>NZ_CP059848.1:0-5868070 GCF_020541125.1 Achromobacter sp. 77
ATGAAAGAATTCTGGCAGACCTGCGTCAGTCGTCTTGAGCAGGAACTCCCCCCCCAACAAATCAGCGCGTGGATACGACCGCTGGTCCCGCTTGCGTACGACGAAACGCAGGCGGTGCTGCGCGTTGCCGCGCCCAACCGCTTCAAGCTGGACTGGGTGCGCAAGAACTTTTCCCACCAGATCGAAGCGTTGGCCGCGGAGTGGTTCAAGCGTCCGGTGCAGGTTCTGTTCGAGCTGCCTTCGCACGGCGCCGCGCCGCGCATGCCGGTTGCGCCCGTGCGCGCCCAGCAGCCCGCCCAGCAACCGCACCTGTCCGCTGCTCCTCCCTCCGGCGCCGCGCCGCCTGTGACCGTCACCGTGACGACCGCGTCGCCGGCGCCCGCCACGACCGCGGCTGCGCAGGCCGTGAACGCGGACGCCGCCAACATCGTGTACGAGCGGTCGCGCCTGAACACCGACCTCACGTTCGAGAACTTCGTGACCGGTAAGGCCAACCAGCTCGCGCGCGCCGCCGCGCTGCAGGTCGCTGAAAACCCGGGCACCTCGTACAACCCGCTGTTCCTGTATGGCGGCGTCGGCCTGGGCAAGACCCACCTGATCCACGCCATTGGCAACGCCATGGTCGCGGCGGGCACCGGGGTGCGCGTGCGCTACGTGCACGCGGACCAGTACGTGTCCGACGTGGTGAAGGCCTATCAGCGCAAGGCGTTCGACGACTTCAAACGTTACTACCATTCGCTCGATCTGCTGCTGATCGACGATATCCAGTTCTTCTCCGGCAAGAACCGCACGCAGGAAGAATTCTTCTACGCGTTCGAGGCGATGGTTGCGCAGCGCAAGCAGATCATCATCACCAGCGATACATATCCGAAGGAACTGTCGGGCATCGACAGCCGCCTGATCTCGCGCTTTGACTCGGGCCTGACGGTGGCCATCGAGCCGCCGGAACTGGAGATGCGCGTGGCGATCCTGCTGCGCAAGGCCGAGTCCGAAGGCGTGCCCATGCCCGAGGAAGTGGCGTTCTTCATCGCCAAGCATCTGCGCAGCAACGTGCGCGAACTGGAAGGCGCGCTGCGCAAGGTGCTTGCCTATGCGCGTTTCCACGGCCGCGACGTGCTGACGGTCGATGTCTGCAAGGAAGCGCTGAAGGATCTGCTGTCGGTGTCCAACGGCCAGATCACCGTCGAAAACATCCAGAAGACGGTGGCGGACTTCTACAAGATCAAGGTCGCCGACATGTACTCGAAACGCCGGCCGGCCAATATCGCCTTGCCGCGCCAGGTCGCGATGTATCTGGCCAAGGAGCTGACCCAGAAAAGCCTGCCGGAAATCGGCGATTTATTCGGCGGCCGTGATCACACCACGGTGCTGCACGCCGTTCGCAAGATTTCCGATGCCCGCGCCAAGCAAGCGGAGCTCAACCATACCCTGCACGTGTTGGAACAAACTCTAAAAGGATGAACATGCAACTCGTACAAACCACACGCGATGCATTGCTGAAACCGCTGTCGACTGTGGCGGGCATCGTCGAAAGACGCCATACCCTGCCCATTCTTGCGAACATCCTGATGCGCAAGGAAGGCAACAAGGTTGCCTTCATTGCGACCGACCTGGAAGTGCAGATCACCACGCACGCCGACTTTGGTGTCGGCCAGGACAACGAGTCCACCACGGTGGCCGCGCGCAAGCTGCTGGACATCCTGAAAGCCCTGCCCGATACCGGCGACGTGCGCCTGGCCCTGGCCAGCAACAAGTTGTCGGTGCAGTCCGCCAAGAGCCGCTTTGCGCTGCAGACGCTGGCCGCCAGCGAATTCCCCACCGTCGCTCAGCCCGAGCAGTGGGACGTGTCGCTGACCATGCCGCAGCGCACCCTGCGCCACCTGTTCAACATGGTGCATTTCGCCATGGCCCAGCAGGACATCCGCTACTACCTGAATGGCATGCTGCTGGTGTTTGAACCGGGCCGCGTGCGCGCCGTGGCCACCGACGGCCACCGCCTGGCGCATTGCTCGACCGAAGCCGACGGCATCGCCGAGCGCCACGAAGTCATCGTGCCGCGCAAGACCGTGCTGGAAATGCAGCGTTTGCTGGAAGACTCCGACGAGACCGTCTCCATCGACGTGGCGCCGGGCCAGATCCGTTTCCGTTTTGGCGACGTCGAGCTGGTGTCCAAGCTGGTCGAAGGCAAGTTCCCCGATTTCACGCGCGTGATTCCCACGAACTACACGCGCCATTTCCTCGTCGGCCGCGAAGCGCTTCAGGGCAGCCTGCAGCGCGCCGCCATCCTGACCACGGACAAGTTCAAGGGCGTGCGCCTGCAACTGGCGCAGAACCAGATGAAGATCTCGTCCTCGAACGCCGAGCAGGAAGAGGCGCAGGAAGAAATCGACATCGACTACAGCCATGAAGCGCTGGACGTGGGCTTTAACGTCGGCTACCTGCTCGACGTGCTGTCCAACGTGAAGGTCGACAACATCCAGTGGTCGGTCATGCCCGATGCCAACGCGTCGGCGCTCATCACCCTGCCCGAAGACGACCAGTTCAAGTACGTCGTCATGCCCATGCGGATCTGATCCGCACTCCCCCCGTGGGTTTGTGCCGCTTGCGGACCGGTTGGTCCGCGGGCGGTCCGGCCGCCAGGCCGTTCTTTAAAGCGTTATCGATACAGACATGTCAGATCAGCAGAACACCACTCCCGAGACCAGCGGCTACGGCGCTGACTCGATCAAGATGCTCAAGGGGCTGGAGGCCGTGCGCAAGCGCCCCGGCATGTACATCGGCGACACGTCCGACGGCACGGGCCTGCACCACATGGTGTTTGAGGTCGTCGATAACGCCATCGACGAAGCCCTGGCCGGCTATTGCGACGACATCGTCGTAACCATCCACACCGACAATTCCATTTCCGTCACGGACAATGGCCGCGGCATCCCGACCGATATCCACAAGGACGACGAATTCCACCGCAGCGCGGCCGAAATCGTCATGACCGAACTGCACGCCGGCGGCAAGTTCGACCAGAACTCGTACAAGGTGTCCGGCGGCCTGCACGGCGTGGGCGTGTCCTGCGTGAACGCGCTGTCCGAATGGCTGCGTCTCACCATCCGCCGCAACGGCCAGGTGCACCAGATGGAATTCCGCCAGGGCGAGCGTGTGGCGCCCCTGGCCGTGACCGGCACGACCGACAAGCGCGGCACCGAAGTGCGCTTCTTGGCCGATCCGATCATCTTCAACAACATCGAATACCACTACGAGATCCTCTCCAAGCGCCTGCGCGAGCTCTCGTTCCTGAACAACGGCGTCAAGATCCGCCTGATCGACCAGCGCCAGGGCAAGGAAGAGAACTTCGCCTTCTCGGGCGGCGTGAAGGGTTTCGTCGAATACATCAACCGCGCCAAGACCGTGCTGCATCCGAACGTGTTTTCGGTCAGCACCGAGTCCGCGGCCGGCGGCGTGTCTGTGGGCGTAGAAGTGGCGATGCAGTGGAACGACAGCTACAGCGAAAGCGTGCTGTGCTTCACGAACAACATCCCGCAGCGCGACGGCGGTTCGCACCTGACTGGCCTGCGCGCCGCGATGACGCGCATCATCAACAAGTACATCACCGACAACGAACTGGCCAAGAAGGCCAAGGTCGAGACGTCCGGCGACGACATGCGCGAAGGCCTGGCCTGCGTGCTGTCGGTGAAGGTGCCCGAGCCCAAGTTCAGCAGCCAGACCAAGGACAAGCTGGTGTCCAGCGAAGTGCGTCCGGCCGTTGAAGAAGCCGTGGCCCGCACGCTGGAAACCTGGCTGCTCGAACACCCGAACGACGCCAAGGCCCTGTGCAACAAGATCGTCGAGGCCGCCCGTGCCCGCGAAGCCGCGCGCAAGGCGCGCGAGATGACGCGCCGCAAGAGCGTGCTGGAAGGCGCCGGCCTGCCCGGCAAACTGGCCGACTGCCAGGAAAAGGACCCCGCGCTGTGCGAGCTGTACATCGTCGAGGGCGACTCCGCAGGCGGCTCGGCCAAGCAAGGCCGCGACCGCAAGTTCCAGGCCATCCTGCCGCTGCGCGGCAAGGTGCTGAACGTCGAGAAGGCGCGCTTTGACCGCCTGATCGCCAGCGAACAGATCGCCACGCTGATCACGGCGCTGGGCACCAGCATCGGCCCGGACTTCAACGTGGACAAGCTGCGCTACCACCGCCTCATCATCATGACCGACGCGGACGTGGACGGCGCGCACATCCGCACCCTGCTGCTCACGCTGCTGTACCGCCAGATGCCCGAGTTGGTGCAGCGCGGCTATGTGTACATCGCCCAGCCGCCGCTCTACAAGGTCAAGGTTGGCCGCGAAGAGCGCTATCTGAAGGATGACCAGGAAGAAGCGCAGTTCATGCTGACGCTCGCCCTGAAGGACGCCGAGATCATCTCGGGCGGCAACATCATCCGCGGCGAAGAGCTGAACGACCTGGCCCGCCAGTACGTGGCGGCCGACGGCGTCATCGCCCGTCTGTCGCGCGTCTTCGACGTGGGCGCGCTGTCGGCCATGGCCGAAGGCGTGGAGATCAACCTGGACACGGCCGAGTCCGCCGCCGACTCCGCCAAGCGGTTGGCCGACGCCATGCGCGATCCCATCAACGGCAACGGCGTCGAAGTCGTACCGCAGTTCGACGAGGCCACCGAACGCCATCGCCTGTCCGTGCAGCGCATGCATCACGGCAACGTGCGCGTCAGCATCATCGATGCCGACTTCATCAATGGCTCGGATTACGCCATCCTGTCCAAGGCCGCCAAGAGCTTCCTGGGCAAGGTCGGTCCGCGCTCGCTGGCCGCTCGCGGCGAAGGCGACAAGCGCAAGGAGCAGCCGGTGTCCGACTTCCGCGAGGCCATGCAATGGCTGCGCAGCGAAGCCGACCGCAGCATCTCCAAGCAGCGCTACAAGGGTCTGGGTGAAATGAACCCCGAGCAGCTGTGGGAAACCACGATGGACCCGAAGGTGCGCCGCTTGCTGCGCGTGCAGATCGAGGACGCCATCGCGGCCGACGAAGTCTTCACCACGCTGATGGGCGACGACGTCGAACCGCGCCGCAACTTCATCGAAACGCACGCGCTGTCGGCGGGCAACATCGACGCCTGATCGCACGCCTGCTTGGTCACCGAAGGCCAGCCCGAGAGGGCTGGCCTTTGGTTTTGTGGGCCCGGGAGTTTTTCGGACTTGCCGCAACGGAGTCTGACATCCTGGGGAGACCGTCGTTGGTTTGCGGCAGTGCCTCAGCGGGTGTCAGACACCTGGCTTACCTGGCCCTGGCGTCCCGCCGTAGCGCCCTTCTACCTGGGCAGCCGCGCCTTCAGGTCTCCCATTTCCTCCAGCATGAGCTGATGCGCGTAGCGTGAAAATACGCTGACCAGCCGTGTGCGCGTGTGATACGGCGGATATAGCAGCGCCACCGTGACCGGCACTGCCGGGCTGAAGGGCCGGACTTCCACGCCGTTGGCTTCGTATTCCTCGCGTGCGGCCAACGGGTTGATCAGCGCCACGCCCAGGCCCGCGCCCACCAGCGCGCAGACCGACGAACCCAGTCCGGCCTCGGCCACCGTGTGGCGTTCGACCTTGGCGGACTTGAAGACGGCGTCGATCTTTTCTCGCAGCGGCGTGCCGCTGGGAAACGCGATGAAGGGCTCGCCCGCGAAGTCGGCGGGCTTGAGCTTTTTCAGTTTGGCCAGGCGGTGTCCGCGCGGCAGCACGGCCACGCAGCTCATCGTGAGGACGGGTTCGACCTGGATGCCGGGGGTTTCGCCCGACAGCATGGCCAGGCCGGTGTCGCAGAAGCCCGAACTGATCCAGTTGTGGACCGTGCTGGCGTTGCCCGAGTGGATCGCCACCATGACTTCCGGGTACTCGGTCTTGAAGGCGGCCACGATGCGCGCCAAGAGGCCGCCCGCCAGGCGCGGCATGGCGGCCACGCTCAGGCGGCTGGCGCTGAACGAGCGGATGCTGGCCGCCGCCGACTCCAGGCCGGCCAGGCCGATGAAGGTCTTTTCCACCTCCTGAAAGAAGCGCGACCCGTCCTGGGTTGGACTGAGCCGGCTGCCGTTGCGGTCGAAAAGGGGAAACTGGGTAATGGCTTCCAATTGCGCAATTAAGCGGCTAACGTGCGGCTGCGAGGTATGCACTCGACGGGCTGCTGCCGTCATGGAACCGGTCATCATGACGGCGCGGAACGCCTCGATGTGTCGCAAGCCCATCCGGGGAATGGCCATGTCAAATCCGTATAGAGGAATACTTGATTGGAACTGGATAAAACCATACTGCTAGTTGATACTTTTTGCCAGCCGCGGGGCTCATCGCGGGACGCGGCGGTCACCAGCAAGCCTGGATCCGCCGATCGTGAACATAAACACGCGCCGCACGCACGGCGCCAAGGGAATCAGATGAAAGCACTTGCCGCGATCTCCGTCGCCGCCACCCTTCTGGGCAGCGCCGCGACGGCTCATGCCGAAGGTCCCAGCCGTCTGGACAAGATCCGGGAAACCGGCGTCATCACGCTCGGCCACCCCGAGACGTCGGTGCCGTTCGCGTACCTGGACGGCAATCAGAAGCCCATTGGCTACACGGTCGAGATCTGCCAGGAAGTCGCCAAGTACGTGCAAGCGGCGCTGAAGCTGCCCAAGCTGGAAGTGCGCTACAACCCGACGACGTCGGCCACGCGCATCCCGCTGCTGGCCAACGGCACGATCGATCTGGAATGCGGCAACACCACCAACAACGAAGCGCGCCACAAGCTGGTGTCGTTCGCGCCCACGACCTTCGTGGCGCAAGTGGTGCTGGTGGCGCGCAAGGATGGCGGCGTGGACCCCAATGACCTGTCCTCGTTCCGCGGCAAGACCATCGCGGCGCAGGCCGGCGGCCAGACGTTCAAGCTGATCTCGCAACTGAATGCGCAGGGCAACCTGGGCATTTCGATGGCGCCCACCAAGGACACCGCCGAAACCATCCTGATGGTGGAATCGGGCCGCGCGGCCGGTTCGGCCAACGACGACGGCATCGCCTACGGCGCGGTCGCGTCGTCCAAGAACCCGGATGCGTTCGTGATCGGCAAGAAGGGCCTGGAAATGGCGCCCTACGGCATCATGGAGCCCAAGGACGATCCGAAGTTCAAGAAGGTCGTTGACGACGCCGTGATCGATCTCATGAAGACCGGCAAGATCGCCGCGCTGTACGACAAGTACTTCAATTCGCCGATCCCGCCCAAGCAGATCAACCTGAAGTACCCCATGAGCGACGCGCTCAAGCGCGCGTTGGCCAACCCCACCGACTCGGGCGATCCCAAAGCCTACGAGTAAGCAGCATGCCGCGGGGCGCAGCGCGCGCCCGCGGCGCATGAAGGGGCAAGGACGCCGGCAGCGACCGGCGCCGCGATCAAGGGCGAGGGCATGAATTACAACTGGAGTTGGAGCGTCTTCCTGGAGATGTCGCCGGACGGCGTGCATACCTTCCTGGAGACGATCCTGATCGGCGTGGGCTGGACGCTTGCGCTGGCGTTGACGGCGTGGGTGTTTTCGCTGCTGCTGGGATCCTGGCTGGGTGTAATGCGCACGGTGCAGTCCCGTCTGATGAACGCCATCGGCGCTACCTACGTGGAACTGTTTCGCAACGTCCCGCTGCTGGTTCAGATGTTCCTGTGGTATTTCGTGCTGCCCGAATTGCTGCCGCATGCATGGGGCCTGGCGATGAAGCAGATGCCGCAGCCGTGGGGGCAGTTCGTGCCTGCGGTGCTGTGCCTGGGTTTTTACGGGTCGGCGCGCGTGGCCGAGCAATTGCGCGCCGGCATCCAGTCGCTGCCGCGCGGCCAGTTTCAGGCGGGGACCGCGCTGGGCCTGACCGAGGCGCAGGTCTATCGCCACATCATCCTGCCCGAGGCCTATCGCATCGTGCTGCCGCCGCTGACCTCGGAGTTCATGGGCACGATCAAGTATTCGTCAGTGGCGCTGACCATTGGCCTGCTGGAGCTCACCGGACAGGCGCGCTCGATGGCGGAATTCAGCTTCCACATTTTCGAGGCGTTTTCGGCCGCGACCGTGATCTACCTGATTCTGAACGGCATCGTCGTGCTGGGAATGCGTACGCTCGAGCGCCGCGTGGCGGTGCCCGGCCTGATCGGCACGGCGGCAAAGTCGCCTGCGGGATTGGGGCGCTAGCATGGGCAAGTTCGATTTCGATGTGATCTGGGGCGCGCTGCCGTACCTGTTCCAGACCGGCATGACGTTCACGCTGACCCTGACCGTGCTGGCGGCGGTGATGGGGCTGGCGCTGGGCACGCTTCTGGCGATGATGCGGCTGTCGCGCTACAAGATCCTGTCGGTGCCGGCGGGCATCTACGTGAACGTGATGCGGTCCATCCCGCTTCTCTTGGTGATCTTCTGGTTCTACTTCCTGATGCCGTACATCGCGGCATGGGTCGTGGGATCGCCCACGCCGCTGCGTGTGGGGGCGTTCAATTCGGCGGTGATCACGTTCACGCTGTTCGAGGCCGCGTACTTCTGCGAGATCATGCGCGCCGGCATCCAGTCCATTGCACGCGGCCAGGTGTCGGCCAGCATGGCGCTGGGCCTGAACCACTGGCAGGGCATGCGGTATGTGGTGCTGCCGCAGGCGCTGCGCAACATGGTGCCGGCGCTGCTCACGCGCGTCATCATCCTGTTTCAGGACACCTCGCTGGTCTACGTGCTGTCGCTGACCGACTTTCTGGGCGCGGCGTCCAAGATCGGCCAGCGCGACGGACGGCTGGTCGAACTCTATCTCTTCGTGGCGGTGGTGTATTTCGTGATTTGCTTCACGGCATCGCGTCTGGTCAAGCATCTGGAAAAGCGCACGCGCGTGCTGCGCTGAGCCGTCCAGGTTATCCACAGGTTCAACGATGCAACTCTCTTCCAATCCTCCGATGATCGAGATCCGCCAGGTCAGCAAGTGGTACGGCGACTTCCAGGTGCTGGACGATTGCTCGACCACGGTGCGCCGCGGCGAGGTCGTGGTGGTGTGCGGTCCGTCGGGATCGGGCAAGTCGACGCTCATCAAGACCGTGAACGCGCTCGAGCCCTTCCAGAAGGGCGAAATCGTGGTCAACGGCGTGTCCGTGGGCGATCCGCGCACCAACCTGCCCAAGCTGCGCGCCGTGGCCGGCATGGTGTTCCAGCACTTCGAGCTGTTCCCGCACCTGTCGGTGACCGAAAACCTGTGCCTGGGCCAGATCAAGGTGCTCAAGCGCGGCAAGGACGAAGCGCGCCAGCGTGCGCTGGCCCTGCTCGAGCGCGTGGGCCTGTCGGCGCACAAGGACAAGCATCCTGGCGAACTGTCGGGCGGCCAGCAGCAGCGCGTGGCGATTGCGCGCGCGCTGTCGATGGACCCGGTCGTGATGCTGTTTGACGAACCCACGTCGGCGCTGGACCCGGAGATGGTCAACGAGGTGCTGGACGTGATGACCGACCTGGCGGGCGAAGGCATGACCATGATGGTGGTGACCCACGAGATGGGATTCGCGCGCCGCGTCGCCGACCGTGTGATCTTCATGGACGGCGGCAAGATCGTCGAGGACTGCCAGAAGGAGCAGTTCTTCGGCAACGTCGAGGAACGTGCCCCGCGCACGCGCCAGTTTCTTTCCAAAATTCTGCAGCACTGAACGCCATGACCCAGCGGACCCTCGCCGAACCTCCTCCACCGCCCGTCGACCTGCGCAGCGACACGGTCACCCACCCGACCGCGGCCATGTACGAGCGGATGCGCACCGCCCCCATCGGCGATGACGGCCTGGACGGCGACCCCACCGTGCGCGAGCTGGAAGCCTGTGTGGCGGCCAGCCTGGGCAAGGAAGCGGGCCTGTTCGTGCCGAGCTGCACGATGGCCAACCTGCTGGCCGTGCTGGCGCAGACGCAGCGCAGCGAGCAGGTGGCGCTGGAATCGACCGCCCACATGTACACGTCCGAACGCGGCGCGGCCACGTTCACGGGACTGTTCTATCAAGGTGTTCCGGGCACCGCGGGCGCGATGGACCTGAACCGGCTCGAGGACGCCCTGCTGACCGGCGGGCACCGGCTCAAGACCGCGCTGGTGGCGATGGAGACGTCCCACAACAATGCGGGCGGCACCGTGCTGCCGCTGGACCACATGCAGGCTGTGTACGGCATGGCGCGTGCGGGCGGCGTGCCGGTGCACCTGGACGGGGCGCGGCTGTTCAACGCGGCCGTGGCGCTGGGCGTGCCGGCCAGCGAGATCACCCGCCACACCGATACGGTGTCGCTGTGTTTGTCCAAGGGCCTGAGCGCGCCGGTGGGCGCGGTGCTGGCCGGCAGCCAGGCGGTGGTGGCCAAGGCGCGCTCGCTGCGTCGCATGCTGGGCGGCACGCAGCGCCAATCCGGCATCATGGCCGCCGCGGGCCTGGAGGGCGTGCAGCACATGAGCGGCCGGCTGGCCGAAGACCACGTGCGGGCGCGCCGCCTGAGCGACGGCATCAACAAGCTGGCCCCGGCGCTGACGGCGACGGTGCCGCAAACCAACATCGTGCAGGTCGAGACCGCGGATACCGGCATGACCAACGCGCAGTGGGTCTCGGCCCTGCAGGCGCAAGGTGTGCTGACGCGCCCCTGGGGCCGCACGCGGCTGCGTTGCGTCACGCACCGGCACATCGGCGATGCCGATATCGATGCGGCCGTCCAGGCGTTTGCCGCGGTGCTGCACGCGCGCTGATTCAGCCGGCTTTGGGGTGGGCGATGCGATAATGCTCCGCATGTCCACCCCCACTCATCTTTCCCGAAAAGACTATTTCTGCGCCTTGGCGGTGGTGGTCATCTGGGGCCTGAATTTCGTCGTCATGAAGGTCGGCATGCGGGGCCTGTCTCCCATGATGCTGGGCGCGTTGCGATTCGCGCTGGCGGCCTTCCCCCTGATCCTTTTCGTGCGCATGCCGCGGCTGCCGTGGCACTGGGTCGCGGCCTACGGGCTGGTCCAGGGGCTGGGCCAGTTTGGCCTGCTCTTTACCGCATTGAACTTCGGCATGCCCGCCGGCATGGCCTCGCTCGTCATCCAGACCCAGGCGTTCTTCACGCTGCTGCTGGCCGCGCCGGTCCTGCATGAACGGGCGCGGCGGCATCACTGGTTCGGTCTTGGCGTGGCGGCGATGGGTCTGGCCGTCATTGCCGGGGGGCGCGGCGAAGGGCCCGGGCAGATGACGATGCTGGGCTTTGTGCTGACGCTAGGCGCCGCGTTCATGTGGGCGGTGTCGAACATGATCGTTCGGCTGGCCAGCCGCAAGGCGCCCGGCTACGACCCCTTCGCATTCATTGCCTGGAGCAGCGCCGCGCCGGTGCTGCCCTTCCTGGCGCTGGCCGTGCTGATCGACGGCTGGAAGCCGGTGGTGGGCATGGTGACCGGCATCGGCTGGGGCGAGGCGCTATCGGTGCTGTACCTGGCGGTGCTGGCGACCCTGCTGGCCTACACGTTGTGGACGCAGCTGCTGTCGCGCCACCCCGCCGCAAAGGTTGCGCCGTTCTCGCTGCTGGTGCCGGTGGTGGGGCTGTGGGCCGCGTCCATGGCCTTCGGCGAGCGCCTGCAACCGCTGCAATGGCTGGGCGCTGCATGCGTGCTGGCCGGGCTGGTCATCAACCAGGTCGGCGGACGCTGGATGCGCTCGCGCTGACACCGTCAGCCCTTGCGGCGTGGCCGCCTCGTCCGGCCGGATTACATCGTGCCGGCTAGGGCGGCGCTGTTCAAAGTTGTTCGAAGCGGATGTAACGCTTATCGGTGTACTCCCGTCGCGTGATGATTTCCTGCACGGACGCGCCGGGCGGACCGCGCCGCAGCCATTCCAGCATATGGTCCACCTGGTCGGGCGTGCCCTGAACCAGCGCCTCGACCGTGCCGTCCAGCATGTTCTGCACCCAACCCTTCGCGCCCAGCATGTGGGCGCGCCGCACCGTCGCGTGACGGTAGCCCACGCCTTGGACCGTGCCGCTGACGGTGACGTGGACGGTTTCGATATGGGAATCGGCCTTAGGGTCTTGCATGGTTTTTCCTTCGGATGATGCGCCGCCACGCACGAGATACGTAGGCGGAATCGGCTACAGCGGATGGTCTATAGGCCCGGCGGGCTTCGAAGCGATACGTTAGAGCACATGTCAAAACGTGCCAGCTTAGAAATACCCATTACCGAGAGCTTGGAGAAGCCATTATGGAAGAGACCAGTTTGTTGTCGGATGCCGAGACAGCGCGCTACAGGGATCAGGGCTACCTGGCCTTGAAGGACATGTGCCCTCAGGATGAGGTCGGCTACATCCGCAGGACGCTGCTGGACTTGTTCGCGAACAAGACGGGTTACAACGAGGGCGCGCAGTATGACTTCGTCAGCCGCGACGACCCGACCAAGCCCGCCAAGTTTCCCAGTCTGCATGATCCGCGCCATTATGCCCCGGGCCTGTTGAAGACGGTTTACCACGAACGCACGCTGGAACTGGCGCGGCAGCTGCTGGGCCCGCAGGCGGCGCTCTATGGCGAGCACGCGTTGCTCAAGCCGGGTCCGCACGGACCAGAGACGCCGTGGCATCAAGACGAAGCGTTCCGTTCGCCGGACTTCGTCTACAACGAATTGAGCATCTGGCTGGCGCTGCAGCCGGCCACCATCGAGAACGGTTGCATGCAGTTCCTGCCGGGTTCGAACAAATGGGACGTGCTGGAGCACCGTTCGCCGGGGGGCGACAAGAGCCTGCATCCGCTGGAATGCTGCGGCGATTTTCCGCGTGAACAGGCCGTGGCCGAGCCGCTCGATCCGGGCGGCATCACGGTGCACGACGCGCGCACGCTGCACTTCACGGGGCCCAACACCTCGCAGACGCCGCGGCTGGCGTACATCCTGATCTACAACACGCCGCCGGTCTATAAGCCGGGGCGCCGCGAATTCCCATGGCTGGAGGGCCGCTGGACCGACAGCCAGACGCGCAAGAAGCAATGGCACAAGCGTGGCGGGCTGGCGGTGGACGTGATGCGCCGGTTGCCGGGCGCGCGGCTGACCAGCCCGCGCTGGGTCGCATGGGCGACCATCCGCGCGGTCACCAAGGTGTGGCCGCGCTAAGGCTGGGCGTGCAGGGACCGTAGAGTCTTTGCGCAGGGGGGCGAACGGGGCCGGCAAGCGACGCTTGCCGGCCTCGGCGCGTATACTGGGCGGCGCTGGCGCCCCCCTATCACTCCACAGACACCCCATGACCGCTAACCTTTCTACGATCACCTGCATCGAAGATTTGCGCGTCGTCGCGCAGAAGCGCGTGCCGCGCATGTTCTATGACTACGCCGATTCCGGCGCCTGGACAGAAGGCACCTACCGCGCAAATGAAAGCGACTTTCACAAGATCAAGCTGCGCCAGCGCGTGGCGGTGAACATGGAAGGCCGGTCGCTGCGCACCACGATGGTGGGCCAGGATGTGGTGATGCCGCTGGCGATTTCTCCCACCGGCCTGACCGGCATGCAGCACGCCGACGGCGAGATCCTGGCTGCCAAGGCCGCCGCCGATTTCGGCGTGCCCTTCACGCTGTCCACGATGAGCATCTGCTCGCTGGAAGACGTGGCGCAGGCCACCGGCAAGCCGTTCTGGTTCCAGCTGTACGTGATGCGCGACCGCGAGTTCGTGGGCAACCTGATCGACCGCGCCAAGGCCGCCGGCTGCTCGGCGCTGGTGCTGACGCTGGACCTGCAGATCCTGGGCCAGCGCCACAAGGACATCAAGAACGGCCTGTCGACGCCGCCCAAGCCCACGCTGCGCAACCTCATCAACCTGGCGACCAAGCCGCGCTGGTGCATGGGCATGCTGGGTACCAAGCGCCGCACCTTCGGCAACATCGTCGGCCACGCCAAGGGCGTGAGCGACCTGTCGTCGCTGTCGTCCTGGACGGCCGAGCAATTCGATCCACGCCTGAGCTGGGACGACGTGGAATGGATCAAGCAGCGTTGGGGCGGCAAGCTCATCATCAAGGGCATTCTTGATGTCGAAGACGCGCAACTTGCCGCCAACAGCGGCGCCGACGCGCTCATCGTCAGCAATCACGGCGGACGCCAGCTGGACGGCGCCATGTCGTCCATCGCGGCCTTGCCTGCCATTGCCGATGCCGTGGGTTCGAAGATCGAGGTGTGGATGGACGGCGGCATCCGCTCCGGCCAGGACATCCTGAAGGCGGTGGCCCTGGGCGCGCGCGGCACGATGATCGGCCGCGCCTTCCTGTATGGCCTGGGCGCGTATGGCCAGGCCGGCGTGACCCGCGTGCTGGAGATCCTGTACAAGGAAATGGATACGACGATGGCGCTGTGCGGCCGCCGTACGATCGAGCCGGGCGACCGCAGCATCCTGCTGCCGGGCACGTACCCGACCTGATTGCAGACGCGCATGACAAAAACCCGGACCGCCAGCGTGTCCGGGTTTTTTTATGCGCCGATGCCAGCGCTGGCTACGCCCCGTTGCCGGTGCCCAGAAACTGGCTGGGCCGGCGCAGCGCCGGATCGAAGGGATTGATCTGCGCCCCTACCGCGTCGGCCTCGCGCCGCAGCATTTCCACGATCAGCGGCAGGCGTTCATCGCTGATGCGTTCGATGGGCGCCGCCACGCTCAGCGCCGCGACCGTGACGCCGTTGGGATCGTAGACCGGCACCGCCAGCCCCGCGATGTTGGGAAACACGCCCTGCCCCTGGCTGCGCGCGTAGCGCAGTTCCAGGCATTCCTTGATGCGCACGCGCATCGAGATCTCGTCCACGAAGCCCAGATGATGCAGGCGCGGAATGTTAAAGCGCATGACCTCTTCGCGCTCGGCCTCGGGCAGGCTGGCCAGCAGCACCAGGCCGCCCTGTCCCATGCCCAGCGGCACGCGCCCGCCGATGTCGCCCGTGTGCGAGCGCACCGGAAATGCGCCATCCACGCGGTCGACGCAGACGGCGTCAAAGCCGCTGCGCACCAGCAGAAAAATGGTGTCGTTGAGCATGCCGGACAGCCGCAGCATGGCGGGACGGTACAGGGTGCGCAGGCTGGACTGGTGGGTGCCGGCGGCCGCGGCCAGCGAAAAGAAGGCGACGCTGAGCTGATACCCCTTGCTTTGCGCCGGCTGCTCCACCACGCCCTCCTGCATGAGCCCTTGCAGCACCCGATGCACCGTGGCCTGCGCCTGTCCCGTGCGTGCGGCGATATCCGTCAGGCGCAGCTTTTCGCCCTTGGCGTCGGCCAGCACGCGCAGCACCGCGAACGCCCGCTGCAGCACGCCCTGACCTGCGGAATCCTCCGAAGCCTCTGATTTCTTCATTCTTCAGTTCCGGTAATCAAAATAGTCAGGTGTATTTTTATCAAGAAATTCAGTCTAATGGAATTATTAGATAAAAAATTCGATTCTTCGGAAAACCCTAATTGCCCCGCATTTTTGAGGCTCCTAGACTGCCCCATCGATCAAGCAGCTGGGGTGAAGTCAGATCCCCCCGGCGGCGCAAGGCCCGGATGGGTCACGGGGTGTGGAACATGGCATTTCTGCGGCTGGACAACGTCTCCAAGAACTATGGCGACCTGCGTGTCGTCTCGGACCTGAACCTGTCGGTCGACAAGGGCGAGTTCGTCTCCCTGCTTGGCCCCTCCGGTTGCGGCAAGACCACCACGCTGCAGATGATTGCCGGTTTTGCCGACGTGACCTGCGGCACCATCACGCTGGACGGGCGCGACATCACGCACGCCAAGCCCAACACGCGCGGCCTGGGCATCGTCTTCCAGAGCTACGCGCTGTTTCCGCACCTGACCGTGACCGACAACGTCGCCTTCGGCCTGAAGATGCGCAAGGTCGAACGCGCCGAGCGCCAGGACCGCGTGCGCGAGGCGCTGGCGCTGGTCAAGCTGGACAAGCATGCGGACCGGTTCCCGCGCGAACTGTCGGGCGGCCAGCGGCAACGCGTGGCGCTGGCGCGCGCGCTGGTGATCCGCCCGCCCGTGCTGCTGCTGGACGAGCCGCTGTCCAACCTGGACGCAAAGCTGCGCGAAGACATGCAGTTCGAACTGCGCAGCATCCAGCGCAAGATCGGCACCACGACCGTCATGGTCACGCACGATCAGGCCGAAGCCCTGTCCATCAGCGATCGCGTCGTGGTCATGCAGGACGGCCGCGCCACGCAGGTGGACGCGCCGTATCGCATGTACGAGCACCCGCAAACCGAGTTCATCTCGCGCTTCGTGGGCAAGACCAATCTGCTCGCCGGGCGCGTGACGCGCTGCGGCGCGCGGGCAGAAGTCCAGACCGGCGCGTTGAGTCTCCTGGTCGACGGCGAAGGCCTGCGCCACGGCGATAGCGTGCAGTTGTCGCTGCGGCCCGAAAAGCTGGTGCCGGTGCCGTCCGGGCAAGGCAAGCTTGCCTGTGTGGTCAACACGCGCTACTTCCTGGGCAGCCAGTGGATGTACGACCTGGATTCGCCCGTGGGGGCGCTGACCATCCTGACGCCCAACGACGGCCGCCGTCCGCACGACGACGGCGAAGCCATCGGGCTGGACTGGGCGGACGGCGTGCTGCGCGTGCTGCGCGCGCCCGCCGCGGCGGTGGCGGCGGACTGACATGGCGACGCTCACGCAACGCGGCGCTGCCGCCAGCCAGCCCAAGCCGCGCAACGACGGCCTGCTCGCCATCCTGGGATCGATCCCGCTGGCGCTCGTGTTCCTCACGCTGGTGCTCACGCCGCTGGCGCTGACGTTCGCCTTGTCCTTCCGGCCGTTCGATTACGCCGCGGGCATCCAGCCGGGCCACACGTTCGAGCACTACCTGGCCGTGGTCACGGACAGCTATTTCATCGAGATCTTCTGGCGCACCTTCTGGATCGCCGGCGTCACCACGCTGATCTGCGTGCTGATCGGCGCGCCCGAAGCCTACATCCTCTCGCGCATGGGCAAGCCCTGGCGCTCGATCTTCCTGCTGGTGGTGCTGTCGCCGTTGCTGATCTCGCTGGTGGTGCGCGCGTTCGGCTGGAGCATGCTGCTGGGCCCGGGCGGACCGCTGGGCAAGGCGGCCGCCGCGTTGGGACTGGGAACGCTGCTGTACACGCCCACCGCCGTCATCATCGGCCTGGTGCACGTCATGCTGCCCTTCATGGTGATCCCCGTCTGGACGTCGCTGCAGAAGCTGGACCCCACCGTCGAGCATGCGGCGCTGTCGCTGAACGCCTCGCGCTTTCAGACGCTCACGCGCATCGTGCTGCCGCAGGCCATGCCGGGCATCCTGTCGGGCAGCCTCATCGTCTTCGGCCTGTCGGCCAGCTCGTTTGCGATTCCCGCGCTGCTGGGCGGACGTCGCCTGAAGATGGTGGCGACCGTCGTGTACGACGAATTCCTGACCGAGCTGAACTGGCCGCTGGGCGCGGCCATCGCGATCGTGCTGCTGATCGTGAACGTGATCGTCATGATGGCGTACAACCGCGTCGTCGAACGCTCTTACCGCCGCAGCCTGGGCTGAGCCGCGCAAGGAATCGAACATGCAGAAGAACGGTCCTTTCGCGCTGGCGTTCAATTTCCTGGTGGTGGCTTTTGTGCTGGCGCCGCTGGTCATCGTGTGCCTGGTGGCGTTCACGCCGGACTCGACGCTTACCGTGCCCACCACAAGCTTCTCGCTGCGCTGGTTTTACGCGGTATTCGAGCATCCCAACTTCATGCAGGCATTCAAGAACAGCCTGTGGCTCGCGTTCCTGTCGGCCAGCATTGCCGTGTGCCTGGCCGTGCCCGCGGCCATCGCCATCACGCGCTACCGCTTTCCGGGGCGCGACGTGCTCAACGGCCTGTTCCTGTCGCCGCTCATGATCCCGCACCTGGTGCTGGGCGTGGCGCTGTTGCGTTTCTTTGCTCTGATGGGCATGGCCGGCAGCTTTCCGTGGCTGGTCGCCAGCCACGTGGTCGTCATCACGCCTTACGTGATGCGCCTGGTGATCGGCGCGCTGGTGGGCTTTGACCGGTCCATCGAGCATGCCGCGCTGTCGCTGGGCGCCAGCCGCGCCACGGTGTTCTTTACGGTGACCCTGCCGCTCATCATTCCCGGGGTATCCGGCGGCTGGCTGCTGGCGTTCATCAACAGCTTCGACGAACTGACCATGTCGGTGTTCATCACCGCGCCATCGACCATCACGCTGCCCGTTCGCATGTACATGTATGCCACCGAATCCATCGATCCCATGATGGCCGCCGTGTCCGCGCTGGTGATTGCGCTGACGGCCGTGACCATGCTGCTGCTGGACCGGGTGTACGGACTGGACCGCGTCCTGGTGGGCCAAAAATGAAATCGCTGCCGACAGCCGCAAAGGAGCCGCGCGCGCCATGGCAATCCTGAAACGCCTGGCCGAAACCGGCCGGCCCGCGTTGACCTTCACGTTCGACGGACAGCCCTGCACGGCGCTTGCCGGCGACACGGTCCTGACCGCCGTCCTGACGCAGGGCGAGCGCCTGCGCGTCTCGGAATTCGGGGGCGGGCCGCGCGCCGGCTTCTGCATGATGGGCGCCTGCCAGGACTGCTGGGTGCAGCTTGAAAACGGCGAGCGCGTGCGCGCCTGTTCCACGTATATCGAGCCCGGCATGCGGCTGCAGAGCGCCGCGCTGGCGCCGGCAGCCGCGCCGGGAACCCTGTCGGCCGCCGCCTGGCCCGAGGACGACACGCCATGACCGCCGTGATGCCCGTGATCGTCGGCGCGGGGCCGGCCGGCATCCGCGCGGCCCAGACGCTGGCCGCGCAAGGCCTGCGGCCCGTGATCCTGGACGAAGGCCTGCGGCCCGGCGGCCAGATCTACCGGCAGCCGCCGCCCGGCTTCTCGCGGCCCAAATCCGCGCTGTACGGCTTCGAACACCGCAAGGCCGACGCCGTGCACCGGACCATGCAGGCGTTGCAGGGCAGCGTGGAATACCGCCCCGGCTGTCTCGTCTGGAACGCCGAGGGCAGGACGCTGGACGTGCTGCGCGACGGCGTCAGCACCACCGTGCCCTACACCCACCTCATCCTTGCCACCGGCGCCACCGACCGCGTGCTGCCGTTTCCCGGCTGGCTGACGCCCGGCGTCTACACGCTGGGCGGATCGCAGGTGGCGCTCAAGCACCAGGGATGCGGCATCGGTTCGCGCGTCGCGTTCATGGGCACCGGCCCCCTGCTGTATCTGGTGGCCTATCAGTACGCCAAGGCGGGCGCGCAAGTCGCAGCCGTCCTGGACACGTCCCGCTTTGCCGACCGCGCTGCCGCGCTGCCCGGCATGCTGCGCGCGCCCGCGTTGCTGGCCAAGGGCCTTTACTACATGGCGTGGCTGCGCGCACACGGCGTGCCGCTGCGCAGCGGCGTGCGGCCCGTGGCCGTCGCGGGCACGGACCGCGTCACGGGTCTGTCGTACCGGCAGGGCGCACGCACCCACACGCTGGACTGCGATGCGGTGGGCTTTGGCCTGTCGCTGCGGCCCGAAACCCAGCTTGCCAGCCTGATCGGCTGCGACTTTGAATTCAACGAACGTGACCGCAACTGGATCCCGCGGCGCGATGCCGCTGGCCGCAGCAGCGTGGCGGGCGTCTACGTCGCCGGCGATGGCGCAGGCATCGGCGGCGCCGACGCCGCCGAACTGGCGGGCGAACGCGCGGCGCTGGCGCTGCTTGAAGACACCGGGCATCCGCACGACGCGCGCCGCGCGCGCGTGCTGGAATCGCAACTGACGGCCAACGGCCGCGTGCGCGACGCGCTTGAACGCGCCTTCCCGTTCCCAGAGGACTGGGCCGCCGGCATCGCCGACGACACCGTCGTCTGCCGCTGCGAGGAAGTCACCGCCGGCGCCATCCGCCAGGCCGTGCACGAGAACGGCGTGCGGGAGATGAATCGCCTGAAAGCGCTGACGCGCGTGGGCATGGGCCGTTGCCAGGGCCGCATGTGCGGCGTTGCCGGCGCGGAAGTCCTGGCCCACGCCGTGGGCTGCGCGCCGCGCGCCATGGGCCGGCTGCGCAACCAGCCGCCGGTCAAACCCATCCCGGTCAACGTGGTGTGCCTGGAACGGCCCGCGAAAAGGGCTGCATGATGGAAGTCCGCATGATGGAGGCCGCATGACGGAACGCATCGACACCGAAGTCGCGATCATCGGCGGCGGCATCGTTGGCGGCAGCGCCGCGCTGTTCCTGCGCCGCCAGGGCGTGCCCGTGGTGCTGCTGGAAGCGGCGCTGTGCGGCGCCAAGGCCAGCGGCGTCAACTACGGCGGCGTGCGGCGGCAGGGCCGCGGCGTTGAACAGCTGCCGCTCGCGCGGCGCGCGCACGAACTGTGGGGCAAGCTGCCCGAGCTGATCGGCATCGACGGCGAGTACGTGCGCTCCGGACATTTGAAGCTTGCCTGCAGCGACGCCGACCTGGCGTTGCTGCAGGCCTATCGCGACAGCACGCGCGGCTTTGGCATGGATCTTCAAATCCTGGACCGCCGCGCGCTGGCGCGGCGCTTCGGCTGGCTGGGCCAGGGCGTGGTGGGCGGCTCGTTCTGCCCGCAGGACGGCCACGCCAACCCTCGGCTCGTGTCCCCGGCGTTTGGCCGTGCCGCGGCCGCGCTGGGCGCCGACGTGCGCGAAGGCGTGCGCGTCACATCAGCCACGCACGACGGCACGCGTTTCATCGTGCGCGCTGGCGACACACTGGAAGTGCGCGCGCGCGTGCTGCTCAATTGCGCGGGCGCCTGGGCCGGCCGCTTCGCCGAAGGCTTTGGCGAACCCGTGCCCGAAACCTCCATTCATCCCTTGATGATGGTGACCGAACCCCTGCCGCTGTTCATGAACGTCAGCCTGGGCATGCAGGGCGGCGGCATCTACGCGCGCCAGGTCGCGCGCGGGAACTGCGTCATCGGCGGCGGGCGCGGCGTCTCGGCAGACCCTGACTATGCCCGCCCGGGGCGCGACAACCTTGGCGCGCTGATGGCCAATGCGGCAACGCTACTGCCCGTGCTGCGCGGCGCGCAGGTCATCCGCTTCTGGACGGGGGTGGAAGGCAACATGCCCGACCACAATCCCGTGCTCGGACCCAGCGCCATCGTGCCCGGTCTCTTTCATGCCTTCGGCCTGTCCGGCGCGGGCTTTCAGATTGGCCCGGCCGTCGGCGAAGTCC
Organism: Achromobacter sp. 77; assembly: GCF_020541125.1. NCBI lineage: Bacteria > Pseudomonadati > Pseudomonadota > Betaproteobacteria > Burkholderiales > Alcaligenaceae > Achromobacter > Achromobacter sp. 77. The sequence goes on from NZ_CP059848.1 coordinate 21,121, forward strand.
TGTCCGAACTGGTCGTGCACGGCCGATCCTCCATTCCCATCGATGCCTTCCGCATTGAACGGTACGCGCCCGCCGCTCACGGCGCCGCGGCCCGGCCTGAGAGTCTTCGTGAGCAAACGCTGGAGTCACCATGATGCACAAGAAACAGGGCGCGCAGCGCCTGACCAAGGGGAAGCGCCTGTTGGGCGCGGCGGTGCTGGCATTGCTGTCCGCCGGCGCAATGGCGCAGCAAAAGACGTTGTACGTCGGCATGAACGGCGGCGACATGGAACGCGCCTTCACGCAGCACGTGTTCCCTGACTTCGAGAAGGCCAACAACGTCAAGATCGTCGTCGTGCCCGGCACCTCGACCGACGTGCTCGCCAAGGCGCAGGCCTACAAGGACAACCCGCAGATGCACGTCATGTTCCTGGATGACGGCATCATGGCCCGCGCGATCTCGATGGGCCTGTGCGAACAGCTCAACGACGACCCCGTCCTGAAAGAGCTGTATCCCACCGCCCTGATGAAAGACCGCATGGCCGCCGGCATCGACATCGGCATGACCGGCCTGGGCTACAACACCCGCCTCTTCCAGAAGAACGGCTGGACGCCGCCGACCTCGTGGCTGGACCTGGCCGATCCCAAGTACAAGGGCAAGGTCGTCTTCCAGTCTGCTTCCGGCAGCACCTTCGGCCTGCACGGCTTCCTGATGTTCAACCGCATCGAAGGCGGCAACGACCAGAACTACGAGCCCGGTTTCAAGAAGTGGCCCTCCACCATAGGCCCCAACGTGCTCGAGTACATCCCCAACTCCGCCAAGCTGGCCGAGATGATCCAGTCCGACGAGGCCGCCATCTTCCCGCTCACCCCCACCGCCATCGCCCGCCTGAAAAAGCGCGACATCCCGGTGGAATACGCCCAGCCCAAGGAAGGCTCCGTCATCCTCATGGTCGGCGAATGCGTCATCGCCAAGAACAGCGAACCCGAACTCGCGCAAAAGCTCGCGCTGTACCTCTTGTCCGCCAAGGCCCAGGCCAAGGCGCTGGAAATGGGCGGCCACTTCCCGTCCAACAAGAACGTCCAGGCGTCCGCCGACAACGCCGAGACGCTCAAGCGCTTCCAAGGCTACATGGCCAACGCTAAGATCCTGGACTGGGACCAGATCAACGCGGCCCGGCCCGCCTTCAACGCCCGCTGGAACCGCACGGTCGAACGTTGAGGCCAACGCGCGGCGTCCTGTGGACAACCCGCAGGCGCGCCGCGCCGGCCTTCCACCAGCAAGGACACGCATGCGCCTCATCATCAATTCCGGCGGCCCCCAGGCGACAGAAGAATGGCGCGCGCATTTCCGCGCGTTCGCGCCGGAACTGGACGTTGTCGGCTGGCACGAAGACCCCGACCCCGCCACCATCGACTACGCCCTCGTCTGGGCCCCCGACGCCGGCCGCCTGGCCACCTTCCCCAACCTGAAACTCATCATCAGCGCCGGCGCCGGCGTCGACCACATCCTCGCCGACCCCGCCCTGCCGCGCCACCTGCGCATCGCACGCATGGTCACCGCGCGCACGCAGACCGAAATGGCCGAGTACGTGCTCACCAGCGCCCTCATGATCACGCGCAACGTCAAACGCATCACCGACAACCAGGCCCGCCGCCACTGGGAATTCTTCGACTCCCTGCGCGTCGCCGCCGACGTGCGCGTCGGCATCATGGGCCTCGGCCACCTTGGCATCGCCTCAGCCCAACTCCTGTCCGGCGCAGGCTTTCCCGTCAGCGGCTGGTCGCGCGGCGCCAGCAAGCTACCCGGCATGCCGTCCTACGCAAGCCAGGACCAGTTCGCCGACTTCCTCGCCAACACCGACCTCCTCGTCTGCCTCCTGCCCGCCACCGAAACGACGCGCGGCATCCTCAACCGCACGACGCTGTCCCAGCTCCCAAAAGGCGCCAGCCTCATCAACGCCGGCCGCGGCACCCACATGGTCACCGAGGACATCCTGGATGCGCTGAACAGCGGCCATCTGGACCAGGCGATCCTGGACGTCTTCGAGCAGGAACCCTTGCCCGAAGACTCCCCACTGTGGACGCACCCAAGAATCACCATCACGCCCCACTGCGCGGCGATCCCCGACCGCAAGGAGCGCGCGCGCCACACCGCGCTGCTGATCGCAGCCAACGAGCGCGGCGAGGCGCTTCCCAACATCTACGACCCTCAGCGCGGCTACTGACACTGCGCAGCCCACAGCAATCCAGAGCGAAGCGCGCAGCGCCAACGCGTGCCGCAAGACACTGCGTAAGCGCCACCAGGCCGCCCGCGCGGCCGCCGTGGAGCGGGCACCGCAAGATCTTCCATCCCAAGCACCGCCCGAGCATAAAAACGCCAAGTACCCCGCCCGCCCCAGCGATGCGGATACTCGAACTAACAGAGCACGGTGTGGCGGCGGCCTTGGGGCGCGGGGCGTGTAGATGCGCCCGAGGGAATCTGAAGGGAGCCGAAGGCGGACGAAGATGACGAAGGGGCAGTCCGGAGCGAAGGCTCCGGACCGCAATCGTAGCCCCGCGCCCCAAGGCCGCCGCCGCGCCGTGCGTCTAAAGAACCGAACCGGCGCAACCCAGAGAAAAAAACCGCAAAATCTGCAAACCCCCAAACGCTAAATTGCCCCTACCAAGGAGCAACCCATTGAAACCCGCAACGCGATCCCTCTACGCCCAACGCCTGGACCCCGTCCTACGCTGGCTAGCCGCCAACCCAGACGCCCCGCCAGACCTGCACCACCTGGCCGACCTGGCCTGCCTATCCCCTTATCACTTCCACCGCGTCTACCGCGCCATGATGGGAGAAACGGTCAACGCCACCGTCCAGCGCATCCGCATGCACCGCGCGGCTGCCGCCCTGGCCGGCTCCGAAACCCCATTGAGAGACATCGCCCAACGCGCCGGCTACGAATCCGACGCCGCCTTCAACCGCGCCTTCGGCGCCCTCTTCGGCACCCCGCCGGGCCGGTATCGCGCCGCCCGCTCCCAGTCTTCCACCCCCAAGGAGCTGACCATGTACCCCGTCGTCATCGAGAACTTCCCTGGAACCACCCTGGCCGTCCTGCCCCATCGCGGCAGCTACCAGGACATCGGCCCCGTCTTCTCAAGGGCCTTCATGCTCGCCATCGGCCGCGGCATCGCCACCCCCGACACCATCGGCTACGGCATCTATTTCGATGACCCCGAGCAGGTCCCCGAAAGCCAGTTGCGATCGCTTGCCGGCATGCCCGTCGCGCCCGATGCCGACATCGGCCAGGAACTCGAACGCTTCGAAATTCCCGCCGGCCGCTGCGCCATCCTCACGTACACCGGCCCCTACAACGAAATGCGCAAGCCCTACGACTGGCTCTTTGCCGAATGGCTTCCGTCCAGCGGCATGGCCCCCGCGGATTTCCCCATGTTCGAGCAATACCTGAACGACCCGCGCACCACCCCGCCCGCGCAATTGCAGACCCGCATCTGCCTGCCGCTGCAATAGCAGACAGCGCCTCCCGCTACCCGAGCACGCCTGCCAGATATTGCCGCAGCCAGGCGTGCGCCGGATCGTCCTGATAGCGCTCGTGCCAGTACAACGACACCGCAATGGGCGGCAACGTCAGCGGCACCTTCTGCGTCACGATGCGCGCGCTGCCCGACATCGCCTTCGCAATGCTCACCGGCATCGTCGCGATCAGGTCAGATCCCTCCACGATGAACGGACACACCAGATAGCTGGACAGCGTCGCCACGATCTTGCGGCTGCGGTTCTGGCCCATCAGGATGCGATCGATCGCCGTGCTGAAGTAGCGCGTGTGCGCGGCCAGATCCAGATGTCCGTAGCTCAGGTAGGCGTCCAGGTTCCAGCGCTTGCGCAAACACGGATGTCCTTCGCGCACGATGCACACCGCCGGCTCCTGGTACAGAAAGCGCGTGCGCAGATCCGGCGCCGGGTCCGGAAAATAGCCCGCGATCAGCTCCACATGATTGGTGTCCAGCATGCTCAGCCCGTGCTGCGGCCGCGCCGGCACGATCTGCAACTGGAAGTGCGGCGCGTCCACCGCAAGCCGCGGAATCAGCTTGGGCAGCAGCGTGTACTGCACATAATCGGTCGCATACAGCGACAGCGTGCGCGACGAATGCGCCGGGTCGAACGCCTCGCGGGTGCGCGTCGCGCGATGCCAGCCCTCCAATAGGGGCTTGAAATGCTGGTGCAGTTCCAGCGCCCGCAGCGTCGGCTGCCACGCGCCGCCCTCGCGCACCAGCAGCGGATCGCCGAACAACTGGCGCAGCCGGTTCATTGCCGCGCTCATGGCCGGCTGGCTGATGTTCATCGCCTCGGCCGCGCGCGACACGTTTCTGCATGCCATCAACGCATCGAAGTGCAGAAGCAGATTCAGGTCCGGATTCTTCATCGCTGCGCGTCCATAAATGGCATCTATACAAATATAAACCTGTAGGACTGCTGTCATCGCGGCGCCGGGCCTAGCATGACTTCGTTGTTGCAGCGAACCAAGGTCGGACACGCATGATCCGGCCATAAGGAAGTTCTATCAACAAGGGGAAACCAAGCCATGAAAACAGGGCTACTTCGCAGTTGCTGTCGCATTGCCGCCGGCGTCGCGCTCTTTGCCGCCGCCGGAACCGCCAGCGCCGCCTGGCCTGACAAGGTCATCCGCATCGTCGTGCCGTTCGCGGCCGGTGGCTCCACCGACCTGGTGGCGCGCAAGATCGCCGAAGGACTGAGCCAGCGCCTGGGCGCCAACGTCATCGTCGAAAACCGGCCCGGCGCGGGCGGCACCGTCGGCACCGAGTACGTCGCGCGCCAACCCGCCGACGGCTACACCATCCTGATGGGATCGGTCAGCACGCACGGCAGCGCGCCCTGCGTCTATTCCAAGCTGCCGTACGACGCGGTCAAGGACTTCACGCCGCTGACGGTCGTGGCCACGATCCCCAACGTCATGTCGGTGAACCAGTCCGTCCCCGCCAACAACCTGCAGGAGTTTGTGGCCCTGCTGAAGAAAGAGCCCGAGAAGTATTCCTTCGCCTCCAACGGCCAAGGCACGTCCAACCACCTGGCCGCCGAACTCTTCAAGTCCACCGCCGGGGTGTCGATGGTGCATGTGCCTTACCGCGGCTCCGGCCCCGCGCTCATCGACCTGGTGGGCGGACAGATCAACATGATGATGGACGTCGTGATGACGTCGTACCCCTACATCAAGGACGGCAAGATCAAGGCGCTGGCGGTGACCTCGCCGCAGCGCTCGGCCATGTTGCCCGACGTGCCCACCGTCGCCGAGTCCGGCTACCCCGGTTACGAGGCCATGGTGTGGTTCGGCATGCTGGCGCCCGCCAACATGCCCGAACCCTTGCGCACCAAGCTGACCGACGGCCTGGTGCAGACCCTGCACGCGCCCGCCATGAAGACCTATCTCGAGCAGCAGGGCGCTCAGGTGTCGGATGTTGCGGGCCCGGCGTTCGGCTCGATGATCAAGGACGAAATCAGCAAGTGGTGCCAGGTGGTGAAGAAAGCCGGCATTCGTCTGGACTGACCCTCATTTTTTGGAAAGAACGATATGTATCGCATAGGGATAGACGTCGGAGGCACGTTTACCGATTTCACGATGATCGACGAGGACGCCGGCGTGGTGCACTTTCACAAGGTGCCCTCCACGCCGCACGATCCCTCCGAGGCCATCGCCACGGGCATCGGGCAGATGCTTGCGGATCATGGCGTCGCGCCTTCGCAGGTGTCGCACGTGGGCCACGGCACCACGGTCGCCACCAACCTCATCATCGAACGCAAGGGCGCGCGCGTTGGCCTGATCACCACGCGGGGCTTTCGCGACGTGCTGGAGATTGGCCGCCAGACGCGCCCGCACCTGTACGACTACAGCGTGGGCAAGCCGCCCGTCGCGGTGCCGCGCGAATTCCGCGCCGAAGTCGACGAGCGCGTCAACGCGGCGGGCGAGGTCCTGACGGCGCTGGACGAAGCGCAGGTGCGCGATGCGGCGCGGCGCTTCGCCAGGGCCGGCATCGAGGCCGTGACGATCTGCTTTCTGCATGCTTACCGCAACCCGGCGCACGAGCGCCGCGCCGCCTGCATCGTCCAGGAAGAAATGCCGGATGCGTACATCAGCCAGTCCTCCGAGGTGTTGCCCGAATTCCGCGAATACGAGCGCCTGTCCACCACCGTGCTCAATGCGGCGGTCGGGCCGAAGATGGCGCGCTACCTGGAGCGTTTCCTGAAGCGGGTGCGGGAACTGGACATCGGGCATGAGCCGCACACCATTCACTCCAACGGCGGCCTGATGTCGATCGCCACGGTGCGCCAGTATCCGGTGCGCACCTGCCTGTCCGGCCCCGCCGCCGGCGTGGTCGGCGCCGCGGCCGTGGGACGCGCCATCGGCAGCCTGAACCTTGTGACGTTCGATGTGGGCGGCACCAGCACGGACGTGTCGCTGGTGTGCGAAGGCAGGCCGCTCTTCACCTCGCATCGCCATGTCGCCGGCTATCCGGTCAAGACGCCGATGGTCGACATCCATGTCATCGGCGCGGGCGGCGGCAGCATTGCGTGGCTGGACGATGCCGGCGCGCTGAAGGTGGGTCCGCACAGCGCGGGCGCGGTGCCGGGCCCGGTGGGCTACGGCCGTGGCGGCCAGGAGCCCACCATCACCGACGCCGAAGTCGCATTGCAGCGGCTCAACCCCGTGGCGCTCTTGAATGGCCGCATGCCGGTGTATGCCGATGCGGCACGCGAGGTCATCCGCGGCCGCGTCGCCGAACCGCTGGGATTGACCATGGAGGCGGCTGCCGAGGGCATCCTGCGCATCGCCGCCGCCAACATGAGCCGCGCGATCCGGGCGGTTTCCACCGAGCGGGGCTACGACCTGTCGCGCTTTGCGCTGTATGCCTACGGCGGCGCGGGTCCGCTGCACGCCGTGGAAGTGGCCGAGGAATGCGGCATCCCCATCGTCATCGTGCCGCAGGAACCCGGCACGATGTGCGCGCGCGGCATTCTGCTCAGCGACATCTCGTTCGACTTCGTGCAAAGCGAGATATCGCTCGCCAGCGAGGACACGTGGCCCGCCATCACCGCCATCTTCGAAGGGCTTGCCGCGCAGGCGCGCGACTGGCTCGCGTCCGAACGCGTCGATCCCGCGCTGCGCGTGTGCCACAGCGCGATCGACGCGCGCTACGAGGGGCAGAACTTCGAGGTGCAGGTCAGCCTGGACGACACGGGCCCGGGCGGCTACGCGCAATTTGCGCGGCGCTTTGAAGAGGCCCATGAGCGCGAATACGGCTACACGGTGGACGATCGCAAGGTGCAGATCATCAATTGCCGCATGCAGGCGGTCGGACAGGTGGTGAAGGCGCCGCTCGCGCCACGCCATGTGGGCGGCACGCTGCAGGACGCGCGGCTGGGCGAGCGCAAGGCGTACTTCGGGCCGGCGCATGGCTGGCTGGAAACGCCTGTGTACGACCGCGACCGCGTGCCGACCGGCGCGCGCTTTCAGGGCCCGGCGCTGCTCGAGGAAATGAGCTCGACCACGGTGGTCGGCGTGGGCCACGAGGCCAGCGTCGACGAATTCGGCAACCTGATCATCCGTTTGCAAGGAGGCTCGCATGAACAAGCCTGATTCCATTGAACCGCGCGAGGCGGACAGCGCCTCGGTCCTGGCGGATCCGATCGGCATGGAGGTGTTCTGCAACCGCCTGCTGTCGATCACCGAAGACATGAACAACACGCTGGTGCGCGCCTCGTTCTCGACCAACATCAAGGAGCGCAAGGACTGCTCGGTGGCGCTCTTTGACGCGGCAGGGCGGCTGGTCGCGCAGGGCACGCAGATCCCGCTGCACCTCGGATCGCTGGACGGCGCCATGCGCGCCATCCTGCGCACGTTTGCCGAAGACCAGATCCGCGACGGCGACGTGTTCATCTGCAACGATCCGTACCTGGCCGACGGCAGCCACCTGCCCGACATCAACATCATCACGCCGGTGTTCTGGGAAGGCACGCTGCGATTTTTTGCCGCCAACATCGCGCATCACTCCGACGTGGGCGGCGCCGTGCCTGGCTCTATTGCCGGCGGGCTGAAGTCGATCTTCGAGGAAGGCATCCGCATCCCCGCCTGCCGCCTGGCCCGCGCGGGCCAGACCGACGAGGACCTGCTGCGCCTCATCTGCGCGAACACCCGCGATCCGGAAGAGCGCGTGCTCGACCTGCGCGTGCAGATGGCGACCAACCGCCGCGGCGCGGCCGCGGTGCAGGGATTGATCCGCCAGATGGGGCTGCAAGCTGTGCTGCGCTCGGTGGACGACGTGATCGCCTACACGCGCAAACGCCTCTTGAACCGCATCGCCGAGCTGCGCCCCGGCAGCTACACCTTCCGCAGCGATCTTGACGACGACGGCATGGGCGGCGATCCGGTGCCCATCCAGGTGACGCTGACCGTCGGCCCGGACAATCTGCACTTCGACTTCGACGGATCGGGCAGGCAGGCGCGCGGCGCCATGAACCTGCCGTTCAATGCCCTGCGCGCCTGCGTCTACTACGCCGTGAAGGCGCTGCTGGATCCGGACCTGGCACCCAATGCCGGGCTGTTCGATCCCATCACGCTGTCCGCGCCCGTGGGCACCATCACCAATCCCGAGCATCCGGCCGCGGTGGGCGCGCGGTCGATCACCGCGCAGAAGGTGGCCGGCGCGATCTTCGGTGCATTCCGGGGCCTGCTGCCGCCGGAAAAGACCATGGCTTCCAGCAACGACTGCTGCCCCGCCATCGTGTTCTCGGGACGGTGGCGCGAGCGCGCGGGACACTTTGTGTACCTGGAAACGTTGGGCGGCGGCGCGGGGGCGCGCTTCGATGCGGACGGCATGGATGCGGTGCATGTGCATATGACCAACACGTCGAACCTGCCGGTCGAAGCGCTGGAGAACGAGTATCCCCTGCTGATGGACGAGTACGCGATGATTCAGGACTCGGGCGGCGCGGGCCGCACGCGCGGCGGCTTGGGCATCGCCAAGCAGATACGCGCGGTGGGGCCAGGCATCGTGTTCTCGGCGCGCTCGGACAGTCACACCGTCGGCGTGGCCGCGGGCGTTGACGGCGGTGGAGATGGCCGCCGCGCGCGCCTGATCCGCAACTTCGGAACGCCGCAGGCCGAGGAGCTTTTTTCCAAGACCGCCAACATTGCGCTTGCGGCTGGCGATAGCGTGCGCATCGAAACGCCGGGGGCCGGCGGTTATGGCGCGCCGTCGGAGCGGCCGCCGGCGCGCGTGAAACAGGACCTGGCTGACGGCAAGATCAGCCCTCACGCGGCGCGTGCGGACTATGGGCTGTCCGCGTAGACCGAGCCGCGCGTCAACTGACGTTCAGGGTCATCGAGTACTTCATCTTGTCGTGCGGAAACGTGGTGATGGTGGCAAGCAGCAGCACGCCGCCGTCGCCGTAGTACCGGCGGGTGATGACAAAGCCGGGCGTGCCGGTGTCGACTTGAAGTTGCCTGGCGATCGCCGCGCCGATGGGCGTGGCGGAGAACTCCTGGTTGACCTCGGTGATGCGGTCGCCAAAGTGGTCCTCGATCAGCCGCAGCAGCGAGATCCGGGACTTCACGTCCACCAGCACGTCCGAATGCGCCGGGTTCGTGTAGATGAGCGTGCTGGCGGCCGGCACGTCGGGATCGTCCAGCGTCTTGATCGAGTTGATGTGCAGCCATTCTTGCCCGGCTTCGCAGCCCAGCGTTTCGGCAAGGCGCTTGGTCAGCTTGACGGTGCGCACGTCCTGCACCAGCAGCGCCGCGTTGCGCGCGTACTGCAGCAGATCGGGAAACTGCGAGATGCGCTGCGTGAAACGGGTCGTCGCGCGGGCCGTTTCGACACGCGTGCCCACGCCCGGCCGGCGCGACACCACGCCAGCCACCGTCAGCATGCGGATCGCTTCGCGGATGGTGTGACGGCTGGCGCCGAATTGTTCGCACAGTTCGTGCTCGGTGGGAAGCAGCGTCATGACGGGGTAGCGCCCGGAGCTGATGTCCTGCGAGAGCGACTGATAGATGCTCTTGTAGCGGGGGCCACCCGACATGTCTGCCGGGAGCGCCGCGCCGGGCCGGCCGCGGGCTTGCCGCTCCCCGCCGGGGCTGGCAGCGCGCTCGGAGGATCGGGTCATGAGGTTGGCTCCTAGATTGGTTTTATAGGGTTTGTCCGGACAATAACCGATTGACAAGGCAGTCATGCGGGATTCATTATTTGTCCGGACATTCATGTACGGACAAATTGTACGGCGGACATGAGGTCGCCGGGCAACAAATCAGTCGGTTCTTGCAGTTCTCTTCCAAAATTCGGGGGTTCTCATGAGCAAGGTACTTGCAGTGCTCGCGGCGGCGGCGGTAGCGGCCGGGCTGGGCGCAAACGCACAGGCGCAGCAGAAACTGGTGGTGGCCGGCTACGGCGGCTCGTTCGAAGACATCATGCGCAAGGACATCTTCCCGCCCTTCGCCAAACAGCATGGCGTCGAGCTGGATTACGTGGCCGGCAATTCCACCAACACCGTGGCGCGCCTGCAGGCGCAAAAGAGCAACCAGCAGATCGACGTCGCCATCATCGATGACGGCCCCATGTACCAGGCCATTGCGCTGGGCTTTTGCGAACCCATCAAGAACCTGCCCGCCGACGACATCTACACCACCGCGCGCTACAAGGACGACAAGGCGGTCGCCATCGGCATCGTGGCCACGGGCATCATGTACAACAAGAAGGTCTTCGACGAGAAGAAGTGGGCGCCGCCCACGTCCTGGAAGGACCTGAAGGATCCGAAGTACAAGAAGCAACTGGTCATTCCGCCGCTGAACAACACCTATGGCCTGCACACGCTGGTGGAATACGCCCGCGAAGGCGGCGGCGGCGAAAAGAAGATCGATCCGGGCTTCACCACGTTCAAGAACGAGGTCGGTCCCAATGTGCTGGTCTATGAGCCTTCGCCTGGCAAGATGACCGAGCTCTTCTCCAGCGGGCAGGCCACCATCGCGGTCTGGGGCAGCGGCCGCGTCAAGGCGTTTGCCGACACGGGCTTTCCGGTCGGATTCGTCTATCCGCAGGAAGGCGCCTACGCGCTGCTGTCTTCCGTGTGTCCGATCGCCAAACCCAATGCCAACCCGAAGGCGCAGGCCTTCGTCGAATACCTGGTGTCGCCCGAGGTCCAGGAAAAGCTCGCTTCCGCGTACGGCTATGGTCCGGTCAACAAGAAGGCCAAGGTCACGGACGATCCCCGTGTACCGCTGCCCATCGGCAAGCGCGCCGCCGATCTCATCGTAATCGACTGGGATACGGTCAACCAGAATCGGGACGACTGGAACAAGCGCTGGACGCGGGAAATCGAGCGCTGACGCGTGGGCATACGGGCGGCGCCACTGCCGCCCACCGGGAGCATTCATGACCTATCTTGTGCTTGACCGCCTGAGCAAGCGCTACGGCGACACTACGGCCGTCGAAAACCTGAGCCTGTCGGTAAACAAAGGCGAATTCATCTCGCTGCTGGGACCGTCCGGCTGCGGCAAGACCACCACGCTGCAGATGATCGCCGGCTTCGTCGAACCGTCCGGCGGCAGCATCGTGCTGAACGGCAAGGACGTCAGCAAGGTGCCCGCCAACAAGCGCGGGCTGGGCATGGTGTTCCAGAACTACGCGCTCTTTCCGCACATGACCGCGGCCGAGAATGTGTCGTTCGGCCTGGAGATGCAGCGCGTGAAAAAGGACGAGCGCCAGGCCCGCGTGGCCGACGCGCTCAAGCTCGTGGGCCTGTCGCATCTGGCCGACCGGCACCCGGCGCGCATGTCCGGCGGCCAGCAACAGCGCGTGGCGCTGGCGCGGGCGCTGGTCATCCGGCCCAGCGTGCTGCTGCTGGACGAACCGCTCTCCAACCTTGACGCCAAGCTGCGCGAAGAAATGCAGCTGGAATTGCGCAGCATCCAGCGCACGGTCGGCACCACGACCATTCTCGTCACGCACGATCAGTCCGAGGCGCTGGCGCTGTCGGACCGCATCGTGGTGATGAACCAGGGCCGCGTCGAACAGGTGGCCGAACCCTTTGCCGCGTACGAAGGGCCTGCCAGCCATTTCGTGGGCGGTTTCCTGGGCAAGGCCAACGTGTTCACGCCGCAAGCCGAGCAGTACGAAGGCGAAACGCGCGCGCGCATCGGCGAAGCCCATGTCTCATTGAACGGTGCACCAGTGCCGCAGGGCGCGGTGATCGTGCGGCCCGAGAAGATCCTGTTTTCCGAGCCCGCGACCTGTGCATTGCCGGGCCGCATGAAGACGCGCGTCTTCCAGGGCAACCATTGGTTGTGCCAGGTGGAAACGTCGGTCGGCGAAGTGATGGTGATCCGGCAGAACGACGGCGTGCCGGTGCCCGCCGAAGGCGAGACCGTGCATCTGCGCTGGCGCGCGCAGGACATGTGCGCCGTCGATCCGGCGGCCGCGCCGCAAGGCAACGCGTCATGAGCGCGCGCACCAATCCGTGGGTGCTGAGCGCCCCGGCGCTGGTGGTGTATGCCACGTTCCTCGTGGTGCCGATGGCGCTGGTGTTTCTGATCAGCTTCTTCGACTTCCAGTTCTACGGCGGCATCGAGGCCACCTTTACCTGGAAGAACTACATCGAGATCTTCTCGGACGGCTACTACTACGAGATCTACGCGCGCACGTTTGGCGTGGCCGCGGCCGTGACCGTGGCGTGCCTGGTGCTGGGCACGGCCGAAGCCTACGTGCTGTCGCGCATGGCCAATCCGTGGAAGGGCCTATTTTTGATGGTGGTGCTGGGCCCGCTGCTGATTTCGGTGGTGGTGCGCACGCTGGGCTGGGCGTTGCTGTTCGGGTCCACCGGCCTCATCAACAAGGCGCTGATGGGCATCGGGCTGATCTCCACCCCCATCGATTTCATGTACAGCAACCTGGGCGTGGGCATTGCGCTGACGCACGTGCTGGTGCCCTTCATGGTGATCTCGGTGTGGGCCTCGCTGCAGCGGATCAACCCCGCTACCGAGGCGGCCGCGCTGTCGCTGGGCGCCAGCCAGTTCACCGTCATCCGGCGCGTGATCGTGCCGCAGGTGATGCCCGGCATCCTCTCGGGCGCGATCATGGTGTTTGCGATGGCGGCCAGCTCGTTCGCCACGCCGGCCATCATCGGCGGACGGCGCTTGAAGAACGTGGCCACCGCCGCCTACGACGAGTTCCTGAACACCTTGAACTGGCCGCTGGGCGCAGCGCTGGCCGTGGTGCTGCTGGTGGCGACCGTGGTGGTGCTGCTGTCGGCCAACCGCATCATCGAGCGCCGCTACGGGGCCGTGTTCAACCAGGCCGGAGGCTGACATGCAATTTCGCAACGGCCCCATCGGCCTCGTCTTCCACACGCTGTTCATCTTGTTCATTCTGGCGCCCATCGTCATGGTGTGCGCGGTGGCGTTCACGTCCGAAGGCTTTATTTCGCTGCCCTCGGGCGGGCTGTCGCTGCGCTGGTTCCGCGCCATTCTGGACAACCCGCGCTTTGTCGATGCGTTCTGGTTCAGTCTGGGCCTGGGCACGTTGTCGGCCACGCTAGCCATCGGACTGGCCGTGCCCAGCGCATTGGCGATCGCCCGCAACCGCTTCACGGGCCGCGAAGCCCTGGTGGCGTTCTTCCTGTCGCCGCTGATGATTCCGCACGTGGTGCTGGGCCTGGCGTTCCTGAAGTTCTTCACGACCGTGGACCTGGCCGGCACGTATTTCGGCCTGGTCGTGGCGCACGTGATCCTGGTCATGCCGTATGCGCTGCGGCTGGTGCTGGCCTCGGCAACGGGCATCGATCCGGCGCTGGAGCGCGCGGCGCAGTCGCTGGGCGCGTCCAACTGGACGGCATTCCGGCGCGTGGTGCTGCCGCTCTTGCTGCCGGGCGTGGTCAGCGGCTGGGTGATCGCGTTCATCACCAGCTTTGACGAACTGACGATGTCGATCTTCATCGCCTCGCCGTCCACCACGACGCTGCCGGTGCGCATCTTCCTGCATATCGAAGACACCATCGATCCGCTGGTGACGGCCGTGTCGGCGGTGCTGATCTACGTGACGATCATTGCCATATTCATCCTGGACCGCGCGGTCGGCCTGGAGAAGCTGTTTGTAGGAAAGGGACGCTGATGACGGAAGAGAAAGAACTGGCGCCGCGCGCGCCCGTGCACCGCGGCATCTACGATGCGGCGGTGATCGGGGGCGGTCTGGTCGGATCGGCCGTGGCCTACGGGCTGCGCCGCGAACTGGACCACGTGGCCGTGCTGGACGAAGGCGACGTGGCCTATCGGGCTTCGCGCGGGAACTTCGGCCTGGTGTGGGTGCAGAGCAAGGGCATGGGCCTGCCGCGCTATGGCGTGTGGACCATGACGTCGGCCACTGGCTGGCCCCGGCTTGCCGCCCTGCTGCAGGAAGAGACCGGGGTCGACGTGCACCTGGAGCAGCGCGGCGGCCTGCACGCGCTCCTGAGCGACGAAGAGGTCGAGGCGCGCACGCGCTTCATGAACACGCTGCTGGCGCAGCCGGGCATGGCGCAGTACGAGTGGAAGATGCTGGATCGCGCCGAGGTCGCGGACCTGGTGCCGGGCATCGGACCCGAGGTGCGCGGCGCGACGTGGACGCCGGTGGACGGCATCGCCAACCCGCTCAAGCTGCTGCGCGCGCTGCACATGAGTTTTGCACAGCGGGTTGTGGATTACCTGCCGCAGCGGCCGGCGCAAAGCATCCGCCTGCGTGACGGCGTGTTTGAAATCGCCACGCCCGGCGGCACGGTGCGTGCGCACAAGGTGGTGCTGGCCTCGGGGCTGTCCAACAAGCAGCTTGGCGAGCAAGTCGGTCTGGACGTGCCGGTACGGCCGCAGCGCGGCCAGATCGTCGTGCTGGAGCGCACGCGCCGCATGCTCGAGACGCCGTTGTCCACGCTGCGCCAGACCGACGAAGGCACGTGGCTCATCGGCGATTCGCAGGAAGAGGCCGGCTATGTGGACAACCTGGTTGGCCTGCCGATCCTGGGCACGCTTGCCGACCGCGCTGTGCGCACGCTGCCCGCGCTGCGGGACGTGCGCGTGGTCCGCAGCTGGGCGGCGCTGCGCGTCATGTCCAAGGACGGCTTTCCGATCTATCAGCAATCCGAAACGTGCCCGGGGGCCTTCGTCGCCACCTGTCACAGCGGCGTGACGCTCGCCGCCGCGCACGCGCTCAACTTGGCGCCCATGATCGCCGCCGGCAAGCTGGCCGACGACATGGCGCCCTTCTCGACCCGGAGGTTTCATGTTCAAGCGGCTTGACGAGGCGCAGCGGCAGGCGCAGGGCGCGCCGGTGCGGGTAACGGTCAATGGCGCCGAAATGCTGTGCCGCCAGGGCGACAGCGTGGCGGCGGCGCTCTTTGCGGGCGGCGTGCAGGCCTGCCGCGACACGGCCGTCAACGAGGTGCCGCGCGGCCCCTACTGCATGATGGGCGTGTGCTACGACTGCCTGGTCACCATCGACGGACAAGCGAACCAGCAGGGCTGCATGACGCCCGTGCGGGAAGGAATGAAGATCGAGCGCCAGTTGGGCGCGCGCAAGGTGCAGGCATGATCGACACGATGCAATGCGATTTGCTGGTGGTGGGCGCCGGTCCGGCCGGTTTGGCAGCCGCGACGCTGGCCGCGAACCTGGGCGTGGATACCATGCTGCTCGATGAGCAGCCCGCGCCCGGCGGCCAGATCTACCGCGCCATCACCACCACCCCGGTCACTAACCGCGGCATTCTGGGTGAAGACTATTGGCACGGCGCGACGCTGGTGCCGCCGTTCCAGCAGTCGGGCGCGCGCTACGTGCCGGGGGCGACCGTCTGGGCCGTGGCGCAGCGCACCGCGCCCGAGCCGGCCGACGGTTTCGAGGTGGCGTACTCGGTGGCGGGCGAGGCCCGCATCGTGCACGCGCGCCGCCTGCTGCTGGCCACCGGCGCACAGGAGCGGCCCTTTCCGATTCCGGGCTGGACGCTGCCGGGCGTCATCACCGCGGGCGCGGCGCAGATCCTGCTGAAGTCATCCGGCGTCGTACCGTCCGATCGCACCGTGCTGGCCGGTTGCGGGCCGCTGCTGTACCTGGTGGCCTGGCAGTACCTGAATGCGGGCGTGAAGGTCGACGCGCTGCTGGAAACCACGCCGCCGGGACGCATGGGACAGGCGCTGCCCAAGGTCTGGGGTTTCCTGCGCTCGCCGTATCTGGGCAAGGGGCTGAAGCTGCTGCGCGCGGTCAAGGCTGCCGTGCCCATCGTCAAGGGGGTAACGGCGCTGGAAGCGCTGGGCGACGGCAAGCTGCAAAGCGTGCGCTACACGGCTGGCGGCGTCACCAAGACCCTGCCCGCCGATCAGCTGATGCTGCATCAGGGCGTGGTGCCCAACGTGAACCTGTCGCGCGCCGTGGGCGTGGCGCATCGCTGGAACGACGCGCTGGACTGTTGGGAGCCGGAGGTCGACGAGTGGGGCACGACGGCGGTGGACGGCATCGGCATGGCCGGCGACGGCGCGGGCATCGCGGGCGCGGTGGCGGCCGAACACCGCGGCCGGTTGGCTGCGTTGCAGGCCGCGCATCTGCTGGGCCGCATCGACGCCCGCAAGCGCGACAGCGAGGCCGCCGCGCCGCGCGAGGCGCTGGCGCGGGCTGTGCGGGGCCGCGAATTCTTCGACACGCTCTACAAGGCGCCCGAGGCATTCCGCCGGCCCACCGGCGACACCATCGTCTGCCGCTGCGAGGAAGTCACGGCCGCGCAGGTGCGCGAGACCGTCAAGCTGGGCTGCAGCGGGCCGAACCAGATGAAGGCTTTCCTGCGCTGCGGCATGGGTCCGTGCCAGGGCCGCTTCTGCGGCCTCACGGTGTCGGAAATCATTGCCGAGGAACGCGGCGTGCCGACCGAGGAAGTGGGCTATTACCGGCTGCGCTTTCCGACCAAGCCGCTCACGCTGGGCGAACTGGCCTCGCTGCCCCAGACCGACGATTCGCGTCAGGCCGTCGTCCGCCTGAAGAAATGACGGGTGGACACCATGACCGTTCACCCGCGGGCGGCTGAAGTCATCATCATCGGCGGCGGGCTGCATGGCAGCTCGGCCGCGCTGCATCTGGCGCGCGCCGGCGTGCGCGCGCTGGTCATCGAAAAGAACTACGTGGGGCGTCACGCCTCCGGCGTCAATGCGGGCGGCGTGCGCACGCTGTCGCGCCATCTGGCCGAAGTGCCGCTGGCGCTGGCCTCGCGCGAACTCTGGTATCGCATTGGCGAGCTGGTGGATGACGATTGCGGCTTCGAGCAGCACGGGCAGGTGCGCGTCGCCGAGAACGCGGCGGATGCCGAGACGCTGCGCGCGCGGCTCAAGACCATGACGGACCACGGCTACACCCACGAGCAGTGGATAACGCGTGAAGACCTGCTGGATCTGATTCCCGCGATCGCGCCCACCGTGCAGGGCGGCCTGATCGCGCGCGAAGACGCGGCGGCCGATCCGTACCGCACCACCCTCGCCTTTCGCATGAAGGCCGCCAGCCTGGGCGCGCGCTTTCTGGAAGGAGTACGCGTGCAAGGCGTGACGCGGCATGACGGGCAATGGCGCGTGCAGACGGATGACGGCGTGTACACCGCGCCGCAGGTGCTGAACTGCGCGGGCGCGTGGGCGGATCGCATCGCCGCGCAATGGGACGAGCCGGTGCCGCTGCTACCCATCAGTCCGATGATGCTCGTCACGCTGCGCATGGATCACTTTCTGGATCCCGTGGTGCTGGGCACGGGCCGTGCGCTGTCGTTCAAGCAGCGCACCAATGGCACCGTGCTGATCGGCGGGGGGCGGCGTGCCTGGGTGGACCGGGATGCCGAATGGACCGAGCTGGATTTCCGCTCGCTGGCCGAGGGCGCGCGCACGGTGGTGGACCTTTTCCCGCACATGCGCGACGCCATCGTGAACCGCGGATGGGCGGGCATCGAGGCGGCCATGCCCGACGAGATCCCCGTGATCGGGCGCAGCAGCCGGCATGAGACCGCCTTTCACGCCTTCGGGTTTTCGGCGCACGGCTTCGAGCTCGGGCCCATCGTGGGCCGCATCATGGCCGACCTGATCACGACCGGCGCGACGGACCTGCCGATCGCGCCATTCCGGATTGAACGTTTTTCGGATGCCGGCATGGCATCCGCCCCATCGACCAAGGAGCAAGACGAATGAACGATATCGTGCGCAGGGAAACCAACGAGCGCCTCTCGCGCATCGTGATTCACGGCGACACCGTCTATATCGCGGGGGTGACGTCGACCGCGGAGGGCGGCATCGAGGCCCAGACGCGCGACGTGCTGGCCAAGATCGACGTCTATCTGAAGCAGGCGAGCACCGACAAGTCGCGGCTGCTGTCCGTGCAGATCTGGCTCAAGGACATCGCGCGTGACTTTGCCGGCATGAACGCCGTGTGGGCCGAGTGGGCGCTGCCGCGCGCGATGCCCACCCGCGCCACCTGCGAGGCCAAGCTGGCGTCGCCCGACATGCTGGTGGAGATCATCGTGACGGCCGCCGCGCAACCGGCTTACGTCAACGGGCCGACGTCTGAAAGCTGACCTGGCCGGGGCGGCCCGGCAGGTGCAGCGTGGCGGTGGCCGGCGGCGTGGTCGCCACCACCTTGCCCGCGCGCAGCACCATCAGGCGCGTGGCGCGCAGGCGCAATGCCTCGACCGCGTCGCGCGCCTGCAGCAGCACCAGGTCGGCGCGCTTGCCGACCGCCAGGCCCGTCTCGTCCAGGCCCAGGATCTTGGCGGGCGTGGTCGTCACCGCTTCAAAACAGGCGCGCATCGCGTCCTGTCCCGTCATCTGGCCAACGTGCAGGCCCATGTGCGCGACTTCCAGCATGTCGCCTGAACCCAGGCTGTACCACGGGTCCATCACGCAGTCGTGGCCGAAGGCGACCGGCACGCCTGCCGCCATCAGCTCGGGCACGCGCGTCATGCCGCGTCGCTTCGGATACGTGTCGTGGCGGCCTTGCAGCGTGATGTTGATGAGCGGATTGGCAATCGCCGACACGCCCGCTTCGCGGATCAACGGGATCAGCTTGGACACGTAGTAGTTGTCCATGGAATGCATGGACGTCAGGTGCGAGCCCGTCACCCGGCCGGAGAGGCCGAGCCGCTGCGTGTGATACGCCAACGTTTCAATGTGGCGCGACAGCGGATCGTCGCTTTCGTCGCAGTGCATGTCCACGCGCAGGCCGCGTTCGGCCGCCAGCTCGCACAGGATGCGCACGGATTCGGCGCCGTCCTGCATGGTGCGCTCGAAATGCGGAATGCCGCCCACCACGTCCACGCCCATGTCCAGCGCGCGCTTCAGGTTGTCCAGCGCCCCGGGCGCACGCAGCACGCCGTCCTGCGGGAAGGCGACCAGTTGCAGGTCCAGGTACGGTTTGACCTTTTCGCGCACGTGCAGCAGCGCTTCCGTTGCCAACAGGCGCGGATCGCAGACATCCACATGCGAGCGGATGGCCAGCAGCCCGCGCGCCACGGCCCAGTCGCAATAGGCCAGCGCGCGTTCGACCAGGGCTTCCTGCGTGAGCAGCGGCTTGAGCTCGCCCCACAGCGCAATGCCTTCGAGCAGCGTGCCCGACTGGTTCACGCGCGGCAGGCCAAAGGACAGCGTGGAGTCCATGTGGAAATGCGCGTCGACGAAGGGCGAGCTCACCAGTTGACCGGCGGCGTCCACCGTCTGCGCGGCCTCGGCCTTCAGGGCCGGTTCCAGCGCGGCGATGCGGCCATCGGCCACGCCGATGTCGATGTTGGTGCGGCCGTCGGGCAGCGTGCAGTGCTTAAGAATCAGGTCAAGCATGCGTGTTCCTTGCGAAGAATGTCAGTGTCGTCATGGCGTCCCGTCACCGTTCGCCTTTGCGGTAAGGCTTCATCAAGGCCTGCGGGTAGGCGGCGCGGCGCGCCATGAACACCAGGGCCAGGATGGACAGGATGTAGGGCAGCATCAGATACACCTGATACGGCAGTTCGGGCATGCCCGGCAGCGCCGCGCCGCCTTGTTGCAGGCGCAGTTGCAGCGCGTCGAAGAACGCGAAGATCAGCGCGCCTAGCAGCGCCTTGCCGGGCCGCCACGACGCAAACACCACCAGCGCCACGCAGACCCAGCCGCGGCCGTTGACCATGTTGAAGAAGAACGCGTTGAATGCGGCCAGCGTCAGGAAGCTGCCCGCCACGCCCATCAGCGCCGATCCCGCCACGATAGCGCCGATGCGCAGGCGCGTCACGGACAGGCCCTGGCCTTCGGCGGCGGCGGGGTTCTCGCCCACCATGCGCACGGCCAGCCCCACCGGCGTGCGGTTCAGCACCCAGGCCAGGATCGGCACGGCGGCCAGCGCGATCAGCGTCATGGGCGTCTGCCCGGCCAGGACGGGGCCGATCAGCGGAATTGCCGCCAGGAACTTCATCTCGGCAAAGGGGGTGATCGTCGGCGGCGCGGACACGCTGGGGAACGTGACGCGGTAGGCAAAGTAACTGAGGCTGGTGGCCAGCAGGGTCACGCCCAATCCCGAGACGTGCTGCGACAGGCCCAGCGGCACGGTCAGCACGGCGTGCAGCAGGCCGAACACGGCGCCGGCCAGCGCGGCGGCCAGCACGCCCACGTACAGCGGCGCGCCCAGGTAGACGACCAGCCAGCCGGTGAAGGCGCCGGCCACCATGATGCCCTCGATGCCCAGGTTCAAGACGCCGGAACGCTCGCACAGCAGCACGCCCAGCGTGCCCAGAATCAGCGGCGTGGCCAGGCGCAGCACGGCCACCCAGAACGCCGAGGAACTCATCAGATCCATCCATTCCATGGCGTGCTCCTCAAGCCTTGTTGCGGCGCAGGCGGTACTGCGCGAATAGCGTCGCGACCAGCATGGCGAGCAGCGAAGTGGCGACGATGACGTCGGCGATGTAGTTGGGCACGGCGATGGCGCGGCTCATGCTGTCGGCGCCGACCAGCATGCCGGCCACGAAGATGCTGGCCAGGATCACGCCCAGCGGATGCAGGCCGGCCAGCATGGCGACGACCACGCCCGTGTAGCCGTACCCTGGCGACATATCCAGCGTGACGTAGCTGGTGCGCCCCGCGACCTCGATGGCGCCGGCCAGGCCGGCCAGCGCGCCGGACAGCATGGCGGTGCCCAGCATCACGCGGTTCACCGGCAGGCCCAGAAAGCGGGAGGCGTGGGCATTGGCGCCCACCGCGCGCATCTGAAAACCGAAGACGGTGTAGCGGTTCAAGAGCCACAGGCCCAGCGCCAGGCCGGCGGCCCACAACAGGCCCGTGTGGGCGCGCGTGCGTTCGATGAGTTTGCCCAGTTCCAGGTCGCCGTTCAGCGCCACCGATTGCGGCCAGCCCATCGCCATCGGATCCTTCATCGGGCCGTCCAGCATCATCGACACGAACAGCAGCACGATGAAGTTGCCCAGCAGCGTGGTCACCACTTCGTCGACGCCCAGGCGGGTTTTCATGATGGCCGGAATCAGCAGCAGCAACGCGCCGGCCAGCGCCGCGGCCAGCATCATTCCGCCAAACAGCACCGGCACCGGCAGGTCAAAGCCCGTGCCGTCATGCAGGCCGCCCACGGCCACCGCCGCCAGCGCGCCCAGATAGAGCTGCCCTTCCGCGCCGATGTTGTAGAAGCGCGCGCGAAAGGCCACGGCACAGGCAAGGCCCGTCAGCATCAGCGGCGTGGCGCGCGTCAGGGTTTCGGACAGCGCGAAGCGCGTGCCGAACGCGCCTTCGAACAGCAGCGCGTAGGTGCGGCCGACGGGGGCGCCGGCCCAGGCCACCAGCAGCGTGCAGACCGCCAGCGTGAAGAGGATGGCCGCGATGGGCGCCAATGCCAGCGCAAGGCGGCTGGGCTCGGGGCGGCGTTCCAGGATCAGTTTCATGGGATGCTCAAAAGTGAAGAAAGCCAGGCGGCACGGTTTGCACCGTCACGCCCGGGTTCCCGTCATGGCCAGGCCGACGGTGGCCGGCGTCCATTCGGCCACCGGCTTGACCGCGACCAGCTTGCCGCCGCACAGCACGGCGATGCGGTCGGCCAGCGCAAAGATCTCTTCCAGGTCCTCGGACACCAGCAGCACGCCGGCGCCGCGGGCGCGGGCGGCCAGAAGCTGCTCGCGCACGTAGGCGACCGCGCCGATGTCCAGGCCCCAGGTGGGCTGATCGGCCACGATGAAGCGCGGCTCGCGCGCCAGCGTGCGGCCAAGGATCAGCTTTTGCATGTTGCCGCCCGACAGGCTGCGCGTGCGCACGTCCAGCGACGCGGCGCGCACGTCGAACTGCTTGGCCAGCGACGCCGCGTAGGCCTTGCCCGCGCGGGCGCGGATCAGGCCGTGCCGCGCGAAGCGCTTGTCCTTCAGGTCTTCGACGATGGCGTTTTCCCACAAGGGGCTGTCGCCGATCATGCCTTCGCCGTGGCGGTCTTCCGGAATGCGGCCCACGCGCGCGGCGGTCCAGCCGGCGGGCGTCGTCGGCGCCGCAGCGTGTTCCGGACCCAGCCGGATCGTGCCGTCCGAGGGCTGGCGCAGGCCGGTCAGCACCGACACCAGCGCCTGTTGGCCGTTGCCGGCCACGCCGGCGATGGCCACGATTTCATGCGTGTGGACCACGAGGTCCAGGCTGTCCAGGCGCGGCGCGCCATCGCGGCTGTCGCGCACGGTGACCTGGGACAGCGTCACCACGGGCGCGGCCTGCTCGGCGGCCGAAGCGGCTTCGGCGCGCGGCATGACCACCTTGCGGCCCACCATCAGTTCGGCCAGTTCCGCCGGATTGGTGCCCGCGGTGTCGCGCTCGGCGACGAGCTTGCCTTGCCGCAGCACGGCCACGCGGCGCGAAACGGCCATCACTTCGTCCAGCTTGTGCGAAATGAAGATGACCGCCAGTCCTTCGTCGACGAAGCCGCGCAAGGTGGCGAACAGGTCCTGCACTTCCTGCGGCGTGAGCACGGCGGTGGGCTCGTCCAGGATCAGCACGCGGGCGCCGCGGTACAGCGCCTTCAGGATTTCGACGCGCTGTTTTTCACCGACCGACAGCGTGCCCACGCGCGCGTCCGGGTCCACGCCCAGGCCGAAGCGCTTGCCCAGTTCCACGAGGCGCTTGCGGGCCTGGCCGCGGCCCGAGGCCAGCTTCCAGAGCGATTCGGTGCCCACCATGATGTTGTCCAGCACGGTGAGGTTGTCGGCCAGCGTGAAGTGCTGATGCACCATGCCGACGCCCGCCGCCAGCGCGGCGTCGGGCCGGCCGGCGGGCAGGGGCTTGCCGAAGACTTCGATACTGCCGGCGTCGGCCACGTAGTGGCCGAACAGGATCGACACCAGGGTCGATTTGCCGGCGCCGTTCTCGCCCAGCAAGGCCAACACTTCGCCCTGGCGCAGCGTGAGCGAAACATCGTCGTTGGCCGTCAGGCTGCCGAAGCGTTTGGTGATCCCTGTCAGTTGCAGGGCGAGAGGCGCTTGATTCATCGTGCCGAGGACTTGGGTTCTTTGTCGTTGACCTTGACGGTGAAGCTGCCGTCCAGGATCGCCTTTTCCTTGGCCTGGACCTTGGCGATCAGGTCGGCCGGGATCTTCTGTTCGAAGGTGCCCAGCGGCGCGAGCGACGAGCCCTTGTGCTTCATCAGCGAATACTGGCCGAAGTCTTCGGCCTTGAACGTGCCGGCCTTGACCTGCTTGAGCGCTTCGTCGATGGTCGGCTCCATGCTCCACAGCGCCGAGGCGACGACCGTCTCGGGGTACTGCGGCTGGGTGTCGATCACGTTGCCGATGGCCAGCTTGCCGCGTTCCTTGGCGGCGTCCGACACGCCGAAGCGTTCGGCGTACAGCACGTCCGCGCCCTTGTCGATCATCGCGAAGGCGGCTTCCTTGGCCTTGGGGGGATCGAACCACGAGCCGATGAAGGTCACGGTGAATTCAGCCTTCGGATTGATTTCCTTGGCGCCCTCGATGAAGGCCTGCATCAGGCGGTTCACTTCGGGGATGGGATAGCCGCCCACCAGGCCGATCTTGCCGGTCTTGCTCATGCCGCCGGCGATCATGCCGGTCAGATAGGCCGGTTCCTGGATGTAGTTGTCGAACACCGAGAAGTTGGGCTGCTGCGGCTTGCCCGACGAACCCATCAGGAAGGCGGTCTGCGGATAGTCCTTGGCGACCTTGCGGGCGGCGGCTTCCACGGCGAAGGCCTCGCCCACGATCAGCTTGTTGCCTTGTTCAGCGTACTGGCGCAGCACGCGCTCGTAGTCGGCGTTGGTGACGTTTTCCGAGAACGTGTACTCGATGTCGCCACGGTCGCGCGCGGCCGACAGCGCCTTGTGGATGCGCGATACCCATTGTTGTTCGACCGGCACCGTGTAGACGGCGGCGACCTTGGTCTTGGCGGGCGCCTGGGCCAGGGCCGCGCCCGAGAACAGCATTGCGCCGGCTGCAGCCAAGGCCAGCTTGAGCAGGCCGCGGCGGGCGATGCCGCTGGCGGTCGAAAGGGAAAGGGATTTCATGCAGGTGACTCCTACGCGGGGAAGGACAGGGAATGGAGATGAGGGGGGATGACGCCCGCAGCACGGAGGCCGCTGCGGCCGGCAGGCATGCCGGGCAGATCGTGCGTGAACGGGGGCGTGGGCTCGGTCATCGGATGGGAGCGCCAGGCGGCGCACCCGCCCGAATGGTCGAGTTCTCAGCCTGTCCTGGCGAAGCAATTTGTATGCCACGGGGCAGTCCCGCGGCAAGGCGGGCAAACCTGATGGCCGGGCAGAATTATAGGCACCCTGGCGGGGAAGCGTGGCACCACATTGGTGCGCCGCTTTCGGGCGGGACGGCAGCAGGCGGCGCGCAAACGGAACAGACCGTTGCCGCGCGGCTGGCAGGGTCTATGGCCCCGGCGCGCCGCCGCGCGCCTAAAATCCGCGGATGAGCCGCGCCGCGCGCGGCAAGCTGGAAATCCCATGCAAGATATTCAATTGCTGCTCGAGCAGTACGGCGGGTGGCTGGTGTTCGGCAACGTCCTCATCGAGCAGGCCGGTCTGCCGGTGCCCGCCTATCCCATGATCATCGCGGCCGGCGCGCTGGCCGGCGCCAGCGGCTGGCTTGTGCCCCTGCTGGCTGCGACCGCCGCCTGCCTCATCGCCGACAGCCTGTGGTACTGGGCCGGGCGGCGTTACGGGTCGCGCCTCTTGGGCGTGGTCTGCAAGGTGTCGCTGTCGCAGGATTCGTGCATCCGCCAGACGCAGCGCCTGTATCTGCGCATCGGCGTGCGCGCGCTCTTGGTGTGCAAGTTCCTGCCGGGCGCGGGCGCTTTGTCCACCGTCATGGCGGGGCTGACCAACACGCCGTACCGCCGCTTCTTTCTCTACGACCTGGCCGGCGCGCTGATCTGGGTGGGCTCGGCCCTGCTGCTGGGCGGCCTTTTCCACAGCGTGGTCAACGACGTGCTGGACATCCTGGGCACCTACGGCCCGATGGGACTGGCGGTGCTGGCGGCCGTGCTGGCGCTGTACATCGTGGCGCGCTTTCTGCGGCGCAAGATCCTGCTGCGCAGCCTGCGCGTCATTCCGCGGCTGTCGGTGGACGAGCTGATGCAGTGGCGCCAGAGCGGACGAGATGCGCTGGTTTTTGACGTGCGGCCAGAGGCCCAGCGCGATGCCGCACGCATTCCGGGCGCCGTGGCCGTGGACCTGAAGCAGCCGCTGCCCGCGCTCGATCCCGGCGCGATCGATTCCGACATCGTGGTCTATTGCGCATGCCCCAATGAAGTGTCGGCCGCCCTGCTGGCCTCGCGGCTGCGTGCGGCCGGCTACCGCAAGATCTGGGCGCTGCGCGGCGGCTACGACGCCTGGGCCGAACGCGAACAGCAGGCCTGAAGCGTCCGGCGCATGGCCCCTCGGAGGGCGGGCGCTGGGCGGCGCGCCAGACCCGGGCGCATAATGCGCGCATCGGCCCGCGCCCGACGCGGGCAGCCAACAGGAGACAGGCATGCGGTTGTTGTTCTTGGGCGCCGGCGGCACCGGCGGATACTTTGGCGGACGCGCGGCGCAAGCCGGCGCGGACGTGACGTTCCTGGTGCGCGAGCCGCGCGCCGCGCGCATCCGCGAACACGGACTGCGCATCCAGAGTCCGCTGGGCGATGCCACGCTGCACCCCAAGCTGGTCACGCAGCAGACGCTGAAGGACAGCTACGACATCGTCGTCTTGTCGTGCAAGGCCTACGACCTGGACAGCGCCATCGAGGCCATCCGTCCGGCCGTGGGTCCCGACACCGCCGTGCTGCCCATCATGAACGGCGTGCTCCAGTACGACGTGCTGGACCGCGAGTTCGAGCCGCATCGCGTGCTGGGCGGCCTGTGCCAGATCAACGCCACCCTCGGTCCCGAAGGCGAAGTGGTCCACCTGGGCAAACACGCCAACCTGGTGTTCGGTGAACGCGCCGGCCCTGCCCGCAGCGAGCGCTGCGTGGCGCTGGAGCAGGCGTTGGCGGGCGGCGAATACGTCAGCCGCCTCAGCGAAAGCATCTACCAGGACATCTGGGAAAAGTACGTCATGCTGACGACGCTGGCCGCCGCCACCTGCCTGATGCGCGGCTCGGTCGGCGAGATCGCATCCACCGACGACGGCGTGGACTTCCTGCTCGGCCTGCTGCAGGAATCGCAGGCGGTCGCCGCGGCCTCCGGCCACACCGTGCGGCCCGAGGCGGACGCCACCGTGCGCAAGCTGCTGTCCGACCGCACCCAGCCCATGACCGCCTCCATGTTCCGCGACCTGCGCCAGGGCCTGCCCGTGGAAGCCGACCACATCGTCGGCGACATGGTCCGCCGCGCCCGCACGCTGGGCGTGGACGCCACCTACCTGCGCGTGGCTTATTCGCACCTGCAGGTCTACCAGGCGCAACGCGCCGCCCGCTGATCGCGGGAGCGGCCCCCTGTTCAAGCGGGGCCGCCGGGCGCACACTGATTGCGCGTGCCGCGGCGTGCGGCGCGTCCGGTCATCTCGCGCTGCTGCCGGTTCGCACCCATTGGTGCACGGTTTGCAAAAAACTCTTCCTGGTTAGCGGGTTTTTCGTTCGGATTTGACCGAATAGTATGGCTTGGCCTGAGCCGAAGCCCGCGCTGCCGCAATCGTGCGGCGGCCGCTCCCGGCCCATCCCTTCCAGGAGCAAGACCATGAAAATCGCATTGATCGGCATTACCGGCCGCGTGGGGTCCCGCGTGGCGGACGAATTGTTAAAGCGCGGCCACCAGGTGACGGGCATCGCCCGCAACCCGGCCGACGTCAACGAGCAGCCGGGCCTGACGGTCCGCCAGGGCGATGCCACCGATCCCGAAGGCCTGACCCCGATCCTGACCGGCCATGACGCCGTCATCAGCGCCACGCGTTTCGTGTCCACCGATGCCAAGCCCCTTCTGGCCGCCGTGAAGAACGCCGGCGTGCCGCGCCTGTTGGTCGTGGGGGGCGCGGGCAGCCTGCTGGTCGCGCCCGGCAAGATGCTGATCGACACCCCCGAGTTCCCGGACGCCTACAAGCCCGAGGCGCGCGCAGGCGTCGTGTTCCTGGACACGCTGCGCCAGGAAAAGGTGCTGAACTGGACCTTCCTGTCGCCCTCGGCCATGTTCGAGCCCGGCGAGCGTACCGGATCCTTCCGCGTGGGCGACGACAACCTGCTGGCCGACGACGAGGGCAAGAGCTGGATTTCCATGGAAGACTACGCGATTGCCCTGGCCGACGAAGTCGAAACGCCGCGGCATTCGCGCCGCCGCTATACCGTCGGATACTGATCTTGCGCCGCGTTTGTTTGTAAACTGGCAGGCCGCCAGCCGGCGTCATTTGAGTAGTCCTGTATGCGTATGAAGTGGAAATCCTTGGCTGCCTGCCTGCTGGTCGCCGCCAGTTGCGTGGCGGCTGCGCCGGCGCTTGCGGCCGCGCCGCAGTCGAACAAGGAAATTGCCGTCGCGTTCTTCCGCATGATGTTCCAGGACCGCGATATCGACGAGGCGGTGCGTCTGTACGTCGGCCCGAACTACACCCAGCACAATCCGTACATGCAGGACGGTGTCGGGCCGATGGTCGACTTTTTCCCGCGCTACTTCGAGCAGCATCCGCAGGCCATCGTCGAGATCAAGCGCGTGATCGCCGAAGGCGACCTCGTCATGATCCACAACCTGTGGCGCGACTCGCCCGAAGACCGCGGCCAGGCCGTGGTCGACATCTTCCGCCTTGAAGGCGGCAAGATCGTCGAACACTGGGACGTGAGCCAGGAAATCCCCGAGAACCCCGCCAACAAGAACGGCATGTTCTAGGCTGCCCATGATCGAACCCGTCGACCTGCCCCGCGCCTATCTGCTTTTGAACCACGGCCCGACCGTGCTGGTGACCAGCGCGCACGGCGGCGCCCGCAACGTGATGGCCGCGGCCTGGGCCATGCCGCTGGACTTCAGTCCGCCCAAAATGCTGGTGGTGGTGGACAAGAACACCTGGACGCGCGAGCTCATCGAAGCCTCGGGCGAATTCGCGCTGTGCATTCCGTCGCGCGCGCAGGCGCACGCCACGCTGCAGGTGGGCTCGCACTCGGGGCGCGACGAAGACAAGTTCCAGGCCAGCGGCCTGACCACGTTTGCCGCCAGCAAGATAGGCGCGCCGCTTATCGAGGGCTGCCTCGGGTGGCTGGAATGCAAGGTCATCCCTGAACCGCACAATCAGCAGGCCTACGACCTTTTCATCGGCGAGGTCGTGGCCGCATGGGCGGCGCCGGACGTGTTCTCGGGCAACCGCTGGCACTTTCCGGCCGACGAGCGCCGTTCGGTGCATTACGTGGCCGGCGGCTCCTTCTTCGCCACCGGCGAAGCCTTCAACGTTGCCGATCCGGAGTAAGGGCCATGCGCAGCGTGTATCTGGCGGGTTTCGACGTCTTTCTGCCCGACGCCGTGGCGCACGGCGAACGGCTCAAGACGCTGTGCGCCACCTACGGTTTCGAGGGCGTGTTTCCGCTGGACAACGCGGCGCCGCCGGACCTGTCCGGACAGGCGCTGGCGCAGTGGATCTACCGCGCCAACGTCGCGCTGATCCGCCGCGCCGACATGGTGATGGCGAACCTGAATCCGTTTCGTGGCGCCGAGCCCGATTCGGGCACGGCCTTCGAGGTGGGTTACGCCATTGCCTGCGGCAAACCCGTGTGGGGCTATACCGGCCAGTCGGGCAGCCTGATCGATCAGGTGGCGGTGGGGGCGGCGGCCGACGACGGCGCATCGCGCATGGTCGACGCCCAGGGCCATACCGTCGAGGACTTCGGGCTGAGCCTTAACCTGATGCTGGCGTGCAGCGCGCGCATCGTGAATGGCGGCCCGGCGGACTGCCTGGCCAGCATGGCGCGCAGCTGACGTTGGATGCCAGCAGCTAGGCGCGCGCGGCCTTCGTCTTTTTGGCGGCGCCTGCGGGCGCGCCCAGATACCCCATCACTGCATCCACCACCGCGGCCTCCAGCTGCTTGGGCGTGAAGCCCGCCGGTGGCTCCAGCGCGGCCGCGTGCACCAGCGATTCCATGATGCGCAGGACCACGTAGGTCGCCAGATCCCGGTCCGCCTGCGCGATCTCGGCGCGGTGCAATTCCAAGAGATGCCGCATGCGGCGGTGAATGTCCTGGTCCGCGCGGCTGTGTTCGTGCGGCTGGTCAAACAGCGGAAATTCCCTTTCCAGCACGCGATGCAGCGCCGGCTCCAGCAGATGCGCGTGCAGCATGGCTTGCACGATTGCGCCCACGCGTTCGCGCAGCGTGGCCGCCGGATTGCCGTTCAACACGTCGTCGATCACATCCAGCATCTGGTTGTCGTGACGGTCATGCAGCGCGGCGATCAGCGCGTTCTTGTTGGGAAAGTACTGATACAACGAGCCCACGCTCACGCCGGCCGTTTCCGCAATCAGATTGGTGTTGGTGCCGGCATAGCCATGCGTGGCCAAAACGTGAGCCGTGGCTTGCAGGATGGTGTCGACAGTGTGCTGGGACCTGAGTTGGCGCGGCGATTTCCGGGGCTGGGGGATGACGGTCATGGGTGGGGCAAAAGGCGAGTATTCGCGCGGATTATGCCATCCGCATCGGGGCTGCGATGGCGCGGCCCCACCCATTGCGGCCGGTCAGACGGTGGCCGCCATCTCCAGGACCTCGTCGTCGATCGCTTCGGCCTGGCCGTCCTGCAGCTTTTGCAGGTGGTCGGCCAGTTCGGCGATGGTCAGCGCCACCAGGCCCTGTTCGGCGGCGTAGCGCTCCAGCGCCGCGCCGCGCATCATCGTGCCGTCGGCGTTCATCAGTTCGCACAGCACGCCTGCCGGACGCAGCCCGGCCAGCACGGCCAGGTCCACCGAGCCTTCGGTGTGGCCGCGGCGCGTCAGCACGCCGCCCGGTTGCGCGCGCAGCGGAAACACGTGGCCGGGGCTGACGATGTCGTCGGCCTGCGCGGACGGCGCGATGGCGGCGCGGATCGTGGTCACGCGGTCGACGGCGGACACGCCGGTGCTCACGCCTTCGCGCGCTTCGATCGACACGGTGAAGGCCGTGGCAAAACGGCTCTGGTTGCGCTGGACCATGGGCGGCAGTTCCAGGCGGTCCAGGGTTTCGCCGGGCAGGCAAAGGCAGACGATGCCGCTGCCGTCGCGGATGAGTTGCGCCATGACGGGCACGGTCAGCCGGTCGGCGGCCACGATCAGGTCGGCTTCGTTCTCGCGGTCAAAGTCGTCCATCAGGATGACGGGACGGCCCAGACGCAGATGATGCAGCGCGCGCTGCAAGCGGGCGGCAAAGGGCTGGGATGCCAGGCTGGGGAGGGGGGACTGCTGGGTAAAGGCAACGTTGGACATTGAAACGCTCTCGCAAAAGGATTGGGCGAAAAACGTTTCAGGGCTAATCGACAGCCGAACGCACTACGGCCAGGCGGGCGCAATCGCGCCCGGCGCAGCCGAGTATGTGCCGGCACATCTTCTCTCATCCGGACTATGACCGTCGGCCCTGGCTTCTCACCAGGTCTGCTGACCCCGGCCAAATAGCTGGCCGGGCGCTCGCGGGCTCGCCACATTGCATGGCATACCGCCGGTGGGGAATTGCACCCCGCCCTGAAGACGTACTGCATGTCGTGTTAACGACCGAATGATTGTACGCCTGTCCGCCGGACGGGATTGAATATGCTTATTGCAGTTGTGGTCTTCGGAAAGCGCGGGACTGCCCCGTGTTGCCGTCAGGCGGCTTCGGCGGCGCTGGCCTTTTTGGCCGCGGGGCCCTTATCGGTCTTGGCGGTCTTTTCGGTCTTGGTGGTCTTTTCGGCCGTGGCGGGCTTTTCGGCCTTGACGGGCTTCTCCGCCTTCTCTGCCTTGTCGGCTTTCTTCGCCTTCTTGGCGGGCAGCGCCAGCATCGTGCCGCGGCACGGCGGCGTGCCGCAGAGGCACTTGTAGCCTTCCTTCAGCGCCTTCGTGATGCGCCCATCCAGCACCAGCCCGTAGTCGTACGACAGTTCCGTGCCGCGCGCGATGTCTTGCAGCGCCACGATGTAGACGCGCTTGCCATGCTTGCCTTCCTGCGCTTCGCAGTTGGGCTGGCAGGAATGGTTGATCCAGCGCGCGTCGTTGCCTTCGTCGCCGCCGTCGATCACGCGGCCGGAGCTGAGCGCGAAGAAGAAGGTGTGGAAGGGATCGTCCGGATTGGTCGGGTGGCGGCGGTCGGCTTCCTTGGCGCTGATGCGCTTGCCGCCGTACTCGATGATGCGCGTGCCCGCGGGAATCTTGCGGGCGGCGAAGACGCCATTGCCGTGCAGCTTGGAGCGGCGGACGGCGTACCAGGGCTTGATCGGGGTGTCTTCGGTGGTCATTGAAGGTCGCGTGTGGCGTGAGACGAAACAGAATTATATCGGCGGCCTCTTTGCGCGATCACAGGCGTATAGTGAGCGCCGGCTTGTCCCTTGTTTGATATTCATCATGATCGTCCGTCCGCGGCCCTCCGCGCTGGCTTTGTTCTTTGTACTGCGCGGTTCCATCATCCCGCGCATCCTCAGCAGGATCATCGTCATCACGGTGCTCTCCTGCGTGGTGGTGTGGATGTACCACCGCCAGTTCTTCTCGCCCGCGCATCTGACCGCGGTGCCGTTCTCGCTCTTCGGGCTGGCCCTGTCCGTCTTCATGGGCTTTCGCAACAACGTCTGCTATGACCGCTGGTGGGAAGCCCGCAAGCAATGGGGCGACCTCGTCGTGCAGGCGCGCAGCCTGGCGCGCGAAAGCGCCGTGCTGCTGGCGGCCAGCACCGCCAATCCCTTGCAGGAGCGTCTGGTGCGGCGCTGCATCGGATTCGGCTACGGGCTGGCGGCGCGGCTTCGCGGGCAGGACATGGTCGAGGCGGTGCGGCCGTGGGTGCAGCTGGACGAGCTGGATTCGCTGGCCGGCTGCCGCAACGTGCCCGATGCCCTGCTCCTGGCCATCAACCGGGATCTCGCGGCTTGCCTGCGGCGCGGTGAGCTGACCGACATCCTGTACCAGGGCCTGACCCAGCGCGTGGCGCAGTGCGCCGCCATCCAGGCGGCCTGCGAGCGCATCAAGTTCACGCCCTGTCCGTTCGCCTATTCGCTGCTCCTGCATCGCACGGCGTGGCTGTTCTGCCTGCTGCTGCCCTTCGGGCTGGTGGGCACGCTGGAGTTCCTGACGCCGCTTGCGGTGACCATCGTCGCCTACACCTTCTTCGGCCTGGACGCGCTGGGCGACGAGCTGGAAGACCCCTTCGGCGCGGACGAGAATGACCTGCCGCTGTCGGCGCTGGCCCGCGTCATCGAGATCGACCTGCTCGAAGGCCTGGGCGTGCGGCCCCTGCCGGAACCGGCGGTGCCGGTGGACTACGTGCTGCGCTAAAGGAACCGGACGCGGGGTCGGCCTACACCGCCGGCCCGGTCAGCGGCAGCTTGGTTTCCTTCAGCCGGCGCAGCACAAAGCAGGACTTGCTGTGCCGGATGCCCGGGATGCGGTAGAGCTGTTCGCGCAAGAGGCGCTCGTAGTCGCGGGTGTCGCGAACGGCGATGCGGATGTAATAGTCGTAGTCGCCCGACACCAGGAAGGCCTCCAGCACCTCGGGGATCTGCGCCAGCGCGCGGCCGAATTCATACAGCGTCTCTTCGCTGTGGCTCTCCAGGGTCACGTGGACGATGACCGTGTCCATGAAACCCAGGCTGGCCGGATCGATGTCCACGGTGTACCCGCGGATGACCCCGGCGCTTTCCATGCGCTTGATGCGGTTCCAGCACGGGGTGGACGACAGGCCGACCGCCGCGCCGATGTCGTTCAGGCTGGCGCGCGCGTTGTCCTGCAGTACCTTCAAAATGGCCAAGTCGAACTTGTCGAGGTTCATTTTCTTTGATTCCTCCAAATCAAAGATGAATTTACTCCGTCCGCCCGTTATCCGTGGAAAAGAAGATAAAAATTCTTCGGTTCTACCAATAAGATGGATAGCATGAACGATCGCCTGCACCCCACCGCCGCCGCCGCACTTGCCGCCACGGAAACCGCCACCGAAACCGCCCCTGAAAACGGGGCGAAGATTCTGCTCGACACGCTGATTGCGCACGGCGTCGACACGGTCTTCGGCTATCCGGGCGGGGCCGTCCTGCCTTTGTACGACGCCCTGTACGCCGAGCCGCGCCTGCGCCACGTGCTGGTGCGCCACGAGCAGGCCGCGGTGCATGCGGCCGAGGGCTACGCCCGCACTACCGGCCGCACGGGCGTGGTGTTCGTGACCTCCGGCCCCGGCATGGCGAACACGACCTCGGGCCTGTTGGATGCCATGTGCGATTCGATCCCGGTGCTGTGCATCAGCGGCCAGGTGGCCACGGCGGCCATCGGCACCGACGCTTTCCAGGAATGCGACGCCATCGGCATTTCGCGTTCCGTCACCAAGTGGAACACCCAGATCCGCGCGGTGGACGACGTGGCCGGCGTGACGGCCCGTGCGTTTGAACTGACGCGCCAGGGCCGTCCCGGTCCGGTGCTGGTGGATTTTCCCAAGGACGTGCAGCTTGCGGTGCCGCGCGACAGCGGCGATGGCCCGGATGTGCCCTCGCAGCACAAGCTGGCCGCGCTGCGCGCGCGCCGGCAGTCGGGCAAGCTGGCGGCCAAGCTCCCGCAGTCGGCCGTGCGCCGCGCCGCCGCGCTGATTGCGCAGGCCAAGCGTCCCATCTTCTACGGCGGCGGCGGACTGGTGAACGCCGGTCCCGAGGCCTGCGAAGCGTTCACCGACCTGGTGCGCCACACCGGCGCGCCTTGCACGCTGACGTTGATGGGCCTAGGCGCGTTTCCCGCGTCCGACCCGCAATTCGTGGGCATGCTGGGCATGCACGGCACGGTCGAAGCCAACCTCGCCATGCACAATTCAGACCTCGTCGTCTGCATTGGCGCGCGCTTTGACGACCGCATCACCGGCAAGCTGTCCGAGTTCTGCCCGCACGCCCGCAAGATCCATATCGACATCGATCCCGCGTCGATCAACAAGGTGGTGCGCGTGGATGTGGCGCTGGTGGGCGACTGCCTGCCGCTGGTGCGGGCGCTGCGCGCCGAACTGGGCGATACCCCGCTGGAGCCAGCGCGCCTGGCGCCCTGGTTCAAGCGCATCGACGCCTGGCGCGCCCAGGACTGCCTGGGCTTCACGCCCGCGCCCGACGCCATCCTGCCGCAGCACCTGATGTCGCGCCTGAACGCCGCGCTGGCGGACCGCGACGCCATCGTCTCGACCGACGTGGGCCAGCATCAGATGTGGGCGGCGCAGTATCTGCGCTTTGACCGTCCGAACCGCTGGTTGACGTCTGGCGGCGCGGGCACGATGGGCTACGGCGTGCCGGCCGCCATCGGCGCGCAGGTCGCGCACCCGGACAAGACCGTGGTCTGCGTCAGCGGCGACGCGTCGGTGCTGATGAACATCCAGGAACTGTCCACCGCCATGCAGCACGAGACGCCCGTCAAGGTCGTGCTGTGCAATAACGGCTACATGGGCATGGTGCGCCAGTGGCAGGAACTGATCCACGGCGGGCGCTACAGCCACAGCTACAACGCGTCGCTGCCGGATTTCGTGGCGCTGGCGCGCGCCTTCGGCTGGGGCGCGGCGCGCGTGGATGACCCGGCCAAGCTGGACGCCGCGCTGGCCGAATGCCTGGCGCACGATGGCCCGTACTTCCTGGACGTGGCGGTCACCGCGCAGGAGAACTGCTTCCCGATGATGCCCGCCGGGCATGGCCATCAGAAGATGATGCTGGCCGAAGGCGTCTGGTATCAGGACGAGACGACTTGAGCAGGGCCGTCTTCAAAACTGAATCGACAGCCCGCCGTCCACCACCAGCACGTGACCGTTCACGTACGACGCCGCGGGTGATGCCAGAAATACGGCCGCCCCGGCGATTTCTTCCGGTTCGCCCCACCGGCCCGTCGGGTTGCGCGCCGCGATGCGCGGGCCGAATTGCGGGTCGGCCACCATATCCGCATTGGTCTCCGTGGCAAACGTCCCCGGCGCGATGGCGTTGCTGGTGATGTAATGCCCGCCGAATTCCGCCGCCAGCGCCCGCACCATCCCCGTCAGTCCCTGCTTGGCCGCCGGATACACCGCATCGCCCGCCCGCGCCAACTCCCCCACCACCGAGGTAATCGCGATCAGCCTGCCGCCGCCCTGGCGCATCATGCGCTCGGCCGCGAACTTGGCCAGCAGCATGCCGGCCACCAGATCGGTGTCGATCAGTTCGCGGATTTCAGCCGGGCTGGTGTCCTGCAGCGTCTTGCGGTTGCGCGCACCCACGTTGTTGACCAGGATGTCCAGCCGCTCGTGCTCGCGGTCGATGCGTTCGAAGGCCGCGGCCATCGCCGCGTCGTCGGCCACGTCGAACGGCAGCGGATGCGCGTCCAGGCCCGCGCCCGTCAGTTCGGCCACCGCGGCATTGACCGCATCGGCATTGCGGCCGTTGATCAGCACGCGCGCGCCGCAACCGGCCAGCGCCCGCGCGATGCAAAAGCCCAGCCCGCGGGCCGAGCCGGTCACCAGCGCCACCTGTCCCGTCAGGTCGAAATTGCGCAGATACGGAAGGGTCTTCATCTTTCGGGCCTCGCTCATTCCCGGAACTCCGGCGCCCAGTGCAAGAGCCGCCGTTCGATCCACGTCACACAATAGACCAGCGCGATGCCGACGATGGACAGCAGCGTCACGGCCGCAAACATGTCGGTGGCGTTCAGCGTCGCCAGCGCGGTGATCATCAGATATCCCATGCCCGTGGTCGAGCCCACGAACTCAGCCAGCACCACGCCGATCAGCGCAAAGCTGATGGCGTTGGGCAGCGCGGCAAAGGTCCAGGCCGCGGCTGTGGGGATGCGCACCCGCCACAGGATCTGGCGCGGCGAGCCGCCCAGCGTGCGGCAGAAATCGACAAGCTCGCGCTCCACGCTGCGCCCGCCCTTGTAGGTGTTGAAGAACACCAGGAAGAACACGACGAACCACGACGTGACCACCTTGGACGCCAGTCCCAGGCCGAAGAACATGGTGATGAGCGGGACGAACGCAATCCGCGGCATGGAATTGAACGCCACGATGAACGGATTGAACACGTCGGCCAGAAAGCGGCTGCGGCTGAGCGTCATGCCCACCACGAAGCCGCTGCCCACGCCCACCACCAGGCCGACAAGTGTGGCCTGCAGCGTCAGCCACAGGTGCGGCCAGACCGAGCGCGGCCCGGGTTGCAGCCATTCCCACAACCGCACGGCGACGCGCGAGGGCTGGCTGATGAAAAAGGGATCGAAAAGCGTGTTCTGGGTGAACCACGGAATGCGCGTGAGGATTTCCCACGAGCCCAGGATGACGGCAAGGATCAGCACCTGCCACAAGGTGATGCGCACGCGGCGCGCGGCGTTGGCACGGCGGTCCAGCCGCAACTGGTCCTGCAGGGTGTCGGCGGTATCCATCGAATTCATGACTGTCGGTTCAGGCGGCGGCGCGGAACTGCTGGCCCAGCACGCTCCAGAGGCTTTGCACGTGGGAGACGAACTGCGGCGTTTCGCGCAGCGTGAAGACGTCGCGCGGATGCGGGATCTGGATGCGCTCGTCCAGCAGCACGCGGCTGGGTGGGCCGGACAGCACCACCACGCGGTCGGACAGCAGGATGGCTTCGTCCAGGTCGTGCGTGACCATCACGATGGTCTGGCCCAGCTTGCGCCAGATCTCCATCAGCTCTCGGTGCAGGTGGGTCTTGGTGTGCGTGTCCAGCGCGCCGAAGGGCTCATCCAGCAGCAGGATGCGCGGCTCGACCGCCAGGCTCATCAACAGCGCCACGCGCCGGCGCATGCCGCCGGAGAGCTGATGCGGAAAGGCGTCCGCGAAGGCGCTCAGGTGACCCAGTTCAAGCAGTTCGGCGACACGCTTTGCGATCTGGTCGGCCGGCACGCCCTGAAACTTCAACCCCAGCGCCACGTTCTTCCTGACGCTGAACCACGGCAGCAGCGTGTCCTTCTGGAAGATGTAGCCCAGCGCGGGCGGCACCTGCCCGTCCACCACGCGGCCGTCCACCAGGATGGTCCCGGTGGTGGGCTGCAGAAAGCCCGCGATCATGTTCAAGAGCGTGCTCTTGCCGCAGCCCGACGGCCCGACGATCGACACGAATTCGCCTTCGTTGATCGTCAGGCTGACCTCGCCGACGGCGTGCGTCGTGCCCTGGCGCGACTGGTACGCCTTGCCTACCTTGTCCAGCGTGATCATCAAAGGCCCCGGGCTTTGCGCACGAAGCTCATGTTCACGCATTTGGCGTAAGGCACGGTCTTGATCTCTTCATTGGAGAACTGGCGCCCGTCGCCCATGATGGCCGTCATGCGGTTGTACGCGTCCTCGGTGATGATGTTGTCCTTCAAGAACACCGTCTCCTTGTAGACGCCCAGCGTCTTCTCGATGGCGGCGCGCGGGAAGGCGCTCAGGTAATCGTCGTAGATGACGTCGGTGATGGCGGCCGCGCTGTTGGCGGTGATGAAGTCCTGCGCCTTGACCATGGCGGTCACGAAGGCCTGCACGACCTCGGGACGCTTCTGGATGGTGTCTTCCAGCGTCAGCGCCGCGATGCCCGGCACGTCGCCGCCCATGAATTCGTTCCACGATGCTTCGGTGGTGGCGTCAAAGATCGGAACGCCCCAGCCTTCCTGGCGGGCCTGTTCCATCATGGACATGGTGGCCATGCTGGCCGCAACCGAGCCCGTCTTGAGCGCGCCCAGCATCGTCGCCAGATCGCCCAGCGGGCGGATGTCGACCTTGTCGGCCACGCCGGCCTTCTGCATCAGGTACAGCGCCATCAGCCACGTGCTGGACTGCGGCTGGGTCGCGCCCACGCGCTTGCCCGCCAGGTCCTTCAGCGACTTGATCTTGCCGCTGTCGAAGTCCTCGCGGCGCACGATGACGTTGGCGTATGTCAGCTTGCGGTCAAAGCCGAACACCAGCGCGGCGGGCTTGCCCGCGATGGTCAGTGCGGGCGCGGCAGTGGCCGCGGTGGCGCCAAAGGCGATCTGGCCGGCCGCCAGCAGTTGGTTGGTGCGCGGGCCGCTTTGCGAATTCAGGTACTCGACCTCCAGGCCGCCTTCTCCGAAGAAGCCCTTTTTCAGCGCCACGTAGCCGGCCGCGAAAAAGGGGTCGATGCTGCCCTGGCCGTAGACGACCTTGCCCAGCTTGGGCTGCGCGAAGACGACGCGCCCATTGAGCAGGCCGAAGCTGGCCAAAGCGCAAGCGCTCGCCGCCAGCACGCGGCGGCGGGTGGTGAAGTCGGAGCTACGGGTCATGTCGTCCTCGGAAGTGTCTGGGTTGCAGCTGTTTGGCGTCAACAATACCCCAGCGATTGCTGCCCAACAATGGAAAACGCCCGGTCTCCCGGGCGTTTGGTCGTGCGGCGCAGGCTGGATTACGCCGTGGTCTTCTTGGGCGCCGCCTTTTTCACGGCTTTCTTGGCCGCGGTTTTGGTGGCGGTCTTGGTGGCGGTTTTTGTGGCCGTTTTGGTTGCGGTCTTGGCGGCAGCCTTCTTGGCCGGCGCCTTCTTCGCAGCCGTCTTGGTCGCAGTCTTCGTTGCCGTCTTGGCCGGCGCGCGGGCGCGTCCGGGCTTCTCGGGACGGGGCTCGAACTCGAACCCGATCTTGCCGTCAGGCTGGCGCACCAGGAACGCCTTGAACTTGCGGTTCGTGCGGCTGGAGACAAAGCCGTCGAGCAGGTCGGTGCGGCCGTTGGTTAACAGCTTTTCCATCTGCTCGCGCGAGATCTCCTGCTGCAGGATGACCTTGCCCGACCGGAAATCGCACGACTTCTCGGGGCCCACCGACTTTTCGCAGACGTAGCTCATGCCGTGCTCGAAGACGCGCGACTGGCACTTCGGGCAGGAGCCCACCGGCGTGTGGCCGGAGAAGTCCACGGCTTCGTTGTCGTCCTCGTCGTTCTGGCCGAAGTCGAATTCCAGCTTGTATTCGTCGCTGATCCGCAGGATGGCCGCAAACGGCCGGCCCATCTTGCTGATGAAGCCTTGCAGCGGACCGATCTCTCGCTTGGCCAGGAGTTCTTCGACTTCCGGCAGCTCGAACGTGCGGCCGCCCGGGTGCTTGCCGATGGAAAAGTCGCAGGCCGTGCAGGCGTAGCGGCGGTAGTTTTCCTTGACCACCGCGCCGCACTTGGGACACGGCGTTGTCAGCGTGGCGTAGTCGCCCGGCACCGTGTCGCGCTCGTATTCCTTGGCGCGCTTGACGATCACCTGCGTCATCTGCGCGATCTCACGCATGAAGGCCTCGCGGCCCAGTCCGCCCTGCTCGATCTGCTTGAGCTTGTGCTCCCATTCGCCGGTGAGTTCGGGCGAGGTCAGTTCGGCCACGTCCAGACCCGACAGCAGCGTCATCAGCTGGCGCGCCTTGGCAGTGGGCACCAGGTCGCGGCCTTCGCGGCGCAGGTAGCTTTCGTTGAGCAGGCCTTCGATGATGGCCGCGCGGGTGGCCGGCGTGCCCAGGCCGCGCTCGGACATGGCTTCGCGCAGTTCCTCGTCGTCCACCAGCTTGCCGGCGCCTTCCATGGCCGACAGCAGCGTGCCTTCGTTAAAGCGC
The DNA here is from genome assembly GCF_020541125.1 of Achromobacter sp. 77. Classification (NCBI taxonomy): domain Bacteria; kingdom Pseudomonadati; phylum Pseudomonadota; class Betaproteobacteria; order Burkholderiales; family Alcaligenaceae; genus Achromobacter; species Achromobacter sp. 77. Next base: position 61,247 of record NZ_CP059848.1, read on the forward strand.
GCGGGCGGCTTGGTCGACAGGCCGACGGCCTCGATTTCCTCGGTGCGCACGGTCTCGCCGTCGCCCACGGGCACCAGGTTGGCGTCTTCGCCCTGCGCTTCCTTGCCGTACACGGCAAGCCAGCCGGGGTTGACCAGCACCTTGCCGTCCGTGCGGAAGCGATGCCCCTGCACTTCGGTCAGGCGCGTGGTGACGCGGTATTCCGCCGCCGGGAAGAACACGGCCAGAAAGCGCTTGAGCACCAGGTCGTAGAGCTTGGCCTCGGCTTCGCTCAGGTCGTGCGGGATCTGCAGCGTGGGGATGATCGCAAAGTGATCCGACACCTTCTTGTTGTCGAAGATGCGGCGGTTGGGTTTCACCCACTGCTGGCTGACGACGGTCTCGGCGTGGCGCGACAGGCCGCCCACGGCGTTCGAGCCGCCCTTGGCCAGCGCGCGCATGGTTTCCTGCACCGTGCTGATGTAGTCCTCGGGCAGGTAGCGCGAGTCGGTACGCGGATACGTCAGGGCCTTGTGGCGTTCGTACAGCGTCTGCGCCAGCGCCAGGGTGGTCTTGGCCGAAAAACCGAACCGGCCGTTGGCCTCGCGCTGCAGCGACGTCAGATCGTACAGGGCCGGCGACATCTGGCTGGACGGCTTGGATTCCTCGGTCACGCTGCCCGGCTGCTCGCGGCAGGCGGCGACCACGCTTTGCGCGGCGGCGGCCGACCACAGGCGCGATTCGCGCTTTTCGGGATCTTTGTCGTCTTTCTTGAATTGCGGGTCGATCCAGCGGCCTTCGTACAGGCCGGCGGCCGCCACGAAGGTGGCACGCACTTCCCAATAGTCGCGCGGCACGAAGCGGCGGATGCGCTCTTCGCGTTCGGCCACGATGGCCAGCGTGGGCGTCTGCACCCGGCCGACCGGCGTCTTGAAAAAGCCCCCGTCCTTGCTGTTGAAGGCGGTCATGGCGCGCGTGCCGTTGATGCCGACCAGCCAGTCGGCCTCGGCGCGCGAACGCGCCGCGGCTTCCAGCGGCTTCATCTGCGTGTCGTCGCGCAGGCTGGCAAAGGCCTCGCGGATGGCGGCCTGCGTCATCGACTGCAGCCACAGGCGCTGGATGGGCTTGTTCACGCCGGCGTACTGAATGATGTAGCGGAAGATCAGTTCGCCTTCACGTCCCGCGTCACAGGCGTTGATGATGGCGTCCACATCCTTGCGCTTGGCAAGCCGGACAAGCAGCTTGAGGCGTTCGGCGGACTTCTTGTCGGTCGGGCCCAATTCGAAGGCCGGCGGAATCACGGGCAGGTGCGTGAAGCTCCACTTCCCCTTGACCGGATCGTTGGGCGCGACCAAGCTGAGCAAATGGCCGATGCTTGAAGCGAGAACGTAACGTTCGCTTTCAAAATAGTCGCCCTCGCGCGCGAAGCCTCCCAAGGCGCGTGATATATCAAGGGCCACCGAGGGCTTCTCGGCAATAATCAGCGTTTTATTCATGTGTTTCCAGTGGCGGTAGTCCCGCCGTATCAGCGCGGATAATAAGATCGGAGATTCGCCAGATGCAAGTCGGCACTGAAAGGCAAGCGGGATCCGAACTGCACGCTTGGCGTCAATTTTTGGCGCGAAGCACCTTGTGGCTAGGCGTTTTGCTGCTGGGCAGCGCTGCCGTCTGCTGGGTTGCCGCCAACTGGCAGGACATGACAAAAATGCAGCGCTTTGCCGGGTTGCAGGGCCTGTTGGCCGTCTGCGCGCTGGCCGCCGCGTGGTCCGGCTTGCGCTTGCGCGCCCGGCCCGGCGTGCGGCGCAGCATCCCTGGCGCGCTGCTGGCATTGGCCGGCATTTTGCTGGGCGCCCTGCTCGCCCTATTAGGACAAACTTACCAGACGGGCGCCGATACCTGGGAACTGTTCGCGTGGTGGGCAGTGTTGCTCTTGCCCTGGGCGCTTGCCGCGGGCAGCCAGGCCGTGTGGTTGTTGTGGGCGCTGGTGCTCAATCTTGCGGTCGCGCTGTGGCTGGGCGAACGCGTCTTCACGTGGATGATGATCTTCGGCGGTCCGGGCCTGCCCAGCCTGGTCATGGCCGCATTGAACCTCGTCTTGCTGTTCGGCTGGGAAATGGCCGCGCGACGCTGGCGCGCCAGCACGGTCTTCGGGCCGCGCATCCTGGCCGCCATCGCGATCAGCGTGCTGGTGCTGGCCCTCATGTTCGGCGATTTCATCGTCGACGGCCTGGGCACCTACAACGGCGTCGCCTGGGTTGCCGCCACGCTGGGGCTCGGCCTTTACTATCAGCGCGGCCGGCGCGACCTCGTCATCCTGGCCATGCTGGCCGCCGGCGTCATCTGCGTGTCGCTGCGCGTGGTGGGCGAATGGTTGTGGCGGCTTGAGCCCGGCGCGTGGGCGGCGCTGCCGCTGGCCGCCTTGCTCATGGCCGAGGCCGTCGTGGCCGCCCGATGGCTGCGCGGCATGAGCAACGAAGCGCCGGTCCCCGTGCCGGCCGCCGACGCGGAACCGGCTGGCGCCTCGGCAGGCAATGCCGTCGATCCCGCCGAATCCAGCGCGCCCGTGGCGCAGTTGGCGCCCGCTGCCGTGCCGCGCGCCGAACCGCCCTGGTACGTGCAATGCCTGCTGGGCCTGTCCGCGTGGCTGGCCACCCTGCTCCTCTTGCTGTTCGTCGCGTTCTCCAACCTGATCACCACCGAAAGCGGCGCGCTGGTCGCCGGCCTCGTGCTCTGCGCGGTGGGCGTGGCGGTGCTGCGCAGCGATGCCGGCCCGTTCTGGCGTCAGTGCGGCACGGCCATGGCCTTCACGGGGCAGATCCTCATCATTTTCGGACTGTCCAGTTCGACCTCGTTCGCCAGCGCAAGCTTCTTCGTGCTGCTGATGGCGGCCGCGGTTTATGCGCTGGGACCCGACGTGATCCTGCGCTTTCTGAGCGGCCTGTTGATCGCGCTGGCCAGCGCCGGCCTGATCTGGCGCGGCCTGTCGCCCGACCTCATGCGGGAAGACCTGATGGACGCCTGGATCCGTTTCGACGCGACCCGGGCCACCTTCCTGTGGCTGCCCATCGGCGTCATCGGCGCATGGGCCACCGCCGTCATCTTCACCGTCAGCCACCGCGTGGGCGCGCGGCGCGGCCATGCGCTGCAGCCGCTGGCGTGGGCGTTCCTGCTGTCCGTGCAGGGCATGGTCTGGCTGGCAAGCGGCATTGCCGTCACCGAGCTGCCCGCCATCTGGCAGCTTGCGCCGCGCACCGCCGCCCTGGTCGTCGCGGGCGCGCTCTTGCCGGTGGCCGCCGCGCTGGCCGTGCTGTGGCCGCGACGCCGCCTCCTGACCGGCGGCGTCACCTGGGGCGTGCCGATCGGCCTGTTGCTGCTGGCGCTGTTCTGGCTGCCCAGTCCGGGCGTCGGCTTCGCGCTGGCGTGGCTGCTGCTGGGATTTGGCCTGAACCAGCCGCGCGTCATGGTCTTCGGCGCCGCCAGCCTGTTGGCGTACCTGGGTGTCTATTACTACCAACTGGAGTTGCCGCTGCTGCAAAAGGCGCTGTGGCTAAGCGGCGCGGCGGTGGTCCTGTTCGTGCTGCGCGCCGCGGTCTGGCTGGTGCCACGCCTGATGCGCACGCAGGCCCCGGTTCAAGCGCGTCCCCTGCCGCCGGTATCCCCGGCCCTGCGCTGGCGCACAGCGGGCATCCTGGGCGGCCTGGCGCTGGTGCTGGTCGCGGCCAACGCCGGCATCTGGGAGCGCGAAAAACTCCTGTCGTCGGGCAAGGTCGTCATCCTGGAGCTGGTGCCGGTCGATCCGCGCTCCCTCATGCAGGGCGACTACATGGCCTTGAATTTTGCGGCCGGACGCGAGGTGACGCGCCTGCGGCTGGGCGGCAACCAGAACGACGGCGAAAGTGTCATGGGCTACGAGCCGGACGGCTACGTGATGCTGACGCCGGATTCGCGCGGTGTGGCGCAGGCGGTGCGGATCCAGTCCGACGTGCACCCGCATGCCGAAACCGAAGTGCCGCTGCGCTATCGCATCCGCGGCAATGGCGTGCGCATCGTGACCAACGCGTTCTTCTTCCCGGAAGGCGAAGCGGCGCGGTATGAGGTCGCGCGCTATGGCGAACTGCGCGTGGCCGACGACGGTGAAGCGCTGCTGGTGCGGATGCTGGGGGCGGACCTGCAGCCGCTGTGAGCGGTTGCAGGGCCTTCAGGGATCAGCCGGCAGGCAACGCGCGCGGCGGCTGCGGCCGGCGTCAGCCCGGAAACCGCGCTGCCCAGCGCGCCGTGGCGTCCTGCAGGAATGGCGCGACGCCCGTGGCGGCCAACGGCGCAAAGCCCAACGCCGCCCACGCCGCCTGCAGGGCCGGCAGCGGCGCGCGCGTATCCACCGCGGGGGCGCCATTCTGCTTGGACAGCTTCAGGCCGCTGGCCGGGTCCAGAATCAACGGCACGTGCAGGTAGCGCAGCGGCGGCAGGCCCAACAGACGGCCCAGCACGCGCTGGCGCGCCGTGGAACTGAGCAGGTCGGCCCCGCGCACCACGTCCGTCACGCCCTGCGCGGCGTCGTCCACCACCACCGCCAATTGGTACGCCCATAGCCCGTCCGCCCGCCGCAGCGCGAAATCCCCCACCGCCTGCGCCACATCCTGCTCCTGCGGGCCAAGCCAACGGTCCTCGAAGCGTTCCACGCCGTCCGGCACGCGCAGCCGCCAGGCGCGGGCTTCGCGCCCCGCCGGCAGGCCGTGACGGCATGTGCCGGGGTAGGGTCTTTCGCCATCGGCGCCGGGCGCCGTCTGGCCGCGTAGCGCCGAGTCCGCAATTTCACGCCGCGTGCAGCCGCAGCCATAGATCAGGCCCTGAGCGGCAAGCGCGTCAAACGCCGCCTGGTAGGCCGCGTTGCGGTGCGACTGCCAGACGATGTCGCCATCCCAGACCAGTCCCAGGGCCTGCAGCTGGCCCATGATGACGTCCGCGGCACCCGCCACCGTGCGCGGCGTGTCCACGTCCTCGATGCGCAGCAGCCAGCGCCCGCCCTGAGCGCGCGCGTCCAGCCAGCTGGCCAGCGCGGTCGCCAGCGAGCCCGCATGCAGCGGGCCGCTGGGGCTGGGGGCAAAACGGCCGACGTAGGTCACGGGGACGGAATAAAAAGCTCAAGCCCGCGCGGCCAGGCGCGCGGGCTGAAGGGTTGAATCAGGGGGAGGGCGGATCGGGGCCGCGCGCTCAATGCAGCAGGCGCCCGCCTTCTTCGTCGAGCAGCTCTTCAAGGACCAGATTGTCGATCTCGGCTTCCTGGCTCCAGAGAACCATGAGGGCGATGATCTTGATCTTGGAGAGCGGCACGGGCGTTTCCGGCGAGGCGAGGCCCCGGTCGATCACGATTTCGCGCAGGGGCGCGGGCAACACGCCGGCCGATTCCAGGAAGGCGATGAAGCCAATGGACTCGGTGCCGAGCTGTTGGTATTCGTTCTCGGTGTAGATCCGGGTGCCGGACGAGGGCGCCTGTGCCAGATCGACGCACCGTTCGGTGGTCTCGGCCAGGCCGTACAGCCACCCGAGCGCGTCGTCGATGTCCTCGTGCTCGAAACCGGCAGCGGCAAGCCGCTTGGCGAGCACATCGGCAGCAGGACAGGCCTGAGGCGTGTAGTAATTCTCGAACAGATAGACCAGGATATCGAACATATGGCGCAGTTTGTGCCTGTTTGCACAGTCGGCCCGCATATCGGCAGACCAGCAAACATGAATTTTACTTTACGCCGATTTAATTTGCCGGGCAACCGGGGAAAAGGCGGATGTTGTAGGCCGTCACCATGCGCCCAAGACCGCCCATTTTGCGCCCAAATGCTGACAAAATGGCTGATTCAGCAAAAAGGGGCGGGCCCGATTTGGTCCGCCCCTTTTTTGATTGTGCCCGGGCGCTACACCGCCTTGGGCGCGTTCTCCAGTTTCAGACCCGCCAGCTGGCGGATGAACACCGGGATGCAGATCGCCACCCCGATGATGCCGCTAGTCAGGCCCGGGATGATCGTCAGCAGCGCGCCAAGGGTGCACAGCCAACGTTCCCAGCTCTTCATGCCCACCAGCATGTAACGCGAGAAGGCGGCCGACAGCAGCACCAGCCCGACCATGCAGCCGATCAGCGTCACGAAGAAGTCGTACCAGGTGAACCCCTGCACCGAAATCAGCAGCGACGGCGAGAACACAAACACGAAGGGCACGATGAGCTTGGTGATGCCCAGCCTGAACGCCGTGTTGCCGGTCTTGAATGGATCGCTGCCCGCCATGCCCGCCGCCGCATACGCGGCCAGCGCCACCGGGGGCGTGATGTCCGCCAGGATGCCGAAATAGAACACGAAGAAGTGCGCCGCGATGGGTTGCACGCCCAGTTGCACCAGCGTGGGGGCCGCGACGGCCACCATGATGAGGTAGTTGGCGGTGGTGGGCACGCCGCAGCCCATCAGGATGCAGACGATACCGGTCATGACCAGGGCGGCGACCAGCGTCAGCGACTGCATGTCGGTCAACGCCTCGGGCAGGAAGAATGCAGCCCCGGAGGCCAGCACCTGCGAGGCGGCGATCACGATGTACGAGATCTTGAAGCCCACGCCGGTCAGCGTCACCACGCCGATCACGATGCCCACGGTGCCGGCGGCCGCGCCGACTGCCAGCGCGTACTTCGCGCCGGTCTCGAAGGCTTCGTAGAGGTCGCGCCAGTGCAAGCGCTGGAACGGATTCAGCATGCCCACCACGATGCAGCCCGTGATGCCCGCAAAGGCCGCCAGATACGGCGTGCGGCCGCTGGCCAGAACGCCGACCAGCAGCACCAGCGGAATCAGCGTCGGCCAGCGCATCTTGAACGACTGCTTGAGCTTGGGCATTTCCTCGGGGGTCAGTCCGCGCAGGCCTTCACGCTTGGCCTCGAAGTGGACCTGCATGAACATGCCGAAGAAATACAGGAAGGCCGGGAATATGCCCGCGATCGCAATCTGCTGGTACGGAATGCCCAGGAACTCGATCATCAGGAAAGCCGCCGCGCCCATGATGGGCGGCGTGATCTGCCCGCCCGTGCTACTGGCGGCTTCCACGCCTGCCGCGAAATGCCGCGGATAGCCCACGCGGATCATCGCCGGAATGGTCAGAGACCCCACCGTCACGGCGTTGGCCACCGACGATCCGGACAGCATGCCGAACATCGCCGAGCCAAACACCGACACCTTGGCCGGCCCGCCCGCGTAGCGGCCCGCCACGGTCGAGGCCACGTCCAGGAACAGCTGGCCCAGCCCGATGCGCGTGGCCAGCACGCCGAACAGCACGAAGTGGAACACGTAGGTCGCCACCACCCCGACCGCCACGCCGTAGACGCCCTGGCTGGTCAGATACATGTGGTTCACGACCTGGGACCATGTATTGCCCGCGTGCTTGAGCAGCCCGGGGAAGTACGGCCCAAACATCGCATAGGCCATGAACACGATCGCGATGATCGGCAGCGGCCAGCCCATGGCGCGCCGCGTGGCTTCCAACAGGCCGATCAGCAGGATCGAGCCCATCAGCACGTCCTGCGGCAGCGGATTGCCCACGCGGAACGCCAGGTCCTCGAAGATGTACGGGATGTACAGCACCGAAAGCGCCAGTGCGATGGCGATGATCCAGTCGTACAGCGGAATGCCGCCCGGCGAATACCAGGTGGACTTGGGTTGGCGCTGGTAGTGCGACTTCGAAAAGCCGAAGACCAGGAAAATCAGGCTCAGCACGAAGGCCAGGTGCACGCCGCGGTGCGTCGCCTCGCGCAGCAGGCCGAAGCCTGCGGTGTAGTAGTGAAAGATCGAGAGCGTGACCAGCAGGCCCGAGACGATCCACGTAGCAGTCTTGTCCAGCGGCCGGAAGCGGATTTCCGAATCGTACTTTTCCGCCAGCTTCTGGGTTTTTTCGTGATCGATTTCCATCGCGGTAATTCTCAAGGTGATCCAGCAAGCAGGGCCGCGCAACGGCGGCCCTGCTCAGATGCGGCGCGAAAGTCATCGCCGCCGACATAAAGACCTACGCGTCCCGCCAACCTCTACAAAGGCAAGCCACACGCAAAAAGAACCGGAGCCGCCCAAGCGGGGCCGCGCGGATCCGGCTCTGCCGGTCCGCCACCGGCGCCCCTGGGGGAAGCGCCGCAGGCGCTCGGGGGGGCCTACTACTTCAGCAGACCAATCTCTTTGTAGAACTTTTCGGCCCCGGGGTGGAACGGGATGCCTGCACCCTTGGTCGCGTTTTCACGGGTGATCAGCTTGCCCTTGGCGTGGCCGGCGTCCAGCGTCTTGCGCGTGGCGTCGCTGTACAGCGCCTTGGTCACGTCGTACACCGTCTGCTCGGGGATCTTGGCCGACGTCACCATCTGCGCGTTCACCGAGATGGTCTTGACCTCGGGGATATTCTGGTACGTGTTGGCGGCAATCACGTCGGGCGTGAAGAATTCCTGCTTGGCGCGCAGTGCGTCGATTTCAGGACCCACCAGCGACACCAGTTCGATGTTGCCCGTGGAGGCCAGTTCGGCGATGGCGCCGGCCGGCGCGCCGCCCACGAAGAAGAACGCGTCCAGGCCGCCGTCCTTGAGCTTGTCGCCCGCCTGGTTGGGCTTGAGGTATTCGGCCTTCACGTCCTTGTCGGTCATGCCGTACGCGCCCAGGATCAGCCGCACGTCGACCAGCGTGCCGGAGCCCGGCTCATCCATCGACACGCGCTTGCCCTTCAGATCGGCCACGCCCTTGATGCCGGAGCCCTTGCGCGTGACAAGGTGGATGCTTTCCGGATACAGCGTGGAGATCAGACGCAGGTCCTGCGCCTTGGGCTTGCCTTCAAACGTGCCGGTGCCGCTGTAGGCCCAGAACGCCACGTCGGATTGCGTGAAACCGGCTTCGAACGACCCGCCGATGATGCCATTGATGTTGGCGACCGACCCGTTGGAGGCGACCGCCGTGGCGATCAGCTTGCCAGGCTGCGACACGGCGTTGGCGATGATGCCGCCGATCGGGTAGTACGTGCCGGCCGTGCCGCCCGTGCCGATGCGGAAGAACTGCTGGGCCTGCGCGGTGCCGGTGGCGCCCACGGCGGCGACCGCGACGGTCAGGGCGGTGATCCAATGCTTGAGTTTCATGCGAGCTTCTCCGATACGGATTTGACAGGTCTGTCGAGTGACGAGGTTCGTCTTGTCATCGCCGGCGCGGCGTGGCCGCCTGCCGGAAATGGGCCTCCCCTTGGGGGCCGTTTTCATGATGAAATTCTGTCATGCCGCCCTCTGGTAGCCAATGGTTACGGGGCTATCGTTTACCTGGGGGTGCATTGCCCCTGTGGTTATGGGTGGTCCCGCTTTGGTTATGCGTGCGCAACCCCTTAAGCAGTCAGACTACGGAGTCATCAGGATGTCCCAGGAAGTCATACGCGGCATTGCGCTGCCCCCGCCCGCACAGCCAGGCGATCCGCTGGCCCGCGTCGACACGCCCAGTCTGGTGTTGGACCTGGCGCTTTTTGAAGCCAACCTGCGCGCGATGCAGGCCTGGGCCGACCGCCACGACGTCGCCCTGCGCCCGCACGCCAAGGCGCACAAATGTCCCGAAATCGCATTGCGGCAGCTGGCGCTGGGCGCGCGCGGCATTTGCTGCCAGAAGGTCAGCGAAGCCCTGCCCTTCGTGGCCGCCGGCATCCAGGACATCCACATCAGCAACGAAGTCGTCGGTCCGGCCAAGCTGGCGCTGCTGGGTCAGCTGGCGCGCGTGGCAAAAGTGAGCGTGTGCGTGGACAACGCGCACAACCTGTTGCAGGTCTCGCAGGCCATGGTGCAGGCGGGCGCGCAGATCGACGTGCTGGTGGAAGTGGATGTCGGCCAGGGCCGCTGCGGGGTGTCCGACGACGCCCTCGTGCTGGCGCTGGCGCAGCAGGCGCGCGACCTGCCCGGTGTGAATTTTGCCGGCCTGCAGGCCTATCACGGGTCGGTGCAGCATTACCGCACCCGCGAGGAGCGCGCCGAGGTCTGCCGCCAGGCGGCGCGCATCGCGGCGTCCTACGCGCAACTGCTGCGCGAGAGCGGCATCGCCTGCGACACCATCACCGGCGGCGGCACGGGCAGCGCCGAGTTCGATGCGGCCAGCGGCGTCTATACCGAATTGCAGGCCGGCTCCTACGCTTTCATGGACGGGGACTATGGCGCCAACGAGTGGGACGGCCCCCTGGCGTTCGAGAACAGCCTGTTCGTGCTGGCCACGGTCATGAGCAAGCCGGCGCCCGACCGGGTGATCCTGGACGCGGGGCTCAAGTCCACTACGGCGGAATGCGGCCCGCCCGCCATCTTCGGCGAACCCGGGCTGACGTACACCGCCATCAATGATGAGCACGGCGTCGTGCGCGTGGAACCGGGGGCGCAGGCGCCCGACCTGGGCGCGGTGCTGCGCCTGGTGCCGTCGCACGTGGACCCCACGTTCAACCTGCATGATGGGCTGGTGGTGGTGCGCGACGGGGTGGTGGAAGATATTTGGGAAATCTCGGCGCGCGGCTTCTCGCGCTAATAAGTCCTTCTGAGGGCCGGCCAGCCGGCGCGGTGCACGGTCACAATCGACCGTTCACCCCTCACGCCCCCGTATCCCGCGTTTCGCAAGAACGAAAAAAGGCCGGCGCGCCGTCACGCGCCGACCTTTGGATACAGCCTGCAAGCGCTTACTTGGCCTGCTGCTGGATCTTTTCCCCGCCCCTTTCAATATCTTTGCCGGCACCTTCCATCGTGTTGCAACCGGCGGTCACGGCGGTAATCGCGAGCATCAGTGCAAGCCAAATACGGTGGGTCATTTTCTTCTCCTTCGGGCATTCATTGGACAGTGCGGGTCATGCCGATCGGCAGCCGCAATTACTTGTCCAGCAAGTCCCGTGCCTGATCCTTCGCTTCGCCCACATTGCGCTGCACTTTACCTTCGGCTTTCTCCACTTTTCCTTCAGCTTCGGTGCGGGTGCTGCCCGTCACCTTGCCAGCTGTTTCCTTGATCGCGCCCTTCACTTCCTTGGCGGCGCCCTTGATGCGGTCCTTGTCCATGTCATCGATCCTCAGGTTTCAGGTGGGGTGAAACCGCGCCGGGGAAACCCGGAGTCCGGCGGCGGACAAGTCCAATATAGGAACCGCGCCGCACCCGCGATAGAGGCATGCGCACCAGGACAGGTGGTGCATTTTTACCTGCGGCTCACGCCGCCAGGTTCGTCATCCCCAGGAACTGCCGCAACTCCGGCGTGGCCGGTGCCGTGAAAAGTTGTTCCGGCGGACCGATCTCGTGCACGCGGCCCTGGTGCATGAACACCACGCGATCACAGACCTCGCGCGCAAAGCGCATTTCGTGCGTCACCATCAACAGCGTCATGCCGTCGGCAGCCAGCTCGCGCACGACCGCCAGCACCTCATTGACCAGCTCCGGGTCCAGCGCCGATGTGATCTCGTCGCACAACAGCGCCAGCGGCTGCATCGCCAGCGCACGGGCAATCGCCACGCGCTGCTGCTGGCCGCCGGACAGTTCGTCCGGCCAGGCGTCGAACTTGTGGGCCAGGCCCACGCGGGTCAGCATGGCCCGGGCCATGTCCTCGGCCTCGCGTTCGGGCACCCGCTTGGCCACCATGGGCGACAGCATCACATTGCGTCCCACGGTCAGGTGCGGAAACAGGTTGAACTGCTGAAAAATCATCCCGACCTTCAGCCGCAGCGCGCGCAGGCGCAGCTCGTCGTCGCCCAACTGCGCGTCGGCCACCATGATCGCGCCGCCGTCGATCTGCTCCAGCCCGTTGATGCAACGCAGCAGCGTGCTCTTGCCCGAGCCGCTCTTGCCGATGATGGCAATGACCTCGCCGGGGTCGACGCGCAAGGTCACGCCTTTCAGGACTTCGTTGTCGCCGAATCGTTTGCGGACGTCTTCAAGGGCGATGAGGGGCATGCAACTTCCTTTCCAGCCGGAGGCTTAGGCGCGACAGGGGCCAGCACAGCGCAAAGTAGATCAGCGCGGCGCAGGCATAGACAGTGAAGGGACTGAAGGTGGCGTTGGTGATCACGGTGGCCGCCTTCGACAGTTCCGTGAAGCCGATGATGGAGGTCAGCGCCGTGCTTTTGACGATCTGCACCGCAAAGCCCACGGTCGGCGCGACCGCAATGCGCAGGGCCTGCGGCAGCACCACGTAGCGCATCTGCTGCACGTAGCCCAGCGCCAGGCTGGCCGACGCCTCCCACTGCCCCTTCGGCACGGCTTCCACGCAGCCGCGCCAGATTTCGGCCAGGAACGCGCCCGACCACAGCGTCAGCGCCGCCCCGGCGGCCAGCCACGGCGGCACCTCCACGCCGATCAGCGACAGCCCGAAAAACGCCAGGAACAGCTGCATGAGGAGCGGCGTGCCCTGAAAGAGCTCGATGTATGCCCAACTGATGCGGCGCATCGCCGCCACGCGCGACGTGCGCATCATCAGCGCCAGCAATCCCATCAGCGCCCCGCCCGCAAAGGCCGCCAGCGACAGCACGATGGTCCAGCGCGCCGCCAGCAGCAGGTTGCGCACGATGTCCCAGGTCGAGAACTCGATCATCTTGCCGCCTTGCGAAAAAGCCGCCGTCCGGTCAGGCGCAGCACCTGGCGCAGCAGCACCGCCAGCACCAGATAGATCCCGGTCGTCACGAAATACACCTCGAACGCCCGAAAGTTGCGCGACTGGATGAAGTTCGCGGCAAAGGTCAGGTCCTCGGCCGCGATCTGCGAGCACACCGCCGATCCCAGCATCACGATGACGATCTGCGAAGACAGCGCCGGCCAGATGCGCATCAGCGCCGGCTTGAGCACCACGTGCCGGAACACCTGCAGGCGCGACAGCGCCAGGCTGGCGCCGGCCTCGTACTGCCCCCGCGGCGTGGCGTCGATCCCGGCGCGGATGATCTCGGCGCTATAGGCGCCCAGGTTCAGCGCCATCGCCAGGCACGCCGCCTGCATCTCGCCCAGCTGGATGCCCAGCGACGGCAGGCCAAAAAACACGAAAAAGAGCTGGATCAGGAACGGCGTGTTCCGGATCAGCTCGATATAGGCGGTGACCGGCGCACGCAGCCACGCCGGGCCCTGCGTGCGCACCCAGGCGCAGACGATGCCCAGGGCCACGCCCGCCACCGCGCCGAACGCGATCAGTTCGATCGTGACGCCGATGCCCTTGATCAGCACCGGCGTGTACTCGAACACCGAGGAAAAGTCGTACTGGTAAGCCATGACGGCCTCGCGCAGCCTACAGATCCTTGGGCAGTTCGGCGCCCAGCCACTTCTGCGAAATCGCCGACAGCGACCCGTCACGCTTGGCCGCGGCCAGGATGTCGTTCACGCGGGCGCGCAGCTTCGGTTCGTCCTTGTTCAGGCCGATGTAGCACGGCGAATTCTTGATCAGGAACTTCGTTTCCGGCTTCTTGGGCGGATTGCGCGCCAGGATCGCGGCCGCAACCACGTTGCCCGTCGCGATCATCGGCACCTGTCCCGACAGAAAGGCCGTGATCGTGCCGTTGTTGTCCTCATACCGCTTGAGCATGGCCGATTCCGGCGCAATCTTGGTCAGCTCGATGTCCTCGACCGCGCCGCGCGTCACGCCAATGGTCTTGCCCGCCAGGTCGGCGGCCGAAGACACCTTCAGGTCCGCCGGGCCAAACACGCCATTGAAGAACGGCGCATAGGCGTCCGTGAAGTCGATGGCCTTCTCGCGCTCGGCGTTCTTGCCCAGGCTGGAGATCACCAGGTCCACTTTCTTGGTCTGCAGGTACGGCACGCGGTTGGCGCTGGTCACCGGCACCAGTTCCAGCTTCACACCCAACTGCTTGGCGATCAGCTGCGCGGTATCGATGTCATAGCCCAGCGGCTTCATGTCGGCGCCCACCGACCCAAACGGCGGAAAGTCCTGCGGCACCGCAATCTTGATGACGCCCGCCTTGACGATATCGTCCAGCGCGTCGGCGTGCGACAGGGGCGCGGCCAGGATGCTGGCGGCGGCGCAAAGGGACAGCAACAGGGTTCTGCGTTTCATAAGGAACTCTCCAGGGCCCGCACTGCCCGGTCGGGTCAATGCGTTGCACACCAAGTCGGTATACAAAGCGAGGAGATGCAAGTTCTGTGCCATGTAGGCTGCGCTGGGAGGCAGCGGGGGTGGTGCGTTTTTCGCCCCGATCTGGTGCGCGTGATGCGCCGTTGGCGGGCGCGGCGGCACTGGTTTGGATCACGGGCAGGCTCCAGCCAAGCCAAGTACATGCCCAAACAAAAAAGCCGTCCCTTTTCAGGAACGGCTTTCCGCATCAACCCAGCGTCGCGCTTAATCCACCTGCGCGCCCGACTGCTTGACCGCCTTGCCCCACTTATCCACTTCCGAGGCAATAAACGTCCCGGTCGCCTCAGGCGTCAGCGGCATCGGCTCCGCCCCGCGATCCCGGAAGAACTTCTGCATTTCCGGCGAATTCAACACCTGCCCGATCTGCTTGCTAAGCGCATTCGTAATCTCCGAAGGCGTGTCCTTCGGCGCCAACACCGCCGCCCAGCCAATCGCCTCAAACCCCGGATAACCCGATTCCGCCACCGTCGGCACATTCGGCAGCTGCGGCAACCGCTTGGCCGTCGTCACCGCCAGCGCCACGGCCTTCTTGCTCTGCACGTGCGGCAGGCCCGCCGTCACCGAGTCCACCATCAGCGGCACCTGATGCCCCAGAAAATCCGCCTGCGCCGGGCCACTGCCCTTGTACGGAATATGGCGAATATCGATATTCGCCGCCGCCTTGAACATCTCGGCCGACAAATGCTGCGTGCCGCCAATACCCGCGCTGGCATACGCCAGTTCGCCCGGATTGGCGCGCGCCTGCTTCACCAGCTGCTGCAGCGACGTAATGCCCGACGCCGGCGTCGCCAGGAACATCAGCGGCACCGAGAACACGCCCGACACCGGCGCGAAATCCTTGGTCAGGCTGTAGTTGATGTTCTTATAGAGCGTCTGGTTCACCGCCGCGGCGCTGCCCGCGATCACCAGCGTGTAGCCGTCCGGCGCCGCGCGCGTGGCCTGCTCCATGCCGATATTGCTGCCCGCGCCCGCGCGGTTCTCCACCACGATCGGCTGCTTGACCGCCGCGCCCAGCTTCTCGGCCAGCGCACGGGCAAAGATGTCCGTCGCCTGCCCCGGCGGGAACGGCACGATCAGACGGATGGGACGGTCGGGAAATTCCGCGTGAGCGGGGGTCATGGCGGCGGCCAACGCCAGGCCGGCGGCAAGACTGGAAAGAATACGTTTCATGATTGGTCAGTAAAAAGCGACGGCGGACGGCGCGCGAGGGACGCATCGCCTGCATAAAATAGAGTGCCCGCGCTGGCAGCCCTTATGAGGCCGGCCCGGGGCAGATCGGAGGGGTAGCGTCACGATAGCATCCCCCCGTCGGTGCTACATTTGCCTTTTCGCGCTTCCCCCGGGGAAGTTCCCCGAAATTCCCTTCATCCCCTGTCCTTACATCCCGCAGGAACCGCCATGGAATTCAGCCAGTTCAACGTCAACACCCTCATGGAGATCACCTCCCGCCCGGACCTCGTGTTCGTCAGCGGCAAGGGATCCTGGCTGGAGGATCACGCGGGCAAGCGATACCTGGACTTCGTGCAGGGCTGGGCGGTGAACACCCTGGGCCACTCCGCGCCCGAAATGCAGCGCGCGCTGGTCGAACAGTCGCAAAAGCTGATGAACCCGTCGCCGGCGTTCTACAACATCCCCTCGATCGAGCTGGCCCAGCGCCTGACCGGCGCGTCCGACTTCGACCGCGTCTTCTTCGCCAACAGCGGCGGCGAAGCCAACGAAGGCGCCATCAAGCTCGCGCGCAAGTGGGGCCAGGTCAAGAAGAACGGCGCCTACAAGATCATCACCATGAACCACGGCTTCCACGGCCGCACCCTGGCCACCATGTCCGCCTCGGGCAAGCCGGGCTGGGACAAGATGTTCGCCCCGCAGGTCGAAGGCTTCCCCAAGGCCGAACTGAACGACCTGGAATCCGTGCGCAAGCTGATCGACGACAAGACCGTCGCCATCATGCTGGAACCGGTCCAAGGCGAAGGCGGCGTGCTGCCCGCCACCAAGGAATTCATGCAAGGCCTGCGCAAGCTGGCCGATGAGAACCAGCTGCTGCTGATCGTCGACGAAGTCCAGACCGGCATGGGCCGCACCGGCAAGATGTTCGCCTACCAGCACTTTGACGTCGTGCCCGACATCATGACGCTGGCCAAGGGCATCGGCGGCGGCGTGCCGCTGGCCGCCCTGCTCGCCCGTCAGGAAGTCAGCGTGTTCCAGCACGGCGACCAAGGCGGCACCTACAACGGCAACCCCCTGACCACTGCCGTCGGCGTCGCCGTCTTCGACGCGCTGGTCGCGCCCGGCTTCATGGACGCGGTCAACGCGCGCGCCAAGCAACTGTCCGAAGGCCTGCTGGCCATCTCGGCCAAGTACGGCATGAAGGGCGAACGCGGCATGGGCCTGCTGCGCGCGCTGGTGATGGATCGTGATGATGGTCCGGCGATTGTCGAGGCCGCGCGTAATCAGGCGCCGGAAGGTCTGCTGCTGAATGCGCCGCGCCCGAATTTGCTGCGCTTCATGCCCGCGCTGAATGTGACGGCTGAGGAAGTGGATTCGATGCTCAAGCAACTGGATGCGCTGATTGCGCAGGTGCGTAAGGCTTGATGAGGGTTAGAAAGGTGTGAATGCAGGGGCCGCGATTATGCGGCCCTAATGAGATGGTCAGCCCGATCCCCACGAAGCGGTACGCTGAGTGGGGATTGTTCTTTCTGGGAGACCTCTCATGAGCACCGTCACGCTGATTGGCATCGATCTGGGTAAGCATAGCTTCCATCTGCACGGGCAGGATTCTGCCGGCAGGATGGTGTTTCGCAAGAAGTGCTCTCGCCAGCAAGTGTTCACGTTGCTGGGTAATAGCCCGTGCAGCACGGTGGTGATGGAGGCCTGCGCAGGAGCCCATTGGATGGCGCGCCGCATCCAGGCGCTAGGCCACCAACCCAAGCTGATCTCCCCACAGTTCGTGCGCCCTTTCGTGCAGGGCAACAAGAACGACTTTGCCGATGCGCAGGCGATCTGCGAAGCAGCCTCGCGCCCGAGCATGCGGTTCGTGTGCGTGCGCAACGAGGCTCAGCAGACCGTCTCGGCGCTGCACCGCGTCCGAGAGTCGCTGGTGCGCGAGCGCACCGGCGTGATCAACCAAGTCCACGCCTTTTTGCTGGAGTTCGGCATCAGCCTGCCGCGCGGCCAGGCGATCCTGCGGCGCCTGCCAGCGGTGTTGGCCGAGCATGAGCTGCCGCCCCGACTGGCGGCATTGCTTGAACGGCTGCAGGCGCACTTCAAGTATTTGGACGAGCAGATCGGCGAAATCGAACGCGATTTGTGCCAGCAACTGCGCGAGGATGAACGCAGCCAGCGGCTTCTGGAGATCCCCGGCATCGGGCCGATCACCGCGAGCGTGCTGATGACAGAATTGGGCGATGCGCAGCAATTCGGTTCGGCCCGCCAGTTCGCCGCCTCTGTGGGTCTGGTGCCACGCCAATACAGCACTGGCGGTACGCCTAAGCTGCTGGGAATCAGCAAGCGTGGCGACAAGAATCTCAGGCGGCTGTTGGTGCAGGGCGCACGAGCGATCATGCAACGCGTAGAGCGGCGCACGGATCGGCTGGGCGTCTGGGTACGCGAGCTGCTGGCACGACGCCACTCGAACGTGGTGGCCTGCGCGCTGGCCAATAAATTGGCGAGGATAGCCTGGGCCATCCTCGCCAATGGAACGAACTACCGAAGTGAGCAGGTTGTTAGCGCAACCTGACATTCATCACCGTTTTACGCAGTCACTTCCTGGTTTTGCGACGCGAGTACGTGAAGACATAAACGGCTCAACGGCCTGGCAAGAAACCTGGTAAAAAATTCAGCACCTGGATGCTGAGGCCCTTTTGAGGTTTGCCGGGCGCGACTCTCATCATGGAGCGGGGGACCTGTCCCCAAACGACTCCGAATAGATTTGAGCAAAGCCCAATTTACGCCAACACAAACCCGCTTGCAAAAATCGGGCTGACCATAGATTGTTTTTTGGTTGATTGGATCGCGGTTGGGGTTGGGTGTGCGGCCGCGGGTTGGGACACGTTAAGGGAATCGAATGGACGCGAAGGAATTTGTCGGCAACTGGAATGCGCTGCGGGGTGAGTTGTTGGAGACGTTCATGGCGGCGGACGGCGGAAGTGCCGTCGCGGCCAAGGTGCGGGGGCTGGGGTTGTCGTCGGCGCAGCTTGAGGGCTTGCGTGGCGTGTTGGATCTGGCGCTGCGAGACACGATGTATTCGCTGCTGCTGGGGTTGGATGGGGCGGCGAGTATTGGCGATAGCCAGGAGCAGTTCACCATCGCGGGTGAGGATGGCGTGGTGATTGAGGATATTGAGTCGGAGGCTTGGGAGTGCTTCCATGGGGATGCGGGCGTTTGCGGTTGATTCGCTCGATTCAAAAGGTTCGTTTTTCTGTGGTCGCCGTTTCGGGAGTTTGAAGATGTCCAAATCGCCTGCTGATGACGTGGTGTCGATCTATCGGGAGCATGCCGACGCGTTTGTGCGGCAGCGTGGGACGGAGCTGATCGAGCGCGCGTGGCTGGATGCGTTTCTGGCGCTGCTGCCGGGGGCGAGTCCGCGGGTACTGGATATTGGGTGTGGGTTTGGGGTGCCGATTGCTCAGTATCTGATTGAGCGTGGTTGCCGGATCACGGGTGTGGATACGTCGGTGCCGTTATTGAAGCGGGCGGAGGCGGCGTTTCCTGAGCATAAGTGGGTTGCTGGGGATATGCGGCAGATGGCGGTCGCGGGGCCGTTTGATGGGTTGATCGCTTGGCATAGCTTCTTTCATTTATCGCCAGAGGATCAGCGGGGGATGTTTGGGGTGTTTGGGCGGTTGGCTGCGCCGGGGGCGGTGTTGATGTTTACAAGTGGGCCGGGGTTAGGTGAGGCGATTGGGGAGTTTGGAGGGAGGCCGCTGTATCACGGGAGTTTGGAGGGAAAGGAGTATCGGGAGTTGTTGGCGGGGAGTGGGTTTGAGGTGGTGCGGCATGTGGTGGAGGATGCCGGGTGTGGGGGGGCGACGGTGTGGGTGGTGAGGCGGGTTGGAGATAAGGCGTGACTTGCAGACAACGTCGGGAGGAATGAGTCAAATAGGGGGGCTCATCAAAAAATCGGACGCGTTGATGATCGGGCAGTACTGTTACGTTGTCTGATATTGGGCCTACAGAATTCAACGTTGGGGAGTGACTCACCATAATTAGCGACTTACTGAGCCGCGGATTGAACGATTCATTTCGCAGAACGCGGTTTAGCGGCATGGGCGAACGCGCAAAGAAGGTTCGACAATGAAGACAAGGAATTTGTATGCCGAGATTGCGGAAGGCTTTGCTGCACTATCGGATGCCCGGGTTGGCAACCTGAATCTGCGCACTGTGTATATCTCAATCGCCGGGCAGGGGGAAACGGGGCCTCTGGCTGATAAATCCAAATCCGACGGTGAACTTGTGGATTTAACAGCAGGAGAGGTTTCCTAATGTGCCGCAGCTTCAGGCCGGGCATCGGTGAGCGGGACGTCATCGGGATTGTGCCTGTGGTTGTAGACGAATTTCAGTTTTGCAAGCGGTTATCAGTAAATGTTAGCTTCCGGCCAACACCAGAAGTTCGCTTAGTGGATTCGATGTCCGATGGAGGCTGGTAGCGGTCAACAAAGCCTGAGGCGTCGACGACTGCTATCGATGCATCGCGGACGTCGGATTACTGTGCCTATTTGGCAATTTTTACTAGTGGATCCACCATTTAACCCACCCACGCTGCCCCAGCGACGGCCACCAAACTGAATTGCAAGTTCTAACATTCGAGACTGTGCAGCCCAGCTTCGATCCTCGCTAGACAGCCCCCTGGCGGGAGCGCCACCTTCTCGTCTGCGGGCCGGTGTGGTGCGTCGACAGTTAAACCCGGCGGAGATTTGGGTGGCGTCTGCGAATTGACAGCTTGTATGGCTTGTACAGTGGCAAAATGACTGTATAAAAATGTAGCGTCAGCCGATAATCCTAACGTCGACACCGGGGCGTGCGCTAAGTCGGATTTGGTGGAAGCTGTAAACAGCAGCCGTTTCAAGGTTGAGCTGGCTCAATTAGTGAACTGCGGTTGAGCAAGTCTCGTGGACGTACATATAGGTCCCGACCGAGCAGCGGGAAGCCGGTGGCACTGCGTCGTGACGCTCCGAAAGCAATCTTTCAGTCCTCATGAACTCAAAAACAACTACAGTTGGTGCCACAACCACCGACTCCGACTTGGTGCGAATGAGCAGAGACGGAGACCAGTTCCATTACCACTGGGCGGCGCGCCACTGCCTCTCGCTCTTGCCGGGAGTGAGCGACTTGGTCGCCATCTCTATTGAGGGCGCATCGGCTGCCGAAGGCCCTGGCTCAGCCAACGAAGGCGATGAACTCATCGACGTGGGTTTCTACTTTGGCAGCGAGTCCCTGAAGGACGCCCGCCTAGTTCGCTACGTGCAGCTGAAGCATTCCACGCAACGTGTGCAGAAGCCCTGGACAGCCAGCGGGCTGAAAAACACGCTTGAAGGCTTCTCCGAGCGGTTTGCGAAACTGCGTAAGACGTTCACCTGGAAGGAGCTTAAGGACAAGTTGCGCTTTACCTTCACGACGAACCGTCCTATCGATGAAAAAGTGGCTGAGTCGCTGGAGGACCTTGCAGAGGGGAAGCCAGCGAGACATTCCTCAGTCGCGAAGACGCTACTTGGTTATGTGAAGGGACTCGACAGCGAAACTGCAAATTTCTTAACTCTCTTTTCCGTTGAAGCAGGTGAGCCCGACCTATGGAATCAACGCAATCTCCTGTTCAAGGATGTAGGAAAATACTTGGCCGAGGCAGACTCGGACGCACCTCTTCAGCTCAAAGAATTGGTTACTAAGAAGGCCACCTCTGAGCACGCCTCAAACCCGTCCATTCGTCGCCTCGATGTTCTGCGAGCACTTGGGGCCGACGAGGCGGATCTCTGGCCCGCAAAGTGTCTGATTGCTGAGCCTACCGACGGTGCATTTCCTCGCGAGCAGGAGCGAGAGATTCGCACGATTTTGGAGTCCACCACTCAACCCGTCGTCCTTCATGCCGAAGGAGGAGTTGGGAAGTCCATCCTCGCGTGGCAACTTTCCAAGTCTTTCCCTGAAGGTTCCGTAGCGGTGCTCTATGACTGCTTTGGCGACGGACTGTACAGAAGCTCCCAACACTTCCGGCATCGACAAAAAGACGCCCTCCCGCAGATTGCAAATGAGCTTGCTGCTCAAGGGCTATGCAATCCTTTGATTCCAATCCGCGGAACGGATAGCAAGCAGTATATGCGTGCGTTTCTTGCAAGACTGACTCAGGCCGTCGGTCTGCTCCGGGCTAAAACGCCCTTTGCCCATCTCTATTTGATAGTCGACGCTGCCGACAACGCCGTTATGGCAGCTACTGAGTTCAATGATGCGGCCTTCGTGCCAGACCTCATTCGCACGGAGATGCCAGACGGTGTCAAACTGGTCTTTACTTGTCGGACCCATCGGCGAGACCATCTGCGAGCTCCGCCCGACGCGACGCACGTTGAACTGCGCCCGTTTAGCCGTTTGGAGACGGCACAGCACCTCAAAAAGTACTATCCGAACGCGACTGACAAAGATGTCGTCGACTTCGATTTCTTAAGCAGCTCCAACCCACGGGTTCAGGCGCTAGCACTCAGCCGAAAACTGCCGTTAGAAGGCATGTTGAAGGCGCTCGGACCATCACCCTCCACAGTTGAGCGGGCAATTGCCGAACTGCTGGAGCGCGCAGTCGAAAAGCTCAAGTTTCGAGAAGGCTCTATCGAAGCAGAACAGATTAACCAAATCTGCCAGGGCTTGGCCGTGCTGCGACCACTTGTTCCAATCGCGGTGCTAGCTGAGATTTCGGGAGCTACTGAAAGTGCGGTACGAAGTTTCGCCTATGACTTAGGACGACCGTTGCTGGTCAAAGGTGGCAGTCTTCACTTCCTGGATGAGCCTTCCGAGACTTGGTTCCGCGAGCGTTTTTGGCCAAACAAGGCAAAGTTGGCGACGTTTCTGGACCGATTGAAACCCCAAGCTGCCACCAGCTCCTACGTCGCATCAACAATTCCTCAACTGCTTCTCGCCGCGGGGCGAATGGATGAGTTGGTTGACCTGGCCCTTTCTGCTGATGGCCTACCTACGTCGAACCCACTCGAGCGCCGTGATGTGGAGGTCCAGCGCCTGACCTTTGCGCTAAAGGCCTGCCTGCAAGAGAAACGCTACGCCCCGGCGGCGAAGCTCGCACTTAAGGTGGCAGGCGAACTTGCCGGTGTCGAGCGACAGAATGACCTGATACAGGGGAACACGGACATCGCCTCTGCACTTCTTTCTCCAGACCGCATCGACGAACTAGTGTCTCGACGTACATTCGGAGGAAGCTGGACAGGCGCACATCATGCCTATGAAGCAGGCCTGCTGGCGGGCCGTCCGGAATTCATTGCTGAAGCACGAAGCCGCCTAAGAATGGCGACAGATTGGCTGTATTCCTGGGCGAGGATGGCGCATGAAGAACACGAGGAAAAAAACGAGCGCGTCGAAACTAGCGATATGGCCGAACTCGCAATGGCCAAATTGCTTGCAGAAGGACCGGAGCTCGCAGTCAGATTTCTTAGAGGGTGGACGCCTAGGTCTCTCTCGATGGCCGCCGGAGGCATCTTGGCGCGTCGGCTTGTGGACCTTGGTCGATTCGACCTTCTTGACCAACTGGCGGAACACGGTGCGCAAGATGTATGGCTGATGCTAGGCCTGGCAGCGGAAGCGTGCTGCGGCGGACACTCACTGCCTTCCAAGCCTGTGGAAAAGCTCATGCGTGCATTGAGTTCCCGTCGCATTCAACTGCAAGAACCAGGTGGTCATAGCGCTAAGTGGAGCGTGCTAAATGGCGTCACGTCTGCTGTTCTACAAGCGCTGAGAGTGCTGCCACGTGATGACGCGATGTGGGCAAATGTCATACGCCGTTACTTGCCGGACCATCCCCCTCGAGACCTGGCGGAGCGGTACGCGTCCGACAGGTCTACGCTGCTGAGAGCGTACACGCTTGAGTCCGCCCTGTTGGGCAAGCAACTCGAGCTCATCGACTTGGCTCCAAAGGAAATCCGAGAAGAGCTGGAAAAG
The DNA here is from genome assembly GCF_020541125.1 of Achromobacter sp. 77. Lineage (NCBI taxonomy): Bacteria > Pseudomonadati > Pseudomonadota > Betaproteobacteria > Burkholderiales > Alcaligenaceae > Achromobacter > Achromobacter sp. 77. Next base: position 84,482 of record NZ_CP059848.1, read on the forward strand.
AAGCAGAGTCACTACAGCGTAAGTTCTGATGCCGAAGCGTTTAACAGGGGGACGGGCGGTGTCTTCGCTTGGTATCGACTGAGCGCAGAAATCGCCTGCGGCAGGACCTCGGCAGATTTCAGCGAGGCCGCACAGGAAGCACTCAAAGCAACGAACGCAGCTAGGTCCAAGGACTACAGCAACGTCTTCAATCTAGACCAAGTCGTTGCACTGGAATGGATAAGGGCGCTCCGCGATGCGTCAATTTCTGACGTCACGTCACTGGCTTCATATCGGGCCTGGTTTGAAGAGAAGGCGAAAGGTATCTGGCCCGCCACCATGGCAGGTGTCTGTCGCTTGGCCGCCCGTACAAAGGTACTCGAGAACTTTGCGCTCGAGGTGTCCGTCAAGGCCTACGAAGCTATAGAACAAAATCGCGAGCACGCTGAGTCCAGAGTCGAGTCCTACCAAATTCTGGCGCGTGCCGTTTTTCCGGCCAGCATAGCGGAGGCGCGCAACTACTTTGAGCGGGCAGTGGAGATGTCGAACCGCGTTGGACAAGAGAACTTGGCCCGATGGGGCGCGCTCATTTGCCTGGCCGAAGCGAGCGGAAGAGACAGTCTCCCCCGGCCCGAGTCCGCCTACCGCTTGGCACGAGGCACGGAGCTGGCGTACGAATATGTGGAAAGAGACAAGCACTTCGACTGGGAACGCACAATTGATGGATTGTTGAGCTTGTGCCCAGCCTCTACGATCGCCGCTCTCAGTCGCTGGAGAGACCGCAAGTTTGGTTATGCAGACAAGCTTCTAAAAATTGCAACCGACCGCCTTGTAGAGCGCGGCTTGCTTCCGCGCATCGCGCCAATTGCGCTATGCCCGATTGGCGAAGAATGGGCGCGCGCCGAAGACCTTGTGAAAGCGGTTGAACACGAATCGAATAAGGAAGTACAGCGGAAAACGCTCAGCGTTGGCTACCGCTACCTAAGGGTCAGTTCGCCGTCGCTGGAGGAACTTGAAAGGATTTCTGAGTTGGCACGCACTTGTAACTTCGTGGCTCCAGACATCGACAGGCTTCTCACCCAAGCGAGGGTGCCTAAGCGTGAGGGTGGGAACTCTGCTCGGCAATACGCACCGAAGACGCCAAAGAAACGAAGCGACCCAGACTGGAATGTCCTATTCAAGGGGGTCGACCTAACAAGCTCCGTGGAACTACGTGCGGCGTATTTGCGCCTTAGGACTTTCGACCCTCCTTATAAAACTGACGAGTTCTACCAAGAAGCACTACAACGATGCGGTTTAGGCCGAGCGGCCGAATTCTGTCTTGCTGTTTCGCAGTGGCCAGAATTTGGGAGCTATGAGCTCAGGCAAATTTTCGGCGTGCTTGGAAAACAAAACATCAAGCCGGTTTCTCTGCGCAAAGCGATGACAGAAGTAGTGCTATCCGTATGCCGAACAAATCCTGAATCGGCTAGGCGAAAAGGATGGTGGAGCTCGTTTCCGTACAGTGAGATTATTGACGAGGGCATTGTTAGCGACGGCCAGATTGTGGACGCAGTGCTTGAGGGGTTTCTAGCCAAGGTCACAGTGCTAACAGCCGGCGAGCTCTTCCAGATGTTGGAGCCGTTGGCCTCTCGTTTGACAAACGATGAGGCGGACGACGCACTGCACTTTGGGTTATCTCTCCTCGAAAGTGACCTTCATCCTGACGATGGCGATGGACCCTGGAATGAGGGCATGAAGCCGCTCGGCAGCTGCGAGGCTGCACTGGCTGGTTACCTCTGGGCAGGGTTAGGTTCACCAACCACTTCTGTACGTTGGGAGGCCGCACACGCCGTTCGGGCGACTATCGAGCTTGGCTGGAAGCCGGTTGTGAATGCGCTTGCGAAATTCGCAGTCATCGGTTCACCCGGAGCGTTCGTCGACAAACGGTTTGTCTTCTACGAATGGCATTCCCGTCTGTGGCTCACCTTAGCGCTAGCTCGGTGTGCGGCCGAGCACCGAATCATGGTGAGCATGTTTGGCGAGTTTCTTTTGATGTCCGCCAAGGAGGAGCACGTACTATTGCGCCATTTCGCAGCCTGCGCTTTGCACGAACTACCCGAACTTCTAGGTGAAATGACTGCGCGGGGCTCGCCTGAGAAAATCAACGTAAGTGAACTTCCACTCGTTGAGCATGACTCCTACAGGAGGCCCGAGGTAGAGACACAGCCATCCAACGATTCGTCGGGCGATGGGGTAGATAAATACTACTTTGGCATTGACATTGGCCCATATTGGCTTGAACCTCTCGGTCGAGTCTTCGGCATCTCGCCGAGTAGCATTACTCGGCGCGCCATCGAGGCTATCAGCGAACGTATTGGGGCTATCACCACCAAGCATTACGACGACATTCGTTATAAAAGGGGCGTGTTTCAACACGAGCAAACCATGCACTCGCACGGAACCATGCCGAGAGTGGAAGACCTTCAGGTCTACAACTCCTATCACGCAATGATGATAGTGGCAGCTAGGCTGCTTAAGACCCACTCAGTTGGCAAGGCAAGTTACGGCTTAGAGGATGAGTTTAGTGAGTGGCTTGAGCGTCATCTTTTAAAGTGCAAGGATGGTATGTGGGCCGCCGATAGGCGCGACCCTCAGCTAACCAAGTCTCCACCCGTGTCCGAGCATTATGGTGACAAGGAGTGGCGGTGGCAGGTAACTGCTGAGCATCTTGATAGTCTTCTAGAGACTGACGAAGGTCTGCTGGTTGTAGCGGGTGATTGGACAAGTGGCCCCCAGGAGTTCCAAGAGGCTATTTCTGTGACCAGCACGCTGGTGCCGAGAGCTACCGCGACAGCGTTCCTCGCTGCGGCGCAAACTTCCTCGAACCCAAACAACTATTTCTTCCGGTACGACCAAGAACAAGGGACTTCGAACGAGGACATAACATCCGAAGGAGGTCTCCGTGAGCCCACATTGAAATTGGGCTCTCATGGACAGTTCAACCTTCATCGTTGGATATCTGACCGAGGTGAATCCTACGGAATTGACGACTACGACCCATGGGGCGAACGTGTGAGCGTTCCGGGTGATGAGCCGAACGCTGCAACTATCTCGGCAATGGGCCTGACCTCGGCGGACGGTGCGCGAAGATGGGTGACCAAGAGTGGTGCGCACGTTCGAAGTGAGACGTGGACCCATTCGAATGGGTATGGTCGTGAGAAGGAAACCATTTCTGGTACCCGCTTGAGTGCTGACATAGCGTTTCTGAAGGAACTCCTCACCGCTAATCCAGAGCATTGGCTTGTTGTCAATCTTAGTCTGCGTCGACGGGGCTCGCGATACAGCTCGAGTGACGAAGATTTGGGCACGTACGTACCACCTTATGTTCGCTACTACCTGATTAAAGAAGATGGAATCGCTAGAACGCTCAAGCGCAGTAATTGACCTCGGCAAGCGGCTCGTCAACCAGTTGAAGCTTGGGGATGATGAACTTGCTCAGTGGATGGCGCACGCGCTCGCTGAGCGAATCAAAGATGCAGAAAATGCCCCTCCTGAGAAACGAATCGCAGCACAAAGATCCTGCATGGAACTGGTTTTTCAGCTGTGGGAGCGAAGATATAGCCTTCCCACTCAACTTCGCCCTTTGAAGAGTCTGGAGCCGCTTTTGCGGACGCTCAATTCGCTTGATACGACAAGCGGTCCGCGATTTCGCTTCATGCAGGAGCGGCCTGCCGCTATGAAAGTCGATGAGGGTGTGGAGAAGACGCTCGACTTGGCCATGAAACTTGACGACGCAGCGCGGATTCTGGTGCAGTACTTCCTGGCCACAGCGGCAGAACAAGCCTCAGAGGAGATGCAGCCTTGGATTCAGAATGCCATTGACGCAGGAGCGGACGTGTCGTTAGAAGTCCGCGTTATTAGATTTGTGGATAGTGGCCTTGACCGTTCCTCTGAAGCAGCGAAGATAACCAAGGAAGCCTTGAATGAAAAGATACAGAAGCTTGAGGTTTTTGCATCTCTTGCGGCAGCCCTCGCAAAGGACTTGAGAGCAAAGCACGGCCTGCTGACCGATGAAGCGGACGACGCCCAACCAAATAATGAATGATCGGGTCCGCTGGCAATGTGGTGCGACAGGTTGAAGTCGACAGCTTTGTGCTGGTTGCTGTCATCCGTGACGCAGAAAAATACGTCTGCAATCGCTGCGAAGCAGCATCGGGCTTCCCACATCGAACTTCCGCTTTGGTTCGAAAGCAGTCGGCTGCGGGTGCTGGCGTGGTCGCCTAAGCGAAGCTTCTCGCTATCATCAATTATTGGAGTCCAGATGCACTATTTCCATGTCTTCGTATGCCAAGAAGGGGAAGCCGCCCTTCGAGTAGTAGCACTCGACTTGACTGAAGATGAGATCAAACGCCACATTGTTAACCCGTATCGTCGCGGAACTTCCATCGTTCAAAACGGAAAGATTATTTCCGTAGCGTCACTTCGAGAGCTACGGATTTGCATGACCAGCACCGCTTTCGAACAAGCGTACAGCTCCGAGCACGCGGTTCAATCCAGGAAAATAGATGAGTTAAACCGGGGTGGCGATGTGTTCTTTATTAGCCCAGGCCCTGGTTATGACGATATGGCGGACTCGTTCGAGAACGTTACCGACACGTTCTTGCGGGTCAAAGAACCTGGTAATGCTAGCCACCCCCCTCTTCTCGTCTCCTTCATCAATCACCCGATCGTCTCGACGGTCGTTGGCGGTGTCGTGCTGTCAGGTTTGGCGTTCTACCTCGGGTGGAAATGACGATATTACTGCGCGCCAATCGAAGCGTCGCGACAAGCGCGCCATTGCGCGGCGCACTGCTGAAGAGGGTGAACCTCGCTGAGTGCTGCGCAAGTGTGACACGTCTCAGACGTCAGGAACTAAAGGAGGCGCAGTGCATCAACTAACAGAACTGTTGCAGCGCGCAACCGCGAATGTGCCAGCTCAGTACTTTCAAGTTACGCTGGACGGCGGCGATCCAATCTACCGTGAACGGGTCTACTGCTATGAGTTGTATCACCAACTCCGATGCCAATGGCCAACCGACACGCCCTTCAATCTAAACGGCGAGCTCGACAAGGCTGCGCATCCAATCCTTCGGGAGCTTGATGCGGACTATGCCAAGCCTGACTTCCTGATTCATCAGCCTGGCTACATGGCAGAAAATCACACCATCATCGAGGTCAAGTCTTCGAATGCTCAATCGAATGGGATTGAGAAGGACCTGAATACGCTTTCGCTTTTCCGGACGAAAGTCAACTATCAAAGGGCGATTTACTTGCTATTTGGTTATGATGTGGCGATTGCCGCGGAACGCGTACGTCGAGTAGCAGCCAGACTGGAAGGACTTCAGCCAGTCGAGCTATGGCTACACGCGATGCCCGGCGAGCCCGCTCAACAAGTGAGCATCGGCATTGACGCCTGACCGTGGACGCCGCCGACTGCGCAGACGCTGACCTTGACTATTGATTGTCCGCTTATTGCAGACTCGTCGGGCGACTATGGGTCGAAAGCTGACATTGGAGTTGGTCATCCCACTGAGCTAAAACGGTCATTCTCGTTGTTTTCCTGTTAACCCGCTGCCGTATACTCCTCCAACTACCGCAACAACGGTAGTCCGGTTTGGAAGCCGGTCAGCTATAGGCGGGCAGCCGCCGCTTAGGCGGCTTATTTGCGTCCGCGCGTCTCTGCACGTCCCTATGGACGGGCCTTGGCGGGGGTGCGCTTGCGCACGCCGGGTCCTATAGCTCCGGTCTTCCAACCTCGACTCGTGCCCGTCCTCCCCATTTGGAAGTGGGGTGCGGGTTTGTTCGCCGCTATAGGAGATTGTCCATGACGCAGCACTCCCTTACCCAAGATCCCTGGTTCGTCGACACCAATCCAGAACTTGGCCTGGTTCCCCTCTCCCACGTCTACAACATCGATCGCGCCCGCTATGCCATCGCGTCGATCGCCCGCCTTGTCGGCAACAGCGCCTCGGAACCCGACGCAACCGGCTCGCAGCCGCTGGACGCATGGACCGTCGCAGCATTGTTGGGCGGCGTGGAAGGATTGTGTGAGCACATGGGCGTTATGACTGAGGCCATGCTGGAAACGGCTGGAGCGTGCGCACAAGATACCGATTACGCCGACCCCACGCATGACGCGCCCGCGTCGATTCAGTAGGCGCAGTAACGGCTCGGGCCTGCCGCGATGTGCGACAGGCCCGAGCTGTTAGATTCGACGAAAACTTGCTCGATCTGAGGCGTTAATCGCTCCGAGGCGTCACGATTCACCCACTTGCATGTTCTGACCGTGCCCATCCCCCGCCGTCACCAACGCATAGTTATACCCCTGCCCCGACCAATAGCGCGCCAGCAGCTCGCCATCCTTCCGGCTCCCTTGCGCCAGAAACTGCCCCCCCGGCCCCGGCGGCCGTATATAAAACGTAGCGCGCTGCCCCGCGTTCTCATAGATAACAAGCGCAGCCGGCCCCTGATCAGTAGCCAACAATCGCGCAGCAACAGGCCTAAACCCGCTATCGCTCAAATTAGGCAACCGCTCGGCATGAGCAAAATACGCATCCAACCACCCCTGCAAGTCCCCAACATCCGCACGCACATCCGGCTGCGGCGCATCCGCTGACGCAAACAGCCGATAAGCCTGCATCGCATCCTGCATGGGCAGCACCCGATTCGCCAAGGCCGTATCGCGAGCGCTCCATCCCGTGACGCCGCCAATCGCCACCGCCACAACCAAACTAGCCGCCATTACCATCCGCCGCCGCGTGCGAACCCTTAGCCCCGCACGCACCGCAGCAGGATCCAACGCAGGATTACCCGGCAAACCCTCCCCGCCAGCCCCTTCCCGCAGCCGCTGCGCATCCCGACGCCAAGCCTCCAGCTCCTGCGCCTCATCAGGATGCGCCCGTAAATACGCCTGCAGCGCCTGCAACTGCGACGGATCCAGCTGTCCATCCACATACGCATTACGCGTCAGATCATCGATAGAGCGTTCTTTCATTTCAATATCCTCAGACGAGCCTCGCCAGCCTGCCCCTCATGCAATTCACGCAAGGCACTCCGCGCGCGGGACAGGCGCGACATGACGGTGCCCAGCGGCACGTCTAAAACATCGGCGACGGCCTTGTAGCTCATGCCTTCCACGCTGACGAGCCACAGCAGCGTGCGCTGCGCCTCGGGCAGGCGTTCGAAGACATCCAGGGAAGATCGCGCCATGACCTCGCGCTCGGCCGACGGCGCGGCGGCGTCGGACCCGGCAAACCATGACAGCAGCCGCGCATAGCGGCGCGAGCGGCGTTGGGAATCCAGAAATTGGCGGTACAGGATGGTGAAGAGCCACGCGCGCACGTCGCCTTGCGGACGGCGGCCGCGCCAGCGGGTGAGCGCTCTTTCCAAGGTGGATTGCACCAGGTCGTCGGCCGCGACCGCATCGCGCGTGAGGCGCAGCGCAAAACGCCGCAGGCGCGGCAGTAGTTGGCGCAGCACGGCGTCGGAGAGTTCTTCCGCTGGCATCTCGTCGTCGGTGGATGCCGGGGCGTCGGGCGGCACGCGGACCGGTTGAATCATGGCGGGTTCCTGGGACAGGCCTGCGCAACCAGCTTACAGGTCAATGCAGTAAGACGCCGCTCCGGCGGGTTTATTCCATTGGGGAATAACTTTTTTGGGGTGGCGTCCTACAGGGGTATTCATCGCCCCATGGGCAAGGAGCCTTATGCAACAAGGATCTGACCGCAACGGCCCGCCGCCGGGTCAAACGCCACCGGAAAGCCTGCCGCCGGGCCGCCTGCCGCCGAATCGCCAACCGCCGGGTGCACGGCAACAAGACGGCCAGCCGGCGGACGACCGGCCCCAGAAGCCCCGGTCGCTCACCACCCCGCAAACCCTTCTTCGCCTCACCGCAATCGGCGCCATCGTGCTGGCCTCTGGCGCCGCGTTCGCCTACGTGGGCGGCTGGCTCGACCCGCAGCGGTTGACGCCGGACCGCATCGTGAACGCCCTGGAAGCCAACAGCGGCGTCCATGAGGGCTTTCGGCGCAACCACGCCAAAGGCGTCTGTGTGATCGGCCGCTTTGAAGGCAGCGGCGCGGCACACGATTTATCTACCGCTGCGGTGTTCGCCTCGGGCAGCACGCCGGTGATCGGACGATTGGCCCTGCCCGGCGGCAACCCGTATGCGTCGGACTCCAGCGTTCCGATCCGTAGCTTTGCCTTGATGTTCACGTCCGCCAACGGCGAGCAATGGCGAACCGGCATGAACAGCATGCCGGTGTTTCCGTTGTCGACCCCGCAGGCGTTCTACGATCAGCAGCTGGCCGGTCGTCCCGACCCCAAGACGGGCAAGCCCGATCCGCAGCGCATGCAGGCGTTTTTCGCGGCGCATCCGGAAACGGTTGCCTTCCGCGCGTGGGCCAAGACCGCGAAGCCGTCGGCCAGCTACGCGACCGAAGACTATTACGGCCTGAACGCGTTCTACCTGGTCGATGGCAACGGAAAGCGGCAGCCGGTGCGCTGGCAGTTGACGCCGTTGGACGCGGCGGCGGCGCCTGCGGCGCAGCCGGGGCACGACGCGGACTATCTGCAAACTGACCTGCAACAGCGCCTGACGCAAGGGCCGTTGCGCTGGCGTCTGCTGCTCACGCTGGGCCAGCCCGGCGATTCCACCACCGATGCAACCCGCCAGTGGCCGGCGGATCGGCCGACTGTCGACGCGGGCACCGTGGTGATAACCAGCAGCGCGCCGCAAAGCGATGGCCCGTGCCGCGACGTGAACTACGACCCGACCGTGTTGCCGCAGGGCATCGCTGTTTCCGACGATCCGCTGCTGGCGGCGCGATCCGCGGCCTACGCGGCCTCTTATGAACGCCGCACGGGCGAAGGGCCGCCTCACGCCGCCGCAGCGTCATCCCATTCGACCAAACCGGAGCGCGCCCAATGATCCCGTCGCCTACTCAAACCCGCCGCCCGCCCGCCACGTTCAGTCTATTCGCACGTGTGCTGCATTGGTCGATGGCGGCCGGCATACTCGCGATGCTGTTCATCGGCGTGGGCATGGTGGCGTCGGTGTCCGAGCGGCATCAGTGGCTGGTGCAGATTCATAAGCCGTTGGGCCTGGCGCTGCTGGCGCTGGTGTGCATACGGCTGGCCAGGCGTGTGTTTATGGGCGCGCCTGCGTTGCCGGCGGATCTGCCGGCCTGGCAACGTCATGCGGCGCTGGCCTCTCATGTCCTGCTGTACGCGCTGATGTTCGCGATGCCGCTGATCGGCTGGGCGATGCTGTCGGCGGGTGGTTATCCGGTCGTGGCGGCCGGTTGGCAGTTGCCGCCCATTGCGCGTGCGGATGCGGCGTTATTCAGTTGGCTGCGCGGAGCGCATCGCTATCTGGCCTTTCTGCTGTTCGCGACGGTGCTGCTGCATCTGGCCGCGGCGTTGTTTCATGGCTGGGTGCGGCGGGATGGCGTGTTGGAATCGATGACGCGGGGTCGTTCGGTGTCATCGCGCTGAATCAGGAAAGGGGCGCTGCCAGGCGATTTCCATGGCGCACGTGACACGGGTGCCGGCGTGACACGGATTCAATTCGGCTTCCAGGTCACCCCATCTTTCGTCCGATACTCCGGCGTCCCCGTGCAGCATCCCCCCGCCCCAAGCGCCTGCCGCCCAATAAACGCGGTGACGCCGCCCTTCTCTTCCGTAAGCGACTGACGCAAGCACGACGTCGGCAAGGGATAGAAATCGCCTTCCAGCACCAACGTCCAGCTCACGTTCTCGCCTTCAGCGGGATCGACCCGATACACCTTGCAGTTATGCGCAAGCAGATGAATGGGCTTTCCGGCAAGTACGCCCTTGAACTGATGTTCGGGCGGCGCCTCGCGCGTGGCGATGGTTTCGGCGGTGAGTTTGGATCCGGCCGGCGGTGGCGGCAGCGACGGTTCGCATGCGGCGAGCAGGCTGGTGGCGCATAGCGCGATGGTCATCCGAATCACGGCAGGCATCATGATCGTGCGGCTCAATTACGCGACGTTGGCAAACCGCTTTTCAAGGTACGCGATGATGTCGTTGGACTCGTACATCCAGCGCGTGCCCTCGGCGTCTTCGATGCGCAAGCAAGGCACCTTCACCTTGCCGCCGCCCGCCAGCAACGCGGCGCGCGCGTCGGGGTCATGCTTGGCGTCCTTCAGCGCAACCGGCACGTTGAGCCGATGCATGGCGCGGCGCGTCTTCACGCAGAAGGGGCAGGCCTGGAATTGATACAGCGAGAGCGCGGCCGCGTCGGCGTTGACGGCGGCCTGGCCTTGCGGCGAGCGCTTCTGCGGACGCGGACGGGTCAGTGCGTCGCCCAGGATAATGATTTGACCCAGGCCGACACGCAGGGCTTTGACGAGCATGGATGTGGACTCGGAATGTTGAAGAAGGCTGCCAGTCTACTCTGAGCGGCGACGCCGACGCTGATGGGCCGTCTACGAGGCAGGTAGATGACCTGCCACCGGCATGTGGCGGGAGGTATCCCGCGACGTGATCAGGAAGCGGATGCCGCTCGTCCCATCGCGTGAGGGTTCGCCGCGATATCATGCCCTGGTGTCTTCGCCCCAGGCCTTGTTCAGCCGCAGGGGCGACAGACGCCGATAGGCAACAACCCAACTCATAAAGGAACGAAGACCGATGACGCTGTCTCGCCGCGTGCTTGCCCTTGTATGCGTGTCCGCCCTGTCCGCCCCGGTTGCCGCATGGGCGCAGTCGACAAACGATAAAGCGACACAAGCCGAGGCGGCAGCCATGTGGAAGCGGCATCTTGAGAACACCGACAAGCTGTTCGACCAAGCCCGCAAGGACATGGCGATCGTGGTGATCCCAACCGTCAATTTCGATGCGGGACCACCGCGCAACTTCGACGATGCGGCCACGCGGGATAAGTTCACTCGGCAGCACAGCACGCTTATGCATTGGCAGCACAAGACCGAGAAGGGCTTCGCGATGACCGTGGGGCAAGGCAAGCACAAGTTTGATTTCTCGGATACGGGCCCGCTGTTCCAGACGACGCGCGGCGCATTGGCGTATCAAGTGATCCCGGTATGGCCTGGCGAGTACCGGCTCAATCGCATTACCTACCACCAGCCGCGCACGGCGTTGCCGGACTCGGACGCGCGTGCAAAATCGATGGACTATCAGAAAGACCTCGGCATGGCGACGCTGACCGAGACGCCGGATATCGACTTCAAGAAGGAAGGCCCCTGGAAGCCAATCACGCCAAGCGAGGATGGGCTGGGCGCGGGCTGCGAGGTCACGTTGCGCATTGGGGAAGGCTGCAATGAGGCGGCGCGGGAGTATCGGTGGGTGGAGGGGGCCAAGCGCGCGTTCCACAATCGCGAGGCAGAGATGTTGCCCGTTGCCGGCGTTGCCACGGAACTGCTCTTCACGCCGTTGGCCACGATCACGCTGGAAGCGGGCGATGTGGTGCTGATGGATGGGTACAAGATGCCGGATGATCAGCCGGTCATGGTAAAGGATTCGTGCGGGGTGTTGGCGCGGGAATGGGTGTGTTTGCTGGAGTCGATGACGCTTGAGCGTTTGCCCGCCAGCATTGAGGATTTTCGGAAGGCGCCTTCTGCTGCGAGTTTCCAGCTGCCCAAGCTGGATGCCGCGTTGAAGGAGCTGGTTTATCGGGAACCGAAGTATTACTTCGATCCGGCGGCTGGGGCGGCGAATCGGTTTGAGATGAGGAAGTAGGAAGTTGGCGCAGGCCTGACGCCCAATGACGAAGGTGGGCGTTACTGGGCGCGGGCCGATTTGCGTCGACCCGCGCTATCCCGCGCGACACTGTCGGCGAAAGGACTTCATAGATGAGATTGCGGAGATTGGATGCAATTGACGTGGACGTTATTTTGGCGCTGGAAGCGGACGCCGAAGTGATGCAGCACAGTACGGGGCTGATCCTTCCGACTGCAGAACGACGCGAAGCGTTGCTCGCGTACATTGCGGCAGACCAAGGAGAGCTAGGTCATTGGGCAATCACATGCGCCGGCAGCACGGCCGGTTGGATAAGCCTCACGCCTCTGGCCGAGACCACGCGCATACAGGTGGCCTACCGATTGGCACGCGCGCACTGGGGTAAGGGGCTAGCGCTGGACGCGCTCCGGGAAGTCTGCCGCTATGCGAAACGCCATCTGCTCCTGGAAGAGTTAGTCGCCGTCGTATGGCCGTCCAACCTCCGGTCGCAGCGACTCCTGGAAAGATCTGGATTTAACTTCGAGTGCGAAGCGCATCACTACGACCGAAATGTGATGCTATACGTTCGTCAGCTTTGATACTGGCCTTCGTCGAAAGCTATCGCAGTTATCGAAAGATTCCTTCTGGCGGTTCGAGGAACGCCTGGTGACTTCGTTCGGTATTCGAAGCTGTCTACTGATGGGAGGAGAGCAGAGCGACCACGCTGCGCTTTCTCTTCGTCTGATTTCTGCTTTGGCAAGTAGGATGGCCGGATCCGCTTCGACACAATACGTCTCCTAGCGAGCAGCCTCGATCTCGTTCGAGAAGTTGAGTGTTTGAAAACGCCCAGCTGGCACTGCCGCGTTTAAACGTGGGGGGCAAGGAAGTGGAAGGACGAAAACCGCATGGCGTGGTCAGTCGATGGCGCGCATATCGATCCGAGGGTCGAAGGCGTCGGCTGCAGCCTCCAGCCTACTTTGCGCTGCTCAATAAATTGTTAGTACAATTAAATCGTGCTAACCGTTATTGAGACGGGCGAATTTGGTGTTTGGGCGGCTAAGGTGTGGAGCGATTCCGAACGCGAGGCATTCGTTGACTGGATCGCGGAGAATCCTGAAGCGGGGGATGTCGTCCCCGGTTCTGGCGGGTGTAGAAAGGTGCGGTGGTTGCGCGGCGGTATGGGAAAGCGCGGTGGCGCCCGCGTGATCTATTACCTGCGATTGGCCCGTGGTGAGGTGGTGCTCTTAATCGTGTACGCCAAAGCCAAATTCGACAATCTTCCTGTCTCGTTCCTAGCCAAACTCAAGGAGAGCTTTGATGGCCAAGAAACCTGATCCCGAGATTGCCGAGTTTGAGGCAGCTCTGCTTCGAAGCGCGAAGCAGGCTGCGCAAGGCCAATACGCTCGCGTGCACAAGCCCGACGACATAGTGCGTCGCCGTGGTCGGCCGGTGGGCAGCACCGCAGCAACGCGGAAGTCGGCAACCACCATTCGTCTTGACGAGGAGATCCTCTCAGCTTTCAAGGCGACTGGGCAGGGTTGGCAGACGCGGATCAACAATGCGTTGAGAGACTGGTTGAAGACGCATCGATTGACGTGAGAAGCGTGCGTGACGCGCATGCGATCAGCGTCGACGTCCATTCATACGGGTGCTGCCTCAGCCCTGCGCCACCTCATTCCCATTCAACGTCCGAAGCCGCCTCAGTTCCGGGAACCACCGCATCCACAGCGCTGCGACCGCAATCGTCCCCACCCCGCCAATCACCACAGCGGGGACCGCACCGAATAACTGCGCGGTGAGCCCGGACTCAAATTCCCCAAGCTGGTTCGACGCACCGACAAACAAGGTGTTCACTGCGCTGACCCTTCCCAGCATGTGATCGGGCGTATTCAATTGCACCAGCGATGACCGCACGACAACACTGACCGCATCCGCTGCGCCCAGCACGACCAACGCGGCAATCGACACCGGAATCGAGGTTGACAGCCCGAACGCCGTGGTCGCCAGCCCGAATACGATCAGCGACCCGAACAGCAGCCGGCCAACGTTCTCACCCAGGCTCAGGCGCGCCAGCGTCAGCGACATCAGCGCCGCACCGCATGCAGGCGCCGCACGCAAAGCACCAAGCGCCCAAGGCCCGGCATTGAGAATGTCCTTCGCAAAGATCGGCAGCAGCGCCGTCGCCCCGCCCAGCAGCACCGCAAACAAATCCAACGACAGCGTGCCCAGCAGCAACCGCCGCTGGAAGATGAAGGTGATGCCGCCGAAGAGCGTGCGCCACGTGGTCGGCTCCTTACGCGGCGGCGCGCGTTCGATGACGAGGGTGGCGATGGCGATGAAGGCCGTCAGATACAACGCAGCGGCGACGCAGTAGATCCACCCTGCCCCGAGGCTGTAGCCGACGCCGCCGAGCGCGGGGCCGGCGATTTGCGCGATCTGGCCGCCGGATGAGGACAGCGCGGTGGCGCGTGGGAGCCATTCGCGCGGGACGACCGCGGGGATGAGCGTGGAGAGCGTGGGCGCTTCGAAGGCGCGGGCCGAGCTCATGATGATGATGGTCGCGTAGATGAGCGTCTTGCCGCCGACGCCGTGCAGCGCGGCGATGGCGAGGACCAGCGTGGCCAGGGCTTCTAGCGCCATGCAGAGGGCGACGATCTTGCGGCGGTCGTAGCGGTCGGCGACGTGGCCGACGACGAGCGTGAGCGCGGCCATGGGCAGGAATTGGGCGAGGCCGATGAGGCCCAGGTCGAGCGCACTGCCGGACAGCGCGTAGATCTGCCAGCCCACGGCGACGGAGACGATCTGGAACGCCAGTGACGCGGCAACGCGGCCGCAGAGGAAATGCAGGAACGGCGGACGGGAAAGCGGACTGGGCGTGTCGGCGGCGGACATGGTGGGCGTGGCGGGGGGAAGAGCCGATTCTAGGCGCGAGGCGCTGACGGATAGCTAAACCGGCGTGCCCCCAAAAACAAAGCGGCTCCGAGCGAAACCGCCGGGAGCCGCCAGCCAAACCCAAACCGCCGTTACTCGATCGAAACCAGCTCGGCGCCTTCGGTCACCTGATCCCCCACCCCGTAGAACACTTCACCCACCGTACCGTCGGCGGTGGCAGAAATGGTGTGCTCCATTTTCATCGCTTCCATCACCAGCAGCGGCTGGCCCTTTTCGACCTTGTCGCCGGCCTTGACCGAGATCGAGATAATCTTGCCTGGCATGGGCGCGGCCAGACCCGCGCCGTGTTCCCCCTGCGTGTCCTGCGAGTGCGTCAGCGCGTCATACAGCTCCAGGACGTGCGAGCCGTCCTCGCGGAAGACGTAGGCGCGGTCGCCGTGCAGGACGACCGTGCCGGCGCTTTCATGGCCTTGCAGCGTGATGCGCAGGCCGTAGGCCAGGTTGGGATTGGCACTGGCGTGCGAGCGCCACAGGAAGGGGCGCGCGCCGTCGCCGGTGTCCAGTGTCCACGCGCCGCCTTGACGGGCGACGGTGACGTGACGGGCTTCGCCGTTGTCGGTCCATTGCAGTTGGCGCCGATACTGGCCGCCCAGACGCCAGCCGTCGCGCGCGTCCCACGGGTCGGCGGGGCCTTTGCCTGCGCCTTGCGCGCCCGGTTGAGCAAGTCCTTGGCGAACTAGCACGGCGGCGGTGGCAAGGGCCAGCGCGTCGGCATCAGCGGGTTGCGGGTCGGGCAGCAGCGTGGCGCGCTGGCGTTCGATGAGGCCTGTATCCAGATCGGCGGCCGCAAAGGCGCTGTCCTTCATCAGGCGCGACAGGAATGCGACGTTGGTCTGCACGCCGACGGCCTGCGTCTGCGCCAAGGCTTGCAGCATGCGGGCGCGGGCCTGGTCGCGATCGGCGCCGTGCACGATGAGCTTGGCGATCATCGGGTCGTAGAACGGGGTGATGGTGTCGCCCATCCGCACGCCGCCGTCGACGCGGATGTCGCCGTTGGCAAAGGCGGTGTGCGGCGGCAGGCCCAGATAGGCAAGCGTACCGATGGACGGCAGAAAGCCCTTCTCGGGGTTCTCGGCGTAGATGCGGGCTTCGATGGCGTGGCCGTTGATGCGCAGGTCTTCCTGGCGCGCGGGCAGCGGCTGGCCGGCGGCGACGCGCAGTTGCCATTCGACGAGGTCGTGGCCGGTGATCATTTCGGTGACCGGGTGCTCGACCTGCAGGCGCGTGTTCATTTCCATGAAGTAGAAGCGGCCGTCGGGCTCGGCGATGAATTCCACCGTGCCCGCGCCCACGTAGCCGACGGCGCGCGCGGCGGCGACGGCGGCTTCGCCCATGGCGCGGCGGCGTTCTTCGGTCATGCCGGGGGCGGGCGCTTCTTCGATGACTTTCTGGTGGCGGCGCTGCACGGAGCAGTCGCGTTCGAAGAGGTAGACGCAGTTGCCGTGCGTGTCGGCGAACACCTGGATTTCGATGTGGCGCGGCTTTTGCAGGTAGCGTTCGATCAGGACGCGGTCGTCGCCGAAGCTGGAGGCGGCTTCGCGCTGGCACGAGGCCAATGCATCCAGGAATGCGCCGGACGATTCGACGATGCGCATGCCTTTGCCGCCGCCGCCCGCGCTTGCCTTGATGAGCACGGGATAGCCGATGCCGTCGGCCTGCGACTTGAGGAACTGCGGGTCCTGGTTGTCGCCGTGGTAGCCGGGCACGAGCGGCACGCCGGCCTTTTCCATGAGGGTCTTGGCGGCGGACTTGCTGCCCATGGCGGCGATGGCCGATGCCGGCGGGCCGACGAAGGCGATGCCGGCGTCCTGCGCGGCCTGGGCGAAGGCTTCGTTCTCGGACAGGAAGCCGTAGCCGGGGTGGATGGCGCCGGCGCCGGTATCGCGCGCGGCTTGCAGAATGGCGTCGGCGCGCAGGTAGCTGGCGCGCGGCTCGGAGCCGCCGATATAGACGGCCTGGTCGCACGCGGCGACGTGGCGGGCGTTGGCGTCCGCGTCGGAATAGACGGCGACGGTGCGCAGTCCCATGCGGCGCGCGGTGGCGGCGACGCGGCAGGCGATTTCGCCGCGGTTGGCAATCAGCACAGTATCGAACATTGCGTTATCCAAGCTGAAGTGTTCGGAAAGGGCGCGAAGCGCGTAGGGGGTGGGCTCTACATCCGGAAGACACCGAACTTGGTGTCTTCGATGGGCGCATTCAGCGCGGCAGACAACGCCAATCCCAACACGCGGCGCGTGTCGGCGGGCGCGATGATGCCGTCGTCCCACAATCTTGCGGTGGCGTAGTACGGATGGCCTTCGCGTTCGTACTGCTCGCGGATCGGGGCCTTGAAGGCGTTTTCTTCGTCCGCCGACCATTGGCCACCGCGCGCTTCGATGCCGTCGCGCTTGACGGTGGCCAGCACGCTGGCGGCCTGCTCGCCGCCCATGACCGAGATGCGGGCGTTGGGCCACATGAAGAGCATGCGCGGCGAATAGGCGCGGCCGCACATGCCGTAGTTGCCGGCGCCGAACGAGCCGCCGATCAGCACGGTGAACTTGGGCACGTTGGCGGTGGCCACGGCCGTCACCATCTTGGCGCCGTGGCGCGCGATGCCTTCGTTTTCGTATTTGCGGCCGACCATGAAGCCGGTGATGTTCTGCAGGAACACCAGCGGGATCTTGCGCTGCGCGCACAGCTCGATGAAGTGCGCGCCCTTTTGCGCGGACTCGGAGAACAGGATGCCGTTGTTGGCGACGATGCCGACGGGCATGCCGTGGATGTGCGCGAAGCCCGTGACCAGCGTGGGGCCGAAGCGGGCCTTGAACTCGTCGAACTCGGAGCCGTCGACGATGCGCGCGATGACTTCGCGTACGTCGTAGGGCTTGCGGGTGTCGGCGGGAATGATGCCGTTCAGTTCGCTGGGATCGAAGCGCGGCTCGCGCACAGGGATGGTGGCCAGCGGCTGCGGTTTCTTGCGGTTCAGGCGCGCAACCGCATTGCGCGCCAGTTGCAGCGCGTGCATGTCGTTGGCGGCCAGGTGGTCGACCACGCCCGACAGGCGCGTGTGCACGTCGCCGCCGCCCAGGTCTTCGGCGCTGACTTCTTCGCCGGTGGCGGCTTTGACCAGCGGCGGGCCGCCCAGAAAGATGGTGCCCTGGTTGCGCACGATGATGGATTCGTCGCTCATGGCGGGCACGTACGCGCCGCCGGCGGTGCAAGAGCCCATCACCACCGCGATCTGCGCGATGCCCTGCGCCGACATCTGCGCCTGGTTGTAGAAGATGCGGCCGAAGTGTTCGCGGTCGGGAAAGACTTCGTCTTGCTGCGGCAGGTTGGCGCCGCCCGAATCCACCAGATACACGCAGGGCAGATGGTTCTGCGCGGCGATCTCCTGCGCGCGCAGGTGCTTTTTGACGGTCATCGGATAGTAGGTGCCGCCCTTGACCGTGGCGTCGTTGCAGACGATGACGCACTCGGTGCCGGACACGCGGCCGATGCCGGTGATGACGCCCGCGCCGGGCGCGTCGCCGTCGTACATGCCATGCGCCGCCATCGGCGACAGTTCCAGGAACGGGGTGCCCGGATCGATCAGGTTCTCCACACGGTCGCGCGGCAAGAGCTTGCCGCGCGCGGTGTGCTTGGCGCGGGCGGATTCGCTACCGCCCAGGGCCGTCTGCGCCAGCTGCTGGTTCAGATCGTCCAGTTGCGCCTGCATGGCGCTGGCGTTGTCGATGTAGTCCTGCGACCGCGGATTGATGCGGGATTCGATGATGGGCATGGGGTACCACCCGTCCTGCTTGATTGGAATTTGAAGGCGCTCGAAAAAGAGCGGGTTGTCTCGCTGCCCGGTGGGCCGGGCATTCTTGTCGATTTGGTAAATCAGGATTTCGTTGCGCCTTTCCTGCCTGGCCCGCGACCGACCCGTCGCGGTGATTGCCCTGCCAGAAAGGCGCAGCGGAATCCTGCTTGAGGGACGGACAAAGCCCGCGCCCCAAGCAGGCAGCCGCTTAGACCATTTCGATGGCCATCGCGACGGCTTCGCCGCCGCCGATGCACAGCGTGGCCACGCCGCGCTTGCCGCCGGTCTTGCGCAGCGCGCCGATCAGGGTGGCCATCAGGCGCGCGCCCGAAGCGCCGATCGGGTGGCCCAGGGCGGTGGCGCCGCCGTGGATGTTGACCTTGTCATGCGGAAGCTTGAAGTCGGTCATGGCGGCCATGGTGACCACCGCGAAGGCTTCGTTGATCTCGTACAGGTCCACGTCCTCGGCCGTCCAGCCGGTCTTCTTGAACAGGTTCTTCAGCGCGCCGACGGGGGCGGTGGTGAACCAGTTGGGTTCCTGCGAATGCTGCGAGTGCGCGACGATGCGGGCCAGCGGTTTGACGCCGAGCTTTTCGGCGGTGGACGCGCGCATCAGCACCATGGCGGCGGCGCCGTCGGAGATCGACGACGAGTTCGCGGCGGTGACGGTGCCGTCTTTCTTGAAGGCGGGCTTGAGCGTCGGTATCTTTTCCGGCATGGCCTTGGTGGGCGCTTCGTCGGTGTCGATCACGGTGTCGCCCTTGCGGCCGGCGACCGTGACGGGCGCGATTTCCCACTTGAAGCTGCCGTCTTCCGACGCAGCGCGCGCGCGGCGCAGCGATTCCAGCGAGAATTCATCCTGCTGTTCGCGCGTGAACGAATACTTGGAGGCGCAGTCTTCGGCAAACACGCCCATGGCCTTGCCCTTGTCGTACGCGTCTTCCAGGCCATCCAGCGCCATGTGGTCGTACACGGTGTTGTGGCCGTAGCGGTAGCCCTGGCGGCCCTTGAGCAGCAGGTACGGCGCGTTGCTCATGCTTTCCTGGCCGCCGGCCACGACGATTTCGGCGCTGCCCGAGGCCAGCAGGTCATGGCCGAACATCGCGGCCTTCAGGCCCGAGCCGCAAACCTTGTGGATGGTGGTGCACGCCACGCCCAGCGGCAGCCCGGCGCCCAGCGCGGCCTGGCGGGCGGGCGCCTGGCCTTGGCCGGCCTGCAGCACGTTGCCCATGATGACTTCGTCGACCTGCTCCGGCTTGATGCCGGCGCGTTCGACCGCGGCCTTGATGGCGACCGAGCCCAGCTCGTGCGCGGCCAGGCCGGACAGGCTGCCCAGCATGCCGCCCATGGGCGTGCGGGCGACGGAAACGATGACGATGGGATCTGACATGACTTGCTCCTGTGAGGGTCGGACAGCGATTGGGTTACAACACCGCGTTGCCGTTTGACGGGCGGTCTGAACGCAGGCGTCTGTCCTTATCGTAAGGGAAAAATTCTTCGATCCGGCCTTGCGCCACGTGGGCGCGGCAGGCCTGCCACCAGTCCGGTTCCAGGAGGTCGGCATGGTGACGCATGAAGGCGCCGCGCACCCGCGCATCGCCCAGCAGGAAGCGGCCGAATTCCTCGGGGAAGACGTCGTTCGGACCGATGGCGTACCAGGGTTCGGCGGCCATCTCCGCTTCTTCATTCGGGGCCGGCGGGATGCGCCGGAAGTTCATCTCGGTCATGCGCTGGATTTCGTCGTAGTCATAAAAGACGACCCGGCCCAGCCGCGTGACGCCGAAATTCTTGTAAAGCATGTCGCCGGGGAAGATATTGGCCGCGGCCAGTTGCCGGATGGCGTCCCCGTATTCGCGCACCGCGTGGTCCAGCAACGCGTCCGGCGCCTGCTGCAGGTACAGGTTCAGCGGCGTCATCCGGCGTTCGATGTAGACGTGGCGGATGACGACGGTGTCGCCGGTTTCCTCGATGAGGCTGGGCACCAGCCGGCGCAGTTCATCGAGCAGCGCCGGCGCAAAGCGGGCGCGCGGCAAGGCGACCTGTGAATATTCCCAGGTGTCCGCCATGCGGCCGACGCGATCGTGCAGTTTGACCATCTGATACTTGCGCCGCACGGTGGCGTGATCCATGCCGTCCTTGTCGATGCGGTCCTTGATGAGCTTGAACACGTATGGATAGGACGGCAGCGTGAACACGCACATCACCATGCCCTTGATGCCGGGGGCGATGTCGAAGGCGTCGCGTGAATGCGCCAGATGATGCAGGAAGTCGCGGTAGAACAGCGTCTTGCCCTGCTTTTGCAGGCCGATCATGGTGTAGAGCTCGGCCTTGGGCTTGCGCGGCAAGAGACTCGACAGGAAGTTGACCACGGCCGCGGGCGTTTCCATGTCCACCAGGAAATATGCGCGGGTAAAGCTGAACAGCGTGCTCAGGTCGTCCGCGCCCAGGAGCAGCGCGTCCAGCGTCACCTGTCCCGCCGGATTGCGCGTCAGCGCGATGGCAAAGGGATAGACGGTGGTCTGGTTGATCAGGCGGCCGACGATGTAGGCGCCCTTGTTGCGAAAGAAAAGCGAGCCCAACGCATGGATCTGGCAGTCGGTGGCAATGCGCCGGCCGACGTGGCGGGGCAGCACGGCACGCAGCTTGGACACGGCCGCGCGCGCCAGCAGGCGCGTGTCGCGCGGCAGGTCCTCGAAGGGCAGCGCCAGACCGAAGTCGGCCACCATGCGGATCAGGCTTTTTTCCAGGCCGTCGGTCACCGGGTAGTACACGCGGTAGGACGGGATGCTGCTGTCCAGGTAGTCGGTGGCGACGGCCGGCCGGACGAACAGGAAATCGTTGTGGAAGTAGTCGCGGTGCAGCAGCCGGCACGACACCGAGTTAAAGAAGGTCTCGGCGCACTCGGGCTGGCGGTGTTCGCCCAGGAGGCCCACGAATTCCTGCTTGATGTCTTGCCAGTAGGCGGTCTGCGCGGCGGTCAGGGACGGGGCGTCGGCGCCATTGCCGCCACCGTTGCCCGCGCCGTTTCCACCCACCGCGCCTTCCGGCCGCCCGCGCAGCACGCCTTCCAGTTGCGTGGCGCATTCGCGCACACGCATGTCGTAGTACTCGATGCGTTCGCGCGACAGGTGCTGGATGCCGTGCCAGTCGCCGGATTCGAACAGCGCCTTGGCGCGCTGCGCGCTGTAGCGAAACAGCGCGTAGTGCCGGTCAAAGCCCGCCAGGATCAGCCGCGCGACGTCCAGCGGCGAGGGGCCCGGGGCGGGCGCCTGCTCGATGTGCTGGATGTCGGACGTGCGGATCATGGCGCGGGCTGTGGATAAGGCGTCAGGCGGTTTCGTTGAAGAGTTCGCGGCCAATCAGCATGCGGCGGATTTCGCTGGTGCCAGCGCCAATTTCGTACAGCTTGGCGTCGCGCCACAGGCGGCCGACCGGGTATTCGTTGATGTAGCCGTTGCCGCCCAGGATTTGCACGCCCTCGCCCGCCATCCACGTGGCCTTTTCAGCGGTGTACAGGATGAGCGCGGCGCAGTCCTTGCGCACCTGGCGCACGTGATCAGACCCCAGTTTGTCCAGGTTCTTGCCCACCTGATAGCAG
Source organism: Achromobacter sp. 77 (assembly GCF_020541125.1). Taxonomy (NCBI): domain Bacteria; kingdom Pseudomonadati; phylum Pseudomonadota; class Betaproteobacteria; order Burkholderiales; family Alcaligenaceae; genus Achromobacter; species Achromobacter sp. 77. Next base: position 106,507 of record NZ_CP059848.1, read on the forward strand.
AAGGCGCGGCTGGCTTGCAGCGTGGTGTACAGGTCGGCGACCTTGCCCTGGATGAGCTGGAATTCGCCGATGGCCTGGCCGAACTGCTTGCGGTCGTGGATGTAGGGCACCACCACGTCCATCACAGCCTGCATGATGCCTAGCGGGCCGCCGGACAGCACCGCGCGTTCGTAGTCCAGGCCGCTCATCAGCACCTTCACGCCGCCGTTGACCTGGCCCAGCACGTTTTCTTCGGGGATTTCGCAGTCCTGAAACACCAGCTCGCCGGTGTGGCTGCCGCGCATGCCCAGCTTGTCCAGCTTCTGCGCCACGGAAAAGCCTTTGAAGCCCTTTTCGACCAGGAACGCGGTGATGCCGCGCTGGTGGGCTTCGGGGTCGGTCTTGGCGTAGACGACGAGGGTGTCGGCGTCCGGACCGTTGGTGATCCACATCTTGGTGCCATTCAGCACGTAGCGGTCGCCCTTTTTGTCGGCGCGCAGCTTCATGCTGACAACGTCGGAGCCCGCGCCCGGTTCGCTCATGGCCAGCGCGCCCACGTGCTCGCCGGAGATGAGCTTGGGCAGGTACTTGGCCTTCTGGGCGGCGGTGCCGTTGCGGTTGATCTGGTTCACGCACAGGTTGGAGTGCGCGCCGTACGACAGGCCGATCGAGGCGCTGGCGCGGGAGATTTCCTCCATGACGACCATGTGGGCCAGGTAGCCCATATTCGCGCCGCCGTATTCCTCGTCGGCGGTCATGCCCAGCACGCCGAGGTCACCGAACTTGCGCCACAGGTCCATGGGGAATTGGTCGCTGCGATCGACTTCCGCGGCGCGCGGCGCGATCTCGGCCTGCGCGAAGTTGCGTACGGCGTCGCGCAGCATGTCCAGGTCTTCGCCCAGGTCGAAGTTCAGGCCGGGAAGATTCATCAGTGTCTCCGTGATAGTAGGTGCTTACATTCATGGACCTGCGCGTGCGTGTCTTGGCCGCCGTCGCGGGAGTGATCCATGATGCGCCGTTCGTCCGGCGCCGCGCAATGATGCAGTGCAAATATTACGTTTACGTAAACGTAAATTGGATGAGGGTTATCCCTAGCGTGTTGTGGACGCGGCGGAAGGGACGATGGGCAATACTTGATGCGACCCTTTAATCCTGAAACATCCGACGGAGTCAGCTGTGCTTGAACTATCCAACCTGGACGACATCGTGGCGCTGCGCCGTGACATCCACATGCACCCGGAGCTTTGCTACGAAGAGCACCGCACGGCGAAGGTGGTGGCCGACACGCTGCGCGGCTGGGGCATCGAAACGCACACCGGCATTGCCAAGACGGGCGTGGTGGGTGTGATCAAGCGGGGCACGTCGGACCGGGCGATCATGCTGCGCGCCGACATGGACGCACTGCCCATGCAGGAAGAGAACCAGTTCGAGCACCGCTCGCGTCACGACGGCAAGATGCACGGCTGCGGCCATGACGGCCACACCGCGATGCTGCTGGCTGCGGCGCAGCATTTGCAGACGGCGGGCGGCTTCGATGGCACCGTGTACCTGTGCTTTCAGCCGGCCGAGGAAGGCGGCGCGGGCGGCCGGGCGATGATCCAGGATGGCCTCTTCACGCGGTTTCCGTGCGAGGCGGTCTTTGGGATGCACAACTGGCCGGGGTTGCCGGCTGGCGCGTTCGGCGTCTGTGCCGGTCCCATGATGGCGGCAGCGAACGGTTTCAAGATCACGGTCAAGGGCAAGGGCGGCCACGCCGCCGCGCCGCAGGACTGCAATGACCCGGTGCCGGCGCTCTTTGCCATCGGCCAGTCGCTGCAGACGATCCTGACGCGCAGCAAGCGTCCGCTGGATGCGGCAGTGCTGTCGATCACGCAGGTGCAGGCGGGCGGCAGCGTCATCAACGTGATTCCCAACACCGCGTGGCTGGGCGGGTCGGTGCGGGCGTACAGCACCGATGTGGTGGACCTGATCGAGCGGCGCATGCAGGAGATCGCGCCCAGCATCGCCGCGGCGCATGGCTGCGAGGCCGAGGTGTACTTCGAGCGCCGCTACCCGGCGCTGGTCAACACCGTGGCCGAGACGGAATTCTGCATGGGCGTGATGCGCGAGGTCGTGGGCGAGGACCGCGCGCTGACCATCGAACCGGCGATGGCGTCGGAAGACTTTGCCTTCCTGCTGCAGGAAAAGCCGGGGTGCTACGTGTTCCTGGGCAACGGCGATGGTGAGCATCGCATGGCGGGCCACGGGCTGGGCCCCTGCATGCTGCACAACGCCAGCTATGACTTCAATGATTCCTTGATTCCGGCGGGGGCGTCGTACTGGGTTCGCCTGGCGCAACGCTACCTCGCCTGATGGGCTTTACCGCAATCCGTTTCACCCACGCAGTGCTACGCAACATCACCAGGACGATATGAAAAAGAAGACGTTGTTCATCAAGGCCGCGGGGGCGGCCCTGGCAATCATGGCAAGCGGCGCGATGGCGCAGACCTGGCCGGCCAAGCCGGTCACCGTGGTCGTGCCGTACACGGCCGGCGGCAGCGCCGATGCGATCGCGCGGCGTCTGGGCGACGCGCTGCGCAAGGAAGCGAACATCACGGTCATCGTCGAGAACAAGCCCGGCGCGGGCGCGTCCGTGGGCACGGACTACGTGGCGCGCGCGCAGCCGGACGGCACCACGCTGCTCTTGGCCTCGACCAGCCCGTTGACCATCTTCCCGCATCTGGCCAAGACCAACTATGACCCGATGAAGGACCTGACGCCGGTAGCTAGTGTGGCCGTCGCGCCGGTGGCCATCGTAGCGACCAAGGCGCTGCCCGTGAAGGATTTTGCGGGTCTCGTGGAATATGCCAAGGCGCATCCGGAAGGCGTGCGCTATGGCACGCCCGGTCAGGGCACGGTTGCGCACATCGGCATGGCGGCGGTCACCGCCCAGACGGGGACCAAGATGCTGCACGTGCCCTACCGCGGCAACAGCCAGGCGCTGACCGACGGCCTGGGCGGCGTGGTGGAACTGCTGGTGGTCAACAGCGACGTGGTGCTGCCGCACGTGGCCAACGGCGCGCTCAAGCCGCTGGCGGTGATGGCGCCGCAACGCCTCGCCGCGTGGCCGGACGTGCCGACGATGGCCGAGCTGAAGCTGCCGCAGGCGCAGTACTACTCGAACTTCGGCATCTTCGCGCCGGCCAACCTGCCGCCCACGGTGTCGCAGCCGTTGCAGGCCGCATTGACCAAGGCCGTGGCCAGCGCCGAGTTCCAGGAGCTGCTGGCCAAGTCGTTCCTGCAGCCGGGCACGGCGTCGGGCGAGGCGTTTGCCAAGCAGGTGCAGGCCGAGTTCACGAACAACGCCCGCCTCATCAAGGAAGGCAATATCAAGGCGGAGTGATCGGCGGTTTGTGGTGGCACGTCGGCGCGTCGGCGGTCGGTCCGCCGCGCGCAGATGCGCCGAGACGCAGCCTGCGTCAAAAGACCAGCACCCATGCAAAGCGCGCGGCCCTTTACGGGTACGCGCGCTTTTTCTTGCCCGTTCGGCGGCCCGGATCAGCTCCCGCGCGGCCCGAACATGATCACCAGCATTCCGGCGATGCACAGGCCCACGCCGATCCAGTCGCTGGCGCTGGGCCGCACGCCGTCCACCGCCCATAGCCACAGCAGCGCCATGCCGATGTAAACGCCGCCGTAGGCGGCATAGACGCGGCCGGACGCCGTCGGGTGCAAGGTCAGCAACCAGGCGAACAGCGCCAGGCTCAGCGCGGCGGGCGCCAGCAGCCAGATGGAGTGTCCTTTGCGCAGCCAAAGGTAAGGCAGGTAGCAGCCGATGATTTCGGCCAGGGCGGTCAGGACGAACAGGCCCAGCGTTTGAAGTGCTGCCATGCGGACTACGGCTTCTGCGCCAGCAGGGCGCGGCACTGGCGCTCCTGTTCGCTGATTTCCTGCAAGGTATCGTCGATGTCGCGGCGCTGTTGCTCCAGCGTGGCGCGATGCTGTTCCAGCACGGACAGGTATTGGCGCAGCTGGACTTCGGTGTCGCCGGGTCCGTCGTACATGTCGATCAGCGTCAGGATTTCGGACAACTGCAGGCCCAGCCGCTTGCCGCGCAGGGCCAGTTTCAGGCGCGTGCGGTCTCGCGGTCCGAAAATGCGGTTGCGGCCCTCGCGCGCCGGGCTGACGATTCCCTGGTCTTCGTAGAAGCGGATCGTGCGGGGCGTGACGTCGAACTCGCGGGCGAGCTCTGAGATGGTCCAGGTTGACGAGGGCATGCGACGTGTGGCAGTTTACGTAAACGTAAATTATGATGACTTGACGTGATCGTCAAGCGTGGAGCGAGAGGCAATGAACCCCAACGAGCAGAAGCTTCAGTATCCCTGGGCCGATTTCCAGCCCGAGGCCGGCCGCGCGCATGCGGTGGCGGAGGGCGTCAAATGGATCCGGATGCCGCTGCCGTTCGCGCTGGATCATATCAACCTCTGGCTGCTGCGCGACAACATCGACGGCCAGGATGGCTGGACCATCGTCGATTGCGGCATTTCGCGCGATGAAGTAAAGACGCTGTGGGAGGACGTGTTCAAGAACGAGCTGGACGGCCTGCCCGTGTTGCGCGTGCTGGTCACGCACATGCACCCGGACCACATCGGGCTTGCCCACTGGCTGTGCGAACGCTGGAATGCGCGCCTGTGGATGACGATGACGGACTACATGGTGGCGTCGCTGTGGTCGTCGCGCCGCACGGATGCCGGCGCCGGTCCGGGTGGGCAGTCGGCGGTCGAGCATTTCGCGCGGCACGGTCTGACCGACCCGGACTCGCAGGAGCAGATCCGCCAGCGCGCAAGCTACTACCCCAACCTGGTGCCCGCCGTGCCGTCGCGGTACACCCGCATCATGGACGGCGACCAGGTTCGCATCGGCGGACGCGACTGGCGTGTCATCGTGGGCTACGGGCACGCGCCGGAACACGCGTCGCTGTTTTCGCCTGATCTTGGCGTGCTGATCTCCGGCGACATGGTGCTGCCGCGCATTTCCACCAACGTCAGCGTGTTCGATTACGAACCCGACGCCAATCCGCTGCCTTTGTATCTGCGGTCGCTGCACGGCTATGACGGCCTGCCCCGCAACACGCTGGTGCTGCCGTCGCACGGCCGCCCGTTCAAGGGCCTGCACGAACGCATCACGCAGCAGCACGAGCATCACCGCGACCGGCTGGCTGAGGTGCTGGAAGCTTGTGCGGTGCAGCCGCAATCGACGTCGGACATCGTGCCGGTGCTGTTCAAGCGCAAGCTGGACTTGCACCAGCTCACCTTCGCGATGGGCGAGGCGCTGGCGCATCTGCATGCGCTGTACTTCGAAGGAAAGCTCACGCGGGCGCAGGATGCCGATGGCATCGTGCGGTTCAAGGCGGCTTGATTCGGGCGCCGGGTATTCGGCCAATGGGTATTCGGCCAACGGTGGCCGGATGCGTGTGCCGCGGCGCGTGGTCCGCGGCAACGCGCTGCGTCTAGCGTGACGCCGTCGCCAGCCGCACGGCCAGTCCCACGAACACCAGCGCGGCGATGCGGTTCAGCCAGCGCTTGGCCGTGACCGAGCGCTGCAGCAGTTCGCCAAATGCGCCCGAGAAGAACGCGATCGCGCCAAACACCAGCAGCGTCGACACGATGAACACCGCGCCCAGTTGCATGGTCTGCAGCCCCACCGGTCCCAGCCGCGGCGACGTGAACTGCGGCAGGAAGGCAAAGAAGAACAGCAGCACCTTGGGGTTGGTCAGGTTCATGACGATGCCGCGGCGGTACAGCGCGCCGGGCCGTAGGGGTTCGGGACGCTTGCCGGCCCCGGCCTCGACGGGGGCGCGCAGGATCTGCCAGGCCAGATACGCCAGATAGGCCGCGCCCGCAAGCTTGAGCACGGTGAACGCGATGGGCGAGGCGGCGAACACGGCGGCCAGCCCGACTGCGACAGCCGCAGTGTGACCCAGCAAGCCGGTGCACAACCCCAGCACCACGAACATGCCCGCCCTGCGTCCCCAGATGGCGGACTGCATCAGCACGAAAAGGTTGTCCGGCCCCGGCGTCAGCGCCAGCAGCACGGCAATGCCAAAGAATGCGATGAGGGTGTCTAGGGGCAGCATGGAGTCTCTTTGGTGACGGAACGGCAACGCACGGCAAGTGGCGCATGGCTAGTGGCGCACGGCCAGTGGCGCGCGGCTAGTGGCATCATAAGGTCAAAGCCGACCAGGACAGGAGACAGAACGACCATGACCGTTGCCGCCCAACCCCAGAACGCCGTCAACCCGCCCGCCGATGCCGCACTCGAGGACTGGCTGCTGGCCCGCCACAGTTGCCGCGCCTTTCTGCCAGAGCCCGTGCCCCGCGCCACCATCGAACGCATCCTGACCTTGGCGCAGCGCACGGCGTCCTGGTGCAACTGCCAGCCGTGGCAGGTGGCGATCACTGAAGGCGATGGCACGCGGCGGTTGCGCGATGCGCTCGAGCGCCGCGCGCAGGTCGAAGGCTTCAAGCCTGATTTCCCGTTCCCGCGCGAATACCGCGACGAATACCTGGCCCGCCGCCGCGAATCCGGCTTTCAGCTTTACGGCGCCGTGGGCGTGCCGCGCGGCGACCGCGAGGCCTACCGGCGGCAAGAGATGCGCAACTTCGCCCTGTTTGACGCGCCGCACGTCGCGATCATCACGACCCACGAGGCGCTGGGCGAATACGGCGCGATGGACTGCGGCGGCTATGTCGCCAATTTCCTGCTGGCCGCGCAAGCCAACGGCGTGGCAACCGTGGCCCAGGCGTCACTGGCGATGTATCCCGAGGTCCTGCGCGAAGTGCTGGGCATCGGACCCGGCCGGCGCGTGGTCTGCGGCATCTCGTTCGGGTTTGAGGACACGGCGCATCCGGCCAACAGCTACCGCACCCGCCGTGCGGATTTGTCCGAGACGGTTAAATGGATCGGCTGAAATTCCCGCCGCGTCCTGATATGGTTTGGTTTTCCCGGCTTTGACGCACCTCTACAAGATGCCTACCAAACACATCGATACGGTTCTCCAGCACGCGGGCACCGCCCCGTTCAATCCCGAGACCGGCACGGCGCCGGTGCCGCTGCCGCCCATGCGGGCCAGCACGGTGCGCTTTGCCAATCTCGCCGCACTGGAAAACGCGCAGCGCAGCAAGGCGGCCGGGGGGCGCGCGTCGACGTACGGGCGCATGGGCATGGACACGCATGCCGCGCTGGAAGAGGTGTTCACGCAGCTCGAAGGCGGCACGCACTGCTACTTGGCGTCGTCCGGCCTGTCGGCCATGACGATGGTGATGATGGCGCTGTGCTCGGCCGGCGACCATGCATTGATCTCGGACAGCGTGTACGGCCCGATGCGCGAGCTGGACGACGCGGTGCTCAAGCGCATGAACATCGAGATCACCTACTTTGCGGCGGGTGAGGACATCGATGCGCTGGTGCGGCCCAACACCACGCTGTTGTACGTGGAATCGCCGGGTTCCCTGCTTTTCGAAATGCTGGACATGGGCGCGATGGCCGCCATCGCGCAGCGTCACGGGCTGGTGCTGGCCACCGACAACACCTGGGGATCGGGCTACATCTACCGGCCGCTGACGCTGGGCGCGCAGGTCTCGGTCATCGCGGGCACCAAGTATGTGGGCGGGCACTCCGACCTGATGCTGGGCGCGGTGGTCACCAACGACGAGGGCATCGCCCGCAAGCTGAACCGCACGCAGTATGCGATGGGCTACTCCATCAGCGCGGACGACGCCTGGCTGGCATTGCGCGGCGTGCGCACCATGCCCATCCGCATGGCTCAGCATGCGCGCCACGCCATGCAGGTGTGCGAATTCCTGAACGCCCGTCCCGAGACCGTGCGCCTCTTCCATCCGGCCTGGCCGAAGGATCCCGGCCACGATTTGTGGAAGCGCGATTGCACGGGGTCCAACGGCATGCTGTCGGCTGAACTGGCCCTGTCCCCTGCCGCGGCGCGCCGTTTTGTCGATGCGCTGACGCTCTTTGGCATCGGCTTCTCGTGGGGCGGGTATGAAAGCCTGGTGCAGCTCGTGTCGCCCAAGGATCTGTCCAAACACCGCTATTGGGGCGAAGGCGAGAACCCGGTCGTGCGTCTGCACATCGGGCTGGAGTCGCCCGAGGACATCATTGCGGACCTGACGCAGGCCTTCGAGCAGGCGGCGGACGTCAAGGAATAGGCGGAGACCGGCGGGGGGCGGCTGCCGGACGGCAGCCCCGTTGGCCCACGCGCCCAATCACTCCGCCGTCTCGCGGATCCACGCGCCGATGCGCGCCGCGATGTCGTCGCTGTTGTCGTCCATCATGGGCATGTGCGAATTGCCTGCAATGCCCATTTCCGCCAGCCGCCACATCTGCACCCGCCCGCCGTGGCGCGCCAGCGCATCGGCGTAGGCGGTACCGGATTCGCCGAGCTTTTCCCACAGCGGCGTGGCATCCAGATAATCGCCATAGACAAACAGAAACGGCTTGTCCGCCACGCAGTCGGCGACAACCTCGCTGGAAAACCCGGACGGCTCGATGCCGATCACCCCGCGCACCAGCGCCGGCCGCGCGTGGAGCGCCCGGTAGGCCACTTCACCGCCGTGGCTGTGCGCCAGCACCAGGCACGGTCCGACGCGGTCCAGCACCGCGCAAAAACCGTGCAATGCGGCATCGTTGTTGCCCAGCCAGCGCGGCACGGCGTGGCGGATGAAGTCGTCGAAATGGTCTACCGGAAAGCGCTGTCCCGCAAACGCCTGCCGCGCCGCGAAATCCTCCGCGCGGCCAAACCGGAACAGCGACCAGCTTTCCTCGGCGTTGCGGATGATGGGCGGCTCGGGCCAGACCTGCGCAAACGGCGCCCACCCTGCGCGCCCGCGCTCCACGTTGTCCACCACATAGACCGCATGGCCCTGCCGCAGAAAATGCTGCATCCAGCCGGGCCGCCCATCGGGCGTCTGTTCCCACATCGCGCCGGTCATCCCGCCGCCGTGCAGCAGCACGATGGGCAGCGGATGCGCCAGACGCGCGGGGATGAAGAACTGCACGTAGGCCTGCTCGAAGTGATAGAGGCCGTTGGGATCGTAGGCGAGCGATGCCGACTGCGTGAAGGCGATGTCGCGCTTTGGCTGCCCTTCGATGCGTACACGCCGGCCCCCCGCGTAGAAGCTGCCAAAGTCGGCCAGCGCCAGCGCCTGCGTCATGGCTTGACCAGCGGGCATTGGCTGTCGGACAGCGGCCATGCCAGCGACTCGCCGGGGATGGTGCGCACGATGTTGTAGTAGTCCCAAGGCGCCTTGGACTGCTCGGGCGTCTTGACCTGCGCCAGCATCATGTCGCGCACCACCAGTCCATCGGCACGGATATGCGCGTTCAGGCTGAAGGGATCGTCGATCGGCATGGACTTCATCTTGGCCATCACCGCGTCCGCGTCGACTGAGCCAGCCGCCTTCACTGCCTGGAGGTAATGGCGCACCGAACTGTAGACGCCGGCCTGCAGGAAGGTGGGCGGACGGCCCACGCGCGCCTCGAACTTCTTGGTGAAGGCGCGGGTGCCGTCGTTCATGTCCCAATAGGACGGCACGGTCAGGTAGGTCTTTTGCGCGGCAGCCAGCCCAAGGCTATGCACGTCGGTCAACAGCAGCAGCATCGCGGCCAGTTGCTGCGCGCCGCCGATGCCGAACTCCGCGGCCTGCTTGATGGCCGAGATGGTGTCGCCGCCCGCGTTGGCAATCGCGATGATCTGGGCCTTGGAGCCCTGCGCCTGCAGCAGGAAGGACGCGAAGTCCGGCGCATTGAGCGGATGAAAGACGGTGCCGGCGATTTCTCCGCCGTTGGCCTTGACCACCGTCTCGGTGTCCGCGGCAAGCTGCTTGCCGAATGCGTAATCGGACGCCAGGATGAACCAGCGCTTGCCGCCCTCTTTCACGACGGCGGTGGCGGTGCCGCGCGACAGCGCGTAGGTGGTGTAGGTCCACTGCACGCCGTAGGGCGAGCACTGCGCCTGCGTCAGCGCGGTGGTGCCGGGGCTGGAGAACAGCACCAGCTTTTTCTTTTCGCGCGCGATGCCTTGCACGGCCAGCGCGACGGACGAGTTGGGCACGTCCACCACCACGTCCACGCCTTCGGTGTCGTACCACTTGCGGACCATGCTGCTGCCGATGTCGGGGCGGTGCTGGTGATCGCCGGACACGAGCGTGATGGGCTTGCCGAGCAAGGTGCCGCCCATCTCTTCGATGGCGAGCCGGGCGGCTTCCACCGACCCTTTGCCCGTGGCGTCGGCGGTAACGCCCGCCATGTCGGTCAACACGCCGATCTTGACGCCGTCGGCGGCGTTGGCGTGGGCCAGGCCCGTTGCGAGCGACAGGCACAGGCCCAGCGCTGCGCTGCTGCGCGAGAAGTGCTTCTTCATTTGTCTTCCACCCTTTTGATGCCGTGCGTGCGGCGATTTTTATGGCGAAAGTGTAGCCCGTCCCCCTGGAGACGCGGCTGAACGAAGCCTGAATGAAAACGCCCCGGCCGGAGAGGCTCGGGGCGTTTGCGATGCCGCGGTTGCGCGGGATCTTGCGCGGATTACTTGGCGCGCGCCATCGGGATCAGCGCGTTCACCTGCTTCAAGGCGCCTTCGTAGCTGTTGCCCGCCATGACCGGCGAGGTCATGAACTTGCCGCCCACGGCGAACGACGGGGTGCCTTCGATGCGGTAGGCGTCGGCGAGCTGGTTGGCGCGCTGCACCTGGGTCTGGACGCTGAACGAATCGAACACCGAGTCGAACTTGGCGCGGTCCACGCCCTGGGTTGCGATCCACTCGCCCATGGCCTTCTTGTCGAACAGGCGCTTGTGCTCGCCGTGGATGGCCGTGAAGACCTTGGCGTGCAGGTCGGGACGGTCCAGGGCCTGCAGCGTGTAGTACAGCTGTTGCAGCGGCTTCATGCCGGCGTTGAAGGAGATCGGCACTTGCTTGAGGACGACGTCGGACGGCGCGGTCTTGACCCAGTCTTCCACCATGGGTTCCATGGCGGCGCAGTGCGGGCACGAATAGGCAAAGAATTCCAGGACCTCGACCTTGCCCGGGGTGTCCGACGGCAGCGGCGGGTTGATGGGCACGTACTGCTGGGCGCCTTGCGCGTGGCTGGCCGGGCTGAAGAACGCGGTGGCGGTCAGCGCGGCGGCTGCCAGGATGCGGATGAGCTTGGGGGACAGCATGGGTGAGGTTCCTGAATAAAAGGCTACAGACAGGCCCGGGGCCGGATTAGTTCAATGCAAAACGATCCGCCGCGTGGCGCTACTGGCGCACCACGGCGGTTTCGATCTTGTTCTCGCCCAGGCGGCCACGTGCCCGGTTCATGTCGTCCAGGCGGGCAAACGGGCCGACGCGGACGCGATTGATGGGCTTGCCGTTCAGTTCCGCCTTCTGCACCGCGACCGGCAGGCCAAGCAGAATGATGCGCGCCTTGAGCGATTCGGCGTCGTTTTCGCCGCGGAAGGCGCCCGCTTGCAGGTAGTACGTGCCCGTGGCGGCGGGGGCGGCAGGCTTGGCCGATGCCGTGGCCGTGGGGGCGGCCTTGGAGAGGGGCGTGGGCGCGGACGCGGTGGCGGGGGGCGCTGCCGGGGCAGCGGCCGGCGCCCGGGAAGTCGGCAGCGTGGCTATCAGCGCGCCCAGGTCGTCCAGCTTGGCGGGCGTTTCGTCGCCCTTGCCCGGCGCGCCTGCGCCCGGCAGCGGGGCCGGCGCGGTGGCGGTGGGACCGGTGGGCGGGGCGCCCGCCGCCCCGTCGCGGCCGTAGAGGCCCGCGTTGGGGTCCGGCGCCGAGCGCGGATCGGGCAGCTTGCCCGTATCGCCCTGGCGGCTGGCCCGGTCCACGAAGGGAACGGGCGCCTTGGTGACATAAAACGCGACGACGGCGGCGACGATCAGCCCGATCAGCAGACCGGCCAGCGCCCCGTACAGGGTGCTGCCGCTTTCGCCGGAGGAACGGCGGGTGGATTTGCGCTTGGTGGCCATGAACCGATGTTACATCCGCTCGGGCGCGGAAACGCCCAAGAGCGCCAGGCCGTTTGCCAGCACCTGGCGGGTGGTGGCGGCCAGGCGCAGGCGGGCCAGCTTCACGGCGGTGTCGTCGACCAGCACGCGCTCGGCGTTGTACCAGGCGTGGAAGTCGGACGCGCAGTCGCGCAGCCAGAACGCAATGTGGTGCGGCGACAGGTCCTGGGCGGCCAGCGCCACCACCTGCGGGAATTCGGCCAGGCGCTGCATCAGCGCGAATTCGGTCGGCGCGGTCAGCAGCGCGGCGTCGGCCTGGGCCACGTCGGCGGCCGGCATGCCGGCGTTGTTGATGACCGAGCAGATGCGCGCGTGAGCGTACTGGATGTAATAGACCGGGTTCTCGTCGCTCTTGGACAGGGCCAGGTCCACGTCGAACACGAATTCCGTGTCGGCGCGGCGCTGGATCAGGAAGTAGCGCACCGCGTCGCGGCCGACCCAGTCGATCAGGTCGCGCATGGTCACGTAGCTGCCGGCGCGTTTGGAGATCTTGACCTCTTCGCCGCCGCGCATGACCTTGACCATCTTGTGCAGGACGTACGACGGGTAATCCTTCGGGATGCCCTCTTCCAGCGCCTGCAGGCCGGCGCGCACGCGGGCCACGGTGCCGTGGTGGTCGCTGCCCTGGATGTTCACGGCGCGGTGAAAGCCGCGCTCCCATTTGGCCTTGTGATAGGCCACGTCCGGGACGAAATAGGTGTAGCCGCCCTCGCTTTTACGCATGACGCGGTCTTTGTCGTCGCCCGTGCCCAGTTCGGTGGTGCGCAGCCACAGCGCGCCGCCTTCCTCGTAGGTGTGGCCGCCGGCAATCAGCGCCTTGACCGTCGCTTCGACGCGGCCGGACGTGTAGAGCGAGCTTTCGAGGTAGTAGTTGTCGAACGCCAGGCCGAACGCCTGCAGGTCCAGGTCCTGTTCGCGGCGCAGGTAGGCCACGGCGAAGGCGCGGATGTCGTCCAGGTTGTCGATGTTGCCCGTGGCGGTGACGGGCTCGCCGTCGGACGCCTGGATGGTCTTGCCGTCCTGGAAGTCGCGGGCGATATCGGCGATGTAGTCGCCCTTGTAGCCGTCTTCGGGCCAGTCGGGAGAATCGGTGGTCAGGCCGCGGGCGCGGGCCTGCACGCTGATCGCCAGGTTCTGGATCTGGTTGCCAGCGTCGTTGTAGTAGAACTCGCGGGTGACGTCCCAGCCGACGGCGTCGTACAGGCGGCACAGCGCGTCGCCCAGCGCGGCCTGGCGGGCATGGCCCACGTGCAGCGGTCCGGTGGGGTTGGCCGACACGAATTCGACCAGGATCTTTTCGCCCAGGCGCGGGGCGCGCCCGTAGGCCTCGCCCTGCTGGGCCACCGCGGCGATCACGGCCTGGCGCGCGGCCGGGGTGATGCGCAGGTTGATGAAGCCGGGACCGGCCACTTCGGCGCTCTCGACCAGCGCGGCGGCGTCGGGATTGGCCATCACGGCGTCCACGATGCCCTGGGCCAGTTCGCGGGGATTGCGTCGGGCAGGCTTGGCAAGCTGCATGGCCACGTTGGTGGCGACGTCGCCGTGGGCGGCAACCTTGGGGCGCTCCAGCAGCACGTTGGGCTGGGCGTCGGGCAGGCTTTGCGCGACGGCGGCCTGGATCAGGGAGATTAGCTGTTTCTGTTGCTCGAGGAGCATGGGCGTCTGGCGTGGTTCTGGGTGAGTGACGATGGCGGCACGGCGCTTGCGGCCTGCCGGCGATCCGCGTCGCGCCGACGGGCGCGGGGCACGGTGCCGTCCGGCGGGTGGCCGGCAAGTCGGCGCGCGCATGCCGGAATCAGGGCCGGCGCGGCGCCTGCTGTCACGGGAAACCCCTGAATCATAGTTGATTTGGGGGCGCCAGTTGGCATCATGGGGACGTTGCGGTAGTGTACGTAGCTAAGGTAATCATTGTGGGAGACCAGAATATGCTGATCACTTTTCACTCCAAGGTCGTGGCCGAAGTCCTGATGCTGACCGACCACGCCGGGCCCCTGCTGCAGGCGGCCGGCAAGTCCGTCGGCGACAAGATCCCCGAACGCGGCGTCTTCACCGTCGAGCAACTGGGACCGGCCATCAGCGGCATCGAACGCGCGATCGACGAGTACCAGCACGCCCACGAAGGCCAGGACGAGGAAGACGACGACAAGCCGGCCGTCGCTCCGATGGCGCGCATGGTGGGCCTGAAGGAACGCGCCTTTCCGCTGCTGGACATGATGCGCCAGTCGCAAGCCGCGGGCGCCGAAGTCACCTGGGAAGTGTCGCGGGGCTGGTAAGGATATGTCGCCGGACGGACAATCTGTCCGGCGTTTTTTGCCTACCCTGTTGGCCTGACGCCTTCTGACGGAGTTTTTCCCATGCGCAGCGACATCACCATCGTTTTCGACCCCCGCCGTTCGCTGGACCTGTCCGCGAACGTCGAGCCCTCCCCGCAACGCCAGGCCGATGCACGCGACTGGTTCGACAGCGCCTGGGAAACCCTGGGCTGCGAGCCGCTGCGCCCCAGCGGCAAGGTCCTGTTGCTGGACAAGGTGCTGGGTGTGGCCGACGCGCTGGGCTACGACACGCTGTCCACCGACGAAAAGGAAGCTCGCGAATTTGCCGAGCACCTGGCGCTGGCGCTGGAGCGTCCGCGCATCACAGTGGACCTGCCGGGCCTGACTGTGGGGTACTGAAACGCCGCCCCATCCAACGAGAAACCCCGCCTGATGAACTGACCCCCAGAAGTTGGACGGTCGACTAAAGCCCGAAGGCCTGAGCTCGGTATTGCACCGGGCTCAGGCCTTTTAGCTTGAGCTTGATGCGATCGTGATTGTAGTAACGGATGTACTGCCGGATGCCGGCCTGCAACTGCTCGATGCTCTCGAAGCGGTTGAGGTGGAAGAACTCTGCCTTGAGCGTGCCGAAGAAGCTTTCCATGGCGGGGTTGTCCAGGCAGTTGCCCTTGCGTGACATGCTCTGCGTCACTGACCGGGCCGCAAGCATCTGCCGGTAGATAGGCTGCTGGTATTGCCAACCCTGGTCGGAGTGCAGCACGGGACGCTCCGCCGGCCGCAGCCGCGCCAGCGCCTTCTTTAACATGCTGCCCACAAGCTTGAACACCGGCCGGCGGCTGGTCTCGTAAGCCACGATCTCGCCGTTGAACAGGTCCATCACCGGCGACAGGTACAGCTTCTCGCCGCGCACGTTGAACTCGGTCACGTCGGTGACCCACTTCTCGTTCGGACGGGCTGCCTCGAAGTCGCGCGCCAACACGTTGGCCGTCACGTGGTGTGACTGGCCCCGGTAGGAGCGGTACTTCTTGGCGCGCACGAGCGACTTCAAGCCCAGCGCCTGCATCAGCTTCTGCACCGTCTTGTGATTCACCAGCTCACCCGCTTGGCGCAGCACGGCCGTGATCCGGCGGTAGCCATAGCGGCCCTTGTGCAGCGCATAGACCGCGTTGATGTGCTGCTTGAGCTTGGCGTACGGGTCCACGGCACCAAGCGCCTTCAGGTGGTAATAGAACGTGCTGCGCGACAGCTTGGCTGCTCTGAGCAATAGCGCCAGCGGATGACGATGCCTCAACCCTTGGACCATTTGCGCTTTTTCACCAGCGCTTCGGTCCGTTCCGCTTGGATCAAGGCATCGAGTTTTTTTAGGTAATCGAGCTCCGCTCGCAGGTACGCGTTCTCTTCGCGCAACTGCTTCTCTGTCATGTCCTTGGGTGTTGGCTCGGGTGGATACTTGTGTGGCATGGCGGGGCTGTCTCGACGTCTGGGCTCCAATGCGCCCATTCCGCCCTCATCATACCCACGACGCCATTTGCCGATGATCCCGGAATCGCCCAAGTTGTAAACCGCCACCGCCTGCCTGTCCGACAAGCCGTCCTGCTCGATGCGCTTCAACACCTCAAACTTGAATTGCGCCGAATATCGCTTGCGCGGCCTAACTAAACCACCCTGTCCATGCAGTTGGTAGACAGCCACCCATCGCCGCAGCAACGAATAGTCCACGCCGACCTCCCGCGCCACTTTCGCGCAACTTTGCTGTTCAGACAGATACCGCCGGACAACGTCCAGCTTGAACTGCTCGTCGTACTTCGCCATGCAAAAACCCCCGAAGGTTGGATCAAAGTCCAACTTTCGGGGGTCAGTTCATGAGCGGGGTTTTTTTTGCGGCGCATCCGGCTGGCGGTCCTTAGCGGATCCCCGCCCGCATGAACGACTGCACGAACTGGCGCTGGAACAGCAGGAACGCGATCAACAGCGGCGCGGCCGACATCAGGGTCGCGGCGGTGATCACGGACCAGTCGATGCCCTGGTCCGTGGACGAGAACACCTGCAGGCCGACCGTCAGCGGCCGGGACTCGACCGAGTTGGTGATGATCAGCGGCCACAGGAAGTTGTTCCAGTGATGGCTGACCGACACCAGCCCGTAGGCCACATAGATCGGCTTGGCGAGCGGCACGTACACCTTCCAGAGCACCTGCAGCGGGTTCGCGCCTTCCATGCGGGCCGCTTCCTCGAGTTCGCGCGGAACCGTCTTGAAGGTCTGGCGCAACAGGAAGATGCCGAAGGCCGACGCGAAGTACGGCAGGCCGATGGCAAACACCGTGTCGCGCACGCCCAGCAAGCTCATCGACCGGTAGTTCTCCACCAGCAGCACGTCCGGCATGATCATCAGCTGCAGCAGCACCAGCATGAAAACGAAGTCGCGGCCGCGGAACTCGAAGCGCGCAAACGCGTAGCCGGCCAGCGTCGACAGCACGAGCTGCGCGGCCAGCACCATCGTGACCAGCACGAACGTGTTCAGGAAGTAGCGCGGAAACGGCGCCGCATTCCAGGCACGCACGAAGTTGTCCAGCGTCAGCGGCGCAAAAAGGTCAAAACGCGTTGCGTAGGCGGGCGGATGGAAGGCCGCCCACATGGCGTACGCCAGCGGCAGGATCCACAACAGGCCCAGCGCCCAGGCGCCCAGGGTATCAAGCTTGTCTCTCATTGGTAGTGCGTCCTGCGGTCCAGCCAGCGGAACTTGATCAGCGCGGTCAGCGCCAGCACCACCAGCAACACGACGGTCAGGGTCGCGGCGTAGGCCGTGTCCCAGAAGCTGAATCCCACCTGGTAGATGTAGTAGAGAAGCAGCGTGCTGGCGTTGTCGGGGCCGCCGCGCGTCATCACCACCACATGGTCGACCAGCCGGAACGCGTTGATCAGCGCATTGATCAGCACGAAAAGCGTCGTCGGCATCAAGAGCGGCCACAGCACGCGCCGGAAGTACTGCCAGCGCGATGCGCCTTCCAGCATGGCCGCTTCACGCAGCGACGGCGACACCGTCTGCAACGCCGCCAGATAGAAGATCATGAAAAAGCCGGATTCCTTCCACACGGTCACCAGCATCAGCGCGGGCAGCGCAGTCTCGCGGTTGCCCAGCCAGTTGGGACCGGGCGATCCGAACCAGCCCATCACCTGCGCGATCAGCCCGTACTGCGGCGTGTAGAAGAACAGCCAGATGTTGGCGACCGCCACCATGGGCAGCACCGTCGGCGTGAAATACGCCATACGCAGAAAACCGCGGCCGGCAAGGTTGCGGTTCACCCACAGGGCCATGATCAGCGCGATGCCGATCGAAGTGGGAATGGTGCCCAACGCGAACCACAGGTTGTTCCAGAGCGACTGCCAGAACACCGGATCGTCGCGCATGACGGCGTAGTTCTCCAGCCCGACGAAGCGGGCCGGACGCGCACCCTTGGGCGTGGAGAAAAAGCTGTGCCAGAGCGTCGCCACCGCCGGGTAATGCGTGAAGGCGGCGAGCAGCACGATGGCTGGCAGCAGAAGCAGCCAGCCATAAAGCGCATTCAAAGAGCGGCTCATCGTGCTTGGGGTCGTTTACTTGTAGGAACGCAGTATGCGATCGGACTCGCGCTGCGCGTCGGTCAGGGCCTGCTGCGGCGTCTTCGAACCCGTCAGCGCCGCCTGCAGGGCGTCGTTCAGGGTCTTGGTGACGCGCTGGTTCTCATGCGTGGAGAATTCGGCGACGCTGACTTCCAGCTGGTCGCGCGCGACCGTGGCGGCCGGCACTTCCTGCGCGTACTTCTTCATCTTCTCGGTTTCCCAGGCGGCCGGCGTCACGGCCACGTAGCCCGTGGCGATGCTCCAGTCGGCCGCGCGCTCGGGCGTGGTGGCCCACTGCGCGAACTTCAGCGCCGCTGCCTGCTGCTCCGGCGTGCCGCTCTTGAAGATGTAGAAGTTGCCGCCGCCCGTGGGGCTGCCGCCGCGCTTTTGCTGCGGCATCATCGCCACGCCAAACGGGAAGTCGGCGTTCTTGCGGATGTTGGTCAGGTTGCCGGTGGTGGTCCACACCATGGCGGCCTTCTTTTCCAGGAAGTCCTTGGGCGTGGTGCCCCAGTCGATCGTGCCGGTCGGCATGATCTTGTGCTTGGCAGACAGGTCGCGCCAGAACTGGGCCGCTTCGACCACCGCCGGCTTGTCCAGGTAGACCTCGTTGCCGGCTTCGTTCATCAGGATCGCGCCGTTGGGCGTGGTCAGCGCCTGGAACAGCCAGTAAGCGAACGCGCCGCCCGACGGAATCTCGATGCCCCACTGCGTGGTGTTGCCCGAGGCGTCCTGCTTGGTCAGCTTCTTGCCGTATTCGACCAGCTCCGCCCAGGTCTTGGGCGGCTTTTCGGGATCCAGGCCAGCGGCCTTGAAGAGATCCTTGTTGTAGTACATGACGATCGTCGAACGCTGGAACGGCACGCCCCAGGTGTGGCCGCCGGTGCGGCTGTTCTGCATGAAGGCGTCATAGAAGCCGCCCAGCCACTTCTTGTCGGCGTCGGTCTTGGCCAGGCCGTCGATCGGGACGATGGCGTCCTCGTCGATCAGCGTGAACATGTCGGTGGACAGCAGCACCGCGAGCTGCGGCGGGGTGCCGCCCTTGAGCGCGGTCAGCGCCTTGGCGATGGAGTCCTGGTACGAACCGGCATAGATCGGCTTGATCTTGATGTTGGGGTTTTCCTTCTGGAAGTCCGCCACCATGTCGTCAACGATTTTGGTGATCGGGCCGCCGACGGCAACCGGGTAGTAGAACTCGACCTCGACGGGCTTGTTCTGCGCCTGCACAGGCAGAGACAGGCAGGCGGCGGCCAGGCTGGCGGCCAGGGTCTTGAGTACGATGCGTCGCATGGTGTGTTTCCTTTCCTGTGTGGGCTATTTGTTTTAGCGCCCGTCGGTGTTGATGACCGCCGAATCGGCGGCAAAGAAATGCTGTTGCCCGTCCGGCCAGGACAGGCGCAGCGGCTCGCCGGCGCTGGCGCGCAGGTGGCCGCCGACCCGCACGGCCACGCCGCTCGTGTCGCCGATGCGGCACACCACGATGGAGTCCGCGCCGAAGTACTCGACGCTTTCCACGGTGGCGGCGATGCCGTCGCCATCGATGCGGATATGTTCCGGGCGCACGCCAAGCTTCACGGCGCCAGCCGGGGCGTTTGCGATGACCGGGCCTTGCGTGCCGGCGATCACCGTGCCGCCTGCTTGCTGCGCCAGGTTGATCAGGTTCATGGGCGGCGTGCCGATGAAGCGCGCCGCGAACTCGCTGGCGGGCCGCGCATACAGCCCGTCGGGCGTGTCGTGCTGTTCGATCTGGCCGCCGCGCAGCAGCACCACCTGGTCGGCCATGCTCATGGCTTCTGTCTGGTCGTGCGTCACGTAGACCATCGTGATGCCCAGGCTCTGCTGCAGCGCGCGGATCTCGCGGCGCATTTCGTGGCGCAGCTGCGCGTCCAGGTTGGAAAGGGGTTCGTCCATCAGGCAGACCGGCGCCTCGGAGATCACGGCGCGCCCCAGCGCCACGCGCTGTTGCTGCCCGCCCGACAATTGCGACGGCTTGCGGTCCAGGAGGTGAGTCAGGCCCAGCAGACTGGCCACGCGCTGCAGGCGCCGGTCAAAGTCCTTGGCGGGCTCCTTGCGCACCTTCAGGCCGAACAGGATGTTCTCGCGCACCGTCAGGTGCGGAAACAACGCGTACGACTGGAACACCATGGAAATGCGCCGCTTGGCCGGCGGCAATTGCGTGACGTCGCGGTCGCCGATGCGGATGCTGCCCGAGGTGGGCGTATCCAGGCCGGCGATCATGCGCAGCGTCGTCGACTTGCCGCAACCGGACGGACCGAGCAGGACGGTGAAGCTGCCGGCCGGAACCGTGAAGCTCACGCCTTGAATCGCCGCCGCGCCGGCGTACTGTTTGGTGAGGTTATCCAGAACGATGGATGACATGCTGTCTCGTAGATCTAATTGTTAGATCCGCATTGTTGCCTGTTATGAAAACCTTTTCATTGTGCAGCGCAAACATGACGGATATGTGGCAATGCGCGTTTCCTGGTCCCGGACGTCAGCCGAAGGGATACGGCCCGGGGTAATCCCCCAGAACGGCGTGGTGCGTGACCAGATTGCCGCCTTGCCACCAATGCAGCTGGTAGCCGGGCGGTTCCATGATGTATTGCAGCGTGGGGCGCGGACCCAGCTCCAGCGCAAGCTGATGCGCCGTGCCCGGACAGGTCGAGGCGATGGTGCCGCCAAAGCGCTGGAAGATCGTGCGGTGCAGGTGGCCGCAAAGCACGCGCTCCACGTTGGGGTAGCGGGCAACGATGCGCTCCAGCTCGGGCGCGCCGGCCAGAAGGCCGATGTCGTCCATGTGCTCGATGCCGGTCAAGAACGGCGGGTGGTGCATCAGCACCAGCGTGGGCCGGCCGGGCTGTTCGGCCAGGCGTTCGGCCAGCCAGTCCAGGCGCGTCTGGCACAGTTCGCCGTGGCTCTTCATCGGCACGACGGTGTCCAGCGCCAACAGGCGCAGCGGATAGGTCTCGATGGCGTACTGGACGAACGGTCCGCCGTCCTGCAGGTATGCGTGGTCGGGAAACGCGGCGCGCAACTGCGCGCGATCGTCGTGATTGCCGGGCATCAGGAAATACGGAATCTCCAGCGCCTGCAGGTGTTCGCGCAGCGTCTGGTATTCGATGGGCTTGCCCAGGTCCGTCAGGTCGCCGGTGATCAGCACGCAATCGGGCCGCGGCGTCAGGGCATTGAGGGCGCGAACCGCCGGCGCCAGGAACGCGGCCGGATCGATGACGCCGTAGGCCTTGTCTCCCGGGGTGCGCATGTGAAGGTCGGTGATCTGAGCGATGAGCATGGCGCGTGGAAATCTGGAAATGGTTGGATTGTTATGCGGGCAGCGCTAGCGGCGCACGGACGCCGCGGTGCCGCCCACGACGATGCAGTGCGGCAGGCGGTTCGATTGCGGCGGCTGGCCATGAATCTGCGCCAGCAGGTTGGAGCAGGCCGTCTGCCCGATGCCGTCGCTGGGCTGCGCGACGGTGGTCAGCGGCGGCGTCAGCAGGGCGCCAAAGCGCATGCCGTCAAATCCGCACACCGAGATGTCGGCCGGCACGGACAGCCCCAGCCCCACCAGATCGGCGATGACGGCGGTGGCCAGCAGGTCGTTCGAGCAGAAAAGCGCCGTGGGCGCCTGCTTGCCGCGCAACGCGGCCTTCAGCGCGTCCACGTCGCTGCCCGTGTGCGAACTCATGGAGATATGCTGGATCGCGTCCAGGCCCAGCTTCTTGGCGCTGGCGCGTGCGCCCATCAGGCGGCGGCGGGCGCGGTCCGACGCCGTCAGCGGGCCGGTCACCAGCGCGATGCGCTTGTGCCCCATCGCCGCCAGATGCGCGACCATGTCGCTTGCCGCGGCGCGATTGTCGACGGAGGCAAAGGGATGGTCGTTCGATTCGTTGTAGACCAGCACATAGGGAATGCCGCTGCGGTCCAGGTCGTCCAGGGTGGCGCTTTTGCCCACGTCGGCCACGGTCAGGATGAGGCCATCGACCTGATGGTCGATCAGTCCCTGCACCGCGGCCGATTCCACCGCGGGGTCGTAGCCGGTGGCGGTCAGCATGACGCTGTAGCCCGATTCGCGAGCGCGCCGTTCCGCGCCTTCAAAACACTCCGCGAACACGGGATTGGACAGCGTGGGCAGGATCAGCCCGATGGTGCGGGTGCTGCCCGAACGCAGGCTGCGGCCGACGCGGTTGGGACGGAAGCCCGCGCGCTTGGCGATGTTGCGGATGTGCGCCAGCGTGTCGGGATGCACGATCTCGGGCTGGTTGAACGCGCGCGACACCGTCGCCGGCGAGACGCCTGCCTTGCGAGCCACTTCGATGATGGAAAAGCGGGGCGACGGGCGCGTGGCCATGAATGAATCGCTGCAAGTTTGCTGAAAACGATTTCATCTTACTTGAGGAATATGACCTTTGTATTGCACGGGTTTGCGCTATGCTGGTGCGAACGCAACAACACAAAGCCACGGCGCGGCGCGTGTGTTCGCGGAAAACCCGGCGTTTTCGGTGTTTTTCCCAATTGACGCGAAGCGCACAATGGCAGGGTCGGTGTGTGCGGGCATGGCGCTTGCTTGAATGGGCGGTGGGCATGTCCGGCATACCCTCGGTCAAGGGGACCGGGTGCGAAGGATCATCCGCGCTTGTCGCGGCACCGGCAAAGAGGAATGAATCATGTCTATTGCCTTGAACAGACTGGGCGCGGTCCAAGCCGCGCACAAGCTGCAACGGCGCGAATTGACCGCAGTGCAATTGGTGCGCGCCTGCTTTGCGCGCATCGAACAGCGCGAAAGCACCGTCCATGCCTGGACGGCCCTGCAAAAACAGGCTGCGCTCGACCAGGCCGAAGCCCTCGACAAAGGCGCGTTGCGCGGCCCGCTGCACGGCCTGCCCATCGGCGTGAAAGACCTGTTCGACACCGTCGATCTGCCCACCCGCTACGGGTCCCCCATTTACGACCGGCACCGTCCCGGCCTGGACGCCGCCTCGGTGGCGCTGTGCCGCGGCGCTGGCGCCCTGGTCATCGGCAAGACCGTCACCACCGAATTCGCGACCTACCAGGCCGGTCCCACCCGCAATCCGCGCAACGAGGCCTATACGCCCGGCGGCTCGTCCAGCGGCTCGGCGGCTGCCGTGGCGGACGATATGGTGCCCTTCGCGCTGGGGTCGCAGACGGCCGGTTCCATCATCCGGCCGGCCTCCTACTGCGGCGTTGTCGGCTTCAAGCCCACCTTTGGACGGATCCCGCGCGCGGGCGTGAAGAGCCTGGCCGAGTCGCTGGACACCCTGGGCGGCTTTGCGCGGTCCGTGGAAGACGTGGCGTTGTTCTCGTCGGTCCTGATGCGCGATCCGCGCGTGCTGGACCTGTCCTATCACGACGCGCCGCGCGTGGGCATGTACCGCAGCTTGCAGTGGCGCCACGCGCAGCCCGAAACCAAGGAGGCGTTCGCGCAGGCCGCGGCGATCCTGTCGCGCGCGGGCGCCAAGGTCGAGGAAGTGCCGCTGCCGCCAGAGCATTGCGTGCTGGTGCAACTGCATTCGGACATCATGGCGTTCGAGGCCTCGCAGGCGCTTGCCTATGAACGGCTGGAGCATGCCGCGCAGCTCGGTTCCAAGCTGCAGGCCATTCTGGAGGCCGGCGCGCAGATCAGCGCCGAACAGCACATCAAGAACCTCGCGCGCGCTGCCGAATCGCGTGCGCGGGTCGATTCGTGGTTCCAGCAGTACGACGTGCTGCTTGCGCCCAGCGCCAGCGGCGAGGCGCCTTTCGCCGACCTCGGCACGGGCGATCCGCAGTTCTCGCGCGCGTGGACGCTGTTTGGCCTGCCTTGCCTGAACCTGCCGTTCGCCACCGGCCCGCAGGGTCTGCCCGTCGGACTGCAATTGGTCGGCGCGCGTCATGAAGACCATCGCCTGCTCGCCATCGGCGCGTGGATCCACGCGCGCCTGCTGGCCGCCACGGCGCCGGACATCGGCGCGTCGGACATGTGGCCGCGCGGCTGAATTCACGGCATGCCTTGCGGATTTACGTCTCGGATGGGTGTCTGACACCCTGGCGAAATCGTCGTCATGCCAAGCCGGCCTCCCAAGGGTGTCAGACACCGCGCTACACCGAAGCCGGCCTCCCAAGGGTGTCAGACACCTTGCCACACCGTGCTTGACCTTGCCCTTCAAAGACGGATCACACGCAATGAAAAAGCCCGCCGGATAAGGCGGGCTTCATTTTGTGCCCCGTCGTCGGGGGCTTCAGGCCTGGTCGTGGATCACACGGCTTCGGCGGTTTCCTGTTCGGCGGTGACGGCGCCCGAATTGATGTGGCGGTTCACGGCGCTCAGCACGGCCTGGAACGACGCCGTCACGATGTCGCGGTCGATGCCCACGCCAAAGCCCGTGGCGGATTCGCCGACGCGCAGTTCGACGTAGGACGCGGCGCGCGTGCCGGTGCCGGTGCCGATGGCGTGCTCGTGGTAGTCCATGATGCGAACCGGCACGTCCAGCGCGGCCACGAAGGCGGAAATCGCGCCGTCGCCCTTGCCGCGCACCACACGGCGCTCGCCGTTGAATTCAAGTTCGGCTTCGATGCTGAAGTGCTGGCCTTCGCCGGCCGACGGATCGCCGTCGATGCGATGGCGGATCAGCTTCCACGGCGCCTTTTGCTCAAGGTATTCGCGGTTGAAGATCGTGTGCACGTCGTCGGCGGTGACTTCGCGGCCGGTCTCGTCCGTGACGCGCTGGATGGCGCGGCTGAATTCGATCTGCAGGCGGCGCGGCAACACCAGGCCGTGTTCCTGCTCAAGCAGGTACGACACGCCGCCCTTGCCCGACTGGCTGTTCACGCGGATCACGGCGTCGTAGCTGCGGCCGAGGTCGGCGGGGTCGATCGGCAAGTAAGGCACTTCCCAGACTGCGTCCGGCTTCTGCAATGCAAAGCCCTTCTTGATGGCGTCCTGGTGCGAGCCCGAGAATGCGGTAAAGACGAGGTCGCCCGCGTACGGATGGCGCGGATGGACGGGCAACTGGTTGCAGTATTCGGCGCAGCGGCGCACTTCGTCGATGTCCGAGAAGTCCAGGCCGGGATGCACGCCTTGCGTGTAGAGGTTCAGGGCCAGCGTAACGAGGTCGACGTTGCCGGTGCGCTCGCCGCTGCCAAAGAGACAACCCTCGATGCGGTCGGCGCCAGCCATCACCGCGAATTCGGCGGCGGCAACAGCGGTGCCACGGTCATTGTGCGGGTGGACGCTGAGCACGATGCTGTCGCGACGGGCCAGGTTCTTGTGCATCCACTCGATCTGGTCGGCGTACAGGTTGGGCGTGGTGGCTTCGATCGTGGCGGGCAGGTTCAGCACCATCTTGGCGTCGGGCGTGGGCTGCCAGACGTCGGCCACGGCGTTGGACACTTCCAGCGCGAATTCGGGTTCGGTCGTGCTGAAGACCTCGGGCGAGTATTCGTAGCCCCACTTCGTTTCGGGGCGTTGCGATGTGTACTGCTTGATGAGGCGCGTGCCGGTCGTGGCGATGTTCTTGATCTCGTCCTTGGACATGTTGAACACCACCTTGCGGAAGGCGGGCGCGCAGGCGTTGTACATGTGGACGATGGCCTGCTTGGCGCCGGCGGCGGCTTCCACGGTGCGGCTGATCAGGTCTTCGCGCGACTGGGTCAGCACGATGATGGTCACGTCGTCGGGAATGCGTTTTTCGTCGATGAGCTTGCGCACGAAATCGAAGTCGGTCTGCGACGCGGACGGAAAGCCCACTTCGATTTCCTTGAAGCCGATCTTCACGAGCTGCTCGAAGAAGCGGACCTTGCGTTCCACGCTCATCGGCTCGATCAACGCCTGGTTGCCGTCGCGCAGGTCCGTGCTCATCCAGATCGGCGCCTTGGTGATGCGGCGGCTGGGCCAGGTGCGTTCGGAAAAATCGCGGGCAAAGGGCGCGAAGGGGACGTATTTGGTGGCGGGGTTGGCAAGCATCATCACTACACCTCGATCGGTTTCTTGTGAATCCCGGCGCGCTTGGCGCTCGTCGGCATCGCGACCGGATGACGGTCTTGTGCCAGGGGTTGCCGTGGTGGACGGCAGGATTCAGAGATAAAAGGGGAAAATCGCGTGTGGCAAGCGTGGCTGCCGAGCTACCACGGGGACACTAGGCCCGGCAACCGATCGGTAGCAATAGCGATAGCGCGATGAAGGAGGTACGAGCGCGCAGGCCGGCGACCGGAGCGGCGGAGCGTCCGGTGGCAATCGCGAAGGGGGTGCGGTGAGCGGCCATAGGGTGCTAGTCAAACACACTTTTTCGGGAAGCGCAAACGGAAAAAGCGAGGGACGGATCGCGGTGCGGGCGTTTGCGCGGGATCGCGGGCAGCTCGGTAAGGGCGCTTGATCCGGGAGCTTGTGGCTGTTTTCTCGGTCGATCGCGGACGTTGCCGCGGATTGGCGGCGCAAACAGCAAGGCCGCCTTGCGGCGGCCTCATGTCGAATTTAGATAAGTGAAATTAACGAGCAGGGCCGATGCGGGGTTCGACGTAACGATCGCCACGCGGTTCGCGCGGACCGTCAACCCGGGGATCAACGCGGCGGTCGTCACCGCGGCGGCCGTCATCCCGAGGATCGCGGGTCGGCCGGTTGGCGCCGCCTTCAAGAATCCGGGCCTGGTCGGCCACCATGTCGATCTTGCCGACGCGGTTGTGGCGCAGCTCGTACAGCGAGCGGCGCAGGTCGCCGACGGTGAAGGGTTCCTGGCGGTCGCCCCACGTCCAGCGCAGCACGCCCAGCGATTCCTCGGACAGGTTCGGCGCCAGTTCGGCCAGCGTGTCCGTGCCAACGGGCGTCGCGGCGCCGGAAGCCAGGCTGGCGTAGAACCACGCGCGCACCGAGAAGAAGACGATCAGCGTCCAGATGCCGGCAACCACCCACCAGAGATAGGGGTTGATCCGCTGCGCCATGTCCATGGTCGGCTGGCCCAGCGTGTGCAGAAAGTCATAGTTCATGCGCTTGCCGAAATCCAGTATCCACGTGGCAACGAGATACCAGACAACCAGGGCGACGGCGATGACGATCGCGCGCAGAACGAGTCGGGGAAGCGCCAGTTTGAGCAGGGTCTGACCGATCAATCGGCAGTCCTGGCGAACGCTTGCGGGCGAAGTCAGATTCATCATGCAAAATATTGTACCTATGACCCGTCCAATTTTAGAACTGCGGCCTGGCCAGCACCTGACGCTGACCCCACAACTTCAGCAATCGATCCGATTGTTGCAGTTGTCCACGCTCGACCTTGAAGCGGAAATCTCGCAAGTGCTGGCCGAGAATCCCCTGCTGGATCGCGAGGACGAGCCGGCGACGGCGGAGGATCGGGCCGAATCCGAGCGCGAATCTTCGGTTCAGGACGACGAACCGGCGGCCGAGCGCGAGACCGCCATCGACGAGATGCCTGGCTCGGGCGGGGTGTATCCCGACGACGACGCCAGCCTGCCCGAGGCGGCGCGGCCGGACACGCTGCGCGAACATCTGCTGGGTCAGCTTGCCCTGACGCGCGCCGCGCCGCGCGATGCCGCGCTGGCGTCCCTGTTGATCGACGAACTGGACGAAAACGGCTACCTGGGTTCGCCGCTGGACGAAATCCTGGGTTGGCTCCCTGCCGAAATGGAGCCCGACATGGACGAGCTGCGCGCCGCCCTGTCGCTTCTGCAATCGTTCGACCCGGTGGGCATCGGCGCGCGCGACATGGCTGAATGCCTGCAACTGCAACTGCGCAATCCCGATCTCACCTTGCTGCCGGAGGCGGCTGACCCCGTCGTGCTGGCCTGTGCGCGCCGGATCTGCGCCGAGCACCTGCCGCTGTTGGCAACCGGCAACGCCGCGCGCCTGTGTGCGGCCGTCGGCTGCGACGAGACCACGTTCCGCGCGGCGCATTCGCTGATCTTGCGCCTGGAACCCCGGCCGGGTCGGGCCTGGACCGTGCCGGCGGCCGAGTACGCAGTGCCGGACGTCATCGTCCGCAAGACGCGGCGCGGCTGGCAGGCCACGCTGAATAGCGCCGCGGTGCCGCGGCTGCAGATCAATGGGCTGTACGCGCAGATGCTGGGCAACCAGAAGGAATCCGCCCACGCCGGCCTTCAGGCCCAGCTGCAGCAGGCCAAATGGATGATCCGCAACGTCGAGCAGCGCTTTGACACGATCCTGCGCGTGTCGCAGGCCATCGTCGAGCGTCAGACGGCTTTCTTCAGCCAGGGGCCGGCGGCGATGCGTCCGCTCATCCTGAAAGACATCGCCGGCGAGCTGGGTTTGCATGAATCGACCATTTCCCGGGCCACAACACAGAAGTACATGCTCACTCCATTCGGCACGCTGGAGCTCAAGCGCTTCTTTGGAACGGGCGTGTCGACAGAAGGCGGCGACGCCACGTCGGCTACCGCGGTGCAGACCTACATCCGCCAGATGGTGGCCGACGAGAACCGCGCCAAGCCGTTGTCGGATAGCCAGATCATGCAAAAACTGGCCGATCAGGGGATAGTGATTGCGCGCCGGACGGTGGCAAAGTACCGCGAAGCGCTGCGGATTGCCCCCGCCGCCCTGCGCAAGGCGCAGGCCTCCGCACGCTGAAATAAGGGACGCGCTTCGGCAAATTCGTCCCTGTTTTCAATGGCTTGCGTGACAGGTCGGTTGCAAATTTATTTGCGCAAAGGGCTTGTCAGGGCATCAATATTTTTCGATAATCATTCGCATGTACATTTGCGTATGTAATGCCATCACCGAACGCCAAGTCCGCGCCAGCGTGGACGCCGGCGCGACGACGCTTTCCGACCTGCAGTTCGAGCTGGGCGTGGCCACGTGCTGCGGCTGCTGCGCGGCAACCGCCGCCGAATACCTGCCGGGCGGCCGCTGCTCCAGCGTGTGCGACGTGCGCTCCATTGCGGTTCCGGTCAATGCTCCCGCCCTTGTCGAATCGGACACGCCGGCTGCCAACAGCAGCTTCCCGATTCCGCTGGTCGCCATCGCCTGAGCATTGGTGTCTTTACCGGCTCGCTGCCTTCATGCGGCGAGCCGCGTCATTTCCTTCTCGCAAAAATCCCTGATATCCATCGCCAGCTGACGCGCGGGTTCACGTGCGGGGCCGGCCACGCATAACGCCAATTCCGAAGGCGGCACCGCGGGCAGGCCCACGTCCAGGATCCGGTGGCCGGCGCCGATGCAGCGGCGTTCCAGCAGCGCGATGCCCAGGCCGCCGGCCAGGGCGGCCTGCACCCCCGACAGGTTCGGGCTTTCATAGGCGATGCGCCAGCGCCGTCCGGCCGATTCCAGCGCGTGGATCGCGCGGTTGCGGTAGATGCAGCCCTGCGGAAAGGCGACCAGGGGCACCGGCGCCTCCGCGCCCAGGGCAAGCTGCACCGAATCGCTACCGATCCAGTGCAGCCGTTCCGGCCATGCCGCCAACGCCGCGCCCGCACCCGGCTCACGCTTGAGCAACGCCACGTCCAGATCCCCGCGCGCCAGGCTGCGGGTCAGGACTGCGGTCAGATCGCAACGCACCGACAACTGCACGCCCGGCCGTGTCCGCGCGAATTGGGCGACGACAGCCGTCAGCGCGTCGACCGCAAAATCGTCCGGAATGCCCAGGCGGATCACGTCCACGCGCTTGCGGCCGCTGACGGCTTCACGGACCTCAGTGGATAACGCCAGCATCCGGCGCGCGTAACCCAACAGGCGTTCGCCTTCTTCGGTTAGCTGGACCTGGCGGCCCTCGCGCAGAAACAGCGGGCATTCCAGCGTGTCTTCAAGCTTGCGGATCTGCTGGCTGACGGTGGACTGGCTGCGGTGCACGCGTTCGCCGGCGGCTGTGAATCCGCCGGCATCCACTACCGACACAAAGCTGTGCAAAAGATCGAGATCAAGCATGGGGTGCCCCGAGCCATTTGATTTTCAAATACTTTCGATCCGAATAAAGAGTTTGTCAATGGATGGGGCCGCGAGGAGAATGCCTGCATCCCGCCGCCACTGCGGTTGCAGTCCCACATTGCCGGATCCGCCATGAAGGCTCTATCCACCCCTGCTTGCGCCTTGCCCGCGAACGACCGCCCTGGCATCAGCCTGGCGCCGATCGCCGCGTTCTGCTTTCTGTGGAGTTCGGCCTTTGCCGCCGCGAAGATCGCGGTGCGCGATTGTCCGCCGCTCACACTGCTGACGATCCGTTTCCTGATTGCGGGCGCGCTGATGCTGGGGCTGGCAGCGGCCAGCGGTCGCTGGAAGCTGCCTTCGGGCCGCGACCTGGCGGCGCTGGTGCTGCTGGGGGTGCTCAACAACGCGCTGTATCTGGGCCTGAGCTGGTCGGGGATGACCACGGTGTCATCCGCGTTCACGGCGGTGCTCATCAGTACGAATCCGCTGCTCGTCGGCGTGCTGGCCGGGCCAATGCTGGGCGAGCGGCTGAGCTGGCGCAAAATGCTCGGGCTGTGCCTGGGCCTGACGGGTGTTGCGCTGGTGTTGCGGTCGCGTTTGACCGGCATGCAGGAAGACCTGCACGGGACGCTGCTCGTCACGGGTGGTCTGGTGGCGCTGGTGGCCGGCACGCTGCTCTACAAGCGGCTCAAGCCCACTTCCGGTCTGTGGACGTCGACCGGCATTCAATCGCTGGCCGGCGCCGCGGCGCTGCTGCCATTTGCGCTGGCCACCGAAAGCCTGGGCGATGCGCGCCTGACCACGAGCCTGATCTGGAGCATGGCCTACATGATCGTGGCGGTGTCCATGGGCGGGTATTACCTGTGGTTCATGATCCTGGGCCGCGCCAGCGCCACCTCGGCGAGCGCGCTGCATTTTCTGATGCCGCCATTGGGCCTGCTCTTCGGATGGGTGGTGCTGCGCGAGCCCGTTTCGTGGCTGGACCTGCTGGGCATCGTTCCCATCGCGTTTGGCATCTGGCTCGCGACGCGGCGCACCGCGTAAGTTGAGAGCGGTCAATATTGAGGGCGGTCAATGCGGCCCGCTGCGGTTG
Source organism: Achromobacter sp. 77 (assembly GCF_020541125.1). Taxonomy (NCBI): domain Bacteria; kingdom Pseudomonadati; phylum Pseudomonadota; class Betaproteobacteria; order Burkholderiales; family Alcaligenaceae; genus Achromobacter; species Achromobacter sp. 77. The sequence continues at coordinate 137,376 of NZ_CP059848.1, forward strand.
CTGATATGCAACGGGCGCGCGTTGCGCTGGCAGGGAGGGATCGCACACCATCAATGCGCATCCCGCGCACAAAGTCCCGGCATGCGCGCGCCCCATTCGGCGTGACGCGCATCGCAAAGCCGCGCCAATCCGTCCCCGAGTGTGCAAGGCCTCACGCACGCATACTCATTCTCATTAGCCTGTCGCTTTCTTGTTGCGCTCCTAAAGCCGTTTACCAAATGCCGCGCAAGGCTAGGCGCGGCCCGGCGCCGAATGGTAGTCTGCACGGGTTGCGTACGCGCGGCATCGTGCGCTCCTTTGTCGCGATGCGCTCGCGTCGCGCCTGACTGCAAGGAGTCCATCATGAAAGGCGACAAAACCGTCATCCAGTTTCTCAACAAGCAACTGACCAATGAGCTGACGGCCATCAACCAATACTTCCTGCATGCCCGCATGCTGAACCATTGGGGCTTCGACAAGCTGGGCAAGCACGAGTACGAAGAATCGATCGGCGAAATGAAGCATGCTGATCGTCTGATCGCCCGCATCTTCATGCTGGACGGCCTGCCCAATCTGCAAGACCTGCACAAGCTGCTGATCGGTGAAGACGTGCCGGAACTGCTGGCCTGTGACCTGAAGCTCGAGACGGCTGCCCAGGCAACCGTCAAGGAAGCCATTGCCTATTGCGAATCGGTGCGGGACTACGTGTCGCGCGATCTCTTCCAGGACATCCTGGACGACACCGAAGAGCACATCGACTACCTGGAAACCCAGATCGACCTGATCGACAAGGTCGGCATCCAGAACTACCTGCAAAGCCAGATGTCCGTGCCCGAATAAGGCACTTGGCTGCAAAAGAAATGGCGCCCCGCGGGACGCCATTTTTCATGCTGGAAAGCTGTGCAGGTAGGCTGATATGCCGCTGCAGAGACCTTACTGCGGACGGGCCGGGCATTCGGCCATCGTGCCCCAGGCGCGGTTCGGCGCGCAGTACTTGTTGCGCGCGTTCCAGGAACACGAGGGACGCTCGAAGAAGCCTTGCGTGGCGCATTGGGCCAGTTCGCGCCGCAGCGCATCCTGCCAGCCCTGGGCGCCGGGTGTCGGCGCCGTGTTGGGCGGCGGCGGGGGCGCCTGCACCATTTGCGGCGTGCCGTAGCTGCCGCCGGCGGCCACGCCGCCATTGATGGCGGTCGACGTGCCCGGAACCAGCAGGTCCATGGTGCTGACGTCCGACGTGCCCGAGGGCAGCGGCACGTGCGACGAGGCAGCGATTTCGCGCGCCTGTTCGGGGCTGATGCGTTCGCGCGAGATCTGGACAGCGGGGTCGCTGACCGTGTCGAACAGCGACACGGTATTGACCTGCCATTCGCGGTCGGCCGGCTTGTCCGGCACGCCCAGCGTGCCATCGATGCGCGGTTGCGGCGGCTGCGCCACGTACGGACGGCCATTGGCGTCCAGCACGGGCTGCTGGGACGCGGCGGCGTCCTGCCCAGGAGCGGGCGCGGCCGCGGGCGCGTGCGCCACCAGCCAGTCACCCAGTTGAATACCGCCCCAAGCCGACGCGCCGAGCGCGATCAGGAGCGTTGCGATCAAAAAACGCCAAGACATTGCTACCCTCAATCTGCCGTGCGGAACCCGAACGGGTCTACGCTTTGTCTCCGAAAACCTTGCCGCCGTGCTCCCGCATGGCATGGAATTTCACATCGGGATACAGTTCCTCGGCGACGCGCAACTGCGCGGGAGAACCGATCAAAAACGCCGCAGCATCGACCACATCATAGGCGATATGGGCGGCATTGGCATCCATGAACTTGCGCAGCGCCTTGGGGTTTTCAGACGTAATCCAACGTGCCATTGTGTAGCGCGACGGCAGCATCCGGGCATCGACGCCATACTCGGTCTTCAGGCGGTGCGCGACCACTTCGAACTGCAGTTGGCCGACCGCGCCCAAGAGCAGCGAGCCGCCGGCGACATCGGGACGGAACACCTGAATGGCGCCTTCCTCGCCCAATTGGGTGAGGCCGGTGCGCAGCTGCTTCGTGCGCAGCGGGTCCTTCACTTCGACCGCCTGGAACAGTTCCGGGGCGAAGAACGGCAGCCCGGTGAACTGCAGGGTCTCGCCTTCGGTCAGCACGTCGCCCAGTTGCAGCACGCCGTGGTTGGGGATGCCGATGACGTCGCCGGCATAGGCCTCGTCCAGGAGTTCGCGGCGCTGCGACAGGAACGACACCACGTTGTTCGGGCGCATTTCCTTGTTGGTGCGCGCCACTTTCAGGCGCATGCCGCGTTCAAAGCGGCCGGAGCTCACGCGCACGAAGGCAACGCGGTCGCGGTGCGCCGGGTCCATGTTGGCCTGCACCTTGAAGACGACGCCGGTGAACTTGGGTTCTTCGGGCTGCACTTCGCGTTGCAGGGCCGTGCGCGGGCCCGGGGGCGGCGCCTGGTCGACCAGGGCGTCCAGCACTTCCTGCACGCCGAAGTTGTTGATGGCGGAACCGAAGAACACGGGCGTCTGCTTGCCGGCCAGGAACTGGTCGCGGTCGAACGCGGGCGCTGCTTCGTTGATGAGTTCGATCTCGCCGCTGGCCTGGTCGAACGCGCTGCCAAAGCGTTTGGCGATCTCGGGGTTGGTCAGGCCTTCGATGAAGTCGTCGTTGTCGGAGCGGCGCTCCTGGCCCGGGCGGAACACGCGCATGCGGTCGCGGCGGATGTCGAACACCCCGCCGAACGACTTGCCCATGCCCACCGGCCACGAGAACGGCACGGCGTCCATGCCCAGGTGCCCTTCGATTTCCGACAGCAGTTCCAGGGGCTCGCGCACTTCGCGGTCCATCTTGTTGATGAACGTGATGATCGGCGTGTTGCGCGCGCGGCAGACCTGCAGGAGGCGGATGGTCTGCGGCTCGACGCCGTTGGCCGCGTCGATCACCATCAGCGCGGCGTCCACCGCCGTCAGCACGCGGTAGGTGTCTTCGGAGAAGTCCTGGTGGCCCGGGGTGTCGAGCAGGTTGATGACGCAGTCGCGATATTCCATCTGCATCACCGAGGACGCCACGGAGATGCCGCGCTGCTTTTCGATTTCCATCCAGTCGGACGAGGCATGGCGCGACGCCTTGCGCGCCTTGACGCTGCCGGCGATCTGGATCGCGCCTGCGAACAGCAGCAGCTTTTCCGTCAGCGTGGTCTTGCCCGCGTCAGGGTGGGAAATGATGGCGAACGTACGGCGCCGTGCGACTTCGTTGGAAATGCTCATATCGGAGGTTTCTGCTTGGCGCCGTCAATCAGGCCGGCGCGGTCCGGTGTCGTGCACGAAAACATGTGGGGCACGCGCCGTTGCCGGCACGTGCCCCACGCTTTTTGATTCAGTTGTGGCGGCGGAAGGTCGCCAGGAACACGCCCGCCAGGATAAACAGCGACCCGAAGGTCCGGTTCATCCAGCGGATGTGCTTGGCATCGCGCAAGAGGCGCAACACGCGCGCCGCCAGCAGCGTATACACGCCCATCGCCACCAGGTCAGTGAACGCCAGCGTTGCCGCCAGCGCCGCGTACTGCGGCGTCAAGGAGAGCGCGGGGTCCACGAATTGCGGCACCACGGCCAACAGGAACACGGTGCCCTTGGGGTTCATGGTGTTGATCAGGAAACCGCGCATCACCAGATCACGGATGGACGCCTTGCGGGGATCGCCCGCGTCCACAGCAACGGGTGCGGCATCCGTGCGGATCTGGCGCACGCCGAGGTAGATCAGGTAGGCCACCCCCAGGTACTTGACGACGTTGAACGCCATTTCCGAGGTGGCCAGCACGGCGCCCAGGCCCACGGCCACCACGACGAACTGGAACAGGATGCCCAGGATCAGGCCTGCCGTGTTCCAGTAGCCGCGCGCAAAGCCGTATTTCAGGCCTGACGACATGGCCGAGATCGCGCCGGCGCCCGGTGAAAACGAAATGGCCCAGGAGGCCAGGAAGAACGTCAACCAGGTGGATAAAGGCATGATGGCGCGGGTCCGTGGGTCGCAGTGTCGGGGTTGCCAGTGATATTACTTGCTCAGCAGCGCGGCGCGGGGCGCACCGCCCGGACGGCCTTGGCCCGAGCGTCCTTCGGCCGGGCGGCCGGCGGGCGCATTGCCTGCCGGGCGCGACGAACCTTCAGGACGGCGGTTCTGCTGGGGACGGCCCTCGGCGCGGCCGGCGTGAGCCGGACGGTCGGCGGGCTTGCCCTCGCGCGAACCGGCATTGCCACGGCCTTCACCGGCGCGGGCCGGCGCGGGCGCGCGGCCGCCTGCCGCCGCGCGCGGCTGGCCCTGGGCGGGACGCGAGCGGCCCGAGCCGCCGTTGCCGCCACGGCCGCCATTGCGATGGCCGCCGCGCATGTTGCGCGTGTCTTCGTCACGCTCCTGGCGCTCGAACGACGCTGCGCTGGTGGCCGGAGGCGTCCAGCCTTCCACCGGCTTGCGCTCGATGGTCTTCTTGATCAGGCGCTCGATGTCCTTGAGCAGCTTGATCTCGCTGTTGTCGACCAGCGAGACCGCGGCGCCGGTGGCGCCCGCGCGGCCCGTGCGGCCGATGCGGTGGACGTAGTCTTCCGGCACGTTGGGCAGCTCGAAGTTCACGACCTGGGGCAGCTGGTCGATGTCCAGGCCGCGGGCGGCGATGTCGGTGGCGACCAGCACGGTCACGGTGCTGTCCTTGAAGCCGGCCAGCGCGCGCGTGCGGGCCGATTGGCTCTTGTTGCCGTGGATGGCCGCGGCGGTCAGGCCGTCCTTGACGAGCTTTTCGGCCAGGCGGTTGGCGCCGTGCTTGGTGCGCGTGAAGACCAGCACCTGGTGCCAGCCGCTTTCACGGATGATGTGGCTGATCAGGTCGCGCTTGTGGTGCTGCTCGACCAGGTGCACGGTCTGCGTGACGAGTTCGGTGGCGGTGTTGCGCGGGGTGACCGAGACTTCGCCCGGATTGTTCAGCACGCCGCGTGCGAGGGTACGGATCTCGTCGGAGAACGTGGCCGAGAAGAGCAGGTTCTGGCGCTGCTTGGGCAGCAGGGCGAGAATCTTGCGGATGTCGCGGATGAAGCCCATGTCCAGCATGCGGTCGGCTTCGTCCAGCACCAGGATTTCCACGCCCGACAGGTCCACCGTCTTCTGGCCGCAGTGGTCCAAGAGGCGGCCCGGGGTGGCGACCAGGATGTCCAGCGGCTTGCGCAGCGCGGAGATCTGGGGGTTGATATTGACGCCGCCGAACATCACCATGGACGTCAGCGAGGTGTACTTGCCATAGGTCTGCACCGATTCGGCCACCTGTGCGGTCAGTTCACGCGTCGGGGTCAGGATCAGGCAACGGGGGCGGCCGGGCTTGCGAGCCTCGGGCTTTTTCTGCGACAACAGGTGCAGGATCGGCAGCGTGAAACCGGCGGTCTTGCCGGTGCCGGTCTGGGCGGCTGCAAGCAGGTCGCCGCCTTTCAGCACTTGGGGAATGGCCTGGGCCTGAATGGGCGTGGGCGCGGTGTAGCCGGTATCGGCAATGGCGCGCAACAGCGAATCAGCCAGCCCGAGGTCGGCGAAAGGGGAAGTGGTAGTCAAAACAGCTCCAGCGGCAGCCTGTCGCTCTATTTGAGAGACTCCAATCCAGGCGGTCGGTATAAGGAGAAAAGGGAAGCGCCCATCAGGGGCGAAGCTTGGCAGCGAAGGGCCTAGCGGACGTGCGCAGATTGGCTTGGCGCACGAAGCGGATTGTAGCTGATGTGGCGGCGCAGCAAGTGGTCAAAAGGTCCCTATAGAATCAAACAGCAATATTTCGTATTAACTTCGAACAAAATAAGTGTTTTCCCTAGTCGGCCCTCCCTATAATCCGTCGGCTTTCATCTATTCAAAATAAAAGGGATGCAATGAAGAAATCGGCAATAGTTGGCATCGTCGTCGCGCTGGGCGCGGTCTGGACCGGCACGGCCTGGTACACGGGCCAAAAGGCCGAGGAATTCGTCAAGCAGGCCATCGAGGACTCGAACGTCGAGCTCAAGAAGGTTGCGGACAAATGGGGCATCAACGCCGTCGCCGAACTGGTCTCGTTCGACCGCGGCGTCTTCACCTCGGTGTCGCGCTACCGCATCAAGTTCACCACGCCCGCCGCTGACGGCAAGCCCGCGCAAGAGCGTGACGTGGTGTTCGTCGAACACCTGAGCCATGGTCCCCTGCCTTTCTCCAACCTGAAGTCGGGCAAGTTCATGCCGGCCATGGTGGCCAGCGATTTCGCGCTGGAAGAGACGGACACGGTCAAGGACTGGTTCGCCGCCGCCAAGGGCGCCGTGCCGCTCTCGGGCCACTACAGCGTCAGCTACGGCAAGGACATTTCCGGCAAGTTCAACATGGCGCCGGTCGAAGTCGCCAAGGACGCCACCAAGCTCGTCTTCTCGGGCATGAAGGGCGACTTTGAATACGCCACCTCCACCAAGCGCGGCGTCTTCGACGTGGCGGCCGACAGCCTGGAGCTCTCGGGCCCGTCCGACAACAGCGACATCACCGCCATGGCGGTCAAGGGCATCAGCCTGACCAGCGACCTGAAGCCGGCTGCCAACGAGATGTACGTCGGCAGCCAGAAGCTGACGTTCAAGGACTGGACGATCACGTCCCGCGAAAAGCCGCCCGTCCAGTTCAAGGACACGTCCATCGCCGTGGACATGACCGAGAACGGCCCGGCCATGGGCGCCAAGATGGCCGTGGACTTCGGCATGATCAACGTGCAGGCCAAGGACGTGGCCGGCATGAAGCTGGTCGTCGACGCGCAGAACCTGGACTCCAAGGCGCTGAAGTCGCTGAACGACGTCTATGAAGCCGCCTCGCGCCGCATGCTGCAAAGCCAGGGCGAAGAGCAGACGCCGCAGTTCACGGAAGAAGAAAAGGCCGTGCTCAAGACCAACTTCGAGCAGCTCTTGGCCGGCAACCCGACGCTGGCCGTGTCCCCGCTGGAAGTGCGCACCGCCAACGGTACGTCGACCTTCAACCTGAACCTGGCGCTGGTCAAGCCGGCCGCGCTGGAAGGCGAGGCCTCCGACATGGCGTTGCAGGCTCTGAAGAAGCTGGATGCCAAGCTGGTGCTGTCCAAGGGCAACCTGGCGGACCTGATGGCCATCGAACCGCAAATGCGCGGCGTGGCCCCCGAGCAGGCCGCGCAGACCGCCAAGGGCCAGGTGGAAATGGTCGGCACCATGGCCACCGCGATGGGTCTGGGCAAGGTCGAGAACAACAACATCGTCACCTACCTGAACTACGCCGACGGCCAGGTGGACTTCAATGGCAAGAAGATGCCGCTGCAGCAGTTCCTGATGATGGCGATGGGCGGCGTGATGGGCGGCATGCGCTAAGCTGCCGCAACACGAATGGCGCGCCGCAATCGTCTCGGCGCGCCTGACACGGGCTGTCTTGCGACAGCCCGTTTTTCTTTGACGCGACCGATCGCGGCAATCCCAGGGTTTCACAAACGGACAGGGGCAACATGAACAAGCGGATCGTGGCGGGTGGCGCGTTGGTGGCGGTGGTGGCCGCGGCGTGGGTCGGCACCGCGTGGTACACCGGCAAAGAGATCGAATCCCGGCTGGCGCAGGACGTGCAGGCGTTGAATGCGCAGGCGCAGCGCCTGGGTGCGAAGGTGGGTGTGCCCGTGACGCTGGAACTGCTGTCGTTCGAACGCGGCGTGTTTTCTTCCGAAGCGCGGTTCGGTGCGAAGGTCACCGTGCAGTCTGGCCGCAAACCCGCCGAGAAGGCGTTTGCGTTCACGAGCAACATTGAACACGGTCCGTTTCCCGCCTCTCGGCTTGCGTCAGGCGACGTCGCGCCCGTGATGGCGGCGGGCCGGCTGCACATGACGGAGACGCCCGATGCGGCCGCCTGGTTCGCGGCCGCAGGCGGATCGGCGCCGGTGACGGCGAACTTTCTAGTCGCGTATGACCGCGACTTTTCCGGCGATCTGGCGCTGGCGCCCGTCAAGTATGCCGACGCTCCGGTCACGTTCGACTTCTCGGGTTTGCAGGCGCAGGTCGAACATGCCGGTGACGGCACGCGCGACGCGGTGTCATTGGCCATCGGCAAGGCCTCGCTGACTGAAGTGATCAAGGACAACCCTTACACGCTGACCCTGGATGATCTGGCGTTATCGCATGAATTGACGGGTCCACCCGAGTCCACCGCGAGCAGCACGACGCTGACGGTGAAGCAATGGGCTTCCGATCTGGACAAGCTGCCATTGAGCCTGAAGGACATTGCGCTGACGCTGGGTTCGGACGGAATCCCCGAGCGCATGACCGGCAAGATGACGCTCGATGTCGGCAGCATCAGCGTGCGCCACCTGCATGTGGCCAAGCTGCAGATGGCGGCGAGCGGCAAGGACTTGGATGTTGCGTCGCTCAAGGCGTTTCAAGACGCCACCGCAAGCTCGCCGCTGCACGCGCAGAAGGCCGATCCGCTTTCGGGCGACGGAATGCTTGCCGCGTCGCATATGTTGAAGTTTCTTCTGGCCCGCCCCAGCTTCACGCTGTCGACGCTGCAGGTCGACACGGCGCGTGGCACGTCGACGCTCAGCCTGGATATCGGCCTGGATGCGCCGTCGTTCTGGAAACGCGACCCTATCGCCATCATCAAGGAAGTCGTGCGTAACGTGAGCGTGCGGCTGAAGCTGTCGCCGGAGAACATGGCCGATGTGATCGCGGCACGGGCGGAACTGAAGGGCGCCACGCGTGAGGCAGCCCGGTCGGCGGCCGAGCGGGAAGCCGCAGGCGTGCGCGGCCTGGTCGCGGCAACATCCTGGGCCCGTATCGAGGACGGCGTGATCCAGTTCGAGGCGGACTACCGCGATGGTCAAGTCGACATCAACGGAAAGCGCATACCCATCGAAATGTTCCTGGGCCAGATGTTCATGCGCAACTCGCAGGGCGCCGCACCGGCGCCCTGAGGTTCAGAACGGCAAGGCGCCCGCCGCAAGTTCGCCGTTGCGCAGCACGGCCACGTGAAAGCGCTTGTCGGCGGCCTTCATGATGTCTTCGGCGGGGTCGCCCTGCACCAGCAGCAGGTCGGCCACCTTGCCCTCAGCAATCACGCCGTGATCGGTCATGCCCATCAGGTCATGGCCGCGTGACGTGCCGGCGATCAACGCGTCCACTGGCGTCATGCCAAACTCCACCATGTACGCCAACTCCATCGCGTTCTCGCCGTGCAGGTTGAACGGCGTGCCCGCGTCGGTGCCCAGCGCGATGCGTCCGCCCGCCTTGTAGTACATCTGAAACGACTCGCGATGCCGCTGTTCCACCGCGCGGGCCTTTTCCACCGCGTAGGCGGGAATGCCGTTGTCGGCATTGGCGATGATGTTGCGCACGGCGGCGATGGTCGGCACCAGGTAGGTCTCGGCCTCCAGCATCTCGCGCAGGCAGTCGTCGTCCATGAAGATGCCGTGCTCGATCGAATCGATGCCCGCGCGCACCGCATTCAGGATGCCCTGCGTGCCCTGCGCGTGACTGGCGGTGCTTTTGCGAAAGCGCTTGGCCTCGTGCACGCCCGCTTTCATCTCGTCGAAGCTGTAGTGCGCGTCCATGGGGCTGACGCCCGGCGTCATGACGCCGCCCGTGGCCATGATCTTCACGAGGTCGCAGCCCGCGTGGACCTGTTCGCGCACCGCCTTGACGACTTCCTCGCAGCCGTCGGCCACGCGGCCGATGCGGTTGCCGTGGCCGCCCGTCATGCAGATGATGCGGCCCGAGGCCTTGATGGTGGGACCGGGGAACACGCCACGCGCAATGGCGTCGCGCACGCCGAATTCCAGATAATCCTTGCCGCCGCAGTCGCGTAGCGCCGTGACGCCGCCGCGCAGGCTGGCCTGCGCGTTCTCCAGCGCGGTCAGCGTGATCTGCGCGGGGCCCTGCTTGCTCAAGTGGGCGTTGGGGTCGGCGCCGCCCGTGTAGACCAGATGCACGTGGCAATCGGCCAGGCTGGGCATGAGCGTCATGCCGGTGGTGTCCACGCGGGCGCCTGCATAGCCTGAGAATTCCGCTGCCGGCGCCACGCGGGCCACGCGCGCGCCTTCGACCAGCACGCCGTGTCCGGGCAGCGTCTGCCCTTCTCCGTCGAATACCTTGCCGCCGATGAAAAGGGTTTGCCGTGTCGCGGTCATGTCAGTAGGCTCCGGGGGCGCGCGGTGTCAGCTCACCACGTCCAGCCCCTCGCGGGACATGGACTGCAGGCGGGGCATCAGGCCGAGCAGGTGTTGGCTGTAGGGATGCTGCGGATGTTCGAACAGGGATTCGGTGTCGGCCACTTCCAGCAGTTCGCCGTGGCGCATCACGCCGACGCGGTCGCACATCTGCCGGATCACCGGCAGGTCGTGGCTGATGAACAGCATGGTCAGGCCCAGCTCTTCCTGCAGGTCCTTGAGCAGGTTCAGGATCTGCGCCTGGATGGACACGTCCAGCGCCGAGGTGGGTTCATCGCAGATCAAAAAGCGCGGCCGCGTGGCCAGCGCGCGCGCGATGCAGATGCGTTGGCGTTGCCCGCCCGAGAACTCGTGCGGAAAGCGTTCGGCGGCGCGGCTGCCCAACCCCACCACGTCCAGCAGATCGGCCACGATGCGGCGCGTTTCGGAGTCGCTGGCGGCCAGCTTGTGAAAGCGGATCGGCTCGGCCACGATGTCCAGCACGCGCATGCGCGGGTTCAGCGACGAGAACGGATCCTGGAAGATCATCTGGATCTGCCGCCGGAACGGGTTCAGTTCCTTCTCGCCCTTGAGCGCCGTGAGATCGGTGCCGCCAAACGTGACCGAACCTTCGCTGGGCGTGTAAAGCCCCGAGATCAACCGCGCCACCGTCGATTTGCCGGAGCCCGATTCGCCGACCAGGCCAAAGACCTCGCCTTCGCCGATGGACAGGTTCACGCGTTTGACCGCGTCCAGCGTGCGCTGGTTGCGCTTGAAGAAGGCGCTCTTGAGCACGAACCGCATCGACAGGTCGCGCGCCTGGACCAGCGGGCCTTCCGTGCGCTTGCCGAAGTCGCGGCGCTGGCCCAGCCAGTGCGTGGCCAGGTCCAGCGGCTGCGCGGGCGTCTTCACGTCCTCGATGTAGGTCACCAGCGGAAAGCGCCGGAGCTTGATGTCCGGACGCGGCACGGCCGAGATGAGGCTGCGGGTGTAGGGATGATCGGGGTCGCCCAGGATCTTGGCCGTGGGGCCTTGCTCGACCAGCTTGCCGTGATACAGCACAGCCACGCGGTCGGTCACGTCGGCGATCACGCCCATGTCGTGCGTGATGATGATCATGCCGACCTGCTCTTCGCGGCACAGCTTTCTGAGCAGGTCCAGGATCTGCGCCTGGATGGATACGTCCAGCGCGGTGGTGGGCTCGTCGGCAATGATGACTTCGGGTTCGCAGCACAACGCCAGCGCAATCACCACGCGCTGTCGCATGCCGCCCGAGAACTGATGGGGATATTGCTGCACGCGCAGTTCGGGCTGGTCGATGCCGACCTGCGCCAGAAGCTGCACGGCCCGCTTTTTTGCCGCGTCGTGCGTCAGATCCAGATGCACCAGCATCGTTTCCACCAGCTGGCTTTCGACGGTCTGCAGCGGGTCGAGCGAGGTCAGCGGATCCTGGAAGATCATGCCGATGCGCCGGCCTCGAACCTTGCGCTTCTGCGCGGGCGTGAGCGTATCGATGCGCTCGCCGTTCAGCAGCACCGCGCCGCCTGCCAGGCGGCCGGGCGCTTCGAGCAGGCCGATGACGGCGTTGCCGATCGTGGATTTTCCCGCGCCGGATTCGCCGACCACGCCCAGGATCTCGCCTTTCTCAAGCGCGAGCGATACGCCGTCCACCGCCACCAGCGTGCCGCGGCGGCTGGGGAATTCGATGCGGATGTCTTCGATGTTCAGAAGGGCCATGACGTCCTCAGCGCAGCTTGGGGTTGAGCGCGTCGCGCAGCCAGTCGCCCAGCAGGTTGACCGACAGCACCAGCGCCACCAGCGCGATGCCGGGGAAGATGGAGATCCACCACATGCCCGAGAAAAGATAGCTGTTGCCGATGCGGATCAGCGTGCCGAGCGACGGCGCGGTGGGCGGCACACCCACGCCCAGGAACGACAGCGTGGCCTCGGTGATGATGGCCACCGCCAGGTGGATGGTGGCGATGACCAGCACCGGCCCCATGACGTTGGGCAGGATGTGGCGGCGCAGGATGGTGATGGGGCCGATGCCGATCAGCTTGGCCGCCTGCACGTATTCCTTGTTGCGCTCGACGAGCGTGGAGCCGCGCACCGTGCGCGCGTATTGCACCCAGCCGGAAATGCCGATGGCGAAGATCAGCACATACAGCGCCAGCTGGTCGTGCATGTCGCGCGGCAGCAGCCCGCGCGCCACGCCGTCGATCAGCAGCGCCACCAGAATGGCCGGGAATGAAAGCTGCACGTCGGCGATGCGCATGATGAAGCTGTCCACACGTCCGCCCGCGTAGCCGCTGATGAGGCCGAGCGTCACGCCCAGCACCATCGAGAACAGCACCGAGGCAAAGCCGACCAGCAGCGACACGCGCGAGCCATACATCACGGCCGACAGGATGTCGCGGCCCTGATCGTCCGTGCCCAACAGGAAGTCGGGGCTGCCGCCCTCTTCCCAGGCCGGCGGGGTGTTGGCGTCCATGATGCTGAGCGACGCGAGATCGAAGGGGTTGTGCGGCGCCACGACCGGCGCGAACAACGCGCCCAGCACGATGACCAGCGTGACGATCGCGGCGACGATGGCGCCGGGCGAACGCTTGAAGCTGTGCCACAGGTCGCTGTCGGCGGCGCGCGTGAAGAAGGGGGCGATGCGAGCAATCATGCGATTTCCTTTTTTACCGCTATTTATTTGCTCTGCACGCGCAGACGCGGGTCCACGGCGAAGTAAAGCAGGTCGACGACCAGGTTGATGACCACGAACATGAAGGCGATCAGCACCAGATAAGCAGCCATGACGGGGATGTCCACCATGCTGATGGCCTGGATGAACAACAGCCCCATGCCGGGCCACTGGAACACCGTCTCGGTGATGATGGCGAAGGCAATGATGGAGCCGAGCTGAAGCCCCGTGATGGTGATGACGGGCACCATCGTGTTCTTGAGCGCGTGGCGGAAATTGATCAGCCGTTCCGGCAGTCCGCGCGCCCGTGCGAACTTGATGAAATCGGCGCGCAGCACTTCCAACATCTCGGCGCGCACCAGACGCATGATGAGGGTCATCTGAAAGAGCGCCAGCGTGATGGCGGGCATGATGAGCGCGAGCCATCCGGATTTGGTCAGAAAGCCCGTGGTCCACCATCCCAGGCTGACGACGTCGCCGCGCCCGAAGCTGGGCAGCCATCTCAGCTGCACGCCGAAGAACAGGATGAGCAGGATGCCGATAAGAAAGGTGGGCAGCGAAATGCCGGCCAGCGAAATCGCCATGAATGCCTTGGACAGCACGCCGTGCCGCGTGAGTGCGGTGTAGATGCCCATCGGAATGCCCAGCGCCAGCGCCATGACGGCGGACACGAACGACAGTTCCAGCGTGGCCGGCATGCGCTCTTCAAGCAGCTCGCTGACCGGGCGGCGGTGCCGGTACGACATGCCGAAATCGCCCTGCACCGCGTTGGCGACGAAGTGGGCGTACTGCACGATGAACGGATCGTCCAGGCCGAGCTGTTCGCGCAGCTGCGCGCGTTGTTCGGGCGTGGTGTCCTGGCCGACCATGCTGGCGACCGGGTCGCCCACGTAGCGGAACATGGAGAACGCAATCAGCGCCACCGTCAACATCACGAGCACCGACTGCACCAGCCGCTGCGCAATAAAGGAAAGCATGTCTGAAAGCCCTTTGGTTCGGACGGCGCCGGGCCGCGTTCCGCGCGCGAGGCGGGAGTGGGGGCTGGGCCGGGCGCGTCCGGGCGGCGCGCGCCGCCCGGGGTTGCATCACGCGGCGTTTACGGCAGCACGACGTTGCGCAGGTCGAGCACGTCGTCGGCGCGCTGGATGACGGTGACGTTTTCCTTCACGCCCCACGACATGGGCTGCTGGTGCAGCGGCAGGTAGCCGAAGTCGCTGCGCACGATGCCAAAGGCTTCCTTGATCATCGCGTTGCGCTTGGCCTGATCGGTTTCGACGCCGATCTTGTTGGTCAGCTCATCGACCTTCTTGTTGCAGTAGCCGCCCAGGTTGAACTGGCCCGCGGCCGTCTTGGCGTCGCGGCACGAGGTCAGGTTCAGGAGCGTGTTGTGCGCATCGGTGGAGCTGGGCGTCCAGCCCAGCATGTACATGCTGGTCTGGTTGCCGGCCTGCAGCAGGATCTTGCCGAAATACTTGGACTTGGTCTGCGCCAGCAGGTTGATCTTGATGCCCACGCGCGCCAGCATGCCGGCCACGGCCTGGCAGACCTTCTCGTCGTTGACGTAGCGGTCGTTCGGGCAGTCCATCGTCACAGTGAAGCCCTTGGGATAGCCGGCTTCGGCAAGCAGCTTCTTGGCGCGCTCGGGATCGGGCTTGTACGGCGCGCCGAACGATTCGTCGTAGCCGTTGATGGACGTGGCGATCAGGGTGCCCAGCGGCTTGGCCGCGTTGCGCATGATCTTCTCGTTGATGGCCTTGGTGTTCACGGCCAGCACGACGGCCTCGCGCACACGCGCGTCCTTGAACGGGTTCTTGCCCTTCACGTCGGAGAACAGCAGCTCGTCGCGGTCCTGGTCCATGCCGATAAAGATGGCGCGGGCTTCGGGCGCGGTCAGCGGCTTGACGCCCTTGGCGTCTTCCAGGCGCTTCCAGTCCTGCACGGGAACCGGCTGCACGACGTCCATCTCGCCCGAGATCAACGCGGCCACACGCGTGGCTTCCTGCGTGATGGGCTGGAAGACGACCTCGTCGATGTTGGTCTTGATGTCCTTGTTCCAGTAGCCGTCGTAGCGCTTGAGCACCGTCTTCACGTCGGGCTGGCGTTCGGTCAGCATGAAGGGACCGGTGCCGTTGGCGTGCAGGTTGGCGTAATTGCCCTGGTTGTCGCCCTTGACGTTGGTGGCCTCGGTGGTCTTGTTCTTTTCCGCCCAGTTCTTGCTCATGATGTACAAGAACACCCATTCGCGCGGCAGGATGGGGTTGGGCGTGGGCGTGGTGACTTCGATGGTGTAGTCGTCCACCTTCTTGATGTCGCTGGCCTTGGCGCCGTAGCCCTTCATGTCCGAGCCCGGCGTCAGGCTGCGCTTCCACGAGAAGATCACGTCGTCGGCGGTGAACGGCGAGCCGTCATGGAACTTGACGTCCTTGCGCAGCTTGAAGATCCATTTCGTGGGTTCGGGGTTTTCCCAGCTTTCGGCGAGCAGCGGCGTGAGCTTCAGGTTGCCGTCGTAGCCGGCCAGCGTTTCGTAGATGTTGCCCTGGAAGCCCAGCGTGAACGTCTCGTTCAGGGCCATGGGATCCATCGACGTGGCATCGCCTTGATACGACCAATGCAGCGTCTTGGCGGCCGCGCCGGCGCTGAAGGCCAGCGAGGCGGCCACGGCAGCGGCAAGCGCCGCCTGCTTGAAGTGGGGAAAAGTACGCATAGCCCTCATGCTCCGTGTGGTGCGCGGATTGCGCGACAGAAGTGACAGGGCCCCGGCCCCAAAGGGCATCCGGGGCATGGCGTTGCTGCTGGAGTCGATAGACCCAACCCCTTGTGATTGGCATGACGGGGACGGACCCGCGCCGATGCAGATCGAATCTTATCGACGCATTCGTTTAAGCGTCAATTGGTTTGGATTGGGGTAATCACGCGCTTGCCGGATGCCGTGAATGGTGCGTGCTGCGAGGCGCGCGGGCCGCCGGTCAATCGGCCGGGAGCGGCGTGGATGCTAGGGTTTTCGCCAATTCGAGCAGCATGCGCTTGCGCCGGTCGCTGTCTTCATGGTGTTTACCCAGGGCCGACCATTCCGGTCGGCTGCGCGCTTCTTTCAGCGCGTCCGGCAAGGGGCCCTTGCGCCAGGCCTCGTCGTCCGGAAGGTCCAGGCGCAACGGTTCACGCGCGGCGTGGCCGCGGCGCTCCAGCGCTTCGATCAATTGCCGTTGGCGCAGTGCCAGCAGCCGCAGCACGGCATCGTCGACACTGATCTCGCGATAGCCGCGCAGCTTGCCCGCCACGCGCTTGCCCAGCTTTTCGACGCCCTGCCACAGGCCGCCGGCCGCCGCGCCGATCAGCATGCCGGTGCCCAGGCTGAGACCCGCGCTCATGAGGTCGACGGCCGCGCCGGCCATGGCGCCCGCGGCGGCGCCCATGCCCACCTGCACGCCCATGTCCTTGAGCGCCTGCGGATGAAAAAGGTCCATGCCCCAACGCTCGCCCTGCAGGGGCAACGCGTCGTCGGCGTAATCCGAGGCGCGAAAGTTGTAGAGCGCGAGCAGCGCGTTGACGCAGGTCTGTTCGCGCTGGCGCACCTGGTCGCGCAACTGGCTTGAAGCGGCGGCCATCGCCGCGTCGTCGCTGGCGCTGGACACATGCAGCGCGGCCACGTCGATCAGCAGGTCCGCGACCAGCTCGTAGGCCGCGGCGTGGCGCTGGCGGCGCTGCGCGGCCAGGCTGTCCGACAGCCGGGCCAGCGCGCCGGCGTGACGGTCCAGCAGCACGCCAAGCTTGGCGTACAGCTGTTGCTCGCCATCGAGCGGCGGCGCGATCGTGTCGAATTCCACGACGGCGTGCAGACCCAGCCGCGCCATCGCGTCGCGCCACGCGTCGGCGCGGTGCGCCGGCGCATTGACGAAGTTCAGCACCGGCAATAGCGGGCGTCCGCAGGCAGCAAGGATGGCGAGTTCGTCGCGGTGCTTGCCCAGCACCGGATCGCGCGCGTCGATCACGTACAGCGCGGCGTCGCAATCCAGCATCTTGGTCAGCACGCGGGCCTCTTGTTCGAAGCGGCCATGCGCTTCGGGCGTGTCCAGGAAACGGCGGATGCGTGCGGGGCCGTCGAGCCGTTCGCCGGGGCGATCCAGCCGTTCCAGGTATTCCAGCAATGCGATGCTGTCTTCCATGCCGGGCGTGTCGAACCATTCCAGCACGGGCCGGCCATCCAGGCGCAGGCGGGCGCCTTCGACGTGGCGCGTGGTGCCCGGCCGGTCAGCCACTTCGCCGAAGGTGGTGTCGCGTGTCAGCGTGCGCAGCAGCGACGTCTTGCCGGTATTGGTGTGGCCAACGAGCGCGATCTTGATCAGTTCAGCCATGGCCGGTCTCCAGCCAGGTCAGCGGCGCAACGGGCGCCAGCAGGATGGCGTCGGCCGGCAGGCCCAGCGCCAGCAGACGGTCGCGCCAGAGCTCGGCGCGGGTTTCGGTGCCGGCCCCGGCGGGGACGTGGGCGCCGGCTTGCGGCAGGATGAGCCAGACCCGCGTCTGCGCCGCGTGCGCGGACAGGTCGGCGATCAGGGATAGCGTGCCGCGATCCGGCGTCTGGCGCGCATCGCACGCGATCAACAGGCGCGCGGCGGCCGATTGCGCCAGCGCGTCCAGCACGCGGTTGCGTTCCTCGCGCGTGTCCAGGTTGCCCGCCTGGCGGATGCCGTCCGGCAGGTCCGCGGGCGGCCAGGTCAGATCCGCGGGCAGTTCCAGCGCCAGCAGCACCGGCTGACCGCCCAGTCCGTCCAGCGCCGGCGCCCGCACGCGGGGTTCGTGCAGGGGATCGACGGGGCGGTCGATGCCGGTGGACAGCGCGGGCGGCTCAAGCCGGTCGCGCAGCGTGGAGAAACCGGCCAGCGCGGGGTCGATGTGCACGCGGCGCAAGGCGCGCAGCGTGGCCGCCACGCACAGCCCGCCGGCAATCAAGCGCGGCACGATGCCGTAGACCACGAGGACGCCGATCAGCCAGAGCGACCACTGCGCCTGCGCGCTGGCCGGCAGGACTTGCGTGCCGTCGCTGGCGCGTATGGTCGCGGCGTCGGGCATCGGAAAGCCCAGATGCGCCGGCAGCCAGCCAATGGCCTGCGTCAGCCACACGAACGACTCGGGCGCGAGCAGCGTGGTGGCCCAGACGAACCGGTAGCTGGCGGTGGACAGCACCACCAGCAGCGTCGCCAGCGCGGCGCACAGCGCCGTCAGCCACAACAGATGGCTGATGCTGCCGAACAGGCCGCGCAACGCGCCCGCGCGCGTCAGCAGGTTCAGGAAGGCCTGTGGAACCAGCGCGCCATCGGGGCCACGCGCGAGCTTGCGCGTGGCCCACAGCCAAAGGCGGCCCAGGCCGGTGACGGCGGCGGGCCGCAGCAGAAAGCTCGCCAGCCACAGCAAAAAGGTGAGCGCGTGCAGCCCCAGAAGCGCGCCCATCGCCCACAGCACGTTCACGGCCCGCGTGCCGTCGCCCAGCGCGCCCAGGGCGGCGGCCGCGCCGGAGAGTACGGCCAAGACGAACAGGACGGCCAGCATGGCCACGGCGCTGCGGCGCCAGCCATCGACAAGGGGAATCAGGTTTTCGCGGTGCGCCAGCAGCGCGGCGCGGGCAAGGATGCGCGCCGGCAGGCCGGCATCGAGCTGACGCACCTGACGCACCGCCTGCGCGTCCTCGAGCGGTCCCCAGTGCGCCTCACGCAATCGGATCAGCTCGGCCAGCCAGTGCGCGCGCAAGGGGCGCTGAACGGCGCTGTCGATGAGGGGGGAGGTATCGCGAGAGGTCGGGGACGGCATCGCGTCGGTGCAGGCGGGAGAAGGCCTGGAAAGGCCAAGTGAAGCCGCGAGGGCGATGCGCCATTGTAGACCGCGTGTTGCGGCCGGCGGCACCCCGGATCGGCGCGGTCAGTGGCTGGCGCGCGCGCTGCGGTACTGGCCCGGCGTGACGCCGATGGCATCGCGAAAGACACGGGCAAGGTGGCTGGCGCTGCCAAAGCCGCTGGCTTGCGCAATGGCTGCCAGGTCGCCTTTGCCGGCCGTCAGCAGGCTTCGGGCGCGGGCCAGGCGCCGGCCGCGCACCCAGGCATGCGGCGGCTCGCCGAACGAGGCATGGAACATGCGGGCAAAGTGATACGTGGACAGCGCGGCGACGCCTGCCAGTTCGTCCAGCGTCAGGGGATCGGCCAGATGCGCGTCCACATAGTCCATGACGCGGCGGCGCACGCCCGGCGCCAGGCCGCCGCGGACCGGTTGCGGGGTCTTGCGCGTGACACCCTGCGTCAGCAGGTGGTGCAGCACGGTCTCGGCGGCGCTGCTGGCGGCCAGCCGGTCGGCGGGCTGGTTCCAGTCCGTGCCCAGGAGTCGGCGGCAGACGTCGATCAGCGAGTCGTCCTGGATGTAGGTGCGGTCGCGCAGTTCCAGCGTTCGCGGTTCGCAGTCCAGCCGCATGACGGCTTCGCGGGCCAGCCGCTGCGGGGCGATGTACAGGTGCAGGAAATGCACGTTGTCGTTCATGCTCCAGCGGGAATGGTGCTCGGCGGGCAGCACGCAGAATTTGCCCGCGCCGCCATGCAGCGAGTCCTGGCCCACGCGAAACGACCGGTCTCCGCCCCGCAGGTACAGCGACAGCGTGTGATGGCCGGGCGTTTCGTAGCCCAGCGTTTCGCGGGCGGTGCGCGACCACTGCGAGATCGCCATGCCCTCGCCCAGCGACGCGGCGCGCTCAAGCGTCGCGGTCGAGCGCGACAGCGTGCGGAAAACAGAGAAATCGGCCGGAGCCGTAGCGGGGGTGCCCATGGAAAGGAATGCTACTCCCGTCCACCCGCGCTTGACGCGCCCGATTCGGACAAAAGCGCAAGAACCGGCAATCGCGGCGTGGCATCGGGGCGCACACTGGATGTCCGGCGATCAAACATGGCCGCCGATGTCCGTATCAGCACTTCGCGTGGCCTGCCGCGCCCGTCGCATCATGAATCTTTCGCTGTATCTGCTCACCGTCCTGATCTGGGGCTCCACCTGGATCGCCATCAAGCTGCAGCTTGGCGTGGTGGCCATCCCGGTGTCGATCTTTTACCGTTTCGCGCTGGCGGGCCTGCTGCTGTTCGTGGCGCTGCTTGTCCTGCGCAAACTGCAAAAGCTGGACCGGCGGGGCCATTGGCTGTGCGTGGGTCAGGGTCTGTGCCTGTTCTGCCTGAACTTCCTGTGCTTCTATTCGGCCACGCAGTGGATCCCCAGCGGCCTGGTGTCGGTGGTGTTCTCGGCCGCCACGCTGTGGAACGCGCTCAATGCGCGGCTCTGGTTCGGCACGCGCATGGCGCCGCGCATCATGGCGGCGGGCGCGCTGGGGTTTTGCGGCCTGGTGCTGCTTTTCTGGCCGGAGCTGGCCAGCCAGCAGGCCAGCCACGAGACGCTGCTGGGCCTGGGCTTTGCGCTGCTCGGCACCCTGTGCTTTTCCACGGGCAACATGCTGTCGTCCCTGCAGCAGCGCGCGGGCATCCGGCCGCTGACCGGCAACGCCTACAGCATGCTTTACGGGGCGGGCATTCTGCTGGCCGGCTGCCTGGCCGCGGGCGTGCCGTTCAGCTTCGATTCGTCGCCCGCTTATGTGGGCGCGTTGCTGTACCTGGCCGTGGTGGGTTCCGTGGTGGGCTTTACCGCGTATCTGACGCTGGTCGGCCGCATGGGGCCCGCACGGGCCGCCTATTGCACGGTGCTGTTTCCGGTCGTGGCGCTCAGCATATCGACGGTGGTCGAAGGCTACCGCTGGACACCTTATGCCATCGCCGGCCTGGCGCTGGTGATGCTGGGCAACCTGCTCGTCTTCACGAAATGGTCGCCGTTTTCCAAGCGCGCGGCGCTGGCCGGCCGCGCCTGAGCCCATTGCCGCGCTAGGCTGCCAGCTTGCGCAAGGCCTGCAGCAGGCGATCGATTTCGTCGCCGCTCGTCAGATAGCTCACGGACGCGCGGGCAATACGGTCCAGACCACGGGCCTGCATGTCCAGCGGCGTGTACGGCACGCCGTTGCTGCCGATGGTGATGCCCTGCGCGGCCAGCGCGCGCTGAACGTCGGCCGCGTCCTGTCCGGCCAGGTTGAAGGCGACCAGCCCTGATTGCTCGCGCCCCTGGTCCAGCACCGACACGCCGGGAATGGCCGCCAGTTCGGCGCGCAGCGTCTGGGCAGTGGCATCGATGGTGGCGCGGATCGTGTCCAGGCCCAGATCCAGCGCTTCGCGCAGGGCATTGGCCAGGCCGCAACGCAGCGCCAATGAATTCTCGGCGGATTCCAGGCGTGCGGCATCGGCGCGCAGCACGGGTTCCCCGTCCACGCCCAGCGGCGCGGAATGCGTGTCCACGAAGGCGGGCGTGAGCCGATCCAGGAATTCGCGCCGCACATACAGCAGCCCGGTGCCGCGCGGTCCGCGCAAGGCCTTGCGGCCTGCGCCGCTCAGCACGTCGCAACCAACTTGCCGCACGTCGATGGGAATCTGACCCACGGCCTGGGCGCCGTCCACGAAATAGGGAATATCGTGCTTGCGCGCCACGCGCCCGATCGCGGCGGCCGGATTGATGAGGCCGCCGTTGGCGGGCAGCCACGTCAGCGCAATGAGCCGCACCCTGTCGTCCAGCATGGCTTCCAGCGCCTGCGGGTCCACGCAGCCGCTGTCGTCCGAGGGGATGGTCTCCAGCGTGGCGCCCGCGCGCTGCGCGATCAGCCGCATGGCCGCCAGGTTGCCGCCCCATTCGTGACGGCCCACCAGGATGCGGTCGCCGGGCCGCCAGGCCGGCAGCGCCACAAAGGCGGCGCCCCAGCCCGGCGAGTTGCCGCCGGTCAACGCGATCTCCTCGACCTGCGCGTTCAACAGCTGTGCGGCCAGCGTGCGGGCCGCTTCGGTCAGGTCGCGCGCCGCCACGCCCGCTTCCATCGGACCCTGCGCCGCTTCACGCTTCAGATGCGCGTGAATGGCCTGGATCGTGGCCGTGGACGGCAAGGATGCGCCGGCGTGATTGAAATGCACCGAGCTTTGCGTGCCGGGCGCGTGGGCGCGAAGCGCCTGGATGGCGCTTGGGGTCAGAGGGGCGGTCATGGCGGTTCCTGTCGGGTGGGGCGTATCAGGCCGGGGTCAGCGCGATGACGGCCTCGACTTCTACGGACACGCCCTGCGGCAGGGCGGCCACGCCGACGGCGCTGCGCGCATGGCGTCCGGCGTCGCCGAACACGTCGACCATCAGGTCCGACGCGCCGTTGGCGATGACGCTTTGGCGATTGAAGTCCGGGGCGCTGGCGACGAACACGCCCAGCTTCACGACACGTGCCACGCGGTCCAGACGGTCGCCCGTGGCGGCGGCGATCTGCGCCAGGATGCCCAGGGCGCTGGCGCGCGCAGCCTGAACGCCGTCGGCGTCAGACACCTGGTGGCCCAATTGGCCCAGATACGCGGCCTTGCCATCCTTGCGGGAGATCTGGCCCGAGATGTAGAGCAGGTTGCCCTCCTGCACAAACGGCACATAGTTCGCGGCCGGGGCGGAGGCAGGATCCAGGGTCAGGCCACGCTCGGCAACGCGGGCGGAAATGCTGCGGGTCATATCGAATCACCTATGAAAAAAGGGAAAGCGCGTCTTGATGCTCCCCCGATGCTATCGGCCGCGGCGTGGCCTGACCAATCAATTCTTGCGAAGTAGGTATGAGTAAAACTAATGTGTGTGCGCCAGCCAGTCGTGCAGCGCCTGGACCGGCGCGCTCAGTGGCCCGCGCGGCGTGACGAACCACCAGCCGATGCGCGGGTCTTGCAGCACCGCGCCCGGCAGGGCTTGCACCAGCGCGCCGCTGGCCAGGTGAGAGGAGATCAGCCGCTCGCGGCCCATCGCCAGGCCCTGGCCGGCCAGCGCGGCTTCGACGACGATGTTGTAGTCGTGCAGACGCACCGTGCGGGCCGCGCCCAGATCGAATCCGAACGCGTGCGCCCAGGCGTCCCATTCGAACTGATGCCGCGCGTGAGAGACCAGCAGCGGATGACGCAGCAGATCGGCGGGCGTCTTCGGCCGCTTCCTGCCCGCGACCAGCGCGGGCGCGCATACGACAGACAGGCGTTCGGTCATCAGCAACGTGCTGCGCACGCCGGGCCAGCCGCCACGGCCATAACGGATCGCGGCGTCGACCTCTCCGCCCGCCACATCGGCCAGCGCGATGTCGGGTTGCAGTTGCAGATCGATGTGAGGATGCGTGGCGGCAAAGGCGGGCAGGCGCGTCGCCAGCCAGCGCGTGGCGAACGACGCCAGCAATCCGATTCGCAGGGTGTAGCGCGCCGGCTCGGGCGCGCGTAATGCGTCGGTGCCCTGGCGCAGCAGTTCAAATGCCGCATGCACGCTGCGGAAATAGGTCTGGCCCGCTTCGGTCAGCGCCACGGCGCGCGTGCGCCGTTCGAAGAGCGCGACGCCCAGTTCTTTTTCCAGGCGCTGGATGTGATGGCTGATGGCGCTTTGCGTGACAAACAGATCTTCCGCGGCTTGCGAGAAGCTTAGCCGCCGCGCCGCCGCTTCGAAGGCGCGCAGGGAAATCAGGGGCGGCAGGGATCGCGATGAACGCATCGGTGTGCAGGGCGGGAAGGTGCGGACCCGGGCCATGCTACGCGATGCGCACGGCTTGGCAACCTGGGCGTCGACAACCCGGGCCCGAACGGCAGCTTCGTGCGCCAATGCAAAAAGCCCGCAAACACGTTGCGGGCTTTTTTAAGGGTACTGCGGTACTGCAAATTCTTGGCTCCCCGAGCTGGGCTCGAACCAGCGACCTGCGGATTAACAGTCCGTCGCTCTACCGACTGAGCTATCGGGGAACAGGTAGAGGGGGCGAATTATGCACAAAAAATCGGAAGAATGCAAAGCGAGGCGGAAAATTGCGGTTTTGGCCGGTGAAGCCGGCCCTGTTTTTCAAGCTTGCCGTCATCCCGATCCCGTATCATGGCCGCCAGAAGAAGGAAGGCTCGCAACCTCTCTCGTCTTTTCTGGGTTCACGTCATGTCTTCGTTCGACATTCAATTGCTGCTCACCGCCCTGGTGAGCGTTCTGGTCCTGGTCGCGCTGATCGTCTCGCGTCTGCGCATGCACCCGCTGCTGGCGCTCCTGATCGTATCCATCGGCGTCGGCTTTGCAACGGGCATGGCCCCGGGCGCCATCGTCAAGAGCCTGACCGATGGCGCCGGCAAGACGCTGGGCGCCGTGGGCGTGGTGATCGCGCTGGGCGCCATGCTGGGCAAGATCCTCGCGGATTCAGGCACCACCGAACGCCTGGCCAACGCCATCCTGCGCCGCACCTCTGCCCGCCTGATTCCGTGGGCGATGACGCTGGTGGCGTTCGTCATCGGCATCCCCATGTTCTTCGAAGTGGGCCTGGTGGTGATGCTGCCGCTGATCTTCAGCGTGGCGCGCAAGCTGGAAAGCCAGGCGCGCTTCAAGGGCTCGGCCTATGTCTACGTGGGCGTGCCGGTGATTTCCGCGCTGGCAGCCATGCACGGCATGGTGCCCCCGCATCCCGGCCCGCTGACCGCCATCGCCACGCTCAAGACCACGGTGGGCCCCACGATGATCTACGGTTTCATCGCGGCGCTGCCGGCCATGATCTTCGGCGGGCCGCTCTATGGCGCGTTCATCGCCCCGCGCATGACGACGCGGCCGGACGAGGCCCTGCTCGAGCAGTTCACGGCGTCTACCGACAGCCCTGGCGGCAATAACGCGCCTAGCGTCGGACTGGGCGTGCTGGCGGCGCTGCTGCCCGCCCTGCTGATGCTGGTTCACGCCGTGGCCGAAATGCTGCTGCCCAAGGACTCGAGCGTGACGCACGTTGCCGCGTTCCTCGGCAACCCCGTCGTCGCGATGCTGCTGGGCGTGCTGTTTGCAGCCGTGACGCTGGTCTTCCTGCGCGGCGGCGACGCGGAAAAGCTGCGTGGCGCGCTGGGCCAGAGCTTGAAGCCCATCGCCGGCATCATGCTCATCATCGCCGGCGGCGGCGCCTTCCAGCAGGTCCTGACGAACGCCAAGGTCGGCGACGCCATCGTCCACCTGACCCACCAGTTCGCTTTCCCGCCGCTGATCCTGGGCTGGCTGATCGCCATGCTGCTATCGGTCTCCACCGGCTCGGCCACGGTCGGCATCGTTGGCGCCGCGGGTTTGCTGGCGCCACTGGCTGGCGCGGACCCCACCCTGAATTTGCCGCTGCTAGCCCTGTCCATCGGCTGCGGTTCGCTGTTCTTCAACTACGCGAATCACGCCGGATTCTGGATGGTGAAGGAATCGTTCGGCATGACCATGGGCGAAGCCACGAAGACGATTTCCGTTGTGCAGTCGATCGTGTCGGTGGTGGGGTTGGTGATGGTGCTGCTGTTTAATATGTTGCCGGCGCTGGGGTGATGCGGGTGGGGGCGGATGCGCGTCAGGCGCGAGCCGCCTTTTCACGACGAACGCCGGGGGTCATGGATGAACCCCGGGCGCGACTCAGCGCTTGGACGCGGGCTCGCAGGGTGGACTCGGCTCAGTAAAGCGATCAAGGAATCCGTGGCGCGTC
Source organism: Achromobacter sp. 77 (assembly GCF_020541125.1). NCBI lineage: Bacteria > Pseudomonadati > Pseudomonadota > Betaproteobacteria > Burkholderiales > Alcaligenaceae > Achromobacter > Achromobacter sp. 77. Next base: position 162,767 of record NZ_CP059848.1, read on the forward strand.
ACTATCCGTTCAATTTTTGCGCCAGGTCCGATGCAGACGTCGATTCGCCTGAATGGGTTGGTGATTTCGAGCGAGTCAGTGCTTTGGCTGGGAAATGTCAGCAGCAGCCACATGTCGGGCTTTGGAAACATGGCCGTGTATTGGGCCGACGTCTCGCCCGGGCTCATGCCAAATTTCGCTGTGTTGTCGTTGTCGTTAAAAAAAACGCCAATTCGGTCAGTCGCCCGCTCGGAGTAGTGCAACACCACGATCGGCGAGAACGTACCCCACAACGCTATGCAACTCCAAAGCACCGCAAGAATTCCGACGATACTTCCGAAGAATTTTAGTAAGAAGCGCATTACGTCCCTTTGCGATCGCAGTTGTGGATCTCTTTGGCGTGATGCTCAACATTCCCCCAAGGTAACGGTACGGCCTCAATGAATTGCAGGAGAGTTGCTGTCGTCAGTTCGTGGGGTTTGGCCCGATCATAAAGATTGCAGCCCAACTTGATCGAAATATGATCTGGCACATCGTCAGCGCTGGCTGGCCAGGGCCCGTTTTCCGGATGGTTTTGCATGGTTGGCCATCGGGTTTCCTTCAGGGCATTGTAGGTGTCCAAAAGCGCCTGTGCGATGCCTGCCGAATTGATGAGTTCGGCACTATCAAAGCCGAGCGCAACGCCCACATATCCATAATGGATGTTGGACCAGATGTCATAGTAATAGTCAAAAGAGCCGTACTTCTGCCAACCTTTATTGAGGCGGGGGCCGAGCATTCGCCGCAAAATGGACTTGTGGTCCCAGGGGCGACTTGGGCCGATGATGTCGGCAAAAAGCATGTACGCGGAAAGCTGCTGTTCTACCTTCCTCTCGATGTAGGTTTTACGCGCTGACAGCCTGAGATACCAAGGTGCATTTTCCAGTTCTTTGTAATACGCCCTGATGTCGTAGTGGTTGGCGTCATGGATCTGTCGACCGCGAATGGAAAATGGATTGGTCTTCATCTCACGGACGATGTACTCGGCCAGCTGTATTGCCGTGTCAGGGTGATCACAGCCGGTACGTTGGTGTTCGTTGGAGAGCCTCTGCCCCGAAAAAGTCTGATCTGTCAGCGAGCTTTCCGTGGATGCGCTACGGTCGACCGATGCACTAACGATGCCACCTGGATCTAGGTACACAACCGCAATAGCTTGACTCGCGATCAGCGAAGCGCCGCATGACGTTTTCATGCCGTCGACTGCAACGAAGCTATCGTCGATAGCGAAAGTGGCGACACCTTCGGCGATGGGAAAAACGCCCTCGCAGCGAGGGCAAGTCACCATGTGCCCCATTCCCGCAGCGGCACGGCCAAGAACGTCATAGGAGGAGAACCCCTCCGTCACCGTACCTCCATGCGTGGTCTTGTCGCCTACACGAACAATCGGGCGGCCATTCATGATTAATCCTCGGGATTCGCAGAGCCTTAGAACAACACTGCGTCGAACGGCGGACAATCAGAAGAATTTGGAAAACGCATCGAAGGCGGGCCGCCGGCCAATGGGGCGGCGATCCAATGCAAAAAAAAGGCCGATCCACAAGGAATCGGCCTTTTTGCTGGGGTATTTCTCTGGTGCCGGTGAAAGGAATCGAACCCTCGACCTTCTCATTACAAGTGAGCTGCTCTACCAACTGAGCTACACCGGCGAAGCGTGCCGGGGCACGCGCAGGGACTGCATTGTAATGAAAAAAATGCAGCCCCTCTCGTGGGGTCGTTATTTGACGATGGTCAGGCGCGGGCGCTTGGGTTCGTCGTCGTCGCCGTCGTCGTCGCCAGGGGCGGGATTGGCGTCAGAGCCTTCCGGGGCGGCAGGGGCCGGCGAGGCGCTCTGGGCGCCGGCTTCGGGCGGCTCGTAGGGCTGGACCTCGAAGCCCATGCCGGCGCCGGTTTCGCGCGCATAGATGGCGCTGACGGCGCCCACGGGAACGTAGACGTTTTCGGTCACGCCGCTGAAGCGGGCCTGAAATTCAATGAATTCGTTGCCCAGCACCAGACGGTTGGTGGCCAGCGTGCCCACGTTCAGCGTGATCTGGCCGTCGCGCACGTGGGCGACGGGCACCATGGTGTGCTCGTCGACCTGCACGGTGATGTACGGCGTGTAGCCGTTATCGGTGCACCATTCGTGCAGTGCGCGGATCAGATACGGTTTGGTCGAAGTTTCACCCATTACACAACCAGCCTTAGCGACGCATCACTTTTTCCGAAGGCGTCAGCGCTTCGATGTAGGCCGGGCGCGAGAAGATGCGTTCGGCGTACTTTTGCAGCGGAGCCGCATTCTTGGGCAGTTCGATGCCGTAGTGGTCCAGGCGCCAGAGCAGCGGTGCGACGGCCACGTCGAGCATGGAGAATTCCTCGCCCAGCATGTACTTGTTCTTGAGCAGCATCGGGGCCAACTGGGCCAGACGGTCGCGGATGTTCTGGCGAGCGTTGGCGAGCTTCTTTTCGTCGGGCTTGGCGCTGCGGTCTTCCAGCGTCGAGACGTGAACGAAGAGTTCCTTCTCGAAGTTGTAGAGGAACAGCCGCGTGCGGGCGCGCATGACCGGGTCGGCGGGCATGAGCTGCGGGTGCGGGAAGCGCTCGTCGATGTACTCGTTGATGATGTTCGACTCGTACAGAACCAGGTCGCGTTCGACCAGAATGGGCACTTGACCGTACGGGTTCATCACCGAGATGTCTTCGGGCTTGTTGTACAGGTCGATGTCGCGGATCTCGAAATCCATACCCTTTTCGAACAACACGAAGCGGCAGCGTTGCGAAAACGGACACGTGGTTCCGGAATAGAGCACCATCATGGCGGTAAGTCCTTTATTGAAAAACGAAAGGCCAGCGCCTAAATCTAGCAGGCGCTGGCCCCAATTGCCAGGCAGGATAGGCGTACGGCCCTATCCGCCTCTTCCGTCCCCGATAGACGGGGTGGCTGGGGAACCTGGCGGGGCGTTACGGTTAGCGCACGTGTTTCCAGTACGAGGCATTCAGGCGCCACGTAACAAAGAAGAACAGGAGCAGGAACAACATGACGCCGACGCCGATGCGGACACGCAGTGTCTGGACGGGCTCGGCCATCCAGGACATGAATGCGGTCAGATCAGCGACGTCGTTGTCGTATGTTGCGGTTTGGGCCGGGTTGGCGGCCTTGAATTTGGCATCGAAAGTGGCATGGCCATGGTGATTGGCTAACGGCTCGGCCTTCACCGTGGCAAAACCCTGTGCATCGTACACCGTTGTGACGCGTTCCCAGGATTTGGGGGCGCCGTCCTTGCCTTCGACCTCGTGGACAGCGACCGTGGTCAGCTCGCGCGGACCCTGTTCCTGCCAGAGGGCATGCGGCATGCCGACCGACGGGAAGACCAGGTTGTTCCAGCCCGTGGCGCGCGACGTGTCGCGGTAGAAGGTGCGCAGGTAGGTGTACAGATAGTCGGATCCCGAGGGCCCGGCGTTCACGGATTTGGCGCGGGCGATCACGGACAAGTCCGGGGGCGTCGTGCCAAACCAGGCCTTGGCGTCCTTCGGCGTCATGGCGACGTGCATCATGTCGCCAATCTTTTCGCCGGTGAACAGCAGGCTTGTCTTGATCTGTTCGTCGGTCAGGCCGATGTCCCGGAGCTTGTTGTAGCGCATCGAGGATGCGCTATGACAGTTCAGGCAGTAATTGACGAACAGCTTGGCGCCGTTTTGCAGCGACGCCATGTCGTTGACGCGGTAAGGCGCCTTGTCCAGCGGATAGCCGCCTCCGGCGGCAAAGGTAGCGGTACACGTGAGCATCAAGGCCACGGCACCAATCAGCTTCTTGATCATGGTTAGTCCGTTATTCTCGTTGGCTCAGTGGGCGTGGAACGTGACGCGGTCGGGCACTTGCTTGAAGGTGCCCAGGCGGCTCCATACCGGCATCAGGAAGAAGAAGGCCAGGTACAGCAGCGTGCCGATCTGCGACGTCAGGTTCAACGGCGGACTGGGCGGCTGCGTACCGATGTAGCCAAGCACCAGGAAGTTGACCATGAAGATGCCGTAGATCCACTTGTGCCACGTGGGGCGGTAGCGGATGGACTTGACCGGCGAATGATCCAGCCAGGGCAGGAAGAACAGGATGACGACCGTGCCGCCCATGGCCACCACACCCCAGAACTTGGCGTCGATGACGCGCAGCAGCACGGCGACGACGATCAGGATGCCGGGGACGGCGATGCGCATGAAGCCCTTCAGGTTGCTCTTGGCAAACAGCACGATGGCGCCCAGCACCGACGCGCCCGCCAGCACCCACGTGAATTCATCGGTGGTGGCACGGAGCATCGAGTAGAACGGCGTGAAGTACCAGACCGGCGCAATGTGCGGAGGCGTCTTCAGCGAGTCAGCGGGAATGAAGTTGTTGAACTCGAGGAAGTACCCGCCCATTTCCGGGGCGAAGAACACGATGGCTGCGAACACCAGCAGGAAGCCCGCCACGCCCACCAGGTCATGCACCGAGTAGAACGGATGGAACGGGATGCCGTCTTTCGGGCGGCCGTACTTGTCCTTCGGGCCCTGCTTGATCTCGACGCCGTCCGGGTTGTTGGAGCCGACTTCGTGCAGCGCCACCAGGTGCGCGGCAACCAGGCCGATCAGCACCAGCGGAATGGCGATGACGTGGAAGGCGAAGAAGCGGTTCAGCGTGGCGTCGGACACGACGTAGTCGCCGCGGATCCAGATCGACAGTTCAGGGCCGATGAACGGGATGGCCGCGAACAGGTTCACGATCACCTGGGCGCCCCAGTACGACATCTGGCCCCAGGGCAGCAGGTAGCCGAAGAACGCTTCGGCCATCAGACAGAGGAAGATCGCAACGCCGAAGATCCACACCAGTTCGCGGGGCTTGCGGTAGGAACCGTAGAGCAGGCCGCGCAGCATGTGCAGGTAAACCACCACGAAGAACATCGAGGCGCCGGTCGAGTGCATGTAGCGCACCAGCCAGCCCCACGGGACCTCGCGCATGATGTATTCGACGGACTGGAACGCGCGCTCGGCGTCCGGCTTGTAGTGCATGACCAGGAAGATGCCGGTCACGATCTGCAGCACCAGCACCAGAAGCGCCAGCGAGCCAAAGAAATACCAGAAGTTGAAATTCTTGGGTGCGTAATACTCGGACAGATGGGCTTTCCAGGTGGAGGTCACCGGGAAGCGCCGGTCCAGCCAGCCCAACAGGCCTGTCGTCTCGACGGTTTTCTCGCCAGCCATGTAACGGCTCCTTCTCTAATACGTGGCGTATTGTTTTACTTACGTAGATCGGGAAAAAAGCGCGACGCGAGCGTCAGGCCTTGTTGTCTTCATCGACGCCCACGATGATGCGGGTGTCGCTGAGGTACTGGTACGGCGGAACTTCGAGATTATCGGGGGCAGGCTTGTTCTTGAAGACCCGGCCAGCCAGGTCGAACGTGGAGCCGTGGCAGGGACAGAGGAATCCGCCTTGCCAATCCGCGCCCAGACCGCCGCCGCCACCCGTTTCGAAGTGCGCGGTAGGCGAGCAGCCCAGGTGCGTGCAGATGCCGACGCAGACGAAGAGCTCGGGCTTGCGCGAGCGGGCTTCGTTTTCGGCATAGGGAGGAGTGAAGCCGGGCCGCTTGGATTGCGGATCGGCGAGCTGGGAATCCAGCCCTTTCAGACCGGCGAGCTGCTCGGGCGAGCGGTGGATGATCCACACCGGTTTGCCGCGCCATTCGACCGTTTTCATGGCGCCGACGGGAATGTCGCCGACATCCACCTCAACGGGCGCCCCGGCCGCACGGGCTTTTTCAGAGGGAGAAAACGTGCTCACAAGCGGCACTGCCGTTGCGACACCTGCTACGCCACCCACAGCACAGGCGGTGGTAACCCAGAAACGTCGCGAAGGATCAGGTGGCAGGTTGGGATCAACCGCACCGTCATCGTCATGCACCAGCGTATCCTGACTCATCTTCCTATCCTTGTTGATGCGCCCGCTCAACGAGTAGCATCACTTCTGCGGCATCGGGTTCGCGGGAATATGTAACAACATAGCAACCGCGTATTATAGGCCAGCCTACCCCAGGCGTATCACGAATGGAGCGGATTTATGAGCAAATCGACTGGTTTCGTCAAAGAGTTTCGAGATTTCGCGGTCAAGGGCAACGCGGTCGATCTGGCCGTCGGTGTCATTATCGGCGCGGCCTTCGGCAGGATCGTCGACTCGCTGGTGCGGGACATCATCATGCCGCTCGTCAATTTCATCCTGGGCGGATCGGTCGATTTCTCGAATAAGTTCCTGGTACTGTCCATGCCCGATGGGTATGCCGGGCCGATGAACTACGCGGACCTGACCAAGGCGGGCGCCATCGTCTTCGCGTGGGGCAACTTCCTCACCATCGTCATCAATTTCGTTCTGCTGGCGTTCGTGATCTTCTGGATGGTCAAGGCCATCTACAAGGCCCGCAACAAGCAGGAGGAAGCGCCGGCGCCGGCCAAGACGCCGGAAGACGTCGCCCTGCTGCGCGAAATTCGCGACCTGCTCAAGCGCCCGTAAATGAAAAAGCGTCCTTGAACGGACGCTTTTTTGATTTGAAGGGGCGGTGGGGTCAGGCAGGATTGTCGATATCCACGAATTCGACCTTGACGCCGAAGCGCTCGGCCACGGCCTGCCCCAGCGCCTGGACGCCGTAACGCTCGGTGGCGTGGTGGCCGGCCGCGATGAAGCCGACCCCGGTTTCGCGAGCCAGGTGCACCGTGGATTCCGAGACTTCGCCGGTGATGTAGACGCTTGCGCCCGCATCCACGGCGTCGGCCATCATGCCCTGGGCGCCGCCCGTGCACCAGGCGATGGTCGCCAGCGGCTGGTCCGGATCGCCCACGACGAGCGGCGGGCGGCCCAGGCGTTGCGCCACGCGCTCGCCCAACTGGCCCAGGGTCTGCAGACCGCTGGCCTCGCCCAGCCAGATCAGCCCGTCCTGGCCGCAGGTCAGGGGCGCGCCATCGTCGCGCCGCGCGGGGGACAGGCCCAGCACACGCGCCAGCTGCGCGTTGTTGCCCAGCGTGGGGTGCGCATCCAGCGGCAGATGGTAGGCGTACAGATTCAGGTCGTTCTTCAGCGTCAGGGCCATGCGGGTGCGACGGGTGCCGATGACGCGGCGGTCTTCGTTGCGCCACATCCAGCCATGGTGCACCAGCACCGCATCCGCGCCGCGTTCGACGGCGGCGCGCAGCAATGCTTCGCTGGCCGTCACACCGGTGATAATGTGTCCGACCTCGGATCGGCCTTCCACCTGCATCCCGTTGGGACAGTAGTCCTTGAAACGGGCCGTCTGCAGGGTGTCGTCCAGCCAGCTGGCCAGGACGCGGGAGTCCACTTTATTCATTGCTAGTCCTATCAGAAACATGCGCCGATATTGGCTGATCTTTGCTCAGGCCGTCACGGTCTGCCTGGGTATTCTATTCGTGGTGACGACGTTGCGGCCCGACCTGCTGCGGGTGAACGGGCCCGGCGCGGTCCTGCCGGCCACAGCGGCGCCCGTGCGCGCGCCCGCCGGCGACGTAGGCGCGGTGTCGTACGCGGACGGCGTGGCAAAGGCGGCGCCTTCGGTGGTGAACGTATTCACCACCAAACACGTGAACGTGCCGTTGATCCCGCTGCCCGATGACCCGGTGCTGCGCCAGCTCTTTGGACAGATGCCGGGCGCGAGCCGCCGGGAGGCCTCGACCAGCCTGGGCTCGGGCGTGATCGTGAACGCGGACGGCTACGTGCTGACCAACTATCACGTGGTGCAGGCCGCGGACGCCATCGAGGTGGCGCTGCGCGACGGGCGGCGGGACACGGCCAAGGTCGTGGGCGCGGATCCGGACACGGACCTGGCGGTGCTCAAGTTGTCCAGCCTGCGCGAGCTGCCCGCCGCGACGCTGGCGTCCGACAAAGGCCTGCGGGTGGGCGACGTGGTGCTGGCGATCGGCAACCCGTTTGGCGTGGGTCAGACGACGACGCAGGGCATCGTGTCGGCGCTGGGCCGCAATGGCCTGGGCCTGAATACCTACGAGAACTTCATCCAGACCGACGCGGCGATCAACCCCGGCAACTCGGGCGGCGCGCTGGTGGACGCCTACGGCAACCTGGTGGGCATCAATACCGCCATCTATTCGGAATCTGGCGGGTCGATGGGCATCGGGTTTGCAACGCCGATCGAGATTGCGCGCAAGGTGATGGACGATATCGTCAAGACCGGTTCGGTCAAGCGCGGCTGGCTGGGCGTGGAGCCGCAGGACGTGACGCCGGAACTGGCGCGGGCCTTTGCGTTGCCGCGCGACACGACGGGGGTGATCATCGCCGGCGTCATGCGCGATGGCCCGGGCGCGCGCGGCGGCTTGCGCGTGGGCGACATCGTGCAGTCGGTCAATGGCAAGCGGGTGGCGGACACGACCGGCCTGCTATCGGAGATTGCGCAGTTGCCGCCCGGCCAGCGGGCCGCGCTGGGCATATTGCGCGGCGGCAAGCCCGCGGAGCTGGCGGTGGTGGTGGGTACACGACCGGGCAAGCCGCGCTAGGCGCATTTACGCGCCGCCGCACGGGCGGCGCCGGGGCTGATGCCGGTGCCGGGCTTGTCAGACAGTTCGCGCACCAGGGCCAGGATCAGCCGCTTGGTGCTGTCGGGTTGCGGCGCAAGCCGCGCGCAGATTTCGGCGCAGTAGCCATCGACGCCATTGGCTGCGGCGTCTGGCAGCCGGGGCGCGGGGTTGGCCCCGGGCGCGGCGGCGGGCACCACGCCATCTGTCAGCCACGGCACGCTGGTGCCCAGGGCGTGCGCCAGGCGCACGAGCGTATTGCGGGCGGGCGAATAGCGGTCTTCGCGGGTAAGGATGCGATGAATGCAGGACTGCGGCACGCCCGACAGGCGCGCAAGCTGGTTCTGGCTATGGATGCCGCGCCACCGCATGAGGGTGCGCAGTCTTTGAGAAAGCGACATGACTGCAATGTAGGACTGCGGTCAGAGGCCGACAAGGTAAAACGGTCCGCTTTTATGCGGACCGTCTTGGTGGCTGTGCGCCTGGGGTCAGTGGCGTTCGGTCAGGGAGTCCGACGCTGCGTCGTCCTCTGACGCGCTTTCCTTGGGTGTGACCATGCGGGCGCAGATCAGTCCGACCTCGTAGAGCAGGCAAAGCGGCACCGCCAGCATGAACTGGCTGACCACGTCGGGCGGGGTGACCACGGCGGCGATGATGAAGGCGCCCACCACCACGTAGCCGCGCGCGGCCTTCAACTTGGAGAGTTCGACCACGCCCATCTTGACCAGCAGCACGACCGCCACCGGCACTTCGAACGTGATGCCGAACGCCAGGAACATCGTCATGACGAAGCTGAGATAGGCCTCGATGTCCGGCGCCGGCGTGATGGATTGCGGCGCGAACGTGGCGATGAAGTGGAACACCGTGCGAAACACCACGAAATAGCAGAACGCCATGCCCGCGATGAAGAGAAACGTGCTGGAAACGATGAGCGGCAGCGCCAGGCGCTTTTCGTGGCGGTACAGCCCGGGGGCCACGAAGGCCCAGGCCTGATACAGCACCACCGGAAGCGCCACGATGAACGCGGCCATCATCGTGACCTTGACGGGCACCATGAACGGCGTGATGACGCCGGTGGCGATCATGCGGGTGCCTTCGGGCAGCGAGGCCAGCATGGGCGCGGCCAGCACGTCGTAGATGGCCGACGCGCCGGGATAGATGAAGAGCACGATGAACACCGCCACCACGGCGCCGACAGCGCGCAGCAGACGGGTGCGCAGCTCGACCAGATGGGAGATGAAGGTCTCTTGCTGGCCTTCTTCTTGGGTTGCGTCCTGGGTCACGACGAAGTTCCGGAAGGCGAGACGGGCTTGGCGGCAGGCGCGGCGACGTCAGCCGCGGTCGCGCTGGGCGCCGGGGCGGGTTGTTGTTGGGGGGCGGCCGGGCGCGGGTCGGCGTTGGGCACGGGTTGGGGCTCGGCGGCAGGCAGGTCCAGATCCAGATTGTGGTTCTGGCTGGGCGGGGCGATCGTGCGCGCGGGCTCGGCGGGCGTGTCCGCGGCGGGCGCCTGCGTGGCAGTCGCCGTGGCCGGTGAGGCGGGAGCGGCCTTGCCGCTGGCTTCGCGGGCGACTTCGTCCAATTCGGCGCGGAACTGCTGCACGGGTTCCTGCAGCGAGGCGCCGGTCTCGTTCAGCGATTGCTGCACGCCCTGGGCCGCGTCTTCCATTTCAGTCTTGAACTTGCGGAGTTCGTCGAGTTCGATTTCGCGCTGGATATCGGACTTGACGTCATTGACGTAACGCTGCGCGCGCCCCAGCAGGTGACCGACGGTGCGGGCAACCTTGGGCAGGCGTTCGGGGCCGATGACGATCAGGGCGACGACGCCGATCACCATCAGTTCAGTGAGGCTGACATCAAACATTCGACGGCCGCTCGGGAATTGAAGCAATAAGGGCCGGCCCGTTCAGGGCTGGCCCGGAGGGAGACTGGCTGACGCTCAGGAGTTGGACTTTTCCTTGGCCTGCACGTCGATGGTGTCGCCGGCAACGCGCTGCTGCGTGACCGGTTCGGCGGGCTTGTCGCTGTTGGCTTCCTTCATGCCGTCCTTGAAACCCTTGACCGCGCCGCCCAGATCGCCGCCGATGTTGCGCAGCTTCTTGGTGCCGAAAATCAGCGCGACGATGACCAGGACGACCAACCAATGCCAAATGCTGAAACTACCCATGATGATTCTCCGAATTACGCAGTGGGGGCCACGCGCCCTTTCCAGGGACGCGAGCCGCCGATGATGTGGAAATGCAGATGCGGGACTTCCTGGCCGCCTTCGACGCCAGAGTTGATCATGATGCGAAATCCGCCATCAGGGCCCGGACGGCAACCGTTTTCGGCGGCAAGCCGCGGCGCCAACGACATCATTCTACCCAACCAATCTGCGTCCTCGCCCGTAATATCCTGCATGGATGTGACATGACGTCGAGGAATCAGCAGTAAATGGACCGGCGCGGCCGGATTGATATCGTGAAATGCAACAAAGTCCTCGTCCTCGTAGACCTTCTTGGACGGGATGTCGCCGGCGGCGATCTTGCAGAAAAGGCAGTTGTCGCTCATGGGTTTGGTTTCCGTGGTCAGTCTTTCGGGCGGCTTGCCTTTTCCACCAGGCCCGACAGGCCCTCGCGGCGTGCCAGCTCGGCCAGCACGTCTTCAGGCCGCAGGTTGAAATGCGTCAGCGCCACCAGGCAGTGGAACCACAAATCGGCGGTTTCGCTGACGATGCGGTCGGGCACGCCATCCTTGGCGGCCATGACCAGTTCCGTGGCTTCTTCCCCGATCTTCTTCAAAAAGGCGTCGGGGCCCTTGGCCAGCAGCTTGGCCGTGTAGGAAGCCTGGGGATCGCCGCCATTTTGCGGGCGGCGCGTTTCCAGCGTGTCTGCGATGCGCGCCAGGATGTCGGCGGCGGTCAGGGTCTGATCGGTCATTTGTAGATGAGTTCCGGGTCTTTGAGCACCGGATCCACCGTGACCCACGACGCATGGTCGGTCTGACCTTCCAGGCGGCGGAAAAAGCAGCTGGCGCGGCCGGTGTGGCAGGCGATGCCGCCTTGCTGGTGGACCTTCAGGAGGACCACGTCGCCGTCGCAATCCAGGCGCAGTTCATGCACTTCCTGGACATGGCCGGATTCTTCGCCCTTGCGCCACAGACGCTTGCGCGAGCGCGACCAATAGACCGCGCGGCCGGTGGCGGCCGTTTCGGCCAGCGATTCGCGGTTCATCCAGGCGACCATCATGATCTGGCCGTTTTCGGCGTCTTGGGCGATGGCGGGGATCAGGCCGTTTTCGTCGAAGACGACGTCGGCCATCCAGGCAGGTTCGTTGCTCATGTTCAGTCCAATCGTACGGCGATGCCCTGTTCGGCCATGAAGCGCTTGCACTCGCCGACGGTATGCTGGCCAAAATGGAAGATGCTGGCGGCCAGCACCGCGCTGGCGCGGCCGGTGGTGACGCCGTCGGCCAGATGCTGCAGGTTGCCGACGCCGCCGGAGGCGATGACGGGCACCGGTACCGCGTCCGAGACGGTGCGGGTCAGTTCCAGGTCGAAGCCGGACTTGGTGCCATCGCGGTCCATGCTGGTGAGCAGGATTTCGCCCGCGCCATAAGCAGCCATGCGGCGCGCCCATGCCACGGCGTCCAGGCCGGTGGCCTTGCGGCCGCCGTGCGTGAAGACTTCCCAGCGCGCCGGTTCGCCGGCCGCGGAGACGCGGCGGGCGTCGATGGCCACGACCACGCATTGCGAGCCGTGGTAGTCCGAGGCGGCGCGAACCAGGTCGGGATTGGCCACCGCGGCGCTGTTGATGCTGATCTTGTCGGCGCCGGCGTTCAGCAGACGCTGGATGTCGGACACCTGGCGCACGCCGCCGCCCACCGTCAGCGGAATGAAGACCTGCGAGGCCACCTGCTCGATGATGGGCAGGATCAGGTCGCGGCCGTCGCTGGTGGCGGTGATGTCCAGGAACGTGAGTTCGTCGGCGCCCTGCTCGTTGTAGCGGCGGGCGATCTCGACGGGGTCGCCCGCGTCGAGCAGGTTGACGAAGTTCACGCCCTTGACGACGCGGCCGGCCGTGACGTCAAGGCAGGGAATGATGCGGCGGGTCAGCGCGTTGTGCATGGTCGCGCCGGCCCCGGGGGTGCTGCTGGATGTGGTCATTTTGCCAATTCGTCGGCGCGCGCCTGCGCGGCCTGGAAGTCGAGCGTGCCTTCGTAGATGCTGCGGCCCAGGATGGCGCCTTCGACACCCTCTTCCTCGACGGCGCACAGCGCCTCGATGTCCTGGATGCCGGCGATGCCGCCCGAGGCGTACACGGGAATGCGCACGTGCTGGGCCAGGCGTACGGTGGCTTCGACGTTGACGCCCGACAGCATGCCGTCACGGCCGATGTCGGTGTAGATGATGGCTTCGCAGCCGTAGTCTTCGAACTTCTTGGCCAGATCCAGCACGTCGTGGCGGGTCAGCTTGCTCCAGCCATCGGTGGCGATCTTGCCGTCGCGGGCGTCCAGGCCGACGATGATCTGGCCGGGGAAAGCGCCGCAGGCGTCCTGCAGGAAGCCCGGATTCTTGACGGCGGCCGTACCGATGATGACGTAGGAGATGCCGGCGTCGAGGTAGCGCTCGATGGTGTCCAGGTCACGGATGCCCCCGCCGATCTGGACGGGAATGTCGTCGCCGACGGCGTCCAGGATCGCCTTGATGGGCGCTTCGTTCTTGGGCTTGCCGGCGACGGCGCCGTTCAGGTCGACCAGATGCAGGCGGCGGGCGCCCTGGTCAAGCCAGCGGGTGGCCATGGCGGCGGGGTCTTCGGAGAACACCGTTGCATCGTCCAGGTCACCCTGGCGCAGGCGCACGCAACGCCCGTCTTTGAGATCGATGGCGGGGATCAGCAGCATGGTTGGCAGCGAGAAAAAAAATGGGGTTGAACGGGCTGGCGCACGGGGCTCGGGGCCTACGGCTGCCAGTCTACAAAATTGCGATACAGGCGCAAACCGTGCTCGGCGCTCTTTTCGGGGTGGAACTGCACCGCGAAAATGTTAGCTGCCGCCACCGCGCAGGTAAAGGTGACGCCATAATCGGTTTCACCAACCGTCAGGCCTGGATCGGCCGGATCGGCGTAATAACTATGGACGAAGTAGAAGTGCGAGTCGTCCGGAATGCCTTCCCAGATCGGGTGAGACCGGGTGTGGCGGACCTTGTTCCAGCCCATGTGCGGCACCTTCAGGCGCTCGGGGCGGGTGTCCGCCAGACCTGCCGCGCCCGTGTCGGCCAGGCAGGCTTCGTCGTCGGCGGGGATCAGGTCGGCAAAGCCGGGGCCGGAAAAGCGGCGCACGACGCCCGGGAACAGGCCCAGGCAGGTGGTGGCGCCTTCTTCGCTGGCGTCGAACAGCATCTGTTCTCCCACGCAGACGCCCAGCAGGGGCTTTTCGCGGGCGGCGCGCACGACGGCGTCGCGCAGTCCGGATTCGTTCAGGGTGCGCATGCAGTCCGCCATCGCGCCCTGGCCCGGAAACACCACGCGGTCGGCGGCGGCGATTTCCTGGGGTTGGTTGCAGATGCGGATGTCGGCGTCAGGCGCGGCGTATTTCAGGGCGCGTGCGACGGAATGGAAATTGCCCATTCCGTAGTCGACGATGGCGATAGTGGTCACTTCTGTCTGCCTGGTGCGGTGCGAAGGGGATGGCTTGCCTGGGTTGCGTACCTTACAGCACGCCCTTGGTGGACGGCACGACGTCGCCCATGCGCGGGTCGACTTCCAGCGCCATGCGCAGCGCGCGGCCACAGGCCTTGAACACGGTTTCCGCCTGATGGTGCGAGTTGAAGCCGCGCAGGTTGTCGATGTGCATCGTGATCAGCGCGTGATTGACCAGGCCCTGGAAGAATTCGCGCGTGAGGTCCACGTCGAAGCTGCCGATGTGCGAGCGCGTGAACGGGATGTGATATTCCAGGCCGGGACGGCCGGAGAAGTCCACCACCACGCGCGACAGCGCTTCATCCAGCGGCACGTACGCGTGACCGTAGCGGCGCAGGCCGGCCTTGGTGCCCGCGGCCTTGGCGATGGCCATGCCCAGCGTGATGCCCACGTCTTCCACCGTGTGATGCGCGTCGATGTGCAGGTCGCCCTCGGCCTTGATGTCCAGGTCGATCAGGCCGTGACGCGCGATCTGGTCCAGCATGTGATCCAGGAAGGGCACGCCCGTGTCGATCGTCTGCTTGCCGGTGCCATCCAGGTTGATGGCCACGCGGATGCGGGTTTCGTTGGTGTTGCGGGTGATTTCTGCGGTACGCATGTTAAGCACTCAGGATCTCTTGCAGGGCGGATAGCAAGGCGGCGTTCTCGGCCGGGGCGCCCACCGAGATGCGCAGGCAGTTGGCCAGCAGCGGGTGGGCATTGGAGAAGTTGCGAATCAATATTTTGCGCGTTTTCAGGGCAAGATGCACGGCGTTGCCGTCGAGCTTGCCGGAAAAGCGGGCCAGAATGAAATTGGCCGCGGAAGGGAATACCCTGACGCCGGGCAATTGCGCCAGCGCCGCGGCCAATGGCTCGCGGTCGGCACGCAGCCGGGCCGCCTGTTCGTCCAGCACGGCCTTGTGCCGCAGCACGGCCTGCAGCGTGGCCTGCGTCAGCACGTTCAGGTTGTAGGGCGGGCGCACCTTGTTCAGCTCGGCGATCCAGGCCGGATCGCCGGCCAGGTAGCCAAAGCGCAGCCCCGCCAGGCCGATCTTGGACACGGTGCGCATGACGACCACGTTGGGCGCCTCCAGCACGCGCGGCATCCAGGTGTAGTCCGCGAACGGCTGGTAGGCCTCGTCGATCACCACGAGCCCTGGCGCGGCCTGGATAATGGCGTCCACGTCCTCGCGCGACCAGAGACCGCCCGTGGGATTGTTGGGCGTGGCCAGGAACACCAGCTTAGGCTGATGCTGGCCGATGGCCGCCAGCATGGCCGGCAGGTCCAGGGTCAGGTCATCGGTCAGCGGCACGCCCACGAAACGCGCGTGGTCAAAACGCGCGGCCATGTCGAAGTACACGAACGACGGCCAGGGCGACAGCACCACGTCGCCCGGATTGCAGCACGCCTGGACCATCAGGTGGATGAGCTCGTCCGAGCCGTTGCCAAACAGCACGTCCGCGCCATCGGGCACGCCGAAGGCTGTCTTGACGGCGGCTTGCAGCGCGGAGAGATCCGCGGACGGATAGCGGTTAAGCGGCGTGTCGCGGACGGCGCGCGCAATGTCGTCGCGCACGGCTTCGGGCAGCTCGTACGGGCATTCCATGGCGTCCAGCTTGATGCAGCCTTCGGCATGGGCGACGGGGTACGCCGCCAGCTCGCGGATGTCGGCGCGGACGGTGCCTTTGACGCGGCCGGCGACGTCCGCCGGTCCCGCGCTCATGTCTTGTCGACCCGGTACTGGGCGCTTGCGGCATGCGCCTGCAAGCCCTCGCCCAGCGCCAGTTCGGCGGCGATGCGTCCCAGCGTCTGGGCGCCGGCGTGCGAGACCTGGATCAGGCTGGAGCGCTTCTGGAAGTCATACACGCCCAGCGGCGACGAGAAGCGCGCCGTGCGCGAGGTGGGCAGCACGTGGTTCGGGCCGGCGCAGTAGTCGCCCAGGGCTTCCGAGCTGAAGCGGCCCATGAAGATGGCGCCGGCGTGGCGGATGCGGGCGGTCCAGACTTCGGGCTGCTCGGTGGAGATTTCCAAATGCTCGGGGGCGATGTCGTTGGCGATCTGGCAGGCTTCTTCCAGGTCGCGCACCAGGATCAGCGCGCCGCGGTTGGCCAGGCTGACGCGCAGGATGTCGGCGCGCGGCATGGTGGGCAAGAGGCGGGCGATGGCCGCTTCGACCTCTTCGATGAAGGCGGCGTCGGGACAGAGCAGGATGGACTGGGCGAGCTCGTCGTGCTCGGCCTGCGAGAACAGGTCCATCGCGATCCAGTCGGCCGGCGTCTTGCCGTCGCAGATGACCAGGATTTCGCTGGGGCCGGCGATCATGTCGATCCCGACCACGCCGAACACGCGGCGCTTGGCGGCCGCGACGTAGGCATTGCCCGGGCCGACGATCTTGTCCACGGCCGGCACGGTGCCGGTGCCATAGGCCAGCGCACCCACGGCCTGCGCGCCGCCGATGGCGAACACGCGGTCCACGCCGCCGATGGCGGCCGCGGCCAGCACGATGGGGTTGCGCACGCCGTCCGGCGTGGGCGTGACCATGACCAATTCCTGCACGCCCGCGACCTTGGCCGGAATGGCGTTCATCAGCACGGACGACGGATACGCGGCCTTGCCGCCGGGCACGTACAGGCCCACGCGGTCCAGCGGCGTGACCTGCTGGCCAAGCAGCGTGCCGTCGGCTTCGGTGTAGGTCC
The DNA here is from genome assembly GCF_020541125.1 of Achromobacter sp. 77. NCBI lineage: Bacteria > Pseudomonadati > Pseudomonadota > Betaproteobacteria > Burkholderiales > Alcaligenaceae > Achromobacter > Achromobacter sp. 77. The sequence goes on from NZ_CP059848.1 coordinate 179,667, forward strand.
AGGTCTCGGCGCGCTGGCGCTCGTGGTAGGCGCGCACGCGGTCGGCGGCGGCTTCCAGCGCATTGCGCTGCGCGGCCGGCAGCCCGGCCAGGGCCGCATGCCAATCGGCCTTGGGGATCTCCAGCGTATGCGCTGCCGCGTCCGGCATGCGGTCGAACCGCTGCGTGTATTCCACCAGCGCGGCGTCGCCGCGGGTGCGCACGTCGGCCAGGATGCTGGCGGCGGCGCGGTCGATGGATTCGTCCTCGGTGGCCTCGAAGGCCAGCAGCTTGGACAGGGCGGATTTGAATCCGGGATCGCGGGAGTCGAGACGATTGATCAGGGCCATGGCGTCATGGAGCAAAGCAGGTAACGGTATCGGCCGCCGCGCCGGGCGCGGCGGGCGGGAATCAGACGTTGCGGGAGGCCGCTCTTGCGAAGGCGTCCAGCAGCGGCTGCAGGCGGTCGCCGCGGGTTTTCAGGGCAGCCTGGTTGACGATCAGGCGCGACGAGATCGGCATGACGTCTTCCACGGCGACCAGGTCGTTGGCGCGCAGCGTGCCGCCGGTGGACACCAGGTCGACGATGCAATCGGCCAGGCCGACGAGCGGCGCCAGTTCCATCGAACCATACAGCTTGATGATGTCCACGTACACACCCTTGGCCGCGAAGTGTTCACGGGCTGACTGCACGTACTTGGTGGCCACGCGCAGGCGCGCGCCCTGGTGGACCGCGGCGTCGTAGTCAAAGCCGTTGCGCACGGCCACGGCCAGGCGGCACTTGGCGATGTTCAGGTCGATGGGCTGGTACAGGCCGCCGGGCTGTTCCTTGGCGTGCTCGATCAGCACGTCCTTGCCCGCGATGCCCAGGTCGGCCGCGCCGTACTGCACGTAGGTGGGCACATCCGAGGCGCGCACGATGATCAGGCGCAGGCCGGGATCGCTGGTGGGCAGGATGAGCTTGCGCGAGCTTTCGGGGTTCTCGGGGACTTCGATGCCGGCTTCCGCCAGCAACGGCATGGTCTCTTCGAAGATGCGGCCCTTGGACAACGCCAGGGTCAGGGGGGTGACGGAGGCATTGCTCATTGAGCCTGTTCCTTGCCGGTAACTCGTTGGATATCCGCGCCCAGGGCGCGCAGTTTCACTTCCATCTGATCGTAGCCGCGATCCAGGTGGTAGATGCGGTCGACCAGCGTATCGCCATCGGCGGCCAGGCCAGCGATGACCAGGCTGGCCGAGGCGCGCAGGTCGGTCGCCATGACGGTTGCGCCCGACAGGCGCGGCACGCCGCGCACGACAGCGGTGTGGCCGTCGATGTCGATCTGGGCGCCCATGCGGCGCAGTTCCTGCACGTGCATGTAGCGGTTCTCGAAGATGGTCTCGACGATGACCGACGTGCCGTCGGCCACGGTGTTCAGCGCCATCAGCTGGGCCTGCATGTCGGTGGCAAAGCCCGGGTACTCGTGCGTGCGGAAACCCACGGCCTTGGGGCGCTTGTCCATCGCGCCGCGGATCCAGCCGGGACCGGTCTCGATGGTCAGGCCCGCTTCGGTCAGCTTGTCCAGCGTGGCGCCCAGGATGTCGGCATCCGCGTTCTTGAGCAGGATGTCGCCGCCGGCCGCGCCCACCGCGCACAGGAAGGTGCCGGCTTCGATGCGGTCGGAGATGACGCGGTGTTCGGCGCCGTGCAGACGCTCGACGCCGTCGATCACGATGCGGTCGGTGCCGTGGCCCTGGATGCGGGCGCCCATCTTGATGAGCAGTTCCGCCAGGTCCACCACTTCGGGCTCGCGCGCGGCGTTTTCCAGCACGGTGCGGCCCTCGGCCAGCACGGCGGCCATCAGCAGGTTTTCCGTGCCGGTGACCGTGACCATGTCGGTACGGATGGAGGCGCCCTTCAGGCGCTTGGCGCGCGCCACCACGAAGCCGTGCTCGATGCTGATTTCAGCACCCAGCGCGGCCAGGCCCTTGATGTGCTGGTCGACCGGCCGCTGGCCGATGGTGCAGCCGCCGGGCAGGCTGACGCGGGCCTCGCCGAACCGCGCGACCAGCGGGCCCAGCACCAGGATCGAGGCGCGCATCGTCTTGACCAGGTCGTACGGCGCTTCCAGGCTGTCGACGTTGCCGGCCTGCAGCGTGACGATGCCGTCGTCGGCGCGTTCGGCACGCACGCCCATGCGGGCCAGCAGGCGCAGCATGGTGCCGGTGTCGTTCAGGCGCGGCACATTGGACAGAACCAGCGTGTCGGCGGTCAGCAGACCCGCGCACAGGATCGGCAGGGCCGAGTTCTTGGCGCCGGAAATCGAGATCTCGCCATGCAGCCGCGCGCCGCCGGTAATGCGAAGCTTGTCCATCATTCGCCCGCTTTCTGGTATTCGGCGGGGGTCAGGGTGCGCATCGACAGGGCGTGGATCTCGGCTTTCATGCGGTCGCCCAGCGCGGCGTAGACGAGCTGGTGGCGCTGGATCAGGCGCTTGCCTTCGAAGGCCGTGCTGACGATGACGGCGTCGAAATGCGACCCGTCGCCCTGCACGTCGAGATGTTCACAGGGCAGGCCGTCAGCGATGTATTGGCGGACTTGCGCGGGAGTGGGAAGCATGGACGTCAGTTCCTGAGTTTGTAGCCGCTGGCCAGAAGCCGCAGCGCGTAAGCGGAGAGCGCAAGGAACACCGCCGTCACCACCGCCAGGCTGTGCCAGGGCGAGACGTCCGACACCGAGAAGAATCCGTAGCGGAATCCGTCGATGGTGTAGAAGATGGGGTTCCAGTGCGAGACGCTTTGCCAGAACGGCGGCAGCGTATGGATGGAATAGAACACGCCGGACAGGAAGGTGGCCGGCATGATCAGGAAGTTCTGGAAGGCCGCGAGCTGGTCGAATTTTTCGGACCACAGGCCCGCGACCAGCCCCAGCGTGCCCATGATGCCGCACGCCATCACTGCAAAGACCAGCACCCACAGCGGATGCGCGGGCGCCAGCGGCACGAAGAACAGCGCCACGGCCCACACGCACAGGCCGACCGCCAGACCCCGCGCGATCGCGGCCAGCACGTAGGCGCCGAAGATGTCCCGGTGCGACAGCGGCGGCAGCAGCATGAACACCAGGTTGCCGGTGATGCGGCTCTGGATGAGCGACGAGGACGGATTGGCGAACGCGTTCTGCAGCATGCTCATCATCATGAGCCCGGGGATCAGGAACGACGTGTAGGGCACGGTGCCGTACACCGTGACGCGCCCTTCCAGCACATGCGCGAAGACCAGCAGGTACAGCAGCGCAGTGATGACGGGCGCGGCAATGGTCTGGAAGCTGACCTTCCAGAAGCGCAGCAATTCCTTGCGCAGCAGGGTCGGAAAGCCGGAGCCGGCGTCCAGGCGGGGCTGCACCAGCGGCTGGCCGGCAGGCGTGGCGGGCTGGGTCATGATGAGATCTCTTCGGGTTGCAGGGCGCGCGCGCCGGGCTCGTCGTCCTGGTGCATGATGCGCACGAAGGCGTCTTCCAGGTCCACGCCGCCCACGCGGGCAAGCAGCGCCTGGGTGGTGTCCAGCGCCACGACACGCCCGCCCTTGAGCATGGCGATGCGGTTACAGAGCGCCTCGGCCTCTTCCAGGTAGTGCGTGGTGAGCATGATGGTGTGGCCGGCCTTGTTCAGCCGCGAAATGAACTCCCACAGCGTGCGGCGCAGGTCCACGTCCACGCCCGCGGTCGGCTCGTCCAGCACGATGACCGGCGGGCGGTGCACCAGCGCCTGCGCCACCAGCACCCGGCGCTTCATGCCGCCGGACAGTGCCCGCATGTTGGAATTGGCCTTGTCGGCCAGGCCCAGGTTGAACAGGATCTCGTCGATCCAGTCGTCGTTCTTGCGCAGGCCGAAGTATCCGGACTGGATGCGCAGCGTCTCGCGCACGGTAAAGAACGGGTCATAGACCAATTCCTGCGGCACGACGCCCAGCGCCCGCCGCGCCGACTTGTAGTCGGCCACGACGTCGTAACCACAGACGGTGGCGCGGCCCGAGGTGGCGTGCGCGAGGCCCGCCAGGATGGAGATGAGCGTGGTTTTGCCGGCGCCGTTGGGACCGAGCAGGCCGAAAAACTCGCCATGCTCGATGTTCAGGCTGACGTTGTCCAGCGCCTGAAAGCCGGGCCGGGGCGCGCGCCCGAGCAGTTTCTGCCAGCCGCGCTGGCGCGGCGAGTAGATCTTGGAGACGTTTTCTAGGCTGACGGCAGACATGACGGGGGGAGATGGCCCGGAAAGAGCGAATTGACCATTATATAAGCGCGGTGCGGCAGGAGCCCTGATGGCCCCGGTGGCAAAGGGGACGCCCCGCTTGTTGCGTCCCCAAAAACAATCGGCCCGGCGGCCCCCCGAGGGGACGCGCCGGGCCGAGCTGAGCCTGAACGGGTCTTTACTTGTTGCGCTGGTTCAGCGCCTGGATCAGACCGTCGATGCCGTTCTGGTTGATCTGCTGGGCGAACTGGTTGCGGTAGTTCTCGATCAGCCAGATGCCTTCGACGTTCATGTCGTAGATCTTCCAGCCCTGCGGGGTCTTTTCCAGGCGGTAGTCCACGCCCACCGGCTGGCTGTTGGACTGGCTGATCAGCGTGCGCACGACCACGTCGTCGGCCTTGGGATCGCCGCGGAACGGCAGGCCGGTGATGGTGGTGCTGGACGTGACGCGGGTCAGCGCGCCGCTGTACGTGCGGATCAGCGTGCCGCGAAAAGCCTCGGCCAGCGCCGTTTTCTGCTGGTCGGAGGCCTGGCGCCAGTAGCGGCCGGCGGCCAGGCGCGTCGTCTTCTGGAAGTTGACGTACGGCAGGATGTGCTGGTCGACGACCTGGTTGATGCGGGCGGTGTTGCCGGCCCGGACCGCGCCGTCAGCCTTCAGGACATCCAGGGCCTCGTTGGCGGCAGCCAGCACGAATTGTTCGGGCGGGCCATTGGGATCCGGCTTGGCTTGTGCGGCCGACGCGGCCGTGGCGGCGGACAAGCCCAGCAGGCCCGCGAACATCAGCCGCTGCAACAGGGAGGGAACGGAAAATCGCATCAAATCTCCTTCAGTACCGAAAGCGCAATCCGACAGCTTACTTGTTCGCGGGTTGCGGTGCAGGCACGGGGGCCGGCGCGGGTGCGGCGGGGGCGTCGTCGCCGTCGTCTTCGTAGTTGGGCAGCGAGCCTTCGTCATCGACGCGATGGCCCAGGACCATGGCGGCGCGGCGTTGCAGGAAGGCGTCGCGCACGAAGCTGTACGGGTCCAGCGCCACGCGGTCGATGGTGTCGGTGGTGTCGAGCAGGTTGGCGCGCGTATCGACGATGCGCAGGCCCCACAGCGAATTGCGCAGGCGGACGTTGTCGATCGAGTCCACGCCCATGTAGCCGTAGGTGGTGCCGTACAGGTCGCCGACCAGGCCGACGCCGTCACGCACGCTGGAGGCGCCGAAGAACGGCAGCACCAGGTACGGACCCTGGCTGAAGCCCCAGACGCCGAGCGTCGTGCCGAAATCGTTGGGGATCTTGCGCGCGCCATTGGCCGAGGCGACGTCGAAGCAGCCGCCCACGCCCATGGTCGTGTTGAACAGGAAGCGGCCCAGCGTGTTCACGAAGTCGTGGCCGCGGCCCTGCAGGAAGCTGTTGGTGCCGGACCACAGATCGCCGACGTTGCTGAAGATGTTGTGGATGCAGCTGCGCACGGGCTGCGGCGTCACGAACGTGTAGGCCTGCGCGACCGGCTTGAACACCGCGCGGTCGACCGTGTCGTTGAACTGGTAGACGCCACGGTTGAAGCCTTCCCAGGGGTCGCGCGGATCCGGATTCTTGGGTGCGGCGCAGCCGGCCATCAGCGCGCCCGCCGCTGCGACGGTGGCAATTCGGGAAATAGCTTTCTTATTCATGATCCGGGTATCCCTATCAACATTCTTTTGTTATCGCGACCGCGAGACGCAGCGTAGTAACGGCTTGTTTGTGCCGGGCCTTTAATCCTGCGCCTTGGGAGCGCCTTCCGGCGCGGCGGTCGTACCCTGCTTTTCCGCCGACCCGTACAGGAATTGGCTGATCAGCTGCTCCAGGACCACGGCGCTTTGTGTATAGCGGATTTTTCCGCCGTCGGTAAAGTTATCTTCCTCGCTTCCGGCGGTCAGGCCCAGGTATTGCTCGCCCAGGAGGCCCGAGGTCAGGATGGCGGCCGACGAGTCCTTGGGGAACTGGTATGCCGTTTCCAGATCGACCGAAACGATGGCCTGGAAGGTCTTGTCGTCGAAGGAAATGTTCGTGACCCGGCCCACCACCACGCCGGCGCTCTTGACCGGCGCGCGCACCTTGAGGCCGCCTACGTTATCGAAGTTGGCGGTCACGGTATAGGTCGGGGCAAAGGAAAAAGTGCTCAAGTTGCCGGCGCGCAACGCCAGGAATCCAAGCGCGATCGCGCCGAGCAATACAAACAGGCCTACCCAGAAGTCGGTTTTTTCGCGTGACATGATCGATCCGTATCAATTTCCAAACATCAAGGCGGTGAGCAGGAAGTCCAGCCCCAGCACCGCCAGCGAGCCCACGACCACGGTGCGCGTGGTGGCGCGGGCGACGCCTTCGGGGGTGGGCTTGGCCTGCCAGCCTTCGTACAGGGCCACCAGCGTCACCGTGACGCCGAAGACGACGCTCTTGATGACGCCGTTGGCGACGTCTTTCCATACATCGACGCCGTTCTGCATCTGCGACCAGAAGGCGCCGGCGTCCACGCCGATGAGCAGCACGCCCACGACCCAGCCGCCCAGGATGCCCACCATGGAGAACACCGCGGCCAGGATGGGCATGGCGATGATGCCGCCCCACAGGCGCGGCACGAGCACCCGGCGTATCGGGTCCACGGCCATGACTTCCATGGCCGACAGTTGTTCGCCCGCTTTCATCAGGCCGATCTCTGCGGTGAGCGAGGTGCCGGCGCGGCCCGCAAAAAGCAGCGCAGTGACCACCGGCCCCAGCTCGCGCACCAGCGACAGGGCCACCAGCAGGCCCAGGGCCTCTTCGGAGCCGTAGCGATTCAGCGTGTAGTAGCCCTGCAGGCCCAGCACGAAGCCCACGAACATGCCGGAGACGGCAATGATCAGGAGCGAATAATTGCCGATGAAGTGGACCTGCTGCGACACCAGGCGCGGGCGGGACAGCGCGATGCCGCTGCGCGCCAGCATGGCCCCGAAGAACCGGGTGAAATAGCCGATGCCGGCGACGTGGGAACGCACCCATTGGCCCAGCACGGCGATGGCGTTGTTGGATCCGCTCATGCTTTGCGCCCTTTCTGTTGCGACAGCCACTTCTGGAAGGCGGGAGTTTCGGGATATTGGAATGCAACCGGGCCGTCCGGCTGGCCTTTCAGGAATTGCTGGACGTAGGGGTCTGGCGAGGCCGCGAGCATCTGCGGCGTGCCGGAGGCGGCGAGCTGGCCGCGGCCCACCAAATAGACCTGGTCTGCAATGGCAAAGGATTCCTGCACGTCGTGGGTGATCAGCACCGAGGCGCAACCCAGGCGGTCTGCCAGACTGCGGATCAGGCGGGCGGTGATGCCCAGCGAGATCGGGTCCAGCCCCGCGAAGGGTTCGTCGTACAGGATCAGTTCGGGTTCCAGGACCACGGCGCGGGCCAGCGCCACGCGCCGGGCCATGCCGCCGGAGATTTCCGAGACCTTCAGGTGGGCGGCGGCACGCAGGCCCACGGCATCCAGCTTGTCGAGCACCCGGTCGGTGAGTTCGGCCTCGGGCAGGCGCGTGTGCTCGCGCAGGGGAAAGGCCACGTTCTCGAACACGTTCAGGTCGGTGAACAGCGCTCCCTGCTGGAACAGCACGCCCATGCGCTTGCGCAGGGCTTGCACTTCCGAGCGGGAGGCGGCGCCGATATCCTGGCCGAATGCCAGGACGCGGCCCTGCTGGGCGGTGATCTGGCCGGTGGCCGCGCGCAGCAGCGTGGTCTTGCCGGAACCCGACCCACCCATGACTGCCACCACCTGGCCCGCCCGGACGTCCATGGAAATATCGCGCAAGACGGTGAAATCACCGTAGCCAAGCGCCACACCTTCCAGGCGCAGGGCGAATTCCGGGGTGCTGCTGGTTTGAGCGGGCATGGGCAACGAAAGGGAGTTTCGGCGGCGGAGCTTGCCGTGCTGTCCTGCCGGCAAGCGGGCCGGAGAACCTGGCCGGCGCGGGCAAGACAGGCTGCGTCGGGAAGCGCCCTGTTACTCAGATGCCGGGGACGAGCTCAAGCGTCGGCTCCCGGCGGCGAGGCGCCATTGTAGCCCGACGCTGTGCAATCACAATCGGACCGGCCGCACGTGGAACAGTGTTTTCAATTCCACGGACAATCCGGCGGGCGGCTTGTTGCCATCTTCCTGGGCGTCACGGGTGTCTGACACCCCTGAAACGCCAGCCCCGCGCACACGCCTCTGACCCGGGTGTCAGGCACCCTTTTTAACGGCCCCGCCTTGTTCCTTCAGCGACGTGCGCGCGCCGCCGCGGTTTCCCGGGCCAGCCGCTGAATCAAATCCGCCGTCGATTCCCGCCGCGCCAGCGGCGCACCCTGGCCGGCCCACAGGGACAGGACGTTGATGTTGCCGCTCTTGCCGCCCGCCGTGCGCATCGGGCGCGTCAGCGCGTTCTGCAGCGGATACGGCAGGATGTCGCCCCCGATGGCGTCCGCGTCCCGCATGAAGGCGTTGGCGATGCCCCGCGCGGGGCGGCCGGAAAAGGCGCGGGTGACTCGGGACTGTTCCGCGCGGGAGGCGGGCAGGACGGCCTTGTAGGCCTCGCTGATGCCGGATTCGTCCGTCGTGAGAAAGGCCGTCCCCATTTGAACCAGGTCGGCGCCCAGCGCCAGGGCGGCCGCGATGCCGCGCCCGTCCATGATGCCGCCCGACGCAATGACTGGCACCGAGACGGCGTCGGCCACCTGAGGCACCAGGGCCATCGTGCCGATCAGGGACGCCTCGAAGGCATCCAGGAACGTGCCGCGGTGGCCGCCCGCCTCGGCGCCTTGCGCCACGATGGCGTCCACGCCGTCCTGCTCCAGCGTCTGGGCCTCGCGCACCGTGGTGGCCGTCCCCACGGTCAGGATGCCCAGCTCGCGGCAGCGGGCCACGGCCTCAGCGGGCAGGCGGCCGAAGGTGAAGCTCAGGACGGCGGGACGGATCCGCAGGATGGCCTCGAGCTGGCCCGCCAGCGGGTCGGTCTGCGGACCGGGCGCCTCGGGGGCAGGCAGGCCCAGTTGCTCGTGGTAGCGGGCCATCAGGGCCAGCATCGCATCCGCATTGCCCGCCATGGGTTGCTGCGGCACGGACGCGAACAGATTGATGGCGAACGGGCGGTCCGTGCGCGCACGGATCGCCGCGGCCGCCGCGTCGATCTGTTCGGGCGTCATGTAAGCCGCCCCAAGCGATCCCAGGGCGCCCGCCTTCGATGCCTCGGCCACCAGTTCCACCGTGGTGGCGCCGCCCGCCATGGGCGCCTGGATGATGGGATGGTCCAGCTTGAGCAGTTCAATCAGAGGGGAAGCCATGGGAAAACTCCTGGGAGGTTATTGAAGCTGGATGTTTCCAGCCTTGATGACGTGCGCCCACTTTTCGCTTTCGCTCTTGATGAACGCGGCGAATTCCTCGGGCGTGCCGCCGCCGGCCTGGCTGCCGGTGTCGGCGATGGCCTTTTGCACATCCGGTTCCTTCAGGATGCGGTTGAACTCGGCGTTCAGCTTGGCGATGATCGGCGCGGGCGTGCCGGCCGGCGCGACGATGCCCTGCCAGTTGTAGGACTCAAAGCCCGGCAGGCCGGATTCGGCCATGGTGGGCACGTCGGGCAGCACGGCCAGGCGCTTGGCGGACGTGACGGCGATCGGGTGGATCTTGTTGCCCTGGATGGCGGGCAGCGCGGAATAGCCCATTTCGAACATCATCGAGATGTGGCCGCCCATCAGGTCGGTCGCGGCCAGGCTGCCGCCCTTGTAGGGCACGTGGATGATGTCGATCTTGGCCTGCTCGCGGAACATCTCGCCCGACAGGTGGTGCGCGCCACCCACGCCGGACGAACCGAAAGTCAGCTTGCCGGGCTGCTTCTTGGCCAGCGCGATCAGGTCGGCCAGCGTCTTGACCGGCAGTTCGTTGTTCACGCTCAGGACCAGGGGGCTGTTCTCGATCAGGATGATCGGCGCCAGGTCCTTTTGCGGGTTGTAGGGCATTTCCTTCATCAGGGACGGGTTGACCGCCATCGGGGCCAGGTTGCCCGTGCCGATCGTGTAGCCGTCCGGCGCCGCCTTGGCGATGAGGTTGGTGCCAACCACGCCACCGGCGCCCGCCTTGTTCTCGACCACGACGGGCTGGCCCAGCGACTCGCCCAGCTTGCGCGCCAGGAGGCGCACGCGCGTGTCGGCAAACCCGCCGGGGGCATAGGGGACGATCATGGTCACCGGCTTGGCGGGCCATTCGGCGGTCTGGGCCTGGGCGGCGCCGCCAAAGGCGGCGGTGGCGGCCAGGGCGGCAATCAGGGGGCGTAGTGCTTTCATGCTGGGGACTCCTCTTTTCCTGCTTTTTAATTGCTGTGTGATTGGCCCGAGGGGCCGATGGCATTATGCCCAGCGCCATTGCCCTCTGTCGTGACTTTTCCCAGCCCCCAGGCCGACAGCGCCAGCAGCGCCGCGCTGGCAGCCAACACCTGCGGCAACCCGGCGCCCCAGCGCGCCGCCCACGAGGCCAGCAGCGGGCCCAGGATCTGCCCGGCAGCGAACGCCGCCGTCATGATGGCCGCCGCCCGTGGCCCCGCCGCGCCCGACCGGCGGCGCGCGGTCAACATGCCCGCCTGCGTGATCACCATGAAGGTGCCGCCCACCAGCAGCGCCGCCAGAATCACGGCGGCAATGTGGTGCCACAGCGCCACGGCCAGCATGCCGGCCGCCATCAGCGCCTGCGCGCCGCGCCACACCTGCCGGTCGTCACGGCCCCGAGCCAGCCGGGGCACCAGCAGGCAGGACAGCGCCGCAGCCATCCCGAAAATCGGCCACGCCCACCCGAAGATCGCCGGATTGGGAAAGATCTCCTTGGCCATGGCGGGCAGGAAGGTCGCGGGGATGATGTAACCCACCCCGAAAACGCCGTAGTGCATAGACAGCGCGGCAATGCCCTGCGGCAGCCGCGCCGGTGGCGCGCCGGCGCCCGTCTGGCGGACCGGGGGCGATTGCCGGGTGAGGCCTGCCCACGCCGCCGCGGACAGCGCTAGCGCCAGGGTGCCCAGCGCGGACCAGGTCAGGTTGGCGCCCGCGCCCCAGCCCATCAGGGCCAGGCACGCCAGCCCCGTGAGCGCGATGCCCGCGCCCACGCCGGCATACGTCACCGCGGATACCGACGCCTCGCGCGCGTCGCCGGCGGGAACCGGCCGCCACGCCACCACGCAGATGAAGGCGCTGGCGCTGGCATAGCCCGCGGCCAGCCGCAGCGCCGACCAGCCGGCCAGGTTGTTCACAAGCGGCATGGCAAGCGTCAGGGCGGCCACCGCGGCCAGGCTGGCCGCCAGCGTGGCGCGCAACCGGCGCACGGGCCAGACGATGGCCGCCAGCGCGCCCAGCAGGTAGCCCGCGTAATTGGCCGACGCCATCCAGCCGCCCTGCGCGAGCGACAGACCAGACGCCTGCGCCATCAACGGCCACACCGGCGTGAAGGCAAAGCGTCCGATGCCCATGGCGGCCGCCAGCGCAAGGGCCGCGGGCCACGCCAGACGGGTGGCGCTAGCCGAGGGGTCCAGGGAAGGGTAAGCAGGCGTTGACATGGCCTCACTCTACGGCTGTACTAATATCTTGAATAGTGAATTATTAAGAACGTGAGTTCCCAAAATGAGAAACTTGGATCTCGACGCGTTGCAAATTTTCAAGACGGTTGCCGACCAGGGCGGGGTGGCGCGCGCCGCCGCGCACCTGAACCGTGTCCAGTCCAACGTCTCGACGCGCCTGAAGCAGTTGGAGACGTCGCTGGGAACGCCCCTCTTTCGGCGGCAGAACCGCCGCCTGGTGTTGTCGGATCAGGGCCGGGTGCTGCTGTCTTATGCGGACCGGCTGCTGCGCCTGTCCGACGAGGCGCAATCGGCCGTGCGGGAAGGCGCCCTGCAAGGCGTGCTGCGCATCGGCACCATGGAAAGCACCGCGGCCGCCCGCCTGCCGCCCATCCTGGCGGCCTATCACGAGGCCTGGCCCAAGGTGCGCATCGAACTGGTCACCGGCACGTCGGGCGCGCTGGCCGCAAAGGTGCGCAATTACGAGATCGAGGCTGCGTTCGTGGCGCAGCCCTTTCCCGCGGACGGCCTGGCGGCGATGGATGCGTTCAAGGAGGAATTGGCGCTGATCTCGCCGCTAGCCTGGGCGCCCATCCGCAGCGCGAAAGATCTGGTCAACCGCAGCGTCATCGCGTTTGCGGCGGGCTGCTCGTACCGACGGATCCTGGAGTCGTGGTTGAACCAGGAAGGCATTGCGCCGGACAAGGTGATGGAGTTTGCGTCGTATCACGCCATCGTGGCGTGTGTGGCCGCGGGGACCGGCGTGGCGATCGTGCCGCGGTCGGTGCTGGCGGTGCTGGGGGCGGAGCATTCGGTGCGCGTGGGGGCGCTGTCGGGTCCCCACGGGCAGGCGCTGACCCAGCTTGTCTGGCGTGCCGATGACGACACGCCGGCGTTGCAGGCCCTGCGGAGCCGGCTGCAGGCGCCGCAGGATTGACCGATGCGCGCGAGGCTGCGCGCATCGTCAGGGGCCGCGATCAGAAGCGGTAGCCGACGCCCAGCGTGGCCACCCACGGATCGATCCGGGCGGTGCCGACGCGTTCGCCGTCCAGCGTCACCTTGGACTTGATGTCGATGTAGCGGATGTCGGCGTTCATGAACCAGCGGTCGTTGATCTTGATGTCCGCGCCCAATTGGGCGGCCACGCCCCAGGAATCGCCCAGCTTCAGGTTCGAGCCTTTCAGCGCGCCTTCGCCCTTGGTGTCGAAGAAGTGCGTGTAGTTAATGCCCACGCCGATGTACGGCTGGATCATGCTGTCGGGCAGGATGTGCCATTGCAGGCTGAGGGTGGGGGGCAGCTGCTTGGTGGAGCCGATCTTGCCCAGGTTGCTGCCGTTGACGTCATGCTGGAAGGGCCAGGCGCCCAGCAGTTCGATGCCGATGTTGCGGGTGGCCATGTAGGCCAGGGTGAAGCTGGGGCGCACGTTGTTGCTCACATCCAGCTTGACGCTGCCGTCGAGCACCGAGCCATTGTTTTGCGAGGGGCGGACTTGGGTCACGCCCACGCGGAACAGCACATCGCCCGCTTCGTGGGCATGGGCGGGGGCGGCAAATGCGCCGGCAGCGATCAAACCGGCAATGGCGGTGGCGCGGATACGCCCGTTCAGCGAAAACATTTTCTTCTCCGATCTTTCCGTGTGGGGTGAGCCGACAGGTTCTCAGACCGCCCCGTCCCCCAACTTGACGTGTGTCAAATCGTGAAAAGACCGTTTTTAGAAAGTGGTTATGCCGCAACAGGAATGTGTGATTTCGCCGCCCAAAACAAACGCCGCCGGCGCGCAAGGCGTCCGGCGGCGTTGATAGGTCGTGTTGCGATCAACGCGGCAGATCGCTGCTTCCCATGAGGTAGGCGTCGACCGAACGCGCGCATTGGCGGCCTTCGCGGATGGCCCAGACGACGAGCGACTGGCCGCGGCGCATGTCGCCGGCGGTGAAGACCTTTTCGACGCTGGTGCGGTAGTCGTCGGTGTTGGCGCGCACATTGCCGCGGCCGTCGCGATCCACGCCGAACGCGTCCAGCACGTTCTGCACCGGCGACACGAAGCCCATGGCCAGCAGCACCAGGTCGGCCTTGATCTCGAATTCCGAGCCCTCGACCTCGCGCATCTTCATCTGGCCGGTGGCGTCGTCCTTGAACCATTCGACGCGCGCGCCGACCAGTTTTTCGACCTTGCCGTTGGCGCCCTTGAGCAGCTTGGTGGTCACCGACCAGTCGCGCTCGCAGCCTTCCTCGTGCGAGGACGACGTGCGCATCTTCAGCGGCCAGTACGGCCACGTCATGGACTTGTTCTCGGACTCGGGCGGCTGGGGCATCAGTTCGAACTGCGTGACCGACGCCGCGCCGTGGCGGTTGCTGGTGCCGACGCAGTCGGAACCCGTGTCGCCGCCGCCGATCACCACCACATGCTTGCCCTTGGCCAGCGTCTGGTTGGTGAGGCGGTCGCCCGCCACGGCCTTGTTCTGCTGGCGCAGGAAATCCATGGCGAAGTACACGCCTTCCAGCTCACGGCCGGGCACCGGCAGGTCGCGCGGCGTCTCGGAGCCGCCGCTCATCACCACGGCGTCGAATTCGGCCATCAGCGATTGCGGCGTGCGCACGGTCAGGCCATCGGCCACCGGATCCTTCGGGTTGCCGACGTAGGTCGACGGCGCGAATTCCACGCCCTCGGCTTCCATCTGCGAGATGCGGCGGTCGATCTGGTGCTTTTCCAGCTTGAAGTCGGGGATGCCGTAGCGCAGGAGGCCGCCAATGCGGTCGCTCTTTTCGAACAGCGTCACCGAGTGGCCCGCGCGCGCCAGTTGCTGCGCGCACGCCATGCCGGCAGGGCCCGAGCCCACGACGGCGACCTTCTTGCCCGTCTTGCGCGCCGGCACTTGCGGCGCGACCCAGCCTTCGGCCCAGCCCTTGTCGATGATCGCGTGCTCGATGGACTTGATGCCCACCGCGTCGCTATTGATGTTCAAGGTACAGGCGGCTTCGCAGGGCGCCGGGCAGATGCGGCCCGTGAACTCCGGGAAGTTGTTGGTGGAGTGCAGAACGTCCAGCGCGCGGCGCCAGTCCTGCTTGTACACCAGGTCATTCCAGTCCGGGATGATGTTGTTGACCGGGCAGCCGTTGTTGCAGAACGGGATGCCGCAGTCCATGCAGCGCGCCGCCTGCTGCTTGGCCTGGTCGTCGGTCAGGTGCAGCACGAATTCGCGCCAGTTCTTCAGCCGCTTCTGCGGGGCCTCGGAGGCCTCCTGCAGGCGCTGGTATTCCATAAAGCCAGTGATCTTTCCCATGGTATCCCTCACGCAGCCATTTGTTGCGGGTTGGCTGCACGCCACATTTCACCCAATGCGCGGCGGTAGTCCGTCGGCATGATCTTCACGAATTTGCCGCGCGAGGCTTCCCAGTCGCCCAGGATCTCGCGAGCACGGTAGCTGCCGGTGTAGCGGAAGTGGTCTTCCACCAGGCGGCGCAGGATGGTCTCGTCCGTCTCGCGTTCGCCGCCTCGCTGCGCGCTGTGCCAGATGTCGATGTTGTTCAGCGACTGCTGCTCGGCGTGCGGCACGACCGATTCCAGCTCCACCATCGACAGGTTCACGCGGTGCTTGAGCGTGCGGTCCGGATCCCAGACGTACGCCACGCCACCGGACATGCCCGCCGCGAAGTTGCGGCCGGTGGAACCCAGCACCACGACGGTGCCGCCAGTCATGTATTCGCAGCCGTGGTCGCCCGTGCCTTCCACCACCGTGGCAGCGCCGGAGTTGCGCACGGCAAAGCGTTCGCCCGCCACGCCATTGAAGAACGCTTCACCGGCCAGCGCGCCGTACAGCACGGTATTGCCAGCGATGATGTGGTCGGGACCGAAGCCGCGGAAGTCGTTGGGCGAGCGCACGATGATGCGGCCGCCGGACAAACCCTTGCCCACGTAGTCGTTGCCTTCGCCCACCAGGTCCATCGTGATGCCGTGCGCCAGGAACGCGCCGAAGCTCTGGCCGGCGGTGCCGTTGCACTGGATGTGGATGGTGTCGTCGGGCAGGCCCTCATGGCCGTAGCGCGAGGCCACGGCGCCCGACAGCATGGCGCCGATCGTGCGGTTGCGGTTGCGCACCGGCACGATGAACGAGACCTTCTCGCCCCGCTCCAGCGCCGGCTTGCTGCGCTCGATCAGCAGGTGATCCAGCGCGCCCGCCAGGCCGTGATCCTGCTCTTCGGTCTGGTGCACTTCGGCGTCGGACTGGGTCTGGTGGAACACGCGGGTGAAGTCCAGCCCTTGCGCCTTCCAGTGCTCCACGCCCGAACGCATGTCCAGCAGATCGGCGCGGCCGATCAGGTCGTCGAACTTGCGGATGCCCAGCTGGGCCATGATTTCGCGCACTTCCTCGGCGATGAAGAAGAAGAAGTTCACGACGTGCTCGGGCTTGCCCTGGAATTTCTTGCGCAGCGCCGGATCCTGAGTGGCCACGCCCACCGGGCAGGTGTTCAGGTGGCACTTGCGCATCATGATGCAGCCTTCGACGACCAGCGGCGCGGTCGCGAAGCCGAATTCGTCGGCGCCCAGCAGCGCGCCGATGACGACGTCGCGGCCGGTCTTCATCTGGCCGTCGGCCTGCACGCGGATACGGCTGCGCAGGCGGTTCAGCACCAGCGTCTGCTGCGTTTCGGCCAGGCCCAGTTCCCAGGGCGTGCCCACGTGCTTGATGGACGACACCGGCGAGGCGCCCGTGCCGCCGTCATGGCCGGCGATCACGACGTGGTCGGCCTTGGCCTTGGCCACGCCCGCGGCCACCGTGCCCACGCCGACTTCGGACACCAGCTTGACCGAGATCGAGGACTTGGAGTTGACGTTCTTCAGGTCGTGGATCAGCTGCGCCAGATCTTCGATCGAGTAGATGTCATGGTGCGGCGGGGGCGAAATCAGGCCCACACCTGGCACCGAATAACGCAGCTTGGCGATGTACTCCGACACCTTGTGGCCAGGCAGCTGGCCGCCTTCGCCGGGCTTGGCGCCCTGCGCCATCTTGATCTGGATCTGGTCGGCGGACGACAGGTACTCGGCGGTCACGCCGAAACGGCCCGAGGCCACCTGCTTGATCTTCGAACGCAGCGAGTCGCCCTTCTTCAGTTCGACGTCGGCTTCGATGCGGTCCGTGCCCAGCACCGAGGCCAGCGTGTCGCCGTCCTTGATGGTGCTCTTGCCTTCGCGCATTTCGGCGCGGTAGCGCAGTTCGTCCTCGCCGCCTTCGCCGGTGTTGGACTTGCCGCCGATGCGGTTCATGGCCACGGCCAGCACCGAGTGCGCTTCGGTCGAGATCGACCCCAGCGACATCGCGCCGGTGGCAAAGCGCTTGACGATTTCCTTGGCCGGCTCGACGTCGTCCAGCGGAATGGCGCGCGACGGGTCAAAGCGGAATTCGAACAGGCCGCGCAGCGTCATGTGACGGCGGCTCTGGTCGTTGATGATCTGCGCGTACTCCTTGTACGTGCGGTAGTTGTTGGCGCGCGAGGCGTGCTGCAACTTGGCGATCGAATCCGGCGTCCACATGTGCTCTTCGCCGCGGACGCGATAGGCGTATTCGCCGCCGGCGTCCAGGTCGTTGGCAAGCACGGGGTCGGCGCTGAAGGCGGCGCGGTGCTGACGCAGCGCTTCCTCGGCAACCTGGAAGATGCCGATGCCTTCGATGTTGGAGGCGGTGCCGGTGAAGTACTTGTTCACCAGGGCGCTTTGCAGGCCCACGGCTTCGAAGATCTGCGCGCCGGTGTAGGACATGTACGTGGAAATGCCCATCTTGGACATGACCTTGTTCAGGCCCTTGCCCAGCGCCTTGATGTAGTTCTTCACGGCCTTTTCGGGGTCATTCATCTTGCCCAGCGATTCGAGCGCCAGGTAGGGGTGAATGGCTTCGGCGCCGTAGCCGCCCAGCAGCGCGAAGTGGTGCACTTCGCGGGCCGAGCCGGTCTCGACGACCAGGCCCGTGTTGGTGCGCAGGCCGGCGCGGATCAGGTGCTGGTGCACGGCCGAGGTCGCCAGCAGCGCGGGGATGGCCACGCGCTCGCTGTCGACCAGGCGGTCCGACACGATCAGGATGTTGTAGCCGCTGCGCACCGCATCGACGGCGCGCGCGCACAGGGCTGCCACGCGGGCTTCGATGCCTTCGGGGCCCCAGGCGGCGGGGTAGGTGATGTCCAGTTCGAAGCTGCGGAATTTCTTGCCCGTGACCTGGTCGATGTCGCGGATCTGCGCCATGGCGGCAAAGTCCAGCACCGGTTGCGACACTTCCAGGCGCAGCGGCGGATTGACGTTGTTGATGTCCAGCAGGTTCGGCTTCGGACCGATGAAGGACACCAGCGACATCACCAGCTGTTCGCGGATGGGGTCGATCGGCGGGTTCGTGACTTGCGCAAACAACTGGCGGAAGTAGTTGTAGAACGGCTTGGCGCGGTCCGACAGCACGGCCAGCGGGGCATCGTTGCCCATCGAGCCGATGACTTCCTCGCCGGTCGAGGCCATCGGTTCCAGGATGAACTTGTAGTCTTCCTGGGTCCAGCCAAAGGCCTGCTGGCGGTCCAGCAGCGACACGGCCGATTGCGTGGCCACAGCCACCTGGCGCGGCGCGGGCAGCGATTCCAGCTTGATCTGCAGGCGTTCGATCCACTGGCGGTACGGACGGCTGTTGGCCAGCTGCAGCTTGATTTCCGCGTCGTCGATGATGCGGCCCTGTTCCAGGTCGATCAGGAACATCTTGCCCGGCTGCAGGCGCCACTTCTTGACGATGCGGTTTTCGGGGATCGACAGCGTGCCGGCTTCCGAGGCCAGGATGACCATGTCGTCATCGGTGACCAGATAGCGGGCGGGACGCAGGCCGTTGCGGTCCAGCGTGGCGCCGATCTGGCGGCCATCGGTGAACGCGACCGCGGCCGGGCCGTCCCACGGCTCCATCATGGCGGCGTGATATTCGTAGAAAGCACGGCGGCTTTCGTCCATCTGCGTGTGCTGTTCCCAGGCTTCCGGGATCATCATCATCATGGCGTGGGCCAGCGAATAACCCGAATTGACCAGCAGTTCCAGGCAGTTGTCGAACGTCGCGGTGTCCGACTGGCCTTCGTAGACGATGGGGTAGAGCTTCTTCAGGTCGTCGCCCAGCACGGCCGACTGCATCATGCCTTCGCGGGCGCGCAGCCAGTTGAAGTTGCCCTTGACCGTGTTGATTTCGCCGTTGTGGGCAATCATGCGGTACGGGTGGGCCAGGGGCCAGGCAGGGAACGTGTTGGTCGAGAAACGCTGGTGAACCAGCGCCAGCGCGGACACCGTGCGGGTGTCGGCCAGGTCGCGGTAGTAGCGGCCAACCTGATCGGCCAGCAGCAGGCCCTTGTAGACCACGGTGCGCACCGAGGCCGAGGGCACGAAGTATTCCTTGCCGTGCGCCAGGTGCATGTTCTGGATGGCGTGGCTGGCGGTCTTGCGGATCACGTACAGCTTGCGTTCCAGCGCGTCGGGCACCATCACATCGGCGCCGCGGCCGATGAAGAGCTGGCGGATCACGGGTTCGCAGTCGCGCACGGTGGGCGACATGGGCATGTCAACGTCCACCGGCACGTCGCGCCAACCCAGCACGACCTGGCCCTCGGCGCGGACCGAGCGCTCCAGCTCCTGTTCGCAGGCCAGGCGCGAAGCCGTTTCCTTAGGCAGGAACACCATCGCCACGCCGTACTCGCCGGGCGGGGGCAGGATGATGCCTTGCTGGCTGAGCTCGTCGCGGTACAGCGTATCGGGGATCTGAATAAGGATGCCCGCGCCGTCGCCCATGAGCTTGTCGGCCCCGACCGCGCCGCGGTGATCCAGGTTTTCCAGGATCTTCAGACCCTGCTGGATGATCGCGTGGCTTTTCTTGCCCTTGATATGGGCCACGAAGCCGACGCCGCAGGCGTCATGTTCGTTCTTCGGGTGGTACAGGCCCTGGGCCGAAGGCAGACCGATGCGGCTGGCATCGATGGGGATCGCCTTGGAGGTGGGACAGGATTCGGTCGGGGTAATTTGGGGCATGGCGCGCTCCGCAGTGGGCCTGCGTCGTAATGTTGCAGTGCAGGAGACGGACAATACCCCCGACATGAGTAGGGTGCAATAAGAACAAACGGGGTATGACCCTATTTAAATAGGCGCTCCATCATAGTGCATTAATATAGGGACACAGCAACGGGCGCGCCATTATTGGGCTTGCCAGCGGGGTCTCTTCATGAGGAATGACAGAGACCAGGGAAACGGGCCAATTTGCAGTTATGCGTCCCCATTTAAAAGGAAGATTTTCCTGGTCCGGATCGACGTGAGGTGTGGCGAAACTGCACCGATCCCGCCCGCCACGCGCAGTCATGCGGACGCGATGCTGCGGTAGGCGCTCATGCCGCGGGGGAAGCCGCCAGATTCCAGCGCAGGACGCCCAGGCAAACAAAACCCGCCATGTAGGCGGGTCGAAGGATCAGGAATTGGTGGCCGGCGGTGTGGATGTCGACGGCGCCGGCGGGCTGGATTCGTTGTCCGCGGCTGCGGCCGCAGGCTTCTTGCGGGGCCGGCCCCGCTGGCCGGGCGCCACGCGCCGGCTCGCGGTGTGGGCCAGGCTGGCGATGAAGCTCGGGCCGCCCAACGCCCATTGACCGGAAACGGCTTGGTCGATGCGCTGGGTTTCCTCGCGCGACAGGCCGTCCTGAAGCCGCTTGCGATAGTTGGCCTGACGGTCGAACGGCGTGTTGCCGCAGGCCCAGTAATCGGCGTGATCGGATTGCCATTGCGCGGGGGCGGCACTGGTGTTGCCGGTATGGCTGGACGCGGACGACCACGGCCACGAATCGGGATCCTGCGAAGCCCCGCTGCGAACCGGATACGTCTCCAGCCAGACCAGCGAAGGCAGCACCCACGCGCCGGGTTCCAGCAAGGCAGATCGGTAACGGCCCGCGAACACCCGGCCGCCGCGCAGCCGCGCCGCCAGGTTGCGGCCGAGCGTCTGCATCAAGCGGGGCAGGCCTTCTTCGTCGGCGGGCGTGGCCAGGAGCAGGATGCGGTCGTTGGCCAGCAGCCAGCCGTGCACCGACACCCGGTGTCGCTGGGCCGATTCGCCCAGCCAGGTGGCGAGCTGATTCAGGATGTCGGCGGGCGCAGGTTGCGATGGCGCCGCCAACGGCTGAATAAAGTTGGCCTGCACCAGTTGGGGCAGCCCAGGGGCGTACAGACGGGGCAGTCGGGCCATAGTGTCAGGGCTTGCGTATCAGGAAGAACGGGTTGTCTTCACTCACGGTATATAAATAGTGCCACGGTGGGCGCTGGTCAAGTCCCGTGACCACAATCTGAGCGCGGAATCGTATTTTTTTGTGGCGGGCGCTCATTGAGGGGCAGGTTAACATTCGGCGACGGAACGTCGCACCGTGGATTCCCCTAACGCCGACGATTTTTCCGATCTTCAATCTCTTTTCCCGGAGCAAGCCATGGCCGCGCCTCTCGAACTCATCTCGCAGCATCGGTGCTTCGGCGGCACGCAGCGCTATTACCGCCACGCCTCCACGGAAATCGGGCTGCCCATGCGGTTTTCCGTCTACGTGCCGCCGCAGGCCGAGCAGGGTCCGGTGCCGGTGCTGTTCTACCTGGCGGGCCTGACCTGCACCGAAGAGACCTTCATGATCAAAGCGGGCGCGCAGCGGCTGGCCGCCGAACTGGGCGTCATGCTGGTTGCGCCCGACACGAGCCCGCGCGGCGCAGGCGTGCCCGGCGAAGACGAAAGCTGGGACCTGGGCACCGGCGCCGGCTTTTATGTGGATGCCACCACGCCCGCGTGGCGCGACCACTATCGCATGTACAGCTATGTCACCCAGGAGCTGCACGGTATCGTCACCGGCGGCGCTCTGCCGGGCGACGCGTCGCGCACCGGCATCTTCGGTCACTCCATGGGCGGTCACGGCGCGCTGGTGCTGGCGCTGCGCAACCCCGGCAAGTTCCGTTCGGTCTCGGCATTCGCGCCGATCGCCGCGCCCAGTCAGTGCCCGTGGGGCAAGAAGGCGTTCGGCGCGTATCTGGGCGCCGACGAGGCGGACTGGGCGGCCTATGACGCCTCCACGCTGATGCGCGGCCTGCAGCAGCCTTTCACCGGGGGCATCCTCATCGATCAAGGCGACGCGGACCAATTCCTGGCCGAGCAGTTGTATCCCGAGGTGTTCGAGGCGGCATGCGCCGCCGCCGGGCAGCCGTTGACCCTGCGCCGCCAGCCCGGCTACGACCACGGCTACTACTTCATCTCGACGTTCATCGAGGATCACATCCGGTTTCACGTCGAGCGGCTTGGAAAACCGGGCGCCTGACGCCCGCTTCTATACTGGCGGACCTGCCGCGGCGGGTGGCGGCTTCCTGCGCCCGCCGCGCTGCAGCCTGCGGCGGCTTGAATAGGAACGTCTGATTTGATCAACGGAATCGCTCCCTTCGCCTGGATCCTGCTGGGCGCCGTCATCGTCCTCTTGCCGGGCTTGGTCATGTTGCTGGGCCGCGGCGGGCCGCGAGACGAACGCGGTCGCCGAATGTTCCAGTTCCGGCCGGTGCGCCGCACGTGCGGCCTGCTGCTGGTGTGCCTGGGATGCGTGACCGGTTTGCTTGCCCTGTCGCTGGTGCAGTTCGTGCGCCTGACCACCGACGAACCGGTGGCCAGCATCGACGTCCGCCAACAGGCCGAGGGCCAGTTCCAGGTCAATGCCAGCGCGCCCGCCATCGGCTCAAAGCAATATGTTCTATATGGCGACCAGTGGCAGATCGACGCCCGGGTCGTCCGCTGGAGACTGCCTGCGCTGATGGCCGGCGTGCCGCCGCTGTACCGGCTAGAACGCCTGTCCGGACGCTACAGCGATGCCGCCCGCGAGGCCACCGCCACGCGCTCGGTGCATTCGCTGGACGATTGGCCCGCGCCGGACCTCGGATCCCTGAAAAAAAGTTTTCCGAACTGGTTCCCCTTTGTCGATGTCCAATTTGGCAGCGGCGCGTACATGCCGCTGTTTGACGGGGCCCGCTATCAGGTCTTCATGGATCCGCGTGGCGCGCTCTTCATCCGTCCGGACGGTCAGGCCACCGCCGAAGGGCTGAAGCGCCTGGGCTGGTAACGCCATTACACTGGGCGGCCCGAATAAATGGGGACGCGCCATTGAAATGAAACTTTGACGCGTCGCAACAGTCGAATTAGCACTCCTATTACTTGAGTGCTAACATCGAATTCATGTCGTTATCTCTTCGCCATCCGGAGACCCCCGCTATGAAACAACCCAGTACCTCGTTGACCGCTTCCGGCAACGCTCTGGCGTTGGCCATTGCCAATCCGGGCGCTCTCGGCACGATCGACGCCTATATCTCCGCGGTCAACCGCCTGCCGGTGCTGTCCGCGGATCGCGAAACGGAACTCGGCCGCCGCCTGCGTGACCAGGAAGATCTGGGCGCCGCTCGCGAGCTGATTCTGTCGCACCTGCGCCTTGTGGTGTCCGTGGCCCGGCAATACCTGGGTTATGGCCTGCCCCACGCCGACCTCATCCAGGAAGGCAACGTCGGCCTGATGAAGGCCGTCAAGCGTTTTGACCCCGAGCGCGGCGTGCGCCTGGTGTCCTTCGCCGTTCACTGGATCAAGGCCGAAATCCACGAATACATCATCCGCAACTGGCGGTTGGTCAAGGTGGCCACGACCAAGGCGCAGCGCAAGCTGTTCTTCAACCTGCGCAGCATGCGTCCTGACGGCCAGACCCTGGATCCGGAACAGGTCGACCACATTGCTCGCGAGCTGAACGTTCGCCACGAAGACGTGAGCGAAATGGAAGTCCGGATGTCCGGCCGTGACATGTCGCTGGAAAACCAGGACGACGACGACGACAGCTACGCGCCGATCGCCTACCTGTCCGACGAAGGCCGCCAGGAGCCCACGCGCGTCCTGGAACGCGCGGCGCGCGATCAGCTGCAAAGCGCCGGCCTGACCGGTGCGCTCGATGCGCTGGATCCGCGCTCGCGCCGCATCGTCGAAGCCCGCTGGCTGCAGGACGACGGCGGCGCCACGCTGCACGAGCTTGCGCAAGAGTTCGGCGTGTCGGCCGAACGCATCCGCCAGATCGAAGCGGCGGCGCTGAAGAAGATGCGCGGCAACCTCGCCTCGTGAGTTTGCCAGACCCCGTCGCCGCGCCCGTCGCTGCACCCAAGTCAAAGGCCGCAAGTTGCGGCCTTTTTCTTTGGCCGCGCGCGGTGGGTGGCCAATAAATTGATACAAATTCGGGGTTAAATTTTCCGGGTTCGCAGAAACTTAATGGGGAAGGTGCCGCCTAACTTCATGTAGACCGCGAACTTCGGTTAGCAGTCTTGTCATCCGTCTCGGCTTCTCCTCTTTCCCCTCCCCTATGAGACGGATGCTTGCGGGGCACCTAGCATATCGGTGCCCCGTTTTTTATGCGCGCTCGGAACGCAAGCGCTGCAAGGAATCATGCGGCCCGCGCGCTGTCCGGCGCCGCCAGCGCCGTATGCCACAGCGCGTCCTGGACGCGGCGCACGCCAGTCGCCATCGACCCGTCCTGGTAAAGCTTGATCCACCGATAGCCCGGCGCCATGTTGTCGACGATGTGCTTGCCGTCTCGGATGCTGAATTGAAAACACGTTGAGGGCGTGGCCAGCATGCGCAGGTTGTGCCGGCGGCGGTCGAACTCGTGGTGCACATGGCCCCAGAGCAGCACGCGCACCTGGGCAAATCGCGCCAGCAGCTTGAAGAGCGCCTGGGGGTTGTCGATCATCATCGAGTCATGCCAGTGGCTGTCGATCTGCATCGGGTTATGGTGCATCGCCACCAGCGTGTGGCGATCGGGCGCCTGCGCCAGCGCCGCTTCCAGCATGTCCAGTTCGCTGTTGCATAGATGGCCCGCGTTGGAGCCGGGCACCGTGGTGTCCAGCGCAACGATGCGCCATGCGCCCACGTCGGTCACGGGCATCGACCAGTCGGAGAGTTCCTGGCGCAGGACGGATGGTTGATCGTGATTGCCGGGCAGGCAGCGGATGGTCGCGCGTTCCAGCGCGGCCGATTCGGACAGGATGCGCGCGAAACGCCGGTAGCCTGCGGCTTCGCCGTCCTGCGACAGGTCGCCCGTGGCGAGCAGCAGGTCGGGATGCTTGCCGTCGGCTTCGATCTGGCGCAGCACGGCGCGCAGGCTTGCGTCGGTATTGACGCCCAGCATCGACGTTTCGGGTTCGCCGAAAAGATGGCTATCGGTCAACTGGACGAGCATCGCGGGCGCGTCGTGGCGCCGGGTCAAGGTGTGGATGCGTGCCACGTGCCGCTCCTGCAAAAGTTCGCGTGATGCCACATTACCCAAAAAACATGGCGCGGCACGTTTCGCAAGCGTCCATTGGGGTAACGAAACGTGCATTCTCCCCGATTCCCGCCACGCCCCGGCCGCGAGCGCCGGAAAAAAGCCGCTATTCTTGTGAAACTTTCCACAAGCACTACGATCGGGACGCGGCGCTACCCATGGATGTTGGTTTTCTCGTATTTGGTCTTGCGGGCCTGCTCACGCTGGTCTGCTTCATGCCGCCCCTGGCCGGCCGCGTCAAGCTGCCCTATTCGGTGCTGCTCGCCATCGTCGGCTGTCTGCTCGGGATCGTCATTCACGTGCACGGCTGGGCGCCTGCCTGGATCGGCGACTTTCTCGATTCGCTGGAGCGCTTCGAGATCTCGTCAGAGACCTTCCTGATGGTGTTCCTGCCGGTGCTGCTGTTTGAGACGGCGCTGTCGATGAACGTGCGGCGGCTGATGGACGACATCGGGCCGATCCTGATGATGGCCATCGTGGCCGTGGTTGTCTGCACGGTCGTGGTGGGTGTGACGCTGGACGCCATCTCGCCCTATGGGCTAGTCGTTTGCCTGCTGCTGGGCGCCATCGTGGCGACGACGGATCCGGTGGCAGTGGTCGGGATCTTCCGCGAGGTGGGCGCGCCCAAGCGCCTGACGACGCTGGTCGAGGGCGAAAGCCTGTTCAACGACGCGGCGTCCATTGCCCTGTATTCCGTGCTGCTGGCGGTGCTGAGCGGCAAGGGTGAGCTGTCCGTCAGCGGCATCTTCAACGACTTCATCGTGCACTTCATCGGCGGCGGCGTGGCCGGGTTTGCGATGGGGCGCCTGGCCTGCTTTCTGTTCGCCTGGCTGCGCGGCTTTCCCACGGCCGAGATCACCCTGACGCTGACGCTGGCCTATCTGTCCTTCTTCATCTCCGAGCATTACCTGAACGTGTCGGGCGTGGTCGCCACCGTGATCGCGGGCCTGGTGGTCGGGTCCACCGGCCGCACGCGCATGTCGCCGACCACCTTCGAACACCTGGCCAGCGCCTGGGAGCAGTTTGGTTTCTGGGCCAATTCCCTCATCTTCCTGTTCGCGGCCATGCTGATCCCGAAGCTGATGGCGGCGGCCGATTGGCAGGAACTGGTGCTGGTGGGTGTGGTGTTCGTGGTGACGCTGGTCGCGCGGGCAATCGTGGTGTTTGGGCTGTTGCCACTGCTTGGCCTGACCCGGCTGGGCACCAAGGTCAGCAATCCCTACAAGGTGGTGATGCTGTGGGGCGGATTGCGCGGCGCCGTGTCGCTGGCGCTGGCGCTGGCGGTGACCGAGCAGATGGGCGTGCCCGAAGAGGCGCGCCAGTTCATCGCCGTGGCCACCACGGGCTTTGTGCTGATGACCCTGTTCGTCAACGGCATCAGCCTGCGGCCGCTGATTCGCATGTTGGGGCTGAACCAGCTGTCGCCGGTCGAGCGCACCATCCGCAATCAGGTGCTGGC
This sequence comes from Achromobacter sp. 77, assembly GCF_020541125.1. Classification (NCBI taxonomy): domain Bacteria; kingdom Pseudomonadati; phylum Pseudomonadota; class Betaproteobacteria; order Burkholderiales; family Alcaligenaceae; genus Achromobacter; species Achromobacter sp. 77. Next base: position 206,225 of record NZ_CP059848.1, read on the forward strand.
CGTGGCGCTGGAAGATCTGCAGGGCAAGACCGAGGAAGTGGCCAAGGCCGAGCACATCGGCAACGAAGTCCGCGACCGTATCCGCGCCGTGTTCGACGCCAGCCTGGCCAGCGTGCACGACGGCCGGGTCAGCCAGATGACGGACGAGCAGCGCGTGTCAGTGGGACTGGCCATGGTTGCCCAGCGCGAAGAGGAAATGTTCTTCGACATCCTGAAGGCGCAGATCGTGGACTGGCGCATGGCCGAAACCCTGCTGGCGCGGGCCGAACGGCTGGAAGACGCGATCCGGCTGGGCGGCGTTGAAGGCTTCGAGCGCGCCATTGCCGCCGATGTCCGCTATTCGACGGGTTTCCGGCTGGCATTGCGGCTGCATTACCTGTTCGGCTTTCAGGGCTGGCTGGCGCGCGAGCTGGGCCAGCGCTTTGCCAACCTGATGAGCAAGCGCTCGGTCGCGCAGCGCCTGATCGCCTTTGCGCGCGAGCAGATCACACCGCTGCTTGGCGAAGAGGCCACGCAGCGCATCGTGTCGCTGCACCAGCGCCGTCTGGATCTGATCGAAAACGCCCTGCAGGCGCTGAACCTGCAATATCCGTCGTACGCCCAATGGCTGCAGGAAAGTTATCTGGGCCGCGTGGCCCGCGAGCTCGAACGCATCCGCTATCGCGACATGCTTGAGCAATTCCTGATCAGCGGCGAAGTCTATGCGGACCTGACCGAGCAATTGAAAAGCCGCTGGGCGCACATCGACAAGCACCCGCCGCTGGACATCGAAATGAGCGCGGCCGAACTCATCAAGCGCGTGCCGCTGTTCGAGGGACTGTCGCCCGATTCGCTGCGCGCCATCAGCAAGCTGCTCAAGCCCCGCCTGGCATTGCCCGATCAGCGGGTCCTGACGAAGGGGCGGCACGGCGAGGAAATGTGCTTCGTGGCGTCGGGCGCCGTGGCGGTCCATCTGCCCGACAACACCATGATCGAACTGGGCAGCGGCGAATTCTTCGGTGAACTGGGTCTTTTGGGTGAAGTGCAGCTTACGCCGGACGTGACCTCGCTGGGCTACAGCAAGCTGCTGATGCTGTCGTCGCGCGACTTCCACGCCCTGCTCGACCGCGACGAGAACCTGCGAGAACGCATTCAGGTCGTGGCCAAGCAGCGCCTGCGCGCGATTGAAGTGTGGAAGCAGTTTTCGCAGCAGTCTGCGGCCGCGGCCGCCGCGCCGGCGCCCGTGCCGCCGCCCAGCTCGGCGCAGGCGGCCGAGGCCGCGGAAGCCGCTGGCGCGGTCAGTCCGGCCCAGGCCGAGGATATGCAAGCGGCCCGCGAACTGCGCGGTGAATCATCGGGTGACGATGACGCCGCGGCGGGGTCCGTGCTGGGAACGCCGGAACCTGCGCCCCGCTAGGCACGCCCCCCTAGGCGCACCCCACTAGGCGCGCCTCGCCCAATCCCATGTCCTAGGTTCTGCGCCGCATCAGGCCCGCCCAGCTCGGCTCAGCCCCGGGCCGGCGCCTGATCAGATCGTGATCTCGCCCGCGGCCTGGCGCCGCATGATGTCCTCGACCAGCACCAATGCTGCTTCCAGCGTGAACTCGCCCTCGGCGACATGGTGCAGGGCCGTGGCGACGTCGATGGTGGCGATTTCCATGACCTCGCCGTCGCGATTGGCGGGACGGGCGTCCGGCGCCAGGATGCAGGTGCTGGTCAGCACGTCTTCGACCTGATAGCCCTCGGGCAGGCGTCGATGGATGCGCAGGATCGTGCGCAGCGGCGTGCGGCGCGCGAGATCGGGTTCGTCCAGGCCGGCCTCTTCGCCGCATTCGCGCACCAGCGCCAGTTCCAGGTCTTCGCCCCTGCCGGCCAGTCCGCCAACTAGCGTGTCCCACATACCGGGATCGGTGGATTTGCTGAGAGAACGCCGCGCGACCCACAGCTTGCCGTCGGGCGTCCAGGCGTTCAGGTGCACGGCCTTGGTCAACAGGCCCAGCGGCCGCACGGCGGCGCGTTCGATCACGCCGAGCGTCTCGTCGCCATCCAATACGTCCAGCAGTTCGTCGCGCCAGCCGCGCAGGCAGTTGGCTTGGCGCAACAGTTCCGCGGCCTGTTCCAGCGCCGCGTCCAGCGCATTGCCCGGCGCCAGGCCCTCGCCGATGCGCAACGCCGTGCCGTCGGACTGTGTTTCGGGCGCGTCGCGCAGCGCGTCGCAGGCCGCGTGCGTGGCCCAGCCGCAGCGTCGCCCCGCTATATATAAAGCGCGCGCGCCTTCGGGGGCGGGCTCCTGCGCGCGGGCGCACAGGGCGGCATACAGATCGGACAGCGGCTTTTGCATCGTGGCGCCATGGTGATGAGGTTGCGGGCGATTTTAAGCCACCCTGTTTACGGCTCGCGGTCAAGGGGGCGCGCCCAAGTGGGGGCGGGCCGCATGAATTCAAGAGCACTAAATTACATCTGTTTGCGCGTCCGCTATAATCCGCCAGTTTCTTTGTGATTTCGAGAGGGAACGACAGGGCCGCTCTATCTCCCTGCATCGCCCTGCCATCTAATAATTGCGTGTTGCCCGTATTCCGGTGACTTCCGCCACCAGCAAATGGGCCTTCGCGCCGTATTTCGAGGTAAGCATGAAGAAGTGGAGAGGGATACTGGGGGCTTGTGCGATGCTGATTGGCGGCGTGGCCGGTGCCCAGGTGCAAAACATGCCCGGCGGTCCGAAGGTCAATCAGCTGAACCTGCATGAAGGCGTCACCGCGATTTCGCGCGACATCATGTGGCTGCATTGGTTGCTGCTCACGATCTGTATTGTGATTTTCATCGGCGTCTTCGGAGTGATGTTCTACTCCATCTGGGCGCACCGGAAGTCCCGCGGCCACAAGGCGGCGACCTTCCACGAACATCTGGGTGTCGAAGTCGCCTGGACTGTCATTCCCTTCATCATCGTCATCGCCATGGCGTTGCCGGCCACCAAGACGGTCGTCGCCATGAAAGACACTTCCAGCGCCGACCTGACCGTCAAGGTCACCGGCTATCAATGGAAGTGGGGCTACGAATACCTCGACGGCTCTGCCGCCGGCATCAAGTTCCTCTCCACGCTTTCCACGCCGCGCGCCCAGATCGAGAACCGCGAGCCCAAGGGCGAGTTCTATCTGATGGAAGTGGACAACCATCTGGTCGTTCCCGCCAACAAGAAGATCCGCATCGTCCTCACGGCGGCCGACGTCATCCACTCGTGGATGATTCCGGACTTCGGCGTGAAGCAGGACGCGATCCCCGGGTTCCTTCGCGACACCTGGTTCAACGCCGAAAAGCCTGGCATCTATCGTGGCCAGTGCGCGGAATTGTGCGGCAAGGACCACGCCTTCATGCCCATCGTCGTGGAAGTCCTGGCGCAAGCCGACTACGATAAGTGGGTTGAAGACCAAAAGAAGAAGATGGCGGCAAACGCCGACGATCCCAATAAAGAGTGGACGGAAGCCGAACTGGTTGCCCGCGGCGAAAAGGTTTTCGCGGCGAATTGCGTGGCCTGCCACCAGGCCAACGGCAAGGGCATTCCCGGTTCCTTCCCGCCGCTCGACGGAGACAAGGTTGTTCTGGGCCCCAAGGGGGAGCAGATCAACACCGTGCTGAAGGGCAAGCCCGGCACCGCCATGGCGGCGTTCGGCGGGCAGCTCAACGATGTCGAGATCGCAGCGGTCATCAGCTATACGCGCCATGCCTGGAGCAATGCCGGCAAGGGGCAGGACCCGACGGTTCTACCGAAGGACATCACGCCCGCGCGCTGATTGCGCGCGCGCCGTTCCTTCACCGTAGAACCGGTTCCGTTTAGTCAGAGATACCCTGCCGCCCCGTTGGACGGGGCTGGCACTCAGCAGGAAGGAGTCCATCATGAGCAGCGTCACTGTAGACCACGTGTCGCCGGGCCACGGCCACGGTCACGATGACCACCATCACGGCGTGCCCACGGGCTGGCGCCGGTGGCTTTTTGCAACGAACCACAAAGACATCGGGACGATGTATCTCATCTTCTCGTTCGTCATGCTTCTGGAGGGCGGCACGCTGGCCCTTCTGCTGCGCACCGAACTCTTCGAGCCCGGCCTGCAGTTCTTCCGCCCCGAACTGTTCAACCAGTTCACCACGATGCACGGCCTGATCATGGTGTTCGGCGCCATCATGCCGGCCTTCGTGGGCTTTGCGAACTGGATGATCCCGATGCAGATCGGCGCGTCCGACATGGCGTTCGCGCGCATGAACAACTTCAGCTTCTGGCTGCTGCCGGTTGCCGCGATCATGCTGACCGCCTCGTTCTTCGTGCCGGGCGGCGCCACCGCTGCGGGCTGGACGCTGTACGCGCCCCTGTCGCTGCAGATGGGCCCGGGCATGGACCTGGCCATCTTCGCCATCCACATCATGGGTGCCTCGTCCATCATGGGCGCCATCAACATCATCGTGACCGTGCTGAACATGCGCGCGCCCGGCCTGACGCTGATGAAGATGCCGCTGTTCTGCTGGACCTGGCTGATCACCGCGTTCCTGCTCTTGGCCGTGATGCCGGTGCTGGCCGCCGCCATCACCATGGTGCTGACCGACCGCCACTTCGGCACGGGCTTCTTCAACGCCGCTGCCGGCGGTGACCCGGTCCTGTACCAGCACGTGTTCTGGTTCTTCGGGCACCCCGAGGTCTACATCATGATCTTGCCGGCGTTCGGCATCGTGTCGGCCATCGTCCCCGCGTTCGCCCGCAAGAAGCTCTTCGGCTACGCCTCGATGGTGTACGCCACCGCCTCCATCGCCGTGCTGTCGTTCATCGTGTGGGCGCACCACATGTTCACGACGGGCATGCCGGTGACCGGCCAGCTCTACTTCATGTACGCCACCATGCTCATCTCCATCCCGACCGGGGTGAAGGTGTTCAACTGGGTCGCGACGATGTGGCGCGGTTCCATGACGTTCGAGACGCCGATGCTGTTTTCCATCGGCTTCATCTTCGTGTTCACGATGGGCGGCTTCACGGGCCTGATCCTGTCGGTGGCGCCGATCGACATCCAGGTCCACGACACCTACTACGTGGTGGCTCACTTCCACTACGTGCTAGTGGCCGGTTCCCTGTTCGCGCTGTTTGCCGGCGCTTACTACTGGGTGCCCAAGTGGACGGGCCGCATGTACAGCGAAAAGCTGGGCAAGCTGCACTTCTGGTCCACGCTGATCTCGTTCAACGTGACCTTCTTCCCGATGCACTTCCTGGGTCTGGCCGGCATGCCGCGCCGCTACGCCGACTACGCCGCGCAGTTCACGACGTTCCATCAGCTCGCCACCATCGGCGCGTTCTGGTTCGGCCTGTCGCAGCTGATTTTCCTGGTTGCGATCCTGCGCTGCTACATGGGCAAGGGCGAACCGGCCCCGGCCAAGCCGTGGGAAGGAGCCGAAGGACTGGAATGGACGGTGCCGTCGCCCGCCCCGTTCCACACCTTCGAAACGCCGCCCGAAGTGAAGTAATCCCTTATCCATGTTTCAGGCCGCACAGCAATGACACCCGAGCAGCGCCGTCGTAACAAGATCGCAGGACTGGTTCTTCTGGTTTTCGTCATTGCCGTGTTTGCCTGGACGGTGATCCGCGGTTCGGCCTTGCTGACCGGCAAGGCGGTGGGCTAGAGGCCTCGGCCATGAGCGACGACCTTCGCGAAACGTCTCAGCGCAAGCTGAGCTTCCTTCAGACGATGAAGGCGGTGGCGTGGGGGTTCTTCGGCGTGCGCAAGGGCGCGGGCTACCGTGAGGACAGCGCCAAGCTCAATCCCGTCCACGTCATCGTGGCCGGGCTGCTGGCAGCGGCAATCTTTGTGACTGTGCTGGTTTTAATTGTTCGTTGGGCTGTTTCCAGCCTGACTTGAATTACCTAAATCTAAATCTGTACCAGGGAGAAAGCCATGAGTGCAAGTCACTCGGTTCAAGGTAAAGAGGCACCGTACTACTTTGTCCCCGCCGACTCGGGCCATCCCGTGCGCATGGCCGTGGCACTGCTCTTCATGGGCCTGGGGGCCGCGGCCTGGGTCAACGGCGCCGATTGGGGCAAGTGGTCCGTGCTGGTCGGATTCATCGGCGTGATCATCGTGATGTATTACTGGTTTGGCGACGCCATCCACGAATCCGAGATCGGCCTGAACAGCAAGCGCATCGACGGCTCGTACCGCTGGAGCATGAGCTGGTTCATCTTCTCCGAGGTCATGTTCTTCGCCGCGTTCTTTGGCGCGCTCTGGTACACGCGCACCATCACGACGCCGTGGCTGGGCGACATCGACCACCGACTGATGCTGTGGCCGGACTTCCAGGCGGCCTGGCCCAACTTCGGCCCGGCGGGCGTGGTCGAACCCTTCCAGACCGTGGGTCCGTTCTGGCTGCCCACGATCAACACGGCGCTGCTGCTGAGCTCCGGCGTCACGCTCACCATTGCCCACCATGCGCTGCGTGAAAACCACCGCGGCAAGGCCAAGTTCTGGCTGGCGGCCACCGTCATCCTGGGCTTTGTCTTCGTGGGCTGCCAGGCGTTCGAATACATCCACGCCTACCGCGACCTGAACCTGAAGTTCAATTCGGGCGCGTACGGGTCGCTGTTCTACATGCTGACCGGCTTTCACGGATTCCACGTGATCCTGGGCGCCACGATGCTCACGGTCATCCTGATCCGCCTGATCCGCGGCCATTTCACGCCGGATCATCACTTCGGGTTCGAAGGCGCGGCCTGGTACTGGCACTTTGTCGACGTGGTGTGGCTGGGCTTGTACCTGTTCGTGTATTGGTTCTGACCGCATTGGCCCTGACGGCGGCCGGCAGCGCCGGCGGCCGTTGCGGCAGGGAAAGCGCGAAGGGAGCCGGGCGGCAAGCCGGCCTCCGTCGCGCTTTCAGCCCATCTGGCGGGGCGCGGCGGCAGGCATCACGCAAGGCCCGGGGAACCGGGCGGCACGCAGCCTATCTAAAACCGGTGCTCTCGATCCAGCCCATGTAATGGGCGAACAGCACGAACAGGAACAGGGCGACCGACAGGCCGATGCGGACCGTCAGCGCGTTGACCGTGCGGTTGGTGGTACCTTTGTCCCGCATCAGGTAGACCAGGGCGGATGCCAGACTGGCCAGTATCCCGATGAAGGCCAGAACGACGAAAACGCGCATTGTGGTCTCCCGACAATTCAGATTTAGCAACGACAGATGTCCCGACCGCATTCCACCCGCTACACGGTAGCCGCCTTATTGTTGCTTGGCCTCGCCGTGGTGGTCCTGGTGTCGCTGGGACAATGGCAGATGCGCCGCAGCGATGAGCGACGCGCCATTCTGGCCGCGATCGAAGCCGGCCGCAAGCAAGCGCCCCTGCTTCTGACGCCGGCGACGCCGCCCGCGGACATGACGCCGTGGCGCGTGGCGCAGGCCAGCGGGACATGGCTGCCGCAATTCAGTGTACTGCTGGACAATCGCAACCACGACGGCAGGCCGGGCTACTGGCTGGCCACGCCGCTGTTGCTGGATGCGGCGACGAATCGCGCGGTGCTGGTGCTGCGGGGCTGGCTGCCGCGCGTGATCCAGGGCCAGGGCGAGCCGCAGCTGCCGGCCACGCCCGAGGGCATGCAGACCGTGCAAGGCGAGCTGTCCGTACGCGTGCCGCGCCTGTTTGAACTGTGGTCGCTGGGCGGCGCCGACGCCTCCGCGCTGCCCGCGGCGCTGCCGGTTGCGGGCGGCGCGGTGCCGCAAGTGCAGAACCTGCCGCTGGACGACTATGCGCGCGCGACCGGATTGAATCTGCTGCCCACGGTGCTGAGCCAGGGCGGCCAGGTGGACGACGGCCTGGTGCGCGACTGGCCCCAGCCGTCGGTGGATTTCCAGCAGAACACGTCGTACGCGGTACAGTGGTTCGCTTTCGGCGCGATTGCGGCGATTGCCTGGCTGGTGGTGCTGGGGGGCGCCATCCGCCGCAGGCGCCAGCGCGTGGACCAGCAGGCGCAGGCTCGCATGCGGGCACGCAGATGACCAACGCTATTCCAGGATACAAAGTGGCTCGCGACATTTCATCCAACAAGCCCGCACGCAAGCGTTCGCTGATGCCGATGGTGCTGGTGTTCCTGTGCTCGCTGGCGCCCATCGTCGCCGCGTTCGTGGTCTACATGAACCCGCAATGGTGGCCCAGCGATTCCAGCAATTACGGCACGCTCCTGTCGCCGCAACGCCCGATGCCCGAAGCGTCCGAACTGCGCCTGACCACGCTGGACGGCAAGCCGTTCGATCTGCAGAGCCTGAAGGGCAAGTGGCTGCTGGTGGCCGCAGATGGCGCGGCCTGCCCCGAAAGCTGCGCGCGCAAGCTCTTCATCACCCGCAACAGCCACGCCAGCCAGGGCAAGAACGTGGATCGGCTGGCGCGCGTGTGGTTCATCACCGATGATGCGGTGGTGCCGGACAAGGTGCTGGAGGCGTACAAGGGCACGGTCATGGTGCGGGTGGATCCGGACCAGCTGGCCCGATTCCTGCTGGCGCGCGACACGGCCGCGGGGCAGCCCGGACTGCAGGATCCGATCTGGGTGATCGATCCGCTGGGCAATCTGATGATGCAGTATCCCGCCGAGGCGGATGGCGTGCGGGTGCGCAAAGACATCAGCAAGCTGGTCTATAACTCGCGCATTGGTTGAACGGTTTTTTGGTTTTGATATGGAACGCATCAAAGCGCGTTATCGCAAGCTCGTTTTCTTCACCTGGTTCCTGACGCTGGACCTCATCATGTTCGGCGCCTTCGTGCGCCTGACCGATTCCGGGCTGGGCTGTCCGGACTGGCCTGGCTGCTACGGCAGCGTCACGCCGATCGGCGCGATGGGCGACATCCACGAAGCCTCGCAGGCCATGCCTTTCGGCCCGGTGACGCTGTCCAAGGCCTGGATCGAAATGATCCACCGTTACGTCGGCGCCATCCTGGGCATGCTCATCATCGGCATCGTCTACATGGCCTGGCGCTATCGCCGCGAACTGGGCCGTTCGCCCGCGCTGGCCATCACCACGCTGGTTGCCGTGTGCGTGCAGGGCGCGTTCGGCGCGTGGACCGTGACCCACAAGCTCATGCCCGCCGTCGTGACGGCCCACCTGGTGTTTGGCCTGTCGGTGCTGGCGTTGATGACCTGGCTGTCCTCGCGCGAGCGCCCGCACCTGCCCGTCAGCGCCGAGGCCGTGCGGTGGAAGCCGTGGGTGGCGGTCGGATTCGGGCTGCTGCTGGTGCAGGTCACGTTGGGCGGCTGGGTCAGCACCAACTATGCGGCGCTGGCCTGCATGGACTTTCCCACGTGCCACGGGCAATGGGTGCCGGAAATGGACTTCCACGGCGGCTATTCGGTCATCCGGGGGCTGGGCGAACTGCCGTCCGGCGAAATGATCTCGCAGCCCGCGCTGACCGCGATCCACTGGGTGCATCGCAATTTCGCCTTCGTGGTGTTCGTCTACCTGGGCATCCTGGCCTGGCGGCTGCGCGCCGCCGAGCCCGGCCTGCGCGGCCCGGCCACGCTGATGCTGGCCCTCCTGGCCGCGCAGCTGTTCACGGGGCTGACCACCATCTTCTTTCAGTGGCCGCTTCTGATCGCCGTCCTGCACAATGGGGGCGCGGCGGGCCTGACATTGTCGGCCGTGGTGTTGTTGGTGCGGCTGGCGTCTGCCGGCCGCGAGCCGGCGGGGCGGTACGACCCCAATTTGGTGCGCGTTTAAAATGAGGTCCACTATGACCAGTCTTGCCGCTCCTCAATCCGGATTGCTCCGCCAGTACCTCGTTCTCACCAAGCCGCGCGTCACGCAGCTGGCTGTGTTTTGCGCCGTGATCGGCATGTTCCTCGCGGCGCCCGGCATCCCGGACATGCGCCGGGTGCTGTTTGGCACGATCGGTATCTGGCTGCTGGCCGCCGCCGCCTTCGCCATCAACTGCCTGATCGAACAGGAAGTCGACGCCCGCATGCTGCGCACCGCGCGCCGGGCCACGGCGCGCGGCACCATTTCGGCATTCCAGGTGCTGAGCCTGTCGGGTCTGCTGGGCGGCGCGGGCATGTTCGTGCTCTACCACATGGTCAACCCGCTCACCATGTGGCTGACGTTCGCCACGTTCGTGGGCTACGCCATCATCTACACCATCATCCTCAAGCCGCGCACGCCGCAGAACATCGTGATCGGCGGCCTCTCGGGCGCGATGCCGCCGGCGCTGGGCTGGGCGGCCGTCGCCGATTCTGTGCCGGCCGAGGCCTGGGTGCTGGTCCTCATCATCTTCATCTGGACGCCGCCGCACTTCTGGGCGCTGGCGCTTTACCGCAACCACGATTACGCCAAGGCCGGCCTGCCCATGCTGCCGGTCACCCACGGCAACCAGTTCACGCGTCTGCACATCCTGCTGTACAGCCTGGCGTTGATGGCGACCACGCTGTTGCCCTACGCCATCCGCATGAGCGGCGAACTCTATCTGCTGTCGGCGCTGGTGCTGGGCGGCATGTTCGTGTCGTATGCGTGGCGCCTGTACCGCGCATACAGCGACGAGCTGGCCCGCAGCATGTTCCGTTTTTCCATTCTCTACCTGGCGCTGCTGTTTGGCGCCCTGCTGGTGGACCACTGGGTCGCCCTGTTGCGCTGACCCCCTGGAGGTTGTCGATGTCCGTGTTTTCCGCCAGCCGCCGGCTGGTCCTGCGACTGGGCGCAGCTGCCGCCGTCGCCGCCGCCCTGGTTGCCTGCGGCGACAGCACGCCCGTCTTCAAGGGCAGCGATATCACCGGCACGCAATTGGGCCGCGGCATGGAACTGTCCGACCACAACGGCAAGCTGCGTCAGCTGTCGGACTTTTCCGGCAAGGTCGTGGTCGTGTTCTTCGGTTTCACGCAGTGTCCAGACGTGTGCCCCACGGCGCTGGCTGAACTGACCGAAGTCATGAAGAAGCTGGGTCCGGATGCCGATCGCGTCCAGGTGCTGCTGATCTCGGTGGACCCCGAGCGCGACACACCTGAGGTGCTCAAGCAGTACGTCACGGCGTTCGATCCGCGGTTCCTGGGCCTGACGGGCACGCCCGACCAGGTCAAGAAGGCGGCGGCCTCGTTCAAGGCCTATTACGCCAAGGCGCCCACCAAGGACGGCAATTACACGATGGACCACACGGCCGCGTTCTACCTGCTGGACGGCAAGGGCGAATCCCGCGTGCTGGTCAACAACAACGTCGGCGTGGACGCGCTGACGCAGGACATCCAGGCGTTGTTGATGGGTTGATCCGCCCGGGCGGGCTCAGGCCTTTGCCGCCGCCCACGCGGCCAATGCGGCGCGGGCCTTGTCGCTGAGTTCGGCAGTGGAAATATCGCGCCGGTGCGCGATGATCATCAAGGCGTAGGGCGTGGCAAGCGCGGCCGCTTCGGGACACAGGCGCGCCTCTTCACCCACCGAGGGCGACGTGTTGCGCCAGTAGTTGATGGCCTGTTCGAGTTGGGGCAGCGTGATCAAATCCATGCGCCTATTGTCCACGAATGCCCCACCCTGTCCACCCTCCATCCGCCCTGCAATGAAGGGTCACCATCGCAACATGCCGAAACCGCGCGCGGGTGCTATACCACTGCCGGTTAGTTACGATGGAGCATCGTCATGAATACTTCGACCTCTACCGCGTCGCCGCGCCGCGGCCTGCATCCGCTGCTTGCCGCCGCCGCGATCGCCGTCATCGTCATGTGCTCGGTGGGCGTGGCCGCCGTGCTGGGCTGGCTGCCGTCGCCGTCGGCTAACCCGCACGCTGACCAGGCCGTGGCCGAGGCCGGCCCCGAGGATGCCAACCTGGCGCCTGCGCCGGCTGCCGAGCCGCCCGGCGCGGGCAGGCCCGCCGGCCAGATGCGCGAGGCGCAGCAAGCGCAGGCCGCCCCGGCCCCGCGTCCCGCTGCCGCGCCCGCACAGCAGGCGTGCGCCAGCTGCGGCGTGGTCGAGACCATCCGCCAGGTGCAGGTGCCCGCCAAGGATGACGGCAACCATCTGGTTGGCACCATCGCGGGCGGCGTGGCCGGCGGCGTTGTGGGTAATCAGTTTGGTGGAGGCAACGGCAAGACCGCGCTGACGGTGCTGGGCGCGGTCGGCGGCGCTTTGGCAGGCCGTGAAGTTGAGCGTAATATCAGACAGCAACAAACAGTGACGCACTATGAGCTCACGGTCCGCATGAATGACGGCAGCAAGCGCCAGTTCCGCAGCGCGCAGCCGTTCTCGTTTGCCTCCGGCGACCACGTGCGCGTGGAGAACAATCAATTGCTGCCCGGTTGATACCGGCTGACGGCGGCAAGCATCCCACTATGGAGAGATCTGGAATGAGCGACCAATTCAACAATCCGTTCGTCCTGCCCGGCATGGGCCAGAATTCCGATCTCTCGGGCAATCCGCTTCTGGCCAGCATGGAGATGATGCGCCAGGCGTGGGCAGGCCTGACCGGCCCCGGCGGTCTTGCCAGCAGCCTGCCCATGGCGCCGCCCATGAATCTCGAAGACCTGGACCGCCGCATCGCCGAACTGCGCTCGGTGGAGAACTGGCTGCGCATGAACCTGAGCATGCTCTCCAGCACCATCCAGGGCATGGAGGTGCAACGCTCCACCATCAGCACCCTGCGCGCCTTCGTGGACAGCGCCTCGCGCATGGACATGGGCGCAACCCCGGAAGCCGGCGCGCCGTCGCCGCTGGAAGTCGCTCTGGGTTTGAAGCCCGCGCCCAAGACAGCCGCGTCCGCGCCGTCCGCCAATGCCGCGGCTGCCAGTGAAAAGGAAAATGCCGGCGCGCAGTCCGGCGCCAAGGCGCAGGGCGAAGACACCGCCACCGGGCCGGAGTCGGCCGCGGCCATGAGCGAGCAGATGGGCGCTGCGGCGCAGTCGGCATCCAAGGCCTGGTGGGAGCTGCTGCAGCAGCAGTTCAATCAGATCGCGGCCGCTACCGCGGCCTCCATGCCTGCCGGCGCACCGGGCACGGCCAGCGCCAAGTCCGAACCCTCGCATCCCAAGGCGTCGGCCGAGGCGCAGGCCAAGCCCGGCAAACCCGCGGCCAAGCCCGCCGCCACCGCCCGCAAGCCGGCCGCCGCCAAGAAAGCGGCCAAGCCAGCGGCCAAGACTGCCAAGAAAAACGGGCCTGCCGACAGCAAGCCCTGACACCATCTTTCAATCGACACGCGGAGCCGCCGCCAGGCCGCCCGCCCGTCTCTCAACCTACTGGAACTTATGCTTAATGTAGTGATTCTTGCCGCCGGACTGGGTAAACGCATGCAGTCCGACCTTCCCAAAGTGCTGCACACGCTGGCCGGCAAACCCATGCTGGCGCATGTGCTGGACAGCGCACGCCAACTGAATCCCGCGCGCATCGTCGTGGTGGTCGGCCATGGCGCCGATCGCGTCAAGCAGGCATTCGAAGGCCAGCCGGATCTGCACTTCGTGCTGCAGCAGCCGCAGCAGGGTACGGGTCACGCCGTGCAGCAGGCCGTGCCGCAACTGCTGGAAGGCGACGGCAAGGACGACGTCACGCTGGTGCTGTACGGCGACGTGCCGCTGGTGCAGCCGGAAACGCTCAAGCGCCTTCTGGACGCGCGCGGCCAGGGCGCCGCCGTGCTGACCGAAGTGCTGGCCGATTCCACCGGTTATGGCCGCATCGTGCGCGACGCCAAGGGCAGCGTGTGCCGCATCGTCGAACACAAGGACGCCTCGGACGCCGAGCGCGAGATCAAGGAAGTGAACACCGGCATCCTCACCGCGCCCACCGCGAAGCTGAAGAACTGGCTCACCCGCATCGACAACAACAACGCCCAGGGCGAGTACTACCTGACCGACGTGGTCGGGCTGGCCGTTGTCGACGAAGTGCCCGTGGGCGCGGCCCAGCCGGGCGCCGCCTGGGAAACGCTGGGCGTGAACAGCCGCGTGCAGCAGGCCGAACTGGAGCGCCGCTGGCAAGCCGAGCAGGCCCGCCGCCAGCTTGAAGCCGGTGTCACGCTGGCCGACCCGGCGCGCTTTGACGTGCGCGGCACGCTCACTTGCGGCCGCGATGTCTTCATTGACGTGGGCTGCGTCTTCGAAGGCCAGGTGTCCCTGGCTGACGGCGTGCGCGTGGGCCCGCACTGCGTGCTGCGCGACGTCAGCGTCGGCGCGGGCACCCACATCGAGGCCTTCAGCCATCTGCAGCAGGCCGAAGTCGGCCGCGATGCGCGCGTGGGTCCTTACGCCCGTCTGCGTCCTGGCGCCGAACTGGGCGACCGCAGCCACGTCGGCAACTTTGTCGAGATCAAGAAGAGCGTGCTGGGCGCGGACAGCAAGGCCAACCACCTTGCGTACATCGGCGACGCGGACATCGGCGCGCGCGTGAACGTGGGCGCGGGCACCATCACCTGCAACTACGACGGCGTGAACAAGCACCGCACCGTCATCGAAGACGACGCCTTCATCGGCTCGGACACGCAGCTCGTCGCGCCGGTGCGCGTGGGCCGTGGCGCGACGCTGGGCGCCGGCACCACCCTCACGCGTGACGCGCCGGCCGACAAGCTGACCGTGTCGCGTCCCAAGCAGGTCACCGTTGACGGATGGCAGCGGCCGGTAAAGAAGTCGTGACGCAGGATCAGGAAGCGGCCGCGGGGGGCGGGGCCAAGCCCGCGCACCCCGACGGCCTGCCGGCGCCGCGCCGGTACTGGGCGGCGGCCACTGTGATGACGGGCATCAGCCTGTCGGTGCTGGACACCACCATCGCCAACGTGGCGCTGCCCACGATCGCCAAGGATCTGAACGCCCTGCCCGCGCAGGCAGTCTGGATCGTCAACGCCTACAACCTTGCCGTCGTGATGGCGCTCTTGCCGCTGTCCGCGCTGGCCGAGCGCATCGGCTTTCGCCGCATGTTCACGTTCGGGCTGGTGCTGTTCACGCTGGCCTCGCTGGGCTGCGCGCTGGCCGGCACGTTGTGGCAATTGACCGCCGCGCGCGTGTTCCAGGGGCTGGGGGCGGCCACGCTCATGTGCATGTTCGGCGGCCTGGTGCGCAACATCTATCCGCTCAAGATGCTGGGCCGGGGCATCAGCATCAATGCCACCACGGTGGCGGTCATGTCGGTGCTCGGGCCCACCATTGGTTCGGCCATCCTGTCCGTGGCGCCGTGGCCGTGGATCTTCGCCGTCAACCTGCCGATCTGCGCGCTTGCCATGTTTGGCCTGCGCCATCTGCCGGAAGTGCCGCGCAACGATGTGAAGCTGGACTGGATCAGCGCGCTGCTCTGCATGGCGACGCTGGGCGTCTTCATCTCCGGCGTGGACATGATGGGCGAGGACCTGCTGCGGGGCATCGGCCTGGTAGCGATCTCGGCGGTGGCCGGACTGGTGCTGGTGCGCCGCGCCAGCCAGCAGACCGCGCCGCTGGTGCCGGTGGATCTGCTGCGGATCCGCCCGGTGGCATTTGCCGTGGGCGCCTCGGCCTGCACCTTCGCCGCCCAGATGGCGTCCTACGTGTCGCTGCCGTTCTACTTCCAGCAGGTGCTGGGCCGGCCTTACCTTGAGGTGGGCATGCTGATGGGCGCCTGGCCGGTGGGTACGGCGATCATCGCGCCGCTGGCCGGGCGGTTGTCCGACCGCTATTCCGCCGCCACGTTGAGCGGCGTGGGGGCGGCCACGATGGTTGCCGGCATGCTGTGGCTGACGCTGCTGCCGTCCGCCGTGTCGAACTGGCCCATCGTTGCCGGCATGTTCGTGGCGGGCGTGGGCTTCGGTTTTTTCCAGACGCCCAACAACCGCGCACTGCTGTCTGCCGCGCCCCGGCTGCGCAGCGGCGCGGCGGGCGGCCTGCAGGCCACGACCCGGGTGTTTGGCCAGAGCTTTGGCACCGCGCTGGTGGCTATCGCCTTCAGCGTCAGCGCGGCTCACGGACCGGGGCTGGCCCTGGTGCTGGGCACGGTGTGCGCGGCGCTGGCCGTGGTGGTCAACACCGTCCGCTTCAACAAGCTGCGGGCCTAGCGGCGGAAGCGGTCCAACACCCCTCTAACCCCGCCCGGACCCCCGGGCGCGGGCCGCTTCTATAATGGCGGCCGGCGCCCGGTTTCATTTTCCGGGCGCGAAGATTACCTATTTTGAAGGCGCACAGGCATGAAGATCACGGTCGTGGGTACCGGTTACGTAGGATTGGTGTCGGGAGCGTGCCTGGCGGACATGGGCAACGATGTCATGTGCCTGGACGTGGATGCGGCCAAGATCGCGCTGCTGCGCCAGGGCGGCATTCCCATTTACGAGCCGGGCCTCGAAGACCTGGTGCGCCGCAACGTGCAGGCCGGGCGCCTGCATTTCACCGATGACATCGCGCAAAGCGTGGCGTTCGGCGACGTCCAGTTCATCGCCGTGGGCACTCCGCCCGGCGAAGACGGTTCCGCCGATCTCAAGTACGTGCTGGCCGCCGCGCAGAACATCGCGCGCCACATGACCTCGCGCAAGCTGATCGTGGACAAGTCCACCGTGCCCGTCGGCACGGCCGACAAGGTGCGCGCCGTGGTCGCCAAGGAACTGGCCGAGCGCGGCGTCGACATCCCGTTCACGGTGGCGTCCAATCCGGAATTCCTGAAGGAAGGCGCGGCCATCAACGACTTCATGAGTCCGGACCGCGTGATCGTCGGCGCGGACGACGACTACACGATCGGCGTCATGCGCCGCATCTATGAACCCTTCCAGCGCACCCACGACCGCCTGATGGTGATGGACGTGCGCTCGGCCGAACTGACCAAGTACGCCGCCAACGCCATGCTGGCCACGCGCATTTCGTTCATGAACGAAATGGCGAACCTGGCCGAAGTGCTGGGCGCCGACGTCGAACAGGTGCGCCGCGGCATTGGCGCGGACCCGCGCATCGGCTATCA
The DNA here is from genome assembly GCF_020541125.1 of Achromobacter sp. 77. Lineage (NCBI taxonomy): Bacteria > Pseudomonadati > Pseudomonadota > Betaproteobacteria > Burkholderiales > Alcaligenaceae > Achromobacter > Achromobacter sp. 77. Next base: position 223,073 of record NZ_CP059848.1, read on the forward strand.
CTTCCTGTACCCGGGCGCGGGCTATGGCGGCTCGTGCTTTCCGAAGGACGTGCAGGCGCTGGTCAACACCGCGTCCGAACACGGCCTGCCGATGCGCGTCATCGAGGCCGCCGAGGCCGCGAACCACGCGCAGAAGTTCCGCCTTTCTGAAAAGCTGGTCGAGCGCTTTGGTGAAGACCTGCGCGGGCGCAAGATCGCGTTGTGGGGCTTGTCCTTCAAGCCCAACACCGACGACATGCGCGAAGCGCCCAGCCTGACGGCCATCGCCGAACTCACGCGCCGCGGCGCCGAGGTGCGCGCCTATGACCCGGTGGCGATGCACGAGGCTGGCCGCGTGCTGGCCGGCCATCAAGGCATCAGCTTCGCCGCCGACATGTACGACGCGCTGGACGGCGCGGACGCGCTGCTCATCGCCACCGAGTGGAAGGTCTTTCGCGCGCCCGACTTCGATCGCGTCAAGGCGCTGCTCAAGACGCCGCTCATCATCGACGGCCGCAATCTCTACACGCCGGCCGACGTGCGCAGCCTGGGTTTTGAGTACTCGGGCATCGGCCGCGCATGAAGATCCTGCAACTGAACTTCGAAAAGGGCTGGCGCGGCGGCGAGCGCCAGACGCTCTATTGCATGCGCGCCTTTCGCAAGGCGGGCCATGACGTCGAAGTGATGTGCCGCGAAGGCGCGCCGCTGGCCGAGCGCGCCCGCCAGGAAGGATTCGTCGCCCACACCGTGCGCAACGTGCCCGGACAGCTGGCCTTTCTGGCCGGCGCCGGCCGCTACGACATCATCCACGCACAGACCGCCAACACCATCACCTGGGCCGTGCTGACCAAATGGCTGCACCGCCGGCCCGTGGCGTTCTCGCGCCGCACGTCGTTCGTGGTCAAGCCGGGCGACGAATGGAAGACCGGCTACAAGTGGCGCCACGCCGACCTCTTCGTGGCCATCAGCGAGATGGCAGCCAGCGAGCCGCGCCGCCTGGGCATCGAACCCGTCATCATCCGCAGCGCGGTCGAACCTCATCAGATCAACGCCGAGAACGTCGCCAACCTGGTTCGCGAGTTCGATCTGGAAGGCAAGAAGGTCATGGCGACCTCCGCCGCGCTCATTCGGGACAAGGACCCGGTCACGCTGGTGCGCGCCGTCGGCGAACTGGCCAAGACGCGCCGTGATTTTGTCTTCCTGCACTTCGGCGCCGGCGGCGACCGCGAACAGCAGGCCAAGGACGAGGCCCGCAAGCTTGGCATCGAAGACGTCTACCGCTTTGCCGGCTTTCGCAAGGGCGTGGAAGACTTCTACAGCATCCTCGACGTGTTCGTCATGAGCTCCGAGGAAGAAGCGCTGGGCAGTAGCGTGCTGGACGCCTTCCTGCAGCGCGTGCCGGTGGTGTCCACCGACGCCGGCGGTCTGAAGGAAAGCCTGGCCGACGGCCGCGGCGTGCTATGCGCCGTGGGGGATCATCAGGCGATGGCGGCGGGCATGGCGCGTTGCCTGGATGATGCGGCGTTTCGGCACGAGGTCACCGAACGTGCTTATGAGTACGTGCGCAATGAACACGACGTGCAGAAGATGGGGAACCGGTATCTGGCGCAGTTCGAGCGGCTGGTGGGGCGCAGGTAGGGTTGAACGCCTCTAGCGATGGGCAACGGGGTCCGGATGCTGAGGCGTCAGCGCCATTGCGCAACCTTCTCCTTCGCCCACGCAGCGGTCTTATCCAGATCGGGCAAGCGGTCGGTTCTGATCCTATCCCAGGCGACCCGTTGAGATGGCCTTTGCAACATATGCGTCAGGGCGGCGTCCAAGCCATCAAGCTTGGCTTTTAGAAGCGATGCCAGCGCCTGCTCGGGAATTGCGCCTGCAGGCGCTTCGGTCTGCAGCACAGCCCAGTCAAACAAATCCCGGGCGGTGAGCGCCCAACCGCGGAAGAACAGTTTTTTCGCCAACACCTCGGCCGGCGGCTCCAAAGGAAAGCGGGTTTCCGGTGCAGAAGGGTTCCAGATATCAGGCGTGTCCGGCAGTAGAGGTGCGGCAACGACGAAATCGATTTCGCCCTCGGCAAAGCGCAGCTTCACATGGGCGTTGTCCTCGTTGTAGCCCGACAGTTCGTTTTCGAAGAGGTCGTTAAGCCGCGGCGAAACATACGGAAGCCATCCCGGCGAATCAACGAATAGGTCAACATCGTCGCTGATTCGATGATTGAGGGCGAGCATCAAGCGTGTTCCGCCGCCCAGTACAGGCCGGAATGAATCGCCGCCATGACGGCGTGCATCCTCAACCAGAGCCTGCGCGCGCGATTCCAAACGCGTCCACGGGCCGGATGCGCGATGAAGCAGGATGTCTTTCCTTGAAGTCCCCATTCACAGCACCCCCTCGAGCGCTTCCTCCCACCGCACAGCCCGGGGCAGGTCGAAATGCTGGCGGGCGTTCTGGTACAGCGCGTCAGCTTCTTCGAGGCGCACACCCGCTTCAAAGCTGGCTCGACCAATGAACTCCGGATCCAGCTCAAAGAACATATGCGCGAGTAATTCTTGCGCAAGTGCGTCGTGCGCAACCGACGCCAAATCGCCGTGGCGCAGTGCGGCGGCGACATCAGTCGGGCTTACCACCTCGCCATAGGGGGCGTTGAGGTGGGTGGCTATCATCTCGAGGTACGGGGTGAATTGCGTTGGCAAGGTCAACTCCTGAAAGATCGGCGACGGCCTTTCGTGCATCTTCGCCGCATTATCCACCCGTCGGGGGCGGCGCGCTTCGTTCATGATGAAATTGCGCGACTGCCTTACCCCCGCACATCGATCCGCGTCTTGAACTTGGCCCGATGCACCGAAAAAAACGTGCGCACATTGCGCACGTTGGCCTGCGCCGTGAAGGCGCGATGCACCAGCGCGTGGTAGGCCGGCATGTCCTTTACCTGCGCGATCACCACGAAATCCGGGCCGGGCGACACCCGGTAGCACTGCAGCACCGCGGGTTCGGTCACCATGCTTTGCTCGAAGGCGTCCAGGCTTTCGGCGGCCTGCACGTCCAGCGTGATCTCCACGATCGCCGTCAGCGTGCTGCCCAGCTTCTCGGCTGACAGGATCGCCACCTGGCGGTCGATCACCCCTTCTTCCACCAATCGCCGCACCCGCCTCAGGCAGGTCGGCGGCGACGCGTGCACCCGCGCAGCCAGATCCTGGTTGGTCAGCGAGCTGTCTTCTTGTAACTGTTCAAGAATGCGCCGGTCCAGATCATCGAGTTCGGGCAGGGAAATTGGGGTGTTTTGCATGATTAATTCAAATCTGTCGATTCGACGAAAGATAGTTTAATCACATTTGTGTAAGGGAATTAACTGCCAAATAAGTGAACATAAAGAAATCAAATTTCTTTATGGGTCGCGCACAATGCGTCGGTACTGAACTTACCCGGAGTCACTCCTATGTGCGGCATTGTTGGCGCCGTCGCCCAGCGCGACATCACCCCGATCCTCGTTGAAGGCCTGAAGCGCCTGGAATACCGCGGCTACGACTCCTGCGGTGTCGCCGTCTACGCCGACGGCCATCTGCGCCGCACGCGCAGCACGCAGCGCGTGGCCGAACTGGCCGATCAGGTTGCGCAGGACAAGGTCCAAGGCTTCACCGGCATCGCCCACACCCGCTGGGCCACGCACGGCGTTCCCGCCACGCACAACGCCCACCCGCACTTCTCGCACCTGGGCAACGACGAGCCGCGCATCGCGCTCGTGCACAACGGCATCATCGAAAACCACGACGAACTGCGCGCCGAGCTGCAAGCCGTCGGCTACGTCTTCGAAAGCCAGACCGACACCGAAGTCATCGCGCACCTGGTGAACCACCTGTACGCGGGCGACCTCTTTGAAGCCGTGCAGAACGCCGTGCGCCGTTTGCATGGCGCGTACGCCATCGCCGTGTTCTGCCGCGACGAACCGCACCGTGTGGTCGGTGCGCGCCAGGGCTCGCCGCTGGTGGTGGGCGTGGGCCAGAACGAGAACTTCCTGGCGTCCGACGCGCTGGCGCTGGCCGGCACGACCGACCAGATCATCTACCTGGAAGACGGCGATGTCGTCGACCTGCAACTGTCGCGCGTCTGGATCGTGGACGCCGCCGGCAAGAACGTCGACCGCGAAGTGCACACCGTGCATGTGCACACGGGCGCCGCCGAACTGGGCCCCTACCGGCACTACATGCAGAAGGAAATCTTCGAGCAGCCGCGCGCGGTCGGCGACACCCTGCAAGATATCGAATCCATCACGCCGGAGCTCTTTGGCGACGACGCCTACAAGATCTTCAAGGAAGTCGATTCCCTGCTGATCCTGGCCTGCGGCACCAGCTACTACGCGGGCCTGACCGCCAAGTACTGGATCGAATCGATCGCCAAGATCCCGGTCGCCGTCGAAATCGCCAGCGAATACCGCTACCGCGACAGCGTGCCGAACCCGCGCTCGCTGGTCGTGACGATCTCGCAGTCCGGCGAGACCGCCGACACGCTGGCCGCGCTGAAGCACGCGCGCTCGCTGGGCATGGAAAACACGCTGACCATCTGCAACGTGTCCACCAGCGCGATGGTGCGCGAGTGCAAGCTGTCGTACATCACGCGCGCCGGCGTCGAAATCGGCGTGGCTTCGACCAAGGCCTTCACTACCCAGCTCACCGCGCTGTTCCTCCTGACCCTGGCGCTGGCGCAAACGCGCGGCAAGCTCACGGAAGAGCAGGAAGCCGAGCACCTGAAGGCGCTGCGCCACCTGCCGTCCGCCATCGGCTCGGTGCTGGCGCTGGAACCGCAGATCATGGCGTGGGCCGACCGCTTCGCCTCGAAGGAAAACGCCCTGTTCCTGGGCCGCGGCATGCACTACCCGATCGCGCTGGAAGGCGCGCTCAAGCTCAAGGAAATCAGCTACATCCACGCCGAAGCCTATCCGGCCGGTGAACTGAAGCACGGCCCGCTGGCGCTGGTCACCGAGCATATGCCGGTCGTCACCATCGCGCCCAAGGACGAGCTGCTGGAAAAGCTGAAGTCCAACATGCAGGAAGTGCGCGCGCGTGGCGGCGAGCTGTATGTGTTTGCCGACGCCGACAGCAAGATCCAAAGCGCCGAAGGCATGCACGTGATCCGCATGCCGGAACACTACGGCAAGCTGTCGCCGATTCTGCACACGGTGCCGCTGCAGTTGCTGTCGTATCACACCGCCTGCGCACGCGGCACGGATGTGGATAAGCCGCGGAATCTGGCAAAGAGCGTGACGGTGGAGTGACGCGGTAGCGGCTGCATCGGTTGAGAAGGATAAATAAAGTCGGTCGCAGCGACGACTCCTATCGTTTCTTTCCATCTGCCCGCAATATCAGCTTTGTTCAAGTGCAAGGGCCGCGTAAGCGGCCCTTTTTCACATTTGCCGCGCGCCGCACGACGTGCCAGGCCTGGATGGGCGACGTGCGGGCAGTTAGGTTGCGGCGGGCGCCCTTTGGAGGCGTTTTGTAATTTCTGCTTCCGGCACGGCTTTGGAGAACAGGAATCCCTGCATTTCGTCGCATCCGGCAGCACGCAGGAAGTCGCGTTGTGCGGCCGTCTCCACCCCTTCGGCATTGACCGTCAGGCCCATCGAGCGCCCCAGCGTCACCACCGCGTTCACGATGGCGGTGGAATCGCTGCCCTCTCCGATGTTTGCGACGAAGCTCCGGTCAATCTTGATCTTGTCGACGGCAAACCGTTGCAGGTAGCTCAAGCTGGAGTAGCCCGTTCCAAAATCGTCCAGCGCGATCCGGAAGCCGGCGGCGCGCAGTTTGCCGATAGCCTTCTGCACCCGGCCGTCGTCTTCGATGAGCACGCCTTCAGTAACCTCCAGCTCGATCTGCGCCGGATCGACATCAGCGCGCCGCACCAGATCGATGACGCGTTCCGCAAAGTCGGCGCCGCGAAACTGCTTGGGGGAGAGGTTTACCGCAATGGACAGGCTTGGCCATTGCCGCGCCGCGCGGCAGGCTTGTTTCAATACCCATTCCCCGAGCGGCACGATGAGGCCGGTGGATTCAGCCACCGGCACAAAGATCTGCGGCGACACGGGGCCCTTGGCCGGGTGGTTCCATCGCACCAGCGCTTCAACGCCCACGAGCTGCTGCGTGCCGCTGTCGATCTGCGGCTGGAAGTGGACCTGAAGCTGGTCGCTGTCCGCCAGCGCGGCGCGCAAATCCTCTTCGATCACGGCCTTCGCCTTGAGCGTTTCGTCCATCTCGGGGGCGAAGAAGCAGTACTGGTTCCTGCCTAGATCCTTGGCGCGGTAGAGCGCGATGTCGGCCTTGCGCAGCAGCTCGCTGCGCGTGGTGCCGTCGCGCGGGGCCATCGATACGCCGATGCTCGCGCCCACGAAGGCGCGGCCGCCCAGCAGGTCGAAAGGCGCGCGCACATCGGCCAGGATGCGGCGGGTCAGATCGGTGGCGCCCGCTTCGGTGGCGTTCTGCATCAGGACGGCGAACTCGTCGCCGCCCAGGCGCGCGACCGAGTCTTCCGGGCCGACGGCAAGCTTGACGCGTCGGGTGAACGCCTGGATGAGCGCATCGCCCGCGGCATGGCCCCATGTGTCGTTGACCTGCTTGAAATGGTCCAGATCCAGCAGCAGCACCGCGCAGCTTGCATCGGGCCGCCGGCGGGCCAAAGCCTGATCGACACAGGTGCCGAAATACGCGCGGTTTGGCAGGCCGGTCAGCACGTCGTGAAAGGCAAGATGGTGGGCGTGCGCTTCGCTCGCCTTCAGTTCCACATGGGCCTTGCGCAGGGCGGAGAGGTGCGCCTGCTGTTGGCGCAGAAGCCGGTAGGTGCGCAGTGCCAGCAACGCCACCAGAATGAGCGTGCCGGCGAGCATGGCGGCAACGGCGGGCAGCATGGCGCGCCAGAGTTCGGAACCGGGCAGATCCGGCCGCCACATCAGGTAGCCGAGCAAGGTGCCGTCTGAGGACCGGAGGCGCTCCTCGCGCTCGTCGGCCTGCACATGGCGGGCGCGCACGGGATGGTAATGGAGCGCGTCGATCAGGTTGTCCCGGGAGAACGCGCGCAAAAAATCGCCATCGATGAACCGGACGCTGACGAGCAGATTCCGTGACGCGATTGTCGGCGTGTCCAGGTTGGGCGGAAACCGTGCGACGCGCATGACGCTCACGACGGCTGGCCGTTGGCCGATCATGGCAAGGTCGGTGGCGTGCACCGCGGCCGCTGTGGTGCGTGTGGAGGCGTCGGGCGCGGGCGGTTGGCCGGGCAGGCGTTCGTGGTCGTTGTTGGGCCGGGTGGCCTCGCCCCGCGTCAATGCGATGAACGGGCGGATGTCGGGCTCGAAGGCCGCGTAGCGTTCCGGTGGAACGCGTTCGCCGTAGACGTTTCCATAGCGCATCTGGTTGTCCGGTCCCAGCACAAACACCAGATCGTGCTTGAACAGCCGGTGCAGCCATGCGCCCACGTTGTCATCCAGCCAGGCCTGGTCGGGCGCGGGCTTGTCCAGCTCGTCAAAGAGCATGTCCCAGACGGCCACCGTTTCCTGGGCCTGCGCCACGTCGTCCAGGACGTTGCTGATCGCCAGCTGCAATTCCTTGCTCTGGCGCATCGCTGACATGTCGTCGCTTTTTTCGACGGACAAATGCAGGGAAAACAGCAACGCCGCCAGGAATACGCCAAAGGCGATCAACAGCAGGACAAGCAGGCCGCCGGCGGAACGGGGAAGCGATCCTTCTGATTGTGTCATGCCGGTACAGCTCCGTTTCGTTGAGGGCGGCAACGCAAATTACGTGCCCGCACGTTCGCGCCGTCCACCTTGCGTGCCGGCAATCCGCGCCGTGCATACCTGGGGCTTTGCGGCATGGTATTTGCTGCATGCAATGCTCCCACAACTACGATCCGCTGCGGATCGAAGATTCCGATGGTTTCCGCGCAAGCGCACAGCTGGGCCGACGATCCGTCGCTGCCCCAATCTCCCCTGGCCGTGATATCGCCTCATTTGGATGACGCCATCCTGAGTTGCGCCGGCTTGCTCGCCGCGCGCCCCGGCAGCACGGTCGTGACGGTGTACACGGCACGGGCGCCCACGCCGAACCTGCTTACGGATTGGGACCGCCGCTGCGGTTTCGCCAATGCCGCCGCCGCGATGGAATGCCGGCTGGCGGAAGACCGGGAAGCGCTGCGCAGGGTGGGCGCGACCGGAATGGGGCTGGATTTTCTGGACAGCCAATACACATCGACGGCGGACGAGGATGCGCCGCTGATCACCGAGCGTCTGTTCCACCTGCTGATGAGGCTTGCGCCCGCGACCGTGGTCATGCCACTGGGCCTGTTCCACAGCGATCACGTGCGGGTCAGCGACGCCGCCCTGATGATCCGCGATGCGTTGCCGGGCGTGGCCTGGTTCGGTTACGAGGATGTGCCATATCGCCAGCAGCAAGGTGTCGTGCAGGCACGGCTGTCGCAGTTGCAGGCGCGTGGCGTGACGGCCACGCCGGCGCACCTGGCGGTCGATGCGGCGGGCAAGGCGCGAGCCATCGGCGTCTACGCGTCGCAACTGATGGGGCTGGACAGCACGGCACTGAAACTGGCCGTGCATGAAACGTACTGGCGGCTTACGGGCAGCGCCAGGGATGCGGTCTGAGATGGCGCGTGGCGAGACGCTCGGCTATAGCGGGTGACGTCATCGAACCGCGTGCCTCAAAAAAGGACAGGCGACCGCAAGCCAACCCCGAGGACTGAGCCGCTTGGCTGCCTGATCGTTCTATATGAAGAACGCTGAGGCCAAAAATCGCCATCTACCGATAGATTGTCCTGAAGAATATAGTTCTGGTCATGGCAGCGACGCGCTGCAAGCAACACCCCAAAACCTACCTCTCCAAGGACACTGACATGACCCACACCAACGCCAAGCTCGAAGTGCTGACCCCCGAAAACAGCCAGATCATCTTCATCGATCACCAGCCGCAAATGGCCTTCGGCGTGCAGTCGATCGACCGCCAGACGCTGAAGAACAACGTCGTGGGGCTGGCCAAGGGGGCCAAGGCGTTCGACATTCCGGCCATCATCACCACCGTCGAGACCGAATCGTTCTCCGGCTACACCTATCCGGAATTGCTCGATGTCTTCCCGGAAAAGAAAGTGCTGGAACGCACCTCGATGAATTCGTGGGATGACCAGAAGGTGCGCGATCAGCTGGCCGCCAATGGCCGCAAGAAGGTGATCGTGGCGGGTCTCTGGACGGAAGTGTGCAATTCCACCTTCGCCCTGAGCGCGATGCTGGAAGGCGAGTACGAGATCTACATGGTGTCCGACGCGTCCGGCGGCACGTCCAAGGAAGCGCATGACATGGCCATGCAACGCATGATCCAGGCCGGCGTGGTGCCGGTCACCTGGCAGCAGGTGCTGCTGGAATGGCAGCGTGACTGGGCCCGCCGCGACTCGTATGATGCCGTGATGGAAATCGTCAAGGAACACTCGGGCGCTTACGGCATGGGTGTGGATTACGCCTACACGATGGTGCACAAGGCCGGTCAGCGCACGCAGACTGCACACGAGGCGATCGCGCCCGTCGCGGCGCCGGTTACCGCTCGCTGAATCCCAGGCCCGCGGCCAATGCCGCGGGCTTTTTTCCATACCGCCTGGCCGCCCGGAGCCTCCCATGACGACCGCCGACACCCGCCCCGCCGACGCCCCGCCGTCCTCGCCTTTCGCCTACTCCGCCTTTTCAGTGATCTGGATTGCCACCGTGCTGTCCAACATCGGCACCTGGATGCATGACGTGGGCGCGGGCTGGCTCATGACGTCGTTGTCGCCGTCGCCGATGTTCGTGGCGCTGGTGCAGACGGCGGGCGCGCTGCCGGTTTTTCTGCTGTCGCTCCTGGCCGGTGCGCTGGCCGACACGATGGACCGCCGCAAGCTGCTGCTGATGGTGCAGATTGCGATGGGCGTCATTGCGCTGGCGCTGGGGCTGGTGGTGTGGTTTGGCCTGACGACGCCGTGGGTACTGCTGGGCTTCACGTTGCTGATGGGCATTGGCACGGCGCTGTCGGCGCCGGCCTGGCAGGCCATCGTGCCCAGCCTGGTGCCGCGCCCGTCGCTGCAGCAGGCCATCGCGACCAACAGCGTTGGCATTAACGTCAGCCGCGCCATTGGTCCAGCGCTGGCCGGCGTGCTGATCACCAGCATCGGCGTGGCGATTCCGTTCTTCGTCAATGCGGTCAGCTTCATCGTGGTCGTGGCCGCGCTGATCTGGTGGAAGCCGCCCGCCGCCGCTGAAAAGCGCCTGCCGCGCGAGCAGCTGTTTCATGCCATGCGTGCCGGCGTGCGCTTTGCGCTGCACAGCAAGCCGCTCAAGTCCACGCTGGTCCGCGCCGTCGCGTTCTTCCTGTTTGCCAGCGCCTACTGGGCCTTGCTGCCGGTGATCGTGCGTCAGGTGCTGCAGGGCGGCGCCTTGCTCTACGGCATCATTCTGGGCTGCGTCGGGGCGGGCGCGGTGATCGGCGCGATGGTGCTGCCGCCGCTGCGCAAGAAGCTGGGGCCTGACCGCAGCGTCATGGCCGGCACGCTGGGAACCGCCTTTACGCTGGTGGTGTTTGCGGTGGTGCCGCATCCCGTGGTGGCCGGTGCGTTCAGCTTCCTGGCGGGCGCTTCGTGGATCATGGTGCTGACCTCGCTCAACGTCTCGGCGCAGGTTGCCCTGCCGGACTGGGTGCGTGCCCGTGGCCTGGCGATCTTCGTGACGGTGTTCTTTGGGTCGATGACCGCGGGCAGCATGATCTGGGGTCAGACGGCGGTGCGTGCCGGCGTGCCCGCCGCGCTGCTGATCGCCGCCGCCGGTTCGGTGGTTGCGATGCTGCTGACCCGCAAGGCCAAGCTGCAGCTGGGCGCGGACCTGGATCTTGCGCCGTCGATGCACTGGCCCGAGCCCCTGATCGATCAAGAGGTGTCGCATGATCGTGGCCCGGTCATGATCACGGTCGAATACCTGATCGACCCGGCGCGCAGCGCCGACTTCGTGCAGGCCATGCAGCACGTCGGCGCGGAGCGCCGCCGCGACGGGGCCTACGCCTGGGGGATCTTCGAGGATGCGGCGCAGCCGGGCCGCTACCAGGAATACTTCCTCGTGACCTCGTGGCTGGAACACCTGCGCCAGCATGAGCGTGTGACCCACGCCGACGCGGACCAGCAGGCCGAAGCGCGGGGTTTCCACATCGGCGACGCGCCGCCGAAGGTGTCCCACTTCGTGGCGCCGCCGCTGTCGTAATCGTGTTGTCATCGGATGCGGCTCACGCGAGCCGCATTCTTTCGTGCTTGGATGCAGCCCTGGGCTTCATCCGTCTTTGAGTGGGACGGACAGGGCCGTCCCGCGCTGATCCGATCAACGTTCCGGCGCCAGCGCCTTGAGACTTTCAAGGCGTTCAAGCTCTTTTTTCTCCCGCTCCTTTCTGGCGCCTTCGCGATGAGACTTGATGGCGAGGAACATGCATACGCCCAAAATGGCGAGCTTGAACGTACCGAAAACGACGGGGATCCAGAAATTCATCATTGCCTCAAAATGCTGCCTTCAGCAGCTTCGTGGACTCCCCGGCGATGCCCAACAAGGCCAGGAGCGCGCAGCGCGAGCGCTATAATCCATACAAGTTCGCAAATTCTACCGCCAAAATCCATACAAGAAGTTGAATCGTCCGGTCACGACTGGATTCCCTCTTGCCGGAAGCAGAAAACCCATACATAAAGAAAAGCCATGGCTCTCTCGCGTCGCCTGAAAAAAGCCAACACGTCGTGGGTGCGGCCGCTGACCGCGGGCTCGGGTTCCCGGTACCAGCAGATCGCCACGCAAATCGAGACAGCGGTGGAGGACGGTGTCCTTCGGCCCGGCGACCGGCTGCCCCCGCAGCGCGAACTGGCCCAGACCTTGGGCGTCGACCTGACGACCGTCACGCGCGCGTACACGGAAGTGCGCCAGAAGGGGATCCTGGAAGCGCAGGGAGCGGGCGGGACGTACGTGTCCTATTCGGGATTGGAGGCGGGCGGGACGATCGATCTGGGCATGAACATCCCGCCATTGCTTGGCAGTGCGGCGTTTGCAGACCTGCTCGCGCAAGGCAGCGTCGCCACCCAGGCGGCCGCAAGCGCAATGGATCTGATGAGTTATCACGTGGGCGCCGGCGCCAACCGGCATCGTGCGGTAGCCGCGACGTGGCTGCAGCCAATGACGGGCGACACGGATAGCGAGCGGATCGTGGTCTGCCCGGGCGCGCAAACCGCGATTGCGGCGCTGCTGCTGTCCAAGAGCCAATCGGGCGACGCCATTGCGTGCGATGCATTGACCTACCCGGGCTTTCTGGCCGCGGCCCGCCTGCTCCAGCGCTCGGCCGTTGGCGTGAAGTCAGATGAATTCGGCATGGACCCCGCCGACCTCGAGCGCGTGTGCGAACGGCATCGCCCCGCCATGCTGTATTTGAATCCGACCATCCAGAACCCGACGGCGATCACGCTGTCCACGGAACGTCGAACGGCATTGCTGCGCGTCGCGGCCAAACATGCGCTGCCGGTCATTGAAGATGATCCGTACTGGCTGTTGGCCGAGCATGCGCCCAGCACGATGTTTTCTCTGGCGGCCAACACGTCTTCGGCGCAGGTGTATTACGTGTCGACGCTGTCCAAATGCATCGCGCCCGGCCTTCGAACCGCTTATCTTGTCGTGCCTGCCGGCGAGCCGTTGAGTCCGGTGCTGGATGCCCTGCGTTCGCTGGCGCTGATGCCCACGCCCTGGATGACGGAGATGGCAACGACGTTGATCGAGTCGGGCGCTGCCGTTCAATGGCTGGCGCAGGTCAGGAGCGAGCTGCAGCATCGCCAAGCCGTCGCGGCGTCGATCCTGCCGGGCAAGATTGATGCCGACCCGAATGGGCTGCACCTCTGGCTTGAGTTGCCGCCTCATATCGACTGCTACCGGCTCAAGCAGACGGCGCTGGCGCAAGGGGTGAGTGTGACTGACTCGGCGTCATTTTCCACGGGGGCGTCCAGCCCCTTGGCGCTGCGTGTGTCGTTGGGGGGAGCAATTGACCGAACGCGGTTGACGCACGGTCTGACCCGGTTGGCGGAGCTGCTCAAGGGCGATGTTGCGGGGCCGGTTTCTCGGGTTTGATTTGCTTGGGTGCCGGGTCTTGCGCGTCGACGTCGAAGTGCCGGGAGACCTGGCGACGCCGAGCGCGTCAGAACGCTTCGCCCTGCCGCACTGCCAGCGCAGCCGCCGCCGCGCGCGTTTCCACGCCCAGTTTGACGTAGATGTGTTCCAGATGTTTATTCACCGTTCTTGGCGACATGCCCAGTATCTCGGCGATGTCCCGATTCGTTTTTCCCTTGGCCAGCCAGCGCAGCACATCGGCCTCTCGCGGCGTCAGGCCGTAGGCTGTGGCCAATGGCGCCGTCTCCTGCAACAGCAGCAACGTTTCGCCGCTGCGCCGTGATGCCGACAGGCTCAAGGTCAGGCGCCCTCTCGCGCTGACCAGCACCAATGGCTCGGCCGCCGGGCCGGCCGCCAGGTTGCGCGCCACCCAGTCCGCCAGGGGCGCGGGCAGCTCTGACGCATCCTCGGCGCAGCCAAAGTACGCCGTCAACCAGATCCGCGCCTTGCCCGTCTTCCAGATTGGCTGCCCGCTCGCATCCAGCGCCACCACGGCGCGTGCGGCCGCATCGATCGCGTCAAAGGCGGCCGACAGGCTGCGCGCATTGCGCAGATGCGTTCGCAGCCGGGCCACCACCACGTCCGGGTCCAGCGGCTTGGTCACATAGTCGACGCCGCCCACACGAAACGCCTTCAACACGTGCTCGGGCTCGGTCAGGCCCGTCATGAACACCACGGGCACGTCTCCCGCCGCGGGGTGCGCTTTCAAGCGTGCGCAGGTCTCGAAGCCGTCCATGCCCGGCATCACCGCATCGAGCAGCACGATATCCGGCACCACGAAATCCACCCGCTCGATCGCCGACTGGCCATCGATTGCCACCAGCACCTGATAGCCCGCCGCATCCAGTGCGGTGGACAGCATTTTCAGATTGTCTGGCGCGTCGTCGACCAGCATGACGAGGTTTTTATCGGGCGTGGGCATGGTGACGCTGCACATGGTGTTTAAGCACCTGATTGAATTCACTCAGTTGAAACTCGCCTGCCAGCGCCCGCAGATGCGCCGTCAATTCGCGCGTTTCGGCGCGGCGGCCCCGTATTTCTTCCAGCTTGGCCTGGATACCCTTGATGTAGCCCATGGCCCCCAGTTCCAGCAGCGCCTCCGCATCCTCGCGTTCCAGCGCCACCCGATGCAGGTCACCCGCCGGCAGCGCCGCTTCGACCGGCGCCACTTGCCAGTCCAGCTTGAGCAAACGGCCCAGATGGTTCAGCAAGTCCTCGACCATCACCGGCTTGGCAATGAAGGCGTTGTGCCCGCGCTGCGCCGGGTCTTTCGGATCCAGCCCCAGGATGTTGGCCGACAGCATCACGATGGGCACGGCCACGCCTTCATCGCGCAGGCGCCGCACAACTTCCCATCCGGTCATGTCTGGCATCGAGACGTCCATCAGTATCAGCGCAGGCCGCAACGTGTGCACGCAGGCAAGGCACGCGGCGCCATGCGGCGCTTCGTGAACCTCAAAGCCCAGCGGCTCGAGCAGGTCGCGAACCAGGTGCCGCTGCGAGGGCTGGTCATCCACCGTCAGGATCCGCAGGCGCTCGCCGCGGTAGCCCACCACCAGCCCGGACGGCCGGGCGTCGCTGCGCGGCGAGCGTACTTCCGGCAGGAACAGTTTCAGCGTGAACACACTGCCGCGGCCGACGACGCTGCGCACTGTCAGCTCGCCGCCCATGATGCCGGTCAGCATGCGGCAGATGGTCAGCCCCAGGCCCGTGCCGGAATCGGCCTGTTCGACCCCCGCCCAGCTGCGCTCGAAGGGCAGAAAGATGCGTTCGAGATCCTCGGCCGGTATGCCTCGGCCGGTGTCCTCCACTTCGAACAACACCATGTCCGCGGCCGACTTGACGCGCATCGACACCTGTCCTGCCGAGGTGAACTTCAGCGCGTTGCTCAACAGGTTGATCAGAATCTGCCGCAGCCGCTTTTCGTCGATATGCACGATGGCGGGAAGTTCGGCCGCCTCGTAGCAGAAGCTCAGCCCCTTGAGGGTGCTTTGCGGTCTGAACATCTGCACGATCTGCTCCAGAAACTCGGGCAGGCGCAGCTCGCTGTTCTCGAGCCTGAGCCGGCCCGCCTCGATGCGCGCGATGTCCAGCAGACCGTCGATAAGACCGATCAAATGCTTGCCGCTGCGATGAATCACGTCGATCGCCTCGCGCCGCGCTGGTGGCAAGCCGGGGTCGCGCTGCAGAATCTGTGCGTAACCCAGAATGCTGTTCAAGGGCGCGCGCAGCTCGTGGCTCATCCCGCCCATGAATCGGCTTTTGGCCAGATTGGCGCTTTCGGCCGCTTCCTTGGCCTGTTGCAACTGCGCGTCGGTCTGCTTGTGCGCCTGGATCTCGCGCAGCAGCAGATGGGTCTGGCGATCCGATTCCTCTTGCGCCACGCGCCGGCTTTCGTGCGCCAGCACCAGCCACCAGGCCGCCACGCCGCCGATCAGCAGCAACGCGGCATACAGCTTCAGGAAGGTTGGCCGCAAACCCGAGGGGTCCAGCCCGCCCCGTATGTGACTGGCGTACTCCTGGTAGTAGATCAGGCCCAGAATGCCTGCCAGCAGTGCGCCCATCCCCATCACAATCAGGAGGTAGTGGCCCAGGCGGCTATGCAAGAGCGGTGTGACCCGCGCCGGCAACACCCGGGCGAGGACCGCCTGCACCTGATCCTTCAAGCGTCCCTGCTGCTTGCATCGATCCTGGCAGCGGGCGTCCAACGTGCAGCACAAGGAACAGATGGACCCGTTGTAGGCCGGGCAATGCGCCATGTCCGGCTGTTCGAAGCGATTGGCGCAGATCACGCAGACATGATCGGAACCCGCGACATCGACCGGCGTGCGCGCCAGGTTGTAGCGGCCCCGCGTGCGCCAGGCGATGACCGGCGCGCAGACAAAGGCCGCCAGCAAGGCGACGAACGGCGACAAGGCCTGCGCCAGCGCGCCCGCCGTGCCCGGGAACACGCCGGCAAAGGCCAGCAAGCCCAGTGTCATGGCGATCAGCATGCTGCCCACACCCACCGGATTGATGTCATACAGATAGGCGCGGCGGAATTCGATCCGGGCCGGCGACAGCCCCAGCGGCTTGTTGATCACCAGATCGGCCACCAGCGCCCCTATCCAGGCCAGCGCAACGTGCGAGAACACTGCCAGCACATGCTCCAGCGCGCCGAACACGCCCATCTCCATCAAAACCACCGAGATCAGCACGTTGAACACCAGCCACACCACGCGCCCTGGATGGCTATGCGTGATGCGGGCAAAGAAGTTGGACCAGGCCAGCGAGCCGGCATACGCATTGGTCACATTGATCTTGACCTGCGAGATCACCACGAAGGCCGTTACCAGGGCCAGCGCCAGGCCCGGATTGCTGACGACATAGGTATAGGCCGCCAGATACATATGCGTGGGGTCGCCCGCCTTGTCGGGCGGCGTGCCCAGGGACAGGGCCAGCCAGGCCAGAAAGGCCCCGCCCAGGATCTTGGCCGCGCCGGGCACGATCCAGCCCGGACCCGCGCAGACAAGGGCGAGCCACCAGCGCGTGCGGTTGGCGGCCGTACGTTCGGGCAGAAAGCGCAGAAAGTCGACTTGCTCGCCGATCTGCGTGACCAGCGAGGCGGCCACCGCAACGGCCGAACCAAACATCAGCAGATTGAAATTGCCGCCCCGGCCGTCGTAGCCCGGAAACCGCAGGAACTCCTGCAATGTCCCGGGATCTCGCCAGGCGATGAACGCATAGGGCAAGAGCAGCAGCACCAGCCAGATCGGCTGCGTCCAGGATTGCAGCCGGCTGATGAAGGTAATGCCATAAGCCACCATGGGCAGGATGACGACGGCGCACAAGAGGTAGCCAATGGACAGCGGCAGGCCGGTGGCCAGCTCGATGGCCAGCGCCATGATGGCCGCCTCCAGTGCGAAAAAGATGAAGGTGAAGGAGGCGTAGATCAGCGAGGTAATGGTCGAGCCGATGTAGCCAAAGCCGGCCCCTCGCGTCAGCAGATCCATGTCCAGGCCATGCCGCGCCGCGTAATAGGCGATCGGCAACCCGGTCAGGAAGGTGACGATCGCCACGGCGATGATGGCCCAGAACGCATTGACGAAGCCGTAGTTCAGCGCCAGCGCGCCGCCGATGGCCTCCAGCGCCAGGAACGACACGGCGCCCAGCGCGGTATTGGCGACCCGTAATTCGGACCACTTGCGAAACGACACGGGCGTGAAACGCAGCGCATAGTCTTCCAGCGTCTCATTGGCGACCCAGGTGTTGTAGTCGCGACGGATCTTGACGATGCGTTGGGGCGCGCTGGCAGACAAATCGGGCTCCGCGGAAGGTGGGGATACGTCATTGAACGTAGATGCCGTTGTAACGCCCTGGGGGCGGCGGTGGCTCTACGTCAATCAACGTATGTTGCAGTGCGTCATGGGCTCCTAGTATGCCCTCACCCTCCGGGCTGCGGCATGTGCCGCGCATGCTCGGTTTCCCTGGTCGTGATCCATTGAGGAGTCATCGATGTCTGGCAAAACCCCTTTTGATAATGCCCCGGAGCTGCCCTCGCGCCGGCGCCTGGCCCTGGCTTTTGCCTCCCTGCCGCTGCTGGGCATACCGGCGCTGTCGCGGGCCGCTGCGCCGGCCACTTCGGCCATCAACACCACCGGCCTGGCCATTACCGACACCGAAGTCACGGTGGGCCAATTGCACTCGGCGACCGGCACCATGGCCATCAGCGAGACGGGGTCGATTCAATCCGAGCGCCTGGCGATCGAGCAAATCAATGCGATGGGCGGCATTCTGGGCCGCAAGATCAAGATCATCCAGGAAGACGGCGCCTCGGACTGGCCGACGTTTGCCGAAAAGGCCCGCAAACTGCTGGTCAGCGACAAGGTCGCCACGGTGTTCGGCTGCTGGACCTCGGCGTCGCGCAAGGCGGTCCTGCCGGTGTTCGAGAAAGAAAACGGCCTGCTCTACTACCCGACGTTTTATGAAGGCCTGGAGCAGTCCAAGAACGTGTTCTATACCGGGCAGGAGGCCACGCAGCAGATCCTGTCCAGCCTGGACTGGCTGGCGCGCGAGAAGAAGGCGCGTTCCTTCTACCTGATCGGCTCTGATTACATCTGGCCGCGCACGTCCAACAAGATCGCCCGCAAGCACATCGAGAACGTGCTCAAGGGCGAAGTGGTCGGCGAGGAATACTACCCGCTGGGCCACACGCAGTTCGGCTCGCTGATCAACAAGATCAAGCTGAAGAAGCCCGACGTGGTGTTCGCCGTGGTGGTGGGCGGCAGCAATGTGTCGTTCTACAAGCAGCTCAAGGCGGCGGGCGTCACGAGCGGCAAGCAAAAGCTCCTGACCATCTCGGTGACCGAGGATGAACTGCTGGGTATTGGCGGTGAAAACGCCGAGGGCTTCTGGTCCTGCATGAAGTATTTCCAGAGCCTGGACAACGCCAACAACAAGAAGTTCGTCGAAGCCTTCAAGGCCAGGTATGGCGCCGACGCCGTGATCGGCGATGTGACCCAGGCGGCCTATCTGGGACCCTGGCTGTGGAAGATGGCGGTGGAGAAGGCGGGCAGCTTCGATGTCGACAAGGTGGTCGCCGCGTCGGCCGGCCTGGAATTCAAGGAAGCGCCCGAAGGCTACGTCAAGATCGACCCCAACCACCACCTGTGGAGCAAGACCCGCATCGGCCAGATTCGCAAGGACGGCCAGTTCGACGTGATCTTCGAGACCCCGGAGCTCATCAAGCCCGATCCCTTCCCCAAGGGTTATCAGTAATCACGTCGATCCGGGCGCCGCGCGCGACGCCCTTTCCACTGCCGGGAGCCATCCATGGAATCCTTCTCCGATCTTGGGGCCATCCTGCTGATGCAGGGCTTTAATGGTTTATCGGTCTTCAGCGTGCTGTTGCTGATGGCCCTGGGCCTGGCGATCATCTTTGGCCAGATGGGCGTCATCAACATGGCCCATGGCGAGTTCCTGGCGGTGGGCGCCTATTGCACCTATCTCTGTTCCGAACTGGTCCAGCAGTACGCGCCAGGCCTGATGCCGGCCTACTTCTTTGTCGCCATTCTGCTGGCCTTTGCGGTGACCTTCAGCCTGGGCTGGCTGACGGAGTGGCTGATGATCCGTCATCTGTACCGCCGGCCGCTGGACACGCTGCTGGCGACCTGGGGCTTGTCGCTGGTGCTGCAGCAGACCTTGCGTTCGCTGTTCGGTCCGCGTGAAGTCAGCCCCACGCTGCCCGATTGGCTGATGGGCTCTTGGCAGCCGCTGGACGGGGTGGACATCCCGATCAATGGCCTGTTCGTCATGTCGATCAGCATCGTGCTGACTGGCGCGCTGCTTCTCGCGTTGTTCCGGTCGACCTGGGGCCTGCACGTGCGCGCCACGGTGCAGAACCGCGCTATGAGCGGCGCGGTGGGCATCGATACGAAGCGCGTGGACCGCGTGACGTTCTCGCTGGGTTGCGGGATTGCCGGCATTGCCGGCGCCGCTTTTACGACCATCGGTTCCACCGGCCCGACCAGCGGCTCGCTCTACATCGTCGATACGTTCCTGACGGTGGTGTTTGGCGGCGCGGCCAGCTTGTTCGGCACCATCGCGTCGGCCTTCGTCATCGCGCAGACGCAATCGATCTCGGAGTTCTTCATGACCGGTTCGATGGCCAAAGTGCTGACGCTGTCGGCCATCGTGATCATTCTGATGCTGCGCCCGCAAGGCCTGTTCAGCATCCAGGTACGCAGGTAGGGGGCGCATCATGCAGAAATTCTTTCACAACGTGATCGGCGGGCGCGAAGGGCTTGCAGGGCTGGCCATTCTGGCGCTGCTGCTGTTCGTGGTGTTTCCGCTGGCGCTGGACGTCTTCCGGCTCAATCTGATCGGCAAGTACCTGACTTATGCCTTTGTCGCACTGGGCCTGGTGCTGTGCTGGGGCTATGGCGGCATCCTGAGCCTGGGCCAGGGGGTGTTCTTCGGGCTGGGCGGATATTGCATGGCGATGTTTCTGAAGCTGGAAGCCTCGACACCGGAGGCCACCAAGATCCAGTCCACGCCCGGTATCCCGGACTTCATGGATTGGAACCAGCTGACGTCGCTGCCCTGGTTCTGGGTGCCCTTCAAGAGCTTCTGGTTCACCGTGATGGCAGTGCCGGTGCTGCCCTGCCTGCTGGCGTTGATTCTGGGCGCCGCCATGTTCAAGCGCCGCGTGGGCGACACCTATTTCGCCATCGTGACGCAGGCCGTGGCGCTGATCCTGTCGGTGCTCATCATCGGCCAGCAAGGCTGGACGGGCGGTGTCAATGGCATCACCGATCTGAAGACGTTGCTGGGCTGGGATATCCGCACGGACAGCGCCCGGCTGGTGCTGTACTTCATCAACGGCGTGCTGCTGTTCGCGTGCATCCTGTTCGGCCGATACCTGCTGTCGTCCAAACTGGGCAAGCTGCTGATGGCCATGCGCGACAAAGAGGAACGCGTGCGCTTCTCGGGCTATGACGTCGCCAGCTTCAAGGTCTTCGTGTTCTGCGTGGCCGCCGTGTTCTCGGCGATCGGCGGGGCCATGTTCACCTTGCAGGTCGGCTTCATGTCGCCTTCCTTCGTGGGGATCGTGCCATCCATTGAAATGGTCATCTTTGCCGCGGTCGGCGGCCGGCTGTCGTTGTTGGGCGCGGTCTACGGCACGCTGCTGGTCAACTTCGGCAAGAGCTATTTCTCCGAGAGTTTCCCGCAGCTCTGGCTGTTCCTGATGGGCGGGCTGTTCATTGCGGTCGTGATGGCGTTTCCCAACGGACTGGCCGGTCTGTATCACCAGTACACCCAGAAGCGCCTGGCGCGTAAAGCATCGCGCCAGCAGGCGGATGGCGCCGCGGAGGCAGCATGAACCCGTCAGAATTCGCGTTGTATATCGAAGGCCTGACCGTGTCGTTCAACGGCTTTGTAGCGGTCAACGACCTGAACCTGTATGTCGATCAAGGAGAGCTGCGCGTGGTCATCGGCCCCAATGGCGCCGGCAAGACCACGCTACTGGACCTGATCTGCGGCCGCACCAAGGCGACCGCGGGCTCGATCCGATTCAAGGATACCGAGCTGACCGGGCTGGCCGAGTACGAAATCGTGCGCGCCGGCGTGGGCCGCAAATTCCAGACGCCCTCCATCTATGAAACCCTGTCCGTCCGGGAAAACCTGGAAGTCTCGTTTCCGGCCGGGCGCAGCGTGCTGGGTGCGCTGACCTTCAGGCGCACCGCGGCCGTGATCGAGCGCGTGGAACAGGTGGCCGAAGAGATATTTCTTGCCGACCAGCTCGACCGCTCGGCGGAGCTGCTGTCGCACGGCCAAAAGCAATGGCTGGAGATCGGCATGCTGCTGATGCAGGAGCCCGAACTGATGATGCTGGACGAACCCGTGGCCGGCATGAGCGTGTCCGAGCGCGAGCGCACGGCCGAACTGCTCAATCGAATCAGCCGCAATCGTTCGCTCATCGTGATCGAGCATGACATGGAGTTCGTCAAGAACATCGCGCACAAGGTCACGGTGCTGCACCAGGGCCGTGTGCTGGCCGAGGGCAGCATGGACAAAGTGCAGTCCGATCCGCGCGTGGTTGAAGTCTATCTCGGCCACTAAGGCCAGGAGGCAATATGTTCAATATCGCTGGCCTGGTGTCGGGCTATGGGCAAAGCAAAGTCATCCACGGCGTCGACCTGGCCGTGGCCCCCGGGGAAATCGTCGCAGTGATGGGGCGAAACGGCGTGGGCAAGACCACGCTATTCAAGACCATGATGGGGATGCTGCCCACCATGCAGGGCTCGATCTCGCTCGACGGCAAGGCGCTCGAACGCCTGGAAAGCCATCAGCGCGTGCGTAGCGGCGTGGCCTATGTGCCGCAAGGCCGCATGATCTTCCCGACGCTCACTGTCGAGGAAAACATCCGTACCGGCATGCGCGGGCGGGCATTGCGCAACACCATCCCTGAGGACATCTACGCGCTGTTTCCGGTGTTGCACGAAATGCGCGGCCGGCGGGGCGGCGATCTGTCAGGCGGGCAGCAGCAGCAGCTTGCCATCGCGCGCGCCCTGGTCACCAACCCCCGCGTGCTGCTGCTGGACGAGCCCACCGAGGGCATACAGCCGTCCATCATCAAGGACATCGCCCGCAGCCTGCTGGAGATCCGCAAATTGCGCAGCCTGGCCATTGTGGTGTCCGAACAAGTCTTGAGTTTCACCATGCAGATCGCCGACCGGCTCATCGTGATCGACAAGGGCCGCTTCGTGCACGAAGACCCGCGCGGGCGCGTGGACGAAAAGACGATCAGCAAATACCTGTCTGTCTGAAGCCGTTGTCCATCCAAAAGGAGCATGACATGCCTGAAACCCTGATCAAGGTCGACCTGGCCCAATCCCCCTACGAAAACGAAGGCGTGCACAATCGCTGGCATCCCGATATCCCCATGGCGACGTGGGTCCGGCCGGGCGATGATTTCGTGCTCGAAACCTACGACTGGACCGGCGGCGCGATCAAGAACGATGACGATGCCTCCGATGTGCGCGACGTGGACCTGTCCACGGTGCACTTTCTGTCGGGCCCGGTCGGCGTCGAAGGCGCCGAGCCCGGTGACTTGCTGGTGGTGGACTTGCTGGATATCGGCGCCAAGCAGGAAAGCCTGTGGGGCTTCAATGGCTTTTTCAGCAAGAACAATGGCGGGGGCTTCCTGACCGAACACTTCCCGTCGGCGCAAAAGTCGATCTGGGATTTTGAAGGCATGTTCACGACCTCGCGCCATATCCCCGGCGTGCGTTTCGCTGGCCTGATCCATCCGGGCCTGATCGGCTGCCTGCCGGATCAGGCGCTGCTGGACAAGTGGAATGAGCGCGAACAGAAGCTGATAGACAGCGATCCCGATCGCGTGCCGCCGCTGGCCAATCCCCCCGCGCCCAAGACGGCGCACATGGGCAAGCTCAAGGGCGCCGAGCGGGATCGTGCCGCCGCCACAGGCGCGCGCACCGTGCCGCCGCGCGAGCACGGCGGCAATTGCGATATCAAGGACCTGTCGCGCGGATCCCGGGTGTTCTTTCCGGTCTACGTCAAAGGTGGCGGCCTGTCGGTGGGCGATCTGCACTTCTCGCAGGGCGATGGCGAGATCACCTTCTGCGGCGCCATCGAAATGGCGGGTTGGGTGCACATGCGGGTGTCGCTCATCAAGGGCGGCATGGCCAAGTACGGCATTCGCAACCCCATCTTCAAACCCAGCCCCATCACGCCCAACTACAAGGACTACCTGATCTTCGAAGGCATTTCGGTCGACGAAGGCGGCAAGCAGCACTATCTGGACGTGCACATCGCCTATCGCCAGGCCTGCCTGAACGCCATTGAATATCTGAAGAAGTTTGGCTACTCGGGCGCGCAGGCGTATTCGATATTGGGCACGGCGCCGGTGCAGGGCCACATCAGCGGCGTGGTGGACATTCCCAATGCGTGCGCGACGTTGTGGCTGCCGACCGAGATCTTCGATATCGACATCCAGCCCAATGCGCTGGGCGACGTGCCGCAGATCAAGCGCGGCATGGACATGCCCATCGCCGAAGACCTTTAAGGAGTTCGCATGCCGCTCTATGACTATCGTTGCCAGGACTGCGGCGAGTTCTCGGTTCTGAGGCCGTTATCGCAATGGCGTGACCTTGCGTCCTGCCCCGATTGCGGCGTCTCCTGCGAGCGCTTCGTCAGCGGCGCACCCGCGGTCTCGGCGCTGTCCTCGGCAATGAACCGCGCCCGCGCCGCCAACGAACGCGCCGCCCATGAACCCCGCAGCACGCGGGGCGGCCACGGCATGGGATGCGGTTGTTGCTCAGGCGCGAAAGCCGCGGGCCGGACGCGTCAGACCGCCGACGGCGGCAAGACCTTCGCTGGCGCCCGGCCTTGGATGATCAGTCACTGAATACGGATGGCAAGGCAAGCCGGGGCTGGCCTTGCCACGCCCCGCCCTCACAGCGTCGACATCTGCCCCGGCAACCACAGCGCCAGTTGCGGCACGGCCAGCAGCAGCACGATCATCATCAGCAGCATGGCAAGAAACGGCAGCACGCCCACCACCACGTCCATGAACTTGCCCTGGCCGCGCACGCTGTGCACCACGAACAGATTCATGCCGAAGGGCGGCGTGAGCTGGCCCATTTCGCACAGCACGATCAGCATCACGCCGAACCACACCGGGTCGTAGCCCAGCGCCATGACGATGGGCACGGTGAGCGGCGCGGTGGTGACCAGCATGGCGAGCGTGTCCATGAAGCAGCCGAGCAGCAGGTAGAAGAGGATGATGGCCAGCATCATGCCCAGCGGCGGCAGGTCCAGGCTGGTCACGGCATTGACCAGCAAGGTCGTCAGGCCGATGGAGGACAGCACGAAGTTCAGGAAGAACGCGGCCAGCGTGATCAGGATGATCATGCCCGTGGTGCGCAGCGTGGCCTCGAAGGCGCGGCCCAGCATCTCCCACGTCAGCACGCGCTTGTAGGCGCACAACAGGGTGGCGGCCACCACGCCGAGCGCGGCTGATTCGCTGGCGGTGGCGATGCCGCCATAGATCACGCCGATGACGAGCGCGAAGATGGCGAGCGGCGGGACCAGATGCGGCAGCGCCGCGATGCGTTCAGCCCAGCTTACCGTCGGGCGCTTGCCGGCCAGGCTTGGCCGCCACAGGCACAGGCCGACGATCAGTGCGATGAAAAGCGTGGTGAGCAGAATGCTGGGCAAGGTGGCGGCCAGGTAGAGCTTGGGCACCGACACGTTGGCGATCAACGCGTACACGATCATGTTGATCGACGGCGGGATCAGGATGCCGAGCGTGCCGCCCGCGGCAATCGAGCCCAGGAACAGCGGCGCGTTGTAGCCCGACTTGCGCTGCTCGGGCAGGGCCAGCGTGGCGATGGTGGCGGCGGTGGCCACGCTTGAGCCGCTGGTGGCCGAGAACATGGCGGAGGCGCCGATGTTGGCGTTCATCAGCCCGCCCGGCAGCCACGACACCCACTTGGACACGGCGCCATACATGCGCCCTGCCACGCCCGAATGCACCAGCAGCTCGCCCATCAGGACGTAGAGCGGAATGGCGACCAGCAGGAATTCGGCGCTGGTGCCCCAGGCCAGTTCGCCGATGGCGTTGGTCAGTTTCAGCGGCGAATAGACGCCGGCCAGGCTCATGCCCAGAAGGCCCACCGTTGCGGCGGCGGTCACGCTCAGCGCCAAGAGGCCGAGCAGCATGGAAATCGTCATTATCAACATGGCTCACTCCTGGGGTTGCGTGCGCGCCGGCACGGGCGCGTCGGCGGTTTCTTCTTCGATGCCCTCTTCCACCGAGTGGATGCCGATCAGCGCATTGACCGCCTGCCAGCGGCCGCGCATCACACGGCCCAGCGCGCAGGCGCCCAGGACCACGATGGTGAAGAGGAAGAAGGCATAGCCGGCAAACCAGAGCGACTGCGGGATCCATTGGGGCACCTGCAGCGGCGTGTTGGACACCGACTGGAAGGCGATGGAGTCGGCCAGCACGAACCACGCGTGCCAGGTCAGCGTGCCCACGAATACGCCCAGGCATGCCAGCGCGAACAGGTCCAGCACGACGCGCGTCTTGGCGGGCAGGTGGGTGTAGAGCACGTCGACCCGGATGTGCGAGCGGCGCAGCAACGTGATGGGAAAGGCCCAGGCGCTTGCCACGGCGAGGGTGTAACCGGCCAGCTCGTCGGCGCCGCCAAGCGAGACGCCGGCGAACTTGCGCGCGGCGAGGTCGGCCACGATGAGCCAGGATACGAGCAGCAGCCCCAGACCGCCTATCCAGGCGCCGATGCGGGCCACGCGATCAAGCAGGCGTAGCGAACCATGCGTTTCTGTCGTCATGAGAGTTCCTTGATGTTCAGCGCAGCGTGACGCCCAGCGCCTGGCCCACGGACGCGCTCCAGTTGGCGGCGCATTCGTCGCCGCAACGGCGCGCCCAGCGGCTTGCCATGTCGGTGGCCACCTCGCGCAGGGTGGCGCGCTCGGCCTCGGTGGGCGTGGTGGCCTGCATGTCGGCCTGGCTGTGGATGCGGCATTCGCCCTGTCCGGTGTTGCAGGCCAGCGCGTAGTCGCCCTCGCGGCCAGTCTCGTCCCACAGGCGTTCTTCGAGCACCTGCGCTGCCTTGAGCATGAACTGCTGCACGGCGGGATCGAGCTTTTGCCAGCGGCGTTCGGCGATGGCGTAAAAGCCGATGGACCAGTCGATCGGCAGCAGATAGAGGTTCTTGGCCACGTCGTACCACTTGGCCGCGTTGCCCGAGCCGATGCCGGTCACCGCGCAATCGACCACGCCGGTTTGCAGGGCCGGAATCACCTCGGCAAATGCAATGGTTACCGGCGAGGCGCCCAGCGCGCGCACGTATTCGGCCATGTTGCTGCCGCGCGTTCGCACCTTGCGGCCCTTCAGGTCGGCCAGGCTCTTGACCGGCGTGCGGCAGAAGAACACCTGGGCCGTGTACGGCACAGTGGCCAGCAGCCGCACGCCGTGGCGCTGGAGCATGCGCTGCTCCAGCACCGGCCGGTAGGCGGCGACCATCTTGCGCGCGGTGGCAAAGTCGGTGGCCATGCCCGGCAGGTCCACGCCTTCGAAGGTCGGGTCGTCGCCGCTCACGAAGGCGAACACGCCCATGCCCACGTCCAGCGCGCCGGCGCGCATCAGGCGCACGATCTCGGGTCCTTTCAGGCCGCTCTCGGACAGGCCGATCAGCTCGGCCGTGACCCGGCCGCCGGAGGCCTCGGGCAGGGTCTTTTCCCAGAACGGCTTTTCGACCGCGCCGAAGGTGTAGTTGTGGCTGCCGCCGCCGACCACCGCGAAGTGGGTTTCTGGCAAGGCGGCGGTCTGCGCGCTTGCGGGTCCGGCAACTGCGAGCGCGGTCACGGCAGACGCCAGTAGCGCCGCCAGGATGCTTCGTTTCATGTTTCCCCCCTGTTGTGTATGGGCACGCGCGTCGCGCGCCCCGCCGCGGCATCGGGTTATGCCGCGGTCGTTGGCGTGCACGGGTTGGCGCGCACGCGATGCCAATCGGAATGACGCTGGAAGACTTCGGCCAGGTACAACGCCAGCCGGTCTTCGCCGCCCGGGCAAAGAATCTGCAGGCCGGTGGGCAGTCCCGCGTCGTCGCGGCCGTTAGGCACCGAGACGCCGCACATCTGCAGCAGGTTGCCGATACGCGTGTATTGCACCGGCGCGTTGCCGTGATCCACCTCGTCAAGCGGCAGCGCGGTCGTGAGCGTGGTGGGCGTGAGCAGTCCGGCCACGCCCTCTAGCCGCGCTTGCATTGCGGCCTGCAGGCGGTCGCGTTCGCGCAGCGCGGCCAGGTAGCGCACCGCAGAAACTTCCAGCCCCACCAGCATGCGCGGACGTACCGAGTCGTCGACGGGCAGGTCCAGGTCGGTCATCTCGCGCTCGAACGAGGCCACGCCTTCCGTCATCATGATGTCGCCGGTCACGGCCTTGAATTCGGCCAGCGTGGCGGGCGGCGTGATCTCGAAGATCTGCGCGCCCAGGCTGTGAAAGAGTGCGATGGACGCTTCATAGGCTTGGCGCACCGCCGGCGTCACGTCGGCCAGGAACGCGTCGGGCAGACGGCCCAGCGTCGCGCCGGCGATGCCGAAGCGGGAGGCGTCGAGCGGCTCGCGCCACTCGCTGGGCGTGGCGGGCGCCAGCACGTCGAACAACAGGCGCGCGTCGGCCGCGCTGTGCGCGAACACGCCGACGCTGTCCAGGGTCTGGCTAAGCGTGACCACGCCCTGCGACGAGATGCGGCCAACGGTCGGCTTCAGGCCGGTGATGCCGCAGTAGCTGGCGGGCACGCGCACCGACCCGCCGGTATCGGTGCCGATGGCCGCCGGCGCCAGACGCCCGGCCACCGCGACCGCCGAGCCGCTGCTCGATCCGCCGGGGATGCGGTGCACGCGGTCATCCCAAGGATTGCGCGGCGTGCCCATGTGCTGGTTCGGGCCCCAGGCGCCCATGGCGAACTGCACCATGTGGGTCTTGCCCAGGATGATGGCGCCGGCGCGCTGCAACTGCTGCACCAGCTCGGCCGTGCTTGAGGCAATGGTGTCGGCGTGGATCGGCGAGCCGATGGTGGTGGGCCGGCCGGCGATGTCGATCAGGTCTTTCAACGCGATCGGCACGCCGTGCAGTGGGCCAAGCCAGATGCCCTGGTCCAGCTGCAGGTCGGCGGCGCGCGCGGCCGCCAGCGCCTCGTCGGCGTACACGGCGACATAGGCATGCAGCCAGCCGTCCAGCGCCGCGATGCGGGCCAGGTAGTCGTTTACCAGCGTTTCGGCGCGAAGCTCGCGGCGGCGCAGGCGCGGCGCGAGGTCGGTGATGGTGAGGTCGATGCTCATGCGTGTGCTCCTTGGCCCGCCGCGATGGCGCGTTCGATCAGCGCACGCGAGCCCACGATGTCGGGGAATTTCTCGCCGGCGCGCAGGCGCGCCAGCGTGGTCTGTTCCTGCGTCTGGAAGTCGATGGCCTGCTGTGCGGCGGCGCGCACGGCGCGGCGGTCCAGCACCAGCACACCGTTCTCGTCGGCCAGCACGGCCGCGCCGGGCTGCACCGCGATGCCGCCACAGTGGATCGTGCCGCAGAACTCGCCCTCGATGCCCAGCAGGCGCGTGGTGATGGGCGACGGCCCCCGCGACCACACCGGCATGCCGTGCTGTCGCAGTTCGCCCAGGTCGGTCACCAGGCCGTCCACGATGATGCCGGCCACGCCGGCCTCTTTGGCGGCGTAGGCCATCGCGCCGCCGAAGGCCGCCGTCACCGCCTCGCCGGCCCGGTCGATCACCAGCACGTCGCCGGGCCGCACGCAGCCCATCGCGTGATGCAGGATGCCGCCGTCGTTGCCGGGCATTCGCACGGTCACGGCAGTACCGGCAATGCGCACATCCGGCTGGTGCGCGCGGATGTCGCCGCGCATGAAACCGGTGGTCTGGAAGTGGCCGATGGTGGCCGGCTCGGCCTTGCGCAACAGCGCCAGATCCTCGGGGGGCAAGGCCTCGGGCAGGGGATGAATCAGATACATCGCGTCGTCTTCACTACAATGAAAAAGGCTCTGAAAGCCGGTGAAAAAAAGGTATCACGCGGGCTTTCCGGGCCAATAATCAAAGTTTCGGCGCAGTTTGAAAAAGAGTTCTTATCATGCGGATAACCCTAAGCCAGCTTGAGGCCTTCTACTGGACCGCCAAGCTGGGCAGTATCCACGCGGCCGCGCGCCATCTGCACGTGACGCAGCCGGCGGTGTCGGCCCGCCTGCGTGAACTTGAAGGCGCGCTGGAGGTGCAGCTCTTTGACCGCTCGCGCCAGCGCGTGACCCTGACCGACGTGGGCCAGTCGGCGCTGCGACATGCCGAAAGCGCGCTGCACAGCACGCGGCAGCTGGAACACTTTGGCAAGGATCGCAGCCTGGGCGGCAAACTGCGCCTGGGTGCGGACGAGTGCTCGGCCAACGTGGGCCTGACTGCCGTGATCGCGCAGCTCAAGGAGCACTATCCCACGCTGGCGTTGGAGATGACGGTGGACGTGGGTTCGGTGCTGAACAGCAAGCTCAACGCGGGCGAGCTGGACATGGCGCTGCTGACCAACCCGGCCACGGGCGACACCATCACCGACGTGTTCATCGGCTGGATGACGTTTCACTGGGTCGCTTCGCCCACGCTGCACATCACGGCCGATCCGTTTCGCGCGGAACACGCGCGCGGCCATCACATCGCCACACACTCGCCGCCCTCGACGCTGTACACCGTGGTCGAGAATTGGCTGGCCTCGGGCGGCGTGGACATGTCGGGCCCCAGCACTACCAACTCGCTGGCGCTGATCTCGCGCCTGATCGCGGCCGGCCACGCCATCGGCATTCTGCCCGTGCCGCTGCTGCAGGACATGCTGACCATGGGCGTGTTGCGCGCCCTGCCCGCCGATCCGCCGATCCCGCCGGCGCGCTTCTACATCTCGTATCTGACGGCCTCGCACGGCGCGCACATCGATTCCATCGTGGACATCACGCGCGACACGCTCACGCGCCTGAACTTCCTGGCGCCCATCGAGGCCGACCCCACGCCTGTCCGCAAGGCATAGGCATGACAAAGGGGCCGCTTGCGCGGCCCCGGACGGTTTCATGCCATCGCGTACGGCGCGGCGTCGGATTCAATCGATCCGCGCGCCCGACACCCGCACGACCTCGCCCCACTTCTGCACTTCGGCATCCACCAGCGTCACGAACTGCTTGGGGTCGGTGAGCTGCGGAATCACCAGGCCGACCGCGCCCAGCTTCTCCTGGATGGCGGACGACTGCATGGCGGTGCGCGTGGCCTCGAACAGTTTCTGGAACACCGGCGCGGGCAGGCCGGCCGGGGCGGACAGGCCAAACCAGTACTCGGAAGAGAAACCCGGGTAACCGCTTTCGGCCACAGTGGGCGTGTCGGGATAAGTGGGATTGCGTTGCGGGCTGCCAATGGCCAGCGCGCGCAGCTTGCCGGCGCGCACGTGCGGCAGCGCGGTGTCCTGATTGACGAACAGCACGTCGACGCGGCCCGCCAGCACATCGTTGATCGCGGCCGAGCCGCCGTTGTACGGCACGTGCATGATGTCCAGCTTGGCGCGTTGCTTGAGCATTTCCATGCCCAGGTGACCGGTGGTCCCGTTGCCCGACGACGCATAGGAGTACTTGCCAGGCGCCTTGTGCACCAGATCGACGAACTCGGCCAGCGTCTTGGCCGGAAAACCCGGCGCGGTCACGAGCACGTCAGAGCCAAAGGCAAGGATCGCAATCTGGTCGAGCTGATCGAGTTGATAAGGCAGCTTGCTGTAGAGCCCCTGGTTGGTGGCGATGCCCACGCCCGACACCAGCAGCGTGTGGCCGTCGGGCCGCGCCTGCGTCACATAGGCGGTCCCGATGTTGCTGTTGGCGCCGCCCTTGTTCTCGACCACGATGGTGCTCTTGAGTGCCTTGCCCATCTCCGCGGCGAGCAGGCGGCCGATGAAGTCGGTGCCACCGCCAGCCGGAAACGGCACGACCAGGCTGATGGGCTTGTCGCCCGGAAAGTCCGCAGCCTGCACCGGCGCGGCGGACACGGCGAGGGCCACGCCGGCGATCAGCGCCGGCGCCATCGACTTCAGAAACGTGCGGCGAATGGACGAAGCCATCCCTGCCTTGCGGCATGCTTTTCCCACGGCTTGCATGGTGTGATTCCCCTTGGGTGTTATGAAACGGTCTCTCGACCGAAGGGAAAATTAGCACGCAGGGTTGGGCCGTCAGTAATCACAAATGCCCGCCGAATTGAGAGATTTTTGTTATTACGGGTAATCCCGGCGTGGCTCGCGGCTTGACAGGTTAGTTGTGGTGAGCAACATTATGGTTGTGCAGTACAACTTAACGGATGCGCCATGCAGATGCCCGCCAAATCAATCGACGAAATCCGGTCCGCATCGCGCACCATCGTGCGCGAACTGGGCTTCATGCGGCCGACGCTGGCGGGCACTGCCTATTCCGCCTCGGCCGTGCACGCGTTGCTGGAAATCGATGCCCAAGGCGGGGTGGCGGCAGCCCATCTGGTCACAGCGCTTGGCCTGGAGAAATCCAGCGTGAGCCGCATGCTGGCCAAACTGATCGCGGCCGGGGACATTGCCGAGTCGGCAAGCGCAGAGGATGCGCGTCTGAAGCAGTTGACGCTGACCGGCCAAGGCAAGGCGTTGGTCAAGAAAATCCATGCATACGGCCGCAATCAGGTCACCTCGGCCATGGCGCACTTGAATCCGTCGCAACAGCAGGCGGTCGCGCAAGGGTTGTCGGAGTACGCCAGGGCGCTCAAGGCCAGCCGCGGGGCGCCATCCGCCGCGGCCCGCGATGCCGTGCAGATCGTGCCCGGCTATCGGCCCGGTCTGGTGGGACGCGTGGCCGAGATGCACGCCGCCTTCTATTCGCGGCACTCGGGCTTTGGCCAGTTCTTCGAAAGCCAGGTGGCCACGGGAATCGCCGAGTTTGCGGGGCGGCTCGGCGAGCCATGCAATGGGGTGTGGACGGCGTTTCAGAACGACCGGATTGTCGGCTCCATCGCCATAGACGGCCAGGACCTGGGCAATCGCCAGGCGCACCTGCGCTGGTTCATCCTGGATGACGGATGCCGAGGCAGCGGAACCGGCCGCAAGCTGATCGAGGCGGCGCTGGACTTCTGTGACCGGTTCGGTTTCTCGGCGTGCCAGTTGTGGACCTTCAAAGGCCTGGATGCGGCGCGCAAGTTGTATGAGTCCGTGGGATTCAAGCTCGTGCATGAGGAAGATGGCCATCAGTGGGGCAGCATCGTCACCGAGCAGCAGTTCACCCGCGTCAAGCCCACGGCCTGATACCCGCGTGGCTTACCTGTCATGCGCACCGGGCGCACCGCAATCGCCGCCGCTGCGACCGTGGGGATGCTCGTGGGCGCGGCGATGGTTTCCACAAGCGTGGTGTCCAACGCCGTCTCGCCCGCAACACTTGCATTCCTGCGCTATCTGATCGGTGCGGCGGTCCTGCTGTTGCCGTTGGGCCCGGCCGTACGCACGACCTTCTCGGTCAAGGACGCAATTGCCATCGCCACGCTGGGCGTTTTCCAGTTCGCCGTGCTGGTGCTGTTGCTCAACCAGGCGCTGTTGACGGTGCCGGCAACCGTGTGCGCGCTGGTGTTTGCCACGATGCCGCTCGTGACGATGTGCCTTGCGGTGATCACCGGCAAGGAGCCATACAGTGGCCGAGGTCTGGTTGGCGTGTGCACGGCGGTGGCGGGCGTTGCGTATCTGCTGCTGTCGCCTTCCGCGTCTGCGGCGGGCGTGGCGCACAACGGCTGGGGGATGGTGTCGCTGGTGTCCGCCACGATCGTCGGGGCCGTGACGAGCATCCTGTACGGCCCCTATCTGCGCCGCTATCCGGCGCTTGCGACCTGCCGGCTCGCGATGGTTTCCGCGGTGGTGTTTCTGCTGGGTTTCTGCGTCTTCACTTCGCAGCCGCTGCTTCCCTCGCTGAATCGGCTTCAGTGGGCCAACGTCGTGTTCATTGGCCTATCGAGCGGGGTGGGCTATTTTTGCTGGTTGTGGGCGTTGGGCAGGCTGGCTGCCAGCAAGGTCACGGCCTTCCAGGCCCTGGGTCCGGTGACCGCCGCGCTCATCGAGTCGCTGCTGTCGCAGCGGCTTGCGCCGATGACGGTGCTCGTTGCGCTGGCGATGGTTTGCGCGGGACTGGTCATGGCGACACGTCGGCCAGAGGCGCACTGAACAACCTGTTCTCTCTGACGGTGACGGCGACCAGGCCGCCGTCACCGGGAGGATTTGCAGGCGGTGCGCGTCAGCGCCGCGCACCGCCTGCAACCGGCTGCATCACGCCGACAGTTCCTGGCGCACAATCTCCGCGCCCGCGCTCAACGCCTTCAACTTGCCGTTGGCCACGGCGCGCGGCAGCGGCGCCATGCCGCAGTTGGTGCACGGGTACAGCTTGTCGGCATCCACGAACTTGAGCGCCTGGCGCAGCGTGGCGGCAACCTGCTCGGGGGTTTCGATGGCGTGGTTGGCCACGTCGATCGCGCCGACCATCACCTTCTTGCCGCGGATGAGTTCGATCAGGTCGATGGGCACATGCGAGTTCTGGCATTCCAGCGACACGATGTCGATGCTGGATTTCTGCAGCTTGGGGAACGACTCCTCGTACTGGCGCCATTCGGATCCCAGCGTCTTCTTCCAGTCGGTGTTGGCCTTGATGCCGTAGCCGTAGCAGATGTGCACGGCGGTTTCGCACTTCAGGCCTTCGATCGCGCGCTCCAGCGTGGCGACGCCCCAGTCGTTCACTTCGTCGAAGAAGACGTTGAAGGCGGGCTCGTCGAACTGGATGATGTCGACGCCGGCGGCTTCCAGTTCGCGCGCTTCCTGGTTGAGGATCTTGGCGAATTCCCAGGCCAGCTTTTCACGGCTCTTGTAGTGGGCGTCGTACAGCGTGTCGATCATGGTCATGGGACCGGGCAGCGCCCATTTGATGGGCTGCTTCGTCTGCTGGCGCAGGAATTTGGCGTCTTCGACGAACACGGGCTTCTGGCGGCTGACGGCGCCGACGACGGTGGGCACGCTGGCGTCGTAGCGGTCGCGGATCCGGACGGTCTCGCGCTTTTCGAAGTCAACGCCGTCCAGATGTTCGATGAACGTGGTGACGAAGTGCTGGCGCGTCTGCTCGCCGTCGCTGACGATATCGATGCCGGCCAGCTCCTGTTCCTTCAGAGCCAGGAGCAGCGCATCCCGTTTGCCTTCGGCCAGTTGCTCGTCTTGCAGGCTCCAGGGCGACCAGAGCTTTTCAGGCTGGGCAAGCCAGGACGGTTTGGGCAGGCTGCCGGCAGTCGAGGTGGGCAAGATTTTTTTCATGGCGAAGTGTCCGTCTGTTTTCGGTTTATTGATGGGAGTAGCTGGCAGCCCATTGATCAAGCACGTGCTTGTACGGCTTGATGAAGTGCGCCTCGGCAAATTTGCCCTGCTTGATGGCGAGCTGGCTGCGTTCGACGCGGTCGTACACGATCTGCGTCAGCGAGTAGTCCTGGTTCTTCAGGCTGGGTTGATAGCGCTTTCCAGCCGCGGAATTGGCGTTGTAGATTTCGGGCCGGTAGATGCGCTGGAACGCTTCCATCGTGCTGATCGTGCCAATGAGTTCAAGATTGGTGTAGGCGCCCAAGAGGTCTTCCTGGAAGTAGAACGCCAGCGGCGCCACGCTGTTGGGCGGCATGAAGTAGCGGACCTGCAGGCCCATCTTCTCGAAGTAATGATCGGTCGAGGAGAATTCGCTTTGTTGATATTCCACGCCCAGGATCGGGTGGTGGTTGTCGGTGCGTTGGTAGGTCTTGCTGCTGGAGACGCTGATGCAGATGACCGGCGGCTTCGCAAAGTGCGCCCGGTAGGCCGGCGATTGCACGAAGTGCTTGAAGAGCTTTCCGTGCAGGTCGCCAAAATCTTCCGGCGTGCTGAACGTGGCTTTGTTGTCGTTGAATTCGGGCAGCAGCACGCTGAAGTCGTAGTCGCGCACGTAGGAAGAAAAATTGTTCCCCACGATGCCGTCGATACGCTTGTCCGTTTGCTTGTCGACGATGTTGGTCTTGAGCATTTCGATCAGCGGAAATGAGCTTCCGTCTTCGCCCAGCGTCATCTCGGCGGTGATGATGTCCAGTTCAACGGCGTAGCGGTCGCCCGTGGAGTTGTCCCAATGCGCCAGGTCATTGAAACGGCTGTCGATCATCTTCAGCGTATTGCGCAGGTTTTCCTGGCGGCTGGCGCCTCGCGCCAGGTTCGCGAAGTTGGTCGTGATGCGCGTGCTGTCCGACGGCTGATAGTTTTCATCGAAGCGGATGCTCTTGATGCTGAAGTTGAAGTCGTGGCTCATGGGTGTCGGGTGCCAAAAATGCTGCGATAAACGTGAATTCGTTGCTGGCGCGACCAGCGTTTGCTGTCACGCTGCCTGTTCGGCGATCGGTAAGGGTGGCCCGGCGTCAGGCCGCCAGGGCGTCTTCGGCCGCGGCGGCGCGGGCATGCCGCGTCAGTTCGACCAGCGGCAGCGCGCGCTGGACGGCCAGACCGGCCCGCTGGATCAACGCGTCGTTCTGAAGCCGGTAGTCGGCAAAATCCTCGTCGGTCGCGTAGATGCCGAGCGGCAAGGTGCGCGCCTGAAAGAAGCTGAACAACGGCCGCAACTGGTGGTCGATCACCAGCGCATGGCGCTGGCTGCCGCCGGTCGCGGCCAAGAGGACGGGTTTGTCGATCAGGGCGTCCTGATGAATGAAATCGAAGAAGTGCTTGAACAGGCCCGTGTAGGAACCCCGGTAGACGGGCGTTGCCACCACCAGGACATCGGCTTGCTCGACCGCAACCAGCTCGCGCTCGACCGTGTCGGGCAACTGCGAGCGCCAGACCGCGCCGGCAAGCTGCGGGGCCAGCCGGCCCATTTCGACCAGGCGGGGTGCGCAGGGGATTTCGTTGGCGATCAGCGCCAGCAGCTGTTCTGCCAGGACGGTGGTCTTGGAGGGACGTTGCATGCCGCCGGAAACGGCGACCAGTCGCAGGGGGTGTGTCATCGTTGCTTCCATGGAGCCAATCGGCACGAAAGGGGTCGACTTGCCATGGAACGTGCGCGTTGATCAGGTCAACTTGCGGAACACAGCGGCAAACAAAGAATGCAATGCTAAAGATCAATATCCATGACGTAAAATGGTTTTATTTCACAAATCCATGAATCTGGATCATATAAATGCTTGAGCGTATCCATCTGAGCATCGTGCAGCAGGTCGAGAAACAGGGCTCCTTGACGGCCGCCGCGGGCGTGCTGAACCTGACCCAGTCGGCGCTGAGCCACAGCATGAAAAAGCTGGAGCAGCAGCTGGGCACCGATATCTGGCTGCGCGAAGGAAGACGGCTTCGCCTGACGCAGGCCGGCCAGTATCTGCTGGCGGTGGCGAACCGGGTGTTGCCGCAGCTGGACCTGGCCGAAGAGCGGCTGGGCCAGTTCGCCCAGGGCGAACGCGGCGCGCTGCGCATCGGCATGGAATGCCACCCGTGCTACCAGTGGCTGCTCAAGGTGGTGGCGCCCTATCTGGCGGCGTGGCCGGACGTGGATGTGGACGTGAAGCAGAAGTTTCAGTTTGGCGGGATCGGGGCGCTTTTCGGCTACGAAATCGATCTGCTGGTCACGCCCGACCCGCTGTTCAAGCCGGGGTTGAAGTTTGAACCGGTGTTCGATTACGAGCAGGTGCTGGTGGTTGCCAAGGGCCACCCCCTGGCATCCGTCGCTTACGTGAAGCCCGAGCAACTGACGCAGGAAGTGCTCATCAGCTATCCCGTCGATATCGAGCGGCTGGATATCTACAACCAGTTCCTCTTGAAGGCGGGTGTCACGCCCAAGCGCCACAAGGCGATCGAGACCACCGACATCATGCTGCAGATGGTGGCCAGCGGCCGCGGCGTGGCGGCGCTGCCGCGCTGGCTGGTCGAGGAGTACGCGGTCAAGATGGATCTGGCGCCGGTTCGCTTGGGCCCGCGGGGCATTGCCAAGCAGATCTTTCTGGGATCGCGCGAGGCCGATGACGCCCTGGATTACCAGCGAGCGTTCATCGAGATGGCGCGTCAATAAGAGGGACGGTTAGAAACCCTTAAAATCGCCGCATTTGCAGTGGGATGGCTGCCCCACGCGGCATGCGAGGCACGACATCATCGGAGCCTGTCCGCCTCGCAAGGAGTCATAGCGTTGAACATACACAAACTGGGCGCGCCCTCGGCGATCGTCTACATCGTCGACGACCACCCCGAGGTCAGCCAGTCGCTGTTCCGCCTGCTGTCGTCGATCGGCATCCATGCCGAGACCTTCGACTCGATCAGCGCCTTTCAGGCGGCGGCGCGTCCCCCGGTGCCTTCCTGCCTGATCCTGGATCTGCAACTGTCCGACGGCGACGGGCTGACGCTGCAGGCTCGCCTGCGCGAGCTGGGCGATCACATTCCGATCGTGGTGGTGACGGGCTTTGGGGATATCCGGCAGACGGTCAAGGCGATGAAAGCCGGTGCGATCGATTTTCTGGAAAAGCCCATCTCCGAGCAGCGGCTGCTGGACTCCGTGCATCGCGCGCTGGAATCGGACGCCGCGCGGCGCGCCAAGGTGCAGGAATTCGAGAAGATCCTGGCGCTGTACCGGTCATTGACGGCGCGCGAACAGCAGGTGATCGAGATGATTGCGTCCGGCTGCCTGAACAAGGAAGTCGCGCAGCAGTTGGGCATCAGCGAAGTGACCGTCAAGGCGCATCGGGCAAGCGCCTACCGCAAGATGCAGGCGCGCAGCTTTGCACAACTGGTGCAGATGATCATCAAGGTCAATCCGAGGGTTGCCGCGCACGCCGTGCCATTGCGCGGCGACGGCGACGGCGACGGCGACGGCGAATAGGGCCGGATGAATCAGGCCTGCGCGGGCAACGAAAAGTAGAACACCGCGCCCACCGGGCTGTTGGGCCGCGCCCACATCTGGCCATGATGCAGCTGGATGATTTCGCGGCAGATGGCCAGGCCCATCCCCAAGCCTTTGGTCTTGGTGGTGAAGAAAGGATCGAACAGTTTTTTCACCGACGCCGCATCGATGCCGCTGCCGGTATCAAACACTTCCACCAGCAGTTCGTCCGTCGAAGACGGCCGGGTGACGACGCGCAACTGCCGCGCGCCTGGCGCCTGCTTCATGGCATCGACCGCGTTGACATACAGGTTGAGCAGGACCTGCTGAAGCTGGACGCGGTCGCCGCTCGTGTGCAGGGGCGCATCGGCCAGATCCAGCATGACGTCGACGTCGCTGAAATCGAGCTCGGATCTCAGCAGCGCCAGGGTTTCCTTCACGAGTCCATTCAGTTCGACGGGGGCGAAGGCTGGCGGCGCCTTCTTGATGAGCGCTCTCACGCCGGAAATGATCGAGCCGGCGCGTTGGCCGCTTTGCACGATGCGCCGCAATGATTCCGCGACCTCTTCGGTGTTGGGCGGGGTGCGCGCGATCCAGTTCAGCGCCGCCTGCGCTTCCGTCAGCACCGCCGAGACCGGCTGGCTGACATCGTGGGCGATGGAGGCGGTCATCGAGCTGACAGTGGTCATGCGGGTGACGTGAGCCAGATCCGACTGGATCTGCTGCATCTTGGTCTCTGCGGCCTTGCGTTCGGACAGGTCGAGCACAAACGAGACGCCCTGGTTGTCGCCGGCGGCAAACCGGGCCGCGCCGAGCAGCACCGGCACGCGCCGGCCATCCTTGCGGATCAGTTCGGTTTCCACCGGTTCGGCGGTCTCGCGCAGCAGCAGCTCGTCCAGCGTCACCGGGCCGCCGCGCGACACAAGCGCGGTCCACTTCAAGCGGCCCGCGCTGACATCGTCGCGGTCGTAACCGGTCATGGACAGGAAGAGGTCGTTGGCTTCCAGCACTTGCCCCTCGATGCTCCAGAACCAGATCCCGATGATGTTGGCTTCGACCAGGCGTTGAATCCGGGCCTCGCGCTGCGCCAGGTCACGGTATAGCCGCGCGCGTTCGATCGCGATGGCGGCCTGCGAGGCCAGCAGACGCAGAACGGCGGTGCGGTGCGGCGCAAAGACGCCGCGCGCCAGGGTGTTTTCCAGGTACAGCACGCCGATGGATTTGGACTGCGTGGTCAGCGCCAGGCACAACACCGACGGCAGCCGCGCGGCGCGCACGTAGGGGTCGCCGGTGAAGGCGCCGGCGCTCCACGCATCGTCCAGCACGATGGTTTCACCCGTGCGCCAGCCGTAGTTCACGATCTGCTGCGGCAGGCCGGCCTCGTCCAGCGACTGCGCGCGCTGGCTGATCGCAACGGAATCGCCGGACGTGGTGGCAATGGCGCGCACATACAGGTCACCATCGGCATGCAGGACGAGCACGCCGCGCGTGGCGCCGGCTTGCTCCAGCGCGATCTTCATCAGCTTGTCGAGCAGCGTCTGCAAGTCCAGCGCACTGGCGAGCGCGCGGGAGATGTCGATGACGGTGGCCAGATCCAGGCTTTCAACCGGCGTTTCGATCGTGGAATCGTGGGCGGCGCTACCGCGATCCACGAACAGCGTGGGGTGCAGCGCATCGATCTGCCTGACCTTGCCGGACGCGCCCCAATGCTGATAGCAGGCGCGCGCGTGTTGCAGGTACGTATGCGCGATGCGTTGCTGGCCACGGCTTTGGAAAAACCGTGCGGCGCATTCATTGGCCAGCCCTTCGATGTGGACAAGGCCGTGATCGCTGGCGCAATGGATGGCATCGTCGTAGCGCTGCATGGCGTCCAGGATGTCGCCCTTTACCCGCGCGACTTCGGCGTCTATCAGCATCCGCTGGCTTTGGAAGTTGGACGGGCAGGACGCCGCCCACGGACGCAGCTTCGCCAGATGGACCTCTATCGCCGCAAGCGTGGCGGCTTGTCCCGCCGGACCTGCGGGCGTGGGGCACCAGGCGTGCGCCAGCGCGGAGTAGAAGTGAAACTCCATTTCCTCGACGAACGCCAGAGACGTCCAGACGAACCTTGAGGCTACCTCGCTTGCCCGCACGGCGTCCGGGAAATCGCCGCCGAACACCCTGGCCTGCAGCTTGCGCAGGTAATGCCAGCACGCCGTGACATTCCAGCCTGCCTCGGCCTGGAGCTTGCGCTCGAAATCGGCCTCGGTGAATCCGGCGTCGTCCAGCGTGCCGAAATGCGGCGTCATGCCTTGCAGCATCTTGGCCAGTTGCAGTTGCGACGTGTACCGGTCCAGGACTTCAAGCCCGGCCTTGCGCGCGAATGCCAGGCCGCGGCTGGCGTCGGCGCGGATGGTGTCCAGCGCGCCGCCGGTGGCCAGCATATGCGTGACCAGGCTGTTCAGCGCGAAGGATGCGTAGGTCCAGTCGCCCTGCTGGCTGGCCAGTTCGAAGGCGGTCTGCAGCAGGTTGCGCGCCTCGCTGATCGGCCGTGACCACGGAACGATCTGGCCACCGAACACCTGATAGACCCGCGCGGCGAAGCGGACCTGCGCGCGCTGCTGGATCAGGTCGACGCCCAGCTTGCCGAAGGCGTAGCCATCTGCGTAGTCACCGGTGCGCGCGGCCAGGATCATGCCCAGCCACGCATATCCCAGGCTGGACGCATCCGTGTTGCCGTGGCGCAGGCTCAGGTTGGCCATGCGCAGGATGACGCGCTCGCGCAGATTCGCAAAGAGCGTCCAGGCCGGCGGCAGCAGTGCGGTCAGCACGCCCATCGTCGCTTCCGTTTCCGGGTTTTCCATCGCGGGCAGGTCCAGCAGCGTCGCCGCGGGCCGGCCGGCCCGCAGCGCATTGAACTGGGCGTACTCGTCCGAGACGGCTTCCTCGGAAGGGTTGTCGGTCCAGTCGATGCCGGCGCGGCGAAGATAATGCAGCGCGGCCTGAATGGCCTCATGCCGCTCGCCCAGCGCCATGAAAACTTCCACGCGCAGCTGGGTCACGCGGGCCAGTTCCGTCAAGGGCGCGTCGCGCTCGCCCAGGCGGGCCAGCCGATGCCTGGCGCTGCCCATCGCGCCGCTGCGCAACTCGCACTCGGCGCGGGTGATCTCGATCGTGAAGGCAAGCGCGGGCTCGCGCTGTCGTCCGTCGTCGGACAGGAATGCGGAGGCCGCTTCCAGATAGCGGATGGCGGCCGAGTAATCGGCGGTGTCCGTGGCCAACGCGCCTGCCAGGGCATTCAGATGGGCAAGCCGGATGCGTTCTTCGGGGCTGTGGACAAGTTGCCATGCACGGTTGAACTGGTCGACCAGTTCAAAGGCGCGCGCCCTCAATTGTTCCGGTTCCAGGTCCTGGGCAAGACGGCGGCCGATCGACAGGTGAGTGGCCGCGCGCTGCCGTTCGGGAATCAGCCCGTAGCTGGCCGCCTGCACCCGGTCGTGCGGAAAGCGGTACACGTCGCCGCTACGAAAGACGAGGCTCTGGCGCTCGCACTCGCGCATTGCCGTGGCAACGTCGAGCCGCGGCCAGCCCAGCGCCGCCGCCAGCTTGTCCAGCGAGGCGTCGTGCCCAAGGCAGGCCATGTGTTGAATCGCTTCGCGGCTGTCGCGCGGCAAGCGCTCGACCTGCTGGAGGATGATGCCGACCACATTGTCGGTATAGGCCTGTTCGCGGATGGCATCCGCATCCCAAAGCCAGCGCTGGCGCCCCACGTCGTAGCGCAGCAACCCCTCGGCCGCAAGCGTGGACAGGAACCGGAGCACGAAGCAGGGGTTGCCGGCCGTCTTGGCCTGCACCAGGGCGACGAGCGGATCGATCCACGGCGACCTGCTTTGCAGCGCATCGGCGATCAGGTGGGCGCAGTCGCGCGCCTGCAGATTGTGGAGCGCGAGTTCGGTGAGGGGGATCGCGCTGGCGCGCAGGCCAGCGATGAACGCCGCCAGCGCGTGGCGCGCCGTCATGTCCTCGGCCCGATACACGCCCACGACCAGGATGTTCTGCAGACCGGTCTGCGCAAGCTGTTCGATCACGCGCAGGGTCGCGGCGTCGGTCGACTGCAGGTCGTCCAGGAACAGGATCAGCGGATGGCCCGGCGACGAGAACGCGCAGAACAGATGCTGAAAGGCCAGGAGCAGCCGTGCCTTGGCGTCCGCCTCGGCCAGCAGGCCCCTGGCGTCCGGCACGATCAGCGCCAGTTCGGGAATCAGCGTGAGCAGGCTGCCGCCGCCGGCCGAGACCACCACGCGCAGTTTCTCCCGCCACTCTTCCAGGTCGCTTTCGTTCTTGGCAAGCACCGCCTGAAGCAGGCCTCTTGCCGCCTCGACCAGCGCGGCGTAGGGGCCGGCGTGGCTGTGAGGATCGCCCTTGCCCTTGGCAAGCAAGGTGTATTCGCTGCCGACAACGCGATGCAGCTCTTCGATCAGGATCGACTTGCCGACG
Organism: Achromobacter sp. 77; assembly: GCF_020541125.1. Classification (NCBI taxonomy): domain Bacteria; kingdom Pseudomonadati; phylum Pseudomonadota; class Betaproteobacteria; order Burkholderiales; family Alcaligenaceae; genus Achromobacter; species Achromobacter sp. 77. Next base: position 265,658 of record NZ_CP059848.1, read on the forward strand.
CCCGCCTCGCCTGAGATGAGCACGACCTCGGCGCGCCCGGACCCCGCCACCCGGCCCATGGCGCCCAGTAGGACGTCGAGCTCGGCGCCTCTGCCGTACAGGGTTGCAGGCACGCGCACGCGGCCAGGATGGTCGTAGCGGCCCAATGCGAAGTCCGGCGCGGCGTCGGGGTCCATCATCAGCGCGGCCAGACAGCACTGCAGGTCGGCCGCCAGCCCCTCCGCCGTCTGATACCGGTCGTCCGGCGACTTTTCCAGCAGCTTCATGACGATGGCCGACAGTGTCGCGGGTATTGCGTTGCGTCGTTCGGCAGGCGTGACCGGCACGCGCGCGGAATGGCTGTGCAGCCACGTCAGCGCCGACTCGCCTTGAAAAGGCAGCTCGCCGGTCAGGGCCTCGTAGAACACGACGCCCAGCGAATACAGGTCCGAGCGCGCGTCGGCGCGATGCCCGGCGCGGCCGGATTGTTCGGGCGCCATGTAGGCGAGGGTGCCGACGATGTCTGCTGGCTGCGAGCCCGGCGCCGCCTGATAGGCGCCGAGCGGCGTGGAGAAAGAAAAGCCGGTCAGGTGGGCGGCGTCGTCATGGGCGTTGAACAGGATGTGCGCGGGCTTGAGATTCCGATGGATCAAGCCGGCGTTGTGCATTTGCCCAAGGGCGTTCGCCGCCGCGATGGCCAAGCGCAGAAATGCCTTGGCGGGCATGGGCTGCGGACGATGCGACGCCAGGGGCTGACCGCCGGGATCCTGCAGATACAGGACGGTGGAGCCGCCCACGCGCGCCAGCGCGGTCGGTACGGCGGCCCAGCCGGGATGCAGGTAGTCGCGCAGGCCGTATTCCTGGTCCAGCAGGTGGCGCGCGCATTCCGAGCTGTCGTTCGGCCGCAGCCAGACGGCAAGGGTGGCGTCGCCGCGTCCGAAGACCCGGTCGCCGTCCACCCACAGAACCTCGAAACGGGCCCCGTTGACTGCCTCGAAACGAGGAGTACTTTCCATGTCGCACACCCAGCCGAGGCCTGTCGGCGCGCGGCAATAATCCCTGTCGGCGCAATTCTAATCAGGAATTATGCGTCTCATGTAACGGTGTGTGCAGCAGCGCCGGGTGTTGTGTTGATTCCGCCTATTGCACGATCGGCGCCACGAAGTGCGAGACCCGCGGGGGCGCGTCGCCGATGTGGAAGGCGCGCACTTCGGCTTGCTGGTCCGCGTCGGCGTGGGTGACGCGTTCGTGCTGGCGCAGATGCTCCAGCCAGGAGGTCACGAGGAAGTATTCCAGGTAGCGGCCGGGTTGGGCGGCGTCTTCGAAGATGCCCCAGGCGTATGCGCCATCGCGGCGGCGCTCGGCGCCTGCGTGCTGCATGGCGCGCACGAAGGCCGCGCCTTGCGCCGGGTCGATCAGGTATTCGACCGTGATCATGACCGGGCCACGATCGTGCGACACCTCTTGATCGATCAGCGGCTCGGGCCAGTGCATTGACGGCGCAAGGTCCAGGTCCGCGCCCAGCTGCAGCTTGGCCTTGCGGGTCAGCAGCATCGCAACCACCGATCCGGCGGCGGCGATCAGCAGCGCGGCGGGCACGCCGGCACGCACCGCCGTCTGCCCCCAGATCATGCTGCCCGCGGTCATCGACCCAAAGAATACCGTCACGAAGATCGCCAGGCCCCGGGCACGCACCCAGTCCGGCAGCGCCACCTGCGCCGAGACGTTGAGCGAGGTCAGCACCATGATCCACGAGGCGCCCGCCAGGAAGCTGAACGCACCGGCCACCACGGGATGCGGCACCACCGCAAACACCACCAGCGTGAACGCCGTGCCCAGCGTGCCGGCCATGACGCTGCGGTCAGGGCCCAGCTTCTTGCGCAGCGGCGGCAGCACCATCGCGCCGATCACCGCGCCCGCCCCGACGCAGCCCAGAATGATGCCGTAGAGCAAGGCGCCGCCCTGCAGCACCTGACGCACGATCACCGGCAGCAAGGCCCAGTAGGCGCTGGCAAACAGGAAGAACGCAACGGCGCGAACCAGCGTGGACTTGAGCGGCTTGCTGTGCAGCGCAAAGCGCACGCCGGCACGCATGGCATGAAACAGCTGCTCGCGTGGCAGGCGCTTTTCAGCGGCGGCGGGCGGCTTCCACCAGATCAGCGCGGCCACGACCACGATGAAGCTGACCGCATTGACGAAGAACGGAATCGCCACGCCGATGCTGGTAATCAGCACGCCGGCCAGCGCCGGACCAATGGCGCGGCTGACGTTGATGCCCACGCTGTTGGTGGCGATGGCCTGCTGCAGCGAAGGGCGCGGCACAAGGCTGGGGACGATGGCCTGCCAGGCCGGCGCCGACAGCGCCGTGCCGATACCCATCAGCAACGTGAAGCCCAGCAGCACCCACGGGGTCGTCAGGCCAAACCACACCACCAGCCCCAGTGCCAGCGCAATGACGCCCATCGCAATCTGCACCGTCAGCAGCAGCTTGCGGCGGTCCATGGTGTCGGCCAGCGCACCGGCCAGGAGCGACAGCAGGAAGACGGGCAAGGCGCCCGCCGTCTGCACCAGCGCCACGAACATCGGCGAGGGCGACAGCGAGGTCATGAGCCAGCCCGCGCCCACGTCGTGCATCCACGTGCCGATGTTCGACAGGACGGTGGCAATCCAGATCACCGTGAACGCGGAGTAGGCGAACGGCGAGGAAGGCGGGGCGGGGTTGGCGGGCTGGGCGTCGGCGGTCGTCATGGCGTGGCAGGCTGCGGGAGAAAGCAAAAAGGTCCGCAGCCGCTGCAAGAGCGGCTGCGGACCCCAGGGGCATCAGCGGGCGATGACGGGCGCGGCCACCGGCGCGATGGCGTCGTGGGCGGTCTGCGTGCGCTGACCGGCCTTGTGCACCATCGTGTAGGCGTAGTCCACGCCCATGCCGTAAGCGCCCGAGTGTTCCTTGACGATTTCCATCACGGCATCGTACGAGTCGCGGCGGGCCCAGTCACGCTGCCACTCCAGCAGCACCTGCTGCCAGGTGACCGGCACGACGCCGGCCTGGATCATGCGCTGCATGGCCATGTCGTGCGCTTCCTTGGACGTGCCGCCGGACGCGTCGGAGACCATGTAGATCTCGTATTCGCCTTCCAGCATGGCGCACAGCGCAAACGTGGTGTTGCAAACTTCGGTCCAGAGACCGGCCACGACGACCTTCTTGCGGCCATTGGCGGCCAGCGCGTCGCGCACCTTCTGGTCGTCCCACGAGTTCATCGAGGTGCGTTCCAGGACTTTCTGGTTCGGAAACACGTCGAGCAGTTCGGGGTAGGTGTAACCCGAGAACGACTCGGTCTCGACGGTGGTGATGGTGGTGGGAATGCCAAACACCTTGGCGGCCTTGGCCAGACCCACGGCATTGTTCTTCAGCGTCTGGCGGTCGATCGACTGCACGCCAAAGGCCATTTGCGGCTGGTGATCGATGAAGATGATCTGGCTGTTCTGCGGGGTCAGGACTTCGAGCTTTGCTTGGGACATGAAAATCACCTTGGTTTGAAATGGAGGGGCCTTAACGAGAATGTCAGGATAGGGGAAACGTTCGCGTCTCGACATTGTTCGAAGGTATGGCGCGTCCCCCCCTCAAGTAGGGTCAGCCGGGGCGCGTTTGATGCCCAGGGTGGCCAGCGCGGCGACGATGGGCGGCAGGATGAAACACCACATGAGGGACGCCCAGTACAGCAGCGCGGCAATGGCGCAGCCGGACGCAAACGCCGCCAGAGCGGGCAGCATCTTGCGCAGGCGGGCGACGGCGGCCGTGCGCGCCTCGCCGGAGACGCCCTTGCAGAGGTCGGCAAGGTCGATCATCACCTGCGTGGTGGTGCCGGTCATGAGCGTGGACGGCGGCGCGCTGCCCAGATGCATGCGCTGGATCGCATTCTGGATACCCATGGCCGCGACCAGCAGCATGCCGCCAATCACGGCAACGGGCGCATCGCTGTCGGGAAACGGTCCGTAGGCGATGAGGACGGCAGCGGCGGCGGCCAGCAGCAGCACCTTCGCGCACATGAGCTTGGACATCGCCGTGTCCGCGGCCGCGAAGCCGGACGCAAACAGGCGCGTCAGCACGACGACGGCACAAAAGAGCGGCAAGGCCAGGAGCTTGGCGAAGGCGCCGGTCGTGCCGTGGACGAAGGCGGCGCCCAGCGTGACGAAGTTGCCCGTCACGTGCGCCGTGAACAGGCCGTTCAGCGCCAGGAACCCCGCCGTATCGACGTATCCCGCGTTAAAGCCCAAGAGGCCGGTGAATCGGGGAGATACGGGGGTCTGTTCCATGATGTGCAAGGTAAGTGTTGATGGCGCGGTGCCCGCTGGACCGGCGGTGCGGCCGGCGCGACGGACACTGCGTAGGCCGATACGACGGCCGCTACCGCCGTTCGTTCAGGTCCTGCCAGATCACCAGCAGGAACCCGCCCACCAGCCCAAGGTGCTCGAAGAACGAGTTGGCGGCGAAAAAGCGCGCCTGGCCGGGCGGCATCTCCCAGAACTGCAGGGCGACGAAGGTGGCGAGCAGCGTGAAGATCGCCAGCCCCAGCGCGCCGATCCAGCGATGCCATCCGATCAGGATCATGAGCGAGGCGATGAGCTCAAGCGCGATCACGACCACGGCGAAGAACGGCGCGGGCGTAAGCCCGAAATGGGTCATTTCGGCAATGGCGCCGGGAAAGTCGGTCAGCTTGACCAGCCCGCCCTGAAGATACGCCGCGCACAAGCCCAGGTAGGCGGCAAAGCGGGCAACGCGGCCCCCGAGAATGGGGCGCGCGATGCCGGCCAGCGAGGTTGAAATGCTCGACATGGGTTCGGTTCCTTACACGGCCCAGCACGAGCAACCCAGCGCGCCGAAGAACGACTTCTGGTCCGAGGCCGGCACGCTGGAGGCCCACGCGTTGGCATGGCTGTGCCCATGCAGGCCGCACGCGCTGGCGCAACCGCAGGCCGCGGCAAAGCGTTTGTAGTCGAGCGAATTGCGTCCCGCGCCTTCCGGGTCGCCCCAGGCGGCATAGCCGCCGAACAGGCGCGTGGGCGACCAGTCGGGCATGGCGGGCGGCGGCGCGTTTTCGTCGAGCTTGGCGAAGTCGCCGGCGCCGTAGACCACGCGCCCGCCCACCACGGTCAGGTCTGACGTCAGGAACGAAATCTCTTCATCGGCCACCGCGAAGTAATCCTGGGACGGGACCATCAGATCGGCGAACTGGCCCACCTGGATGCGGCCGCGCTTGCCTTCGTCGTTGGAGAACCACGCGACGTTCTCGGTCCACATGCGCAGGGCCGTTTCGCGGTCCAGCAGGTTTTCATGCGGATACAGCGGCATGCCGCCGACGGTCTTGCCCGTGGTCATCCACGATAGCGAAATCCACGGGTTGTAGGACGCGACGCGCGTGGCGTCGGTGCCGGCGGACGTTTTCACGCCTTTTTCCAGAATGCGCTTGACCGGGGGCGTGGCTTGCGCGGCCTTCGCGCCGTAGCGCTCGACAAAGTATTCGCCCTGGTATGCCATGCGGTGCTGCACGGCAATGCCGCCGCCCAGTGCGGCGATCCGGTCGATGGACTTGTCCGAGATCGTCTCGGCGTGATCGAAGAACCAGTTGATGCCCGTGAGCGGCGTGTCGCGATGCACTTTCTCGAATACGTCCAGCGCGCGCGTGATCGTTTCGTCGTAGGTTGCGTGCAGGCGCCACGGCCACTTGTTCTGGACCAGGACGCGAACGACCTCTTCCAGTTCGCCTTCCATCTCCGGCGGCATGTCCGGGCGTTCGACCCGGAAGTCCTCGAAGTCGGCCGCCGAGAACACCAGCATCTCTCCGGCCCCGTTATGCCGGAAGTAATCGTCGCCCTGCTTGTACTTGACCGAAGACGTCCAGTTCAGGAAGTCCTCTTTCTCGTGCTTGGGCTTTTGCGTGAAGAGGTTGTACGCAAGCCGCACCGTCAGCTGGTTGTCGTCGGCCAGCTTCTGGATGACGGCATAGTCGTCCGGATAGTTCTGATAGCCGCCGCCGGCGTCGATGACGCCCGTGACGCCCAGCCGGTTCAGCTCGCGCATGAAATGGCGCGTGGAGTTCAGCTGGTAGTCGAATGGCAGCTTCGGGCCCTTGGCAAGGGTTGAATACAGGATCGTGGCGTTGGGTTTGGCCAGCAGCAGGCCGGTCGGATTGCCATTCGAGTCCCGGATGATCTGTCCACCTTCGGGGTCCGGCGTGGCGCGGGTGTAGCCCACCACGCGCAGCGCCGCAGCATTCAGCAGCGCGCGATCGTACAGATGCAGCAGGAACACCGGCGTGTCCGGTGCGACCGCGTTGATTTCCTCGATGGTCGGCAGACGCTTTTCAATGAACTGATGCTCGGTGAATCCGCCCACCACGCGCACCCATTGGGGCGCGGGTGTATTGGCAACCTGCCGGCGCAGCATCTCCATGGCATCCGCCAGCGACCGCACGCCGTCCCAGCGCAGCTCCATGTTGTAGTTCAGGCCGCCGCGCACGACGTGCGTGTGGTTGTCGTAAAGCCCGGGCAGGACGCTTTTCTTTTTCAGGTCAACCAGCCGGGTGTTCGATCCCGCCAGGCGCAGGACGTCCCGGTCGCTGCCCACCGCGACGAACTTGCCGCCCTTCACGGCGACGGCGTCCGCTTCCGGATTGGCGCGGTCCAACGTGGTGAAGCGGCCGTTGTAGAAAATCACCTCCGGGGGACCGTCTGCCAGCGGCGTGCCGGTCTGAGACTGCGACCCGGCGTTTGCCCGGCCGGCCCACATGCTGTTGAGCGCAAACGCTGAAGCCAGCGAAGACGCCGCTCCCAGGACTTGTCGACGCGAAGCCATGCCACTCTCCTCGATTAATTTCGCGGAGGGTAGGTTTTCATGGCGTCCGCCGGGGCGCAATCCGACATTAGGTTCGTCACCCTATACCTTCGACGAATGGCGTCGGCACGGCGCGCACGCGTATCGTCTTGCGGTTTGCGTGCTGCGCAAGGCACAGGAGTATGAGATGAAAGTTGGCCGCGACGCGCGCAAACGGGTTCTGGTTGGTGGATGCGCGGTGGCCGCGCTGTGTGGCGCGGTGGGCAGCGCGTCGGCGCAATCGTCCGTCACGCTATACGGCCGGCTCAACACGGCGCTGGAATACGGCTGGATCAGCGGCGCCGACAATGCCGGCTCGGGCTCACGCATGACGAACAACCGGTCGGTGTTCGGCTTTCGCGGCGAAGAGGACCTGGGCGATGGCCTGTCGGCGATCTTTCAGATCGAGAGTGGCATTGCGCCCAACACCGGGCAAGGCGAGATCGCCAGCCGGAACACGCGCCTTGGGCTGGCATCGCCCTACGGCACGTTCTTTCTGGGCAATTGGCACACGGCCTACACCGAGTCGACCATGAAAATGGATCCCTACTATCCGATGACGGCGGGATACATGGCGTTGATGGGCAACGGCTCGGCGTCCAGCTCGGGCAACGTCGAGAACACGAGTTCGTTTGATCGACGCCAGAAAAATTCGCTGCATTTCCGGTCCGCGGACTGGCATGGCTTGAGCGCTGGATTCACGTGGGGCCTGCCGCAGGAACGCATGACGACGCCGCGCAATCCCCAACTGTTCTCCTGGTCCGCCGCCTACAAGGACGGACCGCTGGCGCTGGTGGCGGCCTATGAGCTGCACAAGAACTATCAGATGGCCGACTCGCACGACGATGCCATCAAGCTGGGCGCCACATATTCGTTTCCGTCCACCACGATCAACTTCGTCGTCGAGCAGCTGCGCTACCAGACCGCATCCGGCGATCTGCGCCGCAAGGGTTACTACGTGTCCGTGGTGCAGAAGCTGGGCACCGGCAGCCTGAACGCGTCCGTCGGGTACGCCGCCAACGGCACCGGGCCGTCTACCCAGCGGGTGGGCTACGTCCGTAGCGGCCAGGACACCGGCGCGGTCCAGTACACGCTGGGCTATGAGCAGCCCTTTTCCAAGCGCACTTCTGTGTATGCGTACTACTCGAAGATCAAGAACCGCTCGAATGCGGCGTACGACTTCGCCATCAATGCGCTGGGCGTGACCGCTGGCGCCAGCCCGCAGACCATCGCGTTGGGACTGCGGCACAGCTTTTAGAATTGGTGAGAATTAACGATTCATTAATTCTTCGCCCTCTATAGTCGCGCTCGTCAGCCGGCGCGGGCCCGTTCAGGGTCCAAGCGCTTGTCCAGCGCGAATTGTCATGAGCCGGCTGCCAACAACAACAAAAGGCGAATGATGAATCTGGCAGCCATGAAAGTGAGTTCGCGTCTTGCGATCGGTTTTCTCTTGCTTGTTCTTGCGTTGATGGTGCTTGGGGGCCTGTCCCTGTACGCCGTGAGGACGCTGGACAAGTCGATGTACGACATCGTGAACGTGAACAACCAGCAGTTGAAGCTGGCGCTGCAGATGCGCGAGCTGGTGCAGGGCCGGGCGATCGTGGTGCGCAACATCGTGCTCTACACGGACCCGCAAGCCGTGGCCAATGAGATCGCCCGGGCCGAAGACATGGCGGCGCGCTATCGCCAAGCCAATGAACGTCTTGCGCAGATGTTTGCGAGCGATGCCAATACCCTTGCCGCGGAAAGGGATCTGCTGGCCGCCGCCCGCCGCGCGGAACAGGACGCGACGCCCATCTACCTGCGTGCGCTGGAAGCCGGGCGCCAGAACAACACCCAGGAAGCCGCCCGCATTCTGCGGGAAGAACTGCGCGCCAAGCAGGACGCGTGGCTCGACCAGTTGCTGTCGCTCGCCAACCTTGAATCCCAGCTCAACGATGAATCGGCGCGGCAGGCGGCGGCGACGTCGGCGCGTCTGCAGAGCACGATCATCGTGATCATGTCGATCGCCGTGCTGGTGGGCGTCCTGTCGGCGTGGCTGGTCACGCGCAGCATCCTGCGGCAGCTGGGCGGAGAACCCGCCGACGCGCAGAAGCTGGCCGGCGCCATTGCCAGCGGCGATCTCACGACGGCGCTCAAGCTCGATGAGCGGGATCATTCGAGCCTGATGTATTCGCTGGAAACGATGCGCAGGCAGCTTGCGTCGACGGTCGGCACGATCGTCAGCGCGGCGGAATCCATCTCGACGGCGTCGGCGCAGATTGCCGAAGGCAATGCCGACCTGTCGCAACGCACCGAGGAGCAGGCCGCATCGCTTGAGGAAACGGCCGCGAGCATCGAAGAGATGACCTCGACGGTGCGGATGAACCAGGACAATGCGGCCAGCGGCAGCAGCCTTGCCGTCGATTGCAGCCAGCTCACGGTTGAAGCGGGCCGCGTGGTGGGCCAGGTGGTCGATGCGATCGGGGCGATCTCGGCCGATGCGCAGCGCATGGGCGAGATTGTGTCGGTGATCGATAGCATCGCCTTCCAGACGAACATTCTTGCGCTCAATGCGGCCGTGGAAGCGGCGCGCGCCGGCGAACAGGGCCGCGGCTTCGCCGTGGTGGCGACGGAAGTGCGCGCGCTGGCGCAGCGCAGCGCCACGGCCGCCAAGGAGATCAAGGGCTTGATCGAGAACTCCCAGCGTGCGGTGGAGGGCGGCGAGTCGATGGCGGCCACGGCGGGTGGGCAGATGGAGAAGGTGCTCGACGCCGTGGCAAGGCTCAAGGAGGTGACCGTTGAGATCGCCTCGGCCTCGGCCGAGCAGACTGCCGGCATCGAGCAGGTGAACGTGGCGGTGTCGCAAATGGACACGATGACGCAACAGAATGCGGCGTTGGTCGAAGAGTCCGCTGCGGCGGCCGGCGCAATGGCCACGCAGGCGAAAGAGCTCTTGCAGGCGGTGGCGCGCTTCAAGACGGAACGGCAGCCTGGCGCGGCGCAGCCCGGCCCGCGTTACGAGCGGTTGGCGCTGGCAGCACCTGCGCACGCCTGAGGCCGCAACCTGACCGTATGATGCGGCCTGGGGCGGCGAGCGCGCGGCCCCATGCAGCAGCTGTCAACGCACACGGAAGGGGAATACTGACATGCGAGTTCTGTTGGTTGAGGACGACGCGATGTTCGCGGACGCGTTGACGCTGGCGCTCGAGGAATTGGACTTCGCGGTGACGCTCGTGCAGGACGTCGAAGCCGCCAAGGTGCTGCTGCTGCAGCACGCCTTCGCGCTCGTGCTGCTGGATATCGGGCTACATCGCGGTTCGGGATTGGATGTGCTGCGTTTTGTGCGCCGGCGCGGCGATGACGTGCCGGTGATCCTGATTACCGCGCGGGACGCGTTGAGCGATCGCATCAGGGGGCTTGATATTGGCGCCGATGATTACGTCATCAAGCCGTTCGAGCCCGCGGAGCTGTTTGCCCGCATGCGCGCCCTGCTCAGGCGCAGCGGCGTTCCGGGCGACAAGATCCTGGCCTGGCGTCATGTGAAGCTGGATCCGGGCCGGCGCGAAGCCTTCGTCGACGAGGCGCCGACACGGTTGTCGGAGCACGAGTTCCGCACGCTGGAGATGCTTCTCAGGCACGCGGACCGGCTGGTGTCCACGGAAGAGCTGCGCGTGCACCTGTATGGCGCGGGCCGGCCTGGCGAGAGCAACACGATCGCCGTGTTCGTTCATTCGCTGAGAAAGAAGCTGGGCAAGGACATCATCGAAAATGTTCATGGTCAAGGCTACCGGCTGGCCCGGGATAGCGGCTGATGCGGCGGGTCACGAATTCGTTGCGCGCACAGGTCCTGTTGGGCATCTTCAGCGCGCTGCTCGTGTCGTGGCTGGTGCAGTTTGGCTTGTATTGGAACAGCGTGACCCGGGCCGAATCCGGGTTGCGCGATCATGAATTGAGTGCCGTGGTCGACAGCATGGCCTTCTTTTTGGCGATGGTGCCCGCCACACAAGACATCACCCGCGAACTGCCGGTGCCCGCCTTCCTGGTGCGTCAGGCCGTCGGCAAGACCGAGATCCAGGTCTGGGACCGCGTGACGAATCGCCTGGTGCTGGCGTCCAAGGACGCGCCGCGCAAGCGGATGGGGCAGGGAAACACGGTTGGATTTTCGTGCGTCGTCCAGGATGGGGATACGTGGCGGGTGTACACGGGGCTGGACGAGTCCGCGCGCTTCGAAATCGTCGCGGGCACGCCGACGCGAGCGTTCTATGCCGGCCTTGCCGCCCGGTTCGAGCTGGGCTCGATCATCACGTTGCTGATGTTTGCCGGGATCGGGGGCGTCACGATGCTGGTTGTCTGCCGTTCCGTGCGCAAGCTTGGCTGCGTGGCCAGGGAGATTGCCGAGGCTAGCGTGACCGACGGCGTGACCGTTGATGAGCGGGCCGTCCCCGCCGAGCTGGTGCCGTTGATACGCGCGATCAATGAGCGCCAGCGCCGGGTGGCGGCGTTGATCGAGAACGAGCGCCGGTTCATCGGCGATGCCGCCCACGAGCTTCGCACGCCGCTGGCGGTGCTGGCCGTGTATGCGGACACGGCGTATCGCGTCAACGATCCCGTGAAGGCCAGGATGCTGATGCAGAAGATCGCGCAGACCACGCGCCGCAGTTCCCGCATCGTCGAACAGCTGCTGGACCTGGCGCGCACGGACCGCAACGACATCCGGCTTGAGCCGGTGAACCTTGCGTCCGTGGTGGCCTTCGTGCTGCGGGACATGCAGGCCTCGTTCATCCATCGCGGCCAGCAGGTCACCGTGGATGCCGCGCCGGTCCTGATCATGGGCCAGGTGGATGCGCTGGGCATTCTGGTGCGCAATCTGGTGGACAACGCGGGCCGGTACAGCGGCGAGAACAGTGCGATCAGCGTTGCGCTGCATTGGGAGCCGGAGGGCGTCACGCTGGCGGTCGCGGACAACGGGCCCGGCATCGCGCGGCCATTGCGCGAGCGGATCTTCGATCCGTTCTATCGCGGACCGGGTGCGCCAAGCCATGGGAGCGGGCTGGGGCTGGCCCTGGTCGCCAGAATTGCCCGCTCGCACGAAGCGCGCGTGACCGTTGATGAAGGGCCCCAGGGGCGCGGCGTCTGCTTCAACGTGGTGTTCCCGCTGCCCGGCGCAGCGGCCGCCGGGCTTGCGTGACGAGGCCAAAGCAGAACGGTTTCCCGTGTCATTTTGTGACTGAATGCGGCGTTGCCAAGTGCGCTGTCCGCGCGCACATACGGCCAAAAGATGGTATCCGAAAACGGCTGATAATCGCGGGCGGATGGTATCCAATCTGCGGAAATAAATACTTTGGATAATATCTTCGCGGGTATGCCTAGCATTATCAGACGTATGCCGTAGACCTATTTTGATAATTAACGGGATATAACCCCGATTATTAACGGGGACGCAAAAAAAACCGTTATACAGTGCCTCCTTTTTTCGAGAGCTGACCCTAAATTCACGCCGGCTGCATTATTACTTGCCGATACTTTTTAAACATATCGGCAATAGGTGAAAGGAAGCTCGATTAATCCGGAGGATTGAAGTTTTGGCACACGGCACAAAGAAGTGGCTGACGGCGACGCTCGCCTTGAGCGCGTCCTATGTGGGCAGCGTCACCGCTGCGGACCTGACCATCGGGGCGGGCAATACGCAGGTGTTTGACGGGTCGGCCAACTTTCCCGGCGGAATCGATGTCAATGGCGGGACGGCGGTAATCGGCGGCAATGGGGGCGGCGCGGGCGTGACGATCGGCGGCAACGTCAACGCCATGTCCGGCGGCACCGTGGCGGGGTTTGGCGCGATCAACGGCGACCTGAACGTGACGGGCAATGCCCGCGTCGCGCCGGGATACTGGGTGGACACGCCCACCGGCGTTTCCAACGGCAATCTCGTTGTGAATGGCAACCTGGGCATCAACAACGGCGTCTTCGATTTCGAGACCGGCTATGCCGGACTGCCCATCACGCAACCCGGCACGGGCGACAACATCACGGTGGGCGGCAACGTGGCCCTGAACAACGCGACGTTGAACGTGAAGGTCAGCACGCACGGCGTCAACGCGGGCTTCTACCGCATCATGTCGTACGGCGGCACGTTGAGCGGCAGTGGCCTGACGCTGGGCACGGTCTCCGGCGACTCGGTGCCGGCCGCCACCATCCAGACGCTGACGGGTGACAAGCACATCAACCTGGTTCTGGGTCCCAGCACGACCAACTTGTGGAACGGCAATGGCGTGGCCTCCGCGGCCAACGCCGGCGGCGGCAACGGCACCTGGAGCGCCGCAAGCACGAACTGGAACAGCCCGACCAACGCCACCGGCGCGCTGCCCAGCGGCGGCTATGCGATCTTCACGGGCGCGGCGGGCACGGTCACCGTCGATGGCAGCGCGGGCCCGGTGCGCGTGTCGGGACTGCAATTCGCGACGGACCGGTATCGCCTGCAGGGCGCGCCGATCACGCTGGCCGGCACCGGCGGCAACCCGCCCGTCATCGTCGTCGGCGACGGCACGTATGCGGCGGGCAGGTTCGTGGACGTCATCGACAACCCGCTGCATGGCACCGAAGGCTTTGTGAAAACCGGCGTGGGCTCGATCATCCTGAACGGCGACAGCAGCAACCTGACCGGTCCGATCTTCATCGCCGACGGCGCGCTGGAGATCAACGGCAAGCTGAATGGCCCGATGGACATCGGCCGCGAAGTGGTGCTGGCCGGTGTCGGCCAAGTGGGCAGCACGACGCTGTACCCCACGGCCGTCATCTCGCCGGGCAACGACGGCACGCCGATGGGCACGCTGACGGTCAACGGCAACCTGAATTTCGGCCAGGACACGGTTTACCGCGTGCATGCCGATCCGGCCAGCACCCTGAGCGACCGCATCCACGTGACTGGCGTCGCCACGCTGGACGGCACCGTGGCACATGTGGGCCCGAACGGCAACTACGCGCCGCGCGCGACGTACAACATCCTGACGGCCGACGGCGGCATTCAGGGCCGTTTCACGGGCGTGTCTAGCGCATACGCGTTCCTGACGCCGTCGCTCAGCTATGACGCGAAGAATGCGTTCATGACGCTCGCGCGCAACGACGTGCCGATCGGCAGCGTCGGCGGTTCGGAAAACGAAACCAACGTGGGCGGTGCGCTGGACCAGCAGGCGCCGCCTTCGAGCGGCAATGGTTCGGCGCCGGCAGGCAACGGCGCCGCGCCGTCGGGTAGCGGTTCCAGCCAGGCTGGCAGCGGCTCGGCCCCGGCGGAAAATGGCGCGCCTTCGACCGGCAATGGTTCTGCGCCGACGGGCAATGGTTCCGCGCCGACGGGTACCGGCTCGGCCACCACCGGCACGGGTACGGCCTCGGCCGGCAGCGACGCTGCACCGGTCGTCACCCAACCCGTTGCGCCCGGCGCCGATTCGTCGCTGATTGCCAGCGCCAATGGCGCGGGCAAGGCGACGGGCGCCAGCCAGGTCACGGATGCCGTGCTGGCCATGACGCCGGGGCAGGCGCGCGCGGCGTTGAAGCAGTTGTCCGGCGAAGCGTACGCGAGCACGGGCAGCGTGCTGCAAACCCAGGGCGACGCCGTCACCACCTTGCCGCTGTCGCATCTGCGCGGCAATCTGGACGCGCCGATGCGCGCCGGCCGGCCGACGGCGCAGTTGGGCGCGACGTCCTCCGACGCCCTGCCGCAAAGCGGCGCATCGCCGATCTGGGCGCAGGCGTTCGGCAACTGGAGCACCTTCAACGGCGACGGCAATGCGTCCACCGTGCGTCAGTCCTCGGGCGGCCTGTTCGTGGGCGGCGATGGCGACGTGGGCGGCGGCTGGCGTCTGGGTGGCGCGGTCGGTTATACCGGCAGCCACAACTCGATCTCCGACGTGTCCTCGCGCATGAGCGTGGACAGCTACACGGCGACGGTCTTCGGCGGCAAGAACTTCGAAGCCGGTCCGGGACACGTGCGCTTCATGGCGGGCGCGGCCTACACCTGGCACGAGATCGACGCCAAGCGCAACGTCGCGGCGGGCAGCCTGAACCAGCGTCTGGAATCGTCCTACAACGCGTCGTCGACGCAGCTGTTCACGGAGCTTGGCTACAAGCTGCCGCTTTCGGACGCCTATGCGATCGAGCCCTTCGCCGGCGTGGCCTGGAACCAGATCCGCACGCGCGGCTTCCAGGAGACAGGCGGCTCTGCGGCCCTGCGCGGCCAGAGCAACACGGACGATGTGACGAGCACCACCCTGGGCCTGCGCGGCGCCATGCTGATCGGCACGGACAGCGCGCCTGGCCGCTTGACGGCGACGTTGGGCTGGCGCCACGCGATGGGCGATGTGAAGCCCACGCAGAAACTGGCCTTTGAAGGCGGCAGCACCTTCACGGTGTCGGGTGTGCCCATCGCGAAGAACGCGGCGGTGCTGGGCCTGGGCGCCGAAGTGGCGATCACGCGCAGCACGACCGCGGGCGTGGCCTACGACGCGCAGTTCGGCAGCGGCAACCGCCAGCAGTCGGGCATGTTCAAGCTGATGACGCGCTTCTGAGGCGCATGGGCGTGGCCGCATGACTGCCCGTAACGGCAGGATTGCGCGCCGGCCCCGCACGCCTGCAACGCGCTGAGTGCGGGGTCCACGGGCCCGGCCCTCAGCGCGTTTTATTTTCGGGGTCTGCTTTGGAAATGGGAGGCGGCAGGGGCAGGCCCTCTGCCCGGGCCAGTCTTTCCATCGCGACTTCCAGAATGGCGCGCGCCTGCCCCGCGGCGCGGCCCAGGTCGCTGTGCAACTGCGCGTCGTCATCGTTGCGGGACGCGCATTGCACGCTGTAGCGTTCGAAGCTGCCCACCATCAGTAGCAGGTCGGCCAGGTGCTTCGGGCATTCGCAGGCCAGGCCGCTGCCCGAGGCCATGATGGTGAATAGCGCATGCTCGTCAAAGCGCAGATCCAGCGTGGGCTGGGCAGGCGCGGTCGGCAGCCGTTCGCCGGCTAGCGCCGAGCGGCACAGCAGCAGCAATTCGCCGATGTCCGCCGGAACGCGGGCCGCCAGAAAACCGTGGGCGCGCAAGGCGCGGATGGTCGCGCTGGCGCAGAACCGGTAAAGCACCAGCACGGCGACGTCGCCGCACGCCTTTGCGGCCGCCACGATCAGCGGCAGCGCGCTTTCATGCAGCTCGGATAGTTCGATCACCAGAACCTCGAGGTCCGCCTCTTGCGGCGTGAGGGCGACCTGTTCAAGGTGCGGCCAGCTCTGTTGAACGATCACGTCCAGGCCGTCGCGTCCGCTGCCGGCGATGCGGCGGGCCAGGTTGGCGCCGGCCACGCCCAGGCGCAGCGGCCCCTGCGCCGCGGGTTGGCGCGCGGCGGCGCCAGCCAGTTCCTGCAGCTGTTCGATGGACATGGGCGCAAGCACGCCGATGGCATGCCCCTGATCGACCAGTTGCTTGAGCAGGCTGAGACGGCGCACCTGTTCGGCGGAATACAAGCGCTGGCCGCGCGCCGAGCGTTCGACATCGGACAGGTTGTAGCGGCGCTCCCAGACGCGCAGCGTCTCCGGGGAGAGCCCCGCCAGGCGCGCCGCCACGCCGCTGCGGTACGTGATGCGGCCGTCGTCGGATTGCTTGGATTCCATTGTTTTCCTTGACCCGGTATTGAACCGATATGTTTGCATAATAGCGGTTCAAATCGTGGACGAGAAGACGGTAGACGCGTAAATTCCTTCATCAAGCGGTTCAATTTCCCCCCTATTCGAGGCCGCTTTCGGAACCCGCGCTCGCGGGAGGTCCCTGGACAAGGAGTCAATCATGAAACGTCTTTTGGCAGGTATTTCGCTCACCCTGGCGCTGGGCACCGCGCACGCCGCCGACATCGTGGACACCGCCAAGTCGGCCGGTTCGTTCAATACGCTGGTCACCGCTGTGCAAGCAGCCGGACTGGTCGACACGCTGAAGGGTCCGGGCCCGTACACCGTGTTCGCGCCGACCGATGAAGCCTTCGCCAAGGTGCCGAAGGACAAGCTGGACGCGCTGCTGAAAGACAAGGCCGCGCTGACCAAGGTGCTCACCTATCACGTCGTGCCGGGCAAGGTCATGGCCAAGGACGTCAAGCCGGGCAAGGTGAAGACGGTTGAAGGCAGCTCGTTGACCATCGCGGTCAATGGCGGCAACGTCACCGTGGACAACGCCAAGGTCGTGAAGACCGATGTCGCGGCGGACAACGGCGTCATCCACGTCATCGACACGGTGCTGATGCCGAAGTAGGGGTTTGTGCAGGTAGCAGGCCGTACCGATGTCCGGCCTTGATAGGCCACCTTGACGGTGCGTGGCCTATCTTTTTTCTTCATGACCGGCAAGCCGCCTCACCGGCTTGCCGGTCCCGGCCTCAGTTCAGTCCGGGATGATATTCAAGACCGCCGCGCCGCCGCTGCCCGTTTAGCGGGAAACGTGCCGGCCAGGCGATGCGTCCGCCTCGCGCTTGCGATGCGCGAAATTCAGCGTCACCATCAGCCCCGCCGCCATCGAGAACAGGTGCTTGAGCGTGTGGCCGCTCATGAACGCGAACGTCTGGTATATCTGATAGTCCAGCAGTTCGGCGGCCTTGGCCAGCACGTAGAACCCGATGGCCGCGCCGAAGTACAGCCGTTCGCGCAGCGGGGTGCCGTTTCTCCATTGCAGCAGCGGCACCAGCACCAGCGGCATGAACTGCACGAAGAGGTACGGACGCAGATCGCCCGTGGACGTGTGGTCGGTGTACCACCACCACGCCACGCTGCCCACGGCAAGCGCGGTCCACAGCACATCGACCCAGCGGCCGTCGCCGACGGTTTCGCGCCAGACGGCCGACAGGATGCCGGCGCACAGCAGCGCGATGGGCAGGCGGTCCCAGATCAGACGCGCGTTGTCGGGCAAGAGGTGGTACCACCCGGAGCCGAAGGCGGTCAGCATGAGCGCAAGGAAGAACACCGTGTAGCCGGGCCGGATGGCGTCCAGCGCACGCAGGTGGCGCGAGTGCATGACCAGCGCCAAGCCATACCAGCCGACCACCGCGAAGCCCAGGTTGGAGAGCACATCGCCCGCGTTGGGAATGCCCAGCCACGCGCGCTTGTCGGCAAAGTCGTGATAGTGCTCGAGCTGGGCGATCGGCCCGTGCAGCGCGAGGCCCACGGCGACCAGGATCACCACTGTCCACGGAAGCAAGCGGCGCGTGTTCAGGCCGGGGGGCGTTGCAGCAGGTAGTGTGCTCATGCGGTTCTTCCCCGGCAGGGGGTGTGCCGGCTAATGCTGATAGTAAAGGCGGCGCCTGCCCGTCTCCAGCCCCGGCGCTGCGGGATTCGCAGGATTTTTATGTCGTTGTGTATCGGCGCGCGCGGCGCGTACATACCGACACCCAACGCCCCGCGCCCCGGGCCACAGTGACGTCCAGCAGTCACGTCCCCTTCAACAAGACTTTCTGGAGCATCACCATGCCGGAACCGGTAAACGTCCAGCGGCGCCGCCTGCTGGGTACGACTTCTTCGCTGGCGGGCGCCAGCCTGCTGGGCCTCGGGCTCGGCGGCAACGCGATCGCCAAATCCGTGGCGAAGGCCCCGCAAGGCCCCGTCCCCCCGTTCAACAGCATCCGGCAGATCCGCGCCGGCACGCTGGACGTGGGCTACGTGGACGCCGGCCCGGCCGATGGCCCCGTCGCCATCCTGCTGCACGGCTGGCCCTATGACATCCACAGTTTCATCGACGTCGTGCCGCGCCTGACGGCCGCCGGTTACCGCGTGATCGTGCCCCATTTGCGCGGCTACGGCACCACGCGGATCGTATCGCCGGACACCCCGCGCAATGGCGAACAGGCCGTCGTGGCCGTGGACATGATTGCGCTGATGGACGCGTTGAAGATTCGCAAGGCGGTCGTCGCCGGCTTCGATTGGGGCGCACGCACCGCGTGCATCATGGCGGCGCTGTGGCCGCAGCGCTGCGAGGCGCTGGTGTCGGTCAGCGGCTACCTGATCGGCAGCCTGGAAGGCAACCGCAAGCCGCTGCCGCCGCAGGCCGAGCTGCAATGGTGGTATCAGTTCTACTTCGCCACGGAGCGCGGCGCGGCCGGCTACGCTGCCAACGTGAACAGCTTCAACAAGCTGATCTGGCAACTGGCCTCGCCGCAATGGCGCTTTGACGACGCAACGTTTGCGCGATCGGCGCGCGCCTTCGACAACCCCGACCATGTCGAGATCGTGGTGCACAACTACCGCTGGCGGCTGGGACTGGCGCAGGGCGAGTCGCAGTACGACGCGCTGGAGGCGCGGCTGGCGCAATTGCCCAGGATCGGCATTCCGTCGATCACGATGGAAGGCGACGCCAATGGCGCGCCGCATCCGCCACCCGCGGCCTACGCCGGCCAGTTCACCGGCAAATATCAGCACATCGACGTGGGTGTCGGCATCGGCCACAATCTGCCGCAAGAGGCGCCGAAGGCGTTTGCCGACGCGGTGCTTCGCGTCACCCGCCTGTAGCGCGCAAACGCGTCAGGCCGCGACGCAACGCGCCGTTCAGCCGGCGCGCGGCAGCCAATCCCAGACGGTCGCAAGGACCTGCTCGGGCATCTCGCGGTGCGGCACGTGGCCGCAATTCTCGAAGATGACGGGCTGCGCGCCTGCCAGCTGCGCAATGCGCTCGGCGTGCACCGTGGAGCCGTATTCGTCGTTGTCGCCGTGCAGCGCCAGCGCGGGGCATTTCACTTGCGCCAGCTGCGGGTCCAGCGTCCAGTCCGCGAAGTCCGGCGACAGCCAGGTGTCGATCCAGGCGCTCAGCACCCAGGCCGCCTTGTCGCCGTGGTACTTCTTCAGGCGGTCAAGCTGTCCGGGCTGCGCGAAAGCCTCGCGCGCCTGGCGGATGCCTTCCAGGGTGCGTTCCTCTGCGTAGACCTGCGCGGATTCGGTGATGAGCGCGCGGCACGACTGCGGATACGCCGCGGCGCTGGCAATGGCCATGCCGCCGCCGACGCTGTGGCCAAACGCCGCGAACTGGTCCAGCTCCAGCGCTTCGCGCACGGCGCGAAATCCCTCGATGGCTTCGCGCACCACGAAGTCCACACCGAGCGTGCCCTTGTACGGGTCGGACCGGCCAAATCCCAGGCGGTCGTAGGCGATGACCTCGCGCCCCGTCGCGCCGGCCAGCCGTTCCGGAAAGTCGCGCCACAGCTCCACGCATCCCAGCGAATCGTGCATCAGCACGATGGGCGCGCCGCTGCCGGCAGACGTGGCGGATGCGGCGGGCGTCCAGCGCCGCACGAAAAGCTGGCCGCTGGCGGCGGGGACGAATACATCTTGGAATTCGACGGACGACATCACGGGTTCTCACGGATTAGATGGCACGGGACGCCTCTGGGGCGCGGCAGCACGCCAGCCGCCTCCCGGGGACAGTCCGAAATAGTAGCGTAGGCGCGCGCAGGCGCCTGCTGGCGTTGCGCGCCGGTATCAAAGGCGTGACGTTACGAATGCAATTGCTACTGCACCACGGCGGACCGTGGCCGCACGCACATCATTTGTCGCATTACATGCCCTGCCCGCGCGCCGCTTTTCCCCAGCGCGCCACTACGATGGCCGCAGTTATTTACCGCACCAGGAGCAAGTCATGAAGATCCCTTTCCGCCACCTCGCCGGCGCCGCCGCCCTCATCGCGGCGCAGTGCTACGCAGGCACCGCTACCGCGCAGTGGCTCGATGCTGTAAAGGGACAGATGGAAGGCGCGGGCCAAGGCAGTGCAACCCAAGGCGGCGGCGCCCCAAGCAATGCCGGGCAAGGCGGCATCCTGCAGGGCCTGGGTAATAGCCTGCCGCTGTCTTCGCTTACCCCGGCCTCGGCCGGCAACGCGGCCGGCGTGCTGGAGTTCTGCATGAAGAACAATTACCTTGCCGGCGGCGACGCGCAGGCCTTGAAAGACAAGCTGATGGGCAAGATCGGCGGCGGCTCGACGCAGAAGGCCAAAACGGATTCCGGCTATCTCGCCGGACTGCAGGGCCTGCTCAACGGCAGCGACGGCAAGTCGGTGGACCTGAGCGGCGGCGGGCTGAAAGAGGAACTGACCCGCAAGGCGTGCGATCAGGTGCTCAAGCACGCCAAGTCGTTCCTGTAGCGGCGCCCCATCGCTACTTCGCCGCCCCGAAAATATCCTCCCGCGCCGCGCGGCTTAGCGCCACCACCGCCGGGTGCTCCAGCCGCTGGTCGGTGGTGATGGCGTAGAACTGTTCCTTCACCGCCGGTGCGTGTCCGATGGCGCGCACACGGTACTGCTTGCACAGGTACGCGGCGGTCGCCGTGGGCGCGACGAAGAGGCCTGTCCCGGTCTGCCCAAAGGAGTTCATCAGCGCGCTGTCGTCGAACTCGCCCACGATGCGCGGGCGGATGTCCTGTTCGTCGAACCAGCGCAGCAGCCGCGGCCGGATGGCGGCGTCTTCGCCCGGCAGCAGGAACGGCGCCTGGTCCAGCAGCGCCGGAAACGTGCCCGGCAGGGTGTCCAGCAGTTGCGGCGATCCAAAGAAGGTCAGTCCGCACTCGCCCAGCAGATGGCTGAAGCCGCGCACGTTCAGGTTGCCGGGCATCGGGCGGTCGGCGATCACCATGTCGAATCGATGCACCGCCAGATCAGCTAGAAGGAAGGGAAGACGCCCTTCGCGGCAGATAAGCCGCACGTCCTCGGCCAGCTGCAATGCGGGTTCGATCATCCGGTACACCATCGCCTTGGGCATGCCTTCGGCCACCCCCACCTTGAACTCCAGCGCGCGCCGCGCGGGACGCTCACGCAGGTCATCCAGCAATTCGTCGCCCAAGGTGAAGATGCGGTCCGCGTAAAGCAGCGCATGGCGCCCCACGTCGGTCAGTTCAAGGCCTCGGCCGGCGCGCCGGAAAAGCTCGGTGCCCAGCGCGGATTCCAGATCCTGGATCTGGCCGCTGATGGATTGGGGCGTGCGCTGCAATTGCTGCGCCGCGCGGGCGATGCTGCCCGCCTTGGCCACCGTCCAGAAATAGCGCAGATGCTTGTAGTTGAGCGTGACCATGGCTGATCGCTCCAAAAAATCTGACTATCGGGTCATCTTAATGCGAATTGTTGGAGCAATCGCGCCGCACTAGACTGGCCTCGTGCGAATGCAGTCCCTGTGCGCCCCTTGCGCGGCTCGCGTGGCGCGAGGGAAGGAGGCGCCTTTCATGAACCGGGTCGAAACCTTTGCGACGCTGCCGATGTGGGCGGGATTCGTGGGTTTTGTGCTGCTCGTGTTGGCGCTGGACCTGTATGCGTTCGGCGGGCGCCGCGCGCACCGCGTGTCCTCGCGCGAAGCGCTGTGCTGGGTGCTGGCGTGGATGACGCTTGCCACGCTGTTCGGCGGCCTGATGTGGTGGTATCTGGACGCTGCGCTGGGGCGGGCGGTGGCACATCAGAAGACGCTGGAGTTCTTTACCGGCTACCTCATTGAACTGTCCCTGTCTGTGGACAACATGTTCGTCTTCTCGCTGATCTTCACGTACTTCGCGGTGCCGCTGGAGCTGCAGCGGCGCGTGCTTCTGTACGGGGTGCTGGGCGCCATCGTCATGCGGGTCAGCATGATCCTGGCCGGCGTGTGGCTGCTGTCGCAATTTACGTGGCTGTTTTACGTGCTGGGCGCGTTCCTGGTCTTCACGGGGCTCAAGATGCTGTTTACCGCAGGTCGACAGCCGGATATCTCGCGCAATCCGCTGGTGCGCTTCCTGCGGTCGGCGATGCGGATCACCAAGGACTATCACGGGCAGTCATTCTTTGTGCGCATCGACGGGTTGCGCTATGCGACGCCGATGTTCGTGGTGCTGGTGATGATCGAGGCGACCGACGTCGTGTTTGCCGTGGATAGCATCCCCGCCATCTTTGCCGTGACGACCGATCCGTTCATCGTCTTCACGTCCAACATTTTCGCCATCATGGGGCTGCGGGCGCTGTATTTTCTGCTGGCGGACATGGTGGCGCGGTTTCACTATCTCAAGTATGGCCTGGCAACGGTGCTGGTCGTCATCGGCGGCAAGATGCTTGCCGAACAATGGGTCCACGTGCCGGTGCACTGGTCGCTTGGGGTGGTTGGCGTGATCCTGCTGGCGTCGGTGGGCGCAAGCTGGGTGATGCCGGGAAGGGACGCGCAAAAGCCCGCGCGCTCCGAAACCAGGAAGTCATGACCCGGAGGTCTGCCATGAACACGATCATTCTTGCTACCGATGGGTCGCTGCACAGCGACGCGGCGGCCCGATTTCTGGTGGATAGTCCCTTGCTGAACCGGGATTTCGTCGTGCATGTGGTGCACTGCGAACCCGACGTGGGCGGGGACGTGAAGTCCTTCATCGGCAAGGCGGACATCGAAGCCTGGCACCACGAGGAAAGCGGCAAGGCGATGCAATCGGTGGTTGGCATTCTGACCGCCGCCAATGTCAGCCACGAATGCCACGAGCTCGTGGGTTTCACGCCAGAGAAGATCGTCGAGTATGCGAAGCAGGTCGACGCGGCGGCCATCGTGCTGGGGTCGCACCATCACAGCCCGCTGCTCAACGCCATTCGCGGCTCGGTGTGCGGGCGGATTCTGGCGCATTCGCCCTGTCCGGTGATGCTCGTCTGACGTGGCGGCGGCGCCGTTCGGGCCGCGTGGGCGCGGGCAGTGGTATCTTCTGCGGATCTTTCGCCCCAAACCCGCGCCCATGTCCGACGTTCCCGCTCCCGCCGATTCGCCCGTTACCGATGCGCCGGCAGCGCCGCACCGGCCTTTCATCCAGAATGCCGGCACCCGGCGCACCCTGCATTTCACGCAGCAGGAGATCCAGAGCAGCATGTCGCTGCTCAATCCGGACGCGCTGGAGATCGAATACACGCGGATGATGATGGGCTTCGTGCTGTTCAAGCCGGAACCGGCGGACATCCTGATGGTGGGCTTGGGGGGCGGATCGCTGCCCAAGTTCTGCCATCGCTATCTGACGGGGGCGCGCATCACGGTGGTGGAGATCGATCCGGCCGTCATCGCACTGCGCGACGCGTTCTTGGTGCCGCCGGACGGCGAGCGCTTTCAGGTGATCGAGGCCGACGCGGCCCGGCACCTCGCGGGTCTGACCGAACAGGCCGATGTGATCTTCCTGGATGGATTCGTGGCCGGGGGCATCCCGGACCCGCTGTGCAGCGCCGCCTTCTACGCCGACTGCCATCGCGCCTTGCGCGACGACGGCATCCTGGTGATCAATTTCCACGTCAACCACCCCATGCATCACGAGTACCTGGACCGCGTGCGCGCGTCGTTCGGCTCGTCGATGTTCGAGGTGGTGGACGACGACATGACCAACAGCATCGTGTTCGCCTGCAAGGGCGATCTGCTGAACGACCCCGCCGCGGCGCAGCTCAAGCGGCCGGCCACGATGCCCAAGGACGCGTGGCGCCAGCTCATGCCGACGATGCGCGTGATCGGGGCGACGCTGGAATTGCGGTAGCCGGGGCGGCCGCTACGCCGGATCGCTCAGCATGATCGACAGCAGTTCGCGGGTGGCGCGCGACAGGTCGCGGGACGCCGGCGCCTCGCCCTTTTCTCCCAGCGTTGTCGTCAGCCTGGACACCGTCTGCGCGATGGCTTGGTCGTCCAGCATCGTGGGCGCAGGGCCGGCGTCCGCGGCCGGCACGGGCGGCGGCGTGATGTGTTTTCTGGCCGCTTTTAGCAGGTCCGCCACCGGATCGGTCTTGCCGCGCGCGTTGACGCGGTCGGTCATGGCGGTGGCCAGGCTCTTGCCGCCGCCCCGGGTCCGCAGCCCGGACCGCTCGCTGGCGGCCTCCCAGGCGCCGCGCTGCGCAGCGTAGGCGGTAAGCAGCGCGAAGCGGTCCGCGTCGATGAGCAGCGGCGATTCGGCCACCGCGATCAGCAGGGACTGGTAGGCGGCGCTTGCGGCCGTGGCGTCGTTGCCGATCAGGGCCGTGGAGACGTCTTTCCACAGATGATGGAACGGCAGCGTGGTGGCCGCGGCGAACATGTCGGTGCCCAGCGTCGCGCGCTGCTCGAAGGCCAGGACCAGATAATCGACGTCGTTCACGGGCTCGGGCTTGCCTGCGCCCTGCTGGCGGTGCAGCACGCCGTCCACCAGTTGCAAGCCCGCCAGCTTGTCCTGCGAGTCCGCGCCCGCCAGGACGCGATAGCCGCTGCGCCGCAGCGCATCGCCGTCGTAGACGCCAAAGCGCACGCTGACGCCATCGGTGCCGAACAGCTTGGCAAGCGGGGTGAGCAGGCTTTCGCCCGTCTTGACGATGGCGCCGCCCACAGGGCCGCCCAGCATCGTGACCGCCGTGGAGACGAAATCCAGGATGCCGCGCGAAAGGCTGCTGTCGGCGAAACGGCACAGCGCCGCATACATCTCCAGCCCGTCGCTGGCGTAAGGAACGTTGCGCGCCACATAGACGTCGCGAAACGCCACGCGGCGGGCGCCGGCGTCCGGCGCGGCCGCGCCCAGCGCCTGCTGGATGAGGTCGTAGCCGACGATGTACGGAATCTCGCGCCGGACGCCGTCCGCGCCGTATCGCAGGAAGAACGTGCAGAGCGGCAGGAACTGGCTGAGGTAATTGCCCGCCTCGCACAGGCGCATTTCGACCAGCCGGACGCTGAAGTAACACTGGCCGGGCACGAAGGCGGCGCCGTCCAGTCCCGCGGCCACCGCGGTGTTGCCGGCGGGCGGCTCGATCTGCGCATAGAAGTTGCGTCCCGCGGGGACGGTGGGCAGGAGGGCGCCCGCGCCGTCGCCGCCTGCCGTCTTGCCGCCGATGCCGCGCAGCATGCCGAATAACCCGTCCATGTCAGCTCCTTGTTCTGGGCCGCGCGTAGCGGCGTTGCGCTCAGTCGCGCACGATGGCCACGGCCGACGCCCAGGTCGGCAGGTCGCCCGCGTCGCCCTGCGCGGCCTTGCATGCATAGCGGTAGGCTTCCGCCAGGTCCTTGGGCTGCGCCGCGTCCAGGTACACGTCGTAGAAGCGCTGGATGTAGCGGGCGCAGGATTCCTCTTCGACCTGCCAGCGAAACGCCAGCACGCCGGCCGCGCCAGCGCGCATGACTTCCAGCGCCGTGCGCACCGACGCGCCGCTGCACGAGGACAGCACCAGCAGCTTGCATTTGCCCGCTTCCATCCACTGGCCGATCAGCCGGATCGACAGCTGCCACGCTTCGCCGTCCTCCCCGGGCAGCACCAGCATCGTGCTTTCGCCCTCGGACACGGAGTGGCCGGCGAAATGGAAGATGTCGTAGTTGCCCGTGCGCAGCCGTTCCTCGATGCGGCGTTGCAGGTCCGCGCCCACCAGGCCCGTTTCGTCGGCGGCGCGAACGTGATCGATGATGAGGTGACCGGGTGCGCGCGCCGCCAGCTCGGCCAGGTGCTCGCGTTCCTTCGCCACGGACTGCAGCGGTCCGAACTCCATGGCGGGCAGCGGCGGGCCGCCGTCCTCGCACCGGAAGGTGACGGTGCCGAACACCGAACTGGCGTCCATGAACAGCATCCGCACCGGCTGGCCGGGCGCGCGGGCGTCCGGCTCCCAGCGCGGCGCGGGCGCCGTGCCTTCCAGATGGAGGCGCCGCGCCATCGGCAGCTCCAGGCACAGGTAGCGGCCGCTGTCGGCGCCGAACTCGCGGCCCATCTCGAAGGGCAGGTTGAACAGGCGCGAGACCTCCTGGCTGGCCAGGTTGAATTCAAAGCGCAGGTCCAGCCCCGCAAAGGCGCCCGCCCCTGGCGATACTTCTTCGTCGCGCGCCCGCTGGATCAGCTTGGCGACGGGCGCGCCCAGGCTGTGCGTGACCATGGCGCTGAAGACGTCTTCGCCCACCCCGCTCAGGTCCTTGAGCCATTGCGGCGCCTTGGTTTCGCCCAGATACGGGCTGAAGGTCTCGATGCGGCCCACCAGCGCGGAGATCCGGTCGCGCTCCTTGTAGGGCATGTCCTGCGAGGAATATTCGTGCCGCCCCATCTGGATGCGGTAGGTGATCGAATGCTCGCCCACGCGGATGATGAGCCGCCGCCGGCGCTTGGGCGCCAGCGGCGTCAGGCATGTGAGCACGGTGGCGACCTCCGCGCCGCTGTTGACGGCGGTCTTCGCGTCGTTGGTCCACATGAAGACTTCCGGGCGCTCCAGCACGTAGCGCTGCACGAGCTCGGGCGGGTCCACCGCCAGGACCAGCAAGGGCACCGAAGACCGCCGCGCTATCCATTCCAGCAGTTCCACCGCCGCCGCGCCGGGCTTGCCGCGCTTGCTGGCGGTCGAGCCCAGCCGGGCGTCGATGATGACGAGCCGCGGTTCGATGCGGGGCGTCGACAGATCCCAGGATTCGATCTGCGTCTTGGCGCTTTCCAGCGAGGTGCGGCGGCGCAGTTCCGCGCCCACGAACGGCGCGATCGCCGGGTACTGCTGGACGTGGCGGTGCAGTTGGGCGAGGTTGTTGGCCCAGTCGTCCTCGTGCTCGTCGTTCATGCTGGCCAGCAGGATGAAGTTGGGTCCGGCGGGGTCGTGTTCCATGATGGCTGTCCCAGGTTCCCGATGCCCTAGCCCGCCCGCAGCGGCAGGATCAGCGTGAACGCGCGCCACGGCGGCGTGACCGTCGCGTAGGCTTTGTCCGGGTGCAGCGGCGCAGCCGACAGCGGCGGGTCGGTGACCAGCGCGCCGCCGTGGTCGATCACGGTTTCCTGTATCTGGGTGATGGCGATGCTGGCGCCGTCGTGCGCGGCGCGTTCGGCGCTGAGCAAGGCGTCGTCGGGCACGGCGTGGGCGGGCGGATCGGCCTCCCACCGTTGCTCCTTGCTCAGGCCAAAGCGGATCGTGCAGCCGTCCGGGCCGGCATCCAGGTCGATCGTCACGCGGGCGTCGTCCGCATTGCGGCAGCGCAGGAGGTAATCGGTCATCGACCGGAACGCCGCCGAGAGCGCCTGCGCATCGCCGGACACGGTCGGGCCGTCCCGCGAGGCTGTGTGATTCGTCAGCGCAATCCGGCGCTGGTCGCGCGCGGGCAAGGCGGCCACCACGTCCTGCAGGCGCGCGCCCAGTTCGACATCGCTGTGCATGACGCGGGCGCGCCGCCGCGATTCGCTTGCGCCCGCCAGGCGCTCGAAGGTGATGTCGGCCTTGCCGATCTCGGCCACGATGCGCTGGCTCAGGTCCTGCGCCTGGGCCGCGACCTCCTCGGCGGGCATGCCCTGGCGGGCGTCCTCGTGCAGCAGCACGGTCTGCGATGTCAGGCTGCACGCCAGCGACAACGAGGTGCGCGTCTGCCGCGCCACCTCGGCCACGGTCTCGCGCAGGTAGCGCAGGTCGCGCGCCCACCCCAGGTCCGCGATGTCGGTGAAGAACCAGATCGACATGTCCAGGCTGGGATCCAGGTCGGTGCGCGTGGCCAGGACGGAGCGGGGCTGGCCGGTGCTGTCCAGCAGTTCGATGCGTTCGCGCTTGACGGTGAAGGGAGCGGTCAGGATGCCCAGCGTGGCTTCGTCGCCCGCAATCGCGTAGTCCGTGATCGCCGGGGCCTCGTCCAGGCTGCGCCCGCGCCGGGGCTCAGCGCCCAGCATGTCCGTTGCCACGCGGTTCATCTCGATGACGGCGCCCTCGCGGCCCACGAACACCACCGCCTGTTCGGTTTCCGCCATCAGGCTTTGCTTGGTCTGGTTGAGCAGATGCTGCGCCAGGCCTTCTTCCAGCGACGCGATGATCTGGAGCAGGTCGTCGATGTCCGGCCCCTTGAAGGCGTGCGAGACCGACGATTCCACGTCAAGCAGCCACCGTATCCGGCCGTTCAGGTGAATGGGCACGGTCATGGCCGAGCGCAGCGGACGCTTCGGTCCTCCGTAGCCGTGTTGCGCATAGGCCGGGTTGCCGATGTCGTCCACCGCCAGCAGGCAGCCCTGCGCCAGCGTGGCGCCCAGCATGCCTTGCGAGGTGGGCTGCTGGTATGCGGGCGGCAGCGCGTAGGCCGGCGCCAGGCTGTGCTGGGTGACGACCTCGAAGCGCTTGTCCTGGCGGTTGACGCGATACAGCGCCACGTGGTCCCACGAAAAATGCTGCGCAAGCTGGACGATGATCTCTTCGGCGGCCTGGCGCAACGACGCGGCGGCCATCACCTTGCGCCGCAGCGAATCGGCAAATTCGGCGCGCTCGTCGTCGCGCTCTTTTTCAAAGCGCATCAGCACGGGTTCCAGGTCCAGGGCGCGCAGCATTTCCAGGTGCCGCTCGCCGTAAGCGCCCGGCTGGCGCGAGCACAGGCTGAGCGCCGAGCTGTAGCCGTCCGGGCGTGTGACGGGCAGCGTGACGGAGGCCTCGATGCCCAGGTCCTGATAGCACCGCACGACCTCGTTGCCGGGCTGCGGCATGTTCTTCTGGACGAAGGCGCCGATCTCGTCGACCCAGGTCCGGCCGGAATCCAGGAACGCGCGGATCGTGGGCGGCAGGTCCATCCAGCGCGCGGGCCATAGCTCCACGCCCTCCGGGCGCACGGCGATCGCGCGAAACAGCGACACGTCGTTGCCATAGATGCCGAAGACCGCGTGCTCGAACGGGATGAGGCGCCGTATCTGCTCCAGGATGCGGTCCAGCTTCAGCCGCCAGCCGGCGATCGCGGGATCCAGGGCAATGCGCCGGATTTCATCGCGGGCGGACTCCAGCGTGCGCGACTGGATGACGGCAATAACGCCAAGCAGTTCGCCGTTGGGGGCGGGATCGGGCGTCATGACCAGCTCGAACTGCCGGTCGGCGTCGTCGGGAACCGGGATGGCGATAGTCACCGCGACCATCGCATCGCCTTCCGTGTCTTGCACGCAGCGCAGGATGGCGCGCTGCACGGGGCCGCCGTCGGACGGCCGGAAGCGCGCCGCGAGCCGGGTGCCGCACAGGGCCTCGCGCGGCAGGCCCAGCGTGCGCGCCGCCTCGGGGTTGGCAAAGCGGATCACGCCCTGCATGTCCAGCCGGAACACGGCGTACGGCGTGCGCTCGAAACGATGCGATTCGGCCTCGCGAAACGGCGCGCCGTCGTTGACCAGCACGATGAGTTCGCCGCTGTCCAATGTGCACAGCGGGATGAGCTGCGCGGGCACGCGGGCCCCGCCCGGGCTCCGGTACACGACATCGACGGCGCCATCGCCCATGCGCAGCGGCTTGGCAAGCCCGTAGACCTGGCTCACGTGCCGGTTGACGAGCGCCTCGCGCGCCAGCGGCAGGACGGCGCTGGCCGCGACGATCTCGCCGGATCGGGCCAGCACCAGACAGGGCACGCCGACTTGGGACAGCACGCGCGCCACCTCGGCGGGCTCGCCAAAAAGGGAAAATTCGGGCAGCGCCGCGCCCTGGGCAAGCGCCGGCGCGTCGCGATAGGGTTTCGGCTCCATCTCTGTCATGACAAGCCCTCTTCACCCGCGGTCACCGCTTGATGAATGCGATGACCTGCTGTTGCGTGCCCTTGTCGTTGTCGAATCCGCCGTGCGTGCTGGACGCCACGGGCAGGACACGGGCGTTGGCCGGCGCGCTGCCCTCGGGCGATACGTGGAGCGCGTCACAGGCAATGCCGGCATCCCGGAAATAGCGCTCCATGCCCAGCAGCGGTGTCGTGGTGCCGCCCTCGAACGATTCGCTGACCAGATACAGCAGCGAGCGCCGGTACGGGCCGCAGGTGGGATCGTCCTCTTCGGCGCGGTCCGACAGATGGAACTGCTGGTAGCGCTTCACGCGGCTGCCCAGGTGCGGCACGACCAGGTCCTTGAAGGTCTGCAGCCTGACGGCGGGCGCCATCAGGCTCAGCGACTCCAGCTCTCCGCCGTCGGCGGTCAGGCGCTTGACGAAGTGGCTGGCGACGATCGCGCCGGCCGAATGCCCCACGATGTGCAGGCGCACGCGGCCGCGCGCGACGTGCGCCTTGAAGTGCTTGTACAGCAGGATCATCGCCGCCTCTTCGCCGCCGTCGCGGACCGGTTCGCTCATGGCTTCGGCGTTCTGCTTCATCTCGCCCCAGATCACCGTGCCGGGCCGCGCCAGCCACCGTTCAAGCCGCTGGTTCCACCAGCGCTCCAGCCGCTCGCCGATGCCGCCGGTGGTGCGCGGCACGTCGCTCGCGGCGTCCCGGATGATGTTCCTGACGGTGGTGATGAAATCCGTTTCCCACATCAGGAAGACGGGAAAGATCTGGCTGTCGTAGAGCAGCGGGATCCATTCGGCGGCGGCTTCGGCCGCGTCGTTCTCGCCGACCAGCCCGCCGTGCGCGTACACGCACACGTCCATCGGCTTGTCCTTCAGGTTCCAGCGCTCGCGCGCGGCGCTCATGTGCACGTCCACGATGGCGCGCAGGTCGTCGGGCGTGGTGCGAAACGCGCCGCTGTTGCTGAGCTTGCCGTTGTTGCCCACGTTGACGATGAACGGCGTGAGTTCCCGGTCGCGCAGCACCTTGCCGGCGGCCAGCGTCACCTTCTGCCCTTCGGTGCGCAGGCTGATGCTGTTCGAGATCCGCTCGTGCTCGTGCGTGACCACGCCCAGTTGCACGACCCAGCAGTCCATCGCATTGCGCAGCCAATCGTCGTAGGTCAGCACGGCCATGCCGTGCGTGCCCCATTCCTCGCCCCAGGAGTTCTGGATCAGGAAACCGTCCTGCGTGTAGCCCACGATGACGAAGGCGTGGCCCTGCATCGCTGTTTCCTGGCCGGTGGCCGGAATCACCCAGAACGGCCGCGTGACGGGCGTGGGCTCATCGTCATGCGGCGTGACGCCGTGACCGTCGTCCCAGCCGTCGTGGCAGCCCGCGCTGGCGTACAGGATGCCGACCTCGTTCAGCGCGGCGTGCATCTCGACGATGCTGCGCGTGTCGATGCGGTAGTAGGCCCCGAGCGGGCGTTTGACCGCGTCCAGCCACCAGTCGTCTTCGGGGCGCTTGGCCGCCGGCGGCATGTCGAGCGTGGGGAATAACGCCTGCGCGCAGGCGCCGTGCCGGAACCAGCCTTTCAAGGCGCCGCGCAGGCTGGAACCGCTGTCGTCGACGGACCCGGGGAATTCGTCATAGCGCCGGGCCATGGAATACAGCATGAAGGGCGAGATCGCGGGGCGCGTGTCGCGCTCGGATTTGCGCAGCAGGTATTCGACCACCGTGGACAGCGCAAATCCCGTGCAGGCCGACGTTTCGCCTTGGTGCTTCACGGTCAGCCCCATCACGGGGATCATCTCTGCCTTGGGCGTGACGGAAATGTTGGGCCGGAACAGGATGTCGCGCGCGTCGAAGGCATCGGGCTTGGCGGACCGCTCGAAGCGCCGCGCGGCCGGGGCGTCATCCTGCTTGCGGCGCTTGCGGGCCTTCGGGGCCGGATCTTCCGGCGCCGCGGCGGACGCTTGCGCCACGCGCTTGCCCTTCTTCTTGGCCGCGGGCTTGGCCGCCGTGCGCGCTGCCGCCTTTCGGGTCGCCATGTCGTTCTCCCAATGCCGGCCGCCGGCTAGGACGCCAGCTTCAAGCTGGCGATGTAGCGCGGCGCGTCGGCGGCCAGCTTGGCCTGCACGTCGTCGCGCAGCTGTTCATACAGGGCGGCGTTCAGCGTCAGGCGCTGCGCGCAGGCCCAAAAGTTCACCTGCCTCGCGCCCCACTGCGCAAACAGGAAACGCTTGCGGCTGTCCACGGCGCGAAAGTAGTAGGCGCCCAGCGCCATCGACAGCCCGCCGCCGCGATCGCGCTGCACCGCGCCCAGCTGGAAGTTGCCGCCCGACTGCGACGACGCGTGAAAGTCGAAGAGCTTTACGGTGTCGTCGTCTTCGGCCAGTTGGCCCAGCGCGGACACCGCCTGGTCCAGCACCGCCAGCTGATCGCGCCGCGCGACGGCCAGCAGCAGGTCGACGGCCACCTGGTCCATGCGGAACTCGCGCTCGTCTTCCTCGTGATGGGTAAAGTGCATTTGCCCGCTGGTCCACCCCAGGTTCTCCAGCACTTCCACGTAGGTCTGATACCAGACCTGCGATTGGGTGAATCGGTCGTGGGCGGCGCTGGCTGCGCGCTGCGCCAGCTGCAGCGAATACAGCACGTCGCCGCGTTCCTGTTCCTGCAGGCCCGCTGCAAACGACAGCACGCTGCCGGCGTTGATGCTGGCCTGCGGCGCCTGCCGCGCGGTCTTGCCCGAGGCGCCGGCACGCAGCACGGCGCCCGAACGTTTGGCGGGCGTGCGCCGCCGCGCGACGGGCATGCCGGGCGGCTCCAGCGTCTGCACCGCCAGGTCGTTCAGATAACCGTGGATACCAACCGCGTTGACGCCGTGGTCCGGCATGGTGGACGTGGGCGCGGCGCGCTTGGACGCGCGGCCCGCGGGGCGCGGGGGCGGATCCGGCGACACCAGCGCGCCGTCCTCGGAAAACGTGGCCGCCAGGACGAAGTCGGCTTCCGCGGCGGAGTAGGCCGGGTCCCAATGCGTGTTTTCAGGGACATGGCAATGGCCGTAGTGCCCGCTTTGCGCGTCCCAGATGGCGGCGTCGCGGTTATGTCCGCCGGGGTCCTTGCCGTTCTTGGCCGGCAACGGACGGCCCGAGGGCCACTTGCGGGGAATCCCGTGCTGCGCTTCGATCCAGCGGCACAGGCGCGCCAGATTGGTCAGCGCGCGGCTGTCCTTGGGCAGATGCGCAAAGCCCACCAGTTCGATCTGCACGGCGGAATCGCGGTTGGTCTGGACGCCGCCCGCGTCGTTGCGCAGCGCGCGCGCGCCTTCGTCGGTGTCGACGTGCTGGAAGATCGTGGTGGCGTCGACCGTGAAGTGGGGGTCGGATCGGTTGCGGCGGAACGCGTCCATCGCGCCCTGCGCGGTGCTGCCTTCCGTGGTGTGATGGACGATCTTGAACGGTCCGCCCAGATGAGGCCCGGACGATCCCGATATGGGCCGCCACGTCGCGAATGGACATCGTGCCATCGATGGTCTCCTCGGAACGGGCGCGGGTGTTCTTGGCAAGACGACATGACGACGATGATGCGGCGCCCATTGCAGGGATATATATGCGGACCTCATCCGCCTTGCTAGTAGCCGAAAGTATTAATCCTTGAATTTGCAATGGTGCTTATGCATCATCTGGCCCCGGTTGTGCTCGTCCAGATGGATGAGGCGCGGTATTCACGCCGCCTTGCGGATGCGCACCGGAATCGATTTGTAGCTGGGCGTGCCGCTCGCGGTGTCCTGATAATCCAGCGGGCAGAGGTTGTTCGCCTCCGGGTAGTACGCGCCCACCGAGCCGGCCGCAATGTCGTGCTTGATGGCTGTCAGCCGCAGGCGCCGGTGCGTCTGCCCCGGCAGGCTGGTGACGATTTCAACCTCGTCGCCGTGCGCGATGCCATGGCGCGCCAGATCGGCCGCGTTCATGAACAGCACGTCGCGCCGGCCAAACACACCGCGATAGCGGTCGTCCAGGCCGTAGATGGTGGTGTTGTACT
Organism: Achromobacter sp. 77; assembly: GCF_020541125.1. NCBI lineage: Bacteria > Pseudomonadati > Pseudomonadota > Betaproteobacteria > Burkholderiales > Alcaligenaceae > Achromobacter > Achromobacter sp. 77. The sequence continues at coordinate 299,924 of NZ_CP059848.1, forward strand.
GGTCGTGGCTGCGTAGCGTGGTGAGCCTGAGGATATTGCCTTCGACGATGTCGGGATCTTCGCGCAGGCCGGCGAACGGAATGAATTCGGCCTTGCCCGAGGCCGTTTTCCAGATGCGCTCGGTGGGGGGCAGCGGCAGGCGAAAGCCGCCGGGGATGCGGATGCGCGCGTTGTAATCGCGGAAGTCTGGGTAGATTTTTTCGATCAGGTCGCGGATGCGGTCGTAGTCCTCGATCAGATGCGCCCAGTTGACGCGGCTGCGCGGAAGTGTCGCCTGCGCCATGCCGGCAATGATGGCCGGTTCCGACCGCAGGTGCGTCGATGCCGGCAGCAGCTTGCCGCGCGAGGCATGCACCATCGACATCGAGTCCTCCACCGTGACCGATTGCGCGCCGCCCGCCTGCACGTCGCTTTCCGTGCGGCCCAGCACCGGCAGGATGATCGACTGCTTGCCGATCAACAGGTGCGAGCGGTTCAGCTTGGTGTTCAGATGCACCGCCAGGTCCAGCTGCCGCATGCCGCGCTCGCAGGCGTCGGTGTCGGGCAGCGCGATCGCGAAATTGCCGCCCAGGCAGATCAGCGCCTTGGCGCGGCCCGCGGCCATGGCCTTCATGGCCTCCACGGCATCGTGGCCATGCCGCTCCGGCGGCCGGAAGCCAAAGGTCTGTTCGACGTGGTCGAACATGGTGTGGTCGATTTTTTCGGTGATGCCGACCGTGCGGTTGCCCTGCACGTTCGAGTGCCCGCGCAAGGGGCAGATGCCCGCGCCCGGCTTGCCGAAGTTGCCGCGCATCAAGAGCAGCGCGGCAATCTGCTGCACGTTGCTCGTGCCCTTTTCGTGCTGCGTGATGCCCATGCCATACGTGACGATGGTGGCGTTGGATCGCGCATAGGCGTCGGCCACCTGCTCCAGGTCGCGCTGACGCAGGCCGCTTGCCTGTTCGATGTCGGCCCAGCTCGTGGCGTCCAGGTCCTCGGCGAAGGCTTCGTAGCCGTTGGTGTGCCGGGAAATGAATTCGTGGTCCAGCGTGTTGCGCCCGTCGCGGTCCGCGTTCATCAGCGCCTTCATGATGCCTTTGAGCGCGGCGGCGTCACCGCCGACCTTGACCTGGAAGTACGTGGATGCGATGGGCGTGGAGCCCATCGTGCCCATTTCAATGGGATCCTGCGGATCGGCAAAGCGCTCCAGGGAGCGTTCGCGCAGCGGGTTGAAAACAATGATGGGCACGCCGCGGCGCGCGCATTCGTGCAGCGTTCCCATCATGCGCGGATGGTTCGTGCCGGGGTTGTGTCCCATCGAGATGATGAGGTCGCACACATCGAAGTCGTCCAGCGAGACCGTGCCCTTGCCGATGCCGATGGCCTGGGGCAGCCCGACGCTGGTGGCCTCGTGGCACATGTTGGAGCAGTCGGGAAAATTGTTGGTGCCGAATTCGCGGGCGTACAGGCTGAACAGGAACGCCGCTTCGTTGGAGGCGCGGCCCGAGGTATAGAACTCGGCCATGTCCGGGTCGGGCAGGCTGGCCAGCGTCTGGCCGATGCGCGCGAACGCGTCGTCCCATTCGATGGGCTGGTAGGTGTCGCTGGCCGCATCGTAGGCCAGCGGATGCGTCAGGCGGCCCGCGTTCTCCAGGTCGTGGTCGCTCCAGGTCAGCAGCTCGGCCACCGGATGCGCGGCGAAGAACTCGGGCGTCACGCGCTTGCGGGTGGCTTCCCACGTCACGGCCTTCGCGCCGTTTTCACAGAACTGGAACGTCGACGTATGCGCCTTGTCGGGCCATGCGCAGCCGGGGCAATCGAAGCCGTCCGGCTTGTTGGTGCGCAACAGCAGCGCGGGCGCCTCGGCGATGCGCATCTGGTTGGCCACCGCCTGCGCGGTCGCCTTCAGGGCGCCCCAGCCGCCTGCGGGGGCGTCGTAGGGGCGGATGCCAGCGGGTTTGCCTTGGGTCATGCGAATCTCCGGAACTCAGGGTGCGTTGCGCGCGGCGGCGTCGGGGGCGGGGGCTAGCCGGGCGCCGCGAGCGTCGCAGTAACGGCTTGCCAGCACCGAGCCGGCCACGGCCACGATGACGGGAACGAGAAAGGCTTGGTCGACCCGGGTGAAATCCAGGATCAGCACCACCGCGGTGAGCGGCATGCGCATCGACGAGGCCAGAAAGGCGGCGGCGCCCACGACGGCAAACGCGCCGGGCGGCGAGTCGGGCCAGGCCATGCTCCACAGGCCGCCCAGCACGACCGCCATCGACGCGCCCACGGCAACGGCGGGGGTGAGCAGACCGCCCGCCGCGCCGGCGCGCAGCGTGCAGACGACGACGGCCACTTTCATCAGCGCCAGCGTGGCCGCCAGGGCGAGGGTCAGGTCATTGTCAAAGCTCAGTTGCGCCGGCCCTTTGCCGTTGCCCAGCAGCGCGGGCAGGTAGATCGCAAGCAGCCCGAGCAGGGTGAAATTGATCAGGCACGCCACGGGCAGCCGCCAGCCCCGTGCCGCATTGCGGCGCGCGGCTTCGGTCAGCCGCTGCCAGACGTGGGCCGCGCAGCCGAAGACAGGCCCGGCGACGATGGCCCAGACGACCAGGCTGAAACTGATCTGCATGGGGGGAACGGCGTACTGGATCACGTTGCCCAAGCCCGCCCAGGCCACCACCGCGCCGATGCAGCAGGCCGCCAGCGCCGCGGCCACTGCGGGCCAGGCGAACGACCCTACCAGTACTTCCAGCACAAAGAGCGTCGCGCCGAGCGGCACGTTATACACGGCGGCCAGCCCCGCGCCCGCGCCGCAGGCAATGACGAGACTGTGCTGCGCGGGCGGCAGGCGCAGCAGCGCGGCCAATCGGCCGCCTGCCAACGCGCCGACTTCGCGCGGCGCCACCTCGCGCCCCAGCGGCGAGCCCAGCCCCACCGTCACGATCTGCAGGATGGCATGCGCCATCGTCGTCAGCGCAGGCATCCCGCGCGTGGCGTCGGACACCGCCGCCTTCACGCTGACCAGAGGACGGCCATAGCGTTGGATCAGCCACCATCCGCCACCGGCCGCCACGCCGCACAGCACCAGCGCCATCACGCGGCGCGCGCTGCTGGCGGCTTGCACGCCTTCCAGGAAGGTCTCGTGGCTGACCACCTGGCCCTCGGCATAGCCATATGCCAGATGCTGCACGGCATGGAGCAGCATCCCGAGCAACATGCCACCCAGCCCCGCGAACAGGCCGGTCAGGATCACCGCGAGCAGAAAACGCGGGCGCAGCCAGGACGGATCATCGGGCTTCAGGTCGTTCATACCAGGATGGGCTCCTGTCGTTTGGCGCGCCGACGCATCGAGGCGCGCATTGCGATGAGGCAGTGTAGGGGCCGTTCCTTTCAAAGCGGCCATTACCAGCCGGAAACCCATACCTATTGGTTAGGCATTAATCCCGAATTCTCTTGCTTGCCGTCAAATACCGCCCAAACTTCGGCTTTATTTCAAATAGTATCCAAGTGATTCAGTACTTATACTTCCCGTTCCATTCGATGGACGGGCGCCACGCAGAGCAACGCGGAGCATTTGGTCCCAGTCCGATTTCAACCGATTCGAGGCATTGCTACCGTCGCGTCCTCGATGACCCACGCGTAACGGGAGTGAAGAAGTGGCGCTTTACCAGAGAACGATGTTGAACAAGGCGATGAAGATCGGCGCGCTGGCGCTGTTGTCGGGTGTGATGGCCGGCTGCGCGACCGAGCGTTCGCAAGCCTTGGCCGTGCCGGCCGTCGCCGCCGCCAGCAAGCCCTACGCGGGCGTGCGCAGCCCCATTTCGGTCGGCAAGTTCGACAACCGCACCAACTACCTGCGCGGCGTGTTCTCGGATGGCGTGGACCGGCTGGGCGGCCAAGCCAAGACGATCCTGGTCAGCCACCTGCAGCGCAGCGGCCGATTCCAGGTGATGGACCGCGACAACCTGTCCGAAATCGCCCAGGAAGCCGCGTTCAACAAGAAGGCCGCGCAGATCAAGGGCGCGCGCTACGTCGTCACGGGCGATGTGACGGCCTTCGGCCGCAAGGTCACCGGCGACCAGCAACTGTTCGGCATCCTGGGCCGCGGCAAGGAGCAGGTGGCTTACGCCAAGGTCGACCTGAACGTGGTGGATGCGACGACCTCGGAAGTGGTCTATTCCGCCTCGGGCGCCGGCGAATACAGCCTGTCCAACCGCGAAGTCGTCGGTTTTGGCGGCACGGCCGGCTACGACTCCACCCTGAACGGCAAGGTGCTGGACCTGGCCATCCGTGAAGCCGTGGACCGTCTGGTCGACGGCATCGAGCAGGGCGCCTGGCAGCCCGCACGCAACTGACGGAGGCGCGCATGGCAAAAAATTTCAATCCCCGCGGCGGCGCCACATGCGCGCGCGTCGTCCGCGCACTGGCCATCGTGGGCCTGGCCGGCGTGCTGTCGGCCTGCGTGCAGCAGCCCAAGTCCCTGTATAGCTGGCAGTCCTACGAGGGCTCGGTCTACGCGTACCTGAAGGACGACGGCGGCGATTACGCGACGCAGACGCTCGCCATGGAGAAGAACATCGAGACGGCGCGCGCGGCCAACGCCGAGCTGCCGCCCGGCTTTCGCGCGCATCTGGGCATGCTCTACCTGAAGATGGGCGACGGCGACAAGGGCGTCGAGCAAATGCAGGGCGAGAAGGCCGCCTTCCCGGAAGCCGCGCCGTTCATGGACTTCCTGCTGCGCAACGCGGGCAAGCCGCAGACCGTCGCCGCAACGGGCGAGGGCTTGCCAGCGGGGGCGCCCGCCGCGGGATCGCCCGCCGCCGGGTCGCCCACTACCGCCAGCCCCGCCGCCGCCAATCCCGCCGCGCCCGCCGAAGCTGGCACGTTGAAGAAAGGATCGTGATGATGCACACACTCATGCGCGCCGGCCTCGTGGCCCTCGCGGCGCTGTTGACGGGTTGCGTGGCGCCGCCGCAGAAGCATGTCGACTACACCGCGTTTCGCGAAAGCAAGCCGGCGTCGATCCTGGTGTTGCCGCCGCTGAACACGTCGGTGGACGTGGCGGCCACCTCGGCCGTGCTCTCGCAGGCCACGCGCCCGCTCGCTGAATCCGGCTATTACGTGATTCCGGTCGGCGTCATGGAAGAGACGTTCAAACAGAACGGCCTGACTTCGCCCGACGACATCCATGAACTGCCGGCCGTCAAGCTGCGCGAGATCTTCGGCGCCGATGCGGCGCTGTACATGACCGTCAAGCAGTACGGGTCCAGCTACGCGGTCCTGTCCAGCACGGTCACGGTCTCGATCGACGCGGAACTGCTCGACCTGCGCAACGGCGCCAAGCTGTGGAGCGGCACGAAGCAGGTGGTGCACGCCAACAACAACAGCAACGGCGGCCTGATCGGCATGCTGGTGCAGGCCGTGGTGGATCAGGTGATCAACAATCTGACGGACCGCAGCTACAGCGTGGCCGGCATGACGAACAACCTGCTGCTCAGCGCCGGCACCCCCGGCGGCATCCTGTACGGACCGCGCTCGCCGCGTTACGAAGCACAGTAAACCCGCCGGATGACGGCTTACGCCCGCGCGCCAATTCCGGCGCGCGGGCGATTTTGTTTTGACGCCCGGGAGATCAAGTGCGCTGCACGAGCGGGTGCAGTTTCCGGGCCCAGCCAAGCAGGGCCTGATCCTCGTCGGTTCGCGCCACCCACTGCACGCCCACCGGCAAACCGTTGTCCGCATGCGCGGTGGGCAGGTGCAACGCCGGCCAGCCCAACAGCGACCATACGCGGTTGAACAGCGACGAGCCTGTCGATCGCGTGCCTTCGGGCGCCTCGGACGGGGCGCTGGGGGTAACGATGAAGTCCACGGCGCCAAAGCGCTCGAGCCACTCGCCGCCCAGCCGCGCGCGGCGTCGCTGCAGCGCTGCGTACTCGGCATGGGTAATGGCCAATCCCCGGTCTATCGCCGTGCGCAGTGCCGGCGACAGCAGTTGGCCGTGCGGCCCGCGAACCACCGGCAGCAGGCCGCGCGCCAGTTCAGCGAGCATGGTTTGCGCGTGGATATCCAGGAGCGCCTGCAGGTCCGCGTCCACGTCCGGCGCGTCGATATGGGCGCCGTGCTCGCGCAGCGTGGCCGCGCAGTCGTTGAGCGCTCGCCGCGCGGCGCCGCTCAGGTCGCCGATCGCGCTGCAGGTCAGCAACGCAACTCGGGGCGGGCGGTCCGGGCGATGCGCGGCCAACCCGGGAAGCAGCACGGACGCCACCGCTTGCGACTGTTTCACGTCGCGCGTAAACCAGCCGATGGTGTCCAGCGAATCGCATAGCACGTGCATGCCCTGCCGATGCACCCTCCCGAAGGTCGGCTTGAACCCCACCACGCCGCAGAACGCGGCGGGGCGGATCATGGACCCGCCCGTCTGCGTGCCCAGCGCCAGGTCGACCATGCCCGCCGCGACGGCCGCCGCCGAGCCACTTGAGGATCCGCCCGGTGTATGCGCCAGGTGGCGCGGATTGCGGGTCGGGCCCGGCGTGACGTAGGCGTATTCGGCGGTGACCGTCTTGCCGATGGGCACCCCGCCGGCATCGCGCAACTGCGAGACGCAGCTTGCGTCGCGCCGCGCCGGTTCCGCCGATTCCGCAGCGGAGCCCGAGCGGGTCGGCAGGCCGGCGACGTCGATCACATCCTTGACCCCGAAGGCAGCGCCGGCCAGCGGACCCTGGCAGGCTGGCGCCGCGACCGAGGCCTCGTCGGCCAGGCAGACCCAGGCCTGGACCTGCGCATCCCCCGCCTTGCTGCGCGCAAGGGCTTCGTGCGCTGCCTGCATCATTGAACCTTGATCTGCTTTTGCTGGATCAGCTGCGTCCACCGCGCGTTTTCGCTGGCAATGAAGTCGCGGAACTGCTCCGGCGTGCCGCCGGCAACCTCGCCACCCTGCGACTCCACCACGGCGCGGTACTGCTTGTCCTGCAGGGCGCGGTTGATGTGCTCGTTCAGCGTCTTGATGACGTCCGGCGGCGTGCCGGCGGGCGCGATCACGCCGAACCAGTTCGAGACCACCATGTCCGGTATTCCCAGTTCCTTGAAGGTGGGAACGTCCGGCAGGCCGGGGGCGCGCTTGTCCGCGGCGACGGCCAGCATCCTGATGCGGGCGTCGGCGCCCGCCGCGTGCGGCAGGAACAGGCTGGGCAGTTCGATGTAGAAATCCACGTTACCGGCGATCAGGTCGTTCACGGCCGGCGCGCCGCCGCGGTACGGCACGTGGGTCGCGTTGGCGCCCGCCTGCTCCTTGAACAGTTCCGTGCTCAAGTGCGAGGCGCTGCCCGCGCCGGTGGAGGCGTAGTTGAGCTTTTCCGGATTGGCCTTGGCATCGCGGATGAGCGCGGCGGGGTCGGCATAAGGCGATTTGCTGCTGACGCCCAGCGCCATCGGGCCCCGCTCGATCAGGGCCACGGGCGCGATGTCCTTGGCCGGATCGAAAGGCATCGTGTAGAGCGCTTTGTTCACTGACATGGGCGCGAAGTTGCCCAGGCCGATCGTGTAGCCGTCCGGCTTGGCCGACGCGATCTGCGCGGTGCCGATGTTGCCGCTGGCGCCGGGCTTGTTGTCGACCACGACGGGCACGCCCAGCGAATCGCTGAGCTTCTGCGCCAACTGGCGCGAGCGCGTGTCGGAACTGCCGCCGGCCGCGTACGGCACGATGAACTTGATTGCCTGCGCCGGATAGGCGGCTTGCGCCAGCGCGCCGGGCGAGGCGAGGCAGAGACCGGCCGCGAAGGCGCCGGCCAGAAGCTTGAGGGTGAAGGACGCAGCAGGCATGGCATTTCCCTTGTCATGAGGGCCGCAGTATGGGCCCGTGGATTGTGCCTGCATGGTAGGAAGCTGCCATTAGGATGTCTAATACCTTATTCTCCCGCTATTGATTCGCCAGGAAAATAAATGCTGATCGACAGCCGTCTGCTTCAGGTGTTTGCCGTGGTGGCCGAAGAGCTGCATTTCGGCCGCGCGGCGCAGCGTCTGCATCTGAGCCAGCCTCCGCTGAGCCAAAGCGTGCGCAAGCTTGAAGAGGAATTGGGCGTGCAGCTTCTGGAACGCACCACGCGCACGGTCAAACTAACGGCGGCCGGCGCCGAGCTGCAGCGCCGCGTGCGGCAGATGGCCGCCGAACACGACGCCACGGTGCGGCACGTGCGGCAGGCGGCCAGCGGCGAAGCCGGACAGCTCACGATTGGTCTCACGCCCAGCGCCGCCTATTCGAACGTGCCGCAGGCGCTGTTCGTGTTCCGCCAGCGCTATCCGGGTGTGGTGCTGGATCTGCAGGAAATGAATTCGAGCGAGATGCCCGAGGCGCTGCATCAGCGGCGGCTGGACCTGGCTCTCTTGCGTCCGCCTTTTGCGGATGCGGACCTGTCGCCCGTGCCCCTGTACTCCGAGCCCATGGTGCTGGCGCTGCGCCGCGGCCATCCGCTAGCGGCGAAACGCTGGGTGACCATGGAGCAGGTGCTGGATCTGCCGATCGTGGGGTATGCGCGCGACCGGTCGCGTTACTTCAGCCAGGTGCTGCGGCAGATGATCGAAGCCGCCGGCAAGCCCGCGAACATCGTGCAGGAAAGCATGATTCCGACGATCCTGACGCTGGTGGAAGCGGGATTTGGCGCGGCCGTGGTGCCGGCGTCGCTGGCGCGGATGCGCATGGACATCCTTGCCTACGTCGGCATCCGGGGGCGCGGCGCGTTCCGCGCCGAACTGGCTGCCGCGCGCCACCCGGATCACCGCAATCCCGCGGTGGATGCTTTCGTGGCGATCATGCGGGACACCAAGCAGCAGCCGCGCCAGAAGGCGCTGTCGTGACGCCGGCGCATGGCGCGCGCTGCATGCGCCTTTGCCGGTGCTGATGGTTCAGTCCCAGTCCGCCGCCAGACCGTCCGGGCTGACTTCGCGGCCGTTGCGCTCCAGCGCGGCGATCTGCGCCATGTCTTCGTCCGTCAGGCGCAGGTCCTGGGCGAGCAGGTTGCTGGCCAGGTTTTCGCGCTTGGTGGAGGACGGGATCACGGCATAACCCAGTTGCAAGGCCCAGGCCAGCGCGACCTGCGCGGGCGTGGCCGCGTGGCGCTGCGCGATCTTGCCGATGACCGGATCCTTGAGCACCTTGCCGTAGGCCAGCGTCATGTACGAGGTCACCGGGATGTCCGCTTCCTTCAGGAACGCGGTGAGCTTGCGATTCTGCAGGTAGGGGCTGAGCTCGATCTGGTTGGTGGCGATCTGGTCGCGGCCCACGGCGGCGATGGCGGCCCGCGTCTCGGCGATGGGAAAGTTGGAAATCCCGATCTGGCGCGTCAGGCCCTGCGCCTTGGCCTCGGCCAGCGCCGTCATGAATTCGTCGACGGACACACCGTTGTCCGGCGCGGGCCAATGGATCAGCGTCAGGTCCACATAGTCGGTCCGCAGCTTGGCCAGGCTGTCCTTCAGGCTGGGGACCAGCTTGTCCTTGGCGTAGTTGGGCACCCAGATCTTGGTGGTGATGTAGAGGTCCGCGCGGGCCACGTTCGATTCCGCGATGGCCTGGCCGACGTCGGCCTCGTTCTCGTAGATCTGCGCCGTGTCGATCGCGCGGTAGCCGACGTCCAGCGCGTTGCGCACGGAATCGATGACGGTCTGGCCTTGCAGGCGGAAGGTGCCGACGCCAAAGGCGGGAATGGGCATGGAAAACTCCTGGGGGGATGTACGGGGCCGGACCGGCGAGGTCCGGGGATGGCGGTAGTGTGCCTGCCGGACCCTTGCAAAAAAATACCGGTATCGGCGAAAGACTTTTGATAAAACGTCAACTATGAAAACCACCCTCGACGAAATGCAGGTCTTCATCGCCATCGTGGACAGCGGCTCGATCACCGCTGCCGCCGAGGTGCTGGGCCAGACCGTTTCCGCCACCAGCCGCACGATGAGCCGCCTGGAGGAAAAGCTGCAGACCACGCTGATGCGGCGCACGACCCGGCGTCTGGCGCTGACCGAAGAAGGCAAGGCCTACCTGGAGCAGGCGCGCCGCATCATTGCGTCGGTCGAGGAGGCCGAAGAGCTGATGAACCTGCGGCGCAACCAGCCCGCGGGCCTCTTGCGCGTGGATGCGGCCTCGCCCTTCATGCTGCATGTCATCGCGCCGCTGGCGCCGGCCTATCGCACGCGCTATCCGCAGGTGGAACTGGAACTGACCAGCAACGAAGGCAATATCGACCTCCTGGAGCGGCGCACCGACCTGGCGTTCCGGATCGGGCGATTGAAGGACTCGTCGCTGCACGCGGTGGCCTTGGGCACGAGCCGGGTGCGCGTGCTGGCCAGTCCGGGTTATCTGGCGCGGCACGGCACGCCCCGCCGCGCGGCGGACCTGGCCTCGCACGTGTTGCTGGGCTTTGCGCAACTGGAAGCGTTGAACGAATGGCCGCTGCTCGATGCCGACGGGCAGCCAGTGCACGTCAAACCGCAGGTGCGCGCCTACAGCGGCGAGACGCTGCGCCAGCTGGCGCTGAACGACGGCGGCATCGTGTGCCTGTCCGACTTCATGACGCGCGCGGACCGCAAAAGCGGCGCGCTGCAGCCGCTCTTCGTGAAGCAGCTGCTTGAAGTCCGGCAGCCGATCAACGCGGTGTACTACCGGAACACGGCGATCTCCTCGCGCATCAAGTCCTTCATCGACTTTGTGGTCGAAACGGTGGGTACGCGCGGCTTAGAGGAATAGCGGACCAACGAAGATGTATCCAATGGCGACCCCGGCGGCAGAGGCGTGGGTCGCGTCCTTATACTGTCCCCGTTTTGTGTTGAACCCTGGATACGTATGAGCATCTTCTCCCGCTTCTTCGGCCGCAACGAGGAATCCGCCGATTCCGCCGCCCTGTTGGCCAACCCGGACATTGCGCAGCCGTTGAGCCTGCAGGTCCTGTTCGCCGAACCGCTCGCGATCACCGAGGCGGCGCTGGCCGATGCGCTGCGCGCCTACCATCCGACGATGGCCAAGGGGCGCGCGGAAATCGCGCCCGACATGCCGGAATTCCTGGGCATGGCCGGCTGGGACAAGCACGTCGTGCGGCTGGTGGGCTTCAATGCGCCCTATCCCAAGGATGCGCTCGAGACCTGCGTCGCGCCATCGCACTATCCTGCCGCGATGAAGGACGAGGTCCGCGCCCACGCCAGCCACATCATCTTGTATTACGCGGGATTCGAAACCGATCCCTTGGAGCAGTACGTGGCGCTGGCGGCGGTGGCCGGCGCATTGACCGGTTTCAAGGCGCTGGCGGTCCTGAACGAGCATGCGCACACATCGCTTCCGGCCGGCGTGTTCGCCGCCGAGTCGCTGGGCGAGGAAAGCATGGACCTCTTGCGCACGCTGCCGCTGAACATGCTGTATTGCGGTTTCGTGAAGTATGAAGTCGAAGGCGTGCAGGGCGTATGGATGCGCACGTATGGCGGCGATGCCTTCGGCCTGCCGGACTTCGCCGCGCTGGCGGCAGGGCACGACGAAGGCGAGGTCTACTCGACGACGTTCAACAACATCATGAGCTACATGCTGGAAAGCGGCGCCGAACTGGCCGCGGGCCACACCATGCAGATTGGCGAGGACGCCTACATGAAGCTGCGCGAGCCGGCCAAGGAAGAATATTTCCTGGACGGCCCGGGGCAGGTGCTGGTGGCCGAGATCATCTCGGCCGACCAGATCAATACGCCGGGTTAAGCACCGCGAAGCGGCGCCAGCCCGTGATCCTTACGCCGCGTAGCGGCTGGCCTCGCCGTTGCGGTTATTGGCGGGCCACAGGCGCAGGGCCAGGGCGGCGGCTGCGGCGCCGGCGGCGGTCAGCGTCACGCCGGTCCAGCCCCAGTGGGCCAGCGCCAGGCTGCCCAGTGCGCCGCCGGCGGCCATGCCGATGAAGACGCCCGTCATCAGGATGGCATTCAGGCGGCTGCGGGCGGCCGGGTCGATGCCGTAGACGATGCTCTGATGCGCGATCAGCGAGGTCTGGATGCCCAGGTCGAAGCCGACGGCGGCGCCGCCGATCAGCCACAGCGCGGCGTGCGGGGGCAGGAAGGGCAGGAAGATCATGGCGGCAAACGACACCATCGTCAGGCCGGCGCCCAGGCTGGCCACGGCCAGCGGGCCCCGCGTGTCGGCCACGCGGCCCGCCAGCGGCGCGGCCAGGGCGCCCGCGGCGCCAGCCAGGCCGAACGCGCCGGCGGCGCCCGCGCCCAGGTGGAACGGCGCGTCATGCAGCATCACGGCCAGCGTCGACCAGAAGGCGCTGAACCCCAGCGACAAGAGGCCCTGCGCGGTTGCGGCGCGGCGCAGGCCGGGATGCTGGCGCCACAGCGTCAGCAGCGAGCCCAGCAACGCGCTGTAGGCCAGCCGCGTCGACGGTTCGAAACGCGGCAGGCCGCGCCACAGGGCTGCGCCCAGCGCCACGATGCTGACGGCGGCGGCCGCGAACATCATGCGCCAGCCGAACTGCTCGGCCACGAAACCGCTGACCACCCGCGACAGCAGGATGCCCAGCAAGAGGCCCGTCATGACGGTGCCGACGATCTTGCCGCGCTGCTCGGCCGGCGCCAGGTGGGCGGCGGCCGGCACGATGTCCTGGGCCAGCGTGGCAGACAGGCCGATGGCGAAGCTGGCGGCCAGCAGCAGGCCGATCGTGGGCGACGCGCCGGCCAGAAGCAGCGCCAGGCTCAGCACGGCGGCCTTGACCAGGATGATGCGCTTGCGGTCATACCGGTCGCCCAACGGCGCCAGCATCAGGATGCCGAACGCGTAGCCCAGCTGCGTCAGCGTCGGAATCCAGCCCAGCGTCTCGGCGCTGGCGTGGATGTCCGCGCCCAGCACGCCGAGCATCGGCTGGCTGTAGTAAAGGGAAGCGACGCCCAGGCCGGCGCCCACGGCCAGCAGGAAAACCAGGCCGCGCGATAGGGAGGGGTGGGAAATGGGGGATGACATGGTCGTGTCCGGTGGCATTGGTACGGGGCAAATTCTGGGCTTTCACCCCTGGTTTTGGTAGCCGACCTTCGGGTACATCCGTTATACGATAGGCGTATGACCACCCCCGCTCTCCCCGTTGCCGCCGGCACCGACCGCATGCTGCTCATCGAAACCTTCGTGCGCATCGTCGAGGCCGGCAGCTTGTCGGCGGCCGCCGCCCAGATGGGCGGCACGCAACCCACCGTCAGCCGCCGGCTGCAATTGCTGGAACGCACGATGGGCGTGCGGCTGCTCAAGCGCTCCACCCACGCCATCCGCCTGACCGAAGACGGGCAGCGCTGCTATGAACGCGGCAAGGAGCTGCTCGCCACCTTTCAATCATTCGAAAGCGAGGTGCGCGGCGCGGGCGACGAGCCCGCCGGCATGCTGCGCGTGGTGGCGCCGCACGTGTTCGGCCAGGATCAGTTCATCGAACCGCTGGCCAAGTACCTGAAGCGCTATCCGAACATGCGGGTGGAATGGCTGCTGCACGACCGCATGCCGGACCTGATCGCCGAAAACGTCGATTGCGCGATCCGGGTCGGGGCCGTGACGGATCCGTCGGTGGTCGCCGTGAAGCTGGGCGAGGTGCCGCGCATCGTCGTGGCCTCGCCGGACCTGCTTGCCGGCGGGCCCGTGCCGCAGGATCCGCCGGAACTGGCGCGACTGCCGTGGCTGGCGCTGCGCACCTTCTATCGCACCGAGGTGACCCTGACGCATTGCGGCAGCGGCGACAGGCAAAGCTTCGATATCCAGCCGCGCCTGTCCACCGACGGCCTGCACGCGCTGCGTAATTCGGCCATTCAGGGGCTGGGCGTCGCCTTGGGATCCGCGTGGGCCATGCAGGACGATCTGGCTGCCGGCCGCCTCGTGCACCTGGCGCCGCAATGGCGCGCCGATGCCCTGCCCGTGTTTCTGGTCTATGCACCGTCGCGCTTTCAGCCGGCGCGGCTGCGGCGCTTCATCGAGATCATGCGCGAGCATCTGCCGATGGAGCTGGCCGGACACTGACGCCGGCCCTCGCGCCTGCCGGTCAGGGCGTGATGACGATGGCGCCGGTGACGGCGCGGCGCTCGGCGGCGCGATGCGCGTCCTGGATCTGCGTCAGGTCGTAGCGGGCACCGATGGCCGCGCGGACCGCGCCGCTTCGCATGGCGTCAAAGACGTCCGCCGCATTGGCGCGGAATGTCTGCGTATCCGCGTTGTGCGGAAACACGGACGGACGCGTCAGGAACAGGCACCCTTTCTTGTTCAGCAGTTCGGGGTCGATGGCCGGCGCCGGGCCGGAGGCCGCGCCGAACAGCACGACCATGCCGAACGGCGCCGCGCAGTCCAGCGATCCCATGAACGTGTGGCGGGCCACCGAGTCATAGACGACGCGCGCCTTCCTGCCGCCTGTGGCCGCGATCACCTGCTGGACCCAGTCGTCCTGCGAGTAGTCGACGGCGGCATCGCAGCCGGCCGCGCGGGCCACGTCGCATTTGGCGGCGGAGCCGGCCGTGCCGATGACGGTGGCGCCCAGCGCATGCGCCCAGCCGCTCAGGATCTGACCCACCCCGCCGGCGGCGGCATGCACCAGCACGATGTCGCCGGGCTGGACCGCGCAGGTCTTCTTGACCAGGTATTGCGCCGTCATGGCCTTGAAGAAGACGGCCGCGGCGTCCTCGTCGGAGATGCCCGCCGGGATCTTCACCAGTTTCGCGGCCGGCACGTTGCGCCGGTCGGCGTACGCGCCCACGCCGGCGTTCATGTAGATCACATGGTCGCCCACGCGCAGGTCCGTCACGCCTTCGCCCACCGCCTCGATCACGCCGGCCGCTTCATGGCCCAGCCCCGTGGGCGTGGGCAGCGGATACTTGCCCGCGCGCTGGTAGATGTCGATGTAGTTGAAACCGATGGCCGTCTGGCGCAGCTGCGCTTCGCCGGGCCCAGGGGGCGGCAGCGCGGTGTCGACGAGCCGCATGACTTCCGGGCCGCCAAATTCGGTCAACTGGATGGAACGTGCCTGCGTCATGCGTTGTCTCCTTGGGGGTTTTGGCGGGCCGGCGGGCCCGGCTTTCAGTCCTTCACGGCTTCGTACACCAGCGTCGCCAGCGTCAGGTCTTCCAGCGCGCTGCCCACGGCCTTGAACACCGTGATTTCCTGATCGTTGCTTCGGCCCGGACGTTCGCCGGCGGCCAGCTGGTGCAGATTGCCGGCGATGCCCTCGCGCGTCAGCACGCCGGCCTCGAACGCCGACAGCAGGTCGCCGGACTTGGTGGGCGCTTCGTCGGTGTCCACGTAGACCGTGGTGCCGTCAAAGCAGGCCGGGTCGGTCTCGCGCATCTCGGGCTTGAAGCTGCCGATCAGGTCCAGGTGCGTGCCGGGCCGCAGCCACGCGCCTCGGATGAGCGGTTCGGTGGACAGCGTGGCGCAGCTGACGATGTCGGCCTGGCCGGTGGCGGCCTGAAGGTCTGTCATGGCTTGCGCATCGAAGCCCTCGCCGCGCAGGCGGGCCGCCAGCGCCTCGGCCCCCGCCGCCCGCACGTTCCAGACCAGCACGCGTTCGATCGGGCGTACCGTGCGCATGGCCTGCGCCACCAGTCCCGCAATGCGTCCGGAACCCACGATGAGCAGCGTGCGGGCATTGGCGCGGGCAAGGTAGTCCGCGCCCAGCGCGGCGGCGCCGGCGGTGCGGTACACCGTGACGATGTCGCCGTCCACGTGCGCGACCGGCACGCCCGTCCTGGCGCTGTACAGGTTGTAGGTGGCGTGCAGGCCGGGCAGGCCATGATGCGTGTTGTCAGGGAAGATGTTGATGATCTTCACGCCGAAATATCCGCGTTCGCTCCACGCGGGCATGATGAGCGAGGTGCCGTGCGCATTGCCGGACTGGATGGCGTGGACGTGGCGGGCGGGCACCGTGGCGCCTTCGCGGAAGGCGTCCCGCAGGGCGGGAATGACGGTGTCGAAGGACAGGGCGTTGCGGGTCTGCTCGGTGTCGATTAAGCGCATCGGATCGTTGCCTGCATGGTCGGTCAATCAAGGGGCCACCGGGCAGTCTAGCAGCGCGAAGGCGGCGGCATCCAAAAGAAATTGCCCGCGGTGGCGCGGGCAATCTCGGGTAGGGCAAGCCGCTCTCGGCCTCAGTCGGCGTCGGGCCGCGGCAGCGGGTCGCCCGCGCCGGTGCGCTCGACGATGAGCTTGTAGTGATGCGGGCTGCGATGCTTGGCGAAATTGAAGACGTGGTCGCGGAACGTCTGGCCCAGCGCGAGATCGATGCGGGCGGTGATCACCTCGTCTTCCTCGCCGCTTGCGCGGGCCACGATCTCGCCGGACGGCGCCACGATCATCGAGCTGCCGATCATGTGATGACCGTCTTCGAAGCCGCACTTGGCGGCCGCGCCGATCCACACCGCGTTCTGGTAGGCGCTGGCCTGCAGCACGATCTCGTGCGTGGTGGTGCGCAGGTGCGCGGGCTCGTTCCAGTGAATGTTCAACGACGGCGTGTTGTAGCCCAGCACGATCAGCTCGGCGCTTTGCAGCGACATGACGCGGTAGGTCTCGGGCCAGCGCCGGTCATTGCACAGGCACATGCCGATCTTCACGTCGTTGGTTTCCCAAACGCCAAAGCCCAGGTCGCCGACTTCGAAGAACTTCTTTTCCAGATGCTGGAAGGGGGCGTCGGGTTTGTGGTCCGAGTGGCCCGGCAGGTGGATCTTGCGGTACTTGCCGATGATTTTGGCGCTGCGGTCCACGAGGATCGCGGTGTTGAACTGGCGGCCTTGCGGCGTCAGTTCGGCATAGCCCAGGTAAAAGCCGATGCCCAGCTCGCGCGCCGTGTCGAACAGCGGCTGCACGTCGGCGTTGGGCATGCTCTTCTCGAAGTAGCGCTCCACCGCCTCGGCGTCGTCCATCCAGTAGCGGGGAAAGAACGTCGTCAGCGCCAGCTCGGGAAACACGACGAATTCCGCCTGGCGGGCGGCAGCTTCGCGCATCATCTCGACGAGACGGCGCACGACCGCCGCGCGGGAATCGGCAAGATTGACGGCGCCCATCTGAGCGACGGCCAGGCCCATTTTGCGGGACGGGGAAGAGGGGGTCACAGAAATCTCCAGAAGAAAGGCCGAAGGCGGCAAGCATGCCCGGGTCCGAGCCGATCCGATACCGCGCCCGAGCGCGCGCGGGGCGCGCGCAGCCGGCCGCGGGCGCCGATGCAACCCGTTGATCTGCCTGGAAAATTTCGGCATGGCCGCGGGCAGGTCCGTACCTGTGCATAACGCGGGATCATGGGCGTCGCGCAAATTCTGATATCGGGTTTCCCCGTAGAAGGGGCCGCCAAGCCACGCAGACCGGGATTCTGGCGAGGGCGGCGTGTGGGGCGGGGGCCGTTTCGAAAGCCACAATTGACGGGTCCGCAGGGGTGAATTTCCCGTTTAAGGATGTGAATCTTCGGTTACATTGCCTTACGCGCAGAATGACTCACCACGCGCCGCCCATGTGTCACCGGTCCCCATGTCACGTCCCAGAATTGCGGCTTTCGTGTTGTTGTTGTCGGCGCTTGGATTCCTCGCGGGGGTGCTGGCTGGACGCCAGATCGAGCTGAACCAGGCCGACGACAGGCTTGCCGGGCATAACGCCCGGTTGCTGGCGCACGCGCTGCGCGTGGCGCAGGAAAGCCATCGCCTCATGGCCGCGGCCACGCAGGGCGGCGCCCTGTGTTCGGAGTCGGACGTGGCGACCCTGCGCGTGCTGCTCTTTAATTCCACCTACATCCGCGACATCGGCCGCACGCTGGGCGGCATGCTGCGTTGCTCGGCCGCCTGGGGCAAGCTGCCCGAGCCGCTGGCCCTGCCGCCGCCGGCGTTCACGGTGTCCAGCGGACTGCAGCTCTGGGTGGGCGCGGCCAATATCGTCGACCGCCGCATCATCGGCGACATGGCTTCACTGCGCGACGTCATCGTGTTCACGGCGCCGGGCGCGTTCGACGGTTTTCCCGAACCGGGCTCGGGCATCGACGCCAAAATCGTGACGCGTGACGGCAGCCACGTGTACCGGCGCTTCGGCCGCGCGCACGATCTGGACGTGCCCGCCGATGGGGATGCCGGCGACGGTCTCGGCTTCGCGCCCGAGCGCCGCGCCTGGCTGTGCGCGCCGGATGGCGGCCCGGATATCTGCGTCGTGTCCCGGCTGCGGTCCGACGCCTGGTTCCAGCTTCCCGCGATGGTGATGTCGGTCGTCGGCGCCCTGGCGCTTGCCTTTCTGGCCGGCCTTTGCGTCATGTGGCGCCTGCACGCGGGCAGCGCCCGGACCGAGCTGCGCAAGGCCATCCTGGCCGGCGACATCCAGGTCCACTACCAGCCGCTGCGCCAGCTCGCCACGCGGCAACTGGCCGGCTTCGAGGCGCTTGCCCGTTGGCGCGCCCGCGGCCGCGACGTCTCGCCGATCCTGTTCGTGCCGCTGGCCGAGGCGATGGGACTGGGCCGCGCGCTGTCGCGGCTGGTGACGTCACAGGCGCTGCGCGATCTGCACGAACGCCTGCGGGACAACCCCGCGCTCTACGTCAGCATCAACGTGTCGGCGGCGGACCTGAAGGACGCGGGCTACCGCAACTTCCTGATGGACGCGGTCAGCGAGCGCGGTCTGATGCCCGCCAATGTGGCGCTGGAAATTACCGAGGGCACGCCGTTGTCCGACGGCCATGTGCTGGCGATGGTCAAGGCATTGCGCGGCAAGGGCTTCAAGGTATTCATCGACGATTTCGGCACGGGTCATTCAAACCTGAACTACCTGGCCGAACTGCAGGCCGACGCGATCAAGCTGGACCGCAGCTTCACCAGCGCCATCGGCGAGGAGGAAGCGGGCACCCTGATCGTGGACCACGTGATTGCCATCTCGCGCGAGCTGGGCATCAACCTCATCATTGAGGGCATCGAAACCGAAGCGCAGGCCAGCTATCTGCTTGCGCGCCAGCCCGCGGCGGTGGGCCAAGGCTGGCTGTTCGGCCGGCCGGTGCCCTTGAGCGACATCGTCGCCGAGTGACAGGCTGGCGGCAGGTTGTCGAATGTCTATTTTATTTTGCGCACAGCCGGCATAATCCGAAGCCCGTCCTAGCGCGCCACCGGCATTATCTTTACCGCACAAAATTATTAACGGGCGGTTTTACAGATAGAATGCCTGCGTTGTTTAACGGGTTAATTTGTTGTATCTGCCATGGGACTGGACCATACGCTTGTCGATAACCTGCTGCGCATCCTGCCGTATGTCGAGGATGAAGAGGCCGAAGCGATGGAGAGGGGCATGGGCATGGCGGAAATCCGAAACCGGCTCGCGACGCTGCTGAACCCCGCGCCGGGCGACAAGCAGATCCGCCGCACGCTGCTCAAGCTCGATTGCGTCGGCAGTGCGGGCGCCACCCGCGGCAAGCTCTGGTACCGCACCCTGCGGCGCACCGATTTCCACATCCAGAACATGAACGCCAACATGGCGATGGCCATGTGCGCGCTCAAGCAAGTGGCCGACCGCCACCTGCCGGCCGTCGTGCTGGACGACCTGGAAGGCACCTTCGACAGCGCGTGGCGATATCTGTAAACGCATCGCTCCCAGCCCGCGATCGGACCGGCGCATGATTGGGCGCGCAAGATCCTGCGTATCGACGGCACGCATCCCATCGTGCTGCCCACGGTGTCCGCCGAGGTCTACCGCCAGGTCAGCGGCGCGCTGTACTACAACCGCAAACTGTCATTTCGCAACACCCCCTTTGGCGAGAAGACGCCAGCCGAGCGCCTTTACGTGATGACGCCGCTGGCGATGGTCGACCGCGCGGGCGTGCTGTACATGGTGGCGTGGGGGCCGAGCCAGCCTGGCAGGCGATTCCTGTTCCGCATGGACAGGCTGTCCGAGGTGCGGCTGCTGGACGAGCCGGCCGATCCGGACCCCACGTTCGACCTGCAGGACTTCGTGCGCCGCGAGGAAGCCTTGAACTTCGATCCGGGCGAGGAAACCCGGATCCGCCTGCACGCCGCCGAACCCATGATGGACGACGGCCGCCGGCGCCGCCATTCTCTGCGCGAGTTCTGGCTGTCGGGCGATCAGCAGATCGAAGAGGACGAGCACGGTTTCATGCTGACGGCCACCGTGCGCCCATCCGTCATGCTGTGGCAATTGCTGCACGGCCACGCGTCCTCGATCGAGGTGCTGGAACCCGAAGCCATTCGCAACCGCTTTGCCCACGAGGCGCGCGAACTGGCGCGCCGTTACCTCTAGCCCGCTTCGCATCATCCGGGCCAGGCGCGCGCCAGCAGCAGCGGCAGCACCGTTTCGGCCGGACCCCTGATGCTGTGACTGGCCACGCGATCGAGCATCGTGGGGTTGGGATTGACTTGCACAAGCTGCGCGCCGTATCCCATCGCCTCGTAGCAGAGTTCGGCCGCCGCGGACGTCTGGCATGACGTGCCCGCCGTCAGGACCAGATCGGCGTTGGCTGCCAGTCCCTTGGCCACCCGCCACACCGCGGGCGCGGGGGCCTCGCCGTGCCACAGCCGGCCCGGGCGCACCAGGCCGCCGCAGATGCGGCAGGCGGGCGCGGGGGGATACGGCCCATGCCGCGCGGGCGCATCCGGCGGCGCCGTCAGCGTATGGGGCATGGCGCAGGCCGAACATCGCGGCTGGTCGAACCGGCCTTGCAGGTGCAGGATGCGCGGGCTGCCCGCGCGTTCGTGCAACGTGTCGCCGTTCTGCGTGACCACGAATGTGCCGGGCACGCGCTCGGCCAGCGCGGCAATCGCGCGGTGCGCCGCGTTGGGCGTGGCGGCCAGCGCCCGGCGCCGCCGTTCCTCGTGCCAGGCCCACACCAGCGCCGGATCCCTGCGGAATCCCTCGTCGGTGGCGAGCGCCGCGGCGTCGTAGCGGGCCCACAGCCCGCGCATGCCATCCCGGCTTTGCGGCAGACGGCTGGCGGGGTTCAGGCCCGATCCCGTCAGCACGACGACAAGGCGCGCGTCGCGCAACCGTTGCACGAGCGAATCGGGAATATCGAGTGTGCGAAGTTTCATGCGAGCCGCCCGTCAAATACCGTGCGATCAAGGCTGAAGATAATCGTATCGAACAAACCAGGCATGTCGCTTCCATTCTCTGAAACACAACGGATTATGAGAGCGTATTTGGACAAAAAGGGGTTGAATCACTCGGGACGGTATTTCAGCCGATTACTTGATTATGCGGCCGCATAATGGCCGCAGCTTCATTTGCTATTCTTGGCCTCCGCCATCGCACCGGCTCCTTCCCGCACCATGCAAAAAAACGGCGACCGCCTTTTGTTTTCCGCTTCCGACCTGGTGGCGTTCCTGGAATGCGAGCACCTCACCACGCTGGATCTGATCAATCTGGACGACCCGTTGCCGCAAGCAGAAGAGGACGAACAGCTCGAACTGATCCAGCAAAAAGGGTTGGACCACGAACGCGCGTATCTGGAACGCCTGCGCGCCAGCGGACGGCGGATCGTCGATGTGAGCGAGGCGGGCGACGGACTGGCCGCGCGTCTGGCCCGCACGCGCGAGGCAATGGCCGAGGGCGCCGACGTCATCTACCAGGCGGCGTTTCGTCACGGCCGGTATATCGGCCATGCCGACTTCCTGCAAAAGACCGGGCTCCCGTCGCGGCTGGGCGCCCACAGCTACGAGGCCAGCGACACCAAGCTGGCACGTTCGGCGCGCGCCAAATTCGCCATTCAGCTGTCGTTCTATTCGTGGCTGCTGGGCCTGGAGCAGGGCGCGGCGCCGCTGTACATGCATGTGGTGCTGGGCAGCGGCCGCGAGGTATCCCTGCGCGTGGCCGACTATGCGCATTATTTTCGCCAGGTCATGCGCCGTTTCGAGGCGCACGTGGACAAGCGTGGCGATGCGGCCACCTATCCCGACCCTTGCGAGAAATGCGCCCAGTGCCGCTGGGACCCGCTGTGCAGGGCGCGCCGCGTGCAGGACGATCATCTGTCGCTGGTCGCCAACATCACGCGGCAGCAGATCCGCAAGCTGAACGCCCAGGGCATCCGCACGCTGGCGCAGCTGGGCACGCTGGCGCCGGACGCCGCCGTGGCGCGCATGGAGCCCGCCATCCTGCACAAGCTGCGGGCGCAGGCGGCGCTGCAGTTGCGCGCCCGGATCGACGGGGGGCGTCACTGGGACCGCATCGCCAAAGACCCGGATGACGCCGCGCCGCGCGGTTTCGAACGCATGTCGCAGCCGGACCCGGGAGACATGTTCTTCGACATGGAAGGCGATCCGCTTGAGGAAGGCGGGCTGGAATATCTGTTTGGCCTGTACGTCATCGACGACGGGCAGGAGCGCTTCGTTCCTTTCTGGGCGCACAACCGCAGCGAAGAAAAGCAGGCGTTCGAAGCCTTCATCGACTTCGTGGTGGCGCGCCTGCACCGCCATCCCGAGGCGCACATCTACCACTACGCGCCCTACGAGGCGACGGCAATCAAGCGGCTGATGTCGGTTCACGCCACCCGCGAGGCCGAAGTCGACAACCTGCTGCGCATGAACAAGCTGGTGGACCTGTACCAGGTCGTGCGCGAAGGCGTGCGCGTGTCCGAGCCGGGCTATTCGATCAAGAATATCGAACACTTCTACCTGCCGCAGCGCGAGGGCGGCGTGACCAACGCCGGCGCCAGCATCGTCTATTACGAACGCTGGAAGCGCACGGGCGAGGCGCAATTGCTGCAGGACATTGCGGACTACAACCGCGACGATGTGCTGTCCACGTACAAGCTGCGCGACTGGCTGTGCGCGCTGCGTCCTGACGGCATGCCTTGGGCGAACCGCCGCGATGCGCAGGAAGCGATCGATGCCGCCAGGTTCCAGGTCGGCGAAAAGACTCAGGCCGAACTGCGTCTGGAGCCGTATCGCGCCGCGCTGCTCGGGCCCTTGCCGGCCGACGAAGCGGACTGGTCCGGCCGCGATCGCTATCGCGCGCTGGTCTACCAGTTGCTGGACTTTCACCGCCGCGAGCAGAAGCCCGAGTGGTGGGCGATGTTCGCCCGCATGCAGGCGACCGAGGCCGAGCTGGTGGAAGACAACGAATGCCTGGGCGGGCTGGTGCGCGACGACAGCGTGGCCCCCGAGCCCGTGGCGCAATCGCTGCGCTACACCTATCGCTTCCCCGCGCAGCAGACCAAGCTGCGCACCGGATCGGCCTGTACGGACGTGCGCGGCGGACCGGCCATCAGCCGGTTGACGGTCGACATGGGGGCCGGCGTGGCCACCTTCACTCTGTCGCGCAAGGCCGCGCCGCCGCAGCGCCTGTCGCTTGGGCCGGGCAGGCCGGTCAGCATCGACGAACTGGCCAATGCCATGTTCCGCTATGGCGATGCGCTGCTGGCGTCGGCCGATGGCGCCAGCACGCCGTTCCGGGCGGTGGACGCGCTGCTGCGGCATGAACCGCCGCGCATCGCCGGCGTGGCGCCCGGCGCCCCGCTGGCCGATCCGGGCACGAACCTGGTTGACCAGGTCGTGGACATCGTCGGCCGCATGGACGAGACCACGCTGTTCCTGCAGGGGCCGCCGGGGGCGGGCAAGACCTACACCGGGTCGCGCGTGCTGGTGCACTTGCTGCGCCAGGGCAAGCGCATCGCTGTCACGTCCAACAGCCACCATGCCATCAACAACCTGCTCGCCGGCCTGGAAAAGGCGGCGCGCGAGGCGGGGCTGGCGTTCACGGGCGCGAAGAAGTCGGGCAAGGAAGGCGACGATTCCTGTTTCAACGGCGAATTCATCGAAGACGTCTTTGCCAACGACAAGATCGACCTGTCGCGCCACCAGCTGGTGGCAGGCACGGCGTGGCTCTTTAGCCGGGCCGATTTTCAGCAGCAGTTCGATTACCTGTTCGTGGACGAGGCAGGCCAGGTCAGCCTGGCGAACCTGGTGGCGCTGGGCCAATGCGCGCGCAACATCGTGCTGCTGGGCGACCAGATGCAGCTGGGCCAGCCGACCAAGGGCACGCATCCCGGCCGCTCGGGCGAATCCACGCTGGAATACCTGCTGAACGGCCATGCCACCATCGCGGCCGATCGCGGCATCTTCCTGGACACCTCGTACCGCATGCACCCGGCGATCTGCGGTTTCATTTCGGACGCCATCTACGACGGCCGGCTGCGCGCCGCGGAATCGGCGGCCGGGCAGGGCCTGGTGCTGGGCGCGGACGCCGCGGACGCACTGGCCGCCAGCGGCATCCGGTACGTGCCGGTCGTGCACGAGGGCAATGCGCAGTCCAGCGACGAGGAAGCGCGCGAAGTCGCCGCGCTGTATGGCAGCCTGATGCGCCAGCGTTATCTGGACAAGACGGGCCGCGCGGTGCCCATCACGCCCGACGACGTGCTGGTGGTGGCGCCGTACAACGTGCAGGTCAATACGTTGCGGCAGGCGCTGCCCGAGGGCGCGCGGGTGGGCACCGTCGACAAGTTCCAGGGCCAGGAGGCGCAGGTGGTGATCATTTCCATGGCCACCTCCAGCGGCGAGACCATGCCGCGCGACATGGAATTCCTGTTCAGCAGGAACCGGCTGAATGTGGCGGTATCGCGGGCCAAGTCGCTGGCGATCCTGGTCGCCAGCCCCGCCTTGCTGTCCGTGCGATGCCAGACGCCCGAGCAGATGGCGCTGGTCAACACGCTGTGCTGGGTCGCCGAGGCCGGTCAGGCGGGGTAACGCGCCGGTCCAAGTGTCGGGGCTTGCCTGGGAAGGGCGGGCCTTGACGGCAGGGCAAACCGCCCAGCCGGCAGGGCCCGAACAGCGCGCGACGTCAGCCCCGGCGGGGCGCTTCGACAGGCGGCGTGCCGTGGTGGAAAAGAGACTTGAGCTGCGTGCGCAGTTCAGGCGAGTCAGCGTGCTTGTGCACCGTGGTGGCGTGCTGCACCGCGGCTTCGAGCAGTTCCTCGTCCGAGTCCGCAGACAAGGCCACCGAGCAGTTCATCTCGCTCGGATACTCGCGGCAATCGATGTACTTGCGTGTCATGAGGCTCTCCTTCTCGCATGTCCCGCAAAGGGGCTGCGTGTTGGAACAGCAGACGCGCCAGGCGCACTGCGCCGGCGCGATGGCGCGTCGCATCGCGGCCGGTGTCTAGGAAGTATAGGTCTGTGCCGGGCCGGTGTGCGTGTCGCCGTGCGACACGGGACGGCCCAGCAGATATCCCTGAAAGTGCGAGCAGCCTTCCGCCGTCAGCCGTTGCAACTGCTCCGGTGTTTCCACACCCTCGGCCGTCGTGGGGATGTCCAGGCTGCGGCCGATGCCATTGATGGCGCGGATGATGGCCAGCGCCTCGCGGCTGGATTCGACATCCTGCGTGAACGACTTGTCGATCTTGATCTTGTCGAACTCGAAGGTGCGCAGGTAGCCCAGCGACGAATAGCCGGTTCCAAAGTCGTCCAGCGCCACCTTGACGCCCAGCTCCTTCAGGCGGTGCAACGTATCCAGGTTGCCGGAAGAATTGGTGAGCAGCACCGATTCGGTGATCTCCAGTTCCAGGCGGCGGGCGGGCAAGCCGGATTTGGCGAGCGCCGATTCCACCAGCGACACCAGCGCGCCGTTGGTGAACTGGCTGGCAGACAAATTGACCGCCACGGTTTCGTGGTCGTCCCAGCGCGTGGCCTCCAGACACGCCTCGTGCAACGTGAACGCGCCCAGTTCGTGGATGAGCCCGGTTTCTTCCGCGATGGGAATGAAGTCCTGCGGCATGATGAGGCCCTTTTCCGGGTGCTGCCAGCGCATCAGCGCCTCGCGGCCCACGATGCGCACGTGGCTCACGTCCATGATGGGCTGGTAATACAACTGCAGCTGTTGCGAGATGATCGCCTGGCGCAGGTCCATCTCGACCTCGTGGCGCCGCAGCGCGGCCGCCTCCATGGCGGGCTCGAAGAACGCAAGGCAGTTGCGGCCATTGCGCTTGGCCTCGTACAGCGCCATGTCCGCATAGCGCAGCAGGTGGTCGGCCGACAGCGACTGCGACTCGGAGATCGCGATGCCGATGCTCACGCTGACGGGAACCGTGTGGCCGGCGATCTCGAAGGGTTGGCGCACGGCCTCGATCAGGCGCTCGGCCAGCTTGCGCACGTCGTCCTGTTCCGCGATGTTGGGCAGCACGATGGCGAATTCGTCGCCGCCCAGGCGCGCCAGCGTGTCCTGTTCGCGCAGGTGCCGCGGCAGGCGCTTGGCCAGCAGGCGCAGCAGTTCGTCGCCGGATTGATGGCCCAGCGTGTCGTTCACGCTCTTGAAGTTGTCCAGGTCCAGGCACAGCACGGCGGTCGACCGGTCGCGGCTCGACCCCAGCGCGCTCAGCAGCCGGTCGCGGAACAGCCGGCGGTTGGGCATGCCCGTCAGCGTGTCGTGGTGCGCCATGTAGCGCACCTGTGCGTGGGCGGCGTTCTCGTCGGTGACGTCGTCCGCGATGAGCAGGACATAGCGGGAACGCGGGTCCGTGCTGTGAAAGGCCAGGGTCTTGGTGTGCAACGTGCGCGGCCCGCGCGCCGTGGCCAACTCCTCTTCCTCTTCGCGCATGGCGCCGTCCGAACGCAGCGCGTCGTTGGTCAGGCGGTCGAAGAACGCGCACACCAGCTCGGGCAGGCATTGCTGCGCGGTCTTGCCTTTCAGGCCGCCAGGGCTGCCGCCAAAGGTCTCTTCGGCCTGCCGGTTCGCCAGCAGGAACTGGCGCGACACCGCATCCAGCACCAGCACGCAGGAGGGGATGTGCGACACCACCGCCTGCAGGAACGTCGACATGGACGTGAGCTCGCTGTTGTAGTGCTCGGCCAGTTGCTTGGCTTTGAGCAGCTGCTGTTCGCGTTCGCGCCGCTCGGTGTTGTCGCGCGTGACCTTGGCAAAGCCGATCAGCGTGCCCGTATCGTCATGGATGGCATCGATGACGACGTGCGCCCAGAACAGCGTGCCGTCCTTGCGCACGCGCCAGCCCTCGGCTTCGAACTTGCCGGATTCCCGCGCGGTGGCCAGGCCGCGCTGCGGCACGCCACGCGTCCGGTCTTCCTCGGTATAGAAGCAGGAAAAGTGCCGGCCGACGATTTCGTCGGCGGTGTAGCCCTTGGCGCGTTGCGCGCCGGCGTTCCAGTTGGCGACCGTGCCATCCGGGTTGAGCATGTAGATGGCGTAGTCGACGACGCCTTGCACCAGATGGCGGTACATGACGTCGGAATTGGCGAAGTTCATGGGATGCGGCGGGCTTTGCGCACACGGGCCGCGTTGCGGCAACGCGCGTGGGCGGATCTGCCCTGAAAGAATGGGAGTGGTGACTAGATTTACGTCGTGAGGGCGCCAGTATTAACCGCGCTGTCACCAAAAAGAACAATCAATCGAATTTTGGCGCTCAATCTCATTTCATTGCATCGCCGCGCGATCAGAATTTGACGCGTTGCTTGAGCGCCTGCGCGATCATCGGAACGTCGATGTCCTTGCCTGGGTGCTTCAGGCAGAAGTCGTGCAGCACCGCGATGTAGGCATTGCCCAGCAGCTTGGTGATGGCGCCGGCCGTGGTGGCCGCGATGGTGCCGCCCACCGCGCTGCCTGCGCCCGGGATGAACTTCAGCATGCCCGACACCACCGAGCGCCCGATGAGCGTGGCGGCCGAGGCGCCCAGCGTGGACGTGACCAGCGTGGTGATCGCGGTGGTGTTCAGTTCCATGCCGAAGGTGATGCCGATCTTGGCGATCATGCCGACCTGGATCGGCACCAGCGCAAAGGCGTCCGAGAACGGAATGGGCGCGGCGGCGGCCGATGCGGCCAGGCCCGCGGCCACGTTCACCTCGATCTCAGCCCGCTTTTTTTTTACTTCCAGGGCCTTCTTGTTGCGCGTGGATAGCGCGTTGGCATAGGCGCGCTGCTGGGCCTCGGGCACGTGCTCGGCCGTCACCTCGATCAGCCGGTCCAGCCCCATGGGTGGCAATTCGGCGTCCAGTTCCTCGATCCATTCGGGCAGTGCGCGGACCGCTACAACCTGCCGGGCGCGGGGCAGCAGTTTGCGGGCCTCTTCCAGGAAGGGACTGTTCTTGCGCGCCTTGGTCAGCACGGCAACGACAGGGATGCCGGCCTTGTCCAGCATGTCGCACAGTTCGATTTCCGCGTCCTCGACGCGGTGGCTGCTGTCCTGGATGCAGAGCCAGGCCACATGCAGGTGCCGGTCCTGGTCGTCCGACGCCGACCGCTCTTCGATCAGTTCGGCAAGCTGTTCGCGCGAGCGCGCGTAGTCGGCGACTTCCAGCCCGCGGGTATCGATGATGGTGAGCGGATGCCCCGGCCGGGTGAATTCCTGAATGGTCTGGGTGACCGGCTTGCCCGCGCCCGTCCTGGCCAGATCGCCGCGGAACACGGCGTTGATCAGTGTGCTCTTGCCGACGCCCGTCTTGCCGGCGACCAGGATGTTGACACGCCCGGCGCCGCGCGTGGCAGTGCTGATCGCATCGGCGATGGCGTCTTGCAGGTCGGGGTGGTCGGGGCGGATGGCGCTCATCAAAGGGGGCGTGGCAGGCTAGGGAAGATGCCGGAACGATATCAGAGGATGACTTCTTTGGCGCAAAACGTAATCGGGTGAAAACGCCTCGTCTGTCTGGGGGACACCGTTGGCAGGACGCCGCGAGAGGCGCCGGAGGGCGTGTCCTCACGGACGGACGGGCGGTTTTCCATATGATGAAAGTCAGGCGCCGGTCCCCGAAGGATCACGCAAATTCGGGGGCGGATTGTTCGCCTCATCAAAGGGTTACATCTCACATAATCCCCTCGCGATTTTGGGCAGTGCGCTTCGTAGAATCAGGCCGTTGTCAGGCTACGCCGCGGTACCCGCGCAATCCACATGCCCCGTCTTGCGCTCGTTCCCCGCTTGCTGCGCTCTCGACCCCTTACCAAGGGCCTGCGCTACCTGTATCGCGTCACGCGGTCCAAGGCGCATCGCCACAACGAGACGCTCTGGCCGTTTGTCACGGTGCGGCGCGATGGCCCCGACCGCCTGACCGGCTGCAACCTGCATGGGGTGCGCGGGCCGGCAACTGTTTCACTGGACCAATTGCCACGCGGCCTCGGCGGCGATGCCCATCTGATTCTCAGCGGCCCATCGGTCGCGCAGATCGATTACGCGCAATGCCGTATGCGGACCGTCATGGGCGTGAACGGCTCGATCGCCTTGCGCGCCCGGCATCCGGCGCTGCGCTTTCATTACTACGCCATGCTGGACGCTGGATTCGTCAAGAAGCGCCGCGACCTCGTGGCGCAGGTGCTGGACCAGGATCTGGTGCTTTTCGTGACGCCGGAGGTGTACCGCTGGATCGCATTGCTGTTCGACCATCGGGCTGTTCGCTGCCGCATCGCGCTTTTCGAGGAAGTGCATCAGCGCGCCCAGCAGCCGCGCGCATCGCCGCAGGCGCTGCAGGCGCAGTTGGCCGGCGACCCGGAACTGGTGCTGTTCGATGCGCATCATCCGATGCACGCCCATGGCTTCAGCCTGAACGCGGCACGCGGCCTGTTCGGCGGCGGCACGGTGGCCTACACGTCCCTGCAATTGCTGGCGTGGCTGGGCGCCCGGACGGTGTTTCTGCATGGGCTGGACCTGACGGCCACCGCAGGCCCGCGCTTCTACGAACAAGCCGGCGCACAACTGCCCACCGCGCTGGACCGCCAGTTTGCCGGCCACATCGAGCCGGCGTTCCGGCAGGCCGCCAAGCTGCTGCGCGCGCGCGGCATCCAGGTCTACAACCTGTCGCTGCTCAGCCGGCTGGGCGACGACATTTTTGAAAAGCGGCATTGGAGCTGTCTGCTCGACCCCGCCACGCAACCGCCGACGAGACCCGAATCATGAAGATCCTCTATACCAATTTCCACCAGGGCGATGGCGGCGGGCACACGACCTACGTCATGTCGCTGGCGCGCATCCTGTGTCAGAAATCGCAGGTCATGGTCGGTGCGCCGCGCAAGAGCCGGCTGCTGGCCGAGGCCGAGGCCCTGCCGGGCCTGCGCACCATCGATCTCGAATTCAAGGGCACGCTGGCCGAACAGCTGTCTGCGCTGCGCCGCCTGCGCAACCTGGTGCGCCAGGAACAGTTCGACGTCATCCACGTCAATGGCTCGGCCGATCACCGCTTGTGCATGCTGGCGACATTGGGGATGGGAAACAAGCGCCCCTTCATCGTCTACACGCAGCACAACGACCGCAGCGCCAGCAGCCTGGGCGCGCGCCTGCGCGCCAAGTGGGCCACCAATCGCGTCATCTGCGTGTGCAGCCACACGTTCCGGCGCATGAAGCAGTCGGTGTTTCGCGATGAAGATCTGCGCGTGGTGCACAACGGGGTCGATACCGAGAAGTACCGCCCGGCCTGCCGCACCGAAAAGGCCGAGGCGCGCGCGCGCTTCCTGCCGCCGGCCTTGCGCAACCGGCTGGTCGTCGGCAGCAACGCCGGCACTGCGGACTACAAGAGCTGGATCGACATGGTGGCCGCCGTGTCCTTGCTGCCCGCCGCGCAGCGCGAGCAGGTCGCCATCCTGATTGCCGGCGCGATGCCGGGCGACGACATGCTCGACCAGGTGGCCGCGCTGGGTATGCAGGATCAGGTGGTCTTCACCGGGTTGCTCGACAATGTGGAGCCGGTGCTGGCGGCGCTGGACGTGGGCTTTGTGCTGTCGTCCCGGCTGGAGACGATTTCGTTCGCCTGCCGCGAGATGATGGCCGCGGGCAAGCCGGTCATTGTGACCCGCGTGGGCGGCCTGCCGGAGAACGTGACCGAGGGCCGCAACGGCTGGGTGGTGCCGCCCGGGTCCCCGGAGTCGGTGGCCCGGACGCTGTCGGACATCATGGCCAACCGCGGCGTGCTGCACGCCATGGGCGTGGATGCGCGCAGCACGGCGCTCAAGGAGTTTTCGCTGGCGACCTTCGTCGGCAATACCGAACGCGTCTACCGCGAGAACGCCTACGTCAGTAGTGGATCACCGTCCGGATCGACTTTCCTTCGTGCATCAGATCGAACGCTTCGTTGATCCGGTCCAGGGGCAGCGTGTGGGTGACGAACGGGTCGAGATCGATCTTGCCGCTCATGGCGTCTTCCACCATTCCGGGCAGTTGCGTGCGGCCCTTGACGCCGCCGAACGCTGAACCGCGCCACACGCGGCCCGTCACCAGCTGGAACGGGCGGGTGCTGATTTCCTGGCCCGCGCCCGCCACGCCGATGATGATGCTTTCGCCCCAGCCCTTGTGGCAGCATTCCAGCGCGGCGCGCATCACGTGCACGTTGCCGATGCACTCGAACGAGAAGTCCACGCCGCCGTCGGTCAGTTCGACGATGACTTCCTGGATGGGCTTGTCGTAGTCCTTGGGGTTGATGCAGTCGGTGGCGCCCATGGCGCTGGCCAGCACGAACTTGTTCGGGTTGGTGTCCACCGCGATGATGCGGCCGGCCTTGGCCTGGACCGCGCCCTGGATGACCGCCAGGCCGATGCCGCCCAGTCCGAACACGGCGACCGTGTCGCCTTCCTTGACCTTGGCGGTGTTGTGCACCGCACCGATGCCGGTCGTCACGCCGCAGCCCAGCAGGCAGACCTTTTCATGCGGCGCGGCCGGGTTGATCTTGGCCAGCGAGATCTCATTGACGACGGTGTATTCGCTGAACGTCGAGCAGCCCATGTAGTGATAAAGCGGCTTGCCTTCGTAGCTGAAGCGCGAGGTGCCGTCCGGCATGACGCCCTTGCCCTGCGTGGCGCGCACCTTCTGGCACAGGTTGGTCTTGCCCGACAGGCAGAATTTGCATTCGCGGCATTCGGCCGTGTAGAGCGGAATGACGTGGTCGCCGGGTTTCAGCGAGGTCACGCCTTCGCCCACTTCCACCACCACGCCCGCGCCTTCATGGCCCAGCACGGCGGGGAACAGGCCTTCGGGATCGTCGCCGCTCAGCGTGAAGGCGTCGGTATGGCAGACGCCGGTGTGCGTGATCTGGACCAGCACCTCGCCGCGCTGCGGGGGCGCGACATCGATCTCAACGATTTCCAGCGGCTTGCCGGGGCCGAATGCGACTGCTGCG
The DNA here is from genome assembly GCF_020541125.1 of Achromobacter sp. 77. Lineage (NCBI taxonomy): Bacteria > Pseudomonadati > Pseudomonadota > Betaproteobacteria > Burkholderiales > Alcaligenaceae > Achromobacter > Achromobacter sp. 77. The sequence goes on from NZ_CP059848.1 coordinate 331,913, forward strand.
CGTGATTTCATAACGATGCTCCACGTAGAGGGGGTTATTTCAGATAGGAACGGACGATGCGCATAAGGTCATCGATCTGCGATTCGGTCTCGGGCCTGGGGTCCGTTGGACTTCCCTGAGCAGACTGCAGGAACGTTTCCCGCAGATGACTCTCCAGCACTTCGGCCATCAGGCCGTTCGTGGCGCCGCGCAGCGCCGCCAGCTGCTGCAGCAGCGCGCCGCATTCCGTGCCTTCGTTCACCGCGCGTTCCAATGCTAACGCCTGCCCCTGGATGCGGCGCAGGCGGGTGACAACGCGTTTCTTTTCTTCTGGGGAGTGCGGCACGGCAAGCTCCGATTCGATACAGGGGGGGAGTATACGGATTCCGGCGGCGCGCGTCCAGGCCCGCGCAGCCGGGCGGGCAGCCGGCGGGGGCGTGCGACCTATAATTTCGCGTGATTCATTTCGCGTGTTTCATTTCGCGTGTTTCCACCGGACCCCTACAGGACTTATCCAAGGCCATGAATTTCCCTGATGTGCGGCTGTACCGGGCCGAGGACCATCCCCGCATGCCGTGGCGCAATGGCGGGGGCACAACCCAGGAGGTCGCCTGCAACCCCGGGGGCCATACGGCGTCGTTCGACTGGCGGCTGTCGCTGGCCGACGTGGCGCAGGACGGCGGCTTTTCCGCCTTTGGCGGTTTCCAGCGCATCATCACCGTACTGGAAGGGCGCGGCATTGAACTGACGGTGGACGGCAATCGCCAGGCGCCGCTGGGCCCGCGCACGGCGTATGCGTTTTCGGGCGATGCGCAGGTGGACTGCCGCCTGCTGGACGGCCCGATCCGCGACTTCAACCTGATCTATGCGCCCGACCGGTGGCACGCCCGCCTGCAATGGGTGCGGGGCGCGGATCCGTGGGTATTTCACAGCAGCGCGCGCAGCGTGCTGATCCTGAATGCCGGCGGCGTCATGGCGGTCGAGCTGGACGGTGCGCAGCACCGGCTGGCGTCGCGCTATGACTGCCTGCACGTCGAAGGGCAGGCGGGGCTGGCACGGTATTGCCTGACCGCGCAGGCGGACCTTGACGCCTGCGTGATCGAACTGTCGCCGCGCGCGGGCGGACGTTGAGGCTTTCCGCGCGGGCTTCCCGAGGCCCCGCGCGCCGCAGGCGCCGTCTCCCCGCGATGTGAGGGATCAGGGCCTACCGGCGGTCAGGCGGGACACTACGCCGGCAACAGCGCCGGCTGGGCGTAGGAATGGGCCGGGGCCTGGACGGCGCCCTGTTCCTGCGCGGGCAGGCGGAATGTGCTGACCGCCGCCTGCAACCGCTGCGCCTGCGTCTCCAGCGACGAGGCCGCAGCCGCAGCTTGCTCGACCAACGCGGCGTTCTGCTGCGTCACCTGGTCCATCTGCGTGACGGCGGTGTTGACCTGGTCGATGCCCGTCACCTGCTCGTTGGATGCGGTGGCGATGTCGTTCACCAGCATCGTCAGCTGTTCGATGGTCTCCAGGATTTCCGTCATCGTCAGGCCCGCCGCCTCGACCTGCGCCGAGCCGGCCTGCACGGTCGCGCCCGAGGCGTCCAGCAATTGCTTGATCTCCTTGGCGGCGCCGGCGCTGCGCTGCGCCAGCGACCGGACCTCGGCAGCCACCACGGCAAAGCCCTTGCCTTCCTCGCCGGCTCGGGCCGCTTCCACTGCCGCGTTCAGGGCCAGGATGTTGGTCTGGAACGCAATGCCGTCGATCACGCCGACGATGTCCTCGATGCGGCTCGAATCCTGCGCGATCTTGCGCATCGTGCTGACCGCGGCCTGCACGGCGTCGCCGCCGCGCTGCACCACGTCTGAGGCGGTGGCGGCCATCTCGTTGGCCATGCGGGCATTTTCGGCATTGCTGGTCACGGTGGACAGCAACTGCTCCATGCTGGCCGCGGTTTCCTCCAGCGACGCCGCCTGCTGCTCGGTGCGGCTGGACAGGTCATGGTTGCCGGCGGCGATCTCGCTGGAGCCCGTGTTGATCCCGACCACGCCATCGCGCACGGTATGCACGGTGCGCACCAGGCTTGCCTGCATCTCCTGAAGGAAAGGAATAATCTGGCCCACGCAGTTCTTGCCGAACGACGGAATCGGCGTGGTCAGGTCGCCGCCCGCGATGCGCTGGAAATGACCCTTGAGCGAATCCAGAGGACGCTTCACGAAATGTACGACATAGCGGTCGCCCAGGATCAGCAGCAGCAGACAGATGCCAAGGACCACGCCCATGCCGATATAGGCCTGGCGGCGATTGGCGTCGGCGTCCGCCCACAGCTGGACTTCACGGGCCTTGGCGTAGGCCTCGTAATCCTCCATGCTCTTGCCGAAGCTGCGGCTGGCGGTCACGACCGGTCCGGCCGCATGCGCGCGCGCCTTGTCCACGGCGCCGGCGTCCAGATGCTGGCGTTGCACGTCAATGCCGTTGACCAGGGCGTCAAAGCCCGAGCGCATGGCGTCCAGCAGCGCCGTGGGCGCGTCCCGGCGGGCCAGTTCGATGAACTGCGCCTGATGCTTTTTCGCTTCGGTCAGCGCGGTGTCGATGCTGCGGCCTTCCGCCGCCACCAGGTCCTTCTGGCCGCCGGCAACATACTCCAGCTGGCGCGACAGCCGCAGCCGGGCGCGCATGACCTGGTCGTTGACGCGCGAAAGCGCGGATACCTCTTGCAGTAGTTCGTTGCTGGCTGCGAGCGCTTCGCCCGCGCTACGCAGCCCATTGACGCTGATGGCCGACAGGCCGGCAATGAAAAGGCTGATCACGAGCAAGGTGCCCAGGATCATGCGGCGGATGGTGATGTCTTTCAGAAACTGTGTCATACGCGTCGTCCCAAAGGTGCAGCAAGCCTGCTTAAGGACAACGACGTGGCCAGGTCCTTATTTAGCCGGATGTTGCACATCTTACGAATATGTCGATGCGATGGGCGAATATATCGACACGAACGGCAACAATGTTGCGTTTTGGAGCAGGCGCGGGCGCGGGACGTCCCCTGTGGACCCGTCAGCGCGAGGCAGGCGTCTGCGCCGGTTCGCTTGCGTCGAACCGCAGCCGGGCAAAGCTGGCGATGCAAGCCAACCCGGCGCACAAGGCGCCCAGCCACAACGCCGCGATGGCGCCGTGCGTGGTGGACACGTTGAAACACGCGGCCACCATCGCCGCGCCGGATGCCTGGCCCAGCAGGCGCACGGTTCCGATCATGCCGCTGGCGCCGCCGGCGCGCGACGCGGGTGCGGAGGTCATGATGGCCCGCAGGTTGGGCGACTGAAAAAAGCCAAAGCCCGCGCCGCAGATTGCCATGCGCCACGAGATGTCCAGCACGGACGGGTCGGCCGGCATCAGCGCCAGCAACGCCATGCCCAGCGCCAGCATCGCCAGTCCCACGCCACCCAGCATGCCGGCCGGGTAGCTATCCGAAAGCCGGCCCGCGATGGGCGCCATGAAAGCCACCACGACGGGCCACGGCGTGATCAGAAAGCCGGTCTGGACCTGGCTGTAGCCCAGCACCGTCTGGAACAGGAACGGCAACGACACGAAGGCCAGCGCCTGCGCGGCAAACGCGCACACGGCCGTGGCGGCGGACAGGGCAAAAAGGGGACGGCGCAGCAGGTCCACGGCCAGGATGGGCGCGGGATGGCCGGCCTGACGCCGCATCAGCAGCCACAAACTGGCCGCCGCCACGGCGCCTTCAAGCGCCACGCGCGGCCACGGCGCGCCGTGGGCAAGTTCATTCGTGGCCAGGACAAGCAGGCCCAGCGTCAGGGCGCACAGCACCGCGGCCATGCCGTCGAACCCGTGATCGGATCGCGTGGTGTCCGGCAGCCCGCGCAGGGCCAGCGCACCGGCCAGGATGCCGATGGGGAAATTGACCAGAAACAGCCAGTGCCATGAGCCGAGCAGCAGGATGGCCGACGCCACGGTCGGCCCGCCCGCAAACGACAGGCCGACGACCATGGCGTTCAGGCCCAGTCCGCGGCCCAGCATGTGCGAGGGGTAGATAAAGCGCAGCAGCGCGCCGTTCACGCTCATCACCCCCGCCGCGCCCAGGCCTTGCAGGATGCGGGTGGCCACCAGCACGGGCAGCGATGGCGCCAGGCCGCTTGCCAAAGATGCCAGCGTGAAGACCGCGAGGCCGACGATGTAGACGCGCCGGTGACCCAGGATCTCGCCCAGCGCGGCCGCCGGCAGCAGGCCGGCCACCATCGCAAGCTGGTAGCCGCTGATGACCCAGATGGAACCCGCCTCGCTGGCCTGCAGGTCTCGCGCGATGGTGGGCAACGCGGTATTGGCGATGGCCGTGTCCAGACTGGCCATGCAGACCGCCAGCATGACGGCCACGAGGGCGCCCAGGCGTTCGGCGGCGGGCAGGCCGACGCCGGCCGGATAGACGGTGCTGCGGGAGAACGAGAGCATGGATGGGCTGCGCTGCGAGGGCCTCCGGGCGGAGCGCCTGGAGTCGTAGGGACAGATTCTAATGCGGGGTGCGTTTTGACCGGGGGGCGCACCCGCCGCGCCGCCGTCAGGACTCCACCGGCGCCGGGCGCGGCTTGACCGGCCAGAACAGCGCCGCGGGCCGCCGCAGGATGCGGCGTCGCACGCCGGCCGTGAGGGAGGTGCGATCGTCGCGGCGCATGTCGCGCGAGGCCATCGCCACGTTGAAGGCCAGCGCAAAGCTGACGATGACGTTCAGGGCGCCGGTCGCCACCGTGCCGGCCACGGCCATCCAGAACACCTGCGTATGCACCACATCCCAGCCCAGCGTGGCGAGCGCGGCGGCGATCTGGCCGGCGCTGAGCGACACGTGGCGCACCTCCAGTGTCGATCCCAGCGCACTGACGAAGACTGGCAGCAGGCCCAGCATCAGCCCCAGCGAGACGTTGGCGGCGATCAGGGACACGTTGCGCTGCCAGAAGCCGGCCCAGCGCACTGCGCCCCGCGCGCCAAGCAACTGCCGGGTGCGGCGGCCATACGCCATCACGTCGTGCACGCGGTGCAGCGCAAACCAGTTGTCGGCCCATCCGGCGATCAGGCTGGACAGCCAGATCAGCGCGCCGGTCACCGCGGCGTAAAGCGGCGTCGGTCCCCAGAAAGACAGAGACTGCAGCGTGTCCTGCGCCTTGTCGGCGTCGATGAGCGGCTGTTCCAGCATCCGCATGGCCAGCCATTGGATTGCCCAGGCAAGCGGAAACACCACGGCCAGGTTGCCCGCAATCGCGGCCGCGTTCGAACGCACCATCGCCAGCGTGTCGTCGACGAAGGCGTCGCGGCCGTCGGGCGTGTAGGCCGCGTCCAGCCGGCGGGCCAGCGCCGGTCCCGTCATGGCTGGCTGTTTGGTCGCCAGCGTGAAATGCGCGAACTGGATCACCAGAAAGCTGCCCGCGTAGTTCAACGCGTTCAACAGGCCTTCCAGCCACTTCTCCAGATGCGCCGACGTGATGATGAACTTGACGTAGACGGTGAACGCGACGACAAAGCCGCCGCCCATGGCGGCCTTGAGCATATCCATGTATTCCAGCGTGTCGCGGGCGATGTAGTGTTCACCGGTTTCCGCGCTGCGGTCCATCACGCGGCGCGCCAGCTGGGCGAGCGATGAGGCCGCCAGATGGCGGATGCTGCTGCGCGCCAGCGTGCAACGGATCAGCTCGGCCATCAGGTGCACGTAGCGATGGCGCTGCGTGGGGTCGATCCAGACGCTCAGCAGCAGCTCGATACGCGCCAGGCGCAGCTTCATGCACTCGATCTGGTAGACCACGTCCACCGCCACGCCATTGCGCTTGAGTTCTTCGTAGACCGCATCTCCCGCCGCGCGGCATTCGTCCAGCAGCGCGCGCAGCACATTAAGGCGCTGGCCCACGGCCTCGCGCGGCGTGTCCGGCGTGCTGGCAAAGAGATCGGCGGCCGCATCCGACAGCGCAAAGAACGGGGTGTCTTCCACGCGGCCCGGCAGGCGCGAGCGGATGTCCTGGCTGAGACCGGCCGCGCGGACCTGACTGATGAGCACCTGCATGCTGCTGGTCAGTGCATGCGTCAGGCGCCGGGCAAGCGCGTCGGGCGTGGGGGCGGCGGGCGCGTCCGAGTCGTGCGCAGCGGCGCCTTCGTCCCGGTGCATCAGCGTGCGCACGCGGGCCAGTGTCGCGTCGTCCAGCGACTCGATCCATTGCGCGTCGCCGGCGCGGCGAAACAGCAGGGTGAACAACCCGTCCATGTCGCCGCGGTTGGCGGGCGGGGGCAGCATCCAGTCCACGATGCGGCGCCACAATTCGCCCCAGAAGCCCGGCTGCGATGCGACGCCCGTGTCACACAGCAGTGTGGTGGGATCGTTGTCCACCAGCACCGACCGCAACGTGGCTGCCGTGCGCGCGGCCACGGCGGGATTGTTTTCCAGCACCTGCAGCAGGTAGCGCAGCCGCGCGTGGCGGGGATCCCCCCCATCCTGCCGCGCTGGTGCGCCGCCCGGCCGGTTCAGCCAGCGGCCCAGGTCGATGAGCCACAGATTGCGCTCGGCCAGCGGCGACTGCGGATCGGCATTGGCCAGGATGACGTCGAGCTGCGCCCCGCCCCGCGAAGCCCGCCAATTGCGCCACAAAGAAGTCAGCATGATCGAGCCTCGCGCGTCATCGTGAATGGGGGTCGCGGCGCAACGAGAATCCTTGCGCCGCGTTCATGGCCAGGTAGCTGACGTTGCGCGACACCGTCGGGGGCTTGTCGCCCGCGTGCAAGGCGCGCACCTCGTCCAGCACCATCTTGTCGGCCAGTGTCATGCGGTCGATCATCCGCAGATATTGCATCCAGCTTTCCACCAGGAAGACCTCGCGCCAGACGCCCTCGCGCTCCAGGTCGCGAAACAGCTGCCATTGCTGCGCGCCATTGCGCAGCCGCAACAGGCGCAGCGGCTGGGCGGCATGCAGCAGCGGCGCCAGCTTGTCCGCGTTGATCAGGTATTCCACCGCGACGAGCACCGCGCCGCGCTGCGTGTTGAAGCCGGCGGCGGCCATGGCCGGTTCCGCGTCGTCGGCGCGGGTCAGCGACCGGGCATCCACCTGTTCGGGCAGGCGCGACCGGTACAGCAAGGCCACGGTGACGCCCAGCACGATGCCGGCGGTGGACAGCGCGCCCGACACGCCCATCGTGCCCGCGAAGTGGCCCCACATGAACGATCCCGCCGCCAGGCCGCCGAAGATCGCGGTCTGGTACAGCGCCAGCGCGCGGGCCTTGACCCAGTCGGGCACCAGGAGTTGCACGGTCGTGTTGTAGGTGGCCAGCACGCCGATCCAGCAGCCGCCCGACAGCAGCAGCGCGGGAAACGCGACCCACAAGGTGTTGGTCAGGCCCAGCGCCAGCAGGCAGGCGGCAAGCAGGGCGGCGGCCACGCTGATCAGGCCGCTGGATCCCCAGGCCGCGCGGGCCCGGCGCACCACCACGCTGCCCAGGATGGCGCCCACGCCCAGCGCGCCGAGCATGTAGCCATACAGCAGCGCGCTGCCGCTTTCATGCTCGTGCGCCAAGAGGGGCAGCAGCGCCCAGAGCGCGCTGGCCGACAGGCCAAAAGCGAACGAGCGCAGCATCACCACGCGCGTCACCGTCGAATGCTGCGTGTAGCGCACCGCCGCCACCACGCCTTCGAACAGCCCCTCGGGCGGCAGGCGCCGCACGGGCAGGTCGCGCTTCCAACGCCAGATCGCCCAGATCAGGCTGCCGTAGCAAAAGCAGTTCAAGAGAAAGACCCAGGATGCGCCCATTGCGCCCAGCAGCAGGCCGCCGATGGCGGGGCCCACCGCCCGCGCCACGTTGAAGTTCACGCTGTTCAGCAGCACGGCGCTGCCGACGTGCTCGCGCGGCACCTGTTCGCCCACGGCCGCCTGCCAGGCCGGCGTGACGATGGCGCTGCCGATGGCAATGCAGAACACCGACGCGATCAGCGTGATCGGGTGCAGTAGCCCCGCAAAGGCCAGGATGGTGATGAAGACGCCGCCCGCCAGTTCCAGCAGCATGCCGGCAAGCATGACTTTGCGTCGGTCGTGGTTGTCGGCCAGAACCCCCGTCAGGATCGACAGCGCGACCAGCGGGAAGGCGGCCGCCACCTGGATCATGGCGACCATCAGCGGGCTGCTCTGCTCCGTCGTGATCACCCATGCGGCGGCGACGGATTGCGCCCAGGTGCCCAGGTTGGCAAACAGATTGGCGATCCAGATGACGCGAAAGGCGGGAAAGGAAAAAGGGGAAAGCGTGCTGACCTGCAGGACAGGCGCGGGCGCGGCCGGAGGGGCCGCTGGCAGGTCGGTCGACGCCGAAACGGGCTGCAGCATGGGAGCGTGGCCGGACGCGAGGATCGCGCCCGTTCTGGGCTGGGTCAGGGTCGCTCCATGGTACGCCCAAGCCATGCGTCGGGGGAGGTGGCATGCCCGTTTCCGGTAACCTCCCGGCTGCCCCTGTTTCACTCTTTACGTTTGCTGATTCAATGACCCTGACTTTCAATGGGCGCGCGTTCGCCGCCCTGCTTGCCGTGACCGCCGTGCTGGCGCTGATCGCCACTTTCGGCACGCCCTATCCCTTCCTGCGGGGTTTCGTGGGCGACGTGGTGGCGGTGGGCTGGGCCTACCTGCTGTACCGCAGCTTTATCCGCGCGCGCGTGTTGCCGCTGGCCCTGGCGGCGCTGTTCACCGGGTATGCGGTGGAGTTCGCGCAGTACCTGGGCCGCCAATTCGGATGGCGCATCGAGCAGCCGGTGCTGCGCGTCGTGTTCGGCAGTGTGCCGGACTGGTGGGACGTGCTGGCCTATACCGTGGGCTTTGTCGTGGTGCTGGCGCTTGCCGGCGGCCTTGCGCGACGGGAGCGGCGCGCCGTGCTGCAAAATGCCCGGATGCAGGCCAGCCTGCGCGCAAGACGCTGAACGGGGCGGGGCCGGCTGGACGCCGGCCCCACGGGCACGACCTGATTCTTAACCGGCTTGGCAGACCGTGTCGTCGCGTTGCGCGCGCACGGCGGGCGCGGCTGCGCGCAGCGGTTGCAGGCGGGCATTGCGGAACGGTGCCAGCAACTCCGACCAGGAAGAAGGAAACAGCGGCGTCGCGTGGCGCACGGCATCGCGGCGGGCGTAATGGGTGAGCAACTGCTGGCCGATCGGGGCGTCTCCCAGGGGATGGCGGGTATTCATGGTATTTCCGTATTGCGTTGATATTGTATTCATTGTACGGCGTTCGTGCCTCGGGGTCCAGTTGGCCTCGATCAGCACAAATGCTTGATATGCATGAAACTGTCCCTGATTAAGGGTGTGACTTCGGGATTGCCCTAGCAGCCCAAAAGAGTAGACGGTATACAATGTTCATCATGCCCGGGCTTCGATAGGCCTGGAATTTCTCCCACTGGACCTGGAGCGAGTCATGGCAGAACTGATGAACCGAGATGAATTCCGCACGGCGCTGGAAAACGCAATCAAGGGCAAGAGCGCAAACGCGTCGCCCTTTTCCATCGCCTGGGCCGAAGGTAAGCTGAGCCGCGAGCACCTTTCGCGCTGGGCCGAAAACCACTATCACTACGTCGGCCCCTTCGCCGATTACCTGGGCTACCTGTACGCCCGCACGCCGGACACCTACACCGAGGCCAAGGATTTCCTCTTGGCCAACATGTATGAAGAGGAAATCGGCGGCGACCGCCACACCGACCTGCTGATCCGCTTTGCCGAAGCCTGCGGCACCACGCGCGAACGGGTCACCAATCCGGACAACATGTCGCCCACGACCCGCGCGCTGCAGAGCTGGTGTTATGCCGTGGCCATGCGCGAGGATCCGATCGTGGCGGTGGCCGGCCTGGTGGTGGGACTGGAATCGCAGGTGCCGTCCATCTACCGCAAGCAGACGCCGACCCTGCGCGAGAAGTACGGCTTCACGGACGAGGAAGTCGAATTCTTCGACCTGCACATCGTCTCCGACGAGATCCACGGCGAACGCGGCTACCAGATCGTGCTCGAGCACGCCAACACGGTGGACCTGCAACAGCGCTGCCTGAAGATCTGCGAGATCGGGGCGCAGATGCGGTTGCTCTACACCACGGCGCTCTATACCGACTACGTGCAGGACGAGATCAAGCTGCCCGAACTGGGCCTTGCCGCCTGATCGTGCATGCCCGCCCGGCACGCCCGGGCGGGGGCCGTACCGCAGAACCTGGACGAAGACCTCATGCCTACCGTTGTGTTTCATAAAGGCGGCCAGACCTACACCGATGTGGTGAAGGACAACACCAACCTGGTGGTGCGGGCCGGCATCAAGCAGTTTCCGTTTCCGCATCTGCGCTACGAATGCGGCATGGGCAAGTGCGCCAAGTGCGCCTGCCGCATCATCGCCGGGGCCGAACATCTGCCGCCAGTGAACTGGAAAGAAAAGAAGCAGCTGGGCGAACGCGTCGAGCAGGGCTACCGGCTGGCGTGCCAGCTCTGGCTGAACAGCGACATCGAGTTGACCCAGGACGTGGAGGCATGATGGCGCAGGATTCGACCTATGTGATCCTGACCTCCAAGCCCGGCATCTTCCGCACCGAGGCGGGCGAGGGCGCGGACATCATCGAGACCTATGACTACGTGTTCTACGGGCGCGCGCTGGCCGTTTTCAGCATCGCCCGCCTGGACCGCGAGATCAAGCTGGTCGTCACCGAGGAAACGCCGCCCTACGTGGTCAACCACGTGCCGTCCAAGTTTCTGGAGAAGTTCTCGTCGGTGGACGCGGCCCGCAAGGAGCTCGCGCACCTGACGCGTTTTGGCAGCATGGCGTCGACGCTGACGCTGCGGTCCGGCGTGCGCGCCACGGAGCACTGACGACATGGTTCAGATCACGTTCATATCCAACGGCGGCAAGGTCGCCACCGCGCCGGAGAACAGCAACCTGCTGCGCGTGTCGCTCAAGGAGAAGGGCGGCATCCCGTTCAAGTGCGGGGGCGGCCTGTGCGGCACCTGCAAGTGCCGGATCGAGGAAGGGCTGGAAAACACCGACGCCATCAAGCCCAAGGAGCGCAAGCACCTGCGGCCCGAGGACTTCGAGGCCGGCTACCGCATGGCCTGCCAGACCTTCGTGAATGGCGACGTCAAGGTGTCGTGGGTGGTGCAGAACGGCAAGGGCATCGTAGTGGACGCGGCGTCCGGCCCGGTGGAAGCGTCCCCGGCATGAATGAGGCCGGCGCCTGAGTGCGCCGGCGCTCGGCAATCAGGCCACGGAGGCCTGCTGCGGCGGCTGCTGGGCCTCGGCGTAAGCCTTGGCGGCATTGTGCACATGCTGGCTGGCCAAGAGCGCTGCCAGATCGCCATTGCCGGCGATGACGGCGTTCAGGATCTGCGAATGGTCGTCCCAGTTCTGTTTGGCCCGGCGCATGTTGCTGGGCGCGAACAGCAGCGCGGTGCGGTCGCGCAGCGAACGCATCAGGTCGGTCAGCACCACGTTGCCGCCGATCGTGGCCAGCATTTCATGAAACTGCGAGTTCAGCGCCAGGAACTTGTCCAGCTTCTCTTCGCGCGCGGCCTCGGTGCCCTCGCGCAGGAAGGCCTGCAGGCGCTCGACCGTTTTCTCGTCGCGGCGCTGCGCGGCCAGCTTGGCGTTCAAGCCTTCCAGTGTGGCGCGCACTTCCACCATGTCGTAGGCCACGGCATCCGACAGCACCGACACGGACGCGCCGCGGCGCGGCTCGATCGTGACCAGGCCTTCGGCGGCCAGCGCGCGCAGCGCCTCGCGCACCGGGATGCGGGACACGCCCATTTCCTCGGACAGGCGGCCTTCGACCAGGCGGTCGCCGGGGGTGAATTCGCCGCTCAGGATGCGTTCGCGCAGCTTGTCGCGGATGACGGCAAACAACTGCGGATGCTGCTCGCCGATCTTCAGCGGGGAGGAGTGCTGCGTCTCTGCGGCTTGCGGACTGACGGGGGAGGTTGTCATGGCGAGCAGGTTTGGCGTAATGGATACAGTCTCCATTGTATTACCGGGTGTCGCCGGCCGTCGCCGGTGGCGTGCCGCATCAGTGCACCCAGAATGTCTTGACCAGCACCCCCACCGCGCCCATGGCGCAGGCCGCGAGCAGCACGCCGCGCACGGCGCGGGGTGGCAGCAGGGTGCGCAGCCGGTTGGAGACCGCAAAACCGGCCAGCAGAAATGGCGCCAGGCTAAGCGCCAGGCCCACGTGATAACCCGTGTAGCGCTTGGCCAACGCCAGCATGGCCAGCGAAAAAATGGATCCCAGAAAAAGCACCATCCCCAGGGTGGCGCGCAGCCGCGGCGGGGCGGCATGCTGCAGCACGATGGCAATGGGCGGCGCGCCCACCGAGGTCATCGTGCCCATGATGCCGGAGGCGACGCCCGCGCCGGACACCCGGCCGGGCGTCGCGGAAAACCGCAGGCCCGCCACGCTCAGCCCCACGGCGGCCAGGATCATGCAGGCAAAGAGGACGCCCAGCGCCTGCGGGGCGAAGCGCGCCATGGCGTAGATGGCGATCAGGGTGCCGACGGCCCGGCCGGCCAACGCGTACGAGACGGCCGGCCAATCGATGGCGGCGCGCTCGCGCAGGGCGGTCAACAGCGAGATGAAGCCGCCCAGTGTCAAAAGCGGTCCGGGCGCGAGCTGCGGAAAGAACATCGCCGCAACGGGCGCGGCGAACATCGCAAATCCCACCCCGCCGACGCCCTGCGCCACGGCGGCGCCAAACACCACGGCAGCCATGGCGGCGTAATGCCACGCATCCGGGAAAGACAGGGAAGACAGCATGCGTCGGACTTTGTAATTTATGTATACGATAGTCTATCCAGGAAATCGCACTCGGCCAGGCAAATCCTGAAAATTAAGGGTAATCCCTTGATTTTTCGCCCAAAAGGTGTCCGAAAACGGCACTATCGATTTCCCTAGGCGGCGCATATTTCGATTGGTATGGCCTTCAACGAAATATAGTATACCGAGTGTGGCGACCCAACAGCCACGCATACAAGGGGAATAGCGCATGCAATCCGACGTCGTGCTCACTGCGGCTCATTGGATTTACCTGATCAGCGTGGCCGCCATCATCCTGACGATGATCCTGCGCGCCAATGTCGTGGTGCCATCGGTCATCGGCACGTTTCTGGTGGTGCTGGCGATCACGGGCAATCCGATCAGCGCGCTGATCGGCATCTTTTCGGCCAGCTTTGTCGCCGCCAAGGAGCTCTTCAACATCTTTCTGGTCATCACGTTCATGACGGCGCTGCTCAACGCGCTCAAGACGCTTCAGGCGGACGTGCGCATGGTGCAGCCGTTCCGGCGGGTCATGCGGGGCGGGCATTCGTCCTTCGTGATCATCGCCCTCTGTACCTACGTGATCTCGCTGTTCTTCTGGCCCACGCCCGCCGTGCCGCTGGTGTCCGCCATCCTGCTGCCCGCGGCCATTGCCGCCGGGTTGCCGCCGCTGGCCGGCGCCATGGCCATCGCCATCGCGGGCCAGGGCATGGCCCTGTCTTCCGACTACGTCATCGGCGTGGCGCCCAGCATCAGCGCCAAGGCGGCGGGGGCGGCCGTCAGCGCGGCGGTGGTGGCAGACCGCGCGCTCGTGCTGTCGCTGATCACCGGCGGGATCGCGCTGGTGGCTGCCTATCTGCTGGTGCGCCGCCAGATCGTGCCGGCCGATCCGGCCCTGTTGTCGGCCTGGCAGGCCCGCGCGCAGGACGGCAGCCTGGCGAAGATCGAACAGGCCGGCTCGTTCGACAAGGCGGAACTCGCGCGTGGCACGATGGGCGCCGATCCGGCCTTGCCCAGCGGCCCGGTGCTGAGTGAAGAAGAGCGCCGCCGCGTGCGCTGGTCCAAGGTGTTCGCCGTGGTGACGCCGCTGGCGTTCCTGGCCGTGATCGGGGTGATGGTGCTGCCGCGTCTCTTTCCGTCGCTGCCTGCGCTGCGCGGCGGCGATGCGGCGGCGCTGGTGGGCGGCGTGGCGTTCGTGGTCATGATGCTGGTGACCCTGGCGGCCGAGGGCCCGCGCAAGATGCTGGACGTCTGCCCCGAGCACGTGACCGACGGCTTCGTGTTCGCCTTCAAGGCAATGGGCTCGGTCCTGCCGATTGCCGGCTTCTTCTTCGTGGGCGCCCACGAGACGGCCGCCCAGATCCTGGGCGTGCCGCCGGCGCAGGCCCCCGGCCTGCTGTTCGAAGTCATTTCGGCAGCCCAGCACCTGATCCCCGAGAACCACTTCCTGGTCGCCTTCGGCGTGCTCCTGGTCGGCATGATCACCGGCATCGACGGCTCGGGCTTTGCCGGGCTGCCGCTCACCGGCACGCTGTCCGGCGCGCTGGGCCCGGTGGTGGGCGTGGACCCCGCCACGTTGGCGGCGGTGGGGCAGATGGGCGCGGTGTGGACGGGCGGGGGCACGCTGATTGCCTGGTCGTCGTTGATCGCCGTGGCGGGGTTCGCGCGGGTCAACGTGTTGTCGCTCGTTCGCGCGCTGTTGCTACCGGTGCTGCTTGCGCTGTTCGTTTCGACCACCTGCGCGGTGCTGATCTGGCGTTGATGTTCAGCGCGCGCATGGGGAAAGGCTCCCGCGAGGGAGCCTTTTTGCTGCCGGATCGGGTGGGGTTTCCACTGATCGTCGCGCAGTGATTAAAGTATACAATGTTCTGAACTTAGCCCGACCGCCTCACGCCCGGCCACGCCGGACCCAACTCAAGGAAGCGCTCCCGTGGACGATCTCTCGCAGCAAGCCTTTTTGAACTACATCGGCGGCCAGTGGACGCCCAGCGGCACGGGCAAGACCGCGCCCAACCGTAATCCGGCCGACACCGACGACGTCGTGGGCCACTTTCAGGTGTCCGGCGCCGACGACGCCCGGCAGGCCGTGCACGCCGCCGAGGCCGCCTTTGCCGCGTGGCGCGACACGCCGATCTCCAAGCGCGCGGCCATCCTGTTCCGGGCCGCGCAGCATCTGGAAGACAACGCCGATTCCATTGCGCGCGAACTGACCCGCGAAGAGGGCAAGGGCGTGAACCTGGCCAAGGACGAGGTGCTGCGCTCGGCGCAGACGATCCGCTTCTACGCCGTCGAGGGACAGTCCTTCACGGGCGAGACCTTCGTCAACGACGACCCGGACATGATCGTCTACAGCCAGCGCGAGCCGCTGGGCGTGGTGACCGTGATCTCGCCGTGGAATTTCCCCATCTCGATCCCGGCGCGCAAGATTGCGCCCGCGCTCATCATGGGCAACACGGTGGTGTTCAAGCCGTCTTCCGACGCGCCGATGTCGGGCTATCGCCTGACCGAAGCGTTCGTGCGCGCCGGTCTGCCGGCCGGGGTGCTGAACTTCCTGACCGGCCCGGCGGGCGCGGTGGGCGAAGCCATCACGGGGGCGCCCCAGGTCCGCGCCATTTCGTTCACCGGCTCGACTGCCGCCGGCGAGCAGATTCACCGGACCGCTGGGCTGACCACCCGCACGCAGATGGAACTGGGCGGCAAGAATCCGTTGATCGTGCTGGCCGATGCCGACCTGGACCGGGCCGTGGACCTGGCGGTCAAGGGAGGCTTCTCGCTGAGCGGCCAGGCCTGCACGGGCACCAGCCGCGTGCTGGTCGATCGCAAGGTCAGCCAGGCCTACACGGAAAAGCTGCTGGCCAAGATCCGCACGCTGACCATCGGCAACGGCCTTGAAGGCAACTTCGACCTGGGCCCGCTGGCCACCGCCCGGCAGCTGGACAACGTGCTGGGCTACATCGAATTGGGCAAGGAGGAAGCCACACACCTGCATGGCGGCGACCGCCTGACCGGTCCCGGCTTTGACCGCGGGTACTACGTGACGCCCGCGCTCTTTGCCGGCGTGACCCAACAGATGCGCATCGCCCGCGAGGAAATCTTCGGGCCCGTGATCGCGCTGATCGAGGTCGGCGGCTATGAAGACGCCATCGCCCAGGCCAACGACACGGAATATGGCCTGTCGGCCGCCATCGCCACCACCGACGCGCGCTACGCGCACCGCTTCGCCCGGGACATCCAGGCGGGCACCGTCAAGATCAACCGCACCACCACCGGCAATCTGATCAACGCGCCGTTCGGCGGCCTGAAGCATTCCAGCACGTCCACGTTCCGCGAGTCGGGCCGCGTGGGCCTGGAGTTCTACACCCAGATCAAGACCGTCTACCGCGCCGGCTGACGGCCCATCCCCCACCCGAGGTTTTGCACATGAAACAGATCTATCGCCTGGAACTCGAAGAAGCGCGCGTCATGGTGCGCGCCGCCATCGCCAAGTCGCAGGAGATCGGCGTCCTGGAATCGATCTGCATTGTGGACGATGGCGGCTATCCGATCGCGCTGGAGCGCATGGACGGCGCGCGCATCACCGGTCCGCAGATCGCCTGGAACAAGGCCTTCACCGCCGCCGGCCACAAGCGCTCGACCCACCTGTTCAACACCCCGCCGAATGGCCCGGCGCTGCCCGGCAACGAAGCCTTCGGCATCCAGTGGAGCTTTGACGGCAAGTTCGCGGTGTTCGTCGGCGGTTTCCCCATCGTCGTGAACGGCGAGGTGATCGGCGGCGTGGGCCTGAGCGGCGGCAACGGCGAGCAGGACACCAAAGCCGGCCTGGCGGCGCTGGCCGCGCTGGGCGAACTGCTGGAGCCGCGCGGCATGAAGGTGCTGGTCGAGGCGGACATCAAGAAATAGGCGAGGGCGCCATGGCATACCGCGTGCACATTCTGGAAACCGAGACCGCCTTCGAGGTCGAAGAAGGCGAAACCGTGCTGCAGGCCGCCGAGCGGTCATCGGTGAAGCTGCCGCATGAATGCACGTTCGGCGGCTGCGGCACCTGCCGCATCAAGCTGGAATCGGGCGCGGTGCGCTACGACGAATTCCCCATGGCGCTGACCCCTGAAGAGGCCGAACAGGGTTTTGCCCTGGCCTGCCAGGCGCGTCCGGCCGGCGACTTGTGCATCAGCGTGGCCAGCAGCCGGCAGGTTTTTCCCGATCCCCGCCGCATCCCCGCCACGATCCACCGCATCCATCGCTTCTGCGACGATGTCGTGCACCTGACGCTGGCGCTGCCTGAGGCGCTGGACTACGTGCCCGGCCAGTACATGAACGTGGTGCTGCCCGACGGCGAGACGCGCAGTTTCTCCATGGCCTCGGCGCCCGCGGGCAACCTGATCGACTTTCACGTGCGGCGCATTCCCGGCGGCCGCTACACGGACCAGTGGCTGGGGCAGGCGGCAGCGGGCGCGCCCGTGGAGATCGAGGCGCCGCTGGGCGTCTTCAGCTACCACGAGGAAGATTGGCGCCCGCTCATCATGATGGCCACGGGAACCGGCATTGCGCCGATCAAGGCGATCCTCGAATCGCTGCTGGACAACGAGGACTGCCCGCCCGTGACGCTGTATTGGGGCATGCGCACCGAAGCCGACCTGTACCTGCGCGACGAGATCGAAAGCTGGGCGTCCCGCCTGTACGAATTCAACTTCGTGCCCGTGCTGTCGCGCGCGGGGGCCGATTGGCAGGGGCGTCGCGGCTATGTGCAGGAGGCCGTCCTGGCCGATCATGACGACCTGTCCGAGCACGCCTTCTATCTATGCGGCGCGCCCGAAATGATCCGCCAGGCCCAAAGCCTGCTGGCCGAACGGGGCGCCAGCCTGGATCACCTGTACGCCGACAGCTTCACCTTCCAGCACGCGTTGGCCGCCGCCTGAGCGGCGGGCTAGCGATACACCAGCACCGGCAGCCGCGTGCGCGCCAGCACGCGCTGCGTCTCGCTGCCCAGCAGAAAGCCCGTCATCCCGTGCCGCCCGTGCGAGCCCATTACGATGAGGTCGCACCCGGTCTTCTGCGCGGTCTCGACAATGGCCTCGTGCGGATGGTCGTTCACCATGACGATCGCTTCACAAGGCACGAGCGCGTGCCGCGCCTCGGTCTCAAGTCCGTCCAGATACGCTTGCGCATTCCGGCGCGCCTGGTCGGTGTGGTGCCCTTCGGTTGTGCCCAGCATCTCGGCCTGATAGACCAGCAGATGGTCTTCCGGAATGGCGCGCAGCAGGGTGATGGTGGCGCCCATTTCCTTGGCGAAAACGAGCGCGCGCTTGAATGCCGACTCGGACAGCAGCGAACCGTCCACGGCGATGAGCAAGTGCCTGTACATGTTGCCTCTCCTTTAGGAAAAGGAATGTCCAGCAACGGCGAATCCAGTATAGGCCCCTGGGCGAACGCAAACCAGCGTGCAAAAGGACGAGCCGCGAGCGCGCCGGTGTCTGACACCGTTCATCTTCCGGCAGTGCTTCCAAACCGCCGGCGTTAGGCATATATTGACCGGGCGATATCCGGCGGTTCCCTCCTGGCTTGTGGCGTCTTGCTGTGTGCGGAGAACGGAAATGCGGCGACTGCAAAAGTGGTTCATCGGCCTGATGTGCCTGGGGCTGTCCCTCTGTTTTCCCGCCTTGGCGCAGACCAAGCTCAGCAACGCGCAGCTCGATCAGCTCATGGCGCCCGTGGCGCTGTACCCGGACGCGCTGCTGTCGCAAATCCTAATGGGGTCCACGTACCCGGACGACATCGCGGCCGCCGCCAAATGGTCGGCCGCGCACACCGATCAGTCCGGCGACGACGCCGTGCGCGCCGTGGACGCCGAAACCTGGGATCCCAGCGTCAAGTCGTTGGTCGCCTTTCCCTCGGTCATGGACATGATGGGCCGCGAGCCTGGCTGGGTGAAGTCCGTGGGCGACGCTTTCCTGGCGCAACCCGAGGCCGTGATGGACGCCGTCCAGCGGCTGCGCACGCAGGCGCAAAAGGCAGGCAATCTGAAAAGCACGCCGCAGCAGACGGTCAAGAACACCACCGCCAACGAGAAGACCGTGGTGGTGATCGAACCGGCCGATCCGCAGGTGGTCTATGTGCCCAGTTACAACCCCACGGTCGTCTACGGCACGTGGGCTTATCCGTCATACCCCCCTTATTACTATCCGCCGCCGCCGGGCTCGGTGTTCGGGAGCGCGCTTGTGGCCGGCATTGGCTTCGGCGTGGGCGTGGCGGCGATCAATTCGTTGTGGGGCGACGCCAACTGGGGGCACGGCGACGTTGATATCGATGTGGACCGCTACAACAACATCAACGTCAACAATCGCATCGACCGCAACAACGTGAACAGCAACCGGGCCACCTGGCAGCACAACGCCGCCAACCGGGGCAACGCGCCGTATGCGGACTCGGCCAGCCGCCAGCGGTTTGACAGCCAGCGGCAGGCGGGGCTGCAGAGCCGGGCCCAGTCGGGCGGCGCAGGGGCCCGGACGACGGGCACGGCGCCCGCCGCGGGGTCTCGCGACGCCGCGCGGCAGCGGGCGGCGCAGTCCTTCGAGGGCCGCACCGGGCAGCCCATTGCGGGGCATGGCGGGGCGGATGGTTCGCGCGGCCAGGGCGCGGCGCGGGGCGACGGCGCGGCGGGCCGGGGGCAGGGACCGCAAGCGGGGCAGGGCGCGCGGGATCGCAGTTCCAGCGTGTCGACCCAGAACCGTCCGCAGGATCGCGGCGCCAGCGTCTCCACCCAGAACCGTCCGCAGGATCGCGGCGCCAGCATATCGACCGGCAGCGTCTCCACGCAGGACCGCCAGGCGGCGGCACAGCGCCAGCGCGCCGACGAAGCGGCCGCGCGCGACCGGGCGCGGGCATCGAACAGCCAGAACGCCCTCTCCGGGGCGGGCGACGGCGACCGCATGCGGCAGCAGAACCAGCGCGGCGAGATGAGCCGCGGCGGCGGCGGACAACGCAGCACTGGCGCCAGCGCACCTCACCGCAGCGGTGGCGCAGGCGCCCCGCGCGGCGGCGGGGGCGGCCGTGGCGGTGGCGGCGGCCGGAGATAAGCATCATGGACAAGGGACTACCTATGACGATCGCCCGTTTGCGCGCGCTGTGTCTTGCCTTGGCCCTTGCGCTCGGCGCATCGGCGCCCGCCATGTCGCAGGCCGTGTATCCCAGCGCGCAGGCCGCCGCGCAGGCGTTCACCGATTCGCTGGCTCTGAACGACGTCGATGCCCTGAGAAAAGTGCTGGGCCCGAACCACCGGCAGCTCGTGCCGGGCGGCGTCGACCAGGAGAACATCTATCGCTACCTGGCGGCGTGGGCGCGTAAGCACGACATCGTTGCCGACGGCGGCCGGGCGTGGGTGGCGGTGGGTGAGTCGGGCTGGACGCTGCCGGTGCCGCTGGTGCGCGCCGGCCAGGGATGGCGCTTCGACCCGGTGGCGGGCAAGGCGGAGATCCAGCGCCGCGCCATCGACCGCAACGAGCTGACCGCCATCGAAACACTGCAGGAACTGCAGGCCGCGCAGACGCGCTACGCCCAAGGAGTGGGGCAGGGCCGGTACGCCATGCGGCTGGTCAGCCGCGCCGGCGAGCGCGACGGTCTTTACTGGCCGGACGTGCCGGGCGCGCCCCAGCAGGCGCTCGGACCGGACGCGCTGGCGATGGGCCCCGACGTGCCCGTGGACGACGCCTATTTCGGCTATCGCTACAAGGTGCTGCCGGGCGGACCGGACAACGCGTATCGCATCGTCGCATGGCCCGCGCGGTACGGGCAGACCGGGATCGGCACGTTCGTCGTCGGCCCGGAAGGCGGCGTCCTGGAAAGCGATCTGGGGCCGTCGTCGGCGGCGCGCGCGGCCGCCTTGCGGGAGGCCGATATCCGCACCGGAAACTGGGTCGACGCGAACGGCCAGGCCGTGCCCGTCAGATAGGTTTTTCGGGGCCATATGACGCCCATTTCACGGGCCTGTTGCGGGGTCGCAACAGGCGTGCGGGTTTGCCCCTCACGCCCTTGCTGCGCCGCATTCACAAGCCTGCCTGTGGCCCTTTTGTCAGGCGGCTGTGCCTACAATGGCGAGCACCGGGTGACTGCCCGATTTCCCTTTGCCGGATCTCCAAATTGAACCCCATGTCTTTCCTCCGCTACGCCGTTTTCGGCGTGGGGATGGCGCTTAGCGCCGCGGCGGCTTCGGCCCCGATCTTTGTCCTGAACTCCCTGGACGCCAACGTCAGCATCATCGACCCGGCCACCTACAAGGAACTGCGCCGCGTGCCCACGGGCAAAGAGCCGCATCACCTGTATCTGACGCCCGATGAAAAGTCGCTCATGGTGGCCAACGCCACGGGCGACACCATCACGTTGATGGATCCCAAGACGGGCGACGTGCAGCGCACGCTGACCGGCATCGTCGATCCCTACCAGTTGCAGTTCTCGCCGGACATGAAGTGGTTCGTCACGGCGGCCAACCGCCTGGACCACATCGACATCTATGCCTGGAAGCCGCTGGAGAAGGGCTTTGACCTGACGCTGGTCAAGCGCATCCAGGCGGGCAAGACGCCCAGCCACATCATGATCGACAAGCACAGCACGACGGCCTACGTCACGCTGCAGGACAGCGATCAGCTCATCGCCATCGACCTGGCCACGCAGACCCCCAAGTGGACGGTGTCCGTCGGCAAGACGCCCGCCGACGTGTTCCTGACGCCCGACCAGAAGACGCTGCTGGTGGCGCTGACCGGCGACTCGTACGTGGAAGCCTATGACGTCAGCAATGGCCCGGCCAAGCTGGTCAAGCGCATCCAGACCGCACCGGGCGCGCACGCCTTCCGGGCGCAGGGCGACCACCGCCACCTGTTCGTCAGCAACCGCACTGCCAACTCCATCAGCCGCATCGACATGCAGACGCTGACGGTCGTGGACACCTTCCCGGTGCCGGGCGGCCCGGACTGCATGGACGTGCTGGCCGACGGCAAGACGCTGCTGGTCACCTCGCGCTGGGCGCGCAAGCTCACGGTGGTGGACCTGGAACAGAAGAAGGTCGTCAATCAGGTGCCCGTGGGCAAGTCGCCGCACGGCGTCTGGACGTTGAACCATGCGCCGACCCGCTAAGGGAGCGGTCCGCTTCGCGGCCCTGTTTCTGGCGCTGACGACCGCGGCGGCCGGCGCGGCGCCGCAGGCCACCTGCGACAAGCCCGTGTACCTGACGTTCGACACCGGTCACATGGGCGTTGCCCCGCTGGTGGCCGACGTGCTGGCCCACCATCAGGTCAAGGTCACCTTCTTTCTGGCCAACGAGCGCACGCTGACCGACGGCGCCAGCCTGGACGACGTCTGGGCGCCCTGGTGGAAGGCGCGCGCCGCCGAAGGCCATGCGTTCGGCTCGCACACTTACGACCACGTCTATTGGCAGGGCGACCTGCCGGGCGGCAAGTTCCGCGTCAAACCCAGCGCCGGTCCCGACGCGGGCAAGCGCGCCGAGTGGACGGCCGAGCAGTATTGCGCCGAGATCCGCCGCCCCGCCGAGCGGTTCCGCCAGATGACGGGCAAGGCCATGCTGCCGCTGTACCGCGCGCCCGGCGGCAAGACCTCGCCCGCGCTGCTCAAGGCGGCCAAGGCCTGCGGTTTCGAGCACGTGGGCTGGTCGCCGGCGGGCTTCCTGGGCGACGAGCTGCCCAGCGACAAATACCCCAACGCCAAGCTGCTGGACCAGGCGCTGCGCACCATCAAGCCCGGCGACATCCTGCTGGCGCACCTGGGCATCTGGTCGCGTCAGGATCCCTGGGCGCCCGCCGTGCTGGAACCGCTGATTGAAGGTTTGCAGCGCAAGGGCTATTGTTTCGCTACCTTGAACACCCATCCGGCCTATCGCGACTGGATCGCCACGCATCACTGATCATGGATACGCTTAGCCAACTCTTCGGGGAATGCCAGCAATGGCTCTTCGAGACGGCGATTCAGCCCGCGCTGTTCCACCTGGGCCTGAGCAACTTCATCGAAGACGGCTACGATGCCACCATGTGGCTGCTGGTGGGCCTGCTTCAAATTGCGGTGCTGGTGCTGGTCTTCGGGCCCCTGCAGCGCCTGCGTCCCGTCGAACCGGTCACCGACCGCCGCCAGATCGGCATCGACGTGCTGTACACGCTGATTCACCGCCTGGGCGCATTCCGGCTCGTGCTGTTCTTCACCATCGATCCCTTCTGGGACAGCGTCTTCGGGCAGCTTCACGTGTGGGGCTTCGCGCCCTTCCAGCTGGATCAGTACTGGCCCGGCGTGACGGACAAGGCGTGGGTCAGCCTCATCATCTACCTGCTGCTGTTCGATGCGGTGGATTACTTCTACCATCGCGCCCAGCACCGCTTCGGCTGGCTGTGGGCGCTGCATGCCGTGCATCACAGCCAGCGCCAGATGACCATCTGGAGCGACGACCGCAACCACCTGCTGGACGACATGCTGCGCGACGTGCTCATCGTGTTCGTGTCGCAACTGGTGGGTGTGCCGCCCGCGCAGTTCGTGATGGTGGTGGCCATCACCCAGCTTGCGCAGAGTTTTTCGCACGCCAACCTGCGCATGCATTTCGGCGCGCTGGGCGAACGCCTTCTGGTCAGCCCGCGCTTTCATCGCCATCACCATTCCATCGCCTACGACGCCTCCTCGCCAGGGCCGGCCGGCGGCTACAACTTTGCCGCGCTGTTTCCGATCTGGGATGTGCTGTTTCGCACCGCGCGCTTTGGCGTCGGGTACGGCCCCACCGGCATCCACGACCAGCAGGCCGAACTGGGCGGGCGCGATTACGGCCGGAGCTTCTGGTCTCAGCAATGGCTGGGCATCAAGCGCATGATCGGCCGCGACCGCGAACCGGCCGCCGCGCCGCCGGTGCCGCCCGCCGGCGCCGAACGCGCATGAAAAACCCCCGCAGCTGGCTGTCCAGCGGCGGGGGCGAATCGGGTAGCGGCCGGACAACTGCCAGGCCGCCACGCGGCAATCAGGCGCCCGGCGTGTCGTGCGTGGTCTCGCGCTTGATCTCGCCGTGGCGGCGTTCCATTTCCTGACGCAGTTCGCGGCGCAGGCCGGCCGCCTTGAAGCGCTGCTTTTCCTCGTGCGTGCGCGGCTCCAGCGGCGGCACCGCCGTCGGGGCGCCCTTGTCGTCCACCGCAACCATCGTGAAATAGCAGCTGTTGGTGTGACGCACCAGCTTCTTGCGGATGTCCTCGGTGACGACCTTGATGCCGATCTCCATCGAGGTGCGGCCCGTGTAGTTCACGGCGGCCAGGAACGTCACCAGCTCGCCCACGTGGATCGGTTCGCGGAATACCACCTGGTCCACGGACAGCGTCACTACGTATTGGCCGGCGTACCGGCTGGCACAGGCGTAGGCCACCTGGTCCAGATACTTGAGGATGGTTCCGCCGTGTACGTTTCCTGAGAAATTCGCCATGTCTGGCGTCATCAGGATGGTCATCGACAATTGGTGGCTAAAGGCGTCGTCCATGGCGGGCGGCTCATTCATGAATAAAAGGCTAATGGTAGCGGCAGGCGCATGACATCGCGCCGTATTTCCGCGGCGGATCAGGGTTTCTTGGGGGTCGGCGCGGCCGGCGTCTCTGCGGCGGCCGCCGGATGGCCGGCCCCCGGTTGGCCGGCCCCCGGTTGGCCGGCCCCCGGTTCGCCGGCCGCCGGATCGCCGGCCGCCGGATCGCCGGCCGCCGGATCGCCGGCCGCACCTTCCTCACCTTCCGTTGCGATCCGGCTCACGGCCGGGGCCGTCCACAGCCCATCGCGCACCGCCGGACCCGGGGTGTAGACGCGCAGCAGCATGCCGACCGGACCGGCCGCGGGGATCGGCAGCCAGTTGGACTGGTCCTCGGGCGCCGGCGCGGTGTTGCTGAAAATCAGGTCCAGCGAGCCGTCCGCGTTGTAGCGCAGCGGATCGCGGCTGCCGAGCGCGTGGCGGTTGACCGGGTTGGGTACGGGCATGCCCTGGCCGTCGTAGGCGGCCAGCGACCAGAACGCGCCCGTGTCGGGCAACTGGTCGCTGGCGATGTGCAGCGTATATGCGTGGGCGCCGTCCAGCAGCGCGCCTTCGCTGTCGGTGGCCAGCACTTGCACGGTCAGGTCCTCGGGCAACCCGCTGCCCGGCTGCGCCTGCGCGGCCAGCGCGCGGCGCAGCCAGTCGTTGCCGTACACGCCGATGCTGGCGGTTTCCTGCAGCCAGCCGTTCGTGGCGCGCAGCGAGTGGCCTGCCGCCGCCGCCATGCGGTCGCGCGCCGCGCGCACGCCGCGGCGCATGCCCTGCTTGGCGGAATGGTCAAGCTTGTCGAAGTCGAACGGACGGCCCGGCGCCAGGCCCACGCGCCGCAGCAGGACGAGGACCGGCTGGTCCGTCGCGTGCGGCGGATGCTTGCGCAGCAACTCGGCCGCATAGGTGAAGAACGCGTCGGTCGGCATGGCGTCCACCTGTTCGCTTGCCGGAATCTTCAGATCGAGGGACGGGTCCGGCTTCGGGCGCGGCGCCTGCGCGGGCAGGTTCCATTGCGCCAGCGGCGTCACGATAAAGCCGTCCTGCAAGGCGTTGACCGTTGCCTGGTCGGCGCCGCCGCGCGTGTCGATCAGCACCTTCGCCCAGACGTGGGCGGTGGGCGCGTCGATGCGGGCCATGCCGGAGGGCAGCGTGCCGGTCCAGCCGGGTGGCACGATGGCGGTGTTGCCCTTCGCCGTGCCGGTGGTGCGCGTGCCCAGCGTGGCGAAGACGTCGGTCCACATGTCCAGCAGCGTCAGCGTGTACCGGCGGCCCGCCGTGTCGGGCGCGGACAGCACGACGGGTCCGTCGGTCAGGTCCAGCCAAGCGGTGCTGCGCAGCACATCGAAGTTCGACCACGGCGTGGCCTCGCCCGCGCGGGGCAGGGTGCGCACGTGCGCGAAGGTGTTGGGCGCAGCGCCTTGCGACCCTTGCGCCGGATGGGTGAACTGGCGGCGCGTCAGGTCCATGACGACCAGCGGATAGAAATACAGATAGCCTTCCATCGCCGCCTGTTGCGCCGCCTCGGTGGCGGCGGCAGCGGGCGACTGGGATGCGGGCGCCGCGTGGACGGACGCCTGCGGCGCCAGCACGCAGGGCGCGATGGCCAGCGACAGGGCAAGGGTTCGGGCCAAGGGGGCAAGGCGGCGCATCGGCGCTCCAAGTCATGCAATGCCGGGCATCGTAGCAGTGCTGCACTGCGACAAAATCTGCGAAGTAAGCGCCTTTTGCCGTCAAATTCAGACCAGAGCGCCGGTCTGACGCGCCGGCTGGCATGGCGTACCCCATATTGAAGGCCTATACTTCCTCACATTCCCTTGGAAGTTGTAGGGCTTTTTGTCCTAGTCGTTTTCGCTTCCTTCATTCACCAGGAGAGGAGTGCTTCATGGTCAACATGAATCGCCGCCAGTTCTTCAAGGTGACCGGTGCGACGCTGGCGGGCTCCAGCCTGGCCATGCTGGGGGCTGCCCCCGGCACGGCCATGGCTGAGGTGCGCCAGTTCAAGCTTGCGCGCATGACCGAAACGCGCAACACCTGTCCCTACTGTTCGGTCGCCTGCGGTTTGCTGATGTACGGCCTGGGCGATGGCTCGAAGAACGCCCGCGCCAGCATCATGCACATCGAAGGCGACCCCGACCATCCCGTCAATCGCGGCACCCTCTGTCCGAAGGGCGCGGCCCTGATCGACTTCATCCATAGCCCGAACCGCCTGAAGTACCCGGAATACCGGGCGCCCGGCTCGGACAAATGGGTCCGGATGTCGTGGGACGAAGCCCTGACCCGCATCACCAAGCTCATGAAGGCCGACCGCGACGCGAACTTCGTCGAGAAGACCGCGGACGGCAAGACGGTAAACCGGTGGCTGACCACCGGCATGCTGGCCGCCTCGGCAAGCAGCAACGAGGTCGGTTACATCACGCACAAGACTGTGCGCAGCATGGGGATGCTGGCGTTCGACAATCAAGCCCGTGTCTGACATGGCCCGACGGTGGCAGGTCTTGCCCCGACGTTTGGCCGTGGAGCGATGACGAACCATTGGGTCGACATCAAGAACGCGGACATAGTTTTGATCATGGGCGGCAATGCCGCCGAGGCCCACCCTTGCGGGTTCAAATGGGTCACTGAAGCCAAGGCCCACAACAAGGCCAAGTTGATCGTCGTGGATCCGCGCTTTACGCGTTCGGCATCCGTGGCGGACTTCTACGCGCCCATACGTACCGGCACCGACATCATCTTCCTGGGTGGCGTCATCAAGTACCTGTTGGATAACGACAAGATCCAGCATGAATACGTGCGCAACTACACCGACTTTTCGTTCATCGTGCGCGAGGACTTCGCGTTCGACGCGGGCCTGTACTCGGGCTACAACGCCGAAAAGCGTACCTACGACAAGCAAAGCTGGGACTACGAGCGCGGCGACGACGGCTACGTCAAGACCGATCCCACGCTGCAGCATCCGCGTTCGGTGTACCAGCTGCTCAAGAAACACTATTCACGCTACACGCCCGAAATGGTCGAGCGGGTCTGCGGCACGCCCAAGGACAAGTTCCTGAAAGTGTGCGACATGCTCGCGTCCACGGCCACCACCAACCGGGCCGCCACGATCCTGTACGCGCTGGGCTGGACGCAGCACTCCATCGGCTCGCAGATCATCCGCACCGGCGCGATGGTGCAGCTGCTGCTGGGCAACATCGGCATCGCCGGCGGCGGCATGAACGCGCTGCGCGGGCACTCGAACATCCAGGGCCTGACCGACCTGGGCCTGATGTCGAACCTGCTGCCGGGCTACATGACGCTGCCCAACGAGCCGGAGCAGGACTACGCCAAGTACATCGACACGCGCACGCTCAAGCCGCTGCGTCCCAACCAGCTGAGCTACTGGCAGAACTATCCCAAGTTCCACGTCAGCCTCATGAAGGCCTGGTGGGGCGGCGCGGCCACTGCCGAGAACAACTGGGCGTTCGACTACCTGCCCAAGCTGGACAAGCTGTACGACATGCTGCAAGTCTACGAGCTCATGGTCCAGGGCAAGATGAACGGCTACATCGCCCAGGGCTTCAACCCGCTGGCCGCGGCGCCCAACAAGGCCAAGCTGAACGACGGCTTTGCCAAGCTCAAGTTCCTGGTCATCATGGACCCGCTGGTCACGGAAACGTCCGAGTTCTGGCGCAACGCCGGCGAGGCCAACGACGTGGATCCGTCCAAGATCCAGACCGAGGTCTTCCGCCTGCCCACCACCTGTTTTGCCGAGGAAGACGGCGCGCTGGTCAACTCCGGCCGCTGGCTGCAATGGCACTGGAAGGGCGCCGAACCCCCGGGCGAGGCCAAGAGCGACATCGAGATCATGGCGCTCATCTTCACGCGCCTGCGCAAGCTGTACCAGGACGAGGGCGGCAAGTACCCCGATCCCATCGTCAACCTGTCGTGGCCGTATTCCAATCCGCAGAACCCGACGGCCGAGGAACTGGCCAAGGAATACACGGGCCGCGCGCTGGTTGATCTTGCGGATCCCAAGGATCCGGCGAAGATCATGCGTCGCGGCGGCGAGCAGCTTGCAGGCTTTGCCGAGCTGCGCGACGACGGGTCCACCGCCAGCGGCTGCTGGATCTTCGCGGGCGCCTGGAGTCCCAGCGGCAACCTGATGGCCCGCCGCGACAACAGCGATCCCACCGGCATCGGCCAGACCCTGAACTGGGCCTGGGCGTGGCCAGCCAACCGCCGCATCCTGTACAACCGCGCCTCGTGCGACCTCGAAGGCAAGCCGTTCGATCCGCGGCGCAGCGTCGTGTCCTGGAACGGCCGCGCCTGGGTGGGCGCCGACATCCCCGACTTCAAGGGCGACGAGAACCCCGCAGGCGGCATGGGGCCGTTCATCATGAACCCGGAAGGCGTGGCGCGCTTCTTTGCGCGGGCGGGCCTGGCCGAAGGGCCGTTCCCGGAACACTACGAGCCCTTTGAAAACCCGCTGGGCTACAACCCGCTGCATCCGAAGGCCAAGGGCGTCACCAGCAACCCGGCCGCGCGCATCTTCAAGGATGACCTGGCGGCGATGGGCACGGTGGAGAACTTCCCGTATGTGGCCACCACGTATCGGCTGACGGAACACTTCCACTACTGGACCAAGAACGTCCGCATCAACGCGATTCTGCAGCCCGAGCAGTTCGTGGAGATCGGCGAGGCGCTGGCCAAGGAGCTGGGCATTCCCAACGGCTCGCGCGTGAAGGTGTCGTCCAACCGTGGCTACATCAAGGCGGTGGCGCTCGTCACCAAGCGCATCCGTCCGCTCGTCATCGAGGGCAAGACGGTGCACCAGGTCGGGATTCCGATCCACTGGGGTTTCGTGGGCATCGCCAGGCCGGGCTTCCTCACCAACACCCTGACGCCATTCGTGGGCGACGGCAACTCCCAGACACCGGAGTTCAAGTCGTTCCTGGTGAAGGTCGAAAAGGTATAGGAGAACCGACATGTCAATGCAATCCCTGGACATCAAGCGGCGCTCCGCCACCACCACGCCGCCGCCGGGCATCCGTGAACCCGTCACGGGCTCGGTCGCCAAGCTGATCGACGTCTCCAAGTGCATCGGCTGCAAGGCCTGCCAGAGCGCCTGCATGGAATGGAACGACCTGCGCGACGAGATTGGCGTCAACGTGGGCGTCTACGACAATCCGGCCGACCTCACCGAGCATTCCTGGACCGTCATGCGCTTCTCGGAATTCGAGAACCCCGCCGGCGACCTGGAATGGCTGATCCGCAAGGACGGCTGCATGCACTGCGAGGATCCGGGCTGCCTGAAAGCCTGTCCCTCGCCGGGCGCCATCATCCAGTACAACAACGGCATCGTGGATTTCCACGAGGAAAACTGCATCGGCTGCGGCTACTGCATCACCGGCTGTCCGTTCAACGTTCCGCGCATCTCCAAGAAGGATCACAAGGCGTACAAGTGCACGCTGTGTTCCGATCGCGTGGCCGTCGGCATGGAGCCCGCGTGCGTCAAGGCCTGTCCCACCGGCGCCATCGTCTTCGGCACCAAGGACGACATGCACCAGCATGCGGCCGAACGCGTCGAGGACCTGAAATCGCGGGGCTTCGCGCAGGCCGGCGTCTACGATCCGCCGGGCGTGAGCGGCACGCACGTCATGTACGTGCTGCACCATGCCGACCAGCCCGGGCTGTACCACGGGTTGCCGGCAGATCCGCAGATCAGTCCGATGGTGTCCCTGTGGAAGGGGCTGGCCAAGCCGCTTGGCCTGGCCACGATGGCGCTGACCGCGCTGGCGGGCTTCTTCCACTATGCGCGCGTCGGCCGCAACGAAGTGACCGAGGAAGACGAACGCCGAGCCGAAGAGGAGGTGCGCCATGAGTGAAGAACACCACTATCGCCGCATCAAGCGCTACACCCCGGGCGAGCGCACCAACCACTGGATCATCGCGCTCACGTTCATCCTGCTCGCGCTGTCCGGGCTGGCGCTCTTTCATCCGTCGATGTACTGGCTGACCAATCTGTTTGGGGGCGGGCCCTGGACGCGCATCCTGCATCCGTTCATCGGGGTCGTGATGTTCGTGTGCTTTGCCGTGTTCGCGGGACACATGTGGCGGCACAACCTGCTGACCCGCGCGGACCGCCAGTGGCTCAGGCAGCTCAATGACGTGGTCGAGAACCGCGAGGAAAAGCTGCCCGAGGTCGGCAAGTACAACGCCGGCCAGAAGCTGCTGTTCTTCGTGCTGATCCTGTGCATGCTGGGGCTGATGGTCAGCGGCATCGTGATCTGGCGCGAATATTTCGCGTTCTACTTCCCGATCTGGGTGGTCCGCGCCGCATCGGTGCTGCACGCGGTTTGTGCGCTGGTGCTGATTTGCGCGATCATTGTGCATATTTACGCGGCGATCTGGGTAAAGGGGTCGCTCACGGCAATGCTGCGCGGCTATGTCACCGCCGGCTGGGCGTGGAAACACCATCGCGCCTGGTTCCGGGAGCAGGTGAAGAAATAGTTTTTTGGCCCGGCATGTCGTGATCGCACGGCTGTTATCCTCTTCGCAGGCTGGCAGCCGTGTTTGTTTTTCTGGAGACGAGAATTGCAGCGAATCCTTCCGCGCGGCGAGATCGAAGCGCTAGACCATAACGCCATTCCCCGCATCACCCTGCCGGAGCGGCAAACCGTCTTTGCCGCGCGGGCCGCGCGCCTGCGCCAGCTGGCCGAGGGCAATCCGGTCGGCGACTACCTGCTGCTGATGGCGCATCTGGTCGATGCCCAGCACCGCGCGCTGCAGGACTGCGCCGCGCCGCCCGCCACCGAAGACCGCATTTCGCTGGCGCAGACGCACGGCATGCCGCCGCTGCAGGCTGTGGGCTGGCCCCGCGACCCGCTGTGGCGCCGCATCCTGGGCCAATTGCTGGACGACGTGTCGCGCGCGCCCGGTGTGCCTGCCGAGGCGATCGACGTCTGCGCCGCGCTGCGCCGCGCGCTGGACGACGATCCCGAATCGCTCGAAGACCTGGCCCAGGCCGTGCTGTCCGAGCAGGACGAGGGCGTGGACAGTGCCGCCGCGCCCTTCGTCATGGCCGCGCTGCAGGTCTACTGGACGGACCTTGCCAACCGCTTCGATCCCAAGCAGCTGCCTGTCGCCAGCCCGTTTGGGGTCTGTCCGGTCTGCGCCAGCCTGCCCGTGGCCAGCATCGTCCGCGTGGGCGGCCAGTACGAAGGCTACCGCTACCTGTGCTGCAGCCTGTGCGCCACGCAATGGCACATGGTGCGCGTGAAGTGCTCGCATTGCGAGGACGTCGAGAAGGTCGCCTACCAGGCCATCGAGGGCCGCACGCCCGCCATCAAGGCCGAAACCTGCGACAACTGCCACACGTATCGCAAGATCTTCTATCAGGACAAGGACCTGTACGTGGAGCCGGTGGCCGACGACCTTGCCAGCCTGATGCTGGACGTGCTGGTGGGCGAGGCAGGGTATTCGCGGTCCAGCGGCAATCCGCTGCTGTGGCATGGCGCGCAGGACTAGCGCCTCTCGATGACGGAGTCTCGCATGGCCGATCAACTGTCCGGGGCCGGCTTGGCCGCGGCATCCGACATTCCTTCGCTGGACCGCCTGTTGAACGCCGAGGCGCTGCGGCCGGCGCTGGCCACCCACGGCCGCACGCAGGTGGTGGCCGCCTTGCGCCGCGACCTGGAGGCGCTGCGCAAACGCGCGCTGGACGGCGGCGTGCCGCGCCACGAGCTTGACGCGGCCGCCGTGGCGGCCCGCACGTCGGCGGCGCTGGACCAGGCCGCGCAGCCGCGCTTGCGCGCGGTCTACAACCTGACCGGCACCGTGCTGCACACCAACCTGGGCCGCGCGCTGCTGCCCGACGAAGCGGTGGCCTCGGTGCTGCGCGCGCTGACTTCGCCGGCCAACCTGGAGTTCGACCTGGACACGGGCGGGCGCGGCGATCGCGACGACCTCATCGACGACCTGCTGTGCGAGCTGACCGGGGCCGAGGCGGCCACGGTGGTCAACAACAATGCGGCCGCGGTGCTGCTGATGCTGAACGCGCTGGCGGACCGCCGCGACGTGGTGGTGTCGCGCGGCGAACTGGTCGAGATCGGGGGCGCGTTCCGCATCCCGGACATCATGAAGCGCGCGGGCGCCAAGCTGGTCGAAGTGGGCACCACCAACCGCACGCACGCGGCCGACTACGAGAACGCCATCGGCCCGCGGACCGCGATGCTGATGAAGGTGCATTGCAGCAACTACGCGGTGACGGGGTTTACGAAAAGCGTGGGCGTGGCCGACGTGGCCGCGCTGGCGCACGCGCGCGGGCTGCCCGCCACGGTGGACCTGGGCAGCGGCACGCTGGTGGACCTGACGCAGTTCGGATTGCCCAAGGAAGACACCGTGCGCGAGACCATCGCGGCGGGCGCCGACCTGGTCACGTTCAGCGGCGACAAGCTGCTGGGCGGGCCGCAGGCGGGCCTCCTGGTAGGCCGCGCCGACCTGATCCGCAAGATCAAGAAGAATCCGCTCAAGCGCGCGCTGCGCGTGGGCAAGCTGACGCTGGCCGCGCTGGAACCGGTGCTGCAGCTGTACCGCGCGCCCGAGTTCCTGGCGCAGCGGCTGACGACGCTGCGCCTCCTGACCCGCCCCATGCGCGATATCCAGCCGCAGGCCGAACGGCTGCGCGGCGTGCTGGCGCATGCGGCAGGGTCCAGCTATGCGGTGGAAGCGGTGCCGATGTTCAGCCAGATCGGCAGCGGTGCGCTGCCGATCGACCAGCTTCCCAGTTATGGTCTGGCCGTGCGCTACGCCGGCAGCGGTCGTCCCGGGCGGCATCTGGACCGGCTTGAGACGCTGCTGCGCCGGCTGCCGGTGCCCGTCATCGGCCGCATCGCGGATGACGCGTTGTGGCTGGACTTGCGCTGCCTGGAAGACCGCGACGAAGCCGCTTTCGCGGCGCAACTGGCGGAGCCGCTGGCATGATCGTCGGCACCGCGGGGCATATCGACCACGGCAAGACGACGCTTGTGCGGGCGTTGACGGGCGTGGACACGGACCGGCTGAAGGAAGAGAAGGCGCGGGGCATCTCCATTGAACTGGGCTATGCGTACACGCCGCTCGCCAATGGCGACGTGCTGGGTTTCATCGACGTGCCGGGCCACGAAAAGCTCGTGCACACGATGGCGGCCGGCGCCAGCGGGATCGATTTCGGGCTGCTGGTGGTGGCGGCGGACGACGGTGTCATGCCGCAGACGCGCGAGCATCTGGCGATTCTTGCGATGCTGGGCGTGGGGCGCGGCGCGGTGGCGCTAACCAAGACGGATCGCGCGGACGCCGCGCAACGGGACCGCGTGCGCGGCGAGATCGAGGCGCTGGTGCAAGGCACGTTCCTGCAAGGCGCGCCGGTGTTTGGCACGAGCGCGGTCCAGGCGGGCCAGACGACGCAGGCGGCTCGGCCGGCGCAAGCGGTGCATTCGGCTCAAGCGGATTTTGCGGCGCAGTCGGGTGACCCGGGGGTAGCGGCGCTTAAAGATTATCTGCACACGCAGGCCGAGGCGGTGGCGCGGCGCGAAGCCACCGGTCTCTTCCGGCTGGCGGTGGATCGCGTGTTCACCTTGTCCGGCCACGGCACGGTGGTGACCGGCACGGCGCATGCCGGCCAGGTCCGGGCGGACGACGACACTGTCGATCTGCGGCTGATGCCGGCCGGCACGCGGGTGCGGGTGCGCGGCATCCATGCGCAGAATCAGCCCAGCGAGACGGGCTCGGCCGGGCAGCGGTGCGCCTTGAACCTGGCGGGCATCGACAAGAGCGCCATCTCACGCGGCGACTGGATTGCGGACGCGCGCGGTTTCCTGCCCTCGAAGCACGTGGATGTGGCGCTGACGCTACTGCCGTCGGCGGATGCGCCGGTGCGGGCCTGGGCGCCGCTGCACGTGCATATGGGCGCGGCGCGCCACGTGGCGCATGTGGTGCCGATCAGTGCGGAGTCGCTGCAGCCGGGGCAGTCGGGGTGGGTGCAACTGGTGTTTGACGAGCCGGTATGCGCGATGCCGGGTGATCGCTTCATCGTGCGCAATGCGCAGGCGACGCGCACGGTGGGCGGCGGCCGGGTGCTGGATCCGAATGCGCCGGACCGAAAGCGCCGCGCGGCGTCGCGGCTGGCGGGGTTGCAGGCGTTGTCCGAGATGCTGGATGGCGGCGGTTTGCAGCCGGTGCTGGCGCACGCGCCGCAGGGCCTGGATGAGGCCGCGCTGCAGCGGCTGACGGGCCGGCCGGTCAACGAGATCACGACCCCGGCGGGCGCGCGGTGGATCGAGCCTCGCCATGCGCAGGGATCCCGCACGCTGATCCTGGCGCCGCATTGGGCGGCGCTGCGCGAGCGGGCCGAAACGGCGCTGGCGGCGTTTCACCAGGGCGCGCCGGACGAACCGGGTCCGGACAGCGCGCGGCTGCGGCGCATGGCGATGCCGGCGATGCCGGACACGCTCTGGACGTCGCTGCTGGAAGAACTGCAAGGCGATGGCCGCATCGCGCGCAATGGTCCGTGGCTGCATCTGCCATCGCATACGGCGACGCTGGGACAGGCCGAATCGGCGCTGGCGGCGCGGCTGTTGCCGCTGCTGGATGAGGGCGCATTCGATCCGCCGTGGGTGCGCGATCTGGCCCGGATGCAGAACGTATCCGAGGATGCGGTGCGCCAGTTGTTGCGCAAGCTGTTGCGGCGAGGGGAAGTGGCGCAGGTGGTGAAGGATCTTTTCTATCACCGCGATCAGGTGCGCAAGCTGGCGGCGCTGGCGGCGGACCTGGCGGGGCAGCCGCAAGGACTGAATGCGGCGGTGTTCCGGGACGCGACAGGGCTGGGGCGCAAGCGGGCGATCCAGATCCTGGAGTTCTTCAATCGGGTGGGCTATACGCGGCGCGTGCGGGATACGCATGTGCTGCGGGGCGAAAGCGCCTATGCAGCCATGCAGCAGCGCGCCGAGCCGGTATCATAGGCGGTCCGCGACGGAAGGCATTCGTGCCCGGCGGCACGGCCGGGCTTCAAACCCGGTTGGGGGCGTCAGACGTTCCCAGGTAGGTTCGACTCCTGCTGCCTTCCGCCAGTTTTTTTGTGGGGCGTTGGCGTGCTTCTGCGGATGCGGATTCCAAGGTTTCCTTCTCCGGGTGTCTGCTCCGGGTCTCTGACACTCCCGGATAATCGCCCTGCCGTGTTTGTTCTTGTCTGCGTCGGGGTGGTTCTTCTGCCGCCCGCGGCGTCGCGGGGTCCGCGTTGCGGGCCTCCGATGGCGGTCCGGAGCCTTCGCTCCGGACTCCCCCGTGCTCATCCTCGTCCGCCTTCGGCTCCCTTCGGATTCCGCCGGGCGCCATCTAAACGGCCCGCAACACGGACCCCGCGCCACCACGTGCTGGGTCGGTGAGTGATCGGGAGGTCGCTGCACTCTCCATCAACTGCGCAGCATGCGCGTCACCACGCCGCTTACGCTGTGCGACGTCCAGTCCAGTTCGCCCAGATGCCAGTAGCGGATCGTGCCGCCGCGGTCGACCAGGTAGTTGGCGGGCAGGCCGGCGGCGTCCCATTTTTTGGAGGCGGTGCTGTTGCGGTCGTGCAGGACCGCGCCGGCGACGGGCCATTTTTTCAGGAAGGCGGTGATCTTGGCGGGGGACTCGCCCACGTTGACCGCGATGAGGCGCAGGCCTTCTTCGCGGTGGCGTTTGGCCATGGTGGACATGATGGGAATCTCGTCGCGGCAGGGGTCGCACCAGGTGGCCCAGAAGCTGACGATGACCACGTTGCCGCGCCAGGAAGAGAGCTTTCGTTCGCGGCCGGACAGGTCCGGCAGGACAAGGGGCGGGGTGGGAGCGGTCCACGGGGCCCAATCGGGACCGGTGGCGGTTTTCAAGGCGGAGTCGCTGGCGGCGCGGGCCCAGGCGGGCAGGGCCGCCAGCGACAGGCTGGTTTGCAGGAGACGGCGGCGGCTGATCAAGGCGGACTCCCGCAAGGAAGTGGCGGTCAGATGGCGATGGGTCTGGCGGTGATGCGGTAGCTGAAGCTGTCGGGATCGAGACTGTCCAGGCGGCCGGCGGCGGTTTCGCCGTTGGGATACATGAGGAACGGGATGGGGCCGTGCGCGGTGCCGGGCAGGACGACGTCGTGGCCGTGGTTGTAGGCGACCCAGTTCATTTCCCATGCGCCGAACAGCATGACGCGCGCGGCGCGGACCTTGGCGTCGGTAAGCGGGAGTTCACCGGGCGGTTCCTCGAGCATGACCTTGCGCACGTCGGCCGGGTCGACGGGAATCCAGCCGTAGCCGGCGGCGTAGAACTCGGCGCGGCAGTGCTGGGCGCGGGTGACGTCGCCGGCCTTGCCGAGGCTCTTGTAGCCGAGTTGCGAGTTGTCCACGCGCAGGCCGTAGGCGTCGCGCGCAGGGATGCCGGCGGCGCGCGCCAGTGCGACGAAGAGCGCGTTGATGTCGGCGCATTTGCCGTTCAGGTCGTTGGCGGTGAGCATGTAGCGCACGTCGCCGGTGCCGCAGCCGCGCGTGGACGCAGTGCGGCAGGTGTTTTCGACCACCCAGTCGTAGATGGCGCGGGCGCGCGCCAGGTCGCCCTGGTGGCCTTGGGTGATGCGCTCGGCGGTGGTTTTGACGATGCCGTCGGTGGGCAAGAGGGCGGTCGGTTGAAGGTATTCGCGCAGCGCGGCTGCGCTCTCGCGCGCGGCGTCGGCGGGAGGGGGCTGGGTCAGGTCGACGCGGCGGTTGCGCGTCTGGAAGCGGCTGGTCAGCGTGACGGT
This sequence comes from Achromobacter sp. 77, assembly GCF_020541125.1. Classification (NCBI taxonomy): domain Bacteria; kingdom Pseudomonadati; phylum Pseudomonadota; class Betaproteobacteria; order Burkholderiales; family Alcaligenaceae; genus Achromobacter; species Achromobacter sp. 77. The sequence goes on from NZ_CP059848.1 coordinate 368,959, forward strand.
GCGGGGCGACTGCGCGTCGGGCCATTGGACGGCGAGCATCTGGACGTCGTAGCCGGGCGCGCGGGTCAGCGTGGCGACGCCGCCGCCGCTGGCCTGCCAGGTGTTCTGCACGCCGCGCTGGTAGGACGTGTCGGTGGCATAGGGCACGGGCAGCCAGATTCGGGTGTGGGCGGCGGGGTCGGTGATGCTGACGGCGGTGGTCAGTTCGTAGGTGCGCCACGCGGTGGCGACCGGGGTCTGCTGGGCGCGCGCGGCGTGCGGCAGCACGGCGGTGGCGGCCGTGGCGGTGCACGCGGCGCCCGAGAAACGGAGAAAGTGTCGGCGATCCATGAAGCCCCCACGCACGGTGAAGATTGGCTATCGGTGCGCCCGTGGCCGGGCGGCCGTCCGTTGCTGCATGCGATCGATCATAGGGCCAATCGCGGGGGCGGTGCTATCCTTTTTCGATTGTTTCCACGGAGATAGAGATGACCCAGGATGTTGCGTCCTCGAACGTGCCGCGCCTGACCTCGTTGTCGCATGGCGGCGGCTGTGGCTGCAAGATCGCGCCGGGCGTGCTGTCGGCGCTGCTGGCGCGGTTCGGTCCCGCGGCCAGTTATCCGAACCTGCTGGTGGGCACCGAAACCGCCGACGATGCGGCGGTGTATCGGCTGAACGATGCGCAGGCGCTTATCGCCACGACGGACTTCTTCATGCCCATCGTGGACGACCCCTTCGACTTTGGCCGCATCGCCGCCACCAACGCCCTGTCGGATGTGTACGCGATGGGCGGTACGCCGATCATGGCGCTGGCGATCGTGGGCATGCCGATCAACGTGCTGCCGCACAGCGTCATCGCTGAAATCCTGAAGGGCGGCGAATCGGTGTGCGCGGATGCGGGCATTCCGGTGGCCGGGGGGCACAGCATCGATTCGGTCGAACCCATCTATGGCCTGGCCGCGATGGGATTGGTGCACCCGGACAAGATCAAGCGCAACGCCGACGCGCGCGCGGGCGATGTGCTGATCCTGGGCAAGGGCCTGGGCGTGGGCATCCTGTCGGCGGCACTGAAGAAGAACCGGCTCGACGTGGACGGCTATCGGGTGATGATCGACACGACGACGCGGCTCAATCGCCCCGGCCCCGCGCTCGCCGCGCTGGACGGTGTGCACGCAATCACCGACGTGACGGGTTTTGGGTTGTTGGGCCATGCGCTGGAGATGGCGCGCGGCGCCAAGCTGACGGCCCGCGTGCGGCTGGCGGCGCTGCCGTGGCTGCCGGGCGTGCAGGAATTTGCCGCCGACGGCGTGATCACGGGGGCCTCGGGCCGGAACTGGGCGTCGTATGGCGAATCCGTGCGTATGGGGACAGGGGTTTCGGACACGCAGCGGGCGTTGCTGACCGATCCACAGACCTCGGGCGGCCTGCTGGTGTCGTGCGCGCCGGACGCGGCCGATGCGGTGCTCAAGATCTTCCATGAGCAGGGCTTCGATCAGGCTGCCGTGATCGGCGAGATGACCGCTGGCGAACCGCAGGTCGTGGTGGACTGACCGGCGAATCGCGCGGCCGCCTCGCATGCGCGGCCGCGCCGCTTGGTTTGCTGCAACGCGCGGCCGTGGCGGCGCGTGATTTCAATCGGGCAGATCGCGCGCGGTCGCGGCTGCCTGTTCCACCAGCCATTGCGTGACGACGTCCGCGTCGGGCGTGCTGCGGCGCGCATTGCGCACCAGCCAGTAGGCGTGTTCGGTGGCGCAGGCCTTCGGGCTGCCCACGACCTCCAGCCGCCTGTCCGCCAGCATGGGCGCGATCAACGCCAGCCGTCCCAGCGCGATGCCGTGTCCCGCCAGCGCCGCGTGCACGATCTGATCGTACTGATTGAAGCGCAGCATGCCCTTGGCGCGCACGCGCCCCAGCCCGCGCGCGCTCAGCCATTCCGGCCATTGCAGCCACGGACGCGTGGGATCGTCGAACTCCAGCAGGACGTGGCGCGCCAGTTCGCGGGCGTCCAGTTCGCGGGCCTTGAGCGAAGGATGCGCCACGGGCACCACCGATTCCCCAAAGAGCCACAGGGCGCCGTCGGGCACCGTATTGCGCTCGCTGTAGCGGATGGCGATGTCGACGGCTTCGCGGTCGATATCGATCAGCCGGTTGTCGGCGGCCACGCGCACATCGATGTCCGGATGCGCCGCCTGAAAGTCGCCCAGCCGGGGCAGCAGCCACAACGAGGCCACGCCGATGGTGGTGGTGACCGTGACGGGCGTGCGCCGCTCGGGCGCGCGCAGTTGCTCGGTCAGATCGCCCAGCTGGCTCAGCCAGACGTCCGCCATGCGAAAGAGCTGCGCGCCCTCGGCGGTGAAGGTGACGCTGCGAAACCCCCGCACCAGCAGCGGCACGCCCAGGTGCGCTTCCAGCGCGCGGATCTGGCGGCTGACGGCCGACTGCGTGACGTGCAGGTCTTGGGCGGCGAGCGTGATGCTCATGCGCCGGCCGACGGCGACGAAGCCGCGGACGAGATCAAGCGGAGGCAGTTTCGCTAAGGGGTATGGCATTCGTAAAACTCATGCGTATCGGGCGGAAATGTCGCTTGAGCAATAGTACGCCGGGGCGTCCAATATGACTCAGACGTTGGGTGACCGGGACAAAATCCCGGCCGCCCACCGCGATAGCCGCTGCCGCGGCCAGGAGGTACGCCATGATCCAGTTATGTTGCACTGCGGGAATGTCATTCCGTTTGGCCGGCGGCTCGACTATGCTGCTCAAGCGCGCCTCGGGCGTTCGCATCGTGTGTCACGCCGGCGCCTTGTGGATATCCGAATACCGCCGCTTCGACGACAGCGTGCTTCAAGCGGGCCAGACCCTGACCGTGGATAGCGATCGCGACGTCGTCATCAGCGGCCTGCCGGATGCGCAGGTCGCGCTACTTTCCCTGGGGGGGCGGCAGGTGCAGTGTGCCGCCGCTTCGCCTTGCCATGCAGGCCAACTGGAGTTCCTGTGATGACCGCGTCCTTGCCCGATACGCCCCGGATCGAAATGTGGTTCGATTTCGCCAGCCCCTACAGCTATCTGGCAATCGAGCGCATTGATGCGCTGGCCCAGGAAGCGGGCGTCGAGGTCGATCTGCGGCCTTTCCTCTTGGGGCCGATCTTTCAGGCGCAGGGCTGGAACGACACGCCGTTCCGGTTGTTCCCCGGCAAGGGCGCGTACATGATGCGCGACATTGCGCGGCTGGCCGACAAGTACGGCGTGGTCTACAACCGGCCGCGCATGTTCCCGCGCATGAGCGTGCTGCCGGCGCGCATCGCGCTCTTGGGCGAGGACGAGCCGTGGGGCCGCGATTTCTGCGTGGCGGTGTTCCGGGCGAACTTCCAGCACGACCTGGATATCCAGGCCGAGGACGTGGTGCACGAGCTGCTCTCGGGCCTGTCGCTGGATGCCGACGCGCTCATCGCCCGCGCCAAGACCGAAGGCGCCAAGGAGGCGCTGCGCAAGCGCGTGGACCGCGCGCGCAACCTGGGACTGTTCGGCGCGCCCACCTTCTTCGTGGAGGGCGAAATGTTCTGGGGCAACGACCGTCTGGAAGATGCGCTGGAATGGACCCGCCGCACCGCGCCCGCCAGCGCCTGGTCGCCGCGGCAGCCTCGCTAGGGCAGGCGCTCCGTTCCGCCACGGCCGTCATCCACGCACCGCAAGATTTCTCGTCAACGCTTCATCAGCAATGAAAAACGCAAGCAGCGCCTATCGCGGCGCGCCCATGCCGGGCGGCCGCTCGTTCACGCAATTTCGCGCCGCCCGCATCCGGCGGGTGTCCTTTCAGTGGAAACAGGCCGACCGGGCCGCGGTGCAGGACGACACCCTGCCCAGCGGCAGCGGCCGCGGCCGTGGCAACCTGCGCTAGCCCTTGGTCACCGGTCCGACGTTCGCCCACTCTTCATCGGAATAGAGCCGTGAGCGCAAGAGAAAGCGCTTGCCCTCGGCGCTGTCCAGCGAAAAGGCGCCGCCGCGTCCCGGCACGGCATCGATGACCAGCTGGGTGTGCTCCCAGTACGCGAACTGGTCCTCGCCGATCCAGAACGGGCAGCCTTCCAGGTCGCCCAACAGGACGTCCGAGCCGCCGACCATGAACTCGCCTTGCGGATAGCACATGGGCGAGCTGCCGTCGCAGCAGCCGCCGGACTGGTGGAACATCAGCGGACCGTGCTTGGCCCGCAGGGTGTCGATCAGGTGGCGCGCCTCGTCGGTCGCCACCACGCGTGGCGTGTGCTCTGCCATGGCTGGATTCCTTGCAGGCGCGCCGGGGCAGGCCCGGCGCGCAGGACAGGCCGCGGCAAGCGGCCCGGGGTTGGTGAATCAAGCTTGGCGGATCAGAAGAACCCCAGCTTCTTGGGCGAATAGCTCACCAGCAGGTTCTTCGTCTGCTGGTAGTGGTTGAGCATCATCTTGTGGTTCTCGCGTCCGATGCCCGATTGCTTGTAGCCGCCAAATGCCGCGTGCGCCGGATAGGCGTGATAGCAGTTGGTCCACACCCGGCCCGCCTTGATCGCGCGGCCCATGCGGTAGCACGTGTTGGCGTCGCGCGACCACACGCCGGCGCCCAGGCCATAGAGCGTGTCGTTCGCCAGCGCCAGCGCGTCGTCCGCATCCTTGAACGTGGTGACCGCCACGACCGGCCCGAAGATTTCTTCCTGGAACACGCGCATCTTGTTGTGGCCCTTGAACACCGTGGGCTGCACGTAGTAGCCGCTTTCCAGCGCGCCTTGCATCTGCGCCCGCGAGCCCCCGGCCAGCACGTCCGCGCCTTCCTGCTTGCCGATGTCCAGGTACGAAAGGATCTTCTCGAGCTGTTCGGTGGAGGCCTGCGCGCCGATCATGGTGTCGGCGTCCAGCGGGTTGCCCTGCTTGATCTCGGCCACGCGCTTCAGCGCGCGTTCCATGAACTTGTCGTAGAGCGATTCCTGGATCAGCGCGCGGCTGGGGCACGTGCACACTTCGCCCTGGTTCAGCGCGAACATGACGAAGCCCTCGATCGCCTTGTCCAGAAAGTCATCGTCCTGCGCGGCCACGTCGGCAAAGAAGATGTTGGGGGACTTGCCGCCCAGTTCCAGCGTGACCGGAATGATGTTCTGCGACGCGTACTGCATGATGAGGCGGCCGGTGGTGGTTTCGCCGGTGAAGGCGATCTTGGCGATGCGCTTGTTTGAGGCAAGCGGTTTGCCGGCTTCCAGGCCGAAGCCGGTCACCACGTTCACGACGCCCGGGGGCAGGATGTCGCCGACCAGTTCCATCAGCAGCAGGATGCCCAGCGGCGTCTGTTCGGCGGGTTTCAACACCACGCAATTGCCCGCCGCCAGCGCGGGTGCAAGCTTCCAGGCGGCCATCAGGATGGGGAAGTTCCACGGGATGATCTGTCCGACCACGCCCAGCGGTTCGTTGAAGTGGTAGGCCACCGTGTCTTGATCGATCTCGGATAGCCCGCCTTCCTGGCTGCGGATGCACGAGGCAAAGTAGCGGAAGTGGTCGATGGCCAGGGGAATGTCGGCCGCGCGGGCCTCGCGGATGGGCTTGCCGTTGTCCCAGGTTTCCGCCGTGGCCAGACGTTCCAGATTGGCTTCCATCACGTCCGCAATTTTCATGAGCATGCGGGCGCGCTCGGCGGCCGGGGTCGCACCCCATTTGGGCGCGGCGCGGTGCGCGGCATCCAGCGCCAGTTCGATGTCGCGCTCTTTCGAGCGCGCGTGGCGGGTCAGGGTCTGGCCCGTGACCGGGGTGACGTTGTCGAAGTATTCGCCATCCGCGGGCGACTGCCATTTGCCGTCGATGAAGTTGTCGTACTGCGTCCTGAGGTCCAGGCGGGTGCCATAGGTCTGCGGGGTAACGCGGGTCGCGATGTCCATGCTTGTCTCCGTATCGTTGGGATGGCGGCAGTGGGCTGCCTGTCCTGCATCAAGCAAAACGCATGCCAGTCGGGGCATCCCGGCTGGACAGCCCGTCCCACGCGTGCGAAAGTAGTTTTTCCGCCTTCAGTGTCGCAATCTGCGACGTTGTCGCGAAACAGGTGTCGCAGCACAGGCGTCGCAGAACGCCGCTCCCAGGAGACATACATGGCCTCTTACTCCCGTCGGCAGACGCTGACGCAGGCACGGCTGCTTTTTAACCAGCAGGGCGCGGTGCCGGGCGGCATGGTTGCCGAACCGATCCTGCGTTCCTGGCGCCGCTGCGCCGACCTGGGCTTTGACATGCGCGGCGTGCGCCGCGCCGAACTCATGACGCAGGGCGAACTGCGCGAAGCGCAGCAGCGAAACGAAGCGCTGCGCCGCATGTCCGAACCCGCCATCGCCTATCTGCGCCACCAGGCGGGCGGCAGCGGCAACCTGGTCATCCTGTCGGACGCGCAGGGCCTGGTGCTGGACTCGGACGGCGACACGGGCTTCGCGCATCGCGCCTCGCGCGTGGCCCTGATGCCGGGCGCGCCCTGGGACGAGGCCGCCGCCGGCACCAACGCCATCGGCACCGCGCTCGTCGAAGGCCGTCCCATTGCCGTGCATGGCGCGGAACACTATTTCGAACCCAATCGCATCCTGACCTGCGCGGCCGTGCCCATCACGGACAGCGAAGGCCGCACCGTGGGCGTGCTGGATCTGTCCAGCCAGGCCCGCGACGTGCGTCCGGATGTGCTGGCGCTGGTGCGCGGGGCGGTGGACCGCATCGAACACCAACTGTTCGAAGGCGCCTATGAACAATGCACGGTGCTGCGCCTGCATGCCGACCTGGCGGGGCTGGGTCAGCCTGGCGAAGCGCTGCTCGCATTCCAGGGCGACCTGCTGGTCGGCGCCAACCGCCGTGCGCTGCACGCGCTGGGGCTGGCGGCCACCGCGCTGGGCGTGTACCGCTACGCGGATGTGTTCGACGGCGATATCGGACGTGGCCCGGATGCCGCGGGCCGCGTGCACACGCGGACTGGCGCGGTCTATCACGCGCGCCTGCGCATGCCGCGCACGCGCCCGCCGCAACCCCCCGCCACCCCGGCGCTGCGTGCCCCCGGCGCCGCCGCCAAGACGCCCGCGCCCAGCTTTGACGCCGCCACGCTAGGGGCCCTGGCGCGCGCCGTGCACCTGGCGGACGCGGGCGTGTCGATTCTGCTGCAGGGCGAAACCGGCGTGGGCAAGGAAGTGTTCGCGCGGCAGATCCATGCGCGCGGCCAGCGGGCCGCCGGTCCCTTCGTGGCGGTGAACTGCGCCGCCCTGCCCGAGAGCCTGATCGAATCGGAACTCTTCGGCTACGAAGAAGGCGCCTTCACCGGTGCGCGCCGCCAGGGCAGCAAGGGCCTGTTGCGGCAGGCGCATGGCGGCGTGCTGTTCCTGGACGAGATCGGCGACATGCCGCTCCTTCTGCAATCGCGCCTGTTGCGCGTGCTGCAGACGCGCGAGGTCTCGCCCTTGGGCGCGGCGCGGCCCATCCCGGTGGATTTCACGCTGGTGTGCGCGACGCATCGGCCGCTTGCGCATGAAGGTCCGGACGCGCCGGTGCGGCCCGACCTGTACTTTCGCATCGCCGAATACACCGTCACGCTGGAGCCCTTGCGCGCGCGGGCGGACCGCCTGGAATTGCTGCGCGACCTGTGGGCGGCGCAGGGCGCCGGTCCAGCGCTGCCGCCCGCCATCGAAGCCGTCCTCGCGGCGTATTCGTGGCCGGGCAACTACCGTCAACTGGCGTCGGTGCTGCGCACCCTGCATGTGCTGGCCGGGCCGGCGGGCAGGGTGGACGCCGACATGCTGCCAGCGGAATTGCGCGGTGCAGCGAGCGCGGCGAAGCGGGAGATACCCGCGCCGGGCGCCGCAACGTCAACGCCCGCGCCGGCCGGTGCGGCCGCCGACCTGCACGCCATGACCGATGCCGCCATCCGCAGCGCCCTTGAGGCGCACGGCGGCAGCGTCAGCCGTGCGGCGCGCGCGCTGGGCGTGCACCGCAGCACGGTGTACCGGCGCGCTTCCGCATTGGGGCTGGCGCGGCCGAAATAACCGCTGCCAGCGCCCTGCCTTTACCCGATCAGACGCGCCAGCTCGGCGCCCGGGTCCTTGGCGCGCATGAACGCTTCGCCCACCAAAAAGGCATCGACCTTGTGGTCGCGCATCAGCTTCACGTCTTCCGGCTTGAGGATGCCGCTTTCGGTCACGACGCGCTTGCCGGCGGGGATGCGCGGCAGCAGGTCCAGCGTGGTCTGCAGGCTGGTCTCGAACGTGCGCAGGTTGCGGTTGTTGATGCCCAGGAGCGGCGTCTTGAGCGTGAGCGCAACGTCCAGTTCCTGCGCGTCGTGCACTTCAACCAGCACGTCCATGCCCAGCTCGATGGCCAGCGTTTCGTAATCGCGCAATTGCGAGGGCGTAAGGGCGGCCACGATCAGCAGCACGCAGTCGGCGCCCATCGCGCGCGCGGCGACGATCTGGTAGGGGTCGATCACGAAGTCCTTGCGCAGCACCGGCAGCGCGCACGCGGCCCGCGCCTGGCGCAGGTGGTCGTGCGAACCCTGGAAGAACTGCACGTCCGTCAGCACGGACAGGCAGGCCGCGCCATGCACGGCGTAGGTGGCCGCGATCTCGGCGGGCGCGAAGCCCTCGCGGATGACGCCCTTGGAGGGCGAGGCTTTCTTGATTTCAGCGATGACGCCGGCCTTGCCCTGCGAAATCTTGTCTTCGATGGCTTGGGCGAAACCGCGCACGTCCTGGCGCGCCTGCGCTTCGCGCAGGACTTCGGCTTCGCTGCGCATCTGGCGGGCGGCGGCGACTTCCTCGGCCTTGACGGCGAGGATCTTCGCAAGAATATCGTTCATTTCTGGAATGTCCGGGTGTATGCGCAGAATTCTTCCAGCTTGGCTCGCGCCGCGCCGGTGGAAATTAGTTCAAATGCTAGCGCTAAGGCTTCGGGAATGGAATCGGCTTTGTTGCCGGCATAGATGGCGAGGCCGGCGTTCAGGGCCACGATGTCACGGGCCGCGCCCTCGACATTTTCCAGCGCCTCTATGACAAGCTCGCGCGACTGCTCGCGATTGGACACCTTGATGCTCCGGTTGGACATCATGGATAGCCCGTAGTCCTCGGGGTGGATCTCGTATTCACGGACCACGCCGTCCTTCAGTTCGCCGACCATCGTGGCCCCGCCCAGCGAGGCCTCATCCATGCCGTCCTTGCCGTGCACGACCAGCACATGACGCGAGCCCAGGCGTTCCAGCACGCGGACCTGGATACCCACGAGGTCAGGGTGGAACACGCCCATCAGCTGATTGGCGGCGCCGGCCGGGTTGGTCAGCGGGCCCAGGATGTTGAAGATCGTGCGCACGCCCAGTTCCTTGCGGACGGCGGCCACGTTCTTCATCGCACCGTGGTGGGCGGGGGCAAACATGAAGCCAATGCCGGTTTCCTGGATGCACTCGGCCACCTGTTCCGGGGTCAGTACCAGGTTGGCGCCCAGGGCCTCCAGCACGTCGGCGCTGCCGCTGGACGACGAGGCGCTGCGGTTGCCGTGCTTGGCAATCGGCACGCCGGCCGCGGCCGCGACGAACATCGCGGTCGTGGAAATGTTGAACGTGTGGCTGCCGTCGCCGCCGGTGCCGCACATGTCCAGCAGGTCGTTCGGATTGGGCGTGACCACGGGCGTGGCAAATTCGCGCATGACCTGCGCCGCCGCGGTGATCTCGCCAATGGTTTCCTTCTTGACGCGCAGGCCCATCAGGAGCGCGCTGGCGATCTGCGGCGACATCTCGCCGCGCATCAGCATGCGCATCAGATGCAGCATTTCGTCGTGGAAAATTTCGCGGTGTTCGATGCAGCGCGTCAGCGCTTCGGTGGGGGAAATCGTCACGGTGCGTCCTTCTTAGGCGAGGTTCAGGAAATTGCGCAGCAGGGCGTGGCCGTGCTCGCTCAGTACGGATTCGGGGTGGAACTGTACCCCGTACAGCGGCAGCGTCTTGTGCCGCACGCCCATGATGTCGCCGTCCGGCGCCGTGGCGGTGACAGCCAGGCAGTCCGGCAGCGTGGCCGGGTCAATCGTCAGCGAGTTGTAGCGGATGACAGTGTACGGCGTCGGCAGGCCTTCAAAGATGTCAGTGCCCGTGTGCGAAAGCTGAATCGTCTTGCCGTGCATGATCTGCTGCGCGCGCACGATGTTGCCGCCAAAGGCCGCGCCGATGGCCTGGTGGCCCAGGCACACGCCCAGAATGGGCTTCTTGCCGGCATAGGCCTGGATCAGCGGCACCGAGATACCCGCCTCGGCCGGCGAGCAGGGGCCGGGCGACACGCAGATCTGGTCGGGGTTCAGCGCGGCAACCTCTTCCAGTGTGATCTGGTCGTTGCGCGCCACGCGCACGTCCACGCCGAGTTCGCCAAAGTACTGCACCAGGTTGTAGGTAAAGGAATCGTAGTTGTCGATCATCAACAGCATTTTTTTCTCCTCGGGGCCGCCTTGCGGCCCGGGCGGTAAATCGGTTCGGCCGGGAGGGCTCAGATGGGTTCGTCCAGGCCGTGCTGCACCTGCTCGGCGGCGCGCAGCACGGCGCGCGCCTTGGCTTCCGTCTCGGCCCATTCGGCTTCGGGGTTCGAATCGGCCACGATGCCGGCGGCGGCCTGCACGTACAGCGTGCCGTCCTTGATGACGCCGGTGCGGATGGCAATCGCCACGTCCATCTCGCCGCCGTAGCTCAGGTAGCCGGCCGCGCCGCCGTAGATGCCGCGGCGCACGGGTTCCAGTTCGTCGATGATCTTCATGGCCTCGACCTTCGGCGCGCCGGTCAGGGTGCCGGCCGGGAACGAAGCGCGCAGCACGTCCATGCTGCTCATGCCAGGATTAAGGGTGCCGGTCACGTTGGACACCAGGTGCATTACGTGCGAGTAACGCTCGATCACCATGGTGTCGCTGACCTTCACCGAGCCCACCTGCGCGACGCGGCCCACGTCGTTGCGCGCCAGGTCGATCAGCATGACGTGTTCGGCGATCTCCTTCGGGTCGGCGCGCAGTTCGGCCGCCAGCGCCGCATCTTCTTCCGGGGTGCCGCCGCGCTTGCGCGTGCCCGCCAGCGGACGAATCGTGATCTGCGACTTCGGTTCGCCGTTTTCCACCGTGCGCTCCTGACGCACCAGGATCTCGGGCGACGCGCCCACGACCTGGAAGTCGCCGAAGTTCCAGAAGTACATGTAGGGGGAGGGGTTGAGCGACCGCAAGGCGCGGTAGAGGGAAAGCGGGGAGTCGCGGAAGGGCTTGGCGATGACCTGGCCGATCTGGACCTGCATCAGGTCGCCGGCGGCGATATGTTCCTTGGCGCGCAGGACGGCCGCCAGGTAGTCCTCTTTCTTGAAATCGCGCCGTTCCTCGGTCTGCATGCTGGCGTGGCTGTACGGAATTTCCACGGGACGTCGCAGGCGCGCGCGCAGGTCGGTCAGGCGCTGCTGCGCGCGGCTGTAGGCCTCGGGCTGGCTCGGGTCGGCGTAGACCATCAGGTAGATGCGGCCGGCCAGGTTGTCGACGATGACCAGTTCGTCCACGTGCATCAGCATCAGGTCGGGCGTGCCGCCTTCCATGCCCGCCGGGAACGGCTTGACCGCGGGGCCCAGGCAGGGCTCGATGTGACGCACGGTGTCGTAGCCGAAGTAACCGGCCAGGCCGCCGCAAAAGCGCGGCATGCCGGGACGCAGCGCGACCTTGAAGCGGCTCTGGTATTGCTCGATGAACGCCAGCGGATCGCCGTCGTGGGTTTCGGCGACCTTGCCGTCGTGCAGCACTTCGGTGCGCGTGCCGCTGGCACGGATCACGGTGCGCGCCGGCAGGCCGATGAACGAATAGCGGCCGAAGCGCTCGCCGCCCACCACGGATTCCATCAGGCAGGTCATGCGGCCGGCCAGGGGGCCGGCGTGCGCCAGCTTCAGGTAGATGCCCAGCGGCGTGTCCAGGTCGGCGTAGGTCTCGGCCACCAGCGGAATGCGGTTGTAGCCTTGTGCCGCAAGGGCCTTGAATTCGATTTCGGTCATGTCGGGTCTCGTAAGCGGTGTCTGCTTTCGGACCGGGCACGCAACAAAAAACCCGGTCCAGTTGACTGGTTCCGGGTTGGGCTCTGTTTACACAGTGTCGGCGCTAGGCGGCAAGGTCGCGTCTAGGGCCGGGAAGGGAATCATCGCCACCCGGAAGACAAACGCCACCAACGCCACGAGGCGCCGAGCATTTGGTTCTGGATGGAAACGTTCATTTAGCGGTTCGGTATGAGTACGCGGTAGTGAATTCGTGCTTGGGTTGCGACGCGCTTCAGGCGGGGACTTTAGCTGCGTTCTGGTTCTGATTCCAGAGCGCGACCCACTGGGCGGCGTCAACAAGCGTGTCAACTATACCATCGACATCCAACTCGCGCACGTCACGTCCTTCGTTGTAGCCGTACGGCACCACCAGCACCTGCGTGCCCGCGCTACGGCCGGCCTGCGCGTCGTTGATCGAATCGCCGATCGTCACGGCCTCGTTCACGCCCACGCCCATCAGGTCGCACGCATGGTGGATCTGGTCGGGGTCGGGCTTGCGGCGCTCGCAGGTGTCGCCGCACACCACTGCCTCGAAAAAGCCCGCCAGCCCCGTGCGCTGCAGCAGCGGCAGGGTGAATTCCGTGGGCTTGTTGGTGACCACGGCCAGCTTCAGGCCCTGATCGCGCATCAGTTTCAACCCGTCGATGACGCCCGGGTAGACCTGCGCCCGCTCGCCGTTGACCAGGTGGTAATGGCGGTAGAAGGCCTCGCGGGCGCGCTGGAATTCGTCGGGCGCCGGGTCGGCGGCATCGAGCGAACCGGCCAGGCTGCGCCGCACCAGGTTGTCCACGCCCTTGCCGACGAACGTGGCCACCACGTCCTCGCGCAGCGCGATCATGCCAAGTTCGACGCGCATGGCGTTGGCGGCGAACGCAAGATCGGGAATGGAGTCGAGCAGGGTGCCGTCCAGGTCCAGCAGCGCGGCGCGAAAAGCGGTCATGTCGATTTCCTTAGACGGCGGTGGTTTCGCCGATGGCGATCTGCTCGCGCATGGCCTTGATGATGCCGGCGTAATCCGGCTTGCCGAAGATGGCCGAGCCCGCCACGAAGGTGTCGGCGCCCGCGGCGCGGATCTCGGCGATGTTGTCGATCTTGACGCCGCCGTCCACCTGCAGAACGATCTCCTGGCCGCCGGCCTGCATCCAGGCGTCAATGCGGGCGCGGGCCTCGCGCAGCTTGGTCAGCGCCGCCGGAATGAAGCTCTGGCCGCCAAAGCCCGGGTTCACCGACATGATCAGGACCAGGTCGATCTTGTCCATCACGTAGTCCATGTAGGACAGCGGCGTGGCCGGGTTGAAGACCAGGCCCGCCTTGCAGCCGCTTTCGCGGATCAGCGACAGCGTGCGGTCCACGTGGGCGCTCGCGTCGGGGTGAAAGCTGATGTAGTCGGCGCCGGCCTTGGCAAATTGCGGCACCAGCGCGTCCACCGGTTCGACCATGAGGTGCACGTCGATCGGCACCTGGACATGGGGGCGGATGGCCGCACAGACCATCGGGCCGATGGTCAGGTTGGGGACATAGTGGTTGTCCATCACGTCCACGTGGATCCAGTCGGCGCCGGCGGCGACGACGTTGCGGACTTCTTCGCCCAGCCGGGCGAAGTCAGCCGACAGGATGCTGGGAGTAATGCGGGTGCAGGCCGTTTGCTTGGACATGATGTTCGGGGTCGGGGAGGGCATAATGTGCCATTATTGCAGTTTGAGGCGCCGCAGCGGGTATGCCCCGGTCCGGCGCGTCTGAAATTCCGTCTTTCAAGCGTGGGCGCCGACGTTGCGCCGCCCGCGTGCAGCCACACAGGGAAGGACTGTGAAACCTTACGACCTGAGCGTCTCTGTCTCTCCGCGCTTCGTGCCCGAACAGTCCGACCCCGGCGAACAGCAATTCGTGTTTGCCTACACCGTCCGCATCACCAATACCGGCGAACACCCCGCGCAGGTGATCAGCCGCCACTGGATCATCACCGACGGCAACCAGCGCGTGCAGGAAGTGCGCGGCCTGGGCATCGTGGGGCAGCAGCCCCTCCTGGCCCCGGGCGAGACCTTCGAGTACACCAGCGGCTGTCCCCTGCCCACGCCGGTGGGCACGATGCGCGGCATCTACCACTGCGTCGGCGAGAACGGCATCCCGTTCGAAGTGCCGATCTCCGAATTCGTCCTGGCCATGCCGCGCACCTTGCACTGAGCATGGTCCGGCCATCCGTTGCACGTCTTTCCATTAGCTCATGAAGCGCATTCTTAGCCTGTCCGTGCTGTCGGTCCTTCTGGCGGCATGTTCCACCCCCTCGGATATCCCCCCTGAATCCGGCCAGCCCGCCACCCCCGGCGCGCGCGTCCCGGCGGTGACCGACGGCCCGCTCGTGGTGCCGCCGCTGGCCTCGCTGCCCGATTCCCCGCCGCGCGCGCTGGCCGGCAAGCTCAAACCGGCCAACTGGTCCGAGCTGCCCGGCTGGAGCGCCGACGACCTGAACCAGTTCTGGCCCCTTTTCCTGCGCAACTGCAAGGGCCTGATGCGGCCCACCAGCGGCAACCTGGCCGCGCCTGCGCGCGCCACGCCGCGCGCCTGGCAGCCGGTTTGCGCCGCCGCCATCGATCCGGCCCGCGCGCCCGCTGCGGGCGACGGTGAAGGCGTGCGCCGCTTTCTGCAGACCTACCTGCAACCCTGGCGCCTGAACGCCGCCGACGGCAAGCCCGCCACGAACACGGTGACGGGTTACTACGAGCCGCTGGTGCGCGGATCGCGCCGTCAGGGCGGCGTCTACCAGTGGCCGCTGTACGCGGTGCCCGCCGACCTGCTGACGATCGACCTGGGGTCGGTCTATCCGGACCTGGCCGGCAAGCGCGTGCGCGGCAAGCTCGACGGCAAGCGCGTCGTGCCCTACGACACCCGCGCCGCCATCGAATCGTCTTCCGGCCGCCGCCCACCGGTGGTGGTGTGGGTCGACGACCCCGTGGACAACTTCTTCCTGCAGGTCCAGGGCTCCGGCCGCGTGCAGCTGACGGACGGCCCGGATGCCGGCAAGACCATCCGCGTCGCCTACGCCGACCACAATGGCCAGCCCTACGTGTCCATCGGCCGCTGGCTGATCGAACGCGGCGAACTGACCGCCGACCAGGCGTCGATGCAGAACATCCGGGCGTGGGCGCAGCGTAATCCCAAGCGCGTGCCTGAAATGCTTAACGCCAACCCGGCGGTGGTGTTCTTCCGCGAAGAGGCGGTGATCGATCCCGAGCAAGGGCCCAAGGGCGCCTACGCCATTCCGCTGGCGCCGCGGCGCTCGGTGGCGGTGGACGCCACCTTCGTGCCGCTGGGTACGCCGCTCTTTCTGTCCACCACCTATCCCGCCTCGGACCGGCCCCTGCAGCGCCTGGTGTTCGCGCAGGACACCGGCACCGCCATCCGCGGCGCGGCGCGCGCCGACTTCTACTGGGGTTACGGCGAAGAAGCCGGGCAGCAGGCCGGCCGCATGAAGCAACGCGGCCAGATGTGGCTGCTGTGGCCCAAACAGGCCGGGGAGCCTTCCGCACGATGAGCCATCAGATCGTAGTTTGCGGGGCCGGCATCGTCGGCCTGTCCACCGCCCTGGCGCTGGCCCGCCGCGGCCAGCGCGTGGCCGTGCTGGCGCCGCGCGCCGCCGTGCCGCCGGCCGATCCCAACCACTATCACCCGCGCGTCTACGCCATCTCGCCCGCCAGCCAGCGTTTTCTGGCCGACATCGGCGTGTGGGACGCCATGCCCGCGTCCCGCCTGATGCCCGTGCAGGCCATGGAGATCCACGGCGACGCGGACGGCCAGGTGAACCTGAACGCCTGGCAGGCGGCGCTGCCGCAGCTGGCCTGGATTGTCGAATCCGGCGAGATCGAGCGCGTCCTGATCCAGGCCGTGCGCATGTTCGGCATCTCCTGGCTGGAAGACCGCTGCACCGGCTACCAGGATGGCGCGGTCCAGACTGAGAGCGGCGCGCGCATTCAGGCCGAGCTCTTCGTCGGCGCCGACGGGGCGGCCTCGCCGCTGCGCGAGGCTGCCGGGCTGAAGCACGAAGCCCAGTCCTACGACGACACCGGACTCGTCGTGCATCTGGACGCCGAACTGCCGCACCAGGGCACCGCGTTCCAATGGTTCCGCGACGACGGCGTGCTGGCCCTGCTGCCGTTGCCCGATACCGCGGACGGTCCGCAGGTGTCCATGGTCTGGTCCATGCGCAGCGAATTGGCGCAGCAATTACTGGAACTGCCGCAGGAAGCGCAAACCGCCCGCCTGGAAGCCTTGCTGGCCGAGGCCGCCGAAGGGCGGCTCGGCCGCCTGAAAGTCCGCAGCAAGCTGCACGGTTTTCCGCTGACGCTGGAGCGCGCCCAGATGGTCGCGCCCGGCATCGCACTGGCCGGAGACGCGGCGCACCGCCTGCACCCGCTGGCGGGGCAGGGCCTGAACCTGGGGCTGGGCGACGTCGAGGCGCTGGCCCGCATCGTCGCCGGACGTGAACCCTACCGCCAGGCCGGCGACCTGCGCGTGTTGCACCGCTACCAGCGGGCGCGCGCCGAGCCGGTACTGGCCATGCGGCTGGCCACGGACGGGTTGCACAAGCTCTTCGGATCGAAGGCGACGCCGCTTGTCTGGCTGCGCAACGCCGGCATGCATTGGGTCGAGCGCGCACCGCTGATCAAGCGCCGCCTGATCGCGGGGGCGTCCGCCAACTAGGGCGGCGCCTCGTCCAGCGGAACCTGCGCGGCCCGGCGGCCGTCTGAGGGTCATGGTCGCGCCACTACCTGGCGTGGCCGCCCGCCCCGGATCGGTTACGCTTTCCGGCTGAGCACACGACTGACAAGTACTGGAGCACCGATGAAATTCCGCATTCCCGCCACGCTGGCGGCCTGTTTCCTCGCCGCGGGCATCGGCCTGTCCGCCACGGCCCATGCGCAGGGCGCGAAGTCTGTCTCCACGCAATCGGTGGGGCAGGCGGCCAAGGGCGAAACCAGCGTCGCCACCACTGAGCTCGATCCGCAGTCGGCCGCCGTCAAGGAGCGCTTTCAGCAGCGTTTCTCGGGCATGAATGTCACGACCGTGCGCCGCACGCCCTATGGCCTGTTCGAAGTGCAGCTCGGCATGGACCTGATCTACACCGACGAAGGCGTCACCTGGGTCATGGAAGGACCGCTGATCGACGCCGCCACGCGCCGCGACGTCACCCGCGAATCGCAGGAAAAGCTCAGCGCCGTCACCTTCGACCAACTGCCGCTGGATCTGGCGATCAAGCAGGTCAAGGGCGATGGCTCGCGCAAGGTCGCGATCTTTGAAGATCCCAACTGCGGTTACTGCAAGCAGCTGCGCAAGACGCTCGAAGACGTGGACAACCTGACCGTCTACACCTTCCTCTATCCCATCCTGTCGCCCGACTCCAAGGTCAAGGTGCGCAACGTCTGGTGCGCCAAGGACCAGGGCAAGACCTGGGACGACTGGATGCTGCGCGGCAAGACGCCGGCCACCGCCAACTGCGACGTGCCCGAAGACAAGCTGCTGGCGCTTGGCCAGCAACTGATGGTGCGCGGCACGCCGACGCTGTTCTTTGCCGACGGCTCTCGCATCAGCGGCGCGCTGCCGCTGGACCAGCTCAAGGCCCGTTTGAACTGACCGGCGCGCGTCGCGCCGGCCCGGGAAAGGGGGGCGCGGCAAGCGCCATCCCTCCCGGAGACAAGACTTGAAAATCGCAATTCTCGACGATTACCACGACGTAGCCCGGCGCTATGCGGATTGGACCTCGCTGGGCGGCGACGCCGAGGTGCAGATCTTCAACAACTTCATCCCCGACGACCAGGTCGAAACCGCGCTCGCGCCCTTCGACGTGATCGTCGCCATGCGCGAACGCACGCCGTTCCCCGCCGAGCGCATTCGCGCGCTGTCCAAGCTTCGGCTTCTGGTCACCACCGGCATGCGCAACAACGCCATCGACATGCAGGCCTGCGCCGAGCAGGGCATCGTCGTGTCCGGCGCGCCCGGCAGCGCCGATGCCAACACCGCCACCGCGGAACTCGCGTGGGCGCACATCCTGGGTCTCTTCAAGCACCTTCCCGCCGAAGATGCCGCCATGCGCCGCGGCATGTGGCAGACCGGCATGCCCGAGCCGCTGGCCGGCAAGCGCCTGGGCGTGGTGGGCCTGGGCAAGCTGGGCGCCGCAGTCGCCAAGGTGGGACTGGCCTTTGGCATGGACGTCGTGGCCTGGAGCCCCAACCTGACCGATGAGCGCGCCCAGGCCGCCGGCGTCACGCGCGTGGACAAGCACGCGCTCTTTTCCACGTCCGACGTGGTCAGCCTGCACCTGATCCTGTCCGAGCGCAGCCGACACATCGTGGACGCCACCGCGCTGGCCGCCATGAAGCCCACCGCGTACCTCGTGAACACGTCGCGCGCGGGTCTTGTCGACCAGGAAGCGCTGATGGACGCCCTGGTGAAATTCCGCATCGCCGGCGCGGGCCTGGACGTCTTTCCCGAGGAGCCCCTGTCGCCCACTGACTCCGTGCGCGACCTGGACAACGTGATCCTCACGCCGCACCTGGGCTATGTCAGCCGCGAAAACTTCGAGGCGTTCTACCAGAACTGCCTGGAAGCCGTGAAGGCGTGGGCGGCGGGCGCGCCGATCCGCGTGCTGAACGCCTGATTCTGCAGCGCAAGCGCAAGGCTGCAAAAAAAAGGGGCTGCAATCGCAGCCCCTTGTTTGTTTGTCCTGCGCCGCATCACCCGCGCGAGAACATCACCTTCTTTTCGATGATCGCGCCCGGCTCCAACGCCGTCGGCGTATCGCCGCACGCTTCGTCCGCGTCTTCCGTGGGGTCGACCGTATCGAACGCCGTGTCGCCGTTGGCGTCCGGCACGCCCGTGGGCTTCAGGCCCACGAAGTCGAACAGGTCCCGGTCCATCAGGTGCGAGGGCACGACGCGCGACAGCGCGTTGAACACGTTCCACGACCGGCCCGGGTGCTGCTTGTCCCATTCCTTGATCATGCGGCCCACTTCCTTGCGCTTCAGGTTCTCTTGCGAACCGCAAAGATTGCACGGAATGATCGGGAATTGCTTGAGCTCGGCGTAGGCGATCAGGTCGGACTCGACCACGTAGGCCAGCGGGCGGATCACCGTGTGGCGGCCGTCGTCGGACACCAGCTTGGGCGGCATGCCCTTGGCCTTGCCGCCATAGAACAGGTTCAGGAAGAACGTGGCCAGGATGTCGTCGCGGTGATGGCCCAGCGCGATCTTGGTGGCGCCCAGTTCCGAGGCGACGCGGTACAGGATGCCGCGACGCAGCCGCGAACAGAGCGAGCACATCGTCTTGCCCTCTTCCAGCACGCGCGTGACGATGGAATACGTATCCTGCGTCTCGATGTGGAAGGGAACGCCCAGTTCCTTCAGGTACTGCGGCAGGATGTGATCGGGAAAGCCCGGCTGCTTCTGGTCCAGGTTCACGGCGATCAGTTCAAACTTGAACGGCGCGCGCTTCTGGAGCTGCAGCAGGATGTCCAGCATGGCATAGGAGTCCTTGCCGCCGGACAGGCAGACCATCACGCGGTCGCCTTCCTCGATCATGTTGTAG
Organism: Achromobacter sp. 77; assembly: GCF_020541125.1. NCBI lineage: Bacteria > Pseudomonadati > Pseudomonadota > Betaproteobacteria > Burkholderiales > Alcaligenaceae > Achromobacter > Achromobacter sp. 77. Next base: position 388,563 of record NZ_CP059848.1, read on the forward strand.
TCGGACAGGGCGCGCGTGGTCTCGCGCGCCAGCCGCTTGGTCAGCTTGTTGCCTTCGTGCCGGGCTTTTTCGTCGGCGGGCGTGCGAAATTGCACGTCGGGGGGAGCGATATCGTTCATGTCAGCGGTTGATCTGGATTTCCACGCCCACCGCCGCGCAGTCGGAGAAGGCCATGGGCTTGCTGATGCGCAGGCGCAGCGCGCGGATTTCCTGGAAGTCGGCAAGCAGGCGCGCCGCGACCTGTTCGGACAGGGTTTCGATCAGGTTCACGTGCGCCTGCGTGCATTCCTCGACGATGGCCTCGCGCAGCCGGCGGTAGTCCAGCACGCTGTGGATATCGTGGTCGTCCACCGAGCGCTGGATGTCGACGTCGAATTCGGCATCGACGTGCAGGGGCTGGGTGGCGCGGCGCTCGTGCTCGAGGATGCCGATGCGGGCGTCGAGCGCAAGCCCGGAAAGAATGATGCGGCGAGTGGGCATGATGAAAACCTGGGTGGAATAGCCCGAATTGTAAGGCGACGACGGATGGGGGTGACGCGCTGGCTACAATCCGGCCATGTCCGGGCGCCCGCGAGGCGCCGGCGCAGTCAATAAGGGGTGAAATGCAACAGATGCACGATTCGGTCATTGTAGGCGGCGGCCCGGCCGGCGCCTCCTGCGCCCTCTGGCTGGCCCGCCTGGGCCTGTCGCCGTTGCTGGTCGAGGCCAGCGCCCGCCTGGGCGGCCTGGGCAATGACAACCCGTTTGCCGACGACTGGATCGCTGTCCTGCCCGGCGTCACCGGCCAGCAGGTCGCGGCCAATATCGACGCCAGCGTGCGCGCCGCCAACGTGCCCCTGCGGCTGGAAACCCGCGTCGCCGGCGTGCGGCCGTGCAAGGGCGGCATCGAGGCCACGCTCTCTGGTCCGGACGGCGAGCAGACCCTGGCCCGCGCCCGCACCCTGGTCATTGCCTCGGGCGTGCGCGCCAAGGGCCTGCCCGGCCATCCGCCGGGCGCGTCCTGGCCGGGCGTGCTGATCGGCCCCGGCTCGCCCATCGTGGCGCAGGACTATTCGGGTTTGTCGGTCGCCGTGCTGGGCGGGGGCGACAACGCCTTTGAAAACTTCGTCTACGTGCGCAACCGCGGCGCGCGAACGGTTCATCTGTATGCCCGCAGCGTGCGCGCCCAGCAGCAGTGGGTCACGCGCGCGGGGTCCGAAGGCGTGCACATCGGCCCCTACCAGGTCGATCCCGCCGCGCGCAGCGTGGACGGCCGCCAGCACGACCTGATCCTGGTCTTCTACGGCTGGGAACCGCAGGCCGCGTTTGCCGACACGCTGCACCTGGCGCGCGACGAGCGCGGCTACATCCGCACCGACTTCGCCACCGCCGAGACCAGCGTGCCGGACATCTACGCCATTGGCGAAGTCGCGCACCGCATGCATCCATGCGTGGTGACCTCGATGGCCGACGGCGTGGTGGCCGCCAAGGCCATCCAGCGGCGCTGGGAGCGCGCGGGGGCGTGAACGGGCCGCGGGCCGCAATGCGCTCTTCAGCCCAGGCGAACCCACACCTCCGGATTCCAGAATAGGCATTTGACCGCGCCGCGCCCGGCGGCACCATCGACATCTCGGCGCGCCACATCGCCGACAAGCTGTCGGCCAGGCTGGGGCAGGGTCATCGTGGAGAATCGGGCCGGCGCCGCGATGGACCTGACCGTCGGCGCCAAGCAGGTGCACGCCATGAAGGCGGGCGTCAGCGAATCCTTCCTGCGCACCGTCACCGGCGCGCCGCTGCACTTCACGCAAGCGCCGTGCACGATCGTCCTGGACGGTGAGGGCGTGCCGCGCTACGCGTAAACGTCGAGCGCCCGGCAAAGAAGCTACGTTTCACAACCCTGGCCGTCGGATCGGCCGCTGCGCTGTGCCTGGACGTGACCGCCGTCGCCCAACCTATTAGCGCTGTCGGCGTTCGTCACGTGCTGTCGCTCAGGATACTGCGGCAGATAAATCGGATCGTTTCAAGCATCTGCTAACACCAGATCAATTCGGTTCACTAATAAGACTCCTTTGATTTACACGCAGTATCGACAGCTTCTAAAAGCGGTAGTGCCGCTTGGCACCAAGGACAACCCGTGCGCGCTTTAAAAACTACGACGACTTTGCGTGGCAGCGCATCGTTGCGTCATTACCTCCGGCCGCGAGCTACACATGAGCATCAGCAAGACCCTGACCCAGGCACGGCGCCAGGCGGCGCCCAATCCCACCGGCACGTGCAGCGCGTGTGAACGTACCGGCTTACCGATCCTGCCGCTACGGCTTGCAGTCATGCCGCTCACAGACGGACTCAAGCAACATGGCGCACTGAGTCACGAATCCATTCAGACCGCATTGCGTGTATTGCGGCAGGGGTATGTCTATGTGCTGCTGGACAAAGAAATCTGGCATGCCTATCAGGTCACCCCGGAAGGCTATCTGCGCCAGTTCAATCCATTCTCCCTGCCACGGGCGGCGCCCGAGCCCCTAGCCAAAGCTTGCCTGGACGCCGGACACGATCTGCGCTCGGCATTCATCAACATCGACACCGCAGCGCACAAGCAGGCCTGGATCGCGTTTTCACAGGACCCTTGGCCGAAGGCAACACTCGATGCCTACCGCACCGGCAAGCACGCTGATGGAAAGGCACTGCCCGCTGATTATCGGGATCGGTTCAGGGGGATCAATCTGATCACGCTCAAGCAGGATCCGACAGGTGGCAACCAGGCGCTTGGCCTTGAGCACGGTGATGATCTTGCCCAGCATGTCGCCGAGTACGCCATCGGCACGCGCGACTTCGGTAGCGTTCATGACTGGCATCCCCGTCATGCCCGCCTGGAAGCCATGCAGGCGCAATTGCGCATGCTAGAAAAGCAGCATGGGCTTGCGAAGGGGGTTGCAGGGCTCATCCTGCCCGACCCCGTAGGCATGGCGACAGAGCTCAACAGCCTTCGGCTGTCTGTCAACACGATGCGCCAGCGGTGGCGTGAAGAGCCAACGAGGCGGTACGCCTACCTCACCTCGCAATGCCTGCTCGGCTTCAAGGCTTACATCGCCCAGCAGGTAGCGGCTGCACACCCGCCGCCGCCGCCACCTAGCGACTACTGGACGTCCAGCGAATCCGGCGTCCCGCCCGTATTCCATGACCCCGCACAACAACGTGCTGGCGTGGTCAATCGCGAGACCGGGCGTCGCATGGCCCGGCTAGAAGATCGTTACTGGGAAACCGGCCCAGCAGGGCGAAAGACTTTTCAGGATGCGTACGACAAGGAAGACGACCGCTTTCAAAAGCAGATCGACGCTTATGCAACCGACTGGGCCGACCTGGTGGCTGGCGCCAGTTGGCGCCGGATCATGGCTTTGGACTATGCGGACGCCGATGCGCGTTCGCAGCAATGCCGCCTGAGCACCACCGCGGCTTGTCTCGCGGGCGGCATCACGGATGCCCCGCCGCAAGAGATCAACAGAGAAGCCAAGTCTGCGCTACGCCAGGTCAACGCCGGCCTGAAGAATCTGGAACCCGCTGCCGCCGCGGTGCTCGAGGGCCTGCAAGTTGGCGCGGCGGGGGCTCGTCGTGTCGCCGGCAGCACCTTTGCGAGCTTGAAGAACTTGGCCGTGGGTAGCGTGGATGGTGGCTTGTCTTTCATCGGCCTGTATTTTCTGCAGGACAGCTTGAAAAGCACGTTAGCTGACCTGGATGCGAAAGTCGGCGCGCGCCATCCGGAGGCTGTTGTGGCGTTTTATAGCGTGGCGCTGGGCTTCATGGGAGCGAGTGTTGAAGCCGCCGGTCTGGCGATCAAGGTACCGGCGGACGCTGCCCGAGGGTTCGTGCTGCGCTGGGGTGTGGAGAAAACTCCCGTGCTCACGCGCGTCGTCGGGTTGGGTTCGAAGATGGTGATGGTGGGGGGAGCGATTTCGGCTTTGGCGGGGATTGCGGATGCCGGTGCTAGTTTTCGGGCCGGCATCCGTGTAATAAAGGCTGGCGAAGCTGTTGTCGCAATTCCCTACGCATTTTCCGGCTTTCTATCGATCATCGGAGCCGGGCTCACTTATTTTGGAGTTACGGGGTCGCTTGCGCTGTTCGGAGCGTTGGGAGCGGGCGTTGTTGTCGGACTGGTCGCCTACGCGATGTTGCAGATCGCAAAAATCCTAGAGTCCGATACTTTGGAAAAATGGGCTCGGCGGTGCTACTTCGGCCGAACAGAAGGTAGTGAACACTGGCGCGACCCGGAGAATATGGACGTCGCCATCGCTGCACTCAACGCCGCAGTCCTCGGCATGGATGTCGACCTCCGTTTCTCTGATGAAGGCAGAGCAAGACCGATAGATGAGCTTTATAGCGAAGACATTGAAGTGCTCAAGAACCGCGGCGCGGTAATACAGACAAAAGCGCTTGTTTATAGGGCGATCCTACCTGGCTTCGATACCGTACGATCCCGCTACCGCTTCACCCTCACTATCGAGCGCTTTGGCCTCGCACAAGATGGCAAACGAAGTCCTACTCTGTCTTCGCACGTCATGGCATCTGGGCAAGTTAACGATACCGCCCACGGCGTGCAAACTTCGGACTTCAATCATCCCGACTACACGCTGGTCGGCGAGACGAAACCAACATCGGAACGGCCGATTCTCAGCGGCCGATACTGGCTGGATCCGATCAACACGATTAAATCGGCAACATTTGCTGTGGCATTCTGGCCGGATAAGGACGACAGCACCGGCTTCGCAGCTATCGAGATCACGGAGGAAATTTGATGGCGAGACCACAGCTAAGTCCCCCGTGCGCCGGATGGCAGTGTGATCTGCCGGGCCCCAATGACCCTCTCATTGAGCCCCCTCTGCTGCTATGGCGAGCTCCGACGCATATGGACGAAACGTATGTCGAGTTCGCTCGGAGTACATCTATATTTCGCGGAACGCTCCTTTTCTTTTCGCTGCTGATTGCATGGACATGTCTCGAACAGACAATTCTGATCACTAGAAATCTCAGGGCCATCACGACGACGGGTGTGGGGGCTTTTGAAATAGGAATGTTCTTGCTGTTTGCAATTGCCATCGCAGTATGCGTTTGGGCAGCATGTGTGTTCTATCGCGCGGACGTCTCCCAGCCACGCGATCTCCCGCTTCGCTTCAATCGCCTACGTCGCAAGGTCTACGTTTATGGCTTCCATTCAGTCTGGTGGAATCCCTTCGAGCGCGGGTATGTGACGACGGCGAGTTATTACTGGGACGACCTGCGCGCAGAGAAGTGGAAAGTCCGCGGCGCGACTCCGGGCGGTGGGCTCATCATCAAGGAAGGCGTCTCCATCGCGGTGGTGGAACCAGGCACCAACAACGTCGTGACGCGCTTCCAATTGAACACCGACGCTGCGAACACCTCCAACTTCTGGGCGTATGTGTGCGCCTATATGCAGAACGGCATCAACGGCCTCGACCCCGATCGTGCCGAACCTCGCGATGCCAATGACGTCGCTCCCTACAACATCGCCTTGCGCCTGGCCCCAAAGGTTCAGTGGCCGGCGGATATGGATCTTGAATCACGAACGGCACCATGAAGCCGGTTGAGGCCGAAGACTGGATTCGCTTTCCAGAAGGGACCGTTCGCCACCCAGCTACTGCAGCTCCACAGCCCCGGTACATTCGATTGGCGAACGCCCACTTCGCCGCCATCGACATTTCTAGGGAACGCTGATGGCGAAACCTCAACTGAATCCCCCCTGCGTCGGCTGGCAACGGGATCTTCCCGGCGCCAACGACCCGCTCGACGAGCCCCCAATGCTGCTATGGCAGGCACCGACGCATATGGATGGAACGTATGTCCAGTTCGCCCGGAACACGTCGAGCCTTCGCGGAGGGATTTTTTACTTCTCACTGGTTATGGCATGGGTGGGTCTCAAGTATGTAATTTTTTCCGCAGCGCATTCTTATGCGACTGCGGCGGCTTTCAGCTCCGTCGGTGAGATTGTTGGAATTGTCTTTCTAGACGTAATGACACTTGCCCTGTGCGCTTACGCAGCATGCATTTTCTATCGTGCCGACGTTTCCCCACCCCGCGATCTTCCGCTCCGCTTCAATCGCCTACGTCGTAAGGTATACGTCTACGACTTCCAATCAGTTTGGTGGAATCCCTTCGATCGCGGATGCGTCACCACGGCGAGTTACGACTGGGACGACTTGCGAGCAGAGAAGTGGAAAGTCCGTGGTGCGACGCCTGGCGGCGGGCTCATCATCAAAGAAGGCGTCTCCATCGCGGTGGTGAAACCCGGCACGAACAACGTCGTGGCGCGCTTCCAATTGAACACCGACGCTGCGAACACCTCCAGTTTCTGGGCCTACGTGTGCGCCTACATGCAGAACGGCATTAAAGGCCTCGACCCTGATCGTGCCGAACCACGTGATACCAACGACGTCGCTCTCTACAACATCGCCTTGCGTCTAGCCCCTAGGGTCCAGTGGCCCGCGGATATGGATCTTGAATCACGAACTGCACCGTGAAGGCGGTCGAGGCCGAGGACTGGATCGCTTGCCAAAAGGGCCCGCTTGCCACCTACTGCAGCGCCACAGCCCAGGTACATTCGATTGGCGAACGCCCACTTCTGCCGGTGTCTGACACCCTAGGGAGACGCACTGGGTATGACGGAAATCTCACCAGGGTGTCAGACACCTTGAGAGGAAGCAGCCACACGCGAAGCGTCAAAGCGACGACGCAAGACGCCGCGTAAGTCCACGAAGGCCGCCCGCGCGGCCGCCCGGGGACGGGCACCGCAAGACGCTTCTCTCCCAAAAGACTGCGTGCAAGAACCTCAAGAACCCGACTCGCCCCGCCCGCCCCAGGCCCACGACGCGCCGGGCGCCTTAAGAACCCTGCCGGACGAACCATGCCGGACGCCTTAAGAACTCAATCCATCAGGCCGGTACCACCACCCCTAAACCAACACACACTCCGTAGCCTCAGGCCCACTCAACTTCACCCGAAATTCCCGCAGCTCATCCCGCCGAAACACATGCACGGTCACCCGATCCCCAACCCGGTACTGCGCCAGCAGCAGATCCAACCCCGCCGGCGCATCCACCCGTAGTCCATCGATAGCCACCAGCACATCACCCGCCGACAAGCCCCCCTTGTGCCCCGCCCCGCCTTCAAGAACCGTCGCCAGCGTCAGCGAGTCGCCTTGCTTGCGCGTGCGCACATCCAATGACGGAATATTGGCCGACGTCTTCCATTGCAGCTTCACGCCGTGTGTTTCAAGCAATGAAGCCAGCGGCACATCCGCCGTCCCGTACGCATGACGAGCGATAAAGCGCCGCGTGTCCACCCCCGTCGCTTCCTCGATCAGCGCCGGCAGTCCGTCTTCCGGCAAACCGTGCGGCTTGCCTCGATAGAAGTCCCGGCCATAGCGATCCCACAGCAACCGCATCACATCGTCCAGCGAATGCGCGCCCGACGATTCCTCGCGGATCAGCAGATCCAGCCCAAGCGCCACCAGCGCGCCCTTCGTGTAATAGCTCACCAGCGCATTCGGCGAATTCTCATCCTGCTTGTAATAGCGCGTCCACGCATCGAAAGAACTCTCTGCCACCGACTGCTTGTGGCGGCCCGGCGTGCGGGCCACGCTGGTGATCGTCTTGGCCAGCAGGCGCAGGTAATCCGCGCGCGTGATCGCGCCCGAGCGCAGCAGCAGCAGATCGTCGTAGTAGGACGTAAAGCCCTCGAACACCCACAACAGGCGCGTCAGGTCCGGTTGCGACAGATCGTACGGCGCGAAGACATCCGGCTTGATGCGCTTGACGTTCCAGGTGTGGAAATACTCGTGGCTCACCAGCCCCAGGAATCCCCGGTAGCCTTCGCCCTGGCCTTGCTGGCCCAGCACCGGCAGGTCCTTGCGCGCCGTCATCAGCGCCGTGCTGGCGCGATGCTCCAGGCCGCCGTAGCCGTCGCCCGTGACCATCGTCATGAAGACATAGCGGTCCGCGCTGTCCAGGAACGGCGCGCGCTTCGTGCGGGGTTCGAAGAAAGCGATCTGCGTCTCGCAGATCTTCTTCACGTCGTCCGTGATGCGCGCCAGATCCAGATTCGGCGCCACGCCCGTGAACACCAGTTCGTGTTCCGCGCCATGCGCCACAAAGCGCGACACCTGCGGCGTGCCCATCTCGACCGGGTGATCGATCAACGCGTCATAGTCCGGCGCCAGGTATAGCCCGAAACCGTGACGGCGCGCCGCGCCCTTGTGGCCTGCGGCTTCGGGCAGGCTCGTGTAGACCTTCCAGCCGTCGATGCCGCGCGGCGGCGCCAGGTCCACCAGGCAGGGCTCGTGGTCCTGGCCGTGCACGCGCAGGAACACGCTGGTGCCATTGAAGAAACCGTGCGTCTCGTCCAGATGCGCGCCGCGCACCGACAGGTCCCAGGCGTAGACCGTGTACTCGACCAGCAACGGGCCCTCGCACGGCGCGGCCTGCCAAGTGTGGTTGTCGATCTTGTCGACGGTCACGCGCCGCGTGCCGGCGCGGGCCGACACGGTTTCGATCTGGCGCGAGAAATCGCGGATCAGGTAGCTGCCCGGGATCCAGGCGGGCAGCGACAGGCGCTGCCCGGCGGGCGAGGGCGATGCGATCGTAAGGGTTATCCGGTAGCGGTGGCCGGCGGGATCGTGCGGCGCAAGGCGGTAAAGTATGGGAGGTACGTCATCATTTTTTTTCATGCTCATATCTTATTACCGGAGACATTCATGAGCGAGTCGTTTGTACTGGTCGAAACCCGGGGCCGAGTCGGCCTGCTGACGCTGAATCGTCCCAAGGCGCTCAACGCGCTGAACGATCAGCTCATGGACGAACTGGGCGCCGCGCTGCTGGCATTCGAGGCCGATCCCGATATCGGCTGCGTCGTCATCACCGGTAGCGAAAAGGCCTTCGCGGCGGGGGCTGACATCGGCGCCATGAAAGACTGGTCGTACATGGACGTGTACGGCAGCGAATACATCACGCGCAACTGGGAAACGCTCAAGCGCATCCGCAAGCCCGTGATCGCCGCCGTGTCCGGCTACGCGCTGGGCGGCGGCTGCGAGCTTGCCATGATGTGCGACATCATCATCGCGGCCGACACGGCCAAGTTCGGCCAGCCTGAAATCAAGCTGGGCGTGATCCCCGGCGCGGGCGGCACGCAGCGTCTGCCGCGCGCCGTCGGCAAGGCCAAGGCCATGGACCTGGCGCTGACCGCCCGCATGATGGGCGCCGAGGAAGCCGAGCGCGCCGGCCTCGTGTCGCGCGTGGTTGCCGCGGACAAGCTGCTTGAAGAAGCCATGGACGCCGCCACCGTCATCGCCTCCATGTCGCTGCCGTCGGTCATGATGGCCAAGGAATGCGTCAACCGCGCCTTCGAAGGTTCGCTCAACGAAGGGCTGTTGTTCGAACGCCGCGTGTTCCATTCGCTCTTTGCCACCGAAGACCAGAAGGAAGGCATGGCCGCGTTCACCGAAAAGCGCAAACCCGACTTCAAACACCGTTAATCCTTGTTACGACTGCGCCTGCACGAATCGCAGGCCACGCATTGCCAGGCGCGCCCTATGAAGGCGCGCTTTTTCATGGCCATCTGCGCGCAAAGTGCAGGTTTCGCCTTGAAACGTCTGGCTAGCACCTTGTTGCAGACTTCGGCCCTATCCTGAATGAGCGTCATCCCGAGGTGCCGCGCCAGAGCGGTTTGCTGTCACTGGCAAATCCCGCGCGGCGGCTCGATTGCAAACAAAATCAAGAAGGAGCCTTGCATGCGTAAACCAATCGCTACCCGCCGGCTGACCACGGCTGCGCTCGCCGGCGCGCTCAGCGTCTGCTTCATCAATGTCGCCCAGGCTCAATCGCCGCAATCCACGCTGCGCCTGGTTTCCGAGACGCCGTACGCCGCCCCGCAGGCCGCCCCGCGGATGAGCGAGGCGGAATTGCGCGATACGGCCATCGATGCCTACGTCTACGCGTATCCCATGGTGCTCATGGAACTGGCGCGCCGCCAGGCCACGGCGGTGCAAAGCCCGCTGGACGGCAAGGCGCCGATGAACCAGTTCGGCCACAAGGCCGCCTTCCCGGATCCGCGCGCGGCCGACACGCCCTGGCCCAGCGCCGACGCGCTGTACTCCAGCCTGTGGTTTGACGTCTCGCGCGCGCCGCTCATCATCAATCTGCCCGACACCGGCGGCCGCTACACCGTGCTGTCGGCGCTGGACATGTGGAGCGACGTCTTTGCCTCGCGCGGCACGCGCACCAATGGCAACGGCGCGCAGTCCTTCGCCATCGTCGGCCCGAATTGGAACGGCACCGTGCCGGCCGGCGTCGACGTGATCCGCAGCCCGACCTCGATGGGCTGGCTGATCGGCTGGACGCAGGCGGGCGGTCCGCAGGACTACGCCGCGGTCAACCAGATCCAGTCCGGCATGACCGCGCGTCCGCTGCTGGTCCCCGTGACGCCCGCCACCGCGCCGCGCGGCCGCAACGCCGGCAACGCGTACCCGCAAACCGGCTCGGGCATCGGCACTGCGCCCATCGGCAGCAACCTGCCCATGCCGGCCCCCGCCGTCACGGTGCCCGACGGCACCCCGGCCGAGCAGGTCGCGGGCATGGATGCCGCCTCGTACTTTGCCGTGTTCTTCGACGCGCTGCGCAACAACCCGCCGCACGCCAACGACACGCCCATGCTGGACCGCATGCGTCGCATCGGCCTGGATGACCGCCAGCCGTTCTCGTATGGCCGCTTGAGCCCGGCTGTGCAGCAGGCGTTGACCGACGCGCAACCCCTGGCCGGCCGCCGCATCGCCGACAACGTCTCGCGCCTGGCCACCCCGATCAACGGCTGGAACACGGTGCTGACGGGCATCGGCACCTACGGCACCGACTACACGCGCCGTGCGGCCATCGCCTATGCCGGTCTGGGCGCGCCCACGCCGGAAGACGTGCTGTACCCGGTGACCGTGTCCGATTCCAAGGGCCGTCCGCTGGATTCCAGCGAAGACTACGTCCTGCATTTCGACAAGGGCCAGCTGCCGCCGGCCCAGCTCTGGTCGCTGCACGTCTACAACAGCAAGTACGGCTTTGCCGAGAATCCGGCCAACCGCTACGTGATCCGCAGCACCGACGGCCTGAAGTACAACGCCGACGGTTCGCTGGACATCTACGTGCAGCGCCGCGATCCGGGCGAATCCAAGCGCGCCAACTGGGTGAGCACACCTGCCGCCGACGGTCCGTTCGTCCTCAGCATGCGCCTGTACTCGCCGCAGAACACCGCCCTGGACGGGCAGTGGGCGCCGCCGCCGGTCAAGGAAGACTAAGCTCGGGCAAGCGCGAATCTGCTGAACGCATCGCTGCCGACGCGCATCTGCCAGAACGCACAAGGCGCGCGGTCTCCGACAAGGGGCCGCGCGCCTTTTCTTGCAGAGGCGGGACCGGCGGCCACGCCCCGGCAGAGCGCTCGCTCGTCCCCAATTTTTCCGCCGCAAGCAGGCGTTGTTGCCACCTTACAAACGGCCGAAAGTTCATTTGCTAGGGTGCAAAAAACCAAGCTATACTCTGCGGGTTTGACGCTTGCGGGATAAGAAACATGCGCTTCATAAAGCGCGTCGGTTCCCACAGGGCCAGGTTAAGCGGGGAAGTTTGATGCGGCAGAACTCCATGCAGCAACAGCAGGGTTTAGGGCAGGGTCCTGGACAAGGTCCGGGGGCTGAAAGCCTAAGACCCGAAGGTCTGAGACCCCACGGTCTGAGGCCCAGTCTGGATCAGGATTCGATCGATCCGGACGTGGTGGAAGTTCTGGTGCTCAGTGACGCGGATCGCGCGGCGCTGAACGCTCAAGCCAGCCGTGGGCTCTTGTTGGCATTGGCGGCGCAAGGCGCCATGGGGCTCGCAGCAGCAGTAATAGCGGGGGTTGTAGGAGGGGCGGCGGCAGGTTGGTCGGCGCTGGCGGGGGCAGGAGCGTATTTCATACCCAATGCGTTGTTCGCATTGCGCCTGGCTGTCAGCGTTCGGGCCGGCAAGGCCAGTCCCTTTACCTTTCTCTCTGGTGAGTTGATCAAGTTGTTCGCAACGGCATTGCTGTTGTGGCTGCTTTCGCGTGTGACGCATGACTGGCTTGTGTGGCCTGCCGCGTTGCTCGGCCTGATACTCACCCTGAAAGGCTATCTCCTGCTTCTGATGTTCCGCAGGCTGTCTTAGCGCCGAGTAAGTTGCGGCAAACGAAATCGTGGAATCGTCCGGTTCGCAAGGACCGGGCATACAGCAAATAGGATAGGTTCAAATGGCTGCTGCCAGCGACGTGTCGCCTCAATCCGCGTATATTCAGCATCACTTGGTGCATCTGAACAATACCGGTGAGAAACAGAGCGCTATTGCTCAGTTCGACATCATCAATTACGACTCGTTGTTCTGGTCCGGCCTGATGGGCCTGATCGTCATTTTCTTCCTGTGGCGCGCTGCCCGCCGTGCGACCAGCGGTGTTCCTTCCCGCTTCCAGGCCTTCGTGGAAATGATCGTCGACATGGTCGACGACCAGGCCAAGGGCATCGTCCACAACGCCAAGAGCCGTCTTTTCATCGCCCCGCTGGCCCTGACCGTGTTCCTCTGGATCATCCTGATGAACGCGCTGGACCTGCTGCCCGTCGACCTGCTGCCCTCCATCTGGCGCCTGACCGGCCTGGGTGCTGAGCACGGCGATCCCCTCTATTACCACCGCATTCTCCCGACCGCCGACCTGAACGTGCCGATGGGCATGTCGCTGGGCGTGCTGCTCCTGATGTTCTACTACGGCATCAAGATCAAGAAGCCGGGCGGTTTCGTCAAAGAACTGTTCACCGCGCCGTTCCATGCGCATGGCCTGGGCGCCATCGTGCTGGCCCCGTTCAACCTGCTGCTGAACCTGATCGAATACGCCGCCAAGTCCGTGTCGCTGGGCATGCGGTTGTTCGGCAACATGTTCGCCGGCGAACTGATCTTCATGCTGATCGCCCTCCTGGGCGGCGCCTGGACCGGCTTCAACGGCGCCAGCATCGGCTTGGGCATCGGCCACATCCTGGCCGGCTCGATCTGGGCAATCTTCCACATCCTGATCGTTCTGCTCCAGGCCTTCATCTTCATGATGCTGACGCTGGTGTATCTCGGCCAGGCTCACGAAGGCCACTGATCCCCCGAATTTCCGGCGTCGGCCACCCGGCCGGCACCGGATAGCAAGATTATCTTGCATTGAGCTGTACCTCTTATTTTTCAATTTTTGACTTCAGATTTCTAACCAAGGAGTTGTCATGACCAACGTCGCTTTCGTTGCCCTCGCTTGCGGTCTTATCATCGGTCTGGGCGCTATCGGCGCTTGCATCGGCATCGCACTGATGGGCGGCAAGTATCTGGAAGCTTCGGCTCGTCAGCCTGAACTGATGAACGCTCTGCAAACGAAGATGTTCCTGCTGGCTGGCCTGATCGACGCGGCATTCCTGATCGGCGTGGGTATCGCCATGCTGTTCGCCTTCGCCAACCCGTTCGTCGGCTAAGGCACCGCCCGCCGGCAAATAGGTGGGTCATGACGCTGGCGGCGATGAGAGCAACGGCTCCATCGCCGGTCAGCAAAGTATCGAGTGCTCCGCGACGCCCCTTTCCGGGTGCGGTCGGAGCCGAAAGGTGTTAAAGGAACGACCGTGAATCTGAACGCGACGATCATTTTCCAGATGCTCGTGTTCTTCGTTCTGGGCTGGTTCACGATGAAATTCGTGTGGCCTCCCCTGACGAAGGCGATGGACGAGCGCCGCCAAAAAATCGCCGACGGCCTGGCCGCCGCCGAGAAGGGCAAAGCCGACCTGGCTCAAGCCCAGGCGCGCGTCAGTCTGATCGAGGCTTCTGCCAAGTCCGAAAACCACGCACGCATCATCGAGGCCGAGAAGCAAGCCGCCTCCCTGATCGAGCAGGCCCGCCGCGAAGCGGAAGCCGAACGTGCCCGCATCGTGGCGCAGGCTGCCCAGGATGCCGCGCAGGAAGTCCAGCGCGCCCGCGAAGCGTTGCGCGACGACGTCGCCGCGCTGGCCGTCAAGGGTGCTGAACAGATCCTCAAGCGCGAGGTTGACGCCCGCGCACACGCCGAGCTGCTGAACCAGCTCCGCGCGCAGCTCTAATCCGGGACCGTCATGGCTGAACTTTCCACTGTTGCCCGGCCCTACGCTGAAGCGCTCTTCAGCGCAGCGCGCGACGACAAGGCCGGTTTGCCGGCGTGGGCCGACCTGGTCAGCGAAATGTCGCAGGTCGCCTCCAACCCCGACGTGCGCGAGGCCATGGCCGATCCGCGTCTGGGCGACAAGCAGCGCGTCGAACTGTTTACCGGCCTGATCAAGGCCGATTTGCCGCAAGCCGCCCGTAATTTCATCGAGCTGCTGGTCGAAAACGACCGGCTGCTGCTGCTGCCCGAGATCGCCTCGCAATTCGTCGCGCTGCGGAATCGTCACGAAGGCACGGCGCAGGCGGAAATCACCAGCGCGTTCGAGCTGAGCGATGCCCAGGTCAAGGATCTGGTCGCCGCGCTCGAACAAAAATTCGGCCTCAAGCTCAAGCCCAGCGTTACCGTCGACCCGTCGTTGATCGGCGGCGTGCGCGTGGCCGTCGGCGACCAGGTGCTCGATACTTCCGTACAAGCCCAATTGGTCCGCATGCGCGATCAGCTCGCCGCTTAAGGCTACTAACAGGATTCCAGGAGTCAATATGCAACTCAATCCCTCCGAGATCAGCGAACTGCTCAAGAGCCGCATCGAGGGCCTGGGCGCTTCGGCTGATGTCCGTACTCAGGGCACCGTCGTGTCCGTGACCGACGGTATTACCCGCATCCACGGCCTGTCGGACGTGATGCAGGGCGAAATGCTCGAATTCCCCAACAACGTTTTCGGTCTGGCGCTCAACCTCGAGCGTGATTCCGTCGGCGCCGTTATTCTCGGCGACTACACCGGCGTTTCCGAAGGCGACCAGGTCAAGACGACCGGCCGCATTCTGGAAGTTCCGGTTGGTCCGGAATTGAAAGGCCGCGTGGTCAACACGCTGGGCGAGCCGATCGACGGCAAGGGTCCGGTCAACGCCAAGGCCACCGACATCATCGAAAAAGTGGCGCCTGGCGTTATCGCCCGCCGCTCGGTGTCGCAGCCGCTGCAAACCGGCATCAAGGCTATCGACTCGATGGTTCCCATCGGCCGTGGCCAGCGCGAACTGATCATTGGCGACCGCCAGACCGGCAAGACCGCCGTGGCCGTCGACACGATCATCAGCCAGAAGGGCAAGGGCGTCACCTGCGTGTACGTCGCTATCGGCCAGAAGGCGTCGACGATCAACAACGTGGTCCGCAAGCTCGAAGAACACGGCGCGATGGAATACACCATCGTCGTGGCCGCCTCGGCTTCCGACTCCGCCGCCATGCAGTACCTGGCCGCCTACGCCGGCTGCACGATGGGCGAATACTTCCGCGATCGCGGCGAAGACGCCCTGATCGTCTATGACGACCTGACCAAGCAAGCCTGGGCCTACCGCCAGGTCTCGCTGCTGCTGCGCCGTCCGCCGGGCCGTGAAGCCTACCCGGGCGACGTGTTCTACCTGCACTCGCGTCTGCTCGAGCGTGCCGCTCGCGTCAACGAAGAGTACGTCGAGAAGTTCACCGAAGGCGCCGTCAAGGGCAAGACCGGCTCGCTGACCGCGCTGCCGATCATCGAAACCCAGGCAGGCGACGTGTCGGCCTTCGTTCCGACCAACGTGATCTCGATCACCGACGGCCAGATCTTCCTGGAAACCGACCTGTTCAACGCCGGTGTCCGCCCCGCAATCAACGCCGGTATCTCGGTGTCCCGCGTCGGTGGCGCTGCCCAGACCAAGGTCGTCAAGAAGCTGTCCGGCGGTATCCGTACCGACCTGGCGCAGTACCGTGAACTGGCCGCTTTCGCGCAGTTCGCCTCCGACCTGGACGACGCGACCCGCCGCCAGCTCGAGCGCGGCAAGCGCGTCGTCGAACTGCTCAAGCAGCCGCAATACCAGCCGCTGCAGGTGTGGGAACTGGCCGTTACGCTGTACACGGTCAACAACGGCTACCTGGATGACGTGGACGTGGCCCAAGTGCTGTCGTTCGAGAAGTCGCTGAAGGATCAGCTCAAGGCCAAGCACGCGGCCCTGATCCAGCGCATCGAAGACACCAAGGAACTGTCCAAGGACGACGAGGCCGAACTGGCCGCCGCCGTTCAGGAATTCAAGAAGCACGGTGCTTTTTAAGAAAGTGATGGGTTAGGCGTCCAAGGCGCCTCACCCATCCTTCCCGGATGGTTGAGGCGCGAGCGGAACCCATCGGCCAGTCTTCACAGGAAAGCGCAATGCCCGGAATTAAGGAAATCCGAACCAAGATCAAGAGCGTGCAAAACACGCGCAAGATCACCAAGGCGATGGAAATGGTCGCCGCATCCAAGATGCGCAAGGCGCAGGAACGGATGCGTGCTGGCCGTCCGTACGCCACCAAGGTGCGCGAGATTGCTGCGCACCTGATGCAGGCCAATCCCGAGTACAGCCACCCGTACCTGGTCGAACGCGAAATCAAGGCGGTCGGCGTGGTCATGGTGACGACCGACAAGGGTTTGTGCGGCGGCTTGAACACCAACATCACTCGCGTGACGTTGGCCAAGCTGAAAGAGTTCGAGAAAAACGGCATCGCCGTGCAAGCGACCGCTTTCGGCAACAAGGGCGTGGGTGTGCTGACCCGTATCGGCGCCAAACTGGTTTCCCAGGAAGTGCAACTGGGCGACAAGCCGCAACTGGACCGCCTGCTGGGCGCGATCAAGGTGCAGCTGGACGCCTACCTGGAAGGCCGTATCGACGCGCTGTACGTGGCCTCGACCCGCTTCGTCAACACGATGAAGCAAGAGCCCCTGTTCCTGCGTCTGCTGCCGCTGGCCAGCGGTTTGGAAGATCCGTACCAGACGGGCGCCGAAAGCCTGGCCAAGACCTCGGAAGTGAAGTCGGAATACAGCTGGGATTACATCTACGAACCCGACGCCCGTAGCGTGATCGACGACCTGCTGCAGCGTTACGTTGAAGGCCTGCTGTACCAAGCCGTGGCCGAGAACATGGCTTCGGAGCAGTCGGCCCGGATGGTCGCCATGAAGGCGGCGTCGGACAACGCCAAGAAGGTCATCGGCGATCTGCAACTGGTCTACAACAAGACCCGTCAGGCCGCGATCACCAAAGAAATTTCGGAAATCGTAGGGGGCGCTGCCGCCGTTTGAGGCAGGCAGCATCCCGTCAAAAGCTATCAAGCAAGGAATCGACATGAGCAACGGAACCATCGTTCAGTGCATCGGCGCCGTGGTGGATATTCAGTTCCCCCGCGATCAAATGCCCAAGATCTATGAAGCGCTTACTCTGGCCGACGAGGGTTCCTCGTTCGCCGAAAAGGGTCTGACGCTGGAAGTGCAGCAACAGCTGGGCGACGGCGTGGTGCGTACCATTGCGCTGGGCTCCAGCGACGGCCTGCGCCGCGGCATGAAGGTCACCGGCACGGGCGCCCCGATCTCGGTGCCCGTCGGCACCGGCACGCTGGGCCGCATCATGGACGTGCTGGGTCGTCCCATCGACGAAGCCGGCCCGATCCAGCACGACGAAAAGCGTGGTATCCACCAAGCCGCTCCCCGTTTCGACGAACTGTCGCCGTCGGTGGAACTGCTGGAAACCGGCATCAAGGTTATTGACTTGGTGTGCCCGTTCGCCAAGGGCGGCAAGGTCGGCCTGTTCGGCGGCGCCGGCGTGGGCAAGACCGTGAACATGATGGAACTCATCAACAACATCGCCAAGCAGCACAGCGGTTTGTCGGTGTTTGCCGGCGTGGGTGAGCGTACCCGTGAAGGCAACGACTTCTACCACGAAATGGAAGAGTCGAACGTTCTGGACAAGGTCGCGATGGTGTTCGGTCAGATGAACGAACCCCCCGGCAACCGTCTGCGCGTGGCGCTGACCGGCCTGACGATGGCCGAGAAGTTCCGTGACGAAGGCCGCGACATCCTGTTCTTCGTGGACAACATCTACCGCTACACGCTGGCCGGTACCGAAGTGTCCGCACTGCTGGGCCGTATGCCGTCCGCCGTGGGTTACCAGCCCACGCTGGCCGAGGAAATGGGCAAGCTGCAAGAGCGCATCACCTCGACCAAGACCGGCTCGATCACCTCGATCCAGGCCGTGTACGTCCCTGCGGACGACTTGACCGACCCGTCGCCTGCCACGACCTTCCAGCATTTGGACTCGACCGTCGTGCTGTCGCGTGACATCGCCGCACTGGGTATCTACCCGGCCGTGGACCCGCTGGACTCGTCCAGCCGTCAGCTCGACCCGCAAGTCGTCGGCGAAGAGCACTACGCCGTGGCCCGTGGCGTGCAGCAGACGCTGCAGCGCTACAAGGAACTGCGCGACATCATCGCGATTCTGGGCATGGACGAACTGTCGCCGGAAGACAAGCAGGCCGTGGCCCGCGCGCGTAAGATCCAGCGCTTCCTGTCGCAGCCGTTCCACGTCGCCGAAGTGTTCACCGGTTCGCCCGGCAAGTACGTTCCGCTGGCCGAAACCATCCGTGGTTTCAAGATGATCGTCAACGGCGAGTGCGATGCCCTGCCGGAACAGGCGTTCTACATGGTCGGTTCGATCGACGAGGCCTTCGAGAAGGCCAAGAAACTGCAATAAGGAACCGATATGGCTACCCTGCATGTGGATGTGGTCAGCGCAGAGGAAGCGATCTTCACCGGTGAGGCGAAGTTCGTGGTTCTGCCTGGCGAGTCGGGTGAACTGGGCATTCTGCCCGGCCACACCCCGCTGATCTCGCGCATACGCCCCGGAACGGTCAAGATCGTTCGTGCCGACCAAGGCGAGGAAAACATCTTCGTCGCCGGGGGTATCCTGGAAGTTCAGCCGGGCAGCGTGACGGTTCTGGCCGACACGGCTATCCGTGCCGCCGACCTCGACGAAGCCCGCGCCCTGGAAGCGCGCCAGAAGGCCGAACTGGCCCTGGCCAACGCCAAGGACAAGGCTGACATCGCTGTCGTCGAAGCCGAGCTCGCCATGCTGGCTGCACAAGCCATCGCGGCGCGCAAGCTGCGCCAAGGCGGCCGCTCGCACTAAGCGGCAACGCGGTTCTCCGGGCTTGCCCCGGACACGAAAGAAGCGGCCCCCGGGCCGCTTTTTTCATGGGGGTGCGAAACTGCGAAACCCATGCGGACGCCCCGTCACGGCCAGCCGCAATGCGTTCACTACGAATAGTCGCGGCGGTGTTGCAACAGTAGCCTTCAGTTTTGCGATGCAAACGAGGAAGGCATGCGAGACGTGCTGGATTGCGGGGTGCTGATGGCGCCCGATCATGAAACGACGATGGGCGCCTGGGTCGCAGGCCATCAGGGCAGGGTGACGCGCGTGCGGCTGCATGCGGTGTCCCTGGCGCCGCCGCCGGACTCCCTCGCCCGGCAGTCGCTGTCGCTGCGGCGTTACGACGCCTGCATCCTGCCCGTGGCGCCGGGGTCGCTGGCGTGGGCCCGCATGGCCCTGCAGCAAGCCCGCAGCACGCTCTCCACCCCCATTCTGCTGCTGATCCACGACGTGAAGGCGCCAGCGATTCTCGATCTGCTCAGCTTGGGCGCGGCCGATTTCATCGGCCAGCCGGTGTGCCTGGAAAGCCTGCGCGTAAGGCTGGTTCGCCTTGCCCGCCGCAGCGCCTGGCCGGGCGCCGGCGCGACGGGCGGGGTCCATGAGCGCCAGGCCAGCTATCTGAGCGCTGACGCGCCGACGGGCGGCGCGTCAGCGCTCGCCGGGCAACGCTTCTCCGACGCCGGCGAGCTTGAGCGCGCGCCGCTCTCGCATCACGCTTCCCACGCATTGCTCGGGCGTCATGCGCCTCATGCGCACCACCCGTCTGTCGGGCACCACGCGGCGTCCGCGCGGCCCAGGGTGGCCGTCGATGTCATCGAACACGCCTTGAGCAGCATGCGCCACCAATACCGCCGGGGCGCGCCAGAGACCTTTCGCGCGGCAAAGGCGCAGGTTGTGAACGGATTCGAGCGCGAATACATCCGCCATGCGCTGTCGCGCCACGGGGGCAACGTGGCCCAGGCAGCGCGCGCGTGCGCCAAGCACCGGCGGGCCTTCTGGGCGCTGATGCGCAAACACGGGATAGAAGCCGCGCCGTACCGCCAGGCCGCGCAGGCGGCCGCGCGGCTGCACGAATGCGCCTGAGGCGGCATCGGCGCCAACCCGTCCCCCGGCCGCCGCCCATTGCGCGCGCGCAACCCCGCTGAACAGGGCGCGGCGCGCCTTGTCAGCCAGGGGAAGTAAACTCACGGCTTCCGATCATCGAGGTTAGCCGTGTCCGCTCCCCGTTTGAAGAACGATGTGTTCTTGCGCGCCCTGATGCGCGAACCAGTGCCATATACCCCCATCTGGCTGATGCGCCAGGCGGGCCGCTATCTGCCCGAGTACCGTGAGACGCGCGCGCGTGCGGGCTCGTTCATGGGCCTGGCGCAGAATCCGGACTTTGCCTCGGAAGTCACGCTGCAGCCGTTGGAACGCTATGACCTGGACGCGGCCATCCTGTTCTCGGACATCCTGACCGTGCCGCACGCGATGGGTCTGGGGCTGGACTTCGCCGAAGGCGAAGGCCCGCGGTTTGCGCATCCCATCCGCACCGAAGAGGACGTCGCGCGCCTGGCGGTGCCCGACATGGACAAGCTGCGCTACGTGTTCGACGCGGTCAGCACCATCCGGCGCGATCTTGACGGCAAGGTGCCGCTGATCGGTTTTGCCGGCAGCCCCTGGACCATCGCCTGCTACATGGTTGAAGGCAAGGGCAGCGACGACTACCGCCTCATCAAGACCCTGCTGTACTCGCGCCCGGATCTGCTTCATCGCATCCTCGAGATCAACGCCGAAGCCACCCTGCAATACCTGAATGGCCAGATCGCCGCGGGCGCTCAGGCCGTCATGCTGTTCGACAGCTGGGGCGGTGTGCTGGCCGATGGCCTCTTTCAGCAGTTCTCGCTGGCCTACACGAAGAAGGTCGTGGCGGGACTGACCCGCGAGCACGAAGGCCGGCGCGTGCCCGTCATCGTGTTCACGAAGGGCGGCGGCCAATGGCTTGAAGATATCGCGGCCTGTGGCAGCGATGCCGTGGGCCTGGACTGGACGGTGGACCTGGCGGCGGCCCGCCGGCGCACCGGGGATTCGGTTGCGTTCCAGGGCAACCTGGATCCGATGGCGCTCTTTGGTGGCGCCAGCGCCATCCGCAAAGAGGCGCGCCGGGTGCTGGACGCGTTTGGACCGGTGGGCAAGGGCGGCCATGTGTTCAATCTGGGGCATGGCATTTCCCGCTTCACTCCGCCAGAAGCGGTAGCTGAATTGGTCGATGAAGTCCACCAACACAGCCGCGCCCTGCACGCGTAAGTAAGTGAACGCTTCGGCCCCAAGGGCCGAAGCAAGCAGGCCGCGAAGGCGACTTGTGCACAATAAATTCGGCCTCGGGGAAAACCCTTCCCAAGCTGGCTTACATTCTTGAAACCGGCCTCAAGTGCCTGTTTTATATCGGAAAATGTCGCTTATCAACAGGGATGCAATAGTTTGTGCATTCTTGCCATATTCCATTTTCCGATGTTGCTCTTGCCTTTTCCCCAAAGTTATCCACAGGCGTCGGTGGATCAATGACGTCCGGGCAGGCGACAATCGTCCCATGCCGCGCCTGGCGCTTCTCATCCTTTCGGCTAATCCTATTTCAGTAGATGAATGTCCCCCGATTCCCTGCCTGACGCGCAAGTAAAGCCCGACTCCTCAGCGGTGTGCTGGGTTCGCGTCGCGCTGGACGTGCCGTTGCCCGGCCCGTTTGATTACCGCAGCGATGCGCCGATCGCCGTGGGCCTGCGGGTGATCGTTCCGTTCGGCCGGCGCAAGATGATTGGGGTGGTCGTCGACAATCCCGCCGAACCTTCTTTCGAGCCCAAACAGATCCGGCCCATCGAGGCGGTGCTGGACGATCTGCCGCCGTTCGACGAGGCGTGGTTGCGCATGGCGCGCTTTGCCGCCGACTACTATCAGCGGCCCCTGGGTGAGGTGATGCTGCCCACGCTGCCGCCGCCGCTGCGCAAGCCCACGTCCTATCAGGGCAAGCGGTCCGGGGAAGGGCCCGTGGCGCGCATGGATGCGCGCAAGCGCAAGACCGTGCGCGCGCCGGCCACGCCCGACCAGCCGCCCGCGCTGAATGACGCGCAGGAAGCCGCGGTGCAAGCCATTGCCGCGCTGGACGGATTCAAGCCGGTGCTGCTGCATGGCGTGACGGGAAGCGGCAAGACCGAGGTCTACCTGCGTGCCGCCGAACAGGTCCTGGCGGCGGGGCGGCAGGTGCTGTTGCTTGTCCCGGAAATCAACCTGACGCCGCAGCTTGAGGCCGCGCTGCGGGCGCGCCTGGAGTCGCTGGTCGGATCCGAGGGGCTGGCGGTCATGCACAGCGGCCTGTCCGACGGCGAGCGGCTGCAGGCCTGGACCCGCGCCCATCGCGGACAAGCCCGCATGCTGCTGGGCACGCGCATGTCGATCTTCGCGCCGCTGACGCAGCTGGGGCTGATCGTGGTCGACGAAGAACACGATGCGTCCTACAAGCAGCAGGACGGACTGCGTTATTCGGCGCGCGACCTGGCCGTGTGGCGCGCTCATGATCTGAACATCCCGGTCGTGCTGGGCTCGGCCACGCCGTCGCTGGAGACCTGGCAGCACGCCGAGCGCGGCCGCTACCTGCGCCTGACGCTGCCGGGCCGCGCCCGATCCAGCGAACTGCCCAAGATCCGGCTGGTGGACACGCGCCGCCTGCAAATGAAGCAAGGCCTGTCGCCGCAGCTCGTCGAGGCCATCGGCCAGCGGCTCGAGCGCAAGGAACAGGTGCTGATCTTCCTGAACCGGCGCGGCTATTCGCCCGTCCTGCACTGCCAGTCCTGCGCCTGGGTCAGCAACTGCCCGCGCTGCACGGCCTTTACCGTGCTGCATCGCACCGATGGCCGCGGCCATCGCCTGCAGTGCCATCACTGCGGTTACCAGGCTCCCGTGCCGCGCGCCTGCCCCGAATGCGGCGACCAGGACTTGGCGCCGATGGGCCGCGGCACCCAGCGTGTCGAGGAACACCTGGCCGAACTCTTTCCCGAGGCGCGCATCCTGCGCATCGACGCCGACAGCACACGCAAGAAGGGCAGTGCCGAGGCGCTGTTCGCGTCCGTGCACGCCGGCGAGGTCGACATTCTGGTGGGCACGCAGATGGTGGCCAAGGGCCACGACTTTGCGCGGCTGGGACTGGTGGGCGTGCTGAACGCGGATTCGATGCTGTTCGCCCATGATTTCCGCGCGCCCGAGCGCCTCTTTGCGCAACTGATGCAGGTGGCTGGCCGCGCGGGCCGCCACCAGGGCAACGGAGAAGTCCTGATTCAGACCGGCTACCCCGAGCAGCCGGTGTACCAGGCCCTGCTGCGCCACGATTACGCCGGATTCGCGCGCCACGCGCTGCACGAGCGCGAAAGCACCGGGCTTCCGCCCTTCGTTTATCAGGCGCTGCTGACCGCCGAAGCGCGCGAGCTCAAGGTGGCCCAGGCGTTCCTGGAGCAGGCGCGCGTGCTGCCCGAGGGCGAGTGGGCCGTTGATTTTCCGGGCATGGACGCGATCATGCTGTATGACCCCGTGCCGCTGCGCGTGGTCCGCGTGGCCAACATCGAGCGGGCCCAACTGCTGGCTGAAAGCAGCAGCCGGCCGGCCCTGCAGGCGTTTCTGGCTTCGTGGTCGCACCACCTGCCTTATCTGGCCAACGAGGCGCGCGTGCGCTGGCAACTGGAAGTCGATCCGCTGGAAATCTGATCGGCGGTGAAGCGGGACGCTCGGGCGATAGGGCGCTGCGGCAACAGTTCGCCGCTGCGACGATGCTCCGGTGTTGGCGCACCTGCGGCCACGCGGGGCGCTTCTACGGCCACCCGCCGATGCGCCATCGACCCGATTGTTCTATGATCGTCTTCCTCTATCGCACCGGCGCGGCAGACCCGCTGCGGCGGCTGCGCCCGTCCCCTTTTTCTCGCGTTTTTCCGGCCCATTGACGGGCAGCGGCAGGCCCCTTGCTTGCCGGCTGTCCTGGCATGGCCGCCGCGACGCATGACGATCTGAATCTCCAATGTCCGCAAGCGAACCGATTGGCCACGGCATGAATCCCGCGCAGCGGGAGGCGACGCTTTACCTGGACGGCCCCTGCCTGGTCCTGGCGGGCGCCGGCAGCGGCAAGACGCGCGTCATCACGCAGAAGATCGCGTATCTGCTGCGCGAATGCGGCTACATGGGCCGCAACGTGGTGGCGCTGACCTTCACCAACAAGGCCGCGCGCGAAATGGACGAGCGCGTGAAGACGCTGGTGGACCGCAAGCTGTCCAAGGGCCTGATCATCAGCACCTTTCACTCGCTGGGCGTGAAGATGCTGCGCGAAGAAGCGCGCAACGCCGGCCTGAAGCCCACGTTCTCCATCCTGGATGCCGACGACGCCATGTCGATCATCCAGGAACTGCTGGCGACCACCGACAAGGCCCGCCTGCGCCACGTGCAGGGCATCATCTCGCTGTGGAAGAACGCGCTGATGGAGCCGGACGACGCCGCGCGTGAAGCCATCACCCCGGGCGACGTCGAAGCCGCCAACGTCTATCGCAGCTATGCCGCCACGCTGGCCGCCTATCAGGCCGTCGACTTCGACGACCTGATCCGCATTCCCGCGCAGCTGCTGGCCAGCAACGAAGAAGTGCGCACCCGCTGGCAGAACCGCGTGCGCTACCTGCTGGTCGATGAGTACCAGGACACCAACGTGTGCCAGTACCGGCTGGTGCAATTGCTGACGGGCCCGCGCGCCATGTTCACCGCGGTGGGCGACGATGACCAGGCCATCTATGCCTGGCGCGGCGCCACCATCGAGAACCTGGCCAAGCTGACTACCGACTACCCCAACATCAAGCTCATCAAGCTTGAGCAGAACTACCGCTCGGTGCAGCGCATCCTGGCGGCGGCCAACCAGGTCATCGAAAAGAACCCCAAGCTCTTCGAGAAAAAACTGTGGTCCGAGCTGGGCGTGGGCGAACCCATCACGGTGGCGGCCATGGATGGCGAGGAACAGGAGGCCGAGTCCATCGCCATGAAGGTGTCGGCGGCACGCTTTGAACGCCAGGCCCAGTGGAAGGATTTCGCCATCCTGTACCGCAGCAATCATCAGTCGCGCATCCTGGAACAGGCGCTGCGCAACCTGAAGATCCCGTACACGATTTCCGGGGGCCAGAGCTTTTTCGACAAGGCGGAAGTGCGCGACATCCTGGCGTATCTGCGCGTGCTGGCCAACGACGACGACGATCCTGCCTTCATCCGCGCGGCAACCACGCCCAAGCGCGGCATCGGCCAGGCCACGCTGCAGGCGCTGGGCCAGTACGCGGCCAGCCGGGAACTGTCGCTGCTTGCCGCCGTGGCCGAGACCGGCCTCGAAAGCGTGCTCGGGCCCCGCCAGCTTGAACAGCTGCGCACGTTTGCCGAATTCATCCGCCGCATGCAGTGGCGCGCCGGCCGCGGCGCGGCCTCGGGCAAGGACGCGGCGCCCGCGGAACCGGCCGGCGCGATTCTCGACGACCTGCTCGAAGCCATTCAGTACGAGCGCCACCTGTTCGAGCTCTTCGAGGAACGGCCCGCGCAGACGCGCTGGCAGAACGTGCTCGAGCTGACCGGCTGGCTCAAGCGCAAGGCCGAGGAAGACAACATGACGCTCTTTGACCTGGTGCAGCATGTCGCCTTGGTCACCATGCTGGAGCGTGGCGAGGAAGAAGAACCCGACGCCGTGAAGATGTCGACGCTGCACGCCTCCAAGGGCCTGGAGTATCCGCACGTGTACCTGGCGGGCGTCGAAGAAGGCCTGCTGCCTCACCTGGGCAAGGACGACGAAGTCGGCGACCCGGCGCGTGCCGCCGAAAACCTGGCCACCCGCATCCAGGAAGAACGGCGACTGATGTATGTCGGCATCACGCGCGCGCAGCGCAGCCTGCACCTGAGCTGGTGCAAGCGCCGCCGCCGTGCGCGCGAAGACCTGGTGCGCGAGCCCTCCCGCTTCATCGAGGAGATGGGACTGGGCGACGTGCGCATCCAGGAAGACGACGCGACGGCCGCCATGAGCCCCAAGGAGCGCATGGCCATGCTGAAGGCGCTGCTGAACAAATAGGGCCGGCGGCGCGGGCTTGAAGAAAGCCCTGCCTCGCTCCTACACTGGCCTGTCCGGATCGAAGGAGCGCATCATGTGCCGTTGGCTGGCTTATACCGGTAGTCCCCTGCAGATGGAGAGCGTGCTGTTCAAGGCCAAGCACTCGCTCATCGAGCAGAGCCTGCATTCGCGCCTGGGCGCCACCACCACGAACGGGGACGGGTTCGGGCTGGGGTGGTACAGCCGCGCCATCGAAGGCCGGCCCGCCGAGCCACCCTTTCGCTACCGCAGCGTGCATCCCGCCTGGAACGACCGCAACCTGCGCGAGGCGGCGCGCGCCATCCATGCGCCGCTTTTCGTCGCGCACATCCGCGCCGCCACCGATACCCCCGCGCAGGAAACCAACTGCCACCCCTTCCGCCACGGGCACTGGCTGTTCGTGCACAACGGCCTCATCCGCGACTATCCGCTGTTGCGGCGCGATCTGATGCTGATGATCGCGCCCGGCTATTTCGGGTCGCTGGAAGGCTCCACGGATTCCGAGGTGATGTTTCTCTTGGCCCTTACGTTCGGCCTGGACGACGATCCCATCGCGGCCATCGCCCGCATGGTGGGCGCCGTCGAGGAAGCCGGCCGGCGTCACGGCGTGGCGCATCCCATCAACATGACGGTGTGCGCGTTGGACGGCGAACGTCTCATCGCCGTGCGCTATTCCAGCGAAAGCGACTCGCGCACGCTGTTTCACAACACCTGCGTGCGCCACCTGCGCGAACTCTATCCCGACAACGCGCAGATCGCCGCCATGGACGACGACGCCTTCCTGCTGCTGTCCGAGCCCCTGTCGGACATGGCGGGCGTCTGGGAAGAGGTGCCCGAGTCCACGGCGATCATCGCGGGACGCGGCAACGTGCAGCACTTCCGGTTTGCGCCGATTCCGCCGGGCGAGTGATCTGCGTCGAAAGTGCGGGAATTGGGGTCATCAAGCACGTATTTCGCATATGGGCGAGAATACGGCTCGCAAGACATTGCGACGTCCTGGGCCGCGAGAGCACCCCAATCCAATCAGGAAGTTGCATGACAGATAGCCAAACCCCGCAGGCCATAGACGCATTCGCGGTGTTTACGCGCACGGGGCGCGCCCCGGATTGCTTTGAATTGCACGAAAAAGGCGTAGTCGCCCAGGAAGGCGGCGCCCGCTGCTACACCGCGTTCGCGGACATCCACGACCTCTGCCTGTACGCCAGCCGCCCGGACGCGGCCGCGGCTCCCGCCGACAGCCTGGCGTTTCGCAGCGCCCCGCAAGGCGCTTGGACCACCGCCGACGGCGTCGACGATTTCCCCGCCTTCATGGACGCCTTCCGCGCGCAGTACGTGGCGCAGCGCCTGCCGGTGCTGGAAGCGCTGCAGGCGCAAGGCGCGCGCGTCGCGTTCCGCTATATCGCGGGCGGCGCCTTCCCCGACCTTAAAACGCGCGAGCTGTCCCTGTCCGCGCAAGGCCTGCATATCGACGGCGCCACGTGGCCCTACGAGTCGCTGCAGCCCATCGATCTGGACGATTGGACCGACACGGTCACCCTGCAGGACGACAACGGCGAGACGGTCTTCACGTGCCGTGTCGCGAACATCCTGAGTTCCGACCTCTTTGTAAACCTGGTCTACGACCGGTTGGGGCAGACGGCGCAATACGCCTGACGCCGGGCGCCGGCCCGGCAAGCCGATCGCGCCACGCTTCGCAAGATATGGCCGCCGGGGGGCGGCCATGATTCATTCAATGCCCCGAATGCAGGGCAGGATTCAACGTGCCCCAGGCCGCGGTGCGCACCAGCGCCTCCACCGCGCCCGTCTGCGAGTTGCGGCGGAACAGCAGCCCATGCTGGCCCGCCAGCGACACCGCCTTCACGACGGCCCCTTCCGGCGTCAGCACCCGCGTGCCGGCCGTGACATAGCAGCCGGCTTCGACCACGCAGTCATCGCCCAGCGAAATGCCCAGGCCGGAATTGGCGCCCAGCAGGCAACGCTTGCCAATCGACACCACCTGCTTGCCGCCGCCCGACATGGTGCCCATGATCGACGCGCCGCCGCCGATGTCAGTGCCATCGTCCACGATCACGCCCGCGCTGATGCGGCCTTCGACCATGGACGCACCCAGCGTGCCAGCGTTGAAATTGCAAAACCCTTCATGCAGCACGGTGGTGCCCGGCGACAGGTGCGCGCCCAGCCGCACACGCGCCGTGTCCGCGATGCGCACGCCGCTCGCCACGACGTAATCGGTCATGCGCGGGATCTTGTCCACGCCGCGAATTTCCAGCACCTGCCCGGTGGCGCGCAGGTGCCAGCGCAACGCGTCCACCTGTTCCACCGCACAAGGCCCCGCCGAGGTCCACGCGACGTTGGCCAGCACCCCAAACAACCCATCCAGATTGGCGCCGTGCGGCCGGATGAGCCGATGGCTGAGCAGATGCAGCCGCAGATAGGCATCGTGCGCATCGACGGGCGGCTCATCCAGCGACGCAATCGCGGTCCGCACGGCGACGATATCCACCTTGCGGCGGGTGTCCCGGACGAGCGCGGTGGCAACGTGCTCGCCGAGGGCGGCGCGCGCTTCTTCCGGCGTTAAGTGACGCGTTCCCGTGGGCGGGGCGTTATCGGCGAGCGAGGGCCGCGGATACCAGGTGTCTAGGATGGTGCCGTCGGCGGCTAACGTTGCCAGGCCGTAGGCGATGGCGCTTGTGGGGGGGGCGGACATGACGGGTGACGATTGATGGCGATTTTGGTGGGCGACATTCTAGGCGAATGGGGGTGGATGCTGGTGGTATTTGGTTGGTGGCGCTTTTGTCTACGGATGTGGGTTGCGACGGTCTTCGTAGGTCGCCCGACGCCGCGGTCACCGTGGGCACGATCGCCCACGATTGCGGTCCGGAGCCTTCGCTTCGGACTGCCCCTTCGTCATCTTCGTCCAGGCCTTCGGCCTTCCCTTCAGATTCCCTCGGGCGCATCGACGGCGCTCGCACCCACGGTGCCCGCGACGCCGTGCTGCGAGGGTCTTTGGTATGTGGCGCTGTAAGACCTGTGGTCAGGGAAGGGGATTTGCGGGGCCGCCGAATTGCTGCCGCCCGGGCGGCGGCAATCGGCATCGGGTCGGTGGGACGTCGTGGCGGTGTGCGCTTGCGCGCTGGCAGAGGGTTGTTAGCTAATGGGCCGCCGTCACGGGGGGAGGGGCGGTGATGGGCGGCGCGGCGACGGGTCGCCACAGCTTGCCGACCCGTACGCGCCGCCCATCGGGCACTGGGGTTCAAGTGACGGTTATTGGCGTCTCTGCCTGAACGTGCCCAGCGCGTTTGCTGCTGCCGGTGTCTGACACCCTAGGGAGACGCACTTGGTATGACGGGAATCTCGCCAGGGTGTCAGACACCAGGGGCAGGCGCAGCCACGCGCGAAGCGTCATCGCTACGACGCAAGACGCCGCGTAAGTCCCCGGAGGCCGCCCGCGCGGCCGAACGGGGACGGGCACCGCAAGACGCTTCTCTTCCAAACGACTGCGTGCAAGAACCTCAAGAACCCGACTCGCCCCGCCGCCCGTAAAGATTCAACCGCAGAGCCCGGTGTGGCGTGGGCCTGGGGTGGGCGGGGCGTTTAGATGCGCCCGGCGGAAACCGAAGGGAGCCGAAGGCGGACGAGGTTGAGCACGGGGAAGTCCGGAGCGAAGGCTCCGGACCGCAATCGGAGCCCCGCCCACCCCAGGCCCACGCCGCGCCGGGCGTCAAAAGAACTCCCCCCCCCGCGCGACATCAACCCCCATCAACCCCACCAACAACATCCAAAAAACCAAACCTTCAAGCCAAATCCCGCAGCAGCAATTCCCAAAACTTCAACCGCTGCTCCAACGTAGACACCAGCACATACTCGTTCAGCGTATGCGCCCCATCTCCATCCGCGCCGAGACCATCCAGCGTCGGAATACCCATTGCCGACGTGAAGTTGGCGTCGCTGCCGCCACCCGTCATCGGCGCGTCTTCAAGCAGGAAGCCCGCGCGGTCCGCGAAACCTTGCACCAATGCCAGCAATGCAGCGGCTTCTTCCGTCTTGACCATCGGGGGCCGGTTCAGTTCGACGTCGATGTCCAGTTCAACGTCCGGACCCACCGCGCACAGTTCGCGCATGCGGCGCAGCACGTCTTCGGCGGCGCCCATGTCGGGCACGCGGAAGTCGACGACGCAGCGGCACAGGGCCGGCACCGTGTTGGTGACGGTGCCGCCGGCGATCGTGCCCACGCTGACGGTGATGCCGCGGTCGTAGTCGGTCATGGCTTCCAGCGCCAGCACCTGGTGGGCCATTTCGCGAATCGCGCTGCGGCCCTTCTCGTGCTGCATGCCTGCGTGGGCGGGGCGGCCCTTGACGTTCAGGTTCAGCATGCCCGTGCCCTTGCGCGCCGTCACGCACTTGCCGCCGTTGGGGCGGGCAGGTTCGCAGACCAGCGCGTACTTCGCGTTCGCGGCGAAGCGTTCGATGTGCGGGCGCGAGGCGTGGCTGCCCGTTTCTTCGTCGGGAACCACCAGGAAGTCCACCGGCAGTTGCGTAGCGCCCGGACGCGCCACGCCGGCCAGGGCCGTCAGCGCCAGGTAGATGCCCGCCTTCATGTCATAGCTGCCCGGGCCGTAGAGACGGTCGCCGTCGATGCGCACGGGGTTTTCCAGCAGCGTGCCCACCGGATGCACCGTGTCCATGTGCGCCAGGATCAGGATGCCCGGACGCGTGTCGCCGGGGGCGCGGTTGGTCGCGTACAGCAGCGGCCCCGTCGTGGGGCCCAGCGACGACAGCTCAACGGTCAGGCCGGCTGCGGCCGCGTAGTCGGCGATGATGCGCGCCATCGCGGCAATGCCGTCGGGGAAGTTCGACGGCGACTCGCATTGCAGCCAGCTCTGGATGCCGGCGACGATCTGTTCAGTGCTCTGGGTGTTGGACATGGCGATATCGGGGTTCAGCGATGGGAAAGGGGTTCAGGCGACCTGCTGGCCGGCCAGGCGGGCGAGTTCGGCGTCGTCGGGCATCTTGCCGTCGAACCAGAGGCTCGCGCAGACGGCCGACATGGCGCGGCCGTCGTGGCCGATGCCGGGCACCACCTGCAGCTTCCAGCCGAACGGCACGCCGCGGCGCTCGGCTTCCTTGCGGCCGAACTCGAAGTAGTTCTGCGCGCGTGCGAAGCGGTGCGGGCCTTGGCGCATGGCGGCGGGTTCGGACGGCAGGTTCGGGTCGTTGGTCTCGATGTCCTTGTCGCCTGCCAGGATGGTCATCGGGTAGGCCAGCAGCTTGACCAGGTGGTCTTCGGTCAGACCCACGCCGTCCATGCCCTCGGGATAGGGATAGTCGAACGTCGGCAGTGTGTACCAGCCGGGATTGCCCGCCGTCACCGCCTTGAAGGGCGCATGCGGCTGGCTGCTCATCAGGCGGTGGACGAACTGGCCGCCCGCGCTGTGGCCGAACAGGTAGACGTTCTGTCCGTCGGTGATCTCGCCGGCAATCATGTCCCTGATGACGTTGCCCACCAGCGCATACGTCCAGCCATCGATGTGGCGCGGATTGCCGCCCGCCGAAAATACGCGGCCGTTGTTGTAGCTTTCAACGCCCGGCCAGATCTCGTTCGAGAATGTCAGCGCCACGATCAGCAGCTTGTGCTTGTCGGCGGCTTCGACCCAGAAGTCGCGGTATTCGTCGCCGTTGCGCAGCACGCCGTGCTGCACGATCACCACCGGGCGGTCCGGCGTGTAGCCGTAGGGGCGGTAGGTCTGCAGCTTGAACGGACGGTCGTAGTTGCGGTCCTCATCCACGTACAGGATGGCGTTGCGGCCCGCATGGCCCATTTCGATGGCGATGCGGTCCACGTTGGACATGTCGGAAGGTTTCATCAGGCGCTCGCTTCGTTCAGGTGGCAGGCCGACCAGTGGCCAGCCGAGATTTCTTTCAGGGCCGGCGCGACTTCGCGGCAGCGCGGCATCGCGTGGGGACAACGGGGATTGAACGTGCAGCCGGAAGGCGGATTCAGCGGCGACGGAATCTCGCCCTTGATCGGCGTGAACTTGCGGCCGCGGCGGGCCACGTCCGGCACCTCGGCCATCAACGCCTGCGTGTACGGATGGTTGGCGCGGGCGAAGATCTCGGCCGACGTCGAGATCTCGACGATCTTGCCCAGGTACATGATCGCGACGCGGTCCGAGATGTGCTTGACCACGCCCAGATCGTGACTGATGAACAGGTACGTGAAGCCGTGCTGTTCGCGCAGGTCCATGAACAGGTTGATCACCTGCGCCTGGATCGACACGTCCAAGGCGGCAACGGGCTCGTCGCAGACCAGGAACTTGGGGGCCACCATCAGCGCGCGGGCGATGCCGATGCGCTGGCGCTGACCGCCCGAGATCTGATGCGGGAAGCGGTCGCGGTATTCCGTGGCGAGGCCCACTTCGGTCAGCGCCTGGTCGATGCGGGCGGGGATCTCGTCGGGAGGCGCCAGCTTGTGCACCTTCAGCGACTCGCCCAGGATCTGGCGCAGCCGCTGGCGCGGGTTCAGCGACGCCTGCGGGTCCTGGAAGATCATCTGTACGCCCAGCGTGTACGCCAGCTTGTCGGCGCCGCGCAGACGGTTTGCGTCCATGCCCTGGTACAGCAGCTCGCCTTCGGTCTGGCGGTGCAGGCCGGCCACGACGCGGCCCAGCGTGGACTTGCCGCAACCGGACTCGCCCACCAGGCCCACGACTTCGCCGCGCTTGATGGACAGGTCCACGCCGTTGACCGCGTACACGGTGCGGCGGTCGATGGGACGGCCGGTCAGGGCGAGAATGCGTTGGGCCAGGTCAGGCCGCTGCTCGAAGCGCTTGTGGACGTTCTTGAGCTCGATGACGGGGGTATCGGCTTGGCTCATTGCTTACTGTGCCTCGCGGGCGATCGGCACGTAACAGCGATAGCTGCGCGAACCTTCGGTGGTGACGGAGGGGGCTTGCTCGGTGCAGCGCGTGACCGCGTGGGTGCAGCGCGGCCGGAACGCACAGCCCGCCGGACGGGCGGCAAGGCTGGGCGCCATGCCATTGATCTGGTGCAGGCGCGCGCCCGGTTGCGTGGCGCCGGGCATCGAGTCCAACAGGCCGCGGGTGTAGGGGTGGCGCGGCGCATCCAGCACCTGCTCGACCGGGCCGCTTTCGACGATGCGGCCGGCATACATCACGGCCACGCGGTCGGCCAGCTCGGCCACCACGCCCAGATCGTGGGTGATCCAGATCAGCGCCGTGTTGTGCTCGCGGCAGATCTGCTGCATGCGGTAGAGGATCTGGCCCTGGATGGTCACGTCCAGCGCCGTGGTGGGCTCGTCGCAGATGATGAGGTCGGGCTTGTTCAGCATCGCGATGGCGATCGCCACGCGCTGGCGCATGCCGCCCGAGAACTCGTGCGGGTAGCTCTTCAGGCGCTTTTCCGGCGACGGGATGCCGACCATCGCCAGCGCTTCGCGGCAGCGCTCCTCGGCCTGGGCGCGCGGCACGTCCTCGTGGGTCAGGATCGCTTCCATCATCTGCTCGCCGATGCGCAGCACCGGGTTCAGCGTCATCAGCGGGTCCTGGAAGATCATGGCGATGCGGTTGCCGCGCAACTGGCGCATCTGCTCTTCGGACAGCTTGCGCAGGTCCGTGCCCTTGAACTTCACCTCGCCGTCGACGACTTCGCCCGGCGGGTCGATAAGCCCCAGTAGCGAAAAGCCCGTCACGGACTTGCCGGAACCGGATTCACCCACCAGACCCACGATCTCGCCACGGCGCACGGTCAGGTCGACACCGTCGACCGCCAGCCACGCGCCGGCCTCGGTATGGAATGCAGTGCGCAGGCCGCGCACATCAAGAAGAATGTCGCTCATGCTCGGCGGGGGTCCAGGGCTTCACGCAGGCGGTCGCCCACGATGTTGATGGAAAGGATCAGCACCAGGAGCGCAATGCCCGGGAACAGGCTGATCCAGTAGTCGCCCGACAGCAGGTACTGGAAGCCGTTGGAGATCAACAGGCCCAGCGACGGTTCGGTGATCGGCACGCCCACGCCCAGGAACGACAGCGTCGCTTCCAGCGCGATCGCGGTGGCGATCTGGATGGTGGCGAACACCATCACCGGCCCCAGGCAGTTGGGCAGCAGGTGATACAGCATGATGCGCCAGGCCGGAAAGCCCAGGTTGGCGGCCGCCTCGACATATTCCTTGCGGCGTTCCTGCAGGGCGCGGCTGCGCATGATGCGCGCGTAGTGCCCCCATTGCACAAGGACCAGCGCAAGAATCACCTTGTCGACCCCGCGGCCCAGCACCACCAACAGCACCAGCGCCACCAGAATGGTCGGAAAGCCCAGGATGAAGTCGACGATGCGCATGAGCACGGTGTCGACCCAGCCGCCCACGTAGGCGGCAACCAGGCCGATCGCGCCGCCGATGGCGGTGGCGAGCACGACGGCGGTCAGGCCCACCATCAGGCTGATGCGCAAGCCATACAAAATGGCGCTGAGCATGTCGCGGCCCTGGTCGTCGGTGCCCAGCCAGGCGATGCTGCCGTCCATCAGCGCCTGGCGCGGCGCAAGCCGGCCGTCCATGAGCGACAGGTTGGCAAGGTCGTAAGGGTTCTGCGGCGCGAAGAACGGCGCGAAGACCACCAGGATCACCAGGACGGCCAGCGCGATGACGGAGCCGCGCACCGTCGGGCGCGCATGCAGTTTTTTCAGGATGGCGGCGCGCCGCGGCGTCTCGGCCAGGGGCTGGACGGTGCGGGTGCGGCCAGGATTCGGAGTATTAGCCATGGCGGTTTATTGAGCGGGGGCCACGAGCTGCACGCGCGGGTCGAGCGCCGCGTACAGGATGTCCACAACCAGGTTGATGACGACGAAGATCAGCGTGACCAGCATCACGTAGGCAACGACCACGGGACGGTCGAGCTGGTAGACGCTGTCGATCAGCAGCTTGCCCATGCCGGGCCACGCAAACACGGTTTCGGTGATGGTGGAGTAGGCGATGAGCGTGCCGAATTCCATGCCGATCACCGTGACCACGGGGATCAGGATGTTGCGCAGGATGTGGCGGCGCACGATGCGGCCCGGCTTGACGCCCTTGGCGCGCGCGAACTTCACGTAGTCCTGGCTGCGGGCCTCGACGACGCCCGACGCGGTCATGCGCAGCACCAGCGCGATGTTGGCCAGCGCCAGGTTGATCGCCGGCATGATCAGGTGCGACCAGCCGTCGGCGGTCAGGATGGACAGGCGCACGCCCAGCACGTCGACCGTGTCGCCGCGGCCCGTGGCGGGCAGCCAACCCAGCCAGACGGCGAACAGCAGGATCAGCATCATGCCCTGCCAGAAGTTCGGCAGCGAAAAGCCCAGCACCGACGAGGCCATGATGCCGCGGCCCACGTACTCGTCGCGGTACAGGCCCGCGACCAGGCCCAGCGGAATGCCGATCACACAGGTCAGCATGATCGCGACGAACACCAGTTCGAACGTGGCCGGAATGCGCTGCACGATCAGTTCGATCGCGGGAATGCCGTGCACGAAGGAGGTGCCCAGGTCGCCATGCAGCGCGCGCCACAGGAACCCGGTGTACTGCTGCCACACGGGCAGGTCCAGGCCCAGGCGGGCGATCATCGCCTCGCGCGCGGCCTGGCTGGCTTCGGGGCTGACCAGCAGCTCGATCGGGTCGCCCACGGCATACACCGCGAAGAAGACCACGACCGAAACGGCCAGCAGCACGAACAGACTCTGTATCAGTCTGCGTAGGATGAACAAGGCCACGTGTTGATTTCCTTGGTGGGCTCGGGGTTGGGGAAAAGCCGGGGTTATCGGGCGGGCCTGGCGGACAGGGCCCGGATATTCAAGTCAGGCCAGCCTGCACGCTAGGTGATCGGCTGCGCCAGGCGCACGACGGTCACGCCGGGCCGCAGGTTGGCGGTGGACGGCATGATGAGCACGCAGTTGTCGTAGGGCGTGGTGACGGGCTCGCCTTCCGACCAGCCGATGACGGTGCCGGCGCGCGGCAGCGTTTCCAGCCCCTTCCAGGGCTCGGCGAAACGGAAGTCGGCGCTCTTGGCGGCGACGGCGTGCGTGACGCGCAGCGCGCGCTGCAGCGGCGCGCCGGGGGCGAACCAGGCGGCGGGGATGTCGCCGCGGTCCACCGTGCCGGCCTGCACCAGAAAGCGCGCCATCTGGTCGGCGGCCACGCCGCGCGCCTCGGGGGCGCCGTGAAAGCCGCATTCGATCAGGAGAGACCGCGTGCCGTTGTCGCCGGCTTCGCCGAAGCGGCCGAAATCGCGCATGCGCACGCCGGCGGCGTGGCCCGCGTCGGCAATGATGGTGGCGGGATTGCCCAGGGCGAGGGCCAGATCGATGTTGCGCTGTTCCAGGCCGGTCAACTGCAGCGGCACGTCGGAATTGCTCATCGAGTGAAAGTCCAGCAGCCAGTCGGCCTGTTCCACCCACGGGCGCAGGGCCGCGGCGCGGCGGCGCTCCTGCGAGGTCGGTACGGAAAGCTTGTCGTCGCTCCAGACGCGGTTCATGTCTTCGTCCACGAAACGCGCGGGGGCGTAGTTGCGCGCGTCGAACCGGTCGAACGCGGCCAGGTTGCAGAACGCCAGCGTCAGCGTGCCGCGGCGCGGACGCAGGCCGGCGGCAAGCAGGTCCTTCAGCGCCCAGGCGCCACAGAGCTCGTTGCCGTGGATCAGCGCGCTCAGCAGCACGCGTTTGCCGGGCGCGCCGGAATCGAAATGCCAGACGCCGGGCGTGTCGGTATTGCCCAAGCGCTCGGCCGACAGGTCCGGACAGGCCAGCAGGAAAGGACGCAGGGGAGACGGGGGCGCGGACGAAGACGGGGGCAAAGACGTGGGCATGGCAGTTCCGATGAAGCGAGACGATTGTATAGGGGATGAGGCGGCGGGCTGCGGGCCTTGGTGCGGCAACTGCGCCGCCCCAAGGCAAAACGGCTGCACGAGGCAGCCGTTTCTTCTTTACTCAGCCCTGCCTGCTCACTTCGCGTCGGGCTTGACCGACGTGGCCAGGGTGTACTGGTCGCGGCGGCCTTCGTACGAGATGCCCTTGCGGTACGCCCAGATGCTGCTCTCGAAGTGCAGCGGGATCAGCGGCACGTTGTCCAGGGCGATCTGGGTGGATTCCTGCAGCAGCTTTTCGCGCTTGGCGGGATCGACCGTCACGATGGCCTGCTTGTAGACCTTGTCGAAGTCCGCATTCGAGAAGCCGCCGTAGTTGCTGGTGCCCAGGCTGACGGGCGAATCCAGCGTGGCGACCCACAGCTGGAACAGCGCCGAGGCCTCACCCGTTTCCGCCGGCCAGCCGCCCATCGAGAAGCTGAACTCGCGCTTGGCGCGCTTGGGGAAGTAGATGGAGGCGGTCATCGCGTCCACGTTGGTCTTGATGCCGACGCGCGACAGGTACTGGGCCACGGCCTGGGCAATCTGGCCGTCGTTGACGTAACGGTCGTTGGTGGACGACAGCGTCAGTTCAAAGCCGTTCGGATAGCCGGCTTCGGCCAGCAGCTTCTTGGCGCCTTCCGGGTCGTACTTGATTTCCGGGGCCTTGGGCAGCGCGCCGAACATGCCGTCGGGCATGTACTGGAAGGCCGGGGTGGCCATGCCGTCCATGATGCGGGCGGTGATGGTCTTGCGGTCGATGGCCATGTTGATGGCTTTGCGCACGCGCAGGTCCTGCAGCGGGTTCTTGCCGTCGGCGCTCTTGACGAACGGGCTCGGGTTGCGGCCCACGTCCGGCTGGAAGAACACCAGGCGGGTGGACGGCGTGGCCACGAAGCCGAACTTCGGATTGTCCTTCAAGCGCGGCAGGTCACGCGCGGCGGGGTTTTCGATCATGTCGAAGTCGCCGGACAGCAGGCCGGTCAGGCGCGGGCCGGCCGAGGGCACCGGCACGAACTTCACTTCCTTCCAGTGCGGCTTCTCGCCCCAGTAGTTTTCGTTGCGCACCAGCTCGATGCCGGTGCCCTTGACGTAGGACTTCAGCATGTAAGGGCCGGTGCCGATGGCGTCCTTGCCGTTGTTGAAGTCGACCACCGTGGGCCAGGCGCCCGTCACGCCGCAACCCTTCTTGGGGTCGTACGTGAGCTTGCCGTGCTCGACGATGCCGTTCCAGATGATCGGCAGCGAGCGGGCCAGTTCGGCCGGCATCAGGGGGAACGGTTCACCTGTCTTGATGATGACGGTGTGCGCGTCCGGCGTCTGGACGTCGGTGATGCGCTTGGTCATGTCCATGTAGGACTGCGACACGTTGGTTTCGTTGTTCAGCGTCCGGCAGATCGTGAACAGCACGTCTTCAGAGGTGAACGGCTTGCCGTTGGAGAACTTGACGTCGTCGCGCAGCTTGAATTCCCAGGTCAGGTCGTCCAGGTTCTTCCAGGAAGTCGCAAGCTGGGGAATCAGCTTCATGTCGGCGCTGCGGCCCACCAGTGAGTTGTAGACGTGCGCGGAGAACGCGTCGTTCTGCGTCATCTTGTGATAGTGGGGGTCCGCCGAGGTGGGTTCGGCCGACAGGCCGATCTTCAGCGTCTGGGCTTGGGCGGCTGCCAGGGGGATGGCGGCGGCCACCAGGGCCAGGGTAGTGCGCAACTTCATGGTGACAACTCCGGATGGGGAACGAACCGGATCGTGCGGGCGGCCTCGCGTGCCAGGGGACGACTGCGTCGGCCGGGGGCGTGCGGAGAAATTGTCGCCAGGGCACGACGGCAAGGGGCCGATTATCGGTAGGGGGTTCGCGCGCTGTCAATGCGCAGCGGCGATCGAGGCGCTAGGGAAAACGCCGAGAGGGAGAGGGGGAGGGCGTCGCGGGGCCCATCTTGGGGCCTCCCGCGGCGCGATGGCGCCGGTGAGGGAACGGGCGCCGAAGCGTTGCGGCGGGCGCCGGGGCTTACCCGGCGGGGCGCTGCAACGTCAGCGCGCCAAGCTGATTCGCGGGAGATCTGTCGCGAATCAGCCTGGCGCGGCTGTTATTACCACTGCGATCCGGAGAAGCGCGAGCTGGCGGCGCGAGCCTTGTTCATCGATTCGTTCACTTCGTCGATGAAGGCAAAGACGGCGGCAACAGCGGCTGCTATGGATTGGCCAGCCTTCTTCAGGCTGGTCAGCGGGTGAGAATTCGGTTGGTTTTCGAGAGCGCCGCGGAGCAGGTCACGCTCCAGCGCGTCGGTCAGGCGGGCAGTGTTGTTCAGGGTCAGTTCGCTCATGGTTTGGCTCCAGTCCGTTTCGTCATGGGGTAAACCATTATAGGGATAACCCTAGGCAAATAGCAATGCCATTTTTAGGGAAAACCCTAGTATGTTGTAAAAATGTTTGCGGGGCATGGACTTAGCGCCCGTTGCGCAGGGCGCGGGCCGCGTCCGCGAGTTCTCCGGACGTCAGGCCGATCGGGCCGACACCCTGGGCGACCAGCGCGTCGGCGGCGGCGCCGTGCAGCCAGACCGCCCCGTGCACGGCCTGGTCCAGCGGCAGTTTCTGGGCAATGAGGGAACCCAGCATGCCGGCCAATACGTCCCCGGTTCCGGCGGTGGCCAGTCCAGGGTTGCCGCTGGTGTTGACGTGGAGGGCGCCGTCGGGGGCGCACACGACGGTGCCGGCGCCCTTGAGGACGATCCAGGCCCGGAAGCGCTGCGCCAACTGCCGGGCGGCGGCGGGGCGGTCGCGCTGGACATCGGGTGTGCTGCCGCCCAGCAGGCGGGCGGCTTCGGCGGGGTGGGGGGTCAGCACGACCGGGCCGGCGCCCCAGTTGGGATGGATGTCGCCCCGGGCCAGCAGGTTCAGGCCGTCGGCGTCCAGCACCAGCGGGGCCTCGCGCCGCAGGACGAACAACTCCGACAACGCATTTGCGGCCAGCTGGCTTGTGCCGATTCCGCAGCCGGCGACCCAGGCGGTCACACCCCAGTCTTCTTCCAGCAGCGAGCGGAAGTCGCGCAGCATCAGTTCGGGTTGCAGGGGGTCGCAGGGCAAGGGCAGCGTGTCCTGGACAAAGCCCACCAGCACCTTGCCGGCGCCGGTCTTCAAGGCGGCGCGGC
This sequence comes from Achromobacter sp. 77, assembly GCF_020541125.1. NCBI lineage: Bacteria > Pseudomonadati > Pseudomonadota > Betaproteobacteria > Burkholderiales > Alcaligenaceae > Achromobacter > Achromobacter sp. 77. The sequence continues at coordinate 428,878 of NZ_CP059848.1, forward strand.
CGGCGAGCAGCGCCGCGCCCGTCATACCGGCGCCGCCGCCCACCACCCCCACGGTGCCGAAGCTGCCCTTGTGCGTATCCTGCGCGCGGGGGGCGAACAGGGCAGGCAGCGCGGCGCGGTCGATGGGGATGGCGGGGGTGTTCATGGGGTGAGGCTCCGGGGGGAAATCGTCATGGCGGGTCGGCCGTATCCACTATAGTGCGCAAAAACGCGGCCGCCTCGGGCGGGGCGCGAACCACCAAGAGACGACCCGGAGCAGACAATGACCGACATTACGCTGGAACACTATTCGGCCTACGAATCCCTGAAGCTGCGCCGCCACCCCGGCGGCGTGCTGGAATTGATCATGGGGACCAAGGGCGGCGTGCCGGGCAAGTTGTCCACGGCCGACGACCGCATGCACCGCGAACTGGCCGACATCTGGCGCGACATCGACACCGATCCGGACACGCGGGTGGTGGTGATCCGCGGCGAGGGCAAGGGGTTCTCGGGCGGCGGCGACCTGGAGCTGGTGCAGCAGATGGCCGACGACTTCCACGTGCGCACCCGCGTCTGGCGCGAGGCGCGCGACCTGGTCTACAACATCATCAATTGCAGCAAGCCGATCGTGTCCGCCATGCACGGCGCGGCGGTGGGGGCGGGTCTGGTGGCCGGGCTGTTGGCCGACATTTCCATCGCGGCGCGAGACGCCCGCATCATCGACGGCCATACCCGCCTGGGGGTGACGGCGGGCGACCACGCCGCCATTGTCTGGCCGCTGCTGTGCGGCATGGCCAAGGCCAAGTACTACCTGATGCTGTGCGAGACGGTGTCGGGCGAGGAAGCCGAGCGCATCGGTCTGGTGTCGCTCTGCGTGGACGAGGCCGAGCTCATCGGCAAGGCGTTCGAGGTGGCCAACAAGCTGGCGGCCGGGTCGCAGACGGCGATCCGCTGGACCAAATATTCGCTGAACAACTGGCTGCGGATGGCGGGGCCGACCTTCGACACCTCGCTGGCACTGGAATTCATGGGCTTTGGCGGCCCGGACGTGCGCGAGGGCATCAATTCCCTGCGCGAGCGCCGGGCGCCGAATTTCCGGCCCGATTCGCCGTTCTGACCTACTTCTTGAAGAACTTCGCGAACGCCGCCTGCGCTTCTTCGGTCTGCAGGCGCGCGCGAAACTGCTGGGCTTCGTAGTCCAGCGTCTCCTGGATGGCCTGCCGGTCCGCCCGCTTCATCATCGCCTTGGTGAGCCGTAGCGCGGCGGGCGGCTGGCGCGCCAGATCCGCGGCGGTGGCCTGGGCCTCGGCCAGCGCCTGGCCCTTGGGCGTGGCCGACGTGGCCAGCCCGGCCTGCACCGCGTCGTCCGCCGTGAAGGCCTTGCCCTGCATCAGCCATTGCGCTGCCCGGCGGCCGGCCAGGCGCGGCATCAACAGGCTGGACGCGCCTTCCGGGCACAAACCCAGGGCGACGAACGGCATGCGCAGGGTGGCGCCTTCGCCGATGTGGACAAAGTCGCAATGCTGCAGCAGCGTCACGCCGATGCCGATGGCGTAGCCCTCGACGGCGGCGATGACCGGCACGTCGGCCGTGGTCAGCGCGCGCAGGAAGGTCAGACCCGCGCTGTCGCCCGCGCCACGCTCGGCCTGGAAGTCGCGCAAGTCGTTACCCGCCGTGAAGTGATCGCCCGCGCCGGTCAGGATGACCGCAGACAGCGTCACGTCGGCGCTTGCCAGCGAGAGTTGCTCGGTCAGCGCCGCGTAGGTGGCGGTGTCGAGCGCGTTGCGGCGGTCCTGCCGGTCGATCGTCAGCGTCAGGACGGCACCGTCGCGCTGGACCTTCAGGCCGGCGCTCATGCGTGCGGGGCCACGGCCAGGCGGGCTTTCGCCTCGGCGTATTCGCGCCGCAGCGTGTCGACGATCTTGCGCGTGGGTTCGACGCTGGCGATGCCGCCCACGCCCTGGCCGGCGCCCCAGATGTCCTTCCAGGGCTTGACGCGCGTCGAGCCGAAATTGGACGCGCCGCTATCGGGCGCGGGCAGGTTGGCAGGGTCCAGGCCGGCGGCCGCAATGCTGGCCTTCAGGTAGTTGCCCGGGATGCCCGTGAAGAACGGCGTGTACAGGATGTCCGACGCGCTGGCCTCGACGATGGCGGCCTTGTAGCCCTCGCTGGCGTTGGCTTCCTCGCTGGCGATGAAGCGCGTGCCCATGTAGGCAAAGTCCGCGCCCATGGCCTGCGCGGCGAGCACATGCGCGCCCGAGGTGATGGCGCCCGACAGGATCAGCGGGCCGTCGTAAAAGCGGCGAACCTCGGAGATCAGCGCGAAGGGGCTCAGCGTGCCGGCGTGGCCGCCCGCGCCCGCGCACACCAGGATCAGCCCATCCACCCCCGCTTCCAGCGCCTTTTCGGCGTGGCGGATGGTGGTGACGTCATGGAAAACCTTGCCGCCCCAATCGTGAACGCCCTTCACCAGGTCGCCCGGGGCGCGCAGGCTGGTGATGATGAGGGGCACGCGGTGGCTGGCGCATACAGCCAGATCCGCTTCCAGGCGGTCATTGGACTGGTGGATGATCTGGTTGACGGCAAACGGCGCGACGCGGTCGCCGGGGTGGGCTTCGCGGTGGGACGCGAGCCCCGCCTGGACTTCGTCGAGCCAGTCGGTCAAGAGCGTCTGCGGCCGCGCGTTCAGCGCGGGAAACGACCCCACGATGCCGCTCGTGCACTGGGCGATGACCAGCTTGGGGTTGGAGACGATGAACATCGGGGCGCTGATGACCGGCAGGGACATCTGGCCATACAAATCAGTCACGAGGGGGTGGGGCATGGGCGTCGTCTCGTTGTTGGTTTTGGAGTATATTAATTACCTACCGACCGTCCGGTAATTAATTAATCTTTATTTAACGGCATGCGCGGAAGGGCTGTCAATGGAGGTTCGCCAGAACCTTTTCGGCCCCGCGCGGCCCCTGTCAAAGGCCGACATGGCGCTTACCGCCCCACCCGTACAGAAACGCGCCCGCGCCGGCAGGCCGCCCACGCTGGCCGCCCCGCGCGAACGCATCCTGGAAGAAGCCGCCAAGCTGTTTGCCCGCAGCGGCTATGACGGCAGCTCCATCTCCGACCTGGCCGCCGCCATCGGCGTGTCCAAGGCGGCCATCTATCACTATTACCCCACCAAGCAGGACATCTACGACGCCATCATCCTTGAGGTGCTGGAAGGCCTGACGCAGACCGTCGGCCGCGACGTGGCTGGCGCCATGGGCGGCGTGGCCCGCCTGCGCGCGTTCATGGTGGGACATGCCCGTTATTTCGAGCAGCACCACGCCCAATTCGTGACCATGCTGATCGGCTATTCGGGCATGGCGCTGTCCGAACGCGAAGATGCCGCCCGCCTGCGAGACAGCTACGAAAAGCTGTTGCGCGACGTGATCGCGCAAGGCGTGGCCGACGGCGCGTTCCGCGCGCTGGACGTGGCGGCCACGGGCCGCGCCGTGCTGTCGATGCTGAACTGGATGGTGCGCTGGTACAAGCCCGGGCAGGGTGACAGCGCCGAAACCATCGCCGACGGCTATTTCGATCTGCTGGTGGGCGGCATGCGTCCCTGAACGCGCCGCCATACCAAACCCCTGACCTGCATTCGCTCTAAGAGACTTTCCTCATGGCCCTGGACACCGAAACCCTGAACCTTTTGATCGACGCCGTCCGCCGCTTCGTGCACGAACGGCTGATTCCCGCCGAGGACGAACTGGCCGCCAGCGGCGAAGTGCCGCCGGACATCGTCAATGAAATGCGCGACCTGGGCCTGTTCGGCCTGTCCATCTCGCCGGACTTCGGCGGACTGGGCCTGACGATGGAAGAAGAGGTCCGCGTCGTGTTCGAACTGGGCCAGACCTCGCCCGCGTTCCGGTCGCTGGCCGGCACCAACATCGGCATCGGCTCGCAGGCCATCGTCCTGGCCGGCACCGACGAGCAGCGCGCCCGATACCTGCCCAAGCTGGCCAGCGGCGAACTGATCGGGTCGTTTGCGCTGACCGAGCCCGATGCGGGCTCCGACGCCATGTCGCTGCGCGTGTCCGCCGAGCGTGACGGCGATTGCTACGTGCTGAACGGCACCAAGCGCTACATCACCAATGCGCCCATCGCCGGCCTGTTTTCGGTCATGGCGCGCACGGCGCCCGAGCGCCGGGCCAACTCCATCTCGTGCTTCCTCGTCGAGGCCGGCACGCCGGGACTCATCATCGGCAAGCCGGACAAGAAGATGGGCCAGGCCGGCGCGCTGACCAGCGACGTCGTGTTCGACAACTGCCGCGTGCCGGCCAGCGCCTTGCTTGGCGGCGAGGAAGGCAATGGCTTCCGGACCTCCATGCGCGTGCTGGACAAGGGCCGCCTGCACATTTCCGCGTTGTGCGTGGGCATTGCCGACCGCCTGCTGCGCGACGCCGTGAAGTACGCCACCGAGCGCAAGCAGTTCGGCCAGCCCATCGCCGAATTCCAGCTCATCCAGGCGATGATCGCCGACAGCCAGGCCGAACTCTACGCGGCCCGCTGCATGGTGCTGGATGCCGCCCGCATGCGTGACCGCGGCGAGAACACCACCATGCAGGCCGCCTGCTGCAAGCTCTTCTCCACGGAAATGGTGGGCCGCGTGGCCGACCGCGCGGTGCAGATCCACGGGGGTGCGGGCTACATGTCCGAGTACGCGGTGGAGCGCTTCTACCGCGACGTGCGCCTGTTCCGCATCTTTGAAGGCACGTCGCAGATCCAGCAGCTGGTCATTGCGCGCGAGACCATCAAGGCCCATTCCTGATCTTTCCGCCGCCAGCGGTCCGGCCAACGCGTTCGAGAGGCTAATATCCAGTCTGACGAATGTTGATCGGAAGGCGGCCCCCGGCGGGCCGCCTTCTGGCATGACGGAATCCCAGTCCGCCTTGCGCCCCGGCGCGGGCGGGAAGTTCTCATTTCCCTTCTAGCGAAAAGATTACCGATGTCGCAACGTCCCGCTCCCCTAACCGGCATACGTGTGCTGGATCTGACCCGCGTGCTGGCGGGTCCCTGGTGCACCCAGAACCTCGCTGACCTTGGCGCCGAGGTCATCAAGATCGAACGGCCCGGCTCGGGCGACGACACGCGCGCCTGGGGCCCTCCGTACCTGAAGGACGAAGCGGGCCACGACACCACCGAGGCCGCGTATTACCTGTCGGCCAACCGCAACAAGATGTCGGTGGCGCTGGACATCGCCTCGCCGCGCGGCGCCGAACTCGTGCGCGAACTGGCCTTGCAGAGCGACATCCTGGTGGAAAACTTCAAGGTCGGCGGGCTTTCCAAATATGGCCTGGACTACGAGAGCCTGAAGGAACTGAATCCGCGCCTGATCTACTGCTCGATCACGGGCTTCGGCCAGACCGGCCCCTACGCCAGCCGTCCCGGCTATGACTTCATGATCCAGGGCATGGGCGGCCTGATGAGCATCACCGGCGAGCGCGACGACCTGCCCGGCGGCGGTCCGCAGAAGGCAGGCGTTGCCGTGGCCGACCTGATGACCGGCATGTATTCCACCGTGGGCATCCTGGCGGCGCTGCACGAACGGGCCCGCAGCGGCCTGGGCCAGCACATCGACATGGCGCTGCTGGACTGCCAGGTCGCCATGCTGGCCAACCAGAACCTGAACTTCATGACCTCCGGCGTGGCGCCGCGCCGCGCCGGCAACGCGCACCAGAACCTGGTGCCCTACCAGGTGTTCGCGGCCAGCGACGGCCACCTCATCGTGGCGGTGGGCAATGACAGCCAGTTCCGCAACTATTGCGGCGCGATCGGCCTGCCCGAACTGTCGGCCGACCCGCGTTTTGCCACCAACCCGCAGCGCGTGAAGAACCGCGAGGAACTGGTGCCGCTGCTGGCCGAGCGCATGGCCACTGGCGAGCGCGACCACTGGCTCGCCGCGCTGGAAGGCGTGGGCGTGCCGGCCGGTCCCATCAACACGCTGGACCAGGTGTATGAAGACCCGCACGTGCTGGCCCGCAACATGAAGCGTGAGCTGCCCCATCCGGCCGCCGGCACCGTGCCCGTGGCGGCCAGCCCGCTGAAGTTCTCCGGTAGTCCGGTCGAGTACCGCCGCGCCCCGCCCATGCTGGGCGAGCACACCGAGCAGGTCCTGTCTGAAAAGCTGGGACTGTCGGCCGAAGAAATCCAGGCGCTGGCGCAGAGCCGCACCTGACGCGCGCGAGAAGGCGGCCTGGCCGCCTTTTGCGCATGCCGCGCCGCGCCAGGCGCACGATCCATTCCAATACAGGCAGGAGATAGTTGATGACGGACATTCAAACCATCGGCGTCGTGGGCGCCGGGGCCATGGGGCGCGGCATCGCGCAGATCGCGGCGCAGGCCGGCTTGCGTGTGCGCCTGTACGACACCAGCGCCGACGCCATCGCGGCCGCGCGCGAGTCCTTGCGCCAGACCTGGGAGAAGCTGGCCCAGAAGGGCAAGCTGACCGCCGCCGACGCGCAAGCCGCGCTGGAACGCGTCGAATCGGCCACCGCGCTGACCGACATGGCGAACTGCCAGCTCGTGGTCGAGGCCATCGTCGAGCGCCTGGACGTCAAGCGCGATCTGTTCGCGGCGCTGGAAGGCGTGGTGTCCGACGACTGCATCCTGGCGTCCAACACCTCGTCGCTGTCCATCACGGCGATTGCCGCCGCCTGCAAGCGGCCGCAGCGCGTGGCGGGCTATCACTTCTTCAACCCGGTCGCGCTGATGAAGGTGGTCGAGGTCATTGACGGCCTGCGCAGCGCGCCGGAAGTGGGCGACGCCCTGGCCGACCTGGCCCGCCGCATGGGGCACACGCCCGTGCGCGCCAAGGACATGCCCGGCTTCATCGTCAACCACGCCGGCCGCGGCATGAATACCGAAGGCCTGCGCGTGGCGCAGGAGGCAGTGGCCACCTTCGCCCAGGTCGACGCCGTCATGCGCGAGCAGGCGGGCTTTCGCATGGGCCCGTTCGAGCTGCTGGACCTGACCGCGCTCGACGTCTCGCATCCGGTGATGGAATCCATCTACCGCCAGTTCTTCGACGAGCCGCGCTTCCGCCCGTCGCCCATCACGACGGTGCGCCTGGCCGGTGGCCTGATCGGCCGCAAGGCCGGCGAAGGCTTCTACGTCTACGCCGACGGCCAGAAGCAGGTGCCCGCCGAAGCCGCCGCGCCCGCGCTGCCCGACGGCCTGAAGGTCTGGGTCAGCCCCAAGCATGGCGAAGGCTACGCCCGCGCGTCCGCGCTGGTGGAAAAGCTGGGCGGCACGCTGGTCACGGGTTCCACGCCCGACGCCGATGCGCTGATTCTGGTCACGCCCTTCGGTGAAGACGTGTCCACCACTGTCTCCGCGCAAGGCCTGAATGCGGGCCGTACCGTCGGCCTGGACACGCTATATGCGTTCGACGGCGCCAAGCGCCGCACGATCATGGTGTCGCCGGCCACCGAAGCCAAGTGGCGCGACGCCGCGCATGCGCTGCTGGCCGCGGATGGCGTGCCCGTCACGGTGATCGAGGATTCGCCGGGTTTCATCGCCCAGCGCATCGTGGCGCACATCGTGAACATCGCCTGCGACATCGCGCAGCAAAAGATCGCCACGCCGGAAGACATCGACCTGGCCGTGACGCTGGGTCTGGGCTATCCCGTGGGCCCGCTGGCGCTGGGCGACAAGCTGGGCGCCGACCGCATCCTGGAAATCTTGAAGAGCATGCAGCGCGTCACGGGCGACACCCGTTACCGTCCGAGCCTGTGGCTGCAACGCCGCGTGCAACTGGGCATGTCGCTGCTGAAGTCGACGGCGGAGTGAGCGCTGCGCGGCGAGGTGTCTGACACCTCTTCAACGCATGAAGACGTTGCGGCCATGAAAAAAGCCCCTTGAATCATCAAGGGGCTTTTTGTTGCCTGTCGTGCCGGCGGGGTATTACTTGGCGGCGTCGACCATGTATTGGACGGCGGCGCGGATGTCTTCTTCGGAGGCGTTGGCGGCGCCGCCCTTGGGAGGCATTGCGCCCTTGCCCGTTATGGCGACCTTCACCATGGTGTCCATGCCGGTCTTGATGTAGGGCTCCCAGGCGGCCTTGTCGCCGAACTTGGGCGCATTGGCGACACCCGTGGCGTGGCACGCGAAACAGGCCGTCTTGTAGAGCTTTTCGCCGGCCGGATTGACGGCGGCAGCCTGTTGGGCGGGGGCCGGGGCCGCAGCGGGTGCGGCTGCGGCTGGTGCTGCGGCAGCCGGTGCTGCGGCAGCCGGTGCTGCGGCAGCCGGTGCGGCAGCAGCCGGAGCAGCAGCCTGTGCAGCCGGCGCGGCTGCGGCCTCGCCTTCCTTCTTGACGCCTTCTTCAGCGGGAGCGGCGGGTTCTTCCAGCGAGGCGCCGGACTTGTTGGCCATGTACACCACGGCGCGCGCGACTTCGTAGTCGGACAGGGCCGGGTTGCCGCCCTTGGCGGGCATGCCGCCCTTGCCGTGCAGCGCGACCTTCAGCATCTCGTCGTAGCCTGCCTTGATGAACGGCGCCCACGCGGCGTTGTCGCCCATCTTGGGAGCGCCCGCCACGCCAGCGGTGTGACAGGCCGTACAGACAGCGGCAAAGACCTGCTCGCCGGTCTTGAAGACCTTGGGCGCGTTGGCATCAACCAGTTCGAAACCTGCCACGGGGGCGATCCGCCGGGCGACCGCTTCGCCGGACAGGGCGTCTGACCCGGCGCCGGTCTTGGTGCCCGTGACCACCATGTTCACCAGAAGGATGATGATGGCGATGGGAACCACGAAAGCCAGGACGACCGTGACGATCAGTTGCTTCGGGGTCTTGATGGGGGAGGAGTGCTCTTCTATGTGTTCCTGCTCGTTGCTCATGACCAAATCCTGCTAACGGGTACCGGGGGCGCCTTGGCGGCGGCAACAGAAAATCAGTACTGCACAAGTCGGCGGCAACCCATGCCCGCCTGCAAGCAAACGCTGGATTATATAACGGTGTCAGGGACGATCGTCCAATGTGTCAGGACGGGTTTTCGATGAGTTTGCCGGAAGATTTGATCCAGTTCATGCAGATCGCGCAAAACTGGGTACAATACCGCCTCCTTGCGCTGCGCCCGTAGTTCAATGGATAGAATGAGAGTTTCCGAAGCTCTTGATACAGGTTCGATTCCTGTCGGGCGCGCCAATCCAGACAAGCTGTGCGTTTTCCAGGGCCCCTTCATAGGGGCCTTTTGTTTATGCGCCCTTCGGTTATACGGATTCGGTTATGAGGATTCGGTTATGCGGATTCGGTTATGCGCATTCTCTGTGCTTAAGCGCTTTTCACGGCGTTAAGCATCCTTTCCGTTCAGCGCTTTGATTTGACGCCTGCGATGGGCGCTTACGTTTTACGCTTACGTCTCACGCCCACGTAAGAACATCTGCCGATCATGGCGCCGCCAAAACCTGCCGAAGCCCTCCCCGCGTCCGCGACCAGCCTCGCCCTGGACAACGCCGCCGCGCCGAACACGTTGTCATGGGATGACCTGCGCATCGTCAAAGTGTTGAGCGATTGCGGCAATCGGTCCTTGGCGGCCGAAAAGCTCGGCATCAATGCCTCGACGGTATCGCGCCGCGTGGCGCAGGCCGAGGCTGCGCTGGGCGTTGCCTTGTTTGACCGGCGGCGCGCAGGCTACAAGCTGACCGCCGAAGGGATGGAGCTTCGCGCGCTGAGCGAGCGTGTCGAACTCGATGTTGTCAGTGTGGCTCGCCGCATTTCCGGTTCCACGCATGACCCGCAAGGCACGCTTCGGGTTGCCACCAGCGACTCGCTGCTGCTGTATTTCCTGACGCCCATCATTGCCGAATTCAGGGCAGCCCACCCCTCGCTGTCGATTGAGGTCCTGGTCGGGAACGACACGCTGGACCTTGCCCGGGACGAGTCGGATATCGCGCTACGAGCCACCCAACGGCCGCCGCAGAGCTGGGTCGGGCGCAAGCTGGCAGGCATCGCGTGGGCGCCTTACGGAAGCGCGCAACAGTTTCGGCGCAAGGCGCCTGCGGCGGACCGCATTCACGACCTGAGTTGGGTGTCCTACGCGGGCGGATTGGCTGGATTGAAGGCCGCTCGCGTTATTGAAGGCCGGGTTGCGCCGGCGAATATCGCGTACCGATCCGATTCGGTCGCCGCCGTCGGCGCGGGCATCGCCGCGGGGCTTGGGGTGGGCTATCTGCCCTGCATGCTGGGAGACACGATGGCCGACCTGGTGCGCGTGGGTCCTGTCGTGCCCGAGCTTGCGGATGAACTCTGGCTGCTCACCCATCCCGACATCCGGCGCTCACGGCGCGTTCAGATCTTCATGCGTTTTTGCGCCGCGGCCGTGGCAAAGCACAAGGCCTTGATCGAGGGCCGCCAGGCGCGGCCCCCGTCAAAGACCTGATGGTTCCTCAATCGGCAGTGCGAGGGCGCAGCACCGCCTTGCAGGCGATCTCGATCAACTGCGCGGGCATCGCCAACCGGGAGACACCGATCAGGTTGCTGGCGACCTGGGGACGATCGGTGCCGTAGGCGGCCTTGCGCACCTTGCCCGCCGCCGCAAAGGCGGCATCGACGTCCAAGACGTACAGCGTCTCTTCCACGACGTTATCCAGCGTGGCGCCGAACTTGCCCAGCAAGGCCGCCAGGTTCTCGTAGGTCGCGCGCATCTGCGCTTCCATGGTGGAAAAATTACGCGGCTTGCCTTGGTCGTCCAGTTCGGCCGGCGCGATCAGGTTGCCGTCCTTGTCGTGATTGAGCTGGCCCGACACGTAGATGTCGTTGCCCACCTGCACCGCCTGCGCATAACCATAAGCGTCTTCCCACGGCACGCCCCAATAGGCGGTTTTCTTTTCGAGTGGATTCGATTGCGTCGTCATGGTTTTCTCCTGGGAGGTTGGGGAAACGAAGTTCGGTATCAGAAGGCTCCAGCGTAACTGCGCAATGAAAACGCGTGAGCGCATTATCGCGCCGACACGGTGCAAATTTGCACTCCGTCCCGCGCCCGGATGATGCCTGATCGGTCGATGGCCTCCTGTCCGGATGGCTGGCACGGCAACGATTCGAACGCAATGGCGATCTGTCGGATTTCGATGCGTCCGTTGATGTTTGAAAAAGCGGTCACGCCATCGGAGTAATAGTGCTCTCGGTAAATGCGGACTGTCTGAACACAATCGAACACACCGACGAAGTGGGCTCCAGCGATCTGTGGCCCAGCTCCGTCGTTCAACGTGAACAAACGGATATTCACGCGCAAGCGGTCAACTGCCCGGGCAGCGTCACTTGCATTCCAGGCGGAACGAAAAGTCCCTGCGCGTGAATCCGACCCCCCAGGATGATCTGATCGATGAACGTGGATTCCCGCGCGGCGCTGCGACGTGCCGATTCAACGCCGTTTCTCAAAACCCGAACAAACACGATCAAGCTTTGCGTTGGCCTGCTGCTGCTCTCCGTCGACGTGCCGCACCCTGCCGTTGCCGCTGGCGGGATCGTTGGCGTGTCGGGGGCTGGGGGCCAGGGAGGCGCATCCAATGGGGGGCGTGGCGGCGACGGCGGAGATGGCCATGCCGCCTTGGACCTTACGACCTCGTACACCACGGCCGGCGACGTGGAAGGCGGGGCCGGCGGCGGCGGCGGTGGTGGTGGTGGCGGCGGGCACGGCCATTCCATGGGCGGCGCTGGCGGCGCCGGGGGGAACGGCGGGGCCGGCATCGTCATCTCAGGCGACGCGGTGGTATTGCACAACGACGGCTGGTCGATCCGCGGCGGCAAGGGCGGTGGCGGCGGCGGAGGCGGCGGCTCCACCTTCCATTTCTCTGTGGAAGCAGATGGTGGTCGCGGTGGCGACGGCTCGACGGGCGCAGGCGGCGCCGCCGGCGGGGGCGGGGGAGGCGGGGCGTATATCCGGACGGGCTTCGGAGGAGACGGCGGCCACGGCGGAGAAGATGGCCTCGTGGGGGGCGGTGGTCCCCTCGGTGTCTCCTGGGCGGGCGGCGGTGGCGGTGGCGGCGGCTCATCCATCAACGGCGGGAGTGCAGGCCAGGACGTGTGGCCAGTGCTGAGTGAAGGGGTGGGCGGACCGGGCGGTACTGCTGGCGGGGCGTCTGGCGTCAACGGAGATGATGCCCAGCCGTACGAAGGTTTTGCGCCCGGCGGAGGGGGCGGAGGCGCGCCAGGCGGCGCGGGGGGCGACGGCGGACAGTACACGCGTCTCGATTTGAACGGCGGTGGTGGTGCCGGCAGCAGCAATCATGCCGTCTACGTCACGGGAGCCGATTCCGTCATCATCAACTCGGGCGCCATCATGGCGGGGCCCGTCAATCAGGACACCGCCATCAAGTATGCGGGGATCGCCAGCAACGCGACCTTGATGCTCCGGGAGGGTAGCGTGATTCAAGGCCTCGTCGACGCCACCGAATCGGCCGGCACGAACACGCTGGTCCTGGATGGCGGGGCCGCGCTGGCGTTTGACGTGGGCAAGATTGGCAACGGCGCGCAGGGTCAGTATCTGGGCTTCAACGCATTCGAGAAGACGTCTGACGGCATGTGGGCGCTGACGGGGTCGCCCTCCCTGGCGCTTACGCCCTGGACGCTTCTCGGGGGATGGCTTGCGATCACGGACGACGCCGCGCTGGGGGATGTGGCTGGCGGCCTTGTCTTTGACGGCGGCGGGTTGCAACTGAACGCCAGCATGTCGTCGCAGCGCGATTTTCAATTGCGCGGTGATGGCGCGGTCCACACGGCCGCCGGCACGGTGTCCGTGATGCAGGGCACGATCAGCGGCGCGGGCAGCCTCACCAAGTCAGGGCCCGGCACATGGATCATCCTGGGTAGCGATAGCGGATCGGGCAACACCGCGCCGGCGGGGCCGCTCACCCATACCGGCGTTACGCGTGTCGACGAGGGCATGCTGGTCATCCATGGCACGGCCCTGGGCCAGGCCGATCACGCGGCCGCCAGCGTTGCAGGCGCCAGCAATGCGACATTGAGCCTTGCGAACGGCGCCAGGCTTGACGGCCAGATGGACGGACCGAACCTCATCATCGATGCGACGAGCCGATGGAACGTCCTGACCGATGCCGCTACCGCCGCGCAGGACATCAACCTCAGCAGCGTCAACGCACTTCAGCTTGCTGGCAGCATTGCCTTTTCGCCGCCCTCCGATGCGGCGAACAATCAGGCCGGCCGCACATTCACCGCCAACAACCTGGTGGGCGCCGGTGGCGAAGTGCAGCTGCACGTGAACCCGACCGGCGCCGCGGATCACCTGACGCTGACCCAGGGCGCCACGGGGTTGACCTACCTGAAGCTCATCACGCCGGGCGGCTTCGGAGATCCGTTGGCCGGCGACGGGTTACTGGTGGTCAAGGCCGGCGCCAGCACCGACCACGCGTTTGTACAAACCCCCGGACAACCCACCCAGGCGGGCGCATTCAATTACGGGCTCGTGCAAGGCGCGAGAAACGGCGCAGCGGATCTGGCCAACAACTGGTACCTGTTCAGCGATATCCGTCCCGAGGTGTCCATCTACTCGCAGTTGGGCAATCAGGCCTTGCGGCAGTCCGAGGTGGCGGTGGGTTCGTTCAACGAACGGATGGGAGCGACCGAAACGCTGGCGCGAACGGTCTACCCGTATGTCTGGGCGCGGTCGTTGGGCGTCCTGGAACGCCGGGATGGCGCGCCCCTGGGGATCCGGCAAGCGAATGTCGCCGTGGATTCGCGGCTGGGCGGGCTGCAGGTGGGAACGGACCTGTTCGTGGCCAGCAAAGGTATCGGCCGCCAGAGCGTGGGCGTGTTTGGTACGGCAATGGTTTCCCGTAACGACGTGTCGCACTATCAGGCATCCACGCGATCGACGGTGGATGCCGGCCGCAGCGATCAAACCCTGTATGGCCTGGGCGCTTACTACACGTTGATGGACGGCAAGGGCGGTTACGCCGATTTCGTCGGACAGGTCAGCCGGTATGGCGTGAAGACGCAATCGCGTGGTGCGCATGGCACGTCCCTGCAGACATCCGGATGGGGCGCCGCGCTTTCCGCCGAAGCCGGAAAGGCCTTCGATATTCGCGACGGCCGCGGTCTGCGCGTTGAGCCGCAAGCCCAGGTGATGGTCCAGCACGTCAAATTGCGTGACGCTGAAGACAGCGTGGGCCGGGTTGCCCTGCCGGGACTGAACGCGCTGCATTCGCGTGTGAGTCTGAAGCTATCGAAAGTCTGGGGCGAGCAAGCCCAGACGCAAAGCCACGGCTGGCTGATGCTGAGCTACCGCCACACGCTGGGAAGCTCCTCCAGTTCGTATCCCACCGCCACGCAGGGCAATATCGCATTCGACAACGATCTGGATGGATCGCGCGTCGGTCTGGCGGCGGGATATGACCGGCGCGCGGGCAGAAACACCTTCGTCAACGTGCGGGTGCAGGCCGAACAGGGCTTGGGCAGCTCGTCAGGATTGCGGGCGGTGGCCGGTTCGGTGGGGGTGAAGTATCTGTTCTAACAAACGTGCATGAAGCGGCCCGCCGGATCGCTGGCACGGTCTTGGAACATGCGCCATAGCGATCGTCTGATTTTCCACGGCAACTGATTCTTATGAAGACTGTCGCGCATTCCGAGTAATCCTACTCTGGGTAAAGCCGGGACGCATAAAGAGAATCAGACACACCGACGAGACGGGCTTTAACGCTTTTTAGCTCGAAGCCGTCGCTCGATGTGATTAACCGGATTACTCAAACGCGCAACCGGCAGCCCCGGTGTTCCACGTTCTTGCGATATCAAGAAAATGATTCTGCCTGGAGCTGCCCCTGTGCTCCCGGTGCAATTGAATTCGTGAAGCCGCGCGTGAATCCACTACCCAGGATGAACCAACGATGCATACGGATTCTTGCTTGGCGTTGCGACATGCGGACTCGATCTCGAACCGAATCGACAAGGCGCGCGGTATGGCGCTGAAGCTTTGTTTTGGCCTGTCTTTGATCTCTCTGGGCATGTCCCCGCATCCCGCGGCGCGTGCCTTGATCGTCGGCGAGGCGGGGGTGGGCGGCGCAGGCGGGGCCGCCAATGGGGGCAACGGCGGCGATGGCGGGGATGGTTTTGCCGCCTTGGATCTCACCACTTCTTACACGACCTCTGACGACATTGAAGGCGCGCCCGGCGGTGGCGGGGGCGGGGGGGGCGGAGGCGGGCAAGGGGGCTATGTGGGCGGCGCAGGTGGCGCGGGCGGCAATGGCGGGCACGGCATCGTTATCTCGGGTGATGGCGTGGTTTTGCATAACGACGGCTACTCTATTAGCGGCGGCAAGGGGGGGGGCGGTGGAGGCGGGGGCGGCGGTAGTTTCAGTCAGAGCATTGTCAGCGACGGCGGCCGCGGTGGTGACGGCGCGGGGGGCACTGGTGGCGGCGGTGGGGGCGGCGGCGGCGGCGCGGCGGATATCAACCCCGGCGGGATCGATGGAACGGGCTACGGCGGCAATGGCGGCAATGGGGGAGAAGATGGTATGCCGGGTGGCGGCCAGTCGAATTATGCAGGTGGTGGTGGTGGTGGCGGCGGCACCTACACCAACGGCGGGTCGCAGGGCGATGGATTATCCAGCCCAATTCCGGGTGTAGGCGGATCAGGCGGTATCGCTGGCGGTGAGGCCGGCGTCGGTGGTGGCATAGCGAACATAGCAATTTGGGCCGGGGGCGGCGGAGGCGGCGGGGCGGCTGGCGGATCGGGCGGCGCCGGCGGGGCGGGCACCTCATTCTCCGGCGGCCCCCCGGGCGGTGCCGGCGGCAACAGCGGTCACGGTGTCCACGTCACCGGCGCCAACTCCGTGATCATCAATTCGGGCACGATCTCGCAGGGACCGGCGAACCAGAACATCGCCATCAAGTATGCGGCGACCGCCCATGATTCCACGCTGGTCCTGCAAAACGGCAGTGAAATCATCGGCCTGGTCGACGCCACGGAGTCGGGCGGCAAGAACACGTTCAGGCTGGATGGCGGCTCGGCGCTGGCCTTCGATGTCAGCCTGATTGGAAGCGGCCCGCAGGCCCAGTACCTGGGCTTCAATGCCTTCGAAAAAACGTCGGCGGGAACCTGGACGCTGACGGGCACGCCCAGTCAGGCCATCATGCCCTGGACCCTGTCGGGCGGGTGGCTCGCGATCGCCGACGACGCTAGCCTGGGCGACGCCTCCGTTGCCCTCACGGTTGATGGCGGCGGGCTGCAACTGGATGCCAATGTCCTGTCGCAGCGCGACATGCAGTTTGCGGGAGATGGCGCCATTCGCACCGTGGACGGCACGGTGTCCGTGATGCAGGGCGCGATCACCGGATCGGGCTCGCTGACCAAGACCGGTGGGGGTACGTGGATCATCGACAGCGACAATGCCTTCGCCGGCGCAACGCGGATTGACGACGGTGTGCTGCAGCTGGGCTCGGGCCAGGCCGTCGGCTCGTTGGGGGCGGGCCAGGTCGAGAACAACGCCCTTCTGGCCATCGACCGCGCCGACGCAGTCATCCTGTCCCACGCCATATCTGGCACGGGCGATCTGCTGCAGGCCGGTTCGGGAACGACCACGCTTACCGGGTCGCTTACGTACACCGGCTTCACGCGGGTGGACAACGGCACGCTGGTCATCGATGGCACGTCCTTGGGTCAGCCAGATCACGCTGTTGCCCGGGTCGTTGGGGCGGGCAGTGCCGACCTGGGCTTGGCCAACGGCGGCACACTTCACGGTTGGGTGGATGGACCGAATCTCTCCATCGACGCGGCCAGCAAATGGAACATCCTGACGGATGCTTCCAACCCCGCACCGAACGCCGCGCAAGCAAACAATCTCAGCACCGTCAACGAACTTCGGCTTGCCGGCAGCGTCGCCTTCGCCCCGCCCGCAGCATGGACCAACGATGAAATCGGCCGTACGTTCACCGCCAACAATCTGGTGGGCGGCGGCGGTGAAGTGCAGTTGCACATGATTCCGACCACGGCTGGCACCGTGGATTACCTGACCTTGAACGCGGGGGCGACGGGGTTGACCTACCTGACGCTGAATACCGACGGGGATTTTGGCGATCCCTTCAGCGGCAATGGCTTTCTGGTGGTCAAGGCGGGCGCCAGCACGGACAACGCGTTCCAGCAAACACCCGGCCAGGCCCTGCGGGGCGGCGCGTTCCGCTATGTGCTGACGCACGGCGCGCTGGATGGCTCGCCGGACCTTTCCAACAATTGGTACTTGATCAGCGAAGTCCGCCCCGAGGTCTCGATCTACTCGCAGTTGGGCGGCCAGGCCTTGCGGCAGTCCGAGCTGGCGGTGGGCACCTTCAACGAGCGCATGGGCGCGACAGAAACGCTGGCCCGCAAGGTGTACCCGTATGCCTGGGCCAGAACGCTGGGTGCCTGGGAGAACCGCGACGGCGCTTCGCGCGGCATCCTGCAGTCTCAAGTGGGAAGCCGCACGACGCTGGGCGGTCTGCAGGTCGGCACGGACCTGTTCGTGACCAACAAGGGTATCCGTCGCAACAGCATGGGCATGTTTGGCACGGCCATGGTGTCCCGCGCGCAGGTAGACCACTATCAGGCATCCACGCGTTCAATAATCGACGCCGGTCGCAGCGATCAGACCATGTACGGCCTGGGCGCGTACTACACGATGTTGGACGGCAAGGGCGGGTATGCCGATTTCGTCACGCAGATCAGCCGGTATGGGGTAAAGACCCAATCGCGCGGCGCGGACGGCATGTCAATGCGCACGTCGGGCTGGGGTGCGGCGCTGTCGGCTGAAGCCGGCAAGGCGTTCGACATTGGCGATGCGTCCTCCGGACTTCGACTCGAACCGCAGGCGCAGGTAATGGTTCAACACCTGGCGCTGCGCGACAGCGATGACGATCTGGGCCGGGTGACACTGCCGAAGTCGCATGCGCTGCATTCACGGGTGAGCGTGAAGCTGTCGAAAGCCTGGGGCGAGCAGGACGACGCGCAAAACCATGGCTGGCTGATGCTGAGTTACCGGCACACGTTGGGGGAATCGTCCAGCGAATACCAGACGCTCACTCAAGGTGACATCGCCTTTGAAAATAAGCTGGACGGGTCGCGCGTGGCGCTGTCGGCGGGTTACGACCGGCGGGCGGGCAAGAACACATTCGTCAATGTGCAGTTGAACGCCGAGCAGGGATTGGGCGGCGCGTCGGGATTGCGCGCGATCGGCGGCTCGATGGGGATCAAGCATCTGTTCTAGCGTCCGCGTCGCAGGATTCTGCGGATGACTGATCCCACGGAAATACTGGCTAAGCGCTGGCAAGGCGCGCCAAGCCATTGAATCGCCCGCCCCGCGTGCACGCGGGGCGGGCGATTTGCGTTGGCTAGTCGTCCAGTGAAGGCACGGTGCCGATCTGCATCAGGATGCGCGGCGATTCCATGTCGCCGGTTTCCTTGTCGATCATCACTTCGTAGGCGGCAACGCCTGCAAATTTGGAAGCCATGGAATTCGCGATGCGGATGGCTCCGAATTCGCTGCTGGCCGGACGGATTTCCCCGGGGGCGACGCCATTGGCGGCGGCGCGATAGGGAACGACGATGTACTGAACGAGATGAGCAGCTTCTGACACAGGAATTCTCCCCTGGACGACAGTTTTTCGGGCGAGCGAAATGTATCACGTCGCACTGTGTTTTTGTACAGTATTTTTGCGCAGGTCGTCCAGATATTTTCGCGGCGTGGCGTTGCCAGCCTTTCCGGCATTGCAGGAAAACCCCTAGCGCTTGCCCATTGCCCACCCTTCCTGGCGCGCGTAGTATTTTCGAAAATCCTCGGCGTTTTATAAAACCAGGGGCACGACATGGAAGCGAACCGCTACGACGCTTACCGCGAGGACACCGCGGGCCGCGCCAATGTGGCCGACTCGCCGGAGCGGGTGGCCTACTACCAGGAACTGGCGCGGCTTGAGACGGGCGCGTTGTGGACGGTGGCGAACAAGATCGAGCCGTGGGCGCCGCGGTCGGCGTCGGTGCCCGTGGTCTGGCGTTACCGGGACCTGCGCGGTCATGTGTTGCGATCCGCCGAGCTGGTGTCCCCCGAAGAGGCGGGCCGGCGCGTCATCTACCTGAACAACCCGGGCCGGCAGGACGTTGCCGCGGCGGTGGGCTGGCTGTATTCCGGGCTGCAGGTGATGAAGCCGGGCGAGCTGGCCAGCGCGCACGCGCACACGCATTCAGCGCTGCGCTTCATCATGGAAGGGCAAGGCGCGTACACGGTGGTGGACGGCCACAAGATGACGTTGGGCGCGAACGATTTCGTGCTGACGCCCAACGGCACTTGGCACGAGCATGGCGTGGCCGAGGACGGCACGACCTGTATCTGGCAGGACGGCCTGGATATACCGCTGGTCAATGCGCTGGAAGCCGGTTTCTATGCCGTGCATCCCGACCTGAACCAGACCATCACGCACCCGGTGGACGACACCAGCGGCGCGTGGGGCGGCGTGGCGCTGCGGCCGCAGGTGTCCGGGTGGACCAAGCCGTATTCTCCGCTCTTCAAGTACGAATGGGAGCCTACGTATGAGGCCCTGCGCCGCTATGCGCGCACCGCGCCGGGCAGCCCCTACGATGGCATCCTGCTGGAATACGTGAATCCGGCAACGGGCGGCGCGGTCATGCCCACCATCGGCGCCAGCATGCAGTTGCTGCGCCCGGGCGAACACACCCAGGCGC
This sequence comes from Achromobacter sp. 77, assembly GCF_020541125.1. Lineage (NCBI taxonomy): Bacteria > Pseudomonadati > Pseudomonadota > Betaproteobacteria > Burkholderiales > Alcaligenaceae > Achromobacter > Achromobacter sp. 77. The sequence continues at coordinate 448,548 of NZ_CP059848.1, forward strand.
ACCGGCACACCGGCAGCTTCATTTATCAGGTGGCCAAGGGCAGCGGGTTTTCCGTGATCGACGGCAAGCGTTACGACTGGACCGAGCGCGACATTTTCTGCGTGCCGTCGTGGGCTATTCACGAACACGCGAACCTGTCGTTCAACGACGACGCGTGCCTCTTCTGTTTCAACGACCTGCCCGTCATGCGCGCGCTTGCGCTGTACCGCGAGGAAGCGGTACAGGACAACGGCGGCCATCAACCGCTGATTTAGTTTCTGAATGCATGACGCCGCGCCGCGCCGGCCGGTTCCACCCCCCTTTGACCTTCTGGAGTTTCCGATGCGCCTCGTGACCTTTCGCGCTCATCCCACCGCCGCCGCCCGCCTGGGCGCGCTCGTGGACGGCTATGTGATCGACCTGTTCCTGCTGGGCCAGGAAGGCGGGGTGGACCTGCCCGGCGACATGCTGGAATTCATCGACCTGGGGCCGGTGGCGGTCGCGCAGGCGACGCGCCTGCTGGACACGTTTCGCGGCAACTGGCCGGTGGGCACGGCCCTGCCGCAGGAGAACGTGAAGTTGCTGGCGCCCATCCCGCGTCCGCGCAAGAACATTTTTGGCATCGGGCTGAACTATGTGGAGCACGTGGCCGAATCCAGCCGCACGCTGGACACGTCGGCCGACCTGCCCAAGCAGCCGGTGATCTTTTCCAAGCCGCCCACCACGGTGATCGGGCCGGGCGATGCCATCGAGCACAACGCCAGGATCACGCAGCAACTGGATTGGGAAGTGGAACTGGCCGTCATCATCGGGCGGCGCGCGTCGCGCGTGGCCGAGGCCGACGCGCTGTCTTACGTGTTTGGCTATAGCGTGATGCTGGACATGAGCGCGCGCGATTGCCGCCGGGCAGGCCAGTGGATCTATTCCAAGGGACAGGACACGTACGCGCCGTTCGGCCCATGCATCGTGACCGCCGACGAAATCCCCGATCCGCAGGTGCTGGACCTGTGGCTGACGGTCAATGGCGAAAAGAAGCAGGGCTCGAACACGCGCCACATGCTGTTCAAGGTGCCGTTTTTGATTTCCGATATCAGCGCCGGCATCACGCTGGAACCGGGCGACATCATCGCCACCGGCACGCCGGAGGGCGTGGGGGCCGGGCGCAAGCCGCAGGAATTCCTGTGGCCGGGCGACGTGGTCGTGGCCTGCGTGGAAGGCATCGGCACGCTGCGCCATCCGGTGGTGGCCGTCTAGGAGCACAACGCTTGAAACCCAGAATCAAGGCCCCGCGCGAGGATGCGGCCGCTGACGGCGGCGCCGGGGTCGAAGACATCACGCTGTCCGAACACATTTACCGGCAGTTGCGCCGCGACATCATGCGCGGCGCGTTTGCGCCGGGCCAGTCGCTGCGGCTGGAACTGCTGCGCCAGCGCTACGGCGGCAGCTTTTCGCCGATCCGCGAGGCGCTGAACCGGTTGCGCAGCGAACGCATGGTGCTTACCACCACGTCGCGCGGCTTTCGGATCGCGCCGCTGTCCGTGGAAGAAATGCGCGATGCTTGCGAGACCCGCATCCTGATCGATTGCGATGCGCTGCGGCGGTCGCTGGCCAACGCCGACGACGCCTGGGAGGCGCGGCTGGTGGGGGCGTTTCATGCGCTGTCGCTGGCGGCCCGCCGGGCGGACGCCGCGCCCGGCCTCGACCCGGATCGCGAGGACGCGCTGGAGGCCCGGCACCAGGAGTTTCATCAGGCGCTCATCGGCGCCTGCCGCTCGCCCTGGCTGCTGGACCTGTCCGCGCAGCTATACGCGCAGACGGAACGCTATCGCCGGCCGGCGCGCGCCCAAGCGGTGGCGTACGGCCATGAACGCGACGTCGACGATGAGCACCGCGCGCTGCTGGATGCCGCGGTCGCGCGCGATGCCGGCCGCGCGGCCGCGCTGCTAGCCACGCACTACCGCGAGACGGCGCAGGTCATCGAGCGCATCCTTGCCCTGCCCGAGGGCCAAGCCGCGGCCTAGCGTCGTGATGCCGTAAGCTTGTCGTCCATGGCAGACCTGAAACTCCTGGAAGACCTGATCGCGCTGGCGCAGACCGGCAGCTTCGTGCGCGCCGCGGAACTGCGCCACGTCACGCATCCCGCCTTCGGCCGGCGCATCCGCGCCCTGGAAGCGTGGGCAGGCACCCCGCTGGTGGAGCGCCAGCGCCTGCCGGTGACGCTGACGCCCGAAGGCGAGACGCTGCTGAAAACCGCCACGCAGGTGGTCGAGCAGATGGGGCTGGTCCGCCATCGCATCCGCAGTTCCGGTGCGGGCGGCGAGGCCGTGCTGCGGATCGCCACGGGGCGCAGCCTAGCGCGCACGCTGGTGGCCGACTGGATTGCGCGGCTGCGGCACCGCGCGCCCCGGGTGCTGACCGACGGCACGCAGGTGGAGCTGTCCACCGGCAAGGCGCAGGACCTGGTGGTCCGGCTGGAGCAGGGCAAGGTGGACCTCTTGTGCTGCTACGAGCACCCGGCGCTGTCCGTGCCGCTCAGCCCCTCGCGCTACCGCTTTATGACGCTGGCGACCGACAAGCTGGTGCCGGTCAGCCAGATGGACGCCCGTGGCCGGCCACGCTATCAGTTGCAGGTGGGCGGCGCGCCCGTGCCGCTGATCACCTATACCGGCGGGCTGGCGATGGAGCGCATCGTGGGAGACCGGCTGGAGGCCACGCCGTACGCGCTGACGCCCTTCGTGCGCAGCGATTCGCTGGACGCGGCGCATGGCGCGGTCGCCAAGGGCGTGGGCGTGGCGTGGCTGCCCTGGTCCATGGTGGCGGCGGATTGCCGCCGCGGCGCATTGGCCGAGCTGGGCGGGCGTAGCGACGAGATCGCCTTCGAGGTCCGCCTGTACCGCCCGCGCGCCCGGCTGACCGACCTGGCCGAAGCTGCCTGGGAAGCGACGGCCAGCCGCAAGGCCTGATTGCCAGGCATCAAACCGGATTAGCACAACGATGTGCCGCTTTGGCACGGTATGCCCCTGGGCCGCGCTTGAAAATAGCCCCCGAAACTCAAAAGAGGCGGCTCCGCCGTCCACCCACAGCACCCCAGGGAGAAATTCATGAAGTCCATCTTGCATCCGCTGCGCGCAGCGCTAGTCTCGTTGTGCGCCGCTTCGGCCCTTGCCGTGGCACCCGTTGCCAGCGCGGCCGACTATCCGGCCCGCAGCATTTCGCTGATCGTCGGTTATCCCGCAGGCGGCAGCCTGGACCTGACCGCGCGCCTGCTGGGCGAAGAACTGGGCAAGCGCCTGGGCCAGACGGTCGTGGTCGAGAACGTCGGCGGCGCCGGCGGCACCATCGGCGCGCAGCGCGTGGCCCGTGCCGCGCCGGACGGCTACACCATCTTTTTGGGCTCCACCAACGAAATGGTGATCGCCCGCATGATCAACACCGCGGTCAAGTACGACAGCGCCAAGGACTTCACGGCGCTGGGCATCGTGGCCTCGCAGCCGATGCTGCTGGCCGCCAGCAAGAACTCCGGCGTGAAGACCGCCGCCGAGTACCTGGAAAAGCTCAAGGGCGCCGCGCCCGGCACGTTCAACTACGGGTCTTCGGGCGTGGGCACGACGCTGCACCTGGCGGGCGAGATGATCAACCAGGCCACCGGCACCCGCGCCGAACACGTGCCTTACCGCGGCGTGTCGCCGCTGGTCACGGACCTGATGAGCGGCCAGCTGGACTTCGGCATGCTCGTGCTGTCCTCGGGTCTGCCGCAGGTCCGCAGCGGCAACATCGTCGCGCTGGGCCTGACCGAGAACAAGCGTTCGCCCGCCGCGCCCGAGATCGCGCCGTTGGCCGCCACCAAGGGTTTCGAGTCCGTCGACATCAACCTGTGGTTCGCGCTGTACGGCCCGGCGGGCCTGCCCGAGCCGGTGGTGACCAAGCTGCGCGCTGCGCTGGATGAATCGCTGAAGTCCGACACCTTCCGCGCCAAGATGCAGGACGCGGGCGGCGAAGTCGCCAAGCCGGGCGTGGATCCGGTGGCCTTCCAGGCGGAAGAGACCAAGAAGTACGCCGCGCTGGTCAAGGCCGCCAAGATCGAGGCGCAATAAGGCCGCGCGGCACATCACGACATCGAAAGACCCTCGCAGCACACGGATATCACCATGCAATTCAAGCTTCCCGTTCCCGACATCGCCGCCGAGCGCGCAGGCAATACCGACACGCCCGGCGTGTGGCACTTTGATTCGGGCGTTCCGGGACGGGCGCTCATGGTGAGCGCGCTGGTGCATGGCAACGAGCTGTGCGGCGCCTGGGCGCTGAAGGACTTGCTGGCGTCGGGCCTGCGGCCGCGCCGCGGCAGCCTGACGCTGGCCTTCTGCAATCTGGATGCGTTCGACCGCTTCGACGCGGCGAATCACGATGCCTCGCGATTCGTGCAGGAAGACATGAACCGCGTCTGGAGCGCCGAACGCCTGGACAATCCCACCACGCCCGACCGCCAGCGCGGCGCGGCGTTGCGTCCGTGGGTGCGGCGCGCCGACTGGCTGCTGGATCTGCATTCGATGCACGAGCCGGGCGCGCCGCTGCTGTTGACGGGCGTGTTGCCGCGCAATGTCGCGCTGGCCCGCCGCCTGAAGGCGCCGCAGCACGTCATCGTGGATGCCGGCCACAAGGACGGCGTGCGCATGCGCGACTTCGAGCATTTCGGCGATCCGGCCCGGGAAGACGCCTGCGCGCTGCTGATCGAATGCGGCTTTCATGGCGACCTGTCTTCGCGCGAGGTGGCGCGCGACATGGTGGCGCGGATGCTGGTGGAGTCGGGCGTGGCGGATCGGTCCGACCTGCCCGAAGACTGGCTGCTGCCGGACCCGGCGCAGCAGCGCGTGCTGGAGGTGACGGACGCCGTGGTGGCGCCGTCCATGAACGTGCGTTTTGCGGGCCCCTGGTCGGGACTGGAGACGTTCGAGAAGGCCGGATCGCCCATCGGCTGGGCTGACGAGCAGCCGATTGTCACGCCGTACGACAACTGCACGCTGATCATGCCGTCGCTGCGGCAGTTGAAGCCCGGCGTGACGGTGGTCAGGCTGGCCCGCGATTACGCGGGCTGAGCGGACCGCAGACTTCCGCGGTCTTTAACTTTCAGGTTGTTTACTTCTGCGGCGTGTAGCGCAGCTCGTCGAGCTGGTAGCCTTGCGCCGTGGCGGCAGCCAACGCCTTGTCCAGTTCTTCCTTGGGCAGTTGCGGCGAGCGAGACAGGATCCACAGGTACTTGCGGTCGGGCGTGCCGACGACAGCCCAGCGGTACTCCGGATCCAGGCCGATCACCCAGTAGTCGCCCTTGAACGGCTTGAAGAACGTGACTTCGAGCTTGGCGTTGTTGCTGCCTTCAACGACGGTGGCCGTGCCCGAGGCAGAATCGATATCCCCGTCCTTGGTGCGGCAGCGGTTGTTCACGCCGATCGTGCCGTCCGGATGCGCGGTGTATTCCGCCGTGGTGTCTCCCACGCAATTGCGTTGGAAGAACATGGGGAAGTTGGCGATTTCGTACCACATCCCGACGTAGCGTTTCAGGTCTACGGATTCCACGGTCTGCATGGGGGGCGGCGCGGCGTGGGCAATGCCCGCCACACTGGCCGCCAGGGCCAGCAGGAATGTTGCGGTGCGGCGCATGAAGAAAACCTCCTGATGTGACTGGTAAGGCTGGCGCCGGCCGCCGTATGGCGCGCGGCGCAACCCGAGCCCTAACGATACGCTTTATTTGCGCGGCGCTTTCAGCGCGGCGTGATAGCGCGCGACGTAGGTGTCGAAATCTTCAGTGTCCGACTGCTCCAGCCTTAGCTGTTCGGCGGTGGACTGCGCCGCCGCTTGCTCGTAGGCCGCGGCCACGTCGGCCGGCAGCGGTTCGGCGCGCAGGGCATTGGCCTGCTTGCGGCTCAGCGCCAGCGAGTAATCGTGGAACGAAAGACCGCTGTCCTTCAGGTCGGCCAGCAGGCGCGCGGACGGCGTCGCGTCCGGCTGGTCGAGCTTGGCGCGTTGTGCGACCAGCGCGTCGGCGTAGGCGGTGCCGCCCAGCGCGCTGTCGTATAGCGCGGCATACGGCGCGATCTGGTCGAGCAGTTCGTGGCCCCATTGCGCAAGGCCGATCGACTGGCCTTCGCGGTCCAGCATGAGGCCGGGCTTGCGGCCTTCCTTGACGACCACCGAGAAGTTGTCAGCGCTGCGCTGACAGTAGCCATTGGCAGGAAAGAAGGGGCTGTCCGAGGCGGTGCAGAACAGGAGAAAGGCGTCGACGAAGCGCGCGGTGGCCGCGTCGATGCCCACCGGCGAATACGGGTCGATGTCCAGGCAGCGCACTTCGACGTATTGCACGCCGCGCTCGGCCAGCGCGGTGATGGGGCGCTCGCAGCGGCCGGTGGCGCGCTTGGGACGGATGCTGGAGTAGTACTCGTTTTCGATCTGCAGCACGTTGGTGTTGAGCTGGATCCATTCGCCGTTGCGATGCGTGCCGATCTTCTGGTATTCGGGCCAGGGCTGCGTCACGGCGCCGTACAGGCGGCCAAGGAAGGTGTCCAGGTCGTTGTAGCAGAGCTTGAGCTGCGACTGCGCCTTGTTCTGGTAACCCAGGTCGCTCATGCGCAGGCTGGTGGCATAGGGCAGGTACAGCGTGTGGTCGCCCAGCTTTTCCAGCTGATGGTCCTGGCCTTGCAGGAAATCGCTGGCCAGCGCCGGGGCCGAGCCGAACAGGTACATCAGCAGCCACGAGTAGCGCGTGAAGTTGCGGATCAGGCCGATGTAGCCGCGCGAGCGGCGGTCCTGCGCGGAGCCGGGCTGCGTGTCCAGCACGGACCACAGGTCTTCGGGCAGCGAGAAGTTGTAGTGCACGCCGGCGATGCACTGCATCGTCTTGCCGTAGCGTTCGGCAAGACCGCGGCGGTACACGTGCTTGAGCATGCCGGTGTTGGACGTGCCGTACCAGGCGATGGGGATGTCAGGCTCCGGCGGCAGCGTGGCCGGCATGGACTGGTTCCAGATCAGCTCGTGGTTCAGCACGCCGTAGACGTGGCGGTGCGTATCGGCAAGCTCGGCCAGCAACGCGTCCACGTCCTGGTGCGTGCCCGTGATGAGTTCGAGCAGCGATTCGGAATAATCGGTGGTGACGTGTTCGTTGGTCAGTGCCGAGCCCAGCCCGGCGGGGTGCGGCGTGCGGGCCAGGATGCCCTGTTCGTCCACGCGCAGGCCTTCTTTCTCGATGCCCCGCAGGGTCTGGGTCAGCAGCGAGCGGTTGGCCTCTAGGCGGGCGAGGCGGTTGGCGGCAGTATCGGTCACGGATTGTTCTCGTTGGGGGCTGTCGCCGGATTTTACGGGGTGCTGGCCTCCTGTGCTTCGGGAACCAGTACTGGGGACAGGGACAATGCCTGGGCGGTGCGCGCCAGCCATTCGTCCAGGTCAGCATAGACCGGATCGGCGATGGGGGCGGCTTCGTTGAAGATCTCGTGCCAGGCCGTGTCGTACCAGCGCAGGGTAAGGAGTTCGGCGGGGGCCCGCTGGGCGAATTGGCGGCTGCCTTCGGCCGCCACGATGGCATCGTCGCCGGCCACCATCAGCAGGGTGCGGCAGGGCAGCAGACTGGCCTCGCGCAGGGCTTGCTGGCCGGCTTCGTCGACAAAGCGCGCCAGGCGGCCGGTCATGCGGCGCCGCACCAGGGGATCGGCGCGGTAGGCCTTCACCACGGCCCGGTCGTGCGAGATGCGGGCGGGCGCCAGGCCGTGCGGCACGCGCAGGTCGGGGGCGTGCAGGGACATCCATGTGAGGGTGCGGCGCACCCACAGCGGCACGTTGACGGCAAAGGGCGGCGAACTGAGCACCAGGCCGTCCAGGTCGGCCAGGCGGCGCTGCGCGATGCGCACGGCGACCAGGGCGCCCAGGCTGTGGCCCAGCAGGATGGGCGGGCGGCCACAGCGCTGTGTCCAGGCGCGCAGCCGGTCCACGGCATCGGTGACCAGGTCTTCCTGGTCGCGCAGGGTGGCGGCATGCCCGCCCGAGCGGCCGTGGCCGCGGTGGTCGTGCGCACCCACGTCCCAGCCCCGGGCGGTCAGCCAGCGCGCCAGCCGGTCGTAGCGCCCGGCGTGCTCGCTCAAACCGTGCAGCAGGTAGATGCTGGGGCGGGCCTTCCCGGGGCGGGCCATCCCGGGGCGGGCCAACCCGGGGCCGGCCATCCCCGGGCGGGCCCCGGCGTCCTCCAATCTGGCGATCGGGGGCGGCACGTTGGGGGCGGCGGGCCAGGAATAATTGGCGAGCGGGGTGCCGTCGGGCGCGGGGGCCATGGAAATCGGCGACAATTTCTGAATTCCTCGAAATGACTGGACCCTGTGGGTTCTCGGGTAATGACGATTTCATCGCTGTTTCGTTTCATGTTCAAGAAAGCGGGCGTTTTTTTGGCGCTGGCGCTGGCGTTGACGGCTTGCTCGCCCAGTTACAACTGGCGCGAGATGGATGTGGCCGACGGCCACGTCCGCGCGGCGTTTCCTGCCCGGGTCTCGACCGAAACGCGCGATCTGAAGCTGGATACGCACGCCTTGCAGTTCACGCTGGCCAGCGCCACCGTTGGCGAAGCCGTGTTCGCCGTGGGATCGTCGCCCCTGCCGCCGGAGATAGCGGCCAGCCCCGCGGCCCGGCAGGCGCTGGGCATGGCCCTGATGCGATCGCTGTACACCAACATGCAGGCCCCGCCGCCCTCGGAATGGCCGCCGTACGGCGAGACGATCGAGGTGCGCGGCAAGGCGGTGGGCAAGCCCGGATGGCTGCAGGCCAGGGTGTGGGTGACCGACACCATGCTGATCGAGGCCGTGGCCGCCGGCACCGAGGAAAGCCTGCCCGCCGAGCGTGCGCGCGAATTCCTGCGGTCCGTCGTCATCAAGCCTTGAACTCGAGCAGCCCCAGCCGCAGCGCCGCCACCACGGCAGCGCGCCGGCCCCGCACGCCAAGCCGGTTGCACGCGTTGCGCAGGTGGAAATTCACCGTGCTTTCGCTGACGCCCAATATGCGGGAGGTTTCCCAGCTGGTCTTGCCCGCGGCCGACCATTTCAGGCAGGCGGCCTGCCTGTCGGACAGATGCAAGGCGGCGCTTCGGACCGGACTGCCGTCGGCGCTGCGATCGGCGCAACGCGATGAGTGGGCAAGACTGCGCATCGGTGTGGCGGACATGGCGGCGAGGACGGGATGGCCCTTTTGTGAACAATGCGCCCATGCTGCTGCGACCGCCCCAGCGGGGGCAAGCAATGATGCCGTGACGCATCAATCTTTTTATCTCTGACGGAATAGTCCATGTTGGCCATCGCGCAGTTCTACCTGTCAGCCATTGTGCTGATGCTGCCCCTGCTTTCCTGCGTGGGAATCGGGCTTTTCTGGGGCAAGCGCGATCTCCCCTTCGGCGGCAACTTCATCACCACGCTGGTGACGTCCGTCACCACGCCCGCGCTGGTGTTTCATACCTTCGTCACCACCCATCTGGACGACCGGGCGCTGGCCGACGTGGCCGCCGCAACGCTTATCGCCCTGCTGCTGTGCGCGCTGATCAGCGCGGCGCTGCTCAAGGCCTGGAAGCTGCCCGTGCTGAGCCTGCTGCCCACGGCGTTCCTGCCCAATGCCGGCAACCTGGGGCTGCCCATTTCGCAACTGGCCTTCGGCGATGCAGGGCTGTCGGTGGCGGTGGCGTTCTTTGCCGTGAATTCCTTTGTGATGCACACGATCGCGGTGCGCATGCTGCCCGGCGTGAACACCAAGGGAAGCTGGAAGAGTCCGATCCTGCTGGCTTCTGTGGTGGCGGTGGCGCTGCGCCTGCTGAACATTCCGGTGCCCGCGTGGATCATCGAGACGGCGCGCATGCTGGGCGCGGTGACCGTGCCGCTGATGCTGTTGAGCCTGGGCCATGCGCTGGCGCTCATTCCGTCGAACGGCGTGCGCGACGGCGCCAAGGTTGCCGCGATCCGGCTGGTGGTGGGGCTGGCGACGGGGGGGGCGGTGGTGTGGGCGCTGAACCTGGAGCCGGTGCTGGCCGGCGCGCTGACGCTGCAGATGGCCATGCCGTGCGCCGTGGTCAGCTACATGTACGCGCGGCGCTACACGCCGCTGGGCGACACCGCGGCGGGCGCCGTGCTGGTGTCCACCGTGGTGTTTCTGCTGCTGGCGCCGCTGATGCTGTGGTTTACCCACGGGCATTAAGCACGGGCAACAGGGCGCCCCGGCGACGGGTCAGGCCGCGCCGGCCAGCGTGCGCAATTGCGTCATCAGCGCGTCGGGCAAATCCAGTCCGTGCTTGACGGCCTCGTCGCGCAGCTTGCGGCGGCGCTCGCCCGGCAGGCGCACGTCCTCGTCTTCAAGCATCGCATCGACCAGCGTTTCCACGCGTTCCAGGTATACGTCGTTGCCCGCCAACGCATTGGGGTCGATCGCCATGAACGCCTGTCCCAGCCGCGCCGGGCCGCCTTCGTCCACGAAGAACGACTCGTTCTCGTAGCCGAAGCGCGCGCCGGTCAACGCGCAGGCCATGAGTTCCACGATGAGGGCCAGCATCGCGCCCTTGACGCCGCCCGCGGGCAGCATGCTGCCAGCCAGGCCCGCCTTCGGATCGGTGGTTGGCTGGCCGTCCGCGTCCAGCGCCCAGCCCAGCGGGATCGGCTGGTTGTCGCGCGCCGCGATCATGAGCTTGCCGCGCGCCACCTGCGACAGCGACAGGTCGATGACCAGCCGCGCGCCGCCACGGCGCGGGAAGATCGCCGCGATGGGATTGGTGCCGAACAGTGGGCGCTTGCCGCCCCATGCGGGCATGGCGGCGGGTGAATTGCTGAGCGCCAGCCCCACCAGGCCGGCGTCGGCCAGGGCTTCCAGGTGGTAGGCGGCCTCGCCGAAATGATGGCTGTTGGCCACGCCCACGAACGCCACGCCATGTTCGCGGGCGCGCACGGTGGCCTGTTCGACCGCCATGCCGCAGGCGGGGAAGGCCAGGCCGGAGCCGGCATCGATCAGCGCCGCCCCGCCGCGTTCGTTCAGGATGCGCGGCACGGCCGAACCGATGGCGCGGCCGGTGCGCAGGTGGCCGGCGTAGAACGGCACGCGCGACAGGCCGTGGGAACTGAGCCCCTGGCTTTCCGCGAAGACCAACGCGCGGGCGGTGCTGTCCGCCATGACCGGGTTGGCGCCGGCGGCGGCAAGACCCGCCGCGGCCAGGTGTTGAAGTTCGTCCAGATAGATGTGAGCCATATCCTTCCTGTCGTGTGAGGCGCGCCGCGCCTCGTCAGCGTGCGCGGGCGTCAAGCGCCATTGTCACACCGGCGGCCACCATGTCGGAAACGCGCGTGTTGGCCTCTTGCGTGAGGCCGGCGATGTGCGGCGTGAGGATCAGGTTCGGCGCGTCGGCCAGCGGGCCGCCCGCGGGCAGGGGTTCCTGCTCGAAGACGTCCAGCGCGGCGCCGCGCAGCCGGCCGGCGCGCAGCGCGGCCGCCAGCGCGGCCTCGTCCACGATGCCGCCGCGCGACGTGTTGATGAGGATGGCGCCGGGGCGCATGCGCGCGATGCGCGCCGCGTCCAGCAGGTGACGGGTCTCGGGCGTGAGCGGCACATGCAGCGTCACGACGTCCGCCTGGCTCAGCAGCTCGTCCAGGGCCAGCGGCTCGGCGCCGGCTTCCTGCCACGCGGGATGCGCCGGCGGCAGGGCCGCATCGCTGCCCACGATGCGCATGCCCAGCCCGCGCGCAAGCTGGGCGGCCAGCCGGCCGATGCCCCCGAATCCCACCACGCCCAGCGTGCGGCCGTGCGCCTCCAGCCCCTGCGACAGCGCGGTGCGCGGCCAGGTGCCGGCCGCGACATCCGCCGTGGACGCATAGGCGCCGCGCAACAGCGACAGCATCGTGCCGATGACGTACTCGGCCACGGCGCGGGCGTTGGCGCCGGTGGCCGGGATGACCTTGATGCCGCGCGCCTCGCAGCCCGCCAGATCGATGTTGTCCAGCCCCACGCCCAGCCTGCCGACCGCAACCAGGCGCGGCGCCGCCGCCAGCAGTTCGGCGTTCACCTGGCTGCGGTTGCGCACGATGAGGGCGTCGGCATCCGCGGCGGCTTCAAGCAGCGCGGTGCGCTGCTCCACCAGTTCGGGGGCGTAGCGCACGTCGAACCGCTGCCGCAAGGCATCGACGGCGGGCGCGTCCATGAACTCCGAAATCAATACTCGCATCTGCCGGACTCCTCTTTGTGGTGGGCAGGGCGGCCGCCTCAGGCGACCTGGATGTTGGCGTCGCGGATGATCTTGGCCCAGCGGTCGACCTCGGACTTCAGGTACGCGCCGAACTCCTTGGGGCCGCGCGGCTGCGGCACGAAACCCAATTGCAGCAGGGCCTGCTGCATGGCGGGCTGCGAGACCTGCTTGACGATGGCGTCGCCGATTCGCTGGACCAGTTCGGGCGGGGTGCCGGCGGGCGCGAGCACGCCGGTGAAGTTCTCGACGATCAGGTCCGGCAGGCCGGCTTCGGCCGTGGTGGGCAGATCGGGCAGGTCCTTGCTGCGTTCGCGCGTGGTGATCGCCAGGGCGCGCAGCGACCCGTTCTTCACATGCGCCAGCGACTCCGGATAGTTCGAGAACACCACGTCCAGGTGACCGCCGATCAGGTCCGTGAGCGATGGCGCGCCGCCCTTGTAGGGCACGTGCATCAGGGGCACGCCCGTGAGCTTCTGATACAGCGCCAGCGTCAGGTGCGGCGGCGTGCCGTTGCCGCTGGAACCGGCCGAGAGCGACTTCGCCTTGGCCGCGCGCGCCAGGTCGTCCATGGTCTTGATGTTGCTCTTGGCGTTGACGACCACCATGATGGGCGAGGACGCCAGCCCGGCGAGCGGCGTCAGGTCGCGGGTCAGGTCGTAGCCGGCCTTGCCCGCGAACAGCGTGGCGTTGGCCGCGTGCGACAGGGTGATGGCCAGCCACGTGTAGCCATCGGGCGCGGCGTGCGACACATGCGCCGCGCCGATGTTGGCGCTGCCGCCCGGCTTGTTCTCGATCACCACGTTCCAGCGTTCGGCATCCGCCAGGGCCTTGCCCACCTGGCGTGCGGCCACGTCGGTCAGGCCGCCCGGCGGAAAAGGCACCACGTAGTTGATGGGACGCTCGGGCCATGCGCCTTTCTGCGCCAGCGCCCGTTCCCACGGGGCCAGCGCACAGAGGCCGGCGGCGCCCAGGGCGCCCAGCAGGCGACGGCGCTGCGCATCTTGCAGGGGGTAATGCGGTTCGCTACTCATCTGTCTTCCTCCTTGGGGATAACGCCCGGGTAGGAATGCGTACGCCTTTGCTGCCGCGGACTGCGCCCGGGTCTGCAGGTTCTTGTCGTTGATGTTGCGATGATGCCGCGAGGGACGGCCGGCGCGTTCTCCTGGTCGCGCCGGCGCCCGGAAGGCCTTGTCAGGCGCTTTCGAAGATCCGCGTGAGGACGAATTCGCGGTGGCCCAGGGCCTCGGCCGCGGTCCACCGGCCATTGGCGGTGGCCAGCATGCATTCCAGCAGCTTGTCGCCGGCCTGGTTCAGGTCGATCTCGCGCTGCAAGAGGCCGCTGGTGTCCACGTCGATGTGTTCGGACATCGTGCGCACCGTGCGCGGATTGGCGCAGATCTTGATGACCGGCAGGATCGGGTTGCCGATGACGTTGCCCTGGCCGGTGGGGAAGAAATGCACGGCGTAGCCGGAGGCGGCGCACAGCGTGACCATTTCCGCCGCGGCCGACGACGAGTCCATGAACCACAAGCCGGGGCCGTCGGGGATCTCGGCCTTGTCGATCACGCCGTCAACGCGGCATTTCTTGCCGATCTTCTGGATGTTGCCCAGCGCCTTTTCCTCGATGGTGGTCAGGCCCCCGGCGATGTTGCCCTTGGTGGGCTGGGATTCGGACAGGTCGCTGGTCTTCCAGCGGTCGATCATGGCCTGGTAGCGGTCGAACATGAACATGAAGCGCTCGCGCACGGCGTCGTTCGCGCAGCGCTCGGCGACGATGTGCTCGCCGCCGGTCAGTTCCGAGGTTTCGCCAAAGACCAGCGTGGAGCCCAGTTCATAGAGCTTGTCGAACGCATTGCCCACCGTGGGATTGGCGCCGCAGCCGGACGTGGTGTCGGATTCGCCGCACTTGGTGGAGACCCACAGATCGGAGATGGGGCATTCGCTGCGCGTGAGCGCGGTGGCGTAATGCACGTATTCCTTGGCGCAGCGGGAGGCGCGCATGATGGTGTCGTGGTCGCCGTGCAGTTCGATGGAAAAGCCCATGACTGGCTTGCCGGTGGCGGCAATGCCGTCGACGACGCGTTTGGTCCAGCCTTCCTCGATGCCGATCACGACCACGGCGGCCACGTTGGGGTTACAGCCGGTGCCGATCAGCGTGCGAAAGTGCAGTTCAAGATCTTCGCCGAATTGCAGCCGGCCGTAAGGATGAGGCAGGGCAAGGGTGCCCTTGATATTGTTGGCAACGGCCTCGGCCGCGGCGTTGGAGATGTCGTCCACGGGCAGGACGATGACGTGGTTGCGCACGCCGACGCGGCCATTGTCGCGGCGATAGCCTTGGAAGGTGGTCTGGGCAGTGATGATGGACATGGTGGGTTCCTGTGCGATGGACGGGCGCTTACCAGCGCTTGGTCTTGATGTTGTGCACGTGGGCGTGCTGGCCGGCCTTGATGGGCGCCACCACGCGGCCGATGTCGACGCCGTACTTGAAGACGGTGTCGCCCACGGCCATGTCCTTCATCGCGACCTTGTGGCCGATGGGAATGTCCTGCGACGCGCGCACATGGATGATCTTGTCCTCATCCATGATCCAGGCGTTCAGCTCTGTTCCGGCGGTCAGGCCCTCCACCACGGCGACCGCCACCGTGTCCTTCGCATCGTGCAATACGGCGTGAATCATTGTCTTCCTCTCTGGGGTCAGGGCGCCGCCCGGGTGCTGCTTGCGGCGCGGATCACAACGGCCAGGAAATCTTAGGCCCGGCTTTTTTCAAAGTCAACTAAATCATATATATGAATTAGATGACTTGAGCGGGCGGCCGTTGCGCCGCTACACTGGAGGTCCTTGATTTTTGCGATGCACCCATGAACACCAGCCTGTCACCGACTGTGCCTTTGGGCAGTCCCTTGTACGAACAGGTCAAGCAGGCCGTGCTTGCCGCGCTGGCGCAAGGCGAGTGGAAGCAGGGCGAGGCGATTCCTCCGGAAAAGCATCTGGCCGAGCGCTTCGGCGTGTCGATCGGCACGCTGCGCAAGGCCATCGACGAGCTGGCCGCCGAGAACATCCTGGTGCGGCATCAGGGGCGCGGCACCTACGTTGCGGTGCATACACGCAACCATCACTTCTTCAAGTTTTTCCGCATCGTCGGGCAGGACGGCAGCAAGTCCTATCCCACCACGGAACTGCTGCGCTTTCGCCGCGTGAAGGCTTCTGCCGTGGCGCGCGAAAAGCTGGCGCTGCCCGCCGGCGCGTACGTTTTCGAGTTCCTGAATGTGCTGTCGCTCAATGGCGACGTGGTGATGGCCGACGACGTGTGCCTGCCCGAATCGCGCTTTCCGGGGCTGCTGGAAGCGCACCTGCGCGAGCGCACCAGCACGCTTTACGCGCTGTACCAGGACCTGTTCGGCGTCAACGTCATCGCCACCGACGAGCGGCTGCGGACCTGCCTGGCCGAGCGCACGCACGCGCGCTGCCTGGGCGTGGCCGAAGGCAGCGCGCTATTGGAAATCCGCCGCATCGCGTTTTCCTATAACCGCCAGCCCGTGGAATGGCGCGTGTCGCGCGTGAACACCGAACGCTACGAGTACCTGGGACAGGAACCCTGGGAGGCCGGCGCCTGAGCCAGCCGCGAGGGGGATTGCCGTCTTGCACGCCGGGGCAATGCGCAGTTGTCGCGGCCCGTGGGGCTTGCTGCCCGGGCGCCAAGCAGTGCTAGAATTCCTGCCGCACTATCCAATTTTCGGCGCCGATTTGCCTGATCCGCTTGCGGGCGCCTTCCAATAAATCCAGCTAAAGAGGTCCGTATGACCACTCCTGCCCAGAATTTGGCCGGTGATTCGGCCAGCGGGTTCGTTCCCGCAACCGTCACGACGTCCGATACCGTTGATCCCGGTTCGGTCGGCCTCGTCTCCCCCACCTTCATCCGTTTCGATGAGCCGCTGCCCTTGCTGAGCGGCCAGTCGCTTGCGTCGTACGAGCTGGCGGTCGAAACCTACGGCACGCTCAATGCGCAGCGCACCAATGCCGTGCTCATCTGCCACGCGCTCAATGCCTCGCACCACGTGGCGGGGCAGGCCGCCGACAATCCCAGCGACCTGGGCTGGTGGGACAACATGGTGGGACCCGGCAAGCCGGTGGACACCAATATCTTCTTCGTGATCGGGGTCAACAACCTGGGCTCGTGCTTCGGCTCGACCGGGCCGGCCAGCATCAATCCCGAGACCGGCAAGCCGTGGGGCGCCGCTTTCCCGGTGCTGACGGTCGAAGACTGGGTGCGGGCGCAGGCGCGGGTGGCGGACCACTTCGGCATCGAGCGCTTCGCGGCCGTGATGGGCGGATCGCTGGGCGGCATGCAGGCCCTGAGCTGGTCGATCACCTTGCCCGAGCGCGTGGCCAACTGCATCGTCATCGCCAGCACGCCGCGCCTGTCGGCGCAGAACATCGGCTTTAACGAAGTGGCCCGGCGCGCCATCATCACCGATCCGGATTTCCACGGCGGCGACTACTACGCGCAGGACACCGTGCCGCGTCGCGGTCTGTCGGTCGCGCGCATGATCGGCCACATCACGTACCTGTCCGACGACGACATGGCCGAGAAATTCGGCCGCGCCCAGCGCGCGCCCGCCGAAAACGGCGCCTACCGCTACGGCTACGACGTCGAATTCGAGGTGGAGTCGTACCTGCGCTACCAGGGCGAAAAGTTCACGCGCTATTTCGACGCCAACACCTACCTGCTCATCACGCGCGCGCTGGACTACTTCGATCCGGCGCGCACCACGGGCGGTGACCTGGCCCGCGCGCTGGCGCCCGCCAAGTCCAACTTCCTGCTCGTGTCGTTCTCGACCGATTGGCGCTTTCCGCCGGAACGGTCGCGCGAGATCGTGCGCGCGCTGCTCAAGAACGCCAGCCCCGTCACGTACGCCGAAATCGACGCGCCGCACGGCCACGACGCCTTCCTGCTCGAAGACGCCCGCTACCACGCGGTCGTGCGCGGCTACTACGAACGCATCGCACGCGAGCTGGGCCTGGAGGCTCAGTTGACCGAAGGATCTGCCCAATGACTCCCGTGACCCCTCGCTATGCCCACGGCGCGCTGCGGCCCGACCTGGCGCGTATCGCCAGCTGGATCGAACCGGGCAGCCGCGTCCTGGACCTGGGCTGTGGCGACGGCGCCCTCTTGGCGCATCTGCGCGATCATCGCCAGGTCAAGGGCGCCGGCGTCGAGCTCGACGACACCTGCGTGATCGCCTGCGTGCGCCGCGGCGTCGAGGTCATCCAGCAGAACCTGGAAGACGGCCTGGCGCTCTTTGACGACAAGCAGTTCGACACCGTCGTGCTGTCGCAGACGTTGCAGTCCATGCACCGCACCGAACACATCCTGCGCGAAATGGCGCGGGTGGCGCGTTACGGCGTGGTGTCGTTTCCCAACTTCGGCTACTGGCCGCACGGCTGGGCCATCCTGCGCGGCCGCATGCCCGTGACGGGGCAGATGCCCTACCAGTGGTACAACACGCCCAACATCCACCTGTGCACGCTGCGCGACTTCGAACAGCTGGCCGGCGAAGTGGGCCTGCGCATCCTGGAGCGCGCCACGTTCAACGAAGGCAAGGAAGTGAAGGCGTTCCCAAGCTGGCGCAGCACGCTTGCGGTGTACCGCTTCGCATCCCCCTGACATTCCGACACGCATCCTCCTGACGGCGCGGGGCAACAGGCCCTAAAATGCCGGCACGCCCGCGGCCAGCACCTGCGACGCCGCCGGCCAAGTCTCAGGAGACCGTCATCACCGCTGTATCCAACGTCTACACCAGCCCGCGCGTTGCCCCCTTGCTGGTCCTGGGCTTTGCCAGCGGGCTGCCGCTGGCCCTGACCAGCGGCACATTGCAGGCCTGGGCCACCGTCGAAGGCGTGCCGCTGCAGGAAATCGGTTTCCTCACCCTGGTCGGCACGGCCTACACCATCAAATTTCTCTGGGCGCCGCTGGTGGACCGTTTCGCGCCGCCGCTGCTGGGCCGGCGACGCGGGTGGATGCTGGTCACGCAGGTGCTGCTGGCGGCGGCGATCCTGGCGATGGGCGCGCTGTCGCCGTCGTCGGCGCTGATGCCGCTGGCGCTCTTGGCCGTGCTGGTCGCCTTTCTTTCCGCCACGCAGGACATCGCTTTCGATGCCTATTGCACGGACGTGCTGCGCAAGGAGGAACGCGGGGCGGGCGCGGCCATCAAGGTCATGGGCTACCGGCTGGCCATGATCGTGTCGGGCGGCCTGGCGCTCATCATGGCGGACCAATGGATCGGGTGGGGCAACACCTACATGGTGATGGGCGGGCTGATGCTGCTGTGCGCGCTTGCCACGCTGTGGGCGCCCGAACCCGAACACGTCGCGCGCCCGCCCCGCAGCCTGCGCGAGGCGGTCGCCGAACCCCTGCATGAGTTCTTCACACGCCGCGGCGCGCTGGCAGTGTTGCTGCTGATCGTGCTGTACAAGCTGGGCGACGCGTTCGCCGGCGCGTTGTCCACCACCTTCCTCATCCGCGGCGCGGGCTTCACGCCCACCGAAGTGGGTACGGTGAACAAGGTGCTGGGGCTGGCGGCGACGATCATCGGCGCGCTGGCGGGCGGATCGCTGATGGCGCGGTGGGGCCTGTACCGGTCGCTGATGGCCTTTGGCCTCTTGCAGGCGGTGTCGAACCTGGCGTACTGGCTGATCGCGGTCAGTCCGAAGAACCTGTGGCTGATGGCCACCGGCGTGGGCATTGAAAACCTGTGCGGCGGGCTGGGCACGGCGTCTTTCGTGGGCCTGTTGATGGCCCTGTGCCGCCAGCGGTTCTCGGCCACGCAATTCGCGCTGCTGTCGGCGTTGTCAGCCGTGGGGCGCACCTACCTGGCCGGGCCGCTGACGCCGCCGCTGGTCAATCACCTGGGGTGGCCGGGGTTCTTCCTGCTGACGGTGGTGATCGCCATCCCGGGGCTGGTGCTGCTGAAGATCCTGCGCGGCACGATCGACACCATGGAAAAGCAGGGCGACGCGTAGCGCGTAAGTTGAAGGCAGACCAAAATAAGGCGGCGCGTGAGCGCCGCCTTTTGCTTGGCCGGGATTACTCTTCGCCGCTCAGCCGCACGATCAGCACGTCGCTGGGCAGGGATTCCAGCAGCCGTTCGGCCACGCTGCCGATGGCGGTGCGCAGGATGCCGGTGCGGCCATGGGTGCCCGTGACGACCAGGTCGGAGCGGTGGTTGAAGGAGTAGTCGGCCAGCACGGTTTCGGGCTGGCCGGCTTCCAGCACCACCTTGGTCGGACGGCCCTTGGGCAGTTCGGGCGTTTCGGCGATGAAGCGCTCGGCGCACTGCTCGGCGGTCCGGTAGAGGTTGTCCACGACCGCGTCGTCAGGCTTGGTCACGCCCTGAAACGGCACTTCGTAGGCGTTGAACAAGGTGATGTCGGCATTGGGCACCAGTTGCAGCGCGGCGCGCAGCGCCTGGCGCGAGCCGTCCGAGAAATCGGTGGCGACCAGCACGTCGCGGTAGGGGCGGCGCGGACGGTTCTTGACGACCAGCACGGGTTGGCGCGCCTGGCGGGCCAGTTTTTCGACCGTGGTGCCCAGCAGCAGCCGGCCCAGCGTTTCCTGGCGGGCAATGCCGGCCACGATCAGCGAGCAGCCGAAGGCGTCGGCGGTTTCCATGATGCTGGCGACGGGGTCGCCCTTGGTGACGACGACTTCGGCGGGCACGTTGGCGGCGGCCACGTCTTCGGCCAGTTCACGTTCGACGAGGGCCTTGTGGTCGGGCGACAGGCGGCGCCATACCGGCGTGGTGAGCGGCGTGGCATGGGATTCCATGACATGCAGCATGATCAGCTTGGTGTTCAGTTCCTTGGTCAACTGCAAGGCGCGGTCGAGGGCTCGGTCGCCGCGCGCACTGAGGTCGGTGGCCAGAAGGATGGGGCCAACTTGCTGTGTCATACCTAATCTCCCGGTTACGGCCAGAGAGGCGGCTCCCGCGTCCGCGCTGCCTGGCCCAATAGCGCCCGGTCGGGCACGTCTCCATTGTCTCGCCGCGAAACGAGATGGGGCTTGATCGCAATCAACACAGCTCCGAGGGTACGGGATGATGCGCGCGCAGGCAATGGCGCGCGCGCCGGCAAGGCTCAATACAATGAGGCCTGCCATAGCTACCGCCCAACCCATGTTCACCGATCTTTCGCCCGCCCTGCTGCACACGCTGTACCTGGTCGCCATCGTCGCCGAAGCCATGACGGCGGCCCTTTCGGCGGGGCGGCGCGACATGGACTGGATGGGCGTCTGCATCATCGCGTGCGTGACGGCGCTGGGCGGCGGCTCGTTGCGCGACGTGCTGCTCGGGCACTATCCGCTGACGTGGGTCGTGCACCCCGAATATCTGTGGATGACGGGCGGCGCGGCGATCCTGACCGCGCTCATCGCGCCAGTCATGCGCCGGCTGCGCAGCGTGTTCCTCTTGGCCGATGCGCTGGGGCTGGTGGCTTTCACGGTGATTGGCTGCCAGGTCGCGCAGATGATGCAGCTGCCGATCACCGTGGTGCTGATCAGCGGCATGATCACCGGGTGCGCCGGCGGGGTGCTGCGCGATGTGCTCTGCAACGAGGTCCCGCTGCTGTTCCGCAAGGAGCTGTACGCCAGCGTGTCGCTGGTGACCGGCGCGCTCTATCTGGGCTCGATGGCGCTCGGGCTGTCGGCCAATGCGTCGGTGCCCATTGCGCTGGCGGCGGGTCTGACCATGCGCCTGATGGCCCTGCGCTTCAATTGGCAAATGCCCAAGTTCGTCTACCGCGACGACTGGCACTGATCCCCCGCATCCTCAGAAAACGCCGTCCCTCGCGGGCAGGCACACGGCCGTCTTTTGAGTGTGAAACATTATTTCTACTTGTGTTTCAAGAGATTTCGAGTATCTTGTCACGGTCTCATGTCATGCGTAGTCGCAGTAAAAGGGGAGCCGATTGGACGTCAAAGCGCCCGCCACGATTCCGTATTTCCTACAGGAACAGATTCGTGAGTTGATAGTGAACGGCACTATCCGGCCCGGACAGCCGTTACGGGAACAGGAACTGGAGCAGCGCTTCGGCACCAGCCGCAGCCCCATCCGGGAGGCGCTGCGCCTGCTGGAGCTGAGCGGCCTGGTCACGCACATCCAGCGCAAGGGCTTCCGGGTCACGCTCTATACCGAAACCCAGATCCGCCATCTGTACATGCTGCGTGCGGAGCTGGAGGCGTATTGCATCCGGCAGGTCGCCGAGATGCCCGATGTCGGGCCGCTGGTGGCCGAACTTGGCAGGTTGCACGAGGCCATCGTCGCCGCGATGGGCCGTCAGGACGCGCGCGGGTTCATCTCGGCCTCGCGCGACTTCTATCTGGCCGCGGCGCGCTACACCGGCAACGCGCCGTTGACCAGCATGCTCAGCAAACTGTACGAACAGATCGAACCGCTGGGCTACATGCTGGCCCGGCAATCGCTCGAAGCCAACACGATCCCGTCCTACACGGAAGGCATCATCCAGGCGCTCGGCAGCCGGGATTTCGACCGCGCGGCCGGACTGACCCGCAAGTACGTGGTGGAAGTGCTGCCGGAGATCCTGGGCGCTTACCGCGAGGCGTCGCTGGACGCCGCTTAGAAAGAGGCCTGCGCGCGCGCCTTCAGGCGCGAGGCGGCGTGCGCACCTCGATGCCGGCCTGCGTCAAGGCGCGCCGGATGCCATCGGCAAAGACCAGCGCATTGGGCTGGTCTCCGTGGATGCACAGGGTGTCGGCCTGCACCGGCACATCCTTGCCGTCAACCGACCGTACCAGGCCTTCGCGCGCCATGCGCACGACCTGTGCGACCGCGACGTCCACGTCCTCGATCATGGCGCCCGCGCGCGTGCGCGGCGTCAGCGAGCCATCGTCCTGATAGGAGCGGTCCGCGAAGACTTCGCAGGCGCACGCCAGGCCGATGGCGCGGGCCGCGTCGATCAGCTTGCTGCCGGCCAGTCCGTACAGGATCAGCGACGCATCCACATCCTTGACCGCCTGGCAGATCGCCTTTGCCAGCGGCTCATCCTTGGCCGCCATGTTGTAGAGCGCGCCGTGCGCCTTCACGTGATGCAGGCGGGCGCCTTGCGAGGCCGCGACACCCGCCAGCGCGCCGATCTGATAGACGACGATGTCGTAGGCTTCGTCGGGGCTGATCTGGATGACGCGGCGGCCGAAACCGGCCAGGTCCTGCAGGCTGGGATGGGCCCCCAGCGCAACGCCCCGGGCCAGCGCGGCGGCCACCGTCTTGCGCATGGTGGCCGGGTCGCCGCCATGGAAACCACAGGCAATGTTGGCCGAGCTGACGTACTGCAGCACGGCCGCGTCGTTGCCCATGGTCCAGGCGCCATAGCTTTCGCCCATGTCGCAGTTCAAGTCGATGCGGGTGGTCATGGCGGTTTCCTTTCTAGTTCAGCAGCGCACGCAGCGGCGCAAGCGCGTCGTGCAATTGCGCAAACGCGCGTTCGCGCTCGCCGTCCAGGCGCTGCGCCTCGTCCAGCTCGATCCGCTGGAAACGCAGCACCTGGCCGGGCGCGGACTGCGCCAGCGCGGGCAGGTCCACGGTGGCGATCTGCGCGATCTTGGGATAGCCGCCGGTGGTCTGCCGGTCGGCCATGAGAATGATGGCTTCGCCGCCCGAGGGCACCTGCACGGTGCCAAAGCAGGCGGCCTCGGACAGCATCTGCCGCGGCTGATTCATGGTCAGCGGCCGGCCAAGCAGGCGGTAGCCCATGCGGTCGGACTGCGGACTGATGCGAAACTCGGATTCCAAAAAGGCGCGGCGGCTGGATTGCGAGAATTCGGGCCAGTGCACGCCGGGCAGGAAGCGGATGAACTCGCGCTGCTTGTTGCCCAGCGCCGCGGGCAGGTACACGCGCACCTGCCACAGTGCCTTTTGCAAGGCGGCGGTATCGCAGTCCGGCGCCAGCGGACTGCGCAGCGGAACGACGTCGCCCTTTGCCAGTGCGCGCCCCTGAAAACCGCCGAAACCGCTGCGCAGATACGTGGTCTCGCTGCCCATCACGGGCGTCAGCGCAAAACCGCCATGCACGGCCAGATACGCGCGCACGCCCGTTGCGGGCCGCGCCCCGAAGGCCAGCACGTCGCCGGGCCGCGCGATCAGCGGGCGCAACAGGGGAATGTCCTGGCCGTTCAGCGTGGCGCCCAGGTCGGCGCCGGCCAGCGCAAAACAGGCCGGCGCGTCAAAGCGCAGCGTGGGGCCGGTCAGCGTGATCTCCAGCGTGGCCGGGTCGCCTTCGTTGCCCGCCAGGGCATTGGCCAGCCGATGGGCGCGTTCGTCCATGGCGCCGGCCGCCGGAATGCCCTGATGCTGGTAGCCTTCGCGCCCGCGGTCCTGGAAGCTGGACAGC
Organism: Achromobacter sp. 77; assembly: GCF_020541125.1. Classification (NCBI taxonomy): domain Bacteria; kingdom Pseudomonadati; phylum Pseudomonadota; class Betaproteobacteria; order Burkholderiales; family Alcaligenaceae; genus Achromobacter; species Achromobacter sp. 77. The sequence goes on from NZ_CP059848.1 coordinate 472,163, forward strand.
ATGCCGGGCTTGATCACCGTCACGCTCATGGGCGGCTCCCCCGGATGCGGTCGAATTCGTCGGGCGTAATCGGCACGAACCGCACCGTGTCGCCGGGCTGCAGGAGCGCCGCGGGTTCGCGCGCGGGGTCGAACATGACGAGCGGGGTGGCGCCGATGATGTTCCAGCCGCCCGGCAGCCGGTTCGGGTAGATCACGGTCTGCCGGTTGGCGATGGCCACCGCGCCGGCGGGCACGGCGGTGCGCGGCGACGGACGGCGGGGAATGTTCAGTTTTTCGTCGTGCACGCCGAGATAGGCGTGGCCGGGCGCAAACCCCAGCATGAACACCATGCTGCGCGGTTCGCTGTGCAACCGGATGACGTCTTCGGGTTTGATGCGGGCCGCGCGCGCGACCTCTTCCAGGTCGGGGCCGTGTTCGCCGCCATAGCAGACGGGGATGTCGACCTCGCGTCCCCCCGCGTCGGCGGTTGGGATGCCCTCGGCAAGCAGGGCCTGGATGTGCTCGGAGAGCGCCGCGTACGTGGGCCCTTCGCCATGTCCGCCCGGCCGGTAGTGCACGGCCACGGCGACGAAGGAGGGCACCACGTCGGTGACGCCCGGCAGCCGCGCGTCGCGCAGCTTGCGGGCCGCCGCCAGACAGGTCCGGCCAATGGCGGCATCGATGCGCTCGCCGAACGAGACGATCAGGCAGCGGTCACCCTGGGGCAGGATGCGCCAGCGGGTTTCGGCCGGAGAAAGCGAATTGGAATTGACGTTCAACGGCACGAAACCTGTAGTGACGGGTTACTTGGCGAACAAAGAATCCATGTTCTTGAACGCCTTGAATTCAAGCGCATTGCCCGACGGATCCAGGAAGAACATGGTGGCCTGCTCGCCGACCTCGCCCTTGAAACGGATGTAGGGCTCGATGACGAACTCGGTGCCGGCGTCGGTCAGGCGCTTGGCCATGGCTTCCCATTGTTCCATGGAAAGCACGGCGCCGAAATGGCGCACGGGCACATTGTGCGAATCGACCGCGCTGGTTGCCTTGTGGCCGCATTCGCTGGGCGCCAGGTGCGCCACGATCTGGTGGCCGTAGAAATTGAAGTCGATCCATTCGGACGAGCTGCGGCCCTCCGGACAGCCCAGCTTTTCGCCATAGAAGGCGCGGGCTTCGGCCAGGTCCCGCACGGGGAAGGCCAGGTGGAACGGCGGCAAGTTGGTTTGAGCGGACATGCAAAACTCCGGGTCAGGCAAAAGAGGGTTATTCAGTTCAGCGAACGCCGCAATGTGTCGGCGTTATCACCAGGGCATAGTTTAGGTATTGTTTTTTTTATAGCAAAACGATATTTTTCGAGTCTTAGCATCGAAAAAATTGATTGTGCTCAAGGAATTCAAGACCTTCATCGCCGTGGCGCGGGACGGAACCTTTACCGGGGCCGGGGTCCAGCTTGGCCTGACGCAATCCGCGGTCAGCGCGCAAATCCGGCGGCTGGAGGAATACCTGGGCGTCGAGCTGTTCGACCGAGGTCCGCGCGCGGCGGCGCTTAACGCCAACGGCCGGGACATGCTGCCCCAGGCCGAGGAACTGGTCGCCATGGCCGAGCGCATGGCGGCCTCGGCAGGCGCCGCGCACGTCAGCGGGCTGCTCCGCATCGGGGCCATCGCCTCCGTGCAGCAGGATCTGCTGGTCCATGCCGTGGGCGAGTTCCGCGCGGTCTATCCCGATGTGCGCGTGCGCATCGTGCCGGGCGTCTCGCTGTCGCTGCTGGGCCAGGTGGACGCCGGCGAAGTGGACCTGGCCGTGCTGATCCGCCCGCCCTTCGCCCTGCCGCCCGAACTGGGCTGGCAGCCGCTGATGACCGAGCCCGTCATGCTGGCCCTGCCCGAATCCATGCCGGTCGCCCCGTGGCGGGAGCTGCTGGCGACCCAGCCCTTCATCCGCTACGACCGCGCCTCGTTCGGCGGCCGCGTGGTCGACGTGTTCCTGAAAAAGCACCGCATCACCGTGAACGAGGCCGTGGAGCTCGACGAGATCGAGGCGATCGCGGGGATGGTGCGGCATGGCCTTGGCGTGGCGCTGCTGCCGCGTCTGCGGCGGCTGGACATGTCGGGTCTGCGGCTGCTGCCGCTGGGCGAACACGCGTTTCATCGCGAGATCGGCATCATCGGCCGGCTGCCGTTCGACGCGGGCAGCGTGCGCGAGAAGATCGCGCAGTGCCTGCACCGGGCGGCGGCTGAGCCGGATGGGGCGTGACCCAAGCGGATTGGGCCGGTGTCTGACACCGTTCCAGGCAACTGCCGGGCAATAAAAAAGCCCCCGAAGGGGCCCTTGCTGCCTGGCGCTTGCTGCTTTACAGCCGGTCGCAGCGGACCGTGATCGGGTGATCGCGCAAGGCGGTCATGACGATATCGTCGACCTGGCCTTCCACGTCGGTGATCACGTAGCCGATCTGGCCGCGTGTCTGCAAGGTCTGGCTGACGATGTTCAGGCCGTGCTGCGCCATCAGGTTGTCCAGCGTGCCCAGCGCGCCCGGCGCGTTGCGGTGCACGTGCAGGATGCGCGTGCCGCCGGCCTGCTCCAGGAAAGGCAGTTCGGGGAAGTTGACGGCGCCCTTGGTGGTGCCGGCCTGCAGGAAGCGCACGAGTTTTTCGGCCACTTCGCGGCCGATGTTCTCCTGGGACTCTTGCGTGCTGCCGCCGATGTGCGGGGTCAGGATGACGTTGGGCATGCCGATCAGCGGGCTGGCCAGCGGTTCATCGGCGCTCTTGGGCTCGGTGGGGAACACGTCCAGCGCGGCCCCGGCCAGATGACCGGATTTCAGCGCCGCGTGCAGCGCGGCGATATCCACCACGGTGCCACGCGAAGCGTTGATCAGGATCGCGCCACGGCGCATGCGGCCGATGGTCTCGGCGTTCATGATGTTTTCGGTGGACTTGCCGCCGGGCACGTGCAACGTCACGACGTCGGCCTGCTCCAGCAGTTCGTTCAGCGTGCCGGCCGGCCGGGCGTTGCCCAGCGGCAGCTTGGCTTCCACGTCGTGATAGATGACGCGCATGCCCAGGCTTTCGGCCAGCGTGCTGATCTGCGAGCCGATGTTGCCGTAGCCGACGATGCCCAGCGTCTTGCCGCGGGTCTCAAAAGCGCCCGCGGCGCTTTTATCCCAGTGGCCCAGATGGACGCGGGCATTCTTTTCGGGAATCCGGCGCAGCAGCAGGATGGCCTCGCCCAACACCAATTCGGCCACCGAGCGCGTGTTCGAGAAAGGCGCATTGAAGACCGGAATGCCGCGCTGCATGGCGGTGTCCAGGTCGACCTGGTTGGTGCCGATGCAAAAGCATCCCACCACGCGCAGGTCGGGGTTGCCGGACAGCAGGGCGGCATCCAGGTGCGTGCGAGAACGGATCCCCGCCACTTGCACGCCGCGCAGGGCGTCGTGCAATTGCGCCGGCGGCAGGGCCGCGGCATGCGTGACGATATCGGTGTAGCCGGCGGCCTCGAAGACGGCGCGGGCGCTCGGGTGGATGTTCTCGAACAGGACGATTTGTGCCATGACTGCCAAGGGGTGGGTGAGAAACGCTTTTATTTATTGTGGACCATTTTTGCTGCGGTGCAAGGAGTAGCCATTGAAGCGTTGTGGATGAATTGTTTCAGGCCAGCCTTAGCGATAGGCCTGAAAAACCTGGGCGCCGCCACGTTTGTCGACCAGCACCACGTCGTGCGGCGTCTTGCGTCCGCCGTATTCCGGCCCGTCCATGCCGGGCGATCCCAGCGGCATGCCCGGGGCGGCCAGACCCGCGGCGTCGGGCTTTTCCAGCAACAGGCGGCGCACGTCGCTGGCGGGCACGTGACCTTCGACCGCATAGCCATCGACCATCGCGGTGTGGCAGGAACCGTAGTTGGACATGCCGGCGTTGCGGCGGATGGGCCCGGTGTCCTCGACGTCATGCGTGGTCACGGCAAAGCCGTTGTCGCGCATGTGCTTGACCCAATCCTCGCAGCAGCCGCAGGTGGGCGTCTTCCAGACCGCGACTTTCACGGGCGCCTGCGCGGCGGCAATCGCGGGAATGCTGAGGGCCGCGGCAAGGACGAGGCGGCGCGTAAGACGGGAAACGTTCATGATGCTCCGGGGATAAAGGGGGTGTTCAGGCGCGGGCCGGTCAGAACCAGAACCGCACGCCCGCGATGACGGCTGCCTGCGACCGGCTCTCGCCGGCGTCCGAGGCATAGCTCGCCGTCTGGCCGAACTTCCGTTCAAAGGATACGCCAACGTAGGGGGCGAATTCGCGCGTGACCTCGTAACGCAGGCGCAGGGACAGGGATCCCTGCGACAGACCGGAACCGATGCCGCGTTGCGGGTCGTTCTTGCCGTAGACGCTGGCTTGCAGTTCGGGCGTGAATACCAGGCGCTGGGTCAGCAGCAGATCGTACTCGGCCTTCAGCGCCAGGGCGCTGCGGCCTGATGGGCCTGCATAGGCGGTGGCCGTCAGTTCGATGTTGTAGGGCAGCAAGCCCTCGACGCCGACCGCGGCCCAGTTGCGCTTGGGGCCTGCGCCGATGTCCCGGCGCGCACCCAGTTGCAGATCCCAGAAGGGCGAGATGGCGTGGCTCCAGAAGGCCTCGACCTTGCCGTCCGATCCGCCGCCGCTTTCGCGCTCGCCCTCGCTCTTGACGAGCAGGCGGTCCGTGGCGGTGCCGAACCAGAAGCGGCCATCCCATTCGAGCGCGTTCTGCCCGTCGCGATTGCGCGATGCGCCGAATTTGTCGAACAGCACCTGCCACGTGGGCGCGTTGTCCATCATGTGCGGATGGATGCCGTAGCTGTCGTAGCCGCGCGGGCCTTCGCCATCGCTTGCGGGCAGGCTGCCGACGGGCGCGGCGTCTGCGGCGGGCGCGTCATGGTTCGCCTCTGCATGGTCCATTCCCTGGTGGCTTTCCGGGCTTTCCGGTGACGGCGCCTGGCCATGGTCCATCGAGCCGTGGTCCATCCCGGTCATGCCCGCATGATCCATTTGCGCCGCTTGAGCCGCGGCCAGGGGGGGCGCCAGCGCGAGGGCGATGGCGCAAAGGACCGGCGCGTGTTTCTGGAAACTGATCGGCTTCATCGTTTACTCCACCACGACCGCCCTGAACATGCCGGCCTCCATGTGATACAGCAGATGGCAGTGGTAGGCCCAGTTCCCACGCGTGTCGGCGCTGACGCGATAGCTGATGCGCTGCGCCGGGTTCAACGAGATCGTGTGCTTGCGGACCTGGAACGTGCCATCCGGGGACTCCAGGTCGCTCCACAGGCCGTGCAGATGGATGGGATGCGTCATCATCGTGTCGTTGATCAGCACGAAGCGCACGCGCTCGCCGTGGCGCAGCACGATGGGCCGCGCGTCCGAGAACTTCACGCCGTTGAACGACCACATGTAGCGCTCCATGTTGCCCGTCAGGTGCAGCTCGATCTCGCGCGAGGGCGCGCGGTTGTCGTCAGGCTCCCGCACCGACCGCAAGTCCGCATACGTCAGCACGCGGCGGCCGTTGTCGCGCAGTCCGGGGCCGGGATCGTCCAGGCGCGTCGACACCACGTCAGGCAGCATGGAATTGCCCACGCCGCGCTCGGCGGGATAGGGGTGCCTGACCTCGACCATGCCGCCCTGGCCGGGGTCCGCGCCGTGCCCGGCGTGTCCGGCCGGCATCGGCTGCGACTCGCTCATGTCGTGGGCCATGCCCATGTCCATCATGCCCAGCACCTGCACACGGTCCATCTCGGGCACGCTTGCCTGCATGCCGGCGCGGGGCGCCAGCGTGGCGCGCGCATAGCCCGATCTATCCATGGCTTGCGAGAAGATCGTGTAGGCGCGGTCCTGCGCGGGCGCGACGATCACGTCATACGTTTCAGCGACGCCAATGCGAAATTCCTCGACATCCACGGGCCGGACATCCTGGCCGTCGGCGGCCACGACGGTCATCGTCAGGCCCGGGATCCGGACGTCGAAGTACGTCATGGCCGAGCCGTTGATGAACCGCAGCCGCACCCGCTCGCCCGGCTTGAAAAGGCCCGTCCAGTTGGCCGCGGGCGTGGCGCCGTTGGTGAGGTACGTGTAGGTTGCGCCGGACACGTCGGCCAGATCCGTCGGATTCATGCGCATGCGTTCCCACATCAGCCGGTCGGCAAGCGCCGCGCGCCATCCCTGGTCCCCGGCATTGTCCGCCAGGCTTTGCATGCTGGGCTGGATGCGGTTGTAGTAATCCGGCATCACCTTCAGCTTGTCGAACACGCGCATCGGGTCTTCGTCCGTCCAGTCCGACAGCAGCACCGTGTAGTCGCGGTCGGAGGCGATGGGATCGCGGTGGCGCGGGTCGATGACGATGGCGCCGTACAGGCCCGTCTGTTCCTGGAATCCCGAGTGGCTGTGATACCAGTAGGTGCCGCTTTGGCGCACGTCGAAACGGTAAGTGAACGTCTGGCCGGGGTCGATGCCGGCAAAGCTCAGGCCGGGCACGCCATCCATGCCGGTGGGCAGCAGGATGCCGTGCCAATGGATGGAGGTCTGCTCGCGCAGCCGGTTGGTGACGTGCAGCGTCACCGTATCGCCCTCGCGCCAGCGCAGCAGCGGCGCGGGCAGGCGGCCGTTGACCGTGGTGGCCACGCGCGCGGCGCCCGTGAAGTTGACGGGCGTCTCGCCGATCTCCAGGTGAAACTCGGTGCCGCGCAGTTCGGCGGCCGCGGCTGCGCCGGACTGGGCCGATGCCTGGCGCCAGCCGCCCAGGGCGGCGAGCGCGCCGCCGGCAGCCAGGCCCTGCACGAAGCGGCGGCGGGTCGTGAGCGTGTGCGCCGTCATGTCACAGCACCGAGACGGCGCCCTTCATGCCGGCGCCGTAATGGCCTGGCTCCAGGCAGCCGAAGGACACCGTGCCGGCCTTGCCGAAGCGCCAGACGATCTGGCCGCTTTTGCCGGCGTCCAGCGACACCGCGTTGGGTTCATCGTGACGCATGCCGGGGTCCTTCATCATCATGGCGTAATGCGCCTTCAGGTCGGCGTCGGTGCCCAGCACGAGTTCGTGCCGGATCTTCCCGGCATTGCGCACGTTCAGCCGCACGGTCTCGCCGGCCTTGACGTCGATGCTGGCGGGCGTGAAGCGCATGGCGTCGGTCATGTCGACGTCAATGGTGCGCGTGACGCGGGCGGGATCGCCTGGCGCGCCGATGGGCGCGGCCGCCGCGGACGGCGCGTGGCCGCCGTGCGCATGGTCGCCTGCGGCGAACGCGGCGGCGGACATCATCAGCGCCAATGCGGCGGCGCAAGTGCGTAACTGGGTGCCTTTCACGGGAATCCTTGCAATGGGAATGGGCGTGATGACACTGTAGGAAGACCGGGGTGACCCGATCCTGTCGCGCAGATTACGTTTTTGTAATGTTCGCGGCCGGCGCCGGGTTGTTGAAGGTGATGCCGACCACGGTGCCGGCGGCGCCGGACGCCGCATCCACGTCGCCGCCGTGCATGCGGGCAATGGCGCGAACGATGGCCAGGCCCAGGCCGTGACCTTCGCTGCGTGGCGCGCGCGTCTGGCCGGAGCGGAAAAAGCGGTCGAAGATCCGGGGCAGGTCCGCGGTCGGGATAGGCGTGCCGGGGTTGTGGACCGTGACCCGCGCCCCGTGCGCGGTGGGGGTGCACGTCAGCACGATCTCGCGGCCCGGGGGCGTTGCCTTGATGGCGTTGGAGATCAGGTTGGCCAGCGCGCGGCGCGCCAGCCCCCGGTTGGCGGCCACGGTGGCGTCGCCCACGCAGCGCAGGCGCACGGCGTGTTCTTCCAGCGTGGCCTCGTAATATTCGGCCACCCGCCGGGCTTCGGCGGCCAGCGACACCGGCGCCAGGTCGGCGGCGCGCTCGCCGCGGTCGGCCCGCGCCAGGAACAGCATGTCGTTGACCAGCGTCTTCAGGTCTTCCAGTTCTTCCAGGTTGGATTCCAGCGCATCTCGCAGCTCGGCCGCATCGCGCGGCGACGACAGCATGACCTGCGTGCCATTGATGAGGGTCGCCAGCGGCGTGCGCAGTTCGTGCGCCACATCCGCATTGAAGCCTTCCATCTGCTGGTAGGCGGCTTGCAGCCGGTCCAGTGTGCGGTTGAAGGACCGCACCAGTTCATGCAGCTCGCGGTCGGTGTCTTGCAGCGGCAGGCGGCGCGCCAGATTGTCGGGCTGGATGGCCGCGGCCTGCTCGGACAGCCGCCGCGCGGGCGCCATGCTGCGCCGCACGGCCCACGCGGCCAGGACGACCGTCGCGCCCACCCACAACGCGCAGATCAACGCCAGCGCCGTGCCGTAGGCATAGAGGAATTGCGCGCTGGTGCGCGTGCTGACCGCCACGGTCAGCTGCGCGCCGGGCAGAATGCGATCGTTCATGGCAACGCGCAGGCCCCGCATGCGCCCGCCATCCGGCGTCTGCAAGAGAACCTGTCGGCCATCCGTGGTTTCCAGCGTTTCGGGCGCGGCGCCGCCATAGACGGCCTGGCCCTGCGCGTCCACGATCCAGATGCCAAGCTGACCCTGGCCCGCGCGCATCTGATCGAAGGTGGCCGCCAGGTCGTGCAAGCCGCTTGCGCTGTTCTGCATGTCGATCAAGTGGTCGATGAGCTCGAGCTTGCCGCTGACTTCGGTGATCTCCTGGCGCTCGACTTCGCGCTTGAGCGCCCAGAAAAGGGTGGCGCCCGCCACGCTGGAAACAAACAGCGCGATGGCGCCCAGCAACAGCGTCAGCCGCGCCTGCATGGAGCGCACGCGGGGGCGGCTCATCCGGGGTGGCCGTCAGCGGGGCGGCCATCCGCGGGGCGGCCATCCGCCGGGCGCGATTCCAGCACGTATCCCATGCCGCGCACGGTGTGCAGCAGTTTCGTGGCGTAGGGATCGTCCAGCTTGCCGCGCAGGCGCCGCACCGCGACGTCGATGACGTTGGTGTCGCTGTCGAAGTTCATGTCCCAGACCTGTTCGGCCAGGGTGGTGCGCGACAGCACCTGCCCCTGGCGGCGCAGCAGAAGCGCCAGCAGGCTGAATTCCTTGGCGGTCAGGTCCAGCCGCTGGCCGCCGCGCTGGGCGCGCCGGCGCGCCAGATCCAGCTCCAGGTCCGCCAGCCGCAGCAGCGTGGGCTCCTGCGAGCGGCCGCGGCGCAGCAGCGCGTGCACCCGCGCCAAGAGCTCCGAGAACGCGAAGGGTTTGACCAGGTAGTCGTCGGCGCCGCCTTCCAGGCCGCGGACCCGGTCTTCCACCGCGTCTCGGGCCGTCAGCATCAGGATGGGCGTGTCTTTTTGCGCGCGCACCGAGGCCAGGATCTCGAAGCCGTCCACGCCGGGCAGCATCACGTCCAGCACGATGAGGTCGTACGCGCCTTCGAGCGCGAGGTGGCGGCCGTCCACGCCGTCGCGCGCCACGTCCACGACGTGGCTTTGCTCCGACAGCCCCTTCTTCAGGTAGTCGGCCAGTTTGGGTTCGTCTTCGATGACCAGGATGCGCATGGCCAAAAATTTACCACCCGCGCGCCGCCGTCAGGCGGGCAGGCGGGCGGAATCACGCCGTTTCGGCGATGGCGATGCGGTCGGCGGGAAAGCGCAGCGAGAAGACGCTGCCCTTGCCGGGTTCGCTGGTGATGAGCAGTTCGGCGTCGTGCCGCATGGCGATGTGCTTGGTGATCGCCAGCCCCAGCCCGGTGCCGCCGACGGCGCGCGAGCGGCCCCGGTCCACGCGGTAAAAGCGCTCGGTCAGGCGGGGCAGGTGGCGCGCCGGGATGCCGATGCCGGTGTCCTGCACGCTGTAGCATGCGCCGCCTTCGGGATCGCGTTCCCAGCGGACGGTGATGGTGCCGCCGTCCGGCGTGTAGCGCACGGCGTTGGTCAGCAGGTTGGAAAGCGCCGAGGTCAGTTCGTTTTCGGCGCCCAGCACGTCCAGGGTTTCATCGATGTGCCAGACCAGTTGATGACGGCCGCCCGACAGCGCCTCGATCTGCTGGCGCGCCTTTTGCAGCAGCGCGCCCATGTTGACGGCGCGCGGATCGCTGCCCGGCGACGATTCCAATGTGGACAGCGTCAGCAGGTCTTCCACGATGGCCTGCATGCGGTGGGCCTGCTCGTACATCATGTCGATGTACTGCTCGCGCTGCTCTTTGGGCAGCGCCTCGTCGGGCATGTCGCGCAGCGTTTCCAGAAAACCCGCCAGCACCGTCAGCGGCGTGCGCAATTCGTGCGACACGTTGGCGACGAAGTCGCGGCGCGTGGTTTCCAGGCGTTCGATCTGCGTGACGTCGCGGGTGATGAGCAGGCGCTGGTTGCTCGCGTATGCAGTGAGCTGCATCATCATCAGCCGTTCCTGGCCTTGCTGACCCAGCCGCACCAGAATGGGCTCGGGCCAGGACGGACGATGCGCGTATTCCACGAATTCCGGGGCCCGCAGCAGGTTCAGCAGATTGTGGCCGCGGTCGGCCGGCAGGCGCAGGCCCAGATGCTGGCGCGCCATCCGGTTGCACCAGTCGATCTGGAAATCCTCGTTCAGCGTGACGGCGCCGTCGGGCAGGGCCTGAGCAGCCGCCAGCATCCCTTGCATGGTGTCGCGGGTTTCAGCCAGCTCGCGCGCGCGGGCGCGGGTGTAACGATAGAGCGGGGCAAGAATGTCATCCCACGGGCCCACGGAGGCCGGCGGGGCGGAATCCGGGTGATTGGCCCATTTGGACACCAGCGACAGGCGCCAACTGCGCCAGAGCAGCATGGCACACAGCGCCACCGAAAACACGATCCAGCCCGCGGGGTCTCCAATGAGCCATTGCGCCAACAAGGCAAATGCCGCCCACAGGACGACCAGAATAAGGGTGCGCAGCCAGATCATCGTGCGCACGTTTTACCGCGTCGGGAGCTGTGCCGTAAACCGATAGCCGCTGCCGCGGACCGTTTCGACGTGCGCGTCGTGGCCGCTGGGTTCCAGGGCCTTGCGCAGGCGGCGGATGTGCACGTCGACCGTGCGCTCTTCGACAAAGACGTGGTCGCCCCACACCTGATCCAGTAGCTGCGAGCGGGAGAACACGCGCTCGGGGTGCGTCATGAAGAAGTGGAGCAGTCGGAATTCGGTGGGGCCGATCTGCAGGGACTGGCTGTTGCCCGACAGGCGATGCGTCACCGGATCCAGCTTCAGGCCGCCGACGTCGATGACGTCGTCCGTGAGCTGGGGGGCGCGGCGGCGCAGCACGGCCTTGATGCGGGCCATCAGCTCCTTGGGCGAGAAGGGCTTGGTGATGTAGTCATCGGCGCCGGCTTCCAGGCCGTCGACCTTGTCCTGCTCGGAGCCCTTGGCGGTCAGCATGATGACGGGGACGGCGCGGGTGCGCTCGTCGTTGCGCAGCTTGCGGGCCATGGCCAGGCCAGAGGTGCCGGGCAGCATCCAGTCCAGCAGGATCAGGTCAGGAAGCTCGGCACGGATCAGCGTCTGGGCCTGGTCGGCGTCGAAGGCGCGCAGCACCTTGTGGCCGGCGAAGGACAGGTTGACGGCGATCAATTCCTGGATGGCGGGTTCGTCTTCGACGACGAGGATGGTGCTGGACATATCGAATTGGGCACACTTCGGAGCGCCGGCGCGGCGCGAACATTGCGATAGTATGGCCGCAATATTTCAGGTATGTGACCGCGGCGTGCCATCTGGCGGACTCGCCCGCCGCAGGCGCGCGCCCGATAGGCTACCATTGAACGATATATCGGGAATACACCATGCAAAACCCCTCCGAATCGCAACAATCCGCCGGCGCCGGCTCGACCTCCACGCACTTCGGCTTCCAATCGGTCCCCGAAAGCGAAAAGGCCCGCAAGGTTGCCGAAGTGTTCCATTCGGTCGCCCAGCGCTACGACGTCATGAACGATTTCATGTCGGCGGGCCTGCACCGCGTCTGGAAGGCGTTCACGATCGGCCGCGCGGCCATCCGCCCCGGCATGAAGGTCCTGGACATTGCCGGCGGCACGGGCGACCTGGCGCGCGCGTTCGCCAAGCGCGCCGGTCCCACGGGCGAGGTCTGGCTGACCGACATCAATGATTCCATGCTGCGCGTGGGCCGCGACCGGCTGACCGACGCCGGCCTGCTGGTGCCCACCGCCGTGTGCGACGCCGAGCGCCTGCCGTTCCCCACTGGTTACTTCGACCGCGTCAGCGTGGCCTTCGGCCTGCGCAACATGACTCACAAGGACCGCGCGCTGGCCGAAATGACCCGCGTGCTCAAGCCGGGCGGCAAGCTGCTCGTCCTGGAGTTCTCGCGCATCGCCAAGCCCCTGTCCCCGGCCTACGACTGGTATTCCTTCAACGTGCTGCCGTGGCTGGGCAAGAAGATCGCCAAGGACGAGGCCAGCTATCGTTACCTGGCCGAATCGATCCGCATGCACCCGGACCAGGAAACCCTGGCCGACATGCTGCGCACCGCCGGCCTGGAGCGGGTGCAGTACTTCAACCTGACGGCGGGCATCGCCGCGTTGCACGAAGGCGTGCGCCTGGGCTGACGCCCGGCGACCACGGCGGATTTCGCCACCCCGCGGGGAACTTGTGGGGCGGCAGCTTGTCCGTTATTCTTACGCCATTCAGATTACTGTAAGAAAAGTCGCGCAGATGGCCCCGCGCATTGCGGGGCCCTCCCGTTGCTCGGGGCAGCGGGGGCGCGAGTACGAGGGAGCAAACTCATGTCTAAATTCAGTCTTTCGCGCTTTGTCGCCGCGGCGCTCATCGCCGTTTCGGGCGCGGCGCTGGTGACGGCGTCGTTTGACGCCGAAGCTCGCCGCGCAGGCGGCGGCGCCAGTGTCGGCCGCCAGTCCTCCAATGTCACGACGCAGCGCCAGGCCACCACGCCGTCGGCTGCCTCCAACAACACCGCGGGCGCCACCGCCGCACCGGCAGCTGCCGGCGCTGCCACGGCCGGCGCGGCAGGCGCCGCCGCCAAGAGCGGCGCCTCGCGTTGGCTGGGTCCCATCGCCGGCATCGCCGCCGGCCTTGGTATCGCGGCGCTGCTCTCCAGCATGGGCCTGTCCGGCGCTTTCCTGGAGTTCCTGTCGTCCGCGCTGCTGATCGCCGCCGTGGTCTTCGCCGTCATGTTCATCATCCGCCGCCTGCGCGGCGCCGGTCCGCGCACTGCCACGCAAGGTGCGTTCGGCGGGGCCAACAACGCCTCGGGCCAGCAACAGCAGCCCATGTGGCGTGAATCGCTGAAGCCGGGCGCCGCCGCGCCTGCCGCCGCTGCCGCTCCGGTGGCCGCCGCGCCGGTCGAGCCGCCGGCCGTCCTGCCCAAGGCGGGCGACGACAACAACTGGTTCGTGCCGGGCGATTTCGACACGCCGAACTTCCTGAAGCAAGCCAAGGAACAGTTCGTCCGCATCCAGGCGGTCTGGGACAGCGGCAGCACCGACGGTCTGCGCGAATTCCTGACCGATGACCTGATCACCGAGCTCAAGCCCCAGCTGGCCGAGCGCGGCGCGGCACCCAACAAGACCGAAGTGGTCCTGCTGAACGCCGAGATGCTGGGCATCGAGACCGTCTCCGACGGCCACCTGGCCAGCGTGCGCTTCTCGGGCATGCTGCGCGAGGCGCCGGGCGCCGAAGCCTTCCGCTTCGAAGAAGTCTGGAACCTGTTCAAGCCGGCCAATGGCGGCTGGTTGCTGGCCGGCATCCAGCAGATCCCGGTGGAACACGCCAGCTAAGCCTGGCGGTCCGGCTCGACCGGCCATCTGCCGCGGGCGCCGTAAGGCGTCCGCCTGAACCGGCCCCCAGAGGGCCGGTTTTTCAATGTGCCTACGCAAAACAGGCTCCCATCTAACCCGTTACACTCCCGATTTACCCATCAACTTCGGCAAGCCCTCCCGGGGTCCTTGCAACCGCCATGCTGCCTTTTTCGTTCCTGCCCACACCGAAGCGTCTGGCCATCAGCGCCCTCAATGCCTTGCTGCGGCGCGAGGACTGGGCGCGCGAACGCCTGGCTCGGCATGCCGGCAAGACCGTGCGGTTTGCCATGGGCGGCTTCACGCTGGGCCTGTCCATCGATAGCGAAGGGCTGGCCGATCAGGCTGATCCGGCCGTGGTGCCCGACGTGACGCTGACGGTGTCGCCCGAGAAGCTGCCGCTGCCGCGCCTGGGCGCCGGGCAGGAAAAGCCGGATTTTGCCGAGGCCACGCATATTTCAGGCGACGCGGCGCTGGCCCAGGTGGTTGCCGACTTGTCCAAGCAGTTGCGCTGGGATCCGGAGGACGCGTTGGCCCGCGTGGTGGGCGACATCGCCGCGCTGCGCATCGTGGGCGGCGCGCGCGCCGTGTCGGATGGCGCGCGCACGGCGGGCAAGCGTCTGGCCGAAAACGTATCCGAATACCTGTCCGAGGAAAGCGGTGTGCTGGCGGGCCGTCCGGCCCTGGAGCAATGGCGCCTGGACCTGGCCGACCTGAACACCCGCGCCGACGCGCTGGCGCGTTCCGCGGCTGCGCTGCACACCCGCCTGGCCACGGCCGGCGCAAAGCGGGGCGCCTGATCCATGTTCCCCTTGCTGCGCCTGTTTCGCATCATCGTTGTCTCGCTGCGCTACGGCCTGGATGAGCTGGTGCTGTCCAGCCTGAATCATCCGCTGGCCACCTGCCTGCTGCGCGTCATGCGCCTGGGCACGCGCCCGCGTTCGCCGCGCGGGCAACGGCTGCGACTGGCCCTGGAATCGCTGGGCCCGATCTTCGTGAAGTTCGGGCAGGTGCTGTCCACCCGCCGAGACCTGATCCCCGCCGACATCGCCAACGAACTGGCGCTGCTGCAAGACCGCGTGCCGCCGTTCCCGTCGGCGCAGGCAGCGGCCTGCATCGAGGCGGCGCTGGGCGCGCCGCCCGAAAAGCTGTTCGCGCAGTTCGATGTGGACCCGGTGGCGTCGGCGTCGATCGCGCAGGTGCACTTCGCGGTGCTGCACGACGGCCGTGAAGTCGCCGTGAAGGTGCTGCGTCCGGGCATGCTCAGCATCATCGAAAAAGACATGTCGCTGCTGAAGGTGGTGGCGCGCATCATCGAGCGCCTGGGCCCGGACGGCCGCCGCCTGAAGCCGCGCGAGGTCGTGGCCGAATTCGACAAGTACCTGCACGACGAGCTGGACCTGGTGCGCGAGGCCTCCAATTGCAGCCAGCTGCGCCGCAACTTCGGTCCGGAATCGGGGCGTGGCGACATGCTGATCGTGCCCGAGGTGATCTGGGAATACACGGCTTCCACCGTGTTCACGATGCAGCGCATGTACGGCATGCCGGTGGGCCAGGTCGAGCGCATGCGCGAGGCCGGCATCGACATTCCGACGCTGGCGCGCACGGGCGTCGAGATCTTCTTCACGCAGGTCTTTACCGACGGCTTTTTCCACGCCGACATGCACCCGGGCAACATCTACGTGTCGGACCGCCCGGACACGCTGGGCAGCTACATCGCGCTGGACTTCGGCATCGTGGGCTCGCTGTCCGAGTTCGACAAGAATTACCTGGCGCAGAATTTCCTGGCGTTCTTTCACCGCGACTACCGCCGCGTGGCGCAATTGCATATCGAATCGGGCTGGGTGCCGCCGGATACGCGCGAGGAAGAACTGGAAGGCGCGGTGCGCGCCGTCTGCGAACCCTATTTTGACCGGCCGTTGTCGGAGATCTCGCTGGGGCAGGTGCTGCTGCGGCTCTTCCAGACCTCGCGCCGTTTCAATGTCGAGATCCAGCCGCAGCTGGTCCTGTTGCAGAAGACCCTGCTGAACGTCGAGGGACTGGGGCGTCAGCTCGATCCCAACCTCGATCTCTGGAAGACCGCCAAGCCCTATCTGGAACGCTGGATGCGCCAGCGTGTCGGATTCAAGGGCCTGCGGCAAAGCCTGGAAAAAGAGGCAGCGCAGTGGTCGCAGATGCTGCCCGCCCTGCCCAGGCTGGTCCATGACCATCTGAGCCGCCCCAATGTCTCGCCGGCGATGCTGGCCGAGATGATGCAGCTACGTCGCGCACAAGAGCAGAACAACCGGCTGGTTGCAGCGCTGGTTGGCGTGCTGGCGCTGGCGGTGGGGGTCGCGATATGGGCGCTGACCCGATAGGCGGCGCGATGATCTAGACCTTACTGTCATGTTTCATTCATGAAACGGTCATCATAGCTTCGCGGGAGACGGCGAAAAATAGCGCTGCGAGAGGTGGCATGCAGCGCCGACGCCTATAAGAACGCGCGCGCCATTCATCAATTTTCATAGCCCCACTAGCGGGACGAATACAAGGGCAGAACATGCTTTATCCTGAACTCTTCAAGACCATGGAAGCCGTGCGCTGGAACATGGCGCACGATATTCCCTGGGGCGATTTCGACCGCAGCAAGCTCTCGGACGAGCAGGCCCACACGATCAAGATGAACGCCATCACGGAGTGGGCGGCGCTGCCGGCCACCGAGATGTTCCTGCGCGACAACCGCGGCGACAGTGATTTCTGCGCGTTCATGTCGGTCTGGTTCTTTGAAGAACAGAAGCATTCCCTGGTGCTGATCGAATATCTGCGCCGCTTCCGGCCGGATCTGGTGCCCACCGAAGAAGAGCTGCACAACGTGCGCTTTGAATTCGATCAGGCGCCGGAACTCGAAACGCTGATGCTGCATTTCTGCGGCGAGATCCGCCTGAACCACTGGTACCGCCGCGCGGCCGACTGGCACACGGAGCCGGTCATCAAGGCGATCTACAAGACGGTGGCGCAGGACGAGGCCCGTCACGCGGGCGCCTACCTGCAATACATGCGCCGTGCGCTGCACGACCGCGGGCAGGAAACGAGCGAGCAAGCCCGTCTGGCATTCTCGAAGATCGGGGTGCTGATGGCTTCGGCGGGACGCACGCAGCAGGCGCTGCATCCGACGAATCTGCACGTGAACAAGGATCTGTTCCCGAACGACACGGTGCAGTCGCGCCTGCCGGAGCCGGGCTGGCTGGAACACTGGCTGGACACGCAGATCCGCTTTGACGGCGTGTGGGAACAGAAGGTGGCCAGCCGCATCCTGCACATCCTGTCCAAGCTGATGGATCGCAGCTTCGAGACGGTGAAGGATCTGAACCGCTACCGCAAGGAAATGACGGCGCTGATCGTCCCGAAGGACAAAGAGATCATCCTGGCGGGCAGCTGATCCCTCCTATAATCGCCGCATGCCTGCCGCCCGTTTCGAATCCAAGGTCCTGTCCCGCGACGAACTCGTCGCCGCCGTCGCCGCTGGCCGCTTTCCGCGGCCGCTGGTGTTCACGAACGGGGTGTTCGACATCCTGCATCGGGGGCACGCGACGTATCTGGACCAGGCGGCGCAGTTGGGGGCGACGCTGATTGTCGCCGTGAATACCGATGAATCGGTGCGGCGGCTTGGCAAGGGGGCGGAGCGCCCGCTCAATCGCATGGAAGATCGGGCGGCGTTGCTGGCGGCGTTGGGGTTTGTGTCGGCGGTGACGTCGTTTTCCGAGGATACGCCTGAGGCGTTGATCGGGGAGCTGAGGCCGGATCTGATCGTCAAGGGTGGCGATTACGACATGGAGACGTTGCCGGAGACGGCGTTGGTGAAGACTTGGGGGGGGCGTGCGGTTGCGATTCCTTTTGAGTTCCAGCGGTCTACGACGGCGTTGGTGAAGAAGATTCAGGGCGGTTGAAGGCTTTGAATTTGATGTGCTGGATGAATGTGAGGCGGCCTGGGTGGCCGCCTTTTCTTTTGTGCTTTGGGCTTGGTAGGTTGGTGCCTTGGGCTTCGTAGGTTGGTGCTGCAGGGCTTCGTAGGCCGGTGATGCCGGGCTTTGTAAGTCGGTGCTGCACGGCTTCGTGGGTCGGTGCCGCAGATCTTCGTAGGTCGCCCGGCGCCGCGGTCACCGTGGGCACGATCGCCCACGATTGCGGTCCGGAGCCTTCGCTCCGGACTGCCCCGTCGTCATCTTCGTCCGCCTTCGGCTCCCTTCAGATTCCCTCGGGCGCATCGACGGCGCTCGCACCCACGGTGACCGCGACGCCGTGCTGCCAGGGTCTTTGGTATGTGGCGCTTCAAGACCTGTGGTCGGGGAAGGGGATTTGCGGGGCCGCCGAATTGCTGCCGCCCGGGCGGCGGCAATCGGCATCGGGGCGGTGGGGCGCCGTGGCGGTGTGCGCTTGCGCGCTGGTGGGGGGCTGGTGATTAGATACCGTCTTGACCGTCAAGCGTTCAGGCGTAGTCGGGCCGATACGGTGTCCGAGTTTTAAGCACGCCAAAGCATAGATGCACCAGCTTTCTCATGGCCGCGCCTAGCGCGGCCATTTTGCTCTTTCCAGCTGCTAAGAGTCGCGCATAAAGCGCACCAACGTGTGGGTTGAAGCGCTTGCTGACGATAGCGGCCATGTAGAGGGTGGCACGTACCGTGCTGGGACCCGTTTTAGATAGCCGCGGCCGGCTGTTCAGACTGGTGCCGGACTGGCGTTGCACCGGTACCACCCCCAAGTAGGAGGCCAAGCCCTCGGCTGACTCGATGTGTCGGTTATGCATGATCGACAGGATCGAGTTCCCCGCTCGATCCCCGATGCCGGGGATGCTGGTCAGCAGTTCCCGATCCTCCTTCAGGTCCGGGTGGCGGTCGATGTGGTCATTGATCGCATGATCCAGGCGTTTGATCTCTTCGCGCAGGAACGCGATCGTTTTGGCGATGGATCCCTCGACCAGCACGGGTGGATCACTGAACTGCGTCTTCTCCTGGCGATTGAGTTCGCGCTGCAGATCCTTGGCCAGCGCGTCGCGCCGAGCCAACAAGGCCCGTAGTTGACGGGCATGCAGCGGCGCGGGGCGCCACAGCCCAGGCTTGAGCGCCTGACCGTAGCGGGCCAGCACGTAGCTATCGATCCCATCGGTTTTGGAGCGCACCGCCAGCGCACCGGCGAAGTCGCGCACCTGGGCAGGGTTGACCAACGAGACACTGACCGAAGCGTCATGCAGGGCCGTGGCAGCCTGCTCATGGTATTGCCCTGTGGGCTCGAGCACGGCATGCAACTGCGCCGGCTCGGCTCCCTGCTTGGCGCACCACTGCAGCAGCGTCTGCACGCCCGCTATCGAGTTGGGTACGACCTTGGTCTTGCGTTTGTTGGCATCGCTGCCGGGAGTGTCATAAATTTTGTGTTTGGGGCCTAACATGTTGCTCAAGGAGCATGTATGGCTACCAAGAAAAAGACACCGCTGAGGGAACTGCCGGCGATTCCCGCAGAGTTGGTTGATCAATTCGTCAAAGGCCCTATGACCGCCGAGGCGGTGCAGGACCTGTCGATGGCGTTCAAGAAGGCGCTGATCGAACGGGCCCTGGGAGCGGAATTGGGCCACCACCTGGGCTATCCGGCGGGCGGCGAGCGCCCCGAGCAGGCCACCAATCAACGCAACGGCAAGAGTTCCAAGACAGTCCTGACCGATGACGGGCCGCTGCGGGTGGAGATCCCACGCGACCGCGATGGCAGCTTCGCCCCGATCCTGATCCCCAAGCACGAGCGCCGCTTTACCGGGTTCGACGACAAGATCATCGCCATGTACGCCCGCGGCATGACGGTGCGCGAGATCCAAGGGTTTCTGCTCGAGCAGTACGGCACGGAAGTCTCGCCGGAGTTCGTCAGCTCGGTGACCGACGCGGTGATGGACGAGGTCACGGCCTGGCAAACGCGGCCTCTGGAGACGATGTATCCGGTGGTGTTCTTCGACGCGCTGCGGGTCAAGATCCGCGAGGACGGCGTGGTGCGCAACAAGGCCGTTTACTTGGCGCTGGCGGTGTTGCCAGACGGCACGCGCGACATCCTGGGCCTGTGGATCGAGCAGACCGAAGGCGCCAAGTTCTGGATGAAGGTGTTCAACGAGCTCAAGACCCGCGGCACGCAGGACATCCTGATCGCTGTCACTGACGGTCTGAAAGGCATGGAGCAGGCGCTGAACGCGGTGTTCCCGGCCACGACGCTGCAGACTTGCATCGTGCACCTGATCCGCTCCAGCCTGGAATACGCCAGCTGGAAGGAGCGCCGGACGGTGGCTGCGGCGCTAAGGCCGATCTACACGGCGGCGACCGTGGAGGCAGCGCTGGCCGCGCTCGTGCAGTTCGAGCAAGGCCCTTGGGGCCAACGCTACGCGCCGATCGTTGATGCATGGCGCCGGGCCTGGGACCGTGTGATCCCGTTCTTTACGTTCCCACCGGCGATCCGCAAGGTGATTTACACCACCAATGCGATCGAGAGCATTAATGCCCAACTGCGCCGCGCGGTGAAAACGCGAGGTCACTTCCCAAGCGACGAAGCCGCCACCAAGCTACTGTGGCTGGTCTTGCGCAACATCACCGGAGCCTGGGGCAGCGCCACGCACGACTGGAAGGCCGCTATGAACCAGTTCGCCGTGATTTATGCAGAACGCTTCACCGACCCGTATCGCTGAGATAGCATCCATAAGCCTGATAGAAACAACTATCAGGCTTCTAACGCCTCAAACACAAAAATACTGACACTCCCTCGCTGCCAAGCAGCGCGCAATCCAGCTTCGCCTTAGAAACGTCAATTCCGAGAAAAAACATAAACCTAAGCTCCCTTGCCAATACCAAAGAAGCCCGCTGCGCCCACTTGCCTTGTACATACAGGGTCCAATGCCCTAGGCTACCGTCCAGTGTCCAGCCGGCTCAGAGGTGCGGAACCGAGGCGTAATCTGAACCACAAAGTCCAGGCTCTAGGTGTCTGAACACGCTCATCGGTCCGCTTGTAGCGATAGCTAATCACTACAGTGGCCAAGATACAAGGTGTCTGACACCCGCGGAGATGATCTTGGGTTGGAGACAGTGCTTCAGGGGTGTCAGACACCGGTGGCGCCATCGGGTGGCGCGAGTTAGCTCAGTCAGACACCGGTGGCGCGACCTTGGGGCCACACCGGGGCGCGGGTGTTCACCCGTCGCCACTTGCTCGCTCAGCGCGGCGTGCGTAGCAGGCGGTTGATGGCTTCCAGGTCTGATTCCGCCAGGATGCCGCTGGTGGCCTTCAGGCGCAGGCCGGAGAGCACCGTGCTGTAGCGGGCGAGGGCCAGGTCGCGTTGGGTGGCGTAGAGCTGTTGCTGGGCGTTCAGGACGTCCAGGTTGATGCGGACCCCGACCTCGTAGCCGGTGCGGTTGGCTTCGACGGCGGCGCGGCTGGATTTTTCGCCGGCTTCCAGGGCCTGGATGCGGGCCAGGCCGCTGGTGACGCCGGTGTAGTACTGGCGGGTGGCTTGGACGGCCTGGCGGCGGGCGGTTTCGTAGTCGTAGCGGGCTTTTTGTTCCAGTTCGACCTTTTCCGTGACTTGCGAGGACACGCCGCCGCCGGAGTACAGGGGGATGGACAGGACCACGCCGATGGTGTTGTCGATGGGCTTGCCGGGGGCGGCGTTGCGCATGACGGCGTCGCTGGCGCTGCCGCTGGTGGCGCGCAGGTTCAGGGTGGGGTAGTGGCCGCTTTTGGCGATCTGGATTTCGCGGCCGGCGATGCGGGTCAGGAGTTGCGCGCGCAGGACTTCGAGGCTGGAGGTTTCGGCCTGGTTGCTCCAGTCGGCGATGCGGGCGGGCTGGGGGGCGGGCAGTTGTACGCCGTAGGGCAGTTCGGACAGGGCGCCGGGCTGCGTGCCGATGATCTTGGCCAGTTCGTCGCGGCGCACTTCCAGGTCGTTCTGCAGGCGCAGCTCTTGGGCGACGACGAGGTCGTAGCGCGATTGCGCTTCGTACGTGTCGGTGATGGTGGCGTTGCCGAGTTCGAAGTTGCGCTTGGCCGATTCCAGTTGACCGGCGACGGCGGCTTTTTCGGCTTCGGTGGCGGTCAGGGTGTCCTGGGCGTACAGGACGTTGAAGTAGGCGTCGGCGACGCGTAGCAGGAGGTCCTGGTAGGCCTGCTGCAGCTGGACTTCGACGTCGGCGACGATGAGCTTGGACTGTTCGAAATTCTGCCAGCGGCCCCAGTCAAAGAGGGGCTGGGTGAGCGCCAGGTCCCAGACGCCGCGACCGCCGCTGTAGGCGTAGGACAGGCCGCGGGTGCTGCGCGTTTCCTGGTAGGCGCCGCCGGCTTCGGCGGTGATCAGGGGCAGCAGCAGGGCGCGGGCCTGGGGTTCTTTTTCGAGGCCGGCGCGGTAGTTGGCGCGGGCTGCGGCATAGGTGGGGTCATTGCCCAGCGCGGCCTGCCAGACCTGGACGAGGTTCTGGGCGGACGCAGTCAGCGGGCCGGCACTTGCGGCGCAGGTGAAAACCAGTAAAGCCGTCAGTGATCGGACGCGCATGATTTTTCAACGATACGCCGGGCCGCCGGACGCGACGCCGGCCCCATGGGGGCCGGGCGGCAGGCGGCAGGTTTGCGGAGTTAGAACTTGAACTGCGACACCGTGACGCCGCGCAACGGCTTGATGACCGTTTCGAAGAGTTTGACGGTTTCGAAGCTGGCGGCAGTGGTGCGGGTGATGCGACAGGCAGTCATGATGGGCGCCTGGCCCACGACCACGACAAGGCGGCCGCCCACGCGCAGCTGGTACTTCAGCGCGTCCGGCACGACCGGCACGGAACCGGTGACCAGGATGGCGTCGTATTCGGTGGAGCCCCAGCCATTGCGGGCGTCGCCGGTTTCGACCTTGACGTTGGTGACGTTGTTCATCTGCAGGTTCTGCTGCGCGAAGGTCACCAGGCGGCTGTCGATTTCGACGGAGGTGACTTGTTGCGCCAGGTAGCCCAAGAGGGCGGCCTGGTAGCCGGAGCCGGTGCCGATTTCCAGCACGCAGTCGGACTTGGTCAGCAGCAGTTCTTGGGCGAGGCGTGCTTCGACCTTGGGGGCGAGCATGTTCTCGCGGGTGTTGACCGCGTTGATCTCGAGCGGCAGCTCCAGGTCGGAAAACGCCAGGCCGCGCAGGGCCGGCGGAACGAATTGTTCGCGGCGCACATCGAACAGCGCTTGCAGCACGTTGGCGTCCAGGACGTCCCACGGGCGGATCTGCTGTTCCACCATGTTGAAGCGGGCTTGTTCTACGTCGGGCAGGGTCGAAGCGTTCATGACGGTCAGAAAAAACAGAGGAATCAACGGGCCATTGTACCGATTCGTAGCGTCCTGTGACGGCGTGCCCGGGCGGCAGATGTTTCAGGCGCCGCCCGGACCCCGTAAAAGCAGACGGCGCCCTGCGGGGCGCCGTCTTTGCGTGGGGCAGGCGTGCCTACCACCAGCCGTGGAAGTGGTGGACCGGCCCGTGGCCCGAGCCGACCGTCAGGCGCTCGGCGTGGCGGATGGCCTCAGTCAGATAGGCCTTGGCGCGCTTGGCCGATTCCGGTACGTCCCCGATTTGCGGCAGCAGCGCCGCCAGCGCGGCCGACAGCGTGCAGCCGGTGCCGTGGGTGTTGGCGGTGTCGATGCGATGGCCGGGCAGTTCGATCATGCGGTCGCCGTCGTGCAGCAGGTCGATGGTTTCGCTGCCGGGCAGGTGGCCGCCCTTGACCAGTACCCAGCGCTCGCCCGAATGCGCCAGCTTGTTGCGCAGGCGCTCGGCCACGCGCCGCATTTCCTTGACGGTCTCGACGGGGCGCTCTTCGAGCAGCACGCCGGCCTCGGGCAGGTTGGGCGTGAGCAGGGTGGTCAGGGGGAGCATGGCTTCGCGCATGGCGCCGACAGCGTCGTTCTCCAGCAGCAGGTCGCCGCTCTTGGCGACCATGACCGGATCCAGCACGATGTGCGCCGGCGTCCATTTGGCGAGCTTTTCCGCCACGACCTCGATGACCGGGCGCTGGCCCAGCATGCCGATCTTGACCGCGTCGATGCGCACGTCGGTGAACAGGGTGTCGATCTGCAGGCCGACGAAGGCGGGCGGCACCGGCGAGATGCCCGTGACGCCCTGCGTGTTCTGCGCGGTGAGCGCGGCGATGATGGCGCAGCCATACGCGCCCAGTGCGCTCATGGCCTTGACGTCGGCCAGGATGCCGGCGCCGCCGGACGGGTCGACGCCGGCGATGGTCAGCGCGTTGGGGATGGGACGGCCGCTGGCGGCCGGCTGGCGCGCGTTCATTTGGCGGGACCGCCGGTGATCAGGCCTTCGGTGGGCGAGCTGGGCGCGCCGCTGTACAGCTTCTTGGGCATGCGGCCGGCCAGGAAGGCTTCGCGGCCGGCTTCGACGCCCTTTTTCATGGCGCTGGCCATCAGGACGGGGGCGCGCGCGGCGGCGATGGCGGTGTTCATCAGCACGGCGTCGCAGCCCAGTTCCATGGCGATGGCGGCGTCGGACGCGGTGCCCACGCCGGCATCGACCACGACCGGTACGCGGGCCTGGTCGATGATGAGGCGCAGGTTCCAGGGGTTCAGGATGCCCATGCCCGAACCGATCAGCGAGGCGAGCGGCATGACGGCCACGGCGCCCATGTCTTCCAGCATGCGGCACTGGATGGGATCGTCCGTGCAATAGACCATGACCTTGAAGCCCTCGTCGACCAGCGTCTTGGTGGCCTTGAGCGTTTCGGGCATGTTGGGGAACAGGGTGTGCGGGTCGCCCAGCACTTCGAGCTTCACGAGGTCGTGGCCGTCCAGCAGTTCGCGGGCCAGGCGCAGCGTGCGCACGGCGTCGTCGGCGGTGTAGCAGCCGGCGGTGTTGGGCAGCAGCGTGAACTTGGAGGTGGGGACGTAGTCCAGCAGGTTCGGTTCACCGGCGTTCTGGCCGATGTTGGTGCGGCGGATGGCGACGGTGACGATTTCCGTGCCGCTGGCGTCCAGGGCCGCGCGGGTCTGTTCGAAGTCCTTGTACTTGCCGGTTCCGACGAGCAGGCGCGACGAATAGGCGCGGCCGGCGATGGTGAGCGTGTCTTGTGTGGTCATGGCGGTGCTTCAAAGGGCGGGCGCGCACGATGCGAGGCCCGCGGGGACTGGCTGACTGATGCCGAATGATAAAGCAGGACGCCGGATGGCAGGTCGGGGACGCTGGCCGGCGCGTTCCACTAATTGCGGAATGCGCGGGTCAGCGCACCCGGTCCAGGTCGGCGCAGAGGGTCTCGGCCGCGTCGATCAGCCGCGGGCCGGGCCGGTACAGCGCGTCGGCGTCGACGCCGTAGACGTGGCCCTGGCGCGCGGCCGGCAGGCCCATCGCCTGCCAGGCGGCCAGGTTTGCCTGCGTGTCCTCGCGGCGCGACACGCCAGCCAGCACGGCCTCGGGCCGGGCCGCCAGCACGCCTTCCAGCGTGACCTGCGGCGCCACGATGGGCGCCTGGCCGAAGACGTTGACACCGCCGCACAGCCGCAGCGCATCGCTGACGATGCTGGCGTTGTTCAGGGTGTAGATCGGGTCCAGGCCCGCCTGCACGAAGACCCGCACCGGGCGCCGGCCGGCATAGCGGGCCTGCAGGGCCGCCAGCCGCGCGCGCATGTCCGCGGCGGCGGCGTTCGCCACGGGTTCGGTGCCGAACAGCTTGCCCATGCGCTCGACGGCGCCGGGGATGGCGTCCAGCGTCAGTGGATCGCTGTAGAACATGGGCACGCCAAGCTTGTCCATCACGCGCGCCAGCGGTTCGGCGGCAGACGGTTGCCAGGCGATCAGGAGGTCCGGCCGGGCGGCGGCCACGCGCTCGGCATCGGGCTGCGTGCCGTCGCCGATGATGGGCAGCGCGCGGGCGGCGGGCGGGTAGTCGCTGCCCAGCACCGTGCCCACGATGAAACCGCCCGCGCCCGCGGCGTAGACGAGTTCGGTGGCATGGGGCGCCAGCGTGACGGCGCGCCGGGCGGGCGCCTGCAGCGCGATGGCGCGGCCGCGGTCGTCCTGCACCTGGATGGCTGGCGCGCCAAGTGCCGGCAGCGCGGACAGCGCCAACGTTGGCGCCAACACCAGCGCCAGCATCCAGGCCGGCGTCGCTATCCGTTTCGGCGCGAGTTTCAGTACGCGGTGCCGCGCCAGTCCGGCGGTCGTCAGGACGCGATTGGAGGTCATGCGGCGGCTCCGTCGGGTGGGCATAAACGCGGGACAGGGCCTGCGCGGGATCTGCGCCTGGCGGAAAGGCGCATGCCGGCAGGCCCTGCCCGCCAGGCGGCAATCAGTAGCGTAGCGTGAGCGACGCGTAGAAATTGCGGCCGGGGGCGGGGTACAGGCTGTAGTTGGCGACGGGACCCAGCATTTCGAACGAGGCGTTGCCGCCACGGATGCCGTACGTGGCGTACTGGCGGTCGAAGATGTTGTTCACGCCCACGGCGCCCTCGATGTTGCGGGTGAACTTGTACGCAAGCTTGGTGTTAAAGAGCACGTACGCATCCAGCTGCTTGTCGAACTGGTTGGCCTGGTCGTTGTCCATGCGCGACTTGCCCACGTATTGCGCCGACACGTTCCACAGGAATGCGTCGGTGGGGCGCCAGGTGACGGCGGCGTTGGCCAGCCACTTCGGGGCGAGCGGCACGGTCTTGCCGGCCAGGTCCACGCCGGCGTAGGTGCCGGAGCGGAACTGCGCCTGCATCCACGTCACGTTGGCGTCCAGGCTCACGCTGCTGGACAGGGCGGTGTGGCCTTCCAGTTCGACGCCTTGGCGGCGGGTCGGATCCAGGTTGGTGTTGGCGCCGGTGCCCGGGCCCCACAGACCGTCGGCCAGCGGGTTGTACTGGATCTCGTTGGTCAGGTCATAGCGGAAGTACGACAGGCGCGCGCTGCTGGATGCCGACTGCCACGTGACGCCGATTTCCTTGTCGGTGGAGGTCTGCGGGGCCAAAGGCGACTGGACCGACAGCAGTTCGTCGGCGTTCGGCAGGCGGAAGCTGCGGCCGATCTTGCCGTACACGCCGAAGCCGCTGGCCAGGTCCTGGCGCACGCCCAGTTGCCAGGCGGTCAGGTGGTTGCTGCGGTCGGACGCCGTGCCGGAACCCGAAATCACTTCCAGGTCGTCGGACGCGTACTGGCGGCGCACGCCCGCCGTGATGTAGGTGCTGTCGGTGGCGCGGATCTGGCCTTCGGCAAAGAGGCCGTACTGGTGCTGGCGCGATTGCCACTTCGAGGGCTCGAAGTCGTAGTAGGCGTTCTGGTCGGCGGTGGTCTTGGCTTCCTGCGCGTCCGCGCCGAAGACGACGCTGTGGCCGCCGTTGATCGGCAGGCGGTAGCGCACGCTGGCGATGTTCTCTTCGAGCTTCTGGTCGCGCAGCGTGTCGCCGAAACCGTCATAGGTCACGCCGCTGAGCTTCTTTTCGCGGGTCGACAGGTCCGAGTACAGCACGCCGGCGCCGATGGCCTGTTCAAGCTGCAGGCCGAACGTGGTGGTGGTGGTCTTGACGTAGTCGACGTCGTTCTTGGCGCCGCGCGGGTCGTCCTGGAACTCGTTCACACCGGTGAACGGGTTGATGGTGCGCGGGCCGGGCAGTTCCAGCTTCTGCGTGGTCGTGCGGCCGTACAGGCGGATCGAGCCGTCGTCGTGGCGGAACGTGATGCCGCCGCCGCCGCCCTCGCGGCGCTCGCCGCTGTGGTCGCGGTAGCCGTCGCTGTGCAGCGACTGCATGTAGGCGTCCACGCCCACCTTCTCGTTGTTCATCGAGACGGCAGCGTCGTACTGGCGCAGGCCGTAGCTGCCGAAGGTGGCGGTGGCGCGGGCGCTCACCGGTTCCTTCGTGAAATCGGACTTGGTGATGATGTTGATCACGCCGCCGGTGGTGCCGCCGCCGTATTGCACGGAGCCGCTGCCGCGCACGATTTCGATGCGGTCGACCTGGTCCAGCGGCACCACGCCCAGGCTGGGCGCCGACAGGTCGTTGGTGTTCTGCTTGACGCCGTCGATCAGGATCAGCGTGTTGCTTGCGCCGGTGATGCCGAAGCCGCGCAGGTCCACGATGGCGTTGTCGCTGGAGCTGGTGGTGTTGATCAGGTTGATGCCGGACTGCGTGGACAGCAGGTCCTGCATGGTGCGCGCGCTGCTGGCCGCGATGTCCTCGGCGGTGATGACCGAGATCGACACCGGCAGCGTGCGGCCGTCGGTGGGCACGCGTTGCGCGGTGACGGTGATGCTGTCCAGTTCGGGGGCGGGGGAAGCGGTCTGCTGGGCGGCGGCAATGGCCGGAGCGGTACAGAGCAAGGCGCCGGCGTAGCGCCGGATGGAGCGGGCTTTCATCTACATAACCTCGAAGCGACCCGCGACCCCGCAGGCCATTCACGATGGGG
The DNA here is from genome assembly GCF_020541125.1 of Achromobacter sp. 77. Lineage (NCBI taxonomy): Bacteria > Pseudomonadati > Pseudomonadota > Betaproteobacteria > Burkholderiales > Alcaligenaceae > Achromobacter > Achromobacter sp. 77. The sequence goes on from NZ_CP059848.1 coordinate 500,261, forward strand.
AGAATGCCCGCGCGCCGGGCGGGCCGAAAGGCCGCGGGGCGGGGAACAGGCATCCTGGCGAGCGAACAGGCCGGTATCGGGCTGCCATGGGCGCGGATGCGCGCATGGGGACCGTTGCGGGGGCAGCACAGGCTGGACTTGCTGGGCAGCTGCGGCGGCCTTGTGGGCGGCGCGGCGCCCGTTGGCGGCGTCTTCCTGTTTCCCGTTTACCTTTCGCACGCGGCGGGCAAGTGTTGCGTCCTTGCCCACCCTGTTGCGCCGAAAGCACCGGTTCGGGGCCGAAACTGTATCACCGCGAGGCGCGCGAAGGCCCGTTTTGTTACGATCAGGGCTTGTTTTTTCAGCGTTTTTCGCTTTTTAGCCACAACCGCGCTGCCGTGGCCAACTCAATTTGGACCTGATCGTGTCGTATCCCCGCCTGCCGTACCCTCCCGAAGCCTATACCCGCGGCGGCGACTTTGCCCGCCTGCTGGGCAAGCGCATCCTGATCCTGGACGGCGCCATGGGCACCATGATCCAGCGCTACAAGCTGGGCGAAGCGGATTTTCGTGGCGAGCGCTTTGCCGATCACGGCAAGGACGTCAAGGGCAACAACGAGCTGCTGTCGCTGGTGCGGCCCGACGTCATCGCGGAAATCCACCGCCAGTACCTGGACGCGGGCGCCGACGTCATCGAGACCAACACCTTCGGCGCCACCACGATCGCGCAAGGCGATTACGACCTGCCGGAACTGGCTTACGAGCTGAACCTGGTGTCGGCGCAGCTGGCGCGCGAGGCCTGTGACGCGTACAGCACGCCCGACAAGCCGCGCTTCGTGGCCGGCGCGCTGGGCCCGCAGCCCAAGACGGCATCCATCTCGCCGGACGTGAACGACCCGGGCGCGCGTAACGTCACGTTCGACGAGCTGCGCGTCGCGTACATCGAGCAGCTCAATGGCCTGCTCGACGGCGGCATCGACATCGTCCTGATCGAAACCATTTTCGACACGCTGAACGCCAAGGCGGCCATCTTCGCCACCGAGGAAGTCTTCGAGGAACGCGGCATCCGCCTGCCGGTGATGATCTCCGGCACGGTGACCGACGCGTCGGGCCGCATCCTGTCGGGCCAGACGGTCGAGGCTTTCTGGAACTCGGTGCGCCACGCGCGCCCCGTCACCATCGGCCTGAATTGCGCGCTGGGCGCGGCGCTGATGCGCCCCTACGTGGCCGAACTGTCCAAGATCTGCGACACCTACGTCTGCGTGTATCCCAACGCCGGCCTGCCCAACCCCATGGCCGAGACCGGCTTTGACGAGACGCCCGCCGACACCTCGGCGCTGCTTGAGGAATTTGCGCGCGCGGGGCTGGTGAACATGTCGGGCGGCTGCTGCGGCACCACGCCGGATCACATCCGCGCGATCGCCGACAAGGTCACGGCGCTGACGCCGCGCGTCGTGCCCGACGTGCCGGTCAAGACCCGCCTGTCGGGCCTGGAACCCCTGAACATCGACGAGGACACGCTGTTCGTCAACGTGGGCGAACGCACCAACGTGACGGGCAGCAAGATGTTCGCCCGCCTGATCCGTGAGGAAAAATACGACGAGGCGCTGGCCGTGGCCCGCCAGCAGGTCGAGAACGGCGCGCAGATCATCGACATCAACATGGACGAGGCCATGCTGGATTCGGTGGCCTGCATGCACCGCTTCCTGAACCTGATCGCCTCCGAGCCCGACATCGCGCGCGTGCCGGTCATGATCGACAGCTCGAAGTGGGAAGTCATCGAGACCGGCCTGAAGTGCGTGCAGGGCAAGGCCGTGGTGAACTCGATCTCCATGAAGGAAGGGCTGGAGCCCTTCCGCCACCACGCGCGACTGTGCCGCCGCTACGGCGCCGCCGTGGTGGTGATGGCGTTCGATGAACTTGGCCAGGCCGACACGCTGGAGCGCCGCAAGGAAATCTGCGGCCGCGCCTACAAGATCCTGGTCGAGGAAGAAGGCTTTCCGCCGGAAGACATCATCTTTGACCCGAACGTTTTCGCGGTCGCCACCGGCATCGACGAGCACAACCACTACGCCGTGGACTTCATCGAAGGCACGCGCTGGATCCGCGAGAACCTGCCGCATGCCCGCATCTCGGGCGGCGTGTCCAACGTCAGCTTCTCTTTCCGCGGCAACGAGCCGATGCGCGAGGCCATCCACACCGTGTTCCTGTACTACGCGGTCAAGGAAGGCATGACGATGGGCATCGTCAACGCCGGCCAGCTGGGCGTGTACGCCGATCTTGACGCCACGCTGCGCGATTTGGTCGAAGACGTGGTGCTGGACCGCCCCGAGCCCGTCGGCAAGACGGATCCCGCCGACGAGCGCACGCCCACCGAGCGCCTGGTGCAGTTTGCCGATACCGTGAAGGGCTCGGGCGCCAAGAAGGAAGAAGACCTGGCCTGGCGCAATGCCGAGGTCGAGCAGCGCCTGTCGCACGCGCTGGTGCACGGCATCACCGCCTTCATCGTGGAAGACACCGAAGAGGTGCGCCAGAAGATCGCCGCGCGCGGCGGCCGCCCCATCGAAGTGATCGAAGGCCCGCTGATGGACGGCATGAACGTCGTCGGCGACCTGTTCGGCGAAGGCAAGATGTTCCTGCCGCAGGTCGTGAAATCCGCGCGCGTCATGAAGCAGGCCGTGGCGCACCTGATTCCGTTCATCGAAGAAGAAAAGCGCCAGATTGCGGCCGCGGGCGGCGACGTGCGCGCCAAGGGCAAGATCGTCATCGCCACCGTGAAGGGCGACGTGCACGACATCGGCAAGAACATCGTGTCGGTGGTCCTGCAGTGCAACAACTTCGAAGTCGTGAACATGGGCGTGATGGTGCCCTGCGCGCAGATCCTTGAAAAAGCCAAAGAAGAGAACGCCGACATCGTCGGCCTGTCCGGCCTGATCACGCCCAGCCTCGAAGAGATGGCGTACGTGGCGTCCGAGATGCAGCGCGACGAGTACTTCCGCAGCCGCAAGGTCCCGCTGATGATCGGCGGGGCGACCACCAGCCGCGTGCACACCGCCGTCAAGATCGCGCCCAACTACGAAGGCCCGGTCATCTACGTGCCCGACGCCAGCCGTTCGGTGGGCGTGGCCACCAACCTGATGTCCGACCAGTCCGAAGCCTATCTGGCGGAACTGGCCGGGGAATACGAAGACGTGCGGCGCCGCCATGCCAACCGCAAGGCGACGCCCATCCTGCCGCTGGCCGAGGCGCGCGCTTCGCGGCCGGCGATCGACTGGGACAGCTACACGCCGCCGCGCCCGAAATTCATCGGCCGGCGCACCTTCAAGAGCTATGACCTCGCGGAAATCGCGAAGTACGTGGACTGGGGCCCGTTCTTTCAGACCTGGAGTCTGTTCGGCCCGTACCCGGCCATCCTGCAGGACAAGGTGGTGGGCGAGCAGGCGCGCAAGGTCTTTGCCGACGGCCAGGCCATGATGAAGCGCATCGTCGAGGGCCGCTGGCTGACCGCCAATGGCGTCGTGGGCTTCTATCCGGCCAATAGCGTCAACGACGAGGACATCGAGGTCTACAAGGACGAGACCCGCAGCGAGGTGCTGTTCACGTACCGCAACCTGCGCCAGCAGGGCGCCAAGCGCGAAGGGGTCAGCAACAAGTCGCTGTCGGACTTCATTGCGCCCAAGTCCAGCGGCAAGCTCGACTACATCGGCATGTTCGCCGTCACGGCCGGCCTGGGCATCGAGAAGAAGGAAGCCGAATTCGAAAAAGCGCTGGACGACTATTCCAGCATCATGCTCAAGTCGCTGGCGGACCGCCTGGCCGAAGCCTTTGCCGAATGCCTGCACGCGCGCGTGCGCCAGGACCTGTGGGGCTACGCGCCCGACGAGGCCCTGTCCAACGAGGACATGATTGCCGAGAAGTACGTGGGCATCCGTCCCGCGCCGGGCTATCCCGCCTGTCCGGAACACGTGGTCAAGACGGATATGTTCCGCGTGCTGGACGGCGAGGACATCGGCATGATGCTGACGGACAGCTATGCGATGTACCCGGCCTCCAGCGTGTCGGGCTTTTACTTCAGCCACCCGCAGTCGCAGTACTTCAACGTGGGCGTCATCGGCGAAGACCAGCTTGAAGACTACGCCCGCCGCAGCGGCCGCAGCATCGAAGACCTGAAGCGCACGCTGGCGCCCAACCTGGGCTGACGCGCCGGTCTACCGCTGCGGCCGAGGCGGGAGCTGGCTGGGGCTAAGGCAGGAACTGGGGCGCCGCGATGCGCCCCAGAATCTTTTCGACGGCCACGCCGATCGCGAGCACCTTGCGGTCCTCGCCCGGCAGGCCATCGATCTCCAATCCCACCGGCAGACCCTGCGCCGACAGCCCGGCCGGCACGCTCAAGCCCGGCAGTCCCGCGTTGCTGCCCGGGTCCACGTTGCGCGCCAGGCGCGCGAAGGTCTCGAAGCTGCTGGCCTCGGGCGTGGCCGCGGGCGGCGGGACGGGCACGGTCGGAAACAGCAGGCCGTCCAGCGCGTGTTCCTTGAACGCGCGGCGATAGACGTCGATGAGTTCGCGCCGGCCGCCCGCGATGGCATGTTCGTACAGCGGTTGCAGCGGCAGGACCTGGCCGTCCGGCGTGGGCAGCACGCCCGGCACGATCAGGTTGTCGAAGATGCCTTTCACGTCCGGGCTGGAAATCTGCGCGACCACCTCGTCAAAGCTCACGCCCACGTGATATCGCGCCAGATAGGCCGTCAGGTCGGGCTTCTGTTCGAACAGGCATAGCGGCATGCCCACCGCGGCGTTGGCGGCCGGAAGGTCCGGCATCTCCAAATCCACCAGCGTCACGCCGGCCCCGCGCAGCCGGTCCAATGCGGCTTCGGCCACCGTCCGGACTTCGGCGTCCAGGTCGGCCCAGAAATAGCCCGCCAACCCCAGGCGGATGTTTGCGGGGGCCAGGGGCGCCAGCGGCTCGGTCTGGCCCGTGAGCACCGCATCCAGCACCACGATGTCGGCCATGCCGTTGGCGATGGGCCCGGGCGTATCACGCGTGTGCGAAATGGGCGTGATGCCCGCGCCGTCGTAGCGGCCCACCGTCGGGCGAAAGCCTACCGATCCATTCACTGAGGCGGGCAGGCGCACCGAGGCGCCGGTATCGGTGCCCAGCGCGGCGGGCGCCAGCCGCGCACCCACCGCCGCGCCGCTGCCCGACGACGAGCCGCCGGCGATCAGGCGCGCGTCATAGGCGTTGCGCGTGCCCTCGCCGTCCGGTCCCGCAAAGGCGGTGTTGTAGCCGGACACCCCGAACGCCAGTTCATGCATGTTGGTCTTGCCCAGGATGACGGCGCCGGCTTCGCGCAGCCGCTGCACGACGGGCGCGTCCTCGGCGGGACGGAAGTCCTTGAGCGCGGGCGTGCCGGCCGTGTTCGGCAGCCCGGCGACGTGGATGTTGTCCTTGATGGCGATGGGCACGCCGCCCAACGGGCCGTTGCCGGGCGCCGCATCGTAGGCGCGCGCCTGCGCCAGGGCGCCGTCGCGGTCGACGGTGATGAATGCGTTCAGGTCCTGGCGGGCGTCGATGCGGTCCAGGCAGGCCTCGGTCAGCGCAACGCTGGTGAGGCGGCCCTCGCGGATGCGGGTGGCCGCCTCGATGACGGTCAGGTCCGCCAGGTCGGCGGGCAAGGGTTGGTCGGTCGGGCTGGGCATGGCGCTTTTCCTTGGCTGTCGGTCGATCCGTATCTATACAGGGGGGGCTCGGGGGCTGTCGAGAGGTCTGCCGCGCCGCGCGTAGTGGAAAACCACGATGGCGAAAATTGGTGGACCAAATACGATTTGGTCAGACCAATTCAGGACGCCATCACGTTGCCCTCGCTAGCCAAACCCGAGGTTGCCCCCAGCCGCGCCGCGCCCGACCGCGGTTACCTGCGGCTGGCCGCGCAGATCCATGCGCTGGTGGCGCAGGGCGAATTTGCCGCCGGCCAGCGGCTGCCGGCTGAACGCGCGCTGGCCGAGCGCTTTGACGTCAGCCGCACGTCCGTGCGCGAGGCCATCATTGCGTTGGAACTGCAGGGCGTGGTGGAGGTGCGGGGCGGTTCGGGCATCTACGTCTGCGAACCGGATGCGAGCCGGCCGCCCACGATGCCGGAGGCGGGCGCCGGCCCCTTCGAGCTGCTGCGCGCGCGCTGCCTGATCGAATCCGAGATCGCCGCGCTGGCGGCCACCACCCGCACCGACGGGGACCTGGACCGCATCTTCGAGGCGCTGACGGCCATGCGCGACCGGATGACGGACAAGGACGCCAACGCCGAGGCCGACCGCCGCTTTCACCTGTGCATCGCCCAATCCACGGGCAACAGCGTGCTGCTGGCGACGGTGACGTCGATGTGGGACCAGGCTCGGGGCCCGGTCTGGGAAAAGATGGAACAGCATTTCCATACGCAGGCGTTGCGCCAGGCGTCGCAGGCCGATCACCAGCGCATCTTCGGCGCGCTGGTGGCCCGCGACGCGCGGCAGGCGCGCGAGGCGATGCACGATCACCTGGAACGGGTGATCGGCGAATTTGCTCAAGGGTGGCGCTGATGCTCAATTGCATGATCCACGGGGCGCAAGACCTGCGCCTGGACACGTCCGATTCGCAGCCCTTGGGGCCGTCGCAGGTGCGTGTCGGCGTCAAGGCCGTCGGCATCTGCGGGTCGGACCTGCATTACTTCCGGCACGGGCGGGTGGGGGATTTTGTCATCCGTGAACCGCTGACGCCGGGGCACGAGGCGTCCGGGCAGGTGCTGGAGGTAGGTGCGGACGTGACGGCGGTCAAGCCCGGCGACCGCGTCGCCCTGGATCCGGCGCGCACGTGCGGCGTATGCCGCTATTGCCGGCAGGGCGATTCCAACCATTGCGAGGCCGTGCATTTCTTTGGCAGCGCCAGCCGCTATCCGCACATGCAGGGCGCGATGCGCGAAGAGGTGGTGGTGCAAGAGGGGCAATGCGTGCCGGTGCCGGATTCGCTGTCCTTCGAACTGGCCGCTTTTGGCGAGCCGCTGGCGGTGGCGTTGCACGCGGTGCGCAGCGCGGGATCGCTGCTGGGCAAGACGGCGATGGTGGTGGGGGCGGGCCCCATCGGCGCGCTGATTCTGATGGCGGCGCGGCTGGCAGGCGCCAGCCGGGTCATCGTGGTGGACATCGTGGACCAGACGCTGGCGGCGTGCGCGCGCGTGGGCGCGTCGCAAACCATCAACGCGGCCACGGACCCGGACGCGCTGGACGCGCTGGCGGCAGGCAAGGGATCGGTGGACGTGTGCTTCGAGGCGTCGGGTAGCTATGCGGGGCTGGCAAGCTGCCTGCGCGCCGCGCGTCCGCGCGGCGTTGTCGTCACGGTGGGCACGCTGTCCGGCAGCAGCGAGGCGTGCCCCTTCAACCAGATCATGGTCAAGAGCCTGACGTGCGTCGGCAGCTTCCGTTTTGTGGACGAATACGCGATGGCCGTGGATTGCCTGGCGCGCGGCCTGATCGATGTGTCGCCGCTGCTGACGGCGGCCGTGCCAGTTGCGCGCGTGCACGACGCCTTCGCGCTGGCGGGCGATCGCAACCAGGCGATGAAAGTGCTGGTGACGTTCTGACCCCGCGGCCGCCTCGCGCGGCCGTCCCTCTCTCCTGTAGCCGGAAGCCAAGATGAAGATTACGAATGCACGCGTGATTGTCTGTTGTCCGGGCCGCAACTTCGTGACCCTGAAGATCGAAACCGACCAGGGCTTGACCGGCATCGGCGACGCGACCCTGAACGGGCGCGAGCTGGCGGTGGCGGCCTACCTGACCGAGCATGTCATCCCGTGCCTGATCGGGCGCGACGCGCATCAGATCGAGGACATCTGGCAGTACCTGTACAAGGGCGCATATTGGCGGCGCGGGCCGGTCACCATGACCGCCATCGCGGGCGTGGACACGGCGCTGTGGGACCTGAAGGCCAAGGCTGCCGGCATGCCGCTGTATCAGCTTCTGGGAGGCAAGAGCCGCAGCGGCGTGATGGTCTACGGCCACGCCAACGGGTCGGACATCGAGCACACCGTGGACGAAGTGCTGCGCTACGCCGACATGGGTTATCGCGCCATCCGCGCGCAAAGCGGCGTGCCGGGGTTGGAGAAGGTGTACGGCGTGGGCCGGGGCACGTTGTTCTACGAGCCCGCCGACGCGGACCTGCCCAGCGAGCACGACTGGTCCACCGAAAAGTATCTGCGCCACGCGCCGCAGCTGTTCGAACGCATCCGCGAGAAGCTGGGCTTCGAGCACCATCTGCTGCACGACGTGCATCACCGGCTGACCCCCATCGAGGCCGCGCGCCTGGGCAAGTCGCTGGAACCCTACAACCTCTTCTGGATGGAGGACGCCACGCCCGCCGAGAACCAGGAAGCTTTCCAGCTGATCCGCCAGCACACGACCACGCCGCTGGCGGTGGGTGAAGTCTTCAACACGATCTGGGACTGCAAGGACCTGGTGCAGAACCAGCTTATCGACTACATCCGCACCACGGTCGTTCACGCGGGCGGCATCACGCATCTGCGCCGCATTGCCGACATGGCCTCGCTGTACCAGGTGCGCACCGGCTGCCACGGCGCCACGGACCTGTCGCCGGTGTGCATGGGGGCGGCGCTGCACTTTGACCTGTGGGTGCCGAATTTCGGCATCCAGGAGTACATGCGGCATACCGAGGAGACGGATGCCGTCTTCCCGCACGCCTACACGTTCGAGCAGGGCATGCTGTATCCGGGCGACGCCCCGGGCCACGGCGTCGACATCGACGAGAAGCTGGCGGCGCGGTACCCCTATCAGCGCGCGTACCTGCCCGTGAACCGGTTGCAGCACGACGGCACGCTATGGAACTGGTAGGCGAGGGCGGCCGGCTGAACGCGCGGACGCTGGACGCCTTGCCCGCGCACGTGGCGCGTCCTGGTTTTGACCGGGCTGCGCTTGGCATCGGCATCGTGCATCTGGGCCTGGGCGCCTTCGCGCGCGCGCATCTGGCCGCAGTGAACGACGCCGCGCCGCGCGCGGGCGCGAGTGCGGATTGGGGCATCTGCGGCGTGTCGTTGCGCCAGACCGATACGCGCGACGCGTTGGCGCCGCAGGACGGCCTTTATGCGCTGGCGCTGCGCGATGCCGACGCCAGCGGCGCGCCCCGGCAACGCCTTGTCGTGATCGGCTGCCTGCGCGAGACGCTGGTCGCGCCCGAGGATCCGCAAGCCGTGCTGGACCGCATTGCGGCGCCCGGCACGCGCATCGTCAGCATCACGGTTACCGAGAAGGGCTATTGCCACGATCCGGCCAGCGGCCGCCTGAATCTGGACCATCCCGACATCGTGCACGACCTTGCGCACCCCGCGACGCCACGCGGCGTAATCGGGTTTCTCGTGCACGGCCTGCAGTTGCGCCGCGCGGCGGGCTTGGCGCCCGTCACGGTGATGTCGCTGGACAACCTGCCCGCCAATGGCCACCTGCTGCGCGCGCTGGTGCTTACGTTTGCGGCGCGCCTGGACGCCGGATTGGCCGAATGGATCGCGTCGGCGTGCACGTTTCCATGCTCGATGGTCGACCGCATCGTGCCGCGCACGACGGAAGCGGACCGCCAGGCGATCGCCGCGGCGCTGGGCGTGCGAGACGCCTGGCCGGTGGTGGCCGAGCCCTATCTGGAATGGGTCGTCGAAGACCGTTTTGCGGCGGGCCGGCCGGACTGGACCGCGGGCGGCGCGCGCTTCGTGGCGGACGCGGCGCCGTTCGAAACGTTGAAGCTGCGCATGGTCAACGGTGCGCATTCGGCGCTGGCGTATCTGTCGGTGATGGCGGGGTGGGCCACGGTGGACGAGGCGATGGCGCAGCCGGGCATGCGGCGGTATCTACGCGCGCTGATGGGCCGGGAGATCGAGCCGACGCTGCCGCCGCTGCCGGGGCTGGATCTGGCTGCGTACGGGGAAGGGCTGCTGCATCGGTTTGCCAATCCGGCGCTCAGGCACCAGACGCGGCAGATCGCGATGGACGGTTCGCAGAAATTGCCGCAGCGGCTGCTCGGCACCGTGCGCGACCGGCTGGCGGTGGATGCGCCGATCCCCGGGTTGGCGCTGGCCGTGGCGGGATGGTTGCAGTTCCTGCGCGGGGCGGATGAGGCGGGGCGCGTCTACGAGATCCAGGATCCGATGGCCCAAGCGTTGGCGCATCGGCGTGAGCTGGCCGAGCAGGCGGCGCGGCAGGCGGGCGAGGGACCGGCGGCGATGTTGGCCTGGGCGGGCGTGATGACGGGCTTTGAACCGGTGTTCGGAGACCTGGGGCAGGAACCTCGATTCGTGCGGGCGGTAGGCGCGGCTGCGCAGTTGCTGCGCAGCCTGGGTGTCGCGGGCGCCTTGTCCGCGATGCATCGCGCGTCGGCGGGCTGACGGCGCCTGCGGGCCGACTCAGGCTTGCGGTTCAGCCCGGCTTGCGCACCACGATGGTCGCCGTGTCGCTGGTGAACGAGGCATCGTCGCGCACGTCGAAGTGCGCGCGCACGACGTCCGGCGCGATGCCGAACATGTGGCGCAGCGCGGCCACCAGCGTGTCGGGCGTGCGCATGCGCGTGACCCACGACTGGAATTCCAGCGGCAGGCGGCGCGGCGCCAGTTCCTGCAGCGTGAAGCCGGCCTCGGTAAGCATGCGGGTCCATTCGGCCACCGAGTAGTCGCGCACGTGCGAGGTGTCGCGCAGCACCTCGATGGTTTGCAGCCAGGTGTCCAGCAGCGGCTCGCCCGGCGACACCACGTCGGCGAACACGGCTATGCCACCCGGCTTGAGCACGCGGAACGCCTCGCGCAGGCCGCGCCCGGCGTCCTGCCAGTGGTGGGTGGAGTAGCGCGACATCACCAGGTCGAATTCGCCGTCGCCAAAGGGCAGGTACTCGGCCTTGCCTTGTCGGGTGACCAGATTTGCAAGGCCACGCTTGGCGGCTTCGGCGGCGACGACGTCCAGCATCTGCTGCGACAGGTCGTAGGCGGTCACCTGCGCGACTTGCGGGGCCACGTGAAAGCTCACGTGGCCGCCGCCACAGCCCAGATCCAAGACGCGAGCGGCGGGGTGCTGGCCGGCAAGGGCGGCCATCTGAACCAGGTCTTCGCCTTGCGCGTGCACGGCGCTGGTCAGGTAGGCGGCGGCGCGGGGGCTGAATTGGCGGTCGACGGCGGCGTCGTGGGTGCTGGCGGTCATGAGAGGGTCCTTGTGTCGGGAATGCGGCGCGGGTTGTTGCCGGGAATCCATTCGGGATTGCGAAAGGGTGCAGGCGCTAAGATAGGCGGGCCCGTATACACGTACAAGCCCATTGCTCATCCTGGTATGAATACTTCCCCCCAGCCCGTCACGCCCGGCCACGAAGGCTCTCATCTGCGCCGCCACGCGCTGGGCGAGTTCGTGCGCAGCGCCCGGTCGCGCATCACGCCGCAGATGGCCGGCCTGCCCGAGGGATCGCGGCGGCGAACGCCGGGGCTGCGGCGCGAAGAGGTGGCGCAGCTTTGCGGCATCAGCGTCACCTGGTACACGTGGATCGAGCAGGGGCGCGAGGTGTCGGTGTCGCCGTCGGTGTGGTCACGCATCGCCGGCGTGCTGCAACTGGCGCGGGCGGAACGCGCCTACCTCTTCGACCTGGCCGATTGCGCCGACCCGCAGCACGCCCGCGACGACGCCGGCGGCGCGCCGGGCCCGCTGCAGGAATGCGTGAACGCGATCAATGCGCCGGCGTATGTGCTGGACCGCGCCTGGAACGTGCTGGCGTGCAATGCGCCGCTGGTCGACCTGTTCGACCACTGGCCCGAACGCGACCCCGCCCCGAACCTGCTGCGATACATCTTCCTGGACCCCGCCGCGCGCGAGCTGGTGGTGGACTGGGACCAGCGCGCCCGCCGCGTGGTGGCTGAGTTCCGCGCCGATGCGGGCGCACATCTGGACGAACCGGCCGTGCTGGCGCTGCTGGACAGCCTGAGCCGCCAGAGCGTGGTCTTCTCACACTGGTGGACCCGCCACGCGGTGGTCGAACGCGAAGGCGGGCTGCGCGAATTCCAGCACCCGCGCCGCGGCAAGCTGGCGTACCAGCAGATCACCTTCCGCCTGGCGACGCATCCGGATCTGAAGCTGGTGATGCTGCTGAGCGGGGCGGGGGTCTGACTCTGGAATGGGACGGCGCCGTAGATTGCCCGGCGTTTTCCGCCAAGGGGCAACGGTGCTGCTGTTTGACCGGTGTCTGACACCCGAGGGAGATGGCCGAGGGCCTGTTGCTGCGCCGCAGGGGTGTCAGACACCTGCGTTGGCGTGCGCGTGACCGATGTTTGACCAAGGCGCGACGGTGCTGCCGCTTGAACGGTGTCTGACACCCTGGAGCGCCGGTCGTGGGTATGGCGCAGTGTTGGCAGGGTGTCTGACACCGCTCAAGCCCACGCCGGCGGCCAACCTCCCCGATCGCTACGCCGCGTTTTCCTCGCCAAACAGGCTGTCTTGCATCCCGGCATCCACCAGCCCTTGCAGCAGCTTCTTTACTGGCGCGGGCAGCGCCATCGTCCCCAGCTTGTCCGCCGGCACCCAGCGCTCGGGTAGCGCCGGTTCGCGCAGGGCGATCGCGCGCACGGGCACGAGCCACGGGCGGATGTGCAGCCGGTAGTGCGTGAACGTGTGGGCGAAAGCGGCAAGTTCGAAGCGCTGCTCGGGCTCCAGCCCCAATGCGCGTGATGCGCTGTCGGGGTCGCCTGCCGCGTCGAATTCGGGCAGGCTCCACAGGCCGCCCCAGATGCCCGGTTCGGGGCGCTGTTGCAGCAGGAAAGCGCCCTGGTGCCGCAGCACCAACATACAGGTCTCGCGTTCGGGGATGGCCTTGCGCACTTTGGGCGTGGGCAACTCGGCCTGGCGGCCTTCGCGGCGCGCGACGCAAGTGTCCGCGACGGGGCATCTGTCGCAGGCGGGCTTGCCGCGTGTGCAGAGCGTGGCGCCCAAGTCCATCAGCCCCTGCGTGTACGCTGCCATGTCCAGTCCGGGCGCGGCGTCCACCTGCGCATGCGCCAGCGCCCAGAGACGCTGCTCGACCTCGCGCTTGGCCGGGTCGCCCGCTATGCCGAAGTGACGGGTGAACACGCGCTTGACGTTGCCGTCCATGATGGGCGAACGTTCGCCGTTCGAAAACGCGGCAATGGCCGCGGCCGTGGACCGGCCGATGCCGGGCAGGGTGGCGATGGCCTCGGCGGTGGGCGGAAAGCGGCCGTCCCAGTCGCGCACGATTTCCTGGGCGCAGCGGTGCAGGTTGCGGGCGCGGGCGTAATAGCCGAGGCCTGCCCAGTACGGCATCACGTCTTCCTGCGACGCGGCGGCCAGCGCCGCGACGTCCGGAAAGCGTTGCAGAAAGCGCTCGTAGTAGGGGATGACGGTGGCTACCTGTGTCTGCTGCAGCATGATTTCGGATAGCCAGATCCGGTAGGGATCCCGGGTGTTCTGCCAGGGGAGATCGTGGCGGCCGTGCTGGCGCTGCCAGGCGACGATGCGAGGGGCGAAGTCCATGGCGGCAATTATCGCATCGCCCTATTGCCCGCCCGTGGGCCAGGGGGTACAACCGAAAGGACTGGCGTCAGCTGGCCCTATTTTTTGGCCAGCCGGCGCGGCAAGCGCGATTCGGCCCGCAGAAGGCGTGAACGCATCAGGACTTCACTTTCACGGCCCTTGCTGGCCCGCGTGCGTTCTGTGGAGCTGCGCGCCGCTTGTTGGGGCATCCGATGTTGGAGTAGACATGAATGCCCCCCTCACGCCCGCCGTCCGCGCGGCGCTCGAATCCGTTCAGCTCGACGACAAATACACCCTGCAATCCGGCCGCGCCTGGATGAGCGGCATCCATGCGCTGGTGCGGCTGCCCATGATGCAGCGCGTGCGCGATGCGCAGGCGGGGTTGAACACGGCGGGATTCGTGTCGGGCTATCGCGGCTCGCCGCTGGGCGGCGTCGATCAGAACATGTGGAAGGCCGCCGCGCATCTGAAGGCGCACCACGTCGAGTTCCAGCCGGGCATCAATGAAGACCTGGCCGCGACGGCGGTGTGGGGCACGCAGCAGGTGAACCTCTTTCCCGGCGCCAAGTACGACGGCGTGTTTGGCATGTGGTACGGCAAGGGGCCGGGCGTGGACCGCTGCGGCGACGTCTTCAAGCATGCCAACGCGGCGGGCACGGCGCGCCACGGCGGCGTGCTGGTGGTGGCGGGCGATGACCATCCCGCCAAGTCGTCGACCCTGCCGCATCAGAGCGACCACATCCTGAAGGCCTGCATGATCCCGGTGCTGTTCCCGTCCAGCGTGCAGGAGGTGCTGGACTACGGCCTGCACGGCTGGGCGATGAGCCGGTACGCGGGGGTGTGGGTCGGCATGAAGTGCATCACCGACATCGTGGAGGTATCGGCGTCGGTGGACGTGGATCCGCACCGGGTGCGCATCGTGCTGCCCGAGGATTTCCAGCTGCCGCCGGACGGCCTGAACATCCGGCTGCCGGACACGCCGTTGCAGCAGGAAGCGCGGCTCTTGGACTACAAGCTGTACGCGGCGCTGGCCTATGCGCGCGCCAACGGATTGAACCGGGAGCTCTGGGAGGTGCCGCAGCAGGCGGCGCGCTTTGGCATCATGACCTCGGGCAAGGCCTATCTGGACACGCGCCAGGCGCTGTCGGACCTGGGGCTGTCCGAAGAGGTGTGCCGGCGCATCGGGGTGCGGCTGTTCAAGGTGGGCATGGTGTGGCCGCTGGAGTCCACGGGCACGCAGCGTTTCGCGGAAGGGCTGGACGAGATCCTGGTCGTGGAGGAAAAGCGCCAGGTGCTGGAGTACCAGCTGAAGGAGGAACTGTTCAGCTGGATCGGCAGCGGCAAGAAGATTCCTCGGGTGGTGGGCAAGTTCGACGACAAGGACGGCGGCGAGTGGTCGGTGCCGCAGGGCAACTGGCTGCTGCCGGCGCATTACGAGTTTTCGCCCGCGATGGTTGCCAAGGCGATCGGGGCGCGCCTGTTGCGTTTCGCGTTGCCGGACGACGTGCGCGCGGGCATCGAGGCGCGGATGGAATTCATCCGTGCGCGCGAAGCGGCGCTGGCGCGTCCGCGCGTGGTCGAGGAGCGCAAGCCCTGGTTCTGTTCGGGCTGTCCGCACAACACGTCGACGCGCCTGCCGGAGGGGTCTCGCGGCATGGCGGGCATCGGTTGCCACTACATGGTGCGTTGGATGGACCGCGGCACGGACGTTTTCACGCAGATGGGCGGCGAGGGCGTGCCGTGGCTGGGGCAGGCGCCCTTTACCGAGGAAAAGCACGTGTTTGCGAACCTGGGCGACGGCACCTACTTTCATTCGGGGTTGCTGGCGATTCGGGCAGCGGTGGCGGCCAAGGCGCCGATCACGTACAAGATCCTGTTCAATGACGCGGTTGCGATGACGGGCGGGCAGCCGGTGGACGGGCCGATCAGCGTGCCGATGATTACGCGCCAAGTGGCAGCCGAGGGCATCGAGAAGATCGTGGTGGTGACGGACGATCCGCGCAAGTACGTGGAGGTGTCGGACTTGGCGCCGGGGGTGCCGGTGCGTCATCGCGACGAGCTGGACGCGGTGATGCGCGAGCTGCGCGAGCATCCGGGCGTATCGGTGCTGATCTACGACCAGACCTGCGCCACGGAAAAGCGCCGCCGCCGCAAGCGCAATGCCTATCCGGATCCGGCGCGCCGCGTGGTCATCAATGAACGGGTGTGTGAGGGGTGCGGCGACTGCTCGGCGAAGTCGAACTGCCTGTCTGTGGAGCCGCTGGAGACCGAGTTCGGACGCAAGCGCAAGATCAACCAGTCAAGCTGCAACAAGGACTTTTCCTGTCTGAAGGGCTTTTGCCCAAGCCTGGTGACGGTGGAAGGCGGCAAGCTGAGAAAGCCGCAGGCGCTGGCGCAGTCGGGCGGCGTGCCGGACGAGGGTGTGCCCTTGCCGCGCCCGCACGGCCTGGATGTGCCTTACGGCGTGTTCATCGCGGGGGTGGGCGGCACGGGCGTGGTGACAATCGGCCAGTTGCTGGGCATGGCGGCGCACCTGGAGGGCAAGGGCTGTTCGGTGCTGGACATGGCGGGGTTGGCGCAGAAGGGCGGCGCGGTGTTTTCCCATGTGGTGCTGGCGGGGTCGCCGGAGCATCTGCTGAATACGCGGGTGGCGATGGGCGAGGCAGACCTGCTGCTGGCGGGCGATCTGGTGGTGGCGACGAGTCCGGAGGCGATGGCCCGGGTGACGCCAGGCCGCACGCATGTGTTGCTCAATAGCGATACGGCGCCGACGGCGGCGTTCGTGTCGAACCCATCGTGGACGCTGCCGGGCGCGAACCTGACGTCGGATCTGCAAAGCGCGTGCGGCAAGGACAACCTGGCCGCGGTGGACGCAGCCGCGATGGCGGTGGTGCTGCTGGGCGATGCGATCTACTCAAATCCGCTGATGATGGGCTACGCATTCCAGAAGGGCTGGATACCGCTGTCGCGCGAGGCGCTGTTGCGGGCGATCGAACTGAACGGCCAGCAGGTGGCGAACAATCTTGCGGCATTCGCATGGGGACGCCGCGCGGCGCACGAGCCGGCGGCGGTGGCGCGTCTGATGGCCAACGGCGGCGTGTCGCCCGCGCAGCCGGAGGACATCATCGAGATCACGCGGCCGCGGGCGCCGACTCCCGTGGCGGACCTGAAGCAGCCGGCGGGCGAACTGGCGCGGATGGTGGCGGTGCGCGAGGCGTTCCTGACGCAGTACCAGGACGCGGCGTATGCAAAGCAGTACACGGATCTGGTGGACAAGGTGGCGCGGGCGGAGCGGGAGGCGACGGGGACGAACCGATTGGCACTGGCGGTGGCGCGCTATTACTTCAAGCTGATGGCCTACAAGGACGAATACGAAGTCGCGCGGCTGTATTCGGACGGGGAGTTTGTGAAGCGGGTGGGTGAGCAGTTCGAGGGGGATTGGAAGCTGCGCTTTCACCTGGCGCCACCGGTGTTTGCGCGACGGGACAAGGACGGGCATCTGGTGAAGCGGGCTTACGGGCCGGGGATGCTGAAGGTGTTTGGCGTGCTGGCGCGGATGCGGTTCCTGCGGGGGTCGCGGTTCGATCCGTTCGGGTATACGAAGGAGCGGCGGGCGGAGCGGGCGTTGATCCAGGAGTATCGGGAGACGATGACGGCGATCTTGGGGAAGTTGAATCGCGGGAATCTGGATAAGGCCGTGGCGCTGGCTAGCGTGCCCGAGGAGATTCGCGGGTACGGGCATGTGAAGGAAGCGTCGATGGCGCGGGCCGATGCGACGCGAGAGGAGTTGTTGAAGGGGTTTACCGCAAGGGTGGTGGCGATTGGGGTTCGGGCGGCTTGATGATGCGCAGCGCCATCAGCCTCTTACCCGTTCTATGGCGTCTGCGCTTGGGTTCGAGTCGTGCCAATAAAGGAAACGTCGACTTTCCCTCATGTTGAATTGGATGGTCGCGTGTCACGGTGCGGTTCTGGACTCCAGGTCCATGTCAGCGGGCCATTTCACTTCGGGCGCGAGGCGCAGGCCGATGTTGTACCAAGGCACGTCGTTATGGTCGCGGGGTGGATCGGGAGGCGGAAGCGCCGAAGGACCCTGTTGCATATATGTGCAGATATACGCCCATGCAAATTCGTCAGCACCCATGGCGCTCAGGGGAAAGCGGTCAATGACCTTGTTGGTCCCGGGCTCGACGATAGAAAGCTCCACCCCCCATTGAAAGATGGGCACGCCTTGAGGGGTGAAGGCGCGCTTGTGCCAACGCTCAGCGCGCACTTGAGACCAATCATATGCCACAGGAACGACGCACCAGCGTTCGAAAGGGTTCCACCAACGGTCATTGAAGTTGTAGGCGTAAAGCCGCCGGCGGGCACGATTGAACCTTAGAGGTAGGTCACGAGGAACCGATATGTCCATGCGGATACACATCGCGGCTAGCCAGATGCAAATCGTCAAGCATAAAAGGCCCGAGAAAACAATGAAGGGATCCGAAAAAAGGTAGAAATGAGGGGGGGCAATCAAGATGTAAATCCCCGCTATCGCCATAATAATTCCCATCCAGAAGTAAATGCCTCGCGCGCGTGCTGAACCTCTCGATAACTCCAGATATATGTCATCCAAGTGGTTTGGAGCGTTCCCCTCCAAAGCCAAGAGCGCGGTTGGTGTGCAGGACGGTTCGGGCAGATCTGCTATCCAACCGCTGCATGGGGGGCGAAGTTTGGGTGCAGTCATGGCTAGTTATTCCACCCTCGGTTATCTGTTTTGTCTTCTTGAGAAAGCAGGCGGGCGAAACCCGATTTGTCATTTTTATCGGGCCAAAAGTGTGCCTCCAGCTTTACCGCGTGAACGCTGTGAATCGTGCGTAACGCGATGGCGCCCTTAATTATTAAAGTTTTTGTTTTTTCGTCTGAGGAGACGGTGGGTACTGTGGTATTCAAGAAATAATCGGAATTTTTTATGGAGGGGGGCGATGGTGTTTCGGTTGGTGGATTTCCGTTCTCGCCGGACGCAATCACTTGGCCTTGCGAGTCCCCGGGGCGATAGACCGTTAGCGCCCAATGATAGCGAGATGAGGTTTCCTCATACCCTGGAAGGGATATCTGATAGATAATATATTCTCCAGCCCATATCCGAACTCTTTTCCAGTCCGCCTGGTCGTCAGTGGGAAATGAGGCATCCCTCTTGCTAACCACCTGAGTTTTGACCTCCATCTCAGCTGTCATCCCTAGCACTGCGGCATTAAGAGCCCCCCGGCCGTTTCGAAATCTGATGCAGCGGTCCAACGCCTATTTTCGCTTGGTGACCCCCATCGGCTGGAGCGGGCCCATAGTTCGAGAGACGAGGATCGCTCTTTTTTCGCTTGAGTGGCCCAGATGTATGCAAGCACCCCTAAGGCAATAGCGACACCAATAGGTCCTAGTAAAGTAGCATTAGGGGCAAGGGCTCCGACAATTCCTGTGATTGACGAGCCAAGCGCAGCCATAGTTGCTAAACCGCTGTAAATTTGCGCTTCCGAATCTCCGTCAGCTCCTGCACGAACGGCGGCGAAAATATATTGGACTCCGTCCATCAGCCCCGAAACCGCTGCAATAGCGCCGCCGTATTGCGCGACGCGGGTCCCTAACATGATGGGTTTCGCGCCTCCGCTCGATCTCACGGTAATTGTCATATCCGGCCGCAATAACTGAATCCCCACGCCAACAACCTCCGCGCTCGCACCCATTACGCCGATGGAGGACGACCACACTGCTGCCAGCGCCTCGGCGCTGCCACTTTCAGATGTGTTGAGCAACGTGGCATAGTTCTTCCGCAGGCTGTCTTGCTGAAACCACAGGCTGCCAAGCCCCAGGAGCAGGTTCGCGCCTCCGGGCGCTGCTGAAACGACGGCGGTGCGCATCTTCTGCATCGCTCCCCTGGCGAGATCTCTCGCTTCCTCTGCGCCAATCGCAAGCGTGCCGACCATTTGAACCGCGCCGGTCTGAAGTGTCGCGGCGCCAACGCTCACGGCGCGAAGCGCCTTCGTGACGCCTTCGTTGGCGGTGCCACGCAGCTTCTTCAGACGTTCCTGCAGCGCCTCGGCACTCTCCAGCGACCAGATAATCAATTCGACGACCTTGCCGTGGTTGCCGGGAACCGCGATGGCAATGGCGCCGCTAACGACCATCGCCCGAATCTTGTCGGCGGCCGGCTTGCGGAAATTCTCGTCCATGTGGGCGATGAACTTATCAATGCCTTCCTGCAGGGTCTCGTTGAGCAGCGAAAGATACTCGCCGAGTTTCAATGACACGACGATCTGCGTCACATGCTGCCCCGCATAGCGCAGCAAGGCTGCGCTGTGCACGTGACCGACGAGCGTGTGCGTTTCGGAGGCCAGTCGCTTTCCCAGCGCGTTACTGGCATTGGCCGTGGCGGCAAGCAGCTGCCCAATGCCTTGCTGCACGGGGGCAACCATCAGCGTTTTGCCCTCTTCCGCACCGATCAAGCTCTTGATGTTGGCATAGACCTTGCCGAGATCATTGCCCGTCAGTGCAGTTTGCAACTGCGCGAGTAGTGCAGTGTCCTTTGCCAGCAGAGCCTGAAACAGAAAGCTTCTTGGGTCCTCCAGCTGCGCTTTCCATAGCTGTTGGGTCGCGCCCAGTTCCTCATCGTCTTTTCTTACTGTTTCGGTGGGGCCGCCGGCAAGGCAAAGGCCGAGCATGCGAATAAAGCCTTCCGTCGACCGCCAGGACGTGGCGCTGTAATCATTTTGTACGGCAAGTCGGAATGGCCTAGATTGGTATTCTTGGGCGTACAACTCCCCAACCCCATCAACAACCGTTTGCCAATCGGCCTGCGTGGCGAGATAAGTCTTCTCGAATTTGGCGCGGGCCGCCTCATCGTAGCGCTTCTCTAGGCGCTCTTTTGCCTTTGCCTGTTTGACCTTGGCTATGCGCTCGGCTTCTCCTGGTATATGCACCTGCGGGTAGCCCACCTTCATCCCCGCTAAGCTCTGGTTATGCCTGAGACGATGGGCTTCTGCTGCCTTCGCCTCTTCTTCTGCTTCGGCTGAAGCCCAGGCGTCATGCAGTTCCTTGATGCCAAGCAGCGCCCGGGAAGTGAAGAACTCGAACCGCCGCTGTGGCTCGGAGCGCCACTCCTGCATCTCTCTGAACAAGGCAACGCGCTGCGCATTGCATTCTTGCACCACGCCGATCGGATCGGGCAGAACCAGTGCGAGTACGCCGTTTTGAAGTTTTTCCCGCTGGACGATAGTGCGAATGTGGCCTTCCATCGCCGCAAGCCGATGATTACGCGAGTAGAACCCGTGAACGCTTTCGAAATCGCCGGCGTTGACCGCTGCGTACTCCAGCACAGAATCCAACCCAAGATTGTCTTCGGTCATTGCGATACCGACGCTGCCGGGGTTCTCGCGCGCACTTTTCAAGTCAAGCTTGTAGAAGCGGTCCTTCGGATCCGATCCGTCGGCGGCTTTGCCACACAAGTATTGATTGAGCACGCTCTCGGGCCAGGGGTCATTCGCGATTGCTATCCACGCGGTCGAGAACTTCTCGGTGTCGATATTGATGAACGAGGCGGGGACGTCGTGGTTCCGGCGCACGCATGATTGGCTCAGCGGACTTGGCTCATCACGTGGTACCTGGAAGGGGCGAAACTGGCGCAACGCCCCTTCAGGCGTGACCTCATAGGCCTGCCACTCCACCTCATCCAGCAATACGTAGAGGTACCCTTGCCGCAGGATGCGAGGCTGGTCCAACCGCATCCGCACCGTCGCTGGCGCGTTGCTGGCCGCAGGCTGTCGACGGTATGTTTGCCCGGGCGCCGGCGCGTACGCGGCGCGCAAAGGAAGAATGGGCAGGCCAGTGCGCTCGCAGGCTTTGCATGCGTCCGTCGGAATCGGCGCGGCATGGCTGATCGTTCTGCTTAACGTCGTGCTCAAGCTCATGAGTAGTTCTCCGTCCGGGGCAAGGAGGCGAATACTCGCTTCCAGGCGGTGTCGTCGTACGCTTGGAAGCGGTCGTGCAGCGCGTGTTTGCCATTGGCTGCATCAAGAATGTCCCGTTGGATGTCGGGATGCTTGGGCAGTAGGGGGTGAACGCAAACCCGATACAAGCTGAGCGCGAAGATGTCGCGCTCATGCCGCAGTCCTAAACGCTGGGCATCACGGACCAGACGAAAGGCATGTACACCCGCCTGTGGCGGTAGGGGACTGGGGCCAGTCCAGCGCCAGGGCGCGAACGAAAGGGTCTGACGTTGCGCGAGCCGCCAGATACCCAGGAATTCGCTTACCAATTGCGCCGCATGCTGCGTGCGGCGAACCAATGCCGTGTGATCCTCGCTTGCCGTCGCCGAGCTGCTCTGCAGTACGGAAAAGCTCCCCCAGCTTGTTGGGAACAACCAAGCATTGATCGGCGCGAACATAGCCCCCGCTCGGGCTCCAAGCGCGCCGGCCAGCAACTCCAGACGCACGGGTTCGAACCACGGGTTAGTCGCTTTTCGTACGTTGGACGAAGTAATGCAGCATTGCGCCGCAATGTGGCGTGCGGTTTCCTCCGGCGGCTCCGGGCTGGTCAGCCACCCGCAGATATATCGCTTGCCGTAGGCGAGATCTTCCGTTGCATGGAACGCACTGAGTTCCAGCAGCCGCTTCCGTGTCGCGTCTTCCGAAGTGCCAAGTTGCACGAGGGCCGGACAGGCTTCAGGCGTGTGGACCAGGTCCGGCCGTGGAACGCGGACCACAGCGTCCTTGCCCAGATCGTGGACCAGCGATTCGATGGCTAGCGGATGTGCCGGGCCGCATCCGGCCAGTGGGTCAACGAGCAGATAAAGGTGATCGCCAGGCGCTTTGATCTGCTCGGCGAACGCAATGATGGGCGCCGCTGTCATCGGTTGCGCTCCGCGCAATCCGCGTCCAGACCTTCAAGCGCCTCGCCGGACAGTGAGAGGCTGTTGTTACCGCCACCGCCCTTTTGGCTCATCGGCCCCTTGATCAGGATGGCATCCCCATCCAGCGTGATGCCCAACCCATCAATACGAATCGTCCCCCCTGGCCCTTTCAAGATAAGGCTCTCCGCCGCCTGAACCTCATAAACCTTCGTGCGCTGCCGGATCGCCTGCCCGGCCTGAAGCTCCGAGTGCCCCTCCACAGTCTGCTCCTGGTGCCCGCCAATACTCACCCAGTGATTCGCCACCGTCTTGTCGCGGCGGTTGTTGCCCACTTCCTTGGTGCGGTCCTTGCCTGTGTAGATCGTGTGATTACGCCCCACCGTCAGAAAGTCATCCCGCCCGATGTCGTGCCGCCGATCCTGGCCGATGTTCACCTGCTCGTCATTGCCCACCGTCTCCCTGCGGTCGTGGCCGATGGTGATGGTTTCGTCGTTCTCGACCTGCTCGCTGCGGTCGTGGCCCACGAATGTCGACTCGTCGTTGTTGACGTGGATGTTCTGGTCCTTCTGCGCGTGGACGTAGATTTCTTCCTGATCCTTCTCGTCCTCGAAACGCAGTTCGTTGTATCCCTCGCCCTTGTGGGTCTTCGTCTTGATGGTCATCCGCGTCTTGTGGCGCGGCAGTTCATAGGGCGGCAATTGCAGGCGGTTGTAGACGCGGCCGGTGATCACGGGCTGGTCGGGGTCGCCATCGAAGTACGAGACGATGACCTCCTGGCCGATGCGCGGAATGGCCATGTGGCCCCACGTGGCCCCGGCGATGTTCTGGGACACGCGTATCCAGCAGGAGCTGTGTTCGTCTTCCTTGCCGAGACGGTCCCAGGGGAACTGGACCTTCACGCGGCCGTATTCGTCGGTGTAGATCTCTTCATTGGGTGGGCCGACCACGACGGCGTTCTGCGGTCCGTCGATGCGAGGCCGGGGGAGTGGCTCTGCGCGCCACTCGGCATCGTCCGGCACCAATTCAGCCTCGTAGTGGTAGCGAGTCCCTGACGCGGCATCGGCGCTCTCTTCGGCCTGGCTTGTGTGTTGGATGCCGCGGTGGACGATGCGGATGGGGCGCCATCCGCGGTTCAGGTCCTCGCGTGGGTGCCCGGCCAGCGTGAAGGAGATGCCAGGCTGCAAGCGCGGGTCATCGCCTTCGACCAAGGCGATGCGCGCATCGCGTCGGTGGCCGCGCAGGCGATTCTCGGCGAACGGCTTGCCGGCCTCGTCGAACTTGGCGCGGGCGGGGTAGTCGTAGCGCTCGTAGCGGCTTCCCTGGTGATCAAGATCCCGCCCATCGCGACTGTGCTGATGGGTATAGCGCGGATGGTGAAAGGTGTAGTCGCGTTGGGTCTGGCGCGCGGTGCGTACGTTCTCGGTGTAGGCGAAGCGACGCAGCGCAGGCTGCGGCTGGTCGCCGCCGGGTGTCGGGTTGTACTGCACCGGCTCGTCGCCCACGCGGCCGTGAATGAAGAGGCGATCGCTGTGGACAAGTTGATGTCCTTCGGCGCCATGACGGAAGGAATAGAAGAAGCCTTCCTCACGCATGATGCGTTCGACGAAGTGGTAATCGGTGTCGCCAGCCTGGACGCAGTATTCGCGAGCCTGGTGCTCGGTGGTGCTGCGCTGCTCGTAGTCCTGGGTGAGGCCATGCGCCTTGAGCACGGCCTCGGCGATCTGCGGAACGGTCAGCGCCTGGAAGATCCGCCAGTCAGAACTGAGCGCGAGGCGCGCCAGACGGGGCTCCACGACAGCCGAATAGCGGGTGCGCCGAAAGCCTGTTTCGCCCTGGACGAATGAAGACACCGCGCCGTGCACGTACCGGACAGGCTTGTCGCCATGCCAGATCGTGAGCAGCGCGGCGCGGTCCAGCACCGCGCCGAAGTCGATGGCCGATTGGGCGCTGGCCAGGTCTACGTGGAGCAGAAAGGTTTCGGACAACCCTTCTTGCAACGTGAATTCGACGACCTCAAACGATTTGTCGCCGACGGTAAAGGTGAAGCGCAGATCGGATTGGGTGGGCATGGCGAGCTTCCGGTAGCGACAGACCGCGATGGTCGTCGTTGGTGCCAGTTGGCACTACCGTTTTTAAAAGCCGCCGATGTTCCTCGTAAATCAGAAGAGTTTTAATAATGAAGAAAACTGACCTGTTCTTGCGAGTTGCTCGGAACGATCGAATTGATCTGCGCGGGCAGGTGGAGGTGTCATCGTTGCCCCGCCGTTGCCATCCGGCGCGGTGCCCTTGCTCAATCCTGCTCGAGAGCCTTACTTCCCCGCCCCAGCCGACCAGCCTTTCGACAATTCCACGGCCTGCCGCCACCGCTTCATCCGCGCTTGCCGGACAGATTCCGGCCAGGTCGGGTTGAACGTGCGTTCAGCCTGCCACTTCGATGCGAATTCATCCTGGTTCGACCAGAAACCAACGGCCAAACCAGCCAGGCCTGCAGCGCCCAACGCAGTGGACTCTGGAACGCGCGGACGCACGACCGGAACGCCCAGAATGTCAGCCTGCATCTGCATCAGCAGGTCGTTGCGGGCGGCGCCGCCGTCGACGCGCAGTTCCGTCAGGGCGATGCCGCTGTCGGCGTTCATGCAGGTGAGTAGTTCCGCGCTTTGCAGGGCGATGGATTCCAGCGTGGCGCGGGCGATGTGGGCGCGGGTGGTGCCGCGGGTCAGGCCGACGAGGGTGCCGCGGGCGTAGGGGTCCCAGTGGGGGGCGCCCAGGCCGGCGAAGGCGGGGACCATGAAGACGTCGTCGGTGTCGGAGACGCTGGCGGCCAGGGATTCGATGTCTTCGGAGCGCTGGATGATGCCCAGGCCGTCGCGCAGCCATTGGACGGCTGCGCCGGCGACGAAGACGCCGCCTTCCAGCATGTAGGCGGGCTTCCATTTGTCGTGGCCGGGTTGGGGCAGGCCCCAGCCGACGGTGGACAAGAGGTTGTTGCGCGATTCGACGGGTTTGTCGCCGACGTTCATGAGCATGAAGCAGCCGGTGCCGTAGGTGTTCTTGGCCATGCCGGGCTTGAAGCAGGCCTGGCCGAAGGTGGCGGCCTGCTGGTCGCCCGCGACGCCGGCGATGGGCACGGAGCCGCCCAGCCATTCGGGCAAGGCGTCGCCGACGATGGCGCTGCTGGGCGCAATCTGGGGCAGCACGCTGCGCGGGATGTTGAGCAGCGCCAGGATGTCGTCGTTCCAGTCCTGCGTGTGCAGGTCGAAGAGCATGGTGCGCGAGGCGTTGCTGGGGTCTGTGCTGTGGACGGCGCCGCCGGTCAGTTGCCAGATGAGCCAGGTGTCGACGGTGCCGAAGGCCAGTTCGCCGCGTTCGGCCATGCTGCGCGCGCCGGGCACGTGGTCCAGCAGCCAGGCGAGCTTGGTGCCGGAGAAGTAGGCGTCGACGACCAGGCCGGTGCGCGCCTGCAGGAAGTCCCCATGGCCGTCCTGGCGGAGCTTGTCGCACAGGGGCGCGGTGCGGCGGTCTTGCCAGACGATGGCGCGGGCAAGCGGACGGCCGGTGGCGCGTTCCCAGATGAGGGTGGTTTCGCGCTGGTTGGTGATGCCGATGGCGGCGATGTCGGCGGCGGTCGCGCCGGCGTTGCGCAAGGCTTCGCGGGCGACGTCGAGCTGGCTGTGCCAGATCTCGTTGGCGTCGTGCTCGACCCAGCCCGGACGCGGATAGTGCTGGCGGAATTCGCGTTGGCCAACGCCGCGCACGACGCCTTCGCGGTCAAAGACGATGGCTCGGGAGCTGGTCGTGCCCTGGTCCAGGGCTAGGACAAATTCATTCGTCGTCACTGTTTTTCGCGCCGTTCAGGTGTGCCCCGGCCAGCGGGTCGAGGCGTCTAAAGGAGAAGGTCGATGCCATGCACAGCAGGCCGATGACGACGAAGCCGGCGACCACGTCGCTGATGGCCAGCGTTTCGGCGCCGCGCAGCGACATGCTGATGTTCAGCGTGACCGCGGCCACCCCGACGCCCAGCGTGATGCCCAGTTGCTGCGCCATGGCTGAGAAGCTGCTGGCGCGGCTCATCTTGGCGGGCGGGATGTCGGCATAGGTTAGCGTATTTACCCCGGTGAACTGCAACGACCGGAAGAAGCCGCCCACCAGCAGGATGGCGATCATCAGCCAGACGGGCGTGGCCGGGTTGAAGGCGCCGCAGACGATGATGAAGCCGCCGGTCAGGATGGCGTTCAGGGTCAGCACGCGGCGAAAGCCGAAGCGCTGCACGATGGGCGTGGCGACGAATTTCATCAGCAGCGCGCCGGCGGCGCTGGCGAAGGTGATGAGGCCGGCCGAGAACGGCGACAGCCCAAAGCCTACCTGCAGCAGCATGGCCAGGAGGAAGGGCGTGGCGCCGACGGCGAAGCGGCACAGGTTGCCGCCCAGCGTGGAGATGGCGAAGGTGGGAATCCGCATCAGGGACAGGTCGATGATGGGATGTTCGGTGCGCCGCGCGTGCACGCCGTACAGCAGCCCGCAGACGATGCCCACGCCGATGAGGCTGAGCAGGATGGGCAGCGGCATGACGTCGCGGCCGATGGCCTCGAAGCCGCTGACCAGGGTGGCCAGGCACACCGAACTGAGCAGGAAGCCGATCCAGTCCAGGCGGGGCGTGCCGGTTTCGCGGATTTCCGCGACAAAGCGCAGGACCAGGAAGATGCCCAGGATGCCGATCGGGATGTTGATCAGGAAGATCCAGTGCCACGACATGTACGTGACCATGAAGCCGCCCAGCGGCGGTCCGATCACCGGTCCCAGCAGCGCCGGAATGGACAGGAAGGACATGGCCTTGAGCAGATCCTGCTTGGGCACGGTGCGCAAGAGGATGATCCGCCCCACGGGCACCATCATGGCACCCGCCATGCCCTGCACGATCCGCGCCAGCACGAGCTGTTGCAGATCCTGCGACAGGGCGCAGGCGACGGAACTGAGCGTGAACAGGCCAATCGCGGTGATGAAGACGCGCCGGGCGCCGTAGCGGTCGGCCGCCCAGCCGCTGATGGGCACGAAGACGGCGACGGCCAGCAGGTAGGACGTGATGGCCACGTTGAGCCGCACGGGGGTGGACCCCAGGGCCCGGGCCATGGCGGGCAGGGCGGTCGCCACGACCGTGGCGTCCAGCATCTGCATGAAGAGCGCGCACCCCACGATGAAGGGGATCATGCGCGCCGCGCGCACCGCGTCCGGGGTTGAGGGCGGAGCGGGATTGGCTGCGGCTGCGGATTCTGCGGACATGTCGGAAGGCTGCAATGAGAGCCTGACGATTGTAACGCCGGGGATCCGGCCGCCGTGAAGTAAACTCGCGACATCTGCAACCTAATGAAATTGGTGCCATGGCGACCAACTACGAATCCGAGATCACCCAGTTCCTGAAGGACTACAAGAAATCCCACCCTGGCACGGAAGAGCGCCAGCGCGAGGGACGCGCCCGTCTCTGGGACAAGCAGCAGGACCAGGAACTGCTCGAAGGCTTCCGCGCGGCCCGCGTGGCGCAAAAGCCGTACGTGTATCAGGCCGACTGATACTTTTGCGGCACACATGGTCCAGAACCCCTCGGTGCCGGGCGACGCCCTGGCCAAGCTAGTGGAACCGTCCGTCGACAGCACGCCCGACACCATCGATAGCGTGGCGTTTGCGCGTCTGTACGGCGAGCCGCTGTTCCAGATGCCGACGGATCTGTACATTCCGCCGGATGCGCTGGAAGTCTTTCTCGAAGCCTTCGAAGGGCCGCTGGACCTGTTGCTTTACCTGATCCGCAAGCAGAACTTCAACGTTCTGGACATCCCCATGGCGGATGTCACGCGGCAGTACCTGTCGTACGTGGATCAGATCCGCATCACCAACCTCGAACTGGCCGCCGAATATCTCTTGATGGCGGCCATGCTCATCGAGATCAAGTCGCGCATGCTGCTGCCGGTCAAAAAGACCGACACCGGCGAAGAGCCCGAGGATCCGCGCGCCGAACTGGTGCGCCGCCTGCTCGAATACGAGCAGATGAAGCTAGCCGCCCAGAAGCTGGACAAGCTACCGCAGCTGGGCCGCGATTTCGTCAGCAGCCAGGCCGTGGCCGACCTGAGCGTCGAGCGCGCGCTGCCGGACGTCAGCGTGGACGACCTGCGCGCCGCGTGGGCCGACATCATGAAGCGGGCCAAGCTGAACCAGCACCACCACATCACCCGCGAGCAGTTGTCGGTGCGCGATCACATGACGCACATCCTGCGCCGCCTGAACGACGTGCGTTTCATGGAATTCGGCGACCTGTTCATGGAGCGCGTCCGCGAGGGCGCGCCCGCCGCGGTCGTTGTCGTGCATTTCATCGCCATGCTCGAACTGGCGCGCGAATCGCTGCTGGAGATCACGCAGGCGGAGCCTTATGCTCCCATCTACGTGCGCCTGGCGTATACCAGCGTGGCAGCGGTCGCGGCCTGATCCTGACCGGGCGCCACTCCCCCGGAGATTTCCCTTGAAAGTCGTACACACCATCCAGGAATTGCGCGATCACCTGCGCGGACAGAATCGCGTGTCGTTCGTGCCCACCATGGGCAACCTGCACGAAGGCCACCTCGCGCTCATGAAGCTGGCGCGCCAGCACGGTGATCCCGTCGTGGCCAGCATCTTCGTGAACCGCCTGCAATTCGGCCCGAACGAGGACTTCGATCAGTATCCGCGCACCCTGGCCGCCGACATCGAAAAGCTTGAAGCGGCGCGCGACGTCTACGTGCTGTTCGCGCCGAACGAGCGCGAGATGTACCCGGAACCGCAGAATTTCCGCATCCAGCCGCCCGACGACCTGGGCGACATCCTGGAGGGCGAGTTCCGTCCGGGGTTTTTCGCCGGGGTCAGCACGGTCGTGCTCAAGCTGTTCTCGTGCGTGCAGCCGCGCGTGGCCGTGTTCGGCAAGAAGGACTACCAGCAGCTGATGGTGGTGCGCAACATGTGCCGCCAGTTCCAGTTGCCCGTCGAGGTGCTGGCGCATGAAACCGTGCGCGCGGACGACGGGCTGGCGCTGTCCTCGCGCAACCGCTACCTGAGCGAGGCCGAACGTGCCGAAGCGCCGGCGCTGTACGCCGAACTGCAAGAGATCGGCCGCCGCCTGGCCCGGGGTGAGCGCGACGCCGCCGCGCTGGAGAACGACGCCGTCCAGCGTCTGACGCAGCGCGGCTGGAAGGTGGATTACGTGGCCCTGCGCCGCCAGCGCGATCTGAAGCGCCCCGAGGCCGCGGACCTGCAGGCCGGCGAACCCGTCGTGGTGCTGGCTGCCGCCAAGCTGGGCGCCACGCGGCTGATCGACAACCTGGAACTGGACTACACCGCCTGAGGCAGGCGGAAGGCGGGCTAGCCGCGGGCGCATGATGCGGGGTGTTTTGGTCACCCCCTATCAGAATTGTCAGCTTACGCCGGCTGTGACACCGGGGCAGACTGTTTGCAATCCTACATTGCAAGCGAGCTGCCCCATGTCTTTTCCTCACCCCGAACTCGACGCCGTCCTGTCCTCCCTGACCGCCCGCGAACGCCAGATCGTCGATTACGTGGCGGCCGGGCGGGCCAACAAGGTCATCGCCATCGACCTGGGCATCTCCCTGCGCACGGTCGAGGCCCATCGCGCCCGCATCTTCGCCAAACTCGGCGCCCGCAACGCCATGCAGCTTGCGTGCCGGTTGTGTGCGCACGGGCAGTCAGGCGCCTCGCCCGTCCCGGGCGCGCAGTGGCGCCCCAGCCCGATGCCGCCTCCGGGCGGTGCCAGCGCGCCGGCCCAGATGCTGCACGAACCCGCTGGTGCCTACGGCGCTTGCCCATCAAAACCCGTGCCTCCCTGACGTTGCCGCCAGGCCTGCCGCGCCTGTCTGGCCTGTCGCGTCCGTCGCGCCCGTTGCGTCCGTCGCGTCTGTCGCGCCCGTCGCGCCCGTCGCGCCTGTCGTGGTCGGCGTGCTTGCCGCGCCGCCCCAATGCCGTCGCCCAATGAATTCGGGCCTGACGAACAGGGTGTTCGTCAGGCCCGGGAAGGGGTGCGGCGGCCTAGTCTCCGGCGACGTTCAGTCGCCGCGGGCGGACAGCCTTGCGATCAGGGGCACTTGGGGGCGGCGGCGTTTGCCAGCTCGTCGATGGGGTCCAGATCCGGCTGGCGGGTCAGGTTGTAGTTCAGGTTGGGCGTCTGGCCGCCAATCGAGCGCACGCGCAGCACGTTGTTGGCCGCAACCAGGAATTCCACCCGGACGTTGCCCTGGCCGTCCATCAGGATGACGCGCGGCGGACGTTCGTCGGTGGCGTCCCAGCAGCCTTGCTCGGACACGGGCGGACCCTTTTTGGGATCGTTGTCCAGGTAGGCGGTGCGGCCGCGCCAGCGGCCATTGGGGGCCAGCGTCAGCGTCACGCGCTGGGCCGTGCATTGCATGGCGGGCGAGAAACACGGCAGCGTGCCCATGTAGGTCTGAGGCTGCGGCACCAGGCTGTGGGTGATGCCGCTGGGCGCAGCGGCAGGCGCCGCGGCGGGAGCAGGCGCCGATTTGCCCGATCCGCCCGAGCCGCCTTCGGCGCCTTCGGGCACGGGCTGGCCGTCTTCGGTGGTCTGGCCCGCGGCAACGGCCTGCTGGTTCTGGTTCTGCTGGCGGCGCGCGTCGGGCTTGAGCTCGATTTGCACTTGCGACGGCGCGCGGATGATGTTGCGGTAGCCGGCGCCCGAGCCCTGGTACTGCGCGTCGGTCACGGTGCTTTCCGCCGGCAGGTCGTAGTAGCCTTCGGCCTTCTGCTTGGCGCAGCCGGTAGCGCCTATCACGGCGCCCGCTAACAGCAGCCCCATGACGCCGAGTTTGGGGGAGCGGGAAACGATATCGACGCGCGCGGCCATGGCAGCTTATCCGTGAATTGAGTCTGTCTCCGATTTTACGCACTTATGCGAAGATTCGATACGTTCCCCTTAGCCGTTCCCGGGCATCTGCCGCACTTTATGCACAAATTACGACATGGCCGCGCGCGGCCCCTCATCCCTTGCGCCATCGCCGGCCTGTCGGATGGGCAGCCGTGTCCGGGCCACGCGGGGCGGTGACGGCGATGTGGCAAATCCTTGATCTGCCCCTGGGCGTCTTCATTGGCGCGGCGGCGCTGGCCGGCTTGTTCGTGGGCAACTGGCTGACGGTGCTGACCCATCGGCTGCCGCGCATGATGGAGCGCGAGTGGCAGGCGCAGTGCATGGACGCGGCCGGCAAGCCGCGGCCGCCCGGCCACTATGGCTTGCTGTCGCCGGCCTCGCATTGCCCCGCCTGCGAGGCGCCCCTGGACCGCATGGCGCGGATTCCCCTGCTCGGCTGGCTATTGCTGCGCGGCCGGTGCGCCGCCTGCCATGCGCCCATCGGCTGGCGCTATCCCGTCATCGAACTGCTGACCTGCGCGCTCTTTGCCGGCTGCGCGCTGCGCTTTGGCGCGACGCCGATCGCGCTTGCCGCCATGGGCCTGTCGGCCACGCTGGTGGCGCTGGCCTGGATCGATTTCGAAACGACGCTGCTGCCCGATGTGCTGACCCAGCCGCTGGTGTGGGCGGGTCTGCTGGTGAACCTCTTCGATGCGTTCGCCAGCGTGCAGATGGCGGTGGTCGGGGCCGTGGCGGGATACCTGTTCCTGTGGGTTATCTTTCATGTGTTCCGCCTGCTGACCGGGCGCGAAGGCATGGGGCAGGGCGACTTCAAGCTGCTGGCCGCGCTGGGCGCGTGGTTCGGCATCGAAGCCTTGCCGATGCTGCTTCTGAGCGCATCGCTGGTGGGCGTGCTGATTGGCGGCGCATTGACGCTGACCGGCCGCGCCCGGCGCGGCCAGCCCTTGCCCTTCGGACCCTATCTGGCGCTGGCCGGGCTGGTCATGCTGCTATTGGGCGGCGAGCATGGCGTATTGCAATTCATGAGTACATGAGGAAAGGCGCATGTTCAAGATTGGTCTGACGGGCGGCATTGGTTCGGGCAAGTCCCGCGTGGCGGACATGCTGGCCGAGTGGGGCGCGGCCCTGGTCGACACCGACGAGATCGCGCGCGCGCTGACCGCCGCGGGCGGCGCCGCCATGCCGGCGATCGAACGCGAATTCGGCCGCGAGGCCTTGACGCCCGACGGCGCGCTGGACCGCGCATG
The DNA here is from genome assembly GCF_020541125.1 of Achromobacter sp. 77. Classification (NCBI taxonomy): domain Bacteria; kingdom Pseudomonadati; phylum Pseudomonadota; class Betaproteobacteria; order Burkholderiales; family Alcaligenaceae; genus Achromobacter; species Achromobacter sp. 77. The sequence continues at coordinate 532,811 of NZ_CP059848.1, forward strand.
GATGCGCGCGCAGGCATTCGCCGATCCGCAGGTCCGCCTGCGGCTTGAGGCCGTGCTGCATCCGGTCATCGGCCGCGAAACGGAACGTCAGGCGGCGACCGCTAAAGGATCGTATCTGGTCTTTGTGGTGCCCCTATTGGTCGAGTCCCTGGACCGTTGGCGCGATCGCGTAGATCGTATCTGCGTGGTGGACTGCGACCCCGAGACGCAGGTGGCCCGCGTGCAGCAGCGCAGCGGGCTGACGGAGCAGGACATCCGGCGTATCATGGCGGCACAGGCTGCGCGGGCACGCCGGTTGGAGGTCGCGGACGACGTCATACTCAACGACGCAACGACCACGCCGGATCAATTGCGCGCGCGGGCGTTGACCCTGCATGACCGCTGGCTGGCGCTGGCGACCACCACGGGCCGGTAAGCCAGCGGCTGCCGGCACCCCTGAAAATTCTTGGCCCGCCGGCCAACCACTGATAGGGCCTGTAAAAAAGCGTGATCGTTTACGAATACCCCTTCAATGAGCGCATCCGTGCTTATCTGCGGCTGGAATACCTGTTCGACAGGCTCTTCTTCTTTGCTCGCGAGGGCGACTCACGCCAGCATCAGGTTGCCGTCACGTCATTGTTCGATCTGCTCGATGCTTGCGAACGCACCGACGTGAAGGGGGCGATCCTCCAGGACCTTGAACGCCAGCGCCTGGCGCTGGTCGGACTGCGCGACCATCCTGGCGTTGCGCAGGACGCGCTGGAAAGCATGCTGCGCGAAATGGAAAAGGTGGCCAGCGCGCTGGCGGCACCCGGCAAGACCGGCCAGTCGCTGCGCGAGAACGAATGGCTGACCAGCCTGCGCGGCCGGTTGTCGATGCCCGGCAGCGCCACGCAGGTCGACATGCCGTCCTACTATGCTTGGCAGAATAAGCCCGAAGCCGCCCGCTGCGCAGACCTGCAGGCCTGGGTGTCGCCCTTCATTCCCCTCTACGACGGTCTGACGCTGGCGCTGCGCCTGTTGCGCGAGTCCGGCCGCAAGACCGACATCGTGGCCGAGCAGGGCGCCTATCAGCAGATGCTGGGCGGCAAGCAGTTCCAGCTTCTGCGCGTCTGGGTGGATCCCGCCCAGGGCGTCTTTCCCGAGATCAGCGCCAATAAGTACATGATCTGGATACGTTTTTCCACGCAGGACGGGGAGTTCAAGCCTCAGCAGGTGGCCCGCGACGTGGCATTCCAGATGACCTTGTGCAGTTCCTAGGCGCAAGTTACGTACGGTTTCGTGGCCCGGATTCCTGTTGCGGGTAGTTTCAGGGTGACGGCGACCAGGGCCGAAACCGGGACGGTCTAGTAGACAATACGGCTTTCCTTCCGAGTGTGCCGGAACCGAGTCCATGTCCGATAGCCGTCCCGTATCCCCACCCTCCCGCTGGAGCCGCCGCCGCGTCGTCGGTCTGGTCTTGCTGCTGCTTGCCGTCGCGGCGATTGCCTGGGTGGTGCTGCGGCCGTCGGCCAAGCAGGCAGGCCCGGGGGGGCGGACAGGCGGCAGGCCGCCCGTGGCCGCCATGGCCAACATGCCTGTCCCGGTCCGTATCGCCACCGCCGCGCAGCAGGACATCGACATCTTCCTGCGGTCGCTGGGCACCGTTACCGCCTACAACACCGTTACCGTCCGAAGCCGCGTCAGTGGCGAACTCGTGGACGTCGCCTTCCAGGAAGGCCAGCAGGTCAAGGCCGGCGACCTGCTCGCCCAGGTGGACCCGCGCGCCTTCCAGGTGGCGCTTGACCAGGCGCGCGGTACGCAGATGCAGAACCTCGCGCAGCTGGAAAACGCCCGCCGCGACCTGCAACGCTACCAGGCCCTTTTCAAGCAGGACTCCATCGCCCGCCAGCAGGTCGACACGCAGGCCGCGCTGGTGCGCCAGTACGAAGGCACGGTCAAGAGCGACCAGGCCAATGTCGACAATGCCAAGCTGCAACTGGATTACGCCCGCATCACCGCGCCGATCAGCGGCCGCCTGGGCCTGCGTCAGGTCGACCGCGGCAATCTGGTGTCCAGCTCGGACACCAACGGGCTGGTCGTCATCACCCAGACCCAGCCCATCTCCGTCGTCTTCACCCTGCCCGAAACGCAGTTGCCCGAAGTGCGCGCCGAGTTGGCGGCCGGCAAGACGCTGACCGTCGACGCCTATGACCGCGCCGACACCCGCCGCATCGCCTCGGGCACGCTCGAGACGCTGGACAACCAGATCGACGTGGCGACCGGCACGCTCAAGCTCAAGGCCCGCTTCGACAACACCGACGATGCGCTTTTCCCCAACCAGTTCGTCAACGTGCGGCTGCACGTGCTGACCCGCAAGGACGTGACGGCCATTCCGACGGCCGCGGTCCAGCAGGGTTCGGCCGGCGCGTTCGTCTTCCTGGTGCAGGACGACAACACGATCGCGGTGCGCCCGGTGAAGCTGGGCGCCATCAATGCCGGCATGGTCGCCGTCAACGAAGGTCTCAAGCCCGGTGATCGGGTCGTCACCGAAGGCACGGACCGCCTGCGCGCCGGCGCCAAGGTGGAAATCGTGGGTGGCGCCGAAGTCATTCCCGCCGCCCGCGACAAGTCGCTCGGCGCGGGCGCGCCGGCCGGCACCACGCCCGCCGCCAAGTAAGCAGAGAAAGCCGTGAGCCCGTCGCGCCTATTCATCCTGCGCCCCGTGGCCACCACCCTGTCGATGGTGGCCATCCTGATCGCGGGCCTCATCGCCTACCGCTTCCTGCCCGTCTCGGCGCTGCCCGAGGTCGACTACCCCACGATCCAGGTCGTGACGCTGTACCCCGGGGCCAGCCCCGACGTCATGACCTCGCTGGTCACCTCGCCACTGGAGCGGCAATTCGGCCAGATGCCCGGCCTGAACCAGATGTCGTCCACCAGTTCGGGCGGCGCCTCGGTCATCACGCTGCAATTCAATCTGACGCTGCCGCTGGACGTGGCCGAGCAGCAGGTGCAGGCGGCCATCAATGCCGCCTCGAACCTGCTCCCTTCCGACCTGCCGGTGCCGCCCACCTACAACAAGGTCAATCCCGCGGACGCGGCCGTGCTGACGCTGGCGATCACGTCTCCCACCATGCCGCTGCCGCAGGTGCGCGACCTGGTCGATACGCGCGTGGCGCAGAAGCTGTCGCAGATTCCCGGCGTGGGCCTGGTCAGCGTGGCGGGCGGGCAGCGGCCCGCGGTGCGCGTCCAGGTGAACCCGCAGGCGCTGGCGGCCAACGGCCTGTCGCTGACCGACCTGCGCACCGCGATCGTCGGCGCCAACGTCAATCAGCCCAAGGGCAACCTGGACGGCCCGCAGCGCTCCACCACCATCAACGCCAACGACCAGCTCAAGTCGCCCACCGACTACAACAGCCTGATCATCGCGTACAAGAACGGCGCGCCGCTGCGGCTGGCCGACGTGGCGCGCGCGGTCGAGGGGGCCGAGGACACGCGCCAGGCCGCATGGGCCGGCGACAAGCCCGCCATCCTGCTGAACATCCAGCGCCAGCCCGGCGCCAACGTGATCGACGTGGTCGACCGCATCCAGGCGCTGATGCCGCAGCTGCGCGCCGCGCTGCCCGCCACGTTGGACGTGACGGTGGTGTCGGACCGCACGCAGACCATCCGCGACTCGGTCGCCGACGTGCAGTTTGAAATGCTGCTGGCCGTGGGGCTGGTGGTCATGGTCACGTTCGTGTTCCTGCGCAGCCTGACGGCCACGCTGATTCCCAGCGTCGTCGTGCCGCTGTCGCTGGTGGGCACGTTCGGCATCATGTATCTGTCCGGGTTCTCCATCAACAACCTGACGCTGATGGCGCTGACCATCGCCACGGGCTTCGTGGTGGACGACGCGATCGTGATGATCGAGAACATCGCCCGCCATATCGAGGAAGGCGAAAAGCCGATGCAGGCCGCGCTGAAAGGCGCGTCGCAGATCGGCTTCACGCTGATCTCGCTGACCCTGTCGCTGATCGCCGTGCTGATCCCGCTGCTCTTCATGACCGAAGTCGTGGGCCGGCTGTTCCGCGAATTCGCGATCACGCTGGCGGTGGCCATCCTGATTTCGCTGTTGGTGTCGCTGACGCTCACGCCCATGATGTGCGCGCGCCTCTTGCGTTCGGAATCCGAAACGAAGCATGGGCGCTTTCATCGGGCCACGGGCGCGTTCATCGACCGCGTCATCGCCGCATACGACCGCATGCTGCAGGTGGTGCTGCGCCACCAGACGCTGACGCTGGTGGTGGCGGTGGCCACTTTTGCGCTGACCGTGCTGCTGTACATGGTGGTGCCCAAGGGGTTCTTTCCGCAGCAGGACACCGGCCTCATCCAGGCCATCACGCAGGCGCCGCAGTCCATTTCGTTTGCCGCCATGTCCGAGCGCCAGCAGGCCGCCGCCCGCCTGGTGCTGCAGGATCCCGACGTGGCCGCCGTGTCGTCCTTCATCGGCGTGGACGGCAGCAATGCCACGCTCAGCGCCGGCCGCATGCAGATTTCGCTCAAGCCCCAGGCCGAGCGCACCGGCGATCTGCGCGCGGTGATGGCGCGCCTGCAGGAAAACCTGAACAAGCAGGACGGCCTGACCGTCTACATGCAGCCGGTGCAGGACCTGACCATCGAAGACCGCGTCAGCCGCACGCAGTATCAGATGACGCTGTCCAATCCCGACCTGAAGGTGCTGAGCGAGTGGACGCCCAAGCTGGTCGACCGCCTGCGCGCCGTGCCCGGCCTGATGGATGTGGCCGACGACCTGCAGGACGACGGCTTGCAGACCTGGGTGGAAATCGACCGCGACGCCGCCTCGCGCCTGGGCATCACCGCCGCCATCATCGACGAGGCGCTGTACAACGCCTTTGGCCAGCGGCTGATCTCCACGATCTTCACGCAGTCCAACCAGTACCGCGTGGTGCTCGAGGTGCTGCCTCAGTTCCAGATGTCGCCCAGCGCGCTCGGGCAGATTCACGTGCCCACGTCCTCGGGTGCGCAGGTGCCGCTGTCGTCGGTCGCGCACATCAGCGAAGGCAGAACGGTGCTGGCCGTGAACCGGCTCGACCAGTTCCCGATGGTGACGGTGTCGTTCAACCTGGCGCCGGGCGCCTCGCTGTCCGACGCGGTCGAGAACATCAAGGCGGCCGAAGCCGAGATCGGCATGCCGGCCGGTGTCGAGACCCGCTTCCAGGGCGCGGCGCTGGCGTTCCAGAATTCGCTGTCCAGCACGCTGTGGCTGATCCTGGCGGCCGTGGTCACGATGTACATCGTGCTTGGCGTCCTGTACGAAAGCTACATCCATCCCATCACCATCCTGTCCACGCTGCCGTCGGCGGGCGTGGGGGCGCTGCTGGCGCTGCTCATCAGCGGCACCGAGCTGGACATGATCGGCATCATCGGGATCATCCTGCTGATCGGCATCGTCAAGAAAAACGCGATCATGATGATCGACTTCGCGCTGGATGCCGAACGCAAGCGCGGACTGTCGCCGCGCGAGGCCATCCACGAGGCCGCGCTGCTGCGCTTTCGTCCCATCCTGATGACCACGCTGGCGGCGCTGTTCGGCGCCTTGCCGCTGATGCTGTCGACGGGCACGGGCGCTGAATTGCGCCAGCCGCTCGGTTTGGTCATGGTCGGCGGCCTGCTGCTGTCGCAGGTGCTGACGCTGTTCACCACGCCCGTCATCTATCTGATGTTCGATCGCATGTCGCGCCGCTGGCGCGGCGCGGGCGCGCAATCGGCCGGAGCCGCCCGATGATCCTGTCGGCGCCCTTCATCGTCCGGCCGGTGGCGACCACGCTGCTGAGCCTGGCGGTCGTGCTGGCCGGCATGCTTGCGTTCTTCCTCTTGCCGGTCGCGCCCTTGCCGCAGGTGGACATTCCGACCATTTCGGTGTCGGCCAGCCTGCCAGGCGCCAGTCCTGAGACCATGGCCTCCAGCGTCGCCACGCCGCTGGAGCGGTCGCTGGGCAGCATCGCGGGGGTCACCGAAATGACCTCGCGCAGCTCGCAGGGCTCTACCCGCATCACGTTGCAGTTCGACCTGTCGCGCGACATCAACGGCGCCGCGCGCGACGTGCAGGCCGCCATCAACGCGGCGCGGTCACTGCTGCCCACGGGGCTGCGCAGCAATCCCACGTATCACAAGTCCAATCCGTCGGACGCGCCCATCCTGACGCTGGCGCTGACTTCCGACACGCTCAGCCAGGGCCAGCTCTACGATCTGGCGTCCACCATCGTGGCGCAGAAACTGGCCCAGGTGGACGGGGTGGGCGAGGTCACGGTGGGCGGCAGCTCGCTGCCGGCCGTGCGCGTGACCGTGCTGCCCGGGGCGCTGGCTAATCAGGGCGTGTCGCTGGACGAATTGCGCGCCACGCTGGCCAACGCCAACGCCAACCGGCCCAAGGGCGTGCTGGAAAACGACCGCTACCACTGGCAGATCATGGTCAGCGACCAGCTCAGCCGCGCCGAGGAATACCGGCCGCTGATCGTGGCCTGGCGCGATGGCCGGCCGGTGCGCGTGTCCGACGTGGCCCGCGTCGAGGATTCGGTCGAAGACCTTTACCAGACCGGCTTCTACAACGATCGCAACGCCATCCTGATGATCGTGCGGCGGCAGGCCGACGCCAACATCATCGAAGCCGTGGACGCCGTGCGCGCCCAGCTTCCCGTGTTGCAGGCGCTGATGCCCGCCGACGTCAACATGCGGGTCGCGCAGGACCGCACGCCCAGCATCCGGGCGTCGCTGCACGAGGCCGAGCTGACGCTCATCATCGCCGTGGGCCTGGTGGTGCTGGTGGTGCTGCTGTTCCTGCGGCGCTGGCGGGCGGCGATCATTCCCAGCGTGGCGGTGCCGGTGTCGCTGATCGGCACGTTCTGCATCATGTACCTGTGCGGCTACACGCTGAACACCATTTCGCTGATGGCATTGATCGTCGCGACCGGCTTTGTCGTGGACGACGCGATCGTGGTGCTCGAGAACATCATGCGTCATGTCGAACGCGGCATGTCGCCAATGCGCGCCGCGCTGCGCGGCTCGCGCGAAGTCGGTTTCACGGTGCTGTCGATGAGCCTGTCGCTGGTGGCGGTGTTCATCCCCATCCTGCTGATGGGCGGCGTGGTCGGGCGCCTGTTCCGCGAATTCGCGGTCACCTTGTCGGCGTCGATCCTGGTGTCGCTGGTGGTGTCGCTGACGCTCACGCCCATGATGTGCGCGCGCCTGCTGCGGCCCGAACCCAAGGAACAGAAGCCGCCGGGCCGGCTGGCCCGCTGGTCCGAACGCGCCTTCGAATCGATGCAGAACGGCTATCGCGTGTCGCTCGGCTGGGCGCTGGCGCACGGCCGGCTGATGATGCTGACGCTGGCGATCGCCGTGGGCCTGAACGTCTATCTGTATACGGTCGTGCCCAAGGGGTTTTTTCCGCAGCAGGACACGGGCCAGCTGCTGGGCTTTTTCCGGGTGGACCAGGGCACGTCGTTCCAGGCCACGCTGCCCAAGCTGGAGGCGCTGCGCAAGGTGGTGCTGGCCGATCCGGCCGTGCAAAGCATGACCGGCTACGCCGGCGGGCGTGGCGGCAGCAACAGCAGCTTCATGCAGATCCAGTTAAAGCCGCTGGACGAGCGCAAGGTCTCTGCCGACGTGGTCATCAACCGCCTGCGCGCCAAGCTGCAGAACATGCCCGGAGCGCGCATGTTCCTGGTGTCGCAGCAGGATATCCGCATTGGCGGGCGCCAAAGCCAGGGTTCGTACGACTACACCCTGATGTCTGGCGACCTGCAGCTGCTGCGCACGTGGATGCCCAAGGTGCAGCAGGCGATGGCCAAGATTCCGGAGATCACCGATGTGGACGCCGACGTCGAGGACCGGGGCCGCGAGATCAACCTGGTCATTGACCGGGAAGCCGCGACGCGGCTGGGCATCAGCATGGCCACCATCTCCACGGTGCTGAACAATTCTTTCAGCCAGCGCCAGGTGTCGGTCATGTACGGGCCGCTCAACCAGTATCACGTGGTGCTGGGCGTGGACCCGAAGTTCGCGCAGGACATCGAGTCGCTGCGCCAGGTCGAAGTCATCACCGCGGATGGCGCGCGCGTGCCGCTGTCGGCGTTCACCAAGCTTGAAAACGCCAATGCACCGCTCAGCGTGAGTCACCAGGGGCTGTTCGTGGCGGACACCATCTCGTTCAGCCTTGCGCCTGGCGTGTCGCTGGGGCAGGCCACCACCGCGATCGACAACGCGGTGGCCCGCATCGGCCTGCCGTCCGACCAGATCCAGGCCGGCTTTCAGGGCACCGCCGCCGCGTTGCAGCAGACGCTGTCGCAACAGCCCTGGCTGATCCTGGCCGCGCTGGTCACCATGTACATCGTGCTGGGCATCCTGTACGAAAGCTTCGTCCACCCGCTCACCATCCTGTCCACGCTGCCGTCGGCGGGCCTGGGCGCGCTGCTTGCGCTGCTGCTGGTGCGCCATGACTTCACCTTGATCGCGTTGATCGGGGTGTTCCTGCTCATCGGCATCGTCAAGAAGAACGCCATCATGATGGTGGACTTTGCGCTGGACGCCGAGCGCCACCACGGCATGACGCCGCGCGACGCCATCTTCCAGGCCTGCCTGACGCGCTTCCGGCCCATCATGATGACCACGATGGCGGCCATCTTCGGCGCGCTGCCGTTGGTGCTGGCCACGGGCGCCGGCGTCGAGATGCGCCAGCCGCTGGGCATTACCATCGTGGGCGGCCTGGTGCTGAGCCAGATCCTCACGCTGTACACCACCCCGGTGGTCTATCTTTATCTGGATCGCTTCCGCCTGTGGGCCGCACGCCGGCGCGCGGGGCGGGCCGGCGCTTCCGCTTCCATCAAACACACATGATCCGTACCACGCCGTCTGCTTTCGCCTCATTTCCCCGCGCCGCGGTCACGCTTGCGCTGTGCGCGCTGCTGGGCGCGTGCGCGGTCGGGCCCGACTACCAGCGTCCGGCGCTCGACGTGGGCGCCGCCTACAAGGAAGGCCAGGTCGAGGTGCCCGGCTGGAAGCCCGCGCAACCGCGCGACGAGGCCGATCGCGGCGCGTGGTGGACGGTTTACGACGACACCACGCTGAACGGCCTGGTGGACCGGCTGAACACCTCGAACCAGACCATTGCGCAGGCCGAGGCCAACTATCGCCAGGCGCTTGGCCTGGTGCGCGGCGCGCGCTCGGGCTTTTTTCCGACCGTGGGCGCGGGGGCAGGCATGAGCCGCAGCGGCAACGGCGGGCAAAGCGGTTCGTCCACCGGTTCCGGCGGCAACGTATCCAACCAGTATTCGCTGACCGGCAGTGTCAGCTGGGAGCTTGACGTGTGGGGCCGCGTGCGCCGCAGCGTCGAGTCCTCGGAAGCCAGCGCCGCCGCCAGCCTGGCTGACCTGGGCGCGACCCGGCTGAGCGCGCAGGCCGCGCTGGTGCAGACCTATCTGCAATTGCGGGTGCTGGACGAGCAGAAGCGTCTGCTCGACGCCACCGTGGCCGCCTATGAGAAATCCCTGCAGCTTACGCAGAACCGCTATGAGGTCGGCGTGGCCGGCCAAGCCGACGTGGCGGTGGCGCGCACGCAGCTGGAAAGCACGCGCGCGCAGTCCATCGACCTGGACTGGCAGCGCGGCCAGTATGAGCACGCGATCGCCGTCCTGATGGGTCTGGCGCCGTCCCAGTTCAGTCTGCCGCCCGCCGTCTTCGCGCTGCGGCTGCCGCAGATTCCCGTGGGCCTGCCGTCCGAACTGCTCGAACGCCGGCCCGACGTGGCGGCCGCCGAACGCCGCGCCGCCGCCGCCAACGCGCAGATCGGCGTGGCGCAGGCCGCGTGGTTCCCCAGCCTGACCCTGTCGGCCGACGGCGGTTTCCGCAATGGCGAGTTTGCCGAGCTGCTGACGGCGCCCGCGCGCTTCTGGTCGCTGGGACCGGCGCTGGCCCTGACGATCTTCGACGGCGGCGCGCGCGAGGCCCAGGTCGAGCAGGCCCGTGCGTCGTACGACTCGCAGGCCGCGGCCTACCGGCAGGCGGCGTTGACCGGGCTGCGCGAGGTCGAGGATTACCTGATCCAGCTGCGGGTAATGGAGCAGGAGCAGATCGTGCAGCGGCGCGCGCTGGAATCCGCGCGGGAATCGCTGCGCCTGATCCAGAACCAGTACAAGGCGGGCCTGGTCGACTACCTGAGCGTGGCCGTGGTCGACGCCACCGCCCTCAACAGCGAGCGCAACGCCCTGAGCCTGCTTGGCAACCGGCTCGTGGCCAGCGTCAACCTGATCGTCGCGCTGGGCGGCGGCTGGGAAGGTCTGCCGCCCATGGAAACGGCGCGGGCGGACGCCGCGACCTCGCCTGCGGTGGCGCCTGCATCGGTGCCTGCGTCGCAAACCGCTGCGCCGCAAACGCCGGCGCAACAAACGCCGGCGGCGCCGTCGCGCTAGCCGCGGCTGCCCTACAAACCCACCGCCTTCAGATCCGGCCGCTGGCGGTGCCAGTCAGTGACCGCCTGAAATGCGATGCCAATCCGGCCCAGGACGGCCTCCGCGTTCGGCTTACCCAGCAACTGCACGCCCAGCGGCAGGCCGTCGCTGGTGAAGCCCGCGGGCAGCGCCAGTCCTGCGGCGTTGACGTAGTTGCCGGCGCGGGTAAACGACGCAAGCGGCGTCGCGGTTTCATCGACGTCGGCCAGCTGCCGCGCGCCGAACGGCACGCAAGGCGTCAGCACCGCGTCGAACTCCTGCATCCAGTCCAGCCAGTCGCGGCGCGCCTGCGCATGCGCCTGTAACGCGCCGATGTAGTCGGCCGCCGAGATTCCCTTGCCCGACAGCACGCGGGCGCGCACGTACTGGCCGATGGGCTGCGCCGTGTCCTCGATGTGGCCGCGGTGCAGCGCATACGCTTCCGCGGCGATGATCTGGCCGTTGCGTTGCATCATCTCGTGAAAATCGAAGGGCAGCGGCGTTTCCTGCACGTCGGCGCCCAGCGCGGCCAACACGCGGCGCGCGTCGTCCAGGGCTGACAGCGCATCGGCTTCCACGGCAATGGGGTGCTGTGCAACCGGCATCAGCGCGATCCGCTTGCCGCGCAGCGGTTGCGGCCCGGAGTAGGGCTCGTGGTAGTTGAAGGCGGGAATGCAAAACGTCAGGGGGTCATGGGTATCGGACCCGGCCATCAGCACGGTCAGCAGCATTGCGTCGCGCGTGTCGCGGGTCAGCGGGCCCAGGGTGTCCAGCGTGGGCGACAGCGCCACCGCGCCGTGCAGGCTGATTAGTCCGCGCGTGGTCTTCAGGCCGGTGATGCCATTGAGCGCCGCCGGAATCCGGACCGAGCCGCCCGTGTCCGACCCCAGCGCCGCGGGCGCCAGCCCGGCCGCGACGGCGACGCCGGACCCGCTGGACGAGCCGCCGGGCACCCGTGCGCGCTTCAGGTCCCACGGATTGCGGGGCGTGCCCATCACCGGATTGGTGCCCCAGCCGCCAAAGGCAAATTCGACCATGTGCGTCTTGCCCAGCACCACCATGCCCGCGTTCAGCAGCCGTGTCACCGCGGTGGCGGTGACGCCGCCGCGCCGTTCGCGCCAGGCCTCGGAGCCCGCCGTGGTGATCTGCCCCTGGATGTCGCACAAGTCCTTGATGGCCACGGGAATGCCGTCCAGGGCGCTGAGCATCCCATAGCCGGCTCGCCGGCGTGCGTCGGAGGCCTCGGCAAGCCGTAGCGCGCCTGCGCTGTCGACGCTGACGAATGCGCCCAACGCCGGGTTGGCCCGGTCGATCCGGTCCAGGAAGTGGCGCGTCACTTCCACGGCACTGTAGCGGCCCTTCGCCAGCCCGTCCGCCAGATCGCTCATCGTGGCAAATGCGATTTCAGACATGCGTTCCTTGATGTAATGCCGATTGCCTGCCGGGCCGCGCGTGGCGGCCAGGCCTCGGGATGTAGCGTGCAACGGCGCGCACGTTTGGTCTATGCGCGCTTTCCCGCCCGGGCGGAATGCAAAACGGCCCATGCGAATGGCATGGGCCGTTGGATTGCGCGCGCGGCGCGGCGGGGCGAGGCGCGAGCAACTCAAGCGGTCAGAGAATGCCGCGAATGCCGGCGATGCCATGCGCGCCGTGCCGCAAGGCTTGCGAGACCGTCTGGGTGGATTGTCCGCCCAGCGCAAACACCGGAATGCCCGCGTCGCGGTTGCCTTGCACGAAGCCATCCCAGCCCAGCGTCTGCGCGCCGGGATGGCTGGGCGTGTCCAGCACGGGACCCAGCACGGCAAAGTCCGCGCCCAGTTCGCGGGCGTGGACCACCTGCGCGTTGTCATGCGCGGACACGCCGACCAGCGCGTTGCGCGGCAATTCCGGACGAGCGGTCAGACGCAGCGCGTCGGCCGTGCGCAGGTGCACGCCGTCGGCTTCCTTCCACCAGGCGACGGGATGGATGCTGTTGACCAGCACGCGCGCGCCGGCTGCGCGGCAACGCTTGACCACCTGTTGCAGCACCTCGTGCAGCGAACTGGCGCCCACGCCGTCGGGCCATTGCGGTTCTCGGAACTGCACCAGCTTCACGCCGCGCGCCAGCGCCGCGTCCAGCCGGCCGAGGAACGGCGCGATGCCCGCGCGCGAGCCGATGCCGCTGATGCCATAGGTGGTGGGCAGCTGCAGCCAGCGCAGCGGCGGCAGGGTGGCGGGCAGCAGGTCGCCCACCGCGGCCGCGTTGGCCGGATCCACCCATTCCAGGCGCTGGTTTTCCAGGCTTTGCGGTTCGCCTTCCCAGCCGGTGACGTGGCAGAACGCCAGGCGCACCGTGGTGTGGGGATAGGCGTGCACATAGGTGACCCACGGGCGCGACTGCGTGACACGGATGCCGATTTCTTCTTGCAGTTCGCGCGCCAGCGCCTGCAGCACGGTCTCGCCGGGTTCGAGCTTGCCGCCGGGCAGTTCCCACCAGCCCGACCACGGCTTGCCCTCAGGGCGCTGGCCCAGAAGCAGCTTGCCGTCCGGACGCAGAATCAGGCCGGCGGCGACGTCGACGATCTTTTCAGACATGGCGGGCCGCCCAGTCGCGCGCGAACTGATAGGCCACGCGGCCCGAACGCGAGCCGCGCTCGATGGTCCATTGCAGGGCCTCGGTGCGCGACGGTTCGATGTGCTGTTCGGGGCAGCCCAGTTCGCGCAGCCAGTGGTACACGATGTCCAGGTAGTCGTCCTGCTTGAACGGGTAGAACGACAGCCACAGCCCGAAGCGCTCGGACAGCGAAATCTTTTCCTCGACGGTTTCGCCGGGGTGGATTTCGCCGTCGGGCTGGTGCTTGGCCTGCAGGTTCTCGCTCATGTATTCCGGCATCAGGTGGCGCCGGTTGGACGTGGCGTAGATCAGGACGTTGTCGCCCGAGGCCGACACCGAGCCGTCCAGCACCGATTTCAGCGCCTTGTAGCCGGCTTCGCCTTCCTCGAAGGACAGGTCGTCGCAGAACACGATGAAGCGTTCGGGCCGCGCCGCCACCAGTTCGACGATATCGGCCAGATCGCCGAGGTCGGACTTGTCGACTTCGATCAGCCGCAGGCCGCGGTCGCCGTAGGCGGCCAGCATGGCCTTGACCAGCGAGCTCTTGCCGGTGCCGCGCGCGCCGGTCATGAGCACGTTGTTGGCGGGCTTCTTTTCAAGGAACTGCAGCGTGTTTCGGTCGATGGTGGCCTTCTGGCGCTCGATGTGCTGCAGGTCCTGCATGTCGATGCGCGCCACGTGGCGCACGGCGTCCAGCCAGCCGCGCGCGCCGCGCTTGCGCCAGCGGAACGCGTGGGCCGACCAGTCGATCTCGGGCGGGGCCGGAGGCAGGAAGGCCTCCAGCTGCGCCAGCACGCGTTCGGCGCGCTGGATCAGGGTGGTGAACTCGTTTGCCGTCATGGTCGATCAGGAGCGGTAGTCGGCGTTGATCGACACGTACTCGTGCGAGAAGTCGCAGGTGTAGACGGTGTCGCTGACTTGGCCTCGGCCCAGCGCGATGCGCACCGAGATTTCGGCCTGCTTCATGACGCGCTGGCCGTCGGCTTCCTGGTAGTCGGGGTTGCGGCCGCCGTTCTTGGCAACCAGCACGTCGTCCAGCCACAGGCGGATGTTGGAGACATCCAGGTCGTCGATGCCGGCGTAGCCGACGGCGGCCAGGATGCGGCCCAGGTTGGGGTCCGACGCGAAGAACGCGGTCTTGACCAGCGGCGAATGCGCCACGGCGTAGGCGACCTTCAGGGCTTCCTCGGTGGTGCCGGCTTCTTCGACGCGGATCGTCATGAACTTGGTGGCGCCTTCGGCGTCGCGCACGATCTTGGTGGCCAGATCAAGGGCGGCGGCAGTCAGGGCCTCGCGCACGGCGGCGTAGGCGGCGTCGGACTCGCTGTTGACGTTGACACCCGACTTGCCGGTGGCGGCGATGATGAAGGAGTCATTGGTGGAGGTGTCGCCGTCGACCGTGATGCGGTTGAACGAGGCGTCGGCGATTTCCACGGCCAGCTTGCGCAGGAGCGGCTGGGCGATGCCGGCGTCGGTGGCCAGGAAGCTGAGCATGGTGGCCATGTTGGGACGGATCATGCCGGCGCCCTTGCTGATGCCGGTGAAGGTGACCGTCTTGCCGTCGATCTGCACCTTGGCGGACGAAATCTTGGGCAGGGTGTCCGTGGTCATGATGCCGTGGGCGGCGCTGGACCAGTGGTCGGCGGCCAGGTCGGCGATGGCGGCGGGCAGCCCGGCGACCAGGCGGTCCAGGGGCAGGGGTTCCAGGATGACGCCGGTGGAGAACGGCAGGATCTGCGAGGCGGGCACGCCCAGCAGCTTGCCCAGCGCGTCGCAGGTGTCCTTGGCTTTTTTCAGGCCTTCTTCGCCGGTGCCGGCGTTGGCGTTGCCCGTATTGATGACCAGGGCGCTGATCGGGCCGCCGCCGGCCAGGTGGGCCTGGCAGACCTGCACCGGGGCGGCGCAAAAGCGGTTGCGGGTGAAGACGCCCGCCACGCTGGTGCCTTCGGCCAGGCGGAACACCGTCAGGTCGCGCCGGTTGGCCTTGCGGATGCCAGCCTCGGTGACGCCGATTTCTACGCCGGCAACAGGGAAAATTTCGGACTCGGAGGGGATCTGCAGATTAACGGCCATGACTTCGTCTCTTGGAGTGAGCGGGACGGAACCGCCGCCAGGCACGGCGGCGTGCGGGAAAGCTTCGTATTATCCCACCGGATCCGGGGGCGGTGTCCGGCCCCCTCGGCAACCCGAGGGGCGGGGCGACCGCGTCAGGGACCGATGCGCATGGCGGCCACGTCCAGCACACCGGCTTCGCGGTTGCTCAGCACGCTGCGCACGGTGCCGTCGGGCGCCTGCAGCACCGACTTGCCCGCGGGGACGTCTTCGCCGCCGGCCCGGCGCGCCGAGCGCCCGCGCGAGGGCGAGAACAGCAGGTCGCCCGGCTGCGCGCCCTGCAGGCGCGGGTTGGCGGCCAGCACGCGCGTGCCCGGCGGGTAAGTCATCTCGCCCAGCACGGTGTCGCGCGCCGCCAGGCCTTCGAAGCCCAGCATCCGGCGCTGCGCGTCCAGTTGCAGGTCCACCTTCAGCAAGGGAATCCTGGCCACGGTCAGGGAATCGCTGCCCTCGGTGCGCAGCAGCCAGCGCGGGCCGGACCCGCTCTTGTCCAGCGGCGTGCCGCGCAGGGCGGGGTCGACCTTGAGCCAGGCGCCCGCAGGCACGGGCTGCTGGTCAAGCGTGTTGCCGATGGCCAGGTGGCAGCTGGAGAACTGCGGATGCCCGCCATGCACGACGAATTCGATGCGGTGGCCGTGGGCGCACAGCCAGCCCTCCAGCGCCTGGTCGCGCGCGATTTCGGCGGAGAGCGTTTCGGGTTGCTTGCTGGTCGCGGGGTAGCGGAACAGCTGGGTCGCCGCCACGCCCAGGATCTCGGCGGGATGGGCTTCGGGAAAGGTGGCGCGGTCAAACGAGGCCAGGTCGCCCGGCGTGGCCAGCCGCAGGGTGGTGCCGGCGGGCATCTGCACCCCGGCCAGTTGCGTGGGCTGGGCCAGCACGGTCTTGCGCGCGTCGTCGGCCTGCGCATCGCGCTGGGCCACGAACCACTGGCTGAACTGCTGGTACGGAAAGATGGCGCCGACGACCGCCAGCAAGGTCATGAGCACGGTGCCGGCGCGCCGGTGGACGGCCAGCCATTCGCGCGCGCCGCGCGAGGTGGCCAGGACGGCGAGCCAGGTCAGCAACGTGGACAGGCAGGCCAGCGAGGCCGCCATCAACACGTAGAAATTACCGCCAGGAAGAGATACCGGAATCATGGCGGCAATTATGCGCCAATCCGGCCCCCGGATCCGGCGCGCAAGAACGCTTAATCGCGGTTGGCCGCCGAGCGGGTGGCCACCACCTGCAGCTTCAGTTCACCCAGCGCCTGGAACAACGCGTTGCGGCTGGATTCGGGCAGGTCGGCGAACATGGATTTGACCCAGTTTTCGTGGGCCCGCGCCATGCGCGAGAAGCTCTTCTTGCCTTGCGGGGTCAGCTTGATGAGCGAGCTGCGGCGGTCCGATTCAACCTTGGTCCGCACCACCAGCCCTTCCTTTTCGAGCTGGTCGGTGATGCCCGTGATATTGCCGTTGGTCACCATCATGTGACGCGAGAGCTCGCCCATCTTCATGCCCTTGGGCGCGCGCTGCAATTGCGCCATCAGGTCGAAGCGGGGCAGGGTGGTGTCGAATTCGTTGCGCAGGCGGCTGCGGATCTCTCCTTCGATGAGATTGGCGCAGGTCAGCATGCGCAGCCACAGGCGCAGCGCGTGATGGTCGTCGGGCGCGGCGCGGGATTCCAGGTCGGGAGTGTCGGTCATGGCTCGGAAGATTACCGGGAATGCGGTGGTGAGGAGGGCGCCAGACCCATCTGTTCGAAGATGGCTTGGGTCAGCGGGCTGTTCGGATCGTTGAGCGTCAGGACGATATCAAAGTGATTGGTGCCCGGCATCGGGACATACCTGCCGGGAAACCCGCGTTCGCGCCAGGCGGCCAGGTAATCATTGCTCTGGCGCTTGAATTCGTCGGTTTCGGATTCGCCGTAGCTGACCACCAGCGGGCAGCCCGCCTGCGGCAGCTGCAGCGCGGGGCTGTTGCGGATGGCGTCAGCCTCGCTCATGCGCATCCATTCGTTGATGTGCGTGTGCACCAGCGGGCGCAGGTCGAACAGGCCCGACAGGGGTGCGGCGCCCCGGACCACGCTGGGCGGCACGTCGTAACTGGCGTGCCAGCCGCTGGCCAGCAGCGCGCCGACCAGGTGGCCGCCGGCCGAGCTGCCGCAGATGTGAATGCGCGCCGGGTCGCCGCCGTACTGGGCGATATGGCGATGGATCCAGGCCAGCGCGCGCCGGTTCTGGTCGACGATGCGGTCCAGCGTCACGGCCGGGGCCAGCGAATAGTTCACCGCCACGACCACCGCGCCCGCCCGGGTGAACGCGGGCGCCATGTTGCTGGACTCGTTCTTGGACAACAGGCGCCAGTAGCCGCCGTGGATGAACACGAAGACGGGCGCGCCGGGTTTGCCGGGCGCGGCGCCGGCGGCTGGAAATATGTCCAGCAATTCGTCGGGATGATCGCCAAAAGGCACGTCCAGCGCGCAGTCCAGCGTGCGCCGGGCAGTGGCGCTGTCCTCGGCGTATTTCTTGAGTATCGGCTGGATGTCGGGTACTGTCGCGCGAGCGTTGTACTGGACGTCCAGCTGAGCGCGATCGTAGTTGCGGTAGAGGGTGTCCATGGCGGCAGGTGGTAAAAACCCTAGACTTGTTTTGCCGAATACTTTAAACCTAAACTATGAACCACGCCAGTTTTCCCTGTGCTGCTTGAGGGGATTGCGGCGTGGCAGGCATACCGCCTGTCGGCACGGCCTGACGGCGGCGACCATCGCGCCGGCGGGCCGGGCACAGAAGTCTTTCGCATCGCACCTTCAAAAAGAACACCCTCTGCGCGGGCTCGCGCACGGAGCACACCACCATGCGTTTGATCACTTCCTTCCTGGCTGCCGCCGCCCTGGTCCCCGCCATGGCCTACGCCGACACCGTCAAGGTCGGCATCGCCAACGACATCTCGGGCCCGTTCTCGGCGCTGGGCGCCGAGGCCCGCGACGGCTTCAATCTGGCCATCAAGCAACTGGGCGGCAAGTTGGGCGGACAGCCCGCGGAATTCCTGCAAACCGACATGGGCGGCAATCCGGACCAGGCCCGCCAGCTCGTCACGCGCTACATCCAGCGCGAAAAGGTCGACTTCTTCACGGGTCCCATCGGCTCGAACGTGGCGCTGGCCGTCGGCCCCGCGCTGTTCGCCGCCAAGATCCCCTACCTGTCCAACAACCCCGGCCCCAGCCAGTTCGCCGGCGCGCAGTGCAACAACTACTGGTTCGGCACGTCGTACCAGAACGACGCGTTCCACGAGGCGGCCGGCAAGGTCGCGGCGGACCGCGGCTTCAAGAAGATGTTCATCATGGCCCCGGACTACCCGGCCGGCAAGGATGCGCTGACCGGCTTCAAGCGCGGCTACAAGACCGCTCCGGGCGACGAGGTCTACACCAAGCTCGGCCAGATCGACTACGCCGCCGAGATCGCGCAGATCCGCGCCGCCAAGCCGGACGCCGTCTACATCTTCCTGCCGGGCGGCATGGGCATCAACTTCGTCAAGCAGTTCGTCTCGGCCGGCCTGTCCCAGAACGTCAAGCTGATCGGCCCGGGCTTTTCGGCCGACGAGGACGTGATCCAGGCGGTGGGCGACCCCATGCTGGGCATGTACAACACGGCGCAATGGGCGCATGACCTGGACGTGCCGCAGAACAAGGCCTTCGTCGACGCCTTCCGCAAGGAATACAACGGCCGCTACCCCTCGGTCTACGCGGCCCAGGCGTATGACGTCATCATGGCCATGGACGCCGCCGTCAAGCAGGCCGGCGGCAAGGCCACCGACCGGGAAGCCATCGTGAAGGCGCTGGAAAAGGCCGACTACCCCTCGGTGCGCGGCAGCTTCACCTACGGCAAGAACCACTACCCGATCCAGGCGTACTACCTGCGCGTCGTCGACAAGGACGGCAGCGGCCGCATCACCAACAAGCTGGTGGGCAAGGTGTTCGACAAGTACCAGGACGTCTACGTCGGCGACTGCAAAAAGATGTGACCCCCCCCGAAGCGCTGCGCGCTTCCCCCCAGGGGGCGTCGCAGCGGACCGGCAAAGCCGGATCCGCGCGACCCCGCTTGGGGGCGGCGGCGTGCGCGGGGGTGATGCGCGGCTGATGCAGATTGAGATGGATTTGGTGATCGGCGCTTGCCTTCGGCGGCGCGCGGCAAGGGGGAAGTTTTCATGACGTTTACGCTGATCGTCGAGCAATTGCTGAACGGTCTGCAGTTTGGGTTGATGTTGTTTCTGATTGCGGCCGGGCTGACCCTGGTGTTCGGGATCATGGACATCATGAATCTGGCTCACGGCTCGCTCTACATGGCTGGCGCCTATGTCGCCGCCGAAACCATGCAACGCACCGGCTCGTTCACCGCCGCGGTCCTCGTGGCGGCGGTCGCCACCGGCATCGTCGGCATCGTGCTGGAACTGTCGCTCATCCGCCGCCTGGCGCTGCGCGACCACCTTGCGCAGGTGCTGGGCACCTACGCCGTCATCCTCATCGCCAATGACCTGGTCAAGATGATCTGGGGCCCGGCGCCGGTCATGCTGAACATGCCCGCGATGCTGTCCGGTCCCGTGCGCCTCTTGCCTGACCTGCTGTATCCCGCCTACCGCCTGATGATCATCGTCTTCGGCGTCGCTGCGGCTGCCGGGCTGTACTGGTTCGTGACGCGGACCCGCGCCGGCGTGCTGGTCCGGGCCGGCGCCTCCAACCGCCAGATGGCCACCCTGATGGGCGTGCGCGTGCCGCTGCTGTTCCTGGGCGTGTTCGTGCTGGGCGCCATGCTGGCCGCGGTGGCCGGCGCGCTGCTGGGCCCGATCACCTCGGTGCAGGTGGGCATGGGCGAAGAGATCCTGATCCTGGTGCTGGTGTGCATCGTCATCGGCGGCATCGGCTCGATCCGGGGCGCTTTCGTGGGCGCGCTGCTGGTCGGCATGGTCGACACCGCCGGCCGGGCGTTTCTGCCGATGCTGTTGCGCCAGGTGTTTTCTCCGGCCGTGGCCTCCAGCGTCGGTCCGACGCTCGCGGCCATCGCCATTTATGTATTGATGGCGGCAGTGCTGGTGTTCCGGCCCTCTGGCCTCTTTCCGGCGCGGGGCTGACCATGAAAACCAAGATCTGGACCGTGGTCCTTCTGGCTGCGCTGGCGGTGTTTCCGCTGGTGGCGCCCATGCTGGGCCTGGACTTCTACATTTCGTTCGTGCGGCGCGTGCTGATCTACGCGTTGGCGGCAACCAGCCTGAACCTCATCCTGGGGTACGGCGGCATGGTGGCGCTGGGCCACGCCGCATTCTTTGGCGCGGGCGCCTACGCGGTGGGCATCCTGGCCATGTCGGGCGTCACGTCCGCGCTGGTGTCCTGGCCGGTGGCGATGCTGCTGGCGGGCGTGCTGGCCTGCATCACGGGCGCGATCTCGCTGCGCACGCGCGGCGTGTACTTCATCATGATCACGCTCGCGTTCGCGCAGATGCTGTTCTATATCTTCATCTCGCTGCGCCAATACGGCGGTGAAGACGGGTTGAACCTGCCGGGCTATTCCACCCTGCCGGGCATCGACCTCGCTCACGACGTCAGCTTCTACTACCTGGTGCTGGTGCTGTTCGCGCTGCTGATGTGGGCCTTCGGCCGCGTGGTCGCCTCGCGCTTCGGCATGGCGCTTCAGGGCATCCGCGAGAACGAATCGCGCATGGAATCCATGGGTTACCCCGTCTACCGCATCAAGCTCGTGGCCTTCACGCTGAGCGGCGCGGCCGCCGGGCTGGCGGGCGCGCTGCTCGCCAACCACAACCTGTTCATTTCGCCCAGCCTCATGCACTGGACCCAGTCTGCCAACCTGCTGATCATGGTCCTGGTGGGCGGCATCGGCCTGCGCTACGGCGGTGTGGCCGGCGCGGTCGTGATGCTGACGCTGGAAGAAGTGCTGCGTCTGTGGACCGAATACTGGCACCTGCCCCTGGGCGTGCTGCTGCTCTGCGTGGTGTTTGGCGCGCCGCGCGGCCTGGTCGGCCTGTTCGGGCCGCTGTTCAGCGGGCGCGCTGCCCCGCAATCCGGCAAGGTGGGCTCATGAGCACTCCGATGAATCCCACGACCCGCGCGGCCGGCACGCACGCCTTGCAGGCGCGCGGACTGGTCCGCCGCTTTGGCGCCCTGGTGGCCACCGACAACGTGTCGCTGTCGCTGGAGCCGGGCGAGATCCACGCCCTGATCGGCCCCAACGGCGCCGGCAAGTCCACGCTGATCCACCTGCTGTCGGGCACGCTGTCCGCCGATGCCGGCACCCTGGAGGTGGACGGCCGCGACGTCACCGCGATGAACGCGCACCAGCGCGTGGCGGCGGGGCTGTCGCGGTCCTACCAGATCACCAACATCTTCAAGCAGTCCAGCGTGCTGGATAACCTGGTGCTGGCCGTGCAGGCCCACGCCGGCAGCAGCTTCCGCTTCTGGAAGCCGCGCGCCGCGGAGTCGGCGCTGTATGAACAGGCGCGGGAACTGGCGCGCGAGTGCGCCATCGACGCCAGCCTGCTTGGCCGCGCGGCGGGCACCCTGCCGCACGGCGAACAGCGCAAGGTGGAGTTTGCGCTGGCGCTGTCCGCCCGGCCCAAGGTGCTGCTGCTGGACGAGCCCATGGCGGGCATGGGGCCGGACGAGACCGTCCGGCTGACAGAACTGATCGAATCCATGCGGGGACGCGCCGCGATGCTGCTGGTTGAACATGACATGCAGGCGGTCTTCCGTCTTGCCGACCGCCTGTCCGTGCTGGTGTACGGCCGGGTCATCGCCTCGGGCACGCCGGACGAGATCCGCGCCAACCCGGAAGTGCGCCAGGCCTACCTGGGCGACGAGGAGACCGTGTGATGCTGGCCATCGAATCGGTAAAGAGCGGATACGGCGCCAGCCAGGTGCTGTTCGGCGTGGACCTGGAAATCGGCGCGGGTCAGGTCGTGACCTTGCTGGGCCGCAATGGCATGGGCAAGACCACGCTGCTGCGCACCCTGTTCGGGCAGTTGCCGCTGCGCGGCGGCAAGGTCCATTTCGCGGGGCAGGACATCAGCGGCTGGAGCCCGGATCGCATCGCGCGGGCCGGGGTGGCAATTGTCCCGGAAGGCCGCCAGTGCTTTCCCAACCTGACCGTGCGCGAGCACCTGACGGCATTCGTCGCAGGGCGCAACCCGGACATCGGCGAGCCCTGGACGCCCGATCGCGTGTTCGAACTGTTTCCCCGGCTGGCCGAGCGCGCCCGCAACATGGGCAACCAGTTGTCGGGCGGCGAGCAGCAGATGCTGGCCATTGGCCGTGCGCTGGTCACCAATCCGCGGCTCCTGATCCTGGACGAAGCCACCGAGGGGCTGGCGCCAAAGATCCGGGAAGAAATCTGGAACTGCCTGGCGCGCCTGCGGCAAGCCGGGCAGACCATTCTGGTGATCGACAAGTATGTCGAAAGGTTACTTAGCCTTGCCGACCGGCATGTCATCCTGGAACGCGGCAAAGTGGTCTGGACGGGCGATTCCCAAGCCCTGGATTCGGACCGAGGCCTATGGGAACGCTATCTCGGCGTGTAGCCGGCCTGTCGCAATAAAGCTGCAAATCGGGATGGCGAGTGGTAACAGTCGCTGATATAAAACGCAATAAATCAAGATATATATTGCTCGCGTGAAACTTAGGGTGTCTCGAACGCATCCAGACGTTTGCACCTGTATCAATAAACCCCACCGCCATCTACACTAGCCGCGCCGGTTCGCCCGCATGGGGCGCCGGCGTTCAGGCTCATGGCTCAAAAGGCGGGGCATCAGCATGGCAGGGCGCCTCGTACGGCCTAAGCACCCGACCTGCATCCCCCGTTTTCGCGCGTGACATCGCATCAGGCTGTCAGGAAGACTTCGCATGGCGAAATGGGGATTGCGCAGGAAATCACTAATGGCGCTGCTGTTGGCGTGTCTGGTCGCCTTGGCGCCGGCGGCGCTGATCGGCTGGCAGGTGCTGGACGGCGTGCGCGAACACTTCGGCCGCGCCTTTGCCGACAACTTCACGCAGTTGAACCGCCAGCGGATTCTGGCCCCGGTGTCGCGCGAACTTGCGCTGTCGCAGCGCCTGGCCGACAGCGAGGTCACGCGCCGCTGGCTTCGCAATGAAAACGATCCCGCCGCGCGCGAGCTGTTCTTCCGCGAGGCCGACGGCTACCGCCGCGATCTGCTGGGCGGCGCCTATTTCATCGCCAGCGCCGCCTCGGGCAATTACTACTTCAACGACGACAAGCCGCTGTCCGAGACGCCGCGCTACACGCTCAGCCCCAGCGCGGCCGACGACGGCTGGTTCTACGCCACGATCAAGTCTTCCGCCCGCTACAACATCAACGTCAATCCGGACCTGAAGCTGCAGACGACCAAGGTCTGGATCAACGTGCAGATCCGCGACGGCGAGAAGGTCATGGGCCTGACGGGCGCCGGGCTGGATGTGGGCGGGTTCCTGAAGGAATTCGTGAACAGCGGCCAGCCGGGCGTCACGCCCATCATCGTGGACGAGGAAGGCGCGATCCAGGCGCACATGAACCCCGCGCTGATCGCCTACAACTCGGGCGCGGGCGGGGCCAGCGGCGAAGGCATGGTCTTCAGCCTGCTGGACGAGGGCGCGGGCCGCGCCGAGCTGCTGTCCGCCATGCACGCGGCCCAGGCGGACCCGCAGTCGGTGCAATCGGCCTGGGTCAAGATGGACGGCGTGCGCCAGCTGGTGTCGGTGGCGTACATGCCGGAGCTGCACTGGCACGTGCTGACCGTGGTCGACCTGGGCGCCGCCCGGGTGCTGGACACGGGCTGGCTGTGGCCGGCCGCGATCGGCCTGGTGGTGCTGTTTGCGGCGATGCTGCTGTGCTTTGGCTATGCCATCGAACGCCTGATGCTGCGCCCCTTGCGCCGCCTGCAGCAGTCCGCCCGGGCAATCGCCGACGGCAGCTACGACGTGCGCCTGCCGCCGGGCGGCCAGGACGAGATCGGCGACCTGAGCCGGGCCTTCGGCGTGATGGCCGACAAGGTGCGCAAGCACACGGCCGAACTGGAAACCAAGGTGCGTGAACGCACCTCGGAACTGGAAGACGCCAACCGCGCCATGGCCGCGGCGCACAAGAAGATCGGCGACTCGATCGATTACGCCAGCCTGATCCAGCGCGCGATCCTGCCGGACCGCCAGCTGACCCAGTCGCTCGGCGCGCACCATTTCGTGCTGTGGAAGCCGCGCGACGTGGTCGGCGGCGATTTCTACGTGTTCCGCTCGGACGGCGCCAACTGCCTGCTGGGCATCATGGACTGCGCGGGCCACGGCGTGCCCGGCGCGCTGATGACGATGCTGGCGCGCGCCGCCATCGATCTGGCGATCACCGAAGTCGGCCCGGGCGATCCCGCCGGCATTCTGACGCGCACCGACAACGCCATCCGGGCGATGCTGGCCGACGCGCAATTGCCGCGGGCCCTGGCCACCAACACCGATGCGGGGCTGGTATATATTGACCGGCAATCCGGCAGGTTGCTGTACGCAGGCGCCAAGATCAGCCTGTACGCAAGCGATGGTGAAACCCTGCGCGAAGTGCCCGGCGCCCGGCGCGCACTGGGTGACAAGCGTATGGGGGTTTACGAGAACATCGTGCTGCAGATGGAGCCGGGCTGGACGTACTACCTGGCTACCGACGGGTTCCTGGACCAGGCGGGCGGCGAGCATGGTTTCGGCTTTGGCAACACGCGGTTCGCAGAAATGCTCAAGACGCACGCCCGCAGGCCGTTAACCGAACAGGCGGCGGCTTTCAGCCAGGCGCTTGCCGAATACCAAGGTGGCCGGCCCCAGCGCGACGACATTACCTTGCTGTCTTTCCGTTTCGAATAATCGTTATCAAGGCGGTACCCTCATGAATGCCTCCGATCTATACGCGTTGGGCGCGCGCTTCGACCAGAACCGCACGCTGCTGTGCTTTAACGGGCCGATCTCGCGCAGCCTGATCGAGGAAATCGGCAATGCGCTGAAGAACTACCTGAACGCCGAGCACGTCCGCCCCGCCGAAGCGATGGATGTGTTCTCGGTCTACATCGAAATGATCCAGAACATCCGCCAGTACGCCGCGCAGAACGGCGACGCGGACGCCTCGGCCACGGTGGTCATCGGCCGCCGCGACGAAAGCCGCTACGTGGTGTCGGCGGGCAATCTGGTCAACGCAGAGGACGGCCACAGCCTGGTCGCCCGCATCCAGGAACTGGCCGCGCTGGACAAGGCGGCCCTGAAGGCCGAATACAAGGCACAACTGCACAAGCCGCGCACGCAGGGCGTGGCGTCGGGCGCAGGCCTGGGCCTCATCGACATCGCGCGCCGCGCCGGCGCTCCGCTGGAAGCCAGTCTGACCCCCGCCGCACAGCCGGGCAAGGCCTTCTTCAGCCTGAGCGTGGTGGTCTGAGAACGCGCGTTCAAAGGATTATTTTCGGAGTATTTGATGAAAGACCTGAACATTCCCGGGACCCAGTCCACGCCCGCCATCGCCGCCGACGCTGCCGCCGGCGTGCTGGCGATGCGCGGCGACTCCTATCCCGAGAATTCCTTCGAACTGTTCGGCCCGGTCATTGAGTGGGTCGAGACGTACCTGCAGGACCGCGACACGCCGCTCAAGCTTGAGCTGGAACTGCTGTACCTGAACACCAGCAGCATCAAGTCCGTGATGGACATCTTCGATGTGCTCGAGGCCGCGCACCGCAAGGGCCGCGAGGTCGGCGTGACCTGGTTCTACGACATGCGCAACGAGCGCGTGGGCGAACTGGCCGAAGAGTTCAAGGAAGACTGCACGTTCCCGTTCTCGGTGGTCGGCCGCCAATGAAGCCGGGCGCCGCCGAACTGGACAAGCGCATCGCCGCTCTGCTGGCGGATCCGGCCCATGCCGGCCATCCGCTGCGCGACGCGCTGGAAGCGCTTTGGCGGCACACCGAGGAACAGATGACGCGCATCCAGCGCGTGACCCAGCTTTCGGACGCCTACCAAAGCATGGCGCACGAACGTGAACTGGGCCTGTGCGACCAGTTCGATCGGCAGTTGCGCCGGTTGACCCGCATTGCGCGGATCTCGGATCACTACCAGAACATGATGCGCGACCTGAACCGCGCGCTCGAGGAAACGTCCAGCCGCGATCCCCTGACCGGCCTCTTGAACCGCCGCGCGCTGATGGAGACGATCAAGCAGGAAGTCCAGCGCGCCGCGCGCACGGGCGACAGCTTCGTCGTGGCGATGCTGGACGTGGATCACTTCAAGGCCGTGAACGACCGTTTCGGCCACGAAACGGGCGACCGCGCCCTGGTGGAACTGGCCGCCGTGCTGGGCGAAAGCCTGCGCGAATACGATCTCTGCGGCCGCTGGGGCGGGGAAGAATTCCTCGTGCTCCTGCCGCAGACGCAGCCGGAAGCCGCGCAGGTGGTCATGGACCGCCTGGTGGGCGACGTGCGGGCGATGGCAATGCCGGCCGGGGATGAAGTCCTGCGGCTGACGGTCAGTATCGGCATGGCGCATCACCAGTTGGGCGAAACGTTCTCAGAGACGCTCAGCCGGGCGGATCAGGCGTTGTATCTGGCCAAGCAGGACGGACGCGATCGCGTCGCCCTTGGTTTTCCGAGGCGCTGAATGAAACCGGAACAGCTGTTATCCGGGTTGGAGCCCCTTATGCTTGATTCTCATCTTGGCGGTTCGGAGACGAACCCCCAAGGCGCCGCTTGGCATGTGGGCACTTATCTGACGTCGATGGACCGCGCTTTGCTGCTGTTCGATTTCGACGCCAGCGGCTCCTTGTTGAACGGCAATCCCAATTTCCTGGCCGCGGTGGGTTACAGCCGCGAAGAGGCCCTGACGTTGCGCCACGACGTGCTGTGCGACAGCATGGACGAAGGCAAGGGCACCGGCAGCGGCGAGCAGGTGTGGGCCCGGCTGCGCCGCGGCCAGCACTTTTCGGGCACCTGCCGCTATCGCACCAAGGCAGGCGCGTCGCTGTGGATCGAAGCGACCTACCTGCCGCAGCTGAACGAAGCGGGGGAGGTCGGCCGCGTGTCGGTCATTTCGCGCAAGTCGATCGCGGACGCCGAACGCCAGGAGGAAATCCGCCTCCTGATGCTGGGCATCAACGAGACCGGCAATGCGGTGGCGGTGTCGGGCTGTGATGGGCGCATCGTCTATGTGAACGACGGCTTTCAGCGCATGCTGGGCTTCTCGCGCGGCGACGCGGTCAACCAGGACCTGGGCGAACTGCTGTCCGGCGGCCGCGCCGACGGCGGCACGCGCGAGGAACTGCATCGCCGCATCGCCTGCCGCGAGGGCTATCACAAGGACGTGCTGGTCTACGACCGGGGCGGCAAGCCGTTGTGGGTGTCGGTGATGGCCAATTCGGTGTTCGACGAGCGCGGGACGCTGGTCAACATCGTGGACGTGCTGACGGACATCACGCCGACGAAGGTGCACGAGGTGCTGCAGCGCAGGGTGCTGCAGGCGATGGTGAACGAGGCCTCGGTGGTCGAGGTCATGAACATGGTCTGCCGCGAGGTCGAGCGGCTGGCGCCGGAAGTGGCGGCCTCGGTGGTGCGGGTGGACGATGCTGGCCTGCTGCGCCCGCTGGCCGCGCCGAGCCTGCCGCAGGGCTATTCGGACGCGCTGGAAGGCGTGCCGATCGGTCCGCAGGTAGGCGCCTGCGGCACGGCGGCGTTTCTGGGCCGGCCGGTCATCGTGCCGGACATCGCAACGGACCCGCTGTGGGACGATTACCGCCATCTGCCGCTGCCCGAGGAATACAAGGCGTGCTGGTCGTCGCCGATCAAGTCGAGCGACGGCCGGGTGATCGGCACGTTCGGCTTCTATTTCCGTGAACGCCGCCTGCCGGACGATTTCCATCATCGTCTGGTGGACGTGTGCGTGTACCTGTGCGCGCTGGCGCTGGAACGCGAGGAAGCGCGCGCGCGCATCCGCCAACTGGCGTTCTACGACGAGCTGACGGGCCTGCCGAACCGCAATCTGCTGCTGGCCCAGGCCGAACAGGCGATCGCGCGCGCCGAACCGGAACGCAAACGGGTGGCGGTGCTGTTCCTGGACCTGGACCGCTTCAAGCAGGTGAACGATACGCTGGGCCATCCGATCGGCGATGCGCTGCTGCGCGACGTGGCGCAGCGCCTGCGCCGCCTGGCGCGCGCGACGGACATCGTGGGCCGGCTGTCGGGCGACGAGTTCGTGATGCTGATGCCGGAGTTCGAACACGGCCGCCTGACCGCCGCCGCGGAACACATCCTGGTGGCGCTGGCGCAGCCGTTCTCGGTGGGCGGCATCACGCTGAACCCGTCGGTGAGCATCGGCATCAGCGTGTTCCCGGAAAACGGCCGCGACATGGATACGCTGCTGCGCCATGCGGACATGGCGATGTACCAGGCCAAGACGGCGGGCCGCAATCGCATTTCATTCTTCAGCGCGGAAATGAACCGCCAAGCGCAGGAAAGGCTGGCGCTGGAGGCGGCGTTGCGAGACGCGCTGGAAGCCAAGGCATTGCGCTTGCATTACCAGCCGCAGGTGGGCTTGAAGAACGGCAGCCTGTACGGGGTGGAGGCGCTGGCCCGCTGGCGTCACCCGACGCTGGGCGACATCTCTCCGGCACGCTTTGTGCCGCTGGCCGAGGAGTGCGGGCTGATCGGCGACCTGGGCGACTGGGCACTCCGAGAAGCCTGCTCGCAACTGTCGATCTGGCGCCACAACGGCCTGCGCGTGCCGTCGGTGTCGGTGAACCTGTCGGCAACCAATTTCCACAACCTGAACCTGCCACGCATGATCGCGGCGACGCTGGCCGAATTCGGGCTGGCGCCGGCGGATCTGATGCTGGAAATCACCGAGGGCGTGGTGCTGGATGCGACGGCAGGCACGCTGCGCACGATCGCCGAACTGCATCGCCTGGGCGTGCGGCTTTCGATGGACGACTTCGGGACGGGGTATTCCAGCTTGGGCCACTTGCGCCGGCTGATCGTCGACGAACTGAAGCTGGACCGCAGTTTCGTTCAGGGTCTGGAGAGCGACGATGCAGCGCGGGCGCTGACCAGCGCGGTGATCCGGATCGGGGAGAGCCTGAGCCTGCCGGTGGTGGCTGAGGGTGTCGAGAACGAAGAGCAGCGGCGCTTCCTGATCGAGCAGGGGTGTGCGGCGGGGCAGGGGTTTCTGTTTTCACCGCCGCTGCCTGCAGGGGATCTTGAGGAGTGGTTGCGGGCTCGGGGGTGATGGAGGCGCCTGGGGTTGGTTCTTAAGGCGTCCGGCACGGCGGCGGCCCGGGGCGCGCGGGGCCACGATTGCGGTCCGGAGCCTTCGCTCCGGACTTGCCTAGGCGGCCCCCCCCTTCGTCATCTTCGTCCGCCTTCGGCTCCCTTCAGATTCCCTCGGGCTTATCGACGCCCCGCGCACCCCGGGCCGCCACCGCACCGGACTCGAGCAATAGAAATCTGACGGCCGGCGGGGGGGGCGGCGTGCTTGGCATTCTGTTGCCGTCTTTGCCGGGCCAGAAGCATCTTGCGTTGCCCGTCTCCGTTCGGCCGCGCGGGCGGCCTCCGGAGACTTACACAGTGTCGTGCGTTTGGATGATGACGCTTCGCGCGTAGGTGTGCGCGTCTCACCAGGTGTCTGACACCCTCATAGACGGGCTACAGGCTTGAACGGTGCTTCTCGGGTGTCAGACACCGTCAGGGACGTCGACGGCGTCTTGCGGCGTGATGATGACGCTTCGCGAGTGGGTGGCGCTCTGGTGTCTGACACCCACATAGATGGGCTACAAGCTTGAAGGATGCTTCTTGGGTGTCAGACACCCATCCTGGCGAAGGCGCTCGTTCTGGGCAGGCGGCAGACACCCGCGAATTTGTAAGACAGACTCGGCTGACTCGGCTGTCAGACACCACCAAGCGGTTCGCCACTAATCATCAATTGAACTCAAGTCTCCGATGGGCGGCGCGCGTCCCGGCCGTCAAGCTGTAGCAGCCCGTCGCCGCGCGCCGCCCATCACCGCCTCCCCCCAAGTGATGCTGGAGCCTTAGCACCCCAATCCCCGCCAGCGCGCAAGCGACCACCGCCTCGACGCCCCACACCGCGTATGCCGATCGTGGCCGCCCGCGCGGCCGCGATTCGGCGGGCCCCGCAAGACTCTTCCCTGACCACGGCTCTAGCAGCGTTCCGACCCGGCACATCGTAGCTCCTCGGTGCGGGCGGCAGGGGCGCGAGCGCCGTCGATGCGCCCGAGGGAATCTGAAGGGAGCCGAAGGCGGACGAAGATGACGACGGGGCAGTCCGGAGCGAAGGCTCCGGACCGCAATCGTGGGCGATCGTGCCCCTGCCGTCCGCGCCGAGGGGCGGAAGAAAAACGCGGAAGCCGCCAAACCAGAGCCACCGCCAAACCAGAGCCACCGCCAAACCAGAGCCACCGCCAAACCAGAGCCACCGCCAAACCAGAGCCACCGCCAAACCAGAGCCACCGCCAAACCCGAGCCACCGGTCAAAACTGCCTCAAGGTTAGACCCCCAGCCCACACCCCAACGCACCTCGCCACCCACACTCCAACACCGCCCTAGAATCGTCCCCATTAACAGATCCGATCCCAAACCTCTAAATACTTTCCCTCATTTGCACACCCACAACTTCAGGTATATATTTCAAGCCTAAACTATCCAGACCTAAATATCTGCGGCTTCCGCTCCGGCACCAAGAGCGACTGTCGCGTACTTGGAGCGTATACGGCAATGAAGATAGTCTGCATCGGCGGCGGTCCCGCCGGCCTGTATTTCGGTCTGCTCATGAAACTGCAGAATCCCGCCAACGAAGTCACCGTCATCGAACGCAACCGTCCGTATGACACTTTTGGCTGGGGCGTGGTGTTCTCCGACGCCACCATGCAGAACCTGCGTGAGGCCGATCCGGTCTCGGCGCAAACCATTGGCGATGCGTTCAACCATTGGGATGACATCGACATCCATTTCAAGGGACGCAGCATCCGCACCAGCGGTCACGGCTTCATCGGCATTGGCCGCAAGAAGCTTCTGAACATCCTGCAGGCGCGTTGCGAGGATGTTGGCGTCAAGCTTGTGTTCGAGAACTTCGTTCAGGATGATCAGGCCATCGCCCGCGAGTACGATGCCGACCTCGTCATTGCCTCGGACGGCATCAACAGT
Source organism: Achromobacter sp. 77 (assembly GCF_020541125.1). Lineage (NCBI taxonomy): Bacteria > Pseudomonadati > Pseudomonadota > Betaproteobacteria > Burkholderiales > Alcaligenaceae > Achromobacter > Achromobacter sp. 77. Next base: position 564,148 of record NZ_CP059848.1, read on the forward strand.
CAGATCCGCACCCGCTACGCGGACACGTTCCATCCCGATATCGATCAGCGCCGCTGCCGCTTCGTGTGGCTGGGCACGAAAAAGGTGTTCGACGCGTTCACCTTTGCCTTCGTGCAGACCGAGCACGGCTGGTTCCAGGCGCACGCTTACCGCTACGAAGATGGCATGTCCACGTTCATCGTGGAAACGCCCGAGGAAACCTGGCAAGCCGCCGGCATCGAGCAGATGAGCCAGGAAGAGGGCATTGCGTATTGCGAAAAGTTGTTCGCGCCCTGGCTGGATGGCAACAAGCTGATCAGCAACGCCTCGCACCTGCGCGGCTCGGCGATCTGGATCCGCTTCCCGCGGGTCATCTGCAATACGTGGGTCCATTGGAACGATCTGGAAACCGCGCGCGGCACGCGCCGGGTGCCGGTTGTGCTGATGGGCGATGCGGCGCACACCGCGCACTTTTCCATCGGCTCCGGCACCAAGCTGGCGCTGGAAGACGCGATTGAGCTGGCGCGCTGCCTGAGCGGCGCGGAAGGCAGCGTGGACGCGGGCCTGCATCACTACGAGGAAGTGCGCAGCGTCGAGGTGTTGAAGATCCAGAACGCGGCGCGCAATTCCACTGAATGGTTTGAAAACGTCGAGCGTTACGCCGAACTGGAACCGGAGCAATTCGCCTATTCGCTGCTGACCCGTTCGCAGCGCATCTCGCACGAGAACCTGCGTCTGCGCGACCCGGCCTGGCTGGAAGGATTTGAACGCTGGATCGCCGAACGCGCCGGCGCCGCCACGCCCGAGGGCCGGCGTCCGGCCATTCCGATGTTGACGCCGTATCAGGTGCGCGGCGTGCGGCTGAAGAACCGGATCCTGGTGTCGCCGATGGCCATGTACTCGTGCACGGACGGGGTGCCGGGCGATTTCCACCTGGTTCACCTGGGCGCGCGCGCCATGGGCGGGGCGGGGCTGGTGATGGTGGAGATGACCTGCGTGTCGCCGGACGGCCGCATCACCCCGGGGTGCCCGGGTCTGTGGAACGACGAGCAGCAGCAGGCGTTTGCCCGCATCGTGAATTTCGTGCACGGCAACAGCGATGCGCGTATCGGCATGCAGCTGGGTCACGCGGGCCGCAAGGGGTCGACGCAGCTGGGCTGGCAGAAGATCGATCATCCGCTGGCCGAGGGCAACTGGCCGCTGGTCTCGGCGTCGGCGCTGCCGTACATCGAAGGCGTGTCGCAGACGCCGCGCGCCATGACGCGCGAGGACATGGATCAGGTGCGCGACAACTTCGTGGCGGCCGCGCGCCGCGCGGCGGCGGCCGGGTTCGACTGGCTGGAGCTGCACTGCGCGCACGGTTACCTGTTGTCCAGCTTCATTTCGCCGCTGACGAACCAGCGCGAAGACGAATACGGCGGCAGCCTGGAAAACCGCCTGCGCTTCCCGCTGGAGGTATTCCATGCGGTGCGCGCGGTGTGGCCCGAAGACAAGCCGATGTCGGTGCGGATCTCGGCCAGCGACTGGGTGGAAGGCGGCATTACCGCGGACGACGCGGTCGAGATCGCGCGTCACTTCAAGGCGGCGGGCGCCGACATGATCGATTGCTCGTCCGGTCAGGTCAGCAAGGAAGAAAAGCCGGTGTACGGCCGCATGTTCCAGACGCCGTTTGCCGACCGCGTGCGCAACGAAGCGGGCATCCCCACGATTGCCGTGGGCGCCATCTTCGAGGCCGACCACGCCAACGGCATCATTGCCTCGGGCCGCGCGGACCTGTGCGCGCTGGCACGTCCCCATTTGGCTGACGCCTCCTGGACGCTGCGCGAAGCGGCGCGGGTGGGCTATGTTGATGTGTCGTGGCCGAGCCAGTATTTCGCGGGCAAGCGCCAGCTGGAAACCAACTTCGAACGCGCCGCCGCCATGGCGCAACTGGACATCAAATGAACGCACAACCGTTACCGCTTGCCGGGCGTCACGCCCTGGTGACGGGCGGCGCGCGCGGTATTGGCCTGGCCAGCGCACGGTCGCTGCTGCAGCGTGGCGCGCGCGTCACGCTGCTGGGCCGCGACGGCGGCGCGCTGGATGCCGCGACCGACGAACTGGCCCGGCTGGGTCAGGTGCAGGCGGTCAGCGCCGACATCGCCGACGAGGCGTCGGTGCGCGCGGCCTTCGCGCAGGCCGAGACCGAGTTCGGGCCGGTGCTGGTGCTGGTGAACAACGCGGGCCAGGCGGTCAGCCAGCGGTTTGACCGCACGGACGCGGCGCTGTGGAACCAGATGCTGGCTGTCAACCTGACCGGCACGTTCCACTGCATCCAGGCCGCGCTGCCGGGCATGCTGCAGGAAAAGTGGGGCCGCGTCATCAACGTGGCCAGCACGGCGGGCCTGATCGGCTATGGGTATGTAAGTGCCTACTGCGCCGCCAAGCACGGTGTGATCGGGCTGACCCGGTCGCTGGCGCTGGAGACGGCGCAGAAGGGCGTGACGGTCAATGCCGTCTGCCCCGGCTACACCGAGACCGACATCGTGCGCGGTGCGGTCGCCAACATCGTTGAAAAGACCGGCATGACGCCGGACGCCGCTCGCCTGAAGCTGGCCGAGCGCAACCCGCAGGGCCGCCTGGTGCAGCCCGAGGAAGTGGCCGAGACGGTCGCGTGGCTGGCCCTGCCGGCCTCCGCCTCCATCAACGGCCAGGCGATCGCCGTCGACGGCGGCGAAGTGATGACCGGCTGAGTCCGGCGCCCCAACCATCCAGCATTCACGAACGGAGACACCATGAGCACCCAGCCCGAAGAACACACCATGAAGCATCACAAGCGTCCCATCGCCGGTTACCAGGCGAAGACGTTTCTGTGGCAGGTGTCGGACGACGGCAAGGTCGGCACCATCACGCTGAACCGTCCCGAGCGCAAGAACCCGCTGACATTCGATTCGTACGCGGAACTGCGCGATTTCTTCCGGTCGCTGGTGTATGCCACCGACGTCAAGGTGGTGGTGGTGACGGGCGCGGGCGGCAATTTCTGCTCGGGCGGCGACGTGCACGAGATCATCGGCCCGCTCACGAAGATGAGCATGCCGGAACTCCTGGACTTCACGCGCATGACGGGTGATCTGGTCAAGGCGATGCGGGCGTGCCCGCAGCCCATCGTGGCAGCGGTGGACGGCGTGTGCGCCGGCGCGGGCGCGATGGTGGCGCTGGCCTCGGACATGCGGTTGGGCACGCCGGCGGCGCGCACCGCGTTCCTCTTCACCCGTGTGGGTCTGGCGGGCGCCGACATGGGCGCGTGCACGCTGCTGCCGCGCATGATCGGCCAGGGCCGCGCTTCCGAGCTGCTGTACACCGGCCGCGCGATGACGGCGGACGAGGGCGCAAGCTGGGGCTTTTTCAATGCGCTGCACGAGTCCGGCAAGCTGCTGGAAGCGGCGCAGACGCTGGCCGCGCAGCTGGCCGCGGGTCCGACCTTCGCGCACGGCGTGACAAAGAAGCTGCTGCATCAGGAATGGAACATGGGCGTGGACGAAGCCATCGAGGCCGAAGCCGAGGCGCAGGCCATCTGCATGCAGACGCGCGATTTCCATCGCGCCTACGAGGCCTTCGTGGCCAAGCAAAAGCCTGTCTTCGAGGGGAATTGACGATGCGCGACGCAAGCTGGCTGGACTGGCCCTTTTTCGACGACGCGCATCGCAAGCTGGCGCATGAGGTCGACGCCTGGTGCGAGCAATCGCTGGGCGACGTGGACCATCACGATGCGGACGCGGCGTGCCGGAAGCTGGTCAAGGCCATGGGCCAGGCCGGGTGGCTGCGGTATGCAGTGGCGGGCGGCCCGGGCGGGGCCTGGGGCGGCGCGCTGCCCGAGGTCGATTCGCGCGCGGTGTGCATCCTGCGCGAGACGTTTGCCCGCCACGAAGGGCTGGCGGACTTTGCGTTTGCGATGCAGGGGCTGGGCAGCGGCGCGATTTCGCTGATGGGCTCGGATGCGCTGCGTCAGCATTACTTGCCGCGCGTGGCGCGCGGCGAGGCGATTGCGGCCTTCGCGCTGTCCGAACCCGACGCGGGCTCGGACGTGGCGGCGCTGGCGTGCGAGGCCAGGCTGGACGGCGACCATTACGTGCTGAACGGCGCCAAGACGTGGATCTCAAACGGCGGCATCGCGGATTTCTACTGCGTTTTTGCGCGCACGGGCGAAGCGCCGGGGGCGCGCGGCATCAGCGCGTTCGTGGTGGATGCGGATACGCCGGGGTTCGAGGTGTCGGAGCGCATCGACCTGATTGCACCGCACCCGCTGGCAACGATCACGTTCGACAACTGCCGCGTGCCGGCCACGCACCGGCTGGGCGACGCGGGGCAGGGATTCAAGCTGGCCATGATGACGCTGGACATTTTCCGCGCGTCGGTGGCGGCGGCGGCGCTGGGGTTTGCGCGCCGGGCGCTGGATGAAGGATTGGCGCGCGCCAAGTCGCGCCGCATGTTCGGCCAGACGCTGGCCGACCTGCAATTGACGCAAGCCGCGCTGGGCGACATGGCGACCGCCATCGATGCCTCGGCGCTGCTGACGTACCGCGCCGCGTGGATGCGCGACGTGCAGAAGCTGCGCACCACGCGCGAAGCCGCGATGGCCAAGATGACGGCCACCGAGTCGGCGCAGACCGTGATCGACCGGGCCTTGCAGATGTTCGGCGGCGCGGGCGTGGTGTCGGGGACGCCGGTGGAGAAGCTTTACAGGGAAATCAGAGCGCTGCGTATCTACGAAGGCGCCACGGAAGTTCAAAAGTTGATCATCGCCCGTGAACTGCTGAAGGCGTAAAGGGGCCATCGAGCGCCTGCCTTTTGCAACGTAAACCGCATCGCACTAGCCAAGGGGAATTTTCATGGAAGTATCCGCCCACATCGACACTTTCGCCCGGGACAACCTGCCCCCGGGCGAACAATGGCCTGAGTTCCTGCTGGACGGCCCCGACGTGGCCTATCCGAAGCGTTTCAATTGCGCGGTGGAACTGGTGGACGCCATGGTCGGGCGCGGTCACGGCGACCGCGTGGCCTTGCGCTGGCGCCAGGACGGCAAGCCGGCGTCGATGACCTATCGCGAACTGGCGGCGCTGACCAACCGCATCGCGCATGTGCTGACCGAGGACATGAAGCTGGTGCCGGGCAATCGCCTGCTGTTGCGCGGGCCGAACAATCCGATGATGGCGGCGTCGTGGCTGGCCGCGATCAAGGCGGGCCTGGTGACGGTGCCGACGATGCCGCTGCTGCGTTCCAAGGAACTGAAGCAGATCATCGAGAAGGCGCAGATCCAGGCAGTGCTGTGCGACGTGCGCCTGAAGGACGAGGCGCAGTTCTGTGCGCAGCCGGACCACGAGAACCATTGCCCGGGCCTGGCGCAGGTCATGTATTTCAATGACACGGCAGCCGATGCGCTGGATTCGCTGGCCGCCGGCAAACCGGATACGTTCGAGGCCTGCGATACGGCGGCGGACGATGTGTGCCTGATTGCGTTCACCAGTGGCACGACGGGCGCGCCCAAGGGCTGCATGCATTTTCATCGCGACGTGCTGGCGATGTGCGATCTGTTCCCCAAGCATGTGATCAAGCCGGGGCCGGACGACATTTTCTGCGGCACGCCGCCGCTGGCGTTCACGTTCGGCCTGGGCGGGCTGCTGTGCTTTCCGCTGCGGGTGGGCGCCAGCACGGTGCTGGCCGAAAAGCTGTCGCCGGAGAGCCTTCTGGAACTGATCCAGGAATTCCGCGCGACGATCGTGTTCACGGCGCCGACCTTCTACCGGCAGATGGCGGCGCTGGTGGGAAAGTTCGATCTGTCATCGCTGAAGAAGAGCGTGTCGGCGGGCGAGGCGCTGCCGGATGCGACGCGCCAGCTCTGGAAGGATGCGACGGGGATCGAGATGATCGACGGCATCGGGGGCACGGAGATGATCCACGTGTTCGTGTCGAGCCCGCCGGAGTCGGTGCGCCGCGGCGCAATCGGCCGCGTGGTGCCGGGCTATGTGGCGCAGATCGTGGACGACGAGATGAAGCCGGTGCCCAATGGCACGGTGGGCCGCCTGGCGATCAAGGGGCCGACCGGCTGCCGTTATCTGGCGGATGACCGCCAGCGCCGCTTTGTGCAGAACGGCTGGAATCTGCCGGGCGATACGTTCGTGCAGGACGACGACGGCTATCTGTTCTATCAGGCGCGCAACGACGACATGATCGTGTCGGCGGGCTACAACATCGCGGGCCCGGAAGTCGAGGACGCGCTGCTGCGCCATGAGGCGGTGGCGGAATGCGGGGTGGTGGGCGCGATGGATGACGAGCGCGGGCAGGTGGTGAAGGCGTTCGTGGTGCTCAAGCCGGGATTTGCGCCGAGCGCGGAACTGGTGACGGCGATGCAGACGTTCGTGAAGGCGAACATTGCGCCCTACAAGTATCCGCGGGCGATCGAGTTCGTGGACGCGTTGCCGCGCACGGAAACCGGCAAGCTGCAGCGCTTTGCGCTGCGCAAGATGGCATAAGCAGGCAATCGGCAACAAGGAAACATCATGGCAGCACCCTTCGTGAGTCAGGTAGAAGTCCGCTTCCGGCATTGCGACCCGGCGGGCATCGTGTTCTATCCGCGCTATTTCGAGATGATCAATGATTTCGTCGAGGAGTGGTTCGACAAGGGAATGGGGCTGCCATTTCATGCGCTGCACGTGGAGCGGCACATCGGCACGCCGATGGCGTCAGTGACGTGCGATTTCAGCGCGCCAAGCCGCTGGCACGAAAAGCTGCGCCAGACGCTTTCGGTGCAACGTATCGGCGGGGCGTCGTTCAAGGCGCTGGTGCGTTTTGAAGGGCCTGACGGGCAGTTGCGGTTGTCGGCAACGCTGACGATCGTGACGGTGGATTTGCGGACGATGAAGTCGATGCCGCTGCCCGCGGATCTGCGGGAACGCATGCAGGATTATCTGGCAACCGCGGCATAAGCGGGCGCCACCCTGTGGTTTGTTTATTTGATCAATAGGATGAGACGTTATGAAGATTCTGCAACCGCCGGATTGGATGGCGCCCCGGGGCTATTCGAATGGTGTGCTGACCGAGATGCAGGTGGGCAGCAAGCTGGTGTTCGTAGGCGGACAGGTGGGCTGGAACGGGCAGCAGCAGTTCGAGTCCGATGACTTCGCGGACCAGGTGCGTCAGGCGCTGCTGAACATCGTGCAGATTCTGGCCGAGGGCGGGGCGAAGCCGGAACATATCGTGCGGATGACGTGGTATGTGACGGACAAGAATGAATACGTGGCGGCTTATCCGGGCATCGGCAAGCACTACCGGGAGCTGATCGGCCGGCATTTCCCGGCGATGACGGCGGTGGAGGTTGCCGATCTGGTGGAGGATCGCGCGAAGGTCGAGATTGAAGTGACTGCGGTGGTGCCTGCGCAGTAACGCGTTATTCGCTTTGACGGTGTACCGAAGGTTCGCCGCTTTTGCTTCCCGGCCGGCACCGGGGGGCTGGAGCGGCGGGCCTTTGGTGCTTTTGGCTGCGGTTTTATTTGGCTTTTTGGCGGGTTTTTCTGAAGTGGTTGTCTGACACCTTCATGATGCCTCGGTGCCGTTCTTAAGACGCCCGGCGCGTCGTCGGCCTGGGGCGCGCGGGGCTACGATTGCGGTCCGGAGCCTTCGCTCCGGACTTCCCCTTCGTCATCTTCGTCAGCGCCTTCGGCGCTTCCTTCAGATTCCCTCGGGCGCATCTACACGCCCCGCGCACCCCAGGCCGCCGCCACGCCGGGCTCTGGCGGTTTCAGCTTGTCGCGCGTTGGGGCGAATTGAGTTCTTGAGGTTCGTGCCTGCGGTTGCTCGGGTTCAAAGCATCTTGCGTTGCCCGCCCCACTGCGGCCGCGCGGGCGGCCTGGTGGGGCTTACGCGGCGTCTTGCGGCTGACAGGTGCGCTGCGCGCTCGCGGCTTGCGTTGCTTAAGCTCTTCACATCATCCCGCTGCGCGCCGCGTTTCTCTCGGGAGTTCTCCAAATCGCTCCCGGTAATACTCCGAAAACCTGCCCAAATGCCCGAACCCCACGCTCAGCGCCACTTCCGTGACGCTCGCGTCCGGCTGGGTCTTCAGCCGTGTTCTCGCCGCATCCAGCCGGAAGGCGCGCAGCGCATTCATCGGCGTCGTGTTGCGGTGTTCCTGAAACAGGCGCGTGAGCGCGGTGGCGCTGGCGCCGGCGTGGCGGGCGATGTCGTTCAGGGTCAGGGGGGCGCCCAGGCGTTCGCGCATGTAGGTCTCGGCGATGCTGAGGCGGCGCGGGACGGTGTTGGGTTGGCCGGCTTGGGTTTGCCAGGTGTTGGGCTGGTTGTAGAGCAGGTGCAGGACCAGGGTGTCTTCCAGGTGCTCCAGCCACGCGGCGGGTGGGCGGCGGGCGCCGTCGTCCAGGGTGGGAAGCAGGTGGATGAGGCTGGTCATCATGCTGCGCCAGGCGGCGCCGATGGGGGTGTCCAGGCGCAGGGCGGGGGTGAAGTCCAGGGGGCCTGCGGCGGCGTCGCCGAAGGCGCGTTGGCCCATGGCTTCCAGCTTGCCTCTTGGGATCTTGAGCAGCAGTTGTTCGCAGCCGGCCTCCCAGTGCAGGCGCAGGCGGCGGTTGGGGGCGATGACGGCGGCGCAGTCGGGGTCGGCGTTGACGCCTTCGTCGCCGCATTCGATGCGGGCGCGGCCGCGCAGCGGCACCTGGACCAGCATGAAGTCCTGCAGGCGGTCGGGTTCGATGTGGACTTCGGCGCCGTAGCGCAACGTACAGACGGTCAGCGAGCCGAATCGGCCCCGGTTCAGCTCCGCGTCGACGCGTCCGCCTTTCCAGGTGAGGCGGTGGTCCTTCAGGGCTTCGGACACGCGCGCGCGGGTCTCATCCTGTTGCGTGGAGCTGAAGACGCGCCGTTGCAACAAGGGCGCCAGCTCGATTCGGGACCAGCCGTGCATGGAAGCCTCCGGGACGGGACCGATCCCGTATCTGGAGGCAGCGTAATGTAATCGGGCCGCATTGGGAATTAAGTGAATCCCGGATAAGGGTGGCGGTATTCGGATAGAGCTGGGGTGGACGCGGCCCTAATCTTGCCGGGAGGCGCCGTGCAGGGTGGTTGGCGCCTGTTGGAATGCAGACGCCGCGGCGCGTAAGCTGGGCGACTTGGATCGGCGGCATGCGTGTACCGACGGCAGACGGGTTCTGTCAGCTTTCCGCCAGCGCGGCTGGCGGCGAATACGGGGTGGCACATGAATCGAAATCGATGGAGCCGGCGCGCGCTGGCGGCGCTGGTTTGCGTGGGGGCGGTGGCGGGCGCGGCGGGTGCGGCGTCGGCAGCAGACAAGGTGAAGGTGGGGCTGCTGACCACGCTGTCGGGGCCGGGCGCGGCGTTGGGCAACGAGATCCGGGACGGCTTCAATCTGGCGCTGCAGCATACGGGCGGCAAGCTGGGCGGGCTGACGGCGGAAGTGGTGGTGGCCGATGACCAGCAGAAGGCGGATACGGGGCGTCAGGCGGTGGAACGGCTGCTCAAGCGCGACCGGGTGAACGTGATGACGGGCATCGTGTTCTCGAATGTGCTGCTGCCGGTGATGCCGGCGATCCTGCAGTCGGACACGATCTATCTGAGCACGAACACGGGGCCCGAGAATTACGCGGGCGCGGGCTGTAATCCGAATTTCTTCGCGGTGGCCTGGCAGAACGAGGACATCCCGGCGGCGATGGGCAAGTACGCGGCCGACCAGGGCTACAAGCGCGTGGCGCTGATCGCGCCGGACTATCCGGGCGGACGCGAGTCGCTGAACGGGTTCAAGCGGCTGTACAAGGGCGGCGTGGCAGAGGAAATCTATACGCAGCTCGGTCAGCTGGACTATGGCGTGGAGATCACGCAGCTGCGCGCCAGCAAGCCCGATGCGGTGTTCTTCTTTTTGCCGGGCGGCATGGGCGTGAATTTCATCAAGCAGTTCAATGGGGCGGGCCTGTCCAAGGACATCGCGCTGCTGGCGCCGGGTTTTTCGGGTGACGAGGACACGATCGCGGCGGTGGGCGCGCCGATCAAGGGCCTGCGCAACACGGCGCAATGGGCGGCCGAGCTGGACAATCCCGCCAACCGCAAGTTCGTCGAGGACTTCAAGAAGACATACAACCGCAGCCCGTCGCTGTATGCATCGCAGGGCTACGACGCGGCGATGCTGCTGGACAGCGCGGTGCGCCAGACGGGCGGCAAGCTGGATGCCGAGTCGCTGCGTCCGGCGCTGCGCCGCGCGGACTTCAAGTCGGTGCGGGGCGATTTCAAGTTCAACCGCAACCAGTATCCGGTGCAGAACTATTACCTGCGCGTGGTCGAGGCGGACGCCAGCGGCAAGCTGTCGAACAAGCTGTCGGGCACGGTGCTGACCCAATACCAGGATCCCTTTGCCGCCGCGTGCCAGATGAAGTAGGCCGCCGGGCATCGCAACACAGGAGATACGCATGACAGAACGCATTTCGACGCGCGAGGTGACGATCGCCTCGCACGATGGCAAGTCCTTTGGCGCCTATCTGGCGGTGCCGGCTTCGGGCCGCGGACCTGGCCTGGTGCTGTGCCAGGAGATTTTCGGGGTCAACGATTTCATGCGGCGCAGCGCGCAGCTGCTGGCCGAGGAAGGGTATGTGGTGCTGGTGCCGGATCTGTTCTGGCGCCAGCAGCCCGGCATCCAGTTGACGGACGGCCCGGCCGACATGCCGCGCGCCTTCGAGCTGTACAAGGGCTTTGACGTGGATGAGGGCATCAAGGACATCGCGTCGACGCTCGCGGCGCTGCGCGATTTGCCCGAGCAGGAGGGCGGGGCGGGCGTGCTGGGCTATTGCCTGGGCGGCAAGCTGGCCTATCTTGCCGCCTGCCGCACGGACGCGGATGTGGCGGTGGGTTACTACGGCGTGGGCATCGAAGACAGCCTGCAAGAGGCCGCCAATCTGCGTGGCCGTCTGGTGCTGCACATTGCCGAACAGGACGGCTTCTGTCCGCCCGAGGCGCGCGCGCGCATCCTGGAAGCGCTGGGCGGCAAGCCGGGCGTGGAACTGTACGTGTACCCGGGCGTGGACCATGCGTTTGCGCGCACGGGCGGCGACCACTACGACAAGCCGTCGGCGTTGATGGCGCACCAGCGCAGCATGGCGGCGCTGCAGCGCACGATCGGGCCGGAATTTGATTATTCGTATCTGTGGGACAAGCATTGCGAATATGAATTCGGCACGCGCGACGTGGCCGCAACGATGGCGACGATGGTGGCCGAACCTTACGTGAACCACATTCCGACGATGACAGGCGGCGTGGGCCACAAGGAGCTGTCGCGCTTCTACCAGCATCATTTCGTGAACAGCAACCCGCCGGACACGCGGCTGGTGCCGCTGTCGCGCACGGTGGGCGCCACGCAGATCGTGGATGAACTGCTGTTCTGCTTTACCCACACGACCGAGATCGACTGGATGCTGCCGGGCGTCGCACCCACGGGTAAGTACGTGGAGATCCCGCTGGTGGCCATCGTGAAGTTCCGCGGCGACAAGCTCTATCACGAGCACATCTATTGGGATCAGGCCAGCGTGCTGGTTCAGGTGGGCCTTCTGGACCCCAAGGGCCTGCCGACGGCCGGGCGCGAGACGGCGGCCAAGCTGCTGGACGAGACGCTGCCTTCCAACACGCTGATGGCGCGCTGGAAAGGCAGCGAGAACAAGTAGGGAGACGACATGCCTTATACCGACGAACAACTTGCGGCCCTGGTGCGCGGCGACAGCGTGCATCGGGACCTGTATACGGATCCGGCCATCTTCGATCTGGAGATGCAGCGCATCTACGGCCGTGCCTGGATTTACGTGGGCCACGAAAGTCAGGTGCCCAAGACAGGCGACTATCACACCACGCGGCTGGGCGATCAGGACGTGCTGATGGTGCGCGCCGCCGACGGCCGCGTGCATGTGCTGTACAACCGCTGCCCGCACAAGGGCGCGAAGGTGGTGGCCGACGGCGAAGGCTGTGCCGGCAAGTTCTTCCGCTGTCCGTATCACGCCTGGACGTTCAAGCTGGACGGCAGCCATCTGGGCGTGCCGCTCAAGCAGGGCCTGGAAGGCACCTCGTACGACCCGGCGGATCCGTCGTTCTCGATGCGGCGCCTGCCACGGGTGGAGAGCTACCGCGGCTTCGTGTTCGCCAGCCAGGCGGCCGAGGGGCAGGCGCTGGTGGACTTCCTGGGGGGCGTGCGCTCGTCGATCGACAACCTGTGCGACCGTTCGCCCGTGGGCGAAGTGGAAGTGGCAGGCGGCGTCTTCCGCGTGATGCAGCGGTCGAACTGGAAGGTCTTCTACGAGAACCTGCACGACACGATGCACGCGCGGGTCACGCATGAATCGTCGTATGCGGCGGCGCGCGACGAGGCCAAGGAAATCGGCGAGATGCCGCTGGAACTGCACATCATGGACGGCAACGGCGAGCCCTACGAGTTCTGGGAAAAGCTGGAGCTGCGCGCCTACGACAACGGCCACGGCTACATGGAGGGCATCTTCAATCCGGGCGCGGCCGAGCGCGATCCCGTGTCGCGCGCGCACTTCGAGTCGCTGACCGCCGCCTATGGCGAACAGCGCGCCCGCGAGATCCTGGGCATGAACCGCCACAACACGGTGATCTACGGCAGCGGCTCGCCTCACACGGTGTTCCAGCAGTTCCGCGTGATCCGGCCGGTGGCCGTGGACCGCACGCTGATCGAGATCCAGACGTTCCGCTGCAAGGGCGCGCCGGAGGGCGTGTTCAAGCGCGCGATGCTGTATGCCAACGTGATCAATTCGCCGTCGTCCAACGTCATGCCGGACGACATCGAGCTTTACAACCGCTGCCAGGAAGGCAACGCGACGCGGGGCGGCGACTGGGTCAGCATGCACCGCTATCACGGCACCGACCGCGTCGACGCCGACGGCATGGTGTCCGTGAACGGCACCAGCGAATTGCCCATGCGCAACCAGTTCCGCGCGTGGAAAGCCTACATGGAGGCCGGCGCAGGCAATGGCGCGGCTGCCGCGGCCAAGGGAGACGGCGCATGCTGCTAGATCTGGATTTCGATGTCGGCACCGCGAACCTTGCGCCCGCCGACGTGCCCGCCGATGCCTATCACCGCATCGCCCAGTTCCTGTACCGCGAGGCGCGGCTGCTGGACGAGCGGCGCTATGACGACTGGCAGGCGCTGTGGACCGAAGACGGCATGTACTGGATGCCGCGCAAGCCGGGCCAGGAAAGCCCGTACGACTACATCTCGCTGTTCTGGGAAGACCGCATGCTGCGCGATGTGCGCATCCGGCGCCTGGAACATCCGCGCAACTGGTCCCAGCAGCCGCCCACGCGCAGCGTGCGGCTGGTGGGCGGCGTGCAGGTCGAGGGGGTGGATGCCGGCGGCAACCTGGTCGTGCATTCGGTCTTTCAGATGACCGAATGGCGCAAGCGCCAGCCGCGGCAGCTGGCAGGCCGCTACACCCACAAGCTGGCCGCCGAGGGCGACGGCTGGCGCATCCGCATGAAACGCGTGGACCTCGTCAATTGCGACGATGCGCATGATGCGTTCGAGGTGTTCGTGTGATGAGCGTGGACGTGGCGGTGCTGGCGCTGCACTATCAGAACGATGTGCTGCATGCGGATGGCAAGATCCGCGTCGGGCTGGATGCCGACAGCGGGGCGCGCCAGCGCCTGCTGGACAACGCCGCCGCCTTGCTGGAAGGCGCGCGCTCGCATGCGCTGCCGATCGTGCACGTGCGCATCGCGTTCCGGCCCGACTACGCGGACCTGCTGCCAAACTGCGATATCTTCCGCAACGTGGCCAGGATCGGGGCGGTGCCGGAAGGGCAGTGGGGCAGCGCGTTCTATGACGGGCTGCAGCCGCTGGCGGGCAGCACGCGCGAATTCGTCGTCAAGCACACGCGCATCAGCGCGTTCTATGGCACGCCGCTGGAGGAAACCCTGCGGCTGCTGGGCGCGCGCCGGCTGGTGGTGGCCGGCGTGGCGACGCATTCGGTGGTGGAAGGCACGGTGCGTCATGCCGCCGATATCGGCTTTTCGGTCATGGTGGCCGAAGATGCCTGCGCGTCGGCCGACCCGGCGGTGCACGCGGCGTCGCTGGCCAGCATGCGGCTGATCGCGCAGACGGCGCCGGTGGCGGACGCGGTGCGCTGGGCCGCCGCGCCCAACTGACAAGGAACACACATGGACTTTTCAGGTTTCCCGGGCCTGGCGGGCAAGACCGCCATCGTCACCGGCAGCACTCAGGGGCTGGGCGCGGACATCGCGCGCGGCTTTGCCGCGGCGGGCGCCAACGTCGTGCTGGTCGGCCGCAATGCCGACGCGGGCCAGGCGCTGGCGCATGCGCTGGGCGAACGCGCGCTGTTCTGCGAAACCGACATCGGACAGGACGCGCAGATCAAGGCGTGCATCGATGCCGCGCTGGCGCGCTTTGGCCGGCTGGATTTCCTGGTCAACAATGCCTGCCAGTATGCGGACCGCGGGCTGGCGTCGACCCGCGAGGAGTGGCATCGCACGCTGGACACGAATCTGGTGTCGGCAGCCATCTTCACGCAGATGGCGGCGGCGCATCTGCCGCGCGGCGGCGTGGTGGTGAACCTGGGCAGCACGGGCGGAAAATTCGGTGCGGCCGGGCGGGCGCTGTATCCGGCGTCCAAGGCCGCGCTGCTGCAGATCACCAAGAATTTCGCGGTGGAACTGGCGCCGTCGGGCGTGCGCGTGCTGGCGGTGTCGCCGGCCTGGACGTGGTCGCCGTCGGTCGAACAATTGTCGGGCGGATCCCGCCAGGCTGCCGATGCGGTGGGCGCGCATTTTCACCCGCTGGGCCGCGTGGGCTCCGGCGAAGAGATCGCCGCGGCGGTGTGCTTTGCGTGTTCGGACGCGGCATCGTGGATGACCGGCGTCGACATTCCGGTGGACGGCGGCTTCTCGGTCCTGGGCCCCGACCGCGGCATCTCGCCGCGCGTGTGGTTCAAGGAACTGATGCCGGACGACGGCGCCTAGCGAATAACGATCTCGCCTTCTTCCAGGCCGGCCTTGCCGCCCACCTGGTCTTCCAGGAACTCCTGCATCTTGTTGCCCAGCTGGATCTTCGTGCCGCTACAGAAGCGGCGCGTGGCCGCGATGGTGGCGTTCTGTTGGGGCAGCAGGTCGCGCGCCAGCTGGGCTTCTTCGGTCTCCAGGCCGGCCAGATCGCCGATGAGCTTGGTGTGCGTGTTGCGCGCGCGCTCGACCACGTCGCCCGAGGCCCGTTGCGGATTGGCCTGCAGGAACATCAGCAGCTGCTCCAGCTTGGCCTTTTCCTCGTTCATCTTCAGGCGCTTGCGCGTGAGCGCCGAACGCTTGATGTCGGCGTGCGGATCCAGGCCGGCCTGCACCAGCGTCGGAATGCCTGCCGGCGAGCCGATGGTGCCGGCGCGCACCGCCAGCAGGGCGCGGGTCTCGCCGCCCGTGATGGCGCTTTGCTGCGTGTTGGGCGGGCCGACGTTCACGCTGCCGCCGGCGGCAATGCTGCATTGACGGATCTCGCGCTCGACGTCGATGTCCTGGCCCGCGCTGATGACGGCGTTCTCGATGAATTTGGCGCGCAGCGTGCCGCCGCAGACGATGTGCGCGGTGCGCGCCGCGGCCGTGGCGTCGTGCACGGTTTCGGCCATGCCGATGATGCCGCCCTTGACGGTGACGCTGCCGCCGGCCTCGACCAGCGCGGCCTCGATGGTGCCGTTGACGACCACGTCGCCGGTGACGCGCACTTCCATCGTGGCGGCAATGTCGCCGCGCACTTGCAGGGAGCCTTCGAAGTTGATGTTGCCGGTGGACAGGTTGACGGCGTCCACCTCCACCATCGGATTGACCTGCACGCCATGGGTGATGATTGTCGGCGTGCCGGCGATGGCCGCGCGCAGCAACAGGGGATTCTCGGGATCGACTTCGACGCCGGACAACTCCTTGGAGAACGGCGTGTCGGGCAGCTCTTCGGGCATCACCGGCTCGCCGAGCACGTTGGTGCCGTCAACACCGGGCAGCGGCGGAATGCGGCGCATGAGCGGCGTGCCCGGCGACACGAGCAAGAGGCTGCCCAGGTCCCGGTAATCCACCTGGGCCAGTTCGTCGATGTCTTCGGCGCGCGGCTTCAGGCGGTCGAGCAGGCTCTCGAAGCGGGTGGGGGTGCCGCGCGTGGGCGGCGTGCCTTGCGCGGCCAGGATGGTCTCGGCGCGCCCCAGTGCCACGGCTTCGGCCAGCGCGCTGTCCAGCACGCCGTGCACGATGCCCTGGTCGGCCAGCGTCTGGCGGACCGCTTCCAGCGTGACGGGCTTGCCGCCCTTGGGCGGATGCAGCGTCAGGGTTGCCGCCATGCGGGTTGCGTTCAGTTCGATGTCGAAGCTGCCGTCAACCACCTGGCCGACGGGGCTCTGCACGGGTTCGGCGGCCGTGCGGCACAGGTCGATGAAGGCGAGGATGGCGTGGTTGTCGAGCGCCTCGGCGCCCCATCCCTGCGCGGCAGCGGCGGCGACCAGGGCGTCCCAGGTCGGCAGGTCCGTGTTGATGAGCGGGGCGTCGGCTGCATCGGCGAGGGCGACGCTGGTGTCCTGGTCGTCGGGCTGTTCGCCGCCTTCTTGAGGGGCGGGCGCCGCGGCGGGCGCGAGTGCGGCCTCGGTGGGTTCCGGACGGGGTGGCGGCGTGTAGACCGCCGTCAGGACGTTGGTGTCGGCATCCAGCACCAGCTGGAGCATGTTTTCTGCGCCCATTTCACCCTCTCTCCGGTTCCGGCACGAACGGCCGGTTCAATCATTTGGTAATTGAACGAAATATTACGTCATATTCATTGCAAGGACGATCTTTACCGGCCTGTAACACGCAAAATTTATCGTCCGCACGGCCTAGTCTTGTCCCCGATTTTCCCTGGGAAACCAGCGGCTTGCCGCGATGTAGATCATCGGCAGGAAAGACAGGACCGGGATGGTGCAAGCAGCATTAGGGCTCGCCAACGCGTCTCAGGACGCCGCCGGAGCCCCGTCCCATGTCCCAACCGCCCACTTCCATTCTTTCGGCCACGCGCGCCATCCTGGCGCGCGCCGGCGGGATGGCGGCGCTGGCGACGGGTGCTCTGGCGCTGGCGGCCGCAGCGCCGGTCCAGGCCGCCGACACCTACCGCTACAAGGACCCGTTCGGGGTGTGGCGCACGATGAAAGTGCCCACCGGCACCGGTAAATACTACAAGCGGGCGCAGGCACGGACGGCGGGACGCGGCAGCGTCGAAGCCCTGTGCCTGACCTGTGAGCCCGAGGCCGGGGACGGCGCGCGCCGGGTGACCCGGGCCGCGGCCGAACCGCCCTTGCGCTGGAGCACGGTCAAGCCCACGACCAAGCACGACAACCTGATCGCCCGCGCCGCGCTGGATTCCGGCGTCGACCAGGCGTTGCTGACTGCGGTCATTGCTATCGAATCAGGGTTTCGCAGCGATGCCCGCTCGCCCAAGGGCGCACTGGGACTGATGCAGTTGATGCCGGCGACGGCCGCGCCGTTGCTGTCGGTGGACGACGTGGAACGCGCGCTGGTGGATCCGGCGACCAACGTGCAGGCCGGATCGCGCCATTTGCGCCGGCTGATCGACCGGTATCCGGGCCGCCTGGATCTGGCGCTGGCCGCGTACAACGCGGGCGAGGGCGCCGTGCGCAAGTACGACGCCGTGCCGCCCTACGCGGAAACCCAGGCTTATGTGAAGAATGTGACGGCCCTGTACGAGCAGTACAAGGCGCCTTGAAGGGAGCGGGCGGCAGACCCGCTCCGCAGACGCTTACAGCCCCGCGTAAACCTTTTCCGCGATATCCAGCGTGGCCTGGATCACGGCGTCGTCGTGGGTGGCCGACACGAAGCCCGCTTCGAAGGCGGACGGCGCAAAATGCACGCCGTGGTCCAGCATGGCATGGAAGAAGCGGTTGAATGCCGCCGTGTCGCATGCGGAGACCTGCGCGAACGAGGCCGGGATGCTGTCGCTGAAATAGATGCCGAACATGCCGCCCACCGAATCCGCCGAGAACGGCAGGCCGGCCTTGCGCGCGCGTTCTTGCAGGCCCTGCGCCAGCTTGGCGGTCTGGGCCGACAGGTTTTCGTAGAAGCCCGGGGCGCCGATCAGGCGCAGCGTGGCCAGACCCGCGGCCACGGCCACCGGGTTGCCCGACAGCGTGCCGGCCTGGTAGACGCCGCCCAGCGGCGCGATGTGCTTCATGACTTCAGCGCTGCCGCCGAAGGCGCCCACCGGCATGCCGCCGCCGATCACCTTGGCCAGCGTGGTGATGTCGGGCTTGACGCCGGTCAGGCCCTGCACGCCTTGCGGACCCACGCGAAAGCCCGTCATGACTTCGTCGAAGATCAACAGCGCGCCGTGTTGCGTGCAGACCTCGCGCAGACCTTCCAGGAAGCCGGGCGCCGGCTTGATGAGGTTCATGTTGCCGGCGACCGGCTCCACGATGATGCAGGCGATGTCGGCGCCGTGCTGCGCGAAGGCTTCGCGCACGGCGTCCAGGTTGTTGTATTCCAGGGTCAGCGTGTGCGAGACGAACTCAGGCGGCACGCCTGCCGAGCTGGGATTGCCGAAGGTCAGCAGCCCCGAACCTGCCTTGACCAGCAGGCTGTCCGAATGGCCGTGATAGCAGCCTTCGAACTTGACGATCTTGGCGCGGCCGGTGGCGCCGCGCGCCAGGCGGATGGCCGTCATGGTGGCTTCGGTGCCCGAGCTGACCAGGCGCACCTGTTCCAGCGACGGCAGGCGCGAGATCAGCACCTCGGCCAGTTCGATTTCCGCTTCGGTCGGCGCGCCGAACGACAGGCCGTTGACGGCGGCTTCCTGCACCGCGCGCACCACTTCCGGGTGCGAGTGGCCCAGGATGGCCGGGCCCCAGGAGCCCACGTAATCGATGTACTGCTTGTCTTCCGCGTCCCACACGTACGGACCCTGCGCACGCTTGATGAAGCGCGGCGTGCCGCCCACGGAGCGGAAGGCGCGCACCGGCGAGTTGACGCCGCCGGGGATGCTGCGGCAGGCGCGGTCGAAAAGCTGAGCGTTACTGGACATGGGTATCAAGACTTGCGGTTGAAGTTGGCGGAATAGGGCGCCGAGCAGGCCACGGCCGCGGCCCGGATGCTGGGCGCCTCGAACAGGCTTGTGATGACGGCGATGGCGTCGGCCCCGGCCTGCGCCACGAGCGGGGCGTTGGCGGGGGTGATGCCGCCGATGGCCACCACTGCGGGACGGGGCGCATCGCGTTCATCGGCCAGGCGGCGGGCCTCGGTCAGGACGGACAGCGGCGCGCGCACCGTGTCGGGTTTGACCGTGGAGGCGAACATGGCGCCGAAGGCGATGTAGTCGGCGCCGGCGTCGAGCAATTCACGTGCCCGCGTCAGGTCATCGTAGCTGGAGCCGCCAAGGATCAGGTCGGGGCCGGCCTCGCGGCGGATGTGTGCCAGGCATTCGTCGTCGCGGCCCACGTGGGCGCCGTCGGCGCCGACATCCAGCGCAAGCCGCCAGTCGTCATTGATGAGGAACACCACGCCCAGTTCACGGCACAGCGGCGCCAGGGCGCGGGCCTGCGCCGCGCGCACTGCGTCCGGCACGTTCTTGCGGCGCAACTGCAGCGAGCGCATGCCGCCCGCGGCCGCATCGCGCACGGCCTGCAGGAGGCGCTCGGTGTCGTCCCATTCAGGCGTCACGCCATACAGGCCGGTGGGGAAGCGCAAGGATTTCATTGGGGCAGGATCCGGTTGGGAATGCGCCGGCCCATGCCCGGCAGGAAGCTGGCGGCCACGGCCGCGTCCGCGTGGACCAGGCCCTGGCGCACGGCCTCGGGCATTTCCAGGCCCTGCGCCAGCATGGCGGTGATGGCGGTGGCAGCCACGCCGCCGGCGTCGCCGTTGCGGTCGGGCGGCGCCTGCCAGGGCCAGGTGTGCGTCTGACCGCCGGGGCCGAGCAGCACGTTGGCGAAGTGACCGGGACGCTGGGGGCTGCCCAGCACCAGGACCCACGCCGCGCCGGCCGCCACCAGGGCGTGCATGGGCGTGGGTGCGTCCCCGATATCGATATCGCCGTCGGCGTGCCACTGCGCAAGGCGCAGGTGTTCAATGACCAGCAGGTCCGTCTGAGGCAGCACCAGTTCCAGCGTCGCGGCCAGGAGGTCGTCGGCTTCGTCCTCGTCGGCGGCGCTTGCGGGCACCTGCGCGCGCTGGCCCAGGTGCAGAACGAGCGGCACCTGGCTATAGTCGGCGGCAACCTGCGCCGCCACGCTGGCCGTTTCCGCGGTGTATAGTCCGCCCACCTTGATGGCCTGCACCGGCATGTCTTCGAGCAGGCAACGCGCCTGATCGTCCAGCAGGTCGGGCGAAACGGGGTGGATTTCTTCGATGCCGGCGGTGTCCTGCACGGTCAGCGCGGTCACGGCCGCCAGGCCATGACAGCCCAGGCGGGCGCAGGTGACGGCGTCCGCGGGCAACCCGTCCGAGCCGGAGGGATCGAACGGGCCGAAGACCAAAACGAGAGGGGGAGTTACGGAGGCCACGTGACAACGCTTGATTGAGGGCGCCCCGGCTCATTTGGCATGAATCAGGGGAACCCCTATTGGGTTTCGGTAAGATTGTCCCCATTCTAATGGAAGCCCCTCACCTTTGCCCCACTGCGGGGATACCGGTGGGGAATTGATGTAAGAGAGAACTATGCGTACTTGGATGTGTTTGATTTGCGGCTGGGTCTATGACGAAGAGGCCGGCCTGCCCGACGAAGGCATCGCTCCCGGCACCCGCTGGGAAGACGTGCCGCCCAACTGGGTCTGTCCCGAATGCGGCGCCCGCAAAGAAGACTTCGAACTGATGGAAATCTGAAGCCGTCACGCCCACATATTCCGCCAAGGCTCGTAAGATGGGGCATACCCCATCCCTAGTAACCGCCGCAGGGCCGCCAGGCATGATGTTTGCGTCTGCGCAGTCACTCCGAACGGTTTTCACAGACTACCCATGAAGGGGTTGCCATGACGGAAAAACATACCGAAAGCGCTGCGGCGCAGGCGGCCAACTTCGCCAACCAGTTCCTGATCGCCATGCCGGGCATGGTCGAGGGCAGCTTGGCGGGTTCCGTCATCTACGTGTGCGAACACACGGACCGCGGCGCGCTGGGGCTGGTCATCAACCGCCCCACCGACCTGACGCTGGGCACGCTGTTCGAGCGCATCGACCTGACGCTCGAGATCGGACCGGTCAAGGACACGTTCGTCTTTTTTGGCGGGCCGGTCCAGACCGATCGCGGCTTCGTGCTGCACGCGCCGGCTGGCGATTACAGTTCCAGCATCAAGCTGGGCGACATGGCGCTGACCACGTCGCGCGACGTGCTGCAGGCCGTGGCCGACGGCAACGGCCCCGCGCGCATGCTTGTGACGCTGGGCTACGCGGGTTGGGGCGCGGGCCAGCTGGAAAGCGAGATGGGCCAGAATGCCTGGTTGAGCGTGGGCGCAGACGCGCACATCATCTTCGACGTGCCGCCCGAGGAACGCTATCCCGCCGCGCTCAAGCTGCTGGGCATCGATCCCGTGATGCTGGCCGGCGACGCTGGACATGCCTGAAGAAACCCTGCTTGCCTTCGATTTCGGCGAAAAGAAGATCGGCATTGCCATCGGCAATACGTTGACGCGCCAGGCGCGTCCGCTTGAAATCATCTTCAGCGAAGTCCGCGACGCGCGCTTTGGCCGCATCGCGGCGCTCTTGCAGGAATGGCAGCCGCACCGCGTTGTCGTCGGACTGGCGCTGGACGCCGAGGGCGGCGAACAACCTGCCACGGCGCGCTGCCGGCGCTTTGCCAACCAGTTGCACGGCCGTTTCGGCATCGCCGTCGAACTGGTCGACGAACGCGGCTCCAGCATGGAGGCCCAGCGCCTGCTCGGCACGCATGCCGCGGACGACGCAATGGCCGCGGCTGTTATCCTGCAACGCTACCTTGACGCCTTGCCCGCGGCCTGACGGCCGCGGCTTGTCTTGCCCATGCTCAATCCGCAACTCGATCGCCGCGGCGAACTCGCGCATCTGCTGACCACGGAAGGGTTGCCCCGACGTCACGTCGAGCGGCTGCTCGAGATGGCGCGCGGACACGCGGCCGCCGGCGATGCACCGCCATCCGCCGCGCCGGAAATGCCGGTGTTTCTTTGCCTGTCCGACACGGATGCCGCCGACCGCGAAGCCTACGCCGTGGCCGCGGCCAGCCTGTCCATGCTGCCGGTGCCGCTGGACGCGCGAGCCGGGCAGGCGCTGGCCGAAACCGTGGCGGGCCTTGCGCCGGGCGTGCTGGTTCTGCGTCATCCCCAAAGCGGCGCGGCGCATTGCGCTGCCGCCCATGCCGCGCCGGGCCTGCGCGTCCTGAACGCGGGCGACGGCCGGCATGCCGATCCCGTGCCGGCGCTGGCGCTGATGCAGGCCATCGGCGATGCCAAGCCCGATCTCACAAGCCTTGTCGTCACGCTGGTCGGCGACATCCGCCATTCGCGCGTGGCGCGTTCGATCATCCATCTACTGACGACGCTGGGCGTGCCCGAGGTACGTGCCGCCGCGCCGCGCACGCTGCTGCCCGACGGTCTTGCGCAACTGGGCGTGCGCGCCTGCGCGACCCTTTTCGAAGGCCTGAGCGACGCCGACGTGGTGATCGTGTTTCCCTTGAATGTCGAAGACCTCAGCGGCGCGCAGCTTCCGTCGGCGCGCGAGTACGCCCATACGCATGGCCTGACGGCCGCGGCGCTGGCGGCCGCCAAGCCGGACGTGCTGCTGTTGCCTGCCGGCGGGCTGGTGCCTGGCGTGGAGGTTGACGGCGACATCGCCGCCGGCCTTGAACCCACCGAGGCGGGTGTCGCGGCGCTTGAACAACCGCTGCGCACGGCAGTGTTGCGCGTGCTGGCAGGAGCGGCGCCATGAGACTGCACATTGCCAATGGCCGGTTGATCGATCCCGCAAATGGCGTGGACGGTCAGCACGATCTCTACATCGCATCGGGCCGCATCATTGCGGTCGGCGCGGCGCCGGACGGATTTCAGGCGGACCGCCGCATCGATGCCAATGGTCTGGCGGTGCTGCCGGGGCTGATCGACCTGTCCGCGCGCGTCGCGCAGGCGGGCCACACCGGATTCGCGCCCGCCGAGTTGCGCGCGGCGCTGGCCGGTGGCGTGACACGCCTGGTGCTGCCGCCGGACGCGGAAAGCCCGCTGGATGAGCCCACGAAGGTCGAGGCGCTGATGCGTCACGCGCAGGCCGGGCAGTGCGCCGTCCACCCGCTGGGCGCGATGACCGTGGGTCTGGCGGGTGAAACATTGACGGAAATGGCGCTGCTGGCGCGCGCGGGCTGCATGGCCTTTTCGCAAGGCGAGTCCATCATGGCCGACACGCGTGTGCTTTGGGGGGCGATGCGATACGCAAGCGGACTGGGCCAGACCTTGTGGTTGCGAGCGCAGGATCCGTGGCTGGCGCGCGGCACATCGGTGGCAAGCGGTCCGTATGCGGAGCGTCTGGGCCTGGAAGGGATGCCCGCCCAGGCGGAAACCGTGGCGCTGCATACGATCTTCGAATTGCAGCGCGCAACGGGCGCGCGGATTCACCTGGCGCGCCTGTCGAGCGCCGCCGGTATCGACCTGTTGCGCAAGGCCCGCCGCGAAGGCTTGCCGGTCACGGCAGACGTGTCGGTGAACAGTCTGCTGCTGACCGACGTGGACATCGGCTTCTTCGACACGAATCACCATCTGACGCCGCCGCTGCGGGGCCAGCGCGACCGCGACGCGATCCAGTCGGCGCTGGCTGACGGCGTGATCGACGCGCTGTGCTCGGATCACACGCCGGTTGACGCCCGGGGCAAGGCAGAACCGTTCGCGGCGTCCACGCCGGGCGCGACGGGGCTCGAACTGCTCTTGTCGCTGGCATTGAAATGGGCGCGCGACAGCCGCCGTCCCATCGGCGACGCCCTGGCGCGCGTGACGTCCGGCCCGGCCGCGGTGCTTGCTGCCGTCGCCCCGCAGCTCGGCCCGTGCGGCCATCTGGGCGTGGATGCGCCGGCGGACCTGTGTCTGGCGGACCTGGACGCGGAATGGATGGTGATGCCCGCGGCGCTGCAAAGCCGCGGCGTCCATACACCTTTCGCAGGTATGATGCTGCCCGGTCGAGTACGAGCCACCATGGTTGGTGGCCAACCGGCCTGGGAGACTCCAGTTTGAAGCTGCTGCGCTTTGTCCTACGGCTGAGCCTTGTCCTGCCCCTGATCATTTTCGGCCTGCTTTGCGTGGGCCTGGCCTTCCCCCTGATGCGCCCCGCCGCCCGCGCGCGGCTGAACCGCCGCTGGTCGCGCTGGCTGATGGCAGCCTGTGGCCTGCAGGTGATCCTTAAAGGCGAGCCGCGCCTGGAAGGCCCGGTGCTGCTGGTGGCGAACCACGTGTCCTGGATCGACATCTTCGTACTGAACTCGGCGCGAGCGACGTCATTCGTGGCCAAGAGCGAGATCCGCTCCTGGCCGGTGATCGGCTGGCTGGTCGCCGGCGCCGGCACGCTCTTCATCGAACGCGGCCAACGCCACGCGGTCCACGCGATGGGCGAGTCGATGCAGGACCGCTTCAAACAGGGCGACGCGGTCGGCCTGTTTCCCGAAGGCACCACGAGCGAAGGCTTTGAACTGCTCCATTTCCACGCCAGCCTGTTCGAACCGGCTCGCGCAGCCGCGGTGGAAATCCAACCCGTGGCGCTGCGCTTCATGCAGCACGGCAAACGCAGCGGCTACGCGGCCTTCGTGGGCGAGGAGTCGCTGGTGGCGAACCTCTGGCGCGTGCTGGGCGTTACAGGATTGGCAGTCGAGGTGGTTTTCCTGCCCCCGCTGGCGGCGCGGCATCCGGATGGGTCGCTGCCGACGCGATTGGAACTGTCGCATCAGGCTAGAGAGGCGATTTTGCGGGTGCTTTGAGGTTGCCGGTGAGAGCGGGCTTGGGTTGGGGCGCCAGCGGTTAGGACGTCAGAGGCTTTAGGCAATCGCTCGAGTCGGAGGGGCGTCTTTTGAAGGGCCTCGAGTGATTTGGGGCTGGAGGTTGGTCTCTTTGGTTGTCGGGTTGAGTTCTTGAGGCGTCCGGCACGGCGGCGGCCCGGGGCGCGCGGGGCCACGATTGCGGTCCGGAGCCTTCGCTCCGGACTTGCCTAGGCGGCCCCCCCCTTCGTCATCTTCGTCCGCCTTCGGCTCCCTTCAGATTCCCTCGGGCTTATCGACGCCCCGCGCACCCCGGGCCGCCACCGCACCGGACTCTGGCAATAGAAATCTGATGGGCGGCGGGGCGGTCGGTGTGCTTGGCATTTTTGCGCAGAGACTTTCTGGCTAGAAGCATCTTGCGTTGCCCGTCTCCGTTCGGCCGCGCGGGCGGCCTCCGGAGACTTACGCGGCGTCTTGCGGCGTGTTGATGACGCTTCGCGAGTAGGTGCGTGCGTCTCACCAGGTGTCGGACACCCGTATAGACAGCCTTCAATCTTGAAGGAGCGTTTCAGGGGTGTCAGACACCTTTGCGAGAGTGGTCAGCACCCGCGCGAGACACCTTTGCGACAGAGATCAGCGCCGCGCGATAACGGCACCAGTCGCCGCTAATCGTCACTTGAACTCAAGTGCCCGATGGGCGGCGCGAACAGATCGGCAAGCTGTGGCGACCCGTCGCCGCGCCGCCCATCACCGCCCACTCCCCATCGTGACGGCGGCCATTAGCAAACCAGCCACCGCCAGCGCGAAGCGCACACCGCCACGACGTCCAACCGGCCCGATGCCGATTGCCGCCGCCCGGGCGGCAGCAATTCGGCGGCCCCGCAGATCCCCTTCCCTGACCACAGGTCTTACAGCGCCACATGCCAAAGACCCTGGCAGCACGGCGTCGCGGGCACCGTGGGTGCGAGCGCCGTCGATGCGCCCGAGGGAATCTGAAGGGAGCCGAAGGCGGACGAAGATGACGACGGGGCAGTCCGGAGCGAAGGCTCCGGACCGCAATCGTGGGCGATCGTGCCCACGGTGACCGCGGCGTCGGGCGACCTACGAAGACGGTACGCGACCGACGAAGATCCGCCGTGTCGGGCGACCTACGAAGACGGTACGCGACCGACGAAGATCCGCCGTGTCGTGTGACCGACGAAGACGGTACGCGACCTACGAAGAACCACCCGAGAACGGCCTAAGAAGAACAGAAGAACGAAAGAACCCCGCCAAAACACCCGCCAGCCCTCACTCCGCCATCGGATCCTGAAACTGAGAACACTTAACCTGCACGACCTTCCGATCCTGCAACCGCAAAGCCGTCAACGACCCGCCCCACACGCATCCGGTGTCCAGGCAGATCACATCCGGCCGCTGCAACAACCCCAGCGTCGACCAATGCCCGAACACCGTTGTCACGTTACGTGTGGCCCGGTTAGGCACATCGAACCAAGGCACCAGCCCAGGCGGCCAAGCCCCCGGCGTCACCTTCGTCGCGAACTCCATGTGTCCGTTGGGCGTGCACAGGCGGATCCGCGTCAGCGCGTTAATGATCACCCGCATCCGTTTGCCGCCCTTGTGGTCTTCCTTCCAGGTGGCCGGCTCGTTGCCGTACATCTTTTGAAGCGCCTTCTGCCAGTTGGGGCCGCGCAGCGCGTCCTGGACTTCGCCGGCCAGGGCCAGCGTCTTGGCGACGTCCCACTTGGCCAGCGTGCCTGCGTGGACCAGCAGGTGGTTCTGTTCGAAGTGCGCCAACGGGCGGGAGCGCAGCCAGTTGAGCAGGTCCGTGGCGTCCGGCGCGCGCAGGATGGATTCCAGCGTGTCGGACTTGGACGGCTTGCGTACGCCCGCGGCCGCGGCCAGGAGGTGCAGGTCGTGGTTGCCCAGGACCACCGTGGCGCGGTCGCCCAGGTCGATGATGCGGCGCAAGGTTTCGAGCGACTGCGGGCCACGGTTGACCAGGTCGCCAGCGAACCAGAAGCGCGACTTGGGGTCGCCGACGAGTTCGGGGTGGGACAGCAAGCGATCCAGCGGCGAGCAGCACCCCTGCACGTCGCCGATCATCCAGATACTGCCGTTCATGCGGGACTCTTGCTCCAAGGCCAACGTTGCTGGATGAGACGGGTAATGGTGTGGCGGTATTCCATGTAGCTCATGGCGCCCAGCGCCAGCGCCATGGCGCCCAGATTCGGGCCCAGGGCGGTAAGCCAGGGCGGCCACTTGCCCAGCATACCCACGTTCAGCGCAAGCTGGTTCAGCATGAAGAAGGCCACGCCCAGCAGGATGCCCACAAACACCTTGGCGCCCACGCCGCCGCGGCGGGTCTGCATGAGGCCGATGGGGGCGGCGATGGTGATCATCACGATCAGGGTGAAGGGATAGGCCAGTTTGCGCCACAGGGCGACGACCTGGCGGCCATATTGAAGCTGGTTGTCCCGCAGGTATTCCACGTAGTCGAGCAGCGTGACGATCGACATGCGTTCGGGGGTCAGCACGCGGGCCAGCAGGCGTTCGGCGCTGAGGGTGGTGTCGATGGAGCGTTCGGGCAGCTTGACGACGGTGGCGGGCGGATTCTTGGGCGGCCGGGCGTTGGCCAGCGCCTCGGCGGCCTCGGCGTCCAGGCGCGTCTCGGAGACGTCCTTGAGCACCAGGTCGCCCCGCGCGAACGTGCCCGTGGGGGCGGTGGACAGCGCCGTCATCGTCAGGTCTTTCTTGAATTCGTAGAGCGTGACGCCCGCCACCTGGCCGTCGCCCTTCAGTTCGGCGATGTTGATGATGCGGGTGCCGCCGTTGGCGGTGGGTTCCTTGAACCAGTAGCCGCTCTTCAAGCGATCGCCGCCGGCCTTGCCGCGGAACATCAGGTTGGCCTCGCCGGTCTTGACCTCGGCCCAGGGCGTCACGTATTCGGACAGTAGGCCCGCGCCGATCATCAGCGGGATGGTGACGATCCAGAGCATCCGCAGAAGCCGCATGCCGCTGACGCCGGAAACCCGCAGGATGACGAGTTCGTTGCGCTGGGCCAGGCCCGCCAGCGCCAGGATGGCGCCGATCAGGAGCCCGATGGGCAGAAGATCATAGAGACGGGTGGGGATCGCCAGCGCCTGCATGTACAGCAGGGCCATCATGGAGAACTTGTCGCCCACGTTGTCCAGGTCGTCCACCAAAGCGAAGAACGTGAAGAGGCCCAGCAGGGCCAGAAGGACCACTGCGCAAGAGCGATAGACCTCGCGGGCCAGGTAGCGACGTGCAGTACGCATGGAGGAAAAAGGAATGGAGCGCGTAAACGTGAAAGCTTAACAAATCCCGCAGCCCGAAGACGGCCGGGAGGATCGAATCGTCCCATTCCCCTTTCAGGGGATGTCGACCAGCTGCATCCGGCGCGTCAGGATGCCGACGCGGGAGTTCAGGTAATTGGACTTGCGATGGCTGTCGTAGAAGCGCGGATTGGGCAGCATGGCCGCCAGCCGGGCGGACTGGGCGTTGCCCAGGTTGGCGGCGGTGGTATTGAAATAATGCTTGGCGGCGGCCTGGGCGCCGAATACGCCCACGCCCCACTCGGCGACGTTCAGATAGAGCTCAAGGATCCGTTCCTTGCTCATGACGTGTTCGATCATGTAGGCCAGGACCAGTTCCTGGCCCTTGCGCAGGTAACTTCGCGAGCCGGACAGGAACAGATTCTTGGCCAGCTGCTGGGTGATGGTGGAGCCGCCGCGCCGCTTGGTGCGCCCGGCCTCTTCCTGTTTCTGGTTGTATTGCCAGGCCTTGCGGATGGCGTCCCATTCGATCCCGTCGTGGTCCGTGAAATTCGCGTCCTCGGACGCGATCACCGCGCGCTTGAGTGAACGGTTGATCTTGTCGTAGGGCACCCATTCGTGCTTGAGCTCGATCCCCGGGTCTTCCTTGCGCAGGCGCGACAGCTCTTCGCGCATCATCGCGCTGCTGCCCGGGTCGCGGTAGTTGTACCAGACCACCTGGGCGAACAGCCAGAATTGGTACAACAGGACGGCGCACACCAGCGCCATCAGCAAGCCGGTGGTGATACGGAACCAGTTTCGACCGCCGCTGCGGCCAGTTCGGGTCGCCATGCCGTTCAGCTACCGGCGGCCAGCGCCTCGCGCAGCGCCCTCAGGACGGGCGCCGCATCCGGGCGCACGCCGTGCCAGATGAAAAAGCTTTCGGCCGCCTGGCCGACCAGCATGCCCAGCCCGTCGGCGGTCAGCGCGGCGCCGTCGGCCTTGGCCTGCTGCATGAAGGCGGTGGGCTGCGCGCCGTACATCATGTCGTAGGCGGCGCCGCCGTCGGCGTACAGCCCCGGCGGCAGGTCGGGGGCGGCATTCTGCAGCCCGCTGGCGGTGGCGTTGATGACAAGATTCCAGCCGCCGGGCAGGGCGGCGCTCGCCAGGGCGCCGGCGGTGACTTGGGTCTGCGGCGACACGCCGCTGGCGCGCCAGGCCGCGGCCAGTTCCTCGGCGCGGGCGGCCGTGCGGTTCACGATGTGGATGCGGGCGCAGCCGGCCTCGGCCAGCGGCTGCAGGACGCCGCGCGCCGCGCCGCCGGCGCCGACCAGCAGCACGTTGGCGCCCGCCAGGCGCACGCCCAGGCGCAGCAGGTCGTTGACCAGGCCCACGCCGTCGGTGTTGCAGCCGTGCCAGACGCCATCGCGCCACGACAGGGTGTTGACGGCGCCGGCCAGCCGCGCGCGGGCCGACAGGTGGTCCGCCGCGAGGGCATAGGCCTCAAGCTTGAACGGCACGGTGACATTCAGGCCAAGCCCGCCATCGGCCACGAATCCGGCGACGGCGCCGGCAAAGCCATCCACCGGGGCAAGCAGGCGCTCGTAGCGCAACGGCTTGCCGGTCTGCTGCGAAAACATGGCGTGGATCTGAGGCGAGCGGCTATGCGCGATGGGATTGCCGATGACGGCGTAGCGGGCTTGAGGAATCGCCTCGGTCATGGGGCCTGTGTTTCCAGAGTGTCGTTGACGAAATGCCAGGTGCGGGTGATGACCAGCACGTCCGTATCGCGGGCGATATCGGGGGGGAAGGGGGGGAAGGGCGCGGCCAGCTGGACGATGCGGCGCGCCGCCTGGTTCAGGACCGCATGCGGCGAAGGCTGGTCGATCTCGACCTCGGCGATGCTGCCGTCGGCGCGAACCGACACCGTGATGCGCAGCGATCCGTAGATGCGGCCGCGGGCCTCGTCGGGGTAATGCTGGGTACCGACCGTCTCGATGCGGGTGCGCCAGGCATCCAGATACGCGGCGTAGCGGGACGCGTCGGCGGAGGGCGCGATGAACTGTTTGCGCGGTTCGGCGCTGTATTGCTGGACCCGCGCCGCCAGCGCCGCCACCTGGGCGTTCTGGATGACGCTGGCCTGGTCCTGGGCGTCCTGGCCGACATCGGCGCCATCGGGCCACGGATTGACCGCCTGGCGCTCGGGGCCGGCGTTGTGCGGCGACTGCAACTGGGTCATCAGCCGGGCCTGTTCAGCTTCGAGCTGGACCTGGCGCTGGCGCATGGCTTCGAGCACGATGGTCTCGGCCGAGCTGCCGGTCTGGGGGAGCGGGGTGGTGGACACGCCGCGGTCGGCGTTGCCGCCGCCGGTCATCTGGTTCTGCGCCACGGTGCGCGGCGTTTCAGGCGGCGTCTCGCTGCGGGCGTTCAGCAGCACGACTTCCAGGCTGGTCACGGGCGGCCGCGTCTGCGCGGGCGCGCTGAACCGCCACGCCAGCGCGCCGGCGTGCACCAACAGCGATATCGCGATGCCGATACGCAGGTAGTGCTGGGCGGGTTGGCCCAGCCACCACAGGTAACGGCTCAGCATCGAGGGGGAATCTGCGTGTTGCACCTGCGCATTGTAAGGCGAGTCCAGCGGCGCGGTGCGCTCCGTCCGACGGCTGTAACAGCCCTCGGACGGACGGTCTAGACCGGATCAGGCGGTCGGCCGGGGAAAGATCCAGACCTTGCTGGCGGGCAGCGCAAGCCGGCAGGGGCCGGGCTCGCGGCCTTCCGGGCCGTAGGCGCGCAGGGCGAGGCTGCGGGCCGGATCGGCGTCCGGCGTGCGGAACAGGTATTCCCAGCGGTCGCCCAGATACATGCTGGTCAGCAGCGGCATGTCGACGTGATTGCCCTCCGGGTCGTCGGCCAGGCGCACCTGCTCGACCCGGATGACCGCGGTGGCATCCTGGCCCGCCGCGACGTCCGCGCCGGCCTTGCCCCACAGCGACCAGCCGGGGCCCTCGATGCGGGCCTGCCCGTCGCGCAGCTCGGTGACCTTGCCATCCAGCCGGTTGTTGCTGCCCATGAATTCGGCCGTGAACAGGGTGGACGGTGCGCCGTACATTTCCTGCGGCGTGCCCTGCTGCTCGATCTTGCCGTTGTTCAGCAGCAGGATGCGGTCGGAGATCGCCATGGCCTCGCTCTGGTCATGCGTCACCATCAGTGCGGACAGGCCCAGGCGGATGATGAGTTCGCGCAGGAAGGCGCGCGCTTCCTCGCGCAGCTTGGCGTCCAGGTTGGACAGGGGTTCGTCCAGCAGGATGACGGGCGGGCTGTACACCAGCGCCCGGCCGATGGCCACGCGCTGCTGCTGGCCGCCGGATAGCGCGTGCGGGTGGCGCTGGCCAAGCTTGCCCAGGCCCAGCTGGTCCAGCACGGCCTGCACGCGCTCGCGCACCTCGGCGCCCGGCGTCTTGCGCAGCTTGAGCGGATAGGCAACGTTCTCGAACACGGTCTTGTGCGGCCACAGCGCATACGACTGGAACACCAGTCCCAGGTTGCGCTCTTCGGCCGGGATTTCCTGGCGGGCGGCGCCGTCGTACACGACGCGGTTGCCGATGGTGATGCGGCCGCGCTTGGGGCCTTCCAGGCCGGCCACAGCGCGTAGCAACGTGGTCTTGCCGCTGCCCGAGGGGCCCAGGAGGGACACCACTTCGCCCTGGCGCAGCTGCATCGACACGCCCTTGAGCACCGGGTTGTCGCCGTAGTCCAGGTGCAGGTCTTCTACAGAAAGCTCAATCATGAAGTTTGACTCCGAATCGCAGGGCGATGCCCAGGCCGATCACGACCAGAACGATATTGATGAAGGAAAGCGCGGCCACGATGTCGATGGCGCCCGAGGCCCACAGCGACACCAGCATGGAGCCGATGGTCTCGGTGCCGGGCGACAGCAGGTAGACGCCGGTGGAGTATTCGCGCTCGAAGATCAGGAACATCAGCAGCCACGAGCCGATCAGGCCGTACTTGGCCAGCGGCACGGTGACGTGGCGGGTGACCTGGCCGCGGCGCGCGCCGGCGCTGCGGGCGGCCTCTTCCAACTCGGGCCCCACCTGCAGCAGGGTCGAGGAGATGAGCCGCAAGCCATAGGCCATCCACACGACGGTGTACGCAAGCCACACGCTGAAGATGGTGCTGCGCAGGGCGCGCAGCCATTCGACGAAGTTCTCGCGCAGCCATTCGGCGAAGGGCAAGGCCGACAGCCAGCCGCCTTCGTCCACGTCCAGCGCGTTGTCCAGCCACATCGGCACGAACAGGAACACCCACAAGAACGCCAGGCCGGCCAGCAGGCCCGGCACGGCGCGCGGCACCAGCACGCTGTAGTCCATGAAGCGCGTGACGTTGTCCGGCTTGCGGTGCATGGCCAGGCCCACGAACATGTAGCACATGACCGCAAGCGCGCCGCCGAAGACGCCGATGGCGACCGAGTTGACGATGGCGCGCATCAGATTGGGCTGCGAGAACACGGTACGGAAGGCGTCCAGCGACAGCACGTCAAAGAGCGACACGCCCAGGCCCCAGTTGGACACGAACGCGCGCAGCAGCACGCCCGTCAGCGGCACGATGATGGTGACGAACAGCCAGAACGCCACGACCCCGCCCGCGACCCAGCGCCACTTGCCCAGCGGCAGCGGCCGCGCGCGCGAGGCCTTGCCCTTGACGGTGACGAAGCGGTTGGCGGTGCGCATCAGGCGGCGTTGCAGCATCACCAGCGGGATCGTCATGCAGATCAGCACCACGGCCACCGCGGCCATCAGGTGATAGGACGGGATGCCCAGCTTGTTGGTGAGCTTGTACAGGTAGGTGGCCAGCACCAGGTTGCCTTCCGGGTCGCCCAGCACCAGCACCAGGCCGAACACTTCCAGGCCCAGGAAAAAGAGCAGCACGGTGGCGTACAGCATGGCCGGCCGCACCATGGGCAGGCTGACGGACACCATCACCCGCAGCGGCGAGGCGCCGGTCACCCGCGCGGCCTCTTCCACGTCGGACCCCATGCTGCGCAGCGCCGACGAGATGTACAGGTAGGCGTGCGGCACGTGCGTCAGGCCGGCGATGATGACGATGCTGGTCAGCGAATAGACGTTCCAGGGCACGAAGCCCAAAATGTTCTGCGTCCAGGTCGAGAAAAAGCCCACGGGGCCGGCGGCGACCACGTAGCCGAAGCCCAGCACCATGGGCGACACGAACACCGGCACCAGGATCAGGGGCTCGATCCAGCGGCGGCCCGGCAGGTCGGTGCGGATCATCAGGAACGCCAGCATGCCGCCCAGCGGAATGGCGATGGCGGCCAGCCCGAACGCGAGGATGAAGCCGCTGCGTAGCGCCTTGTAGAAATCGGGATCCGCGAAGATGAAGCGGAAGGCGTCCAGACTCCAGGTCTTGGACGGAGCAAAGAAGGGCGCCGAGAGAAAACTCTGGATGATGATGAACGACAGCGGCACGTAGATGGCGAGCGCCGTGATCAGCACCACCACGCCGCGTGGCAGGGACTGCCATTTTCTGCGCAATGACTGCATGGGAAATCCTGTGGTCTTGAAGGACGCGGTGGCCGCGCCACCGGGGACGAGGGCCCCGGGGCAGGGTCAGGCGGACGGCGCGCCGTCCGCAGCGTTTGCGGCGGCTCCGGGCAGCAAGGCCGACCGGAGCCCGGGCATCACTTGCCCGCCGCGGCCCGCCATTGCTTGATGAATTCCAGGCGCTTGTTCTGCTCCAGGTAGTCCAGCAGCGTTTCGTCGACCGGAATCGGCTTGAGCGAGGCGCCCAGCTTCTTGGTCATGCCGTCCACGTCGTTGTCGCCTTCGATGTCGTCGCGCACGGACGCCAGGTCGGCCTGGTTGGCCATGATTTCCTGGCCCTTCTGCGACAGCAGGTAGTCCATCCACAGCTTGGCGGCGTTGCGGTTCTTCGCCTTCTTGCTGATGAACGCCACGCGCGACAGCACCAGCGCGTAGTCGGTGGGGTAGGCCACGCCCAGCGACGGATCGTTCTTGGCGCGCGTCTCCGCGTACGAGCCCAGGATGTTGTAGCCGATCAGGTTTTCGCCCGAGGACACGCGTTCCATCATGGTGCCGGTGGACGACTGCACGACCAGGCCGCCCTTGGCGATGTCCTTGAGGGTCTCGAAGTACTTGGGATCGTTGGCCTTGTCCTGCACCGCCAGCATGAAGCCGACCGCGGACTTCTCGATGTCGTAGGTGGTGACCTTGTTCTTGAACTTGTCGGGCTGGCTGGCGATCAGCTTGGCCAGCGCGCCGTGCGTGGTGGGCACTTCATTGGCGGGAATGAGCCGCTTGTTGTAGATGAAGACGGCCGGCTCGTAGGTGGTACCGTAGGCGGAATCCTTCCAGACGGCCCACGACGGCAGCTTGCCGGCCTCGGGCGATTTGTACTTCAGCGCGTAGTCGGTGGCCAGCTTCAGGGCCGAGTCCATCGACGAGCTCCAGACGATGTCGCCGCTGCCCCCGCCCGCCGCCTGTTCGCTGATGTAGCGGTTGTAGAGCTCGGTGCTGTTCATGTCGTTGTATTCGACCTTGACGCCCGGATACATCGCTTCGAAGCCCTTGATGATGGGGCCGGCGGCCTTGGTGTCGGTGGTCGAATAGATGACGACCTTGCCTTCCTTCTTGGCGCCGTCCAGGACCTTCTGGTAGTCGGCCGGATAGCCCGCCGGCACAGCCTGCGCGAAGGCGCTGCCCGAGGCGATGGCGAATGCGGCGGCGCAGGCGGCCGCCAGTTTGGACTTGGCAAGCATGGGTGTTGTCTCCGATTGGATTTGGCTTGATGCGGGCTCTGGGGCCCGCGTGCAGCCATCTTAGGAGTGCGCGTCTGTCGTCGTCCTGTCATGGCGGCAGGCGGCGGCTAGGGGAAATCCCTGGGCCACGCCTGCGCCTGCGCGGCGGGTTACGGACGCTGAGGCGTGTCGGTGACGAGCCGGATCCAGTTCTGCACGAACCGGGAATGGCGGCGCTGGTCCAGACCGACGAGCAGGGCGGGGCTCAGCACCACGGGCTGCACGATGCCCTGCGACCGCGCGAGCACGGCTTCCGACGTCCACCGTCCCGGCGTGTCTTCCATGATGGACCCCAGTGCGGCATGACTGGAAGCCACCTGCTGGCCGGCGGGCGACAGCAGCCAGTCGACCAGGGCGCGGCCGAGGTCGGGGTTGGGGGCGGTGCGCGCGATGAGGACCGAGCGCGCCAGCACCAGCACGTAGTCCTGCGGAAACACCACGCCGATGGGCCGGCCCGCCGCCTGGCGCGACAGCGCGTAAGAGCCAAGGATGTTGTAGCCGATGTCGAGTTCGTCGCGCTCGATGGCGTCCAGGATCTCGGCGCTGGTGGCCGCCAGCCGCACGCCGGCCTGGCCCATGGCGTTGGCCAGCCCCCAGAAGTTGGAAGAGACGAGCTCATCCTGTTCGGCCAGCAGATAGCCCAGGCTGCTGGCAGCAATGTCGTAGGTGCCGATGCGTCCGCGCAGGCGCAACGGATCCTGCTCCAGCAGGCGCAGCAGGTCCTGGCGCGAGCGCGGCACGTCAGCCTCCGCGAAACGCTTGGGGTTGTAGACGAAGACGGCGGGCTCGAAGGTGAAGCCGTAGACCTCGTGCCGCCAAATGGCCCACGACGGGAGCCGCGCGGCGTAGGGCGAGGCATAGCTCAGCGCATAGCCATCGTTGGCAAGCCGGATCTGCAGGTCCGACGCGGAACTCATGAGGACGTCCACATCCTTCAATCTCCCTTCGATGGCGGCTTCGTAGAGCTCGCGGCTGCCCATTTCGCGGTACACGACGCTGACGTCGGGGCGATGCGACTGAAACCCCTGGATCAGCGGGGCGACGACGGGCGTGTCCGTGGGGCCGGCGATGGTGAGGACGCGGGAGGACGGCTGCGGGGCAGGATAGCGGGTGATGATCTCGGGGATGCCGGCAACGTGCGGTGCGGCGGGCGGAGCAGCCGCGCCGGTCACCTCGACGCCCGCGGCCCGCACGTCGGCGGACGGCGCGGCCAGCAGCAGGCAGGCGGCGCAGACCGCGGCGGCGGCTGCCATCAGCGTGCGGTTGGCCCCGGCACGCGCCAGCGGCAGGACGACGCGGGCCGTCAGGCCGCCGCCGGGCCGGTCCAGCAGCCACAGCGACCCGCCGTGGGCGACAGCGACGGATCGCACGATCGCCAGTCCCAGTCCGGATCCGGGCAGCGTTTCCCCGGCGCGGCCGCGCGAGAAACGTTGCTGCACCGATTCCTTCTCGTCGTCGGCCACGCCGGGGCCGCGGTCCGAGACAGTGAGCGCGACGCGATAGCCGGCAACGGGCGTGGCCTGGATCTCAACCGGCCCGTCCGGCGCGTAGCGCAGGGCATTGTCGACCAGGTTGCGCAGCATTTCGCGCAGCGCGATCCGATCGCCGGCGATGCGCGCGCGGCGCACTTCGGGCGCAATGGCGATGCGCAGCCGCTGCGCCTCCAACGGACCAATGCGGCGGCGCGTCTCGTTGACGGTTTCCGCCACGCCGACCATCGCGCGGGCGCCCTTGCCGAGCCGGTGGGTGATGGTGGCGTCCATGAGCAGCTGGTTGATGAGCTGGCTGGCGTGGGTGGCGTTCAGATGAATGCGTTCGAGCCGGGCGTGCAAGCGCTGCGGATCGGTCTCGTCCAGCGCTACCTCGGCTTGCGCGCGCAACGAGGCAAGGGGCGTGCGGACCTGGTGCGCGGCATCGGCGACCAGGGTGTTAAGCGTGTCCATGGCGCCAGACAACCGCTGCATGAAGCCGTTGAGCGCTTCGATCAACCGCCGCACTTCGCGCGGGACGGGTTTGACGAGCGGCTCCAGGTCATCCGGCGCGCGCCGCCGCAGTTCGCGTTCGACGACGGCAAGCGGCGCGAAGGCGCGCTGCACGCCAAACCACAACAGGCCGAGCGCGACCAGGGACACGACGACAAGCGGCAGCACGCTGCGGCCAAGAATCTCGCCGGCCAGTGCCTCGCGCGAGCCCAGCGTCTCGGCGACACGCAAGGTGACCCAGCCGGCATGCTGGCTGGCCGAGACCAGGCGGCCAACGGTCGCGACGCGGATGGGTTCGTCGTGATAGCTGAGATAGGTGAAAACGGGCGTGGCCGACTGCGCGAGGGGCAGGCCGGGCGCAAGGTCGCCGTACCCGGTGATGAGCCTGCCGTTTGAAGTGCGCGCTTCATAGAACACACGCTCGCCGCCGGACAGCATGGCCAGCGAGGACACGGGCGGCTCGACGGTGACTTCGTTGTCTTCGATCTGGACGGACCCGGCAATGGTCAGCGCTGAGGCCGCGAGCAGCCGGTCAAACGCCTGCTCGGCGGCGCGTTGGGCATAACCGCGCAAAAAGAACACGAGCCCGATGAGCGCGCAGGCGAGCAGCACGGCGCCCAACGTGAAGACGCGCTGCCGGATGGAAAAGCTTTCAGGGATGTTCATGGCTGCGGGCCTGATACCCGACGCCCCGCACGGTGACGATATCCACGGACGCACCCGCAAGCTTTTTGCGAAGCCGCGAGATAAGCAGCTCAAGCGCATTGAGCGAGCCGTCGTCCAGGTCGAAGATTTGGTTCATGAGGCGTTCCTTGGCAACCGTCTGGCCCAGCTTGCCGACCAGGATCTCAAGCAACCGGAATTCCCGCCGCCCCAGCTCCAGGGGCGTGCCGGCCAGTTCGACATGCCGATTCGCCAGATCCAGACTGAGATTGCCGTAATGCGCCACACTGGTGGTCTGCCCCGCAGGCCGCCGCAACAAGGCGCGCAGCCGGGCTTCCAGTTCGCGCAGATCGAACGGCTTGACCAGGTAGTCATCAGCGCCCAGATCCAGCATGTCGATCTTGTCTTCGATCTCGGCGCGTGCCGTCATGACGAGCACAGGCGCCTCAAGACCTGCCGCCCGCAACTCTCGGATAAGCGTAAATCCATCCTTGCCGGGCAAATTGATATCCAGCACGAGTGCGTCCCAGGTCTCATCCAACCCCCAACGCAACGCCTGCACGCCATCACGCACCCACTGCACACTATGACCCGCCGAACGCAGCTTGCTCTCAGCGGCATCGCCAAGATCGAGATTGTCCTCGACCAGCAGAATGCGCATGTTTGCTCCTCCTTTGTTGTGCTTTTTTCTGGGGAGTTTAACGGGGGGCGTTGATGCGCGGGGGTGTTGATGTGCTCTTCAGGTTACTGGCTGATTGGGAGGGGCGTTTGCTTGGGTGGGTCTTTGGCGTTCTTGAGGCGTCCGGCACGGCGGCGACCCGGGGCGCGCGGGGCCACGATTGCGGTCCGGAGCCTTCGCTCCGGACTGCCCCGTCGTCATCTTCGTCCGCCTTCGGCTCCCTTCAGATTCCCTCGGGCTTATCGACGCCCCGCGCACCCCGGGTCGCCACCGCACCGGACTCTGGCAATAGAAATCTGATGGTCGCTGGGGCGGTCGGTGTGCTTGGCATTCTGTTGCCCTCTTTTCCGGGCCAGAAGCATCTTGCGTTGCCCGTCTCCGTTCGGCCGCGCGGGCGGCCTCCGGAGACTTACGCGGCGTCTTGCGGCGTGTTGATGACGCTTCGCGCGTAGGTGCGTGCGTCTCACCAGGTGTCTGACACCCGTATAGATGGTCTTCAAGCTTGAAGGAGCATTTCAGGGGTGTCAGAAACCTTTGCGAGACACCTTTGCGACAGAGATCAGCGCCGCGCGATAACGGCACCAGTCGCCGCTAATCGTCACTTGAACTCAAGTGCCCGATGGGCGGCGCGAACAGATCGGCAGGCTGTGGCGACCCGTCGCCGCGCCGCCCATCACCGCCCACCCCCAACGTGAGGCGGACCATTAGCAAACCAATCACCGCCAGCGCGAAGCGCACCCCCTTGCGACGTCCCACCGCCCCGATGCCGATTGCCGCCGCCCGGGCGGCAGCAATTCGGCGGCCCCGCAGATCTCCTGCCCTGTCCACAGGTCTTGAAGCGCGCAAACCAAAGACCCTGGCAGCACGACGCCGCGGTCACCGTGGGTGCGAGCGCCGTCGATGCGCCCGAGGGAATCTGAAGGGAGCCGAAGGCGGACGAAGATGACGAGGGGGAAGTCCGGAGCGAAGGCTCCGGACCGCAATCGTGGGCGATCGTGCCCACGGTGACCGCGGCGTCGGGCGACCTACGAAGACGGTACGCGACCGACGAAGATCCACCGTATCGTGTGACCTACGAAGACGGTATGCGACCTACGAATACGTTACGCGACCGACGAAGACCAACCGCGACCTACGCAGATTCCCCCTTAACTTCCCCCACAAACCGACAATCCAACTCCAGAGACAACTCATCCATCCCCAGAATATCCACTTCAACAGCCGTCCCCCGCTCAAACTCAGGCATCCCACCCACCCGAGTCACCAGCGGCGCATTCGCAAACCGCACGAGATCCTCGCGCAGCACATGCGCCACCGTCCGCGTCACGCCGTTCTGTTTCAGCCAGCGCAGGCACCAGTAGCGTTCCATTGCGCTCTGGAACTCGGCCCAGGCGGCGTATTGCGCGTCGAAGGCGCCGATGATGGCGAACAGGTCCGCGTCGCGCGGCTTGAAGGGGGCGATCAGGCGGGCGGATACGCCGTGTTCCACCGCGGCGATCAGCTGCCACTGGTTGACCAGGTCGACATAGCGGCGCAGCGGCGACGTGCTCCACGCGTATTGCGGGACGCCGATGGCTTCGTGCGGCAGCGCTTGCGTGCTCATGCGCACGCGGCCCGCTTGTTGCGAGCGGTAGATGCCGGGCACGCCGTGCTGGTTCAGCAGGCCGCCCCACAGGTTGTTGGCCAGGATCATGTACTCGGCGACCATGCGGTCCAGCGGCGCGTTGCGCTGGCGCGGGACCAGGCGCACGGGCGTGTCGGGATCGTCGGGGTTGCCGTCCAGATAAAAGCTGTATTCGACCCGGGAGTTGTTTTCCGGCTTGCCGCGCACATTTTCACGTTGCGCCGACAAGGCCTGGGCCAGCTTCCAGAGCGGACGCAGCCAGTGCCCGTAGGGCAGATCGGCCGTCGGGTCCGCGAGGCTTGCCTCGGTGACCTGGGTGTCCAGCATGTTGTGGCGCAGGTTCTCGCGCACGACGATGCGTTCCAGGCGGGTTTCCGATTCGATGACTTCGCCGGTTTCGGAATTGGCGATGACGTACAGCGACAACGCGGGCACTTCGCGGCCGGCGTCCAGGGAGAACGCCTGGATGACGCTGTCCGGCTGCATCGGGATCTTGTCGCCGGGCATGTAGACGGTGGACAGGCGGGCGCGGGCCAGCTTGTCCAGTTCGCTGTCGCGGGTGACGGACAGGCCCGGCGCGGCGACGTGGATGCCGACGCGCACGCGGCCGTCCGGCAGGGTCGAGACCGACAGCGCATCGTCGATTTCCGTGGTGGTGACGTCGTCCACGGAGTAGATCTCGGCATCGGCCAGCGGCAGTTCGCGGTCGATGGGGGGCAGTTCCACGTCGGGGAAGGCCAGTCCGCGCGGGAAGTTGACGGCCAGGAAGCGGCGCTTGTGCAGCGCGAGCGCGTGCGGCCAGGCGCCCAGTTCGAGCAGCAGGCGGTCCGGGGTCTTGCCCAGCTTGGCGCATGCGGCGTCCAGCGCCTTCCATTGCTGCGAGTTCTTGTCCGGGCGGATCAGCAGCGATTCGGCGGCCTGCGCGATCGGCTCGGGCAGACGGCCGGCGGCCATTTCGTCGACCCATTCCTGCTGCTGCTCGGCCTGACGCTGCTTCTTTTCCAGCGCGGCCAGCGCGGCGGCCAGGATGTCGGGCGGGGCAGGGCGGTAGCGGCCCTTGCCGCGGCGATGGAAGTAAGCCGGCGCGCCGTGCAGGCGCATCAGCAGCGCGGCCTGTTCGACGGGCGTGGGGGCGTGGCCGAAGTAATCGGCTGCCAGGGCGGGCGAGTCGAATTCTTCCTGCGGCGCGCATTCCCACAGGAATTGCAGGTCCAGCGTCTCGGCCGTGGCGGCCGCCTGGCTCATCAGGGTCGCCGGGTCCGGCGAGGCGAAGTTGAACAGGGTGTTGGCGCGCTTGATTTTGCTGCGCTTGCCCGATTCCGACTCCACCTGCAGGCTGGCGTCGGTCTCGGACAGGATATGGCCGGCCTTGAAGCTGCCGTCGTCTTCGTAAAACACATACATGGTGGGGATCGTCCTGGGCGGCGGCCTTGCGCCGCCTTGCGCAGCTTTAGGGGTGTTGAAAGTCGATATTGATTATCAAGGGCGTACCGGCTTGCCGCCTAGGGCGAATTCAAGCACTTCCGGCATCCAGTCCGCGAAATCGGACAGGCCGTGGTCGCTGCCTTGCACGATACGCTGGCGGCAGCCCGCGTACCGGTCGCGCATTTCGCGCCAGTCCAGCACTTCGTCGCCCGTTGCGGCGACCAGAAAATACCGGTCGGGCTGCGTGATGTGCGGCGCATGGATGGCGGCCAGCTCAGCCACATACTCGGGCAAGAAAACGAACGGCGCGCCGGAATGATACATGTGGTGCTCGCCGACCTGGGTGGCAAGGTCGCGCGCGGCGTTGACGGCGGGGTTCAGCAGCACGGCCTTGCAGCCCAGCTGCTCGGCGATCCAGGTGGCGTAGAAACCGCCCAGCGACGAGCCGATGACGGTCAGTTCGCGCGGCGAGGCGGCGTTCGCCAGCCGGTCGCGCGCCATGCCCATGGCCAGGTCGATCGCCGCGCGCGGGCTGGCGGGCAGTTGCGGGCACGCCCAGGCCTCGTTCAGGCCACGCTCGGCCATCGCGTTCGCCATCATGCGCGCTTTGAAGGAATCAGGCGACGACCGGAAACCGTGTAGATAGAGAATCATTGCTTGCTGTTTCCGTCTGCGTTGCGGGAGGCCGGCTGGAGCTGGCCTTGAGGCCGGTCGGGCGGGCCTGCCGGTTCCGGCTGGGCCCGCGCGATCGGCCGGCGGCGGATTCAGCCGCGCGCCTGCAGCGCGTCCAGCAGCTTGCCATGAATGCCGCCAAAGCCGCCATTGCTCATGACCAGCACCTGGTCGCCCGGGCGGGCGGCGCCGGCGACCGCGGCCACGAGCGCGCCGATGTCATCGTAACTGGAAGCCCGGCCGCCCAGGGGCGCGAGCACCTCGTCCGGGTTCCAGCCCAGCGCATGCTTGCCCTCGTTGGCGCCAAAGCAGAACACCAGGTCGGCGTCTGCCAGTGCCTCGGGCAGACGGGCGGCCATGGTGCCCAGCTTCATGGTGTTGGAACGCGGCTCCAGCACGGCCAGGATGCGCGCGGCGCCAATCTGGCGGCGCAAACCTTCAAGGG
Organism: Achromobacter sp. 77; assembly: GCF_020541125.1. Classification (NCBI taxonomy): domain Bacteria; kingdom Pseudomonadati; phylum Pseudomonadota; class Betaproteobacteria; order Burkholderiales; family Alcaligenaceae; genus Achromobacter; species Achromobacter sp. 77. Next base: position 606,709 of record NZ_CP059848.1, read on the forward strand.
TGGTGGCGATGGCGGTGGGGTGGTGCGCAAAGTCGTCATAGACCTTGATGCCGTTGACCGTCCCGCGCAGTTCCATGCGGCGCTTGACCCCGCCGAAGCGGGTGAGGGCGTCGATGCCCTGTTCGGCCGGCACGCCGACGTGCTCGGCGGCGGCCAGGGCGGCCAGCGCGTTCATGCGGTTATGTTCGCCCGTCAGCGTCCAGCGCACCGTACCGGCACGCTCGCCGGCGCGGGTGACTTCAAAGGCGCCGTCCGCGTCGGGCGGCGAGGCCTGCCAAGGGCCGTCGGGCCCGAACGTGACGGTATCGGACCAGCATCCTCGCGCAATCACGCGGTCCAGGGCGTCCGAGTGCGTCGGCCGGACGATGCGGCCCGACCCGGGGATCGTGCGCACCAGGTGGTGGAACTGGGTTTCGATGGCAGCCAGATCGGGGAAGATGTCGGCGTGATCGTATTCCAGGTTGTTCAGGATGGCGGTTCGGGGTCGGTAGTGGACGAACTTGGACCGCTTGTCGAAGAATGCCGTGTCGTATTCGTCGGCTTCGATCACGAAGGGGCGGCGCGCCGGATCGTAGCGGGCGGAAACGTGCAGGTCCTGCGCCACGCCGCCGATCAGGAAGTTGGGTGCCAGGCCCGCGGCTTCCAGCACCCAGGCCAGCATCGAGCTGGTGGTGGTCTTGCCATGTGTGCCGGCGACGGCCAGCACATGCGCGCCCGGCAGGATGTTGTCGCCCAGCCATTGCGGACCGGACACGTAGCGCGCCCCGGATTCCAGAATGGCTTCCATCAGCGGATTGCCGCGGCTGACCACGTTGCCGATGACGTACAAGTCCGGCTTGAGCGCCAATTGTTCCGCGCCGAAGCCTTCGATCAGTTCGATCCCCTGTTCGGAAAGCTGGGTGCTCATCGGCGGGTACACGCCCGCGTCGCAACCCGTGACTTTGTGGCCGGCGGCGCGCGCGATCAGCGCCAGCCCGCCCATGAAGGTGCCGCAGATGCCAAGAATGTGCAGGTGCATTGATAAATCTCCTGCCCTGCATTGTATATATAGCGCCGCGACAAGCCGGCGCCGCGCTGGTGCGGCGTAAAACGGCCGCAACGGTTATCATCGCGCCATGAATCGACGCCTACTTCTTTCCGCGGCCGTGGCCGTGGCCGCGACTGTCGCGGGCGGCTACACGCTGATGGGACGCAAGTCCCAGGACGCCGCGGCGCCAGCCGACGCCGGCGATCCGGTGGCCGCCTTGAAGCAGATGAAGCTGCCCGATCTGGCCGGCGCTTCGCATTCGCTGGACGGCTGGAAGGGGCAGCCCATCGTGGTCAATTTCTGGGCCACGTGGTGCGCGCCGTGCGTAAAGGAAATGCCGGCACTAGATGCCTTGCAGAAAAAATACCCGAATGTGCGCTTTGTTGGCTTCGGTGTCGATACTGCAGCCAACATGCAAAAATTTGTCGAGAAAGTACAGGTTTCGTACCCGCTATGGGTGATCGGCGCTGGCGCCATCGATACCCTGCGTAAATTGGGAAATCCCAGCGGGGGCTTGCCTTTTACTATCGTTTTCAACGCAGATGGCAGCATTAACCGGAAGATATTGGGTGAAGTCCAGCCCGATGACCTGGATCGCACCCTGGCGGCGCTGAAGGCGTAAGTCTGTTGGACAAATAGTAGGAATTGGCGTAAAAAGCTGGTTTATCGGCTGTTTTGCCAACAATTGGCAATCCACAATTTGGCACGCGCATGGCGCAAAACATACTGGTATTGCATGGCCCGAACCTGAACCTGCTTGGCACCCGGGAACCTCATATCTACGGCAGTCTTACCCTTGCCCAGATCAATGAGCGTCTCGAGTTGCTCGCGGGTGAATTGGGCGCCACGCTGACTGCGTGGCAAAGCAATCACGAAGGTGCGCTGGTTGACCGCATTCAGGCGGCACGGCAGGACGGCACGGACTTCATCATCATCAACGCAGCGGCCTACACGCACACCAGCGTCGCAATTCGCGATGCGCTGGCCGGGGTCGCGATCCCATTTATTGAAGTACATTTGTCCAATCTGTATAAGCGAGAGCCGTTCAGGCATCACTCTTATCTGTCCGACTTGGCGCAGGGCCTGATCAGCGGCCTGGGCGCGGACGGCTACGAGGCCGCGCTGCGATACGCAGTGCGGCACTGATCTCGCACCAAATTCAACGCTTTTACATCTTATACGGCGCGAACCCGACGCTGGGGCGACGCCGACACTATCTCGGGAAGCAGCTTCTATGGATCTTCGAAAACTCAAAACCCTGATCGACCTGGTGGCTGAATCGGGCATCGCCGAGCTGGAAATCACCGAAGGCGAAGGCAAGGTCAGAATCGTCAAGTTCTCGCAGACTCTGCAGCCGGTGGCCTACCACCAGCCCGAAGCCGGCGTGCCCGCCGCGCCCGTGGCTGCTGCCGCGCCCGCCGCCGCACCGGCCGCGCCCGCTGCCCCGGTCATTCAAGGCCACGTCGTGAAGGCCCCGATGGTCGGCACGTTCTACCGCTCGCCGAACCCGGGCGCCGCCCCGTTCGTCGACGTCGGCGCCACCGTCAAGGAAGGCGACCCGCTGTGCATCATTGAAGCCATGAAGCTGCTCAATGAAATCGAAGCCGACAAGTCCGGCGTCATCAAAGAAATCCTGGTCGAAAACGGTGAGCCCGTCGAGTACGGTCAACCCCTCTTCGTCATTGGCTGATAGCTGAACATGTTCGAAAAAATCCTGATCGCCAATCGGGGCGAAATCGCCCTGCGCATTCAGCGCGCCTGCCGCGAGCTGGGCATCAAGACCGTGGTCGTCCACTCCGAGGCCGACCGCGAAGCCAAGTACGTGCGCCTTGCCGATGAATCCGTGTGCATCGGGCCCGCGCCGTCGCGTGAAAGCTACCTGAACATGCCGGCCATCATCTCGGCCGCCGAAGTCACGGATTCCGAGGCAATCCACCCGGGTTACGGGTTCTTGTCCGAAAATGCCGACTTCGCCGATCGCGTCGAGAAGAGCGGCTTCGTGTTCATCGGCCCGCGTCCGGACACGATCCGCCTGATGGGCGACAAGGTCAGCGCCAAGCGCGCCATGATCGAAGCCGGCGTGCCGGTGGTGCCGGGTTCGGAAGGCGCGTTGCCCGAAGATCCGCAGGAAATCCTGCGCACTGCGCGCGAAGTCGGCTATCCGGTCATCATCAAGGCAGCAGGCGGCGGCGGTGGCCGCGGCATGCGCGTGGTGTACACCGAGGCCGCGCTGCTCAACGCCGTCACGATGACGCGTTCCGAGGCAGGCGCCGCGTTCAACAACCCGGAAGTCTATATGGAGAAGTTCCTCGAGAACCCGCGCCATATCGAAATCCAGGTGCTGGCCGACGGCGGCCGCAATGCGGTCTGGCTGGGCGAGCGCGACTGCTCCATGCAGCGCCGCCACCAGAAAGTGATCGAAGAAGCGCCGGCGCCCGGCATTGCCCGCCGCCTGATCGAGCGCATTGGCGATCGCTGTGCCGACGCCTGCCGCAAGATGGGCTATCGCGGCGCGGGCACGTTCGAATTCCTGTATGAAAACGGCGAGTTCTATTTCATTGAAATGAACACCCGCATCCAGGTCGAACACCCGGTCACCGAACTGATCACGGGCATCGACCTGGTGCAGCAGCAGATCCTGATCGCCGCCGGCGAAAAGTTCACGCTGCGCCAGCGCGACATCGCGTTCAAGGGCCATGCGATCGAATGCCGCATCAACGCGGAAGATCCGTTCCGTTTCGTGCCCAGCCCCGGCCGCATCACGAACTGGCACACGCCGGGCGGTCCTGGCGTTCGCATCGATTCGCACGCGTTCAACGGCTACTTCGTGCCGCCGAACTACGATTCGATGATTGCCAAGGTCATTACTTACGGCGACACGCGTGACCAGGCGCTGGCCCGCATGCGCATCGCGCTGTCGGAAATGGTGGTGGAAGGCATTTCCACCAACATCCCGCTGCATCGCGAAATGCTGCAGGACGCCCGCTTCATCGAAGGCGGCACCAGCATCCATTATCTGGAACACAAGTTGGCGCAGCGTCCCTGACCGACTTTGGGGCCTCACGGCCCCTTTTGCGTTTTGCCTTGTAGATGTTTTAAGGTTGATCGGGCCGCGGCGCATGCCGCGGCCCGTTGACCAGATGGAAGAGAAATTATCATGCGTGAACTCGTGCTCCATTGCTCGGAGGCGCAGGCCGAAGCTTTGTCGGATGCGTTGCTCGAAGCCGGCGTGCTGTCGGTCTCCGTCGAAGACGCCGACTTCGGCACCGACGTCGAGCGTCCCCTGTTCGGCGAGCCCGGCACCGAGCCCGACGTCCAGGCCTGGGACCGCAACCGTGTCGTCGCCTTGCTGCCGGACGGAGCCGATCCCGCGCAGATCATGGAAGAAGCCGCGCAATCCGGAGAGCTCGAAGCGTCGGTCTTTGACGGCTGGAGCCTGCGCGACGTGCCGGACGCCGACTGGGTGCGCCTGACGCAATCGCAGTTCGGCCCGATCCACATTGCCGAGCGGCTCTGGATCGTCCCCAGCTGGCATCGCGACAATCCCGACGTGCCGGGCATGGACGCCGCGGCCGCGCCGGACCAGGACGGCGCCATCCATATCGAACTGGACCCGGGTCTGGCCTTTGGCACCGGCAGCCATCCGACCACGCACCTGTGCCTGGCCTGGCTGGAAGCCGAATTGCCTGCCGGCGCGACCGTGCTGGACTATGGCTGCGGATCGGGCATTCTGGCCATCGCCGCGCGCAAGCTGGGCGCTGGCCCCACGCAGGCGGTCGACATCGACGCGCAGGCGGTGCAAAGCACGGTCTTCAACGCCGAGGTCAACAAGGTCGAACTGCAGGCCATTCTGCCCGATGCGCTGGCCGACGGAACGTTCGAAGTGGTTGTCGCCAACATCCTGTCCAATCCGTTGAAGGTGCTGGCGCCCATGTTGGCCGGCCGCGTCGCCGCGGGCGGCCATCTGGTGCTGTCGGGCGTGCTCGAACGTCAGGCCGAGGAAGTCGCCGCCGCCTACGCGCCGTGGCTTGCCATGTCGGTCTGGCGCGCGCGCGACGGCTGGGTGTGCCTGCACGGCCGCAAGCCTTAAGCTGCGGCAGCAGGAGCACGCCTCATGGCTCTGACCACCCGCTGCCCGCAGTGCGGCACGTCTTTCAAGGTGGTGCCCGACCAGCTTCGGGTCCGCAATGGGTTGGTGCGTTGCGGCGCCTGCTCCACCGTGTTCGACGGCCGTGCGTGTCTGGTGTCCGCGCCGGGCGCACCTGTTGTAGCGACAGCGCCGGCCAGTGCGCCGCTGCCGTCTTCCGCCGCGGCCGTGGCCGCGCCGGTCCTGGCCGCGCCCGAGCCGCACCCGCCCGCCGCCCCGATTCCTGAACCCGCCTACGCGCCGCCCGCCATCCCGGCGCGAGCGCCAGCAGTCGCGCCGCCCAAGCCGCCCGCGCCTGCAGCCGCGCCGCCCGCGCCGCCCAAGCCGCTCGAGCCCCAAGAGCCACGTATCGTCCTGCCTTGGGAAGACGAACCCGAGGCGCCGCCCGCGCCCATGGTCCGGTCCGCGCCCACGATGCCGTCCGCGCCGGCGGTTCCGCCCGCAGTGCTGCGTGGCCGCGATGACATTCGCAAGCGCACCGAGCCGCAGGCCGCCGCCGACGACGACATCGAAGACGACGATTACGCCGACGATGACGGCGAGCCGTTCCTGCGCGCGCCCGAGCCACCTCGCGCCGCGCCCGCGCACCCGCTCCCGGCGTATCGCCAGGAACCCATCGTTGCCCGCCGATCGGACGAGCCGACGCTGGATTGGCGCGCCGGCCGCGCGTCAACCGGCGAGCGCAACAACCTGTACAACGATCCGCGCGAAGGTCTGCGCGACGACTCGCACGACGACCGGCACGACGACACTTACGACGACGCGTACGACGACGTGCGGGACCTCGAGCGCGACGACGAATACGATCAAGACGACGACCGGGATGCCGGCGCGCACGAGCCGGTGCTGGGCGACACCCGCACGCGTTACTCCAGCGCCACGGACGTGGGCCGGGCGCCGCCCGAATTCCTGGACCAGGACCGCATCGAGCGCAGCGGCCTGGTGCGCAAGCTGTGGGGCTACGCCTGCCTCGTGGGTCTGATCGCACTGGCGCTGCAACTGCTGTACGCGTATCGCACCGACATCGCCAACTCCGTGCCGGCGCTGCGCCCGGTCCTGGAAGCTGTCTGCAAGCCGCTGGACTGCACCGTTGGCTACGCGCGCCGGCGCGATCTCATCAGCATTTCCTCGTCGTCGCTGCAGCCGCCAACGGGCGCCGCCGCCATCGACGATGGCCGTACCCGCCTGGTGCTGACCGTGATGCTGCACAACCGCTACGACAAGCCGCAGTATTGGCCGGCGCTGGTGCTGGAACTGAATGACCTGTCGGACACGGTGGTCGTGCGCAAGGTGCTGATGCCCGAAGACTACCTCACGCCGCAGCAGCTGGCCGGCCCGTTCGGCCCGCAAGGCGCCCTGAAGATTTCCGTCCCCATTGAAGTGACCGGCGTTCAGGTCAATGGCTACCAACTCGACAAGTTTTTTCCGTAAAGGATGACAAGCATGGCAACCCCTGTTCTGGTCTGCGGTTCGATGGCGTTCGACACCATCGCGGTGTTCGAAGGACGCTTCAAGGAACACATTCTTGCCGACCGCATTCAGTCGCTGAGCGTGTCGTTCCTGGTGCCCAGCATGCGCAAGGAGTTCGGCGGCTGCTCGGGAAACATCGCCTACAACATGAACTTGCTGGGCGGCAAACCCGTGCCGGTCGCCACCGTTGGCGAAGACGCTGGCGAGTACATGCAGCGCCTGTCGGACCTGGGCGTCGACGTCAGCCGCGTCAAGGTCATCCCCGACACCTTCACCGCGCAGTGCTTCATCACGACGGACCTGGACGACAACCAGATCACCGCGTTCCACCCGGGCGCCATGTCCTTTGCCGCGCAGAACGACCTGAGCGACGCCGACGCCGCCTGGGCCATCGTCGCGCCGGATGCGAAGGAAGGCATGTTTGCCCATGCCGAGCGCCTGAACAAGCGCGGCATCCCCTTCATTTTCGACCTGGGCCAGGCCATGCCGCTCTTTGACGGCGCGGACCTGGAGCGCATGCTCAAGCTGACCCAGGCGCTCACGGTCAACGACTATGAGGCCGGCGTGGTCGAGCAGCGCACCGGCCGCAGCGTCGCGGACATCGCCCGTTCCCTGCAGGCCGTCGTCGTGACTCGCGGCGCCGAGGGCGCCACCCTGCACACCGAAGGCAAGACCATCCAGATCGAACCGGTGCGCGCCTCGCAGGTGGTCGATCCCACGGGCTGCGGCGACGCACAGCGCGGCGGCCTGCTGTATGGCCTGACCAGCGGCTGGAACTGGGAAGACAGCTGCCGTCTGGGCAACGTGATGGGCGCCATCAAGATCGCCTCGCGCGGCCCGCAAAACCACGCGCCCACGCGTACCGAGATCGACGCCGTGCTGCACGCCACGTACGGCATCCATCTGCCCGCCTGACCGTAAAAGGACTCCCGGGAACCGCGGCACGCAGCACGAGTCGAAGGCCAATCCATGCGCAATGGCAACGGGCTGTAGCCCGTTGTTTCCCGGCCCGTTTTGCAGCTTCTGGCGGAGGGTTTCAGTCTGTTGCTGGCGCACTTGCCGGGCGTTGCGCTCGGAGTATCATCAGTTACCGTCGGCCGTGCCCGAATGAGGAGTCCAAATGAATCATATAAAGTCTATTTCCCTGGTGACGCCGCGCACTGGCCGCTGGTTGGCTGTCGCGGCCGTGGTGACGTCGATGGCCGTGCTTGGCGGTTGCGCCAATCGCAGCGCCTCCAGCGGTGTCTATAGCTACGATCAAGCGCAGCGCGAACAGATCGTCCGCACCGGTACGGTCACTGGCGTGCGTCCGATCGTCATTCAGAACGACAAGTCCAGCGGCGTCGGCATGGTGGCCGGCGGCGCGCTGGGCGGTGTGGCCGGTAACGCAATCGGTGGCGGCACGGGCCGCACGATCGCCACGGTGGGCGGCGTCATCCTCGGCGCCCTGGCCGGCAACGCCGTTGAAAACCGCGCGCAGACGAACTCCGGCCTGGAGATCACGGTGCGCCTGGACAACGGCGAAACGCGTGTCGTCGCTCAGGAAGCCGACGTGCCCGTCAGCGTGGGCCAGCGCGTCCAGGTCATCAGCGGCGCCGGTCCGACCCGCGTCACGCCGATATAATCCGCCGACCGTTTGGAAAGGTCGCTGTACGAAAAAGCCCGCGCAAGCGGGCTTTTTTTCATGGCGGCGGCGGCCGCCTTGAATCAGGGTCAAATGCAGTCGGAGGCCGACACGTAAAAATATGTCGCTCGGCCACAACGCGGCCCCCCGGATTTACCCGCGAACGTTACCTTTCCCAGCCTTTTCTCGCCATTTCCACCATAAGTTTCATGGCGATTCGACGGCCGAAGTGCAATGATTGCGACGGCGCGGCAGTCCGGATTTAATGTAACCACGTGCATCCGGCGACCGTTCTGGCTGGCTGGAATTTTTCAGTTTGGTTTCAGCTGTTTTCTGTATCCTCAGCGCCTGAAATCCCGGGGCGGGGGATGGTTTGCCGAACAGGCAACGTTACGCTGCAAGATCTATGCACACCGAGCAAGAACTCCACACCAAGATCGGCGAGATCGTCGAGTCGATCGTCATGAAGAAAGTCACCCCCGATACGCAACTGATTGCCACCGGCCTGGTCGATTCGCTCGCCGCCGTGGACATCACGCTCGCGGTCGAGTCCGAGTACGGCTGCAGCATTCCGGCTCCCGAAATCGCAGAGCACCTTCAGTCGGTCCGCGTGCTTGCCGGCTATGTCGCTGCCCATACTTCGTAATACCCGGTTCCTGTCGCACGTCGCGGCGGCAGCGACGGCGGTGGCGTTGGCGGTAGGCACGTATTGCGGCGCGGATGACCTGCTCAGCCGCGTCGTCAACCCGGCGTCCTCCCCCTCGGCGCTGGCGGCCAACAAAAGCAATTACCTGCCCAACCTGGGCCCCGACTGGGGCACCCAGCACGTCAACCTGAATCGTCTGGGCAATGCCCTGAGCGACGGCACGCTGGTGGTGCTGGGATCCTCGGAGCTCTCCAGCCACGACCTGCGTTTCGTCCCCTACCGCTTTTTCCCGGAAGAGCTGAAGGTGCCGACGCTCGCTTACGGCCATGCGATGTTCCAGTCGTATGGCATCGTCAGCGTGCTGGAATCGGTGTCCGATTCGCTTACGCCCAACACGCGGCTGGTCATCATGCTGTCGCCGGCGTGGTTCGCCTCCGGCGGTCAATTGCCGCGCAGCGCATTTGCCGAGCACGTCACCGGCCCGGTCTGGGACCGGCTGTGGGACCAGCCCAGCACGCGCGAGCAGATGCAGAACTGGATCAGCGACAACGCGAACTGGGGCCTGCTGTGGCTCATCGCCAACGGCCAGGTCTCCGAGCTGAAGGACAAGCTGGCGTTGTGGTGGCAAGCCCGCAAGGAACCGGCGCCCGACAAGCCGCGCAGCAAGTTGTCGGTGCCCGCGCACCGGTACGTGTCGTGGCCGATGTCCGCCCGCCTGAATGCCGGGCAGTGGTCCCGGATCACGCACGAAGCGCGCGAAGTCGAACACACCCTGGGCGGCAACAACCCCTACGATGTGCGCGACGACTACTACCAGCAATATCTGGCGCCGCTGTACTCGCCGGCGCGCAACGAGTTCGCGGATGTCGATCCGATCACGCGCACCGAGCTGGGCGACCTGTCGCGTGTGATGGCCTTGCTGCAAAAGCGCAAGGTCAAGGCGTACTTCGTCATCCAGCCGTTCAACCCCAAGCTCATCCTGGACGTCGAACGGTTCGACCCCGTGGTGGCCGCCATCACCGGCATGTGCACCCGCTATCAGATGGGGTGCCTGGATCTCTACAGCATTCCCTTCGAGCCGGGGATGCTGCGCGACGACATGCACCTGGCCGAACTCGGCTGGGCCATGGCCGATCAAGGCATTGCGGAGTATTTTTCCCGATGAAATTCTTTCGTAAAGACGAAGCCCGCAATGCGGGCGCGCCCTGGGCGCGCCGCTTCTTCTGGCATCTGTGCCTGTACGTGGGCGTGATCCTCGTGTTCGTGCTGCAGGCGCAGCCCACGACGGGCAGCGGCGGACCGATCAAGGTCGAATTCCAATACCAGCAGTTCTGAGCGCACGATGGAACTCTTTGCTAGCTTGAGCTTCTTTGGCGGCGCGCTGTTTGGCGGCCTTGGCCTCGTCGCATACCGCTCGTCCGGCATGCCGCTGCGCATCGGGTACCGCCACATCATCGGCGTCATCTGCCTGGGCGTCTGGATGGCGGTGTTCTGGGCGCGGCCCTATCAACCCATTGCGCTCTTGGCCATTTCCGGCGGCGCGCTGTGGGCAATGCGCCGCAACTACATCCCCACCTGGCTCGCCGTCATCATCACGATGACGCCGTTGCTGCTGGTCAAGACCGGGGTCTCGCACCTGGGCGCGATGCTCGGGCTGTCCTTTGCCACGTTCCGCGCCATCGACGTGCTGCTGTTCGCGCCGCGCAACGAACGCGTCTCGCCGCTCGACTATTTCATCTACCTGTTCTTCCCGCTGACGCTGCTGGCGGGGCCCATGTACCGCTGGCGCGCCTTCCAGGCCGATCTGAAGCGCGGCTACGAAGGGGTCAACCTGAACACGTGGCTGATCGGGCTGGAACTCATCATGGTGGGCGTCATTCAGAAATTCGGCCTGGCCGAGCTGATCTGGCGCTACGGACTGGCCACGCTCAACGCGCACGATTATTCGTTCACGGGCGTGGCGCTCAATGCCTCGCTCTACAGCGCGTACCTGTTCTTCGACTTTGCCGGCTATTCGACGATGGCGATCGGGATCGGGATGCTGTTCGGCTTCACGCTGCCGATCAACTTCCGCAATCCGCTGGCCACGCTCAACCCGCAGGATTTCTGGCGCCGCTGGCACATCAGCCTGTCCGAATGGCTGCGCGATGTCGTGTTCATGCCGATCTACAAGGCGCTGAGCAAGACCCGCTTCTTTGGCCGTCACCGCCTGGCGGCGCAGAATATCGGCATTTTCGCGACCCTGCTGGCGATGGGGGTGTGGAACGGACTGTCGCTGCATTACATCGTCAGCGGCCTGATGTTCGGCCTGTATTCGGTGGGGCACAACCTGCTGATCAATGCGGCGCGCACCCGGCCTGCCCTGCAGGCCGCGCTGGCCAAGCCCGTCATGCGCTTTCTGGGGCGCGTCCTCACCCTGATTCTGGCCGCGCTGGCACTGTATGTGTTCAGCGGCCGCAGCCCTATCTGACGCCGGGAGTCACGGCATGCGTTTCGATCTGAAGTCCTTCCAGTTCGCCGACGAAGGGCGCGCGCCCGACGCGCTGGCGGTCGCCGCCGCCGACCGCAGCCTGACGTGGGCCCAGTTGCGCACCGAGGCGCACGCCTGGGCCGACGCCGCGCGCAAGCATGGCGTGGCCCCCGATGTGCCGGTGGCGATCTACGGCCACAAGGAGGCCGCCTTTTTTGTCGCCATGGTCGGCGCGCTTCTGATCGGCGCGCCCTTCGTGCCGGTGGACACCATCTATCCGCCTGAGCGCCTGCGCCGCATCGTGGAGATCGTGCAAGCGGCCGCCGTGTTCGACGCCGCGGCCGGCAGCTTCACGGCGGGCGAGGGCGCCATGCTGGAAGAACGCGGCCTGGCCTACGTGATGTTCACCTCGGGCAGCACGGGCGACCCCAAGGGCGTGCAGATCGGCCGCGAAAGCGTCGGCCTGCTTGGCGACTGGATGCTCGGCAGCTTTGGCCTGGGCGAGGCGCCCGTGTTCATGAACCAGGCGCCCTTCAGTTTCGACCTGTCGATGTACGAGGTCTTTGCCACCCTGGCGTCGGGCGGAAGCTGCGTGCTCAACGCGCGCGACCAGATTGCCGCGCCCGGTCCGTGGATGGCCCGGCTGGCCGCCCACGGCATCACGGTGTGGGTGTCCACGCCGTCGTTCGCGCATCAGCAGCTGGCCAACCGAGACTTCTCTCCGGCGACGCTGCCCACGCTGCGCACGTTCCTATTCTGCGGCGAGCCACTGCCGGCGGCGCTGGCGAAAAAGCTGCGCCAGCGCTTTCCGGATGCGTCCATCCTGAACACCTACGGTCCGACCGAAGCCACGGTGGCCACCACCTGGATCGAAGTCACCGACGCCGTGCTGGCGGCGCACGACCCGCTGCCGGTTGGCCATGCCAAGCCGGACAGCGTGCTGCTGGTGGACGAGGGCGAGATCTGCATCGTGGGCGACCACGTGATGCGCGGCTACCTTAACCGCGCCGACCTGAACGCGGCCAAGCTCTACACCTACGACGACGGCCGCCGCGCGTTCCGCACCGGCGACCTGGGGCTGATGGAAGAGGGCGGGCTGCTGTTCTGCCGCGGCCGCATGGACGACCAGATCAAGCTCAACGGCTACCGCATCGAGCTGGCGGAAATCGACGAAGCCCTGCATGGGCTACCGGGCGTGGAGGCTAGCGCTTGCGCCGTGCTGCGCCGTCCCGATGGCACGGCGGTGCGGCTGATTGGTTTCGTGACGGGCTCGGAAGCAGCGGGCGAGCAAGCTGCGCTGCTGGCGCCGCAGGCCCTGTCCGGCTGGAAGGAGCGGCTGGCCGAGCGCCTGCCGCCCTACATGGTGCCGTCCGAACTGGTCGCGTGTCCGGCGCTGCCCATGTCGAACAACCACAAGATCGACCGCAAGAAGCTGATCGAGATCTACAGCGCGATTCCCGTGTAGGCGATCACACGCCCATCATGCCGTAGCTCAGGCGAGCCAGGACCATCAGCAGGATCTGGGCCGCGATCAAGAGGATCAGCGGCGAGAAGTCGATCGAGGTGCGCGGCAGGATGCGGCGGATGGGATCGAGCAACGGCGCAGTCAGCGATTGCAGCAGCGGCATCATCGGCGCCATCGGGTTGACCCACGACAGCACGGCCTGGATCAGCGTCAGCCAGACCACCAGGTTCAGCGCCCACTTTGCCGTCATGATGAGGGCCGAGCCCATCGCGGCGGGCAGCAGCGCGGCGGGGATCAGCGCGCCGATGGCCACCAGCCACAACAGGACCAGATAGACCAGCGCCGACAACCACGCGCACACCAGGCTGGTCCAATCGATCTTGTTGCCTGCGGGAATGATCTTGCGCAGCGGCAGCACCAGCCAGTTGGTGGCTCCGTAGATCGCGCGCGCCAACGGGTTGAAGGGGTGCAGTCGTATCGCGTGCATCCAGGCGCGGGCAATCAGCGCCGCGCCAAACAGCGTGAACACGATTTCGAGAAGGAAGCGGAAGATTTCACCGAGCATGGACGCGATCACCCCAAAAAAGAGGAATCAATTGTCGCACGGCCAGACGTAAAAATTGCGTACGGTCCTAGTGCATCGGGCCCGGTGCAGGGGTCAGCCATTTGGATGGCATGACGCTCAGACATTAAAAAAGCCGCCCGGTGCAAACCAGGCGGCTCTGATGAAGCTAACGCTTCGGCGCGTCCGGATTAAGGACGGCCACCCGTCGGGAAGGGCCACGACGCGGCGGGGTTCAGCGCGGTCTTCGCGCCCGGGGCAGCAGCCGTGGTGGGCGGCGTGGCGGGCTTCTTCGGAGCGGCTTTCTTCGCAGCGGGCTTCTTCGCGGCGGCAGGCTTCTTGGCGGCAACAGCCGGCTTGGAAGCGGGAGCCTTCTTGGCGGCGGGCGCCTTCTTGGCAGCCGGGGCCTTCTTGGCTACGGCCTTCTTGGCAACAGCCTTTTTGGCGGCCGGGGCCTTCTTGGCGGCAGCCTTCTTGGCAACAGCCTTCTTGGCGGCGGGCGCCTTCTTGGCGACTGCCTTCTTGGCAACAGCCTTCTTGGCAACGGCCTTCTTCGCGACGGCCTTCTTGGCTACGGCTTTCTTGGCGACGGCCTTCTTGGCGACGGCCTTCTTGGCGACGGCCTTCTTGGCAACGGCCTTCTTGGCGACAGCCTTCTTGGCGGCCGGAGCCTTCTTGGCAACGGCCTTCTTGGCTACGGCCTTCTTGGCAACCGCTTTCTTGGCGGCGGGAGCCTTCTTGGCGGCAACCTTCTTCACGGCCGGCTTCTTGGCGGCTGCGACTTTCTTCACTGCAACTTTCTTGACGGCAGCTTTCTTGGCCGGAGCGGCCTTCTTTGCTGCTGCCTTCTTGGCGGCGGGTTTTTTCACCGCTGCTTTCTTGACGGCTTTCTTGGCTGTTGCCATGGTCATGCTCCTTAGGTTCAGGGGTCCCAGAACTTAAACCCGTGCCCCGACCCGCCAATCGGCGGACCGTGCCCGGGCTATTCATCGGCGCATGCCGCTGTTCTGTGCGAGCAACAGCTACTACGGTTTGCGCTAATGAATTCGGCACAGCCATTTGATATGGCCCCCGCCCCTGTGGCGCGAGCCATTTCAAATGGCGCCGGCAGGCGGCCTGTTCACAGGCCGCCGACCGCTTGTTCTACGTGTTCGAAGACACCCTGACCAAGGAGCTTGCCATCAAGCCTGTCGCGAACGCGACGCCCATCGAAAAGAGAAGGGCGTGCCCGCGCCGGGCTCGATGGCGTACTGCGTTACTCCCAGCTCAGCGTGCCACCGGTTTGGTATTCGATCACGCGAGTTTCAAAAAAGTTGCGTTCCTTCTTAAGGTCGATCATTTCCGCCATCCACGGGAAGGGGTTTTCTTCCTGAGGGTACAGAGGTTCGATACCGATCTGCTGGCAACGACGGTTGGCGATGAAGCGCAGGTAGGATTTGAACATGGGTGCGTTCAAGCCCAACACGCCGCGCGGCATCGTGTCTTCGGCGTAAGCGTATTCGAGTTCGACCGCTTTGCGGAAGAGTTCTCGAATTTCTTCGCGGAATTCCGGCGTCCAGAGATGCGGATTTTCCAGTTTGACGGTGTTGATCAGATCGATGCCGAAGTTGCAGTGCATGGATTCATCGCGAAGGATGTACATGTACTGCTCGGCAGCGCCGGTCATCTTGTTCTGGCGGCCAAGCGCCAGGATCTGCGTGAAGCCAACGTAGAAGAACAGGCCTTCCATGAGGCAAGCGAAGACGATCAGGGACTTGAGCAGCGTCTGGTCGGCTTCGGGCGTGCCCGTCTTGAAGTTGGGATCAGCGATCGCGTCGATGAACGGGATCAGGAACTCGTCTTTGGCCCGGATGGACGGCACTTCGTTATAAGCGTTGAAGATCTCGGCTTCGTCCAGGTCCAGGCTTTCGACGATGTATTGATAGGCGTGCGTGTGAATGGCTTCCTCGAATGCCTGGCGCAGCAGGAACTGGCGGCATTCGGGGGCCGTGATGTGGCGGTAGGTGCCCAGCACGATGTTGTTGGCGGCCAGCGAATCGGCGGTCACGAAGAAGCCGAGGTTGCGCTTGACGATGCGGCGCTCGTCCTCGGTGAGCCCGTTCGGGTTCTTCCAGAGGGCGATGTCGCGCGACATGTTGATCTCTTGCGGCATCCAATGGTTGGCGCAAGTGGCCAGGTACTTTTCCCACGCCCACTTGTACTTGAAAGGCACAAGCTGGTTGACGTCGGTCTGGCCGTTGATGATGCGCTTGTCGGCAACCTTGACGCGCTGCGAGGTTGCCGCGCCGCTGGCTGCCAGGCCGGCTGCGTGCTGAGGCGCGGCCGGCGTGGGCATGGCGGTGTCGCCGAACACACCCGTCGCCGCCCGGACTTCCGGGGCAGCCTGACCGCCCGCCGCGGGCGCGGCAGGTTGTGCAGGTTGCGTGGCGGTGGTGTCGTCGTCCCAATTAATCATGATTCATTCTCCGGAGGCGGTTATTGGCAGGCTTCGCACTCTTCGAAGCCGGGGTCGCCCGGCCGCATGGTGCAAACCGCCCCGAGAACTTCGGGTTCCGGCAAAACAGGTGCTGCGGCAACGGCGTTGGCGGTGGACGGATTGCCCGCGCTGACGGCGTTCAGTTCGCCGCCGCGTCCCGTGGACTTCTCGGCGCTGGTGGCGCCAAGGGTGCGCAGGTAGTACGTGGTCTTCAGGCCACGCGTCCATGCCAGCTTGTAGGTGTCGTCCAGTTTCTTGCCCGATGCGCCAGCCATGTAGATGTTCAACGACTGGGCTTGATCGATCCACTTCTGGCGGCGCGACGCGCATTCAACCAGCCAGCGCGGTTCGACTTCGAACGCGGTGGCGTAGAGTTCGCGGAGTTCGGAAGGTACGCGATCGATGCGGGACAGGCTGCCGTCGAAGTACTTGAGGTCGGCGACCATGACTTCGTCCCAGAGACCGAGTTTCTTCAGGTCACGCACGAGGTAATCGTTAACGACCGTGAACTCGCCGGAGAGATTCGATTTGACGTACAAGTTCTGGAAAGTGGGTTCGATGCACGCAGATACGCCAATGATATTGGAAATAGTGGCGGTTGGGGCGATTGCGATGCAATTGGAGTTGCGCATGCCGTGTTCTTTGATGCGCGTACGCAACGTATCCCAATCGAGCGTGCTCGATTCATCAACGTCAACGTGACCACCACGTTCATCACGCAGCATCTTCAACGTGTCTTGCGGCAAGATGCCACGCGACCACAGCGAGCCTTCATACGATTGATAGCGGCCACGTTCTTCGGCGAGCAGGCTCGACGCGAAGTAGGCGTGATAGCACACCGCTTCCATCGAGCGGTCCGCGAATTCAACAGCGGCTTGCGATGCGTACGGCACGCGCATCATCTGCAGGCAGTCCTGGAAGCCCATGATGCCCATGCCCACCGGACGATGGCGCGCGTTGGAATTGCGGGCCTTGTCGACGGCGTAGTAGTTGATGTCGATCACGTTGTCGAGCATGCGCATGGCGATGCTGACCGTGCGCTTGATCTTGTCGTGGTCCAGTTCGAAACCGCCGCCGGCAGCCGGCTTCATGTGTGCGACCAGGTTCACGGAACCCAGATTGCAAACTGCGATTTCGGATTCGTTGGTGTTCAGCGTGATCTCGGTGCACAGGTTCGAGCTGTGGACGACGCCCACGTGCTGCTGCGGCGAACGGATGTTGCACGGATCCTTGAACGTGATCCACGGGTGGCCGGTTTCGAACAGCATCGACAGCATCTTGCGCCACAGCGTCAGCGCCGGCATCTTCTTGAAGAGCTTCAGTTCGCCGCTGGCGACGCGCGCTTCGTAGCCCACGTAGGCTTCTTCGAATGCGCGGCCATACTTGTCGTGCAGGTCGGGGCAGTCGGACGGCGAGAACAGCGTCCATTCACCGCCTTCCATGACGCGCTTCATGAACAGGTCGGGAATCCAGTTCGCCGTGTTCATGTCGTGCGTGCGGCGGCGCTCGTCGCCGGTGTTCTTGCGCAGTTCCAGGAATTCTTCGATGTCCAGGTGCCACGTTTCGAGGTACGTGCAGACCGCACCCTTGCGCTTGCCGCCCTGGTTCACGGCGACGGCCGTGTCGTTAACAACCTTCAGGAACGGAACGACGCCCTGGCTTTCGCCGTTGGTGCCCTTGATGTGGCTGCGCAGCGCGCGGACCGGGGTCCAGTCGTTGCCCAGGCCGCCGGCGTACTTGGCCAGCAGCGCGTTTTCCTTGATGGCGTCGTAGATGCCTTCCAGGTCGTCCGAGACGGTGGTCAGGTAGCACGACGACAGCTGCGAGTGCAGCGTGCCCGAGTTGAACAGCGTGGGCGTGGAGCTCATGAAGTCGAACGAGGACAGGATCTCGTAGAACTCGATGGCGCGCGCTTCGCGGTCGCTCTCGCGCAGCGCCAGGCCCATGGCCACGCGCATGAAGAAGACCTGCGGCAGTTCGATGCGGGTGCCGCGGATGTGCAGGAAGTAGCGGTCGTATAGGGTCTGCAGGCCGAGGTAGCCGAATTGCAGATCGCGCTTGGCGTTCAGTGCCTTGCCCAGCTTGGTCAGGTCATAGCTGGCCAGTTCGGGCGACAGCAGGCCGCCTTCGATGCCGCGGGCGATGAACGTGGGGAAGTATTCGGCGTAGCGCGTGGCCATGCCGTCTTGCGAGACTTCCTCGCCCAGCACTTCCTTGCGGATCGTGTGCAGCAGCAGACGGGCGGTGACCTGGCTGTAGGCCGGATCCTTTTCGACCAGCGCGCGCGCGGACAGGATGGCCGACTTGAACACTTCGTCGACGGGGATGCCGTCGTACAGGTTCTTGACCGTTTCCTTCAGGATGGCTTCGGCGTCGATGAACTCGGACAGGCCTTCGCCGGCGGCGACGATGGTGGCGCGCAGTTCGGCCACGTCCAGCGGGCGGCGCACGCCGGCGTCGGTGACGTTCAGCACATGTTCCTGCGGCGCGGCGTCAGCCTTCTGCTGGCCTTCGGCGGCAGCGGCGGCGGCGCGTTCCTGCGTGCGCTTTTCGCGGTACAGCACATAGGCGCGCGCGACGTCATGCTCGCCCGAGCGCATCAGCGCCAGTTCGACCTGGTCCTGGATGTCTTCAATATGGAAGGTGCCGCCGTTGGGGCGGTTGCGAACCAGGGCGTTGACGGCCTGGCCGGTCAGCGTTTCGACCAGTTCGCGCACACGCGCGGACGCGGCGCCTTGTCCGCCATTGACGGCCAGGAAGGCCTTGGTCATGGCGATGGCGATCTTGCTGGGCTCAAAGCCAACCACCGAGCCATTGCGGCGGATGATGTTGTAGCTGGCCCATTTGCCGCTGTTGGCGTCGGCGGGGGAATCGGTTTGGGAGGGCGGCACGGCCGAAGGCCGGGTCACAGAGGCGATCGTAGTCTGCATGGAAGCTCCTGTGCGAAAAAGCGCGTAGATGAAGACATGACGACGTCATGTCTGGTCAAAATTGGATCTTGTAATGGGGGTCGCAACGTCCGGACAGGCTAGTCCGTAAGGCGTGGCCGGCGGGAATCAGCGCTTAGGCGACCACAAGATGTAGTGTAGCACCCCTCGTTGGCCACTAATTCTAGTGATCGAGGTTTACAGGGACAAGAAGAAGATAAGACGAATCCCACAAAAGATTGTAACCAAATGCACTAGGCGCGCCCCGCAAGGCGCGCCCAGGTCAGTGACCACTCAGACCGGCTGTTTATGCGGTTTTCCGCAAGGCGCTGGCGTGCGGGGCCGGTGCTGTATAGCTCTGCAAGAGCCGGGCCAGATCGGTCCGGTACTTCTCGACATTGGCGGCCTTCACGTGGCCAAAGCCGCGAATGTTTTCAGCCAGGGCGGCGATTGTAGCCGCTTGCGCGAGGTTGTCCGCAGTCAGCCCCGCAAGCAGTTGATCGATGGTCTGGCGGTACTCCGTGACCAGCGCCCGTTCCATCTTGCGCTCGGCGGTATGGCCGAAGGGATCGAACCAGGTGCCGCGCAGGCCCTTGAGCCGCGTCAGCAATTTCAGTGCCGACATCGTGCGCGGACCCAGCGTCATCTTGCGCGGCACGCCGGTGCGCGGATCCTTGCGGGCGAAAATGGGCGGGGCCATGTGAAAGCGCAGGCTGTAGTCGCCCTCGAACTGGCCTTCCAGCTGCGCCTTGAACGTCTCGCCGGTATAGAGGCGCGCCACTTCGTATTCGTCCTTGTACGCCATGAGCTTGTACAGGCCGCGCGCCACGGCCATCGCCAGGCGGGGCGTCTTGGCATCGGGCGCCAGGGCCCGCTCGCGGGCCGCGACGGCGTCAACCACGTTCCGATACGCCTGCGCGTATGCCGCATCCTGATAGGCCGTCAGGTCTTCGACACGGCGCGCCACGGCGCGCTCGAAGGTTTCGGGGATGTGCAGCTGTACGACCTGGGCCCGCGGGCGCAGCGCGCCTTCCAGCGCGTCGGGGCGATGCGCGGCAAGCCGGCCGCTGTCGAAGGCGGCGCGGTTGGCCGCCACCGCCACGCCGTTCAGTTCGATCGCGCGATAGATGGCGGCCTGCGAAAGCGGTACGCCGCCGCGCTGCCAGGCGTAGCCCAGCATGAACATGTTCGACAGGATGCTGTCGCCAAACAGCGCCAGCGCCGCTTCATGCGCGTCGATCGCGGCCGTGTGCGCGTCGCCCGCCGCATGACGGATCTTGGCCAGCAGCGCCTCGGGGCGCATCGCGGCGTCGGGATTGCGCGTGAAGTCGGACACAGGCGCCACGTAGGTGTTCACCGTGACCTGAGTGTGGCCGTGGCGCAAGGCGCCCAGCGAATCCGGCGCGACCGCGGCAACCGGATCGCACAGGATGGCCGCGTCGGCCTGCTGCCAGTCCAGCCGCACGGGGCCAGCGGGCGAGCCCGCCGGGGCAAGGCGAATGTGGCTCACGACGGTGCCGCCTTTCTGCGCCAGCCCGGTCAGGTCAAGCACCGCGGCCGACAGGCCTTCCAGGTGCGCGGCCATCGACACGATGGCGCCGATGGTGATGACGCCGGTGCCGCCCATGCCGGCGACCAGCAGACGATAGGGGTGGTCCAAGGCTGGAAGGGCGGGCTGCGGCAGGCCGGCGATCATGCCCTGCAGGCGTTCCTGGTCGGCCTTGGGCGCCGCGCTCTTTCTAGGCTTGCCGCCCATGACGGACACGAAGCTCGGGCAGAAGCCTTCCGCGCACGAGTAGTCCTTGTTGCAGCTGGACTGGTCGATCGCGCGCTTGCGGCCGTACGGCGTTTCCAGCGGAACGACTGACAGGCAATTCGACTTCACGCCGCAGTCGCCGCAGCCTTCGCACACGGCGCTGTTGATCAGCATGCGGCGCGCCGGGTCCGGGAACTGGTTCTTCTTGCGGCGGCGGCGCTTTTCGGCCGCGCAGGTCTGGTCATGGATCAGGACCGTCACGCCGGGGATCTCGCGCAGCTCGCGCTGCAGCGCGTCCAGCTCGCGGCGGTGGTGGACCTTGATGCCGGGGCCCAGGTCCACGCCCTGGTATTTCTCGGGCTCGTCGGTGGTGACGACGATGCGCGCCACGTTTTCGCCGCGCAGCTGCTGGCAGATCTGGGGCACCGAGATCGGGCCGTCCACCGGTTGCCCGCCGGTCATGGCGACGGCGTCGTTGAACAGGATCTTGTAGGTGATGTTGGCGCGGGCCGCGACGGCCTGGCGGATGGCCAGGTAGCCCGAGTGGTAATACGTGCCTTCGCCCATGTTCTGGAAGATATGCGGCATCTTCGTATAGCGGGACAGGCCGATCCAGTCGACGCCTTCGCCGCCCATCTGCGTGAGGCCGCCGGTGTCGCGGTCCATCCACGCGGCCATGTAGTGGCAGCCCACGCCGGACAGCGCCTGGCTGCCCTCGGGCACCTTGGTCGATGTGCTATGCGGACAGCCCGAACAGAAGTAAGGGCGGCGGCGCATGCCGTCCGCGTCGTTGGATAGCGGCGCCTGGCATTCGAAGGCCGACAGGTCGCGGTTCACGGGCAGCCCCGCGGCGCGCGACAGCCAACCGGCCAGCGGCGCGGCCAGCAGCGACGGGCGCAGCTGGCCGGCGGACGTCACCATCGGCTCGCCGTCCAGCCCCTTCTTGCCCACGACCGTCGGCCGCTCGGGCAGGTTGAACAGCATGTCCTTGATCTGGCTTTCGACCACCGCGCCTTTTTCCTCGATGACGAGGATGTGCGACAGGCCGCGCGCGAAGTCGAGCAACCGGCCTTCGTCCATCGGCCAGGTCAGGCCGGGCTTGTAGATCCGCACCGGCGCATTCGCCGTCACCGTGTCCACGCCCAGCCGCGCCAACGCTTCCATGGTGTCCAGGTGCGCCTTGCCGACCGTGACGATGCCCACCGTCGCCTTGGGCGCCGGACAGGTCAGCTTGTCGATGCTGTGCCGGCGCGCGAAGGCGGCGACGGCCTTCATGCGCTGGTTCATGCGCGTTTCGACCGCCAGCGACAGGAAGTCGCGCGCGGAGTATTCCAGCGATCCGGCCGGCATGTCCGGATCATCGGGCATGTCGTAGGTCTGGATGGCGGCTGGCGTGAACGAGTGGCCGCTTTCGATGGTTTCGGACACGGCCTTGAAGGCGACCCACGTGCCCGCATAACGCGAGAGCGCCCAGCCCCAGAGCGCGAAGGTCTCGTATTCGTCGATGGACGTCGGATGCACGATGGGCATCTGCCAGCCGATCAGCGACGCTTCGCTGGCGTGCGGGATCGAGGACGACACGGCGGTGTGGTCGTCGCCCACCACCACCAGCACACCGCCGTGGCGCGAGGCGCCCGCGGCATTGCCGTGATGCAGCGCGTCGCCGGCGCGGTCCACGCCGGGACCCTTGCCGTACCACATGGCGAACACGCCATCGACATTGCGGTCAGCGCGCACGCCGGCCTGCTGCGTGCCCATGACCGCCGTGGCGGCCATGTCTTCGTTGATGCCCGGCAGGAAGGTGATCTGGTTGGCGTCCAGCGCCTTCTGCGCCTTCCACATTGCCATGTCCACGCCGCCCAGCGGCGATCCGCGGTACCCCGATACGAAGCCGGCGGTGTTCAGGCCGCGTTCGCGGTCCACCCGGCGCTGCGTGAGCATCAGGCGCACCAGGGCCTGCGTCCCGGTCAGGAAGATGCGTCCGGACTCGCGGGTCAGGTTGTCGGCAAGCTGGTAATCAAGGTCCAGCTCGGGTGCGGCGGCGGGGGTACCGTCCATAGTCAATGCTCCTCGTCTTTGGCACCATGATAGGTTCGCGAGGGATCAGGTTTATTGCGTTTTTGGATCGTGCTATCCCTATAATTCGCAATGAACATTTCGTATTTCAAGAAAACCAGGAGACAAACGAATGGACAAGACCGATATCGGCATCCTCAAGGCGCTGCAGGAAGATGGCCGGGCCTCTGCGCAGCAGCTTTCCGAGAAGGTGGGGCTGTCCGCCGCGCCTGTATGGCGGCGCGTGAAGGCGATGGAGGCGAGCGGGGTGATCCAGGGCTACAGCGCCCAGGTCGACCGCAGCAAGGTGGGGCTGGGCTGCATGTTTGCGCAGATCAGCCTGGAGCGGCATTCGGCAAACACGGTCGAGAACTTCGAGCGGTCGGTGCGCGACGCCCCGGAAATCCTGGAGTGTTATGCCGTGACCGGCGATTCGGACTTCCTGTTGAAGATCCTGGTGGAAAGTCCGGAAGCCTACGATCGCTTCCTGCACCGGTTCCTGTTCAACATGCCGGGCATCCGGCAGACGCGCACCATTGTGGCGCTGCGTGAAATCAAGCACGAGCAGCGGCTGCCGCTGTAGAAAGGCGCGCCTTCTCTATATAGATAGAGAGAAAGGGCGCGCCGCAGTGCAAAGGGACAGGTTTATTGGGGCTGGATGCCGGCGATCCGGATCCATTCCTTCCAGCGAGCCGTGTCTTCCTTCACGAACGCGTCAAAGCGCGCCACGTCCATCGCTTCCGGCGTCAATCCCAAGGCGCGCAGCTTGCGCGCCGTGGCGTCGTCCTGCACCGCGGCCTGCAGGTAGGCGTTCATTTTGGCGACGATCTCCGGTGGCGTGCGGGCGGGCGCCGACAGGCCCAGCCAACCCGCCACGACGAAGTCAGGGTAGTAGGTGGCCATGGTCGGCACGCTGGGCCAGGCATCATGCTGCCGGGCGCCGGTCACGGCGATGGGGACGAGGCCCTTGCCGTCGATTTGGCCCATGGCGGTCAGGTAATCCACGAACGCGAAGCCGATCTGCTTGCCGCGCAGGTCGGTGATGATCTGCGTGATGTTCTTGTACGCCGCCCCGGTGATGTTGATGCCGGCCCGCTGCTTGAAGAGTTCGGACGGCACCTGGGAGGACGAACTGTAATAGCCGAAGAAGACGTCGCCCGGATGTTTCTTGGCGTACTCGACCAATTCGGGCACGGTCCGGTACGGGCTGTCCGGCGAGACGACGCCCACCGTGCCGAACGTGCCCAGCATGCCGACCTGCACGAAATCCTTTTGCGCGTCGTACGGCAGCGTCTTGTACAGGAACTGATTGGCCGAATGCGTGGAGTTCGTGGACAAGAGGAACGTGTAGCCGTCGGGCGCGGCGCTTTTGCTGGCGTTGGTGCCCACGATGCCGCCGGCGCCGGGGCGATCCTCCACGATCACTGTCTGCCCGGTCTTCTCGCCCAAGTACTGGGCGAAGGTGCGGGCGGTCAGGTCGGCCGCGCCGCCCGCCGCGGAGGGCACGATGATCGTCACGGGCTTATCGGGCCAGCCGGCGGCGTGCGAGGCCGCGGCCCACAGCAGGCAGGCGCCGGCGAGCGCCGGACGCAGCAAGCGGGAAATGGTCATGTCTCTGTCTCCTGAGTGCGCCTGGGCGCGTCGTTATCGTTGTGGTCGTCGTTGTCTTGCGGGGGCTCAGCCAAATTGCTTGCGATGCCAGTCCAGGATGGCGCCGGCGCTGATCTGCCAATGGTCTGCGTACATCATGCAGTGCGGTTGTCCGGCAAGCAGGGCATGCGAAAAGCCGTAGCGGCGCGCAATGGCTTGATCCTGTCCCGGTGGATGGCGGTCATGCGTGTCCAGGCCCGCTTCCAGGCAGAGGCCGGGCGCGCGGATCGATGCCGCGCCGATGGCCACGCGCAGCAGGTATCGGTCGTTCAGGACCTGGGGGCTTTCCGCGCACAGCCGCCGCGCCACCGCGCGAACGTCCCGGTCCGGCGTGGTCGCCAGAAAACGTGAGCGGATTTCCGCCTCGCCGGGGGCGGTGCGTGGCACGTCCTCGGGCACGGCAGGCAAGGCCAGCGCACCGGGCAGATCGCCTGGCGGCGAGGGCGCCAGCAGCACGACGCCGGCCACGGGCCGCCGGCTGGCGGCCAGCAGCGCCGGCAACGCGCCCATGCTGTGGCCCACGACCACGGTCAGCGCATCCAGCGCATCCAGTGCGCTGACGACGTCCTGGCCCAGGTCCTCAATGGTGACGTTCGGAAATCCGGCGTCTTGCGGCAGGTCGCCGTGGCCGCGCATGTCCAGCGCCGCGCACGCCAGACCGGCCGCTGCGAAGTAATCCAGATAGTGCGCGTAGCACCAGGCGCCGTGGTAAGCGCCCGGCACGAACAACAGGCCGGGCCGGCCGTCTTGTGGGACGGCGCCGATGCGCAGGCGGCCATGCCCCGCATCGCGCACGGGCAGCCGATCGGCCACGCCAAAGTCCAGCGGGTCCGTGGCGGGGGGAGAGATAAGGTTGGCGGTAGGCATATTGCGGCCATCTTAAGAGGCGGCCTATGATCAGAAAACTTTATTTTTCATATGGATTGATAAGTTCTACTAATCCGTCGCCCCATGCGCCCGCTTCCCGATCTCTCCATTTCCCATTACCGGCATTTTTTGCTGGTCGCCGAGCTGGGCAGCTTTCGCGCCGCAGCCGTCCGGGCTTTCCGATCCCAACCCGCGTTGTCCCTGTCGATCCGGGAAATGGAACAACGCCTGGGCCAGCCGCTGTTCGAGCCCGGCAACCGCGGCACCCTGACGCGCTTCGGGCAAGACTGCCTGCCGCTGGCGCGTGAACTGGTTGACCACCACGACCGGGTCGCGGGCGCCTTGTCGGGGCTTGCCAACAATGGCGCCGGCAGCTTGACGATGGCGTCCGTTGCGTCCGCCGCCACGCACTGGCTGCCCGAACTGGTGGCCGCCTACCGGGCGCAGTATCCCGCGGTGTCGCTGCGCCTGTTCGACGACAACTCCGAGGGGGTCGAGCGCATGGTGCTGGCGGGCGAGGTCGAACTGGGCGTGTGCAGCACCGTGTCACGCGACCGCCGCCTGTCGTTCGAACCGCTGATGCGCGACGCCTTTGGCCTGGTCTGCCATCGCGGCCATCCGCTGGCTGGCCGCAAGTCCGTGACGTGGCGCGAAATCGCCGACCTGCCTTTGGTGGGCACCATTGCGCACCGCCAGCTTGCCGGTCATCCGCAAGCGGCGTTCATGCTGGACCGGCAGGTGTTCGTCTCCAACATGATGTCGCTGCTGGCCATGCTGGAGCGCGGCGTGGGCGTGACGGTGCTGGCCCGCCTGGGCGTGCCGCCGGATTCGCCGGGACTGGCGTTTGTGCCCTTGTCGCGGCCACGCATCGAACGCGAGCTGGGCATTGCCCGTCTGGCCGGCAGAAGCCTGTCTCCGGCCGCCGCGCGCATGGAGGAAATGCTGCGCGAGAAGGCGCGTCGCGGGTGAGCCGCTGTCGCTAGAAACCAACGCATTTTTGCGGTTTCCGCGCGGATTCCGGGCGCGTCCGCACCCGCACTGTTGCGCATTTGCACACGGCGCGGATCGTCGTTGATTCTTCCCTAACGCCTATTTAGAGTGCGTGAAGTCCGCTGCGCCTGGGACGGGCCGGTGTGATCGGCGCGGCGCGTCGGCGGACGTCTTGAGGAAGTCATGAGCAGTGTGTTTTTGCGTACGGCAGGCATTGCCTGCGCCATCGTGATCCTGGCCGGTTGCGCCGCCAGGAAGCCAGCCGCCATCACCGAGGCCCAACCCGCCGAACCGCCCAAGCCGGTGGCCTGCACGCCCGCCAAGACCGGCGACCCCATGATCGGCACCTGGTTGTCCAATTCGCGTCCGCGCGATGTGGCGGGCGACATGCAGTCGCTGATCGTGCTGTCCGCCGACGGCACCATGTCCTACGAATCCCTGCTCAAGATCGGCCGCAAGACGCGTCCCGCGCTGCGCGAGACGGGCTGCTGGAGCGTGGCGGACGGCGTCTACACGATGCGCACCACGAAGTCGGCGGGCGAGCCGGTGGATCCCACCGATCCGATCTATCTGAACCGCTACCGCGTCGAGAAGGTCGAGCAGTCCAAGCTGTCGCTGCGCGAACTGAAGTCGGGCGGCATGCTGCTGACCGCGCGCCGCATGCCCGCGGGCTACCGACTGGCCTACTGACCGTTGCGCCGGGCGGACATTTCGCCCTGCGGTCAAGCCAAGCGAGCCAGGCTGCGGTAAGGTGCGGGCTTCGACTTTCGCCCCGCAGCCGGTTTCCCATGCCCGCCCTGTCCTCCGAAGCACGCGCGATCGCGCTGCTCGCGTTGGCCGCCTTCGTCAGCGCCAGCGCTTTCCGAATCTGTGATCCCATGCTGCCGCAACTGGCGGCGGAATTCGGCACCACCACCGGCCAGGCCGCGCGCGCCGTCACGGCCTTTGCCGTGGCCTATGGCGTGCTGCAGATGTTCTTCGGTCCGGTGGGCGACCGCTACGGCAAGTACCGCGTCGTCAGCGTGGCGACCGTGGCGTGCGCGCTGGGCAGCGCCGGCGCCGTCATGGCCGGATCGCTCGACATGCTGGTCTTTTGCCGCGCCTTGTCCGGCGCGGCCGGCGCGGGCATCGTGCCCCTGTCCATGGCGTGGATCGGCGACAACGTTCCCTATGAACGCCGGCAGGCGACGCTGGCGCGCTTTCTGACCGGCACCATCCTCGGCATGTCGGCCGGCCAGCTTGCGGGCGGGCTCTTTGCCGATACCGTCGGCTGGCGCTGGGCCTTTGCCGCGCTCGTGGCGGGATATCTGATCGTGGGGGTGCTGCTGCATCTGGAAGTGCGGCGTCAGCGGGCGGCCGGCTTTGCGCAGGTCGATCCCAGCGCGCCTCGGCAAGGCTTCATTGCGCAGGCGCGGCTGGTGCTGAGCGCACCGTGGGCGCGCGTGGTGTTGGCGACAGTGTTCATCGAAGGCCTGCTGGTGTTCGGCGCGCTGGCCTTTGCTCCCTCGTACCTGCATGAGCGATTCGATATCTCGCTGACGGCCGCGGGCGCGCTGGTCGCCGTGTATGCGGTGGGCGGACTGATCTATACGGTTGTCGCGGGTCGCATCCTGAAACGGCTGGGCGAGCGCGGCCTGGCCGTCGCGGGCGGGCTGGTGCTGGGCGTGGCGTTCCTGTCGTACTGGCTGGGACCGGTCTGGATATGGAGCCTGGCGGCCAGCGTGTTGGCGGGCTTCGGCTATTACCTGCTGCACGCGACGCTGCAGACGAACGCCACGCAGATGGTGCCGTCCGCGCGCGGGACGGCGGTGGCATGGTTTGCCTCGTGCCTCTTCATGGGGCAGGCGGCGGGCGTGGCGCTGGCAGGGGCCGTGGTGGACGAGATCGGCGCGGCCGCGCTGTTCGGCGGTTCGGCCGTGCTGCTGCCGCTGCTGGGGGCGTTCTTTGCCCGGGCGCTGAAGGCGAGGGCCGCGATGCAGCGGGCGTGAACGGCGTTGGCGTCACGCCGGATTGAAAACACAAGGGCGGCAGGCTTATGCAGGTGTCAGACACCCTGCCGAGACTGTCGCGGGTTTGGGGCGTTAGCTCTCGAGGGTGTCAGACACCTGGGCAGCAGGCTTTCGGAGGGTGTCTGACACCCTGGTGAGATGCCCGTGACTTTGCGGCTGCTCATCAAAGGGTGTCTGACACCCGGGTTTAAATCGCCGACAGCCGCTTGAGCACCGTTTCCTTGCCCAACAGCGCCAGCACCGCATCCACCGCAGGCGTCTGCGTCTGGCCGGTGACGGCCACGCGCAGCGGGATGGCCAGTTGCGGCATCTTCAGGCCGCGGTCGGCCAGCACGCCCTTGATGAGCGCGGACAGCGCTTCGCGCGTCCAATCCGCATCCTGGGCGCGCTGCGCGAAGTCGGCCAGCGCTTCGCGGGCGGGGGCGGTCAGGTGCTGCTCGGCCAGGTCGGCCGGCGCGCCCTTGAATTCGCCGCAGAACAGCATGGCGCCGTCGGCCAGCTGCTCCAGCGTCTCGGCGCGGTCCTTCAAGAGACCCATGACGCCCGGCAGATCGATCTTTTCGGGGTAGCCGCCGCGGGCCGCGACGCGCGTGGCCACGCGCTCGGCCAGTTCGGCGTTGTCCATCTGCTTGATGTAGTGGGCGTTGACCCAGTTCAGCTTCTTGGGATCCCACTGCGAGGCGGACTTGGACAGGTGCTTGGTGTCGAACCAGGACACCAGCTGGTCGCGCGAGAAGAGTTCGTCGTCGCCGTGGCTCCAGCCCAAGCGGGCCAGGTAGTTGATCATGGCCTCGGGCAGGTAGCCCTCGTTGTCGTACTCCATGACGTTGACCGCGCCGTGGCGCTTGGACAGCTTTTCGCCGTCCGGGCCCAGGATCATCGGCACGTGGCCGTATTCGGGCAGCGTGGCGCCCAGCGCGCGCAGGATGTTGATCTGGCGGGGCGTGTTGTTGACGTGGTCATCGCCGCGCAGCACGTGCGTGATGCCCATGTCCCAGTCGTCGACCACGACGCAGAAATTGTAGGTAGGCGTGCCGTCGGGGCGCGCGATGATCAGGTCGTCGAGCTCGGTGTTGTCGAAGCTGATCGTGCCCTTGACCATGTCGTTCCAGGACGTGGCGCCGTCCTGGGGATTCTTGAAGCGCACGACCGGCTTGCGGCCTTCGGGGATGGCGGGCAGCGTCTTGCCCGGTTCCGGGCGCCAGGTGCCGTCGTAGCGCGGCTTGTCGCCGCGGGCGCGGGCGGCTTCGCGCATGGCTTCGACTTCCTCGGGCGAGCTGTAGCAGTGGTAGGCAGTGCCGGCGGCCAGCATCTGGGCCACGACTTCGCGGTACCGGTCCATGCGCTGCATCTGGTAGAACGGGCCCTCGTCCGGCTGCATGCCCAGCCATTCCATGCTGTCCAGGATGGCCTGCACGGCTTCCGGCGTGGACCGCTCGACGTCCGTGTCCTCGATGCGCAGCACGAAAGTGCCCTTGTGATGGCGCGCGAAGGCCCAGGAGAACAGCGCGGTGCGCGCGCCGCCCAAATGCAGGAAACCGGTGGGCGAAGGCGCGAAGCGGGTGCGAATGGGAGTAGAGGCGTTGGAAGTCATAGGTGGCAGTGTTAGCGGCTGCGGCGCCACAAAGCGGCGTCGGGCAGTGTCCTCATCAAGCGGACAGCGGGCTTGTCTTGATACGATGAACGCTATTTTAGATTAGTGTGAACAGGCCCTGGCCCGACCTCCCCATGTTGAGACACGCTCTTGCGCCCATGTTCGAACCCGGCTCGCTGGTGATCGTGGCCGACCGGCCGCTGCCCGCGGCAAGTTCCCTGTCTCCCGCCCTGAAGGCGAAGACCACGGTCGTCACGGTCGAACCCGGCGCGGCGCCCGACCTGCCGGACAGGCTGGAAGGCCTGGCTGCGGGCGACCGTCCTGATCTGGCCCTGGTTTGCGTCTCGCCCGCCGTGCTGCCGGAAACCTTGCGCCGGCTGGCGCCGCTGTCGCCCCGCGCGGTCATCCTGCTGCCCCACGAACTGCCCGACCCATACCCGCGCGGCACGCTGGCGCTGTGCCGCGCCTGGGCCGAGGAAAACCACTGCGAACTCCTCGGGCCGCGGTCCTTCGGCGCGCAGCGGCCGCACGCGGGCCTGAATTTCAGCCAGCACCCGGTGCTGGCCCGCGCCGGCCGCGTGGCGCTGGTGGCGCAGTCGCGCTCGATCATGGCCGCCGTCATGGACTGGGCCGAGGACGTGCACATCGGCTTTTCCACCGCCGTGTCGCTGGGCGACGAGGCCGTGGTGGGCCTGCCCAAGCTGCTGGACTACCTGGCCAGCGATCCGCGCACGGACAGCATCGTCCTCTATCTTGAAGACGTCGGACCCGCGCGCGAATTCATGAGCACGCTGCGGGCCGCGGCCAGCATCAAGCCGGTCATCGTGCTCAAGGCAGGGCGCTCGGACGCCGACAGCAGCGATGCGATCTTCGACGCGGCCCTGCGCCGGGCCGGCGCCGTGCGCGTGCGCTATTTCGTGCAGCTGTTCTCGGCCGTGAAGGTGCTGGGCTACACGCGCCGCCCCAAGGGCCGCCGCGTTGCACTGATCTCCAACGGCAGCGGGCCGCCGCAGCTCGCCATGGACTTGATCGGCCCGGACGCCGCCGTGCTGCGCGCGGACCTCGCGCCCGCCACGCAGCGCGCGCTGGCCGACATGCTGGAGCCCGACGCCGCCATCGCCAACCCTGTCATCACCTACCTGCCCATGACGCCCGAGCGCATTCGCGCCATGCTCGACGTTGTCCTGGACGACACGGGCGTGGACGGCGTGCTGGTGCTGCTGGCGCCCGACGCCTTGGCCGACATGCCCGCCGTCGCGCGCGAGCTGGCGCAGATTGCCCCGTCGGCCAAGAAGCCGGTGGTGACCTGTTTCATGGGCGATGCGGGCATGCGGCCCTTGCGGCGCATGCTGGACGATGCCGGCACGTCGGCATTCCGTACGCCCGAATCGGCCGCCGATGCCTTCGGCGTGCTGGCCTCGCACCACTACAACCAGCAGTTGCTGCTGCAGACGCAGCCGCCCGAACCCGCGAGCCACGTGCCCGACCTGACGGCCGCCCGCGAGATCCTTGCGCGAGTGCGCGCCGAATGCCGGCGCGAGCTGAACACGTCTGAGATCCGCACACTGCTGGCGCTGTTCTACGTGCCGCTCAGCGAATTCTCTGCCGATGCGGCGCGCGGCGAAGCGGAATCCCGCCCCATGGCGATCCGGGTGCGGCGCGATCCGAAGTTCGGCCCCGTCATCCGGTTTGGCGCGGGCGGGCCGGACGCGGTGCTATCGCTGGCCGATCGCGGCATGGACCTGCCGCCGCTCAACGGCTACCTGGCGCGCCAGCTCATCGAGCGCAGCCGGCTGTGGCGCCGCGTGCTGGCGCCGCGGGTCGGCCACATGGCTGCCGAGGCGCTGCAGCAGGCGCTGGTGCTGGTGTCCGAGCTGGTGTCCGAACTTCCCGATATCGAAACGCTCGACATCGATCCCCTCTACGCAGGCGAAACCCACCTGCGCGCGGGCGGCCTGAGCATGACGCTGACCGAGACGCCCGGCTGCGCCTCGCCGCAGACCACCGGCTATCCGCACATGGCGATCCACCCGTATCCGGCCCGGCTGGTGCAGGTGCGCCGTTTTGCAGACGGCATTCCGTGGGTGCTGCGCCCCATCCGTCCCGAAGACGGCGAGGCGTTGCAGGAATTCATCCGCGGCCTGTCGGAGCGCTCGCGCTACATGCGGTTCGTGTCGATGATGCGTGAACTGACGCCGCGCATGGTGTCGCGCTACACCCAGGTGGACTACCACCGCGAACTCGCGCTGGTGGCGGCCACGCAAGTGCCCAATCCCGCCAATCGCGGCCATCCGCGCGAGGTGCTGGTGGGCTTTGCGCACTACCTGCGCAATCCCGATGGCCGCGGTGCGGAATACGCGCTGGTGATCGGCGACGACTGGCAGCGGCGCGGGTTGGGGCGTCAGCTCATGACGGCGCTGATCGACGCCGCGCGCGAGCAGGGGCTGGAATACATCGACGGCCTGGTGCTGTCGACGAACCGGCCCATGCTGGCGCTGATGACCAGCCTGGGCTTTACCAACGATCCCGACCCCGAAGACCCGACCATGCGCCGGGTCTGGCTGAACCTGGCTTAAGGCCCGGCGCCGCAGGAACGGTTCAGGCGGTCTTGCGGGACGGCTGCGCGGGCGTCAACCGCGCGGCCGCCTCGTCCACCGACAGCACGTCGCCAAAGAACAGCATCCACCCGTGCAGGGCGTTCTCGTGCTCGGCCGGCGTCACGGCGGCCAGGGCGTCGTCCACCATGATGGTCCGGAAGTCCCGCATCATCGCGTCGCGCGCGGTGGATTCGCAGCAGACGTTGGTGACCGTGCCGGCGATCAGCAGCGTGTCCACGCCCAGGCCGCGCAGCAGCGGCTCCAGCTCCGACGAGCCCGGGGCCATCGCACTATAGAAGCGCTTGACGACCCGCAGGTCGCTGGCCTGCGCATGCAGGTCCGGATGCAGCGCAAAGCCGGGCGAGTCGCGGCGCAGCGTCTCCAGGCGGCGGGCGCTGCGTTCGGGCGTCAGCATCACGCCGTGGTGATGCGACCAGAACACATCCGCGTTGTCCGAGGCCGTCTGCACCCACACCACCACGCCGCCCGCGTCGCGCACCGCGCTGCAAAGGCGGTTGATGGGGCCGATGATTTCCCGCGCCGGGGCGCATTCGCCCTGGTAGCCGGGCAGCAGGAAGTACTGCTGCATGTCGATCACGACCACCGCCGTGCGCGCGGCCGGCAGCTCGTCATACGGATGCAGGCAGCCCTGGCGGGCCACGACGCGATCCTTCACCCATTGGGGGAATTGCATGCTGCCTCCTTAGCCGTAGCGCCGCGCCACGGCGGACTCGACGCGGTAGATGATGAGGTACATGACGCTGGAGATCAGCGCCAGCATCACGATGGCGGTCATGACGATGTTCAGCTTGAACACCTGGCTGCCGTTCATGATGAGAAAGCCCAGCCCCGAATCCGCCGATTGGAATTCGCCCACGATGACACCCACCAGCGCAAGACCGATGTTCATCTTCACGGCCGCGATCAGCGTCGGCACGCTGCCTGGCAGCACGACCTTGGTCAGCACCTGCCAGCGGCTGGCGCCAAAGGTGTGGGCAAGCTTGACCTTGTTCAGGTCGATGCCGCGGAACCCCGCATACACCACCATGATGGTCACGAACACCGCAATGGCGACCGCCATGCCGTACACCGCATAGTCTGACCCCAGCCACAGGTAGAAGATGGGCACGAATGCGATCTTGGGCATGGCGTTGGCTACCACCAGGAAGGGGTCGAGCACCTTGTACAGAAACTCGGACCACCACAGCGCGGCCGCCACCACGATCCCGATGACCATGCTCAGCACAAAGCCCACCAGCGTGGCCGACAGCGTCGTCATGATGTGCTTGCCCAGGCTGCCGTGATTCCACAGTTCGATGAAGGTGGGCCACAGCGCGCTGGGATAGCTGGTGAGCAGCGGATTGACGATGTGCATGCGCGGCAGGATCTCCCATGCGCATAAGAAAACGACCAGGAGCAGCGCCTGGGCCACACGGATGTTTCGGCGGCGCGCGCGGTCGCGGCGCAGGTAGTTCAGGTACTTTTCGCTGGGGCCGGGCACGGCGCGCAGCGGGACGGTATTGGCAATCGGCGCGTTCATGGCTCAGCCCTCCACATGCACGTCCAGCTCGTCCCAGAGCTGTTTGAAGTAGGTGTTGAATTCCGGCCGCGAGCGCGCCTGGAACGGGGTGGGGCGGACCTGGCCGTCGCCGTAGTGGATGCGGTACTGGCTCTTGAGCCGCCCGGGCCGGCGCGACAGCACGATCACCCGATCGGTCATGGCGATGGCTTCGCCGATGTCGTGCGTCACCAGCACCACCGTTTTTCCCTCGCGGCGCAGGATGTCCACGACTTCGTCCGAGATGGCCAGACGGGTCTGCGAGTCCAGCGCCGAGAACGGCTCGTCCAAGAGGATCACGTCGGGCTCGGTGACCAGCGTGCGCGCCAGCGCCGCGCGCTGGCGCATCCCGCCCGAGAGCTGCCGCGGCGTGTGCGACAGGAACGCGCCCAGGCCGCATTTTTCAAGCAGGTGCACGGCGCGCGCCTCGCTGCGCGCGTCGCGCCGCCCCTGAATCTCGGCGCCCAGCATCACGTTGTCCAGGATGGTGCGCCACTCGAACAGGTAGTCCTGCTGCAGCATGTAGCCGATGCGCGCGTTCGGCTTGGTCACAGCCTGCCCGTCGACCAGCACCGCGCCCGAGGTCGGGGGAATCAGGCCTGCGATCAGCGACAGCAAAGTGCTCTTGCCACAGCCGCTTTGGCCGATCAGGCTGACGAACTCGCCCGGCGCCAGGCTGAACGACATGTTGGACAGCGCTTCGGTCTCGCCTTCCGGCGTGAAGTACGACAGACAGACGTCGCGCAGTTCGATCTTGGCCGTGGCGGGCGCCGGCTTGAGGTTGTGGATGGCGGCTCCCATCATTGGACCTTCTTGGCAAAGTCGGCGATCACCACGTCCTCGTACTTCACGCGGGCGCTGTCCTTCATGACCGCGCTGGCGATCAGCATGTCCTGAAGCTGCGTCATCGCCTGCGCCGTCACGAGCGGCGTGGTCTTCCAGATCTGATATTGCTTGTAGCGCTCGATCGCCTCGGTCACCGCGGCCTGATCCATGCCGGGAAAGAAGGTCATGATCTGCGGGGCCAGCGTGGCCGCGGGCGTGCCCTTCACGTATTTCTCGGCGCGCGCCACCACGTCGGTCCAGGCCTGGATGACCTTGGGGTTGTCGCGGATGTACTTGTCGGTGGCGGTGAACACCGTGTAGTCCACCTGGCCCACCTCATGTCCCACGGACGCGACGATGTGCCCCTTGCCGTTGCGCACCAGCTCGCCGGCCTCGGGCTCCAGGAAGATGCCGTATTCGCCCTGGCCCGCCATCCAGGCGCCGGCGCGCGCGGGGATGCCGATGTTGTTGAGCAGCTTCACGTCCTTCTGCGGATCCAGGCCATGCTTGCGCAGCGCGGTTTCCAGGAACACGATGGGATTCGATCCGGGGCGAAAGCCGATGACCTCCTTGCCCTTGAGCATGGACCAGTCGAACTTGTCCACCGGCTTGCGCGCCAGCAGGAAGAAGCCATCGGTGGCGGTCAGGCCGGCGAAGATCTTCGGTTTGACAGGCGATTCGCTGTTCTGCACGTAGATGGACGCCTCGGGCCCGATCAGCACGATGTCCGCGCTGCCCGACAACAGGGCGGTCATGCCCTTGTCGGTGCCTTGCGACGTCTTCATGGATACGTCCAGGCCGGCGTCCTTGAAGTAGCCCTGCGACAGCGCGACGTACTTGGGCACGTACAGGATGGATCGCACCACCTCTTCGTATCGCACCTTCACGGGGGGATTGAGGGCTTCGGCCTGAGCGGCCAAAGGGGCAAGCAGCGCGAGCAGCGCCGCGCCTGCCAGGCGGGGCAAGGGCGAGGTCTTCACGGGACTTTCTCCTGCGTCTTGAATGCCACGCCGACAATCGGCGCGACACGGCCAATGGGATGGATCGACTACAACAACAGGGAAGCCCGAACAGTGCACGCCCGGGCCGGTGAGGCTTGGATCGAATACTATATTCAAGACAAGCAGGCGACAAGCCTTTTGCGATTGGCGTTTTTCTCTATGGACGCGCGTCGTCGCTGCCCCGAAAATTCGAGGCTGGAATACCAGTTGGTATACAGAATAAGATTTCGAGCCGCTGAGGCGGGCTCATTCCATCGTAGGCGGGGACGCGCTTGGCGCCCATCGGCCAGGGACACGGGCCGCGTGCGGCGCCGCCCGCCATCGTCCCTAGTCTGCCCGTCGCATCACACCAGGACTTCGTTCAGGAAGGCCGAAATGTCGGCCACTTCCTCGGCGCAGACCGAGTGCGGCATCGGGTACGTGTGCCAGCGCACGTCGTAACCCAGCCGCTTGAGTTCGGCCAACGACGCTTCGGCACGCGCCAGCGACACGACCGGGTCGTACTGGCCATGGGCCATGAAGATGGGCGTGGCGTCGTTGGCGGGCTGGCGCTCGGCCTCGGCGCTGTCCACCAGCGGCAGATAACCCGACAACGCCATCATGCCCGCCAGCTTTTCTTTCAGCCGCAGGCCGGTGTGCAGGGTCATGGCGCTGCCCTGTGAAAAACCCGCCAGCACGATGTTGGATGTGGGGACGCCACGCGCGTTTTCACGCGCGATCAGCTTGTGGATGGCCGCTTCCGAGGCGCGGATGCCGCGGCCGTCTTCCACCCGCACCAGGTCCATCACCAGGATGTCGTACCAGGACCGCATCGCCATGCCGTTGTTGATCGTCACGCGCTGCACGGGCGCGTTCGGGAACACGAAGCGCACGCCGAGTCCGGCGGGCAACTGCAGCTCCGGCACGATGGGCGCAAAATCGTTGCCGTCGGCGCCCAGTCCGTGCAGCCAGATCACGGCGTGCGTGGGGCTGGGGGCGGTTTCGATCTCGATGCAGTCGAGCAGGTCTGTTGCGGTCATGGATGGGCGGTAGGCGATTAGAGGGTGAGCGTCTTGAGGGCCTGGAACAGCGCGCGGTAATGCTTCTTTTGCGGCTCCTGGCCCTGCAACAGCGAGGCGTTGGCCAGCTTTTCCTTGCGGGCGGCCCGGATCAGCGTGCGCAGTTGCTGCACGTCGGCCTGAGGATTGTTGTTCAGCAGACGCGTGAAGGCGTCGTCGTCATCCAGCAGACGGTCGCGCAGCGTTTCCAGCCGGTGCATGGCGGCCGTTTCCTCGCGGGAGCCGTTCTCCCAGACGTCGAGTTGCTTGCGAATGACGTCAGCCGGCGCGTCGCGCATCAGCTTGCCGACGAAGTGGACCTGGCGCCGCAGGCCTTCGCGGCCGGTGGTGCGTTGCGCCATGCGGATCGCTTCGTACAGGCGCTCTTCGAGCGGCAGCTGCTTCAGACGTTCGGGCGACAGCGCGATCAATTGCTTGCCCAGGTCCAGCAGGGCGTGCATTTCACGCTTGACCTGGGACTTGCTGGGACGGTCGTAGCCGTTCTCGTCGTAACCGTCGTCGACGGAATCTTCTTGGGGATGGGAATTCATGGAAAACTGCGCAATGACAGACTTGGCTATGATAACCGTCTCTGCAAATTGGACTGCAATGGTTAAAACCTCCTCATCCTTGCCGCTGGCGGCGAATCACGCGCGTTTTTCCGAACTTGTCGAGCAAACCCTGGCCTACGCGCGCCAGATCGGCGCTTCCGACGCCGCCGCGGAAGTCTCGGAAAGCCTGGGACTGTCCGTCTCGGTACGCAAGAACGACATCGAAACCGTCGAGCAAACCCGCGACCGGGCGCTGGACCTGACGGTCTACGCCGGCCAAAGCCGCGGTTCGGCCTCGACGTCCGACTTCTCCGAGGCCGCGCTGCGCCAGACGGTCGAAGCCGCCTGGCACATCGCTCGCCACACCGCTGCCGACCCGGCCGCCGGCCTGCCCGACGCCGACCAGCTGGCCACGGAATTCCCCGATCTGGACCTGCATCGCGCCTGGACCGTTTCCACCGAGGAAGCGGCCGAACTGGCGCTGCGCGCCGAGCGCGCCGCCCGCGAGGTCGATTCGCGCATCACCAATACCGACGGCGCCACCGTCGGCACGTACGAAGGCCAGTTCGTGATGGGCAACACGCGCGGCTTTCTGGGCGGCTACCCGTATTCGCGCCACAGCCTGTCCGTGGCGCCCATCGCAGGTCGCGGCAACGGCATGCAGCGCGACTACTGGTATTCGTCCGAACGCGACCCGGCCAAGCTGGCCTCGCCCGAGGCCATCGGCCGCTATGCCGCCGAACGCACGCTGTCGCGCCTGTCGGCCCGCCGCGTGCGCACCGGCAAATTTCCGGTCCTGTTCGAGGCGCCGCTGGCGCTGGGCCTGGTCGGCGCGCTGACGCAGGCCGTCAATGGCGGGGCGCTGTACCGCAAGGCGAGCTTCCTGGTCGATTCGCTGGGCAAGCCGCTCTTTCCCAAGCACATCAACCTGGTCGAGGATCCGCACATCCGCGGCGCCATGGGCAGCTCGCCGTTCGACGACGAGGGCGTGCGCACGCGCCGCCGCAACGTGGTCTCGGCCGGCGTGCTGGAAGGCTATTTCCTGTCGTCCTACACTGCGCGCAAGCTGGGCATGACCACCACCGGCAACGCCGGCGGTTCGCACAACCTGGTCTTCAGCTCCACGCAGACCCAGCGCGGCGACGATTTCGAAGCCATGCTCAAAAAGCTGGGCACGGGCTTTCTCGTCACCGAGCTGATCGGGCAGGGCGTCAACTACGTGACGGGCGATTACTCGCGCGGCGCTTTCGGCTATTGGGTCGAAAACGGCCAGATCCAGCACGCGGTGCAGGAAGTCACCATCGCCGGCAACCTGGCCGACATGTTCCAGCAGATCGTCGCGGTGGGCGCCGACACGATCTCGCGCGGCACCAAGACCACCGGCTCCATCCTCATCGAGCAGATGGCCATTGCCGGCACCTGATCGCGCCCGCCGGCGGCGCGCCGCGCGCCGCCGGCTCCTGTTTTGCCCGCTTTGCAATCCCTTGCCTTTCCGGGATTTCCTCTAGCCGTTCCTGTGTTCGCCAGCGTGTAATATCCGGCGGGTATTGCTCGAAGTCCCGGGTGTTGCTGTATAGGAGCAAAGTGATGCAACGACGTTCATTCCTGAAGCGCGCCAGTCTGGGCGCCGTCGCCGGCGCCGCCGTCAGCTCGCCCGCGTTTGCCCAGGACATGCCCTCGATCAGCTGGCGCCTGTCCTCGGGCTTTCCCAGCGCGCTGGACCTGCGCGTCGGCGCGGCCGAGAGCTTCTGCAAGTTCGTCGCCGAATCCACCGCAGGCAAGTTCAACATCCGCCACTTCCCGGATGGCGAAGTCGTTGCTGCCGCCGACCTGATGGAAGCGGTCTCCACGAAAAAGGTGGAATGCGGCCACGTGTCCTCGCGCCGCTACCACGCCAAGAATCCCGCGCTCAGCTTCGATGCGGCCGTGCCGTTCGGCCTGAACGCGCGCCAGATGAACGCCTGGATGAGCGAGGGCGAGGGCCTGCGCCTGACGCGCGAACTCTTCAAGCCCGAAAAGATCATCAACTTTCCCCTGGGCAATACCGGCGCCCAGATGGGCGGCTGGTATATCAAGGAAATCAAGCGCGAAGGCGACCTGAAAGACCTGAAGATGCGGGTGGACGGCCTGGCGGGGGAGGTGCTGTCCCGGCTTGGCGTGGCGCCCCAGCAGGTCGAGCTCGCCGCCTTGGCGCAAGCCTTTGAAAAAGAGGGGCTGCAGGCGGTGGCCGGGGCGGGCGCCTACGAGGACGCCAAGCTCGGGTTGAATAAAGTAGCTAAGTATTACTACGCACCCGGCTGGTGGGCGGGCGGCGAACAGCTCTCGCTCTACATCAACGACGAAGCCTGGAACCAGTTGCCCAAGCATTATCAATCGGTGGTGCAGTCCGCGGCGCTGGCCGCGCACACCGCGGCGACGGCGCGTTATGACGCGCTCAATCCGCAGGCGCTGGCTCAACTGACGGCCAACGGCGCGCAAGTGCGGGCTTTTCCCCGGTCCATCATGGATGCCGCGTTCGAGGCTTCGCAACAGGTCTACAAGGACTTAAGCGCCAAAGACCCCAGATTCAAGGCATTGCACGATAGTTACATGGGCTTTCGCGACAGCGAGATGCCGTGGTTTCGCCTGACCGAGGGCGCGTTCGGCCAGTATCTGGGCGTGGCGCTGTCGGGCAGGAGTTAGGAGGGAAGCCGGTGCCGAATGGCATTCGGCGAGTTTCAGGGTTTGTGCTAGTAACCACACGTTTTTTACAAAAAAATGGGCGGTTTTGAGGCTTTTGTTGAACGGCATTCGAGTTTCGGCCTGATACAAAGGAGTAATATCCCGGGTCTTGACGCGCATTCATGCGGCCTTTAGGCGGCATCGACGTCAATCCGGCAGGATTACATCAGCCCGGATTACCAATATTCCGAGACAGACTTTAAGGTGGTAACAACCATGCAATCCAAGACCAAAAAGCTGCTGGCCGCGCTGATCGCCGCCGGTATCGTCCCGGCCGCCCACGCAGCCGACATCAAGCTGGGCGTGGCTGAAGCCCTGTCCGGCGGCGCCGCCCAGTACGGCGTGTCGATCCGCAACGGTTTTCAGCTCGCGGCTGACCAAATCAACGCGGCCGGTGGCATCAACGGCAACAAGATCGTGCTGGTGATCGAAGACGAGCAAGGCAAGAAAGAAGAAGCCATCAACGTCTTCAAAAAGCTGATCTTCAAGGACAACGTCCTGATGGTCTTCGGTCCCACCCTGTCGAACTCCGCCCAGGCCGCCGACCCGGTCGCCCAGGCCGCCAAGACGGTCGTCTTTGGCACCTCCAACACCGCCGACGGCATCACCTCCATCGGCAACTACGTGTTCCGCAACTCGGTCACCGAAGCCGACGTGCTGCCCGCCACCATCTCCACCGTCAAGGCCAAGACCGGCCTGAAGAACGTGGCGGTGCTGTACGGCAACGACGACGTCTTCACCAAGAGCGGCTACGACAACTTCAAGAAGGCCCTGGAAGACCAGAAGATCCCGGTCACGACGACCGAAACGTTCGCCAAGGGCGACGTGGACTTCAAGGCCCAGCTCACCAAGATCAAGGGCACCAACCCCGACGCCATCGTGCTGTCCGCACTGCTGGCCGAAGGCGCCCCGATCATGGTCCAGGCCCGCCAGCTCGGCCTGAACGTGCCCGTCATCGGCGGCAACGGCATGAACTCGGTCAAGATTTTCGACCTGGCCCCCGGCGGCGCGTCGAACAATCTGTGGATCGGCAGCCCGTGGTCGATCGAAAACAAGTCCCCCGAGAACACCAAGTTCATCGACGCCTACAAGGCCAAGTTCACGAATGCCCCCGACCAGTTCGCGGCGCAGTCGTATGACGCGATGTACATCGTCGCCCAGGCTCTGAAGAACACCAAGCTCACCGGCGAACTGCCCAAGGATCGCGCTGCCCTGCGCGACGCCCTGCCGTCCGTGACCTGGACCGGCGCCACCGGCCCGTTCAAGTTCCGCCAGGCCAATGATCGCGCCGGCAAGCCCGCCGGTTACGACGCCGACCAGGCACCGATTGTCAGCGTGACCAAGGACGGCAAGTACGTCATCGAGAAGTAAGCAGTACGCATCCCCGCGCGGGGGGATGCGCCTTGCGGATGGCCTCCCGGCCGTCCGCAAGGCGCTTTTTATCGCAGGGCCTCACCAAGTAGAAAGCTTCCCCGGAAGCACACCAGACCTCGCTGTGGGCACGGCGAGGCGGCCCTATCAGATTTGGAAAGTCCCATCATGTTCGAACAACAATTCGTCAATGCCTTGTCGCTGGGCTGTGTGTATGCACTGTTCGCGCTGGGCTTCACGCTGATCTTCGGCGTGCTCGGGGTGATCAACCTGGCGCATGGCGCCGTTTTCATGGTTGGCGCCTACGCAGCATTGGTCGTGGTCGAGCAATTCAGCCTGCCCTTGTGGGCCGCGCTGATGGTTGCGTTCTTCGTCGCCGGCTTTACCGGGGTCATCATCGACTACCTGGTGCTCAAGCCGCTGCGCAAGCGCAACGCACCCCACCTGATTCCCATGATCGCCACCATCGGTGTCGGCATCATCCTGAACAACGGCGCCCAAAGCATCTTTGGCGCCAGCAATCTGCGCTTCCCGCACGGCACCGTGCCCGAGGAAGTCATCGAAGTCGCCGGCCTGCACCTGACCGTCATCGAACTGGGGATCATCTTCCTGTCGTTCGCGCTGATGGCCGTGCTGATGTTCGTGATGCGCCGCACGCAGTTCGGCCGCGCGCTGCGCGCCATCGCCGAATCGCCCAAGGCCGCCTGGCTGCTGGGCATCAACGTCGAAAAGCTGTTCATCACCACCTCGTTCGCCGCGGCCGCCCTGGGCGGCGTGGCCGGCGTGCTGATCGGCCTGTACTCGAACGCGCTGTTCCCGCTGATGGGCCAGCCGATGCTGCACAAGGGCATCGCGGTCATCATCCTGGGCGGCATGGGCGACATCCGCGGCGCCATGCTGGGCGGTCTCTTCCTGGGCTTCGCCGAGGTGCTGTCCGTCGCTTACATCGGCTCCACCATGCGCGACGCGGTGGCTTTCGGCCTGCTGTTCCTGATCCTGCTGGTCCGCCCGCAAGGTCTGTTCGGCAAAGTGGTTCAACGCAAGGCTTAAGGTATGAGCGGATTCGAAAATTTCTGGGCCATCTACGGCAACCTGGTGCTGACGCTTGGCACCAATGCACTCCTGGCCCTCTCCATCTGGCTGACGCTGGCCTGCGGCATGCTTGCCATGGCCAACGCCGCCTTCATGGGCATCGGGGCCTACACGGCCGCGCTGCTCACCATGAATTACGACGCGCCCTTCGCGGTCGCACTGGCGGGCGGCATGGCCGCCCCGGCGCTGGTCGCGGCCCTGATCGGCCTGCCGACGCTGCGGTTGTCGGGGGTCTATCTGGCGATGGCCACGCTGGGCTTCGGTGAAGTGGTCCGCGTGACCATCCTGAACACCGAGTCCATCACCGGCGGCGCGCTGGGCCTGAACGGCATTCCCCAGCTCACGCAGTGGTGGCATGTGCTGCTGGCCGTGATCATCGTGCTGTTCGTGCTGTGGCGCGTGCGGGCCTCCAAGATCGGCCGTTCCTTCGACGCCATCCGGGGCGACGAGACCGCGGCCGGCATGATGGGCATCGACGTGCGCGCCAACAAGATGCTGGCCTTCGTGGCCGGCGCGGTGATCGCCGGTCTTGCCGGCGCGCTGAACGCGCACCTGACGTTCTTCATTGGTCCCAACGAATACGGCTTCGACCGCGGCGTCGAAATCCTGACGATGGCGATCCTGGGC
Organism: Achromobacter sp. 77; assembly: GCF_020541125.1. NCBI lineage: Bacteria > Pseudomonadati > Pseudomonadota > Betaproteobacteria > Burkholderiales > Alcaligenaceae > Achromobacter > Achromobacter sp. 77. The sequence goes on from NZ_CP059848.1 coordinate 649,824, forward strand.
GGCATCGGCGGCCTGGCCGGCCCCGTGCTGGGCAGCTTCATCATTACGACGCTGCCCGAATTGCTGCGCGGATTTGCGGATCTGCGCCTGATCGCGAATGGAGTGATCCTGGTGGTGATTGTGTTGTTCCTGCCGCAAGGCATCTGGGATCCGGCGCGCTTCAAGCGCTGGATGCGTCAAAGCCGCCAGGGAGGAAAGCGCCATGCTTGAGCTCTCCTCCGTCTCCAAGAGCTTTGGCGGCCTGCATGTGCTGCATGACGTCAGCCTGTCGGTGCCCGAAGGCGCCATCTTCGGCCTGATCGGCCCGAACGGCGCCGGCAAGACCACGGTGTTCAACCTGATCACCGGACTGCTCCCGCCGAGCGGCGGCTCCATCACCTTCCAGGGTGAGAGCGTGCTGCGCAAGAAGCCGCACAGCATCACGCGCATGGGCATCGCCCGCACGTTCCAGAACATCCGTCTCTTCAAAGAGATGACGCTGCTGGAAAACGTCGTCGTGGGCGCCTACCGCCACATGAACTACGGTTTCCCCAGCCTGCTGCTGGGCCTGCCGGGTTACCGCGAACACGAGCAGCGCGCCCGCGAACGCGCGCACGAGCTGCTGACGTGGATGCGCCTGGACCACAAGGCCAACGATCTGGCCGACAACCTGTCCTACGGCGAGCAGCGCCGCCTGGAGCTGGCGCGCGCGCTGGCCGCCGAGCCCAAGCTGCTGCTCCTGGACGAGCCCGTCGCCGGCATGAACACCGGCGAACGCGCCGAACTGATGCGCGAGATCCTGGCCATTCGCGACCGCGGCTACACCATCCTCATGATCGAGCACGACATGCGCTTCGTCATGGGCTTGTGCGAACGCATCGCGGTGCTGAACTTCGGCAAGATCATCGCGTGCGGCGGTCCCGAGGACATCCGCAACAACGAACAGGTCATCGAGGCCTACCTGGGCCGCGAAGACGACGAAGACACCGAACAAGCGGAGGCCGCCCAATGAGTCGCCGGGCCGCTCCCAAGACGAATACCGCAGCGCGACGCGCGGAGGCTACACAATGAGCGCCATGCTGGAAGTCCGCGGGCTCGAGGTCAACTACGGCCACATCGAGGCCGTGCGCGGCATCGACCTGGACCTGAACGCCAACGAAATCACCGCCCTGGTCGGCGCCAACGGCGCCGGCAAGTCGACGACGCTGCTTGCGCTGTCGGGCCTGTTGCCCAAGGCGCGCGGCCGCATCCTCTTCGAGGGCGAAGACGTCACCAACCTTGCGCCGAACCAGCTGGTCGCGCGCGGCATCGTGCAGGTGCCCGAAGGCCGGGCCATCCTGACCACCATGACGGTGCTGGAAAACCTGGAACTCGGCGCCTATCGCCGCGGCCTGAAGAACGTCGCGTCCGATCTGGAATACGTGTTCAACCTGTTTCCGCGCCTGAAAGAGCGGATCAGCGGCATGGCCGGCAACCTGTCCGGCGGTGAGCAGCAGATGCTGGCCATCGGCCGGGCCCTGATGGCCAAGCCGCGCCTGCTGCTGCTGGACGAGCCCTCGATGGGCTTGGCGCCGATCGTCGTGCAGGAAATCTTCCGGTCGCTGCGCGCCATCAACGCCGACGGCCTCACGCTGTTCCTCGTCGAACAGAACGTGCGCCAGGCGCTCAAGATTGCCCAGCAAGGCTACGTGCTTGAAAACGGCGCCATGGCGCTGACGGGCACGGGCCGCGAACTGCTCGGCCACCCGCGCGTCCTGGAAGCCTACCTGGGCGCCTGACGGGCAGGGGGCGGCATGCGTCCCCTGATGAATTTTGCGGCGGCCGTCCTGGGATGGCCGCTGCGAATCGCCTGAATTCTGTCCGCTTGCCCATTTTTTGAGCAGCCGTGTTAGAATTTCAGGCTTTCCCTCATTTTGACCTTTGCACGGGCGGATTCATAACGCTTAGGCGGGGGGCGATAAGGGCTGGAATTTGTACCTGAATGGCTGTAACCCGAAGGGCTGCAACCTGAAGGGCTGCAATAGCCAAAGGGCTGCAAATTTCTGCCTAGTCTGGGAAAGAACACTGGCTGGATGTTCCGGCCAGAGCAAATTTTTTATTCTTAGGAACCATCATGAAGACCTTTGTGGCCAAGCCGCATGAAGTCCAACGTGACTGGTTTGTGATCGACGCCAAGGGCAAAGTCCTCGGTCGTGTGGCCAGCGAAGTCGCACGTCGTCTGCGTGGCAAGCACAAACCTGAATTCACGCCTCACGTTGATACCGGTGACTACATCGTCATCATCAACGCGTCCGATATCGTTGTTACCGGCGCCAAGGCGAAAGACAAGAAGTACTTCCGCCACACGACGTACCCGGGCGGTATCCGTGAAACGAACTTCGAGAAAATGCAAGAGCGTTTTCCCGGCCGTGCCATTCAGAAGGCCGTCAAGGGCATGCTGCCCAAGGGTCCTCTGGGCTACGCCATGATCAAGAAGCTGAAGGTCTATGCTGGTGCCGAGCACCCGCACACCGCCCAGCAGCCCAAGACGCTGGATATCTAAGGAAACGCCATGATCGGTAACTGGAATTACGGAACCGGCCGTCGCAAAACTTCGGTGGCTCGCGTTTTCATCAAGAAGGGCACTGGCAAGATCGTCGTCAACGGCAAGCCCGTCGACGAGTTCTTCGCTCGTGAAACCGGCCGCATGGTCGTGCGCCAGCCGCTGGAACTGACCGGCCACCTGGAATCGTTTGACATCAAGGTCAACGTGCACGGCGGCGGCGAAACCGGCCAAGCCGGCGCCATCCGTCACGGCATCACGCGTGCCCTGATCGATTACGACGCCACGCTGAAGCCCTCGCTGTCGCAAGCTGGCTTCGTGACCCGCGATGCCCGTGAAGTCGAACGTAAGAAGGTCGGCTTCCGCAAGGCGCGTCGTCGCAAGCAGTTCAGCAAGCGTTAATGCCCTGCAAAAAGCCCGCTTCGGCGGGCTTTTTGTTTTTGGGCCGGCAATGCAATGTCATCGCTGGCCCTGCGCGAGGAACTCCGCGCCACGCGTTCGGTCGGAAAAAGGTTTGCAGTGGCAATTCCAGCACGCCTGCCGCATTAGCGGGTTTCCCGAGCGATACAATCGTTATTCGTTCTCCGAAGAGCATTCATCATGGCCCAAGCATCGAACACCCGCATCAAGGTTGGTATCGTCGGCGGCACCGGATACACCGGTGTCGAACTGCTGCGCTTGCTGTCGCAGCATCCCAACGTGGAATTGACTGCCATCACGTCCCGCAAGGAAGACGGCCTGCCCGTCGCCGACATGTACCCGAACCTGCGCGGCCGTGTGAAGCTTGCATTCTCGGCCCCGGAAAAGGCTTCGCTGACTGACTGCGACGTCGTCTTCTTCGCCACGCCCCACGGCGTGGCCATGGCGCAGGCGCAAGAGCTCATCGCCGCCGGCACCCGCGTCATCGACCTGGCCGCCGATTTCCGCCTGCAGGACATCCCCACGTTCGAACGCTGGTACAAGATTCCCCACACCTGCCCGGACATCCTGGCCGAGTCGCAATACGGCCTGGTTGAACTGAACCGCGAAGCCATCTCCAAGGCGCGCGTCATCGGCAACCCCGGCTGCTATCCCACCACGGTCCTGCTGGGCCTGGCGCCGCTGCTTGAAGGCGGCAAGGCGCTGGTCGATACGCAAACGCTGATCGCCGACTGCAAGTCGGGTGTGTCCGGCGCCGGCCGCAAGGCAGAGGTGGGCTCGCTGTTTTCGGAAGCGTCCGACAACTTCAAGGCCTACGGCGTGGCCGGCCATCGCCACCACCCCGAAATCACCGCCCAGCTGGAAAAGCTGGCCGGCGGCAAGGTGGGCCTGACGTTCGTGCCGCATCTGGTGCCGATGATCCGCGGCATGTTCTCCACCATTTACGCCCGCATCCAACCCGAGGCGCGCGACACCGACTTCCAAGCCCTGTTCGAAGCGCGCTACGCCGATGAACCGTTCGTGGACGTCATGCCTGCCGGCAGCCATCCCGAAACGCGCTCGGTGCGCGGGTCCAACAACCTGCGCATCGCGCTCAGCCGCCCGGGCAACGGCGACCTGCTGATCGTCATGGTGGTGCAGGACAATCTGGTCAAGGGCGCCGCCGGTCAGGCCGTGCAGAACATGAACCTCATGTTCGGCATCCCCGAAACGATGGGCCTGGACCAGGTCGCCATCCTGCCGTAACGCCAAGGCGGCCCGTTTGTCGGGCCGCCAATATTGCACTTTATGCCCGCAGATCCCGCCGTCCGTTCCCCATCGCGAAGTCACGGCGCAGTCGTGCGCCTGTGCGCGATGCTGCTGCTGGGCGTGCTGGTGGGCGGGATCGCCGGGTTCTTCCACGCGCGCCAGCTCTATCGTCCGCAGGACGCCGTGGTCATCAGCGTCCAGCAGGCCGAGGCGCAGGACGAGGCCATGCGTCAGCAGGCCACGCAACTGCGCTACATTCGCGGCCAGCTCGATAAGGCCGATGGCGAACTCGTCATCGAGCGATCGGCCCGCCAAGAACTCGAAACCCAGCTTCACGCCGCCCAAGCCGAACTCGGCCGCGTGCGTGACCAGCTTGCCTTCTATGAACAGCTGCTGCCGCCCGGCCCTGAGGGCTCGGTGGACATTCGCAGCATGCAGATCGACCGCGAGGGCGGCGGCCTGCGGTACAAGGTCCTGCTGATGCGCAGTGGCCGCAATGGTGGTACGCCCTTTGCGGGCGCGCTGCGCTTTCAGGCCACCGGCGTGCTCAAGGGCGAAACCGTCACGGTGGATCTGGCACCCATGCAGCTCAAGGCCGAGACCGGCCCCGTCACGGCCACCGGAGAAAACCTGACCGCCGCGTCGCTCGCCCTGCAGTTCGACCAGTATCAGCGCAGTCAGGGCATCCTGGCCGTGCCTGACGGATTTGTCCCCGAAAGCGTGACCGTCAGCGTCCTCGAGGGGGAAACCGTCCGCGCTTCGCGCAGTGTCAAGCTTGAACTTTGAGTCTGGTCAAGCCCTGCGCTATAGTGACACCATACGAGCGGCGACGCCGCTCACTGAATTTTGGCCGTACCGGCCAGGAGTGAACCATGAATGCAGTGACCGAAACCGTCGACCTTCAGGCCCCCCCGCCTGTTCCCCTGGTGTTCACCGACTCGGCTGCCGCCAAAGTGAAAGACCTGTTGGCCGAAGAAGGCAACCCCGAACTGAAGCTGCGCGTTTTCGTGCAGGGCGGCGGCTGTTCCGGCTTCCAGTACGGTTTTACGTTTGATGAAGTCGTCAACGAAGACGACACCGTGCTGGACAAGGCCGGCGTGCAATTGCTCGTCGATCCGATGAGCTTCCAGTATCTGGTCGGCGCCGAGATCGACTACAAGGAAGACCTGGAAGGCGCGCAGTTCGTCATCCGCAATCCCAACGCCAGCACCACCTGCGGCTGCGGCTCCTCGTTCTCGGTGTAATCACCCAGGCAGGAAAGACAAAAGCCCTTCGGTTTGCCGGAGGGCTTTTTTTGCATGGGCGCGTGATGGATCGCGCTCAGGCCGGATACAGCGCTCCAAGAATCCTTGCGCCGCGCGCGCCCGTCACACTGGGCAGGCCGGCCGGCTTGCCGGTCATGAACGCGTGCGCCAGCCAGGCGAACGCCAGGGCCTCCACCTGTTGCGCAGGCACGCCCAGGGCGTCGGTCGCGTGGACGGGGCGTTGCAGGCAATACGCCAGTTCCTGCATCAGGCCGGCGTTGTGGGCGCCGCCGCCGCAGACAAAGACTTCTTGCGTGCCCGCTGCCGCCCGGTCGATGGCGTCCGCCACGGTTCTGGCCGTCAGCCGCTGCAGCGTGGCCTGAACGTCCTCCGGCGCGGGCGCGGCGCCGTCGAATTCGGCCAGTCGGGCGTCGAGCCATTGCATGTTGAAAAGGTCGCGGCCCGTGGATTTGGGCGGCGGCAGGCCGAACCACGGCTCGCTGCCGATGAGTTGTTCAAGCAAGGGCGCCAGCGCCTGTCCCGAGGCCGCCCAGCGGCCCCCGGCGTCGTAAGGGCGGTCCAGGTGCCGTTGGCACCAACCGTCCAGCAGCACGTTGGCCGGGCCGGTATCAAAGCCGCGCGCCGGCTGCCCGGGCACGAGCAGCGTCACGTTGGCGATGCCGCCCAGGTTCAGCACGGCGCGCCCGTGGCTGGCGCCGAAGATGGCGGCGTGAAACGGCGGCACCAGCGGTGCGCCCTGGCCGCCAGCGGCAACGTCGCGCGAACGGAAGTCGGCCACGACGGCAATGCCCGTCAGTTCCGCCAGTAGGGCGGGTGCGTTCAGTTGCAGGGTGTACCCAAGGTCCGGGCGGTGACGCACGGTCTGGCCGTGCGCGCCGATGGCGCTGACGTCGCTGGCAGCCACGCCGGCATCCGCAAGCAATGCCGACACGGCTTGGGCATAGACACGCGCCAACGCATTGGCCGCGAGCGCCGCGCGGGCAAGTTCGTCGCCGCCCGATTCGTTCAGCGCCAGCAGCTCGCGCCGCAGATTTTCTGGCATGGGGAGGCTGGCGTTGGCCAGCATCTGGGGCGCCTGGCCGTCGTCCAGGCGGGTCAGCACGCCGTCGATGCCGTCGACGCTGGTGCCGGACATCAGGCCAATGTAGAGCGTGCGGCGGTCCTGCTGGATGGGCTGGGTGGCATTCACGGGCGCCTCCAAAGAAAAAGGCGGCTGGGGCTTGACGCCCCGCCGCCGCACCCGCTGCGCGCGGGCCTGTTTTTGCGGACTTGCCTTAGCGGCTGGCCACGTTGGTCAGCGCGTCGGGCAGCGTCTGCTGGAACTGCGTCAGCAATTGGATCTGCTGCTTGTAGGGGCCAACCGCCTGGTTGAACGCGCGGACTTCCGCGGGTTCGAGGGCGCGGGCCACGGGCAGGTCCACCGACAGCGGGTCGATGGGCTGGTTGTCGACGCGGAATTCGTAGTGCAGGTGCGGACCGGTGGCCCAGCCGGTGGAACCGACGTAGCCCAGCAGTTGGCCCTGCGACACCTTCGAGCCCTTGGTGACGCCTTCGGCGATGCGGCTCTGGTGCGCGTACAGGGTCGAGTACTTGCCGTGGTGCTTGACGATGACCACGTTGCCGTAGCCGTTCTGCCAGCCCGAGAATTCGACCGTGCCGTCCGCGGTGGAGTGGATCGGCGTGCCCGACGGCGCGGCGTAGTCCACGCCCTTGTGTCCCGTCCAGGTCTTGTGGATGGGGTGCATGCGCATGCCGAAGGTCGAGCTGATGCGGCTGAACTTCAGGGCGGTGCGCAGGAAGGCGCCGCGCAGGCTGGTGCCGTCGAAGTCGTAATAGGAGCCGGTCTTTTCGTCGGGGCTGAACCAGACGGCGTTGTAGGTCTTGCCGCCGTTGATGAATTCCAGGGCCAGCACGCGGCCGGCGCCAGCGTAGCGGCCGTCGTGCGAGCGCACTTCGTAGACCACGCGGAATTGATCGCCCTGGCGCAGGTCGCGCAGGAAGTCGATCTTGGCGCTAAGGATGTCGGCCATTTGCATGGTGACCGAGTCGGGAATGCCGGCCGAGTCCGTGGCGCCGAAGAGCGAGGACTTGATGGTGCCGACCGCGACGCGGGTCTGGCGTTCCGTGCTTTCGGTGACTTCCTCGGCCTTGTAGCCGTCGCCGGACGGGGCAACGTGCAGCATGCGCGTCACGACCTGGCCGTCGGTCTCGTTGCCGGGCGTGTGGATGTAGCGCAGCCACACCAGATTGCCCGCTTCGTCCGTGGCGGCTTGCACCGAGCGGCCCGGGTACAGCTTGTAGATGCTGCGGGCGCTGGCGTCGTGGGTCAGGAACGACTGGAGATTGGGGGCGTCGAGTTCCAGGCGCTGCAGCACCGCCGACAGCGTGTCGCCCGGACGGATCCGGGTTTCGCTGATGTAGGGGGCGGCGCTGGGCGTGCTGACTTCGACTTGCTCGGCGGTCAGCGGCAGAATGCTCTGGATGACGCGCGAGGGGGGGAGTTCGGTGCGGTCGGGTTGCTGCACCATGCCGAGAGCGGCGGCGCCTGCGAACAGACCAATTGCGGTGACGAGAAGCGTGCGGCGGAAAAGTCCCGAGCGATGGGGCTTGGGCTCAACGGGCGCAAATACGGCAGCGACTTTGCGCTTGAGGCCACTCGCCAGTTCGTGGAGGCCACGATTCATCGTGAAAATACCCTCTCAGGTGGCTTGAACTCGCAGGGTGCGGTACACGAACGGCCCTCGCGCGCACCGTTTCCGGGGCAAGGGCTGGCGCGGGGGCGCATCTTGTGAACAAGGGATGTAGAGCGAACGCAACTGCGTACATATGGCAGTTGCGTATGATTAGGCCGGTATCCTAGCTGATTCGGCTAGAATTTACGATAGTTTTCGTCACTTTTTACACCTTTTTGTCGGCTGAAGCCGCATTGGCCCCCCTGTCATGTCACCCACTGAAGCCCCCATTACACCTGAAGTCGAAGCCGATCTGCGTATAGCCAAGCGCGGCTGCGATGAGCTGCTGGTCGAAGCCGAATTCGCCCGCAAGCTGGCCAAGAGCCGCGCCACCGGCGTGCCGCTGCGCATCAAGCTTGGCCTGGATCCGACCGCACCGGACATCCACCTGGGCCACACGGTGGTGCTGAACAAGATGCGCCAGCTCCAGGACCTGGGGCACAACGTCATCTTCCTGATCGGCGACTTCACCTCCACCATCGGCGACCCCAGCGGCCGCAACAGCACCCGCCCGCCGCTCACGCGCGAACAGATCGAGGCCAACGCCAAGACCTATTACGCGCAGGCCAGCCTGGTGCTGGATCCGGCCCGCACCGAGATCCGCTACAACTCCGAATGGTGCGACCCGCTCGGCGCCCGCGGCATGATCCAGCTCGCGTCGCGTTACACGGTGGCGCGCATGATGGAGCGTGAAGACTTCACGAAGCGCTTCAAGGGCGGTATCCCGATCTCGGTCCATGAATTCCTGTATCCGCTGATGCAGGGTTACGACTCGGTCGCGCTGAAGTCAGATCTGGAGCTGGGGGGCACCGATCAGAAGTTCAACCTGCTGGTCGGGCGCGAACTGCAAAAAGAGTATGGACAGGAGCCGCAATGCATCCTGACGATGCCGCTGCTGGTCGGGACGGACGGCGTAGAGAAGATGTCCAAGTCCAAGGGCAACTACATCGGCATTTCGGAGTCGCCCGATTCCATGTTCGGCAAGCTGATGTCGATCTCCGACACGCTGATGTGGCGCTACTTCGAACTGCTGTCCTTCCGCTCGCTGGAGGAGATCGCGGCGCTCAAGCAAGAGATCGATGGCGGGCGCAATCCGCGCGATGCCAAGGTGATGCTGGCGCAGGAAATCATCGCGCGCTTTCATTCTGCCAAGGCCGCCGACGATGCGCTGGCCTCGTTTGAGGCGCGTTTCCGCGACGGCGCGATTCCCGACGACATGCCCGAGGTCAATATCGGCGGCGCGCCGGTGGGTATTCTGAAGCTGTTGCGCGAAGCGGGTCTGGTCGCCTCCGGCTCGGAAGCGCAGCGCAACGTCGAGCAGGGCGGGGTGCGCGTCAACGGCGATCGCGTGGAAGACAAATCGTTGCAATTGCCGGCCGGGACTTACGTCGTTCAGGTGGGCAAGCGAAAGTTCGCCCGTGTTAACTTGAACCCGTAATTGCGAAGTTTTGATACGCTGAGGGTACAGACAGGGGCAGAGCGCCTTTGCGGCATTTACAGGAGCACGACATGGAACTTTCGAGTTTGTCATTTTCCGATCACGAGTCGATTCCCGAGCGCTACGCATTCGGCAAGATCGATGCGCAATCGCACGTCGCGCTGGCAGATAACTTCAACCCGCAGTTTTCCTGGGACGACGTCCCCGCGGGCACACAGTCGTTTGCACTGATCTGCCACGATCCGGATGTGCCCTCGCGCCCAGACGACGTCAACCAGGAAGGCCGCGAAGTGCCCGCGGACCTGGCCCGCGTGGATTTCTTCCACTGGGTGCTGGTGGACCTGCCGGCCGACCTGCGCGAGATCGACGAAGGCGCGTTCTCCAACGGCATCACGCCGCGCGGCAAGGGTGGCCCGCTGGCGCCCATGGACGCGCGCCAGGGCATCAACTCCTACTCGTCGTGGTTCGCCAATGACCACGACATGAGCGGCGAGTACTTCGGCTACGACGGTCCGTGCCCGCCCTGGAACGATGCCCTGGTGCATCGCTACATCTTCACCCTGTATGCGTTGGACGTGCCCAGCCTGAACCTGCAGGGCTCGTTCACGGGCGAAGACGCGCTGCGGGCGATCCAGAAGCACGTGCTGGCGAAGGCGTCGCTGACCGGGACCTATACGCTGAACCCCAGGCTCGCGCCCAAGCAAATCGGGGCCACGTCGGCCTGACGCTCAGCCAGATGTACGCAGGGCCGCCCAGTGCGGCCCTTTTTCATGGCGGCAAGGCCGCGGCTCGGGCGGACACCCCGTTGGCCGTGGCGTGAACACCCTTGCATGAAACTTTCTCAAGTCGGCATGAGTGCCGTTTCCGGCCGCGTGGGCAAGCCGTGGTTTTCGCGCCCGTGCGCCGGAATTTGGCGCGGTTCCGGTGGTTTTAAGCGCAAATGATCCCGCGCGACGGGGTAAACTACTCAGCATTCTCCGGGTTTACCCGCCCGACGCCGTTTTCTTATCTGCCGTTTCTTTTCCATTACCGCCTCAGGAAACCCCCGTCATGTTTGACCGCAACCTCACCTTGTCCAAGGCTGACCCGGACGTTTGGGCCGCCATCCAGAAGGAAGACCAGCGCCAAGAGCAGCACATCGAGCTGATCGCTTCGGAGAACTACGCCAGCCCCGCCGTCATGGAAGCGCAGGGCACGCAGCTCACGAACAAGTACGCCGAAGGCTACCCGGGCAAGCGCTACTACGGCGGTTGCGAATACGTGGACGTGGTCGAACAGCTGGCCATCGACCGCCTGAAGCAGATCTTTGGCGCCGAAGCCGCCAACGTGCAGCCCAACTCGGGTTCGCAGGCAAACCAGGGCGTGTACATGGCGGTCCTCAAGCCGGGCGACACCGTGCTGGGCATGAGCCTGGCCGAAGGCGGCCACCTGACGCACGGCGCGTCGGTCAACGCCTCGGGCAAGCTGTACAACTTCATCTCCTATGGCCTGGACGAAAACGAAGTCCTGAACTACGACCAGGTCGAGCAGCTGGCCAAGGAACACAAGCCCAAGCTGATCGTGGCTGGCGCGTCGGCCTACGCCCTGCACATCGATTTCGAACGCATGGCCCGCATCGCCCGTGAAAACGGCGCGCTGTTCATGGTCGACATCGCCCACTACGCCGGCCTGGTTGCTGGCGGCGCCTACCCCAACCCGGTCCCGCACGCCGACTTCGTCACCTCGACCACGCACAAGTCGCTGCGCGGCCCGCGCGGTGGCGTCATCATGATGAAGGCCGAGCACGAGAAGATCATCAACTCGGCGATTTTCCCCGGCATCCAGGGCGGTCCGCTGATGCATGTCATCGCCGGCAAGGCCGTGGCCTTCAAGGAAGCGCTGGAGCCCGGCTTCAAGGACTACGCGCAGCAAGTCGTCAAGAACGCCAAGGTGCTGGCCGACACGCTGGTCAAGCGTGGCCTGCGTATCGTGTCGGGCCGTACCGAGAGCCACGTCATGCTGGTGGACCTGCGTTCCAAGGGCATCACGGGCAAGGAAGCCGAAGCGGTGCTGGGCCAGGCCCACATCACGGTCAACAAGAACGCCATCCCCAACGATCCGGAAAAGCCCTTCGTGACCAGCGGCATCCGCCTGGGTACGCCGGCCATGACGACCCGCGGCTTCACCGAAGCCGATGCCGAGCTGACGGCCAACCTGATCGCCGACGTGCTGGACAACCCGCGCGACGAAGCCAACATCGCCGCCGTGCGCGCCAAGGTCAATGAATTGACCTCGCGCCTGCCGGTTTACGGCAAGAAGTAAGCGGGCGACCCGGGCGCGGCCATGCCGCGAACGGGAATCGGGCAAAGGGACGGTTTCGCAAGACGCCGTCCCTTGTTCTTTTTGGGCATGCAGGCGGCGTCCTGCCTGGCAATCGGCCAGGCGGCCGCGGCAGGGCAGTCGTCCGAATTGACGCTTTGCATCATGCCCGTCGTTACAATATGCTCAATTATTGCCACCAGCGCCTTTAGGGATCACACATGCGGTGTCCATTTTGCGGCAATGCCGAAACGCAGGTTGTCGACAGCCGGGTCTCCGAAGAGGGCGACGCCATCCGCCGTCGCCGCCGCTGCCTGTCCTGTGACAAGCGGTTCACCACCTACGAACGGGTGGAGCTTGCCATGCCGTCGATCGTCAAGCGCAATGGCAGCCGCAGCGAATACGATCCCGTCAAGCTGCGCGCAAGCCTGAGCCTTGCGCTGCGCAAACGCCCCGTCAGCACGGAGGACGTGGATGCCGCCGTCGCCCGGATCGAAGAGCAATTGCTGGCCAGCGGACAGCGCGAGGTGCCGTCCGAACATATCGGCGAGCTCGTCATGAACGAGCTGCGCAAGCTGGACAAGGTGGCCTACGTGCGTTTCGCCTCGGTCTACAAAAGCTTCGAGGACATCGGTGAATTCGTCGAAGCCATCCGCGAGATGCAGGGCCCGCTGCTGCCGGGCAAGTTGCGCAAGGACTAGCCGGGCGCCCCGCGCATCAGGCTGGGCGTCAGCGGCTGGAATTTGCGCCAGACGCGGCGCATGTGCTGCGCCGATCCAAATCCCGACTTCTCCGCCACGCGTTCCAGGTCCAGCCGGGTGTCGCGCAGCAGGTCGCGAGCCAGCGCCACGCGGATCTGATATAGGTAATCCATCGGCGTGCACCCCGCGTGCTCGCGGAACAGGCGCGTCAGGTGCCGCGCACTGGTGTGCGCCTGGTCCGCCAGCGACTGGGCCGACCAGGGGGCGGCGGGATCGCGGATGACGGCATCCTGCACCCGGTGCACGCCCGGATGCATATGGCTGCGATGGTCCAGCCACGGCGACAGGGCCGAGTCCGAGCCGGCGCGGCGCTGGTAGACAACCATGTCGCGCGCCGCCTCGCTGGCCACGCGCGGGCCGCAGTGGCGCGCCACCATGTGCAGCGCCAGATCGATCCCCGCCGTGATGCCCGCGCTGCTGACGAGGTTTCCGTCCTCGACGAAGATGCGGTTGTCCAGTAGGCGGGCGGTGGGATCGAGAGCGGCAAGCTCGTCCAGGCAGGTGTGGTGGGTGGTGCATTCGCGCTGCCGCGTCAGCCCCGCCGCGGCCGCGAACAGCGCGCCCGCGCAGACCGTCATCAAGGTGAAGCCGTCGGCCGGATGCCGGGCAGCCAGCCACGCCACGATGGCGCGCGCGTCCTCATCGTCCAGGCGCGTGTGCTTGCCCACCACGCCCGAGACGATGACCAGCGCGTTTGCCGGCAGCACGGCCGGCAGGGGCTGCAAGCGCGCCAGGTGCAGGCCGGGAATGCCGCTTTCGACGTCGCGGGAGGGGCTGCAGAAATGCTGGGTGAACGTGCCCGGGCACAGTTTGTTGGCCACACGGAAGGCCTCCGCCGGACCGGCGAGGTCCAGGAGGACGATGCCGCGCGGCACCACGAAGTACACCGGAACCATCTGCGCCTCCCGCCTGCGGGTTACACGGCCAGCGCGTCGGCGGCGCGGACGATGCGGGCAAAGCGGCCTTGCAGCACCAGCTCGGTCCGGTCGCGGATCTCGGCCGGCGTGTAGGTCCTGCCCGACGGGCTTTGCATCGCGAAGGTCAGCGTGGCGTCAGTCGGAAAGACCACCTTGAAGCCGGCATCGCTGGCATGGCGCGACGTGGTTTCGCAGCATTGTTCGGTGCGGATACCAGCCACGATGATGCCTTCGATGCCGTGCTTGAGCAGCCAGTCGTGCAACGAGGCGCCGGTTTCATCCTTCGCGTAGAGCGACGAGTGGACCGTCTTGTGGAACACCGCAGTCGGGGCGATGCGCAGTTCCTTCAACGTCTTGACGTGTCCGGAGGCGAGCGAAAAGGGGTTCGCGGGATCATCGGACGGGCTGGTGTGAAACACCTGCAGCACTGGAATGTCCTGGGCCTGGGCGCCATCGATCAGGGCCTGAAGCTGCGAAATGAACGCCGGATACTCCGATTCGTCCCAAAACGGACGTTGGCGGAAAGAGTCTTGTACGTCGATAACGATAAGTGCCTGTTTCATTTCCGGGCCTCCTGGCCATGGATTCAAGGGGTACGGCTGTATTTTTACTCTGAACCGGCTCGGCGGCGAGCGCGATCCGAGACTACGTACGGCCCAAAACGGACATCCGCTTCTTGGCGCGGCGACACGGGGGCAAAGACGGGCGGGACGGCGCCGGCGGACATACAATCGCCGGCATGGACATTTCCCGCGACTCCGACGACCTTTTCTGGATGCGACGCGCGCTGACGCTGGCGCAGACCGTCATGACGACCACCGCGCCCAACCCCCGGGTCGGTTGCGTCATCGTGCGCGACGGCCGCGTGCTGGGCGAGGGCGCGACGCAGCCGCCAGGCGGCCCGCATGCCGAAATCTGCGCGCTGCGCGACGCGCAGTCGCGTGGCGAGTCGGTGGCAGGTTCCACGTTGTACGTCACGCTGGAGCCCTGCAGCCATTTCGGCCGCACGCCGCCTTGCGTGGATGCGGTGCTGGCCGCTCGGCCGGCGCGCGTGGTGGTCGCGATGGGCGATCCGAATCCGCTGGTGAATGGGCAGGGGCTGGCGCGCCTGCGCGACGCCGGCATCGCGGTGACGACGGGCGTATGCCGCGAAGAGGCGCTGGCTGTGAACGCCGGCTTCATCTCGCGCATGAGCCGCGGCCTGCCGTGGGTGTGGATGAAGATGGCGGCGTCGCTGGACGGCCGCAGCGCGCTGCATAACGGCATGTCGCAATGGATCACCGGCCCCGAGGCGCGCGCCGACGGGCACCGCTGGCGCGCGCGCAGTTGTGTCGTCCTGACGGGCATGGGCACAGTGCTCAAGGACGATCCCCAATTGAACGTGCGCGACGTCCAGACGCCGCGCCAGCCGCGCAAGGCCGTCGTGGACGGCCGTTTCGAGATCCCCGAAACCGCGCGGTTGTTCGACGGCGCGCAGGTCATCGTGTTCACCGCGCGCGAGGACGCCGCAAAGGCCGCGCGCCTGGCGGACAAGAACGCGCGTGTCGTGTGCTTGCCCGGGACGGAACCGGGCCGTGTCGATCTGCCCGCGATGATGCGCTGGATGGCTGCCGAGCAGTTCAACGAGGTTCACGTCGAGGCCGGCGCGGGCCTGAGCGGCGCGCTGGTTTCCGCTGGCTGCGTCGACGAACTGCTGCTGTATCTGGCGCCGGTGCTGCTGGGCGACGCGGCGGGCATGGTGCGCCTGCCAATGCTGGAACATCTGGACGCCGCGAGGCGTTATGAATTCACCGATGCCGTGCGCGTGGGTGCGGATCTATGCGTTCGCGCGCGTGTCGCCGGCACGTGGCGCCAATTGATGGAAAGCGTGGCGCTGCCCGCGCTGTCGTAGCAAAACCGCTGCTAGCACTCCGGGCGTTCGGCTGCCAATCCTCGTAGAGCCGCGCGCTGCCTGCGTCTCGGCGGCGCGGGGCTGCCGATGCGACGTGCCGTATTGCATGACCGGCATCGGCATGCGCGGCGTCAATCGTGTTTCGCGTGATTACGCGCACGCGCAATTCGCACAAAATGAATTGCCACGAGACGGTCACAGGCTTAGCATAAGACGCATGACTTGGCGCTACGCGCTCACGGACACCCCGCACAGCCGCCGCGCGCCCTCGTCACCACGGATTCCCGTGCCGCGAATCGGCGCAGTACAACACCGACCGGCACGACACTGAACGAAGACGCAAAGCGCCGTTCAGCACGTTCGCTGCGATCGCATGGCGGACGCTTCGGGTTTATCCCCGGCTCATAAGAATCCATTGGATATCGCTCATTCCGTCATTTCATTGCCGAGCATTTCATGTGCGGCTGCGTCGGGCACGCTATATGCGGCTCTATGCTGAAAACGACTGAGCGAACTTGCTCACCAACGTTGCAATCCCTGACGGAACTTGTATCCGAGGGGTGCAGCCTAAACAGAAAGGGTCCGATCGTGCTTATGGTTGATGTGTGGCGAAAGCAACATAACGACCTGCCGAAAACGCCGACAGCGAAGTTGTTTAGTAATTCGCAGGCGCTGATGCACAATGGGCATGTAGGGACGTATTGAATTTTTCGCGTGTTGTAGGAGGTTTCCGTGCAAAACATCGTCGAAGGCTTCAAGTCGCAGTATGCAAGAGAGCAGGAATCGGAGCTCTCGCTCGAGGAGTATCTGAACCTCGCCAAGCGCGATCCCATGGCCTACGCCAGCCCCGCTGAGCGCATGTTGGCCGCGATCGGCGAACCTGAGATCGTGGATACGCGCAACGACCCACGTCTTTCCCGTTTGTTTTCCAACCGGACCATCCGACGCTATCCGGCGTTCCAGGAGTTCTACGGCATGGAGGACGTGATCGGACAGATCGTCGCGTTCTTCAAGCACGCCGCGCAGGGACTGGAGGAGCGCAAGCAAATCCTCTATCTGCTCGGGCCCGTGGGCGGCGGCAAGTCGTCCATCGCGGAACGGCTCAAGGCGTTGATGGAAAGTTTTCCGATCTACGCCCTGAAGGGATCGCCGGTCAACGAATCGCCGCTCGGATTGTTTCATCCCGAACGGTTCGGCGACATGCTCGAAAAGGAATACGGCATTCCGAAGCGCTACCTGACCGGCATCATGTCGCCGTGGGCAGTCAAGCGCCTGAAGGAATTCGACGGCGACATCTCGAAGTTCCGCGTCGTGCGCCTGAACCCTTCGGTGCTGCGCCAGATTGCCATCGCCAAGACCGAGCCGGGTGACGAGAACAACCAGGACATTTCGTCGCTGGTGGGCAAGGTGGATATCCGCAAGCTCGATCGCCATTCGCAGGACGACCCCGACGCCTACAGTTACTCGGGCGGGTTGTGCCTGGCGAACCAGGGGCTGCTCGAGTTCGTGGAAATGTTCAAGGCGCCGATCAAGATGCTGCATCCGCTGTTGACGGCCACCCAGGAAGGCAACTTCAAGGGCACGGAAGGCTTCTCGGCCATCCCGTTCAACGGCACGATCCTGGCGCACTCGAACGAATCCGAGTGGCAGACCTTCCGCAACAACAAGCACAACGAGGCGTTCCTTGACCGTATCTATATCGTCAAGGTGCCTTACTGCCTGCAGGTTTCTGAAGAGGTCCGCATCTACGAGAAGCTGCTGCATCACAGCTCGCTGTCCGAAGCGCCGTGCGCGCCCGGAACGCTGGACATGATGGCGCAGTTCTCGGTGCTGACGCGCCTGAAGGAGCCCGAGAATTCCAGCATCTATTCCAAGCTGCGGGTCTACGACGGCGAAAGCCTGAAGGATGTCGATCCAAAAGCCAAGGCGCTGCAGGAATACAAGGACTACGCGGGCACCGACGAAGGCATGACCGGGGTCTCAACGCGTTTCGCGTACAAGATCCTGTCCAGCGTCTTCAATTACGACCAGACCGAAGTGGCCGCCAATCCGGTGCACCTGATGTACGTGCTGGAGCAACGCATCGGCCGCGAAGACTATCCCGACGAGATCCGCCGGCGCTACCTGGAGTTCATCAAGGGCTTCCTCGCGCCGCGCTATGCGGAGTTCATCGGCAAGGAGATCCAGACCGCCTACCTGGAGTCCTACTCCGAGTACGGCCAGAACATCTTCGACCGCTACGTGACGTTTGCCGACTGCTGGATCCAGGACGAGGAATTCCGCGATCCTGAAACCGGCGAAAGCTTCGACCGCAGCGCGCTGAACGATGAGCTGGAAAAGATCGAGAAGCCGGCGGGCATCGCCAATCCGAAGGACTTCCGTAACGAGATCGTGAACTTCGTGCTGCGGGCGCGCGCCAACAACAGCGGCCGCAATCCGAACTGGACCAGCTATGAAAAGCTGCGCGAAGTGATCGAGAAGAAGATGTTCTCGAACACGGAAGACCTGCTGCCGGTGATTTCGTTCAACGCCAAGGCCTCGGCCGAGGACAAGTCGAAACACCAGAGCTTCGTCGACCGGATGGTGGAGAAGGGCTACACGGAAAAGCAGGTCAGGCTGCTGTGCGAGTGGTATCTCCGTGTGAGGAAGTCTTCCTGAGCGAGGTGAATCATGAATTCACTGATCGATCGCCGTCTTAACGGTCGCAACAAGAGCGCCGTTAACCGGGAGCGCTTTCTTCGGCGTTACAAGGATCAGATCCGCAAGGCGGTGCACGGGATGATCCGTGACCGCTCGATCCAGGATATGGATCAAGGCGGTGAGATCAACCTGCCCGCCCGCGATATCTCCGAGCCGACGTTCCGGCACGGCGCGGGCGGCGACCGCGAGATGGTGCATCCGGGCAATCGCGAATTCGCCAAGGGCGACACCTTCGACCGGCCGCAGGGCGGGCAGGGCGAAGGCGGGTCCGAGCCGGGTGAAGGCGAGTCGGTGGACCAGTTCACCTTCAGCCTGTCGCGCGCCGAATTCCTGAACCTCTTTTTCGAGGATCTGGAATTGCCGCACCTGGCGCGCAACCAGCTTGGCGAGGTCAGCCAGAAGAAGTGGCAGCGCGCCGGCTACACGACCACGGGCTCGCCCAGCACGCTCAGCATCAGCCGCACGCTGAAGTCGTCGCTGGCGCGGCGCGTGTCGCTCGGTGTGAAGGCGCGCGCCGACCTCGAAGACGCGGAAAAAGCGCTGGAAGAGGCCAAGGCGGCGGGCGCGCCCGCGGCACGCGTGCGCGAACTGGAACAGGACGTCGAGGACTGCCGTGAGCGCCTGGCGCGTGTGCCGTTCCTGGACGACCTGGACCTGCGCTATCGCAATCGCGTGTCGGTCGCCATCCCCATGGCGCGCGCCGTCATGTTCTGCCTGATGGACGTGTCCGGCTCCATGGACGAGGGCAAGAAGGATCTCGCCAAGCGCTTCTTCACGCTGCTTTATCTCTTCCTGTCGCGCAAGTACGAACACGTCGACCTGGTTTTCATCCGTCATACCGACAACGCCGAGGAAGTCGACGAACACACCTTCTTCTACGACCCCAAGAGCGGCGGCACGATCGTGCTGTCGGCGCTGGAGTTGATGCGCGAGATCCTGGAAAAGCGCTACCCGCCGGCCGCATGGAATGTCTATGCGGCGCAGGCCAGCGACGGCGACTCGTTTGGCGCCGACGCGGGCAAGAGCGCGCGATTCCTGGCTGAGCATCTGCTGCCCTCGACGCGCTACTTCGCCTACATTGAAATTCCCGACTCGCAAGAGGCTCGCAAGAGCAGCCTGTGGGCCGAGTACGAACAGAAACTGGAACCGCATTTCGTCATGCGGCGCATCTGCGACCGCGGCGAGATCTTTCCCGTGTTCCACGACCTGTTCAAGAAGGAGACCGCATGAACGCCAACATGGGTGCTCTCGCGGAGCCGGGGTCGGGCGGTGCCGCCGTGCCGATCTCGCAGGGTTCCGAATGGACGTTCGAACTGATCCAGACCTATGACGACGCGATCTCGCAGATCGCCCGCGAATATGGCCTGGACACCTATCCGAACCAGATCGAGGTCATCACCTCGGAACAGATGCTGGATGCCTACGCATCGGCGGGCTTGCCCATCGGCTATCCCCACTGGTCCTACGGCAAGGAATTCATCCGCAACGAGCAGTTCTACCGCCGCGGCATGCAAGGGCTGGCGTACGAAATCGTCATCAATTCCAACCCGTGCATCTCGTACCTCATGGAAGAGAATTCCATGCCGATGCAGGCGCTCGTGATTGCGCACGCCTGCTACGGGCACAATTCCTTCTTCAAGGGCAACTACCTGTTCCGGCAATGGACGGACGCCGATGGCGTGCTGGACTACCTGGTCTTCGCGCGCAAATACGTGATGGACTGCGAAGACCGCTACGGCATCGACGCCGTGGAGTCGCTGCTGGACTCCTGCCATGCGCTGTCGCATCACGGGGTGGACCGCTACAAGCGGCCCGCGCCGGTCTCGTACAAGGAAGAGGCGACCCGCCAGGCCGAGCGCGAAGAACACGCGCGCCTGCAATACAACGACCTGTGGCGCACGCTGCCGCGGATCGAGGCGGACAAGGACACCCGCGTTGCGGCAACCGTGTTTCCGCCCGAGCCCGAGGAAAACCTGCTGTACTTCATCGAGAAGTACTCGCCCAAGCTGGCGCCGTGGCAGAAGGAACTGGTGCGCATCGTGCGCAAGGTCGCGCAGTATTTCTATCCGCAGACCCAGACCAAGGTCATGAACGAAGGCTGGGCTACGTTCTGGCACTACACCATCCTGAACCGCCTGCATGACAAGGGGCTGGTGAACGATGGCTTCATGATGGAGTTCCTGCAAAGTCACACTAACGTCGTCAGCCAGCGCGGCTTTGACGAGCGCGGCTATGGCGGCATCAACCCCTATGCGCTGGGCTTTGCGATGATGTCGGACATCCGCCGCATCTGCGAAGCGCCCACGCCCGAGGATCGCCGGTGGTTCCCGGACATTGCGGGCGGCGACTGGCTGAAGACGCTGGACTTCGCCATGCGCAACTTCAAGGACGAATCCTTCATCTCGCAGTACCTGTCCCCGCGGCTGATCCGCGAGTTCCGCTTCTTCGCCATCTCGGACCATCAGGCCAACCCCAAGCTGGAAGTGGCCGCGATCCACGACGACGAGGGCTACCGCGACATTCGCCGCCTGCTTGCCGCACAGCACAACCGCGACAACCAGGTGCCCGACATCCAGGTCATCCGCTTCAACCGCGACACCGACCGCTCGCTGGTGCTGCGCCACCTGAAAAGCCGCGGCCGGCCGCTGGCGGGCGAAGACGCCGAACAGGTCATGAAGCACCTGGCCCGCCTGTGGGGATTCCGCGTCCGGCTGGAAGAGACCGAACCGGACGGCACGATCAGCTCCTACCGGGAGCAGGACCCGCCGGCGTCGAAGTAATGCCGCTGGCAGGGGAAGGGACGCGCGTAGTGCGTCCCTTTTTGTTTGGCCGCTTGCTGTGTAGCCGCGCATTCTGCTAGAATCGCGGATTCGCATTTTCAGCGGCGCCTTTTAGCAGCACCAAAAGGCCCCTGAAGATGCAGTAGGACAGGTGGCCGAGCGGTTGAAGGCGCACGCCTGGAAAGCGTGTATACGTCAAAAGCGTATCGGGGGTTCGAATCCCCCTCTGTCCGCCAAGAATACCGGCAAGGCCTCACCGGCCAGCCAATAAAAGCCCCGATTTCCCAGAAATCGGGGCTTTTTGCATTTCCGGGAATCGTTACGGTACGCTCGTGCCATGACTTTCGACCCGCCGATTCGATCATCCGCGCCTCGCCTGGATCTCTACAGCCTGCAGGTCTTTGTGGCCGTGGTCGAAGAGGGCAGTATTGCGGCGGCCGCCACGCGTGAGCACATTGCGCCTTCGGCGCTGAGCAAGCGGTTGTCGGAGCTGGAGCGCATCCTGGATGTGGCGCTGATCACGCGGCACGCGCGAGGGGTGGAAGCGACGGGCGCGGGTCACGCGTTGGCGCGGCATGCGCGGGCGCTGCTGCATCAGGCGCGCGGCCTGACGGACGAGATCCGGGACTTTTCGTCGGGCGTGCGCGGGCACGTGCGCATTGCGGCCAACCTGTCGTCCATCACGCAGTTTCTGCCGGAAGATCTGCAGCGCTTTCTGGCGCTGCATCCCGGTGTGCAGATCGATCTTGAGGAAAACGTCAGTTCGGCGGTGACGCGCGCGGTGCAGGAGAACGTGAGCGATATCGGCATCTATACCCAGACCGACGACGACAGCGGGCTGCAGAGTTTTCCGTACCGGCGCGATGTGATGACGCTGGTGGTCAACCGGTCTCATCCGCTTGCCGCGCGCGAGCGCGTGGCGTTTGCCGACACGTTGGAATACGACCATGTCGGCATGCACCGGGGCAGCGCCGCGAACTACCTGTTCACGCGCGAGGCGGCGGCCATCAATCGGACGGTGCGGCTGCGGTTCCAGGTCACCTCGTACGATGCGCTGGTGTCGATGGTGAGCCGGGAGCTGGGCATCGGCATCGTGCCCGTGGAGGCGCTATCCCTCTTCGATTGCGGCGATCTTAGGATTATCCCTTTGACGGACGCATGGGCGCGGCGCCAGCTCAAATTGTGCGTGCGCAGCAATGAACCCCTGTCCGGCGCAGCCCGGCTGCTGATGGAACACCTGCTGCAAGAGGCCGCCGCCTCGGGCGATTGACGCCGGGCCCGCCGCATTCGGCCGGGTATGTTGCGCAGCAAAATCCGGACGGCCAACTCACGCGCCGCCGCGCGCAGCCATCGCGAATGGCGATGCCCCGCTGAAGATTCGCGATTTGTGCCGGGGCGGATGACCTCGGAAGATGACTCATCAAGCCCATGGACCGCCCGCCGCGCGGGCGCGAGGAGACAGAAGTGAGCCTTCCAAGCCGAGTGCAGATCGTGGAGGTGGGACTGCGGGACGGACTGCAAAGCGAGCCCGAGTTTGTGCCCACCGACACCAAGGCTGCCATCCTGAATGAATTGATCGCCGCCGGCGTGCGCCACATCGAGGCGACCTCGTTCGTGTCGCCCCGTGCCGTGCCGCAGATGCGAGACGCCGCGGAATTGCTGGCGCTGGCGGACAAGCAGCCTGGCGTGGTGTTGAGCGCGCTGGCGCCGAACCCGCGCGGCGTGGAACGCGCGCTGGCATCGCGTGCCGATGAAGTCGTGGTGTTCCTGTCGGCTAGCGAAAGCCACAACAGAAAGAACCTGAACCGGTCCGTGGAGCAATCGCTGCGCGATATCGAGGACGTGGCGGCGCTGTTAAAGGGCCATCCCATGCGGCGCAAGGGCGCCATCGCGGTGGCCTTCGGTTGTCCATTCGAAGGCGATATCGATATCGCCACGTTGAAGACCATCGTGGCCGAGTTTGCCCGCCTGGATTTCGACGCCGTCACGCTGGGCGACACGACGGGCATGGCGACGCCGCGGCTGGTTCGCAAGACGGTCGACGCGCTGCGTGCCGCGTTTCCAGCCATGGATTTTTCCCTGCACTTTCACAACACGCGCGGCCTCGGGCTGGTGAATGTGGTCGAGGGGCTGCACGCGGGCATTACGTCCTTTGAATCGTCGCTGGGCGGCTTGGGCGGCTGCCCGTTCGCGCCTGGGGCGACGGGAAATGTCTGCACCGAAGACACGGTCAATCTGCTGCACGAGATGGACATCGAGACGGGCATTGACCTGGCGGCGCTGATCCAGGCGTCGCGGCATCTTGAACAGGTGATGAAGCGCCCGTTGTCCGGCCAGGTGATGAAGGCCGGGCCGCGTCTTGCCTTGCACGATTACGACGGCGCCGTGGCCGCCGTCGGCTGATTTCCGCAACCCTGGATTCACAAGAACCCATGCCTTTATCCGGATTCCGCATTCTGGACCTGACCCGCATCATCTCGGGCCCGTTCTGCACCTCACTTCTCGCCGACATGGGCGCAGAGGTCATCAAGATCGAGACGCCTGGCGAAGGCGACCCGGTGCGCGCCCAGGGCGTGATACGCGATGGCCTGAGCTGGTACTTCGCCAACTACAACCGCAACAAGAAATCCGTCACGCTCGACCTGTACAGCGAGGAAGGCAAGGCCGTGCTGCGGCGCCTGATCGCCGAATGCGATGTGATCGTCGAGAACTACCGCCCGGGCGTCATGCAGAAGATGGGCCTGGGCGACGAGGCGCTCAAGGCGCTCAAGCCCGACATCATTCATTGCAGCATCAACGGCTTTGGCACGACGGGGCCTTATCGCGACCGGCCGGCCTTCGATTTCATCGCGCAGGCGATGAGCGGGTTCATGAGCCTGAATGGCGCGGAAAGCCAGCCGCCCATGCGCGCGGGCCCGCCCATCAGCGATCTGGTGGCCGGCATGAATGGCGCGCTGGGCATCGTGGCGGCGCTGCTGCGCCGCGAGCGCACCGGCCAGGGCGACAGCGTCAGCGTGAGCCTCCTGGGCAGCATGATCGGCCTCTTGAGCTTTCAGGCGTCGAACTATTTTGCCGACGGCCGGCTGCCGGCGCGCACGGGCAACGATCACGGCATCGCGTCGCCCTACGGGCTGTTCGAGACGGCCGACGGGCAGGTCGCCATCGCGCCCAGCAACGACGTCGTTTATCACAAGCTGCTGGACGCGCTGGAGCTGTCCGAGCTGCGCGCCGACCCGCGCTTTGCGACGAACGCGGATCGCATGCGCAACCGTGGCGCGATCACCGAGGCCATCCAGACGCGCACGCGTCAGCACACCAGCGCCCACTGGATCGAACGGCTGAACCGGTTCGGCGTGCCATGCGGCCAGGTGCTGAACCTGCAGGAAGTGTTCGAGGATCCCCAGGTGCAGGACCAGCGCATGGCGATCGACGTTCCGCATGGCGGCCACGGCGATGTGCGTATGCTGGGTTTCCCGATCAAGTTTGCGCAGGCTGAAGCCCGGCCCGTGCAACCGGCGCCCGCGCTGGGCGCCGATACCCGCGATGTGCTGCTGCAGTTCGGTTTTGCGCAGGACGACATTCTTGGATTGCAGGAACGCGGCGTCATCTGAACGCGCCGCGGCAGGACCACCAAGGCGACACCGCCTGCCTATAAAGCAATAACGACGGAGACACATCACATGCTACGCAACCTTCTGCTTTCAGCTTGCGTGCTGGGCGTCGCGGCAGGCGCCCACGCCCAGGAGTCCTACCCGAATCAGCCCATCCGCATCATCGTGCCGTTCACCCCAGGCGGCGGCACGGACTTCCTGTCCCGCACGGTGGCCGCCAAGCTGGGCGAGACCACCAAATGGAACGTGGTGGCCGAGAACCGGCCGGGCGCGGGCGGCACCATCGGCATCGGCGCGGCCGCGCGCGCCAAGCCGGACGGCTACGAGATCGTCATGGGGCAGGTCGACAACCTGGCGGTAGCGCCTTCCATCTACAGCAAGCTTTCATACGACCCGGTCAAGGACTTTGCGCCGATCGGCATCGTGGGCGAAGCGCCGCTGGTCATTGTGGCCGGCAAGTCCAGCCCCTATCAGACCTTGCAGGCGCTGATTGAAGCGGCCCGCAAGGCGCCCGGCGCAGTCAACTACGGGTCGCCCGGCGCCGGCACCATCACGCACCTGGCTGCCGAACTGCTTCAGCAGCGGGCGGACATCAAGCTCGTGCATGTGCCGTACAAGGGGTCGGGGCCGGCCATGGCGGACCTGCTGGGCGGACAGGTGCCGGTGATCTTCACGTCGATCCCGTCGGCAGCGCCGCAGCTCAAGGCCGGCAGCGCCGTCGCGCTGGCCGTGACCTCGCCGCAGCGCAGCCCGGTTCTGCCCGACGTGCCGACGGTGGCGGAACTGGGTTATCCGAACTTCGACGTGCGGGTCTGGTATGGCTTGCTGGCGCCGGCCAAGACGCCCAAGCCCATCATCCAGACGCTGAATACGGAACTGAACAAGGTGCTGGCGTTGCCGGCGATGCAGGAAGCCTTGGCCGCTCAGGGCGCGCAGGCCATGCCCACGACGCCGGAGCAGTTCGCCGCGACCATCAAGCAGGACTACCAGAAGTGGAAGCCTGTGATCGAGGGCGCGAAAGTCAAGCTGGATTGAGCACGATCGGCGACACGTCCAGCACATACATCTGGCGTTCGCCTTCGTGCACGGAGTCGATGCAGACCTGGGTGCCGTCGCGGCTCCAGCGCGGATGCAGGTCGCAGCGGTTTTCCTTGGACAGGTTCGGGTCGGCATAGAAGCTTCCCAGCGCATGCCGGCCGCCCGTTTCCATGTCGTACAGGAACAGGATGCGCTTGTGCGTGGCGCTGTCCGGATAGGTGTCGCTGAGCAGCCAGCGTGTGTCGGCCGGTGAAAACGTCATGTGGCCGTTCTCGGTCAGCACGCCGTCGCCCACGACCTGCACGTGGCCGTCCGGGGCGTCTTCATACAGGTGGTAGTGGATGCTGCCGGCATGCGGGCCCCAGACGATGATCGAGGTGTCGTCGCGCCACAGCGGGTGCGAGATCTGGTATTCGGACTTCTCGTAGTCGAAGGTGCCCACCGCGTTCGGGTCGAAGTCGTCGGCCAGTTGCGGCAGCGGGTGGTCGGAGCATTCCAGGAGGCGCATGTCGCTGCCGTCCGCGTTCATGGTGATGAGGCGATGCAGGAAGCACGTTTCATCCGCGACGCGTTCGGTCCAGCGGTGCAGGAACAGGATGCGCGTGGACGAGGGATTGACCTCTATGTGGCTGACCCAGTGGATGGCCCGGTCCATCGACTCGCGCGGATGGAAGTTGCGCAGGTCGGCGTAGCTGACCAGCAGGCGGTGAGCGCCGGTCTCCAGGTCCATCGCGCGAATGCCGTCATCGGCAGGTGCGAGGGCGACGGGGCCGGGGGCATGTTCGCTGTAGCCGATCGTCTGGTGGGTGATGTAGAGCCGGCGGTAGTCCACGCACAGCGCATAGCGGCTGTTGGGCGCGGCCACGTAGATCGGCAGGGGCAGCACGCGGGTCTGGCCGGTGGCGATGTCGTGGATGGCGCTACGAAAGCCGGGATAGAGGCCGCTGTCGTCCGCGCTGCGGCAGTTGTAGATCAGCTGCGGGCTGGGGGCGCCGTCCAGCCATTGCAACTGGCAGCCCATCTGCCAGTTCCATGCGGTGGTCTCGCCCACCGCGTGATAGCGGTCGCCGTCTTGCAGGTCGAAGTAGCCGACTTCTGCGCGCAATTCGGGCGTCAGGACGGCATCGGCGAAGGCGGTGCGGTTGGCAAGCAGATAGCGCCAGTCGCGGTGCCAGACGGTCTTGTTGTAGTAACCGAAGAAATGGTGGTGCGGCGCGTCGTTCAGACGGCGGCAGGCGATGGGCGTGGCAAACATGCGATTCATGGGTTCAACCCGCGGTGATGTGTTCGGTTTCGATGACCTTGTTCCAGCGGGCGCGCTCGCGTTCGACGAAGTCGCGCGCCGCTGCGGGCGAGTTGCCGACCGGGGTCATGCCCAGGCGTTCCAGGCCGCTGCGAAACGCGGGATCGGCATAGATCCGCTTCAGGTCGGCGCTGATCTTCTCGATCAGCGCATCGGGCACGTCTTTGCTGGCGGCCAGCGTGGTCCATGACGTGACGGTCAGGCCTGGCAGGCCGGCTTCGGCGGCGGTCGGCACGTCGGGCAGAGCGGGCGAGCGGCTGGCGCCCGTGATCGCAAGCGCCTTGAGCTTGTTGGCCTGGATGTAGCCGATGGTGGTGGGCACGTTCTCGAACAATAACTGGATCTGGCCGCCCAGCAGGTCGTTGGTTGCCGCCGAACTGCCGCGATACGGGATGTGCACGATGGGGGCCTGCGCCGACATCTTGTAGAGCTCGCCGACCATGTGCACGGACGATCCGACACCTGCCGAGCCGAAATGCAGGGTGTCGGGCTGTGCCTTGGCCAGCGCGGTGAGCTCGGCCAGGCTGTTGGCCTGCAACGCCGGATTGGCGACCACGACGTGGGGCATCTCCGCCACGATGGTGATCAGCTTCAGGTCCTTGGCGGGCTGGTAGTTCAGCGCCTTGTACACGCCATAGGTCGCGTGCAGGCCAATGGAGCCGAGCAGCAGCGTATAGCCGTCCGGCCCGGAATCCGCCACGAACTTGCCGCCGATGTGGCCGCCGGCGCCTGGACGGTTCTCCACGACCACCGATTGCCCATACAGCTTGCTCAGGTGTTCGGCCAGCAGGCGGCCCTGGATATCGGAACTGCCGCCCGCCGTGAAGGGCACGATGATGCGCACGGGGCGGTCGGGATAGTTGGCCTGGGCCTGCGCGGTGAGCGGCAAGGCGGCACTTGCGAGCGTCAGGCACAGGGCCTGCAGGAGGCGGCGGCGATTCATGGTCATTTCCCCAAACAGTGGATGCGTGGCGGGCACATCTGACGGCGCCCTGGAAAAGCCAGTGTAGGAGCCGCCTAGTATTTGAAAAAATTCTTTTTTGCACATAGGCTATGCAGAATTGCCATACTCTGTGACGCCATGAGCCGACCGCTGAATTTCCGCCAGATCGAAGCCTTCCATGCGGTGATGCTGGCGGGCACCACCACCGGCGCGGCCCAGATGCTGCGCACCACCCAACCTTCGGTCAGCCGGCTGCTGGCGCAGACCCAGCAGGCCACCGGGCTGCGCCTGTTCGACATGGAGCGCGGGCGGCTGCGGCCCACGCGCGAGGCGAAGGATCTCTTCGACACGGTGCAGCGTCATTTCGTGGGCTTGGAACGAATCGAGGATCGGGTCGCGGCCATGCGCCGCAGCGGCAGCGGCGTGCTGCGCCTGGCGTGCACGCCAGCGCTGGGCCTGGGCATGTTGCCCGGCGCGGTGGAGGAATTCGCGCAGCGCTATCCGGATGTCCACATCAACATGCAGACGGTCGGCAGCCAATACTTGCGCGAAGGGCTGCTGCATGGAACCTACGACGTGGTCGTGACCACCGCGCCGCTGGAGGGGACGCAACTCGATTTGCGCACCCTGCACGAAAGCGCCGCCGTGTGTGTGATGCGGCCGGATCACCCGCTGGCCGCGCAGGCGAGCGTCGGCATCATGGATCTGCATGCGCGGCGGCTGCTGGTGCTCAATGCGGACGACGACGTGTACCTGCAGCTTCGCGGTGCGATGCAGGAACACCGGGTCCAGCCTGCGTCCGAAATCGAAACCACCTATTCGTCGACGATCTGCGCGCTGGCCGCGGCGGGCAGCGGACTGGGCATCGTCAATCCGTACATTGCCGGCGTGTTTGCCGGCCAGTTGGCCATCCGGCCGTTCACGCCGCGCCTGCCGGTGCGCGTCAGCATGGCCTACCCGACGCAGACGGCGCCATCGCTGGTGACGGAAGCGTTCGTGGAGATTCTGGCGGGCCGGTGCAGGGGTTTGCCCCAACCGTAATTAAAACCGCCGGCTGGATGCCGGCGGTGGTCGGGTGACGGCTGCGCGTCAGGGCTTGGGCGTGTCGTACGACGTATCCAGCACGTCGTCTTCCGGCGTGATGACGCCGGGCTCGCCGGGTTCGGCAATGGCGCGTCCGCGCCGCGGCATGCCGGCCACGACCTTGCTTTCATCGGGCATGGGCAGGGTTTCGGTGCCCTTGCGCGGGTCGGTGTGAGGCTTTTGTTCGTCAGCGGCCTTGGACGCGGCGTTCGGATCGGGAGAGGTTTTCAACATGGCGATTGCTCCGACTGCGCGCATGCCAGGATGGCGATGCGCCTGGACATGGACCTATCTTAGAACCGCCGCCGCGGGCAGGCTGCGTTCTGGATGTCACGATTGCAAGGGGCTGTTGCAGGACAACGGCCCCCAAACTTGCCACACTGCATCCTTATAATCCTCACCTTCCCGCCGCCTTGCGCGCGCCGACCCCGACACCTCCTTTTCCTCGCCTGCCTTGACCGAATCCGTCGAACGCTCCGTTCATGCTGAACTCGTTGCCGTGCTGGTGGCCGTCACCCACGGCGAGCCGCGCGTGCTGACCACGGACGATGCGCGCGCGTTGCCGGCGGGACCGTTCGAGCTGTCGCATCGCTCGCTGCAGGCCGGTTTGCGCGACTGGGTGGAAGCGCAGACGCACCATCCGCTGGGCTATGTCGAGCAGCTTTATACGTTCGCGGACGGCGACCGCTCCGATGAGTCGGGCGGGCGCGTGATCTCGGTCAGCTATCTGGGCCTGACGCGCGAGGCGGGCGAAACGGGCGTCGCGCAGGTCGGATGGCAGGACTGGTATCGCTATTTTCCGTGGGAGGACCGGCGCGCCGGCACCCCCGCGCTGGTGGACGAGGTGATCGTGCCGCGGCTGTCGGCCTGGTGCGAAGACAGTGCGGATGCCTCGGTCCGCGCGCGCCGCCATCAACGTGCAGCCATTACGTTCGGCCTGGACGGCGCCGCGTGGAACGAAGACATGGTGCTGCAACGCTACGAACTGCTGTTCGAAGCCGGGCTGGTGCCCGAGGCGGCACGGCGCGCCGGGGGCCAGGCCGCAGCGCCGGGGCAGCCGATGCGTCACGACCACCGGCGCATCCTGGCCACCGGCATCGCGCGCTTGCGCGCCAAGATCAAGTACCGGCCCGTGGTGTTCGAGCTGATGCCGGACGAATTCACGCTGCTGCAGTTGCAGATGGCGGTCGAGGCGCTGGCGGGGCGGGGTCTGCACAAGCAGAACTTTCGCCGCTTCATTGAGCAGCAGGACTTGGTGGAAGAGACCGGCGCGATGGCGACCGGGACGGCCGGGCGGCCTGCCAAGCTTTTCCGGTTCCGGCGGGATGTCCTGCTGGAGCGCGCCATTGCAGGCAGCAAGCTGCCCGTCTCGCGTGTCGTTTGACGCTTGACAAGGCTTATACTCATATTTAGCATAAGTGTTGCGCAAATCTCGCGCGCCTTTTTTTACGCTACAAATACTCAAAATGAGCATTAAAGCCGCTGTGCCCGCCGCCGCTGATCGCCTGCCCGTTCCGCCCTTGCCGGACGTCATGCTGGAGCCGCTTGTGCGCGCGGCGCTGCTGGAAGACCTGGGCCGCGCTGGCGACCTGACCACCGACGCCATCGTGCCGGCCGACGCCACCGCCGAAACGCGGCTGGTGGCGCGGCAGGAGGGCGTGCTGGCGGGGCTGGATCTGGCCCGCCTGGCGTTCCGGCTGATGGATCCCAGTCTTGCGTTCACGGTGTCTCACCGCGACGGCACTGATCTGGCGCCGGGGATGGAGATCGCACGCATTCAGGGCAATGCCCGCGCGATGCTCAGCGCGGAGCGGGTCGCGCTCAATTTCTTGTGCCATCTGAGCGGCGTGGCGACCGCCACAGCGTCGATTGCGCGCGCGATTGCGGGTTACGGCGCGCGCGTCACGTGCACGCGCAAGACCATGCCGGGACTGCGGGCGGTGCAGAAATACGCCGTGCGCGTGGGGGGCGGCAGCAATCACCGTCACGGGCTGGACGATGCGGTGTTGATCAAGGACAACCACATCGCGCTGGCCGGCAGCGTGGCGACGGCCGTCGAGCGCGCACGCGCCGGCGTCGGCCACATGGTCAAGATCGAACTGGAGGTCGACACGCTGGAGCAGCTTGAGGTCGCGCTGGCGCTGGGCGTGGACGTGGTGCTGCTGGACAACATGAGCCTGGACGACCTGCGCCGCGCCGTCGCCATGGCGCGGGGCCGCGCCATCACCGAGGCCTCGGGCCGCATCACGCCCGACACCGCGGCGGCCGTGGCCGCCACCGGCGTGGACCAGATTGCCGTGGGCTGGCTGACGCACAGCGCCAAGGTGCTCGACATCGGTCTGGACGCCTGAACTTTTATCGGCCCGCAAAATGAAACGCCTGCTGCTTTCGTCGCTCTCGCTGCTGACCCTGACCCTGAATGCCTGCGGCAATCCGCCGTCGGGCGAAGCGCCGGCAGACGCATCGTATCCATCGCATCCGATCACGATCGTCGTGACGTTTCCGCCGGGCGGCGGCACCGACCTGCTTGCGCGCCGGCTCGGCGCCAGCCTGCAGGAGTCGCTGGGGCAGCCGGTCGTGGTGGAAAACCGGCCGGGCGCAAGCGGGAATATTGGCGCGCGCATCGTGGCCGAAGCGCCGCCCGACGGCTACACGCTGCTGATGGTGAATAGTTCGTTTGCGATCAACCCCGGTGTCTACCGCAACCTGGGCTTCTCGCCGAAGCGGGATTTTGCGGCGGTCATCAACGTGGCCTTCGTGCCTTCGGTGTTCGTCGTGCCGGCCGCCTCGCCCCTGGGCAACCTGGACGACGTGATCGCTGCCGCCGTGCCGGACAAGCCGCTGCCCTTTGCCACATGCGGCAACGGCACGCCGCAACATCTGGCGGGCGAGCTGCTCTCGCGCAAGACGGGCGCGGTGATGCAGCAGGTGCCGTACAAGGGCTGCGGCCCGGCGCTCACGGACGTGACGGCGGGCCAGGTGGGCCTGGGGGTGGTGACGGCATCCAGCGCGGCGCCGCTCATTGCGGCCGGCAAGCTGCGCGCGCTGGCCGTGACCTCGCCGGCGCGTTCGCCGCTGATGCCCACGGTGCCGACGGTAGCCGAGCAGGGCGTGTCCGGCTACGCGCTGGATCAGTGGCATGGCCTCTTGACCCCGGCGGCCACGCCGCCCGCAGTGGTCGACAAGCTGAATGCCGCGGTGGTGAAGATCGTGCGGCGGCCGGACGTGCAGGCCGCGCTGCGCGAACAGGGCTTCACGCCTGCGAGCAGCACGCCGGATGAATTCCAGCGGATGATCGGCGCGGATATCGACCGCTACACGGCGCTGACCGAGGCGATCGGGCTACGGGCGGATTGAGCTGCAACGCCGGCTACAAAGCCGGCGGCGTCGGTCAGGCTGCGGCCTTGGCGTGCTGCTCCAGCTGTTCCTTCAGACCCGGTTCCAGCTTGAGCTGGCGCGCCAGTTCGTCCAGGTAGGCTCGCTCCATGAAGCTTTCCTCGTCCACGACGAGCAGGCTGGCCAAATACATCTCGGCCGCCATTTCTGGCGTCTTGGCCGACTGGGCGATCACGCTGGGATCCAGGGGGCGCGACAGTTCGGCCTCCAGCCAGCGGCGGTCCTGGGCGTCGGACGACAGCTTGGCCAGTTCCGTTTCCAGCAGGGATTTTTCCTCGGGGCCGATGTGGCCGTCGGCCTTGGCGGCGCCGATCATGGCGGTGAGGACCGCATTGCTGTGCTGTTCGGCTTCCGGGGCCGGCAGGCGGTCCAGCGTCTGCGGCGGCGCGGTGGGCGCGCCAGCCTGCTTGCGCTGCCAGTCGCCGTAGGCGCGATAGGCCAGCGCGCCCAGCGCGGCCATGCCGCCGTACATGGCGACCTTGCCGCCGATCTTGCGGGCCTTCTTGCTGCCCATCAAGAGGCCGAGGGCGCCTGCCCCCAGGGCGCCGCCGCCAATGCCCGAAAGCAGGGACGAGCCCTTGCCGCCCGTGGCGTTCTGCACGCGGTTCGTGGTGTCGGAAAGCAGCCCTTGTCCGGACTGCAACAGTTGATCGAGTAATTGCCGGGCGCTCATGCGGCCTCCTGTGAATCTGACGGTCAGGGATATCGGACCGTGGGCGCGGCAGGAAGTTCAGCTTTCCGTCAGGGGGTCATCCGGCCCCGCAAGGGTTCAGCAAGTGCTAAAACCGTCCTGAAGCCGGCCATTCGGCAGTCCCGGCAATCCCAACCAGGAGAATCGACCCATGAGCATCCGCGTGCGCCAGAATGCGCCCCAGTCCCTGCAGTTCACCGCGACGGCCGAAGGCCATGACCTGCCGTTGGACATGCCCAAGCCGCAGGGGGAGGGGCCGGATCCGCATGATTACTTCGATACGGCGCTGGGCGGCTGCAAGGCGATGACCCTGATGGTCTACGCGCAGCGCAAGGAGCTGCCGCTGGAATCGGTGGGGGTGGAAGTGGTGCGCGATGCCAGCGAGGAACGCCGCGGCATCTATCGGCTGACCGCCAAGCTGACGCTGCACGGCGAGCTGTCCGATGCGCAGATCGACGAATTGCTGGCGGTGGCCGAGAAGTGCCCGATCCACAAGCTGATGACGGCGGTGGACGTGCAGGTGTCCACGCTGATCGTGCGGCCGGACTGAGAAACTGCGGAGCAGGCGGCGGGGCCGCCTGTGCAAGGCGGGGCGCCGCGCCCCGCCCAGGGAAGTCTTACTCTTCCATGCCCGGGACGATGGTCGAGAAACCGCCGTCCACGTGGGTGATCTCGCCGGTCACGCCGGCAGCCAGATCCGACAGCATGAAGGCCGCGACATTGCCGACGTCTTCGATGGTGATATTGCGGCGCAGCGGAGCCTGGTTTTCGACGAACTTCAGGATGGCCGAGAAGTCCTTGATGCCGCTGGCGGCCAGGGTCTTGATCGGGCCGGCGGAGATGCCGTTGGCGCGGATGCCGCGCGGGCCCAGCGCCGAGGCCAGGTAGCGCACGCTGGCTTCGAGCGACGCCTTGGCCAGGCCCATCGTGTTGTAGTTCGGGACCACGCGCTCGGCGCCCAGGTAGGTCAGCGTCAGCACCGAGCCGTTGCGGCCTTCCATGAGGGGCAGGGCGGCCTTGGCCATGGCGGCGAAGCTGTAGGCCGAGATGTCGTGCGCGATGCGAAAGCCTTCGCGCGACAGACCATCCAGGAAATTGCCGGCGATGGCTTCGCGAGGCGCAAAACCGATCGAATGGACCAGGCCGTCCAGGCCGTCCCAGTGCTGGGCCAGTTCAGCAAAGGCGCCGTCGATCTGGCTGTCTTCGGCCACGTCGCAGGGCAGCACGATGTTGCTGTTGAATTCGGCGGCAAACTCGCTCACGCGGTCCTTGAAGCGGTCGCCGACGTAAGTGAACGCCAGTTCGGCGCCTTGCTGATGACAGGCGCGCGCGATGCCGTAGGCGATGGAACGATTAGAAAGCACCCCGGTGACCAGGATGCGTTTGCCGGCAAGAAAGCCCATAGATGTGTCCTTTGATTTTTTCCCTTCTGGAGACCGCCTATTTTAGGGAATTTGGCGGACCAGCGGGCGAGCGGCGCGGCCCCCGTGCCGGGGCGCCGCGCCGTGCGTGGCGGCTGTCAGCCGCGCGCGTTCGTGCCGGGCACGCGCAGCTGCGTGCCGATCTTCAGGGCGCTGCCCTTGATGTTGTTGAGCGCGCGCAGCGCGTCGACGGTGGTGCCGTACTGTTTGGCCAGCGAGAACAGGGTGTCGCCCTGGCGGACCTTGTGGCTGCGCACGTTGGGGCGGGCGCTGGAGACGCGCACGGCGGGCGCCTGCGCGGCGCGGCCACGCGGTGCGGCGGCCTTGTTGTCTTGCGGGGCCGAGTCCAGCGCGCCCACCGGGGGCGCCAGCGACGCGATCTGCACGCCGCCCGTGCCGGGGTCGCCCGGCACCAGCAGCGCCTGGCCATTGGCAGCCTTCTGGCGGCGGCTGATGTCGTTGGTTTCGCGCAGGGTGGCTTCGGACACGCCAAACCGCTTGGCGATGGACGCGTAGGATTCGCCGCGGCGCGAGTGGTAGACCTTCCAGGCGGACAGGTCGCCCTTGTAGTTGGTGAGGTTCGCGTTGAAGATCTCGACGCGGTCGGCCGGCAGCAGCAGCGTGGGGCCGTGGTCGCCGCGGATGACCGGGCGGTTGAACGAGGGGTTCAGGGCCTTGAACTCGTCCAGCGGCATTTCAGCCAGCTTGGCGGCGATTTCCAGGTCGATGTCGCTGTTCTTTTGCACCGTCACGAAGTACGGCGTGTTGCCGACGGGCGGCAGCGCCACCGCATAGCGCTGCGGATCGGCAATGATGTTCTTGATGGCCTGCAGCTTGGGCACGTAGTTGCGGGTCTCGTCCGGCATGTTCAGCGA
Source organism: Achromobacter sp. 77 (assembly GCF_020541125.1). Lineage (NCBI taxonomy): Bacteria > Pseudomonadati > Pseudomonadota > Betaproteobacteria > Burkholderiales > Alcaligenaceae > Achromobacter > Achromobacter sp. 77. The sequence continues at coordinate 685,156 of NZ_CP059848.1, forward strand.
CAGGTAGTCGGTGTTCTGGCCGGCGGCCTCGTTCTTGGCCATGGCGCGCTGCACCGAGCCTTCGCCCCAGTTGTACGAGGCCAGGGCGAGGTACCAGTCGCCCTGCATTTCAAACAGCTTTTCCAGGTAGTCCAGCGCCGCGTTGGTCGAGGCGATGGGATCGCGGCGCTCGTCGCGCCACCAGTCCTGCTTCAGGTTGAAGTGCTGGCCGGTGGCCGGCACGAACTGCCACAGGCCCGAGGCCTGCGCGCGCGACAGCGCGGTCGGGTTGTACGCGCTTTCCACGAAGGGCAGCAGCGCCAGCTCGGTCGGCAGGCCGCGGCGGTTGATCTCGTCAACGATGAAGTACAGGTATTTGCCGGCGCGCTCGGCCATGCGCTGCACCGCCTCGGGGTGGGACGCGTAGTAGTCGGTCCACTGCTTGGAGAGGTCGGTGTTCAGGTTGGGGATGGCGAAACCGCGGCGGATGCGGTCCCACGCGTCAGCCGGCGGGTTGGTCAGGTCGATCGTGCGGGAGGTGTCCCGGGCGATGTATCGGCCTTGGGAATTGGTGGTGAGGTTCTTGCTATCGGGGGCTTTGGTTCCTGCGCAACCGGCGAGGACTGCCAGCATGAGCGGCAGAAGGAGTCGGGATAGATTCATCAGGTGGTCACTTGAAATCGTTCTTCCATTCACGAAGGGAGGCAAAGACCTCTACCGGCGTAGTCTGGCTGCGTCCGGCCCAACTTGCTGCGGCCTGGACGACGTCGGGCTGCTTTGTGCGCAAGAACGGATTGGTCGCGCGTTCCTGACCGATGGTCGAAGGAAGCGTGGGGTGTCCTTCCGCGCGTAATTGCTGGGCCCGCAGATGCCACGTTTGCAGGTCGCGGTTGGCCGGTTCGACGGCCAATGCCCAGCGAAGGTTCGCTAGAGTGTACTCGTGTGCGCAAAAAACTTTTGTATCTGGCGGTAAAGCGGAAAATTTTTCCAAGGAATCAAGCATTTGCGCGGGGGGTCCCTCGAAAAGCCGGCCACAGCCCCCCGCGAAAAGCGTGTCGCCACAGAAGAGCGCGTGTTCGACGCCGGCCGCGCGGCCCGCGTACGCGATGTGGCCCGCCGTATGGCCCGGAACGTCCAGCACCGACAGGTCCAGATCCAGTTCCGGCAGCGTCACGCGGTCGCCTTCGGCCAGCCGGACGTCGCAGCGCGGCAGCTTTTCGCGTGCCGGGCCATATACGGTGATGCCCTCGATGCGGGACAATTCCAGCACGCCTCCCACATGGTCGCCGTGGTGGTGCGTGAGTAGAATGGCGCGCAGCTTCAAGCCTTGCTGATCCAGAAACCGCAAGACGGGCCCGGCTTCGCCGGGGTCCACGACCGCCACCTGGCCGTCGCGGACGATCGCCCAGATGTAGTTGTCGGAAAAGGCTGGCAAAGGCAAGACCGCGGCGTTGCGATCGCGGCCGCCTGCGGGGGCGGTCAAGGCTTGCATGGGATTCGAAGGAAAAAACGTGGCAGAAGAAACTCCGCCGATTGTAGAACTGGCCGAATGGTTCCAGACGCCGCCGGGCCAGTACGTGCTGGCCTGGGAGCGCGCCCAGTTCGACGCGGCCGTCGCGGATGTCTTCGGATATTACGCCTGGCAGGTCGGCCTTGCCGACCTGAACCTGTTGGGGGCCAACCGGATGCCGTTCAAGGGCTACGTGGGCACCGAGACCCCGGCACCGGAAAGCCTGCCGGGCTGGCAGTCGCGCGTGGTCGTCGCGCAGCCGGAGGCCCTGCCGTTCGAATCCCAGAGCGTGGACCTCCTGATCCTGCCGCACACCTTTGAACTCACGCCCGAACCCCACAACGTGCTGCGCGAGGTCGAGCGCGTCCTCGTCCCCGAGGGCCGCGTCGTCATTTCGGGGTTCAACCCCTGGAGCATGTGGGGCGCGCGCACCCGCATGCCGGGCATGGAGCCCTGGCTGCCGCAGCCGCCGTCGTCGCAGGTGTCGCTGGCGCGGCTCAAAGACTGGTTCAAGCTGCTGTCGCTGGAGGTCGATGAAAGCCAGTTCGGTTGCTACGCGCCGGCTTGCCGCAGCGAAAAATGGCTTGAGCGCTGGAGCTTCCTGGAATCGGCCGGCGCCCGCTGGTGGAGCCTGGGCGGCGCAGTGTACATGGTCTCGGCGGTCAAGCGCGTGACCGGCATGCGTATCATCGGGCCTGCCTGGAAGACCAAACCCAAGCGCGCCCGCGCGGCCTCGGTTGTGGTCAACCGCCAGGCGGACGATGGCTTTGACCCCTCCTGAGCCGCCGGGCCCGCCTCACATTGCAAGCACAAGGACACGCACGCAGCACCATGCAGGACAACAAAACGAACGACCAGAAAGTGGAAATGTGGACTGACGGCGCCTGCAAGGGCAATCCGGGGCCCGGCGGCTGGGGCGTGCTGATGCGCGCCGGCACGCACGAAAAGACGCTGCATGGCGGCGAGCTCCAGACCACGAACAACCGGATGGAACTGCTGGCGGTCATCGAAGGCCTGCGCGCGCTCAAGCGCCCCTGCGTCGTCACGATCCACACCGACTCGCAATATGTCATGAAGGGCATGACCGAGTGGCTGGCCAACTGGAAACGGCGCGGCTGGATCACCGCCGAGAAAAAGCCCGTCAAGAACGCCGAGCTCTGGCAGGCGCTGGATGAACAGGTGCAGCGCCACACGGTGTCCTGGCGCTGGGTTCGCGGGCACGCGGGCGACCCCGGCAACGAGCGCGCCGACCAGCTGGCCAACATGGGCGTGGACGTCGCGCGCCGCGCGTGAAAGCGCCTGGCCTGGCCGCCTGGCCCGCGGACGGCGTCGGGCGGGCACCGTCATAACGGGCGCTCAACAAATCGGCCCTAAGGTGGCCCAGCGTCCCGCGCGGCATCCGGATATACCCTCGAATTTGCCGTCCAGGGCAGATTAGTTCTTTCATCGCGCTTCAGGATTGTTCCAGTATGTAAATCCGGGTGCTAAAGTGCCAACCCTTCCTCCAGTTCCTGCGGCGACGTCCGAGTGGGGCATGCCCGGTCCGCGCCGCAACACCGCCACTTTCGCGCATGAAAAAAGCTGTACTGCTGGCCGCCGTCGCGGCAGGGTTGGCCGCGGGGGCCGCGCTCGGCGTCTTTGTGCCGCGCTGGCTGGCGCCGGCCGCAACCCCTGCCCAGGCTTCCGCCAAACCTCAATCCGCGCCCGCCGCGCCGGCCCGTGTCGCCGTGGCCGCCGTCCAGGAAGTGCCTTTTGCGCGCGGTCTGTCGGCCGTGGGCAGCCTGCGCTCCGATGAGTCCGTCGTCCTGCGCCCCGAAGTGGCCGGACGCATCCAGGCCATTGATTTCAAGGAAGGCCAGCCCGTCAAGCAGGGCCAGCTTCTCATCCGCCTGGACGACTCCGTGCCGCGCGCTGAATTGGCGCAGGCGCGCGCCAACCTGACGCTGGCGCAAAGCCATTACCGCCGCGCCGTCGAACTGCAGGGCAAGGGCTTCGTCAGCCAGCAGGCGCGCGACGAGTCGGCCAGCACGCTGAAGGTGCAGGAAGCCGCCGTGGCGCTGGCGCAGGCCCGCCTGGACAAGATGACCATTACCGCGCCCTTTGCCGGCATCGTCGGACTGCGCAGCGTGTCCGTGGGCGATTACGTCAACCAGGGGCAGGACCTGGCACCCCTTGAGGCCATCGATCCGCTCAAGGTGGATTTCCGCGTGCCCGAGATGTACTTGAGCAAGGTGCGCGTCGGACAGCAACTGACGCTGCGCATGGATGCGCTGCCCGGCCAGGAGCGGCGCGGACTGGTCTACGCGGTCAGCCCGCTGGTCGACGCGGGCGGCCGGTCCATCCTGCTGCGCGCCACGGTCGCCAATCAGGACGGCGTGCTGCGCCCCGGCATGTTCGCCCGGGTGCAACTGCTCTTTAACGAGGACAAAGCGCTGGTCGCGCCCGAGGCCGCGCTATCGCCGTCGGGCGAAACGCAGTACGTTTACCGGGTCGAGAACGGCGTGGCGCATCGGCGCGAAGTGACCATCGGCGAACGCCGCGAGGGCCGCGTCGAAATCCTGACCGGCGTCGCCCTGAACGACATGCTGGTGGTCTCGGGCCTGCAGCGCGTGACCGATGGCGCGCGCGTGACCATCGTGGGCAACGGCCCATAGCCGGCCCTTCACCTTTTCAGCGATAGCGCCATGCGTATCTCGGAAACCTGTATCAAGCGCCCGGTGTTCGCGTCGGTCCTGTCGCTGATCATCGTGCTGATCGGCCTGATCTCGTATTCGCGCCTGACGGTGCGCGAGTACCCGAAGATCGACGAGCCGATCGTGTCGGTGGACACCACGTACAAGGGCGCCTCGCCGGAGGTGATCGAGTCGCAGGTGACCAAGCCGCTGGAAGACCAGCTGGCCGGCATCGAAGGGGTCAACGTGATGACCTCGCGCAGCCGCTCCGAGCGCAGCCTCATCAACATCAAGTTCAACCTCTCGCGCGACCCCGACGCAGCGGCGGCCGAAGTGCGCGACAAGGTCTCGCGCGCGCGGCGTTTCCTGCCCGACGAGATCGACGAGCCGATCATCGGCAAGGTCGAGGCCGATTCCCAGCCCATCATCTACATCGCCGTGGAGTCGGGATCGTTCTCGGCGATCCAGACCTCCGACTACATCAACCGCTACATCAAGACCCGCCTGTCGGTGCTGCCCGGCGCGGCCGAAGTGCGCGTCTTTGGCGAGCGCCTGCCGTCAATGCGCATCTACGTCGACCGCGACAAGCTGGCGGCGTATGGATTGACGGTACAGGACGTGGAAGCCGCGCTGCGCAGCCAGAACGTGGAAATTCCGGCGGGCCGGATCGAGTCGCGGGCACGGGAATTCTCGGTGGTGTCGGCCACCGACCTGCAGACGCCCGCCCAGTTCGAGGACGTGATCGTCGCCAACGTGAAGGGCTACCCGGTGCGGATGCGCGACGTCGCCAAGGTCGAGATCGCGGCCGCCAACGACCGGATCCTGTCCCGCTTCAACGGCAAGCCCGCCATCAACATCGGCATCACGCGCCAATCCACCGCCAACCCCCTGGAGCTGTCCAAGGCCGCCCGCCAGGAAGTCGAGCGGCTGAACGAGACCCTGCCGGCCGGCATGAAGCTGAACATCGCGTACGACTCGTCGGTGTTCATCGAGCGCTCCATCGATTCCGTGTTCCACACCATCATCGAGGCCATCGTGCTGGTGGTGCTGGTGATCTTCTTTTTCCTGCGCAACCTGCGCGCCAGCATCATTCCCATCGTCACCATCCCGGTGTCGCTGGTGGGTGCCTGCGCGCTGATGTATCTGTTCGGCTTTTCGATCAACACGCTGACGCTGCTTGCCATGGTGCTGGCGATCGGGCTGGTGGTGGACGACGCCATCGTGGTCCTGGAGAACATCTACCGGCACATCGAGGACGGCATGCCGCGCAAGGAAGCCGCGCTGCGCGGCTCGAAGGAGATCGGCTTCGCGGTGGTTGCCATGACCATGACGCTGGTCACCGTGTATGCGCCGCTGGCGTTCGCCACCGGGCGCACCGGGCGGTTGTTCATCGAGTTCGCGCTGGCGCTGGCGGGCGCGGTGCTGGTGTCGGGCTTCGTGGCCCTGACCCTCACGCCCATGATGTGTTCGGTGCTGCTGCGCCACCAGACCCGCCACAACCGCTGGTACAACCTGATCGAGGGTTGGCTGAACGGTCTAAGCAACGGCTATCGCCGCATGCTGGGCGCCTCGCTGCGGCATCGCTGGAGCGTCGTGGTGATCGGGCTGGCCGTGGCGGCAGGCAGCGGCGTGCTGTTCAAGGTGGTCAAGAGTGAACTGGCGCCGGTCGAGGACCGCGGCGTGGTCTTTGGCCTTGTCAGCTCGCCCGAAGGCGCCACGCTGAATTACACCCTGGACAGCATGCTGGGCATCGAAAAATTCTATGCCGACATCCCGGAGGCCAGCGGCAGCCAGGTCACGGTGGGCTTTCCCACGGTCACGGACGGCACTGCGATCCTGCGCCTGAAGCCCTGGGAAGAGCGCGAGCGCAAGCAGCAGGCCATCACGCAGCAGTTGCAGCCGCAGTTCGCCTCGCTGCCCGGCGTGCGCGCCTTCCCGACCAATCCGCCGTCGCTGGGCCAGTCGGCCCGTTCCAAGCCGGTGGAATTCATCATCATGAGCCAGGCCTCATACCAGGAGCTGTCGCGGCTGACCGAGATCTTCCTGGCCGAGCTGCGCAAGTATCCGGGTCTGCTGAACCTGGACACCGACCTGCGCCTGAACACGCCGGAGCTGCGCGTGCGCGTGGACCGCGACAAGATGGCCGACGTGGGCGCCAACGTGGACGTGGTGGGCCGCACGCTCGAATCGATGCTGGGCGGCCGACAGGTCACCCGCTACAAGGACGAGGGCGAGCAGTACGACGTGATCGTGCAGGTGACGCCGCGCGACCGCGCCAATCCCACCGACATCTCCGGCATCTACGTGCGCGCGCGTGACGGCAGCATGGTCCAGCTGGACAACCTGCTGGGTGTGCACGAAGGCGTGTCGCCGCAATCGCTCAACCACTTCAACCGCCTGCGGGCAGTGAAGATCGACGCGGCGGTGGCGCCCGGCTATGCGCTGGGCGAGGTGCTGGACCACATGCACCAGGTGGCACGAGAGGTCTTGCCCAACACGATCATCACGGACCTGGACGGCCAGTCGCGCGAATTCCGCGATTCGTCGGGCAGCATCTACCTGGTCTTTGCGATGGCGCTGGCCTTCATCTACCTGGTGCTCGCCGCGCAGTTCGAAAGCTGGCGCAACCCGTTCATCATCATGCTGTCGGTGCCGCTGTCCATGACGGGCGCCTTGCTTGCCCTGTGGCTGACGGGCGGCACGCTGTCCATCTACAGCCAGATCGGGCTCATCACGCTGGTCGGCTTGATCACCAAGCACGGCATCCTGATCGTGGAGTTCACGAACCAGCTGCGCGACGAGGGCAGGGAACTGTTCGAGGCCGTGGTCGAAGCCAGCGTGCTGCGGCTGCGCCCCATTCTGATGACGACCGGCGCCATGGTGCTAGGTACCGTTCCCCTGGCGCTGTCCACGGGCGCGGGGGCGGAATCGCGCCAGCAGATCGGCTGGGTTCTGGTGGGCGGGCTGTTGCTGGGTACACTACTGACCTTGTTCGTCGTGCCGGTGGCCTACACGCTGATTGCCACCGCACGCAAGAAGCCAGGCACCGCCGGCAGCCAGGCGCATTCCGCGCCCACGCCGCCCGCCTCGCAGCCCCAAGCGTCGGAATAGTTATGCGCCAGATCATCTTTGACACGGAAACCACCGGACTGGACCCTGCACAGGGTCATCGCATCGTCGAAATCGGCTGCGTGGAAATCGTCAACCGCACGCCGACCGGCAACAACCTGCACATCTACCTGAACCCGGACCGCGACAGCGATCCCGAGGCGCTGGCGGTGCACGGGCTGACCACCGAGTTCCTGTCGGACAAGCCGCGCTTTGCCGAAGTCGCGGACGAATTCGTCAAGTTCATCCAGGGCGCCGAACTGATCGCGCACAACGCCGCGTTCGACGTGAAGTTCTTCAACGCCGAACTCGCAAAGATCGGCCGCGGTCCCATCACCGAATTCTGCGAGACCGTCACCGACTCGCTGCTGCACGCCCGGTCGCTGTTCCCGGGCAAGCGCAATTCGCTGGATGCGCTGTGCGACCGCTTCGGCATCTCGAACGCGCACCGCACGCTGCACGGCGCGTTGCTGGACTCGCAGCTTCTGGCTGAAGTCTGGCTGGCGATGACGCGTGGCCAGGATGCGCTGCTGATCGATGTGGACGACAGCGCCGGCGCCAGCGGCGGCGGCATGGTGCTTGCCCGGTTCGACGCCTCGGGTCTGCCGGTCATCACGGCCAGCGCCGAAGAACTTGCCGAACACGAGGCTTACCTTGCCGCACTGGACAAGAGCGTGGGTGGCGAGTGCGTGTGGCGCAAGGTCGATGCGCCCGTTGCGGCAGCCGCATAAGAAGTTATCAGAGGCGACTTGCACACGTTTAAAAATTCGTGCTATTATTTCGCCTCTTTCGGGGTGGTTAGCTCAGTGGTAGAGCACTGCCTTCACACGGCAGGGGTCACTGGTTCGAACCCAGTACTACCCACCAAAGACCTTCCAAGGCGCTTAAGCCTTTGAAGTGCCCCAAAAGACAATGGCCAGTTCGCAGCAGGTTTTTTGCGATGCCGGTCTTGTTCTTCGGGCAGCAAGCAAAAAGCCAACCTTCATCGGTTGGCTTTTTTGTTTTTGATTCATTACTCTTTCTCTGATCTGGCGCAACCCGGCGGTACTGCGGTTGCGCCAAGCCTGTTCCACGCCTGTCTATCATCAATAAATCGGCGATTGACTGCCAAGCAAACAGGAGAAGGCCATGAGTCCGCACACCAATACCATGCTCATCATCATTTGCACGGGCGTGGCGCTCATGTTGATCGGCTTCGGGTTTCGTGACCGCAATCTTGGCATGACCCTGATGGGCCTTGGCCTGGTCACCGCCATCGGCGCGATCATCTACAAGGCCTACATCACCTTTTCTTGAGCCCGCCGCCGGCGGCTTCAGCTTTTTTGCGCCAGCTGCCGGGCCACGCGCGCAAGCAGCGTGTCCAGCTGGTTTGCAAACGCCTTGCGGTCGGACTGGCTGAAGGACGACGGGCCGCCCGTGTCCACGCCGCTGGCGCGCAGTTCCTCCATCATGTCCCGCAGCGCCAGCCGTTCGCGGATTGTCTCCGTCGAATAGCGCTCGCCGCGCGGATTGATCGCCATCGCGCCTTTCTCAAGCACCTGCGCGGCCAGCGGAATGTCGCCGGTGATGACGAGATCGCCCGTTTCCGCCCGCTCCACGATGTGCGCGTCGGCCACGTCAAAGCCGCGCGGCACCTGCACGGCACGGATCAGCGGCGATGGCGGGGTGTAGAGCGCCTGGTTGGCCACCAGCGTCAGCGGCATCTGCCAGCGCTGCGCGGCGCGAAAGAGGATGTCCTTGATGACGGCGGGACAGGCGTCCGCGTCGACCCAGATGTGCATCGCGCTTACGCGCCCAGCGCTTTCTCAAGCGCCTCGGCCACGAGGTCATTGGTCGACACGCCGCGTTCGGCGGCGGCGGCGCGCAGCTTGTCGGCCTGCGCCTGCGACAGCTTCAGAGGGAAGGGGACCAAACCGGCGGCCTGATCCAGCTTGCGCTGTTCGCGACGGTCGGGCATCTGGGACGCGGCGCCGAAGCGGTCCGGCGTGGCCGATTGCTTGAGTTGGCCGGCCAGCTTCAGGGCCTGGTTCTTTTGGAGGTCGAATTTGTTCATCGGATTTCCTGATAGGGAGCGCCATCATAGACGCAACCCGGCTCAGCGCGGTTTGGCGTGCTCCAGTTGGGCGATGCCTTCCTCGGCGCCGTCATGTAGCGGCACGCTCAGGCCAAGCCGGGCGGTGGCCGCAGACACCTGCGAACCCTGTGTCGAACCGGCAGCCAGCAGGTCCTGCCCGGCCTGGTAGACGGCGCGCACCACGACAAGCGCTTCGTCGCGCGTGAGGTCGGTGGTGGTCAGCATCAGCGCCGCCACCCCCACCGTCGGAATGCGCTGTGCCTGATTGGGGTAGGTGCCGGCCGCGATGTCCAGCGGCATCAGCACGCTGTCCCCGGACGTGAGGGTCTTGATGGCGTCCGGGTCCAGCGGCAGCAGCTTGAGCTGCGCCGGAATCAGCGCATCGCGCAGCGGCGTGGCCGGCACGCCGATCACCTGGGCTGCAGCGTCGACCGTGCCAGCATGCAAAAGCGGCAGGGCGGCGACGAAAGGCGAGTCGGACACCTTGTAATCGCGGCCCGCCTGCAGGCCATGCGCCGCCAGCACGGTTTGCAGCGTCTCGCGCACGGCCGATCCTTCCGGCCCCAGCGCGATCGTCTTGCCTTTGAGATCCCGCACGCCGCGCAGCGCGGGGTCGTCACGCACGACGATATGGACCAGTTCCGGGTACAGGCTGCCCAGGGCACGCAGGCCGGGGAAGGGGCCTTGCCCCGCGAAGGGGCCCGCGCCCTCGTAGGCCAGCCGCGCCGTGTCGGCCTGGGCCAGGCCGACCACGGCGTCGCCGCTGCGCAAGAGCGCGATATTGTCGGCCCCGCCGCCGGTGATGAGCGGCGACACCCGGATCTGGCGTTTTCGGGCGACGTCGCTCAGGGCGCGCGCAAACGCCAGGTACTCGCCGCGGTCCGGGCCGCCGGCCAGCGGGTAACCCTGCTGCAGCCGGGACAGGCGCCCGTTGATGCGTGCCACCGAGCGTTCCAGCTCCTGCTGCACGACGTGCTGGGCCGTGCTGGACGCGCTGTAGGTCACCGAATGCGTGATCTGGTCCAGCGTGTCCAGCAACTGGCGCGTGACCGGGGGCGGCGCGCCGGTGTCCAGCGAAGGCGCTTCGGCCGCCTTGAAGCCTGCCGGCGTCACCAGCTTCCACGTGCCGCCTTCTTCGCGGTAGATGGCGCTGGCATGGGCGATGATGCGATCGCCCGCCTTGTTGCCGCCGGACTTCACGCCGCTGATGCTGCGCGGGCCCGCGCCCAGCAGCGTCACCAGCGACGCCGCGCCGGGCTGGTCCCATGCGCCCAGTGAAATGTCGCGGGTCAGTTCCAGGTCGACGTCGTAATACACGACGCGGCGGGTTTCGCCGGCCGGGGCGGTGCTGTCCGTGGCCGAGCCCATGCGCCTGAGATCGCTTATGCGAAACAGGTCCTGTCCGTAGGTGGCCTCCAGGCTGCGCGTGACGTCGGCGCGCAGGGCGTCCACGTCGGGCGCGCGGCCGCAGGCGGCCAGCATCGCGCACAGCAGGACCATCAGTAGTTTCTTGAACATGGCTACATCCCTCCCACGAATGGCAAGGAGATCAGCGAGCTCAGGACGATCACGTTCAGGATGTCCACCAGGAAGGCCCCGGTGACGGGGACCACGATGAATGCTTCCGGCGCCGGGCCGTGGCGGCGCGTGAGGGCCTGCATGTTGGCGATGGCGGTGGCCGTCGCGCCCAGCGCGAAGCCGCAGAACGCGGCGGACATGATCGCCGCCTCGTAGTCCCGCTTGAGCAGCCGGAACACCACCCAGCCGGCGTACATCGCGCACACCAGCGTCTGCACCGCCAGCATCAGCGCCAGCGGGCCGGCAAGGCGCGCGACGCTGGACAGGTCCAGCGTCATCATCGTCATGCCCAGGAACAGCGACAGCGAGATCGTGCCGATGATGTCGGTGGCCCGGTCGTCGAGCCGGATCCCGACCAGCGGACCCGCGTTGCGGATGAGCACGCCGGTGGCCAGGCACCACAGGAAGTTGGGCAGGCTGACGGGCGCGTCTTCAACCAGCGCCGCCAGGACGCCGCCGACCACCAGGCAGACAAACGCCGCGGTCATGGACAGGATGAACGTCCCGGCCGTGGGCGGCTGGTTGTCTTCGTTCAGGTCGGCGGGCTGGTCGCCTTGAGCCGCGGTATGGTCAAGGCTGCCCGACACCTTGTGGCGGCGCATGATCCATTCGGCCACGGGCCCGCCCACGACGCCGCCCAGCACCAGGCCCAGCGTCGCAGCTGTCATGGCCAGCGGCATGACGTCCTGGATGTTGTTGAAGTCAGCAAAGCGTGTCGCGTAGGCCGCGCCGGTGCCATGTCCGCCCACGAGCGTGATCGTGCCGCCCAAGAGTCCCATGAGCGGGTGCATGTCCAGCAGCCAGGCCATGCCCAGGCCGACGGCATTCTGCAAGACGAGAAAGGGGATCAGCGCCAGCAGGAAGGCAATGAGGCGGGGGCCGCCCCGGGCCAGCAGCTTCAAGTTGGCGGTCAGCCCGATGCAGCCAAAGAACAGCAGCAGCAGCGTGGGCTTGATGCTGGTTTCCAGCGAAACGGCGACGCCGCCCCAGGTGGACAGCAGGTAGGCCAGCACGGCGAACAGCAGCCCGCCCACGATGGGGTCCGGAATGCTGTAGCGCGCCAGGACGCCGATGCGCGTGGTCATGACGCGTCCGATGACGAGCACGAGGCAGCAGGCGAGCAGGGATTGGACGGGCGAAAGGGAGATCATATGAACCTTCGCGCCCCGCCGGGGCGCAGCAAGCCAGACTGTTCAAACCGATTTCAAGCCGTTTTCAAACCGCGTTTTCAGACCGTTTTGCCGCCGCATCGTTTGCGGACTGCGGACCTATCTTACGTCCGGCAAAGCGTGGCTGTACACGTTTTGAAAGACGGCTCGATCAGGCGCGTGCGGGGATTGAGGCCGGGAAGGGAAAGGCGCGCGACATGTAACTGGCGCCTGCGCCATAGCCGGCGAGTTTCTCGGCCAGGCCGGGAGGCTGCGGGGCAAGCGGCGCATACCCATGCCGCAGCCAGTAGCCGGCCGCAGACGCCAGGGCCACCAGGCTGGCGCGCGGCAGGCCGTTGTCCACGGCGCGCGCGGCGGCGGCGCCCACCAGCGCCTGGCCCACGCCCAAGCCCTGCGCCGCCGGCACGACCGCGCAGTCATGCAGGAACCAGTGATCGGCCCGCGGCGGCAGCGCGGAAAGCGGCACATCCAGGGCGGGCGGCAGGCCCGCGTCCCAGGGATAGGAAATCAGATAGCCCAGCACCGCGCCGGATCCGCGTGGCGCATCCGGCTGGGCAACCCAGCAATATTGGGGAGCGAGCGCGAGGCGGTTCAGGAAAAAGCCGGCGCTCTCCAGCAGAAACTGCGGATAGGCGAGGGCCTGGGCCTGGAGGATGGCGTCCACATCGCTGGCCAGCATGGGACGGACTTGGTATTGCATGACGTGTCGAAGCCTGAAAACTGCCCGCCATTGTAACGATCGGGGCGCGCCGGCATTTCATGAAAATTCGACGAGCCCCTGCGCATACTGCACCGCATCGTGCCCCGCATTCCGTCCAATCAAAGTCCCATGCACATCCAGTTCCGGTCCGACCCCCCAGCGCCGCAGGTGTTGGGTAAGCCTCTGCCCCTGCGTTCCGTGTGGCCGCCGCAGACGGCCGACGTGCCGTATGACACCCGTGTTACCTGCGTCATTCCGTGCTTGAACGAGTGCGAGAACCTGCGCGTGCTGCTGCCGCTTCTGCGCAACCGGCTGTCGGCGTTGTGCACCAGCTGGGAAATCATCGTAGCCGACGACGGCAGCACCGACGGCACCGAAGCGCTGATGTCGGAATGGACCGAGCACGAGGGCTTTCGCCATGTGCAGCTGTCGCGCAATTTCGGCAAGGAAGCCGCGCTGAGCGCGGGCCTGGAGGCCTCCACCGGCAACGTGGTGATCTGCCTGGACGCCGATCTGCAGCATCCGCCCGCGTTGATCGAGCTGATGCTCGCGCGCTGGTCTGCCGGCGCTGAAATGGTGTACGCCGTGCGGCGCGACCGCGCCGACGAATCCTGGCTCAAGCGCTCGGGCGCGCGCTGGTTCTATCAGTTGCTCAGCAATGCGCGCGGCGTGCAGGTGCCGGCGCACGCCGGCGACTTCCGGCTGATGGACCGCAGCGTGGTCGACGCGCTGATCGCGTTGCCCGAGCGCACCCGCTTCATGAAAGGCCTGTATGCCTGGGTCGGGTTCAAGGGCGAGGCCCTGCCGTACACGCCCGACGAGCGCATGCACGGCACCAGCACCTACAGCGGTCTGCGCCTGTTCCGTCTGGCGCTGGACGGATTGACTGCCTTTACGACCTGGCCGCTGCGCATGGTCAGCCTGGTGGGCGTGGCGTTTGCCGTCCTGGCGCTGGCCTATGCGGGATTCCTGGTGGTGGACTACCTGATGTCCGGCAACGCCGTATCCGGGTGGACGACCATCGTCACGGCGGTGCTGTTCTTTGCCGGCGTCAACCTGATCTCGCTAGGCGTCGTGGGCGAATATGTGGCCCGAATTTTCGACGAAGTGAAGGGCCGACCGCTGTTTGTCGTGCGACGCACCCGAGGCGGTCCCGCCGGCAAGGCGCAGGGCTGATGATGGCCAACCTTAACAAGCCGGCGCGCTCCGAATGGACCCCGCCGGCAGGATGGCTGCTGCTGGCCGCGGGAATCTGGCTGGCCTGGTTGGCGTGGATGCGTCCGCTGACGCTGCCCGACGAAGGGCGCTACGCCGGCGTCGCCTGGGACATGCTGCGCAGTGGCTCGCACGCCGTCCCGCTGCTGGACGGCATGCCGTACTTTCACAAGCCGCCGCTGTATTACTGGCTGACCGAACTGTCGTTTTCCGTGTTCGGCGTGCATCCGTGGGCGGCGCGCTTGCCGTCGTGGCTGGCCGCGTGGAGCGCGGCCGCCGGGTTGTACGTATTCGTGCGCCGGCATCGCGACGCGGCGGCCGCCTCGTTGACGGTACTGGTGCTTTGCACCGTGCCGTTTTTCTACGGCGGCGCGCAGTTTGCCAACCTGGACATGCTGGTCGCCGGTCTCATCACGCTGTGCGTGCTGGCCGCCGCGGAAACCGTGTTGCGCGTCGAGCGTGGCGAACGGTGGCGCGCGATGTCCGTGGCGGCTGGCGCGCTGGCCGCGCTGGCGGTGCTGGCCAAGGGGCTGATCGGCCTAGTGCTGCCCGGCGCCATCCTGTTGCTGTGGCTGGTCTGGGAGCGGCGCTGGCGCGGGCTTAGGGCGCTGGTCTGGCCGCCGGCGCTGCTGGTGTTCCTGGCGGTGGCGGCGCCGTGGTTCGTGCTGATGCAGGTGCGGTTTCCGGGCTTTTATGACTACTTCTTCGTCTACCAGCATTTCCAGCGCTTCGCGGCCGCCGGCTTCAACAATGCCCAGCCGTTCTGGTTCTACCTGCCCGTGCTGGCCGGATTGAGCCTGCCGTGGTCACTATGGGGCGGGGGCATCCTGCGCCGCGCGTTCTGGATCGCGGGGCCGGCGCGCAGCCTGCGGCGCCTGGCCGCGGTGTGGTTCGCCGTGGTGGTGGTGTTTTTTTCGTTGCCGCATTCCAAGCTGATTGGCTATGTGCTGCCTGCGCTGGCGCCGCTCGCGTTTCTGCTGGCGGAGGTCATCCTGGCAGCGTGGCGCAGCGAGAACGGTTTGACGACGCCGCGGCTGGTGCGCATCAGCGCCGCGGTCGCCGCCGGGATCTGCGTCATCGCCGTGGGCATCGCCGCATTCAATGCGAAGGGCAGCGCCGCGCCGCTGGCCCAGGTCGTGCGGCAGGAAGCGCGGCCGGACGATACCTTCGTGTCGCTGCACGCCTATCCCTTCGACCTGGCGCTTTACGCGCGCGCCCCGCGGCCCACCTGGGTCGTGGACGACTGGCTCAATCCCGAGGTGCCGGTGCGCGACAACTGGCGCAAGGAGCTGTATGACGCCGCGAAGTTCGATCCGGTCACCGGCAAACAGGTGCTGATCAGCGCCGAGCAGTTCAACGCCACGCTGTGCGCGGCGCCGGACGGGGCGCGGTTCTGGGTGTGGGGCGGGCATGGCGATGGCGCCATCTACCTGCCGCTGCAAGGGCTGGCGCCCGTCGTGACGAGCGCCCGGCATGCGATGTGGCGAGTCGATGCGGGCGCTGCGCTCAGGCAGCGGGTTTGTGCCGGAACGCCCACAGCCGGCTAGCGATGAAGGTGCCGAACGCCAGGCCGATGAGGATCAGCGCCAGCAACGTGTCGTAAGGTACGTCGGTGGCGTGCAGCAACCAGGCATAGGCAGATTCGTTGATCGCAAAGCCGATCGCTGAAATAAAAAAGAAACGACGGGCCGCTACGGTCCAGGGTATGGGCGAATGTCGAAACGTGAGCCGGTAATGGCCGCTGAAGGACACCATGAAGGCGCTCAGCCAGCCGATCAGGTTGGCCGCCAGCGGCGGTGCGCCGAACGCTTCGACGCAGCCCACGGCAACGGCCCAATGCGTTGCGGCGGCAGCGCAGCCGACGGCGACGAAAAGACTGATCTGCCGGATGAGGGTGCGCATGGGGAATGTGTCGAAGAGCTGAATGGAGAGACGCTGATGAGCAAGCGCGTCGTGGTGTGCGGTGATGATTTTGGCATGAATGCGGAGGTCGATGAGGGCATGATTGCGCTGGCCGGCATGCGGCGGGTCAGCGCGGTCAGCTGCCTCTCGTTGGGCCCCACGTTCGCCGCCAATGCGCCCAGGCTGGCGGCGCAGGATGTGGACATCGGCCTGCATCTGAACTTCTCGGAAACGCTGGGCGCGGATGCCGAACCGTTGCCTTCGCTCGGCGCGTTGATCCTGAAGGCCTATGCGGGCCGGCTCGATGCCGCCTGGATCGATGCGCGGCTTGATGAACAGTTCGACGCTTTCGAAGCCGCGTTCGGCCGCGCGCCGGACTATGTCGACGGGCATCAGCACGTGCATCAATTGCCCGGCATCCGCAAGCGCGTCCTGGCGCGGCTCGCGCAGCGTTACGGAACGCAAAGGCCCTGGTTGCGCCAGACGGCGCCCGGCATGCAATGCGGCATTCCGCTTAAGGAATCATTCAAGGCGCACGTGATCGGCGCGTTGGGCGCGTCGGCGCTGGCGCGTGAGGCGCGTTCAAGCGGCTTGCGGACTAACCGGCGCCTGTTGGGCGTGTATGCGTTCGACGGCGGCCAGCGCCGCTACGCGCAGCTCTTGCAGACCTGGCTGTTCAATGCGCGCGAGGGCGACCTCGTCATGTGCCATCCGGCATTGGGATTTGCTAGAAGCAACGAGCAGGACAGCGCGATGGCGCGCCAGCGCCGTGCCGAATTCGACGTGCTTGCCAGCCCCAAGCTGGGTGACTGGCTGGACGCCAACGGCGTGCGCATCACGCGCCTGGCGTTGACACGCGCCGATCACGAATTGCCGGTAGTGGGACGCGCTATCCCCGCGTGAGGCTTTCCAGCAGCCATGCGCCCGCCGGGCCCAGCGCGCGCCGGGTCGACCAGACCGCATCGACATGGATCCGGCGCGGCCATCCCGGCACCTTCAGTTCCACGAGCTGATCGCCGCCAAAGCGCTGGATCATCCAGCGCGGCAGTTCGGTCCAGCCGAATCCCAGGCTGGCCATTTCCAGCAGCATCAGGTAGCCGGGCGCCGACCACGTCGCATGCGCGGGCGTGGCGTCCTTGTCATCCAGCTCGTACGTGCTCAGGCGCAGTTCGCGTTCGGTCTTCAGGTGGTCGGACGTGACCGACGGCAGGCTGGCCAGCGGATGCGAACGCCCCACGCACAGGACGATTTCCGAGCCCTCGGCCAGGCACGCATGCGCCACGTCCGGCGGGTAGGTTTCCTGCGCGGCCATCAGGCCGACGTGGGCACGGCCCTGCTGCACCAGCGCCACCACGTCCTCGTATTCCGCGATCAGGCATTCGAAGCGCAGGGCCGGGTAGCGCTTGTCGATCTGGCTCAGCATGGTTTCGAACGTGCGCGACTGGAAGGTGTCGGACAGCACGACCGTAAGCCGGGGTTCCAGGCCTTCGGACAACTGGCTGGCGCTGCGGTTCAGCCGGTCGTTGGCGGCCAGCACCTGCATGGCCTGTCCCAGCAGCACCTTGCCCGCGGCGGTCAGCGCGGGCTGGCGCTGGCTGCGATCGAACAGCGTGACGTTCAGATCCACCTCCAGGTTGGCGATGGTTTCGCTGATGGTGGATTGGCTTTTGCCCAGCTTGCGGGCCGCGGCCGAGAAAGAGCCTTCGGCGGCTACCTGGGCGAAGGCAGCCAGGGATTCAAGGGAATGACGCATGGCGGTGACGGGTCGGAGTATCGGATTTTCCGATGGATATGATCTTTATCGTAACGGAATAGGCGTGGAAAATGCCGTCATTCCGAAGCAAAACCGACCGCAGGTGGGTCATGACGCAAGCCAAGAAAACCCTCAAAGAACGATTCCTCCACGCCTTCCTGTTCGAAATCATCGCCATCGGCCTGTGTGCCCCCGTGGCGGCCTGGGCCATGGGCAAATCCCTGTTTGAAATGGGCGTGCTGACCGCGGTGATCGCCTGGATCGCGCTGGTGTGGAACATGATCTACAACGCGGGCTTTGACCGCATCGAAAACCGTTTTGGCTGGACGCGCACTTTTCGGGTGCGCGTGGTGCATGCATTCGGCTTTGAGTTCGGCCTGATCCTCATCGTGATCCCGCTGGCCGCTTGGTGGCTCCGCATCAGCTTGTGGGAAGCCTTCGTGCTGGATATCGCGCTGGTGCTGTTTTATCTGCCCTATGCCTTCTTCTACAACCTGGCCTACGACCGCGCGCGTCCCCGCGTGATCGCCTGGCTGTCGCGCCGCGGCGCTGCTGCCGCCGGGGCATAAAGGCTCAACCCTTCTTGCGCTGGTAGGCCTGGCGGGCGTCCTGCATGAAAGTCTTGACGGCGGTTTCGTACTGCGTGCCGCTGCGGAAGGCGCCCGAATGCGAGGCGCCTTCAATCTTGACCAGCCGCTTCAAATCCGGCGCTACGTTGCGGGCGGCCGCAAAGAGCTCGTCGCTCATGGTGTGCGGCACCACGCGGTCCGCGGTGCCGTGCATGAACAGCATCGGCGTATGCAGTTGGGCCAGCTTGTCCACGGAGGCAAACGGCTGCGTGACCAGCAGGCTGGCGCCGGGCACGTTGCCCCAACGCAGGGTGGCCAGCATCGCGCCGATGCTGGTGAAGCTGGATTCCACGATCAGGCCGGCAAAGTCCGGCTGCTCGGGACGCGAGGCCAGGTCGATGGCGATTGCGCCGCCCAGGCTGTGCCCGTAGACGAAGCGGCGCGCCGGATCGGGCTGCAGCCGCGCCAATTCCTTCAGGCCCGCCATGGCGTCCTGCAGTGCGCTTTCCTCGGACGGCAGACGCGGCGTGGACGCGCCAAAGCCGCGATAGTCGATCGCCAGCATGGAATATCCCATCCGGCTCCAGCCGTCGATACGGAACGCGCTGCCGTTCAGGTTCCAGCGCGCGCCATGCAGATACAGGACGGTGGGGGCGCCCGGCTTGGGGCTTGCCAGATACCAGGCACGCACCTTGTCGCCGTTTTCCAGCGTCAGGTCGTACACCTGCGTCCCGGCGGCAGGGTCCCGCCACCACGATTGCGGCTCGGATTGTGGCGAAAAAATGGTCTGGCGTTGCCAGGAATCCAGTTGCGTGCAACCGACCACGCCGGCGGCGGTGACCACGGCGGCGGCAAACAGTCGGCGGGCAGAGAAGCGGGGCAAGGCGGGCATGAAGGGTCTGACCCGGCAAGTCGGGTTGGGTTCCGGCATCAGCATACTCCGGCGCGGCCGGCTCGGCGCCGTCACGGGGTGCCGGGATGCACCTCGCGCGTCAACGCCAGCCATGCCTGCGCGGCGTAGGACAGGTAGCCGCCGCGGCGCCACACCAGCACCATTTCCCAGTCCGTCCCCGTGTCGCGCAAGGGCGCGCGCGCCACGCCTGCGTGCAGCGCCACGTCTGCCGTGATGCGCGGCAGGAAGGCGACGCCCAGCCCCGCGGCCACCAGCGCCACGATGAAATCGATCTGGCCGCTGCGCGCGGCGATGGCCGGCACGAAGCCCGCCCGCTGACACGCGTCGTGGATGATGCGGTTCAAGGCGAAGCCGCTCTCGAACAGGATGAAGGGCGAGTCGCGCAGGTCGTGCAGCCCCACGGAGGCCGCATGCGCCTGCGGATGGTCGGCGGGCATCAGGGCGACCAGCGGTTCGCGCGCCACCGGCTGCCATTCGAAATGGTCGGGCACAGGCTTGAGCGACCCGGCCAGCTCGATTTCGCCGGCCATCACCATCTCTTCGAGGCGGCGGCTGCCATGTTCCACCAGACTGATCTCGATGCGGGGATAGCGGCTGCGAAAGCGCGCGAACATTGGCGCGAACAAAGAACTGCTGCCCAGCGGCGGCAGACCCAGGCGCAGCACGCCGCGCTTCAAGCCCTTCAGATCGTCCAGCTCGGCCCGCAGATCGTCGCGTTCGGCCAACATGGCGATGGCGCGCCGGTACACGATCTCGCCGGCCGCCGTCAGCCTTAACGGCTGCGCCTGCCGGTCCAGAAGCGGCATGCCCAGTTCATCCTCCAGTTGACGCACGGCCTTGCTGATCGTGGGTTGGGTGGCATGGATGACCTTCGCCGCCTGGGAAAAACCGCCTTGCCGGACGACTTCGACCAGGGCGCGCAACGTACGCAGTTCCATGGTTATGCCTGATTGGAATAGAAGAAATTCATCGAATTCATTTTATCTATGCCTGGCGCAGGCGTACAACGGAACCTTGCCGCTGGATTTCGTCTCATGACCCGCTTTCGCCATTCCATCCTTTTGCGCAGCGCCCTGCGCCGCAGCCGTTTGCTCCAGATCGCGTTGATCGTGCTTTTTTCCTTGGCGGGGCAGGCGGTGGCGCAGGCCTCGGGCCTGCCGGTGCCCGGCGGCGTCATCGGGATGGCGCTGGTGCTCCTGCTGCTGGCGACGCGCCGGTTGCGCGTGCGCAATGTGCAGCGCGGCGCAAGCTGGCTGCTGGGCGAAATGCTGCTCTTCTTCGTGCCGGCGGTCATGTCGCTGCTGGACCACCGTGAATTCCTGGGACTCCTGGGCGTCAAGCTGCTGGCGGTTATCCTGCTGGGCACGGCGCTCGTCATGGCAGGCACGGCGCTGACCATCGATCTTTGCTACCGCTGGATGAACCGCCATGCGGTCTGAATTCAACCTGCTTTTCTGGCCGGCTGCGACGGTCGCCGCCTACGTCTGCGCGCGTCTGTTCTACCGCCGCTACGCCTACTGGTGGACGTCCACGCTGGTCGTTGCGCCCGCGCTCCTGCTGACGCTGGCCATCCTGCTGCATACCGGCTATCGCGAATACATGTCCGGCTCGCACTGGCTGATGGCCATGCTGGGCCCGGTCATCGTGGCGTTCGCCTTGCCGCTGTATCAGCAGCGCGCGCTGATCCGGCGCTACTGGCCGGTGCTGGCCGCCGGGGTGGCGGTGGGCAGCGGCATCGCGGGCGCCAGCGCATGGCTGCTGGGCAGCCTGCTGGATTTGCCGCCGGACCTGCGGCTCAGCTTATTGCCGCGTTCGGTCGCCACGCCGTTTGCCGTGGCGGTGTCGTCCCACGTGGGCGGCGTGCCCGACCTGACGGCCGTTTTCGTCATCGTGACGGGCGTGTTTGGCGCGGCCATCGGCCAGCTCATGTGCAGGTGGCTGCCGCTGCGCTCGGCATTGGCGCGCGGCGCGCTATTCGGCATGGGGGCGCACGGCGCGGGCACGGCCAAGGCCCGCGAGCTGGCCGCCGAAGAGGGCGCGGTCGCGGGCCTGGTGATGGTGATGGCGGGCCTGTTCAACGTGCTGGTCACGCCGGCCGTGGTGGTGGGGCTGCTGGCCTGAACGGCGGGTCAGTGGAGCAGTTCCAGGGCGACGGGATACAGCGAGGCAACCAGCAGCAGGGCCATGCCCACATTGAAGGCGCGGATGGCGGCAGGCCGGTGCAGCACGCGGCGCAGAGCCGTGCCGAAGGTCACCCAGATGCCGATGCTGGGCAGGTTGACGATGCCGCAGACCAGCGTCGCGATCACCAGATTGGCGAAGAAGCCGTTCTGCGGCGTGTAGGTTGCCACCACGCCCACCGCCATCACCCAGGCCTTGGGATTGACCCACTGGAAGGCGGCGGCCTGCAGGAACGTGAACGGCTTGCCGCGCGCCTCACCCTCGTCCAGCGGGCCGGAGTTGGCGATCTTCCACGCCAGATACAGCAGATAGGCCGCGCCGGCGTACTTCAGGACGGTATAGAGGGCGGGCGTCTGCTGAAAGACCGAACCCAGGCCGACGCCCACCAGAAAGATCATCAGCGTGAATCCCAGGTTCACGCCCAGCAGATGCGGCACGCTGCGCCGGAACCCGAAGTTCAACCCCGACGAGGCCAGCATGACGTTATTGGGGCCGGGCGTGATCGAGCTGACCAGCGCAAACAACGCCAGCGGGCCCAGCAGGGAAAGCGAGGCCAGCGGGACGTCGGCCCAATTGGCAGGAAGCAGGTTCATTTCGGGGTCCTCACGATGGCGCGGCGTCCGCCGGCAATAACGGCGATCACGGCGGCGGCAAACACGAACGTCGTCGCCTCCACGGTTTCGCCAAACAGCAAAGCAGCGGCCACGACGGTAAGGAAGGGTTGCAGCAATTGCACTTGTCCGACCCGGGCAATTCCGCCGGCGGCCAGGCCGCGGTACCAGGCGAAAAATCCCAGGAACATCGAGCCGAAGGCCAGGTAGGCGCAGGCAGCGATGACGTCCGAGCTGGGCCAGTGGGGCTGCTGCGCCGCCATCCAGCCGACCGGCAGGGCCACCACGGGTGCGCTGATGGCAAGCGCCCAACATATTGTGCGCCAACCGCCCAGCGTGCGCGAGGCGCGCGCGCCCTCGGCGTAGCCCATGCCGCCCAGCACCACGGCCACCAGCAGCCAAAGGTAGCCCGCAGTCAGCGTGCCTTCGCCCTGGCGCAGCGCATAAGCGGTAACCAGCGCGGCGCCCGCGACGGCCCAGCCCCAGAAGGCGGCCGAAGGCCTTTCACCGCTGCGCAGCGCGGCAAAGGCGGCGGTGGACAGCGGCAGCAGGCCGTTGAATACCGCGCCTTGCGACGAAGGCACCGTCTGCATCGCGATCGACGAGGCCAGCGGCCAGCCCACGACGATGCCCAGCGCCGCCAGGATCACGCCCGGCCATTCCGCGCGATTGGGCCGGCGGCTGCGGGTCAACCACAACAGGGCCACGGCGGGCAGCGCGGCGATCAGCGCGCGGCCCAATCCCACCAGCAGCGGCGCCAGTTCGGCCACCGCCACGCGGGTCATGGGCAGCGTTAGCGAAAACACCAGCACGCCCAGGAAACCGTAGCCGTATCCCTCCCACAGGGATGACGGGGCGGCGGAAGCGGCCGAAGGCGACGGCAAGAGCGCGGGACGGGTCATGACAGCACCAAAAAAGTCTCAATGGCCGCGCCTGCGGTTGCAGGCTTTCGGCATTGCTGTCACTCTACGCACAGCCATCAGTACAGTACCGGTACACAATGGCGTGTCACTTTAATCACTGGCCTGGTCAAATCTCCATGACAGTTGCTCCGTCCTCTCCTTCCATGCCCTGGCAGCCCGTGCGCCAGGCCGATGCCACCCTGGTGGCGCAACTGGCCGATGGCCTGGCCCGCCGCATCGACGAGCAAGGCTTGCGGCCCGGCACGCGCCTGCCGTCCATCCGCAAGATGGCCGAACAGTCGGGCGTCAGCCGATTCACCGTGGTCGAGGCCTACGACCGCCTCGTGGCCCGCGGGCTGGTGCAGTCGCGCCGGGGCGCGGGGTTTTTCGTGAAGGCCCGCAGCGGCCCGCTGACGGCGGTGGCCGCCGCCGCACCCAGCACGCTCGCGCCGCCCGCGCGGGTGGACATCGCCTGGCTGTTGCGCAGCATGTTCCGTGAATCCAACGCGCCGGGCATGCCGGGCGGGGCGGGCCTCCTGCCGGCCGATTGGCTGGATCCCGACATGGTGGCTGGCGCCGTGCGCGCGGTGGGCCGCTCGGTGCGCGCCAACCTCGTCAGCTACGGCAGCCCCCAGGGTTTTGCGCCCCTGCGCCAGCAGATCGCCGCGGTGCTGCAGAACGAGGGCGTGCCGGCCCATCCCGAGCTCAACCTGCTCACGACCAACGGCGTCACCCACGGGCTGGATCTCATCGCGCGCCATCTGGTCAAGCCGGGCGATACCGTCCTGGTCGAGGACCCGGCCTGGTTCGTGATCTTCGGCCGCCTTGCCGCCTTTGGCGCCCGCCTGATTGGCGTGCCGCGCGGCCCCGAAGGCCCGGACCTCGACCTGCTTGAGCAACTGGCCGCGCAGCACAAGCCCAAGCTTTTCATCATCAACGGATCGGTTCACAACCCCACCGGCCACACGCTGTCCGCCGGGGCCGCCTACGGCATCCTGCGCATCGCCGAACGCCACGATTTCATGGTTGTCGAAGACGACACCTACGGCGAGCTGCATCCGGGCGGCGCCATCAAGCTCGCGGCCCTGGATCGGCTGAACCGCGTCATCTTCGTGGGGGGATACTCCAAGATGCTGGCGGCCAGCCTGCGCGTGGGCTATGTGGCGGCCAATGCCGACCTGCTGCAGAAGCTGGCCGACCTGAAGATGCTGGCGGGTCTGACTTCACCCGAACTGGGCGAGCGCGTCGTGCACCGCGTCCTCATGGAAGGGCAGTACCGGCGCCATATCGAACGCGTGCGACAGCGGGTCGACGACGCGCGCCAGCGCTGCATGAAGGGCTTGCTGAAACTGGGCCTGACCATCCCGCACGAGGCGCACGCTGGCATGTTCGTCTGGGCCGATTGCGGCCGGGATTCCGAGGTGCTGGCGCGCGAGGCCGCGGACCGCGGCATGCTGCTCGCGCCGGGGACGCTGTTCTCGCCGACGCAGGCACCGTCGACCATGCTGCGCTTTTCGGTATCGATTGCCGACCACCGGGGCATCTGGGCCGAACTGGAAAAACTGTTCGCGCAAAACGGGTCCTACAATCAATAATTCCGAGCCAGATCGCCCAGTCACCGAAGGAACCGTCATGTCCGCACCCATCAAGCCCCTTACCCAGAACTTTGCCGTCGCCCCGCAACTGGGCCCCGACGACATGGCCGACGTGGCCGCCGCCGGGTACAAGAGCGTCATCATCAACCGCCCCGATTTTGAAGGCGGTCCGGACCAGCCCACCGCCGCCGACGTGTCGCGCGCCGCGCAGGAAGCCGGCCTGCAGATCGAATATCAGCCCGTCGTGGGCAGCGCCATGACGGCCGCCGACGTCGCCCGCTTTGCGGAACTGCTGCGCACCCTGCCGAGCCCGGTCCTGGCATACTGCCGCACCGGCACCCGCTGCACCAACCTGTTTGCGGCTGCCCAGCAGTTGGGATAAACCCCGCCTTGACCCTCGTCAAGGCCGCCAGTTCGGCTGATGTCGGCCCGGCGGCTTTCCGGTAGCATAAAGATTCCTCCAACACAGGAGCAGGCAAGATGTTCAAGAAGATCCTGATTCCCACCGACGGTTCCCCGCTCTCGGCGCAAGCCGCCAACGCAGGTATCTGCTTCGCGCGCGAAGTCGGCGCCGAAGTCGTCGCCCTCTACGTGACGCAGCCCTTCGCGGCCACCATCGGTTTTGACGGCATGGCCGCGGCCTACGCCATCACCGACGAAGACTACGAAAAGGCCTCCGCCGAGCAAGCCGACAAGTACCTCAAGCAGATCAGCGACCGTGCCGATACCGCTGGCGTCAAGGTCGAAGCGCGCGCCGTGTCCAACTTCAACGTGGCTGACGGCATCGTTCAGGCCGCCACCGATGCGGGCTGCGATCTGATCTTCATCGGCAGCCACGGCCGCAGCGGCCTGTCGCGCCTGCTGCTGGGCAGCGTTACCGCCAAGGTGCTCTCGCTGGCCACCACTGCCGTGCTGGTCTATCGCGTCAAGGAAGACAAGAAGTAATTGCGCGCCACCGCATGCGCCAAAGCCCCTCTGCCAGAGGGGCTTTTTCATGCCCGGCGCATGCGCTTATACGTTGGTATGGCGGGGCCAAACTCATGGACCCGCCAAACTCGTGTCAGCGGGCCGATTCAGGCTTGTATCTTGCCGCACGGCGCGTAATATTTACGCATCTTCATCCAACCGTAGGAAGAGGCCATGACCCGCAAGACGCGCATCGAGCTTTATCGCAATATCGGCATCAGCGCCCATATTGACGCAGGCAAAACGACGACCACCGAGCGCATCCTCTTCTACACCGGCATCACCCACAAGATCGGCGAGGTCCATGACGGCGCGGCGGTGATGGACTGGATGGAGCAGGAGCAGGAACGCGGCATCACCATCACATCGGCCGCCACCACCGCCTTCTGGAAGGGCATGGCGGGCAACTATCCCGAGCACCGCATCAACATCATCGACACGCCGGGCCACGTCGACTTCACCATCGAGGTCGAACGCTCCATGCGCGTGCTGGACGGCGCCGTCATGGTCTATGACGCCGTGGGCGGCGTGCAGCCGCAGTCCGAGACCGTCTGGCGCCAGGCCAACAAATACAAGGTGCCGCGGCTTGCCTTCGTCAACAAGATGGATCGCGTCGGCGCGGACTTCCTGCGCGTGCAACGCCAGATCGCCGAGCGCCTGAAGGGCGACGCCGTGCCCATCCAGTTGCCGGTGGGCGCCGAAGACCACTTCGAGGGCGTGATCGATCTGGTCAAGATGAAGGCCATCATCTGGGACGACGCCAGCCAGGGCGTGAAGTTCCAGTACGTGGACATCCCCGCGGCGATGCAGGACCAGGCGCAGGAATGGCACGAGAAGATGGTCGAAAAGGCCGCCGAAGCCAACGAAACCCTGCTCGAAAAATACCTGTCCGGCGAGCCGCTGACCGAAGCGGAAATCAAGGAAGGCCTGCGCGCCCGCACGATCGCCAACGAGATCGTGCCGATGCTGTGCGGCAGCGCCTTCAAGAATAAGGGCGTGCAGGCGATGCTGGATGCGGTCATCGACTACATGCCCTCGCCGGTGGATGTGCCCGCCATCAAGGGCCATGACCAGCGCGACCATGAAATCGAGCGTCATCCGACCGACAACGAGCCGTTCTCCGCGCTTGCCTTCAAGATCATGACCGATCCCTTCGTCGGGCAGCTCGTGTTCTTCCGCGTGTATTCGGGCGTGGTGAAGTCGGGCGACTCGGTCTACAACCCCATCAAGGAAAAGAAAGAACGCCTGGGCCGCATTCTGCAGATGCACGCCAACGAACGGCGCGAGATCACCGAAGTCTATGCGGGCGACATCGCCGCGGCCGTCGGCATCAAAGACGTCACCACCGGCGACACGCTGACAGATCCCTCGCACATCATCATCCTCGAACGCATGGTGTTCCCCGAGCCCGTCATTTCGCAGGCCGTGGAACCCAAGACCAAGGCCGACCAGGAAAAGATGGGCATCGCGCTGGGCCGCCTGGCGCAGGAAGATCCGTCATTCCGCGTGCGCACCGACGAAGAATCCGGGCAGACCATCATTTCCGGCATGGGCGAGCTGCACCTGGAAATCCTGGTCGATCGCATGAAGCGCGAATTCAACGTGGAAGCCACGGTGGGCAAGCCGCAGGTGGCGTACCGCGAGACCATCCGCAAGACCTGCAACGAGGTCGAAGGCAAGTTCGTCAAGCAGTCGGGGGGCCGCGGCCAGTACGGCCACGTGGTGCTCAAGCTCGAGCCGCAAGAGGCGGGCAAGGGCTACGAATTCGTCGACGCGATCAAGGGCGGCGTGGTGCCGCGCGAATTCATCCCGGCGGTGGACAAGGGCATTCGCGAGGCCCTCAATGCGGGCGTGCTGGCCGGGTATCCGGTTGTGGACGTGAAGGTGACGTTGTTCTTCGGGTCGTACCACGACGTCGACTCGAACGAAAACGCGTTCAAGATGGCCGGCTCGATGGCGTTCAAGGAAGGCATGCGGCGCGCCGATCCCGTGCTGCTGGAACCCATGATGCAGGTCGAGGTCGAGACGCCCGAAGACTTCACCGGCAACGTCATGGGCGATCTGTCGTCGCGCCGCGGCATGGTGCAGGGCATGGAAGACATCGCGGGCGGCGGCGGCAAGGTCGTGCGCGCCGAGGTGCCCTTGGCCGAGATGTTTGGCTACTCCACGTCGCTGCGCTCGCTGACACAGGGCCGCGCCACCTACACGATGGAGTTCAAGCACTACGCCGAAGCGCCCCGCCAAGTGGCGCAGGAAGTCATGGCGGCGCAGGGCGCGGGCCGCTGACGGTCGTGCCGTGCCCTCAGGCGGCGGCTGCGGCCGCCGCCGGGCGCAGCCGCGACGAGGCCAGCTTCACGCCCAGCAGGATCATGGCAAAGCCGTAGGCATGAAAGAGCTGCGGCGCCTCGCCCAGCAGCGGCCAGGCCAGCAGCGCCGCGTAGACCGGCACCAGGAACATCGACAGGCCCGCGGTTGCGGGCCCGGCCACGCTGATAAGCCGGCCATAGACGTAATAGGCGCCCAGGCTCGGCACCACCGCCAGGAACAGCAGCACCGCCGCCAGGCGCGGGTCCGTCCACGCAGGCGCCATGCCGGCTGCCGCTTCAATGCCGGCAAAGGGCGCCAGCGCCACCGCGCCGCCCAGCATCATCGTCGCGAGCCGCGCGCTGTCGGACACCGCGGGTAGCGTCAGCCGCTTTTGCAGCACCGTGTACAACGCCCACCCGGTGGCGGCCAGCAGCACCCACAGATCTCCTTGTCCGAACGCCAGCCGCGCCAGCGCGTGGGCGTCGCCGCGCGTCAGCACCACCAGCACGCCGGTCAACGCCAGCGCCAGGCCGGCCGCGCGGGGCGCTGACAGCGGCTTGCGCCAGAACACCGCTTCCAGCAGCGTCACCAGCAGCGGGCTGCACGAAAAGATCAGCGCAATGTTGGTGGCGCTGGTGGTCTGCGCACCGATGTACTGCGGCGCCACCGCCACGCCCATGCCCAGCACGGCCAGCGGTAACAGCGCCGGCAGGCCGCGCCACAAGGCCCGGCGATGGGCACGCAAGGCGGGGGCGGCAAAGGGCAACAGGATCAGCAGGGCAATCAGCCAGCGGCCGAAGGCGAGAAAGACGGGGGGAAGGTTGGCGTCGTGCGCCCAGCGGGCCGCAACCATGTTTGAGGCGAAGAGCGCGGGGGCGACGAAAAGCATGACGGCGCCGGATAGGCCGAGACCGGATTTCGCGGGTGCTGCTGCGTGAGGCATGATTTCCAGCCGCGCGGATCGGCGCGCGGGCTTGCTGCGTGAAAACTGCCGGCGCACCTGCCGGGTTGTGCCGCAGCGTGAGCGCCGAATCGGGACGCGCGGGATAGGTGCGCGCCTTGAGGAAAGTCTACGGCGTCATGCGCAAAATAGGTTTCTTGATTCGCGCCGGTTTGCGACGCTTTGAAGAATCTAATTTCTGTAAAATCCGTTGCCATAGGGATTCTTCCTTCAATAATCCGTCAACCATGCCCACATTGCCCAAACTCGATGACACCGACCGCAAGATCCTGCGCGCCCTGCGCGCGGATGGCCGGCTGACGAACCTGAAGCTGGCCGAAACGGTCGGCCTGTCGCCCACGCCCTGCTGGAACCGCGTCAAGGCGCTGGAAGAGGCGGGGGTAATCGAAGGTTATGCGGCCTTGCTGAACCAGAAGGCGCTGGGGCTGCCGGACACGGTAATGATCGAAGTCACGCTTGAGCACCACGACGACGACACGCTGGCGCGCTTTGGCGAGGAAATCAGCCGCCTGCCCGAAGTGGTCGAGGCGTTTCTGGTCACGGGCGAATACGACTACCTGATCAAGGTTGCCGTGGCGGGCACGGAAGGCTACGAAGAATTCCTGCGCAAGCGGCTGTACAAGTTGCGCGGCGTGCGGCACAGCCGTTCCACGTTTGTGCTGCGGCGCCTGAAGCACACGCCGTCGGTCGAGCCCTGACCGCGCGGATCAACCGCCGATGAATTCCTGGATGGCGCCATTGAAGGCGCGGGGGTTGCCCAGGTTCATGCCGTGCGAAGAGCCCACGATGTCGATGCGGCGGGATTGCGGCAGCCATTGCGCCAGCGCATCGAGCACCGCGGGATAGGGCGCCGGGCTCAGTGCGCCGCCGATCAGCAGCACCGGCATCGTCACGCCGCCGATCTGCTCGGGCGTCAGGGTATCCGGCCGTTCGTCCACCTGACCGAAGAGCGTGCCCACGTTGTCCCGCACCATCTCCTTGAACCACGGCACCATGCGCTGCCAGGTGTTGGGGCCGGTCACCGTGTCCACGAACAGCGCCAACCCTTCCTCGATGTCGCCTTGCCGGATCAGCGTCAGGGCGCGTTGGCGAAAGCCTCCGCGTTCGTCGGCGCACCCGGGCAACTGCAGGCCGGGATCCGCCAGCGTAAGACTGCGCAGCGATTGCGGCTGACGCAGGGCGGCTTCCAATGCGACGCGCCCGCCGCGAGAGTGGCCCACCAGATGAGCCGGGCCGCCAGCAACCGTGTCGATGAATTCCAGCACGTCGCTGGCATGCTGCTCGACCGAAAAGCCGCCGCCTTCGCCGTCCCAGGTCTCGGGCCAATAGCGGCGCAGGCACACGGCCAGCACCCGGAACGAACGCCCCAGCGGCGCCATCTGCGACTTCCAGTAGCGGCTGTCGGACAGGGAGCCGTGCACCAGCACCAGCGGCGTGCCGCTGCCGTACTCGGTGTAGGACATGGCATAACCGCCGATGGGCGCGGTCTGCAAGGGCAAAACGGGTTCGGAACGCATGGGGATCGGGACGTGTAGCCAGGTCCGCATTCTAGCCCGGCATCGGCGCGCGGCTGTCGGGCCGGACGCTGATACACTCGTCTGCGGCCCGCCGGCGCCGTCCGCGCGCGGGCCAGTTTTCTTGAACGGAGTTTTCAACGATGTCGCCAGAATCCATCGCCGCCTTGCCGGAATCCGCTCAGCGCGTTGCGCGTCTGCTCGTGGAATTGGGGCATGACAAACCCGTGGTGGTGCTGCCTCAGACGGGCAAGACTTCGGCCGAGGCGGCCGCGGGGCTGGGCTGCGAAGTCGCCCAGATCGCCAAGTCCATCATCTTCCGGCGCGCCACCGACAACGCGCCGGTGCTCGTCATCGCCAGCGGCGCCAACCGTGTGGACGAAGCCAAGGTCGCGGCGCAGGTCGGCGAACTGGCCAAGGCCGATGCGCGCTTCGTGCGCGACATGACCGGTTATGCCATCGGCGGCGTCTGCCCCATCGGCCACGCCGTCAAGCCGGTCATGCTGCTGGACGCGGACCTCTTCAATTACGAAAGTCTGTGGGCCGCCGCCGGCCATCCGCACACCGTATTCAACCTGACGCCGGCCCAGCTGGCGGACATGACGGGCGCGCCCGTCGCGGACGTGGCGCAGCGCGTCTGAGCTTGCCCGTGCCGGGCTGCGCGGTTCAGCCCGGTTGCGCCTGCAAACCGTCGATCAGCACCTGCCGGCGGCCTTTCGAGCACGCCTCCACGCGCGCCTGCACGCCATAGACGGCAGCCAGCGCGTCGGGCGTGATGACGTCGGCCGGGGTTCCGGCGGCGTGCAGCCGCCCTTCATGAATCATCATGGCCTGGTCCGCATGCTGAAGCGCCACGTTCAGGTCGTGCAGCACGATGAGGCTGATCAGGCCATGCTCGCGGGTTTCCTGCTGCAGCAGGCGCATGACGTGGAATTGGTAGTTCAGATCCAGGGCCGATAGCGGCTCGTCCAGCAGCAGCACGCGCGGGTGGCGGATCAGCGCCTGCGCCAGCCCCACCAATTGCTTTTGTCCGCCAGACAGCGCGTCCAGATAGTGAAGGGCCAGATGCGCGATGCCCAGCCGCGCCAGCAGCTGGTCAATGGCTTGAAGGTCCACGGGGCGCGCCGCCGCGCCGCTGGCGCGGGCGGCGACCAGCACGGACTCGAATACGCGCAGGTGCACGGCCGCGGGCAGGCTTTGAGGCAGGTACACGACGTGACGCGCGCGCTCGGCGTGGTCCAGGCGCGTGAGGTCCAGCCCGTCCAGCGCCGCGCTGCCCGCGCGGGGGCGCACCAGGCCGGCCAGCGCCTTGAGCAACGTGGACTTGCCGCTGCCGTTCGGACCCAGCAGCGCCGTCACTTCGCCCGCGGCAAGCGCGGGGATCGTCAGGTCGTGCAGCACATCTTCGCGCCCGTAACCGGCCGAAAGCGCCTGGACCGCCAGGCCGGCGGGGTGTGGGGCGGAAGCGGGCCTTGTCATGGCAATTGCCTGCGCAGCACGACGGAAACGAAGAAGGGAATGCCCACCAACGCGGTCACGATGCCCACGGGCACCACCACGCCCGGTAGGAGATTCTTGGATGCGATCGACGCCAGCGACAGGATCACCGCGCCCACCAGGGCGCTGCCCGGCAGATAGAAGCGGTGGTCTTCGCCGAAGAGTCGGCGCGCGATGTGCGGCGCCACCAGTCCGATGAACCCGATCGTCCCGACAAAGGCGACCGCCAGCGCGGACAGCAGGCTCACGCGCGCCAACGCCGCAACGCGCACGCGGCGCACATCCACGCCAAAGCTGGCGGCGCGGTCCTCGCCCAGCCGCAGCGCGGTCAGCTTCCAGGATTGCCGCATGCCCAGCGGCAAGGCCACCGCGAACGCCAGCGCCAGCACGCCCACGGTCGTCCAGCTGGAACGCGCCAGGCTGCCCATCGTCCAGAACACCAGGTTCTGCAAGGCTTCGGCGCTGGCGGTGAATTGCACCAGCGACACCAGCGCATTGAAGGTGAACACCATCGCGATGCCGAACAGCACGACGCCCGATGTGTTCATGCCGCCCCAGCGGGCCACCGCATCCAGCAGCAGCGCCGCCAGCAGGGCGAACAGAAAGGCGTTGGCGGCAATCAGCCAGCCGGCGGGCACGCCCGGCAGACCGAACTGGAGCACGATCGCCAGCGAGGCGCCAAAGGCCGCCGCCGACGACACGCCCAGGGTGAACGGGCTGGCAAGGGGATTGTTCAGGATGGTCTGCATCTCGGCGCCCGCCAGGCCGAGCGCCATGCCCACCAGCGCCGCCATCAGGGCCGACGGCAGCCGGATATCCCAGACGATCACGCGATAGGTCGGATCAGCATCAGCGGGCGCGGCAAGCGTCTGCCAGAGCGCGCGCCAGGGCAGGCCGGACGGGCCCACGGTGAAGTCGATCAGCAGCGCAAACAGAATCGCCGCCAGCAGCAGGGCAATCAGCCCCGCCCGGCGGCGAAGAATCTGGCGGTAAGCGCCTGCCGCGCTGGCGGCGTGCGGCATTACTGCAGCAGTTGCAGCCGGCTCTTGGCCGTGGTGGCGGCCGGCGTGGTGGGGTAGTCGCGCACGATGCGTTGCAAGGTGGCCTTGGCGCCGGCGCGGTTGTTCAGTTCGATCTGGCTGCCCGCGATGATCAGCAGGGCATCCGGCGCGCGGGCGTTGTCCGGCGACTTCTGCACCATGGCGTTCAGCTGCTCGATGGTGCCCTTGAAGTCCTTGAGCGCATAGCGGCTGCTGCCTTGGTAGAACTGGGCGCTGGGCGCGAGCTGGCTGTTGGGGTAGAGCGCGGTGAAGGCGGCCAGCGATTCGGCGGCTTCCTTGTATTGGCCCTTGCGGAACAGGTCCATCGCGCCGTCATAGGCGGTCTGTTCCTGGGGATCGCCGGCAGAGGCGCCCGGGGGATTTGCGCTACCCGGCGCGGCGCCGCCCGGCTTGGCGCTCGGTTGCTGGCGCGACACCAGTTCGAGCTGGTCGCGCAGCTGGGCAATTTCCTGCTGCAGGGATTGAATCTGGTCGGCCAATTGCAGCTTGGCGCGCTGGCTTTGCTCGTTCTGCTGCTGCACCTGCTGGCGCAAATCCAGGATGGCCTTGCGGGCTTCATCGTCGGAAAAAGCGTGAGCGGGGGCCGTGAGGGCGGCTAGCGCCAGGCCAGTGGCCACAATCAGGGGACGCAGGGACAGAACTTGATCGCGCATGAATATTCCCGGGGATAAAAACAAACGTCGGGACGGCCGGCTGGCCGTCCCGACGCGAGGTAGGGCTCCAGACTAAGCGAAAAGCTTAACGCAGATAATTGATATCGGCGCGGCGGTTTTCGGCAAAGTCGGCTTCAGTCGTACCCGTCGAGCGCGGCTTTTCCTTGCCGAAGCTGATGGTTTCGATCTGGTTGTCGCTGACGCCCAGCAGGGTCATCATGCGACGCACGGCGTCGGCACGACGCTGGCCGAGGGCCAGGTTGTACTCAGCACCGCCGCGTTCGTCGGTGTTGCCTTCGATCTTGACCTTTTGCTGTTGGTGCGAGGCCAGGTACTTGGCATGGGTTTCGACCAGGCCACGGTATTGGTCCGACACGGTGTAGCTGTCGAAATCAAAGTACACCGAGCGCTGTTGCGCCAGGATGCTTTGGGGGTTGAAAGGATCAAGGATTTGGCCAGAGGCCGAAGATCCTTGGCCAGCGCCTCCACCCTGACCCGCTTTATCGTCGAGAGGGACGGAGCTGCAAGCTGCCAGGGCGGCAGCCAGAGCGGCGATGGTTAGGCTTTTGGCAATGCGCGACTTCATGATAGTTCCTTTGCAAAGAGAGTCACACGTGTTATCGGGTAAATGGGCCCCAAGTCGGTTCACGTATTTCCCCGTTCAGTACCGAAAGCGTCTGTCGTACGCGTCCATCGCTCGAGACACCTGCAAGCACGCTACGGCCATTCTGGATGGCTGCGTAGAGCACTTGCATGCCGTTTGGCGCAAAGCTGGGCGACTGATCGTCACGACCATCAGTCAGCAAGGCTTCGGCGCCAGTGGACAGGTTCAAGGATGCGATTCGAAACGCGCCGTCTCGTCTTGCAACGTACAGCAGCGTCGATCCGTCGGGGGAAATTCGGGGTGATATGTTGTAACCACCATTAAACGTGAGACGGCGGGCTTCGCCGCCTGTCGAGCCGGTCTGATAGATTTGCGGCCCGCCGCTGCGGTCACTCGTAAAGATAATGGAAGCACCGTCAGGCGTAAAGCTCGGCTCGGTGTCAATCCCGGGAGAACGCGTAACTCGGGTCGGATTCGAGCCATCGGCCGCATTAACGACGTAAATTTGCGACAAACCGTCACGCGTCAGGGCGACCGCGAGCTTGCTGCCGTCAGGCGACCAACCCGGGGCGCTGTTGTTGCCCTTGAAGTTGGCGACCGGTGCACGCGCGCTGGTGGCCAGCGTGTGCACATAGACGACGGGCTTGCCGGACTCGAAGCTCACGTAAGCAAGCTTGCTGCCATCGGGCGACCAGGACGGCGAAATGATCGGCTCGCGCGAGCGCAGGGCGACCTGGGGATTCTGGCCGTCGGCGTCAGCCACCTGCAGTTCGTAGGTGGAACCCTTCTTCAGCACGTACGCGATACGCGTCGAGAACACGCCGCGAACGCCGGTGATCTTTTCGTAGATGCGGTCGGCAATCTGGTGGGCCACGCGGCGCAGTTCCTGCTCGGTGCCCGAGAAGGCCACGCCGTCCAGCTGCGACTTCTTGACCGTGTCGGCCAGGCGGTAGCGCACGTCGTAGCGGCCATCGGCGCCACGCGTGATGCTGCCGTAGGCGATGAAGTCCGCACCCTTGCCGCGCCAGTCGTCGTGGGCGATCGGGGAATCCACGTTCAGGCCGGAGCCCGCGGCGTTGATCAGGCGGAACTGGCCGGTGCGGGTCAGGTCGGCGCGAATGACTTCGGCCAGTGCGCGGCCGTGGGTGTCATCGACCGCGAAGTCGGCGATGGCCACGGGGTATTGCGTGGCGCCGGTGCCGGAGATGTCGACACGCAGCTGCGCGTGGGCGGGCTTCATGGCCATCAGGCAGGCAAGCGCCACCATCAGCAATCCGATTCCATACGCTCTCCAGAGCGCGAGAGTGGGTACTCGTCGACTATAAGCGGGAGTCATGTTCGTCAATCTCCTGTCAGTCATACATTCTGTAGACAACATCAATAATGGGTTCGTAGCGGCCCGTCGAGGGCTTCGGGAACGGGTTGCAACGGCGGATGCCGGTTTCGACCGCGCGGTCAAAGCCCGGGTTGCCAGAAGAACTGGTCAACGTAACGCCATTCACCTTCCCGTCAGAACCTAACTGTACCCGGTATTGCGCGGTCGGATTTCCCGAGCCGCTGCGGGGCGGAGGCGGATACGCCACCCCGGGCTGCACGCAGGCCCGGACCTTGGCGCCGTAGCCGCTGTCGCGTCCGCCGCCCGCCTGGTTGCGGTCGGCGGTGCCGCCCGGAATGCCGGCGGCGCCCAGGGCGTCGTTGCGGAACGCGTCCTTCAACGCCTTGTCGGCGGCGGCCTTCTTGGCAGCGGCGGCCTTCTCGGCGGCAGCCTTTTCCGCAGCCGCCTTCTCGGCCGCAGCCTTCTCGGCAGCGGCTTTCTCGGCGGCAGCCTTTTCAGCTGCTGCCTTCTTGGCGGCTTCTTCCTTGGCCTTCTTCTCGGCGGCGGCCTTTTCGGCGGCAGCCTTCTCGGCGGCCTTTTCAGCAGCCGCCTTTTCGGCGGCAGCCTTCTCCGCCGCGGCCTTCTGGGCGGCAGCCTTCTCGGCAGCGGCCTTTTCAGCAGCGGCCTTCTCGGCGGCCTGGCGTTCCTGCTCCAGGCGCTTCTTTTCCTTCAGCTCGGCCTGCTTGCGCTCTTCTTCCAGGCGCGCCTTTTCCTTGGCGGCCTCGGCGGCTTCGCGGGCCTTCTCTTCCTGCTCGCGCTTTTTCTTCGCCTCCTGGATGGCGATCTCGGGATCGACTTCCTCGGTCTTGGCCTGGACCTGCGGTTGGGGCTCAGGCGGCGGCGGAGGAGGCGGGGGCGGGGGCGGCGGCTCCGGCGTCTTTTCAGGCTCCGGCTCGGGCTGCGGCTTGGGTTGGGGTTTGGGCGGTTCGGGCTGCGGCGTGGGCGGCGGCGAGACGGGCGAATTGCCGTCTGCCCAGAGTTCCACCTGGACGGGGCCAGGGTTCTCGGTATGCCAGTTCACGCCAAAGATCAGGGCAACCAGCAGCAGCAGGTGCACCGCCACAGCCAGAATCAGCGAATTCCGGTTGTCGTTGTTGGGCGGGGTGGCCGGCGGGCCGCTGCGGTGTCGAATTATGGGTGGCGTCATGTGCGGTGCATGCCGGCCGGGCCGGCGGATGGCGGCGCGTTAGCGTTTCTTGGCGGGTGCGGGCTGTTGGGCGCCTGCGGCGGACTGGTCCACCAGCAGACCCAGGCGGGTGATGCCGTTGGTGCGCAGCTCGTCCATGACCTTCACAACCGTCTCGTAGGGCACCTTGCCGTCGGCGGCGATGACCACCGGCGTTTCCGCGGTAATGCGCGAACGCACTTGCGCCACCAGTTCGGTGCGCGCGATGTCCTGCATGGTGGCGCCGGCTTCGCGCATGCGCAGCGCGATCTTGCCGTCTTCCGAAATCTGGACTTCCAGCGGCTTGACGGGCACGTCGGAGGCGGCGCCCACCGACGGCAGTTGGATCAGCCCGGGCGTGATGAGGGGCGCGGTCACCATGAAGATGACCAGCAGCACCAGCATCACGTCGATGTACGGCACCACGTTGATGTCGGCCTTCATGCGGCGGCCGGACCTGCCGCGCGAGCTTACCGAGGGCATTAGCGCACCTGCCGTTGCAGAATGTTCAGGAATTCATCGACGAAGCTGTCAAAGCGGATCGAGATGCGGTCGATGTCATTCGTGAAACGGTTGTAGGCAACCACGGCAGGAATGGCGGCGAACAGGCCGATGGCGGTGGCGATCAGCGCCTCGGCAATGCCGGGAGCCACCGAGGCCAGCGTGGCCTGCTGCATGTTCGACAGGCCGATGAAGGCGTGCATGATGCCCCAGACCGTGCCCAGGAGACCGATGTACGGGGACACCGAACCGGCGGAGGCCAGGAAGTTCAGGTGCGATTCCAGCGCGTCCATTTCGCGCTGGTAGGCAGCGCGCATGGCGCGGCGCGGGCCATCCAGCACTGCCGTGGCGTCGCCGCTGGCATTGCCGCGGCGGGCCTTCAGGAATTCGGTCATGCCGGCATCGAAGATGCGGGCGAGGGCGCCTTGCTCGTCGCGGCGCGAGGCCACGGCCTGCTGCAGCATCGACAGGTCGCCGCCCGACCAGAAGTCGTCTTCGAAGCGGCGCGTCTGGTCATGGGCCCGCTTGATGGCCATGCGCTTGGCGAAGATGTAGGTCCAGGACATGATCGAGATGCCCAACAGCATCAGCATGATCAGCTGGACCGGCACGCTGGCGTGCGAAATCAGCGAAAGCAACGACATGTCGTTGGTGACTTGCATGGTTATTCCTGAATGAATTCCAGTTTTGCGCGAATGTCGGCCGGCAATTCTGCCGGCCGCATGTGAACGGCATCGACGCAACAGACTTGGATGTTGCCTTCGGCAAGCAGTTCCCCGTTGCGCTCCGCGCGCTGCGCGAAGTGTATCGAAGCGCGGCCCAGTTTGGTGACTCGGCTGCGTATGGTAAGCAAATCGTCCAGTCTGGCCGGTTTGCGGTAGGACATGTCCAGGGCGCGGACAACGAACAGCCGTTGCTCGCTGGCGGCCAACCCGGATTGGTTGACGCCCAGATCGCGCAGCCATTCGGTGCGTGCCCGCTCCAGGAATTTCAAGTAGTTAGCGTAGAAGACCACCCCGCCGGCATCCGTGTCTTCGTAGTAGACGCGGACTTGCAGGGTGGATTCGGCGGACTTCTGATCGGTCACGATGCTCAGGAAATGATGGTGCGGGTCGGGACGCGGTAAGTCCGTAGCAGCTACAGGGTTAAAGCGTGTCGAGCTTCGTCAGCACCGCTTCCAGCGCGGACTCTACCGGAATCTTGGCCGCTTCGGTTTCCCGACGGGCCTGCAATTCCACCACACCGTCGTTCAGACCGCGTTCTCCAACTGTTACACGCAGCGGCGCACCGATCAGTTCCCACTCGGCAAACATGACGCCGGGGCGCGCATCGCGGTCGTCCAGCATGACGTCCACGCCGCGCGCGAGCAAGGATTCATAGAGCTTTTGCGCGGTGTCACGCACCGTTTCACTTTTGCCCCAGCCCACGGGGCAGATGACCACTTCGAAGGGGGCGAGCGCGCGGGGCCAGATGATGCCGCGGGCGTCGTGGTTCTGCTCGATGGCGGCGCCCACGATGCGGGTCACGCCGATGCCGTAGCAGCCCATTTCCAGGACGGCCGGCTTGCCGGTTTCGTCCAGGAAGGTGGCCTTCAGGGCTTCGGAGTACTTCTTGCCCAGATAGAAGACGTGGCCCACTTCGATGCCGCGCTGGATCGACAGCGTGCCCTTGCCATCCGGCGAGGGGTCGCCCGCCACGACATTGCGCAGGTCGGCCACCAGTTCAGGCTCGGGCAGGTCGCGGCCCCAGTTCACGCCCTGGATGTGGAAGTCTTCGCGGTTGGCGCCGCAGACGAAATCGGCCATGTTGGCGACGGTGCGGTCGGCAATCACGTGGACCGGCTTGGCCGTCTTGACCGGGCCAAGGTAGCCGGGCTTGCAGCCGAAGTACTCGACGATCTCGGCTTCGGTGGCGAACCGGAAGCCCGCCAGGCCCGGCAGCTTGCCCGCCTTGATCTCGTTCAGTTCGTGGTCGCCGCGCAGGAGCAGCAGCCAGACGTCGACCTTGCCCTTTTCGCCGTCGGTGGCCAGGACGATCGACTTGATCGTGCGCTCCAGGGGAATGCCCAGCAGCTTGGCCACGTCCTCGCATTTGGCGGCGCCGGGCGTTGCGACGTCCGCCATCGCCTGGGCGGCGGCGGCACGGGTGGCATACAGGCTGGGCGCTTCCGCCAGTTCGATGTTGGCCGCGTAGTCCGATTCCGCGTTGTAGACCAGCAGGTCTTCGCCCGTGTCGGCGATCACCTGGAATTCATGGCTGCGCGTGCCGCCGATGGAGCCCGTGTCGGCCGCCACCGCGCGGAATTCCAGGCCCAGGCGGCCAAAGATGCGCATGTAGGCAGCAAACATGGTGTCGTAGCTGCGCTGGGCGCCGGCTTCGTCGCGGTCGAAGGAGTAGGCGTCCTTCATCGTGAATTCGCGGCCGCGCATCAGGCCGAAGCGGGGACGGCGCTCGTCCCGGAACTTGGTCTGAATGTGATAGAAGTTCAGCGGCAGCTGGCGGTAGCTGTGGATTTCATTGCGGGCGATGTCCGTGATGACTTCCTCGGACGTCGGCTGCAGCACGAAATCGCGCTGGTGCCGGTCCTTGATGCGCAGCAGTTCCGCGCCGTACTGCTCCCAGCGGCCGGATTCCTGCCAGAGCTCGGCCGGCTGCACCACGGGCATCAGCAACTCGATGGCGCCCGCCGCGTTCATTTCTTCGCGGATGATCGCCTCGACCTTGCGGATGACCTTCAGGCCCAGCGGCATGTAGGTGTAGATGCCGCCCGCGAGTTTGCGGATCATCCCGGCGCGGGTCATCAGCTGATGGCTGGCGACTTCCGCTTCGGAAGGGGCTTCTTTGAGGGTGTTGAGATGGTAGTTGGATGCGCGCATGTTTAAAGGTGGCAGCAGATACGTATAATCGACCGTAATTGTATTGAATTCGGTGGGGGTGGCCCATGCTTGACCGCGAAGGCTACCGCCCCAATGTCGGCATCATTCTCGTCAACACTAGAAACGAGGTCTTTTGGGGCAAGCGTATCAGGGAACATGCATGGCAGTTCCCTCAGGGCGGCATCAAGTATGGCGAAAGCCCGGTGCAGGCCATGTATCGCGAACTCCATGAAGAGGTGGGCCTGAAGCCCGAGCATGTCCGTATTTTGGGGCGTACACGCGATTGGTTACGTTATAACGTGCCCGATCACTTTGTCCGGCGTGAGTGGCGCGGCCACTATAAAGGACAAAAACAGATTTGGTTCTTGTTGCGCCTGGTGGGACGTGACAGTGATGTGTGCTTGCGCGCGACGCAGCATCCGGAATTCGACGCCTGGCGCTGGAGCCAGTACTGGGTTCCGCTGGATGCCGTCATCGAGTTCAAGCGAGACGTCTATACCCAGGCGTTGAACGAGTTGTCGGCTATCCTCTTTCGGCGCCATCACGAAACCCGCTACCTGCGCCAGCGTGTGCATGGTCAGCGGGCTGCAGAGAATTTGCCCGAAGGAACGGACGGTCATGCGCATATTGTTGGTTGAAGACGAACGGGACATGGCGTCCTGGCTGATGCGCGCGCTCGCCCAAAGCGGGTTCGTACCCGATCACGCGGCGGATGCGCGCACGGCCGAAGCCTTCATGGCGGGCACGGAATACGATGCCATCGTCATGGATTTGCGCCTGCCCGACAAGCATGGGCTCGTCGTCCTGCGCGAAATGCGCAACCGCGACGACCGCACCCCCGTCCTCCTGCTGACCGCGCAGGGCGCGCTGCAGGATCGCGTCCGCGGCCTGAACCTGGGCGCGGACGACTTCCTGACCAAGCCCTTCGCACTGGAAGAACTGGAAGCCCGCCTGACGGCGCTCGTGCGCCGTAGCCGTGGCCGCCAGCACCCGCGCCTGCAGTGCGGTTCGCTGTCCTACGACAGCGAAAGCCGTGCCTTCACGCTGGACGGGTCGCTGCTGTTCCTGACCCCGCGCGAACACGCCGCCCTGGCGGCGCTCCTGACGCGTAGCGGCTACCCGGTGGACAAGTCGCAATTGTTCGGCAAGGTCTTCACCCACGACAGCGAAGCCAATCCGGACGCCATCGAAGTCGTGCTGCACCGCCTGCGCAAGAAGCTGGCCGGCAGCGACGTGCGCATCGTGACCGTGCGCGGGCTGGGCTACATGCTCGAAAGCGTGGCCAGCGAGTCCGCGGAACCCTAAGTGAGCCTGCGGATTCCCGGTTTGCCGCGCGTCGGCATCCGCGCGCTTCTCATCATCCTGCTCTTGCCCGGCGTGGTGGTGCTGCTGGTCATCGACAGCCTGAACGACTACCGCACCCTTTCCGAAATCACCAACGAGGCCTACGACAGCGCCTTGGTGGAGCCGGCGCGGGTGCTTGAAAGCAGCCTGGAATTCACGCCCGACGGCAACCTGCAGGTGGCCACGCCGCTGTATGCGCAGGTCATGCTCGAATCCCGGGCGGGCCTGCGCAAGTATTTCCGCATCGAGGAAATCGATCCTCCATTGCCCGACGGGTCGCCCGTGCCTCAGACGCAGGGCAAGACGCTGCTCGGCATGCCGGAAATGCCGCGTCCGCCTTCCTGGCCCCGCTCGAACGGCCAACCCATCTTCTACGACGGCGTGTATCGCAACGACCCCGTGCGGGTCGTGTCCGTCGTGCGCGATCTCTATTACCAGGGCCAGCACCGCCAGGTGCTGGTGGTCGTGGCCGAAAGCACTGGCAAGCGCATCGAGGCCGAGAACAGCGCGCGGCGCCAGGAGATCCTGCGCGATTCGCGGATGCTGGCGCTGGTCGTGCTGCTGGTGTGGTGGGGCGTGTCCTGGGCGCTGAAGCCGCTACGCCGGCTGCAGTCCGACATCCGCAGCCGCCGCCCCGACGACCTGACGCCGCTGGACGCCTCGCGCGTGCCCAGTGAAGTCGCTCCACTGGTGGAGGCCGTCAATCACCATATCGCCCGTTACCGGCGGGTGCTGGACGAGCAATCCAGCTTCCTTGCCGACGCCTCGCACCAGTTGCGCACGCCGCTTGCCATCATGCTGACGCAGGCCCAATACACGCTGCGCGAACGCGACCCGGCACGCGTGCGCGAAGGGCTGCGCGCCATCGTCGACCAGTTGGGCCGCACGCGCCGGCTGACCGAGCAGTTG
Source organism: Achromobacter sp. 77 (assembly GCF_020541125.1). Taxonomy (NCBI): domain Bacteria; kingdom Pseudomonadati; phylum Pseudomonadota; class Betaproteobacteria; order Burkholderiales; family Alcaligenaceae; genus Achromobacter; species Achromobacter sp. 77. Next base: position 727,320 of record NZ_CP059848.1, read on the forward strand.
CTGTCGCTGGCGCACGCCAACCAGGCCGGCCAGACCCCGCGCCAGTTGCTTGACATGAACGCCGTGTCGCGCGAAGTCGTGTTGCAGTACCTGCCGCTCGCGCACGAAAAACAGCAGGACCTGGGTTGGGTGCAGGCCGATGCCGAAGACGGCCAGGACACGCCGGTGCCGGTGTCGGGCAACGAAGCCGAGCTGCACGAAGCGCTGTCCAACCTTGTGCACAACGCCATCCATTACGCCCCGGCGGGCGCGCGCATCACGGTGTCCGTGTGCCGCGCCGACAACCGCGTCGAGGTTGCCGTGTCCGACAACGGCCCCGGCCTGGATCCGGTCATGCGCACGCGCGCCTTCACGCGATTCGAGCGCGTGGGCACCGACAAGCCCATGACTTCCTCCGGTTCCGGCTTGGGTTTGGGCATTGCGCGCGCCTATGCGCGCCGCAACGAGGGCGATATCGAACTGCGCGACGGCGAGCCCAACGACCAGGGCGGCGTTGGCCTTGCGTCGGTGCTGTGGCTGCCGCTGGCGCCCACCGTATCGCAGTATCCGAGGCCCGCAGAGGTCCAGCTCAAGGGCGATCAATAGCGCCCGTTTCTTCACTGTCCGCTACTTTCTTGCGCCTGGCGCGCCTGCCGATCAGGGATAACCCCCGGATTCAGGAATGCGACAGCGCATAGAAAGCGGATTAGCAGCTTCCTTCCGTAATCTGCGATCCGGCCTGTCGTCAGGGGCCGGGCGCTGCCCGCTTCGAGCAGCGCATGAAAGGCTGGCGCTGTCCGGCACAAGGAAGGAGGACGGAAGTGAAAAAGACAATCAACAGAAAGGACTATTACGGCGGTGCGCTGATGGTCCTGATCGGTCTGGCCGCGATCTACGGCGGCACGGACTATCACATCGGCTCGCTCAGCCACATGGGTCCGGGATTCTTTCCCGCGGCGCTGGGCGGCCTGCTGGCGCTCACGGGCCTGCTGATCGCGATGTCGGCGCGCTCGGCCGAACCTTCGGCTCCCGCGCCCGCTGAAGGCCATCCCACCGGCATGCCGGACATCCGCGGCAGTGTCTGCATCCTGCTCGGCATCCTGGCCTTCCTGCTGCTGGGCCATTACGGCGGCCTGTTGCCCGCCACATTCGCCATCGTCTTCATCTCCGCGCTGGGCGACCGCACCAACACGATCAAGCAGGCCGTCCTGCTGTCGATCGCCATGTCCGCGATCGCGGTCGTCGTTTTCTGGTGGGCGCTGCAACTGCAGCTTCCGCTGTTCCGTTGGGGTTGAAGCGCCATGATTTCTCAAGCTTTGGTAGACCTTTGGTACGGCTTCGGCGTCGCGTTCCAATGGCACAACCTGATGTGGTCGTTCTTCGGCGTGCTGGTGGGCAACCTCATCGGCGTGCTGCCCGGCATGGGTGCGCTGTCCGCGATCTCGATCCTCTTGCCGCTCACCTACGTCATGCAGCCCGTGCCCGCCATCCTGATGCTGGCCGGCATTTTCTATGGCTCGCAATACGGCGGCGCCATCGGCGCGATCCTGCTCAACCTGCCTTCGCATCCGCCGCACGCGGTTACCTGCCTGGACGGTTATCCACTGACCAAACAGGGCAAGGGCGGAACAGCGCTCGGCATCACGATGATCTGCTCGTTCTTCGCGGCATCGGTCGGCATCATCGTCATGATCTTTGCCTCGCCGCTGTTGGTTGAAGTCGCGTTCAAGTTCGGCCCGACCGAGATCTTCTCGATCATGCTGCTGGGCCTCTTGGCAGGCGCCACGATGTCGCGCGGCTCGCCGCTCAAGGGCGTGGCGATGACGCTGTTCGGCCTGATGTGCGGCGTGGTGGGCACCGACGTGAACACGGGCACCATCCGGTTTTCGTTCGGCTTGCTCGACCTGTCCGACGGCCTGGAACTGGTCGCGATCTCGATGGGTCTGTTCGGCGTTGCCGACTTCCTGATGAGCGTGAACCGCATGACCATCATCGGCAGCGGCGCCAAGCTGCGCCTGCGCGACATGCGGCCCAGCAAGCAGGAACTGAAGACCGCCTTCTGGCCCATGGTGCGCGGCACGGCCGTCGGCACGCTGTTCGGCGCCATGCCCGGTACCGGCCCGACGATCACCACGTTCGTTGCTTACGCGCTGGAACGCAAGATCTCCAAGACGCCCGAGAAGTTCGGCACCGGCATGATCGCCGGCGTGGCTTCGCCGGAAGCGTCGTCGCACTCGAAGACGCAGGTCGACTTCATCCCGACGATGAGCCTGGGCATTCCCGGCGACGCGGTGATGGCGCTGATTCTGGGCGCGCTGCTGATTCAGGGCATCCAGCCCGGCCCGCAGCTCATCACCGAGCATCCGGACATCTTCTGGGGTCTGATCGCCAGCTTCTGGGTGGGCAACGTGCTGCTCATGGTGCTGAACGTGCCGCTCATCGGCGTGTGGGTCAAGCTGCTGCAGGTGCCTTACCGCTACCTCTTCCCGTCGGCGCTGTTCTTCATCGCAGTGGGCGTGTACAGCACGCAGAACAGTCTCTTCCAGATCTGGGAAGTGCTGGCGTTCGGCGTGATTGGCGCGGTGCTCATGACGCTGGAATTCTCGGTCGCGCCCATCCTGCTGGGCTTCGTGCTCGGCCCCATGGTCGAAGAGAACTTCCGCCGCGCGCTGCTGCTCTCGCGCGGTGACCTGGCCGTGTTCGTCGAACGTCCGATCAGCGCATGGTTCATCGGCGCGAGCGCATTGCTGATTACGCTGCAGGTCTGGGCCTTCCTGCGCCGCAACAAGCACAAGAACAAGCCCGAAATGCCGCAGACGGCCTGATCCCCGGCCTCGGCCTCCGTCACACGCGGCCCGGCTTAGGCCGGGCCATTCTGCTTGTGCAGGCCCGGCTTACGCCGGGCCGTTTTACTTGTGCAGGCCCGGCTCACGCCGGGCCGTTTGATTTGTGCGGCGGCATCCCTCATGCTTGGGGTTTTCATCGCCTGCCCGCTGCCACCATGCACATTCTCTTTGCTTGTCCCCATCACGATCCCGACGCCTGGGTGCCTCGCCTCGAGGCCGCGATGCCCGGCTGCCGTATTTCGGTCTGGAACCCGGACGGTCCGCCTTCTGGCGCCGAAGTCGCGTTGGTCTGGCGTCCGCCCGTCCAGCTCTTCCAGCACGAAACCGGTTTGAAGACGCTCTTCAATCTGGGCGCGGGCGTCGATGCCTTGTTGAAGATGCCCGAGATTCCCGATCACGTGCGCATCGTGCGCCTCGAAGACGCCGGCATGGCGGTGCAGATGGCCGAATACGCGCTGTATGCATTGCTGCGCGTCTCGCGCGATTTCGAAGCCTTCGACCAGGCGCAGGCACGGCAGCATTGGGACACCCGCGAAGGCACCCGGCAAGCCGACTGGCCCGTGGGGGTTCTGGGGCTGGGACAGGTCGGCGCGCGCGTGGCGCAAACGCTGGCCGAGTTCGGCTACCCCGTCGCGGGCTGGTCGCGGTCGCCGCGCCAGATTCCCGGTGTCGAATCCTTCGCAGGCGAAGCCGCCTTGCCCGAATTCCTTGGCCGCACGCGCTTTCTGGTCAATGTGCTGCCGCTCACTCCCGACACGCAAGGCATCCTGAATCGCGAAACCCTGTCGCGGCTGCTGCCCGGCGCGCATCTGGTCAACGTCGGACGCGGCGAGCATCTGGTCGAGGACGATCTGGTGCAGATGCTTGAAGAGGGCGAGATCGCGGGCGCCACGCTCGACGTCTTTCACACCGAACCGCTGCCCAAGGATCACCCGTTCTGGCACGACCCGCGGGTCCACGTCACGCCCCATATCGCGGCGCGCACGCTGCGCGACGAAAGCATCGCGCAGATCGCGGGCAAAGTTGCGCAACTGAAGCGCGGCGAAGCCATCACCGGCGTGGTGGAACGCTCGCGCGGCTACTGAGGCGCGGGAGACGCGGCTTTATCCAGACGCTCGTACATCGAGGGCAGGCGCTGCGACAGGAAGTCCAGCAGCGTTCGCACGGCGGGCATCATGCCCCGCCGTGACGGATAGATGCAGTGCACGATGCCCTCGGGCGACTGCCATTGCGGCAGCACCGGCACTAGCTGCCCGCGGCGCAGTTCCTCCTGCGTGGCAATCGACGGCAGCAGGGCAATGCCGCGTCCGCGCACGGCCGCTTCCGTCAGCACGATGAAATCGTTGCATGACAACTGCGGCTTCAGTTCGATGTGCACCTCTTCGCCCTTGTCGTTGCGCAGGGGCCAGCGCACTTCATTTTGCGGATCGCTGAAGCTCAGCGTGACGTGCGACGCCAGATCCTGCGGCGTGTCGGGCGCGCCGTGACGTTGCAGATAGCCGGGGCTGGCCACCAGCGTGCCGCGCGCCGTGCCCAGATGCCGCACGACCAGTTCCGCGTCCGTGTCCAGCTTCGTGCGGACCCGCAGCGCCAGATCCACGCCCTCGCGGATCAGGTCCACGCGCCGGTTGGTGACCAGCAATTGCACCGAGATCGCCGGCCACGCATCCAGGAATTCCGGCAGCAGCGGCGCCAGCACGTCCTGCGCGATCGACACCGGGCAACTCACGATGACCGGACCGGTGGGCTCGGCCTGCAACTGCCGCATGGCGTCGTCCGCAGCCCGAGCCGAGGCGGCCATCTCGCGGCAGTAATGCAGATAGCGTTCGCCGGCGGACGTCAGCCGCAGCCGGCGGGTGGTGCGCTGCAAGAGACGCACGCCCAGGCTTTCTTCCAGGTGTGAAATTCGGCGGGAGAGACGGGATTTCGGGATGTCCAGCGCGCGCGCCGCCGCGCTGAAGCCTCCTTGCTCGACGACTTGCGAAAAGTAGTAGAGGTCATTGAGATCTTGCATGATTGTTCTATGTTTGGAACGAACAGTTCATCATACCCGTATTTATGTATTCAATTGGTCCATCTACAGTGACGCCATGCACAACGGATCTGCCAACGCCGCCCAAGCGGCAAGGCCCCGCCCGATCATCCTGACGGGTGCGGCGCTGACAGATCCAGCCCCCCGCCCGGGGGAACCCACTGGAGATACTGCAATGAAGACCCTGGTCATCCTTTCCTCGATTCTCGGCGAACGTTCCAACAGCAAGCAATTGGCCGATCACCTGATTGCCCGCGTCAAGGCTGCCAACCCGGCTTCGGCCATCAAGGTCCGCGACATCGGCGCGCAACCCATTCCTTACTTCGATGGCAACACCGCCGGCGCCCTGTTCACGCCCGCCGAGTCCCGCACCGTCGAGCAGCAGCGGCTGGTCGAGCTGAGCGACTCGCTCATTGCTGAACTGATGGACGCCGATCGCATCGTGTTCGCCGTGCCCGTGTACAACTTCAACCTGCCGGCGCAATTCAAGTCCTATCTGGACCACCTGGCGCGCGCCGGGGTCACGTTCCGTTATACGCCGGAAGGCGTGCCCGAGGGGCTCGTCAAGGGTAAGCAGGTGGTCGTGCTGACCGCGCGTGGCGGCAAGGCCGAGGGCACGCCCTCGGACACGATGACGCCGTATCTGCGCCAGATGCTGGCCTTCCTGGGCATGACTGACGTGACCTTCATTGCCGCCGAAGGCATGGCGATGGGCGAAGTGGCCGCGCTGGAAGGGCTGGCCCTGGCCAAGCAACGCATCGATGCGCTGCTGCCGGCCGCCGGCCAAGCCTCGCTTGCCGCCTGACCGCGCGCACCGGGCATGAAAAAAGGCGAGCCGCGAGGCTCGCCTTTTTCGTAGGCGCGAAAAACCAGATCTTCAGTCGCGCAGCCGCTTGATGAGGCTGGACGTGTCCCAGCGGCCGCCGCCCAGCTTCTGGACGTCGCCGTAGAACTGGTCCACCAGCGCGGTCAAGGGCAGGCGCGCGCCGTTGTTGCGCGCTTCTGCCAGCACCAGGCCTAGGTCCTTGCGCATCCAGTCCACCGCAAAGCCGAAGTCGAACTTGTCGTCGACCATGGTCCCGCCGCGGTTCTCCATCTGCCAGCTCTGCGCCGCGCCCTTGCTGATCACGTCCAGCACCTGCTTCATGTCCAGGTCTGCCGCCTGGCCGAACGCGATCGCCTCCGACAGGCCCTGCACGATGCCGGCGATGCAGATCTGGTTGACCATCTTGGCAAGTTGGCCGGCGCCCGGGGGGCCGACCAGCGTGACCGCGCGGCCAAAGCACTGGGCCACCGGCTTGACCGCGTCGAACACCGCCTGCTCTCCGCCGCACATGACCGTCAGCACGCCGTTGACGGCGCCCGCCTGGCCGCCCGACACGGGGGCGTCGATGAAGTTCAGGCCTAGTTCCTTGGCGTGCGCATGGAGTTCACGCGCCACGTCGGCGGAAGCGGTCGTATGGTCGACGAACACGGCGCCGGGCGCCATGCCCGCAAACGCGCCGTCCGGGCCCAGCACGACGCTGCGCAGGTCGTCATCGTTGCCCACGCAGGCAAAGACGATCTGTGCGCCGGCAACGGCTTCGCGCGGCGTGGCGGCGCTATGGCCGCCAAACTCGGCAACCCAGGCCTGCGCCTTGGCGGGCGTGCGGTTGTAGACGGTGACGTCGTGCCCGGCGCGGGCCAGGTGACCGGCCATGGGCAAGCCCATCACGCCCAATCCGAGGAAAGCGACTTTCTGGGCTACGGCTGCGTCGTAGCTCTTGGTACCGATCGTTGCCATGCAGTGGACTCCGCTGAATAAGGGTAGGTCTGTTTCAGGACACTAACCTTAACGCAATCAAAAGCCGGCGGCGAGTCCATCTCGGCGGCTGTCGCTGGCGCTGACGTAGCCATCGACGGCCGGATCGCCCAGCCGCCAGATGAACTGGCCCGATCCAAAGTCCATGTAGGGATCTTCCATGCCCTGCAGCACATGGCCGCGCTCGCGCAGCCCCTGGGCCACGGCGGGCGAGACCGTCGCCTCCAGGTCCACCTCAAGGCCGCGGTTCCACTTCCAGCGCGGCGCGTCGCACGCGGCCTGCGGCTGCTGGCCGTAGTCCAGCATGCGCACCAGCGCCTGCATCTGGCCCTGCGGCTGCATGTTGCCGCCCATGACGCCAAAGCTCATCACCGGGGCGCCGTCACGCATCAGGAAACCCGGAATGATCGTGTGAAACGGCCGCTTCCCGCCCGCCACCACATTCGCATGATCGGGATCGGTGCTGAAGCCGTACCCGCGGTTCTGCAGGCTGACGCCGGTGCCTGGCGCCACGACGCCAGACCCAAACCCCATGTAGTTCGACTGGATGAAGCTGACCATCATCCCGTTGCGGTCGGCGGCGGTCAGGTAGACCGTGCCGCCTTGCGGCGCGTGGCCGGTGGCGAAGGTTTGCGCCGACCGCGGATCGATCAGGCGCGCGCGTTCGGCCAGGTAGTCCGCGCGTAGCATCTGCTCGGGCGCGACCTGCATGTGGCGCGCATCGGCCACGTGCGCATAGACGTCGGCAAAGGCGAGCTTCATCGCCTCGATCAGCAAGTGCTGCGTCTCGGGATGATCGATCGGGCGCGCGGCCAGATCGAAATTCTGCAGGATGCCCAGCGCGATCAGCGCGGCGATGCCTTGGCCATTGGGCGGAATCTGGTGCAGCGTATGGCCGCGGTACGACTGGCTGATCGGGGTCACCCATTCGGGCGCGAATTCGCGCAGATCCTTTAGCGTCAGGGCTGCTTCGTGCGCCTGCGCGTGCGCCACCAGCTTGTGGGCGGTCTCGCCTTCGTAGAAGTCGCGTCCGCTGGTCGCGGCGATGCGCTTGAGCGTGGCTGCCGCGCCTTGCAGCACGAAGTGTTCGCCAATGTGCGGCGCGCGCCCGCGCGGCAGGAAATGATCGGCAAAGCCCGGCTGCGGCTGCAGCACATCGGCTTGCGCGGCCCACTTCTGGTGCACCATCGGCGTGATCGCGAAACCCCGTTCGGCGTATTCGATGGCGGGCGCCAGGATATCGGCGAAAGACAGGCGGCCCAGCTTCTCATGCAAGGCGCCCCAGCCGGCCACGCAACCCGGCACGGTCACGCTGTCCCAGCCGCGGGCGGGGATCGCGCCTTGGTGCTTGCGCCGGAAGTAGTCCACGTTCCAGGCCGCCGGCGCCGGTCCGGATGCGTTCAGGCCATGCAGCTTCGCCCCATCCCAGACGATCGCAAAGCAGTCCGAGCCCAGCCCGTTGCTTACTGGCTCGGTCAATGCAAGGGTAGAGGCCGCGGCGATGGCCGCGTCCACCGCATTGCCGCCTTGCGCCAGGATCCGCAACCCTGCCTGAGCGGCCAAGGGGTGGGACGTGGCGACGACATTGCGGGCGAAGACAGGCGTCCGGGTGGTCGTGTAGGGATTCTTCCAGTCGAAATTCATGTCCGAATCATCGCGTGGGGTAAACCCGTAGCTTAACGTAGACGAATCCGTCTCTGTACGATTGGTTGCGTGGCGTAATTATTTGTATTTTTCAGCGCGGCGAGCGCCCAAAGAAAAACCCCCGGGACAGGCCCGGGGGTTTTGAAGGCTGGGGCGCCGCATCAAGGGCGGCGCGCTGGGCCTTAGTCTTCTTCGACGAAGGTCTCTTCGCGCTTCTTGCGGATGGCCGGCAGGGCCACCAGGATCACCAGGAACACGGCGACGGCCAGCAGGGTAGCGGACAGCGGACGCGTCACGAAGGTGGAGAAGTCGCCGCGCGACAGCAGCAGGGCACGGCGGAAGTTCTCTTCCATCATGGGGCCCAGCACCAGGCCCAGCAGCAGCGGGGCGCCTTCGCACTTCAGCTTCGACCACACATACCCGATGATGCCGAAGATGGCTGTGGTGAAGATGTCGAACGGGTTGTAGTTAAGCGAGTACACACCGATCGTGCAGAACACTAGAATCGCCGGGAACAGGATGCGGTAGGGCACCTTCAGCAGCTTGACCCACAGGCCGATCAGCGGCAGGTTCAGCACCACCAGCATCAGGTTGCCGATCCACATCGAGGCGATCAGGCCCCAGAACAGCTCCGGGTGGCTCGACATGACTTGCGGGCCGGGCTGGATGTTGTGGATGGTCATGGCGCCCACCATCAGCGCCATCACGGCGTTGCCGGGGATACCAAGCGTCAGCAGCGGGATGAACGAAGTCTGGGCTGCGGCGTTGTTCGCCGATTCCGGGCCCGCCAGGCCGGCCGGGTGGCCCTTGCCGAAGCGTTCCGGATTCTTCGAGATCTTCTTTTCCAGCGTGTACGACGCGAACGACGACAGCACCGCGCCACCGCCCGGCAGGATGCCCAGGGCCGAACCCAGCGCCGTGCCGCGCAGCACGGCCGGGGCGGCTTCCTTGAATTCCTGCTTGTTCGGATACAGCGTGCCGATCTTGTCGGTGATGTCGACGCGGTTTTCCTTCTGCTCGAGGTTGGTCATGATTTCGGCAAAGCCGAACACACCCATGGCCACGATGGCGAAGTCGATGCCGTCCTGCAGTTCCGGCACGCCGAAGTCGAAGCGGGCAACGCCCGAGTTGACGTCGGTGCCGACCATGCCGAGCAGCAGGCCCAGGATGATCATCGCGATGGCCTTGGGCAGCGAACCCGAAGCCAGCACCACGGCGCCGACCAGGCCCAGACACATCAGCGAGAAGTACTCGGCGGGGCCGAACTTGAACGCGACTTCAGCCAGCGGGGGCGCAAAGGCAGCCAGCAGCAGCGTGGCAACGCAACCGGCAAAGAACGAGCCCAGTGCGGCGATTGCCAGCGCAGCGCCCGCCCGGCCGTTGCGGGCCATCTGGTGACCGTCCAGCACGGTAACCACCGCAGACGTTTCCCCTGGCAGCGCCACAAGAATGGCCGTCGTGGATCCGCCGTATTGGGCGCCGTAGTAAATACCCGCCAGCATGATCAGGCCGGCCACCGGGGGCAGCACGTACGTGATCGGCAGCAGCATGGCGATGGTCGGGACGGGGCCGATGCCCGGAAGCACGCCGATCAGCGTACCCAGGATGCAGCCCAGCAGTGCGTACATCAGGTTCTCGGGCGTGAACGCCACCGAGAAACCCATCATGAGGTTGTCAAACAATTCCATGGCCGATTGCTCCTCAGTTCATGCCCAGAAACGACGGCCACAGCGGGAAAATCAGCCCCAGCCCCTTGATGAATGCCAGGTAGGTGAACAGCACCAGGAAGATGCCGTTGGCAACGGCGACCTTCAGGTTGAATTCATGGCTGGCAAGGCTGCTGACGACCACCAGCACGAACACCGAGATGTAGACGCCCAGAAATTTGAGGATCACGCCATACAGAATAACCGAGCCCACCACCAGGAAGACGATGCGCCAGTCGAACTTGTCGACATGCGTTTCATGGGCTTTCTTGGACAGCGAGCCAAGCAGCACGATGGCGCCGAGCAGTGCAAGAACAATGCCCAGCCAGAAAGGAAAGTATCCGGGTCCCATTCGGGCAGCAGTACCCATTTGGTAGCTGCTGGCCTGCCAGGCGAATCCCAGCCCAAGGGCGATAAACATCACCCCCGACCAGAAGTCCTGTCGATTGCGTAGCTGCATGATTGGTTGGCTCCTGTTTACAGCATGTAGATAAAAGAGGTTTGTAGCCGGATGGGACACCCGCCGAAAGGCGAGTGACAGGCACAAAAAAGGCACTTCGGGGTGCCATTAATTATTCTGAAAGCGACGACGTGGTTTCTTGAAAGGCCGAATGGTAATGGACGCCTGCCACGCTGCAAACCCTGTAAGGTCGGTGAAAGCCTGGGGTTTTCCCTAGAATTGGGGAACTCCCGATCCCCGTTTGTAACGCGGTCGAAAGTTTGAGGGCTTTTTGAAAGCTAAGTGAAAGTTTATAGAAAGAATCGCGAAAGCCGGATCGGCCGGATGCGGCAATTTCGGGGGATGGGACTTTTCATGGCAGGCAAGAGCCGGTAACCTTCGCGCGCCAAACCCAACCGTATTTCCTACTGAATATTGCCGGGTTTCTCACCTTGCGTGAAGAGGCCCGGTCCATCCCAGGATGGTTTACGATAGCGCCCATGCTGCAAGATCTAGACCAACTCGCCGCCCGAATCGGGCAACTGGTGCAACGCACCCGCCAACTCCACGCCGAGCGTGACGCGTTGCGTCTACGCGTGAACGAATTCGAAGCCGAGCAGCGCGTGCTCAAGCAGCGCGCCGCTGACCGCGAAGCCGAAGTCGTCACGCTGCAAAGCAAGCTTCAAGATAACGACGGCGCCGTCTCGGCCATGCTAGAAGAAGCCAAGCGGGCGGAAGCCGCGCTGCGCGAACAACTCGCGCGCGAGACCGCCGAGCGCCACGCGCTCGAGTCGCGGTTCGCCGCACGCGAAAGCGAACTGCAGGGTAGCCTGCAATCGCGCGACACAGAACTACAGCGCTTGCGCGTGGCCGCCGCGTCGGCCCGCGAGCGCATCGACGCCGTCCTGGCCCGGTTGCCGGGTGCGCCGTCCGGAGAGCAACACTAATGGAACGTGTAGACGTATCGATCCTCGGCCGCGAGTACTCGCTTGCTTGCTCCGCCGAAGAAAAGCCCACCCTGCTGGCCGCAGTGCGCCACGTCGATCAGCTCATGCTGCGCATCCAGGGCACGGGCAAGGTTTCCAGCAATGAACGCATCGCCGTGATGGCCGCATTGCAGGTCGCCGGCGAGTTGCTTGCAATGAAAGCGCCCGATGGTCCGCTGGGCGGTTTGGCGGTCGGCGACTTCAAGCGTAGAATTGAGGACATGAACGCAGTACTCGATGACGCCTTGTCGGGTCAGGAAAAACTGCTCTAACGTTCATAAGCAGCATTCAAGATTTTTCAGTTTGTCCCTGCCGTGTTCGTGACTAGGCCATACATTCTCTGAACCTATGTCTTTTTGGCATATTGGTTGCGGGAGTGCAGAGCTGGAGTGATTGTCTCTTGCAGACGAACCCGATGCTCTTCGGAACGCGACCACCTTGAACCTCAGGGTTCGAGATGCCGGCCTTGACGGCACAGGCGGGGCATCTATCCCAGCGGGCCTGCCATTAGCGCAGGTCCGCGTCGGGTGCCTCTCGGCAAATCCCCTTCGTCCTCCCTCCTAGGACCAGTCCATGTTCAAACACCCCGTTTTTTCGCTCACCAAGCTTGGTGCGGCGTGCGCAGCCGTGGCCGCCATCGCTGTGGCTCAACCCGTTTTCGCGCAGACGCAGGCGCCTGCCGCAACGGCCGCCGCCGAGCCCGCCGCAAACCGCTCGCCCGAATTGACCTTGCAAGCCATGGCGTCTTCCGAGGTCAAGCAGGACACGGTCCGCATTGCGCTGTCCGCCGAAGTTGAAGCGCCGGACCAGCCGGCCGCTGGCCAGAAGCTGACCGCCGCGCTCGAAGACGCCGTCAAGCGTGCGCGCGACACGAAGGACGTGGAAGTGCGCACCAGCAGCTTCAATGTCTGGCCCAACATGAACAACAAGGGAAAGATCGCCTCGTGGCGCGGCCAGGGCGAAATCGTGCTGGAGTCCAAGGGCTTCGCGGCTGCCGCCGCGCTGGCTTCCAAGCTGTCCGACAAGACCGCCATTTCCAACATCAGCTTCTCGCTGTCGCCGGCCGCCCGTGAAGCCGAAGAGCGCAAGCTGCTGAAAGAAGCCGCGCAGGCCTTCAAGGATCGCGCACTGGCCGCGGCCAATGCCTTCGGCTTTTCCGGCTACCGCTTGTCCAAGATTGAACTCGGCGGTTCCGGCGGCCCCGTGCCGGTTCAACGCATGGTCGGCGCGGCAATGGCCAAGGGCGGTTCGTTCAGCAGCGCCGACGTCAGCGTTCCCCTTGAAGCAGGGAACGTGACGGTCAGCGTCGCGGTCAACGGGACGATCGTTTTGCAGTAAGACTGAACATGATGGCGCCCAGAGCGACCATCGGCAGGGACAGCCACTGTCCCATGCTCAACCCACCCGCGAGCAGACCCAGGAAGTTGTCCGGCTCGCGCGTGAATTCCACCAGGAAGCGGAACGTTCCATAGCCCATCAGGAACAATCCGCTGACCTGACCCAGCGGCCGCGGCTTGCTCGAAAACCACCACAGCAGCGCAAACAGCACGATGCCTTCCAGGCCCAGCTCATAGAGCTGCGACGGATGGCGCGGCAGTCCGTCGCCGCTGTCGGGGAACACCATGGCCCATGGCACGTCGGTGGGGCGGCCCCACAGTTCGCCATTGATGAAATTGCCCAGCCGGCCAAAGCCCAGTCCCAGCGGAATCAGCGGCGCGATGAAATCGCTGATCGCAAAGAACGGCAGGCCCTTCTTGCGCGCGAACAGCAGCATCACCAGGATCACGCCGATCAGGCCGCCGTGGAAAGACATGCCGCCTTGCCACAGATACAGCACTTCAAGCGGATGCGACAGGTAATAGCCTGGCTTGTAGAACAGCACGTATCCCAGCCTGCCCCCCAGCACCACGCCCAGCACGCTATAGAAGATCAGGTCTTCCAGGTCCCGCACGTTCAGGGACGTGGTGTGCCCGCTCTTGATGCGCTGGCGGCCCAGCAAATACACGAGCGCGAAGCCCGCCAGGTACATCAGCCCATACCAATGAATGGCTAGCGGCCCGATCTGCAGGGCGATGGGGTCGATTTTTGGATATTCCAGCATGTTCTGCCCGACACAATAAAGTTGAATGATAATAACCGGCGAGCACTGAAGATTCGCATGCCAAGCGAGCCAGCTTCCCCGGGTGCGTTCGCCATGTCCGCGCCCCGACGGCCGACAGGAGACACTGACCATGCCGCACAATGAACGTTCCCGCCATATCACCCAAGGCGTCGCGCGCGCGCCCAATCGCGCCATGTACTACGCGCTGGGCTACAAAGAGGCCGATTTCGAGAACCCCATGATCGGCGTGGCCAACGGCCATTCGACGATCACGCCCTGTAATAGCGGCTTGCAGCGGTTGGCCGACGCCGCCATCGACGCGATCCGCGCCTCGCGCGCCAATCCCCAGGTGTTCGGCACGCCCACCATCTCCGATGGCATGTCCATGGGCACCGAAGGCATGAAATACTCGCTGGTGTCGCGCGAGGTCATCGCCGACTGCATCGAAACCGCCGCGCAGGGCCAATGGATGGACGGCGTCGTCGTCATCGGCGGATGCGACAAGAACATGCCTGGCGGCATGATCGCCCTGGCGCGCACCAACGTGCCCGGCATCTATGTCTACGGCGGAACCATCAAGCCAGGCCGCTACAAGGGCAACGACCTCACCATTGTGTCCGTGTTCGAGGCCGTCGGCGAATACACCATGGGCCGCATGCCCGAAGAGGACTTCAAGCAGATCGAGAAATGCGCGATTCCCGGCTCGGGCTCTTGCGGCGGCATGTACACCGCCAATACGATGAGCTCGGCATTCGAAGCCATGGGCATGAGTCTGCCGTATTCCAGCACGATGGCCAACGAAGACGAGGAAAAGGTCACTTCGGCCGCCGAGTCCGCGCGTGTGCTCGTCGACGCGGTCAAGCGCAACCTGCGCCCGCGCGACATCATCACCCGCGAATCCATCGAGAACGCCGTCTCCGTCATCATGGCCACGGGCGGATCGACCAACGCAGTGCTGCACTTCCTGGCCATCGCGCACGCCGCCGAAGTGCCGTGGACCATCGACGATTTCGAACGCATTCGCCGGCGCGTCCCGGTGCTGTGCGACCTGAAGCCGTCAGGCAAGTACGTGGCGACCGACCTGCATCGCGCCGGCGGCATTCCCCAGGTCATGAAACTCCTGCTCAATGCAGGCTTGCTGCATGGCGATTGCATCACCATCAGTGGCAAGACCATCGCTGAAACGCTCGCGGATGTGCCTGACGCGCCCCGCGCGGACCAGGATGTCATCATGCCCATCGATCGCGCGCTCTATCCGCAGGGCCACCTGGCGATCCTGAAGGGAAATCTGTCGCCCGAAGGGTGCGTCGCCAAGATCACCGGCCTGAAGAACCCCGTCATCACGGGCCCCGCGCGCGTGTTCGACTCGGAAGACGATGCCATGACCGCCATCATGGCCCAGCAGATCCGCGACGGCGACGTTGTAGTGATCCGCTACGAAGGCCCGAAGGGCGGCCCGGGCATGCGCGAAATGCTCGCGCCCACCTCGGCGCTTGTGGGGCAAGGACTGGGCGAAACCGTCGGACTCATCACCGATGGACGTTTTTCCGGGGGCACCTGGGGCATGGTCGTGGGGCACGTCGCGCCAGAAGCATATGTAGGCGGTCCCATCGCGCTGATCCAGGAAGGCGATTCGGTTACCATCGATGCCCACAAGCTGCTGCTGCAGCTCAACATCAGCGACGAAGAAATGGCGGCTCGTCGTCAGGCCTGGGTCCAGCCCAAGCCGCGTTATACACGCGGTGTGCTTGCCAAGTTCGGCAAGCTCGCCAGCACCGCCAGCCGTGGGGCAGTAACCGATGCTTTTGAAGATTAGTCTGTTGTTGGCCGCGGCCGGCGTCCTGAACGCTGGCGCGGCGCATGCGCAAACCACTGGCCTGGACCTGGCCAAGAGCAAGGCCTGCATGGCCTGTCATCAGGTGGAAGCCAAGCGGGTCGGGCCGCCCTTGATGAGCGTGGCGCAGCGATACGCGGGGCAGGGCGACGCCATGGTCGATTACCTGGCGGGCAAGATCCGTAGCGGTGGTCGCGGCGCCTGGGGCGCGGTGCCCATGCCCGCTCAGACTCATGTATCGCCCGAAGACGCACGCGCCTTGTCCGAATGGATCTTGTCGCTGGCGCCGGCAAAGCAGTAGTCTTATTTTCATGCCCCGGTATCGAGCCGGGGGCGCGGGCCGCACGCAGCGGCCGCCTAATGCAAAGGAATCGTCATGGCAGAACAACCATCACCGGGCAATGAAGTCGCCGTTCTTGGCGGCGGTTGCTTCTGGTGCGTCGAAGCAGTGTTTGCCGACCTGCGCGGAGTTAAAAGCGTGTTGCCGGGCTACAGCGGCGGACACGTCGACAATCCCAGCTACGAACAGGTCTGCGGCAAGGACACCGGCCACATCGAAGTCGCCCGCATCGAGTTCGATCCCGCCGAACTCTCGTACAGCGATCTGCTGCGCGTCTTTTTCGCCACCCACGATCCCACCACGCCGGGGCGCCAGGGCAACGACATTGGCCCGCAGTACGAATCGGCCATTTTCTGGCAGAACGAAACGCAGCGCGAGCAGGCCCAGGCCGTCATCGCCGAGGTCGAGGCGCAAAAAGTCTACGATGCGCCCATCGTCACCAAGCTGCTGGCGCCGGCGCATTTCTGGCAGGCCGAGGACTATCACAGCAATTATTTCGCCCTGCATCCCGAGCAAGGCTATTGCCAGTTCGTGATCGCACCCAAGGTCGCCAAGTTCCGCAAGCAATTCCAGGATCGCCTGAAGCGCTAAGCGGCGGCAATCACTTCGCCTGACTGAAGCCCCGTACGGCGGACACGCGTTGCGCCGACCGCTGCGGGGCCTTTTTTCATGCGGGTCTTTCCCTGCGCGGTGCTTTTCTTGATGCGGCGCGTGTCCGCTCGACGCGCGCTCAATGAAAAACCCCGCCACTCAGCGGGGTTTGAACAGGCTATGTCGACGCACGCCAGGCGCTTGTCTTCAAGCGTTATTCCACGGTCTTCAAAACACCGCGGCGCATCTGGTCCAGCTCGATCGATTCGAACAGGGCCTTGAAGTTGCCCTCGCCAAAGCCGTCATTGCCCTTGCGCTGAATGATCTCGAAAAAGATCGGGCCGATCTGGTTTTCGGTAAAGATCTGCAGCAGCAGTCCGCCACCCGGCGCGCCGTCCAGCAAGATGCGGTTCTTCTGCAGGCGCGCCACGTCCTCGCCGTGGTTCGGCAGGCGCCGATCCAGCAGTTCGTAGTAGGTCTCCGGCGTGTCCAGGAACACGACGCCGGTCTTGCGCAGCGCTTCCACCGTGGCATAAATGTCATCGGTCGCCATGGCGATATGCTGAATGCCCTCGCCGCGGTACAGATCCAGGTACTCCTGAATCTGGCCCTTCTCGTCGGTGCCTTCCTCGTTGATGGGAATGCGGATATTGCCGCAAGGCGAGGTCATCGCCTTGGACTTCACGCCCGTCACCTTGCCCTCGATGTCGAAGTACCGCACTTCGCGGAAGTTGAACAGGCGCTCGTAGAACTCCGACCACTCGGCCATGCGGCCCTTGTGCACGTTGTGCGTCAGGTGGTCCACCAACGTCAGACCCGCGCCGCGCCAGTTGACGTCGGTCTGCGCGTTGGCCGGATCCAGCGGGATGAAGTCCACGTCATAGATGCTGATGTCGCCAATGCCGCCGTGGCCTTCCTTGCCGGCCCAGCGGTCCACCAGATAGATCAGCGAATCGCCGATGCCCTTGATCGCGGGGATGTTCAGTTCCATCGGGCCGCTATGGGAGTCGAAACCCCAGGCGCCCAGTTCCAGCGCGCGCTTGTAGGCGGCATTGGCGTCCTGCACGCGAAAGCCAATCGCACAGATCGAAGGGCCATGCAAACGGGCAAAGCGCTGGGCAAAGGAATCGGGCTCGGCGTTGATCAGGAAGTTCACGCCGCCTTGACGGTACAGCGTCACGTCCTTGTGGCGATGCTTGGCAATGGCCTTGAATCCCAGCAGTTCAAACACCTTGCGCAGCGCGGCGGGGTCCGGCGCGGCATATTCAATGAACTCGAACCCGGCGGTGCCCATCGGGTTGTCCCAGGGTTGGAAAGCGCTGCTCATAAGTCTGCTCCCTTGCATGTTTTAAGTGGACGACTTGTTCGTCAAGTCTAGACGCAGATTGTAGGTAGGAAGGGTGGGCAGACAATTGCAAACATGGCGCAAAAGCCGATAGTTTGAGCAATAATATTGCCCAATATTGTGAACAAGGGGTTGAAAATGTCTGCAATTGAGCTCGATAGGACAGATCTAAGGATTCTTGCCGAGCTGCAGCGGGACGGGCGCCTCAGCAACCAGGAACTGGCGGACCGCGTCTCCCTGTCTCCCAGCCCCTGCTTGCGCCGGGTGCGGCGCCTGGAAGAGCAGGGCTTCATTAAGAAATACGTGGCGCTCATCGATGCCGCAAAGGTCGGGCTGGGGCTGCTCGCTTATGTGAACATCCGCCTGAATAAGCACAGCGGCTCCAGTCACGCGCCCATGAGCGACTTCGCGCGCGAGGTCCAGCTGTGGCCGGAGGTCGTCGAGTGCTACGCCATGTCGGGCGACATGGACTACCTGATGCGCATCCAGGTCGCCGACCTGGCGCATTTCTCCCGTTTCGCCATGGACACGCTCATGCGCCACCCTGCAGTCGTGGATATGCGCTCGTTCTTCGCCCTGCAGCAGATCAAGGAAACGACGGAGCTTCGTATATAGATAGCGCGGCGCGGTGCTCCTGCCGGCCCTGGCCGTTGAAGCGGCGGGATGTTGCATGCCAGTCGGTCGGCACCGCTCGCTCCGGTCTTGCCCAGCCTAGAAGGGCGGCTTGTGATCGCACCGGCTCGCAACTGCGTATATATATATATATAGAGGAGCCTGGAGTCACCTCCCTATATATAGGGGAGCAAAGGAGTGCGGCCCCCCAGGCTGATCTCGGTGCGTCCCCTAAAAGAATCATATTTCTGCAAAATGGGTGTCATGCTGGCCACACACGCAGAATTTCTGTGCTATAGTCTCGCTCCTTCGCTGCTCACACAGTTTCGAACAGCGAAGCCAAGCAAGTGCAACAGGTCAGCCCAAGGGCAGGTCTGCCGCAAAGGCAGCTGGAAACGGCGCCAAGCGGTTATTGCAAAGATCGACGCAAATCAGGCAGAAGCCAGTTGCAAGATCTGCAAAAATTGTGCTATAGTCTTAGGCTCGGCTGGTGATGACGAATCAGGGTTTACCCTGAAACTAAATTTCAGCCACCTGTGCGGTGACCAGCCTTCGGATTTCCGAAGCCGCTTGCAAAGCAAGCGGGGTTGCAAGATAGGATGCAAATCAGGCAGAAGCCGGTTGCACAATCTGCAAAAGCTGTGTTATAGTAGAGGGCTTGGCGGTTGCCGAAAAATTAGGGTTTACCCTGACGTTTCGATGGTCGCTAAGCGCTGAGAAATCAGCGCCGTGATTTGAAGTTTTAGCAGTGCCGCTCTTTAACAACTAAACAACCGATAAGTGTGGGCGCTTGATGCGAGTGCAGCGATTGGGTTTCGGCCTTATCGCAAGCACAAGAAATCAAGTGCTCACTAGAAGTGAAGTATCTTAGACGTCAAGTTTAAGAACATACCTCACTTCCTTTGAGTAGCGACGTATGACCTGGTTTGGATTTATTCAGACCAAGAAT
Source organism: Achromobacter sp. 77 (assembly GCF_020541125.1). Taxonomy (NCBI): domain Bacteria; kingdom Pseudomonadati; phylum Pseudomonadota; class Betaproteobacteria; order Burkholderiales; family Alcaligenaceae; genus Achromobacter; species Achromobacter sp. 77. The sequence continues at coordinate 746,525 of NZ_CP059848.1, forward strand.
ACGAAACAAATACAGAGATTAAACTGAAGAGTTTGATCCTGGCTCAGATTGAACGCTAGCGGGATGCCTTACACATGCAAGTCGAACGGCAGCACGGACTTCGGTCTGGTGGCGAGTGGCGAACGGGTGAGTAATGTATCGGAACGTGCCTAGTAGCGGGGGATAACTACGCGAAAGCGTAGCTAATACCGCATACGCCCTACGGGGGAAAGCAGGGGATCGCAAGACCTTGCACTATTAGAGCGGCCGATATCGGATTAGCTAGTTGGTGGGGTAACGGCTCACCAAGGCGACGATCCGTAGCTGGTTTGAGAGGACGACCAGCCACACTGGGACTGAGACACGGCCCAGACTCCTACGGGAGGCAGCAGTGGGGAATTTTGGACAATGGGGGAAACCCTGATCCAGCCATCCCGCGTGTGCGATGAAGGCCTTCGGGTTGTAAAGCACTTTTGGCAGGAAAGAAACGTTCCGGGTTAATACCCCGGGAAACTGACGGTACCTGCAGAATAAGCACCGGCTAACTACGTGCCAGCAGCCGCGGTAATACGTAGGGTGCAAGCGTTAATCGGAATTACTGGGCGTAAAGCGTGCGCAGGCGGTTCGGAAAGAAAGATGTGAAATCCCAGAGCTTAACTTTGGAACTGCATTTTTAACTACCGAGCTAGAGTGTGTCAGAGGGAGGTGGAATTCCGCGTGTAGCAGTGAAATGCGTAGATATGCGGAGGAACACCGATGGCGAAGGCAGCCTCCTGGGATAACACTGACGCTCATGCACGAAAGCGTGGGGAGCAAACAGGATTAGATACCCTGGTAGTCCACGCCCTAAACGATGTCAACTAGCTGTTGGGGCCTTCGGGCCTTGGTAGCGCAGCTAACGCGTGAAGTTGACCGCCTGGGGAGTACGGTCGCAAGATTAAAACTCAAAGGAATTGACGGGGACCCGCACAAGCGGTGGATGATGTGGATTAATTCGATGCAACGCGAAAAACCTTACCTACCCTTGACATGTCTGGAATGCCGAAGAGATTTGGTAGTGCTCGCAAGAGAACCGGAACACAGGTGCTGCATGGCTGTCGTCAGCTCGTGTCGTGAGATGTTGGGTTAAGTCCCGCAACGAGCGCAACCCTTGTCATTAGTTGCTACGAAAGGGCACTCTAATGAGACTGCCGGTGACAAACCGGAGGAAGGTGGGGATGACGTCAAGTCCTCATGGCCCTTATGGGTAGGGCTTCACACGTCATACAATGGTCGGGACAGAGGGTCGCCAACCCGCGAGGGGGAGCCAATCCCAGAAACCCGATCGTAGTCCGGATCGCAGTCTGCAACTCGACTGCGTGAAGTCGGAATCGCTAGTAATCGCGGATCAGCATGTCGCGGTGAATACGTTCCCGGGTCTTGTACACACCGCCCGTCACACCATGGGAGTGGGTTTTACCAGAAGTAGTTAGCCTAACCGTAAGGAGGGCGATTACCACGGTAGGATTCATGACTGGGGTGAAGTCGTAACAAGGTAGCCGTATCGGAAGGTGCGGCTGGATCACCTCCTTTCAGAGCTTACGTGCTCGTGTTAAGCGTCCACTCTTATCGGTTGTTTGTTGTAGCTGGCGTCAAGGTTTGGCGCAGCGTAGAAACTAACTGATAGCGCTGCTTGCAGCGCTATCAGTTGGGTTTTACCCAACAGCTACATTTGTTCTTTAACAATCTGGAAGAAGCACAACGAAAATGTGTTCATCAAGTAATCAGCGTTGCTGATGAAGATGGGCACGGGTTGTGATTGCATTATTTTTTGTTCCAAGTTCTCAAGACTGAGGTGATAAGCCTCAGACTGCTTTGAAACTTATGAACGGCACAAACGCTAATACTCAGGTCCTATAGCCTACAGCGTTATAGGATCAAGCGACTAAGTGCATATGGTGGATGCCTTGGCGATCACAGGCGATGAAGGACGTAGTAGCCTGCGAAAAGCTGCGGGGAGCTGGCAAACAAGCTTTGATCCGCAGATGTCCGAATGGGGAAACCCACTGCAGCAATGCAGTATCCCTAGCTGAATACATAGGCTAGTGGAAGCGAACCGGGTGAACTGAAACATCTCAGTAGCTCGAGGAAAAGAAATCAACCGAGATTCCGAAAGTAGTGGCGAGCGAAATCGGATGAGCCTTTACGTTTTAGCGCGCAGGATAGTCGAACGGAATGGAAAGTCCGGCCGTAGCAGGTGATAGCCCTGTAGACGAAATTCTGTGTGTGGAACTAAGCGTAAGACAAGTAGGGCGGGACACGTGAAATCCTGTTTGAAGATGGGGGGACCATCCTCCAAGGCTAAATACTCGTGATCGACCGATAGTGAACCAGTACCGTGAGGGAAAGGCGAAAAGAACCCCGGAAGGGGAGTGAAATAGATCCTGAAACCGTATGCATACAAACAGTAGGAGCCTCCTTGTGGGGTGACTGCGTACCTTTTGTATAATGGGTCAGCGACTTACATTCAGTGGCAAGGTTAACCGAATAGGGAAGCCGTAGCGAAAGCGAGTCCGAATAGGGCGATTTAGTCGCTGGGTGTAGACCCGAAACCAGATGATCTATCCATGGCCAGGTTGAAGGCACGGTAACACGTGCTGGAGGACCGAACCCACTAATGTTGAAAAATTAGGGGATGAGCTGTGGATAGGGGTGAAAGGCTAAACAAATCTGGAAATAGCTGGTTCTCTCCGAAAACTATTTAGGTAGTGCCTCAAGTATTACTGCGGGGGGTAGAGCACTGTTATAGCTAGGGGGTCATGGCGACTTACCAAACTATGGCAAACTCCGAATACCCGCAAGTACAGCTTGGGAGACAGAGCACCGGGTGCTAACGTCCGGACTCAAGAGGGAAACAACCCAGACCGCCAGCTAAGGTCCCGAATTATCGCTAAGTGGGAAACGAAGTGGGAAGGCATAGACAGTCAGGAGGTTGGCTTAGAAGCAGCCATCCTTTAAAGAAAGCGTAATAGCTCACTGATCGAGTCGTCCTGCGCGGAAGATGTAACGGGGCTAAGCGATAAACCGAAGCTGCGGGTGTGCACTTTTAGTGCACGCGGTAGGAGAGCGTTCTGTAAGCCTGCGAAGGTGGCTTGTAAAGGCTGCTGGAGGTATCAGAAGTGCGAATGCTGACATGAGTAGCGATAAAGGGGGTGAAAAGCCCCCTCGCCGTAAGTCCAAGGTTTCCTGCGCAACGTTCATCGGCGCAGGGTGAGTCGGCCCCTAAGGCGAGGCAGAGATGCGTAGCTGATGGGAAGCTGGTTAATATTCCAGCACCGTCGTACAGTGCGATGGGGGGACGGATCGCGGAAAATCATCAGGGTGTTGGATGTCCCTGTTGCTGCATCGAAGATGGCGCTTAGGCAAATCCGGGCGCGTAAATCAAGGGTGTGGCACGAGCGAGCATTGCTTGCGAAGTGATCGGAAGTGGTTCCAAGAAAAGCCTCTAAGCTTCAGCTGTACGAGACCGTACCGCAAACCGACACAGGTGGACGGGATGAATATTCCAAGGCGCTTGAGAGAACTCAGGAGAAGGAACTCGGCAAATTGATACCGTAACTTCGGGAGAAGGTATACCCCGGTAGTGTGAAGCGCCTGCGCGCTTAGCATGATGGGGTCGCAGAGAATCGGTGGCTGCGACTGTTTATTAAAAACACAGCACTCTGCAAAGACGAAAGTCGACGTATAGGGTGTGACGCCTGCCCGGTGCCGGAAGGTTAAGTGATGGGGTGCAAGCTCTTGATCGAAGCCCCGGTAAACGGCGGCCGTAACTATAACGGTCCTAAGGTAGCGAAATTCCTTGTCGGGTAAGTTCCGACCTGCACGAATGGCGTAACGATGGCCACACTGTCTCCTCCTGAGACTCAGCGAAGTTGAAGTGTTTGTGATGATGCAATCTACCCGCGGCTAGACGGAAAGACCCCATGAACCTTTACTGTAGCTTTGCATTGGACTGTGAACCGGCCTGTGTAGGATAGGTGGGAGGCTTTGAAGCGTGGTCGCTAGATCACGTGGAGCCATCCTTGAAATACCACCCTGGTTTGTTTGCGGTTCTAACCTTGGTCCGTTATCCGGATCGGGGACAGTGCATGGTGGGCAGTTTGACTGGGGCGGTCTCCTCCCAAAGTGTAACGGAGGAGTTCGAAGGTACGCTAGGTACGGTCGGAAATCGTGCTGATAGTGCAATGGCATAAGCGTGCTTGACTGTGAGACTGACAAGTCGAACAGGTGCGAAAGCAGGACATAGTGATCCGGTGGTTCTGAATGGAAGGGCCATCGCTCAACGGATAAAAGGTACTCTGGGGATAACAGGCTGATACCGCCCAAGAGTTCATATCGACGGCGGTGTTTGGCACCTCGATGTCGGCTCATCTCATCCTGGGGCTGTAGCCGGTCCCAAGGGTATGGCTGTTCGCCATTTAAAGAGGTACGTGAGCTGGGTTTAAAACGTCGTGAGACAGTTTGGTCCCTATCTGCCGTGGGCGTTGGATACTTGACGGAGCCTGCTCCTAGTACGAGAGGACCGGAGTGGACGTACCTCTGGTGTACCGGTTGTCATGCCAATGGCATTGCCGGGTAGCTAAGTACGGAAGAGATAACCGCTGAAGGCATCTAAGCGGGAAACTCGTCTGAAGATTAGGTATCCCGGGGACTTGATCCCCCTGAAGGGTCGTTCGAGACCAGGACGTTGATAGGTCGGGTGTGGAAGCGCAGTAATGCGTTAAGCTAACCGATACTAATTGCCCGTGAGGCTTGATCCTATAACACTGATGGTTATTGACCTGGTGATATAGCGTTCCAAGTGTCGTTCAATACAAAATACTGGCTGCACCGTCAGCAGCCAGCCAACACAATTACACCCCACCGTGCGCTGATCATCGAGCCCCAGGCTCTGATCGCCACGCGTTGCGCTTCTTCCAAGATTGGAGCTGTTGCCTAACCCGCAACTGCTCAACCAGTTACGCCTGACGACCATAGCAAGGTGGTCCCACTCCTTCCCATCCCGAACAGGACAGTGAAACGCCTTTGCGCCGATGATAGTGGACGGACGTCTGTGAAAGTAGGTCATCGTCAGGCTTTTATTGCGCAAACCCCCACAGGTAAGCCTGTGGGGGTTTGTTTTTAGTGAGAACCTATGTTCCATGCCGCCGAAGGAGATTCTCCAGCTCGGCGGCGATGCAGGACGGAGTGCAAATTAGGCAGAAGCCGGTTGCAATCGCTGCAAAAATGGTGATATAGTTACGGGCTTGGCTGCTACCGAAAGATCAGGGTTTATCCTGACATTTCGATAGCTGCTAGGGCAGGACGAAAGTCCTGGCGAGACCTGAAGAAGTCGCCGCAAGTAAGTGACGCAACGGCGTAAAGCAAAAGCGAAGCTGACTTGACAAGCGATAAAAACTGCTTCATAATCTCGTTTCTCTGCTGCAACGACAGCGACGACGCAAAAGCGAAGTTAGCCGAAGTTGAGGGCAGAAACCAGTAGTACGGAATTTAGCAGTACCGCTCTTTAACAACTAAACAACCGATAAGTGTGGGCGCTTGATGCGAGTGCAGCGATTAGGTTTCGGCCTTATCGCAAGCACAAGAAATCAAGTGCTCACTAGAAGTGAAGTACCTTAGACGTCAAGTTTAAGAACATACCTCACTTCCTTTGAGTAGCGACGTATGACCTGGTTTGGATTTATTCAGACCAAGAATACGAAACAAATACAGAGATTAAACTGAAGAGTTTGATCCTGGCTCAGATTGAACGCTAGCGGGATGCCTTACACATGCAAGTCGAACGGCAGCACGGACTTCGGTCTGGTGGCGAGTGGCGAACGGGTGAGTAATGTATCGGAACGTGCCTAGTAGCGGGGGATAACTACGCGAAAGCGTAGCTAATACCGCATACGCCCTACGGGGGAAAGCAGGGGATCGCAAGACCTTGCACTATTAGAGCGGCCGATATCGGATTAGCTAGTTGGTGGGGTAACGGCTCACCAAGGCGACGATCCGTAGCTGGTTTGAGAGGACGACCAGCCACACTGGGACTGAGACACGGCCCAGACTCCTACGGGAGGCAGCAGTGGGGAATTTTGGACAATGGGGGAAACCCTGATCCAGCCATCCCGCGTGTGCGATGAAGGCCTTCGGGTTGTAAAGCACTTTTGGCAGGAAAGAAACGTTCCGGGTTAATACCCCGGGAAACTGACGGTACCTGCAGAATAAGCACCGGCTAACTACGTGCCAGCAGCCGCGGTAATACGTAGGGTGCAAGCGTTAATCGGAATTACTGGGCGTAAAGCGTGCGCAGGCGGTTCGGAAAGAAAGATGTGAAATCCCAGAGCTTAACTTTGGAACTGCATTTTTAACTACCGAGCTAGAGTGTGTCAGAGGGAGGTGGAATTCCGCGTGTAGCAGTGAAATGCGTAGATATGCGGAGGAACACCGATGGCGAAGGCAGCCTCCTGGGATAACACTGACGCTCATGCACGAAAGCGTGGGGAGCAAACAGGATTAGATACCCTGGTAGTCCACGCCCTAAACGATGTCAACTAGCTGTTGGGGCCTTCGGGCCTTGGTAGCGCAGCTAACGCGTGAAGTTGACCGCCTGGGGAGTACGGTCGCAAGATTAAAACTCAAAGGAATTGACGGGGACCCGCACAAGCGGTGGATGATGTGGATTAATTCGATGCAACGCGAAAAACCTTACCTACCCTTGACATGTCTGGAATGCCGAAGAGATTTGGTAGTGCTCGCAAGAGAACCGGAACACAGGTGCTGCATGGCTGTCGTCAGCTCGTGTCGTGAGATGTTGGGTTAAGTCCCGCAACGAGCGCAACCCTTGTCATTAGTTGCTACGAAAGGGCACTCTAATGAGACTGCCGGTGACAAACCGGAGGAAGGTGGGGATGACGTCAAGTCCTCATGGCCCTTATGGGTAGGGCTTCACACGTCATACAATGGTCGGGACAGAGGGTCGCCAACCCGCGAGGGGGAGCCAATCCCAGAAACCCGATCGTAGTCCGGATCGCAGTCTGCAACTCGACTGCGTGAAGTCGGAATCGCTAGTAATCGCGGATCAGCATGTCGCGGTGAATACGTTCCCGGGTCTTGTACACACCGCCCGTCACACCATGGGAGTGGGTTTTACCAGAAGTAGTTAGCCTAACCGTAAGGAGGGCGATTACCACGGTAGGATTCATGACTGGGGTGAAGTCGTAACAAGGTAGCCGTATCGGAAGGTGCGGCTGGATCACCTCCTTTCAGAGCTTACGTGCTCGTGTTAAGCGTCCACTCTTATCGGTTGTTTGATATAGCTGGGATCAGTTGTAGGCTTGGGTCGAGGGAATCTTCCCTAGGTCTTCAGCTTCCTGACTACTGATCCGAGAAGGTTTTGGGTCTGTAGCTCAGTCGGTTAGAGCACCGTCTTGATAAGGCGGGGGTCGTTGGTTCGAATCCAACCAGACCCACCAGGTATTTCGCGGCAAGCGAAATATGGGGGTGTAGCTCAGCTGGGAGAGCGCCTGCTTTGCAAGCAGGATGTCATCGGTTCGATCCCGTTCACCTCCACCATTGATTCTCATTGATCGCCGGTGGCGATGTAGAGGCCAACTCATAGTGTCGTCAGTCACGACGTTATGAGTTGGGTTTTACCCAACAGCTATATTTGTTCTTTAACAATCTGGAAGAAGCACAACGAAAATGTGTTCATCAAGTAATCAGCGTTGCTGATGAAGATGGGCACGGGTTGTGATTGCATTATTTTTTGTTCCAAGTTCTCAAGACTGAGGTGATAAGCCTCAGACTGCTTTGAAACTTATGAACGGCACAAACGCTAATACTCAGGTCCTATAGCCTACAGCGTTATAGGATCAAGCGACTAAGTGCATATGGTGGATGCCTTGGCGATCACAGGCGATGAAGGACGTAGTAGCCTGCGAAAAGCTGCGGGGAGCTGGCAAACAAGCTTTGATCCGCAGATGTCCGAATGGGGAAACCCACTGCAGCAATGCAGTATCCCTAGCTGAATACATAGGCTAGTGGAAGCGAACCGGGTGAACTGAAACATCTCAGTAGCTCGAGGAAAAGAAATCAACCGAGATTCCGAAAGTAGTGGCGAGCGAAATCGGATGAGCCTTTACGTTTTAGCGCGCAGGATAGTCGAACGGAATGGAAAGTCCGGCCGTAGCAGGTGATAGCCCTGTAGACGAAATTCTGTGTGTGGAACTAAGCGTAAGACAAGTAGGGCGGGACACGTGAAATCCTGTTTGAAGATGGGGGGACCATCCTCCAAGGCTAAATACTCGTGATCGACCGATAGTGAACCAGTACCGTGAGGGAAAGGCGAAAAGAACCCCGGAAGGGGAGTGAAATAGATCCTGAAACCGTATGCATACAAACAGTAGGAGCCTCCTTGTGGGGTGACTGCGTACCTTTTGTATAATGGGTCAGCGACTTACATTCAGTGGCAAGGTTAACCGAATAGGGAAGCCGTAGCGAAAGCGAGTCCGAATAGGGCGATTTAGTCGCTGGGTGTAGACCCGAAACCAGATGATCTATCCATGGCCAGGTTGAAGGCACGGTAACACGTGCTGGAGGACCGAACCCACTAATGTTGAAAAATTAGGGGATGAGCTGTGGATAGGGGTGAAAGGCTAAACAAATCTGGAAATAGCTGGTTCTCTCCGAAAACTATTTAGGTAGTGCCTCAAGTATTACTGCGGGGGGTAGAGCACTGTTATAGCTAGGGGGTCATGGCGACTTACCAAACTATGGCAAACTCCGAATACCCGCAAGTACAGCTTGGGAGACAGAGCACCGGGTGCTAACGTCCGGACTCAAGAGGGAAACAACCCAGACCGCCAGCTAAGGTCCCGAATTATCGCTAAGTGGGAAACGAAGTGGGAAGGCATAGACAGTCAGGAGGTTGGCTTAGAAGCAGCCATCCTTTAAAGAAAGCGTAATAGCTCACTGATCGAGTCGTCCTGCGCGGAAGATGTAACGGGGCTAAGCGATAAACCGAAGCTGCGGGTGTGCACTTTTAGTGCACGCGGTAGGAGAGCGTTCTGTAAGCCTGCGAAGGTGGCTTGTAAAGGCTGCTGGAGGTATCAGAAGTGCGAATGCTGACATGAGTAGCGATAAAGGGGGTGAAAAGCCCCCTCGCCGTAAGTCCAAGGTTTCCTGCGCAACGTTCATCGGCGCAGGGTGAGTCGGCCCCTAAGGCGAGGCAGAGATGCGTAGCTGATGGGAAGCTGGTTAATATTCCAGCACCGTCGTACAGTGCGATGGGGGGACGGATCGCGGAAAATCATCAGGGTGTTGGATGTCCCTGTTGCTGCATCGAAGATGGCGCTTAGGCAAATCCGGGCGCGTAAATCAAGGGTGTGGCACGAGCGAGCATTGCTTGCGAAGTGATCGGAAGTGGTTCCAAGAAAAGCCTCTAAGCTTCAGCTGTACGAGACCGTACCGCAAACCGACACAGGTGGACGGGATGAATATTCCAAGGCGCTTGAGAGAACTCAGGAGAAGGAACTCGGCAAATTGATACCGTAACTTCGGGAGAAGGTATACCCCGGTAGTGTGAAGCGCCTGCGCGCTTAGCATGATGGGGTCGCAGAGAATCGGTGGCTGCGACTGTTTATTAAAAACACAGCACTCTGCAAAGACGAAAGTCGACGTATAGGGTGTGACGCCTGCCCGGTGCCGGAAGGTTAAGTGATGGGGTGCAAGCTCTTGATCGAAGCCCCGGTAAACGGCGGCCGTAACTATAACGGTCCTAAGGTAGCGAAATTCCTTGTCGGGTAAGTTCCGACCTGCACGAATGGCGTAACGATGGCCACACTGTCTCCTCCTGAGACTCAGCGAAGTTGAAGTGTTTGTGATGATGCAATCTACCCGCGGCTAGACGGAAAGACCCCATGAACCTTTACTGTAGCTTTGCATTGGACTGTGAACCGGCCTGTGTAGGATAGGTGGGAGGCTTTGAAGCGTGGTCGCTAGATCACGTGGAGCCATCCTTGAAATACCACCCTGGTTTGTTTGCGGTTCTAACCTTGGTCCGTTATCCGGATCGGGGACAGTGCATGGTGGGCAGTTTGACTGGGGCGGTCTCCTCCCAAAGTGTAACGGAGGAGTTCGAAGGTACGCTAGGTACGGTCGGAAATCGTGCTGATAGTGCAATGGCATAAGCGTGCTTGACTGTGAGACTGACAAGTCGAACAGGTGCGAAAGCAGGACATAGTGATCCGGTGGTTCTGAATGGAAGGGCCATCGCTCAACGGATAAAAGGTACTCTGGGGATAACAGGCTGATACCGCCCAAGAGTTCATATCGACGGCGGTGTTTGGCACCTCGATGTCGGCTCATCTCATCCTGGGGCTGTAGCCGGTCCCAAGGGTATGGCTGTTCGCCATTTAAAGAGGTACGTGAGCTGGGTTTAAAACGTCGTGAGACAGTTTGGTCCCTATCTGCCGTGGGCGTTGGATACTTGACGGAGCCTGCTCCTAGTACGAGAGGACCGGAGTGGACGTACCTCTGGTGTACCGGTTGTCATGCCAATGGCATTGCCGGGTAGCTAAGTACGGAAGAGATAACCGCTGAAGGCATCTAAGCGGGAAACTCGTCTGAAGATTAGGTATCCCGGGGACTTGATCCCCCTGAAGGGTCGTTCGAGACCAGGACGTTGATAGGTCGGGTGTGGAAGCGCAGTAATGCGTTAAGCTAACCGATACTAATTGCCCGTGAGGCTTGATCCTATAACACTGATGGTTATTGACCTGGTGATATAGCGTTCCAAGTGTCGTTCAATACAAAATACTGGCTGCACCGTCAGCAGCCAGCCAACACAATTACACCCCACCGTGCGCTGATCATCGAGCCCCAGGCTCTGATCGCCACGCGTTGCGCTTCTTCCAAGATTGGAGCTGTTGCCTAACCCGCAACTGCTCAACCAGTTACGCCTGACGACCATAGCAAGGTGGTCCCACTCCTTCCCATCCCGAACAGGACAGTGAAACGCCTTTGCGCCGATGATAGTGGACGGACGTCTGTGAAAGTAGGTCATCGTCAGGCTTTTATTGCTCAAAACCCCGCAGGTATCCCCTGCGGGGTTTTGTCTTTAGTGAGAGCCCTGCCGGTTGCGGCAAGAGGTGGGTTGCGGCGAGAGCTGCGAACCTTTTAGTACAAGCGGGCGTCAGGTTCGCGTTGCAGTACCCCAGATTCGAACGGTTGACCGTTGTGTCAACTGCTCAAGCAGTTACGCTTGACGACCATAGCAAGGTGGTCCCACTCCTTCCCATCCCGAACAGGACAGTGAAACGCCTTTGCGCCGATGATAGTGGACGGACGTCTGTGAAAGTAGGTCATCGTCAAGCTCTTATCCTCAAAGCCCCACCGGTATCCGGTGGGGCTTTGTCTTTGGCGCTCCAGTCGGCCTGCGAGCCGCGCCAATGTTGGATGTGCACAAATAACAACGGCCGTGGGTGGGGTGGCTTTGTGCGGTAAGATTGTTCGAGTCAATTCGTTGGAGCGTTATCGTGAGTGAACCCCAGACCCCCGTGCCCGGTACGACATTGGACCTTCGCACGTTGACCCACGTGGCCTATGGCTTGTATGCCTTGGGCTTTCTGACGAGTGGATTTCTGGGCATCGCCACGATTGCGGCTGTGGTGCTCATGTATCTCAAGCGATCGGACGCCGCAGGCACCGTGTACGCCGCTCATTTTGACTGGCTTCTGCGCACGTTCTGGTGGGCGTTGCTGTGGCTGGCCATCAGCGGGATCGCGACCCTCATCTTCATCGGATGGATTGGCGTGGCCGCAACCATCGTGTGGGTGCTCTATCGCCTGATTCGTGGCTGGCTGTCGTTGCTGGAAGGTGGCGCGCCCACGTCTTACGCGTGAGTACTGGTAGTACCGCTGGAAAGGCCGGCAGCGATGCCGGCCTTTTTGCATGGCATGAGCGTGTGGGGTGATGCCCACCAGCTGCCCACCTTCAGGGTGCGATCAGCGGCAAGGCTGTGGATACGTCGTTGAGGTGTCGTTGAGGTGTCGTTGAGGTGTCGTTGAGGTGTCGTTGCCGTGAGTGCGTCGAGCTTCGATGTGACGCGGTGTCAAGCTGCGGTGCGGGATAGCTGCGGGCGCCGGCGTGACACGATGGCTGGCGGTGCGCCAGCGCGGCTTGGCCTTGCGGTCGGCGAGGGCGCCGTGTAGCGCGTTCAGCGGCGCCTCGTGTGTCTGTCGGCGTGCGGCATGAGCGCAGTTGGTGACGCGGGTAAGGAAGCGCGGCGTGCAGGCATGCAGCGGCACGTCAGACCAGGCGAACTGGCTTTTCAATTCAAGCGGGAATATCCACGAACGTGGCGATGAGGCACTGCGAGGGGGGCTTGCTTGGTGGCGTTGAGCTCGCCCGGCCTGAAGCCAGGGCGTCGCGACAATCCAAAGGCAGGGACGTACGCCGTACGCCCTTTGCCTGCTTACTTCAGATGTGCGTTGACCAGTTTGGTCAGTTCGAACATCGTGACCTGATCCTTGCCGAAGATCGGGCGCAGCTTGGCATCGGCGTTGATGTTGCGCTTGTTGCTGGCATCTTGCAGGTTGTGCTTCTTGATGTATTCCCAGATCTTCTTGGTGACCTCGGTACGCGGCACGGCTTCCGAGCCGATGACAGCGGCCAATTCGGCGCTGGGGGTCAGCGGCTTCATGAATGCAGCGTTCGGCTTGCGCGCGGTCGCGGGTTTGGAGGTTGTGGCCATAATGCGGCGCTCCTTCTCTGGCTGTTGGAAAAATTGTCCTGCGGCCGGAGCATAACGTGTCTCTCCAGTAAAGACAAAGGCATTTATCCTCTGTAGCAACTAAAATGCACCGACCGTCCCCTCTATCACGTCATTCTGTAACGTCCTATGTACGCACGTTCTCCGTTGGAATCGATTCGGCTTTTTCATGACGAATTGACGGCGCTTCGGCGCGATTTGCATGCTCATCCGGAATTGGGTTTTGAAGAAGTCCGCACGTCGGGCATCGTCGCCGGTGCGCTGGAAGCGTTGGGCATCGAGGTGCACCGCGGGATCGGCAAGACCGGTGTGGTGGGCGTGATCCGTGGCAAACGGTGCGACAGCGGCCGCATGATCGGATTGCGCGCCGACATGGACGCGTTGCCCATGACCGAGGACAACACGTTCGGGCACAAGTCGACCAAGCCGGGACTCATGCACGGCTGCGGTCACGACGGCCATACGGCGGTGTTGATCGGCGCGGCCAAGTACCTGGCGCAGACGCGCAATTTTGATGGCACGGCCGTGTTGATCTTTCAACCAGCGGAAGAAGGGCGCGGCGGGGCACGCGCCATGCTTGAGGACGGCCTGTTTGACACCTTTCCGTGCGATGCAATCTACGCCTTGCACAACTGGCCGGGCCTGAAACCGGGCACCATCGGCATCAACCCGGGGCCGATGATGGCGGCTGCCGATCGCTTCGAGATCCTGATCACAGGTCGAGGCGGACACGGGGCGCATCCTTATCAGACGATCGATCCGGTGACCATCGCGGGTCAGATCATCACGGCGTTGCAGACGATCGTGTCGCGCAACGTGAACCCGCTGGATTCGGCGGTGCTGTCGATCGGTTCGGTGCAAGCCGGCCACCCCGGCGCGATGAGCGTGATTCCGCGCGAAGCGCGGATGGTGGGCACGGTGCGGACATTCCGCAAGTCGGTCCAGGAAATGGTCGAGACGCGCATGCGGGAGCTAGTGAGCGCAATTGCCGGTGCGTTCGGCGGCACCGCCGAAGTGGTCTACGAGCGCATCTACCCCGCGACCCTGAACACTCCTCAGCACGCCAATTTGGTGGCCGACATCGCAACCGAGATGATCGGCAAGGAAAACGTGGTGCGCGATTTGGTACCCTCGATGGGTTCCGAAGACTTTTCGTTCATGTTGCAGGCCAAGCCGGGCGCCTATTTCCGTCTTGGCCAGGGCGGGGCCGATTCCGGCTGCTTGCTGCACAACCCGCATTTCGATTTCAACGATGCCGTCATTCCCCTGGGCAGCGCGATGTTCTGCGCACTGGCCGAACGGGGCATGCCTCTGGCAGATTAAGAAGCCTTCCATGTCTACTCAAAGCACGACTCAACTCACCATCACCCGTCCCGACGACTGGCATCTGCATTTGCGCGACGGCGCGGCGCTTGAAGCGGTGGTTGCCGATACGGCGCGCCAGTTTGCCCGCGCCATCATCATGCCTAACCTGAAGCCACCGGTCACGACGACGGAGCAGGCGTTGGCCTATCGCGACCGCATTCTGGAAGCGCTTGCGAAGACGGGCGTCAACCCGGATTCGTTCACGCCCTTGATGACGCTTTACCTGACTGACAACACGCCGGCCGAAGAGATCGTGCGCGCGCATGCATCGGGCCACGTCTATGCGGTCAAGCTGTATCCCGCGGGCGCCACGACCAACTCGGACGCGGGCGTGACCGATTTGCTGGGCAAGTGCACCAAGGCGCTGGAAGCCTTGCAGAAGTGTGGGATGCCGTTGCTCGTGCATGGGGAAGTGACGGATCCGTCGATTGACGTCTTCGACCGCGAGGCCATTTTTGTCGAGCGCGTGATGAAGCCGTTGCGGCGCGCGTTTCCGGCATTGAAGGTGGTGTTCGAGCACATCACGACGAAGGAAGGCGCCGAGTACGTGCGCGATGCGGAAGGTCCGATTGCCGCGACGATCACGCCGCAGCATATGCTTTACAACCGCAATGCGATCTTCCAGGGCGGCGTGCGGCCTCATTGGTATTGCCTGCCGATTCTCAAGCGCGAGACGCACCGTCTTGCGCTGGTCGAGGCAGCCACCAGCGGCAGTCCGCGCTTTTTCTTGGGAACGGATAGCGCGCCGCACGCGCGTGGTCTGAAGGAACATGCCTGCGGCTGCGCGGGTTGCTACACCGCGCTGCATGCAATGGAGCTGTATGCCACCGCGTTCGAGGCGGCAGGCAAGCTCGACAAGCTGGAAGGGTTTGCCAGCTTCCACGGCCCGGATTTCTATGGTCTGCCTCGCAACACCGGCACGTTGACGCTGTCGCGTGAAACTTACCAGGTGCCTCAGGAACTGGCGTTCGGCAATACGACGCTCGTCCCGCTTGCCGCCGGCGAAGCGCTGGAGTGGCGCGCCCACGTTTGAGGGCCTTGCGGCTGGAGCCGACGTGAAAAGGGGTGAGCGGCTTGCCGTTCACCCCTTTTTTTGGGCCGCCGAGCGGCCCATCTCTATATAGCAGTGCTGTCAGAGTGTGCCGTCGCGCCGCGCTTCGAGCAGTTCCCAGCGTGCGAATTTCTCTTCGAGTTCGGCTTCCAGTTTGGCCAGTTCGCCGTTGATGCGCTCGACCTCGTCCGGCGCGTCGCGATAGAGACTGCCGTCTGCCAGCTTGCCCGCCAGTTCCGCCTGCTTGGCCTCGAGCGCGGCGATCGCGTCAGGCAGGCCTTCGAGTTCGCGCAGGTCCCAGGCGTTGATCTTGCCCGCCTTCGCAGGCTTGGGGCGCGCGGCCTTCGCACGAGCGGCATTGTCGTCGGCGGACTTGGCAGTCTTGTCGGCGTCGGTCTGCGGCGTGGCGGGCGCGGGGCGCTGTGAAACCCACTCGTCGTAACCGCCCACGTAATCGCGCCAGTGGCCGTCGCCTTCGTAGGCGATGGTCTGAGTCACCACGTTGTTGAGGAAGGCGCGGTCATGGCTGACCAGCAGCACGGTGCCGGCATATTCCTGCAGCAGCTCTTCCAGCAGTTCCAGCGTTTCGATGTCCAGGTCGTTGGTGGGCTCGTCCAGCACCAGCACGTTGGCGGGGCGCGCAAAGAGCCGCGCCAGCAACAGGCGCGCGCGTTCGCCGCCCGACAGGCTGCGCACGGGCGAGCCAGCGCGTGCCGGCGAAAACAGGAAATCGCCCAGATAGGTCATCACGTGCTTGCGCACCCCGCCGATCTCGACCCATTCGCTACCCGGACTGATGATGTCGACGAGCGAGGCGTTTTCGTCCAGCTGCGCACGCATCTGATCGAAGTAGGCGACCGCGACGTTGGTGCCCAGGCGGGTCGCGCCGGAGTCGGGTTGCAGTTCGCCCAGAATGAGTTTGAGCAAAGTGGTCTTGCCTGCGCCATTGGGTCCGATGATGCCAATGCGGTCGCCGCGCAGCAGGGTTGTGGAATAGTCGTCGACCACGATCTTGTCGCCGAACCGCTTGCTGACGTGCTCGAGTTCCGCCACGAGCTTGCCGGACCGTTGGCCTTCGGCCAGCGCCAGCGATACGTTGCCAACGCGCTCGCGGCGTTCGGCGCGCTGCACACGTAGGCTTTCCAGGCGGCGCACTCGGCCTTCATTGCGCGTGCGGCGCGCTTCCACGCCCTTGCGGATCCAGACTTCTTCCTGTGCCAGCAGTTTGTCGAAACGCGCCTGCTCCAGCCGCTCGGACTCCAGCCACTGCGCCTTGCGCTCCTGCCATTGCGAGAAATTGCCGGGAAAGCTCAAGAGACGGCCGCGGTCGAGTTCGACAATGCGGGTGGTGACGGCATCCAGGAAGCGGCGGTCGTGGGTGATGATGACCGCGGCGCCTTTCCAGGCGCGCAGCATGTCTTCGAGCCAGGCAATGCCTTCGAAGTCCAGATGGTTGGTGGGTTCGTCGAGCAGCAGCAGATCCGGTTCGTCGATCAAGGCGCGGGCGAGGGCGACGCGCTTGCGGGTGCCGCCGGACAATCCCGCGATCTGCGCATCGGCGGGCAGGCCCAGCTTTTCGATGACGGCGCGCGCGCGCGAGGGGCGCTGCCAGTCTTCGTGGTCGCCGTCCGTGTTGCACACGACATCGAACACCGTGGCATTGTCGTCGAGCTCGGGCTCTTGTTCGACGGTGGCCACGCGCAGGCTGGAGCTGCGGGCGATGGCGCCGTCGTCTGGCTGCGTGCGGCCGTCGAGCAGCCTGAGGAGCGAGGACTTCCCTGCGCCATTGCGGCCGATGAGGCCGATGCGTTCGCCGGACTGGATGGCGAAGTCGGCATGGTCGAGCAGCGGATGGTGCCCATACGCGAGCTGGACGTCGGTCAGGGTGATGAGAGTTTCGAGGGCCATGTGGTTGTTGGTGTCTGCGGCAGCTAAGCGGATCAGCGCGTATTGTCGCAGGAACGCGAGGCCCCGGTCTTGCTGCCGCCGGGCGCCCCGGGGGACAGAGCGGGCGCCTGTAATAGAATACGTGCTGCAAGACGGGTTGGACGATCGCGGTGGGTGCGAGCTCATCGAGGAAGGTCCGGACTCCATAGGGCAGGGTAACGGCTAACGGCCGTCCGGTCGCGCTCTCGGGCACGGCTGAGGAATAGGACCACAGAGACGAGACTGCGGCGCGGGCGCGCTTTGCGCGCACTGATACGGCCATCTCCGTATTGCGCCGACCGGCAACGGGCGGCGGCATCGCAGGGTGAAACGCGGCAACCTCTATCCGGAGCAACATCAAATAGGCATGCGTGCGGCCTCACGGCCGTGACGGGCGGCTCCGTCCGAGCATGCGGGTAGATGGCTACAGCGGCTCAGCAATGATCCGCGCAGAGGAATGATCGTCCGCCAGGGCAACCTGGCGTACAGAATCCGGCCTATAGACCCGTCTTGCATTGAATTCTGCCGGCGCGCGCGGATCTGGACGAGGCCGCGCGGCCGTCTGGCGTCCCCCGCGCCAGTTTATTTTCACTTCCAGGGTCGCCTGTCCGGCGGGAAGCCTCGCCAACTGGAAGGATCGACCGGGCGGCAGACGGTAACTTGACCCCATTAGCCGCTACTTCTGAAGTAGGACTTTTAGAGTATGTCGCAACCTCCTGATTTATTGGGAGGTTTTTCTTTTTGCGTATTTACAAGTTGATCTAAGTCCTTGTTGTGATTGAAAAAATTGCAACCACGCGCTTGACCGCCCCTGTGCCCATACCGTAGAGTGGGAAATAGTAGGAAATTGTGCAATTAAGTGGGGTAAAAGTGGTGTTTCAGGGAAGCAGCGCGCTCACGCTGGATGCCAAGGGACGGATCTCGATTCCGACCCGGCATCGTGACGCGCTCATGTCGCAGGCCGAAGGCCGGCTGACCCTGACCCGCCACCCCGACGGCTGCCTGCTGGTGTACCCGCGGCCCGAGTGGGAAAAGAAGCGCGAGCAGATCGCGGCTTTTCCCATGACGGCCCGCGCGCTGCAGCGGCTGTTGCTGGGCAACGCTCAGGACGTGGAACTGGACGGCTCCGGCCGGGTCCTGATCGCTCCTGAACTGCGCAACGCTTCCGGTATGACGCGCGATGTGATGCTGCTCGGTCTGGGCTCTCACTTCGAGCTGTGGGACGCCGCTACCCTGGCCAGCCGTGAGGCTGAAGACTTGGCCAAGGGTATGCCGGACGTGTTGAACCAGTTTTCGTTCTGAAAGAGTTATGGAATTCGAACATCGGCCCGTCCTCCTGGCGCCGACGGTGGACGCGCTTTTGCTGCCCGGTTTCGGCGGCAAGGGCGCGGCACGGTCGCAGCCGCAGGGTGGGCAGGATGTGGCTACGCGAATCGAAAGTGGCGTCTTTGTCGACGGCACGTTCGGACGGGGTGGCCACAGCCGAGAATTGCTTGGCCGGCTGGGCAAGCAAGCCCGGCTGATCGTGTTTGACAAGGACCCGCAGGCCATCGCGGTTGCCACCGCCCTGGCGGCCGAGGATGCGCGGGTCACGGTAGTGCATGGGGGCTTTGCCACCATGGCTGAAGAATTGGAGCAGCGCGGCATCGGCAAGGTCGATGGCGTGATGCTGGATCTGGGCGTTTCGTCGCCTCAGATCGACGATGCCGAGCGCGGCTTCTCGTTCATGCGAGACGGCCCGCTCGATATGCGGATGGACACCACTCGTGGTCCCACGGTGGCGGATTGGCTGGCGCAAGCCAGTGTGGATGAGATGCGGGAGGTCATAGCGGATTATGGCGAAGAACGGTTTGCTTTTCAGGTTGCAAAGGCGATTGCTGCTCGCCGCGCAACAAGGCCGCTGCGCACCACGCTCGAGCTTGCCGAGTGCGTCGCCAGCGCCGTCCGCACGCGCGAAAAGGGGCAACATCCGGCCACACGCACCTTTCAAGCTTTACGGATTTACATCAATCGGGAACTCGAAGAGCTCGCGCGCACCCTCGCGTCAGCTTTAGACCTGCTTGCCCCAGGGGGGAGGTTGGCGGTGATCAGCTTTCATTCGCTTGAAGACCGCATGGTCAAGCAGTGCATCGCGGCGGCGGCTCGTCCGGCTGCGGCGCATGCACGCCTGCCCCTGCGCGAAAGCGAAATGCCCCAGCCTGTCGTCCGTTCCCTTGGCAAGGTCGTGGCCGAAGACGATGAAGTCTCGTCCAACGCCCGTGCCCGTTCGGCCATCCTGCGCGTGGCCGAGCGCACCGAAACACCGCTGCCCCCCGAGGGCGGCTTTGCATTTGTGAAGATCGGCTCGCTGCCCGGCAGCGACCTCGCCCCGCCGCCCCGTCGCGGCGGTAAGGGAGGGCGCCGCTGATGGGTCGCGTCAACCTGATCGTTGCGGCTTTGCTGATGCTGTCGGCCATTTCCCTGGTCACCAGCCGGTATCAGTCGCGCCAGCTCTTCGTGGAGTTGGGGCGCGATCAGGCGCATGCGCGCGACCTCGAAACCAATTGGCGGCGCCTGCAGCTCGAGCGCGCCGAGCTGGCCCGCAATGCGCGGGTCGACGCCATTGCGCGTGACGGCCTGAAGATGATTCCCATCGTGCCGGATAGCACCCTCTATATGAACCAGGCGCCCGTGCCCGCGGCCGCCGGAGGCTCGCAATGAAGCGCGTGCCCTTCTTCGACAACCCCGTGCTGCGCGGGCAGCTGCCCACGTGGCGCGCCCGCCTGGTCCTGATCCTGCTGTTTGGCGGGTTCACCGTGCTGGCCGGCCGTGCGCTGTTCCTGCAGGGATTGTCGACGGAGTTCCTGCAGCAGCAGGGCGAGCGCCGCTACGAGCGCACACTGACATTGGCCGCGACGCGCGGCAAGATCATGGACCGCAACGGCGCGGTGCTGGCATCCAGCGTGCCCGCGCGCGCCATCTGGGCCATTCCCGAAGACGCGAAGCAGGCCACGCCCGCGCAGGTCGACGCGCTGGCCAAGCTGCTGGAGACGCCTGTCGGCGACCTGCGCCGCCGCTTCGTCGACGAGGACAAGAACTTCGTGTACCTGAAGCGCCAGGTCTCGATGGACGTGGCCGACAAGATCAAGCAGCTGGGCATGCCCGGCGTGCACCAGCAGCCCGAAACGCGCCGCTACTACCCGGATGGCGATGTGATGGCCCACGTGGTGGGCTTCAACAGCGTCGAGGATCAGGGCCAGGAAGGCGTCGAGCTGACGTTCAATCAGCAGTTGTCGGGCCGCCCGGGAAGCCGCCGCGTCATCAAGGACCGGCTGGGACGCGTCATCGAAGACGTGCAGGCCGTCACGTTGCCGGTGGACGGCCGCGACCTGCGCCTGTCCATCGACACGCGCCTGCAGTACCTGGTGTTCAAGGAACTGAAGGACGCCATGGACAAGCACCGCGCAAAGGGTGCGACGGCCGTGGTCGTTGATGTACGCACGGGCGAGATCCTGGCGCTGGCCAACGTGCCGACCTTCGATCCGAACAACCGCGAAACCTTCCACGGCGCCAACTTGCGCAACCAGGCGATCACGGACACGTTCGAGCCGGGCTCCATCATGAAGCCGTTCACCGCCGCGCTGGCGCTGGACCTTGGGCGCATCAGCACGTCGACGCAATTCGAGACGGGCAACGGCCGCTTCACGTATCAGGGCAGCACCATCAGTGACGTGAGCCGCAACGGCACGCTGGACGTGGCGGGCGTGCTGCGCAAGTCCAGCAACATCGGCATGACGATGATCTCCGAGAAGCTGGAATCCCGCGAAATGTGGGACCGCTTCACCGAATTGGGCCTCGGTCAGGCGCCGCAGGTGGGATTTCCCGGCGCCGCGCCGGGCCGTCTGCGTCCGTGGGAACGCTGGCGCCTGATTGAAAAGGCCACCATGGCCTACGGCTACGGCTTGTCCGTGTCGCTGCTGCAGGTGGCCCGCGCCTATACCGTTTTTGCCCGCAACGGCGACATGGTGTCGCTGACCCTGGTCAAGCGCGACAGCGATCCGACGAGCGTGAAAATCTACTCCCCCAAAACGACGGCGCTGGTGCGCGCCATGCTTGAGGCGGCCACGGGCCCCGACGGCACGAAAGCCGCGCAGGTGCAGGGTTACCGCGTGGCCGGCAAGAGCGGCACCGCGCGCAAGATCGTGGACGGTAAATACAGCACGCAACGTTACCGCAGCTCGTACGTGGGCTTTGCTCCGGTGTCGGATCCCAAAATCGTGGTGGCTGTGTCCATCGACGAACCGACAATCGGCGGCTATTACGGCGGCGCCATTGCCGCGCCCGTGTTCTCCCATATCGTGGGGGGGAGCCTGAGGTTGATGGGGGTGCGGCCAGACGCACCGTTTGAATCCACGATTGTTGCTGGTATCAAGGAGCCAGGCAGATGAGCGCCAACGGCTTCCACTCTTCCCCTGCCGCCACGGTTGCCGAGACCGTGGCGTGGTTGCATGAGCGCGTGTCGCTGACCGCGCATCTGAAACTGGACTCGCGCGACATCGAGCCCGGCGACGTGTTCGTCGCCTGCCCGGGCCTTTCCAGCGACGGCCGTCGCTATATAGACAAGGCGTTGGCGCTGGGCGCCAGCGCGGTGCTGTTTGAAGCGCCGGCCACCGATGCCGTTCAGGCCGCGTCGGCCGGCACGCCCATGCTTGCCGTGACGGGCCTGCGCTCGTTGCTGGGCGAGCTGGGCGACACCTGGTATGGGCGTCCGTCGGCCGCGCTGGCGGTGGTTGCCGTGACGGGCACCAACGGCAAGACCTCTTCGGTGCAATGGATTGCGCATGCCCTGAGCCGCAACGAGAAGGCGTGCGGCACGATCGGCACGCTGGGCGCCGTGCTGCCCGACGGGCAGACGCTGGGTGGCAGCCTGACGACGCCCGACGTGCTGACGGTGCATCGCACGCTGGCCGCGATGCGCGACGCTGGCGCGAAAGCCGTGGCCATGGAGGCCTCGTCGATCGGCATCGAACAAGGCCGCATGGACGGCGTGCGCGTTGCGCTGGCCGCCTTCACGAATCTGACGCGCGACCATCTGGACTACCACGTCACGATGGAGCGTTACGAAGCGGCCAAGGCGCGCCTTTTCAGCTGGCCGGGTCTGACTGCGGCAGTAATCAATGCCGACGATGAGGCGGGACGGCGGATGCTCGCTGCCTTGCCGGAAGGCGTCTCGCCGATGGGCTACAGCCTGAGCGACGATCCCGCAATCCCCGCCGCGATGCGTGCGCGCGATCTGCAGGCGACGTCGCAGGGCCAGATTTTTACGCTGGTGTCGCCGCATGGCGAGGCGCAGATCGTGACGCGCCTGCTGGGGGCGCACAACGTTTCGAACCTGCTGCTGGTGGCGGGCGTGCTGTACAAGCTGGGCCTGCCGTTCGCGCAGATTGCGCGCGAGCTGGCCGCGACGGACCCGGTCGATGGCCGTCTGCAGACCGTGGAACCCGCTGTCAGCCTGCCGGCGCATGCGGCCCGCGGTCCGCTGGTGGTGGTGGACTACGCCCACACGCCTGACGCGCTCTCGCGCGCGTTGCTGGCATTGCGCGCTGTCGCCACAGCGCGTTCTGGCCGCCTGGTGTGCCTGTTTGGTTGCGGCGGCGAGCGCGATCCGGGCAAGCGTCCCGTCATGGGCGCGATCGCCGCGGAGCTGGCGGATCACGTTGTTGTCTCCAGCGACAATCCGCGCACCGAGTCGCCCGAGGCAATCGTTCAGCAAATCCTGGCCGGCATTCCCGAGGCGGTGCGTCCCGACGTGGAAGTCGACCGCGCGCGCGCCATCCTGCAGACGATCTGGGCGGCTTCGCCCGAAGATGTGGTGCTGCTGGCGGGCAAGGGACACGAAACCTACCAGGACATCGGCGGTGAAAAGCTGCCGTTCGACGACCGCGAGTGGGCGCGCGTGGCGCTGCTGTTGCAGCAGACGCCGGGCGTGTCCACAGACACGCGCCGCATTGGCGAAGGCGAGCTCTTCGTCGCGCTGGTTGGTGAGAACTTCGACGCGCACGACTATCTGGACCAGGCAGCCTCGCGCGGCGCCTGCGCGGCGCTCGTTGCGCATCGGGTCGCCGATGCCGGGCTGACGCAGCTAGTCGTGGGCGATACGCGCGTTGCGCTGACGCGCATTGGCGCCGCCTGGCGCTCGCGTTTTTCGCTGCCCGTGGTGGCGGTGGCCGGCAGCAATGGCAAGACGACCACCAAGGAAATGATCTCCGCGATGCTCGCCGAATGGCAGGGCGAAGCGGGGCGCCTGGCCACGGCCGGCAATCTGAACAACGATATCGGCGTGCCGCTGACGTTGCTGCGCCTGCGCCCCGAGCATCGCGCCGCCGTGTTCGAACTGGGCATGAACCATCCGGGCGAGATCGCGCAGTTGGCCGCCATTGCCGCGCCGACCGTGGCGCTGGTCACCAATGCGCAGCGCGAACATCAGGAATTCATGCACACCGTCGAGGCGGTTGCGCACGAGAACGGCGCCGCGATCACCGCGCTGCCGGCGGATGGAGTCGCGGTGTATCCCGGAGATGAACCGTACTCGGCCATCTGGGACGCGCTGGCCGCGCCGCGCCGCGTACTGCGGTTCGGGCTGCAGCCGGGGTTGGATGTCTATGCCGAGCAGATCATCGCGGAAGTGGACGCCACGCGCTGCCGTGTCGTGACGCCGGTCGGCGTTGCCGATCTGACGCTGCCGGTGGCGGGGCTGCACAACCTGCGCAACGCGCTGGCGGCCATCGCCAGCGCGATCGCCGCGGGTGCGCCGCTG
Organism: Achromobacter sp. 77; assembly: GCF_020541125.1. Taxonomy (NCBI): domain Bacteria; kingdom Pseudomonadati; phylum Pseudomonadota; class Betaproteobacteria; order Burkholderiales; family Alcaligenaceae; genus Achromobacter; species Achromobacter sp. 77. The sequence continues at coordinate 770,435 of NZ_CP059848.1, forward strand.
GAGACCGCGGTGCGGGCGCTGGCCGGATTCAGCCCCGTGGCCGGCCGCATGCAGCACAAGCGAATGAGTGACGGAACGCTGCTCATCGATGACACCTACAATGCCAACCCCGACTCGGTTCGCGCAGCCATCGATGTAGTTGCGCGCATTGCCGGCACGCGCGTCCTGGTGCTGGGCGACATGGGCGAAGTCGGGGACAACGGCCCCGCCATGCACGTCGAGGTGGGCAATTACGCGCGCGAGCATGGGCTCGACGCATTCATCACGCTAGGCGAAGCCAGCCGGGCGGCCGCCGCCGCATTCGGCCCTGGCGCGCACGCCTGCGCATCGGTAGACGAAGTCGTTGCCGCCTTGCGCGGCTTGCGCCCGTCCTGCGTATTGGTAAAAGGATCGCGCTTTATGCGCATGGAGCGGGTAGTGACGGCTTTTTCTTTGAATGAAGGTTCGGCAGCCTCGGGGCAGGGAGAGCAGCATGCTGCTTGAGATCGCCCGTCTGCTTTCTGACGATGTGCGCGCGCTGGGGGTGTTTGAATACATCACCCTGCGCGCCGTGCTGGCGTGCGCGACGGCGCTGGTGATCGGCCTGGTGGCCGGGCCGCGCGTGATCCGCAAGCTGACCGAAATGAAGATCGGCCAGGCCGTGCGCACCTACGGTCCCGAATCCCATCTGGTCAAGACTGGCACGCCCACGATGGGCGGTGTCTTGATCCTGATTTCCATCGCCATCAGCACCTTGCTGTGGGCAGACTGGACGAACCGCTTCGTGTGGGTCGTTCTGCTGGTGACCTTCGGGTTTGGCTGGATCGGCTGGCGCGACGACTACCGCAAGGTGGTCTATCGCGATCCCGAAGGGATGCCGGCGCGGCAAAAATTCTTCTGGCAAGCCACCATCGGCATGGTGGCTGCGGTGTATCTGGCCTTCGCGGTGTCCGCGCCTGCCAACACGGAACTGTGGCCCCTTTTCAAGGCATGGGTGGGCAGCGGCTTCACGATGTCCCTGCCGACGCGCGCCGACCTGATCGTGCCGTTCTTCAAGACGGTGAGCTATCCGCTGGGCGTGCTCGGTTTTGTGGCGCTGACGTGGGCCGTGATCGTCGGCACCAGCAACGCCGTGAACCTTACCGATGGCCTGGATGGCCTGGCGATCATGCCGACCGTGATGGTCGGTAGCGCGCTGGGCATCTTCGCGTACGTGGTCGGCCGCGTCGACTATTCGAAGTACTTGCTGTTTCCGTACATCCCCGGCGCATCGGAACTGATGGTGCTGTGCGCGGCGATCGGGGGCGCGGGGCTCGCATTTTTATGGTTCAACGCGTATCCGGCGCAAGTGTTCATGGGCGACGTCGGCGCGCTGGCGCTGGGCGGCGCGTTGGGCACGATTGCCGTCATCGTGCGCCAGGAGATCGTGCTGTTCATCATGGGCGGCGTGTTCGTGGTCGAGACCCTTTCGGTGATGATCCAGGTGACCTGGTTCAAGTACACGAAGCGACGTTATGGAACAGGTCGACGCATTTTCCGCATGGCCCCGTTGCATCATCACTTTGAAGTGGGCGGCTGGAAGGAAACCCAGGTGGTCGTGCGTTTCTGGATCATCAGCATGATGCTGGTGCTGATTGGCCTCTCCACGCTGAAGTTGCGATGAACATGATGGAAACCCCCCGCGTAGATGCGCCGCTCGTTCTGATCCTTGGATTGGGCGAGACGGGTGTCGCCGCCGCACGCTGGTGCGCCCGTCAGGGCGCCCGCCTGCGCGTGGCCGACACGCGCGCGGAACCGGGAGGTCTTGCCGCGCTGCGCGAGTCGCTGGCGCAAAACGAAGTGGAATACCGCCTGGGTTGCGACGCGTCGTTCGCAACTGATCTGCTGGACGGCGTGTCGCAGGTTGTGCTGAGCCCCGGCCTGGCGCCTGCCCAGGCGCCGGCCGCCGACCTGCTGCGCGAGGCCGAAGCCCGCGGCATCGAAGTCGTCGGTGAAATCGAACTCTTCGCCCGCGCGCTGGCGGATCTGGCCACGGCCCGCGAATACCGTCCGCGGCTGCTGGCCGTGACGGGCACCAACGGCAAGACCACCGTTACCGCGCTGACCCGGCAACTGGTCGAAGCCAGCGGCCTGACGGTGGTGGCCGCCGGCAACATCAGCCCCGCGGCGCTGGCCGCGCTGATGGACGCACTGGACACGGACACGCTGCCGCAGGTTTGGGTGCTGGAACTGTCCAGCTTCCAGCTCGAAACCACGCGCACGCTGATGGCCGATGCGGCCGTCGTGCTGAACGTGACCCAGGATCACCTTGATTGGCACGGCGGCATGCAGGCGTACGCCCAGGCCAAGGCGCGCTTGTTGAAGATGGCGCGCGTGGCCATCGTCAACCGCGACGACCCGCTTACCGTGGAGATGGTGTCCGCGCTGAACGCCATGCACGTGCGCAGCTTCGGCCGCGATGTGCCGGAACTGGTCGGCGACATGGGCCTGGAACTGGGGCAGGGCGTGGCATGGCTGACGGCCTGCGAACCCAACGATTTCGACGAACCGGCGCCGCCCACGCGGCGCAAGAAGGATGCGCCCGAGCCCGTGCGCGCCAAGGGCCGCATGAGCCGCCTGATGCCCGTGGACGCCTTGCGAATCCGCGGCATCCACAACGCGTTGAACGCGCTGGCCGCCTTGCAGCTTGCCCGCTGCCTGGACCTGGGCTGGGGCGCCATGCTGCGCGCGTTGCGCGACTACGCGGGCGAGCCGCATCGCGCCGCCTTCGTGCGCACGATCGGCGGCGTGGATTACATCAATGACAGCAAGGGCACCAACGTGGGCGCCACCGTGGCCGCGCTGGAAGGCCTGGGTCAGCCTGTGGTGCTGATCGCCGGCGGCCAGGGCAAGGGGCAGGATTTCTCGCCGCTGATTCCTGGAGTGTCGCGTCATGCGCGCGCGGTGATGCTGATCGGCCTGGACGGCCCCGAGATCGGACGTGTGCTGGAGCCGACCGGCGTCAAGTGCATCACCGTCGAAACGCTGCGCGACGCCGTGCGCGGCGCGGCCGAACTGGCTCAGCCCGGCGACGCGGTGCTGCTGTCGCCGGCCTGCGCCAGCCTGGACATGTTCCGCAATTACCCGCATCGCGGGCAAGTGTTCGTGGAAGAGGTCGAAGACCTGGCCCGCGACCGTGGGGAGGTGGCATGATCCGCAACGCCGCTTCCTGGGCGAAATCCATGGCGCGCGACGCCGAGGGCGCACAATGAGCCTGATCGCCGACCTCACCGCCAGCGTCAACGCCGTACGGCCCGGCCGTACCCGCATGCGCAACTTCGACATGCCGCTCGTGATCGCGGCTTCGACGTTGCTGCTGCTCGGCCTGCTGATGGTGTATTCGGCGTCGATCGCGCTGGCCGACGGACCGCGCTATGCGTCCTATGGCCGCTACTACTTCGTGATCCGCCACGGCCTGTTCGTAAGCGCGGGGCTGGTCGGCGCCGCCGTGGTGCTGTCGATCCCCATCCGCGTCTGGCAGCGCCTGGCCGTGCCGCTTTTCGTGGTGACGATGGTGCTGCTGGTGGCCGTGCTGATCCCGGGGATCGGCCGCGAGGTCAACGGCGCGCACCGCTGGATTCCGCTGGGTCCGTTGAACTTCCAGCCGTCCGAACTGATGAAGCTTGCAGCCTTGCTGTACGCGGCGGATTACACCGTGCGCAAGCAGGAGCACATGCAGGCCTTTGCCCGCGGCTTCCTGCCGATGGCGTTTGCGCTGGCCGGCGTGGGCATGCTGCTGCTGCTCGAGCCCGACCTGGGCGCCTTCATGGTGATCGTGGCCATTGCCATCGGCATCCTCTTCCTGGGCGGCATCAACGGCAAGTATTTCAGCAGCCTGCTCGCCGTGCTGGTGGGCACGTTCCTGATGCTGATCTGGCTGTCGCCATGGCGCCGTGCGCGTCTGTTCGCGTACCTGGATCCCTGGAACGAAGACAACGCCTACGGCAGCGCCTATCAGTTGTCGCATTCGCTGATTGCGCTGGGCCGCGGTGAATGGCTTGGCGTGGGCCTGGGCGCCAGCGTCGAGAAGCTGCATTACCTGCCCGAAGCGCACACCGACTTCCTGATGGCCGTGGTGGGCGAGGAGCTGGGATTTGCTGGCGTGATGCTGGTGATCACGCTGTTTGCCATCATTGTCTACCGAGGTTTCGACATCGGCCGGCAGGCCATCGCCATGGAGCGCACGTTCGCCGGCCTGGTTGCGCACGGCGTGGCCATGTGGTTTGGCGTGCAATCGTTCATCAACATGGGCGTGTGCCTGGGCCTGCTGCCCACCAAGGGTCTGACGCTGCCGCTGATGAGCTACGGTGGTTCGGGCGTGGTGATGAATCTGTGCGCGCTGGCCATGCTGATCCGGGTCGACGTGGAAAATCGCATCATGATGCGCGGAGGACGGGTATGACCGCCGCGCGCACCATCCTCATCATGGCCGGTGGCACCGGCGGCCACATCATGCCCGGTCTGGCCGTGGCTGACGTGCTGCGCGAACGCGGCTGGCGCGTGCTGTGGCTGGGCAATCCCGAAAAGATGGAAGGCCGTCTCGTGCCGCCGCGCGGCATCGAACTGGTGCCGCTGCGTTTCCAGGGCGTGCGCGGCAAGGGCGCGTCCGCGCTGCTCAAGCTGCCGTTCCTGTTGCTGCGCGCATTTGCGCAGGCGTGGTCGCGGCTGTCCGACGTGCGTCCCGACGTGGTGCTGGGCATGGGCGGCTACGTGGCGTTCCCGGGCGGCGTGATCGCTGCGCTGCGCGGCACGCCGCTGGTCGTGCACGAACAGAACGCCGTCGCGGGCACCGCGAACAAATGCCTGGCCAAGATGTCGCGCCGCGTGTTGAGCGGTTTTCCCGGTGTGCTGCCCAAGGGTGAAGCCATGGGCAACCCGGTGCGTGCCGACCTGTGCGCCTTGCCCGACCCCGCCGAACGCTATGCCGGCCGCACCGGCCCGCTGCGCGTGCTGGTGGTGGGCGGCAGCCTGGGAGCGCAAGCCTTGAACACCACCGTGCCGCAGGCGCTTGCGCGTCTGCCGCTCGAGCGCCGGCCGACGATCGTCCATCAGGCCGGCGAACAACATTTGCCGGCGCTTCAGCAGGCCTACGCCCAAGCGGGTGTTCAGGCCGACTGCCGCGCCTTCATCGACGACATGGCGGGCGCCATGGCCGACGCCGACCTGCTGATCTGCCGCGCGGGCGCCATGACGGTGTCCGAAGTGGCGGCTGCCGGCGTTGCGGCGCTGTTCGTGCCGTTCCCCCACGCGATCGATGACCACCAGACCGCCAACGCGCGCTTCCTGAGCGACGCGCAGGCCGCGTGGCTGCAGCCGCAAACCGCCATGACGCCCGAGTGGCTGGCGGACTGGCTGAGCCAGCGCACCCGACAAGAACTCGAGGCTGTCGCCGTCCGGGCCCGCGCGCATGCGCGTCCCGACGCGGCCGCCCATATCGCCGACGTCTGTGAACAAGCAGCGGGGCGTTCATCATGAAACACAGAATTCAACATATCCATTTTGTAGGCATCGGCGGTTCGGGCATGAGCGGCATCGCCGAAGTGCTGCTGAACCTGGGCTACGACATCAGCGGATCCGACTTGAACGAGTCGGCGGTGACGCGCCGCCTGGCCGGCCTGGGCGTGAAGATCGCGATCGGCCATGCCGCCAGCAACGTCACGGGCGCCAGCGCCATCGTCACGTCCACCGCGGTGGCGGGCGACAACCCCGAAGTGATCGCGGCGCGCGCCGCGCGCATCCCGGTGGTGCCGCGCGCCATCATGCTGGCCGAACTGATGCGCCTGAAGCGCGGCATCGCCGTGGCGGGCACGCACGGCAAGACCACCACGACCAGCCTGGTCGCCAGCGTGCTGGCGGCGGGCGACCTGGATCCCACGTTCGTGATCGGCGGCCGGCTGAATTCGGCGGGCGCCAACGCGCGTCTGGGGCAGGGCGACTACATCGTGGTCGAGGCCGACGAATCGGACGCCTCGTTCCTGAACCTGTTGCCGGTGATGGCCATCGTGACCAATATCGATGCCGATCACATGGACACGTACGGCCACGACGTGGCGCGCCTGAAGAGCGCCTTCATCGAATTCACGCAGCGCCTGCCGTTCTACGGCAGCGCCGTGCTGTGCTCGGACGACGCCAACGTGCGCGAGATCATGCCATTCGTGTCGCGTCCCATCACGACCTACGGCCTGAACGAGGACGCCCAGGTGCGCGCCTATGAAGTGCAGGCTGACGGCACGCGCATGCGCTTTAACGTGCAACGCACCCATCGCGACACGCTGCTGCCGCCGCTGAATGTGGAACTGAACTTGCCCGGCCTGCACAACGTGCGCAATGCGCTGGCCGCGATCGCCGTGGCGACCGAGCTGGGCGTATCCGACGCGGCCATCTGCGAGGCGCTGGGTTCGTTCAAGGGCGTGGGACGCCGCTTTACGCAGACGGGTGAATTCGCGGTGCCCGCCAACCACGGGGGCGGCACCTTCACGGTGATCGACGACTACGGTCACCATCCCGTCGAGATGTCCGCGACGCTGGCCGCGGCGCGCGGCGCCTGGCCCGACCGCCGTATCGTGCTGGCCTTCCAGCCGCACCGGTACACGCGGACGCGCGATTGCTTCGAGGATTTCGTGCGGGTGCTGGGCACGGCCGACGCGGTGTTGCTGACCGAGGTCTACGCCGCGGGCGAGCCGCCGCTGGTCGCGGCCGACGGACGCGCCCTGTCGCGTGCGTTGCGCGTGGCGGGCAAGGTCGAGCCGGTGTTCGTTGAAGATGTGGCCGATCTGCCGCAGGCGGTCGTGGATTTTGTGCGCGATGGCGACGTCGTCATCGTGATGGGGGCGGGTTCGATCAGCAAGGTCCCCGCCCAGGTGGGAGAGCTGGCATGAGCAAGCAATTCGGCAAGGTAGGTGTGTTGTACGGCGGCCGGTCCGCCGAGCGCGAAGTCTCGCTCATGTCGGGCAAGGGCGTGCAGGAAGCCTTGCGCAGCGCCGGCGTGGACGCGCACCTGTTCGACACCGGCGAGCGCAGCCTTGCCGAGCTGGCGGCCGAAGGCTTTGATCGCGTGTTCATCGCATTGCACGGCCGCTACGGCGAAGACGGCACGCTTCAGGGCGCGCTGGAACTGCTGGGCATCCCCTATACCGGCAGCGGCCCGATGGCATCGGCGCTGGCCATGGACAAGACCATGACCAAGCGCATCTGGTTGCAGCATGGCCTGCCCACGCCCGACTTTGAAGTGCTCGACGCCGATACCGATCTGCGCCTGGTTCCGGACCGCCTGCAGTTGCCGCTGATCATCAAGCCGCCGCACGAGGGCTCGACCGTGGGTATCACCAAGGTCGTCGGTTACTCGGACATGAAAGAAGCCTACGCCGCTGCCGCGCGCTACGACAGCGAGGTCCTGGCCGAACAGTTCATCACCGGACGCGAACTGACCGTGGCGATCGTCGGATCCGGCAAGGCCGCGCGCGCGCTGCCGGTGATCGAGATCGCCGCGCCCGGCGGCAACTACGACTACGAACACAAGTACTTCTCCGACGACACGCAGTACTTCTGCCCGGCCGCTTTGCCCGCGGACGTGGCTGAAGAAGTCGCTCGGATTGCCGTAAAGGCCTATCAGGCGCTGGGCTGCGAAGGCTGGGGCCGCGCGGATTTCATCCTCGACGGCGACAACCGCCCCTGGCTGCTTGAAATGAATACTTCGCCCGGCATGACCGGCCACTCCCTGGTGCCCATGGCCGCGAAGGCCGTGGGGATCAGCTATGCAGAATTGTGCGTGGCCATCCTGTCCGAGGCTTCGTGCAAGGTGCACGGCCACGCCCGCAACGCTTGACCTGGATATTCCGTGTGGAACGACGCTCGTACTACCAACCTGATCGCCAACACGCTAGCCGTGCTGGCGGTTGCCGCCATGCTCATCGCGGGCGTGGTGTGGGTGGCGCAGCGTCCGTACTTCACGTTGACGGCGATCGAGCTGGAATCGATGCCGGACACCGATCTGCACTATGTGTCGACGGGCGCGGTGCGTTCGGCGATCGCCGGGCGCGTGAAGGGCAATTTCTTCACGGTGGACCTGGACGACGCACGCGAGATCTTCGAATCGGTGCCGTGGGTCCGGCATGCCACCGTGCGGCGGATCTGGCCCAACGTGCTGCGTGTGCGCATCGAAGAGCAGCAGCCGCTGGCGCTGTGGAACGAAAACCAGATGATCAACACCTGGGGCGAGGCGTTCACGGCCAACACGGGCGAGGTGGACGACGACACGGTGCTGCCGCAGTTCTCCGGGCCGGATGGCACGGAAGCGCTTGTGGTGCAGCGCTACGCCGAGCTGGCGCGCTGGTTCGCGCCGCTGGACATGCATGTGGAACAGTTGGAACTGAGCCCGCGCTATGCCTGGCGTGTGGTGTTGTCCAACGGCATGCTGCTGGACCTGGGCCGCGATCCGGGCGCCGACGCGCCGGACCCGCACGGCCTGCCCGGCGCCTTGCCGTTCGCGGCTCGTATTCAACGCTTTGTGCAGGCGTGGCCCACCGTGGCGGGGCGCCTGGAAGGGCGCACCGTCACGCAGGCCGACCTGCGCTATCCGAATGGTTTCGCCCTGGCGCTGGCCCCGTTGCCCGCGTCGGAAACCAAATCCAAATCCACACCGAAACCTCCCAAGAAACGCTAACGCCATGACCCGTGACATCAAGGACCTTATCGTCGCCCTCGATATCGGCACCAGCAAGGTGGTGGCTGTGGTGGCTGAAATCCTGCCTGAAGGCCGTTTCGAGGTGCTAGGCCTGGGCCAGCACGAATCGCGCGGCATGCGTAAGGGCGTGGTCGTCAACATCGAGACCACTGTGAATTCCATTCAGCGCGCGCTTGAAGAAGCCGAGCTGATGGCAGATTGCAAGATTCGAGACGTCTACACCGGCATCGCCGGCAGCCATATCCGCAGCTTCAATTCCAGCGGCATGGTCGCCGTCAAGGACAAGGAAGTCACCGCCACCGACGTCGCCCGCGTCATCGAGACCGCCAAGGCGGTGAACATCCCGACGGACCAGCAGGTGCTGCACGTGCTGACGCAGGAGTTCATCGTCGACGGCCAGGAAGACATCCGCGAGCCCATCGGCATGAGCGGCCTGCGCCTGGAAGTGCGCGTGCACATCGTGACCGGCGCGGTCAGCGCCGCGCAGAACATCGTCAAGTGCGTGCGCCGCTGCGGCCTCGAGGTGCAGGATCTGATCCTGCAACCGCTTGCATCCAGCCTGGCCGTCCTGACGGCGGACGAAAAGGAGCTGGGCGTCGTCCTCGTCGATATCGGCGGCGGCACGACCGACGTCGCCATCTTCACCGGCGGTGCGATCCGCCATACCGCCGTGCTGCCGATCGCCGGCGATCAGATCACCAACGACATTGCGGCGATGCTGCGCACGCCCACGCCCGATGCCGAAGAAATCAAGCTGCGCTATGGCGTCGCCAAGCAGGTGCTGGCCAGCCCGGACGAGTCCGTGGAAGTGCCGGGCCTGGGCGATCGCGGCCCGCGCCAGGTCAAGCGCCAGGCGCTGGGCGCGGTGATCGAGCCGCGCGTGGAAGAACTGTTCACCCTGGTGCAGCAGGTGGTGCGCGATTCCGGCTACGAGGACCTGCTGGCTTCCGGCGTGGTCCTGACCGGCGGATCCGCGCAGCTGCCCGGCATGATCGAACTGGCCGAGGACGTGTTCCTCAAGCCGGTTCGCGTGGCGGTGCCCGAGTACGAAGGCAGCCTTGCCGACGTGATGCGCAATCCGCGCTTCTCGACGGTGATGGGGCTGCTGCAGGAAGCGCGCATGCAGCGTGTGCGTGGCCGCAAGGTGGCCGCGCAGACGGGCAATTTCAAGAGTCTGCTTGCGCGCATGAAGGAGTGGTTCATGAATTAAAGGGTGCAGGTTGGGGCCTGCTCCTTGGTGCGAACCGCGGCGGTCTAGCGGGGAGCGCCAGAAAGAGGAGGCGTCTCAAACCCGTGGCGGGCCTATGTAGCCGGCGTCGGCTTTGAGGCGATTCACAAAAGATAGGTTGTCGGGGAATTTTTGTGATTTGCAAATTCGGACTTGTGAGGGAGTCATCATGATGAACTTTGAGATGCTTGAGAACAACACCAAAGGGACCGTAATCAAGGTCGTTGGTGTGGGCGGTGCGGGCGGCAATGCCGTCGCGCACATGATTCGCAGCGGTGTGCACGGGGTGGATTTCATCTGCGCCAACACCGATGCGCAAGCGCTGGCGGCAACCAATGCGCCGGTGCAGATTCGTCTGGGCCGTACCGGCCTGGGCGCGGGCGCCAAGCCCGAGCAGGGACGCGCGTCGGCGGAAACCGCGCGTGAGGAAATCCGTGCCGCGCTGAACGGCGCGCACATGGTCTTCATCACCGCGGGCATGGGCGGCGGCACCGGTACCGGTGCAGGTCCGGTCGTGGCCGAGGTGGCGAAGGAACTGGGCATCCTGACCGTTGGCGTGGTCACGAAGCCTTTCTCCTTTGAAGGCAACAAGCGCCTGAAGATGGCCGAGGACGGTATCTCGGAACTGGCCAAGCACGTGCATTCGCTCATCGTGGTGCTCAACGAGAACCTCTATGAACTGATGGACGAGGACGCGACGCAGGAAGACTGCTTCCGTTCGGCCGACGACATCCTGCACAACGCGTGCGCGGGTATCGCCGAAATCATCAACGTCGAAGGCAACGTCAACGTCGACTTCGAAGACGTGAAGACGATCATGGGCGAGCAGGGTCAGGCCATGATGGGCACGGCGTCGGCATCGGGCGCTGACCGCGCACGTGTGGCCGCCGAGCACGCCATTGCTTGCCCGCTGCTGGAAGGCGTGGATCTGAACGGCGCGCGTGGCGTGCTGGTCAACATCACCGCCAGCCGCTCGCTGAAGATGCGCGAAACGCGCGAAATCATGGAAACGATCCGCAGCTACGCTTCGGACGACGCGACCGTGATCTTCGGCACCGCCTACGACGAGTCCATGGGCGAAAACCTGCGCGTGACGGTGGTTGCAACCGGCCTGGGCCGTGCGCAAGCCCGTCCGCAACTGGTGCAGAACACCGCTGAAGTGCTGCGCACCGGCACCGACAACATGCCCATGGGCACGATGCCGGCCGGTCAAGGTGGTGACTACCGCAATCTGGACATGCCGTCGGTCATGCGCAATCCGCGCAGCCAGGCGTCGGCCCAGGTGCGCGCGTTGGAAAGCTCGGGAATGGATCATTTCGACATCCCGGCCTTCCTGCGCAAGCAGGCGGACTGAACCTAGAGCCGGTCAACGGCTCTAACTGCACTCCCTCATCTCCGGTTCGCCCGTCCCCACAGGCGAACCGGAGGCAGAGCGGTCCGTGTTTCCCTTGCACGATAAATAAGGGACGGAGGTATACATCGGTCTGAGCGCCCAGTTTGGATGGCGGCACGGATCGGACAGCGTTACAATACTTCGGTTACGCCGGCAATACGTACTTATCTTGCCGGCTTCCGGGTTCAAAATTCCAAGTCTCATGTTCCGACAGCGCAGCATTCAGAATCTCGTCCGCACGACAGGCGTCGGCGTCCACTCCGGACGGCGGGTGGAGCTCACCCTGCGTCCGGCACAGCCCAACACCGGCATCGTCTTTCACCGTGTGGATCTGCCGCAGGTCGTCGACCTGCCCGCGCAAGCCACGGGCGTGGGCGATACCCGCATGGCTTCCGTGCTGCAGCAGGGCAATGTCCGCGTGTCGACGGTGGAACATCTCATGTCGGCGCTGGCCGGCCTGGGCATCGACAACCTGCACGTCGACCTCACTGCCGAAGAAGTCCCGATCATGGACGGCAGCGCGGCGACGTTTGTGTATTTGCTGCGCTCGGCGGGCATCGTCGAGCAGAACGCGCCCAAGCAATTCATCCGCGTCCTGAAGCCGGTAGAAGTGCGCGAAGGTGAAGGCCGCAACGAGAAGTGGGCGCGCCTCGAACCCCATGAGGGATACGCGCTGGCCTTCTCGATCGACTTCCGCCATCCCGCCATCGACTCGACGGCGAACTTTGCGGAAATCGACTTCGCCACGCACTCGTACGTGCGTGAGATCGCGCGGGCGCGCACCTTTGGTTTCGTGAATGAAGTCGAGGCCTTGCGGTCGATGGGCCTGGCCCGCGGCGGCAGCCTGGACAACGCCATCGTCATGGACGAGTACCGCGTGTTGAACAGCGACGGGCTGCGTTACGACGATGAATTCGTCAAGCACAAGATCCTGGACGCCATCGGCGACCTGTATCTGCTTGGCAAGCCGCTGGTGGCGCGCTATGTGGCGTGCAAGTCGGGCCACGGCCTGAATAACCAGCTGGCCCGCGCGCTGCTCGAGCAGCGCGACGCCTGGGAAATCGTCACGTACGAATCGCAGGCAGAAGCGCCGCAGGCGTTTCGCCACGAATGGAAGCTGGCCTGACGCCAGCTTGCCCTTGAACCCGCGCCCGGGGGCCTGACCCCGACTCCGCGCGGGTTTCTGTTTGGATTCCTGCTTAAGGACGGCACTGGCCGTCATCCCCTGGCGCGATAGTCGCAAACCGGTAGCAGACCATGTGGCCATTGGTCTGAAAAGTTGGTTTCGTGACGTTTCCAGCCCTGCCAGTTGCCGGACAAAGCCGGTCGGCTCAGCTACTCTTGTGGTGCTTCAAGAGCTTGGCGACGGCGTCGGCCAGAGGACCCGGCCGCAGATTGCCGTGTAGCGTTTCGAACGCGCCCAGGGCTTTGTCGCCCAGGGGTTGCGCCTCTTTGGGAGGGCGCGGCTGACGGGAGCCAGGCTTGGGCAAACCCGCTTGTACCTTGATGGCAATTTCGTTAAGGTTCCAGCCTTGATCGGCCAGCGACCGCGCAATGCGCGGCGCCAATTGACGCATCTTGGCCGCGTGCGCGGCCGTGGGCACCACCAGGTGCAGGCACAGGTTTTCCAGCTTGGCAACCTGGCACACGGCACCCAGCGGAGCGGGCAACACCGCCGCCACCGCATACTGAATTTGCAGATGCTTGCGGGCAGTCGCCAACACGCCGGCGCCCCGCATGTCATGACCCAGCCATCCCAGGGCGGTATTTTCTACGCGCCGGCTGGAACTGGAACGTTGACGGTATGAAGCGGGTCTATTCATGCCGGCTTTAAAAGAATTAGGAAGCAAACCTTGAAGATCGTGATTATGCACGCCCGCGAAGGGCAGGACGGGCATTTCACCCTGGGCGGCGCGCGACTGGCGTTGTTTCTGGGGGGCGCCTTGATTACCGCGGCCATTTTTGGCGCCGCGCTTCAACGATACATCACTCCCATCCTTCCCGCCGTGCACACGATGGGTTGGCCGTTGTCCGAACAGCCCGGGCGCGACGCCGATTTCCTGCGTGAAAACATGAACTTGCTGGCTTCGAAGGTGGGGGCGCTGCAGGCCAAGCTGGTCAGCATCGACGGCTTGGGCCAGCGCGTGGCCAAGGTGGCGGGTGTGGCCTACACCGACCCGGAACTGGCCCAGCAGCTTGCGTCGGCCCCGCCCGAAGCGCCGGCCCACCCGGAGGCCACGCAGGTCATGGACGACCTGTTCACCGACCATCCGCCGCCCACCGCGGCGTCGGCCGAGGCGCTGGGCCGGCAGCTTGACGAGATCCAGGCGCGGCTCTCGCAGCAAACCGACAACCTGAAGCTGCTGGATGCCGCGCTCACCAAGCGCTCGGCGGATCAGGCGCGCATGCCGACCGCCATGCCCATCACCGATTACCCTTATCTGACCTCTTCGTATGGCTGGCGCCGCAACCCGGTGACGGGCCGGTCGGCCATGCACGAAGGGCTGGACTTCGCCGCGCCCTCGGGCACGCCGATCCTGGCCGCCTCGGGGGGCGTTGTCCTTGAGGCCAAATGGGCGCCCGGCTTTGGCAACATGGTCGAGATCGATCACGGCGACGGCCTGATCACCCGCTACGCGCATGCGTCTTCGCTGCTGGTCAAGCAAGGCGATCTGGTCGAACGCGGCCAGCAGGTCGCTCGTGTGGGAAGCTCCGGCCGCTCCACCGGTCCGCATCTGCATTTCGAGGTCCGCCTTGCCGGACAGCCGCTGGATCCGCGCCTGTTCCTCGGTCCCCAGCAACAGCCCGCGCCGCCCGCCGTCGCGCAAGCCGCCGCGCCGTGAACCCACGGCGGGTTGGCCGGTCAAACCGGCCAACAGTGATACCCTGGTCATAGGTCCAGGCTATTACGCTTCAGGTGCGTTAAACTGGATCGTTTCCCGGCGGACTCCCGCTCAACCAATAACATCAAGTCACGGGTGATGCCACGCACGCTTTGGCGGTGCGGCATGGCTTGTGCGGCCGACAATACGCATGGTTTCTCTGCTCAAAAAACTCATAGGTAGCCGCAACGATCGGCTGCTTAAGCAGTATCGCAAGCTGGTAACCCAGATCAATGGGCTCGAACCCAAGATCGCCGCGCTCTCCGACGCGGAACTGGCGGCCAAGACCGACGAATTCCGTTCCCGCCACGCCCAGGGCACGTCCCTGGACGATCTGCTTCCCGAAGCTTTCGCCGTGGTGCGCGAATCGGGCAAGCGGGTCTTCGGCATGCGGCACTTCGACGTGCAGATGCTGGGCGGTATCGCCCTGCACAACGGCAAGATTGCCGAAATGCGCACGGGCGAAGGCAAGACGCTCATGGCGACGCTGCCCGTCTACCTGAACGCGATCGCCGGCAAGGGCGTGCACGTGGTCACGGTGAACGACTACCTGGCCCGCCGCGACGCCGAATGGATGGGCCGGTTGTACCGCTTCCTGGGCATGTCCACGGGCGTGGTCGTGCCGCAGCAGCCGAACGAAGAAAAGAAGGCCGCGTACGCCGCCGACATCACGTACGGCACCAATAACGAATTTGGCTTCGACTACCTGCGCGACAACATGGAATTCCGTGTTGAGGACCGCCGCCAGCGCGCGCTGTTCTACGCGATCGTCGACGAAGTGGACTCGATCCTGATCGACGAGGCCCGCACGCCGCTGATCATCTCGGGTCAGGCCGAAGACCACACCGAACTCTACGTCCGCATGAACGCGGTGCCGCCGCTGCTCAAGCGCATGGCGCACGAGCCCAAGCCGCAGGAGCCGGAACCCGAAGGCGATTACTGGGTCGACGAAAAGAGCCAGCAGGTCTACCTGTCGGAAGCCGGCCACGAACACGCCGAAGGCATTCTTGCCCGCCTGGGCATCCTGCCCGAAGGCGAATCGCTGTACGACCCGCGTCACATCGCGTTGATGCACCACCTGATGGTGGCATTGCGCGCCAACACCCTGTTCTTCCGCGACCAGCAGTACGTCGTGCAAGACGGTGAAGTGGTGATCGTGGACGAATTCACGGGCCGCCTGATGGTCGGCCGCCGCTGGTCCGACGGCCTGCACCAGGCCGTCGAGGCCAAGGAAGGCGTGAAGATCCAGCACGAAAACCAGACGCTGGCGTCGATCACGTTCCAGAACTACTTCCGCATGTACGAAAAGCTGTCCGGGATGACCGGCACGGCCGACACGGAAGCGTACGAATTCCAGGAAATCTACGGGCTTGAAACGGTCATCATCCCGACCAACAAGCCCATGGTCCGCAAGGACCAGAACGACCAGGTCTTCAAGACCGACGGCGAAAAGTACAACGCCATCCTCGAAGACATCCGTGACTGCCACGAGCGTGGCCAGCCCGTGCTGGTGGGCACGACCAGCATCGAGAACTCCGAGCTGCTGTCCGGCCTTCTGAAGAAAGCCAAGCTGCCGCACGAGGTCCTGAACGCCAAGCAACACGCCCGCGAAGCCGAGATCGTGGCCGAAGCCGGCAAGCCGGGCCACATCACCATCGCCACCAACATGGCCGGCCGCGGCACCGACATCGTGCTGGGCGGCAGCGTTGACAAGCAGGTCGACCTGATCCGCGCCGACGAATCGCTGTCCGAAGCCGAGAAGACCGCGCGCATCGACAAGATCCGCGCGGAATGGAAGCCGCTGAACGAGCAGGTCAAGGCGGCAGGCGGCCTGCGCATCATCGGTACCGAGCGCCATGAATCGCGCCGTATCGACAACCAGTTGCGTGGCCGCGCCGGTCGCCAGGGCGATCCGGGTTCGTCGCGCTTCTACCTGTCGCTGGAAGATTCGCTCATGCGCATCTTCGCGGGCGATCGCGTGCGCGCCATCATGGAACGCCTGAAGTTGCCCGAGGGCGAGCCCATCGAGGCCGGCATGGTCACGCGCTCGATCGAGACCGCGCAGCGCAAGGTGGAAGGCCGCAACTTCGACATCCGCAAGCAATTGCTGGAATACGACGACGTCGCCAACGACCAGCGCAAGGTGCTGTACTCGCAGCGCAACGACGTGCTGGAAGCCGCCAGCGTCGGCGCCACCGTGCACAGCCTGCGCGACGCCGCGGTGACCGACCTGTTCAACACGTACGTGCCGCCGGAATCGGTGGAAGAACAGTGGGACATCCCCGCGCTGCAAAATGCGCTGGAAGGCGACTGGCACCTGCATCTGCCGCTGACGGAAATGCTGGAAAAGGAACCCAACCTGAACGACGAGGAACTGCGCGAACGCGTGGTGGCCGCGGCGCGCGATGCGTACCAGGCCAAGGTCGACCAGGTGGGCGAAGAATCGTGGTCGCAGTTCGAGCGTTCGATCATGCTGCAGGCGATCGACACGCACTGGCGCGAGCACCTGTCCGCGCTGGACTACCTGCGCCAGGGCATTCACCTGCGCGGCTATGCGCAGAAGAATCCCAAGCAGGAATACAAGCGCGAAGCCTTCGAACTGTTCTCGGGCATGCTGGACCGCGTGCGCGACGATGTGGTCAAGGTGCTGATGACGGTGCGCGTGCAGTCGTCCGAGCAGGTCGAGCAGGCCGAAGCCGAAGCGGCGCAACCGCACGTGCAGAACGTGCAGTACCACCACTCGGACTACGACGAGGCGCTGGCGTCCGACGCGCGGGAATCGGGCGCTCAGCCCGCGCGCAACGCCATGCCCAAGGTCGGCCGCAACGATCCGTGCCCGTGCGGCAGCGGCAAGAAGTACAAGCAGTGCCACGGTAAGCTGGTCTGATAAAAGGGGTTAGCCTGCATGCTGCATTCCGTCGGCCGCACTGAATTCGACCACGCCGTCGTCATGGTGCGCGACCGGCTGGATGCGCTGGCGCCCCATTACGAACGGCAGGGCTTTCATCTTAGCGACAAGGCCGTGCACAACCTGGGGTCGTGCAACCGCCTGATCGTGCTGGAAGGCACGTACGTCGAATTGCTGGGGTGGCCGCCCGGCGCGCAGCCTGCGCGCAAGGAAATCGCCGATTCGCCCTTTGGCCTGGAAGCGCTGGTATTTCGCACCTATGACGCCGAGGCCACCTATACGCGGTTGCGTGAGGCCGGCTTTGCCGTAAACCCCGTGCAGGAGCTGACCCGTCCGGCCATGCTGGACGGCCAGGAAGTTCAGGCCCGATTCCATACCGTGCGCTTTGCCGAGCAACCCTTGCCCGGCATCCGCATGTATTTCTGCCGTCACCTGACGCCCGAGTGCGTCTGGTCGCCGGCATTGATGGCGCATCCCAACGGGGCCCGCAGCCTGCATCGTATCGACGCGCGCGCGGCGGACGCCCGCGGCGTGGCCGAGCGCCTGGCGCTGGTGGCCGGGGTGACGGCCGAAGCCGCCACCGGCGGTTGGGACGTGCCGCTGGCGAACCTGCGCATTCATGTCAAGCAGGACGATGCGGCGCAGTCGCCCGTCTTGTCCACCCTGACCCTCGAAAACCGCGACGGCGCGCATTACACCCTGGATACGGGCTTATAAGCCCCCCGTGTACAGCCTGCCCCGTCGATCGGCCCGCCGCTTTCCGGCGGGCTTTTTCATGCCTGTCGTTCCCCTGGTCTCCGCGCAGTGAGACGGCGCAGGCCTTGCGCGCTTGGGGCAAACCCGGGTTGCCGCATAAAGTGTATGCACTTTAGTATGCACTTCATCCCGACTGGAAATTTGCCCACGCGATCCGGTATGACGCTCTCCCAACCCTCGACGCGACCCGCTCCCCGCGCCGCCCGCACGTCGGCCGGACAGGCCGAACTGTATGGCGCCGTCAAGGCGATGGCGGTGCGTTTCGAATTCAAGCCGGGCGAACGCATCAACGAGGTTGAACTGGCGCGCCGCCTGAACGTCAGCCGCACGCCGCTGCGCGAAGTGCTGAACCAGCTGATGGTCGAGGGCTTCCTGACGCGGTCGGTCAACCGCGGGTTCATCGCGCGGCTGCTGGATGCCAAGCAGATTCACAGCCTTTACGAATATCGCGCGGTGCTGGAAGCCGGCATCGTGCGCGCCGCGTGCGAACGCGCCACCGACGAAGAACTGGCCAGCCTGCGCGCCTTCGTCGAGCGTTCGCGCGACGAACCCGAAGACAGCGATGCCGCCAGGCTGCTGGAACTGGATGAAGCCTTTCATCTGGCGCTGGCGCGCTACTCGCGCAACGAGGAATTCGTGCGCGCGCTGGAAAGCGTCAATGCGCGCATTCATTTCGTGCGCTGGATCGACATGCAGCAGGGCCGCCGCAGCCACACGCAGGGCGAGCACCTGCGGATCGTGGATGCGCTGGAGCGGCGCGACCTCGACGCGTTGCCCGCCCTCATCAGCGCGCACATCGGCCGGCGGCTGGACCAGATCACCGACGTCATTCGCACGGGTTTTTCTACCATTTACATGCGGGACCAGGCCGAACCCGCCAAGGCAGTGCCGGCCAACACCACAACAGCAGGGGAAAACTGATGAATAAAACGATCAAGCGGACGCTGGCGGCGTTATGCACGCTGGCCGCGGCAGGGGGCGCTTTTGTCGCCGCGCCGGTGATGGCCGAGGAACGGCCGCTGATACTCGTCGTGCCGTATCCGCCGGGCGGCAGCACTGACATCCTGGCGCGGATCCTGCAGCCGCGCCTGTCGCAGCAGATGGGCGGCCGCGCGGTGGTCGTCGAAAACCGTCCGGGCGCAGCCAGCCAGATCGCCACCGCATTCGTGGCGCGGGCCGAGCCGGACGGCAACACGCTGCTGGTCAGCTTTGACAACCACGGCATCAATCCAGCCGTGAAGCCCAAGCTGCCCTATGACACGTTCAAGGATTTTGTCGCCATCGGGCAGACGGTGCGCTTTCCGCTCGTGATCGGCGCAAACCCGAGCGTGCCCGGGGACAACTTGAAGGAATTCCTGGCGGCGGCCGCCAAGCAGCCGCCCAACAAGTTCAACTACGCTTCCACGGGCGTCGGTTCGCTGAACCACCTGGCGCCGGAAGAGCTCAAGCGGTTGTCCAAGGTCGAGCTGTTGCACGTACCGTACGGCGGCGGCGGACCGGCCATCCAGGCCGTGGTCGGGGGCCAGGCCAACATGACGTGGCTGAGCTTTGCGGCGCTGCGCGGCCAGATCCAGGCCGGCAAGATCAAGCCGCTGGCGGTTGCCGGCGAGAAGCGCTTGCCCGAACTGCCCAATGTGCCGACCGTGGCCGAATCGGGCTTTCCGGGCTTTGTCGCCTATTCGTGGAGCGGCATGTTCGCGCCCAAGGGCACGCCGCCGGCCACCGTCAAGAAGCTGACGGCTGATTTCCAGGCGGTGCTGGCCGATCCCGAGATCAAGAAGAAGATCACGGAAGCGGGCTTTGAGATCGTGGCCTCCGATGGCCCGGCGCTGGATGCGTACGTGAAGTCGGAATACGACCGCTGGAGCGCCTTCATCAAGAGCAGCAACATCAATCTGGATAACTGAACGGCGTCGGTCCGGCGCGGCGGCAATGCCGCCGCTGCGGGCCGGCTCCTGAATTACGTGGAGATGACATGGAACACATGAACGGCGCCGAAGCGATGGTGCGGATGCTGCAACACAACGGCGTCAAACACATTTTCGGCCTGTGCGGCGACACCACGCTGCCGCTGTATGACGCGCTGTACCGCCTGGATCACGGCATGCAGCACATCCTGACGCGCGATGAGCGCAGCGCCGGCTACATGGCGGATGCCTATGCCCGCGTGACGGGCAAGGTCGGCGTGTGCGAAGGCCCCAGCGGCGGCGGCGCGACCTATCTGCTGCCGGGCCTGGTCGAAGCCAACGAATCGTCGATTCCCGTGCTGGGCATCACGTCGGACGTGGCTGTCGGTTCGCGCGGCAAGTACCCGCTGACCGAACTGGACCAGGAGGCGCTGTACCGCCCGCTGACCAAGTGGAACCGCACGATCGATCGCGCGGACCAGATTCCGGGCATGGTGCGCGCGGCCTTCCGCGCCATGACGACCGGCAAGCCCGGCTCGGCGCACCTGTGCTTTCCCTATGACGTGATGAAGCAGCAGGTCGATGCGTCCGATGTCTGGGCCCAGCCCGAGCACGGCAGCTTCCCGGCCATGCGCTTTGCGCCGGACCCCGCCGACGTGGCCCGCGCGGCGCAGCGGCTGGTGGCCGCGCGTTCGCCGGTCATCATCTGCGGTGGCGGCGTGGTCATCGCCGGCGCCAGCGGCGCGCTGCAAGAATTGGCCGAGTCCCTGAAGGCCGCGGTCTGCGTGACGGTGAGCGGGCAGGGCAGCCTGGCCGACACCCATCCGCTGAACGCGGGTGTGGTGGGCTCGAACGGCGGCGTGATGGCGACGCGCGATGTGGTGGCGGCCGCCGACGTGGTGCTCTTCGTGGGCTGCCGCGCGGGGTCGACCTCGACCGAGCACTGGCGTTTCCCGAATCGCGATGTGCCGATCCTGCACATCGACATCGACCCGATGGTGATCGGCGCCAACTACCTGACCGAAGTCGGCCTGGTGGGCGACGCCAAGCTGGCGCTCGAGGCGCTGTCCGCCGAAGTGCAGGCGCGCATCAAGCACCGGCCCTCCGATGCGGCCGACGGCGCCGTGCTGGCCGGCCGCGCGAAGGCCGCGCGCCGCGCGCAGCTTGAACCGCTGGCCGCCAGCCTGGATGCGCCGATTCTGCCCGAGCGTGTGGTGCAGTCGCTGAACCGCCTGCTGCCCGACGACGCGGTGGTGTGCGCGGATCCCGGCACGCCGTGCCCGTATTTTTCGGCGTACTACGATGTCTCGCGGCCCGGCCGCCACTTCATCACCAACCGCGCCCACGGCGCGCTGGGCTTTTCGATGTCGGCGGCGCTGGGCGCCTGGGTCGGCCGCCCGCAGTCCAAGTGCGTGTCGGTGATGGGCGACGGCAGCTTCGGCTTCACGGTGGGCGAGCTGGAAACCATCGTGCGCCACAAGGCGCCGCTCTTGATGGTGGTGTTCTCGAACTCGGTTTATGGCTGGATCAAGGCCAGCCAGAAGGCCGGTTACGACAAGCGCTACTACAGCGTGGACTTCAACCGCACCGACCATGCCCGCATTGCCGAAGCCTACGGCGTGAAGGCATGGCGGGTCGAGGATCCGTCCAAGCTGGACGCCGCGATCAAGGCCGCCATGGAGCACGATGGCCCCGCGCTGATCGACGTGGTGACGCAGCCGCTGCAAGACGCCGCGGCGCCCGTGAGCCAATGGATGGGCTGATGCGCTAGCCGCATTCGCTGCATTGCCGATGGGGCCCTTCGCGGGGCCCCATTTTTCTTGGCCGGCCGGATTAGAAAAAAATTCCACGCCGGCGGGCGCGCTCCTATACTGGACCGCTTCGGAGCGGCGGGCCGCGGGCGCCCGGCGCCGTCAACGCGACAGCAGAAGGGGCGGGCATGGACCTGGGGATCAGCGGCAGGAAGGCACTGGTGTTTGGCGGCAGCCGCGGCATGGGACGCGCCTGCGCCTTGCAGCTTGCGCGCGAGGGCGTGGCGGTGACCATCGCCGCGCGCAATCCGAAGACGCTGGAGGAGGCTGCGGCCGAGATATCGCGTGAAACCGGCGTCGGCGTGGGCTGGGTGTCCGCCGACCTGACGCTCCCCCAGGGGCGCGACGCGGCAATCGCCGCCTGTCCGCATCCCGACATCCTGATCAACAACGCCGACGGCCCGCTGCCGGGCGACTTCCGGGACTGGTCCCGCGACGACTGGATCGCCGCGCTGGACGCCATGATGCTGGGACCGATCGACATGATCCGCCGCGTGGTGGACGGCATGGTCGAGCGGCGCTTTGGCCGGATCGTCAATATTGTGTCGCGCAGCGTGAAGGCGCCGCACGCCGAGCTGGGCCTGTCCAATGGCGCGCGCTCGGGGCTGATCGGCTTCGTGGGCGGCCTGGCACGCCAGACCGTGCGCCACAACGTCACGATCAACAACCTCTTGCCTGGCGCCTTTGCCACCGATGCGCAGATCCGGCATATCCAGGGCATGGTGGAGCAGGGCGGCAAGACATTCGAACAACTGTGGGACGAGCGGGCGCGCAGCAATCCCGCCGGCCGGTACGGCCAGCCCGAGGAACTGGGCGCGCTGTGCGCGTACGTCTGCTCGGCCCACGCCGGCTACATGACGGCGCAGAATCTGCTGATCGACGGGGGCGGTTACCCCGGGACCTACTGATGGCATCAAAAACATCCATGGATCAGACGGACCTCAAGATACTCGCGTTGCTGCAAAAGGACGCCACCTGTTCGGTCGCCGAAGTGGCCGAGCAAGTGAACCTTTCCGTGACGCCGTGCTGGCGCCGCATCCAGAAGCTGAAGGATGACGGCGTCATCGCGCGCAATGCCATCCTGCTGGACCCGCGCGCGCTGGGTTTGAACCTGACGGTGTTCGTGTCCATCCGCACCAGCCAGCACAACGAGAAGTGGACGCAAAGCCTGATCAACGCGGTGATGGCGTTGCCCAACGTCGTCGAATTTCACCGCATGGCGGGTGACGTCGACTATCTGCTGAAGGTGGTGGTCGAGGACATGGCGGCCTATGACCGCTTCTACCGCCGGCTGATCGGGGCAGTGGACCTGCTGGACGTCAGCGCCAGCTTCTCGATGGAAGTCATCAAAAGCACCACGGAATTGCCCCTGAACGCCGTGTAGGCGCGCGGCGCGCAAATTTTTTTCTGCCGCGCGCGCTGCCGCGGATGCAAATTTCTTTCTGCGCGTTGCACAGGCCCAATCTGGCAATGCTTTTGCGTGAGGGGCGGCGTAGGATATCGCTCACTCCTGTCTTGGAGTGATTTGGGATATCAGAGGACCCTATGTCGTTGGCAGTGCCCGCCGGCTGCGCCGGATTGCAGAAAACGCGGCAAGCAGCATCGGTGGATGACCTGCTGGCCGGCTGGAACGGCGTCGACGACCTGTGGGTGTTTGCCTACGGTTCCCTGATATGGCACCCCGGCTTTGCCTGGCGCGAACGGCGCTTGGCCACGGTGCGGGGCTATCATCGCTCGCTCTGCCTGTGGTCGCATGACCACCGCGGATCGCCGGACAATCCGGGGCTCGTGTTCGGCCTGGACCGTGGCGGCTGTTGCCGGGGCGTCGCGTTTCAGATCGCGGCCAGCGACGTGCCGCAAGTCTTTCAGGCCTTATGGCGGCGCGAGATGGTCACCGGCGCCTACGCCCCGCGCTGGCTCACCTGCCACACGGACGATGCGCCCGTGCGCGGACTGGTGTTCCTGTTGAACCGGGCTTGCCGCGAGTACGCGGCTGACCTGTGCGACGACCGCCTGCTGGCGTCCGTGCGCAATGCGGTCGGGCATTCCGGGCCTTGTCTGGACTATGTGGTGGAAACGGCGCGTGCGTTGCGCGCGCACGGCATCGACGACTGGCGCCTTGGAGACCTGGTGCGCAAGTTGGGCCACGCGTTCTGAAGCGGTCAGAATTGCCAGCGGCCGAACACGAACAGCACATTGCCCGCGCCGCTTGAGCCCGGGATGTACGTGGCGTAAAGCATGGCGTCCTTGTAGCCCGCGCTGACCAGCGGCAGGATGCCGGGAAATGGCACGTAGCTCATGATGTCGTGGCGCGCGGTGAGGAACACCGTGTAGCCCGCGCCAAGCCGGAAGTTGTCGCTGACCTGGCCGATTTTCAGAAAGCCGTAGCCGGCAATGGGCTGCACCTTCGAATGCGAGTCCAGAAACGCCATCGCGTACAGTCCCTGCCAATCGCCATCCTCATCGTAGATGCTGCGACCGTAGCCGCCGCCCCAGGCCAGTTCTCGGAAGCTGTCGATCTTTTCGGCGCTGTACTTGGCGCGGTTGTGCCAGGCGTAGCCACTGACATAGAGGTCATTGCCGCCTTCGGTCCAGATCTGGTCGATGCGGTTGCACGCGGACTTGGCCCATGAGGGCATGTCTTCGCAAGCGTGGGCGGTAACGGTGAAGACGGACAACAGCAGGCAAAACAGCGCGGCTCGGAGTCTGGTGGTCATGGCGGCCCCAGGGAAAAGATGACAGTTCCGTTACTGTAACGGAGGGCATGTCGTCTTCCCTGTCAGTGGGCTGTCATCCCCGCGCATTCGGGGGTATTGCCGCCGATCCGGCGGCGTGTCGTGGCGGGGGCGCTACAACAGAAAGATGGTGGCCAGGCCCAGGAAAATGAAGAAACCCAGCGAATCGGTGGCGAAGGTGAGCAGCACCGACGAGCCCATCGCCGGGTCCTTGCCGAATCGTGCGCGCACCATGGGCACCAGCACGCCGACCGATGCGCCGACCAGCATGTTGCAGATCATGGCGGCCATCATCACCAGCGCGATGGACACGGAGTGCGAGATCACCCATGCGAACAGGGCGGCCACCACGCTGCCGCACAGTCCCACCAGCAGCGTCACGAAGAGCTCGCGCTTGACGAGCTGCCACAGGTTGCGGCCCGTGATGCGGCCCATGGCCAGCGCCCGGATGATGAGCGTCATGGTCTGGTTGCCGGAGTTGCCGCCGATGCCCGCCACGATCGACATCAGGAAGGCCAGGATGACGATCTGGCTGACCGTGCCCTCGAACTGCGATGCCACGAACGACGCCGTGGCGGCGGTACAGAGATTGAAGAGCAGCCACGGCGCACGGTTGCGCAGCGCGGTGGTGACGGGGGCGAAGATGTCTTCTTCCTGCAGACCGGCGCGCGACAGCGCCTGCTCTTGCGAGTCTTCGCGCATCACGTCCACCACGTCGGCGATGGTGACGCGGCCGATGAGCCGGCCCTGGTCGTCCATCACGGGGGCGGACACCAGGTCATAACGTTCGAAGGCGCCGGCAGCGTCGGCGTCGGAATCCAGCGGGTTCAGCGTCAGGAAGTCGGAATTCATGACTGCCCGCACTTCGGTTTCGGGCTCGCTGACCAACAGGCGCGACAGCGGCAGGATGCCCTGCAGCTTGTCCTGGCGGTCAACGACGAAGATCTGGTCGGTGTGGTCGGGCAGTTCGTGCAGTCGGCGCAGGTAACGCAGCACGACCTCGAGCGTGACGTCCTCGCGCACGCGCACCATCTCGAAATCCATGATGGCGCCGACGCTGTCTTCCGGATAGCCCATGGCTTCCAGGAGCTGTGCGCGTTCTTCCTCGGTCAGACCCTTTTGCACTTCCGCCACCACGTCGGGCGGCAGGTCGGGCGCCAGGTCGGCGAGCTCGTCCGCGTCCATGCTTTCGGTCGCGGCGACGAGGTCCTGGCGGTCCATCGCCTCGATCAGCGATTCGCGGACCCAGTCTTCGACTTCGAGCAGGACGTCCGCGTCGTGCTCAGGGCTGACCAGCTTCCAGATCGCCTGGCGCTCGTCCTTGGGCAGCGATTCGAGGATGAAGGCGATGTCGGCGGGGTGCAGGCCGTCGACAAGCGTTTTCAACTCGGCTTCGTGCTGGCGGTGCACCAGGTCTTCGACCAGGGGCGCCTTGGCGTCGCCTTCTTCCTGGCGGTGAACCAGTTCTTCGACGAGGTGCTGGCGCCGCAAGCGCTCCTGGACTTCCGCGAGGGCGGTCTGGGCGTCTTCCGGGTCGAGGCGGCGGGGCGTCGCGGGCGGTTTCTGCGCGGCGGCGGACTGCGTCATGCGTTACGGCTCAAAGTGTGGGGAGAGGGCGGCTGCGCCGCGCTTCGTCGGTGGCGACGTAGGTCAGCGTGGCCTCGGTGACCTTGACGACTTCGGCGTCCAGGCGCTGGCGTTCCGCGTAGACCTCGACAGATACCGTGATGGACGTGGTGCCGGTCTTGACGATGGCGGCGTAGAAGCTGAGCAGGTCGCCCACGAACACGGGCTCTTTGAACTGGAAGGCATTGACCGCCACGGTGGCCACGCGGCCGGCGGCACGGCGGGCGGCAGGGATGGACCCTGCGATGTCTACCTGGGACATGATCCAGCCGCCAAAAACGTCCCCGTGGATGTTCGCGTCGGCCGGCATCGGCATGACGCGCAACACCGCGTCGCGATGGGCTGGCAGAGTCGTAAACGGGGTTTTGGTGCTGGAGGTCATGCGGCCGACTCCAATGCTAGAGAACCAGCCGATTATGCAGGAAAAACGCGACGGCGGCGTGCGCGTTGACGCCCGCCGCCGTCGCCTTGCGTGGTCATCAGGTCGCCAGCTTGACGATCCCGTAGCCGCCAACCAACAACCAGACGTAAAGGATGAAGCCCAGGGCCATGACACGCGGGCCGGCCTTGCGGATCTGGGCGAAGCGGGTTTCGATGCCCAGCGCGGTCATGGCCATGGTCAGCGCGAAGACG
Source organism: Achromobacter sp. 77 (assembly GCF_020541125.1). Classification (NCBI taxonomy): domain Bacteria; kingdom Pseudomonadati; phylum Pseudomonadota; class Betaproteobacteria; order Burkholderiales; family Alcaligenaceae; genus Achromobacter; species Achromobacter sp. 77. The sequence goes on from NZ_CP059848.1 coordinate 797,015, forward strand.
TCGAGCCGGCGGATGGCGGCGACGATATCCGCGGGAATGATGTTCAGGGAATTGACGATGGCCAGCGCCAGGAAGCCCACGGCGAACCAGGGGATGGGCAGCTTTTGACCTTTGCCCTGGCCGCCGCCCGCGTGCGAGGCGGCGCTGCGCAGGTACATGCCCAGGATCAGCAGCACGGGCACGAGCAGCGCCACGCGGGTCATCTTGACGATGGTGGCGACTTCCGTGGTGGCGGGGTCGATGTTGCTGGCCGCGCCAACCACCTGCGCCACCTCGTGGACGGTGCCGCCAATATAGATGCCGAGCGCCTGGGTATCGAAGTTCAGCCAGCCCGCGTGATAGAAGACCGGGTAGAGGAACATCGACAGCGTGCCAAACAGCACCACGGTCGCCACGGCCACCGCGCTCTTGTGGGGGGCGGCGCGCAGCGTCGGTTCGAAGGCCAGCACCGCGGCCGCGCCGCAGATGGCGCTGCCGGCGGCGGTCAGCATGGCCGTGTCGCGATCCAGGCCCAGGAGCCGTTGGCCGACCACGGTGCCGATCAGCAGCGTGCCCACCACCACGGCCACCGAGACCGCCAGGCCCGGCATGCCCACGGCGGCAATCTGCTGGATGCTGATGTTCAGTCCGTAGAAGGCAACCGCAATGCGCAGCAGGCGGCGCGCCGTGAAGTTCACACCCACGCCCCAGTCTGCGGGCATGGTGCCGCGCAGGAAGTTGCCGTACAGCATGCCGACAACGATGCCCACGACCAGCGGCGAGAAGCCTAGTTGGCGGATGAAGGGAAGATCGGCCAGTTGCATCACTGCGCCGGCCATCAAGCCCACGAACAACACGCCATTGAGCTTGTCGCGCCAGGGCGTGGCCGCGGCAGCGGGCGCAGCCGGGGCGGCGGCGGGGGTGGTGGGAAGCGGAACGGCGGTGGTGGTGGAGGTATTCATTACTGGCCCTTTGGGCATAACTACATAACTAGACGAAATATTAGATCCGGCCGTATTATTTGAAAAATCTTCAATCTAAATATTGAATATCAGAAAATCTGATATCAGGTCGCTCATGACGCCGGATCAATTGCTTACGTTCGCCGCGGTCGCCGATACCGGCAATATCAGCCGCACCGCCCAGGCGCTGCATTTGTCGCAGCCGGCGGTCTCGGGCCAGCTGCGCGCCTTGCAGGAGTGGTTTGGCGAGCCCCTCTACCGCCGCAGCGGCCACGGCATCGCGCTGACCGAAGCCGGCGAACGCCTTGCCGAGCAGGCGCGTCAGCTGAGGCAGGTGTACCGGCAGGCGCAGGCCGTGCGGGAATCGTGGCGCGGACTGGAAACCGGCGCGCTGCGGCTGGGCGCCAGCACCACGCCGGCCAGCTATCTGCTGCCCCGTCTGGTTGCGGACTTTCGCCACGACTTTCCCGCCGTGAGCCTGCACCTGTCGGATGGCAACACGCGCGAGATCGTCGAGCGCCTGCCCGCGCTGGATCTGGCGTTCATAGAAGGGGATGTGCCCGCCGGATTGCCTGCCGATACCGCGGTGCATGCGTGGCGCCAGGACGAAGTGGTGGCAATCGTGCGGGCCGATCATGCCCTGGCGCACAAGGGCGCCGTGACGCTACGGGATCTGGCGGCCTCGCCGCTGGTGATGCGTGAACCGGGTTCCGGCGTGCGCCGGCTGGTGGAACGGGCCTTCAGCGATGGCGGGTTGGCCCCGTCTGTCGGCCTGGAGCTGGCCGGGGTGGAAGGCGTGAAGCAGGCCGTGCGGGCAGGGTTGGGCGTGGGTTTCGTGTCGGTGATGTCGATGCGGCACGAAGACGGCGCACTGGCGGCGCTGCGGCTGTTGCCCAAACCGCTCACGCGGACGCTGAGCATCCTGGTGCCGCACGCCGATGCCGCCGCCCGCGCCGCCGAGCGCTTCCTGGCGATGTGCCTGGCGGTCGGCGGGCAGGATGGCTAGGCCGGTCTCAGGCCTTGGCCAGCCGCTTGAGCGCGAGCTGCACCCAGTACGTGCCGCCCAGCGGCAGCAGATCGTCGTTGAAGTCGTAGCTGCCGTTGTGCAGCATGCAGGGCCCCAGGCCGTGGCCGCTGTCGCGGTGCTCGCCGGTGCCGTTGCCGATCCAGACGTAGCAGCCCGGTAGTTCCTGCAGCATGAACGCGAAGTCCTCGGCGCCCATGGTCGGCTGCACATTCGCGTTGACGTTGGCGTCGCCGACGATGTCGCGGAGCACGTCGGCGCAGAACGCCGCTTCCTCGGGGTGGTTGATGGTGGGCGGATAGTTGCGCTGGAAGGTGAACTCGACCTCGCAGTCCATCGCCGCGCTGGTGTGGCGCGCGATTTCTTCCATACGGCGTTCGATCAGGTCCAGCACGTCCAGCGTGAAGGTGCGCACCGTGCCGCGCAATTCGGCATGGTTGGGCACCACGTTGTCGGCGCTGCCCGCATGGATCTGCGTGATGCTGAGCACGGCCGCGTCCAGCGGATTGCGGTTGCGCGTGACGATGGTCTGCAGCGATTGCGCCATCTGCACCGCCGCCATGACCGGGTCGATGCCCAGGTGCGGCATGCCCGCGTGCGTGCCCTTGCCCTTGATGACGATCGAGAATTCGTTGCTGGAGGCCATGATGGGGCCGGGCGTCAGGCCGAACTGGCCGGGCTTCATGCCGGGCCAGTTGTGCATGCCGAACACCGCTTCCATCGGGAATCGGGTGAACAGGCCGTCGTCGATCATGCGCTTGGCGCCGCCGCCGCCTTCTTCGGCGGGCTGGAAGATCACATAGACCGTGCCCGCGAAATCGCGGTGCTCGGCCAGGTATTGCGACGCGGCCAGCAGCATGGCGGTGTGGCCGTCGTGGCCGCACGCGTGCATCTTGCCGTCGTTCTTGCTGGCGTGCGCAAATGTGTTGGCTTCCTGCATGGGCAGCGCGTCCATGTCGGCGCGCAGGCCCACCGCGCGATCGCCGGGCTGGTTGCCGCGGATGATGCCCACGACGCCGGTGCCGCCCAATCCGCGATGGATTTCGATGCCCCATTCCTCGAGCTTGGCCGCCACCACATCGGCGGTGCGGAACTCTTCGAAGGCCAGTTCGGGATGCGCGTGGATGTCGCGTCGGATCTTGGAAATATCCTGGTGCCAGGCAACGATGGGTTCAAGGAGTTTCATGAGCGAACTCGGGGGAAATAGGGGGAACGGACAAAGGGTATCATCATTCAAAAATCAATTTAATGGAGACAAATACCATGACGCGTCCGTGGCTTGCTCAGTATCCCCAAGGCGTTCCTGCGGAGATCTCCACCGAGGAATACTCCTCGCTGACCGACTTGCTGGACCGGGCCTGCAAGCGGTACGCGACGCGCATCGCCTGCACGGCGATGGGCAGCGACATCACCTATGCGCAGCTGGACGGGCACGCGCGCGCGTTCGCGGCCTGGCTGCAAGGGTTGAATCTTGAAAAGGGCGCGCGGGTCGCGCTGATGATGCCCAACGTGCCGGCCTATCTGGTGTGCATGCTGGGATCGCTGCGCGCGGGCATGACGCTGGTGAACGTCAATCCGCTCTACACCGCCGATGAATTGCAGCGCCAGTTGCTGGACAGCGGCGCGTCCGTCATCGTCATCCTGGAAAACTTTGCGCATACCCTGCAGCAGGTCGCCGATCGCGGCGAACTCAAGCACATCGTCGTGACGGGGCCCGGCGATCTGCTTGGCGGCCTGAAGGCGCCGCTGGTCAACCTGGCCGCGCGCTACATCAAGAAGATCGTGCCGCCGTGGCAAATCGACGGCGCGCTGGCGCTGCCCAAGCTGCTGCACGAGGGTGCGCACCTGCCTTTCAATCCGCCGGCCATCTCGATGGACGACGTGGCGGTGCTGCAGTACACGGGCGGCACCACCGGCGTGCCCAAGGGCGCCATGCTGTCGCACCGCAACCTGGTGGCCAACGTGCTGCAGACCGAGGCGGTCGCGCAGCCGGTCGTGCACGACATGGCGGACCAGCAGCTCACCATCATCAGCGCGCTGCCGCTCTATCACGTGTTCGCCATGACGGTGTGCGGTCTTTACGCCCTGCACGCGGGCATGCGCAACGTGCTCATCATCAATCCGCGCGACCAGCCTTCGCTCATCAATGCGTGGCGCAAGACGCCGGTGAATGTGTTTCCCGGCGTCAATACGCTGTTCAACGCGCTGGCGCACAACGAGGACTTTGCGCGCCTGGACTTCTCCGGCCTGCGGCTGACGCTGGGCGGCGGGATGGCCGTGCAGCAGCAGGTGGCCGAGCGCTGGCTGAAGATCACGGGCCGGCCGCTGATCGAGGGCTACGGCCTGTCCGAGACGTCGCCGGTGGCGACGGTCAATCCCACCAATGCCACCGCGTATTCGGGTTCCATCGGGCTGCCGCTGCCGTCGACGGACGTCGCGATCCTGGACGATGCGGGCAACGAGGTGCCGCTCGGAGAACGTGGCGAGGTCGGGATTCGCGGGCCGCAGGTCATGCTGGGGTACTGGCGCAAGCCCGACGAGACGCGTAATTCGATGACGGCCGATGGGTTCTTTCGGACCGGCGACATCGGCATCATGGACGAGCAGGGCTACACCCGCATCGTGGACCGCAAGAAGGACATGATCGCGGTGTCCGGCTTCAAGGTCTATCCGAACGAGGTCGAGGCCGCGGTCGCGCAGCATCCGGGCGTGCTGGAATGCGCCGCGATCGGCGTGCCGGACGAGCACTCCGGCGAGGCGGTCAAGGTGTTTGTCGTGAAGAAAGACCCGTCGCTGACCGAAGTCCAGGTGCAGCAATGGTGCAAGGACAAGCTGACGGGCTACAAGCGGCCGCGCTTCGTTGAATTCCGCGACGAGCTGCCCAAGAGCAACGTGGGCAAGATCCTGCGCCGCGAACTGCGGCCTGACGCGCAGGCCGCGGCGCCCGCGAAGACGTCCGCCTAGCGGGCGCCTCAGCCTTGCTTGTTCAGGTGAGGCGCAATCATTTCGTGCAGCGCGCGTTCGATGGCGGGATTGCCCGCCACGACGCGCCCGCCGATCGGCCAGGGATCCTGCTTGTGCATGTCGGTGCACACGCCGCCCGCCTCGCGCAGGATCAGCGTGCCCGCGGCCACGTCCCAGGGCGCCAGGCCCATTTCCCAATAGCCGTCGTACCGGCCGCAGGCAGTCCAGGCCAAATCGAGCGCGGCGGCGCCCATGCGGCGCACGCCGCGCGCGCGGTTGATGGCGTCGTGCAGCATCGGCATGTATTGCGCGGCGAACGAAAAATCGCGGAACGGAAAGCCCGTGGCCAGCACGGCGTCTTCGATCGTCTGCGTGCGCGAGCACGAGATGCGGCGGCCGTTGAGCCACGCGCCCACGCCGTACACGCCCGTGAAGAGCTCTTCGCGGCTGGGGTCGTAGACCACGCCGATGACCGGCGTGTCTTCGGCCAGCGTTTCGTTGGCGGACATCGAGGTGCCGGCATGCGCGATCAGGGCGATCGAGACGGCGTAATGCGGGATGTCGTGCAGGAAGTTGGTGGTGCCGTCGAGCGGGTCGATGTACCAGGTGGCCACACCTTGCGCCTTGCCGCCCGTTTCCTCGGCGACGATGCCGAACTTGGGGGTGCGGGCCTTCAATTCCTGGATGATCGCGGCCTCCGCCTCGCGGTCCGCCTGGGACACGAGGTCGTTGCGGGCCTTGCGATCGATCACGAGATCGGCGCGGTGGTGCGCGTAGGATTGCAGGATGGCTGCGCCAGCATGAGCTGCCGTGACGGCCGCGTCGATCGCGGCGCACAGGTCGATGGGCGATGCCAGCGATTGGGGCTGATCGTAGGTATCCATTGGCCCAGTGTAAGCCCACCAATGCGGCAAACCTGTAGCAAACGGACTAATCCTTTCGCCGCGTGGTGCGCATCCAACGCGAACGGCCATGTGGCCGGATAATTCGCGCTTCATCATGTTTGTATCTTTGGGCTGAATGTCTGTGACTTATGTTCCGCTGGTCCCCGCAACGGGGGATGTCGATGCCGACGGCAGGCTGGTCAGCTCCTTTTATGGGGACGTCTACCACTCCCCGTCCGGGGCGATGGGCCAGGCCGAGCACGTTTTCCTGCGGGGCAACGGACTGCCGGAGCGCTGGCGGGGGCGCGCGGCGTTCACCGTCTGCGAGACGGGATTCGGGCTGGGGCTGAACTTCCTGGCGTTGTGGAAGGCCTGGCGCGACGACCCGCATCGGCCGGCGGCGCTGCATGTCGTCTCGATGGAAGCGCACCCCTTTTCGGGGGACGACATGGCCGCCTTGCTGGCGCGCCATGCGCCCGAGCCGCTGGCCGGCATGGCGCGCGCGCTGACCGCGCAATGGCCGGCGCTGCTGCCGGGGTTGCACCGGCTGGAATTCGAGAACGGCGCCGTCACGCTGACACTGGGCTTTGGCGACGCGCAGACGCTGGCCCTCCGGCTAGGCGCGCGGGTGGACGCATTTTTCCTGGATGGCTTTGCACCCGAGCGCAATCCGCAGATGTGGGCGGCGCCGCTGCTGCGCGCCCTGGCCGATCTGGCGGCGCCAGACGCCACGGTCGCCACCTGGGCGTGCACCGGCGAACTGCGCCGCAATCTGACCGACGCCGGCTTTGACGTGCGGCGCGCGCCCGGTTACGGGGGCAAATGGCATATGACGGTGGGGCAGGTCCGCCAGGCAGGAAGCGCCGCGCAGCCCGCGGCGGTCTCGTCGGGGCAGCATGCCGTGATCGTGGGCGCCGGCCTGGCGGGCGCGGGAATCGCCCACGCGCTGGCGCTGCGCGGGTGGCGCGTCACCGTGCTGGACGCGGGGCGCGCGCTGGGCGCGCCGGCCCATGCCGGCCACTTGGCCGCCGCGCTGACGCCGGTGGTGGCGCGCGACGACAATGCGCGGGCGCGGCTGTCGCGGGCGGGCAGCGAAAGGGCGCTGGCGCGCTGGCAGGGGCTGCCAGGGGGCGCGGCGCCCCGGGTCTGCGGCACCGTCCAGGTCGAGCGCGACGCCGGCCGGTCGGCGGCGCTGGCGGGCACCCTGGAAGCGCTGGCATTTCCGGCGGACTGGGTGCGCCAGGTGACGCGGGAAGAGGCTGGCGCATTGGCCGGATTGCCCGTGGCGCGAGGCGGCGTGTTCTTTTCACAAGGCATGCTGGTGCAGCCCGGGCTGCTGATCGAGGCGCTGCTGGCCGCGGCCGGGGCGGCGGTGATTGCCGGGCGGGCCGACCGCGTGTCGCCTGCAGGACAGGGGTGGCGGGTGCTGGACGCCTCGGGGACGGAACTGGCCCGGGCAGACACCGTGATCCTGGCCAATGCCGCCGGTTCACGCGAGGTCCTGGCGGCCAGCGGTTTGCTGGACCCGCTGCCCCGCGTCGCCCAGATGCACGCGCTGGCCGGCGAGGTGACGCTGATCCCCGCGGCGGCCCTGGACGGCGGCCCGCGCTGCATCGTCGGCGGCGAAGGCTATCTTCTGCCGGATATTGGCGTGGGCTGCGTGGTCGGCAGCACCTATGTCCATGGCGCCGCCGAGGCCTCAGTGGGCGCAGAAGGGCAGCGTGTCACATTGGGCAAGGCGGCGGGGCTTCTTGCCGGCCACTTCCCGGCATTCGACGCGCTGGTTCCGGGCGATCTGCCCGGCTGGGCCGGGTGGCGCGCCGTCCTGCCGGGCCGTCTGCCGGCCGTCGGCGAGCTGCCCCACGCACCGGGTCTATGGCTGGCCGCCGGCTACGCGTCGCGCGGATTGTCGTGGTCGGCGCTGATGGGGGACCTGATCGCGGCGCGTTTGATGGGCGAACCGCTGCCGCTGGAGACCGATCTGCCCCAACTTGTTTCACCACGATGAAAAAAAATTAATGCGCCCGGGGCGGCACGCCCGGCTGGCGTAGAATTGTAAGAATTGCCGGAATTTGGCGCCAATAGGCCGCATTTCACCTTTCGGGCCGGCAATTCGGCGACTCGGCGGCATCTGCGCGCCTGACGCAGGCCAAGGGCTTCATGCCCCTTTTTTGGATGAAATAACCGTCCAAAAGAGGGATCGAGTTTATTTCAAAGCTCAAATCCGTCAAAATAGCGTCTTTTGATGGTTTTTGGCTTAAGCCGGGGGATGCTCTGTGCCGCCCAAGTTCGACTTTGCCCATACTACCCAGCTCGATAATGCCGAGCTGCTGACGTCCCGCCCCAGTCGCATCGATTTCGACGCGGGCGATGGGTTGCATCTGGTAGTCGAGGCGCATGCGCCTGGAGTTTTTCGCCTGCGCTGCGGCGAGGCGAACCACTTCAATGATGACAAGCCGGGCGCGCGTGCGCGCGCCGTGGCCGAAATGCTGCTCGCGCGCCAGGAGGCGGTGGGCGAAGCGACCATCGCGCCTCGCGATGGCGGGGACGGCTGGCGGATCACCCAGGGCGACGTGGCCCTGGAGATCCAGGCCAATCCTGTTCGCATCGCCCTGTACCGCAACGAAGACCGCGTCTTCGAATCCGAGGTTTCCGCGCATACGCCCGCATTCGGGCACAACGCGCTGGACCAGGCCGATGACGCCGTGTGGACGGCCGGTTTCACGTTGGCCGCCGACGAGCGTGTCTACGGTCTGGGCGAAACCCCGGGGGATCTGAACCGCCGCGAGGAATCGGTGGTTTCCGACGACCCGGAGCACCGCGCGCTGCCGCTGGCCTGGAGTCCCCGAGGCTGGGGCGTCTATGCCAATACGATGCGCCGCGTGGAACATTCGGTGGGCGTCGCGCCGGCGGACTCGGCCTATGTGCTGACCGTCGATGACGCGGTGCTGGACTTGTTCCTGTTCGCCGGCGAACCCGCCGAAATCCTGAATCAATACACCGCGCTGACCGGCCGCGCCGGCCAGCCCGTCCTGTGGGCAATGGGCGCGTGGCTGCAGCAGGCCGCGGGCGAAATGCCCACGCAGACGGTTGCCCTGGTGGCGCGCATGCGCGAAAACCAGATTCCGGTGGATGCCGTGACGCTGGCCCAGCCAATCGCGTGGGGCTTCCAGGCGGACAAGACGGTTTTTGAATGGGATGCCCAACGCTTTCCCGACGCCAAGCAGATGCTGGCGCTCTTTCACAAACACAATGTGCATGTGGCGGCCTCCGGCTTTCCGGGCGTCATCAAGACCAGTCCGCTCTTTGAAGAGCTGGAAGACCGCGGCTGGCTGCTGACCAAGGACGACGGCGCTGCCCAGGTGTTCGACGGCAACGCAGCGACGTCCGGCCAGCCCTACGGCCTGCTGGACCTGACCTATCGCGACATCTACAACCTGTGGGTCGAGCGCCACCGCCAATTGGTGGAAGACGGTCTGGATGCGCCCGCCTGCGACGCGCAGATCGCCATCCCGGATGGCGTGACCGCCCGCAACGGCGAGACCGGCCCGGCCCTGCGCACGATGTATCCCCTGCTGGTGCGCCGCGCGCTGTTCGACGCGGTGGCCGGATTGAAGGTGCCGCCCGAAGGCGTCGTGCCCAGCGCGGATCTCTTCCCGGCGGCCCAGCGCCTGCCGTGGCAGGTGGGTCCGCAGGTCGACAACACCTGGGAAGGCCTGCGGCACACGCTGCGCACGTCCCTGTCGATCGGTTCCAGCGGCGTGCCCGTCCAGGTGCACAACATTGGTTCGGCCGCGCGCGACCGCGCCGGCATGACGCCCGAGCTTTACCTGCGCTGGCTGACCGCCGGCGTGTTCTCGGCCAATTTCGCCTTCCAGGGCGTGGAAGGGCTGATGCCCTGGGATTTCGGCGACGAAACCCTGTCCCACGCCAAGACCTGGATGCAGTGGCGCTACCGCCTGGTGCCCTATGTGCTGGGCGCCATCGAGGACTCGGCCCGCACCGGCCTGCCGGTGCAACGCTCCATGGCGCTGTCGTTCCCGAACGATCCGCACGCCCACGAATGGGATCTGCAATACCTGCTGGGTCCGGCCCTGCTGGTGGCGCCGGTCACCGAACCGGGCAATCAGGTGCGCGTGTACCTGCCCAAGGGCGAGGCGTGGTGGGATCTGAACACCGGCCATCGCTACGAGGGCGGCACCACCTGGACCATCGATTGCGAGCTTGGCCAGTTCCCGGTGTTCGGCCGCGAAGGTCACATGCTCTGTCTCGGTCCCGCCGCGCAGCATACGGGCGAGTTCAACTCGGCCCGCATCCTGGACGAGGTCTGGATGTTCGGCATGCCGGTGCATAACCCGGTCGTCATGCGCAACAAGATCCGCGTGATGCAGATGCAGGGTTCGAGCTACATCAAGGGGCTGGAAGGGCTGCGGATCTCGCCGTCCGAAGGCCTGGAAGTGAAGCGCCGCGGCGCGGAAGTCCGCATCTCGCGCGCACGCTGAACCCGGGTCGGCCGCAAGCCGGCCGCCGAAAAGAAAGGGCAGTCAGGAAGGCTTTCCTTCCCGGCTGCCCTTTGTGTCTTTGCCGGATCGCCATTGTCGAGGCGTTTGCGCGGCTTTCCAGAAGCCTCGCGTCCCCGGGCCGGCAGTTGATATTACTTGTAGTTATTAAAAATGGAAAAAACGGTCGTTCTCTTTAGAAGAGAAAAGATACAAAATCGCTTGCCATGATTCACATCGAGAACCTATCCAAGACCTACGCCACGCCGCATGGGGAATTCCAGGCGCTGCGAGGCATCAACCTGCACATCGAGCAGGGCGAGGTCTTTGGCATCATCGGTCCCAGCGGGGCCGGTAAAAGCACGCTGGTCCAGTGCATCAACCTGCTGGAACGTCCCAACCAGGGCAACATCTCCATCGGCGGTCAGGCGCTGACCGGCCTGACCGAAGCGCAGTTGCGTGAACAGCGCCGCCGCATCGGCATGGTGTTCCAGGGATTCAACCTGCTGTCGCGGCGCACGGTGTACGGCAACGTCGCCCTCCCGCTGGAAATCGCGGGCGTGTCCAAAGCTGAAATTCCGGCGCGCGTGGAGCGTCTGCTGGCGCTGGTCGGGCTGGAACACCTGCGCGACCGTTATCCCAGCCAGATCAGTGGCGGCCAGAAGCAGCGCGTCGGCATCGCCCGCGCGCTGGCCAACAATCCGGACGTGCTGCTGAGCGACGAAGCCACGTCGGCGTTGGACCCCGAAACCACGCACAACATCCTGGCGCTGCTGCGCGACATCAACCGCAAGACCGGCGTGACTGTGGTCATGATCACGCACCAGATGGAAGTCGTGCGCGAGGTCTGCGATCGCGTGGCCGTGCTGTCGCAGGGCGAGGTCGTTGAAATCGGCAGCACCCGCGAGGTCTTTGCCCAACCCCGCCATGAAGTGACCCGCAACATGGTGTCGGCCGCCACCGCCTCGGAACTGACCGACGCCACGCTGGCCGCCGTCAAGGAACGCATCCAGGCGCTGGCCGCCGCCAAACCCGGCCAGACCGTGCGCCTGTTGCGCCTGTCGCTGACCGGCACCGACGCATCGGGCGCCTTCCTGTCCGACCTGACCCGGCAATTCGGCCTGGACGTCGGGCTGGTGCAGGCCCGCGTCGAAGACATCCAGGGGGTGGCCGTGGGCACGATGTTTGTGCTGGCCCAAGGCACGCCCGCTGCGCTCAAGGACGGGATTGCCGCCTTGAACGCCCGTGACATTACCGTTGAAGAAATAGCTCATGAGTCCGCAACTGATCGACCTGCTTATTACGTCGCTGCTTGACACCCTGCTGATGGTGGGCGTGGCCAGCGCCATCGCGGTGATCATCGGCATTCCGCTTGGCGTCACGCTGACGGTGACCGCGCGCGGCAACATGCTTGAAAACCAGCCCGTGAACCACGTGCTGGGGGCCATCATCAACGCGACCCGTTCGGTGCCGTTTGTGATCCTGATGGTCGCGATCATCCCGTTCACGCGATTGGTGGCGCAGACGTCCATCGGCACCACCGCCGCCATCGTGCCTTTGTCGGTGGCCGCCATTCCCTTCATGGCGCGCATCGCGGAAAACGCCATGCGCGAGGTCGATCCGGGCCTCATCACCGCGGCGCGCGCCATGGGCGCATCGCCGATGCAGATCATCATGAAGGTGCTGCTGCCCGAAGCCCTGCCGGGCCTCATCGCCGCCACCATCGTCACCGTGGTCAGCCTGATCGGTTATTCGGCCATGGCCGGCGCCATCGGCGGCGGCGGGCTGGGCGACCTGGCGATCCGCTATGGCTACCAGCGCTTCCAGTCCGACGTCATGGCCGCGGTCGTGATCGTGCTGATCGTTCTGGTTCAAGCCATCCAGAGCCTGGGCGACCGCTTCGTGCGCCGCATGTCGCATCGCTGATCTTCTTCGTTTTTTCCTACTTCCGTCATATCGGGATATCGCAACATGAGCATCAAGGTTTTGAAGTCGCTGGCCGCGTTCGCTTTGGGCGCCGCCGTATTCGCCCAGCCCGCGCTGGCTCAGGACAAGCCGCTGAAGGTCGGTGTCACCGCCGGCCCGCACGCCCAGATCTTTGATGTGGTCAAGGCCGAAGCCGCCAAGCAGGGCCTGAACCTGCAAGTCATCGAGTTCTCGGACTACGTGCAGCCGAACGTGGCGCTGGCCGCCGGCGACCTGGACCTGAACAGCTACCAGCACCAGCCCTACCTGGACAACGCCAACGCGGACCGCGGCTACAAGCTGGTCAGCATCGCCAAGACCGTGATCTTCCCGATCGGCATCTACAGCAAGAAGATCAAGTCGCTGTCCGAACTGAAGGAAGGCGCCCGCATCGCGCTGCCGAACGACCCGACCAACGGCGGCCGCGCGCTGCTGCTGCTGCAGGCCAATGGCCTGATCAAGCTGCGTCCGGAAGCGGGCCTGAAGGCCACGCCGATCGACGTGGTCGAGAACCCCAAGAAGCTGCGCTTCATCGAACTGGACGCCGCCCAACTGCCGCGCTCGCTGGATGACACCGACGCTTCGGCCGTGAACACCAACTTCGCGCTGGAAGCCGGACTGAATCCGACCAAGGACGCCATCGCCCAGGAATCGCCCGACTCGCCGTACGCCAACGTGCTGGTCGTGCGTGAAAAGGACAAGGACCGTCCCGAGTTCGCCAAGCTGGTCTCCATCTATCACAGCCCGGCAGTGAAGCAGTTCATCGAAACCAAGTTCAAGGGCGCGGTGGTGGCTGCCTGGTAATCCAGCACGCCGCACGACCCGCAAACGGCCGCCGCGAGCGGCCGTTTGCTTGCCTGGCATCGCTGGCAGGATGGCACGCTGTCATTTTTTGACAAGCCCTTCGAAATCCGCCATAATTTCGGGCTTCGGTCGGGTTGTTAGCTCAGTCGGTAGAGCAGCGGACTTTTAATCCGTTGGTCGCGAGTTCGAGTCTCGCACAACCCACCACCCCAATTCGCGCAAGCATCAAGTCGAACGCCGCTATTTCGTTAGCGGCGTTTTTCGTTGGTGCCACATCTTTGTGCCAAATACAAAACGCCGCTATCGACATAGCGGCGTTTTGCTTTGCCTGGCATTCGTGTACGTCTTAGTACCGCCAGGTCATATGGACGGAACCGGCGTTTTCCCGGTTGCCGCCGCCGAACTGGCCGGTGTAGTTCAGGCCGATGGTTGCGTTGCGCGTGAGCGCGGTTTCGACGCCGAGCTCGGCCAGCGCGGCATCGCGCGCGATGGGAGCGCCGGCCACGGTGAAAGCCTGGCCGCCATCGAAGGACATGGTGCTTTCGGGCTGCACGTCGCCAAAGGCGTGGCGCCAGCCCAAGGTGGCCTGCACGCGTCCTTCGGTCTGGCCAACCGTGAAGTTCATCAGCCCGCGTAAGCCCAGCGTGGAGGTGGTTTGCTTGTTGCTGTCGCTCTGCCCGTTCAAGGCGGCCGATCCGCCGGACTCCGAGAAACTGCGGTTGCGCGTATCGCTCCAGGACAGCCCGGCGAAGGGCTCGATGCTGACGCGCTCGGACATGGGCAGGGCGTAGCCGAGTTCGGCGAACAACTGGGTGGTGCTTGCGCCATAGTCGGCAGTCAGCGTCTGGGACACGCCGGAGACGCTGGCGCGGCGTTCGGTGGAGATGTCGTGCCAGGTGTAGGCCGTGCCGGCCATCACGTTCAGCTTGCCGGGGCCGACCTCGAACACCTTGCCGCCAAACACCGCCGCGCTGTAGCCGGCAATGTCGGCCTGCGACGAACGGTCGTCCACGCGAATCTTGCTGTCGGTGAAGCCCAGGGCGCCGCCCAGGCGCCAGCCGCCGCCCAAGGCGTGGTCGACGCCGGCGAAGACGCCGCCGGTGTTTTGGCGCACTTGCGCCGAGTCGCCGTTGCCCTTCCAGGTCTGCCAGTTGCCGATGACTTCGGCCCAGGCGGGCTGCGCATTGGAGGAAGGCAGGGCGGACGCGGACGGGGTGCCGCCAAGTTGCGCGGTCGGCGCGCCTGCCCGCATGCCGGCGCCCAGGTTGGCGCGCAGGTAGGCGAGGGGCACCGCGCGTACCGAGTTGTTGAGACCGGTCAGGGTGGAGGTGACGCTGGCGTGCGCTTCTCCGGACAGGCTGTTGAAGGCCTCGGCCGTGGCGCCTTCGGGCAGCGTCAGGATGTATTCGTGCAGCGGGTTGCCGGCGGGCAGGCTGTCCAGGGCGTTGGCCACGGCGCGCTGGTTGCCGGTTTGCGCCGCGTCGGCGAAGGCGATCGGGCGAGTTGGCGTTTCAGGAACGCTGGGGGTGACCGGCGTGACCGGGGTAACCGGAGTCACCGGGGTCTCCGGGGTGACCGGGGTTTCCGGGGTCACGGGCACCTGCTTGCGGCCAAGCTGCATCACGACGTTCTGGCCGTCATAACGCAGGGCCGGATCCAGAAAGGCGTAGTTGGACGAGACGCTGTTGAACTGCCCGTTGACCGTGCCCGCGCTGAGGATGGCGTATTCGCGCCGGGTCTGGAACCCGCCGTCCGGCCCGACATGCACCGCCGAACCCGCCAGGTTTGCCGTGCCGCTGACAACGACACGGCTGCTTGCAGACGATTGGGAATCGGCCGTCACCTGATAGACCGAACCTGGCGAGAACGTCAGGTCGCCCGCGACGTTCAGGGTGGTGCCGGCCGCGCCAGGGGCCAGCGTGGCGCCGTTTTGCAGTGTGGTCGTGCCGACCGTTCCCGAGCCGCGCAGGGATGCGCCGCTGGCGACATTCAGGGTACCGCCCAGGGCGCCGTTGACCGTCAGGGCGCCGCCCAGCAGATTGGTATGGCCGCTGAAGGCACTGGAATCGCCGGTCAAGGTGGTCGATCCGGCCAGCATGTCGATGGTGCCCTTGCCCGGCGACAGAGAACTGATGCCGGGGGCGAAGACGTAGTTCGAACTGGTGTGGTTGAAGACCAGCTTGCCGGTCCCGTCGCCAAAGCGCACGCCAAGCGCGGCCTGCATGACGCCCGGCGCGGCAGCGGCATCGCTGGCGGCGGCGCCGATATTCAAGGTGCCCACCGATCCCGCCGCATCGGCGATTCGGACGCGGTTGGCGGTTTCAAGGGTGGCGCCGTTGGACAAGGTGGCGGCGCCCGTGCCTTGATAGCCGACGAGGAAGGCGCTGGAGGTCCTGAGCCGGGTCTGCGGGCCGTCCGCGACGAGGGTGCCTTCGCTGCCTGCGCTGAAGCCGGCGACCACCTGGTAGGCATCGATCATCGCACCGTCCGTCGCGGCCAGGTGGCCCCTCGAACCCGCATACATGCCCAGCGCAATGTAGCTGGTCAGCGAGGAGAGCTGGCTGCCGGCGCCGGAAACCAGCAGTTTGCCGTCGCCGCCCGCGTACATGCCCACATAGGTCTGGGCGCCGGAAGTGGCCGTGGCCCCGCCCTTGATGTCCAGCGTGCCGGTGCTGCGCGAGCCGATCGACATGCTTCTGACTGTCTGCATCGACGAGTCAGCGCCCGTGATTTCGATCGTGCCCGTCGAACCCGCCGAGTTGGCCACCAGCAGGCCGGTAAGTTGAACCGTGCCCTTGTCGGAGATCGTGACGACGCCGGTGCCATTGTCACCTGCGGTGATTTGCCCGGCGTTCAGGGAGCTGCCCAGGCCAGAAATATTCAGGGTGCCGAGAGAGCCGGTGTGCGAACCCAGCGTGACGGCCGTCGATGCGATGGCTTTGGCGCCGCGGGTCACGTTCAGCGTGCCCGTGCCATAGAAGCCGACGCTGAAGGCCTCTGCGGTCCACTGAGAGCCCGCGCCATTGATGGTGGCCGTGCCGGACTGAAGTTCGGACGTGCCGGGCGTGAAACCATTCGTGGAGTTGCCGATGATGGCCGAACCGCTGGTCAAACGGCTGCCATGTTCCACGTTGAGCGAAGGACCGCCAATCGCGCCAAGAAAGATGACGCCCGCCTGGTTGCTGCCGCTGGCGATAACCGGCGCGTACGGCGTAACGCTATTGATGAACAGATAACCGGTCGAGCCCGGAAGCGATGCCGACGACCAGTTTTGCACGTCTTGCCAGTCTGCGCTCTGCGTGCCGTTCCAGGTGATGCTTTGCGCAATCGCAGGCGCGGCGCCCAAGGTCAGCATGCCGGACCCGGACAGGCCAAGCGCTTGCAAGGCAATGACAATCGCCCTTTTTTTCAGTTTTTGTTGAGGCATTTCGCGTTTCAGAAGTGAATTGAGCTGAGGCGGAATGGCGCAAATCCTGAAAAAGCCATGGCGCACGTGAAGGGAAAGCGGGGATGCGAGGGATGCTGCGGCGTCGATGCTTGGGAAGCCTGCGCGTTGGGGCGCGCGCAATCGATCTTACGGTTTGCTGAAAAATGCCAAAGCCCAAAAAAACACTGGTGTTGACGGCTATTTTTCTCATTATGGTGCGACCCCAATTTTGATGCCGAAGGCTTGGTCTTCCGTTTTCCAGGCGCATCGCGTATAACTTCCGAACGATATGTGCAGCGCAACATGGCGCATGTCGCAGTCACACCGATCGCAAGCTCACCCCCAGCCTCCCGCAAGGAGTTCCGCCGTGGCCCGATCCAAAGCGTCAGCGACTGCCCGCGATCCCGTCTTGATCGATCTTGCGCTGCAGGGGGGAGGCGCGCACGGCGCCTTCACCTGGGGCGTGCTGGACCGGCTGCTTGAAGAACCCTGGCTAGGCATCGACGGCATCTCCGGCACCTCGGCCGGCGCCATGAATGCGGCCGTGCTGGTGCTGGGACATGCGCGCGGGGGCGCGCAGGGCGCCCGCGCCGCGCTCGAGGACTTCTGGCGTCGCGTGTCCGACGCGGCCCGTTTCAGTCCCTTTCGCCGCAGCCCGCTCGACATCCTGATGGGCTCGTGGTCGCTGGACAATTCCCCCATGTTCATCGCCTTCGACATGGCGTCGCGGGTGTTCTCTCCCTATGACCTCAGCGCGTCCGGGGCCAATCCCCTGGCCGCCATCCTGCGGGAGGTCATTGATTTCGACGAACTGGCGCGCGCGCCCATCCATCTGTTCATCACCGCGACGAACGCGCGCACGGGCCGGGGCCGGGTGTTCAAGAATGCCGAGGTCAATGCCGACGTGCTGCTGGCGTCGGCCTGCCTGCCCACGCTGTTCCGCGCCGTGATGATCGACGGCGATCCGTATTGGGACGGCGGCTACAGCGGCAATCCGACCATCACGCCGCTGGTGCGGGACTGCCAGTCGCACGACACCATCCTGGTGCAGATCAATCCGGTGGAGCGGGCCGGGTTGCCCAGCAGCGCCCGCGAGATCATGAACCGCCTGAACGAAGTCACCTTCAACGCATCGCTCCTGAAGGAGCTGCGCATGATCGCGCTGCTGCGCCAGGTGGCCGACCCCGGCAATGGCGAGGGCAGGATGTGGGCGCAGATGCGGATACACCGGATCTCGTCCGACCTCATGGTGGAGCTGGGGTATTCGTCCAAGCTCAACGCCGAATGGCCGTTCCTGTGCATGCTGCGCGACGAGGGCAGAAAGGCGGCCGAGCGTTTCCTGGCCGAACACGGCGACGACCTGGGCAAACGGTCGTCACTGGATATCGACGAATTGCTGGGCGAGGTCTGATCATGGGACTGTTCGGTATTCTGCTGGCGCTGGTCCTGCTGATCGGGCTGGCCTATCGCGGCTGGAGCATTCTGCTGCTGGCGCCGGCCGCGGCCATGGTGACGGCTGCCGCGGCGGGGGAACCGCTGCTGGCCCATTGGACGCAGACCTTCATGGGCGGCGCGGCCGGGTTCGTCGCCCAGTTCTTTCCCTTGTTCCTTCTGGGGGCGCTGTTCGGCAAGCTCATGGCCGACAGCGGCTCGGTCACGGCGATTGCCGACGCCATGACGCGCAAGCTGGGCGCGCGGCGCGCCATCCTGGCCGTGGTGCTGGCCGGCGCCATCGTGACGTACGGCGGCGTCAGCCTGTTCGTGGCGTTTTTTGTGCTGGCGCCCATGGCGCATGCGCTGTTCCGGTCGGCCGGCATTCCGGTGCGCCTGATGCCGGCGGCGATCCTGCTTGGCACGTCAACCTTCACGATGTCCGCGTTGCCGGGCACGCCAGCCGTGCAGAACGCCATTCCCATGCCGTTTTTTGCGACCACGCCGTTCGCCGCGCCGGGGCTGGGCATCGTTGCCAGCGCAATCATGTTGGGCTTCGGGCTGTGGTGGTTGAGCCGCGCCGAAGCCGCCGCGCGGCGGGCGGGTGAAGGTTACGTCGCGCCCGCGGGCATGGCCAGCGAGGTGGCCGACGACGTGCTGGTGCGCGAGCGCGCCACCGTCGCGCGCGAGTTCGACCCGGCCGAAATGCAACATGGCCAGCGCAGCCCGGACGCGCCCTCGGCGCTGGTGGCGGCGACGCCGCTGGTCGTGGTGATCCTGGTCAATCTGCTGATGACGCTGATCGTCCTGCCGCGCATGGACACCGCGTGGCTTGCCGAGGCGCGCTGGGGCGGCACCAGCCTGGCCGCGGTGGGCGGCGTCTGGTCGGTGATCACCGCGTTGCTGGCCGCGATCGTGGTGCTGGTGGTGTTGAACTTCCGGCGCCTGCCGTCGCTGCGCGACACGATGGACGCCGGCGTGAACGCGTCCGCGCTGCCGCTCCTGAGCGTCGCGAGCCTGGTGGGATTCGGCGCAGTGGTCGCCTCGCTGCCCTCGTTTGCGGCGGTGCGCGACTGGGTGCTGTCGATCGAGGGCGGGCCGCTGGTGTCGCTGGCCGTGGCCACCAACGTGCTGGCGGCGTTGACCGGGTCGGCGTCGGGCGGCCTGACCATCGCCCTGCAATCGCTGGCCGGCACCTACATGGAGCTGGCGCAAACCCTGGGCATCGATCCGGCGCTGATGCACCGCGTGTCGGTGATCGGCGCGGGCACGCTGGACAGCTTGCCGCACAACGGCGCCGTGGTGACCTTGCTGGCGGTGTGCGGGTCGAACCACCGGGATGGCTACATGAATATCGTCGTGGTGGGCATCGTGGGACCCATCATCGGGCTGGCGGCGGTCATCGCGCTGGGCAGCGCGGTGGGATCGTTCTGACGCGTCGCCCGTCAGGACAGCGTGCGCGCGGGCAGCGCCGCCGACAGGTCGTTCAGGCTCAGGCCGCAGCACCGCGCCCGCTCGGCCAGCGTTTCGCTCTGCGCCAGGGCGCGGCTGCTTTCCTCCAGCAGCACGTCCAGCTGCTCTTGCGGCGTGGCGGCCATCGCCCATGCCCGGTCCGCAAAGCGCACGGCAAACTGGTCCACGCACGATTTGCAGATGGCCGCGCCGTTCTGCTCGAGCAGCGGCGCGCCCTGCGCGAGCGTCGATTGGCAAAACTGACAGGCGAGGGCGTGGTTCATGCGTCGGGCGGCGGGACGAGAGTTGGCAAAAACGGCCACGGAAACGACGGGGCCTGTCATTGAACAACGGCCGCGCACGCCCAGTCTTAAATCGCAGGGCTTGGCGCCTTAATCGACATTGAAGCCGCCCGGCCCCGCGTGCCCAAGCAACTCCCGGGCGCATTGGACCGCTTCTCCCGGTGTCGCGACCGCCAGGAACGGCAGGCCGAAGGCGCGAGCCATCTTGTCGCCGCGCTTGCGCAGCTTGTCCAGCGCCTGGGCATCGCGTTCGACGGCGATGAACGCCCGGCATCGCGCCCGCAGGCGCGGCATGTTGGCGGTCTGCCATTCGATCATGGCCCTGCGGTCCTCGTGCGCGGCCTCATGGCGCGTGTCGGGCACCACCATGACAAAGGTGCGCGGGTTCTCCACCAGCAGCTCCATTTCCCGGATCCACGTGGCCGAATAGCCGAGCGGCGCGCCGCCGTGCCGGGCCGTCACGATGGGAAACTGCGACAGGTCGTGAAAGAAGAATTGGTCGGGGTTCATTCGAAGGCTCCGTGGGGCAGGACAGGGTCGTCCTTGGCGCAGCCGCAGCTGCCGTAAAGCACGAGACTGTAGGAATCCAGTTCAAAGCCGCAGCGCCGCGCGATCTTCCTGACCCGCTGCGCCGTGGCGGGATCGCTGGACTCCCGGATCTGGCCGCACCGCGTGCAGACCAGGTGGTCGTGATGCCCCTTGTCGTTCAGTTCGAACACGTTGGTGTGCGAATCGAGCTGGGTGCGTTTGAGCAGGCCGGCGTGCTCCAGTTGCGTGATCACCCGGTACACCGTGGCCAGGCCGATATTGCTGTGGTCCGAGATGAGTCGGCGGTAGATGTCCGCGGCGCTCATGTGCGCGTCGGCATGGCGGTAGAAGATGTCCAGGATCTTCAGACGCGGAAAGGTGGCTTTGATGCCGGCGTCGCGCAGCCGTGTGTGGTCCATGAAATGTCTCCATTCAGTGGGCGGATATCCCAATGATGAGAATGATGTACATTTTCAAATGGACCCGCTAACGGGAACCCGTCAACCTGTACCTCAAACCTGCCAACCATGCGTGAAGCGGCTGCCTCTCCCCCTCTGCCCGACGTCCTGCTGACGCCGTACAGCCTGCGCCGGCGCCGGGAATCCAAGGGCATTTCGGTGCCCGCGCACGTCCACGCCGAGGGCATGCTGGTGCTGGTGCACGAGGGACTTGTCATGGTGCAGTCGGGCGACCGCGTGTTGACGGTGCTGCCCGGCAGCCTGGGCTGGATTCCGCCCGGCGTGCGTCATGGCGCGCGCTGGTTTGGCGAGGCGCGGGGCTCGTTCCTGCACGTGCACCCCGACGGGTGCGCTCGCTTGCCGCCGCATTGCCGGGCGTGGCCGTCCTCGCGGCTGATCGAGGCGCTGGTCGAGCGCTTCATCGAAGGCACGTCGCGGGAGACCCCGGCGGCCTATCAGGCGCAACTCTTTGACGTGCTGCTGGAAGAGCTGAGACAGCGCAGCGCCGAGGCGACTGTGCCGCTGCCGATGCCGGCCGACCCGCGCCTGCAGGATCTGGCCAACACATTGCTGGATACGCCGGACGACACGGCCGGCATCGACGAATGGGCGCAGCGGTTGAACATGTCTTCGCGCACCCTGATGCGGCGTTTTCGCCAGGAAACCGGCGTGACGTTGGGGCAGTGGCGTCAGCAGGCCAGGCTGCTGCGGGCGCTGGAGATGCTGTTTCGCGGCGGATCCGTCACGCAGGCGGCGTTGTCGGTGGGCTACGAAAGCACCAGCGCATTCATCGGCAGCTTTCGCACGGCCTTCGGCATGACGCCCACGCGCTATCTGGCGGGGCGCGCCTAGGAAATGACCGCGAAGGGTTCGCCGCGGCGCGCGTCAGGCGGCCGCGGGCTGGTCCGGATGCAGCGGGCCCTGCGGGTCGTTCTCGGCGTCGGGACGGGGCGGCACGGGTGCCAGACCCAATCCCAGTCGCAGGCGCTGGCAATCCGGATTGGGCGATCCGTCCGGCATCCAGATGTCGAAGTCGCGGCACGGCGTGGGCCGGTTGTCGTAGATGTCGCAGTGAATGCCGGGCTTGCCGAGTTCTCCGCGCAGCGAGATGCAGCGCCCGCCGCCCATCTCAGTGCCCTTCATGCAGGCGCGCAGGGGGCTCATCTGGGTGACGAGTTCCAGTGGCACCTGGCCGCCGTTTTCACCGGCCAGTTCACCGACGTAAAAGGACACGCGAAAGTGCGCGCAACATGCGCCGCAGTCCAGGCAGGGATTGGCGGACGGGTCGTCGCCGGCCAGCACGGCAGGCGACACGAAGGTAACGAGCGAAGTCAGTGGCAGGGACATGGGGCAAGGTCCGAAATGGCCTGTCCGGCTCCCCGTCTTGGCGCATGCCGGGCCTGCGATGCGCCGGCCCGCCGCGCTGATCCGACGGTGCGCGCGGCACAGGCCGGCGCCGAATCAAGGCCGGAAATATTATCTGGATTTGCGTTGCGGCCGCTACGACTTTTTTCAGGGACGTTGCTGGAGTAGCATCGGTAGCCCGTCAGCCGTAAGGAGCGATCCCTTGTCCGCCAAAACCGATTTTCCAGATGGCCTTGCCCGTTGCGGCTGGGTGGACACGTCCGCCGAATACATGGCCTATCACGACACCGAATGGGGCCACCCCGAAGGCGACGATCGCGCGCTGTTCGAACAGCTTTGCCTTGAAGGTTTCCAGTCCGGGCTCAGCTGGCGCACCATCCTGAACAAGCGCGAGGCCTTCCGCCGCGGCTTCGCCAACTTCGACCCGGCCAGGCTTGCCAACTTTGGCGAACACGAAGTCCAGACGCTCTTGGCCGATCCGGGCATCGTGCGCCATCGCGGCAAGATCGAAGCCATGATCAACAACGCGGCGCGCGCGCTGGAAATGATCGACCGCGAAGGGTCCCTTGCCGCGTATTTCTGGCGCTTCGAAGCGCCGCCCTCCAAGGTATCCACCTACGGCGCCTCGACGTCCGAACAGTCCGAAGCCCTGTCCAAGTCGCTCAAGAAACTGGGCTGGAAGTTCGTGGGGCCGACCACGGTGTACGCCTTCATGCAGTCCGTGGGCATGGTCAACGACCACAGCCCCGGCTGCCATTGCCATGCGCTCGTCGAAAAGAAGCGCAAGGCGTTTGTTCGGCCGGGTGGCCGGTCAGCCTAGGGCGCGGTCTGCACCGGCGCCTGTGTGGGCAAGCTGTAGCGCCCCTCGCGGTAAGCCCAGCTTGGCCACAACGCGTGGGCCAGCGCCTCGGTTGCCAGTTCGGCGTTCAGCGGCGCGGGCGCGTAGTCCTCGGGCGCCGTGTAGCGGTACTGCACCGGGGGCTTGTTGGGCGCCAGCACCAGCAGGTCGTCTCCCTTCAGATACCCATAGGTGCTGTCGTACTGCATGATGGCGCGTCCGGGCGTGCTGCGCGTCAGGTCGTGGCCGATCATCGGATGCTCGGTATCCACGCCAATCAGCGACAGCAGGGTGGGCGGCAGGTCGATCTGGCTGATGATGCGGTCGTCGCGCCGCGCCTCGATGCCGGCGCCCAGGATCACGGCAGGAATGTGGAAGTGGCGTACCGGCACCAGGCTGGCGCCGAACACGCGCGAGTCATGGTCGGCCGCCACCAGGAAGACCGTGTTTTCCCAATACGGAGACGCCTTGGCGCGTTCGAAGAACCGGCCCAACGCCCAGTCGGCGTAGCGCACCGTGTTCTCGACGGTGGCGGGATTGCCGTCGGTTTCGATGCGGCCCGCCGGGTACTCCCAAGGCGTATGGTTGGACACGCTGAACGCCAGCGTGAAGGTCGGCTGGTCGCCGTCTTCGCGCAGCAGGCGGTCAAGCTGGTTGAACATGTCCTCGTCCGACGCGCCCCACGTGCCGACGAACGCGGGGTCCACGAAATCGGGCCGGTCGACGATCTGCTTGAAGCCGTTGCCCAGGAAGAAGCCCTTCATGTTGTCGAAGTGCGACTCGCCGCCATAGATGAACCGCGAGTGATAACCGTGGCGCCCCAGCAGGTCGGCCAGCGAAAAGAACCCGCGCTGCGAGCGTGGCAGTTTCAGCACTGCTTGCGCGGGGGTGGGCAGGAACCCGGTGGTGACGGCTTCCAGTCCGCGCACCGAGCGCGTGCCGGTGGCGTAAGCGCGCGTAAACGTCCAAGCCTCGCGCGCCAGCGCGTCCAGCTCCGGCGTCAGATTGGCGCCGCCCAAGGCCGCGCTGTACTGCGCGCCCAGGCTTTCTTCAAGGATGATGACCAGATTGAGCGGGCGATGCGTCTTGCGCGTGGCCGGCTGGCGATGCAGGCTGGGGTAATCGGGATTCGGCGGCGGATACGGCAGCCCGGACTTCGCCAGCACCAGGGCGTGCATCTCGTCGTCGTCCATGCCGCCATATACGGCGGAGGCCGACTTCTCGTTCTTCATGCTGTAGACCGCATAGAACACGTTGTACAGCGAGTTCAACGCCAGGGTGTTGAGCATGCCGTCGGAGCTGTAGGCCACCGAGGACGGGTTAATGGGACGGTGGCCCAGCGTGCCGCGGATGGCCAGGATCACCACCGCCAGGATCGCCACGCTGGCTAGCGGCATCTGCCACCACGTCAGCGGCGCATCCGGACGCGCGTGGCCCAGCAGCGCCCAAGCGCCCCAGCCAATCACCGCCAGCGCGCCCAGTCCGCCCAGCAGGGCGCCCTTGTAGCCGCGCCACAGCATCCCCGAGACTTCGCGCGGGTGCTTCAGGTATTCGACGAACAGGCGGTTGGGGCGGGAGTCGTATTCGATGATGAAGGGCGGCGTCGCCACTTCCAGGAACGCCAGCAGGACGAACGCCACGATGTACCAGACAGCGGTGATGTCCGCCGCCACCGGGATGTGGCCGAATAGCGGCGACAGCACGGCCGGCAGCGCTGCCAGCACCGCGATCTGATGCGCATCGATGCGCAGTCCCCGCAGCAGCAAAGGCGCCAGGCCGCCTGCATTGCGCACGCGCTGCCACTGCCAAAGCGCCAGAGCCAGGCGGCTGAGCGTCAGCAGCGCGAAGGCCGCCAACACGAATATCAAAGTCGAGTGCCGCATCGGGCCTCCAGGTTGTCCTGCACTTGCGCCCGGTCAGGGCGGATTTGGTCATTTGGCATTGGAACCGCGCCGGCGTCAAAAATTCGGCAACCGGGCCGGATACGGTTACTACGACCCGGCCGCAGTCGTCTCTTTTTGTAACGGCGCGCACCTTGCACGGGCACGCCGCTTGCTGCGCAGCGGTGCGGACGTTCGCGCCGTTGGCATGCCTGCATCGCGAGTTCGCCCGGAAAAATCCGCACACATTATGGCGTCGTTCCGTCCGACCGTCGCTGCCGGCCGCGATACCCTGGGGTAGTGATCCGGCCAGCGCAGTTCGGCCGGGCAGCAAAGCCAAGGATAGTAACCATGACGCGAACAAGAAAAATAGCGATCGGGATTGTAGGGGGCATTGCCCTGCTGGTGGCGGTAATGGTGATTGTGATCGCCACGTTCGACTGGAACCGCGCCAAGCCCATGATCAACGAACGGGCCACGGCGGCCATGGGCCGCCCGTTTGCCATCAACGGCGACCTGAGCGTGCGCTGGCAGCGCGAGGCGGGAGAGGGCGGCTGGCGCAGCTGGGTGCCGTGGCCGCGTGTGGTCGCCAACGACATCACCATCGCCAATACCGAATGGGGCAAGGCGCCGCACTTCGCCACCCTCAAGCGCGCGGAGTTCAGCCTGTCCCCCTTGCCGCTGCTGGCCCAGCACCTCGTCATCCGTCATATTCAGCTGACCGAGCCCGCGGCTGACCTGGAAAGGCTGGAAGACGGCCGCGCCAATTGGGTCTTCACGCTGCCGGAGTCCGGCGAGCCGTCCCCGTGGGTGCTGGACATCAATGAGATTGGCTTTGACAAGGGGCGGGTGGGCTATGACGACGAAGTCATGAAGGCCGACCTGACTGTGCTGGTCGATCCGCTGGGCAAACCCGTGCCATTCGCGGACGTGGCCGGTAAATCCTTCGTGCCCGAGGACGGTTCGGCCGGCGCGCCGCGCGACTACGTGTTCGGATGGAAGGTCGACGGCAAGTACAAGGGGCTGTCCACCAAGGGCGAGGGCAAGGTCGGCGGCATGCTGGCCTTGCAGGATCCCAAGCAGCCGTTCCCCTTGCAGGCCGACGTGGCCATCGGCGGCACGCGCGCCTCGATCGCGGGCACCCTGACCGATCCCGTGCATCTGGGTGCGCTGGACCTGCACCTGAAACTGTCCGGCTCGTCCATGGCGCAGCTGTATCCGTTGACGGGCGTCACGCTGCCGGACACGCCGCCCTACAGCACCGACGGTCACTTGGTGGCCAAGCTGCAGAACCCCGGCGGGGCGGTGTTCGACTACAAGAATTTCAACGGCAAGGTCGGCGACAGCGATCTGCATGGCGACATCAGGTTCGCGCTGGGTGCGCCCCGTCCCAAGCTGACGGGCAAGCTGTCGTCCAAGCTGCTGCAAATGGCGGACCTGGGCCCGCTGATCGGCGTGCCGTCGGGCGGCGGTCCGAAGGCCGACACGGACAAATCCAAGGACGCGCCCGCCAAGCCCAAGGGCGGCAAGGTTCTGCCCACGCAGGAGTTCCGCACCGACCGCTGGCGCGACATGGATGCGGACGTGTCGCTGGACGCGGCGCGCATCGTCCACGACAGCAAACTGCCGCTGTCCGATCTGTCGGTCCACGTCATCCTGCAGGACGGCAAGCTCACGCTTGATCCGCTGCGCTTCGGCATGGCCGGCGGGACGATGAATACGACGGCGCGACTGGACGGCTCGAAAGCGCCGCTTACCGGCCGCATCGACATGCACGCGCGCCGGTTGCAGCTCAAGCAGCTGTTTCCGTCTGCCGAAGCCATGCAGAAAACGCTGGGCGAGCTCAACGGCGATCTGGCGATCAGCGGCACTGGCAACTCCGTGGCGGCCCTGCTGGGCACGTCGACGGGCGACGTCAAGATGCTGGTCAACGACGGCGTCATCAGCCGCAGCCTGATGGAGCTGGCGGGACTGAACGTCGCCAACTATGTGGTCTCCAAACTGTTCGGCGACGATGAAGTGAAGATCAACTGTGGCGCGGCCGACCTGGAGCTGAAACGGGGCGTGATGACGCCGCGCGTCTTTGTGTTCGACACCGACAACGCGTTGATCACCATCACCGGCTCGGCCAGCTTCAAGGACGAAACCCTGGATCTGGATATCGACCCGGACAGCAAGGGCTTTCGCATCTTCTCCTTGCGCTCGCCGTTGTACGTGCGCGGGACGTTCGGTTCGCCCGACGTGGGCGTGCACGTCGCGCCGTTGGCGGCGCGCGGCGCGGGCATGGTGGCGCTGGGCGTGCTGCTGACGCCGGCGGCCGGGCTGCTGGCGCTGATCGCGCCTAGCGCGAATGACGACAATGCTTGCGGACCGTTGCTGGAGCAGATGCGCAAGCCGCCCAAGGCGCCTGCGCCGGCCAAGAAGTAAATAGGCAAGAAGGCCGGCACATTGCCGGCCTTCTCACTGTCATCGGCGTGCGACGCTAACGCTCAGGGCATCGTCCGGAATCCCTCCGGCGTGGTGTCGTCGGCCGCACAGACCCTGTCGCGGCCGTGATTCTTGGCGTAATAGAGCGCCTGGTCCGCGCGCTCGAACACGGCTTCCAGTGTCGGGCCCTGGTCCGGGTAATGCGCCACACCCACGGAGATCGTGATGGAAGCGGGCAGGGGCGAGCCTTCCGTGAAGGCCAGGCGCGCGCGCAGGCGCTGCGCGATCCCGATGGCCGCCGCCATGCTGGCGCCCGGCAGCAGCATGACGAATTCCTCGCCGCCCGGCCGCGTCAGCACGTCGCCGCTGCGCGATCCCTCGCGCATGACGCCGGCCAATGCCTGCAAGGCCTGATCGCCCGCCGCGTGGCCGTAGCGATCGTTGATGCGCTTGAAGTGATCGACGTCGATCGCCACGATGGCCACCGGCGTACCCTCGGCGCCCAACAGCGCCAGCGCCTCGTCCATGCCGCGGCGGTTCAGAAGGCCCGTCAGCGTGTCGGTCGTGCTCTCCTGGCGCAGGTCGCTGAGCTTGTGGTGCATCGACGCCAGCCCCGTCAGCAGCGCGCGCCGCAACTGCGCGGCCTCGAAATACCATGAACGCACGGCGCGGATCCGATCCGCGGAATCCGGGTCCTGCATGCGCTTGGCAATACTTGCCATCTGCCCCAACGGGCGTGCGATCCAACGCGACAGCAGCCATATCAGAACGACCGATAGCATCAGCAGCGGCAGGGTGTTGCGGACCGTGGCCATCAGCAGGTCGGCCAGCGGGCGCAGCGTGCTGTCCACCGGCCGCTGCGCGATGATGCTCCAGCCGGTGCTGGGAACCGGCGCAAAACCGGCCAGCATGTCGCGGCCATCGCTGTCGATGAAGCGCTGTTCCCCCGTTTCGCCGCGCCGTGCCGCGGCAAAGGTGTCGTTGTCGGGGGCGGGCTTGCCCAGCCGCGCGCGGTCCGGGTGGTAGATCAGCGTGCCGTTGCGGTCGATGACATAGAGAAATGAACCATCGCGGTAGAAATGCTCGTCCAGCAAGCGGTCCAGCACGTTGTCTTCGTGCAGGTAGAGCGACCCCGCGATGAATCCGAGGTAGCGGTAGTCGCGCGAAAAAATCGGATGGGTATAGAGGATCTGCCAGCGCCCGTTGCTGGCCTTGAAAGGCTCGCTGATCGTGGGCTGGCGGACGGCGAGCGCCTGCTTGACCGCATCGCTGACCAGCTGGTGTCCCAGCAATTGCGGATACGACGGTGACACGGCCAGCACCTTGCCTTGCGGCGACGCCACGAAACTTGAATTGAAGTGGCCCATCTGCTGTTCCAGCCGCCGCGTCTCCGCCGCCATGCGCTCGGGGTGGCTTTCCATGTCGGCCAATTCGTCGGCGCTGTAGGAAAGGTAGCGGTGAATGTCGTTCAGCAGCGCATTGGTGGTCAGCGCCAGCTTGGACGCATAGATGCGATTCGTGTCCATCGCATTGCGCAAGAGCAGATCGCGCTGCACCAGATAACTGGCATGCAAGCCGCCCGCAAGCACCACAAGGACCGACAGCAGGCTGATCCACAGGATGAGACGCCGCAGGTCGACACGAAACATGACGGCATCCGTCAGCTGCGGGCGCGGCCCGGCGGATCGCCGGAAGGCGGCGACGCGTCGCAGGCAAGCGCGTCCCAGGCGCGCATCGCCTGCCGGGCCACCGCCTGCAATGTCTTGCGGCTGGCGCCGTCGCGCGCCTGGATCGACATGCCATGCAGCACCGTCGTGTAGAACGCGGCCAACCCCTTCAAGTCAGTCCCGGTGGGCAGTTCACCCTGCGCGGCGCCCGCGGTCAGGCGGGCAAGGATGCGGCTTTGCATCTCGCGCCGGTTGTCCCCCAGAAAATGCCCCACGCTGGCCTGGTTGTCGCAACCGGCCGGTGCGCCCAGCACGATCATGCAGCCGGGAGGCAGGCCCGGCGCCGTGAAGCGCTCGGCCGAGGCAAGCAGCATGGCCTCGATGGCGTCACGCGCGGTCGGCGCCGCCAGCAGCGCGCGCCGCGCCGAACCGCCTTCCGTGTCGCGATACAACTGGACGGCTTCCCGGAAAAGGCCTTCCTTGGAACCGAAGGCGCCATAGAGACTGGGCGAGTTGATGCCCATCGCTTCCGTCAGATCGGTCAGCGATGCCCCTTCATATCCCTTCGACCAGAACACTTCCATGGCCTTTTGCAAGGCTTGGTCCCGGTCGAAGTTGCGCGGGCGCCCTCGTTCAGCCATGCCGGGGATTTTACCCGTGCCGACTATTTTGTGTTGATCGATAAAAAATTCATTGACCGGCCATCACGCGCCCGGCGATGATATTTGTACCGATCACTACAAAACGAGGTTTGACCATGCAGAACTTGAACGGCAAAGTGGCGTTCGTCACCGGCGGCAGCCGCGGCATCGGCGCCGCCATCGTGCGCCGGCTTGCGGCCGACGGCGCAGACGTGGCCTTCACGTACGTCAGCGCGTCGTCGGCCGGGCCCGCGGAGGCGCTGGTGCAGGAACTGAAGGCGCAGGGCCGCCGCGCCGCGGCGATCCAGGCGGATTCCGCCGACGCCGCCGCGGTCAGGCGCGCCGTGGAAACCGCCATCCGCGAACTCGGACCGGTGGATGTGCTGGTCAACAACGCCGGCATCTTCCTGGCCGGGCACATCGCGGACAACACGTTGGACGACTACGAGCGGATGATGGACATCAACGTGCGCGCGCCCTTCGTCGCCATCCAGGCGGTTCAGGCCGCCATGCCCGATGGCGGACGCATCATCAACATCGGCAGTTGCCTGGCAGCGCGCGCCGGCCGGGCAGGCGTCGCGCTGTACGCGGCCAGCAAATCCGCGCTGGTGGGCCTGACGCAAGGCCTGGCCCGCGACCTGGGTCCGCGCGGCATCACCGCAAACGTCGTGCACCCCGGTCCCATCGACACCGACATGAACCCGGCCGACGGCGACCGCGCCGCCGACATGGTGGCGGTGCTGTCCTTGCCCCACTACGGTCAAGCCGGTGACATCGCGGGGATGGTCGCATTTTTGGCAGGACCCGAAGGCCGCTACATCACGGGCGCGAGCCTCGCGGTGGACGGCGGCTACACGGCTTGATGCGGTTCGTCGAAACTTTTTCGCCACCCGACTTGCACAAATAAAAAAAGCCCCATATAATCTTTCTTCTTCGCAGCACACACATAACGAAACGCTACGGCGCACCGCGCGGCAGCAGATCAAAGTGAGTGACTCGCAGGGCTGTTAGCTCAGTTGGTAGAGCAGCGGACTCTTAATCCGTAGGTCGAGTGTTCGAGCCACTCACAGCCCACCAGAATTCTCTAGTAGTATCAAGCGCTTAGCCCACCGGAAACGGTGGGCTTTTTGCTTTCTGGGAATTTTGACCGCACTTCTAACGCACTCCGGTGTTTTGGCGGACTCTGGCAGCGACCTTCAAGCGCTGTTACAGAAAAAATTTCTGCCTCCATTTGCTGGCAGTTTTCGGCAAATCGGAGCCCGCGAAGCAAGGGCCCTCCCGCGTTGGCGCTTATACCTCAATCCTCAAATTGTGAGATAAGCAGCATGGCTAACATTCAGAAGCGCGGTGAGTTCCAGTACCAGGCAGACATTCGTCGTAAAGGCTTCCCGCGGCAGACCCAGACGTTCTTGACCAAAGACGACGCCGAACGGTGGGTGCGACAGCACGAGGGGCAAATGGACGAGGGGAAATTCAGAGATCTCCGCCCCGTCGCGAAACTGACCCTCGGCGATGCCTTGGACCGCTACATGGACGAAGGCGTCCCGACCAAGGCCGTAGGTGGGCAGCGCAATGAGCGCAATCGAATTCGACTGCTGAAGAATCATCCGCTGGCCAAGCGTGAGCTGAGCACTCTTTAGTCCTCTGACTTTGCCAAGTACCGCAATGAGCGAACCGCGCAAGTAGGCAGTGCTAACACGGTGCGGCTGGAGTTGGCGCTGCTCTCGCATCTGTACACGATTGGCAAGAAGGAGTGGAACTGGCCACTCGACAATCCCTTGAAGGACGTGAGGCGACCGTCTGCGCCGGAGGGCCGTGAGCGTCGGCTTCGTGGGGATGAAGAGGCCCGGCTCCTCTCGAGAGTCAGCGACGAGCGCGTTCGGCAACCAGTCTGGCTGGAAGCATGCATTCGACTCTCGCTCGCCACGGGTTTGCGTGCCGGTGAACTCCTGACTCTCGAGTGGTCACAGGTTGATCTGAAAGGCAGCGTCAGGAACCTGACAAAGGCGCGCAACGGCAGCAAGCGGTCAGTGGGCTTGAACCTCGAGGCTGTACGCGTCCTTCAGAGCCTTCCTCGTTCGACCGAGAAGGTCGTCAAGGGCTATCACGAGACCGGCAAGCTGGATTGCGATTTCAAGGTTGCTTGCGTTGCGGCTGGCTTGGTCGACTTGCACTTTCACGATCTTCGTCACGGAGCGGCGACTCGCTTGGCTCCGCACATGATGCCTCCGGAGCTGGCCAAGATTATGGGCTGGAAGACCTTGCAGATGGTCATGCGCTATTACAACCCTTCGCCTAGCGAATTGGCTTCAAGGATGAGGGCTGTGGAGGCTGCGCGCAGTGGGGGGAGTATTGAGCCAGAGGCCTCGTCGGCCAAACATGTCATCGTCGTCGCTTCTTCCTGCGATTCCTAGGACGGTTCGTTCGCACTGCTCGACCTGAGGCGAGCGGTAGCGGAATTCTATGTGTCGAGTAGAACGTGTGTGGCCAAAGCCCCAGCACTGAATCTCAGCTTGCGTCGTTGATCCAAATTGACGAGCGTATAACCTGCTGTGTACGCAGAGAGTAGGTTGGTATCAACGCTCAAAACGATGCGTGTGGATGACCCATTGGCGGCTTCATCGAGGTTGACCAGGTTGCTCTCCCATCTGAATCCGCTGTCGTGCACGACGCTCACACGCGCAGCGGCCAAACCTTGCAAACTCGTCCGCAGGGCCTGACAGTTCTTTCTGTGGCAGGTCTTATCCAGCCGCTTCAGTAAGGCGTTGGCAGAAACGTCAATCGGAATGCGAGATGCATTTGGTTGTCGGGTGGCCAGGAATGCAGTTCTGAGCAGCTCCATCCACAAGGTCGCTTCAGCTTGAGTTAGCTAACTGCATGCCGCCTTGCTGAAAGATCTGATAGCCACGGACCGATTGCAGGAGTGAGTTCTCGGTGAACTCTCGCCGATTCTTCAAATTCGCAGGCTGGCTTGCAAATATCGCTGAACGAGCCAGAACGTTTGGGATCGCAGCCCGAACATTTCCTGGTGTCAAGTGTGGAGTTAGCCAAACATCCTGCGCCCGGGGGTGATCGGGTTGATTACTCATGACTCGCGCAAAAAGTTTTATTGATTATGTATAGCTTCGCAAGGGGGGCATGCCGCTTGTCTGACTTACGGAAATCCGAGTTTTTTCGACTGGGAGTAGCAACGAGGAAGTTTCTAGTGGGGATCGGACTGGCTCCGATGCGGGTCAGCATGCCTACGGGCGGAGGCAAGGGCGGAGGGAAGCAGAATTCCTAAGCAGGGGGCCAGGTTGCGTTAATCGAGCGGGACTGCCCGATCTGCACGGAAAATCTCCTTGTAACTCAGGCCTGTTTTCGAGAACCAGGCGCCGTTCTGGGTACTCCTAACTAAAGGAGTTCTTTAACTAAAAGATCCATCTCCCCTGGATGGTCGATTCGCGTCATGCGAGTGGTGATCTGTCGTGAAAAGATAGCTTGCTAGGTTTCGAGATGGGATGCTCGCACCTCTGGTTAGCCGTGCGAAAACACTGGCTTACCAGATGAAGTGAGGGGGGGGCAGTCTACTGAGGTCGGGCGTCGCTGACTATGCGGCCTAGCGCGTGTTTGATAAACTTGCCTATCGCTGAATTCGACGATAAGTCCGCCCGGGGTGACATTATGGGCGAGGCTTGGGGGCAGAACTGGAGTCACTTAGCATCGCTGTCCAGTTGAGCGGGGTGCCTCAAACTGAGGCGCAATTCGCAAATTGCATTTTGCGGGCTCCGTTCCGATGGCTTTCTTTTGGGCCCACGCAATGCGTGGGCTTTGCTTTTGGATTCTATGGGGTTTCCGAAGATTTCAACGGACCGGTTTTTTCACGCTGCACCTCGATAGTGCTTGGGAGTGTCATAAATTTTGTGTTTGGGGCCTAACATGTTGCTCAAGGAGCATGTATGGCTACCAAGAAAAAGACACCGCTGAGGGAACTGCCGGCGATTCCCGCAGAGTTGGTTGATCAATTCGTCAAAGGCCCTATGACCGCCGAGGCGGTGCAGGACCTGTCGATGGCGTTCAAGAAGGCGCTGATCGAACGGGCCCTGGGAGCGGAATTGGGCCACCACCTGGGCTATCCGGCGGGCGGCGAGCGCCCCGAGCAGGCCACCAATCAACGCAACGGCAAGAGTTCCAAGACAGTCCTGACCGATGACGGGCCGCTGCGGGTGGAGATCCCACGCGACCGCGATGGCAGCTTCGCCCCGATCCTGATCCCCAAGCACGAGCGCCGCTTTACCGGGTTCGACGACAAGATCATCGCCATGTACGCCCGCGGCATGACGGTGCGCGAGATCCAAGGGTTTCTGCTCGAGCAGTACGGCACGGAAGTCTCGCCGGAGTTCGTCAGCTCGGTGACCGACGCGGTGATGGACGAGGTCACGGCCTGGCAAACGCGGCCTCTGGAGACGATGTATCCGGTGGTGTTCTTCGACGCGCTGCGGGTCAAGATCCGCGAGGACGGCGTGGTGCGCAACAAGGCCGTTTACTTGGCGCTGGCGGTGTTGCCAGACGGCACGCGCGACATCCTGGGCCTGTGGATCGAGCAGACCGAAGGCGCCAAGTTCTGGATGAAGGTGTTCAACGAGCTCAAGACCCGCGGCACGCAGGACATCCTGATCGCTGTCACTGACGGTCTGAAAGGCATGGAGCAGGCGCTGAACGCGGTGTTCCCGGCCACGACGCTGCAGACTTGCATCGTGCACCTGATCCGCTCCAGCCTGGAATACGCCAGCTGGAAGGAGCGCCGGACGGTGGCTGCGGCGCTAAGGCCGATCTACACGGCGGCGACCGTGGAGGCAGCGCTGGCCGCGCTCGTGCAGTTCGAGCAAGGCCCTTGGGGCCAACGCTACGCGCCGATCGTTGATGCATGGCGCCGGGCCTGGGACCGTGTGATCCCGTTCTTTACGTTCCCACCGGCGATCCGCAAGGTGATTTACACCACCAATGCGATCGAGAGCATTAATGCCCAACTGCGCCGCGCGGTGAAAACGCGAGGTCACTTCCCAAGCGACGAAGCGGCCACCAAGCTACTGTGGCTGGTCTTGCGCAACATCACCGGAGCCTGGGGCAGCGCCACGCACGACTGGAAGGCCGCTATGAACCAGTTCGCCGTGATTTATGCAGAACGCTTCACCGACCCGTATCGCTGAGATAGCATCCATAAGCCTGATAGAAACAACTATCAGGCTTCTAACGCCTCAAACACAAAAATACTGACACTCCCTAGTGCTTGGTTAAACCGACGAATGACTGCCGCACCGTACGTTAACAATCCAGCGCCATTGCGCCAAAATCCATGAGCCGTTTTAATCCGAATCATCCGAATGCAGCGCAGGTATTTCAGGCTGCACAGGATTTCAAACAGCAATGCCTGATCAATCAGCAATCGCTCTTTCTACCTGACCAGGAGATCTGGACAGTGCCCCATTTCCAGAGTCTGACCACGAACTTCGTGGACCAGCCGGATACGGGAGACGGCACGTTCTATCAAAAGCTCGAATTGCAGTTGGCCACATGCACGGCCTTAGACATCGCGCTGATGACCGAGATATTCTGGATTGTCCAGCTTCCCGCGACGAATCTGCGACCGCAAAAAAAAATGAAGCGGCTTGAAGGGATATGGAATATCAAGCCTGCAGCGCCCTTTCCCTTTCAGTCAAGTTTTCTTGATAAGCCGGTGCTTTCGGGGCTAGGGAGCGCGGGCCCCGGATACAACCAGTACCTTCCATCCGAGATGGCGTTCGCAGTTCAGGCCTTCGCCGCACTCGTCGCCATGGCGCCGTCCACGCGCACGGCACTATTGAATGGCAGCGGATCCGACTTCGCGGACTGGCTACATTCCATTCCGTCAGGTAAGGGCAGACAGCTTTATCACACGCTGTGTCACGTGCTGTTTCCAGACTCGTTCGAGCGGATGTTCAGTCAGAACAACAAGAACAAGGTGATGCGGGCGCACAAGATCTGGACAAAGGCGATGGTTGGCAATCGCCCGTTGCAAGATGCTGCGCTGCTGGATTTGCGCAGCAAGCTGGAGATCCAGTTCCCCGGCGCAGTTGACTACTACAGCGAGCCGATAGGTACGCTTTTGAAGAGGAAGCCTGAAGGCGAAGACGAGCCTGAAGGCGACGATGAGGAAAGCGATAGCACTCCGCCACCTCTTCGAGTTTCTGACAATGTAATCTTCTATGGGCCGCCCGGAACCGGAAAGACATACCAGATGCAGGAGCGCATGCGCGAAGCTTTCGAAGCAGGTGAGGACTTCACGTTCGTATCGTTCCACCCGAGTTACTCATATGAAGAGTTCGTCGGCGGATTGAGGCCGACCGCCGCACCGGACGGCAACGGGATCGCCGTGACCTATGAAAAAGGCCCGTTCCGGAAGCTCTGCGAACAGGCGCACGCGGATCCGAGCCGACGCTTCACACTCTTCATTGACGAGATCAACCGCGCGAACGTGGCCAAGGTCTTCGGCGAACTCATCACGTTGATTGAACCGTCCAAGCGCGCGAGGGCGGGAAGTGAACCGAACGAAGGCAATGGGACTTGGGTTAGGCTGCCGGGCTCAAGGGACGAAGATTTCGGCGTGCCCGACAACCTCGACATCGTTGCATCCATGAACACGGCGGATCGATCCGTAGCCACGATGGACGTTGCGTTGCGGAGACGCTTTCGTTTCGTGGAGTGCCCGCCGCAGCCCGAACTCATCAGCAATTCTCCAGCCCTCGGCCTGATCGATCTCCGCAAGCTTATGACGCGGCTTAACGACCGGCTAGAGTTCATGCTCGACCGCAACCATGCTATCGGTCACGCGACGTTCATGTCCATCGACGGCTTGCCTGAATTGCGGAGGCGGCTCGCCGAGCGCGTTATTCCGCAGTTGCAGGAATATTTTTTCGACGACATGGAAAAGGTGCGCCTGGCATTGACGGGACGTGACACGTCGAGCGTTTTCTTCCTCGCGCGAAAGCTCACGTCGGCCATGCTCTTTCCAGGCGGCGCGCATCTCGTCGGGAGCGCGCCGCGCGTGTCGCTTTCTGTGGGCAATCCGTCCTCGTGGACCGAGGCGGATATCGTCAAGTTGTACGACGACGGCACGGCGATCGCGCCGGATATGCCAGACGAATCGGCAACATTCTGACGCAAGACCAGGACCAGCATGCAAGTCCTACGCACCGTGACGGCGGTCGAGTACGCGCTTATCCCCGTGATGGAAGATGCTGCGTCCGCCGCCGCGAATGATCGATCGACGTCCGTCGCCGCGTATCTCA
This sequence comes from Achromobacter sp. 77, assembly GCF_020541125.1. Classification (NCBI taxonomy): domain Bacteria; kingdom Pseudomonadati; phylum Pseudomonadota; class Betaproteobacteria; order Burkholderiales; family Alcaligenaceae; genus Achromobacter; species Achromobacter sp. 77. The sequence continues at coordinate 833,819 of NZ_CP059848.1, forward strand.
CTTCGCACGAGGCCGAAGCACTGCTCAAGATCAACGATCAGCGCCCTGGGTTCTGTCAGCGGGCCGTGGGCGGCGTTAAGCTCGCACAGCATTGCGGCATCGTCAGGGTCGCGTCGTGTGTACTAGAGATCTTGCCCAAGGTCGGCATCTCGACCCACGGCGACGACGCATCGCGAGGGCGCGCTGCGCTGCTGTCCATGCTACGTCACGCGGGAAAGCTGAAGGTTTCGGCGATGGGCAGCGCGCAGCAGGGCGCGGTGTGTGCGCCGCTGCTAGAAATATTCATTCAGGAGTTTTTGCTCTGCGTGCTCGCAGTCGCACAGTCGGGACTCGTCAGCCGCTATGTTCCAGAATCAGGAGACCTTACCGTGGTGAGGGGGCACTTTCACGCGGAAGGACAATTACGGCACAACCTTGCGCGACCTCACCTACTTCATTGTGAGTATGACGAATTCACTGTCGACAATCAGTACAACCGCATCATTCGTGCGGCGCTCGATGCATGTCGCCATTGGGCAAAGCTCGCGTGGACGAAGCGGCTGTGGTTCGAATTGCACTCCCGCCTGACGGGTGTCGCGCAGATTCGTCTGACGTCCACAGATGTGCGGCGGCTGCGCTACGACCGCCAGACCTTGCGTTATCGTGCCGTCATGCAATGGTGCGAATGGCTGCTTGAGCTGGCGAGCCCGGACCTACGTGCCGGAAGCGCGGCTGCGCCCGCGCTGCTCTTCGACATGAACAAGCTTTTCGAAGACTATGTGTGCCACCGAGAAGAGTTGAAGGAGGCGGAGACGGCAAGCATCGTCATTCGTCAGGGTCCTCAACTCGCGCTCATCAAGCAAGACGGGCAGCCCCTCTTCACACTCAAGCCGGATGTAACCGTCTGGAAGAAGATTTCCGCAGACGCGCCTTTCTCGCTCGACCGGATCGTCGATGCGAAATGGAAGTCACTTAATCCCAGCTTCGACGACTGGGGTATCGATGAAGCGGACGTATATCAGTTGCTCGCGTATTCGAAGCGGTATCGTTGCACGCGCCTTGAACTCGTCTATCCTCGGCCCGTCGACCTGCCTGAAGTATGCGCGCCGCCGGTTTTCCGCATCGACGACGGCGAAACCGGCCGCGTCACTACGATCAAGATTTCGATGGCACCGCTTATGTGAAATGAAGTTGAGGTTTTGCGCCGACGCAAGGATACTTTGGATGCGCGAGTGCAATCCTGTCAGTAAAGCGTGTTTAGCGGCCCGTCCCACTTTGCATGTCGACGGCGACGAATGAATCGGTTTGCGCGCCACTTCATCAGTCGCTGTGCATGGACATTCACTGGTCGGAGAAACTGATTCCTTAAAGGGTTAACGAACTTGCCCAAAAAGAGTCTCTGATCGCTAGCTTTCGACCAGAGCCTTCACGCTGATTGGTTGTATACCTGACCCGCTCCCCGTGGTTAGTACGAAATCGATGTGGAGCCCGTTCACAAAGAAACGATTTACGGAAGAACAGCATCGGGGTGCTGAAGGAGGCCGAGGCAGGGGCCAAGGTGGCCGAACTGTGCCGCAAGCACGGGATCTCGGAGGCCACTTACTACAACTGGAAGGCGAAGTTCGGCGGTATGACCGTCTCGGAGGCCCAGCGACTGAAGGAGCTGGAGCAAGAGAACAACAAGCTCAAGACGCTGTTGGCTGAATCGATGCTGGACAAGGCGGTGTTTCAGGACCTTTTGAGCCGAAAGTAGCAAGCCCGCAGGCCAAACGCGAAGCGGTCAAAAGGTTGATGGCCGAGCGCGGCATCGGTGTCATCCGGGCCTGCGGGCTGATAGGCATTTCCCAATCGCTATTCGCTTATGAAAGCAAGCGTACGGGCGATGTGGCATTGACCGAGCGCATGAAGGAGATGGCGGCGCTCAAGCGACGCTACGGCTATCGGCGCATCCATATTCTGCTGCGTCGTGAAGGCTGGCAGACGAATCACAAGCGGGTCTGGCGGCTTTACAGCCAAGCCGGCTTGAGCGTTCGTAAGCGTCGCCGCAAGCGCATCGCTCCCGCAGAACGGGTAGTTCGTCCCGTTGCGGCGGCGCCGAATCAGAGCTGGTCGATGGACTTCGTGTCCGACGGTCTGGCCTATGGCCGCAGGTTCCGGTGCTTGAACATCGTCGATGACTACACGCGCGAGTGTCTTGCCATCGAGATCGATACATCACTGCCGGGATTGCGGGTGGCGCAGGTGCTGCAACGGCTTGCGGAACTGCGTGGGTTGCCCAAATCCATCACCGTGGACAACGGCCCGGAATTTGCCGGCAGGGCCTTGGATGCTTGGGCCTATCAGGTCGGCGTGAAGCTGTCGTTCATCAGACCAGGCAAGCCCGTGGAGAATGCATACATCGAGAGCTTCAACGGAAAACTCCGCGATGAATGCCTGAATGAGCATTGGTTCATGTCGCTGCGCCAAGCCAAATCCTCGGTCGAAGACTGGCGCGTCGAGTACAACACCGAACGCCCGCATAGCGCGCTGGGATACTTAACGCCGGAGCAGTTTGTTCGGGCGCATCGGCAACAACGATTTTTACCCCTGGACTCTATGTCGGTGCCGTACTAAGTCTGGGGGCAGGTTACCGTCCTCAAATCGGTCAGGCAAAGGATGCTGCCACCCCAGCAGCCATGTTGGCGGCGAACACCCTGAGGGCGCCCGTCTTGGAAATCAAACGGCTCTCGATCTGGATGCCCACGATCTGGACCGCATCGACCACAGCCTTTTCAAAGACCGTGCAGGTGCCCACAGGCTGAGGAGCGTCGCCAGGCTGTGCCGGATATACCAGTGCTACCAAGTTGCATCCGGAGGCCTTCGAGAAGGCCAAAGCCTCGTAGATGTCTGCCTCACTAATGCGAAGTTGCCCCTTCTCCACGTGGCCCTTGTACTTGGCATCCAGCAGCATCCTTGGGCGTGTGCCTTCGGGCTCAATCACGCAGTCTGGATATACCGAAAGCTTGCTCACAGTGCCCGTGTTGATCTTGGTCTTGGTGCCCAAGGGGTAGCCTCGTTGAGGCACTACGGCCTTACGGCCAAAGCCCAAGCGTGAAGCGACCGTCAGAAGGTCTTCCCACACCCGCCAGGTATGGACCAAGTAGCCTGGAGCATGCGCCTGCCCCTGCTTGTAGTTGAGGCCCAAACCTCCAAGCACATCAATGGATAGCTCGTGCAGTGGCTTCCACGCACTGTGTCGTGCGGGGATAGGTTTGCGACGATTGGCAGGCGCGTTTTGAGGCAAGAGGTCTTCAATCAATCTCACCAAGGATCCCGCAGCCGATGGATCACTCACCTCAGGCAGGAGCACTTTGGCCGCAGCCACGATGTCCGCGTTCCAAACGTTCCTGCGATCAAAGCGAATGAGATCTTGTTCAAAGCCATCGGGCGACGGAAAGATGAGATCCACCGGATCGGGGTCCCCATCAATAAAAAAATCTGTTTCACGTACCCTCCGGTAGCTGCGTAGTGGGCGGCGTTTTCGGGCCTCGTACATGCTGGTGATGGAGCGCGCCACCAATGTCGAGAGGTCCCGAGGTGTGCCTCCTGAGGCAGACAAGCGCTCAGAGGTCAAGAGCCGTCCATGACGCGATAGCGTGGAGATAAAAAAGAAGTCCTCGCGCCAGGCGGCGTCGGTGTCATCAAGCCCCAAGAACTTGGGCGCAACTTCCAGTTCCAGTGAAGGAGCCAAGCGAATGAGGCCCGCAAAGTCGAAGGCCCGTGCGCCTATGGCATCCACACTGATGGGGTTGTAGTTGAGCCGAAGGCTCGACGCAGCACGATTCCCAGCCTCCCTCAACAGGCTGTTGGCCTTTGTGCGATCTATCCCAATGGCCTCGGCGATCGCACGGCTCAGGTCAACCGGTGCTCCGTATTCAACGAGGGACAGCCGTGTTCGGGTGTGCGCCACGCGCTACCCCCTGGGGTTGGCAAATGCCCGAAGGGCTGCGTAGATGTCGCCCTCAGCAAAATTCGTAGGGCCTTCCAGACGAAACCTCAGGTCATCCGCGAAGGTCGTCTCGGTGAGCTTGAAGGGATTGAAGGCCGGGCCATCGAGTGCATTGAGGACTGCGGCGATTCCTCGAGTGTCTCCGAAGAATACCTCTTCCACATGTGCCCGCACCTTGGCCCAACCCACACATAGGGCGCCCAACGCTTCGGGAAGTGCTAGGGTCTGGGGCTTCAGACCGGACATGAGCACGCCATGCCCGATCTGAAACTCGGGGCCACGCCCCAACGCAATCTGTGCATTGACAGCCACCCATGCACGAACCGACGCCTCCAATGCATCGCTGACATTGGTAGGCGTATCAGGCAACGCGTTTGCACTCTTGTCACCCAGGCCGTAGAAGGTTCGCAACGCCGCTTCATCGGGCTCCAAACGCAGGGGCTCCCAACGGCGCAAGAAGGCCACATCCAAAGGCTCCACTGACGCATCGGCCTGATTCATGGCGGCCAGCATGTAGAGGTCATGAGGCAACGCGTACTCGATCACATCGCCAGTGGCAGGATCAAGCATTTCAAAGTACTGCGTCTCCGCATGTTTGGCACCATCGGAGGCCAGACGTTTATCGGACTCGATGGCCACGATAGAACCACCGAATACCTGCACCGCGGGGCCTCGGTTGATCTCATCGATGATCAACAGTGCGGCCCCATTGGCACTCTTTGCGTGCTCACTGGCGCGGTACAGCGTGCCTTTCACGATGGCGAAGTCTGGGTCTCCTGCCGCCTTGTTGACTGCCGGCGTGATGCCCGAAACGAAGTCGCGGTACTTGGAGTTTTGGTGGAAGACCGTCCGAAAGACTTTGCGGTCAATCTTCGTGGGTGCAGGGATGTCTTTGACGGCCCCAGGAGCAGGTGGGATGGGGATGCCACCCATGGGATTGAGCTGCGGTGGACCACCAGCGGGAGCAAGTCCAAAGGCCGTTTCAAAGGCCAGAGCAACCTCAGCCAGAAGCTTCGATTTGCCCGTACCGGGGGCGCCAGACACCAGCACGTTGCGTGAACGCGCGAGCAGCTTTAGCGCGTGTTTGCACTCTTCACTTGCCATCGCAGTGCTTGCCCCCGTTGGTAAAATCTCGGTAGCCGATCACTGCGCGATTGACCGCACGTTTAGCATCCAAACAGGCCACCAATGCGTCAGCTACCACGGGGTCCCACTTGCCCCTGATGCGCAGGGGCTGTTCCTCTACGTAGTAGGGCCACACCGATCCATCGTTCAACTGGATCAGTAGGAGCAAAACGCGGTTGCCCTGGCCACCCTTGGGAACGAGGCTGGTGTCAAAACAGCCGTACTCATGCACTCGTGCGATGCGGCCTTCGGACCGGCGGGCATCAGTCGGAGGCTCAAAGAAGGAGTCTTTGCGTACAAGCTGACCGTTCGCGTCGTGCCAGAAGAACTCCCCCTGAAATACGTCTATTTCCTCGACCACTCCATCGCGTTTGCGATTTTCCTTGGCCTTCTTGGGAAACATCTGCGTGATGACAGGCAGCAGTTTTTTAAATGAGCCAAATCGAAAATCGCGGGCACCACCGCCCGTGTCCGAATCGTTGGACTGGGCGAGAATTTTCCTCAGGTCCCCTGCGACGATTTCCTTGTACAGAATTCGGGCAACTTGCCCCGCTCCACTAACCATGACTTTGGGCTCCTTCTTTTTCGATTTCTTCGCCTCCGAGGGCGAGCTCTGAGGGCACATAAGGCATTGCCCCCAACGCACGTGCCTCCACCGCACGGCGCGACCAAACTGTAGACCGACTTCCTGTGCGTTTTGCCACAGCGGCCAAAACACAATCTCGGGTAATCGTGGACTTGGCCTCTCCGGGCAGTCCCAATTGACCTCGATCCAAAATCGGGAAGTCTTGGAGCACCAACTCCATGTCCTTTAAATCGAGCCCGTAGGCCACGGCCACTTCGGCATCAATTTCCCCCCGAAGCTGCGCCATGCGCTCGTAGGTTTCACGGGTAGCCCCAGCGCCATCGAGTGTACGCAGCTCACGCGCAGCGCTCACCAGCTTCTTCCACGGCAAGCCCTCTTTGGCCAGCTTTGGCAAGGGCACGCTTTGCAGCAGGAAGTAGTTCACCGTGGTGGTGAGCACGCGCCGAAGCATCCAGTCGAAAGTAAAGCTGTTGGCGATGGACACCCACACCAGCAGCCGCTCTTCCGAGGGGTCATCGGGGAAAAGGATCGTGGGCACTTTGTTGCCACAGACCACCCCAGCCGGAATCAACGAGGCCATGAGCGCGCGCTCATTAGTCTGGCCTGCAATATCGCAAAAGCCCACGCGCAGCACGTCCGCACGGTGCTGGTTGGCACGGGGCATGTCGCTGGGACGAATCCAAAATTGGGGGGCGAGGCGCGAGCCTCCGATGGGAAAAGCCTCCCACAATGCGCTGCGGCCTGTGCCAGACACGTGTCCTTTCACACCAAAGCGATGTGCCTGCACCATGCGACCTTCCACCAAGGGCAGTGCACCTGGCGTGGCACGACTCAGGAACTTCGGACGTTCCTTGGTCATATCGACTTCACGGCAGAACTTCGGAGTCCAGCCACAGCCCGGCTCCTCCCACGACACCCCTGCTTCTGCAATCTTCGAGAAGAGCTTCCACTCGGCAAGGCTACGAACCTCAGGTAGGCTCAAATCGTCTCGGACTGCTGCCAGCGCTGCACGCCCAATGGTGGCCGCGCCTGTCGTCTCCAACCCCGTAGGAGTGCCCCGCTCGTGCAAGAGGCTGATGGGCTCACGCTTGCTCTTTTCAGAGCCAGCCTTCGTGAGGGCCACAGCCAGAAATTTAAAGCGGGTGTCGATGGCAAAGAACCGTGCACGGTTATCGATGATCGAGAGCGACACGCCTTGGCTCGCGTCAAAAATCTTCTGCCGCATGGCCTGAGTGCCTTGCGAACGAATGAGGCCACCCGGGATCAGTGCTGCGACAACGCCCTGTCCTTTGCACAGCTCAAAGAAGAGGTCTGTGAACGCGATGTAGAGGTCTGGCTCCCCATTGCCCAAGTCGGGGTAGCGAGCCAAGAGGCGCCGAGAGTAGCTGGCTACCTCGTCGCGCTGCCGGGAAAAGCGCTCTTCATCGAGCCCGTGAATCTGTGCCCCGTAGTGGCGCTTAGCGCCCGAGGACTTCAAGAACTCGTGCCGCGAGAGCTTGACCTTTTCCCATGGTGGGTTCCCGATCACCGCATCAAACCCCTTTGGGGCCATCGCGGTCCAGACCCTGCGATCTGCCATCAAGCTATCGCCGCAGTACCAACGCTGGCGCATGGCTTTGAGAGCCGATATATCGTCGGTAAAGGAGGCCAGCGCCAGCAGTGTTGCACGCAAAGAATTGGCCGAGAGGTCTGCGGCACACACGCCATGAGCCAGCCAATGCGCGGTCTTGGCACGGTCCATTCCACACACCGCGTGGGTCAGTGCTGCAAGCAAGATCCCCGCACCACTGGCTGGATCAATCACCCGGCTTTTATGGGTGAGCTTTGGGGCTGCAAGCTGTGCCAAGCGTGTCGCTAGGCGAAAGTCTGTGTGGTACGCACCCGTACTCTTTCGGTCCTGTTCATGTAGGGCTTCACGTGCCAAGGCACTCAGCGCCAAGGCAGGATGAATCGGTGAGCGATCAATAGTACTGGCCACAGGAACGGCCAGCTCCAACAGCTCTGCTGCTGGGCGCTTGCTCTTGACTTCAAACGCCTCGTGAAAAGCCGCCAGGTCAAACCCACCAAAGCGCGCTGATGCCGCCTCCAACACTTGGAGACGGAGCTCAAAACTCGCTGGCCCATGCCCCCCTCCCACTGCGCGCGTGAGTGCCGCTTCTGCTGGGGAAAGGTACTCCGCCTCAATGGGGCGCGGTGCACTCATGCATAGCTCTCCACGAGGAAGGGTTTGGTCGCCTTGACGGTCTGGGGTTGTTTGAGAAGCTGTGCCTCGGGGCGCTCCACGACCACCAAGAATTCGTTCACATCAGACGCTGTGCTGCTGGCGACCTTGTTGGGTCGATAGCGGCCAATGGCTCCCAGCTGGTGCATCGTCGACTTACCAATCTTCGAGAGCTCGGCCTTCATATCCTGCATGCAGATGTGCCCTTCGCTGCTGTAGGAGAGCAGGACTTTTCGTGCCTTCAAACCACTCACCAGACGCGAGAGCGTTTTGAGTGCTCGGGTCTTGTAGCAGAAGTCCGAAGCAAGGCCCTTCCATGGGCGCAGGCCAGCAACGCCTTCCACTTCGGGCTCATCCCCCAAGGCCACGGTTTCGAGGATGTGGTAGTAGCTCGCGTATTGGCGTTTGGTGTAAGGAGGGTCCAGATAAACCAAGTCCTCTACGGCATTGGGCACGTCAAACACATCGCCAACGGTGGCTTCCACGAGCACACCATTGGCTTTGAGCTCGCGGCAACGCATGGCAATCTTGTCTTGCGATTGGTTAGTCCACTTGGACAGGAAGCAGCCAAACGTGCCCGCAATGTTGGCAACACGATTGAGCGCGCCGAAGAGGTCTGCAATGAGCAGGCGCTCTTCCACTTCATCAATGGTTCCGGCCTCCACCCATTCACGAATCAATGCGCGCATCGCGTCGATGCGCGCTGCGTTCTCCTGGGTGAAGTAGCGCCGTTCAAGGCCACACGTGTCCACCGACGCAGGGCTGTATTCGCGCCACATGAAACCGTGTTTGGGCTTTGCGGCATTGAGTTTGGCGATGGCCTTGGCATAGCCACCGAGCTTCTTAAAAGCCGCTTGCTCTATGCTAATGAGGCGCGCGCCTGCGGAAATCACCGCAGAGTGCAAGCTATCGTTGATTCGCACGTTCCAGCCCAAGTCAGCAGCCGCCTCAGCCACCACCCCGGTGCCACAGAAGGCATCCACAAAGAAGGCATCCTGTTTCGGGCGCCCCATGTGGACCGAGATCTGGTCAATGAGTCTGGACTTTGAGCCAATGTAGCGGAAGGTCATGCTGGCGCTCCCACGTGCGCCCTTCGGTCAGCACGCGCGCGCTTGTGACCAGAAGGGGGCGCTTTTTGGCCAGGGGGCACGATGCTCTTGCGGTCGCAGTAGTCCCCCAGCAGCACTTCGAGCATGTTCACCATGCTGCGTTGTTCGTGGTCTGCGGCCTCTTTGAGCAGCTGCTTGAAGGTCGGGGAGACCCGCAGGTTTAGGGTCTCGCTTTTGGTGTCAGTGAATCGCATGGTGTGCCCCGCAAGTGTCTGTGCAATTGCGTTAGTGTATAGACATCCAGCACTTCGTCGCGCCCAAGGAATCAACAAAAACACCAATGTGCTCGAATATTTTCAAACTGTTTCTTTTATTGTAACCGATGATGTAGTGCTGCTCCCTTGAAGTCAGAGTCGCTAAACAACTGAGGTTTAGTTTGAGAACGTTGATGTCGACGGGTATGAAGTCGAGGGGCAATTCATCAGCAGCGCAGTCCCTACTGCGTGCGTTTTGCTCTGTCTAGAATCTGCGATGTCGGAGGTCGGCCCCGATTGGATCGTTCGCCGCAGGTACAACGAGTACGGCTCATACTTTGCTTGAAAGACGGCAGCACGATGAGTTTCAGGCCAGTAGAGGTGAACGCCTCCGAATCTCGTCGCTGTTGGTCGGACGGCCACGTCGGCGTGGAGGGTCCGCTTGATGAGCATGCCCGGGTTCGCGTAAATGATCCGCTAGGTGGACTCCACTACCATCCCGTTGCGCTTCAAGCCAGTTCTGGACGTCCGCCAGGAAGAAGCGCAACTGACGTCCCAGCTTGATGCATGGTGGTAGCGACTCTCCACGAGTACGGCGGTTATAGAGCGTCTGCACAGAAAGTCCCAGTGCGGCGGCCAGTTGCTCAGGCGTGAAAAGGGGTTCCATCGGGATATCCGGAGGCACTGGCACATGCCAGCCCAGAGTATAAGAACGTGGGCTACCCATACCGGACTCGTAGTACCAAAAACGTTTGTACGGGAGACTCCAGTAGCTCGTACAATCCGCGTCGGCGCCATCGAAATTGACCGCACTTTTAACGCACTGACCGCAGTAAAGTGCCTTATGTCGCGGTAAGTGCCGGTAAGCTAAGCTCATGATTTTTATAGATATTCATGCTGGTCTGGCCCTTGCAAAACACCCCTAAAACGGACTCTTAATCCGTAGGTCGAGTGTTCGAGCCACTCACAGCCCACCAGAATTCTTTGGCCGTACATCAAAAAGCCCACCGGTTTCGGTGGGCTTTTTGCATTGCTTCGCAATTATTGGCCTGGTGCGCGCAACCCTTACGCCAATATCCGCAACGCCGTCTCGATCCCAAACGCCTGCGCAAACTGCTGCGCCGGTAGCGGCCTGCCGAACAGATACCCTTGTCCCTCTTCGCAATGCTCGGCCAGCAGCCATTCGCGTTGCGCATCCGTTTCGATGCCTTCGGCGATGGTGTTCAGGTCAAAACTGCGCGCCACGTCCACGATGGCGCGGATCACGGTGGCGTCGCGGTGCGAGTCCAGCATGCCGCTGACAAACGAGCGGTCGATCTTGATGCGCGTGATGGGATGGGTCTTCAGCAGGCTCAGCGACGCATACCCCGTGCCGAAGTCATCGAACGAGATGCCCACGCCTTGCGCGCGCAGGCGCTGCAGCATTTCCAGCACCGCGGCGTCGTGGTTCAGCACGATGTTTTCGGTGATTTCCAGTTCCAGCGCCTCGGGCGGCAGGCCGTGCCGGTCGAGCGTCTGCGCGACCTCGGCCGCCAGGTCTCCTTCGCGGAACTGCGCGCCGAAAAGGTTTACGGCGATGCGGAAGTCGTGCAAGCCGCTGCGGCGCCAGAACGCGGCTTGGCCGCACGCTTCGTTCAACACCCATGAGCCCACGGTGGCCGCCAGCGGTCCGCTCTCCAAGGAGGGAAGAAAGACCGCCGGCGCCAGCAGGCCCAGTTGGGGATGACGCCATCGCAGCAGCGCTTCGGCGCCGGTCAGCGCCCCGGTGGCCAGGTGGATCTGCGGCTGGTAGAAGAGCAGGAATTCGCCTTTGGCGACCGCGCGGTGCAGCTCCATGCCATACAGGCGGCGTGCGACGGCTTCCAGGCGCAGGTTGGGGGCGAAGACGGAGACGCGGCCGCGGCCGCCCGCCTTGGCCTTGACCAGGGCGAGATCGGCGTTGCCGACGAGCTCGAGCGCTTCGTGGGCGTGCAGCGGCGCAATGGCCATGCCGCAGCTTGCTGTGAGCCGAAGCTCCTGCCCGCCGATGTGGAAGGGTTCGGCAATCCGCGCGAGGGCCAGTTGCGCCAATTCCGTCGCTTGCGTCAGGTCGCCGACGTCTTGCTGCAGGATGGCGAATTCGTCGCTGCCCAGGCGGGCGACGGTGTCGCAGGGATCCGCCGTCGCCTCCAGGCGCGCCGCAAGTTCGCGCAGGAAGGCGTCGCCGATCGCGTGGCCCAGGGTGTCGTTGATGTCCTTGAAGCCATCCAGATCCAGCATCAGGATGGCGGCGGGAGACGGGCGCGCCAGGACTTCTTCCACGCGCCGATAGAAGACGCCGCGGTTGGCCAGGCCGGTCAGCGGATCGAAGCCGGTGAATTTGCGTGCGTCCTCATCATGCCGCATGGGCGAGGAGTCCGCGCCGGCACGCGGTGCGGCCAGATGCGTCTGCCGCTCGACCGAGGCCAGATCGCTTATTTTTCGGGCGCGTTCGGCGTTGACCTCGACACGCCGAAGCTCCAGGCGGTCGGAGGCCATTCGGGCCAGTTCGCGCAGCCGGTCCTTGTCTTCGTCGCTGAAGTCGGTGTGCGGTTGCGTGTCGATGACGCACAGCGCGCCCAGCGGATGGCCTTCGGGGGAATTCAATGGCACGCCGGCATAGAACCGGATGCTTGCCGCCCCGCAGACGAGGGGGTTGTCGTGAAAGCGATCGTCCAGCCGGGCATCCGGCACGACCATGACGTCGTCCTGCAAGACTGCGTGGGCACAAAAGGAGACGTCGCGGCGCATGTCCGTCTCTTCGAAGCCCGTGCTGGCCGCAAAGAAGACGTGATCGCTGCCGATCATGTTGATGGCCGACACCGGCATGTTGAACATGCGCGACGCAATGTGAACGACCGGATCAAGACTGGGGAGCGCGCGCCGCGCATCCAGCCCATATTCCGACAGGGCGCGCAGTCTTTCGGTCTCGCTTGGCAAAGGCGGGGGGCATTTCATCTACAGCCTCCTTTTATTTCTCCTTGTCCTGCGCCGTTCTGGATTTCCCGGCGTTGCTTGGCCGGGCCGCGCAACGTATCACCGTCCTGGCCGGTGGCCTGTTTGGGCGCGCGGGAGGCGCCGAAGAACCAGTATCGAAGTGTGACGTGATCATCAAAGATTCGCCGACACACCTGTAACTGAATATTCCGTTTTCGAATTTAGCGCAGCTTTCTTCCGTTTGCCAGCGCGCGGCGGGACGCGATTGCGCGATCACTCGGGGCGCCAGGGTCGCGCGCGCGAGCCCGCGCGGTACGTGCAAAACGAGTCAAAACCATTACCCGCCGGCCGAAAACAATCATTTTTTTGCGTGAAAGGTTTTCAGCTTGCATTCATCGTTGCGTCATGCGCGGCACACAGAATGCGGGCCTCGAACAGCTTCCACGGGAAAAAGGAAATGAAGTTCTGGAATCGGAATGTGCTCGCCTGCGCCGTCATGAGTGCGATGACGCTGATTGCGGGGTGTGGCGGCGACAATGGCAGCGATGACGAAACGCCGCCGGTCATCGAGGAGCCGCCCGCGCAGGCCCGGCCGCTGGAACTGACGATCCTTCACATCAATGACCACCATTCCACGCTGGACGGCAAGGACAAGACGCTGAATTTGAAGAATGCAGCCGGGGTCGATACCGACGTGACCGTGTCGGCCGCGGGCATGCCGCGCGTGAAAGCCGCCATCGACCAACTGGCCGCGAATTCGCCGAACGTGCTGAAGCTGCATGCGGGCGATGCGCAGACCGGGACGCTGTATTTCAACCGCGCCGGCGCGCCGGGCGAGGCCGATGCCGCGCTGATGAACACGGTCTGCTTCGATGCCATGGCGGTGGGCAACCATGAATTCGACAAGGGCGACGACGGGCTGAAGCGCTTTGTGGACTTCTTGCATGCCGGCGCGTGCCAGACGCCCGTCCTGAGTGCGAACGTCGCGTTTGGCGCCAGTTCGCCGCTGCAGGGCACCGATCTGATCAAGCCTGCCATTGTCGTCGAGCGCGACGCCCAGAAGATCGGCATCGTCGGCCTGACCATCGCCAGCAAGACCAAAGAATCGTCGAGCCCCAATGCGGACACGACGTTCACCGACGAAGCCGTGGCTGCGCAGGGGCAGATTGACGCGCTGCGCGCCGATGGCGTCAACAAGATCATCCTGCTCAGCCACATCGGCTACGGCTATGACAAGGAAGTGATTGCCAAGCTGAGCGGTGTGGACGTGGTGGTGGGCGGCGATTCGCACACGCTGCTGGGTCCCGACTCGATGAAGACGATGGCCGTGGGCACGCCGGGCGGCGCCTATCCGACCCGTCTGGCCGACAAGGACGGCAAACCCGTCTGCCTGGTGCAGGCATGGGAATACTCGCAAGTCGTGGGTGAACTGAAGGTCAGCTTCGACGCCAACGGCGACGTGACGAACTGCGCCGGCACGCCCCACGTGCTGATCGACACCGACTACCGCGTCAAGTCGGGCAGTGCCCTGGTTGCGGCCTCCGACGCCGACCGCGCCGCCTTCAAGGCCGAGGTTGCGGCCAGCGGTTTCCTGCGTGAGCAGACGCTGGACGCTGCGGCGTTGTCAGTGCTGAAACCCTTCAAGGACAAGATCGACATCTTCAGCAAGACCAACGTTGCGCAGGTGCCGCTGGAGCTGTGCTTTCGCCGCATTCCGGGCCCCACGCCCGCCAGCAATGCAGCCAGTCCGGCTTGCGAAAGCGAAGGCAACGTCGCCCTGCGCGGCGGCGACATCCAGCAACTGGTGGCGCAAGCGTATCTTGATGTGGCCAACGCCGAATACGGCGGCGCCGACATGACGCTCCAAAGCGGCGGCGGTGTGCGACGCGCCCTGAATGGCACCGTGACGGCGGCCGACGTGATCGCCGTCGTGCCGTTCGGCAACATGCTGTGGCGCCTGGACCTGACCGCCAATGAGGTCCGGTCCATGGTCGAGGACGGTCTGGACGCGACGTACAAGCCGGGCGGCAAGGACGGTCCTTATCCCTACGCGGCAGGCCTGCGCTGGGACGTGACGGCCTCCAACGCGAAGGGCAGCCGCGCCAGCAACTTTCAGTACCTGGATCAGGCAACCGGCACGTGGCTGCCGCTGGACAATGCGCGCACCTATCGCCTCTTCGTGCTGAGCTTCAATGCGACGGGCGGTGATGGTTACGCCACCCTGGCCAACGTGCCGTCCGAGCGCCGTTCCGACATCGGTGTGCTGGACGCCGACGTGTTCCAGGCCTACATCGACATGCAGACCAAGGACGCGGGCACCGGACTGCCGATCCTGAACCGCATCGACAACGACCGCTACAGCACGCATAACTGGCAGCCGTGATCGTGGGCCGCGCGCCAGGGGGTCGGCCTGGCGCGCGGCCGGCTAGAAAACGTCGATCATTTGGCAGCGTTGGCGAACACCACACTCAGCGAATGCGCCGACGTTACCCGTAGCTGCACATCGCTGGCCGGACGCGTCGCCCATCCTGCGGCGCGGACCAGCCCGGACAGCAGGCCGAAAGCCGGCGCGGCCACGTTCAGCAGGTCGTCCACGCCTGGCGGCGGATTGAGCGGCGCCTGGATGACCTCGCAGCTCAGGCCGCTTTCGGTCAACAGGGCCTTAAGGCGCGCTAGCGTCGGATTCAGGGCCTCGACGTTTTCCAGATGGAAGTCCTGCCGGTTGCTGCAAAGTCCGGCAAGCTGTTCGGCGCTGGTTCTATCTAGAAAGTAAGTGCGTGCCACGGTCATGGGAGCCTCCGCTGATAGCGGCATCATATCGCTCGGCGTGCGTACAAAATGTTGCCCGACGCCCCGCAGCCCCTTGCTAGCATGATCCTCGCCGGAATGAACCGGTATCTGGATGGACAGTGGAGGTTGCCATGAACTCAAGAACAATCAACCGGATCGCCGTGCTTGCGACCGCGGGCGTGCTGCTGGCCGGTTGCGCGACGCAACAGCAAACGAATACTGCTGTCGGTACGGGCGCGGGCGCGGCGTTGGGCGCTGGCATTGGCGCGCTGATCGGGCACGGCAAGGGCGCGGCGATCGGCGCGGGCATCGGTGCGGTGGCGGGCGGCCTGGTGGGCTACAACTGGAAGGTGGTCAAGGAGGACGTGCAAAGTTCCGGCGCCTCATCGCTGGGCATCGACGTCGTGGAGATGCCCGACGGCAGCCTGAAGGTCAATATTCCCAGCGGCGTGTCGTTCGATACGGACAAGACGCAGCTCAAGCCGGCGTTGCTGCCGGTGCTCGATAGCGTGGCGCGGTCGCTGAACCAGCATCCCGAGCTGCGGGCCAAGGTGGTCGGCCATACCGACAGCACGGGTTCGCTTGCGCATAACCAGACGCTGTCGGTGAACCGCGCCAGGAGCGTGACCGATTACCTGGCCAAGCAGGGTGTGGCGGGCACGCGTCTGTCCGTGGAAGGCCGCGGTCCGAACGATCCGATCGGCGACAATGCGACGGCCGAAGGGCGCGCGCTGAACCGGCGCGTGGAAATCTACCTGTACGCGGTCCGGCAGTAAGCACGGGCGCGTTCCTTGCTGTCAGGCGGCTGGCGCGATGCGCGGCCGCCTTTTCTTTCCGGAGTCTGTCATGAGCGATTTTCCTCCCGCCTGCATCGGTACCGATACCGCGGTTGCCGCGCTCACCGGCTGGCAGGCCGTGGCCATGCGCGATGCCATCGAAAAGCGCTATCGCTTTCCCAACTTCAACGCCGCGTTCGGCTTCATGGCGCGGGTGGCGATGTTCGCGGAAAAGCTGAACCATCATCCCGAGTGGACCAACGTCTACAACCGCGTGGACGTGACGCTGACCACGCATGACGCGGGCGGTGTGACCGAGCTGGATGTGCGGATGGCGCAGTTCATGGATGAGGCGGCCGAACACGCGGGCGCGACGGCGCCCAAAGCGCAACCCTGACCTTGGCGGCTGGCGGAGTGGTCGGGCCGAGCGGCCCGCTGCTCAGTCCGCCGTGTCGCCGGCCTCGGTTTGCAGGTGGCCGATCAGGCGGTCGAGCATGTCGCCGAATTGCTGCTGTTCATCGGCGGTCAGGCAGCCGAAGATTTCGTCGTTGCGGCGCGCAATGAGGTCGACGATGCGGCGGTACTGCGTCAGGCCGTCGGCGGTCGGCGCCAGCACCACGCCGCGTCCGTCGGACGCGGAGACCGTCTTTTCGACAAGCCCGCGATCCACCAGCGCCTGCGCCGAGCGGCTGGCCTGGCCCTTGTTCAGGTTGGCGGCGCGCGCCAGGTCGTTGACCGACAGCGGTGCAAACCGGCCAATGGCGGCGAGGCACCGCGCCTCGCCAAGCGGAATGTCGCAGTCCTTGAGATAGGCCCGATTCGTGTCGCGGTCCGTGATCTTGTTGAGCACGTGAAGGCGATAGGTGAGGAATCGTTCCAGGGCGGGCGTTTTCACGTCGGACGGGCGGGATCGGCGCCCGCGCAGGATGAGGCCGGATAGTTTGCCACACCGCCGTCATCCAGGCTGGCGGCTTCGGCCTGCGCCAGCAGCGACAGGGCTTCTTCGGCCGACGGCAGGCGGCTGAGCAGCGACAAGCCGAGTATCGACAGAAAAAGCGGCGCGCGCGATTCGCCGACGCGCGTGAGCGTCTGTGCCATGCGGGTGTAGACCTGGTCCAGGGCTTCGGGATTCATGCGTGGCCTTTCGAGGTGGCGGTGGAAGTGAGCGAGGGGTAGTAGGGCGCCAACGCGGCGCGCAGGTCGGCGGCGGCAGGCGCAACCCAGCGTCCCAGCACATAGCCGTCGGGGCGCAGCAGGTAGACGGCGCCGGCCTGGTGGCCGTAACGCAAGGCGAGCTGGCCGTGCGGGTCGGCCAGGCCGCCGGGGCCGGCACGCAACACCTGTAGTGGTCGCGGCGCGTCCTGCGTGGCCGCGGCCAGCGCATCCAGCGCGGCCGACACTGCCGGGTCGGGCGAAATGGCCAGCGCCACGAAGCCCGCGCCGAAATGGGCGGTCAGGTATTGCGGCGCGTCGCCATCCTGCAGCAGCACGTCGGGCGCGGGTTGGCCCGGCGCGGCCGCCGGGCCGGCCTCGGGGGCGCGGTCCTCGCGGTTCAAGGGCGAGGTGTCGTACGAGATGGGCGCGGACTGGCGGGGATTGATGAGCGAGCGCACGCCGTCGTCCACCAGCGCGAGGCGCAGCGCGGCCTCGCGCATGAGCCGGAAGCCGAAGTCCGGCGGCGCCATGAATTCCGTGCTCTTGGCGCCGTAGGCCAGATTCTGGCGCGTGGCATGGACGCGCTCGATGCTGTAACTGTCCAGCAGGGCGTCGGGCGACTGGCCCTTCAGCACCCAGGCAAGTTTCCAGGCCAGGTTGCCGGCGTCGTCCAGCCCGGAATTCAGGCCGCGCACGCCGAAGATCGGCACGAGGTGGCCCGCGTCGCCCGCGAACAGCACGCGGCCGTGGCGGTAGCGATCCAGCGTCAGGCACTTGGCGTTGTAGATCGAGATCCAGAGCGGCTTCCAGGGCGCGGTCTCGCCGATCATGTCCAGGTGGCTCTGCACGCGCGGCAGCACGTTTTCCGGCTTGACGGCTTCGTCGGGGTCTTCGTCGTCGCGGATCTGGTAGTCGACGCGCCACACGTTGCCGGGCTGGCGATGCATCAGCAGCGTGGATCCCGGATTGGAGGGCGGATCGAACCACGCAAGGCGTTCGACGGGCCGTTGCGATTCCTGTTCGATGTCGACGATGACGTAGCGCCCCTCGTACTGCATGCCTTCCAGCTTCAAGCCCATCGCGTCGCGCACGGTGCTGCGGCCGCCGTCGCAGGCGACGAGCCAATCGGCGCGCACCGTCTGGCGGGCGCCGTCCGCCTCAACCTCGACCGATACGCCGTCCGGACCGGGCTGCACGGCCGTGACGCGTGCCGACCGGGCAAGCGTGGCGAGGCCGGGATGGCGACGCATGGCCTGGTGCGCGAATTCCTCCACGTAGTACTGCTGGATGTTCACCATCGGGGCGTACCGCTGCAGGGGATCGTGCGGCATCTGGAAGTGCAGGACTTCGCGGTCGCGGTAGTAGCTTCGCCCGCCCGTCCAGGCCAGACCCGTGTCGATCAGCGGCCGGTCGGCGCCGATCCAGCCCAGGATCTCCTGCGACCGGCGCGACATGCAGATGGCGCGGCTGCCGCTGCAATAGCCTTCATCGGCCTCAACGGTGAGGGAGGCGATGCCGTACTCGGCGAGCAGGGCGGCCAGGGTCAGACCGACCGGACCGCCGCCGGCGATCAGGACGGGAACGTGCGAGGGGAGCGTCATGCTGTCTCCAGAATTTGGTTGTTTGCGCAACTATATGCTCGGCATGTTGCGCGCGCAACTAATTTTTGAAGGCGATAAAAAACCCGCCGAGGGGCGGGTTTGGGGGCCGGTTCAGGCCGATTGGCGGCCATCAGTGGCGTGTGTCAGTTGCGTACGTTGTAGATCCGCATCGCCTGCTGCTTCTGATTGGCGTCCAGCACGCGCAGCACCACGACCTTGGCGGTGAAACCGTCGGGCAGCTTGAGCTGGCCCAGCGCGTAGTCGTAGCGGTCGACCGTCAGCGCGGGGCCTTCCGGCGTCACGGTGGCGGAGCGGCCGTTGGGGTAGGAGCCTTCGATGGCGAAGGTCAGCGTGCCCTTGAAGGGCGCGCCCGTGCGTTCTTCGCGCATCACCAGCACTTGGTAGTCGAGCAGGCCGGGGGCGCGCTTGAAGGTGGCCGAGCGGATGCCGAGGTTGCCGCCGCGGGGGTCGGGCGGCATGGCGTCCTGGAACAGCACCAGTTCCTTGTTCAGGGTTTCGATCTTGGCGCGGCTTTCCGCCAGGTCGGTGGTCAGCTTTTCGTGACCGGCCTTGTTGGCGTCGCGCTGCTGGGTAGCTTCTTCAAGCTGGGTCTGCAGGCGCTGGCGCTCCATGTTGGAGGCGCTGAGCTCGCTGTGCAGCTGTTCGGATTGTTCGACGGTCAGGCGTTGCGGACCGTAGTTGGTTTGCAGGAAGAGCACGCCGCCCGCGCCAAGCGCAATGCCAACCAGCAGCAGAACGAGCCAGCGCGGCATGCGGCGCGTGCGTTGTCCCGGTTGGTATACGGAGGGCTTGAACGTGGCCCGTTGCGATCTTCCAAACATCCCCATTCCTAGAAAACTTCCTGTGTATGTGCTCGTGGGCAGGCGCGCGCGCATGCCAAAGCGTCAGAGAATACCCCGTTAGCCGGGGGCGTTGCGTGCGCGGACAAGCCTCGTTGCGCACGTTGATATTGTGAAATATGTGAGCGTCACGCGGCCGCGCTGGCCAGTTCCGCGTCCAGGTCGGCGAGCCGTTGCGGGGTGCCGACGTCGGTCCAGCGGCCGGCATGCCGCGCGCCGCGCACCTGGTTTTGGCCCATCGCCTGCCGCAGCAGCGGCGCCAGCGGCGCGGCCTGGCCGCGCGGGACGTCCGCGAACAACGAAGGATGGTAGACGCCGACGCCTGCAAAGGTCAAACGGGGCTCGCCCTGCGCCAGCACGCGCCCCTCGGCCGTCAGGACGAAGTCGCCGGCAGGATGGTGCGCGGGATTGTCCACCAGAAGCAGCCATGCGCCGCCCTGCGTCACGAGGCCGGCGGCGTCGTGCGCGTCGGCCGGATTCCAGTCGCACCAGATGTCGCCATTGACGACAAGGAACGGGTCGTCGCCCAGAAGGGGGAGCGCCTGGGCGATGCCGCCCGCGGTCTCCAGCGCGGCGGCTTCGGCCGAATAGCTGATGCGCACGCCGTGCGCGGCGCCGTCGCCCAACGCGCGTTCGATTTCGTGGCCGAGCCAGGCGTGATTGATGACGACGTCGCGGATGCCGGCCGCGGCCAGGCGCGCCAGATGCCAGACAATCAGCGGCTTGCCGCCGACCGGCAGCATGGGCTTGGGCAGGCGGTCGGTCAGCGGGCGCATGCGTTCGCCGCGGCCCGCGGCAAGAATCATGGCGCGCATCAGAACGTGTACCCGACGCTGACCTGGCGGTCGTCCAGGCGGTCCAGCAGGCGCAGCAGCGGCGTGAAGACGCCATAGCGCTGCGCCACCTGGCGGACGTAGCCGTTCACGCGTGGAATGTGCGCCAGGTAGTGGGCCTTGCCATCGCGATGGTTCAGGCGGGCAAAGACGCCCAGGATCCGCAGGTTGCGCTGCAGGCCCATCCATTCATACGCGCGGTGGAATTCGGCGAAATCGGCGTCGACCGGCAGGCCGGCCGCACGCGCCATTTCCCAGTAGCGGATCGCCCAGTCGAGCTGTTGCGGTTCTTCCCAGGTGGTGCGGGCGTCCGTCACCAGCGACGCCAGGTCGTAGGTGATGGGACCGGCCAGCGCATCCTGGAAGTCGATGACGCCCGGGTTGGGGCCGTATTGCGGCTGGTCGCAGACCATGAGGTTGGGCGAATGGAAATCGCGGTGCACCAGTACCTGCGGCTGCCCGGCGTTGCTGGCCGACAGCAGGGCGAAGATCTTTTCCATCGCATTGGCGGTCTTGTCGTCCATCGTCACGCCGTGGTGCTTTTGCACGTAC
Source organism: Achromobacter sp. 77 (assembly GCF_020541125.1). NCBI lineage: Bacteria > Pseudomonadati > Pseudomonadota > Betaproteobacteria > Burkholderiales > Alcaligenaceae > Achromobacter > Achromobacter sp. 77. Next base: position 854,543 of record NZ_CP059848.1, read on the forward strand.
CACTCGGGGAACAGCTTGAGCTCGTCGGCCAGCCGCGCGCCGTCGTAGACACCCAGCCCGGCGGTCGAGGCCTGTTGCAGCTTGACCAGGGCGGCCAGCGCCTCGCGGTACAACGTCTGCAACTGGGCGTCGTCCATGCCGTCCTGGATGCGCTGGTAATAGGTTTGTTCGCCCAGATCGGACAGCAGCAGCAGGCCCTGGTCCAGGTCCTGCGCCAGCACGGCCGGCACGTTCAGCCCGGCGTCCGCCAGCAGCTTGTCCACATGCAGGAACGGGCGGCAGTCCTCGTGCTGGGGCGGGGCGTCCATGACAATCAGGGTCCGCGATCCCGCGTCCAGCCGGAAGTACCGGCGAAAGCTTGCGTCAGCCGACGCGGGGCGCAGCGTCTCCACGGCCAGGTTCAGGGCAGGGGGCAGGCCTTGCAGCCAGTTGCGCACCTGCGCCAAGCGGGGGTCGTGATCGTTTTTCAAGGAAGATCCGTGTCAGAAGGGCAAAATTGGGGAAATTTCGATTTGGCGAACATAAGGCTGGGCGTTGTTCGCGGCTTCTCTATAATACCGGCTCGTTTCCGTCAGCATTGGCGCCGCGTGGGCGTCTTTGTGCGGCTCTCCCATGGTCATAAAGGGCTGTTTTCATTCGTGCGCAAGGTTCCGTGGTTGATCCTCTCCGTAGTCAGCGTCGCCGCCGGAGCCGCCCAGGCTCAAAGTAGCCCGGGCGCCGCTGCTTCCGCGCCGTCGGTCACGTCAACCCCGCAATTGCGCACCTCGCCTGGCCTGCGCATGCACCGGTTGCCCGACGAGAGCATTCCCGCTTTCATGGAAGCGGACACGATTTCGGGCGATCCCGACTACGAGCTCAACCTGACCGGCAACGCGCAGGTGCGCCGCATCGACGGCGTGATCAAGGGCGACGCGATCAATTACCGCAAGGACACCGGCAAGGTCGACGTCCGCGGCAATGCCCGCATGATGCGCGATGGCACCCTGGTCACGGGCCCGTCCGCCACATTCAACGTGGACCGGTATTCCGGCGAGGTCGAAAAGCCCAACTTCTGGCTGGGCGCCACCGGCGGCTTTGCCGTCGCCGACCACGCGGACATTTTCAGCAAGTCGCAGATGCGGCTGCACACGGTGACGTACAGCGGCTGCCCGTGCGAAAACCCGTCCTGGTACATCAAGGCCAATTCGGTCGATATCGATTTCGACGAAAACGAAGGCGTCGCCCGCGGCGGCGTCCTGTACTTCAAGGATGTGCCGATCCTGGCGTCGCCTTACATGACCTTCCCGGTCAAGCGCGAACGCAAGTCCGGCTTCCTGATCCCGACTTACGGCACCACCAGCCAGGGCGGTTTCGACATCTCGATTCCGTACTACTTCAACCTGGCGCCCAATTACGACCTGACGGTGCAGCCGCGCTACTTCTCCAAGCGCGGCACCCAGCTGGGCGGCGAGTTCCGCTATCTGGGTTACGGGTACAGCGGCATTATGGACGGCACCTACCTGCCCAATGACGACGTGACGGGCAACGACCGCTGGATGTACTGGTGGCGCCATCAGCAGCAGTTCTCGCACGGTTTCTACGCCGACTGGGATATCGCCAAGGTCTCGGACGACAATTACTTCCGCGACATTTCGCAGCTGGGCCTGAACCAGGCCTCCACGACTTACCTGCCGCAACGCGGCCGCGTGGGCTGGGTCTCCAACTACTGGAGCGCCTACGCGCAGGTCTACAAGTTCCAGACGCTGCAGGATCCCGATGCGCCGCTGGTTCCGCCGTACAACAAGGAACCCGAGATCTACTTGCGCGGTTCGCGGTACGACGTCGGCGGCTTCGACCTGGACTGGACCTCGACCGCGGTGCGCTTCAGCATGCCGGAGTACGGCGCGGCGTTGCGAGCCCCCGATGGCGACCGCTTCCAGACCTACCCGACGATCTCGTATCCGATCGTCCGCCCGGGCTGGTTCATCACCCCGAAGGCGGGCGTGAACTACACGTCGTATCAGACCAAATGGTATGGCGTGGATGCGCAGGGGCTCAACGGCGGCACGGCCAATGGCCTGCCGCGCTCGCAGTCCCGCACGGTGCCCATCCTGTCGCTGGACTCGGGCCTGATCTTCGAGCGCGACACCACGCTGTTCGGCAAATCGTCCACGCAGACGCTCGAACCGCGGCTGTATTACCTGTACGTGCCGTACCGCGACCAGTCCAAGATTCCTGTCTTCGATACGTCGCTGGCCGACTTCAGCTTCACCCAGGCGTTTGAGGAGAACATCTACTCGGGCGGCTGGGACCGTATCGCCAACGCCAACCAGCTGACCGCGGCCCTGACGACGCGCTGGCTCGATGCCGACAGCGGATTCGAGCGCCTGTCGGTGGGCGTGGCGCAGCGTCTGTACTTCGAAGACCAGAAAGTCACGCTGCCGTTGGAAACCCCGCGCACGGACGTGCGTTCCGACTTCCTGGTGGGTGTCAGCGCCGCGTTGACCGATACGCTGAACACGGACCTCGCCGCGCAGTACAACCCCTACGACAACAATTGGTCGCGCGGGCTCATCAGCGCGCGCTGGTCGCCCCAGCGCCTGACCACCGTGGCGGTGGCCTACCGCTACCAGCGCGATCCGCAGCCGGGCGTGTTCTACCAGCCGCAGGGCCAGAACCAGGTCAGCCTGGCCGTTCAATGGCCATTCAGCAAGCGGTGGTACGGTGTGGGCCGGGTCGACTATTCTTTGCGTTCCGGACCGTCCAGTACGATTGCCAATACGACGGAATCCCCGCGCGTGACGCAGGCCATCGCCGGCCTGGAGTACAAGGGCGACTGCTGCTGGGTGGGCCGCATGGTCTACCAGCGCTACGCCGTATCGGCGGCGGACACCAATTCCGCGCTGTTCTTCCAGCTTGAGCTCACGGGGCTGGGTTCCCTCGGAACCGACCCCATGAGCCTGCTGAACAGAAGTATCCCCGGTTACACGCGCGTCACGCCGCCCGCGCAGGCCGGGACCACATTTGAAAGGTATGAATGATGCGTAGGTTGCACTCTTTGCGCCGCCTCTCCGGCAACGCGCTGCTGCTGGCCCTGTGCGCCGGCTTGCCCGCCGCCCATGCGGCCGAGCAGACCAGCCGCGGCGCCAACAGCGCCAAGGCCGCTCCCGCCGCGCAGAAACAGGACGCGCCGGCGCCCAAGGGCGAGCAGTTCGTGGACGGCATCGCCGCGATCGTCGACAAGGACGTGATCACGCTGCGCGAACTGCGCGACGCTTCCCAGCGCATTGCCGGCGAACTGAAGTCGCGCGGCATCCAGGTGCCCGATGACCAGACGCTGCAGCATCAGGTGCTCCAGCGTCTCATCATGGAACGCGTGCAGCGCCATGAAGCCGACCGCCTCGGCATCCGGGTTGACGACAAACAGATCGACACCGCCATCCAGGCGATCGCCACGCGCAACAAGATCACGGTGCAGCAACTGCGCCAGGAACTGGAAAAGTCCGGCACGACCTGGGAAAACTACCGCAAATCGCTGCGCGACGAGATCCGTTCGGATCGCCTGCGCCAGCGCGCGGTCGACTCGACCATCGTCATTTCCGACGCGGAAGTCGATGCCTTCCTGAAAGACCAGCGCCGCAATCCGGCTTTTGGCGCGGCACCTGCGCAGGCGGCGCAAGCGCAGCCCCAGGTGCAGCCGCAGCCCGCGCCCGAGCAGGCCGCCGCGCCTGCCGGCCCCATGCTTTATGCGCTGGCGCAGATTCTGGTGCGCGTGCCGGAAGGCTCGTCGCCCGACCAACTGTCGCTGCTGCGCAAGAAGGCCGAAGGTCTGCTGGCGCGAGCCAAGCGCGGCGACGATTTTGCCAGCCTCGCCGCGGCATCGTCCGACGGCCCCGAGGCGCTGCAGGGCGGCGTCATGGGCGTGCGCCCGCTGGACGGCTGGCCTGACCTTTTCGTCAAGGCCATCAGCAATCTGCAAAAGGGCCAGGTCAGCCAGCTGATCCAAAGCGGCAACGGCTTTCACATCATCAAGGTGATGGACCGCGGCACCGCCCAGCCCGCGCCCGGCCGCACGGCCCGCGCCCCGGCGCCGCAAGCCGCGCCGCAACCGGCGCCTCAGCCGGCCGCGCGCGAGCAGGCGCCCCAGGGTCCGACGCAGGTCGTGCAGACGCGCGCCCGCCACATCCTCATCAAGACCTCGACCGTCATGAGCGATGATCTGGCCCGCCAGCGCCTGGAGCAGGTTCGCCAGCGCCTGGTCAATGGCGCCGCCACGTTCGAGGAAATGGCGCGCCAGTATTCGCAGGACGCCAGCGCGCCGCAAGGCGGCGAGCTGGGATGGCTGAACCCGGGTGAAACCGTGCCGCCGTTCGAGGCCGCGATGAACGCGCTGCAACCTGGCGAAATCAGCCAGCCCGTGCAGTCGCCGTTCGGCTGGCACCTGATCCAGGTGGAAGAGCGCCGCGAGCACGACGCGACCGACGACCTGGCGCGCATGCGCGCCCGCCAGACGCTGTTCGAGCGCCGCGCCCAGCCGGCCTTCGAAGACTGGCTCGAGCAACTGCGCGCACAGGCGTACGTCGACAACCGCTTCGAAAAGCAGCAGAAAATCCAGCAGAACAACCGCTAAACGCATTACGGGCTTTTCATGTCTCAACACCAGGCGCGCAAGCGCTTTGGCCAGAACTTCCTGACCGACGACAGCGTCGTCGAGTCCATCGTCCGGGCGGTTGCGCCCGCCCGCGACGATGCCGTGGTCGAGATCGGCCCTGGCTTGTCCGCGCTGACGCGGCCGCTGCTCGAACGGCTGGACCATCTCACCGCGGTCGAAATCGATCGCGACCTGGCCGCCCGGCTGCGCAAGCAGTTCGATGCATCACGCTTGACGGTAGTCGAGGCCGACGCGCTGACGGTGGATTTCTCGCAGTTCGGCGGCGCGCTGCGCGTCGTGGGCAATCTGCCCTACAACATTTCCAGCCCGTTGCTCTTCCACCTGATGACGTGGGCCGACCACATCCGCGATCAGCATTTCATGCTGCAGCGCGAAGTGATCGACCGCATGGTGGCCAAGCCCGGCTCGGGCGACTTCAGCCGCCTGTCCGTGATGCTGCAATCGCGCTACCGCATGCACAAGCTGTTCGACGTGCCGCCCGAGGCCTTCGATCCGCCTCCTAAGGTCGTGTCGGCGATCGTGCGCATGGTGCCGTTGCCGGCGGATCGCCAGCGGCCCATCAGCGAGCGCGCTTTCGAAACCGTGGTGGCACGCGCCTTCTCGCAGCGCCGCAAGATGCTGCGGCGGGTGCTGGCCGACTGGGCCGCGCAAGTGCCTTGGGAAGCGCTGGACATCGCGCCCACCGCGCGCGCCGAGGACATTTCGGTGGACCGCTACATGCGCCTGTCGGATGCGCTGGTCGAAGCCGGGGTGTTGGCGCGGGACTGACGTCTTTTCGGTCTGGCAAGGCAGTGCAAAAAGGCCCCGCGGGGCCTTTTCGCATTTCGGTGCTGGGTGAGTGAGACGGTGTCAGACACCTTGTATCTTGGCCACTGTAGTGATTAGCTATCGCTACAAGCGGACCGATGAGCGTGTTCAGACACCTAGAGCCTGGACTTTGTGGTTCAGATTACGCCTCGGTTCCGCACCTCTGAGCCGGCTGGACACTGGACGGTAGCCTAGGGCATTGGACCCTGTATGTACAAGGCAAGTGGGCGCAGCGGGCTTCTTTGGTATTGGCAAGGGAGCTTAGGTTTATGTTTTTTCTCGGAATTGACGTTTCTAAGGCGAAGCTGGATTGCGCGCTGCTTGGCAGCGATGCCAACAAACGCAAGACCAAGGTCGTACCCAACTCGATAGCGGGCGTGCAGACGCTGCTGCAGTGGTGCGCCAAGCAGGGAGCCGAGCCGGCGCAGTTGCATGCCGTGCTCGAGCCCACAGGGCAATATCACGAGCAGGCCGCCACGGCCCTGCATGACGCTTCGGTCAGTGTCTCGTTGGTCAACCCTGCCCAGGTGCGCGATTTCGCCGGGGCGCTGGCGGTGCGCTCCAAAACCGATGGGATCGATAGCTACGTGCTGGCCCGCTACGGTCAGGCGCTCAAGCCTGGGCTGTGGCGCCCCGCACCGCTGCATGCCCGTCAACTACGGGCCTTGTTGGCTCGGCGCGACGCGCTGGCCAAGGATCTGCAGCGCGAACTCAATCGCCAGGAGAAGACGCAGTTCAGTGATCCACCCGTGCTGGTCGAGGGATCCATCGCCAAAACGATCGCGTTCCTGCGCGAAGAGATCAAACGCCTGGATCATGCGATCAATGACCACATCGACCGCCACCCGGACCTGAAGGAGGATCGGGAACTGCTGACCAGCATCCCCGGCATCGGGGATCGAGCGGGGAACTCGATCCTGTCGATCATGCATAACCGGCCCATCGAGTCAGCCGAGGGCTTGGCCTCCTACTTGGGGGTGGTGCCGGTGCAACGCCAGTCCGGCACCAGTCTGAACAGCCGGCCGCGGCTATCTAAAACGGGTCCCAGCACAGTACGTGCCACCCTCTACATGGCCGCTATCGTCAGCAAGCGCTTCAACCCACACGTTGGTGCGCTTTACGCGCGACTCTTAGCAGCTGGAAAGAGCAAAATGGCCGCGCTAGGCGCGGCCATGAGAAAGCTGGTACATCTATGCTTCGGCGTGCTTAAAACTCGGACACCGTATCGGCCCGACTACGCCTGAACGCTTGACGGTCAAGACGGTATCTGGCATAGCGAAGACCGCACGTTGCAGGCAGAGGTGTTTGCCCCGGCCGCCGGATCACAGCATGCGTTTCTGCGCCGCCATCCATAGCTGCATCACATCGCGTGCCCGGTCGGCCAGCAGGCGCTCGGCGTCGGCCAAGGCCTGCTGCAAGGTGATGGGGCCGGGGGCCAGGCTGAATGCGGCGCTGATGCCGCAGGTGTGCAGGGCCTCGTAGCCTTCGCCCAGCGAACCGGCAAGCGCCACGACGGGAACGCCCGCGCGCTGGGCAATCCGGGCGACGCCTGCGGGCGTCTTGCCGCGCAGCGTCTGTGCGTCCATCCGGCCTTCGCCGGTGAACACCAGCGTTGCGCCTTCCACAGCGTCGGCCAGACCGCCCAGCTCTGCGACGATCTCCACGCCCGGCCGGAAATGCGCGTTCAGGAACGCCTTGGCGGCAAAACCCAGGCCACCGGCGGCGCCCGCGCCGGGCGCGTCGCGGTGGTCGGCGCCGAGGTGCTTTGCACACACGTCGGCGAAGTGACTCAGCAGGGTGTCCAGGGTCTGCACCTGTTCCGGCGTCGCGCCCTTCTGCGGCCCGAACACATGCGAAGCGCCATGCGGACCGCACAAGGGATTGTCGACGTCGGAGGCGATGTCGACGCGGACCTGGGCCAGCCGCGGGTCCAGGCCATGCGTGTCGATGGAGGCAAGTTGGCCCAGCGCCCCGCCGCCCGGCGGCAGGCTGTTGCCGCCGGCGTCCAGCAGCCGCACGCCCAGCGCCGTCAGCATGCCGGCGCCCGCGTCGTTGGTGGCCGAGCCGCCCAACCCCAGGATGATGCGCTTGGCGCCCGCGTCCAGCGCCGCGCGCATCAGCTCGCCCACGCCGTGGCTGCTGGCGCGCATCGGGTCGCGCTTGGAAGGAGAGATCAATTCAAGGCCCGCCGCGGCGGCCATCTCGATGACGGCGGTGCCGTCGTCCAGCAATCCCCACACGGCGTCGACTTTGTGGCCGAGCGCGTCGTTCACGGTGATCTGGTGTTCCTTGCCGCCGGTAGCCGCGAGCACGGCTTCGACGGTGCCTTCGCCGCCGTCGGCCATCGGGATGCACACGGTGTGCGCGCCGGGAAAGGCGGCCTTGACGCCGCGTGCAATGGCCGCCGCCGCATCGGGCGCGGAAACGCTTTCTTTGAACGAGTCGGGAGCGATGACGATTTTCACGGTCGGAAGGGGGGCGCGTTAGTGATCGATGTGTCACCCATGATACCCGTGACAACGCGGCCGGCGTACCATAGCGCTTTCGTTGCTTTTGCGAGAGTGGACCGCCATGCCTGTATTGCGCCGCACAAAAATTGTCGCCACCCTGGGACCCTCGACCTCGTCGCCCGAACGTATCGACGCGCTCATCCGCGCGGGGCTGGACGTCGCACGGCTGAACTTCTCGCATGGCAGCGCGGACGATCACCGCGAGCGCGCGCGGCTGGTGCGCGAGATCGCGGCCAAGCAGGGCCGCTTCGTCGCGATCATGGGCGACCTGCAAGGGCCCAAGATCCGCATCGCCCGCTTTGTCGACAAGCTGGTGCAGCTGCACGTGGGCCAGCCGTTCACGCTGTCGCGCGTGCATCCCAAGGATGCGGGCACGTCCAGCATCGTGGGCATCGACTATCCGGAACTCGTGACCGATTGCCGGGTGGGCGACGAGCTGCTGCTCGATGACGGCCGCGTCGTGCTGGTCGTGGATCGCGTCGAAGGCGACGAAGTCCACACCACCGTCACGGTGGGCGGTCCGCTGTCCAACAACAAGGGCATCAACCGCCGCGGCGGCGGCCTGTCCGCGCCCAGCCTGACCGACAAGGATCGCGTCGACATCAAGCTGGCCGCCGAAATGGAGCTGGATTACGTGGCGGTGTCGTTCCCGCGCTATGGCAGCGACATCGACGAGGCCCGCACCTTGCTTGCCGAGGCCGGCAGCCAGGCATGGATCATCGCAAAGATCGAACGCGCCGAGGCAGTAGCCGACGACGAGGCCCTGGATGCGCTGATCCGCGCAAGCGACGGCGTGATGGTGGCGCGTGGCGACCTGGGCGTGGAAGTGGGCGACGCCGAGCTGGTGGGCATCCAGAAGCGCATCATTCAGCACGCGCGCACGCTGAACAAGGTGGTCATCACCGCCACGCAGATGATGGAATCGATGATCTCCAGCCCCATGCCCACCCGCGCCGAAGTCTCCGACGTGGCCAACGCGGTGCTGGACTACACCGACGCCGTCATGCTGTCGGCTGAAAGCGCCTCGGGCCAGTATCCGGTCGAAACCGTGCAAGCCATGGCGCGTGTGTGCCTGGGCGCGGAAAAGCATCCCACGTCCACGAAGTCGCATCACCGCATGGGCGAGACCTTCACGCGCTGCGACGAAACCATCGCGCTGGCGGCCATGTATGCCGCCAACCATTTTCCCGGCGTCAAGGCCATCATCGCGCTGACCGAAAGCGGCCACACGCCGCTCATCATGTCGCGCATCCGCTCGGGCGTGCCCATCTACTGCTACAGCCCGCACAGCGTGACGCAAAACCGCGTGACGATGTTCCGTGGCGTGTACACGATTCCGTTCGCGCCGTCGGACTACGATCCGGCCGATCTTTCCAACGCCGCCATCGACGAACTGCGCAAGCGCAATCTGGTGCAGGCCGGCGATTGGGTGATTCTGACCAAGGGCGATTTCTATCGCGACAGTGGCGGCACCAATGGGATGAAGATCCTGCTGGTGGACTGAAGCAGGGCGCCTAGCCGAAGAACCAGTAGCAGACGCCGATCGCGGCCAGTACCCCGGCCAGGTCGGCGATCAGCGCGCAGCCGACCGCATGCCGGGCGCGCAGAATCCCCACCGACCCGAAATACACCGCCAGCACATAGAAGGTGGTCTCGGTGCTGCCTTGCACCACCGCGGACAGCAGCGCCGGGAAGCTGTCCACGCCGAAGTGCGTCATGGTCTCCAGCATCATCGCGCGCGCCGCGCTGCCCGAGAACGGCTTGACGAGCGCGGTGGGCAGCGCGTCCACGAAGCGCGTGTCCCAGTTTGCCTGCTGCGCCAGCCAGCGGATGCCATCCAATAGGAAGTCCAGCGCGCCGGACGCGCGCAGCACGCCCACGGCGCACAGCATCGCCACCAGATACGGCAGCAGGCTCTTGGCGATATCGAACCCTTCCTTGGCGCCTTCAATGAAGGCCTCGTACACCGGCACTTTTTTCCACGCGCCGACGACCAGAAACGCCAGCAGGATGCCAAACAGCGTCAGGTTGCCCAGCAGCGAAGACAGCGACGCGATGGCGGCTGCCGACATGCTGGCCAGAAGCGCCATGAATCCGCCCAGCACCAGCGCCGCGCCGCCCAGCCACAGCAGGATGACCGGATCGGCCAGGCGCAGCCGCTGGCACAGCGCGACCGCCAGAAAGCCGGCCAGCGTGGACGCGCTGGTGGCCAGCAGAATGGGCAAAAAGACCAGCGTGGGATCGGGCGCGCCCTGCTGCGCGCGGAACATGAACAGCGTGACGGGCAGCAGCGTCAGCGACGACGCATTGAGCACCAGGAACAGGATCTGCGCGTTGGTGGCGGTGTCGGGCTTGGGGTTGAGCGCTTGCAGCTCGCGCATGGCGCGCAGGCCGATGGGGGTGGCGGCGTTGTCAAGCCCCAGGCCATTGGCCGCGAAGTTCAGCGTGATCAGGCCGATGGCTGGGTGATTGCGCGGCACCTCGGGCATCAGGCGTGCGAACAGGGGGCCCAGGACGCGCGCAAGCTTTTCGACCAGGCCCGCGCCCTCGGCGATGCGCAGGAAACCCAGCCACAGCGTCAGCGTGCCAAATAGCAGCACCATCACGTCCACGGACACGCGCGCCATGTCGAACAGGCTGGCGACCATCTGGCGAAAGACTTCCGGGTCCCCGATGACAAGCCAGCGGTACAGCGCGGCCGCGGCAGCGGTAAGGAAGAAGCCAAGCCAGAGTTTGTTCAGCATGCGGACGTGCCCGGACAGCGGTTGATTGCGCATCTGCGCGGCGACGCCCATTGTCGCAGAGTCGGTAAGCCGCAGCTTGGCCGGGCCGCGCCAATTCTGGTACTTTGGCCCGATACGTCTTGTAGCGAACAACAGGGGGACCCATGGATTTCAACGCCTGGCGCCGACGCCGCATTTCGGAACCCGCATACCGCTGGGCCCGCAATGCCATGCCGGCCATGTCGGCCACCGAACGCGAAGCCATCGAAGCCGGCGACAGCTGGTGGGACGCCGACTTGTTCACGGGCAATCCCGACTGGCGCAAGCTGCTCAGCGTGCCGCCGGCCACGCTGACGCCCGATGAACAGCGCTTCATCGACGGTCCCGTGCGCGACCTGTGCGGCATGCTGGACGAATGGGATATCTCCTGGAACCGGCGCGATCTGCCGCCGCACGTTTGGGACTTTCTTAAGGCGCAGCGCTTCTTCGGCATGATCATCCCGCGGCGTCACGGCGGTCTGGGGTTCTCGCCCTATGCGCACTCCGAGGTGGTGCGGCGCATTTCCGCCTATTCCATCACGGCGGGCGTCACCGTCATGGTGCCGAACTCGCTGGGGCCGGGCGAACTGCTCATGCAGTTCGGCACGCAGGCGCAGCGCGATTATTGGCTGCCGCGGCTTGCCGACGGCCGGGAAGTCCCGTGCTTTGGCCTGACCAGTCCCGAAGCCGGCTCGGACGCGGCCTCGATGGTGGATACCGGCGTCGTGTGCCGCCAGGTCGTGGATGGGCGTGAGCTCATCGGCATCCGGCTCAATTGGCACAAGCGCTACATCACGCTGGGGCCGGTGGCCACGGTGCTGGGGCTGGCGTTCAAGATGTCGGACCCCGACGGCATTCTGGGCGGGCCCAAGGATATCGGCATCTCGGTGGCGCTCGTTCCCACCGACGCGCCCGGCGTCGAGATCGGCCGGCGCCACCTGCCCGCCATGCAGGTGTTCCAGAATGGGCCCAACTCGGGCCGCGACGTTTTTGTGCCGCTGGATGCGCTGATCGGCGGCGTCGAGCGCGCCGGGCAGGGCTGGCAGATGCTGATGAGCGCACTGGCCGCAGGGCGCGGCATTTCGCTGCCGTCGCTGTCTGCCGCCGCCGCGGCGATGTGCGCGCACACCACCGGCATGTATGCGCGGGTGCGCGAGCAGTTCGGCATCCCGATCGGCAAGTTCGAGGGCGTGCAGGAGCGGCTGGCCAGCCTGGCCGGCAACGCCTATCTGGTCGAGGCCGCGCGCCGCCTGACCTGCGCCGCGCTCAATCAGGGCGTCAAGCCTGCGGTGGTGTCCGGCATCATGAAATACCACGCCACCGAGCGCATGCGCGTGTCGGTGAACGACGCCATGGATGTGCACGCGGGCCGCGCCGTCATGGACGGCCCCAGCAATTACCTGGGCTCCTTGTACCGCGCCGTGCCCATCGCCATCACGGTCGAGGGCGCCAACATCCTGACGCGCAATCTGATCATCTTCGGGCAAGGCGCCATTCGCGCGCATCCCTATCTGATGCCGGAGATCCTGGCGCTGGGCAACCCCGACGAGGAACGCGGCATCGAGGTCTTCCACGATGTCTTCTGGCGCCATCTGCGCCACGCGGGCATGAACACGCTGCGCGCGATCGGCCGCGCGTGGACGGGCGGCATGCTGGCGCCCGCGCCGGCCTCGGGACCGGTGGCGGCTCATTACCGCCGGCTGGGCCGTTATGCGTCGGGCTTCGCGCTGCTGGCCGACGCCACGCTGGCGCAACTGGGTGGGGGCCTGAAGCGCCGCGAAATGATCTCCGCGCGCCTGGGCGACATCCTGTCCGAACTCTATCTGCTGTCCGCGGTGCTAAAGCGCTGGGAAGACGAGGGGCGCAAGCACGATGACCTGCCGCTGGTGCGCTGGTGCATGGCGCAGGGTTTCGCCAGCATCGAGAAGAGCATGGATCAGGTGCTGCGCAACCTGCCGGTCAAGGCGCTATCCTGGGCGTTGCGGGTGGCCATCCTGCCATTGCGGCTGGCCAAGGGGCCGGACGACGCGCTCACGCGGGAATGCGCCGAATTGCTGCTCAAGCCGTCGCCCACGCATGTGCGACTGGCGGCCGACCTGCAGCGCGAACCCGGCGAGGATCCGCTGGGCCTGTTGACCCGCGCCTTTGCGCTGGCCGATGCGGTGCAGCCGATCCGCGACCGGTTGCGCCAGTCCAACGTGCGCAACTGGCGAGAAGCCCATCAGCGCGGCGCCATCACGGACGCGCAGGCGGCGCAGCTCGAAGCCGCGGAAGCGACGGTGCTGAAGGTATTGCAGGTGGATGATTTTGCGCCGGAAGCGCTGACGCCGCTGGGCGAAGGCGCGCCGGTTCAGACGCAGGAACAGAAGCCGGAGCCGCAGTCGGAGTCGCCGCAGCCGCAGCAGCCGGAGTCGCAGCCGCCGCAGCCGCCGCAGCAACAGCCGCCGCAGCAGCCGCAACAGCAGCAACCGCAGCAGCCGCAACAGCAGCAACCGCAGCCGCCGCAACAGCAGGAGGACGAGCCCCCCGCTGCTGCAAGACCCGGCGAGAACGCCTAGTCGTCCTGATTCGGGTCCATGCCCGGGAACAGGATTTCCGTGAAGCCGAACTTCGTGAAATCCTGGATCCGGGACGGATACAGGCGGCCGATCAGGTGGTCGCATTCGTGCTGGACGACGCGTGCGTGAAAGCCTTCGGCCTCGCGCTCGATCAGCTGGCCGTACGGATCGCGGCCGCTGTACCGGATATGGCGGTAGCGCGGCACCAGGCCGCGCAGTCCCGGCACCGACAGGCAGCCTTCCCAGCCGTCTTCCATCTCGTCCGAAAGCGGCGTGATGACCGGATTGCACAGGATCGTCTGCGGCACCGGCGGCGCGTCGGGATAGCGGTCGTTGCGATCGAACCCGAAGATCACCAGTTGCAGGTCCACGCCGATCTGCGGCGCGGCCAGACCCACGCCCTGCGCGGCCGCCATGGTTTCGAACATGTCGTCGATCAGGGCGTGCAGCTCAGGCGTGTCGAAACGGTCGACCGGGGGCGCCACGCGCAGCAGCCGCGGGTCGCCCATTTTCAGGATGGGATGGATCATGGCTGGCGTTCCGCTCAGTCCTGGCGGTCTTTCTTCTGGATGAACTCGATCTTGTAGCCGTCGGGGTCTTCCACGAAGGCGATGACGGTCTTGCCGTGCTTCATCGGGCCGGCCTCGCGGGTGACCTTGCCGCCGCGCTCCTTGACCTTGTCACAGGCTTCGTAGGCGTTGTCGACTTCCAGGGCGATGTGGCCGTAGCCGTTGCCCAGGTCGTACTTGTCGGTGTCCCAGTTGTGGGTCAGTTCGATGACGGCGCCGTCGGCTTCGTCCTGGTAGCCGACGAAGGCCAGCGTGAACTTGCCGTCCGGATAGTCGTTGCGGCGCAGAAGGCGCATGCCCAGCACGTTGGTGTAGAAGTCGATGGACTTGTCGAGGTTGCCGACGCGCAGCATGGTGTGGAGCAGACGCATGGGAGGTTTCCTTAAGCGATGAGAGGTTGGGGGAAGCGCTGGGGGGTTCCGGCGCGTTCCCGGGAGATTCCGATGTCGCGCAGCGCGCCGCCCATGGCGTCGACCGCCTGCCGCATCTGGCCGGCGCCAAAGGCGCCGATGCAGCCGACCCGGAACGTGGGTTCTTCGGTGTTGGTGAAGTTGCTGATCACATAGCCGCGCTGCTTGAGCGCGTCCACGAAGAGCTGCAGGTGCCAGGTCGGGGCATCCGGCGCGCGGACGTTGACGACGATGGGGCCTTGCAGTTCGGGCGGCAGGTATGGGGTCAGGCCAAGATCGATCACGCCATCATAAAGCGTGCGCATGTTGGCCGTGTAACGCGCCAGACGGGCCTCGCGGCCTTCCTGGCGGAACAGTTCCAGCGCCACGGCCAGCGCGGCCAGCGTGGGCGCGGCGGGCGTGAATCGCGGGCCCGCGTTGGGCGCCAGCGTGTGCTGGTAGATGTCGGCCAGGTCGAGCGACCAGCTGCCCGCATTGCCGCGCGCGGCATCCAGGCTGTCGCGGCGCGCGACAACGAAGGCCGCGCCCGGCAGGCCTTCCAGGCATTTGTTGGCGGTCAGCACCACGGCGTCGACCGCGGGCAGGGCGCGCAATTCAAGCGGCAACGCGCCGAACGCCGACACGGCGTCGACGATCACGCGGCGGCCCAGCGCATGGGCAATGCGCGCCAACTGCGGCACGTCGTGGCAGATGCCGCTGCCGGTTTCGCTGTAGACCAGCGCCAGGTGCGTGAGCGTGGGGTCGCGTTCCAGCGCGTCGGCCACCGCCTGCGGATCCACGCGCTCGGCGGTGTCCACCGATAGCGGCACGGCGATGCGGCCTGCCTCGGCGGCCAGCTTTTGCAGCCGGGCCGCGTACGCGCCGGTGGACGGGGCCAGCATGCGGCCGCCGGGCGGCACGAAGGTGCGGATCGCGGCCTCGACGGCAAAGTGGCCGCAGCCCGGCAAGGCCAGCGCCACGTGCTCGTCCGCGCCGGCCTGCGCAATTGCCAGCACGCCGTCGCACACCTGCCGGTACAGCGTGCGGAAATCGTTGTCCCACGGCGCGTAGTCCTGCGCCATGGCGGCCTTCACCCGCGCGTCGGTGGTGACCGGGCCCGGAATCAGCAGCAACATTTCGATTCTCCTTGGGATCGCAACAGGCGCTGGGTGCCGCGCGCTTCAGAACTGAGGCAGCGAAGCGGGATCGTGACGCCGCAGGATGTTCTTGGCGTCTTCGAAGTCGGGCAGGATCTGGCCGACTTCGCGCCAGAAGTCCTGACTGTGGTTCATCTCGCGCAAATGGGCAAGCTCGTGCGCGATGACGTAATCGATGATGGCCGGGGCGAAGTGGATCAGGCGCCAGTTCAGCATGATGTTGCCGTCGCTGGTGCACGACCCCCAGCGCGTGGCGGCCGACGACAGGCGCCAGCGGCGGATCTTCAGGCCGCTCACCTGCAAAAAGTGCGCCAGCCGCGCCCCGAACCAGGCGCCCGCGCGCTGTTGCAGCCAGGCTTGGGCTGCATCGCGGATGCGGCCCTGGTCGGCGTGGGACGGCAGCGCCAGCCACAGGGTGTCGCCATCTTGCGGGGCGTCGGCGTCGCCGGACAGATTGGCCTGGCGGCTGTCGCCGCCCACGCCGATGACAATGCGCCGGCCCAGATAGGGGAGTTCTCCGCCCGCCTGCCAGCGCGTGTGCGCCATGGCCAGCTGCTGCTTGCGGGCGTGCCATTCGCGCAGCTTGGTCAGGATCCAGCGCGATTTTTCGCGCACCGCGTCGTCGATCTGCGTCAGCGTCACCCAATTGGGGGCGGTCACGCGCAGGCCGTCGTCGGTGATGACGAAGCCGATGCTGCGCCGCCGCGAACGCAGCAGCACGAAGCCGATGGTCTGCTGATCGGTGGGCACCTCGCGCCAGCGCGCGCCGGGCGGCAGCGGGTCGGGGCAGGGCGTGGGTACGCGCGACGCCGCATTGGGCGACAGCGTCAGCAGCGGCTCGCCCGCGGGGGCGGGGGCCTTGGCGGCGTCGGGAAACAGGTTGGGGGGCGTGACGGGGCGCGGGGTGTCCGGCACGGCGGACGGCGCGCGCGGGGCGGCTGGCGCCGCCGGCACGGCGATCAGCGACGGCGCGCCCGCGGGCGCGCCGTCTTCCTGCGTGTCGAACAGGAGTTCTAGCTGATCAGTGCTGGGCATACCTTTCAGGGTTGAGACGCCGCATTTCCCCTTCGATCCAGTCCTGAACCTTCTTGTTCAGTTCCTCGGGGGTGAGTCCCTTGGATTCTATCGCGGGACCGATCGACAGGGTGACCATGCCGGGATACTTGACGAAGGCGTTGCGGCGCCAGCATTCGCCGGCGTTATGAGCAACCGGGATGACCACGGCGCCGGTGCGCGAGGCCAGCAGCGCGCCGCCCATCTTGAAGCGTGCGGTCTGGCCGGGCGCCACGCGCGTGCCTTCCGGAAACAGCAGCGGCCAGCGGCCTTCGTTCAGGCGGGTCTGGCCTTGCTTGACCACCTGCTCGAAAGCGTCGCGGCCCTTGGCGCGGTCGATGGCGATCATGCGCAAGAGGGCCAGGCCCCAGCCGAAGAACGGCACCATGTGCAGTTCTTTCTTGTAGACGAAGCAGACCTCGCGCGGCATGTAGGCCGGGAAGAACAGGGTCTCCCAGGCCGACTGGTGCTTGGACAACAGCACTGCGGGGCCGTCGGGCAGGTTTTCCCAGCCCTTGACCTGCCAGCGGATGCCGCAGAACACCTTGGCGCCCCAGATGGCCAGCCGGGGCCAGCCGACCGTCAGCTTGTAGCGCCAGTGCAGCGGCAGCGGCGCCCACAGGACGCAGGCGAAGGCGTACGGAATGACCGTGACGGCCAGGAACAGGAAGTACAGGAACGAACGAAGCCGGGCCATCGGGTCACGCGTCCTGCAGCAGGGCGTCGGCCAGGGCCGACAGGTTGTCGCAGACGCGCGTGTTGTCGGGCAGGCCGCCCTTGGCCAGCGTCTTGGCGCCGTTGCCCGTCAGGACCAGCCACGGCGAGCAGCCCGCGGCCGAGGAGGCCTGCAGGTCGCGCAGCGAATCGCCCACGGCCGGCACGCCGGCGAGGTCGACGTCGTAGCGGTGCCCGATCTGCTCGAACATGCCCGGACGCGGCTTGCGGCAGGTGCAGTCGTCGTCGGGGCCGTGCGGGCACATGAAAATGGCATCGACGCTGCCGCCCACCGCGGCGAGCTCGCGCCGCATCTTGGTGTGGATGGCGGTCAGCGTGTCCATGTCGAACAGGCCGCGCGCCAGACCCGACTGATTGGTGGCAACCACCACCTTCCAGCCGGCCTGCGTGAGGCGCGCGATGGCCTGCAGGCTGCCCGGCAGCGCGATCCATTCGTCGGGCGTCTTGACGAAGGCGTCGCTGTCCTGATTGATGACGCCGTCGCGGTCGAGGATGATGAGCTTCACTGGGCGAGCCTGGAGATGTCAGCGACCTGGTTCATCAGGCCATGCAGCTGGGCCAGGAGGGCCAGCCGGTTGGCGCGCACGGCCGGGTCTTCGGCCATGACCATGACGTCGGCAAAGAACGCGTCCACGGGTTCGCGGGCCTGGGCCAGCGTGGACAGGCTGCCGGTGAAGTCGCCGGCGGCCAATTGCGCCTCGGCCTTCGGACGCAGGGCGGCCACGGCGGCGGCCAGGGCCTTTTCAGCGGGTTCCACCAGCGCCGCGTCGTTCACCGTGCCGATCTCGCCTTCGGCCTTCTTGAGCAGGTTGCCGATGCGCTTGTTGGCGGCGGCCAGGCTGGCGGCTTCGGGCAATTGCGCGAATGCCGCGGCGGCGCGCACGCGCTCGGCGACCTGATGCAGGGGCGGGGTCAGCGCGATCACGGCCTCGACGGCATTGCGGTCGAAGTCGTTGATGAGCTGGTTGCGATAGCGCTCGTAGATGAAGGTGCGGACCTCGGCCAGCGTGCCGGACGGGATCTTGCCGTCCGCGAACGTGCTGGCGGCCAGTTGCAGCAGGCCGTCCAGGGTCAGCGGACCGTCCTGGCTGATTTTCAGCCAGCCGCCCGCGGCCAGTTGTTCGAAGGCGCTGATCAGGCCCAGCGCGGCGCGGCGCAGGCCGAAGGGGTCGCGCTCGCCGGTGGGGGCAAGACCGATCGCCCAGATGCCGACCAGCGTTTCGACGCGTTCGGCGATGAACAGCGTGGCGGCGGTCAGGGTGTCCTGGGTCACCGGCGTGTCGTAGCGGTTGCGGTACTGCGTGCGCAGGGCCTCGACGACGCTGGCGGGTTCGCCGTCGCCGGCGGCGTAGTACGCGCCCATGATGCCTTGCAGCTCGGGGAATTCGCCCACCATGTTGGAGCCGAGGTCGGCCTTGGCCAGCATGGCGGCGCGGTCGGCGGCGGACACGTCGCCGCCCAGTTCGCCGGCAATGCCGCGGGCGATTGCGCGCACGCGCTCCACGCGTTCGAGCTGGGTGCCCAGCTTGTTGTGATAGACGATCGAACCCAGTTGCTCAACGCGCGCGGCCAGCGGCGTCTTGCGGTCGGTTTCAAAGAAGAATTGCGCATCGGCCAGGCGCGGACGCACCACGCGCTGGTTGCCCTCGACGATGTTTACCGGGTTGTCCGTGCGCATGTTGCTCACGATCAGGAAACGGTGCGTGAGGCGGCCGGTGGCCGGATCGAACAGCGGGAAGTACTTCTGGTTCAGCCGCATGGTCAGGATCAGGCATTCCTGCGGAACCTGCAGGAACTGTTCCTCGAACTGGCCCACGTAGACGGTGGGGTGTTCGACCAGCGCGGTCACTTCGTCCAGCAGCGCGGTCACTTCGGGGTCGTCGCCCAGCGTGGCGGACAGGCGGGTCGCTGCTTCTTGCAGCTGGCGCTGGATCTCGGCGCGGCGCGCTTCGAACGACGCCACGACGTGGCCCTTTTCGGCCAGCGTGGCGACATAGGCGTCGGCGTCGGCAATGGCAACGGCGCCCTGGCTCATGAAGCGGTGGCCCAGCGTCTCGCGGCCGGCGGACAGGCCCAGTGCCTGCACCGGCACCACGTCGGCGCCAAACAGCGCGATCAGGCCGTGCGCCGGGCGCACGAACTTGACGGTGGTGACGCCGTCAGCCAATTGGTAACGCATGACCTTGGGGATGGGCAGGCCGTCGATGGCGGCTTCGATGCCTTCCTGCAGGCCGGCGGCCAGTTGCGCACCGGCGGCCGTGCCACGCGCCACCAGGTAGTCCTGCTTGCCGTCGGATTCGCGGTCCAGCGTGGCGACATCGATGTTTTCAAGGCCCTTGGCGGCCAGCTTCTTTTGCAGCGCCGGCGTGGCCTTGCCGTCTTCGGTCAGGCCGATCTTCACGGGCATCAGCTTTTCGGCATAGGCCTGGTCGGGCGCCTGCGCCAGCACGGCGGACAGGTGGACGGCCAGGCGGCGCGGCGTCGAATACGGCGTCACGGCGCAGCCTTCGGCCAGCAGGCCGTGGCGGTCCAGCGTGGCGCGCACGCCTTCGGCAAAGGCCTGGCCCAGTTTCTGCAGGGCCTTGGGCGGAAGTTCTTCGGTCAGCAGTTCGACCAGCAGCGGGCGGATGTTCGTCGTCATTTATGCAGCCTCCCCGGCGGCCTTGTCGCGGCCCAGCATGGGAAAGCCCAGTCGTTCGCGGGAATCGTAATAGGCCTGCGCGACGGCGCGCGACAGGTTGCGGATGCGGCCGATGTAGGCGGCGCGTTCGGTCACGCTGATCGCGCCGCGCGCGTCCAGCATGTTGAAGGTGTGCGCGGCTTTCAGCGCGGCCTCGTAGGCCGGCAGCGCCAGCGGCACGTCCATCAGGCGCTTGGCCTCGGCTTCGTAGTCGTTGAAATGCGCAAACAGCATGTCGGCCGACGAGTGCTCGAAGTTGTACGTGGATTGCTCGACTTCGTTCTGGTGAAACACGTCGCGGTACAGCACGCGCTTGCCGTTGGCGCCTTCCGTCCAGACCAGGTCGTAGACGCTCTGCACGTCCTGCAGGTACATGGCCAGGCGTTCCAGGCCGTAGGTAATTTCACCGGTGGTGGGCGTGCAATCCAGGCCGCCGACCTGCTGGAAATACGTGAACTGGGTCACTTCCATGCCGTTCAGCCAGACTTCCCAGCCCAGGCCCCAGGCGCCGAGCGTGGGGTTTTCCCAGTCGTCCTCGACGAAGCGGATGTCGTGCTGCGTGGGATCGATGCCCAGCGCCTTCAGCGAACCGATGTACAGATCCAGGATTTCAGGGGGCGCGGGCTTGAGCACGACCTGGTACTGGTAGTAGTGCTGCAGGCGGTTGGGGTTTTCGCCGTAGCGGCCATCCTTGGGGCGGCGCGAAGGCTGGACGTAGGCGGCGCGCCAGGGCTCCGGCCCGATGGCGCGCAGGAACGTGGCCGTGTGCGAGGTGCCGGCGCCGACTTCCATGTCGTAGGGCTGCAGCAGGGCGCAACCCTGTTTGTCCCAGTATTCCTGGAGCGTAAGGATGATTTGCTGAAAGGTGAGCATAGGATTCTTGGAATTCGGCCGCCGGGCAAGGGCTGCCCTGCGCGTGGGAAACCCGGCATTTTAACTGGCCTGCGGCCGCAGCGGGCCCGGGCGTCGGCGCGGCGGTTACATATGGGGGCCGAAAGGACCGTCGAAAGCGTCCCCGAATGTGCCCCTGGTGGACACCCGGCCGGCTTGGCCTGCGGCCGCAAACCAATGGTCGTATGATTCCAGGTTGAGTCTTGAGTCTTATATAAAACCCGGAACCCGATTCCGAGAATTCGCGAAAAAGGAGCAGTCCCATGTCCGACCTGATCACGGTGGAAGTCACTGACGGCATCCAGATCATCACGATCAACCGTCCCGAGGCCAAGAACGCCATCAACCTGGAAACCGCCGTGGCCATGGCCGCCGCGCTGGACCAGCTGGACAGCCGTGACGACGTTCGCATTGGCATCCTGACGGGTGGCGGCGGCACGTTTTCGTCGGGCATGGACCTGAAGGCGTTCGCCGCGTCGGGTCAGCGCCCCTACGTGGACGGCCGCGGTTTCGCCGGCCTGAACGAGAGTCCGCCCAAGAAGCCGCTGATCGCCGCGGTCGAGGGTTATGCCCTGGCTGGCGGTTGCGAAATGGCGCTGGCTTCCGACCTGATCGTGGCCGCCAGCAACGCCAAGTTCGGGCTGCCCGAGGTCAAGCGCGGTCTGGTGGCCGGCGCCGGCGGCCTGTTGCGCCTGCCGCGCCGCCTGCCGTACCACATCGCGATGGAAGTGATCCTGACCGGCGAGATGCTGACCGCCGAGCGCGCCCACGCCTTTGGCCTGGTCAACCGCCTGACCGAGCCGGGCGGCGCCCTGGCCGGCGCGCTGGAACTGGCCCGCGCCATCGTCGAGAACGGCCCGCTGGCCGTGCAGACCGCCAAGAGCATCGTGGCGCAGGGCGGCGACTGGGATCAGGCAGACATGTTCGACCGCCAACGTCCGCTGATCGCGCACATCTTTACGTCGGCCGACGCCAAGGAAGGCGCCACCGCCTTCGCCGAGAAGCGCAAGCCCGTGTGGCAAGGCAAATAAGTGGTTGGCCCCCACGCCGCGCACGCTTCGCGCGCTTGCTGCCCCCCGAGGGGGCGCATTTTGCCTTGGGGCGGCCCGGCGGCAAAAGGAGCCCCCACGCCGCGCACGCTTCGCGCGCTTGCTGCCCCCCGAGGGGGGCGCATTTTGCCTTGGGGCGGCCCGGCGGCAAAAGGAGCCCCCACGCCGCGCACGCTTCGCGCGCTTGCTGCCCCCCAAGGGGGGCGCATTTTGCCTTGGGGCGGCCCGGCGGCAAAATAGTTCTTTTCACCTGCGGCTGATTACCTGATCAGCCGCGTTTTCACGTTTTCCATCCAGACCTGCAAACCGCCATGTCCGTCATCATTAAAGAAGAAGACTTGATCCAGTCGATAGCCGATGGCATCCAGTTCATCAGCTATTACCATCCCGTCGATTACATCCGCCACCTGGCGCGCGCCTACGAGCGCGAGGAAAGCCCCGCCGCGCGCGATGCGATGGCGCAGATCCTGACCAACTCGCGCATGTGCGCCGAAGGCAAGCGTCCGCTGTGCCAGGACACCGGCATCGTCAACGTCTTCCTGAAGATCGGCATGAGCGTGCGCTTTGACACCAAGCGCACCCTGCAGGAACTCTGTGACGAAGGCGTGCGCCGCGGCTACCTGAACCCGGACAATCCCCTGCGCGCTTCCGTGCTGGACGATCCGCTGTTCGCGCGCAAGAACACGCGCGACAACACGCCCTGTATCCTGCACGTCGAGCTTGTCCAGGGCGACAAGGTCGACGTGCAGATCGCCTCGAAGGGGGGCGGTTCCGAGAACAAGACCAAGTTCGCGATGCTCAATCCCAGCGATTCGCTGGTGGATTGGGTGCTCAAGACCGTTCCGTCGATGGGCGCCGGCTGGTGCCCGCCCGGCATGCTGGGCATCGGCGTTGGCGGCACCGCTGAAAAGGCGATGCTGATGGCCAAGCAGTCGCTGATGGAAGACATCGACATGTACGAGCTGCTGGCCCGCGGCCCGCAGAACAAGCTGGAAGAGTTGCGCATCGAGCTCTACGAAAAGGTCAATGCGCTGGGCATCGGCGCGCAGGGCCTGGGCGGCCTGACGACCGTGCTGGACGTCAAGATCAACACGTTCCCGACGCACGCGGCCTCCAAGCCCGTCGCCATGATCCCGAACTGTGCGGCCACGCGCCACGCGCACTTCGAACTGGACGGTTCGGGCCCCGCGCGCCTGGATCCGCCGTCGCTGTCCGAATGGCCCGAAGTGCACTGGGCGCCGGACTACAACAAGTCCAAGCAGGTCGACCTGAACACGCTGACCAAGGAAGAAGTCGCCAGCTGGAAGCCGGGCCAGACGCTGCTGCTGTCGGGCAAGATGCTGACCGGCCGCGATGCCGCGCACAAGCGCATCCAGGACATGCTGGCCAAGGGCGAACCGCTGCCCGTGGACTTCACCAACCGCGTCATCTACTACGTGGGTCCGGTAGATCCCGTGGGCGACGAAGTGGTCGGCCCCGCCGGCCCCACCACCGCCACCCGCATGGACAAGTTCACCGACATGATGCTGGAGAAGACCGGCCTGATCTCGATGATCGGCAAGTCCGAGCGCGGCCCCGTCGCCATCGAAGCCATCAAGAAGCACGGCTCGGCCTACCTGATGGCTGTCGGCGGTGCGGCCTACCTGGTGTCCAAGGCGATCCGCGGCGCCAAGGTGCTGGGCTTTGCCGACCTGGGCATGGAAGCCATCTATGAGTTCGACGTGAAGGACATGCCGGTGACCGTGGCGGTGGACGCCCAGGGCACCTCGGTCCACACGACCGGGCCCAAGGAGTGGCAGGCCAAGATCGGCAAGATCCCGGTTGCCGTTGCCTAAGTGAAGATGAATTGGCCGCTGGAAACAGCGGCCAATTTTTTTATGGGGTCCGGGCCGATCTTGGCTCAATCGATTTGCCGATTCTTGGACCTGTTTCACCGAAACGCCGGCGTGTAAGGTGGCGGGGTTCACTTTTCGACAGCAAAGGACTGACATGACCCGCATGAACTGGCAAGAGATTGCACCGGAAGGCGCGAAGGCGCTCTTTGGCGTCCACCACTACGTCACGACACGCACGAACCTGCCGGAAGATCTCGTTCATCTCGTTTTTCTGCGCGTCTCGCAGATCAATGGCTGCGCGCACTGCATCGACATGCACAGCCGTGACCTGCGCAAAACCATGTCGGTCGACAAGATCACGCTATTGCCCGTATGGGACGAGGTGCCGCATCTGTTCTCTGACCAGGAACGTGCGGCGCTTGCGTGGGCGGAGGAGGTGACGCGGGTGAGCGAAACCCACGCCTCGGACGAAGCGTACGCCGCCGCCTCGGCCGCGTTCGAGCCCAAGGACCTTGTCGACCTCACGATCACGATTGCCGCAATGAATGCGTTCAATCGGCTGGGCGCGCCGTTTCGGCTGCCCGTCGCCGCCAAGGCGTGATGCGATTCCAACGCGCCGTCACGCCTGCGCTTTACCCTTGAACGCCGCAATTGCCTGCGCCGACTTGCCCAGCACGTCGCGCAGCACTTCCTCGGTGTGTTCGCCCAGCATCGGCGGCGCGCGCCGGTAGACGACCGGCGAATCCGAAAACCGCAGCGGGCTGGCCGTCACGGGCGCCACGCCGCCAGCCGGATGCGGCATGTCGCGCCGCAGTTGCCGCGCCTGCGCCTGCGGATGGGCGAAGGCCTGCGCAATGTCGTTGATCGGCCCGCAGGGCACACCCACCGCTTCCAGCTTGGCGATCCAGTCGTCGCGCCGGCCTTCCCGCATGATGTCCGACAGGATCCCGATCAGCTCCACGCGGTTCGTGACGCGCAGCCGGTTGGTGGCAAAGCGCGGATCGTCGCCCAGTTCGGGCACGCCGATGGCGCGGCAGTAGGCGCGGTACTGCGATTCGTTGCCCGTGGCCACGATCAGGTGGCCGTCGCTGGCGGCAAACACCTGGTAGGGCACCACGTTCTGATGCGCGTTGCCGGCGCGCGTGGGCGCCACGCCCGAGTTGAAGTAGTTGGAGTTCTGGTTGGCCAGCAGGGCCACGTGGCTGTCCAGCAGCGCAATGTCCAGGTGCTGGCCCTGGCCGCTGCGATGGCGCTCTTGCAGGGCCGCCAGCACCGCCACGGTGGCGTACATGCCGGTGACGATATCGGTGACGGCCACGCCCGCCTTCTGCGGTCCGCCGCCGGGCAGGTCGTCGCGTTCGCCCGTGATGCTCATCAGCCCGCCCATGCCCTGGATCATGAAGTCGTAGCCGGGGCGCTGCGCAAACGGCCCATCCTGCCCAAAGCCCGTGACCGAGCAATAGATGAGGCGCGGGTTGACCTGCTTCAGGCTTTCGTAGTCCAGCCCGTACTTGGCCAGACCGCCCACCTTGAAGTTCTCGACCAGGATGTCGCTGACAGCGGCCAGCTCCCGGATCAGCGCCGCGCCCTCGGGCGTGGCCATGTCGGCTTCGACCGAGCGCTTGTTGCGGTTGGCGCTGAGGTAATAGGCCGATTCGTTGGTGTCCTGGCCGTTGCCGTCCTTCAGGTAGGGCGGCCCCCACGCGCGGGTGTCGTCGCCCACGCGGGGGCGTTCGATCTTGATGACGTCGGCGCCCAGGTCGGCCAGGTTCTGCGTGCACCACGGGCCGGCCAGGATGCGCGACAGGTCCAGCACGCGGATGCCGTCAAGCGGAGGCGGGCGCGTCATGATTGCACCGTCGCGGTGCCGTGGCTCATGACCACGATGCCGCGCTCTTTGGCGCGGGCGATGAAGCGGATCTGGCCGTCCGGCATGCGCCACATGTCGCATTGCAGCGTCTCGCCCGGATAGACGGGCGCCGAAAAGCGCGTGTTCAGGCTGGTGAGCCGCGCCGCGTCGTAGCCGCAGTACGTCTTGACCAGGGCGTGCGCGGCAACGCCATACGAGCACAGGCCGTGCAGGATGGGCCGGGGATAACCCGCCTGACGCGCCACGTCGGGATCGGCGTGCAGCGGATTGCGGTCCGCGTTCAGCCGGTACAGCAGCGCCGCGCTGGGCGGAATGCGCAGCTCGCAGCGTGAATCGGGGTCGCCATCGGGCGCGGCGGGCAGGGCCTGAGGGCTGGCGTCGCCCTCGCCAAAGCCGCCGTCGCCGCGGCAGAATGTGCTGGATTGCAGGGTTGCCAGGCACTCGCCATTGTCGTCGTGCAGCGTGCGTTCGCTGACGATGATCGCACCCTTGTCCGCGCCCTTGTCGATGACGTGCGTGTTGCGCGTCCTGCCGGTGACGACGCCCGCCACCGGCAGCGGCGCATGCAGCGTCAGCCGCTGCTCGCCATGCACGACCCTCACCCAGTCCACCGTCGAGCGCGGGTCGCTGACCCAAAACCCCGGGTAGCCCAGGATCACGCTCATCGTCGGAAACGTGCGCAGGTCCTTCTCGTACACATAACGAAGCTGGCCGGTGTCTTCGGGGTCCTGCCCCAGGCCGATGCCCAGCGCATACAGCATCGTGTCCTTCTGGTCGTAGCGCTGGCGCACGTCGTCAAAGCGCCAGTCCTTCACGGTTGCATAGTCCAACGGCATGTGGCGGCCTCAGATGGGATCC
The DNA here is from genome assembly GCF_020541125.1 of Achromobacter sp. 77. Taxonomy (NCBI): domain Bacteria; kingdom Pseudomonadati; phylum Pseudomonadota; class Betaproteobacteria; order Burkholderiales; family Alcaligenaceae; genus Achromobacter; species Achromobacter sp. 77. Next base: position 880,917 of record NZ_CP059848.1, read on the forward strand.
CAGTCGATCACGTCGGGCGAACGCTCCAACGCGTAGAAATGCTTGCGCATGGCGGGCGCCGCGATTTCGGCAATACGCTCCGGTGTCCAGCCTTCGCCGTGATGCACCGTGCGCAGGGGCCGCGGCTGGCTCATCAGCATGATTTCGTTGGCGCGCACGGCAAAGATCTGCGCCGTGATTTCGCTGGCCGCGTCGCTGGCCAGGAACACGGCCATGGGCGCCACCTTGCCGGCTTCCATCTTCTTCAGCTTTTCGACGCGCGCCTTCTCTTCGTCCGTTTCCGCGGGGATCGAACTCGTCATGCGGCTCCAGGCAAACGGCGCGATGCAGTTCGAGCGCACGTTGTAGCGCGCCATGTCCAGCGCAATCGACTTGGACAACGCCACGATGCCCAGCTTGGCCGCCGCGTAGTTGGCTTGGCCGAAATTGCCGATCAATCCCGACGTGGAGGTCATGTGCACGAAGGCGCCGGATTCCTGTTCGCGAAAGTAGGGCGCGGCCGCGCGGCTCATGTAGAACGAGCCGTTCAGGTGCACATCGATCACCTGGCGCCATTCCTCTTCGCTCATCTTGTGGAAAACCCGGTCGCGCAGATTGCCCGCGTTGTTGATCACGGCATCGACGCGGCCGAATGCATCGATGGCCGTCTGCACGATGCGGCTTGCGCTGTCGTAAGCCGCCACGCTGTCGGTGTTGGCGACGGCCGCGCCGCCCGCGTCCACGATTTCCTTGACGACCGCCTGCGCGGGACCGTCCGCCCCGCCTTCGCCCGTGAGCGAGACGCCGATGTCGTTGACCACGACCTTCGCGCCCGCCTCGGCCATCGCCAGTGCGACGCCGCGGCCGATTCCTCCGCCCGCGCCCGTCACGATCACCACCTTTCCGGATACCAAGCCGCTCATTGCCTCTGACTCCTGTGCTGCGGCGCGCACGCCGTCTGTGGAAAACAGTTCCGCATCAACCCGTCTGGTTGATGGGCATGGCCTCATGGTAGATTCGACCCGGCATTCGAAGAATTCAAAATTAGAAATGCCCCCCTTCTGCGTGGTGGAACATGAGACATGATCTGACGGACCTGCGTTTGTTTCTGAACGTGGGCGAAACACTCAATCTGACCCGTGCTGCGGAACGCACTTTCCTGTCCTTGCCGGCGGCAAGCGCGCGGGTCAAGCACATGGAAGAGGCATTCAAGGCCCGGCTGCTGGTGCGCATGGCCACGGGCGTGGCGCTGACGCCGGCAGGCGAGGTGCTGCTCAAGCACGCCAACGCCGTCTTTCGCCAGCTTGAATGCCTGAACGCGGATCTGCAGCCTTACGCCAGCGGCCTGAAGGGACGCCTGCGCCTCTTGGCCAACACCACCGCCACCAACTCCTTCCTGGCCGATGCGCTGTCCACGTTCCTGTCCGAGAACCCCGACGTCGACGTCGAACTCGAGGAAAAGATCTCCGGCGACATCGTCATCGCCATCCGCGCCGGCGCGGCGGACCTGGGCCTCGTGGCGGGCAACATCGACGTCGAAGGCCTGGACGTCACGCCGCTCTTTCGCGACGAGCTCACCGTGGTCACGTCGCTGGACCACCCGCTTGCCGCGCAGAAGACCGCGCACTTCGCCGACCTGGTCGATGCCTACCAGTTCGTCGGCATCCACCCGGACAGCGCCATCCAGACGTTTCTTGAAGACATTGCAAGTGGCCTGGGCAAGCGCATCTGCCAGCGTGTGCACGTGGGCAGTTTCGAAGCCGTGTGCCGCATGGTCGAGGCCGGGGCGGGCATCGCCGTCGTCCCGCGCGCCTGCGCGGCGCGCTACAGCCGCCCCGATGGGCTGCATGTGCTCAAGCTGGATGACGCCTGGGCGATGCGCGATCGCCTCTTGTGCCGCCAACGCGGGCGCGACCTGCCCAGCTTCGCCGAGTGCTTCATCGGCCACGTGCAGCGGGCCGCGCGCGGCCAATAACGCGGCGCCGGCAGCCCCTGTTCGGATCGGGGTTTGCCCTGACCCCTATGCCGTAGCCCATGCGCCGTAGCGCCGCGCCACAGGGGCGCACGCGCACATCCGATGCCTGCTTCAGCCCGCGCGAAAGAGGGGCTTTTGCAAATACGTAGCGGCGTATCCCGGCATTCGGCAAATAATAAAAAAACGCGGCGGGTGGCAGTGCTGAAGGCCTGACCGCGACCAGAACAAGACTCAGGAGACTGCCGTGATCCATCAAGACCGCCGCCGCGTCCTCGCGGGGCTGGGCGCTGCATGCGCCGCCGCCATGCTTCCTTCCTGGGCCCGCGCCGCCACCTGGCCGGGCCACGCCGTCACCTTCATCGTTCCCTTTCCCGCAGGGGGACCGGTGGACACCACCGCAAGATTCACGACGCAGCCGCTCGGCCAGCTATGGTCCGTGCCCACCGTGGTCGACAACAAATCCGGCGCCGGCGGCATCGTCGGCGCGCAATTTGCCGCCAAGGCCGAGCCCGATGGCTACAACTTCTTTTTCGCGTCCATCCACCACGCCGTGCTGCCCAGCCTGCGCAACAACCTCAGCTACGACATCACCACCGACTTCGTGCCGGTCGGCATGGCCGCCGTATTCCCCATCGTTCTCGTCGTCAACGCGTCGCTGCCGGTAAACACGGTCGGCGAACTCATCGCCTACGCCAAGCAGAACCCCGGCAAGCTGTCCTTCAGCTCGTCCGGCACCGGCGGCGGCACGCACCTGGCCGGTGAACTCTTCAACGCCATGGCCGGCGTGCGCATCCAGCACGTTCCGTACCGCGGCAGCGCGCCCGCCATGCAGGACCTGCTCGGCGGCCAGGTCCAGGTCATGTTCGCAGACGGGCCCTCTGCCGTGCCCCACCTGAAGGGCGGCAAGATCCGCGCGCTCGGTGTCGGCAACCCCACGCGATCCAGCATGGTGCCCGACATCCCCACCATCGCCGAATCCGGCCTGCCGGGCTACGAGGCCTACTCGTGGAGCGGCGTCATGGCGCCCAAAGGCACGCCACCCGACATCGTCAAGCGCATCAATGCGGACATGGTGAAAGTGCTGTCCGACGACAGCACGGCAAAGGCGATGATCGCGGCCGGCGCCGAGCCCAAGCCCGGATCGCCGGAAGCATTCGGCAAATTCGTGCGCGACGAAATCGCAAAGTGGCGCGACCTCATCAAGACCGCGAACATCAAACTGGAATGACCCGTGCGCGGCGGGTGAGCACATCGCGGCTCACCCGTGCATCCCAAGAAAGCCCGATCAGCGCACCGCGAACCAGTCGCCGTGGAGGTTGCCGTTCATGCCGCAGAACGGCGGCCCGAAACCGTCATCCTTGCCCCCCGGCGGCGGCGCCACCCGTGCCACCAGCACCGCGCCGCGGCGCTTGAGCGTCAGCACCCAAGGCGGCCCATCCTGATAGGTCACCGTCAGCGTGTCGCCCGACACCACCGCCTTGCCGCTCAGATCGCACACCCAGCGCCCGTCATAGGGCCGCGCGGAATTGGCCGCCACCAGCAGCTCGCCGTGGGCATTCTGCGTGATCTCGATCTCGCCTTCGATGTTCTTCCACTTGCCCACAAAGCCCGCTGCCGGCTTGGGATTGATCGCCTTCAGGAACGCCAGCCGGTAACGCATGGTGTCGGTAAGCGCCTCGAACGGTGTGCTTTGCACGTACGGCTCCGCATAGGCCGCGTCGCGCACGCTCAGAAAGTACTTCTGATCGGCCATCAACGCCTTGGCCGACTCCGCATCCATTTGATCGCGCACAGCCTTGTATTGCTGCGCAATCGCAGCATCCTGATCCCCAAGCCTGGAATTGCCGCAAAGGGATTTCTCAACCGGCGTGGAAGCCTTGGCGCAATTGAATGAGGGTGCGGCAACAGCGCTGCCAGCCATCGCCAGCGAAGCGGAAAGGACCAGAAGACGGATCATGGTGTGAAGCTCTCCAGAGGATGTACAAGTCGGACCGCCGACCGGCGCCGCATGACCGCGCAGTTTACCGGTGTCATCTGGGAGTAGGTGTCAGACACCCTGCGAAGACTGCCGTCGGGCATAGGTTGTGCCCCAAGGGTGTCAGACACCGGGCAGATATCCGAGCAGATACCCGATCTCGAACCGGCCCCGCAAGCGCGAAGCGTCATCCGCGAACGCAAGACACCGCGTAAGCGCCCGGAGGCCGCCCGCGCGGCCAACCGGGCGCGGGCCCCGCAAGAAGCTCCAAACCCGCGCAAACGCAGGCAAGAACCTAAAGAACCCCACCCACCCCAGCGACCGCCAAGTTCAAACCACCGGAGCCCGGCGTGGCGTCGGCCTGGGGTGCGCGGGGCGTGTAGATGCGCCCGAGGGAAACCGAAGGGAGCCGAAGGCGGACGAGGTTGACGAAGGGGCAGTCCGGAGCGAAGGCTCCGGACCGCAATCGTAGCCCCGCGCGCCCCAGGCCGACGCCGCGCCGGGCGTCAAAAGAACTCAACCCTTCCCCGGCACAGCAGCAATAGCCCCCAGATACTCCCCCTCCAACTGCGCCACCAACTCCGCCACAGCCAACACCTCCTGCACAGCCCCCACGCCCTGCCCAGCACTCCAGACATCCTTCCAAGCCTTCGGCTGCGAGCTCTTGTCCATGTTCGCCGGCGGGGCCACTCCATTGCTGGCCAGCACAACAGGATCCAACCCCGCCGCCAGAATGCTCTCAGACAAATAATTAGCCGGCACCCCCGAGAAGTACGGCGTGTAAGTCACATCAGCCGCCTGCGCCGCCATCACCATTTCCCGGTACGCATCTCCCGCCAACGACTCCTGCGTCGCAATGAACCGCGTCCCCATGTACGCAAAATCGCACCCCAGCACCTGCGCAGCCAGAATGTCCTTTCCGTGGCTGATGCACCCCGACAGCGCCAACGGCCCGTCGTAAAACGCCCGGATCTCGTTCACCAGCGCGATCGGATTGATCTGCCCCGCATGTCCCCCCGCGCCCGCGGCAACCAGGATCAGCCCATCGGCCCCCGCATCCAGCGCCCGCTTTGCATGCCGCACGGTCGTCACGTCGTGAAAGACCAGGCCGCCATAGGCATGCGCCACCTTCACCACCGCCTCCGGCGCGTGCAGCGACGTGATCAGCAGCGGCACCCGGCGTTCCGCGCAGATCGCAAGGTCTCCCTGCCAGCGCGGATTGCTCGGATGCACGATCAGATTCACCCCGTACGGCGCCACTTTCTCGGACGGCGCCGCAAGCCGCCGCGCCGCCAGCCCGTCCTCGATCCGCGTGATCCACGCGTGCAACTGCTCTTGCGGCCGCGCGTTCAGCGACGGGAACGTCCCGATGATTCCCGCCGCGCACTGCGCGACCACCAGTTGCGGTCCCGAGACCAGAAACATCGGGGCGCCGATCACAGGCAGGCGGATCTGGTCGCGCAGGGCGGACGGGGGATTCATCGTGTTGCTCCGGGGTAGGTCAGTTGGCCTGGATGTTGGCGGTCTGGATCACGTCCGACCACAACGCGTACTCGCGGTCGATACGTTCCTGCAGCGCTTGGGAATCGCCTGTGTTGATCGAGTAGCCGCCTTCGGTCATCGCCTGGCGGAAGGCGGGATCTTTCGACACCTCGGCCAGGGCGCGGGTCAGACGCGCGGTGACGGCATCGGGCAGCTTCTTGGGACCGACCAGCGCATACCAGCCCACCACCTCGTAGTCCTTCATGCCCGCCTCCCTCATCGTCGGCACGTCGGGCAACTCGGGATTGCGCGTCTTGGACGTCACCGCCAGCGCCCGCGCCTTGCCGCTCTTGATGAACGGAATGGCCGTGCTCGTGATGTCGAACATGAACGTCACCTTGCCGCTCACCACGTCCATCATCGCCGGCGAATTGCCGCGATACGGCACGTGCAGCATCGACGCCTGGGCCTGCTTCTTAAGCAGCTCGGCCGACAGGTGATTCGAGGCGCCGATCCCCGCCGACCCGAACGACACCGCGTCCGGATGCTCGCGCGCGTAGGTCACCAGTTCGCCCACGTTCTTGGCTGGAATCTGCGGGCCGATCAGCAGCACGTTGGCGTAATCGACCACCAGGCCGATCAGCGAGAAATCCTTGCGCGGATCGAACAGCGTGCTGCGCTGGACCAGCGGCGACATCGTCAGCGTGGGGCTGGCAGCAAAGCCCAGCATATAGCCGTCCGGCGTCGCCTTGGCGGTGGCGTCGGACGCGATCATGCCGCTCGCGCCCGCGCGGTTCTCCACCACCACCGCCTGCCCCAGCTTGTCTCCCAGGTACTTGGCGAAGACGCGGGCCGTCGTGTCGACCGGACCGCCTGGCGCGTAGCCCACGAGCAGGCGGATGGGACGGTCGGGATACGTTTGTGCCGTCGCGCTCTGGGCGCCGGCCAGCGCAGCCACGGCGGCGGCCGCGGCAATAAGGGTCTTGATGTTCACGCTCTTGTCTCCTTGTGCATGGGTGGCCGGTCGTGGAGCGGAACGTCAGCCCGCGCCTACGCCAGCCTTTCTTTCAGCGGCTGCTTCAGGATCTTGCCGCTGACGGTGGTGGGAATCGTCTCGATGGGAATGATCTGTGCCGGCCGCTTGTACGGCGCAAGCTGGGCGCGCAGGTGCAGCATCAGCAGATTCGTGTCGATCGTCGCGCCGGGCAGGGGCTCGACAAACGCGATGACTTCTTCGTTGTGATCGGCGGTGTCGCGGCCTACCACGGCGGACAGGCGCACGCCGGGAAACGCGTTGATCACCGACTCGACCTCGATCGGGTAGACGTTGAACCCCGAGCGGATGATGAGGTCCTTTGACCGGCCCGCGATGAACAGCGCGCCGCTCGCGTCCAGGTAGCCGATGTCGCCCGTATTGAGCCAGCCGCCCGGCAGCAGCGCCTGCGCGGTCTGGTCCGGGTTGCGGTAATAGCCCAGCATCACGCCCGGGCCGCGGATCAGCAGGTCGCCGCGCGTGCCGGGGTCCGGGAACACATCCGGGCTGCCGATGCGCAGCTCGACGCCTTCCACCGCATGACCCGCCGAGCAGTCGTCGCGCGGCGCGTCGATGTCGGTGATGAACATCGAACCCGCATATTCGGTGATGCCGTAGCCGTGGTGCATCGGCACGCCGAAGTAGCGTTCCGCGTCGCGCTTTTGCGTCGGGTCGAGCGCGGCGCCGCCGGTGTAGAGGTAGCGCAGGGCCGGCGCACGCAGTTCCGCGCGGGGCGGCGCCGCAGCCATCAGGCGGCTGAACATCGTCGGCACGCCCTGAAGGATGCTGACGCCGGGATGCGCCAGCGCCTTGAACACGTCTTGCGGATCGAAGCGGCTGCGCAGCACCAGGCTGGCGCCCGCATGCAGCGTGGCCATCAGCACGGTCGCGATGCCGAAGATGTGCGACATGGGCAGCGCGGCATAGCCGATATCGTGCGGCGTCAGGCGGCGCGAAGCCGCCGACACCCGCGCGAAATGCACGAGGCCCCGGTGCGGCACCATCACGCCCTTGGGCGCGCCGGTGGTGCCGGACGTGTAGATCACCGTGGCCACCTCGGCGGCCAGATCGCCGGTCTCGGCCTGCGTGGGAGAGGGCGCGCGTGCGGCTGCGATGCCCGGCCCCCAGACAGCAGCGTCGGCATCGGAAGCGCCCGCCGCCGCGGCGTGCGCGGCAGCCGCCGTCGACACGCCGCTGGTGTACAGCACCAATTCGGGCTGCGCATGGTGGCGGATTTTCTCGACCTCGCGCGCCGACAGGCGCGCATTCACGCCCACCGGCCACGCGCCTGCCACGCCGCAGCCAAACAGCGTGGCGATCATCGCCGTGCAGTTCTCGCCCACCATCATCACGCGATGGCCGGGCTGCACGCCTTGGCCGCGCAGCCAGTCGGCCGTATCCTGCACCCGTTGCCACAACTGCCCGTAGGTCAGCGTGCCGCCGCCTTCCTCGTACAGACAGATGGCGGCGGGCTGCCGGCGCGCCTGCAGCGCCAGGACGTCGTGGATGCGGGTGATCGATTCAGCGTGAGACATGGGTTGATACGTGGGGATCAAAGGGTTGCCTGGGTGCCCAGGATGGCGGTCGATTGGCTGGACAGCGTACCGCCATTGCCATGCACCAGCGCAAGCTGCGCATCGGCGACCTGCCGTTCGCCGCATTCCCCGCGAAGCTGGCGCACCGCCTCGATCATGATGAAGACGCCGTACATGCCCGGATGCACGCAGCACAGGCCGCCGCCATTGGTGTTGACGGGCAGCCTGCCGCCGGGCGCGATGGCCCCGTCCGCGATGAAGTCGCGGCTTTCCCCTTTGGCGCAAAAGCCCAGGTCTTCCAGGAACAGCAGCGTGTTGATGGTGAAGGCGTCGTAGAGTTCCACGACGTCGATGTCGCGCGGCGCGACGCCCGCCATCGCGTAGGCGCGGCGTCCGGATTCGGCGGCGGCCGTGACGGTCAGGTCTTCCATGGAAGAAATCTGCCGGTTCCACACCGCCGTCGCGTTGCCCAGCACGTACACGGGCGGGCGCGGCAGGTCGCGCGCACGGTCGGCGCGCACCAGCACGTAGGCGCCGGCCCCGTCAGTGACCAGGCAGCAGTCGCGCACGCTCAGCGGATCGGACACCATGCGCGCGGACAGGATCTGATCCAGCGTCGCCGGTTCGCGCAATTGCGCTTCGGGGTTCAGCTGCGCCCACTGGTTGGCCGCCAGCGCCACGCGCGCCAGGTCTTCGCGCCGGGTGCCGTACTGATGCATGTGCCGCGCCGCCGCCAGCGCATACGAGGACAGCGGACTGAGCGGATCGTAGGGCGTTTCATACGGTTGCGGGTCGAACTGCTTGCGCACGCGTCCGATCTCGGCGCGGCTCAGCGTGGACGTGCGCTGCGTGCTGCCGTAGCAGACCAGCACCGCGTTGCATTGGCCCGAGGCCAGCGCGTGCAGCGCCGGCATCAGATGCGCCACGAAGCTGGACCCGCCCAGCATGGTGCTGTCGATGAACGTGGGCCGGATGCCCAGGTGTTCGATCACCGGCATGGCCCACATCGGGGCCGCGACGCTGGCGGTGCACAGGCCATCGATGTCGCGCATCGTCAGGCCCGCGTCCGCGACGGCGCGCTGCGCCGCCTGGACCAGGATTTCCATTTCGGTAAAGCCAGCGGCCTGTCCCAGGCCGGCGTGGCCTACCCCGGCCACCGCGACGGCGCCGCGCAATTCGTTCAGCGTCATGGCGCCTCCTTGTTGGGCACGAAAACCACCAGTCCGCGCCCGTCCTGCTGGATCACTTGCGCGCGAACGCCCATGCCGATGCGAACTGCGTCCGGCGCCACGCCGTCGACGCGGCTCATGAGCCTGACGCCTTCCTGCAGGTCGATCAGCGCCACGTTGTAGTCGCCGCCCGCGTCGGGCTTGCGCCGCACGACGGTGGTGGAATAGACGGTGCCGCGTCCGTCGGGCGTGACCCAGCCAAGTTTGTCCGCGCCGCAGTGCGGGCAGATCATGCGGGGATAGAACACGGCGCGGTCGCAGCCGGCGCAATGCTGGATGAGGAAGCGGCCGTCGTCGAGCGCCTGGCGGTACTGCGCCTCGACGCCTTGCGACACGCCATCCGTCTGATCGGGAGCAGTCATGGTGCGATGGGATTCCAGTGGATCGGGTGAAACGGAACAGGCCCTAGTGTCCGCACTGCCACCCGCTTCGGCCATTCTTCATTGCTGAAGCAGGACTTTTGCCAATCCGTAGTGGGCGGCGCGCCCTACACGCAGCGCGAAGCCCGTCTTCGGAAGAGGCAGATTGTCCGGCCGTGCGCGCCGTGGCTAGATACCGGGCAAAGGAGGTGGACCATGAACCTGACCTGGACGCCGCAAGAGCGCCAATTCCGCGAGAGCGTGCGCGCCTTCGCCGCCGACAAACTGCCCGAGGACATCCGCGCCAAAGTGCTGCGGCACCAGCGGCTGGACCGCGACGACTACGTGCGCTGGCACAACGTCCTGGCCGACCAGGGCTGGGGCGCGCCGAACTGGCCGGTCGAACACGGCGGCACGGGCTGGAACGCCTTGCAGCGCCTGATCTTCGAAGTGGAATGCTTCAAGGCGGGCGCGCCACGGCTGCTGCCGTTCGGCCTGTCGATGATCGGCCCCGTGCTGATGAAGTACGGCAGCGCGCAGCAGCAGGCCCGCTTCTTGCCGCGCATGATCCGCGTAGAGGACTGGTGGTGCCAGGGCTATTCCGAGCCCGGTTCGGGGTCGGACCTGGCGTCGCTCAAGACGCGCGCCGTGCGCGATGGCGACGAATACGTCGTCAATGGCCAGAAGACCTGGACCACGCTTGCCCAATACGCCGACTGGATGTTCTGCCTGGTGCGCACCGACCCCGAGGCGCGCGCGCAACGCGGCATCTCCATGCTGCTTATCGACATGCGTTCGCCGGGCGTCACGGTGCGGCCGATTCGCACGCTGGACGGCGGTCACGACGTCAACGAGGTCTGGCTGGAAAACGTGCGCGTGCCGGCCGCCAATCTCGTCGGCGAGGAGAACCAGGGCTGGACCTACGCCAAGTACCTGCTGGGCCACGAGCGCACGGGCATCGCGGGCCTGGGCCACTGCCACCGCGAACTGGGCATCCTGAAGGACATGGCGGCGCGCGCGCAAACGCGCGGCAAGCCGCTCTTGCAGGACAGCCGCATGCGCGACCGCATCTCGCGCATCGAAGTCGACATCATGGCGCTGGAGATGCTGCTGCTGCGCGTGGCCGCCAGCAACGACGGCACGCCGGGCCCGGAGGCCTCGGTGCTGAAGATCCGCGGCTCGGAGATCCAGCAGGACCTGGCCATGCTGCAGATGGAGGTCGCGGGGCCGGACGCGTGGCCGTACGACCCGGACTGGATGGAGGCCGGCAATGCGTTTCATGGCCCGGGTCCGGAGATGGCCGCGGCCGCGGGCGCCGGTTACGCGGATATGCGCAAGACCTCGATCTACGGCGGCACGACCGAAGTGCAGAAGGGCATCATCGCCCGCCTGGTGCTGGGCGTGTAGGCCCGCCGCGCAACCTCGACAGGAACACGACGCATGGATTTCATCTACACCGAAGAACAGCGCATGCTGGCCGACAGCCTGCGCCGCCTGGTGGACCAGGCATGGACCTTTCCGCAGCGGCGGGCCCGGCAGGCTGCGGGCAAGCTGGACCGGCAGGCGTGGCAGGCTCTGGCCGAACTGGGCGTGCTGGGCCTGAACATCTCGCAAGATCACGGCGGCTTCGGCGAAGTGCCCGCCAGCCTGCTGCCGGTGCACGTCGAGCTGGGGCGTGGGCTCGTGTCCGAGCCGGTCATTCCGAGCGCGGTGATGGGCGCGGCGCTGGCCGACGCCTGCGGCGAGACGGCGCGTGGGCGCTGGCTGCCGGCCATTGCGTCGGGCGAGGCCATCGTCAGCGTGGCGTGGCAGGAGCCCGGCCGCCGTTACGCCGCCGGCCCGCAGGACTGCCGCGCTGCCCGCACCACCGAAGGCTGGCGGCTGGACGGGGCCAAGCATCTGGTGTGGCACGGCGCGGCCGCCGATGCGTGGTTCGTCAGTGCAAAGGGTGAGGACGGCCAGACGGTCCTGCTGGCGGTGCCCGCCGATGCCGCCGGCGTGCGCGTGACGGATACGCCCACGCTGGACGGCGCGCGCTGCGCGCGGCTGGACCTGGACGCGGTGCCGGTTCCCGCGGAGGCATTGCTGGCAGAAGGCGAGGCGGCCGACCACGCGCTGGCGCAGGCCTTGCAGTGGGGCACCGCCGCGCTGTGCGCGCACGCGGCAGGGGCGATGGAGCGCCTGCTGGAAATCACGGTCGATTACCTGAAGACCCGCAAGCAGTTCGGCCAGCCGCTGGCGTCGTTTCAGGCCTTGCAGCACCGGCTGGCCGAAATGCTGGTGGCCAAGGAGCTTGCGCTGTCGATGGCCTATGTGGCCGTCGCGGCGCTGACGGAATCCGACGCGGCGCAGCGGCGCCGCATGATCGCATCGGCCAAGCTCGAGGCCGCCCGCGCCGGGCGCCTGGTCGCGCAGCTGGCCGTGCAGTTGCACGGTGGCATGGGCATGACGGACGAACTGGAGGTGGGCGACTACTTCAAGCGGCTGACCGTGGTCGATCAACTGATGGGCGATACCGCCGAGCAACTGGCCGTTCTGGAGGAATTGGCATGAGCGCACACGCACCGGCCTTCACGCAGATCCTGTTCACGCTGGATCGCGGCGTTGGCGTCATCACGCTGAACCGGCCCGAGCGCATGAACAGCTTCACCGAGGTGATGCACGGCGAGCTGTCGCGCGCGCTGGACCTGCTGGAAGGGCACGCGGGCCTGCGCGGGCTCGTGATCACCGGGGCTGGCCGCGGATTCTGCGCCGGGCAGGATCTGGGTGAACGCAAGCCCGCCGAGGACGGCTCGCGCCGGGACCTGAGCGTCATGCTGGACAAGTGCTACCGGCCGCTCATCAACCGCCTGCGCGCCTTGCCCGTGCCGGTGGTGTGCGTCATGAACGGCGTGGCGGCCGGCGCGGGCGCAAGCCTGGTGCTGGCCTGCGACGTGGTGTTTGCGGTGGAATCGGCGCGCTTTGTGCAGGCGTTCAGCAAGATCGGCCTCTTGCCCGACGCGGGCGGAACGTGGTTCCTGCCGCGCCTCGTGGGATCGGCGCGCGCGATGGGGGCCGCGCTCTTCGGCGAACCGGTGTCAGCGGCGCAGGCGGAATCCTGGGGACTGATCTGGCGCGTTGTGCCGGACGCGGCGCTGGCGGACACGATCGGGCACGTGACGGACACGCTGGCCGCGGGCCCCACGCGCGCCTATGCGGCCACCAAGGCGGCGCTGCAGGCGTCCAGCGGCAACACGCTGGCGCAGCAGTTCGATCTGGAATGCGGGCTGCAGCGCGAACTGGGGTACACCGACGACTACCTCGAAGGCATGCGCGCGTTCGCGGAAAAGCGGCCGCCGGCGTTCACGGGCAAATGAGGCGCGGCGAAAAAAGGCGCCCCGGAAAAAAGGCGCTCCGGAAAAGCAGTCGCGCTGGATTCAGGCTTGTCGCGGCGTCTGGATCTGATCGATGAGTTCGCGCGCACAGCCGGGCAGGGCGTCGATGTCGCGCACCAGCAGCTTGCGCTCGCGCACCACCCAGGGTTCGTCCAGTTCGACGACTTGCAGCTTGGTCTCCGACCCGTAACGGCGCGCGGCCGAGTCGGGAATGACGCCGATGCCCACGCCCGCCTGCACCATGCGGCAGATCGAGTCGAAGCTGTAGAGCTGGATGCGCTGCGGCAGGCGCTGGCCGATGCGTTCGAGCTGGTCGCGCAGAAAGGCCACCAGCGTGGAGCCTTCGTGCATGGTGATGAACGGGTAGCGCACGGCGTCCGCCAGTTTGACCTTGTCCTGATCCTGCAGCGGATGGCCATTGGGCACGACCAGCACGAGGCGGTCGGTGCTGAAGTGGATGGTCTGCAATTCCGGCGCATCCACCGGGCCCGCGACGATGCCCAGGTCGGTGGTGCCGTCCAGCACGCCGCGCACGATGTCGCGGGTCAGGCGTTCCTGCAGGTCCACCGTGACGCCGGGGTGGCCCGACAGGAATTGCGCCAGGATGTCCGGCATGAATTCGGTGACGGCGGTGGTGTTGGCGAAGATGCGGATGTGGCCCGCGTCGCCGTCGGACTGCTCCTGGAAATCGTGCTTCAGGTGGTCCACCTGCCGCATGATGACGCGCGCGTGCTGCAAGAGTTTCTGCCCGGCAGGCGTGATCTCGACACCGCGGCTGTCGCGGTAGAGCAGGCGGGAATTGAGCTGGTTTTCCAGCGCCTTGATCCGCACGCTGACCGCGGCCAGGGACAGATGCGCCCGCTTGGCCGCCTGCGTCAGGCTGGGGGATTCGGCGATGTGGATGAACAGTCGGAGGTCGGCAAGATCGAAGTGCATGGTCCATATATTACGGCGTGGCGCCGGGGGGCGGCCATTCGGGATAGGGATCGATTTGCGACGGCCGGCCGGGGCGCGGATGGCCGATTCAGGCGCAGCAAACCCCGCCTTGAGGAAAAACGAATTCACAGCCCAGACGGCTTGCGGGCATGCTTCAGTCTGTAAAAACACCACCAGAGGAACTCGGCATGACATCTACAGATCCGGCCGCATGGATCGGCAGCGGCGAGCGCAAGGCGGACGCCATGGATCCCGGCCACGCCGCGCGTATCGCCGCCACGTTGGGCGGACCGGTGCCGGCCCAGGGAGACGACCTGCCGCCGTTGTGGCAATGGGCGTTCTTCATTGCCACGGTCGGCATGGATGGATTGGGGACGGATGGGCATCCCTCGCGCGGCGGGTTCCTGCCGCCCGCGCAGGACCGCAACCGCATGTGGGCCGGCGGCCGGGTGAAATTCCGCCAGCCGCTCAAGGTCGGCGTGCCGGCCGAGCGCGTCTCCACCGTGGCCGAGGTCAAGGAGAAGGCGGGCCGCACCGGCGCATTGCTGTTCGTGACCGTGCGCCACGAATACCGGCAGTCTGGCGAGGTGGCCATCCTGGAAGAGCAGGACATCGTGTACCGCCAGCCCTCGCCGCCCAAGCTGACGGGCAGCGAACCCCCGCCGCAGGCCGAATGGCGCGACACGGTCAACCCCACGTCCGTCCTGCTGTTCCGCTATTCGGCGGTCACGTTCAATGGCCACCGCATCCATTACGACCACCCCTACGTCACCGGCGTCGAAGGCTATCCCGGCCTCGTCGTGCACGGTCCGCTCATCGCTACCGAGATGGTCGCCGCGTTTGTTCGCGCCCATCCCAAGGCCCGTCTCACGCACCTGGCCTACCGCGGCTTGCGCCCGCTGATTTCCCCCGCGCCTTTCCAGGTTGCCGGCCGCCTGTCCGAGCCGGGCGTCGCCCAGCTCTGGGCCGAGCAGGACGGCACGCTCGCCCACCAAGCCGAATTGAGGTTCACCGAATGAACATGCAGGCCTCCCGCCCGCTGGACGGCATCACCGTCGTCAGCCTGGAACACGCCATCGCGGCGCCTTTCTGCACCCGCCAGTTGGCGGACATGGGCGCGCGCGTCATCAAGATCGAACGTCCGGGCACGGGCGACTTCGCCCGCGGCTACGACGAGCGCGTGCGCGGGCTGTCCTCGCACTTCGTCTGGACCAACCGCTCCAAGGAGAGCCTGACGCTGGACCTGAAGCGCGACGAAGCGGCCGGGATCATGGACCGCCTGCTGGAATCGGCCGACGTGCTGGTGCAGAACCTGGCGCCCGGCGCCGCCGCGCGTCTGGGACTGTCCTTCGAGGCGCTGCACGCGAAGCATCCGCGCCTGATCGTCTGCGACATCTCGGGGTACGGCGAGGGCGGTCCCTACCAGGACAAGAAGGCTTACGACCTGCTGATCCAGAGCGAAAGCGGCTTCCTGTCGGTTACCGGCACGAAGGACGATCCGGTCAAGGCGGGGTGTTCCATCGCGGACATCGCTGCTGGCATGTACGCGTATTCGGCCATCCTGAACGCGCTGCTGCTGCGCCAGCGCACCGGCGTGGGCAGCCGCCTGGACGTCTCCATGCTCGAAAGCATGGTCGAGTGGATGGGCTTTCCCATGTATTACGCCTTCGACGGCGCGGCGCCGCCCGTTCGCGCGGGCGCGGCCCACGCGTCCATCTATCCGTACGGGCCGTTCCCGGTGGGCTGCGGGTCGACCATCATGCTGGGCCTGCAAAACGAACGCGAATGGCGCGTCTTCTGCGCTCAGGTGTTGCGCCAGGCCGATCTGGCCGAAGACCCGCGCTTCATTTCCAACTCGCTGCGCACCGCCAACCGCGACGCCCTGCGCGCGCTCATCGTGGCGGCGTTTGCGGACCTGTCCATCGAGCAGGTGACGCAGCGCCTGGAAGACGCGCAGATCGCCAATGCCCGCGTCAACGACATGGCGGGCGTGTGGGCGCATCCGCAATTGCAGGCGCGCCAGCGCTGGAGCGAGGTCGACAGCCCGGCCGGCGTGCTGCCGGCGTTGCTGCCGCCCGCCAGCAGCAACGCGTTCGCGCCGCGCATGGGCGCGGTGCCTGCGGTGGGCCAAAACACCGATGCGGTGCTAGCATCACTGGGATACGCGCCGGATCAGGTGGCGCAGTTCCATGCCTCGGAGGTCGTGTGACACATCCCGTCGTTCGTAGCGCCCTGTTTGTGCCGGCCTCGCGGCCCGAGCGCATCCCCAAAGCGCTGGCCGCCGGTGCGGACGCCGTCATCGTGGACCTGGAAGACGCCGTGGAGCACCTGGCCAAGGCGTCGGCCCGCGAAGCCCTGTGCGATTTCCTGGGCATGCATCGCGAGGCCCGGCTCTGGGTTCGCATCAACGACGCCTCCACCTCCTGGCACGACGACGATCTGAAGGCCTGCCGCGGCAAGGCCGGCGTGGCGGGCATCCTGCTGCCCAAGGCCGAAAGCATGATGCAGGTGCGGCACGCGGCGCAGGCCGGCTGTCCGGTGATCCCCATTCTTGAAACCGCGCAGGGCATTCTCAATGCCGCCGAGATCGCCGCGACCCCTGGCGTCGCGCGGCTGGCGTTCGGCAGCCTGGACTACGGCCTGGATATGGGCCTGACGCCCGACACGCCGGGCGCCGAAACGGTGCTGGACCACGCGCGGGTGCAGGTGCTGTTGCACACGCGCGCGGCGGGTCTGGCGCCTGCGCTGGACGGCGTTTTTCCGGGCGTGCAGGATCAGGCGGGCCTGGCGGCCGCCGCGGGTCGCGCGCAGCAGATGGGGTTCGGCGGGATGCTGTGCATCCATCCCACGCAGGTTCCGGTCATTCACGCCGCGTTCGTGCCGGCGCAGCAGGAACTGGACTGGGCGCGGCGCGTTGTCGCCGCGCACCGCGACACGGCCGCGGGCACGTTCATGCTGGATGGCAAGATGGTCGACGCGCCCGTCATCGCACGGGCGCGTCTGGTGCTGGCGCAGGCGGGCGAGTCCGCGCGCGGCTGATTCTCGCGCCGGCGCCTCGTCCAGACCATACCGAGGCGCCCCGCGCGCAACTGACAGGGCGGGCCCATGGGCGAGGCGCTTTTTATCGGACATACCTACATCGACGTAACCGTGCTGGCCGACGAATGGCCCACGGGCGACCAGAAAAGCGTGGCGCGCGATTACGCGGTGTCTTTCGGCGGCAATGCGGTCACGGCGGCCTTTGCCTGCGCGCGGCTGGGATTGCCGCCCGATCTGATCTGTTCCCTGGCGCCCGACTGGCTGGGGCACATGTACACGGACATGGCCGCCGCGCATGGCGTCACGTTGCACGCGCGGCACGTGCGGCGGTCGTCGCTGTCGTTCATCATGCCCAATAACGGCAAGCGCGCCATCCTGCGCGCCCGCGATGCCGACTACCTGAACGACTTTCCCCGCCTGGACATCGCCGGCTATCGCGCGCTGCATCTGGACGGCCATCAGCCCGATGCCGCGCTGCATTACGCACGGGCGTGCCGCCAGGCCGGCGTGCTGACGTCACTGGACGGAGGCGGCGTGCGCGAGAACACCGACGAACTGCTGCGTTACATCGATGTGGCCGTGTGCGCCGAGCGCATGTGCGAACAACTGAACCTGCCGCCCGAGGGCCTGCTGGACCTGCTCAAGGCGCGCGGCTGCCGCATCGGCGCGGTGACGATGGGCGAGCGCGGGATGCTCTGGTACGACGAAACGGGTCGCGTCGACACGCTGCCTTCGCTGGATGTGCCCGCCTCGCGGATCATCGACACCTCGGGGGCGGGCGACGTGTTTCACGGCGCCTACGTGTGGTCCTACCTGACGCGGCCGGACCAGCCCTGGATCGAGCACTTCACGTTCGCGCGCGCGGCCTCGGCGCACAAGATCCAGCATCTGGGCAATGAGGCGGGGCTGCCGGACGTGGAAGACGTCGAGCGCGCCATGATGGCCTTCACGCCCAAGGGCTGACGCGCGGCAGGCGGCGCGCCCCGATGGGCGTAATCAGCCCGCGAGCCGTTCGATGGGCTGGTCGTGGATCGCGCCGATCCACGCATCCAGCGGTTTGCCGTGCACCGACAGGTCAGGCGCCAGGTCGCGCAGCGGCAGCAGGACGAAGGCGCGCAGATGCAGACGGGGATGGGGCAGGATCAGCCGTTCGTGATCAAGCTGCGCATCGCCGTGCAGCAGCAGATCCAGATCGAGCGTGCGAGGGGCATTGCGGTAGGGACGCAGGCGGCCGTGTTCGTGCTCCAGCGCCTGCAGGACGTCCAGCAGCGCCAGCGGCGCAAGGACGGTATCCACGGCGGTCACCGCGTTGATGAAGTCGGGGCCGGTGGCGTCGACCGGCGCGCTGCGGTAGAACGGCGAGGCCGTCACCCCGGTGATGCCGGGCGTGGCCTCGAGCTGCGCCAGGACCTGGCGCAGGGTGGCCGCGCTGTCGCCCAGATTGGCGCCCAGGCCCACGTAGGCGCGGACAGGCGGCTGCGGCACCGCGGTTACTCGCCGGCGGGCGCGCTGCGCGGCCCGCTGCGGCGCGGACGGCGGCGCCGGCGCGCGGGCGCGGCGGCGTCGCTGGCTTCGCGCGGCTGGCGCGACACTTCTTCGATCATGTCGGCACGGGTGGCGTCGTCGGCATTGGCCAGATCCATCCACCACTGCGCCAGCACGCTGTCGAACTCGCCGGCGGCGGCGCGCAGCTGCAGGAAGTCGCAGGCGGCGCGGAAACGCGGCTGCTCGATCATGCGGTAGATGGTCTTGCCCATGCGCCGCTCGAAACGCGGCTGCATGAACCAGATCTCGCGCATGTCGGACGAGAAGCGGCGCTGGATGGCGAGCTTCTCGGTCTGTTCGTCCAGCACGGAGTCCGCGGCCGACGACAGGGCCGGAATGGTGTGCTCGCCCTGCGCGCGCAACTGCTTCCAGCGCACTTCGACCTGCTGCCACAGCAGCGAGGCAAACAGGAAGCTGGGGCTGATGGTCTTGCCGGCGCGCACGCGCGCATCGGTGCGTTCCAGCGCCAGTTCCACGAAGTGTTCGCCGCCGGGTTGTTCAAGCACCACGTCCAGCAGCGGCAGCAGGCCGTTGTGCAGGCCATCGGCGCGCAGCTGGCGCAGACAGTCCATCGCGTGGCCGCAGGTCAGCAGCTTGAGCATCTCGTCGAACAGGCGCGAGGCCGGCACGTTCTCGATGAGGTCGGCCATGGTGCTGATGGGCTCGCGCGTGGCCGGATCGATCGTGCCGTTCAGCTTGGCAGCAAAGCGCACCGCGCGCAGCATGCGGACCGGATCTTCGCGGTAGCGCTTGACGGGATCGCCGATGATGCGAATCTGGCGCTTCTTCAGGTCGGCCACGCCATTGTGGTAGTCGATGACTTCCTCGTTGTGCGGGTCGTAGTACAGCGCATTCATGGTGAAGTCGCGGCGTTTGGCGTCTTCTTCCTGGGATCCGAACACGTTGTCGCGCAGGATGCGGCCGTGTTCGTCGGTTTCCTGGTCTTCCGAGGCGGGGGCGCGGAAGGTGGAGGTCTCGATGATTTCCTGGCCGAACACCACATGCACCAGCTGAAAGCGCCGGCCGATGATGCGTGCGCGGCGGAACAGCGGACGGATCTGTTCGGGCGTGGCGTTGGTGGCCACGTCGAAGTCCTTGGGCTCGAGCCCGACGATCAGGTCGCGCACCGCGCCGCCGACGATATAGGCTTCGTAGCCATGCTGGCGCAGCACCTCGCACACCTTGATGGCGTGGCGCGACACGTTGCGGCGGTCGATGCCGTGTTTGTCACGCCCGATGCGCAACGGCCCCCTGGGTGTCGGCGCGAATAGCCGGCCGACGAATTTTTTTATGGTTTCAGTGATCATTTAGGACTTCGAATCTTCCATGTGGTCGAACAGGTCGATCACTTGCCAGCCGCGTTCCTGCGCAATGGCACGCAGGGCGGGGCTGGGGTTGGCGGCAATCGGACGGGTCACTTTTTCGAGGAGCGGCACATCATTGACCGAATCGCTATAGAAAAACGATTCGGAGAAATCCGCAAGCCCCAAGCCCATGCTGCCCAGCCAGTCGTTCACGCGCACCACCTTGCCTTCCTTGAAGCTTGGCGTGCCCAGGATGCGGCCCGTGTAGCGGCCGCGCAGGTACTCGGCATCGGTCGCAACCAGATGGGGCACACCGAACGCGCGGGCGATCGGGGCGGTGACGAAACTGTTGGTGGCCGTGACGATGGCGCAGAGGTCCCCGGCTTCCAGGTGGCCGTCCACCAGGTCGCGCGCGGCGGGGGTGATGGACGGGCGGATGACTTCGCCCATGAAGGTTTCGTGCCACACGGCCAGATCGTGAGGCGCGTGCGCGGCCAGCAGGCCGAGCATGAATTCGGCGGCCTGTTCGGCCGTGAGTTCGCCGCGGTTGTAGCGCTCCATCAGATCGTCATTCAGGCGGCGGGCTTGCTCGGGATCGCCCGCGCGGCCCGTGCGCGCCAGATAGTCGGCCCATTGATAGTCGCTGTCGAGCGGCAGCAAGGTGTGATCAAGGTCGAACAGGGCAAGACGTCGGGTGGTCATGTGCGTTGTGAATCAGGATCTGCGAGCATGGCGCGCAGCAGGGGGAGGGTGATGGGACGGCCGGTGGCCAGGGAATAACGATCCAGCGCGTCGAGCAACGCCGCAAGCTTGCGGATGTCGCGCTCGTGGTGCGTGAGCATCCAGTTTATGATTTCGGGCGCCAGGTGCAGCCCGCGTTCGGCGGCTTGCGCCGACAGCGCGGCCAGCTTGTCGGCGTCGGACAGCGGATCCAGCCGGAACACCAAATCCCAGCCCAGGCGCGTGCGCAGATCTTCGCGCAGCGGCATCGACAGCGGCGCGCGGTCGCCGGCCAGCGCAAGCGCAAAGGCCCGCTGCGTGGCGGCCGATTCGCGCCAGCGGTTGTACAGCGCAAACAGCGCGGCCTGGCGGCTGTCGTCCATGCGGTGCACGTCGTCGACGGCCACGAAGTGGGGCATGGGCGATTTGGAATCGGCTTCGGCCAGGCGGCGCAGCATGTTTTCGCCGTTGGCCGGGTCGATGTAGACGGCATCCGGGCGCGCGGTCAGGGCGCGCAGCAGATGGGTGCGGCCGCAGCCGGCGGCGCCCCAGATGTACAGGGCACGGCCGGGCTTGAGCGCACGCACGGCTGCCACCGCTTCTCCGTTGGGGCCGGCGATGTAGTTGTTCAGCGATGGCGCTGGCGCGGGGAGAACGTCGAGCAGCAGCTGGCGGTTCATGAGAGTTAGCAATCAGGCGTTTTCGGGGGCGCCGGAAGGTCCAGGCCGGGCCGCCGCAAAAAGCCAAGAAAAATCGGTGATACAAGGGCCATGTAGAAACTGGCAAAATCAATACCGGCCAACCCTACACTTTAAACCACCTGAGGCGATGGTGTCGCGTCCGAACGCTTGGCCTGGCGGGGGTTTGCGCCCTTTAGCGCCTGTCCGCGGCCGGGTCATCGTAAAATGCAGGGCGTTCCACCAAAATCCCAGCAATTGTTACATACCCCACGGCATTTCTCATGACGAACCAACCTAAAGCCCCCCTGACCTACCGCGACGCCGGTGTCGACATCGACGCAGGCGACGCCCTGGTCGACCGAATCAAACCCCTTGCCGCGCGCACGATGCGCCCCGGGGTGCTGGCCGGTATCGGCGGCTTTGGCGGCCTGTTCGAAGTGCCCAAGACCTACAAGGAGCCCGTGCTGGTGTCCGGCACGGACGGCGTGGGCACCAAGTTGCGCCTGGCGTTCGACTGGAACCGCCACGACACGGTGGGCATCGACCTGGTCGCCATGAGCGTCAACGACATCCTGGTGCAGGGCGCAGAACCCCTGTTCTTCCTGGATTACTTCGGTTGCGGCAAGTTGTCGGTGGACACGGCGGCGGCAGTGGTGGGCGGCATTGCCAAGGGCTGCGAATTGTCGGGTTGCGCGCTGATCGGCGGCGAAACCGCCGAAATGCCGGGCATGTACCCCGACGGCGAATACGACCTGGCCGGTTTCGCGGTGGGCGCGGTGGAAAAGTCCAAGATCATCGACGGCAAGTCCATCAAGGCGGGCGACGTGGTGCTGGGCCTGGCTTCCAGCGGCGCGCACTCGAACGGCTACTCGCTGCTGCGCAAGATCCTGGAACGCGCCGGCGCCAAGCCCGACGACGATTTCCACGGCCAGAAGATGGTCGACGTGGTCATGGCCCCGACCCGCATCTACGTGAAGCAGGTGCTGGCCGCCTTGGCCAAGCACGGCACCGACATCAAGGGCCTGGCCCACATCACCGGCGGCGGCCTGCTGGACAACGTGCCGCGCATCCTGCAGGACGGCCTGGCCGCCAAGCTGCACCGCGACGCATGGGAAATGCCCAAGCTGTTCCAGTGGCTGCAAGCGCAGGGCGGCGTCGAGGACACCGAGATGTACCGCGTCTTCAACTGCGGCATCGGCATGGTGCTGGTGGTGGATCCGGCTCAGGCCGACGCCATTGCCGCCACGCTGCGCGAGCAGGGCGAGACCGTCAGCAAGCTGGGCGAGATCGTGCCCCAGGAAGCCGGCATGGCGCAGACCTTCGTGGTGTGACGCCGCGGCGATCGCGCTGCAATGAAGATGACCGCCGTGAGGGCGGTCATTTTTTTTTGGTGCCGCGTTTGATGCCGTCTCACTCTCGAAGGTGTCTGACACCCCGACGAGACCAACTTCATCCTGCGATGCCGTCTCAGGGGGTGTCAGACACCTTTGAATGCGGAGCGCAGCCCGTCAGTCCGCCAGCGCCAGCGCCACGGCGTCGATCGTCTGCGCGACCGCGTCGGCGGCCAGGCAGTCGACGATGACGCGATCGGGCTGCGCGCGCAGCCAGGTGATCTGGCGCTTGGCCAGTTGCCGCGTCGCTGCGATGCCCTGTTCGCGGGCGGTGTCCAGGTCGATCTGGCCGTCCAGGTGCGCCCACATCTGGCGGTAGCCCACGCAGCGCACCGAGGGCAGGCCCGGGTGCAGGTCGGCGCGGGCGTGCAGGCCGCGCACCTCTTCCAGCAGTCCCTGGCGCAGCATGGCGTCAAAGCGCTGCTCGATGCGGGCGTGCAGCGCGGCGCGGTCCGAGGGCTCCAGGCTGATCGTCAGGTAACGGTTGGCGTCTTCGTCCGGCTTGCGCTGGGCGCGTTGCAGCAGGGCCGACATCGGTTGGCCGGAAAGCTGGCAGATTTCGAGTGCGCGCTGGATGCGCTGGCTGTCGTTGGGCGCCAGGCGCGCGGCCGTGACGGGGTCCAGCTTCGCCAGCTCGGCGTGCAGCGCGGGCCAGCCCAGCCGGGCGGCGCGCGCTTCCAGTTCGGCGCGCAGCGCGGGATCGGCCTGAGGCAGGTCGTCCAGACCGTCACGCAGCGCCTTGTAGTACATCATCGTGCCGCCCGCCAGCAGCGGAATGCGGCCGCGCGCGCGAATGTCGGCGATCAGGCGCAGCGCGTCGGCGCGGAATTCCGCGGCCGAATACGACTGCGCAGGGTCCAGGATGTCGAGCAGGTGCTGCGGAACGCGGGCCTGTTCTTCAAGAGAGGGCTTGGCGGTGCCGATATCCATGCCGCGGTAGATCGTGGCCGAGTCCACGTTGACGATCTCGAGCGGCCAGCGTTCGGCCAGTGCCAGCGTCGAGGCGCTCTTGCCGGCCGCGGTGGGGCCCGCCAGGCAGATGACCGGGGGCAAAATGGGGGAGCGGGACGCCGGCAAGCTATTGTCCACGCAGGAAGAGCTTGTCCAGGTCGGACATGGACCATTGCACCCAGGTGGGACGGCCGTGGTTGCACTGGTCGGCCCGTTCCGTGGATTCCATCTGGCGCAGCAGGCCGTTCATCTCTTCGAGGGTGAGCTTGCGGTTGGCGCGCACGGAGCCGTGGCAGGCCATGGTCGAGAGCAGTTCGTTGCGCTGTTCGGTCAACAGGCGCGAGACGCCCACCGCGCCCAGATCGCGCAACACGGCGCGGGCCAGGGTTTCGATGTCCCCGCGGGCCAGGATGGCAGGCACTGATCGGACCGCGATCGAAGTGGGGCCGGACGGACGCATCTCAAAGCCCAAGTCGTTCAACTGTTCCTCGAACTCCTCGACCAGCGCCACGTCCTTTTCCTGGGCGTGGAACACCACGGGCACCAACAAGTCCTGGCGCGGCAGGCTGCGCGCGTCCAGGGCCTGCTTGAGCTGTTCGTACACCACGCGCTCGTGGGCGGCGTGCATGTCGACCAGCACCATGCCGCGGCGGTTCTGCGCCAGGATGTACACGCCGTGCAACTGCGCCACCGCCATGCCCAGCGGGTGTTCTTCGTCGGCGGGCAGCGCGGCGGGCGCGGGCGCCGGTTCACGCAGGGGCGCGGCCCGGGCGGCGGTGTCGTCGGTCAGGGGGCGGTAGAGGGATTGCCAGTCGGCGGCGGGAATGCCTGCCGGTTCGGCGTGCAGGCGGAACGGCACCTGGGTATGCGGACGCTGCGGGGCGGGCGACGGGCGCAGCCCGTAGGCGGCACCGTTGCCCGAGCCGTTGCCAGAGCCGGGGTGCGCACTTGCATGCGCGCCGCCCGCTGTGCTGCCTGTGGTGCTGCCTGCGTTGCCGCCATTCATGCCCCCATAGCCCGGGCGCGGCGATCCGGCCGGGGCCGGCATCGCCGGGCGGTAGGCGGGGGCGGCGGCGTCGGAGGAGGCGTCGGAGGAGGCGGCGTCGCCCGCCGGTCGCGCGACGGTTTCGAATCCGCCGTCATCGGCCTGTGCCGCGGGCGCCACGGCCGACGAGCCGCCGGTCTGCGCCAGCGTCTGGCTGACCGCGTGCGAGACAAAGCGGTGCACGGCGCCGCTGTCGCGGAAACGCACTTCGTGCTTGGCCGGGTGGACGTTCACGTCCACGGCGGCCGGATCGATGTCCAGGAACAGCACATACGCAGGCTGGCGGTCGCCGTGCAGCACGTCGGCGTAGGCCGCGCGCAGCGCGTGGCTGACGGTGCGGTCCCGCACGTAGCGGCCGTTCACGTAGAGGTACTGACGGTCGGCGCGGGCGCGGGCGGCGGTCGGCCGGGTAATCATGCCGGCCAGGCTGACCGTGCCGACCGAATGCGACAGCAGCAGGCCGTGCTCGGCGAATTCGGCGCCCAGCACGTCGCGGATGCGCTGCGGCGGTTCGGCGGGCAGCCACTGGCGTTGCGCGCGGTCGTGGTGGAACAGGCGGAAGGCAATCTGCGGATGCGCCAGCGCGATGCGCTCCATGGCGTCGACGCAATGGCCGAATTCGGTGGCTTCGGAGCGCAGGAACTTGCGGCGCGCGGGCACCGCGTCGAAGAGCTGGCGCACGTCGACGGTGGTGCCGGGCGGGCCGGAGGCGGGGCTGACCTGCATGCTGCCCGCGTCGATCTGCCAGGCATGGTCGCCGTCGCGGGTGCGCGAAATGATGGACACCTGGGCCACGGACGCAATCGAGGCCAGGGCCTCGCCGCGAAACCCCATGGATGCCACGGATTCCAGTTCGTTCAGCGAGCGGATCTTGCTGGTGGCGTGGCGGGCCAGCGCCAGCGGCAGTTCCTCGGGCGGGATGCCGCCGCCGTCATCCGTCACCGCAATACGCCGGATGCCGCCGCCTTCGAGACGGACCTCGATGGCGCGCCCGCCTGCGTCGATCGCGTTTTCAAGGATTTCCTTGAGCACGGACGCGGGGCGCTCGATGACCTCGCCAGCGGCGATCTGGCTGATCAGCAGGTCAGGAAGCGCAAGGATGGAACGACGTTCGGTCATGAGGCCCAGATCTTATGTAGCAGTGCGGACGATTTTAGCGTCATGCTCCGGTGGGCTATAGTCGCTGACAAATTCACATCGGATATCAGGGCCGCTTCAATGCTCGAGTTTTTCAATATGGTGCTCCACATCGACCAGACGCTGGGTCTCTGGGTCGAGCAATACGGCGTGTGGGTGTACCTGGTGCTGTTTCTCATCGTCTTTGCCGAGACGGGACTGGTCGTGCTGCCTTTCCTGCCGGGCGACTCACTCTTGTTCATCGCCGGCGCCTTTGGCGCCACGGGCCATATCGACCCCATCCTGATGTCGGTGCTGCTCATCGTGGCGGCCGTGACCGGCAACTCGCTGAACTACGCGATCGGCCGCTACATCGGGCCGCGGGTGTTCTCGATGAACCTGCGCTTCCTGGACCGCGGCGCGCTGATGCGCACGCATGCCTTCTATGAAAAGCACGGCGGCAAGACGATCGTCATGTCGCGCTTCATCCCGGTGGTGCGCACCTTTGCGCCCTTCGTGGCGGGCGTGGCCGAGATGTCGATGGCGCGCTTCCAGATGTTCAACATCATGGGCGCGCTGCTGTGGGTGATCAGCCTGGTCGCGGCGGGTTACTTCTTCGGCAATATCCCGATCATTCGCGATCACCTGAACACCATCGTCCTGGTGGGCCTGGCGGCGGCCGTCGTGCCGGTCGTGGGGGCCGGCCTGGTCAAGCTGGTGCGCGCACGCCGGGCGCACTAGGGCGGCGCGCGGCGCCCAAACAAAAAGGCTATGCGCCAAAGGGTGCATAGCCTTTTTTTCATGGGCCCGGCCAAAGGGCCGGGATCGCGCGTAAAACCTAGCTCACGTCGCCCAGGCGCGCGAGCGGCGGGTTGGCCGTGAAGTAGCGCTGGATGCCGGTCATCATGGCCTGCGCCAGCTTGTCCTGATGCCCTGCGCTGCGCAGCAGGGCTTCTTCCTGCGGATTGCTGATGAAGGCGGTCTCGACCAGCACTGACGGAATGTCCGGCGCCTTCAGCACGGCAAAGCCGGCCTGTTCGACGCTGTTCTTGTGCAGGCGGTTGATCTTCTTGATCTCGTCCAGGAAGGCGTTGCCCACCTTGAGCGAGTCGTTGATCTGGGCCGTGGTGGACAGGTCCAGCAGCACCTTCGCGACCTGGCGGTCGTGGCTGCCCAGGTTGACGCCGCCGATCAGGTCGGCCGCGTTTTCCTTGTCGGCCATCCACCGGGCCTGCGCGCTGGTGGCGCCGCGCTGGGACAGCGCGAAGACCGACGAGCCGTTGGCGGAGGGCTTGACCCAGGCGTCCGCATGGATGGAGATGAACAGGTCCGCATGCACACGGCGCGCCTTCTGCACGCGCACGTGCAGCGGCACGAAGTAATCGTCGTCCCGCGTCAGATAAGCACGCATGTACGGCTGGCTGTCGATCAGCGACTTCAGGCGCCGCGCAATGCGCAAAACCACGTCTTTCTCGCGCAGGCCGGATTTGCCGATGGCGCCCGGGTCTTCGCCGCCGTGGCCGGGGTCCAGCGCGATGGTCAGCATGCGCGGCTTGCCGCGGCTGGCGGTGGCAGGGGGCTTGGGCGGGGTCGGCAGGGCGGGCGCCGGCTGCTGGCCGCGCACGCGAGGCGGCTCGGGCGGATCCGCGCGGGTCACCGGGTTGCGCTGGATGTCTTCCAGGATGCGCGCCAGCGGATCGTCCACATCAGGACCGCTGGACTTGTTCAGGATCGCGATCAGCGGATCCTGGGCAATCTTGGGGTACAGGTCCAGCACCAGGCGGTACTGGTAGTCGGCAACGGGCTTGAGCGTGAACACCTGCGGCGCCACGGGCTGCTTCAGATCGAACACCAGCCGCACGACGTTCGGGCGGTTCTGCGCCACGCGCAGGCTCTGGATGTAGGGATCGTCGGGCCGCACCTTGGAGACCAGGTCGTTCAAGGCCGCGCTGAGGGTCAGTCCCTCGATGTCGACCACCAGGCGGTGGGGATTTTCCAGCGTGAACTGTTCAGCCTTGAGTTCGCTGTCCAGTTCCAGCGTGACGCGGGTGTATTCGTCGGCAGGCCAAGTCCGTACGGCCAGGATCGTGGCGGCCTGCGCCAGCCGCGGCACGACCGGCAGGACGAGCAGCGTGGCGGCGACGCTGATCAGGCGTCGGCGGGTGGCGCCTGCTGAGGGGAGGGCGCCGTCAGGGGCGGGGGGACAATCGCGTTCAACCATGTTTGTCCTCGGGCGGTGTACGCGGTCAGGGTGGCGTCACGTCCGTCGCCTGCATAGGCAAGGCAGATCAGCAGGTCCGGTGGGGGCAAAAGGCCTTCTGCCCGCTCCGGCCATTCGATCAAAACGACCGCATCGTCACGCAGTAAATCCCGAAATCCTGCGTCCAACCATTCGCGCGAATCACTAAATCTATAAAAATCAAGGTGATAGAAGTATAAGTTAGAAAGTTTATAGGATTCAAGCAGGGCGTAGCTTGGACTCTTGATTCGGCCTGTGATGCCGCTTTCGCGCAACAATGCCCTGGAGAAGGCCGTTTTTCCTGCGCCGAGGTCACCTTGGAGATGAATACACGCGCCTGGCAGGCCGGTTTTGGCGCCCGTGACCATCGGCGCCAACTGGCGTGCCAGCGCCTCGGTGGCGGCTTCGTCGGGCAGGTGCAAAGTCAGGGTGGCAAGGGGGGCGGACATGGCGCTGGGCGAGTGGTAAAAAACGAGGATCGGAGCACAGTTTGGAGCAATTATAGGAATGCGGGTTTCTGCTAACCTATAACTGATTTTTATTCTCAATATGTCGTGACCGACGGCCTCCCGCCGCCCGCGACTGACGCCGCCACGGAGTTGTACGCGCCATGAAGACCCGCATCGAAAAAGACACCTTTGGCCCCATCGAGGTGCCGCAAGACCATCTGTGGGGAGCCCAGACGCAGCGCTCGCTGCATTTCTTCGCGATCTCCACCGAAAAGATGCCGGAGCCGCTGGTCAATGCGATGGCGCGGCTAAAGCGTTCGGCGGCCAAGGTCAATGCCGACCTTGGTGAGCTGGACGCGCAGATCGCGGACGCGATCATGCGCGCCGCCGACGAAGTCATCGCTGGCAAGTGGCCCAACGAATTCCCGCTGTCCGTCTGGCAGACCGGGTCGGGCACGCAGAGCAACATGAACATGAACGAGGTGCTGGCCAATCGCGCCTCGGAACTCCTGGGCGGCGAGCGCGGTGAAGCGCGCAAGGTGCATCCGAACGATCACGTCAACCGCGGGCAGTCGTCCAACGACACGTTCCCGACTGCCATGCACGTGGCGGCGGCCGTCGAGGTCGAGCATCGCCTGCTGCCGTCGCTGAAGGCGCTGCGCGCCACGCTGGCGGAAAAGAGCGCCGCGTTCTACGACATCGTCAAGATCGGCCGTACCCACCTGCAGGACGCCACGCCGTTGACGCTGGGCCAGGAACTTTCGGGCTACGTGGCCCAGCTTGATCTGGCCGAACAGCAGATCCGCGCCACGCTGCCGGGCCTGCACCAGCTGGCCATCGGCGGCACGGCGGTGGGCACGGGCCTGAACGCGCATCCGCAATTCAGCGCCAAAGTGTCGGCCGATCTGGCCCATGCCACGGGCACGGCGTTCGTCTCGGCGCCCAACAAATTCCAGGCGCTGGCCTCGCACGAAGCGCTGCTGTTCGCCCACGGCGCACTGAAGTCGCTGGCGGCCGGCCTCATGAAGATCGCCAACGACGTGCGCTGGCTGTCGAGCGGCCCGCGGTCGGGCCTGGGCGAGATCAGCATCCCGGAGAACGAACCGGGCAGCTCGATCATGCCGGGCAAGGTCAACCCGACGCAGTGCGAAGCCATCACGATGCTGGCCGCGCAGGTCCTGGGCAACGACGTGGCGATCAACATCGGCGGCGCCAGCGGCAACTTCGAGCTGAACGTCTACAAGCCGCTGGTGATCCACAATTTCCTGCAGTCGGTGCGCCTTTTGACGGACGGCATGGCCAGCTTCGACAAGCATTGCGCCGCGGGCATCGAGCCCAACCACGAGCGCATTGCCGAACTCGTGGACCGGTCGCTGATGCTGGTGACCGCGCTGAATCCGCACATTGGCTACGACAAGGCCGCGCAGATCGCCAAGAAGGCGCACAAGGAAGGCCTGTCGCTGAAGGAATCGGCGCTGGCGCTGGGCTATGTGACCGAAGCGCAGTTTGCCGAATGGGTCGTGCCGGGCTCGATGACGAACGCGCACAAGGCTTCTTGAACGGGCTTGCGCCACCCGCATGAGATGGCCGCCCTTGCCGGGGCGGCCATTTTTTTGGGGGGGAAGGTCAGCCGCCGGCCAGCAGCAGCCACATCGGGATCGTGACGGCCGAGAACAAGGTGCCCAGCGAGATCAGCACGGCTACCATGCGGCCATCGCCGCCCATGCGCATCGCCAGCACGTAGGCCGCCGAGGCGGTGGGCAGCGCCGCGAAGAGCAGCAGCATGCGTGCTTCCAGCGGCGGCAGGCCGAGCAGGTGCGCCACCAGCAGCGCGACGGCGGGCAACGCGACGAGCTTGACCCCCAGCATCCAGGCAATCAGCGATCCGTAGCCCTTGCCGCCTTCCCATGCCAGACTGGCCCCCACGCAGAGGATGCCCAGTGCGATCGCCGCCGCGCCCAGCCGCGCAAGCACGGTGTCGACGGGGCCGGGCAGTTGCAGTCCCGCGAGATTGCAGGCCAGGCCCAGCAGCGTGGAGACCACGAGCGGATTGCGCGCCAGCTCGCGCAGCAGGTTGCCGCCGTTGTGCCGCGCCAGGCCGTACACGGCCGCGACGTTGGCCATGGGCACCGCAAAGCCGACGATCAGCGCCATGACGGTCTGGCCCTGGGTGCCCGCCAGACTGGCCGACAAGGCCAGGCCGATGTAGGTGTTGAACCGGTAGCCGCATTGCGCCGACGAGGCCAGCCCCAGCGACGAGGGCCGCAGGACCAGGCCCGCCAGCCACGCCATCGCCACGCCCGCGGCCACGACCGCGGCAGAAGCCTGCAGCAGCAGCGCCGCGTTGCCCGCCGTGATCGGGGTGCGCACGATCGCCTGGAACAGCAAGGCGGGGAACAGCACGAAGTAAACGAGGCGTTCCGTTCCGGCGAAGAATTCGCGCGAGAAACCCAGCTTGTGACGTAGCGCCCAACCCAGCGCGACCAGCATGAAATCGGGGAAAACCAGGAGGGCAACAGACATGGGAGAAGAGGTTTTTGCCGAGCGCCGAACGGTGACCGGCGCGCTATGCGGGTGTAAGCGTTTGCTGCTATTCTCCGACATTCTGGCGGGCGCTTGTGCCACAAGCAACTCATAAATGCAGCGCCGACACGCTGCGCACAAGCAATGCGCCCGCACCGTTATCTGCTGGTCCGTCTACAGGCGGACACAACACACAACGGGCCGTCTACAAACGGGCTCGCACTCTTGGAGGAAACACATCTATGAATAAGGTCCGCTCTCTGGCCGTGGCCATCGCCCTTGCTACCGGCGCAGCCGGCACGTTGGGCGCTTCGGTCGCACACGCCGCAGACAAGTACCCCAGCAAGGCCATCCGCGTGATCGTTCCGTTCGCGCCTGGCGGTTCCACCGACATCATTGCGCGTCTCGTGACGCAGCGCATGAGCCAGGAACTCGGCCAGCCCATGGTCGTTGAGAACAAGGGCGGCGCGGGCGGCGCCATCGGTGCGGCCGAAGCCGCGCGCGCGCCGGCCGACGGCTACACGCTGTCCATCGCCACCGTCTCCACGATGGCCGTGAACCCCGCTTGCCGTCCGAAGGACCTGCCGTACGATCCCATCAAGGACTTCCAGCCGGTCACCAACTTCGCCAACACCGCCAACGTCGTGGCCGTGAACCCCAAGTTCCCCGCCAAGGACTTCAAGGGCTTCATCGAAGAACTGAAGAAGAATCCGGGCAAGTACTCGTACGGCAGCTCGGGCACGTGCGGCGTGCTGCACCTGATGGGAGAATCCTTCAAGATGGCCACCGGCACCGACATCGTGCACGTGCCCTACAAGGGTTCGGGCCCGGCGCTCGCCGATGCCGTTGGCGGCCAGATCGAAATCCTGTTCGACAACCTGCCGTCGTCGATGCCGCAGATCCAGGCCGGCAAGCTGAACGCCATGGCCATCGCGTGGCCCGAGCAGATCGCCGCGGTCAAGGGCGTTCCGACCTTCAAGGAAGCCGGCTACCCGGTGCTGAACCAGCCCGTCTGGTATGGCCTCTTGGCGCCCAAGGGCACGCCGATGGAAGTCGTGAACAAGCTGCGTGATGCCGCCGTCGTGGCCCTGAAGGACCCGAAGGTCATCAAGGCGCTGGACGAGCAAGGCTCGGCGCCGTCGGGCAACACGCCGGAAGAGTTCGCCAAGGAAATCCAGGAACAGTTCGACTGGGCCCAGGACGTCGTCAAGAAGCAGAACATCAAGCTGGACTGATGTTTCGCGGGGCAGGCGGGTCTGCCCCGATCGACATTGCAGCGGGCGCCTTCGGGCGCCCGTTGTGCTTTGTGGCTATCAGACCCGCGCGTCCAATCCTTCCAGCAGTGCGGCGCAGGCGGCGCGCAGGCGCTCGATCAGGTCCCGGTGCAGGGCGGAAAGCGGATCCTGGTTGCGCGTCATGATGCTGATCGGCACCCGCAGCGCGGGTTCCAGGCGGCGCAGGGTCATGCCGGGACGCAGCATGGCTTGCGCGGTGATGGCGTCGACGATGGCGTCGCCGCATCCCGCGTCCACCAGCGCGCACGCCACGTAATGCGTCTGCACCTGGATGGCGACCTGCGGCGCCAGGCCCTGGGCGTCCAGCGCCAATTGCAGCAATGCGCCGGATGCGTCGCTGGCGTCCAGCACGATCAGCGTATCGGCTGCCGTGGGGGAGCCCGACGCACCGGCGCCCGACGCAGCGGCGCCCGACGCACCGGCGCCCGACGCTTCTACGCCTCTCGCTTCCGACAGCTCCGACAATCGCAGCGGACCCTGCGCGGCGCGGCGGCTCAGGTGCACGAGCTCGGTGTGGCCCAGCCCCATGCGCGTGAGGCCGGGGTAATCGTTGGTGTCGAACGTGATGGCCAGATCCAGTTCGCGCGTCAGCAGCCCCTGAACCAGCTCGGCGCTGTGATGCGTGTGGATATCGAACGTGATGCCGGGCTGCGCGTCGCGGCTGTCGCGCACGACGCCGGGCAGCAGGCCAAGTCCCAGCGCGGGCGCGCAGCCCAGGCGCAGATGGCCGTTGGGCCGGTCGCGCAGGTTGGACGCCAGCCGGCGAACACTGCTCAGGTCCTGGCTCAGCCGCGCGATCTCGGGCGTCAGGATCTCTGCCTCGCGCGTGGCGACCAGCCGGCCCTTCACCCGGTCAAACAGCTTGAAGCCAAGCTGGCTTTCGGCATGCGCCAGCAGCTTGCTGGCGGCGGGCTGGGAAATGTGCAGCGCGGCGGCGGCTTCGGTCAGGGATCCGGTGCGGCGGATCGCTTCGAATATCTCGATGTGGCGCAGGCGCATGGCGCAAACGGGGGCTCTGGTGATCCGTAAACCGCGATTCTAAGCCGGAAGGCGCGCATGGGCAGCGGCGCAGACCTTTGACTATCATGGACGCCTGCCGGACGTCCGGCGATCACCGGAGCTTTCCATGCGCCTACGCCGCCACGCCGCCCTGCTGCTCGCCGCCGCCATCGCCGGCCTGCCATTCGCATCCGCCAGCTGGGCGCGCACGCCCGCGGCGGAAGACCTGAATCCCGAAGCCGCCAGCGGCGTCCAGAAGCGCGAGCTCGTGCGCGCGCCGCATTTCATGATGGTGTCCGCCAACCCCCTTGCCAGCCGCGCGGGCGAAGCCATGCTGCAGCGCGGGGGCAGTGTGGTCGACGCGGCCATCGCCACGCAACTGGTGCTCAATCTGGTCGAGCCGCAGTCGTCGGGCATCGGCGGCGGCGCCTTCATGGTGGTGTATTCGGCGGCAGACGGACAGATCCGCACGTACGACAGCCGCGAGACCGCGCCCGCGGCGGCGCGGCCCGACCGCTTCCTGGATGCCGAGGGCAAACCGCTGCCCTTTGCACAGGCCGTCAACAACGGCATGTCGGTCGCCGTGCCCGGCCTCTTGCGCGGGCTGGAACTGGCGCACAAGGCGCAGGGCAAGCTGCCCTGGGCCGATCTGTTCCAGCCGGCCATCGAACTTGCGGAATCGGGCTTTGCGGTGTCGCCGCGCCTGCACGCGCTGCTGGCCGGCAACAAGGCGCTGCCGCAACAGGCCGCCGCCGCCGCGTACTTCTACGCGCCGGACGGCAGGCCGTGGCCCGTGGGCCACGTGCTGAAGAATCCGGCGTTCGCGCGCACCCTGCGCGCCGTGGCCTCGCAGGGCGCCGACGCCTTCTACCAGGGCGACATTGCGCGCGACATCGTGGCGGCGGTGCAGGGCCACGAGAAGCCCGGCGACCTGGCCTTGAAGGATCTGGCGGACTATCGCGCCAAGACGCGCGATCCGGTGTGCGGCGCGTACCGCGGCTATCAGCTCTGCGGCATGGGGCCGCCCAGCAGCGGGCCCATCGCCGTGTTGCAGATGTTGGGCGAGCTGGAGCAGTTCCCGCTCAGCCGGTATGCGCCCGGCACGGTGCAGGCCGTGCACTATTTCTCGGAAGCCGGCCGGCTGGCCTTTGCCGACCGCGATTTCTACGTGGCGGACCCCGACTTCGTGCGCGTGCCGGTGCGCGCCTTGCTGGACCCGGCGTATCTGCGTGCGCGCGGTGCCCTGATCCAGCCGGATCGCAGCATGAAAGTGGCGCTGCCCGGCGATCCCGAAGGCAAGCTGCTGTCGCTGGGCAAGGACAACGCGCTGGAGCTGCCGTCCACCAGCCACCTGGTGGCGGTCGACGCGCAGGGCAATGCCCTGACCATGACGACCACGATCGAAAGCGAATTCGGCAGCAAGATCTTTGTGCGGGGCTTTCTGCTCAACAACGAAATGACCGATTTTTCGTCGTCGTTCAAGGACCCCGAAGGCCGGCTCGTGGCCAATCGCATCGAACCGGGCAAGCGGCCGCGCAGCTCGATGGCGCCGATGATGGTGCTCAAGGAGGGCAAGCCGTACCTGCTGGTGGGCTCGCCGGGCGGCAGCGCCATCATCAACTACGTCGCCAAGACGCTGGTGGGCGTGCTGGACTGGAATCTGGACATCCAGTCGGCGATCGACCTGCCCAACATGGGCAGCCGCAACAAGGAAACCGAACTGGAGAAGGGCACGGCGTTGGAAGCGCTGGCACCAGAGCTTGAGCGCATGGGACACCCCGTGCGGATCACCGAGTTTCCCAGCGGCATCCACGGCATCGTCATTGACGCCAAGGGACTGGAAGGCGGCGCGGATCCGCGCCGCGAAGGGCTTGCGGTGGGCGGCTGAAGCGCTCCCGGACCGTTGCCGCGCAGCCGCGCGCCAGCGATCCGGGAGCCTGCGGCCCTTGCGGCATCACTCCAGCGACGACGGGTCCAGTTCCATCCTGGACTCGCGGCGCCGCGCCAGCCAGGTCACGAACCACATCACCACGCCCAGCAGCAGCAGCCAGCCGGCGACCTGGTACTGGATCACGTCACGGCCGGTCAGCGGGGTGACCAGGAACAGGCAGGCCGCGGCGCCCACCCACGGGACGAGGCGGTTGATGGAGAAGTGACGATGCGCGACCTTGTCGCGCCGCAGGACCAGCACCGCGACGTTCACGAAGGCGAACACGCCCAGCAGCAGCAACGCCGTGGTGCCGCCCAGCGCGCGGATCGCCTGCGAGTCGGTCAGCGAGACCAGGATGATGAGGCCGAAGGCCAGCGCCGTCGTGAACAGGATGGCCGTCCACGGCGTCTGGTTCTTGCGGTGCACGTGCGCCAGGAAGGACGGCAGCACACCCTGGCGCGACATGCCGTACAGCAGGCGGCTGGCCATCATCATGTTGATGAGCGCCGAGTTCGCCACCGCGAACATCGAGATGATCGGCATGATGTACTCCACCGGCAGATCCGGCGCGGCGCGCTTGACCACCAGCACCAGCGGCGTGCTGCTCTTGGCCAGTTCGCCCACCGGCACCAGCGCAACGGCGCAGATGGACACCAGCACATAGATGAGCGCCGTGATGCCCAGGCCGGTCAGCATGACCTTCGGGAAGATGCGGCTGGGATCGTGCGTTTCCTCGGCCATGTTGACCGAGTCCTCGAAGCCGACCATGGCGAAGAACGCGAGCGCGGTGGCCGAGGTCACCGCCAGGAACACGCTCTTGTCCTCGGGCGTATCGAACGCGACGACGCGCGAGAAATCCGCCTGGCCGTCGGAGATGGCGTAAAAGCCCAGCAGGATGACCATCAGCAGGCCCGACAGCTCGATCAGCGTGAGCACGACGTTGGCGCGTACGCTTTCAGTCGCGCCACGAAAATTGACCAGCATGACCAGCGTCATGAAGCCCAGCGCGCCAAGGGTGATCCAGTGCTTTTCGGCCTCGATGCCCATCGCGGCGAACAGGTTGGCGGCGAAGGCCTGCGAGGCGGTGGCGGCCGACGTCAGGCCGGAACACATGACGGTAAAGCAGACGATGAACGTCAGGAAGTGCACGCCGAACGCCTTGTGGACGTAGAGCGCGGCGCCGGCGGCGCGCGGGTACTTGGTGACCAGTTCAAGGTAGGAAAGCGCGGTCAGCAGGGCCACCCCGAAGGCCACCAGGAACGGCAGCCAGGCCGCGCCGCCGACTTCGGCGGCCACCTGCCCGGTCAGCGCATACACGCCAGTGCCCAGGATGTCGCCAACAATGAATAGCAGCAGCAGTTTCGGGCCCATCACCCGTTTCAGCTGGCCGTGGTCTTGTGAGTCGTTCGTGGCCATAGTCTTTTATTTCCTCTTATGTGGCTCGGGAAAAGCGTGCGGGGAGCAACGCGAGATGCGGAAAAAAGTCTAAGGCGGCAATCGGGCGGCGTGCTGAAACCAAATGTCTAAGTTGTTGCGCGCGGGGCGGCGGCTCTCTTGGGGAAAAAAAAGCCCGGCGGGCGCCGGGCGGGTCATCGATGCGGGATCAGTTCTGCCCAGATGGCGGCGCCAGGTCTGGCGGCAGCTTGCGCAGCGTGGCGGGCGTGCGCGACAGCTTGATGGGCGATCCCACGCCCTTGTAGTCGCCCTGTTCCAGCACCATGCCGCGATGACGGGTGTGCGGATGAGCCAACGCCTGGTCCACCGTCTGCACGGCGGCAGCGGGCACGCCCGCGCGCAGCAGCTGGTCCGCTAGCGTGGCCGCCTCATGGCGGGTCAGCAGGGCGGCAAGGTCATCGCGCAGTGCCTGGCGGTTGCGCAGGCGGTCCGCGTTGGTGGCGTAGCGCGGGTCCTCGGCTAGCGCGGGGGCGTCCAGCGTTCGGGCCAGCATTGCAAACTGGCGGTTGTTGCCGACGGCCAGGAAGATCGGGCCGCTTGCGGTGGGCAGCGTTTCGTAGGGGGCAATGTTGGGGTGCGCGTTGCCGCTGCGCTGCGGCACCTTGCCGCTGTAGAAGTAGTTCGGCGCATGCGGGTGCAGCAGCGACAGCGCGCAGTCGTACAGCGTGATGTCCAGGAATTGTCCCAGCCCGCTGCGCGTGCGCTCATTCAGGGCCAGCAGGATGGCCACCGCCGCGTTCAGGCCCGTCACCATGTCCACGACCGGCAGCCCCACCCGGGTTGCCTCGCCGTCCGCCTCGCCGTTCACGCTCATCAGGCCGCACATGGCCTGCGCGCAGGCGTCGTAACCGGGCAGCCCGCCCAGCGGACCATCCGAGCCGAAACCGCTGACGCGGCAGTGGATGAGCGCGGGGAAGGCCTGCTTCAGGTCGTCGTAGCCCAGGCCCCACTTTTCCAGCGTGCCGGGCTTGAAGTTCTCGACCAGCACGTCGGCGTCGGCCAGCAGGTGGCGCAGCAGTTCCTGCCCGGCGGGCTGCGACAGGTCCAGCGTCATGCCGTCCTTGTTGCGGTTCACGCCAACGAAATACGAGGCGGTCTCGCCCAGGAAGGGCGGGCCCCAGCCGCGCGTCTCGTCGCCGCCGGGCGGCTCGATCTTCAGCACGTCGGCGCCGTGGTCGGCCAGGATCTGGGTGCAGTACGGGCCGCCCAGCACGCGCGACAGATCGATCACCTTGCAGCCCGCGAGGGCGCCGGCATTGGGTAGGGTTTGGGCCATGGCTATGCTTCGCGTCAGTCGATGGAAACGTTGGCGCTCTGGATCAGTTCGCGCCACTTGGGGACTTCGGTGGTGATGAAGCTGGACAGGCCCTGCGGCGTCTTGTCCTGCGCCTCGACGATGCCCTGCGTGCGTAGCGTCTGCGCGATCGTGGGATCGGCGAGGGCGGTCTTGAAGGCCTGGTTCAGCGTGTTCACCACATCGGCGGGCGTGTCCTTGGGGGCGACGATGCCGAAGAAGACGCTGACGTCATAGCCTTTCAGGCCTTGTTCTGACAGCGTGGGCAGGTCGGGCAGCGCATCCGAACGCTGGGCGCTGGCCAGCCCGATGGGGCGCAGCTTGCCCGCCTTGATGTAGGGCAGCGCGGTCAGGATGTCGGTGAACGACATCGACACCTGTCCGCCCAGCAGGTCGTTCAGCGCGGGTCCGGTGCCCTTGTACGGGATGTGCATGATCTTGGTGCCGGCCATGCGGTTGAACAGGATGCCGGCCAGGTGCGACGACGCGCCATTGCCGGACGAGGCGTAGCTCAGCTTGTCCGGGTTCTTCTGGGCGTACGCGATCAGTTCCTGCAGGTTGTTGGCGGGCACCGAGGGGTTCACCACCAGGATGTTGGGCAGGTGGCCGATGCGGATGATGGGCGCGAAACTGGTCTCGGGGTTGTAGTTCTGCTTTTTGTACAGGCTGACGTTGATGGCCAGCGGGCCGGACGTGCCGAACAGGATGGTGTAGCCGTCGGGCTTGGCCGAGGCGACGTATTCGGAGCCGATGTTGCCGCCCGCGCCGCTGCGGTTTTCGACGATGACGTTCTGGTTGAGGGGCTCGCGCAGCTTTTCGGCCAGGCGGCGCGCCAGCGCGTCGGTGGGGCCGCCCGGCGGAAAGGGCACCACCAGCGTGACCGGCCGGGCCGTGGGGAAGGCGTCG
Organism: Achromobacter sp. 77; assembly: GCF_020541125.1. Classification (NCBI taxonomy): domain Bacteria; kingdom Pseudomonadati; phylum Pseudomonadota; class Betaproteobacteria; order Burkholderiales; family Alcaligenaceae; genus Achromobacter; species Achromobacter sp. 77. The sequence goes on from NZ_CP059848.1 coordinate 919,675, forward strand.
GCCGCCACGACGGGCGTGGCGGCGATGGCGGCGGCCGCCAGGAACAGGGGGGCAAAATAGCGTTTCATGCGTGTCTCCAGTGGATGACGCGCCGGCTGTGCCGCCGGCGTCGGGTTACCGCGAAAGCCCTGACAGGGGCTACAGCGCGTAGTGCAGGATGGCCTGGCAGGCCGCGCTTTCGTCAGGCGGGATGGCGTAAGGGTCGCGCGGCGCCAGACGGTGCAGCAGCACCTGGTCGGCCAGCCGTGCACGGGTTTCCAATCCCGCGCCGGTGGCTTCCCACCGCAGCGCGGCCATGGATACGGCGTGATAAAGCAGCGACGCGGCCTGGCGGGCCAGCTGCGCATGGTCGCCCTGCGCGGCGTGTTCCGCCAGCGCATAGGTCTTTTCCAGGGCGCTGGCCTGCATGCCGGCCAGTTCGGGCGGGCAGGGCGCGCCATCCGCCAGCAGGCGGTCGATGTGGCTGCGCAGCGCCGGCAGGGAGTTTTCTTTCTTGATGGCGCGCAGCACGTCCAGCGCGACGATGTTGCTGGTGCCTTCCCAGATCGAGCCCAGATGCGCGTCGCGCACCAGGCGCGGCTCGGTCCATTCCTCGATGTAGCCGCAGCCGCCGCGCACTTCCATCGCGTCGCCGGTGACCTTGCGCGCGTCGCGGCACGCGCGGAACTTGATCAGCGGCGTCAGGATCCGGGCCAGCGCGGGGTCGGCCGCACCCAGGTCCGCATCGGCCAGCGCACGCGCCGTCTGGAACATGACGCTGCGCGCCTGTTCCGCCCACACGGTCATCTTGACGAGCTGGCGCTGCATGAGCGGCATGTCGATCAGGCGCTTGCCGAACGCGCGGCGGTGCTGCGACACGTAGATGGCCTCGGTGACCGCGCGGCGCATCAGGCCCGCGGCGCGCATGCCGTTGGACAGGCGCGAGTTGTTGATCATGTCGGCCATGTGCTTGAAGCCGCGGCCGCGTTCACCGACCAGCCAGGCGACGGCGCCCTCCAGGCGGATCTCGCCGCTGGCCATCGAACGCGTGCCCAGCTTGTCCTTCAGGCGCAGGATGCGGTAGTGGTTGTGCGTGCCGTCGGCCAGGTCGCGCGGCAGCAGAAAGAGCGACACGCCCTTCAGTCCCGCGTCCGGTTCGCTGCGCGCCAGCACCATTGCGAAACCGGCGTCAGGGTTCGAGCAGAACCACTTGTCGCCGTGGATGCGCCAGGTGCCGTCATCCTGCGGCTGGGCCGTGACCTCGGTGGCGCTGACGTCCGAGCCCGCGCCCTGTTCGGTCATGAACATGGCGCCTTGGCGCAGCGTGTCGAAATCCTGCGAAGTCACCCGCGGCAACACGCGCTCGACCAGCGCGGGATCGCCGAACTTGCGCAGGGTGCGCGCCAGCGAGTCGGTCATGCTGACGGGGCAGCACAAGCCGAATTCGGCCTGCACGAAAAGATGGCTGAGCGCGTACTTCGCCGCGGCGGGCATGGGCTCGGGCCAGCCCAGCACGCCGCCCCGGTGGGACAGCGCCGCCAGGCCGAATTCGCTGTAGGCCAGGCGTTCAAGTTCGACGTACGCGGGATGCTTGTCGATGCGGGATTCGTCCGTGCCGGCGCGGCTGCGCACCGACAGCGTGGGCGGGTGCTTGTCGGCGACCGATGCCAGTTCGTCCATGACGCCGCCGGCCAGTTCGCCCAGCCGGCTCAGATGCGGCAGCAGGTGCGCATGCAGCTCGGCGGGCAGGTAGCGGCGGCTCAGCGCCTCGGCGTAGGGGTCGGCATCGAACAGATTCAGCCCCCGGGAGTCCGGTACGGGCGTGGCGGTGGCGGCAACAGGCAAGACGGGCGTATCCATGGCGGCATCCGGGTCGGGACGGGAGATGCCCTATGTTGCGGGGGTTGATTCATCTACTCAAATACTGTTTTGATGTAGATCAATCCAAAATAAATATAGATATGCCCAAAGGAGGGACGCATGGATCTTGAACCGCGTCTGCTGCGCTACTTCATTGCCGTGGCCGAAGAGCGCCATTTCAGCCGGGCGGCGGCGCGCCTGCATATTTCGCAGCCGCCGCTCAGCTACGCGATCCGCCAACTGGAAGAGAACATCGGCGCGCGCCTGCTGGCCCGCACCAGCCGGCACGTCGAGCTGACCGACGCCGGCCAGGCGCTGTACCACGAAGCGGTGATCCTGCTGCGCCAGGCCGAGGAGGTCCGCACGCTGGTGCGCCAGGTGGATGCGGGCCTGCGCGGCCGGCTGCGCATCGGCTTCGTGGGGTCCATGCTGTATCGCGGACTGCCCGCGCTCTTGAACGTCATGCGCAAGGAATTGCCCGACGTGGAGCACGTGCTGACCGAACTGAACTCGAACGACCAGATCGAGGCGGTGCGGCGCGGCGAGCAGGACCTGGGCTTCATCCACGCCAATCCGGTGCCGGAAGGCGTGCAGGCGCGCGACCTGATGGCCGAGCCCTTCGTGGTGTGCCTGCCCGACGCGCATCCGCTGGCAGATCGCCAGACCCTGCGGTTGACGGAACTGGCGCGGGACGACTTCGTTTTTTTCGCGCGCGCGGCGTCGCCCAGCTATTACGAAACGGTATTGGCCATGTGCGTGTCGGCCGGCTTCATGCCGGCGATCCGGCACGAGGTGCGCCACTGGCTGAGCGTGGCCTCGCTGGTGTCGCAGGGCCTGGGGGTGTCGATCGTGCCGGCCTGCCTGTCGCGCAGCGGGCTGGCGGGCACGCGGTTCATCTCGTTCGAGCACGAGGCGCGCTCGATCAGCCAGGTGATCTGGCCGGATGCGGCGCGCTCGCCCTTGCAGGAGCGCGCGGTGGCGCTGGTGGCGCAGGCGTTTGCGCCGTTGCAACCCGCCCCTGCAAGGGCCTGAGGATCAGCGGAACACGACGGTCTTGTTGCGGTTCAGGAGGATGCGGTGTTCGACGTGGCTGCGCACCGCGCGCGAGAGCACCAGGGATTCGATGTCGCTGCCCACCTGGGTCAGGTCCTGCGCCGTCATCGTGTGGTCGACGCGTTCGATGTCCTGGTCGATGATCGGGCCTTCGTCCAGGTCCGACGTCACGTAGTGCGCCGTGGCGCCAATGATCTTCACGCCGCGCGCATGCGCCTGGTGGTAAGGGCGCGCGCCCTTGAAGCTGGGCAGGAAGCTGTGGTGAATGTTGATCGCGCGGCCGGTCAGGGCGCGGCACATGTCGGCGGACAGGATCTGCATGTAGCGGGCCAGCACGACCAGGTCGATGTTTGCCTCGTCGACGATCTTGAGCACCTGCTTTTCCTGTTCCAGCTTGGTGTCGGGCGTGACCGGCAGGTAGTGGAACGGAATGTTGTAGGTTGCCGCCAGGCTGGCGTAGTCGTTGTGGTTCGAGACGATGGCCGCCACTTCGGCATGCAGGTGGCCGCTGTGTACGCGGAACAGCAGGTCGTTCAGGCAGTGGCCCTGCTTGCTGACCATGATGAGCAGGCGCTCCTTGCGGCGCGCGTCGTGCAGCTTGAGCTCCATGCCGTAGTCGGCGGACATCGCGTCCAGGCGGGCGCGCAGGTCGTCGGCGGACGCGCTGACCGGCAGGTCGAAGTGCACGCGCAGGAAGAAGCGGCCCGTCTCTTCGTCGCCGAACTGCTGCGAATCCAGGATGTTGCAACCCAGTTCGAACAACAGGCCGCTGACGCGGTAGACGATGCCGGTGCGGTCGGGGCAGGACAGGGTCAGGATGTAGTCGTTGTGCTGCATGGCAGGAATGGCTGAATAAGAGAAAAGGGAAGCGGGCGGGGTCAGGCGGACAGGCGCGCCAGGGTTTCTTCCGCCAGGGCCAGGCTGGAGGTCAGCCCGGGGGATTCGATGCCGAACAGGTTCACCAGGCCGGGCACGCCGTGAACGGCGGGCCCCGCGATGACGAAGTCCGCGGCCGGTTCGTGCGGTCCGGAGATCTTGGGGCGGATGCCCGTGTAGCCGGGCGCCAGCGCGCCGTCGGGCAGGGCGGGCCAATAGCTGCGCACGGCTTCGTAGAACACATCGGCGCGGGAGGGATCGAGCGTGTAGTCCTCGGTGCCCACCCATTCGGTGTCGGGGCCGAACTTGGCCTGGCCGCCCATGTCCAGCGTCAGGTGCACGCCCAACCCGGCATGCTGCGGCACCGGGTAGATCAGGCGCGAGAACGGCGCGCGGCCGGACAGCGTGAAATAGCTGCCCTTGCACAGGTAATCGGCGGGAATGCTGTCCGCCGGCACGCCCTCGATGCGGCGCGCCAGCGCGGGCGCCTGCAGGCCGGCAGAATTGATCAGCACGTTGCAGGTCAGGCTCATGGCGTCGTCGCCGCCGAATTGCAGCTCGAAGCCGCCTTCAGGCCGGACGCGGCCCGACGCGAGCGGCGTATGGAAGACGCACTGGGCGCCCGCGTTCTCGGCGTCGCCCTGGAACGACAGCATCAATGCGTGGCTGTCGACGATGCCGGTCGACGGCGACACCAGCGCGGCGGTGCACTGCAGCGCGGGCTCCAGGCGCATGGCTTCTTCGCCCGAAATGAATTGCAGGTCGTCCACGCCGTTGGCGCGGGCGCGCTGGGCGATGCCTTCAAGCTGGGTGGCCTGCTCGGGGCTGGTGGCCACGATGAGTTTGCCCAGCCGGCTGTGCGGCACGCCGCGTTCGGCGCAGTACGCGTACAGCAGATGCTTGCCGCGCACGCACAGGCGCGCCTTCAGGCTGCCGGCGGGGTAGTAGATGCCTGCGTGGATGACTTCGGAGTTGCGCGAGCTGGTGCCGGTGCCGATGGCCTCGGTGGCTTCGGCGACCAGGACTTCGCGGCCCGATTGGGCCAGTGCCCGGGCGATGGCCAGGCCGACGACGCCGGCGCCGATGACGACGCAATCGACGTCGGCGCTCATGGCTTGGCCTTTTCTGCGCGGGTGCCGGCCGGCGTCAGATCGAACCCGCCGGCGTGAAAGACCAGCGGCGGTTCGCCGCTATGTCCGCAACGTTCGACTTCTCCGACCATGATGACGTGATCTCCCTCGACGTAGCGGCTGCGGTTGCGGCATTCGAACCAGGCGGCGCAGTGGCCGTCCAGCATCGGCGTGCCACCCGGGGCATGGTGCACCTGCAGCCCGGCATAACGGTCCCGCGTCTTGCCCGTCGCGAAGCGGCGCGCCAGCGCGATCTGGTCGGCGCTCAATACGTTCACGACGTAGCGCTCGCACTGTTCGAAGGCGTCCAGCGACGACGAACCCAGCGACAGGCTCCACAACACCAGCGGCGGATTCAGCGAGACCGAGTTGAACGAGCTGACGGTCAGGCCGATGGGGGCGCCGTCCAGGCCGGTGGTCGTCACGACCGTCACGCCGGTGGCGTATCGGCCCAAGGCGGTGCGAAAGAAGACGGAGTCGAAATCAGGGGAGGAGGCGGACATGCAATAGACAGTTCGGTCGGGCGCAGGAGGCGCCCGGCGGATGGACGCCCCGCGTCGGGGCGTCCCGTATCAGGGAGACAGGCGTTCGATCTTCCAGCCCGCCCCGTCCGCCACGTAGCGCAGGCGGTCGTGCAGGCGGGACGGGCGGCCCTGCCAGAATTCAAAGGCCGTGGGCTTGAGGCGATAGCCGCCCCAGTGCGGCGGACGCGGCGGCTGTTCGCCGAAACGCTCGCGGAATTCTTTTTCGCGGGCTTCCAGCTCTTCACGGGTGATGGGCTGGCTCTGGCGCGAAGCCCAGGCGCCGATGCGCGAGCCGGCCGGGCGGCTGTGATAGTAGGCGTCCGACTCTTCGGCCGCCACCTTTTCGACCACGCCCTCGATGCGGACCTGGCGTTCCAGCGGCTGCCAGAAGAACAGCAGGCTGGCGCGCGGCTCGGCCTGCAGGTCCAGGCCCTTGCGCGATTCGTAATTGGTGAAGAACGTGAAGCCCTGCTCGTCAAACCCCTTGATGAGGACGATGCGGGCGCTGGGCTGGCCGCTGGCGTCCACCGTGGCCAGGGTCATGGCGTTGGGTTCGGGCACCTTGGCGGCCAGGGCCTCGTCGAACCAACGGGTGAATTGCTCGAACGGCGAGGAGGCTGCCTGGCTTTCCAGCAGCACATTCTTTTCGTAGCTTTGACGCAGATCAGAGACGGACATGGTCTTGGGGGTTCAGCGTTGATAACACGGAGTTTATACCGCCTGGGAGACCGGCCCCTCATTGACCCCGCGCAGGCCCCGGACAAGTTTGCCGCCTCCAGCCTCGGGGGCGCGTCACGGACCCTCGGGCAGCGGGTGGCCGTCCAGCTCCAGCCGGCGGGCAATGGCGTCGAGCCGGGCGTCGTGGATGCCGGCGGACCGCAAGGCCTGGGCCGTCTGCACCACGTAATCCGTGCAGGGACCGTAGCGTCCCGCCGCGCGGCGCACGATGGCCAGCAGTTCCGCCTCGGGCAGGGCCCGGATATAGGCGGGGTTGTCGCGGTTCATGATGAAGACCAGCGCCCGGACGACGCCTTCGTCCGTGGCGCAGTTGATCCAGCGGGGCAGATAGGCGCCGGTGGACATCTCGCGCTCCCAGAGGGCGGGAAAGTAATGGGGGACCTGTTCCCCGGCCAGGCGGTACACCACGCCCCGGCAGGATCCGCCGCGGTCCAGGCCGAACACCAGTCCCGGGCACTCGGGCGTGCCCCGGTTCACCCGCGACCACAGGCAAAGCGCCCGATGGTGGCCGCGCAGCGTGGCCAGGCGGCGTTCCATGAAATCGAAATCCGGGCGCCAGATAAGCGATCCGTACCCGAATACCCATACATCTTCCCCAGCCGGCCAGTGCCGCAGCGCGTCGTCGAGCGAGGCTTGCCGTTCCTCGGGCGTCCAGAGCCGGAAGGGCAGCGTGGCGCCGGAGAGGTCAGAGTGGGATGACTGCTTGTTCACGACGACGTATTCCGTTCAGACTCGTGCGGAGGGTTGCGGTTGGCCCAGCCCCCGGCCATCAGCGCCACGGAGTAGGCCCAGAAAAGCGGGGCAACGCCAATTACCGCACCCAGCGCCCCGAAGGTCAACGGCAGGGAGACCTGCGAACCGTTGATGAGCGCCATGCGCAGGCCCACCGCCTCGGCCGCGCGGCCGGGGGGCGAGTGCTGGTGCAGCAGGGCCAGCATGCTGGGCTGACAGCAGCCCAGGGCCAGGCCCAGGATGAAAGACAACACGATCAGGACGGTAACGTCGGTGAACAGCGGGTAAAGCATGAAGTCGATGGCCGCGGTCGCCATCGCCACGCGCACCAAGGTCCAGGACCGGACGCGGCGCTGGATAAGGGGCAGAATCAGGCGGATGACGAACGTTGCCGCCGCGAAGGAGGCAAGAATGAGGCCGATGGTGGTGGCGGACAACCCGATCGCCACGCCAAAAATCGGCACGACGAACAGGTGGGTGTCCCATGCGCCGGACAAAATCGTGTTGACCATGAGAATGCGGCGCAGCGCGGGCACGGCCAGCAGTTCGGTCACGCGACGGCGCTGGGCCTCGCGCACGCCGGTGATGGCTGCATCCACGGCCTTCAATTGATGACGCAGGCTGTACAGGCCGACCGCCGACAGCAGCGGGCCGACCGCCAGAAGGCCGAATGCCGTCCGCGTGCCCAGGTGGTCGATCGCCAGCCCGGCAATCAGCGGACCGGAGAAGCCTGACCCGGCCAGCGCCAGTGACATGAAGGAGAAGTTGCGCAGCCGCTGCTCGGGCTCGGCGTGCCCCAGCAAATCCTGTGTGGCCACCTGGTGCAGCATGAAGCCGATCCCGATGGCGCAGGACGCCACCAACAGTGCGGACTGCGTTTGCGAGATAGAGGGCAGTAGCGTGCCGAAGGCGACCAAAGTGGTGCCGATGACAAGGGGACGCACGATGCCGACGCGGTCCACCCAGCGTCCCGCCCGCACCGAGAACAGCATCGGCAGCACGGCAAACACGGCGACCAGCGTGCCGACCGTGAACGTGGACAGCCCCATCTGCAGCGCCGTCAGGGAAACGGTGATCCGTCCCCCAGTCAGCGCCACATGATTCATCATTGCCAGCAGGCACAAAAGCACCGCCCCGGAAAATTCCGGGGAACTGGATGGCGAGGAGGGGGATCTGTTGGAGGTAGACACGGCTTAACTGCATTCATTCTGTTCGTAACATCCGTCTATGTCGAGGCGACGCTTTTTTGCGCTGCGTCATCGGGTGACTAGTCACTCTGCGGAGTTAACAGGCTCTAGCGGACAAGTCCCGCGCTTATTCGGCAAGATGACGGCACGTTCACGGCAGGTGCGGTAAAACGGTTCCGCAACCTCCCGGGGATCGTTGTATCGTTCACGCAACGGAACCCTCCGCACGGTGCAATCCGTCTCTGGTTTTCACCGCTTTTTTGCCGCATTACGGCGCCGCAGATGGCGCCCGCCGTTCCCATCGTCCAGGTTCAATGAAAAAGTCCCGCAGCAAGTTCAAGCGCTACGCCCTGATAGCCGCCATCCTCCTGCTTCTCGTTTTTGGCGCGCGCGCCGCGTTCTTCTCGGCCCCGCCGCCGCCCACGTTCGCCGTGGCCGAGGTGTCGCGCGCGGACCTGGAGGACAGCGTGCTGGCCAGCGGCACCATCGATGCCATTGAGCGGGTCAGCGTGGGCGCGCAGGCCACCGGCCAGTTGAAGTCCCTGAAGGTGGAACTGGGCGACCGGGTGAAGAAGGGCCAGCTGGTGGCCGAGATCGACGACCTGACCCAGCAGAACGAGCTGCGCAACGCCGAAGCTGCGCTGCAGACCCGGCGCGCCGAGCGGGCCGCCAAGGTGGCCACGCTGAAACAGGCGGAACTGGCGTTCAAGCGCCAGCGCCAGATGCTGGCGGCCGACGCCAGCTCGCGCGAGGCCTACGAAACGGCCGAGGCCACGCTGGCCGTGACCCGCGCCGAGATCGCCTCGCTGGACGCGCAGATCGCCCAGGCCGAGATCCAGGTCGACACCGCGCAGGTCAATCTGGGCTACACGCGGATCGTCTCGCCGATCGACGGCATGGTGGTGGCGGTGGTCACCAAGGAAGGCCAGACGGTCAACTCGATCCAGAGCGCGCCCACCATCATCAAGGTGGCGCAGGTGGACACCATGACGATCAAGGCGCAGATCTCCGAGGCGGACGTGACGCGGGTCAAGCCCGGCCTGCCGGTCTACTTCACCATTCTCGGCGAACCCGACGAGCGCTACCGCGCCACGTTGCGCGCGGTGGAACCGGCCCCGGATTCCATCCAGAAGGAAGATGCGGCGTCTTCGTTGACCTCATCCTCCAGCACCTCCACCAGCGCCGCGGTCTATTACAACGGCCTGTTCGACGTGCCCAATCCCGACGAGAAGCTGCGCATCTCGATGACGGCGCAGGTCTTCATCGTGCTGGGTGAGGCCAAGGACGCCGTGGTGGTGCCCGCCTCGGCGCTGGGCAAGCGCGGCAAGGACGGGCGCTATGAGGTGCGCGTGGTGCTGGACGGCAACAAGACCGAGACGCGGCAAGTGCGCATCGGAATGAACAACAATGTGCAGGCGCAGGTGCTGGAAGGCCTGGAGGTGGGCGAACGCGTCGTGTCGGCGGATTCCTCGCCGGCCGTCGCCAAGCCGGGAGCCTGACATGGGCGGCCCGCTCATTTCCCTGTCTGGCGTGCGCCGCGAGTTTCCCGCGGGCGACCAGACGATTGCGGTCCTGAAGGACGTCAACCTGTCGATCGAGGCGGGCGAGATGGTCGCCATCGTGGGGGCGTCCGGCTCGGGCAAGTCCACGCTGATGAACATCCTGGGCTGCCTGGACCGGCCTACGCGCGGCGACTACAAGGTCGACGGCCGCAGCACCGGCGAACTGGACCCCGACGAACTGGCCGAACTGCGCCGTGAGCACTTCGGATTCATTTTCCAGCGTTACCACCTGCTGGCGGACCTGAGCGCGCAGGGCAACGTGGAGGTGCCGGCCGTCTACGCGGGCAAGCGCCGCGAGGCGCGGCTGGAACGCGCCTCGGCGCTGCTGGCGCGGCTGGGGCTGGCCGATCGCACTGGCCATCGGCCCGGCCAGCTGTCGGGCGGCCAGCAGCAGCGCGTGAGTATCGCGCGGGCGCTGATGAACGGCGGCGACATCATCCTGGCCGACGAGCCCACCGGCGCGCTGGACACGCATACCGGCCAGGAAGTGCTGCGCATCCTGGAGGAACTGAACGCGGCGGGGCACACGATCATCATCGTCACGCACGATATGAACGTGGCGCGCCACGCCCAGCGCATCATCGAGATCAGCGACGGCGAGATCGTCGCGGACAAGCGCAACCCCGATGCGCCGCGCCATCAGATGACTCGGGACGAGACGCCGGAAATGGCCCAGCGCCCGGCGTGGCAGGCCTATCTGGACCGCTGCGGCGAGGCGCTGCGCATGGCCTTGCTGGCCATGAACGCGCACCGCCTGCGCACGTCGCTGACGATGCTGGGCATCATCATCGGCATCGCCGCCGTGGTGTCGGTGGTGGCGCTGGGCGAGGGCTCGCGGCGCAAGATCCTGGAAGACATCAGCGCGATCGGCACGAACACGGTCGAAGTTTTCCCGGGCAAGGACTTCGGCGATGAAAAGGCGGTGAACATCCGCACGCTGGTGCCGGCCGATGCCGACGCGCTGGCGCGCGAGTCGTATGTGGACAGCGTGACGCCGGAAGTGGGCACGAGCAATACGCTGCGCTACCGCAATGTATCGGTGAACGGTTCGATCCAGGGCGTGGGCGAACAGTACTTCCGCGTGCGCGCGATCAAGCTGGCTGAAGGAAAGTTCTTCGACGAGACCAGCGTGGCGCGCCGGGCGCAGGAGGTGGTGATCGACGAGGGCACGCGGCGCGCGCTGTTCGGATCGCACACCGAACCGATCGGGCAGGTGATCTTTTTGGGATCGATGCCGGCGCGGGTGATCGGGGTGACGCAAAAGAAGGACACGGTGTTCGGCAACAATGATTCGCTGAACGTGTGGATCCCGTACACGACGGCGCTGTCGCGGGTGCTGGGGCAGCAGCACCTGAAGAGCATCACGGTGCGCGTGAACGACGCGACGCCGCCGGCTGCGGCCGAGCAGGCCATCGTGCGGGTGTTGACGCGCCGGCACGTGGTGAAGGATTTTTTCGTGTTCAACACGGACGCGGTGCGCAAGACGATCGAACGCACGACGGCGACGATGACGCTGCTGGTGTCGCTGATCGCGCTGATTTCGCTGATGGTGGGCGGTATCGGGGTGATGAACATCATGCTGGTGTCGGTCACCGAGCGCACGCGTGAGATCGGGGTGCGCATGGCGGTGGGCGCGCGGCGCAGCGACATCATGCAGCAGTTCCTGATCGAGGCGGTGCTGGTGTGCCTGATCGGCGGCGCGGTCGGCATCCTGTTGTCGCTGGGACTGGGCGTGCTGGTCAGCAAGGCCACGGGCGGCTCGTTCCAGATGATCTATTCCACGGCATCGATGGTGGCGGCATTCACGTGCTCGACGCTGATCGGTGTGATTTTTGGCTATCTGCCGGCGCGCAATGCGGCGCGCCTGGATCCCGTCGAGGCGTTGGCCCGGGAATGAGGAAGATGAGAGCAGTTTCTTTTTTGTGCAAACCGCTGGGCGTGGCGCTGCTGCTGGCGCTGGGTGGCTGCGGCAGCCTGCTGCGCACTGATTACGAGCCGCCGGCCGCCAGCGTGCCGGCGTCCTGGACCCACGCGCGCCCGGCTTCCGATGCCGGCGCAGCGGCGTGGCTGGCGGAGGGCGGGGCCTGGTGGCGCAATTTCGACGATCCGGTGCTCAATGGGCTGGTGGAGGCGGCGCTTGCGCGCAACAACGATCTGGCGGCGGCGGCGATTCGCGTGCGCCGGGCGCAGTATCAGGCGGGATTGGCGGACGACCAGCTGATGCCGCAGTTCGGTGGCGACGCAAACGTGTCGCGGGTGCGCAATCTGTATGGCGACCGCACGATCACGCGAGCCAATTCGGCCGAGCTGACGGTGAGCTATCAGGTCGATCTGTGGGGCAAGCTGGCGCGCCAGCGCGACGCGGCGCAGTGGGAGGCACTGGCGACGGAACAGGACCGCCAGAGCGCGGCCCTGTCGCTGGTGGGCACGACGGCGACGCTGTATTGGCAGACGGCATTCATCAATCAGCGCATCGCGAGCAGCGAGGAGAGCATCGCCTACGCGCGCCGCACGCAGGATCTGGTGCGGGCGCAGTACGCGGCGGGCGGGGCGTCGGCCCTGGAGCTTGCGGAGGCGGAGCAGACAGTGGCAAGCCAGCAGGCGGCGCATGCGCTGCTGGTGCAGCAGCGGGTGGAATACATCAATGCGCTGACGATTCTTTTCGATGGCCCGCCGGATCGCATCACGGCGGATCCGGCGCGGCTGCCGTCCAGCGCATTGCCCGAGGCGCGGGCGGGCGTGCCGGCGGAGCTGCTGGGGCGGCGCCCGGACCTGCGCGCGGCGGAACTGCGGTTGCGGGAGTCGCTGGCAAACGTGGACGCGACACGGGCAAGCTTTTATCCGCCGGTGACGTTGACGGGGGCGCTGGGCAGTTCGAGCCCGACGTTGTCGGATGTGCTGAAAAATCCGATCGGGACGCTGGGCGCGGGGTTGACGCTGCCATTCCTGCAGTGGAATCAGATGCAGCTGAACATCAAGATCTCGAAGACGGATTACGAGGAACGGGTGGTGACGTTCCGGCAGGCGCTGTATCAGGCGATGGCGGATGTGGAAAACGCGTTGTCGAATCGCACGCAGTTGTCGGTGCGGGCGCAGCAGCTGGATCTGTCTTTGCGGGCGGCTCGGGAGGCTGAGCGGCTTTACGAAGTACGGTACCGGGCGGGGGCGGTGCCGCTGCGGGATTGGCTGGATGCGCAGGAAAAGCGCCGGGTGGCTGAGGTGGCGCGGGACGAGAACATGCTGAACCGGTTGGTGAATCAGGTGACGGTTTACCAGGCGTTGGGGGGGGATGATGTGGTGGCTGTTGACGGGGATGGGCTGCGGGGGTGATTCCTTGCTTGTGCTCGGGGCGAGATGCGCTGATGCGGCCTTCGGACGGGGGCTTACTGCTTCGTTGGGGGGGGCGTTCTTAAGACGTCCGGCGCGGCGGTTTGCGTCGGAAGGCGGTGGCAGGCATCGATCTTGGTTCTTTTGACGCCCGGCGCGTCGGCGGCCTGGGGCGCGCGGGGCTACGATTGCGGTCCGGAGCCTTCGCTCCGGACTTCCCCTTCGTCATCTTCGTCAGCGCCTTCGGCGCTTCCTTCAGATTCCCTCGGGCGCATCTACACGCCCCGCGCACCCCAGGCCACCGCCACACCGGGCTCGGGTGAGTTCAGCTTGGCGGACGCCGGGGCGGGTGGGGTTCTTAAGGTTCTTGCCTGGGCTTGCGCGGCTTTGAAGCATTTTGCGGGGCCCGCGCCCGGTTGGCCGCGCGGGCGGCCTCCGGGGGCTTACGCGGTGTCTTGCGTCCGGGGATGACGCTTCGCGCTTGCGGTGGGGGGCGGACGCCGCTGCCTCCGGTGTCTGACACCCTTGGGGCACATCCTTGGTATGACGGCAGTCTCTGCAGGGTGTCAGACACCTTGTCTACACCTTGTCTGCTTGAATGGGGCGGATGGGTTGGCGGCCGGCTGCCATAAAATGCGGTCCATGAACTCGCCCGAACTCATTCCTGAACCCGCCGATCTCGACCGTCGTTTTGGCGCGCTGTCGCGCCTCTATGGTCCTGAGGCGCCTTCGCGTATCCGTAATGCCCATGTTGCCGTTGCCGGGCTTGGCGGCGTGGGGTCGTGGACGGTGGAGGCGCTTGCTCGTTGCGGGGTGGGGGCGTTGACGCTGATCGATCTGGATCACATTGCCGAATCCAACGTCAATCGGCAGATCCATGCGTTGAGTTCGACGCTTGGGCAATCCAAGGTCGACGCGATGGCCGAGCGGGTGTTGGCGATCAATCCGGAATGCCGCATCACACGGGTGGACGATTTTGTGTCGCCGGAGAACGTGGGCGAGGTGTTGCCGGGGCCTTATACGGTCATCATCGATTGCACGGACCAGGCGGCCGCGAAGATTGCGATGATTTTGCATGCGCGGGCGCTTGGGGTGCCGATGCTGCTGTGCGGGGGCGCGGGCGGGAAGACGGATCCGTTGGCGTTGCGGGCGGGGGATCTGTCGGGGGCGGTCAATGATGCGCTGCTCTCGAAGCTGCGCAACAAGCTGCGCCGCGAGCATGGGTTTCCGCGGGCGTCGGACAAGAACGGCAAGGCGCTCAAGCGTGTGCCAAAGATGGGCGTGCATGCGTTGTGGTTCGACCAGCCGGCGATTTTGCCGGATGCGTGGACCCGCCCTCGTGAAGGTGAAGATGATATGGGCGCGTCGGGGTTGAACGTGGCGCCGCAGGGCTTGTCTTGCGCGGGTTATGGGTCGGTGGTTACCGTGACCGCCGCCATGGGCATGGCGGCGGCGAACGAGGCTTTGCGGCTGGCGGTCTGAGGGCCGCCGGGGTGGGGGCGCCTCCATGCCTGAGCGCCGCGGTGCCTCAACGGTCAGACGCCACGTCGCTGCGTCCGGCGCGCAAATGACTCATAGCGCCACAAACACCACGCCATCCTCAATCCGTACGGGATACGTCGCGATGTTCTCGCGCAGCGGGGAACACAGGGCGCGGCCATCGCGGATGTCGAAGCGGCCCTGGTGCAAGGGGCATTCGATTTCGTGGCCGGTGAGGAAGCCGTCGCAGAGTCTGGCGTTGCCGTGCGTACAGAGGTTGTCGGTGGCGTAGACCTCGCCGTCGACGCCGTATAGCGCGATCTCCTTGCCGCCCGCCTCGACGGCGATGACGTCTTCGTCGGGCACGTCATCGCGTTCGATGGCCTTGATCCATTGCACAGTCATTGTTTGTCTCCGGGTCAGATGGGGTAGATCAGCGAGTTCGGGATCAGCTCGCTGTCGAAGATGCATAGCCGCGATTCGAATTTCAGGCCGTCGGGCGTCTGTCGGATGACGTCCAGATAGCGGCCGACGTTGAAGACGGTGGTGAGCTGGCTGGGCTTGGTGCGGAAGATGGCGTAGTTGGCCTCGGATTCGATGCGGCCATCCTGCGCCAGCAGCACGCGTGGGGCGCCGACGACGTGGCGCTGGTAGTAGGGGTCGTGGAAGATGGTTTCGGTGGCGCCGTAGATGCGGTCGCGCAGCATGCCGCGGCTCTCGAAGGCCATGGTCGCGAGCGGAAATCCGCGTTCGTGGTTCTCGCGCGGCAGCACCTTGTAGACGCAATCTTCCACGAAGAAGTCGGGCCATTTCTCCCATTCGCCGGCGTCCAGCGCGGCCGCGTAGTCGGTGTAGAGGCGGGTGAGCTGGTAATAAAGCGGAAAGTCCAGCATGTCACGCCTCCATGACGCGGCGCCAGTACGCGTACATGCCGCGTATGAGCGTTTCGGTGACCATGTGGTCGGTGTTTTCGGCGGTCTTGCCGCCCAGTTCGGCGACGCTGCGGTGCCACGGCTTCTGTTCAAAGCCGGATTGCGAGAATTCGATGACCTCGCCGTCGTCGGCGGACACGAAACCGGCGGGCCCGAACAGGTTGGCCTGGCGCAGGCGGCGTTGGGTCATGTCGGGGGTGTCGTCGGCAAATCCGAAATGGGTCCAGACAAAGTCGAAGGCGTCATGGCCGACGGGCTGGATGTGGCGGGTGGACAGCGAGTTGACCTGCTGCTGGATGATGACGCTGGGAAACAGCGTCATGAGTACGGCGGTGGGGCCGTTCCACCAGGGTTCCTGCACGATGTCCAGGAAGCGGTCGTCGTTCAGCGACATCTGCTCCTTGAAGCTGGACACGCCGCTGGTGACGGTGCTTTTGCCGCCCTGGCCGCGCGTGGAAATCATGGCGGCGTGGCGGAAGTGGCGGTCCATCTTCAGTTCGGACCGGTTGTCCGCGCGCCATAGCCCGAAGGTGACGAACCAGGTGTGCAGGAGGCCGGGGTGGTAGGGGTCTTTGATGTTCTCCTGCATCAGCTTCCAGTTGCCGGGAATGCGCTGGCGGCTGTAGCCGTGGATTACCAGTTCGCGGCCGTCGAAGACGCGGTCGAAGTAATGCGCGATGTCGGGGCCCAGGTAGTCTTCCAACGGTTCGACGTCATGGTCGAAGGACGCGAAGACGACGCCGTTGCGCGCGGCCACCGCCAGCTTGGTCAGGCCGTGGTCCTCGGGCTTGAAGTCGGGCGGCATGCCGCCGTTGATCTTGCCGTCCTGCTTGACGCCGCGGCGGAAGGGCACGCCGATCAGGTTGCCTTGCAGGTCGTAATTCCATTGGTGGTACGGGCAGACAAACTCGCTGCGGTTGCCGGCGCGTTCGCGGCAGAACTGCACGCCGCGATGGGCGCAGACGTTTTCCACGACGCGGACCTGGCCGTCGTTGTCGCGCAGGAGGATGACGGAGCGCTCGCCCACGACCGTGCGTTTGAAGTCGCCGGGATTGGGGATCTCGGCTTCAAGGCCCACGTAGCTCCAGTGGCCGCGGTAGAAGAAGCGATCCAGTTCCCGCTGGTGCAGCGCCGCGTCGGTGTAGACGCCGAACGGGATGCGATGTGAGCCGTCGCCTTGCCAGGGCGGGACGATATGGATGGGATGCTCGGGGGCGTTCATGGACGGCCCCTGCGACAGGACGTGAGGCGGCGATGCGTGCGGACGCGCATGATTTGTCTCCATTTTCAGCTGGCCGCGCGGCGGCCGGGCAGTGCCTTGCGCGGCATGGGCGCAGGCATTTTTCTGCATCATCGGGCACGCCCTGAGATTAATAAATAGAATCTGGCTTATTACATAAATCACCAAAATCAATATTGGTGGAGACAAGCGCATGAACCTGAAAGACGTGGATCTGAATCTGCTCGTCGTCTTCAATGAATTGCACAAGCATGGCCGGGTGTCGGCGGCGGCGGAAAGCCTGGGGATTTCGCAGCCGGGCGTCAGCAACGCGCTCGCCCGCTTGCGCAAGCTGCTGGGCGACGAGCTGTTTCTGCGGACCTCGCGCGGGATGGTGCCGACGCCCTATGCCGAAAGCCTGGCCCAGCCGATTGCCGATGCGCTTGCCGCGCTGCACGGCACGTTGAATGCACGGGTGGCGTTCGATCCGGCCGGCAGCGAGCGGGCGTTTGTGATCGGGGTGAACGATGTGGGCGAGACCTACTTCCTGCCGCGCCTGATGCGGGCGCTGGATCAGGTCGCGCCGGGCGTGACCATCCGCACGGTGCGCACCACCTCGATCGACGTGCGGGACGAGATGGAGCGGGGCCGCATGGATCTGGCGATGGGCTTTCTGCCCGGGCTGAAAGGCGGATTCTTCCAGCGCCGGCTGTTCCGTCAGCCGTACGTGTGCATCTTCCGGCAGGACCATCCGCTGGCGCGCTCGGGCGTGTCGGCGCGGCAGTTTCGCGCGGCCGAGCACGTGGCCATCGTGTCCGAGGGCACCGGCCACGGCGTGGTGGACGAAGTGATCGCGCGCGCTGGCATCCGCCGCCGGCTGCGGCTGACGGTGCCGCACTTCATGGCGGTGGGGCCGGTGCTGCAGGCCACCGACATGATCGCGGTGGTGCCGCAGCGCTTTGCCGACTGCGCCTGCGGCCCCTTTGGCCTGGCCGCCGCGCCCTGTCCGGTGAAGATTCCAGAGTCCGTCATCAACGTGTTCTGGCACGCCCGCAACCACCGCGAAGCCGCCAATCAGTGGCTGCGGCAGGTGGTGGTGGACGTGTTTGCGGATTGATGCCGCGGGGGGGGGGGGCGGGGGCTGCGCTACGCCTCGCGCAGCGACACCGTGAACCACCCGCGCAGCGCGTTCGACAACCGGATCTCGTCGGCGGCATGCAGGTCGGCCAGGGTCAGCACGCGTTCTTTCGCCTCGCCGGCATCGAGCAGTTGCGCGCGCTGCACGCCGGGCAGGCAGCCGCTGTCGACGGGCGGGGTGTACCAGTTGTCGTCCATGCGCAGATAGACGTTGCTGCGGCTGCCTTCGCAGAGTTCGCCGCGCTCGTTCAGGTAGACCAGGTCGAAGATGTGCGGGTGCGAAGGCAGCCATTCGATCGTCTTGGTGTACCAGGGGCGGTGCGTGGTCTTGTAGCGCAGCAGGGGTTCCGAGGACCGCAGCGCCTCGGGCGCGAGCATCACTTCCTGGTGCGCGGGCAGGGGCGGCAGGACGGCCGTCTGGATGTGGCGGCTGCCGTCGCGCGCGACCAAGAGGCGCAGGCGATGCGGTCCGGCGGAGGACAGGGCCATGACGGCGAGAAGGATGTCGCCTTCGACGTCGCGGCCTCCCCAGACGTAACCCAGCGCCTTGCAGGACGTTTCCAGACGGTGGAGGTGGCGCGCCAGCAGGGGCACGTTGCCGGACGATTCCACCAGGATGGTCTCGATCAATTCGGGTTGCATGGGACTCTCCTGGAATAAGCCGGTCATGGCCGGGCCAAGCCGCGCTCTATGCTACTACCGGCCGTGAGGTTTGCGCTGTCAGGCGCGCAGGATGCGGGCCTTCCAGTGGCATTCCTGCCATTCGCCGGCGGGGTCCGAATCGTAAACGATGCCGCCGCCGACGCTGTAGACGCCGTGGCCGTGCTGGTCCAGGACGAGGGTGCGGATCGCGACGTTCAAAGAAAAATCGCCATCCGGGGCCAGCCATCCGACGCTGCCGCAATACAGGCCGCGCGGGGCGGTTTCCATCTGCCGGATGCGGCGCATGGCCGCGACTTTCGGGGCGCCCGTGATCGACCCGCAGGGAAACAGGGCGTGCAGCACGTCCGACAGCGTGGCGTGCGGCGCGGTGGCCGATACGGTTGAAGTCATCGTCCAGACCGTGGGATAGCGCTCCAGCGAAAAGAGCGCGTCGACCTTGACCGATCCGGGCTCGGCCAGACGGCCGAGGTCATTGCGCAGCAGGTCCACGATCATCAGGTTTTCGGCGCGGTTCTTGTCGCTGGCCAGCAGTTCCTGGCCCAGGCGTTCGTCTTCGGCCGGGTCGGGATAGCGCGGCGCGGTGCCTTTCATGGGCCGGGTCGTCAGCTGCGCGCCATCGCGGCGGACGAACAGCTCGGGCGAAAAGGACAGCACCGTGCGGGCGCCGTCCTGGATGTAGGCGCCATGGGCGACCGGATTGCGCGCCGCGATGCGGCGGTACAGCGTGGCCGGGTCGCCCTGAAAGCTCACGTCGAGCGGCTGCGTGAAATTGACCTGGTACAGCTCGCCGTCCTGGATCAGGCCGCGGATGGCGTCGATCTGGCGCACGTAGGCGGCTTCGGTCATGCGCGGGGCAGGCAGGCTGATGGACGCGGCCGGCGCGTCGGGGGCCGGCGCTTCCCACGGCGTCTCGTCGATCTTGCGGTCGAACACCAGCGCGGTCAGGCGGGGCGGCCCGTCTTCACGCGGCGGCGTCCAGGGTCCGGCCGGGGCGGGCCGGGTGGCCTCGGGCAGCAGCCATTCGCCCAACTCGTAATCCAGCAACAGCGCGATCCAGCGGCCTTCGCGCCGCGCGGCCTCGATGGCGGCCAGCGCGGGCGCGACCTCGGCGGCCGAGCGCGCTTCGATCCGGGCGCGAAAGCCGTCCAGGCGCAGGGCGCGCCCGGCCAGCCGGTCTTCGAAACGACAATCCATGATGGCTTACGGCTGTTGTTGCGCAAGGAACTCCGTCAGGACCCGGCCCGTATGGGAATGGTCGGCCAGCGTCATCACGTGCTCGGGCGAGCCTTCGCCCACCAGCCGGCCGCCGCCCGTGCCGCCCTCGGGACCCAGGTCCAGCAGCCAGTCGGCCTCGGCGATGACGTCCAGGTTGTGTTCGATCACCACCACCGTATTGCCCGCCTCGACCAGGCGGTGCAGCACGTGGATCAGCTTTTCGACGTCCGCCATCGACAGGCCGACCGTCGGCTCGTCCAGCACGTACAGCGTGTGCGGGATGCGCGAGGCGCGGCCGGTCTTGATCAGCCCATCGGTCAGGCGGGCCTTGGACAGCTCGGTCACCAGCTTGATGCGCTGCGCCTCGCCGCCCGACAGCGTCGGGGACGGCTGGCCCAGCGTCAGGTAGCCCAGCCCCACGTCCTGCATCAGCTGCAACGGACGATGGATCTTGGGATGCGCCGCGAAGTAGCCGATGGCGTCGTCCACTTCCATGGACAGCAGATCGCCGGCGTTCTTGCCGCGCATCTGCACGCTGAGCGTGTCGTTGTTGAAGCGCGCGCCGTTGCAGGCGTCGCACGGCACCTTCACGTCGGGCAGGAAGTTCATTTCGATGGTGCGCATGCCCTGGCCTTCGCAGATCGGGCAGCGGCCGTCGCCGGTGTTGAACGAGAAGCGCGCCGCCGTCCAGCCGCGCATGCGGGCCTCGCGGGTGTCGGCGAACTGCTTGCGCACGTCGTCCCAGAAGCCCACGTAGGTGGCCGGGCACGAACGCGGCGTCTTGCCGATGGGCGTCTGGTCCACTTCCAGCACGCGGTCGATGGCTTCCCAGCCCTTGATGCTTTCGCAGCCCGCCCAGCCGGGGGCCTTGCCCTGCGAGACGGCCTGGGTCAGGTTGTCCAGCAGGACCTCGCGCGCCAGCGTGGACTTGCCGGAACCAGACACGCCGGTCACCACGCTCAGGCGGCCCACCGGAATGCGCGCGTCCACGCTGCGCAGGTTGTGCAGGCGCGCGCCACGGATCTCGATCATGGGCGTGTCGGCCTCGACGGGACGGCGGCCCTGCAGCGGATGCGCCAGCGGCGTCTTCAGGTAGCGGCCAGTCACGGATTCGGGTGCGTCGATCACGTCCTGCACCGTGCCTTGCGCCACCACGCGGCCGCCGCGGATGCCCGCGCCCGGCCCGATGTCGATGACGTGCGAGGCGCGGCGGATGGTGTCGTCATCGTGCTCGACCACCACCAGCGTGTTGCCGTTACCTTCCAGGCGCGCCAGCGCGTCCAGCAGGATGCGGTTGTCGCGCGGATGCAGGCCGATGGTGGGTTCGTCCAGCACGTAGCAGACGCCCTGCAGGTTGGAGCCCAGCTGCGCGGCCAGCCGGATGCGCTGCGCCTCGCCGCCGGACAGCGTGGGCGCGGCGCGGTCCAGCGCCAGGTAGTTCAGGCCGACTTCCTGCATGAAGTTCAGGCGGCCCCGGATCTCGGCCAGGATGTCGCGGGCGATCTCGCCTTCGCGGCCACGCGCCACCAGGCCGGTGAAAAAGGTGTGCGCGTCCGACACCGGCAGCGAGGCCAGTTCGGCAATCGACTTGTCGCGCCAGCGCACGGCGCGCGCCACACGGTTCAGCCGCTGGCCGTCGCACTGCGTGCAGGTCTTGGCCTCGCCTTCGTACCACGCGTTCCAGGCGGTTTCCTCGCCGGTCTGTTCTTCGTCAAAGCCCTGCAATTGCAGGCCCGTGCCGTAGCAGCCCGTGCACCAGCCGTGCTTGGAGTTGTATGAGAAAAGGCGCGGATCGGGTTCGGGGAAGCTGGTGCCGCAGGACGGGCACGCGCGCTTGACCGAGAAGTGCTGCTGCTGCAGTTCGCTGTTCAGCGCCTCGTGCAGCTTGTTGACCGGCCACACCACCGACATCACGCCCTGGCCGTTTTCCAGCGCGCTCTTGACGGCCGCGCGCAGCTCGGCCTCGTTGGCCGGGTCCACGACCACGTCCGCCACCGGCAGTTCGATCGTGTGTTCCTTGTAGCGGTCCAGGCGCGGCCACGGGGCCACCGGAATGAACTCGCCGTCCACGCGCAGATGGGAATGGCCCTTTGAGCCGGCCCACTTGGCAAGATCCGTGTAGTAACCCTTGCGCGCGGTGACCAGCGGCGCCAGGAGGCCGATGTGCACGCCCTTGTGCTCGCGCAAGAGGCGCGCCACGATCTGGTCGGTGTTCTGCGGCTCGACCGCGACGTTGCAGTCCGGGCAGTACTGCGTGCCCAGCTTCACGTACAGAAGGCGCAGGAAGTGGTGGATTTCCGTCATCGTGGCCACGGTGGACTTGCGGCCGCCGCGGCTGGTGCGCTGTTCGATCGCCACGGTGGGCGGGATGCCGAAGATGGCGTCCACGTCCGGCTTGCCCGCCGGCTGCACGATGGCGCGCGCGTAGGCGTTCAGGGATTCCAGATAGCGCCGCTGGCCTTCGTTGAACAGGATGTCGAACGCCAGCGTGGACTTGCCCGATCCGGACACGCCCGTGATGACCGTGAACTTGTCGTGCGGGATCTCGACGCTGATGTTCTTCAGGTTGTGTTCGCGCGCATTGCGGATCTCGATGGCCATGCTGCCCTGGCGGCGTTCGCGCACCAAGGATTGCAGCGGCGTGCCCACGCCCGCGCCGTACTCGGCTTGCGGCTCGGCGATGCGCGCGGTCAGGCCCGCCTGCTCGGCTATCTGCGCGTCGGCGTCGCTGCTGACCACCACGTCGGCCGCGCCGCCGGCGACGGCGTCGGCCGGCAGGATGCTGACCTCATAGTCGCGCAGGGCGGCGCCCGTGTGCGACTCGGGGTTGTCCATCAGGTCCTGCGGCGTGCCGGTGCCCATGACCAGGCCGCCGGCGTCGCCGCCTTCCGGTCCCAGGTCGATCAGCCAGTCGGCCGCGCGGATCACGTCCAGGTTGTGTTCGATGACGAGCAGCGTATGGCCCGCGGCCAGCAGCTTGCGGAACGCGCGCATCAGGCGCGCCACGTCGTCAAAGTGCAGGCCGGTGGTGGGCTCGTCGAACAGGAACAGGCTGCCCTTCTTGGCGACCTTCGCGGTGGAGATGCCGCTGCGCGCCGCCTCGGCCAGGTGGCCGGCCAGCTTCAGGCGCTGCGCCTCGCCGCCCGATAGCGTGGGCACGGGCTGGCCCAGCCGCACGTATTCCAGGCCCACGTCCGCCAACGGCGCCAGACCGGTCTGCACATCGCGCAGGCCCTTGAAGAAGTCCAGCGCTTCGCTGACCGTCATTTCCAGCACTTCGTCGATGGACGCGCTCTTGCCGAGGTGCTCGACGCGCACTTCCAGGACTTCGGGGCGGAAGCGCTTGCCGTCGCAATCCGGGCAGCGCAGGTAGACGTCGGACAGGAACTGCATTTCGACGTGTTCGAACCCAGTGCCGCCGCAGGTCGGGCAGCGGCCGTCGCCGCCGTTGAAGCTGAACGTGCCGGCGGTGTAGGCGCGCTCACGCGCCAGCGGGGCCTGGGCAAACAGCTTGCGGATGGCGTCGAACGCGCCGACGTAGCTGGCCGGATTGGAGCGCGCGGTCTTGCCGATGGGCGTCTGGTCCACCATCACGACGTCGGCAATCTGTTCGGCGCCCAGCAGGCGGTCGAACGCGCCCGGCGCTTCCGACGGCTTGCCCTTCTGCTTGAGCAGGGCGGGGTAGAGCACGTCCTGCACCAGGGTGGACTTGCCCGAGCCGGACACGCCGGTCACGCAGACCAGGCGGCCCAGCGGCAGCTCGACCGACACATTCTTCAGGTTGTGCGCATTGACGCCTTCGAGCAGCAGGCGCGGCGTGTTGGCCGCCACCGGCATCGGACGCGGCGCTTCCACGCGCAGGCGGCCGCCCAGGTAGTCGCCCGTCAGCGAGGGCGCGGCGCGCAGTTGCGCGGGCGTGCCGTCGAAGACGATGCGGCCGCCGCGTTCGCCGGGGCCGGGGCCGATGTCGATGATGCGGTCCGCGGCCACCATGACCTGCGGATCGTGTTCCACGACGACCAGCGTGTTGCCGGCGTTGCGCAGGCGGTGCATGACTTCCACCACGCGGTGCATGTCGCGCGGGTGCAGGCCGATGGAGGGCTCGTCCAGCACGAACAGTGTGTTCACCAGCGAGGTGCCCAGCGCCGTGGTCAGGTTGATCCGCTGGACCTCGCCGCCGGACAGCGTGCGGCTCTGGCGGTCCAGCGTCAGGTAGCCCAGCCCCACGTCGCACAGGAACTTCAGGCGCGCGCGCACCTCGGTCATGAGCAGGTCGGTGGCCGCGTCCAGCGCGCCCGAGAACGACAGCGTGTCGAAGAATTTACGAACGCGTTCGATCGGCAGCAGCATCACGTCATGCAGGCACAGCCCGTCCAGGCCATTGAGCTGTTCGCGGCTCCAGGTGGTGCCGACGGGCATGAAGCGCTTGTAGCGGCCGTCTTCGGGCGGCAGCACGGCGTCGGCTTCCTCCTTGTTGCCCAGGCGCCAGAGCAGGGCGTCGGGCTTCAGGCGCGCGCCGTTGCAGGTGGGGCAGGGCGTGTAGCTGCGGTACTTGGACAGCAGCACGCGCACGTGCATCTTGTAGGCCTTGGTTTCCAGCCAGTCGAAGAAGCGCTGCACGCCGTACCACTGGTGTTTCCAGGCGTCGTTGCCGCCCTTCCAGTCGGGCGTGCCGTACAGGACCCAGCGCTTGTGCTCGTCGCTCATGTCCTTCCAGGGCACGCCCAGCGGCACGCCGGCACGCGGCGCGTACTTTTGCAGGTCGTCCTGGCATTCCTTGTAGGACGGCGTGGTCCACGGCTTGATGGCGCCTTCGAGCAGGGTCTTTTTCTCGTCGGGGATGACCAGGCCGAAGTCGATGCCGATGACGCGGCCAAAGCCGCGGCAGGCCTCGCAGGCGCCCAGCGGCGAGTTGAACGAGAAGCTGCTGGGCAGCGGGTCGGTGTATTCGATGTCGCAGTCGGCGCAGTGCAGCCGGTCGCTGTACTTCCAGATATGCGCGTTGCCGCCATCGGCATCCATGACGTAGATGGCGATGTGGCCGGCGCCCATGCGCAGCGCCGTGTCCAGCGCTTCCATGATGCGTTCGCGCTCGGTGCCGGCAAAGCGGAAGCGATCCTGGATGACGTGCAGGATGCGGCGTTCCTCGGTGGCGGCCTTGGCGGTCTTCGTGGTCTTGGCCTTCTTGGCGCCCTTGGCGGGGGCGGCGGCGCGCGGCACGGCGGTTTCCTCGGCGTGCACGCGGGTATAACCCTGCTGCTCAAGGAAGCCGCGCACTTCGTCTTCGGTGAAGTTGGCCGGCACGGCGATCGGGAACGTCACGACCAGACGCGGGTCGCCCGCTTGCGCGGCGCGCTCGGACAGCGAGTGATAGACGGATTCGGGCGTGTCGCGCCGCACCAGTTTGCCGCAACCGCGGCAATAGAGCTTGGCGCCGCGCGCGAACAAGAGCTTCAGGTGATCGTTCAGTTCGGTCATCGTGCCGACCGTGCTGCGCGAGCTGCGCACCGGATTGGTCTGGTCGATGGCGATGGCCGGCAGGATGCCTTCGATGCGGTCCACCTGCGGCTTGTCCATGCGGTCCAGGAACTGGCGCGCATAGGGCGAGAAGGTTTCCACGTAACGCCGCTGCCCCTCGGCGTAGAGGGTGTCGAAAGCCAGCGAACTTTTGCCGGACCCCGACACTCCGGTGACGACGACCAGTTCGCCGGTGGCGATGGTCAGATCCAGGTTCTTGAGATTGTTCTGGCGGGCGCCAACGATGCGGATATGGGAGCTCATGGACGGTATCGTAGCCTGACGAAGGGAGCATGCCGGCGCGGCGACCCATCGCTGGTTCCGGGCGCGTCGATATGGAATAATTGACTATATTGTGAGGCGCCAGTCCATAATGTGGACAGATGGCACCTCGGTAGCTGTACAAATAAACAGTATCGCAGATTCGTCTGAAAATCGCGCTGGTCGCGTTGCGCATCTGCCTGGGCTATCGCCTTTATTTGGGGACGTGTGTGCAGGAATCCAAGGTGGCCGGCGCGGCGGCGTTCGGCAAATTCATGGCGGTGCTGCAAGCGGTGGCCGATGCGCCGCAGCCGCCGACGGCCCCCGTGCTGGCCCGCGCCTGCGGCTATCCCCGCCCCACCGTCTACCGCATCCTGGCGGCGCTTGCCGAGCAGGGAATGGTCGCGGAAAGCGGGGGCGCCTATCGCCTGGGCACGCGCCTGATGTCGCTGGCCAGCAAGGCCTGGTCCCAGTTCGACCTGCGCGCCGCGCTGGCGCCGGAACTCCAGGCGCTGCGCGACCAGACCGGCGAAACGGTCCATCTGGCCGTTCCCGCCGGCCACGAAATGATCTACATCGACAAGCTGGAAAGCCCCGGCCCGGTGCGCATGGTGTCGCGCGTTGGGGCGTCCGTGGCGCTGCATTCCAGCGCCGTCGGCAAGGCCTACCTGGCCGCGCTGGATGAGGCCTCGCGGGAACGCCTGCTGCAGGATCTGCCGCTGTCGTCCCGGCTGCCCGCCACGCTGACCAGCCTGCCCGCGTTGCGCGAGGCGCTGGGCGCGGCGGCCGAGCAGGGCTACGCTATCGACAACGAGGAAAACGAACCCGGCATCGTCTGCTACGGCGTCGCGCTGTGCGACGGCGCTGGCCGGCCGGTTGCGGGCGTCAGCGTCAGCACGCTGCTGTTCCGCCGGGCCGGCGACCCGCAGGCCGCCTATATCGACCCCTTGCTGCGGCTGCGCGACGCCGCCGCGGCCAAACTCGCCGTCCTGCCGGTATCGTCCGGCGGCATCTGACCGTTCGCTCCAGAGGAAATCCATGACCGCAACCGCTGCTCCCATCGCCTCCAAGCTCGCCGCCCTGCTGGCTGCCCGCGTCGTGCCCGTGCTGCGCTACACCGACGCGGCCGCCGCCGCCTATGCCGCGGAAGTCGCGGTCTCGGCCGGCTGCACCACGCTGGAACTGACCTGGACGATCCCCAACGTCACCGACCTGGTGCGCGCCCTGCGCGACAAGCACGGGGCCAGCCTGCTGCTGGGCGTGGGGACGGTGCTGGACGAGACCCAGGCGCGCGAGGCGCTGGTGGCGGGCGCGGACTTCCTGGTCTCGCCCGCCCTGGCGCACGAGATCGTGGACATGGCCCACGCCGCCGACGCGCTGTGCATGCTGGGCGCCTTCACCCCGACCGAAGTCCTGGCGGCGCGCCGCGCGGGCGTGGACGTGGTGAAGGTGTTTCCGGCCGACTCGGGCGGCCCCAAGCACCTGGCCGCGCTGAAGTCGGTGTTTCCGGACACGATCTTCTGCCCCACTGGCGGCATCACGCAGGAAAACATGGGCACGTACTTCGCCGCGGGTGCGGGGCTCGTGGGCATCGGCAGCAATCTCTACGACAAGGCCGCCTTCGCGTCGCGCGAAACCGCCGCGCTGGTGGCGCAGATCACCCAGACGCGCGAGGCCGCCCATGGCTGATTTCGATATCGTGGCGCTGGGCG
The DNA here is from genome assembly GCF_020541125.1 of Achromobacter sp. 77. Lineage (NCBI taxonomy): Bacteria > Pseudomonadati > Pseudomonadota > Betaproteobacteria > Burkholderiales > Alcaligenaceae > Achromobacter > Achromobacter sp. 77. Next base: position 946,778 of record NZ_CP059848.1, read on the forward strand.
AGCCGCTGGTCGAACTGAACCAGACGCACAAGGGCCAGCGGCAATACCTGCAGGGGTTCGGGGGCGACACCTCCAACGCGGTCATCGCGGCGGCCCGGCAGGGTGCGCGCTGCGCGTATCTGACCCGGGTCGGCAATGACGCCTTCGGCAAGCAGTTCCTGGACCTGTGGCAGGCCGAGGGCGTGGACACCACCGGCGTCGAGGTCGACGACGATGCCCACACCGGCCTGTATTTCGTGCAGCACGGACCCGACGGCCACGCCTTCAGCTATCTGCGGCGCGGTTCGGCCGCCAGTCTGATGACGCCGGCCAGCCTGGATGCCGGCCTGATCGAGCGCGCCCGGTTCCTGCACGTCTCGGGCATCAGCATGGCCATCAGCACCACGGCCTGCGACACGGCGTTTGCCGCCATCGCGCGGGCGCATGCCGCCGGCGTGCAGGTCAGCCTGGATTCGAACCTGCGGCTGCGCCTGTGGCCCGTGGACCGGGCCCGCGCCATTTTGCGCGAGGCGATGCGCGCCGCAGACGTGTTTCTGCCCAGCATGGACGACATGCAGCATCTCACCGGCAACGACGACCCGGAGCGCACGCTGGACTGGATCCGCGATGGCGGTGCGCCGGGCGTGGTGGTGCTCAAGCTGGGCAAGGACGGCTCCATCATCGACGACGGCCACACCCGCACCCCGATGCCGGCGCTGCGCGTGCAGGCCGTCGACGCGACGGGCGCGGGGGATTGCTTTGCCGGCAGCGTGCTGGCGCGCCGTTGCCAGGGCGACGCCTGGGAAGACGCCGTGCGCTACGCCAATGCGGCGGCGGCGCTGTCCACGCTGGGCTATGGCGCGGTCGATCCGCTGCCGCGGGCCGAGCAGGTCTGGGAACGGCTGAAAGACGCCTCAACCTAGCCAAAAACCGGCCGGTTGGCGTCCTTTCCGGATTTCAGGCTAAAATGCCAAGTTATCCGAATTTTTTCCGCCAGCCCGATTTCCGGTTGTGCGGGCCAATTTCCGCGAATTCAACAGGAGAAATCAACATGGCTGAACGCAAACGCGTGCGTCGTAACACCCTGGAACGCCGTTGCCTGGGCAAGGCTTTCAAGCGCTTGTTCGTCAAGTCGCCCAAGGGTGTGTTCAAGATGCTGGAAAAGATCAAGCGCGTCTAAATGACGCGTCTGGCTCGGCGGTCGTCAAAACCTGCCGGGCCCGATCAAAAAAAACCGCAGGGCGCGAGCCTTGCGGTTTTTTTTCGTCTGCGCGGCGCGTCAGCCTTGCGGGGGGCCGAGCTTGGGGCGGATGAAATCCATGAATGCGCGGGTCTTGGCCGGTTGAATGCTGGACGGGTAGACCACGTAGATCGAGATCGGATCCACCGACCAGCCGGGCAGCACCCGCCGCAGCGAATTGCGCTGGATGATGGGCTCCAGGGCATGGCAGTGCGGCATCCGCGTGATGGCCAGATCCAGGCCGGCCAGCGTGCCGGCGATGCTCATGTTGTTGGCGGCCAGGTGACCCGTGACCGCGACGCGCTGCGAGATCACGCCGTTGTTCAACGTCCAGTACGAGTGTTCCTCGTCGATCGTCGTGCGCAGGCATTGATGCTGCGACAGGTCGGCTGGCGTCTGCGGCGTGCCGTGGCGTTCTATATAGCGGTCGGACGCATACAGGTGCGTTTCCAGCGAAACCAGCTCCTGCACCACGGCGCCTTCGATGGCGCGATGCGGCGTGCCGTTGCCATTGCCGTTCCCGGCGGAGGCGCCCGGGTAGTCGGCCTCGCGGCCAAACCGCAGCACCACGTCGAATGGCGTGCCCTGCGCGTCCGATGCCGTCATCATGCTCAGGTCGAACTCGCACTCCACGTCGGGATAGCGATCGGTGAAATCGCTGATGGTCTCGGGCAGCAGCCAGATGGCCAGGCTATAGGGCATGGACACGCGCAGATTGCCCGACGGGCCGCCCGACAGTGAGAGCAGCTGCTCGTGCGCCAGGCGGGCTTCGTCGATGAGGCCTTGGCAACGGCGCATGTAGGCCGCGCCCGCATCCGTCAGGTCGAGCCGGCGCGTGTTGCGGTTGATGAGCCGCAGGCCGATGGCGCGCTCCAGTTCGTTGATCCGGCGCGAAAGCGTGGAGGTGGGCATGTCCAGCGCGCGCGCCGCCTGGCTGAAGCTCTTGCGCTTGGCCACCTCGACGAACAAGGCGATGTCATTGAGCTGGACGGGCGAGGCTTCCATAGGCGTTCCGAATTGGGCCGCCCGAGTTTACGCCAGTCCGCTGCGCGCCCCAACGGCCGCGGCCGGGCGCGTTATCAAAAAAAACCGCACGGTTTGTCAGATTTGATTGCAAATTCCAAAGACGTGCCATCGGTTGGCGCAGGCATATCCCCTACACTTCAGGCGAAATCATAAGAACCAAGACCGCAGCGGTTTCTGGAAGATCGCAAGGGGCACAGCAGGCATGACCGATACACCGATTTTTTTCACTGTTCTGACGCCGACCTACAACCGGGCAGGGACCCTGCACCGCGTCTACGAATCGCTCTGCCGGCAGACCTTCCGGGATTTCGAATGGGTCGTCGTGGACGATGGCTCCACCGACAACACGCACGAGTCCATCCTGCACTGGCAGTCGCTGGCGGATTTTCCGATCCGCTATGTCTGGCAGAACAACCAGCACAAGAAGACCGCCTTCAACCGTGGCGTGCGCGAGGCGCGCGGCCAGATGATCGTTGGCCTGGACAGCGACGACGAAATGCCCCCCGACGCGCTGGCCATCTTCCATGAAGCCTGGAACGCCATTCCGCCCGCGCGCCGCGACTCGTACTTCGCCATAACCGGCCTGTGCGCGCGGCCCGACGGCAGCATCGTGGGCGACCGCTATCCGCAGGATGTCTTCGACAGCACGGCGGTGGACGTGTATTTCCGCTATCGCATCAAGGGCGAGAAATTCGGCTGTATGCGCACCGACATCCTGCGCAAGTATCCGTTTCCCGAGGACGTGGCGGGCTTCGTGCCCGAAAGCCTGGTGTGGTGGGCCGTCGCCCGCGCCGGCTATCTAAGCCGCTTCATCAACCGCGTCGTGCGCACGTATCACGACACGCCCGGCGGGCTGAGCCAGGGGGCGGTATCGGTGGCGAACAACGCCCAGGGCCTGTATCTGCTGGCCTGGGACATGCTGCAGCATCACCTGGAATTCTTCCGCTACCGTCCACGCGAATTCATGATGGCCGCGGCGCGCTACACGCGCTTCAGGCTGCACCTGAAACATTCGGGCGTGCCCACGGCCGTCCAGGCTTACCGCCTGACCCATCCGGTCGCGACGTTCCTCGTGGCCGTCATGTACCCGCTGGGCTACGCGCTATACCGCCGCGACCGGCGGCGCGGCGTGGCCTAATCCCAGATAGACCTCCACCACGCGCGGATCCTGCGCCACGTCGGCCGCGGGGCCTTCCAGCGTGACGGCGCCAGTTTCCAGCACGTAGGCGTAATCGGCCACCTGCAGCGCGGCGCGCGCGTTCTGTTCGATCAGCAGGATGGACACGCCCATCTCGCGCAGCCGCGCCACGATGCGAAAGACCTCGCGCACGATGCGTGGCGCAAGCCCCAGGCTGGGTTCGTCCAGCATCAACAGGCGGGGCTTGGCCATCAGCGCGCGTCCCACCGCCAGCATCTGGCGCTCGCCGCCGGACAGCGTGCCGGCCAGTTGGACCCGCCGTTCGCGCAGCCGGGGAAACAGGTCATAGACCTCGGCCAGCGTCTGGTCCTGGTCGCGCAGGCCGCGGCGGTAGCGGTCGAAAGCGCCCAGCATCAGGTTGTCCTCGACCGTCATCTCGGCAAAGAGCTCGCGCTTTTCCGGCACCAGGTTCATGCCGGCGGCGACCATTTCCTCGATCTCGGCGTGCGCTTGCGTCTTGCCGCCAAAGACGATGCCGCCCTGCGACGGCAGCACGCCCATGATGGCCGACAGCAGCGTGGTCTTGCCCGCGCCGTTGGGACCGATGACGGTGACGATCTGGCCTTCGCCCACTTCCAGGCTGACGCCCGAGACCGCTTCCACCTTGTCGTAGGCCACGCGCAGGTCGCGCACTTGCAGCAGTTTCGCGCTCATTCTTCCACTCCGCCCAGATAGGCTTCAAGCACTGCGGGATTCTGCTGGATCTCGGTCGGCAGGCCTTCGGCGATCTTCTCGCCAAAGTCCATGACCACCACGCGATCCACCAGGCCCATCACGAAATCCATGTCATGTTCGACGAGCAGGATGGCCATGCCTTCGGCGCGCAGACGTTTCAGCAATTCGGCCAGCTCGCATTTTTCCTGGTAGCGCAGGCCCGCCGCAGGTTCGTCCAGCAGCAGGATGCACGGGTCCGAGGCCAGGGCGCGCGCGATTTCCAGGATGCGCTGCTGACCCAATGCCAGCGAGCCGGCCTCGTCGTGCAGATGCTTGCCCAGTCCCACGCGCTCGACCTGGCGCGCGGCTTCGGCCAGCAGACGGGCTTCTTCCGGACGGTCCAGCCGCCAGGCAGCCGGCAACACGCCGCGATGCCCGCGCAGGTGCGCGCCGATGGCCACGTTTTCCAGCACGCTCATGCGGCCCAGCAGCCGCACGTGCTGGAAGGTGCGCGACAGCCCCAGGCGCGCGATCTTGCGCGCGCCCACGCCGGCCACCGGCTGGCCCAGCAGCGTGACTTGTCCCGAGGTCGGCGTGTCCACGCCGGATATCTGGTTGAACATCGTGCTCTTGCCCGCGCCGTTCGGGCCGATCAGCGCCAGCACTTCGCCCGCGCGGATCTCCAGGTTCATGGCGTTATTGGCGACCAGGCCGCCGAACTTGCGCGTCACGTCCACGGCTTTGAGCACCACCTCGCCGCGGGGCGGCATGGTGCGGCGGGGCAGCGGCTCGGCGGTCATGTCGACCGTGCGCGGCTTGCGCTTGACCGGCACCCAGCGCGTCAGCACGGGCCACAGGCCGCTGCGGGCGCGGTGCAGCAGCAGCACCATGCCGAAGCCGAAGACGATCACTTCGAAGTTGCCGGTCTGGCCCAGCACCTTGGGCAAGAGGTCCTGCAGCCATTGCTTGAGCACCGTGAAGACGCCCGCGCCCACCAGCGCGCCCCACACCTGCCCGGCGCCGCCGATGACGGTCATGAACAGGTACTCGATGCCCATCTGCAGGCCGAAGGGATTGGGGTTCACGAAGCGCTGCATGTGCGCGTACAGCCAGCCCGACGCGCAGGCCTGCAAGGCCGCGATGACGAAGATCACCATGCGCGAGCGCGCCGTGTCCACGCCCATCGATTCGGCCATCACGCGTCCGCCCTTGAGCGCGCGGATCGCGCGGCCTTCGCGCGAGTCCAGGAGGTTCTGCGTGGACCAGACGGCGACCAGCAGGAAGGCCCAGATCAGGTAGTAGATGTTGCCGCCCTGGTTGAGCGTCCAGCCGAACAGGCTGATGGCCGGAATGTCGGGGATGCCGGTGTGACCGCCCAGACCTTCGACGGAGCCGAACACGAAATACAGCGACAGGCCCCAGGCGATGGTGCCCAGCGGCAGGAAGTGGCCGGACAGTTTCAGCGTGATGGCGCCCAGCAGGTACGCAAGCGCCAGCGTCAGGGCCAGGCCGGCCAGCAGCGTGAGCCAGGGCGATGCTCCCAGCCAGCCCAGCCACGCGGGCAGCGTGTCCGCGCGGGTGGTCAGGAGCGCTGTCGTGTAGGCGCCGACGCCCACGAAGGCGGCCTGCCCGAAGCTGGTCAGGCCGCCGACGCCGGTCAGCAGCACCAGGCCCAGCGCCACCAGCGCATACAGGCCGATGTAGTTCAGCAGCGTCACATAGAACGGCGGCAGCACCAGGGGGCCGAGCGCCAGCAGAGCCAGGAAGGCGAGGAGGATGTGGCGCGGGGTCATTCGTCTTCTTCCTCGACGTGATGGCTGTTGAGTGAACGCCAGAGCAGCACGGGGATGATCAGCGTGAACACGATGATCTCCTTGTAGGCGCTGGCCCAGAACGACGAGAACGCTTCGATCAGGCCCACCAGCACGGCGCCCGCCGCGGCGAGCGGGTAGCTCACCAGCCCGCCGATGATGGCGCCGACGAAGCCCTTCAGGCTGACCATGAAGCCCGAATCGAAATACATGGTCGTGATCGGCGCGATGAGAATGCCGGACACGGTGCCGATCAGCGCCGCCAGAAAGAACGTGGCCTTGCCCGCGAACACGGGCGAGATGCCCATCAGGCGCGCGCCGATCCGGTTGAACGCCGCGGCGCGCAGCGCCTTGCCGTACATCGAGCGTTCAAAGAACTGGTACAGCACGACGATCAGCACCACCGACACCGCCACGACCCACAGCGCCTGGCTGTTCACGTTGACCGGACCCAGCGACAGGCTGGCGTCGCTGAAGGGTGCCGTGCGCGCGCCTTCCGCGCCGAAGGCCAGCAGCCCCAGGCCGACGAGCGCCAGGTGGACCGCGATGGACACGATCAGCAGCACCAGCGTCGAGGCCGACGCGATCGGCTGATAGAACAGGCGATAGAGCTGCGGTCCCATCGGCACCAGCAGCAGCAACGTCAGAAGCGCCTGCACGGCCATCGGCAACTGCGCCAGCGGCAGGCGGTACAGCAGCAGCGCAAGCGCCAGCGGATAGATCACCTTGGCCGCCATGCGCCAATGGGCGCCGCGCCGGGCGGGCCGTTTGCGGCGCGCCATCAGGTCGGCGGCGGTCTCAGCCAGCGCGAACGCGAGCAGCAGCCACACCAGCAGGATGGGCTTGCCGGCCTGCATGGCGGCCATGGTGAGCGCGCCAAACGCGACGAACTCGCCCTGCGGGATGAACAGGACGCGGGTGACGGTGAAGACCAGCAGGATGGACAACGCCAGGAGCGCGTAGATGGCGCCATTGGTGATGCCGTCCTGCCCGAGTATCAAGGCAATCTGAGCATTCATACAGAATTCCAATAAGCGGATGTCCCCCCCGAAGCGCTGCGCGCTTCCCCCCAGGGGGCATGCCTGCGGACCGGCGGAGCCCGGATCCGTGGCATCCCGATGGGACGCGCAGAGCCTGCATTCTGGCGACGCCCGCAGCGCATGTGAGCGTGGGGGGAGATCCTTTTACTTGACTAGCGTCCAGTTGCCGTCTTTGACGGTGATGAGCTCGCGGCCGCGTTCGTCAAAGCCGCTGTGGTCTGCCGCGCTCATGTTGTAGACGCCTTGCGTGCCGACCAGCTCCTTGGTCTGCTCCAGCGCATCGCGCAGGGCGCTGCGGAACTCCTTGGTGCCCGGCTTGCCGGCCTTCTCGGCGATCGGCACGGCCTTCTCCAGCAGCAGGCCGGCGTCGTAGACGTTGGCGCCGAAGGTGGCGGGCTTGGAGCCGTTGAGCTTTTCGTAGGCGGCGATGTAGTCGGCGGCGACCTTCTTGGACGGATTGCTGTCCGGCATTTCCGGCAGCACCAGCATCAGGCTGGCGGCCAGCACCGTGCCTTCGACCTTCTTGCCGCCCAGCTTCAGGAAGTCGGGCAGCGCGGCGCCGTGGGTCTGGTAGAACTTGCCCTTGTAGCCCTGGTCGAACAGCGTGGTCTGCGGCAGCACGCTGGCGGCGCCCGGCGCGGCCACCAGCACGGCGTCCGGCTTGGCGGCCAGGATCTTCAGCGCCTGGCCCGTGACCGAGCTGTCAAAGCGCAGGTAGCGCTCGTTGGCGGTGATCTTGATGCCCTTTTCCGCGGCCAGTCCCGAGAAAACCTTGTACCAGTTCTCGCCGTACGGGTCGTTCAGGCCGATGAAGCCGACGGTCTTGATGCCGGTCTTGGCCATGTGGTCCACCAGCGCGCGCGCGATGATGTCGTCGTTCTGCGTGGTCTTGAACACCCACTTCTTCTGATCGTTCATCGGCAGCACCACCGCGGCGGTGCCCACCGGCGCCAGCATCGGCACGCCTGCCTCGGCGGCGAACTGGATCACGCCCATCGCATTGGGCGAACCCGACGGGCCGATCAGCGCGTCCACGTTCTGCTCCGTGATCAGTTTCTTGAAGGCCGTGACCGAGTTGGTCGAGTCGCTGGCGTCATCCAGCGAGATGTATTCCACGGTCAGGTCGCCGATCTTCTTGGGCAGCAGCGGCACCGTGTTCTTTTGCGGAATCCCGACCAGCGCGGTGGGGCCGGTGGACGAGGTGACCACGCCGACCTTGACTTGGGCCAGGGCGGGCAGGGCGAACAGGGCGGCGACGGCAGCGACGGCGGCCAGGGGGAGTTTCTTCGACAGCATGGCAAAACCTCCGGGGTAGGGAGCAGAGTGGGAGTGCGGCTGGAAAGCGGAGAAAACGGGAACTGCGGGAATACTTGTTGCTTAAAGTTTCTTACCTTCAAGGATCAGCACTGTAGACCCGGGTCCCGGTGCTTACCTATCCGTCAAAACCCGAAGCGACGGTCAGATGGTGATTGAGCTGACGCTCGCGCCGCCGCAGACGAACAGCGTCTGGCCGGTCACGAAGCTGTTGGCGGGATCGGCAAAGAACATGACGGCGCGCGCCACGTCGTCCGAACGGCCCAGCCGCTTGACCGGGATGCCCTCGGCAAGCTGCCGTTCGCGCTCGCTGCCGGCCTCGATCACCTCGTAGAACATGTCGGTCTGGATGGGACCGGGCGCCACCACGTTGACCGTGATGCCGTAAGGCGCAAGCTCCAGCGACCAGGTGCGCGCCATGCCGATCATGCCGGCCTTGGTGGCCGAGTAGGCGGTGCGCGTGGGCAGGCCCAGCGCGCCGCGCGAGGACATCATCACGATGCGGCCGAACTTGCGTTCCTGCATGCCGGGCAGGGCCGCCTGGACCAGGCTGATCGCCGCGCCCAGGTGGATCTGCGTCAACCCATGCAGTTCTTCCTGCGTGACCTGCGGCAGCAGGTTTGGCCAGATCACGCCGGCGTTGTGAATAACGTGGCTGACCGCAAACTTCGCGGCGACCTCGGCGCCCGCCTGCGCGGTGGCGGCGGCATCCAGCAGGTCCACCTGCACGTTGTGCAGCCGCGGATGCGAGAAATCCGCCGCGCGGCGCGCCATCGAGATCACCTCGCAGCCCGCGTCGAGCATGCTGCGGCAGATTTCCGCGCCGATGCCGGCGCTGCCGCCGGTCACGATGGCCACATGGGTTTGCGTCATGGTTTCCCCCTTTGATTATTGGTGTGGGCGGGACGGCGTCAGGCCGTGGGCGCCAGCGCCAGCACGCGCAGCGGACTGCCCGAGCCGCTGCGGATCTTGAGCGGCGCCGAGAAGATCACCGCGCCGGTGGCCGGCAACTGGTCCAGGTTGGTCAGGCACTGCAGGCCGTATCGGTTGTTGCCGTGCATGTAGTAGTGGCAGGGATAGGGCGGATCCAGATGCTGGGCTTGCCCGGCGTCCGTGCCCACCGATTCGGTGCCGAACCCGTGCACGTCGCGTTCCTTGATGAGCCACGGCACGACCTCGGCGTCGGGGCCGGGCGAATGCGCGCCGTCGGCCTGCATGTTCAGGTAGTCGGCGGGCTTGGCGCGCTTGGACCAGTCGGTGCGCATCAGCACCCAGGACCGGGCGGGGATGCGGCCGTGCTGTTCTTCCCATTTCTTGACGAAGTCGATCGTCAAGAGGAAGTCCGGGTTGCCGGCCGCTTGGGCGGAACAGTCGATCACGCAGGCGCTGGCGATGAAGGCGTCGATGGGAATCGTGTCCACCGTGTTGTCCGGCTGGTCCTTGCCCGTGACCCAGTGCGCGGGCGCATCGAAGTGCGTGCCGGTGTGTTCGGAGCACGAGAAGTTATTCCAGTACCAGGCCGGACCGCGCTCGTCGTAGCGCGAGATTTCCTCGATCCGGAACGGCCAGGCCTGCCCGAATTCCGGCGGCAGCACGATGGTCGGAAACTCCGGCGTCAGCGTTTCAGTCAGGTCCACCAGGCGGATGCGCCCGGAGACCAGCTCGGTCATGAACTGGGCAAGGATAGGTTGACTCACGATGCGCTCTCCTGTTGGTTCCTGCGGGTGTCGGACACCCTTTGCTTCGTAGGTGTCTGACACCCTTTGAGACGCCGTGCCAAGCTGCCGGCTGTCTCCCCGGGGTGTCAGACACCGGGTTCTTCTGCTGCGTAGGTGTCTGACACCGCGTGATCCAGCGGTCAGCCGCCCGCGCCCAGCTCCCGCTCCAGTCCCTTCGGGTTCTCAGCCAGCCGCGCCCGGAACTCCTGCGCCACGTCGCCCACGTACACGTCTTCGATGCCGTCCTTCAGCGCGCGCACGATGGCGGCGGCGATGGCCGCTGGCGCAACACGCGGGGGCGGGGTGCGTTGTTCCCATTCGTGATCGACCGGGCCGGGAAACACGTTCACCACCCGCACGCCCGCGCCGCGCATTTCCGCGCGCAGGCATTGCGCCAGCGACAGCGCGGCGGCCTTGGATGCCGACCACATGCCGCGCGCCGGCAGGTTCATGTGCGCGTAGATCGACAGCACGTTGACCCACGCTGCGGCGCTGTTCACGCCGTCGGCGGCGCGGCCGCACAGCGCGGGGCCGAAGCTCTGCGCCAGCCGCATCAGCCCCAGCACATTGACGTCCATGGCATCGCGCGCGGTGTTCACGTCCTTGCGGCTCAGCAGCCCGCCCTCGCGCTCCAGGTCGGCCGTGTTGACCAGGATCTCGACCTTGCCGCCGATGGACGCGGCCACGCGCTCCACGGAATCGGTGTCGGTCACGTCCAGCGTCACGGCCTGCACGCGCGGGTCCATCGCCAGGGCGTCGAACGCGGCGTCGCGCCGCCACGCCTGCGGGTCGCCCAGGAAGACCAGCGGGCTGCCCGCATCGAGCAGCGCGCGCGCCACGGCCTGGCCCACGGCCGACTTGCCGTCGGTGACCAGCGCGCGTCGGAATTTCGGATCGCACGAGGTCTCGCGCAGTGTCTTGTCGTCTTCCATGTTCGGCGTATTCCTTTCGGGCAGGGCGATCATGACGGCCTGGCCGCTGCGGTCCAGTTTCAGGGCCAGGCGCACGCGCGCGCCGTCGGCGCAGTCCTGGTGGACGTGCGCCACGACGGAGGGACCGGCGTCCATCCGCACCGTCCCCACGCGCCACGGCAGGCGTTCGCGGAAGTACAGGTCGTTGCTGTGATGCAGCGTCGTGCTGACGAGCAGCACGCCGTTCGGGTCGGCGGGCCGCCAGGGCAGGTGCTCGGACAGGCAATGGCCGCAGACTTCGCGCGGCGGGTACTGCACCGTGCCGCAATCGGCGCAGGTCTGCAGATCGAACCGCCCCTCGGCGGCAGCGGCCGTCAGGCCCAGCGCGGCGCGGCTGCGCGAGCCGGGCGGCAGCGTGGGCTGCCGGGTCCGGGCGACGGGGTTCTTGCGCGGCGGCTTGGCCAGCGGCTCGGTCATGCGTCGCTCCTTGCCAGGATGGCCGCGGCGGTGCACAGCCCGCGGTCGTAATTGATCATGCCAAAGCCGCTGACCAGCCCCACGCGCGCCTCGCGTACCTGCGTGCCGCCGGCCGTGCCCGTCAACTGGCGCAGCGCCTCGACCATACCCAGGTAGCCGCCGGCCGCGCCGGCCTGGCCCACCGACAGCTGGCCGCCGTTGGTGTTGAACGGAAAGCTGCCGTCCACGGTGAAGGTGTTGTCCCGCACGAACTGCGGCGCGGCGCCTTTCTCGCAGAACCCCAGGTCTTCCATCTGCATCAGGTTGATGACGGGATAGTCGTCATAGGCCTGCAGGAAGTCCATGTCCGCGGGGCCGGCATTGGCCTGCCCATACAGTTCATCGATGTCCAGCGTCCAGCCGCCCCGCGTCTGAATGGGATCGTCGATCCACGCGTTGTGGCGCTCGATGGTGGACAGGATGCGCGCATAAGGCAGGTTCAGCGCGCGGGCGCGGTCCTCGCTCATCACCAGGAACGCGTCGGCGCCCGCGCAGGGCATGACGCAATCGAACAGGTGGATCGGTTCGGTGATGACGCGCGCGTCCAGGTATTGGGCGAGCGTCAGCGGCTTTTTCATCAGCGCGTGCGGGTAGCGCAGGGCGTTGTCGCGTTGCGCCACGCAGACTTTGCCGAAATCCTCGCGTGTACCGCCGGTCTGGCGCATGTAGTTGGCGGTCAGCAGCGCAAAGCTCGCATTCGGGCCGCCGGCGCCATACGGGTAGACGGCGTCCTGCGCAAAGCGCGAGAACTGGCTGACCGTGTTGCGAAACGAGTCCACGTGGTTGGTGTCGCCGGCCAGGCAGGCCACGATGTCGGCATCGCCCGCCTGCACGGCGCGCGCGGCGCGGCGTAGTGCGGCCACGCCGCTCGCCCCGCCCATCGGGATGTGATCGAGCCAGCGCGGCGTCATGCCCAGGTGCTGGACCAGACCGACCGCCGTGTCCGGCGCCAGCGTGAAGCTGGACACGCACAGGCCGTCGACGTCGGTCTTGGCCAGCCCGGATTGCCGGATCAGCGCGCCCAGCGCGCGTCCCAGCCACCAGTGCGCGGCGTGCGTGGAATAGCGTTCATAGGGAATGGTGACGGGCAGGGCCGCCACGACGCCGTCATAGCCCAGGCGGCTCATGGGCGCGTCCCCTCGGTCGGGCGCTTCTTCATGTGGCACGTGTCCACGCAGCGCGCCGTGCCCGGCAGGGTGGGCGCCAGCGCCTTCATCTCGCCGCGCTGGATCTTGTTGGTGGTGGTGAGCGGCAGGCTGTCCACGAACGCGACATACCCGGGCGCCTTGTAATACGCCAACTGCGACAGCGACCATTGCACGATGCTGCGCGCGGCCTCGGCCATTGCGTCCGCGCCGGCGGGCAGCGCTTCCGGCACGACGCAGGCCAGCACCTCGTCGCCGCGCACCGGGTCCGGCACGGCGGCCACCGCCACGGCCTTCACCAGCAGATGCTGCATCAGCACGCTTTCCACTTCCACGGCCGAGATGTTCTCGCCGCTGCGGCGGATGACGTTCTTCTTGCGGTCGACAAAGCGCAGGGCGCCGTCGGCCTCGCGGCGCACGATGTCGCCGGTGTGGAACCAGCCGCCTTCCCAGGCTTCGTTGGTGGCGGCGTCGTCCTTCAGGTAGCCGGCAAAAAAGCCATAGCGCGGATCCTCGCCGGCGTGGCGCACCAGCAGTTCGCCCGGTTCGCCGATGGCGGCCGGTTCGCCCGCGTCGGTCACGATGCGCACCTCGACGTCAGCTTCCTCGCTGCCGAAGCTGCTGGTGCCGACGTGGCGCGGTTCCCGGTTGGCGATGATGACGGCGCCCGCGCCGGTCTCGGTCATGGCCCAGGCCTCCAGCAGCGGAAAGCCGAAGCGCGCCTCGAAGGGCGCATGCAGCTTGCGGTCCACGCCCGCGCCGAAGCCGAAGCGGATGGCCGGCTGCAGATCCTGCGAGGAAGGCTCGGCCTTCATCAGGATGGCGGGCATGACGCCCAGGTAGTGCAGCACGGTGGCGCGCGACTCGCGCACGCTGTCCCACCACGAGCGCGGGTGAAAGCGGTCCAGCGGGATCAGGCAGCCACCCGTCAGCACCATCGCCATCGCGGAATAGGCCATGGCGTTCATGTGCACCAGCGGCAGCGGCGTCAGCATCCGTTCCTGGCCGGGCCGTAGCGCGGCCAGTCCGCCGATGCGGGCGTACCAGCCGCCCGCATGCAGAAAATAGCGGTTGGGCAGGATGCAGCCTTTGGGCCGGCCGGTGGTGCCGGACGTGTAGAGCAGCGCGCACTCGGTCAGTTCGGAAGGCGGCGTGCCTTGCAGGGGCGCGGCGAAGGGCGCGGTGGGCGGCGTGTCGTCCGGGCCCATCACGCGCAGTTCCCGGCCCGCCCGGTCCGCTGCCGCCAGCAGGTCCGCGTGGCGTCCCGGCAGCGCGACTGCCAGCGCGATCTCGGAATGGCCGGCCAGATACTCCAGTTCGGCGGCGCGCAGGTCCGGATTGATCGGCACGACGGACACGCCCAGCGCATTCAGCGCAAACCAGTGCAGGAAGAACGCGGGCCGGTTTTCCAGCAGCAGGCCGGCGCGGTGGCCGTGGCCATAGCCCGCCTTCTCATACGCGGCGCGCAGCGTCACGATGGCGTCGGCCGCCTTGCCGTAGGTCAGTTCGCCGGCCTCGATGCCATAGGCATCCGCCGTTTCGGGCAGGATGCACAGGAACGGCTGGCCGCCGTGGCGGGATGCGGTGTCGGCAAAGGCCTGGTGGACGGTGGCGGTCACGGTCCGCTCCTACATGAACAGTTGGATGTTGCCAAAGGCCGCGTCGCAGTTGACGAGGTCCACGCGTTTCAGGCGGATGCGCAGCGCGCCGTCTTGTTCCACCAGGTGATGCGTGGCCCAGCCCGCAAAGAGGGTCTGCGTGTCCTGCCGCGTTTCGACGTAATGGAAGGCGGTGCGCACTACGTGCCGCCCTTCGGCAGGCGCCGATTCGGGATGGTCATGCTCGACCGTGGGCGCCTGCAGCAGGTGATGGCAGCGGCTCTTGGGCTGCTGCGAGAACGTGCGCTGGCCCGCCAGCCGCTCGACGCGCACGCGCAGCAGCAGCTTGTCCTCGTACATCAGCGAGGCGTGCAGCTTCGCATCGGTCTGTCCATGCGCCAGCGGCATCCAGTAATAGCCGCCGTCCGTGTACAGGTTCAGCCATTCCTCGAAGCGCAGCTCGTCCAGCATGCGCGCCTCGGCGTAGACAAAATCGATCAACTCGCGGTCGCTTGCGCTCATACCGACTCCGATCCGGTCATGTAGCGGCCCCATGCGCGGTACTGATTGCGCATCTGCCATTCGTTGGTGCCATTGGTGACGACGTTCTTCTGGTCCGCTTCGCCGGGTGCGTAGAGCCGTCCCACGTTGACCCAGTCGCGTGCGCGCGAGTGCAGGCCGTCCTGGGCGCGTTCGTACATTTCCAGGTCGTCGTGGCCCACCACGGACGTCGGCGCGTTGATGAGCCGGTTGTACATGAGCGTGCGTTCAAGCAGCAGGTCCGGCGCGCCCACCAGGCGGAACGTCCAGGACTCCACCAGCGTGCGGTCGGCGGCGATCGGCTTGAAGATCCGCAGCGTCTGGATCGGCCCCTTGACCATGATGTTGGGGAAGTACACCGTGTTGTGGCGCACGTCGCCCAGGATCGCCTTGGCGCGGTCTTCGCCGTAGGCCTGCACCATCGAATCCCAATAGCCCGGGACGCCCGAATACGAGGCGTGGATGGAGTCGGAAACGCCGGTGTGCCCGTGCCCGTTTTCCCAGACGCGGATGCCCATGTTCTCGAAGAACTCGTAGGGCGAGATGAACGGCGCGAACAGCTCGACCGCCATCGGCTTGGGCGTGCCTTCGGGCGCCTGTTCCCAGACCTTGACCGCCGTGCCCGCCGAGGATTCGTGCGCGACCATCGGATGGCAGGTGTCGGTCTGGTTGTCGACCAGCATCTTCCAGTTGCAGCGGTGCATGTAGCGCAGCACGCCGCCGGCGACTTCAAGGCGGCCTTCGGGCGAGCGGTCGACCATGTTGTCCAGCGTCGAAAGCGAATCGCCGAAGAATTCCTCGAACGACTGGCCCTCGGGGTTCAGCCGGCAGAAGACGAAGCCGCGATGGTTGCGCACGTCTTTCACGGCGGCCATGCCCTGGCTGGCTTCGCAGTTTTCCAGGCCGGTGTTCTCGTAGCCTTTTTTCAGCGGGATCGACAGCAGGCTGCCGTCCGTCTTGAACGTCCAGGCGTGATAAGGGCAGCGAAAGAACTTGCCCGTGTTGCCGCAGGCCTCGCCCGCGACCATGGTGCCCTTGTGCGGGCAGCGGTTGTGCAGCACGCGCACGCTTTTGTCGCTGTGGCGGACCATCACCACCGGCTGGTTGCCGACGGTGGTGGTGATGTAGTCGCCCGGGTTGGGCACCTGGCTGTCGTGGCCGACAAAGACCCAGGTGTTGGCGTACAGGCGTTCCATTTCCAGGTCGAACAGTTCCTGGTCGATGAAAAGGTCCTTGTGCACCTCGGTGTCGCGGAGCAGCGCGCGGATGGCGTCGGGATTGTCGCGGTATTTGCCCATGGTCGCTTCCTTGTCGGGGGACTACAGGTCCAGCACCAGGCGCGCGGTCTTGGCGCGCGAGATGCAGATCTGGATGATCTTGCCGCTCGCCTTCTCGGTGTCGGACAGGTAATAGTCGCGGTGGTCGGGCTCGCCTTCCAGCACGGTGGCCTGGCACACGCCGCATTCGCCGCGCTTGCAGTCGACCATCGGGTCGCAGCCTTCTTCCTCCATGACCTCGACGATGGTCTTGTCGGCAGGAATCGTCAGCACGCGGCCGGACTGGCGCAGTTCGACCTCGAAGGCCTGGTCGCCGGCCTGCGGCGCGGCCGTCGCGAAAAGCTCGAAATGGATGTGGGCGTCGGGCCAGTGGCGCGCGTGCGCGCCCTGGATGACGGCGTCGATCAGCCCCTTGGGGCCACAGACGTACAGGTGCTGGCGCGGGGTGGCCGACGCCAGCAGCGCCTGCAGGTCGAACCGGCTCGCGGGATCGTCGTCGGCGTGCAGCGTCAGGTCGCCGCCCGCCAGCGCCTGCAGCTCGGGCAGGAAGGCAAGCTGATCTTTGCTGCGGCCGCAGTAATGCAGATGGAACGCGCGGCCGGCGGACTTGAGCGCGGCGGCCATGGACGCAATCGGCGTGATGCCGATGCCGCCCGCAATCAGAATGACCGGCTCGTCGCCGGCAGGCGATTCGTGCAGCGGAAAGTCGTTCTTCGGGCCTTCCACGGTCAGCACGTCGCCCTCCGCCAGCGCATGCATGTGGCGCGATCCGCCCTGGCTGGTTTCTTCCAGCCGCACGCCCAGGCGGTACTCGGCGGGTTTGGCAAAGCGTCCCGCCTCGGGCGCCAACTGCACCAGCGAATAGCAGCGCGGATCGCGCAGGCTGGGGATCGTCACCTTCAGGTGCGCGCCGGGGCCGAAGGCGGGCAGCGCGCCGCCGTCTTCGCGCGCCAGCCGGAACGATCGGATCAGCGGCGATTCCTGCCGGACTTCCCGGACGATCAGTTTGAGTGTCTGCACGATGTCTGTCTCTTTCTGTTGGCGGCCTCAGGCGGCCAGTTTTTCCGCAATCTGGCGTTCCATGGGCTCGCACTTCACGTTGGCAAGCGCCGTGTCGCGCAGCGCGCGCAGCGCGTCGGCGGCATCGGGACGGCCGGCCAGCTGGTCCGCCGCCGCGATAAGCTGCCGGTACTTGCCGCCGCCGCGCACGTGGGTGTCGCTGTAGCCCTTAACCAGGCGGCGGCAATTGACGGTCTCGACCGCCAGCGCGTAGTCGCGCGGCGCCAGCCGGGCCACCAGCGCCAGCCACGTTTCCAGGGATTCGGTCTCGATCTGGTGGCGCAGCGTGCCGCGCCGGAAGCGCCGCATGCCGGCCAGCGTGTACAGCATCAGGAAGCCGCCCAGCGTGCCGCTGCGCAGGCGGCGGCCCTTGCCGAGCCTGCGCTCCACGAAGCCGCCGAAGGCCTTGGAGCCCTCCAGCCAGCGGCCCAGCCGCGCCGGCATCGTGCCGCAGATCTCTTCCAGCCGGGGGTGCATGAATTCGGTGGTGTCCACGAGCTGGCCGGGGCGCGCGCCGACTTCCGAACGCACGCGGTCAAAGCGCGTGCCGCGGGTCTTCAGGTCCGCCACGCGGATCACGTCGTCGTACGCCATGGCCGTGGCCACGTAGCGCGCGGCGGCACAGGTCAGCGCCCATTGGCGGGCGTCGCCGCCGTGCTGCGCGTCCAGGTCGCGAATCGCCTTCATGCGGCGCAGGTAGTCTTCAGCGTAGGCCAGGTCCTGGAACTCGATCTGGCGGCGCACGCCCGCGGTCAGCATGGGCTGCGCACAGGCCGGAAAGTCGCGCCGGATGGCGTCCAGCAAGGCCTGCGCGCGCGGGCTGGCGGCGCGCTCGGGCACGGGCGGAATGGGACGCGCGAGGTCGATGGCGGCGGGCGCGTCCGGCGCCTTGTCGGCCGACTCGAAGCCCAGCGCAAACGCCCGCAGGCTCGCGTCCACGCCCAGCCCCGCGCGCCGCACGGTGGCCTCGAAGTCGTCGCGGGTAAAGGGCAGGGCGCCGCTGCCGGCCACCGCGCCAAAGAGGCTGGCGCTGATGACGCTGCCGGCGCGGTCGGCCAGATCCTGCAGGTCGAAGCACAGGAAGCGGCGCGCGGCGGCGCGTCCCGCTTCCAGCACCTTGTTCGGGTCCGCGATCCCGTTGCCGGGCGCGGACTTTTCGCTGACTGCAAAGCTGCGGTGCGACGACGCGATCAGGACCGTGCGTTCAGGTGTCACAAGACCGCGCTGGATGGCGCGGCCGCCTTCCATCAGTTCGGCGGCCACCACCAGGTCCACGTCGCCCGGCGTGGGCATCAGCGCCAGCGCCGGCTGGCGGCCCGCGCGCTGCACGTCGGCCTCGGGCAGCAGCTCCAGGTAGTAGATCGTGGCGCCGGTGCGCTGCGCCACGCCCGGCACCGAGGTCGTCTGCGCCCACCAGCCCGCGTGCTCGGCCATGTCGACGATCCAGTCGGCCAGCACGCCGCCGCCCTGGCCGCCCATGGCCAGGATGGCGATCTTGATGGGGTTGCCTTGTTGCATCACCGCCGCGTTCATGGTGCTGGGTTCCTCAAAGGGCGTCGTGCGCCAGGCGCGCCGCGCGGCGCCGTTGCAGAAAGCCGATCACCGCGCCGCGCAGGCGCGCCACGAAGCGGTCGGCGCCGGTCGGGTTGTGGATGATGTCGGCGCGGTAGAACGACGGGCACAGCACGGCCGCATGCGCGACCTCGCCACAGTTGCCGCAGCCCACGCAGCTGCTTTCCACGTGCGCGACCGGATCTTCCTTGAGGGGATCGCCGCTGTCCTTGACCGTCAGCGACGGGCAGCCGGACAGCCGGATACAGGCGTGGTCGCCCGTGCAGACATCCGGATCCACGCCAAAGCGTTCCTTCACGACCCGCTTGCCTTCCTTGACCGCCTTGTTGAAGAGCGGCTTCACGCGCCGCTGCTTGTTCAGCATGCATTCGGACTGCGCGATGATGACCTTGGGACCCTTGATGTCGGTGGTCAGCGCCTCTTCGATGGTGGCGCGCACCTTGGCCACGTCGTAGGTCCGGTCCAGCGTGCGCACCCACTTCACGCCCACGCCGCGCACGGCCTGGTCGATAGGGTTGTTGGTCGAGCGGTCGGGGTTGTCGGCGCGCGAGGACAGGATGTCCTGCCCGCCGGTGGCCGAGGCGTAGAAGTTGTCGACGATGACG
This sequence comes from Achromobacter sp. 77, assembly GCF_020541125.1. Taxonomy (NCBI): domain Bacteria; kingdom Pseudomonadati; phylum Pseudomonadota; class Betaproteobacteria; order Burkholderiales; family Alcaligenaceae; genus Achromobacter; species Achromobacter sp. 77. The sequence continues at coordinate 965,981 of NZ_CP059848.1, forward strand.
ATGACGCCGTCGTACTTGTTGAACACCGCGTTGCCGATGCCGGACGCCAGCCCGTTATGCCAGAAGCCGCCGTCGCCCATGATGGAGATGGGCCGCTTGGCGGCCGGCACGTTGAACGCGGCCGCGCTGGAGGCGCCCAGGCCGTAGCCCATCGTCGTGGCGCCCAGGTTGAACGGGGGCAGGATGGAAAACAGGTGGCAGCCGATGTCGCACGAGATATGGTGCTGGCCCAGTGTTTCCTGCGCCAGCGTCAGCGCCGAAAAGATCGGCCGCTCCGGACAGCCCGTACAGAAGCCGGCGGGCCGCGGCGGCACCACGGCGGCCAGGCCTTCGACGTGCTTGTGGAAGGTGATGGGCTGCTCGGCGGGGCGCGCGGGTTTGGGCCGCGAGATTTCGGTGATCGTGAGCTGCGGTTCAGCCGGCGCTTGCGTCTGGCCATCCGCCGCCACGGCCGGATGCGTCTGCAGCGATTCCGGCCGGTTGCGCTTGAGGAACTCGCGCAGGCCGTCGCGCATGACCTGGGTGGTGTATTCGCCTGCCATCGGCAGCACGTCCTTGCCGGACAACTGCGTGCTCACACCCGCGCGGCGCAGGACCGCGTGCAGGTTCTGCTCGATGTAGTCCGGTTGCCCTTCCTCCAGCAGCAGCACGGCGCGCTTGCCCCGGCAGAAGTCGATGACCTCGTCCTCGATGACGGGATAGGTCACGTTCATGACGTACAGCGGGATGCGGCTGTTGCCGAAGTTGTCCGCCAGGCCCAGGAGCTGCAGCGCGCGAATCACGCCGTTGTACAGGCCGCCCTGCAGGATCAGTCCGATATCGTCCTGCTCGCCGTCGAAGTGTTCGTTGAGCTGGTGTTCCTTGATGTAGCGGATGGCCGCGGGCCAGCGCTCCTTGATCTTTTCCTGTTCGTGCAGGAACGACGCCGGCGGCAGCACGATGCGGCTGGTGTCGCGCGCCGGGCTTTCCAGCGCCTCGGCCAGGCTGAAGGCCGGGCGCTTGTTTTCCTTGGCGATGAAGCGCCCGTGCACGTGGCAGCCGCGGATGCGCAGTTGCAGCATCACGGGCGTCTTGCTGGCTTCGGACAGCGCAAAGCCGTCCTCCACCGCCTTGACCATGCTTTCCAGGTTAGGGCGCGGGTCCAGCAGCCAGATCTGCGACTTCATGGCGAACGCGTGCGAGCGTTCCTGCATGATCGACGAACCTTCGCCGTAGTCTTCGCCCACGATGACCAGCGCGCCGCCCGTGACGCCGCCCGAGGCCAGGTTGGCCAGCGCGTCGGACGCGACGTTGGTGCCCACCGTGGATTTCCAGGTGACGGCGCCGCGGATGGGGTACATGACGGAGGCGGCCAGCGTGGCCGCGGCGGTGGCTTCCGAGGCGCTGGCCTCGAAGTGCACGCCCAGTTCCTGCAGGATGTCGTTGGCGTCGGCCAGCACGTCCATCAGATGCGAGATCGGCGAACCCTGATAGCCGGCGACGTAGCCCACGCCCGATTGAAGCAGCGCCTTCGTGACGGCAAGAATCCCTTCGCCGCGAAATTCCTCGCCCGCGCCGATGCGCAGCTGCTGGACTTCTTTTTTGAAAGATCTTTCCGCCATCTGGATCCCTTACGCGGACCCGGGCGGGTCCTTAATCCGTGCTGCCGTGCAGCATCGTCCTGCCACGAAAACATCGCCTGAAAAATACTTTAGGAGTCAACGTTTTAGCTGTCAATAAAAAAGATGAAATTTCATGGAAATTAAAAAATATCACGCAAAAACAAGGGTGTATATACTGGTTGTCCTTTAGCTTTTTGACGGTTTCGGAGCGCTGCAATGGTGCAAAAACGGGTTGCGATTTGGGGTATACCCTGTGCTGCGCAACAGCATTGCGGTACATCATGGCGCGCGGCTGCGCCGTCGTGGTGCAATGCGCTTTTCGGCAACGGGGCGGGCCTTCGAAATGGGTGCGTGGGAGCAAACCAACATGCAGGCAGATAAGCCGCGGGGCACGCGCGCGGCCGCAACGGGCCCGCGGTTCGTCGATGGCTACCTGGCCTACCTGCTCGCGCAGGCCAGCCAGCGCATCTCGGCGGAATTCCATCAACAGGTCAAGGCCGCCGGCTTGTCCGTGACCGAATGGCGCGTGCTGGCCAGTCTTCAGGGCAGCGCCGGCGAAACCATCGGCAGCCTGGCGGTGCTGGCCATCACCAAGCAACCCACGCTCAGCAAGGTCGTGCAGCGCATGGAGGCCGACGGGCTGGTGGCCCGCACCGGCGTGCGCGCAGACCGCCGTCAGACGCGCGTCTGCATCACGGCCAAGGGCTCAAACCTGATCGGCGGGCTGTGCGAGCAGGCCTTGCAGCATCAAAAGGCGGTGCTCGCGCCCTTCGGCGAAGCCAAGGCCGCGATGCTGATCGAAATGCTCGATGTCCTGATGACCGAGCACGTGCCGCTGGAACTGCCCATCGACACCGACGAATGACGCCTTCCGTTGCAACCACGCACTCGAACATCGTTCGGTCCGATTATTTCGTTACGTGCTTATGCGTCCCTGATTGCCCGCTCTCTCTGAAAACCCCCTCCGGTACGCACAAACCCTGAATTGACGCGGGTCTCGCCGCTAGGCACACTCGCGCCGGTATTCAGACTACTGTCAGGAGTTGACACTTATGCGCCGCACTTTGATTGCTATCGCGATCGCCGCCGCCGTGGCAGTGCCCTCGATCGGGCAAGCCAAGACCTTCCGTTGGGCTGCCCAGGGCGACATCCTCACGTTCGACCCGCACTCGCAAAACGAGGGCATGACGATCGCCGCCAACAGCTACATCTACGAGCCGCTCGTCGACTACGACAAGTCCTTCAAGGTGTCGCCGCGACTGGCCACGGAATGGGAGCAGGTGTCGCCCACGCTGTATCGCTTCAAGCTGCGCCCCAACGTCAAGTTCCATGACGGCGCCGCGTTCACCGCCGACGACGTGGTGTTCTCGATCCACCGCGCCATGGCGCCCACGTCCAACTACAAGGCCTACACCACCGGCATCAAGGAAGCGCGCAAGATCGACGACCTGACGGTCGAGATCGAAACCTCCGCGCCCAACCCCGTGCTGCTGCGCCAGCTGACCAACGTGTTCATCATGAACAAGGCCTGGTCCGAAAAGAACAACATCGCCAAGCCGCAGGACTTCGTCAACAAGGAAGAAACCTACGGCGCGCGCAACACCAACGGCACCGGTCCCTACAAGCTCAAGAGCCGCGAAGTCGACGTGCGCACGGTCTTCGAGGAAAACAAGGACTGGTGGAACAAGGCCGGCAAGGTCGGCAACGTGACCGAAGTCGTGTTCACGCCGATCAAGCAGAACGCCACGCGCACCGCCGCGCTGTTGTCCGGCGAGATCGACTTCGTGCTGGATCCGGCCGCGCAAGACCTGGACCGCCTGCGTCAGTCGCAGAAGGTCGTCGAGGGCAACGAATACCGCACCATCTACCTGGGCCTGGACCAGAAGCGTCCGGAGCTGCAGTACTCCAACATCAAGGGCAAGAACCCGTTCCAGGACGTGCGCGTGCGCGAAGCGCTGTACCGTGCCATCGACGTCGACGCCATCAAGCGCGCCGTGATGCGCGGCCTGTCGGCGCCCACCGGCACGATGATCGCGCCGCAGGTGCATGGCTGGGCCGAATCGCTGCACAAGCGCGTGCCCTACGATCCGGAAAAGGCCCGCGCCCTGCTGAAGGAAGCCGGCTACGACGGCACGCTGAACTTCACGCTGGACTGCCCGAACAACCGCTACATCAACGACGAAGCCATCTGTCAGGCCGTCGTCGGCATGTGGGCCAAGGTCGGCGTCAAGGCCACCATGAATGCCATGCCGCGTTCCACCTACTTCCCGAAGGTGCAGTCGTTCGACACCAGCGCCTACCTGTTCGGCTGGGGCGTGCCCACGTTCGACGCCATGTACACGCTGCAGAACCTGATCCGCACCAAGGGCGAGGGCGCGGACGGCATGTACAACCTGGGCAACTACAGCAACAAGGAACTGGACGTCATCATCGACCGGATCAAGACCGAGACCGATCCGAAGAAGCGCGACGCCGACATCATCACCGTGCTGGAAGGGCACGCCAAGGACTTCGGGCACATCCCGCTGCATGATCAGGTCATCCCCTGGGCCATGCGCAAGAACGTCACGGTCATCCACCGTGCCGACAACCGCCTCGTTGCCGATTGGGTCAAGGTTGACTGATCCAGGCTAACCAGACGGCGGGACCTACCCGGTTCCGCCGTCTTGCTTTTTTCCGCCTATGTTCGCTTTCATACTGCGTCGCCTGTTGCAGGCCGTAGCGGTGATGCTCACCGTCGCGCTACTGGCCTTCGTGCTTTTTCAATACGTCGGCGACCCTGTCACCATCATGCTGGGACAGGACGCCACCGATGCCGAGCGCATCGAACTGCGTGAACGCCTGGGCCTGAACGAGCCCGCCATCGTTCAATTCGGCCATTTCGTGGCCAACGCCGTGCAGGGCAATTTCGGCATCTCCCTGCGCCAGAGCGAACCCGTTTCCACCCTGCTGAAATCCCGCCTGCCCGCCACGCTTGAGCTGTCGATGGTGGCTGCCTTGCTGGCGCTGGTCGTGGGTGTGCCGCTGGGCGTGTACACCGCGCTCAAGCGCAACAGTCTCGTCTCGCAGATGCTGCTGGCCGGGTCGCTGCTGGGCGTGTCGCTGCCGACCTTCCTGATCGGCATCCTGCTGATCCTGGTGTTCTCGGTGCAACTGGGCTGGCTGCCCAGCTATGGGCGCGGCGATACCGTCAGCCTGGGCTGGTGGACCTCGGGCCTGTTCACCGCCACGGGCTGGAAGCATCTCATCCTGCCGTCCATCACGTTGTCGCTCTTCCAGATGACGCTGGTGCTGCGGCTGGTGCGCTCCGAAATGCTGGAGGTCCTGCGCTCGGACTACATCAAGTTCGCGCGCGCCCGGGGCCTGAAGCGCCGCGCCATCCACTTCGGCCACGCGCTCAAGAACACGATGGTGCCCGTCATCACCATCACCGGCCTGCAGCTGGGCGGCATCATCGCCTTCGCCATCGTGACCGAGACCGTGTTCCAGTGGCCGGGCATGGGCCTGCTTTTCATCCAGGCCGTCCAATTCGCCGACGTGCCGGTGATGGCCGCGTACCTGTGCCTGATCGCGCTGGTGTTCGTGGTCATCAACCTGATCGTCGATCTTCTGTATTTCGTCGTGGACCCGCGGCTGCGTTCCGGGCTGACTCGCGGCGGGGGGGCTCACTGATGCGCGCCGTATTCAAACGCTGGTGGGACAGCGACATTGCCTGGGCCTGGCGCCGGGCGCCCGTGGCCATCGTGGCCACCCTGTTGCTCGCGGCCCTCCTGATCGGCTCCTTCGGGGCCGGCTGGGTCGCGCCGCACAATCCGTTCGACCTGACCAAGGTCGAACTGCTGGACGCGCTGTTGCCGCCGGCCTGGGAGCCCAACGGGCAGGCCACCTACCTGCTGGGCACCGACAGCCAGGGCCGCGACCTGTACTCGGCCATCCTGTACGGCACGCGCGTGTCGCTGCTGATCGGCCTGGCCTCGGTGCTGCTGTCCATGCTGATCGGCATCGTGCTCGGGCTGGTGTCGGGTTATGCCGGCGGCCGCATCGACGCCTTCATCATGCGTGTCGCCGACGTGCAGCTCTCGTTCCCCGCCATCCTGATCGCGCTCCTGATCGACGGCGTGGCGCGGGCGGCGGTGCCGCGCGAGATGCACGAGATGATCGCCTTCCCGGTGCTGATCGGCGCCATCGCGCTGGCCGGCTGGCCACAGTACGCCCGTACGGTGCGCGGTTCGACGCTGGTCGAAAAGAACCGCGAGTACGTGCAGGCCGCGCGCGTGATCGGCGTGGCCTCGCCCGTCATCATGTTCCGCCACGTGCTGCCCAACGTGCTGGGTCCGGTGCTGGTGCTGGCCACCGTGCACCTGGCCACCGCCATCATCACCGAGGCGACGCTGTCGTTCCTGGGGGTGGGGGTGCCGCCGACCGCGCCGTCGCTGGGCACGCTGATCCGGATTGGCAACGATTTCCTGTTTTCCGGAGAGTGGTGGATCACCATTTTCCCGGGCGCGGCGCTGGTGCTGCTGGTGCTGTCGGTCAACCTGCTGGGTGACTGGCTGCGCGATGCGCTCAATCCGCGACTGAACTGAGGTAACCATGAGCGCATTACTCGAAGTCCGCAACCTGCGCGTGGAATTTCCCACGCGCCGCGGCACGCTACGCGCCCTGGACGATGTGTCCTTTTCCATCCAGGCTGGCGAAGTCCTGGGCGTGGTGGGCGAATCCGGCGCCGGCAAATCGCTGACCGGCGCTTCCATCATCGGCCTGCTCGAACCGCCGGGCCGCATTGCCGCCGGCGAGATCCTGCTGGCGGGCCGGCGCATCGACAATCTGCCCGACGAACAGATGCGCCGCGTGCGCGGCCGCGAGATCGGCGCGGTGTTCCAGGACCCGCTGACCTCCCTGAACCCGCTGTACACGGTGGGCAGGCAACTGGCCGAAACCATCGTCACGCATCTGGACATGACGTGGTCGCAGGCGCGCAACCGCGCGGTGGAACTGCTGGCGTCCACTGGCATCCCCGCCGCGCGCGAGCGCATCGACCACTACCCGCACCAGTTTTCCGGCGGCATGCGCCAGCGCGTGGTGATCGCGCTGGCCCTGGCCGCCGAGCCGAAGCTGGTGGTGGCCGACGAACCCACCACCGCGCTGGACGTGTCGATCCAGGCGCAGATCATCGAACTGCTCAAGCGCCTGTGCCGCGAGCACGGCACGGCCGTCATGCTGATCACGCACGACATGGGCGTGATCGCCGAGACCGCCGACCGCGTGGCGGTGATGTACGCCGGCCGCGTGGCCGAGATCGGGCCGGTGGCCGACGTGATCCACAAGCCGCGCCACCCCTACACGGCGGGGCTGATGGGGTCCATTCCCACGCTCGAAGGCCATATCGAGCGGCTGGTGCAGATCGACGGCAGCATGCCGCGGCTGAACGCCATTCCGCCGGGCTGTGCGTTCAACCCGCGCTGCGGCCAGCGCCTGCCGCGCTGCGCGCACGACCGCCCCGAGCTGATGCCCGCGGGCACGTCGCGCGCGGCCTGTTGGCTGCATGACAATGGCAATACGTTGGAGGTGGCCGCATGAGCACGCCCTTGGTTCAAGTAAAGGACGCGGCGCGCTGGTTCGACGTGTCGCCGCCCTGGCTGGAGCGCACGCTGGCGCGCAAGCCCAAAGTGATGCTGCGCGCGGTGGACGGGGTGTCGTTCGACATCGCCCGCGGCGAGACGCTCGCATTGGTGGGCGAATCCGGCTGCGGAAAATCGACGGTCGCCCGCATGCTGGTGGGGCTGTACGGCCTGACCCGCGGCGACATCCAGTTCGATGGCCAGCCGCTGTCGCGCATGTCCGAGTCGGGCGGCCGCGCCCTGCGAAAGCGCCTGCAGATGATCTTCCAGGATCCCTATGCCAGCCTGAATCCGCGCTGGCGCGTGGGCCGCATCATCGCCGAGCCGATGCTGACCCACACACATATGACGCAAGACGAGCGCGTCGCGCGCGTGGGCGATCTGCTCCGGCATGTGGGGCTGGACCCGGCGGACCAGGGCCGCTACCCGCACCAGTTCTCGGGCGGACAGCGCCAGCGCATCTCGATTGCGCGGGCGCTGGCGGTGAATCCGGAATTCCTGGTGTGCGACGAGCCCACCTCGGCGCTGGACGTGTCGGTGCAGGCGCAGGTGCTGAACCTGATGAAGGACCTGCAACGCAAGCTGGGGCTGACGTACCTGTTCATTTCCCACAACCTGGCCGTCGTGCACCACGTGGCCGACCGCGTGGGGGTGATGTACCTGGGGCGCATGGTGGAAGTGGCGCCGCGCGACGAGCTGTTCGCGCGGCCGCGGCATCCCTACACGCGGATGCTGCTCGAGGCGATTCCGGACATCAACGGCGCGGGCAAGCCGCGCACGGCGGTGGCGGGCGAGGTGCCCAATCCCCTGAATCCGCCGTCCGGCTGCACCTTCCATCCGCGCTGCCCGCACGCCAATGACCGATGCAAGGCCGAGGCGCCGGCCGCGAAGCTGGCGGGGGTGTCGATCGTGGCCTGCCACGCCGTCGAGGAAGGCCGGATCACGGTGTGATCCTGCCGCCGCCGCGGACCGGGCGCCTGCCCGGGCTGCGGCGCGCCGCGCTCAATGGCGGTGGTTGTGGACGTCGTCGTAGGGCGTGTCGTCGTCCTCGTCGTCCGTGTCGTCGTCCTCTTCCTCGTCTTCTTCGTCTGGATCGGGCTGCGGTTCCTCGGTCAGGGCGAAAGGCAGGACTTCCTCAAGGTTGTCGGACCAGGCGGACTCTTCGCCGTCGTGGTCCAGCTTGATGAAACGCTCGCCGTCGTTCAGCGAGATCTGGATCGCCCACAGGTACAGGCAGTCGTAGGTGTCGTCATCGGACTGCGGCAGGCCGCCGCGGTTGCCGAGCAGGCGCGCGCCCGGCCCGCCCATCTGCACGTGCGTCTGTTCCTCGTCCGCCTCGGCTTTCTCGTCCATCGGGACGCCGTAGGTCACCCATTCGGTGCCTTCGTCGCCCAGCACCACTTCCGCCAGCACTGGCTTGCCCAGATAGGCGCTGAGGGCGTCCGCGGTCTTGGCCAGCATGTCCAGTTCGGGGGCGCTGAAATGGGTCAAGGAAGCGGGTGGAGTGGCAGAGGCGGACATGTTGGTTCCTGGGCGCGATGAAGCCGCGACGGCACGGCAGATACGTCAGGCGCTATTGTCGCGCGAACGGCGCTGCGTTGCATCGGGCGCTTGGATTACGAAGAAACGTGTGCGGTATCCGGATGGCGTGCTGGGGCGGCTGCATATCGGTGACGTATACATCAAGCCGGACGAGGCCTACACTTGCCTGCCTTCGTCTTCCTGCCTTTCCGTTTCAAACATGCGCGCCGACGCTCCGCAGCTTCCCCTCCGCTTTTTCCTGTTTCCCTTGCTGGCCGCCCTGATCTGGTCGGTCAACATGATCGTGACCAAGATGGCCGCCGGCGTGATCGCACCAGCCGCCATCGGCTTTTACCGCTGGGCGCTGGCGGGCATCGTGCTCACCCCCTTTGCATTGCCTGGCGTCTGGGCGCAGCGACGACAGGTGCTGGCGCATCTGCCGAAGTTCGCGGTGCTGGGCGGACTGGGCATGGCGCTGTACCAGGGCCTCGCCTACGTGGCGGCCGCCTCGACCACGGCCACCAACATGGGTTTCATCACCGCGATGATTCCGCTCATGACCATCGCCGTCATGGCGGTCATCATGCGTGAGCGGCCCTCGGCGATGGCGGTGCTGGGCAGCCTGGTCTCGCTGGCCGGGCTGGCGCTGCTGATCGGCGAGGGCGATCCGGCCCGGCTGCTGTCGGTGGGCGCCAACCATGGCGACGTGCTGATGGGGCTGGGCGCGCTGGCCTATGCGCTGTACGGCGTGCTGCTGCGGCGCTGGGCGCTGCCGGTGGGGCCGTGGCAGTCGCTGTATGTGCAGGTCGCGTTCGGCATCCTGTTCCAGCTTCCCGCCTTCCTGATGGCCGCGCCGTCGCCGCTCAATGCCGCCAACGTGCCGCTGGTGCTGTATGCCGCGGTGTTCCCGTCGCTGTTCGCGCCATATCTGTGGATGCAGGGCGTGCGCCATCTGGGGCCCAACCGCGCCAGCATCTTCCTGAACGTCATGCCCGTGTTCACGGTGGCCATCGCGGCGCTGTTCCTCGATGAAAAGCCGCATCTCTTTCACATTGCCGGCGGCGCGCTGGCGCTGGCCGGCGTGATGCTGGCGCAGATGCGCACGCCGGGCATGCCGGGGCGCGTGGCAAAAACCCGCTGACGCGGCATGGGGCCGGATCACGCTTGCCGCACGCCGGTCAGGGTTCCGGCCTACAATCAACGGTTTCTCAGCTATATCTCACCTACGAGCCCATGGCCCAATACGTCTACACCATGAACCGCGTCGGCAAGATCGTGCCGCCCAAGCGGCAGATCCTGCGCGATATCTCGCTTTCGTTTTTTCCTGGCGCCAAGATCGGCGTGCTGGGCCTGAACGGCTCGGGCAAGTCGACGCTGCTGAAGATCATGGCGGGCGTCGACCGCGAGATCGAAGGCGAAGCCGTGCCCATGCCCGGCCTGAACATCGGTTACCTGCCGCAGGAACCGCAGCTCAATCCCGAGCACACCGTCCGCCAGGCGGTCGAGGAAGGCCTGGGCGCCGTCGTCACCGCCAAGAAGCGCCTGGACGAGGTCTACGCCGCGTACGCGGAACCCGACGCCGACTTCGATGCGCTGGCCGCTGAACAGGCCGACCTCGAAGCCATCATCGCCGCCGCCGCTTCCAGCGGCGCGGACGACATCGAACACCAGATGGAAATCGCCGCCGACGCACTGCGCCTGCCGCCCTGGGACGCCATCGTCGGCAAGCTGTCCGGCGGTGAAAAGCGCCGCGTGGCCCTTTGCCGCCTGCTGCTGTCCAAGCCCGACATGCTGCTGCTGGACGAGCCCACCAACCACTTGGACGCCGAGAGCGTGGAGTGGCTGGAGCAATTCCTGCACAAGTTCCCTGGCACCGTCGTCGGCGTGACCCACGATCGCTACTTCCTGGACAACGCGGCCGAATGGATCCTGGAACTGGACCGCGGCTACGGCATCCCCTGGAAGGGCAACTACAGCTCGTGGCTGGAACAGAAGGAAGACCGCCTCAAGCAGGAAGAGTCCTCCGAATCGGCGCGCCAGAAGACCATCAAGAAGGAACTGGAGTGGGTGCGCCAGAACCCGAAGGGCCGCCAGGCCAAGGCCAAGGCGCGTCTGGCGCGTTTCGAGGAACTGTCTTCCTACGAATACCAGAAGCGCAACGAAACCCAGGAAATCTTCATTCCCGTGGGCGAGCGCCTGGGCAACGAGGTCATCGAGTTCAACAATGTCAGCAAGGCCTACGGCGACCGCCTGCTGATCGACAATCTCAGCTTCAAGGTGCCGCCGGGCGCCATCGTCGGCATCATCGGCGCGAACGGCGCCGGTAAGTCCACGCTGTTCCGCATGATCGCCGGCCGCGAGCAGCCGGATTCGGGCGAAGTGAAGATCGGCCAGACCGTCAAGCTGGCGTACGTCGACCAGTCGCGCGACGCGCTGGAAGACAAGAAGACCGTATTCGACGCGGTGGCTGACGGCGCCGACCTCTTGACCGTGGGCAAGTTCGAAATGTCGTCGCGCGCCTATCTGGGCCGCTTCAACTTCAAGGGCGGCGACCAGAACAAGGTCGTGGGCCAGCTCTCGGGCGGCGAACGCGGCCGCCTGCACATGGCCAAGACCCTGATCGCCGGCGGCAACGTCCTCTTGCTTGACGAACCGTCCAACGACCTCGACGTCGAAACCCTGCGCGCCCTGGAAGACGCGCTGCTCGAGTTCCCCGGCAGCGTCATGGTCATCAGCCACGATCGCTGGTTCCTGGACCGTATCGCCACGCACATCCTCGCGTTCGAAGGCGATTCGCAAGTCGTGTTCTTTGACGGCAACTACCAGGAATACGAAGCCGACAAGAAGCGCCGCCTGGGCGAAGAGGGCGCCAAGCCCAAGCGCCTGCGCTACAAGGCGCTGAAGTAAAAAGCCGAAAGCCGATTCCTCTGGTGTCTGACACCCAGGTGGCACAGCGGTCGATTCAGGACGCCGCCGCAAGGGTGTCAGACACCGGCCAGTAGGAATACACGCCAAGCATCCCGGCCAAGCGCCGGGATTTTTTTCGGCCAGGCGTTATGCTGACAGCTTGTCCTGGGAGTCCTCACCATGCTGCTGTCCGCCACCGATTCCACCCTGCTGATCGTCGACATGCAGGGCCGCCTGATGCCTGTCATCCACGACGGCGATGCCGTGCTCAACGCCGCGCACAAGCTGGCGCAGGCGGCGCGGCTGCTCGACGTGCCCGTGGTGGCCACGGAGCATCACAGCAAGATGCTCGGGGTCACGGTCGACCCGTTGCGCGAACTCATCCAGGCCACCTTCCAGAAGATGCACTTTTCCTCGGCCCGGGAACCGGGTTTCGACGGCTGGCTGCCGGCCTCGCGCCGCACGGTGCTGGTGGCGGGCTGCGAGGCGCACATCTGCGTGCTGCAAACCGTCATCGGCCTCGTGGAGCTGGGCTACAAGGCCGTGCTGGTCGCGGACGCGGCAGGTTCGCGCAAGTCCTCAGACCATCATGCCGCGTTGCGCCGGGCCCGCGCGCACGGCGCGGAAATCGTCACGTCGGAAATGGCGATTTTCGAATGGATGGAGACCTGCGAGCACCCGCGCTTTCGCGACGTGTTACGTCTGGTCAAATAGCGGCCCGCGCCTGCAACATGGTCCCCAGGAGAGCGCAACGATTTGCTCTCCCTTTGACACAATTCCTGGGCAAACCTAACACCATGTCCCCGGATATTTTGCGATCCTGAAGGCTCCTAACCCCAAAAAGGTCCGCGCGCTCGCGTTTGGTTTCACCGGTGCGGCCCCGGGTAAAAGAACAGGAGCTTCATCATGAAAATCGCATCGCTTTCCAAGATCTGTGCCGCCGTGGCGCTGGCTGCCACCATGGCGGGTTGTTCATCGTGGGATGGCATGAGCCATCGCCAGAAGAGTACCGTGGGCGGCGCCGCACTGGGCGGCGTGGCGGGCGCCGTCATCACCAACGGCGGCGTGCTGGGCACGGTCGGCGGCGCGGCGATCGGCGGTGTGATCGGCGACCAGGTGGGCAAGCGCTAAGCCTTCGTCGCCCCAAAAGCAACGCCCGGCAATGCCGGGCGTTTTTTTGCGCAATGCGCGCCGGCAAGGCCGGCGCACAGCAGAGACATCAGGTCTCGTTTTGCGGCATTTCGATCTTCACTTCCAACACCTCGAGCGTGTCCTGGCGTTCCAGGTGCACCTTGATGTCTTCGGGATTGATCTTCACGTACTTGGAAATGACCGCGATCAGTTCCTGCTGGAGTTGCGGCAGGTAATCGGGGGAATCCCCGCGGCCACGCTCGTGGGCAAGGATGATCTGCAACCGTTCTTTGGCGACGGACGCGGAGGTCTTCTTTTGACCGAGCAGAAACGACAGGAAGGACATCGCTTACTTGCCTCCGAACAGGCGTTTCAGGAAACCCGGCTTTTCGTAGTCGGTAAAGCGCAGGGCCTTGTCTTCGCCAAGGTAACGGCTGACCACGTCCTTGTAGGCTTCCGAGACGTCGGTGTCTTTCAGGTGGATGGCAGGCAAGCCCTGGTTCGAGGCCTGCAGCACGGCTTCCGATTCGGGAATCACACCGATGAGCTTGATGCGCAGGATGTCTTCGATGTCCGTCAGCGACAGCATTTCGCCGTCGGACACGCGCTTGGGGTTGTAGCGCGTGAGCAGCAGGTATTCCTTGACCGGCTCGTCACCCTCGACGGCGCGCTTGGACTTGGCGGCCAGGATGCCCAGGATGCGGTCGGAGTCGCGCACCGATGAGACTTCGGGGTTGGTGACCACCAGCGCGTCGTCGGCGAAGTAGGCCGCCATCAGCGCGCCGGTCTCGATGCCCGCGGGGGAGTCGCAGACGATGTAGTCGAAACCCATTTCCTTCAGGTCGTTGATGACCTTTTCCACGCCTTCCTGCGTCAGCGCATCCTTGTCGCGCGTTTGCGAAGCCGGCAGGATGAAAAGGTTTTCGAGCTGCTTGTCCTTGATGAGCGCTTGCTTGAGGGTCGCCTCGCCCTGGATCACATTGACGAAGTCATACACCACGCGACGCTCGCAACCCATGATGAGGTCGAGGTTGCGCAGGCCGACGTCGAAGTCGATGACAGCGGTCTTGTGGCCCCGCATCGCGAGGCCCGCGGAAAAACTGGCGCTCGTCGTGGTTTTGCCCACGCCGCCTTTGCCGGAAGTCACCACAACAATGCGTGTCATGACGATCAAACCCTTATGTTCGAATAAATCGCGTTATCGTAAAGCAAAAAGCCCGTGTAAGGCTTCTTACAGGATGTGTTGAGATTTGAGCGGGCCGCTGCCGGGCCGCCGTCTCGCAGGATGCCGCACACAGCGCGCGGCATCAGGCCTTCAGCGCTTCGATGCGCAGCGTGTCGCCATCCAGCCGGACCAGCGCGGGCTGATTCTGCAGCGTGCGGTCGAGCTTGTCCTCGACCACGCGGTACACGCCCGCCACTGCCAGCAGTTCCGCATCCAGATGCGTCGTGAAGATGCGCGCCGACGTATCGCCGCGCGCGCCGGCCATGGCCTTGCCGCGCAGCGGACCGTAGACGTGCACGTTGCCGTCGGCGATGACCTCGGCGCCCTGGCTGACCATGCCGATCACCACCAGGTCCGTGTGGCGGGCATAGACGCGTTGCCCCGAACGCAGCGGGCGCGTGATCACCAGCGCCGAAGACGAGTGCGGCGCCGCAGCCGTCGGACTGGACGCGGACGTGGTGCTGCTGGCCGCGCGGGCGGGCAGGGGATCCGCATCGGGCGCCGGGGCGGCAGCCTGCGCATCGGCGGCTTCATCGGCCGCAGGCTTGTCTTGCGCGGCCGCATCGGACGCAGGCGCCGGCGCGGCCTGGGCCGAGGTGTCGGTGGGCGCGGGCGCGATTTCGACCGCGGCCGCCGGCACGGACGGCACCGGCGTGGCGACGTCGTTGGGCGGCGCGGTGTCCACCACGGGGGCGGGGCGCGCTGCCGGCGTGGACAGTTCGACGGGCGTCAGGCCGGCTTCGCGCGCGGCCTGCAGGTTGGCGCCTTCGGCCACCACGCCGATCGGGGGCAGGTTGTGGCCGCGCAGCGCCGCCACCAATGCCGTCCAATCGATCTTTTCCTCGACGCGGCTGGCGTCGATGACGACAGGCTCGTTTTCAAAGAAGCTGCCGGCATCGGCCATGCGTTTGGCGAGCGCAGCGTTCAGGCGTTCGGGATCGGCACTATGCAAAACCACCCGGATGGCATAAAGGGTGGCGCTCTTGAAGTCCAGGGCTAGCGATTCAGTGTTCATCTTGATTTTGGCTGGCGGTCTGGACGCCGGAAAACGGCGTCCTCGACCGGCTGCGGGATGTCGGGGATGATAACCCGCCCGGGACGGCCTGCGCCGGGCGCACGGCGAAAGAAAAAGGCGCCGCAAGGCGCCTTTTCCCGGTATTGCGCGCGTGGGCGCGTCAACCCTGGGCCCAGGAATCGCGCAGGGTCACGATGCGGTTGAGCACCGGCGCGTCAGGCGTCGAGTCCTTCAGGTCGGCCGTGAAGTAGCCCAGGCGCTCGAATTGCCAGGTGGCGCCGGGCGTGGCCACGGTGCCGGGCTCCAGCCAGGCCGTGACGGTCTGCTTGGAGTTGGGGTTCAGGCAGGCCAGGAAGTCCTTGTCGCCGCCGTCCGGACGCGGATCGGCAAAGAGGCGGTCGTACAGGTGAATCTGGGCAGGCACCGCGTGCGCCGCGCTCACCCACGTGATGTTGCCCTTGACCTTGACGCTGTCCGCGCCGGGCGTGCCGCTCTTGGTGTCGGGCAGGTATTCGGCCTGCACTTCGACGACCTCGCCGGCTTCGTTCTTGGTAAAGCCGGTGCAGCGCACGACGTAGCCGTACTTCAGGCGCACGGTGTTGCCCGGGAACAGGCGGAAATACTTCTTGGGCGCTTCCTCGCGGAAGTCGTCGCGTTCGATCCACAGTTCGCGCGACAGCGGGAATTCACGCACGCCGGCCTCGGGGTCATGCGGATTGCGCGGCGCGGTGCAGGTCTCGGTATGGCCTTCGGGGTAGTTGGTGATGACCAGCTTGATCGGGTCCAGCACGGCGACCGAGCGCGGGGCGATGGGGTCCAGATCGTCGCGCACGGCTTGCTCCAGCAGGCTGTAGTCGATGCGCGAGTCGGACTTGGACACCGCGGTGCGGTCGCAGAACAGGCGGATCGACGCGGGCGTGTAGCCGCGGCGGCGCAGGCCGAAGATGGTGGGCATGCGCGGATCGTCCCAGCCGTCCACGTGGCCTTCCTTCACCAGTTGCAGCAGCTTGCGCTTGCTGGTGACCACGTAGCTCAGGTTCAGGCGGGCGAATTCGTATTGATGCGGCAGCGGCTGGGCCAGCTTGCCCAGTTCGGCCAGGCGCGCCAGGATCCAGTCGTAGAACGGACGCTGGTCTTCGAATTCCAGCGTGCAGACGCTGTGCGTGATGCCTTCCAGCGCGTCTTCCACCGGGTGCGCCCAGCTGTACATCGGGTAGATGCACCACTGGTCGCCGGTGCGGTGGTGCGTGGCGTGGCGGACGCGGTACATGACCGGGTCGCGCAGGTTGATGTTGGGCGAAGCCATGTTGATCTTCGCGCGCAGCACCAGGCTGCCGTCCGGATGCTTGCCGTCGCGCATCTCGCGCAACAGCGCGATGGACTCGGCGGCCGGGCGGTTGCGCCAGGGCGAGTCCGTGCCGGGTTCGGTCAGGGTGCCGCGATTGGCGCGGATCTCGTCGGCGCTTTGCTCGTCGACGTAGGCATGGCCGGCTTCGACCAGGGCTTCGGCGAACTCATACATATAGCCGAAGTAATCGCTGGCGAAATACAGGTTCTCGCGGCCGTCGGCCTTCCAGTCGAAGCCCAGCCAGTGGACGGCCTCGATGATGGCGTCGACGTATTCCTGGTCTTCCTTCTCGGGGTTGGTGTCGTCAAAGCGCAGGTGGCAGACGCCACCGAAGTCGCGCGCCAGGCCGAAGTTCACGCAGATGCTCTTGGCGTGGCCGATGTGCAGGTAGCCGTTGGGCTCCGGCGGAAAGCGCGTGCGGATGCGGGCCGGGTCCGCTTCCCCCTGCTGCTGCAAGGCCGCCGGGCCAGGCTTGCCCGCCCAGCGCTTGCCCTGGAAGCGGTTGGCTTCGAGGTCGTCTTGGACGATGTTGAGCAGGAAGTTTGATGCGGCGGGGGTCGGCGTCGTGGCGGAGGTCATTCTTGAAAGAATAGGAAAAAGCAGCGACAAAGCGTCAATTTTGCCACGTTCCGCACCGCGCCCCTTTTCGTCACGCCTGCAACCGGTTTCAATCCGCCCCCATAGTCGTGTAACTGGCTCTACACTACGGGCCATTATGGATATCTCGACCCTATCCCTGGCCCGGGCGCAGTTCATGGCCAGTCTTAGCTTCCTGGCGCTGTTTCTCGCCGTCTCCCTGGCCCTGGCCTGGGTGCTGCTGTTCTTCAAGATCCGCGCGCGGTGGTCCAGCCATGGCGGCTGGACGGGGGCCTACCGCTTCTGGGTCCGCATCTTCGCCCTGTCCTTCGTGCTGACGCTGGCCGCCAGCGTGCCCGTCCTGATCCAGATCGGCAGCCTGTGGGCGGGGTTGATGGACAAGATCGGCAACGTGGCCGGTCCGCTGCTGGGCTACGGCATCCTGTCGGTCTTCATTCTCAAATCCTGTTTCCTGGGCGTCATGCTGTTCGGCCAGCGCCGCGTGTCCGATGGCGCGCACACGCTGGCCGTCCTGATGGTGGCGGTGGGGCAGGTCGTGGCCGTGTTCTGGGTGCTGGCCCTGCAATCCTGGATGCAGACGCCCGATGGCGCGCTGCTGGTCGACGGCCGCTATCAGGTCTATGACTGGATGAAAGTGGTGCTCAATCCCTCGGTCGGCTGGCGCCTGGCCGTGGTGATGGTCGGCGCGGCGCTGGCCGCCTCGTTCCTGATGATGGGCGTGACCGCGCTGCAGGCGTTGCGCCGGCCGCTGGGCGAGGGCGAGCGCAGTGCGTTCAAGACGGCGCTGGTGGTGGCCGTGGTGGCCGCCTTCCTGCAAGTGCCGGTCGCAACCGGCGCGGGCCAGATGATGGCCAAGCTGCAACCTGCCAAGGCCGCCGCCGCGGCGGGCTTTTGGCAGAGCGGCCCCGTGCCGCAGCTGGTGCTGTTCGGCTGGCCGGACGCCCGGGCGCACGTCAATGTCGGCGACCTTACCTTCAACAATGCGGGCGGCATGTGGCTGCACCGCAATGCGGACGGCACCTATCAGGGCCTGGACAAGTATTCGGGCATGCTGCCCCCGGTGGCCGTGACCTTCTGGTCGGTGCGCGTGGCTGTGGGGCTGGGCCTGCTGATGCTGGCCGTGGCCTGCGTGACCTTCCTGTGGACCTTCCGCCGCGGCCTGGACCCGTCGGCCCTGCCGCCATGGTGGCAGCGGGTCCTGTGCGGCATGATGTTTTCCGGCGGCATCGCCGTCGTGGCGGGCTGGTGGGTGTCCATCATCGGACTGCAGCCCTTCGTCGTGAACGGCACGGTCACGCAATCCGAGGTCCTGGGTTCCATGCCGTCCAGCACCGTGCTGTATGGCCTGGCCGGTTACGGCGTCCTGTATGCGCTGCTGCTCGCCGCGTTCGCCGGCATGCTCTTCCATGCCGCGCGCTACGGCGTCGTGCCCGTGCGCAAGCTGAGCGGAGGTGCGCCATGATCGCCATGCTGGCGGCCTCCCAAGGCCTGAGCCCCGACGATCCTTCTTTCTGGATGCCGCTCGCCTTCATGGCGCTGCTGTTCGTCGTGATTGCCGCGGGCATGGTCCTGGACGGCTTCGATCTCGGCGTGGGCATCCTGCTGCAGATCGCGCCGGAGCACGAGCGCGGCCGCATGATGAGCCTGCTCAGCCCGTGGCGCGACGCCAATGAATTCTGGCTGCTGCTGGGGATGGGGTTGTTCGCGGCGGCGTTTCCGTTTGCCTGGGGCGCCGTGCTGGGCAAACTCTACGGACCGCTGACGCTCATGGTGCTGGGGGTGGTGCTGCGCAGCGTTGCGTTCGAATTCCGCATCCGCGCCCGCAACGAATTGAAGCCGCGCTGGATCTTCGCTTTCTGGGCGGGCTCGCTCATCACCGCCTTTGGCCAGGGCGTGCTGCTTGGCCGCATTGCCACGGGCTACCAGTCCGATGCCGGCTATGGCTGGTTCGCGATGTTCGTGGGCCTGTGCGCGGTGGCGGCCTACGTGTTGCTGGGCGCCGCGTGGCTGGTCATGCGCGTCGATGGCGACCTGCAGCGCCGCGCGGCCAACTGGGCGCGCCACGCGATCCGCTGGACCGCCGTGGGCATGGTGTCGATCGCGGTCACGCTGGGCCTGGCCAATGCCGGCATCTTCTACAAATGGAGCAACATCGCGCACCTTAGCCTCGCGGCGTCGGTGTGGGTGCTGATGCTGGCCGGTTTCGTGGCCGCGGAAATGCTGCTGGCGCGGCTGCCCGGCCGCGCCGACCGCTTCAGCTGGCTGCCGTTCGTGCTGACGGTCGCGCTGTTCCTGCTGATGCTGAGCGGACTGGCTTACAGCCTGTTCCCGTACCTGATCCTGGACGACATGACGCTGTGGGACGGCGCGGGTGCGCTGGGCTCGATGCGGCTCGTGATGGCCGGCGCGGTGGTGGGGATACCGGTGGTGCTGGTGTTCAACATCCTGGCGTACCGGTCCGTGTTCGGCAAGGAACGCCGCGGCGTGCCGCTGCTGCCGCCGCCGTCTTACTAAGGGTCTTTGCGGGCCGGGCGCCATGCCGCAAAGGCGTGGCGCCCGGGCCGGCGCTACAGCACCGGCCGCGCCACCCGCTGCAGGATTTCTTCGCCGTAGGCTTCCAGCTTGCGGGCCCCCACGCCGTTGATGTGGCTCAGGTCGTCCATGGACTCGGGCTGCGCCAGCGCGATCTCGCGCAGCGTGGCGTCGTGAAAGATCACGTAGGCGGGCACGCCGTGGCTCTTGGCGACTTCGCCGCGCCACGCGCGCAGGGCTTCGAACACGGGCTGCAATTCGGCCGGCAGGTCGATCGCCGCCGCCTTGGGCCGTCCGCTGCCCGTCTTGCCGGACCGCGGTTTCTTTTCGGACTCGCGTCGCAGCATGAGCTGGCGTTCGCCCTTGAGCACGGCGCGGCTGCCTTCGGTCAGGGCCAGCGTGCCGAAGCCTTCGTTGTCCACCGTCAGGAGGCCCTGCGCCAATAGCTGGCGCAGCACGCCGCGCCAGGCGGTGTCGGACAGGTCGGCGCCCACGCCGAATACGCTGAGCGTCTCGTGGCCATGCTGCTGGGTGCGATCGGTGACCTTGCCGCGCAGGATGTCGATGATGTGGCCGGCGCCATAGCGCTGGCCACGTTCCTTCCAGAGCCGGTACACCGCCGACAGCACCTTCTGCGCCGCGACGGTGCCGTCCCACGCCTGGGGCGGATCCAGGCAGACGTCGCAGTTGCCGCACGCGGTGATCTGCTGGCCAAAGTACGCCAGCAGGCGCACGCGCCGGCATTCCACGGTTTCGCACAGGCCCAGCATGGCGTCGAGCTGCTGGCCCAGGCGCCGGCGATAGGACTCGTCGCCAGGCGATTCGTCGATCATGCGGCGCTGCTGCACCACGTCCTGCAAGCCGTAGGCCAGCCATGCGGTGGCGGGCAGGCCGTCGCGGCCGGCGCGGCCCGTTTCCTGGTAGTAGCCTTCGACCGACTTGGGCAGGTCGATGTGCGCCACGAAGCGCACGTCCGGCTTGTCGATGCCCATGCCGAACGCAATGGTGGCGACCATCACCACGCCGTCCTCGCGCAGGAAGCGCGACTGGTTGGCCGCCCGCACCTGGGCGCTCAGCCCCGCGTGGTACGGCATCGCATCGATGCCCTGGTTGCACAGGAATTCGGCCGTTTCTTCCACCCGGGCGCGCGACAGGCAGTACACCACGCCGGATTCGCCTTCGTGCTCGGTGCGGATCATGTCCAGCAGCTGCTTGCGCACCTCGTTCTTTTCGACGATGCGGTAGCGGATGTTGGGGCGGTCGAAGCTCGAGACGAAATGGCGGGCTTCGTCCAGCGACAGACGCTGCGCGATCTCGGTACGGGTGACGGCGGTGGCGGTGGCCGTGAGCGCGATGCGCGGCACGTCCGGCCAGCGCTCGTGCAGCATGGACAGGCCCAGGTATTCGGGACGGAAATCGTGACCCCATTGGGACACGCAATGTGCTTCGTCGATCGCGAACAGCGCGATGCGGCCGCGGTCCAGCAACTGCAGGCAGCGGTCGGTCAGGAGGCGTTCGGGCGCGACATACAGCAGGTCGAGCTCGCCATCCAGGAACGCCTGCTCCACGTCGCGGGCCACGCGCCATTCCTGCGTCGAATTCAGGAACGCCGCGCGCACGCCCAGTTCCGTCAGGGCGTCGACCTGGTCCTGCATCAGCGCGATCAGGGGCGACACGACAATGCCCGTGCCTTCGCGCACCAGCGAGGGAATCTGGTAGCACAGCGACTTGCCGCCGCCGGTGGGAATGAGGACGAGGGCGTCGCCGCCGCCGATCACCTGATCGACAATGGCTTGCTGGTCGCCGCGGAAGGATTCGTAACCGAAAACGCGCTGCAACACGCCGAGGGCGCGCGCGTCAGACATGGGGGTAGGCCGGAAGCATCATGGCAGGGATTTTAAGCCCCAATTCCGGCCGGTCCCATCCCAGGGGGATTTTTTGGTCCGCGTTCCCGGCGCTTACCAGCTGAGCCAGGTGCCGCGCATGAAGGTGTCCACGGGCATGCTCAGGTTGGCGCGCCAGCCATAGTCGCCCGTCACGATGTCGCGGTCCGCGCCCACGGCCAGCTTGACCTTGGGGGCGACGAACATGCTGTGGGACAGGCCCACGCGCTGCTCGGCCAGCACCGACCCTTCACGCAGGCCGGAATACGTGCCGCTCAACGTGCCCCAGCCCGACAGCGGCACGCCCGCAGAGACCGTATTGCGGGTCTGCGGGGCGGACGCGACGCCGTCGGAATAGGTCGACAGGTCGCCGTAGCCCGCGCCGATCTGTTCGTTGGTGTAGCCCAGCGTCACGGTGTCGGCCACATCGACGCTGTAGCCGAAGCGGTAGCGGTAGCCGCTGGCCGCATCGAACGAACTTTGCGTGGCGCCTGCCCGGAAGGTGCCGAATTCGCCGGCGTTGTACGTGGTGCCCACGCCGCGCGTGGTGAGCGACGGCGCGCTCTGCATCTGGCCTTCCACCGTCAGCACCGGCGTGAGCCCGTAGCGCACGCTGCCGCTGCCGACGGACGCGCCGTAGTCCACGGCCCCGGACTGGGCGGCCGGGTCCATGAGGTTGAGCTTGCCCAGCGAGGACGAATAACCGAAGCTGCCTTCCGGCAATGTGGCGCCGCTGCCGCCCCAGTTGGCGATCTGCAGCCCGCCCACCGGTGCGCCGCTGCCCCAGGCGGGCGCATTGGGGTTGACGTTGCCCACCGTGAGGGACGGGCCCGAGGTATTGCGGTACACCCAGTTGCGGCTGCCGCCATAGCGCAGGCCGTCCTGTCCGCTCACGGACGAAAACCAGGGGCGCGAGGGGCGGGAGACGCCGGAAATCACCACGACCGGCACGCTCGGCAGGTCGCCGTCTTCAAGCGCAAAGGAATAATCCGGCGGGATGTCTGCCGCCGACGCGGGCGCCGCCAGCGGATCGCACGTCAGCGGAACGGGCGGCGCGCTGCCGGTCAGGTCCAGGCCCGTGCCGGGGATGAACCCGTCGGCCGCATCCGGGCCGCCGTCGCGCACCGAGGTGTCCATGCCGGGTTCGGTCGCGTGCAGGTCGCAGGGCGTGGGGTCCAGCGGCACGGCCCGGTCGTCGAGCGACGGGGCGGGGCGCACCGGCAGGGATTGAACCGGCGAGAGCACGCCAATGCCGCGCGCCACGCGCGTGACCTCGCCCGCCGGGGGCGGCGTCAAGGTAAACGGGGACACGTCGGGCTCGTCGCCAAACGCAGGCGCCATCGGCCAGGCAAGGCCCGCCGTCAATGCCGCGTGCAACAGCCCTCTGCGCCAGATGTTAGCTGTGGCGACCATGGGGACAGTGTAGAGAGCGCGCTGCCGCGCATCTGTAAAGGATCTTTAGAAAAGTCCACGAGGGGCGGCAGGCGAAGCGCCATTCTAGGGCAGTCGCGTGTCTGGGGCACGTCCGATCGCGAAAAGCCCGAAACATCCGGCCAACATCGTGCAACGGGTATATTTCAGATGATTTCCTGCCCCTTGCAGGCGAGCGCGCCGCGCCGCACTATCACGCCCATGGACAATTCCCACACCAAGCTGCTGGTCGTCGACGATGATCCGGCGCTGCGCCAGCTGCTGGCCGACTACCTGAACCGGCATGGCTACGACACGCTGCTGGCCCCGGACGCGACCGACCTCTCCTCGCGCATCACCCGTTACGCGCCCGATCTGCTGGTGCTGGACCGCATGCTGCCCGGCGGCGACGGCGCCGATGCCTGCCGCCGCCTGCGCGAGCAGGGCGAGGACATCCCCGTCATCCTGCTGACCGCGCGCGACGAAGCCGTGGACCGCATCATCGGCCTGGAGGCCGGCGCTGACGATTACGTCGGCAAGCCCTTCGACCCCCGCGAACTGCTGGCCCGCATCGAGGCCGTGTTGCGCCGCAAGCGCGGCCCGTCCGCGCTCACCAAGGACGCGCCGGTCGCTTTCGGCCCGTTTGTCTTTGACCCCTCCACGCGTCAGCTGTCCCGCGAGGGCACCGTGGTCAAGCTGACCGGCGGCGAAATCAACCTGCTTGAAGCCCTGGTGCGCAATGCGGGCAAGCCGCTGTCGCGCGAACGCCTGCTGGCGCTGGCCCGCGACGACGACGCCGGCGAGCGCAACGACCGCGCCATCGACATCGCGATCCTGCGCCTGCGCCGCGTGATCGAGGACGATCCCAAGCAGCCGCGCTGGATCCAGACCGTCTGGGGCATCGGTTACCGGTTCTCTCCCTGATGCGCTTTTCCCCCGGCATTCTCGTGCCCCGCTCGCTGCGGGCGCGGCTGATCCTGCTGATCCTCGGATCGGTCCTGCTGACGCAGGCCGCCACGCTGGTGACGGTGTCGTACTTCCGGCACAAGTTCATGGAAGACGTGGCCATCGGCTATATCGTCACCACCATCCGCACGCTGCGCGCCGCCGTGTCCCAGGTGCCGGCCGAAGACCGCGCCGACTTCGTGCGCGCCGCATCGCAGAACCAGTGGCGGTTGTGGTCACGAGTGTTGCCCGCCGAAGCCAAGCTGCAGCGCTTCAATGGCCGCCGTCCGCCGCCGCGTGCCGCGCCGCGCCCGCCGCCTCCCGCGCCTGCGCCCGCCCCGGATTCGCAACTGCACGGTCCGCCTCCACCGCCCCCGCCCGAGGTGCACGTCGACGAACGCGAAACCGATGCGGCGCAAGCAGATGCTCGCAGCGATGCCCAGCGCGAGGGCGACCGTGCCCGCGAGGAACATGCGCGCCGCCACAAGTCAGAGCCCGAGCCCGACGATATTCGCCGCGACCTGCGCGTGCTGGTCCAGCAGCTCAACGAACGCCTGAACGACGGCACGCGCGTGGCGCTGTCGCGCGGCCCCACGCCGGAGATCTTCATTTCGCTGGCGCCCAACCCGGCCACCGAAGACGCGCCGCGGTTGCGCGAGTGGCTGGTCATTCCGCTGGACCGGCTGGACCCGCCCGTCGCCACGCCCTTCATCGCCGCCTGGCTGGGCGGGCTGGGATTGCTGCTGCTGTTGGCCGTGGGTTTTTCGTGGCACATCACGCGCCCGATCACACGGCTGGCCGACGCCGCGGACCAGCTTGCCGCGGGCCAGCCCCAGCGCGTGGAACCCTCGGGTCCGCACGAAACCCGCGTGCTGGGCGAACGCTTCAATGCCATGCTGGACGCCTTGTCCGAGTCCGATTCCGTGCGGCGCACGCTGCTTTCCGGGCTGCCGCACGACCTGAAAGGGCCGCTGTCGCGCATGTGGCTGCGCGTCGAGATGGCCGACGATTCGACGCTGAAGGAAGGGCTGCGCACCGACCTGCGCGACATGCAGCACATGGTGGACCAGTTCATCGGTTTCGTGCGCGGCACCGATCCGGCGGCCTACCGCTATGCGCCCATCGTGCTGTCCGAATGGCTGACCGAGCGCGTGGGCGCCTGGCAGGGCGCCGGCACCGCGATCGGCCTGAACACCGATGCCCAGGCCAGCGGCGCCGTGGTGCAGGCCGACGCCGTGGCGTTGGGGCGCCTGCTGGACAACCTGATCGGCAACGCGCTGAATCACGGCGCGCCGCCGGTGGACGTCGCGCTACGGCGCGAGGAAGGCTACGCGGTGCTGGACGTGGCCGATCACGGGCCGGGCATCGTGCCGGAACGCCGCCAGGAAGCCTTGCGGCCGTTCAGCCGGCTTGACGACGCGCGTACCCGCACCGGCAGCGTGGGCCTGGGCCTGGCGCTGGCCGAGGCCATTGCGCGGGCGCATGGCGGATCGCTCGAATTGCGGGAAGCTCCGTCCGGCGGGTTGTGCGTGCGCGTGCGGCTGCCGCTTTCCCAGGCCGCCTGACCGACCTGGCCCCGGGGACGGCCCCGGGGCAGCCCGCGCTACGGTACGATTCATCCTGCTTCGTCCTTTGCCCGTACCCCGCACCATGGCCATCCAGTCCGATTCGCTTTCCTCCCGTCCCGACGCCCCCCGCATCGTGACGCCGCAGCCGGTGTCGCCCAACGAGGAGTCGATCGAACGCGCGTTGCGGCCCAAGGCGCTGGAAGAATATGTCGGGCAGCAGCGCGCCCGCGAACAGCTCGAAATCTTCATTGCCGCGGCCAGAAAGCGGGGCGAGGCGCTGGACCACGTGCTGCTGTTCGGCCCCCCGGGCCTGGGCAAGACGACGCTGGCGCACATCATTGCGCACGAAATGGGCGTGCAATTGCGTCAGACGTCCGGCCCCGTTCTCGAACGCCCGGGCGACCTGGCCGCGCTGCTGACCAACCTGGAAAAGAACGACGTCCTCTTCATCGACGAGATCCACCGCCTGTCGCCCGTGGTCGAGGAAATCCTTTACCCCGCGCTCGAAGACTTCCAGATCGACATCCTGATCGGCGAGGGGCCGGCCGCGCGCAGCGTGAAGCTGGACCTGCAGCCCTTCACGCTGGTGGGCGCCACGACCCGCGCGGGCATGCTGACCAATCCGCTGCGCGACCGCTTCGGCATCGTGTCGCGGCTCGAGTTCTACAACGCTGCCGATCTCGGCCGCATCGTGACGCGCAGCGCGGGCCTGCTCAATGCCGTCATCACGCCGGACGGCGCGGCCGAGGTGGCGCGCCGCGCCCGCGGCACGCCGCGTATCGCCAACCGCCTGCTGCGCCGGGTGCGCGACTACGCCGAGGTGAAGGCGGGCGGCACCATCGACGCCGACGTGGCGGGCCGCGCGCTCGCCATGCTGGAAGTCGATCCGCAGGGCCTGGACCTGATGGACCGCAAGCTGCTCGAAGCCATCGTCCACAAGTTCGATGGCGGTCCGGTCGGCGTGGACAGCCTGGCGGCAGCCATCGGCGAAGAGCGCGACACGATCGAGGACGTCATCGAGCCTTACCTGATCCAGCACGGTTATCTGCAACGCACGCCGCGCGGCCGCACGGCCACGCTGACCACGTGGCGCCACTTGGGCCTCGCGCCGCCCGCAGGCACCACGGGCGGCAGCGGCGACCTCTTCGGCAAATAGGCGGCCCGCGCGCCGTCATGCCTTCGGGCGGCGCGCAAATCGCGCCGGCGGGTTTATGATCCGAGGGTTTCGTTTCCCCTCGCGATCTAAGGACCTTATTCCATGCAGCCCGAATTGCCCTCCTATGATGATGTCGCGCGCGCCAGCGAGCGCCTGGCCGGCAACGCACACCGCACGCCCGTCCTGACCTCGGCCACCGCCGATGCCATCGCCGGCGCGTCGCTGTTCTTCAAGTGCGAGAACTTCCAGCGCATGGGCGCCTTCAAGTTCCGGGGCGGCTACAACGCGATCGCGCGCCTCACGCCAGAGCAACGGGCCGCGGGCGTCGTGACGTTCTCGTCGGGCAATCACGCGCAGGCCATCGCGCTGGCCTCCCGGCTGCAAGGGGTCCAGGCCACCATCATCATGCCGCTGGACGCGCCCGCGGCCAAACGCGCCGCCACGGAAGGCTACGGCGGCAAGATCGTCACGTACGACCGCTACACCGAAGACCGCGAGACCATCGCCCGCCGCATCCAGGCCGAAACCGGCGCCACGCTGATCCCGCCGTACGACCACGAGGACGTGATCGCGGGGCAGGGCACGGCCGCCAAGGAATTGTTCGAGGAAGTCGGCGAGCTCGATTACCTTTTCGTGTGCCTGGGCGGCGGCGGCCTGCTGTCGGGCTCGGCCCTGTCCGCCTTCGCGCTCAGCCCGCGCTGCCTGGTCTACGGCGTGGAACCCGAAGCCGGCAATGACGGGCAGCAGTCTCTGCGCAAGGGTGAAATCGTCCGAATCCCCGCGCCCAAGACGCTGGCGGACGGCGCCGCCACCACGCATCTGGGCAATCTCACCTTCCCCCTCATCCAGAAGTACGTGCGCGACATCGTCACGGTGACGGATGAACAGCTGGTGACGACCATGAAGTTCTTTGCCGAACGCATGAAGATGGTCGTGGAACCCACGGGCTGCCTGGCGGCGGCGGCCGTCATGCAGAACGTGGTGCCGGTGCGCGGGGCCCGGGTTGGCGTCATCATCAGCGGCGGCAACGTCGATCTTCCGGCCTACGCAAAGCTGCTGGCGGGCTGACGCGCATCAAGCGGCGCGCGCGGCGCCTCGCTCGCGCGCGCTTGCGCATGCCGACCTTGCAGGGCAGAATCGAACCTCGATCCTGACGAACCGGAGGCTACGCCATGCGTATCCTTGTCATTGGCGGCACGGGCTTCATCGGCCGCCACTTGGTAGCACGGCTTTGCGCGGACCCGCATCAGATCGTCGTGCCCACGCGGCTTCTTGCCCGCGGACGCGACCTGCAATTACTTCCCACCGTCACGCTGCTTCAGGCTGACATCCACGACGATGCCGCGCTCGATGGCATGGTGCAAGGGTGCGATGCCGTCGTGAACCTGGTGGGCATCCTGCACGGCAACGTGGGCCGGCCCTATGGGTCCGATTTCGCGCGCGCCCACGTGCATCTGCCGCAGCGCATTGCGCAGGCTTGTGTGCGTCATGGCGTGCGGCGTTTGCTTCACGTCAGCGCGCTGGGCGCCGATTCCAGCGGCGACAGCATGTACCAGCGTTCCAAGGGCGACGGCGAGGCCGCCATCAAAGCGGCCTACCAAGGCCGGCCCGACATCTGCTGGACCATCTTCCGCCCCTCGGTGCTTTTCGGACCCGACGACAACTTCACCAATATGTTCGCGTCGCTGGCGCGTTGGCTGCCGGTGCTGCCGCTGGCGGGCGCCAATGCGCGCATGCAGCCCATCTATGTGGGCGATGTGGTGACCGCCATGGTCAACGCGCTGGCCGACACCCACACCTGCGGCAAGACCTACGAACTGGGCGGACCGCAGGTCTACACGCTGGGCGAGATCGCGCGCCTGTGCGCCGCCTGGAGCGGGCATCCGCGCCCCGTCATCAGCATGCCGATGGGGGTGGGGCGCATGCAGGCCCGGCTATTCGAATGCATGCCGGGCACGCCGTTGATGTCGCGCGACAACCTGGACTCCCTGCGCCGCGACAACGTCTGCGGCGGGCCCATCGCCCCCGAGTTGCACGTGGTGCCCACGGGCCTTGAGGCCGTGGCGCCGCGCTACCTGCAGCACGGCAAGGCGGCGGCCTAGCGCCAGTTAGCGCACCAGCGCCTTCAGCGCCTGTTTGATGCCGTCGGACACGCCCACGCCTTCGGGCAGCGTCTTCAGCGCCGACAGCGATTCTTTTTCCGAGTAACCCAGCGCCAGCAAGGCATTCAGGATGTCGGACTGGTTGTCGTGCGTGACGTGCGCCGCTGCGCCGATGTCCGCGCCCAGCTTGCCGCGCATCTCCAGCAACAGCCGTTCCGCGGTCTTCTTGCCGATGCCGGGCACGCGGGTCAGGCGGCCGGACTCCTGCAAAGTGATGGCTTGCGCCAGGTCCGCGACCGACAGGCCGGACAGCACGGACAGCGCCGTGCGCGCACCGATGCCGCTGACCTTGATGAGTTCCCGGAACGCGCTGCGCTCGCCGGCCGAGGCAAATCCATACAGGATGTGCGCGTCTTCACGCACGGTCAGGTGCGTGTAGAGCGTGACGCGCGCGCCCGTCTCGGGCAGCGAATACAGCGTGCTCATGGGCACGTCGATGTCATACCCGATTCCGCCCACATCCACGCAGATCGTGGGGGGCAGTTTTTCGATCAGGGTTCCGGTGATTCTTCCGATCATGGTGAGAGGCCTGCAATGGTGGCGGCCGCGGAACGCGCGGCGAATGCGGGGATTCTATACGGGCGGGCGCTCAGCCGATCAGCCGGCCATTGCGGATGCGGGTCTTGCCGCCCATGCGCAGCGCGCTGCCCAGGCGTTCCAGCTTGTCCTGCAGTGGTCCCACGTGCGCGTGGCAGATGGCGCAGGCCAGCGCGTCGGCCGAGTCGGGGGCCGGCACGCCATCCAGCGCCAGCAGGTGCTGCACCATCATCTGCACCTGCTCTTTCGCGGCGCGGCCGGTGCCGACCACGGCCTTCTTGATCTGCAGCGCGGTGTACTCGTGCACGTCCAGCGAACTGTCGGCCAGCGCGCAAAGCGCCGCGCCGCGGGCCTGGCCCAGCAGCAGGGTGGATGCGGGATTGGTGTTCAGAAAGACGATTTCCAGCGCGGCCACGTCAGGTTGCGTGTCGCGGGCCACCTGGCGCAGGTTGTCCAGGATGACCTTCAGGCGTTCGGACAGCGTCAGCGCCGGCGGGACCACGATGGTCCCGCTGGCCACGTAACGCAGCCGCGAGCCTTCGGCATCGATCACACCGAAGCCGGTGCGGCGCAGGCCGGGATCGATGCCGAGGACGCGCATCAGTGGCGGAAGTGGCGGGTGCCGGTCAGCACCATGGCGATGCCGTGCTCGTCGGCGGCGGCGATGACTTCGTCATCGCGCACGCTGCCGCCGGGCTGGATCACGCAGGTTGCGCCCGCCGCCACCACCACGTCCAGGCCGTCACGGAACGGGAAGAACGCGTCGGATGCCACGGCCGAGCCCTTCAGGGTCAGGCCGGCGTTTTCCGCCTTGATGGACGCGATGCGCGCCGAGTCGATGCGGCTCATCTGGCCCGCACCCACGCCCAGGGTCATGCCGCCGCCCACGAACACGATGGCGTTGGACTTGACGTACTTGGCGACCTTCCAGGCGAACGACAGGTCGTTCATTTCCTGCTCGGTGGGTTGGCGCTTGGTGACGACCTTCAGGGCGTCGCGCGGCACGTTGTAGGCGTCCGGCGTCTGCACCAGCCAGCCGCCGCCCACGCGCTTGATGTCGAAGGCGTTCTGGCCGGTGCCCATCGGCACTTCCAGCACGCGCACGTTCTTCTTGGCGGCCAGGATGGCCAGCGCGGCGCCGTCGTAGGCGGGGGCGAGCAGCACCTCCAGGAACTGCGCGCTCACGGCCTCGGCCGTCGCGGCGTCAACCGGACGGTTGAAGGCGATGATGCCGCCGAAGGCCGACGTCGGGTCGGTTTTGAAGGCTTGCTGGTACGCGCCCAGCGTGTCGGCCGCAACGGCCACGCCGCAAGGGTTGGCATGCTTGACGATGACGCAGGCGGGCGCTTCGAAGCTGCGCGCGCATTCCCACGCCGCGTCGGCGTCGGCGATGTTGTTGTAGGACAGTTCCTTGCCCTGCAACTGGCGGTAGTTGCCCAGCAGGCCGGCCGGACGCTGCGCGTCCACGTAGAAGGCGGCGCTTTGATGGGGGTTCTCGCCGTAGCGCAGCGCCTGCTCCTGCTTGACCTGCAGGGTCAGCGTGCCGGGCCATTCGTTACGGGCGGGCACGGCGTCCTGCTCGGGCTCGGCCGCGGTCAGGCTGGTCAGGTAGGCGGCGATGGCGCCGTCGTAGGCGGCCGTGTGGGCGTAGACCTTGGCGGCCAGGGCGAGGCGCAGGCCGTAGGAGGTGGCGCCGCCCTTGTCCATTTCGGCCAGGACGCGCGAATAGTCGACCGGGTCGATCACGACCGTGACGCCGCCGGCTTCGGTGCCGTGGTTCTTGGCGGCGGCGCGCAGCATGGCGGGCCCGCCAATGTCGATGTTCTCTACGGCGTCGGCAAACGTGCAATCGGGCTTGGCCACGGTTTCACGGAACGGATACAGGTTGACCACCAGCATGTCGATGCGATCGATGCCTGCCGCCTTGATGGTGTCCATGTGCTCGGCGCTGTCGCGGCGGGCCAGCAGGCCGCCGTGGATCTTGGGGTGCAGCGTCTTCACGCGGCCGTCCAGGATCTCGGGCGAACCGGTGTGAGCGGCCACTTCGGTGACGGTCAGGCCGGAGTCGGCGAGCAGCTTGGCGGTGCCGCCGGTCGAGAGCAGGCGCACGCCACGCGCGGCCAGGGCGCGGGCAAATTCAACGATGCCGGTCTTGTCGGACACCGAAAGCAGGGCGGTTTCGATTTTCATGATGGGACGGAGTGGGGCGGGAGCGCCTTTCTCGTTCTGGTCGGATGGGAAATCTGGAAGCGGCGGCGGCGCGACGCGTGCGCCGCCCGCGCGAGCGAAATCTATACCTGGATATTGTGCGCCAGCAACTTCTTGCGCAGGGTGTTGCGGGTGATGCCCAGCATCTCGGACGCCCGGGACTGGTTGCCGCCCGACCGCTCCAACGCTACTTCAAGCACCGGGCGCTCCACGCAGCGCATGACCATGTCCCACATATCGTGGGGCTCGGACTCGCCCAAGTCTTCGAAATAGCGCTCCAGGCTGGCGCGCACGCATTCTTCCAGGACATCTTTCTTGCTCATTTGAGTACAGATATTTTTATGTTGGTGTTGAGGCGGTCATGCCGCCAGCAGGGCTTCTGCGGCCGGCGCCGGGGTACAGCTGCCGTCGCTTGAGAGGGTGTCGAACCAGTCCGCCACCGCCCGCCATTGGTCGCCGGTGTTGTCGATCAGGTTCATGCGGGCGCAAAACGAATCCGCGCCCGGCAGGCCGTCCACATACCAGCCTATGTGCTTGCGCGCGGTACGTACGCCGGTGTGCTCGCCATAGAAACGGTAGTGGTCGTCGAGATGTTCGAGCAGCAGCTCGCGCATTTCCCCATAAGAGGGAGGGGCCAGTGTTTCGCCCGTGCGCAGGTAGTGGTCGATTTCGCGGAAGATCCACGGGCGGCCCTGGGCCGCCCGGCCAATCATGACCGCATCGGCGCCAGTGTAATCCAGGACGTGCCTGGCCTTGGCGGGCGAGTCGATATCGCCGTTCGCGATCACGGGGATGCCGATTTCAGCCTTGACGGCGCGGATGGTGTCATATTCCGCCTCGCCCGTATAGAGGTCGGCCCGCGTGCGCCCGTGCAGGGTGAGGGCGGCGATGCCCGCGTTTTCGGCCAGCTTGGCCACGCGCAGCGCATTGCGGCTGCTGCGGTCCCAGCCGGTCCGGGTCTTCAGGGTGACGGGCACGCCAAGCGGCGCGCAGGCGGCCACCACGGCGTCCAGGATGCGGACGATCAGGTCTTCGTGGCGCAACAGCGCCGACCCGGACGCCACGTTGCACACTTTCTTGACCGGACAGCCCATGTTGATGTCGATGATCCGGGCGCCCTTGTTGGCGTTGAACGCCGCGGCCTCGGCCATCATGGCCGGATCCGCCCCCGCAATCTGCACGGAAATGGGGGCGATCTCGCCGTCGTGGTTCAGGCGGCGCGATGTCTTGACGCTATCCCACAGTTTGGGGTTGCTGGCGGCCATCTCGGACACCGCGTAACCCGCCCCCAGCTTCTTGCAAAGCTGGCGGAAAGGACGGTCCGTCACGCCCGCCATGGGCGCGACAAGAACGTTGTTGGGAAGGGTCCACTGGCCTATGCGCATGCTCACATTTTAACCGGCTCGATCGAACCCTCATTTTTGGAGGGGCGATGGCCTGGTAACAGATGGGGGGGAACGAGGGGAAGCCGGCCCCTGAACGGGGCCGGATCCGACGGGGGTTTACGCGCGGAATCCTTGCAGCAGGTGCTGGGCGAGCGGGGCGCGCAAGGGGGAGGCCAGATCCATCCCCAGCAAGGCGGCGCCGCAGGCGTGCTCCACGGGCGCCAGCCCCGTGGCGAAGATGCGCGGCATGAAATCGGTGAGTCCGGCCGTGATGAAGCGATCCAGATGGCGCGCGCTGGCGAACTCGGCCAGGGCCGGTCCGGGATTGGCGCCGGGACGGGCCAGCCAGCCGGTCAGCGTCTGGGCAAGGCGCGCCGCATCGCGCAGGCCGAGGTTCAATCCCTGGCCCGCCACCGGGTGCAGGGTCTGCGCGGCGTTGCCGATGGCCGCGACCCGGCCGTGCACCTGGGCGCGCCGGGCGGACAGCGCCAGCGGAAAGACATGGCGCGGCGCATGGCTGGTCAGGCGGCCCAGGCGGTCGCCAAAGGCCTGCGTCAGCGCATGCGAGAAAGCGACGTTGTCCAGGGCCGCGAGTTCGGCCGCGCGGTCCGGCGCGCTGCACCAGACGACGGAGAAGGCATCCGGGGTCTGCGGGTGCGGCAGCAGCGCCAGCGGACCTTCGGAGGTGAAGCGCTCCCAGGCCCAGCCGCGCCGCGGCAGGGTGGCGTGGGCGGTGGTCAGCACGGCGTGCTGGTCGTAATCGCGCCGCACATCCGTGGCGCCGGCGCCGTCGGACTGCACGGCGACGCCGCAGAGGATTTCCGTGTCGCCCTGCTGGATGCGCACGCCGTCGGCGTCCTGCATGCCGATCTGCGCCGGGGGGCCGGCCAGCACGGAGACGCCGCACGCGGCCACGCAGTCGTCCAGCTTGGCGTACAGGCCGGAATAGGCCACCACGCTGCCCAGCTGGGGCACGCCAAAATCGGTGTTCTGGATGAGCGTTCGGCCCAGCCGGCCGCGCTGCGACACGTGGATGTTGCGAATGTCGGCCGAGCGTTCGGGCCAGGCATGCAGCGACTCCAGCAGCACCCGGCTGCCGTGGTTCATGGCCAGCACGCGCGGATCGGCGGCGGGCACGGCCGCGGCCGGGGTGACGGGTGCCGGTGCGCTGCCCGCGAGCAGGGCGATGCGCGCCGGGTCCGGCGCCACGCGCGCCAGCATCAGGGCCAATACGCGGCCCACGGGGCCGGCGCCAAGAATCGCAATGTCGAAGGCGGAGGAAGTCATGCCCGGATTTTAACCGTCCACTACAATCGCGGCAGCCGCCGCCGCTTGGCGCCTACGCCCCTTTTCCGGTTGATTGACATGACGCAGGCTCAGGCTTCCTCTTCGCTTTCCGCCGTCTCCGCGCGCCGCCCCCGCAGCAAGGTCGCGGTGGGACTTCTGGCCTGCCTGTTCGGCGCGTTTGGCGCGCACTGGTGGTATCTGGGCCGGCGCCACGCCTGGCTGGTGACCATGTTCGCCGCCGTTTGCCTGTTCTGCGCCGTGCGCTTTTACCCGGTCTGGTACGACAACCCCGCGTTCTTCCTGCTGTTCATTCCCATGATCGACGGGTTCATCGAAAGCGCAGTCTATTCCCTGATGCCGGACGAGAAGTTCGACCGGATCTGCAATCCGGGCCTGGGCAAGGTGTCTTCGACAGGCTGGGGGCCGGTGCTGGTCGCCATTCTGGCGTGCCTGGTCGGCGCCATCGCCACCATGTTCGCCATCGCGATGGTGGTGGTCTATGTCTGGGTGGCCATGGGCTGGCTGGACGGCTACGTGCTGTAGGCCGCCGGCCGCGTCATTCGCGCATCAGCGCCTCGATCTCGCTGGCCTGCACCGGCACGCCGCGGGTGATCAGTTCACATCCTTCGTCCGTGACCAGCGCATCGTCTTCCGTGCGGATGCCGATGTTCCAGTAGGCCTCTGGCACGTCGTCGGCGGGGCGCACGTAGATGCCCGGCTCGATGGTCAGCATCATCCCGGTTTGCAGCGTGCGCCACGGCCGATCGGTGCCGGGCGCGCCGGGCTGGCGGTAGTCGCCGACGTCATGCACGTCCAGGCCCAGCCAGTGGCCGGTGCGGTGCATGTAGAAGCGGCTGTAGTCGCCCGATTCCAGCACGCCGTCCAGCGATCCCTTCAGCAGTTTCAGATCCAGCATGCCCTGCGCCAGGACGCGCAGCGCGGCCTCGTGCGCATCGTTGAAGCTGCGGCCGGGCGCGGTGGCCTGGGCGGCCGCGTCCTGCGCCGCGACGGTCAGGTCATAAAGCGCGCGCTGCGGGCCGCTGTAGCGGCCGTTCGCCGGAAAGGTGCGCGTGATGTCGCTGGCGTAGCTGTCCACTTCGCAGCCCGCATCGACCAGCACCAGATCGCCGTCGCGCAGCACGGCCTCGCCAGCCGGATAGTGCAGAACACAGGCGTTGGCCCCGGCCGCGACGATGCTGTTGTACGCCACGGACTGCGCGCCGTGGCGGCGGAATTCATAAAGCAGCTCGGCCTCGATCTCGTACTCGCGCATGCCGGGCCGCGCCACGCGCATGGCGCGCGCGTGCGCGCCGGCCGAAATCTTGGCCGCGCGCCGCATGGCGGCGATTTCCGAGGCGTCCTTGATGAGCCGCATGTCGGCCAGCAGCGGCCGCACGTCCTGCTGCCGGCTGGGCGGCAGGCGCCCGCCCCGGCTTTTCTCGCGCGCCGCCGCCAGCCAGCGGTGCAGGCGGCCGTCCGTGCGCTTGTCCCCGGCCAGCGGGGCGTACAGGGTCGGATGGTCCAGCATCAGCGCGGGCACCAGTTCGTCCAGCGCGTCGATGGGATGGGCGTCGTCGAAACCGAAGTGGGCGGCCGCGGCCTCGGGGCCAAAGCGCTTGCCCTCCCACAATTCATGCTCCACGTGACGCGGCCGGCAGAACAGCACGGCGCGGTCTGTCGCGCCCGCCACCAGCACCACCCAGGCATCGGGTTCGGTAAAGCCCGTCAGGTAGAAGAAATCGCTGTCGTGCCGGTAAGGAAATTCCGCGTCGCGGTTGCGGATGGCTTCCGTCGCGGTCGCCAGGATGGCGATGCCGCCGCCTTCCGCGCGCATGCGATCCATCAGGCGCTGGCGCCGCGCGGCGAAAGGGGCGAGGTCGTCGGGAGGCAGGCTCATGTCGGGCGGGCCGGGCGCGCAGCCCCGGCAAGGGCGGAAGATGGGGCTACTTTACCTGCCATCCCGCGAATGCAACACCCCGTGGCGTATCCGCGTTGGCCGTGCGGTGATGACTGGACAACGTGCCGGCCGCTGCTACAATCGCCGCTCTGTCATTGGGGAGTAGCCATCCTTTGTCCCCAAAGGAGTCAGCGTCAACAGACTTGGTGGTTCAGTGCTGCGGAGCAGCCGCTAGAACCCCATGGCGCTGACGGCACCCACGTCCGGCTTGCAGCCGCGTGGATCAGCCAGGCGAGACCTTTGGCCGCGTAGCGTTCACCCTTGGCCGGGCGAGCCGCTGCGTCGCGCCATCGGTATCCGCTCGTCCGGCCGCATTCCCATGTTGCTCACCCTTTTTCTGTTCTTCCTGTCCGCGGCAGTGATCTACGTCGCGTGCGAGTTCTTCGTCAATGGCGTCGAATGGGTCGGTCACCGCTTCCAGCTGGGCGCGACCGCCACCGGCACTGTGCTCGCCGCCTTCGGCACCGCGCTGCCGGAAAGCGCCGTCACCTTCATGGCCGTGGTCTTCGGCGATACCCCCGAACAAAAGGACATCGGCGTCGGCGCCGCGATGGGCGGTCCCCTGGTGCTTGCCACGCTGGCCTATGCGGTCGTCGGCCTGGCCCTGTGGCGCGCCCGCCGCGGCAAGCCCACGCAGGCGAACTGTATCAACGCGGACCAGCGCCGGCTGGCCCGCGACCAGGCCTGGTTCATGGGCATCTTCATCTTCAAGGTGGGCCTGGGCCTGCTGGCCTTTGCCTGGAAGCCCTGGCTGGGCTTCGTGTTCCTGGTCACCTATGCGCTCTACATCAAGCGTGAGCTCAGCAACGACGAGGCATCCCTGGACAGCGATGACCTCGAACCCCTGAAACTGCGGCCGCGCGACGAAGACCCCTCCATGTTCTGGGCCGTCACGCAGACTGTCATGGCGCTGGTCGTGATCGCCGGCGCCTCGCACGTGTTCGTGAACCAGATCGAATTGCTGGGCATCGCCATGGGCGCCTCGCCCCACGTGGCCGCGCTGCTGCTGGCCCCGGTGGCCACCGAGCTGCCGGAGATCATGAATGCGCTGATCTGGGTGCGCCAGGGCAAGGAACGCCTGGCGCTGGCCAACATTTCGGGCGCCATGATGATCCAGGCGACGATCCCCAGCGCGCTTGGCATCTTCATGACGCCGTGGCTGCTGGACGCCCCGCTGCTGGCGGCGGGCTTTTTCACGATGCTGTCGATCGGACTGCTGTGGCTGCGTTTCCGCCGGTCGGCCATGAGCGTGCCGGCGCTGTCGGCGGTGGGCGGGCTGTACGCGATTTTCGCGGGGTACCTGGGCTGGCACTTCTACGGGTAACGATGGGCAGGCCGGGCAGGCGTGCGCGCCTGTCCGGCTTTGGCGCTTTTCTGCGTCAAAAATGCACCCAACCCTTGTCCATCAGTACAAACCCGCGTAAAATTTCGCTGTTTTCCATCCCAGGAGCAGTCTTCGTGAATACCGATTCCGGCGAAAGTTGTCGATCTTGCATCGACGTCGCTGTCTGACAGGATCCACGCAGAACTCCGTCTGCCGCATCCTGTCATTTAGCAGGTTGCGGTGTATCCCAGGCGCCAGGCTTCAGCCCGGCCAGTAGCGCAGGCTCTCGGCCTGCCGGGACTCTCCCCAACGTAAACCGCCAGAACCGCCGCTAGTCGCAGCGCCAGCGTTCGTGCACGTTCGTCGTGTCCGCCGCCAGGGCGCTGTCCGGCTGCGCACGTGTTCGCGATCACGCTCCGCCTTCTTGTCATGGAGGTCGTTATGCGTTTCTTCGACTTGTTCCTGCGCCGTGCCGGCGTGGACCGCGCCACCGCCCTGGGCCGCCGCCGCGGCACTTCCCGGCTGACGGTGATCTGTCCGCGCGGCGAGCTCGGCGCACTGCGCAAGCAGATCTGCCTGGACTTCAGCGCCGCTGGCCTGGACGTCGCCCAAGTGCAGGTCGACCAAGGTCAGGATCCCGATCTCGCGTCGGCTTGCATCACGATCAATTGTCCGCCCGAACTGCGGGCTGAATTGATGACGCAAGCGCGCCGTTTGAGCGCCAATCCCGCTGTGCGCCACGTGCATTTCGGCGCGCAGGCCGCGATGGCCTGATCCCCCAAACATTTCCATCCCCCGGAGAAATCATGCCTAGCGCCTTAGACCCAGAGCCTCGATTGCGCCCTGTGCGCGGCTCCGGCATGCCTATCTGACCCGTCACTCACTGCGAGCCGACTGGCCGGATAGACATCCCGGTCCGTACGGAACCCGCAGCCTGGAATCCCCGGCCCCGCCCGCGTCCTGCGAGCATCGGCGTCCGGTCCCGGTTCCACCGCCCGCTTCCCTTCCGTTTTCCGCACCCGGCGCGCCATAGACGCGATCCGGACACCGGCAACATTGCTCCGGCGCCTTCGCACGCCCGTCAGCGGCGGCCTCACGGCATTTCCCAGGAAATGCCGCGGTCCGCTGCTGCCTGCGCGCGGCCGCCACCGGCAGGGTCGTCCGTGTCTCCCGCAACAACACCAATAAATGCGGAGCACTCCCATGTTTGCTTTCCTGAAATCCTTTTTTTCATCCGCCGCGCGTCTGCGCCGCACCGGCCGGCACTTTCGCCGCGCCCCCATCCTTGAACAAGGCGCGGACAACGCCGCGGTTTCCTCCGAAGCCGCCCGCCGCGCCAGCCAGCGCATGGTCGAGACATCCCGGCTGGGCTTCGATTCCCTGTTCGAGCGGTTCGGCAGCGGCTGGGGCGGGCTGTCCGACGCCCAGGCGCAGGCCGCCCGCGATCGGCATGGCGCCAATGAAGTCGACCACGAGAAGCCGCTCTCCTGGCCGCATCACCTGTGGCTGTCCTATCGCAATCCGTTCAACCTGCTGCTGACCGCGCTGGCCGTTCTGTCGTGGCTGACCGACGTGCGCATGGCGGCGCCCGAGGACCAGTCCTGGACGGCCGTTGCGATCATCGGCTCGATGGTGCTGATCTCGACCGTGCTGCGCTTTGTGCAGGAGCAGCGTTCGAACCGCGCCGCCGAAGCCCTGAAGGCGATGGTGCGCAACACCGCGACGGTTCTGCGCAGCGATGCCGGATCGCCCGACGCGGGCAATGGCCGGCGCTTCTTCGGCGCGGCCTTGCACTCCACCGGGTCGCAACAGCGCGAAGTACCGCTGGCCGATCTGGTGCCCGGCGACGTCGTGCTGCTCTCCGCCGGCGACATGGTCCCCGCCGACTGCCGCATTCTGAATGCCAAGGATCTCTTCGTGGCGCAGGCCGCGCTGACGGGCGAATCGCTGCCTGTTGAAAAGCATATGTCTCCGCGCGTGCAGTCGGCCAACCCGCTCGAACTGGAGAACATGGCCTTCATGGGCACCAACGTGGTCAGCGGCGCGGGCAGCGCGCTGGTGGTGGCGACCGGCTCGGACACGTACTTCGGCCAGTTGGCTGGCCGGGTCACGCAGACCTCGCGCGCGCCCACGCAATTCCAGCAAGGCATCAACCGCGTCAGCTGGATCCTGATCCGCTTCATGCTGGTGATGGCGCCGGTGGTGATGCTCATCAACGGCTTTACCAAGGGCGACTGGCTGGAGGCGCTGCTGTTCGCGCTGGCCATCGCCGTGGGCCTGACGCCCGAAATGCTGCCCATGATCGTCACGGCCACGCTGGCCAAGGGAGCCGTGCGCATGTCCCGCCGCAAGGTCGTCGTCAAACGTCTGGACGCGATCCAGAACCTGGGCGCCATGAACGTGCTGTGCACCGACAAGACCGGCACGCTGACGCAGGACCGCATCGTGCTCGAGCGTCACACCGACGTCTATGGCGCGGCCAGCGACGACGTGCTGGCCTATGCCTACCTGAACAGCTACTACCAGACGGGCCTGAAGAACCTGCTGGACGTGGCCGTGCTGGAGCATGCGGAAGTGGCGCGCAGCCTGGACCTGGCGGGCCGCTACCGCAAGATCGACGAGATTCCGTTCGACTTCTCGCGCCGCCGCATGTCCGTCGTGGTGAACGAGACCGAAAACGGCCGCGACCACCACGAACTGATCTGCAAGGGAGCGCTCGAGGAAATGCTGGAAGCCTGCACGCGTCTGCGCGTGGGCAGCGAAGTGCATCCGCTGACCGACGCGCGCCGCGCCGACATCCGTCACGTGACGGCGGGTCTGAACCGGGAGGGCCTGCGCGTCATTGCCGTCGCCGTGAAGGAACTGCCGCCCACGCAGCAGGCCTACGGCGTGGCGGACGAATCCGACCTGGTGCTGGTGGGATACATCGCGTTCCTGGATCCGCCCAAGGAGTCGACCGGGCCCGCGCTGGCCGCGTTGAAGGACTCGGGCATCGAGGTCAAGGTACTGACCGGCGACGTCGAACTCGTCACGCGCAAGGTCTGCCGCGAGGTGGGACTGGACGTGCGCAAGGTGTACCTGGGCGCCGAGATCGAGGCGATGGACGACGCCGCGCTGGCGGTCGCCGTGCGCGAGGCGAACGTGTTTGCCCGGCTGGCGCCGATTCACAAGGAACGCATCGTTCGCAGCCTGCGCGCGCAGGGCGACACGGTGGGCTTCATGGGAGACGGCATCAACGACGCCCCGGCGCTGCGCGCGGCGGACGTGGGCATCTCGGTGGATTCCGCGGTGGATATCTCGAAGGAGGCCGCCGACATCATCCTGCTGGAAAAGAGCCTGATGGTGCTGGAGGACGGCGTGATCGAAGGCCGCAAGACCTTCTGCAACATGCTCAAGTACCTGAAGATGACGGCCAGCTCGAATTTCGGCAACGTGTTTTCGGTGCTGGTCGCCAGCGCCTTCCTGCCCTTTCTGCCGATGCTGCCCATCCATCTGCTGCTGCAGAACCTGATGTACGACATCTCGCAGACGGCGATTCCGTTTGACAATGTCGACGAAGAATTGCTGAAGCAGCCGCAGCGCTGGGATCCGGAAGGCCTGGGCCGATTCATGGTGTTCTTCGGTCCGATCAGCTCGATCTTCGATATCGCGATGTACGCCGTCATGTGGTTCGTGTTCCAGGCCAATTCGCCCGAGCATCAGACGCTGTTCCAGTCCGGCTGGTTTGTCGAGGGCCTGTTGTCGCAGACGCTGATCGTGCATATGATCCGCACTCGCCGCATTCCTTTCCTGCAAAGCCGCGCGTCCTGGCCCCTGATGGGAATGACGCTGATGGTGATCACGTTGGGGCTGGTGCTGCCGTTCTCGCCGCTGGCGGAGTACTTCCAGTTGCAGGCGCTGCCCTGGAGCTACTTCCCCTGGCTGGTCGGCATCCTCCTGGGATATTGCGTGCTGACGCAGACGCTCAAGCATTTCTGGGTCCGCCGCTACGGCTGGCAGTAGGCTGATGCAACCGGCGGCGGGCTCCGCGCCCGCCGCCAACGCAAGGAAAGATCATGAGAATTGCATTTTTCGCCGCCTTGGCGGCGGCCGGCCTGATGCCCTCCTGCGCGGCGGTGGCTGCGGATGGCGGCACCAGCGTGCAGCTGTACGGCATTGTGGACGCCGGCGTTGCCGTGACCCGGGTGTCGGGGCAGGGCAGCCAGAGCGGCCTGCTGAACGGCGGCCTGACGGACTCGCTGTGGGGCCTGCAGGGGACGGAAGGCCTGGGCTCCGGGTGGACCGCCAGTTTCCAGCTTGAAAGCGGCTTTGACCCGTCCAGCGGCACCGCGGCCGACAGCAGCCGGCTCTTCAACTATGGCGCCTGGATCGGCTTGGCCCATGCCAGCTACGGCGACCTGCGCCTTGGCCGCCAGTACACGGTCGGCCAGACCTATGGCAACGCGCTTGAGATCGCCTCGTGGAAAGACATGGGCATGGGGGCGACCTTCAAGGCGTCCGACAATTACCAATTCAGCAACATGGTGAACTGGTATTCCCCGCAATGGCAGGGGTTCCAGGCCGGGGTCGGCTATGCCTTCGACGCGGATGGCCAGGACCAATTTCGCACCAACCAGAACACTCGTGCGATCAGTCTCGGCCTGAAGTATGAGGACGGGCCGCTCCTGGCCGTGGCCACCTGGGAGCAATTGCGCCTGGCTACCCCGCCCGCGCAGGCGGGCGGGCGTCCGCAGGCATTCCAGGTGGGCGCCTCGTACGACTTCGAGGTGGTCAAGGTGTCTCTTGCCTGGTCGCGCCAGCGCAACGGTTACGTGGGACTGGACGGCGGCGACCCCGACGGACTGGGCCTCGGGTTGGGACCCGCGGCCTTCGTGCAGGGCGGCACGGTCGACGCCTGGCTGGTCGGGGTCAGTGTTCCGGCCGGGCCGGGCGCCGTCCTGGTGCAATGGTCGCTGGCCCGGCCCGATTGGCGTTGGGACAATGGCATGACGGCGCGCAATGCGCAGGTTGCGACGCTGGGCTATACCTACGACCTGTCCCCGCGCACGACGCTCTATGCCTTCGCGGGCTACGCGTCGAACTACACGCTGGATAACCAGTTCGACCCCGGCAACGCCCACACCACGCGCATCGGCACGGGCGTGACACACCGTTTCTGACACGTTCCAGCCCGGGCAGGCGCCCGGCAGCGCGCGATGGCGGGGTCTACTACAATCGCCGAAAGACGGCGCCGGGCGCCGGCCCTTGTCTTCGCGTCGTTTCTCGGATGGCACGCATGGATAGTCTCGAATGGCTCGTACCCTGGGAGTTCTCTCCCACGCTGGTGGCTTCCTTCCTGGTGGCCATCGTGCTGTTCGTACGCGGCCAGCGGGTCCACCACGTCACGCGCGCGCGCCAGATCCTTTTCTGGACGGGGATGGTCCTCCTGTACCTGTCCCTGCACACCCGGCTCGACTACTACGCCGAGCGCATGTTCTTCATCCATCGCATCCAGCATCTGGTGCTGCACCATCTTGGGCCGCTGCTCGTCATGGCGGCCTTCCCGGGGCAGGTGATGCGGGCGGGTTTGCCGATGCGGTGGCGTTTGCGGCTGCGCGATTTCCTGCGCACCGGCACGGGCCGGGCCACGGTGGCGGTGCTGACCCACAAGATCTTCGTGCCGGCGCTTTTCGTGTTCCTGGTGCTGATCTGGCTGATTCCGTCGGTGCAGTTCTACTCGATGCTCGACTGGCGTCTTTACCGCCTCATGAACTGGTCGGTCGTGATCAGCGGGTTCATGTACTGGAACCTGATCCTGGACCGCCGTCCCGCGCCCCCCGCGGCCATGTCGCCGGGCGGACGGGTCATTTCGCCCGTGGCGACCATGCTGCCGCAAATGGTGGCGGGCGCCGTCATCGCTTTCACGGAAAGCGACATCTATCCGCTCTTTGAGCTATGCGGGCGGGCGATCGCCATGTCGGCGCAAACCGATCAGACGATCGGCGGGCTGACCATGTGGATTCCCGCTGCGCTCGTTGAGGTGATCGGGCTGATGGTGGCGTTGGGCACGCTGATGCGCCTGTCGGCCAAGGGGCGGCTGCGCAAGGCGGACCGCGATGCGCGCGCACGCGCCAAGTCGGGCGCGGCGCTGTCTTCCTGAACCCGGCGGTGAACGCGGCACTGATGTGCCCATTCCCGCCAGGCCGCGCCGGTCACTCCGGCAGCAGGCCGTGATACTTCTTGCCCAGCGCCACGGTGGCCTGGAACATCCCCGCCTTGTTGCCGCAGTCGTAGCGCACGCCATCGAAGCGGTGCGCATAGACCTCGCGCTCGCGCATCAGCGAGGCGATGCCGTCGGTTAACTGGATTTCATTGCCCGCACCCATCTTGGTCGAGCGCAGATGGTCGAAGATCGCCGCTTCCAGCACGTAGCGGCCCACCACGGCCAGCGTCGACGGCGCCGCTTCGGGATCCGGCTTTTCAACGATATGCGTGACGCGTTCCGTGCGGCCATCCGCCTGCGTGTCGCCCGTGTGCGTGGCCACGATGCCGTACTTGCGGGTGTCGGCGCGCGGCACGTCCTGCACACCCAGCACGCTGGCGTTGCGCGCCACGGCGACGTCCACCAGCTGCTTCATCGCGGGCGTATCGGCGTCGATCAGGTCGTCGGCCAGCAGGACCGCAAAGGGCTCGTCGCCCACGGCGGGGGCGGCCGACAGCACGGCATGGCCCAGGCCCAGCGGGGCCGATTGGCGAATATAGAGGCAATTGACGTGCGCGGGTAGAATGCCCCGCACCATCGCCAGCAGTTCATGCTTGCCCTTGCTTTCCAGGTCGGATTCCAGCTCGGGCGCGGAGTCGAAATGATCTTCGATGGCGCGCTTGTTTCGGCCAGTCACGAATATGAGATCGGTAATCCCCGCGGCGACGGCTTCTTCCACCGCGTACTGAATGAGGGGCTTGTCGACCACGGGCAGCATTTCCTTGGGCATC
This sequence comes from Achromobacter sp. 77, assembly GCF_020541125.1. Taxonomy (NCBI): domain Bacteria; kingdom Pseudomonadati; phylum Pseudomonadota; class Betaproteobacteria; order Burkholderiales; family Alcaligenaceae; genus Achromobacter; species Achromobacter sp. 77. Next base: position 1,010,273 of record NZ_CP059848.1, read on the forward strand.
GCCTTGGTGGCGGGCAGGAAGCGGGTGCCCATGCCGGCGACAGGGAAAACGGCTTTACGGACGGGACGCATTGAGACCTCGTTGAGGATTCGATGAAACATTTTAAGCTCATCGCTATCATAGGCTTATGAACCGCAGGAAAATGCCATCCATTTGCTCGATTGCGAAACGGAGCGCGATAGCGAGCCTTTGCGCGGCGCTCGCCATGCCCGTTGCTCCCGTCACGGCATGGGCGCAGCCGGTCGGGCTGCCTTCCATGGGCGCCGCCTCGTCGTCCGACCTGTCGCCCATGCTGGAGCGCACGCTGGGTGAAGCGATCATGTCGCAGGGCCGCCGCGACCCTTCCTATATCGATGATTCCGAACTCAGCCAGTACCTCACGACGATGGGGCGCAAGCTTGCGGCGTTCGCGCCGGGCGGCGTGCCCGAGGTCGAGATGTTCGGCGTGCGGGATCCCGAGATCAACGCGTTCGCGATGCCGGGCGGCTTCATCGGGATCAATACGGGCCTGATCGTGTCGTCGGCCAGCGAATCCGAGCTGGCCGCCGTGGTGGCCCACGAAATCGGACACGTCGTGCAGCGCCACATTGCGCGCGGCATGACCCAGCAGAACCAGAACGGCATGCTGATGCTTGCCAGCCTGGCGGGCGCGCTGCTGGCGGCGTTGGCGGGCGGCGGCGGCAACCTGTCGATGGGCGTGGCCGCCTTCGGGCAGGCGGCGGCCATCAACCGCCAGCTAGGATTTTCGCGCGACGCGGAACGCGAGGCCGACCGCGCTGGCTTGCAGATGCTGACGAAGGCTGGCTACGACGCCGACGGCATGTCTCAGATGTTCGCGCGCCTGATGAACGCATCGCGCCTGAACGAAGGCGCGGGGGGCGGCTCTTGGGCCAGCACCCACCCGCTGTCGATCGAGCGTATGTCGGACGTGCAGAACCGCGCCCGCGCGCTGCCGGCCTCGCGGCATCTGGACAGCGACGACTTCTGGTACATCCGTGCCAAGATGCGCGTGGTGCAGGGCCGCGACACGGTTGGCCTGCGCACGGCCGGCCAGCAGTTGCAGGACGAGGCCCAGGCCCTTTCGGGCGTGCGGCAGTCCGCCGCGTATTACGGGCTGGCCCTGCAGAACTTCCAGCGCAACAACCTGCCGGAAGCGGAGCGCTACTGGAACCTGGCTTCCGCCAATGGCCGCAGTTCGCCGCAGCTGGCAAAGCTTGCCGTGGATATCGCGCTGGCGCGCAAGGATTATCCGCAGGCGATGTCGCTTGCCCAGGCGGGCACCAAGCGCTATCCCGATCATCGCGCGCTGGGCATTGCCTACGCCCAGGCGCTGCAGGCGAACGGCCGGCATGCCGAGGCGCAGGATTACCTGCGCGAGAAGATCAAGCAGTGGGGCAGCGACGAACCGAGCCTGTATCAGATGCTGGCGCAAAGCGAAGAGCGCAACGGCAAGCCGGTGCAGGCGCGCCGCGACCTGGCCCGCTACTACGTCATGACGGGTGCGTACGCCGCCGCGGAGTCGCAGCTGCAACAGGCGCGCGGCCTGTCCAACGACTTCTACGAGCAGTCGCAGATCGACGTGCAGATCAAGGAAGTCAAGGACAAGCTGGCCGAAGAGCGCCGGCTGCTCGAGCGCTTCAAGTCAGGTTGATACAAAGTGTCTGACACCCCTGAGGCAGCGTCGCAAGCCCGCGGTTGGCTCTCGCGGGTGTCAGACACCTACTGAGCTGGCCGCAGCTTTTACAGCCCGGTTTCGAAGAACCGTCCCAGGCGCTGGGGCAGCCAGTTCAGGTGCCCCGGAAAGCTGCCCGTGGGAAAGCCCGCGTGCCCGCCATCAGAAGGTTGATGCAGCAGGATGCCCGGCGCGCAGTCTTCCGGCTTGGGCAGCGAGGCGGCCGGGATGAACGGGTCGTTGCGCGCATTGAGCACCAGCGTCGGCACGGCGATCTTCGGCAGCCAGGGCTTGCTGGACGCGCGCGTCCAGTAATCCAGCGCATTGCGAAAGCCGTGCATCGGCGCGGTGTAGGTGTCGTCGAATTCGCGCAGGTCGTGCGCGTGCGCGATCCGCATGACATCGATGGAACCGGGAAAACGATGCGCTTTTTCCAGCACCTTGTGCTTGAGCGTCTTCAGGAAGTGCGCCGTGTAGACGCGCCGGTTGAAGATGCCGGTCGACAGCGTCTTGCCGCAGGCAACCAGATCCATCGGCGCCGACACGCCGGCGCAGGCGGTCAGCCAGGTGGTGTCTTCCTGGTGTTCTCCCAGATACTTCAGGAGCGCATTGCCACCCAATGACACGCCGACGGCGTGCCAGCGCGCGTGCGGAATGCGCTGGCGCACGGTGTTCAGCAGGAAGCCGACTTCGGCCGAGTCGCCGGAGTAATACGCGCGGGCCAGCCGGTTGGGCACACCCGAGCAACCCCGAAAGTGCGCGATCACCACGATCCAGCCGCGTGCCCGGAAGTAATGCGCGATGGACTGCGCATAGCGGCTGTTGCTGCCGCCTTCCAGGCCGTGGAACAGGATCAGGGCAGGGGTGTCGGGGGTTTGCGGCAGCGACTTCCAGTCGGCGTCCGTCATCCAGCGTGCCGCGGCGGTCTTGCCGTTGCCGACCGGGCGTTGCCCGCTTACCGGCGCGCCGTCGGCGGCCTTGTGCGGAAACAGCCCAGGGCCGGTCCAGTCGAAATCGACGAAGTCCGTGTCCGGCGTGTCGACGCGGTCGCGCACGAACGCGATGCGGTGATACTGCGCGAACAGGGCGGCGTAGACCGTCTGGCTGTCGCCCCCGGGAAGCCAGGGCGGGACGGGGCAGGGCGTTGTATCAAGACGAGCAGGGGCCAACTGGGAATCCACCCGGGTCAATGAAGCATGTCGGGCACGTCGTGCAGGTCGAGCACCCCGGCTTCCGAGGGCGCCTGCGAGGCATGGTGCATGACCATGCGCCAGCCGGTGGGGCCCTTGTGGTAGATGTTGGTGGCGTAGCAGTTGGCGAACTGCGTGCCCTCACGCGTGCGCACCGCCACCTGTTCGACCAGGACGTGCACCGCGCACATCATGCTGAGCATGACGAGCGGGCGCAGCGGACGCACATGCAGCGGACCGTTGGACAGCACCTGTTGCCAGGACTCGTGCACCGCGGAATGACCGACGACGCGCAGGCCTCCCGGATGGATGCATACGACTTCCTCGTCGTCGGCCCAGACCTGCATCAGGCGGACGGCGTCCGCCTGCTCAAGGGCTTCGTAGAACGCGTGTTCTGCTTCTTCGGGCGTGGCGAACATGGCTGCTGAAACGGTTAAGCGTGTTGTGGGGCGGCGAGGTCAGTGGTGGCCGTGCAGCACCGTGCCCGCCTTCAGGCGGTACTCGGCGCCACAGTAGGCGCAGCTTGCGGAACCCGTGCGGGCCACATCCAGGAAGACGCGGGGGTGCATGCTCCAGAGCGGGGCCTTGGGGCCGGGACAGAACACGGGCAGGTCTTCAGCGCCGACCTCGATGACTTCGTGAGCGCGGGAGACGGCGGCCGGGGCAGCAGCGGTCATGAATATTCCTGAAAAAAGAACCGATGAACGGCAGGTTGAAACAATGATGCGGTCTTGCTGGGCAAAAGCGCGCCAATCAGAATTGAAAATCAGACTTTACTTAGCCAGTGATGGTACTTCGGGTTGCGGCCATTCACCACGTCAAAAAACGCGTTCTGCAATTGTTCGGTGATTGGACCGCGCCGGCCCGAGCCGATCCGACGGTTGTCGACTTCGCGGATGGGCGTGACTTCGGCGGCCGTGCCGGTGAAGAAGGCCTCGTCCGCGATGTAGACGTCGTCGCGCGTCAGGCGCTTGGTCAACACGCGCAGGCCCAGGTCTGCCGCCAGGGCGTGAATGGTGGAGCGGGTGATGCCCGTCAGCGCCGAGGCGATCTCGGGCTCGCAGAGCACCCCGTCCTTGACGATGAACAGGTTCTCGCCGGAGCCTTCGGCGACAAAGCCGTCGGTGTCCAGCAGCAGGGCCTCGTCGTAGCCGTCCTGCAGGGCTTCGGTGTTGGCGAGGATGGAGTTGGCGTACGTGGTGGCGACCTTGGCGCGCGGCATGGTGACATTCACATGCTGGCGCGCGAACGACGACACCTTCACGCGGATGCCGTTGGACAGCGCCTCTTCGCCCAGGTACGCGCCCCACGGCCAGGCCGCGATGGCCACGTGCACCCGCGCGCCCTTGGGCGACACGCCCATTTTTTCGGGGCCATAGAACACGAGGGGACGCAGGTAGCCGGATTCCAGCTGGTTTTCGCGCACGACCATCCGTTGGGCTTCGTTGATCGTGTCGCGATCGAACGGCATGGGGATCTGGTAGATGTGCGCCGAATTGAAGAGCCGGTTGGTGTGGTCTTCGAGGCGGAAGATGGCGGTGCCGAGCGTGGAGCGATAGGCGCGCACGCCTTCGAACACGGACAGCCCGTAGTGCAGCGAGTGCGTCAGGACATGCGTGGTCGCGTCTCGCCATGGAACGAGCTTGCCGTCATACCAGATGAAACCGTCGCGGTCAGCCATCGACATGGTCTTCTCCACACAGTGCGCGCCAGACCTGCCGCCGCGCGCCAGGCCCCAAGGGGTCAAGAATCTTGAGGGCGCTATTGTATCAAGCAGCGAGGTTACAATACGCGCCTATTCGCGCACCGGTCTGGGGCCAACGGCCTTGCAGCATGATGCCGGCGGGCGAACGGGCCGTCGCGTGTTCATTCCATAGAGTTTCCATGTCGTCCTGTCTGCATCGCCAGGGGCCAGCCGTTGTCCTCTGAATCCGCGCTTCCTGAATCCGAAGACCCAGGCCTGGTTCGCCAGGAACGCCTGACCGCCTTTCGCGCCGGCGTCCACGCCATCGTGCCCGCCCTCATCGCCACCGCGACCTGGGGTCTGGTAACCGGCGTGGCCATGGTCAAGTCCGGACTGACCGAATCCATGGCGCTCGCCATGACGCTGCTGCTGTACGCCGGCTCGGCACAGCTCACCTCGTTGCCCCTGATCGCGGCGGGCGCGCCGCTGTGGCTGATCTTCGCCGCCGGCTGCGTGGTCAACCTGCGTTTCATCATCTTCGGCGCGGCCTTGCAACCGTACTTCCGCCATCTGTCCTGGCCCAAGCGCCTGGGACTCGGCTATTTCACGACCGACATGGGCTTCGTGCTCTTCATGCCGCGCTTTGGCGACTCGGTCGAGCGCGGCACGCGCGAGCAGCTCTGGTTCTTCCTGGGCTCCATCGTGCCGGGCTGGCTGGTCTGGCAGTCCTCGTCGATCATCGGGATTTATCTGGGCGCCCAGGTGCCGACCAATTGGTCCCTGGATTTCGCCGCCGTGCTGGCGCTGCTGGCCATCACGGTGCCGCTGGCCAGCTCCAAGCCCATGCTGGTGTCCATGCTGGCGGCCGGCGTCGTCGCCTGGGTGGGGCAAGCCATGCCCTTGCGCCTGGGACTGGCCGCGGCGGTCATCTCCGGCGTCATCGCCGGCATGTGGGCCGAACGCTTCTTCAAGGCGCGTCCATGACGAATTGGTCCTGGGAACTCTACGTCTATTCCGCCATTCTGCTGCTCGCGCTGTGCAGCGTCCTGACGCGGGCCGGCTTCATGCTGTTTGGCGACTACATTCCGTTGTCCGACAATGTGCGGCGTGCCTTGCGCTATGCGCCCGCCGCCGCGCTCACCGCCATCGTGGTCCCGGATCTGCTGCCCTGGAAAGCGGGACTCGGCCCCGTGTTCGATTACAAGCTGGTCGCCGGACTGGTCGCCATTCTGGTCTTTCTGCGCACCCGCAGCGCCGTATTGGTCATCGTGGTTGGCATGCTGGTGCTCTGGGGTTTGCGCTGGCTGGCCGGCTGACGGCCACGATTTGCCCGCCGATATGTCCACCTGATGGACGCTCGCAGTGTCTTTTTCGCCCCGGCGGGCGCTTTGAACGCGCGGCTAACCGGCCCTTGAAGGGGCCGTTTGACCGTGTGGTAAGGCGGCTGCGCTAAAATTCATCAATCCACAGCAATCCGGGCCTGGTACTGCCCACATAAGTATCGACTCCAGCATGGTTGCCCCGATGCTTATGTAGTGCAGTGCATGCAGCACTCTCGTTTTGTTCTTTTTCACTGGTCCCGGTACTTGCCTAACCCTGATGACTGAATCCACTCAAACCGTAGCACCCACCGCTGACGCGCCCGCGCCGACGTTCGACGATTTCGGGTTGCACCCCCTGTTGTTGCAGTCCATCGCCGAAACCGGCTACACCACCCCGACGCCCATCCAGGCGCAAGCCATTCCCGTGGTGGTGTCGGGCCGCGACGTCATGGGCGCTGCCCAGACCGGCACCGGCAAGACGGCGGCGTTCACGGTCCCGATCCTGCATCGCCTCATGCCGCTGGCCAACACCAGCGCTTCGCCCGCCCGGCATCCGGTGCGCGCGCTGATCCTGGCGCCCACGCGCGAACTCGCGGACCAGGTCTTCGAGAGCGTCAAGCGCTACAGCAAGAAGACGCCGCTGCGCTCGGCCGTGGTGTTCGGCGGCGTGGATATCGGTCCGCAAAAGGAAGCGCTGCGCCGCGGCTGCGAAGTGCTGGTTGCCACGCCGGGCCGTCTGCTCGATCACGTTGAACAGAAGAACGTGAACCTCAGCCAGGTCGGCATCCTGGTGCTGGACGAAGCGGACCGCATGCTCGACATGGGCTTCCTGCCCGATCTGGAACGCATCATCCGCCTGCTGCCCGCGCAGCGTCAGGGCCTTTTGTTCTCGGCCACTTTCAGCAACGAGATCCGCAAGCTGGGCCGGTCGTACCTGAACCACCCCGTCGAAATCGAAGTGGCGGCGCGCAACGCCACCGCCACGACCATCACGCAGATCGCCTACAAGATGACCAGCGACGCCAAGCGCGCCGCCGTCGTGCATCTGGTGAAGTCGCGCGGCCTCAATCAGGTCATCGTCTTCTCGAACACCAAGATCGGCACCGCACGCCTGGCGCGCGACCTGGAACGTGATGGCGTCAAGGCCGAATCGATCCACGGCGACAAGACCCAGGCCGACCGCATGAAGGCCCTTGAGGCCTTCAAGGCCGGCGAACTCGAAGTGCTGGTCGCCACCGACGTGGCGGCGCGTGGCCTGGATGTGGCCGGCGTGCCCTGCGTCATCAACTACGACCTGCCGTACAACGCCGAAGACTACGTGCACCGCATCGGCCGTACCGGCCGCGCGGGCGCATCGGGCGAAGCCATTGCGCTGTTTACCTCCGACGAAGAGCGCTTCCTGCTCGACATCGAGAAGCTCATCAAGCGCGAAGTGCCGCGCGGCACGCTCGACGTGCCGGCCGACCTGATCGCGCGCAGCCATCGCCGCAGCGACAGCAGCTCGCATTCGCGCGAAGGGCGCGAAGGCGGCCGCGAAAGCCGCGGCGACCGGGGCCGTTCTTCCGAGCGCCGTTCCAGTCACCATTCCGGCGGCTCGCGCCAGCCCGTGGACGACTTCTTCTTCAAGCCCTACGAGCCCTCGGCGCCCGTCGCGCCGGCCGAAGAACAGGAATCGCGCGGCAACGCCACGCCGTCGTCCGCGCCCAAGCGCCAATTGGCCGTTCTGCTTGGCGGCAGCCGCAAGCCCTGATCGCAATCGGGTTCCGGCCCATGAAAAAACCCGCAAGGCCAGCCGACGTTGCGGGTTTTTTGTTGGGGGCGACGCGCGTCAGGCGGCCAGCATCCGGGGCAGATCGGGCAGGGCGGTGTTCACCGCCGCGCTCTCCGCGTTCAGGCTTGCCAGAAGACGCTCCAGATGGCCGATATGCGGCAGCATGGGGCCGTAGAACACGACGCGATCGCCGATCTGCACCATCAGGGTCGGGAAGTTTTCGACGTCCACGTCGCCCAGCAGTTCGGCGTGGTCCTCGATGTCGATCCACGCAAAGACATGCTGCGGCATTGCGTCGGCCAAGGCTTGCAGCTTGGGCTTGTATTCTTCGCAGGTGTCGCACCAGGCGGCGCAGAAGCAGGCGATGAGCCAGGCGCCGGGTGTGGCGTCCAGCCGCGCGCGCAGCGGGGCAAGATCGGTACCGGGGGTGAGCAGTGACATGTGAGCGGATCGGGGCGGGTTTGACTATGATACCCGGGTTGTTCACCCCTCACTTCGACTGCCATGACCGCTCTGCGTACTGATCCTCCCACCCCCGGGAACGGCCGCCTGTCCGGCGCCGGCGCGGGCGCGGTAAGCGTGGGCCAGGCGTTCAAGCGCGCGCTGGTGTCGCAGTGCCACCCGACCATGCTGTTCGCGGTGTTGCTGCCCTTTCTGATCGCGCTGGTTGGCGCGATCCTGCTGCTCTGGTTTTTCTGGACGCCCCTGACCGACTGGCTGCGCGCCGAGGTCTCGCACTGGGATGTCGTCAATCGCGTTGACGAATGGCTGGTCGCGGTGGGCCTGTTCTCGCTCAAGATCTGGCTGATACCCGTCATCGCCGCAGCCATCCTGCTGCCGGTGTCCGGCATCCTGGGGTTGGCCATCGCCGCCGTGTTCGTCATGCCGCTGGTGTTGCGCCACGTCGGCCAGCGTGAATATTCCTCCGTCGCCCGCCGCGGCAAGTATTCGACGGCGGTCAGTGTGTGGAACGCGGTGTGGGTGTCCGCCGCCTTTGCCGCCGGCTGGGTGTTGACGCTGCCCCTCTGGCTGGTGCCGCCCATGGCCGTGGTGCTGTCGATCTTCTGGTGGGCCTTTGCGTTCTCGCGCATGATGCGCGTGGACGCCATCGTCGAACACGCCAGCCCGGAGGAACGCAAGCTGATCCTGGAACGGAACAACGGCGGCTTCTGGAGCATCGGCCTGATTTGCTCGCTCTTGAACCTGCTGCCGCCCGCGTGGATTATCCTGCCGGTGTTTTCCGCCCTGGTCTATGCGCATTACGGCCTGGAAGCTCTGAAGCGCCTGCGGCAGGACCGCGTCATCGACGTCTGACCGGCGTCATTTCTCACCTTTGGAATTGGACATGGCTGCAGAATCCACCGCCCGCCGTATCGGTCTCATCATCGTCGGCGATGAAATCCTGTCGGGACGACGTCAGGACAAGCATTTTTCCAAGATCGTCGAGATGCTGGGCGCGCGCGGCATGCACCTGAGCTGGGCCGAATTCCTGCCTGACGAGCGCGACCGCCTGGTGGACGCCTACAAGCGCAGCTTCGCCACTGGCGACGTCGTGTTTTCGTGCGGCGGCATCGGCGGCACGCCGGACGACCATACCCGCCAGGCCGCGGCCGCCGCGCTGGGCCTGCCGCTGGCGCTGCACCCGGAAGCCGAAGCCGCCATCGCGCTGCGCACCCGGGAAATGGCCGAGAAAGGCCAAGGCACCGCCGACATGAGCGCGCCCGAAAATCAGCAGCGCCTGCAGATGGGCATGTTCCCCGAGGGCTGCGAGATCGTTCCCAACCCTTACAACCGGATCCCCGGCTTCTTCATCAAGGACCACACCTTCGTGCCGGGCTTTCCCGTCATGGCGTGGCCGATGCTGGAATGGACCCTGGACACGCGCTATCGTGCGCTGCAGCATGTGCGCGTTCACGCCGAACACTCGTTCCTGGTTTTCAGCATGCCGGAATCACGCATCACGCCGTCGATGGTCAGCGTGGAATCCCGCTGGCCCGGCGTGCGCGCCTTCAGCCTGCCCAGCGTCGGCGAGGCGGGCGGAATGCCCCACATCGAGCTCGGCGTGAAGGGCGATCCCGAGGCAGCGGCCGAGGCGCTGGAGTTTTTGCGGGCGGAAGTGCTGCGCCTGGGCGGCAAGCTGGCGCCCCCGGCGGCCGCCTGACCGCGGGGCCGGCGGGACACCGCCGGTTGCAAGGACCGCTCAAATTCTGATTGCAAAACCGGCTCGTAAATTTCACAATACGGGAAAGAACCGTTTGCTGCAGTGCCGCAACGCACCCCCGTGCGCGGCGGCGCCAGCCCAAATCTTCCATGGCCCGTCTTCCAACGCCCCGCAATCCCCTGGACGCCGAAACCGAAGGCGCGTCCGCTCATCCGATCGCCATTCAGGTCATCGAACGCGCCATGCGGCTGCTCGACGCCCTGGCCGCGCAGCCCGATCCGGTCACGCTCAAAGAGCTGTCGGCAACCACCGGCCTGCACGCGTCCACCGCGCACCGCATCCTGAATGACCTCGTGGTGGGCCGCTACGTCGAGCGGGTCGACAACGGCCTGTATCAGCTTGGCATGCGCCTCCTGGAGCTGGGCTCGCTGGTGAAGGGGCGCCTGAACGTGCGCGAGGCCGCCATTCCCGCCATGCGGTCGCTTCACAAGCTGACGGGGCAGACGATCAATCTTTCCGTCCAGCAGGGCGACGAGATCGTCTATATCGACCGCGCCTGGAGCGAACGCTCCGGCATGCAGGTGGTGCGGGCCATCGGCGGCCGCGCGCCGCTGCACCTGACCTCCACCGGCAAGCTGTTCCTGTCCACGGGCGACACGCGTCAGGTGCGGGCTTATGCGCTGCGCACGGGGCTTGCCGGCCACACGCGCAACAGCCTGACCGATCTGGACAAGCTCGAACGCGAACTCGCCCTGGTGCGCCGCCATGGCTATGCGCGCGACAACGAAGAACTCGAACTCGGGGTGCGCTGCATCGCCGCGGGCATCTTCGATGACACCGGAAAACTGGTGGCGGGGCTGTCCATTTCCGCGCCGGCCGAACGCTTGCAGGACGACTGGATCAAGGCGCTGGTCGATACGGCTGCCAGCATTTCCGAGGCCTTGGGCTACGAGCCGTCGGTTTCCACCGGCTTCAACGGCCTGGGCATGGCGGCCGAAGCGATGCGCCCGTAGCGCAGTGCCTGGCCCCAAATACAAAAGCCCCCGCAAGGGAGCTTTCGTTTTTCCGGCATTGCCGCCCGAGGCCGCCACGGTCGTGGACGGCCCCATGGGCTGCGCTTATTGCTTTTCGATGCCGGCCTTCTTGAACAGCTCGGCCCATTGCGGGACTTGCTGCTTGACCTTGGCGGTCAGCGCGTCGGGATTGGCTTCCGAAGTCAGCACGGTGGCGCCCAGCTGCTTCATGCGCTCCTGGAACTTGGGATCGGCCAGGCCTGCCTGCAGGCTCTTGACCAGCTTGTCCACGACGGGCTTGGGCGTGCCCTTCGGCACCCACATGCCATGCCAGATGCCCACTTCGAAGCCCTTGTAGCCGGATTCGTCCATGGTCGGCAGCTTGGGCAGGGTGGGGACGCGCTGCAGGCTGGTCACGGCGTAGGCCTTCACCTTGCCGCCCTCGATCTGTTGCGTCGTGTTGGTGGTCTGGTCGCACATCAGGTCGACCTGCTTGCCCAGCAGGTCGTTCATGGCGGGCGCGGTGCCCTTGTACGGGATCGTCAGCAGTTGAACGCCAAGCGCTTCCACCAGCATGGTGCCGCACAGGTGGCTGGCCGCGCCGATGCCCGCGTTGGCCAGCGACACCTTGTCCTTGTTCTTTTTGACGTAGTCCGCCAGCTCGGCGATGTTGTTGGGCGGGAAGTCCGAGCGCGCGACGATCGTCATCGGCACGTCGACCACCAGACCGATCGGTTCGAAGCTGGTGAAGGGGTCGTACCCCGGATTCTTGTAGAGCGAAGGCGCGGTCGAGAAGCCGGCGTGCATCAACAGGATGGAATAGCCGTCCGGCTGCGCGCGGGCGACCTGGGTCGTGCCGATGGTGCCGCCGGCGCCGCCCTTGTTTTCGACCACGACCGTTTGGCCCAGGCTGGTGCGCATGGCTTCCGCGAGAGAGCGGGCGACGTTGTCGGTCGGGCCGCCTGCAGCGAACGGCACCACCATGTTGATGGGGCGTTCCGGGTATTCCGCGTGCGCGGCGCCGGCCGCGAACATGGCACCGGCCGCGAGCAGGGCCGAAAGCGTGCGGGGGATTAGGGTCATGAGGTCTCCGATTGCAGGGTTTTGCTTGCTGCGATTTAGTTATCAACCGCTGACATGTATTTGGTATTTGTCTGTCATCAGCGTGAAAGCAGTGTAGAAAAGAATTGATACCGCGTCATGTCCGGTATTTCCCGAGTTCGGGGAAATGATTGAGCGCAATCAAGCCGGGCAAGGCGCCGCACCGATAAAGTGCAAACACTTGTTGCGCCGCACAAAAAGCGCTTGACAAGTTTTTTACCGAGTCTAGAATGGCAATTGTGCAGTGCATCAAACGGGCCGGCGGTAGCTTGTAGTACCAGTTTCCGCGCACGTTTCTTATTTCGTCGCAGACAACCATCCTTATTGCCGGACAGCCTCCGGCTACCCTGAGAGGAGCATTCTATGAGCGCAATCCCGCAACAAGTCCTGGACCGCCAAAAGGCCAGCATCAACACCATCGTGGCTGCCCAGTCCGCCGTTTTCGCCGGCTTTGAAAAGCTGGTCGAACTGAACCTGAAGGTCGTGAAGGCCACCCTGGACGAAGTCGCCCAGAAGTCGCAGCAAGCTTCCGAAGTGAAGGATCCCCAGGAAGCCGCCGCGTTTGCCACCGGCCTGCTGCAACCGGGCGCCGAAAAGGCCCTGGCCTACACCAAGCACGTGTATGACATCGTTGCCGGCGTGCAAGGCAGCCTGGTCAAGCTGACCGAAGAACAGATCGCCGAAAGCCAGCAGCAGCTGAGCGAAGCCGTCGACCAGTTCTCCAAGAACGCCCCGACCGGTTCCGAAAGCGCCGTCGCCCTGATCAAGTCCTCGCTGGCCACCGCGACCAGCGCCTACGATTCGATGACCAAGGCCGCCAAGCAGGCCGCCGAAGTCGCCGAGTCGAACCTGAATGCCGCCGCCAACGCGACCTTCAAGGCTGCCACGGACGCTGCCGATGCCGCCACCAAGGTCGCCAGCCGCAGCCGCCGCAGCGCCTAAGTATTTGGCGCGCGGTGCTGCGCGAATCGCAGTAATGTAGTACTGTTGAGTGACAGAGCAGAGCTGGAATTAGGGCCACCCACAGGGTGGCCCCTTTTTTTTGCCTGTGTTTTGTGGGGCAGGTTTGCCGGGCAGGTTCCGCGGTCAGCGGCGCGCCACGGCGCGCACGCATTCGCCGACCAGCCCCGGGCCGCGGTAGATCAGGCCCGTGTAGAGCTGCACCGCGTCGGCGCCGGCGTCCATCTTTTCGCGGGCTTGCTGGCCAGACAGCACGCCGCCCACGCCGATGATGGCAAGGCTATTGCCCAGCCGCTCCTTCAGGCGGCGGATCACCGCCAGCGACAATTCATGCACGGGCGCGCCGGACAGGCCGCCTGCTTCTTGCGCGTGGGCCTGGCCTTGCACCGCGTCGCGCGACAGCGTGGTGTTGGTGGCGATGACGCCGTCGATGCCGTGGCGCGGCAGGATCTCGGCGATGGCGTCGATCTGCTCCTGCGTCAGGTCCGGCGCAATCTTCACGGCCATCGGCACCCGGCGCTGGTGCTGGTCTTCCAACGCGCGGCGCTTGTCGGCCAACTGCCCGAGCAGGGCAGAGAGCTCGTCGCCGCTTTGCAGCGCGCGCAGATTCTTGGTGTTGGGCGACGAGATGTTCACGGTGACGTAGTCGGCATGCGGGTACACCCCGTCCAGACCGATCAGGTAGTCGTCGGCCGCGCGTTCGATGGGGGTATCCGCGTTCTTGCCGATGTTCAGGCCCAGGATCCCGCCCTGCTTGCGCCACGTGCTGCGTTGCACATTGGCCAGGAACGCTTCCAGTCCCTGGTTGTTGAAGCCCAGCCGGTTGATCAGCGCATTGGCGCGCGGCAGGCGGAACATGCGGGGCTTGGGGTTGCCCGGCTGCGCGCGCGGCGTGACCGTGCCGACCTCGATGAAGCCGAAGCCCAGATTGCCCAGCGCGTCGATATAGGCGCCGTTCTTGTCCAGGCCGGCGGCCAGCCCGATCGGGTTGGCCATCTGCATCCCCATCAGCATGCAGGGCGCCTTGGGTTGCGCGTGCATGAGCTTGCGCGTGGCGCCGCATTCATAGGCGCGCTGCAGGCCCGACAAGGTGACTTCGTGGGCGGTTTCCGCGTCCATGGCGAACAGCGCCGGGCGGGCCAGGGGGTAGGCGTGAAAGAGGATAGACATGGGGCGGAATTGTAGAGCGATTTGATGTGTCCCCGCCGCTCATGGACCCACCGCAAGGCCGATTCAGGCGGGCGGTCGCTCGGGCGTGTCGCGCCATTGCCCATCGACCAGGAACTGCGCCGGACGGAAGGCCGATTTATAGGACATTTTCCGGCTGTCCGCGATCCAGTACCCCAGATAGAGCCAGGGCAGGTTCAGTGCGCGGCACTGTTCGACCTGCCAGAGGATGCTGTAGGTGCCCAGGCCGTCAGCAATGTCCGGGTCATAAAACGTGTAGACCGAGGACAGGCCATCGTCCAGCACGTCGATGATGGACACCATCACCAGCACCCCTTCGGCGCTCCGGAACTCGACCAGCCGAGTGTTGACGCGGCTGGTGAGCAGGAACTGCGCGTACTGGGTGCGGCTGTCTTCGTCCATGCCGCCGCCCGGATGCCGGCCCTGCTGGTAGCGCGTGTAGAGCCGGTAGTGCTCGGGCGACCATGCAAGTTCGGCCACGAACGACTGCAGGCGCTGATGATTGCGCCACGCGCGGCGCTGGCTGCGATTGGGGGCGAAGGCGGCCGCGTCCACGCGCACGGGGATACAGGCCTGGCAGTTGTCGCAATGGGGACGATAGGTAAAGAGTCCGCTGCGGCGAAAGCCCTGTTCCACCAGTTGCGAATACGTGCCCGCGTTGATCAGATGGCCGGGCGCGGCAACCTGCGACCGGGCCTGGCGACCCGGCAGATAACTGCACGGGTAGGGAGCGGTTGCATAGAACTGCAGCGTGGAGAAGGGAAGTTCTTTCAGCTGGCTCATGGGAGCTGGCTCATTGGCGCTGTCGCATGGAATATCCCTTGAGGGCGGCGGGCCCGGGACAGGAATCGCTCCATATTAACGCTTAACTCGGGCGGCAATCCGTCCCCTCGGGTGTGTCCGGATGCAGCGTTCCCTGCGTATCCAACCTGCCGCGGGACCACGCGATGCCGGGTTGCATCGTGGCCTGGCGGACATGCCGCAGAAAGCGTTCGCGCGGCAGGGGGCGTGCGCCCATGCTGGCCAGGTGGCGCGTCTGCTGCTGGCAGTCGATCCACTCGACGCCCTGCGCCTCCAGGTAGCGAACCAGATGCGCCAACGCGATCTTGGAGGCGTTCGGGACACGGGTGAACATGGATTCGCCAAAGAACATGCGGCCCAGGCTGATGCCGTACAGGCCGCCCGCCAACTCGCCGTCGATCCAGGTCTCGATACTGTGCACGACCCCGGCCTCATGCCACTGGCGGTAAGCCTCTTGCATGGCCGCCGTGATCCACGTGCCCGGCTGTCCGTCTCGCGGCGCGGCGCAGGCCGCCATGACCTGCGCAAACACGGTGTCGACCCGCACCTGCACCCTCGGCGCCGGGTCTTGCTCGCGCGCGGCGATCTGCCGCAGCAGCTTGCGCAGCGAGTGCGACGGCGCGAAATCCTTCACGCGCAGCACCATCCGCGGATCCGGGCTCCACCACAGGACGGGTTCGCCTTCCGAGTACCACGGAAAGATGCCGTTGGAATACGCCTGGGTAAGCCGTTCCGGGGACAGATCCGCGCCTGCGGCCAGCAGGCCATCCGGATCCGTCAGCGCGAATTCCGCAGGGGGGAACGGGGTGTCGGCGGCCAGCCAGGGCAGTTTCAACGGTGAGATTCGAGGGTGTAGTGATGAGGACCGAAGGTGCCGCGTTTGCGGTCCTCGAAAAACAGGCGCAGGGTGCTTGCCACGGTGCGAAACGCCAGGTCGTCCCAGGGAATCTCGGTTTCGTCGTACCAGCGCGCTTCAAGGCTCTCCGGGCCGGGGTCCAGTTCGGGACCCACCGCCTGCGCCAGATAGAACACGTGCACCTGCTCGATCTGCGGCACGTCGATGATGGTGTAGATGTCGCCCAGCTGGATCTTGGCGCCGGATTCTTCCAGCGTTTCGCGCGCGGCGCCCTGCGCGGTGCTCTCGCCCAGTTCCATGAAGCCGGCGGGCAGCGTCCACGTGTTGTAGCGCGGCTCGATCGCGCGCAGGCAGAGCAGCACGCGGTTTTCCCAGACGGGCACGGTGCCGACCACCAGCCGAGGATTCTGGTAATGGATCGCCCCGCAGTGATCGCAGATGTCGCGCTCGCGGTTGTCGCCTTCCGGCACGCGGCGGTTTACCGGCGTGCCGCATTGGCTGCAAAAGAGGGAACGGCGCGGGGCGGGAAAGTACACGAGGGGCGATTTGGCGGTCATGGGTACGATTCTAACGGCTGCGGCGAGTCGTGGCGCGCCGTCCCGGCGGCGTGGGCGCGGGGCTGCCGAATCGGGCTTCCAGGTGTTCCACGAACGACCGCACCTTGGGCGACAGGAAGCGGCGGTGCGGGTAGACGGCGACCATGGAGATGGGGGTGTGGGCGTAGCCGGTCAGCAAGGCGGTAAGGCGGCCGGCGCGAATGTCGTCGCCCACCAGGAATTCCGGCTGCAGGATGATCCCGTGGCCGGCCAGCGCGGCGGTGCGCAGCACGTCGCCATTATTGGCCCGCAGCGCCGCATTCACGCGCACCAGGTGCGTCACGCCATCCTTCTCGAAATGCCATTCGTTGCCCGTGCTTGCGTAGGCGTAGTGCAGGCAGCGATGCTGCTTCAGGTCTTCAGGCACGGCAGGGGCGCCGTGGCGTTGCAGGTACGAGGGCGCCGCGCAGACCAGCAGTTGCTGCGGCGCCAGCGGCCTGGCCACCAGTGATGAATCCACCAGCGGTCCGATGCGCACCGCGACGTCGTAGCCGTCCTCGACCAGATCCACCACGCGATCGTTCAGGTCCAGGTCGATCACCACGTCCGGATAGCGCTGCAGGTACTCGGCAATCGCCGGTCCCAGATGCAGGATGCCGAAGGACACGGGGGCGCTGACCCGCAACCGGCCGCTGGGCCGCTGGCCTTCTGCCTGCAGCGACAGTTCCAGGTCGGCGACCTCGGCCAGGATGGGCCGGACTCGCTCGTAGAAGGCGCGCCCGGCATCGGTCATGCTCAGCTTGCGGGTGGTGCGGTTGAGCAGGCGAACGCCGTACTTCTGCTCCAGATAGGCAATCTGCCGCGTGACCACGGAGCGCGCCTGGCCCATCTTGTCGGCGGCCGCCGCGAATGAACCCAGTTCAACGACCTTGGCGTAGGTCTGCATGGCGGTGTGGGTGTCCAAGATTGTTTCCTATCGAGGAACAATAATTTGCAATTCTGCATGTTTATCTTTGTTTTTGGAATCGCAAGAATACGGCTCCATGAAGGTTCGCCCCGTTTTGAGCGATCCGTTTCTGCACAAGGATGACTGCAATGATTGATTCCCGTACCGCGCCGTATGCGGCACTGCTCCTGCGCGTGGCGCTGGGCGTGATGTTCCTGGCCCACGGCCTGACCAAGCTGCTGGTCTTCACGCTGCCCGGCACGGCGCAGTTTTTCACGAAGATCGGCTTTGCCGGCTGGCTGGCCTATCCCGTGACGTTCTTTGAGGTGGCGGGCGGCATTCTGCTGATTTTGGGCGTGGTGCCGCGCTGGGTGGCCGCCATTGCCGTGGTGCAGCTCTTCGCGGCGTCGACGGTTCACTTCGGCAACGGCTGGGGATTCGGCAACCCGGGCGGCGGCTGGGAATATCCCATCTTCCTGACCGTCGCGGCTGCCGTGCTGGCGCTGCTGGGCGACGGCAAGTTCGCCCTGGTCAAGAGCGGCCGGCGCTGAACGCGCTTTTTCAGCCCGCGCCGGCGTGCGGCGCGGGGTCGAACGCCAGGCGATCGGCAACGTCCGCCTGCGCAATCGAATGCAGCGGCGCGTCCACATAAACGCCTGGCCACGCCACGCTGATCGACTGGCCGGGCGTCAAGCCGGCCAGCGCGTCCATCAGCGACGCGCCCGCAGCCGTCCGCAGGGTTTCGAGCAGCGGCTGCAGATCGCGGTCCATCACAATGCCGGCGCCCAGAGGCGTGGATGCGAAGAGCCGGCCTGCATCATCCAGCCACCACCCGGTGACCGAGCCGACGGCCGCATCGGTATGCGTGACGAGGGCGCGATTGTCATCGGCCAGGCGCAATACATAAGGCGCCGCGTCCAGCCGCACGAAGACGCGCTGCGGCCCGTTCTGGAAAAACCAGCGGCCCACATCGTCATGGTCGTAATTGCGGCCGATGAATTCCAGGATTTGCGTGTTGGTGATCGGCTCGCCCGGCCCGCCTTCATTGGCCTGACCTTGCGGATGAAGGCGCCAACGCCCGCGCGCATCGAGCGACAGCCAGCCGTACACTGCCGGCACATTGGGCCATCGGGCGAGGGCGTCCTTCACCGATTGATCCATGGTGTTACGGGCGGATGACGATGGTGGGCGAGATGACGATGCCAGGCTGAACGGGCATCACAGGCACGGCCACGGGCTGCGGCGCGTAGCCATACGCATAGTCGTCGCGGCATTTGCGCTTTTCGCTGTAATCGCCATTGCGCTTCCACTTGCGCTCGACCTTACAGGCGCCATCCCAGTACTTTTCCTTGTACTCGCCACCCTTGTGGCGGTGGTGATGGTGCTTGTCGCCAGCCTCCGCGGCAAGGGGCGCAAGTGCGATCAACGCGGCGGCGGACAGGCTCAGGAAAGCGGGGCGGGTAGCAAAGCGGCGCGGGTGCGATTCCGGGATGTTGTGCATGGACTCATCGTTCAAATGAAAACGGGGTCACCATAACAATCATCCGGCTAACCGGGCGTAGGGATGGGTAACGAGATGCAGGGGGAAAGGAGAAAGATGCTGGAGGCGCAAGCCGGAATCGAACCGACGTACACGGATTTGCAATCCGCTGCATAACCACTCTGCCATTGCGCCAGCACTTGCAAGAAAAAAGGAAGCGCGGTGTGTGCCGTTGCTTCCTCTTTGTATTTGGAGCGGGAGACGAGTCTCGAACTCGCGACCTCAACCTTGGCAAGGTTGCGCTCTACCAACTGAGCTACTCCCGCGGGGGTACTACTTTGCTGTACTACTTTGCCGTACTGCTTTGCGGTACTGCTTTCCCACTGCTTTATTTGCTTTTAGTGAAAGCCTGTATTGGTATCAGGGCTGTTCAGCAAAGAAAGCGATTGTACATGCTTTTAAGGGTCTTTGCACTGCAGACCGAAATCTGGAGCGGGAGACGAGTCTCGAACTCGCGACCTCAACCTTGGCAAGGTTGCGCTCTACCAACTGAGCTACTCCCGCATTTGCACACTGACCGCATCGCTGAGGGTCCGTTTGAATCTTGAGAATTCTGGCGGCTGGCCGATCAGCGAGGCGAGAGTATACATTAATTTTTTCATCCATCAAGCCGATGCGCCTGCGTTGGCGAACCCGGTGTTTCAGGCATGAAAAAAGGGCCTTTCGGCCCTTGCTTCAACGATTTGCAGCGATTTGAAAAAGCGCTGCAGATCAAAATCTGGAGCGGGAGACGAGTCTCGAACTCGCGACCTCAACCTTGGCAAGGTTGCGCTCTACCAACTGAGCTACTCCCGCATTGGTTCCGTAAACTGCCCAGAACCGCTTTTCTTATTCACTCTGACCAACTTGGTTATCGATCAGAAGGCGCGCAGTCTAGCACGATTTTTTGAGCTTGTCCTGAGCCGGTCTGGCTGGCTGCGATTTACGCTGTAAATCGGGTCAAGCACTCAATCAAGTAAACTGAGCGAAGACAGAAACTATAGCATACCTCGTAGCACTCATGTCAAATTCCTTCGCGGGATCCGCGCCCGATTCCTTGTCTCCGTCCGTGCAGGACCTCACTGGTCTGAATACGTTGGGACTGGCATCCCGGGCCGATGCGTTCGTCGCGCTGCGCGAGCCCGCGCAATTGCCCGCGTTGTCCGCCCTGGCGCAAACGGCGCCGTCGTTGCTCGTGCTGGGCGGCGGCAGCAACGTGGTGCTGCCCGAGCGAGTGCCCGGCCTGGTTGCGCGCGTGGCCTTCCAAGGTGTGCGGCTGCTGGAATCGCGGCCGGACGCGTGGATCGTCGAAGCGGCAGGCGGCGAGAGCTGGCATGGATTCGTGTCGGCCTGCGTCGCGCAGGGATGGGATGGCCTGGAAAATCTGGCGTTGATCCCCGGCACCGTGGGCGCGGCGCCCGTGCAGAACATCGGCGCCTATGGCGTCGAGCTGCAGGAACGCCTTCACAGCCTGACGGCCTGGGATGTGCGCGAGGCGCGCTTTGTGGAAATGCAGGCGGCCGATTGCCGGTTCTCGTACCGCGACAGCGTGTTCAAGCATGATGCGCCCGGGCGCTGGATCATCGTGAGCGTGCGCTTTGCCTTGCCGCGGCCGTGGCGGCCGGTGCTGGCGTATCCCGATCTGCAACGCCATCCGCGGCTGTCGGGTGCATCGCCCTGCGCGCGCGATGTCTTCGATGCGGTGTGCGAGATCCGGCGCGCCAAGCTGCCCGATCCCGCGGTCACAGGTAATGCCGGCAGCTTCTTCAAGAATCCCATCGTGCCGGCCGCGCAGCGTGACGCGTTGGCGCAGCGCTTTCCTGGCCTGGTGTCGTACGCGCAGGCTGATGGCCGCTTCAAGCTGGCCGCAGGCTGGCTGATCGATCAGTGCGGCTGGAAGGGAAGGGCGCTGGGGGCGGCGGGCGTGCATGACCGCCAGGCGCTCGTGCTCGTCAATCGCGGGGGCGCCACCGCCGCAGACATCATGGGATTGGCGCGCGCGGTGCAGGATGCGGTGGCCGATCGCTATGGCGTGCGCCTGGAGCCCGAGCCGGTCGTGGTGTGACCGGGCAGGCTTTCCGGCATGAAAAAATCTATGGTCAGCCCGATTTTTGCAAGCGGGTTTGTGTTGGCGTAAATTGGGCTTTGCTCAAATCTATTCGGAGTCGTTTGGGGACAGGTCCCCCGCTCCATGATGAGAGTCGCGCCCGGCAAACCTCAAAAGGGCCTCAGCATCCAGGTGCTGAATTTTTTACCAGGTTTCTTGCCAGGCCGTTGAGCCGTTTATGTCTTCACGTACTCGCGTCGCAAAACCAGGAAGTGACTGCGTAAAACGGTGATGAATGTCAGGTTGCGCTAACAACCTGCTCACTTCGGTAGTTCGTTCCATTGGCGAGGATGGCCCAGGCTATCCTCGCCAATTTATTGGCCAGCGCGCAGGCCACCACGTTCGAGTGGCGTCGTGCCAGCAGCTCGCGTACCCAGACGCCCAGCCGATCCGTGCGCCGCTCTACGCGTTGCATGATCGCTCGTGCGCCCTGCACCAACAGCCGCCTGAGATTCTTGTCGCCACGCTTGCTGATTCCCAGCAGCTTAGGCGTACCGCCAGTGCTGTATTGGCGTGGCACCAGACCCACAGAGGCGGCGAACTGGCGGGCCGAACCGAATTGCTGCGCATCGCCCAATTCTGTCATCAGCACGCTCGCGGTGATCGGCCCGATGCCGGGGATCTCCAGAAGCCGCTGGCTGCGTTCATCCTCGCGCAGTTGCTGGCACAAATCGCGTTCGATTTCGCCGATCTGCTCGTCCAAATACTTGAAGTGCGCCTGCAGCCGTTCAAGCAATGCCGCCAGTCGGGGCGGCAGCTCATGCTCGGCCAACACCGCTGGCAGGCGCCGCAGGATCGCCTGGCCGCGCGGCAGGCTGATGCCGAACTCCAGCAAAAAGGCGTGGACTTGGTTGATCACGCCGGTGCGCTCGCGCACCAGCGACTCTCGGACGCGGTGCAGCGCCGAGACGGTCTGCT
Organism: Achromobacter sp. 77; assembly: GCF_020541125.1. NCBI lineage: Bacteria > Pseudomonadati > Pseudomonadota > Betaproteobacteria > Burkholderiales > Alcaligenaceae > Achromobacter > Achromobacter sp. 77. Next base: position 1,032,018 of record NZ_CP059848.1, read on the forward strand.
GAGCCTCGTTGCGCACGCACACGAACCGCATGCTCGGGCGCGAGGCTGCTTCGCAGATCGCCTGCGCATCGGCAAAGTCGTTCTTGTTGCCCTGCACGAAAGGGCGCACGAACTGTGGGGAGATCAGCTTGGGTTGGTGGCCTAGCGCCTGGATGCGGCGCGCCATCCAATGGGCTCCTGCGCAGGCCTCCATCACCACCGTGCTGCACGGGCTATTACCCAGCAACGTGAACACTTGCTGGCGAGAGCACTTCTTGCGAAACACCATCCTGCCGGCAGAATCCTGCCCGTGCAGATGGAAGCTATGCTTACCCAGATCGATGCCAATCAGCGTGACGGTGCTCATGAGAGGTCTCCCAGAAAGAACAATCCCCACTCAGCGTACCGCTTCGTGGGGATCGGGCTGACCATCTCATTAGGACCCCGCGGGGTCCTTTGCCTTTGGCGCCGGAAATCACAGCCCCAGCACGGACTGCATGTCGTAAAGACCGTTGGTCTTGCCCTCGAGGAAGCGCGCAGCGCGCAGCGCGCCTTCGGCGTAAGTGGCCCGGCTGGACGAGCGGTGCGTGATCTCGATGCGCTCGCCGATGCCGCAGAACGACACCGTGTGATCGCCAACGATATCGCCGCCGCGCAGCACCGAAAAACCGATGGTGCCGGGCTTGCGCACGCCGGTGTCGCCGTGGCGGCTCCAGGTGGCAACGTCGGGCAGTGCGACGTCCCAGGCCGACGCGATGGTCTCGCCCATCTTCAGCGCCGTGCCGGAAGGCGCATCGACCTTGTTGCGGTGATGGGCTTCGAACACTTCGACGTCGTAGCCGGCGTTCAGGATGCGGGCGGCCATGTCCAGCAGCTTGAGCGTCGCGTTGACGCCCACGCTCATGTTGGGGGCGAACACGATGGCGGTCTTTTGCGCGGCAACCTCGATTGCGGCGCGGCCGTTGTCGTCAAAGCCGGTGGTGCCGATGACGGCCTTCACGCCGTGCTTCACGCAAGCCTGCAGATGCTTGAGCGTGCCTTCCGGGCGGGTGAAATCGATGAGGCAGTCAGCGCTTGCAAGCGCGTCCAGGTCGTCGGTGATGGCAACCCCGGTCTGCTTGCCCAGCGTGGCGCCGGCGTCGCGGCCCAGCGCGGCCGAGCCCGGCACGTCCAGCGCAACGGCCAGTTCCAGGCCGTCGGCCTTCAGGATGGCCTCGATCAACATCTGGCCCATGCGGCCGTTTGCGCCGGCGATAGCAATACGCATAAAAAAGTCCTTGGATTTAACGCAGCGGCTCGGGTGAGATGCCGGGCTGGCCCGGATACTGGTTGAGCGGGCTGGCGGGTGCATCGGTGTCGCGCTTCTGTTCGTCCTGCTCTTGCTCGACGCGGGCTTCGTCCCGGGCCAGGCGCTTGTCGGCCTTTTCGTCGGCAACGGCGTCCGGCGTGTTGATCTGGTAGGGCTGCAGATCGGGCTGCTTGTCGCCTTCCCAGCGCGTGAGACGGTCGTTTTCGAACCAGACGGTGAACTTGCGCTCTTGCGGGTTGCCGTAGCCCGGCTTGAAGTAGTACGGGTAGTCCCAGCGATTGGCGTGCAGCACGCTGGTGAGCGTGGGGCTGCCGAGCGCGAAGCGGACTTGTTCACGGGTCATGCCGGGCTGGAGCAGCGCAACCTGTTCCTGCGTGATCCAGTTACCCTGCTGGACCGGCGCCTTGTACGGGAAGCCCCATTTGTTCGAGGTGCAGCCCGCCAAGGCGACGGCCAGGGCGGCAACGGCCAAACCGGTCTTCAGAGAGCGGGAGGGAATACGTGCAAACATGGACACTACGCGCCCCTATTATTTGGAAGCAAGCAAAACCGTTATCATAAAGGTTTCATAAGGATAGTTCCGCGAGGCGGCATGAATTCGGCGAGCCGGCTTGCGGTGACCCCAGTCCTTGCCCATGCCAACGCGGACGGAGAGCGATTACACCATGAGCGACCAAAGCGAACTGAAAAACATGGGTTTGAAGGCGACTTTCCCGCGCCTGAAGATTCTTGATATTTTCCGCAAATCGGGTGAACGGCACCTGAGCGCCGAAGACGTCTACCGCGCCCTGATCGGCGAAAACGTCGAAATCGGCCTGGCTACCGTCTACCGCGTGCTGACGCAGTTCGAGCAGGCCGGCATCCTGGCGCGCAGCCAATTCGACAGCGGCAAGGCCGTTTTCGAGCTCAACGACGGCGACCACCACGACCACCTGATCTGCACCAACTGCGGAAAGGTCGTCGAGTTCTCGGATCCCGAGATCGAAAAGCGCCAGCAAAAGATCGCCAAAGACAACGCCTTCGCGCTGGAAAGCCACGCGATGGTGCTATACGGCATCTGCGGCAGCTGCCTCAAAGGCCGCTAAGCCTGGGCGGGCAGCCGTCAGGCCGGTACATCCGGCTGCGTAGCCAAAAACAAAAGCCCCTTCTGCACGAAGGGGCTTTTGCATGTTGGGGCCAGTGATGCCGGCAGGCCGCAGACTCAAGGCGTTGTCTGGCCGAACCCTTCCAGCATTTCGCGCGCGTGTTCGCGGGTGGTGGCCGTGAGCGTCATGCCGCCCAGCATCCGCGCGATTTCCTCGACGCGGGCCGGGGCGTCCAGCGGTTCGATGCTGGACCGGGTGGTGCCGCGGGACTCGGCCTTGCTGACCAGGAACTGGTTGTTGGCGCACGCGGCCACCTGGGGCAAGTGGGTGACGCACAGCACCTGATGGCGTTCGCCCAGTTCGCGCAGCAGCTTGCCGACGGATTCGGCCACCGCGCCGCCCACGCCGCTGTCCACTTCGTCGAAGATTAGCGTGGGCACGCGCGCCGCGCGGCTGGCGATGACCGACAGCGCAAGCGAGATACGTGACAGTTCGCCGCCCGAGGCGACCTTGGCCAGCGGACGCGGCGTGGTGCCGGCGTGACCGGCCACCAGGAATTCGACCTGTTCGTTGCCGTGCGCGGACGGCGCCGACGGGGCGAGCGTGGGTTCAAAGCGGCCACCCTGCATCGCGAGCGTCTGCATGGCCTGGGTGACCTGTTTGCCCAGATCCTTGGCGACCTTGCGCCGGGCGGTGGTCAGCTTGGCGGCGGCCGCGTCGTATTGCGCCTGCGCCGCGGCCGCCTGGGCGCGCAACGCGTCGATGTCGCCGGCGGCCTGCAAGGCCGCAAGCTCCGCATGTAGCGATTCGCGCAGCTCGCACAGGGCATCGGGATCGGTGCGGAATTTGCGGGCGGTCTCGAACACCAGTCCCAGCCGCGCTTCCACGTCGGCGAGTCGCTTGGGGTCCAGATCGACCCGGCTGACGTAGTTGTTCAGGTCGGACACGGCTTCGCTGATGGCGATGCGTGCCGATTCCAGTTCGTCATGGACACCCTTGAGGCCCGGATCGTGCCGCAGCATCTGCTGCAGGCGCTGGTTCGCGGCCGTCAGACGGTGATGCGCCGAATCGCCTTCGCCGTCCAGCATTTCAAGGATTTGCGAGGCGCCATCCAGCAGCGATTGCGCATGCGAGAGGCGCGTGTGCTCGGATTGCAGGGCGTCCCATTCGTCCGGTCCGAGGTTCAGCCGGTCCAGTTCGTCGACCTGCCATTGCAGGCGTTCACGTTCGGAGGCCAGACTTTCGGCGTCTTTTTCGGCCGATTCCAGCTGACGAGCCAAGGCGCGCCACTGCTTCCATGCCTGGCCAACCGCGTGGCGAAGCTCGCCATGGCCGCCGTGCGCGTCCAGCAGGTCGCGTTGGGCGTCGGGACGCATCAGGCTTTGGTGCGCGTGCTGGCCGTGGATGTCGACCAGGCTGTTGCCCAGTTCGCGCAATTGCGCCACGGTGGCCGGGGTGCCGTTGATATAAGCGCGGCTGCGGCCTTGCGCATCGATGACGCGGCGCAGTGAGAGTTCGTCGTCGGCGTCGATTTCGCGTTCGGCCAGCCACGCCTGCAGCGCCGACGGGGTGTCGAACACCGCGGTGATGTCGGCACGGGCCGCGCCTTCGCGCAACATGCTGGCATCGCCGCGCTCTCCGAGGGTGAGCGCCAGCGCATCGACCAGGATGGATTTGCCGGCGCCCGTTTCTCCCGAAAAGACGGTGAAGCCGGGGCCAAAGTGGATCTCGGTCTGTTCGACGATGACGAAGTCGCGGATGTGCAGGGTGCGCAGCATAAGGGGCGCTAATTACTCTACGTTGTCGGAGGCTTCGGGCATCAGGTTCCAGTGCAGTTTGCGGCGCAGGGTGGAAAAGAAGCTGTAGCCTTCGGGATGCACGAATCGGATGGTGTAGGGTGCGCGCTGCACGACGATGCGGTCGCCCGGTTGCAGGTCGGACCAGGTCTGCATGTCGAAGTGCACGCTGGCGCCGACTTCGACGCGGCCCATGGCCGTGAGCGTCATGTTGAGCACGCCGGTGTCCGGGATGACGATGGGTCGGTTCGACAGCGTTTGCGGCGCCACCGGCACCAGCACCATGGCATTCATGCCCGGGTGCAGGATGGGGCCATTGGCCGACAACGCATAGGCCGTGGAGCCGGTGGGCGTGGCGATGATCAGGCCGTCGGCGCGCTGCGTATACATGAAGGCGCCGTCAAGTTCGACCCGGACCTCGATCATGCCGCCGCGGCCCGCGCGGTTCAGGACCACGTCGTTCAGGGCCGACGCGGAATACATCTTCTGGTCGCCGCGCCACACGCTGCCTTCGAGCAGCATGCGGTCTTCGATCTGGAAGCTGCCTTCGAGCACCCGGGCGAGCGCCGCGTGCGCGTCCTGCAGGGCGATGTCGGTGATGAAGCCCAGGCGCCCGTGGTTGATGCCGATCAGCGGCATGCCGTAGGGCGCGAGATGGCGGCTGGCGCCCAGCACGGTGCCGTCGCCGCCCATGACCACGGTGAGCGAGGCGGTCTTGCCGATTTCCTCGAGCGTGGCGATGGGGTATTCGGTCAGCCCGGTATTGCGCGCCGTGTCCGCATCGATCAGCACATGGCGGCCCGCCTGCGTCAGCGCGTGCGCAAGTGCTCTCAGCGGTGTGTCCAGGCCGGTGTCCTGGTATCTGCCGATCAGGGCGACTATAGGAAAATGCATGGCTGCGTAGGAATGAAAAGGGCGAAACCGCAAAGCTGAACGTGCCCAGAATGGGCCAATTAGCCGATTATATGGGGCCGTATATTGTGTTGCGGGACAAAAATCGCCTCAACCTGAAAAGATTCCCTAAAATAGCCGCTATGGATGACCGCGCACGCGCTTTACTGAAAGCGTTGATAGAACGCTACATCGCCGATGGGCAGCCAGTCGGCTCGCGGACGCTATCTAAAGTCTTTGACTTGTCTCCGGCCACCATCCGCAACGTCATGGCGGACCTGGAAGAGCTGGGACTGATCCACAGTCCGCACACCTCCGCCGGCCGTGTTCCCACGCCGCGCGGATACCGCATGTTCGTCGATTCGCTGCTGTCGGTGCAGTCGTACCAGCTGCAGCCGCACAACATGGGCGAAATGCTCTCGGCCGCCGAACCCACCCGCGCGGTCAATGCGGCCGCGGCGCTGCTGTCCAACCTGACGCAATTCGCCGGCGTGGTCCTCACGCCCAAGCGGGCGCAGGTGTTCCGGCAGATCGAATTCATCCGCCTGTCCGACAAACGCGTCCTGCTCATCATCGTGACGCCCGATGGCGACGTGCAGAACCGCATCCTTTTCGTCCAGCGGGATTACGCCGAATCCGAGCTCCTGGAAGCCGGCAACTTCTTCAACATGCACTTCGCCGGCAAGTCGTTCAATGCCGTGCGCCAGACGTTGTCGACCGAGCTGGCCCAGTTGCGCGAAGACATCTCGCGCCTGATGCAGGCCGCCGTCGAGGCCAGCGCCGAAGCGGCCGAGGACGGCGACGCCGTGGTCATCTCGGGGGAGCGCAAGCTGCTGGACGTCACCGACATCGCGTCCGACATGGACCGGCTGCGCAAGATGTTTTCGCTGTTCGAGAAAAAAACCGATCTGCTGCAATTGCTGGACGTCTCGAGCCGCGCGCAGGGCGTGCAGATCTACATCGGCGGCGATTCGCAACTGGTGCCCCTGGAAGACGTCTCCGTCATCACGGCGCCTTACGGCGTCGACGGCAAGGTGGTCGGCACCCTGGGTGTCATCGGTCCGACCCGCATGGCCTACGAGCGGGTCATACCCATCGTGGACATCACGGCGCGCCTGCTGTCCAACGCCCTCAGCCACAACCAGTAGTCCCATTCAAAGCTACATCCTCCTTGCGGAGGAAGGGGAGTTTTTGTGTTTCTTCGCCTGTTCAAGTATCTCTGGCCTGAGCGCTACCTTCCTGAGCCCCACCAAGAAGATCCCTTCAACGAGGATCCGCCGCCGCGCGTGCCCGGCAAGGTCGGCGTGCTGCTCGTCAACCTGGGCACGCCCGACACGACGTCGCCCAAGGACATCCGCAAGTATCTCGGCGAATTCCTGTCCGACCCGCGCGTCATCGAAATCCCGCGCTATCTCTGGAAACCCATCCTGCACGGCATTGTGCTCGTGCGCCGGCCCAAGCGGCTGGAGCCGCGCTACGCCGGCATCTGGATGGAGGGCGGCTCGCCCCTGATGGTCTACAGCCAACGCCAGACCGATGGCGTGCGCGCCGCCCTGCAGGCGGCCGGCGTGGATGCCGTGGTCGAGCTGGGCATGCGCTATGGCAACCCCTCCATCCCCCAGGTGATCGCGAACATGCGCAAGCAGGGCTGCGAGCGCATCCTGACGGTGCCGCTGTATCCCCAGTACGCCGCCAGCACCACCGCCACCGTGGTCGACGCGGTCACTCGCTACATGGGCAAGCTGCGCGATCAGCCGGAGATGCGCTTCATCAAGCGCTTTCACGACGAGCCCGCCTACCTGGACCCGCTCGCCGCGCGCATCGAGCGCTACTGGGCCGAGCATGGCAAGCCGCAGAAACTCGTCATGAGCTTTCACGGCCTGCCGCGCTACTCCATCGAACTGGGCGATCCCTACTACCGCGACTGCATGGAAACCGCCCGGCTCCTGGCGCAGCGGCTGTCCCTGCCCCGCGACCAGATCGAAGTGACCTTCCAGAGCCGGTTCGGCTCGGCCCGCTGGCTGGAGCCTTACACCGAGCCGACCCTGAAGGCCCTGGCGGCTTCCGGCGTCACGGAGGTCGATGTGGTGTGCCCGGGATTTGTGGCAGACTGTCTGGAAACCCTGGAAGAAATCAGCCTGGAATGCCGCGACGCCTTTCTCGAGGCGGGGGGCAAACAGTTCCGTTACATTCCTGCCATCAATGACGACCCGGCCTGGATCGCGGGGCTGTCCGGTCTGGTGGAACGAAACTTGCAGGGGTGGATACCAGCAGCCACGGACTTGAAGGAGAAGGCGCATGCACCATGATCCCAAGACTGGAAAGACGGTCAAGAAGGGCAAAGTCACCACTCCCGTCGACGAGGACCGCGTCGAACATGACCTGGACGAGGCCCTGGCCGATACGTTCCCGGCCAGCGACCCGGTCGCGATTCCCTCGGACCCGGACGCCGATGACAAGCGCGTGGACCGCGCGCTGAAGGAAAGTTTTCCGGCCAGCGACCCCGTGGCCCCCGCCCAGCCCAGCAAGAAGTAGCCGTTCGGTCAGCGGGCGCCCGGCCTTCGGGCCGCGCCCCGGGGAATATTTCGCTTAACCGGGCTTGAATTAGGGGTATTGGCCCCCATTCATGTCTGCGAAAGCCATTCTTTTTGGAGGATTCCCCATGACGGCACCCCACGAGCCTGCTGACCAGGCGCCCGAAGTCGGCCAGAGCGCCGATGCGGCTCCCGCCGCCCAGGACGCCGCGCAGGCCGAGCTGAACGAGTTGCGCGCCCAATTGGACGCCGCCCAGGCTACCGTCAACGAGCAGCACGACCAGCTTCTGCGTGTGCAAGCCGAAGCCGAAAACGTGCGCCGCCGCGCCCAGGAAGAAGTGTCCAAGGCGCGCAAGTTCGGCATCGAGTCGTTCGCCGAAAGCCTGGTTCCGGTCAAGGACAGCCTGGAAGCTGCCCTGGCCCAGCCCGATCAGACGGTCGAAACCCTGCGCGAAGGCGTCGAAGTCACCCTCAAGCAGCTTGCCGCCGCGTTCGAGCGCAACCTGCTCAAGGAAATCGCGCCGGCCCAGGGCGACAAGTTCGATCCGCACCAGCACCAGGCCATTTCGTCCATTCCCAACGAGCAGCCCGCCAACACGGTGGTGCAACTGCTGCAGAAGGGCTATGTGATTGCCGACCGTACCTTGCGCCCGGCGCTGGTGGTCGTGTCGGCCGGGCAGGGCTGAACCGCGTCCCACCATGACCGACCCGCGCTTTGACCCGGCCCAGGTATTCCAGGTGTTCGGCATGCGCCATGTCGACACCGCGGGATTCGATGCGGCCGTGGTGCAAGCGCCCGGGGCGGACCTGCGCTGTGTCTTTCTGTGGGGCCAGGATTGCTACAACTGCAATCTGTTCAAACAGGCGGCGCTGCTGCACCAGGAAACGCTGGTGGGGCTTGGCCTGACGTGGTTCGAAGCAGATGTCTATGCGGATGAACCGCTGGGACGCCGCTTTTCGTTGCATGGCGTCCCCACTTTTGTGCTGTACCGGTCCGGCAAGCGCCTGGGGCGCATCACCGGCTGGCCCGGATTGCCCCAGTTCACGGCGGCGATCCACCGCCTGCAGGAATCGGGCGCCGAAAATTCCAGCCCGGCGTCTTGAAAAACCCTTTGGGCAGCCCCAGTTATGGGGGGACAAGCAGTTTTCCCCAATTTTTCATAGATTTAATAATCAAGGTAACCCACCATGAGCAAGATTATTGGCATTGACCTGGGAACGACCAACAGCTGCGTGGCTGTCATGGACGGCGGGCAGGTCAAGATCATCGAAAACGCCGAAGGTGCTCGCACCACCCCCTCCATCGTTGCCTACATGGATGACGGCGAGACTCTGGTCGGCGCGCCTGCCAAGCGCCAGGCCGTGACCAACCCGCGCAACACGCTCTACGCCGTGAAGCGCCTGATTGGCCGCAAGTTCGAAGAAAAGGCAGTGCAGAAGGACATCAACCTGATGCCCTACGCCATCGTCAAGGCCGACAACGGCGACGCCTGGGTTGAAGTGCGCGGCAAGAAGATGGCGCCTCCCCAAGTGTCGGCCGACGTGCTGCGCAAGATGAAGAAGACCGCCGAGGACTACCTGGGCGAAGAAGTGACCGAGGCCGTCATCACCGTGCCCGCCTACTTCAACGACAGCCAGCGCCAGGCCACCAAGGACGCCGGCCGCATCGCGGGCCTGGAAGTCAAGCGCATCATCAACGAACCCACCGCCGCGGCGCTGGCGTTCGGCCTGGACAAGACCGAAAAGGGCGACCGCAAGATCGCTGTCTATGACCTGGGCGGCGGCACGTTCGACGTGTCCATCATCGAAATCGCCGACGTGGACGGCGAAAAGCAGTTCGAAGTGCTGTCGACCAACGGCGACACCTTCCTGGGCGGCGAAGACTTCGACCAGCGCATCATCGACTACATCATTGCCGAGTTCAAGAAGGAACAAGGCGTTGACCTGTCCAAGGACGTGCTGGCGCTGCAACGCCTGAAGGAAGCCGCCGAAAAGGCCAAGATCGAACTGTCGTCCGCGCAGCAGACCGAAATCAACCTGCCGTACATCACGGCCGATGCCTCCGGTCCCAAGCACTTGAACCTGAAGATCACGCGCGCCAAGCTGGAAGCGCTGGTCGAAGAACTGATCGAACGCACGATCGAGCCCTGCCGCGTCGCCATCAAGGACGCCGGCGTGAAGGTCTCCGACATCGACGACGTGATCCTGGTCGGCGGCATGACCCGCATGCCCAAGGTTCAGGAAAAGGTGAAGGAATTCTTCGGCAAGGATCCGCGCAAGGACGTGAACCCCGATGAAGCCGTCGCCGCTGGCGCCGCCATTCAGGGCTCCGTGCTGTCGGGCGACCGCAAGGACGTGCTGCTGCTGGACGTCACGCCGTTGTCCCTGGGTATCGAAACCCTGGGCGGCGTCATGACCAAGATGATCCAGAAGAACACCACGATCCCGACCCGGTTCTCGCAGACGTTCTCGACCGCTGACGACAACCAGCCGGCCGTGACGATCAAGGTGTTCCAGGGCGAGCGCGAAATCGCCGCGGGCAACAAGGCCCTGGGCGAGTTCAACCTCGAAGGTATCCCGCCGTCGCCGCGCGGCATGCCGCAGATCGAAGTCACGTTCGACATCGACGCCAACGGCATCCTGCACGTGTCCGCCAAGGACAAGGGCACCGGCAAGGAAAACAAGATCACCATCAAGGCCAACTCGGGTCTGTCGGAAGACGAGATCCAGCGCATGGTCAAGGATGCCGAGGCCAACGCCGAGGAAGATCACCGCGTCGCCGAACTGGCCCAGTCGCGTAACCAGGCCGATGCGCTGGTGCATGCCACCCGCAAGTCGTTGACCGAGTACGGCGACAAGCTCGAAGCTTCCGAAAAGGAAAGCATCGAAGCCGCCATCAAGGACCTGGAAGACACGCTGAAGGAAGGCGACAAGGCCGCGATCGACGCCAAGGTGGAAGCCCTGTCGACCGCATCGCAAAAGCTCGGCGAAAAGATGTACGCCGACATGCAGGCGCAGCAAGCCGCCGGCCAGCAGCAAGCGGCCGACAACGCGAAGCCGGTGGACGACAATGTCGTCGACGCCGACTTCAAGGAAGTCAAGCGCGACCAATAATGGCCGGGCGCTGACCTGCCTCTGCCGCCCGGTAGCCGGAGAAATCCGCCTACCGGGCGAACTCATTCTGTAGCACTGAAAAGAAGGCTCGGTTTCGAGCCCACGGATCATGGCAAAACGCGACTATTACGACGTCTTGGGCGTGGCAAAAAACGCCTCGGACGACGATCTCAAGAAGGCCTATCGAAAGCTGGCCATGAAATACCACCCGGACCGCAATCCGGACAGCAAAGAAGCCGAAGAGAAGTTCAAGGAAGCCAAGGAAGCCTACGAGGTCCTGGGCGATGAGCAAAAGCGCGCCGCGTACGACCGCTACGGTCACGCCGGCGTCGACCCCAATGCCGCCGGCATGGGCGGCGGTTTCGCCGACGCGTTCGGCGACATCTTTGGCGAAATCTTCGGCGGCGGCGGCGGTGGCCGTCGTGGCGGCGGTCCCCAGGTGTACCGCGGCGCCGACCTCAAATACGCGCTGGAAATCACCCTCGAACAGGCAGCCGCCGGTTTCGACACGGAAATCCGCGTCCCCAGCTGGGAAAACTGCGACACCTGCCACGGCTCCGGCGCCAAGCCCGGCACCTCGCCCAAGACCTGCCGCACTTGCGGCGGCTCGGGCGCCGTGCGCATGCAGCAAGGTTTCTTCAGCGTCCAGCAAACCTGCCCGACCTGCCACGGCAATGGCAAGGAAATCACCGACCCGTGCCCGTCCTGCGACGGCGTCGGCCGCATCCGCCGCAACAAGACCCTCCAGGTCAAGATCCCGGCCGGCATCGACGACGGCATGCGCATCCGCTCCAGCGGCAATGGCGAACCCGGCATCAATGGCGGCCCTCCGGGCGACTTGTATGTGGAAATCCACATCAAGCAGCACAAGATCTTCCAGCGCGATGGCGACGACCTGCACTGCGAGCTGACCATCCCGTTCACCACCGCGGCATTGGGCGGCGAACTCCAGGTGCCCACGCTGGGCGGCAAGGCCGAGATCTCCATCCCCGAGGGTACCCAGTCCGGCAAGACCTTCCGCCTGCGCGGCAAGGGCATCCGCGGCGTGCGCGGCAGCTACCCCGGCGACCTCTACTGCCACGTCGTGGTGGAAACGCCGGTGCGCCTGAGCGAAGACCAGAAGAACATCCTGCGCCAGTTCGAAGCGTCGTTGAACGACGGCGGCGACCGCCACTCGCCGCAAAGCAAATCCTGGACGGACCGCGTCAAGGAATTCTTCAGCTGATCACGCCGATCTTCAGCAAAAAAGCCGCGACGAGAGTCGCGGCTTTTTTTTCGGGCCTTTCAATATCGGCCCGCCCACATCCGGCTGCTTATCGAGCGACCGGCGGGTAATCCAGTTCGCCAAAGGTGTATTCGCCATTGGCCTTGGCTTGTTGAAGTTCGGCCCGCACTTCCTGTTCGGTCAGGCCGGAGGTGCGGGGCAAAGCGGCGGGATAGTCCATTTCGCCAAACGTGTACTGGCCGGTCAGCTTGGCTTCCTGCAACTCGGCCGCGACCTGAGAGCCGGACTTCCCGTGTTCAGCGCCCGCCGCATGTGCGCCGGTGCTGGCCAGGGCCAGGGAAAAGAACAGCGTGGTGGCCAGGATTTTCATGTGTGAGAGCTCCAGTTTGTTTTAAGAGAGATCGAGTCCCGCGTCCCTGCATCACGGCCCAGCACATATCAAGAGGGCCGATGCGGCGTACCGTAAGAAACTCGAATAAACCCGCACGCATGAAACCACCTTCCAAATTGCCAAGAAATCGAAGGGTTTCTAAAAATTACGGATATAGGGAATGGGGATTTCGGAGCCAGCCGCGCGCAGCGAGCACCCGAAACCGAACCACATCGCGTAAGCGCTGCGAGGCCGCCCGCGCGGCCGACGCAGCGCGGGCCCCGCAAGATCTTCCAAACAACTAAAACCGCGAAAAAAACGCCAAGCAAACCACCCGCCCCGACGCCCGTCTTGTTTCCGACACCGCGAGCCCGGTGTGGCTGCGGCGCCCGGTGCGTGGGGCGTCGATAAGCCCAACGGAATCCGAAGGAATCGCCGTAGGCGATGACGAGGATGAGGCAGGGGAAGTCCGGAGCGAAGGCTCCGGACCGCAATCGTGGCCCCACGCGCCGGGCGCCGTGGCCGCGCCGGGCGCCAAAAGAACCCAGATCCCCGCCAGTCCTGAACCGACAAAAAAAGAGACCGCGACGCATCGCCACGGCCTCTTCACTACTGCAACTGCAACTACTAGTACAGCAACTTCAACTTCAACTGCGAACTTCAACTGCGAACTTCAACTGCTGACTGCAACTACATCACAGCAACTTCGATTGCTACTTCAACTTCAACTACTGCTACTTCAACCGCCGCTGTGTGCCGAAAATACCGGCCTCAGGCCATGATGCCGCCCGAGGCCGGCCGGGCTACAGCAAGCAGCTCACCGGCTGATCGGCGGGTATTCGAGCTCGCCGAACGTGTATTGACCGCTGGCCTTCGCTTGCGCCAGTTCCTGCTGGACGTCGGCGCGCGACTTCGCGGCGCCCGTGGCGGCGGCGACCGGCGGGTACTGCAATTCGCCGAACGTGTATTGGCCGCTGACCTTGGCTTGTTGCAGCTGGGCTTGCACTTCTTGCGAGCTCAGGCTGGTCTTTTGGGGCAGGGCGGGCGGATAGTCCAGCTCGCCGAAGGTGTACTGGCCGCTGACTTTCGCTTCGTGCAGTTCAGTCGCCACCTGGGCGCTGCTCTTTGCTTGCTCAACGCCGGCGGCTTGTGCGCCGACACCGGCCAGGGCCAGGGATAGGAAAAGGGTGGTGGCTAGGGTTTTCATGATGAGACCTCCAATTCGTCGTAAATGGGGACCGAATCCGGCGGCGCTCCGTCGTGTTCGTTTGCTGTTCCCGATGAACTGAATTGTCCTCGTCATCCATCCTGGGATAAACCCTTATTCCTTGAAAACATCTTTCCAAATAACCGAGTAATAGATTCAGGACGACAAATTATCCCCATCAATGGAATGGTTGAATCCGTTTCCCACCTTCCCGCTCCAGGGGAACAGATCGACTATGCAAAAAAAACCCCTGCCGAAGCAGGGGTTTTGCAATTAGCGATGCGTCAGGGCTTCTTGAAGTCACCCGCCAGCGCCGTGCTGAATCCGTCCGGACGCACGTACTTGCGCAGCGCGGCGTTCACCGCGTCAGGCGTCAAGGCCGAGATCTTCTTGTCCATCTCGGCCGACCACGCAAACGTGCGGCCACGCTCCAGATAGTCCAGCCAGGTGCTGGCCAATACATCGTCCTGCGCGCGCGCCAGATTGCGGTAGTTCAGCAGCGCCGTGATGCCCTCCGAGATTTCCTTGTCCGAGAAGCCATCCTTCAGGACCCGCGCCAGTTCTTCATTGATTGCCTTCTCGAGGCGCTCGCGATTCTGCGGCGCGTAGATCGCGTAGATGCTCCAGTTTGCGGCAGGTTCGAACGACGATACCGACAGCGAGCTGCGCACGTTGTACGACAGGCCCTCGGTCTCGCGCACCCGGTTCCACAGCCGCGACGTTTCCGACGCGCCGAACAGATAGTTGGCCAGATACAGCGCCGCATAATCCGCGTCCGTGTCCTGCAGCTTAAGCGGCATGCGCGACAGATAGAACGCGTTGGCCTTGTCCGGCGTATTGATGTCGAACTGCTTGGCCGGCACGTCGCGATACGGGTTCGGCACGCGGGTATAGGCCGGCGCCTTCTTCCAGCCGGCAAGTCCCGCGCGCAGCGATTTTTCCACCGCTTCCGGTTCGAAATCGCCCACCGCCGAGAACTCGATGTCGCCCGCGCCGTAGAACTTCGCGTGGAACTTGGCCAGTGCCTCGCGATTCAGCGCGCGCACGCTGGCCAGCGACTCTTCGAACGTCGGCACGTAACGCAGGTCATCGGCAGGCCACGGATTGTCGTGGCGGGCCAGCGTACGGCCGGCCAGGGCCGACGGCTCCGTCATCGCGTTCTGGATCGAGGTCTCGAGCTGACGCTGGTATTCCTCGACCTGTTCCTTCGGGAAGCTGGCGTTGCGGATGATCTCCAGCGCCAGCGCCGTCAGCTCCGGCAGATTTTCGCCCTTGGTCGACATCGCTACCTTCAGCGTCGTGCCGCCGCCGCTAAAGCCCAGCTCGGCCTGCAGCTTGTCCAGACGGTCCTGAATGTCCTGGCGCGTCAGCTTGTCCGTGCCGCGCAGCAGCAGGTCGGCGGCCGCGCTGGAATTCACGCGTTGGCCCAGCAGGTCCTTTTCGTTGCCGAATTGAATCAGCATCTGCGCCTGCACGCGGCTGCCGCGCGTGGCCTTGGGCAACAGCGCCAGTTTCACCGGGCCATTGGGCAGGTCAAGCGTCGTGCGCTTGGTCAGCTTGTCGATGTTGGCCGGCGAGGGATCGAACGCCGAGGCGGCCTTGAAGTCCGGATCGCCCTTGTAGTCCTTGAACACCGCCGTGAGGTCCACGCGCTGCGTCTGCGGCGCGCGCACCGGCTTTTCGGTCGGGATGTAGCGGCCTTCGATGCGGTTGCTCTGCACCAGATAGGTCGTCGCGGCCTTTTGCACTTCGGCCAGCGTAGCCTGGCGCGCGCGGTCGCGCTGCAGGAAAAAGAGACGCCAGTCACCCGCGGCGATCGCTTCAGATAGCGCCACGCCGACTTGTTCGGGGTCGCTGTAGGTCTGTTCCCACGAGGTCAGCCACTTGCTGCGCGCGCGATCCAGCTCCTGCTGCGTGAACGGCTTTTTGTCGAGCGACTCCAGCGTGCCCGTCAGCGCCTTCATGGCCGCGTCCAGGTCCTTGCCCGGCGTCAGTTGCGCGGCGAACATCGCCAGTCCCGGATCCAGATTTTCCATCGTGAAACCGAACACGCCCGAGGCCAGCTTGGTCGGAACCAGCGCATGGTACAGACGGCCCGACGGCGTGTCGGCCAGGATCGTGGTGGCCAGGTCGAACGGCACGAAGTCCGCGCTGGCGCCGGCGGGGATGTGATACATCGCCGCGACCAGCGGCGTGCCGCCCGTGCGGCGCAGCGTCACCGACCGCTCGCCGTCCTGCGCCGGCTCTACCGTGTATTCCGGCGGCAGCTTGCGGTCGGGCTTGGGCAGCTTGCCCAGTGTGGCCTCGATGTCCGCCAGCGTCGTCTGCGGGTCGAACTTGCCCGCCACGATCAGCACGGCGTTATCGGGCTGGTAGTACTCGTGGTAGAAGGCGCGCAGCTGCGCGATGTCCACGTTTTCAACGTCCGAGCGGGCGCCGATCGTGTTTTTGCCGTAGCTGTGCCATTGGTAGGCCGCCGACTGCATCTTCTGCATCAGGATGCGGAAAGGATTGTTCTCGCCGCTTTCCATTTCGTTGCGGACCACGGTCATTTCCGAGTCCAGGTCTTCCTTGGCGATCAGCGAATTGACCATCGCATCGGCCTGCCAGCCGAGATACCACTTCAGCGTCTCGGGGTTGGCCGCGAAGCTGGCGAAATAGTTGGTACGGTCGCTGGAAGTCGACCCGTTGGCCTGCAGGCCGCGGCGCGAGAACTCGCCCATCGCGTTACGCGTGGTGGACGTGCCCTTGAACAGCATGTGTTCCAAGAGGTGCGCCATGCCGGTCTGGCCGTAGTTTTCGTTGCGCGAGCCCACCAGGTAGGTCATGTTGACCGTGGTGGACGGCTTGGATTCATCGGGTACCAGGAGCACCCGCAGGCCATTGGCCAGGCGGTATTCGGTGATGCCTTCGATCGAGGCGGCCTCCGTGACGCCGGCCGGCAGGCTGGCGGCTCCGGCCTGAAAGGCCAGGAAGGAGGAAAACAGCAGCACGCCCAGGGGGCGCGGCAGCTTCGACAGGGACAAGCGCATGGCGGATCATTCCTTTGGCATGGCAGAATCCGTTGGAGTGTATACGTTGGCAATGGTTCAGGCGCTGCGGCGGGCCTCCCGCCAAAGCCGCCGCATCGCTTCAGCGCCCGCCGCAATGCCGAGGAAATTCCTATGTCCCTGACCGTCGAAGTCCAAACGCCCCGTCTGGTGCTGCGGCAATGGCGGGCCTCCGATCGCAAGCCCTTTGCGGCCCTGAACGCGGACCCGACCGTGACGCAGTTCCTGCTGCCGCTCACGCCCCAGGAAAGCGATGCGCTGGCCGACAGGCTGGCCGCGGGCATCGACGAGCACGGCTGGGGCTTCTGGGCGGTGGAAGCGCCCGGCGTGGCGCCCTTCATCGGCTTTGTAGGCATCAAGCCGCTGGCGCCTGCGTTGCCGTTTGCGCCCGGGGTGGAAATCGGCTGGCGTCTGGCGCAGCCATTCTGGGGACGGGGCTACGCCAGCGAGGCGGCCGGCGCGGCCCTTGGCGTGGGCTTCGAGCAGGTCGCGCTGGATGAGATCGTCGCCTTCACCGCCACGGACAACCTGCGGTCCCGCGCCGTAATGGACCGCCTGGGCATGGTGGCCGACCCGCAGCCCTTCGATCACCCCGCCGTGCCGGCAGGCCATCCTTTGCGCGCCCATGTGCTGTACCGCATCGGGCGGGACGCCTGGCGCCGCCGGCGCGACGCGGGGGGCGCTACAGACGCTGCGGTGTTTGCGGCGGCATAAGCGGCGCGAAGCCGCATCCGGCTTGATGCTGCGGCGCAGCAACTCTGATTTCCCTGGGGATTTGAATCGGTTCCGGTCGCGGGTGTAAGCTTTTAAGCACGCATTCGCTGTTGATGACGGGATGCGCGACAGCCGTTTCACCGGCTTCCCGTCCAACGCCAGACGCCGCCGCCGCGCGGCGCCGGTGCTTGTCGTTCGCGCCTTCGCCGCCGGCATCCTGCTGGCGCATTCTACGGAGGAACGACCCATGCTGACCGAGATCGTCACGCGTGCCTTGTCCCAACTGACCGGCAATGCCCTGAACGGCGACGGCATCAAAGGACAGTTTCAGTACGCTTATGCCAGTGATGACGGCCAATACGTGGCCATATTGACCCATGACATGACCACCTACGTGGTGGACCTGAGTTCCCAGCGGTATTTCGCGGAGTGCGGCGGATCGCCTCGCGGATTTGCCGGCCATGTGCTTGAAATGGAGGGCGCCACCGCGCGCTCCCATCCGTGGCCCGCCGCGCAAGATTTGTTCGACCTGGACATGGACGCCGACGAATTGGCATGGCGGCAGTGCCCGGGTTTGCGCCATGCGGCAAACGGCGCGCATCGATCTGTGGAGAGCCGCGCCGCCTGAGAGTGGCCAGAAGCGGCAACATTTCACTGAACCGGCGTCATCGCCGGTTTTTTTTCGCCCTGTGCCCCGTTTACGCCGGTAGGCGGCGCGCGACACGGTCGCTAAAATCCTGGCCATGACGACGCCCGCCGAACTCCGCGCCCCGCAAGGCACCACCCTGGTCTCGTGCACGCACGCGCGACACGCCGACCAGATCCTGGCCATTTTCAATGACGCCATCGCGAACTCCACCGCGCTGTACGACTACAAGCCGCGGCCGCGCGAGGCCATGCAGGGCTGGTTCCAGGCCAAGGAGCAGGGCGGTTTTCCGGTCTTGGGTCTGGAAAACGAAGATGGCGAATTGATGGCGTTCGCGAGCTACGGCACGTTCCGCGCGTTTCCGGCGTTCAAGTATTCGGTCGAGCATTCCGTCTACGTGGACGGGCGCTTTCGCGGCCGCGGCCTGGGCGAGGCGATGATGGGCCTCCTGATCGAACGGGCGCGCGCCGATGGCGTGCACGTCATGGTCGGCGGCATCGACGCGTCCAATCAGGGCAGCATCCGGCTGCATGAAAAGCTGGGGTTCGTGCACGCCGGCACCATCCGCGAGGCCGGCTTCAAATTCGGCCGCTGGCTCGACCTGGCCTTTTATCAGCTGACGCTGAACACGCCGGCAAACCCGGTCGACGGCTGAGGCCGGCGGCGCGCTACTTCGACAGCATCCGCATCGCCTGCTCCAGCCCGGCGACGGTCACGGGATACATGCGGTCCTGCATGATGTCGCGCATCAAGGCAATGGACTGGCGGTACTGCCAGGAAGCCGTGGGCTCGGGGTTCAGCCACACCGACTTGGGCCAGGCGTCCAGCAACCGGCGCATCCATTCGGCGCCGGGTTCCTTGTTGTAGTGTTCGACCGAGCCCCCGGGCTGCAGGATCTCGTAGGGACTCATGGTGGCGTCGCCCACGATGATCAGGCGCCAGTCCGGGTTGTACTTGCGCAGTACGTCCCAGGTGTCGAAGCGCTCGTTCTGGCGCCGGCGGTTGCTCTGCCACAGGCTTTCATACGGGCAGTTGTGGAAGTAATAGACCTCGAGGTTGCGGAACTCGCTGCGGGCCGCCGAGAACAGTTCCTCGACGCGGCCGATGTGGTCGTCCATGCTGCCGCCCACGTCCAGCAGCATCAGCACTTTCACCGTGTTGTGGCGTTCCGGGACCATGCGCAGGTCCAGATGGCCGGCGTTGCGCGCGGTGCTGGCGATGGTGTCGTCCAGGTCCAGTTCCAGATCGGCGCCTTGGCGCGCGAAGCGGCGCAGGCGGCGCAATGCCACCTTGAAGTTGCGCGTGCCCAGTTCGACCTGGTCGTCGTAGTCCTTGAACTGGCGCATGTCCCAAACCTTGACCGCCGTGCGGTTGCCGGCCGATGCGCCGCCCACGCGGATGCCTTCGGGGTGATAGCCGCCGTTGCCGAAGGGCGACGTGCCGCCGGTGCCGATCCATTTGCTGCCGCCCGCGTGGCGCTCCTTCTGCTCATCCATGCGCTCCTTGAAGAGCTCCATGAGCTTGTCCCAGCCGTGCTTTTCGATGGCGGCCTTTTCTTCGGGCGACAGGCTTTTTTCGAACTGCTTGATGAGCCAGTCGATCGGGATCTCCTTGCCTGCGGGCAACGCGGCCTCGATGCCGCGGTAGTACGCGCCAAACGCCTTGTCGTAGCGGTCGTAGAGCGATTCGTCCTTGACCAGCGTGGCGCGCGCCAGGAAGTAGAACTCGTCCAGCGTGGGCGACATCAGGTCCTGGCGCAAGGCGTCCACCAGCGTCAGGTATTCCTTGACCGAGACCGGCAGCTTGTGCGCCCGGAGGTGATAGAAGAAGTCGATCAGCATGTGCGTGCCGCCCTTGGATGCGGGATCAGCGGCGCTGGCCGCCGCGCGTCATGGCCGCCAGGCGTTCAAGAAGATGCACGTCCTGCTCGTTCTTGAGCAGCGCGCCGGCCATCAGCGGCACGGCGGTGGCGGTGTGCGCGTCGATCTGCGCGGCCGAGACGTCCTCGGCCAGCAAGAGGCGCAGCCAATCCAGCAGTTCGGACGTGGACGGCTTTTTCTTCAGGCCGGGCGCATCGCGCAGCGCGAAGAACGTGTCCAGCGCAGCGCGCAGCACGTCCTGCTTCAGATCCGGATAGTGGACGGCCACGATGTCGCGCATCGTGTCGCGATCGGGAAAGCGGATGTAGTGAAAGAAGCAGCGGCGCAGGAACGCGTCGGGCAGGTCCTTTTCGTTGTTGGACGTGATGATGACGAGCGGACGGTGGCGCGCGGAGATGGTCTCGCGCGTCTCGTACACATGGAACTCCATGCGGTCCAGTTCGCGCAGCAGGTCATTGGGGAATTCGATGTCGGCCTTGTCGATCTCGTCGATCAGCAGCACCACCGGCTCGTGCGACTGGAACGCTTGCCACAGCGTGCCCTGCACGATGTAGTTGCGGATATCGCGGACTTTCTCGTCGCCCAGCTGCGAATCGCGCAGCCGCGAGACGGCGTCGTATTCATACAGGCCCTGGTGCGCCTTGGTGGTGGACTTGATGTGCCATTGCAGCAGCGGCCGTCCCAGCGCGCGGGCCACTTCCTCGGCCAGCATCGTCTTGCCGGTGCCGGGTTCGCCCTTGATGAGAAGCGGGCGCTGCAAGGTGAGGGCGGCGTTCACGGCGAGCTTGAGATCGTCGGTGGCGACGTAGCTGTCGGTGCCATCGAAGCGGACTGGCTTGGCGGAGGAGGCGGTCTGGGCTGCGGGCATGATCTGATGGCTTCTGTGGTTTGATTGGGATCAACACTAACGCAAGGTATTAATCCTGAGCAATTATCGTACAATCAGGCGGTTTTGCTTTGGGTTCCACCCGCAACGTGTTTGCAGAGGGCCTTTTCGTGTGAGCAGGCCCTAGTCCTTAGCCATACCAAGAAGAGTCATTCCAATGAAGTTGCGAACCTCTCTGAAGTACACGGTTTCCGTGTTGGCCACGATGGCGTCCTGTGCGATCGCCGGCCAGGCTGTTGCTGCAGACGCAGCGCCGGTCGGTAATGTCCAGAATGCCCGAGACAAGGTTTCGATGTGCATCGGTTGCCATGGCATCCCAGGCTACAAGGCATCGTTTCCCGAGCTTTACCATGTTCCGATGATTGCTGGCCAAAACGCCAAATACATCGAAACGGCCCTCAACGAGTACAAGAAAGGCGCGCGCAGCCATCCCACGATGGATGCGATTGCCGGCAGCTTGACCGACCAGGATATCGCCGACCTGGCCGCGTACTACTCGAATCTCAAGTAAGGGGGCAACACCATGAACCGCACCATGCTTGCCCTTGCGGGCGCGACCCTGGCCATTTCGGGCGCAGCCGCCCAGGCGCAGGACCTGGCGGCCGGCAAGGCCGTCTTCGACAAATTCAACTGCGCCTCGTGCCACGGCGCCGACGCCAAGACGGCGGTGGATCCCGCCTATCCGACGCTGGCCGGCCAGCATGCCGATTACCTGGTGCATGCCCTGAAGGCCTACAAGCGTGGCGCCTCCGGCAGCGCGGCCACGGCCAATGTGCGCAAGAACCCGATCATGGGCGCCTTTGCCACGCAGCTGTCCGACCAGGACATCTCCAACGTGTCGGCGTGGCTGGCGTCGCTGCCCAGCGACCTGGGCGTCCGGCGCTAAGACGCGCCCGCTGCGGCGGGTGTGCAAGCAAAAAACTCTCGCGTGCGAGGGTTTTTTTGTTTGGGTCAGAGGCTGGCGCGGCGGCGGATCAGGTCGATGTAGGTGTCGCTGTCCAGCGGCGTGCCCAGGCGCTGCGCTTCCCAGACGACCTGGCCCAGGCATTCCATGATTTCGTGGGCGGCGTGGTGCGCGTCCGAGCGCGCCGTCAGCTGCTGGTAGGCCTGGCGGATGCCGGGCGGATGGTCGATGGACAATTGCTCTGCAATCGCCAGGTGCATGGACAGGTGCAGGAACGGATTGGTCCGGCCTTTTTCCACCGCGTATTCGGCCGTCATGGCCTCGGGGCTTTCGAGGTCTGCGTGGTATTCCGGGTGCTCGATGATCCAGTCCAGCGCGATCGCCTCCAGCGGGGTCAGGACCTCGTTGGCGCGGTGCTTGCGCCAGGTTTCGATAAAGAATTCGCGAACTTGGTCGCGGGAGGGATTGAACATCGGGAGGGAGCCAAAAGCAGGATGGAGTCGCTTTATTTTACCGCCCCACGACGCAGCTCAGGTTTCGCCCGGCGCTTTGCGATATAGAATGGGCTGCTATCCGCCATCCGGTGTGCGGTTCGCAGGAGGCGGTATGACCCGCGGAATCGGACGTGGTCCGATCCTGGCGCGTGCAGAAAAACCACCCGGAGCAAATGGAGCATTCATGTCCTACCAACATATCAAGGTTCCCGCCGGCGGCCAGAAAATCACGGTCAACGCCGATTTCTCGCTGAATGTGCCTGACCAGCCCGTCATCCCCTTCATCGAAGGCGACGGCACGGGCGCCGACATCACCCCCGTCATGATCAAGGTCGTCGACGCGGCAGTGGAGAAGGCGTATGGCGGCAAGCGCAAGATCCATTGGATGGAGGTCTACGCCGGCGAAAAGGCCACCAAGGTCTACGGCCCGGACGTGTGGCTGCCCGACGAAACCCTGGAAGTCGTCAAAGACTACGTGGTTTCCATCAAGGGCCCGCTGACCACCCCGGTCGGCGGCGGCATCCGGTCGCTGAACGTGGCCCTGCGCCAGCAGCTGGACCTGTACGTGTGCCTGCGCCCCGTGGCGTACTTCAAGGGCGTGCCGTCCCCGGTGCGCGAGCCCGAAAAGACCAACATGGTGATCTTCCGCGAGAACTCGGAAGACATCTACGCCGGCATCGAATACATGGCCGAAAGCGAGCAGGCCAAGGAACTGATCCAGTTCCTGCAGACCAAGCTCGGCGTCAAGAAGATCCGTTTCCCGAACACCTCGTCCATCGGCATCAAGCCGGTGTCGCGCGAAGGCACCGAGCGCCTGGTGCGCAAGGCGGCCCAGTACGTCATCGACAACGACCGTACGTCGCTGACGCTGGTGCACAAGGGCAACATCATGAAGTTCACCGAAGGCGGCTTCCGCGATTGGGGCTACGAGCTCCTGCAGAAGGAGTTCGGCGCGCAGCTGATCGACGGCGGCCCGTGGTGCAAGTTCAAGAATCCCAAGACGGGCCGCGAGATCATCGTCAAGGACGTGATTGCCGACGCGTTCCTGCAGCAGATCCTGCTGCGCCCCGCGGAATACGACGTCATCGCCACCTTGAACCTGAACGGCGACTACATTTCGGACGCGTTGGCCGCGCAAGTGGGCGGCATCGGCATCGCCCCGGGCGCCAACATGTCCGATTCCGTGGCCATGTTCGAGGCCACCCACGGCACGGCGCCCAAGTATGCCGGCAAGGACTACGTGAACCCCGGTTCCGAAATCCTGTCCGCCGAAATGATGCTGCGCCACATGGGCTGGACCGAAGCCGCGGACCTGATCATCTCCAGCATGGAAAAGTCGATCCAGTCCAAGAAGGTCACGTACGACTTTGCCCGTCTGCTGGAAGGCGCGACGCAAGTGTCGTGCTCCGGTTTTGGCCAGGTGATGATCGAAAACATGTAAGCCGCGAAAAGGGCCCTCCGCAAGGCTGTCTGCCGTGCAAGGCCCGGCTCCCGCTCTTTCGCCAAACCCGCCCGCCTTCATGGCCGGCGGGTTTTCTCTAACCACCGGCATGACGCGCATCGTGCGTGCTTTGTTCTTTTCAGGTTGATTGTTGTGCCCCGACTGTATGTAACCCTGGCCGCCTGGCTGGTGCTGCTGATGCCCGCCCTGGCGCTGACCAGCCCCGTGGGCGGCCCCGCCGTTCTGTATCTGAGTGCCTTGATCGCCCTGACCGCGATCACCATGAACGCCGTCAAGCGCTACGAGCCCATGGATTTCCGCGCGCTCTGGCCCCTTTCCCTGGCGCTGCTGTCGCCGCTGGCCTGTCTGCTGATCACCTCGGCCGTGAAAGGCATGTGGAGCAGTTCCGAACTTGAGAAACTGCTTCGGTTTGCCTTGGCGCTTCCCGTCCTGTGGTTGCTGCTGCGCGCGCCGCAACGTCTGCTTCGCCATATCGAATGGACCATCCTGGCCGGTGCGCTGGCCGGGTCCATCCTCTTGATCGTGACGATGCTCTCGGGCGGCCGCGGCGCGGTGGTCGAGGTGGGCGGACGCTACAACGCCGTGGCCTTTGCCAACATGGTGCTGCTGTTGGGCGGCATGACGTTGCTGTCGCTGGGCTGGGGGCCGGGCTCGCGCTGGCCGCGCCTGGAAACGGCGGTCAAGCTTGTGGCCGTGGCGCTGGCCGTGGTCGCGACCTGGATGTCCGAGACCCGCAGCAGCTGGATGCTGTTGCCCATTCTGGGCCTGGTCTTTCTGCTTGGGCTGCGCAACTGGCGCCGGCGCCACAAGGTGTATTGCGCGCTGGCTATCTGCGTGGCGCTGGTCGCCAGCGCGGCGGCCATCTGGACCTTCAGCAGCCGCATGCAGCAGATCACCCACGACGTTCAGGGTTTTTCCACGTCGGCCAACCGCGATACGTCGTTCGGCATCCGGCTGCAGCTGTGGCATGCCTCGTTCCTGATGTTCGAAAAGAGCCCGATCGTGGGCATCGGTCCCAGCCGGTTCCGCGAGGAACTGCGCGAGCTGCAGAAGCAGGGCATCGTGACGCAGGAAGTGGTGGATGGTTTTGGCGAGCCACACAACGACCTGCTGGCCGCCATGGCGGGATACGGCCTGCTGGGTCTGTTGAGCATGCTGGCGTTGTATCTGGTGCCGGCAGGCGTGTTCTTCCGGCGCCTGGCCAGCGACGACCGGGTTATCCGGGTGGGCGCGCAGATGGGGCTCTTGTTCTGCCTGAGCTACTGCGCCTTCAGCATGACCGAGATGATGTTCCGCAATATGCGCAGCGTGCCCACTTATGCGCTCATCATGGTGGCGCTGATTGCCCTGACGACGGCGCGGCCGCAACGCATTCCCCCGCCCAGGGCCTAGGGAACGGGCGGGCCTCGTCCCGCGGTCCGGTTTAAAGAAGAACGCAAGGCGCGAGTCGCCTTGCGTTTTTTTTATGAGAATTGAGCTAGATCAAAGTGACTAGTCAAATCGAATTCAAACGAAGTTTGAAATAGTATGCTCGTCGGTCAATCTACATAAAAAGTCACAATCCGCCGATTTTTGTTTCGATTGGCGGTCATGCAGAAGAGAGTCGATGAGTCATTCCAGCTTGCGCAGGGAACTGTTGTGGTTCGTGTTTGCCATTGGCGCCGCCGTCCTGGCGCTGGGCGTGTGGGACGCCTGGCAGCGGCGCGCCGAGATGATGGAGGATCGCAAGACGGAGCTTCGCCACGTGATCGACATGGCTGCGGGCGTCGTCAGCGGGGGCAAGCGGCGCGTGCAGGAAGGCGTGCCGCTGGCCGAAGCCAAGCGCGATGTGGCGCGCCAGCTGTCGGCAATGCGGTACGGCGCAGATGGTTATGTGGGCGCGTTTGGCGACGACTACGATCTATTGGTGCATCCCGACGCGAAGCGGGTGGGCACGAACGTGCGCGCCACGCGCGACAGCGACGGGCAGCCGCTCTTTGAAAACCTTTACGCGCAAGGCAAGGCGGGCGGCGGCTACGTGCGCTACCTATTCCCGCGGCCGGGCGCCGAGGATCCGCTGCCCAAGTTGACCTACGCAGCCTACGACCCGGAATGGGGCTGGCTGATGTTCACGGGCCTGTATGTCGACGACGTCGACGCGGCGTTCTACGGCACGCTATGGCGGCAGGGCAGCGTGACGCTGGTCTTGCTGGCCCTGGTGTTGGCGGCGGCGCTGCGCTTTTTCAGCACGCACATCCTGCGGCCGCTCGATGAGGCGGTGGCCGTGTGCGAGCGGGTGGCCAATGGCGACCTGTCCAGCGCCATCTCGCACCATCATCGCGGCGAAATCGGCCAGCTGTTCGGCGCAATGGCGCGGATGCAGCAGCGGCTGGACGCGGCGGTGCGCACCATCGTGCATTCCACCGCGTCCATTGCGGCCGCCTCGCGCCAGATCGCCGCAGGCAGCGTGGACCTGTCGGACCGCACGGAACAGCAGGCGGCGGCCTTGGAACAGACCGCGGCCAGCGTGGAAGAGATCACCGCCACCGCCCGGCAAAGCGCCGAGCACGTGCGCGAGGTCAGCGCGTTGGCCGCCGAGGCCGCGCGTCTGGCCCGGCAGGGCAGCGACGAGACGCAGCACGCCATCGACGCCATGCGCGAGATCTCGCACAGTTCGCAGCGCATCGACGAGATCATCCGGCTGATCGACGAGATCGCGTTCCAGACCAATATCCTGGCGCTGAACGCCGCCGTCGAAGCCGCGCGGGCGGGCGAGCAGGGTCGCGGCTTTGCCGTGGTGGCGGGCGAAGTCCGGGCGCTGGCCCAGCGTTCGGCCACGGCCGCCAAAGAGATCAAGACGCTGATCGAGGCGTCGTCCGCCTCCGTGGCGCGCGGTAGCCAACGCGTGGAGCAGGCCAGCGCCACGATGGGCAGCGTGCTGGAATCGGCGGCCACCAGCGCGCCGCTGATGAGCGAAATCGCCACGGCGTCCGGCGAGCAAAGCGCGGGTATCGAGCAGATCAACGTGACCGTGACGCATCTGGACGGCGCCACGCAGCAGAATGCGGCGCTGGTGCAGGAGTTCGCGGCCTCGGCCGCCACGCTGCATGGACAGGCGGGCGACCTGGCGCGCGCCGTGGCGATCTTCAGGCTGTCTGCAGCCGGTCAGCCAATGCCGGGATGAGGTCCAGGGCGCGCCGCAGCCGCGCGCTCAGCTTGCGGCTGGCGGGCATCATGGGCAGGCGAAGCTCGTCGGCGATGAGGCCCTGCATGGCCAGCGCGCGCTTGACCGGCGCGGGATTGGGCTCGCTGAACAGCAGCCGGATCAAAGGGCGCAAGGGGTCAAAGCAGTCGCGCGCGGCCTGCGCATCGCCTGCCTGTGCCAGCGCCATCAGCGCGACAAAGCGTTCCGGAAAGAGATGCGCGGCCGCGGGAATGGCGCCGCGTCCACCCGCCAAAAAGTGGTCCAGCAAAGCCAGGTCCTCGCCGCACAGCGCATTCAGCCGGCCTCGCGCGTTCAAGGCGGCCAGCACGGCCGAATTGCATTCCTTCACCGCGCCGAAGTTGGGCAGCAGTGCCAGCGCCTCCATGGTTTGGACCGTCATGGCGACGCCCGCGCGCTTGGGGATGTTGTACAGGATGATGGGACGCTCGGTGGCCCATGCGATCTGCCGGTAGTGCCACAGAATTCCGGCCTGCGACGGACCCAGGTAATACGGTGGCGGGACCAGGTAGCCGGCCGGCGCGTAGCGGTCCAACCGGCGCACCGCCGTGGCCACGCCCCGGGTGTCGACGCCGCCCACGCCCAGGACCATCGGCAGCGCGTGCGCGTCGCTGTTGATGGCCTCGATCATCTCGATCTTCTCCGGCATGCTCAAGAGGTTGCCCTCGCCGGTGGAGCCAAAGAGCACCAGGCCGGCGATGCCGGCGTTGCGGTAATAGCGGGCCAACGCCTGCGCGG
This sequence comes from Achromobacter sp. 77, assembly GCF_020541125.1. Taxonomy (NCBI): domain Bacteria; kingdom Pseudomonadati; phylum Pseudomonadota; class Betaproteobacteria; order Burkholderiales; family Alcaligenaceae; genus Achromobacter; species Achromobacter sp. 77. Next base: position 1,059,504 of record NZ_CP059848.1, read on the forward strand.
CGTCCAGATCCACGTGGCCGCCTCGCATGGGCGTCACCATCGGCAGCCACAGGCCCTCGAACATGGGTTTGGGTCTCGGGTGCATGGCTCAGCGCTCCGTGACCGCAGTTGCCGGGCGCGCCGGCCCGAATTCCGCGCGGGGCAGACCGCGCATGACCGCGGACATCATGGCGTCCAGTTCGCCGCATTCGCATTGCAGTTCCAACGTGCTTTGGGCGTGCGCGTGGTCCACCGACAGCAGGTAGACGCCAATGCGGTCGCCCAATGCGCGGTGCAGGGCCAGCCGCACGTTCAGCGCGTCCAGCGTATCGATGCGCACGGTCAGCGAGATCAGGCGGCATTGCGGCTGCGGCACGGGCGAGGCGGCAACGGGGGCGGCTATCGGAACCTGGCGAAGGCGCGGTCGGGGAATCATGGCGGTTTGAAGGCGGGGGCCGTTGAGGGCGTCCCGCATATCCGGTGGGTTGATGACGATTCCACTATAGGAACCGCGCCGTAAAACCTGCCGATAAATGCGGGGGCGCCCTGTAAAAACCGCGTCAACGGCAGGCCGGTCAGAATGTCTTGGTCACCGACAAGAGGCCAGTGGCGCGTCCCATGTCGCGGCCGCGGGTGTTGGTGTAGACGGCGCGGTCGGCGTTGGTGTCCAGATAGGCCAGCGACACCGACAACCCCTGGCCGAAGTCCTTGGTCAGGCCCAGCTTCCAGCCGGTGTAGGACCCGTTGTCGACATTGCGCACGATCTGGCGGCCCGCATGGGCGTTGAGGACGAGGCCCCAGATGCCGGTGTCGAAGTTGCCCGACAGGTCGAAGTATTGGCTGTACTTGCTGTCGGCAAAGCCGAACAGGTTGGTCAGCGCGAGGGAGTACTTGAACATCACCGGGCCGTAGCCGATGCCGGCGTAGAGTTCGGTGGTGTCGGGGCTGGTGAAGCCGGACGGATAGTCGCCCGGGTAGTAATACTGCAGCACGCCCAGGTCCACGGGCACGCTGTTCGTCAGATTTCCCTTGTAGCCGCCGTAGAAGTCCATTTCCACCGGCGCGGAGACGTCGCTGTTGCTGTCGTTCAGCCAGCTGATGCTGGAGTTCCAGTTGCCCAGGTAAAAGCCGCTGGCGTGCGCGAGGTCGAAGCCGCCTTGGATGGCGGGCTGGTTGTTGGTCTGCATGAGACCGCGATAGCGGTACTGACTGGCGAGCGTGACGTTGGCCGTCAGGGAATACGGCGACACGGCATCGGTGGCGACGGGGGCGTCGGCGGCTTGCGCCAGGGGAACGAGGGAAAACAGCGCCACTGCGGCAAGGGTGTTGCGGGGCATGGAAAGCCTCCTGGTGTTGTGCGGACCGCAACAATAGGAGGACCGGCATAAAGCGCGAGACAAGACTCGCGCCCTGCGCGTAAAGCGCGCATCAAAACGGCGGTGCGCGCGAAAGATCAGCCCGCGAAGCGGTAGCCCACGCCGATCTCGGTCAGCAGGAACACCGGCTGCGCCGGGTCGGCCTCGAGCTTCTGGCGCAGGTGGCCCATGTAGATCCGCAGGTAGTGATTGCTCTCGACATGAGACGGCCCCCATACCTGCCGCAGCAGTTCGCGGTGGGTCATGACCTTGCCCCGGTGGGCCAGCAGCGCCGCCAGCAGGCGGTATTCCATCGCGGTCAGGTGCACGTGCTGGCCGGCGCGTTCGACCACGCGCCGCGAGAAGTCCACGCGCACGTCGCCAAACGCGATCTCGGCTGCATTGCCCGCGCCGCCCCGCCCATGCCTGCGCAACAGCACGCGCAAACGCGCCAGCAGTTCACTGACGCCGAAAGGCTTGGCAAGGTAGTCGTCGGCGCCCGCGTCCAGCGCCGCGACCTTGTCGGCTTCTGCGCTGCGCGCGGACAGCACCAGCACGGGCACTTCGGTCCAGCCGCGCAGTTCGCGGATCAGTGTCATGCCGTCATCGTCGGGCAGGCCCAGGTCCAGCACGATCGCGTCGGGCTGGCGGGTGCCCGCCTCGATCAGCCCGCGTTTGACGGAGTCGGCCTCGTGCACCACGCAGCCTTCGCTTTCCAGGGCCTGGCGCACGAACCGCCGGATGTTGGCGTCGTCTTCGATGATGAGGACTATGGGCTGGAAATCGAACATGGGGGTACTCAGGCGGTTTCGGGTTGGATCTCGGGCGGGACGCCCAGCGGCAAGCTGAAGACGAACTGCGCGCCGCTGGCCTGGCCGGGCGCGTGTTCGACCCAGATGCGGCCGTGGTGAGCGGCGACGATGGCTTCGCACACCGCCAGTCCCAGGCCGACGCCAGGCGTGGCGGACTCGCGTTCGCCACGCGTGAATTTTTCGAAGATGCGGCGTTCGGCGCCGGGCGCCACGCCGGGGCCGTTGTCGGCGATGGCCACGCGCATTTCGCGCCCTTGCGCTTCGGCTCCCGGCGTTTCGGCCTCATGCACGACGGCGTGAATGCGCAGCGTGCTGCCGGCAGGCGTGTACTTGGCCGCGTTCTCCAGCAGATTGCACAGCACGCGTTCGATCAGCACGCCGTCGCACTCCACCAGCGGCAGCGCCGACAGCGGCGCGACCAGGACCTCGCGGCCGGCCAGCGGCTCGCGCATGGCCGCCAGCGCGGCGCCGACCAGTTCTTCGATGGACTGCCACTCCAGGCGCAGCGGCGTATCGCGGCTTTGCAGCCGCGCCATGTCCAGCAGGTTGACCACCAGCGCGTGCATGCGCTGCGCCTGATCGCGCATGGCGCGCACCGTGTCCTGCACGCCAGCGGGCAGCGCCTGCCGCTCGCGCATCAGCGTGTCGGTCATGCCCACCAGGCTGGTGAGCGGCGTGCGCAGGTCGTGCGAAACCGCGGCCAGCAGCGAGTTGCGCAGTTTTTCGGATTCCATGCTGACCACGGCCTGCTGCGCCACCTCGACATAGTGCAGGCGTTCGAGCGCAATGGCGATCAGGGTGGCGTAGGCCTGGACCTGGCGGCGCGTGTCGGGATGGGCGTAGAGGCTGCGGCGGGGCGCGTCCAGCACCAGCACGCCGCGGGTGCGCATCGGCGCCTTTAGCGGCAGGTACAGCAACGCGCTGTTGGACAGGGTGGCGGTGCCCGCGCCTGCGGGCTGGCCGTGGTCGTAGACCCACTGCGCCAGCGCCGATTCGGGCGCGGACATGTCGCTGTCGGCGGGCATGGCCAGTTTCAGGCGGTCGTCCAGGCCCAGGATGTAAAGCGCGCAACGCGCGCCAAAGGTGGCATGCACGAACGAGCCGGCCAGCGCGACGATCTGTTCGGGCAGCAGGGCGGAGGACAGTTCGCGCGCGAATTCGTAGAGGCTGCGCGCGTCGGCCTCGCGCTTGACCGACGCCTGCGCCTGCAAGCGCAGGCCGGCGGTAAGCTGGCCGATCAGCAAGCCCACGCCAAGCAGCACGCCGAAGGTCAGCAGGTACTGCACGTCCGACACGGCGAACGAAGACAGGGGCTGCACGAAGAAGAAGTCAAACAGCCCGACGCTGACGACCGACGCGAGCGCGGCTGGCCCGCGTCCGTGCCGCAGTGCGACGGCGGCCACCGCCAGCAGGAACAGCATGACGATGTTGGTCTGGTGCAGCGCGGGGAAGACGAGTGAGGACAGCGCCGTGGCCACGGCGCAGTAGCACAGCGCCCACACGTACCCCGCCAGTGGCCGGGCGGCGCGTTCGTCGTCGGCTGCGCGCGCGCGGCGGCCCAGCGTGAGCGGGTCGCGTTTGGCGGGTGCGTGCTGGGGCACGGGCGGCGCGCCCAGCCGGATGATGTCGATCTCCGGGCACCCGGCGGCGAGCTGGTCGGCGAAGCTGTGGCGCCGCCACAGCCAACCGTGCGACATGCCGGCGGTCAGCAACGCCGTCAGCGACAGGCGCAGGCGCTGCCATCCGCCGGCGCGGGTGCGGCCCACGATCACCTTGGTGATGTTGTGGCGGCGGACATAACGCACGACGGCGTCGACCATGTCGCCGCCTGCCAGCGTTTCGGTGCGCGCGCCCAGCGCGTCGGCGAGCGCCAGGCCGTGCTGCAGGCGCTCGGTTTCGGCGGCGGCGGGCGGCGCGGCGCGCGGCGTGTCGATGGTGACGACATGCAGATCGCAATCGAGCTGCTGGCTCATGCGATGGGCGTTGCGGATGACGTACTCGGCGTCGGCGTCGGACCCGATGCAGGCCACGATGGCTTCGCGCGTGCGCCACACGGAATCGATGGCGCGGTCGCGGCGGTACGCCTGCACGTCGTCGTCCACGTGCTCGGCCGTGCGCCGCAGCGCCAGCTCGCGCAGCGCGATCAGATTGCCCTTGCGAAAGAAATTGCGGGAGGCGTGCCGGGCCTGTTCGGGCAGGTAGACCTTGCCTTCCTTCAAGCGGCGCAGCAGTTCGTCGGCCGACAGGTCGACCAGCATGACCTCGTCGGCCGCGTCGAACACGTCGTCGGGCACCGTTTCCCAGACGCGCACGCCGGTGATGCTGCCCACGGCCTCGTTCAGGCTGTCCAGGTGCTGCACGTTCAGCGTGGTCCAGACGTCGATGCCGGCCGCGAGCAGCTCCTGGATGTCCTGCCACCGCTTGGCGTGGCGCGAGCCGGGGGCGTTGGAGTGGGCCAGTTCGTCGACCAGCACCAGCGCCGGACGGCGGCGCAACGCGCCGTCCAGGTCGAATTCCTTGAGCACGTGGCCGCGGTAGACAACGTCCCGAAGCGGCAGGACCGGCAGGCCATCGAGCAGCGTCGCGGTCTCGCGGCGGCCGTGGGTTTCGACGATGCCCGCAAGCACGTCCGTGCCCTGCGCAGCCTGCGCGCGCGCCGCCGCCAGCATGGCGTAGGTCTTGCCTACGCCGGCCGACGATCCGAAATACACGCGCAGCTTGCCGCGCACCGCCTGCCGCTCGGCGGCGTCCAGGGTTTTCAAGAGCGCGTCCGGATCGGGACGCTCGCCAGCGATGTCAGCCATGAACGCGCAAGGAAGGGGAGGAAACGGCTGGCAATACTATACGCCGCCCCATCAGCGCGGCCCGCGCAGCTTGTCCAGCGCCAGGTTCAGCGTCAGCACGTTGACCGCGGGGCTGCCCAGCACGCCCAGCCAGGGCGTGGCGGTGTGGGCCCGGATCAGCGCATCGACCTCGCTGCGCGGCAGATTGCGGGCCCGCGCCACCCGGTCCGCCTGATAGGCCGCGGCGGCCGGACTGATGTGCGGGTCCAGCCCGCTGCCCGAGGCGGTGACCAGGTCGGCCGGGACCGGCGCGGCGTTGTCCGGATCGGCCGCCTTCAAGGCGGCGATGCGAGCCTGGACGGCCTCGGCCAGCGCCGGGTTGCGCGGGCCAAGATTGGAGCCGCCGGAGGCCGCCGCGTTGTAGGGCATGGGCGCCGTGGCCGACGGGCGGCCCCAGAAGTATTGCGGCGAGGTGAACGATTGGCCGATCAACGCGGATCCGACCACCTTGCCGTCCTGCTCGATCAGCGAGCCGGCGGCCTGGTGGGGGAACACGGCCGACGCGATGCCGGTGGTCAGAAACGGATAGGCCAGGCCGGTGATGAGCGACAGCGCGGCGAAGACGGTCAGCGCGGGGCGCAGGATGCCGCCTTGGCGCGGCGCGGAAGTTGCGGTGGTCATGAGGAATTCCTTTGCGTGGAGGCTTGCAAGGCAGTGGCAGGGATGAGCGTCAAGCCCAGCCCAGCGCGGCCAGCACCATGTCGATGAGCTTGATGCCGGCAAACGGCACGATGAGGCCGCCCAGGCCATAGATGAGAAGGTTGCGGCGCAGCAGCACCGAGGCGCCCAGCGGGCGGTAGCGAACGCCCTTCAAGGCCAGCGGGATCAACACCACGATGATCAGCGCGTTGAAGATCACGGCCGACAGGATGGCCGAGGATGGCGTCGCCAGGTCCATGATGTTCAGCACGCCAAGCTGCGGATAGACGGTGGCGAAGGCGGCCGGGATGATGGCGAAGTACTTGGCCACGTCGTTGGCCACGCTGAACGTGGTGAGCGCGCCGCGCGTCATCAGCATCTGCTTGCCGATTTCGACGATCTCGATGAGCTTGGTCGGGTTGGAATCCAGGTCCACCATGTTGCCCGCTTCCTTGGCGGCCTGAGTGCCCGAATTCATCGCCACCGCCACATCGGCCTGCGCCAGCGCGGGCGCGTCGTTGGTGCCGTCGCCCGTCATGGCGACCAGCCGGCCCTGCGACTGGTAGTCGCGGATGAGCTTGAGCTTGGCCTCGGGCGTGGCTTCGGCCAGGAAGTCGTCGACGCCGGCTTCCGCCGCGATGGAGGCGGCGGTCAGCTTGTTGTCGCCGGTGATCATCACGGTCTTGATGCCCATGCGGCGCAGTTCGGCAAAGCGCGACTGGATGCCGGGCTTGACGATGTCCTTGAGCTCGACCACCCCCAATGCGCGATTGCCGTCGCTGACCATCAGCGGCGTGCTGCCGCGCCGCGCCACGTCTTCGGCCAGGCGCAGCGCCTCGGCGGGCACCGTGGCGTCCTGCGCGGCCAGCCAGGCCTGGATCGCGTCGACCGCGCCCTTGCGGATCCTGCGCTCGCCGAGGTCCGCGCCGCTCATGCGCGATTGCGCGGTGAACGGCACGAACTCGATGCCCGCGATGCGCGGCGCGGGCGCATGGATGGCCTTGTCCGCCAAGGCCACGATGCTGCGGCCTTCCGGCGTTTCGTCGGCCAGCGAGGCCAGGCGCGCGGCATCCGCGAGTTCGCGCGCTGAAACGCCGGGCGCCGGCAGGAAGGTGGACGCCTGACGGTTGCCGAAGGTGATGGTGCCGGTCTTGTCCAGAAGCAGCACGTCGACGTCGCCTGCGGCTTCGACCGCGCGGCCGGACGTGGCGATCACGTTGGCGCTCATCATGCGGCTCATGCCCGCCACGCCGATGGCCGACAGCAGGCCGCCGATGGTGGTGGGTATCAGGCAGACCAGCAGCGCCACCAGCACGGTCACCGTGACCGCTGCGCCGCCGCCCGCCGCCGCGACGGCGTAGAGCGAGAAGGGCATCAGCGTGACAACGACCAGCAAGAACACCACGGTCAGACCCACCAGCAGGATGGTCAGCGCCAGCTCGTTGGGCGTCTTCTGGCGCCGGGCGCCCTCGACCATCGAGATCATGCGATCCAGGAAGCTCTCGCCGGGATCGGCGGCGATGCGCACGAAGATCCAGTCCGACAGCACGCGCGTGCCGCCGGTGACGGACGAGAAATCCCCGCCCGACTCGCGGATGACGGGCGCGGACTCGCCCGTGATGGCGCTTTCGTCGACGGAGGCCACGCCGGCGATGACCTGGCCGTCGCCGGGCACCGTGTCGCCGGCTTCGACCAGCACGACATCGCCGCGGCGCAGCAGGCCCGATGGCTGGTTGACGGCCTGGGCGCGCCAGTGCGCCGGGTCCGCCTCCAATGCGTCCTCGTCGCGAAAGCCCTTGAGCAGGTGCGCGTCGATGGTGGTGCGCAGGCCGCGCAGCGTGGCCGCCTGCTGCTTGCCCCGGCCTTCGGCCAGCGCCTCGGCGAAGTTGGCGAACAGCACGGTGAACCACAGCCACACGGCGATGCCCAGGATGAATCCCGCCGGCGCCTCGGCCTGGCCGCCGAGGGCCATGATCCACAGGACCGTGGTGAGCAGGCTGCACACATAGACCACGAACATCACGGGGTTTTTGACCTGCGCGGCGGGCGACAGCTTGCGCAGGCTGTCCACAAGCGCGGGACCCACCAGCGCCCGCGACCAGAGGCCAAAGGGTCGGGCCGCGTCTGGTCGGGCCGCGCTCGGTCGCGCCGCGTCAGTCCGGGCCGCGCTCTGCTTGCCCGCGTTCGGTTGACCCGGTTCGTCGGGCACGGACGCGCGGGCGGCTGTACTGCCGTCAGATCCGATGGTTTGCATATCAATCTTGGCCATGTTCTTTCCTAGCCTTCTTGCATCAGGGTTGCAGGTGTTCCGCGACCGGGCCGAGAGCCAGCGCGGGCACATAGGTGAGGGCGCCGACCAGCAGCACGGCGCCGATCAGGAGCGTCACGAAAAGCGGGCCGGTGGTCGGCATGCTGCCGGGGCCGGCGGGGAGCCGGCGCTTGGCCGCCAGTGAGCCGGCCATGGCCAGCACCGCGACGATCACGGCGAACCGGCCGAACCACATCGCGATGCCCAACAGGACGTTGTAGAAGGGCGTGTTGGCCGACAGCCCCGCGAAGGCGCTGCCGTTGTTGTTGCCGGCCGACGAGAGCGCGTACAGGATCTCCGAGAATCCGTGGATGCCGGGATTGAGCACGCCGGCCTGGCCCGCCGCCACGGACACGGCCAGCGCCGTGCCGCCCAGCACCAGCAGCGGCGTGGCCAGGATGACGATGGAAACCATCTTCATGTCGAAGGCCTCGATCTTCTTGCCCAGGTATTCGGGCGTGCGGCCGATCATCAGTCCGGCGATGAAGACGCCCAGGATGGCAAAGGCCAGCATGCCGTACAGGCCGGAGCCCACACCGCCGAATACGACTTCGCCCAGCTGCATGAGCAGCATCGGCGACAGACCGCCCATCGCGGAGAACGAATCGTGCATGCCATTCACCGCGCCGCAGGACGCCGCCGTGGTGACCGTGGCAAAGAGCGACGTGGCCGCGATGCCCAATCGCGTCTCCTTGCCTTCCATGTTGCCGCCGAACGTCGCGGCGCCGGCTTCGACCGCCATGGGATTGGGCTGCTGCTCGAAATAGGCGGTGGACAGCGCAAAGACGGCGAATAGCGTTGTCATCGCGGCCAGGATGGCGATGCCCTGGCGCCGGCTGCCCACCATCTCGCCGAAGGTAAAGCACAGTGCGGCGGGTATCGCAAGGATGGCCAGCATCTGCAGGAAGTTCGACAGCGGCGTGGCGTTTTCGAAGGGGTGCGCCGAATTGGCGTTGAAGAAGCCGCCGCCGTTGGTGCCCAGCAGCTTGATCGCTTCCTGGGACGCGACCGGCCCCATGGCGAGGGTCTGCGTGCGCGTGGTGGCCGGGTCGGTGACCGGCGCGCCGGCCGCGTCCAGCACGGGCTGGCCTTGCGCGTCCACGCGGGGCTGGTCGTAGTGCACGGTCTCGACCGTCTGCACGGCCTGGTAGGGGCTGAAGTTCTGGATCACGCCCTGGCTGACCAGCGCCATCGCCAGCACGAGCGACAGCGGCAACAGCACATACAGCGTGCACCGGACCATGTCGGCCCAGAAGTTGCCCACGGTGGCCGAGCAGTGCCGGGCGAGCCCGCGGATCAGCGCGAACACCACGGCGATGCCGGTCGCCGCCGATACGAAATTCTGCACCGTCAGCGCCAGCATCTGCGTCAGGTAGCTCATTGTGGATTCGCCCGCGTACCCCTGCCAGTTGGTGTTCGAGACGAAGCTGATGGCCGTATTCAGGGCGGAATCGGGCGACACGGCGCCCAGGCCGGCGGGGTTCAGCGGCAGCAGCCCCTGCACGCGCTGCAGGGCATAGACGGCGGCGATGCCGACCAGGTTGAAGACCAGCACGGCGGCGGCATAGCGTTTCCAGCCCATTTCCGCCTTGGGGTCGATGCCCGCCAGCCGGTAGATGCCGCGCTCGAGCGGCCGTCCCCAGGCCGTCAGCCGCGAACGGCCGTCTTCCATCGCGACGCGGATGTAGCGGCCCAAGACGGGCGCAATCGCAAAGAGGACTGCCAGGTACAGGACCAGCAGCCCGACGAATTCGGGGGTCATCAGAATTTCTCCGGTTTGAACAGCGCGACCAGCAGGTACACGAACAGGAATGCGGCCGTCAGGCCGCTCAGCCAGTAGAGCCAGCTCATGACTGCCCTCCGGCCGACAAGGCGTCGCAGAACCGGACAAGCGCCCAGGTCAGCCCGGCCATCGCGGCAAAGAGCCCGATATAGACGAGATCCACGTTTTTTCTCCCCGGGAGGCTTGCTCCCTTCGAACAGGCCTGCGCGGCAAAAGGCGGATGCGCGCCGGGCAGGCGAGGTGACCATTGAAAACACCGGCAGGTTACGGAGCGGGGGGTAAAAACGGGGTATAGCTTGGCGGGCGGGGTGTAAACGCCGTGTAAAGAGCGGCTGGCAAGCTTCTGGCTGTCGTGCCCGGAATCGGGCATCCTGGCGTGCACGGGTTCGGACGCCGGTCGCCATCGGCCATGCTCATGAACTGAGCAGTGCTCAAGAATTAGGCCGTGCGCGGGGCGGTTTGGGCCAAAAAATCCCAATATTTAGAACGGCGGGGCCAAAATGCACTTATATGGTGCAGGGAATATGTAAATGAATGCTCCGTCTTAGGGCATTCCCCTAGTGTGGCAATCCCGCATCTGGTGCAGAATCTCTTCCCATGCAGGTGAGGAGACAAAGCCCTGCATGGGCAAATACCGGCGGCACCGGTAAATAAAAAAAGTAAAGCAGTACTCAAAAAAAGCAAACGCACAACGGCTGGCACCAGGAAGTGCCAGCCGTTGTCGCATAAAAAGCCGGCAAATCAAGATTCAGGGCTTTTCAAGCGCTGCGTTTGGCGATATTTAGATGGGACCTGCTCATCCACGCTATGCCGCAAACGCGCCTTACTCCCTCCCGGACATCCGTCACGCCTTACTGGCGCCGCAATCTGCGGCTGATCCTGCTGCTGCTCGCCATCTGGGCGGCGCTGACCTTCATTCCCTCGTTTTTCGCCAGCCGGCTCTCGTTCGACTTCATCGGCTGGCCCTTCGCCTTCTGGATGGCCGCCTATGGCGCCCCGCTGGCCTATCTGATCATCATCGCCGTCTACGCCCGGGTCATGAATCGCGCCGATGAGCGCGCCGACGAAACCGGGGAGCCGCGCTGATGCCGTTTTTCACGGGAGACACCCCCCAGGAGTTCCGCATCCGCCTGCGGCGCATCTATGTGCTGTACACGGCAGGCTTTGCGCTGATGATCCTGCTGATGGCGCTGGCCGAGATCCTGGGCATGCCGCGCAACTGGATCGGCTATGTGTTCCTGCTGGTCACCGTCAGCCTGTACGCCGGCATCGGCATTGTCTGCCGCACCTCCGACCAGGTGGAGTACTACGTCGCCGGCCGGCGCGTGCCGGCCATTTACAACGGCATGGCGACCGCGGCCGACTGGATGTCGGTGGCGTCCTTCATCGGCGTGGCGGGCACGCTGTATCTGACCGGCTATGGCGGGCTGGCCTACATCATGGGCTGGACGGGCGGGTACGTGCTGGTGGCGATGCTTCTGGCGCCGTACCTGCGCCGCTTTGGCCAATACACCATTCCCGATTTCATGGGCGCCCGTTACGGCGGCAACTTGCCGCGCCTGGCCGGGGTCTTCTGCGCCGTTCTCTGCTCGTTCACGTATCTGGTCGCCCAGATCTACGGGGTGGGCATCATCACCACGCGGATGACGGGCATTTCATTCGAGCTGGGCATCTTCGTTGCGCTGGGCGGCATGCTGGTTTGTTCGTTCCTGGGGGGCATGCGCGCGGTCACGTGGACGCAGGTCGGGCAATACATCATCCTGGTCATCGCGTACCTCGTGCCGGTGATCTGGCTGTCGGTCAAGCACACCAACATGCCGTTGCCGCAACTGTCGGGCGGGGCCGTGCTGCAGCAGGTGACCGAAAAAGAGGTCTACCTGCAGAACGATCCGTCCGAGATCGAGGTGCGCACGATCTGGCAGCAGCGCGCCGACGAGATGTCGCGCCGCCTGCAGACGCTGCCCGACTCGTGGACGCTGGAAAAAGACAAGCTGCGCAGCCGGCTGGCCCAATTGAACGCGGGCGACGCGCCCATGGTCGAGATCCGGTCGGCCGAACGCGAACTGGCCGCCTACCCGCCGACTGTCGACGACGCGCGCACCACGTGGTCGCAGGCCAAGGCGACCTTCGAGGCCCGCGCCGCGCCGCCCACGCCGCACGCCGAACCGTTCCCGGCCAAGGACCCCGAGGAACGCAGCAACATGCGCATCAACTTCCTGGCGATGGTGCTGTGCCTGATGCTGGGCACCGCGGGCATGCCGCACATCCTGATGCGCTCATACACCACGCCGTCCGTCATCGAGGCGCGCAAGTCGGTGTGCTGGTCGCTGCTGTTCATCCTGCTGCTGTACTTCATGGCGCCCGCGCTGGCGCTGCTGGTCAAGTTCGAGATCTATACCCAGGTCGTGGGCTCGAACTTCCTCAGTCTGCCCAACTGGGTGCACGCCTGGAGCGCGGTCGACACCAACCTGCTCGACGTCACCGACATCAACCGCGATGGCGTGGTGCAGCTGAGCGAAATCAGCATGGGCGCGGATGTGGTGGTGCTGGCCATGCCCGAAATCGGCGGCTTGCCCTACGTGATCTCCGGGCTGGTCGCGGCCGGCGGTCTGGCGGCGGCGCTGTCCACGGCCGACGGGTTGCTGCTGACGCTGTCCAACTCGCTTTCTCACGACATGTGGTACCGGGTCGTGTCGCCGCGCATGTCGGCCGCGCGCCGGGTGATGGTGTCCAAGATCCTGCTGCTGGTGGTCGCGTTTGGCGCGGCGTGGGTCGCGGCCCGCAAACCCGCGGACATCCTGTTCATGGTGTCGGCCGCGTTTTCGTTCGCGGCCTCGTCGTTCTTCCCGGCGCTCGTCATGGGGGTGTTCTGGCGGCGCGCCAACAAATGGGGCGCCACGCTGGGGATGGCCGCAGGCCTTGCCGTGACGTTTGCCTACATGACGCACACGCACCCGTGGCTGCGGGAATCGGTGCTGGGCATCGCGCGCACGCAGCCGGTGGACCTGTGGTGGGGCATCCAGCCCATTGCGGCGGGCGTGTTCGGCGCGCCGGTGGCGTTCCTGACGATCTTCGTGGTGTCGCTGCTGACCCCGCCGCCCGACCGGGCCACGCTGGCGCTGGTCGATTACCTGCGCAACCCGGATGCGCGGCATCCGCAGCCGGACAACAGCTAAGGAGCAGGGCAGGCTGCCGGCCGGTGGTCCTGAGGGTCGGCGCAGGCGGCCCACGCGGTGTCGGGCATGGCCTGCAACAGCGTAAGCACCTGCCCCGGCGCCCACAACCACTGCACGCCGCCAGGCGCGCGGCCCGCCGCCGCCCACACGCGCCGGCGGACGTCCGCGCTCATGTCGAAACGTCCATTTTCACCGCTGTTTCCGCTGGCCAGCACGGACTTGGGATCGCGCTTGGCCTCGTAAACGCTGGCGTCGCCGCGCGGCTGCACGATGGCCCAGTCGTAGTGGTAGGACTCCAGGGCGGGCGGCTGCCAGCCGGGGCCAGGCAGCACCCGAACCGGGTGTTCGCCCGCGACGGCGCGGTATGGCAATCCCGCCTGCGCGTCGCGCCCGTCTTCGCTTTGCAGGACCGGCCGCAGATAGCGCTGGGCGATCCCGCCTGCGGCGTCATGCACGATGACCTCGTTGGCGTCACCGGTTTCAGGCGCGTGGCGGACGGTCCGCAACAGGCGGCCGGCCGTGTCATGCACATAGCGCACCTGCGGACGGGAGGCGCCGTCGCAACTGCCGTCGGCCAATTCGGCGAGCCAGCCGTTGGCGTCATAGCGCAGGCAACGCCGGACGGGCCGATTCGCGCGGCCGTCCCAGGTGCGCGACCGCACCTCGTAGCCGATCAGCCGGCCCGATGCGTCGTAGCGAAAGCGGGTTTCGTTCTCCGGCGGCGGCAAGGCGGAATCGCGCCGCGCGCGGGCTGCGGCCACGGTGTTGGGGCTGTACTGGGCAATGCCGCAAAGATGCGGGCGACCGTCCTGGCCTTGCTCGAAACGCAGCATCGTGGCGCCAATGCGGGCGCCGGGATCGGCCGCATAGACCGACCAGTCCACGTTTTCGGCCCAGATGACCGGCACGGCGCGCGGTCCGTCGGGCACCTGGACGGCAGGCAACCAGCTGCGGATGCGTGAGCCGTCCTTGGCCAGCAGCGTGTGGGTGTCGTCGAGCCGCACGTCGGCGACAACGGTCAGCCGTTCGTTCGCGGCGAGCGGCTGGCACAGGGCCAGTGCAAGGCCGGGCGCAGCGGACATCGCGGCCATGGCGTACAGGCGCAGCACGGGCTTAGTTCGCGGCATTTTGCAGCCACGCAACGAGGCCCCAGAGTTCGGCGCTGACGCCGCCCAGCCGCAATGCGCCGTCTCGGGTATCCATCAGCAGGAACGGGTACGCGCGGCGCTCGAACGTGCCCGCGGGCGGCAGCCGGTAGGGGGTGAAGGCGCCGGACGACAGCAGGTACGTGTTGGTCATGTCGCCTACGTCCACGTGCAGGTACCAGACCGACAGGTCCTTGCCTTGGAACGCGGCATCAGATTCTGGATAGCGGCCGCCCTGGCCCGCGGGAATACCGCTGGCTAGCACACCCATGAATACGGGGCGGGGGCCGTATCGCGGGCGGTACGTGCCATCGCCGGTTCGGCGCGCGAAGGTTTCACGCAGGAAGCCGGCCGCGCGCGAGCCGGGCACGACCGACGTTTCAAACAGCGCATCGAACTGCGCTTCCGTCAGCGGGCCGGACGCCGCGGCCAGCCGGTCCATGTCCTCTGAGAAGACCGTGTACCAGGCCCGGTAGCGCTTGAGCTCGGCGGCGCGGTCAAAGCCCTGGGCCGATGCGCAGGCAGCAAACAGCAAACCCAGGCACAGGATTGCAGCAAGGGCGAGGCGTAGCAAGGTCTGCGCCAGGATGCCCCGCGTCCCCAGGCCTTGTATCCGGACGGCGGAGAACGTCGTCAATGCGAGACGGATTTGGAGAAGACGTTCATCACCACCACGCCGGCGATGATGAGGCCGATGCCGATGAGCGCGGGTGTGTCCAGGTGCTGCTTGAACAGCACCGCGCCCACGATGGAGATCAGCACGATGCCGACGCCGGACCAGATCGCATAGGCGATGCCCACGGGAATCTCGCGCAGCGTCAGCGACAGGAAGTAGAACGAAATCAGGTAGCCGAAGACGGTGATGACCGACGGCACCAGCCGCGTGAAACCTTCGGATCCCTTGAGGGCGCTGGTGGCGAAGATCTCGGCGACGATCGCCACCGCCAGGAAAAGCCACTTCATTTGCGCGGCCCCTCGGACTGGCGCAGCAGCACCAACAGGGCGCCCGCGCCGCCTTCGCGCTCGGGGGCCTCGGAGAACGCCATGACGTCGGCCTTCTGGACCAGCCACGTCCGTGCCTTGTCTTTCAGCACCGGCTCCAGGCCTTCCGAGTTGTAGCCCTTGCCGTGCACGATGCGCACGCAGCGGATGCCGTGTTCCTGGCACTCGTCCAGGAAAGACAGCAGGGCATGGCGCGCCTGCTCGACGCGCAGCCCGTGCAGATCGAGTTCCGCGCCGGCGCGCCATTGGCCGCGGCGCAGGTTGCGCGCGGTGTCGGGCGCCACGTCGCCGCGCACGAAGGCGGTGCCGCCTTCGGACAGCAGGTGCGTGATCTCGCCGCCGTCCGAGACGCCCGCGTCGGCGCGGTTGGGCGTTTCGCCCAGCGCGTTGGCGCGGCGTAGCGCAGGCGCGGGTTCGGGGGCGGGCTTGTGCTCGACACGTTGCGCGTGCCGGATCGGCGTGACGGACTTCATCGAGCGCTTGAACGCCGCCAGGTCGTCCTCGGGGGGCGACGCGGGGCGCGCGGCCGCAGCCGCCGCCGCGCGCTGCGGGGCAAGGGCGGCGCGCTCGCGTTCTTCCTGCAGGTCCTTCTTCAGGCGTTTCAGGTCGGCCACGCCGACCTTACTGCCCCGCATTCTCCAGCCACCGTTGGGCGTCCAGGGCGGCCATGCAGCCCGTGCCGGCGCTGGTGATGGCCTGGCGGTAGACGTGGTCCTGCACGTCGCCGGCGGCAAACACACCCGGCACCGAGGTCATGGTGGCCATGCCGGACAGGCCGCTCTTGGTGACGATGTAGCCGTCTTTCATCTCGAGCTGGCCCTGGAAGATTTCCGTGTTGGGCTGGTGACCGATGGCGATGAACGCGCCCGTGACGGCCATGTCTTCGGTGGCGCCGGTGTCCACGTGGCGAACACGCACGCCGGTCACGCCGCTGTCGTCGCCCAGGACTTCTTCCAGCGTGTGGAACAGCTTGAGTTCCATGTTGCCGTTTTCGACCTTGCTCATCAGCTTGTCGACCAGGATCGGCTCGGCGCGGAACTTGTCGCGGCGGTGGATCAGCGTGACCTTGCGGCAGATGTTGGACAGGTAGAGGGCTTCCTCGACAGCGGTATTGCCGCCGCCGACCACTACCACGTCCTGGTTGCGGTAGAAGAAACCGTCGCAGGTGGCGCAGCCGGAGACGCCGCGGCCCATGAAGGACTGCTCGGACGGCAGGCCCAGGTACTTGGCCGAGGCGCCCGTGGCGATGATGAGCGCGTCGCAGGTGTAGACCTTGCCGGTGTCGCCGGTCAGGGTGAAGGGGCGCTTGGAGAGGTCGACCTTGGCGATGTGGTCGAACAGCATTTCCGTGTTGAAGCGTTCAGCGTGCTTCTGGAAGCGCTGCATCAGGTCCGGACCCTGCACGCCATCCGCGTCGGCCGGCCAATTGTCGACGTCCGTGGTGGTCATGAGCTGGCCGCCTTGGGCCAGACCTGTAACAAGAACAGGGTTAAGATTGGCGCGTGCCGCATAGACGGCCGCCGTGTAACCGGCGGGGCCGGAACCGAGTATCAAAACTTTAGCGTGCGTAGGCGTGGACATGGGCAGGTATCTTTAGGGTAACGCCCAATTATAATGAGCCGCATGCCGCGTATCTCGACTGCTTCTCCGCGCGCCTCGCGCAACACCCGCAACGGACCCTCGCCGCTGCAAACGCGCATTTCCGCGTTGTTGCGTGAAGCCCGCTGGATCCTCTTTGCCGCCCTGGCGGCCTGGCTTACCCTGGTGCTCGCCACCTGGAGCGCGTCCGACCCTGGCTGGTCGCACTCGGTTCCGGGCGATGTCGTGCGCAACCAGGGCGGACGCCTGGGCGCCTACCTGGCGGACATCCTCCTCTATCTCTTTGGTTTCTCCGCCTGGTGGTGGGTCGTCCTGCTGCTTCATCGCGTGCGGGCTGGCTACCGGCGCCTGGCCGCGCAGTTGCGCGTGGCCAACAGCAAGCAACCCGAAGTGCTGCCGCGCGTTCATTGGGAAGAGGGCATCGGCTTTTTCCTGCTGATGATGGGCTCGCTGGGCATGGAAGCCCTGCGCCTGGCCAGCCGTGGCACGCATCTGCCCGGCGCGTCGGAAACGGCAAGCGGCGCGGGCGGCGTCATCGGCCAGATGCTGGCGGACCTCATCGGCAGCAGCATCGGCTTTACCGGCGCCACGCTGGCCTTCCTGGTCATGCTGGCAATTGGACTCAGTCTGTTCTTCTCGTTTTCGTGGCTGGCGGTCGCCGAGCGCGTCGGTTCCTGGCTGGAGGGCCTGGTCCGCAAGATGCGCAATTCCTACACCGCGCGCCAGGACCGCAAGGTCGGCGAAGTCGCCAAGGCCGTGCGCACCGAACAGGTGGTGGCCAAGCAGGAAAAACTGGTGCACGAGCAGCCGGTCCGCATCGAACCGGCCATCACCGTGGTGCCCAAGTCCGAGCGCGTCGAAAAGGAAAAGCAGCAATCGCTTTTCTTCCCGCCCACCGGCGGCGCCGAAGGCGATCTGCCCACCCTTGGCCTGCTCGACCCTCCCCTGAACAACCAGGAAACCGTGTCGGCCGAGACCATCGAGTTCACCTCGCGCCTGATCGAAAAGAAACTGGCCGACTTTGGCGTGTCGGTCACCGTGGTTGCGGCGCAGGCCGGCCCTGTCATCACCCGCTACGAAATCGAGCCGGCCACCGGCGTGAAGGGCAGCCAGATCGTCAACCTGGCCAAGGACCTGGCGCGCGCGCTCAGCCTGGTCAGCATCCGGGTGGTCGAAACCATACCCGGCAAGAACCTGATGGGGCTGGAGCTGCCCAACCCGCGCCGCCAGATGGTGCGCCTGTCCGAAATCCTGGGTTCGCAGACCTACCACGCCAGCCATTCGGTCGTGACCATGGCGCTGGGCAAGGACATCGCCGGCAACCCGGTGGTGGCCGACCTGGCCAAGATGCCCCACTTGCTGGTGGCGGGCACCACCGGTTCGGGCAAGTCGGTCGGGATCAACGCCATGATCCTGTCGCTGCTCTACAAGGCCGACGCCTCGCACACCCGCCTGATCCTGATCGACCCCAAGATGCTCGAAATGAGCGTCTACGAAGGCATCCCGCACCTGCTGGCGCCGGTGGTCACCGACATGCGCCAGGCGTCCAACGCGCTGAACTGGTGCGTGGGCGAAATGGAAAAGCGCTATCGCCTCATGAGCAAGATGGGCGTGCGCAACCTGGCCGGCTACAACACCAAGATCCGTGACGCGATCAAGCGCGAGGAACCGATCCCCAATCCGTTCTCGCTCACGCCGGACCAGCCCGAGCCCCTGTCGCCGCTGCCCACCATCGTGGTCGTCATCGACGAGCTGGCCGACCTGATGATGGTCGTGGGCAAGAAGATCGAAGAACTCATCGCCCGTCTGGCGCAGAAGGCACGGGCGGCGGGCATCCACCTCATCCTGGCCACGCAGCGTCCCAGCGTGGACGTGATCACCGGCCTCATCAAGGCCAACATCCCGACGCGTATCGCGTTCCAGGTGTCGTCCAAGATCGACTCGCGCACCATTCTTGACCAGATGGGCGCGGAAACCCTGCTCGGCCAGGGCGACATGCTCTACATGCCGCCCGGCACCGGCCTGCCGGTGCGTGTGCACGGGGCGTTCTGCAGCGACGACGAAGTCCATCGCGTGGTCGAAAGCCTGAAGTCGCAGGGCGAACCCAATTACGTCGAGGGTCTCCTGGAAGGCGGCCTGGACGGCGACGGCGCCGAGGGCGCCAGCAGCGTCACGGGCATCGGCGGGGACGCGGAATCCGACCCGATGTACGACCAGGCCTGCGAAGTCGTGCTCAAGCACCGCCGCGCGTCCATTTCGCTGGTTCAGCGTCATCTTCGGATTGGTTACAACCGTGCGGCACGGTTACTCGAGCAGATGGAGCAATCGGGTATGGTGTCGGCGATGCAATCCAACGGGAACCGCGAGATCCTGGTTCCCGCAGCCGCCGCACGAGAGGAAGCATGATGAAGACGTTTCAACGCCTGGCCGCCGTTGCGGTGCTGGGCCTGACTCCGGCCCTGGTCCCCGCCCTGGCGCTTGCCGCCAGCGCGCAAGAGCAATTGCGCAACTTCGTGTCCACGGTCACGGCGGCCACCGGGTCGTTTTCGCAGTACACCGTCAATGACCAGGGCCGCACCCAGCCCGCGCAGACCGGCGTGTTCTCGTTCCAGCGCCCCGGTAAATTCAAGTGGGCCGTGCAAAAGCCCTACGAGCAACTGGTCATTTCCGACGGCCGCCAGGTCTTCCAGTTCGACCCCGATCTGGCGCAGGTCACCGAGCGCAAGGTCGACGCCGCCATCGGCACGTCGCCCGCGGCCATTCTTTTCGGCTCGGGCTCGCTGGAACAGTCCTTCGACGTCAGCGCGCTGCCGGCCAAAGATGGCGTCGACTGGCTGCGCGCCAAGCCGCGCACGGCCGACGCCGGTTTCTCGCGCGTGGACATCGGCATGAAGAACAACCTGCCCGTGCGCGTGGAACTGCTCGACTCGTTCGGCCAGACCACCCGCGTCGACCTGTCGGCCATCCAGCCCAACCCGCAACTGCCCGCCAAGGAATTCCAGTTCACCGCGCCCAAGGGCGTGGATGTGGTGAAGATGTAGGGGCAGCTAGCCCGCGTTAGCGGGCGCGGCGTGGGGGCCGCCCCGCCGCCGGGCCGCCCCAAGGCGGGGCAGCCCCCTTGGGGGGCAGCTAGCCCGCGTTAGCGGGCGCGGCGTGGGGGCCGCCCCGCCGCCGGGCCGCCCCAAGGCGGGGCAGCCCCCTTGGGGGGCAGCTAGCCCGCGTTAGCGGGCGCGGCGTGGGGGCGCTTATACGCCACGCAGTCGACTTCCACCTTTGCATCCACCACCAAACTCGACTGCACGCAGGCACGCGCTGGCGGATTTGCGCCGAAGTATTCCTTGAACACCTTGTTGAACGACGCAAAGTCACGTGCGTCGTCCAGCCAGACGCCGCAGCGCACCACGTGTTCGGGGCCGTAGCCGGCTTCCTGCAGGATGGCCAGCACCTGCTGGATGGCTTTGTGGCTTTGCGCGACGATGCCGCCTTCGATGACTTCGCCGTTTTCCATCGGCACCTGGCCGGACACATACAGCCAGCCGTCGGCGGCGACGGCGCGGGCGAAGGGCATGTGCGAGCCGCCCTGGCCGGTGCCGCCGGCCACGCCGTAGCGGGTGATGCCGTTGTTGTCGGGAGTGGGGGTAGCGCTCATGAAGGATTCTCCTTGAAGTGGTCCGGGGGCGGCCGCTACGACGCGGCCGGAATGGCGGGGTAGGACGCGCGCAGGTCGCCGCTGCGCGGCAGCCAGCGGCCGGCGCGCTCGCCGGTGGCCTGGCCCTTGCGGTACGACAGGACACCATTGACCCAAACGGCCTCGATGCCCGCCGCGGTCTGCACGGGCGCGGCAAAGGTCGCGCGGTCGATGACGGTATCGGGGTTGAACAGCACCAGATCCGCGTGGTGGCCCTCGCGCACGAAGCCGCGCTCGGCAAGGCCGAAGCGCGCGGCGGACAGCCCCGTCATCTTGTGCACGGCCTGCGCCAGCGGAAACAGGCCCACGTCCCGGCTGTAATGGCCCAGCACGCGCGGAAAGGCGCCCCACAGGCGCGGATGCGGCATGGGATCGTTGGGCAGTCCGTCCGACCCCACCATCGTGAGCCGGTGCGACAGCACGCGGCGCACGTCGTCCTCGTGCATGTTGTGATACACCGCGCCGGCCGGTTGCAGCCGCTTGGCGGCCTCCAGCAGCGTGACGCCCCAGTCCGCCGCGATGGCGGCCAGCTTGCGGCGCGCCTGCTCCGGATGCGGCTCGGACCAAGTGATGTCGATATCGAATTCGTCCGTGACCTGCTTTAAGTCCAGCGTCGACGAACTGGCGGAATACGGATAGCAGTCGCAGCCCACATGCTGCATGCGCCCCGCGTTTTCCAGTGCGAACAGCACCTCTTTCGTGCGGCCCCAGTTGCCGGCGCCGGCGCACTTCAGGTGCGACACCACCACCGGCACGCGCGCGTGCAAGCCGATGTCGAAGGCCTCCTGCATGGCCTCCAGGATGGCGGCGAACTCCGAGCGCAGGTGCGTCGTGTACAGCGCACCGAATTCGTCCAGCGCCTCGGCCAGCAGCTTGACCTCGGCCGTGTCCGCTTCGAACGCCGAGGCATAGGCCAGGCCGGTGCTCAGGCCGATTGCGCCATGCGCCAGGGCGTCGCGCAGTTGGGCGCGCATTGCCAGCACCTCGTCGCGCGTCGCGGCCCGGTCCAGCCGGTCCATGTGGTTGCTGCGCAAGGCCGTATGCCCCACCAGGGCGGCAACGTTCACGGCAGGCCGCGCGGCTTCGATTGCGCGGGTGTAGTCGGCAAAGGTGGCGTAGCGGAAGTCCTCGCGCTTGCCCAGCAGGTTCATCGGATCGGGCGGCTCGCCGCGCAGCGTGACCGGCGACGCGCTGATGCCGCAGTTGCCCACCACCACGGTCGTCACGCCTTGCGACAGCTTGGGCAGCATGTCCGGCGTGCGGATGACGTTGGTGTCGTCGTGGGTGTGGACATCGATGAATCCAGGGGCCAGCGCGAGATCGGTGCCGTCGATGAGCTGGCGCGCTGGCGCGCCGGGCAGCTCGCCGATCGCGGCAATGCGGCCGCCGTCCAGCGCCACGCTGGCGCGGTATTCGGGGCCGCCGGAGCCGTCCAGGATCCGGACGTTGCCAATGAGGGTGTCGTACATCGTAATTTCCCGATCAATCGCCCAACGGCAGGCGGTTCGGCCCGCCGCGGTGTTCGTCCAGCGCCAGCTTGATCCGGCGCAGGCGTTCGCGGTTTTCTTCCTGGTTCAGCATGGCCAGTTCGGTCGACAGCAGGTCGATGGCCAGCATCATCGCGTAGCGCGAGGCCGACGGCTTGTAGATGAAGTCGGTCTCGTCGGTGCGGATGGGCAGCACCACGTCGGCCAGTTTCGCCAGTTCGGACGACGCGTCGGTGATGGCGACAATGCGCGCGCGGTACTGCTTGACGATGCGCGCGGCGCCGACGATCTCGGGCGTCAGGCCCGAGGCCGACAGCACCAGCACGGCGTCGCGCTCGTCGAGCGTGGCCGCCACCATGCGCAGCAGCACCGCGTCGCTGTAGACCGCGATGGGATAGCCCAGCCGCACCAGGCGCGACTGGACTTCCTGCGCCAGCACTGCCGACGCGCCGCCCATGCCGAAGACGTAGATCATGCGCGCGCCGTCCACGATGGACGCGGCGGCTTCGAATAGCTGCTCGGTGAACGTCGGCAGATGCGCGCGCAGGGTGCTTTCGATGTCGGCGTAGATGCGCGCGTAGAACGTGCTTTCCTCGGCGGGGGCGCTGGGGTCCAGGAAGCGGCTGCCTACCGTGCTGGCCTGCGCCAGCTTCATCTTCAGGTCGCGCGTGTCGTCGCAGCCGACGGTGCGCGCAAACCGCGAGATGGTGGCGATGCTGACGCCGGCCTTGGCGGCAAGCTGGTCCACCGTGGCGCTGGCGCTCCAGATGATGTCGTCCAGGATGGCGTCGGCAACCTTGCGTTCTGTCACGCTCAATGCGTCCCGCCGACTGCGTATCTGGAAGACGATGTCGCGGATGATGTTCATGTGTGGTTCCAGGATCAATTCGGGCGGACTCATGCCGCGAGCGCGGGATCGTCGAGGCGGATGCAGGACACGTAGTGGTCCGCGCTCACGCCGACGGCCGGCGGCACCGCCGCCGCACAGGCGTCGATGGCATGGGGGCAGCGTGTGCGGAACACGCAGCCGGAAGGCGGGTTGACCGGGCTCGGGATGTCGCCCTTCAGGAGGATACGCGAACGCGGGGCGCGCGGATCCGGCACGGGGGCGGCGGACAGCAGCGCGCGGGTGTAGGGATGGCGCGGGCGGGCATAGACCTCGCTGGTCGGCCCGCGCTCCATGACGCGGCCCAGATACATCACCACGACGTCGTCGCACAGGTAATCCACCACCGCCAGGTCGTGCGCGACAAACAGCATGGTCAGGCCCAGGTCGCGCTGCAGGTCCTGCAGCAGGTTCAGCACCTGTGCCTGCACCGAGACGTCCAGCGCGGATACGGGCTCGTCGGCCACGATGAAATCCGGCTCCACTGCCAGCGCGCGGGCAATACCGATGCGCTGGCGCTGTCCGCCGGAGAACTCGTGCGGATAGCGGCGGCTGTGGTCCGCATTCAGGCCGACACGTTCGAGCAATTCGCCGATCCGCTCGGCGCGGCGATGCTGCGCCAGCTTGTGGGTGTCCAGGGCTTCCCCCAGGATCTCGGCCACTGTCATGCGCGGGTTGAGACTGGCGTACGGGTCCTGGAACACGATCTGCATGCGGCGGCGCCACGGCAGCATCTGCTTTTCATTGAGCGTCGTGATGTCCTGTCCGTCGAACACGATGCGCCCGGCGGTGGGCGCGAACAGGCGCAGCAGGGCGCGGCCGGTCGTGGTCTTGCCCGAACCGGACTCGCCGACCAGGCCTACGATGGTGTTGCGCGGCACGTCGAAGCTCACGCCGTCCACGGCGCGCACGACCGGGGCATTGCGCGCCTGCGAGGTTGGGAAGTGGACCTTCAGGTCGTCGATGCACACCAGCGGCGCGGCGGCGCGGGGAGTGGAGGGTCTCGTCATAGCGGATTTACCTTGATGCAGCGCGCGCGGTGTCCGGCCTGCACCGCCACCAGATCGGGGACGCCGGCGCGGCAGTCGTCTGCCGCCAACGGGCAGCGCGGCGCGAAGGTGCAGCCGGGCGGCAGCGCCAGCACGCTGGGCACGTTGCCGGGAATGGCGCGAAGGCGCTCGCCGGACGCGAGCAGCGCGGCGGTCGGCAGGCAGGACAGCAGGCCGCGCGTGTAGGGATGCGTGGGCTTTTCGAACAGGTCGTACACGCCGGCGTCCTCGACCACGCGCCCGGCATACATGACGGCCACGCGGTGCGCGATCTCGGCGACCACGCCCAGGTTGTGCGTGATGAACAGGATGCTCATGTTCATCTCGGCTTGCAGCCGGCGCAGCAGGTCCAGGATCTGCGCCTGCACGGTCACGTCCAGCGCCGTGGTGGGTTCGTCGGCGATCAGCACGGCGGGGTTGCAGGCCAGGGCCAGCGCGATCATCACACGCTGGCGCATGCCGCCCGACATCTGGTGCGGATACTCGTTCACGCGCCGGTCGGCCGCCGGGATCTCCACGCGCTCCAGCATCTCGCGGGCGCGCTTGAGCGCCGCGGCGCGCGAGCCGCCTTCATGCTGCAGCACCGCCTCGGCGATCTGGTCGCCCACGGTGTACAGCGGGTTCAGGCTGGTCATGGGCTCCTGGAAGATCATGGCGATCTCGGCGCCGCGGATGCGTTGCAGCGTGGCGGGCGTGGCGTGCGCCAGGTCGTGCTGCACGCCCTGGCGGTCGCGGAACAGGATCTTGCCGGCCTCGATGCGGCCCGCCGGCTTGGGCAACAGGCCCATGATGGACAGGCTGGTCACGGACTTGCCGGAGCCGGATTCACCGACGATGGCCAGCGTCTCGCCGCGGGCCAGATCGAAGGTGACGCCGTCCACCGACTTGGCGATGCCGTCGCGGCTGTGGAACCAGGTCTTCAGGCCTTGCACCGACAGCACGATGTCTCGGGTGCTTGCGGTCATGTTTACAGCTCCTTGCGCAGGCGCGGATCGAGGACGTCGCGCAGGCCGTCGCCCACCAGTTGCAGCGACAGCACGGACAGCACGATGGCGATGCCGGGAAAGATCATGATCCAGTCCGCCGACCCCATGTACTGCTGGCCGGCGTTGATCATGGTGCCCCAGGTCGGGATGTCGGGCGACACGCCCACGCCCAGGAACGACAGGCCGGCCTCGGCCAGAATGGCGTACGCGAAGATGAAGGTGCCCTGCACCAGGATGGGCGAGACCAGGTTGCGCAGCACGTGCACGGTGACGATGCGCCACGTGGGCACGCCCAGCGCGCGGGCGGCTTCCACGAAGGGCAGTTCGCGGATCACCAGCGTCGAGGCCCGCACGATGCGCGCCAGCCGCGGCGTGTACACGATGCCCAGCGCGATCACCACGTTTACCAGCGACGGGCCCAGCGCGGCCACCAGCGAAATGGCCAGCAGGATGTCGGGGAACGCCATCATCGCGTCGATCAGCCGCGACACGAACTTGTCGGCCGTGCGGAAGAACCCCGCGATCAGCCCCAGCGCAATGCCCAGCACGCTGGACAGAATGACGACGGAAAAGCCGACCATCAGCGACAGCCGTCCGCCGTGGATGACGCGGCTGAAAACGTCGCGGCCGAAATCGTCGGTGCCGAACCAGTGCGCCGCGCCGGGCGCCTTCAGGCGGTTCATGATGGACAGCTTGAAGGGGTCATAGGGGCTGATCCACGGCGCCAGCAGCGCGGCGGCCGCCAGCACCACGATCACGATAAGGCTGATCAGCACCGTCTTGCGCGCCACCAGCAGGCGCAGGACCTGCCAGCGGTCCGCGCCGGGATTCATGGAAGTTGCAGTCGTCATGTCGATGGCTCAGTAACGCACGCGGGGGTCGACCACGAGGTACAGCAGGTCGATCAGCAGATTGATCAGCACGTAGATCGCCGCGATGATCAGCAGCGCGCCCTGGATGACCGGATAGTCGCGGCGCAGCACCGCCGACACCACCAGGCTGCCGACACCAGGCAGACCGAACACGGTCTCGGTCACAACCGCGCCGCTGATGAGCAACGCCGTGGTCAAACCCAGCACCGTCAGAATCGGGATCAACGCGTTGCGCACCGCGTGCTTCAGGATGACCTTGCGTTCCGGCAGGCCCTTGGCCCGCGCCGTGCGCACATTGTCGTCGCGCAGCACATCCAGCATGCTGGCGCGGATGAAGCGGGTAATCAGGGCCGAATTCACCAGGCCCAGCACGACCGCAGGCAGGATCAGGTGCGACAGGCGCGTGGCCAGCGAAGCGTCCGGGCCGCCATAACCGGCCACCGGCAGCCAGCCCAGCTTCACGGAGAACACCTGCATCAGCAGCAGCCCCAGCCAGAAGCTCGGCACGCTGGACGTGAACATCGAGAACGACAGCACCGACTGGTCCAGCGTGGTGCCGCGTTTGACCGCGGACAGAATGCCGACCGGCAGCGCGATGGCGCTGGCGATCAACAGCGACATCAGTGTCAGGAGGATCGTCGGCTCGGCGCGGTCGGCCAGCGCCGCCAGCACCGGCTTGTTCATGAAGATGGACTGGCCCAGGTCGCCCTGCAGCAGCTTGCCCAGCCACGACACGTACTGCACCGCCACGGGCTGGTCCAGCCCGAGTTGCGCGCGCAGGGCGGCGATGTCCTGCTGGCTGGCCTGGGGACCGAGCATCACGGCGGCCGGGTCGCCGGGCGTCAGGCGGATGATCACGAACACGATCGTGGCGACGATGAACATCACGGCCACCAGCCCGACCAGCCGATTCAAGAGATAACGCAACACGGTGAAATCCTAGAGGTCATTGCGCGGGCGCGAACGGGTCGCGCGCGGGTGCCTGCGGCGTCGGGCGGCAGCGGCCGCCCGACGGACGTGCGCTTACTTGGACGCCTTCCAGGCGTTCCAGAAGTACGGCCACGGCACGGCCTGCGTGCCTTGCAGCGCGGGCGAGCGCGCGGCCTGGGCGTTGAAGTCGCCGACCTTGATGAAAGGCACTTCGTCGTACACGGCCTGCTGCACGTCGGCCCAGCGCTTCACACGTTCTTCCTGCGAGCCGGCCTGGTTGAAAGCGTCCAGCACCTGGTTGCGGCGCGGCGTGTCCCACCAGCCAGGCGCGTCCTTGGACGGGAAGTCGATCAGCGCCGGTTCAGGCAGGAAGGGGCTGTGCGTGATGAAGATGTCCCAGACGGCCGGATCCTGGCGGCGCTGCGTCAGGGTGGCCCAGTCGACCACCTGCATGTCCACCGTGAAGCCCGCGGCCTTCAGGTATTCGGCGGCCACCAGCGCCATCTTGTAATGGAACTCGTACTGCTGGCTGGTCAGGATGCGGATCTTGCGGTCCTGCACGTTGGCCCCGTCCACCAGCTTTTTGGCTGCCGCGGCGTCGCCCTTGTTGTAGACCTTGCCGCCCAGCGACGTGGCCCACGGATAGCCTTCCGGGTACAGGTCGCCATTGAGCTTGTAGAAGTTCTTGTCGCCGAACGCCGCGAACAGCATGTCTTCTTCGTTCAGGGCAAGCTGCACCGCCTGGCGCACGGCCTGGTTCGACATGATGCCCTGCTTGGTGTTGAGCACCAGGCGCGGCCAGCCGAAGGGCTTGAGCATGACCGGATCGGAGCGGCCGTTCTTCAGCTTGGACAGCGATTCCACGGGCAGCGAGTCCACGTAGTCGAACTGGCCGGCCACGGCGCTTTCGACGCGGGTGTTGGCATTGCTGACCGGCACGAAACGGATCTCGTCCAGGTACTGCTTGCGGGCGCCTCCATAGCCGTTGGGCTCGCCTTCGCGCTGCTTGTAGCCCTCGAAGCGGACGAGCTGCACGTACTGGTCCGGCACGCGGGCCTTCAACTGATACGGGCCGGTGCCGACAAATTCGGTCAGGGACGGGGCAATCTTGCCCTTGGGCATGATGACCGCGGCGCTGTTGTTCATGGCCAGCAGCGCGGTCAGCGGCGCATACGGCTGCTTGAGCGTGATGCGGATCGTGTTGGCGTCCGGGGCCTCGATGCCGCTGATGATCTTGGCGGCCATCTTGCCGCGCGTGGCGGTCTCGGTCCAGCGCTTCAGAGACGCCAGCACGTCCGACGAATCCATCTTCGAGCCGTCATGGAACGTGATGCCCTGGCGCAGCGCAATCGTGTAGACCAGCCCGTCCGCCGACACTTCCGGCATCTTGTCGGCCAGGAGCGGCGTCAGGTTCCACTTCGCGTCGAAGGTGTACAGCGTCTCGAAGAAGTGCTGGGTCAGGATGCCCACCAGATCGGCGGTGCTGGTCATCGGATCCAGCGTCGGCGGCTCGCCGATGGTGGCGACAGAGATCGTGCCTCCCTTGACCGGCGTGGCACAGAGGGCGGGGGTCGACAAAGCGGTCAAGCCAATTGCGCCGGCCGCGAGCAGGCTCTTCAGCCCACCGCCTCGCCGGGAGGTACGGAAGTTCATGATTCTCTCTCCAGAGGGTCAGAAACAGGTTGTCGCGTAAGTTCGGATGAGCGCCGGGTGCCCGGATGCTGCGGTCCCCTGTGGGCCTGGCGCGGTGCCGCGGGCAGGGGGACTAGAAGAAGGTTTCGGCCACGCCGGTGACGCCGTAGTGCTCGTTCACCAGCAGCACCTGACGCCACTTGTCGAACGTCAGGCAGGGATGCGAAATGTCGAAGGCGATCATGTCGCCCACCTGGATGTCGTCGCCGTCGCCCACCTGCATGAAGGCGTGCTGGTCCATCATGGCCGACAGCTTCCAGTGGGACGGCGCCGCGCCGGGCTGCACCGAACCGGGCCGGTACAGCAGGGCAGGGGTGGGCAGGCCCGCGTCAAAGGCCGCGTCGCGCTTGCCCATCGCGATGATGGCGCGCCCGGGTTCGGGCAGCGACTGCACGTAGGCCCAGACCTGCAGGGCAGGTTGCAGGCCGGGCTCCATCTGACGGGCCACCGGGTTCTGCGCATTGATGCGCTCGGCCGCGCTGCGGTAAATGCCCACGTCGTGCGACAGGTAGCAACCCGGGCGCAACACCACTTCCAGCGGGCTGCCGATGTCCAGTTGCGAGAACTCCTCGGCCACGACGTCGAACCAGGCCGATCCGGCGCCGGAGATGAGGGCAGGCCCGCTCTTGCGCAGCCGGCCCGCGGCGGCCAGGCCGCGCAGGGCGTCGGTGGCGCGGCGCAGGAACGCGCGGATGGCGCCTTCTTCCTGTAGCACGCCTTCATAGACTTCGATGCCGGCCAGCGCCAGACCGGGCCAGCGGGCAATCTCGTCGGCCACGGCCTGCAACTGCGCGTCGTCGCGCACGCCGGTGCGCCCGCCCGCCGGACCCAGTTCGATCAGCACGGGCAGCACCTTGCCCTCGTCGCCGAAGAACTTGCCCAGCTGCGCGGCGTTGGCCGCCGAATCCACGATGCAGAAGAAGGTGAAGGCCGGATCCTCCAGCAGACGGGCGATGATGGCCATGTTGGCGCGGCCCACGAGCTGATTGGCCATCAGCACCCGGCGCACGCCGTGCTGATAGGCCGCCAGGACTTGCGGTGCGGTGGCCAGGGTAATGCCCCACGCGCCGTTGTCGATCTGGCGCTTGAACAGGGCGGGACTCATCGTCGTCTTGCCGTGCGGCGCCAGCTTGACGTGATAGGCCTCCATGAACTGCTGCATCCACTGCAGGTTGTGACGCATGCGGGCTTCGTACAGCACGGCCACCGGCAGGCTCACGTCCTCGTTCAGCAGGTTCCAGTTCAGTGCCGCCACGTCGGCGGTGGTACAGGATTCGGGAAACGCGCCCAGGCCCTTGCCGTTCACGTCCAGGGGAGCTGCGGGAGAGGAAGAGTTGGTCATGGTGGCGGCCCGGTATGGAAAATATTTACGTCAAATCCAGTTTTTTTCATTATCGTGAAAGAAATTTACAAGCGGGAGCTAGGAGTTTCCCGTACGCCACGCCGCCCGGACGATGGGAAAATAGGTCCATGCCGCGCGCCCCTTGAGGCGCGCCTGTGCTTTGACAAAGGAAATGCCATGCTGAAAGTCGCCCTGGGCCAGTTCGCCGTCAGCCGCGTCTGGGAAGAAAACGCGCAGGTCTGCATCGATCTCATGGAACGCGCCCGCGCCGGCGGGGCAGGCCTCCTGGTTCTGCCCGAAGGCATCCTGGCGCGCGACATCACCGATCCGCAGATCGTGCTCAAGGCCGCGCAGGCGCTGGACGGTCCGTTCATCACGCGCCTGCTCGATGCCAGCCGCGGGTCGGACCTGGCCACCATGATGTGCGTGCATGTGCCGACGGGCGAGGGCCGGGTGTGGAACACGTTGGTCACGATCCGCGACGGCAAGATCCTGTCGCAGTACCGCAAGCTGCATCTGTACGACGCCTTCACCATGAAGGAATCGACCAATGTCACCCCGGGCACGGACATCCCGCCGCTGCTGAACATCGCCGGCCTGCGCGTGGGCCTCATGACCTGCTACGACGTGCGCTTTCCCGAATTGGCCCGCCGGCTGGCGCTGGACGGGGCCGACCTGCTGGTGCTGCCGGCCGCCTGGGTGCGTGGCCCGCTCAAGGAAATGCACTGGGAAGTCCTGGTCACGGCGCGGGCGCTGGAGAACACCTGCTACGTCGCGGCCACCGGCGAATGCGGCGAGCGCAACATCGGCTGCAGCATGGTGGTGGATCCGCTGGGCGTCGTCACGGCGCGCGCGGGCGAAGCGCCCGCGCTGGTCTTCGCCGACATCGACCCGGAGCGCCTCGCCCATGCGCGCAAGGTGTTGCCCGTGCTGGCCAACCGCCGCTTTGCACCGCCCGAACTGGCGTAGGGCGGCCACGCCGCCGGCTGGCGGAACGGCCGGCGGGCGTCGTGACGCGGGCATGGTGTAATGCAGGCTTGAAATCCTTGCTGCATCCCTTCATCTGCTGCCAATGAGCAACGATCTCTTCGCGGCCGATCCCGCGCATCGGCCCTACGTTCCCCTGGCCGAACGCCTGCGTCCCCGCACCCTGTCCGACGTGGTTGGCCAGTCGCATCTGCTGGGACCCGACAAGCCGCTGCGCGTCGCCTTCGACTCCGGCCGTCCGCACTCCATGATCTTCTGGGGGCCGCCCGGCGTGGGCAAGACCACGCTGGCACGCCTGATGGCCGACGGCTTCGACGCGCAGTTCATCGCGATCTCGGCCGTGCTGGGTGGTGTGAAGGACATCCGCGACGCCGTGACGGTGGCGCAGGTCGCGCAAGGTCAGGGCCGGCGAACCATCCTCTTCGTCGACGAAGTCCACCGCTTCAACAAGGCGCAGCAGGACGCCTTCCTGCCGTATGTCGAAAGCGGTCTGTTCACGTTCATCGGCGCGACCACCGAAAACCCGTCGTTCGAGGTCAACTCGGCCTTGCTGTCGCGGGCGCGCGTGTATGTGCTGCAATCGTTGACGGCAGAAGAACTGCAACAGCTCGTTGACCGTGCGGTCGCGGCGCTCAATGAAGGACAGGAACCGGGCGACACCATCCGCATCGAGCCCGACGCGCGCGAGCAGCTGGCCGCGTGGGCCGACGGCGACGCGCGCCGCCTGATCAGCGCGGTGGAAGTCGTGGCCGAGTCGGCGCAGTCGGCCGGACGCGACACGGTGGATGCCGCCTGGCTGGAAATCTCGCTGTCGCAGAACCTGCGGCGCTTCGACAAGGGCGGCGACGCCTTCTACGACCAGATCAGCGCGCTGCACAAGTCGGTGCGCGGCTCGAACCCGGACGCGGCGCTCTACTGGTTCTGCCGCATGATCGACGGCGGTGCCGATCCCAAGTACCTGTCGCGGCGCCTGGTGCGCATGGCGGTGGAAGACATCGGCCTGGCCGACCCCCGCGCGACCGACCTCGCCGTGAACGGCGCCGACATCTACGAGCGCCTCGGTTCCCCCGAAGGCGAGCTCGCGCTGGCGCAGGCGGTGGTGTACATGGCGTGCGCCGCCAAGTCCAACGCCGTCTACAACGCCTACAACCAGGCGCGCAAGTTCGCGGCGGAACACGGCAGCGCGCCGGTGCCCATCCACTTGCGCAATGCGCCGACCAAGCTGATGAAGCAGCTGGGCCATGGCAAGGCCTACCGCTACGCGCACGACGAGCCGCACGGCTATGCCGCGGGCGAGCAATATTTCCCTGACGGACTCAAGCCTTCCTTCTACCGGCCGACCGATCGTGGCCTGGAGGCTAAAATCCAGCAGAAGCTGGCATTCCTGCGCGAGCTGGACGCACAGGAACGCGCCAAGAACCGGTGACGGGCAATCCCCCGCCGCCTTTTTTGCAACCTCACCGACCTCACCATGCTAGACCCGATACTGCTGCGCAAAGACCTGCAAACCGTCGTTGACCGCCTGAAGACCCGCGGCGTCGCCTTCGACACGGAACGGTTCAACGACCTGGAGTCGCGCCGCAAGGCCGTCCAGACCGAAACCGAGTCCCTGCAAGCCCGCCGCAACGCGCTGGCCAAGCAGATCGGCCAATTGAAGGCCAAGGGCGAGGACGCCAGCGCCGTCATGGCGGAATCGCAGGCCGTGCCCGTGCGTCTGAAGCAGCTCGAGGAAGAGCTGGCCGCCCTGCAGCAGCCGCTCAATGACCTGCTCATGTCGGTGCCGAACCTGCCGCACGCCAGCGTGCCGCTGGGCGAGTCCGCCGACGACAACGTCGAAGTGCGCCGCTGGCTGCCCGGCCAGGCCGGCGCCGACGGCAACCCGCCCGCGCTGGGCTTTGAGCCGCGCGACCACGTCGCGCTGGGCGAACCGCTGGGCCTGGACTTCGACATGGCCGCCAAGCTGTCGGGCGCGCGCTTTTCGTTCATGCGCGGCCCCATCGCCCGCCTGCACCGTGCGCTGGCCCAGTTCATGCTCGACCTGCAGACCGGCACGCACGGCTATACCGAGTGCTACACCCCGTATATCGTCAACGCCTCGACGCTGTACGGCACCGGCCAGCTGCCCAAGTTCAAGGACGACATGTTTGCGGTCTCCAAGGGCGGCGGCGACGACGATCCCAAGGTCGACGACCAGGGCAAGCCGTATGTGCGCGAAGACCAGTACCTGATCTCCACCTCGGAAATCACGCTGACCAGCGTGGCCAGCGGCGCGATCCAGGCCGCCGCCGACCTGCCGCTCAAGCTCACCGCCCACACGCCGTGCTTCCGCTCGGAAGCCGGCAGCGGCGGCCGCGATACCCGCGGCATGATCCGCCAGCACCAGTTCGACAAGGTCGAAATGGTGCAGATCACGCAGCCGGACCAGTCGTACGAGGCCCTGGAAGAAATGGTCGGGCACGCCGAGCGCGTGCTGCAATTGCTGAATCTGCCGTACCGCGTCGTGCTGCTATGCACGGGCGACATGGGTTTCGGGTCGTCCAAGACCTATGACCTGGAAGTCTGGCTGCCGGCACAAAATACCTGGCGCGAGATTTCGTCGGTGTCCAACTGCGAAACCTTCCAGGCTCGCCGCATGCAGGCGCGTTTTCGCAATGCCCAGGGCAAGCCGGAATATGTCCACACCCTGAACGGCTCGGGCCTGGCGGTGGGCCGCGCGCTGGTCGCCGTGCTGGAAAACCACCAGCAGGAAGACGGCAGCGTGTTGATTCCGGAAGCGCTGCAGCCCTACATGGGCGGTATTACGGTACTAAAACCCTGATATTCGCGCGGCGTCCATCGGCCATTTGGCTGATAAAAAGACGGAGCCTGCGGGCTCCGTTTTTTTTTATCATTGCCGACATATTGCTGTCTTTTTGGAACGCTATCGTGCTCACGTGAGTGCTTGATTTTTGATGTGAGCAATTGTGTATTTGGCATAAAAGGGCCGGATAGTTACGGCACAATACACCGGCGTTCTACACGCTTCATTCACTTATATAACAAGGAGTTGTCCATGACTTCAAGAATGATTGGAGATTTTCGTGTGAGATGCTCAGTGGCAAAGGAAGACGAGCAGGGTTATCGGGTGCAAATATGGACTCGCCGAATCGGCGGAACCGCGCCCGAAAAATGCTGGACGGTGCCGGGTCAGGCGCCGTTCACTGATTTGCACGAAGCAGAACAGGAAAGCCGTCATTTGTTCCAGGGCATCAATGGTGTGCGTTTTAACGGTGAACCGGAGTTTGCTCATGCGTCCGCATAATGGTTGGTGGCGGGCGTCCAGTGCGCCGCGCCGCTGGATCGATCTGGTCCAGGAATCGCCGCGTTGGGCCGATGACAAGGCCAAACCGGTTGCGCAACAACCGGCATCGGTGGTTGCAAAGCCTGTACAGGCGCCCGCCGCCTGACAGGTTGTCACGGGGCACCGGATATTGCCTCGACAAAAGAAAGGCCACTCGCAGGAGTGGCCTTTGCTTTTGGGGCGTGAGGGATTATCAATCGCGGTCGTGCCCGCGGCCCCGGTAATACCCGTGACCATGTTTCGGACCGTGGTAATGGCCGCGATCGTAGTAGCGCCCGCCGCGGTAATACACCGGCGCCGGGTATACCACCGGCGGCGGGGGCGCGACGTACACCGGAGCCGGGCGGTAATACACCGGAGGCGGCGGCGCCACGTAGACCGGCTGCGGTGCCACGTAGACCGGTGCCGGGTAGACGATGCCAGGAACGCCGATCGAGATGCCGACGTCCACTCGTGCCAAGGCGACACTGGAGATCATCAGCCCCGCGGCGCCAACACCTGCAATAAGCCATTTTTTCATCTTGCACCTGCCCGCTGCGAGACGCAGCAAAGTTGAGTATTCGTTGGCGCTATTTTCGGCGGTTTGCGCCAGCTATACGTAAGCATCCCGGCCGCAATCGCGACAATCCGCAACCGCCCCCGTTTTCATTCGGCGACGGGTGCTGCACTGCGGCAGCGCGGGTCCGCTCTGGCGAAACGTCGCTTGAAGTCGATTGAAATAGGATGGAATTAACTGAAGCCGAGGGCTGGTGTTACACCTTGACACCAACTCCGGGCGGCCGGGGCGAGCGGTGTTGCGCCCGCGCGCCAGCGCCTCAGTAATCCGACTTGTCGAAGGGCGTGGTCTGGCGGTATTCGACCACCCACACCCAGGGATTGGCCGCCCACGCGTGCGCGCCATAGCGTTCGCACCACATCAGCGCGAACGCCGTTTGCAGGGGCACGCCGGGCAGTAGCGCCGAGCTTTGATACAGCGCGTGCGTGCCCTCCGCACGCGCATCGGCCTCGGTCAGGTTCTGCAGCCGCTGGATACGTACGCCCACGACCACGGCGCTGGCAAACGGCGCGCCGGCTTCGTCGGCCAGGATGATGGTCTCGCCCGATTTTCCATAGGGGCACCTGACCCAGCTTGAAGTCTTGCGCATCTCGGACGGGTTATCGGGCGACGGGCCCATGGCCACCCATCTGCCCGAATCGGCGGCGTCCGCGTACCAGACCGTGGTGAACTTGGACGGCTGCGGCTTGAGAATGCGCCGGCTCTGCACCTTTGCCCCGTCCAGAATGGCCTGCTTGAGCGGTTCGCTGAACTGAAGTAACTGCCGTTTCATGTGCTAGCTGTATCCCTCGCGATGAACGCTCGCGCGCTTATTGCTGTTATGGCTGGGGCCCGCACGTGCCACCTGCTTGAGACGGACTCAATCTCTGCTTCGGGGAGTATGACGTGTCACGACTTACCTGTCAGGTGGGCGCTGCATATGTGTTGTCTTTTTGAAAATGCCGAGGCGTTGTTTGTATACTCGACGCATGACTACCGACCTCCATAATCTCAAGCCCGGTTACTACTGGTACACCATGGCCAACGACCCGCTGGCCGTCATCCATATCCATGAAGACGGCGGGGCCACGCTGATGGGCACGGACTACCGCATCGGCGCCGAAGGCGTTGCCGACATGGTCCGCCAGGGCGAGCGCTTTTTCTGGATCGAACCGCCCCAAGTCTGACATGGCGGATCTGCTCGTCACGGACGTCCGTACGCCGCAAGGCGAGGGCGTGGACGTTCTGGTGCGCGGCGGCCGCATCCTGCAAATCGGCCCTGGCCTTGAGGCCGATCCCGACGTGAACGTCGAAGAGGGCGGCGGTGCCTTGCTGCTGCCCGCCTTCGTCGAAGGCCACACCCATCTGGACAAGACGACCTGGGGTTCCGCCTGGTATGTGAACAAGGTCGGCCCGTCCCTGACCGATCGCATCGACAACGAACGCAACTGGCGTGCCGCCACCGGGCATGACGCCGCCAGCCACTCGCATGCGCTGGCGCTGGCATTCCTGCGCGCGGGCACGACCCGCATCCGCACGCACGTCGATATCGACACGGACGCCGGATTGAAACACCTGGAAGGCGTGCATGCCACGCGGCAAGCGCTGGCCGGGCGCGTCGAGATCCAGACGGTGGCGTTTCCGCAGTCGGGCCTCCTGGCGCGCGCCGGTACAGCCGACCTGCTGGACCAGGCGCTTGCCGATGGCGCCGACGTGCTGGGCGGATTGGACCCGTCCGCCATCGACCGTGATCCCGTGAAATCCCTGGATGTGCTGTTTGGCCTGGCCGACAAGCACGGCAAACCGGTGGATATCCATCTGCATGAGCCCGGCGAACTGGGCGCTTTTACGCTGGAGCTGATTCTGGACCGCGTCCAGGCGCTGGACATGAAAGGCAAGGTCGTCATCAGCCACGCCTTTTGCCTGGGCGCGCTCGACGCCCGCCGTCTGGAGGGCCTGCTGCGGCGGTTGGCGCTGCTGGACGTGGCCCTGCTGACCACCGCGCCGGCGTCTCGTCCGGTGCCCTCGCTGCGCGCCTGCCGCGAGGCGGCCGTGACGCTTTTTGGCGGCAATGACGGCATCCGGGACACCTGGACCCCCTACGGCAGCCCCGACATGCTGGAGCGCGCGGCGCTGATCGGGCTGCGCAACGATCTGCGCCGCGACGACGAGATCGAGTGGGCATTCGACTGCGTGACCCGCGCCGCCGCCCGCGCCTGCGGATTTGCGGACTACGGCCTGGCGCCCGGCGCGCGTGCCGATCTGGTGCTGGCCGATGCGGGCTGTATCGCCCAAGCCGTGGTGCAGCGTTCGCCGCGGCGCCTGGTGGTGTCCAGCGGCGTGGTCGTGGCGCGCAACGGCGAAGACGCCATCGCCTAGCGGGTGCGCTGGGCGGCCGTGCCGCCCAGCCCCAGCTGCGATTCGGCCAGTTCCACGAAGGCCCGCATCAATTCCGATCGCACGCCTGACCGCAGCCAGATGGCGCCCACCGTTCGTACCGGACAGGGCTCGGGCAGCGGCCAGCGTTTGACGTGCGCCAGCGGCGCGCCTGTGCTGGCCCAGTCTGGCAGCAGCGCCACGCCCAGCCCCTCGGAAACCAGCTTGGCAATCGATTCGATCCCATCCAGTTCAAAGCGGACCCGGGGGCGCAGGCTGCGCGCGCGCAGGTAGTCGTCCGCCATCTTGCCGCCCACCACGCTGCGGTCATAGCAGATGTACGGTTCCCGGGCGATGACGGCCAGCGGGTCGTCGACCTTCATCTGCGCAGGCGTGACAAGCACCAGCGGTTCGCGGCGCAGGTCGCGCCACGCGCAGGTCTTGGGAATGGGAAACAGGGGATGCACCAGCAGCGCGCCGTCCAGTTCGCCCGACAGCACCTTGCTGTAGAGCAGCGTGGTCGGCGCCGGCTCGATATAGATCTCGATGCCTGGATGCCGCGCCACCCAGGTGCGCAGCACCGGCGGCATGATGCCGGTCAGGGCGGTGGGCGTGGCGCCCAGCCGCAAGGGCCCTGCAGGCAGATCCGTGTCCGACGCGGCCGAGCGCAGGTCGCGCACGTCGCGCAGGATGGCGCGCGCCCGCTCCAGGATGCGCACGCCGGCAGGCGTGGGTTTGACCGTACGGCCCGAGCGCGCGATCAACGCGCTGCCCACGTCGGCTTCCAGCGCGCGCAGCCGTTGCTGCACCGTCGCTGGCGTCAGCCCCTGGTGGCGGGCGGCTTGGGCGATGGAACCCAGTTCCACCACATGCACATACGTCTGCAAAAAGCGTGAGTCCACACCGGCCTGCCTATCGGGAAGATGGTTTTTCCGTATTCTAAAGATGCGTGAAGATAATTGTTGTTTTCTTTGGGCAGGGGAAGAATACGTCCAGGCGATCAGGCAGCGCGCGGCGCGCCGATCGGTCCAGCCGATTTCACTGTCACAAGGAGCTTGCCCGTGCCCATCATTGAATCCATAGACGTATGCGCCGCGGCGGTGCCTCTGGATAAAGTCACCTCGTTCTCCAACCGCACCGTGTCCACCCGCCACTATGGCCTGGTCAAGGTGCGCTCTACCGATGGCGTCGAAGGCATCGGCTTTTGCTACGTGGGCAGCGCCGGCGGCGCCATTTTCGAGGCCGCCGTCCAGAGCCTGCTGGGACCCGTGCTGCTGGGCAAGGATTCGCATGCGGTCGAAGGCCTGTGGCAGGCGATGTATCAGGAAGCCCTGTTGCAGGGCCGGCAGGGCACGGTGATGCGCGCATTGAGCGCGCTGGACATCGCGTTGTGGGACTTGAATGCCAAGACCGCGGGCCTGCCGCTGCATAAATTCCTGGGCGCGATGGAATTGGAATCGGTGCCGGCGTATGCCAGCGGCGGTTATTACCTGGATGGCAAGACCCCGCAGCACCTGGGCGAGGAGATGGCCAGCTATGTGGCCAAGGGCTTTGGCGCCGTCAAGATGAAGACCGGCCGCCTCTCGCCCCGCGAGGAAGAAGCGCGCCTGAAGGCCGCGCGCGAAGCCGTGGGGCCGGATGTCGAGTTGATGATGGACTGCAATAACGCCTGGCAGGACGTGACGCAGGCCATGCAGTACATCCGCCGTTTCGAGCAATACGAACCGTACTTCATCGAGGAACCGTTCGGCCCGGACGACATCGACAGCCATGCCAAGCTGGCGCGGCTGACGCATCTGCCGATCGCCACGGCCGAAATCGGCTACGGCCGCTGGTATCACAAGGAACTGCTGGACAAGGGCGCGGCCGGCATCCTGCAGACGGACGCGGCGGTCTGCGGCGGCATCACCGAGTGGAAGCGCATCGCGGCCACGGCGGCCAGCTATGGCGTGGTGGTGTGCCCGCACTGGTTTCACGACGTGCATGCGCCGCTGGTCGCGGCCACGCCCAACGCGCGCTATGTCGAATTCTTCTGGGACGACCAGGTGCTGAACTTCCGCAAGCTGGTCGACCGCCAACTGACCCACAAGCAGGGCCGCGTGATCCTGCATCAGGAGCCGGGGCTGGGATTCGGCTTTGACGAGCGCATGGTCGAACGCTTCGGCAAGTGGACGCGCGTCGGCCGCTAGGCCACTCGCGAGGCGCCGCGCCAAACGTCACATGCGGTGCGCATGCGGCAGCGGCGCCGGTTCACGCAGGTGTCGTACCGAAGGTCCGCATCCAGGCCGCGCCAGATGGCCGGATGCCACAGAGGCAGGCAGTGTCCACATAACCAGTTGCCGGCCTTTGGACCGGCGCGCGAGGAGACAACAATGCAACGTAGGCAATTCATGACCGGCGCCGCGGCGCTGGGAGCGGCGCTGGTGCTGCCCGCGGTGGCGCGGGCGCAGGAGATGCCGTCCGGGCCGGTGAAGATCGTGGTCGGGTTTCCCGCGGGCGGCGGCACGGATGTGCTGGCCCGTCTGCTGGGGCAGAAGCTGGGCGTGCTGTGGAACATGCCGGTCATCGTCGAGAACCGCGCGGGCGCGGCCGGCATCATCGCGGCCGAACAGGTCGCGCGCCAGCCGGGCGACGGCAACACGCTGCTGATGGCGCACGTGAACAGTCACGGCATCGCGCCGGGCCTGCAGCCCAAGCTTGCGTATTCGGTGGACAAGGACTTCACGCCGATCGCCCTGGTCGGCAAGACGCCAACCATCCTGATCGGCGGCGCCGGGCAACCGGCCAAGACGCTGCCCGACCTCGTCGCGCTGTGCCGCGCGCAGCCGGGCAAGATCGTGTTCGGCTCAGCAGGCAGCGGATCGGCCCAGCACCTGGCGCTGGAAATCTTCAAGGCACGCGCCGGCATTGACGTGCTGCACGTGCCGTACAAGGGATCGGCGCCGCTGATGAACGATCTGCTTGGCGGCCACGTGCAGTATTGCTTCGAAGGCATGACGACGGCCACGCCGCTGATCCAGTCCGGCAAGGTCATCGCGCTGGCGCAGACGCTGCAAAAGCGCTCCAAGAGCCAGCCCAACGTACCGACGGTCGCGGAGCAGGGCTACCCGGGCTTCGAGGCCAGCATCTGGTTCGGCATGGTCGGTCCGGGCGGCATGCCGGCTGCCATGGTCCAGCGCATGAGCCGCGACATCGACCAGGTGCTGGCGATGCCCGACGTGCAGGAAAAGTTGGCGCAGGTGGGTGCGGAAGACGGCGGCGGGGGCGTGCAGCGCTTTGCCGAATTCATGAAGAGCGAGCAGCAGAAATACGCCAAGACGATCCAGGACGCGAAAATCGTGGCGGAGGGATAAAGCCAGACACCACGTAACTCAGATGGCTGCCGCCTCCGGATCCACCCAGCCCGCCGTCGCCGAGATCGAGCGGGCTTTTTCGCTGAGCAGGCGCGCGGTGGCCGATTCCAGGTCGTCATCCACGGCGCCCACCGGCCCCATCAGCGTGATGGCCGCCTTCATTTCGCCCAGCATGTCGAAGATGGGCGCCGACAGCGACGTGAAGTGCGGAAGCAGCGCGTGGCGGCAACGGCTGATGTGGTGCTTGCGGACCTCGTCGCGAATGGCCTGCACATCCGCCATCGTGTAGGCGTTGCCGGCGGTACCGCCGTGGCTTTCCGGCACGGACGAGGCCATCTCCTGTTCCAGCAGCTCGCGGGTCAGCGCATCCGGCAGGTGCGCCAGGAAATTGCGGCCCAGGGCGGATGACAGCAGCGGCATCACCGTGCCGACGCGCAATTCCAGGAGGGGCCGGCTGCGGCTGCCCTCGACGCGGTACACGATCGTGGGCCCCTTGTTGCCCCACACCCCCAAGAACACGGTATGGCCGGTGGCCGCGGCCACCTCCGCCATGATCGGGCGCGCCGTGGTGAACACGTCGAACTGTTCCAGGGCGGCCAGCCCCAGCCGTAGCGCGTACGGACCGAGCCCGTAATGGCCGGTGTCGGCGTGCTGCTGCACCACGCCCACCTTCTGGAAGCTCACCAGGTAATAGTGGACGTTGGGAACGGTCAGCGCACAGGCGTCCGCGATTTCCTTGAGCGGCATCGGGCGGCCGGTCTTGCGGATGACGTCCAGGATCCGGAATCCCACTTCGATCGACTGGATGCCCCTGCGCGCCGTGGCAGGCGCCTGTTCCGAATTCTTCTCAGCCTTGCCGGCGGGCCTTGCCATTGCTGCCTCCACTGTGTGCGTGGCGGCAGTGTAGCAGCGGCCTTTTTTGCCGCTTGGACCGCCGCGCCGGGTTTCCCCTAGCTTTTGCCGGCGACGTCTTAGCTTTGATAATAGTTAATGCATACAGCAGTATCAATCTAAAACATCAGGGGAAAGCAAGCATGGAAGCGAATGTCGCAATGCCCAGGATCGACGCCGGGCCGACGCTGAGCCGCAAGGAAGAACGCCAGGTCGTGGTGGCCTCCACACTGGGAACGTTGTTCGAGTGGTACGACTTTTTCATCTACGGGACGCTGGCCGTCTTCATGAGCCAGGTCCTGTTCCCGCAGGACAACCCGACTGTCGCGCTGCTGGCCGCCCTGGGCGCGCTGGCCGTGGGCTTCATCATCCGGCCGCTGGGCGCGGTGATGTTCGGCTACCTGGGCGACAAGCTGGGCCGCAAGTACACCTTCCTGATCACCGTCGTCATGATGGGCGGCGCAACCGTGCTGATCGGCTGCCTGCCCACCTACGAAACCGCGGGGCACCTGTCCTGGATCCTGCTGCTGACGCTGCGGGTGGTGCAGGGCCTGGCCGTGGGCGGGGAATACGGCGGCGCGGTGATCTACGTCGCGGAACATTGCGAGCCGCGGCGCCGGGGCCTCTTGACCGGCTGGATCCAGATCACCTCGTCGGCGGGGCTGATCCTGTCGCTGGTCGTGATCCTGTGCGTCCAGGCCTCGATGAGCGCCGAGGACTTTCGCCAGTGGGGATGGCGTCTGCCGTTCATCCTGTCGATCGTGATGCTGGCCATCTCGATCTACGTCCGCGCCAAGCTGCACGAATCGCCGGTCTTCACGCGCATGAAGCAGCAGAACCGCCTGTCCAAGAACCCGGTCAAGGAAACGTTCGGCCAATGGCCGAGCCTGCGGCTCGTGCTGCTGGCGCTGATCGGCGTCACGGCGGGCCAGGGCGCCACGTACTTCACCGGCCAGTTCTACGTCATGATCTTCCTGCAGCAGGCCGTGCAGCTTGATCAGACCACCGTCTACACGCTGATCCTGATCGGCTTCATCATCGGCGCGCCGACCTTCGTGCTGTTTGGCTGGCTGTCGGACAAGGTGGGCCGCAAGTGGATCATGATGGCGGGTCTGTTCATCGGCGCGGTGGGCTACCACGCCATGTTCAACGTCCTGCTCAACGCCGGCAATCCGGCGCTGGCGCAGGCGATGCAGACGACGCCCGTCCGCGTGCATGCCGACACTACCGGCGGCGCCTGCGATTTCGGGCTGCAGGCCGCCATGATCGGCAGCCACGCCGACCACAAGAAGGTATGCGTGCAGGCCAAGAAATTCCTGGTCGGCAAGGGCATCAACTTCGAATACGCCGCGCCGATTCCGGGACAGGAGATCGCGATGAGCGTGGGCGGCGCCACCGTCAACGGCTTTGACCGCGCGGCGTACGCCAAGGCGCTGACCGCAGCCGGCTATCCGGAAAAGGCCGATCCGGCGCGGATCGACCGCGCCACCATCATCCTGATCCTGGTGCTCATGACCGCCGTCGTCGCCATGGTCTATGGCCCGGTCGCGTCCTATCTGGTGGAATTGTTCCCCGCGCGC
The DNA here is from genome assembly GCF_020541125.1 of Achromobacter sp. 77. NCBI lineage: Bacteria > Pseudomonadati > Pseudomonadota > Betaproteobacteria > Burkholderiales > Alcaligenaceae > Achromobacter > Achromobacter sp. 77. The sequence continues at coordinate 1,102,139 of NZ_CP059848.1, forward strand.
ATCCGGTACACGGCGCTGTCCTTTCCGTATCACATCGGCGCCGGCATATTTGGCGGTATCGTGCCCTTTACCGCCACCTACCTGGCGCAGGCTAGCGGCAATATCTTCGGCGGCCTGATGTACCCGGTGACGGTGATGGTGATCGTGGGCGTGATCGGCAGCTTGCTGCTGCCCAACACGCGTGCGAAGGCCATCGACGAAGACCCGGCCCACTAACAACAACGCGACAAGGAAGCGAGCAGAGACATGTCCGTGCAAACCACCTTCAAGGCCGCCGTCATCCAGGCGGCGTCCATTCCTACCGACAGCGTGGCCTGCGCCCAGAAGGCGGCCGGGCTCATCCGCCAGGCGGCCGAGCAGGGCGCCCGCGTGCAGGTGTTTCCCGAGGCCTTCCTGGGCGGATATCCCAAGGGCAACTCCTTCGGCGCGCCCATCGGCATGCGCAAACCGGAGGGCCGCGACGCGTTCGCCCAATACCATCGGCAGGCCATCCGCCTGGACGGCGAAGAGGTCGCGCTGGTGGCGCAGGCCGCGGCCGATACCGACAGCTTCGTGGTCATGGGCTGCATCGAGGCCGACGGCGGCACGCTGTATTGCACCGTGCTGTACTTCAATGGCCAGGCCGGCCTGGCGGGCAAGCACCGCAAACTGATGCCGACCGCGGGCGAGCGGCTGATCTGGGGCTTTGGCGACGGGTCCACCCTACCCGTCATCGACACGCCCTACGGCAAGATCGGCGCGGTGATCTGCTGGGAGAACTACATGCCCATGCTGCGCATGTACATGTACAGCCAGGGCGTGGCGCTGTACTGCGCGCCCACCGCGGACGACCGCGACACCTGGGTGCCCAGCATGCGCCACATTGCGCTGGAAGGCCGCTGCTACGTGCTGACGGCGTGCCAGCACCTGCGCCGCAGCGCATACCCCGAAGACTTCGAATGCGCCCTGGGCGACGCGCCGGACACGGTGCTGATGCGCGGCGGCAGCGCCATCATCGGCCCGCTGGGCGAGGTGCTGGCCGGCCCGGATTTCTCGGAAGAGACCATCCTGTACGCCGACATCGAGCCCAATCAGATCCTGCGCGGCAAGTACGACTTCGACGTGTCCGGACACTACGCCCGCCCCGACGTCTTCCAGCTGCAGGTGGACACCCGTGAGAAGCGCGCGGTGTCGGCGACCGGCCCCGCCGCGCCGCAGCAGGAGGCTTGATCGATGGAGTTCGATTTCAGCGCCTTGCCGGCGCAGACGGTCTACAACATCCTCACCTCGACCGTCACGCCGCGTCCAATCGCCTGGGTCACCACCGTGTCGGGCAAAGGCGTGGTCAACGCGGCGCCCTTCAGTTTCTTCAACGTGATGGGGCATCAGCCGCCGACGGTCGCGATCGGCCTGATGCGCCATCCCGATGGCGATTTCAAGGATACGGGCGCCAACATCATCGAGAACGGCGAGTTCGTGGTGAACCTGGTGCCGGAGTCGCTGGTTCGCGAAATGAACCAGACCTGCGCCGATTACCCGGCCGACGTGGACGAGATGGCCGCGGCCGGCCTGACGGCGCTCGCGTCCACGCATGTACGGCCGCCCCGCATCCAGGGCAGCCCGGTGGCGCTGGAATGCGTCAGCCAGGCAACGGTCGTGACCGGCCCGCGCCAGATCGTCGTCATCGGCCGCGTCCTGGGCGCGCACGTCGAGGACGCCTATGTGCGCGACGCCGAGCGCGGCCACGTGGACACGCCGGCGCTTGGGCTGATTGCCCGCATGCACGGCGGCGGCTGGTACGCGCGCAGCACGGACACCTTCCAGCTTGCGCGGCCGACGACGCCGGATTGATCTGACCACGGCCTTCGGGCCGTTTTTTTTGCGCAAAAGTAAGACATCCAACCGGACGCCAACAGCACACCGAATCACAACACCACGCCAGCGCGCAGCGCACACCGCGACGACGCCCCTCTGCCCGAATGCCGATTGCCGCCGCACGCGCGGCAGCAATTCGGCGGCCCCGCAGATCTCCTGCCCTGTGCACAGGTCTTGTAGCGCGCGAACCAAAGACCCTCTCAGCACGGCGTCGCGGTCACCGTGGGTGCGAGCGCCGTCGATGCGCCCGAGGGAATCTGAAGGGAGCCGAAGGCGGACGAAGATGACGAGGGGGAAGTCCGGAGCGAAGGCTCCGGACCGCAATCGTGGGCGATCGTGCCCACGGTGGCCGCGGCGGCGTGCGACCTACGAAGCCTGCAGCAAAACCCGCCTGGTCCCCACCCGTGCGTTGCGGCCGGAAAGCGGCTTTTTTACAACGCCGCCGGCGCGTTTGGCGCAATGCGTCGAGGTTGCGTCAATAACGCCTTCATTTCCCCCGATGACCCCCAAATCCGGACTGCTAGCATCCGTTCGACCGTCGCGAGAACCCTCGACAATTCGACCTCTCCGCCGGCAATTCTCAGACACAACGGACACCATTATTGGGGGCGGATAACCAGGGGCTTGCGAGCATCTGGCCTGTTTTGGAGGCGGCGCAATTCCGCCGCCGAGGCATCCGCCCGAGCCCGCATTCACACTTGCCCTGGAAGCCGCCGGAGGCAGTATGAAAAACATGAAGCTTGGAACCCGCCTGGCGGGTGGTTTCGCCATCTTGCTGGCCATGATCATGGTCATGTGCGTCGTCGGGCTGGTCAGCCTGGCCAACATCAACGATTCGGTCGACACGCTGACGCAACGTTCACTGACCAAGGAGCGCCTGATCAACGACTGGGCGCGCAACATCCAGACCGGGGTCACCCGGACCACCGCGATCGCCAAGAGCGCCGACGCCAGTCTGGCGGGCTTTTTCACCGAGGAAGCGGCAGCCTCGACCCGCAACTCGTCGGCCTTGCAGCAGAAGATCGAGCCGCTGATCGAGACCGACGAGGAAAAGGCGCTGTGGCAGGGAATCGGCAAGGCGCGGGCGGACTACCTGCGCACCCGCGACGGCATCTTCAAGGCCAAGCAGGAAGGCAACGTCGAGGCCGCCAACAAGATCTTCACGCAGGAGTTCCTGCCCGCGACGCGTCAGTTCATCGACAACATCAATCGCCTGTCCGCGCTGCAACGCGCCGACATCGATGCGCGGGCCGCGGAGATCGAAACGTCCTACAGCAATGCGAACCTGTGGATGATCGTGATCGGCTCCATCGCGGTGGTGTGTGGTCTCTTGATGTCCGTGCTGCTCACGCGCAGCATCACCCGTCCGCTGTCCGACGCAGTGCGCGTGGCGCGCACCGTCGCCGCCAACGACCTCACCAGCACGATCGTCGCGCGGTCCCGTGACGAGATCGGCCAGTTGATGATGGCGCTGGAGTCCATGAACGCCAACCTGGCCGCTACGGTCGCCCGCATCCGGACCGGTGTGGACAGCATCGCGTCCGCGTCCGGCGAAATCGCGGCAGGCAATACCGATCTGTCTTCCCGTACCGAACAGCAGGCCGCTTCGCTGGAAGAAACGGCCGCGTCGATGGAACAGTTGTCCTCTACGGTCAAGCAGAACGCCGATAGCGCCAAGCAGGCCAACCAGCTTGCCGCGGCGGCCTCGGACACCGCATCGCGCGGCGGCGCCACCGTGTCCGAAGTCGTCAGCACCATGAACGCGATCTCCGCCAGCTCGGTGAAGATCTCGGACATCGTGTCGGTGATCGACGGCATTGCATTCCAGACCAACATCCTGGCCCTGAACGCCGCCGTGGAAGCCGCGCGGGCTGGCGAGCAGGGCAAGGGCTTCGCGGTCGTGGCCGCCGAGGTGCGGACGCTGGCGCAGCGCAGCGCCCAGGCCGCCAAGGAGATCAAGGTGCTGATCGAAGACACCGTCCAGAAGATCGGCCAGGGCTCGGGCAGCGCCGAACGCGCCGGGGCGACCATGCAGGAGATCGTCAGTTCCGTGCAACGCGTGACCGATATCATGGGCGAAATCGCCGCGGCCTCGGCCGAACAGGCTGACGGCATCGAGCAGGTCAACCGCGCCGTGGCGCAGATGGACGAGGTGACCCAGCAGAATGCCGCCCTGGTCGAAGAGGCGGCCGCGGCGGCGGGATCGATGCAGGATCAGTCGGCAGATTTGACGCGGGCGGTGAGCGCGTTCAGGTTGCCGGGCGGGGCAGAGCGGGTGTTGGCGGTTGAGGCGGTGTCGTCCGTCCACGCTGGCGAAACGCCGGCGCCGCGGCGGCTGGCTGCTTACTGATAAGCCCGCCCTGATAAGCGCACACCGATAAGCCCACACCAAACACAGCACAAAGAAAAAAGCCCCTGATTTCTCAGGGGCTTCATTCTTTAATACTTGGCGGAGAGGGTGGGATTCGAACCCACGGTACGGGGATACCGTACGCCTGATTTCGAGTCAGGTACATTCGACCACTCTGCCACCTCTCCGTGGCTGGGTTCCGCAGCGGTGAAGTTTCGGTTTAACAAGACTTCACTAAAGATCCCTGGTCGGAAGGATCTTCGTTGTCGGAGCAGCGAAGCCCGCAATTCTACAGGATTTTTTTCTTTTGTGTAAAGGGGCGGATAAAAGGAAGGGTAAAAGGACCACAACGGGTTTCATCCGGCTTTCAGCCGGGGCAATCTTTGGCCAGAATTCTTCCCATTCCGCCCTCTGGCCATCCCATGGACCTCATCCTCATCCTGCTGCTCGCCGCGGTGTTGTGCGTGCCCGTCACACAAATGCTGGGTCTGGGCGCCATTCCCGGCTATCTGATCGCAGGCATCCTGGTCGGCCCATCGTGCTTCAAGCTGGTCACCAATGTGGACACGATGATCGGCGTCTCGCAGTGGGGCGTCGTGATGATGCTGTTCATCATCGGGCTGGAGCTGTCGCCCAAGCGCCTGTGGGCGATGCGCAACGAAGTCTTTGTCCTGGGTTCGCTGCAGATGCTGGTGTGCGGCCTGCTGCTGGGTGTGGTGTTCGGCGCGGCCCTGCGGCATCTGGCCGGCATGGAATGGCAGGCAGCTGTGCTGTGCGGCCTGTCGCTGGCGCTGTCGTCCACGGCGGTGGCGCTGCGCCTGCTCGACGAGCGCCAGTTGACCCGCGCGCCGCTGGGGCGCTCGGCGCTGGGGGTGCTGCTGTTTCAGGACATGGCCGCGATTCCGATGCTGGTGGCTGCCGGCCTCCTGGGTTCGGATGGCACGTCGGCCACGTCCTTCAAGGAAGCCCTGGTCGCCGTGGCGGTGGTGGCGCTGGCCTACCGGCTGCGCCTTCTGGGGTGGGCGGCCAAGGCGGAATTGAACGAACTGTTTACCGCCGCCGCGCTGCTGATGGTGGTGGGTGCCGCCCAGTTGTTCGACTATGCGGGCCTGTCGGCCGGCCTGGGCGGATTCCTGGTGGGCGTGCTGATGGCCGAATCGCGCTACCGGCACGAACTCGAAAAGGCGATCGACCCGTTCAAGGGATTGCTGCTGGGCCTGTTCTTCGTGGCCATCGGCATGTCCATCAACTTGAAGGTGGTGGCCCATCACTGGATGTTCATCTGCGCCGGCGTGCTGGCCCTGCTGGCGGTCAAGGCCGTCATTCTTTATGGCTTTGCCCGCTTTCTGGGGTTGCCCCGTTACCACCGCCTGCTGTTTGCGCTGGTGCTGGCCCAGGGCGGCGAGTTCAGCTTCGCCATCTTCAACGAAGCCTGGGACAACCATCTGGTCAACCTGGAGCAGCGCGACGTGTTGTCGGTGATCGTCGCCGTGTCGATGGGCGTGGTGCCGGTGCTGATCAAGGTGCTGGAGCGCGTGCCCGAAAAGTACGGCGGCATGGCCGGCCTGCCGGTGGCGGACGCCGCGCCGCCGGCCGACGCCGCGTCATCGTCCCCGGCGGACAAGCCGCCCGCCGCTTGACCCTGCGGCGGGTGAGGGCATGGCATGATGGGCGCCTTGCCGGGCAGCTACACTTGTAGCCCTGTTCGTTTGCCCCCTTTTCGTTTTCCTCACTTATGCGCCCGCTCACAGGAGAAAGCTCATGCTCAAAGGAAAAGTAGCGCTTGTCACCGGTTCCACCAGCGGCATCGGCCTGGGTATCGCCACGGCCTTCGCCCAACAGGGTGCGGACATCGTGCTGAACGGTTTCGGCGACGCGGCCGACATTGAAAAGCTGCGTTCGGAACTGGCCAGCAAGCATGGCGTGAAGGTCATCTACGACGGCGCGGACCTGTCCAAGGGAGCGGCCGTGCGCGAGCTGGTCGAGAACACCGTGCGCCAGTTGGGCCGCATCGACATCCTGGTCAATAACGCCGGCATCCAGCACACGGCGCTGATCGAAGATTTCCCGGCCGAAAAGTGGGACGCCATTCTGGCGCTGAATCTGTCCGCCGTCTTCCACGGCACCGCCGCCGCCTTGCCGCACATGAAGAAGCAAGGCTCGGGCCGCATCATCAATATCGCGTCGGCGCACGGTCTGGTGGCCTCGGCTAGCAAGTCGGCCTATGTGGCGGCCAAGCACGGCGTGGTGGGATTCACCAAGGTCACGGCGCTGGAAACGGCCGGGCAGGGCATCACCGCCAACGCGATCTGCCCGGGCTGGGTGCGCACCCCGCTCGTCGAAAAGCAGATCACCGCGCTGGCCGAAAAGAATGGCGTCGACCAGGAAGCCGCTGCCCGCGAATTGCTCAGCGAAAAGCAGCCGTCCCTGCAATTCGTGACGCCGGAACAACTGGGCGGCACCGCCGTGTTCCTGGCCTCGGACGCCGCCGCGCAAATCACCGGCACGACCGTCTCCGTCGATGGCGGCTGGACGGCGCGTTAAATCAAGGAAATCCTGAATGCTGTTGTTGCTTTCCCCCGCCAAGAAGCTGGACTACGACTCGCCGCTGCACATCGAGACGCACACCCAGCCGATGTTCGTGGACCAGGCCGCAGGCCTGATCAAGGTCCTGAAGACCAAGACCGCCGAGGACATCTCGGCACTCATGAGCCTGAGCCCGGCCCTGTCCGAGCTGAACGTCCAGCGCTACGCGCACTGGAAGCGCAGCTTCACGCAGGCCAACTCGCGCCAGGCCGTGCTGGCCTTCAATGGCGACGTCTACGAAGGCCTGGACGCCGCCACCCTGTCGGCCAAGCAGCTCGACTGGGCTCAGGAGCACGTCGCCATCCTGAGCGGTCTGTACGGCGTGCTGCGCCCGCTCGACCTGATGCAGCCCTACCGGCTGGAAATGGGCACGCGGCTGGAGACCCCCAAGGGCAAGAACCTGTATGAATACTGGGGCAGCACCATCTCGGACTACCTGAACGAGCGGCAGGCCGGCCAGAAGTCGCCGGTCATCATCAACCTGGCCTCCGAGGAGTATTTCAAGTCGGTGGACCAGAAGGTGCTGAAGGCGCGGGTGGTGCAATGCGTGTTCCAGGACTGGAAGAACGGCGCCTGGAAGATCATCAGCTTCCATGCCAAACGCGCACGCGGGCTGATGGCGCGCTACGCCATCCAGCACAAGGTCGCCAAGCCGGAAGGGCTGCAGGGTTTTGATCTGGAAGGCTACGCATACGACGCGTCGGCGTCATCGGCGGACAAGCTGGTGTTCCGCCGCAAGCTGGACTGACGGCGTTGTCGAGCGGGGAGGGTGTCAGACACCCCGGAAGCGGTGCGGTCGCTTGAAGACTGTCTCGTTGGGGTGTCAGACACCTGGTTGGAGCTGCTCGGGCTTCGCCTTTTCACAAAAAAATGCCGGGCTGGCATCTGCGCCAGGCCGGCATTTTTTCGCCCGCGGAACCGGCGGACGCCAGCTTACGAGGCTGCCGCCGCCACAGGCGGCGCATGCAGCGGGTCGGCCAGCGCCAGCAGTTCCTGGCGGATCATGTGAGTGGCCTTGAGCATCTGCTTCACGGGATAGACCAGTGCGGCCTGGTCGCCGGCGGTGTCGAACTGCGTGGGCAGGTCCAGCGGCACGCGCGGGCTGTTTTCGTCCAGCAGGACGGTCATGCCGTCCAGGGCCTGCTTGATGGGCTCGGGCGTGGCGGGCAGCGCCGCCAGAATGGGAATCGCGGCGGTGATCTGCGAGGCCAGCACGTGGTTCTGAATCAGCAGGTTGTTCAGTTCCGGCACGTCCACCTGATGCGACTTGGGTTCGCTCATCATCCGGTAGAACGCCTCGGCGAAATTGCTGAAGGCGATGTGCACGTTCTTGCGCGCCAATCGCCAGGCCAGGTCGGCGTCGGTGACGGCCGGCGTCTCGGCAGCGGCTTCGCCCACCGGCGCGCCGTGCGCCTGCATGGCTTCGACGTAGCGCAGGCCGGCCAGCAGATACTCGCGGTTGGCGCGGGTCGCGGCCGAGGCCAGCGGCTTCAGGTAACGCGCCTCCCACCACGGCAGGATGTAGCTGCAGACCAGCGCCAGCGCGCAGCCCAGCAGCGTGTCGATGGCGCGTTCGCCGATCACCGACATGGACACGGTGCCTGGCGACACGAAGTGGAACACCAGCACCACGAACAAGGTGTTGAAGATTGCGCTGGCCATGTAATTCAGCTGCACCAGGCTGTTGCCCATGATGCACGCGCCCAGCAGCACGGCGAACAGGATGCTGGGCTCGTCGGTCACGTTAAAGAGCAGCAGCGCGGCGATGCAGCCGATCAGGGTGCCCATCAGGCGCCAGCCATTGCGCTGGCGCGTCAGCGCGAAGCCCGGCTTCATGATGATCACGATGGTCAGCATGATCCAGTAGTTGTGCGCCGAGAACTCGGGCGACAGCCAGCGGCTGGCCAGCGTCATCGCGATGGCCGCGGCGGCCGTCACGCGCAGTGCGTAGCGGAAATGCGGAGAATCCAGCCGCAGGTTGCTCGTCAACAGGCCAAACCGGAACTCCTGGCGCGAAATGAACCGCGTCAGCGACTTGTTGATGCGCAGCACATCGGTCGGCTTGGCGTCGGGCGAGGCCGCGGTGTGATCGGCCAGCCGGTCCACGATGCGCGCCGAATTGCGCAGGCGCCGCAGCACCTGGACGATGAGCGCCAGCATCTCCGGATCGCGCTCGCCCAGCCCTTGCTGCTTCAATTGTTCGATCTCGTATTCGATGGCGCGCAGTTCGGCCTTGGCGCTGCTGCGGTACTGCACCTTGCGCCCGCGCGAGACGTCCAGCGCGATACGGTTCAGCTCCAGCGACATCTTCACCAGCGCGTCGCGCATGAAGACCAGGCAATCGTTGCCGGCCAGCGTGCGGCGCAGCGCGGCGTAGTCGGTATGCGTGGCAACCAGCGTGTCCAGCAGCTGCAGCATGTCCACGAACATGTTCCAGATCATCACGCGCTGGCGGTCGCCCAGTCCCTTGCCGCGGGGCAGGGCGCGCAACACCATGTCGCGCGCGGCCTGGTGCTTCTCGGTCATGACCGATTGGCGCTGGATCAGGTTGCGGTAGGCCTCGTCCAGATCCGAGGTCTCGTCGTAGAAGTTGGCGCGCGCGGCCACGTAGTCGGCGGTGGCAAACAGCGCCACCGACATGGCCTGCTGCTCTTCGCGCAGCCAGAACAGCCGCGAAAAGCCCAAACTGAACACCACATAGAACAGCGCGCCGCCCAGCGTGGCGGCGGCATGGGACAGGACTTCGTGCGGCGCCAGCGGCGAATGCATGGTCAGCGTCATCAGCAGGAGGCCCGCGAAGCCGATCAGGCCGCCGCGCTTGCCGAACACGGTGAACATGGAATAGACGAAGCACTGCGCGATGACCACCAGCCAGATCAGCACCGGATTCGTGGACGCCAGCCCCGTGATGATGACGGTGATCGTGCCCAGCGCCGCGCCGCCCAGCATTTCGTTGGTGCGGTGCCGCTGCGGACCACCCGGCTGGTCGATGATGGCCAGGCACTGGGCGCCGAAGGTCGCTACCAGGCCGGTCGTGTAATTGCCGAAGATGCCGCCCAGCACCAGCACGGGCAACAGCATGCCAACCCCCTGGCGCACCCCTCCGAAGAAGTAGTGGCTATAGAGAAAGCGGCGGATGCTGGCAATGCGTAAATCCATGGGCGGCGGCTCGGTTCTGGACGACGCAACAAGTATAGAGAGGCCATCGCGGGTTTTGGGGCCGGATAGTTACCGAACCCTCCTTGCAACGGTCGGCAAAACCCGATTTGCCACCTTTGACGCAACGCGGTAAATTGCCACACTTGCTTCGGTCTGCCTATCCGAAACCGGAGCGTTGATGCGAACGGCCAGGGTCACATCCCAGCCGTCCTGCAGCAAGTCACACCTGCCGTTGGCCGCGCCACAAGCGTGTGTTGCCAAGGCTTCCATTTCGACCTCCAGCGTCCCCAAGGGGCGTTTGCACTGCGTTCTGTCGAGCGTGTGCCGGGTCGGCAAGGTGTCCGGGTGGCGTGGCTCCGTGAGCCGCTAAGCGCCGGATCATGTTGTCGTAACCGGTATGGGTTCAGTTGCCGCCGTATCCGGGCGTGCAGCAGTCAGGGTTGCAGGGCCGGTACTGAAAGGAACTACAACATGGAAATGAATGGCGCCGACATCGTCGTGCGCTGCCTGGCCGATGAAGGCGTGGAACACGTTTTCGGCTACCCTGGCGGCGCGGTGCTCTATATCTACGACGCAATCTTCAAGCAAGACAAATTCCAGCATATCCTGGTTCGTCACGAGCAAGCTGCCGTGCACGCGGCCGATGCCTATTCGCGCTCGTCGCAAAAGGTCGGCGTCTGCATCGTGACCAGCGGTCCGGGCGTGACCAATGCCGTTACCGGCATTGCCACCGCCTACATGGACTCCATCCCGATGGTCATCATCAGCGGGCAGGTGCCCACTGCGGCCATTGGCGAAGACGCCTTCCAGGAATGCGACACCGTCGGCATCACGCGTCCCTGCGTCAAGCACAACTTCCTGGTGCGTGACGTCAAGGACCTGGCCGAAACCATGCGCCGCGCGTTCTACATTGCGCGCACGGGGCGTCCGGGCCCGGTGCTGGTGGATATCCCCAAGGACATCACCGTCGCGCAGTGCAAGTACGTGCCGCCCAAGGGCGAGATCTCGATGCGTTCCTACGCGCCCGTCAACAAGGGCCATCAGGGACAGATCAAGAAGGCCGTGCAGATGCTGCTGGCCGCCGAACGCCCCATGATCTACACGGGCGGCGGCGTCATCCTGTCGAACGCCGCGCCCGAGCTCAACAAGCTCGTGACGCAGCTGGGCGCGCCCTGCACCAGCACCCTCATGGGTCTGGGCGGCTTCCCGGCCAGCAGCGGCCAGTTCGTGGGCATGCCCGGCATGCACGGCACGTACGAGGCCAACATGGCCATGCAGCACTGCGACGTGCTGCTTGCCATCGGCGCCCGCTTCGATGACCGCGTGATCGGCAACCCCAAGCACTTCGCGCAGAACGCCCGCAAGATCATCCATATCGACATCGATCCCTCGTCGATCTCCAAGCGCGTGCGCGTGGATGTCCCGATCGTGGGCAACGTCAAGGACGTCCTGGCCGACCTCAGCGCGCAGTTCGAGATAGCCGCCGCCGAGCACAAGCCGGCCTCGCTGGCCAAGTGGTGGGACCAGGTCGAGACGTGGCGCGGCAAGGAATGCCTGAAGTTCGCCAATTCGACCGAAGTCATCAAGCCGCAGTACGTGGTGGAAAAGCTCTGGGAAGTGACGGGCGGCGACGCTTTCGTCACCTCGGACGTCGGCCAGCACCAGATGTGGGCCGCGCAGTACTACAAGTTCGACAAGCCGCGCCGCTGGATCAACTCCGGCGGACTGGGCACCATGGGTGTGGGCCTGCCGTACGCCATGGGCGTGCAGATGGCCAATCCGGGCAAGGACGTCGCCGTCATCACCGGCGAAGCCTCGATCCAGATGAACATCCAGGAACTGTCGACCTGCCACCAGTACCGCCTGACGCCCAAGATCGTCTGCCTGAACAACCGTTTCCTGGGCATGGTGCGCCAGTGGCAGCAGATCGACTACGGCTCGCGCTATTCCGAGTCGTACATGGATTCGCTGCCTGATTTCGTCAAGGTTGCCGAGGCCTATGGCCACGTGGGCCTGCGCATCGAGCGCCCGGCCGACGTCGAACCGGCGCTGCGCGAGGCGTTTGGCAAGCACAAGGAGCGCCTGGTCTTCCTGGACTTCATCACCGACCGCACCGAAAACGTGTGGCCGATGGTCAAGGCCGGCCGCGGGCTGACCGAAATGCTGCTCGGCTCTGAAGACCTGTAAGGAGGCCCCGCAATGAAGCACGTGATTTCCGTCCTCCTCGAAAACGAACCCGGCGCGCTGTCGCGCGTGGTGGGCCTGTTTTCCGCGCGGGGCTACAACATCGAAACCCTGACCGTGGCGCCCACCGAGGATTCCACGCTGTCGCGCATGACCATCGTCACGACCGGCTCGGACGAGGTCATCGAACAGATCACCAAGCATTTGAACCGCCTGGTCGATGTCGTGAAGGTGGTGGACCTGACCGAAGGCGCCCACATCGAGCGCGAGCTGATGCTCGTGAAGGTGCGCGCCGTCGGCAAGGAACGCGAGGAAATGAAGCGCATGGCGGACATCTTCCGCGGCCGCATCATCGACGTCACCGACAAGTCCTACACCATCGAACTGACCGGGGTGCAGGAAAAAGTACAGGCCTTCCTCGAGGCCCTGGACCGCAGTGCCATCCTTGAAACCGTGCGCACCGGCGTGTCCGGCATCGGACGCGGTGAACGGATTTTGAAGATTTGACCGGCCTTCCAGGCCTGCCTCACCCTACATCTGAATCAAACGAATATCCAAATACTGGAATCTGGAGCACAACATGAAAGTTTTCTACGACAAAGACTGCGATCTGTCCCTCATCAAAGGCAAGACCGTCGCCATCATCGGTTACGGCTCGCAAGGCCACGCGCACGCGCTGAACCTGCATGAGTCGGGCGTGAAGGTCATCGTCGGCCTGCGCAAGGGCGGCGCCTCGTGGAACAAGGCCGCCAACGCCGGCCTGGAAGTCAAGGAAGTCGCCGACGCCGTCAAGTCGGCCGACATCGTCATGATGCTGCTGCCCGACGAGAATATCGCTTCGGTCTACAACAACGAAGTCCACGCCAACATCAAGGCGGGCGCCGCCCTGGCGTTTGCCCACGGGTTCAACGTGCACTACGGCCAGGTCGTGCCGCGCGAAGACATCGACGTCATCATGATCGCCCCGAAGGCCCCCGGCCACACGGTGCGCAACACGTACAAGCAAGGTGGCGGCGTGCCCCACCTGGTGGCCGTGTACCAGGACAAGTCGGGCGCCGCGCGTGACGTGGCCCTGTCGTACGCCAGCGCCAACGGCGGCGGCCGTGCCGGCATCATCGAAACCAATTTCCGCGAAGAAACCGAAACCGACCTGTTCGGCGAACAGGCCGTGCTGTGCGGCGGTACCGTCGAACTGATCAAGGCCGGTTTCGACACGCTGGTGGAAGCCGGCTACGCGCCCGAAATGGCCTACTTCGAGTGCCTGCACGAGCTCAAGCTGATCGTCGACCTGATCTACGAAGGCGGCATCGCCAACATGAACTACTCGATTTCGAACAACGCCGAATTCGGCGAATACGAAACGGGTCCGAAGATCGTCACGGACGAAACCCGCAAGGCCATGCGCCAGTGCCTGACGGACATCCAGACCGGCGAATACGCCAAGAAGTTCATCCTGGAAAACGCCGCCGGCGCCCCGACGCTGACCTCGCGCCGCCGCATCAATGCGGAATCGCAGATCGAGCAAGTGGGCGGCAAGCTGCGCGCCATGATGCCCTGGATCGCCGCCAACAAGCTGGTGGACAAGTCCAAGAACTGATCCCCGGGCAGGCGGGGCTTTCAGACCCCGCCGGTCAGGATCGAAGCGGCATGCCTCGCAAGGGCATGCCGCTTTTTTTGGCCTTTTCCTGCTTATTTACGGCCCCTGGCGCCAATTGGGCCGGGCACGATCCTTGCTGTAGCCCGCAAGCAGGGCCAGATAGGTTAACCTTTCAAAGTCCGTCGTAAGTTATTGAGACCATGCCCAATTTTTCCATGCGCGATTCCGAGAACCGCCACCGGAGCATTTACCTGCTTCCCAACGCGTTCACCACCGCCGCTTTGTTTGCCGGGTTCTATGCCGTTGTGCAGGCCATGAACGACCGCTTCGAAGTCGCCGCCATCGCCATTTTTGTCGCCATGGTGCTGGACGGCATGGACGGCCGGGTGGCCCGTCTGACCAACACCCAGTCCGCATTCGGCGAGCAATACGACTCGCTGTCCGACATGACGTCGTTCGGCGTGGCGCCGGCGCTGGTCATGTACGAATGGATCCTGAACGACCTTGGCCGCTGGGGCTGGCTGGCGGCCTTCGTGTATGTATCGGGGGCGGCGCTGCGTCTGGCGCGCTTCAACACCAACATCGCCGTGGTCGACAAACGCTACTTCCAGGGCCTGCCCAGCCCCGCCGCGGCCGCGCTGGTGGCCGGTTTTGTGTGGCTAGCCGTGGACAACAAGCTGCCCATCCATGACAGCCTGATGGCCTGGGTGGCATTCACGCTGACCATGTACGCCGGCATCACCATGGTGTCGAACGCGCCGTTCTTCAGCGGCAAGAGCTTCGCCTTGGGCCGCAGTGTGCCGTTCTGGGGCATCCTGCTCGTCGTCGCGGTGTTCGTGTTCGTGTCCAGCGATCCTCCGGTGGTGCTGTTCGGCCTGTTCGTGCTGTACGGCCTGTCGGGCTGGGTCACGTGGGTCTGGCGCTGGAACAAGGTGCGCCGCCTGCAGCAGGAGCGCCGGGGCCATTCCTCCTGAGGACGCCCAAAAAGAAACCCGCCGATTCAAAACCGGCGGGTTTTTTCATTTTGGCGGGCCTTCAGGTCCGGGGCGCAGACAGCCCGGGCGGGCCATCTACCACCAGTTGAACCGGTCGTCGTCGTACATGGGGTCCGGCCCGGGATGAAAGTGCGTCACCTTGCTGCCGTCGCGGCTCATGTAGACGTACATCAGCGAGTTCCACACGCCGTTTTCCTTGTAGCGGTACGACCAGACGACTTCGCGCTTTTCGCCCAGCCCGGCCTGGTCGATGCGCGCGGGAGGTCCGAATTCGCAGCGCACGCGATCCGGCCCCCAATCTCCCGTCTCCAGCACCTTGAAATGCGCGTCGGTCAGAAGCGGCATCACCCGGTCGACCCGTTCATCGCGACCGACGTTGGCGCCCCACGCATACTGGCCCATCGGTTGCTGCGTCCAGATCACGCGCCGGCCGCCGTTGGCCTGGGGACATTCGAAGTTGGGCGCGCCAAATTGCGTCTGGACTTGCGACAGCGGGGTGCCGGGCGGCACCTCGGTCATGTTGGCGCAGGCGGCCAGACCGGCCAGCGCGATCGATGCGGCGGCCAAGCGGACCATTCGGTGTGGGCTGATCATGTCCTTCTCCTGTGGGTGGGCGTTGCCGCCTCGACCGGCCATTGGCCTGGTTCAGTCTCCTTGCTGGGGTAATTCTAGCGAATCAGCTATAATCGCCGAGCTTTATCAAATGTATTGATTCTGCAAGATCCTTTGCGCCAGCCGCTGGTGGCTTGTCGCAGTGCCCGCAACACGGCGTCACGCCTTATTTGCCGGTCCTGCCCGATCCCGCCAATGGCAGCAGTGAGAAAGCGAATTCAAGCCTGGCTCGCGCAAATTTTTTCCAAACCACGTCAGGGCGCCTCGGCCCTGTCGCATGTCCGAAGAGGTCATCAATGTCTGTAGCTGACATCAAGAAATCCGATATCGTTGCGCAATTCCAACGCGCTCAGGGCGATACCGGCTCCCCCGAAGTTCAGGTGGCTCTGCTCACCGCCCGTATCAACGAGCTGACCGGTCACTTCAAAGAACACATGAAGGATCATCACTCGCGCCGCGGTCTGCTGCGTATGGTCAGCCGTCGCCGCAAGCTGCTCGACTATCTCAAGGGCCGCAATCCCGATTCGTACCGCGCACTGATCGAAAAACTCGGTCTGCGCAAGTGATCGACGGGGCTGGCTCCCCATGACGCAACCGTGGTCGGTGCGACGCATGTCGCAGCGGCCACGGTTTTTCATTTGTAAGGAATAATCGTCATGTTCAACAAAGTGACTAAATCGTTCCAGTACGGCCAGCATACGGTCGTCCTGGAAACTGGCGAGATCGCTCGCCAGGCCTCCGGCGCCGTTGTGGTGTCGATCGAGGACACCGTCGTCCTGGCCACCGTCGTGGCTGCCAAGAAGGCCAAGCCGGGTCAGACGTTCTTCCCGCTGACCGTCGACTACATCGAAAAGACCTACGCCGCCGGCCGTATCCCGGGCGGGTTCTTCAAGCGCGAAGGCAAGCCCTCCGAAAAGGAAACGCTGACGTCGCGCCTGATCGACCGTCCGCTGCGTCCGCTGTTCCCCGAAGACTTCTACAACGAAGTCCAGGTGGTCCTGCACACGCTGTCGGTCAATCCTGAAATCGATCCCGACATCGCCGCCATGATCGGCGCCTCGGCCGCGCTGGCCATCTCCGGCATCCCGTTCAATGGCCCGATCGGCGCCGCGCGCGTGGGTTACATCGATGGTCAATACACCATCAACCCGACCGCATCGGAACTGAAGTCCTCCAAGCTGAACCTGGTTGTCGCCGGTACGGAAAACGCCGTGCTGATGGTCGAATCGGAAGCTGACCAACTGTCCGAAGAAGTCATGTTGGGCGGCGTGGTCTATGGCCACCAGCAAATGCAGGCCGTCATCAATGCCATCCACGACCTCGTGAAGGACGCTGGCAAGCCCGATTGGGATTGGCAAGCTCCCGCCAAGGACGAGGCCCTGATCGCCGCGGTCACCGCCGCCGGCCAGGAAGGCCTGAATGCCGCCTACCAGATCCGCGAAAAGCAGGCCCGCACGGCCAAGCTGCGTGAAGTGTCGGCCGAAGTGTCGGCCAAGCTGGCCGCCGCCGCCGCCGAAAAGGGCGAATCGGCTCCGGACGCCGTCACGGTCGACAACATCATGTTCTCGCTGGAATCGGCCATCGTCCGCGGCCAGATCCTGAACGGCGAACCGCGTATCGACGGCCGCGACACCCGCACCGTGCGTCCGATCAGCGTGCGTCTGGGCGTGCTGCCCCGCGCGCACGGCAGCGCGCTGTTCACCCGTGGCGAAACCCAGGCGCTGGTCGTGGCCACGCTGGGCACCAAGCAAGACGAACAGATCATCGACGCGCTCATGGGCGAGTACCGTGACCGCTTCATGATGCACTACAACATGCCTCCGTTCGCCACCGGCGAAACCGGCCGCATCGGTGTGCCCAAGCGCCGCGAAATCGGCCACGGCCGTCTGGCCAAGCGTTCGCTGGTTCCGGTGCTGCCGGCCCCCGAAGACTTCCAGTACACGATCCGCCTCGTGTCGGAAATCACCGAATCCAACGGCTCCTCGTCGATGGCCTCGGTCTGCGGCGGCTCGCTCGCCATGATGGACGCTGGTGTGCCCATCAAGGATCACGTGGCCGGCGTGGCCATGGGCCTGATCCTGGACGGCGGCAAGTTTGCCGTGCTGACGGACATCCTGGGCGACGAAGATCACCTGGGCGACATGGACTTCAAGGTTGCGGGCACCGAAAACGGCGTTACCGCACTGCAGATGGACATCAAGATCCAGGGCATCACCAAGGAAATCATGCAGGTTGCGCTGGACCAGGCCCGTGAAGGCCGTCTGCACATCCTCGGCAAGATGAAGGAAGCCCTGGACGGTTCGCGCGGCGAGCTGTCGGCGTTCGCGCCGCGCATGCTGACCATCAAGATCAACCCCGAGAAGATCCGCGACGTGATCGGCAAGGGCGGCGCCACCATCCGCGCGCTGACCGAAGAAACCGGCACGCAGATCGACATCTCCGACGACGGCACGATCGTGATCGCCAGCGTCGACGAAGCGCAGGCCAAGGAAGCCCAGCGCCGCATCGTCGAGCTGACCGCCGACGTCGAAGTGGGCCAGATCTACGAAGGCTCGGTCCTGCGTCTGCTGGACTTCGGCGCCATCGTGCAAGTGCTGCCGGGCCGCGACGGCCTGCTGCACATCTCCGAAATCGCCAACTACCGCATCGCGAACATCAACGATGTGCTGAAGGTCGGCCAGCAAGTCCGCGTCAAGGTCATCGAGGCCGACGACAAGGGCCGCCTGCGCCTGTCCATCAAGGCGATCGGCGGCATCGAGCAGCAGCAAGCCGCTGCCGCTCCCGAAGCCGCTCCCCAATCGGAACCGCAAGCTGAATAAGCCTGCAGCCTCCTGATTGAAGACGGCGCCGCAAGGCGTCGTTTTTTTTGCCTGCGTCGTTGGCAGCCATGCGGGGCGGCCCGCGGCTCCCCAGTTCGCCCGCCTTCCTGTAAAGTCTTGCGCGAGAGACGCGCCGCCCCGATGCGGCGCGCTTCACGCTTGATCTAAGGGGGCAGACGGATGAGCAAGGCATGACGGCGTGGCCGATAACCGCAGTCACCACGGCGCTGCTGGCTGCGCTGTTGACGGGCTGCATGACTCCCCCCGGGCCGGGTCAGCGCGGCCCCAAGGGCGAGGACATGACGGCGGACCAGTTCGCGCAGACGGACTTCAACCGCACCGTCACGCTGGAGGTGCGAGACAACCTGACCAGCCTGTACTCGCTGCTCGACAAGCTGTACCGCCGCAATCCCCGGGAATGGCGCAAGACCGGCGTGCCGGACCTGGCCACGGCGGTCAACCGCGTCAAGCATTCCATCGAAGTGCGCGTGCCTCCTGGCGACCTGGCGGGCTTGCGCGACATCCAGATCCTGGCGGTTGCGCTGGATCCCAACTATCCGGGCGACCGGGTCGGCGCCTTCATCTACGGCCTGGCCGACACCATCATCGCCGCGCACAACGGCAAGACACGCCTGTACGCCACCGACGCCCTGGATGGCCAGCGGGTCTACAATGCCGCTCGGAACGTCGAGGCCGCGGCCTGGCTGCTGGCCACGCGCCGCAACAACCAGGGCGAACTGCTGCTGCTGGCCAATGAGATTTCCCCGAACGCCACGAATCTCAGCTTCGAGCGCGAGTTCGGCGCCATCATCGGCCGGCTGGACCTGATCGCCAACCTGCTCGGCGAAAACTCCCGGCGCATCGGCATCAACTACGCCCAGGGCCTGTTGCTCTTCAACTTCCTGCCTGTGCGTTAACAGGATTTCCATCGTGATCGATATCGCATCCATCCAGGCCGCCCGCGAGAACCTGCGCGGGCAGGTGCTCAAGACCCCGTTCACCCTGTCCCGCACGCTGTCCGACATCTTCGGCGCCGAGATCTGGCTGAAGTTCGAGAATCTGCAGTTCACCGCGTCCTTCAAGGAGCGCGGCGCGCTGAACCGCATGCTCACGCTGTCGGACGCCGAGCGTGCCAAGGGCGTGATCGCGGTCTCGGCGGGCAATCACGCCCAGGGCGTGGCCTACCATGCGCAGCGCATGGGCGTGCCGGCGGTGATCGTGATGCCGCGGTTCACCCCGACGGTGAAGGTCGCCAATACGCGGCGCTTCGGCGCCGAAGTCGTCCTGGCGGGCGACACCTTCGATGACGCCAAGGCGCGCGGCTACGAACTGGCCCAGCAGCGTGGCCTCATCATGATCCACCCCTATGACGACGAAGCCGTCATGGCCGGGCAGGGCACCGTCGCGCTGGAAATGCTGGAAGACCAGCCCCAGCTCGATACCCTGGTCATCGCCATCGGCGGCGGCGGGCTGATCTCCGGGATTTCCACGGCCGCCAAGGCCGTGAACCCCGCCATCGAGATTGTGGGCGTGCAGACCGAGCGCTTTCCGGCCATGTACGCCGCTGTCCAGGGCACCACCATGCCGCCGGGGCAGTACACCATTGCCGAAGGCATCGCCGTTAAATCGCCCGGCGATCTGACGCTGCCCGTCGTTCGCCGGCTGGTCGACCGGATCGAGCTGGTCAGCGAGGCGGACATCGAGCATGCCATCGTCGTGCTGCTGGAAATTGAAAAGACCGTCGTCGAAGGCGCCGGCGCCGCTGGCCTGGCCGCCTTGCTGCGCGCGCAGGAAGAGGGCAGCGACCGCTATAAGGGCAAACGCATCGGGCTTGTACTCACCGGCGGCAATATCGATCCGCTGATGCTGGGCGAATTGATCGAGCGCGGCATGGTTCGCGCCGGACGCCTGGCGCGCATCCGCGTCGACCTGCGCGACCTGCCGGGCGCGCTGGCCCACGCCACCAAGCTCATTGCCGACGCGCAAGCCAACATCACGGAAGTGCATCACCAGCGCGCGTTCACGTCGCTGCCGGTGCGCAATGTCGAGGTGGATTTTGTCCTCCAGACTCGGGGCCCCGAGCATATCCAGGAAGTGATCGACATCCTGAACGCGGCGGGATTCGCCGCCAGCAACCACGACCACTGATCCGCCGCGCGGCGTCGACACGCCGCCGTTGCTTTCAAGTTCCTGTCAGAAAACTGTCGCTCCCGCCGAACTTTTGGCGGGAGCGATTTTCATTGGCGAGGCCCACGCATTGACCGGCTGAAGGGCCGAATCGTTTGCGGCCTCGGTGCGACTGACTTGGTCCCACGCGCGCCTCTGACCCCAAAAAAAATGCATCTGCATATTTCACGATTTCGGGCGTTGAATTTTTCAAGGAACTTTTTGGCCTCAGGCTAACTTCCCCGAAAAACGGTCTTTTCAGGCGATGTTCCTGGATTACATCGCCATTTTCATACCGGCCCTCGACCGTCCAGCGTCCATTCCGTGTTCTAGGGATATCCCCCGGAAAGTTATGGTTGATACGGATATGGAATGTATCGTTCCACGATTTACCATCCCGCGTTCATGTCGTTGCCGCTTGTTGAAGCGGCTTCGTCGAAAGAGAAACGTTCGCATTTGAAGCTGTCTTTTGCTGGCTGCGACGAATTAGGGAGAAAGCAGATTGATAAGAAACAGACAGGATTTCTGGTCTGGCGTGATGTTTATCGTGGTGGGAGGAGGCTTCGCCTTGCAGGCGACCACGTATTCCATGGGAACCGCGGCGCGCATGGGCCCCGGCTACTTTCCGTTCTGGCTCGGCATCGTGCTGGCGCTGATGGGCGCGACGGTGCTGATGAGCGCCTTGTCCCCCCGCGCCGAAACCACGACCATCGGCCGCTATGACTTTCGCATCCTCTTTCTCGTCGTCGGGTCCGTGTTCCTGTACGGCTTTTCCCTGCGCTATCTCGGGCTGTATCTCTCGGTATTCCTGCTCGTCCTGATCAGCAGCGTTGCCAGCCACGAATTCAACTGGAAGGTCGCCGTCGCCAACGGCCTGTTCCTCGTGGCGTTCTCCTACCTCGCGTTCATTCGCGGGCTGGGTCTCATCTTTCCGCTGTGGCCCAGCGTGCTGACCAACTGAGGTACCGGACATGGAACTGCTTCAAAACCTGATGTTGGGCTTTTCGGTGGCATTCACCCCCGAAAACCTGACCTACGCATTCATCGGCTGCCTGCTGGGCACGCTGGTGGGGGTGCTGCCGGGACTCGGACCCGTGCCGACCATCGCCATGCTGCTGCCCATCACCTACGTGCTGCCGCCCACCGCGGGCCTCATCATGCTGGCCGGCATCTACTACGGCACGCAGTATGGCGGCTCGACCACGGCCATTCTGGTGAACCTGCCGGGCGAGACCTCGGCGGTGGTGACCGTGCTGGATGGGCACCAGATGGCCCGAAACGGGCGGGCCGGGGCCGCGCTATCGCTGGCAGCCATCGGCTCGTTCTTCGCCGGCAGCGTCGCCACCGTGCTGATCGCCGCCTTTGCGCCGCCGCTGGCCGAAGTGGCCTTTGCGTTCGGGCCGGCCGAGTACTTCTCGCTGATGGCCCTGGGCCTGATCGGCGCCGTGGTGCTGGCGTCGGGCTCGCTCCCCAAGGCCATCTGCATGATCCTGCTCGGGTTGCTGCTGGGCATGGTCGGCACCGACGTGAACTCGGGCGTTGCGCGCTACGACTTCAGCATTCCCGAACTGCAGGACGGCATCGACTTCGCCATCGTGGCCATGGGCGTGTTCGGCCTGTCGGAAATCATGAGCAACCTGGAACTGAAGGAAAACCGGGTCGAGATCACCGACAAGGTCGGGTCGCTGTATCCCAACCGCCAGGAATTCCGCGAGGCCGCGCCGGCCATCGTGCGCGGCACGGCGCTGGGCTCGGCCCTGGGCATCCTGCCGGGCGGCGGTTCGGTGCTGTCGGCGTTCGCGTCCTACACGCTGGAAAAGAAGCTCTCGAAAGAGCCGGAGCGCTTCGGCAAGGGCCACCCGGCCGGTCTGGCCGGTCCCGAATCGGCCAATAACGCCGGCGCGCAGACCTCGTTCATCCCGCTGCTGACCCTGGGCATCCCGGGCAACGCGGTGATGGCGCTGATGGTCGGCGCGATGACCATCCACAACATCCAGCCGGGTCCGCAGGTCATGTCCAGCCACCCCGAGCTGTTCTGGGGGCTGATCGCCTCGATGTGGATCGGCAACCTGATGCTCGTGGTGCTGAACCTGCCGCTGATCGGCATCTGGGTCAAGCTGCTGCGCGTGCCGTATCGCATGCTGTTCCCCGCGATCCTGGTCTTCTGCACGATCGGGGTGTATTCACTGAACTACAACGCCTTCGACATCTTCATGTTCGCCATCTTCGGGATCATCGGCTACGTGTGGAGCAAGCTGGGGTGTGAAGGCGCGCCGCTGCTGCTTGGCCTGGTGCTGGGGCCCATGATGGAAGAAAACTTCCGCCGGGCGCTGCTCCTGTCGCGTGGCGAGTTCTCCACCTTTGTCACGCGCCCGCTGTCGGCCACGCTGCTCGCGCTTGCCGCGATCCTGCTGGTGCTGGTGGCATTGCCCGCGCTGCGCAAGAAGCGCGAAGAAGCCTTCGTCGAGGTCGACTGACTTTTTTGGATCCGGTTGGCTCCGGGTCTGGTTCGGTGCAAGCCGGCCAGACCCTTTTTTTATTGTCGGGCCACCAGGTTCTTCAGGCCGTACAGGCGTTCCCGATGCAGGGTTGCCGTCAACGGCTCCGGGTCGCGGCCCAGCGCGACATAGTCCGCCGGAATCTGCGCGATCGCATCCTGCATGTTTTCGGGCCCCGCATGCCACCACTGCACCAGCATCCGGTCCGGGTTGTAGACGTCCAGGCCCTGGCGGCGCAGCTCGGAACGGTTGAAGTCCTTCAGATTCCACGTCAGCACCTGGACGGTCGGCGTCTGCGGCAGCCCGCAGCGCGCGCGCCGCGCCAGCCCGGCCGCGATCACATGGAAATCCTTGGGGTCGCTATAGCGCAGCGACGCCTCATAGACCTGCGTGTCGGATTCCAGGGCCGCCGGAAACCGCGCGTTCATGTCCGCCCAAAAATCGGCCATCACCTCGGGCGGAATATCCCAGATCCGGCAGGCGTTGCGGCGCCATTCCTCGCCAATGCGCTCGGTCCATACGGGCTGAAACACACCGGCCTCCGCCAGCCGCAGCAATAGCCGACGCAGGATGCCAGACATGAGGACGCAGGCGTCCAGGACGATGAACGGGGGAGAAGGAGGGGGCAGGCTCAAGATCGGTACGGCCGCGGGTCCGGAAAACGCGCACACGCTGCGCGCCGCGGACGCCCGGGCGGGCGGAAAAATGGAAGGCGAGGCAGAAGGATAGTGTTTTTTCCGGCATTCTGCCCGACCACGCATTACTTCTTCAGGATTTCGTCCAACGCTTGCAGCACCAGATCGCTGGTCCCGTGCAGGCTGACGGCGAATGCGCCGTAAATGACCGTCAATACCACCACCGCGCTCACCCACGGCGTCCACCAGGGCCAAAGGCGGCCAACGCGATAGCGGCTCGAAACGATATTCTCCTGCGCATCGGTAAGCACTTCGGGCGTCTCGCCACGCATTGCACGGAGCTCGCGATGCAATTTGGAAATAATCCCCTGAAGCGCTTCGTTCTGATTATGTTGCATGCCGTATTTGCCTTTGAAGCCGAGGCACAGGCACAGGTATTTGAACTCCAGGACATCGCGGTATTTGGTGCGGTCCATCATCATGCGCGACAGAACCGTGAAGAACTTTTCACCGCCCCAGGTTTCGTTGTGATTCACGCTGAGCAGTGACCGTTCGGCCCACCGAGAATGCGCGCCCCAGGGCGTGCCCATGACCGCTTCGTCGATGAAACTGCACAAGGCATACCGATAGGCCAGTTGCGTGGCGCTGTCGTAATCGTGCTGGCGGATTTCCTCATCCAGCGCTGCGATCTGGTCGCGTACGGCGCCATAAAGTTGCTCCACGCCTTCATAAGTCGCCAGTTTGCGAAGGCGGATGACCAGCGCGAATAATGGTAGTGCGCCGTCGACCAAGGGGTTATAGCCATGCCCCCGCAGTTGGAAATTCAGATCGGGGTCGCGATCGATATTTTCAATGGTGTCGAATGCGATCAGACCTTTCTGCTCGATCGCCGCGACGGGGCTTGTTCGAAAAAATCCTTCCGGCTCGGCATTTATATTCTGGATTGTGCTCATGTCATTGGCTCCTGATCGCCCAGAACTGCAATTCCATTTCCGGATAATCCCCGGCAATATGGAAACCAAACCCCGCCGTCTCTCGCATCATCTGCCAGCTTGGGTGGCTTCGATCAAACTGAAAGTAGGTAAATCCCGCATGAAAGGGCAGGTGGCGCGGCGCGACGGGCAAAGGCAATAACGGAATGCCCGGGAGCTGCAGGCTGACCAGTTCGCCCAGCCTCTCCATCGACGTCACCTTGGCCTGCTGCACGAATTGCTGCCGCAATGTGTCCAGCGGCATGCGCGCGCGCACCGCCAGGATGAAGTCGGCTTCCGAATACAGGCGCCGGTCGTGCACGGCGCAGGTCAGCACGCCGTATTGCTGACGTTCGATGGGCAGCGAAACCGCACGGGGTTGAAGCACCGTGCTCAGCGCACGCCGCAACGTGTCTTCCAGCACCCGGAACGACGCGCGGGGATCGTCGTGCTGATAGGCAGGGTACTCCTGAGGAATTCGGCCCTCGTCGGTGAAGGTGACCAGTTCGCCGCAAGCCTGGCTGAAAGCGACGTACAGCTGCTCCGGATGGACGCGGCGCAATCGGGCAAGATGCAGGAACAGCGGATGCAGGCGATTGAGGACCAGCAGCAGGTTGAAATCGGTCACATCGGCGACGCCGGCCTGGCCGGGAGAGCCGATGCGTTCGGCGATGTTCTTGGCGCGCTCGCGCATGAGACCGGCGATCTCCCCGAGATAGCGCTTGAGCGGAGGAATCGCATTCAGCGAGATTCCCGTGGGGTAGAACGACTCGTCCAGCAGCAGGCTGCCATCCGGACGGCGGTCGAGCAGGCGGCATAAGGCAATGCCTGTAAACGCGCTGCGGTCGTCGCGCTCCAGCGCAAGTTGCAGATTCAAGGCTGCCAGGTTCATCGGCACGTAATCGCCCTCCTGGCTGTGCGTGTCACGCACCTCTTCGCTGCGAGTCACGTAACGGGCATTGGCGTAGGTCTCGGGCCATTGCACCTCCAGCACGCCATCGGAACGCAGCGGCAACGTCAGGTACACGGTCTGGTTTACGGCCGAGGCGTCGGTGATGGGCAGCGGCACCGGAGGAGGCTGATCGTTGGGGATGTCGAATACGCTTCCGTCGGGCATGACGCCGCGCGCGCGCACAATCGCAATCTTTCCAAAGCTCAGGTATTCCTGGTTCAACTCCAGTTCACTGAACCCATACAGGTTTTCGCTCACCCCGCTGATGCGCTGATTGGCGTGGTGCTCGGCGGCGCGCGCCTGCTGTTGAAAATGCTGAGGCTTGACGAAAAGCCCCTCGCTCCAGATAACGGGATTGCGTGATGTCATGGATTGGAACTCGATTGCAAGGGACGATGGCTTTCGTCGGTGATGGCGACGCGCGTGCCGCTCAGCGTCAGCAGCAGGGCATACCGGCGTCCCTTTGGCTCCAGACGGAACGCCTGCTTCCACACAGCGCCGTTCTGTGCGTGGAAGTCGGCCACGATGGCGACATATCGCGTGTCCGGGCGGATGCGCGCAAAGTCGATGTATTTGAACTGCCCGGGCTGCAGAACGTAGTCGTCCTGCGTCACGAAGGTGGTCCCCAGCGCTTTTTCCAGGTCCTTGGCCAATAGAAGCGGGTCTGCGTTCAACAACAGCGAATCGTCCTTGAGTTGCAATACCTTGAACGCAATGGGCGTGGCCAGGCTGCGCGATGGGGGGGCGGGCGGGAGAGCGGCGAAATCCAGCCCTTGGCTGTACTGCCCAAGACCGCGCGCCGGCACGTGCGCCTGCGGATCGGCAATGTCCTCATCCACGAGCGCGAGGGGAGAGGGGGCGCTTGTCAGGTGCTGGCTGGCCGCCGCGGCTGGGGCGCCGAATCCGCGGTTGGGCAGGTAGTGGGGCGATACATCAAACCTGGCGGGAAGTGGCGATAGGGCCACGACGACACGGGCTTGGGAGACGCGGGACGAGCCGCGATCCACACGGCTCATCGATTGCGGCGACGCCGCTGTGTCCTCGAGTTCGTCGAGCAGCGCCCGCAACTCGCCGATCAAATCGTGCCGGTTGCCCGATCGCAAGCTGATTTCGAAGGCATCGCCGCTCGCATCGCCTCCCGGCTGGGCGGTGCCGGACAAATCCGCAGGCTGCGGCACGTGGGCGCTCTCAGGATTTGGATTGACGTCGTCGGCGGCGTACAGGCTCAGACCGATCAGGCTGGGCTGATCGTCCGGGGCGCCCACTGGTATCGACGGGTCCATCAGGATCTGCCCTGTCTTGGTCAGGACCTCGCCCACCGTGCCGCACCCGACGAGCATGCTGACTGCAAGCCCGGCCAGGATCGGACGTTTCATTGGGCCTCCGCACGCACGGCGCGTTCGTAAGACTGCGCGAAAACTTCCCAGAAGAGTTTCTCGAAACCGCGCTGGCGTGCCGAGCGGAGTTCTTCGTAGTAATGCGTGTACATTCGCCATGCCCAGTCGTTCGAGCCCGCATGGGCGGAATCTTCATTTCCATAGCGGCAGAAGCGGTTCACCAGCACCTCGGGAGAAAACGCTTGCAGCAGGGCATCGAGCCCCGCTTCGATTCCCTTGATAATGGCGGCCTGATGCCCCTTGAACTGCGTCATCGTCTCTTCGACCGCGGCCTTGGGCGACAGATGCACGACGCTGCGCTCTCGGGAGAACAGGGCGCGCACGGTGTCCGGATAGCCTTGGCCCAGGCGCAGCGGATTGTCCTCGATGGGCTGCAGCGTCAGCGTGTTCATCGCCAAGCGCGATACCTGAGGCTCCGTGGCGTCGTACAGCGCAGCAATGCCTCGAATGGCCGCGCCGAGCGCCTGCCCGGCTTCGACCAGCAGTGCACGGCCCGCCTGCGCGTCCATGTCATCGAGCGCCACGTCCATGCCCTGAAGCAGCGCCAGCGCCGCCTGCGCAGAATCGCCGAAGGAGGGCGCCGCCGGGGCCGTCCAGCCGGGGTCGGTAAGAGTGGGTTCGCGTGACTGCGACATGCTGAAGTCTCCAGAAGTGATCTTGGGCGAGCCGGCGACCGCAACGTAACGGGTGGAGGCCAGGTCCGGCTGGGTGGGCGCAAGCGCTGCGCCCCGCGCATTGCCGGCATCCAGTGGCGAGGGCGGGGCGAACGAAGGTTGCTCCGCGGCGTCCAGGGCGCGCAGCGGGTCAAGGTCGGTGCGGGAATCGCGGGCGGCAGCCAAAGCCTGGAAGGCAGCATCCGCGCCGTGTGTGCCGCGGGCCTGATCGAACGGATAGCGGTCGGCCGGCAAATCGTCCATTGCAGCGCGATGCGCATTGAGGATCTCGCTCACGTCATACTGGGCGAGATGGCGCGAAGCGTCCGGCATCGCATGCAGCGCGTCGTCCAGGTGCACCGTAACCCTGTACGGCCCGATGTGCAGGACGTCGGCGTCGCTCAGGCGCGCGCCCACCATCACGCCCAAGGGGTCGCGCGCATCGTTGACACGAGTGAATCCTGATCGGTCTATCACGCAGAATGCGTCGTCGCTGTGGCGGATCTCGCAGTGCAACGCAAGCACGCGTCCCGCCTTGTCCACCAAGGTCCAGCTTGCGCCGTGGCTGCCTATGGTGCCGCCGTTCAAGTCAAATCGATGCCGGGGCGTGCTGCCATGCTGCAGCGCCTGGGGATTGGCGACGACGAGCACGATGCCGCGCTCGGAGAGGGAGGTTGTCATAAGCGCGCCTTGATTCTGACGTGGGAGGCGCGGCGCACGACCGTATGCGCCACGAAGCTGGTCCAACCCAGATGCGCGCCGCTGGCGCGTCCCAGGTTGAAGGGCGGGACCTCTTCCTGCCGCAACCCGAGTTCCAGGTCATAAGCGGCCGGGTCGCGCAGCAGGAAGTCGATCAGTTTGCGCAGGCGTTCGAAATTCTCGCCGCTGGGCAGGAACTCGCGAAAACGTCTTTGATCAAGGTCGGGAATGACGATGGTGAACTTGCTATAGCGTGTACGTACACGATCGCCGATCACAAAGGAGTCGCCCAACGTTCCGTTGCGTCTCCCCAGCATTAGCTGTTGGCCAGCGTTGATGTGCATGTATCGCGGCTCGAACTCGCGCAGGCGCACCGTCTTGAGGTCGAAACAGTGCGCAATGATGCCCGCGACCACCTGCGCTGAACGGCTACGCCCGGCAATCGCGCCCGCATAACTCAGCAGGCGGCTCCAGGCGATGGGCGTCACGCCGCGCAGCTCCGAGTCCCCCAAACCCACCATGGCGAAAACGTAGCGCGAGAACCGATCCTGCGCCTCCCGTTGGAAACGCACGTAATAGCGATACTTGCGCCAGGCCTGATGCAGCAGCGTCAGCAGCCGGTGATGGAAGAAGTCCAGAAATGCCGGACGGATGCCAATGCCTTGGCCGTATTCGTAAGCGAGCCGATCCAGATAAAAGCCGGGCAGGGGGGAATCCGGTCCCTGCAGGCCGAAAAAAGTGGCTTGCACGCGGTAGTCGCTGCTGGCGGACGCGGGCATGCGTTCGGCCAACTCGACGTCGGACGCCGGAAACCCCAGTCCTGCGGAGCTGCCAAGGCGCACACGCTGGCGCTCCGGCGCCGCGCTGTCCGGGGCTTCCAGGTTGTCGCCGTGCAAGCCGTGCAACTGCTCGAGCAGGCGGAAGAAATCAAAGTTCTTCGCGTCAGCCAGCAGATGGTCGGCTAGATCAGCGGTTGTTTGCCGGTCTGCAGGGGCCATTCGTAGCGTTCGTTGTTGCCGGTGTTGGTGGCTTCCAGCAGGTGAAAGGAATTGATGCTCGCGTACAAGGCGAGGAAGTGACTGAGCACCGTGCCGAACAGGTACAGGTCGCCTTCGCACAGGAAGGCCTGCGGATCCAGCCGGATGCTTGTCTTGAGGCCGCGGATGGGAAGGCCCTTCATCAGCAGGTCCGTCGGCGTGGTGACCGCGCCTTCGATGCCGTCCAGCCGCTTTCGCGTGGCGCGGGCGCGCTGAATGTCATGCAGCGCCGCGAAGTCGTAGCCGCGAAGTACCGCCTTCAGCGGCTCTGTCGACAGCAAAGACAGGTAATTGAGCGACAGGTTGGAAATCAGCGTCCATTGCAGTTCGCCGTCCAGGACCGGCCGATATGACGGCGTGGGCCTTGTGACGTTGCCATAGCGGGCGAACGTTGGCGTGGTTTGCGTTTGCAGGCAGATGTCACCAGCCGCGAGGGATAGGGGCAGGTCCTTGTTGGTGCAGGTCAGCGCAAGCGAAACGGTTTCATCCTCATCGATGTAATGGGTCTCGTCGCTTCGGATGAACGAAACCCGATGCCGCACGCCGTCGCCGGCCAATTCCTTCTCGATCCGCGTTCGGTAGTAGAGGGCCGACCGGCCCTGCGCATGTTCGATCTCGTGCTGCAGTGATTCGAACGGATGGAAGGTGCGCAGGAATTCTCCGCGCTGGCCATCCGCCTTGCGGTGCCAACCGCTCACCTTATCGATGCTGAAGATTTCGTAAGCGTCCTGGCGTTGTCCCCCCGGCAGAATCCGTTGCTCTGCCTGACGGCCATTCAGATTGATGGGCTCTGCATCGTGCTCGAACAGATTCACTGCAGGCGTGCAGTACAGCATCAGGTCGTTGGTGCGCAGCCGGATGTCGGCGGGCATGGGGCGCGAGAAATGGAACTCCACGCGGACGTTGCCGTGGCTGTCTGCCGGCCAGAGCGAACGTAAGGCCGTCAGGCTGAAGAACTGAAAGCGGCGTGGGAAGATGAAGTATTCCTGGAGGATCCGATAGCCGTCGAACACATTCTTGGGATAGGGAAGCAACGCTTCTTCGGGAGAGAATCCGGGAAAGCTCACCTGGCGTGGCGACAGCTGGCGCGTTTGTCCCCCGCATTCCACCCGTATTTCGCTCAAGTATCGGGATAGCCACAAGTACAGCGTCAGGGCAGTGGCGTCGTCACCGCTCAGGTGAAAGTCGAGCTGATCGCAGTCGAAGCTGTCCAGCGAATTTCCCGCCATCGGTGCAAGGTCCACACGCATGATGGACTTCTCGCGCGAGTGCGCATCGCTGACTTCCTGGATACGTAGCGGATAGATCGTGACGTCCGCGCAGGTGCGAAACTCGCAACGAATTCCCTCGACGGCGTGGGACTGGATCTGCGTACCCTTTGGTATCACCTGCCGCGTCGTGATGGCGCGATCGACCGGGTCGAACCGCATGATGGTCACGCTGGGCAGGGGGCGCAGGTAATTCGGCCACAAGAGTTGCAGGAGCGAATGGGTCAGCTCGGGAAGGTCGTCTTCGATCTTGAGCCGCAGCTTGGCCGTCAGGAACGCAAAACCTTCCAGCAGCCGCTCCACATCGGGGTCGGCCGCTTCGTCGCCCAGAAACTGCGATAGCTGCGGATTGTCGCGTGCAAACTCGCGGCCGAGCCTGCGCAGGTAATCCATTTCTTCGCGGAATTTTCCCCGCAACGGCATGTTCGATGCGCCTCCTTGGGCGATGGCTATACGATTCGCGCGAGTCGATCCGGGCGGTGGATGACGAGGTCGATCTCGACCTGTTCGGCGGCGTTGGCAAGGGGAACCAGGCAGTCCAGCCGGAAAGTCAGGTCAAGCGGACGCGAGGGATCGGGGCGGGCGCGAACCGCCAGCACGCGTACCCGAGGTTCGAACTTGGCCACCGACTGGCGGATGTCCTGGCTGACGCGCAGCAGCAGGTCGGCGCTGCCGATGGCGGCGTCATTGAAGTCGCGCAGACCCAGGCCGGGCGTGCTCAGCGAACACCCCTGGCGGCTGTTGAGGATCAGCTCGAGATGATGCTTGATCGCCAGGATGCGCGCCGCTGCGGCATCCTGGCGTCGGACGCGCCGCGGCGGCGCGTCCGGAGTCAGCCGCTCGAACAGGCTCGCCTGCCCGGATGTTCTGGGCATGCCGCGTTATTCCTTGTCCAGGCGGCCCACGAGCGACAACTCGAAGTTGGCGCCCATGTACTTGAAATGCGGGCGCACGGCCAGCGAAACCTGGTACCAGCCCGGGTTGCCGGCAACGTCCTGCACCTGGACTTTGGCCGCGCGCAGCGGACGGCGGCTGCGCACATCGGAAGACGGGCTTTCCTGGTCCGCGATGTACTGCTTGAGCCAGCCATTGAGCTCACGTTCCAGATCTTGCCGCTCCTTCCAGCTGCCGATCTGCTCGCGCTGAAGGACCTTGATGTAGTGCGCCAGGCGGTTGATGATGAACATGTAGGGCAGTTGCGTGCCCAGCTTGTAGTTTGTCTGTGCGTCCTGGCCTTCGGGCGTCTTCTGGAAGCGTTTGGGCTTTTGCACCGAGTTGGCGGAGAAAAAGGCGGCGTTGTCGCTGTCCTTGCGCATCGTCAGGGGGATGAAACCCTCTTCGGCCAACTCGAATTCCTTGCGGTCGGACACCAGCACTTCAGTGGGAATCTTGGCTTGCAGCTGTCCCAGGGATTCGTACAGGTGCACCGGCAGGTCGTCGACCGCGCCGCCGGATTGCGGTCCGATGATGTTCGGGCACCAGCGATACTTGGCAAAGCTCTCGGTGATACGGCTGGCGAGCAGGTAGGACGTGTTGCCCCACAGATAGTTGTCATGGTCGCCTGCGATCGTCTCGCGGTACACGAAGCTGCGGGCGGGGTTTTCAAGGGGATCGTAGGGCTGGCGCAACAAGAAGCGCGGCATGGTCAGTCCAAGATAGCGGGCGTCTTCGGATTCGCGCAGGCCGCGCCATTTCGCAAAGCGCGGACCTTCGAAAATGTCCTTCACTTCTTTCAGATTGGGCAGATCCTGGAAACTCTTGAGGTTCAGGAACTCGGCGCCGGCCGCGGCGAGGAACGGCGCGTGGGCCATTGCGCCAACCGAGGCGACATAGCTAAGCAGCTTGATGTCGGGCGCCGAGGGGCCAAACGTGTAGTTGCCCACAATGCTGGCAATCGGCTCGCCGCCGAACTGCCCATATTCGGCGGTGTACACGTGCTTATATAAACCACTGCGCGTGATGTCGCCGCAGCCTTCAAAATCGTCGAGCAATTCGTCCTTGGTGACGTGCAGGATTTCGATCTTGATGTTTTCCCGAAAATCCGTCCTGTCCACCAGCAATTTGAGTCCACGCCAGGCGGATTCGAGTTCCTGCAGCGGCTTGTGATGCAGAATCGCATCCATTTGATGACTGATCTTTCGATCGATTTCGGCAATCATCTGGTCGACGAGCTGTTTATTTACCTGCTGCTCGCGTTCATCGCTTTTTAGAATTTCGCCGATGAATGCCGCGACCCCCCGTTCAGCGACGGCATAACCCTCGTGCGTGGGTTCGATTCGGGTCTGCGCCATGATCTGCTCGAGCAGTCCCTGGCTTTGTTTCGTTTCCGGTGCAACGCTGGCTTGAGCCTTCATGCGCTTGTCCTTGTAAACCTGTGGGCAGTAGGTGATGGGTGGGGGATCAGGATGCGGACGTGTCCAGCACGAGGTCCAGTTCCTTGGCCAATGCGCTGCGCGCCTTGTCGTCGGCCAGCAGCGATTGCAATTGCTTGCGGAACGCGGGCACGTTGCCCAGTGGCCCCTTGAGCGCCACGAGCGCCTCTCTGAGCTCCAGCAGCTTGTTCAGTTCTGGCACCTGCCGGGCGATGGCATCCGGCGCGAAATCCTGGATGCCCTTGAATTGCAGGCCCACGCTCAGGGTGTCGTCCTCTTGGCCATCGCCGAGTCGAGTGGGCACCTGCATGGCCAGTTGCAGTCCGGCGCCGGCCATGACCTCGTCGAAGTTGTCCTTGTCGACGCGGACCAGCGGGCGGTCTTCAAGCGCGGCTTCTTCCCCATGTCCCTTGAAATCGCCCGTGACGAGCAGCTTGAGGGGCAATTCCATTTCTGTCTGCTGATCACCCGTCGCGGGCACGTATTTGATGTTGATACGTTCTTGTGGGGCGACGGAAGCCGATTTTGTAGCCATGAAAGTTCCTGGTTATTAACGCGGAAGCAACGGATTTGGAAGGCCCTGATTAAGCTGGGCGATGACGGTTGGTGTTTTGTAATTAATCAGTTTGGTTTTTGAAATACTGATTTCGGTGATCCTAAGGGGGTTATCGAGTTCGCAGAATAATAAGAATTCGAAAAATAAATGCTTGTTTAATTTGTTGTTCCTCGCATATTCTTGCCGCGTATTTTTGTGGGTTTCAGATAATCTCCGTTATTAATGGCTGCATTTGCGGAGCGTGTTTGGGCCTTGAAGATAAATAACGACATCGTGTCGGCCGAGTGCGATCCATGATCAGAATTGATTTGCCCGCAGTTATTCAGCGCTTGAACCCTGCCTGCCGTCAGGCTCTGGAAGAAGCTGCCAGCTTGTGCATCAGCCAGCGAGGCGCCGAGGTCACTGTTGCACTGGTGATGTCCAAGCTCCTGGACCAGCCGCTGGGCGACGTCAGGTTGTTATTGCGGCACGTCGCGCTGGACGTCGATGGCGCGCGGGCCGTCATGTCCGGGCGCGCGTCGTATCAGGCCGAGAGCACGGAGCAATACCCAACCTTTTCTCCGCTGCTGATCGAGTTGCTTCAGGAAGCCTGGCTGCTCGGATCGTTGGAGTTGGGGCAGACGGAGATTCGGGGAGGCAGCCTGCTCCTTGCGGCCCTGCTCAATGCGCCGCGGTATCTGCCCCTGGAGGCGGTCTCGTATTTCGAGAGCGTCAACCGCGAAGCGCTGCGCAAGAATTTCGGCGTAGTGCTGGCGGATTCGTCGGAAACACCCGCCCAGGTCGGCGCGGCGGCATCGCTGCCCGCCCCACACAGTGACGACAGCGCGCTGGGCCGGTTCGGCCATGACCTCACGGCTCAGGCGCGCGAGGGACGCATAGATCCGGTGCTTTGCCGCGACGCGGAGATCGATCTGGTGATCGACATTCTGTCGCGCCGCCGGAAAAACAATCCCATCGTGGTGGGAGACGCCGGGGTCGGCAAAAGTGCCGTCATCGAGGGGCTGGCGCTACGCATCGCCGAGGGGCGCGTGCCCGAAGCGCTGCAACAGGTTGCGATCTGGGTGTTGGACTTGGGCGCGCTGCAGGCCGGTGCGTCCGTCAAGGGTGAATTCGAAAAGCGGCTGAAGGCGGTCATCGACGAAGTCAGGTCGTCGGCGCGGCCGATCATTCTGTTCATCGACGAAGCGCACACGCTGATCGGCGCCGGTAATGCAGCAGGAAGTGGCGATGCAGCCAATCTTCTCAAGCCCGCGCTGGCGCGCGGCGAACTGCGCACCATCGCCGCCACGACGTGGTCGGAATATAAGAAATACTTCGAGAGGGACCCGGCCCTTGCGCGCCGCTTCCAACTGGTCAAGGTAAACGAACCCAGCGCCGAAAGCGCCGTTCACATCCTGCGCGGCCTGCGCCAGACCTATGAGGAGGCACACGGCGTCTATATCGGCGAAGACGCCCTGCAGGCGGCAGTCGCATTGTCGGCGCGCTATCTGTCGGGACGTCAATTGCCGGACAAGGCAATCGACGTCCTGGACACGGCCTGCGCTCGCGTGGCCACCGCGTTGGCCGAGCCACCTCGCAAACTGGCAAATCTGATGCAGGAGCAGACTCAGATCGAGGCGGAGTCAGCCTTGCTGCGGCGCGACGCGCGGGCAGGGAAAAAAGCCAATCCCGCACGATTGGCGGCCCTGGAGGAAATGTCAGGCGACGTGCAGCGGCGGACCGGACACGTTCAGGCGTCCTGGGCAAGCCAAAGGCAACTGGTCGACGATATTCTGGCCTTGAGAAGCGGCCAAGGCGAAAGCGCGTCGGTCCAAGAGGATGCGGACCTCGCCTCGGCGGTCGCCGAGCTGGCCGAATTGCAGCGCGGCGGCGCGTTGCTGCATGCGGATGTTGGCCGGGAGCAGATCGCGCAAGTCATCGCGGACTGGACAGGAATTCCGGTGACGACTCTGGACAGCAGCCAGACGGAACGTCTGGCGCAACTGCCGATCTTGCTTCGCGAGCGCGTCAAGGGCCAGGAAGCGGCGATAGACCGCGTGCACAGGCATTTGCTCACCGCGATGGCGGATCTGCGACGGCCCGGCACCCCACTGGGCGCATTTCTGCTTGCCGGTCCCAGCGGTGTCGGCAAGACCGAGACGGCGCTCGTGCTGGCCGAGGTGCTGTTCGGCGGCAAGCATTTCCTCTCGGTCATCAACATGTCCGAATTTCAGGAAAAGCACACCGTGTCCCGCCTGCTGGGTGCACCGCCGGGCTATGTCGGCTACGGTGAAGGCGGTGTGCTGACCGAAGCCATCCGCAGGCAACCGTACGCCGTGGTGTTGTTGGACGAGGTGGAGAAGGCCCACCCCGAAGTGCTGAACATTTTCTACCAGGCTTTCGACAAGGGCGAACTAGCCGATGGGGAAGGGAGACAGATCGACTGCAGGAACGTGCTGTTCATCCTGACGTCGAATCTAGGCTTCGACGAGCAGGGCGGTGAGCTGGCGGATTTGACTGACGAAGCGCTGCGCCAGCGGCTGTTGGCGTTTTTCAAGCCCGCGCTGCTTGCCCGCATGCAGGTCGTTCCCTACCGCTACCTGGACGAAGCCGTGCTGGGCGAGATTGTCGATGCACGGTTGGCGCGGCTTCAAGCCCAATTCCGCACGCGCTATGACGCCGTGCTGGACATCGATACAGAGGCACGGGCTGAGTTGCGCAGGCGCTGCAACCGCCACGCGAACGGCGCCCGATTGCTGGACGCGAGCATTGACGGCGAACTGCTCCCGCCGTTGTCCCTGGCGGTTTTGCAGCGCCTGGCCACCGGCGCGCCGTTTGGCAACGCGAGATTGCAGTGGCAATCCAGCGCTTTCACGGCCAGTCTGGACTGAGGCGCGGCGATGAACGCGCATGACGTGGCCGAGATCGCCAGGAATCTGGCCATGGCCCCCCATCCGCAGGCGCTGGCGGTTGCTTTCCTGTCCGCTCTCACCCGATTCGCAAGTTTGCGCGCCGCCTGTGTGTACGTGAGCGATGCGGCGGGAGATCAGTTGCTGCCACTCGCCAGCGTCCCCCCGGAAATAGAACCGTTTCCGGCGATAGACCTGGAGGCGCTGGACGATCCGGTCGTCTATAGCCTGACGGCGGGCCAGCCATGTTTTGTGGAGCGCCTGTCTGCGCTGGTCGCGGTGGGCGCCGGCTTTGAACGCCTGACGCAGTGCTTGGGACCGCAAAGCGCGCTGCTTGCGCTGCCGCAGCGCGACAGTCGCCAGCATGTCGCCTCCGTGCTGGTATTGGCTGGCGATGCGCGCCGCCTGCAGACCTGGCGTGCCGATCCGCTTTGGCGATTGTTGCTGCAGACCCATGAGCTTCTGGCGGCGCGCCTGAGTGCGCAGATGAGCGCGTCCGAAAACGCGCGCTACCAGAACAGCTTGCGCCAGCCGCAGGAGGAGCGCCGCGGCGTTCGCACGGCGCGCTTGCTGGCGGCGGAATTCATCGGCGTCAGCCCTGCGGCCAGGCAGGTTCGCGAGGACATCCTGCGCTTTGCCGACTCCACGCTCGCCGTGCTGTTGACGGGTGAAACAGGAACGGGCAAGGACCACGCCGCCTGGTTGATCCATCAGGCGTCACCGCGCGGAGGAAAGTTCGTGCCGGTGAATTGCGCCGCGATTCCCAAGGACCTGATCGAGGCCGAGCTGTTCGGCAATGTGCGCGGGGCCTTCACCGGCGCGACGCACGCGCGCGCAGGGTTGGTGGCGCAGGCCGATGGCGGGACGCTGTTCCTGGATGAGATCGGTGACATGCCGCTTGCCCTGCAGGCCGCCTTGCTACGGTTGCTCAACGAAAAGAAGTATCGGCCGCTTGGAGGCGATCGGGAGCACGCCTCGGACTTTCGGCTGATCTGCGCGACGCATCAGCCCTTGGCGCAGTTGATCCAGGCGGGACGATTCCGCGAGGACCTTTATTTTCGGATTCGCCAGCAGACGCTTCACCTGCCCGCGCTGCGCGACCGGCCAGGTGACATTGCCGCGCTGGCGTCGCACGTGATCCTCAGGCACAACCGCGAGCAACGCACCCATGTTCAGGGGCTGGAGGCACGCGCGCTGGCTTTCCTGGAGGGCCATCCCTTTCCCGGCAACGTGCGAGAACTGCGCAGCATGTTGCTGGTTGCCGCCGAGCGGGCCGGCGCCGGCGTGGCGATCGGCTTGCAGCACCTGCATCAACCGGAGGCTGGCGGCAACGCCCTCGAATGCGCCGATCAGGTGCATCGCCATCTGCATGGACTGCTTCACACCGACAACTTGCCGCATGCGGTTCACACCTTCGAACGCCTGCTCGTCACCGCACGCCTGCAATCACTGCAAGGTTCGCGCAGCCGGGCGGCGCAGAGCCTGGGCATTCCCAAGCGCACGCTGGCACGCCGATGCCAGGCCTGGAACCTGGACCGCGAGGACTCTTCCCGATGAAATTTCCGACCACCTTTTGCCTTCTGATGCTGGCGGCAGCGACTTGCCATGCGGAGACGCCGCCCATTCCTTCCGCGAGCGATTGCACGGCGATCGTGTCAGGGCTGCAGCGGCTCGCGTGCTTTGATCGCATCGCCGGCACGCCGCCAGAGCCGATGCCGGCAGTTGATTCGCCCTCCGTAATCGCTCCCGCAGCGACATCCGCCGTGCCGCGCCCGTCCGCCCTGGTTGACCTGATCCGCCAGAACGAGGCGCAGCGAAGCAACGGCGACAACACATTTCTTGTTTCTCGCCAGGAAGATGCCTCGCCCGGGCAGACGCAGATCTTCATCTCGGCGCCTGCACTTGACGGCGCGGCCGACTCCGTCTATCTCGCCCTCAGTTGCATCGCCAATATCTCGCGGCTCCAACTGCTCTTGCCAGCACCTGCGGATCGCAACCAGGTCCGCATTCGGCTGTTTATCGACGAACGGCCATTGTCGGCGTCTCGGACGTGGCAGGTAATCGAGCCCGGCAACGTGGTCGACGCCGGGCGGGGACTCGTGGCCATCGACCTGCTGCGCCAGTTTGTCACGGGGGGGCGGCTGCGCGTCGAGAGCGATTACGCCGTCGTTCACGGACTGATGTTCGACGCGGCTGGGTTGACCGGGCTGATCGCGCAGCAACGGGAGGCATGTCATTGGTGATCGACTACCCTGCGCTGGACCTGGAAGCGTTGCTTGCGCCGCTGGATGTCGCCAGTCCTGCTGGCTGGTTCGATGAGGAAGATGAGACGTTCCAAGGCATTGACCATGAGATGGTCAAGCTGGGCGGCCTGCACGAGCCGCGGCTGGACTGGTCCTATGTCGACGAGGCTTCGCGCCAGTATCTGGCGTCGCAGTGCAAGCACTTTCGCGTGGCAGGGCATCTGATCGCGGCCCGATTGCGGGCCGGTTCCTGGCGAACTTGGGCTGAGGCCGCCCACGTACTGGCCGGCATGGTCGAGCGCTATTGGGAGGCAGGCTTTCCCAAGCCCGGCCCGACCGGATTCCTGGTCAAGCGCCGGTTCGTCGCGTTGCAGGTCGAGCGGCTGGGTGCGGCGTTGGGTGGCTTGCGAGCGCAGGACGACGCCCGGCAACACCAGGAGTTTGCCTCCAAGGCGCTCGATGCGCTGCAAGCGCAGGCGGCTGCGGCAAAGCTGGACGTTGCCATGCTGGCGCGGTTGGAAGCGCAATTCGCCCGACGTGTGGAGCAGTTCCGGTATCCGGAGCCGGCCGCCGTCGCGCCCGCCTTGGGGCAGCAGGGCGGCCAGGCCATCAGCGAGGCCTTCTTCAACGTGCCCGGCGAGGCGTTGAAGCAGGGAGACG
This sequence comes from Achromobacter sp. 77, assembly GCF_020541125.1. Taxonomy (NCBI): domain Bacteria; kingdom Pseudomonadati; phylum Pseudomonadota; class Betaproteobacteria; order Burkholderiales; family Alcaligenaceae; genus Achromobacter; species Achromobacter sp. 77. Next base: position 1,141,290 of record NZ_CP059848.1, read on the forward strand.
AACGCGAGAGCCGGCGCTCTTTGTTGAGCGTGGCCGACTTCATCAATCAGCAAGATGCTTACGATCCGGCCGGCTATCAGCTTCGCCGCTTTGCGCTGTGGGCGCATCTGCACGCGGCGCCGCCCGTGCGAAAGGAGATGCGCACGGAACTGATGGCGGTGCCCAACGACATTGCACACGGGTATGGCGAGGCACTGACCGCCAACACGGTCACGCCGGCGCTGCTCCAGCGTGTCGAGAAAAGCGTGGTGGCGTCGCCGTATTGGATCCGCGGGAGCTTTCTGGCCGCCAGCATCGCGCGGCGGTTGGAAATGAAGGAAGTGGCGTCGGCGATCCGTTCGGCGACTGAGCGCTTCGTGCGCCGCATTCCGGTTTTGGTCGACTTGCAGTTCAACGATGGCCGCCCTTTCGTTGACGCCGAGACGCTGGGTTGGCTAAGCGGCGCAGATGCGGAAAACGCCGCGCAGCCTGCCACGTTGGAGTTCCGCGTCTTGCGCGAGGAATTGTCGGCACAGCTTGCGAGCGATGGCGTGGAAGCCGTTTTGCGGCGCCTGCAGGAATTACAGGGCGAGGACGCCACGCCGAGGCAGCGGGGGCACGCCCGCGTCATCGCGGCGGAGATGCTTGCCGTGCGCGGCCTGTCGTGGCTGGCGCAAGACCTGTATGCGGGCGTCGGACGGCTCATGCAGGACACGCCTGCCAGCCAGTGGGAGCCGGAGCTGTTCGGCCCACTGAGCCAATACGTGCCGGCCCGATCGGGCGCGGAAGAACCACAACGTTAAAGCTGGGTTTTAGAAGGAAACGCGATGTCGAGGATCTGGGCGTATTTCAAGCGATTTGGCGGGCCGGTGCTGCGCCAGTTCAAGAGTGCGATGCCGGTGCTGGTGCTGTTGGGCGTGCTGTTCGTGTTGATCGGAATCTGGTGGCTTGGCCCCTCACTAAGCTGGAACGGCCGCCGTCCGCTGGACGAGGCGCCGGCCAGACTGCTGGCCATGCTCGCGGTCCTGATGTTGCCGCTGATCGTTTGGCTGGCCGCGTTGCGCCGACGCAACCGTCGGCTGGAGACCGAACGCGAGCAGGCGGGGCAACGACAGGAGGACCCGGCATTGCGGTTCGTCCAGGCGCAGGAGCGTGCGCTCGACGCGAGTCTTGCTGCCTTGCGGGCCAATCTGGACGGCCGCAATGCCCTGTACGCGCTGCCCTGGTACCTGGTTCTGGGACAACAGAACTCGGGCAAGACCAGCTTCATCAACCGGTCGGGTCAGCGATTTTCGCTGACGGGGGAGATCAAGTCGGGCAGCGTCCGCGCGCCGGCAGACCCGGACCTGGCCTATGGCATCGATTGGTGGATGGGCGGCGAGGCAGTGTTGATCGACCCGCCTGGGGAGCTGATCAGCCAGATCGAAACGGCAAATGAGGAGGCGCCGGCAAACGGGGAAGTGGCCCAGGACGCCCGCGCCGACGGTGCCGCCAAGCCTGGCAAGCACTGGCCCGCCGGCCTGCACGGGCGCCTGTGGGAAGGCCTTATCGACTGGCTTGGCCGCAACCGCAGCCGGCGGCCGCTCAATGGCGTGGTGCTGATGGTCGATCTGGTGACATTGCTGAACCAGAAGGCGAGCGACCGTAAGGCGCTGGCGATCCTTTTGCGAACGCGCCTGAGCGAACTGAGCCGGCACCTGGGTACGCGCCCGCCGCTGTATGTGGTGCTGAGCAAGTTCGATCTGTTGGCTGGATTCGAGCCGTTTTTCTCACGCCTGCCGCGCGCGGTGCGCGAAGAGATCTTCGGGTTCACGTTCACGCTTGATTCCGTGAAGCAGTACGACGCATGGCTCGAGGAACTGGCCAGCCGCTATGACGGCTTCATCGCCCGGTTGAACGAACGCGTGTTCGACGCGCTGGCGGATGCCAACGCATTGGAAACCCGGGAAGCGCTGTTTTCACTTGTCGGCCAACTGGCCGGCATGCGCCCCGTGCTGCTGGGCTTTCTGGGGGAGGTGCTGGGCAGCGATCGCTACACGACGCCGGCGCTGCCGCGTGGTGTGTACTTTTCTTCGGTCTATCAGCAAGGATTGCTCTGCAATGCCTTCATCAATGCTGCGTCGCAATCATATGGACTGGCAGAACCGCTGGCGGACACTCAACCGGCCGGCCACTCCGTGGTCTATTTTGCGCAGCGGGTCTTCCAGCGCATCATCTATCCCGAAGCAGGTCTGGCTGGCGACAACCTGAAAGTGCTGGCCGCCAAGCGTCGGGTTTTGCGGTTGGGGTTCGCCGTGGCGGCGCTGGGCAGCCTGGTGTTGATCGGTGGCTGGTATCGCTACTACGACATCAATCGCGATCTTGCGACGCGGGTGCTGGAGCGCAGCCGGGACTTCAGTGCTTTCCAGATTGATGGCAGCGCTGATCCGACCGGCCGAAACTTGCTGGCGCCGCTGGACCAGATCCGTAGCGCGGTTTCGGTGTTTGGCGACTATCGCGACGCATGGCCGGTGGTGTCGGACCTGGGGCTGTACCAAGGCCGCAAGATCGGCCCGAAGGTCGATGAAGCGTACCTGCAGCTGCTGTCGCGGCGGTTTCTGCCCGAACTTGCCGGGGGGGTAATGCAAGCCGTCAACGCGGCGCCGGCCGGCAGCGACGAGCAGTTGGCCGCGCTGCGCGTTTACCGGATGATCGAGGATATCGACAATCGCCGCGCGCCCGTCGTGCAGGATTGGATGAGCACACGATGGCAGGCGGCGTTTCCGGGCGACGGGGATGTGCAGAACGGGCTGATGCGCCATCTGGCCTATGCCATGAAGTACGCCCGCACCGATCTGCCGGCGCATCGCGACCGCGTGGCGCAGATCCAGGCCCGGCTGCGGCAGGTCCCCATGCCTCAGCGCGTATACATGAGCATGCGCGAGCAGGCCGGCAAGGCCTTGCAATCGCCGCTGGACCTGCGCAATGAGGTCGGTCCCGCCTTCGACATCGTTTACCGGAATGTGGACGCCGGCAACGCCGCTGGTCCGGATACGCGAATCGCTGCCCTGCTTACCGCGCGCGGTTACCAGAGGTACTTTGAACCGCGCAGCGAGGACTTCACCGACCTGGCGCTCATCGATCAATGGACGTTGGGCGAGCGCGCGCGCATCGAGTATTCGGAAGCCGACAAACAGGCGCTCGCCATCCGGGTTCGCGCGATCTACAACCGCGACTACATCGACACGTGGCAGCGCAGCTTGAATCGTCTGGAGGTAGCCGACTTTGACGACATTGCCCAGGCGGTGAGCGTCCTGGGCAGCGTCATCAGCCCTGCAGCCCCCTTGCGGCGGCTGGTGGAGACGGTACGCGACAACACCAGCCTGCAACCTTTGGATGCGCGCATGCCGCTGGACAAGCCGGAGGGCGACGCGGCATCTCCCGCCCGCGTGGCCAAGGACCAGCAGATTGCCGCGATCGCGCGTCCCTTCCGTTCGTTGACCGATGTGCTGCGCGCAACGGAACTTAAACCTTCGTATCTGGACGAGAGCATCGCTGCCGTGGCTCGGGTCCATGACGTTGTGAAGAGCGTTCAGGACAGCCCGGACCCGGGCAAGGCGGCCCTCAGCGTGGTGCTGGAGCGATTCACTCTCAAGGGCGATGACCCCATCGGCAACCTTCAGCGCATCGCCGCGGGTATGCCGGAGCCGCTCAACCGGCAGGTGAAAAAGCTGGCGGATGAATCGTCGCAGGTTCTCGTGATCGAGGCGCTCAAGGAGCTGGAACGGCGCTGGAACACCGAGGTCTATCGCTTTTACGACGAACGTTTGGCCAACCGCTATCCGTTCAATCCGGCGGGCCGGACCGACGCGTCGCTCGAGGATTTCACCGCCATGTTTGGGCCGCAAGGACGGCTGGCCCAATTCAAGGAGCAATACCTGAAGCTGTTTCTGGAAGACAACCTCGAGGCGTTGCATTCCGAGCGGCACGGAGGCTATTTGGTGCGCATGGACGTCCTTGAACAGCTCGAAGCCGCAGACCGGATCCAGGATGCGTTTTTCAATAGCCGGGGGGCGTTGAGCGTTCAGTTCAGCGTGGAGCCCTTGGGACTGGCGGCAACGCGACGAAGCAGCGTTCTGAGCGTGGAGGGCCAGTTGATCTCCTACAGCCATGGGGCGGCCAACAGCGTCGTGCTGATCTGGCCCAACAGCTTGGGCGCCAACACGGAAAGCCGCGTCACATTGGTGCGCAGTAACGGCACCAGCAGCACGCTTGCGTATCGCGGGCCTTGGTCGTTGTTCCGCCTGTTGAGCCAGGCGCGGCTGGACAGCGCCAACGCGACCAGCGTGGACCTGAGCTTCGGCGCCAGCGATGGTGCGATGCGTTACCGGGTGTCTGCTGAAAAGTCCCACAATCCATTCACACACCCGCTCTTCCAGGGATTCGCCCTGCCTCGGACCTTGTTGGCGGACCTGCCGCGCAAGGAGAAGGCCGTTGCCGTCGTGAATGCCCGGCAGGCCAACGGAAGGTCCGCATCGCTCACGCGCTGAGTTGGCGCTCAACCCAGCGGCGTGGCCGTCAGCTGTTCCGCCGGAAACGGGACCAGCATTTCGCGGCTTCGCTCCGCTGCGGCGGTCAGCCAGTCGCCGTATGCGCCTTCAGGCAGGATCACGACCATGCGCTTTTCCGTGCCGGGTTGGTGGTAGCGGCTGAACAGGGGATCGAGGTCGGCGTTGATGGTGAGCATGGTGTAGGTCTCGTGCCATTGCCGCGCCGCATCGCGATACCGGTCCCACAGCCCCGCGATGCCCATGGGCTTGCCGTCGGCGCGGGTGAAGCGGGTGGCCACGGCCTTGCCGGAGGTCCAGTCGGGTTCGAAGATCGCGTCGGCGGGGATGATGCAGCGTTGCGCGCGGCGCCAGGCGTTGCCGAAGGTGTAGGACGCGGCGGCCGTCTCGGCGCGGGCGTTGAAGGTCGACAGCTTGCTGGCGCGGTCCAGGCCGCCCGTGCGGGTCATGGCGCTGATCAAGCCCCAGCGGCCGGTGACCGCCTCGCGTTCCGGGACCGCATCGTCGCCCGCGTCGTGTTCGGGCGGGCGGCGCACGAACAGCCCTTCGTATCGAGGCCACATGTCGTACTTGCCGATGGCGGCGGGTTTGCGGCGCACGCCGAACTTCTGCAGCAGCAGTTCGGCGTCTTTCAGCGTCTGATAGTGCGAACACATGGACGGCTCCCGGTGTAACGGGCGGCGCGCTGGGAGCGCGTCTCGAAGTCCAAGCTTGCCGCGCCGGTGCGCGGTTTGTCCAGTGCGGGGGTGATGCGAGGGGTGGTGCCCGAGACCGGAATCGAACCGGTACGGCCGCGAGGCCGAGGGATTTTCTTACCACTTCGGCTTTCGCCGCCAGCACAGGCTTGCTGTTCGTGGTCTGGAGCACGCCTTCACCATAGCCTTGCCGGCCTTAGGTGCCCGCCGTCTGCTCTCTACACCTTCCCCGGTTGGCCACCGGGGCTTGGCTCGGCATTAGCGCGGACGGGGTCCAGGGCCTTCACCGAGTTTGACGGGCTACACCTTTGGAGTTTCCTCCAAAGGGCTCAAATTTGTTCAAGTCCCTTGTGTCTACCAATTTCACCACTCGGGCGATGCGCGGTCCGCGTGGGGCCGGCAGCGGGCGAGACTATACCATCTAGACCGCATGGCCGCGCGTGCGGCGGTGAATTGTTGCCGCGGCCGCGCGCGGGTAAACCCCGATCCCTGCGGGCCCGGACTCCGGACGACACTTTGCGCCATGAAACCCAGTCCGCCCGCCCCGCCATCCCGCGACATCGACCCCGTTTCCCTGCGCCTGTTCCTGGCGGCCTTGGAAGAGGGCAGCCTGGCGCGCGCCGCCGCCCGTGAAAACATCGTGCCGTCCGCAGTCAGCAAGCGCATGTCGGAGATGGAGGACGCGTTTGGCGTGCCGCTGCTCGAGCGCGGCGTGAAGGGCGTGCAGCCGACGCCGGCGGGCGATGCGCTGGCCGCGCACGTGCGCCGCGTGCTGGAAGACATGGACCGCATGCACCGCGACATGGCGGGATTCGCGACCGGGGTGCGCGGGCATATCCGGCTGGCGGTCAGTTTCGCGGCCCTGTCGGGTGACCTGCCGGCGCAGATCCAGTCTTTTCGCCGCGCGAACCCGCAGATCGATATCTCGTTGGAAGAGGACACCACGCAGACGGCCTTTCGTGCGGTGCTGGAAGGGCAGGCGGACGTGGCGGCGGGATCGGACTTCGGCCATGACGGTCTGCAGGTATTTCCCTTTGGCCATTGCGAACTGGCGGCGGTGGTGCCCGGCCGGCACCTGCTGGCCGATCGCGAGACGCTGGGGTACGCGCAATTGCTGCCGTTCGAATTGATCGAGCTGAACCGGGACAACGGCATCAGCAGCGTGTTCGACCAGGCCGCGCGCGACGCGGGCATGACGCGTCGCATCAGCGCGCGGGTCAGTTCGCACGAGACCATCTGCCTGCTGGTGGCGCGCGGCATGGGCGTGGCCGTGGTGCCCCATTACCTGAAGGCGCGGCTGGCGCACCTGGACATCCGCTTCATTCCGCTGGAGGGGCCCTGGTCCAGCACGCCGCTGTGCGTCGCGGTGCGGGATCCGGACGCCTTGTCGCCGGCCGCCCGCGCGCTGCTGGCGCATCTGGGCGTGCTGGGCAGCTGACGGGCGTCTCAGGGGTAACCCGGACGTTCCCAAACGAGAATGCCCCCGTGCTGAAAGACCGCTACCCGCCCTGGCCGCCCGCCCGCGATCATGCAGGCAGGCGGGCGGCGGCGGGCGAGTGTCCCTGGCTGCCGCTGCGCTTCCATCGAACAGGCTGGCAAGAGGAACCCGAGATGACAGCAGCACCGGCTTCACCCTTCATGGACAGCACCGAACTGCCCCTGCGCGGCATCAAGGTCCTGGAACTGTCCCACATGATCATGGGGCCGGCCGCCGGCCTGTCGCTGGCGGACCTGGGCGCCGACGTCATCAAGGTGGAACCCATCGATGGCGACCGCACGCGCCGCCTGAAGGGATCCGGCAGCGGCTACTTTCCCGTCTTCAACCGCAACAAGCAGAGCCTGGCGATCGACCTGAAGTCGCCCGAGGGGCAGGAGGTCGTGCGCAAGCTGGCGCTTCAGACCGACATGATCGTGGAGAACTTCCGCGACGGCAGCCTGGCGCAGTACGGCCTGGATTATGAATCGCTGTCGGCCGAGAACCCGGGGCTGATCTATGTGTCGCTCAAGGGCTTTCTGTCCGGTCCCTACAAGCACCGCACAGCCCTGGACGAGGTGGTGCAGATGATGGGCGGGCTGGCCTACATCAACGGCGGCGCGGACACGCCGCAGCGTGTGGCGGCGTCTGTCAACGACATCCTGGGCGGCACGTTCGGGGTGGTGGGCGCGCTGGCCGCGCTGCACGACCGCCACGCGACGGGCCGCGGACGCCATGTCCGGTCCGGGCTCTTTGAAAACAATCTTCTACTCGTTGCGCAGTTCATCGCGCAGTTCCAGTTGACGGGCACGGCGCCCAAACCCATGGGCGCGGAGCGCAAGCCGCCATGGGGCGTGTACGACGTCTTCGAGACGGCGGATGGCCGCGTGTTCGTCGCGGTGGTGGGCGATGCGCAATGGCGCAACTTCGCGCAGAAATTCCTGCCGCCCGAGTGGGCCGCGGACCCGCGCCTGGCGACCGCCGTCGATCGCGAAGCCGCGCGGTCGTGGCTGGTGCCGGGCGTGGGCGAGATCCTGAAGGCCTGGAAGACCGACGACCTGTGCGCCGCGCTGGAAGAGGCCAACCTGTCGTATGGCCCGATCCGCCAGCCGCACGACCTGCTCGACGATGCGCACTTGAACGCTGGCGGGGCGCTCTTGAAAACGCGGCTGCCGGACGGCGGAGAAATCTCGGCCGCCGCGCTGCCCATCGAGTTCGACGGCCGCAAGGCGGGCAAGCGGTTCGATCCGCCCACGCAGGGCGCGCAGACTCACGCGATTCTGCAGGGCCTGGGGCTGGATGCGGCCCGCATCGACGCGTTGCGCGCTTCGGGAGTGATTGCATGAACGACGGGCAGTAGCGCCCGATCCCTGTCGAGGCGGCGCCAGACCGCCAAGACGTCCATCAAAGAGGAGACAACCATGATCCGCAAACTCGTTGCGCTGGCCGCATTGGCCGTGGCATGTGCTGCAAACGCGCAGGACTATCCCAGCAAGCCCATCCGCATCATCATCCCGTCCACCCCAGGCGGCGGCACCGACTACATCGGCCGCCTGATGAGCACCAAGCTGCACGAGCTGAACGGCTGGGCGGTGGTGCCCGAGAACAAACCTGGTGCTGGCACCGCGCTGGGCCTGGCGGAGGCCGCGCGGTCGCCTGCGCAGGGCTATGACCTGGTGATCGGCCAGTCCGACAACGTCACGCTGATTCCGCTGCTGATGAAAGTGGCCTACGACCCCGTCAAGGACCTGACGCCCGTGGCGCTGGTGGCCACCACGCCGATGGTGCTGCTGGTGGCCGACGGATCGCCCTACAAGACGCTGCCCGAGGTGATCGAGGCGGCCAGGAAGGAACCCAACAAGATCTCGTACGGCACGTCGGGCACGGGCGGCGGCGTGCACATCGCCATGGAGATGCTGCAGCACGAAGCCGGCTTCAAGATGCAGCACGTGCCCTACAAGGGGTCTGCGCCGGCATTGGCCGACCTGATGGGCGGCCATTTGCAGTTCGCGGGTTCGTCGATTTCCTCGGCGGCCACGCTGATCAAGTCCGGCAAGGTGCGCGCGCTGGCGGTGACTTCGCCCAAGCGCAATCCCGCCTTGCCCGACGTGCCGACCGTGGCCGAGCTGGGCTACAAGGATTTCAGCGTGGTGACCTACTACGGCGTGCTTGCCCCGGCCAAGACGCCCGACGCCATCGTGACTCGCTTGAACACCGACTTCAACAAGCTGCTTGCCCGGCAGGACGTGAAGGACGCGCTGGCGGCACAGGGACTGGAGACCGATCCGGTGTCCAGCGCGCAGTTTGCGGCGCTGATCCAGTCGGACATCGGCAAGGCGCGGCAAACCATCAAGAGCGCCGGCATCGTCATTCAGCAATAGGATCACGGGAACGCATATGAACCAGGAAGTCAGGCTTTGCGAGGTCGGGCCGCGCGACGGGTTGCAGATGGCCAACGGCATGATGGCGGGCGCCGACAAGCTGCGCTGGATCCGGCAGTTGGCCGACGCCGGCCTGCGCGAGATCGAGGTGGGCAGCTTCGTGTCGCCGCGCCTCGTGCCGCAGATGGCGGACACCGGCGACATCCTGCCCGAGGTCCTGAAGATCGATGGGCTGACCGTGTGCGCGCTGGCCTGCAACCTGAAGGGCGCGATCGCGGCGTATGAGGCGGGCGCGCATGTGCTGGCGTTTCCGGTGTCGGTCAGCGACACGCATAGCCGCGCCAACGTCGGCAAGGGCACCGACGCGCAGGTCGACATGCTGGCCGCCATCGTCGACTGGGTTCGCGCACAGGCGCGGCCCATGCGCATCGACGCGGCCGTTGCCACGGCGTTCGGTTGTTCGATGGAAGGAGAGGTGCCGGTGCGGCGCGTGGCCGACGTCGCGCAAGCCGTGGCGCGGGCCGGCGCCGATGAAATCGCCCTGGCCGATACCGTGGGCTATGCCCACCCCGGGCGAGTGCGCGATGCGGTGCGGGCCGCGCAGGACGCGGTGGGAGCACGGCTGACCAAGCTGCATCTGCACGACACGATGGGGTTGGGTCTGGCCAACGCCCTGGCGGGGCTGGACGAAGGCATCCGCGCCTTCGATTCCTGCCTGGGCGGCCTGGGGGGATGCCCGTTCGCGCCGGGGGCGTCGGGCAACATCGTCACGGAAGATCTGGTGTTCATGCTGGAAAGCATGGGCTTTCGAACCGGCGTCGACCTGTCCCGCCTGCTGGCGGCCCGGCCGCTTCTGGCCGATTCACTGCCGCAGGAAAGACTGCGCAGCGGCGTGGCCGCCGCCGGCATTCCCAAGACCTACGCGGTCGCGTAGCTCAGCGATACACCAGCACCGGAAGCGTGCTGTGCGCCAGCACCTTCTGAGTCTGGCTGCCCAGCAGCAGCGCGGCCATGCCCCCGCGGCCGTGCGAGGACATGGCGATCAGGTCGCAATTGCGCGTCATGGCCACGTCCACGATCACCTGGTACGGCGACTCGCTTTCGCGCATTTCCGTAACGCAGGCCACCCCCGCGGTGCTGGCCTTGCCGGCGGCTTCAGACAAATAGGAACTGGCCAGTTCGCGCGCCTGGTTTTCGTAGACGCCGCGCATGCCTTCGAGCTGCACGGTTTCCATGGAAGGCATCTGGAAAGGGCTGTACACGGTCAGGACCGTGACGCTGGCGCCCAACTCACGGGCAAGCGCAAGCGCCTGCTCCAGACCGGAATTGGCCAGGCTGGATCCGTCGATGGGGATGAGTATGTGCTTGTACATGGCAACCTCCAGGGGGAATCTCCCGTCCATGGTACGCCCGAAGGGGACAGTTGCCGTTGATTCTGGCGGAAGCGGTGAGATTCGAACTCACGAACGGTTGCCCGTTGCCGGTTTTCAAGACCGGTGCAATCGACCACTCTGCCACGCTTCCGGGGGGGCTTGCCTGGGTGGTCACCCAGGTATCGCGGCCGCCAGGCAAACATTCTGCCCGATCAAAACCACGATATGCCGCAAAGGGCGCAATAATAATCCATTTGCTGCAAAGGAGGCACGCGATGCACGCTGTTGAAATCACCCGCCCCGGCGGCCCCGAGGTTCTCGTCCCCGTGGAACGTCCCACGCCCGAGGCCGGCGCCGGCGAAGTTCTCATCAAAGTGACCGCTGCGGGCATCAACCGCCCCGACGTGTTCCAGCGCAAGGGCAACTATGCCCCGCCGCGTGGCGCGTCCGATCTGCCGGGCCTGGAAGTCGCCGGCGAGATCGTCGGCGGCGACGTGGCTGGCAGCGGTTTTGCCGTGGGCGACAAGGTCTGCGCCCTGGTGGCCGGCGGCGGCTATGCCGAATACTGCGTTGCGCCCGTGGCGCAGTGCCTGCCGATTCCCAAGGGCTTGTCCGACATCGAGGCCGCGGGCCTGCCCGAGACGTATTTCACGGTGTGGAGCAACGTGTTCGACCGCGGGCGCCTGTCCGAGGGCGAGGCGCTGCTGGTTCACGGCGGCGCCAGCGGCATCGGCACCACGGCCATCCAGCTGGCGCGTGCGATGGGGCATAAGGTGTATGCGACCGTCGGCAGCGATGATCGCGCACGCGCCGTCGAGGCGTTGGGCGCCGACAAGGGCATCAACTACAAGACGCAGGATTTCGTGAAGGAAGTGCTGGACGCCACCGGCGGACGCGGCGTGGACGTGATCCTGGACATGGTGGCAGGCGACTACATCGCCCGCGACATGCAGTGCCTGGCCGATGACGGCCGCATCGTCATCATTGCGCAGTTGGGCGGCTCGCACGCCAATGTGGATACCGCCCAGGTCATGCGCCGCCGCCTGACCATTACCGGCTCGACCTTGCGTCCCCGTCCGGTGGCCTTCAAGGGCGCCATCGCGCGTGCCCTGCGCGAGCACGCCTGGCCGTTGTTGGAAAAAGGGGCCATCAAGCCCATCGTCCATGCCACCTTCCCGCTGGCCGAGGCATCCAAGGCGCACGCCATGATGGAAGGCGGGGAAAACATCGGCAAAATCATCCTGACCATGTAAGAAACGCGCGGCGTTCGGCGTATCGCCGCGCAACAGGATACAATCTCGGGTTTCGCCTGGAATTTTTTCCAGGCAGGCCCGTGGGCGGTTGCTGCACAAAGCCCCTGTAACAGGTCCTCCCACCTCAGACACAATCGTCAGACAAATTCGCCATGACTTCAGTCGAAAATCGCGCCCGCCTTGTGCTGGGCAACTGGAAGATGCACGGCAATCTCGCCGAGAACGCCGCGTTGCTGACCGAGCTTCGTGCCGCGGATGCGGCGGGCCACTGCGAAATCGGCATCTGCGTTCCGTTTCCCTACCTGGCGCAGGCCGCGTCGGCCCTGACCGGCAGCAGCGTGTCCTGGGGCGCGCAAGACGTCAGCGCGCACGACAAGGGCGCGTACACGGGTGAAGTCTCCGGTTCGATGCTGAAAGAGTTCGGCTGCCGCTGGGCGCTGGCCGGCCATTCTGAGCGCCGCGTCCTGCACGGCGAAACCGACGAGATCGTGGCCGCCAAGGCGCAAGCCGCGTTGGCCGCCGGCCTGACGCCCGTGGTCTGCGTGGGCGAATCCCTGGCTGACCGCGAAGCCGGCAACACGCTGGCCGTGATCGAACGGCAGCTCAAGCCCGTGCTGGCGCTGGGCGCCGACGCCGTCTCGCGCATGGTTCTCGCTTACGAACCCGTCTGGGCCATCGGCACCGGCCGCACGGCCTCGCCGGAGCAGGCCCAGGAAGTCCATGGCGCCATCCGCGCCGCCCTGCGCGCGCTCGGCGCTGCGCAGGTTCAGGTGTTGTACGGCGGCAGCGTCAAGGCCGCCAACGCCTCCAGTTTGTTCGCCATGACTGATATCGACGGAGCCCTGGTCGGCGGCGCGTCGCTCGTGGCCGAAGAGTTTTTGCGAATTGCCGCCATCTAAGTTTCCGTTCCGGAGTCTGTAATGCCCCTGATGCTCAAAATTCTGCTGGCCGTCCAAGTGATCTCGGCGCTGGCTATCATCGTCCTGGTCCTGCTTCAGCAGGGCAAAGGCGCCGACATGGGCTCCGCTTTCGGTAGCGGCTCGTCGGGCAGCCTGTTCGGCGCCACCGGCGCGGCGAACTTCCTGTCGCGCGCCACCAAGTGGTCCGCAGTCGTGTTCTTTGCCTCCACCGCTGGCCTGGCTTACTTCAGCCACAAGGGCACCAGCGGTCCCGCCGTGGATTCCGGCGTGATGCAAAGCTTCCCGGCCGACCGTTCGGTTCCGCAGGCCCCGGGCGCCTCGGTGCCCGCCACGCCGGGCGCATCGTCCGTGCCGGGCGCGTCGTCGGTGCCTGCCACCCCGGCTCCCGCCACGCCCGACGCCTCCGTGCCCGCGGCCCCGGCCACGCCGGCTGCGCCTGCCGCTGAAAAGCCGGCGCAAGCCCCCGCCGCTCCGGCAAAGTAAGGGACTGCAGCAGAAAGGCCGGCGCAAGCCGGCTTTTTTTATGCTTGCGATATTGAAGCGATCCGCGTGGGGAAACCATGGAAAAGCGATTGATGCCGTCGATGATGGCGCTCCAGTGTTTCGAGGCGGTGGCGCGGCACATGAGCGTCACGCGTGCCGCCGAAGAGCTGCACATGACGCAAAGCGCGATCAGCAAACAGATTGCGCAGCTTGAGGCGTTGCTGCGCAATCCGCTGTTCCTGCGCGTGCGCCGCCGGCTGCAACTGACGCCTGCCGGCGCGCTGTACCAATCCGAGGTCAGGACCATCCTGAACCAGGTGGACATGTCCTCGCGGTACATCCTGACCTACGGGAGTGAAACGCAGGTGCTGACGATCGGCACCCAGCCCACCTTCGGCTCGCGCTGGCTCATCCCGCGGCTGCAGCGCTTCATGGCCGCGCACCCGGACATCCAGGTCAAGGTGCGCAGCGAAACCCGCCCGTTCGACCTGATGCAGGCCAAGATCGACATCTCGTTCTTCTTTGGCCATGGCACGTTGCCCGGCGCGCAATGCCTGGAACTCTTCGAGGCCGACGTCGTGCCGGTGTGCGCGCCCGGTTTCCTGCGCGGCGGCCGGATTGCCAGCCTGGACGAACTGAGCCAACAGACGTTGATCCAGTGCGCGTCGCGTCCCGAGGCGTGGCACGACTACTTCTCGCATCAGCAGTATCAGTCGGACAGCAGCTATCACGGTCCGCGGTTCGACACCTTCTACATGTGCGTGCGAGCGGCCGAGGGCGGCTGCGGCATCGCGCTCACGCCGCGTCTGCTGGCCGAGGAAGAGCTGCAAGCCGGCAAGCTGGTCATCCCATGGGGCTATGTGCAGCCCAGTGACGGCGCGTACTTTGTGGCGTATTCCGAACACTCCGCCGAGGTGCCCAAGATCAAGCAGTTCGTCGGGTGGGTGCGCGACGAGGCGCGCCAGCAGGAGGCGCGGGGCGGCACGCGCGGGCAGTCCATGAAAAAACGGACTGATTAAGCCGATTTTTTTCATTTGATCGAGCCCCGGCGGGCGTGATCTCATGCGGGCCATCCTTGTTTACCGATGTGCCGAGCCCGCCATGAGTCAGAACTTCGTCAATCCCGATCAGATCCGCGCCTGGTTTTCGCGCGCCATGTCCGACATGTACAAGCAGGAAGTCCCGCTGTACGACACCCTGCTGGACCTTGTAGCGCAGGTCAATGCGCGGACGATGTCCGAGCAGCCGGAACTGGCCGCGCAACTGGCGCGCACCGGCGAGATCGAACGCCTGGACATCGAACGCCACGGCGCGATCCGCGTCGGTACGCCCGACGAACTGGCGAACATGCGCCGCGTGTTTGCCGTGATGGGCATGCAGCCGGTCGGCTACTACGATCTGTCGCCTGCGGGCGTGCCCGTGCATTCGACGGCCTTTCGCGCCACGCACGAGGCGGCGCTGCAGGCCAGCCCGTTCCGCGTTTTCACGTCGCTGCTGCGCCTGGAACTGATCGATGACGTGGCGCTGCGTGAGAAGGCCGCCCGCATCCTGGCGGCGCGCCAGATCTTCACGGACGGCGCGCTGGCGCTGACCGCCCGCTTTGAGGCGGAAGGCGGCCTCACCGAGGCCGACGCCCGCGAATTTGTCGCCGAGGCGCTGCATACGTTCCGCTGGCACAGCGAGTCCACGGTCAGCCTGGACGACTACCGCGAGCTGCACGGCCAGCATCGCCTGATCGCCGACGTGGTGGCGTTCAAGGGGCCCCACATCAACCACCTGACGCCGCGCACGCTGGACATCGACGAAGCGCAGGCCGAGATGCCGCGGCGCGGCGTGTCGGCCAAGGCCGTCATCGAAGGCCCGCCGCCGCGCAGGTGCCCGATCCTGCTGCGTCAGACCAGCTTCAAGGCGCTGGAAGAGCCCGTGCGTTTTGCGGGCGCCGAGGGCACCAGTGCGGTGGGCAGCCACACGGCCCGCTTTGGCGAGATCGAGCAGCGTGGCGTGGCGTTGACTCGCAAGGGCCGTGCGCTGTACGACCAGCTGCTGGATCTGGCCCGCAGCCGCATCAGCGGCGCGCCCAACGAAGGCAACGCAGCCGCCTACATGCAGAACCTGCAGGATTGCTTTGCGGCATTTCCCGACAATTACGCGGCGTTGCATGACCAGGGGCTGGCGTACTTCCGCTACTTCCTGACGGGCAAGGCCGGCACGCCGGAGACGTCCGAGCTGTCCGCCTTGATCGACGCGGGGTTCATCCAATACGAACCGCTGGTGTATGAAGACTTCCTGCCGGTCAGCGCGGCCGGCATCTTCCAGTCGAACCTGGGCGACAAGGCGCAGGCCGAGTACGCGCAGAATGCCAGCCAGACGGCATTTGAAGCCGCGCTGGGCGCCCGCGTGCTGGATGAGCTGGCGCTTTACGACGACACGCAGGCGCGCTCGCTCGAGGCCTGCCTGCAGGCGCTCGCCGCGCCCGTGGACGCATGAGCCGGCTGGACCGCTGCCTGTCGGTGGGTGACTTCGAACGCGAGGCGCGGCGCATCATGCCGCGCTGCGTCGAAGGCTACATCTGCGGCGGCACGGAAGACGGCGCGTCGCTGGCCGAGAGCGTACGCGCCCCGCGCGACATCGGCTTTCGGCCGCGCGGGCTGCGCGTGGTGGACCAGCGCAGCAGCCAGGTCAGCCTGTTTGGCCAGGATTACGCCATGCCGGTGGGCTTCGCGCCGACCGGCTTCTCGGCCATCGTCATGCACGAATGCGATCTGGCGCTGGCGCGCGAGGCCCAGGAGGCACGGATTCCGTTCATCATCAGCGGCGCCTCCAGCGTGCCTCTCGAACGCCTGCAGGCGGCGACCGGCAACCGCTGCTGGTACCAGGCCTACCTGCCGGGCAACATCGATCGTATCGGCAAGCTGCTGGCGCGGCTGCGCGCGGCCAGCATTCCCGTGCTGGTGGTCACCATCGACACCTGCGTGGGCGCCAACCGCGAGAACCTGCAACGGCTGGCCTTCACCGTCCCGTTCAAGATGAGCGGCCGCGTCGTGCTGGACGGCATGCTGCATCCGGGCTGGACGCTGAACGTCTTCATGCGCACGTTGCTGGGCAGCGGGGTACCCCGGTTTTCGAATCTGTACGAAGAGATCGGCCCACCCATCACGCAGGACCCGCCCAACGGCTTTCGCGGCGAGCGCGACAAGCTGTCGTGGGAACACATCCGCTGGATCCGCGAGAACTGGCCGGGCAAGCTGGTGCTCAAGGGCGTCATGCACCCCGACGATGCGCGGATGGCGCATGCGGCGGGCGCGGACGGCGTGATCGTGTCGAACCACGGCGGCCGCCAGCTCGACGGCTGCATTTCGCCGCTGCAGGCATTGCACGATGTGGTGGCCGCGGTGCCCGAAGGCTTTCCCGTGATGGTCGACGGGGGCTTCCGGCGCGGCGCCGACGTGCTCAAGGCCGTGGCCCTGGGCGCGCGAATGGTATTCACCGGCCGCCCGCAGCTCTTTGGCGCGGCGGTGGCGGGCGCCGCCGGCATCCGCAAGGTGGCGCGGATCTTTCACAGTGAGATCTCCACGAACATGGCGCTGCTGGGCTGCGCCACGCTCGCCGACGTCACCCCGGACCTGATCGCGCCGGTGCAACCGGCCGGACCCTGGAACCCTCGGCCGGCCGTCTGATTCCCACCGGGCCGCACGGCCCGGACAACAACAAGAAATGGCGCGGCGTAACGTCGCGCCCCACCGCTTTCAACAGGAGGAAACATGAAAAAAATCTATTCCAAGCTGGCAGGCGTTGCCGCGGCGCTCGCGTGCGTCGTGGGCGGCCCCGTCCAGGCCCAGGCAAACGGATATCCCACCAAGCCCGTGCGGTTGGTCGTGGGCTACGCGCCCGGCGGCACGACCGACATCAGCGCCCGCATGATCGCGGACGTGCTGGGCAAGGAATTCGGCCAGACCTTCGTGGTCGAGAACAAGCCGGGCGCCAACAGCAACATCGGCGCCGAGACCGTCGCCCGCGCGCAGCCGGACGGCTACACGTTCTTCGTGGGGTCTATCTCCACGGCGATCAACCAGTCGCTGTATTCCAAGATGTCCTATGACGCGCTCAAGGACCTGGACGCGGTCGCGCTGCTGAACGTGGTGCCCAACATCCTCGCGGTCAACGCGAACGTGCCGGTCAAGACCGTGCAGGAATACATCGAGTACGCCAAGAAGAATCCCGGCAAGCTGACCTGCGCCTCGCCCGGCAACGGTTCGTCCGCCCACCTGGGCTGCGAGCTCTTCAAGATGAAGACCGGCATCGACATCCTGCACGTTCCGTACCGCGGCAGCGGTCCGGCCGTGGCCGACCTGCTGGGCGGCCAGGTGGACTCCATCTTCGACAACCTGCCGCCGCTCCTGCCGCACGTGCGCGCCGGCAAACTGACGGGCCTGGCCGTCACCACCGGCAGCCGCGTGCCGTTCGCGCCCGAGATCCCGACCATCGCCGAGTCCGGTGTGCCGGGCTTTGACGTGGCGGCCTGGTTTGGCCTCTTCGCGCCCGCCGGCACCCCGCCGGAGATCGTGCAGAAGGTCAACGCTGCCATCAACAAGGCCCTGACCTCCGATTCGGCGCTGGCCGCCAGCTACCAGACCAACGGCTTTTTGCTTCCCCCGCCGCCCAACACCCCGCAGGCGTTCAAGGCATTCATGGAAAGCGAAACCCGCAAGTGGGGCGACGTGGTCAAGGCGACGAATCTGCAGATCAACTGATCGGCGGGGCAGGGGGCGAGGGCAGCGATGACCCTCGCGTCAGCCGCTTCACGGATAAAGCGGGACAGCTTTCCCGCTTTCAAAATTACGTGATAGAATGCTCGACTTTCCAGCAAGGTTCGCCTTGTTGGAGTGGTCAAGCCGACGTGGTGAAATTGGTAGACACGCTATCTTGAGGGGGTAGTGGCGAAAGCTGTGCGAGTTCGAGTCTCGCCGTCGGCACCAAGAAATTCCTCGCAATGAACCCGCATCTCTCTTTGAGGATGCGGGTTTTTTGTTGTTCAGATGGCGCCGGGCTCGGCATCAAGCTCCGTCGGGCTCGGCACCCCATCGGCCGGGCTCCGCCTGGCTCGGTTGCATCCCCGTCGTCATCTTCGCCGATCTCCCCGGCGACATCCCCTTCGATCCGCTATCCGCCTGCTCGTCCTGATGGGCGATTCCCTCGTGACTCCCCGTCCGTTTCCCGATCTCCGCAAACCGCTCACGCCCTGAGCGTGCGCGCTGAAGGCCCCCGACCTGTCACAAGCGGGATACAAACTACGCTTGAAATGTGCTGAAAAATAACCATGTGTTACCATCGCACCCGATCTATGTAACCAAGTATTTGAATTAACTACAAGGAGAGCAGGATGCGCCGCATGGGGTGGGTGGGAAAGGGGCTGCTGGTTGCGGCTGTTGCCGTGCTGTCAGGTTGCGCGGGGACGCGGACCGTAAGCGAGAAAGACGCTTCCATCCATCTCGCCGCGTCGGATTACCAGGCGTATGCCGCGCGCTACCTGGACGCGAAGGGCCAACCGACGTATGACCCGGCCAGCCTGCTGGACGCGCTGGAAGCGGGCAAGGCGTTCAACGACGCCGGCATGTGGGCGCTGAGCCGCGACGCCTTCAACGCCGCGGCCACCCAGCTCAACTGGAAGGAAGACACGGTCGAAACGCCGGCCGAAGTCGCCAACCTGATCGGCACGACCCTGACCAGCAGCGCGTTCGGCGCCTATCAGGGCAAGATCTACCAAGGCTCGCTCGTCGACTACTACCAGGCAATCAACCATCTGATGCTGGGCGACGAGAGCAATGCCCGGGTGGACTTCAACCGCTTGCAGGTCCGGCAGGGCAACGCGCAGACCCAGCTCAAGGCCTATTCCGATACCGTCAACGCGTCGGTGAAGACCGGTCTGGCCGACGAGAAGAGCGAAGGCGCCAAGAAAAGCCTGGGCGAGGTGGGCCCGAAGATCGCCGACGGCGTGAAAGATCTGCCTAGTGGATTGAAGTCGTCGAAGATCCGCCTGTCGGCGGGTGACGCAATGAGCGCCGTCTTCCGTGCGACGTCCTCGTCCACGTCCGACAAACGCTCGAACGTGTCCCGGGACATGTTGAAAAGCGCCAACGCCGCCAGCGCCACGCGCGGCGGCAATGCGGTTCTTGCCTACCTGAGTCGGGAGCTGCAGCAGGGCAAAGGCGTGTTGAAGAACAAGGTCATCGTGCTGTACGAAGACGGCGTCGGACCCGGGTTCAAGGAGTTTCGCATTGACCTGCCCCTGTTCATCGTCAGCGACAAGGTCACCTATAGCGGCATCGCGCTGCCCCAGTTTGTCCGCGGACAGGCCGCCTACGGCAGCCTGAAGGTGGGTTCGGGCAAGACGCAGCAGGAAACCGCCGTCCTGACCGACCTGAACGAAGTGGCCGGGCTGGAGTTCGATGCCGGCTACAAGGGCGTGGTGGCCAAAGCCGTGATTTCCACAGTTTTGAAGACCACCGCCCAGGCCGCTGTGAACAACCAGATCGACAAGCAGAAGGCGGATCCGCTGGTGGCCGGGCTGCTGAAGCTGGGAACCGGCGCCGTGCAATACGCCCTGACCAAGGCGGACGTTCGCGCCTGGGCCAATCTGCCTGACACGCTGCAAATGGTGGTGGTCGACCGCCCGAAAGACGGTCTGCTGACGCTGGCCGCCGCCCAGGGCGAATCCCTTGCACAGATCCCGCTGCAGGAAGACGTCAATACGCTGGTGCTGGTGAAAGCGTCCGGCACGGCGGGCAAGCCGGCTGTGTACGTGCAGCCGCTGCCGGCCCAGGCGCCGGTCACCCAAGCTGCCGCGCCGGTCAAAGTTGCCGGTGGTCTCTGACATGCGGCCGCTTGTTCAAGGATTGGCCATCGTCCTGTTGGCGGGGATTGCTGGCGGGGTGCAGGGGGAAACACGCGTGCCGCTCGCGGCGCCCCGGGTCATCACCTGCGACATGACACTGGCCCCCGAAACGGCCCTTCAGGTCGTGGATGAGGCCAGCCCGCAAGGGGCAGCGGTGGAGGGCGCGGCGTTGATAGACCTGCGCAACGGCATGAAGGCGGTGCAGTTCTCTGTCCGCAACGCGCGCGACCCCCAGCCCTTCGGCGTGATTCTGCGCGTCCGATACGCGGTCCAGTGGTTTGACGATTGCGGACGCCGCGTCGTCAACGGCGCCCAGGTCGTCGATGGCCTGGCGTTGGACCCCCGGCGTCAGGAAATCATCCAGTCCACGGCCATGGATCCCCTGGCCACGCGCGCCATCGTGCGCATATACGTTGAAAACTGAGCATCAAACATCCATGAAAAAAGCATCTCTCATCGCCCTCCTGGCGCTGTCGCTGGCGGGCTGCCAGAACATGGCAGTGGTTTCCAGCAACCCGAATGGCGATCTCAGCCGCACCGGCCAGCCAGGCATGGTGTCCTTCGGTCTGCAGAACACGGATTTTGAGTACGCGTCGAAGAAGGCCGTGCAGGAGTTCCTGGAATCTCCCTACGCCAAGAAGCCGGGCGGCGGCCGCTGGGTCGTGCAGATGGGCGAAGTGGTCAACGACACGACGTTCCGCATCGACACCGCCAGCATGACCTCGCGCATGAAGATCGCGCTGACGAAGACCGGCCAATTCATCTTTACCGGCGCGACGGGCGCCGAACGCACGGACTTCGTGAAGGACTCGCGTCAACTCAGCAAGTCCAAGATGTTCAACCAGAAGACGGTCGCCCGTAATGGCACCGTGGTCGCGTCCGACCTGGAAATGGGGGGCGCGATCCGTCAGCGTACGGTTGTCGACGGCGCGCAGAAGCAGCAGCAGCTGGAGTACGAATTTGATTTCCGCGTGGTTGAGCGTGATACCGGCCTGGAAATTTTCCAATCCCTGATCCCCATCGAGAAGCTGGGGCCGAATCAGAATTTCGCTTGGTAAGAGGCCGCGTCATGTTCAAATTCACCCCGATCGTCCTGGCGTTGTCCCTGCTTGCCGCAGCCGGCACGCCGATGCAAACCGCGCGGGCGCAAACCCCGGCCCAACCCGCAGCACAGCCCGCAGCACAACCCGCAGCGGGCGCGCACGCCGTGACCCCCGTTCCCGGCCAGGCGCCGGAGGCGTTGCTTGACAAGGCCACCGGCGCCAATGCCATGGGCGATGAGCCCGTCCAGAGCTACGAAGACTGGGTGGCCGAATTCGAAGAGCAGTTCGGCCAGGCGATGGGCAAGGCCCAGGATGGGCGAGTCTTCTACGCCGGCTTTGCGCCGCTGTCGGTCGACAGTGCGGCCAATCCGCATTACGGCACGCAGTTGGCCCTGGCCTACGAGCGCGCCGTGTTCGACATGCAGGCCGATTACATCCTGTCGACCTATGGCCGCCTGACCACCCAGACGATCCTGACGCGTTTTGAGGACCAGTCCAGCAACAAGGACGTCTTCGATCCGGTGGAGCTTGAAGCCGCGCTGAAAGCCGGTGGCGGACGCTTGGAAGCCTTGATCGACAAGGCGCTGACGCTGCTCGACAAGAAACTCGATAACGCATTGGTCGAGGAAGGCGTCCCGGCGGAGGACGTCAAGAAGATGACCGTGGAACAGAAAAAAACGCTGTTCAAGGACAACTTGAGCAAGAGCGTCACCAAGTCGGCATACCAGAACATGCAAGGCCTCGTGCCGGTGCAGACGCGCATCTTCTCGCAGACGGCAAATGGCAAGAAGGCCATGCTGGTGGCGGTGATTGCGGTGCAGTCCGAAAAGACCCGGCAATTTGCGCAGGACATCGCGCGCAAGCGGCCGACGCTGGTCAAGGGCGACCCCAAGGTGCTTAAGGATCTGCTGCCCGCCAATGAAAAGGGCTATCTGAACGAGGTCGGCCTGCGATTTACCTACGACGAGGCCGGTCGTCCGATGCTGCTGTCCTATGGCCGCGCATCGGTGCCGATGGACCCGAGCTGGAGCGCGTCGCGCGCGATTCGCGCCAAGCAGACGGCCCAGGGTATCGCGCAGGCGATGGCCGAGGCGAACATCGTTGCCTTCATGAACAACAACATCCGGATCTCCGAGAACACGGAGACGGGCGACGTCAACGAAGACCTGGCCCGCCAGGTGACCGAGATCGAGAACGGCAAGGTTGGCCAGAGCCAGCAGATCAAGGAACAGATCGCCGAAACGATCCAGAAGCGGTCGCGCACCGGCACGGCCTCGGCAAGCGGCGAGTTGCGCGGCACCAGCATCGTCAAGCGCTGGTCGACGCAGGACGCCAACGGCGTCGAACACGTGGGAACCGTGGTGGGTTGGACCTACGGACAACTGGAGAACGCCAACGCCGTCGACGCGCAGATGCGCGGGCGCGGCAACGGCGCGCAGCCGAACGGCGCGGCCGCCACGGCGACCGACCAGAACCGCTCGTCGAAGTCCATCAACAGCAAGCATGACTTTTAACGGCGGTTGACCGCCCCTACAGGATCACTGCATGAAAGCCATTCTTTCGACCCTGCTGGTTTCGTTGGCGATTTGTCTTGGCCTGATGCCGAGCGCCCAGGCGCAAGTCACGGAGGCTACCGTGACGGCCGATGGCCAGGGCATGAGCCGCGAAGAGGCCATTCAGGCCGCGCTGGTCAGCGCGGCCGGGCAGGCGTTTGGCGTGCGCTTGTCGGCGCAGTTCGTGACGCAGAACGTGTCTGTCGATGCGTCCGTGGACAATCAGGATCATTCCACGGTCGTCAGCGCCATGAACAAGAACATTCGCCAGACGCTCAATACGCCGCAAAATGCGCCGATACTCGGTTACGACGTCAACAACGTGGCTGAGTTTCCGGGCCGCGGCTGGGAAGCCACCGTCACGCTGCGCTACGCCAAGTACGAACGCCTGGGCGCGGACAGCAACCGCCGTAGCGTGGTCGTGGTCAGCAACAGCAGGCAGTTTCGTCCTCAGTTGATCCAGACCGTCGGCGAATCGCTGGTGGGCACGCGGCGCTTCGATGTGCTGAATCGGGAAAACGACAGGCTCTTCCAGGATGAGAAGGAGTTCATCCTGGGCGACGCGGCGGCTAATCCCGAGGTCGCCCGCCTGTCGCAGGCCAGTGGCGCCGATTATCTGGTGGTGGCCCAGTTGCAGAGTCTTGGCGTCAGCAACAACCAGCGCGAAACCATTGCCATGACGGGCGAAGTCCTGGTCAACAGCAGCGCCAGCGGCACGCTGCAATTGCAAGTGATCGAGTTCTCTTCCCGCAAGATCAAATGGTCGGGGTCGCAGAAGTTCGGCGGCAACTATGCGGGCGCCACCAGTGTGGGCGCCGATACCCTGAACAAGCTGATCGGCGGCGCTGCCGACAAGCTGGTTGCCCGCATGGTGGATGCGATCTATCCGATGCAGGTCATCAAGGTGATGGGCGATACGGCCATCATCAATCGCGGAGAAGGCGGCATCGCAGCGGGCGACACCTACGCGGTCTTCCTGGTGGGCGAAGAGCTGCGCGATCCGCAGAGCGGAGAATCCCTGGGTGCGATGGAATCCGAAGTCGGGCTGGGGCGCGTCACGGAGGTCAAGCCCAAGTTCTCTTTCCTGAAGATGGCGTCGGGCACCCTGAGCGAAGGCGGCAGTTACATCGTGCGCAAGACCGACAAGAAGGTCCAGGCGCCGGCGGCCGCCAGGCCCGCCCCGAAGCGCGCATCGGCCGCTGCCGAGAAATCCCAGGCCCCGGATCGCGCGAACGTGTTTCTCAATAATTGAGGCGTATCGGCCAGCCAATCCGGAAAATGTTTCCGGATTGGCCTGGAAAACAGATTTCCATGTTGGGAAACAATCGGCCGCCGCCCGGGATCGTCTAGGAAACCGGGC
Source organism: Achromobacter sp. 77 (assembly GCF_020541125.1). Taxonomy (NCBI): domain Bacteria; kingdom Pseudomonadati; phylum Pseudomonadota; class Betaproteobacteria; order Burkholderiales; family Alcaligenaceae; genus Achromobacter; species Achromobacter sp. 77. Next base: position 1,165,243 of record NZ_CP059848.1, read on the forward strand.
CCATTCCGGCGAAATCCGCGGGTCGGCCGTGCCAAACGCGCGCTTGTGCGCGGGCAGATGCCCGCATACCATATGGCCACCACGCGCCTGCGCCATCCTGCATCCGTTCGTTTGGATAGAACGGTTCGCCGCGCTACCCCGCAAGTTTTCAACGACACAGTGCAGCAGTCGTCTCCAGAGATTGCCATGCTAAATGCGTCCGTCCGGCGCGATATTGCCGAACTGACCCCGCTACCGAATGAACTGAGCGTCCTGCCGCGGATGACGTTTCATGACGCGTGGGCGGCCAGTCCCTTCGACGTCCTGGACTTGAGACCGCTCTCGATCGCGGCGGCGGGCAGCGAACGGGATGTGTATCTGCACCCGGCCGACAGCTCGCTGCTCATCAAGATCATCAATGGCGCGCGCCGCAGCCAGCCGGACCGCAAGCGGGCCTGGTACAAGCGCTTTCAGCGGGATGACGCGCACCGGGTGTTCATCATGGAGACCGTCGAGTACATCGCCACGTCCGCGCGCCAAGGAGCGCACGTGGGCAATGTGCTCATGGCGCGCATCTTTGGCCTGGTGCTGACCTCGAAGGGGTTGGGGCTGGTGGTCGAGCGCATCGTCGACGCCCACGGGAACCTGGCGCCCACCCTGAAAGAGGTGGTGGCGCGGCACGGGTTTTCCCCAGAACTGCGGCATCGCGTGCATGACTTCATCATGGCGCTGATCGATGCGCACGTCATCTTCAACGACGTCAGCGCCAGCAATATCGTCGTAGGCTTCAATGCCGAAGGCCGGGAAGGCCTTTATCTGGTGGACGGCTACGGCTCCAAGCAGCTGATTCCCGTGTATTCGTGGAGCAAGGCGCTCAATGGCCGGCGCATCCTGCGCCGCTACGACACGATGACGAAAAAGCTGCTGGCCGCGAGCGCGCGCCGCCTTTAGGCGCTTAGGCGCTTAGGCGCTCAGCCCTTCAGTCTGTCCGGCACGTCGTCCATGTCGCTGCACACCGCCAGCACCTCGGCCGGCTTTCTGCTCAGCGACAGATACACATGCCCGATACTGCTGTCGAAGTACGCCGATTCCAGGCGGTTCAGCACGACGCTGTCGCCATTTTCAAACTGGATGCGGACCTTGCCCGACAGGACCACGACGAATTCCTGCCCGGGATGGCGGATGTAGTCCTCGAATTCCACCACCTTGCGCGAGTCGATCATGGCGACCATCGGCAGCATCTTCTTGCCGGGGTATTCGCCCATCAGCAGCCGGTAGTGATAGTTCTCGGTGATGTAGTCGCGGGCGTCGCTGAGCCGGTTCTTGACGAAGGTGGGGGCAACCGCGGCCTGCGCGGCGTCGCGCAGCATGAACATGCGGGTCATGTCGATGTCGAGCGCGCGGGCCAGGGCGGCGAATTTTTCGTAGCTGAGGGCGATCTGGCCGAGTTCAGCCTTTGATAGGGTCGATACCGCGATGCCGCTGGCCTTGGACAGCGCCTGCAAGGTCATTTTCCTGGCCTTGCGCTCGGCGCGCAGGCGGGCGCCCATTTCTTCCTTGCCCACGATCTCTGGCGGGGATGTGTTGCCGGTTGGGGCCATGTAGCGGTCTGGCTGATAGGGTTGAAGGCTGGGGCAGGGCCCGCAAGCCCCGCCGCGTGTAGCCGGATTGTAAGGGGTGGGCCGGATCAGGCGGGTGGTTGGGCGCCGGTGCGTTCGACGATCATCCGGTAATGCTCGGGCCGGCGGTGGGCGGCGAAATTGAAGATGTTGGCGCGGTAGTGATCCGACACTGACAGGTCGCAGACGAAATTGATGACCTCGTCGTCCTCGGAAAAGGTGCGCACCATGATTTCGCCGGTGGGCGCGACGATGCAGGACCCGCCGATCATGGGGTTGCCTTCCTCGACGCCGGCCTTGGCTGCCGCCGCCACCCAGCAGGCGTTCTGGTAGGCGCCGGCCTGCAGCGACAGCAGGTGATGGTGCATGCGCAGGTGGATCGGCTCGTTCCATTGCACGTAGCCCGATGGCGTGTTGTAGCCGGCCATGACGACCTCCACGCCCTGCAGGCCCATGACGCGAAACGTCTCGGGCCAGCGGCGGTCGTTGCAGATGCACATGCCGATGGCAGCGTCCGGGGTCTGCCACACGGGAAATCCCAGGTCGCCGACGGCGAAGTACTTCTTTTCCAGGTGCTGCAAGGGCGCGCCGTCGACAGTCTGCGCGTCGCCGGGGATGTGGATCTTGCGGTACTTGCCCACGATCTGCCCGTCGCGGCCCACCAGGATGCTGGTGTTGTACTGCGCGCCGTCCGCGAGCTCGGCGTAACCCAGGTAAAAACCGATGCCCTTGTCGCGCGCCGCGTCGAACAGGGGGCGGGTCAGCGGGCCCGGCATCTCGGTCTCGAAAAATTCCTGCACTTCGCGGGGTTCGTCCAGGGACCAGCGCGGAAAGAAGGTGGTCAGGGCCAGTTCCGGAAACGTCACCCAGGCGGCGCCGCGGCTGTGCGCGTCTTCCAGCAGGTCGATCAGACGGCGCACGACCTGAACGCGGGTGTCGCTGCGCTGCACAGGGCCCAGCTGCGCGACGGCAAGGTGGAGCTTGCGGGCGCTCATGCGGCGTTCCCGGCGGCGGTACGGGCCAGAACGCGGCCGGCGTGCTGGCCGGTGAAGGCCTGCTCCTCCCAGACGGGCGCGCCGTTGACGTAGACCGAATGGATGCCGGCCGCGCGTTCGGTGGGGCGTTCGAAGGTGGCGGCGTCCGCCACGGTGGCCGGGTCGAAGACGACGAGGTCGGCAAAGTAGCCGGGCTGCACCTGCCCGCGCTCGGCCAGCCCGAACTTGGCGGCGGTCAGGCCCGTCATCTTCCAGACGGCGGTTTCCAGCGGGAACAGCCCCAGGTCTCGCGAATAATGGCCCAGCACGCGCGGGAAGGTGCCCCACAGCCGGGGATGCGGGCGCTCGTCGTGGGGCAGGCCGTCCGAGCCGATCATGGTCGGGCCGAACTTGAGGATGCGCTGCACGTCGGGCTCGTCCATCATGAAATAGATGGCGCCGGCCGGTTGCAGGTCCGGGACGACGTCGTACTTGGACTTGCCGCGCTCGGCGGCCACTTCGTCCAGGTCGCGGCCGCTCAGCTCTGGATACGGCTTGCACCAGGTGATGATGGTGCGGCCGGCCAGCAGGACGCGGTCCTGCTTGAGCATCGTGGATCCGGCCACGTAGGGGTAGGCGTCCAGCGAGACATCCTGCTTGGCCATCGCGGCTTCGATCAGCGGCAGGGTTTCGGCGGACCGCCCGAAGTTGGGCTGGCCCATGACCTTGTGATGCGAGATTACGACGGGCACGTCCAGTTCGCGGCCGATGCGGAAGGTCTCTTCCAGCGCTTGCACGATGTGTTCGCCTTCGTCGCGCATGTGCGTGGCGTAGATGCCGCCGTGCGTGTTGAGCGGCCGGCAGACCTCGATGATCTCCTCGGTGGTGGCCTGGGCCGCCGGCGGATAGAACGTGCCGGTGGAGATGCCGATGGCGCCGCTGGACAGCGCGTCGTCGGCCAGCGATTGCATAGCCTGCACTTCGTCGGGCGTGGCGGCGCGCTGCAGGTCGGACATGACGGCCGCGCGCAGCGTCGAATGGCCGACCATGCAGGCGGCATTGACGGCGGCGGGCGTGGCGCGCAGCGCATCCAGGTAGTCGGAGAAACGTTCGAAGCGGTAGGAGCCGCCTTCGTCCAGCAGGTCCAGCGGCGCCGGCGGGCTGGCGTGGGCGTGGGCCAGCGGCGCCAGGCTGATGCCGCAGTTGCCGGTGACGACGGTGGTGACACCCTGCGAGATCTTGGGCGTCATGTCGCGGCGCTTGAGCAGGTAGTTGTCGTCGTGCGTGTGCGAGTCGATGAACCCGGGGGCCACCACCTTGCCCGATACGTCGATGCGGCGGCGCGCGGCGCTGCCACTGAGGTCGCCCACGGCGGCGATGCGGTCGCCGCGCACGCCCACGTCGGCGCGCTGGCCCGGGGCGTTGGTGCCGTCGATGACGGTACCGCCGGCGAGGATGTAGTCAAACGGGGTGGCGTCGGGCTGGGACATGCGGTTCTCCGGCAAGGTGGGATCGGGCAATGGGGGATCAGGCAAAGTGGCAGGCGACCTGCTGTTCGGCGGCGACCTGGCGCGGCTGGGGCGTTTCTTCGGCGCAGCGCGGCTGCGCCATGGGGCAGCGGGTACGGAACGCGCATCCGGACGGGGGCGACAGCGGGCTGGGGATTTCGCCCTTCAGCACCTCGACGGGGTTGCGCTCCCCGTGGCGCGCGGACGGCACGGCCGCTAGCAGGGCCCGGGTGTAAGGGTGGGCCGGACGGTCGAAGATCGCATCGCGGGTGCCGATCTCCACGATCTTGCCCAAATACATCACGGCCACGCGGTGGCTGATGTGGCGCACGACGCTCAGGTCGTGCGAGATGAACACGTAGGTCAGCCCCAGGTCGCGCTGCAGGTCCATCAGCAGGTTGATGACCTGCGCCTGCACCGACACGTCAAGCGCCGACACGGGCTCGTCGCAGACGATGAGCCCCGGGTCCAGCGCCAGGGCGCGCGCGATCACGATGCGCTGGCGCTGGCCGCCCGAGAATTCGTGCGGATACTTGTCGGCGGCGTCGGGCCGCAGGCTGACGCGCGCCAGCAACTGCGACACGCGTTCGCGGATGGCCTCGCGGTCGTGGCCGAAGTTGCGCAGCGGCTCGCCGATGATGTCGCGCACGCGCATGCGCGGATTCATCGACGAAAACGGGTCCTGGAAGATGAACTGCATGCGGCGGCGCATGGCGCGCAGCTGGCTGCTGTTCATCTTGGCGAGGTCTTCGCCCTCCAGCAGGATGCGGCCTTCGGTGGGATCGGTCAGGCGGATCAGGCACTTGCCGGTGGTGGACTTACCGCAGCCGGACTCGCCGACCAGGCTGAGCGTCTGGCCGCGGGGCACCGACAGCGAGATGCCGTCGACCGCGCGCAGCACCTTGGCGCCGCGCCTGCTATCCACGGGAAAGTGCTTCTTCAGGCCGATGACTTCCAGCATGGGCACCGCGGCGGCGGCGGGCACGGAAGACGCGAGGGGAATGTCGTGCAGGTTCATGGCGGGTCTCATGCGTCTCAGGCGGTCAGGGCGGCGGGTGCCGGTGCGTCCTGGCGGGCCCAGCACCAGACGCGGTGGCGGGCGCCCGCGTCGGTCGCGCCGGGCGCTTCCTCGGTGCAGCGCGGCAGGGCCTCGGGGCAGCGCGCCGCAAAGGCGCAGCCGCGCGAGGCGGGTGTGCGCACCGGAACGATGCCGGGCAGCTCGGCCAGCCGCGCGGTGTGGTCCTGCCCGTCGACGAAGTCGGGCAGCGAACGGATCAGCGCCTGCGTGTACGGGTGCTGCGGGCGGTCCAGCACGTCGTCCACGCTGCCTTCCTCGACCTTGCGGCCGGCGTACATGACGATCACGCGTTGGCACATCTGCGCGACCACGCCCAGGTCGTGCGTGATCAGCACGATGGCCGTGCCCAGCCTTGCCTGGATGTCGCGCAACAGATGCAGGATCTGAGCCTGGATGGTGACGTCCAGCGCCGTGGTGGGCTCGTCGGCGATCAGCACCTTGGGCTGACAGGCCAGCGCCATGGCGATCATGGCGCGTTGCCGCATGCCGCCCGAGAGCTGATAGGGATACTCGCGCACGCGGCGCGCCGGGTCGGAGATCTGCACCAGGTCCAGCAGCGCCTCGGCCTGCGTCAGCGCCTCGCGCCGTGACAGGCCCTGGTGCAGCATGAGCGATTCGCTGATCTGCTTGCCCACCGTGATCACGGGATTCAAGGAGGTCATGGGCTCTTGGAAAATCATCGAGATCTTGTTGCCGCGAATGGCGCGCATCGATTTCTCGGGCAGGGCCAGGAGATCGCTGCCGTCGAACTCGATGCTGCCGCTGGCGACGCGGCCGGGGGCGCGCAGCAGCCGCATGATGGACAGCGACGTGACGCTCTTGCCGCAGCCCGATTCGCCAACCAGCCCCAGGGTTTCACCGGGCAGAAGGTCGAACGAGAGCTTGTCGACGGCCAGCACGGTCGTGTCGTCGCCGTCGAAACAGGTGGTGAGGTCTTGCACGCGCAGGACGGGATGGGGTTGCATGTGCGCTCCTACAGCTTCTTGGCCAGGCGGGGATCGAGCATGTCGCGCAGCCCGTCGCCGACCAGATTGACGGCCAGGACGGCCACGCCCAGAAAGAGGCCCGGATACAGGATGATGTGGAACGCCACGGCCACGAAGTTGCGGCCTTCGGCCATGATGTTGCCCCAACTCGGGATGTGCGGCGGAATGCCCACGCCCAGAAAGCTCAGCACGGCTTCGGTCAGGATGGCGGAGGCCGCGATGAACGTGGCCTGCACCATCAGCGGCGCAAACAGGTTGGGCAGGATGTGGCGCATCAGGATCGACGGCACCCGCGTGCCGACCGAGACGGCGGCTTCGATGTAGGGCTGCTCGCGGATGGTCAGGACCAGCGCGCGCACCAGGCGCACGACGCGCGGCACTTCGGGAATGACGATGGCGATGATGACGGTGCCCAGCCCGCCCTTCAGCGTGGCCATCAGCGCAATCGCCAGCAGCACGCCGGGGATGGCCATCAGGCCGTCCATGATGCGCATGATGACGGCGTCGATGCGGCGGAAGTAGCCGGCCATCATGCCCAGCACCACGCCGGCGGCGGTGGAGACGACGGCGACCACGATGCCGACCAGCAGCGAGATGCGGGCGCCCCAGACGGTGCGCGAATAGACGTCGCGGCCCAGCGCGTCGGTGCCGAACAGGTGTTCGGCCGAGGGCGGCTTCATGCGCGCCAGCGGATTGATTTCCTGCGGGTCGACGGTGGCCAGCCACGGCGCGGCCAGCGCGATGGCCGCGAGGATGATGAGGATCGCGCCGCCGGCGTACAGCATGGGATGGCGGCGCACCGACCGGAACGCGCGCCGCAGGCGCGGCCGCGTGGCGGGAAGGGGCAGGGTGGTCGTGTTCATGCGTGGCCTCTTCTCAATAGCGGATGCGGGGATCGAAGAGCCGGTAGCTCAGGTCGACCAGCAGGTTGATCAGCACGTAGATGCCCGAGGCCACCAGCAACACGCCCTGGATGACCGGATAGTCGTGGCGCAGCACGGCGTCGATGGTCAGGCGGCCCAGGCCGGGGATCGCAAACACCGTCTCGGTCACGACGACGCCGCCGATCAGCAGCGCCACGCCGACGCCGATGGTCGTGACAATGGGATTGGCGGCGTTCTTGAGCGCATGCCAGACGATGGGACCGGACGACAGGCCCTTGGCGCGCGCGGTGCGGATGTAGTCTTCGGACAGGGCCTCCAGCATGGTGGCGCGCGTCATGCGGGTCAGCAGCGCCATGTACACCAGGCCCAGCGACAGACAGGGCAGCACCAGGTGGCGCAAGTAAGGCACGAGGCCATCGGCTAGGGGTTTGTAGCCCTGCACCGGCAGCCAGCCCAGCTTGATGGAAAAGCCGTACACCAGGCTGTAGCCGATCAGGAATACGGGCACTGAGAACGCGCACACCGCGCCTACCATCACCAGCCTGTCCAGCCACTTGCCGGCGTTCCATGCCGCCAGCACACCCAGGGGAATTGCCGCCAGCACGGCGAACAGCATCGTGAAGAGCGCGATCGAGATCGTCGGCCCCATGCGCTGGGCGATGAGCTGCGAGACGGGCATCTGCGTGGACATCGACGTGCCCAGGTCGCCCGTGGCGATATGGCTGACCCAGATGACGAACTGCTGCAGCAGCGGCTTGTCCAGGCCCAGGTTCTGGCGGATTTTCTCGACGTCGTCGGCGGTGGCGTTGTCGCCCGCGATCACCGCCGCGGGATCGCCCGGCGACAGGTGTATCAGCAGGAACACCACAACCGCCACGACGGCCATGACGGGTATGACGGCCGCGATGCGGCGCAGGATGAATTTCACGCTGGATTCCCCCCGGCTTGCGGCCGGGCGCGCGCGGCGCCCGGCGTCGGCCTTACGGTTTTTCGATGTTCCACATCACCGGGATGCCGGACTTGACCAGCTCGGTGTGCTTGAGGCCGCGCACGGCAAAGACGGGCTTGAACTCGCCCCACATCACGTAAGGCACCGTCTGGTAGGCGCGCGCCTGGATCTGCGCGGCGATGTCCTTGCGCTTGGCGGCGTCCGTTTCGCGGATCCAGCTGGTGCGCAGGGTGTCCAGGTCCTTGTCGCAGGGCCAGCCCGGCAGGCTGTTGCCGCAGGCGGCGGACAGCCACGGGTTGGTCACCGGCGTGCTGGCGTCGAAGTAACCGCCCCAGGTCAGGAAGATGTTCCAGCCGCCTTGCGCGGGCGGATCCTTCTTCAGGCGGCGTCCGGCAAGCGAGGCCCAGTCCATGGACTGCAGGTCCACGTTCACGCCCGCCTTCTTCATGTTCTGCGCCAGCACCATCACGGCGGGGGCGCTCAGGTGGTCGGTGGGGTACAGCAGCACGACCTTCTCGCCCTTGTAGCCCGATTCCTGCAGCAATTGCTTGGCGCGGGCCACGTCCGGCTTGGCGTAGGGCGCGGCGCCCGCGTCCGTGGCCAGGGGCGAACCGCAGATGTACATGGTGGGGCAGTAGTCGACGCGGTACTTGTCCGGGTAGCCCATCGCGGTCAGCATTTCCTTCTGGCTGACCAGGTGATACAGCGCCTGGCGTGCCAGCGGGTTGTTGAACGGCGGATGCAGGGCGTTGAGAATCACCATGCCTTGCGAGGCAACCGACGTGCTCAGCGTGATGTCGGGATTGGTTTCGAGCACCGGCAGGAAGTCGGGCGTGACCTGTTCGATCATGTCGACCTCGCCGTTCATCAGTGCGGCCGTCGACGTGTTGCCGTCGGGGATGTAGACCCACTCCACGCGGTCCACCTTCACGTTCTTGCCGCCCGCCAGGCCGTCCGGCGCTTCTGACCGCGGCACGTAGGCCGGGTTCTTCACGTAGACCACCTTGTTGCCGGGCACCCATTCATCCCGCTTGAACAGGAACGGACCAGACCCGACCATCTCGGTCACCTGGGTGTTCGGATCGGTGGCGGCCAGCCGCTTGGGCATGATGAAGGGCGGCATGCCGGAGGGTTTGGACAGCGCATCCAGCACCAGGCCGAAGGGCTCTTTCAGGGTCAGCGTGAACGTGTTCTCGTTGGTGGCCGCCAGTTCCGCGCCCGCCGCCATCATGGCCTGGCCCAACGTGTCCTTCTTGGCCCAGCGCTGGATCGAGGCAATGCAGTCCTCGGCCGTCACCGGCGTGCCGTCGTTGAACTTCAGGCCGGGGCGCAGCGTGAACGTCCAGGTCTTGCCGTCCTCGGACTTGGTCCAGGTGTCCACCATCTGCGGCTTGACCTGGCCTTGGCTGTCCTGGGCGAACAGGGTATCGAACACCATGTAGCCGTGGTTGCGCGTGATGTAGGCGGTGTTAAAGAGCGGATCCAGCGTCTTTAGGTCCGCATGCGGCACGAGGCGCAGGGTTTTGGTCTGGGCGAGCGCGCCGGTTGCGGCGCTCATGGCCAGGAGCGCGGCGGCTCCCAGCAGGCTGAAACGTCTGATCATGGATTTCCCCTTGTTGATTCTGGTCTGCCCATCACGGGCGGCTTGGGTGGTTGGTCCTGGGCCTCGGGTCTTACTGTTTGAACGGCCACTTGGGCAGCTTGCGCTTGACGAACGGCAGCGTGTTGAGGTCATTCGTGATGGCGCCGGGCGTCTCGACGTAGATGACGTGGCGGCCCACCTTGGAGTACGAGGCGTAGAAATGCTGCGAGGACTTCACGATGATGAGTTTCATCGCGGCCAGGTCCACGCCGAATTGGGTAAAGAGGTCGGTGCCCATCGCCTGGGTGCGCGAGGTGGTCATCACAAGCGTCACGCCGCGGGTGCGCACGACGGCAACGTCGCCCAGCAGCGCGGGCGTGCCGGCCAGGCCGGTCATGACGGCGTCGCGCTTGAGCGCCAGGATCTCGCAGTCCAGGTCCAGCGGCTGGCCGGACACCGGCGCCACCTTGCCGCCCACGCGCAGCCTGATCTGCGCGCCTTCACCGGCCTCAAAGCACAGCTGCACGGCCACCGGGTCCCAGAACGGGCCCGTGGCGACATCGGTGATACCGCGCGCCAGCACGCGTTCCAGAATGAACGTGGCATCGCTGGGCGCGCCGCCGCCCGCGTTGTCGGCCGAATCGGCCAGCACCACGGGAAATTCGGTGTGCGCCAGCGCCTGGTCCAGCGCTTCGTCGGCGCCGGGGTAGGGCGGCGCAAGCTGGTCGCGGAACCCGATGATCTCTTCGCCCAGCGTGCGCGCCAGCGCCTCGGCCTGCGCGGGGTTGCCGTCGGTATAGACCAGCACCTTCGAGCCCATGTCCGGCGTGTCGCCCCACGGAAAGCCGTGGGCGATGGACACGGACAGCACGCCTTCCTTGCCCTCCATGGCCAGCAGGCGGTCCACGAAGCTGCGCATCGGCTCGCGGCTGGTGTGCATGATGGAAATCATCTCGCAGTCGAAGACCGCACGCGCGGGCTTGATGCGGCCCTCGGCGCGCGCCACGCACAGGTCGACCAGGTCGAAGGCGCGCTCCAGGATGTCGGTGTGGGGGTATTCCTTGAAACAGACCAGGAAGTCGGCGCTCTGGACCATCGTGTCCGTCAGGTGGCAGTGCGGGTCGAGCTCCGCGCCGATCACGGTATCGGGGCCCACGATCTCGCGCGCGCGGCGCAGCAGGTCGCCTTCGCAGTCGTCATAGCCGTCGGCGACCATCGCGCCGTGCAGGCCAAAGAGGGCGATATCGACCTTGCCCGCGCGGCGCAGATCGTCCAGCAGCTCGTCGCGCAGCGTCTCATAGGCGTGTCGGGTCGTGATGCCGGCCGGCGTCGCGCCGGCCGTCAGCCCTTCGATGAGCGTCCAGTCCTTGCCCGCGGCGCGCTGGCGCGCCGCCCACAGCGGTCCCGAGAACATCTGCATGCGGTCCGGATGCTGGCCGGCCGGAAAGTAGCCGCGCGCCCGGTAGGAGGCCAGGCCCGTCGGAATGGGAGAAAAGGTGTTGGTCTCGGTCGCCAGGGACCCGGAAAAGATCTTCATGAATGACGCTCCGCGCAAAAAGTGGGGCTTTAGGGCGCGGGCATCGGGGCGCGCGCTTGGGGGTGTCGCCCCGCCAGGCGCTGCGCCTGGCGGTGTCATGCAATCGAACGGGACAGCGTTCAGGCGGCAGGCGTCGTGGACTGGGCATCGCCCAGCCACGCCTGCACTTCGATCTCGACGTCCACGTCCATGGCCAGCTTGGCCTCGACGGTGGAGCGCGAGGGGAAATCGGAAGAGAAATGGCTGCGATAGGCCTCGTTGAACTGCGCGAAATGCGCCAGGTCGGTCAGCCACACGGTCACGCGCACGACGTCCTTCAGGCTTGCGCCGGCCAGGGCCAGGGTTTCCTTGATGCGGTCGATGGCGGCATGCGTCTGGGTGGCGACGTCGCCGCGCACCACCTGGCCGGCGGCATCCATCGGGATCTGGCCGGACAGGAACAGGAAGCCGCCCGCCTGGGTGGCGCGCGAGAAAGGCAGGGGCAGGGTGCTGGGGTAGCGGGTAATGGCGGTCATTTGGGCAATCTCGGTGTCGTAGGCAATAAGGTCAGCGCAGGCGCTCGGGCCGCACGGCGTCGGCATTGACGCCGTGCGCCTGCAGGTGGTCGGGAATGGGCTGGTGCGTCAGCAATGCGGCCGCCAGCTCGGACGTGGCCGCCGCGGTCTGGATGCCGTAGCCGCCTTGCGCCGCCAGCCAGAAGAACGCCGGCGTGGCCGCGTCCCAGCCCACCACGAAGTCACCGTCGCGCACGAACGAGCGCAGGCCGGCCCAGGTGTGTTTCGGGCGGCGGATGGTCAGCGACGTGGCGGTTTCGATGCGGTAGATGCCGGTGGCGACATCCAGTTCCTCGGGCACCACGTCGTGCGCATCGACCGGATCGGCATTGGCGGGCGAGCCCAGCAACTGCCCCGCGTCGGGCTTGAAGTAGTAGCTTTCGTCCACGCCCACTACCGCGGGCCAGTGCGAGAAATCGACGTCTTCCGGACCGCTGAAGGTGAACGCGGTGCGGCGGCACGGCTGCAGGCCAACGGGGGCGGCGCCGCACAAGCCGGCCGTGTGGTCGGCCCAGGCGCCCGCGGCGTTGACGACGGCCCGCGCGCGGATCTGCCGGCCATCGGCCAGGGTCAGCGTCCAGACATCGTTCTCGAAAGCGGCGCCCGCCAGTTCGGCGTTGTTGTGCAGCACGGCGCCCTGGCGGCTCATCCCGCGCAGGAAACCCTGGTGCAGCGCATGCACGTCGATGTCGCGCGCATCCGGTTCCTCGATCGCGCCGCACAGCTGGTCTTCGCGCAGGCAGGGCACGCGCTTGACGGCCTGGCTGGCGTCGATGAGGGTGACGTTTGGCGACTGGCGGTGGAAGTCTTCGAAGGCGTCCTGCAGCAGATCCTTCTGATCCGGCGTCCCGATGTACAGCACGCCGCGAGGGCTGAGCAGCGGATGTTCGCAGAAGCCTTCCGGCGGATGCTCGTAGAACGCGCGGCTGGCGCGCGTAAGCGCCTTGATCTGCGTGGTGCCGTAGGTCTCCATGAACATGGCCGCCGAACGGCCGGTGGAGTGATAACCGGGTTGGGACTCGCGTTCCAGCACCACCACGGACGCCGAGGCGCTCAGGCGGTAGGCCACGGAGGCGCCGGCGATGCCCGCGCCGATCACGGCAAAATCGTATAGGGTTTCAGCAATCATTTTGTCGGAAGCGAGAATTCTCTTATTTGATAATTCTCGAATACGATAGTTTTTTGACGCGGCGGGGGTAATAGGGGAATGCCCGCATCGGGGCAGAAAGCACGCAATGGGGCGCGGACGCGCGAATCGGGGACGCCGCGCGATGCGGGCGGTTGCTTCAGCCCAGCTTGCCCAGCAAGCCGATCAGCTTGCGCCGCTCTGCCGCGCCCAGATTGGCGCTGATGCGCGCGTCGTGGGCCTGCACGGCCTCGGTGATGGCGGCCAGCGCATCGTGGCCGGTCTGTGTCATGGCCAGCGCGTACGCGCGCCGGTCGTGCTCGGCCTCCTGGCGTTCCACGTAGCCCAGGTCCTGCAGCTGGTTCACGATCTGCACCGCGCCCGATCGCGCAATGCCCAGGATGCGGGCCAGGTCGGTGAGCTTGAGGTTTTCGTTCGCGGCGATCAGCGTCAGCGCCGAGTACCGCTGCGGCGTGATGTCCCACGGCGCCAGCGCGGCCAGGAAGTCCTCGTAGATCAGGATCTGCGCGCGCCGGATCGCGTAGCCGACCAGGTCGTCCAGTGCGCCGTACTGAACGCCCGGCACGTGCGGATCGAAGTGTTCGCCACGGGCCGCGGGGCGGCGAGGGCGTTGGACGGATGCTCTGGACATGGGGGCGGATCGCGGACGGGGCCTCAACACTAATGCAGGCATTGTCGCCGCGCCACCGGATTGCGGGAAATCCCTCGTGCGGAACGCGGGGTAATTTTGTTATGTTGCATAACAAATAAGACCAGGAGTAGACATGCAAATCGTCATTGCCGGCGCGGGTATTGGCGGGCTGACTCTCGCGCTGATGCTGCACCGCCGCGGCATCGGCTGCCGCATTTATGAAAGCGCGCAGGAACTGCGCCCGCTCGGCGTCGGCATCAACCTGCTGCCGCATGCCGTCAGCGAGATCGAACAGCTGGGCCTGATGCCCGCGCTGGCCGAACGCGCCATCGAGACCTCGCAGCTGCACTATTACAACAAGCTGGGCCAGCCGATCTGGCGCGAGCCGCGCGGCCGCGAGGCCGGCTATCCGCTGCCGCAGTTCTCGGTGCATCGCGGCGAGTTCCAGATGCTGCTTGCGCAGGCCGTGCGCGAGCGCCTGGGTCCGGATGCCATCGTCCCCGGCATGGTGCTGGAGTCCGCCACCCAGGACGCGGACGGCGTGCAGGCGCAGTTCCGCAGCCGCGCGGACAACACGCTGCATACCGCGCAGGGCGACATCCTGGTGGGCGCCGACGGCATCCATTCCGCGCTGCGGCGCCAGCTCCATCCCGTGGGGGACGAGCCCCGGTTCTCCGGCCGCATGCTGTGGCGCGCGGTGACCGAGGCGCCGCCGTATCTGGACGGGCGCAGCATGTTCATGGCGGGGCACCAGGATCAGAAGTTCGTCTGCTACCCGATTTCGGAACCGCTGCGCCGGCAAGGCCGCTCGCTCATCAACTGGATTGCCGAGCTGTCCATCCCGGGCGCGGAACTGCCCGCCACCGACTGGAACCGCAAGGTCGACAAGTCCGTCTTCGCGGACCGCTTCGCCGACTGGCGCTGGGACTGGATCGACATCCCGGCCATCATCGACGGCGCCGAGGCGATCTACGAATTTCCGCTTGTGGATCGCGACCCCTTGCCGCGCTGGACGCGCGGGCGCTTCACGCTGCTGGGCGACGCCGCACATCCGATGTATCCCATCGGCTCCAACGGATCGGCCCAGGCCATCCTGGACGCGCGCTGCCTGGCCGACTGGCTGGATCAGGCCGTGCGCGGCAAGGCGCGCTCGGCGGAGATCGCGCTGCTGGAGTACGAAGCCGAACGCCTGCCGCGTACCGCGGGCATTGTGCTGCGCAACCGCCTGAATGGCCCCGAGCAGGTGATGCAGATGGCCGAAGAGCGCGCGCCGGCAGGGTTCGCGAACATCAACGACGTGATTTCGGGCGAGGAGCTGGCGGCGGTGTCGCTGCGCTACAAGCAGCTTGCGGGCTTTGACCCGGCGGCGCTGCGCCTTGCCCGCGGAGAGAAACCATGAGCGGCGCCGATGCCATGAACGACGCGCAGGCCCCCCGGCTTGAACACGTGGCCACCGTCGTGGTCGACGTGGGCGCGCCGCAGGAAGTGGGCGATACGCCGCAGGGGCGCCGCCGCGTGATCCCCATCACCGGCGGCACGGTCCAGGGACCGCGCCTGTCGGGCAAGGTGCTGCCCGGCGGCGCGGACTTCCAGATCATCCGGTCGGCCACCTTCACGGACATCCACGCGCGCTACGTCATCGAGACGCCCGCGGGCGAACGCGTGTATGTCGAAAACACCGGCATCCGCACCGGCAGCGCCGAGGACATTGCGCGGCTGGCGCGCGGCGAAGCCGTCGATCCGGCGCGCATCTACTTTCGCAGCTATCCCCGTTTCGAGACGTCCTCGCCCACGCTGGGCTGGATGAACGAAAGCCTTTTCATCGGCACCGGCGCGCGCTATCCCGATCGCGTCGAGCTGCGCTTCTATCGCATTTGCTGACCCCGCGGCAGCCGCCGCGGCATTAAAAAAACCAGGAGACAACCATGCAAACAATGCTGCGCCGCCTGCTGGGCGGCTTACTGCTGTGCGTGCCGCTTGCCGCGGCCGCGCAATTTCCCAATGGACCCGTGCGCCTGAACGTGGGCTTTCCGCCCGGCACCGGGCCCGATATCGTGGCGCGCACCCTGTCCCAGCACATGGGGCCGCTGCTGGGCGAAAGCGTGGTGGTGGAAAACAAGGTGGGCGCGGGCGGGCAGATCGCCGCGCAGACCGTGGCTCGCAGTCCGGCCGACGGCCAGACGCTGCTGCTGGGCGAGGTCGGGTCGATCAGCATTTCGCCCGCCACGTACCGCAACCTGAATTACGATCCGCCGCGCGATTTCGCCCCGATTTCCGAGGT
The DNA here is from genome assembly GCF_020541125.1 of Achromobacter sp. 77. Classification (NCBI taxonomy): domain Bacteria; kingdom Pseudomonadati; phylum Pseudomonadota; class Betaproteobacteria; order Burkholderiales; family Alcaligenaceae; genus Achromobacter; species Achromobacter sp. 77. The sequence continues at coordinate 1,180,952 of NZ_CP059848.1, forward strand.
GGTGCGCGCCGACTTCGTGCTGGTCGTGCCGGCCACGTCGCCCTACAAGGACCTAGCGGCGTTCATCGACGCCGCGAAAAAGGCGCCGGACCGCCTGAATTTCGCCACCTTCGGCGCGGGCACGCCGGGCCATTTCGGCGCCGAGCTCTTTGCGCGCGAGGCCGGCCTGAAGATCGAAGCCATCCACTACCGTTCGACCGGCGACGCCGTCTCCGGGCTGGTGTCCGGCGGCGTGCAGGCGGCGTTCGTGACGACCGCGCTGGCCGCGCCCCAGGTGCAGGGCGGCAAGCTGCGCGCGCTGGCCACCACGGGCGCGCAACGCACCCAGGCCCTGGCCGATGTGCCGACTTTTGCCGAGCGCGGCTTGCCAGCGGTCAACTTCGGCGCCTGGTTCGCGCTGTTCGCCCCGGCCGGCACGCCCGACGCCGCGCTGACCCGCCTGCAGGCCGACAGCGCGGCCGCGCTGCGCCAGCCCGCCGCCGTGAAGACGCTGGGCGAGGCCGGCTTCGTGGTCGTGGGTTCGGACCGGCAGGCCCTGCAGGCGCTGCTGACCGCCGAATCTAAGCGCTGGACCGAGGTGGTGAAGGCGACGGGGTTCCGCGCCGACTGAATTAACCGCCCCAACGCACCGATTTCACCCGTTTGATCTCACCGGTGGAACAGTTTGTTCCAGCCGAAGTGCGGTTGAACGGGTATTCGCGTCATGGTCCAGCCGGTAGAATGCCTCCAATCGTCATCTCTATCTACTGGTCGAAAGGTCAAAACATGAGCAACGCATATCTCGAAGCGCTCAAGCAGCGCCGCACGCAGTATTCGCTGGGCCGCAACCTGTCGGCCTCCAAGGAAGAACTGACCACGCTGACCCAGGAAGCGATCAAGCACAGCCCGTCGTCCTTCAACTCGCAAAGCTCGCGCGCCGTGATCCTGTTTGGCGCCGAAAGCGAAAAGCTCTGGAACCTGACCACGGAAGAAGTGCGCAAGGTTGCGCCGGCCGAAGGTTTCGACAAGACCGAAGCCAAGCTCAAGAGCTTTGCCGCCGGCGTGGGCACGATCCTGTTCTTCGAAGACCAGGACGTGGTGCGCAGCCTGCAGGAAAAGTTTGCGCTGTACGCCGACAACTTCCCCGTGTGGTCCGAGCAGTCGGGCGGCATGGCCCAGCTTTCCGTCTGGACCGCGCTGGCCAACGCCGGCGTCGGCGCCAGCCTGCAGCACTACAACCCGCTGATCGACGCCGCCGTGGCGCGTGAGTGGAACGTCCCCGCCTACTGGAAGCTGCGCGCGCAGATGCCGTTCGGCTCGAACGAAGCCGGTTTCGGCGACAAGCCGTTCATGGACGACGCCGAACGCTTCCGCGTGTTTGGCTGATCGCCTCGGGCGCGCCGCGCGCGCCCGGCATGACCGCGGTCTTCAGGCCCGCATGGCTCGACAGCGCCATGCGGGCTTTGTCATTTTCGGGCGGCGGATGGCGCTATAGTCGACGGAGCCCTGTCAACCCGAAAGGAGACGTCATGCAGACCAATGAGATCCATCGCGGCCGCCTGATCGATCACATCCAGCTTGTCGTGCGGGACCTGCCCGCCAGCCAGCGCTTTTACCAGGCAGTGTTCGACGCCCTGGAGGTGCCCATGGGCGGCACGGCCGCCGACTACTTCTGGGCGGACGAACTGTTCGTGTCGACGGCCGACAGCCAGGCCGCGCTGGGCCAGTTGACGGGTCGCCACCATCTTGCGTTCCAGGCGCGCGACCAGGCGATGGTCGACGCGTTCTACAAGGCGGCGCTGGCCCACGGCGGCCAGGACAACGGCGCGCCGGGATTTCGCGATTACCACCCCGGCTATTACGGCGCATTCGTGCTGGATCCGGACGGCAACAACATCGAAGCTGTGTTCCACGGCGAAGCCCGGCGCAGCGCGCCGTCCGTCACGGTGACATTCTGAACGGAGCGCGTCCGTGCAACTGCGCCATCTCCGGTATTTCGTGAAGATCGTCGAAGCGGGCAGTTTCTCCCGCGCGGCGGCGCTCATTCCGGTGGCGCAGCCGGCGCTCAGCCAGCAGATCGCGGCGCTCGAAGAAGAGCTGGGCGTGACGCTATTGCACCGCAGTGCGCGGGGCGCGCGTCCCACGGCCGCCGGCGCCGCGCTGTACACGGAAGCCGCGTCCATCCTGAGCCGCATGGAGCGCATCCCGCAGATCGTGCGCTCGCTGGGCGGCGACATCCAGGGCGTCGTGCGGATCGGCATGTCGTCCACGCTGGCGTCGTTCCTGGCGGGCGAACTGATGGAAAAGTGCCGGGCATCGCTGCCCAAGATCAGCCTGCGCTTCAGCAGCGACGCAAGCGGCCAGCTGGGCGCCCGGAGCCGCGACAGCTCGCTCGACCTGGCGCTGGTGTTCGAGGACGAGCCCACCACCGGCTTTGCGCGCCAGCCGCTCTTCCGGCAACGGCTGTTCGTGGTCAGCCCGCGCAAGCCGGGGCGCCGGCCTTGCGCCATGCGCTTTGAGCAGCTGGCCGGCATGCCGCTCATCCTGCCCGCCCATCCCAATATGACGCGCAACCTGCTGGACCGGCTGTTTTCCGAAGCCGGCATCGTGCCGCAGGTGGTCGCGGAAACCGAGGTCTTTTCGGGCATGCTGTCGGCGGTACAGGCGGGCATCGGCCACACCATCCTGCCGCTGGGCGACTTCTCGCGCGCGCCCGGGCATGCCCAGGTGTCGGCGGCGATGATCGAGCCGCCCGTCTATCTGACCGCGGCGGTCATCGCCTCCAGCGACGTGCCGCTGGCGCCGCCGGCCGAGGCGGTGCGCACACTGCTCAGCGAATTCGTCATGCGCCACGTCGCGGATAACGGACTGGCCGGCGCGGAACCGCTGGCGTCCTGACGCGCCGCCAACAGGCCAGACAGCCATATCGGCGGCCGATACCCGCATATCGACATAGTATTTTTCCTGCCGCCGACGCCGGCGCAAAGTGCACTCCCAGGCAGCAACCGCAATGTCCGCGGCCTGCAAACAGGAGAGTGACGATGGCAAAGCTGGTTTATCGCGTCGTGTCCGCGTGCGGCGCGCTGGGATATGGATTTCCCCGTGAATCGCTGCAAAAGGCGCTGGAAGGGCGTATCGACGCCGTGATCTCGGATGCGGGGTCGATGGACGCCGGCCCGTATTACCTGGGCACGGGCACCGAATACTTCGAACGCGAGGCCGTGAAGGCGGACTTTCGCCACATGGTCGAGGCGGGCGAACGCATCGACGGACCGGTCATCCTGGGCAGCTGCGGCATGGCCGGCGGCAACCGCAACCTGGATTGGATGATCGACGTCGCCAAGGAAGTCTTTGACGAGCTGGGCGTGAAGGACCGCACCGTGGCCGTCATCCGGTCCGAGCTGGACCCGGCCAGCGTGATCCGGGAATTCCGGGCGGGCGCGTTGCGGCCCACGGGCGCGGGCCCCGAGCTGGACGCCGCGGCGCTGGAAGAGAGCACCATCGTGGGACAGATGGGCGTGCATCCCCTCATCACGGCATTGGACAGCGGCGCGAAGTATGTGCTGGTCGGCCGGTCGTGCGACATTGCGCTGTTCGCGTCCGACATGATCCGCCGCGGCATCGACCCGGGGCTGGCCTATCACGTCGGCCACGTGCTGGAATGCGGCGCGCTGGCCTGCGACCCGGGCTCGCCGTCGGATTGCCTGGTCGCGGAAATCTACGACGACGGCACAGCGCTTTTCGTGGCGCCGGATCCGGGACGGCGCTGCACGCCGTATTCGATTGCCGCGCATTCGCTCTACGAGGAAAGCCATCCCCAGCTCCAGTTCTATCCCGAGGGGATCCTGGCGATGGAGCACACCGAATTCTTCGCGCGCGATGCGCGCACCGCCGGCATCCGCAACAGCCAGTTCGTGCGGGCAGGCAAACCCTGGCCGTGGAGCATCAAGCTGGAAGGCGCGCGGCGGCTGGGCAAGCGCAAGGTGTCGCTGGTCCACCTGGATCCCGCGGATCTGCCGCGCGTGCCCGCCGACGTGCTGGTCTACGGCCGCAACGGGGTGCAGACCGTGCCGCTGCGCGAGGGCGAAGCGGAGCTGGGCCTGATCGTGGAAACCTGCGCAGCCACGCCGCAGGCGGCCGAAACGCTGGCCAGCCTGCTGACCCACTACCTGATCCACTACGGTTATGCCGGCCGCAAGGCCACCGCGGGCAACATCGCCTATCCGCTGTCGCCCAACCTGGTGAGCTTTCAGCGCGAGGACGGGCAGTATGGCGCGGTGGTTCCCAGCGGCACGCGCGATCCGGTGTTCCAGGCCAACTACCCGATGATCAAGGACGCCGTGCTCAAGCTGGTGCAGGCGGAGTTTCCGGACGCATTGCGCGCCGCAACGTGGAAGATCCATGAAGCCGACGCCAGCCGGCCGGTGGCGCTGGTTCGCACCATTGACCGCGATCCCGCGCAGCTTGCCGAGCGGCATCAGGCCGTCCTGAAACGCCTGTTGTCGCTGGCCCCCGCCCGTGACGGCTCGCGCCTGAACATGGACGCGGGCGACGCGTACGAATGGACGCTCTATCACCTATTGCAGAACGAGGACATCATCAAGAACCGCCTGTTCCCGATCACGTACTTCCACGTCAACGGCGCGGCGTGGACGGAAAGCGGATCCGAACGGCCGCGGTATGCGGACATCGGCATCACGGGCTACGAGGGCAACCTGGACGATCGCACGCTGTCCCTGATCGCCGACGTGCCGCCTGCAGGAACGCCGCAGCGCGAACAGCCGCTGCTGGACATGGCCGTGGTGGTGCGCAGCAAGGACGCCGGCATCAACCGGCTGACGTTCGACATCGTGTTCAATTCCGCCGCCGACTACGAGGCCGCGCTGCGCTCGAACGTGTTCTGCGCGGCCAACGTGGCGCGTGTGCTGGGCGTGGCGCCCGAGCGCGTGGTGGGCACGTTCTTCGTGGACAGTTGCAATGCCATCAAGCTGACGATCGACCGCCCGAACATTTCGGCCTCGCCCGACGAGCGCGACGTGTTTGGCGCGCAGCAGCAGGCCGTCATCGAGCGCCTGTCGATACCGCACTACGCAGAGCGCCTGGCGATGGCCTCGGCGTTGTAGCGCGCATCGCCCGGCCCGCCGCTCGCCCAAGACCAGGGCGGACGGCGGGTTTGCCGTTTTCAAGGCGTCCCCGGTTTCATGCCAGAATGGCACGCTGTTCAACCGCCATCGAACCCGAGAAGAATCCGATGAGACCTGGAATTCCCGCACTACGGTTGCTGTCCCTGGCTGGCTTGTTCGCGTTGTCCGCGCCTGCGCTGGCCATCGATTGCAAGAAGGCCGCCACCGGCGTCGAGAAGCTGATCTGCGCCGACCGCGGCGCGGTATCCGCCGACGCGGAATTGAACCGCAGCTACAGCGCACTGTTGAAATCCGCGCCCGATGCCGAGATCCGCACGATGCTGGTCGAGGGCCAGAAGCGTTGGCTGGCGGCGCGCGACAACGCACTGGAAAGATTGATCGAGTCGCCCGACCTGCTGCCCGACGGCAAGACCCCCGCACAGGCGGCGCGCAGCCTGATTCTTGCGCGTAGCGCCCAGCTCAAGGAAAAGGCCAAGGGGTCCGACACCCCGGCCCTGATCGCGCGGGCGCTGGAACAGCGCAAGTTCCGGGCGCAGTTCACCGGCGGCCCGTTTGCCGGCTTCGCGTCGTCGTGCGACGTGCTGCCGCCCGACTACAACAACTACACCTGCTTTGCCACCCGCCATTACCAGAACAAGGACCGCGTCTGCACGATCGACGAGTACTGGGCGTCCGGCGGCGTCTACACGAAGCGCTACGTGGCCGACGTGGAGAACGGCAAGCCCAAGGTCATCGCGTCGTGCTCGTTCAGCAGCGCCGACGAGGCGTGCAGCGACGGCAATGGCAAGACCCATTGGAACCGGTCGCCGGCAAAGCCGGATTTCGCGTATGCCGACAAGCCGCTGCCGAAGATCGACGGCGAGATCTTCGATACCGACGACTACGAATGGGCGCAGGCCTGCCTGGCGAGTCCGTCCTATCCCGACGGACAGTAGTGCGGGCAGACGTCCGTGGTGGCGCGGACGGGCGATGAAAGTGTCAGACTGTAATTCGCGCGCCGCGCTCGCAAGATTTGGAAACGGTATGGCCGGCGCGCTGGCCATTTCGTCCACACCACGGACGTAGAATGCCGCTTTTCTTTCCGGCCAGCGGCTGACAGGAACCAATCATGAAAAAAACCCTCCTTCTTGCATCCGTTTGCGCCGCGCTGCTGTCTGCCTGCGCGCCCGCGACCTCTCCCCGTGAAGGATCGTCCGCCATGCCTGATTCCGCCGCCACGTCAGCCGCCACCCAAGCCGGCCTCACCGCCTACCACTGGCGCCTGACCGCCGCCACCGACCCCGCGGGCAAGGCCATCGCCGCGCTGCAAAAGGGGGTCGAACATCAGGTGCGGCTGACCTTCAAGGACGACGGCGTCAATGTCCGCGGCGGCTGCAACGCGCAGTTCGGCGGGTACACGTACAAGAATGGCGTGCTGACCATCGCGAACCTGGCCTCGACGATGAAGGCGTGCGAGCAGAGCCTGATGCAGCTCGATGCGGAAATCGCCCAGCGCCTCAAAGGGCAATTGCGCGTGACGCTGTCGGGCGACAAGGCCGAGCCCGCGTTGGAACTGGCCGCGCAGGACGGCAGCGTCCTGACGTTCATCGGCGAACCGACGCCCGAAACCCTGTACGGCAGCACGGGCCAGATCATGTTCCTGGAAGTGGCGGCCAAGCGTGCCGAGTGCAGCCATCCGATGATTCCGCACTACCAGTGCCTGATGGTGCGCGAGCGTAAATTCAACGAGGCGGGCATCGCCTTGCCCGCGCCGGACAAATGGCAGCCGCTGTATCAGTCGATCGAGGGATTCGAGCACCAGGATGGCGTGCGCACCGTGCTGCGCGTCAAGCGCTACGACTGGAAGAATCCGCCCGCCGATGCGCCGTCCAAGGTCTATGTGCTGGACATGGTGGTCGAGCAGGATGCGTCGGGCAAGGCAGCGAAGCGATAGCTGCCAGCGCCGGGTCACCAGGTGATGTAGAACATCGCCTTGGCCAGCACGACGATGGCGACCATGTGCAAGAACACGCTGGTGTGCAGCCGGCTTTGCAGCGGGCCGGTGAGCTTGCGCCGGCGTGCCAGTACCAACGCCGTCACGACGTGAACCAGCACGCTGACGGCCAGCAGGATCTTCACTGTCAGCAGCAGCCCGAACGATGAGGCCAGCGGCGCGGCAAGCGCGCCGCGATGCTGCCAAGCCAGCCCCAATCCCGCCAGGTACAGCACCAGCACCGACCAGGGCACCACCGCACGCACCCGGGGCCCAAGCTGGCTGCCCAGCGCCTTGCGCACGTCCGGCGGCAGGCGCCGGTGCACCGGTTCCAGGAACAGCACCTCGAAAGCGACGGTGCCGACGAACAGGAAGGCGGCAAGCAGGTGCAGGATGAGCAGCACGGGATAGAGGGTCATGGCGGTATTCTCCGCCGCCGGATGGCGGCGGGAAATGACATACATCAAGGGGGCGGGGCCCCGTCTGACACCGTACCCAGCAAGCAGCCCGATCAAAAAGCCGGGATGTCAGCTCACTTGCCCGCAGGCTGCAGCGTCAACGTATCCGAGCGCTGGCTGTCCACCTTGGCGCGGCTGAACGCCATGGGGAAATACTCGCCCGTCGCCCAGCCCTTGAGCAGATCCTGGTAGTGCGGGCTGCGCGGATCCGCCGATTGGCCCGGCACGTTCTGCACGCGCGAGTTGTCCCAGTCGGCCACGTCGATCACCTGGCGGTACGATGCGCCGCTGGTCTGGCGGAAGTCGCTCTTGCGGAACGTCGCGCGGTGCACGGTGTCGTTGTCGCCGCCCACCGGATAGCGCGGCGTGGCCCAAGCCTTGGCCGTGTCGGGCGGCAGAAGGCTGGCCAGGCTGTGATCGAACTGGATGTGGTGCAGCTTGCCCCACTGCCACTGTGTCGAATCCGGCCCCATCTTGGCGGTGAGCTTCGTCAGGCCGTCGGCCAGCGCCTGCAACAGCAGGGCGTCGCGGCCCTGTTCAGGCCGGGGGCCGAAAGCGGTGTCGGGCGTGGCCAGCTTTTCCAGTGTCCGGCGGGTGGAAAGGTCGCCGAACGCCGCGCGTCCGTTAGCCGGTACGTACAGGTCGGTCACGCGCTTGACGACTTCGGGCAGCCAGAACGCGTACACGGTCGCCGCCCGGGAGTCGGTCTCCATGCGGTAATCCCAGTCCTTCAAGAGGCTCAGCGCCGCGCCGACGTTCGGGTCCGCCGAGTTCAACGACTTGGCGTAACCGCCCAGCGTGCGGGCCGGGATCGACAGGTTGTCGAACTGCAAGTCCTGGGATTGCTGCACGGTCAGGCCCCGGCCGTCGGCCACCACTTCGCGGATGCGCTGCACGCGGAAGGGTTCGGCCCACGTGCGCGCCGACATGTCCTTGTACGGGTAGTTGGCGGGCAGGTTGTACTCATTGGCCGTGGCGACATAGCCTTCGGGCGGATTGAAGACGCGCGGCAGGGAACTGCCGGGCAGCACGCCCCGCCATTCGAAGTCGCCGTTGCCGGGCACGGGCAGCATGCCGGACCAGTCATTGCGCGGACGGATCGGCGCGATGCTGCCGCCAAACCAGCCGATGTTGCCGTCCACGTCGGCGTACACCATGTTTTCGCTGGGCGTGTAGTGCTTTTCCATGCCCGCCACGAACTCGTTCCAGTTCTGCGCCTGGTTCAGGCGAAGGCTGGCCAGGTAGGCCGCCGTCCCCGGAAATTCCAGATAGGCGGCGCGCAGGGCGTAGGCCTTGCGCCGCACCGGGTCTTCATGAATGACCGGCCCGTGGCGCGTGAATTTCAGGCTGCGTGTTGCAGGCGAGGCGCCGCGCACGGAAATGGTCTCGTCGATCTGGCGCATCTTTTCCCAGCCGCCCTGGTAGCGGTATTCGCTGGGGTTGGCGGGGTTGGTGTCGTAGACGTAGAGGTCTTCCTCGTCGCCGAAGGCGAAGATGGTCAGGCCGAACGCGATGCGGTCGTTGTGTCCCATCGAGACGCCGGGCAACGCCGGTTCGCCCGCGCCGATCACGTTCCAGCCCGGGGCATTCAGGTGAACCATGTAGCGCAGCGACGGCATGGTGATGGACCGGTGCGGGTCGCCCGCCAGAATGGGCTTGCCGGTCGCGGTGCGCTCGCCGCTCAGCGTCCAGTTGTTGCTTTCATAGCGCGGCGCCAGCGGGTCGAAGGCCGGATCCAGCGAGGCAAGCCGGCCCTCGGACAAGGCGCTGGCCAGCTTGGCCCGTTCGTCGGCGGCGAGCGGGCTGCGCGGGAAGTCGCCCGCCTCGAACTTCTGACCGTCGCGCGCCAGCCGGTAGGTGGCGAGCACGGACTTGTTGATCTGGCGCACGTCCAGACCGGCGGGCACCTGCAACGCCAGGGGCGGCTCGAAGGTGGTCAGCCCCTGCACGGCATTCAGCCCCAGTGCGGCGATCTGCTCGGACATCCGCACTTCCTCGCTGACGTTGCGCGTCAGCCCGTAGATGCGGATCAGCGAAGTCTCCGGGCTCCAGTAGCCGGGCTCGGTGCCGGTCAGCTTGAACTCCGGCGGCATCTGGTCGGGATTGGCCTTGACCCAGTTCACGTAGGCGTTGATGCCATTGGCGAACGCCGTGAGGATGGCCTGGCCGTCGGGGTGGTAGCTGGTGAATTCCGCCTGCATGTCGCCCCGGTAGCGGAAAAGCCGCGCCGCGCGGTCCTGCTCGATGAAGCGCGGGCCGAACTGTTCGGCCATCTTGCCTTCGCCCTGGCGGCGCCACAGGTCCAGCTGCCAGAGGCGGTCGCGCGCCGCGGAAAAGCCCTGGGCAAAGAACAGGTCGGCCTGATTCTTGGCGTAGATGTGGGACACGCCGTGCTTGTCCCTGACGATTTCCACGGGCTGCGACAGCCCCGCCATGGCGATCGTTTCCTTCTTGCCGCCTGGCGAGGCGCAGCCCGCCAGCACTGCGATCAGGCCGCTTGCCAGCAATGCGGCGGCCCTGCGCTTGAACGTACGCATAGACTTCTCCTCCGGGTTATTGATCTTTTCTATGCCGGCGGTACGCACGACGCAGGCAGCCGCGCCAAACGCAACACCATGCAACGGCTAGAACTAAAGCAGAAGCGCGGGGAGAAGTGTTTTATTTGATTAATTCTGGCAGGACTTGTAACGCCTTGGTGCAAGCCGTTCGCCGGGGACGCGCTGCCGGCCGGCCGCCCGGCCTGGACGTGCGCGATGTGATGACATTTTTCGTCACGACATCGGGGGTGGCCCAACCCGCAGAGTCGGGCCACGCGCCGCGGCAATCACCACCGTCGCTGCGAACCCGTCTGGCTGGCGGGCGGTTGGGCCATGTCGCCGCCGCGCACCGAGCTGACGTATTTCTGGTAGTCGGTGATATAGGTCGGGCTGTTGATGTTGGGGGTTTCTTCGCCGGCCCATTGGGCTTCGACGCCTGACTCCTTCCACGCCGCCAGATCGCGTTCGACCTCAGCGCGGGTAGGGGTGTAGTTGGACGGCGGCGCGGCCGTGGCGGGGGCGGAGGCCGCAGGTTGCGCACCGGCAGGGCCGGACAGCAGGGCAAAAGCCGCCAGCGCGGCCGGAACGAGGGCGCGTAAGGGAAGTAGGGGCTTCATGTGGGAACTCCTGGTGACGAACAGGGGCGCCGGACCGCGGCTCGGGCTCTCTCGCGCAAAGGCTTTTGGATGAGGCCGGCGCAGGCCGGGGGAAGGCATCCGGCGGACACGTGGCCGCCCGGTGCTCATGCCTTCGTGCTCATCGTAGGACCGCATGGGTGCAGACCACATACTCAAGATTGAGTACGCCGCGTCGTCCTTGCGCTACAGCAGCGAGGCCAGACGGACCAGTTCCGATTGCCGGCTGCATTCCATCTTGGTCAGCAGCGACGCCACCTGTTTGCGCACTGTCAGGACGGAGGCATGACGCAGGGTGGCAACCTCCTCGACGCTATGGCCTGCCGCCAATCCCGCCAGTACCGCGGCCTCGGCATGCGTGATGGAGAACACCGATTGCAGCTTGGTGACGTCCGGCATTGCAAAGGCGCTCTTCTTGCGCATGCGCATCAGCAGCATCCGGCCGCCGATGAGGCTGAGCGCAGGCGGCGCCGCGCTGATATCGACCCAGAAGAGTTCCCCCCACCCCGACGCGGTGGCCATCGACCGCATCTGGCCGTCGCGCGCCACCGCCGCGCAGTGCGCGTCGAACAGCCGCTGCACCTTGGCGTCGGCGTGGCGCAGCCTGCGGCCATGCAGGGTCCAGCCATTGACGTCGTCCAGAAATCCCACCGCCAACGGCGACAGCTTATCGACGATGCAATCCACGCTGATGAGCAGCACCGCTTCGTGGACTTCTGAAAATGCGCTTTCCAGCGATTTCCAGCCGATGGCGCGATTGCGCTCGCGCTGCGACAGCTGATGACGCAGCACGCGAAAGTACCGGCCAAAGTCTCCGGATTGCAGCCGGTCGCCGGCCTTTGCATCCACGGACGAACGCTGAAAGCCGATCGCCGCGTGCAGGACGGTGTTCGATTCGATGATGAGCGACAGCAGTTGCGCCATGCGATGCCGGACCATGAAGTCCGCGTAGAACTCGGTGCGGTGCAACTGGGCGGCGTCGTACATCCGCGCGGTGTCCAGCCACGTGCCGGCCGGGGCATGGCGCCCGTCCTGCTCAAGGATGTCGCAGCTGTAGAAATGCGCTTGGTAGTCCGACGCGCACGCGTCGGAGAAACCGATGGCGGACAGCGTCAACAGCTTGTTCCTGGCGTCGAACACGATGAGCGTTCCGCTGTCGGCCCCGACCAGATCGCGGGCCGTGCCCAGGATGTCGCGCCACGGCGGCTCGGGATCGGTCAGATGGTCCACGGCCTCGACGGCGCGGCGCAAGGCGATTCGATGATCGGGCATGGCGTGCCTCCAACTCTGGTTCAGACGTAAACGCTGCTACGTGTCACAGATGGTTGTAGGTGGCGCCGGCTGGCAAGTGGGCGGCGCACCGCTGCTGCGGATCAAAGCGGCGGGCGCGCCGCGCATTTCAGGTTGGCAACGGCGGTGGGCCCAGCGCCGATTATCGTCGCAAACTTGCGCGCAAGGCGCATTTTGCCGCGCATTTTCACGCGGCAAATGCCGCGTTGATGCGGCGATACCGGGCTAATTCAACCGTCTTGCGCAAACGCGCCCATGCCGTGCCGTCTAGCATTCCAGCAGCCGCATCAGCCGCGCCTTGTGCGGGCCGTCGGCCTTGCGCGCCAACGCGGCAAGTTTCTTGTCCGACCCGAAGAGCCGCTCGCGCACCGGGGCCCTGTCGTGCTCGGGCAGCCCGGCAAGCGCAGCGGCCAGCTGGTCCAGCGTCGCCGCGTCTTCCAGCGCAAATTTCGCGGGCAACTTGAAGGCATCGGTGCAGACGCGCAGGCAGGCGATGGCGGTGGCCAGGGTGTCCGGCGTCAGGCCATGCTGCTCGAGAAACACGGTGGTGTAGCGGTCCTGCACGGACTGGTGCTCGTCATCCACCAGGTCCATGTAGTGACGCAGCAGCGCAAAATGGCGGTGGCCAGCCAGGCCCAGGGCAAACGCCGCATACGTGCCGGACAGACACGCCTTTTCGGCCTCCGCGTCGGCGTACCACTCGTAGGGTTGGATGGCGGCGTGCGCATAGGCCGCCAACGCGTCGTGCGCCGCGGGGTGCTGCGCGGCGTTGGCAAAGAAGCGATGCGTATCTGACTTGGCCAGCCCCTTGACGGGCAGATAGTGACGCGCTTGACTCTTTAACGCGACACGGTAGCCGGCCGGGAAACCCGCGCGCAGCAGGGCCGCCAGGAAGTCCAGCGCCTGCACATAGGCGGCCGGCGATTCCTGCCGGATGGTGATGGTCACCGTGGCCAGCACGTCGTTGGCGGCGCCGTCCGCCAGGTCGGTCGACAGGCGCGTGAGCTCGGGCGCCAATGCGCCGCTGCCGCTGGCCAGCATCGCGCCGGCGCGCGCGCTGCCCAGGCCGCGGGCAAGTTCCAGAAACGTCAGGCCCGTGGGACGCGCATAGCCCGGCTCGTGACGCAGGATCAGCGTGGCGGCGTAGAGCAGCAGGTCGATGCCGCGGTCGCCGGGATCCAGCGCGGCGCCGGGTTTGGGCGAGTAGGTGTTCTGGCGGAAGACGTCTTGCGAAACGTCGAAGTAGCGCGGCAGATACTGCGCCTCGGCCCAGCCGCGCAGCGCGTGAATGATCGAGCCGCGTTGTTCTGCCAGCGATTCCTGGCCTGCGTTCAGCGCCAGCACGCGCGTGAAGACGGCGATCAGCCAGGAATGGTCCGGGTGCGGGAAAAGGCGCTCATCCAGCAGGTGGCGGCACAGCAGGCTGATGTGCAGGCGGTCGGTGGGATGGCTGCCGTTCAGCACCGCCTGGTCCACGTATTGCGTCGCGCGATCGCGCAGCGTCTGTTGCTTGACCGCGTCGGTGTGATCCACCAGCGTCAGGCGCAGCCGGCCCTCGGTGGTCGGGAACTGCGCGCGAAAACGGAAGTGGTGGTCAAGATGGGGCGTGCCGGCCAGCCGGGCGATGCGTTCGCGCATCGCCTCGCGCAGCACGGGCGCCAGCGACGTGTGCACTGCGTCGGGGCTGAGCGGCCCGTTGCGCCCTTCGGCATGCAGGCCGTCCTGGTCGTCGGGCTCCCAACTGGGCATGACGTCGAACACGATGCGCGAGGGCTCGTATTCCAGCAGGATCTCGCTGTGGATGCCGACCTGCAGCGGCGTGCGGGCCACGATGGCATCGATGTCGTCGCGCGCTTGCAGCGTGTCGAACCAGCGGTGGATGGCGGCCAGCGTTTCGTCCTGGATCGCTTGGGCGGTCTTGTGATGCAGGCCAATGGGGCGGGATACGTCGGACATCCTGAGGCGTGAAGATTGCGGCGATTGCGCCGAATGCTACACGATGCGGCGCCGCGCCCGTCTCAATGCCGGGACGCGAAATCTCCGATGGCGGCCGCGGGCGACAGCGCGAACGAGGCCTTCATGTCGCGCACTTCCTCGATGGGCGTGCGGCCGAAAAAGCGCTTGAATTCGCGGCTGAACTGCGAGGCGCTCTCATAACCCACGCGCGCCGAAGCGGACGCCGCCGTCAGCCCGTCGCGAATCATCATGAGTCGTGCGTGATGCAGGCGCGTAGACTTGATGTATTGGATCGGCGAGGTCTGCGTGACCGCCTTGAAATTGACGTGAAAGGCCGGCACGCTCATGCCGGCTTCCTGCGCCAGGTGCGTCACGTCCAGCGGCTGGGAAAAGTCCGTATGAATGCGCCGCAGCGCCCGGGCGACGCGGCCGAAGCGGCCCGGGTGCGCCAGCGCGGCGCGCAAGGCGCCGCCTTGTTCGCCGGTGAGGACGCGAAAGCAGATCTCGCGCACGAGGGCCGGGCCCAGGATCTCGGCATCGAGCGGGTTGCACAGCGCACGCAGCAGGCGCACGGTGGCGTCCGCCAGTTCCATCGACAACGGGGTGGAAGCAATGCCTAGCGGCGCGTCGCCGGACAGGGCATCGCCCGAGCGCGCGCCGGCAAGCGCGTCGATCGCCACCGCCAGGTCCGCCACGGTGGTCAGGTCCATCCGGATGGACACGGCCAGCAAGGGTTCTTCGCGGCTGGCTTGCGTTTCGGTGGAAAAGGGCAGCGGAACGGACAGCACCAGATAGTGCTGCGCGTCGTACACGTAGACCTCATCGCCCAGGAAGCCGAGCTTGCGGCCCTGGCAGACGATGACGATGCCGGGCTCGTACAGGACCGGCGTGCGGCCGAGCGGACGGTCCGATCGCATGAAGCGCACCCCGTCCAGCGCGGACAGGCTGTAGCCCTCGTTGGGCGCCAGGCGTTCGATGAGGGCAATCATTTCGCGCCACTGCGGACTGGACGGCAGCGTCATGGGGGGGGCATCCCGTGTTTCGGTTCCGGTGCGGCACATTCTACCGGCGTCTTCCCGGCGGGAACATGGCGGGCGATAGAAATAGGCAAAGGTGCGATAGACGCGGGTATTCGCGCGCGGCAGCCCGGTCCGTAGCATTTCAGTCACGGAAAACAACCTGGAGAACGACCATGACTTCGATGCAAGAACGGCAATCCAAAGTAGTGCTGATCACCGGCGCCAGCAGCGGGATCGGCGAGGCGGCAGCGCGGTTGCTGGCCGCCCAAGGCCACCGCGTATATGTGGGCGCGCGGCGCACGGACCGGCTGGAAACGCTGGTGCAAGAGATTCGGGCAAAGGGCGGCACGGCGGCGTTTCGCGCGCTGGACGTCACATCCGCCGAAGACATGCAGGCCTTCGTACGCGGTGCAGAGGCAGCTTTCGGGCCAGTGGACGTGATCGTCAACAACGCGGGGGTCATGCCGCTATCGCCCTTGTCCTCGTTGAAAGTGGACGAGTGGGACCGCATGATCGACGTGAACATCCGCGGCGTGCTGCACGGCATCGCCGCGGTGCTGCCGGGCATGGAACGCCAGGGGCACGGCCAGGTGATCAACGTGTCTTCCATCGGCGGCCTGAGCGTGTCGCCGACGGCGGCTGTGTACTGCGCGACCAAATTCGCGGTGCGCGCGATTTCGGACGGCCTGCGCCAGGAGACCAGCAAGATCCGCGTGACGGTGGTCTGCCCCGGCGTCGTCGAATCCGAACTGGCCGACACCATCACCGACGACACCGCGCGCGTGGCGATGCAGTCGTTCCGCCGCGTCGCGCTGCATCCGGACGCCATCGCCCGCGCCATTGCCTACGCCATCGAACAACCGGATGACGTGGACGTCAGCGAAGTGGTGGTGCGCCCGACGGCCAGCCCGCATTGAACCTGCGGCCGCCGCACCCCATCGAGCCCGGCATCAGCGCGGCGGGAAGATCGCCGCGCGCCACAGGTCAAGGAAGTGGCGTTTCTTGAGCGGGTCCAGGTACACCAGCAGGCCGACGCCCAACGCCACCGGCCGGACGCCGGCCGCGGGCACGACCGAGGCGCTGACCGGGCGCATGCCGGATTCCCTGGCCAGCGCGTCCTGGCCGCGCGCAGACAGCAGGTAGTCCAGGAACAGCGCGCCCAGGTCTGCGCGCGGCGCCTGCCGCGGAATGATGGCCGAGCGCGACAGCATCAGCGTGTAGTCCTGCGGGTAGATGATCGCAAGCGGCGCGCCGTTGTCGATGCGGTGCCGCGTATAGGATTCCAGCAGGTTGTAGGCCAGCGTGACCTCGCCGCTTTCCAGCTTGTCCAGCGCATGTTCGGTGGACTCGTGGATGGACACGCCATTGCGGCCAAAGGCGGCAAGCAGGGCGCCGGCCATGCTGTCGAGCCGCGTGTCCTGCGTGGCCGCCAGATAGCCGATGCCGCTGCCCTGCACGTCGTAGGTGGAGATGCGGCCGGCCAGCGGCTGGTCGGGCGCCTGCAGCAGCGACAGCAGTTCGCGGCGGGTGTGCGGCACGCGTGCGGCGTCAAGCTTTTGCGTGTTGTAGACCATGACGATGGGGTCGGTGCCGATGCTGAAGACCTCGTCGCGCCAGTTGGCCCAGCCGGGCAGGGCGCGCGTCTGCGGCGATAGGTGCACGCGCGCGTAGCCGTCGTTGACCAGCTTGGTCTGCAGGTCCATGGCGCTGCTGATGACGATGTCGGGCCCGGACGGAACGTCGGGCGACCTCGCCGCGCGGTCCACGGTCTCGCGGTAGAGTTCCTGCGTGGACAGCTCGGTGTACTCCAGCCGCACGGAGGGGTTGAGCCGGCTGAAGTCTTCCAGCACGCCGCGAAACACCTGCACGCTGTTGGACGCATGCACGACCAGCACGTTGCTGCTGTCTGCGGGGCCCAGGGTCAGGCCGATGCTGCTGACTTCGGCGGCGTGGCCGATCGCGGCCAGCGTCAGCGCGGCGCTTGCGGCCAGGCCGCGCAGGAAGGTCAGGGCGTCACGCATGGCCGGGGCCTCCAGGCAATGTGATGACGGCGTCCAGCCCGCCGCCCACGCGGTTGCTCAGGCTGAGCGTGCCGCCGTGGATGTCGACGACGCGCTTGATGATCGACAGGCCCAGGCCCGCGCCGGGCGCGCGCGGATTGGGACCGCGCGCAAAGCGTTCGAAGGCGGTGTTGGCCAGCGCCGGCGGGATTCCCGGCCCCTGATCGGACACCGTGATGCGCCAGCCGCCGTCATGCCGTTCCAGGCGAACGTCGATGTAGCCGTCCTCGTTGGCGCCGTGGCGCAAGGCGTTGTCGATCAGATTCTTGAACGCTTCGCGCAGCATCAGGCTGTCGCCCTGCACGCGGGGCGTTTCGTCGCCAGGGGACGGCAGGTGCAGCCGGACGTCGGGCTGGGGATCGGCCTGCGGAACCGTGTCGTAGACGGCCTGGCTCAGCAGCTCGGCCACGTCGACCGGCTGGAACTGCCTGACGTTGCTGCGATGGATGACGCTGGCGTCGCTGAGCAGCTGGTTGACCAGCCGCGACAGTTTTTCGGCGTTGCGCAGCACGGCCGCGAGGCTGCGCCGCTGCTCCATCGGGTCGTCCTCGTCCAGCGCGACTTCCATCTGCGCATGCAGCGCGGCCAGTGGCGTGCGCAGCTGGTGCGCGGCCTCGGCAATGAACAGGCGCAGCGTGTCCAGGTTTTCCGACAGCCGCGCCATGAAGCCGTCCAGCGACTGGACCAGCATGTCCAGCTCTTCGGGCACCGGCGCGGCGATGGGATGCAGATCCGACGCGGTGCGGCCGGCCAGTTCGCGTTCGACCCGCTGGATGGGCGAGAGCGACCGCTGCAATCCCCAATAGGCCAGCGCCAGCGCGGCCGCGGTAAAGCCGATCAGCGCCAGCGTGCCTTGCCACAGGATGCGTTCGGCCAGCGCGTTGCGCGCCTCGCGTGTCTGGGCGACCTGGATGATCGCGGTTTCGGTCTCTTGCGGGCCCGCCACCTTGCGTTCCATCCACGCGACGCGCACCGGTTCGCCTTGGTATTCGGCCGCGTAAAGCTGCGGCGTGCTGGCGTCGGCGTTGCCGCGCGCGGGCGGCGCGGGCAGGTCGCCGTAACCGGAAATCAGCGCGCCGCGCGCCGAGGCCACCCGGTAGAACACGCGATCGCGCGGCGCCTGCTCCAGTAGGGCAAGCGCCGCGTAGGGCATGTCCATCTGCCACTCGCCCTGCACGAGCTGCAGGCTGTCGGACATGGACAGCACGGACGCGCGCAGCAATTGATCGTAGGTGGTGTCGGCGGTCTGGTGCGCGTAGCCGCGCAGCAGCAGGTAGATCGCACCCAGCCCGGCCGCGAACAGCATCCCCAGCACGGTCAGCAGCCGGCGGCGGACGGAAATGCGGCGAGGCTGCTCGGGGCGCGGCCGGATCATGGTGGCGCGGGACCGCTACGGTGACGGCGGGGTAGGGGGCTCGTCCTGCGCGCCGCCGGCGGCCGTCAGCAGGTAGCCGGTGCCGCGCTGCGTTTCGATGCGCAATGGCGAGCCTTCCAGCTTGCGCCGCAGCCGCGCGATGTAGACCTCGATGGCGTTGGGCGCGGCGTCGTCATCGAAGGCGAACAGCTTGTTCGCGATTTCCGATTTGCTGACGGCGCGGTTCATGCCGGCCAGCAGGATTTCCAGCAGGCTGAATTCGCGCTTGGGCAGCTCGATGCGCCGGCCCGCCAGCGTCACCTGCCGCGCGGCGCTGTCGATGACCAGGTCGCCGAATCGCAGGACGCCCGTGGCCTGCGGACTGGGACGGCGCAGCAGCGCGCGGCAGCGCGCTTCCAGTTCGCGGAAATCGAAAGGCTTGGCAAGGTAATCGTCCGCGCCGGTATCCAGCGCATGAACGCGGTCCTCGATGTCGATGCGCGCGGTCAGCGCAAGCACGGGCGTCTTGCTGCCGCGGTCGCGCAGCCGGTGCAGGATGTCAAAGCCCGACATGCGAGGCAGGCCGATGTCCAGGATGACCAGATCGAAGGTCTCGTACTGCAGCACGCCATCGGCGCTCAGGCCGTCATTCTGGCTGTCGACCGCGTGGCCAAGACGGCGCAGCCGGCGCACGAGTGCGTCGGAAAGATCCTCGTCGTCTTCGATTACCAGAATGCGCATGGCGCGATTGTCGCATAGCAAAAAACGACAGGTTCCAGACAGCTTTTCTTCCTAGTCTTGCGATCCTGCTTCCCCAGCCGGAGGCAGCACATAACAACGACTAGCTGGAGATAACCCTCATGCTTCTGACCCTGCTTGGCTTCGGCATGGTGATCACGTTCATGACGCTGATCATGACCAAGCGCCTTTCGCCGCTGGTCGCCCTCATCCTTGTCCCCATTATCTTTGCGCTGCTGGGCGGCTTTGGCGGCGGCATCGACAAGATGATGCTGGACGGCATCCGCAAGATCGCGCCCACCGGCGTGATGCTGATGTTCGCCATCCTGTACTTCGGCGTGATGATCGACGCGGGCCTGTTCGACCCCATCGTCGGCCGCATCCTGCGCGCGGTGAAGGGCGATCCGCTCAAGATCGTGGTGGGCACGACCGTGCTGGCGCTGGTGATCTCTCTGGACGGGGACGGGTCGACCACCTACATGATCGTGGTGGCGTCGATGCTGCCGCTGTACCGGCGCCTGAAGATGAACGCGCTGTCCATGACCTGCCTGGCGATGCTGGCCAGCGGCGTCATGAACCTGACGCCGTGGGGCGGCCCGACGGCGCGGGCGGCCAGCGCCCTGCATGTGGACGCGGGCGACATCTTCGTGCCGCTGGTGCCGGTGATGGGCGTGGCGATCGTGGCGATCCTGATCCTGGCGTTCTTCCTGGGCCTGCGCGAGCGCCGCCGCCTTGGCGTGCTGTCGCTGCCCGCTGGCGCGTCCCTGCATGCCGGGTACGACGAGGACGGCCCCAAGAACCTGCCCGAGATCGAAGTGGATCACGACCTGCGCCGTCCGAAGCTGCTGTGGGTGAACGCGGGCCTGACGCTGGCGCTGATGGTGAGCCTGGTGCTGGGCGTGCTGCCGCTGCCCGTGCTGTTCATGATTGCGTTCGCGGTTGCGCTCATCATCAACTACCCGAACCTGGCCGAGCAGCGCCGCCGCGTGGCGCAGCATGCCGGCAATGTGCTGTCGGTGGTGTCGCTGATCTTCGCGGCGGGCATCTTCACCGGCATTCTGTCGGGCACCGGCATGGTCGAAGCCATGTCGCGCAGCCTGCTCGCCGTGATTCCCGACGCGCTGGGACCGTACCTGGCGGGCATCACCGCGCTGGTCAGCCTGCCGTTCACGTTCTTCATGTCCAACGACGCCTTCTACTTCGGCGTGCTGCCCATCCTGAGCGAAGCGGCGCAGGGCTACGGCATCTCGCCCGTGGAAATGGCGCGCGCCTCCCTGATCGGCCAGCCCGTCCATCTGCTCAGCCCGCTCGTGCCGTCGACCTACCTGCTCGTCGGCCTGGCCGGGGTGGAATTCGGCGATCACCAGCGCTATTCGCTGAAGTGGGCCACGATGGTCTGCCTGGTGATGCTGGCGGCCGCGCTGGCGTTCGGCCTGTTTCCGCTGGTCGGCGCCGCCGCCTGATTCCCGCGGCGCCTGCCGCACGACATTCAAAGGAAGCACCATGGCTTTGCGCATTGCGTACGTCACCAGCGGCATGGGCCATACCGGCACCGCGATCTGCCAGGCGCTGCACCGCGCCGGCCATCGCGTGGTGGCCGGCTGCGGTCCGCGCTCATCCCGCAAGGACCACTGGCTGAAGGAACAGAAGTCGCTGGGTTACGACTTCATCGCCTCGGAAGGCGACGCCACCGACTGGGCCTCGACCGAGGCCGCGTTCGCCAAGGTCCGCCGCGAGGCCGGCGAGATCGATGTGCTGGTCAACAACGCCGGGTCCATGCTGGACATGCGCTTTCGGCAGATGGGCCACGCCGACTGGTCGGCCGTCCTGCGCAGCAATCTGGACACGCTCTTTAACAGCACCAAGCAGGTCGTCGACAGCATGGCGGACCGAGGCTGGGGGCGGATCATCAACATCGGATCGGTGGCGGCCGAAAAAGGCCAGATCGGCCAGATCAACTACGCGACCGCCAAGGGCGCCGTCATCGGCTTCACCCGTTCGCTCGCGCAGGAAGTCGCGGCGCGCGGCGTGACGGTGAACCTGGTGTCGCCGGGTTTCATCGCCGACGACACCGTCCGCGCCTTCCCGCCCGCGCTGCTGGACCGCATCGTCGAAAGCGTGCCGGTCGGCAGGCTGGGCACCGCGCAGGATCTGGCCGGGCTGTGCGCGTGGCTGGCCTCGGACGAGGCGGCGTTCGTCACCGGCGCCAACTACGCCATCAATGGCGGCGTGTACATGAGCTGATGCACAGCCCCGCAGTTCACCAGCCCCTCAGTTCGCCAGTTTCACCGCGCCGCTGTCGATCAGGTCCTTCCACTTGGCGTTGTCCGCCTGGATGAACTTCAGCAGGTCTTCCCGCGAGCCGCCGCCGGCCAGCATGCCGGCGTTGTCGACCGCCGCCTTGAACGTGGGCGTGGCGACCGCGGCGCGCAGCGCGGCGTTGATGGGTTCAAGCTGTTCGCTCGTGATGGCATTGCTGGCCGCCACTGAAAACCATTGCGTCGCGGCGTAGCCCTTGAAGCCCGATTCCTCCACCGTGGGCACGTCGGGCAGGCTGTCCAGGCGGTAGGGCGTCGTCACGGCGTAAGCCTTCAGTGCGCCGGACTTGATCTGCGGCATGACCGGCGCGGATCCCAGGATGGCCAGCGGGATCTGTCCACCGGCAACGTCCGCCACCGCCTGACCGCCGCCCTTGTATGGCACATGCACGATGCGGGTGCCGGCGTATTGGTTCAGCAATTCGCCCGCCAGATTCTGCGAGGTGCCGTTGCCCGAGCTTCCATAGCTCCAGGCATCGGGCTGACGGCGGGCGTCGGCCAGCACGTCCTGCAGGCTGTTCTTGGCGTTGCGGGCGGGGCCGACGATGACCATGGGGCCTTGCGCCATCAGCATCACGGGGGCCAGCTCGTGGCCGATGTCGGGTTGTGGCGTCGGGTAGATGAGCGGGCCCGGCACGGTGATCAGATAGCCGTCGGCGGCCTTGCTGCGCGCAACCAGCTGAAGCGCGATCGCCCCCGAGG
This sequence comes from Achromobacter sp. 77, assembly GCF_020541125.1. NCBI lineage: Bacteria > Pseudomonadati > Pseudomonadota > Betaproteobacteria > Burkholderiales > Alcaligenaceae > Achromobacter > Achromobacter sp. 77. Next base: position 1,203,114 of record NZ_CP059848.1, read on the forward strand.
CGCCGGGACGGTTTTCCACGATGACATTCAGGCCGGTCTGGCGCGCCAGTTCCTGCGCCGCGATCCGGGTCAGCACGTCCGCCGTGCCGCCGGGCACGAAGCCCACCACCCACGTGATCTGTTTGGCAGGCCATTGAGAATTGCTGTCGGCCGCCGTGGCGGCCGCGGCGGGCAGGGCGATGCTCAGGAGCATCGCGCAGCATTGGATAGCGAATTTCATGTTTTCCCCTTGATTTCTGCTATCGGTGATTCGTCTTGCGCTCAGCCGGGATCCCGCTTGCCGGGCGGCGTGTTCGGATGTTCAGCGCACGACTGGTTGAACGCCTGCACCATTTTCAGGATGGGGCCGAGCACCCACGTATTGAAGATGAGAATGTCGCTTTCCTCCTTCGGGTCCTGAATCAGATTGAATAGATACGGGGATTCCAGCTTTCCCTTGCCCTCATTGACCTCGGGCTCCCAGTAGAAGTGCAGCTTCCAGTCGCGCCATTTCACGGCGCGCAGGTCGCCCTTGATGTAGAACAGGAATCCCTCGCGCAGCGATTTCGGGCTGGCGCCGGTAAAGAAGTCGGTCTGGTCGATGCCGTCGATGGGCCGGTCCTGCGGAATGCCGGCGCCGCCGATGCGGGACAGCGTGGTGTACAGATCGGTCACGTGGACCATCTCGTTGGACACCTGGCCCGGCTGCACGCGGCCGGGCCAGCGGATGATGAAGGGCACGCGCAGGCTGCCTTCCATGGCGGTATGGTAGGTGCCGCTCCAGGGCCCTGCGGTGCCGCGATAAGGCTTGCGGTATTCAGGGCCGTTGTCGCTGCAGAAGATGAACACGGTGTCCTCGCGCAGGTTCAGCGCGTCCACGGCCTGCACGATCTGGCCGACGCGGTGGTCCATTTCGACCATCGAGTCCGCAAAGTCGCCCGCGCCCGTGCGCCCGGCAAAGTCGGGGTGTGGCAAGGTAGGAAAGTGCAGATGCACCAGCGGCAGATACAGGAAGAACGGGCGCGCCGCCTCGGCGTGCTTGCGCATGAAACCGATGGACCGGTCCACGAGTTCGGCGTCGATGCCGCGCCGCGTATCCAGATCGTAGACCTTGACGTCCTCCGACGGCCCGCCGGCTTCGCCTTGCATGATGTGCGGAATGTCCGCCACCGAGGGATCGAAGCCGATCGACGACGTGAACTGGCTTTCGTCGGTGGTGCGAGGGATGCCGTACCACTCGTCAAAGCCGCGGTCGCTGGGATAGCGGCCGGGGATGTCGCCCAGATGCCATTTGCCGAAATGCGCGGTGGCGTAGCCCTGGCCCGACAGTTGTTGCGCCAGCGTGATCTCGTCGCGCGTAAGCCCTTGCGGCAGGCCGGGCGGCACGGATTGCAGGCAGCCCGTGCGGATGGGGTGACGGCCGCTCATCAGCGCCGAGCGCGTGGGCACGCAGTCGCTTTCCACGTTGAAGTTCTGCAGCAGCAGGCCCTCGGCGGCCAGGCGGTCGATGTTCGGGGTGGGTGCGCCGCGCAGGGCGCCGCCGCCGTAGCAGCCAAGTTCGCCCCATCCCAGGTTGTCGGCCACGATCAAGACGATGTTCGGCTTGTGTTCCATTGTGCTCTCGCCTCGGTGAATGCTCGGGTTGATCCCAGGATTCTAGGAGGGCAGGGTGGCCGTTATATTCCCGAAAGTACGTAAATGAATGAACTTTGGTTATGAATCTGTCGCTGCGGGATATCGAGTACTTCCTGGCCGCCGTCGAGTACGGCAACCTGGAACGCGCCGCGGCGTCGTTTGGCGTCAGCCAGCCGGCGCTGTCGAAGTCGCTGCAGCGGCTGGAAGCCGATACGGGTCTTGCGTTGCTGGACCGCAGTGGCCGTGGGCTGCGCCTGACGTCGGCCGGACTGGTGTTTCTGGAACATGCCAAGCGGCTCTGGGCCGAATACCTGGACGCCATGCGTCACGCGGCGGAATTGCGCGTGGGGCAGGCGGGATTGCTGCGCGTCGGGGTGACGGGCGCCACCATCGACAGCGTGGCGATGCCCGCGATGCGGCACCTGCTGCCGCGCCGACCGGCGTTGCGGGTGCAATTGACGCAGGGGTTATCCGATGACCTGAACGAGCAGGTCGCCAGCGGCAAGCTGGACCTGGCCGTGACGCCCATCTATGCGGACGTGCCTTCGACCCTGCACCATGAACCGATCATGGAAGACCGGCTGTGCGTGGCGGCCAGCCGCCACCATCCGCTGGCCGCGCGCCGCAAGCTGGCGTTGCGCGATCTGGCGGACCTGCGGTGGATTCTTCCCAAGCCTTCCTCGATTGCACGCAAGGCCCTGGATTCGCGGTACGCGGAAAGCAACTTGCCATTGCCCGCCGCGGCGCTGGAAGTCGAGCACTTTTCCAAGGGCACGCTGGCGTTGCTGGCGCAGACGGACCTGCTGGCGCTGCTGCCGCAAAGCGCGCTGGAGGCTGAGGCGGAGGTCGTCGCGCTGCCGGTGACGCTGGGTCGGCCGCTGCCGCGCGCCATTGCGCTGATTTCGCGGCAGGGGACCGCCTGGTCGCCGTTGATGCATGAATTCCGGCGCGCCATCCTGGATTGCGCAGCGGGCATGGGCTGAGCACGGCGGCTGGGGCGCAATGGCGGGTTTCGGCTATGCCACAATGGTCCGCTTTCAATTCATCAGGAGCGGGGCTCATGGCTGGAACGTCATTGCGGGTCGCGGCGGGCGTGGGGCTGATGTCGTTGGCGGCGCTTGCCGCGTGCGGCAAGAAAGAGGCCTATCCGCCCGAGGTCCAGCGCGAAACCTATAGTTCGTGCGTCGCGGGCTTCAAGTCCCGGGTCCAGGCCTCGCCGGAAGTGGACGCGAAGGCCGCCAGTTATTGCAATTGCATGGTCGACGGTTTGCAGAAATCCGTGCCGTACGAAGAATTCAAGCAGCTGGACCAGCTGCTGGCGACCAAAAGCGCCACGCCGGACAGCGAAAGGCTGAGCAAGAGCGTGACCGAGGTGGTCAATGCCTGCTTGAAGCGCGAGATGCCCAAGGGCTGATGGCCGCGGCGGCGGGCGGGCTCGATCCACCGCGACTGATGGATCCTATGGGCTTTCAGCCCGGTGCGGCATGCGCTCAGCGAAACACCGACCAGGCCAGTGTCGCGGAAAACACGCCCAGCACGATCGAGGCGCCGCGCTGCATTTTTGCCGGATCGATCCACTTCATCCGTTCGCCGCCCAGCGTCGCGCCAAACAGCACCCAGGCCAGGCCGATGGGCACCAGCAACAGCGCAAAGACGCCCATCGCCGTCAGATACGCGGGCAAGTTCTGGAAAGCCAGTGCGGGAAAGATCGCGCTGGCGAACAGAATGCCCTTCGGGTTGAGCAACGTGGCAACGAACAGCGTGCGCATGCCGATCACTTGCTGGGCCGCGCAAGGCACGGCGCTGGCCGCGCGCCACATGCGCCACGCGAGCCAGGCGATGTACAGGCTGCTGGTGGCCCGGACCACGCCCGGCAACCAGGGCAGCACCTGCGCCGCTTCACCGAGAAAGCGGCCCCACACCGTGATTGAAATCAGATAGCCCGCAAGCTCGGCCAGCGTCAGCGGCGCGGACTGGCGAAAGCCCTGGCGCAGGCCGGCGGCGGCAAGCAGCGTATTGGTCGGGCCCGGCATGGCGAGAATGACTGCGACGCCGGCGATAAACAGGCTGGCGGTCGAGGCTGTGAACATGATTCGGGCGAGGGATGACAGGGAAGGGCCGTCTTGTAGCACGGCCCTGTTACCGAATGCAATTTCCTTTCACGCGTCAGCGCGAGGGCGCGTCGAACCCCGTCACGTCGGCCTGCATCAGCGGACTGGCGAGCATGTCCGCCTAGCGTGCGAATTTCATCGACACATCCGTGTGCGTGCCCCGGTCCAGATCGGCGCCCAGCGGCCTGTCCCACGCGGGCAAAACCTGCAGTTCCTGGCTGACTTCCCCGGCCTCGATGCGCCGCGCAATGTCGTCAAGCAATTGCGTGCGCGTGGCGAACCCCCTGCCTTGCAGGTCCCGGGCAAAGAGCCGGTACCGGAGATTGGGTTCGGCGCCTTTCATCACGCCCAGATCCAGGATTTGGCCTTGTTCGTTGCGCAACAGCAGATGACCAGGGCGAGCGTAGATGCGGTAGATCCGCCAGGGCGATGAAATCGCGGCGTGGCGCGGATGCGGATCGCGTCCCAATTCGGCAGGGCCACGGGACGGGGCCGGCGCTGGGGGAAGGCGCTTCACGCACGCTTTGGCGAATCGGGCGATGGACCTGCCGATCAGGCTCACGTGGCGTCAGCGGTCAACGCGGTGACTTGGCCTGGGCGGGGGATGGGCGGGACGTTCTGGCGATGGTTGATCACGGCTTGCTCCTCATGGCGATACGGCGAGGCAACGCGCGTTTCAAGCACCACGCGGCCAGCATACGCGCTTTTCGCGGCCGTCCCGTGGATTGAGTTGATTGGTTACGCAATAAGCACAAAGCGCGTTGACTTCCCCCGGCCCGGCACCCATAGTGGTCCCGAAGCTTTTCGAGCATCGTGATTTTCGTCCGGTCTTGCACCCTTTGCGGGGCGCCTCATTGTTCGCGATCCTTTCCTTGACAGGCCTCGCTACGCGGCCTGTCCGCATTTAAAGGAAAGCGTCAATGGAAACCGGAATTGTGAAGTGGTTCAACGATGCCAAGGGATTTGGCTTCATCATGCCCGAGAACGGCGGCAAGGATTTGTTTGCGCACTTCTCGCAGATCGTCAGCGACGGACACAAAGTGCTCCTGGAAAACCAGCGGGTCAGCTATGTGACCGCGCAAGGCGCCAAGGGCCCTCACGCGACGCAGATCCGCGCGCTGTGAGTGGCGGGCCGCAAGGCCTGCCGCCAAACATTGGAGGTCCCATGTATCAGAACAATATGGTCTACAAGGGCTATCGGCTTACCGCCAGCGTCTCCCGGGTTTCCGTCGGGAACGCGCATCGGCCCGCGTTCACCGCCACCGTGGCAGTGGAACTGGCGGGTGATCAGGACCGGCTTGGCGAGCCCCATGCCGTGCCGCTTTTCGTTGCCGGCGGGTTTGTTGCCACGCCCGGAATGGCGGTCGACGCCGCAATCACCCACGGTCGTCTGGTGGTCGATTCGCACGCCCGGATTGCTTGATTTGCGCCCAACGCGGCGCCACGCTTCAGCCCTTTAACCCCAGCCGCCGCGCCAGCTTGTGCAGGTTGCTGGGGTCCACATCCAGCGCGCGCGCGGCGACGGCCCAATTGCCGTCGTGGGCGTCGAGCGCCCGGCGGATGACCTGCCGCTGACAGGCGTCCACCGCGTCGCGTAGCGACTGTGCCGGCGCATCCGGAGCAGGTGTGTCATCCGCATCGTCTTCCAGCGCGCCCGGCATGTCGCCGTCGGACAGGTCCAGCAGCTTGGCGCCCAGCGTGACGATTTCGTTGCGGCTGGCGCCGTGGCTGACCGCCTTGATGGCCGCCCGGCTGATGACGTGTTCAAGTTCGCGCACGTTGCCGGGCCAGCGGTAGCGGCGCATCATCTCCTCGGCCTCGGGCGACAACCGCAGGCTGCGCAGCCCGAGCCGCGCGCGGTTCAGTTCCAGGTAGCGGCCGGCCAGCAGCAGGATGTCGTTGCCGCGGTCGCGCAGGGGCGGGATGGGAATCGGATAGACCGACAGGCGGTGGTAGAGGTCGGCGCGGAAATCGCCCGCGCGCACCAGGTCGCGCAGGCTGCGGTTGGTGGCCGCCACGATGCGCACGTCCACCGTCCGCGGACGGTCGTCGCCCAGGCGCTGGATCTCGCCGTTCTGCAGGGTGCGCAGCAGCTTGGCCTGCACGAGCAGCGGCAGTTCGCCAACTTCATCCAGGAACAGCGTGCCGCCGTTGGCGGCTTCAAAGCGGCCGGGCCGGTCGGCCACCGCGCCGGAAAACGCGCCCTTTGCGTGGCCGAACAATTCGCTTTCGGCCAGGGACTCGGGCAGCGCGGCGCAGTTCACGTGCACCAGCGGCCGGTCGCGGCGGCGCGACAGCCCGTGCACCCGGCGCGCAAACAATTCCTTGCCCACGCCGGTTTCGCCCAGCAGCAGAATCGGCAATTCCGAATCGGCCACGACTTCGATCTCGTGCAGCAGGCGGGCAATGGACTCGCTCTGGCCCAGGATCTCGCTGGCGGCGGGTGCGGCGCTGTCCGCCGGCGCCTGCCCGCGCGCCACGCGCAGGGCGCGGATCTCGGCTTCCAGGCGGGTGGTGCGCAGCGCGGCTTCGAGCAGCACGATGTAGTCGCGCAGATCGGCCTGCGCCTCCATGTCGAACGTGCCGACCTCCAGCGCGTCCAGCGTCAGCACACCCCAGGTCTTGCCCTCGATGTGCAGGCTGGTGCCCATGCAGTCGTGCACGGGCAGCGGTTCGCCGGCCATGCCGTTGATGAGTCCGTCGTAGGGATCGGGCAGGGTGCTGTCGTGGTGAAAGCAGGTGACGCCGCGCCGCGCCAGGATGGCCGCCAGCCGCGGATGCTGCTGCACGGCGAAGCGGCGGCCCAGGGCGTCCTGTGTCAGACCGTCCACCGCGATGGGGCGCAGGTGATCTTCTTCGAGCTGCAGCAGCGCGACGGCGCCGCAGCGGAAATGCGTTCGAAGGCTGGAGACCAGACGCTGTAGACGAATGGCGGGCGGCAGGTCGGCGACCAGGTCGGCAAGCAGGAGATTTTGCATGGGTGAATTCTACCGTTGCAAGGTGAATTGAACCCTACCGCTAAAGGGTGATATCTACCCTTTAAAACGCAGGTGATTGATAATTCGCAAGTTTTTCCTGGCACGGATTTCGCATCTAGAGAAGCACCGTCATGATCTATGGAGAGACGCGATGAGCATGGTTGAGCAATCCCTGGGCCAGCTGGCCCGCAGCATTCCCGGCGCCACGCAGGTGTTTCACGAATTCGAACTGGACTTCTGCTGTGGCGGCAAGAAAAGCCTGGCTGAGGCGGCAGCCCAGCGTTCGCTGGATCCCGCGCAGATCGAGGCACGCCTGGTCGCCCTGGCGCAGAATCCCTCGCAGGAAACGGACTGGGGGCTGGCTTCGCCGGCCGAGCTGGTCGATCACATCCTGGCGCGTTACCACGAGGTCCACCGCCAGCAACTGCCCGAACTCATCCGCCTGGCCTTGAAAGTGGAACAGGTCCACGCCGACAGCCCGGACTGCCCGGCGGGCCTGGCCGATCACCTGCGCGCCATGCAGCAGGAACTGGAAAGCCACATGCAGAAAGAAGAACAGGTGCTGTTCCCGATGCTGGCGCGCGGCCACGGCGCCCTGGCCACCATGCCGATCATGGTCATGCGCACGGAACACGACGACCACGGCGTGGCGCTCGAACGCCTGATGGCGCTGACCAACAACGTGACCCTGCCGCGAGCCGCCTGCAATACCTGGCGCGCGCTTTACCTGGGCATTCGCCAGTTCAAGGAAGACCTGATGGCGCACATCCACCTGGAAAACAACATCCTCTTCGAGAACGCAGGAGCGCGCGCGCCGGCCTGACGGCGCGCGGCAAGGAAGGGCGGGGCCTGCCGGCCCCGCGGCATCAGCAGGGAAGGCCCGTATGAACATCGACAAATTCAAGCAGCAGCACGTGGATATCCTGGAAGGCATCGCGTCGCTGCGCAAGCTGGCCCTTGCCGGCGTGGCGCGCAACGCGGCCGAGATCGCCCAGGGCATCGTCGCCATGAGCGCCACCATCAAACTGCATCTGGCGGTCGAGGATCGCGCGCTGTATCCCGCAGTGGCGCGCAGCGCGGACGCCGACCTGGCGCGAAAGGGACGCGAATTCCAGGAAGAGATGGACGCCATCGCCGCAGCCTACGAAGGCTTCGCCAAGCGCTGGAACAATGCGCGCAGCCTGGAACTGGACGAGCGGGGTTTTCGCGACGACGCCAACACCGTGCTGCGCCGGGTGCACGAGCGCATGCAGCGCGAAAACCGCGATCTCTATCCCCGCATCGAGGCGATGTAGCGCCAGACCCGCCAGACGCTTCAGACGCGGCGGTGCGCACGGCGCGCAACCCGCCCCGATCCGGACACAAACGGAATGAAAACCGACAGCTCGGTTGCATGAATCCGCCGGCCGCCGCCTGTACACTCGGAGCACCTTATTAGGCGCCTGGGGATCTTGATGGCCGGAAGCAGCTTTTTCGCGTTGTTCGACGATATCGCCACCATCCTGGATGACGTTTCCGTCATGACGAAGGTGGCCGCCAAGAAGACGGCGGGCGTGCTGGGCGACGACCTGGCGCTCAACGCCCAGCAGGTCAGCGGCGTGCCCGTCAACCGCGAGCTTCCCGTCGTCTGGGCGGTGGCCAAGGGTTCCTTCATCAACAAGCTGATCCTGGTGCCTGCGGCGCTGCTCATCAGCGCCTTCGCACCCTGGGCGATCACGCCGCTCCTGATGTTGGGCGGCGCCTTTCTTTGCTACGAAGGCGTCGAGAAGCTGGCGCACAAGTTCCTGTCGCACGGCGAATCGCCCGAGGGACATCACGCCGCGCGCGCCGAGGCGCTGCAGAACCAGTCGGTCGACATGGTGGCGTTCGAGAAGACCAAGATCAAAGGCGCGGTGCGCACCGACTTCATCCTGTCGGCGGAAATCATCGTCATCAGCCTGGGCGCGGTGGCGGGCGCCGACTTCACACGGCAGGTCGCGGTGCTGTCCATCATTGCCATTGCGATGACGGTGGGCGTCTACGGCCTGGTCGCGGGCATCGTCAAGCTCGATGACCTGGGCTTGCACCTGAGCCAGAAATCGTCGCGCGCGGTGGCCTGGCTGGGCGAGCGGATCGTGGGCGCGGCGCCTTACCTGATGAAGACCCTGTCCGTGGTGGGCACGGCCGCCATGTTCATGGTCGGCGGCGCCATCCTGACCCACGGCATCCCGCCCGTGCATGCGGCCATCGAACACGCCGCCGCCGCGGTGGGCGGGGGCGGCGTCGTGCACGCGCTGGTGTCCACGTTGCTCAATGCCCTGTTCGGCATCGTCGCCGGCGCGGTCGTGCTGGGCGCGGTGAGTCTGGTCAAGCGCCTTTTCAAGAAAGGCTGATGCGCCAGCCCGTCCTGGCGCGCCACGAAGACCGGCGCGCGGGATCGCTACCTTTGCGGTGCGGCGGCGACCGGCGACCCCATTGCCTGGAACAGCGCCGCCGTTTCCGTCATGCGGCTGTTGGCGTATTCCAGTTCGCGCAGGCGCGCAGCGACGTAATGCTGTTCGGCGGCGTATTGGGTGTAAGGCGCCAGCGCGCCCAACTTGACCCGGCTGGCCGTGTTCCGATAGGACTGTTCGGCCGCGCGCCGCGAGGCTTCCGCCGACGCCAGCGCCTGTCCGCCCGCATCCAGGCGCGAGAGCGTGTCGGCCACATCACGAAACGCGGTCAGCACGGTCTGCTTGTATTGCAGGACGGCGGCCTCGTACCGTTCTTTCGCGGCGCTGCGTTCGGCCAGCAATTGCCCGCCATGGAAGATCGGCTGCGTCAGCGACGCGCCGATGGCCCAGATCGAACCGCCAGCTGACAAGGCGTCGGCCCAAGAAAACCCGCCCTTGCCCATGGACGCCGACAGCGACAGGCTGGGAAACATCTGCGCGGTGGCCAGGCCCACGTCGGCCGCGGCGGCCTCGAGCGCCGCCTCGGCGACCCGGATGTCCGGCCGCGAGGCCAGCAGTTCCGACGGCACCACCACGGGCACCGCCTCGGGCACGGCCAGCGTGTCGAAGGCCAGGTCGGGGGGCGCCTGGTCCGGACTGCGGCCCAGCAGCACGGCCAGCGCGTGACGCGTGGCATGCCACTGCGCGCGCAGGCCGGGCAACGACGCCTCCAGCGTGGCGGCGTCCTGGTCGGCGGCCAGCGCATCGTTCTGCGAGGCAGAGCCGTATTCATAGCGGCGTTGCGTGTCATGCGCCACCTGCCGCAGCAGCACCGCCTGCTTTTCCGTCAGCGCCACGCGTTCGGCCAGCGCGGCCGAGGTGATCGCACCGGTGACGATGTTGGCCGCGAGCGAGCGCCGGGCAGCTTCAAGCTGATAGGCCTGCTGCGCGACCTGCGCCGCCAGCGAGGTGTTGGCAAAGCGCGCCGCGCCAAAGAGGTCCAGGTTGTAGCTGGCCTGCACCTGTCCCGTGAAGACGTTAAAGAGCGCCGTGGGTTCGGGCAGTTCGGGCATCGTCAGCGCGCGGTTGCGCGTGGCGCTGGCGCCCGCGTCCACCGAAGGCAGCAGCGAGGAATTGACCTGCCCGCGCAATTGCTCGCGCGCGCCGGCCAGGTTGCGTTCGGCGGCGGCCAGGTCGGGGCTGTTGGCCAGGCCTTCCTCGACGAGTGCATTCAGCGCTTCGGAGCCGTAGCGCTTCCACCACTGCGGCACGGGGTGCGCGCCGCGTTCGAAGCGTTGCGCCACGCCCTGCGCGGTGGCGCCCGCGGGGGGCGCGGCCTCGACGCCATATTGCGCGGGTTGCGCCATGGCGGGCGGCTTGCTGTCCGGCGCGAAGGCGCAGCCGCCCAGTGCCAGCATCAGCGGCAGCGCCGCAAACCGAACGCGTTGGAAAGTGAAGGGGATGCGCATGGTCAGGCTCCTCGTTCCACCGTGTCGCCCGCGTTGGCGCCGGGCGGCACGCCTTCCGGCTCGTCGCGTTCGTCGTGCTTCACGCGGAACCACGCCGCATACAGGGCGGGCAGGAAGAACAGCGTCAGCACCGTGGCGATGGTGATGCCGCCCATCAGGGCTGTCGCCATCGGGCCGAAGAAATTGCTGCGCAGCAGCGGGATCAGCGCCAGCACGGCGGCGGCAGCGGTCAGCGTAATCGGCCGGAAACGCCGCACCGTGGCGCCGACAATGGCATCCACGCGCTTGTGGCCCGCGCGGATGTCCTGCTCGATCTGGTCCACCAGGATGACCGAGTTGCGCATGATGATGCCGAACATGGCGATCACGCCCAGCATCGCGACAAAGCCGAAAGGCTTGCCAAACAGCAGCAGGGCGGCCACGACGCCGATCAGTCCCAGCGGCGCGGTCAGCACCACCATCAGCACCCGGGAAAAGCTTTGCAACTGCACCATCAGCAGCGTCAGCACGGCCACCGCCATCAGGGGCATCTGCGCGTTGATGGACGTCTGGCCCTTGGCGCTTTCCTCCACGGGCCCGCCGACTTCGATGCGAAAGCCCACGGGCAGCTCGGCACGCAGGGCGTCCAGCTTCCTGTCGATGGCGTGCGTGACGTCAATGCCTTGCGCATCGCCCGTCACGTCGGCCTGGACAGTGATCGTGGGCTGGCGGTCGCGCTCCCAGATGACGCCGTACTCGAGGTCGTAGCGGACCTGGCCGATACTGCCCAGCGGCACGGGGCCGTTTGCCGTGGGCATGGACAGCGTGGCAAGGCGGGCCGGGTCGACCCGTTCTTCGCGCGGGGCGCGCAGGGTGACGTTGATGAGCTTGTCGCGCTCGCGGTACTGCGTCACGGTGTAGCCCGAGAGCGTCATCGCCAGGAAGCTGGAGATGTCGCTGGAAGTGATGCCCAATTCACGCGCCTTCTGCTGGTTGACCTCGAAGCGCACCGATCTTTCCGAAGGCTCGTCCCAGTCGAACTGGACGTTGGCCGACCGTTTGTCGGCCCGCACCTCGGCCGCCACCTTTTCGGCCACCGCCCGCACCTCGGGGATCTTGTCGCCACTGACGCGGAACTGCACCTGGTAGCCGACCGGCGGCCCGTTCTCAAGGCGCGACAGGCGGCTGCGGATCGCGGGGAATTCGCTGCGCAGCATCGGCGCCATCCACTGCGCGAGCTTTTCGCGGTCTTCCACCGAATGCGTGGTGATGACGAGCTGGGCGAAGTTGGGCGTGGCAAGCTGCTGGTCCAGCGGCAGGTAGAAGCGCGGCGCGCCGGTGCCCACGAAGCTGACCGAATGCGCGATCTCGGGCCGGCCCTCCAGCGCTTTTTCCAGACGCTCGACCTGGCGCAGCGTCGCGGCAAAGGACGCGCCTTCCTGCAAACGCACGTCCACCAGCAGTTCGCTGCGGTCGGAGCTGGGAAAGAACTGCTGCGGCACGAACCTGAAGCCCGCCATCGCCACGGCAAACACCAGTACGGTGCCGGCCAGCACCAGATAGCGCCGGTCCACGCACCACGCCACCCAGCCGCGCAGGCGCTGGTAGAAGCGGGTGTTGTAGATGTCGTGCTCGTGGTCGTGCGGCAGATGCGCTTCGCGCTTGCGCTCGGGCAGGAGGCGGTAGCCCAGCAGCGGAATCAGCACCACGGCCGCGAACCACGAGGTGATGAGCGCAATGGCCGACACCTGGAAGATCGAGCGCGTGTATTCGCCGGTGCTGGACTTGGCCAGCGCTATGGGCAGAAATCCCGCCACGGTGACCAGGGTGCCGGTCAGCATGGGAAAGGCGGTGCTGGTGTAGGCGAACGCGGCGGCGCGTGTCCGGTTCCAGCCTTGTTCCAGCTTCACCGCCATCATCTCGACCGCGATGATGGCGTCGTCCACCAGGAGGCCCAGCGCCAGCACCAGCGTGCCCAGCGACACCTTGTGCAGGCCGATGCCGAACATCTCCATGAACAGCGCCGTGATGGCCAGCACCACAGGGATGGAGATCACCACCACCATGCCCGTGCGCAACCCCAGGGACACCAGGCTCACCGCCAGCACGATCGCCACGGCTTCAGCCACGGAGCGCAGGAATTCGTCGACCGACTCCGACACCGCCGTCGGCATGCTGGACACTTCCGTCAGCGCGAGGCCCGCGGGCAGCTCGGCCTGCAGTTCCTTGAATTTGGCGTCCAGCGATTTGCCCAGGCGCACCACGTCGTGGCCCGGCTGCATGGTGATCCCGATGCCCAGCACGGTTTCGCCCTGGAACCGCACCTGCTGCGCCGGGGGATCGTCATAGCCGCGGTGCAGGGTGGCGATGTCGCCCAGCCGGACGGACTTGCCATTCACGCGGATCAGCGTGTCCGCCAGGGCGCGGCTGTTCGGGAACTGGCCGGTGGGCCGCACGAAGATGCGGTCGTCCGCCGTGGTCAGCGTGCCCGCGCCCAGCACGGCGTTCTGGCTGTTGATTGCCTCGGCGATCTCCTGCGGCGACACGCCCAGCCGGGTGAGCTGCGTGTTCGGGATCTCGAGGTAGATGTGTTCGGGCTGATCCCCGAAATAGTCCACCTTGGCCACGCCCGGCACGCGCAAAAGCACGGTGCGCAGCTTGTCGGCATAGTCGCGCAACTGCGCGGGCGAGAAGCCGTCGCCTTGCAGCGTGTAGATGTTGGTGTAGACGTCGCCGAACTCGTCATTGAAGAACGGACCCTGCACGCCTTGCGGCAGCGTGGCCCGCATGTCGCCCACCTTCTTGCGCACCTGATACCACTGGTCGGCCACGGTGCTGGCCGGCGCCGAATCCTTCATTGTGTAGAAGATCAGGGATTCGCCGGGCCGCGAGTAGCTGCGCAGGAAGTCGGTGTTGGCGGTCTCCTGGAGTTTCTTGGCGATGCGGTCGGTGACCTGCTCCTGGACCTGCTGCGCCGTGGCGCCCGGCCACAGGGTCTGGATGACCATGACGCGGAAGGTGAAGGGTGGGTCTTCGGACTGCGCCAGCCGCGAGTACGACAGCACGCCGAACAGCGTGACGAGCGTGATGATGAAGATCACCAGCGGCTGATGCCGCAGCGCCCAGGCCGACAGGTTGAACCGGCCTTCCTCGTGGCGATGGGCGTCTTGGTCAGCCTGCTGGCCGGGGTCCTGGCCGGGGGCGCTCATGACGCGAAATCCTCGGGATGCAGCGGCGGCACCGGGCGCACCTTTTCGCCGGCCGACACGGTGTGCACGCCTTGCCACACCACGCGCTCGCCCGCCGTCAACCCTTGCGACAGCGTGACGGTGCGCGCGTCGTAGCGCAGCACCTGCACGCGGCGAAGTTCCAGCGTGTCGGCCTCGGGTTTGACGATCCACACCGCCGGCTCGCGGCCGTCATGGAACAGGGCCGTGGCGGGCACCGTATAGGTGGTCCGTCCGTTGGCCTGGCGGTTATCGAAACTGATGTTGGCCGTCATGCCCAGCCGGACCTCGGGGGAGGGCGATTCCAATGTGAGCTTGGCGCGGTAGGTGCGGCTTTTCGGATCGGCGGCCGGCGCGATCTCGCGCAGCACGGCCGTGAACGTCTGGCCGGGCAACGGCCCCAGCGTGACGGTGGCGCGCTGGCCGATTTCCAGGCCCGCCAGCACGCTTTCGGGGACGTCGCATAGCGCATCGATGTCGCCCGCCCAGGCCAACTGATAGACGGGGGCGCCGGCGGCGACGTTCTGTCCCGTGTCGGCCTGTTCGGCGGTGATGACGCCCGCGTGATCGGCGTGCAGTGTCGTGTAGTTGAGCTGGTCGGCAGCCAGCGCCGCCTCCTGCGCGGCCTGGTCCCGCTGCGCAAGGGCCGAGGCATAGGCATTACGGGTCTGCTCGAGCTGGGTGGCGGCGATCAGGTTCTCGCGCGCCTGGGCGCGATCGCGATCCAGTTGCTTGCGGGCGTAGTCCAGCTGGTGTTGGGCTGCCGACAGCGCCGCGCGCGCGGCGGCGGCATTCTTGGTGGCGTCGGCCGGGTCCAGCTTGGCCAGGACCTGGCCGGGGGACACGGTGTCGCCCAGCCGCACCTTGCGTTCCACGATCTTGCCGCCCACGCGGAACGACAGCGGCGTGCTGTAGCGCGCCTGCACCTCACCGGGAAGCGTCCAGGCCGGCAGGGCTTCGTCCGCCTGTGCGGGCATGGCGACGACGGGGCGCGGCGCGGGGGCGGGCGCTTCGTCACCGCCGCAGCCGGCCACGGCGGCGGCCATTGCGATGACAGCGGACAGGGCCAACAGGCGCGTGCCGCGGCGGGGCGAAACGGCGGGAACGAACCGTGCTGCAGCAGCAACGGCATGGCGCGCGATGGGATGCGCGCCCGGGCCAAAACAATTCACGAAACACCTCGCTGCGCGGAAATGGGGCAGGAAAGGGACGAGTCAGACTCGATACGGACTGAATTCTAATACAGTCTTGTATCTGAATACAAAGTTGAATCTGAAATGCGCGCCGGTGCTAAACTCGCGCCATGTCCAAAGTCCGCCTGACCCGAGAGCAAAGCCGAGATCAGACGCGCCAGCGCCTGCTTGACGCCGCGCAGTCGATTTTTCTGTCGAAGGGTTTCGTGGCCGCCAGCGTCGAAGACATTGCCGAGCAGGCGGGCTACACGCGCGGCGCGTTCTATTCCAATTTCAGCAGCAAGTCCGAGCTGTTCCTGCAACTGCTCAAGCGCGACCACGAAAACGTCATGGCCGACATGCGCGCCATTTTCGAAGGCGGCGAGAGCCGGTCGCAAATGGAAGGGCGGGTGCTCGACTATTACAGCAAGCACTTCCGAGAAAACGACTGCTTCCTGCTGTGGATGGAAGGCAAGCTGCAGGCGGCGCGCGATCCGGACTTCCGCGTGGGTTTTGTCGCCTGTCTGCGCGAATTGCGCGCGGCCACCACCGAATACATCCGCCAGTTCTCGGCCCAGGTCGGCACGCCGCTGCCGCTGCCGGCCGAGCAGCTTGCGGTGGGCCTCCTGGCCCTGTCCGACGGCATGCAGTTCAGCGTTGCCTTCGACCCCCAGGCCGTCACGCCGGAGATGACCGAGGCCGTGCTGGCCGGGTTCTTTCGCCGTGTGGTGTTCGGCGACGCCAAGCCGGACTGAGGCCGCGGGACCGTCGCTGAACGGTCCGATTTCAAACTCAGGTGATTGTCAGCTTGGGTGCGCCCGTGATAGTAATACCGGCGGCGCACCGGTCGTGCTGAGGGGGCCAACGCCACGTTCCATCACCCTCGGGCACAAGGAGTGCATCCATGACTTCGGAACCCCGACCAAGCACGACCATCCATCGGCCCGTCTTCTATTCCGCGGCCGTCTTTACGTTGCTGCTGGTGGCCTTCGCCATCATTGCGCCCAAGGCCGCGCAGACCCTCTTCGAATCGATGCAGGCCTGGATCATCGGCAATGCAAGCTGGTTCTACATCCTGGTCGTCGCCATCATCCTGATCTCGGTCGCGTTCCTGGCGATCAGCCGGTATGGCGACATCAAGCTCGGCCCGGATCATAGCGAGCCCGATTACCGCAACTTCACCTGGTTCGCCATGCTGTTTTCCGCCGGCATGGGCATCGGGCTGATGTTCTTCGGCGTGGCCGAACCCGTCATGCACTTCGTGTCGCCGCCCGTGGGCGAGGGCGGCACCGTCGAGGCCGCGCGCGAGTCCATGAAGATCACCTTCTTTCATTGGGGACTGCACGCCTGGGCGATCTACGCGGCGGTGGCGCTCACGCTGGCGTTCTTCAGCTTCCGCCACGGCCTGCCGCTGACCCTGCGCTCGGCGCTGTATCCGCTGATCGGCAATCGCATCCATGGCCCGATCGGCCACGCGGTCGACATCTTCGCCATCATCGGCACCGTGCTGGGGGTGGCAACCTCGCTGGGTCTGGGCGTCGCGCAGATGAACAGCGGTCTGAACCACCTGTTCGGCATTCCCGTCGGCGTCGTGCCCCAGATCGTGCTGATCGTCATCACCTGCGGGCTGGCCACGTTGTCGGTGGCCAGCGGGCTGGACAAGGGCATCCGCTTCCTGTCGGAAGCCAACATGGTGCTGGCGGTGGTCCTGCTGTTGTTCGTGCTGACCGTTGGCCCCACCGTGTTCCTTTTCCAGACGTTCGTGCAGAACACCGGCGCCTATCTGTCCGACATCGTCAACAAGACCTTCAACCTGTACGCCTACGAGCCGACCGACTGGCTGGGCGGCTGGACGTTGTTCTACTGGGGGTGGTGGATCGCCTGGTCGCCGTTCGTGGGCTTGTTCATTGCCCGCATTTCGCGGGGCCGCACCATTCGTGAATTCGTCTGCGGCGTGCTGCTGGTGCCCGCCGGGTTCACGCTGTTCTGGATGACGGTGTTCGGCGACACGGCCATCTATTACATCCTGGTTGGCGGCGACCAGGGGTTGGCGAAGGCCGTGGATGCGGACAGTTCGCTGGCCCTGTTCGCATTCCTTGAGTTATTGCCCTGGAGCAGCGTGATCTCGGTGTTCGCCATTGCGATGGTGGCCGTGTTCTTCGTCACCTCCGCCGACTCGGGGGCGCTGGTGGTGGATCTGCTGGCCTCGGGCGGCGCGGACCGCACGCCCGTATGGCAGCGGATCTTCTGGTCGCTGTCCATGGGCGCGGTGGCCATCGCGCTGCTGCTGGCCGATGGCCTGACCGCGTTGCAGACGGCCACCATCGCCAGCGCGCTGCCGTTCTCGATCATCCTGCTGCTGTCGCTCTGGGGTTTGTTCAAGGCGCTCAAGCTGGACGCCACCAAGCGCGGCATCCGCTATCAATCCCTGACGCTGTCGCGGCCGGCGCGCGGCGGCCAATCCTGGGAGCGGCGTCTGCGCAACATGGTCATGATGCCGCGCCGCGCCCATGTGCTGCGCTTCATCGCGGATGTGGTGCGGCCCGCGCTGGAAGACGTGGCCGACGAATTGCGCAAGCAAGGCTATGCCGTGCAGGTGCGCGAAGACGAGAACGAGGGCGGCGCAATCCTCGAGGTCTCGCATGGCGAACACCTGGACTTTTCCTACGCCGTGCAGCCCCAGGCCTTCGTGCGCCCCAGCCTGACGCCTGACGAGGCCGCCGACGAAGACGAGCGCAAGTACTTCCGCGCCGAAGTCCATCTGCGCGAAGGCGGGCAGGACTACGACATCATGGGTTGGAGCCGCGACGCCGTCATTGGCGACATCCTCGACCAATACGAGCGGCATCGCCACTACCTGCACATGGTTCGCGGTTAGTCGGCGCGCCGGCAGGCGCCCGCTCTTATTCCCTAGCCACGCTGTCCGCGTGGCTTTTTTTTGGCCCATAGGCCGGCGCTATCCCCTTCATTGCTTTCGCTGCTTTGACGAAATCCCGCGATTCGTAGATTATCCAAGCAAATTCTTGTTTAAATAAAAAAGCGAGCGAAACATGAAGGCGAGAAGCAGGGCAGGGGCGGTCGTCGCCCTGGCAGTGGCGGCGGCGTTGGCCGGCGGGGCGATGTACTGGAAATCGAAGGCGGCCGCGCCTGGCGGCGGGTGGTCGATGCCGCCGGCCAAGGTCGCGGTGGCGCCGGCCATGCAGACGGATTTTCCGTTGGCGCTGGCCGGTATCGGGTCGCTGGAAGCCACGCGCCAGGTGATGGTGGCGGCGGAAGTCGACGGACGGGTGGCGCAGATCCTGTTCACGCCGGGCGAGGCGGTCAAGGCCGGGCAGTTGCTGGTGCAGTTGAACGACGCGCCCGAGCAGGGCGAACTGGCACGTCTGCAAGCCCAGGCGCGTAATGCGCGTGCCCTGCTGGATCGCACGCGCCGGCTGGTGCCGCTGCAGGCCGCCACGCGTGAACAGCTCGACCAGGCCATGGCCGACCATGAACAGGCGGCCGCCGACGTGCGGCGCGTGCAGGCGCTGATCGACCAGAAGCGCATCAAGGCGCCGTTCGACGGGGTGCTCGGCGTGCGCCGCGTGAACCTGGGCCAATTTGCCCGCGCGGGCGATCCGCTGGTGTCGCTGACGGATGCGTCCTCCTTGTATGCCAACCTGACGCTGCCCGAGCAGGCGCTGGGTGTGCTGCGGGTGGGACAGCCGGTGGCGGTGACGGTGGACGCGCACGCGGGCCGCGAGTTCCCGGGCAAGGTCACCACCGTGGAGCCGCAGGTCGATCCGGGCACCCGCACGGTCCGCGTGCAGGCCCTGTTGGCCAATCCCGACGGCGCGTTGTCGGCGGGGATGTACGCGCAGGGCCGGATCGGACTGCCCGACCGCCCGGATGTCATCACCGTGCCGGAGACGGCCGTCAGCTACAGCGCCTACGGCGATTCGGTCTACGTCGTGACGCCGCCTGAAGCAGGCGCCGCGGCGCCGACGGTCAGGCAGGCCTATGTGAAAACCGGCGAGCGCCTGCGCGGCCGCGTGGTGGTGACCGAGGGGCTGAAGGCGGGCGACCGGGTCGTGACGTCGGGCCAGTTGCGCCTGCATAACGGGGCTGCCGTCGAGATCCTGCCGGACGACACCGTGGCGCTGGCCGCGCCGGGACACGCCGTGGCGCAGGCCCGGTAAGGTGCGGAGGCCAACATGAAGTTCACCGATCTGTTTGTGCGCCGTCCCGTGCTGGCGCTGGTGGTCAGCACCCTCATCCTGCTGCTGGGCATCAAGGCCCTGAGCGGGTTGCCGGTCAGGCAATACCCGCTGACCGAAAGCACCACCATCACCATCACGACGCAATATCCGGGCGCCTCGCCCGATCTGATGCAGGGTTTCGTCACGCAGCCCATCGCGCAGTCCGTGGCCACCGTCGAGGGCATCGACTACCTGTCGTCGTCGTCGACCCAGGGCCGCAGCGTGATTACCGTGCGGATGAAGCTGAATGCCGATTCCAACAAGGCCATGACCGAGGTGATGGCCAAGGTCAACGAGGTCAAGTACCGACTGCCGCAGGACGTCTACGACCCCGTCCTGGTCAAGTCCGCGGGCGAGGCGACGGCCGTTGCCTACGTGGGCTTTTCCAGCACGAACCTGTCGCTGGCCGCGCTGACGGACTACCTGTCGCGAGTGGTGCAGCCGCAGCTCTCGTCCATCGATGGCGTGGCAAGCGTCGAGCTATATGGCGGGCAGAAGCTGGCGATGCGGGTATGGCTGGACCCGGACCGCATGGCGGCGCGCGGCATCTCGGCTGGCGAGCTGGCCGACGCGCTGCGCCAGAACAACGTGCAGGCGGCGCCCGGCCAGGCCAAGGGGCTGTACGTGGTGTCCAACATCCAGGTGAATACCGACCTCGTCAACGTGGCCGAGTTCCGGGACCTGGTGATCAAGCACGAAGGCGGCGCCGTCGTCCGGCTGGGCGACGTGGCGACCGTGGAACTGGGCGCGGCGTCCACCGATTCGAGCGGCCTGATGGACGGCGAGCCGGCCGTGTACTTCGGCCTGAACGCCACGCCGGTCGGCAATCCGCTGGTCATCGTCAAGCGCCTGAATGAGCTGCTGCCCAACATCAAGCAGAACCTGCCGCCCGGCACCAGCGTGCAGGTGCCGTTCGAACTGGCCCGCTTCATCAGCGCCTCGATCGACGGCGTGACGCAGACGCTGCTCGAAGCCATTGTCATCGTGGTGGCGGTGATCTTCCTGTGCCTGGGCTCGCTGCGGGCGGTGCTGATTCCGGTGGTTACCATTCCGCTGTCCATGCTGGGCGGCGCGGCCATCATGGCCCTCTTTGGCTTCAGCGTGAACCTGCTGACCTTGCTGGCGATGGTGCTGGCCATCGGCCTGGTGGTGGACGACGCCATCGTCGTGGTCGAGAACGTGCACCGCCACATCGAGGAGGGCAAGTCGCCCGTGCGGGCGGCGCTGATCGGCGCGCGGGAGGTGGCCGGTCCGGTGATCGCCATGACCATCACGCTCGCGGCCGTCTATGCGCCGATCGGGCTGATGGGCGGCCTGACCGGGTCGCTCTTCAAGGAATTCGCCTTCACGCTGGCCGGGGCGGTGGTGGTGTCCGGCGTGATCGCGCTGACGCTGTCGCCGGTGATGAGCTCGTTTCTCTTGAATGGCCAGGTCGCCGACGGCTGGATGGCGCGCAAGGCCGAGCACTTCTTCGGCCGCCTGGGCGAGGCCTACGGACGCGTGCTGGACGTGTCGCTGCGTCACCGCTGGGTCACCGGCGTGCTGGCGGTGGCCGTGCTGGCCAGCCTGCCTTTTCTGTACAACGCCGCGCAGCAGGAGCTGGCCCCCGTCGAGGACCAGTCCACGGTGCTCACCGCCATCAAGTCGCCGCAGCAGGCCAACATCGACTACGTCGAAAAGTTCGGCAAGAAGTGGGACGACGTCATGAAGACGCTGCCCGAGCAGAAGGGGCGCTGGCTGATCAACGGGTCAGACGGCGTCTCCAACAGCATCGGGGGCGTGGATTTCGTGGACTGGCAGGACCGCACGCGCTCGGCCGACGAGATCCAGGCCGACATGCAGTCGATGGCGAACCAGGTCGAAGGCAGCAACATCTTTGCCTTCCAGCTGCCGTCGCTGCCCGGCTCCACGGGCGGGCTGCCGGTACAGATGGTGCTGATGAGCGCGTCGGACTATGCCGTGGTCTTTGACGCCATGGAAAGCCTGAAGAAAGCGGCCAGGGAAAGCGGCCTGTTCATGGTGGTGGACAGCGACCTGGACTACAACAACCCCGTCGTGCAGCTGAAGGTGGATCGCAGCAAGGCCAACAGCCTGGGCGTCACCATGAAGGCCATCGGCGACACGCTGGCGGTGCTGGTGGGCGAGAACTACGTAAACCGCTTCGGCATGGACGGGCGTTCCTATGACGTCATTCCGCAAAGCCTGCGCGAGCAGCGCATCTCGCCGCAGGCGCTGGCGCAGTACCACGTCAAGAGTGCCTCGGGGGCGCAGGTGCCGTTGTCCAACCTGGTATCGGTGTCGATGGGCGTGGAGCCCAACAAGCTCACGCAGTTCAACCAGCTGAACGCCGCCACGTTCCAGGCGATTCCCATGCCGGGCGTCACGATGGGTGATGCCGTGCAGTTCCTCACGCGCGAGGCGCAGTCGCTGCCGGCGGGCTTCAGCTACGACTGGCAGTCCGATGCGCGGCAGTTCACGCAGGAAGGCTCGGCGCTGATGATCACCTTCATCTTCGCCATCATCGTCATCTACCTGGTGCTGGCCGCCCAGTACGAAAGCCTGCGCGATCCCTTCATCATCCTGGTAAGCGTGCCCATGTCGATCTGCGGCGCCCTGATTCCGCTGGCGCTGGGCATGGCCACGGTCAACATCTATACGCAGATCGGCCTGGTGACGCTGATTGGCCTGATCAGCAAGCACGGGATCCTCATGGTGGAGTTCGCCAACGAGATGCAGGTCAGCCATGGGCTGGACCGGCGCGCGGCGATGGAAGCGGCCGCGCGCATCCGCCTGCGTCCCATCCTGATGACCACGGCGGCGATGGTCATGGGGCTGATTCCGCTGCTGTTCGCCACCGGCGCCGGCGCGCACAGCCGCTACAGCCTGGGACTGGTCATCGTGGTCGGGCTGCTGGTCGGCACGCTCTTCACGCTGTTCGTGCTGCCCACGGTCTACACCGTGTTTGCCCGGGACCACCGCGCCGCCAACGATACGCCGCGCGCCCGCGAACTGGCGCAGGCCGACGCCGAGGACGCGCGCGCCGCCGTCCAGCACTGAGGAATCGATCATGGATAAACCGCATTTCTTTCCCCGCCTTTTCCGCGGCGCCGCCGTGCTGCTGGCCGCTTTGGCCGCCGCGGGCTGCGCCGTCGGACCCGACTACCGCCGGCCCAGCCCGGCGCCCGTGGTGCTGACCAGCCCCGAGCAGGCGCTGTTTTCCACCGATCAGGTCCAGCGCGACTGGTGGAAGCAACTGCAGGACCCGCAACTGGATCGCCTGATCGGCATGGCGCTCGCCCGCAACCTGGACATCCGCATCGCCCAGGCCCGCCTTGCCGAATCGCGCGCGGTGCTCGACGAAAAGGAACTGGATAAGCTGCCGGCCATAACGCTGGGGGGCGGCTACGAGCGCAGCCTGTCGCAGGCCAATCCCGGCGTCGCAGGCCAGCGCAATCTGGCCGAAAGCTACCGGGCGGGCTTTGACGCGGCCTGGGAATTGGATCTTTTTGGCAGGCTGCGCCGCGCGGCCGAGGGCGCGGCGGCCCGTAGCGAGGCGCAGGCTGCCGACCTGGCGCAGGCGCGCATCGTGGTCGCGGCCGAAGTGGCGCGCAATTATTTCGAACTGCGCGGCGCCGAGCAGCGGCTGGCCGTGGCGCGCGCCAACCTGGCCAGCCAGGAGGACAGCCTGCGCGTGACCCAGGCGCTCGTCTCGGCCGGCCGTGGCGACGAAGGAGACCTCGCCAGCGCGCGGGCCGAACTCGACACCGTGCGGGCCAGCGTTCCGGTCCAGGAGACCGCGCGCCGGCTGGCGCGCTACCGGATCGCGGTGCTGGCGGCGCTGCGTCCGGCGGAGCTGGGTGCGCTGGACGCCGCCCAGCCGCTTGCGCCGCTGACCGCGCGCCTGCCCATCGGCGACGTGGGCGCGTTGCTATCGCGGCGCCCGGATGTGCTGGCCGCCGAACGCAACCTGGCTGCCGCCAACGCAGACGTGGGCGTGGCCACGGCCGAGCTGTACCCGCGCATCGATCTGGGCGGCTTCCTGGGATTCGTCGCGCTGCGCGGCGCGGACTTCGGCTCGGCCGCCAGCCGCGGGTTCGGCGTCGCGGCCAACGCCAACTGGCCCGCGTTCCATCTGCCGTCGGCCCTTGCCCGCAAGCGCGGGGCCGAGGCGCGCCTGGATGGCGAGGCGGCGCGCTACGAGCAAGCGGTCCTGCGCGCGGTCGAGGAAGTGGAGTCGGCGCTGGCCGAATACGGGCAGACGCAGCAGCGCCTGGGCAGCCTGGCGCAGGCCGCGGCCCACAGCGGGCGGGCCGCCGAACTGGCCCGGCTGCGCTACCGCGAGGGCAGCACGCCTTATTTGACCGTGCTGGATGCTCAGCGTACGCTTTTGCGCGCCCAGGACGCCGTGGCCGTGGCGGAAGCCGAGTCCTATACGCGCCTCGTGGCGCTCTATAAGGCGCTGGGCGGCGGCTGGCAGGCTGACGAGGCCGGCCAGACGCGGCTGGCCGTGGCACCATAGGAACCTTCATCCGGAGCATCGATATCCCTCATGTCTGACAGCCTGTCCCAACCGGCCGCCGCGCTGCCGCACCAGCCTGCGGACCGCGTTCTCATGACCCTGAAGACCCGCGGGCCGCAATCCATCGCGGTCATCGCGCGGGCCATGGACGTGACGGCCGAGGCGGTGCGCCAGCAGATGACGCGCCTGCACGCCGACGGGTTGGTCGACGCCGAGAGCCGCAGCGCGGGCCGCGGCCGGCCCACCCAGATCTGGTTCCTGACCGCCGCCGGCCACGGGCGCTTTCCGGACACGCACGCCGAGATGACGGTGCAGATGATCGCGGCAGTGCGCCAGGTGTTTGGCGACGAGGGCATCGACAAGCTGGTGCAGGTGCGCGAAAACGCCATGCTCAACGTCTACCAGCAGGCCATGCAGGACGCGCCGCACCTGAAGGCGCGGCTCGAACGGCTGGTCGACGTGCGCAGCGCAGAGGGCTACATGGCGGAACTGCGCGAGGACGAAGCCGGATTCGTCTTCATCGAGAACCATTGCCCCATCTGTTCGGCCGCCAAGGCCTGTATGGGCTTTTGCCGCAGCGAGCTGGAACTGTTTCGCAAGGTGCTGGGCGAGGGCGTGCAGGTCGACCGCGAAGAACATATCCTGGCGGGCGCGCGGCGCTGCGCCTATCGCGTCAGCAAGCGGCCATGACGCTCAAGCAGCTCGAAGCCTTCTATTGGGCCGCCACCTGCGCCAGTTTCGCCGTGGCGGCCGAGCGGCTTCACCTGTCGGTGTCCTCGCTTTCCAAACGCATCACGGAACTGGAAGAAGCGCTGGGCCAGCCGCTCTTTGACCGCAGCGGCCACAAGGCCGTGCTGACCGACGCCGGCCAGCGCCTGGTGCCGCAGGCGCGCGGCTTGCTCGCCGCCGCGGACCAGATCCGCGCTTCCATGACCGAGACGCCCGGCCTGCGCGGCCGCTGCCGTTTCGGCGTGGGCGAACTCACCGCGCTGACCTGGCTGCCGCAGCTGATACGCGCCGTGCGCACCGCCTACCCTGAGCTGGTGCTGGAGCCCTACGTCGACATCGGCCAGGTGCTGGAGCAACGCGTCGCGGACGGGGAACTGGATTTCGCCGTGATCGCCGGCCGGTCGTCCCGCGCCGGCATTGCGTCCTTGCCCATCGGCGAGGCGCGCTTTTCCTGGGTCGCCGCGCCCGCGGTGCTGCAGCCCGGCGAAACCGGCATGACCATGGCCCTCTTGGCCCGGCTGCCGCTCGTGACCCTGCCCGAGGGCGCGGGCACCACGCGCATCATCGACGACTGGCTGGGCGGGCGCCAGGCCGCGGGCGAGCGCCTGTGCTGCAACAACTGGGGCGCCATCGTGGGATTGCTGATCGAAGGCACCGGGGTGGGGCTGCTGCCCAGGCATTGGGCCGAAAAGCTCCAGGCCGAAGGCAGCCTGCGCGTCCTGCACGGCGATCCCGAACTGGCCGCGTTGCCTTACGCGTTCCAGTACCGGCGCGACGACGCCCGGCCGCTGGTCGCCCTGCTGCGCGACACGGTTGCCGCCTCGGCCGATTTCTCGGCGCCGTGCCGTCTGCCCTGAGGCTTTCGTCCGCAAGGCGGCCGCCACGGGCGTATAGTGGGCGGCGCGCCCCGCGCCGGTCTATACAATCGCCGCGCGCCTGGCGCAGAATCCAGCAACAACGTGCGCACGAGGGGGATGGGCCCGGCGATGCGGCACGACCCGGGGTCTGTTCCTCCCTGCCAGGCGGTGCGCCCGCGCACGAGGCACGGTCCCTCGCGGAATCGACGGAGATCTTTCATGCGTAAACTTTGCCTCGCCATGGCCATGGCGGGAATGCTGGCCACCGGATTGGCGCAAGCCCAGTCCACCTTGCGTATCGGGCTGCAGGACGACCCGGACGTGCTGGATCCGGCGCGCGCCCGCACCTTTGTCGGCCGCATCGTGTTCGCCTCGTTGTGCGACCGGCTGGTCGACATCACGCCCGACCTGAAGTTCGTGCCCCAGCTTGCGCAATCGTGGTCCGTCGGCCCCGACAACAAGACGCTGACCTTCAAGCTGCGCACGGATGCCGTCTTCCATGACGGCACTCCCATCAATGCCGCCGCGGTCAAGGCCAACCTCGACCGCGCCCGCACGCTGCCCGACAGCAACCGCAAGAGCGAACTGGCCACGGTGGCCAGCGTGGACGCCCCGGACGACCAGACCGTGGTGCTGAACCTGTCGGAACCGGACGCCTCGCTGCTGTCGCAGCTGTCCGACCGCGCCGGCATGATGATTTCGCCCGCCAGTTTCGACAAGGATCCCGGCGGCAAGCCCGTGTGCTCGGGTCCCTACCAGTTCAAGGAGCGCGTGCAGAACGACCGCATCGTGCTCGAGAAATTCCCCAAGTACTGGGACGCGGCCAACTACCATTTCGACCGCCTCGTCTTCACGCCGATTCCGGACAACACCGTGCGCCTGAACAACCTGCGCGCCGGCGACCTGGACATCATCGAGCGCGTGGCGCCCAGCGACGCCAAGGCTGTCAAGGACGACCCCAGCCTGCGTCTGGCCCCGGTGACCGGCCTGGGCTTCCAGTCCATCTCCGTGAACCTCGCCAACGGCGCGCGCGCCGATCATCCGCTGGCAAAGGACAAGCGCGTGCGCCAGGCACTGGATCTGGCCATCGACCGCGACGTGCTGAACCAGGTGATCGGCGAAGGCATGTTCCAGCCTGCCCACCAGCCGTTCCCGCCCGCCAGCTTTGCCTACAACAAGTCCTTCGACCGCCCGGGCCGCGATCCCAAGAAGGCGCAGGCCTTGCTGAAGGAAGCCGGCTACGACCGCGTGAAGGTCGAGATCACCTTCGGCAACAACACCACCATGCAGCAGGTCTTCGAACTGGTGCAGGCCATGGGCGCCGAAGCGGGCTTTGACATCACCCTGCGCCCTGTCGAATTCGCCTCGCTGCAGTCCTCGCTCGCGCGCGGCGACTTCCAGGTGGGCCAGAGCGGCTGGTCGGGCCGGGTCGATCCCAGCGGCAACATCCACCAATACCTGAGCTGCAAGGGCAACCTGAACGACGGCAAGTTCTGCGACGCCGCCGTCGACAAACTGCTCAACGACGCCCGCGCCGAGGCCGACACCGCCAAGCGCCGCGCCCTGTACGACCAGGTGCTGGCCGCGATGCAGGACCAGCGTCCCATCATCTACCTGTTCTACCTGCCGTGGACGTTCGGCGTGCAGGCCAAGGTGCAAGGCTTCGTTCCCTATCCGGACGGCTTGATCCGCTTGAAGGGTGTGGAAAAAAAGTAGGCCCCCCTACCTGCTCTCAGGTGTCTGACACCCGAACGCAATGACCGCTGTACATCTCGATGCCCCACGGGTGTCTGACACCGGCCAATAGCCGCGCAGGGGTGTCAGACACCCTTCCCACACCAGGACTCACCATGTTTACGACTCGCCCGGAAATTCTCGGCACCTTCGGTGTCGTGACGTCCACCCATTGGCTGGCCAGCGCGGCTGGCATGTCGCTGCTGGAGCGCGGCGGCAATGCGTTCGATGCCTGCGTCGCCTCGGCGTTCGTGCTGCAGGTGGTCGAGCCCCATCTGGTCGGCCCGGCCGGCGAAGTGCCCGCCGTGTTCTATTCCGCCAAGACCGGCAAGGTCGAGGTGCTGTGCGGGCAGGGCACCACGCCCGCCGCCGCCACGCTCGAACGCTACCGCGCCGAAGGGCTGAAGCTCATCCCCGGCAACGGCCTGCTCGCGACCGTGATTCCGGGCGCGTTCGACGCCTGGATGCTGCTGCTGCGCGACCACGGCACGATGCGGGTGCGCGACGTGCTTGAGCCCGCCATCTATTACGCCGAGCATGGCCATGCGCTGATGCCGCGCATCTCCAACACCATCGCCGGCCTGGAAGACTTCTTCGAGACGCACTGGCCGACGACCGCCCAGGTCTACGTGCCGGGCGGGCAGGTGCCGCAGGCCCGCAAGCTGTTTCGCAATCCGGCGCTGGCCCGCACCTGGACCCGCGTCCTCAAAGCCGCCGAAGGCGCCGGCGCCGACCGCGACCGCCAGATCGAGGCCGCGCGCGACGCGTTCTACCGCGGCTTCATCGCTGAAGAGATCGACCGCTTTGCCCGCAACACCGACGTCATGGACGAAAGCGGCACGACCCACCGCGGCGTCATCACCGCCGACGACCTGGCCGGCTGGTCCGCCAGCTATGACAAGCCGCTGACTTACGACTATCACGGCTACACGGTTGCCAAGGCGGGCGCCTGGAGCCAGGGGCCGGTCTTTCTGCAGACCCTCGCCATCCTGAAGGACATGGACCTGGCAGGCGTCGGTCCCACCAGCGCCGAGTTCATCCATCGCGTCACCGAGGCCATGAAGCTCGCCTTTGCCGACCGCGAAGCGTATTACGGCGACCCCGCCTTCATCGACGTGCCGCTGGCCCATCTGCTGTCCGACGGGTACAACGCCGAACGCCGCCAGCTGATCGGGGAGGGCGCGTCGCGCGACCTGCTGCCCGGCCAGGTGCCCGGCTTCGAGGCGCAGGTGGCTCGGGTCATGGACACCCTGGAACGGCTGTCGCCGGTCACCGCGCCCGGCAGCGCCACGAACGAACCGACGCTTGCCGACATGCGCGCCTCGGCCAAGCGCGGCGACACCACGCACGTGGACGTGATCGACCGCTGGGGCAACATGATCTCGGCCACGCCGTCGGGCGGCTGGTTCCAGTCCTCGCCGGTTATCCCCGAACTGGGCTTCGGCCTGAACACCCGCGCCCAGATGTTCTGGCTGGAAGAAGGCCTGCCCGGCACGCTGGCGCCGGGCAAGCGCCCGCGCACCACGCTGACCCCGTCGCTGGCGCTGCGCGACGGCAAGCCCTACCTGGCGTTCGGCACGCCGGGCGGCGACCAGCAGGAGCAATGGCAGCTCCTGTTCTTCCTGCGTCACGTGCATCACGGCCTGAACCTGCAGGAAGCCATCGACCTGCCCATGTCGCACACCATGCACTTTCCCACCTCGTTCTATCCCCGGGACCGCAAGCCGGGTCATCTCGCGCTGGAGGCCAGTTTTGGCGCCGAGGTCATCGAGGCCCTGCGCCAGCGCGGGCACCAGATCGAGGAAGTGCCCGAATGGTCGGTCGGCCGACTGACCGCGGCCTCGCGCGATCCCGACGGATTGCTGCATGCGGCCGCGACGCCGCGCTTGATGCAGGCCTACGCCATTGGGCGTTGACCGGTCGCACGCACGCTTGCTTACAAAGCGTGCGTGCCCGCGCTTCACCGCGTCTTGCGGCGCTTTGCCCGCTTAGGGTATGTTTGTCGCATGACGCCATCCGAGCAGAGCCCGGCAACAGCGGCTCGACCCCTCACGGGAACAGAACCCTTATTCATCGTCCTCAATAAAGGATCGGGGCGCGGCGACGCGCAGGTCCTGCAGGACACCATCCGGCACATCCTCGACGAGGCCGGGCGGCGCTACGAACTCATGCCGGTCGACGATCCGTCGCGGCTGACGGACGTGGCGCGTCAGGCGGTCAAGCGCGCGCAGGACGAGCAGGGCGTCGTCATTGCCGCGGGCGGCGACGGCACGCTCAATGCCGTCGCGGGCGTGGTGCTGGGACAAGGCGTGCCCTTCGGCATCCTGCCGCAAGGCACCTTCAACTACTTCGGCCGCACCTACGGCATTTCGCAAGAGACAGACGTTGCGCTGCGCGGCTTCCTGCAAGGCACCATCCGGCCGGTGCAGGTCGGCCTGCTGAACGGCCGCCTGTTCCTCGTGAACGCCAGCCTCGGTTTGTATCCGCAACTGCTGGAAGACCGCGAAGCCTACAAGCAGCGCTACGGCCGCCGGCGCTGGGTCGCGCTGTGGTCGGGCCTGGTCACGCTGTGGCGCCAACCGCGCCAGCTTGGCCTGCAACTGGAATTCGAAGGCAAGTCGCGCAGCTTGACCTCGCCGACGCTGGTGGTGGGCAACAACAAACTGCAGCTCGAACATATCGGCATCGAAAACGACGGGCTCGATCGGAACCAACTGGTCGCCATGGCGGCGCGGCCCGTCGGCACGCTGGCGCTCTATGGCCTGCTGGTGCGCGGCCTGCTAAGCCGGCTGGGCGACGCTGAGAACGTGATCAATTTCGCGTTCGACAAGCTCACGGTGGGGGTGCGAGGGCGCCGCCGGGTCAAGGTGGCGATGGACGGCGAAATCTCCTGGATGGACACGCCGCTCGAATTCAAGGTGGCGACTGATCGTCTACCTCTCGTGGTGCCGGCGGATCCCGAGTTCCTGGACCGCTCATGACGCGGATCCTGCATCTGTCCGATACCCATTTCGGCACCGAGCGCAAGGCGGTCATTGAAGCCGTGCTGGATCTGGCGCGGCAACTGTCGCCCGATCTCGTGGTCCTCAGCGGCGACATCACCCAGCGCGCGCGCCGCAGCCAGTTCGCCGCCGCACGCCGTTTCATCGAGCGCCTGGCGCTGCCCGTGCTGGCGGTGCCCGGCAATCACGATATCCCGCTGTTCAACGTGTTTCTGCGGGTGCTCAATCCGTACGGCAACTACAAGCGCGCGCTCGGACCAATCCTCGAACCCGTGTTCGAAAACGACGGCGTGCTGGCGATCGGCGTGAACACCACGCGGCCAAGGCGCCACAAGGACGGCGAGATCTCCGACGCCCAGATCACCCGCGTCGCCCAGCGGCTGAGCCAGGCGCGGCCGGGGCAGTTGCGGATCGTCGTGGCGCACCATCCGGTGCGCGCCAAGGTCGAATCCGACCTGTCCAACCTGCTGATCGGCCGCGAGCGCGCGCTCGCGGCGTGGGCGCAGGCGGGCGTCGACCTGGTGCTGGGCGGTCACATACACTTGCCCTACGTGCTGCCGCTGACTGCGCCGACGGGGCCGGCCGGCTGGATCGTCCAGGCCGGAACGACCTGTTCGCACCGCGTCCGGGGCACTGTGCCCAATTCGCTGGGCGTGATCACCCGCACCGAAGAGGACGGCCAGCAGGTCTGCCACGTCGAGCGCTGGGACTACGCGGCCGGCGCGCACGCGTTCGCCCCCGTCGACAAGACGCTGGTCTCGCTGTAGTAGTGCGCGCGCTCGTTCGCGCGATTTCTTTTTGTTGGTTCAAACATGACCGATGTCTACGCGGCATGGGCCGCGGCCCATGCCTTCTCGTTGTTTATCGCGCTGCCGCTGCTGGCCGGCGGCGCGGCGCTGCTGTTCATGCGGTGCCATGGCCGGTTGTCCCGCAACGGCCGCGCCGCGCTGTTTGCCGGGGTGGCCGGCGTGTCGTTCGTTCTGTTTCTCACGTTGGCCCTGGCTGTCGAAAGCCGCGGCGCCGTGGTGCAGTTCGACGGCGCGCTGGCCGATGCGCTCAGCATGTCCATGTCCACGTCGATGCTGTGGCTGCTGTCCTGGATCACGTATCTGGGCGACCGTAACCTGCTCACCGTCGTCGCCGTGCTGATGACCATTGCGCTGTTATGGCGCGGGCTGTGGCAGCTTGCGCTCTTTTGCGCCATCGCCACCGGCCTGAACGGCGCGCTCAACTGGCTGTTCAAGCACACCTTTGAACGCGTGCGCCCCGATCACGACCACGGCTATGCCATGGCGACCGGCTGGAGTTTTCCCAGCGGTCATGCCTCCGCCGCCATGGCCGTGTACGGCACGGCGTGCTACCTGATGTGGCGGTTTTCCCCGCCCGCGTGGCGCCTGCCGTGCGTGGCGTTCATGGCCGCGCTCATCATGGCCATCGGCCTTAGCCGCATCCTTCTGCAGGTGCATTTCGCGAGCGACGTCGTGGCCGGATTTGCCGTCAGCCTTGGTTGGCTGGTCCTGTGCGTGGCGGCCGTCGAGCGGCTGCACGTGTCAGGCCGGTGGGTTCAGCGCGTCCAGTAAGCGAGCCTCCACGCCAGCCGAATCGCACGCCTGCAACGGCGCGCAGGCATAACGTCCCCCCGCGCTGGCAATGGCGCGGTCCAGCTGCCGCATCCGGTCGGCCGGCGGCGGATCCAGGTCAATGATCAGCTTGCCGGCAATGGGCGCCGTGACCTGCCCGTCGCTGAAGCGTTCCAGCGTGCGGTCGATCTCGCGCTCCCGGGGCAGGGCAAGCACGATGGTGTCGGATTCCGCCAGGGCTTCGCGCGCCGACGTCGCCAGCGTCGCGTTGCCGCGGAAGGCCTCGCAGCGGTCCGCCTCGATGTCATAAAGCGTCAGCGCAATGTCGGGATCGGCGGCCAGCAGCCGCCGTGCAGCCAGCGTGCCGATCCTGCCCATGCCGACGATGCTGACGCGCGAACTCATGGCTTGGGCACCGACCACGTGCTCACGATATGGGCGACCGGCTCGTCCGAGCCTTCTCCCGTCAGCACGACCTCTCCCGCGCTAAGCCGGCCCACCTTCAGCAGGCGGGCATGGGCATGGATGGCGCCCGCCGGGCTCTTGCGCAGGAAATTGATGGTCAGGCTGGCCGTGACCGCATGCGCCTGGCCGGTAGCGCCCACGACCGCCGCATACATGGCCAGGTCGGCAAGCCCCATCAGCATCGGTCCGGCCACGATGCCGCCCAGCCGCTGGTGCGTGTCCCGGGCGGGCAGCACGGCGTGCGCCGTGCCGTGGCCGATGTGCAGCACGTCGATTCCCAGCAGCATCGAGAACGGGTGCTGGTCGGCCAGCAGCACGTGAAAGTCGGCCAGGCTGATCAGCGGCGCGTGGCCGTTGGCGGCTAGGGCGGTTGCAGTCATCGTTGCTCCAGTGCGAGGCAATAGTTGTCCAGCAGCGCGTCGGCCTGCTGGCCCAGGGATTTGAGACGGCGCGTGTGCAGCAGCAGCAACAGCCCCATCAGGTAGGTGAACACGTTCATCTGCTCGGCCTGCACGGCCTCGCCGCGCCAGCCTTTCGTGCGCGACAACGCCTGGCCGATGAGATCGATGGATTGCCGCAACCGGGAGTTGAGCTTCTCGTCCATGTCGCGGCCCAATCCGCGCGGCCCCAGTCCCTGGAACAGGTACAGCCCCAGGGAAAAATCCGTGCGCCGCTCGGCGTAATAACCGAAGAATGCGCGGATCACGCCGCGCGCGGCCGATTCCGGCGCTTCGGCCTGTTCGGCTCGCTCCAGATGCGCGTGCAGCCGCTGCAGCGATTCGTCCAGCAGTTCGCCATAAAGCGCTTCCTTGCCCGCAAACCACGGATAGATGGCGCCCGTCGTGCAGCCGGCTTCCTTCGCAATCGCCCGGATCGTCGTTTTTTCAAGACCGTCGCGCTCGAAGACGCGCTGCGCGGCGTCCAGGATGATCTGCCGGCGCAGGGCGCTGAGTCGTTCGTTTCGGTCGGCGCGCGGGGAGGGGGTGGACATGGGGCTGGGCGTCTGTTCGATGCCACCGATCATATCGACGATTTTTATTAATAACAATGTTATCCAGCCGGGACTTGGCTACGATGATCAGCAGGGCCGGCGTCATCGCGGCCGCCTCCGTTTTTCGCCGGATGGCCGCCGGATCCGTGAAGAAAGTTGCGCGACAAATGGGTTTTGGAATTGCCCGGAAAATTGGGGGCAGGGCCGAAAGTCGCATGGATGCGCGCTCGGGCTTTTCGGTAAGGGAAAGCCCTAGCGTTGCCGGGCAAGCATCAGCGGGATGTTGCAACTTCCCAACAAGCCTGTCGCAAACCTGCACTTTTCTGATGCCGACCATAGCCAGCCCCCCCGATTTTTGATGCAATAGCGTCAACTTCCCTTCGCGGAGTTAGGGGGGCGGCAGGCTGGTTTGCTGGATTGCTGCTCTTGTCACTCAAATCAACGGAGATTTCTTAAATGAAAAAGACTCTGCTCGCTGCCGCCCTGCTCGCCGGTTTCGCCGGTGTCGCCCAGGCAGAAACGTCTGTCACCCTGTACGGCATCATCGACACGGGCCTCGGCTACAACAAGATCAGCGGCGGTACTGATGCCCAAAACGGCAGCCGTTTTGGCATGATCAACGGCGTCCAGAACGGTTCGCGCTGGGGTCTGCGTGGTTCGGAAGATCTGGGTGACGGCCTGCGCGCTGTTTTCCAACTGGAATCGGGCTTCAACTCGGGTAACGGCACCTCCGCTCAAGGTGGTCGTCTGTTCGGCCGTCAAGCCACCGTCGGTCTGGCCAGCGACAGCTGGGGTCAACTGGACTTCGGTCGTCAAACCAACATCGCGTCGAAGTACTTCGGCTCGATCGACCCGTTCGGCGCTGGCTTCGGTCAAGCCAACATCGGCGTTGGCATGAGCGCTGCTAACACGCAACGCTACGACAACATGGTCATGTATCAGACCCCGTCGTTCAGCGGCTTCCAGTTCGGCGTTGGCTACTCGTTCAGCGCTGATGACACCAAGGGTTCGGAAACCGGCTTCAAGACCGCCGACAACACCCGCGCCATCACGACCGGTCTGCGCTACGTCAACGGCCCGCTGAACGTCGCTCTGTCGTACGACCAGCTGAACGCCTCGAACCGTCTGCCGACCGAATCGACCGACGCCACCCCGCGTATGTACGCCATCGGCGGTTCGTACGACTTTGAAGTCGTGAAGCTGGCTCTGGCCTACGCTCGCACGACCGACGGTTGGTTCGCCGGCCAAGGCACCGCCACCAGCACCATCGGTGGTGGCTCGAGCTCCGTGAACTTCGGCAACAACCTGTTTGCTGACGGCTTCAAGGCTAACTCGTACCTGGTTGGTCTGTCGGCCCCGATCGGCGGCGCTTCGAACATCTTCGGTTCGTGGCAGCGTGTTGATCCGTCGAACGACAAGCTGACGGGTGATGATTCCAACATGAACATCTACTCGCTGGGCTACACCTACGACCTGTCCAAGCGCACCAACTTGTACGCTTACGGTTCGTACGCCACGAACTACGCCTTCCTGAACGACCTGAAGTCGACCGCTGTCGGCGTCGGTGTCCGTCACCGCTTCTAATCCAACGCAGGGCGCAAGCCCTGTCTGGATTTAAAGCAAAGTCGAACGGGCCTCGGCCCGTTCGCATAAACCACCCTTTTGGGGGTGGTTTTTTTTTCGTCTGCTGGCTGAATTCGTGCATACTACGGCTTCGTGCTCATCAAGCCGTGTATCCTTCGAAGTACGCCGACGAAAGCTGCGATTGTTCCATTTGAGGAATGCAGTCTTTCGCCTGCTATTCAAGCTACAGAGTTCAGCCGGAAGTAACCGCGCGAATGCTACAATCCTAAGGTTTGCGCATTTGACGGACGCCTGAATGAACCTGCAACAGTATTTTCCCGTCCTGCTGTTTATCGTAGTGGCCACCCTTATCGGGTTCGCGCTTCTAACGGCCGGCTCCCTCCTTGGTCCGCGGCGTCCTTACGCTGAGAAGCTCTCGCCTTACGAGTGCGGCTTCGAAGCGTTTGAAGATGCACGCATGAAGTTTGACGTGCGCTACTACCTTGTGGCGATCCTGTTCATTCTTTTCGACCTGGAAATCGCGTTCCTGTTTCCGTGGGCCATCGCCCAGGGCACCGTCGGACTCGTCGGTTTCTGGACGGTCATGGTTTTCCTCGCCGTGTTGACCGTCGGCTTCATCTACGAATGGAAAAAGGGCGCGCTGGATTGGGAGTGACCTCCGGGTTCATTTCACAGCACGCTATCAGAGACGAATATGGCTATAGACGGCATTCTCAAGCAAGGGTTCATCACCACCAGCGCCGACAAGTTCCTGAACTGGGCGAAGACCGGTTCGATGTGGCCCATGACCTTCGGTCTGGCCTGTTGCGCGGTTGAGATGATGCATGCGGGCGCGGCCCGCTACGACCTGGACCAGTTCGGCATCATCTTCCGGCCCAGTCCCCGCCAGTCCGATCTCATGATCGTGGCCGGCACCTTGTGCAACAAGATGGCGCCGGCGCTGCGCAAGGTCTATGACCAGATGCCCGAGCCGCGCTGGGTGGTTTCCATGGGCTCCTGTGCCAATGGCGGCGGCTACTACCACTACTCGTATTCGGTGGTCCGTGGCTGCGATCGCATCGTACCGGTAGACGTCTACGTGCCGGGCTGCCCGCCCACGGCCGAGGCGCTGGTCTACGGCTTGCTGCAAATGCAGAACAAGATCCGTCTGACCAACACGATTGCGCGCTGACGCTTCGCCCGGTTCGGCGGCAGGCCTTAAGCCGCCGCGAACCTTGCGAAACCAGCGTATCGGTTCACCTAAGCGTACAAGATGATGACCAGGCTCGAATCCCTGAAAAACAATTTGCAGACCACCCTCGGCGCGGACATCGCGCTGACCGAGGCGCTGGGCGAGCTGACGCTCGAAGTGCCCGCGGAGCAGTGGTTCTCCGTCTGCAACAAGCTGCGCACCGAAGCCGGCCTGCGCTTTGAAACCTGTATCGACCTCTGCGGCGTCGACTACCTGACCTGGGGCAACGGCACGCGCCAGCTGCCCGAGGAAACGAACGTCCGCATCCACCGCTCGCGCTACGCTGTCGTGGCGCACCTGCTCTCCATCGAGAACAACTGGCGGCTGCGTGTGCGCACCTGGGCGCCCGACGACGAGTTCCCCATGGTCGCCTCGCTGATCGAGTGCTGGCCCGCGGTCGGCTGGTTCGAGCGCGAAGCCTTCGACCTGTACGGCATCGTCTTCGAAGGCCACCCGGACCTGCGCCGCATCCTGACCGACTACGGCTTCATCGGCCATCCCTTCCGCAAGGACTTCCCGCTGTCGGGCACCGTCGAAATGCGCTACGACCCCGAACAACGGCGCGTCATTTACCAGCCGGTCACGATCGATCCGCGCGAGATCACCCCGCGCGTGGTGCGCGAAGACACCTACGGCATGGGGCGTTGAATCATGGCAGACATCAAGAACTACACCCTGAACTTCGGTCCTCAACACCCGGCCGCGCACGGCGTGCTGCGCCTGGTGCTCGAGCTTGACGGCGAAGTCATCCAGCGCGCCGACCCGCATATCGGCCTGCTGCATCGCGCCACCGAAAAGCTGGCCGAACACAAGACCTACATCCAGGCGCTGCCCTACATGGACCGCCTGGACTACGTGTCCATGATGTGCAACGAGCACGCCTACGTCATGGCCATCGAAAAGCTGCTGGGCGTCGAAGCCCCGCTGCGCGCGCAGTACATCCGCGTGATGTTCGATGAAATCACCCGCCTCTTGAACCACCTGATGTCGCTGGGTTCGCACGCGCTCGACGTGGGCGCCATGGCGGTGTTCCTGTATGCCTTCCGTGAACGCGAAGACCTGATGGACTGCTACGAAGCGGTGTCGGGCGCGCGCATGCACGCGGCCTACTACCGTCCGGGCGGCGTCTACCGCGACCTGCCGGATTCCATGCCGCAGTACGGCGACTCCAGCAAGTACCGTGGCGACAAGGAAATCCGCGCCATGAACGACGCGCGTTCGGGCTCGCTGCTGGATTTCATCGAAGACTTCACCAACCGTTTCCCGGCCTGCGTCGACGAGTACGAAACGCTGCTCACCGACAACCGTATCTGGAAGCAGCGTCTGGTCGGCATCGGCGTGGTCGATCCCGATCGCGCCAAGGCGCTGGGCTTCACCGGCCCGATGCTGCGTGGTTCGGGCGTCGCATGGGACCTGCGCAAGATGCAGCCCTACGAAGTCTACGACCTGCTTGATTTCGACATCCCCGTGGGTGTCAACGGCGATTGCTATGACCGCTACCTGGTCCGCATCGCCGAGATGCGCCAGAGCAATCGCATCATCCGCCAGTGCGTGGAATGGCTGCGCAACAATCCCGGCCCGGTCATGATCGAGAATCACAAGATCGCCCCGCCGTCGCGCACCGCCATGAAGACCAACATGGAAGAGCTGATCCATCACTTCAAGCTCTTCACCGAAGGTTTCCACGTGCCCCCGGGCGAGGCATACGCCTCGGTCGAGCATCCGAAGGGCGAATTCGGCATCTATCTGGTGTCCGACGGCGCCAACAAGCCTTACCGCCTGAAGATTCGGGCGCCCGGCTTTGTCCACCTGCAATCGCTGGATGAAATG
Source organism: Achromobacter sp. 77 (assembly GCF_020541125.1). Taxonomy (NCBI): domain Bacteria; kingdom Pseudomonadati; phylum Pseudomonadota; class Betaproteobacteria; order Burkholderiales; family Alcaligenaceae; genus Achromobacter; species Achromobacter sp. 77. Next base: position 1,240,835 of record NZ_CP059848.1, read on the forward strand.
TCGCGCGGCCACATGATCGCCGACGCCGTCACCATCATTGGCACGCAGGACATCGTTTTCGGCGAGATCGATCGCTGATCATCCGCCCCAGACAGTCACGAGCACGCCCGCATAACCCGGATTCAAACTATGCTGCTTTCCGAACAGGCCTACCAGAAAATCGACCGTGAACTGGCCAAGTTCCCGGCCGACCAGCGGCAGTCCGCCATCATGGCCTCGCTTGCCATCGCGCAAGAAGAGAAGGGCTGGTTGGCTACCGAAGTCATCGAAGACGTGGCCAACTACATTGGCGTTCCGCCCATCGCGGTCCAGGAAGTCGCCACGTTCTACAACATGTTCGACGTCAAGCCCGTCGGCAAGAACAAGATCGCCGTCTGCACGAACCTACCCTGTGCCTTGCGCGATGGCGACCGTGCCGGCGAATACCTCAAGCGCAAGCTGGGCGTCGACTACCGCCAGACCACCGAAGACGGTCAGTTCACCCTGGTCGAAGGCGAGTGCATGGGCGCCTGCGGCGACTCCCCCGTGCTGATCGTGAACAACAAGCATATGTGCGTGCGCATGACCGACGAGAAGCTGGACGCGCTGGTCGCGGCCCTCAAGCAGCAAGGAGAGTCGGCATGAATGCGCCTGACCTGTACAAGCAGTTCGCGCAGGGGCTGGACCCCAACCCCCTGAACGACCTGTCCAATTCGATGTGCCTGCACGGCCGGCACATGCAGCCGCAGATCATGGCCGACGTCGACGGCGCCAACTGGCGCCTGGCCGACTACGTCAAGCGCGGCGGCTACGAAGCCCTGAAAAAGATCCTCACCACCGGCATGAAGCCGGAAGACGTGATCGCCGAGGTCAAGGCGTCGGGTCTGCGCGGCCGTGGCGGCGCGGGCTTCCCGACCGGTCTGAAGTGGAGCTTCATGCCGCGCGCCTTCCCCGGCCAGAAGTACCTCGTCTGCAACTCCGACGAAGGCGAACCGGGCACGTTCAAGGACCGCGACATCCTGCGCTTCAATCCGCACATCGTGATTGAAGGCATGGCGATCGCGGCCTACGCCATGGGCATCAGCGTCGGCTACAACTACATCCACGGCGAAATCTTCGAAGTCTACGAGCGCTTCGAAGAAGCCCTGGAAGAAGCGCGCGCCGCCGGTTTCCTGGGCGACCGCCTGTTCGGTTCCGACTTCAGCTTCCAGCTGCACGCGTTCCACGGTTACGGCGCCTACATCTGCGGCGAAGAAACCGCGCTGCTGGAATCGCTGGAAGGCAAGAAGGGCCAGCCGCGCTTCAAGCCGCCGTTCCCGGCCAGCTTCGGCCTGTACGGCAAGCCCACCACGATCAACAACACGGAAACGTTCGCGGCGGTGCCGTGGATCATCCGCAACGGCGGCCAGGCCTACCTGGAAGTCGGCAAGCCGAACAACGGCGGCACCAAGCTGTTCTCGATCACCGGCGACGTCGAACGTCCCGGCAACTACGAGATCCCGCTGGGCACCCCGTTCTCGACCCTGCTGGAACTGGCAGGCGGCATGCGCGGCGGCAAGAAGCTGAAGGCGGTCATTCCCGGCGGCTCGAGCGCCCCGGTCCTGCCCGCCGACATCATGATGGAATGCACGATGGACTATGACTCCATCGCCAAGGCCGGCTCGATGCTCGGCTCCGGCGCGGTGATCGTCATGGACGAGACGCGTTGCATGGTCAAGTCGCTGCTGCGTCTGTCGTACTTCTATTTCGAAGAAAGCTGCGGCCAGTGCACGCCGTGCCGCGAAGGCACCGGCTGGCTGTACCGCATGGTGCACCGCATCGAGAACGGTCAAGGCCGTCCGGAAGATCTGGAGCTGCTGGACAACGTGGCCGCCAACATCATGGGCCGCACCATCTGCGCCCTCGGTGACGCCGCCGCCATGCCCGTACGTGGCTTCCTCAAGCATTTTCGCGACGAATTCGCGCACCACATCGAGCACAAGTCTTGTGTGGTCCCGCAATATCTGTAGGTCTCAGGAACAGCAATGGTTGAACTAACCGTCGACGGCAACAAGGTCGAAGTGCCCGAAGGCAGCATGGTCATGCATGCCGCCCAGAAAGTCGGGCTTTACGTGCCGCATTTCTGCTACCACAAGAAACTGTCCATCGCGGCCAACTGCCGGATGTGCCTGGTTGAAGTGGAAAAAGCGCCCAAGGCGCTGCCCGCCTGCGCCACGCCCGTGACCAACGGCATGGTCGTCCACACCTGCTCGGAGAAGGCTCGCGCCGCTCAGAAGTCGGTGATGGAATTCTTGCTCATCAATCACCCCCTCGACTGCCCGATCTGCGATCAGGGCGGCGAATGCCAGCTGCAGGATCTGGCCGTGGGCTACGGCGGTTCTTCCTCGCGTTACCAGGAAGAAAAGCGCGTCGTGTTCCACAAGGACCTGGGCCCGCTGGTGTCGGCCGAGGAAATGTCCCGCTGCATCCACTGCACCCGCTGCGTGCGCTTCGGCCAGGAAATCGCCGGCGTCATGGAACTGGGCATGCTGGGCCGTGGCGAACACTCCGAGATCACGACCTTCGTCGGCCGTTCGATCGAGTCCGAACTGTCGGGCAACATGATCGACATCTGTCCGGTGGGCGCGCTGACCTCCAAGCCCTTCCGCTACAGCGCCCGCACCTGGGAACTGGCTCGCCGCCGTTCGGTCAGCCCGCACGACAGCCTGGGCGCCAACCTGGTCGTCCAGGTCAAGGGCGACCGCGTGATGCGCGTGGTGCCGTTCGAGGACGAAGCCGTCAACGAATGCTGGATCAGCGATCGCGACCGCTTCTCGTACGAAGGCCTGAACAGCGACGACCGCCTGTCAGCCCCGATGATCAAGGGCACCGACGGCAAGTGGCAGGAAGCCTCCTGGGCCGATGCCCTGCAGGCCGTGGCCCAAGGCCTGTCGCGCGTGCGTGACAGCTTCGGCGCCGGTCAGATCGGCGCCCTGGCGTCCGAATACGCCACGACCGAGGAATACGCGCTGCTGGGCCGCCTGGTCCGCGCGCTGGGTTCCGAGAACATCGACTTCCGCCTGCGTCAGACCGACCCGGCCTTCGACGCCGCGCTGACCGGCGCGCCGTGGCTGGGCATGCCCATCGCCGAACTCGACAACCTGGACCGCGTCCTGGTCGTCGGCTCGTTCCTGCGCAAGGACCACCCGCTGATGGCCCAGCGTCTGCGCCAGGCCGCCAAGCGCGGCACGCAGATCCTGATGGTCGACAGCGCCGCCGACGATCCCCTGATGCCCGTGACCGCGCGCATCACCGTGGCCCCGTCGGAACTGGCGCGCGCGCTGGCCGAAGTGGCCGTCGCGCTGGCCCAGGCCAAGGAACAGGCCGTGCCGGCCGAGTTCGCCTCGGTCACGCCGGGCGAAAACGCCAAGCTCATCGCCGCCAGCCTTGCCTCGGGCGCCAACACGGCCGTCCTGATGGGCAACCTGGCCGTCGCCAGCGCTCAGGCCACCACCCTGGCCGCCAACGGCCGCGCCGTGGCTGACCTGTCGGGCGGCAAGTTCGGCTTCCTGACCTCGGGCGGCAACACCGTCGGCGGCTACCTCGCCGGCGCCATCCCGGGCAAGGGCGGCAAGACCGCCGCAGCCATGCTCGCCGAACCGCTCAAGGCCTACATCGTCCTGCACGCCGAGCCGCTGCTGGATGCCGATAACGGCCAGCAAGCCATCGCCGCGCTGCGCGGCGCGCAGTTCGCCGTCGCGCTCACGCCTTACCGTTCGGCCGCCGCCGAATGGGCGGACGTGATGCTGCCGGTGTCGCCGTTCACGGAAACCTCGGGCACGTTCGTCAACGCCCAAGGTCTGGCCCAAAGCTTCAAGGGCACGGTTACGCCGTTCGGCCAGACCCGTCCGGGCTGGAAGGTGCTGCGCGTGCTGGGCAACGTCCTGCATCTGGCCGGCTTCGACGACGAGACCTCCGAGTCCGTGCGCGACGCCGTGTTGGCCAGCGGCGTCGAAGGCCGCCTGTCCAACGACGTCAAGGCCCCGCTGGGTCTGGGCCAGGCCCTCACCGGCCTGGAACGCGTCGCCGATGTGCCGATCTACCGCACCGACGCCATGGTGCGCCGCTCGGAACCGCTGCAGGCCTCGCCGGCTTCGAAGAAGCCCGCCGCCGCCATGAACGGCCGTACCCTCACCAGCCTCGGCCTGACGGCCGGCGTCAAGGTGCGCGTGTCGGCCGGGCAGGGCGTCGTCGAACTGGAAACCGTGCAGGATGATGCCGTGGCCGATCGTGCCGTGCGCATTTCCGCCGCCTTCGAAACTACCGCTGCCCTGGGTGGCGCATTTGGTCAAATCAGCGTGGAGCGTGCCTGATGGAATGGCTCAATGTTCTTGAAAGCCACGGTCAGGCATTGCTGGGCCCGACGGTCTGGATGGTCCTCTGGACCCTCATCAAGATCGTGGTCATCGCCGTGCCCATCATCCTGTGCGTGGCGTACCTGACGTACTGGGAGCGCAAGATGATCGGCGCCATGCACGTGCGCATGGGTCCGAACCGCGTCGGCTTCAAGGGGCTGCTGCAGCCTTTCGCAGACGTCTTCAAGCTGCTCACCAAGGAAGTCGTCGTTCCCAGCCAGGCCAACAAGGTGCTTTTCATCGTGGCCCCGGTGGTCACGCTGATGCCCGCGCTGGCTGCCTGGGCGGTCGTGCCCTTCGGTCCCGACGTCGTGCTGGCCAACGTTAACGCCGGCCTGCTGTACATCATGGCCATCACGTCCATCGGCGTGTACGGCGTGATCGTCGCCGGCTGGGCGTCCAACTCCAAGTACGCGTTCCTGGGCGCGCTGCGCGCCTCGGCCCAGATGCTGTCGTATGAACTGGCCATCGGCTTCGTGCTGGTGACGGTGCTGCTGGTGTCGGGCAGCCTGAACATGTCCGAGATCGTCAACGTGCAGAACCGCGGCTGGTTTGCCGACAAGGGCCTGACGTTCATGTCCTGGAACTGGCTGCCGCTGTTGCCGCTGTTCGTGATCTACGTGATCTCGGCCGTCGCAGAAACCAACCGCCACCCGTTCGACGTGGTGGAAGGCGAATCCGAAATCGTGGCCGGCCACATGGTCGAGTACTCGGGCATGGCCTTCGCGTTGTTCTTCCTGGGCGAATACGCCAACATGATCCTGCTGTCCTGCATGGCGTCGATCATGTTCCTGGGCGGCTGGGCTTCCCCGATCGATATCGCGCCGCTGACCTGGATTCCGGGTTGGATCTGGCTGGGTCTCAAGACGTTCGTCGTGGTCTCGTTGTTCGTGTGGTTCCGGGCCTCGTTCCCGCGCTACCGCTACGACCAGATCATGCGTTTGGGTTGGAAAATCTTCATCCCGCTGACCGGCGTCTGGCTGGTCGTGGTGGCGATCTGGATGCAGACGCCCTGGAACATTTGGCGCTAAGCGCCAAGCAGAGGCAGGATATGGAAGCGATCAAGGATTTCTTCGGCAGCCTGATGCTGACCGAGTTGCTCAAGGGCATGCGCCTGACGGGCAAGTACTTCTTCAAACGCAAGGTCACCTTGCGCTACCCCCAGGAAAAGACCCCTGCGTCGCCGCGTTTCCGCGGCCTGCACGCGCTGCGCCGCTACCCCAACGGGGAAGAGCGCTGCATCGCGTGCAAGCTGTGCGAAGCCGTGTGCCCGGCGCTGGCGATCACGATCGAGTCGGATCAGCGCGACGACGGCACCCGCCGCACGACGCGCTACGACATCGACCTGACCAAGTGCATCTTCTGCGGCTTCTGTGAGGAAAGCTGCCCCGTGGACTCCATCGTGGAAACGCACATCCACGAATACCACGGCGAAAAGCGCGGCGACCTGTATTTCACCAAAGACATGCTGCTCGCCGTGGGCGACCGCTACGAAGCCGACATCGCCCGCCGCCGGGCCGAAGACGCGCCTTACCGCTGAAGCCCAGGGTCTGATCCATGACTTTTACCACTGTCCTTTTCTACATACTGGCCGCCGTGCTGGTGATCGCGGCCTTCCGCGTGATCACCGCGCGCAGCGCGGTCACCGCCGTTCTGCACCTGATCCTGGCGTTTGCCAACGCGGCCATGCTCTGGATGCTGCTGGGCGCCGAGTTCCTCGCGCTGCTGCTGGTGCTGGTGTACGTGGGCGCCGTGATGGTGCTCTTCCTTTTTGTCGTGATGATGCTCGACATCCGCATGGACACCCTGCGCCAGGGCATGAAGACCTACCTGCCGCTCGGCCTGGTCATCGGTCTCGTGCTGGTGCTGGAAGTGTCCTTCGTGCTGGGCACCATCTGGTACGGCTCCGGTCCGCAGGCGCAACTGCCCAGCGACTACAACAACGCCCGCGCGCTGGGCGAGGCGATGTACACGCAGTACGTCTACGCCGTTGAAGTGGGCGCCGCGCTGCTGCTGGTCGGCATGGTTGCCGCAATCGCGCTGACCCTGCGCCGCCGCCGCGACGTGAAGTACAACGACCCGGTCGCCGCTGTCCGCGTGCGTGCGAAGGACCGCTTCCGCATGGTGAGCATGCCCGCCCAGAGCGAGCGCGCCCAGGCCAAGCGTGACGCGTCGAACGGTGCCGCGCCCCAAGGAGAAAAACAATGACGCTGACGCTGGCCCACTATCTGATCCTTGGCGCAATCCTGTTCGCCATCGGGATCTTCGGCATCTTCCTGAACCGCCGCAACCTGATCATTCTCCTGATGTCCATCGAGCTCGTGCTCCTGGCCGTCAATATGAACTTCGTGGCGTTCTCCAGCTGGTTCGGCGACACCGCCGGCCAGGTGTTCGTGTTCTTCATCCTGACCGTGGCCGCCGCCGAAGCGGCGATCGGCCTGGCCATCCTGGTGCTGCTGTTCCGCAACCTGAACACGATCAACGTTGACGAACTCGATCGCCTGAAGGGCTGACGGGGTATTGGAAGAAAATGTCTAGCTCACCCAATCTCTACCTGCTCATCGCGCTGGCGCCGCTGGCCGGAGCAATTCTCGCGGGCCTTTTCGGCACCGGGTTCCTGGGCCGTCCCATCGGCCGCCGCGCCTCGCACGTCATCACCATCGTGGGCGTGCTCATCTCCGCCATCGGTTCGGTGGTGGTGCTGGGCGACGTGCTGAACGGCCTGCGCTTCGATGGCGCGGTCTACACCTGGAGCCTGATCGGCCAGACCAAGCTGGAAATCGGCTTCCTGATCGATCCGCTGTCGGCCATGATGATGGTCGTGGTGACCTCCGTGTCGTTGATGGTGCACATCTACACCATCGGCTACATGGCGGACGATCCCGGCTACCAGCGCTTCTTCTCGTACATCTCGCTGTTCACGTTCTCCATGCTGATGCTGGTGATGTCGAACAACATGGTGCAGCTGTTCTTCGGCTGGGAAGCGGTGGGCCTGGTGTCCTACCTGCTGATCGGTTTCTGGTACACGCGCCCCACGGCGATCTTCGCCAACATGAAGGCGTTCCTGATCAACCGCGTCGGCGACTTCGGTTTCGTGCTGGGCATTGGCCTTCTGTTCGCCTACGCCGGCACCATGCACTACGGTGAAGTCTTCGCGCAGGCCGACAAGCTGGCCGGCATGACGCTGCCGGGCTCCGACTGGATGCTGCTGACGGTGGCATGTATTTGCCTGTTCATCGGCGCCATGGGCAAATCGGCCCAGGTTCCGCTGCACGCCTGGCTGCCCGACTCGATGGAAGGCCCGACCCCGATTTCCGCGCTGATCCACGCCGCCACCATGGTGACGGCCGGCATCTTCATGGTCGCGCGTTTCTCGCCGCTGTTCGAACTGTCGGATACCGCGCTGTCGTTCATCATCGTGATCGGCGCCATCGGCGCGCTGTTCCTGGGCATCCTGGGCATCATCCAGAACGACATCAAGCGGGTCATTGCGTATTCCACGCTGTCGCAGCTGGGCTACATGACCGTCGCCCTGGGCGCGTCGGCCTACTCGGTCGCGATCTTCCACCTGATGACGCACGCGTTCTTCAAGGCGCTGCTGTTCCTGGGTGCGGGTTCGGTCATCATCGGCATGCACCACGACCAGGACATCCGCAACATGGGCGGCCTGCGCAAGTACATGCCCATCACCTGGATCACCTTCCTGCTGGGCACGCTGGCGCTCGTCGGCACGCCGTTCTTCTCGGGTTTCTACTCGAAGGAAAACATCATCGAAGCCGCCGGCCAGGCCAACGTCTGGGGTGCAAGCTTTGCCTACTATGCCGTGCTGATCGGCGTGTTCGTCACGTCGCTGTACTCGTTCCGCGTGTACTTCCTGGTCTTCCATGGCAAGGAACGCTTCGACACCAGCGACCACGGCCACGGCCATGACGCGCACGGTCACGACGATCACGGCCATGACGACCACGGCCACGGCCACCACGGCGGCAAGCCGCACGAGTCGCCCTGGGTCGTCACGCTGCCGCTGATCCTGCTGGCCATTCCGTCGGTGTTCGTCGGCGCCTGGGCGGTCGACCCGATGGTGTTCGGCAAGTTCTTCGACGGCGTCATCAAGGTGCTGCCGCAGCAGCATCCCGCCATGCACGTGCTGAGCGAGGAATGGCACGGCTGGGTCGCCTACGGCCTGCATGCCTTCCAGACCCTGCCGTTCTGGCTGGTCGTCGCGGGCTTCGTCATCTCGTGGTACTGCTACCTGATCAACCCCAAGGTGCCGGCCGCCATCAAGGCCAACCTGTCGGGCGTGAACAAGATCCTCGAGAACAAGTACTACGTCGACTGGTTCAACGAGCAGGTCATCGCGCGTGGTCTGCGCTGCCTGGGCCGCGGCCTGTGGCAGACCGGTGATCGCGGCATCATCGATGGCATCCTGATCAACGGCAGCGCCCGTGTCGTGGGCTGGGTGGCAGCCATCAGCCGCCACCTGCAGTCCGGCTTCATCTATCACTACGCGTTCGCAATGATCATCGGCGTCATGGCGCTGGTGACTTTCTTTGTGCTGATTCCCCAATGATGGCAAGCGAGATGGCATCCAACACTTTTCCCTGGCTCACGCTTGCGATCTTTGTCCCGATCGTATTCGGCCTGCTGGTGCTGGCGGTGGGCCGTGACGACCGTCCCGGCCTGACGCGCGGCCTGTCGCTCGTCGGCGCGATCGCCGGCTTCCTGGTCACGATTCCGCTCTACACCGGGTTCGATTCCTCCACGGCCGCCATGCAGTTCGTGGAGAAGACCTCCTGGATCGAGGCCTTCAACGTCAATTACCACCTGGGCATCGACGGCATTTCGATGTGGTTCGTGCTCCTGACCGCGTTCATCACCATCATCGTGGTGCTGGCCGGCTGGGAAGTCATCACGAGCCGCGTCGCGCAATACATGGCCGCCTTCCTGATCCTGTCGGGTCTGATGGTGGGCGTGTTCTGCGCGCTGGACGGCATGCTGTTCTACGTGTTCTTCGAAGCCACGCTTATCCCGATGTACATCATCATCGGTGTCTGGGGCGGACCGAACCGCGTGTATGCGGCGTTCAAGTTCTTCCTGTACACCCTGATGGGTTCGCTGCTGACGCTGGTCGCGTTCGTCTACCTCTGGAATGTCTCGGGCGGTTCGTTCGACATCCTGACCTGGCAGCAGACCAAGCTGGGCTACACCCCGCAGATCCTGATCTTCGTGGCGCTGCTCGCGGCTTTCGCGGTCAAGGTGCCGATGTGGCCGGTTCACACGTGGTTGCCGGACGCCCACGTGGAAGCGCCCACGGGCGGCTCCATCGTGCTGGCCGCGATCATGCTGAAGCTGGGCGCCTACGGTTTCCTGCGCTTCTCGCTGCCGATCGCGCCTGACGCCTCGCACAGCCTGGCCGGCCTGATGATCACGCTGTCGCTGATTGCCGTGATCTACATCGGTCTGGTCGCGATCGTGCAGGACGACATGAAGAAGCTGGTGGCCTATTCGTCGGTCGCTCACATGGGCTTTGTCACGCTGGGCTTTTTCATCTTCAACACGGCCGGCGTCGAAGGCGCCATCGTGCAGATGATCTCGCACGGCTTCGTGTCGGGCGCCATGTTCATGTGTATTGGCGTGCTCTATGACCGCATGCACTCGCGCCGCATCGCCGACTACGGCGGCGTGGTCAACGTGATGCCGCGCTTTGCCACGTTCTTCATCCTGTTCTCGATGGCCAACAGCGGCCTGCCGGCCACCAGCGGCTTCGTCGGCGAATTCATGGTGATCATGGGCGCGGTCGAGCACAACTTCTGGATCGGCCTGCTGGCAGCCACCGCTCTGATCCTTGGCGCGGCGTATTCGCTGTGGATGGTCAAGCGCGTCGTCCTGGGCGATGTCGCCAACGACCACGTGCGCGAGCTGACCGATATCAACCGCCGCGAATTCGTGATTCTTGGCGTGATGGCGATCGCCGTGTTGTACATGGGGATCTATCCCAAGCCCTTTACCGACGTCATGCACGTGTCGGTCGAGGCCCTGCTGCAACACGTTGCCGTCTCGAAACTGTAAGACAAGACAATGATGCAATCCCAAATCGATTTCGCCTTGGCGACACCGGAAATCCTTCTGCTGATTTTCGGCCTGGCTATCCTGCTCATCGACGCGGTCAGCAATCACCCCGAGCGCAAGCCGACGTTTCTGCTGACCATGCTTGCCCTGGGCGTGCTGACCGTCGTGTCGGCCGTGCAATGGAAGAACGGCGTGGCTGGCTCGACGTTCAACGGCCTGTACGTCACGGACGAGCTGTCGCACTTGCTGAAGATCGCTTCGTACCTTGCCGTCGGCGTCACGCTGATCTACGGCCGCGTGTATGCGCAGGTTCGCGACATGGTGCGCGGCGGCGAACTCTACGTGCTGACGCTGTTTGCCCTGCTGGGCCAGATGGTCATGATCTCCTCCGGGAACCTGATCTCCATCTATCTGGGTCTGGAGCTGATGTCGCTGGCGCTGTACGCGCTGATCGCCCTGCGCCGCGACAACGTCGTGGCCACCGAAGCCGCCATGAAGTACTTCGTGCTGGGCGCGCTGGCCTCGGGCTTCCTGCTGTACGGCATGTCCATGATCTACGGCGCGACGGGTCACCTTGACCTGACCGAAGTGTCCAACGTCATCGCCGCCGGCAAGGCCGAGAAGATGGCGCTGGTGTTCGGCATCGTGTTCCTGGTGTCGGGCCTTGCGTTCAAGCTGGGCGCCGTTCCGTTCCACATGTGGGTGCCGGACGTCTACCAGGGTTCGCCCACCGCCGTCACGCTGATTCTGGGCGGCGCGCCTAAGCTGGCCGCTTTTGCGATCACGCTGCGCCTGCTGGTCGACGGCCTGCACGGCCTGGCTACCGACTGGCAGCCGATGCTGATGATCTTGGCGGTGCTCTCGCTGGCCATCGGCAACCTGACCGCCATTGCCCAGACCAACTTCAAGCGCATGCTGGCTTACTCGACCATCTCGCATATGGGCTTCGTGCTCCTGGGCCTGATGTCGGGATCGGTGGCCGGCAAGCCGGAACTGTCGTCGGCCGCCTACGGCGCCTCGCTGTTCTACATGCTGACCTACGTGCTGACCACGCTCGCCAGCTTCGGCATCGTGCTGCTGCTGTCGCGCCAGGGCTTCGAGTGCGAGCACATCGACGACCTGAAGGGCCTGAACCGCCGCAGCCCCTGGCATGCCGCCATCGTGCTGCTCCTGATGTTCTCGCTGGCCGGCATCCCGCCGCTGGTGGGCTTCTACGCCAAGCTGGCCGTGCTGCAGGCGCTGGTTTCCGCCGGTCACGTGACGCTGGCGGTGGTCGCGGTGCTGTTCTCGCTGATTGGCGCGTTTTATTACCTGCGCGTGGTCAAGGTCGTCTACTTCGACGAACCGGCGGCCGACGCCGCCCCGATGGTGGCCACGGTCGGCCAGCGCGGCGTGCTGTCGATCAACGGCGCCCTGATCCTGGTGCTGGGTCTGTTGCCGGGTGGCCTGATGGCCCTGTGCGTGCAGGCCATCCGCTCGTCGCTGAGCCTCTAAGGAACGGATAACAGCCATGAACCAGACGCTGGCGGTGTGGCTGTTGATCGCGCTGGCGCTTGTCAGCGCGAATCTTCCCTTCCTGACCGAGCGCGTCTTCGCCGTGCTGCCCTGGAAGCAGGGTGGGGCGGTGGCGGTCAAGCCGTTCTGGTTGCGGCTGGTCGAGGTGCTGGTGTTCTACGCCATCGTTGGCGCACTGGGCTTTGCGTTCGAGTCCACGCTGGGCAACCGCTTCGCCCAGACCTGGGAGTTCTACGCCATCACGCTCAGCCTGTATCTGGTGCTGGCCTATCCTGGATTCGTGTACCGGTACCTCTTCAAGCGGCATCCTCGCCTTCGGGTCTGAGTTCTGCCCAGCACAAAATAGCGCCCCGATTTCGGGGCGTTTTTTTTGTCCTGCGCATGCCGGCAGGGGCTTGTGACGCTTCCGGATCCCACCATTGATCTGCCCCCGATTCGAATCTCCGACCGTTTCGCATTTGCGGCAGATCAACTCTGTTGTTTTTTCATCTTTTAGATCATCAACAGCCTGTCATTCAGGTTTCATTCAGCGTCACGGTTCAGAATCGCAAACGACAAAAAAACAAGAATCGTTGCTATTTACATTCTGGAGAAGCTGGATTGAAGCCCCAAGATTCGTATTCGCTGAATACGCTCGCCACGTCGCTGGCTGCTGCGATTGCCGCCCCTGCGTTGTTCGTCAGTCCCTATGCCGCAGCGCAGTCCGCTGACAGCGGCGTGACGCAGTTGTCGCCCGTCCGCGTGGAGGGCGAAAGCTCGTCGTACCAGACGTCGACCGCGCAGTCTCCCAAGATGACGGCGCCGTTGCTGGACACGCCGCGCACGGTGCAGGTTGTGCCGCAGCAGGTGATCCAGGATCAGGCGGCATCCACGCTGCAGGACGTGCTGCGCAACTCGCCGGGGATCACCTTCGGCGCGGGTGAGGGCGGCCGTCCAGGCGGTGACCTGCCCATCATTCGCGGCCAGAATTCGGCCGGCAGCATCTTCCTGGACGGCATCCGCGACAGCAGCACGCAGGTGCGCGATACCTTCAATCTGGAGCAGGTCGAGATCATCAAGGGACCGGATTCGGTGTACTCCGGCCGCGGCGGCGCGGGCGGCAGCATCAACATGGTCAGCAAGACGCCAAAGGCCACGGACTTCACCGAAGCCACGGCGCAGATCGGCACGGACAACAACTACCGCGCCACGATCGACAGCAACTGGCGATTGGGCGAGAAGGCGGCTTTCCGTCTGAACGTGATGGGCAACAAGGGCGACACGCCGGGCCGCGATGACGCCGTGGACTTCGAGCGCTGGGGCGTGGCGCCGTCGCTGATGCTGGGCGTGGGCACGCCGACGCGCATCACGCTGAGCTACTACCACTATCAGGACGACAGCATGCCCGATTACTCCATTCCGTATGACCCGAAGTCGGGTCAGCCGGTGACGGAGACCATGGGCGTGAGCCGCAAGTCGTTCTACGGCCTGACCGGCCGCGACTTCATGAAGACCCGCGATGATGTCGCCACCGTGGACTTCCAGCATGACTTCTCGGACAAGCTGCAACTGCGCAACGTAACGCGCTATGGCCGCGGCACGACGGATTTCGCGGCGACCAATCCCGACGACAGCAAGGGCAACATCCCGAACGGGCTGGTGTATCGCGCGCTCAAGTCCGGCTATTACGTCACCAAGACGTTCGCCAACCAGACGGACCTGACGGGCGAATTCGAGACCGGCAGCCTGAAGCACTCGTTCGACCTGGGCTTCGAGTACAGCAACATCAAGCAGGACAAGGACAGCTACACCCAGACGATCGCGCGAGGCCCGATGAACTGCAAGGTCAGCGCCACGGACCTGTCGAACCCGGCGCTGTGCACGTCGCTGTGGGATCCGAATCCCCACGACGACTACACCGGCAGGCTGACCCGCAACAACAATCCTGCCGTCTACAACACGGACACGCTGGCCCTCTACGGCTTTGACACCATCAAGTTCAACGAACAGTGGCAAGCCAGCGTGGGCGCACGGTGGGACAACTACCGCACCAGCGGCAGCAACATCGCGCGCGGCCGCAACGATCCGTCCAGCACCCCCGCGTTCTACAGCACGAGCCGTGAGGACAATCTCTTTAACTACCAGGTCGGCCTGGCGTACAAGCCCGTGCCCAACGGCACGATCTACGCGACCTACGGCACCTCGTCGACGCCGTCCGCCATTGCTGGCGGAGCGATCAGCGATGCGACCTCGCTGTCGACGTCTTCGCTGGAACCGGAAAAGAGCCGCACGGTGGAGCTGGGCACGAAGTGGCAGGTGTTCGATGACAAGCTGACGCTGTCGGCCGCGGCGTTCCAGGACATCCGCAAGAACACCAGCGTGGCGGTGTCGGCGACCGAAGTGGCGCAAGTGGGCGAAGCCAAGGTGCGCGGCATCGAGCTGGGATTCTCGGGCGCCATCACGCCGAAGTGGAATGTGTTCGGCGGCTACACCTTCATGGACAGCGAAATGACCAAGGGCGCCTACAACAGCGGCGCCGTCGGCCAGGACCTGCCCAACACGCCGCGCAACGCCTTCAGCCTGTGGACGACCTACAAGGTCCTGCCCAAGCTGACGGTCGGCGGCGGCGCGTACTACGTCGACAAGGTGTACGGCAACTCGGACGCCACGAAGAACGCCGACGGCACGCCCAAGGCGCGTTGGGTGCCGTCGTACTGGCGCTTCGACGCGATGGCCGGCTATGAGTTCAACGAGCACTTCTCGGCGCAGTTGAACGTGCTGAACATCTTCGACGAAACGTACTACACCAAGGCCTACGCCGCGCACTACGCGGCGCTGGGCACGGGCCGGGCGGCGCTGCTGTCCCTGCGCGTGCGGTACTGATGGCGGGGCGCCGCGTCAGCGGCGCCTGCTTGCATGAAAAAAGCCACCTCGTTGTGAGGTGGCTTTTGCTTTTGGGCGGTGGCTGCTCGCGTTGCAGCGCGGTGTGAGCACGGTGTCTGACACCCGTTGGGACGCTGCCGCAAGCTGACGGTCATCTCCCCAGGGTGTCAGGCACCTTTGGGGAGACCTTTGAGGCAGGATCAGCTCTCGAACCAGTTCAACACGCCGTCCAATCCCGAGACGTTCAGCGCGTAGCGCGTCTGCTGACGCACCAGCGGTTTGGCGTGGTAGGCCACAGGAAAGCCGGCGTTGGCCAGCATCTTCAGGTCGTTGGCGCCGTCGCCCATTGCGATGATCTGATCCGTCGAGGCGCCGTGCGTGCGCGCGAAGTCGCGCAGGTGGGCGGCCTTGGCGTCGGCGTCCAGGATGTCGCCCAGCACGCGGCCGGTGAGCACGCCGTCTTCGATTTCCAGCGTGTTGGCGTGGGCGCTGTCCAGGTTCAGGCGGGCGCGCAGGCGCTCCGTGAAGAAGGTGAAACCGCCCGACACCAGCAGCACCTTGATGCCGGCGGTCTGGGCCGTGGAGATCAGGCGTTCGGCGCCCGGGTTCAGGCGCAGCTTTTCCTCGTAGACCTGGTCCAGCGCGCCAGCCGGCGCGCCTTTCAGCAGCGCGACCCGCCGGCGCAGGCTTTCGGCGAAATCCTTGATCTCGCCGCGCATGGCGGCCTCGGTGATCTCCGACACCTTGTCTTTCACGCCGACCACGCCCGCGATCTCGTCGATGCATTCGATGTTGATCAGGGTCGAGTCCATGTCCATGGCCAGGACCTTGCAGTGGGCAAGCTTCAGTCCGGCAGGCACGAAGGCGGCGTCCACGCCGCGCGCCTCGGCGAAGGCGCATACCACCGCGCGCGTCTCGTCGTCGTGCTGTACGTCGAGCAGGCGCGCCGCGGTGTTGCTGATGCGCGCCACGCCCTGGGCCTGGGCCAGCGCGGCAAGCTGCTCCGCATGTTCGACGGCGAGGCCGGGGGATTGAACGACGAGATTGTGGGTAGTCATGGCGGATGGGAAGGAGAGTCGGGGTTACTTGAGCGCACGCAGGACGGCGCGCACGGCGTCGGCCCTGGCGGGAATGAGGGGGGCCTTGATCTCGGCGCGCAATTTGTCCTGTCCGGCCAGCTTGATGTGACGCTGCCGCTGGACGAGGTCGATGATTCGGGCCGGATCGACCGAGGTCTTGGGGCCGAACTGGATCAGGGCCTGCGCTTCGCTGGCGTCGATCTTGACGATGCCCAGCGGCTGGGCCGCAAGGCGCAGGCGATGCGTGGCCAGCAGGGTTTGGGCCGCTTCCGGCAGCTTGCCGAATCGGTCGATCAGTTCTTCCTGGATGTGGATCAGGTCGTCTTCGTCGGCGGCGTGCGCCAGCCGCTTGTAGATGGCCAGGCGCGCATGCACGTCGGCGCAATAATCGGATGGCAGCAGCGCCGGGGCGTGCAGGTTGACCTCGCACGCCAGGTTGAAGGGCGCGTCCAGGTCGGGTTCTTCGCCAGCGCGCAGCGCACGCACGGCCTCGTTGAGCATCTCGTTGTACATCGAGAAGCCCACTTCCTGGATGTTGCCCGACTGCGAGTCGCCCAGCACTTCGCCGGTGCCCCGGATTTCGAGGTCGTGCATCGCCAGGTAAAAGCCCGAGCCGAGCTCTTCCATGGCCTGGATGGCTTCCAGCCGCTTCTTGGCGTTGCTGGTGATGGCGTCCTCGCCCGGCGTCAGCAGGTAGGCGTAGGCCTGATGGTGCGAGCGCCCGACGCGTCCGCGCAACTGGTGAAGCTGCGCCAGGCCGAAGCGGTCGGCGCGATGGATCACGATGGTGTTGGCGCTGGGCACGTCGATGCCGGTTTCGATGATGGTGGTGCACAGCAGCACGTTGTAGCGCTGCTGGTAGAAGCCCTTCATCACCTGTTCGAGTTCGCGCTCGGGCATCTGGCCGTGCGCGACGGCGATCCGGGCTTCGGGCACCAGTTCTTCCAGGCGCGCCCGGCGGTTGTGGATGGTCTCGACCTCGTTGTGCAGGAAGTAGCACTGGCCGCCGCGCTTGAGTTCGCGCAGCAGGGCCTCGCGCAGCGTGCTGCCGTCTTCGCGCCGCACGAAGGTCTTGATGGCCAGGCGCTTCTGCGGCGCCGTGGCAATGACGGAGAAGTCGCGGATGCCTTCCAGCGACATGCCGAGCGTGCGGGGAATGGGCGTGGCGGTGAGCGTCAGGACGTCGACCTCGGCCCGCAGCGACTTGAGCGCTTCCTTCTGGCGCACGCCGAAACGGTGCTCCTCGTCGATGATGACCAGACCCAGCCGCTTGAACTTCACATCTTTCGACAGAATCTTGTGCGTGCCGATGACGATGTCGACCCGGCCGTCGTTGATGCCTTCGATGGCGGCCGAGACTTCCTTGGCCGAGCGGAAGCGCGACAGTTCCACCACGCGTACGGGCCAGTCGGCGAATCGGTCGGTAAAGGTCTGGGCGTGCTGCTCGGCGAGCAGGGTGGTGGGGCACAAGAGCGCCACCTGCTTGCCATTGGCGACGGCCAGGAAGGCGGCGCGCAGCGCGACTTCCGTCTTGCCGAAGCCGACGTCGCCGCAGACCAGGCGGTCCATCGGGCGGCCCGAGGTCATGTCGCTGATGACAGCCTGGATCGCGGCCGCCTGGTCGGCCGTCTCTTCGAAGCCGAAGCCCTCGGCGAAGGCCTCGTAGTCGTTCAGCGGCAGGTTGAACGCAAAGCCTTCGCGCGCGGCGCGCTGCGCATACAGCGCCAGCAGTTCCGCGGCGGTGTCGCGCACCTGCTTGGCCGCCTTGCGACGGGCCTTGTCCCATTGCCCCGAGCCCAGCTGGTGCAGCGGCGCGGCTTCCGGATCCGCGCCGCTGTAACGGGCGATCACGTGCAGCTGCGACACCGGCACGTATAGCGTGCTGCCGTTGGCGTATTCAAGATGAAGAAACTCCATCTCGCCTTCGCCCATGTCCATGTTGACCAGGCCGTGGTAGCGCCCGATGCCGTGCTGGGCGTGGACGACGGGATCGCCCTCGCGCAGCTCGGACAGGTCGCGCACCATGGCTTCGACGTTGCTGGCGCGCTCCTGGTCGCGCTTGCCGCGACGTCCCGGCGTTGCCAATCCGGGGTAGAGGTCGTTTTCGGTCAGGAAGGCGAGGTTCGCGTCCGGCAGCTGGAAGCCCACGCCCAGCGGCGAGGCGACGATGCCGAAATGCGCGTCCGACGCCAGGAAGGCCTCGATGGTCTCGGGCTGCGCGTCGGGCGTGACGCCGAACTCGTGCAGCATTTGCACCAGGGTTTCGCGGCGCCCCGCGGAATCGGCGCACAGCAGCACGCGGGTCTGGCCCGCCTGCACCAGCGTGCGCAGCTTGGCGATCGGATCCTCGGCGCGGCGCACCACGCTGACATCGGGCGCGGACCGGAAGTCGGGGTGCGGCTGGCCGGCAGTCAGCGACAGGCGGCGAAAGGCCTTCAGCCGGCCATACAGCGATTCGTTATCCAGGAACAGGGCCGAGGGCGGCAGCACGGGACGCTCGCGATCGCTCTTCAAGAAGCCGTAGCGGCTGGCCGTGTCCTGGTTGAAGCGCTGGATCGCGTCGTCGATGTCGCCGACCGTGACCATGACCGTGCCTTCGGCCACGTAGTCGAACAGCGTGGCGGTCTCTTCGAAGAACAGCGGCAGGTAGTACTCGACGCCGGCAAAGGGGATGCCGTTGCCGATGTCCTTGTAGGGCAGGGCGCGCGAGGGATCGCCTTCGAAAATTTCCCGAAAGCGCGCGCGGAACCGGTTGCGCGCGTCCTCGTCCATCGGGAATTCGCGGCCTGGCAGCAGCTGGACCTCGCGCACGGGGTACAGGCTGCGCTGGGTGTCCACGTCGAAACTGCGGATGGTCTCGATTTCGTCGTCGAACAGGTCCAGGCGGTACGGCACCACCGAGCCCATCGGGAACAGGTCGATCAGGCCGCCGCGCAGGCAGAATTCGCCGGGCGCGGTCACCTGGGTGACGTGGTTGTAATTGGCCAGCGTGAGCTGCGCGCGCAGCGCCGCTTCGTTCAGGCGGTCCTTCTGCTTGAACGAGAACGTGTAAGCGGCCAGGAACGAGGGCGGCGCCAGCCGGTACAGCGCCGTGGTGATGGGCACGGTCAGCACGTCCACCGTCTTCATCATCAGCGAATGCAGCGTGTGCAGGCGCTCCGAAATCAGGTCCTGGTGCGGCGAGAACGCGTCGTAGGGCAGCGTTTCCCAGTCGGGCAGCTGCCGCACGCGCAGACCGGGCGCGAACAGCTGGATTTCCTCGGCCAGGCGCTGCGCTTCCAGGGGCTCGGCCGTCAGGATGACCAGCGGGCCGCCGGCCTGGCGGGCCAGATCCGCCAGCAGCCAGGCGTCGCCGGAACCCGGCGGCCTGGGCTGCGCGTAGCGCGTGCCGGGCTTCAGCGCGGACAGGGTGGGAACCGTGGCGGGGACGGGAGGGGCGGCCGTGGCGGAGGAGGAAGGGGCGGGCATCAGGCTGGAAGCGGACATCAAGCGAACGATTATAAAATCTCCGCACCATGTCTGACGCAATCATCGCAATCGTGCCCGCCGCCGGTGTCGGCGCCCGCGCCAGCCGGCCCGGACACGAGGCCGTTCCGAAGCAATACCGTCCACTGGCCGGACAGCCCATGCTGCGGCATGCGGTCAGCGCGTTGCTGGCCGACGCGCGCGTGTCCGAGGTGCGGGTGGCGGTCAGCCCGGGCGACGGCTGGGTCAATGCCGCGCTTGCTGGCCTGCCGCGCACCGTCTGGCGTGCCTGCGGCGGCGCAACGCGCGCCGATACGGTCGCCGGCGCGCTTGCCGACAGCGAGGTCGCCGACGACACCTGGGTGCTGGTGCACGATGCGGCCCGCCCCGGCTTGCCTGCCGAGGCGCTGGCGCGGCTGATCGATGCCTGCCTGGCCGATCCGGTGGGCGGTTTGCTGGCCCTGCCGGTGGCCGACACGGTCAAGGGCGGGCACCAGCGGGTCGAGCGCACACTGGACCGCAATGGCCTGTGGCTGGCGCAGACCCCGCAGATGTTCCGGGCAGGCGTGCTGCGCGATGCGCTGACCGCG
Organism: Achromobacter sp. 77; assembly: GCF_020541125.1. NCBI lineage: Bacteria > Pseudomonadati > Pseudomonadota > Betaproteobacteria > Burkholderiales > Alcaligenaceae > Achromobacter > Achromobacter sp. 77. The sequence continues at coordinate 1,260,788 of NZ_CP059848.1, forward strand.
GCCTCCGTGAATGGCGTCATCGTCACCGACGAGGCCTCGGCCATCGAGGCCGCTGGCTACGCGCCGTTGCTGGTCGCGGGGTCGATGCGCAATTTCAAGGTGACATGGCCGGACGATTTTGAACTGATGGAAAAATGGCTATGAGCATTCCTTTTCGCGTCGGGCAGGGCTTTGACGTGCACGCGCTGGTCGAAGGCCGGCCGCTGATCATCGGCGGGGTCACGATTCCCCATACGCATGGCCTTTTGGGGCATTCCGATGCGGACGTGCTGCTGCACGCGATCACCGACGCGCTGCTGGGCGCGGCGGGGCTGGGCGACATCGGCCGGCACTTTCCCGACACCGATCCGGCCTTCAAGGGGGCCGACAGCCGCGTCCTGCTGCGCGAAGCCATGGCGCGCGTGCGCCAGGCGGGCTGGGCGCCGGTCAATATCGACGCCACGCTGCATGCGCAGGCGCCCAAGATCGGCCCGCACGCGCCGGCCATGGTGAAGAACATTGCCGCCGATACGGGGCTGGCAGAGACCGAGGTCAACATCAAGGCCAAGACCAACGAAGGGCTGGGCTACCTGGGCCGCAAGGAAGGCATCGCGGCGACAGTGGTCGCGCTGCTGGCGCGCGTGGATTCCTGACGCGCCACCGGTTCCGTGGCGCGAACGCCACGCCTGCCCCCAAATCGAAAGCCGTCCGTGCCGCCAGCCCGGGCGGCTTTTACGTTGGAATACATCTTTAACAAATGAATAAGCGGACCGGTTTGATCTGACATACGCTGCGCGACTTGAAATCTGACTAATCAGGGACATTCAGATGCGATTCCGTGGCGCGGGGCTATTTTTCGTGCTGGCCGCTTTTGCTACCACCGCGCACGCGGCGTATGAGAAGCAGCTCGGCCCACTGGCAGGCACCGTCAAACAGCAGCTTTTGCAGGGTTGGCACGTCGGCGAGCAGGACGGCTGGTTCACGTTGCGCAATAGCGATGTGCCCGGCGGCGAGCAGACGTTCTACATCAATCCGGGGCCCGCGCCCGAGACGGGCCGCATCACCGATGTCAACGTGATGGTCAACTCGAAGAGTCCCAAGGCGTCCATCGGCATCGCGCTGAACAACAACGCGCGCAAGAGCCTGTGCCTCCTGGAAATCCGGGCGGACCGCAACACGATGCTGTTCTGTCTGGAGGGCCAGACGCGCCGCGACATCGCCTCCGTGCCCAACGTGGCCAAGCTGGACGGCACCGACCGCATCAGAGTGGTGGAAGTGCCCGGCGCCGCGCGTTTCCTGGTCAATGGCCAGAAGATTGCCGATATCGAGAACGAGCCCGCGCTGGGCAGCGAGATCGGCATCATGGCGTACGACGAAGGTACGTTCGGCATTGCCGACTTCATGATCGTGTCGGACGTGGCTGCCAAGCCCGCCGGGTCCGGCGCGCAAGGCGGCGCGGGGGCGGGTGCGCCGCGCGTGCCGTCGGCGGCGCCGCCTCCCGCGCCCGCCAACAACACGGCAGCCAACAACACGCCCGCCACCCGCACGCCCGCCAACAACGCCCCCGGCTTGCCGGGCGAGGGTCCCTATCCGCGCTTTGGCGGCGATACGTTGCGCATCGTCGGGGTCTACGTCGGGATCATGCGCAGCATCTTCCTGCACGAGTTTGGCCACGCACTGATCGGCGAGCTGGAGTTGCCGGCGACGGGCGCCGAGGAAGACGCGGTCGACATGTACTCGGCGTTGCAGATCGTCGAGCCCACGATGTATCCGACCAAGGACGAGGACCTGAACACCATGGCCCGCGAGGCCGCGACGTATGCCGCGCTGCAGTGGTACTACAGCGGCAAGCTGGCGGAAAAGCGCGGCGCTTCGGCAAGTTCGGCCTGGCAGGACGAGCACACGGGCGACTTGAAGCGCTTTCGCAACATGCTGTGCATCATGTACGGCGGCAATCCCGCGGTGTTCGAACCGGTGGCCAAGCACGTTGGCTTCGAGGACCGGACCAAAGCGCGGTGCACGGACGAATTCAACAAGCAGAACCGCGCGTGGCGCCGGCTGCTGGCGCCGCACACGCGGGTCGGCGCCTGGACGCCCGACGGCCTGCAGCCGGCCAACGCGCCCGGCGCGCCGGTCAACGTGGTGTTCGAGCCATCCAAGCGCAAGATCGGCAACTTGTTCGCGAACAACCTGTCCGAGGCCATCACCAACAATATCAAGCTGCTCGGCCAGACCTACGTGCTGCCGCGGCCGGTGAACGTGGTGTTCAAGGATTGCGGCCAGTTGAACGCCTGGTACAACCCGCGCGAGGGTTCGATCACGATGTGCTATGACCTCATCGAGAACATCGCGGTGATGGTTTCGGACATTGAGATGGGCACGGTGGGCGGCGAGGTCGTCGCCAAGGATGGCGGCGCGCCGACGGCGCCGCGGCAACCGCCCGCGGCGGGGCAGGGCATGCCGGCGCTGCCCGCCGGCGCCTTCGACGAGCTGAAGGACTACGGCGTGCCGCCGACGAACCTACTGTTCTCGTCGCCGTATCGGGGGCCAACGCCCAACAAGCACACGCGCGCCGACATCATCACGACGCCGGAGCTGGTGCGGTTGATCAACAACGATAAAAACATTCTCATCATCGATACCAGCGGGCTAAGGGAGACGCTGCCCATCGCGTATCCGCTGTCCGACGCCGGGTCGGACGGCAGCGTCGCGGACCACCTGCAAGGCGCGCTGGACGCCTGGCTGAAGAAGAACACCGGAGACCGGCGCGACACGCCCATCGTGTTCATGGGCGCGGGCATGAACGACCGATCCTCCTACAACGCGGCGCTGCGCGCGGGGACCTTGGGTTGGCGCGCCTACTGGTATCGGGGCGGCATGGAGGCGTGGACCGCCAACGGCCTGCCGACCGCGCCGGTCAAGCCCGCCGCCGGCAAGTAGCGCGCTGCACGGCAACCAAACGGAAAAGCCCGCCTGCATCATGCAGGCGGGCTTTTTTTTGCGAGCGGCGGGTCGCTTACTTGCCTTGAGCGGCCAGCGCCAGCGCGGCGGCGTTGACGACGGCGGCAATCCGGCCGGCATCGCGCAGCTGCTCGGTCGACAGGCCGTCGTTCTTCAGGTTCTCATAGTGCGAGGCCACGCAGAAATGGCACTTGCCGATGATGGAAGCCACCAGGGCGAAGAGCTCGAAGCGCTTCTTTTCCACGCCGCCATGGGTGGCGTAGGCGTTCATGCGCAACTGGGCCGGCAGGCTTTTCAACTGGGCGTCGCCAGTCATCTCCACGTAGGGATACCAGATGTTGTTCATGCCCATGAGGGCGGAGGCGGTCAGCGCGGCATTGGCGTCGCCTTCCGACAGGCCGCTCTTGAAGGCCTCGACCAGCACCGGGCTGCGCGCGGCGTACGCGGCGGACAGGGCGGCGCCCACGGCGTCTTCGGGAGCCAGCGTCGAGCGGGCGATCACGGCGTCCAGATTCAGGCGGATGTCCTTGGCCCAATCCGGCAGCTGTTCCTTAATGGTCGTAAGAAATTCCATAGTTTTTACCTATAATCTAGCGCAATGAATGCCCGGCGCAGGGCCTGCGGACAGGCCCCGGACCGGGCTGGAAATTACAGCGTGGCGCCGCCAACCGTACGGTTGCACGGGCACAGTTCGTCGGTTTGCAGACCGTCGAGCAGACGCAGCACTTCTTCCGGGTTACGGCCGACGTTCAGGTTGTTCACCGAAACGTGCTGGATCGTGTTGTCCGGGTCGACGATGAACGTGGCGCGCAGGGCAACGCCAGCACCCTTTTCACGCACGCCCAGCTGGTCGATCAGGGCGCCGGTGGTGTCGCCGAATTGGTAGTGACCCAGCTTGTTCAGGTCCGGGTGCTCACGGCGCCAGGCCAGCTTGACGAATTCGTTGTCGGTCGAACCGCCCAGCAGGACGGCGTCGCGGTCTTCGAAATCCTTGGCCAGCTTGTTGAAGCCGACGATTTCGGTCGGGCACACAAACGTGAAGTCTTTCGGGTAGAAGTAGATCACCTTCCACTTGCCGGGGAACGAGCTTTCGGTGATGTCTTCGAACGCCGACACGCCGTTTTCTTCGTGTTGGTTGAAGCCGGGCTTGACGCCGGTGACCTTGAAGGGTTCGAGTTTGTCGCCAACAGTTTTCATGTTTACTCCCGTAGTTGTTGGGTGGAGATAAGGCAGCGCCTCAAACCCCAAATTTTACGCTATGGATTATCGTTGTCTAATTGATAATTCCTAAACTTGGCTTTGGGTAGCTCTATCCGCGCGGTGAGTCCGCCGCCCTCGCGCGGCAGCATGCGCAGCGACCCGCCGACGTGCTTGAGCAGGCGTTCGACGATGGCCAGACCCAGGCCCGCGCCGCTGACGCCGGTGCGGGCGGCCTCGCCGCGCGAGAACGGGCGAAGCAGGCGGTCCACGTCTTCGGGCGCGATGCCGGGGCCGCGGTCGGACACTTCGATGACGATCATGCTGCCTTCAGCCTGCAGCGTCATGTTCAGGTGCGCCATCCCGTCGTCGGGCGAGCGGCCATAGCGGCGCGCATTTTCGATCAGGTTGCTGACGATGCGCTTCAAGTCCAGCGCGGTGATGCGGGCGCGCAGGCCAGGTTCGAGCGAGGCTTCCAGTTCGCCGCCGAGCGAGGCGGTATGGCTGCGCTCGCGTTCGTACAGTTCGGCAAGCACGGCGGAAATGTCGGTGGCCAGTTGCGGCAGCGTGCCCGCCGGGCGCGCGTATTCCATGAGCTGGCCGATGCTGTGGTCGATCTGGCCGAGGTCTTCGTCGATGGCCTGGCGGGCGTCCTCGGACACGCCGCTCAGTTCGATTTCCAGCCGCATGCGCGCAAGCGGGGTGCGCAGATCGTGCGAGATCCCGGCCAGCATGAGTTCGCGATCGGCCTCGGCCTGCCGCAAATCCTTGGCCATGCGATTGAACGACGCATTCAGGTCGCGGATCTCGAGCGGGCCCTGCTCGGGCAGCGGCGCGGGTGTTTCGCCGCGTGACAGCACCTGGGCCGCTCGCGCCAGACGGGAGAGCGGCCGGTTGACGAATCCCACACTGACCGCGGCGCCGACAAGGGACAGCAACAGCGCGGTGGCGCCCCATCCCAGCCATTCGATTCCGCCTGTCAGACCGATCTGCTCACGCTCGAACACCAGCCAGTACAGGTCCTTTTCGATCTGGAAGCTGACCCAGAAGCCGGGCACCTGGTTCACGCCCCAGGCGATCTGCGTTTCCGGGCCGAAGCGCGTGCGGATGTGCTGGGCCACGCGCTGCCAGTAGTCGTCGTCGGGGAGGGCTTCGGCGAAGTCGGTGACCTCGCGCGGATAGACCTGGATGCCTTCGTTGGTGGCCAGGTCGAGAAGGAGCTTGCTGCGTTCGCCGTTATGGGAATAGATCAGCGCGGTGCGCGTGATATTGACGGCCGTGATCACCCGCTGCGCCATTTGATTGGCGCGCGGTCCCAGCTCCATGCTGAAAAATACTTGAAGCCACGCGCCCAGGCTGACGAGCATCAGCGCGGCGAGCAAAAGGAACGTGCGGCCGAACAAGCCCAGCCGCAAACGTGATGTCAGGTTCCTGAATGTTCTGCGCAGGCGCGGCACGACGCTGCGCTCCTGCCCGGGGCGGGCCAGCCGATCAGCTACCACCGTCCGGGACGAACACGTATCCTAGACCCCAAACGGTCTGGATGAATACGGGCTTGGACGGGTTTGGCTCGATCAGTTTGCGCAGACGCGAGATCTGGACGTCCAGGCTGCGATCGAAGGCTTCGTATTCGCGGCCGCGAGCCAGTTCCATGAGCTTGTCGCGCGACAGGGGAATCTTCGGATGGCGCGCAAAGACCTTGAGCACCGAGAATTCACCCGTGGTGATGGGCACCTGTTCGCCGTTGCGCGTGAGCGTGCGGGTGGACAGATTCAGCACGTAGGGGCCGAAGGCGATGGATTCGTTTTCCTGGCTGGGGGCGCCGGGATGTTCTTCGGTGCCGCGGCGGCGCAGAATCGCATTGATGCGGGCCAGCAGTTCGCGGGGGTTGAAGGGTTTGGACAGGTAGTCGTCCGCGCCCATCTCCAGGCCGACGATGCGGTCGATTTCTTCCGCCTTGGCCGTCAGCATGATGATGGGGGTGTTGTCGTGACCACCGCGCAGCCGGCGACAGATGGACAGGCCATCCTCGCCGGGCAGCATCAGGTCCAGCACGAGCAGGTCGAAGTGCTCACGTTGCCAGAGTTTGCCCATCTCTTTGGCGTCTTCGGCGACGAAAACGTTGAATCCCTGTTCGGACAAGTACCGGCGCAGCAGATCGCGCAAGCGCGGATCGTCGTCAACGACGAGGATTTTTCGGGTGGGGGTGGTGTTTTGCGTATTCATGGCCGGAAATGTAACAGTGACAAGAACCGGGGGCTAGAGGGCGTTCACAAGATATTACACATTGCGATCCCTGGTTGAAATCCCCCTTACACCCGGGGGTAACAGCGCCTTATTTCGTACAATCTGCATCTATGGAACTAAACCTGCTGGCACTGGAAACTTCGTCGTCACGATGTGGCGTGGCCCTTTTGCGGGCGGTCGACGGCCGCCTGGAGATCAGCGTCCGCGAACACGAAGGTTCCCAGGAACATGCCGAGCGCCTACTGCCTATGGCCGATGCGCTGCTTGCCGAGGCCGGCATCGCCGCATCGGGGCTGCACGCCGTCGCGTTCGGGCAGGGGCCCGGCGGCTTCACCGGCCTGCGCGTGGCCTGCGGCGTCGCCCAGGGAATGGCGCTGGGGCTGGGCATCCCGGTGTTGCCTATTGTTTCGCACCAGGCCGTGGCCGCAGACGTCGATGGCACCCCTGGCGAGGCCGTGGTCGTGGCGCTGGACGCCCGCATGAACGAGGTCTATCTCGCAGTCTACCGCCGCAGCGCTGCGGCGGGGGATGAATCCGTCTGGGAAACCCTGCAGGCGCCGATGCTGATTGCCGCCGCCGAGGTCGTGCCCTGGACGGCGCACCATTTGCCGATCTGGTCGGCGCGGGCCGGGCAGCCGATCGCGCCGCTGCTGGCCGGGGATGCCTGGGATGCTTACGCCGCCGACATGGCGGCGCCCGCCGAATGGCGCCGTGCCGTCGATGCCCAGCGGCCGCAGGCAGCCAGCGTGGCGCGCCTTGCCCGCCAGGGCTGGCTACGGGGCGAAACCCTGGCGCCCGAGCTGGCCGCGCCCCTGTATGTGCGGGACAAGGTGGCGTTCACCACCGCCGAGCGCCTGCGTGGCGAGGGCGGCAATCCCAAAGCCCAGCCATCGCTCGCCACGCCGGTGCCGCAGCCCATGACGCAGGCGGACCTGGAGGAAGTCGTGGCGCTGGAGGCGCAAGTTCAGGCGTTCCCCTGGACGCGCGGCAATTTCGCTGACGCCCTGGCGTCGGGCTACGGCGCCTGGACGTTGCGGCGCGAGGGCAAACTGGCCGGATTCTGCGTGCTGATGTATGCGCCCGACGTGGCGCACCTGCTGGTGATTGCCGTGGCGCGGGACCTGCACCGGCAGGGGCTGGGTGGCGTGCTGCTCAATTGGTGTGAACAGCAGGCGCGCGAGCGGGGGCTTGAAGGCCTGCTGCTGGAAGTGCGGCCGTCCAACGCCTCGGCCATCAGTTTCTATAAGGGCCACGGCTACCTGCAGATCGGTGTGCGCCGTGGTTATTACCCGGCTGACAAGGGCGGCCGCGAGGATGCCATCGTCATGCAAAAGCGCTTTGGCCACGCCGACGGAGCCCAAGCATGAACCCGGTGGACGCCGCGGCGCGCCCTGCGCCGCCCCGCATCAACCCGTTGCAGCGCATCTGGCTGCGCGAGCTCGGCATGGAGCGGCTGTGGCTGCGTACGCCGCCTGCCGCGCCGGCCATCAAGACGCCCGTTGCGCCCGCTGTCGGCGCATCGGCGCCGGCCCCCGTGGCGGCGCCCTCGGCCCTGTCCGGCGGCGCGCCCGCTGCGGCACCCCAATCCGCCGTCGTCGCGCCGGCCCCGGCCGAATCGCCCTCTGCGGTTCCAACGATTGCGCCGCCCGCGCAGGCTGCCCAGGTTTCCGCGCCCGCCGCCACGCCGGCAGAGCCGCCATCCGGGCGCGCATCATCGGCCATTCCCGCCTCGATCCTGAACCGCACCGGCCCGCCGCCGCGGCCGGCGCCGAAGGTCGAAGTCCAGGAGGAAGCGCCACCGCCCATTCCGGTGGCCGAGGCCGTCAAGGACGCCAATCTTGAACAGCTGGCCGCGCAGGTCGTGGCGTGTTCGGCCTGCGGCCTGTGCCAGGGCCGCCGTCATGCGGTGGTCGGCCAGGGCGCTCAGCCGACCCGTTGGCTGGTGGTGGGCGAAGCGCCCGGCGAACAGGAAGACCGCCAGGGCCAGCCCTTCGTGGGCCGGTCGGGCCAGTTGCTGGACGCCATGCTGGCGGCGGTGGGCATGAGCCGCGAGCGGGACGTCTTCATCACCAATGTCATCAAGTGCCGTCCCCCGGGCAACCGCAATCCCAAGCCCGAGGAAATCGCCGCCTGCAGCCCGTATCTGATGCGGCAGATCGCGTTGCTCAAACCCGAGCGCATCCTGGTGCTGGGGCGGTTTGCCGCGCAGACGCTGTTGGGCACGGACGCCACCATCGGCAGCCTGCGGGGCCGCGTCCATCACTTGAAGACGGACGAGGGCGCGCAGATTCCGGTCGTCGTGAGCTACCACCCGGCCTATCTGCTGCGCAGCCCGTCAGAAAAGGCGCGTGCCTGGCAGGACCTGAAGCTGGCCGCCCGCGAACTGTAGCGGACCGGCGGCAAATGAAAAAACCGGGCGAGAGCCCGGTTTTTTGCTGGAAGATCAAGTGGTTGGCGCGCGCGGCCTAGTGGGTGGTATCCAGTGCGCGGCCGTGGCCTTCCTGTCCGATCTGGTCGTGCAGGTCGGGGTTGGCCTGCATGTTGCGCTTGCTCCAGCGCATGAAGACCACCATCAGCACGGCCACGACAGAGCCGAAGATCACGATGATCACGTTGATCGGCAGTTCCAGCCACAGCAGCAGCGTATACATGGCCACCATGAGCAGGATGTTGAGCTGTTCGTTGAAGTTCTGCACGGCGATCGAATGGCCCGCCGACAGCAGCACGTGGCCGCGGTGCTGGAGCAGGGCGTTCATGGGCACCACGAAGAAACCGGCCAGGCCGCCCGTCAGCAACAGCAGCAGATAGACGCTCCAGGGCTGGTAGACCAGCGGCATCAGCAGCACGACCAGGCCCATCATGGCGCCGACCGGCAGCACGGCGAGCGCGCGGCGCAGCGGGATGCGGCCGGCCAGGATCGACCCGACCACCGTGCCCAGCGCGGCCACGCCCATCAGCATCGACGCCTTGTCGAGCTGGTAGCCCAGGTGGCTGCGGCCCCATTCGATGACGATGAGCTGCAGCGTGGCGCCGGCGCCCCAGAACAGGGTGGTGACGGCCAGCGAGATCTGCCCCAGCTTGTCCTTCCACAGCACGCAGACATAGCCCCAGAACGTGCGCACGAGGCGCACGGGGTTCTTCTGCTGCGGCGGATAACGCACGTGGGTGCGGGGAATCATCAGGTTGCACAGCGCCGCCAGCAGGTACACGAAGGCGATGACGAGGATGGCGGCCTCGGCCGGCGTGTGGACCAGCTTGCCGATGAAGGAGTGGCTGAGCAGGGCGGTGGAAACGGACGAGGAGATCAGCAGGCCGCCCAGCACGGTGCCCAGGATGATGGAGAAGACCGTCAGGCCCTCGATCCAGCTGTTGCCCTTGACCAGCATGGTGGGCGGCAGCATTTCCGTCACGATGCCGTACTTGGCGGGGGAATAGGCCGCCGCGCCGATGCCCACCACGCCGTAGGCGGCGCAGACCAGCCAGGTCTGGTACTGGGGGGCGACGCCGATGCTGGCGTACGAGAACATCAGCAGACAGCCGGCCACCTTCAGGGCATTGGTGGAGAACATCACGCGGCCCTTGGGGTAGGAGTCCGCGATGGCGCCGACGAACGCGGCCAGCACGACATAGGCCAGCGCGAACGACCATTTCATCATCGGGGCCAGCCAGTCAGGACCGTGCAGCTCCTGTATCAGCGCGATCGCTGCGATGAACAGCGCGTTGTCCGCCAATGACGAGAAGGCCTGCGCCGCCATGACCAGATAGAAACCACGTTTCAAGAATGTCCCCGATCTTTGGCCAGAGGCTGGCCAGTCCGCGTGAAAATTATGTGTCGTGCCAAAAAGTGTCAGGGAGTATAGCCGGACCCTTGCCCCGAGCCATTGCGCGTTTGCCCGCGGGTTGCCCGGCGCCGAGGTCAGGGTGGAGACCGCCTGCGGTATCATACGACCCATATGAGAGCCGGCCCTTCTTGGGCCGGTTTGCAATCTGTGCGGCAGGTCCGTTAACGCCTTTCGTTCAACCCACCCCGTCGTCATCGTACTGTGCGCCTTACTCAGCTCAAACTCGCCGGCTTCAAGTCCTTCGTCGACCCCACCGTCATCCCCGTGCCCAGCCAGCTGGTCGGCGTGGTGGGACCCAATGGCTGCGGCAAGTCGAACATCATCGACGCCGTGCGCTGGGTGCTGGGCGAAGCCAAGGCATCGGAACTGCGCGGCGAGTCCATGCAGGACGTCATCTTCAATGGCTCGGGCAACCGCAAGCCCGCCGCCCGGGCTTCGGTCGAAATGGTGTTCGACAACAGCGAGGGGCGCGCTGCCGGCCAATGGAGCAGCTACGCCGAGATCGCGGTGCGCCGGGTGCTGACCCGGGACGGCACCAGCAGCTATTTCGTCAACAACCAGCAGGTCCGCCGCCGCGACATCCACGACATCTTCCTGGGCACGGGCCTGGGCGCCCGTGGCTACGCCATCATCGGGCAGGGCATGATCAACCGCCTGATCGAAGCCCGCCCCGAAGAACTGCGGGTCTTTCTGGAAGAAGCGGCCGGCGTGTCGCGCTACAAGGAACGCCGCCGCGAAACCGAAAACCGCCTGTCCGACACGCGCGAGAATCTGACCCGCGTCGAAGACATCCTGCGTGAATTGAACAGCCAGCTCGAAAAGCTGGAAGCCCAGGCCGAAGTGGCCACCCGCTACCGCGAGCTCCAGGCCGACGGCGAAAAGAAGCAGCATTCGCTGTGGCTGCTGAAGGAAACCGGGGCCCGCGAGGAACGCGCCAAGAAGGCGCAGGAAATGGCGCAGGCCCAGAACGAACTGGAAGCCGCCATTGCCGGGCTGCGTGCGGGCGAGGCCGCGCTGGAATCCCGGCGCCAGGCCCACTACGCCGCCAGCGACGCCGTCCATACCGCGCAGGGCGCCCTGTACGAGGCCAACGCCCAGGTCAGCCGCCTGGAAGCCGAGATCCGCCACGTCGTCGATTCCCGCAACCGCCTGCAGGCCCGCCGTGATCAGCTTCAGCAGCAGATCGCCGAATGGACCAGCCAGCGCGAGCACTGCACCGAACAGATCGCCCAGGCCGAAGACGACCTGGCCGCGGCCGCCGCGCGCACCGAAGAGGCGCGCGCCACCGCGGAAGACGCACAGGCGGGCCTGCCCTCGGTCGAGCAGCGCGTGCGCGAAGCCGCCGCCGGCCGCGACGAGATGCGGGCGGCTCTGGCCCGTGTCGAGCAGAACCTTGCGCTGGTCGCGCAGACCCAGCGCGACGCCGACCGCCAGATGCAGACCCTGGACCAGCGGCGCGAGCGCCTGCAACAGGAACTGCGCGAACTGCACAGCCCCGATCCCGAGCGCCTGGAACAACTGGCCGGCGACCGCGCCGCGGGCGAAGACCAGCTCGAAGCCGCCCAGGAAGAACTGGCCGTCCTGGAGGGCCGCGTGCCCGAGGCCGACGCCGAGCGCAGCCGCGCCCAGGCCGCCGCCCAGACCGAAGCCCAGAACCTGGCCCGCCTGGAAGCCCGCCTGTCCGCGCTGGTCAAGCTGCAGGACGACGTGCAGAAGCAGGGCGCGCTCGAACCCTGGCTGGCCAAGCACGAACTCGCCGGACTGTCGCGCCTGTGGCAGAAGCTGCACGTCGAACCGGGCTGGGAAACCGCCCTGGAATCGGCGCTGCGCGAACGCATGGCTTCCATGGAAGTGCGCAATCTGGATTGGGCGCGCGCCTTTGCCGACGACGCGCCGCCCGCCCGGCTGGCGTTCTATCAACTGCCCGCCGCCGCGCCCACGCCGCCGGCGCCGGCCGGTTTCACGCCGCTGGCCAGCCTGCTGCGCATCACCGATCCCGACCTGCGCACGCTGCTGAACGAATGGCTGGCCGGCGTCTATACGGCCAATGACCTGACCCAGGCCCTGGCCCTGCGCGCCACCTTGCCCGCCGGCGCTGCCTGCGTGGTGAAGGCCGGTCACCTGATCGACGCGCACAGCGTGCGTTTCTACGCGCCCGACTCCGAGCAGGCCGGCCTCCTGGCGCGCCAGCAGGAAATCGAAAACCTGCAGCGCGAGATCAAGGCCCAGCAACTGATCGCCGACCAGGCCCGCGCCGCGGTTGCCCGCGCCGAAGCCGCCTGGCAGCAGGTGTCCCAGGCCATCTCGCCGGCGCGCACGCGTGTGGCCGAAGTCACGCGCCGCGTGCACGACATTCAGCTGGAACATTCGCGGCTGCAGCAGCAGGCCGAACAGTCCGGCGAACGCGCCTCGCGCCTGCGTCAGGACCTGGAAGAAATCAAGGCGCACGAAGAAGACCTGCGCGCCACGCGCGAAGAGGCCGAGGCCCGCTTCGAAGCGTTGGACGAAGAACTCGCCGAGCACCAGTCCAAGTTCGCCGATGCCGAGATGGACGGCGAGACGCTGGCGGCGCAAGCCGAGGCGGCCCGCACCCGTCTGCGCGAACTGGAGCGCGCTGCCCAGGAAGCCGAATTCGCCGAACGCGGCATCCAGGTCCGCATCACCGACCTGCAGCGCAACCAGCAACTGGCCGCAGACCAGAGCCAGCGCGGCGCGGTCGAGCTGGAACAGTTGATGGGCGACCTGGCGGAGCTTGACGCGTCCGCGTCGCAGGCCGGCTTGCAGGATGCCCTGGAAATGCGCGCCGAGCGCGAGGAAGCGCTGTCGCGCGCCCGCCAGGAACTCGAAAACCTGGCAGCCCTGCTGCGCGGCGCCGACGAGGACCGCCAGCAACAGGAGCAGACGCTGGAGCCGCGCCGCGCGCGCATCATGGAACTGCAACTGCAGGAGCAGGCTGCGCGCCTGGCTGAAGAACAGTTCACGGAGCAGCTCAACGCGCGCGAAGTCGACCGCGAGGAGCTGGCCCAGTTCCTGGCCAACCAACCCGACGAATGGCGCCGCGCCAGCTGGCTGCAACAGGAAGTCGGCCGCATCTCGCGCCAGATCGAAGCGCTGGGCTCGGTCAACCTGGCCGCGCTCGACGAGCTGAACACCTCGCGCGAACGCAAGGGCTTCCTGGATTCCCAGCACCAGGACCTGATGACCGCCATCGAGACCCTCGAAGACGCCATCCGCAAGATCGACCGCGAGACGCGCGAACTGCTGCAAGAGACGTTCAACATCGTCAACGGCCACTTCGGCGATCTCTTCCCCAAGCTCTTCGGCGGGGGCGAGGCCAAGCTCAGCATGACCGGCGAAGAAATTCTCGACGCGGGCGTGCAGGTGATGGCGCAGCCGCCGGGCAAGCGCAACAGCACGATCCATCTGCTGTCGGGCGGCGAAAAGGCGCTGACCGCGACGGCGCTGGTGTTCGCGTTGTTCAAGCTGAACCCCGCGCCGTTCTGCCTGCTCGACGAGGTGGACGCGCCGCTGGACGACGCCAACACCGAACGCTATGCGAATCTGGTCGCCAACATGAGCGAGCAGACACAGTTCCTCTTCATCTCGCACAACAAGATCGCGATGCAAATGGCAAAGCAATTGATCGGTGTAACCATGCAAGAGCAAGGGGTTTCGCGTATCGTTGCGGTAGACATAGATTCGGCCGTCCAGATGATGGCCTCCGAAGCGGCATAAACCCAATATTGAGAAAGGCGCCGCCTTCCAGGCGCGGGATTTATACATGAGTGATTTGCAGATCGGGCTGATAGCCCTGGGCGTCTTGCTGATACTGCTGGTGTTGGGATTCAACTGGTGGCAGGACCGGCGCGTGCGCCGCAAGATGCAGAGCCACTTCCCCACCTCCGAACAGGATCCGTTGCTGGGCGCGGGGGCGGCGGGCGCCGCCACGGCCAATGTGGCCCGGCGCGAGCCCGGCATGGGCGGTGAGCCCGCGCGCGCGCAGCCCGGCCAACCGGCCCCCGTCGATCCCGGCAGCGATGCCGACGACGCGGAAGAACCCGATCCCGCGTGCGAAGTGGTCATCGAGATCAACTTTGCCGACGCGGTGCGCGGCGCGGATCTGCTGCCTTACATGCAAAGCCTGCGCAGCGTGGGCCGCAAGCCCATGCGGGTGTTCGCCGAAACCGACCAGCGCCGCCACCGCGCGCGCGTCCATCCCGGCGAATCCTATGCCTCCATGCAGCTGGCCGTGCTGCTGGCCAACCGCAGCGGTCCCCTGACCGCCATCGAATGGTCGCAAGCCTGGGCGCGTGCCCAGGACATGGCCGAGCGCTTCGACGCCACGATCGAAGGCCCCGACCAACAGGCCGTGCTGGAGCAGGGCGCCCGACTGGACGACACCTGCGCCGCACTGGATACCCAGGTTGGCCTGACGCTGCTGTTGGGCTCGGCCCAACCGGCAGCCGAAGTCCTGGCCGTGGCGCGCGACGTCGGTTTCGTCGCCGACGGCAACCGCCTTGCGTGGCCCAACGAAAACGGCGTGGCCCGCTTCACGCTGGCCCGCGCAGACGGCGCGGCGTTCGACGCGGGCATGGGCGGCATCGAACGCCTGTACCTGCTGCTGGACGTGCCGTGCAGCCCGGCCGACACCCGAGCCTTTGGCCGCATGGTCGACGTGGGCCGCGACCTGGCGTCGCGCCTGCGCGCCGAGCTGGTCGACGATCAGGGCAAGCCCCTGGCCGATGGCTCTGAAGCCGTCATCGACGAGCGCCTGCAGGTTCTCTTCGGCCAACTCGAACAAGCGGGTCTGCCCGCCGGCAGCGAGCGCGCCCAGCGGGTGTTTGCCTGATGGCAAGCAGGTCCGGCGAGAACCCGGCGCAAGCCGCGGCGCGCCTGCGCGCCGAAATCGAACAGCACAACGTCCGCTACTACGTCTACGACGAGCCTTCCGTCTCGGACGCCGAGTACGACGGGCTGATGCGCGAATTGCAGGCCCTGGAGGCCGAGCATCCCGAACTGGTGACGCCGGAATCGCCCACGCAGCGCGTGGGCGCGGCGCCAGTCTCCGCGTTTGGCAGCGTGCGCCACGTGGTGCCGATGCTGTCGCTGAACAATGCGTTTTCCGAGGAAGAGGTGGCCGCCTTCGACCGCCGCGTCACCGAGACGCTGCGTGGCGCCGGCATGCTGGGACCCGCGCAGCAGCCAGACTATTTCTGTGAACTGAAGCTCGACGGCCTGGCGATCAGCCTGCGCTACGAGGACGGCCGCCTGGTGCAGGCCGCCACCCGCGGCGACGGCCAGACCGGCGAGGACGTCACGTCCAACATCCGCACGATCAAGGCAATTCCCCTGCAGTTGAAGGGCGCGGCCCCGAAGGTGCTGGAGGTGCGCGGCGAGGTGCTGATGAACCGCGCCGACTTCGAAAAGCTGAACGCCGCGCAGGCCAAGCGCGACGAAAAGGTCTTCGTCAACCCGCGCAATGCGGCGGCAGGCAGCCTGCGCCAGCTCGACCCGCGCATCACGGCCAAGCGGCCGCTGCGTTTCTTTGCCTACGGCTGGGGCGAGGTCCAGGGCTTGCCCGGCTCGCAGAGCGGCCTGTTCGACGAAGCCTCCGCGGGCGCGGCGCAGGCGTCGCAACTGCCCGAGAAATCTCACGGCGCCATGCTGGAGTGGCTGTCCTCGCTGGGACTGCCGGTCAATGTGGTGCACAACCATCGCGCAACCGGCGCGCAAGGCCTGATGGACTTCTACGCCAAGGTGGGCGCCTTGCGCGCCACCCTGCCGTACGACATCGACGGCGTGGTCTACAAGGTTGATTCGCTGCCCGCGCAGAAGGTGCTGGGCTTCGTGGCGCGCGCGCCGCGCTTTGCGCTGGCGCACAAGTTCGCGGCCGAAGAAGCCACCACGACGCTGGTGGACATCGAAGTGCAGGTGGGCCGCACCGGCGCCATCACCCCGGTCGCGCGGCTCAAGCCCGTGTTCGTGGGCGGCGTTACCGTCACCAACGCCACGCTGCACAACGAAGACGAGATCCGCCGCAAGGACGTGCGCATTGGCGACACCGTCATCGTGCGGCGCGCGGGCGACGTGATTCCCGAAGTGCTGGGCCCGGTGCTGGAAAAGCGGCCCGACGATGCGCGTGAATTCGTCATGCCCACGCAATGCCCGGTCTGCGAGTCGGCCATCGAGCGCCTGGAAGGCGAGACCATCGCGCGCTGCACCGGGGGCCTTTTCTGTGGCGCCCAGCGCAAGCAGACACTGTGGCACGCCGCCAGCCGCAAGGCCCTGGATATCGAAGGCCTGGGCGAAAAGCTGGTGGACCAATTGGTGGACAGCGGCCGCGTCAAGACGCTGGCGGACCTGTACAGCCTGCGTCCGCTGGAACTCGTGGGCCTGGACCGCATGGGCCAGAAGTCTGCGGACAACCTGGTGGCCGCCATCGAGAAGGCGCGCTCGCCCAACCTGTCCCGGCTGCTTTTCGCGCTGGGCATCCGCCACGTGGGCGAAACCACGGCGCGGGACGTCGCGCGGCATTTCGGCAGCATCGACGCCATCATGGACGCGGACGAAGACGCCTTGTCGTCGGTACCGGACGTGGGGCCCGTGGTGGCCGCGTCGATCCGGCATTTCTTTGCCGAGCAGCACAACCGCGACGTCATCGAGCAACTCAAGTCGCAGGGCGTGAACCCGGTGGCCGAAGCCGCGCCGCAAGACACCACGCTGGCCGGCAAGACCTTCGTGCTGACCGGCACGCTGCCCAACTGGACGCGCGAAGAGGCCTCGATGCACATCCAAGCCGCGGGCGGCAAGGTCAGCGGCTCGGTGTCCAAGAAGACGGCCTATCTGGTTGCGGGCGAAGATTCCGGCAGCAAGCTGACCAAGGCCCAGGAACTGGGCGTGCCGGTGCTGGATGAAGACGGACTGAAGGCGCTGCTGGGCATTTCCTAGCCAGGACGCTGCCGACATCGAATGAAGAAGGGCTGCACGCCACCGGCGTGCAGCCCTTTTTGTTGCTTGCTGGGGGGGGGCGGTGTCAGACACCCCGCAGAGATGGTCTTCAGTTTGAGGCAGCGTTTCAGGGGGTGTCTGACACCTGGGTCGAGATGGTCTTGGGACGGTGTCAGACCCCCTGCAGAGAGGATCGGCAGCTTGCGGCGGCGTCTCATAGGGTGTCTGACACCTGAGCACATTGCCGAGCGCAAAAAAAACTGCCCGCGATCGGCGGGCAGTTTTTTGAGCAGCGCAGACCTTACTGGATCTTGGCCTTGTCGCGCAGTTGCTTCTGGTAGTCGGCCAGGGTTTGCTGGCGCAGCATTTCTTCCAGCTGCGGGCGGACCTGATCCATCGGCGGGAATTCGACCGGACGGGTGTCGTCAACCATGATGATGTGCCAGCCGAACTGGGTCTGGACCGGCTTGTCGACCAGTTGGCCCTTCTTGAGCTGCGTCACGGCTTGCGCGAACGGCTGCACGTAGTTGGTCGGAGGCGCCCAACCCAGATCGCCACCCTTTTCGGCGCTGCCCGGGTCCTTCGAGTTCTTCTTGGCCAGGTCGTCGAACTTGCCCTTGTTCTTCTGCAACTGGGCCAGCAGGTCGTTCGCCTTCTTCTCGTCTTCGACGAGGATGTGGCGGACCTTGTATTCCATCTTGCCGGCCTGTTCCTTTTTGATCTTCTCGTATTCGGCGGTGACCTGGGCGTCCGTGACCGGGTGCTTGGCCAGGTAGTCGGCCATCAGCGCGCGGACCAGGATGCCTTGGCGGGCCAGTTCGATTTCGGTCTGGACGTCGGCCTGCTTGGCGATGCCGCTGGATTCGGCGGCTTGCACGAAGATCTGGCGGTTGATCATTTCCTGCTTGACCTGTTCGCGCAGTTGGGGCGAATCGGTGGCGCCTTGGCCGACCAGGAGCTTGACGAATTGATCCAGGCTCTTTTGCGGGATGGCCTTGCCGTTGACGGTTGCCACGTTTTGCGCAAAAGCCGGCACGGCGATGACGCAGGCCGCAGCCAGCATGACGATGCGTTTCATGAATATCCTTTTACTTTCTATTTGGGAGCCTGGGCGTCAAGCGCAAGCGCATGAATCGGATAGGGGATCAAATCTTGCAAATGATGATACACCAGCCGGTGCCGCGCAACGGCGGAGAGCCCCGTAAAGCAAGGCGCTACGATGATGACGCGGTAATGGCCGGCGCCGTTTTTACTGCCTTCGTGGCCGGCATGCAAATGGGAGTCGTCCAGGATGTCCAGGCTGACGGGTTCCAGGGCGGCAAGGCGCTCCCGGATCAGGGCAATGCGGTCGGTAGTTTCTGGCATGGGAGCTCAGGGCTTGCCGGGCGGCGTGGCGCCCGGGTTGGCCGGCGTGTTTTCCTCGGTCTGGATGTGCTTGCCCAGCCACAGGGACTGGCCAATCACGAAGACGATCATCAGTCCCATGAGGCCGAAGGCCTTGAAACTGACCCATTGGGATTCGGTGAAGTGACCTGAGAACGCGACATACAGATTGAGCGCGCCGGCAATCAGGAAGAAGGCGGCCCAGATCATGTTCAGCTTGTCCCACGCGGCGTCCGGCAGCTGGATCTGCTTTTCCATCAGGCGGCGGATCAGGTTGCGCTTGAACAACAGGCGGGCAAAGACCAGCGCGCCGCCGAACATCCAGTACAGCACCGTGGGCTTCCATTTGATGAAGACGTCGCTGTGCAGCCAGATGGTGGCGCCGCCGAACACCAGGATGACCGTCAGGTTGATCCAGTGCATGGCCTCGGTGGGGCGCCCGGTGGCCTTGAGCCAGACGATCTGCGCCACCGCGGCCGCCATGGCGACGCCCGTGGCGGTGAAGATGTCCGTATACCTGTAGGCGATGAAGAACAGGAGCAGCGGAAAGAGGTCGAACAGGAACTTCTTCATCAGTCTTCTAGGGGCTCAAACGTCATCGACAGGGAATTGATGCAGTAGCGCAGGCCGGTGGGTTCGGGACCGTCGGGAAAGACGTGGCCGAGGTGGGCGTCGCAAACGTTGCACAGCACTTCGGTGCGAACCATGCCGTGGCTGATGTCGCGCTCTTCGCGCACCAGTTCGGGGTCCAGCGCCTGAAAGTAGCTGGGCCAGCCGCAGCCGGCGTCGAATTTGGTGTCGGATGCGAATAGTGCGGTGCCACAGCCGACGCAACGGTAGATGCCAGGGGTGAAAGTATCCCAGTAGCGCCCGGTGAATGCGCGTTCGGTACCCTTTTGGCGGGTGACCACGTATTCTTCGGGGGAAAGCTGGGCGCGCCATTCGGCGTCGGTTTTGCGTACTTTTTCCATATGAGCTCTTGGAGTCGCGATGCCCGAAATGGTTCGGGCATAATCCCGCCCCATGTTAATCGAGTTTGACCAGGCGGTAGTGTCGACGCCCCAGGCGGAAGTGTTGCGCGGGGTGAGCGTCACCCTGGCCGAACGCCGCGTCGGCATCGTCGGTCCCAACGGCGCCGGCAAGAGCACGCTGGCGCGGCTGGTCAATGGCCTGGTGGCGCCCACGTCGGGCAGCGTGCGCGTGGACGGGCTGGATACGCGGCAAGAGCTGAAGGCCGTGCGCGCGCGCGTCGGCTTCGTCTTCCAGAACCCGGAAAACCAGATCGTCTTTCCCATCGTGCGCGAAGACCTGGCGTTCGGCCTGAAGCGCCTGGCGCCCGACCGCCACGAGCGCGAGGCCCGCATCGACAGCCAGTTGAACCGGCTGGGCGTGGGCCATCTGGCCGACCGCAGCAGCCACACGCTGTCCGGCGGCGAACGCCAATTGGTGGCGCTGGCCGCCGTATTGGTCATGGAGCCCGCGCTCATCGTCTTTGACGAACCCACCACGCAACTCGACCTGCGCAACCGCAACCGGGTGCGCGCCGCCATCGACGGGCTGCCCCACGACGCCATCGTCGTGACCCATGACCTGGAGCTGCTTGAGGATTTCGATCGCGTGCTGGTCGTGCGTGACGGCGCGATCGCCGCCGACGACACGCCTGCCGCCGCGCTGCGCTGGTACCGGGAGCACTGCGCATGATGGAGCCGCTGTACGTCACGGGCAACACACCGCTGCACCGGCTGCCGGCATGGGTGAAGCTGCTGGCGCTGATGGCGGCGGGCGCGGGCCTGTTCCTGCTTCGCGATCCGCTCTGGCTGGCGTTTGCCTTCGGCGTCTCGGTGGCGATGGTCTGGTCCACGGGCGTCGCGGCAGCGGTCGTGTGGCGCCAGGTGCGCGGGCTGCTCTGGGTGCTGCTGGCCGTGGCGCTGTTCACCGGCTGGTTCCAGGGGCCGATCGAGGCCCTGGCCGTCGTGCTGCGTGTGGCGGCAATGGTCGGACTGGCCCTTGCCGTGACCCTGTCCACCCGCACGTCCGACCTGATTGCCGTCTGCGAGCGGACCTTGCGGCCGCTGGAACGCACGGGGCTGGTCGATGCCGAGAAGGTCGCGCTGGCCCTTGCGCTGGCGCTGCGCTTCGTGCCGGAGATCTGGCGCAATTTCCAGGAGATCCGCGAGGCGCAGGCCGCGCGCGGTCTGGGCGCAAACCCGGTCGCGCTGATCGTGCCGCTGATCGTGTTGACCTTGAAGCGGGCCCAGGAAGTGTCTGAAGCGATCGACGCGCGCAGCTTCTGACCGCACGCGCCCAACATTCATACCCGAGGGGAACTCCATGAAATCGAACAATACGGTGCTGGTCGCGTTGTTTGCGGCGCTGATCGTCGTCCTGAGCCTGATGCCGCCCATTCCCATGCCCGGCATTCCCGTGCCCATCACCTTGCAGACGCTTGGCGCGATGCTGGCCGGCGCCATGCTCGGCCCCGTGCGTGGCGCGCTGGCGTGCCTGCTGTATCTGGCGCTGGCGGCGGTCGGCCTGCCCGTGCTGCCGGGCGGCCGCGGCGGACTGGGCGCGTTCTTCGGTCCGACGGGCGGGTTCCTGGTCGGCATGGTGGCCGGCGCATTCGTGACGGGCTGGCTGGCGCGCCGCCTGGCCGCGCGTGCAGCGGGCACGTGGATGGGGCTGGCGGGCTACGTGGCCGCCTGCGTCGTCGGCGGCATTGCGGTGGTGTACGCGTTTGGCGTGCCGTGGCTGGCGGCGGTGGCGAAGATGGACATGGCCAAGGCCGCCGGTGCGGTCGCGGTGTTCCTGCCTGGCGATCTGGTCAAGGCCGTGGTGGCCGCCTGGGTTGCGTCGCGCGTCGAACGGGTGTGGCCGATGCTGGGCCGCTGAGCCCCACTTGAAAACCCCCGTCGCCCCAAGGGAATCCCCCAACATGACGCCTGCGACCCTTTCAAGTACAAGTTCGCCATTAACAAATGCGTTTGCCAAATCACGATTTCCGTAGCACATCAGGGAATTACCGTAGTTGCGCTACGTCATCTGATACTGTTTTAACCATATAATATTTTTTTCTGTATAACTTTAAACAGGCTCGCTTCGCCTCGTTCGAGGCACATAAGAGCCAACCACAGGAGACAAAAACATGCGCAAGCACTTCGGCTTGTCCGCGGCCGCCGCCGCTGTAGCCCTGACTCTGCCGCTTCTGGCGAGCGCACAGGTCAAGGTTGGCGTCACGGTTGCCAGCACCGGCCCCGCCGCCTCGCTGGGCATCCCCGAGCGCAACACCGTGGCCCTGCTGCCCAAGGAAGTCGCCGGCCAGAAGATCGAATGGATCGTGCTGGACGACGCCACCGACACCACGCAGGCCGTCAAGAACTCGCGCAAGCTGGCTTCCGACGACAAGGTCGACGTGCTGATCGGCACGTCCATCACCCCGGGCTCGCTCGCGATGGTCGATGTGGCCGCCGAAGCCAAGGTGCCGATGATCAGCGTGGCCGCCAGCGCCAAGATCGTCGAACCCGTGGACGACAAGCGCCGCTGGGTCTTCAAGACCCCGCAGAACGACGCACTGATGGCCGGCGCCCTGGCTGACGCCATGGCCAAGTCCAAGGTCAAGACGCTGGGCTTCATCGGATTTGCCGACGCCTACGGCGACGGCTGGCTGGACGTGATGCAGAAGGCCGCCAAGGCCAAGGGCATCGAGATCGTCGCCATCGAAAAATACGGCCGCACCGACACCAGCGTGACGGGCCAGGTGCTCAAGCTGGTCGGCGCCAAGCCCGACGCCATCCTGATCGCCGGCGCCGGCACCCCGTCGGCGCTGCCGCAAAAGGAATTGAAGGCCCGCAACTACGGCGGCACCATCTACCAGACCCACGGCGCCGCCAACAACGACGTGCTGCGCGTCTGCGGCAAGGACTGCGACGGCATGTACCTGCCGGCCGGCCCGCTGCTGGTCGCCGCGCAACTGCCTGACAGCAACCCGGTCAAGAAGTCGGCCCTGGCCTACGTGGAAACCTACGAAAAGGCCAACGGCGCCGGTTCGACCAACACGTTCGGCGGCCACATGTGGGATGCCGGCCAACTGGTCGTCGCCGCGCTGCCCGTGGCGCTCAAGACGGGCGCCAAGCCCGGCACGCCCGAATTCCGTGCCGCGATGCGCGACGCGCTGGAAGGCGTGAAGGACCTGGCCGTGTCGCAAGGCGTGTTCAACATGTCGCCCACGGACCACGCCGGCTTTGACGAGCGCTCGCGCGTCATGGTCAAGGTGGAAAACGGCAAGTGGGTCTACCAGCCCGGCCTGTAATGCCCCAGGATCGCCCGAGCGCGGGCTGCCCATAGCGGGCGCCCGAGGCGCGGGGGCGGCACACCGCCCGCCGCGCCGCGCCCGGCAGGACTTCGCACCGGCCTTTCCGGCCGGTGTGTCGTATCAGTGTTCCGGGTGGGGCCGGAACACCAAGAAACCACAAGGTAGTTGTTAGATGGATTCATCAATTGCGCTGATCCTGCTGCAAGACGGTGTCGTCAACGGCGCCATCTATGCCCTCCTGGGCATGGCTCTGGTACTGGTTTTCGCCGTCACGCGCGTCATTTTCATTCCCCAGGGCGAGTTCGTGGCGTTTGGCGCCCTGACCCTGGCCATGCTGGTCGACGGCAAGGTGCCGGGCACCGCCTACCTGCTGCCGTTGCTGGGCCTGGTGTGCCTGGCGCTCGAGCTGATGCGCGCCGTGCGCACCCGTAGCGCCGCGGCCCTGCCCAAGACCATTGCGACCTGCGTCGTGCTGCCGCTGGCGCTGTTCTGGCTGACCCGTAGCTATACCGGTCCGGAGAACTCGCTGTGGCTGAACATGCTGCTGACGCTGTTGCTGGTGATTCCGATGGGCCCGATGGTCTACCGCATCGTCTACCAGCCGCTCGCCGAAGCCACCGTGCTGGTGCTGCTGATCGTTTCCGTCGCCGTGCACTTCGCGCTGATGGGCCTGGCGCTCGTGTTCTTTGGCGCCGAAGGCTGGCGCACGCCCGCATTCGTGAGCGGGCAGGTCGACCTGGGCTTCATGACGTGGTCCGCGCAGAGCCTGTTCGTCGTCGCCACGTGCGCGCTGCTCATCCTGGCCTTGTGGATCTTCTTCGGCAAGACGCTGTACGGCCGCGCGCTGCGCGCCACCGCCGTCAACCGCCGCGGCGCGCGCCTGGTCGGCATCAGCACCAACATGTCGGGTTCGCTGACGTTCACGCTGGCCGTGGGCATCGGCGCCATGTCCGGCATGCTGATCGCGCCCATCACCACGGTCTATTACGACACGGGCTTTTTGATCGGCCTGAAGGGCTTCGTCGGCGCCATCATTGGCGGTCTGGCCAGCTATCCCATCGCGGCGGCCGGCTCGCTGCTCGTCGGCGTGCTCGAATCCTTCTCGTCGTTCTGGGCCAGCGCATACAAGGAAGTGATCGTCTTCACCCTGATCATCCCGGTTCTGGTCTGGCGTTCGTTCAGCACCCATCACGCGGACGAAGAGGAATAAGCCATGAACCGCATTCTGCTTGCTGTTTTTCTCGTCGTCCTGGCGGGCCTGCCGATGGTGTCGGCCACGCCCGAATTCTGGGTGACGCAACTGAACTACATCGGTCTGGCCAGCCTGGTCGTGCTGGGCCTGGTGCTGCTGACCGGCGTCGGCGGCCTGACGTCCTTCGGCCAGGCCGCGTTCGTGGGGCTGGGCGCCTACACGACGGCCTACCTGACGACGCAATACGACGTGTCGCCCTGGCTGGCGCTGCCCGCGGGCCTTATCCTGACCGCCGCCGTGGCTTACCTGCTGGGCGCGATCACGCTGCGCCTGTCGGGTCACTACCTGCCGCTGGGCACCATCGCCTGGGGCCTGTCGCTGTATTACCTGTTCGGCAACATCGACTGGCTGGGCAAGCATGACGGCATTGCCGGCATCGAGCCCATCAGCATCTTCGGCATGTCGCTGGCCAGCGGCCGCCACATCTACTACCTGATCTGGGTCTGCGTCCTCTTGGCGCTGTGGGCCACGCGCAACCTGCTCAACTCGCGTCCTGGCCGTGCCATCCGCGCGTTGAAGAGCGGGGCGGGCATGGCCGAGTCCATGGGCGTGAACACCGCCGCGTACAAGATCGTGATCTTCGTCTGGGCGGCGCTGCTGGCTTGCCTGTCGGGCTGGCTCTATGCGCACATGCAGCGCGCGGTCAGCCCCAGCCCCTTCGGCCTGAACTACGGCATCGAATACCTGTTCATGGCGGTGGTCGGGGGCGCGGGCTACGTCTGGGGCGCCCTCTTGGGTTCCAGCGTCATCCTGGTGCTGAAGGACCAGTTGCAGAACCTCCTGCCCAAGCTGCTGGACACCAACGCCAACTTCGAGATGATCGTCTTCGGCGTGTTGCTGATCCTGATGCTGCAGTACGCGCGCAACGGCCTGTGGCCGATCCTGTCGGGCTGGTGGGGCAGCATCACCGGCGCCGATGGCTCGCGCCGCAACCTGGCGCCGCCCGCGGCGGCCCCGGCCCTGCCGACGCGCGAGCGCCCGCAGCCCGGCCAGGTCGTGCTGGAAGTCGATGCCATCCGCAAGGAATTCGGCGGGCTGGTGGCCGTGAACGACATCACCTTCAAGGTGCGTTCTGGCGAGATCATGGGTCTCATTGGCCCGAACGGCGCCGGCAAGAGCACCACCTTCAACCTCATCAGCGGCGTGTTGCCCGTGACGCGGGGCCAGGTCACGTTCATGGACCAGCGCATCGACAGCCGCTCGGCGCGCGAAATCGCCAAGATGGGCGTGGGCCGCACGTTCCAGCACGTGCAGCTGCTGCCGGGCATGACCGTGCTGGAAAACGTGGCGCTGGGCGCGCACCTGCGTTCGGACGTGGGCGTGCTGTCGGGCGCGTTGCATTCGGACCGTGCGCGCGAAGCACAGCTGCTGCATGAGGCGGCCGAGCAGCTCAAGCGCGTGGGCCTGGGTGAATATCTGTACGAACAGGCCGGCAACCTGGCGCTGGGCCAGCAGCGCATCCTGGAAATCGCCCGAGCGCTGGCCTGCGATCCCTTGCTGCTGCTGCTCGATGAGCCTGCCGCCGGCCTGCGCTACAAGGAAAAGCAGGACCTGGCGCGCGTGCTGGAACAGCTGCGCGCGGAAGGCATGAGCATTCTGCTCGTCGAACATGACATGGATTTTGTGATGCGCCTGACCAACCACCTCGTGGTGATGGATTTCGGCACGAAGCTGGCCGAAGGCGTGCCGGCCGACGTGCAAAAGAACCCGGCGGTGCTGGAGGCTTACCTGGGCGGGATCGATGACGACCTGCCCGAGGCCGACCAGGCCAAGGCCGTGCCGGCGGGAGGTGTTTGATGAGCGCAACCAATTCCCCCGTCCTGGAAGTCAGCAACCTGTCGGCCCGCTACGGCAAGGTCGGCGCGCTGGCTGGCGCCTCGCTCAGCGTGCCGGCCGGCAGCATCGTCACGGTGATCGGCGCCAACGGCGCCGGCAAGTCCACGATGCTCAACGCCATCATGGGCTCGCTGCCGCAGACCGGCCACGCCGCCGGCGCCGTGCACTACGCCGGCGCGGACGTGTCGGGCTGGATGGTCGAGCGCCGCGTGGCGGCCGGCATGTCGCTGGTGCCCGAGCGCCGCGAACTCTTCGGCACCATGTCCGTGGAAGACAACCTGCTGCTCGGCGGCTTTCGCCGGTATCGCGCCCGTGAAAGCGGCTGGCGCGACACGCTGAACGAAGTCTTCGACCTGTTTCCGCGGTTGCGCGAGCGCCGCGCCCAGCAGGCCGGCACCTTGTCGGGCGGCGAACGCCAGATGCTGGCCGTGGGCCGCGCGCTCATGGCCAAGCCCACACTCCTGATGCTGGACGAACCCAGCCTGGGCCTCGCGCCGCGCATCGTGCGCGAGATCTTCCACATCATTGCGCGCCTGCGCGAGACTGGCGTGGCGATCCTGCTCGTCGAGCAGAACGCCCGCGCGGCGCTGCAGGTGGCCGACTACGGCTACGTGCTGGAAACCGGCGAGGTCATTCTGCATGGCCCGGCGCGCGAGCTGGCTGGTGACCCCAAGGTTATCGAAAGCTACCTGGGGCTGGGCAAGGGCGCCGAAGCGGCCTGACGCCACGCGCCAGAGCAGAACGCCGGCTGCCGCGAGGGGCCGGCGTTTTCTTTTACGGCGCGGCTTGCCGACGAATGGCGCGGCGGCGCCGTTTTTTCAGCGGGCGGCGTCAAGGCACGGGCGTCCATCGCACGATCAATTCCTCTCCCATCGCGGGATCCGATGTCGAGTCGGCGCCGGTTTCGATGCGCCCCGCAAAGCGGCGCAGAAAGGACGGATCCTGCGCGTCGCGCACGCTGATGTCGTACCAGCCGCCGCTGCGTGACATTTCCCAGGCAAGCTCGCGGGATTCACCGGCAGCCAGCTCGGCTTCGGTGTTGCCGGGGTATCCATAGGCATTGGCGTCGATGCGGTAGACGCGCGGCCGGGTGCCCGGATTATGCAATGACACGCGCAGCCGCGCGCCCGCGCCGTCGCAAGCCGCCACGACCGCCAGCGACGGCTGCCCGATACGCCCGGCGCAGTGCCGGTGAAAGCCGTTGGGGCCCAGCACCCACAGGTCATAGCGCCCGTCTGGCGCGGCGGGCCACGTGCCGTCGAGCGTCTTGCCGGCCTCCACGGTGTACCGGCGCGGTCCGCGCTCCAGGTCCAGCCGGTCGTAGACGTGGAACACCGCGCCCGCCGTGCCCACGTTTTCGAACAGCAGGGTGACGCCATCGTCCTGAACGCGGGCGTGAGCCTGCAGCGCATAGGGAAGCGTGCGCGACGGGCGTGTGCCGGCGTGTTGGCGGGCGGGCGCGGGGTCAAGTGGGGCGGGCGGTTTGACGGTGCCCGTCAGCGCGGCCGCGCGGGCCGCGCGTTCGGCCGTGGCGGGCAGGCCCCGCAGCTGGTTGCCGTCGTCGGGCGCCGCGAAATCGAACGCGCTGGTCAGATCGCCGCAGACCGCCAGCCGCCACGGCGAGATGTTCGGCTCGGCCACGCCGAAGCGCCGCTCGATGAAGCGCAACACCGACGTGTGATCGAACACCTGCGAATTGACCCAGCCGCCCTTGGTCCACGGCGACAACACATACATGGGCACGCGCGGCCCCAGCCCGTAGGCGCCATGCAGATGCGCCGGCGTGTCGTCCTTTTCAACGCCGGATAGATGTTCGTGATATTCGCCCGCGGTGTCGGCCGTGGAGGCGCCGGCCAGCTCGCCGGAGGGAAGACGCGATGGCGGCGCCGGGGGCGGCATGTGGTCGAAAAAGCCGTCGTTCTCGTCGAACATCAGCAGCAGCACCGTCTTGCTCCACACGGCGGGACTCGCGGTCAGCGCGTCGAGCACGCGCGCCGTGTAGTCGGCGCCCTGCGCGGGACTGGACGGGCTGGGATGTTCGGAGCCCGCCTTGGTGGCGCAAATCCAGGACACCTGGGGCAGCGTGCCGTCCAGCACATCCTGGCGCAGCAGGTCCAGGTCGCGCGTGGCCAGCGCCTTGTGCTTGAGCGCCGCCAGCGCGCCCGGCAGTTCCTGGTACGCATCGCGATAGGCCTTGAAGCCCGCCGTGGGATTGAGCGAATAGTTGTCCGCCATGTTCTGGTAGATGCGCCAGCTCACGCCGGCCCGCTCCAACCGTTCGGGATACGTCGTCCAGGTGTAGGCCCCGGCCGGGTCGCCGCCGGTGAGCTTGTTGTAGACATTCCCCATCGCCGGGCCATTGCCGCGCGCCAGGCCGTCATTGGTGCCGGTCCACAGGAACAGGCGCTTGGTGTTGGTGCCGCCAGTGAACGAGCAATGGTAGGCGTCGCAAACGGTGAAGGCGCGGGCCATGGCGTACTGGAAGGGCAGGTCGCCTTCCGTGTAGTAGGCCATCGAATGGTTCTTCTTGGCGGCGGGCCAGTTGCCCATGCGGCCGGCGTCCCAGGCGTCCTGCGCGTTGGACCAGGTGTGCGGCGTGCTCGCCACGCGCATGGCCTCGTAGGCTTCGCGCGTATCAAGCCGGTACGGCAGGACGGTGCGCGGCGCGCCTTCATCCGGCTTGTCGTTGTACTGGGCCCAGACGGTGCGATGCCGGGCATCGGGGCTGTCCGGCACCGGGATGGGAAAGCGGTCGCCAAAGCCGCGCACGCCCGCCAGCCCGCCGAAATAGTGATCGAACGAACGGTTTTCCTGCATGAAGATCACGATGTGCTCGACATCGCGGATCGTGCCGGTGCGGCGGTCGGCCGGAATGGCCAGCGCGCGGCGGATCGCGGGGGGAAACAGCGACAGGGCGGCGGCGCCGGTCAGGGTGGCGCTGTGGCGCAGGAATTCGCGTCTGCTTTGCATGATCGGGCCTCACGGTCGGAAGCCCACAGCGTACGCCGCCTTGCTGTTATTTGCCTGACGGCCCGCGCGGGTGCGCGCGGGCTTCCGGCTGCGTTGTCAGCGGCGCGTGCTTTCCGCGTACTCCATGTACAGCTGATGCGCACGGCGCGCGATCGGGCCGTATTCCAGCGCACGGTCCTCGACGCGGTTTACGTGCACCACCTTGCCGTAGTTGCCCGACGAAAACACTTCGTCGGCAGCTTCGACGTCGGCGCGCGTCAGGCTGCGTTCCTGGACCTCGATGCCATCGGCCTTCAGCAGCGCCAGCACGCGGCGGCGCGTGATGCCGTTCAGGAACGTGCCGTTGTCCACCGGGGTGGATACGACGCCGTCCTTGGCCAGCCACAGGTTGCTGGTGGCGAACTCGGCCAGGTTGCCCGCGCCGTCCAGCATGATGGCGTTGTCGAAGCCCTTTTCGGCGGCTTCGCGGATGGCGCGCTGGCCGTTGGGGTACAGGCACGAGGCCTTGGCGTCGGTGGGCGCCATGTTGGGCCACGAGCGCGCGAAGCTGGAGAAGCAGGCGGAAAAGCCCTGGTCGCCCGGCATCGGCACCTTGAACACATGCAGCACGAACTGGGTCTTGTCGGCGTCCGGCAGCAGGAAGCCGTCGGCGCAGAAGAACATGGGCTTGATGTAGAGCTCCGAGCCTTCGGGGAAACGCGCCACGGCCTGCAGGCACAGGTCCTGGATTTCTTTCCAGGCCATCTGCGGCTTCATCAGCATCTTTTCGGCCGAGCGCACGACGCGCTGGCAGTGCAGGTCCAGGTCGGGCGTCAGGCCGCGGAAGGCGCGCGCGCCGTCAAAGACCATGCTGGCCATCCAGAAGGCGTGGTCGGCCGGGCCGAGCAGTTTGGGGTTTTCAGTGGTCCAGTGACCGTTGTGCCAGAACAAGGCATCCATGATTGTCATCCTTAGCTTGAATCGGGTTGGCGATCGGGCGCGAAGCGGGTCCAGAACGCCGAATCGCCAGAATACATGAGCCGGACTGCTATTCCTTGGCCAGCGCCGCCTGCACGCGATCGGCAACGTCCGCGGGCATCCATTGCCGCCAGACGGGCGCGTACTGCTTGAGGAAATAGCGCGCGGCGTCCTCCGGCTCCTTGCCCTCGTTTTCCAGCCATCCCAGCGTCGCGTCGATGGCTTCGTCGGGCACCGTCAGCTTGGACAGGAACTCGGTCACGCGCGGCGCCTGCTTGGCAAAATCGGCGTTCACGCCGGTGACGACCGGATTGGGCTTGAACTGCGTGGGCACGGGGTCCGCGCACTTGGGATCGGTCATGCAGGTGTAGGCCGCCTGGTCGAACGCGGGCAGTTCCAGCTTGACCAGGTCCAGCGCGCCAACCAGCGACGTGGGCGTCCAGTAGTAGAAGACGATGTCGCGTTTGCGCTTGTAGGCCGACACGATGGCGGCCTTCTGCGCGGCGCCGGAGCCGGGCGCGAACAGCGAATAGTCCTTGTCCAGTTTCAGCGCGCGCAGCAGGTTGTCGTTCAGCGTGCCGCAGGCCCAGCCGGCCGGGCATCCGTAGATGCGGCCGCGGCCCGGGTCTTCGGGGTCCGCGAACACCTCCTTGAAGCGCGCCAGGTCGGCGGCGGACTTGAGCTCCGGGTGCCGCTCGACGGTGTAGCGCGGCACGTACCAGCCTTCACCGGCGTCATAGACGTGGCCCACGCCCAGCACCTTGCCGCTGGCCAGCGCCTTCTTCCAGGCGCCTTCGATCTGGCCGGGCCAGACCTCGGGCGTGACATCGACGTCGCCGCGTTGCAGCGCGGCCAGCATGGGCAGGGTTTCGCCGATTTCAACAGACGTCTTGCAGCCGTAGCCGTGTTCCAGCACGAAGCGCTCGATGCCGGCCAGGACAAGATTGGATTCCCAGTTCAGTCCGCTGAAACGGACGGGCCGGTCGACTTCGCAAACGGGGGCGGCGGGCGCGGCCTGGGCCGCGGCGGGGGACAGCAGGGCGGCGGCCAGCGCGAGCGCGCCGAGGCCGGGAACGAGATGCGTGATGCGCATGGTCGGCACCTGTGTAGTAGGGTGCCTGCCATTGTACGGGGCGCTGCCGCGCGCCCCAATGCAACGGGGCCGCTATGCGCGGCCCCGAGGGTCAATCAACCGATAAATCGGATCACGCGCGGGCGGCGCGCCGGCGGTTGAAGAGCGCGCCCAGCTCGCCCACGATGCCGCGCCGGAACGCCAGCACGCAGACCACGAAGATCAGGCCGCTCACGATGGTGACGGACTCGCCCAGGCGCAGGAACCATTCGACGCCGGTCAGGTTGGCCATCATCTGGCCGAAGTCGCCCACCTTGTTCTCCAGCAGCACCACGATGAACGCGCCCAGCACCGGACCGGTCAATGTGCCCAGGCCGCCGATCAGCGTCATCAGGATCACCAGCCCGGACATCTGCCAGGTGGCGTCCGACAGCGTGGCCGAGACGAACACCAGCGTCTTGGTGGCGCCGGCCAGGCCCGCCAGGGCGGCCGACAGCACGAAGGCCACCAGCTTGAAGCGGTCGACGTCGTAACCCAGCGAGATGGCGCGCGGCTCGTTTTCACGCAGCGCCTGCAGCACTTGCCCGAAGGGCGAGTTCACCGTGCGCCAGATGATGAAGTAGCCGATGATGAAGATGGCCATCACCAGGTAGTACAGGTTGATGTCCTTGGACAGGTCGACCAGCCCGAACAGCGTGCCGCGCGGCACGCTTTGCAGGCCGTCCTCGCCACCCGTGAATTTGGCCTGCAGGAAGAAGAAGAACACCATCTGCGACAGCGCCAGCGTGATCATGGCGAAGTAGATGCCGCTGCGGCGGATGGCCAGCGCGCCCATGGCCAGGCCCAGCAGCGCCGCCACGGCCACGCCGAACAGCAGGCCCAGCTCGGTGGGCAGGCCCCAGACCTTCATGCTGTGTCCGGCCGCATAGGCCGCGCTGCCCAAAAAGGCGGCGTGGCCGAAGGACAAGAGCCCCGTGAAGCCCAGCAGCAGGTTGAAGGCGCACGCGAAGAGGGCGTAGCACATGACCTTCATGGCGAAGATCGGATACACGCCTGCGAAGGGAAGCAAGGCCACCACGATGGCCAAGACCGCATAGCCCAGGAATTGACGATTCATTTTTCTTTTCCGAACAGCCCGGCCGGGCGGATCAACAGAACAATGGCCATGATGATGAAGACGACCGTGCTGGACGCTTCGGGCCAGAACACCTTGGTCAGGCCTTCGATCACGCCCAGGCCCAACCCGGTGACGATGGCGCCAAGAATGGAGCCCATGCCGCCGATCACGACCACCGCGAACACGACGATGATGAGGTTCGATCCCATCAGCGGCGAGATCTGCAGCACCGGCGCGGCCAGCACCCCGGCAAAGCCCGCCAACGCCACGCCGAACCCATAGGTCAGCGTGATCATGCGGGGCACGTTCACGCCGAAGGATTCCACGAGGCGCGGATTCTCGGTGCCGGCGCGCAGCAGGGCGCCCAGGCGGGTGCGTTCAATGACGTACCACGTGGCAAAGCAGACGATGATCGACGCCGCCACGACCCAGCCACGGTAATTCGGCAGGATCATGAAACCCAGGTTGGTCGCGCCGCGCAGGGCCTCGGGCGTGGGATACGGCTGGCCCGACACGCCGTAGAAGCTGCGGAACAGCCCCTCGATCAGCAGCGTCAGCCCGAAGGTGAGCAGCAGCCCGTACAGGTGGTCGAGCTTGTAAAGGTGTTTGAGCAGCAGCTTTTCGATGATGATGCCGAACAGGCCCACGATCAGCGGCGCCAGGATCAGCATGATCCAGTAATTCAGGCCAAAGTACGACAGCCCCATCCATGCGACGAAGGCGCCCAGCATGTAGAGAGCGCCGTGGGCGAAGTTGATGACGTTGAGCAGCCCGAAGATGACGGCGAGTCCGAGCGACAGCATTGCATAGAAGGAACCGTTGACCAGGCCCAGTAACAGCTGGCCGAACAAGGCCTGTATGGGGATGCCGAAAATGTCAGTCATCGTGTGAAAGTCCTGCGCGGTACGGAAGGAAGCGAGCTAGTCAGGAAGGATGCGGCCGGGCTGTCGGCCCGGACCGCATCCGGGATCACATGCGCCGGTTTATTTCTTGACCAGCTTGCAGGTGGACTCGGACAACTTGGTGTAGACCTCGTCGCCAGGCAGCGTCGCCACCACCTTGTAGTAGTCCCACGGGCCCTTGGATTCGGCCGGGGTCTTCACTTGCATCAGGTACATGTCGTGGACCATGCGGCCGTCCTCGCGCACGACGCCGCCCTGGGCGAAGAAGTCGTTCACCTTGTTCGACTTCATCCACTTCATCACGTCGTCGCCGTTATCCGAGCCGGTGGCCTTGACGGCGTTCAGGTAGAACATCGCCGACGAGTAATCGCCCGCCTGCAGCATGGACGGCTTGCGGCCGACCTTGGACTCGAACTTCTTGGACCAGGCGCGCGAGGCGTCGGATTGATCCCAGTACCAGCCGTCGGTCAGGTACATGCCCTTGGTGGCGTCCAGGCCGAGCGAGTGCACGTCGTTGATGAACACCAGCAGGCCGGCCAGCTTCATCGTCTTGGTGACGCCGAATTCGTTGGCGGCCTTGACCGTGTTGATCGTGTCGCCGCCGGCGTTGGCCATGCCCAGGATCTGCGCCTTGGAGGCTTGTGCCTGCAGCAGGAACGACGAGAAGTCCGAAGCGCCCAGCGGTGCGCGCACCTGGCCCTTCACTTCGCCGCCCGCGGCCTTGACGACCGCCATCGTGTCACGCTCCAGCGCGTGGCCGAACGCGTAGTCCGCAGTCAGGAAGAACCAGCTCTTGCCGCCGTCCTTCACCACTGCCGAGCCGGTGCCGCGCGCCAGCGCCACGGTGTCGTAGGCGTAGTGCACGGTGTACGGCGAACATTGGGCGTTGGTCAAGTCGGACGAACCGGCGCCCACTGCGATGAAGGGCTTCTTCTTTTCAGCGGCCACCGCCGCCATGGCCAGGCTGGTGGCCGAGTTGGTGCCGGCGATGATGACGTCGACCTTCTGCTGGTCGAACCATTCGCGGGCGCGGGCGGAAGCGACGTCGGCCTTGTTCTGGTGGTCGGCGGAGACGATTTCGATCTTCTTGCCGTTGACCGTGCCGCCGAAGTCCTCGACCGCCATGCGCACGGCTTCCAGGCCCGCCTTGCCGTCGATGTCGGAGTAAACGCCCGACATGTCGGTGATGAATCCGATGCGGATGACATCGTCGGAGATACCTTGAGCGTGGGCGGTTGCCCCCGCGAATCCCAGGCCCGCCATGGCCAGTGCAGCAGTGATGGTGTGCAGCTTCATGGGATGACTCCTCTTCCCTACGGTGTGGTGTTTGCCGGGGTTCCGGCGGATGACACAGGTTGCTTTAGACGCCCAACAGTTCGTTGAGCGTGTCCTGTTTTTCTGAAAGTTCGGCAGCTTCGAAGTGCTCGACGATCTGGCCGTGCTCCATGACGTAGAAGCGGTCGGCCAGCGGCGCGGCGAAGCGGAAATTCTGTTCCACCATGACGATGGTGTAGCCCCGCTGCTTGAGCGCCGTGATCATGCGGGCCAGCGCCTGCACGATGACGGGCGCGAGGCCTTCGGAGATTTCATCGAGCAGCAGCAGGTTTGCGCCGGTGCGCAGGATGCGCGCCACGGCCAGCATCTGCTGTTCGCCGCCCGACAGGCGCGTGCCCGGCGAATTGCGGCGTTCCTGCAGATTGGGGAACATGTCGTAGATCTCGGCCAGCGACATGCCGCCGCCAAGCGAGCCCACGACCGGCGGAAGCAGCAGGTTCTCTTCGCAAGACAGGCTGGCGAAGATGCCGCGTTCCTCGGGGCAATAGCCGACGCCCAGGTGGGCAATCTTGTAAGTGGGCAGGTCGATGGCCTCGGTGCCATGGATGCGGACCGAGCCCTTGCGCGAACCGGTCAGGCCCAGGATGGCGCGCAGCGTCGTGGTGCGGCCGGCGCCATTGCGGCCCAGCAGCGTGACGACCTCGCCTTGTCCAACGCGCATGTCCACGCCGTGCAGGATATGCGATTCCCCGTACCAGGCGTTCAAGCCCGAGATTTCGAGTGCGGGGGTGCTCATGCGTGCGCTCCTTGAAGTTCGCCGTCGGTCGTGCCCATGTAAGCCTGCATCACGGCCGGATGGCGGGAGACTTCGGCGTAGGAACCTTCGGCCAGCACCGATCCGCGCGCCAGCACGGTGATGGTGTTGGCGATGGAGGACACGACGTTCATGTTGTGTTCCACCATGAGGATGGTGCGCCCGGCGCTCACGCGCTTGATCAATTGCGTGACGCGGTCCACGTCTTCGTGGCCCATGCCCTGGGTGGGTTCGTCCAGCAGCATCAGCTCGGGCTCCATCGCCAGCGTGGTGGCGATCTCGAGCGCGCGCTTGCGGCCGTACGGCAGGTTGACTGTGGTTTCATCGGCAAAGTCGCCCAGGTCCACCTGTTCAAGCAGCGCGCGCGCCGGCTCGTTCAAGGAGGCGAGCCGCTTGTCGCTTTGCCAGAAGTGATAGGACAGGCCGGTCTTGCGCTGCAGGCCGATCCGCACGTTCTCGAGCACGGTCAGGTGCGGGAACACCGCCGAGATCTGGAACGACCGGATGATGCCGCGCCGCGCGATCTGCGCGGGCCGCTCGCCGGTGATGTCGATGCCATTGAACCTGATGCTGCCCGACGTGGGAGCGAGGAATTTGGTCAGCAGGTTGAAGCATGTGGTCTTGCCCGCGCCGTTAGGCCCGATCAAGGCATGAATCTCGCCCCGCTTGATACGCAAATCGACCCCGTTGACCGCGACAAAGCCGCGGAACTCCTTGGTGAGGCCTTTTGTCTCCAGGATTGTGTCATCCATGTTCGCTGCACCAGCGTTGTATTTATATGGTCTCCGCCCGGCGTCATTGCGACAGGCCCCCGCAGGGTTGGAAAACTGTTTGCGTGCTCAGTTTTCTTATGAGTTGCCGGCGAGTATGCGGACGTCGCAATCAAAATTCCATGAGGGTTTGTCATAGGTTTTGCACTGCGGAAAGGCCAATTGTCGGCATGCCGACAATGCAGTGTGCTTATGGGGAGAATGGGCTCCCGATATGCAAATGCATTGCAGCAATTACGCGTTGATCGTCATCAAGATGTCACGCGGCAATAGGCGAGGGAAAACCCGGTTTTCCGCTCGCATAATCGCTGGTGAATACCCGCGCGGTGATGTCAGGCAGGCGTTTTCTACTTGAATTCGCAGAGGTCGGAAATGCCGCATTGCGGGCACTTCGGCTTGCGCGCCACGCAAACGTAGCGGCCGTGCAGGATAAGCCAGTGATGCGCGTCCAGCAGATATTCACTGGGCACGAACTTCATGAGTTTTTGCTCGACTTCCAGCACGTTTTTTCCGGGCGCGATGCCGGTGCGATTCGAGACGCGGAATATATGCGTGTCCACCGCCATGGCTGCCTGTCCGAACGCGGTGTTGAGCACCACGTTGGCCGTCTTGCGGCCGACGCCGGGCAGGGCCTCCAGGGCCTCGCGTGTTTGCGGCACCTGGCCGCCGTGCTGCTCGATCAGGATCTTGCAGGTGGCGATCGCGTTCTTGGCCTTTGTGCGAAACAGGCCGATGGTCTTGATGTAGTCGGCAAGCCCTTCCTCGCCCAGCGCCAAGAGGGCCTCGGGCGTGCCGTATTGCGGGAAGAACTTGCGCGTGGCGATGTTGACCGACTTGTCCGTCGCCTGTGCCGACAGCAGCACGGCAATCAGCAGCTGGAACGGCGTGGCGTATTCCAGTTCGGTGGTGGGGGTGGGGTTGGCCGCCTTCAGGCGGGCGAAGATCTCTCGACGTTTGGCGGCGTTCATGACTGCGTGGGATTGCGGCGGGCCCGGGCGCGGGCCAGCGCGGATTCGATGGCGGAGCGCTTGCGGTCTTCCTTTTGCGCATCCTCGGCGGCGGGCGCCACGGGCGCGGGCGCTTCGGGCATCTCTGGTGCCATCAGGCGCGCGTTGTCGGCGGCCAGGCGCTCGGCGCGCGCTTGATGACGGCGATGACGCTCGCGGCTGACGGCGGCGTCCTCGCTGGTCCATGCGCGCCCGGCCGGCACCATCTCGATGCAGTCGACGGGACAGGGCGCCACGCACAGGTCGCAGCCGGTGCACCAGTCGTCCAGCACGGTGTGCATGTGCTTGTTGGCCCCGACGATGGCGTCGACCGGACAGGCCTGGATGCACAGCGTACAGCCGATGCAATGCGATTCGTCGATGCGCGCGACGAGCAGCGGGCCGGGTTCCCCGCGTGACAGATCGAGCGGCAGCAGGGGCGTGCCGAGCAGCGCGGACAAGGCGGCGACGCCGTCCTCGCCGCCGGGCGGGCAGCGGTTGATTGGGGCGGCGCCCTCGGCGATGGCCTCGGCATAGGGCCGGCAGCCGTCGTAACCGCATTTGGTGCATTGCGTCTGAGGCAGCAAGGCATCAACGCGGTCGGCTAATGAGCGACAGGACATGTAAAGCCAGTAATGAAAAGGGGCCGCTTGGGCCCCGGGGATACGGATCAGGCTGCTGGCGGCGCCGGGCTTACGCCCGTGCCCCGCGGGAAGGACGGCGCGGCGCCGTCCTCAAGCCGATTGCCGGATGAACTCGGCAATTTTAGGACAGATCATTTCGCGCCACCGGCGGCCCGAGAAAATGCCGTAATGGCCGCAGTTCGGCGCGGTGTAGTGCGCCTTGCGGTCGGCCGGAATGTTCTTGCACAGCGTGATGGCCGCGCGCGTCTGGCCCTGGCCGGAAATGTCGTCCAGTTCGCCTTCGATGGTGAACAGGGCCACGTCCTTGATGTCGGCCGGGCGCACCAGCTTGCCGTCCACTTCCCAGGTGCCGCCGGGCAGCGCGAACTCCTGGAACACCATGCGGATCGTGTCCAGGTAGAACTCGGCCGGCATGTCCAGCACCGCGTTGTATTCGTCGTAGAACCGGCGGTGCGCTTCGGCATCGCTGTCGTCGCCGCGCAGCAGGTCCAGGTAGAAGTCGTAATGCGACTTCATGTGGCGGTCCGGATTCATGGCCATGAATCCCGCATGTTGCAGGAAGCCCGGATAAACCCGGCGGGCGGCCCCCGGATAGCGGGGCGGAACGGGGTGGATCACCTGGTTCTCGAACCAGGCGTAGGGCTTGGTCGTGGCCAGGCGGTTGACCTGCGTGGGCGACTGGCGCGGGTCGATGGGACCGCCCATCATCACCATGCTGCGCGGCTGGCAGGGATCGTTGGCAGAGGCCATCAGGGACACGGCGGCCAGCACCGGCACCGTGGGCTGGCACACGGAAATGACGTGCACGTCCGGGCCCAGGTGGCGGATGAAGTCCTGCACGTAGCGCACGTAGTCGTTCAGATGGAACGGCCCGGCCGACAGCGGCACCATGCGCGCGTCGACCCAGTCGGTCACATAGAGATCGTGGTTGGGCAGCAGGGCGCGCACGGTATCGCGCAGCAGGGTGGCGTGGTGCCCGGAAAGCGGGGCCACCAGCAGCACCTTGGGATCGTTCTTGCCAGCCAGGCGCACGTCGCGCTGGAAGTGCACCAGTCGGCAGAACGGCTTGTCCATGGCCACGGCTTCGATCACGCGCACGGACTTGCCGCCGATCTGGGTGGTGGGAAGATTCCAGGCGGGCTTCTGGTATTCCTTGCCGATACGGGTCATCAGCTCATACCCGGCGGCCATCTGGCGCGAGATCGGGGTATAGGCGAGCGGGCTGTAGGGGCTGGAGAACAGCTGAGAACCGGCGTCCGTGAATGCAGCGAACGGAGTCAGGAAGGCGCGCTGCATTTCGTGCAATTGGTACAGCATTTCGGGGAAGTCCTTCTGGGTCGAGCGTGTGCCCCGATTATTGCTCCGAGGCGTAACGATATTTCCAATCAGACTGAAGAATGTCAGGCAAAGTGCCTGATTTTGTTGCTAAAAAGCGACCCGTCATGTGTTTCGCACCAGTTTAGGGCCGCGTTCATGCCTTGCGGTGACGCCAAAAGGTGGATTTATGCACTACGCCATGCAGTGCGGGATCACCAGTAATTTTCTACTGCCAGGTTGCCCGGAATGCCGCGGCGTCCCGGCTTGAATCCCCGATCACCCAGCAATTTTCGTGCCTCCGCCAGCATGGCGGGGTTGCCGCACAGCATGACCTTGGCGGTCTCGGGATCCAGCGGCTGGCCGGCCAGCTGCTCCAGGCGGCCATCGGCGATCAGCGTGGTGATGCGCGCTTGCGGCATGCCGGGCATGGCTTCGCGCGTGGCGATGGGCAGGTAGACGAGCTTGCCGGGGTCGGCGGCAAACATCTCGGCCAGGGCCGGATCGCGGCGCCAGGACTCGATTTCGTCGCGATAGGCCAGTTCGGCCGCGGTGCGCACGCCGTGCACCAGGACGATGCGGCGGTAAGCGCGCCAGACGGCCGGGTCGCGCAGGATGGACAGGTAGGCCGACAGACCGGTGCCCGAGGCCAGCAGCCACAGGTCGCCGCCGGGCGCAAAGCGCTCCAACGTCAGAAAGCCGTAGGGGGCCTTTTCGACGTAAAGCGCATCGCCGGGCTGCAGACGCGCCATGCGCGGACTGAAGAGCCCGTCCGGGACAACGATGGAATAGAACTCCAGCCAGGGCTCATGCGGGGCCGAGACCATGGAATAGGCGCGCCAGATCGTGGGCGCGCCGTCAGGGTCTTCAGCGCCGGGCAGACCCACCCGGGCGAACTGGCCTGGCACGAACGTGAAGGCCTCGTCCCGCGTCACGCGCACGGAGAACAGTTTGTCCGGCACCCAGGTGTGGACGCTGGTGATGGTCTGGCGCGTGTATTTGGAGTCGTCGGTCATCGGGACATCGCACGGCAAGCGCCAGTCCGGCTTGCGGCCGGCGCCCGTGGATTACTTTTCCAGATATTGCAGCTTGTCCTGCTTGCCGTTCCATTCGTCGGCGTCGGGCAGGGGCTTCTTGGCGCGGCTGATGCTGGCGAATTCCGGGGAGAGTTCGGCGTTCAGCGCGATGAAATTGAGTTGGTCCTGCGGCACGTCTTCTTCGGCGTAGATCGCGTTGGCCGGGCATTCGGGGATGCAGACCGCGCAATCGATGCATTCGTCGGGGTCGATCACGAGGAAGTTCGGACCCTCACGAAAACAGTCCACCGGGCACACGTCGACGCAATCGGTGTACTTGCACTTGATACAGTTTTCGGTGACTACGTGGGTCATTCAGGAACTCCGGGGATCGGCGGCAGATGTGTCTTAATGGGCGGATTTTACCCAATGCCGCGCCGATGTGCCGGCAATACCCGTATTGACAGCGTGGCCCATCGTGTCGAAGGCCCGCTGCTTCATGCTATGGTGTCGCGAAACGAAACGCGCAATCATGATTATTACTTCGCTGCTCGACACCGACCTGTATAAATTCAGCATGATGCAAGTGGTGCTGCATCACTTCCCGGCTGCCCAGGTCGAGTACCGGTACAAATGCCGGACGCAAGGCGTGGATTTGCGCCCCTATCTGGACGAAATCCGCGACGAAGTGCATCAGCTATGTCAGTTGCGCTTCACGGAAGACGAGCTTAAATATCTCGGCAGCTTGCGCTTTATCAAAAGCGACTTCGTTGATTTCCTGGGTTTGTTCCACATGCCGGAGCGCTGCATTCACATCAGCGAAGGCGAAGGCCCCGGCGAAATCAGCATCGAGGTCAAGGGGCCGTGGCTGCACACGATCCTGTTCGAGATCCCCGTGCTGGCCATCGTCAACGAGGTCTATTTCCGAAACACCCGCAAGCATCCGGACTGGGAAGAGGGCCGCAAGCGCCTGCAGTCCAAGATGCATCTGGTGCTGGACGATCCCGCGCTGGCGGATTTCCGCGTGGCCGAATACGGCACGCGGCGCCGCTTCTCCAAGGCCTGGCACGAAGAAATCGTCTCCACCATGAAAGCCGAGATGGGTCCGCATTTCGCGGGCACCAGCAACGTGCTGCTTGCCAAGGAACACGACGTGCTGCCGCTGGGCACCATGGGCCACGAATATCTGCAGGCCTGCCAGGCGCTCGGTCCGCGGCTGCGCGATTCACAGGTGTTCGCGCTGGAAGTGTGGGCCAAGGAATACCGCGGCGACCTCGGCATCGCGCTGTCGGACGTCTACGGCATGGATGCGTTCCTGCGCGACTTCGACATGTATTTCTGCAAGCTCTTTGACGGCGCGCGCCACGATTCCGGCGATCCCTTCATCTGGGGCGAGCGTCTGCTCGAGCACTACCGCAAGAACCGCGTCGATCCGCGCGCCAAGACGCTGGTGTTCTCGGATGCGCTGACCTTCCCGCGCGCCATCGAGCTGGCGCGCCAGTTCTCGGGCCGCTGCAAGGTGTCGTTCGGCATCGGCACCAATCTCACCAACGATCTGGGCCACGAGCCGCTGCAGATCGTCATGAAGATGGTCCGTTGCAATGGCCAGCCGGTGGCCAAGGTGTCGGATGCGCCCGAAAAGACGATGTGCGACGATCCCGCCTACCTGGCCTATCTGCGCCAGGTTTTCCAGTTGCCGCCTGCCTGATGACGCCCGGGCGTCGCGCGCGGGCAGCCTTACCCAGTTCCAACCAAACCACTCGACTCTAGGGGAATTCTCATGAGCAGCATCAAGCGCTTTCACGTGACCAAGCGCCTGTCGGACATGGCCGTGTACAACGGCGTTGCCTACCTGGCGGGCCAGGTGCCGGACGATGCCACGCTGGACATCACGGGCCAGACCGAGCAAGTGCTCGCCACGATCGACCGTCTGCTGGCCGAAGCCGGCACCGACAAGACCAAGATCCTGATGGCCCAGATCTACGTGGCCAACATGAAGGAATTCGACGGCATGAACAAGGCCTGGGACGCATGGGTCGCCGACGGCAACTCGCCCCCCCGCGCCACCGTCGAGGCCCGCCTCGCCAACCCCGACTACAAGGTCGAGATCGTGGTGACGGCCGCCTTGTGAGGCACGCACGCTGAATGCCGGCTTCGTCCGGCACCCAGAAAAGCCCTCTGGCCAACGCCGAGGGCTTTTTCTTTGCTTGGACGTCAGACCAGGCGTCAGACACCCCGCCCCGCCGCGTTACGCGCCCATCAGCATGATGCCCGCCAGCAGACCGCCCAGTTCCTCGCAACGCGCCAGATCCGCCGCCGGCACGGTTTTGGGCGCCAGGATCTGCGCGGCGGTCTGGGCGCCCAGGTTCACGATGACGGCGGGCGCGACCGGGGCCAGCCGCCAGCCGGTGCAGATGCGTTCGACCTGCCGGGCGGCGCCCGCGCCGTCGCTGCCCGCGCTGATCATGGCCGCGTAGGGCAGTCCCTGCAGGCGGTCCAGCACCGCGTAGTAGTTGCGATCAAAGAACTCCTTCATCTCGCCGCTCAGGCTGGCGAGGTTTTCGGGGGCGCAGAAAAGGAAGCCGTGGCTGGCCAGCAAAGCGTCGTCGCCGGCATCCTGCGCGCGCATCAACGTAACGCGCAGATCGTCCGGCTGCTCCAGCGCGCCCGCGGCTTCGGCGGCCCCGCGCGCGGCGGCGCGCGCCATCTGCTGTGCCGCGCCCGTGCGCGAATGCCAGACGATCAGCAATTCCTTCATGCGTACCGCTCCGCTGGGTCCTGCCGGTAATACGCCCGCAGCATCGCATACCACTCGGGCAGGGCCTGCTGCATGGGGTGGGGATCCACGAAGAAGTGCTCCGAACTGACGGCAAAGAACTCGCCTTCGTCCGTGGCCGCGTAGGGATCCATCGGCAGCTGCCCGTACCAGGCGTCCGCTTCCTCGCTCTCGGGATCCACGTCGTGCGGAATCGCTGCCTCCACGGCGTCGACCGCCGCAATGAAGCGGTCCAGGCTGTCGTCCAGCACCTGGCGCCACGCGCGCGGCTGGATCTCGGGATGCGCCGACAGCGACGGCATGCCGTCCGCAAAGCCCGAGCGCAGGTCCAGCTTGTGGGCAAATTCGTGGATGACCACGTTAAAGCCGCCTTCGGACAATTGCGTGTCCTCCCAGGACAGGACCAGCGGCCCGCCTTCCCAGGCTTCGCCCGCGGCGTCCTCGATGTACTCGTGGACCACGCCGTCCTCGTCCTGACGCGAGCGCGGAATGCGGAAGCTGGCGGGATACACGATGATCTCGTCCCAACCTTCGTACAGCTCGGGCGTGAGGTTCAGGATGGGCAGGCAGGCCTGCGCGGCGATGGACAGCCGCATGAAGTCCGAGACCTCCAGCCCCTGCGCGCCGTTGATGGTCTTGCTGGCGAGCAGCCACGCGGCGCGCGACTGCAGCTGGGCGGCTTCGTCCTGCGTCAGCACGGCCAGAAACGGATAGGTGTCCAGCACCTGCCGCCACAGTTCGGGCGGGATGCGGGCCTGCATTTCGGCGA
Source organism: Achromobacter sp. 77 (assembly GCF_020541125.1). Classification (NCBI taxonomy): domain Bacteria; kingdom Pseudomonadati; phylum Pseudomonadota; class Betaproteobacteria; order Burkholderiales; family Alcaligenaceae; genus Achromobacter; species Achromobacter sp. 77. The sequence continues at coordinate 1,304,124 of NZ_CP059848.1, forward strand.
CCTCGGACGGGCGGGCGCCGCGCCCCTTCAGCCAGCGCAACATAAGCTTTGGTTCCTTCCATATGCCGGGATGCGGCAGGGTGTTCAGGGTGATTGAACGCTAGTGTAGAGTGTCGGGATATTCAACCAGATACCTGTGCAACGCCCGTCATGTCCGCCCCGCCTGTTCCCGATGCGCCTTCGCCATTCGACGCTACCTGGCGGCAGGAAGCCGGGGCGGGCCTGGATGCCGATGGCCTGACGTTGCTGGACCGGGCCGCCGCCTGGGCCGAGCCGCGTTTCCACGGCCAGAATGCGCTCACGGGCGAGCCCCTGGCCGGCCACGGCGCCGGCGTGGTCCGTATCCTGGCCGCCATGCACACCGACGCGGCCACGCGCACCGCCGCGCTCCTGGCCGCGCTGCCCACCGACCTGATGGCCCCCGCGCCGTCCCTGCGAAACGACCCCCTCGCCGCTGCCTTTGGCACGGAGGTCGCGCGGTTGGTGCAGGGCGCCTATGCCCTGCTGCGCCTGGGCGTGGTCGCCCGCCAGGCCAGCGACGCCGCCGCGGTTAGCGGCTCGCAAAAGGAAATGCAGCGCAAGATGCTGCTGGCCATGGCCGCCGATCTGCGCATCGTACTGATGCGGTTGGCCTCGCGGTTGCGCACGCTGCGCTGGCACGCCGAAAGCAAGGCCCCGTGCTCGCCCGACTTTGCCCGCGAGACCCTGGACCTGTACGCGCCGCTGGCCAACCGGCTGGGCATCTGGCAGATCAAATGGGAAATGGAAGACCTGTCCTTCCGGTTTCTTGAGCCCGAAAAGTACAAGCACATCGCCCGCCTGCTGGAAGAAAAGCGGGTCGAGCGCGAGGCCTTCATCGCCGGCGCCATCGCTCGCCTGCAACAAGCCCTGGCCAAAAGCGGCATCCAGGCCGAGGTCAGCGGCCGGCCCAAACACATCTACAGCATCTGGAACAAGATGCGCGTCAAGCGCCTGGATTTCTCGCAGATGTACGACCTGCGGGCGCTGCGCGTCATCGTCGACGACGTGCGCGCGTGCTACACGGCGCTGGGCATGGTGCACGAGATGTGGACGCCGCTGTCCGAGGAATTCGACGACTACATCTCGCGGCCCAAGCCCAACGGCTACCGGTCCCTGCACACGGTGGTCACCGATGACGATGGCCGCCCCTTCGAAGTGCAGATCCGCACGCGCGAGATGCATCAGTTCGCCGAATACGGGATGGCCGCGCACTGGCGCTACAAGGAAGCGGGCGCCAAGGGCGGCCAGGTGGCCGCCTCCAGCGAATACGACCGGCAGCTTGCCTGGATGCGCCAGTTGCTGGCCTGGAACAGCGAAGTCGAGGGCGGCGCGGACACGCCGCCCGAACCGGCCAAGCCTGCCTCGGGCAGGGCCGCCGCGGGCAAGAGCCGCGGCGCGGTGGCGGCGCCCGCGCACACCGACGAGCGCATCTATGTGCTGACGCCCCAGGCGCGCGTGATCGAGCTGCCCGCCGGCGCCACGCCGGTGGATTTTGCCTACCACCTGCATACCGACCTGGGTCACCGCTGCCGGGGCGCGCGCGTCGATGGACAGATGGTGCCGCTGCAGACGCATCTGTCCACCGGGCAGACCGTGGAGATCATCTCCGCCAAGTCCGGCGGCCCGTCGCGCGACTGGCTCAATCCGCAGCTGGGATTTCTGGCCAGCCCCCGCGCACGCGCCAAGGTGCGCATGTGGTTCAACGCCATTGAACTGCAGCAGCGCATCACGCAGGGCCAGGCGCTCGTCGAAAAGGAACTGCAGCGTCTGGGCAAGACGGCCATCAACCTGGAACAGCTGGCGCAGAACCTGGGTTTTGCCCGCGCCGACGACCTGTACGTTGCCGCGGCCAAGGAAGAATTCAGCCTGCGCCAGATCGATGCGGTGTTCCAGCAGCCGGCGCCCGCGGCCGAGCCCACGCCGGCCGCGCTGCGCCACGCCAGCGCGGGCAGCGCCGAGAAAAGCGGCAAGAGCGGTGTGCTGGTGGTCGGGGTGGGGTCGCTATTGACGCAGCTTGCCCGCTGCTGCCGTCCCGCGCCGCCGGATGCGATCTCCGGGTTCGTGACGCGCGGCCGTGGCGTGTCCATCCACCGCCGCGACTGCCACAGCTACCTGGCGCTTGCGGCGCGCGAGCCCGAACGCGTCATCGAGGTGGCGTGGGGCGAAACCGCCGATACCTTCTATCCGGTCGACATCAGCGTGCGCGCGCACGACCGGTCGGGCCTCTTGCGCGACCTGTCGGAAGTGTTTGCGCGCCTGCGTCTGAACGTGGTGGGCGTGAACACGCAGAGCAAGCAGTCGCTGGCTCACATGGTGTTCACGGTGGAAGTGCGCGGCGGCGAATCGCTGTCGCGCGCGCTCGATGCGCTGGCCGAAGTGCCAGGCGTGTCGTCGGCGACGCGCCGCTAGCGGGGTGTCCGGCAGCGGCGCCGCTGCCGGAGATCGCCCCGCGCGCTGAACAACGCGGGGCGGGGGCGGTTCAGGCCTCAGTGCTCCAGGTCTTCATGCGCGCGATCACGCATGTAGAACGCGGCAACCAGACCCAGGGCCACGCCAAACATCACGTAGTAGGCGGGCGCCATGGGCGAGCCGGTGGTCTTGATGAGCCAGGTCACGATGAACTGCGCGAACCCGCCAAAGATCATCACGGCCACGTTATAGGCCAGCGACAGGCCCACCGAACGCACGCGCGCCGGGAACAGCTCGGCCATCACCGTGCTGAACACACCAAAGAACGCCGACACGAAAATGCAGACCACGACCTGCACGGTCAGCAGGCGGCCGATCGACGGCGCGTCCGACAGCCAGAAGTACAGCGGGTACAGCACGATCAGGTAGCCGATCAGCGAGCCGATCACGAGCGGACGGCGGCCGATGCGGTCGGACCAGGCGCCCATGAACGGGGTCAGCACCACCATCAGCGCCGCGCCCGCCATCTGCACCAGGAAGGTCTGGTTCAGCGGCAGCATCAGCACCTTGGTCGAATAGGTGACCAGATACGTGAAGGTGATGTAGATGGACACCGTGGCCGTCACCACCAGGCCCACGCCGATCAGCGTCTCGCGCGTGTGGGTGCGCAGCATCTGACCCAGCGACAGGCGCTTGACCTCGCCGCGCTCGGCGGCCTGGCGGTCGGCTTCCTTCATCTGCTTGAAGGCGTCCGTTTCGTCGACGTTGCGGCGGATATAGATGGCGATCGGCACGATCACCAGGCCGAAGGCGAACGGCAGGCGCCACGCCCAGTCGGCGATCTGCTGCTCGGTGAAGAACTCGGTGATCAGCGTGCCGCAGGCCGCGCCAATCAGCAGCGCCAGCATCTGGCCCGCCATCTGCCACGAGCCATAGAAGCCGCGCTTGCCGTTGGGCGCCATTTCGATCAGCAGCGCCGTCGACGTGCCGAATTCGCCGCCGGCCGAGAAGCCTTGCAGCAGACGAGCGATGAGGATGAAGATCGGCGCCAGGATGCCGGCCGCGTGGTAAGTGGGCGCCACCGTGATCAGCGCGATGGACACGGCCATCAGCGAGGTCACCAGCACCATGGCGGCCTTGCGGCCCTTGCGGTCGCCGTACAGGCCCAGGATGATGCCGCCCACCGGGCGCATGAAGAACCCGACGCCGAAGATGGCGGTGGTCATGAGGATGGCGTTCAGTTCGCTGCCGGGGACGCTGGGGTCCGTGGGAAAGAACAATTTGGCGATGATCGGCGTCATGAACGCGAACACCAGGAAGTCATACCATTCGAGGGCGTTGCCGATTACCGCTGCCACGATGTTGCGTGTGGGGACTGCTTTGTGCTGCACGGGATCTCCTTGGGGGCTTTTTAAAATCCGGCCGACATTCTAGGCGGTGCCGCCCCGGGCCGTCCCGGCAATCGTCCGGATGGGGGCCGAGACGCGGCCGCTGCCTGGCTTTACACTGCGTCTTTTCCCCACGAGAGTAGTGACATGAACGCGCGCACCTGGCTGGAAACGCTGGTTGGCTTTGACACCACCAGCCGCAATTCCAATCTTGCCCTGATCGAAACCGTCCGTGACTGGCTCAAGGGCCAGGGCGTCGAGGCATGGCTGGCGCACAACCCCGAGCGCACCAAGGCCAACCTCTTTGCCACGCTGCCGGCGCAAGACGGCAACCAGCAGGGCGGCATCGTCCTGTCGGGCCACACCGACGTGGTGCCGGTGGACGGCCAGGACTGGAGCACGGACCCGTTCAAACTCGTCGAAAAAGACGGTCTGCTCTATGGCCGCGGCAGCTGCGACATGAAGGGCTTCATTGCCGGATCCCTGGCTCTGGTGCCGGAATTCATGGCCATGCCGCGCAAGAAGCCCATCCACCTGGCGTTCTCCTACGACGAGGAAGTCGGCTGCGCGGGCGCGCCGTACATGCTGGCCGACCTGCACGAACGCGGCATCCGTCCCGAGGGCTGCGTCGTGGGCGAACCCACCGGCATGCAGGTCGTGGTGGCCCACAAGGGGATCAATCTCTTCCGTTGCAAGGTCCACGGCAAGGCGGCCCACTCGTCGCTCACGCCCCGCGGCTGCAACGCCATCGAATACGCCGCCCGCCTGATCTGCCGCATCCGCGACCTCGCGGACAGCTTCAAGGCCAACGGCCCCTACGATCAGTTCTACGACGTGCCGTTCTCCACGATGACCACCAACCAGATCCGGGGCGGCATCGCGGTCAACACCATTCCCGAACTGTGCGAATTCACCTACGAATTCCGCAATCTGCCGGGCATGCGTCCCGACGACATCCAGGCCGAAGTCGAAAAATACGTGCGCGAAGAACTGCTGCCGAAGATGAAGGCCGAATTCGACGGCGCCAGCATCGAAATCGAGACCGGCGCGGCCGCGCCCGCCCTGGAAGCCTCGGAAGAAGCCGCCATCACCCAGCTCGTGCGCGCCCTGACCGAAGACCGCGCCACGCGCAAGGTGGCCTACGGCACCGAGGCGGGGCTTTTCCAGGGGATCGGCATTCCCACGGTGGTCTGCGGCCCCGGCCACATCGAACAGGCCCACAAGCCCAACGAATACGTGGCGCTGGACCAGCTTGCCGCCTGCGAAACCTTCCTGCGCCGCATGGGGCAGTCGCTCTGACGAGCGGACCTCCTGGGGGCGGGCGGCACGCCGGTGCCGTCCGCGTCAGGTAAAATGACGGGTTGCAAACCGGATTTGCGGCCGGCAGTGGCCTGCCGCGATGCCGGGGGAGATGCTTTGGTGAAACCTTACGACTTTCCGGATGCCAAGGGCCATTTCGGGCCCTATGGCGGTGTTTTCGTGGCGGAAACGCTGATGCACGCGCTCGATGAACTGCGCGCGTCCTATGACCGTTATCGGGTCGATCCCGCCTTCCTGGAAGAGTTCAACTACGAACTCAAGCATTTCGTGGGCCGGCCCAGCCCCGTCTACCACGCCCGGCGCTGGTCCGAGCTGGTCGGCGGCGCCCAGATCTGGTTCAAGCGCGAAGACCTGAACCACACCGGCGCGCACAAGATCAACAACTGCATCGGCCAGGCCCTGCTGGCCAAGCGCATGGGCAAGCCGCGCGTCATCGCCGAAACCGGCGCGGGCCAGCACGGCGTGGCCACCGCCACCGTCGCGGCCCGCTACGGCATGGAATGCGTGGTGTACATGGGCAGCGAAGACGTGCGCCGCCAGGCCTCCAACGTCTACCGCATGAAGCTCTTGGGCGCGACCGTGGTGCCCGTGACTTCCGGTTCGCGCACCCTGAAGGACGCGCTGAACGAAGCCATGCGCGACTGGGTCACCAACATCGAAAACACGTTCTACATCATCGGCACGGTGGCGGGTCCCGACCCCTATCCCCGCATGGTGCGCGATTTCCAGACCGTCATCGGCAACGAATGCCTGACGCAGATGCCCGAGGCCATCGGCCGCCAGCCCGACTACGTCGTGGCGTCGGTGGGCGGCGGCTCCAACGCCATGGGCATCTTCCATCCCTACATCCCCCACGAAGAAGTGCGCCTGATCGGCGTCGAAGCGGCGGGCGAGGGCATGGACAGCGGCAAGCACGCCGCATCGCTGGCCGCGGGCCAGGTGGGCGTGCTGCACGGCAACCGTACCTACGTCATGCAGAACGCGGACGGCCAGGTTCAGGAAACGCATTCGGTCTCCGCCGGCCTGGACTACCCGGGCGTCGGCCCGGAACACGCGTGGCTCAAGGATTCGGGCCGCGCCGAATACGTCGGCATCACCGACGAGGAAGCCCTGAAGGCTTTTCACGATTGCTGCCGCATCGAAGGCATCATGCCCGCACTGGAGTCCTCGCACGCCATCGCGCAAGCCGTCAAGATGGCCGCCACGCTGCCGCGCGACGCCGTGATCCTGGTCAATCTGTCGGGCCGCGGCGACAAGGACATGCACACCGTCGCCGAACGCGCCGGCATCGAGCTCTGAACATGACAACCCGCACTGATCGCATTGCCGCGGCTTTCGCGCGCACCGCAGAGTCCGGCCGCGCCGCGGCCCTGATTCCCTACATCGCCGCCGGCGATCCTTCCCCCGGCGCCACCGTGCCGCTGATGCACGCGCTGGTAGAGGCCGGCGCCGACGTCATCGAACTGGGCGTGCCGTTCTCGGATCCCATGGCCGATGGCCCCGTCATCCAGCGCGCCGCCGACCGCGCCATCGCGCAGGGCGTGGGCCTGGCCCGCGTGCTCGAACTGGTGGCAGATTTCCGCCAGCGCGACACCGCGACGCCGGTGGTGCTGATGGGCTACGCCAATCCCATCGAACGCATGGGGCAGGCGGAATTCGCCAGCCGCGCCGCCGAGGCCGGCGTGGACGGCGTGCTGGTCGTGGACTATCCGCCCGAGGAAGTCATCGAGTTCGCCGCCACCCTGGGTGAGCACGGCATTGCGCCCATCTTCCTTTTGGCGCCCACGTCCACCGAAGAACGCATCAAGGCCGTCGCCACGGTGGCGCGCGGCTACGTGTATTACGTGTCGCTCAAGGGCGTGACGGGCGCGGGTTCGCTGAACACCGACGACGTCGCCGACCGCGTGGCCCTGATTCGCCGCCACGTCCGCGACATTCCGGTCGGCGTGGGATTCGGCATCCGCGATGCCGAAAGCGCCCAGCGCGTGGCCCGATCGGCCGATGCCGTGGTCATTGGCAGCAAACTGATTGAAACCATGGAGCAGGCGGTCGCCAACGCACCGGCTGCCCAGCAAACCGACGCCGCAGTCGCCGCCGCCAGCGGCTGGCTGCGCACCATCCGGCAGGCGCTGGATCAAGTAAAACGAGAGAACGCGTCGGCCTGAGCGGCCGGGTCGCGATCTCAAACGGGATGAATACTCAATGAGCTGGATCGATAAACTCCTGCCTCCTCGCATCAACAAAACCAGCGACAGCGGCGCCCGCCGCGTGCCCGAAGGCCTTTGGGTGAAATGCCCGTCGTGCGAATCGGTGCTGTATAGCGAAGACCTGGCAGCCAACCTTCACGTCTGCCCCAAGTGCGACCACCACATGCGGATCGGGGCTCGCGCCCGGATCGATTCGCTGCTCGACATGGAAGGCCGCGTTGAAATCGGCCAGACCACGCGTTCGGTCGACACCCTGAAGTTCAAGGACACGCGCAAGTATCCCGAGCGCCTGCAAGAGGCCGTCAAGGCCACGGGCGAATCCGACGCGCTGGTGGTCATGAGCGGCTCGATCCGCGGCGTGCCCGCCACGCTGGCCTGCTTTGAATTCGAATTCATGGGCGGCTCGATGGGCTCGGTGGTGGGCGAGCGCTTTGCGCGCGGCGCGCAGGCGGCCCTGGACAACAAGACGCCGTTCATCTGCGTGGCCGCTTCGGGCGGCGCGCGCATGCAGGAAAGCCTGCTGTCGCTCATGCAGATGGCCAAGACGAACGCCATGCTGACCCGCCTGTCGGCCGCCGGCCTGCCGTTCATCAGCGTCCTCACCGATCCCACGATGGGCGGTGTGTCGGCCAGTTTTGCGTTCATGGGTGACGTCGTCATTGCCGAACCCAAGGCGCTGATCGGCTTTGCCGGCCCGCGCGTGATCGAACAGACCGTGCGGGAAAAGCTGCCGGAAGGCTTCCAGCGCGCGGAATTCCTGCTGCAAAAGGGCGCCATCGACATGGTTGTGGATCGCCGCCAGCTCCGCGAAGAAATCGCCCGCCTGCTGGCGCTGCTGACCAATCAGCCGGCCGACGTGGTTACTGCCTGACAATGCTGCCGGCCGCGCTGCCGCATGACGGCCGCGCCGGCTTAGGAAATGCCGCCGGCGGCTTCGTGCTTCGGGCGGCATTTTTGTTTTTGTGCGCAGGTTTAAAGCTTGGGCACGCCACTTGCTAAGGCGGCCTAGCGCAAAATCGCAAGCTTGAATTACGCGTGGCCCGGAACAGTCTTTTTCATGTCGGTTTGTTGCCATATTGCGACAGGCGTAAGGCGGCTTGGTCCGGATTTTGCTAATGTTCCCCGTTAGTCCAGAAATAGATGGAGTTAATCCCATGCAGTCGACGAAGAAGAAAATGCTGACGCGCCTTGCCGGCCTGGCCCTGGCAGGCGTTGCCACCTTTGCCAGCGCCCAGTCGTCCGAGGGCACGCAGGGCGGCGTCAGCCTGCACTACGGCATTGGCGATCACTACAAGCGCCTGACCCTGAACTACGAGACTGCCTCGCTCTGGACCTATCAATTCGGCGGCAACTGGGGCCGGCTGGACCTGACGCCGGAATTCGGCGCCTCGTACTGGCAGGCTGACGGTTCGCGTTCGCCCGGCCATGTGTGGCAGTTCAGCGCCATCCCGATGTTCCGCTGGTGGACCGGCGAACGCTTCTACATCGAAGCGGGTATCGGCGCCACGCTGTTCTCCAGCACGCGCTTCGCCGACGAAAACATCAGCACGGCCTTCCAGTTCGGCGACCACGTCGGCGTTGGCTTCCTGCTCACGCCGAACAACCGCATCGGCGTGCGCTATTCGCACTTCTCGAATGCCAGCATCAAGCGCCCGAACCCGGGCCTGGACGTGGTGCAACTCACCTACACGTACCAGTTCTGATCGCATCGTGACGTCCTGAGCGTTCCCGCCTGCCGGAACGTCCCGGGCGAAGATCTTGAAAACCACCCGTTCGCGGGTGGTTTTTTTTGTGCCCCGCCTCGGACGCCGGTGCTCCCTCGGCTACCCCTGAAACCACAAAAAAAATTATCGTTTGACTGCGTGTTCACGTACTTGTTGGTGTTGAGTGCAATGGCCAGAATGCCCTGGCAACACCCAAAACCACAACGAGCCGTCGTGGGAGGCTTCGATCCGCCGCTGTATGCGTGATCGGGGCAGGGCCCGGCAGGCGGCACACGGAGACGCAGATGAAATACCCCTGTATGAAGGCGCGCCGCTTGGCGCGCATTGCCGGCGCCGCCGGCCTCGCCCTGTCGCTGGCGGCCGCCCCGGGCGCCGTGCTGGCCGACGAATTTCCCGCCAAGCCCCTGCGCATGGTCGTGGGCTTCGCGCCGGGCGGCGGCGCGGATATCGTGGCGCGGCTGGTGGGCGCCAAGATGGCCGACAGCCTGGGTCAGCAGGTGGTGGTGGAAAACCGCGCCGGCGCCACGGGCACGATCGCGGCCGACAACGTGGCCCGCTCGCCCGCCGATGGCTACTCGCTATTCCTGGGATCGCAATCCACCATGGTCGTGGCGCCATCCCTGTTCCCCACGCTGCCGTTCAAACCCGAGACCGATTTCGAGCCGGTCTCGCAGATCGTGACGATGCCCCTCATCCTCGTGGTCAACCCCGCGATGATCGATGTGAAAAGCGTCGGCGAGCTGACCGAGCACATCCGCAAGGCGGGCAACGGCGCGCTCAGTTATGCGTCCTCCGGCCAGGGCGGCCCGCAACACATCGCGGGTGAGTTGTACGCGCACCGGGTCGGCACCAAGGTCACGCACGTGCCCTACAAGGGCGAATCGGCGGCGATCGCCGACGTGCTGGGCGGGCACGTGCCCTACATGTTTGCGAACCTGCCGGTGGCGCTGCCGCACATCGCCTCGGGCAAGGTGCGTCCGCTGGCGATCACCAGCCTGAAGCGCGATCCCAAGGCGCCGCAGATTCCCACGCTGGCCGAATCGGGCTTCAAGGACTTCGAGGTGTCGACCTGGTACGGCGTGTTCGCGCCGGCCAAGACGCCCAAGCCGGTGATCGAGAAGCTGTCCAATTCCATCCGCTCCGCGCTGGCGCAACAGGACATGCAGGCCAAGCTGAGCGAGCAGGGGTTCACGGTGGTGGGCAGCGATTCGGCGGCCTTCAGCCAATTCGTGGGCGCCGAACTGCCGCGCTGGTCGGTGCTGATCCGCGACATCGGCATCAAGCCGGAATAACGCGGTCACCACGTGCTGGCGCCCCTGGGCGGGCGTCAGCGGGAGCCGTTCACCGGCGGCTCCCATTCATTCACCCGAGACAATGACATGATCGACTTCACCGAAAAACGCGCCGCCGGCCCCGTCATCCGGCTGCATTCCGCAGACAACGTCGTGGTGGCGCGCGTGCCCATCGGCATCGGCACTGCCGTGCCCTCCGAAAACCTTATCAGCCGCAGCCAGGTGCCCGCCGGTCACAAGATCGCGGCGCGCGATCTGCGCGCCGGCGAACCCATCCTGAAATACAACGTCTGCATCGGCTTTGCCGCCACCGACATCCCGGCGGGCACGTACGTGCATTCGCACAACATGGATTTCCAGGAATTCGACCGCGACTATGCGCACGCGCGGGACTACGTCCCGACGCAAATCCTGCCCGAATCGGAGCAGGCGCAATTCCAGGGCATCGTGCGCGCCAACGGGCAGGTGGGCACGCGCAACTACATCGGGATTCTTGCCACGGTGAACTGTTCGGCCACGGTGGTGCATCGGATTGCGGCCGCGTTCACACAGGATGTCATGGACGCCTATCCCAACGTGGATGGCGTGGTGGCGTTGAGTCACGGCATGGGCTGTGGCATGGAGATGTCCGGCGAGCCGATGGATCTCTTGCGGCGCACGATGGGAGGATACGCCTGTCATGCAAATTTTGCGGGCGTGCTGATCGTGGGCCTGGGGTGCGAACGCAATCAGCTCGATGCGTTGCTCAAGGACCAGGGCCTGGAGGCGGGCGCGCGGCTGCAGACCTTCATCATGCAGGAGACGGGCGGCACCCGAAAAACGATCGAGGCCGGCGTCGCCGCGGTGAAGGCGATGCTGCCGGCCGCGAACGACGTGCGGCGCGAGCCGGTGCCGGCGCGGCACCTGAAGATCGGCCTGCAATGCGGCGGATCGGATGGCTTTTCGTCGATCACCGCCAATCCGGCGCTGGGCGCGGCCATGGATATCCTGGTGCGGCATGGCGGCACCGCCATCCTGTCGGAGACGCCGGAAATCTATGGCGTCGAGCATACGCTGACGTCACGGGCACGCAACCGCGAAGTCGGCGAGAAGCTGGTCCAGCGCATCCGCTGGTGGAAGGAAGAGTACTCGCCGGGGCGCGACGTGCAGATCAACGGCAAGGTCAGCCCGGGCAATCAGATGGGGGGCCTGGCCAACATCTTTGAAAAATCGTTGGGCTCGTCGATGAAGGGCGGCACCACGGCGCTGATGGAGGTCTACCGCTACGCGGAACCTGTCCGGCAGCCGGGCATGGTGTTCATGGACACGCCGGGGTTCGATCCCGTGTCGGCAACGGGGCAGATCGCGGGCGGCGCCAACATCATCTGCTTTACGACCGGCCGCGGCTCGATGTTCGGCGCCAAGCCGGTGCCCTCGATCAAGCTGGCCACCAATACGCCGATGTTCGACCGGCTGACTGAAGACATGGATGTCAACTGCGGCGACATCCTGGACGGCACGGCAACGCTGCAAGAGGTGGCGCAGCGGATCTTCGAGGAAATCCTGCGGGTGGCCTCCGGCGACCGCAGCAAGAGCGAGTTGCTGGGACTGGGGGACCACGAATTCGTGCCCTGGAATATCGGCGTGGTGAGCTGACCGCCTTGCAAGACGGCGGCGCCGCGGACGGTCAGCGTATTTGACCGTCCGCGTTTGGGATCGTCCGCGTGTTGACCCTTTGCGTGTGGTGCAAAAACGCTCAGGCGTCGGACAGCGCGGCGGCGCCCGGCATCTCAAACCCGTTTGCCTGCAACGCGGCCTTCAGCCCCTCTGTCTGCGAGGCATTCAGTTCCACCAGCGGCGGCCTTACCGTGGCCCAAGCCGCATCGCCGGACTTCCAGGCGATGGCCGCCTTCATGGCGGGAATCATCGGAAATTGCTGGAACACGTTGCGCGTGGCGTTCAGGCCCGCCTGACGCTCGTCGGCATCCGCCTCTTGCCAGCGCTGCTGGAGCGCCACGATCGGACCCGGATTGACGTTGCCCGTGGCCGTGATGCAGCCCACGCCGCCCGCGCGCAGGGTCTGCAGCAGGAATGCCTCGCTGCCCGCATAGACCTGGAATCCGCGGGGCGAAAAGCGCTCGATCATCGCGGCAGTGTTGGCCCAATCGCCGCCGCTGTCCTTCACGCCGGCGACGATGCCGGGATAACGATCGAGCAGACGCTCGATGAGGGCCAGGCTCAGGGGCACCTGGCTCACGGGCGGGATGTGATAGAGATACATGCGCAGCTTGTCGTCGCCCACGCCCTCGATCAGCTCGGCGTAGTACCGGAAAAGGCCTTCGTCGCTGACCCCTTTGTAATAAAAGGGCGGCAGGACCAGCACGCCCATGCTGCCGCTGCGCACGGCATGCTGCGTCAGCGAAATGGCATCGGGCAGCGCGCAGGCGCCCGTGCCCGGCATCAGCGCCGACGGTTCCACCCCCGCTTCGAGCAGCGCGTCCAGCAGCGTGTGCTTTTCTTCCAGCGACAGCGAGTTGGCCTCGGAGTTGGTGCCGAAGATGGCCAGTCCGACGGACTGTTCGCGCAGCCAGCGGCAGTGCTTTACGTAGCGCCCCAGTGCCGGGCGGTAGCGCTCGTCGAACGGCGTCAGGACAGGAGAAAAAACGCCGGGAATGCGGGCAGGGGTCGTCATGTCTCTACTCGTTATTGGAAGGATGGAAAAAGCGCGCCGCGGTCGCGCGGCTGCGATTTCCGATTCTGGCATTGATCTGTCCTGCGAACATCTGCTGTTTAATGGCTTCAATCCATAAAATTGTTGTGGTTTGCCACACGTCAAGAAAAGGGGGAGACCGTGGATACGCGCTATGTGCAGAGCTTTGTGTCGGTCATCGAGAGCGGCTCGCTCGCCGAGGCCGCGCGGCGGCTGGACCTGACCCCCGCCGCCATCGCGGCGCGCGTGCGCACGCTGGAAGAAGAGCTGGGCGCCACGCTGATCAAGCGTGTGGGCCGCAGCGTCAAGGCGACCGAAGCCGGCCTGAAGGTGCTCGAGCGCGCCCGCAGCGTGCTGCGCGAGGTGCGCGATCTGCGGGCCAGCGCCGCGGACGACGCGCCGCTCGGCGAGCTGCGCCTGGGCGTCTCGGCGTCGGCCTTGACCGGCATCATGCCCATCGTGCTGGCCCGGCTGTACCGGCGCATGCCCAAGCTGGCGGTCTTCATGGAACCTGGCACTTCCAACCATCTGTACCACCGCGTCATCAATGCAGACCTGGATGCGGCGTTCATCGTCAAGCCGCAATTCAACCTGTCCAAGGGCTATGCCTGGAAGCAGGTGACCGAGGAGCCGCTGGTCGTGCTTGCCCCGCCCGACACGCCGGGCAACGACGCGCACGAGCTGATGCGCACGCAACCCTTCATCCGCTACGACCGCAATGTCTGGGGCGGGCGGCTGGCAGACCAGTACCTGCGCCAGCATGGCATTGCGCCCCGCGAGCGGCTGGAGGTCGATGGCCTGATGGGCATTGCCTGCATGGTCTCGGAGGGGCTGGGCGTGTCGCTGGTGCCGGATTGGGCGCCGGATTGGCTCGACAGCCGCCGCGTCAAGCGTGTGCTGCTGCCCGGCCGAGCGCCGCTGCGCCGGATGGGCATTCTGTGGGCGCGTCACATGCCGCATTCGGCCCTGGCGGAAGCCTTTGTGGAGGAAGCGGGCCGCGCTCTGGATCCGCAGGCGCGCCATTCGGCAAGCGACTGACGCCGCTCGAGGCAAAAAAACACCCCGCAGACCGTTTCCGGTGTGCGGGGTGTTGTGCTTCTCAGGGCCAGGCCCTGGGGGCCTGGCGGTCTAGCGGCTTAGTGGCGCGTTTCGACCTGAACCAGCGGCTCGTTCGAGACGGGCGTCACGGGCTTGCGCTCGCGGCCCAGGCGAGCCGGCGCATACGAGGCGGCAATGCGTTGCTGCGTCTGTGCGTGGCGTTCCGGATCGGTTTCCACCCACTTCAGGCCAGCGGCGTTGACCACGTCGTGCAAGGCCTGCGCCTTGGCGGCGGGGGCAGCGGCGGGCACCACGATGGGCTGCTGCGCGCTGGCCGGAGCCGCCGGCGCGGGGGCCGGCGCGACGGGCGCGGGGGCGGGCGCAGCTGCCGGGGCCGGGACCACCGGCTCGACGGCGGGCGCTTCCACGGGCGCCTGCACCGGCGCGGCGGGGACCGAAGCCTCGCTCGCGGGTTGCACGGCGACCGGCGGGGTCGCTTCGGGAGCCGTCTGGACCGGTTGGGCGGCGGGTTCAGCCGGGGCCTGGGTCAAGGGTTCGACTGCGGGCTCGACTGCAGGCTCTGCGGCGGCCTGGACAGGTTCAGCCTTGGGCGCTTGAACCGGTTCGGCCGGGGCTTGCTCGGGCTGCGCGGCGGTCTGCACGGGCTGGGCCGGCGCTTGAACCTGCTGGGCCGGGGCGGGCGCTGCCTCGGCGGCTGCGGTTTGAACCGGCTCAGCGGCTTGGGCGTCAACGCCTTCGGCCTGCTGCTCGCCAGCGTCTTCGGCGCCGTCTTCCTGCTGCTCGTCGCTGCCGGCCAAGCCAGCTTCGTCCTGGCTGCGGCGGCCACGGCGGCTGCGGCGGCGGCGGCGCTTGCGCTCCGGATCGGCCGCGCCTTCGGCGCCTTCAACGCCCGGGATCGCGTCGGCGGACAGATCGTCGGCGTCAGCGGTGTCCATGGCAGCTTCGGCGGCGGGCTTGGCATCCGACTTGGTGTCGGGCAGCGCGGTGGCGACCGTCTGGGCCAGCGCGGCGACCATGCTTTCCTGTTCGCTCATCGGCGCGTCGGCCTGGCCTTCCTCGCGGCGGTTGCGGCCACGACCACGACGGCGGTTGCGGCCTGCGCCGGTGTCCTCGCCATTGAGCTCAGGGGTTTGTTCAGGACGGGCGGACGCCAGGGCTGCCTGGGTGGCGGCCGGCGTGTCGCGCTCGCCGCGGCCTTCGCCACGGTTGTTGCGTTCGCCGCGTTCGGCGTCCGAGCGGCGATTGCCACGCACGTGGTGACGGCCGCCTTCGGTGGCCTCGGCGCCTTCGCCACGGCCTTCGCCGCGGCGATTGCGGTTGCGGTCGGAACCGTGGCGTTCACCGCGGCGGTCCTGGCCGTCGTGACCGTTACGGCCCTTGCCACGGGCCGGAGCGGCGCGCTTGGCGGTTTCCTCGGCGGCGGCAGGCGCGGGCTTGGCGGGTTCGGAGCCGCCGGTCAGCCAGCCGACCAGCCGCTTGAACAGACCGCCCAGACCGGCGCCTGCTGCGGGCGCGGCAGGTGCTGCGGCCGGCGCTGCGGGCGTGGAGACAGGAGCGGGCTGCGAGGGCGTGATGCCCTTGACCAGGGCTTCCGGGCGCGACTTGATTTCGCTTTCGCGGGGTTGCCAGGGCGCGTCCGTGGCCGGCGCTTCCACCAGTTCGAAGCTGGTCTTCACTTCTTCCAGGCGGGGATCGTCGTGGCGCAGGCGCTCGATGTGGTGGTGCGGCGTTTCCAGATGCTTGTTGGGGATCAGCATCAGGTTGACCTTCAGGCGGGCTTCCATCTTGGTGATGTCGGCGCGCTTTTCGTTCAGCAGGTAGGTGGCCACGTCGACGGGCACCTGGGCGTGGACCGCCGCGGTGTTCTCCTTCATGGCTTCTTCCTGCAGCAGGCGCAGCACGTGCAGGGCGCTGGACTCGGCGTCGCGGATCACGCCGGTGCCGTTGCAGCGCGGGCAGGTGATGTGCGAGCCTTCGTTCAGGGCGGGGCGCAGGCGCTGGCGAGACAGTTCCATCAGGCCAAAGCGCGAGATCTTGCCCATCTGGACGCGGGCACGGTCGAAATGGAGGGCATCACGCAGGCGCTGTTCGACGGCGCGCTGGTTCTTGCTGTCTTCCATGTCGATGAAGTCGATGACGATCAGGCCGCCCAGGTCGCGCAGGCGCAACTGGCGGGCCACTTCGTCAGCCGCTTCCGAGTTGGTGCGCAGCGCGGTTTCCTCGATGTCGGCGCCGCGGGTCGAGCGGGCCGAGTTCACGTCGACGGACACCAGCGCTTCGGTGTGGTCAATGACGATGGCGCCGCCCGAGGGCAGTTGCACGGTGCGCGAGTAGGCCGTCTCGATCTGGTGTTCGATCTGGAAGCGCGAGAAGAGGGGGATGTCGTCACGGTAGCGTTTGACGCGCTGGACGTTGTCCGGCATCACCACGCTCATGAAGGCGGTGGCCTGGTCGGCGATCTCGTCGGTATCGATCAGGATCTCGCCGATTTCCGGCGAGAAGTAATCGCGGATCGCGCGGATGACCAGGCTGGATTCGAGGTAGATCAGGATGGGCGCGGAGTTGTCGCGCGCGGCGCCGTCGATGGCGGTCCAGAGCTGCAGCAGATAGGACAGGTCCCATTGCAGCTCTTCGACGTTGCGGCCGATGCCTGCGGTGCGAGCGATGATGCTCATGCCCTGGGGCAGATCAAGCTGCTCCATCGTGTCGCGCAGTTCCTGGCGGTCCTCACCCTCGACGCGGCGCGAAACACCACCACCGCGGGGGTTGTTGGGCATCAGGACCAGGTAGCGGCCGGCCAGCGAGATGAACGTGGTCAGGGCAGCGCCCTTGTTGCCGCGTTCTTCCTTTTCGACCTGGACGATCAGTTCCTGGCCTTCGCGCAGAGCGTCCTGGATACGGGCGGTGCGGACATCGACGCCTTCCTTGAAGAAGCTGCGGGCAACTTCCTTGAAGGGCAGAAAGCCGTGGCGATCCTCGCCGTAGTTGACGAAGCAAGCTTCGAGGCCGGGTTCGATCCGGGTGATGACACCTTTGTAGATGTTGCCTTTGCGCTGTTCGCGGCCGGCAGTCTCGATGTCAAGGTCGATGAGTTTTTGCCCATCGACGATAGCGACGCGTAATTCTTCCTGATGCGTCGCATTAAACAGCATGCGCTTCATGAGAGGGTTTCTCCGTTGTCATGACGCGCCGATATCGGCGCGTGACCTCGGGCCACTCGGGCTGCGGCTGAAGCGGGCAAGAAGATGCGGACCGTACCTGGGCGGCGCCCAGGCGTATCCGCCGCGGGTCAGGCGGGCACGTCGTGCCGTGGGGCACGGGGTTCTTTCAGCAGGAGGGTCAGCTTCACTGAATGTGGTTTGACGGAGTTGTGCTGGGGAACGGCAGCTGCGGTCGGATTGGTTGCCTACACGCAGCTGGTGCTTTAAATATGCGACGATTCTTGCAGTGCTTCAGAGCCGCTTGCGGCATGCAACGGACCTGCCGGAAAAGCGGGCAAGATGAATGCCACACCACTATTCCACAGGGCTCGGTTGCGCCGGCGACCAAGAGACCCAGGGGTTGAGTGAGCAGGCAGTACAATGGCGGCCCGCGCGCTCGACGGAGTTGCGTGTTGGTTGCATCTCTACGCCAGGCGGCTTGTTCAGCCCCTTTAGGCTGTCCCGATTATATGTCGCTTTCCGCAATGCGCAAAGAAACTTCCTCCCCTGTATCCGCCTCTAAAGCAGCCCCCGCCGTCCGCATGGTCGAAGTGGGCGCCGAGCACGCCGGCCAGCGCCTGGACAACTTCCTCATGCGGCTGTGCAAGGGGGTGCCCAAGACGCATATCTACAAGGCCATCCGGGGCGGCGAAGTGCGCGTCAACAAGGGACGCATCCAGGTCGATTACCGGGTGCAAGAGGGCGATGTGGTCCGCATTCCGCCCTTGCGCCTGCCCGACCCCGGCAAGCCCCGCCCCGTGCCCGCGGCCGAATTCCCCATCGTGTTTGAAGACGATGCGATGCTGGTGGTGGACAAGCCCGCCGGCGTGGCGGTCCACGGGGGCAGCGGCGTGTCGTTCGGCGTGATCGAGCAATTGCGCGCGGCCCGTCCCCAGGCAAAGTTCCTGGAATTGGTGCACCGGCTGGACCGCGAGACCTCCGGGCTGCTGATGGTCGCCAAGAAGCGCAGCGCGCTGTTGGCCCTGCACGCCATGCTGCGCGAGGGCCGGAGCGACAAGCATTACTTCGCGCTGGTCGAGGGCGATTGGGTGAACGATCGCCAGCACATCAAGCTGTCCTTGTCCAAATGGACCACGCAGTCGGGCGAGCGCCGCGTCAAGGTGGACCCGGACGGGCAGACGGCGCACACCATCGTCACGCTCAAGCAACGTTTTGGCGGTTACAGTCTGGTCGACGCCGAGCTGCGCACCGGGCGCACGCACCAGATCCGCGTGCATCTGGCCGCAAGCGGCTTTCCCATCGTCGGCGACGACAAATACGGCAGTGACGACGTGCGGGCGCAATTTGCGCGCCAAGGCTTCAACCGCATGTTCCTGCACGCCCACAGCCTCACCCTTCCTCACCCCCTGACGGGCGAGGTCATGACACTGACCGCCGAGCTGCCGCCTGCTTGCCGGAACATACTGAAATCACTGGAGTCTGCCTGATATGTCGTATTCGCTGGTCGTCTTTGACTGGGATGGCACCCTGATGGATTCCACGCACAGCATCGTGGCCGCCATCCAGGGCGCGTGCCGCGACCTTGAGCTGGCGGTGCCGTCCGCCTCCGAGGCCAGCTGGGTCATCGGCCTTTCCCTCGAAAGCGCATTGCGACGTGCCGTCCCCGAATTGACGCAGGCCATGTTGCCGCGCTTCCTTGAACGCTATCGCACCCACTACCTGCTGCGCGATCCCGAATTGCGCCTGTTCGAGGGCATCAACGAGTTGCTGACCGACCTGGCCAACCAGAACGTGCGGCTGGCGGTCGCGACGGGCAAAAGCCGCGTCGGTCTCACGCGTGCGCTGGCCGCCACCGGCCTGGGCCCCCTTTTTGACGCTACCCGCACCGCCGACGAGACCTTCAGCAAGCCGCATCCGGCCATGTTGCACGAATTGATGCAGGAGCTGGACGTGGATCCGTCGGGGGTCATCATGGTGGGCGATACCTCGCACGATCTGCAGATGGCCTGCAATGCGGGCGTGCACGGTCTGGGCGTTACCTATGGCGCGCATACCTTGAAAGAGCTTCAGGGGTGTGCCCCCCAAGCCGTGCTCGACTCAGTGCCGCTGATGCGTGAATGGCTGATGCCGCGCGTCGTCGCAGGCGGTTAACCGGTTGCAGGCAAGGGGCGGCAGGAACGTCCGCCCGGCAGGCAGGTCTATCCGGAAGGTGCGCCGCGTGTATTGCGTGGGGGTTTCATGTTGCAGGCCGGCGGCGTGGAATAACTTGGTCCCGTCCTTCGTCCATGATTGATGCGGGGCGCGCGCAAGGCGCGCTGCCATACCGGAGATTACGATGCTGATACGCAAGCCCGACGACGTTCTCCCTTCCGAGATCACCTCCGAGGCGGTGTGGCGATCCCGCCGCGACCTGATGCTGCGGGCCGGCGCCGCTGCGGCGGCTGTCGGGTTATCCGGCTGGGCAACGCGCGCCGCGCACGCCCAGGAGGCCGGTGCGCTGCCCGGCAAGCCCAGTCCCGCGTTCAGCGTCATGGACAAGCAGACGTCGCTGTCGGATGTCACGTCGTACAACAATTACTACGAGTTCGGCGTAGATAAGGGTGATCCGGCCAAAAATGCCGGCAAGTTGCAGACGCAGCCGTGGACCGTCAGCGTCGAGGGCGAGGTCGGCAAGCCCCGCACCTTCACCATCGAAGATCTGCTCAAGCTCGCGCCAATGGAAGATCGCGTGTATCGCCTGCGCTGCGTCGAAGGCTGGTCGATGGTCATTCCATGGGTGGGTTATTCCCTGTCCGAAGTGCTCAAGCAGGTGGAGCCTACCGGCAACGCCAAGTATGTCGAGTTCGTCACTGCCGTGCAGCGGGAAAACATGCCCGGCGTGCGTACGGCCATCCTGGACTGGCCCTACGTGGAGGGACTGCGCCTCGATGAGGCCATGCACCCGCTGGCGATGCTGGTCTTCGGGGTTTATGGGCGCGTGCTGCCCAACCAGAATGGTGCGCCGCTGCGGTTGGCGGTGCCCTGGAAGTACGGTTTCAAGTCCGGCAAGTCGCTCGTGAAGATCCGGCTGGTGGAAAAGCCGCCGGTGACTTCGTGGGTGAAGTCCGCGCCCCAAGAATACGGCTTTTACGCCAATGTGAACCCCAACGTCGCGCATCCTCGCTGGAGCCAGGCCACCGAGCGGCGCATCGGCGAGGACGGCCTCTTTAGTCCCAAGCGCAAGACCTTGATGTTCAACGGCTATGGCGACCAGGTGGCATCGCTCTATCAGGGCATGGACCTGAAGGCCAATTATTGAGGGCGCCTCCGTGTCTGTGACGCCCCGCGCGGCCCCGGCTGCGGCTTACCCGAAGGCGCAGCTTTCGGCCCGCACCGTCGGTCGCTTCAAGCCGCTGCTGTTTCTGTTGGGCATCGCGCCCTTCGCCCGCTGGATATGGCTGGGCGTGAACAATGGGCTCACTGCCAATCCGGTGGAATTCCTGACCCGATCCTCGGGGACCTGGGCGCTGGTCTGCCTGCTGGTCACGCTGGCAATCACGCCGCTGCGGCGATTGACGGGCCAGCCCGCGCTGGTGCGCGTGCGGCGCCTGTGCGGGCTGTTCGCGTTCTTCTACGCCGCGCTCCATTTCATGGCCTGGGTATGGTGGGATCGTGGCTTCGATCCGGCGGCAATGGTGCGTGACATCGCCGAACGCCCCTTCATCATGGTGGGATTTTCCGCCTTCGTGTTGATGACGGCCCTGGCTGCAACGTCAACGCAGTGGGCGATGCGCCGGTTGGGAAAACGCTGGCAGACGCTGCATCGGGCCATCTACGCGATTGGCCTGCTGGCGATCTTGCACTACTGGTGGCACAAGGCCGGCAAGAATGACCTGACAGAGCCGGCCATCTACGCCGCCGTGCTGGCGGTGCTACTGGGGTGGCGCCTCGCCGCCTGGTGGCGGCGGCGGGCGTAGGGCGGCAGCGAGGCTACAGGATGGCCAGCATGATGGCCGCGGTTTCCGCGTCGGGCTGGCCGTCGTGCAGGGTAGGGCGGTAGTGCATCTGGAAGGCGGCCAACGTGTTGATCGTGGCACGGTCCAGCACGCCGTCCTGGGGGCACGCGTAGCCTAGCCGCAGAAGCTGCTTCTGAAACCACGCGATGTCCGGAACGCCCTGGACCTGCAGGCGCGCCAGGTGCTCGGCCGCGCCAGCCTCGTTGTACCAGCGTCCTATCCCCGCATCCGCCAGCGACTTCCACGGAAAGAGGGGGCCGGGGTCCACCTTGCGTTGCGGCGCGATATCGCTGTGGCCCACCACGTTTTCCGGTGCGATGTTGTGCCGTTGGACGATGTCGCGCAACAGGATGGTTAGCGCCCGCACCTGGCGGCTGTCATAGGGATGCCAGACGCGCTCGCCGTTGCTCCCCTCGGTCCAGCCGGGATTGACGATCTCGATGCCAATGGACGTGCTGTTCATCGCGATGTTGCCGTACCAGGAGCTGGCCCCGGCGTGCCATGCGGCGCGGTTTTCGTCGACCAGCCGGTACGCGCGACCGTCCAGGTCAATCAGGTAGTGGGCGCTGACTTTGCCTTTTGACAGCAGGCGCAGCGACTCGGCGTCGTCGACCGTGGTGTAGTGCACGACCACGGACCGCACCCGGCTGCTCTGGCTGGCAGCGGTGATGGAGGTGTCCAGATCAAGGCCGGCGGGGCCGCGCGCGGCGCAGCCCGCCAGGAGCGCCGCGGCAAGCAGCGTGCAGGAAAGGCGGATCATGGTCAGCGGGCCAGGTACAGGAACAGCGTGGGCAGCTTGTCCAGCTGGGGCGCGGGCAGCTTTTTCCAGTCGGCCACCGTGTGCGTGACCACCCATTCGTCCGCCGTCGTCATCGAGCGTGCCACGCAGAGCTTGGTGTCGCCCTTCAGGGTGGCGATCAGCGTGGCGAACATCGCGGCATTGCGGTAGGGCGTTTCGATCAGGAGCTGCGTCTGGTTGTGGCGGGCAGAGTGCTGCTCCCAGGCGCGCAATTGCTTGGCGCGCTCGCCGGGGTCCACGGGCGCGTAGCCATGAAAGGCGAAGCGCTGCCCGTCCAGGCCGCTTGCCATGAGACCCAGGAGGATGGAAGAGGGGCCCACCCAAGGCTTGACGGGGATCCCCAGGCGATGGGCCGCGTCCACGACCTTGGCGCCGGGGTCGGCGACGGCCGGGCAGCCCGCCTCGGAAACCAGCCCGATTTCCGCGCCGCGCCTGGCCGGCTCGAGCCATGCCTTGATCTGCGCGGCATCAGCCTTGTCGGTCAGGGTGTGGATGGTGATTTCCTGCAGCGGCCGGGTGGTTCCGACAAGCTTCAGAAAGGCCCGCGCCGTCTTGGCGTTCTCGGCGATATACGTGTCCAGCCGGCCGGCCAGCGCGCGCACGTCCGTGGGCAGCCAGCGCTCGGGTGGGGCTTCGCCCAGGCTGACGGGAATCAGGTGCAGGGCGCCGGTCATGCGGGCGCTCCCGGGGCGTCGAGAGGATCCAGTCCGAAAGTGGCCAGCATGCGCGTCAGCTCGATCAGCGGCAGGCCTATGATGGCGGTGGGATCGTCGCTCTGGATGCTTTCCATCAGAGCAATGCCCAGGCTTTCCGCCTTGGCGCTGCCTGCGGTATCGTAAGGTTCCTCGGCCCGCAGATAGGCGTCGATGGCATGGTCAGGCAGTTGGCGGAACCGGCAGCGGGTAATGACGTCGGCCTTTTCCACCCGGTGGCCATCGGTCACGGCAAGCGCACTGTGAAATTCGACCATCCGGCCCGACAGGGCGCGCAGTTGCGCCTGTGCCCGCGCGAAGTCGCCCGGTTTGCCGATTGGGGTTCCATCCATGGTCGCCACCTGGTCAGAGCCGATCACGATGCTGCCCGGCTGGCTGGTGGCCACCGCCATTGCCTTGGCAACGGACAGGCGCAGCGCCAGTGCCTCGGGGGTTTCGCCGGATTGTGGCGTTTCGTCTACATCAGGGGAAATCGCGGTGAAGGGCAGGCGCAGGCGCGACAACAGTTCTTTGCGGTATCGCGAGCTGGACGCGAGGATCAGGCTAGGCTTTGAGGGCATGCGGCATTTGACGGTAATACGTAAGTCACAGTATTATCTAACGTTTTGCGGCATTTTTGCAGGAACATCAACATGACACCGAAGGGAAAGCCTGGCGACTTGGGTCGCCGCGCGGACGGATCGGCCGGTGCTGGTGTGAATGCAGCACCGGCGGACAAAGCTCTGGAAGCCGCGCCCGTGGAAACCGGTGTAAAGCGCATCGACGCCTTTGCCTTTGCTCGACTGGGCAAGAGCGCGCAGGGCGCCATCGCCTTGGTGCGGCTTGGCCGCGTGGTTGACGGCTTGCCCGAGCAACCGCGGGGCGAAGCCGGGCTTGTGACCTGGTCCGTGCAAGGCGAAGAAGGCAAGACCGGCTTGCTGTTGGGCCAGCCGATTTTGCGCCTGCATGTGCGGGCGAATCCGGTGGTGATGTGCCAGCGGTGCAATGTGCCGTTTGCCTATCCGGTGGACAGCGAAGTCGTGCTGCAACTGGTCAAATCCGAAGACGACCTCGACGACGATCATTCCTTTGCCGATCACGGCGACGATGACGACGACGAGGGCGACGAAGGCGTAGGAAGGGATTCTGTGGCCCACCTGCCTGAAAAGGTGGTGGGTTCGCATCATTTTGATCTGTTGGCCCAGATCGAAGATGAGCTCATTCTGAGCATTCCGTATGTGCCCAAGCATGATGTATGCCCGGGCGCGCAGGCCAAGGCCAGCGAAGCTCCTGAAGAGGAGCCCGCTGTCAAGCGTCCGTCGCCGTTTGCGGTGCTGGAACAACTGAAGCACAAAGATTGAGATCAACATCGGGCCGCATCGCGTACAATGCGCCCCGTTTCTAGGAGTCATCATGGCCGTTCAACAAAACAAGAAGTCCCCCTCCAAGCGCGGTATGCACCGTTCGCACGATTTTCTGGTGGCCCCGTCGACCGCCATCGAACCCAACACCGGTGAAACGCACCTGCGTCACCACATCAGCCCCAACGGCTTCTATCGTGGCCGCAAGGTCCTGAAGACCAAGGCCGACGAATAAGGCCCCCGGGCCGAACTCGTACTCGGACCATTTCGGCTGAGCGCTGATACCTGGCACCCGTGATACGCATCGCCATAGACTGTATGGGCGGAGACTTCGGTCTGCCCGTCACGATTCCGGCTGCGATCGAGTTCGCCCGGCAATTTCCGGACACCCGGCTATTGTTGGTCGGGCTTCCCGACGCCATCGAAGCGGCGCTCGCCGAGCACCGCAACGTGGCGCGCGATCGCATTGAGATCGTGGCGGCTTCCGAAGTCGTCACCATGGACGACCCGGTCGAGGTCGCCCTGCGCCGCAAAAAAGACTCCTCCATGCGCCTCGCTGCCCAGTCCGTCAAGGATGGGCGGGCGGACGCCTGCGTTTCCGCGGGCAACACCGGCGCCTGGATGGCCATTTCCCGTTATGTGCTCAAGACGCTGGACGGCATTGACCGCCCGGCGATCGCCACGTCCATTCCGAACCAGACGGGCCGCGCCACCACGGTGCTGGACCTTGGCGCGAACGTGGACTGCACGGCCGAGCACCTGCTGCAATTCGCCATCATGGGCGCCGCGCTGTCGCAGGCGGTGGACCATCGCGACAACCCCACCGTGGGTTTGCTGAACATTGGCGAAGAAGTCATCAAGGGCAACGAAGTCGTCAAGGAAGCCGCCGAGCTTCTGCGCGGCAGCCCGCTGAACTTCTACGGCAACGTCGAAGGCAATGACATCTTCAAGGGCACGGTCGACGTCGTCGTCTGCGACGGCTTTGTCGGCAACGTCGTGCTCAAGTCCGTCGAAGGACTGGCGAAGATGCTGTCCAGCATCATTCGCGAAGAGTTCAAGCGCAATCTGATCACGCTGATCGCCGGCGCGGTGGCCAAGCCTGTGCTGAACCGCCTGCGCAACCGCGTGGACAACCGCCGCTACAACGGCGCAGCCTTGCTGGGCTTGCGTGGCGTGGTCATCAAGAGCCACGGTTCCGCGGACGTTTACGCCTTCGGTTTTGCCTTGCAACGCGCCCGCGAAGCCGTAGTGAGTAAACTGCTGGAGCGCACCGCGCAGACGGTCGCTCAAATTACCAAGCGCGTTCAATCCGGCGATCGCCCCTCGGCGGCGTCGCCCAACGTGGCTGGGGATACCGCTTGATGGATACCGCAATGAAATACTCCGTGATCGCGGGCACCGGCAGCTTCCTGCCGGAACGCGTGGTTTCGAATGACGAACTGGCTGCGGAACTGGCGACGCGCGACATCGCCACCTCGGACGAATGGATTGTCGAGCGCACGGGCATCCGTCAGCGCCATCTGGCCGAGCGTGGGGTGACCACCAGCCAGCTGGCCACCGAGGCCTCGCGCCGCGCGCTGGCCGATGCGGGCGTCGACGCTTCCGAAATCGACCTCGTCATCGTGGCCACGTCCACCCCCGATTTCGTGTTCCCCAGCACGGCTTGTCTGGTGCAGGCCAACCTCGGCGCCAAGGGCTCGGCCGCGTTCGACGTGCAGGCTGTGTGCAGCGGCTTCGTCTACGCGCTCACCACCGCTGACAGCTTCATCCGCGCGGGCCGCGCGCGCTGCGCGCTGGTGATCGGCGCCGAAGTGTTCTCGCGCATCCTCGACTGGAACGACCGCAGCACCTGCGTGCTGTTCGGCGACGGCGCAGGCGCCGTGGTGCTCAAGGCGTCCGACAAGCCCGGCATCATGGCCGCGCAACTGCATGCCGACGGCAGCCAGATGAAGATCCTGAGCGCGGCCGGCAACGTCGCTTATGGCGACGTCACGGGCGATCCTTTCCTGCGCATGGACGGCCAGGCCGTCTTCAAGCAAGCCGTCACCGTCCTGGACCGCTCCGCACGCGACACCTGCGCCGAAGCCGGCGTCACCGTTGCCGACGTCGATTGGCTGATCCCGCATCAGGCCAACGTGCGCATTCTGAATTTCCTTGCCCGCAAGCTGGACGTGCCGGTCGAGAAGGTCGTCATCACCGTCGACAGTCACGCCAACACGTCCGCGGCCAGCGTGCCGCTCGCGCTCGATGCCGCGCGCCGCGACGGCCGCGTCAAGCCGGGCCAGCTCATCCTGATGCAAGGCGTCGGCGGCGGATTCACCTGGGGCTCGGTACTGGCCCGCATGTAAGGGCGTGCCCGGGCTGCGGCGGCATGTGTGCCGCCGGCGGCCTGAGAGCGCGCCTGGCATCCCACACAGACACTGAATCAATCCACACGCTCAATCATGAAAATCGCTTTTGTCTTTCCTGGCCAGGGTTCGCAAGCTGTCGGCATGCTGGACGCCTGGTCCGGCGTGGCTGCGGTCACCGACACCGTGGCGCGTGCCTCCGAGGCCCTGGGACAGGACCTGGGCGCGCTGATCGCGCAGGGTCCCGCGGAACAACTGAACCTGACCACCAACACCCAGCCGGCCATGCTGACCGCTGGCGTGGCGTTCTACAACGCATGGGTGGCCGCGGGCGGCCGCAAGCCTGATGTCGTGGCCGGCCATAGCCTGGGCGAATACGCCGCGCTGACTGCCGCGGGCTCGCTGACGCTGGAAGACGCTGTGCGCCTGGTGCGCGTGCGCGCCGATGCCATGCAGGCCGCCGTGCCGGTCGGCACCGGCGCCATGGCCGCCATCCTCGGCCTGGACGACGATGCCGTGCGCGCCGCGTGTGCGCAAGCCGCGCAAGGCGAAGTCGTCGAAGCCGTCAACTTCAATGCGCCGGCGCAAGTCGTGATCGCCGGCCACAAGGCCGCCGTCGAACGCGCCTGCGAACTGGCCAAGGCCGCCGGCGCCAAGCGCGCCTTGCTGCTGCCCGTTTCCGCGCCGTTCCATTCCAGCCTGCTCAAGCCGGCCGCCGACGTGCTGGCTGGCGCGCTTGCCAGCGCCGCCGTGTCCGCGCCGCAGGTGCAGGTCATCAACAACGTCGATGTGGCCTCGCCCACGGAACCCGGGGCAATCCGCGATGCGCTGGTGCGCCAGGCGTGGCATCCTGTGCGCTGGGTCGAAACCCTGCGCGCCATGAAGGCGCAAGGCATCACGCACGTCATCGAGTGCGGTCCCGGCAAGGTGC
Source organism: Achromobacter sp. 77 (assembly GCF_020541125.1). Lineage (NCBI taxonomy): Bacteria > Pseudomonadati > Pseudomonadota > Betaproteobacteria > Burkholderiales > Alcaligenaceae > Achromobacter > Achromobacter sp. 77. The sequence continues at coordinate 1,331,520 of NZ_CP059848.1, forward strand.
TCACCGGCCTGACCAAACGCATCGACCCCGAACTCACCGGCCTGGCCATCACCGATCCCGCTTCGCTGGAAGCGGCTTTGGCTGCCGTCAACGGAAACTGATCAATGGACAACACCTCGACCGAACTGCAGGGCAAGATCGCGCTCGTCACGGGCGCCACGCGCGGCATTGGCCGGGCGATCGCCCTGGAACTGGCCGCACGCGGCGCAACCGTCGTTGGCACTGCCACGTCGGAATCGGGCGCGGCCGGCATCACCGAAGCGCTGGCGCCGTTTGGCGGCCGCGGCGTGGTGCTCGACGTGACCGACGCTGCCGCTTGCGATGCGCTGATCGACGCGTTGGGTAAGGAAGGCGGCGGTCCGCACATCCTCGTCAATAACGCCGGCATCACCCGTGATACGCTGGCGATGCGCATGAAGGACGACGACTGGTCGGCGGTCATTGACACCAACCTCGCGTCGGTCTTCCGCCTGTCGCGCGCCGTGCTGCGCAGCATGATGAAGGCTCGTTGGGGACGCATCATCAACGTGACTTCCGTGGTGGGTTCCAGCGGTAACGCGGGCCAAGCCAACTACGCCGCCGCGAAGGCCGGCGTGGCGGGCATGTCCCGTGCGCTGGCGCGTGAACTGGGCAGCCGCAACATCACCGTGAACTGCGTGGCCCCTGGCTTCATCGATACCGACATGACGCGTGCGCTGGGCGAAAACCAGACCGCGGCGCTGCTGCAGCAGATTCCGCTGGGCCGTCTGGGCTCTCCGACTGACATTGCGCATGCCGTGGCCTTTTTGTCCGGGCCTCAGGCGGGTTACATTACCGGCACCACCCTGCACGTCAACGGCGGGATGTACATGCAATAAATCACGAATCGCGCGTCGCCGCCGGGCAACCGGCAAGGCGGGGCGCGATTCTCCGGAAACGCCGCACATGGTCTTCCCGCGCCGCTCTCGGCGACAGAACAAATGCGCGGTGTTATTTTTGTCACGGTCAGGCGTTGCATCACTCCGCGCTTGGCTATAATTCGCGGGATTTTTCCCAATTGGAGATCTGCATGGAAAGCATCGAACAGCGCGTCAAGAAGATCGTCGCTGAACAACTTGGCGTCAACGAAGCCGAGATCAAGAACGAGTCCTCCTTCCTTGACGACCTCGGTGCCGATTCGCTCGACATGGTCGAACTGGTCATGGCCCTCGAAGACGAATTCGAGACCGAGATCCCCGACGAAGAGGCCGAAAAGATCACGACCGTGCAACAAGCGATTGACTACATCAATTCGCACGGTAAGCAGTAAGCTCAGCCTATATCGTCCTGGTTGCCCGATATCGTCGGCCAACCTGGAATCAGGGCGGTTTCAGGAGTGCCGTGTGGTCCACCGGCAGGCAAGGCGTCATAACGCCTCGCCTGCCTTCATGTGGTCCACACGCGCAGCGCATCCCGAAAACCGCCTTTCTTTTGTCTGTTTGAGGAGTCATCCGTGAAGCGACGTGTCGTCATCACCGGCCTGGGTATCGTTTCCCCCGTAGGAAATGATCTGACCACCGCTTGGGACAATATCGTCAACGGACGTTCTGGCATCAGCCGCATCACCCGTTTCGATCCCTCGGCCATCACCACCCACATTGCTGGCGAAGTCAAAGACTTCGACATCAGTACCTATATTTCGGCCAAGGAAGCCCGCCAGATGGATACGTTCATCCATTACGGCCTGGCTGCCGGAATGCAGGCCTGGCGCGATTGCGGCCTGGAAGTCACCGAAGAAAACGCCGAGCGTATCGGCGTGATCGTGGGGTCCGGCATCGGCGGTCTGCCGCGCATCGAAGAAACCCAGGTCGAGTACCTTGCCAAGGGCCCGCGGCGCATTTCGCCGTTCTTCGTGCCGGGTTCGCTGATCAACCTGATTTCCGGGCATCTGTCGATCGCCTATGGCATGAAGGGCCCCAGCTACGCCGTGGTGTCGGCCTGCACGACCGGCCTGCACTGCATCGGCGATGCAGCCCGCCTGATCGAATACGGCGATGCCGACGTCATGGTGGCCGGCGGCGCCGAGTCGACCGTGTCGCCGCTGGGCATCGGCGGCTTTGCCGCCATGCGCGCGCTGTCGACCCGCAACGATGACCCTCAGACCGCTTCGCGTCCCTGGGACCGCGACCGCGACGGCTTTGTGCTGGGCGAGGGCGCAGGCGTCCTGGTTCTGGAAGAGTACGAGCACGCCAAGAAGCGCGGCGCGCGCATCTACGGTGAACTGGCTGGCTACGGCATGAGCTCCGACGCTCACCACATCACCGCGCCGGACAAGGACGGCCCGCGCCGCGGCGTGATCAACGCGCTGCGCAACGGCGGCCTGAATCCCGAAGACGTCCAATACGTCAACGCGCACGGCACGTCCACGCCGCTGGGCGACAAGAACGAAACCGATGCGCTGAAGCTGGCGTTCGGCGACCACGCCAAGAAGCTGGTGGTCAACTCGACCAAGTCCATGACGGGCCACCTGCTGGGCGCGGCCGGCGGCATCGAAGCCGTGTTCACGACCTTGGCCGTCTACAACCAGGTTTCGCCCCCGACGATCAACATCTTCAATCAGGATCCGGAATGCGATCTGGATTACTGCGCCAACGAGGCGCGGCCGATGAAGATCGACGTGGGCCTGTCCAATTCGTTCGGCTTTGGCGGCACCAACGGCTCGATGGCCGTTCGCCGGGTCTGATTTGGAAGGCTCGGTCGGGGGGCGCTGGTCATTCCGCGTGCCAGTCTCGCCGCCCAGGAGCGCCGTCGCGCTCTTCGGGCTGGCCCTGTCCGCGGCCGTGGCCTGCGTGCTGACGGCGGCATCCTGGCAGGGTCATGCCTGGATGGCCGCCGCGTCGCTCGCGCTTCTGTTTCTGTTGGCCGGGCTGTTACACTCGGCACGGAGCACCCCGTCCCCGGTAACGGCGCTACGCACCGCGACCGGGGCTGACCATTGGCAGCTACGCCGGCCGCAAGGCTGGCAGGATGCGCTGCTGCTGGATCAGCAACGGGGGCCAGCGTGGCTGACGCTTGTTTTGCAGCCCTTGCCCACCGGGAGTACGGCCTTTACCACCAGCAAAATCACCCTCACCGTCTGGAAGCACACGTTGCGACCCGAATCCTGGCGCCGTCTGCGCCTCGTCGCGGGCACGGCGCGGCAGGCACAACCTGCGCGTCGTTTGCGGGAGGCCTCATGAGCGAACGCGAAGTCGACGCAGAGCTCGTAGCGCGCGTGCAGCGGGGCGACAAGAAGGCCTTCGATCTCCTGGTGCTGAAATACCAGCGCAAGATTCTCCGCCTGCTCGCCCGCATGATCCGCGATCCGGCCGAAATCGAGGATGTGGCGCAGGAAGCCTTCATCAAGGCCTACCGCGCCTTGCCCCAATTCCGTGGCGAAAGCGCCTTCTACACCTGGCTTTACCGCATCGCCATCAACACCGCGCGCAACTGGCTTGCCTCGCAGGGACGCCGCCCCAGCGCACCCAATGCGATTGAAACGGAAGACGGTGAAACTTTTAACGAAACCGACAACCTAACGGATATAAGCACGCCGGAATCCATGGTTGCCAGCCGCGAAATCGCCGAGACGGTGAACGCGGCCATTGAGGAATTGCCTGAAGAATTGCGCACCGCAATTGTCCTGCGTGAAATCGAAGGTATGAGTTACGAAGACATCGCCCAGAGCATGGACTGCCCGATCGGTACGGTGCGCTCCCGCATTTTTCGTGCGCGTGAAGCCATTGCCACCAAGTTGCGTCCACTGCTCGACACCGATGTCGAGCGTCGCTGGTAAGGAGTGGCAGTCATGCAAATAGCAGCCAAATCCGTTGAAATCACCGAGTCTTCCTGGGAAGAATCGGTTTCCGCCTGGATGGACGGAGAGGATTCCGACGATATTCTTCCCAGTCTGTTGTCCAAAGAGGGACGTCAGACTTGGGACACCTATCATCTGATTGGTGATTCCCTGCGCAACGCCGATCTGGCGCTGACGCCCAGCGCGGCCTTTTCGGCCCGGCTGGCGCGCGCGTTGGACGCGGAATTGCCCATCGTAGCGGCGCCTCGGCGCCGCTCTCCTTTGCGCATGGGCCTGTCGGGCCTGGCCGTCGCCGCCGCCGTGGCCACGGTCGCATGGGTGGCGCAGCCGTACGTCACCGGCTCGCCTTCGACGGACGTCCGCGTGCTGGCCGACGCCAGTTCGTCGGGCTCGGCCTCGGCGTCCGACGACTCGGGCCTGCGTGATTACCTGGAGGCCCATCGCCAGATGGCCGGCCCCAGCGCGGTCCGCCAGGTGTCGTTCGATGGCGGAGCGGGACGCTGATGGCGCTTGTGCTTGCATCACGCTGGCCGGTATTGGGACGCGCTGCCTCGTGGCACGCTTACCGCGCCGGCTGGTTCGCCGCCACGCTCCTGACTGCTTTCCTTGCCGCGCACGGTCCCGCGGCCGCCGCCGGCGCCACGCCAGCCGGCCAGACCGAAGACGTGGTGCAACTGCTCACGCGCATCCAGCAGGCGGCCCGCAAGCAGGATTACGCCGGCGTCTTCATGTATCAGCAGGGCGATGTGATCCAGTCCTCGCGCCTGGTGCATGTCCTTGACGGCACCGGTGAGCGCGAACGCCTCGAGATTCTTGACGGCCAGCCGCGCGAATACCTGCGTCACAACGACGATGTGCAGTGCCTGATCCCCGAGCGCAAGACGGTGCTGATCGAGCGCCGCCGCGGCGATCGCTTTCCCGGCCTGCTGCTGGGCGACGCCGCCAATCTGTCCGAACACTACAAGATCCGCACCGAGCCCACGCCGCATCGCGTCGCGGGCCGCGAATGCCGGCTCATCACGATCGAACCCCTGGACAAGCTGCGCTATGGCTATCGCCTGTGCGCGGACGTCGAAACCAATCTGCTGCTGAAGGCCCAGACGCTGAACGCCGCGCGCGGCGTGGTCGAGCAGGTGTCGTTCACTTCGCTGCGATTGGGTTCCGAAGTGGATCCGCAGTCGCTGTCCTCGCGCTGGAACACGCGTGACTGGAAGGTGCTCGAGGCCAACATGAAGCCCGTGGACCTTGCGGCCCAGGGATGGCGCATTCCGGCGCCCGATGGCTTCAAGACGATCATGCAGGTGTCGCGCGCCATGAAGCGCGGATCGCCCGTCAGCCAGATGGTGCTGTCCGACGGCCTGGCGGCGATTTCGGTCTTCATCGAGCCCTACGACAGCCAGCGCAATCACCAGCCGTTGCATGGCGCGTCGCAGCGCGGCGCGATCAACGTCTATGGCGCGCGCATCGCGGACTTCTGGTTGACGGCGGTCGGCGAAGTGCCCGCCGCCACGCTGGAACAACTTGCGCAAGCCACTGAGTACGTGCCGCCCGCACCCGCGGCAGCCGCACCCGCGGAGGGCGGGGCCAAATGATTCCCGCCGTTCCGCAAGCAGCAATTTCGGAGTGACATATGAAAGCAATGACGGTCTCGAACGCTTTTTTCCGGCGCTTTCTGGCGGCTGTCGCGGCGGGGACGATGCTGTCCACCGCCTATGTGCCCGTGACGGTGGCGCAGACGACGGCGCCGGCCGCGGTCGGTTTGCCCGATTTCACGGCTATCGTTGAAAAGGCCGATCCGGCCGTCGTCAACATCCGCACCACGGCCACCGTGCCCGTGCGCGGGGGCAATGGCCCCGGCGGCAGCGATCCCTACGAACTGTTCCGCTGGTTCTTCGGCCCCGAATTCCAGCCTCCCGGCCAATCGCCCAATCCGCGCCAGCGTCCGCAGCCGACGCCGCCCGAAGAGCGCACCGTGCCGCGCGGCGTGGGGTCGGGCTTCTTCATCTCAGCCGACGGCTACATCCTGACCAACAACCACGTCGTGGTCGACGCGACGGACATCTATGTCACGCTGACCGACGGACGCGAGTTCAAGGCCAAGGTCATCGGTACGGACGAGCGCACGGACGTGGCGCTCATCAAGATCGAAGCCAAGGACATGACACCGCTGGTCATCGGCAACCCGAAGACGCTGAAGAAGGGTCAGTGGGTGCTGGCCATCGGCTCGCCGTTCGGCCTGGACTCCACCGTGACCTCCGGCATCGTCAGCGCCATCGGCCGCGATACTGGCGAATACCTGCCGTTCATCCAGACCGACGTTGCGGTCAATCCCGGCAATTCGGGCGGTCCGCTCATCAACCTGGACGGCGAGGTCGTGGGCATCAACTCCCAGATCATCTCGCGCAGCGGCGGCTTCATGGGCATCTCGCTGGCCATTCCGATCGACGAAGCCATGCGCGTCGTGGAGCAACTTCGCACGACGGGCAAGGTCACGCGCGGCCGCGTTGGCGTGCAGATCGGCGAAGTCGGCAAGGATGTGGCCGAGGCCATCGGCCTGCCCAAGGCCGAAGGCGCGCTGGTCAGCAGCGTCGAAGCCGAGGGTCCTGCCGAGCAGGCGGGCGTGCAGCCGGGCGACGTGATCCTGAAGTTCAACAAGGAACCCATCAAGCGCTGGTCCGATCTGCCGCGCATCGTCGGTGAGACCAAGCCGGGCACGCGCGCCGACATGGAAATCTGGCGCAAGGGCAAGAGCATGACGCTGTCGGTCAAGGTCGGTGAGATCCCGGCCGAGAAGGCGGCAGGCGCCGGCAAGAAGCCCGCGCCCGAACCCGAAGTCACGAACGCGCTGGGCCTGAGCGTCATCGACGTGCCGGCCGATGTCCAGAAGAAACTGCGCATCAAGGGCGGCGTCCAGGTCAAGGTTGCCGATGGCGCGGCCGGGAAGGCGGGCCTGCAGGAAGGCGACATCGTGTTGGCCCTGAACGACACCGACGTGACCGGCGCCAAGCAGTTCGGCGAACTGGTCGCCAAGCTGGACAAGAGCCGCGCGACGGGTCTGCTGGTGCGCCGCGGCGACCAGACGCAGTGGGTGGCGGTACCTGCCGGCAAGTGATGTGACGGCCCTGCCGGCCGGTGCCCTCGGGCGCCAGGTCCGGCCGGCGGCTCGGCCGGACACCGGCGGGCGCTGGTATCTCAGGGCGCTTTTTGTCCCGGGGCGCAGCCGTGACAAATAAAATGGCTCAAGACCGGCTAAAATGGCTGGTTGCCGCAAGAGGGGGCGCCAGGCGCCCCCTCAGTTATGTCCGGGCCTAGCCCGTCAGCGCCTCACACCTCGGCCGTGCACACTCCGGCGGCGGTGTCTCCCGGCAATATGCCGTCTGTTCCGTCCCTTATAAATTCAAGCATGCAGCATATCCGCAACTTTTCCATCATTGCCCACATCGATCATGGCAAGTCGACCCTGGCTGATCGCCTGATCCAGCGCTGCGGCGGACTGGCGGATCGCGAGATGTCGGCGCAGGTTCTCGATTCCATGGAAATCGAGCGCGAGCGCGGCATCACCATCAAGGCCCAGACGGCTGCCCTGCATTACAAGGCGCAGGACGGCAAGATCTACAACCTGAACCTGATCGACACCCCGGGGCACGTGGACTTCTCGTACGAAGTCAGCCGTTCCCTGTCCGCCTGCGAAGGCGCGCTGCTGGTGGTGGACGCGTCGCAGGGCGTGGAAGCGCAGACCGTGGCCAACTGCTACACCGCGATTGAGCTGGGCGTGGAAGTCGTGCCGGTGCTGAACAAGATGGACCTGCCGCAGGCCGATCCCGAAGGCGCGCGCCAGGAAGTCGAGGACGTGATCGGCATTGACGCCTCGGACGCGGTGCTGGCCAGCGCCAAGACCGGCATGGGCATCGACGAGATCCTGGAAACCATCGTTGCCCGCGTTCCCGCGCCCAAAGGCGATCCCGACGCGCCGCTGCAGGCGCTGATCATCGATTCGTGGTTCGACAACTACGTCGGCGTGGTCATGCTGGTGCGCATCATCAACGGCGTGCTCAAGCCCAAGGACAAGATCCTGCTGATGGCGTCCGGCGCCACCCACCTGTGCGAGCAGACGGGCGTGTTCACGCCCAAGTCGCAGCAGCGTCCGCATCTGTCGGCGGGCGAGGTGGGCTTCATCATCGCCGGCATCAAGCAACTGGAAGACGCCAAGGTCGGCGATACGGTGACGCTGGCCAACAAGCCGGCCGCCAACCCGCTGCCGGGCTTCAAGGAAGTCAAGCCGCAGGTGTTCGCCGGCCTGTATCCGGTGGAGAGCTCCGAATACGACCAGCTGCGCGATTCGCTCGAAAAGCTCAAGCTCAACGACGCCGCGCTGATGTTCGAGCCCGAGGTGTCGCAAGCGCTGGGCTTCGGGTTCCGCTGCGGCTTCCTGGGCCTCTTGCACATGGAAATCGTGCAGGAGCGCCTGGAGCGCGAATTCGACATGGACATCATCACCACCGCGCCGTCGGTGGTGTACGAGGTCGAGCAGCGCGACGGGTCCGTGATCACCGTGGAAAGCCCCTCGCGCATGCCCGAGATCGGCAAGATCCAGGACATTCGCGAACCCATCGTGAAGGTCACGCTGTTCATGCCGCAGGACTATGTGGGCCCCGTCATGACGCTGTGCAACAACAAGCGCGGCGTGCAGGTCAACATGAGCTACCACGGCCGCCAGGTCCATCTGGTCTATGAGATCCCGCTGGCCGAAATCGTGCTCGACTTCTTCGACAAGCTGAAGTCGGTGTCGCGCGGTTATGCGTCGATGGACTACGAATTCCTGGAGTACCGCTCCGCGGACGTGGTGCGTGTCGACCTGCTGATCAACAACGACCGCGTCGATGCGCTGGCCGTCATCGTCCACCGCAGCAATGCGCGCCACCGCGCGCGCGATGTGGTGACGCGCATGCGCGGCCTGATCCCGCGCCAGATGTTCGACGTGGTCATCCAGGCGGCCATCGGCGCGGAAATCATTGCGCGCGAGAACGTGAAGGCGCTGCGCAAGAATGTGCTGGCCAAGTGCTACGGCGGCGATATCTCGCGCAAGAAGAAGCTGCTTGAAAAGCAGAAGGCGGGCAAGAAGCGCATGAAGCAGGTGGGCAGCGTGGAAATTCCGCAGGAGGCGTTCCTTGCCATCCTGCAAGTGGAAGACAAATAGAACCCCAGAAGGCGATTAGCTGATGAGTTGGAACTTTGCCCTGATCCTTTTTATTCTGCTGGTGGTTACCGGCGTCATCTGGGCGCTCGATCTGGCCGTGCTGCGCAAGGGGCGAGAGCGCCGGGCGCAGGCCGCGATGGCGCAGTACGACACGGCGTTGGTGGGCGACGCGCAAGAGGCCGAGCGTCTGCGGCGCGAAGCTGGCGACGCTGCCCGGCGCGTGCCCTGGTGGGTCGAGTACGCGGTCAGCTTTTTCCCCGTCATTCTGTTCGTGTTCATGCTGCGCTCGTTTGTCGTCGAGCCGTTTCGCATTCCGTCCGGATCGATGCTGCCCACGCTGCAATCGGGCGATCTGATTCTGGTGAACAAATTCAGCTATGGCCTTCGCCTGCCGGTGATCGACAAGAAGGTCATTCCCATCGGCTCGCCGCAGCGCGGCGACGTGTTCGTGTTCCGGTATCCGGTGGATCCGGACGTCGATTACATCAAGCGCGTGGTGGGCCTGCCCGGCGACGAGGTCGCATACATCGACAAGAAGCTGTATGTCAATGGCGAACTGGTGCCGCATGTGCGCGATGGCGACTATTTCGAGCCGGATCGTGTGTCGTATATTGCGCAATATAAAGAGAAGTTAGGCGACGTTGAGCACAAGATCCTGCTCGATGAGAATGTTCCTCAACGCTATACCCCGCAGGAGTGGCGTTTTCCCTACCGCGAAAACTGCCAATACAGCCACAATGGGGTACGCTGCAAAGTACCCGAAGGGAATTATTTCGCCATGGGCGATAATCGGGACAACAGCGCGGATAGCCGGTATTGGGGGTTTGTCCCGGAAGCCAACATCGTCGGCCGCGCCTTCTTCATCTGGATGAACTTCAGCGATCTGAGCCGCATCGGCCGATTCAACTGATTATGTCGCTAGCCACGCTAGAAAACCGCCTGGATCACCACTTCGGTGATCCAGCCTTGCTTGAACAGGCGCTGACGCACCGCAGTCACGGGGCGCGCCATAACGAGCGATTGGAATTCCTTGGGGATTCCGTGCTGAACTTCGTCGTGGCGGCGATGCTGTTCGAACGCTACTCGAAGATCGACGAGGGCGATCTGTCGCGCCTGCGCGCCAACCTGGTCAAACAGGCATCGCTGGCCGACATCGCCCAGCGGCTGGAGTTGTCCCAGTACCTGCGCCTGGGCGAGGGCGAGCTCAAGAGCGGTGGATTCCGCCGGCCTTCCATCCTGGCCGACACGGTCGAGGCCATCTTCGGCGCCGTCTTCCTGGATGCGGGCTTTGACGCGGCGCGCCGCGTGATTGTGCGCCAGTACCAGCCGGTGCTGGCGTCGGTGGATCCCAAGACGCTTGGCAAGGACGCCAAGACCCTGCTCCAGGAATTCCTGCAGGGCCGCAAGATGGCCCTGCCGCTGTATACGGTGGTGGCCACGCACGGCGCGGCCCACAGCCAGCAGTTCGAAGTCGAATGCGCCATTCCGGCGCTCGATATCAAGGTGATGGCGCCTGGCGCCAGCCGTCGCGCCGCCGAGCAATCCGCGGCCAAGCTGGCGCTTGAGGCCGCGCTGGCCGTCAGCCCGGCCGCCAAGGCTGCCCGCAAATCGGGCAAGGCGCGCAAAACCGCGCAATTGTCGCTGCCCGTGGCAGTGGCTCAAGAGACTAAATGAGCGATACCCCTTTTCGTACCGGCTTCGTTGCCATCGTTGGCCGCCCCAATGTGGGTAAATCCACGCTGACGAACGCCCTGATCGGTTCCAAGATCTCCATCGTCTCGCGCAAGGCGCAGACCACCCGCCACCGCATCCACGGTGTGCTCACGCGCGAGCACGAACAGTTCGTGTTCGTCGATACTCCGGGTTTCCAGACCCGCCACGGCGGGGCCATGAACCGCATGATGAACCGCGTCGTGACGCAGGCGCTGGCCGACGTCGACGTGGTGGTGCATGTGGTGGAAGCCGGCAAGTGGTCGGAGGGCGACGCCAAGTTGCTGCCGCTCCTGCCCAATCCCGAGCGCACGATTCTGGTGGTGTCCAAGATCGACGCCCTGAAGAACCGCGACGACCTGTTCGCGTTCGTCTCCAAGATCATGGCGCAGCATCCGTTCGGCGCGGTGGTGCCTGTCAGCGCCACCAAGAACCAGCAACTGGATCAACTGCTCGACGAAATCGCGTCGCGCCTGCCGGAAGGCGAGCCGATGTTCGAGGAAGATACGCTCACCGATCGTCCCATGCGCTTCATCGCGGCCGAACTCGTGCGCGAAAAGATCTTCCGCCTGGTGGGCGACGAACTGCCCTATGGCTGCACGGTCGTCATCGAGCAATGGGAAGAGACTGCCAAGGGCGCCACCATCAATGCCTGTGTCGTCGTTGAACGCGACAGCCACAAGCCGATCCTGCTGGGCACCGGCGGCATGCACATGAAGCGGATCGCCACGGAGGCGCGGCAGGACATCGCCAAACTGCTGGACAAGCCCGTGCATCTGGAGGTTTACATCAAGGTGCGCAAGGGCTGGTCCGACCGCGAGGGTGCGCTGCGCGATCTGGGTTATGAGTAGACGGGCGCCACGCGTCCAGGATCGCCCGGGGTTCATGCTCCACGCCACGGCGTGGCGTGAAACCTCTCTGATTGTTCAGACCTTCTCCCGCGATCACGGCTGCGTGGCCATGGTCGCCAAGGGCGCCAAGCGCCCTTATTCCGTTTTGCGCCCCGTCCTGTCAGCTTTTCAGCCGCTACTGCTGTCATGGACCGGCAACGGCGAGGTCAAGACGCTGACCCGCGCCGAGATCGCCGGCATCCGGCCGCTGGCCGGCGCCGCGCTGATGTCGGCGTGGTACATGAACGAACTGCTTCTGCGCCTTCTGCCCCGCGAGGACGCCCACCCGCTGCTGTTCGATGCGTATGACATGGCGCTGCAGCAATTGTCCGCCGGCACCCGCGCGGCCGGTGCGCTGCGCCGATTTGAGTGGACTCTGCTGCGCGAGACGGGCTACGGCGTGGACGAAGCGCCGCCCGATTTCGACGATCCGGCGATCGAGCCCGCGCTGCGCACCGACCTGCGCGCGCGCCTGGCCGAAATTCTGGCGGGCCGTCCGCTTTCCACGCGGCGCGTGCTGCTGGACCTGCAGCGCATCTGATTGCGGCCCGGCCTCATGACGTTCACGCTCAAGCAGGTCGAAACCTTCCGCACGGTCTACGAAACCGAAAGCGTGACCGCTGCCGCGCGGCGTCTGGACGTGTCGCCCGCAACCGTCAGCGCGACGCTGGCCGCGCTGGAAGCCAGCATCGAGCTGCGCCTTTTCGAGCGCGTGCGCCAGCGGATGCAACGCACGCCCGAGGCTACCCTCCTGTACGAAGAGATCCGCCGCCTGAATGTCGGACTGGAAAGCCTGGGACGCAAGATCCGGGCGATACGCGGCGCCGCGCAGCCGCGGCTGCGGATCGGCTGCATCCACGCCTACAGCGGCGCCATCGTCACCGACGCCATCTCGCGCTTTCGCGTGCGCTACCCCGATACGCCGCTTTACTTGCAGATACGCGATTCCAACACCTTGCGCGACATGGTGGTGTCTGGCGAGCTGGATCTGGCGGCAGTGGCCGACGAATCCGAACTGGAAGGGTTGCGCGGGCATCGACTGGCAAGCTTGCGGGCGGTGGCGGTGTTTCCGGCCGGACACGCGCTGGCGCGGCTGGAGTCGGTGAATTTTTCGCAGTTGGCCGACGTCGATGTGATTGCGCTGAACGCCGAGGACGGCTCGCGCAAGCGGCTGGATGCGCTGTTGCGCCAGGCCGGCCAAAGCTTGCGTGTCGCGATCGAGACGCCGTATTCCAGCACGGTCTGTCAGCTTGCGCTGGCGGGGCATGGCGTGGGCATCGCCAATCCGGCAACGGCGCTAGGCATGGAGGCTGCGGGACTCAGCTTCCGGCCGCTTCAAGCCGCCGTGCATTTCGAATGCCACATGATCGTGCATGGCAGCCGCCCTTTGTCCGAAGCCGGCAAGTTCTGGGCGACGTGCCTGCGCGCCGCCCTGGCCCCGCTGATCGATCGATTCGGCGTGTAGCAGTGGCGGTCAGCCCCGGCGCCCGTCCGAGGTCAGCATCAACACCACCGCCGACTCCGCGTCGAGCTTGCCGGCGCGCCTGAGCCGCGCCACGGCCGCCAGGGCGGCGGCCGACGATAATTCCGCACCCAGGCCCATGCGTTCAAGGCGCAGGCGCGCGTCGCCGGCTTGCGCATCGGATGTCTCCACCGGCATGCCGCCCGAGCGCGACAGCGCCTCCAGGGCCTGCAGCGTGCACGTGCCGCCCGCAATGGAGTATTGCTGTGTCGCGCTTTCCCACTGGCCTCGGGCATCGCCGGTCGTGAGTGCGCGTGACAGCCGGGCGTAGGGTTCCACGGCGTGTAGCCGGGGCAGGCGCGTAATGCGGCCAGCCGCCAAGAGGTGCTGCCAGCCCAGGTAGATGCCCCACAGCAGGTCGCCGCGCGCCGTCGGCACGATGATGTCCGTGGGCACGCCGCAGTCGTCCAGGATCTCCTGGGCGATGGGCTTGTAGCCTTCAACGCCGTAGGGATGCGTGCCCACCGGCGGATTCAGGTAGTTCGTGCCCGCGAATGCGCCGTGGTTGCGGCACAGGTCGGCCACGTAGGGCCAGCGGCCCAGGCTGTCTTCGAACGCCCGCAGCCGCGCGCCGAAGCGCTCCATGGCTTCGCGTTGCAGTGGCGGGCAGTTGCGGGTGATGGCGATGTCGGCTTCCAGGCCCGCCGCGGCGCAGTACGCGGCCAGCGACACGCCCGCGTTGCCGCTGGAAGCCGCCGCCACGCGGGTGGCGCCAGCCAGCCGCGCGCGCGATACCAACTGCGCCGACATGCGGTCCTTGTGGCTGCCTGTGGGATTGGCGCTTTCGCACTTGAGCCACAACGCGCCCACGCCTTCTTCACGCGCCAGGTCGGGCGCGGCAAGGCAAGGCGTGCTGCCTTCGCCCAACGTCACGGGCGACAGCACGGGCAGCGGCATGACCTCGTCCACCGCGTGCGCGTCATACTGGCACTCCAGCGTGGCGGGGTGGCCAGCCGCCAGGCAAGCGGGACAGCCTTCGGGGTAGTCGCCTGCGGGCCAAAGGGTTGCGCAGCGGATGCAGCGCAGGCCGGTCAATCTGGGGTTCATCTGCATGAGTCAGTATCTTGTTGCAAGAGCGTCCAAGGGGAGGGCGGGGGCGACCTGCAGCAGGCAATCGCCGTCGTCGCTGCGCGCGATGGGTCGAAGGCACACCACCGTGCCGGCCTGCGGGCTGAGCAGGGCGCGCGGCGGGGCGTCGGGCCGTGCCGGTTCGATCAGGCGTCCGATGCGCTGGTGCGCGTCCACGGATTGTCCCAGTTCCACGGCGGGGACGAAGACGCCGGATTCACGTGACCGCAGCGTCGCGGCGGGCGTGTCGAGGTCGTAGAGGCGGACTTGCGCGGCGGAGGCGGGCGCCCGGCCAGGCAGCAGCCCCAGTTCGGCCAGGCAGCCCAGCAATCCGTCCCGGCAACGGTCCGCCAGCAACTGGCTGGTCTCTCGGCCGCCGCCGATCTCGGCAGACAGACGCAGCACGCCGTGCCGGCTGGCTGCGGCGGGCATGGAACCGGCTTCGCCGCCACGAAAGAACACGCAGTCGGGCAGCCCGAACGCGCGCGCGAGCGCGGGCAGGCGTTCGTCGTAGGGGTCGTTGCCGTAGCGGGTGATGACCGACGACGGCAGGTAGCGCAGCGACGCGCCGCCGCTGTGCACGTCCACCAGGGCCTGTACGCGGGGCAGCAGGCGCGCTTCCAGGGCGGCTGCCACGCTTTCGGTGTAGCCGCGCGCTGGTTCGCCGAGGAAGGCGCGGTTCAGGTTGCCGCCGTCAGACGGGGACAGCCGGGTGCCGGCAAGCGATGCTTCCGCGTTGACCGCGGGCAGCAGATAGACGGTGCCGCGCTGCAGGATGTCCGGCAACTGATGCCACAGATCCAGGATGGCGGCCTGGCCTTCCCATTCGTCGCCGTGCACGCCGGCGATCAGCGCGACGGCGGGCCCCGGGCCTGCCTCGATCCGCAGGACGGGAATCGTGATGCGACGGTATGCCGACGCGTTGGTGGCGGCGGCCACGGAAAAATCCTCGCGAGTTACGCTGGCCATGCGGGGGCTCCGGGGAAAGGCGTCGGACGCGCGGGGGCGCAGGTCAATCCAGCGTGGCGGCCTTGATGATGCTTTCCCACTTGGGCAGCTCCTTTTTGATCTGGGCCTGAACATCCTGCGGCGTGCCGCCCAGGGGCTCCTGAGAGCGGCTGCGCAACTCCCGGCTCACGGCGTCGGAGCGCAGCGCCTGATTCAGCGCGGCGTTCAGCCGCGAGATCGCGGCGGGCGGCGTGCCTGCCGGGGCAACCAGCGCGCTCCACGCGGACTGCTCGTAATCCGGATAGCCCTGTTCGGCCACCGTTGGCACGTCGGGATTGGACGCGGCGCGCTTGCGGGTGGTCACGGCCAGCGCGCGCAGGCGCCCGTCCTTCAGATTGCCGATCAAGGGCGGCAGGTTTTCCATCATGGAATCCACATGGCCGCCCAGCAGGTCCGAGAGCTGCGCGGCGGTGGCCTTGTACGGAATCTGGCGCACGGCGGCGCCGGTCTGGGCAATGAAGAGCTTGACGCCCACTTCGCTGGTCGTGCCCGGGTCCGCCGAGGTCATGGTCAGGCGGTCCGGCTGCGCGCGGCTGGCCTCGATGAAGCCTTTCAGGTCCCGATACGGCGAGGCGGCGTTCACGACGATCACGTTGGGCGTCTCGGCAACCAGGCCGATGGGTTTCAGGTCACGGTCCAGATCGTATAGCTGCTGCTTGAAGAGGTAGCGGTGCAGCACCAGCGTGCCGACGTGGGCATAGCCGATGGTGTAACCGTCCGCGGGGGCCCGGACCACGGCTTGCGTGCCGATGCGGCCGCCGGCGCCCACGCGGTTTTCAACGACGACCGGCTGTCCAAGCAGGCGGCTCATTTCCTGGCCGATGAGGCGGGCCGTGATGTCGGCATTGCCGCCCGCGGCGGCCGGCACGATCAGCGTGATGGCGCGTTCGGGGTAATCGGCGTGCGCAAGAGGGGCGGCGAGGCAAAGCAACAGGGCGGCAAGGCAGGCAGAGCGTTTCATGACGTTTCCCGAGGCGTTGAGGGCTGCGCCATTGTGCGACCGCACGCCGCGGCTGCCGTTTGGTTGAATCACATGGTTATTTAATTAAATCTAATCAAGATCGCCGTTTCGCCGGTCGGCCTGCTTGCCCAACCCATGACCCACTGCAGCCGCGCACAGCGCCACCACCGCGCCCAACAGGGCGATCAGTGCCGCGCCGTAACCCAGCGTGTCGATGCCGGCCTTCACCCAGCCGCTGGCGGCGTCGCCGCCGCGATAGACCACGGTGTCGATGACGTTCTTTGTCTTGTACTTGTCCTCGGGCGTGACCGCCGTGAACAGCATCTCGCGCCCTGGCCGGATCAGCGCATACTCGCCGGCGCGGCGCAGGATCATGGCGGCCGCCAGCACGGCGAACACGGGGAAGGCCGCCAGCGCCAGAAAGGCGACCGCCACCGCCAGCGGGACGGCAGTCAGCAGGAACCGCAATCCCAGGCGGGCGGCCACGCGCCCGGTGATGAAGATCTGCGACAGCAGTGCGAGCGTCTGCACGGTGAAATCCAGCGCGCTGAAGACACGGATGCGCTGGGCGGTGTCGGGGAACGCGTCCGCGACCAGCCGCGCCTGTTCCATGTAGAGAAAGGTGTTCAGGGTGGCCAGCAGCACGACCAGCAGGGAAATGCCCAGCAGGTAACGGGACTGGAAGATGCGCGACAGCCCGGCCAGGATGCCGCCTTCGATGGGACGCTGCATGTCTGCAAGGCCGACGTCGGGCCGGGATGCGGCGCGCCACGCCAGCAGCCATTGCTTGAGCGGCAGCGTGGCGGTCAGCAGCAGGGCCGACAGCACCAGCAAGCCCGCCGGGCCCAGCACGCCCGCCAGCAGGGCGCCAAGCAGCGGGCCGCAAAGGCCACCCGCACTGGCGCCCGCGGCAATCAGCGCGAACAGCCGCTTGGCCGATTCCATGCGGAACACGTCGGCCATGAGGCTCCACGCGATGGAGACGACGAACAGGTTGAACACCGATAGCCAGACGTAGAACGCGCGCGCGGCCCAGACGCTGCCGGGTTGCTGGTGGAGCAGGGCGGCAAAGCCCACCATCGTCAGCGCGAAGATGGCGTAGACCCAGGTCACCAGCGTGGCGCGCGGCACGCGGTTGGATATCCAGCCAAACATCGGCACGACGGCCAGCGTGGCAAGGAAGGTGGCGGTGAACAGCCATTGCAACTGGTTCACGCCCGCCTGGATCCCCATCGTTTCCCGGATGGGGCGCAGCATGAAATAACCGCAGAAAAGGAAAAAGAAGAACGCGAAGCCGCACGCGGCAGGCGCGAGCTCGGTTTCCTGGATGCCCAGCGCCCGTGCGGCACGGGCACGCCAGGACAGAGGGGCGGCCGCCATCGCGTCAGGCGAGCAGTGCGGCGATGCGGTCGCGCAGCGCGGCGTCGGGCTGGCGGCCAAAGCCGGCGCGCGCATTGTCCGCCATGTTGGCGGGCTTGGACGTGGCGGGGATGACGGCCGTGACGGCGGGATGGCCAATGATGAATTTCAGGAAGATCTGCGCCCAGGAGGTGCAATCGATCTCGGCGGCCAGCTTGGGCAGCGCCACGCCCTTGACCTGGCGGAACAGCGCGCCGTCTTCGAACGGCCGGTTGATCAACACCGCGACGCCGTTGGCCTGGCACGCGGGCAGCAGGCGTTTTTCGGCGCTGCGCGAGGCGATCGACAGGTTCACCTGCAGGAAATCGGGCTTTTCCTTTTCGACCAGCTCGGTCAGGTCGTCGTGCGCATGGTCCGTGTAATGCGTGATGCCGATGTAGCGCGTCACGCCCTGCTGTTTCAGATCGCGCAGCAAGGCGAGCTGGTTGCGGGTGTCGATCAGGTTATGGACCTGGATCAGGTCCAGCTTGTCGCTGCGCAGCGCCTGTTGCGACTCCCGGACCTGGCGCATCGCGGATTCGTGGCCGCGCGTGCTGACCTTGGTCGCCAGGAACACGCGCTTGCGCAGGCCGCCTTCGCGGGCCACGAGGGCGCCGGTGACGGCTTCGGCCTGGCCATAGCTGGGCGCCGTGTCGATCAGGCTGCCGCCCGCCTTCATGAGCGTTTCAAGCACCTGGGCCAGCGGCGCCATGGCCGCGGCGTCGCCGGGCGACACGTTGAACGTGTCCGCGGTGCCCAGTCCCACCACGGGCAGGGTCTCGCCCGACGACGGAATCGGGCGCTTTAGCATGGCCTGCCCCGGCGTGGCTGCCCATGCCGGCCACGCGGCCCCCATTAGGGCTGCGCTGGCGGTGGTCTGCAGGAAGCGGCGGCGGTCAGGCATGGCAAGGCTCCGGCTATTCAAGAGGAAAGGGGGCGGCCCAATGAAAAAGGGCCTACATGTGCATGCAGGCCCTTTCGGTGCTGGTCTGACGACGCCGCGTTACTCGCGGTTGCCGCCGAAGATGCCCAGCAGCATCAGCAGGTTCGAGAAGACGTTGTAGACGTCCAGGTAGATGGCCAGGGTGGCCGAGACGTAGTTGGTCTCACCGCCGTTGACCACGCGTTGCAGGTCCACCAGCATGAACGCCGAGAAGATCACGATGGCGAGCACCGAGATGGTCAGCATCAGGGCCGGCAGTTGCAGGAAGATGTTGGCCAGTGCCGCCACCAGGATCACGACCGCGCCGATGAACAGGAATTTCTGCAGCCCCGACAGATCGCGCTTGATGGTCGTGGCCAGGGTGGCCATGGTGCCGAACACGATCGCGGTGCCGCCGAACGCCGTCATGACGAGCTGCGAACCGTTGCTCATGCCCATCACGAAGCCAAGCAGACGCGAAAGCATGACGCCCATGAAGAACGTGAAGGCCAGCAGCAGGACCACGCCCAGCGAGCTGTTCTTGTTCTTCTCGATGGCGAACATCAGGCCGAAGGCGCCGACCAGGAAGACGATGGCCGACAGGCCGGGGCTGGCGCCCATGACGCGGTTGATGCCGGTGTAGAGGCCGACGGCCGCGCCCAGGACCGTCGGGATCAGCGACAGGGCAAGGAGCCAGTACGTATTGCGCAGGACCTGGTTGCGAGCGACCTCGCCCGGCGCGCCGGCGACCGCGCCGGAACGGTTAAAAGGGGACGGACGATATTCGTTCATGGAGAACTCCTGTATACGGCAAATATGGTGATTGCCTAGAAGGCTTAGATGCGAAGGATACCTTACAGTTCCCTGAAGAATCCAGTCAGCCTTGCCTGACCTCATTGAGCACACGGGAAACGATAGCAGGCAATTCCGCATCCATGCGTGCCTGTAATTGCCTCACGGCGTCGGCAAGTGCCTGTCGCATGACCTGTTCCACCTCGGCCTGCAAGCGGGCGGCGAGCACGGTGGCGTCCGGCAGGGCGCGCAGTGCAGAGGCGGCGGGCGGGGGCTGGTACGCGGTCGGCGCCGGGCTGGCGGCTGGCGCAGCAGGCCCGTCGTCGTCAGCCACATCCGTCAGCACGGGGAACGGGTCGTGCTCGTAAACCGGGCCGGCCTCGTCGGCCAGTTCGGTCAAGAGCGGCGCATCGGCGTCGTCGTCCGCCGGGTCGTGGAACGAGGGCTCGGCGCGATGAGTCAGGGTGGGGATGCCGGGGTCGGGTGTGCGAGCGGGCATGGAAACTCCCGAGATTCTGGTGGACGCGGCGCGCGGGCGCGCGTGGGGGGACGGTTCAGCCGTCTTGGGCCTTGCGGCTCAGGTCGTGGCTTTGCGGCACATGACCGGCCGTCTGGTAGGTGCGCCAGCGCTGCCTGGCCGCCTGCTTGTCGTCCGGATCGTCCGAGACGATTTCAAGGAGGCGTTCGAAAGCGTCGAAGCCGGGCGGGCAATCGTCGTCCAGATTCAGCAGCCAGGGCTGCGGCTGATCGGGCTGCCCTGCCGCCTGCAAGGCCTGCAGCGGCTCTCCGGCGGTAAGCACCACCGGCGTTTCAGGGGCCAGGGGGTCGTTTGCCAATACGTGCGGCACGAACGCCGTGTCGTCGAACGCCCACAGCATCCGGTCGAACGCCGCCAGGCGCGAACCGTCTTTACAGTACACCACCAGCCGCTGGCCTGCCAGGACGCGCTTGCGCACGACCTGGCAGGCCATGCGCAGGCGGTCGGGCGCGCCGAATGCGAAATCGATGCGCGTCATGGGGCGTTCGGCGTCAGTCGCTTCAAACCTGGTCCAGCAGGTATTGCATCAGGAGCGGCACCGGACGGCCGGTCGCGCCCTTGTCCTTGCCGCCGCGCCAGGCTGTGCCGGCGATGTCCAGGTGCGCCCAGGGGTAAGCCTTGGCAAAGCGGGACAGGAAGCACGCCGCGGTGACGGCGCCGGCCGGCGGACCGCCGATGTTGGCCAGGTCGGCGAAATTGGACTTGAGCTGTTCCTGGTAGGCGTCGTCCATGGGCATGCGCCAGGCGGTGTCCAGCGCACGGCGGCCCGCCGACGCCAGGGCGTCAGCCAGCGCGTCGTCCTTGGAGAACAGGCCCGTGTTGACGTTACCCAGCGCGACGACGCAGGCGCCGGTCAGCGTGGCGATGTCGATCACGGCAGACGGCTTGAAGCGTTCCGCGTAGGTGAGGGCGTCGCACAGGACCAGGCGGCCCTCGGCGTCGGTGTTCAGAATCTCGATGGTGAGGCCGGCCATGCTGGTGACGACGTCGCCCGGCTTGTTGGCCTTGCCGCTGGGCAGGTTCTCGCAAGCGGGAATCAGGCCGACGACGTCCAGCGGCAGTTCCAGTTCGGCCAGGGCGCGGAACGAACCCAGCACGCTGGCGGCCCCGCACATGTCGTACTTCATTTCGTCCATGGTGGCCGCGGGCTTGAGCGAGATGCCGCCGGCGTCGAACGTGATGCCCTTGCCGACCAGCACGATCGGGCCTTGCGCGGACTTGGCGCCCTTCTTGGCGGTCTTGGCGCCGGCGTGGCGCAGGACGATGAAGCGCAGCGCTTCCTCGGAGCCGCGGGCGACGGACAGGAACGAGCCCATGCCCAGCGCTTCGACCTGCTTGCGGTCCATGACCTCGACCTTCAGCGACTTGAATTCTCGCGCCAGGCGTTTGGCGGTGTCGCCGAGGTAGGTGGGGGTGCAGATGTTGCCCGGCAGGTTGCCCAGCGTGCGGGTCAGTTCCATGCCGTTGGCGATGGCGCTGCCTTCGCGCAGGCCTTTCTGGGCTTGCGTGGCGTCGGCGCGCTCGACGACCTGCACGATCTTCTTGAGCTTGGGGCGCGCGTCGCGGTCGGGCTTACCGAAGCTTGCGTCGTAGTAGTAGGCCGCGCCGCCGGCCGCGATCGCGGCGCTGCGGGCGCGCGTAATGACGTCGATGCCGGCGATGGGGTTGGCGACCAGCGTGGACACGCCTTCGGTGAGTTGGGCCGAGACGCAGGCCGAGGCAAATGCCTGTTCGGCCGACGCGTGAGTGCGGGCCGAATATTCATCCTGCTTGCCCAGGCCAACCAGGACGACACGCTGCGCGGAGACGCCCGGCAGCGTGCGCAGCGTCAGGGTCGAGCCGGCGCGGCCGCGGAATTCACTTTTGACCACCGCACGGACGGCGCCATTGGAAGCGCGGTCGATGATGTCGGCGGCGGGGCTCAACACGCCGTCCGCGTACACGCCGACGGCGAGGGCGGCGGTTTTGACCTGGTGCAGGGAAGCAGTGGTCTGTGTGCTAAATTCCATGAGGGTTTCCCGTGTGCGTCTGTGTATGATGCGGTCGATTATCCCGCATATTCTCCCATGTCTCTATTCAAACGCTCTGTCGTCAGCGAGATCACCAGTCACGCTGGCGTTGTCTTTTCCACGTTGCTCGTCGTGTGGCTCAGCGTGCTTCTCGTGCGCCTGCTCGGCGAGGCCGCGGGAGGCAACATCGGAGCGGACGTGGTGGTGGTGCTTGCCGCGCTCTCTACCATCACCGCGCTGCCGACCATTCTGGCGGTCTCGATCTTCATTGCCGTGCTGACCACGGTCACGCGCAACTACCGCGAATCCGAAATGGTGGTGTGGTTTGCCAGCGGCCTGTCGCTGGCCGACTGGCTCAAGCCCGTGCTGCGCGTGGCGGTGCCCGTCGCGATCGCCGTGGCGGGGCTGACGCTGGTGGCCTCGCCCTGGGCCTACCGCCAGATCGGCGAATACCACGAACGCTTCGAGCAGCGCTCGGACCTGTCCAAGGTCACGGCCGGCCAATTCGCCGAGTCTTCGGGCGGCAATCGCGTGTTCTTTGCCGAAGACCCGGTCAATCCCACCGACGAACTTGGCAATGTGTTTGCGCGTGAGATCGGTCCCGAATGGCTGAGCGTGCTGACCGCGAGCAGCGCGCATATCGAAACCCTGCCCAACGGCGACCGTTTCCTGGTGCTGGGCGAAGGGCATCGCTACGACCTGAAGCCTGGCACGCCGGCGTTGCGCCTCGTGCACTTCGAAAAATACGGCCTGCGCCTGGAAAGCAAGGGGGGCGGCGACCCGGTGGCCGAGGCCCGCGCGGCGGCAGAGCGTTCCTCGAAGGCGCGCAGCACGCCGCAACTGGTCGAGGACAACACCAACAGCAGTTGGTCCCAGGTGATGTGGCGGATTTCGCTGCCGCTTGCGGCGCTGAATCTTGCGCTGCTGGCCATTCCGCTTGGCGCGGTGAATCCGCGGCTGGGGCGTTCGGGCGACCTGCTCATCGCCGGTCTGGTCGGTCTGCTCTACATGAACCTGATCAACCTGTCGCGCGCCTGGATCTCCAACGGCAAGCTCAGTTTCGGTCTGGGGGTATGGGCCATCCACGGCGCCGTTGCGCTGTTGACCGTCTTCCTGCTGATGCGCCGCCTGCGCGTCAAGGCGCCCAAGAACAACACCTAGCAAGACAGGCGCCGTCATGCGCGCCTGTCAGGGCAGATACTTCATCGTCCCGCGCCGGCCTGCCAGCAGGTCGGCGTTTTTCAAGACCGATTTGCGGATGAACTCCCACAGCGCGGTCACGCGCTTGAGCTTGCGCAGGTCTTCATGGCAATACATCCAGAACGAGCGCGTGATGGCGATCTCGTCTTCCAGCACCGGCTTTAGCCGCGGATCTTGTGCCGCGATGAAGCACGGCAGGATGGCGAGCGACTGGCCTTGCAGCGCCGCGTGGTATTGGGCCACGACGCTCGTGCTGCGCAACACCACCTTGCTTGCCGGCAGCAGGTCTTCCAGATAGCGCAGGCGCTCGCTGAACAACAGCTCGTCCACATAGCCAATGAACGTGTGATCCGCCAGGTCTTCGCGGCGAGTGATGGGCGCATGGTTGGCCAGATAACCCGGCGTGCCGTACAGCCGCAACGTGTAGTCGCACAGCTTGCTGCACAC
Organism: Achromobacter sp. 77; assembly: GCF_020541125.1. Classification (NCBI taxonomy): domain Bacteria; kingdom Pseudomonadati; phylum Pseudomonadota; class Betaproteobacteria; order Burkholderiales; family Alcaligenaceae; genus Achromobacter; species Achromobacter sp. 77. Next base: position 1,354,996 of record NZ_CP059848.1, read on the forward strand.
GTACGGGCCGCGCTGCGGCCGTTCGATGGTGATGGCCAGGTCGGCTTCGCGCTTGGACAGGCTGACAAAGCGCGGCACGGGCAGGATGTCCAGCGTGATGTGCGGATAGCGCCGCTGGAAGTCGGCCGCGAGCGGGGTCAACACGTAGCTGCCAAAGCCTTCGGTGGCGCCGATGCGCAGGTGACCCGACAACGCCTGTCCGATGCCGGACAGGTTTTCGCGCGCCGTGTGCACCACGCTTTCCATTTGCTCGGCGTGGACGAAGAGGCGCTGGCCGTCGTCCGTCAGCACGAACCCCGCGCTGCGCGACTTCTCGAATAGCAGCGTATCCAGCTCGGTTTCCAGCGCCCGGATCCGGCGCGACACGGTGGTGTGCTCCACGCCCAGCTTGCGCGCCGCAGCGCTGACGCGCTGGGTGCGGGCCACTTCCAGGAAATACCGCAGGCTGTCCCAATCAAGCAAGATCCGTCGCTCCAGGCCCCCGGCAGCATGTTGCGCCGGCGACATTTTTGTATGTGCATGAATGCACAAGGAATGTGCATTTCTGGTGTTGCTTGTTGATTTTCACACATCTACACTGGTTCGGCTGGCCTTGGGCTATGCCCTGGGACCGCAGGCCGCGAAGACGGCGCCACAACGCTACTACTCAGCGCATAAAAACTCAGGAGACAAATCCATGAAATTGCACGCACGCGGGCTCGCCGCAGGCTTGTGTCTGGGCGCCGGTTTACTTGGGCAGGCCCAGGCGGCGGACAAGCCGCCAGTGAAGATCGGCATTCTGACGGATATGTCCGGCACTTACGCCGGCATGGGGGGCGCAGGCTCGGTCGCGGCGGCGCAATTGGCCATCGACGACTGCCTGGCCGCGGAGTGCAAGGGCATGAAGATCGATCTGGTGTCCGCGGACAACCAGAACAAGGCCGACGTGGGCGCCGCCCGGGCACGCGAATGGTTCGACCGCGACGGCGTCACCGCCATTGCCGACCTCACCAATTCCGCAGTCGCGCTCGCCGTGCAGGGCATTGCCCGCGAAAAGAACAAGGTCGTGATGTTCTCCGGCCCGGCCACCACGGCGTTGACCAACAAGGACTGCTCGCCGGTCGGCTTTCACTGGATGTTCGACACCTACTCGCAGTCCGCGGGCGGCGCCAAGGCCACCGTGCGCGAGGGCGGCAAGTCCTGGTTCTTCATCACCGTCGACTACGCGTTCGGCCATTCGCTGGAAGCCGACACGGCCAAGGCGGTGAAGGCGCTGGGCGGCACGGTGGCCGGCAATGTGCGCCACCCGCTGAACGCGCCCGACTTCGCGTCCTATCTGCTGCAGGCGCAGAGCTCCAAGGCGCAGGTGGTGGCGCTGGCCAATGGCGGCCAGGACACCGTCAATGCGGTCAAGCAGGCGCGCGAGTTCGGCATCGTGGCAGGCGGGCAGCGGCTGGTTTCCCTGCTGATCTTCCTGTCGGACCTGCGTGCGCTCGGCCTGGAGAACGCGCAGGGGCTGTCCTACGTGGATGGTTTTTACTGGGATTACGACGACGCCACGCGTGAGTGGTCGGGGCGCTTCGAGAAGGCGTTCCGCGGCCTGAAGCCCACGATGACGCAGGCGGGCGTGTATTCCAGCGTGCTGCATTACCTGCGCGCGGTGGCCGCCGCCAACAGCACCGACGGCAAGGTCGTCGCCGACAAGATGCGCGAGATCCCCATCAAGGATCCCATCATGCGCAATGCGTCGATCCGCCCGGACGGCCGCGTGATCCACGATATGTACCTGTACGAAGTCAAGAAGCCCGCGGACTCCAAGGGTGGCTGGGACTATTCCAAGCTGGTGGCCACCATTCCGGCGGCCGAAGCCTTCCAGCCCCTGGCCGATTCGACCTGCCCGCTGGTGAAGAAATAGCGCCAAGCCCGCGGGCGCTGTCCCGCGGGCGCGGCTCGATCCAAGAACGCGGATTTTCATCCGCATCGACTACGCAGTGTGAGGAGCAACAAAATGAGTGAAGTCCCGCGCGTTCCGCTACTGATCGGCGGCAAGCTTGTGCAGTCCAAAACCACCGAATGGCGAGACGTGATCAACCCCGCCACCCAGGAGGTCGTTGCCAAGGTGCCCTTCGCCACGCGTGAAGAACTGGACCTGGCCGTCTCCAACGCCAAGGAGGCCTTCAAGACCTGGCGCAACGCCGGGCAGGGCACGCGCATGCGCGTCATGCTCAAGTTCCAGGAACTGCTGCGCGCCAATACCGGCAAGCTGGCCGAGATGATCACCCGCGAACACGGCAAAACGCTGCCGGACGCCGAGGGTGAAGTCGGCCGTGGCCTGGAAGTGGTCGAGCACGCCTGCTCGATCGCCAACCTGCAACTGGGCGAATACGCGGAGAACGCGGCGTCCGGCATCGATGTCTACACCCTGATTCAGCCGCTGGGCGTGTGCGCGGGCATCACCGCGTTCAATTTCCCGGTCATGCTGCCGTGCTTCATGTTCCCCATCGCCGTGGCGTGCGGCAACACGTTCGTGTTGAAGCCTTCTGAGCAGGATCCGACGTCGTCGCTGTTCCTGGCGGAATTGGCGCTGGAAGCCGGCCTGCCGCCGGGCGTGCTGAACGTGGTGCACGGCGGTCCCGAAACGGCCAACGGCCTGTGCGAGCACCCCGACATCAAGGCGGTGTCGTTCATCGGCTCGACCCGCGTGGGCACCGAGATCTACAACCGCGCGTCAGCCGCCGGCAAGCGCTGCCAGTCCATGATGGGCGCGAAGAACCACTGCGTGGTCCTGCCGGATGCCGATCCCGAAGTGGCGCTGAACCAGCTGCTGGGCGCCGCCTTTGGCGCGGCAGGCCAGCGCTGCATGGCCTCGTCCGTGGCGGTGCTGGTAGGCGAAGCCCGCAACTGGCTGCCCGACTTCGTCGAGCGCGCCAAGAAGCTCAAGGTCAACGCGGGCACGGATCGCGAAGCCGACCTGGGTCCGCTGGTGTCGCCCAACGCCAAGAAGCGCGTCGAAAGCCTGATCCAGAAGGGCGTGGACGAAGGCGCCAAGCTGCTGCTGGACGGCCGCAACCTGAAGGTGGCCGGCTTCGAGGAAGGCAACTTCGTCGGCCCGACCGTGTTCGACGGCGTCGCTGAGAACATGACCATCTACACGGAAGAGATCTTCGGGCCGGTCCTGTGCTGCGTCGGGGTCGAGACCCTGGAAGACGCGGTGGCGTTCATCAACCGCAACCCCAACGGCAACGGCGTCGCGCTGTTCACGCAGGACGGGGGCGCGGCGCGCTACTTCCAGAACAACATCGACGTGGGGCAGGTGGGCATCAACGTGCCGATCCCCGTGCCGGTGGCGTGGTTCAGCTTCACGGGTTCGCGTGGCTCCAAGCTGGGCGACCTGGGCCCCAACGGCAAGCAGGCGGTGCAGTTCTGGACGCAGACCAAGACGGTGACCGCGCGCTGGTCGGCACACGCCAAGACCGTGAACACGACGATCTCGATGCGCTGAAAGAGGGACGCCTTGCTCCTAAGCTTATATCGATAATTCATATAGCAAGGCGTTCTTATTACTTATAATTGGCCGGTCTATCAGGGGCCAATTAATGAACCTCCAGCAATTTCGTTTCGTGCGTGAAACCATCCGGCGCGACTTCAACCTGACTGAAGCCGCCCGGATGCTCTACACGTCGCAGCCCGGCGTTTCGAAGGCCATCATCGAGTTCGAGGACGAGCTGGGCATCAAGATCTTCGAACGTCATGGCAAGCGCATCAAGGGGCTGACCAAGCCCGGCCTGGCCGTGTCGCAGGTGATCGATCGCATCATGCGCGAGGTCGACAACCTGAAAAAAGTCAGCGACGAATTCGCACGCCGCGACGAGGGCGGCCTGGTCATTGCCTGCACCCACACGCAGGCGCGCTATCTGCTGCCCCGCGTGATCCCCGCGTTCCGCAAGCAGTTCCCCAAGGTTCACCTGTCGCTGGCCGAGGGCAGCCCCGCCCAACTGGCGGAGATGGTGCTGCATGAACAGGCGGATCTGGCGCTGGCGACCGAGTCGCTGGCGCTGACGCCGGGCCTGGCCACGCTGCCGGTCTACGCGTGGGAGCACACGGTGGTGGTGCGGCCCGATCATCCGCTGGCCGAGCTGACCTCCAGCGCCGCCAAGCGCCTGTCGCTGGCGCAACTGGCCGAATACCCCATCGTGACCTACGACCGGGCCTTTACCGGCCGCAGCACGATCGACGAGATCTTCGCCAACCAGGGCATTCATCCGGACATCGTGCTCGAAGCGATCGACGCCGATGTGATCAAGACCTACGTGGACGTGGGCCTGGGCATCGGCATCATCGCGGGCGTTGCCTATGATCCGCGCCGCGACTCGAGTCTGGTCGGCCTGCCCGTGGGACACCTGTTCGGCACGCATACCACGCGCGTGGGCGTGAAGGCCGGCGTGTTCCTGCGCGACTACGTCTACACCTTCCTGGAGATGCTGGCGCCGTCGCTGACCCGGGCCGTCGTCACCGACGCGGTGCAGGGCACGCCGAAGTAGTACGCATCGCCGCAAGGAGCGCGACAAGGCGCGACGTCTTCAAGACGTCGCGTTTTTTTTGCCTGTTCTTCGGGGAGAAGGGGTGAGATGGCTATCCCATTCGACAAGCTCATAAAAATAATTAAATAAGAACTGATCTCATTTAAGTTGACGAAAAAATAGGAATCATTATCATTACATCCAGGCTCAACGACCCAGTGAGGTAAATCATGACGGCAGGACTTAGTGCAGTGGTAGTGGGCGCCGACCGCCTCGGCAATATTCCCGATCTGCTAAAAGGTCACAACATCTCGATCACGCATCACATCAGCGGGCGCGATCCCTCGCATCAAAAGAAGACGTTGCAACTGCCTTCCGGCACGCAACTGGTCATTCTGCTGACCGATTTTCTTGGCCACAATGTCATGAAGACCTTCCGCAACGCGGCGCAGCGCGGCGGCATCCGGGTCGTGGCTTGTCGCCGTTCCGTGTGCAGCATGCAGCAAGCCCTGCAGCAATGCGGCCTGTGCCCGCGCGCCGGCACCGTTCATTGACGGGACGCGTCTTGCCGCGCATCCAAGACAAACTGGGGAGGCCGATACGGCCTGCGGCCTGATCGCCGCGAAGAGAAAAAACAAAAACGCCGCCGGACGGAAAGTCGGGCGGCGTTTTGCATTTGGACGATGGCGGCAGGTTGGCCTGCGTGCGAAGATGTTGCCCAGAAGACGGGCGGGGGCTGGCAGGGCGGTCAGTTGGACGCGCGGGCCGACGCCATCAGGGTGTTGTCCAGGCGGCGGGCGCCGTTGTAGCGCTTGGACCAGTAGGCCATGGTCATGCTTTCGACGCGCACCACGCCACCGGCGCTGGGGGAATGCACGAAGCGGTCGTCGCCCAGGTAGATGCCAACGTGGGAATAGCGGCGGCCCATCGTGTTGAAGAAGACGAGGTCGCCGACCTGCAGTTCGTTCTTGGCGACGGCCACGCCTTGCTGGGCGATTTCGGCGGCGTTGCGGGGCAGCTTCAGGCCCAAACCGCGTTCGGCCGAGTAAGCGACCAGGCCGCTGCAGTCAAAGCCGGTTTCGGGGGTACTGCCGCCGAAGCGGTAGCGGATGCCCAGGTGATTCAGGGCTTCGCTGACCATGGCGTTGTCGCTGCCGACACCCGAATGGGTGCGCTGGCGTTCACGCTTGAATTTCTGGACCACCAGCATGCCGATCGGGTCATCGGCGGTGGCAACCCATTCCATCTCGTAGGGATCGATCTCGGACGTATGGGCGGTTGACTTTTGACTAGTGCTTGCACAACCGGCCAGTCCCGCAAAGCAAGCAACCAACGCGAGCATGCGCAGACCGCGCTTTGCATGGCCAGTGGTTGAATTGAATCGCGCGGGGTTGGAGTGTCGATGCATTCGCCTGGGGATGAATCACTGAATGACAGCAAAAACCCGCGCTTTAGCCGCGGATGGGGCCGAAATGTCAGCAAATTCAACAATTATGTGCAACTTCGCGGGGATTCTACCAAACTTTTAAGGCCGATTCGTGACGTAACGGCCCTAAATATCCATGCAGCGTGGACATCTGGAAGAATTTTTTGACTTGCGGCAAGCCTCGTGCAAGGTTTGCCTACCAGAATGGCTGAAAAGATTAGACAAAAAATCAATCAGCCTTAAGGCCTATGAACAATACCAGGAGACAAACATGCAAAGAACCCGGGATTTCCACTATCGCTCGGTTCATGACCGCGACGCGTTCTGGCGCGAAGAGGCCACGCGCATTCACTGGGAAACGCCATTTGACAGTGTGCTGGACTTCTCGCGTCCGCCCTTCGCCAAGTGGTTCGTGGGCGGGCGCACCAACCTGTGCCACAACGCGGTAGACCGCTGGCTGCCCACGCAGGCGGACAAGCCGGCCCTCATCTGGGTGTCCACGGAAGTGGATCGCGAACAGGTCTATACGCGGCAGGACGTCTTTGAAGAAGTGAACGCCGCCGCCGCCATGCTGCGCGAACTGGGGGTGGGGCGCGGCGACCGGGTCCTGCTTTACATGCCCATGGTGCCCGAAGCGGTATTCACGATGCTGGCGTGCGCCCGGATCGGCGCGGTCCACTCGGTGGTGTTCGGCGGGTTTGCATCCGTGAACCTCGCGCAGCGCATCGACGACGCCGCGCCCAAGGTGGTGGTGTGCACGGACGGCGGCTCGCGCGCCGGCAAGGTCGTGCCGTACAAGCCGCTGCTGGATCGTGCGTTGGGCCTGGCCAAGTCGCCGCCCGCGTCGGTGGTGGTGTTCGATCGCGGTCTGGCGCCGTTCGAGCCGGTGGCCGGGCGCGACCTGGACTACGCGACGCTGCGCGAACGCCACCGCGGCGCCCGGGTGCCCGTCGAATGGCTGGAATCGTCCGAGCCCAGCTACATCCTTTACACCTCCGGGACCACCGGCCGTCCCAAGGGCGTGCAGCGCGACACCGGCGGCTACGCCGTGGCGCTGGCCTCGTCCATGGAATACCTGTTCAACGGCCGACCTGGCGACACCTATTTTTGCACCAGCGACATCGGCTGGGTGGTGGGGCATTCCTATATCGTCTACGGACCGCTCATTGGCGGGCAATCGACCATCCTGTACGAAGGGACGCCCGTGCGCCCGGATGGCGCGATCCTCTGGAAGCTGGTCGAGCAGTACGGCGTGAATACGCTCTTCTCGGCGCCCACGGCCGTACGCGTGCTCAAGCGCCAGGATCCCGCGCTGCTCAAGCGGCATGACCTGTCCACCCTGCGCGCGGTCTACCTGGCCGGGGAGCCGCTGGACGAGCCGACCGCGCAATGGATCTCCGAAGGGCTGGGCAAGCCCATCATCGACAACTACTGGCAGACGGAATCGGGCTGGCCAATCCTGTCGGCGCAGCCCGGCATCGAAAAAGTCCCCACCCGGTTCGGCAGCCCCTCGTTCCCGGTCTACGGCTTTGATGCGCGCATCGTCAGCGAGTCCACGGGCGAAGACCTGGGTCCCGAGCAGAAGGGCGTGGTGGCCATCGTGCCGCCGCTGCCGCCCGGCGCCATGTCCACCATCTGGGGTGACGACGCGCGCTTCGTCGAGACCTATTTCACGTCGATTCCGGGCCGGCAGGTGTATTCGACCTTCGACTGGGGGCGGGTGGACGCCGACGGCTACTGGTTCATCCTGGGCCGCACGGACGACGTGATCAACGTGGCGGGACATCGGTTGGGCACGCGCGAAATCGAGGAATCCGTCAACAGCCACAGCGGCATTGCCGAATGCGCGGTGGTGGGGGTGGCCGACCCGCTGAAGGGGCAGGTCGCCATGGCGTTTGCCGTGCTGAAGAATCCCGCCGGCGCCGACACGCCGGAAGCGGCAAAGCAGCTGGAAGGCGATATCATGCGCCTGGTGGAAGAACAGCTTGGGGCGGTGGCAAGGCCGGCCAGGATCCGGTTCGTGGGCGCCCTGCCCAAGACCCGTTCCGGCAAGGTGCTGCGCCGCGCGATCGTCGCGGTATGCGAGTCGCGCGATCCCGGCGACCTGACCACCATGGAAGACCCTAACGCCCTCGAACAGATCAAGGAGTCACTGCAATGAAAACCAAACCCGTGCTGAGCGCCGACGACGTCAAAAAGATCCTGGCCGCGGCCGAAGCACACGCCTTGCAGAACAAGTGGGCCGTCACCATCGCCGTGACCGACGATGGCGGCCATCTGCTGGGCATGCTGCGACTGGACGATGCGGCTCCCATCTCGTCGCACATCGCGCCCGCCAAGGCCAAGACGGCCGCGCTGGGCCGCCGCGAATCGCGCATCTACGAAGAACTTATCAACAACGGCCGCTACTCGTTCCTGTCGGCGCCGCTGATCGAAGGCATGCTTGAGGGCGGCGTTCCGGTCATCGCCGACGGCCAGGTCATCGGCGCGGTGGGCGTCTCGGGCGTGAAGTCGACCGAAGACGTGCAGATCGCACAAGCAGGCATCGCCGCGCTGGGCCTATGAGCCAGGCGCAGCCGCCGGAAACGCCTGCCGGCGTTTCCGCGCAGGACCCCCGGGGGGCGGGCGACGGTCCGCTGAACCCGGGCGTCACCCGCCGCGAAGTCCTGGCCTGGGCCATGTACGACTTCGCGAACTCCGGCTACACCACCGTGATCCTCACGGCGGTCTTCAGCACCTATTTCGTCGGCGTGGTGGGCGGCCGCGCCTCGTGGGCCACGCTGGCCTGGACGGCGGCGCTGTCGCTGTCGTACCTGCTCATCATGCTGACCATGCCCACGCTGGGCGCGCGCGCCGATGCGCGGGCCAGCAAGCGGCGGCTGCTCTACACCAGCACGATCGGCTGCGTGGCCGCCACGCTGGTGCTTACGCAGGCCGGACCCGGCGACGTGTGGCTCGCGCTGGCCGCCATCGTCGTCTCCAACTACTGCTATTGCGTCGGTGAATCCGTGGTCGCCGCCTTCCTGCCCGAACTGGCGCGGCCGCAGGCACTGGGCCGCGTGTCGGGCTGGGGCTGGAGCTTCGGCTATTGCGGCGGCATGCTGACGCTGGGCCTGTCGCTCGTCGTGGTGACGCTGGCCGAGGCCCGCGGCGCCACCGCCGAAGAATTCGTGCCGTGGGTCATCGTGGTCACTGCGTCTGTCTTTGCGCTGGCGGCGCTGCCGTCGTTCTTCCTGCTGCGCGAGCGCGCTCGGCCGCAGCCGGGCAATCCGGCCGCGCTGCACATGCTAAAGCGGCTGGCGTACGCCTGGCGTGAAACGGGCCTGCACTTTCCGGAATTCCGCCGCCTCTTGATGTGCATTGCCTGCTACCAGGCCGGGATCTCCGTCGTGATCACGCTGGCGGCCGTGTATGCGTCCGAAGTCATGGGCTTCACCACGCCGCAGATCATGCTGCTGGTGTTCACGGTGAACATCGGCGCGGCGGCGGGGGCGTTTTCGTTCGGCTACGTGCAGGACCGCATCGGCCACAAACCGGCGCTGGCCATCACGCTGGCCGGGTGGATCGTGATGGTGCTGGTGGCCTACTCGGCCGTGACCGCGCCCGTGTTCTGGGTGGCGGCCGCGCTGGCGGGGCTGTGCATGGGCACCACGCAAAGCGCGGGCCGCGCCATGACCGGCGCCTTGGCGCCCGCGGGACGGCTGGCCGAGTTCTATTCGCTGTGGACCTTTGCCGTGCAGCTTGCCGCCGTGATCGGTCCGTTGACGTACGGGCTGGTGACGTGGGGCACGGACGGCAATCACCGCCTGGCCATCCTCGTCACAGGGTTGTTCTTCGTCGGAGGATTGGCCCTGTTGTCGCGGGTGGACATGAAACGCGGCCTCGCCCGGCAGACCGGCTGAACGCCGTATTCGTCAAGCCTGATGCGGCTGCTATCCTTATGGACTGCCTTGCGCCGGCGCGTTTCGATGCGGCGGCGCATGCTGATTGCTTGGCATTGTTGGCGCGCCGCGTGACGGCGCGCCGTTGGCTTGTGCATGCTGCCCGGTTGGCGCCTTGGGGCGTCTTCCTGCCCGGATCCGGCGCAGACGCATCGCCTTGGGCCTCGTCAATCTGCGGGCTCCGGCCCGCATTTTGCGTAAGGTGCCCGTAAGAGCGCGGCGATACGGTTGCAGGTGGGTAATAAAAAAGCAGCATAAACAACAGAATCACCGTTTGGAGACAAGATCATGTCGAACGCTATTCAGTCCGTCCTGGTGGAAAACCGCGTGTTTCCGCCGCCCGAGCGCGCCGCGCAGGGCGCCGCGATTCCCAGCATGGACGCCTATAACGCGCTGTGCGCGCAGGTCGAGAACGACTTCGACGGATTCTGGGCCGGCCAGGCCCGCGACAATCTGCAATGGACCAAGCCGTTCACGCAGGTCCTGGACGAATCCGACGCGCCGTTCTACCGCTGGTTCGGCGACGGCGAACTGAACGTCTCGGCCAATTGCCTGGACGTGCACCTGACCAACGGCAACGCCGACAAGACCGCCATCATCTTCGAATCCGACGACGGCAAGGTCAACAAGGTGACCTACCGCGAACTGCTGGCGCGCGTGTGCCGCTTCGCCAACGGGCTGGCGGCGCTGGGCTACAAGAAGGGCGACCGCGCCATCATCTACATGCCCATGTCCATCGAAGCCGTGGTGGCCATGCAGGCCTGCGCGCGCCTGGGCGTGACGCACTCGGTGGTGTTCGGCGGCTTCTCGGCCAAGAGCCTGCAGGAGCGCATCGTCGACGTGGGCGCCTCGCTCATCATCACCGCCGACGAACAGGTGCGCGGCGGCAAGACCATCCCGCTCAAGCCCGCCGTCGAAGAGGCCATCGCCATGGGCGGCTGCGAGGCCGTCAAGAAGGTCGTCGTGTACCGCCGCACGGGCGGCAAGGTGCAATGGAACGACAGCCGCGACCTCTGGATGCACGAGGTCGAGGACGGCCAGCCCGACACCTGCGAGCCGGTTCCGGTCAACGCCGAGCACCCGCTCTTCATCCTGTACACCTCCGGTTCGACCGGCAAGCCCAAGGGCGTGCAGCATTCGTCCGCCGGCTACCTGCTGTGGGCGCTGCTGACCGTCAAATGGACCTTCGACGCGCGCAAGGACGACGTCTACTGGTGCACCGCGGACGTGGGTTGGGTCACCGGCCACACGTACATCACGTACGGTCCGCTGGCCGCCGGCCTGACGCAGATCGTCTTCGAAGGCGTGCCCACCTATCCGAACGCCGGCCGCTTCTGGGACATGATCGCGCGCCACAAGGTCACCACGTTCTACACCGCGCCCACCGCGATCCGTTCGTTGATCAAGGCTGCCGAGGCCACGCCGGAAGCGCACCCCAAGAATTTCGACCTGGACTCGTTGCGCATCATCGGCACGGTGGGCGAGCCCATCAATCCCGAAGCGTGGATCTGGTATCACAAGAACGTGGGCCGCGAGCGCTGCCCCATCGTGGACACCTGGTGGCAGACCGAGACCGGCGGCCACATGATCACGCCGCTGCCGGGCGCCACGCCCACCAAGCCGGGCTCTTGCACGCTGCCCCTGCCGGGCATTGCCGCGGCCATCGTCGATGAAACCGGCGGCGACGTCGAAAAGGGCAATGGCGGCTTCCTGGTCATCAAGCGTCCATGGCCGGCCATGATCCGCAACATCTGGGGCGACCCGGAGCGCTTCAAGAAAAGCTACTTCCCGGCCGAACTGCGCGGCTATTACCTGGCGGGCGATGGCGCGCAGCGCGATGCGGACGGCTACTTCTGGATCATGGGGCGCATCGACGACGTCCTGAACGTGTCGGGCCACCGCCTGGGCACGATGGAAGTCGAATCGGCGCTGGTGGCGCACGAAATGGTGGCCGAGGCCGCCGTCGTGGGCCGTCCCGACGACACGACCGGCGAGGCCGTGGTGGCCTTCGTGGTGCTCAAGCGTTCGCGTCCGGAGGGCGAGGAGGCCCAGGCCATCGCCAAGCAATTGCGCGACTGGGTGGCCCGCGAGATCGGCCCCATCGCCAAGCCCAAGGACATCCGCTTTGGCGACAATCTGCCCAAGACGCGTTCGGGCAAGATCATGCGCCGCCTCTTGCGCGTGGTCGCCAAGGGCGAGGAAGTGACGCAGGACGTCTCGACGCTGGAAAATCCCGCCATCCTGGAGCAGCTCTCCAAGCCGCTGTAGTCGCATCGGGCCGGATCCCACCGGCCATTTGCATCGCGACAGGCGCATAATGAAGACGCCCGTGCCGGCATGTTGCGGCACGGGCGTCTTCATTCCTGATCGCCAGATCCCCTTGCATGGAGCCACACTCGTGAGCAGCAGTTTCGATCGCGCAGGGCTTGCCCTGATGTTCAGCACCATCCTGGTCTGGGCCGGTAGCTGGATTGCGATGAAGCTGATCGTCCCCTACATCGGCCCCTTCGACTTCGTGGCGCTGCGCTACGTGGTGGGCAGCCTGGTGCTCTTCGCGCTGGCGATCGCAACGCGCCGGCCGCTGTCGATGCCGCCCTGGAAACTGACCCTCTTGATCGGCCTGACGCAGACCGCGGGATTCCAGGGCTTCGTGCAGACCGCGCTGGTGGACGGCGGGGTGGGCAAGGTGTCGCTCATGGCGTACACCATGCCGTTCTGGGTGGTGCTGTTTGCCTGGTGGCTGCTGGGCGAGCGGCCCACCGCCCGCCACGCGGCCGGCATCGCGCTGGCTGCTGTCGGGCTGGTCTGTTTCGTCGAGCCCTGGAACGGCCTGGGCGACATCCGCCCCGTGCTGCTGGGCCTGGGCAGCGGCCTGTGCTGGGGCGTGGGCACGGTGTTGTCCAAGCGCATGTTCGATCACCACGCGCCGGATGTGATGACGTTCACGGCGTGGCAGATGCTGTTCGGCGGCCTGGTCATGACGCCCGTGGCCTGGCTGGTGCCGCAGATGCCCGCCCATTGGGGTTGGCAGCTTTGGGCCGGCATGACATACATTGTGCTGATCGCCACCGCGGCAGGCTGGCTGCTGTGGCTGCAGGTCGTGCGCCGGGTGCCCGCGTCGATCGCCGGCCTGTCCAGCCTCGGTGTGCCGGTCGTCGCCATGCTGCTCGCGTGGGCATTCCTGTCCGAGCGGCCCACGCCGGTCGAGCTGGGCGGCATGGCGCTGATCCTGGCGGGCATTTTTGTCGTCAGCCGCGCGGCGCCGGCAGCGAAAGCCGATTGACCCTTCCGACTTCCCGTTTTCCCGTTTTCCTGGAACCTTCATGATTGATCTGCGTAGCGATACCGTCACCCGGCCCGGCGCCGCCATGTTGCAGGCGATGGCCACTGCCCCCGTGGGCGACGACGTGATGGGCGACGATCCCACCGTGATCCGCCTGCAAAAAACCCTGGCCGAACGCACCGGCAAGGCCGCCGGCCTGTTCTTTCCGTCGGGCACGCAAAGCAACCTGGCCGCGCTCATGGCGCATTGCGAGCGGGGCGACGAATATCTGGTCGGCCAGCTTGCGCACACCTACAAATACGAAGGCGGCGGCGCGGCGGTGCTGGGCAGCATCCAGCCGCAACCCATCGAGCACGCGCCCGACGGATCTCTGCCGCTGGAAAAGCTGGCCGCGGCCGTCAAGCCCAATGGCGATCCGCACTTTGCGCGCACGCGTCTGCTTGCGCTGGAGAACACCTTTCACGGCAAGCTGATCCCGGCCGCCTACATCCAGGCGGCCACGTCGTGGGCGCGCGAGCAAGGGCTTGGCACGCACCTGGATGGCGCGCGCGTGTTCAATGCAGCGGTCGCAAGCGGCAAGCCCGTGGCCGAGCTTTGCGCGCCCTTCGATACGGTGTCCATCTGCTTTTCCAAGGGATTGGGCGCGCCGATCGGGTCGGTGCTGGTCGGCAGCAAGGAACTGATCGAACGCGCGCATCGCTGGCGCAAGATGCTGGGCGGCGGGCTGCGCCAGGCGGGCGTGCTGGCGGCCGCGTGCCTGTACGCGCTGGAGCATAACGTCGAACGGCTGGCCCAGGATCACGACAATGCGCGCCTGCTGGCCGAAGGCCTGCGCGCCATCCCGGGCGTGGACGTGCTGAGCCAGGACACCAACATGGTGTTCGCGCGGTTCGAGCCGTCGCGCTGCGACGCGCTGACCGAGGCGCTGGGCAAGGAAGGCATCCTGATGCGCGCCGTCTACGGGGGTCCGACCCGCCTGGTGACGCACCTGGACGTGTCGGCCGAGGACGTGCGGCGCGTGGTCGAGACGGTGGGCCGTCTGCTGCGGTAGGCGGCCGGGGGGCAAAGGGATGGCGTCCCGGACGAGCGCGTCCCTGCAGTTTCACCCGTGGCGCTGGCGGCTGTCGGCGGGCGCCTCGTCCCGCTCCTGCATGCCGTAGTCGCGCACCACCTGCGCAACGCGCAGGCGGTAGTTCTGAAACACCCCGCCACGCCCGGCCTGCTGGGCGCGGCGGTGCGATTCCAGCGAACGCCAGCGCTTGACTGCCGCTTCGTCGCGCCAGAATGACAGCGACAGCAGCTTGCCTGGCGTGGACAGGCTTTGAAATCGTTCGACGGAAATGAAACCGTCCACGGTGCGCAGTTCATCGATCAGGCCGGCGGCGATGTCCAGGTACGGGGCAGGGTCGCCATGGGCGGGCTCGACTTCGAATATCACGGCAATCATCGGTTGTGGTCCTCGGGAAAATCAAACTGGGGCACGCGGGCGTTGGGCAGCGGACGATGGCGAAAGCGCGCCGCCAGCGGGGCAGGGTCCATACCCTGCCGCAACACGTGCAGCAGCGCATCGGCTGCATGGCTTCGCGCCAGCGACGCGCCGGGGCAGGCATGGCGGTGCGCGCCAAAGATCCATCCCGCCTCGGGTTCGATCATGGCGGCGGCGGCGAGCACCAGCAGGACGGTCTGGCCGGCTTCGATGCGTTGTCCGCCGACATCAAGCGGCGCAGCCATGAACCGCCGCGTGTTGTGCAAGGGCGGATCGCGGCGCACGGTGTCGTCGATGAGACGCAGGGCGTCCTCGCGTGTCTGCACGCACGCCGCGCCGCGCCGGCCGGCCATGATGAGCGCATTGCCCAGCAGTCCCGCGCCCGCTTCGCAAGATTGGAACAGCAGGCCCGCCAGGTTGGCGGCCAGCTGTTCGGGCGTAATGCCTGCTTGCAGTGCGTCTGCATGCAATGCGCGCAGTGCCGGGGTGGCCTCGGGCCCCGCCAGATGCGCCTGCATGCGGGCTTGCAGGCGCGCGGCGGCGGCATGGCCCGCCGAGGTCCGGTCTGCGCCCGCATCGGCGGGCAGGGCGGAAAGGAAAGCGGCGATATCGGCCGCGCAATCCGCATGAACGGCTTTGGATAGTCCCAGGAATGCTGCCTGCGCGTGCACGGGCGCCGTGTACAGATAGCGGTCGACGGCGGCGGGGTCGTGCGGCGCGGCGGCAAGCCAATCCTGCGATGCCGGGACGGCTGGTTGCAGCGGAAGGCGCGGCAATGGTCCTTCGTGATGCGCTTGCAACGGTTCCGACGCCCGGTGCGCGATGAACCCCGTCAGCAGCGGCTTCAAGCGCGCATGCGCCGCGCCGTCGTTCATGCGCACGAACCGGCCGAACAGGTCTCCCGCAGGACCTGGGCACAAGCCGCGCGGCACGGGCTCATCCGCGGGACGCACCTGTGCGCCGGGATGCCGCAGGATGGTCGCGATGGTGTCGGGATGCGAGGCGATCCACATGCCCAGCGCCGTATCCCGGTACAGCGGACGCTCGCGCGCCAGCTGGGCATAGTAGGGATACGGATCGGGGTGTGTGACGGCGGCCAGGGGATGGGCGGGCGGCATGGTGACGGCGGGCAATGGAGACGGCCACCAGTATCCGCCCGCGCCGGCGGCAACGATTCGGCGAGGACCGAACTATGCCTGCGACGCGCCGTCCTCAGCCAGCAGGGCGGCGTAGCCTTGGCGCGAGTCCGGCCATTGCAGCGACAGGCCGCTGGCGCGCAACCGGGCATTGCTGAGTTTCTTGCTGCCCACGTTGGCCGGCGCGGGCGCCTCGCGCGGCGCGGGGGCGCCGATCAGCGCGGCCAGTTCGGCATACAGCGTGTGCAGCGGCAGGGGCGTGTCGTCGCAGCCCACATACACCGGCGCAACCTGCGGCAGCAGCGCCAGATGCGCCACCGCGGCAGCCGCGTCGTCGATGTGGATGCGGTTGGCCCAGTGTTCGGGCTGTACCGGCGCGCCGGCCGCGCCGCTGCGCAACCGCTCGATGAGCTGCATGCGGCCGGGCCCATACAGGCCCGCCAGCCGCAATGCCGTCGACGAGACCGGCTGCGCCGCCAGCGCAGTTTCGGCTTCGAGCAGCATGCGGCCGTTGAAGCCTTGCGGTGCAGGCGGCGTGTCCTCGTCCACCCAGGCGCCATGATGCTCGCCATACACCGCGCTGGACGAGACGAACACGATGCGCTTGAGCTGGGATCGATCCAGCGCGTGCAGCACGTTTGCCAGCCCCTCCACGAACACGCCGCGGTAGGCCTGCGGATCGCGCGCGCCAGGCGTGGGCAGGTGGATGAGCCGGGTCACGCCTGGCGGCAGCGCGTGCAGCGTGTCGGGGCGGGTGATGTCGCCCTGCAGCCACTGGATGCCGCTCGTGTCGCCGGCGGGGGGATGGCGCCGCAGGGCATGGACCTCGTCGCCGCGCGCCAGAAAGCGTTGCGCCGCGCGCTGGCCCAGGTCGCCGCAGCCGATGAGAAGTACGCGTTCGCGCATGGTGTCGCTCCAGGCAGTCGGAAAAAAGGCGCCCCGCGGGGCGCCTTTCGGGTGGGCGCAATGCGCCCGGGGTATTACATGCCGCTGTAGACCGGCCCTTCACCGCCTTGCGGCGCCACCCAGACGATGTTCTGCGTGGGGTCCTTGATGTCGCAGGTCTTGCAATGCACACAGTTCTGCGCGTTGATCTGCAGACGGTCGTCGCCGTGGTCGTCCTTGACGAATTCGTACACGCCGGCCGGACAATAGCGCGACTCGGGGCCGCCGTACTTGGCCAGGTTCACCTTGACCGGCACGGACGGATCCTTGAGGGTCAGGTGGACGGGTTCGTTCTCGTCGTGGTTGGTGTTGGAGATGAACACCGAACTCAGTTTGTCGAACGTGAGCTTGCCGTCGGGCTTGGGATAGTCGATGCGCGCGCATTGCGACGCGGGCTGCAGACAGGCGTGGTCGGGCTTGTTGTGGCGCAGCGTCCAGGGCATCTTGCCCTTGAGCAGCAGTTGCTCGATGCCGGTCATCAGTGTTGCGACCGTGCGGCCCTTCTTGAACCACTGCTTGAAATTGCGGGCCTTGTTCAATTCCGCGTGCAGCCACGAGGCCTCGAAGGCCTTGGGGTATGCAGTCAGTTCGTCCTGGCGGCGGTCCGCAACCAGGGCGTCGAACGCGGCTTCGGCGGCCAGCTTGCCCGACTTGATGGCGGCGTGGCTGCCCTTGATGCGCGAGGCGTTCAGGAAACCGGCTTCGCAGCCGACCAGCACGCCGCCCGGGAACGTGAGCTTGGGCAGCGCCAGCAGGCCGCCCGCCGTGATGGCGCGGGCGCCGTAAGCGATGCGCTTGCCGCCTTCGAACGTGCCGCGAATGGCGGGGTGCGTCTTGTAGCGCTGGAACTCATCGAAGGGCGACAGCCACGGATTGGCGTAATCCAGGCCGACGATCATGCCCACGGCGACGAGGTTGTTGTCCAGGTGATAGAGGAACGAGCCGCCGTACGTGTCCGAATCCAGCGGCCAGCCGGCGGTGTGGATCACCAGGCCGGGCTTGGACTGGGCCGGATCGACTTCCCACATTTCCTTGATGCCGATGCCGTACGACTGCGGATTGCGGCCGTCGTCCAGCTTGAAGCGCTCGATGAGCTGGCGGCCGAGCTGGCCGCGCGAGCCTTCGCTGAACACGGTGTAGCGGGCGTGCAATTCCATGCCCGGCTGATAGTGGTCGGTGTGGCTGCCATCGCGGGCCACGCCCATGTCGCCCGTAGCCACGCCGCGGACGGCGCCGTTCTCGTCGTACAGCACTTCGACGGCCGCAAAGCCGGGGAAGATGTCCACGCCCAGCGCTTCGGCCTGCTCGCCCATCCACTTGACGACGTCGCCCAGACGGACGATGTAGTTGCCTTCATTGTGAAAGCAGGGGGGCAGCAGCCAGTTGGGCGTGGCGCGCGCGCCGGTCTCGGACAGGAACAGGAACTTGTCCTGCGTGACGGCCACGTTCAGCGGCGCGCCCTTTTCCTTCCAGTCGGGGATGAGCTCGGTCAGCGCCAGCGGGTCCATCACGGCGCCGGACAGGATGTGCGCGCCCAGTTCCGCACCCTTCTCAAGTACGCAGACGCCAATCTCCTGATTCTTCTCAGCGGCCAGCTGCTTCAGACGGATTGCTGTGGCCAGGCCGGCGGGACCACCGCCAACCACGACCACGTCATATTCCATCGACTCGCGTTCAGACATTTGCAAAGCTCCCCGTATGTATTCCATATATGGCTGGAAGTATTATCGGCGATTGTATTGCAGGCGAGGGTCCTGTATGCCTTCGCATTTCTTTTAGCCTTCAGGAGTTATTGGTGAACCCGGACAATCTGTCTGCGCGGCTGCTATCGGTGGGCGACACCCATCAGCTCGAATTGCCTTTGCGCTGGGGCGATTCAGACGCCCTGAACCATCTGAACAACACGCTGTATTTCCGCCTCATGGAAGAGGCCCGCATGCAGATTCTGTATAACGCGGGCTTCAAGCTGCCGGCCGACGATGGCGCGATCCTGGCGCATGCGTCGTGCGATTTCCTGCGTCCGCTGACCTATCCGGCCACCGTGCGCGTGACGCACAAGGTCACGCGCATCGGCCGCTCCAGCGCCGAATTCGAGCTGCTGCTCGAGAAGGTCGGCGACGACGCAGGCCCCTATGCGCGCGGCCGCAATGTGCTGGTCTGGATGGATTACGTGGCCAATACGTCCGCACCGTGGCCGCCCGAAGTCCTGGCGCAGATGGCCACGCAGTTCACGCCGGCCGAGTAAGCGCGCGCGGCCGCGGGCCGCGCACCGGCCAAAATAGCGCGTGCTTTGGCCGGTCATGCCGGTAAAATCTAGCGCAAAATCAGAAAAGCAATGAGGGCGCGCCACCCTCGGCGCCGCCGCTTCACGGAAATCGGGCTTCGCCGCGATGCCCGGGTAGCGGGCGCCAACAGCCGCGCCCCAAGGAACGACTGGGCTTGTCCCGATTCCCCAATTTTTCCGGGGCCCGAATACGCCTGACGGCAAACCGGGTAGCGGCGGGGCGGGCTCACTTTGGTTAGACCTTAACTAGGAGTTGGAGCGATGGACAAGGTTTATGCAAGCGCCCAGGAGGCGCTGGCAGGCATCGTCAAGGACGGTCAGATGATCGCCGTGGGCGGTTTCGGCCTGTGCGGTATTCCCGAGGCGCTGATCGCCGCGCTGCGCGATTCGGGCGTCAAGGATCTCACCTGCATCAGCAACAACGCGGGCGTCGATGGGTTTGGTCTGGGCCAACTGCTCAACACGCGCCAGGTGCGCAAGATGATCGCGTCCTACGTGGGCGAGAACAAGGAATTCGAACGCCAGTACCTGTCGGGCGAACTCGAGCTTGAATTCACGCCGCAGGGCACGCTGGCCGAAAAGCTGCGTGCCGGCGGCGCTGGCATTCCGGCGTTCTTCACCCGCACTGGCGTGGGCACCATCGTGGCCGAGGGCAAGGAAATCCGTGAGTTCGACGGCCAGCAGTACGTGATGGAACGCTCGCTGGTGCCGGACGTGTCGCTGGTCAAGGCGCACATCGCCGACCGCAGCGGCAATCTGGTGTTTCGCAAGACGGCCCGCAACTTCAATCCGAACGTCGCCATGGCGGGCAAGTTCACGGTGGTCGAAGTCGAGGAAATCGTCGACACCGGCAGCCTGGACCCGGATCAGATCCACCTGCCCGGCATCTATGTGCAACGGATCGTGCTGAACGCCACGCCCGAAAAGCGCATCGAACAACGCACCACTCGCCCGGCCTAAGGAGAAGACGACATGGCATGGTCCCGCGATGAAATGGCGGCGCGCGCCGCGCGCGAGCTGCAAGACGGCTTTTATGTGAACCTGGGCATCGGCCTGCCCACGCTGGTTGCCAACCACGTCCCCGCGGGCGTGGAAGTGTGGCTCCAATCCGAAAACGGCCTGCTGGGCATCGGCCCGTTCCCCACCGACGATCAAGTCGACGCCGACCTCATCAACGCCGGCAAGCAGACCGTCACGACGCTGCCCGGCTCCTCGATCTTCTCGTCGGCCGACTCGTTCGCGATGATCCGCGGCGGCAAGATCAACCTGGCGATCCTGGGCGCGATGCAGGTCTCCGAGAAGGGCGATCTGGCCAACTGGATGATCCCGGGCAAGATGGTCAAGGGCATGGGCGGCGCGATGGACCTGGTGGCCGGCGTCGGCCGCGTGGTCGTGCTGATGGAACACGTGGCCAAGAAAAAGGACGGCACCGAGGACATCAAGCTGCTGCCCGAGTGCAACCTGCCGCTGACCGGCGTGGGTGTGGTCGATCTCATCATCACCGACCTGGGCGTGATGGAAGTCACCGAAAACGGCCTGAAGCTGCTGGAAACGGCGCCCGGCGTGACGGTGGACGAGATCAAGTCCAAGACGGCGGCGAAGCTGGACGTGTCTGCGGTGCAGTAACGCTGCTGAACGCCAGGCAGGTCAGGCCGGCTGATGATGCCGGCCGCCGGCAGCCAAAATCAAAGCGCCCGTCCAAGACGGGCGCTTTTTTTTGTTCCTGCTTGATGCAGAGGCGGGGCGCCGCGCGCTACGCCGTCTCCTGCAACAGCATCCCCACATGCGGGATGCCGTCTTCCATGTATTCCACGGTGACCGGCACGAAGCCGTGGCCGCCGTAATAACCCTTCAATCGTGCCTGCGCGCCCAGGTATACGGGCTGATCCGGCCACAGACGCTGCACGGCTTCCTTGGCGCGGCGCATGAGTTCGTGGCCCAGGCCCGTGCCGCGGGCGGCGGGGGCGGTGATCACGCGGCCGATGACGGCGCGGCCGTCGTTCAGGGCCGGCTCCAGCAGGCGGCAATAGGCCACCAGTTCGCCGTCGTGCCAGGCCATCAGATGCTCGGTCTGCCCTTGCAGGTCCTTGCCGTCCATGTCGAGAAACACGCAGTTCTGTTCCACCACGAACACCTCCGAGCGCAGCCGCAGGATGGCGTAGAGCTCGGCGGGGGTCAGGTCGGCGTGGGGCTTGCAGATCCAGGCGGGTGTCATGCGGGTCATTCCAGATAGCGGGACAAAAAACAGGGCAACTAGCGTAACGCAAACCGGCCCCGATTTTTCAGGCCCCATTGTTACATCTATTTACGGGTATACCCTTAGTATGAAAATCTATTTTCTTAATTAAAATTTGTGTGTAAACAGATTTACATAAACCCGCCGCCTGATTTCCACCACGCTGTTCGATGACCAAGTCCGCCATTACGATCGCTGATCGGATCGCCCGGGCCCAGCCCGCGCTGAGCCGGACCCAGCACAAGATGGCCGAGTACGTGCTGGCGCACCAGTTCCGCGTCGCCACCATGACCATCGATGAGTTCGCGGCGGCAGTGGGCGTGTCGGTCGCCACGGCCAACCGGTTTGCGCGCGCCCTGGACCTACCGGGCTATCCGCAGTTCCGCGCCGAACTGGCCCGCGGCTTCGAAGCTGCGCTGGAACCGGTCGAGAAGCTGCGCACCGAGCTGGCCCACTCGGCCAGCGCCGTCCAGATCTTTGCGGCAACCCTCGAAGAAGACATCCGCAACGCGCAGCGCAACCTGCAGGCGTTGGATTCCGCGGCCTGTGAACAGGCAGTCGACGCCATCCTGGCCGCCGATCGCGTCTTCATCATCGGTTTCGGCGCCAGCGGGTTTCTCGCAGGCCTCTTGCAGCGCGGCCTGTGCATGCACCTGCATTCGGTGGAATCGCTGGCGGGTCCCGGCGGCGTGTCGCACGCGGCGCGTCAGATGTCGCGCATGACCAGCAACGACCTGGTGATCGCCATTGGCTTTCCGCGTTATCTGGCCGACACCGTGACGCTGGCCGGCGCGGCCAAGCAGGCCGGGGTGCCGGTGCTGGTGCTGACGGACAAGCCCACCTCGCCGCTGGCGCCCACGGCATCCGTCGTGCTGTACGCCTTCTCGGCGCGCCAGCTCATTCCCAATTCCGAAACCGCCGCGTTGGGGCTCATCGAAGCCCTGTCCGCGGCGGTGGCCTATCGGGCCAAGAATTCCGTTGCGGCCGCCGCTGGGGTGACCCAGTCCGTGATGCCGTGGCTCATCCATGGAGTAGGTAAACGATGATTCAACCCGTGATTGCCATTCACGGTGGCGCCGGCGCGATGTCCCGCGCGGCCATGTCTGCCGAGAAAGAACAGGAATACCTCGCGGCGCTGGAGTCGATCCTGACTGCCGGACAGGCCGTGCTGGCCAAGGGCGGCAGCGCCCTGGACGCCGTCACTGAAGCCGTGCGCCTGCTCGAAGACTGCCCCCTGTTCAACGCCGGCCACGGCGCCGTGTTCACCAGTGCCGGCACCCATGAACTGGACGCCGCCATCATGGACGGCGCCACGCTGCGTTCCGGCGCCATCGCCAATGTGAATCGCGTGCGCAATCCGATCTTTGCCGCGCGCAAGGTCATGGAAAATAGCAAGCACGTGTTCTTCGTGGGCGAGGGCGCTGAAGCGTTCGCCACCCAGGAAGGCGTGGAACTCGTCGACCCCTCGTATTTTTCGACCGAAGCCCGCCGCGAGCAGCTGCTGCGCGTGCAGCGCGAAACGCCGGACGCCGCCGTGCTGGATCACGACGGCCAGGCCATGGTCGCGCGCGGCCAGCCCGCGCCCGCCGATCCGCTGGACGCCGACAAGAAGTTCGGCACCGTGGGTGCAGTGGCCGTCGATGCCCAGGGCAACCTGGCCGCCGCCACCTCCACCGGCGGCATCACCAACAAGCAGGTCGGCCGCGTGGGCGATGCGCCCCTGATCGGCGCCGGCACGTATGCCAGCAACAAGACCTGCGCCGTGTCCACCACGGGCACGGGCGAAATGTTCATCCGCATGGTTGCCGCGTACGACGTGGCCGCCCAGATGGAATACTGCGGCGCCTCGCTGGAAGCGGCGGCGGACCGCGTCGTAATGGAAAAACTGCCCACCATCGGCGGCAAGGGCGGCCTGGTGGCCGTCGACGCCCAGGGCAATGTGGCCTTGCCGTTCAACACGGAAGGCATGTACCGGGGTTACGCCCGCGTTGGCGAGAAGCCGGTAACCGCCATCTACCGATGAGCGGCGGCGGTTTGGATCAGTAGGTTTATTTTGGGAATGAGAAGAGATGGTTGATCGCGCAAACAGCCTGGCGCTGCCGGATAACCGCGTGGTCCAGGTCGACGACCTGACGGTGCGCTTCGTGGGTTCCGAGCGCACGGTCGAAGCCGTGCGCAATCTGTCGTTTCATGTGGACCGGGGCGAGACCCTGGCCATCGTGGGCGAATCGGGTTCGGGCAAATCGGTGACGTCGCTGGCGCTGATGCGTCTGGTGGAACATGGCGGTGGCCGCATCGCCCAGGGCAGCATGGCCTTGCGCCGGCGCAACGGCTCCGTGATCGACCTGGCCAATGCCAGCCAGCGCGTGATGCGCGATGTGCGCGGCGCCGACATGGCCATGATTTTCCAGGAGCCGATGACCTCCTTGAATCCGGTGTTCACGGCCGGCGACCAGATCGCCGAATCGATCCGCGAGCACCAGGGCATGGATGGCGCCTCGGCGCGCGCCGAAGCGCTGCGCATGCTGGAACAGGTCCGCATTCCCGAAGCCAAGTCGGTGCTGGACCGCTACCCCCATCAACTGTCGGGCGGCATGCGCCAGCGCGTCATGATCGCCATGGCGCTGGCCTGCAAGCCGGCGCTGCTGATCGCCGACGAACCGACCACCGCGCTGGACGTGACGATCCAGGCCCAGATTCTGCAGCTCATCCGCCAGCTTCAAGATGAAATGCACATGGGCGTGGTGTTCATCACCCACGACATGGGCGTGGTGGCCGAAGTGGCCGACCGCGTGCTGGTCATGTTCCGCGGCGACAAGGTCGAGGAAGGCCCGTCGTACCGCGTGTTTGCCGCGCCCCAGCACAGCTACACCAAAGCGCTGCTGTCGGCGGTGCCCAAGCTGGGCGCCATGCAGGGCACGGACCTGCCCGCGCGCTTCCCGCTGCTGCAGGTCGATGGCAAGGCCCAGCCCGTGGCCGAGGCCGCCGCCGTCAGCACGCAGGAAGTGCCCGCCGGCAAGCGTGAGCCCATCCTGAGCGTGCGCAACCTGGTGACGCGCTTTGACTTGCGCGGCGGCATCATGAGCCGCGTCCAGCGCCGCGTGCACGCCGTGGAAAAGGTCAGCTTCGATCTGTACCCCGGCGAGACCCTGTCGCTGGTCGGCGAGTCCGGCTGCGGCAAGTCCACGACCGGCCGCTCGCTGCTGCGCCTGGTGGAAAGCCAGGGCGGCGAAATCCGCTTCGGCGGCCGCGACATCGTGCGACTGAAGAACAGCGAACTGCAGTCCCTGCGCCGCGACATCCAGTTCGTGTTCCAGGACCCGTTCGCGTCGCTGGATCCGCGCGTGACCGTGGGCTTCTCGATCATGGAGCCGCTGCTGGTGCACGGCGTGGCCAAGGGCAAGGATGCCGAGCGCCGCGTCGCCGAACTGCTCGAGCGCGTGGGCATGCCACCGGAAATGGCGCAGCGCTATCCGCACGAGTTCTCGGGCGGCCAGCGTCAGCGCATCTGCATTGCGCGCGCCCTGGCCCTGAATCCGAAGGTCGTGATCGCGGACGAGTCCGTGTCGGCGCTGGACGTGTCGATTCAGGCGCAGATCGTGAACCTGCTGATCGACCTGCAGCGCGACATGGGCATCTCGTTCCTGTTCATCTCGCACGACATGGCCGTGGTCGAACGCGTCAGCCACCGCGTGGCGGTGATGTACCTGGGCCAGATCGTCGAGATCGGTCCGCGCCGCGCGATTTTCGAGAATCCCCAGCATCCCTACACCAAGAAGCTGATGTCGGCCGTGCCGATCGCCGATCCGGCGCGCCGCCACATGAAGCGCACCTTGCTGTCCGATGAAATCCCCAGCCCGATCCGCAAACTGAACGACGAACCGGTGGTGCAGCCGCTGGTGCAGGTCGGTACGGATCATTTTGTAGCCCGCCATCCCGTCGGCGGCGCGTATTGACTCAGTAGTTGACCTTTTTTTGGAACCAGGAGTTGCAATGATGAAAGTTCTGCGCCCCACCAAGCTGATGGCCGCTGCCGCGCTGGCCTTCGGCGTGCTCGCCGCGCCGATGGCCCATGCCGCCAAGGACGTGACGTTCGCCGTTTCCATCGCGCTGGAAACGCTTGATCCCTACAACACCAACAGCACGCTGAACCAGGCGGCTGGCAAGGCCTACTACGAAGGCCTGTTCGAGTTCGACAAGGACCTGAAGGTGCAGAAGGTCCTGGCGACCGACTACACGGTCAGCGAAGACGGCCTGGTCTACACGTTCAAGCTGCGTCCCGGCGTGAAGTTCCACGACGGCACCGACTTCAACGCCGAAGCGGTCAAGATCAACTTCGATCGTCCGGCCAACCCCGACAACCGCCTGTCGCGCTACATCCAGTTCAGCGTCATCGAGAAGACCGAAGTGGTCGATCCGATGACCGTCAAGATCACGCTGAAGAAGCCGTTCTCGGCCTTCATCAACGCGCTGGCCCACCCGGCCGCCATGATGATCTCGCCCGCTGCCCTGGCCAAGTACGGCAAGGAAATCGGCTTTCACCCGGTCGGCACGGGCCCGTTCGAATTCGTCGAATGGAAGCCGGCTGAATACCTGAAGGTCAAGAAGTTCGACGGTTACTGGAAGAAGGGCTACCCGAAGGTCGACACGCTGACCTTCCGCACCGTGACCGACAACAACACCCGCGCCGCCGTGGTGCAGACGGGTGAAGCGCACTTCGCCTTCCCGGTGCCGTTCGAGCAGGCCGCCGTGCTGAAGAAGAACGAAAAGCTGGACGTGGTCGATCACAAGAACTCGATCATGGCCCGCTACCTGTCGATGAACACGCAGCAAAAGCCGTTCGACAACGTCAAGGTGCGTGAAGCCATCAACTACGCCATCAACAAGGACGCCCTGGCCAAGGTCGCGTTCTCGGGCTACGCCACCGTCATCGACGGCGTCGTGCCGCAAGGCGTGGACTTCGCGCACAAGATCGGCGCATGGCCCTACGACATCAAGAAGGCCAAGGCCCTGCTGGCCGAAGCCGGCTACCCCAACGGCTTCGAAAGCACGCTGTGGTCCGCCTATAACGACGGCACCTCGGTGAAGGTCGTTCAGTTCCTGCAGCAGCAGCTCGCCCAGGTCGGCATCAAGGTTTCCGTGGAAGTCCTGGAATCCGGCCAGCGCGTGCAACGCGTCCAACAGGTGCAAAAGCCTGAAGACGCCAAGGTCCGCATGTACTACGCCGGCTGGTCGTCCTCGACCGGTGAAGCCGACTGGGGCCTGCGTCCGCTCCTGACCACCGCCGCGTTCCCGCCGGTGCTGAACAACGTGTCGTACTACTCGAACAAGTCGGTTGACGACGGCGTCCAGCAAGCGCTGGCCACGACCGATCGCGCCAAGAAGACCGAGATCTACAAGAACGTTCAGGAAACCATCTGGAAGGACGCCCCGTGGGCCTTCCTGGTGACCCAGAACAACCTGTACGTCAAGTCGAAGAACCTGTCGGGCGTGTACGTGGAACCGGACACCTCGTTCTGGTTCGGCGACATCGACCTGAAGCAGTAAACCAAGCAGTAACTCTCGGGGCCTTCGGGCCCTTGTAAGGCCACATACGGCGGGGACGCGGTGTCCCCGCCGATGTTGCAGGAATTTCAATGCTGACCTACATCGTCAAACGTCTTTTGGGCATGATCCCCACGCTGCTGCTGGTAGCGGTGGTCGTGTTCCTGTTTGTGCACATGCTTCCGGGCGACCCGGCGCGACTGGCCGCCGGGCCCGAAGCCGACCAGCAAACCGTCGAGCTCGTGCGCAAGGAACTTGGGCTGGATCTGCCCCTGCCGCAGCAGTTCGTGCGCTACTTCAGCCACATGCTGCAAGGCGACCTCGGGACCTCGCTGCGCACCAAGCGCCCCGTCTCGACCGAAATCGCCGACCGTTTCATGCCCACCTTGTGGCTCACCCTTGCGAGCATGGTGTGGTCCGTTGGCTTTGGCATGATCATCGGCATTGTGTCGGCGGTATGGCGCAATCGCTGGCCCGACCGTCTTGGCATGACGCTGGCGGTGTCCGGCATCTCGTTCCCCGCGTTCGCGCTGGGCATGATGCTGATGCAGATTTTCTCGGTGAACCTTGGCTGGCTCCCCACGGTGGGCGCCTCGACCTGGCAACACTACATTCTTCCTTCCATCACGCTGGGCGCCGCCGTGGCCGCCGTGATGGCGCGCTTCACGCGGGCGTCGTTCGTGGAAGTCGTGCAGGAAGACTTCGTGCGCACGGCCCGCGCCAAGGGCCTGTCCGAGCGCCGCGTCATCATCAAGCACGCGCTGCGCAACGCGCTGATTCCCGTCGTGACCATGATGGGCCTGCAGTTCGGCTTCCTCCTGGGCGGCTCGATCGTGGTCGAGACCGTGTTCAACTGGCCCGGCCTTGGCCGCCTGCTGGTGGACGCCGTGACCCAGCGCGACTATCCGGTGATCCAGGGCCTCGTGCTGCTGTTCTCGCTGGAATTCATCCTGATCAACCTGATTGTCGACGTGCTGTATGGCGTCATCAATCCCAGCATCCGTTACAAGTGAGGCGGCCATGAGCAATACGACACCCGCCGCAACCATCGCCGCCGTTCCCAAGAACGACGTGCGCACGCCCGCCACCGAGTTCTGGCGCAAATTCAAGAAGCAGAAGCTCGCCGTCGGCGCGGGCCTCTTCGTTCTGCTGCTGGTCATCGTCGCGGTCTTCGCGCCGTGGATCGTGCCGTACGACCCGGAGAACTTCTTCGACTACGACGCGCTGAACGCCGGTCCGTCCCTCGCGCACTGGCTGGGCGTGGATTCGCTGGGCCGCGACATCTTCAGCCGCATCATCATGGGCGCGCGCATCTCGCTGGCCGCCGGCTTCCTGTCGGTCGCCATGGGCGCCATCGTCGGCACGTTCATGGGCCTGATGGCCGGCTACTACGAAGGCTGGTGGGAACGCATCACGATGCGTATCTCCGACGTGCTGCTGGCATTCCCCGGCATGCTGCTGGCCATCGGCGTGGTCGCCATCCTGGGCTCCAGCATGGTCAACGTGATCGTGGCCGTGGCCGTGTTCAGCGTGCCCGCGTTTGCCCGCCTGGTGCGCGGCAACACGCTGTCGATCAAGCAGATGACGTACGTCGAAGCCGTCAAGAGCGTGGGCGCGTCCGACTGGACGATCATCATGCGCCACATCCTGCCCGGCACGATCTCGCCGATCGTGGTGTACGGCACGATGCGGATCGGCACCTCGATCATCACCGCGGCCAGCCTGTCGTTCCTGGGCATGGGCGCTTCGCCTCCCACGCCGGAGTGGGGCGCGATGCTGAACGAAGCGCGCGCCGACATGGTCATCGCACCGCACGTCGCCATCTTCCCGGCGCTTGCCATCTTCCTGACGGTGCTGGCGTTCAACCTGCTGGGCGACGGCCTGCGCGACGCGCTCGATCCCAAGATCGACCGCAAGTAAACCTGCCGCCGGCCTGTTTGCCCAGGCCGGCGTGGAGGGCGATTCTTCCGCCGCCGCCTCCGTCCGCCACGCGCTGCCCCGCGCGTGTCCCGGACCCAGGGTGGCGGCGTTTTGCATTCTGGAGCGTGGCGACACGTAGACGAACATGGACAAACAAGCGCTGGACATCCCGCGGATCGGCGTACTGCCCTCGGGCCCGCTGGACTCGATCTGCGACGTGGGCGAGATCACCGTCGGCCATTGCACGCTGGCCGATGGCCCGCTGCAGACGGGCGTGACCGTCGTGCGCCCGCATGGCGGCGATCCCTTCCTGGACAAGACGCCGGCCGCGGCCACCGTGCTGAACGGCTTTGGCAAGAGCACGGGTCTGGTTCAGGTGCAGGAACTGGGCGTGCTGGAAACGCCGATCGCGCTGACCAATACGTTCGGCGTGGGCACGGTGGCCAATGCGCAGATCCGCGCCGCGGTCGCCGCCAACCCCGGCATTGGCCGCGGCATGGCGACCGTGAACCCGCTGGTGTTCGAGTGCAACGACGGCTTTCTGAACGACATTCAGGCGATGGCGGTCCAGGAATCGCATTACGCCGACGCCCTGGCTGCCGCCGGCAAGCGTTTCGCGCAGGGCGCCGTTGGCGCCGGCCGGGGCATGTCCAGCTTTTCGTTCAAGGGCGGCATCGGCTCGGCCTCGCGCGTGGCGCGGATCAAGGACGGGCCGCAGTACGCCGTGGGCGCGCTGGTGCTTTCCAACTTCGGCCGTTTGCCCAACCTGACGGTGGCGGGCAGGCCGTTTGGCCGCCGGCTGGCGGACCAGCTTGACGGCAAGCTGGCGCAGCAAGGCGAAAACGCGGTGATCGCGCCCGAGAAAGGATCGATCATCCTGCTGGTGGCCACCGACGCGCCGCTCGATTCTCGGCAGTTGCGCCGGCTGTCGCTGCGCGCGGGCGCGGGGCTGGCTCGCACCGGCTCGGTGTTCGGCCACGGCAGCGGCGACATTGCGCTGGCGTTTTCGACGGCATACACGATTCCGCAGCTGGCCGAGTCGCCCATGCCCGCGATCGCCATGTTGCACGAGGCCCGCATCGATCCGCTTTTCGAAGCCGCCGCCGAAGCCTGTGAACAGGCCATCATTGCCGCGCTGTGGCACTCGGAAAGCGTGACCGGGCGCGACGGGAACCACCGCGATTGCATCCGCCAGGCTGCGCCCGATTGGCGCCAGTGGCTGTCCGACACCGAACTCTGAACATTTTCAAGGCCCCTTTCATGAAGATCCTTATTTCCACCGATATCGAAGGCGTCGCCGGCGTCTTCCATGCCGAGCAGGTCCGTGCCGGCAACGGCGAGTACGAGCGGGCCCGCGCCTGGATGACCGCCGAGGCCAACGCGGCCGTGCAGGGCGCCATCGCGGGCGGCGCCGAAGAGATCCTGGTCAACGATTCGCACGGCGGCTTTCGCAACCTGCTACCCGATGGCCTGGACGAGCGCGCCCGCCTGGTGCTGGGCAAGCCGCGCTACCTGGGCATGATGGGCGGGCTGGAAGAGGCGTGCGACGCCGTCTTCATGATCGGCTACCACTCGCGCTCGCAAGGCCGCGGCATCCTGGCCCACACCATCAACAGCTTCGCGTTCGCGCGCGTCGTCATCAACGGCATGGAGCTGGGCGAAGCGGGCCTGTACGGCGCGCTGGCCGGCGAGTTGGGCGTGCCCGTCATCCTGGGCACGGGCGACGACGTGTTCATCGAGGAAACCCGCGACACCTTTCCTGGCGCCGAATGGGTGCAGACCAAGGTTGCGCACGGGCAGGGCAGCGGCATCACGTTGTCGCCCGCCGCCTCGCGCCGCGCGATTGCCGCGGCCGCTGAAACCGCGGTGCGCAATTTCATGCGCGGCGGCGACAAGAAAGCCGTTCCTTTCCGCATTCCCGCGCCTATAGAATGCCGGTTGCAGACGCAGAGCTCGGCGCTCGCCGATCTGTTCTGCATGTGGCCCACGCTCGAACGCGTGGACGGCGTCACCTTGCGATTCACCACGGATAGCATGCAGTCCGCCATCCGCACGCTGAACAGCCTGGCCGCCATGTCTTTCATGTTGCGCTAAGGATCCCATCTTCCATGTCTAGCACCGACGCCCGTATTGCCCAATTGCGGCAGGCCATGACCCGCCGCGGTCTGACTGCCTACGTCGTTCCTTCTTCGGACCCGCACCTGTCCGAATACCTGCCGGCCCGCTGGCAGGGGCGGCGCTGGCTGTCGGGCTTCACGGGGTCGGTGGGCACGCTGGTGGTTACGCCAAGCTTTGCCGGCCTGTGGGTGGACAGCCGCTACTGGGTTCAGGCCGAAGCCCAGCTTGCGGGCACGGGCGTGCAACTGATGAAGATTGCGCTGGCCACGACGCCGGGCCATGTCGATTGGCTGGCCGCCAACACCGGCGCGGGCGACGTCATCGGGGTGGACGGCCAGGTGCTGGGCCTGGGTGCTTTCCGCGCCTTGTCCGCTGCCGCGGCCGCCTCTGGCGCCGTGCTGGAGATCCGCGAAGACCTGCTGGACGAGGTCTGGACCGATCGCGCCGGCCTGCCGGACGCCAAGATCTACGAACACGTCGCGCCCGACGCCTGCGTGACGCGTGCCGACAAGCTGGCTCAGGTTCGCGACGCCATGCGCAAGCATGGCGCCGACGTGCATTTCATTTCCACGCTTGACGATATCGCCTGGCTGTTCAACCTGCGCGGCGCGGACGTGGACTACAACCCGGTCTTTGTCGGCCATGCGCTGGTCGGCCTGGACCACGCCACGCTCTTTGTGGCAGACGGCAAGATCGATGACAGCCTGCGCGCCATCCTGGCCGCCGATGGCGTCGAGGTCGCGGACTACGCCCAGGCCGCGGATGCGCTGGCCTCTTTGGAAGTGGATCAGAAGCTGCTGATCGATCCGGCCCGCGTCACCTGCGGGGTGTTCCATGCCATGGACCCGGCCGTGCCGCGCGTGGAAGCCATCAATCCGTCCACGCTGCTCAAGTCGCGCAAGACCGACGCCGAACTGGCGAACGTGCGTCAGGCGATGGCGCAGGACGGCGCCGCGCTCTGCGAATTCTTTGCCTGGTTCGAAGGCGCGCTGGGCAAGCAAACCATCACCGAACTGACCATCGACGAGCAGATCACGGCCGCCCGCGCGCGCCGTCCGGCGTACGTCTGCCCCAGCTTTGCCACCATCGCGGGCTTTAACGCCAACGGCGCCATGCCGCATTACCGCGCCATCCCGGAATCGCACGCCACGATCGAAGGCGATGGCCTGCTGCTCATCGACTCGGGTGGCCAATATCTGGGCGGCACCACGGACATCACGCGCGTGGTGGCGGTGGGCACGCCCAGCGCGGACCAGAAGGTCGATTTCACGCTGGTGCTCAAGGGCATGATCGCGCTGTCGCGCGCGTCGTTCCCGCGCGGCACGCCTTCGCCCATGCTCGATGCCATCGCGCGCGCGCCCATCTGGGAAGGCGGCGCGGAATACGGCCATGGCACGGGCCACGGCGTGGGCTATTTCCTGAACGTGCACGAAGGCCCGCAGGTCATTTCCTACCGCGCAATGCCGGGTCCGCACACGGCCATGGAGCCGGGCATGATCACCTCGAACGAACCGGGCATCTACCGCCCGGGACGCTGGGGCGTGCGCATCGAGAACCTGGTCGCCAACCGCAGCTGGCTGACCTCGGAGCTGGGTGAATTCCTGTGCTTCGAGACGCTGACAATGTGCCCCATCGACACGCGCTGCATCGAGCCCTCGCTGATGCGCGAGGACGAGATCGACTGGCTGAACGACTATCACAAGACGGTGTTCGAGCGCCTGTCGCCGCTGGTCGAGGGCGAGGCGTTGGCGTGGCTGACGCTGCGCTGCGCGGCGATCTGACCTGACAGTATTGCCGGCAGGGCCGGCGCAAAAAAAGGCCGCGGCGCAATGACGCCACGGCCTTTTTTCATGGCGCGGCGCGCCGCCGGTTACCGCGCCGGCGCGTCCTGCTTGCGGTGAAGCAGGCGTGTGGCCGTCAGGCAACCCAGCGCCAGCAGCGCGCCGTAAGCGAGCAGCGCCAGCGCGGCGGACGCGTGCGATTGGACGGCCCAGGCCAGTTGATCCCAGGTCATGGACTTGAGCACGGCAATACCCAGGCCAATGCCCAGCACCTGGGCGATCCAGAACGCCACGCTGCCCAGCGCCACGGCGCGGCCGATGCCAAAACGTTCCAGCGGGCGCGGCAGCACTTTCAGGCAAACGAGCGTGGTCAGCGCCAGCAGGGCGATGGGCAGCACCCAATATCCCAGCGCATACTGGGCCCAGCCCGCTTCCAGCGTCTGCATCTGCAGATAGCCGCCCAGCATGATCGACACGCTGGACTGCCAGATCAGGATGGTCAGCCCGCTGATCCATGCCGCATGCCGGCGGGTCAGCGCTGAGCCGGCGCCCGGGACGGCCGGGGTGGTGGTCCAGGCGGCGATGCGCAGCGCCAGGCAGATACCGGCGATCTCCAGCGCCACCGTGACGACGCGGATACCCAGGTTCATGACGATGAAACGTCCGGCGACATCCAGGCCGAGGGCCGTCTGGAGCCAGGAACCTTCCTTGATCAGGCCGCTCATCAACAGGTGCTGCGCGTAGGCCATGCCGCTGGACAGGCACAGCGTGTAGAGCGCCTGCAAAGCCAGGAACGTGCCCAGCAGCCTGCCCGGCTGGTCCACGGTTGCCGCATCGCGGCGCGCAAGCCACTGGCGCGTTGCGCCCCATGCCGCGAGTCCGACGATGAGCAGGGTCGAGACGATGTTGGCCAGCAACGGGGCCAGCACCGGCGGCTGCGTGTAGCTTTCACGCAGTTGCTCCACATAGGGCGTCGGGCTCAACAAGGTGTAGGCCTGCACCAGCGCGATATACGTCAGCCGCAACAGGACGGCGGCGACGGCGATGCGCCAGGCAAGGGAGGGAACGGGGCGGGAAAGGGCGGTCATCGGCGCGGGGGCGGGGATGGGAGGGCGCCGCCCGCACGGGCAGCGGTTCAAAATTAGGGAGCGACCATACCATGCGGGCGCCGTGGGGCTTGTGGCAATGGGCTTGCCGAGTGCAGCCAATTGTTACCCGCACAGCGCTAGGGGAAAACCCAAACAAGTCGCGTCGCCCGGCTATAATCCAAATTTCCCGCACGCGCCCGCTCGTCCCGGGTGCTCATTACGATGACCAAATACGTATTTGTCACCGGCGGTGTGGTGTCTTCCCTGGGCAAGGGCATCGCCGCCGCGTCGCTTGCCGCCATCCTTGAGTCGCGTGGTTTGCAAGTCACCATGCTGAAGCTCGACCCCTACATCAACGTCGATCCGGGCACGATGAGCCCCTTCCAGCATGGTGAGGTGTTCGTCACGGAAGACGGCGCCGAGACCGACCTGGACCTGGGCCACTACGAGCGTTTCATTTCCGCTCGCATGCACAAGGTGAACAACTTCACCACCGGCCAGATCTACGAATCCGTGCTGCGCAAGGAACGGCGTGGCGACTACCTGGGCAAGACCGTCCAGGTGATTCCGCACATCACGAACGAAATCCAGGACTTCATCGCCCGTGGCGCCGAAGCCGGCTGGAATGGCAACACCGACGTCGCCATCGTGGAAATCGGCGGCACGGTGGGCGACATCGAATCGCTGCCGTTCCTCGAAGCCGCCCGCCAGATGAGCCTGCGCATGGGCCGCAACAACGCGGCCTTCGTCCATCTGACGCTCGTGCCCTTCATCGCCTCCGCCGGCGAACTGAAGACCAAGCCCACGCAACACTCGGTGCAGAAGCTGCGCGAAATCGGCATCTATCCGAACGCGCTGCTGTGCCGCGCCGACCGCCGCATTCCGGACGACGAGCGCGCCAAGATCTCGTTGTTCTCCAACGTGCCCCTGGACGCGGTCATTTCCGTCTGGGACGCCGACTCCATCTACAAGATCCCGGCCATGCTGCACAAGCAGGGCGTGGACAACATCGTCTGCGAGGCCCTGGGCCTGACCCCGCCGCCGGCCGACCTGTCCATGTGGGACAACCTGGTCGAGGCGCTGGAACACCCCGAGCACCAGCTCACCATCGGCATGGTCGGCAAGTACGTCGACCTGACCGAGTCGTACAAGTCGCTGACCGAGGCCCTGGTTCACGCCGGCATCCACACGCGCTCGAAGATCAACATCGAGTACATCGACTCGGAAGACATCGAAACCCGCGGCACCGATCAGTTGAAGCACCTGGACGCCATTCTGGTTCCGGGCGGCTTCGGCAAGCGCGGCACCGAAGGCAAGATCGCCGCGATCCGCTACGCCCGCGAAAACGGCGTGCCGTACCTGGGCATCTGCCTGGGCATGCAGCTGGCGGTCATCGAATTCGCGCGTCACGTCGCCGGTCTGGGCGGCGCCAACAGCACGGAATTCGATCCCTCCGCGCCGCACCCGGTGGTCGCACTCATCACCGAGTGGATGGACCGCGAAGGCAAGGTCGAGAAGCGCGACACGTCGTCCGACATGGGCGGCACCATGCGCAAGGGCGCGCAACGCGTGCCGATCAAGCCCGGCACCCGTGCGCAGGCCATCTATGGCGACGAGGTGAACGAACGTCACCGCCATCGCTACGAGGTCAACAACGTCTACGTGCCCCGCCTCGAAGAAGCCGGCATGGTGATCAGCGCCCGCACGCCGACCGAGAACCTGCCCGAAATGATGGAACTGCCCAACCACCCGTGGTTCGTCGGCGTCCAGTTCCACCCGGAGTTCACGTCCACCCCCCGCGACGGCCACCCGCTGTTCTCCAGCTACATCCGCGCCGCCATCGAGCAGAAGGCTCGCCGCGGCCAGGAGGCCTGATGCGTGTCCGCGGTCCTGAGTTCCGTAAGCGGATCCTCGGGGCCGCGGGCCGATTCCCCAGCGCCGCCCTATACGGCGGCGCTTCTTTCGGATACAACCGATTAGCATCGGATATGCGTCGCCCGTGCGCCTTGCGCGACACTGG
This sequence comes from Achromobacter sp. 77, assembly GCF_020541125.1. Lineage (NCBI taxonomy): Bacteria > Pseudomonadati > Pseudomonadota > Betaproteobacteria > Burkholderiales > Alcaligenaceae > Achromobacter > Achromobacter sp. 77. Next base: position 1,390,703 of record NZ_CP059848.1, read on the forward strand.
CGGCGGCGCCGTATCCGGCGTCAGACCGAAACCAACGCAACTGCTCTGAAGGAACCCCATGAGTGCCTATCTGATCGCCGACGTCAAAGTGACCAAGCCCGCGCAGTACGAGGACTACAAGCGTCTGTCCACGCTCGCCATGCGCGCGTACGATGCCAAGATCCTGGTGCGCGGCGGCGAATCCAAGCACCTCGAGGGGCGTGAACCCGGCCGCACCGTCGTCATGGAATTTCCGTCCATGGCCGCGGCGCAGGCGTTCTACGATTCCTGGCAGTACCGCCGTGCCCGCAATGCCCGCGAAGGCGCGGCCGTCATGAATATGTTTATCGTTCAGGGAATGTAAAGTCATGAGTGCAATCGTCGACATCATCGGCCGCGAGATTCTGGATTCGCGCGGCAACCCCACCGTGGAATGCGATGTGCTGCTGGAATCCGGCGCCATGGGCCGTGCGGCCGTGCCGTCGGGCGCATCCACCGGCGCCCGCGAAGCCATCGAGCTGCGCGACGGCGACAAGGGCCGTTATCTGGGCAAGGGCGTGCTGCGCGCCGTTGAAAACCTCAACACCGAAATCTCCGAAGCCCTGATGGGCCTGGATGCTCAGGAACAGACGTTCGTCGATCGCACGCTGATCGAACTGGACGGCACCGAGTCCAAGGAGCGCCTGGGCGCCAACGCCATCCTGGCCGCCAGCATGGCCGTGGCCCGCGCCGCCGCCGACGAGTCGGGCCTGTCCCTGTACCGCTATTTCGGCGGCAGCGGCCCCATGAGCATGCCCGTCCCGATGATGAACGTCATCAACGGCGGCGCGCACGCCAACAACACGCTGGACCTGCAGGAACTGATGATTCTGCCGGTGGGCGCGGGCAGCTTCCGCGAAGCCCTGCGTTGGGGCGCCGAAGTCTTTCACATGCTCAAGAAGCTGATCCACAGCCAGGGCATGTCGACCGCCGTGGGCGACGAGGGCGGTTTCGCGCCCAACGTGCCCAGCCATGAAGCCGCCATCCAGCTCATCCTGAAGGCCATCACCGAAGCCGGCTACGAGCCGGGCACGCAGATCGCCCTGGGCCTGGACTGCGCCAGCTCCGAGTTCTACCGCGACGGCAAGTACACGCTGGCCGGTGAAGGCGGCATCTCGCTGTCCTCGCAAGAATTCACGAACCTCCTGGCCACGTGGTGCGACAAGTACCCGATCATCTCGATCGAAGACGGCATGGCCGAAAACGACTGGGAAGGCTGGAAGCTCCTGACCGACCAGCTCGGCAAGAAGGTCCAGCTGGTGGGCGACGACCTGTTCGTCACCAACACCAAGATCCTGCGTGAAGGCATCCAGAAGGGCGTGGCCAACTCGATCCTCATCAAGATCAACCAGATCGGCACGCTGACGGAAACGTTTGCCGCCATCGAAATGGCCAAGCGCGCCGGCTACACCGCCGTCGTCTCGCACCGCTCGGGCGAAACCGAAGACTCGACCATTGCCGACATCGCCGTGGCGACCAACGCCATGCAGATCAAGACCGGCTCGCTGTCGCGCTCGGATCGCATGGCCAAGTACAACCAGCTGCTGCGCATCGAGGAAGAGCTGGCTGAAGTCGCGTCGTATCCCGGCCTGGAAGCTTTCTACAACCTGCGTTGATAAAAAGCGCGGCCCTGGCGTGTTGCCTGGGCCGCATCCACGCCACGACAGTTGAGGTTCCCGCGTATGCGCCTGTTGTTCCTGGTGCTGTTCGTGCTGCTAGGCCTGATCCAATACCCGCTGTGGCTGGGTAAGGGCGGCTGGTTCAAGGTCTGGGATCTGCAACGCCAGGTGGCCGAGCAGCGCGAGACCAACGAAGGCCTGCGCGCGCGCAATGCCGCCCTTGAGGCGGAAGTGCGCGATCTGGAAGGCGGATCGGGGGCCATCGAGGAACGGGCGCGCGGTGAACTGGGCATGATGCGCGACGGCGAAGTGTTCGTGCACATCCTGCCCCAGAACACCCAGCCTCCCGCGGGCGCCTCGCTGTCCGCCGAGGCGCCGCCCAAGCCTGCCGCCACCGGCACGCCCGCACGCGCCAACGCCCCCGCCACCCGGCCGGCCTCTGCAGCAACCCCTTCCCGGCCCGCGGCGGCAACGCCAGCCAGGCCCGCCGCCACCGGCGCCAACCATTCCAATTCCACCGCCCGGCAGTGATGCCTGGCGGTTTTTTTTAGCCTTGCCAGCGGCGGCCCGGCTTATCCCGGACCGCAACGCATCTGGCGGCACGGTCCATACACCACGCCTTCGGGATGTGGGCGCCTGCGCGCCCAGTCCACCGGATGCGTGTGCATTTCCTGCTCCAGCTCCACCACGATCGGCAACACGCCCTTGGCCAGCGCGTGCCCGGCGTAGCTGCCGTCCTGCCGGCCCAGCCCCGCCAGCAGCGCCCGCAACGGCGGCAGCAGCGGTTTGTGCAGATACGTCAGACGCAGCCTGAGCGTGTTGGCCAGGAAGATGTCCTGGCCGCCAGGGCGTGGCGGGCGGCGGGCGTGTTGCAGGTCCTGGTAGCCGTTGTTGATGGCGCGCAAGCCGGGCGCGGCGGCCACCTGCAAGCCCGCGTGCCCGTGCTCGCGGAACGACTGGTCGTCCGGCAGCAGCACTTCGATGCGCCAGGGCGCAACGCCCGTCAACGCCTTCAGATTGGCCATCGCGGTGTCCAGGCGCCGCCGCGCGCCCGACGGGCCCTCGGCGTGGGCGTGCAACGGCAGCAACGCCCGCAGAAAGGCGGCTTGCATGCGGGCCGGGTCGCCGTGGCCCGTGGCGCCGGCGCGCGCTGCTTCTGTCAGCGCCAGATGGGCCATCTGGCGCGCGCCGTGCCACTGGACGGCTTCGATGCACAGCAGACCCAGCAGCAGCACCGCGGCGCCCGCCACGGCAAATTCAAGGGCGGCCGCGCCATGCTGTCGGCGGACGGCGCGAAACACGGCAGGAAAAATAAAGGCGGTCATGGCTGCGCAGTGTGGCGCGCCCATGACCGCCCGTCGATGAGGACAATCCGGTGTGACGAAAACATCCCGGCGGGCTTGCCGCCGGGGGGCATCAATGCACGGTGGGAGGTTCGTCTCCGGCTGCCGGCTGGTTCGCCGAGAAAAGCGCCGCGCAGTCGACGGTGTCGAACTTGTAGGGCTTGCCGCAGAAGTCGCAGGCCACGTCGACCTGTCCACGTTCTTCCAGGATGCTGTTGACCTCGGCTTCGCCCAGCGAACGCAGCATGTTGGCCACGCGCTCGCGCGTGCACGGACAGTGCCAGCTGACGGGCTGCGGGTCGAAGGCGATGAGCGTTTCTTCCCAGAACAGGCGGTGGATCAGTGTGTCGATGTCCGTGGCCAGGATTTCGTCGCGCGTGAGCGTGCCGGCCAGGGCATTGATGCGCTCCCAGGTCTCGGCAGCCACCTGTTCGGTCAGGGCGCGGTCGGTTTCTCCCCCGCCGTGATGCGGCAGGCGTTGCAGCAGCATGCCGGCGGCGTGGTTGGCGTCGGCCGACAGCCACAGACGGGTGTCGAGCTGTTCGGAGGCCTTCATGTAGTGTTGCAGCGCCTCGGCGACCGTGTCGCCTTCGAGCGGCACGATGCCCTGGTAGGCCTGCTGGCCGGGCAGCTTGCGCTGCGGGTCCAGCACCACGATGAAGCGCCCGTTGCCGCCGGGGTTCAACAGACTTTGCATGTCGCCGGCGCTGGGCACCTCGTGGCCTTCGCGCATCTTGACGGTGGCGCGCAGGCTGAGGTCCGAGCGGCATTCCACCACCAGCAGGGCGATGGGGCCATCGCCCTGGATCTGGAGCACCAGCGAGCCATCGAACTTGATGTTGGCGGCGAGCAGGGTGGATGCCGCCACCAGTTCACCCAACAGGTCGGTGATGGCGGGCGGGTAGTCGTGGTTGGCCTGGACGGCCTTCCACGTGTCAGACAGGCGCACCGCTTGGACGCGGACGCTGCGGTCTTCGGTGAGGTATTTCTTGAGCTGATCGGTCATAGCGGAATGTTAGCCGATCGCGGTGGGGTATTCCCCCTGCTGGCAGCAGGGGTTGGGACGGTTGCGGGGGCGGTGAGGGGGCCCTCGGGGGAGCCGTCAGCCGATCCGTTTCAGGGCGGTCTTGTACTGTTGGCCTCGCGCCACGTAATGGGCGGTGTTCTTGTGCATGTTGGCAATTTCGTCGGCGGAAAGCTCCCGCACGATCTTGCCGATGCCGATGACCAGCGAATTGTCCGGGATGACGCGGTCTTCGGGGATGATCGCGCCGGCGCCGATCAGGCAGTTGCGGCCGATGACGGCATTGTTCAGCACGATGGCCTGCATGCCGACCAGCGCCCCTTCATGGATGGTGCAGCCGTGCAGCATGGCCTGGTGACCGACCGTGACGTTCGGGCCGATGGTCATGGGACAGCCCTCGTCGACGTGCAGGACGCTGGATTCCTGGATGTTGGTGCCTTCGCGGATCAGGATGGCGTCGTTGTCGGCGCGGATGGATACATGCGACCAGATGCTGACGCCGGCTTCCAGGGTGACGTTGCCGATGAGATCCGCGCTGTCGGCCACGTAGGCTTGCGGGTCGATGCGGGGGATCAGGTCGCCCAGTTGATAGATGGCCATGCTATGTCTCCGTTTGTCGCGCGGGGGCGGCAACGGGCACGCCAGCGTCGGTTTGGGGCGCGTGGGCCAGCGCGCGTTCTTCTTCGCGCTGCCGCAGGATGCGCCGCTGAATCTTGCCCGTGGTGGTCATGGGCAGTTCGTCCACGTATTCGATTTCCTTGGGGTACTCGTACGGCGCCAGGCGCTCGCGCACGTGCTCCTGCAGGTTCTCGGTGATTTCGCCGTGGTCCCGCTGGGCAAATTCCGGCGTCAGCACCACGTAGGCCTTGACCAGCGCGCCGCGCTCGGCATCCGGCTTGGGCACGACTGCCGCGTTGGCCACGGCCGGATGGCCGATCAGGCAGCTTTCGATCTCGCCCGGGCCGATCCGGTATCCGGCCGATTTGAACACGTCATCGGCGCGGCCGGCGTACCAGAGGTAACCGTCCTCGTCGATGGTGGCGAGGTCGCCCGTCAGGCACCAGTCGCCCTTGAACTTGGCCTGCGTGGCCGCTTCGTTGCGCCAGTACCCAAGGAACATCACCGGGTCGGGAAAGCCGTGGATGTCGAGCCGGTTCACAGCGATTTCGCCGGTTCCGCCCGGGGGAACCGGCACGCCGTCGCTGTCCAGCACCGCCACGTTGTGGCCCGGATACGGGCGGCCCATGGAACCGGGTTTGGCGGGCCAGCGCTTGTTGCTGTTGCCCACCACGTAGTTCATCTCGGTCTGGCCGAACATCTCGTTTGGCGTGACGCCCAGGGCCGTGCGGCACCATTCGAAGACCGTATCGCCCACGCTTTCCCCGGCGCTCATGATGGAACGCAGGGCCAGCTGGTAGCGTTGGCGGGGCTCGGGCACCGCCTTCATCATCATCTTCAGGGCGGTGGGGAACAGGAACGTGTTGGTGACCTGATAGCGTTCCAGGAGCTCGAAGGCACGCTCGACCGAGAAACGCCCGCGCGTGCCGACGATGGGATGGCCGAAGTACAGGGTGGGCAGCAGCGCGTCCATCATGCCGCCGGTCCAGGCCCAGTCCGCGGGCGACCAGAACACATCCGCGGGTTTGGGGAACCAGTCCTGCGAGGCGACGAAGCCCGGCAGGTTGCCGATCAGCACGCTGTGGGGCAGCAGGGCGCCCTTGGGCGCGCCGGTGGTGCCGGAGGTATAGAGCAGGATGGCCGGATCCGACGAGCGGGTCTGGACGGCCTTGAATTCGTTTGGCTGGCGGGCCAGCAGGCTGCGCCACGGCAGCACGCGTTCGTCGGCGAAACCGATGCCGATGACCTGTTGCAGGGCGGGGCAGTTTTCTGTGACGGCCAGCAGATTGGCGCTGGAAGCGTGGTCGACGATGGCGACGCGCGCTTCGGCATCGCACAGGCGGCTTTGCAGCGCCTCGGGACCGAAGAGCGCGGACAGGGGCAGGACCACCGCGCCCACGCTGTAAATGGCCATGTGGGCGACCACGGTCTCAGGGCGTTGCCCCAATACCACACCGACCCTGTCGCCCCGGCCGACGCCCATTTTCACCAGGCCGTTGGCCAGCTGATTAGCGGCTTCCGCCAGACGGGCGAAGGTCCAGACCTCGCGGTTGCCGGACTCATCTTCGTAGTAGATGGCAATGCGCCGCGCATCCGGACTACTGGATGCCCAGCGGTGGCAGCACGCTTCCGCGATGTTGAACTGGGTGGGCACCAGCCAGCGGAATGATTGGTAGAGCGCCTGATATTGGTCGTTCATGGCCCTATGTTGTGAGCATGTTGCAGCGTGAACGGGCCATCACGCCCGCTAACCAGTTGCAAGCATGACCTAGAGGGGCTTGAACTGCAATATCCGCGTTGCGTAACGGGGACGCATAAGGGTTATCACGGGTATTTGCCTTGGCGGCGCAGGGCGGACGGCAGGGCCGGCAAGGTCAGCGACCGGGGCGGGCGGTTGGCCGGGTCGCGCTGGCGTTCGGCCTGCAACACCGCCCAGTCCAGGAGCTGGAGCTGCCCGTCGTGCGTTTCGGCCAGCGCCGTGAGGCTTTCCACCCAGTCGCCGTCATTGCAATACAGGATGCCGCCGACGTCGCGCAGTTCGGCCTTGTGGATATGGCCGCAGACCACGCCGTCCAGGCCGCGGCGCCGCGCCTCGCCGGCCAAAGCCTCCTCGAAGTCGGTGATGAACGACACCGCGTTCTTGACCTTGTGCTTCAGGTACTGGGACAGCGACCAGTAATGCAGGCCCAGCCGGTGGCGCAGGCGGTTGAAGTGGTGGTTGATCCAGAGAGCAAGCTGGTAGAGCCCGTCGCCCAGGTGCGCCAGCCAGCGGCTGTGCTGGATGACGCCGTCGAACTGGTCCCCGTGCAGCACGAGCAGCCGCAGGCCCTTGGCCGTGACATGCACGTCCTCGTCCAGGACCTCGATGTCGCCGAAGGCGAAACCCGCGAACTCCCGGGCGAACTCGTCATGGTTGCCGGGGATGAACACCACGCGGGTGCCGTTGCGGGCCTTGCGCAGGATGCGCTGGATCACGTCGTTGTGCGCGCGGGGCCAATGCCAGTGCTTGCGCAACTGCCAGCCGTCGACGATGTCGCCGACCAGATAGAGTGTGTCCGAATCGTTGTGATCCAGGAAATCGAGCAGGAATTCCGCCTTGCACCCGGCAGTGCCCAGGTGAATATCGGAAATCCAGAGGGCGCGCCAATGCGCGGGTTGGATTTCGTTCACGGTCGCTTCCCTGTGGGCAGTGGTCATGCTTGAGCATGAGACCACCTCGCGATGACGTGTGCGTGACGGATCCGTGACACGGTTGTGACGGCGCGCGCGGGCAGGGGCCGCGCGCCGCCGGTCCGGCGGATCAGGACTGTTCGGTGCCCTTCTTGCCCTTCAGACGCTTCCAGGCCGCGCCGCCCAGCGCGGCCGCGGCCAGGATGCCCACCTTGGCAAACTTGGCCAGGAATGCCGCGATCACCGCGAACAGCCCGAGCTTCTTGGCGGCCACGCCCGCCACGAGGGCCGCCAGACCGTACTCGGCAACCTTGTCGCTCGAGGCGTCGAAATCGGCGTAGCGCTTGCCTTGCACGTAATGCGGGTTGTCCAGCAGGGCCAGCACCGCGGCCTTGTCCGTGGGCACCTTGTTCTTTTCGGTGATCAGATCCAGCGTGATGTAGCCGTCGCGGCCCAGCGCATAGGTGTTGTAGTTGACCGTGCCGTCTTCGTCCGCGGCCGCGCCCTTGTGCTTGGCAGCCACCGACCAGACCAGGCGTTGGTTGTTGCTGTCGTACTTGGGCGTCTCCACCCAGCCGTCCACCGTCAGTTCGGGAAAGCCGCGCTTCTTGCGTTCCTCGTTGGACGCCTCGGTGCCTTCACGCAGGCTGTCCAGCAACTCGCCCACGTTCCAGTTCCGGGCGTCGTCGTCCTTGATATAGCCCGCCTTGTCGAAGTTGATGGTGACGACCCAGTCCTCATCGTCGCTCTTGGGCATCACGACGCCCAGCAGCGAGGGATCCTTGCCGTTGCCGTAGGCCTGCATCAGCCGCTCGGCTTGCGGGCGGGGCACGAAAAACATGTTCTGGGGCAGCTTCAGGGTTGCCTGATCGCCAAGCGTTACGTCGTCAGGGCCTTGCCGGGCCGCGGCAAAGGCGGCTTTGGACGCCGCTTCGATCTCCTGCTGGGCCGAGGCGTTCTGGGCGGACGCGCCTGCGTGCAGGAACAACAGCGCGCTGGCGAAGGCCAGCGACAGGCGGGAAAGGAATGCGCGCATGGTGATGATGAAGCCGTAAATTAATTGGGGCCTCATTGTCCCGGCGTGCGGCTGTCATCTTTCTGAACAGGGGGCGCTAGATGGTCTGCGCCTTGGCCCGCATCAAACCGGGGCGGCGCGCGCATGCCGGCGCACCGTCGGCGCGGCTCAGCGGGCCTTTTTGCCCTTGGCCTGCGGCGCATTGCGCAGGCGCGTGCCCAGGATCCGGTCGTGCAGGAACTGGCCGTCGGGATCCAGCCAGGACCAGATGAAGATGGCAAAGGGGGCGGCGACGATGAACATGTCCACCGATGGCCATCCCGTGGCCAGCGCCGCCGCCCAGACCAGCGCGGCGCCCGCCAGCACCAGCGGCCAGGCAAGGATGTAGCGCAGGATCAGCAGGCCGGTCGACGGGGTGTTGCCGTGGCGATCCACCAGCCGGATGTTCCACGTCTTCATGGGCAGCGTCTGCCCGCGGCGTCGCCAGCACAACACGAAATAGGCACCGATCGCCACGAACAGCCACGCCTGGCGCGCGGCCCGCAACTCCAGCGCGTTGCGGCTCTGGGTAAGCGTGTCCAGCAGGTAGCCCGCCAGAAACACGACGCCGAACAGCAGCACGGCTTCGTACATCATGCAGGCAAACCGGCGCAGCCGGTTCGGAGTCTGGTCGAGGGTGGCGTCATTCATGGACCGGTATTATCCATAAAATGTTGCCCCCACGCCGGAGGTGATACCCCCACGCTGCGCACGCGATGCGTGCTTGCTGCCCCCCGAGGGGGCTGCCCCGCCTTCGGGCGGCCGGGCGGCGGGGCGGCTTTGGTTGTGCCCCCACGCCGCGCACGCGTTGCGTGCTTGCAGCCCCCCGCGGGGGCTGCCCCGCCTTCGGGCGGCCGGGCGGCGGGGCGCCGCCGCTGCGCTTCGGTGTGTGCGCGAAAAAAAACCCGCCGTTGAGGGCGGGTCTATAAAAGGGGCTATGCAGCCCCCAAGGGGAAAATCGTTGGGCCAGCGGCCCAGGCCTTGCTTAGGCAGCGGAATGCGCGTTCTTGGCGCTCGTCTTGCCAGCCAGGGCCTTGATGCCGTGGGCCAGCTTGCGCAGGCCTGCAGCCAACGCCCGCATCGGATGCGGGCGGAATTGTTCTTCGATAGCCTGGAGCATCAGTTGACGCTCGAGTTCGTCGGTCAGGCGAATGGTGTTGTTCGGGTTGATCACTATAGCCTCCACGGGCTTGCACAGTTGTTTGCTACTAGGGATAACCCGGATTATAGGGGTTTACCCTGAAACTATGCAAGTGTCCGATGCAGGCTGGTGCAACTTGGCAACACCTTGGTGCTGATGATGCCCCAAAACCGCGCGGCGGGGCACCATAAGCAAAGATAGGCGCGCCATGTTGCGGCGCTTTTACAACGTGCTCAGGCGTCGCGGTAGCCGGCGGCAACCAGTTCAAAGCCGAACAGGCGGCAGTCCAGCGCCCCGTTGTGCAGCGGGATGCGCCGCTTGGGCTTGAGGCGCATCTGATTGGGCAGCGTCACGTCGCTGGTGATGACATGCAGCTGCCATCCCGCGAAATTACGCTTCAGGCAACTGGCCCAGTCGCGCCACAGGTCTGCGTCCTGTTCCGCGCCCATGCGCTCGCCGTAGGGCGGGTTGGTGACGATCCAGCCGTGGTCGGCGGGCGCCGTCACCTCGCGCGCATCACCCACTTCAAAGCGGATCGAATCGGCCGTCAACCAGGCGCGCTCGGCGTTGTTGCGGGCGTATTCGATGGCCAGAGGATTCAGGTCATATCCGACCAGCGGCGCATCGAGCTGCGGCAGGATGCGGGCGCGGGCGTCGTCCTTCAGGTCGCGCCAGCGGTAGGCGTCGTGGCCGCGCAGGCGCTCGAACCCGAACGGGCGGGAAATGCCCGGGGGCACGCCCAGGGCAATCCAGGCCGCTTCGATCAGGATGGTGCCGGACCCGCAGAAGGGGTCCAGCAGCGGCGCGGCCGGATCCCAGCCCGCCAGCGCCAGCATGCCCGCCGCCAGGTTTTCGCGCAGCGGGGCCTCGCCCTTGTCCAGGCGCCAGCCGCGCTTGAACAGGGATTCGCCCGACGTGTCCAGATACAGCGTCGCCGTGTGGCCCGTCAGAAAGAGGTGCACGCGCGCATCCGGGCGCACCGTGTCGATGCTGGGGCGCTCGCCTTCGAGCTCGCGCAGGCGGTCGCAGATGCCGTCCTTGGCGCGCAGATTGCAATACTGCAGGCTTTGCACCGGACTCTTGATGGCCGACGTGTCCACGCGCAGCGTCTGCTCGGCGCCGAACCAGCGCTCCCAGGGGGTGTCACGGGCCAGATCCAGGATGTCGTCTTCGTGCGAAATCTCGGCATGCGCCACCTGCACCAGAATGCGGGTCGCCAGCCGCGAATACAGGTTGGCGCGCTGGATGCCCGACCAGTCGGACGTGAACGAACAGCCCGCCCGGCCGGCCTTGGCGTCTTCGTAGCCAAGCGCCTGCATTTCGGCGGTCAGCGCTTCTTCCAGGCCTTGCGGGCAGGGCGCGAATACCGTGAAGGTTTCCGCCTGGCGCGGTTCGCGCGGGCGGCGGCTGCGCACGTCGACGCGGGGCGCATCGCGCTCGCTTCGTACATCCGGCTCATGAGCGAAATCGGACTCGCCCGCAAAGTCGGCGTCGTGCGCGTGTTCGGGCGCGAATTCGGGGGCGGGACCGTCGTCTTCGAACGGGTCGTAGAAGCGGCCGGCAGGCGTGGCCGGCGCGATGTACTGGTCGTCCAGGCGCGGCGCGCGCTGCGGCGTGCGTCCGGCGCGCGGGCTGGGGGCGTCATCGCGGCGGGCGTCGCCCGCGCGGTCGCGGTCGGGAGCGCCACGGCGCGGCGCGGGGCGGTCGGACGGACCCCGGTTGGCGGGACCGCGGTCGTACTGGCCGCGTTCAGACTGGCCGGGGCGCGAGGACGTGCCGCGGGCGGGCTTGCGGGCGCCGCGCGCCTCTTCTTCCTGACGCCGCTGGTAGCCGGCGGGGTCCTTCTGGCGTTCGGTGTTTTCGCGGGTGCGCTCGATCTGCGCCACCAGGCGCGCGCGGGCGCCCGTGCGGGTGCGCTTGCCCGCGCCTTCGGCTTGGGCGTCGCGGGCCGTTTTCTTGATCGTCAGCGTCTTGCGCGGGCGGTCCTGTTCATCAGAGGACATACGAATCCTGGCGAATGTGCAAAGGTAGGGGTATCAGAAGGGTTTGACGACGACCAGCGCCACCACCACCAAGAGCAGCAAGACGGGAACTTCGTTGAACCAGCGATAGAACTTGTGCGAACGGGTGTTCTTGCCCTGTTCGAATTTGCGCAGCATGAGGCCACAGGCGTGATGGTAGCCGATGACGAGCAGCACGAAAAAGAGCTTGGCGTGCATCCAGCCATTGCCGGGGCCCACGCCGATACGGTAACCCACGTAAAGCCACATCCCGAAAATGATGGCCACGACCGCCAGAATGGTGGTGAAGCGGTACAGCCGGCGCGCCATGCCGAGCAGCGTCGTCTGCACGGCGGGATCCGACTGCTGGGCCAGGTTCACAAAGATGCGCGGCAGATAGAACAGGCCGGCAAACCAGGAGGCGATGAAGACGATGTGAAAGGTCTTGACCCAGAGCATGGCCATGGCGCGATCCAAATGAGGAAAGCCGCATTGTATGCGCGCCGGTGGCCGATACCCGTGGCCGCCGGTGTCTGACACCCGCGTGCGCGCGGCGTCAGATAGGGCGGCTGCGTCGGGGGCTGGCGCCCCTTAGATCACATAGAGGTCCATGTACTCATGGACCGGCATCGCTTCCAGCGACGCCTGCTCCAGCGATGCGTCCAGGATACGCTGCTGCTGGCGCGGCGGGAATATACGGGCCAGATTGGTGCGGAACTTGGCTTCCAGCAGCGGGATGCCGTCGGCGCGGCGGCGCTTGTGGCCGATGGGGTACTCGCACACGATCTCGTCGAGCGCCGTGCCATCGTTGAACTGCACGGTCAGCGCATTGGCGATCGAGCGCTTGGCGGGGTTGTGATAGTCGCTGGTGAAGGCCGGATCCTCGACGCAGACGATCTTGGCGCGCAGCGCGTCGATACGCGGATCCTGCGCGATCTCGTCTTCGTAGTCGCCCGCCGTCAGGCGCCCGAACAGCAGCGGCACGGCCACCATGTACTGGATGCAGTGGTCGCGGTCGGCGGGATTGTTCAGCGGACCCTTCTTGTCGATGATGCGGATGCACGCCTCGTGCGTGCGTATCCGGATCTGCTTGATGTCGTCGGCCGTCTTGCCCAGCGACTTGAGCAGGCCGTGGATCTGCATGGCGCATTCGACGGCTGTCTGCGCATGGAATTCGGCTGGAAACGAAATCTTGAACAGCACGTTTTCCATCACGTAGCTGCCGTAGGGCCGCTGGAACTTGAACGGCTGGCCCTTGAAGAGCACGTCGTAAAAGCCCCAGGTCTTGGCGGTCAGCACCGAGGGATACCCCATTTCGCCGGTGCGGGCGATCAGCGCCAGGCGCACCGCGCGGCTGGTGGCATCGCCGGCGGCCCAGCTTTTGCGGCTGCCGGTGTTGGGGGCGTGGCGGTAGGTGCGCAGGCTCTGGCCGTCGACCCAGGCGAGCGACACGGCGTTGATGACTTCGTCGCGGGACAGCCCAAGCATTTGTGCCACGACCGCCGTGGAGGCCACCTTGACCAGCACGACGTGGTCCAGACCCACCTTGTTGAAGGAGTTCTCCAGGGCGATGCAGCCCTGGATCTCGTGCGCCTTGATCATGCCGGTCAGCACGTCGCGCATCGTGAGCGGGGGCTTGCCCGACGCGACCGCCGTGCGCGACAGCCAGTCGGCCGTGGCGAGGATGCCGCCCAGGTTGTCCGACGGATGGCCCCATTCGGCCGCGAGCCACGTGTCGTTGAAGTCCAGCCAGCGGATCATGGCGCCGATGTTGAACGCGGCCTGGACGGGGTCGAGCTGGAATTGCGTGCCGGGCACCTTGGCGCCCTGGGGCACCACGGTGCCCGGCACGATCGGGCCCAGCAGTTTGCGGCACGCCGGATACTCCAGCGCTTCCAGGCCGCAGCCCAGGGTGTCGATCAGGCAGTTGCGTGCCGTCTCGTAGGCCAGGTCGCTGCGGACTTCAAAATTCAGAACGTAGTCCGCGATATCGGCCAGGACCTGGTCGGGCTCGGGACGTACGTTCGAGATCGGGGCAGACATAGCAGTACCTCTTCGGAAAAGTGAATACAGGTGGCCATGCCGCGCCCTCGATCGCGTCTTACTTGCGCTTGTCGATGGGCACGAACTTCTGGTCTTCCGGGCCCACGTAGTTGGCGGTGGGGCGGATGATCTTGTTGTCGATGCGCTGCTCGATGATGTGGGCCGACCAGCCCGCGGTGCGCGCAATGACGAACAGCGGGGTGAACATGGCGGTGGGCACGCCCATCATGTGGTAGCTGACGGCCGAGAACCAGTCCAGGTTGGGGAACATCTTCTTGACGTCCCACATGACCGTTTCCAGGCGTTCGGCGATGTCGAACATCTTGGTCGTGCCGGCCTTCTTGGACAGCTTCTTGGCGACGTCCTTGATGACCTTGTTGCGCGGATCGGAAACCGTGTAGACCGGGTGGCCGAAACCGATGATGACTTCCTTGGCTTCCACGCGGCGGCGGATGTCGGCCTCGGCTTCGTCCGGGGTTTCATAGCGCTTCTGCACTTCGAACGCCACTTCGTTGGCGCCGCCGTGCTTGGGGCCGCGCAGCGCGCCGATGGCGCCCGAGATGGCCGAAAACATGTCCGAACCCGTGCCGGCGATGACGCGGGCCGTGAACGTGGAGGCGTTGAATTCGTGCTCGGCGTACAGGTTCAGCGAAATGTGCATCGCCTTGACCCATTCGTCGCTTGGCTTTTCGCCATGCAGCAGGTGCAGGAAGTGGCCGCCGATGCTGTCGTCGTCCGTCTGCACGTCGATGACGCGGCCGTTGTGGCTGTAGTGGTACCAGTAGAGCAGGGCCGAGCCCAGGTTGGCCATCAGGCGGTCGGCGATGTCGCGCGCGCCCGGGGTGTTGTGGTCGTCCTTTTCAGGCAGCACGCAGCCCAGCACCGACACGGCCGTGCGCATCACGTCCATCGGATGGCTGGCGGCGGGCAGGGCTTCCAGGGCGACCTGCAACTGCGTGGGCAGGCCGCGCAGGCTGCGCAACTTTTCCTTGTAGGCCTTCAACTCGGCCTTGTTGGGCAGCTTGCCATGGACCAGCAAGTGAGCAATTTCCTCGAACTCGCTGGTATCGGCGATGTCCAGGATGTCGTAGCCGCGATAGTGCAGGTCGTTGCCGCTGCGGCCGACGGTGCACAGGGCGGTGTTGCCCGCGACCACGCCGGACAGCGCAACCGACTTCTTGGGCTTGAAACCGGCCTTTTCTTCCGGCTTGGCGTCCGATTTGGCTTCTTGCTTCTTGGGAGCCGTGCTCATGTCTCTACTCCTTTCCTTACGCGATGGAAGATGCAATGGGTGGCGGACGGCGCCGCGGGGTTGCCGCGGCGGCGCCTGGACGTTGCGGGATTACGCCTTGCCCTTCTGGAAGAGCGCATCCAGTCTGGATTCGAACTCGTGATAGCCGATGCGATCGTACAGTTCCTCGCGGGTCTGCATCAGGTCGACCACGTTCTTCTGGTGGCCGTCGCGGCGGATCGCGGTGTAGACGGCCTCGGCGGCCTTGTTCATGGCGCGGAAGGCCGACAGCGGGTACAGCACCATGCCCACGCCGACGCTCTTCAGTTCTTCGACCGAGAAGAGCGGCGTCTTGCCGAATTCGGTGATGTTGGCCAGCACGGGCACCTTGACGGCCTTCACGAAGCGGTCGTAGGTGGGCAGGTCGTAGGCGGCTTCGGCGAAGATCGCGTCGGCTCCGGCTTCCACGCAGGCCAGCGCGCGCTCGATCGCGGCGTCCACGCCGTGCGAGGCGATCGCGTCGGTGCGGGCGATCAGGTAGAAGTCGCTGTCGGTGCGCGCGTCGGCGGCGGCCTTCACGCGGTCGGCCATTTCCTCGGTCGTGACGATTTCCTTGCCGGGACGGTGACCGCAGCGCTTGGCGCCCACCTGGTCCTCGATGTGGCAGGCGGCCGCGCCGAACTTGATCAGGCTTTTGACCGTGCGGGCGATGTTGAATGCCGACGGGCCAAAGCCGGTGTCGATGTCCACCAGCAGCGGCACATCGCACACGTCGGTGATGCGGCGCACGTCGGTCAGGACGTCGTCCATGGTGTTGATGCCCAGGTCCGGCAGGCCCAGCGAACCGGCCGCGACGCCGCCGCCGGACAGGTAGATGGCGCGATAGCCGGCGCGCTTGGCCAACAGGGCGTGGTTGGCGTTGATGGCGCCGATGATCTGCAGGGGATTTTCTTCGGCGAGCGCGCGGCGAAAGAGGGCGCCGGGCGAGTCGGGTCTGGACATGGTTGTCTCCTGTTCTTGGTAGCCCACGACGTTATCGCGGGTCCGAAAAATAAATCTGTCCCCTGCGCGACAATCCCGCGGCGCGTACCTTTGCGGCTTGGCAAAGAGACAGGTGTATTTCCCGGTGCTGCCTGCATGGCGGGCCGCGCGTGGCGGACCCGCCTAAGGAATGGGCCCGCATGAACGGGCCCAAACCTTTACTGCGCGCTGCTTACTTCAGCAGGTCCTTGACGCCGTCGCGCTCTTCGAGGAGCTCTTTCAGCGTGAAGTCCAGGCGCTCACGCGAGAAGGCGTCGATTTCCAGGCCTTCGACGCGCTTGTATTCGCCGTTTTCGGTCGTGACCGGCACGCCGTAGATGATGCCTTCGGGGATCCCGTAGGAGCCGTCCGACGGGATGCCCATCGTGACCCACTTGCCGTTGCTGCCCAGGACCCAGTCACGGACGTGGTCGATGGCGGCGTTGGCGGCCGAAGCGGCCGAGGACAGGCCACGGGCTTCGATGATGGCGGCGCCGCGCTTGCCCACGGTGGGGATGAACGTGTCGCGGTTCCAGGCGTCGTCGTTGATGAGCTTGGACAGCGATTCGCCGCCGACGGTGGCGAAGCGGTAGTCGGGGTACATCGTGGGCGAGTGGTTGCCCCAGACGATCAGATTTTCGATGTCGGCCACGGCCTTGCCCGACTTGGCGGCCAGTTGCGACAGCGCGCGGTTGTGGTCCAGGCGCAGCATGGCGGTGAAGTTCTTGGCGGGCAGGTCCGGCGCCGACTTCATGGCGATGTAGGCGTTGGTGTTGGCGGGGTTGCCCACGACCAGCACCTTGACGTTGCGGCTGGCGACGTCGTTCAGGGCCTTGCCCTGCGCCGTGAAGATCTGCGCGTTGACGGACAGCAGGTCCTTGCGCTCCATGCCCGGGCCGCGGGGGCGAGCGCCCACCAGCAGGGCCACGTCGGCGTCCTTGAAAGCGGTGCGCGGATCGCTGTGCGCGGTCACTTCCTGCAGCAGCGGGAAGGCGCAGTCATCCAGTTCCATGATGACGCCCTTCAGGGCCTTTTGCGCTTTCTCGTCGGGGATTTCCAGCAGTTGCAGGATGACGGGTTGATCTTTACCCAGCATTTCGCCCGAGGCGATGCGGAAGAGCAGTGCGTAACCGATTTGGCCGGCGGCGCCGGTGACGGCGACACGCAAGGCAGGCTTGGACATGAACGTTCTCCGTAATGGTTTGGCGAGAAAGAAATCTCACCAATCAGTGTAATCGTTGGGCGCGGAAATTCAGGCGGCCGGCAGGGCCGCCGCGCGTCGCGCGGGCAGCTTTGAATCCTAGATCGAATTAACGTAAGCGTCAATCGCTCTTCTATCTTATATAAGACATAAGACGTTGGACAGCTCGCCTCCCGATATGCCACAATAGAGCGTTTATTCGAATGCGCCGCGGCCCCGCTCGGCCGTGCGTCTGCATCAAGCCTGAAGACCGGCGGCAGCAGCGCATGCGGATGAGTTTGCATCCCTGGCGTTGTCTTCTCATTCATCCGGATAAACATGACACTCTCAAGAAGATCCATGGCAGAGCCTCGGCCCGAAACCTCCTTACGCAATCGCGCCGCCCGTCCGACGGGCGAGGGAGCCGCTTTCAGTCCGCTCTACCGCCAGATCAAGGATCTGCTTGTTCAAAGCCTCGAACGCGGCGAATGGAAGCCCGGCGAGCTCATCCCCAGCGAAATCGATCTGGCCGCCCGTTTCCAGGTGAGCCAGGGCACGGTGCGCAAGGCGGTCGATGAGCTGGCGGCCGAGCACATGCTGCTGCGCCGCCAGGGCAAGGGCACTTTTGTCGCCACCCACCACGAAGCCCGCGTGCGCTACCGTTTCCTGCGCCTGGCCCCCGACGAAGAGGGCGAGGCCGGCCGGGCGGAAAGCCGCATCCTGGAATGCCGCCGCACGCGCGCGCCCGCCGAGATCGCCCGCGCGCTCGATCTGCGCGCCGGCGAAACCGTCGTCATGATCCGCCGCCTGCTGTCCATGGGGCAGACACCCACCGTGCTGGACGACATCTGGCTGCCCGGTTCCATCTTTCGTGGTCTCACCCTGGAGCTGCTGACCGCCAACAAGGCGCCGCTCTATGGCCTTTTTGAATCCGAGTTCGGCGTCAGCATGGTGCGCGCGGACGAGAAGCTGCGTGCGGTCGCCGCGCCGGCCGAAGTCTGTACGCTGCTTAATGTTGCCGCCGGAACGCCGTTGTTGCAGGTAGACCGGGTGTCTTACACGTACGGTGACCGCCCCATGGAAATCCGCCGGGGGTTGTACTTGACCGATCGATACCACTACCGCAATAGTCTGAATTGATGAGCTTTTTACCTACGATTTGATACCAACCCGTCTCTGGGCGAAAATACCGCGTTTGCCCGCAAGGGCCGCGGCAATTTTGCCGTAACGATTCCCTAGTTCCGAAACACCGAGGCCGTCATGTCCGACACCGCTGCCAAGCCACGTCCGCAGTTTCGCAATATTGGTATTGCGCAACTTGCCAGTTACCGCCTGCCCCTGGCCGGCAAGCTGTCCATTCTGCACCGCGTCAGCGGCGCGTTGTTGTTCCTCTGTCTTCCCTTGGTCATCCTGCCGCTGTTCGCGGCCAGCGTGGCCGCGCCCCAGACGTTCGCCGCCGTGGCCGCGTACGCCGGCAACCCGATCGTCAAGCTCGTTTTCCTCGTCCTCGTGTGGGGCTACCTGCACCACTTCTGTGCAGGCATCCGCTACCTGATGCTGGATCTGCACATCGGCATCGACAAGCAATCGTCCAAGAAGAGCGCCGGCGTGGTGTTCGGCGTCAGCCTCGCGCTGACCCTGGTGTTTGCTCTCAAACTGTTCGGAGTGCTGTAAATGGCCGCCGCTAAAAACTACGGACCCAAGCGCCTGGTCGTCGGCGCGCACTATGGCGTCATGGACTTCATCATCCAGCGCATCACCGCCGTCATCATGGCCGTGTACACGCTGGTGCTGCTCATCGGCATCCTGATGATGCCTGCCTTCACGTACGAGCACTGGACCGCGCTGTTCAATTTCTACGTGGGCGTTCTTCCGGTTGGCCAGATCCTGGCCACCCTTGCATTCATTGCGCTGGCCTGGCATGCCTGGATTGGCGTGCGCGACATCTGGATGGACTACGTCAAGTCGGTGGGCGTGCGCCTGCTGCTGCAAGTGCTGACGATCCTCTGGCTGGTCGGTTCGGTCGTTTACTTCGCGCAAATCCTCTGGAGCATCTAAGCCGTGGTCTCTGTCATGAAATCCCTGCCGCGCCGCCAGTTTGATGTGGTGGTCGTTGGCGCCGGCGGAGCCGGCATGCGTTGTTCGCTGCAACTGTCCCAAGCGGGGCTGTCCGTTGCGGTGCTCTCCAAAGTGTTCCCCACGCGCTCGCACACCGTTGCCGCGCAGGGCGGCGTCAGCGCCTCCCTGGGCAACATGAGCGAAGACAACTGGTACTGGCACATGTACGACACCGTCAAGGGTTCGGACTGGCTGGGCGACCAGGACGCCATCGAATTCATGTGCCGTGAAGCCCCGAACGCCGTGTACGAGCTCGAGCACTTCGGCATGCCGTTCGACCGCAACCCCGACGGCACGATCTATCAGCGTCCGTTCGGCGGCCATACCGCGAACTTCGGCGAAAAGCCCGTCCAGCGCGCCTGTGCCGCTGCTGACCGTACCGGCCACGCCCTGCTGCACACGCTCTATCAGCGCAACGTTGCCGCGCGCACCCAGTTCTTCGTCGAATGGATGGCGCTGGACCTGCTGCGCAACGAAGCCGGCGACGTCGTGGGCGTGACCGCCCTCGAAATGGAAACGGGCGAGATCTACATCCTGGAAGCCAAGACCACGGTGCTGGCCACCGGCGGCGCGGGCCGCATCTGGGCCGCTTCCACCAACGCGTTCATCAACACCGGCGACGGCCTGGGCATGGCTGCCCGTGCCGGCATCCCGCTGCAAGACATGGAATTCTGGCAGTTCCACCCGACCGGCGTGGCCGGCGCGGGCGTGCTGATCACGGAAGGCGTGCGCGGCGAAGGCGGCATCCTCTTGAACAAGGATGGCGAGCGCTTCATGGAGCGCTATGCGCCCACCCTGAAGGATCTGGCGCCGCGCGACTTCGTGTCGCGCTCGATGGACCAGGAAATCAAGGAAGGCCGCGGTTGCGGTCCGGACGGCAGCTACGTGGTGCTCAAGCTTGACCACCTGGGCGCCGACGTCATCAACAAGCGCCTGCCCTCGATCCGCGAAATCGCCATCAAGTTCGGCAACGTGGACCCGATCAAGGAACCGATCCCCGTCGTTCCGACCATCCACTACCAGATGGGCGGCATTCCGGCCAACTACCACGGCCAGGTGCTGACGCGCGAAAACGGCGAGAACAAGATCGTCAACGGCCTGTACGCCATCGGCGAATGCGCCGCGGTGTCGGTCCACGGCGCGAACCGCCTGGGCACGAACTCGCTGCTGGACCTGATCGTGTTCGGCCGTGCCACCGGCAACCACATCGTGAATTCGCATCCTGAGCGCCAGCGCGCGCACCAGGACCTGCCGCAGCAGGCCGTCGAATTCTCGCTGGACCGCATCAACAAGCTGGAATCGCGCACGTCCGGCGAAAAGACGCAAGACATCGGCAACGCCATCCGCTTCTCGATGCAGCGCCACTGCGGCGTGTTCCGCACGCTGGAGCTGCTGAACGAAGGCGTGACCCAGATCGAAGATCTGGCCAAGCAAGCCGACAGCATCTACTTCAAGGACAAGTCCAAGGTGTTCAACACCGCCCGCGTCGAGGCGCTGGAACTGGCGAACATGACCGAAGTGGCCCGCGCCACCATCAAGTCGGCCGCCGCCCGCACCGAAAGCCGCGGCGCGCATGCGCTTGACGACCACCCGACCCGCGACGACGAGAACTGGCTGAAGCACACGCTTTGGTACTCCGAAGGCAGCCGCCTGGATTACAAGCCTGTTCAGATGAAGCCGCTGACGGTCGAGTCCTTCCCGCCCAAGGCGCGTACCTTCTAAGTCCGGATTGAGCCTACTATGAGCACCAAGAGAATCGTCAAGTTCGAAATCTACCGCTACGATCCGGACAAGGACGAGCGTCCCTACATGCAGAAGCTGGACGTCGAACTCCAGCCCACCGACAAGATGCTGCTTGATGCGCTGGTGCGCATCAAGAACGACGTCGATGACAGCCTGGCCCTGCGCCGCTCGTGCCGTGAAGGCGTGTGCGGTTCGGACGCCATGAACATCAACGGCAAGAACGGCCTGGCCTGCACCACGAACCTGCGCGAACTGAAGGAACCGATCGTCCTGCGTCCGCTGCCTGGCCTGCCGGTCATCCGCGACCTGATCGTGGACATGACGCACTTCTTCAACCAGTACCACTCGATCCGCCCGTACCTCATCAACGACACGCCGCCGCCCGAAAAAGAGCGCCTGCAGTCGCCCGAGGCGCGCGAGGAACTCGACGGCCTGTACGAGTGCATCCTGTGCGCGTGCTGTTCCACTTCCTGCCCGTCGTTCTGGTGGAATCCTGACAAGTTCGTCGGCCCGGCCGGCCTGCTGCAAGCCTACCGTTTCATCGCCGACAGCCGCGACGAAGCCACCGGCGAGCGCCTGGACAACCTGGAAGACCCGTACCGTCTGTTCCGTTGCCACACGATCATGAATTGCGTCGACGTCTGTCCCAAGGGACTGAACCCGACCAAGGCGATCGGCAAGATCAAGGAACTGATGGTCCGCCGCACGGTCTAGTTTTTGTGTATTTGAGGTGTACGAATGAGCAGGCTGACTGAACTGGAGCGGGCGCGACTGCGTTGGCGGGCGCGCCGCGGCCTGCTCGAAAACGACTTGATCATCACCCGGTATCTGGATGCCCACGAAGCTGAGCTTACCGATGATGACGTGGCCGCATTGACCCAGCTTTTCGAGATGGGAGACAACGATCTTCTCGATCTGCTGCTGGCCAGAAAGGAACTCGAAGGCAAATTGGACACCCCCAAGCTTCGGGCGATTATTGGCCAGATGCGCTCGCTCTGATTAATTGAGAGGAATAAACATGAACCTGTCTGACAAAAAAGCCACTCTATCCTTCTCGGATGGCAGCGCACCCATTGAGTTCCCTGTCTACAAGGGCACGGTCGGTCCGGATGTGATCGACATCCGCAAGCTGTACGGCCAGACGGGCATGTTCACGTTTGACCCCGGCTTCATGTCGACGGCCGCGTGCGAATCCGGCATCACGTACATCGACGGCGACAAGGGCGAACTGCTGTACCGCGGCTACCCGATCGAACAGCTGGCCGTGAACTGCGACTTCATGGACATCTGCTACCTGATCCTGAACGGCGAACTGCCGAACCAGGAACAAAAGGCCGATTTCGACTCGCAAGTGACCCATCACACGATGGTCAACGAGCAACTGCACTTCTTCCTGCGTGGCTTCCGCCGCGACGCCCACCCGATGGCCGTCCTGACGGGCCTGGTGGGTGCGCTGTCCGCGTTCTACCACGACTCCACCGACATCACGAACCCGCAGCATCGCCACATCTCGGCCATCCGCCTGATCGCCAAGATGCCGACGCTGGTTGCGATGGCGTACAAGTACTCGCAAGGCCAACCGTTCATCTACCCGCAAAACGATCTGTCCTACACGGGCAACTTCCTGCGCATGATGTTCGCCACGCCGTGCGAAGACTACAAGGTCAATGAAGTCGTCGAGCGCGCGCTGGACCGCATCTTCATTCTGCACGCCGACCACGAGCAAAACGCGTCGACCTCGACCGTCCGCCTGTGCGGCTCGTCGGGCACCAACCCGTTCGCGGCCATCTCGGCTGGCGTGGCTTGCCTGTGGGGTCCGGCCCACGGCGGCGCCAACGAAGCTTGCCTGCAGATGCTCGAAGAACTGCAAGCCAACGGCGGCATCGACAAGGTTGGCGAGTTCATGGAGAAGGTCAAGGACAAGAACTCGGGCGTGCGCCTGATGGGCTTTGGCCACCGCGTCTACAAGAACTACGACCCGCGCGCCAAGCTGATGCAGGAAACCTGCAAGGAAGTGCTGGCCGCCCTGGGTCTGGAAAATGACCCGCTGTTCAAGCTGGCCATGGAACTGGAACGCATCGCCCTGTCGGATCCGTACTTCGTGCAGCGCAAGCTGTACCCGAACGTGGACTTCTACTCGGGTATCGTCCAGCGCGCCATCGGCATCCCGACCTCGCTGTTCACGGCCATCTTCGCGCTGGCTCGCACGGTGGGCTGGATCGCCCAGTGGAACGAAATGCTGTCGGATCCCGATTACAAGATCGGCCGTCCGCGTCAGCTGTTCACCGGTTCGGTCACGCGCGACGTGCCCCCGATGGACAAGCGTTAATTCGCAATGCGCATCCGGAAGGCAACGCCTTCCGGCAAAACGCCAGTCAGCCTTGCGCCGACTGGCGTTTTTCTTTGCGGCTACAGGTAGTTCATCGTGAAGGTGACTGCCGTGTTTGCCGAGCCCGGCGTGACGTTGTCGCCGGTTTGACGATATCTCGCCCGCAAGGGGATCTTGAAGCTGCCGCCGGCTGCGCTGTTGTATGCAGCAAACGGCAGTCTCCTTCCCAGAACGGCCGGATTGCCATCGGCGTCCAGCAACTGGACGCCGACGCCCGTTGCCGATGAACTCGCGTCCAGACCGATGACTGCATTTGCGGCGTCCACAACGGGAGTGACGGCGTCGATCCGGTAGTGGATGGTGCTCATCCCCGCCGGGCAGCCATTCAACGAAATATCGAATGCAACAACCTGACTGGACGAATCCTTGCCCGTGAAATCCGAGGACTTGGGGGTTCCGAGGAATACGGAAACGTCGGGCGTGGTGCACGCCTGTGACGTCACCGCCATCGCCATCGTGACGAACTGGATTTCGAGGTTCGGATTCGTGACGATACCGCCACCCCCTTCATTCGATGACGACGCCGCGGCGGCAAGGGTGATCGGTGCGAGAACGCCGGTGGCCACCGGTCCGATTTTGACGAACATCGCGCGTAGCTGGCCGCCGTTGGTGACTGCGCCTGCCGTGTTGCATGCGCCGCCTCTCCAGATCGGCGTCAGGGCCTGGAATGCTGCCCACCCGCAGCCGTTGATGTAGCCTCTGCCACCCAGGATGATGCCTAGACCATCGACGCCGGTCGCGTAAACCGTGTAGGTGATTCCATCAACCACCTTGGTCCAACCCGAGCTGGGAATGAGTGTGCGCATACTCGTGCCGGTGCCGATGCCCGCGGGAACATTGCAATTGAACCAGTTGGTGGTGGCGTCGGTTTCCAGCCAGCCGGTCAGCGCGGTGCCGTTGGTCGCATCCCGGGGAATCGTGATGTGGGGCGGTGTGTTCACGGCAACCGAGCTTGTCGTCTGGGTGCAGATCGAGGCGGCCCACGAAGACGTGGAACCGAGCAAGGCAAGCAGCAAAATCGCCGCATGCAGGATGGCTTTTTTCATCAGTGTTCTCATCATCAGTTGATGGCTATCCGGGTAAGCGCCGACCCCTCGCAGAGCAGTCCGCTTACCCGCGGCAGCGCTGCGTCCTTGGGAGGCTGCGCGGGAAGGGCGTAGCCGAACGTGCAGGCTTGCCCATCGTTCGCGCCCCATTGCACGGTCAGGATGCCCTGCGTGTCCTTCAGTCCGCGCGCAAGGACGCGGCCGCCTTGCGCCACGACTCCCACGCTGTTTCCGTCGGCGTCCCGCACGTCGGCGCCAAACGGAAGGGGTTCGCCGCCGGGCGTTGCCACGGTCAGCAGCGCGGCACTGCCGGCGTTTTCGGTTTCGAAGCTCAGCCGAACCACCGCGCCGGCGGTAGGGGCCACGTGTTGTTCGGTCGCCTTGAGCTCGACATTGAACGGCAGACCCTTGGGATCGATTTCGATGCCGTTTCTGGCGTAGGGTGTCAACGTCGATACGATCGCGCGGCCCTTGGCGTCCAGGCGCACGCCGCTGCTGTTGAGCACCCGCGCGCCGGCAGCATCTTTCGCTTCGACGATGGCGATCGTTTCGCCAGAGACCGGCGTCATCACGACACCGCCGCCATAGCCCACGACGCCGCCGGAAATGCCCGCGCCGTATTGCGTGTAGTTCGCGCTGGTGCTGGCGTTGGCGGTCACGGCGGTCACTGGCGTGAGGTACGAGGCGTTGGCTGCGATGTTGGTGTTGGCCGGGCCGTTTGACGACACGCCGCGGCCGGCGCTGACGCCATAGTTGAACGCGTTGTCCGCGCCGAGCGAGCCCGCCACGGATTGCTGGACGCTGCCAGATCCATCCGATCCCTTCTGCAGGCTGGTCGATGCGTAGACCGGATTCTGGTTGCGGCCCAGCGGAATGCCCAGGTTGAGCATGACCTGGTTGTCCCATTTCTGGGTGCCCACGTTGAGTTGGCGGGTGGCCGAAACGCTATAGTTCACGCGCTTGTAGCTGTTGCTGTAGGCCGCCTGGATCTGCGAGTCGCGGCCGGACTTGTCCCAGTAGTCCTGGGTCGAACCCGTGAAATGCAGGGATCCATAACCGGCCGGCAGGTTTTGATTGATCGTCGCCTGCAGACGGCCTCGTTGCGTTCCATACGGGCCAGCGCCTTGCCCCAGCTCTTGCCGGGATCTCAGCTCCATGGCGTCGGCCATGCTCAGGTAGCCGCGGCTGGAATAGCGGTAGGCCGCAAGCGTGAGGTTGGTGCGCGTGGGCTCCAGGAACTTGGAGTAGCCCAGTTTGACGCTCTGCCCATTGCGGTTTTTTTCCTTGGGCAGGCGCGTGGCCGCCTGCGTGACGTCCAGGCCAAACGCGCCAAAATCCGTGTTTAGCGCAGCGCCGCCCAACACGGCGCCGTAGCCCTGAGCCCCGGTCAGGCCGCCATAGGCAGTCACCAGGTTGTTGATCCCATGCTGAACGGTCGCTTGCGCCATCAGGGGCTGACCGGCCGTCTGCGGCGTGCGGTACTGGCCCGCGGTGACGCTGTAGCGGGTCACACCCGGGCGCAACGAATTCACCGTGCTGGAGAAAGGAACCCGTGACACCAGGACGCGGCCGTCGGCTTCGTTGACCACCATCTCCAGGTCGCCGCCGTAGCCGGTGGCATACAGGTCGTCAATGATGAACGGACCGGGGGCGACGGTGGTTTCGTAGATGATGTTGCCGTTCTGGCGCACCTGGACGCGCGCGTTCGTGTTGGCGATGCCGCGCAGGGTCGGCGCAAAGCCGCGCTGCGATTCGGGATACATGCGATCGTCGCTGGACATCTGCACGCCGCGGAACCCGACGCTGTCAAAAGTCGACCCGTCCGTGAAGGCATCGCCGATCACCAGCTGGCTCTTCATGCCGGTGATGTTGCGCCGCAGATTGGTCTGCACGCTTTGATACTGCAGGCCGCTCTTGCTGCCCTTTGTTGCGTTGCCGGTGTGGCGCAAGCGCCAGGGGCCCGCGTTCGCGCCGGCGTTCAGACCCGCAAAGCTCTGCGTCGACGTCTTGCCATCGGCGCGGGAGGTGTAGAAGTTCGCGTTGTAATTCAAGAGCGCCGCCGGCACGCCTTCGTCCCAATGCTTGGGGTCCACGAACCCGCGGCCCTGCCGGATCAGCGAGGCCTGGGGCACCGTCACGTTCAGCCGCTGTTCGCCCGCGTCGAACTCCGCATGCGCTTCCTTCACCAGGTCGGTCACCGGGACACATTGGCCGGCGGTCAGCTGCCCGGCTCGCGCGGCGTCGATCTTGGCGAGGTCGATGCCCACCAGTTCGACCAGCGCCGGGTCGAAACAGGCTTGAAGCGGCGCGTTTGAGGTCGAAGGTTTGCCGATGCGCACGTCGGAACGCCCCAGCCAGCGGTCGTTCACCAGCACGTCGAGACGGTAGGTGCCCGGGATGGCGCTGTTCGAGCGCGAGAACTGGCTGACGTCCACCTCCGCGCCGCTCAGGAAGGCGTCGTTGAACTCCACGTCCGCTTCCAACGCGGCGAGCTCGGTGCTGCTGGCGGCCCAGGCAGTTGCGCTGAGCAGGCTTAGCGTGATCGCGGCGAGCGCGAAATGCGGCGTGGTGGCGAGACGTTCCATGATGGGCAGGTGCGTGATGAGGCGCGGCGCTATCGGCTGGCTGATGCCTGCCAATGGCGCCGCCCCTGCAGGCGTCGGGTGGTGGTTTGGTAAGCGGACCGCCGGCCGGTCAGTGCGGGCCGGTCATGCTGATGCCGCGCTAGGCGGGGCTGAGGGCGCGTGTGCCTTTGACTGCGCCGCCGTGGTCATTCAGGAAGCGGTACGTGACTTCGGCGTCTGCGCCCTGGACCACGTCGCCCACAAGGGGAAGGACCTTTTTTTCGCCCGGGGCCAGCATGTCCCCGTCGGTGAACTTGGCGCGCTTGCCGTTGCTTGCCACATTGATTTCGATGAAGGTGATGTGATACGGCGTGGGGTTTGTGGCTTCGATTGCGGTGCGGTTGCCGGACTTGACCAGGCGCCAGCTGACCTGCGCGGGTGCGTCTTCGGCTTTGCCCTTGAGGTCCTTGGGCCGGTAGAACAGCTTGATTCGCGACCGGAACGCCATCTGCAAGAGGTTCTGATTGGCCTTGTCCTTGGGCGGGATTTCCAACACGTTGAGCCAGAACACGGACTCCTTGTCCTGGACCATCGGTTCGCCCGTGTGCATCAGGCGCAGGGTCTGACCCTTGCCTTGGTCGATGCGGGAGACGGGCGGGGTCACGATGAACGGCACCTGGATGGATCCCGGCGCCGCCTTGGCGTCGCCCTTGTCGATCCAGGTCTGGGTGAGCGCGGGCTGGTCGCCCTCGTTCTTGAGCTTGACGTTGACTTCCGCCTGGCCGGCCTCATAGACGATTCGGGTGCTGCCAATGACGACGGATGCGGTTGCCGGCGCGGCGGCGAAGATACAACCTGCCAACGCTCCGGCTGCAAGAGCTACGTTGAATGGGTTCATCGGTTTCCTCGGACTGTAAATGGGGGCTTGACTACTGATCCGGGCGGCTGCAAACGAGCGCGAGGCCAAGCCGGGCGGCTTATTGATAAATGATGGTGTATTTGGCAGTGGCGTTCACGTTGCCCGCGCCTGCCTGGCCGAGCGCGAAATACTGAGCCTGGTAATGAAGCGTGGCCTCGCCGCTGTTCAGGGAGACGGCCTTGGAGTTCTGAGCCTCGTCGGCGACGGTGACGCTGATGGGTGTTGCGTCGCCATTCAGGAGGCGGATCTCGACGTTGGCGGCCCCCCCTGCGGCGATCGTCAGGTTGCCGGTGGCGGCATTGCCGTTGGCGCCGGGCTCGAACAGGGTGTGGACCATGCCCGTACCGGGGGTGCATGCGGTCAGGCGGATGGTGAAGGGCGTGGTGCCGGCCGTTTGGCCCGCGGCCGTCAGTGAATCGACGCCGACCGTGGGCATGAGCACGTTGAAGTTCTTGCTGCCGGTGCCGTTGCCATCGATGGTGCACGTGTTGGCGGATATGGCGCCCGTGAAATTGATCGTGCCGTCCGAGGCAAAGGCCAGCTGCGACGTGGAAGCGAGGGCGCCGATGGCCAGCGCGATGATTACTTTGGATTTCATAAGTTGATGTCTATCAAATTGGCTGAAATGCAATGCGCCGACGGTGCTTTTCAGAGGTTTATGGCGTACTTCTCGGCGACATGTGTGATTACAGTCGGTCCGAGAAGTGGTGTCTTTAATAAAATTCTGATAATTAGCTAGTGAGTAATTTTGCGGATAGCATCACCGCCATGATTCCGATAGCACTTCCCAGCGCCAGTTTTTTCATTCTGCTCACGGCCGGCTTCTTCGCCGGCCTGTTGTTGTTGGGCTGGGGCATCGCCCTGGCCATCAGCGGCCGCGCCCGGCGCACCGTCCGCAAGTACTGGAAGACGTCCCTCGTGCTTTGCCTGGCGCTGGCCGCGCCGTTCAGCTTCTATGCCTGGTTCCACGCGGTGATGTGGCAGGTGGGCCGGGACATCGATCGCAAGCAGGCGGCGCTGCGCGTCACATTGCAGGAGCCCGCAGTGGTTGGCGGCGTGGCGATGCCGGCGGGCACGCGCCTGACCCTGAAGGACGAGGGCAAGCTCGACACCTACGTCGAAGCCAGTTTTCCGCAAGCGGTGCCCATGCTGGGCGTTCAGGCAACGTCTGCACGGCGCTACCTGGATACCGAGTACGAAGCGCAAACCTATGCCACGCTTGGCCGGCACCCGCGCACGGTCATCCTGCGAGGCGCGGGCGTGCAGACCGTGCAAGGTTGGGGGTGCGACGGCGCGCACGACATCGAGTTCGCCGTCGAGCCGGACGGCGCCATGAAGGCGTTCGAACAATGCGTGCTGGCGCCGGGCAACGAGGCCGGGGGCCTGGCCATCGCGGCAGGCACGGCGTTGCGCGGATCGAGCGGCACGGTCTACACGGATGGTTCGCGGGACGCCGACCGCTGGCGGCTTGAGGTGGAGAGCGAGGCGGCCGTGCCGCTGTTCGGGCTGTTTCTCAGCCGGCCCACGCTCTATCTGGATGCGTCGCGCAACGTATTGCGCGTCACGGACGCGGAGCTGGCGTGCCGCACGCAGTTCGGCGGCCTGACGTACCCCGCTGGCACACAGTTCAAGACCGCGCGGCGGGGCGCGGAGGAGGATCGTGAACCGTACCCGGGCGTCCTCGTCTTCAGTCCTTGGAACGGGCAGGCCGCGGTTCGGCCCGGCCGCGAGGACGTGCCCGAAGGCATGTCCGTGATGCATGCGCCGCAAGGCGAGTTCATCAAGATCGTCAGCAACGAAGCGGCGGGTGTGTTCCGCTTTGACACGTTCGTCGTCGATGGCAAGGAGCCGGCGCGCCCGGCGCGCGCCCGCTGCCCATAGCCGCAGGCATCAGTAGCCGATGCCGCGCGCCATCAGCACCGCGAAGAGCGGCAGGAAGATGAACAGGTGCGAAGCGATCATCACCCAGCGGCGCGCGCGCTTGATCTCGGGCAGGGCCGGGACGAACTCCGGTTGCTGGCGCCGTTGTTTTGCCCAGCGCAGGAAAGTCAGCGTGGGCGGAATGGAACAGAGCGCGATGACGACAAAGAGCGAAATCTTGGCGTGGAACCAGGGATTGCCCATGTAGAACGCGGCGCCCTTGGCGCCTGCGGTCAGCCGCAGCACCCCGGTGACGAGGACGAGGATTGCGCTCACGCCGTAGAGGCGGTCGTAGATGATGAGGCGCTTGACGCCGGCGGGCGTCAGGTCGGGGCGCAGCAATACGGCTTCGGCGGTGAGCACCACCACCAGAACGAAGATCGCCAGGTAGTGGAACCAGGCATACATTGCATCGGCCAGCATGTCGTCTCCAGGTAAAGGTCAAGCTAGGTTTTACCATCCAAAAAAGAAAACGGGCGCCCCGTTTGAGGGGCGCCCGTGAGCGTGCAGCCAGAGGGTGCGATCAGCGGCGGCGCTTCTTGGCTTCTTCCGCGGCTTCCTGCTGCGCATCCACCACGGCCAGGGCCGTCATGTTGACGATGCGGCGCACGGTGGCGCTGGTGGTCAGGATATGCACGGGACGCGCGGCGCCCAGCAGGATCGGACCCATCGCGACGCCATTGCTGCCGGTCATCTTCAGCATGTTGTACGTGATGTTGCCGGTGTCCAGATTGGGCATGACCAGAAGGTTGGCCGGGCCCTTCAGCGTGCTGTCCGGGTAGGCCAGGACGCGGATCTTTTCGGACAGGGCGGCGTCGGCGTGCATTTCGCCGTCGACTTCCAGGTCAGGGGCACGGTCTTGCACGATCTGGCGCGCGGCGGCCATCTTGCGCGACGATTCCGTGATGCGGCTGCCGAAGTTCGAGTGCGACAGCAGCGCGATCTTGGGCACCACGCCGAAACGCAGCATTTCGTCGGCGGCCTGGATCGTGATGCTGGCGACTTCCTCGGCCGTCGGGTTTTCGTTGACGTGGGTGTCGGTGACGAACAGCGTCTGGTCGGGCAGCATCAGCACGTTCAGGGCGGCGTAGGTCTGGCCTTCCTTCTTGCCGATGATTTCGTCGATGTACTTGAGCTGGTTGTCGTACTTGCTGGCCACGCCGCACAGCAGTGCGTCGGCATCGCCACGGCGCAGCAGCATCGCGCCGATCAGCGTGTTGTGCTTGCGGATCATCGCCTTGGCGATGGCCGGCGTCACGCCTTCACGGCCCTTCAACTGGTAGTACGCGTTCCAGGTTTCGTTGAAGCGGCTGTCGTCTTCGGGATCCACGATCTCGAAGTGCTGACCGGCGATGAGGCGCAGGCCGGCCTTCTGGATGCGCATTTCGATGACGGCGGGACGGCCGATCAAGATCGGGAACGCCAGCTTCTCGTCGGCAACCGTCTGCACGGCGCGCAGCACGCGCTCGTCTTCGCCGTCGGCGTAGATGACGCGCTTGGGCGCCTTCTTGGCCTGGGCGAACAGCGGGCGCATCAGTTGGCCCGAGTGGTACACGAAGCCCATCAGCTTCTGGCGGTAGGCCTCGATGTCCTCGATGGGACGGGCGGCAACGCCGGAGTCGGCGGCGGCCTGCGCGACGGCCGGCGCGATCTGGACGATCAGGCGCGGGTCGAACGGCTTGGGGATGATGTACTCGGGACCGAACGACAGTTCCTGGCCAGCGTAGGCGCGGGCCACTTCATCGTTCTGCTCGGCCTGGGCGAGGTCGGCGATGGCCTTGACGCACGCCAGCTTCATTTCTTCGGTGATGCGCGAAGCGCCGGCATCCATGGCGCCGCGGAAGATGAAGGGGAAGCACAGGACGTTGTTGACCTGGTTCGGGTAGTCCGAACGGCCCGTCGCGATGATGCAGTCGGGGCGCGCGGCCTTGGCGACTTCGGGGCGGATTTCGGGTTCCGGGTTGGCCAGGGCCAGGATCAGCGGACGGTCGGCCATGGTCTTGACCATGTCGGCGGTCAGCACGCCGGCGGTCGAGCAGCCCAGGAACACGTCGGCGCCATTGACCACGTCGGCCAGCGTGCGCGCGTCGGTCTTTTGCGCGTAGCGCTTCTTGTTGGCTTCCATGTTCTCGTCGCGGCCGTCCCAGATGACGCCGCGCGAGTCGACCACGAAGATGTTTTCGCGCTTGATGCCCAGGTGAACCAGCAGGTCCAGGCATGCGATGGCCGCGGCGCCGGCGCCGGAGCAGGCCAGCTTGACCGAGCCGATGTCCTTGTTCACGACCTTCAGGCCGTTCAGGATGGCGGCCGACGAGATGATGGCGGTGCCGTGCTGGTCGTCGTGGAAGACGGGGATCTTCATGCGCTCGCGCAGCTTCTTCTCGATGTAGAAGCACTCGGGCGCCTTGATATCTTCAAGGTTGACGCCGCCCAGCGTGGGCTCGAGCGCGGCAATGATGTCCACCAGCTTGTCCGGATCGTTTTCCGCGAGTTCGATGTCGAACACGTCGATGCCGGCGAATTTCTTGAACAGGCAACCCTTGCCTTCCATCACGGGCTTGGCGGCCAGCGGACCGATGTTGCCCAGACCCAGGACGGCGGTGCCGTTGGTGATCACGCCCACGAGGTTGCCGCGCGACGTGTACTTGGAGGCGGCGTCGTCGCCCTGGTCGAAAATGGCCATGCAAGCCGCAGCCACGCCGGGGGAGTAGGCCAGGGACAGGTCGTCCTGGTTGGCCAGGGTCTTGGTCGGGGTGACCGAGATTTTGCCGGGAGTGGGATAGGCGTGGTAGTCCAACGCCAGTTTGGTGAGAGTTTCGTCCATGGGATCGGGGCCTGAAAGGGCTAACGGAAAAAAACAGGGATGCAAAAGGCGGGCTCGCGGCCCGCCGTATTCATCGCGAAATGCTTAGGGAACACCCGTATTTCACCAGAAAGCGCGGGTGCTTGGTTGCTGCAGTGCAGCGAGCGTTCGCTTTTGATCAAGCAAACGCGTGCGCGGCGCCGCCCCGATGGACGAGGTGAAATGGATGAGACCCTAGATTTCCCACGGTGGCGCCTGGCGGCTGCCGGCGTTCAAGGCGCGGCGCAAGGTGCGCGCATCGTCCTGCCTGTCCAGGCTGTCCAGCGCATGCAGCACGATCCAGTCGGCGCCGACCTCGAAGAAATCGCGCAACCGCGCCCGCGTGTCGCTGCGCCCGAAACCGTCCGTGCCCAACGTGCGGTAGGGCGCTTTTACGTAGGCGCGAATCTGTTCGGGCACGGCGCGCACGTAGTCGCTGGCCGCAATCACCGGGGCGTCGCTGCCGGCCAGGCAGGTGTGCACCCAGTCCTGGTCCTGCGGCGCTTCCAGGCCCAGCACGCGTGCGCGCTCGGCTTGGCGGCCGCTGCGGGCCAGCTCCGAAAAGCTGGTCACGCTCCAGACTTCCGCATCCACGCCGAATTCGTCGTGCAGGCGCGCGGCAGCCAGCTCGGCTTCGCGCAGCATGGGCCCGGCGCCCAGCAGGCGGACCTGCGCCTTGCCGCGCGCGGGCCGCAACCGGTACAGGCCGCGCAGGATGCCTTCGCGCGTCGCGGGATCCCGGGGCATGTCGGGCTGCGCCAGGTTCTCGTTCGTGACGGTCAGGTAGAAGAATTCATCGCGTTGCTCGTCCAGCATGCGCCGCATGCCATGTTCGACGATGACGGCGACCTCAAAGGCGTAGGCCGGGTCATACGCGCGGCAATTGGGCACGGTGGCGGCCATGATGTGGCTGGAGCCGTCCTGGTGCTGCAGGCCTTCGCCCCCGAGTGTCGTGCGGCCCGACGTGGCGCCGATCAGAAAGCCCCGGGCGCGCTGGTCGGCGGCGGCCCAGATCAGGTCCCCGATGCGCTGGAATCCGAACATCGAGTAATAGATATAGAACGGCAGCATCGGCAGGCCGTTGACCGAGTAACTGGTGCCGGCCGCCGTCCAGGACGAGATGGCGCCGGCCTCGGTGATGCCTTCTTCGAGGATCTGGCCGTCGCGCGCCTCGCGGTAATACAGCACCGAGCCGATGTCCTCGGGTTCATAGAGCTGGCCTTGCGCGGAATAGATGCCGATCTGCCGGAACAGGTTGGCCATGCCGAAGGTGCGCGCCTCGTCCGCGACGATGGGCACGATGCGCGGGCCCACGGTGGCGTCCTTGAGCAGCGCGGTCAGCATGCGCACGATGGCCATCGTGGACGACATCTCCTTGCCGTCGGCCGCCAGCGCAAAGCGCGCCCATTGGTCGGCGTCCGGGGGCGCGAGCCGCGGGGCCTCGGCGTTGCGGCGCGGGATATAGCCGCCCAGCGCGGCGCGGCGCGCCTGCAGATGGCGCATTTCGGCGCTGTCGTCGGCGGGGCGGTAGAACTTGAGCGCCAGGCAGTCGGCGTCGGAAATCGGCAGCGCGAAGCGGTCGCGGAACGCGAGCAGCGCTTCGTCGTCCAGCTTCTTTTGCTGATGGGTGGTCATCTTGCCCTGGCCGGCCGTCCCCATGCCAAACCCCTTCTTGGTCTGCGCGAGGATGACGGTGGGCTGGCCGCGATGGTTCGCGGCGCGATGGTAGGCGGCATGGATCTTCACCATGTCATGGCCGCCCCGGTGCAGGCGGTCGATGGCGTCGTCGGACCAGTCGGCCACCAACGCCGCCAGCTCGGGATTCTGGTTGAAGAAGTGGGCGCGGTTGAATGCGCCATCGTTGGCCGCGAAGGTCTGGAACTGGCCGTCCACGGTGTTGGCGAAGGCGCGGGCGAGCGCGCCGCCCGTGTCCCGGCGCAGCAGCGCGTCCCAGTCGCTGCCCCAGACGAGCTTGATGACGTTCCAGCCCGCGCCAGCGTACAGGGTTTCGAGTTCGTCGATGATGCGGCCGTTGCCGCGCACCGGGCCGTCCAGGCGCTGCAGGTTGCAGTTGACGACGAAGATCAGGTTGTCGAGCTTTTCGCGCGCGGCCAGCGTGAGCGCCGCAATGGATTCGGGCTCGTCCATTTCGCCGTCGCCAAAGATGCCCCACACCTTGCGATCGGCGCCGGGCACCAGCGAGCGATGTTCCAGATAGCGCATGAAGCGCGCCTGGTAGATGGCGTTGATGGGGCCGATGCCCATCGAGCCGGTGGGGAACTGCCAGAAATCCGGCATCAGCCACGGATGGGGGTACGAGGACAGGCCGCGCAAGCCGCGCGTGGTGGCGGTGATTTCCTGGCGGAAATGCGCCAGGTCGTCTTCGCCCAGAAAGCCTTCGAGGAAGGCGCGCGCGTAGACGCCGGGCGCCGAATGCGGCTGCATGTAGACGATGTCGCCCGGGTTGCCGTCCGTGCGGGCGCGAAAGAAATGGTTGAAGCCGACTTCGAACAGGTCGGCGGCCGACGCGTAGCTGGCGATGTGGCCGCCCAGCTCGCCATGCGCCTGATTGGCGCGCACCACCATCGCCAGCGCGTTCCAGCGGTTGATGCGGGCGATGCGCTCTTCGACGGCCAGGTTGCCGGGGAAGGGCGGTTCCTGGTCGGCGGGAATGGTATTCAGGTAGGCCGTGCGGGTCTGGCTGTTGGCGCGCAGCCCGAGCGAGGCGGCGTGGCCCAGGACGCTGTCCAGCACGTAGCCCGCGCGCTCGGCCCCGTCGGCCTGCAGCAGGGACTGCAACGCTTCGCGCCATTCGGCGGTTTCGGCGGGGTCGGCGTCGTCCTGGAGGGCCGATCCGGAAAGGGGCTGGCGAGGGTCGAGCATGGTGAGTCGTCTCCTGTTTTTACTGCTCATGCTAGACCCATGCCCGAGGCATGAGTCATCAAATGCCCCAGGGGAATCCGGCGCTTTCAGCATAATCTTTCGTCAGGATCCTGCTGCACGGCAGGTTCCACTGCCCGATCGCGTTTACCGCTGGTGACCACGGGGTGGACGGTCTGGCGCTAGAATGCGCGGCTATCAATAGGGAGAAACCCATGACCCAGCCCATCCGCGTTCCGCCGGAGGTCACGCTGCCCGAGCTGACCGTCCGGGGCGTCCTGCTCGGCGCGCTGATCACCGTCATCTTCACCGCCTCGAACGTGTTCCTGGGGCTCAAAGTGGGCCTGACGTTCTCGTCGGCCATTCCGGCGGCCGTGATCTCGATGTCGGTCCTTCGCATGTTCAAGGACGCCAACATCCTTGAAAACAACATGGTGCAGACGCAGGCCTCGGCGGCCGGCACGCTGTCGGCCATCATCTTCATCCTGCCGGCGCTGGTCATGATGGGCCACTGGCAGGGCTTCCCGTTCTGGCAGACGCTGGGCATCTGCGCGGCCGGCGGCATGCTGGGCGTGATGTTCACGATTCCGCTGCGCCACGTGATGGTGGTGCAGAGCAACCTGCCGTATCCGGAAGGCGTGGCGGCGGCGGAGATTCTGCGGGTGGGCAGCGCCGAGCGCGCGCAGGACGCGCCGCAGACCGGCGCGCACGCGTCGGCCAAACCCGCCGCCACCGGCATGGGCGACATCGTCGCCGGGGGCGTCGCGGCGGCCGTGGTCAGCTTTGCCGCCAGCGGGCTGCGCGTGCTGGGCGACAGCGTCAGCGGCTGGTTTGCATTGGGCGGCGCCGTGTTCAGGCTGCCGATGGGCTTTTCGCTGGCGCTGCTGGGTGCGGGCTACCTGATCGGCATCGTCGCCGGGCTGGCGATGTTGACGGGGCTGGTCATTGCGTGGGGCATCGCGGTGCCCATCCTGACCGCCATGGGCGACATGCCCGCGGGCGCGACGCTGGCATCCTATGCCACGGGGCTGTGGTCCTCGCAGGTGCGCTTCATTGGCGCGGGCGTGATCGGCGTGGGCGCGATCTGGACGCTGGCGACGCTGTTCGTGCCGATGGCGCGCGGCGTGAAGGCTTCGTTTTCTGCCTTGACCAAGGAGGGCGCGGCCCGAGCGGGCACCGCGCCGCGCACCGAACGCGACCTGTCGGCGGGCTGGATCTCGGCCGTGACGCTGGTGCTGGTGGCAATCCTGGTCTTCACATTCCAGGTGTTCCTGTCGGGCACGCCACTGTCGGCCGGCGCCATCTGGAAGCTGGTCGCCTACGCGGTCCTCTTTGCCTTTGTGTTCGGTTTCCTGGTGGCCGCGGCTTGCGGCTACATGGCCGGCCTGGTGGGGTCGTCGACCAGCCCGATCTCCGGCGTGGGCATCGTCGCCATCGTCCTGGTGTCCGTGCTGATGCTGGGCGTGGGCGGCGAGCTGATGGCGCTGGACAACGGCGTGCAGATGGCGATTGCCCTGGCGATCTTCAGCACCTCGGCCGTGGTGGCGGTGGCGTCGATTTCGAACGACAACCTGCAGGACCTGAAGACCGGCTGGCTGGTGGGGGCCACCCCGTGGCGTCAGCAGGTCGCGCTGCTGATCGGCTGCGTCGTCGGCGCGGCGGTGATTTCGCCGGTGCTGGAGCTGCTGTACAACGCGTACGGGTTTGCGGACGCGATGCCGCGCGAGGGCATGGACGCCTCGCAGGCGCTGTCCGCGCCGCAGGCCACGCTGATGCTGGCGATCACGCGCGGCATCTTCACCCACCAGTTGAACTGGACGATGATCCTGATCGGCATGGCGGTGGGCGTGGGGCTGATCGTAGTGGACGAGATCATGAAGCGCACCTGCAAGGTGGCGCGCATTCCCGTGCTGGCGGTCGGCATCGGCATCTACCTGCCGCCGACCGTCGCCGCGCCCATCGTGGCGGGCGCGCTGCTGGCATGGCTGCTTGAGCGCGCCCTGCGCCGCCGCGCCGCCGCCGCCAACCAGCCCTACGACCGCTTTGCCGAGGCGGCCAACCGCCGCGGCGTGCTGATCGCCTCGGGCCTGATCGTGGGCGAGAGCCTGGTGGGCGTGCTGATGGCGGCCATCATCGGCGGCACGGGCTCCGAGGCGCCGCTGGCGATCGCAGGCGAGGACTTCGCCGGCATGGCGTCCTACCTGGGGCTGGCCGTGTTTGTCATGGTGGCCGTGCTTTTCTGGCGGCGGGTGATGCGGCTGGCTTAGTGCAGCAAATCCGCCAGCGTGCGTGCAATGACCTTCGTCGCGCGGCGCAGGTCTTCCAGATTGATGCGCTCGTCGTTGCGCTTGGCGTGCGATTCCAGCACCGTGCGCGGGCCCGCGCCGTAGATCACGCCGGGGATGCCGGCTTCGGCGTACAGGCGCACGTCGGTGTAGAGCGGTGTGCCCATCGCGGGGATGGGTTCGCCGAACACGGCCTCCCCATGTTGCTGGATGGCCTGCACCAGCGGCTGCGCGCCGGGTAGCGGGCGCATCGAATTGGCCAGCAGCAGCCGCTTGATCTCGACACGGATACCGGGACATGAAGCCGCGGTTTCTTCGATGATGCGCCGGATGTCGGCCTCGACCTCCGTGGCGTTTTCTTCGGGAATCATGCGGCGGTCCAGCTTGAAGCTGACCTTGCCGGGCACCACGTTCGTGTTCGTGCCGCCTTCGATCCGCCCCACGTTCAGGTACGGATGCGAAATGCCCGGGACCTGCGACGTGATCGCCTGGTAATGCGCGTTCTGCGCATACAGCGCATTCAGAATCGCGACGGCGCCTTGCAAGGCGTCGACGCCGCTGCTTGGGATGGCGGCGTGGGCCATCTTGCCGTGCACCGTCACTTCCATCTGCAGGCAGCCGTTGTGCGCGGTGACGACTTCATAGCTGAAGCCGGCCGCGATCATCAGGTCGGGGCGGGTCAATCCCTGCTCCAGGAGCCAGCCCGGACCCAGCAGACCGCCGAATTCCTCGTCGTACGTAAAGTGCAGCTCCACCGCACCGCGCGACGGCATGGCGACGGCTTCCAGCGCCCGCAGCGCAAACGTGAAGCTGGCGAAGTCGCTCTTGCTGACGGCTGCGGCGCGGCCGTACAGGCAGCCGTCCTCGATCTCGGCGCCGTAGGGATCGTGCTTCCAGCCGTCGCCGGGAGGCACCACATCGCCGTGCGCGTTGAGCGCGATGCGCGGGCCTGCGCCGCCGTATTCGCGGCGCACGATGAGGTTGGTGATGGACTGCATGCCGTAGTCCGCGACGGCCTGGGCCGGCACGGGGTGCGCTTCGGCGTGCAGGGCAAAATCCTGCAGCAGTTGCGCGGTGCGCTCGGCGTGCGGCGCGTTGTTGCCGGGCGGCGTGTCGGTGGGCACGCGCACCAGTGCTTGCAGGAAGCGGACTTCTTCGTCGAAATGGGCGTCCACCCAGGCGTCGAGTCGGGCGTAATCGGTCATGGCGTTATGTCGAGGTTTCGTTGGCCAGCGCGTCGAGCAAGCCCAGCATGGCTTGCGCGGCAAGTTCGATATCGTCGCTGGTGGTGGATTCGCGGGGGTTGTGGCTGATGCCGTTGTTCTGGCCGCGCACGAAGAGCATCGCCTGCGGCATGATCTCGTGCAGCTTCATGGCGTCGTGGCCGGCGCCGCTGGGCATGCGGTGCACGGGGACGCCCAGCGCGTCGACCGCGCGCTCCCAGCGCTGCTGCCAGCGCGGATCGCTGGGCGCGGCGGCGGCGCGCATGGTTTCTTCAATCGAATAGCGCAGACCGCGCCGCGCGCAGATGGCGGCCAGCTCGGCCAGCACGTCATCGACCAGCGCGTCGCGCTGCACATCGCTGGGAGCGCGCAGGTCCAGGCTGAAGCGGCACTCGCCCGGCACGACGTTGATCGATCCGCTGGGCACCTCGAACATGCCTACCGTGCCGACCGAATCGCCATCGCGGGCGGCGCGGCTTTCAACATAGAGCGCCAGCTCGGCGGCCGCCACGGCCGCGTCGCGCCGCCGGTTCATGGGCGTGGTGCCGGCATGGCTGGCCAGGCCCAGGATCTGCACCTGATGGCGCACGCAGCCGTTGATGGACGTGACGACGCCAAGCGGCAGCCCCATTTCATACAGCACCGGACCCTGCTCGATGTGCACCTCGACAAAGCCCAGGTAATTGGCCGGATCGCGCCGCAGGCCGGCAATCCCGTCGATGTCCAGGCCCGCGTGCGTCATGGCCTCGCGCATGGTGATGCCGTCGGCATCCTTCTGCGCCAGCCAGTCGGGATTGAAGCTGCCAATCAACGCGCCCGAGCCCAGGAACGTGGCCCGGTAGCGCTGGCCTTCTTCCTCGGCGAAGGCGATCACCTCCACGTCGAACGGCAGGCGCCGGTTCTCTCGATGCAGCGCGCGCACGCAGGCCATGGGCACGAAGATGCCAAGCCGGCCGTCGTACTTTCCGGCGTTGCGCACCGTGTCGAAGTGGCTGCCGGTCATGAGGACCGGCGCGCCGGACTGGGCGGCGCGATAGCGTCCCACCACATTGCCCACGGCGTCGATGCTGACCTCGTCAAAGCCGCAGTCTCGCATCCATTGCGAGATGCGCGCGGCGCAGGCGCGGTGCGCGTCGGTCAGGTACGTGACCGTGAGCTGGCCTTTTTCGGCGTAGCCCGGATCGCTGTACATGCTGAGCGCCTCGTGCCAGTCCCAGATGTCGCTGCCCATGCCGGTTTCGCCGTGGCGGCTGTGCGGGCGCGGCTCGACGTTCGGCTCGTTCAGTTTGTTGGTCATGGTCGTCCTGTTCAACGGTCGGATATGTAGGGGTGGGTGGCTTTCCAGTGTCGCGCGATGTCCAGCCGGCGGCACACCCAGACGCGATCATGGCGCGCGATGTGATCCAGGAAACGCTGCAGGGCAACGATGCGGCCGGGCCGGCCCAAGAGGCGGCAGTGCATGCCGATGCTGAGCATCTTGGGCGCCTCGCCGCCTTCGGCATACAACGCGTCGAAGCTGTCCTTCAGGTACTGGAAAAAGGGATCTGCGTGGGAAAAGCCCTGCGGCAGCGCGAAGCGCATGTCGTTGCAGTCCAGCGTGTAAGGCACGATGAGCTGCGGCGCCGTGGCGCCATCCGATTTGCGCACCTGCATCCAGAAGGGCAGGTCGTCGCCGTAATAGTCGCTGTCGTACTCGAATCCGCCGTCGTCGGCGACCAGCGTGCGGGTGCGGGGGCTGTCGCGGCCGGTGTACCAGCCCAGCGGCCGCGTGCCGGTCAGCGATGTGATGGCGTCGATAGCCAGGCGCATGTGCTCGCGCTCGGTGGTTTCATCCACATTCTGGTAGTGGATCCAGCGCCAGCCGTGGCAGGCAATTTCATGCCCCAGTTCCACGAACGCCGCGGTCAGGTCCGGATGGCGTTGCAGCGCCATGCCGACGCCGAACACCGTCAGCGGCAGCTGGCGCTTTTCGAATTCCCGCAGGATGCGCCACACGCCCGCCCGCGAACCG
Source organism: Achromobacter sp. 77 (assembly GCF_020541125.1). NCBI lineage: Bacteria > Pseudomonadati > Pseudomonadota > Betaproteobacteria > Burkholderiales > Alcaligenaceae > Achromobacter > Achromobacter sp. 77. The sequence goes on from NZ_CP059848.1 coordinate 1,431,604, forward strand.
TATTCATAGATGCCTTCCATGCTGAGATGCCGGTCCGGATAGCTGGCGGGGCTGAACATTTCGGACAGGAATTGCTCGGAGCCGGCGTCGCCATGCAGCACGCTGTTTTCGCCGCCTTCCTCGTAATTCAGGACGAACTGCACCGCAATCCGCGCGTTGCCTGGCCATTGCGCGTGAGGTGGATTGCGGCCGTAGCCGACCAGGTCGCGGGGGTAGGGCTTGGTGGAATCGTAGGCGGGCATGGGCGGGCGGGGGAACGCGAAACCGTGGCATGGCAACACACGATTCGCGGGTGGATTTGTGTATACAAAGTATGTACATCAAATGTCCCTACCGCGCCATCCTGGGTTGCCCTATGGGGAGCTCGGCCTCACCGCAAGTCCCCGCAAGGCCACCCCATGACGCCGAAGCCGCCGCTATCCGTTGCGGTAGAGAAAGCTGTAGGCGTTGATCGCCGGCACCCCTCCCAGGTGCGCATACAGGACCTTGGAACCGGCGGGAATTTCGCCTTTGCGGATGATGTCCATCATTCCCTGCATGGATTTCCCTTCGTACACCGGGTCGGTCATCATGCCTTCCAGGCGGGCGCAGGTACGGATGGCATCGTTGGTTTCGGCTGACGGCAGGCCATACGCGGGATAGGCGTAACGTGTGTCGAGCACCACGTCCTTGTCTTCGATGGGTCTTTCCAGTCCGACGAGGTCGGCGGTGCGCCGCGCGATGCGCAGGACCTGGGCGCGCGTCTGCTCCGGCGTGGCGGAGGCGTCGATGCCGATGACGCGGTTGGCGCGGCCGTCGGCGGCAAAGCCCACGACCATGCCGGCCTGCGTGCTGCCCGTGACCGCGCAGACGACGATGTAGTCGAACTTGAATCCCAGATCGGCTTCCTGGCGGCGCACCTCTTCGGCAAAGCCCACGTAGCCCAGCCCGCCCAGTTCATGGTCGGACGCGCCCGCGGGAATCGCATAGGGCTTGCCGCCGCGGCGTTTCACTTCTTCAAGCGCCTCTTCCCAACTGCGGCGAAAGCCGATGTCGAAACCCTGGTCGACCAGCCGCACGTCCGCGCCCATGAGGCGGCTCATCATGATGTTGCCGACGCGGTCGTAGACCGCATCCGAATAATCCACCCAGTTTTCCTGCACCAGCACGCAGGCCAATCCCAGCTTGGCGGCCACGGCCGCGACCATGCGCGTGTGGTTGGATTGGATGCCGCCGATGGTGACGAGCGTGTCGCAACCTTGCTCCAGCGCCTGCGGGATCAGGTATTCAAGCTTGCGCAGCTTGTTGCCGCCGAATGCCAGGCCGCTGTTGCAGTCCTCGCGCTTGGCGTAAATCTCGACCTTGCCGCCCAGATGCTGTGAAAGGCGGTCCAGCTTTTCGATCGGGGTATCGCCGAAGGTCAGGCGATGACGGGGAAAGCGTTGCAGATCCATGGTGGCTCCTGATGATTCGGGCGGCCTGCGCTTTTTGGCAGGGTTCGCAAAAATCATAGAAATCATGGGCTTGAGGGGTCAATTGCGTATTTTTTCAATCCGCCAAATCTAAGCTTCGTTTATTGGCATTTATGGACTTAATATTTCCAAATTAAAAACCGCGACCAAATTTAATTTTCAGGGACGCATTCAATGACCGCCGTGTTCACGCTGGACCGCATCGACCGCCAGATCCTGCGCATTCTTCAGGACGACGCGCAGATCACCAATCTGGACCTGAGCGCGCGCGTGCATCTCAGTCCGGCGGCGTGTCTGCGGCGCGTCGAGCGGCTCAAAGGCGAAGGCATCATCCGCAAGACGGTCGCGCTGCTTGAACCCGCCGACGTGGACATGGCCACGCTAGTCATCGTGGGCGTGGTGCTGGACCGTTCCACACCCGACTCGTTCACCGACTTCGAGGAAGCGGCCAAGAGCATCAGCGGCTGCCTGGAATGCCACCTGGTGGCAGGCGAATTCGATTACTTCCTGATGCTGCGCATCCGCGATCTGGAAAGATTCAACAAGCTGCATGCGGGCGAGATCATCAAGCTGCCTGGCGTACGCCAAATTCGCACCTTTTTCGTCTTGAAAGAGATCATGTCGACCACCGCGCTGCCGGTTTGACGCGGCGTAAATGCAACACTTGCCTTTTCTGCTATTCAAAATGACGCGCTGCGGCATTTTGCATTGACCGATTTTGGTGGCGCGTAGACGGCGCATTGGAAGGGGTTGGACGGACATTCCGTTGCTGCATGACGGCATTCCGAAAGGGCTTTCGCGTCACGGAAATGCGGGAAGACGCCCGTAAACTCAAAGGGTTATACTTCTCGACCATAGGCTTTCAAGGCTTGTACGCGCCTTCTGCCCCTGCTATCCGCCTAACGGGAAGCCCGTGTCGCGGAAGGTTTTCCTGCATCGTCTCGAGTGAAGCACTCGTAAAGGTGAAGCGATATGTCTTCGGAAATAGAATCTCTATCCACGTCTTACCTCTTTGGGGGTAATGCCCCGTATGTCGAGGAGCTTTACGAAGCCTACCTCGATAACCCCGGTTCGGTACCTGACAACTGGCGCGAATATTTCGACCAATTGCAGCACGCGCCCGCAACCGACGGCCAGGAATCCACTCGCGACCAGGCCCACGCTCCCATCGTCGAATCGTTCGCCCAGCGCGCCAAGGCCAATGCCTTCGTGCAACGCGCCGCCGAACCCGACCTGAGCGTGGCCAGCAAGCAGGTTTCGGTGCAATCGCTGATTGCCGCCTACCGTTCGCTGGGTTCGCGTTGGGCCGACCTCGATCCGCTCAAGCGCCAGGAACGTCCGCCGATCCCCGAGCTCGATCCCGCCTTCTATGGCCTGACCGAAGCCGATCTGGACCAGACGTACTCGGCCACCAACACCTACTTCACGACCGCCAGCACGATGACGCTGCGCGACATCCTGAAGGCACTGCGCGACACCTACTGCCGCAGCATCGGTGCAGAATTCACCCACATCTCCGACCCCGCCGCCAAGCGCTGGATCCAGGAACGCCTGGAAACCACGCTGGGCGCGCCCACGTACACCGCGGAAGAAAAGCGCCACATCCTTCAGCAGCTCACCGAGTCCGAAGGCCTGGAACGCTTCCTGCACACCAAGTACGTCGGCCAGAAGCGCTTCTCGCTGGAAGGCGGCGAAAGCTTCATCGCCTCGATGGACGAAGTGGTCAACCACGCCGGTGAAAACGGCGTCCAGGAAATCGTGGTCGGCATGGCCCACCGCGGCCGCCTGAACCTGCTCGTGAACATCATGGGCAAGATGCCCGGCGACCTGTTCGCCGAGTTCGAAGGCAAGCACGCCGAAGGCCTGACCGACGGCGACGTGAAGTACCACAACGGCTTCTCGAGCGACCTGTCCACGCGCGGCGGCCCCGTCCACCTGTCGCTGGCGTTCAACCCGTCGCACCTTGAAATCGTCAACCCCGTCGTCGAAGGCAGCGCACGCGCCCGCCAGGAACGCCGCGGCGATGCCGAAGGCAAGCAAGTGCTGCCGGTGCTGGTGCACGGCGACGCGGCCTTTGCCGGCCAGGGCGTCGTGATGGAAACCCTGAACCTGGCGCAGACGCGCGGCTACGGTACGGGCGGCACGCTGCACATCGTCATCAACAACCAGATCGGCTTCACCACGTCCGACCCGCGTGACTCGCGTTCGACGCTGTATTGCACCGACGTGGTCAAGATGATCGAAGCCCCGGTGTTCCACGTCAACGGCGACGATCCCGAAGCCGTGGTGTTCGTCACCAAGCTGGCGCTGGACTACCGTCTGCAGTTCCGCCACGACGTCGTCGTGGACATCGTCTGCTTCCGCAAGCTGGGCCACAACGAGCAGGACACCCCGTCGCTGACGCAGCCCCTGATGTACAAGCGCATCGGCCACCACCCCGGCACGCGCAAGCTGTACGCCGACAAGCTGACCACGCAAGGCGTGCTGGCCGACGGCGAAGCCGATCAGCTGGTCAAGGACTACCGCCAGCTCATGGAAGACGGCCAGCGCACCATCGAACCGGTGCTGACCGACTACAAGAGCAAGTACGCCATCGACTGGTCGCCGTTCCTGGGCGCCAAGTGGACCGACCAGGCCGACACTGCCGTGCCGCTGGCTGAACTCAAGCGCATCGGCGAACGCATCACCACCGTGCCGGAAGGCTTCACGGTGCACCCGCTGGTCGCCAAGCTGCTGAACGACCGCCGCACGATGGCCAAGGGCGAAATGAACCTGGACTGGGGCATGGGCGAACACCTCGCCTTCGCGACCCTGGTGTCCTCGGGCTACGCCATCCGCATCACCGGCCAGGATTCGGGCCGCGGCACGTTCACGCACCGCCATGCCGTGCTGCACGACCAGAACCGCGAACGCTGGAACGACGGCACCTACATTCCGCTGCAGAACGTGTCGGAAGGCCAGGCGCCGTTCACCGTCATCGACTCCGTGCTGTCCGAAGAGGCGGTGCTGGGCTTTGAATACGGCTTCTCCAGCGCCGAACCCAACACGCTGGTCATCTGGGAAGGCCAGTTCGGCGACTTCGTCAACGGCGCCCAGGTCGTGATCGACCAGTTCATCAGCTCCGGCGAAGCCAAGTGGGGCCGCCAGTCGGGCCTGACGCTGATGCTGCCGCACGGCTACGAAGGCCAGGGTCCCGAGCACTCGTCGGGCCGCATCGAGCGCTTCCTGCAGCTGTGCGCCGACAACAACATGCAAGTGGTTCAGCCGACCTCGGCTTCGCAGATCTTCCACGTTCTGCGCCGCCAGATGATCCGTCCGTTCCGCAAGCCGCTGGTGCTGTTCACGCCGAAGTCGCTGCTGCGCAACAAGGACGCCGGTTCGCCCCTGACCGATCTGGCCGGCGGCAGCTTCCGCCCGGTCATCGGCGAGGTCGACGAGGCCATCGACGCCAGCAAGGTCAAGCGCGTGCTGGCTTGCTCGGGCAAGGTGTACTACGACCTGGTCAACGCCCGCCGCGAGCGTGGCGCCGACAACGTCGCCATCATCCGCGTCGAGCAGCTGTATCCGTTTGCGCACAAGTCGTTCGAAGCCGAACTGCGCAAGTACCCCAAGGCAACCGAAGTGATCTGGGTGCAGGACGAACCCCAGAACCAAGGCGCCTGGTTCTACGTTCAGCATCACGTGTACGAGAACATGGTCGAAGGCCAGAAGCTTGGCTACGCAGGCCGTGCCGCGTCGGCATCGCCGGCCGTGGGCTACCTGGCCAAGCACCAGGAGCAGCAGAAGGCCCTGATCGAAACGGCCTTCGCGCCCAAGTTCAAGGTCATGTTGACGAAGTAACCCTTACTTGATGCACGCGCCGCGGGCGGCAAGCGTTCCGGAACCCCGTTTCGAACCTTGCCGCGCCGCGTGACAAGAACACACTCTCTACGGAATAAACAAAATGGCTATTACCGACGTCGTCGTTCCCCAACTTTCCGAATCCGTTTCCGAAGCCACCCTGCTGACCTGGAAGAAGCAGCCGGGCGCTGCCGTTGAAGCCGACGAAATCCTGATCGAAGTCGAAACCGACAAGGTCGTGCTGGAAGTGCCGGCCCCCGCCTCGGGCGTGCTGTCCGAAATCGTCAAGGGCGATGGCAGCACCGTGACCTCCGGCGAAGTGCTGGCCCGCATCGACACCGCCGCCAAGGCCGCCGCCGCCGCCACCGCACCGGCCGAAGCCCCCAAGGCCGCTGAGCAAGCCGCCGCCGCGCCCGCGCCCGCCGCTGCCGCCCCGGCCTCGACCGCCGCTGCCGGCGTCGCTTCGCCCGCCGCCTCGAAGATCCTGGCCGAGAAGGGCGTTGACGCCGCTTCCGTGTCGGGCACCGGCCGCGATGGCCGCGTGACCAAGGGCGACGCCCTGGCCGCCAGCGCCCAGCCCAAGGCCGCGCCGGCCAAGGCTGCCGCCGCGCCCGCCCCGACCACGCTGTCGCTGGACGGCCGTCCGGAACAGCGCGTGCCGATGAGCCGCCTGCGCGCCCGCATCGCCGAGCGCCTGCTGCAATCGCAGCAGGAAAACGCGATCCTGACCACGTTCAACGAAGTCAACATGCAGGCCGTCATCGACCTGCGCGCCAAGTACAAGGACAAGTTCGAAAAGGAACACGGCATCAAGCTGGGCTTCATGTCGTTCTTCGTCAAGGCCGCCGTTGCCGCGCTGAAGAAGTACCCGCTGATCAACGCCTCGATCGACGGCAAGGACATCATCTACCACGGCTACTTCGACATCGGTATCGCTGTCGGCAGCCCGCGTGGCCTGGTGGTGCCGATCCTGCGCAACGCCGACCAGCTGTCGATCGCCGACATCGAGAAGACCATTGCCGACTTCGGCCGCCGCGCCGCTGACGGCAAGCTGGGCATCGAAGAAATGACCGGCGGCACGTTCTCGATCTCCAACGGCGGCGTGTTCGGCTCGATGCTGTCGACCCCGATCATCAACCCGCCGCAATCGGCCATCCTGGGCGTGCACGCCACGAAGGATCGCGCCGTCGTCGAAAACGGCCAGATCGTCATCCGCCCGATGAACTACCTGGCCCTGTCCTACGACCACCGCATCATCGACGGCCGCGAAGCCGTGCTGGGCCTGGTCGCCATGAAGGACGCCCTGGAAGATCCGCAGCGCCTGTTGCTGGACCTGTAATCTCGACGCCCCTGGCCGGCGCCGAACGCGACCCGCAAGTCGCGCGGCGCCCGGGCCGGCTCCCCGCCGGCCCGCAGCACGACCCCGCTGGGCAGGGAGTGCGCTTCTTCACCCCTCATTCGCGAGAACACTATGTCCAAACAATTTGACGTCGTCGTGATCGGCGCAGGCCCCGGCGGCTACATCGCCGCCATCCGCGCCGCGCAGCTCGGCATGTCGGTCGCCTGCATCGACGCCTGGCAGAACGGCCAAGGCGGCCCGGCTCCCGGCGGCACCTGCACCAACGTCGGCTGCATCCCGTCCAAGGCGCTGCTGCAATCGTCGGAACACTACGAGCAAGCCAACCACCACTTCGCCGAGCACGGCATCGAAGTCAAGGGCGTCAGCCTGAAGCTCGACACGCTGATCGGCCGCAAGAACACGGTGGTCAAGCAGAACAACGACGGCATCCTGTACCTGTTCAAGAAGAACAAGGTCACGTTCTTCCACGGCAAGGGCGCGTTCAGCGGCCAAGTGGAAGGCGGCTGGGCCATCAAGGTCACCGGCACCGCCGAGGAAGACCTGGTTGCCAAGCACGTCGTGGTCGCCACCGGCTCGTCGGCGCGTGAACTGCCCGGCCTGCCGTTCGACGAAAAGGTCGTGCTGTCCAACGACGGCGCACTGAACATCGGCGCCGTGCCCAAGACGCTGGGCGTCATCGGCGCTGGCGTGATCGGTCTGGAAATGGGCAGCGTGTGGCGCCGCCTGGGTTCGGAAGTCACCATCCTGGAAGCGATGCCGGAATTCCTGGCTGCCGCCGACGGGCAAGTGGCCAAGGAAGCCCTGAAGGCTTTCACCAAGCAAGGCCTGAACATCCAGATGGGCGTCAAGATCGGCGAGATCAAGGCGACCGCCAAGTCCGTGACCGTGCCTTACGTCGACGCCAAGGGCGCCGAGCAGAAGCTGGTCGTGGACAAGCTGATCGTCTCGATCGGCCGCGTGCCCTACACCGGCGGCCTGAACGCCGACGCCGTGGGCCTGAAGCTGGACGAACGCGGCTTCGTGGCCGTGGACGGCGACTGCAAGACCAACCTGCCGAACGTCTGGGCAGTGGGCGACGTGGTGCGCGGCCCGATGCTGGCGCACAAGGCTGAAGAAGAAGGCGTGGCGGTTGCCGAGCGTATCGCCGGCCAGCATGGCCACGTCAACTTCGACACCGTGCCGTGGGTCATCTACACCTCGCCGGAAATCGCCTGGGTCGGCAAGACCGAACAGCAGCTCAAGGCCGAAGGCCGCGAGTACAAGGCGGGCAGCTTCCCGTTCCTGGCCAACGGCCGCGCCCGCGCGCTGGGCGACACCACCGGCTTTGCCAAGGTGATCGCCGATGCCAAGACCGATGAAGTCCTGGGCGTGCACATCGTGGGCCCGATGGCCTCGGAACTGATCTCGGAAGCCGTGACCATCATGGAATTCCGCGGCGCCGCCGAAGACATCGCCCGCATCTGCCACGCGCACCCGACCCTGTCGGAAGCCGTGAAGGAAGCCGCGCTGGCCGTGGACAAGCGCGCGCTGAACTTCTAAGCCGCGACTGACTGCTGCAAGACCGGGGGCGGGTTCCAGGACCCGCCCTTTTCTTTACCGCCACTACCATTTCAGCCTGATCCGGTTCCCCTATGAACGTCAGCGACTACTACGAACACGCATTGGCCGAACGCGGCTACAAGCCCGACGACGCGCAGAAGAAGGCGATCGACCGCTTGCAGCGCTATTACGACGAATGGGTCAAGTTCAAGTCGATGCGCTCGAACGCGCTGAAAAAGCTGCTGAACCGTCCCGACGTGCCGCGCGGCGTGTACCTGTGGGGCGGTGTGGGCCGCGGCAAGAGCTTCCTGATGGATGCGTTCTATGCCACCGTGCCGGTGGTGCGCAAGACGCGCCTGCACTTTCACGAATTCATGCGCGGTGTGCATCGCGAGCTCGAGGAAGTCAAGGGCATGCAGGATCCGCTGGACGAGGTCGCCAAGCGCGTGGCCAAGCGCTACCGGCTGATCTGCTTTGACGAATTCCATGTGTCCGACGTGGCGGACGCAATGATCTTGCACCGCCTGCTGCTCAAGCTGTTCGAATACGGCACGTCGTTCGTGATGACGTCCAACTACGAACCCTCCACGCTGTATACCGACGGCCTGCACCGTGACCGCGTGCTGCCCGCCATCGCGCTTATCCAGTCGCGCATGGACGTGATGAACGTGGATGCGGGCATCGATTACCGCCGCCGCTCGCTGGAGCAGGTGCAGAGCTATCACACGCCGCTGGACGAGCATGCGCAGAAGGCGCTGCAGGCGGCCTTCGACGCGCTGGCCGACACGCCTCCGCAAGAGCCCGTGCTGCACATCGAGCATCGCGAGATCCGCGCGTTGGCGCTGGGCGGCTCGGTGGTGTGGTTCGACTTTGCCACGCTGTGCGGCGGTCCGCGCTCGCAGAACGACTACCTGGAACTGGCCAACCGCTTCCACGCCGTGATCCTGTCGGGCGTGCCGCGCATGGGCCCGCGCCAGGCGTCCGAGGCGCGCCGCTTCACCTGGCTGATCGACGTGTTCTACGACCATCGCGTCAAGCTCATCATGTCGGCCGAGTGCGAGCCCGAAGAGATCTACACGGAAGGCGCGCTGGCCAACGAGTTTCACCGGACCGTCTCGCGCATCATGGAAATGCAGTCGCGCGAATACCTGGAATCCGAACGCCGCCTGGCCGCGACGTTGTAGTAATGCGTCACCCGGCCCGCAATTTCAGGGCCGGGTGAGGTCAATCATTGTTAATGCAAGTCATTATCAATTAAGATTTTGAGACTTTTGGTCCCGCGCCGCAGTCTCATCCGTGTCTTCCACCTTGCTTTCCTCATCGGCCCCGTGCGTCGACGCCCAGGTCGCGCCTGTCGATGGCTTGTACCGAGATCACCGCCCGTGGCTGTTCGGATGGCTGCGCCGCAAGCTGGGCTGCGAACACCGCGCAGAGGATCTGGCGCAGGACGTCTTCGTCAGGTTGATCCAGGGCCGCAAGCAGGTGCGGGCCAACGAGGCCCGGGCGCTCCTCACCACCATCGCAAAGGGATTGGTCGTCGACCACCAGCGCCACGCCGCGCTGGAACACGCGTACCTTGCCTATTTGGCCAGCGTGCCCGAAACCTATGCGCCGTCGCCCGAGGCGCAGGCCGAGCAATTGCAGGCGCTGGTGCAGCTGGATCGCCTGCTGGACGGGCTGCCGCCGAAGGCCCGCGCCGCGTTCCTGCTGTCGCAGCTTGACGGCCTGACGTATCCCGAGATCGCCGAACGCCTTGATGTGTCGTTGAGCTCCGTGCAGCAATACATGGTGCGCGCGATGTCCGCGTGCTATGCGGCGATCCATGCCTGACGCGCTGAAGCTCATGCCCCCCGCAGGCAGGTCCTCGGAGGCCGCCCCTTCGGAGGCCGTCGTGCGCGAGGCCATTGTCTGGTGGACCCGGTTGCAATCGGGCGTGGCGGACGTGCAAACGCGCGAGTCGTGCCGCGCCTGGATTGCGCAGGATCCCGCGCATCGCGTCGCGTGGGACCGGTTGCAGGACATCGGCCGCGACGCGCGCCGGGTGCCGGCGGCATTGGCGCACACCGCGCTGAGTGCGCCAGCCTCGCGTGGCCGGCGCGCCGCGCTGCGCAGCCTGTTGACCGTGGCCGGCGTGGCCGCCACCGGGTGGGCCGGCTACCGTCATGCGCCCTGGCAGCGGCTGGTCGCAGACTACAGCACCCGCGTGGGCGAACGCCAAGCCCTTGCGCTGGCGGACGGGCTGCGCGTCACCCTGAACAGCGATTCTGCCGTGCGCGTCAACGTCAGCGGCAACGTACGTGATATTGCGCTCTTGCGCGGCGAGATGCTGGTGCAGGCCGAGCCGCATCCGGGCGCACGGACGCTGCGCGTGGACACCGGCGACGGCCAAGTGCAGGCCGAGCGCGCGCGGTTCGACCTGCGGCGAACGGCGCAAGGCGCGCGCGTGGGCGTATACGAAGGCAGCGTGGCGCTGCTGCGCCATGGCGTCCTGACGCAGCTTGACGCCGGTGAACGGCTGTTTTCTGCCGAGGACGGAGAACTTCAGCGCGGCGCGTCGGACCCGGACCGGCTCGCCTGGGTGGACGGCATGGTGGTGGCCAAGGAATGGCGGCTGGACGACTTTGCCGAATACCTGGCCCGCCAGCGCGTGGGCGTCATCCGCGTCGATCCCGCGGTGGCGGCCTTGCGGCTTTCCGGGGTGTTTCCGCTGGACGACGCCGAGCGCGCGCTCAAGGCGCTGGAACACTCCCTGCCGGTCACCGTCACGCGCCACACGCACTATTGGCTGCAGGTCGGACCGCGCGACGCCTGACCGTTACAAATTTTCTTGCCGGCGCATTGCAGGTTTTGCATCCCCGTACGGAAAGCAGAAAGAAACCACCGTACAGGGAGATGTTTGTGTCCGCTTCAATTCACACCCGCCTGCGCGCACCGCTGACCGCCGGCCGTCAAGCCGTGCTGGCCGTGTCGTGCGCCGGGGCGCTGGCCGCCTGCGCGCCAGCGGCCTGGGCGCAGTCCGCGCCTGCCGCCGCAGCCTCGGCAGCCGCCAACGGCCAGCGCAGTTTCCAGATTCCGGCAGGACCGCTGGCCGATGCGCTGACGCAGTTTGCGCGCAGCGCGGGCGTGGTCCTGTCGTTCGATCCGGCGCTTGTCCGCGGACGGCGCTCGGACGGGTTGAACGGCACCTACACGGTGGGCGCGGGCTTCTCGCGCATCCTGGCGGGCAGCGGCCTGCAGGCGCGCGCGCAATCGGGCAACACGTGGACGCTGGCGCCCGCGCCAGCCTCCGCGGGCGATACGCATACGCTGGCGCCCGTGACGGTCACGGGCATGTCGGACAGCGCCTATGCGCCCACGGTGGGCTACGTGGCTACCGCCAGCGCCAGCGCCACCAAGACGGACACGCCGCTGATCGAGACGCCGCAGTCGGTGTCCGTGGTCACGCGCGAGCAGATCACCGAGCAGGGCGCGCAGACGCTGAATCAGGTGCTGCGCTACACGGCGGGCGTGGCCACCGAGTCGCGCGGCGCCACGGCGACCCGCCTGGACCAGTTCAACGTGCGCGGATTCTCGGCGTCCACGTACCTCGATGGGCTACGCGTGTTCGGCGGCCGCGATGCGCTGCCGCAGGTCGATGCCTTCCGCCTTGAGCGCGTGGACGTGCTCAAGGGGCCGGCGTCGGTCATGTACGGGCAGGGCGGTCCGGGCGGCGTGGTGAACCAGGTCAGCAAGCGGCCGCTGGACGAGCCGCTGCGCGAGGTGGAACTGCAGGTTGGCAATTACGACTTCCGCCGCGCCAACTTCGACTTCGGCGGCCCCATCGACGAAGAGGGCAAGTACCTGTACCGCCTGGTGGGATCGGGCTACATGTCGGACGGGCAAGTGCAGGACACCAAGGAGCGCCGCTACTTCGTGTCGCCCGCGTTCGCCTGGAAACCCAATGCCGATACCTCGCTGACCATCCTGACCAATTTCCAGCATGATCCCGACATGGGGTCGTACGGCGCGGTGCCGGCCATGCGCACCTTGCTGCGCGCGCCCGACGGCTTCCGGCTGCCCGCCGATTACTACGATGGCGACGCCAATTTCGAAAAGAGCGACCGCAAGAGCTACTCGCTGGGCTACATCCTGGACCATCGCTTCAACGACACGTTCAAGGCCTCGCAAAGCCTGCGCTGGACGCACTCGGACGCCAAGTACCGCAGCGTCTATGGCGCGATGACCAACTACTACGGCTATACGGACAGGACCTACCTGTACCATCAGCGCGCCTCGATCGCGACCGACGTGGATGTGGGGGCGCTGACCATCGACAACAACCTGCAGGCCCGCTTCAACACCGGCAAGATCGGCCACAACGTCCTGGTGGGATTCGACTACCAGCACGTCAAGACCGACACGCTGTCGGGATTTGGTTCCGCGCCGGCGCTCTACGTGAAGAATCCGGACAATTTCCAGAACATTCCCGTGCCGGCATTCTCCAGCGACGCGACCACCACGCAGTACCAGACCGGCGTGTATTTCCAGGACCAGATCAAGATCGACCGTCTGTCGTTCCTCTTGGGCGGGCGCTACGACTGGTCGCGCAACGTGGGCGAGACGACGGCGATCGCCTCGGGCCGCGTCACCCCGTCCAAGCTGAGCGCCGAAGCGTTTTCGGGCCGGTTCGGCGCCATCTACAACTTCGACAACGGCGTGGCGCCGTACTTCAGTTACTCGGAATCCTTCGAGCCGCAGTCGGGCACGGGCTGGAACAACACGCCGTTCAAGCCGATCGAGGGCAAGCAGTACGAAGTGGGCATCAAGTACCAGCCGCCGGGCTCGGCCACGATGCTGACCTTCGCGGCCTTCGACATCCGCCGCGAGAACATGACGACCACCGACCCGGACCCGACGCACCTGTGCGGCACGGCGGGTGGACGTTGCTCGATCCAGGCCGGCGAGCTGCGCACGCAGGGCATCGAACTCGAGGCCAAGACCGAGCCGATGCGCGGCCTGTCGCTGATTGCTGCCTACTCGGTCATGAACAACGAATACACCAAGGCCTATCCGAATGCGGCGGGCTTCGATCTGACCGGCAAGACCCCCGCCGCGCTGCCGTCGCAGCAGGCGTCGGCCTGGGCGCGCTACCAGCTTCAGGAAGGCCCGCTGGCCGGCCTTGGCGTGGGCGGCGGCGTGCGGTACATCGGTTCGTCGTACGCCAACGAGGCCAACACGCTGAAGGTGCCGAAAGTCACGCTGGTGGACCTGATGCTGGACTATGACCTGGGCCGAGCCTCGCCCGCGCTCAAGGGCATGCAGGTTGCGCTGAACGTGCAGAACCTGTTCGACAAGGAGTACATCGCGTCGTGCTCCGGCGAGTCCTGGTGCTGGTTCGGCTACCAGCGCTCCATCAAGGCGAGCCTGCGATATCGCTGGTAAGCAGGTTGGCCGTTCCTGTATTAACGAGAATCGTTATAATTCAGGCCGGCCACGTCCCCGCAACCACCTAGAACTCCCGTGAAAGCTCCCGCAGCCGGCGCAGGCATGATGCGCTACCGATTGGCCGTATTCTCCCGCGCGACGGCCGCCATCCTGGGCGGCTATGCCCTGGCCTCGGCGGCGGCCGCCTGTCTGGCGGTCTGGCTGCCCTTGGGGCGGCCCGATGCCGTGACCGCGGCGCAGCTGCTGTCCTTCGTGGTCTATGCCTGCGGCGTGATCTGGGTGTTCGCCACGCGCAACGCCTGGCGCGCCTGGGCGGGCATCCTGGTCCCCGCCGCGCTGCTGGGCGGCATGTTTCTCGCGCACCGGCTCGTGGGGGCGGCATGAAGGCGGCCAAGACCAAGCATCCCGGCGAAGAGGGCCTGCGCCCGTCGATGTCGTGGTTGCATACGTGGGCCGGGCTGATTTTCGGCTGGGTGCTGTTCGCGATGTTCCTGACCGGCTCGCTGGCGTTCTTCCGGCCCGAGATCACGCGCTGGATGCAGCCCGAGATCCAGGTGCAGCCGGCGCCTGCCCTCCAGGCCGTCGCCACGGCGCAGCGCTATCTGGCGGAAAACGCGCCCGATGCCAAGCGCTGGTTCATCACGCCGCCGTCCGACCGCGAGCCCCTGATCCAGCTGCTGTACCAGACCCCCAAGCCCAAGCCGGGCGAGCGCGGTTTCGTGCGCGTCAAGCTGGACGCGGCCACCGGCCAGGCCGTGACGCCACGCCAGACCCGCGGCGGCGACTTCTTCTACCGCTTCCATTTCGAGCTGGAAACCGCGTTTCCGTGGGGACGCTGGCTGGCCAGCATCGCGGGCATGTTCATGCTGGTGGCGATCATCAGCGGCATCATCACGCATAAGAAGATCTTTGCTGATTTCTTTACCTTCCGGCCCGGAAAGGGCGGCCAGCGTGCCTGGATGGACGGCCACAACGTGCTGTCCGTGCTGGGCCTGCCGTTTCACCTGATGATCACCTTCAGCGGCCTGGTGCTGTTCATGGTGATGCTGATGCCGGCAGGCATCCAGGCCGTCTACGACAATCCGCGCGATTACACCAACGAGGTCTTCAAGGCCTTCAAGGTCACGCCGCCGCTGAACCAGCCCGCGCCGCTGGTTCCGATTGCCCCGTTGGTAGCGCAGGCCGAGCAGCAGTGGCAAGGCCGCGTCGGCCGGGTGACCGTCAACAATCCCAATGACGCGGGCGCCACCATCACCATCAGCCGCCACGTGGGCGACGGCGTGTCGTACGGGCTGATGGCGCCGTTCATGCGCTTTGACGGGGTGACGGGCGCGCTGCAGGAGTCGGAGGCCGGCCGCAGCGCGACCGCCCTGACTGCGGGCGTGATCACCGGCCTGCACCTGGGCCTGTTCGCCGAACCGGTGCTGCGCTGGCTGTATTTCATCGTCAGCCTGGCCGGCACGGCCATGGTGGCCACGGGCCTGGTGCTGTGGATCGCCAAGCGCCGCCAGAAGGCCCGGCCGGGCGACGCGCGCGAAGCGTTCTCGCTGCGCCTGGTAGACGGCCTCAATGCGGGCACCATCGCGGGCGTCGTGTTCGGCGTGGCGGCGGTGTTCCTGGCCAACCGGCTGCTGCCCGCAGACATGCCCGGGCGCCAGGTCTGGGAGGTGCGCGCGTTCTTCATCGCCTGGGGCCTGTCGCTGGTCTATGCGTTTCTCTTCCAGCGGCGCAAATGGCAGGACCTGCTGGCGGTGGCCGCGGCCGCGCTGGCCCTGGTGCCCGTGGTCAATGCGCTGACCACCCACCGGCACCTGGGCGTCTCGCTGCCGCAGGGCGACTGGGTGATGGCGGGGTTTGACCTGACGTGCCTGGCAAGCGCGCTGTTTTTTGCATGGATGGCGCGGAAGGCTGCCCGGGCCCGCAAGGCGCCCGCCAGATCCGCGGGCAAGCCGCGCGCCGCGCGCGCCCAGGCAGTCAAGTCCGCTGCCGTTGCGCCCGCCCCGAACGACCCCGCCGTTCCGGCCGCCGTGCACCGCACCGCTTTCGAACCGCGAGGTGATACGCCATGACGCTTGCCGCCTTCTGCCTGGCCTATGCCGGGTTTTCCGCTCTGTGCCTGGCCATGGACCGTCACTACGAAGATCTGTTCGATCGCGCCTTGCCGCGCCGTCATCGGTTGCCGTTGCGGCTGTTCGGCTGGACGGCGCTTGCGCTGTCGCTGTGGGCGTCCGCGGCGGTCTGGGGCTGGAGCTACGGGACAGTCGAATGGATCGGCATTCTCAGCATCGCCGGCCTGCTGCTGATCTGGTTCCTGACCTTCCGTCCGCGCGCGGCGCTGACCGCGGGCGGCCTGTGCGCGCTGGCCGCGCCCGTGCTGGCGGTCTGGTAGGCGCAGGCTGCGTGGCGGGCGGGCAGGGCCGCGCTGCGGCACGTTACACTGACGGCTTCCCCTAGCAACCGCCTTCTCGCCTCATGAATACCCGCGTCCTTACCGGCATCACCACGACTGGAACCCCCCATCTCGGCAACTACGCGGGCGCGATCCGTCCGGCGGTGCAGGCCAGCACGCAGCCCGGCGTCGACGCATTCTTCTTTCTGGCGGACTACCACGCGCTGATCAAGTGCGACGATCCGGCACGCGTGGCGCGCTCGCGCCTGGAAATCGCCGCCACCTGGCTGGCGGTCGGCCTGGACGCCGAACGCGTGACGTTCTACCGCCAGTCGGACATTCCCGAAATCCCCGAACTGAGCTGGCTGCTGACCTGCGTGACCGCCAAGGGCCTGATGAACCGGGCGCATGCGTACAAGGCGTCGGTCGACCAGAACGTGGCCAAGAACGTGGATCCGGACGACGGCATCACCATGGGGTTGTTCTCGTACCCGATCCTGATGGCGGCCGATATCGTCATGTTCAACGCCAACAAGGTGCCGGTGGGCCGGGATCAGATCCAGCATCTGGAAATGGCGCGCGACATCGCGCAGCGCTTCAACCACCTGTACGGACGCGACTATTTCTCGCTGCCGGAAGTGGTCATCGAAGAAGACGTGGCGACGCTGCCGGGCCT
The DNA here is from genome assembly GCF_020541125.1 of Achromobacter sp. 77. Classification (NCBI taxonomy): domain Bacteria; kingdom Pseudomonadati; phylum Pseudomonadota; class Betaproteobacteria; order Burkholderiales; family Alcaligenaceae; genus Achromobacter; species Achromobacter sp. 77. Next base: position 1,448,283 of record NZ_CP059848.1, read on the forward strand.
GGACGGCCGCAAGATGTCCAAGAGCTACAACAACACCATTCCGTTGTTCGAAGGCGGCAAGAGCGCATTGCGCGCCTCGGTGATGCGCATCGTGACCGATTCGCGCGAACCCGGCGAACCCAAGGATGCCGAATCCTCCCACCTGTACACGCTGTACCGCGCGTTCGCCACGTCCGAGCAATCGGCGGCGTTCCGCCAGCTGCTGGAAGCGGGCATGGGCTGGGGCGACGCCAAGCAGGCGCTGTTCGAGCACCTGGAAGCGCTGCTTGCGCCGATGCGCGAAAAGTACGTCGACCTGATGGCCAATCCGGGCCGCATCGAAGACATCCTGCAAGCCGGCGCGGCCAAGGCGCGCAAGCTTGCCGTGCCCTTCATGCAGGAACTGCGCGAGGCCGTGGGCCTGCGCAACCTGAGCGCAGCCGCCACGGCCGGCAAGGGCGCGCAGGGCAAGAAGGAAAAATCCAAGGGCGCGCGCTTCGTCAGCTTCCGTGACGAGGACGGCGGCTTCCGCTTCCGCCTGCTGGCGGCCGACGGCGAGGAACTGCTGTTGTCGCAGCGCTTTGCCGATCCCAAGGAAGCGGGCGCCTTGATGCGCCGGTTGCAGTCCGAACCCGCTGACAGCGTCCTGCAGGCGCAGACAGAGGGCTATGCGGCGGTGATCGATGGCGTGACGGTCGCGACCGCGCCCGAGGGCATGCAGGGCGAGCCCGCGGCGCGCCTTGCCCGCACCCGCGAAGCGCTCTTGTCGCTGGCGCAGGAATAAACGGCAGCCGAAGACGGCGCGGGCAATCCGCGCCGTCGCGCATGCCGTTCAGCTGCTTGCTCCATTAACAGTGCAAAAAAAATCCCGGCGCATCGGGCGCCGGGATCTGGGCAGGGCAGCGGATCGGCGGATCAGCGCTTGAGCTTGGCGAACGCGTCGGCCATGGCGCTGTTCATCGATCCGGCCGCGCCACCCGCGTTGCGGCCGCCATCGCCCTGACGGCGGGGACGGTCACCGCCCTTGGGCGCATCGGCGCTGCGGCGGGCCGGCGCGGCGGTGTCGTTCAGGCGCATGGTAAGCGCCACGCGCTTGCGCGCGGCGTCCACTTCCAGCACCTTGACGCTGACCGTCTGGCCCACGCGCACCACATCGCGCGGATCCTTCACGAACTTCTCGGCCAGCGCCGAGATATGCACCAGGCCGTCCTGGTGCACGCCGATGTCCACGAACGCGCCGAAGTTGGCCACGTTGGTCACCACGCCCTCCAGCACCATGCCGGGGTACAGGTCGTTCAGCGTTTCCACGCCTTCCTTGAACTGCGCCGTCTTGAACTCCGGGCGCGGGTCGCGGCCGGGCTTTTCGAGTTCGGCAAAGATGTCCTTCACGGTGGGCAGGCCGAAGCGCTCGTCGGTGAAGTCGGACGGCGACACGCCCTTCAGGGCCTCGCGCTGGCCGATGATCTGCTTGACCTCGGTCTTGATCTTGGCGACGATGCGCTCGACGACGGGATAGGCTTCCGGGTGCACCGCCGACGCGTCCAGCGGGTTGTCGCCGTTGGGGATGCGCAGAAAGCCCGCAGCCTGTTCAAACGCCTTGTCGCCAAAGCGCGGCACCTTGCGCAGGATGTCGCGGGTGGGGAACGCGCCGTTCTCGTCGCGGAAGGCGACGATGTTCTTGGCCAGCAGCGAATTCAGGCCGGACACGCGGGCCAGCAGCGCGGCCGACGCCGTGTTCACGTCCACGCCCACCGCGTTCACGCAGTCTTCGACCACCGCGTCCAGCGAACGCGCCAGTTCGCGCTGGTTGACGTCGTGCTGGTACTGGCCGACACCGATGGCCTTGGGGTCGATCTTGACCAGTTCGGCCAGCGGATCCTGCAGACGGCGTGCAATGGACACGGCGCCGCGCAGCGTGACGTCCAGGTCGGGGAATTCCTGGGCGGCGGTTTCCGATGCCGAATACACCGACGCGCCTGCCTCGGACACGACGACGCGGGTGACCTTCAGGTCGGGGAAACGCTCCATCATGTCGCCCACGAGCTTTTCGCTTTCGCGCGAAGCCGTGCCGTTGCCGATGGCAATCAGGTCCACCTTGTGGCGCGCCACCAGCGCGGCCAGCGTGTTGATCGTGCCGTCGCGGTCGCGGCGCGGTTCGAACGGGTACACGGTGGTGGTGTCGACGACCTTGCCGGTCTGGTCGATGACCGCGACCTTGCAGCCCGTGCGAATGCCGGGATCCAGGCCCAGCACGGCCTTGGGACCGGCGGGGGCGGCCAGCAGCAGGTCTTTCAGGTTGGCGGCGAACACGCGGATTGCCTCGGCTTCGCCGCTTTCGCGCAGGCGGCCGATCAGTTCGCTTTCGAAGGCGGTCAGGAGCTTCACGCGCCAGGTCCAGCGGCAGACTTCACCCAGCCAGCGCGCGCGCGGCGTGGCGTCCAGCGCGAAAAGACCGTTGCCCAGCTTCAGGAAGTTGGCGATGCGGGCCACGCACGGATGCGGCGTCTGCGCTTCGAGGTCGGCTTCCAGGCCGAGGCGCAGTTCAAGCACACCTTGCTGACGGCCGCGCAGCAGCGCCAGGATACGGTGCGAGGGCAGGGTGCGCAGCGGCTCGTTGAAGTCGAACCAGTCGCGGAAGTTGGCGCCTTCGGTTTCCTTGCCTTCGATCATCTTCGAGTACACGAGGCCGGTGGACCACAGGTGCTCGCGCATGTCGGCCAGCAGGTCGGCGTTTTCCGCGTAGCGTTCGGCCAGGATGTCGCGCGCCCCATCGAGCGCCGCCTTGGCGTCGTTGATGGAGGCTTCGGGATTCAGGTACTGCGCGGCCAGGGCTGCGGGATCGCAGGCGGGATCGGCCAGGATGGCGTCGGCCAGGGGTTCCAGGCCGGCTTCGCGGGCGATCTGGGCACGCGTGCGGCGCTTGGGCTTGTAGGGCGCGTACAAGTCTTCGAGGCGCTGCTTGGTGTCGGCCGAAGCGATTTCCTGCTGCAGTTCGGCCGTCAGCTTTCCTTGCTGCGAAATGGATTCCAGGATGGCGCCGCGGCGGTCTTCGAGCTCGCGCAGGTAGCCCAGGCGGACTTCCAGGTTGCGCAGCACGGTGTCGTCCAGACCGCCGGTCGCTTCCTTGCGGTAGCGGGCGATGAAGGGCACGGTCGCGCCGTCATCCAGCAGTTCCACCGCCGCAGCGATTTGAGAGGCGCGGGCGCCCAGCTCGGTGGCGAGCTGCGCGACGATGCGGGCGTTGTCGACGCCGGCGGCGACGTTCGTGATAGTGGAAGTTTCAGACATCTCTATACGACGGCAAAAAGGGAAAACAAGGGGCGGATTGTGCCATAAGCCGTTGTTACGGAACGTGGCAGAAGGGACTGATCCGTCCCTCTGCCAACGGCGTTGCGGCAGGCCGCAAGCCGGAAAACGACGCGGCAGCGGGTATCATTTGGGGCCCTACACAAGGCTGCTGTAATGCTGGACCTGGACATATCCGAATTCTTTGACGAGGACGGGCCGCTGGCCACGGCCTTGCCCGGCTACAAGCCGCGTCCATCGCAGGTGGAACTGTCGCAGGCCATCGGCCAGGCCATCCAGGACCGCGCCACGCTGGTGGCCGAGGCCGGCACCGGCATCGGCAAGACCTGGGCGTATCTTGTACCTGCCTTCATCCAGGGCGGCAAGGTGCTCATCTCTACCGGCACACGCACCCTGCAGGATCAGCTCTTCGCGCGCGACCTGCCGCGCGTGCGCGCGGCGCTGGCCGCGCCCGTGACGGCCGCGCTGCTCAAGGGCCGCGGCAACTACGTGTGTCATTACCACCTGGAGCGCCTGCAGGGCGACGAACGTGCGCTCAAATCCCGCTCCGAAATCCAGCAGCTTCGGCAGATCCAGGTGTTCGCGGGCATCTCCAAAACGGGCGACCGCGGCGACCTGGCGCAGGTGCCCGAAGACGCCGACATCTGGCAACGTGTCACGTCCACCCGCGAAAACTGCCTGGGCCAGGAATGTCCGCGCATCCGCGACTGCTTTGTCGTCAAGGCGCGCCGCCAGGCACAAGAGGCCGACGTCGTCGTCGTCAACCACGCGCTCTTCATGGCCGACCTGATGCTGCGCGAAGAAGGCGTCACGGACCTGCTGCCCGAAGCCGACACCGTCATCTTCGACGAAGCCCATCAATTGCCCGACACCGCCACGCGCTTTCTGGGCAACAGCGTGTCCACGCACCAGCTCATGGATTTTGGCCGCGCGCTGGAAGTCGCGGGGCTGGCCTACGCGCGCGAAGCCGCCAAATGGAGCGACGTCAGCCGCCAACTGGAAACCGCCGCGCGCGAACTGCGGCTGGTCTGCGCGCCGCTGGACAAGATGCCGGGCCGCAAGGCCACGTTCGAGGCCATTCCCAACCCCGAGGAATTCGACGTCGCGCTGCTGTCGCTGCGCGAGGCCGTGGACAGCGCCACCAAGGCGCTGGGCGCGGTGGCCGAAAAACACCCGGATCTGCTCGCGGCCGCTCGCATGGGGGCCGAGATCTCGGTCAAGCTCAAGCGCTGGGCCACGCCTGGGCGTAGCACCGGCGCGCATGACGACGAGGGCTGGGGCCGCGACGACCAGGCGCCCGTGCAAAGCCCGCTGGGCGACGGTCCTTCCACCCCCGCGGCCCTGCTCGAGGGCGCGGCGCTGGCCGAACAATGGACTGGTCCGGCCGTGCGCTGGGTCGAGCACGGACTGCACCACGTGCGCCTGCATTCGGCGCCGCTGTCGGTGGCACAGGCCTTTTCCAAATTCCGCAAGCCTGGCCAGGCCTGGATCATGACCTCGGCCACGCTGTCGGTGAACGGTGAATTCACGCACTTCACCAGCCAGCTTGGCCTGGAGTCCGCGCGCACCGGCAAGTGGGAGTCCCCGTTCGACTACCCCGAGCAGGCGCTGCTGTTCGTGCCGCGCGGCATGCCCGAACCCCAATCGCCGCAGTTCCTGGACCGCTTCGTGCAGACCCTCATGCCGTTGCTGGAGGCCAGTCCGGGCGGCACGCTGGTGCTCTGTACGACGCTGCGCGCCGTGGACAAGGTGGCCAATCTGCTGGCCGATGCCTTTGACGATGCGGGCCATGACTGGCCGCTGCTCAAACAAGGCGAGGGCACGCGCCGCGATTTGCTCGACCGCTTCTGCAAGCTCAAGCACCCGGTGCTGGTGGGCAGCGCCAGCTTCTGGGAAGGCATCGACCTGCCGGGCGACGTGCTGACGCTGGTGGCGATCGACAAGCTGCCGTTCGCGCCGCCCGACGATCCCGTCATCGAGGCCCGTCTGCGCGCCTGCCGCGCGCAGGGCGGCAACCCGTTTGCGGAATACCAGCTTCCGGAAGCCGCCATTTCGCTCAAGCAGGGCGCGGGCCGGCTGATCCGCACGGAATCGGATTGGGGCGTGCTGATGGTGGGTGACGCCCGGCTTGTGGAAAAGCCTTATGGCAAGCGCCTGTGGCGCGGTCTGCCGCCATTTGCGCGCACGCGCGAGCTGGAAGAGGTGCTGGCGTTCTACCGTCGCAAGCGCGGACCGGACGACGAATAGACCGACGCAAGGAACGCGGCGCCAAGCGGCGCCGTCCGCGCCGCGCAGGCAAAAAAAAGCCCTTCAATATTGAAGGGCTTTTCTCTTCCCATGCGAGCGGAATCAGTTAAAGGGATTCCACCAGCTCTTGTCGGCCTTCAGGCCCTTGGTGCGGAACTCGCTGTTCGGGAAGTTCTTGTCGTAGACGCGCTGCGCGTCGTTCTTCAGGTCCGTCATGTTGAGTTTGTCGTACGACTGAACCATCAGGTAGAGCGCTTCTTCGGTGGCGGGGGCGCCCTCGAAGTCGGTGATGACGGTCTGCGCGCGGTTGGCGGCGGCCACGTAGGCGCCACGCTCGTAGTAATAGCGGGCCACGTGGACTTCGTTCATGGCGATGGTGTTGACCAGCCAGGCCACGCGCTTTTCGGCGTCGACGCTGTACTTGCTTTCCGGGTAGCGCTTGATCAGCTCGGTGAAGGCGTCATAGGACGCGCGCAGGCCCTTGGGGTCGCGCTCGGCCGGGTCCTGGCCGGTGAGGTTGCTCATGAAGGCGCTGGCCGGCGTGAAGTTGATCAGGCCCTTCAGGTAGAGCGCGTAATCGGTGCCGGGGTGATTGGGGTACAGCTGCTGGAAGCGGTCGATGGCGGCAAGCGCCTGTTCGTTCTCGCCGTCTTTCCAGTTGACGTAGGCCAGTTCAAGCAGGGCCTGCTGCGCGTAGACGCCGAAGGGGTAGCGGCTTTCGATGGCGGTCAGGCGTTCGCGCGCTTCCTTCCAGCCGCCCGACGACATTTCGGCCTTGGCGTCCGCGTAGAGTTGTTCTGCGCTCCAGTTGGTGGTCTTGTCGTACTTGCTGTCCGCCCCGCTGCAACCAGCGATGACGATGACGGCAAAAAGCGCGATGACCACGCGCAAAACCGACCCGCTGCGGGATGCGGGGTTCGAGGGAGCTGCAGGGTGGTGAATCACGAGAATCGTATCCTTGGTGTTAGCATGGCAGGCTGATTATATGATTTGTCTCCATGTCTGATACAGCCGCCCGCGCAGATCTTGTTTCCGACGAGAGCGCCGACGAAAATCTCGACGAATCCGGCCGCCCCGAGCCGCAACTTGTAACCGTGCCGTCGGCCACGCGCGCTGACCGGCTGGACAAGGTCCTGGCGGGCCTCTTGCCCGACCATTCCCGCAATCGCCTGCAAGGCTGGATCGAATCCGGCAACGTCCTGGTCAACGGGACGCCGGGCAAGATCCGCCAGACGGTCGGCCCTGGCGACGAACTCACCATCTGGGCCCAGCCCGCGCCCGACGCGCAGGCCTTCACGCCTGAACCCGTCGAATTCGGCGTGGTGGCCGAAAGCCCCGACTGGATCGTCGTCAACAAGCCGGCGGGCCTGGTCACCCACCCGGGCGCCGGCAACTGGAGCGGCACGCTGCTCAACGGCCTGCTGCATCGTTATCCGGAACTTGCCCAGGTCGCCCGTGCGGGCATCGTGCACCGGCTGGACAAGGACACCTCCGGCCTGATGGTGGTGGCCCGCAACGACATCGCCCAGACTCACCTCGTGCGCCAGCTTCAGGCGCGCACCATGGGCCGCGAGTACGTGGCGTTGGCGCACGGATGGCTGGCCGCTGCGGGCAAGGTCGACCGCGCCATCGGGCGCGATCCGCGCGTGCCGGTGCGCATGAGCGTCGAGCGCCCCGTCGCGCCCAAGCCGGCCATCACCAATTACGCGCCGGCCCGCCGGGGCTCGGTCGATCCGGGCGGGCGGGTGACTGAAGTGGTGTGCCGGCTGGAAACGGGGCGCACCCACCAGATCCGCGTGCACATGGCCAGCCTGGGGCATCCGCTGCTGGCCGACACGATCTACGGCGGCAAGAACATCGCGGGGGCAGCGCGCCAGATGCTGCACGCCCGCGCGCTGCATTTCGACGACCCGGGCGGCAAGGGCGACGTCCAGTTCGCCGCGCCCGTGCCCGCCGACATGGCGCAGGTCCAGGAGAACATTGCATGGAACGCCTGATCGCAGGCCTGCCCGTCGTGACGGGACCCGACTGGCAGGGCGTGAGCTACTTTTGCACGACCCGCGCCGGCGGCGTGGGCGTGGCGCCGCACGACACCCTCAATCTGGGCCTGCGTGCCCAGGACAACCCCGAGGCCGTGGCGGAGAACCGGCGCCGGGTTTGCGCCGCAGTGTCCGCCGATCCCCTCTGGTTGCGCCAGGTTCATGGCAGCGAGGTCGTCGACGCGGACGCGCCGGACGTGCCGGCCGAGCCCGCGGCCGACGCCAGCGTCACGGCCCAACCCGGCCGCGTGCTGGCCGTCATGGTGGCCGATTGCCTGCCGGTGGTCATTGCCAATGCCGAGGGCACGGTGCTGGGTGCGGCGCACGCCGGCTGGCGCGGCCTGGCGGGCGGGGTGCTTGAAAACACGCTGCAGGCGATGCGGGCCAAGGCGCCGCAAGCATCCGGCTGGCGCGCCTGGGTCGGACCCGGCATCGGGCCGCAGCACTTCGAAGTCGGGCAGGACGTGCTGGTCGCCTTCACCGCCGACGACCCGGCGACGGCGCGTTTTTTTGCGCCGCGCCCCGGCCTTGCCGGCAAATGGCTGGCCGACCTCGCCGGATTGGCCGATTTCCGGCTGCGGCGTGCCGGGGTACAAGAAGTGTCCCTCAGCCGGGAATGCACGGTGACCCGCGCGGACCGGTACTTTTCCTACCGCCGTGACGGCGTGACCGGACGCATGGCGCTGCTGGCCTGGTTGAGCCCGGTTTGACGCCGCGCAAAGGCCAGCGCCGGGCTTGCGTTTTACCGTAGTAAGCCTCCTTGTATACCCGCATTGACAGTCCTGAACCCGGAATGCAACATCAATCGCGAAGTTTCGATAACAAGGTGTCGAAGTGAATGCCAATCTCTCCGCAGGTCCCATTCCGGTGAGCGTGGCACCGGAAGTCCTGGCTGACATCCAGGCAGAGTTCTCGCGCGAATGGCAACGCCTTTGCGACGATGCCCGGCGTGGCGCGCTGGCGCCGCCGTCCGATCGCCGTTTCTCCGGCGACGCCTGGGCGGCGAATGCTTCGCACCTGCTCCTGGCGCACACGTATCTGCTGTCCGCGCGCGCCATGCAGCGCATGGTCGATGCCGCGCAGGTCAGCGAGCCCATGCGCGACCGCCTTCGCTTCTCGATCATGCAGTGGGTCGACGCGCTGTCGCCGGCCAATTTCCTGGCGCTCAATCCCGATGCCCAGCAGTCCATCGTCGAAAGCGCGGGCCGCGCGCTGAACGAAGGGCTGGCCAATCTGTTGGGCGACGTGCAGAAGGGCCGCATCACCCAGACCGACGAGTCGCAGTTCGAGATCGGCCGCAACGTGGCCACAACGCCCGGCGACGTGGTGTTCGAAAACAAGCTGTTCCAGCTGATCCAGTACGCGCCCTCGACCGCCACCGTGTACGACCGGCCGCTGGTCATCGTGCCGCCGAACATCAACAAGTTCTACATCCTGGACCTGCAGCCCGAGAACTCCTTCGTGCGCCACGCGGTGGGACAGGGCTATACGGTCTTCCTGATTTCCTGGCGCAATCCGGTCGCTGCCGATACCGACGGCGTGGACCGCGCCACCTGGTCCGACTACCTGGACGACGCGGTGCTGCAGGCGCTGCGCGTGGCCAGCGACATCACCAAGCAGCCGCAGGTCAATGCGCTGGGCTTCTGCGTGGGAGGCACGATGCTGGCCTCGGCGCTGGCGCTGGCCGAAGCGCGCGGCGAGCACCCGGTGGCGTCGCTGACGCTGCTGACCTCGCTGCTCGATTTCCACGACACCGGCATCCTGAACGTGTTCGTCGACGAGGCCCACGCGCTGATGCGCGATCATCAACTGGGCAACGGCGGCCTGATGCCGGGCCGCGACCTCGCCACCACCTTCTCGTTCCTGCGGCCCAACGAGCTGGTCTGGAACTACGTGGTGGGCAACTACCTCAAGGGGCAAAAGCCTCCGGCCTTCGACCTCCTGTTCTGGAATGGCGACAGCACGAACCTGCCGGGGCCTTTCTTTTCCTGGTATTTCCGCAATACCTACCTCGAGAACAATCTCAAGGTGCCGGGCCGCGCGCAGGCCGCCGGCCTGCCGCTGGACCTGACGCGCCTGCGCATGCCCGCCTATATATTCGGCTCGCGCGAGGACCACATCGTGCCTTGGGTGTCGGCTTACGCGTCCACGCAGGTGCTTCGCGGGCCGCAGCGTTTCGTGCTGGGCGCGTCCGGCCACATTGCGGGCGTGGTCAATCCGCCCGCCAAGAAGCGCCGCAGCTACTGGGTGGCCGATGCGCTCGAACAGCAAAGCCAGCCGCTGCCCGGCGACCCCAACACCTGGTTTTCGCAGGCGGTGGAGCACCTCGGCAGCTGGTGGCCCGATTGGACCGATTGGCTGGCAGGACATTCGGGCAAGCAGATCAAGGCGAGGGCAAAGGCAGGCAATGCCAAGTACCGGCCGATCGAGCCGGCGCCTGGCAGATATGTAAAGGTCCGGGCGGCCTGATACCGCGCACCGCGGTCCGGTCCCCGGCAGAAAGATGTTTAATCAACGAGGCGTCCGTCGCACACAGGAGGAAGTCCAATGAGCGGAAAACTGGCTTACGTAACAGGCGGGATGGGCGGGATCGGCACCTCTATTTGCCAGCGCTTGGCCAAGGATGGCTTTCGCGTCGTGGCAGGTTGCGGCCCCAGCCGCAACTACCAGCAATGGCTGGATGAGCAGGCCGCGCAGGGTTTTACGTTCTACGCGTCGGTGGGCAATGTGTCCGATTGGGACTCCACCGTAGCCGCCTTTGAAAAGGTGACGGCCGACCTCGGGCCGGTGGATGTGCTGGTCAACAATGCGGGCATCACCCGCGACGGGTTGTTCCGGAAGATGAGCGCCGACGATTGGCGCGCGGTCATCGACACCAATCTGAACAGCCTGTTCAACGTGACCAAACAGGTCATCGACGGCATGGTCGAGCGCCAGTGGGGGCGGATCATCAACATCAGCTCGGTCAACGGCCAGAAGGGGCAGTTCGGCCAGACCAATTACTCCACGGCAAAGGCCGGCATCCATGGCTTCACGATGGCGCTGGCGCAGGAAGTGGCCAGCAAGGGTGTGACCGTCAACACGATCTCGCCGGGATACATCGGCACCGACATGGTTCGCGCCATCCGGCCGGACGTGCTGGAAAAGATCGTTGCCACCATTCCGGTGCGCCGCCTTGGCACGCCGGAGGAAATCGCCTCCATGACCTCGTGGCTGGCGTCCGATGAATCCGGCTTTTCGACCGGCGCGGATTTCTCGCTGAACGGCGGCCTGCACATGGGCTGACGCGACGTGGGCCGCCCTTGGGCGGCCCGCTGGCGCTGTACGGCTTCGGGCAGAGGGCCGTACGGCATTACACTCACATTATTCGAAGCCTAAAGAGATCGCCCGATCCGGGGACAACCATGACGCAAGCACAACCCGGCGCCAGCCTGCGCCTGATTAAAAAATACCCCAACCGTCGCTTATACGACACCCGGACCAGCACCTACATCACCCTGGCAGATGTCAAGCAACTGGTCCTGGCCAACGAGGAATTCCAGGTCGTCGACGCCAAGAGCAGCGAAGACCTCACGCGCAGCATTCTCTTGCAGATCATTCTTGAAGAGGAGAGCGGCGGCATGCCCATGTTCTCTTCGAACATGCTGTCGCAGATCATCCGTTTCTACGGCCACGCCATGCAAGGCATCATGGGTTCTTACCTCGAGAAGAACATCCAGGCCTTCATGGAGATCCAGCAGCGCATGGCCGAGCAGTCCAAGGGCCTGTACGGCAGCCAGTTCGGGCCGGAAGCCTGGACGCAATTCATGAACGTGCAGACGCCGATGCTGCAGAACATGATGAACAACTACATCGACCAGAGCAAAAATCTGTTCGTGCAGATGCAGGACCAGATGCAGGATCAGACCCGCGCCATGTTCTCGACCTTCCCGTTCACGCCGGGAAGCAACCCGGGCTCCGGCCGCAAGTAATCCCGCCGGATGCCGGGCCGATGTGGCCCGCCGCAGTGCAGAAAAGCCGCCTTGGCGAATGCCAGGCGGCTTTTTGCCAATTGACTGAACGCAATGATCTGGCACTTTTAGCCGGCCCAGGTTCAGGGTTGTGTCAGCAAAATCCACTAAATTAATGAAAACGGTTCTTGTTTGTGTTTTGAGAGCCGCTATTTCTTTTGTGTCTCAAGGATTATGCACATGATCAAGAAAGCCTTGGCGCTGGCCATTGTCGCGTTGAGCGTGTCCGCCGCCCATGCGGCCGAATACCCCATCGGCAAGCCTGTCGAGAAGGGCGGAATGGAAATCGGCGCGGTGTACCTGCAGCCGATCGAAATGGATCCGCCCGGAATGATGCGTCCGGCCAAGGATTCCGATGTGCACCTGGAGGCCGACATCCACGCCACCGCCGGCAACAAGACGGGCTTTCCGGAAGGCGAATGGGTGCCTTACCTGGTCGTGAACTACGAGATCCAGAAGGTCGGCAGCCAGAACGTCCAGAAGGGCACGTTCATGCCGATGGTCGCCAACGACGGCCCGCACTATGGCGAAAACGTCAAACTGGAAGGCCCGGGCAAGTACAAGCTCAAGTACACGATCCTGCCGCCGACCGCGAACAAGATGAGCCACTTCGGCCGCCACGTCGACAAGGAAACCGGCGTGGCCGACTGGTTCGAGCCGTTCGACCTGGAATATGAGTTCGTGTACGCCGGCACCGGCAAGAAGGGCGGTTACTGATCGTGCGCCGCCTGCTTCGCGTACTTGCCGCAATGCTGATCGGCCTGGCCGGCGTGGCGGGCATGGCGCCCGCGCAGGCGGACGAGCTGCCCACGTTCACCTTGCGGTTCAAGCCCGACGGCACATTCGAGCCCGCCACGCTCGAGGTCCCGGCGGGCCGCTTCAAGATCGAACTCATCAATGAAAGCAATGAGCCGGTGGAATTCGAAAGCATTCCGCTGCGCAAGGAAAAAGTCCTGGGGCCGGGGGTGAAATCCTTCGTGGTCATCACCATCTCGCGTCCGGGCGAGTATCCCTTTTTTGACGACTTTCACCAGAGCGTGAAAGGCACCTTGGTCGTCAAGCCCAAGGAATAACGCGGCACCAAAGCATGGAACAGGTACTTTTCATCGTCTGGCGCGAAAGCGTCGAAGCCCTGCTCGTGGTGGGCATCCTGTACACGTGGCTGCGCGCCACGCCGGAAGGCAAGCGCGGCCTGCCCTACCTGTGGGGCGGCGTCGCGGCCGGGCTGGCGCTGGCCGTCGCGCTGGCGCTGGTGCTGCTGGGCGTGTCCTCGTGGCTCAGCGATGAAGGCCAGGAATGGTTCCAGGCCATCATGTCGCTGGCGGCGTGCGCGCTGGTGGTGCAGATGGTCGTGTGGATGAAAAAGCACGGCCGCACGCTCAAGGGCGAACTCGAAAGCGGGGCGCGCGCCTCCGTGGCGAACGACAACTGGTGGGGCCTCCTGGTGCTGGTTGCCATCGCCGTCGCCCGCGAAGGCAGCGAGACTGTCGTGTTCCTGTACGGCACGGTGTCGGCGGGCGAGGGCGGCAGCGACATGCTGATGCTGGCTGTCGCCGGCGTCGCGGGTTTCGCCGTGGCGCTGTTGACGTTCTGGCTGCTGCAACTGGGCGGCAAGCTCATCACGTGGCGCCGCTTCTTCTTCGTGACCGAAATCCTGCTGCTGCTCCTGGCCGGCTCGCTGCTGGTGGGCGGGCTGGATCACCTGATTTCCCTGGATGTCCTGCCGACCCTCGTGGACCCGGTGTGGGACAGTTCCTGGCTGCTCAGCGACAGCACGGGCGTGGGCAAGGTGCTGGCCGACTTCGCGGGTTACCGCGCGCTGCCGGCGCTGTCCTCGGTGCTGCTGTGGGTGGCTTACTGGATCATTGTCTGGGCGCTGCTGCGCCGGGCGGGCGGACGGCCCGCACCCGTGGCCGCCGCCCGGGGAGCATCCTGATTCCGGCTTTTTTCCGGACTGAATAATTGAAGGTTTGACCATGGCTGCTGCACTCGGGAGGGCAACCTCCCGCATCGCCGACTTCCTCCGTGACCATGCCCCGCTGTTGCGCAAGCTGCAGTGGGGCATTGTCGCGTTGTACGCGTTCCTGCTGATCGTGCCGGCGCTGCTGCCGCTGCCCGACAACGCGGCGTCGGTGTTCAACAACCTGACCGTCGTGGCGCAGTTCGCGTTCTGGGGCGTGTGGTGGCCGTTCGTGCTGATCTCCATGCCGATCCTGGGACGCGCCTGGTGCGGCTGGCTCTGCCCGGAAGGCATGCTGACCGAATGGGCCAGCGAGCGCGGCCAGGGCCGCGCCATTCCGAAATGGATGCGCTGGGGCGGCTGGCCGTTCGTGGCCTTCGCGTTGACGACCATCTACGGGCAGCTCGTCAGCGTCTACCAGTACCCGCTGGCGGTGCTGGCCGTGCTGGGCGGCTCCACCGTGGCGGCCATGATCGTCGGCTGGCGGTACGGCCGCAGCAAGCGCGTGTGGTGCAAGTACCTGTGCCCGGTCAATGGCGTGTTCAATCTTCTGGCCAAGCTGGCGCCGTGGCACTTCAAGGTCGACGAAGAAAAGTGGCGCCATCCGGTCATCCGCATCGAGCCCATCAACTGTGCGCCGCTGGTGCCGCTGCGCCACATGAAGGGCGCGGGCGATTGCCACGTCTGTGGCCGCTGCAGCGGCTATCGTGGCGCCATCGCGCTCACGCCGCGTTCGCCCGAGGAAGAGATCGTGCACGTGGCCGATGGCGACCCGTGGCAAACGGCGTTGCTGTGCTTCGGCCTGATGGGCATTGCGATCGGCGCGTTCCTCTGGAGCGCCAGCCCCTGGTTCGTGACGGCCAAGCAGTGGGCCGCGACGTGGCTGGTCGAGCACGACATCCTGTGGCCGCTGATGGACAACGCGCCGTGGTTCATCCTGACCCATTACCCCGACGTGAACGACAGCTTCTCGTGGCTGGACGGCGCCGGCATCCTGCTTTTTGTCGTCGGCGCCACGGTGTGCGTGGGTGGCGCGACCTTCCTGTCGCTGTGGATTGCGGACCGCATTGCGCCTGCTGCACCTGTGCCGCAGGCGCCCCTTAATTCCCATGCTGCCCATGCACCGGTATCGCGCTGGGGGCGGGCGGGCTTGCACAAGCTGGCGCAGGCGCTGATTCCGTCGGCCGGCATTGGCGTGTTCCTGGGCCTGTCCGCCACGACGATCACGTTGCTCAAACATGAAGGCGTGCAGGCGGCGTGGGCGACGCCGGTCCGGTTCACGCTGCTGACGCTGGCGGTGCTGTGGACGCTGCGTCTCTACGCCCGCCTGCTGAACGCGCGTCCGGTTGGCATGGCGCGCAAGCTCGGCGCGGGCCTGGTGCTGGTCGCGGGCCTGGTGCCGTTCTGCATCGCGTGGGTGCTGTTCTTCGCGGTCTGGTAAGCGGGCGTGCCAGCGCTGCGATAAAGTTGGGGACCGCGCCGGCGTTGCCGGCGTCATCCCTTTCAGATCTTCGCCATGGCTTCTTACGCATTCCGACTTCTCAACGTTTTTGCCGATTCGACATTCAGCGGCAATCAGCTCTGTGTCTTTGAAGACGCCCGCGGCATGGACGACGCCACCATGCTCAATCTCGCGGCGCAATTCAATCTGTCCGAAACCACGTTCATCCTGCCGTCCGAGCGGGCCGACGCGCGCGTGCGCGTCTTCACGCCGGGTTTTGAAATGAAGTTTGCCGGGCATCCGGCCATCGGCACCGCGCAGGTCGTGCGTGACCTGCGGCAGGCCGAAGACGCGGTGACGCTGGAGTTTCAGGCGGGCGTCGTGCCCATGACGGCGCAGGGCGATGCCTGGACCTTCACCGCGCCTTGTCCGGACGGCGTGCGCACGGCCACGCCGGCGTTGGACCGCGCGGGCATCGCGCAACTGATGGGACTGTCGGAGGAAGACCTGGCAGCCGACCCGATCTGGGTCGACACCGGCGCGGACCAGTTGCTCGTGCCGGTTGCCAGCGTGGATGCAGTGCGGCGCGCGGTCCCGGACGTGTCGCTGCTGAACCGCTGGCAGGCCAGCGCCCTGGGGCGCAAGACGATGTATCTGTTCGCCTTCGACGAAGGCAATGTTCAGGCGGGGCGGCAGGTGGTGGTGTCCCGCTACTTCTATGCCAAGCCCGGCGGCAGCATCAACGAAGACCCCGGCACCGGTTCGGCCTGCGCCAACCTGGGCGGCTGGCTGCTGCATCGCAAGGCGGCGCTGCCTGCCAGCGTGCTGGTCGAGCAGGGGGACCAGACCGGTCGTCCGTGCCGCCTGCTTCTGGATGTTCTGGCAGACGGCCGCATCCTGGTCGGCGGGCGCGCCCGGGAAATCGGCCGCGGGACCGTCACGCTATAGCATTGGCGTTTTCCGGATCGCGAACGTGAAAACGGCGCCTGTGTTTGCACAGGCGCCGTTTTCAAATCCGGCGTCGAAAGTTCGATGCCTGATTACTTGCGGTTCTTGGCCGGATCAACCTTGATGTTGTTCTTGACCTGCTTGACGCCCTCGACGCCACGGGCGACCGTCGCGGCATGATCCGCTTCGGCAGCGGTACCGACCGTACCGGTCAGCGTGGCAACGCCGTTGTTGGTTTCAACAGCGATTTCCAGGGCGCTCAGCTGCTTGTCGGCCACGAAGGCGGCCTTGACCTTGGTGGTCACGGTGGCGTCGGACGCGTATTCACCCACGGACTGTTTCGGCTTGCCGTCGTCGGCGGCAAAAGCCATGGAAGTGAAGACAGCGCCCGTACCCAGTGCGGCGGCGGCGATCAGCTTGCGAATTTCCATAGTAATGCTCCTTTTTATTGGTGTTCAGCGCGTTCGAGACGCAATGACTAACTAAAAACGTTCAGGTGCTCGTTCTATTTCTTGCGGAAGGCGCCGCCCAGAATGGACAGCAGTGCCAGAACCAGAAAGACGAAGAACAGGATCTTGGCAATCCCCGCGGCGCCGGCGGCGATGCCGCCGAAACCCAGGACAGCCGCGATGATCGCGATGACGAAGAAAACTACGGCGTAATGCAACATGACAGCTTCTCCTGGTGTTTATGTAGATCAGGGATTACGGTCGAAGAAATCCCGGACTTCCTTTTGCGCCTCGTCCTTGGTCTTGCCATAGCGCTCCTGGATCAGACCAGCCAGGCGTTCGGCATTGCCCTCGGTGCGGGTCAGCTCGTCGTCGGTGAGTTCACCCCAAGCCGCCTTGGCCTTGCCCGTCAGTTGCTTCCACTTTCCGGCGATGATGTCGTTGTTCATGGTGACCTCTCTCTGGTTACGTGCGGCGGCAGGTTCATGGCCTATGAAGCTGCCGTGACGCGGTGTGTTGGGTACTGATCAGCTAGGTTCTAAGCTACGAGTCGCCCCCTGGGGCTGTCAAACGACGCTGTGGAGAAATGTAACGGCGCCAATGTGGAAAAAGCCCCGTGTTTGAGACGAGAAATCGCGTCCCCGGAGCGAGAGTGCCGAGTTACATTTGAGCAACGATTTGACCCCTTTTGAGCGCGGCTAGTAACCGATCCGCTCGAACGCCAGCAATGGCGCGGGTGGCCGGGCGGTCGGCGGGCCGGTATAGTCCACGGGGAACCGGCTGGCGGTTCGACACATCCGAAGGGAGAAAGTCCGCATGACGAAACGACTTTGCAGCGCGATCTTGCTGGCGCTGGGCGCCATGGCTGCCGTGGGATGCACCCATGTGACCGACCGGTACCAGGCTTCGGCGCCCGTGGCCGCGCCGCAGGGCTAAGGCGGTCAGGACAAAAAAAACGGGGCGCCTGAGCGCCCCGTCTTCGTCCCGCGACCCGTTCAGGGCTGCGCGATGCGCTGGGCGATGTGCGCCAGCGCTTCTTCCACCTGATCCACCAGGATCAGGCACAGATCGCCCGCGTTCAGGCGCGACAGCGCCGTGTCGATCGCCAGAAACTCGCCGTGGATCTCGTCGATGTGCGTGGTGCGGCTGGCGCCCACCAGGCCCTGCTGCAGCAAGGCCAGCACTTCGCCGTCCTCGCGGCCGCGTTGGCATTGATCCTGGTAGAGCAGCACCTCGTCGAAGGCGGCGCCCAGGATCTCGGTCTGCATGCGGATGTCTTCGTCGCGGCGGTCGCCCGCGCCGCTGATGACGACCGAGCGGCGCTTGGCCGGCATGGCGTCCACCGCGCGCACCAGCGCCTGGATGGCGTCGGGGTTGTGGCCGTAGTCGGCGATCACGGTCGCGCCGCGGTAATCGAACACGTTGAAGCGGCCAGGCGCCGTCTGCGCATCGTTCACGAACGTGGCAAGCCCGCGACGCACCACGTCCCAGCCCAGGTTCAGCGCCCATGCCGCTGCAATCGACGCCATCGCGTTCTCGACCTGGAAGGTGATCGTGCCGTTGCGGGTGAGCGGAATCTCGGCCAGCGGGAAGCGCACTTCATCGGCGCCCTGCGCGGCGACGATGGCGTCGCCATCGCGGTACACCGACCGCAGGCCCTGCGCGCGGTGCGTGGCCAGCACGGGATGATTGCGGTCTTCGGCAAAGTAGGTGATCGCGCCCGGGCAGCTCGACGCCATTTCGGCCACGATCGGATCGGCCGCGTTCAGCACCGCCATCCCGCTGGGATGCACATGCTGGACGATCACGCGCTTGACCACGGCCAGGTCCTCGACTGTGCTGATGTAGCCCAGTCCCAGGTGATCGCCCATGCCGATGTTGGTGACGATGGCGACGTTGCAGCGGTCGAACGCCAGGCCTTCGCGCAGGATGCCGCCGCGCGCGGTTTCGAACACGGCGGCGTCCACGTCCGGATGCATCAGCACGCTGCGCGCGCTGCGCGGGCCGCTGCAGTCGCCGGTGTCGATGCGCAGGTTGTCCACGTACACACCGTCCGAGTTCGTCATGCCCACGCGGTTGCCGGCCACGCCCAGCAGATGCGCGGTCAGGCGCACCGTGGTGGTCTTGCCGTTGGTGCCCGCGACGGCCACGACTGGGATGCGGCCGTCCTCGCCATCTGCGAACATGTTGGCGATGATGGCTTCGCCCACCGCGCGGCCCTTGCCGAACGAGGGGTTCAGGTGCATGCGCAGGCCGGGCGCGGCATTGACCTCGACCACGCCGCCGTGCTGCTCTTCGAGCGGGTAGTGCACGCTTTCGGCCACCACGTCCACGCCGCAGATGTCCAGGCCGATCATGCGGGCCGCGGACACTGCGCGCGCCGCCATTTCCGGATGGACCTCGTCGGTCACATCGGTGGCCGAGCCGCCCGTGCTGAGGTTGGCGTTGTTGCGCAGGAAAATCAGCGTGCCGGCGGGCGGCACGGAATCGGCGTCAAAGCCCTGCTTTTTCAGCGTCGCCAGGGCGATGTCGTCAAAGCGGATCTTGGTCAGCGACGTGGCGTGGCCATCGCCGCGCAAGGGGTCGGCGTTGACCTGGTCGACCAGTTGGCGGATCGTGTGCTGGCCGTCGCCAGTGACTTGCGGAGGATCGCGGCGCGAGGCCGCCACCAGCGCGCCGCCGACCACCAGCAGGCGGAAATCGTGGCCGGGAATGTAGCGTTCGACGATGACCTCGGAACTGATTTCCTCGGCCACTTCAAAGGCCTGGATCACGCGCTCGCGGGTCTCGATGTTGACTGCGACGCCGCGGCCCTGGCTGCCGTCGCGCGGCTTGACCACGACCGGACCGCCCAGTTCCTGCGCCGCTTCCCAGGCCTCTTCGGCGCTGGTCACGGAACGGCCCATCGGCACCGGCACGCCGGCGGCGTCCAGCAGCATCTTGGTCAGGTCCTTGTCCTGCGCGATGGATTCCGAGATGGCGCTGGTCAGATCGGTTTCCGCGGCCTGGATGCGGCGTTGCTTGCTGCCCCAGCCGAACTGCACCATGCTGCCTTGCGTCAGGCGGCGGTACGGGATGTTGCGCGCCGTGGCGGCGTTCACGATGGAGCCGGTGCTGGGTCCCAGGCGGACGTCTTCGTCCAGTTCGCGCAGACGCTTCAAGGCGTCGGCGATGTCGAACGGCGTGTCATCGAGCGCGGCGCGCACGAGGTCCTGGGCCAGTTCCATGGCCAGCTTGCCGACTTCTTCTTCGCTGTACTCGACCACGACCTGGAACACGCCGGGCTCGATGGTGGAGGCCGTGCGGCCGAACGTGACGGGGCAGCCGGCGTGCGCCTGCATCGTCAGCGCGACGATCTGCAGCACGTGCGCGATCGACACCGCGCCCTGATGGCCTTCGGGACGCAGCAATCCGGTCTGCGGCAGGCGCGCGCGCAGGCGCGCTTCGAACTCGGGCAGATTATCGATGGAGCATTCGGCATCGCCGCAAGACACGATGGCCTCGATGGCGGTGTTCTTGCTCCACAGGTTGGGGCCGCGCAATGCTCGGATACGGGAGACTTCCATGGCAGGGTTTCCTGTCGTCTGGCGCGCGTCCGCCACGGGGGGCGGACGCGTGCGCAATAGTGTCAGTGTTGTTGGATCCAGCGGCGGACCAGGTCGATGGTCGGGCCGGAGAACGCCTCGTCGGACTGCAGCAGGGCGAAGTCGCCGCCTCCGATGCCATCGAGCACGCTGGCGATGGCCTTGCCGTGGTCAGGCTCTTCCTGGATGTCCTTGACGCGGCTGCCCTGCGCCAGGCCCTGGCGCAGCAGCGCGCGCGCCTCGCCGTCGGGTCGCTTGCTGCGCACCGTCGCGTCGTCGTAGAGGACCACGCGGTCGAAGGCGTCGCCCAGCAGCTTGCCTTGCTCGATCAGGTCTGCGTCGCGGCGGTCCGCGCCGGCCGAGTAGACCGCGGCGCGCTTGGCGGAAGGAAACTGGTCGATGGCGGCGATCAGCGGGCGCAGCGCCGACGCGTTGTGCACGTCGTCCACGACGACGGTCGCGCCGTTGCGCTCGAACAGCGTGAACTGCCACGGGGCATCCGCCTGATCGATGTCGAAGGTCTCGATGCCGGCGCGGATCAATTCAACGGGAATGTCCAGCGCCCAGGCCGAACCCACGGCCGCCAGCACGTTTTCGACCTGGAAGGCCACGCGGCCGCCGTGCGTCAGCGGAATGGCGGCGACGTCGGCCAGGCGTTCCTCATGGCTGCCTCGGGCCAGCACGATGCTGCCGTCGCGCACGAATACCGCGCGCCCGTCCTGGGCCAGATGCTGCACGATGGCGGGCAGGGCGGGGTCGATGCCAAAGAAGATCACGGAACCGTCGCAGAGCTCGGCCATTTCGACCACGCGCGGATCGCGTGCATTCAGCACGGCCACGCCATCGGGCAGGACGACGTCGACCTGCGTGCGGAACACGTTGAACAGGCGCTCGGTTTCGTTGATGTCGTAGTCGCCCAGATGGTCGCCGTCATCGATGTTGGTGACGACGCCGACCTGGCAGCGGTCGTAGGCCAGGCCTTGGCCCAGGATCACGCCGCTGTCGTTCTCGATGACGGCGGCGTCCACGTTGCGGTTCATCAGAAGGCGCGTGCCCGACGCGTAGTCGGCGCGGTCGCCCTTTTGCACCAGGCGGCGGTCCAGATACAGGCCTTCGCTGCACGCCAGGCCCGTGCGCTTGCCCGACAGGTGCAAGAGGCGCGCCACCAGGCGGGCGACGACGGTCTTGCCGTTGGTGCCGGTCACGCCGACGATGGGAATGCGGCCGGCCTCGCCCTCGGGGAAGAGGTGATCGACGATGGCGCGGCCCACCGGGCGCGGCGCGCCGTCGGCGGGCTTCAGGTGCATCAGGAGACCCGGGCCGGCGTTGACTTCGACGATGGCGCCGCGCTGTTCGTCCAGGGGGCGCGTGATGTCTTCGGCCACCAGGTCCACGCCGGCAATGTCCAGGCCGACGATGCGTGCCGCGAGCGTCACGGTGGCCGCGACGCTGGGGTGGACGCGGTCGGTCACGTCGAATGCGACGTTGCCGCTGCGCTGCACCAGCACGCGCTGGCCCTCGGGCGGAACGCTGTCTTCGGTCAGGCCCTGGCGCGCGATTTCCAGCCGGGCGGCGGAATCCAGGCGCACAAAATTGAGCGGATGGTTCTCGGTGCGGCCGCGGCGCGGGTCGGTGTTGATCTGGCTGTCGATGAGTTCGGTGACCGTGGACTTGCCGTCGCCCGTGACCCACGCCGGTTCGCCGGCGGCAGCGGCGACCATGCGGTTGCCCACCACCAGCAGGCGGTGTTCGTTGCCCAGCACGAAGCGTTCGACGATGACGCCGCTGCCTTCGTCCACGGCGACGCGGTAGGCCGACACCACTTCCTCGCGGGTCGTCAGGTTGGTGAAGACGCCGCGGCCATGGTTGCCGTCGTAGGGTTTGACCACCACGGGCAGGCCGATGTCTTCGGCGGCGTCCCAGGCGTCTTCCTCGCTGTCGACCAGGCGCCCTTCGGGCACCGGCACGCCGCAGGTCGACAGCAGTTCCTTGGTCAGGTCCTTGTCGCGCGAGATGCCTTCGGCGATGGCGCTGGTGCGATCGGTCTCGGCCGTCCAGATGCGGCGTTGCGCCGAGCCGTAGCCGAATTGGACGAGGTTGCCCTCAAAAAGGCGGATATACGGAATGTCGCGGTCGTCGGCCGCATCCACGATGCACGCGGTGCTGGGGCCGAGGCAATGGCGGTCGACCAGGCTGCGCAGCTTGGCGACGGTGGCGGACACGTCGAACGGGCGGTCTTCGATGGCAGCCATGACGAGGTCGCGCGCTTCGTTCAGCGCGGTGCGGGTGACCTGTTCCTGCCAGGCGCGCACCACGACTTTATAGACGCCGCGCTTGGAGGTTTCGCGCGCCTTGCCAAAGCCGCCGCGCAGGCCCGCCAGGTTCTGCAGTTCAAGCGTGACGTGCTCGAGAATGTGGCCGGGCCAGGTGCCTTCCTTCAGGCGGGCCAGAAAACCGCCTCGCACGCCGGGGCTGCACCGGTGCTCGATCAGGGTCGGCAACCATTCGGTCAGGCGCTCATAAAATCCGGGAATCGTGTTGGAGGGGTAGTCCTCCAGTTCGCCGATATCCACCCATGCTTCAAGGACCGGACGATACGTCCAAATGTTCGGGCCGCGCAAAGCCACGACATCGATAAATTCAATGTCTTTCTTTTTCATGTTTTAATTCGCTCGAGAAGCAGGTTGGCACGCGCGGACGCCCCTATGCAAGACCGCGATTTTATTGGGGTTGCGCCTTAAGAATAATGCCAACGAGTGGGGGATCCCAGATGTTCCTAATTAGAAAAATCGGCTGATACTATACGACGCCTTCATGGCGTGAACTCGTGGTGTTGTAAGGAAGGGACACGTTTGCCGCCCCTGGCGTCAAACCGGTTGCCGCCTAGTAGGGCAGAGTCCTGGCCCGGTATGCGTTCCAATGAAAAAACCAAACCTGCTTTCCGGCCTTGCCGACGCATTTCCTGCCCGCTGGCGGGATGAAATCCGCACCGAACTGGCGGATGACGAAACCCTTCTGGCCTGGGTCGAAATAAACCTCGATCAGCGCTTGAAGTTCCAGCCGGGACTGGTCGCCGTCACCGATAAACGGCTGATCGCCCGCCTTCCCGACGATTCCGGTTGGGAATCCTGGCCATATGGCCCCCAACTGAAGCTATCCCTCACCGACCATGCCGGCGCCGCCGTGCTGGAACTGCATGATGACAGCGCGCGCCTTGCCGTCTGGCGGTTCACGCTGGCGTGCAATCCCGCGGCGTTGCGGCTTTTGGCGCAGTTTGAAACCCAGCAGTCCATCCGTTTGTCGGGCAAACAGGCCGAAGCGCTGGAAGAGCGCACCTGCACCATCTGTAATAACGTCATTCCTGCGGGCGAGGAAGAATGTCCGACCTGCAACCAGGAACAGGCCGCGCCGTCGACCACCTGGGCGCTGCTGCGGTTGTGGCGGTTTGCGCGGCCCTATCGCGGCCCGCTGTTTGCCGGCTTTCTGCTGACATTGCTGGGAACCGCGGCCACGCTGGTGCCGCCGTACCTGACGATGCCCTTGATGGACGACGTGCTGATCCCGTTCCAGAACGGCGCACCCATCGATTACAGCCTGGTGCGCCTGTATTTGGGCGGTCTGTTGGGATCGGCGATCCTGGCGTGGGGGCTGGGCTGGGCGCGCACGTACATTCTGGCGTGGGTCAGCGAACGCATCGGGGCCGATCTGCGAACCACCACTTATGCGCACTTGCAGCAGCTATCGCTTGAGTATTTCGGCGGAAAGCGCACCGGCGACCTGATTTCGCGCATCGGCAGCGAAACCGACCGCATCTGCGTGTTCCTGTCGCTGCACCTCTTGGACTTCGCCACCGACATCCTCATGATCGCCATGACGGCGGTCATCCTGATCAGCATCAATCCGTGGCTTGCGCTGGTCACGCTGGTGCCGCTGCCGTTCATCATCTGGATGATCCATGCCGTGCGCGACCGCCTGCGCCACGGCTTCGAAAAAGTCGACCGCATCTGGTCCGAGATCACCAACGTGCTGGCCGACACCATTCCCGGCATTCGCGTGGTCAAGGCGTTTGCGCAGGAAAAACGCGAGGTCGCGCGCTTTCGCGAAGCCAACAATCGCAACCTGGAAGTCAACGATCGCGTCAACACCACGTGGTCGCTGTTCTCGCCCACCGTTACGCTGCTGACCGAAGTGGGGCTGCTGGTGGTGTGGATCTTCGGCATCTGGCAGGTCTCGCAAAAGCAGATCACCGTGGGCGTGCTGGCCGCGTTCCTGGCGTATATCGGGCGTTTCTACATGCGCCTGGATTCCATGAGCCGCATCGTGTCGGTCACGCAAAAGGCCGCTGCCGGCGCCAAGCGCATCTTTGACATCCTGGACCATGTGTCCAGCGTGCCCGAGCCGCAAAACCCGGCCAAGCTGCCGCACATCAATGGCCGCATCGAGCTGCGCGACGTCGGTTTCCGCTATGGCAACCGCCAGGTCATCCGCGGGCTGAACCTGACTATCGCGCCGGGCGAAATGATCGGGCTGGTGGGACACAGCGGTTCCGGCAAGAGCACGCTGATCAACCTGATCTGCCGCTTCTACGACGTATCCGAAGGCGCGGTGCTGGTCGATGGCGCTGACATCCGTTCGGTCCGCGTGGCCGACTACCGCCGCAATATCGGGCTGGTGCTGCAGGAGCCGTTCCTGTTCTTCGGCACCATTGCCGAGAACATCGCCTACGGCCGGCCTGACGCCACCCGTGACGAGATCGTGGCCGCGGCGCGCGCCGCGCATGCGCACGAGTTCATCCTGCGCCTGCCGCACGGCTACGACTCGCTGGTGGGCGAACGCGGTCAGGCCTTGTCGGGCGGCGAACGCCAGCGCATCTCGATCGCGCGCGCGCTGTTGATCGACCCGCGCATCCTGATCCTGGACGAAGCGACGTCGTCGGTGGACACCACGACCGAGAAAGAGATTCAGAAAGCCCTGGACAACCTGGTGCGCGGCCGCACCACGATTGCGATCGCGCACCGCCTGAGCACGCTGCGCAAGGCCGACCGCCTGGTGGTCCTGGACCGCGGCCAGATCGTGGAGCAGGGCCCGCACGAAGAACTGATGGCCCGCGAGGGCGCCTACTACCGCCTCTATCAGGCGCAGGCGCGCCAGGCGGAAGCCGACGCCCAGGCGTCGGGCAGCGAAGACATGGCCGCCGTGGCCTGACGCGGAAACGGAATAACCTCGCCATGACCTTGCCGTTCTTTCAATTGCGCCGCAACGCCTTTGGCCGGCTGGAGTTCCAGTCCGCCGACGGCGAATCGCATGAAGGCGTCCTGCCGGTGCGCGCCTTCCCGATCAGCGAGGCGGGCCGCGGCCTGTCGCTGGTGACCAGCGACGGGCACGAGCTGCTGTGGATCGAACACCTGTCCGACGTCCCCGCCGAGCCACGCGCCCTGATCGAAGAAGAACTCGCCAGCCGCGAGTTCATGCCCGAGATCCGCAAGCTGACCAGCGTGTCCACCTACGCCACGCCCAGCGTCTGGAAGGTCGAGACCGACCGCGGCGCCACCTCGTTCACGCTGCGCGGCGAGGAAGACATCCGCCGCCTGTCCGCGCAGACGCTGCTCATCGCCGACAACCACGGCATCTTCTACCTGGTGCGCGACATCCAGTCGCTGGACAAACACAGCCGCAAGCTGCTGGATCGGTTTCTCTGACGGTTCCGGCGGGCGTTCTTAAGTCGGTGTCAGATACCCGTGCCCTTGAACGGCGTGTGCGATTCCAGTTCGCCCAGATAGTCCGTCACTGCCGCGGTTTCCTCGTCCAGGAAGTCCTGGATCGCCTCGGCAAAACCCGGGTGCGCCACCCAGTGCGCTGACCACGTCGGCGTGGGCAACAGCCCGCGCGCCATCTTGTGTTCACCCTGCGCGCCGCCTTCGAAACGCGCAATGCCATGCGCGATGCAATACGCGATCGACTGCATGTAGCACGTCTCGAAATGCAGTCCCGGCACGTATTCCGTCGCGCCCCAGTAGCGCCCGTACAGGGCGTCGCCGCCCGCCAGATTCAGGGCGCACGCCACCGGCTCGCCGTCGCGTTCGGCCAGGATCAGCACGAAGGCGTCGGGCTGGTCGCGATGAGCCTGCTCGAAGAACTCGCGGCCCAGGTAGGGCGGGTTGCCGTGGTTGAAGTAGGTGCGGCAATAGCAGCTGTAGAAGAAATCCAGTTCCTCGGCGCCAATTTCGCCGCCGCGCAGCCAGCGGAACGCGAGGCCCGCCGCCGCGACCTTTTTGCGGTCCTGGCGGATCTTCTTGCGCTTGTCGTGGCTCATGGCGGACAGGAACGCGTCGAAGTCGGCGTAGCCCGCGTTGGTCCAGTGAAACTGCACGCTCTCGCGGATCATGAAGCCGGCTTCCCGCAACGCGCGCACGTCGGCGTCGATGGGGAACAGCACGTGCAGCGACGACACGTTGACCTCTTCGGCAAACGCGACCAGCCCGCGCACCAGCGTCGCGCGGTCTTCGTCGTTGGCCGCCAACAGCCGCGGGCCGGTGACCGGCGTGAACGGGATGGCCGACAACAGCTTCGGGTAGTAGCGCATGCCGTGCCGCTGAAAGGCGTCGGCCCACGCGTAGTCGAACACATACTCGCCCCGCGAATGCGACTTCAGGTAAAGCGGCACGGCCCCGGCCAGCACATCGTCCCGCCACAACGCCATGAAATGCGGGGCCCAGCCCGTCTGGCGCGATGCGCAGCCGGTCTCGTGCAGCGCCAGCAGAAAGGCGTGGCGCAGAAAAGGCTGATCCCCGGCCAGCGCGTCCCATTGGCTGGCGTCGATGCGGGACAGATCGGTTTCCAAGGTAAGGCGCAAGGGATCCATCCGCGAATGATAAAGTCTTCGGCAATGCCTGGCGTGCAAGCCATGGCAATGACAGGGATTTGAGGCGCCCAGGCGGCGTCCGGGAACGACGGCAACATGGACAGCAGCAAGACGGCCCCCGGCGGGCAGGAGGACGATGCGCGTTGCATCCGCGCGCAGGCGCTGGCGGCGCTGGCCGCCACGGCATGGCCCGAGAAGCTCGCGCGCGTGCACGCCATTGCCGACGATGCGCGGCTCGATTGCGCACGCGTCTTTGCGCCGGTCGCGGGATTGCCTGGCCGCCCGCCGCGGCCCGAACTGGTCCCGCCGACCCAGGTCAGCCAGCGTTCCATGGCCACGCAGGAGGGCCGCGCGGCGCTCTTGCACGCGCTGGCCCACATCGAGTTCAACGCCGTGAACCTGGCGCTGGACATCATGTGGCGTTTTGCCGGCATGCCCGAGGCCTTCTACCGCGACTGGCTGCGCGTGGCGCGCGAAGAGGCGCTGCATTTCGACCTGCTGCGCCAGCGCCTGGACACGCTGGGATTCGCCTATGGCGACTTTCCCGCGCACAACGGCTTGTGGGACATGGCCGAGCGCACGCGGGACGACCTGCTGGCGCGCCTGGCGCTGGTGCCGCGCACGCTCGAGGCGCGCGGCCTGGACGCGTCCCCCATGATCCGGAACAAGCTGGCGGGCGCGGGCGATGCGCAAAGCGCGGCCATCGTGGACATCATCCTGCGCGACGAAATCGGCCATGTCGCGATCGGCAATCATTGGTACAAGCAGCAGTGCGCGCTGGCGGGCAGGGAGCCGGTTGCCTGCTACGCCGAACTGGCGGCGCGCTATCAGGCGCCCCGCCTGCGTGGCCCCTTCAACCTGGAGGCGCGGCGCGCCGCGGGATTCGACGACGACGAGCTTGCCGCGCTACAGGCCGGCTGATTGGAAGACGGAAAGATGAACATCACGATCGAGGCCCTGCTGACGGGCGCGGTGCGGCCGCTGGGCGATTCGGGACGCGACAGCGGCATCGACAAGCAGCCGGTTGCCGAACGGCGCTGGCTGGGCCTGGAAGGGCTGGACGGGGACGAACAGGCGGACCGGCGCTTTCATGGCGGCCCGGAAAAGGCGTTGCATCACTATGCGCACGACCACTATCCCGCGTGGCGCCAGGCGCTGGGCGAACGCGCCGTGCTGCGTGCGCCCGGCGCCTTCGGCGAAAATCTTTCCACGACCGGCATGACCGAAAGCGACGTATGCGTGGGCGACATCTATCGCGCGGGCACGGCGCTGATCCAGGTGTCGCAGGCGCGCCAGCCATGCTGGAAACTGGACCACCGGTTCCAGCACAAGGGCATGGCCGTGCAGGTTCAGGCCAGCGGCATGACGGGCTGGTATTACCGCGTGCTGCAGACGGGCTGGCTGTCGGCTGGCGATACCCTCACGCTTGCGGAGCGGCCGCATCCGCAATGGACGCTGGCGCGCGTGCAGGACATCCTGAATCGCCGGGTGCTCGATCCCGACGCGCTGCACACGCTTGCCGCGTTGCCCGAACTGTCGCCCAACTGGCGTGCGCTGTTTGAAAAGCGCGCCCGTGCCGGTGAAGTCGAAGACTGGACGCGGCGCCTGCAAGGCGATGCCGCGATCGCACCTCCCAAGGAATCCCAAGCATGAAATCCCTCTTGAGCGGCGCCCGCGCCGCGGTGACGACCGCCGCGGTAACGACCGCCGCCCTGATCCTGCCCGCGCCCGCGGCGCTGGCCGCCGACTCCTTTGCCGCCTGCCTGTCAACACTGCGGGCGCCCGCCTTGAAGGCTGGCGTCTCGGGCGCGACGTTCGACACGCATACCGCCCAGCTTGTGCCCGACATGGCGGTGATCGATCTGCTGGACGCGCAGCCGGAATTCAAGACGCCCATCTGGGACTACATGGCGGGACTGGTGGACGACGAGCGCGTGGCCGACGGGCAGGCCGGCATGGCGCGCTGGCAGGCCGAGCTGGACCGGGCCTCGGTGCGCTATGGCGTGGACCCGGCCACCATCGCCGCGGTTTGGGGCGTGGAAAGCAATTTCGGCCGCACGCTGGGCGGCCGGCCGTTGCTGACCTCGCTGTCCACGCTTTCGTGCTACGGCCGGCGGCAGGCGTATTTCCGCGGCGAGTTCTTTGCCACGCTGAAGATCATCCAGGACGAGCACATCGCGCCCGAGCGTCTTGTCGGATCCTGGGCGGGCGCCTTCGGCCAGACCCAGTTCATGCCGTCCACTTACCTGCGGCTGGCGGTGGACTTTGACGGCGATGGCCGCCGGGATCTGGTCGACAGCGTGCCGGATGCGCTGGGGTCGACGGCCAATTTCCTCAAGCGCGCGGGCTGGAATCCGGGACTTGTCTGGGGCTATGAGGTCAAGCTGCCGGCCGGGCTGGATACGTCCGGGGCAGGCCGCAAGAACAAGCGTCCGGTGTCCGCGTGGGCCAGACAGGGCGTGACGCTCGCCGACGGGCAGGCGTTGCCGGCGGGCGACACCCCGGCCGGGCTGCTGCTGCCGGCCGGCCGCAACGGCCCGGCGTTCCTCGTCACGCGCAATTTCGACGCCTTGTATTCGTACAACGCGGCCGAAAGCTACGCGCTGGCGATCGCGCATCTGTCGGACCGTTTGCGGGGCGGCGGTCCGCTGTTGCAAGCGTGGCCGACAGACGATCCTGGCCTGTCGCGCGCCGAGCGGCGCGAGCTGCAGCGCCTCTTGATCGCCCGGGGTTACGACCTGGGCGAACCCGACGGCATGATCGGCGCCCGTACGCGCCAGGCCTTGCAGGCCGCCCAGCGCGAACTGGGACTGCCGCCGGACGGGCGCGCGGGCCAGAAGGCGTTGAAAGCGCTGCGGGCATCGGCGGCCCCGGCCAAAGGGTGAACCGGATCGCGTGGCCACGCGCGCGATTTACAACTTTTGCAAAGTCGTCGCCGGCGGCAACAGCATTGACGCACACCGCGCTTTTCATGGGCCTATACTGATTTCCCGACTTTTTCAGGAGCGCGGCAATGAGCCTATTGGACACTTTGGCCTCGATGGCCGGCGGCGGTCAGCAAGGCGGATCGGCCTCGCTGCTGCCCGCGCTGATCGAACAACTGAACAAGTACCCCGGCGGCCTGACCGGGTTGATCGCCAGCTTCCAGAAGGGCGGACTGGGCGAAGTCGTGGCGTCATGGGTGGGCACGGGTCAGAACCTGCCCGTCAGCCCGAGCCAGCTCGGCGCCGTGCTGGATCCCGGCGTCGTGAACGAACTGGCCGCCAAGACGGGGCAAGACGAGAGCGCCGTGCTGGATTCCCTGTCGGCCCTGCTGCCGCAACTGGTCGACAAGGCCACGCCTGACGGCGCCGTGCAATCCGGCCAATCCTTCAACCCGGCCGATCTGCTGGGTTCGCTTTCGGGCATCTTCGGCAACCGCGGATAAGGGCAGGGCAGTCTTCTGGAACATCCGCAGCTCAAGTCCCCCCTGCGCCGGCGCCTGTTTCAGGCGCTGGCCCTCGGCGCGCTGGCGCCCTTGGCGGCATGCTCGCCGCCGGTTTTCGTAAATGCCACGTTCCTGCAGCTGTGGCGCAGCCACGCGGACCTGACGGCTGACGACTGGCGGCTGCGGCTGCGCAGTTTCCGCCGGCTGGGCAGCCGCGAGATCTTCCTGCAATGGACCGGCCTGGAAGGCGGGCGGCCAGACGACTGGATGGCGCCCGGCGCGCTGCTGGACACGCTGTTCGACGAAGCCGCGCACCAGGGCCTGGGCATCCACGTCGGCCTGCCGTACGACCAGCGCTGGTGGGACGTGCTGGCCCGCGCCGACACCCCCGCGCTGGCCGCCTTCCTGGGCCAGACGCGCGAGCGCGGCATCGCGTACATGCGCGAATCCGGCTGGAACCAGCGCCGCGCCTTCCGCGGATGGTATCTGCCGTATGAGCTGGAACAGTACAACTGGGCGTCCGACGAGCGGCAGTCGCTCTTGCTGCCGTGGCTGGACGCGCTATCGCGCGCGGCGCAGGAGACCAGCGGCAACGTGCCCTGCATCTCCACCTATTTCAGCCGGCTGCCGGGCAACGGGTCGCTGGCGACACTGTGGAGCCGCATTCTTGACCACGTGGGTATCCATCCCATGATCCAGGATGGCGTGGGCGTGGCGGGAATGGACAATCTGCGCGCGCTGGCGCCGCTGCACGACATGCTGCTGGAACGCCGTGCGTCGTTCGACCTGATCCTGGAACTCTTCGAGGAAATGCCGTCGGGGTCGACTGACGGCTCGACGTTCAAGGCCCGTTCGGCCGACTTTCCCCGGGTGTACGAGCAATGGGAAGTGGCGCGCGGCTATGGCGCCAAGCGCATCGTGGCTTTCGCGCTGGACCCTTGGGTGATCGGCGATACGCCCGAGGCGCAGGCCCTGATGCAGGCCTGGATGGACGCGCGCGTCTGACGCGCGCCGCGTCAATTGAAGCTGCGGCCGATGATTTCCAGCATGACCTCGCTTGTGCCCCCGAAGATGCGCAGCGCGCGCGCATTCGCCTGCTTGAAGCGGGTGTTCCGGTAGTCGATCACGCGGCCACATGACCGAAGTCGCCGCCTGCCCCATAGGGGTCCGGCAGCGCACAGTTGAGCATCCCCTCTTCGCCCGCGCGCCGCCACAGCGCGCGCGGTGTCACGCCGGCAGCTTCCCATTCGGCGTAGTGGGGTGCGATCTCGCTGGCAATGAAGCGCTTGACCTGGTCGCGAAAGAGTTCGTGATCGTCCCGGAATACGCGGCGCATGACAGTGTCTTCCTATTTCTTGTACGGGTCCGTGCCGCTGGCTTGCCCGCGCAGCACAGGGGCTTCGGGCGTGCCGGTCAGGAACAGGCTGTAGTGGTCGCCGGGTTGCAAGGCCGGCAGCGGCATCGCCTTGGACGCGGCGGCGCCGCAGCCGGCGGCCAGCATCGCGCTGACCGGATTGATTGCGCGCGCGGCGGACGCGCTGGGCTCGACGTCCTTGAACAGGACGGGGCCAGACGGGCTGACGGACAACTGCCCGGCCGGGCAGTCCGTCGCCAGATTGTAAAAGCGCAGCTCGGCCTTCAGCGCATCCTGCGCGCCGGCGCTATCGTCGATGACGCCGAAGGACAGCCTGCCGCCGTCGCGCCGCGGCACCAGCGTGCTGAACGTGTCGGGCGCCACCTGCAGCGTGCCGGCCAGGTTGCCGTCGATGCGCACATCAAAGGGCTGGTTGCCCTTCACGATGGCGTAGGTGGTGGCCTGCCGGTCTGGGCCGATCTCCTGCACCGGGCCTTGGGCGACCTGCGCCTGCAGCGGATTCACGTGCGGATTGACCACCCGCACGAACGACGACCCCGCGGGCGGCCGGGCCGCATACAGTTGCGCCAGCACGCCTTCGGCGGCGGCGCTGGCGGCGCAGGTCGCCATCGTAAGGGTGAGGGCCAGGTGAAAAGAGGTGCGAGTCATGCTTGCGGCTCCGGTTTCTTGCTAAGGCGCGTTTCAAGATACAGCCGTTCGAGCTGCTTGCGGTCTGCCAGTCCGGCCGGCAGCGGCTGCAATCCGGTGGACGGGGCGTGCGGGCAGTCGCCGCGGCCCGCGGGTTCCGCAAAGCCGATCAGGCGGACAATGGCGCCGTCGGGCCGTCGCAGCGCCACCGTCGCGCCGACGCGCACGCCAGGCAGCGCGGCGATGGCCGCGTCGATCTCCGCCAGTTCGATGCGGTAGCCGTGCAGCTTGATCTGGTCGTCGATGCGGCCGCCGGATGGGGGCAGGCTGACGCGGGCAGCCCAATGCGAGTAAGGTACGGGGAAGGCCTTATTGCCCGGCACACCGGCCTGTGCCGCCAGCAGGAACCCGCACACCATGAAGACACATCACGCAGCGCTGCGGCTGCTCCTTGCCGGAGCAGCCCTCGCATCCCTCGCTGCCTGCGCCGACACGCCGCAGCAACCGCGAAGCAACGTGGACTACCGCAGCCGGCCGTTGGATTCCCCGGCAGGGGCAGATTCCAACCCGTCCGGCCAACGCCTGACCATCCAGTCCGGCGAGGGCGAACGCTTGAATCTGCCGTGGTTCATCGAGGGCGCGCAAGACTGGATCAACCGGCAGTGACGCCGCAATGCCGGCGGCCCCGCCGGGCTCAGACAAAAAAAATCCTCAAGGATCTGCATCCTTGAGGATTTTTGGTTTCAGCTGACGTTGCTGAACGGAATTTGGTGGAGCCGGGGGGAATTGAACCCCCGGGCTAGCCAGTGTTTATGCGGGTCTTGGGGGCGATATTGACCAAATGCTGACTATTCGAGGCGCCGTACAGAGCCTCTGCCTTGGAGCCGGCGTCGGGGGCGGCGTCTGGCATCCAGCGGCCATAGACCCGCCGAATCATGCCCCAGTCTGCGTGCCCCATCTGATTGGCAACCCACATGGGATGCTCTCCCGCAGACAGCATCATCGAGGCGTATGTATGCCGGGTCTGGTATGGAACCCTGTAACGCACCTTGGCGCGCTTCAGGGCCGGCTGCCACAGAGTCTTGCGGATTGGCTGATCGCCTTCCCACGGGGCGCTCGTGCGGGGGTTGTGGAAAACGTGGGCATTTGCCAGCAGGGTAAACGCCTTCTGTGCTTCCAGCGCTTCGCGGGCAGGGCCGAGCAGCTTTACCATCCGCTTGCTGCTGTTCGTCTTCGGAACTTCCGCGGCGCCCTTGGCCGCCTGAGTGGTAGCTCGGCGGATACGGACTTCGCCCCGCACCAGGTCAACATCCTCCCATCGAAGGCCGACCATCTCGGACGTTCGCAGGCCAGTCCATAACGCGAACTGGACGAGGTTGCGCCCCTGTCCGTCAAGCGCCTTCAGGATTTCCACCTGTTCGGCGGCTGTGAAGGGATCAACGTCATCCTCTTCCTTTGGCGGCTCGTTCTTTTGGTATGTCCAGCCAGCAATAGGATTGGCGTCAATCAGCTCGTCGGTCACGGCGTCGTCCAGTGCTGTTCGGAGAACAGAGAGGACGTTAGCGATGCGCTTGTTTGTGACTTCCATGCCTTCGCACATTTCGCGAACGTGGGCGCGGCGTAGATCAGCAAGTTCATGTTTCCCCAGCGTGGGGACCAGGCGCCCGTTGACGGCTTTCCGGTAACCGTCCGCCGTGCTTGCCTTGATGGTCTTGGCCTTCGCGTCCACCCAGCCCTCAAGGTACGCCTGGACCGTCTGCCCAAGTGCCTTCGGGCTGAACTTGGCTGCGTTTTTGCTGTCGGGGAAGGTAGTCGCGTAGCTGAAAGTGCCGCGAGAAATCGCGTCGAGGATCGCGGCCCGGTGGTTCGCCGCCCGTTTTAGATTAGCGGGCGTGGGCTGGAGCTTGATGCGTTCCCGGCACCTCTGGTTCGCATAATAGAAGTCGATTTCGATGGACGAGTCGGAAGCTGGCCGAACGCCATCGTACTGCTTGCCCATGCGTCATATCCTTCGGTGTTGATTAGAACGCGGCCGTCCGGAGCCTTCACCCAAATGGTGCCTTCAGCCCAAACGCCGTCACGGATCTTGGTGCGGACGGCGTCTTCAGTATAGCCAGACTCATCCGCGAATTTCTTGATGGTCAAATGCCTGACGGGCATGTTTCCTCCCTAGCGATCCGCCTTCGGCGGGCCTCGGAATGCTGTATTGATGTCGCACTTGTATGGTCAAAGCCTCATAAATGAGGCATTTCATTCAGCAGCGCCTGCGCATCGGCATAGGCCCGCATGGCGCGCTGCTCGTCGATCTGATCGGCCCCGAGGGTTTCGGCGCACTCGCGGAGTTGGGCGGACAGGCGCTCGATCGCTGCCGCAGCTTCCAGCATGATCGGGGATGGAAGACGCATTCCTTCTGGTGCTGGACCGCTGCAATCTCGCCTTCCAAACTCAGGCTCGCCGTTGATCATCGGACCCATCGCATATTTGCAGCGCAGTCGATGGATCAGGTCATCGGCTACGGGCGCGCGCAGCTTGGACAGCGCCTTGTGCGCTTTGTACATGAGCAGCGTGATGGAGTCTTCGCCGCCATGCAGGCCGATCCATTGATGCAGTTGCGCAATGACAGATTCGGGGCTGTCGTAGCCGTGCCGCTGAATCACGGCGTTGACGTATTCATCGCTCAAGGGGTTTGCCGGGGCGGCGGTGTTCTGGTTGGTCATGCTGCCCCCGCTTCGGATTGGCTGCGGTGTTCGTCGATGTCTTCCTGCGTGACGTTGAACGTCTGGATCTGCTTCACGCTGAAGAAATTGACCTGCGGGTTGACCGAAGACAGCCAGGCCTTGACTACACGGCCCAGATCCAGAACCTGTTCATCGGTCAGGTCGGTCAGGTAATCCTCGGCGAACTCGCCGCCCACGTCGTGGGCGCGTTCCTGCATTTGTTCGATCAAGTCATCGACATCGAAGAAGTCAGCGGGATCAGGCCTCTCCGATACGCCCAGACGGTACTCGGCGCCCAGAGTCAGCTGGTCATTATCGTCAAGGGCCTGGAGCGCTTCGCTCACGCAGCCTTCTTGGAAGTCATCGCCGTTGAGGCTATAGCTGTCGAAGGTGGGTTCTTGCATCGTCGGCGCGGTGTTGGTCATGATGAAACTCCTGTGATCATGAGGTACGATTTCTCCGGCCTAAATATGGGGGGGCGAAGAAATGACTATGTGTCTGTTCTGCAAGGATTTGGAAGGGAAGCCGTCAACGGATAATCCGCACGCGGCGCTCTTGCTTCATTCCTCCGCTGGTGGGGGCGTCCGAGATACAGGTCCGCTTAAGACCTGGATTTACCGATGCTCAAAATGCGGGACGGAGATGTGGCGAAATATCGAGGATGGGCAATTCGCGGGCGAGTGGATTGCCGGCTCGGAGACAAACTGAGGCCATCGTCCGAAGCCCATCCGTGCTACTGCAGAGATTCGGAAAGGGCGGCGTCGACACATACGGGGTCGAACAGTTTGTGCGCGGCGTCGAAATCAATCCAATTGCCGGCGCGATCTTCGAATCGTTTTACGCCGCCGTGCGGGCCGATCAAGAAGCTGTACCTGGGCAGAGCGCGCAGCTTCTTCCGCACGGCCTCAAACGCTTCATTGCGGTCGGTTGGTGCAACGCCAACGCCAGAGGCCTGAGCACGGCGGGCGGCTGTTTCGTTCCTGACCTTTTCTTCCCAGCAGGAAGGGCAGAGCGTGTCCCAGGACATGCCGGAGAATGCGCCGCGGCAGATCGCGCATTTCTTGCCGGGGGCGGAGGGCGACATTTCGGGTGTGCCCAGGGCTGCGCCCAGGAAACTGCGGAGGGGAGCGTCTGCGGCGTCAAGGGCGTCGCGATAGCGCTGGCGCTCTTCCGGCGTCATCTTTGCGACCATGTCGTGCAGCACGCGGGTGGATAGCGCGGCCAGGTCGACGTCGTCCAGGTCGTCGAGGTTTTGGGGGGCGTTCATGCGTTGGCATCCTGTGATGTGGGGATTTCGGCCTGACCCGCAGCCGCTGCGGCCTCGGCCTGCCGGCGCTGCTTCTCTGCCTGCTTGGCGCGGGCCGTTTGGACGGCGCCGTGGGCCTGGAACAGACCCAGGAGGGCGGCGGCCGGGACAGTGATGGTTTCGCTGGCAACGCGGCCTTCCTGAATGTCCACGAGGGTTGCGCGCTGGTTGGCGTCCAGTCCCTGCATAAACGTGTCCACGCCGCTGATGAGCGGGGAGACGACTTTGCGGGGCAGGGCGCGGCCGTGGATGGTGCTGGACGTTACGCGGGACTTGCCGGAGGCCTGGGCCTTTTCAAACTCGCCTTGTAGGAATGCGCCAGCGCCCTCGCCATGCTTGGCAACGGCCTCGATGGCGGTGGACGCCTTCACAGCGCCGGAACGCACCAGAGCATGCACATCGCTGTTGGCGTGCGCCAGGGCGATCATCTTGGCGACCCATTGGGGCGATACCTGTTCCAGGCGGCTGATGCGCTCGTTATCCCACTTGAAGCCGGCCAGCTTGGCGTAGCCGAAGGCGGTTTCCAGAGGGGTCAGGTGCCGGCCCTGCGCGCTGCTGATGACGCGGGCGGTGCGGTCGGCGTCGTTGCCAACGAACGCCGTGACATCGATCCAGACAACGCTGTCTTCATCCTGCAGCGGCGCGCCGGCGGCAATCGCACGACCGATCTGCGCATGGCGGCGGTGGCCGTCCACCAGCCACACGCCACCCTCGGGCCGGGGGCGGACTTCGAGCGGCGGGATCTTGCCGCCCGCCATGATGTGCTGAAACAGAGCTTCGTCGTCGGCTTCGGCGCGCTCGCGTTCCTCGCCGTCCAGCAGATCGAGAGGGGTGCGCAGGTTGAAGCCGGGTTCTACATGCAGATCCTCATAGCGGGCCTGCATTGCGTGGGCGCGCTTGATTTCCTTGGAAAGGATCTTCTGCCGGAAGGAAACCGGCGCTGCGGATTGATCGGACATGGAAAATCCTCAGTGGGGTACGATTTGCAAACCGACTATCGATGGGCTTGCAATGGACACGGAATTCGAATATCTGGGGCACCGCGTGTATGTCCGGATCCGCGAAATCTCCGGGGAGACTCTTGGATTCAGGACTGGCTTGTGGCGTGCAAATGTGGTCGTCCAACCGGAAGGGGGCGACTGGACCGAAGTGGGTGACGGTGGGCCTTTCGGGGACCCCGAAACAGCCTGCGCGGACGGAAAAGTCCGCGGGAGGGCTTTCATCGACGGCTTGTCCGCGCGGACGGACACCTAAGCAGTTCAGAACTGCTTTTCTCCGCCTAGGGCTTCTACGAGTTCGGCGAGCAGCTTTGCAAGTTCTCCCGTCATGAGGACCATGTCCGAGTTGGACTTCTCGTCGTCGTTCTGCGAGTAGTCCGCGCCTTCCTTCAGCACATCGAGGGGCGAGACACGGCGGATATCCAGGCCTTCGGTCAGCACGAACGACACGCGGTCGGCCCAGGTCATGGCGAGGCGGGTGCATTGCTTGCCGGACTGGATGTGCCTGCGCGCGTCGTCGGCGTCGATGGAGTGCTTGACGTAGCGGATGGCTGCGCCGCTCGTGCCAGAGGAACGCAGTTCGGTGTCTTGGTCGATGGTGAAGTTGGACGGGGCTTCGTCTTCAGCCAGCCAGCCGGTCATGGCCGCGGCGGGCGACTGCGCGACGTACAGGTTTTCCAGCGGCATGGGGTCGACCGTCTTCGCCAGCAGGCCGATGACCTCATCCGCCTTGGACGATGAGGCGGTGTCGATCACCAGCCAGCGATTCACTGGGTCAATCCAGACGCGGGTATCGCGGTAGACGCTGAAGGCGCGCGGCAAGAGTTCGTCGGTGACGCGCTCCTTGATTTCCTTCATCTGCTTGCGGCCCGGCTTGTAGCCTTGCTGCTCTTCGATTTCCTCGGCCCGCGCCTTGGCGACCTGAGCGATCACTGAGGGCGGCAGCAGCTTCCTTTCGGCGCGCAAGCAGAGCAGGAACTGACCGGCCACGGGGTGGGCAAGTTCGCCGCCTTCACGGGGCGCGATCCAGCCGAGGGACTGCACTTCGAGGTTGTTGCCAGACTGGAACGCGTGGAGCTTTAGGCCCGCCTGCAGCTTGTCGGCGTAGTCGGACAGCGGGGCGGAAAGGCGGTAGATCTTGAGGTTTCTGAACCACATGGGTGATTAACTCCTTGGCTGGGTTTGAGGCTTGGCTTGCGTCCGGGCTTTCTTTTTCGGAGGGCCGGGCCGTTTGCCGGTGTGGGTACGACGCCTCCAGATGTTTCGGATGGCCTGGGTGCTGACGCCGAAGCATTCCGCCAGGTCGTTGCTGGGCAGCGAGCCCTGGGCCTTGCGGATGAACGCCACTTCCCTGCGCGATAGTGGTTTGGGCGTGGGGTCTTTCCAGATGAAGCGGCTCCGCGGAGGGGCGATTTGCGGCGACCAGCCGCTGCGGTCCCGCACAATGAACTGGATCCCGTTCATAGGAAGCTCCGCAACAGCCAGCCAAAGGCCTGCGGGCCGAAGAGGATGAATGCGGCGAAGGCGAGGCCACCAGGCCATGCCCACCACGGGATATCCGCGTCCTTGCTCCAGTTGCCTTTCCCGGCGTGGTCGCGGGGCGCTATGAGATCGCCCAGCTTGCGAGCTGCCCGCTTGATGGTGATGGGATGACGGTCGCGCACCGAGGGCGCGCTTGCGCTGATGGTGTTCATGTCGGGTTCCAGGGATCTGCCGCGGCGTGGCGGCGGGAGAGGTAGTCGCCGATCGGTGCCAGCACCAGCCGCGCGAACGCGAGCAGGCCCAGGCCCCAGGCGAGGGTTTCAGTCAAGGTCATGGGAATCTGCGCAGAGTTGCGCGGTGGTCAGCTTGGGAGAGCGGGCCGGAAGCCCGGGTTGATCCTGAAAGTCACTTTCAGCGCCGGTGACGTTGCGGCGCCGGCCCGCTCTCCGAAGCCGCCCCAGGTGCGGGGCTGGCGTGGTGCTACTTGCTGATCGAACTGCCGAAATTGAAAACGTCGATCAGTTCTTCAATGAAGCGTACGAGTGCTGCAAGCATGCAGTGCCTCCTGGGCTGAGAGTGGGGGAATGAGGTTCGGTGTCCGGTAAAGTTCGGCTTTCTTCATGTTTAGGGAATGAGTAGATGACAACCAGACGAGTCCTTAAGGAGGCAGCGTTCCGGGCTTGGAAGACCACCATCGGGGCCGGATACAGCAAGCGTCGAATTAACACAGAAGGGGATCTACAGGCCTTCTTTTGGCAGAACCTGCGCGATGAGGTCGGCGAAGACAGCCGCACGATTTTTGTTCAGCCGCGGGTCAAACTTCCCGGGGATGGAGTCAACGGCAAGAAGACCGTGGTGCCAGACATTGTTGTCTGCAATTCTCGATCGATCATTGGTGTTGTCGAACTAAAGTACGGCCCGCGGAGCAGGCCGAACATCAAGAAAGACCTCGATTCCCTGCAGGTTTTGGCCCAGTTGAAACTGGGAAGCGATGTTGAAATCAAGAACGAACGCTTCTTGGGCGAAGGACCTGCGGTTCGAACTCAATACAGCTTGGCACGAGATGTGCTTTGGGTATGGGCGGGGGTGTATTGCGGAGACTCGGGCAGCTACAAGCCGGAAGACGGAACGAAGAACTCGTTCATATGCGATGCTCGCGACGACGAATTTCGACGTTCATTTATCGCACTTCACGCAGAAACCTCGGAGAATGGCCCGGTCGACGTGTTCGCCAAGTCTTGGGGTAAGGCGGCGCTTCGGTAAGCGCTGACTCGCAGCGCTGGCCGAAACCCGCTGTTCAGCGGAATCGGAAGAGGCCGGGGGTTATCGTCGCCACGCCCGGCTGGGCGTTGCCTGGCTGTGGAAGCCCAAGCACACAGGGTCCGGGGGCGTGCTGGCGCCTGGCTGGTTGTCCTGTTTCGCCCTTCCTCCCTCGCGGGGGCGGGCGGCCTCGGTTGTTAAAGAGCGTTTCTCGCCTTCCCCATCCCGACTTTGTGGCGGTGACGTCTCCCGCTTGAGGCGATGCCCTGACTGCTGGCTGCGGGTCCGTGGGGTCTTTCGAGCAGCTGAAGCTGCGTTAAGACAGATATTAGTAAACACTAAACTTATCGTCAAGTAAAAACTAAACTCGCCCGGCGAAAAAAAGCCACCCGAAGGTGGCTGTGCTGTTGAGCTGTTGTTTGCTATGCGCGGGTCCATTGCCCCGATTCGCCGTCCCCGATGCGGGTTCCGGCCCAGACAATCTGGCCAAGCACCCGGACAAGCGCGCCATTTTCCAGCGGGATGTCCGGATAAGCAGGGTTGAACGAGCGTGCTACCCATCGCTTAGTTAATTTGTCCTTCGTCACGGTCTTCACGATCATCTTGCCGTCGTAGTTGATGGCGTACACGCCTCCCGACGCTACGTCCTGCAAGGTGAGGCTTTCGTTGGGCACGACTAGCAGGGCGGCGCCGTCGCGAATGATCGGCTCCATGCTGTCTCCCTTCGCATACACGACGCGGGCCTTTCCAGCGCTTGCGCCCACTGACCGTAAAAAGGACCGCCGGAACTGGACGGTCCCGGTTTCTTCCTCGACTAGGTTCTCAATTCCCTCACCAGCCGCCAGACGCACGTCGGCCATCTCCGCGACCTTCTCGAACTTATCGTTAGCCGCGGGAGGATCCCCCGGTGCAACGTTTGCGATGACGCCCGTCCGGGTGCTGATTCGGATCTTGTTCTCTTGCTCGGTCTGAAGCGTGGTTTTCCCACCTTCCCACGGTGCAGGCGGCAGCCCGCCGATGCGCATGGGGAAGGCATCGTCAGCGGCGTCCATGTCGACCAAACCGCCTCGCACGGGAGTTCGGCCGGTGGAGGCGGGAGGCGGGGCCACAGTGATCCCCAGTTTCATCTGGGCGATAGCGAGCGAGATAGCACCTTCCAGCGCGCTCAGCTGGCTCGCCGGCAAGGCCCGCACATCCTCTTCTTTGATAGTCAGGAAAGGCCACTGGGAGGGCGGTACTGCGTCCGGTGTTTGGGGCGCGTCACCTGACGCGGCATCCAAGAACCCTTCGCCCATTCGGTAATCCCGCTCGAGCCTGCGCGCGGCGCGTTCCCCAATGGGGGCCGTGCCGGACAGGACTTGCGAGAAATAGCTCTTCTCCTTGCTCGGGGTCCCATTCTGTTGGACCCAGGCACGGAGGTTCGCCCGTCGAATTTCTTGGATGGTCATGGCGAAAGTTTATAGGACACTAAATTAGTAAACACTTGACCTTACGGTTTAGTTCTCACTAAACTCGCCGCATGGACCTGAAGACCTACATCAACAGTAGCCCGCGAGGCACAGCGGCGAGTTTGGCCAAGGCGATTGGCGTCTCGCCCTCTTACTTATCTCAGATGGCGTCCGGCCTGTCGCCTATATCCGCAGAGCGCTGCGTGGCGATTGAGCGGGAGACGTCTGGGGCAGTTCGGCGCAAAGACCTCATGCCAGATTGCTGGGACCGAATTTGGCCCGAACTCAAGGAGGTGTCGCATGTGTAGGGCTGACGCGGGCCAAGCGCCTGAAGTACCCGCCACCGCCCCCAATCCTACTGAAAAGGTCCAGATCGGACCGCTTGACGTCTGAGAGTCGTTTTCCATGCAGCGCATCGTAAGGCCGCTGCTCAGCAATAGATACGTTCAGGAAATTCACAGATGAACATCACCACTGCGGCCGATTTGACGGTGCATGATTACAAGGGCGGCAGCGAGGCGCTGGGGGCGGTTATTGGAATGTCGCCGGCCGTGCTGCGTAACAAGGTCAACCCCAACAACACCACGCATCACCTTACGCTGGCTGAGGCCGACCGCATTGTGCGAATGACGGGGGATGTGCGCATCCTGGCCGCCTTCGCGCATGGCAACGGCTATCTGCTGGTCAAGGCTCCCGAGTCCTGCGGGGAGAGCGACATGTCGGTGCTGGAGCAGGTGGCGGCGCTGATGATCGCCCACGGCAGGTTCGGCCATGAGGTGTATGACGCCCTGGCTGATGGGGGCGTCGACCAGCAGGAAATGCTGCGCGTAGACGCTGCGGGCCGCGCGTTGATGGAAGCGGTTGCGGCCGTCGCCCGTCGCCTTAGCGGGATGGCCGAACAATGATGCAGCGCGGATCATCAGGTGTACCTGTTCGGCCGCGCGTGCCGTCCACGGAGCAGAAGGGGGCGGCGCTGTCGCGCGCGGCTGCAATGATGTGCAACGGCGCGAAGTTTCAGCGGTGGGTTGTCTCCCGCGTGGGCGCCGCCCCCGAGGGCGTGAGCGCAAGC
Source organism: Achromobacter sp. 77 (assembly GCF_020541125.1). Lineage (NCBI taxonomy): Bacteria > Pseudomonadati > Pseudomonadota > Betaproteobacteria > Burkholderiales > Alcaligenaceae > Achromobacter > Achromobacter sp. 77. The sequence continues at coordinate 1,490,817 of NZ_CP059848.1, forward strand.
CAGCACGCCGCGCAATTTGTTCGGGACGCGTGCGGGATCACAAGCCGCGCGCAGCTGGACCACAACGCCCAGGCAGCGGCCATGTTCCACGAGGCGGTGCGCAAGCCGTTCGTGAAGTGGAGCGGCATCTATGGCTGACTGCCTGCACATGTTCCGGGGCTACCAGGTGCCACCTGAAACGGTGGAGAAGGTCCGTCAGGCCATCATTGACACGCGGGGTCGTGTGGACGTCGCTGCGCTGCGAGCCATCGTGCAGCCTGCCATGAAAGCCGTCGAACCCTGGTCCAGCACGTCCCGGGAAGTCGCTGCGGCATGCGCGGTCGATTCGTTCGTTTTCGACGCGGCGCGGGCCGGGTTGGTCAAGCGCCGCGTGAACGCGTGGAAGCTCCCGGCCTGGTATCGGGTCAAGAAACAGGCGGGGGCGGCATGTCGCTGACGCGCAAGGCCCCCCTGAAGCCAAAGACGCCGCTGAAGCGTGGTGCGCCGATGATGCGCGCAACGCCCATGCCGCCGGCACGTGTCGCAATGAAGGCACGCAAGAAGGGAAAGAAGCCGCCCAAGACCGTGTACCGCAATCAGGCGCTGCTTGACCTTGCCAAAGGCGAGGAATGCTTGCTGCGCGTGCCCAGGTACTGCCAGGGCGGCACGGATACCACGGTGGCCTGCCATTCCAACCTGTTGCGCGACGGCAAAGGGAAGGGCATCAAGGCGCACGACTGGGCCATTGCGTTCGGCTGCGGCCCTTGCCACTGGTTTATCGACCAATCGCCAGCACCGCTGGAACAGAAGCTCGCCTATTTCATCCCCGGCTTGCGCCTTACGCGCTTGCGAATCATCGCTATGGGCAAATGGCCCGAAGAGGCGGAGCGCGGGTATCAACTTTTGTATGGAGGGGCGCAATGAGCGCAAAGGTATTCGGCGCCGTGTTCGAGCGCTACCGCAACGGAGGGGGCGAGCTGCTGCTTGCTCTTGCCCTGGCGGACCACGCGCACGATGACGGGACGCACATTTTTCCCTATGTGGAGACCTTGGCCGTCAAGACCCGCCAGTCCGTCCGCGCGGTGCAGTATCAACTGAAGAGCATGCGCGAAGCCGGCTGGCTGATTGCTGTGAACTCTGGGAACGGTGGGCGCAGCCAAGCTTCGGAGTATCGGATTTCGCCGGAGTGGCTTGCCGGGGGAGAAGCAATTCCGCCTGCAAAGAAAGACGAAAAAGGGGCAGACGAAAAAATTGCACCCTTTTCGGAGGGCGCGGAAAAGGGTGCAAACGGCAGCACAAAGGGTGCAACTGACGGCGCAAAGGGTGCAAGCGACGACGCAAAAGGGTGCAGTGGGTTGCACCCGCATATAACCGTCAAGAACCAAAAGAAGAACCGTCAAGAACCGTCACCCGCGCGCAAGCGCTCGGCGGGGTTCGATCCGATGCGTGTGGAGTTGCCCGCCTGGTTGGATGCGGAACTGTGGGAGCGCTGGGTGCGCCACCGCGTGCAGTTGCGCAAACCACTGACCGAGGAAGCCGCACGGCAGCAGGTCAAGGACCTGGCGACCTTTCGCCAGCAGGGGCACACGCCCGCCGCGGTCATCGAAAACGCCATCGGCAAAAGCTGGCAAGGCCTGTTCGCCCCGAGTGGCATCGCAGCTGGGGGCGCGCAGCGTCCCGGCAAGTTCAATCCGACCGACTACGTAAACCGCAATCGCACCCATGGAGGCACCGACTATGACGACGGTCGCACAATCGACGAGTGAGCGAGCCGGCTGGGCCGTGCCGCTGGCGAAGCTGGAAGGCATTTCGCTGATCGACCACCTTTGGAATCGCCTGTCGGGCACGTACGGGGGGCGCTGGCTGAAGGACTTCCCGGACATGCAGAGCATCGAGAACTGGAAGACGGCATGGGCCGAGGCGCTGGACGATGATCGCGTGACGCCGCAGGAAGTGGCCGAAGGGTTGCGCACGTGCCGCCGCATGTTCCCCGACTGGCCGCCCGCCGTGGGCGAGTTCATCCGGGCATGCCGTCCAGGCCTGATTCCTGAGAACGCCTTTCACGACGCCGTTGCTGGGATGACCGCGCGCCGGCGTGGCGAAATGGGGCAATGGACTCATCCGGCGGTGTACTGGGCGGCTGTCCGCGTCGGTTCGCATGACCTGCTGAACTGCGGCTACTCGGTCATGCAGTCCCGATGGGAGCGCGCTCTTTCGGAGGAATTGAGCCGCAGCGAATGGGCTGCCATCCCCGCGCCGGCCGTTGCTCTGCCTGCTCCGGGGGCCACGCAGGCCACGCCTGAAGAGGCGGCGAAGGAACTGAAGGCGATGGGTGCGGGCGCGATCTTGAACGATTCTGGTCGCAATCCCCGCCGTTGGGCAAAGCGAATCCTGGCCGAAGCACAGCGGAAGGGCGGGCGAGTGCCATCCCTGGCGGTGCTGAACATGGCCCAGGCCGCAGTGGGTGCGCCGACGGACGGCGGGGGCGCGGCATGAGCGCGATGCAACGGAACAAAGGCGCGGCCTTTGAGCGCAAGGTGGCCAACTTACTGACGGAAGCGACTGGAACGACCTGGCGCCGTCGCGTCCGCAATCAGGCCGGCGATAGCGACGTGGTGGCCGACGAACCGGCCTTCGCCCGTATCAGCATCGAATGCAAGCACGCAAACGTGCTTTGCCTTCCTGCCTGGTGGCGTCAGGCCATGGAGCAGGCGGGGGCAGCGGGCGTGCCGGTGCTGATCTACAGACAGACGGGGGCGCGCGGCGAAGCCGTGATGGTCGACGCGCACGACGTGAACCCGAAGATTTTTCCTGTCCGGGGGCGGCACACCGTCACCCTGGGATGGGAAGCAGCTATGCAATGGATGCGGGAAATGCTGCCCGCGAAAGTGACTTATTCCCCGGGGATTATCTGATGACGACAATGACTCTTTCCCGCCTGCCTTCGGTGCCGGCCGTGGCGGCTAAGGCGGTGCCGCTGTTTGCTAGCGCACATGCGGCGCTTACGTTCGCCCTGAACTTTTCGATGCAGCAGTATGACCGGCCGTTGATGAACAAGATTGCCTCAGGCGAGTTGACGGCCGGGACGACACTTGGGGGCGGAAAAGGCCTCTCCGGCCTTGATGGGGCAGGCCAGGCGGGCATGATCCGCGCGGAACTGGCGCGGCTCAGTCCCATCGATCAGGCCGTTCTAGTGGCACACGCCGCGCCGGCGCAAATCTCGTGCGGGTGTGGCATTGCGTGCTGCTCTGGCTGGAAGGTCAACCCGGAATGGCAAGACGCGATGAGCGTGTTGACGAGCGCAGCTGCATCGGGGGCGCTGTCCGGTTGCGTGTCCAATGGTCGATTGCGGTCGGCACTCATCCAGCGGCTGTTCGGCGCGAAGGTGACGCTTTCGGAGTTGGCAGAGCGGTACGATGTGGACGAAAAAACTGCTTCCGCGCACCATGCGAAGCTGAAGCGCTGGCTTTTCGGGGGCGTGGACCAGAAGGGCGCGGGCCTTCATCAGCAGGCGTATCGAGCGCTGGGCGACCGGCTGAAGGCATGCAAGTGGATCGCCGAAGGGCCTGACGTATAAACGACTTGACGGATGGGGTTTTTTCCCCCAAGATTCCTCGCTAACGGATACGGTGCATTAGTGCGTCGAAATTAACCCGCCATGCGAAAGCAGGCGGGTTTTTTTATTCGTCCGTGATCGCGAATCTGCAAGAAGTTTCTGAGAGACCCAACAACGTAATTCGCTTTTTCGGGTCTTCGGCGGTTGTGATGTACTCGCCAAGGTTGAGAAGCTCGGAGTGCCTACCTATTTGGATACTGCAGCCGCGGTAACTCACGTTCCGTACTGTCAATGTAAGTCGCTTTTGCGTGACAAAGTGCGGCGAGTTGACTGGCAGTTCGAGAGTGTCTCCTGTGTACGCCTGCAAGCTTGAGCGTAAACGCCCATTCTCGGCCCGGAGAGAGTCGGCCTCTTTCGTAAGATTGTCGAGCCTTGATTGGTATCCGTGCGCGTCGGCTTTCAACCGCTCATACTCCGCTCGGTCGAAGACCTGCTGGCCCAATGTCGCTGACAGCGTTCGCATTTCCGCGAGCGTTTTAGGCAGGTCCAGCTCTTCCGCGAGCTTTCGCGCATTCAACTCGTCAGAAATTTGGTCTTTGGCAGCGCTCCATCCCGCAGAGTAGGTCGTTACCCCTGCTCCCAACAATCCGCCCAACACGGTGGCGGTTACGCCAAGTACCTTGAGATGGTTCTTCCACGCGGGGCTAGGTGAAGGTTGCCCGGTAGCAGTGTGGAGTGCGCTCATATTTTCTTTGCTCGTTAAAAGGCGGCGACAGTGGAGGAATCGCGAGTTCCCCAACTGACAGCCGATACACGGACCAGGCCCGTGACCGACCCAAGGCCGCCCTACCTGTACAGGCGGCGGCCAGTTTACATGGACGCTCACAAGTGGCAAAACCGATCATTCCCTGGCTGGGTGGCAAGCGCCGTCTGGCCGACAAGATTCTTCCCCATTTCCCCAAGCACACGTGCTACGTGGAACCCTTCGCCGGGGGCGCGGCGCTATTGTTCGCGCGGCCGGAACCGGCCAAGGTGGAGGTGTTGAACGACATTAACGGCGACCTCGTGAACCTGTACCGCGTGGTGCAGCACCACCTGGAAGAGTTCGTGCGTCAGTTCAAATGGGCGCTGACCAGCCGGCAGATGTTCAAGTGGCAGAAGGAAACCCGGCCGGAGACGCTAACCGACATTCAGCGCGCGGCGCGCTTCTACTACCTAATGCAGAACTGCTTCAGCGGCAAGGTGGAAGGGCAGAGCTTCGGCACGGCGACAACTGCGCCGCCCGGCCTCAATCTGCTACGGATGGAGGAAACGCTGTCAGCAGCGCATCTTCGGCTGGCGCGCATCTACGTTGAACACTTGCCATGGCGGGACTGCGTGAAGCGCTACGACCGCCCGCACACGCTCTTCTACATGGACCCGCCTTATTGGGACACGGCGGGCTATGGCGTCGATTTCGGCCTGGATGAGTATGCGGCCATGGCGGAAGCCATGCGCACGATGAAAGGCCGTGCGATTGTGAGCGTCAACGATCACCCGAAGATGCGGGAGGCGTTCACGGGCCTACCCATGCAGGTACTAGACATCCGCTACACGGTGGGCGGCGGGGCCGGCGTGCCGCGACGGGAGCTTCTAATCCAGAGCTGGCGAGATGCTGACTAAGCCGGGCGATGCGTCTTGAGCCAGTCCTTCAGGGCCGTATCAATGCGCGTCTGCCAGCCTGTACCGGAGGCCTTGAAGGCCTCCACTACATCAGGTGACAGGCGGATAGTGATGCGCTCCTTCGTGACCTCGGCTTTTGGGCGCCCGATCTTCTTCATCTGCTTCAGGTCGGCAGTACCGAGTTCGTAGGTATCCGGATCGGCGGCGATGCCGCGGTTGATGGCCTCATCTTCTTCACGGGTGGGGACAATCGTCCCCGGCTTAAGCTTCGGCATACAAGTTCACCTCTCTCGAATTTGCCTTGCGCAGGCTGATGATGCGCCGTTCGTTGTTGCGGTCCACGTACACGACGCAGTACAGGCGCACATCGATATAGCCCAGGGCGATCATGCGGCGTTCGCCGTACTCGCGGCGCATGTCTTCACGCACCAGGGCGTCATCCCATTCGAACTCTTCGGCTTCGGCCAGCGAAACGCCATGCTTGCGCTGGTTGCTCAGGTCTTTGGCGGGGTCGAATGTGATGTCCATGTAGTTATTGTATGCACATTAAATCCAACGCGCAAGGACTTTCTGTGCATACGTTTTTATCTCTGCTCCCTCTCGCTATCGAGGGTCCGCACGCTGGGCATGGCGTGCGGGTGGTTGATCATCGCCGCCGGGCGGTGTGCTGTAGATAGCACCCGGCAATATCAGCAAGAAGATGGGTTTGAGACCTGACCTAGTTGCGCCACGTCTGTCGGAACTCCTGGTCAAACCACATTTCGGCAAGATCGACGGCCGGCATAACGGAGCGGAATTGCAGTAGCTCTGGGTGGTGCTGTTCCAGCCAGGCACAAAAGTCGGAGAACCTCACGTCCTGGACGCTGACGTTGGCATGGTGGGCGCGCTTCCACTGGTGGCACAACTGTCTGATGGCGCGTTCGCATTCTGTCTTTGTCATTGCCGCCTCGATGCAAGTGGTTTTCCGGAGGGATGGACATGTTACGAGAAACAGCCGCAGCCGCGCGGCAAGACATTACGCGTGCGAAGTACGCAGGAGTTGACCCGGCATTCTGTCTGGCGGCGCGACAGGCTCTAGATGACTGCATGCGAATGTATCGGCACAAGCTGAAGGGCCTATCGGTGTTTGAGGTTGGCGTGCGGCGGGAGCGTCGTGCGTACTACATGGCTCAGTTCGTCTCCCGTGTGGATGCAATCTCGGCTGTGGCGCGTGCCTATGCGGCGCAGGTTCGGCAGGGGAGAGCGCGGGTATGAAGCTCACGACACTCAAGCCGCGCCTTGCAATGGCCGGTTCCAGGTTGGCCGCTGCGCCAACGCCGAGCACCAAGCGCATGACGGGCCGCAAGCTGCAAGACCGTCGCTTGCGCGTCTGGGCCGCTGGCCCGCATTGCGCGCACTGCGGCGCGCTGACCACTTACCCCTACGGCTTCGAGCTGGATCACAAGGTCAGCCTGAATGATGGTGGCGCAGACGTGGACGAGAACACGCAGGTGCTGTGCGTCTCGCGCGATGCGCACGGGCGCAAGGTCGGATGCCATGACGCAAAGACGCGGCAGGACATGGGGTACAGGAACAGGCCGTAGGGAGCCGCAGTGACGGGGCAGTGTCCGAAGCGCATCCGCCCAGGCGGCGCGTCCTGTGGGGCCCGTGCGCGTGTCTGCGGGGCATCGCCATAGGGCAGGGCGGACGGCAGTCAGGGGGGGCGGGGCGAAAGTCTGGCGGATTCGCCTCCCGGAAACCACCTGTTCCCTCACGCGCAGAAAATTTCCCCATTTTGGAAAATTGTTAACCCTCATTTGTTAACCAAAACCTATGGCATTAACCGACAAAAAGCGCCGATTCGTTGACGCGCTGCTGTCGGGTCTATCCGGTGCGAAAGCCGCTATCCATGCGGGTTACAGCGAAAACGGAGCGGCCCAAGCAGCCGCACGATTGATGCGCGACAAGCATGTCCTGGCGGCACTCGGACGGACGGTCGAAGTTAACAAATCGGTTAACAAAAAACCGGTTAACAAAAAGCTCGATCAAAGGCAGCCGGCAACGCCGGATTGCGGATCGCAGGACGCGGAGACCGACACCGATTCAATGGACGGGATCGGTCTGAAAGCGCTCGGGCTTACCTCGGATCCGCGGGCGGTGCTGGTAGCCATCATGAACGACGTCGGAGAAGAACCGAAGCTTCGGCTGGAGGCGGCCAAAGCACTGATGCCATTCACGCACGGAAAGATCGCCGAGAAGGGGAAGAAAGGCGCACAGCAGGACGCAGCCAACAAGGCTGCAACTGGCGGGCGATTTGCTCCGCCGCCGCCTCCGACTCACCTGCGTGTTGTCGGGAAGGGCTAATTCATGTCCTGGACAACCGCATGCCCGGATTGGGCGGCGCGCCTGCGAGCGCGCCAGTCAATTATCCCGCCGCCCATCTTCCCAGACCAAGCCGAATACGCCTTAGGGATATTCAAGCAATTGCGCGTGGTGGACCTGCCCGGAAAACCGACTTTCGGGGAGTGCAGCGAGGACTGGGTGTTTGACTTCGTGCGGGCCATCTTCGGAGGATATGAGGCGGCCACGGGGAAGCAGTTGATCCGGGAGTACGGACTGCTGATCAGCAAGAAGAACACGAAATCGACGATTGCAGCCGGCATCATGTTGACTGCATTGGTCATGTGCTGGCGCGAAGAAGAGGAACATCTGATCCTGGCGCCGACTAAGGAAGTCGCAGACAACAGTTTCAAGCCGGCTGCCGCAATGATCCGGGCCGACGAAGAACTGTCGGACATGTTCCACGTCCAGGATCACGTGCGCACCATTACCCATCGCGTGACGCGCAACAGCCTGAAGGTTGTTGCCGCGGATACCGACACGGTATCGGGCAAGAAATCCGGCCGAGTCTTGGTGGACGAGCTGTGGCTTTTCGGCAAGCGTGCGAATGCCGCGGCGATGTTCATGGAGGCGCTTGGCGGCCAGGTCTCTCGCGATGAGGGATGGGTGATCTACCTGACCACGCAGAGCGATGACCCACCGGCCGGGGTATTCAAGGAGAAGCTCGACTACTGGCGCGACGTGCGCGACGGGAAGGTCGAGGATCGCAAGACCCTGGGCATTCTGTACGAGTTCCCGGATGAAATGGTCGAGGCGAAGGCATACCTGCTGCCCGAGAACTTCTACATCACCAATCCGAACCTTGGCCGATCCGTCAGCGCGGAATGGTTAGAGGACGAGCTTAAGAAGCACATCGTCAAGCGCGACGGGTCAAGCCAAAAGTTCCTGGCGAAGCACTTGAACGTGCAAATCGGCCTGAGTTTGCGATCGGACCGATGGGCTGGTGCCGACTTTTGGCAAGCGCAGGGCGATCCCGCCCTGGCCGAGCTGGACTCGTTCCTGGACCGTTGCGAAGTGGTCGTGGTCGGCATCGATGGCGGTGGACTGGACGATCTGCTGGGCTTCGCTTTGGTCGGTCGCGAAACGGGGACCCGCCGCTGGTTGCACTGGGGGCGCGCCTGGGCGCACAAGATCGTCCTCGAGCGTAGGGCTGAAATTGCACCGGCTCTACAGGACTTCGAGAAGCAGGGCGACTTGAAGATCGTTGAGCGGCCCGGTGACGACGTTGCCGAGGTGGCCGATATCGTTTGCCGCGTGCGGGATCGCGGCCTGCTGCCCGAAAAGCTGTGCATCGGCGTGGACGGGTCAGGTATTGGAGACATCGTTGACGAGCTCACCAGTCCCGGGCGCGACTTCACGCTGGAAGAAATCACCGCCATTTCGCAGGGTTGGCGGCTGAACGGCGCGATCAAAACCACAGAGCGCAAGGTTGCCGGGCAGGAAATGCTGCACGGGGGGCGGCCGCTGATGGCCTGGTGTGTCGGGAATGCAAAGACCGTGCCGCAAGGAAACGCGATCGCCATCAACAAGCAGGTTTCCGGCAGCGCAAAAATCGACCCGCTCATGGCGCTCTTTGACGCCGTTTTCCTCCTGTCGCTCAACCCTGAGCCGCGGGGGCTTCAGAGCCTGGACGGGTTCTTCGCAAACCCTATCGTTATCGGATAAATCTATGAAGGCAGCAATCATTCTGCTGGTGCTCTTGCTCCTGGCAGGCGTTGCCATGCTCGCCGGCGGTGTTTACCTGCTGGCCGGCCCTGGTTGGTGCCTCATCAGCGGGGCGGTCGTGACTTTTGTTGTCGCGATCTACCTGCTTCGCGGCATCCGAGGGGTGACGCATGGCCAATAGCTCGTTTTCGAAGGTTTTGGCCCGCAGCATTGCTCCCGCCGTCAGGTCGGCGGCGCCGGACGGCGTGAAATCGAGCGTAAGCGACTGGATCGGACGCAAGTTTGGACTGACGGATACGTCATTCTGGGCTGCGTGGGGCGGCGGAGGATCTGCCAGCGGCAAGGCGGTGACGGCGCAGTCGGCGCTGACGCTGTCGGCCGTTTGGAGCTGCGTCAGGCTCCTGGCGGAGACGATCGCGACGCTGCCATTCGATTTGTACCGCAGGGAAGGGCGCGAAGCGGTTGAGGCGACGAACATGGAGCTGTATGCGCTCTTGCGCCACCAGCCCAACGCCGACATGACGTCGGTGCAGTTCTGGGAAGTGCTGGTTGCTTGCTTACTGCTGTGGGGCAACTCCTTCGCCGAGAAGCGAATGAGCAAGGGGCGGGTCATTGCAATCGATCTGCTTTATCCGTGGCGGATGCAGGTCCGGCGGCTGGCCGATGGATCGATCGAATACCGATACAACGACATAGACGGCACGCATCGGGTGATTCCCGAAGAGCGAATGTGGCATATCGCCGCGTTCAGCCTGGACGGCTTGTTGGGCATGTCCACGATCCGGTACGGCGCCAACGTGATAGGGGCGTCCCTGGCGGCTGACGAGGCAAGCGCCAAGATCTTCGCCAATGGGTTGAATGTGGGGGGCGTCCTATCCACGGACAAGATCCTGAACCCGGACCAGCGCACACAGCTGGGCGACAGCCTGTCGGCCAAGTTCGCCGGCGCGATGAACTCGGGCAAAACGATGGTGCTCGAGGCTGGCATGAAGTACCAGCAGGTGCCCATGAACCCCGAGGATGCGCAACTGCTCGCCACCCGCGCGTTCAACGTCGAGGAGATCTGCCGCTGGTTCCGCGTGCCGCCCTGGATGGTGGGGCATACCGAGAAATCCAGCAGCTGGGGAACTGGCATCGAACAACAGATGATCGCGTTCCTGTCGTTCTCGCTCCGACCATGGCTCACACGTATCGAGCAGTCCATCCGCAAGTCCCTGTTGGCACCGGCTGAGCGTCCGCAGTACTTCGCCAAGTTCAACGTCGAAGGCCTGCTGCGAGCCGACAGCGCGGCGCGCGCGGCGTTCTATTCCGTGATGACGCAGAACGGCATCTACACCCGCGATGACTGCCGCCTGAAGGAGAACTTGCCGCCGCGCGGCGGCAATGCCGACGTGCTCACCGTGCAGTCCAACCTGCTGCCGATCGACAAGCTGGGCGATACGGCCGGCGCGGAGCAAGCCAAGTCGGCGTTCTCCGCCTGGCTCGGCCTTTCGACATTTGAGGACAAGACATGAAGCGCAAAGACGCAGCGATGCACATCCGTTCGTTCGATTACGACGTAAAGGCCGTCCAGGATGACGGCCTTTTTTCTGGCTACGGCTCAGTCTTCGGCGTCGTCGATTCGTACAACGAAGTGGTCGCCCCGGGGGCGTTCATGGACAGCATCGAACAGACCCGGGCGAAGGGTCGAACCTTTCCGGTGCTATGGCAGCACCGCAGCGGTGAACCCATCGGCAACTGGGACATCGACCAGTTGAAGGAAGACGCTCACGGGCTGCACGGCACCGGCCAGCTTTGGCTCGATGACGCCACCTACGCCAAGACCGCATATCGCGGCATGAAGACGCGCGCGATCACGGGCCTTTCCATTGGCTACTACGTGCGCGAGGACAGCTACGACGAAAAGACGCGCATCCGCACGCTCAAGCGCCTGGACCTGGTGGAAATCTCCATCGTGACGGCGCCGGCGAACGAGGAGGCACGCGTTGACGCAATCAAGGCCCGGATCGCCCACGGGGGAATGCCGGACCTTCCCGATTTTGAGCGGTTCCTGCGCGAGGCAGGCTTCTCGAAATCTCAGGCCGCGGTGATCGCCAACCGAGGGCTGAAACACCTGCTTGACCGGAGCGAGTCCGGGGGCGAGGCGAAAGAAGCAACCGCTGGACTGATCAAGCAGATCGGCCGGCTTCAACTCCCGACTTTTTAAAGGTACACAAATGGGCCGCTATACCAATCTGGCACACAAGCACGAATTCGGCCGCAAGTCCGCCGACAACGCGGGGCGTCTGGATGACACCCTGGAAATCAAGGCGCTGGTCAAGGCGCTGAACGAGCGCGACGAAGAGATCAAGATTTTCGCCGAGAAGGCCTCGTCCGAGATCAAGGAACACGGCAAGATTCTGTCGGACACCCAGGGCATCCTGGAGACGCTTTCCAAGGGCGGTATCGCTCTGAACGAGCGTTTGGTCGAGCTCGAGCAGAAGATGGCCCGCCGCGGCGCGGCCGATGAAGGCCAGGCTGCAAAGTCCATCGGCGAGCAGTTCACCGAGTCCGACGACTTCACCGGCCTGGCCGCGAAGGGCCGCGGCATCGCTCGCATGAACGTCAAGGCGGTCACCAGCATCACCAGCTCGACCACGGGCACCGGTGGCGTGGGCGCCGCGATTCAGCCGACGCGCGTGCCTGGCATCATCTCGGGCCCGGATCGCCCCTTCACCATCCGCGACCTGATCATGCCGGGCCGTACCGGTTCGAACTCGGTCGAGTTCGTGCAGGAGTCGGGCTTCCAGAACATGGCGGCTCCGGTAGCCGAAACGGCGCTCAAGCCGCAATCGGACCTGTCCTTCGAGCTGAAGACCACGACGGTCAAGACGATCGCTCACTGGTTCCTGGCTTCCAAGCAGGTTCTGGCCGATATCCCGCTGCTGCAGAGCTACATCAACGGTCGCGCGATATTCGGCCTGAAGTACGTCGAGGAAAACCAGATCCTTGCCGGCGACGGCACCGGTCAGAACCTCCTGGGCCTGATCCCGCAGGCGACGCCGTTCAACGAATCGCTGCGCCAGGCCGGCGACACCAAGATCGACCTGCTGCGCCGGGCGATTCTGCAGGTCCGCATCGCCGAATACCGCGCCAGCGGCATCGTGCTCAACCCCGTGGACTGGGCGGACATCGAACTCCAGAAGGACGAGCAAGGCCGTTACATCTGGGTCAACGTGGTGGAAGGTGGCGTGCCGCGCCTCTGGAAGCTGCCGGTTGTGGACACGACCGCCGTGCCCGAAGGTGAATTCCTGGTCGGCGCCTTCAACATCGCCGCCCAGGTGTTCGATCGTGAAGACGCCGCCGTGGAAGTGTCGACGGAAGACAGCGACAACTTCCGCAAGAACATGGTGACGATCCGCGCCGAGGAACGCCTGGCGATGGCGGTGTACCGCCCCGAGTCGTTCGTCCACGGCGAGTTTGCCGACACCACGCCGTAAGGCGGCACCAGCAGATGAGCGGGCCGGGCCCAGCCGCGGCCCGCTCAACAGGAGCAAGTCATGTCGTTTATCGCACGCAAAGGCTTCCTCAACGGGAGCGAATACCAGCGACGCGGGCGCCCGATCGATGTGTCGGGCGAACGCGCGCGAGAACTGCTTCGGCTCGGCCTGATCGCCGAAATCGAAGACAAGGCCGCGCCGGCGCCTCAGAACAAGATGAACCCGCCGCCGGAGAACAAGGGGGCGGGCGACCCGCCGGCAGGAGATCACACTGCCTTGCTGTCGAAGAACGCGCCCGAAATCATCGCGGCACTCGCCGGAATCGCTGATCCGACCTTGCTGCCGGACCTGTTGACTGCGGAGCAGTCTGGCAAGGCGCGCAAGTCGGTCCTGGAGGCGATCCAAGTGGCCATCTCGTCCACGGGGGCATGAATGGAACTGGTCACCATCGAACTACTTCGCTCGCACTGCCGCGCGGACACCACGGATGATCCTCTGCTCGAGGTCTACGGATCGACTGCGGAAGAGAACGCGCAGGCGTATCTGAATCGCCGCGTGTACGCGACTGCGGACGCGCTGGCTGCAGCAGTCCTGGCGGGAACTGCGGGCGACGATCCGATGGTGGTGACCCCTGCAGTCCGTGCCGCCGTGCTGCTGATCGCCGGCAGCCTGTACCGAAACCGCGAGGAAGGCCCCGACTCTCGCACGCTGCCGGTCGGCGCCCAGGCGCTGCTGCAGCCTAACCGAGTGGGGTTGGGCGTATGAGCATCGCTGCTGGAAGTCTGCGCCGCCTCGTGCGAATTGAACGCCGCGAGACCGGGACGGATGACGCGGGCCAGCCAAATGGCGCATGGGTGGAAGTGGCCACCGTGTGGGCGGACCCTCGCGGCCAGACCGGTATGGGTTCCATCACGCGCAACCAGGAGAACGTGGGGGCGTCGATCAACGCCTATAGCTTCCGGATCCGCTTTCGCCGCGGGCTTGACCAGGGCATGCGCTTGCTTGAACTGGAGGACGGCGTCCCGGTTGGCGACCCATTCGACATCAAGAACGTTCGCATGGACCTGGCGGGCCGCGAATGGACGGACGTGATCTGCGAACAGGGTGGCGGCGATGGCTAAGGGGCTGCAGGCGACGTTTGACACCTCCGGCTGGTCTGCGGGCCTTGATCGTTTGCTGGGACCCGCACGGGTCAGCCTGGCGCGCTCAATGGCCGTTGCTGGCGGCGAGGTGCTGCGAGATGAGGCCAAGGCGCGGGTGAACACGCACAACGGCGTTTTGGGCGCCGCCATCTACCTTGCCTTCCGGGAGCGGTACTCGACAGATCAAGAAGTCCAGTACGCCGTCACCTGGAACAAGCGTAAGGCGCCTCACGGCCACCTGGTGGAGTTCGGGCACTGGCAGATCTATCCGGTGATCAAGAAGGCCGACGGAACCTATGTGACCGACAAGCGCCGCAAGCTTGCAACGCCCAAGTGGGTGCCCGCCTATCCGTTCCTGCGGCCGGCGTATGAGGCTGCCTCAGCTCGCGCACAGGCGGCAATGATTCAGCGCGGGCGGCAACGATTGCCGGAGCTCCTGGCAGGACAGGAGGTTCGTGATGTCACTTGAAGCCCAGTTGCTCGCAGTGCTGGGGCCGTTGGTCGGCGGTCGTGCTTATCCAGATGTCACTCCGGACAAGCCAGTGTTCCCGCTCATCGTCTACCAGGGCGCGGGCGGGCAAGAACAGTGGTACGTGGAGCGCAAACGCCGCGAGAAGCGGCATCAGCGCTTGCAGGTCTTCGTATGGGCCACCACACGGGCGCAGGCAAGTGACATCGCGGAACAGATCGGCACCGCCTTGTGTGAAAGCGACTTTCCTGCTGTTGAGCCGTATGGCTCGCCCACCAGCCTCTACGAAGAGGCCATCAAGAAGTACGGCACCCGCCAGGACTTCGGTATCTGGTTCCTTCCCTCCTGACTTTCCCCGCTTCTACATCGAACCCGGCCGCGCGCCGGGTTTTTTCATTTGAGGAACACAAATGTCTTCCATCTTCATCAACGGCACGCGGTATTCCATCTCGACGGCGCTCGCCGCGGCCGCCGCCATCTCGGCCATCTCCAATGCAAATCCGGCTGTTGCCTCCGCGGTTGCGCCGCCGGAAGACGGCTCCATCCTGGTTCTGAAATCGGCGTGGACCAATCTGAGCGAGACCGTGGCGCGCAGCGCCAATGCAGACACCGACAGCTTCGAGCTGGAAGGCGTGGACACCGTAAGTACCGTCCTGTTCCCGGCAGGCGGGGGCGCTGGCTCCTATCAGGAAGTCAGTTCCTGGGTAGATCTGGACCAGGTGCGCGACGTGGTGATGGCCGGCGGCGACCAGCAGTTCTTCAACTATCAGTACGTCGAAGATCCGACCAGCCGCCAGCGCCAGAAGCCGACCTTCAAGAACGCGATGACCATGACGGTCTCGCTGGACTACGACCCGGACAAGCCTTGGTATGCGGCGCTGATCGAGGCGGACCGCTTGCGCGAGCCCGTCGTCGTGCGCGGCGTGCTGCCCAACGGCTCGACGCTCTTCTACTACGCCTATCCCTCGTTCAACAAGGTCCCCGTCGGCCAAGTGAACGAGAACCTTCAGAACACGGCGGTTTTCTCCCTCATCGCCGATCCCATCCGCTACGAGGCCGCGTAATGACGTTCAAGATCAAATCCAACCCGACCATCGACGCCAGCATCACCATCGTCGGCCAGGGGCGCGAGCAGCAACTGAACGTCACGTACCGCCACATGACCGGCAAGGAGTACGACGCGTTGATGAAGCAGCTGGCGGCCGATGAAATTTCGACCGCCGACCTGCTTCTCCTGCTGATCGAAAAGTGGGACGCCGACATGGCCGTGAGCAAGGAGTCGATCGACTTGCTCTGCGAGCATCAGCCCGGCGCCGATCTGGCGATCGCGAGCGCTTTCAACGACGCCATCCGGGTCGAGCGCAAAAAAAACTGACTGAGGCTGTGGCGGCGTTCCTTTGGGAGCCGCCATCAGCCGCAACGTTAGCGATGGCCGGGTTAAAGCTCAGCGACTTTCCCCGGCCTTGCGCCGAACTCTGGCCGGAGCACGTGCCGGCGTTCAACCTGTTCACGCGCAACTACACGCAGTGGCGTGTGGGAGCGGGAGGGCCGATAGGGCTGGATTACGGGGTCCTGTATCACGACCTGGACCGTCAAGAGCTTCCCAGGGCGGCGCAGCAGGAAATCATGGACGTTCTTCGGATCATCGAGCGGGCGGCCCTGGAAATCTTCCATAAGAGTTGAACATGGCACAGGAAAGCATTGGCACCGCGCGGCTAGATATCGTCGTCGATACCTCGCAGTTTGACGCCGCGGTTGCTTCGGCCAAGCGTAGTACCTCCGACATGGCGCAGTCGGCTCAAGCTGACTATGCCAAGTTGACGGCTGCGGAGCGACGGCGCGTTGATTCGCTGATCCATCAGGCCAACACCATTGGCATGACCCGCAAGGAGCAGATCCTTTATAACGCGGCGCTGCGGGGCGTTCCGACCTCGATCCTGGATGAGATCAAGACCAAGCTTGCCGCGACCGGCACCGCTGCGGTTGGTGCGACCAAGCAGATTAACCAGTACGGGATTAGCGCTGCGCAACAGGCTGCCGCGCTGAGGGGGGTGCCTGCCCAGATCACTGACATCGTTGTTTCGCTGCAAGGCGGGCAGCAGCCGCTGACCGTTCTGCTTCAGCAGGGCGGCCAGCTGAAAGACATGTTTGGCGGCATCGTGCCGGCGGCGCGGGCGTTGGGCGGCGCTCTGTTGAGCCTCATCAATCCGTACACCTTGGCGGCAGGGGCGGCAGCAGCGGTGGCAGTGGCTTGGGTAAAAGGATCTTCCGAAGCGGAGAACTTCCGCGATTCCTTAATCCTGACCGGCAATGCCGCGGGTGTAACGGCGGGCAATCTCGTCGCGATGGCGCGTGGCCTGGGCGAGATTACCGGAAGCCATTCGCGAGCAGTTCAAGCCCTGAACGCCGTGGCGGCCTCCGGGAAGCTTTCCGGTACCGCACTGTCGGACGTGGCACTTATCGCTGCTGAAATGCAGCGCGCGGTTGGCACGGGGATTGAGAGCACAGTCGAGATTTTCGCAAAGCTCGGCAAGGACCCCGTGGCGGCGGTTGTTGACCTCAACGAGCGCTATGGGATCTTGACCGGTTCGATCTATGCGCAGGTTCAGGCGCTGATGGAGCAGGGGCGGGCGCAAGAGGCTGTTGAGCTGGTCGCGCGGCAAGCGGCGGCGGAGCTTACGGGGCGGACCGCAGAGCAAAAGCAAAACCTGGGATCGCTTGAGTCGGCTTGGAACAAGCTAGGCGCAGCTGCGTCATGGGCTTGGGACAAGATGCTGGACATCGGCCGGGAGAGCACGGTTGATGAGACGCTTCGCGAGTTGGAACGAGAGGTGCGTCAGCGTGCGGAGAATATCCGCATTGCGGCCGAAGCTGGTGCCACGATAAGCGAGAAGGAAAGGCAAGGCCTCAAGAATGCCGAAGCGCGTCGTGATGCTGTAATCGCGCAGAAGAAGGAGGCGGAAGATGCCGCCAAAGCGGAGGCTGAGCTCGTCCGGGTCAATCGCGAGGCGATTCAATCACGGAAAGAGATATCCAAGCTTATTGACGAGGGCGCGTCAAAAGCGGAAAAGCGACGCAAGGACTTACAGGACTTAGACGACCGGATTGCGAAGGCGCAGAAAGATGGCACAACGCTTGACGCGTCGGTAATCAAGGCCGCCCGTGCCGCCATCGAGCGCCGGTACGAGGACAAGAGTCCCCAAAAGGCGTACTCGGACCCGGCGGCAACCAAGCTTCTGCAGCAATATCGCGAGGCGGAGGCATCTCTTCAGGCTCAGATCACCAGCGAGGGCAAGCTTGCCACCTGGGGTCAGAAGCGTGCCGAGTTCGAGCAGCAGATTGCATACCTGAAGGACAAGAAGGTCCTGACGGCCGACCAAAAGAGCCTACTCGCCCAGGAAGACTTGCTGCGCCGGCAGCTTGATCTGAATGTGGCCGCCGAGCAGGAGCTTCGCACCAAGCGGGAAACCGCCAAGGTCGAAGCGCTGCGCGCTAGCCTTGCCGGCACTCGGGATCTGGAGCGGCAACAGTATGCCGACCAGGTGGCCGGCGTTGGGCTGGGTGACCGTGCGCAAGAGGAACTTCGCGCGCGTCAGGCGATATTGCGGGACTACCAGCGCCAGCAGGCGCAGTTCGACCGCTCGATGGCATCGGGTCAGATCTCGCAGGAGACCTACCGGAGCTAGACCGCTCTCCTGCAAGAACACCTGGATCTGCGTCTGTCGATGCAGCAGCAGTATTTCGACCAGGTCCGCGAAGCGCAGGGCAACTGGAAGAACGGTGCAACATCAGCGCTGGCCAACTATCTGGACTCCGCCGCGAACGTAGCCGGCCAGACGAAAACGTTGTTTTCGAATGCCTTTCAGGGGATGGAAGATGCGATCGTGCGATTCGCCACGACCGGCAAGCTGTCTTTCAAGGACTTCGCCACGTCGGTCATCGCTGATATGGCGCGGATTGCAGCGCGCCAAGCGGCTGCCGGGTTTTTGGGCAGCATCTTCACCACGCTTGCCGGCGCTGCAATAGGGGGCGTCACTTCTGCCGGGGTGAGCGCCGGCGCGGGCTACCAGGGCACCGGCATGGCGGCTGTTGGCAGCACAGATGGGATGACGATGACGGGCTGGAGCTCGGTAGCCGGGGCGAGGGCGTCTGGGGGCCCGACCGCTGCCAATTCGCTCTATCGCGTCAACGAGCTGGGCCCAGAGCTGTACTCGGAGGGTGGGGAAACCTACTTGATGAGCGGTGCAAACGGTGGCTACGTCACCCCGCTGAAGCAGGCGGCCGGAGGTTCCAGTGGCGGAAGCGTCGTCAATGTTCAGGTCAATGTGAGTTCCGACGGAAACGTCAGCTCCTCGGCCTCGTCCGATCAGTACCGATCGTTCGGCGACGAGCTGGGCAGGTTCGTGGATGAGCGGATTCAGCAGTTCCAGGTGCAGAGCTACCGCCCGGGGGGCTTGGCCTGGCGCCAACAGAACGGAGGGCTATCTTGAGCAAAGAAACATTCTCGTGGCGGCCGATCAACTCGCCGCAGGGCGAGATCAAATTCCGGCGCACTGTGGCCCAGTTTGGTGACGGATACAGGCAGGCGGTCGGCGATGGCATCAACAACAAGATGCAATCCTGGCCCCTGCAGTTCCAGGGCAGCGCGCAGGAGCTGGCGCCGATGTTGGACTTCTTGGACCGTCACGCTGGCGTTATGGCGTTCTATTGGACCCCGCCACTCGGCGTCCAAGGTGTGTACGAGGCGGTCGGCTACAACCCGGTTCCTGTGGGAGGTGGCGTTTACACCGTTTCCGTCACGTTTCAACAGATCGGCGCAGTGTGAGGTGAGGATATGTCAGTTCCAGTCGAAGTACAGAAGCTGGACGCAGGAAACCTGTTTGTCGGGTTCGAGATCGACTGCACCGGCATCGGTGGTAGCACTGAGCGCTACCACAATCACCGAGACGGGCCGATTGTCTGGCAGGGAAAGACGTACCTCCCGTGGGCAATCGAAGGTCGCAATTTCGAGCGTACCGGCAATGGAGAGCAGCCTCTCCCCGAGGTGTCTGTGGGCAACATTGGGCAGGACGACGAAGGGAACCCAATACCGGGCGTGGTCACGGCGCTCTGCCTCGCGCTCGACGACCTGGTCGGTGCAAAGCTGATCCGCCGGCGCACGTTTACCAAGTATTTGGATGCGGAGAACTTCGAGGGAGGGAACCCGAGCGCGGATCCTACAGCGCACCTGCCGGACGAGGTGTGGACCATCTCCCAGAAGCGGCTGGAGACCAAGCAGGCCGTGACGTTCGTGCTGACCTCTCCATTTCAGTTCGAGGGCGTCCAGTTGCCGCGACGGCAGATCATCGCAGGCAAGTGCGGCTGGCTGGTCATCGACGGACCTGAGGGCGGTTACCGCGGGGCCTATTGCGGCTACACCGGCAGCGCGATGTTCGATCGTGATGGAAACCCCGTTTCTGACCCTTCACAGGACAAATGCGGTGGGCGTGTCTCGGACTGCAAGCGACGTTTCGGGGAATGGCAACCCCTTTCTTTTGGCGGCTTTCCGAGCGCCGATAGGATTCGATGATGCGCGCAGCGATCAGAAGGAAAATCGAGGCGCATGCCTTGCGCGATTACCCGCGCGAGGCGTGCGGATTGCTGGTCGCCGATGGCGCCAAGCAGCGGTTCATTGCCTGCAGGAACATGGCCGAGGATGGGCAAGACTTCGTCATCTCGGGCGAGGATTACGCCGCGGCAGAGGACCAGGGCCAGGTCATCGCTGTTGTTCATTCGCACATCGACAGGGACGCGACCCCGACCGAAGTCGATCTGGTCAGTTGTGAGGCGACGGGGCTGCCGTGGCACATCGTCAGCGTGAAGAAGAACGCGGGCGATGAAGCGCCGGTGATCGCGCACTGGCAGTCGTTCGCGCCGAGCGGATACGTGGCGCCATTGGTGGGTCGGAATTTCCATCATGGATCTCTGGACTGTTACGGGCTGATCCGAGACTTCTATCAGCGCGAGATGGGCATTACGTTGCCTGACTTCGTTCGCCCAGATCGCTGGTGGGAAAAGCCGGAGCGCGGCGAAATCTACCTGGACAACTTCCAAGCAGCCGGGTTCGTTCAAGTCAGTGACGGGCCCAGGTATGGCGATGTATTGCTGATGCAATACCGCAGCGATCGCACAAACCACGGAGGCGTGTTTCTTGGCGACGCCGATCTTAAGTCGCAGCCGGGCTTGCACCGCGTGCCGGGCGCGATGCTGCATCACGCCATGCCGCGGCTGTCGGAGAGGGTGGTGTACGGCGGATATTGGGCCGACATAACCCGAATGATAGTGAGGTATGCGAGATGAGTGCAGCAACGATGGGACAGCCCGCTTCCGCGGGTTCTTTTGCGCCCGATCGCGTGCGGACGATCCGTCTGTACGGCTGGCTGGGCGCAAAATTCGGCCGGGTCCATCGGTTCGTGTGCAACGACACGGCGGGTGCTATCCGCGCGCTGTGCCAGATGGTCCCGGGATTTCAGGCCGCCCTCTACGAAAGCAAGGACCGGGGTATCGGATATGCCTGCTTCATTGGCAAGGAGAACATTGCCGAGGGCGGGCTGAGCTTTCCTGTTGGACATGATGACATCCGCATCGCCCCAGTGATCCAGGGGTCCGGTCGTGGGGGCGCATTCCAGATCATCCTGGGCGCCGTCCTGGTGGCGGCGGCATTCTTCACCGGGGGCGCGTCAATTGCCGCTGGCGGTGCGATTGCCTTCTCTAGCGTGGCGGGGCAGATGGCCTTCATGCTGGGCGTGGGGATGATCCTGGGCGGCGTGTCACAGCTTCTGACGAAGCAGCAGGGCGGATTGTCGAGCGTTGACAGCCCGGATAACGGCGCCTCCTACAACTTCAACGGGCCCGTCAACGTCACGGCGCAAGGAAACCCGGTTCCGGTCTTCTACGGCGAGATGACCATCGGGTCCGTGACGGTGTCCGGCGATATGTATTCGGAGGATCAGCAATGACGGTTGAGCTGCTTGAGCGCAAAGGCGGGATGCGCATCGTAGGCTCGGGTGGCGGCGGGAAGGGGGGCGGGAGCGCTCGAACTCCCGTTGAGCAGCCCGACAGCCTGCATAGCACCGCCTACGCCGTTCTGCTGGACGTGATCAGCAACGGCGAAGTGTTTGGGCCAGTCCACCCGGGAGAGCCACTGCGGTGCATCTATTTGGATGGAACGCCCATCCAGAACGAAAACGGCACACTCAACATTCCCAATGTGCAGGTCGAGATCCGCTACGGCACGCAGGACCAGGAGCACATTGCCGGCTTCCCCGCGTCGGCAGACGTGACCGCGGTGGGCGCGGACGTGAAGACCACTCAACCGTGGACGCAGCTCATCACCAATCCCGAGCTGTCGGCGGTTCGCGTCACGCTTCAATGGCCCCAGCTCATGAAAGCCATCGAGTCTGGCAAGAACGTTGGCGATCGCGTCGGCTACGTCATCGAGTACGCAATCGACCTCGCTGTTGGCAGCGGCGCCTTCGAAAACGTTCTGACCACCACCGTTGATGGCAAGTCGGTGGGTGGGTATAGCCGAACGCACCGGGTCGAGCTGCCGGCCACGAACGCCGGTTGGACAATTCGCGTGCGCAGGTTGACGGCGGAGGCTAACAACACCGCCATTGCCGATGCCATGAAGGTAATGAGCTTTGCGGAGGTGATTGACGGCAAGTTCCGATATCCCATGACCGCGCTGGTCGGTATCAAGATCGATGCCGCGCATTACCAGAGCATCCCGACGCGGGCGTATCGCTGGAAGGGTCAGATCATCCGTGTCCCGAGCAACTATGACCCGGAGACCCGAGCCTATACCGGCGTGTGGGATGGATCGTTCAAGCGCGCCTGGACCGACAACCCGGCGTGGATTTTTTACGACCTCGTCACGAGCAAGCTATACGGCCTGGGCGACCGGATCGATGCGTCGATGATCGACCGCTACGCCCTGTACCAAATCGGGGCGTATTGCGACCAATTGGTGTCAGACGGGCAAGGTGGGCAAGAGCCGCGCTTCACGTGCAACTGCTACATCCAGGGCCGGGCTGATGCCCTCAAGGTCATCAACGATCTGGCGAGCGTCTTTCGTGGCATGGCGTACTGGGCAAACGGCCAAGTTCTGGCCGTGGCAGACGCGCCCAGCGATCCGGTCTACACCTACCCGAATGGCAAGGTGCTCGATTCCCAATTCAATTACACGGGGGCCGACATCTCGACCCGCAATACCGTGGCGTTGGTGTCCTGGAACGACCCGAGCGATTTCTACCGTGCCAAGGTCGAAGTGGTGAATGACGATGACGGCATTTTCCGATTCGGCATTCGCAAAACCGAAGTCACGGCCTTCGGATGTACGTCCCGTGGCCAGGCCCAGCGCGTAGGGCTGTATCAGTTGTATACGTCGCGCTTGGAGACCGGCGGGGTGTCCTTCTCCGTGGGCCTCGAAGGGGTTATTCCGCAGCCGGGGAGCATAATCCAGATCGCCGATCAGAACAGGGCTGGGCGCCGGATCGGCGGCTTGGTTCGTCAAGCCTCGGCCTCGACGGTGACGCTGGATCGAGATCACCCGATCCAGCCCGGCAACACTCTGACCGTGATTTTGCCGAGCGGCCAGGCAGAGCGGCGCCGGGTGGCGCTGGTATCCGACCGGGTGGTCACTGTCAGCCCAGCCTTTTCGGCGGCACCGGTTGCGGACGCCAGTTGGTCCGTGGACGCGGATGATCTCGTCGCTCAGTATGTGCGGGTCATTTCGGTGAAAGAACGGAATGAGGGCACGATTTTTGACGTGTCCGGGGTGTTTCATCACCCGGGGAAGTTCGCCGCCATTGACAACGGCGCACGGCTGGACCCGCTGCCCGTCAGCGTGGTACCGCCACGGTCCCAGCTTGCGCCCGACAACGTCAGGATCGCCGAGTTCGCGACGTTTCACCAAGGCATCACGCGGCACAATGCCGAGATCACCTGGGAGGCAGCGGAGAACGCGGTTTCCTATGACGTGCAGTGGCGCCGCGACAGTGGTGACTGGGTGCAGATGCCGCGCACGGGAACCCTGCTCGCGGAAATCCTGAATATCTACTCCGGGGACTACGTAGTTCGCGTCCGCGCCATCAACGGGTTGGATGTTCCGTCGCTGTGGGCCTATTCGCCCTTGACGACGCTGTCCGGCGTAATCGGCAGCCCGCCGGTTGTCAC
Source organism: Achromobacter sp. 77 (assembly GCF_020541125.1). Taxonomy (NCBI): domain Bacteria; kingdom Pseudomonadati; phylum Pseudomonadota; class Betaproteobacteria; order Burkholderiales; family Alcaligenaceae; genus Achromobacter; species Achromobacter sp. 77. The sequence continues at coordinate 1,514,364 of NZ_CP059848.1, forward strand.
GTCGCTCGTCACGACTGGCGAGATTATGGCGATCCGCTTGAACTGGTCCTACCCGGACACGCCAAACATCCTTGAGAAGGCGGAGATCCGCGCGAGCCTGACCAACAACTTCTTTGACAGCTATGTGGTTACCCAGGTGTCCTATCCGGATACCTCCTACACGCTGTACGGCCTGGGATACTCCACCGAGATGTGGTTCTGGATCCGGCTGATCGACAAGAACGGCACGGCAGGACAGTGGTACCCGGCATCGTCCAGCGCCGGCGTGTTTGGAAAGCCGAACCAGGACCCCGAGACGATCTTGGACTACCTGGAAGGCAGACTCGGCGAGGGCCAATTCGCACCTGGAGTGATCAGGGAAATTCAGGCAGGCGTTACCGAGGACGTGCTGGAAAAAATCATTGGCGACCTAGCCGGTGACGACGTGCTCGATCAAAAGTGGTTCGCAGGCGATGATGGCGACAGCTTCGTCGGAACGGTGACGACGACCTCGGTGATCAACGAGGGCGATTACCGCGAGGCAAAGCGCACGACCTCCCTGGCCGCGCAGACGGCGGGAAACCTGGCGATCATTCGTCAAGAGCTTCAGGTGACGGCGGATCTGACCCAGGCAACTGCCAATAGCCTGACGGTGCTGTCCGCGGCGGTGACTGGGATGGAGGCGACCGTCGAGGAAGCGGCCTCTGTTGTCGCGAGTCTGGATGGCGCGTTGTCGTCGAGCTGGCAAGTGAAAACGCAGGTTCGAACCGATGGACGGGTCGTACAGACCGGCGTGGCGCTAGGCGCTGCGATTAACCCTGACGGCACCAGTCGTAGCGAGTTCCTTGTGATGGCTGACACGATTGCATTTCTCAATTCGATCAATGGCCAACTGCACGCGCCCTTCATCTTTGACGTAGCAAACGACACGGCGTTCTTGAACAGCCTGTTCATCAAAAACGGGACTATCACGAACGCCATGATCGGCGCCTACATTCAATCCGACGACTACGTGGCGGGCGTGACCGGCTGGCGTCTCTCGAAGACTGGCACGTTCGAGCTGAACTCGCCCCTTCCTGGCGGTGGTCGCATGCGTATCACGCCGCAGCAGGTGATCGTGTACGACAACAACGGCATTGACCGGGTGACGCTCGGCTACATCCCGTAGGGGGGAGCGATGGCATTTGGCGTTCAGATAAAGGATGCCGCGGGCAACGTGCAGGTGCAGTACACCTCCACTCTTCCGCGCATCCTTGGGGACTTCGTCACCGGTACCGCCGACGGTTCGATCAGCTTGCCCGAGCTGGTCGGCGGAGCACCGTTCTTTTTCCCCGTTGGCGGTGAAGGAGCGGCCGGCTACATGAACATGCCGATCATTTCGGCGACCGCGTCCGGGTTCATATGGTATTTCGTCTCGCCAATTAATCGCGTTTCCGTCCGGGTCGGCTATGGGAGGATAGGCTAATGGCCGACTTTGGGGTACGAATCAGAAACGGCGACCTGATCACTCAGATCGACAGCACCTTTAAAAACCTGGCTTTGTGGGCTAAGGGCGTAGCGGTGGCGAATCAAGCCGTTGGCTTTAGCTCTTGGCGCGCAGCAACGATCACCGTTCCCTACAACTCATCTTCGTCCTTTGCCTGGCGGGCAGATTTACCATCCTTCATTATGGGGGCGACGTTTACGGCAACGACGATGACAGTGAGTTTCCTGTCCTACATCGTCGGCGGCTCGCAGGCGACGATCTACTGGTACGTGTTTGCTTCGCCAGATGTGACGGGGTTTCCTGCTGGGCAGGATTATGGGCTTCGGGTGAAAAACGCGAATTGGGCGATCTCCTTCGATTCGCGGAACCAGTACATGCGGTATCTGGCCAGTCTCGGGGGGACGAGAGCTGATCTTCCGACGACGCAGGACAACATGCCGCCGCAGTTTTTGACCTACACCATGCCGGTAGGGACGGTTCCGGCAGTCCTTCAGGGCAACCTTTGCTCGTATACGGAAGAGGTGCCTGTAGGGGTCGGGCCGAACCCCGGCTACATGTTCTTCTGGATTGCCGCCTGCGTCAGACAACTGGGCAACACGCTTGGAATCGCAAATGCGCCACGAGTCCAAGGCCCGTATACCAACGCGATCAACGCCCCGTCCATTGACCGACCTTTATGGAACTACACGGTCATCGACGTGAACGGGCTTTAACCGACATACCGCCTCTGGGCGGATTTGTTTTTAGGGGCATAGCAAAACATGCAACAGGAAATTCATCAGGTCCTTCTCCAGAACATGGGCAATCGCTTGACCCACGAGCTCATCAATGGGCTGACGGCCCGATTGGAGATGATCGCCAGGCAGGGCATCGCCGACGCGATCAAGGCGCAGGAGGCCGCGAGGATGCCCACGGGAGAAGGCGATGCCTGATTACTCCGACTTTCAGATCGATCTGGATACGCCGCAGGTCGGAGGAGGGCGCGGTGAGTCTCCCCGATCGGCTTTTACGAAGATCAACGGGCTGATCGATGTGCTCGCGAACGGCTTCAGCGAAATCATTTTTGCTGGAACGAATGCCAACGACGTGGTGCGCCCAGGCTTCTACGTCATCCAGTCCGATGCGAACGCCACTGCAGCGCTCAACTGGCCCATTCAATTAGCTGGCACGCTCATAGTGGAGGCTTCGAACGCGGGCAATATGCAGGTGACGCAGGCGTACACCACGCGAACAGGCCGCACATTCAGGCGCGTGCGCTTTACCTCCAGCAAGGTCTGGGAGGGATGGCAGGAGAATGCCCGAATCGCGGATCTGGGAGCCATCAATGCGCTTGGCATCGGGCAGTCTTGGCAGAACGTAGGGGCCTCTCGCGCGCCAAATACAAACTTCACGAACTCAACCAGCAAGCCGATATTAGTGATGGCTTCTGTCGCGCTGAATGCGGCGAACGGTCGCATCATCATGTACGTGGATGATCGGCTTGCGCAAGACTCTTTCAATCCTACGTCGGCCGCGAGCCTGGGCGCGCAGGTAGTTGTTCCCGCCGGTTCCACATACCGGATAGTGCCCGTGGCAAGCGCCATCTCCGCATGGTGGGAATACCGATAAATGCAAACATTCAAAGACACCGAAACCGGCCAGTATTGGCAGTTCGAGGATGATGTTTCAGTGGTCGAAGTGGACGCCGGGCTGAGGTTCGTTGCGGTTCATGGCGCTGAACTTTCCGTTCCTCAAACCCTTGTCCGGAGCACTCCGCCTCCGCCATATGTCCCTCCCGAGCCCGAGCCTTTGCCAGTGTCTCGTTGGCAAGGGCGCGAGGCCATGCGAGCTACGCCCTACGGCGACATACCGCTGGAGGAAGGTGGCATTTCGCTGTTCGAAGCCACCGAGCAACTACTTGCCCGGCCTGAGACGCCGGCGTACTACCGGACCGCTTGGGAAGAGATGCAGGTGTTCGACCCGACCAGCCCGATGCTCAGCGCGATCGCCGACACACTGGGCCTGGCTGCCGCGGACCTTCGCGCCTTGTTCCTCTTCGCCGCGACCTTGAAGGCGTGACGGGTGCAAGTGGCACCGCAGCGACCTCGATCTCAATTCATCCCGCCAAGGCGGGATTTTTTTCGTCTCAAGGAGACGCGATTGAACATCCAAGACTTTGACGCCTTTGCGGCCAAGTTCGCCGGCGTCCTGGGCGCAGCTGTGTCCATGCGCTACCTGCAAGGCAGTTGGCCGGCGCGCATCAGCATGGCCGTCAGCGGCTCGCTGGTGGCCTATTACGCTTCGCCGTACTTGTCCCTCGCGCTGGGCATTCCCGAAGGTCTGGCGGGCTTCCTGATGGGCATGTTCGGCATGGCCATCGTCTCGCGCGCCTGGGAGGCGGTTCAGTCCGCGCCCATCGCCGCGCTTTGGCAGGCAGTCATCGACCGCGTACGCGGCAAGGGGGCATGACATGGACAGCACCATCTATCTGACGCTGTGGGCAGTTCTCGCGTTCGTCTGCTGGCTGGTGGTAGCCGGGGGCGCCGGCCTGGCCGTGTTCGCCCGAGCCATCAAGGACACCACGCTTGAACGGATCGGCCTGTCGGCCATCTGCCTGACGGCTACGGGTGCCGCTTGCCGCATCTTCGTGGCGGGCTGGGCCAGCGCGGGGGACGCGGCGTTCGCGGCCTCTGCCGCCTTCTACGTGGCTGCCGTGACGGCCAAGCACATCAGGAGCCCCAAGCAATGACGCTATCCGAAATCATCGCCGCCGGCATCAACCCGGCGCTGGCGCTGCTGCCCGCCGGCATGGACACGCCCGAAGCGCGCATCATGCTGCTGGCGATCGGGCTGCAGGAATCGCGCTTCGAACATCGGCGCCAGCTCGTGGGCAACCCGCCGCGCCCGGTCGGGCCCGCGAAGAGCTTCTGGCAGGCCGAGCAGGGCGGCGGGATGGTACATGGCGTCCGGCTGCACGTCGCCACCAGCGCTGCGGCCGCGCACCTTTACCAGGCGCGGGGCGTGCCGGCTCGCGACGCCGCTATCTGGGATGCCATCGAGCACGACGACGTGCTGGCGGCTGGCCTGGCGCGCCTGCTGCTGTGGAGTGACCCCGGTCGGCTGCCTGCGGTCGGCGATAAGCAGGGGGCCTGGAATCTCTACCTGCGCACCTGGCGTCCGGGGAAACCGCATGCGGCGACGTGGCCGGCCCTTTACGCGCGGGCGGTGGCCGAGGTGACACGATGAATCCGCTCCTGCGCGCGGCGCTGCCATACCTGATCGGCGCGGCGATGCTCACTGCCGTCGTCTTCGGGGTGCGCTGGTATGGCGCCAGCCAATATCAGGCCGGCGTCGACAAGGCGAATGCGGATCACATGCTGGCCGAGCTCACTGAGTTCAAGAATCAGACCGCGCGCCTGGGCGGAATCTCCGACACCCTGGAGGGCGCCTTGGTGGCGCTGCGCGATTCCGAGCCCAAAACCATCGAAAGGTACACCCGTGTCGAAGTTCAGACCCCTTTGCCTGCTAGCTGCCGCCTTGATGCTGAGCGGCTGCAGCACATCAACGAAGCCGGCCGCCTGGCCAATACTGCCCGCCAACCTGGCCCAGCTGTGCCTGCCGGTGCCGGAGGTGACAAGCGATAGCTGGGACGACTTCGCGCGCAGTTACATGGCGCTGGCGCTCCGGTATGGGGAATGCTCGGCCCGGCATCGGGCTACTGTGGAGGCGTGGCCGAGATGAGCACGTGCAGATACACGGCACAGACCAGTACGCGCTGGATCACCCTCGTAATGAGGTCGGCGATGCGCAGGTAGGATTCGAGTCGTTTCATGGGGTCGCCTCAGAGGTAAGGACGACCTAAATACTATTGTCACGACTTGGGAAAATCCTCTTGGGGGTTTTCCGCCGCAGATGTTTGGGTCGTTATGTGGCTTTCGCCACACATCCCTCAAAACCGACGGTTTGTGCTAGACCTTCCGGCAAGTGACCGCACAACTGGCAGCGTGTCAGGCCCGGCTGCCCTAGCCGTCGTTGCTCTTTTGACGCTGCGATGGCTGATCTTCAGGCGCCAGCGAGAATCTGTATCCCTGGCGAGGCACCGCGAGGATCGGCAATTTGATCCCGTGTCGGGAAAACTTGGCCCGCATCTTCGAGATGTTCACTCGAAGCCGCAGGTTGAGCTCGTCGGGTTGGGCGTCACCGCTCCATCGGGCCAGCAACGAGTGAAATTCCCCGCTTCTGATCAAATCACCAGGTGAGGCCAGAAGCCGGGCGAAGATCATCAATTCCACGGGTGCAAGGCGAACATTCCAGCCGGACACGCTGACGCATTTCTTCTGGAAGTTGATGCTCCATCCGGCCACGGAGAGACCTTCGGTTCGACAGGACTTGCCCCACTCGGCGCTGGCGTCGAGGAGTGCGAGGAGCGGTGTCGGCTTTGGTGGCCCGCTGATTGAGCGGGATTTTTTCGCCGGGCCAGCGACGCCACTACCTGGCTTAGTTGATCTGGAGGTCATACATGACCCCTGCATCATCCATACAGGCGCCGGAGCCGATTTCGTTCCGGGGATTGAGCGCGAACACGCAACGCAGGCCGCTGTTGTCGGCGGAGCGCGCGAAAAAGGTCCCGTTGCCGCCAACAAATCCAAGATTCTTTTTCTTCTCCTCCATCGCGGGCGGCAGGTTGTCCGCGAGCGATATGGAGGGCACCGAAATGGTCCGATTCGGGCTGTAGCGAAATTCCCCGGTGTAGATCTTGCCGGCGAGATCGACAGTTGCGTCGGCGCCGTTCCATTTTGCGAAGCCACGGCCGGTGGTGCCGCTTTTCTGGTCCATGAGGGCCATGTCATAGGTCGAACAGCCGGATAGGGCGACGACGGATACAAGCAGCGCTATTCTTTTCATTATGTGTCTCTCTTCGTTGTTGATGCACGTGGGAGGCGACATAATTATTACATTAATTACTTTATGAAAATGGGGTTGAATTCCATTTTCAATAACGGCCTACCCTTCGAGCCATTGCATCCACCATCCCTGGTAGTAGCGCCGTCCGTCGATCTCTTCGAAGCCACAGACCATCATGCCCCTGTCGGAGCAGAAGGTGAGTAGCTCCGGTTCCAGCAGGTCGGGGATCGGACCCTTCGCGGTCGCGCCGAACTTCGCCAGGCCGTCCATTGTCATGACGCGCACCTGGCGGCGCATGTCCTCGCGCGTGATCGAGTACATCCGCACAGTGCCGGTCACCGCTGGCGCGGGGTCATTGTCCCGACGCTTCTGGCCGAGGTAGTGGGTGCGGACGACGGAGCAAAGCATGATTCTGCTGTGATGTTGCTGTATGGATATACAGTATATGGCAGCAGAATCGGGGTCAGGCCATCGGCGTGGCGACGAGCTTGTCGGAGGGGAAGGGCACGAGGAAGTCGCGGCTTTGGTCGGCGCTGGCGGTGAGCCAGTCTCCATAGGCGCCCTCGGGCAGAATCACCACCATGCGTTTTTCTTTGTTTGGCTGGTGGTAGTCGCGGAAGAGTGGATCAGTGTCCGCATTGATGGTCAGCATCGTGTAGCTTTCTTGCCAGTGGCCGGCCGCGTCGCGGTAGCGGTCCCACAGGCCAGCGACTCCCAGCGGAGCGCCGTCCGCTCGCGTGAACCGGGTTGCGACCGCTTTGCCGGATCGCCAATCCGGCTCGAAAATCGCATCGGCCGGGATGATGCAGTGCTGCGTGCGGCGCCAAGCGTTGCGGAAGGTGAAGGCATTGGCGACGCGGTCATCACGCGCATTGAAGGTCGAGAGCTTCTCAGCACCGGCCAGTGCGTCGGGCCGCGTAGAGCCGGATATCAGACCCCAACGTCCGACCACCGATTCAAGATCGGGCACAGCCTCGTCGCCTGCATCATGCTCCGGCGGTCGGCGTACGAAGATGCCCTGGTAGCGCGGCCACATGTCGTACTTGCCGAGCACACCCGGCCGGGTCACGCCGAACTTCTTCAGCAGCAGTTCGGCGTCCTTCAGTGTTTGATAGTGGCTACACATGGAATCCTCGAAAGAGGAAAGCCCGCGTCTCTGGGGCCACTTCGGCCTTGCGGTCAGCCGCCGATGTGCTGCATGTTGGGTATGAAAGGATTGCCTTGAGCAACTCGCAGGCTCGGCCCTTTCACTTCGCCTTTCTCTGTGACGATGCGGGAGCGCAGCATGGTCGGCTCGCTCAAAGACAACGGCGCAACAATGAACTGAGTTCTGAAACCCACTCTCTTCTCTTCAGCGCCGGCGAACGCCTCCTCTTGCACGATCGACCTTTGCTGCTGGAGCAGTTCGCTCGGGAAGTCCTGCGAGACAAGTACCTGACCAAGATCGCTGGTGAGTTCGAAGCGTAGCGATTGCAACTGCTCGTCATACGGGGTACTGATCTCAACGGCGACCGAAAACTTCGGCAGACTCATCGGGAACGACTGAGTGACCAGCGTGCCGTTGAAGATCCCAATGTGTGACGTCTGACCTGTTATTTCCAGGCGAACGTCCTCGCAAAAGGTGACCGCGAGTTGGCGGGTTTCGTCACGCATGGTTCTTTGCTTCAATAGTTGTTTCGAGTGCCGAGGCCACTTCAGCTACGGAAATGCCGAGCCCGCGGGCAAGCTTCATCATGGTGTCAAACGTCGGGTTGGGGTTGTCCTTACCAGACTCCAGGCGCGCAATCTGCGGTTGCTTAACATCGGCCGCCTCAGCTAGCTGCCGCTGAGACATGCCAGTGCGAAGTCTGAGAACCGCCAATGTAGGCTTCGCTTGATGCTCAGGGTAGAGCAACTGCGAAACCAAATTGGTAGCGGCTCGAACGTCTTCCGCGCCGACGCGCTCGTCCAGCCCTGCAAACGCTTCATCTAGCGAAAATTGAGTTTGGGCCACGGGCGCAGCGACGGCTGGCACGTTGACCTCGATCATCCGATCGCCAACAAAGAACCATTGAGGTTGTAGGGCGAGGGCCGCCTGTACTTCAGCGCTGGGGGTTGCAGACGCGATCGTAGGCGCGCAGCAAGCGATCTGCCACAGGACTTTTGAGATTGTCATAGTCGAACTCTGATTTATCTTCTTTGTCGATTTGTATTACGGCAAGCACACGCGCAATTTCAGCGTTGCCATCGTGCATACAATAAAAAACTCGGAAGAGTTTTTCGTTCCGTTCAAGCTCTAAGCTTTTCAACCGCCACAGCCCACGACCGCCTTCTTCGTGAGCTTTACGCCATTTGAGTACATTGACTTTGTCCTCGGGGTTGCGGAACTCGCCATAGCCGTCTTCCCATATCTTGTTGAATAGATCATCGTCAGCCGCGAGCTGCCGAAACAGCTCTCGCAACGTGGTCAATTCGATGGGGTACTTGAAGCTGAGGAGTTGGATGTCCTCTCGGGCCTCAAGCTCGAAGACGAACTTGCCCATATTATATATTAAAAGTTATCAAAATGGGAGGCGGCCGGGAGGCCGTCCTGTTGGCCGAAAGATCATACCTGATTGTTACAGCATCGTACGCATGTAGATCCCCTCGTATGGAGCCGAAGCAACCTGCGGATCGCGATCTGGTCGCCAGGGCCGTCGCGGATTTACAACATGAAGATGTGCGAGATCGCACCAGTGCCGCGAAATGCTGACCAAAAAACTGACCAAACTACCCAAAACAGCCCAAAAAAAAGGCCAACTTTTTGGGTTGGCCTTTTCTAAGTGCTTGATATTGCTAGAGTATTTGGTGGAGCCGGGGGGAATTGAACCCCCGTCCGCAAGCCCTCCGCAACCAGTTCTACATGCGTAGTCGATTTATTTGGTTTTAACTTTGGACTTAGCCAACCGACAGGCCGGACCAAAGCGATTCACGTAATTTAAATCTGAGCCGTGTGACCCCAGCGCAGACCGATTCCTTGTGAATGTCGCTGCTGCGGTTCGAGGGTTACCCCCCTAGGAAGTTGCCTTCCTCCGCCTGACCCAAGGACAGATCAGTGCAGCGGCTCACCGCTTAAGCGGCGAGAGCGAAACGCTCGTCGTTGGCGTTTGTAGTGTTCCAGTGGTTTAACGAGCGTACTGGTGCTCGGCATGCCCTGAGTTGTTTCGCGACCCACGTCGAATCCGGATCGGCCCCAAGAACCTCTATTGTACTGTCAAACGCAATAGCCTGCCATCGCGCAATTGCCCGCCGGAACCGGCGTGGCGGCCTGGACACCGGCGCCGGCTCAGACGGCGTTGGCGCACGCCGCCTTGGACTGACGACGGCCGCGCGCCGCCGCCATCATCAGCGCGGCCAGGCCCACGGAAACCGCCACGATGATGGCGGCTGCGCCGCCCAGCGCCGCCAGGCCGTAGTGGTCGATCACGTGCCCGCCCACCACGGCGCCCAGGCCGATGCCGATGTTGGCGCCCGAGATGTTCAGCGACGCGGCAAAGGCGGGCGCTTCGGGGGCGGACTTCATCAGCCGCACGTGGCAGACGATGAACAGCGCGGCCTGGGCGATGCCCCAGATTCCCAGCGCCACCGCCAGCAGGCCATGCGACTGCATGGCGGGTGCAACGAACGTCAGGCCCACGGCCATCAGCGCCGAAAAAAGGGCCGTGGCGCCCAGCGGGCTGCGGTCCACGAGGCGCCCGCCCAGCGTGTTGCCGGCCAGTCCGACCGCGCCGAACGCCATCATTGTCCAGCCGACGGTCTCGCCGTCAAAACCGCCCAGGCGCTCGAGCATGTCGGCCAGGTAGGTGTAGGCAGTGAACATGCCCGTGAACACCAGCAGCGACAGCCACACGTGACTGACCACCATGGGATCGCGCAGGATGCGCAACTGCGTGACCAGGCGCACGCTGTCGGCCCGGACGCGCGTGCTGGGAAAGGTCAGGAGCAGCAGCAGGGCCTTGGCGAATGCCACCGCGGACAGCACCCAGAATGCGGCGCGCCACCCGAAGGCGTCCGAGATCAGCACGCCGATGGGAATGCCGAACACCGTGGCGGCCACGATGCCGAAGGCCACCGTCGAGATGGCGCGTCCGGCGCGTGCCGGTCCCACCAGTTCCACGGCGGTGGCGCTGGCCAGCGACCAGAACACCGGCAGCGCCAGCGCCGGCACGAAGCGGGCGATCGCCATGATCCAGATGTTGGGCGCCACCGCCGCCAGCGCATTGGACAGCCCAAACAGCACCAGCACGCCGATGAACAGGCGCTTGCGCTCCATGTTGGCCATGAGGGCGGTGAGCAGGGGGCCGGTCGCCGCGACGGTGAAGGCGAATAGCGTCACCAGCAGGCCGGCCTGGGAAACGGTCACGTTCAGGTCGCGGGCGAGGCCGGGCAGGAGGCCCACGATCAGGAACTCGGTGGTCAGGATGGTGAAGCCGGCGGCGGAAAGAAGCAGGATGGGCAAAAGCATAGGCATTCCTTGGGCGCGAGGCCGGAAGGCGCCGCGCGTGCAGGGAGTTGAAGGCAAGGTCTAAAAGGTCTGGCGTGCGCCACGCCAGGCAGGCGGGGCACGGTGCGACGGGACGCTGAGGGCCGTCAGCATGGGGAAGTCGCCGCGGCCTGCTTGGGCCACGACGCCGGCATGCGCCGGTAGCGAAGCGATCCGAAAAAGCCGGAGCGCGGTGTACGGTTCACACTTTAGGGGAGATTGCGGGGCGGATAAAGCCCCGGCGTCCGGATAGATTGTTCGGTCAGTTGCGCTAATAAGGCCGAACAGTGGCGGGCACCAGGCAGGTGCGGACGCCGCCCCGGCGGGACGGGCAGCCGCCGGGTCGCCCGTGCGCGACGGTCAGCGCAGGTCGCGCGGCAGCAAGGGCTCGATGGCCGCCCACAATTCCGTGGGCGAATTGGCGCAGGTTTCCGCCTGCCAGGCGATGACGTTGTCTTCTTCGCCCACGTAGCCATAGGCAGCTGCCACGGCGGGCATGCCGGCGGCGTGGGCAGCCTGAATGTCACGCAGGTCGTCGCCGACGTAGACGCAGCGGTCGATCTCAAAACCCGCTTCGCGCGCGGCGTGCTGCAGGGGCAGGGGGTGGGGCTTGGCGTGTGCGGTGGTGTCGCCGCAAACCAGCACGGCGCTGTCGCGCGTCAGGTCCAGGAATTCCACGATTGGCAAGGTCAGGTAGGTGACCTTATTGGTGACGATGCCCCAGGACATGCCCCGATTGCGGATATCGGCCAGCAGTTCCTCAATGCCCGGGAACAGCTTGCTGTGCACCGTCGAGCTGGCGGCGTAGTCTTCCAGGAACTGCAGGCGGGTGGGCTCGTAGTCCGGATGACCCGGTTGCAGGTCCAGCGCCACGCGCAGCAGGCCTCGCGCACCCTGGGACGCCACGGGACGCAGCGCCTCGTAAGCCATTGGCTCCAGGCCGCGGCGGGTGCGTTGCCGGTTCGCGGCGGCTGCCAGGTCGGGGGCGGTGTCGGCCAGCGTGCCGTCGAAATCGAACAGGATCAGGGCGCTCATTTACGGGTAGCCATCAGGTAGTTGACCGAGGTGTCGGACGACAGCGAGTAGATCTGGGTGATCGGGTTGTATTCCATGCCGCGCATGCTCACCGGCTCCAGCGCGGCGCCGCGCGCCGCGGCCGACAGTTCGCTCGGCTTGATGAACTGGTCGTAGGTATGCGTGCCGCGCGGCAGAAGGCGCAGGACATATTCCGCGCCGATGATGGCGAACACGAAGGACTTGGCGTTGCGGTTCAGGGTCGAAAAGAACACCCAACCGCCCGGTTTCACCAGGGTCGAGCACGCGCGCACGATCGAGGCGGGATCCGGCACGTGTTCCAGCATTTCCATGCAGGTCACCACGTCGTACTGGCCGGGTTGCTCGGCGGCCAGTTCCTCGACGGGCACCTTGCGGTACTCCACCTTCACGCCCGATTCCAGACCGTGCAGGCGCGCGATCTTCAGGGACTTGTCGGCCAGGTCGATGCCGGTCACCTCGGCGCCGCTGCGGGCCATGGCTTCCGACAGGATGCCGCCGCCGCAGCCAACGTCCAGCACCTTGCGGCCGGCCAGGCTGCCCGCGCATTCCTGGATCCACTCCAGGCGCAGCGGATTGATGGCGTGCAGCGGCTTGAACTCGCTTTCGGGATCCCACCAGCGGCTGGCCAGGGCGCTGAACTTGTCGATTTCGGCCTGGTCGGCGTTGACGGAGGCTTGCGCGGTGTCGTGAGTTTGCGTGTTCATGGGCGGTCCGGCGTAAGGCTGCTCTATATATAGAGGGGTCCAGCGCGCTAGGCGAGGAGAGGGCTCGGCGCTGCATCCGACGGGCTCGGCGCAGGCGAAAAAAAGGGCCTCGCTATGCGAGGCCCCTTTATTGTAGCTAGTCCAGCAATTACTTGCGGCTACCCACGATTTCGATCTCAACGCGACGGTTCTGGGCGCGGCCTTCCTTCGTCTTGTTGGAAGCGATCGGCTGCAGTTCGCCCTTGCCTTCCGTATAGATACGGTTGGGGTCGATGCCCAGGCTGACCAGGTAAGCCTTGACCGAAGCGGCGCGGCGCTCGGACAGCTTCTGGTTGTACTGTTCGGTACCGATCGAGTCGGTGTGGCCGACGGCGATGATCGTTTCCAGATCGATGGTGCTGGCTTGCTGAGCGACTTGCTGCAGCAGTTGGCGACCTTCGGGCTTCAGGGTCGACTTGTCGAAGTCGAAGAACGTGTCAGCATTGAACACGACCTTTGCCGCCATCGGGGCCGGCTTCGCCTTCTGCTGGGCAACCGGGACGCCGTCGCAACCGGGGATGCCGGTGGCCGGGGTCCAGAAGGCATCGCGCCAGCACAGTTCGTTCGTACCGTTCTTCCAAACGTTACCGAACGGGTTGCGCCAGTTGTCCACGGTTTGCGCGGAAGCTACACCAGAGGCCGTGACGGCGGCGAAGGCGAGCGCCAGAGCGAATTTGGAGGGTTTGTTCATGTTTCTCCTCGTTGAGCTTGAAGCTGGATAAGTGACTCGCAGCGAACCCCCGCCGCATATCAGGAAAACGGGGCCAGTATAGCAACGCCAAGAGCTGGTTCAAAGGAATAGCTACTGGGTTTCCTGCGTGCTGGAAACAATCTTAAGGCATTTGGGGGGCTTTGGCTTCCCTGGACAGGCGCATTAATGCTGGATATGACGTTTTCGGCACTCCTGCCGTTTCCCATGTTGGTTTTTGACAACAGGGCCGCGGGGCGCGGGCGGGCTTGGCCGGGCGGCGTTTCCGATCGATCCGTCGCGGTCCGCTTGCGGCGCCTTCCGACGGCCCATCCGACCGGTCCCTCAATCGAATGATAGAATTTCCTGTTTACCCGGCCCGGGTTCCTCCTTACACGATTCTGTCGTTATATATATGGATTCCTTTGCCAAGGAGACGCTTCCGGTATCGCTGGAAGAAGAGATGCGCCGCAGTTACCTCGATTACGCGATGAGCGTGATCGTCGGTCGGGCGCTACCGGATGTGCGGGACGGCTTGAAGCCCGTCCACCGGCGCGTGCTCTACGCGATGCACGAGCTGAACAACGACTGGAACCGCGCCTACAAGAAGTCCGCGCGTATCGTCGGGGACGTCATCGGTAAGTACCACCCCCACGGCGACCAGTCCGTCTACGACACCATCGTCCGCATGGCGCAGGATTTCTCCATGCGCTACATGCTGGTCGACGGGCAGGGCAACTTCGGTTCCATCGACGGCGACAACGCCGCCGCGATGCGTTACACCGAAATCCGCCTGGCCAAGATCGCGCACGAGCTCCTGGCCGACATCGACCAGGAAACCGTCGATTTCGGACCCAACTACGACGGTAGCGAACAGGAACCGCTGCTGCTGCCGTCGCGCCTGCCCAACCTGCTGGTCAACGGCAGCTCGGGCATCGCGGTGGGCATGGCCACCAATATTCCGCCGCACAACCTCCAGGAAGTGGTCGACGGCTGCCTGTACTGCCTGCGCAATCCGGCGTGCACGGTCGATGAGCTGATCGAGCTCATCCCGGCGCCGGACTTCCCCACGGGCGGCATCATCTACGGCATGTCCGGCGTGCGCGAAGGCTATCGCACGGGTCGCGGCCGCGTCATCATGCGCGCCAAGACGCACTTCGAAGACATGGAGAAGGGCAATCGCCAGGCGATCGTGATCGACGCGATTCCCTACCAGGTCAACAAGAAGACGCTGCAGGAACGCATTGCCGAGCTGGTCAACGACAAGAAGATCGAAGGCATCTCCGACATCCGCGACGAGTCCGACAAGGACGGCATGCGCCTTGTCATCGAGCTCAAGCGCGGTGAAGTGCCTGAGGTCGTGCTGAACAACCTCTACAAGAACACCCAGCTGCAGGACACCTTCGGGATGAACCTGGTGGCGCTGGTCGACGGCCAGCCCCGCCTGCTCAACCTGAAGCAGATGATCGACTACTTCCTGCAGCATCGCCGCGAAGTGGTCACGCGCCGCACCGTGTTCCAGTTGCGCAAGGCCCGCGAGCGCGGCCACGTGCTGGAAGGCCTGGCGGTTGCGCTGGCCAACATCGACGATTTCATCGCGATCATCAAGGCAGCGCCGACCCCGCCGGTGGCCCGCCAGGAACTGATGGCGAAGTCCTGGGATTCGTCGCTGGTGCGTGAAATGCTGTCGCGCGCCGACGGCGACACGCCGGGAGGCCGCGCGGCCTTCCGTCCGGACGACCTGGGCGTCGAGTTCGGCCTTCAGGGAGACGGCCTGTACCGCCTGAGCGACACCCAGGCCCAGGAAATCCTGAACATGCGCCTGCAACGCCTGACCGGGCTGGAGCAGGACAAGATCGTCGGCGAATATAAGGACATCATGTCCACCATCGCCGACCTGCTGGACATCCTGGCCCGTCCCGAGCGCATCACGACGATCATCAGCGAAGAACTGCAGGCCATCAAGGCCGAGTTCTCGACCGGCGCCAAGGATTCGCGCCGTTCGGAAATCGAACTGAACGCGACGGAACTGGATACCGAAGACCTGATCACGCCGACCGACATGGTCGTGACGCTGTCGCACGGCGGCTACATCAAGAGCCAGCCGTTGTCCGAATACCGTTCGCAAAAGCGCGGCGGACGCGGCAAGCAGGCCACGGCCATGAAGGAAAACGACTGGATCGACCAGCTCTTCATCGCCAATACGCACGACTTCCTGCTGTGCTTCTCGAACCGCGGCCGCGTCTACTGGCTGAAGGTCTGGGAAGTGCCTCAGGGCACGCGTAATTCGCGCGGCAAGCCGATCGTCAACATGTTCCCGCTGGCCGACGGCGAGAAAATCACGGTGGTGCTGCCGGTCAAGGAATTCAGCGAAGACCACTTCGTCTTCATGGCGACCTCGCGCGGCACGGTCAAGAAGACCCCGCTGTCCGACTTCTCCAACCCGCGCAAGGCCGGCATCATCGCCGTCGACCTTGACGATGGCGACTACCTGATCGGCGCCGACCTCACGGATGGCAAGCATGACGTCATGCTGTTCTCGGACGCCGGCAAGGCCGTGCGCTTCGACGAGAACGACGTGCGTCCGATGGGCCGCAATGCCCGCGGCGTGCGCGGCATGATGCTCGAAGACACGCAGACCGTGATTGCGCTGCTGGTCGCCGGCGACGAAACGCAGACGGTGCTGACCGCCACCGAAAACGGCTACGGCAAGCGCACGCCGATCGCGGAGTACACGCGCCACGGCCGCGGCACGAAGGGCATGATCGCCATCCAGACCACCTCGCGTAACGGCAAGGTCGTGGGTGCGGTGCTGGTCACGCCCACGGATGAAATCATGCTCATCACCACTGGCGGCGTCCTGGTGCGCACCCGCGTCGCGGAAATCCGCGAAATGGGCCGCGCGACGCAGGGCGTCACGCTGATCAACGTCGACGATGGCAGCACGCTGTCCGGCGTGCGCCGTGTCGTGGAAAGCGATGCGGACGACGACGGCGAACTGGACGAAGACGGCCAGCAAGCCGGTGGCGACGACAGCAGCGACCCAGCAGATTCGACGGAACCTACGGAGCAATAATGGCCCGCCCCTGGAACTTCTCGGCCGGCCCCTCGGTCCTGCCCGAGGTGGTGCTGCAGCAAGCCGCTGCAGAAATGTTGGACTGGCACGGCAGCGGCATGTCCGTGATGGAAATGAGCCATCGCGGCAAGCATTTCGTGCAGATCTGCGATGAAGCAGAGTCCGATCTGCGCGACCTGCTGGGCCTGCCGGCGGACTACGCCGTCATGTTCATGCAAGGCGGCGGTTCCGGGGAAAACGCCATCGTTCCCATGAATCTCATGGGACGCCGCGGCGCGCCGGCCGCGGACTTCGTCGTGACGGGCCATTGGTCCAAGCGCTCGTACAAGGAAGCCGGCCGCTACGGCAGCACGCATATCGCGGCCAGCTCCGACCACGCCACCCAGATCGACGGCCGCGAGCAGGCGCCCTTGACCTGGGTGCCGGCTGCCGATACCTGGCAGGTGCGCAAGGAATCGGCCTACCTGCACCTGTGCAGCAACGAGACTATTGGCGGCGTCGAGTTCCTGGATTGGCCCGACACCGCCGACCTGGGCGCGCCCGACGTGCCGCTGGTCATCGACGCTTCCTCGCATTTCCTGTCGCGCCCGATGGACGTGACGCGCTGCGGCATGATGTACGCCGGCGCGCAGAAGAACGCTGGCCCGGCCGGCGTCACCATGGTCATCGCGCGCCGCGACCTGATCGGCCAGGCATTGCCGATCTGCCCGTCCGCGTTCGACTACGCCAACGTGGCCGCCGAACACTCGCGCTACAACACCCCGCCCACTTTCGCGATCTACATCGCGGGCCTGGTGTTCAAGTGGGTCAAGGCCAACGGCGGCGTGGCTGGCATGGAAGCGGCCAACAAGGCCAAGGCCGACCTGCTGTACGGTTATCTGGACAGCACCAGTTTCTACCGCAATCCCATTCACGCGCCCGTGCGTTCGCGCATGAACGTGCCGTTCGTGCTGCATGACGAGTCGCTCAACGACGCCTTCCTGAAGGGCGCCGAGGCAGCGGGCCTTACGCAGTTGAAGGGCCACAAGAGCGTGGGCGGCATGCGCGCCTCTATCTACAACGCGCTGCCGCTCGAAGGCGTGAAGGCGCTGGTCGAGTACCTGAAGGACTTCGAGCGCCGCCATGGATGAAGAGCTGCAGCGCAAGCTGCTTCCCCTGCGCAAGCGTATCGACGACCTCGATGCGCAAATCCTTGATCTCCTGTCGCAGCGCGCCCGCGCCGCGCTGGAAGTGGGCGAGGCCAAGCACGCGGCGCACGCCGATGGCCCCGTGCTGCGGCCCGAGCGTGAGGCCGAAGTCATCCGCCGCCTGCAGCAGATCAATCCTGGTCCGTTTCCGAATGCCGGCGTTGCGTCGGTCTGGACCGAAATCATTTCCGCATGCCGCGGCCTTGAACGCGGCATGACGGTCGCGTTCCTGGGCCCGCAGGGTTCGTTTTCGGAACAGGCCGCGCTGGAACACTTCGGGCATGCGGTGCAGAAGCTGCCTTGCGCCTCGTTCGACGAAGTCTTCCGGGCCGTTGAGGCCGGGCAGGCCGACGTGGGCATGGTGCCTGTCGAGAATTCGACCGAAGGCGCCGTCAACCGCAGCCTGGACCTGCTGCTGAACACCCCGCTCAAGATCCTGGGCGAGCGTTCGCTGGTGATTCGTCATTGCCTGATGTCGCAATCGGGCAGCATGGACGGCATCAAGACCATTTCCGCGCATCCGCAGGCGCTGGCCCAGTGCCAGGGCTGGCTGACGCGCAACTATCCCGACGTCGAGCGCGTGGCCGCGTCTAGCAACTCCGAAGCGGCGCGCGCTGCCGCCGGAGATCCGACCATCGCGGCGATTGCCGGCGATGTCGCGGCGCCTGCCTGGAACCTGCAGATCATCGCCGCCGGCATCCAGGACGACCCGCACAACCGCACCCGCTTTCTGGCGATCGGCAACATCGAGCCGCTCGTCAGCGGCAAGGACAAGACCAGCCTGATCCTGGCGGTGCCCAACCGCGCGGGCGCCGTCTATGAAATGCTGGCGCCCATGGCCGCCAACGGCGTGTCGATGACGCGCTTCGAGTCGCGCCCGGCGCGCACCGGCCAGTGGGAATACTATTTCTACGTCGACGTCCTGGGCCACCGGAACGACCCGAATGTCGAGCGCGCCCTGGCAGCCCTGCAGGCGCAGGTTGCCTACCTCAAAGTGCTGGGCTCGTACCCGGCGCAGTGAATCCCACATCATGACCCACGCATCCAAGCCCCTCGTTGCCCCCGCGCACGTCAGTGCCATTGCCCCGTACCAGGCCGGCAAGCCGATTGAAGAACTGGCCCGCGAGTTCGGGCTGGATCCGGCCACCATCGTCAAGCTGGCTTCCAACGAAAACCCGCTTGGCATGCCCAAGTCGGCGCGCGCGGCCATGCTGGCCGCCGCCGAATCGCTGGCGCGCTATCCGGATCCCAACGGTTTCGACCTGAAGGCGGCGCTTGCCGAACGCTATGGCGTGCCGATGAACTGGATCACGCTGGGCAACGGTTCCAACGACATCCTGGAAATCGCCGCGCTCGCGCTGCTGGAACCGGGCACTTCGGCGGTGTACGCGCAGCACTCGTTTGCGGTCTACCGCCTGGCCACGCAGGCGCGCGGCGCGCGCCACATCGTGGTGCCCGCCGTCGACCACGGCCATGACCTGGATGCGATGTTCGAGGCGATCGCCGACGACACGCGGCTGGTGTTCATCGCCAACCCGAACAACCCGACCGGCACTTTCGTGCCGGGCGAGAAGGTCGCCGAATTCCTCGAACGTGTGCAGGCCGCCCACGGCGACCGCGTCACCGTTGTGCTGGACGAGGCCTACAACGAATACCTCGACCCCGAATTGCGCTTTGACAGCACCGCGCTGGTGCGCCGCTATTCGAACCTGATCGTGTCGCGCACGTTCTCCAAGGCCTATGGCCTGGCGGGCCTGCGTGTCGGGTTCTCGGTCGCGCAGCCCGGCCTGACCGATCTGCTGAACCGCGTGCGCCAGCCGTTCAACGTCAACACGCTGGCCCAGGCCGCGGCCATCGCCGCGCTCGGCGATGCGGATTATCTGGAAGAGGCCTACGCCTCCAACAAGGCGGGCAAGGCCCAGCTCTGCGCCGCGTTCGACAAGCTCAACCTGCGTTACGTGCCCAGCTACGGCAACTTCGTGCTGGTCCACGTGGGCGACGCGCCGCGCATCAATCTTGAACTTCTCAAGCGTGGCGTCATCGTGCGTCCGGTGGCCGGCGACGGCCTGCCGGAGTGGTTGCGCGTGTCCATTGGACTGCCCCATGAAAACGCCCGATTCATCGACGCCCTGACCGCCATCCTGACCGCATGAACGACGCGTTACCTTCTTCCGATCAGGGGGCCGCGGGCCCCCTGATTCCTGTGTTGGCAGTGGTTGGCGTCGGCTTGATCGGCGGTTCGTTCGCGGCGGCCTTGCGCCAAGCCGGGCAGGTCGGCAAGGTGCTGGGCGTGGGACGCAACGCGCAGTCGCTGGAACGCGCCGTCGCGCTGGGCCTGATCGACGAGGCCGTGCCGGCCGAAGCCGCGGCCGCCCATGCGGATCTCATCATGCTGGCCACCCCGGTTGGCGGCCTGACCAACGTGCTGTCGCAGATGCGGCCGCACCTTGCCCCAAATACCATCCTGACCGATGGCGGCAGCACCAAGGCCGAGGTGGTCGACGCCGCGCGCGAGGCGCTGGGCGACCGCATAGGCCAGTTCGTGCCGGGCCACCCCATCGCGGGTGCCGAGCGTACCGGGCCGGAGGCGGCGGACGCCAGCCTGTATCGCGGGCGCACCGTCATCCTCACGCCCGTGCCGGAAAACCAGGCGGCCGCCCTGACGCTTGTGCGCCGGGCCTGGCAGGCCTGCGGCGCGGACGTGATCGACATGGAGGCGGGCGCGCACGACCGTGTGCTCGCGTCGGTCAGCCATCTTCCGCATCTGCTTTCCGCGGTGTATATGGAACAGGTGGCCACGGCCGCCGACGCCCAGACCCGGCTTGACCTGGCGGGCAGCGGCTTTCGCGACTTCACCCGTATCGCCGCCGGATCGCCCGAGATGTGGCGCGACATCTTTCTGTCCAACCGCGACGCGATGCTGGCCGAACTGGCTGCGTTGCGCGGGGTGCTGGACCGTGCCGAGCGCGCTATTGCCGATGGCGACGGCGAGGCTTTGCTGACGTTGCTGGACACGGCGGCGCGTGCGCGCCGCGGCTGGCGCAAGGAGTAGTTCAATGGGCGCTTTGCCTTACCTCGATCTGCCGCGCGTGCGGCGTGCGCAGGGCATGATGGCCTTGCCGGGATCCAAGAGCATTTCCAACCGCGTGCTGCTGCTATCGGCCATTGCCGAGGGCTCGACCGTCATCACCGGCCTGCTGGACTCCGACGATACCCGCGTCATGCTGGCTGCGTTGCGCCAGTTGGGCGTGCAGGTGTCCGACCTGGACGCCGGCCGCGTGACGGTGCAGGGCGTGCGCCGCTTTCCGGTGGAAAGCGCCGACCTTTTCATGGGCAATGCCGGCACCGCGATCCGCCCGCTGACGGCGGCGTTGGCGCTGATGGGCGGCGACTATCGCCTGTCCGGCGTGCCGCGCATGCACGAACGCCCCATCGGCGACCTGGTCGATGCCCTGAACGCGCTGGGCGCGCGCATCGAATACCTGGGGCAGCCGGGCTATCCGCCGCTGCACATCGGCCGCGGCGACATCGCCGAGAACGCGGTGACGCGCGTGCAGGGTTCGGTGTCCAGCCAATTCCTGACCGCATTGCTGCTGGCCGCGCCGCTGCAGGCGGCGCGCAGCGGCAAGCCGGTGACCATCGAGGTCGTGGGCGAGCTGATCTCCAAGCCTTATATCGAAATCACCCTGAACCTGATGGCGCGCTTTGGCGTGCTGGTGCAGCGGGATGGCTGGAGCCGCTTCGTGGTGGAGGCGGGCGCGGCTTACCGGAGTCCGGGCGAGATCGCCGTGGAAGGGGACGCATCGACGGCGTCGTATTTCCTGGCGCTGGGCGCCATCGGCGGCGGCCCCGTGCGGGTGACCGGCGTGGGCGCCGACAGCATCCAGGGCGACGTGGGATTCGCGAGCACCCTGGCCGACATGGGCGCCCAGGTCACCTACGGCCCGGGCTGGATCGAAGTCTCGGGTGTGCAGGTCGCTGACGGCGCGCGCCTGAAGGCTTTCGACACCGATTTCAACCTGATTCCCGACGCCGCCATGACGGCCGCTGCGCTGGCCCTGTATGCCGACGGCCCCTGCCGGCTGCGCAACATCGGCAGCTGGCGCGTCAAGGAGACGGACCGCATCCACGCCATGCAGACCGAGCTTGAAAAGCTGGGTGCACGGGTGGAATCCGGCCCCGACTGGCTGCAGGTGACGCCGCCGGCGCAGGACGCCTGGCGCGATGCGCACATCGGCACCTGGGACGACCATCGCATGGCCATGTGCTTCTCGCTGGCGGCATTTGGCCCGGCGGCGGTCCGCATTCTCGACCCCGGTTGTGTCAGCAAGACGTTCCCGGGTTACTTTGACGTCTACGCCGGCCTGGTGTCGGCCTAGCGCTGCATGGCATCCATGACTTCGACAGCTTCAACTTCCGCCTCACCGGCCCCGGTCATCACGATCGACGGCCCCACCGCGTCCGGCAAGGGCACCGTGGCCCATCGCGTCGCGAAGGCGCTGGGCTGGGCCGTGCTGGACAGCGGCGCGCTATACCGCCTGACGGCGCTGGCCGCCATCAACCGCGGCGTGGCCGCCGAGGACGAGCCCGCCGTGGCGCGCGTGGCCGAGACGCTGGATGTGCGTTTCGAAGGGCCGCACGTGTACCTCGAGGGCGCCGATGCGGGCCATGACATCCGCCGCGAGGAAGTGGGCAATTTCGCGTCCCGCGTGGCTGCTTTCCCGGGCGTGCGGCAGGCGCTGCTCGAGCGCCAGCGCGCCTTCCGGCTGCCGCCGGGCCTGGTCGCGGACGGCCGTGACATGGGCACCGTCGTGTTCCCGGATGCGTCCCTGAAGGTCTTCCTGGTGGCCGACGTTGTCGCCCGGGCGGAGAGGCGGCGTAAGCAGTTGATCGAAAAGGGAATTTCTGCTAATCTAGACGACCTTTTGCGGGATATGCGCGAGCGTGATGCGCGCGATACCGGGCGCGCCACCGCGCCGCTCGCTCCCGCAGCAGATGCACACGTGCTGGATTCGTCCAACCTGACAATCGCAGAAACGGTGCAGGCAATACTGGATTTCTGGCAGCACGCCAACCAGTGACGCGCTAGGCAGCATTTAAAGCAGTTTTTTGATTAGGCCCTGCTCAAGCCAGGCGACTCCCCCACGGGCCACCCCGCAAGGGTCAGCCAGCCGGCAGGTATTTTGACTCCACTGTGGCGGGCAATCCGCTGCGGTGTGTTCTTAACGGCCATTTCGGCCCAATGGATTTCAACCCCATGTCTTCCGTTTCCACTACCGCCACCGGCGGCGAAAGCTTCGCCGACCTTTTCGCACAAAGCCTCAAGAGCCAGGACATGAAGTCCGGCGAGGTCATCAGCGCCGAAGTCGTGCGCGTCGACCACAATTTCGTCGTCGTCAACGCCGGCCTGAAGTCCGAAGCGCTGATCCCCCTGGAAGAGTTCCTGAACGACCAGGGCGAGCTCGAAGTGCAACCCGGCGATTTCGTCTCGGTGGCCATCGATTCCCTGGAAAACGGCTACGGCGACACCATCCTGTCGCGTGACCGCGCCAAGCGCCTGTCGGCCTGGCTGCAACTGGAAAAGGCCCTGGAGAACGGCGAACTGGTTACCGGCACCATCACCGGCAAGGTGAAGGGCGGTCTGACCGTCATGACCAACGGCATCCGCGCGTTCCTGCCGGGTTCGCTGGTGGATCTGCGTCCGGTCAAGGACACCACCCCGTACGAAGGCAAGACCCTCGAATTCAAGGTCATCAAGCTCGACCGCAAGCGCAACAACGTTGTGCTGTCGCGTCGCCAGGTGCTGGAAGCCAGCATGGGCGAAGAGCGTCAAAAGCTGCTCGAAACCCTGCACGAAGGTGCCGTGGTCAAGGGCGTGGTCAAGAACATCACCGACTACGGCGCGTTCGTCGACCTGGGCGGCATCGATGGCCTGCTGCACATCACCGACATGGCCTGGCGCCGTGTGCGTCACCCCTCCGAAGTCCTGCAAGTGGGTCAGGAAGTCGAAGCCAAGGTCCTCAAGTTCGACCAGGAAAAGAGCCGCGTCTCCCTGGGCGTCAAGCAGCTTGGCGAAGATCCGTGGGTGGGCCTGGCTCGCCGCTACCCGCAAGGCACCCGCCTGTTCGGCAAGGTCACGAACCTGACCGACTACGGCGCGTTCGTTGAAGTCGAAGCCGGCATCGAAGGCCTGGTCCACGTGTCCGAAATGGACTGGACCAACAAGAACGTCGACCCGCGCAAGGTTGTGACCCTGGGCGAAGAAGTCGAAGTCATGGTCCTGGAAATCGACGAAGACCGTCGCCGCATTTCGCTGGGCATGAAGCAGTGCCGCCAGAACCCGTGGGAAGAGTTCGCCACGAACTTCAAGCGTGGCGACAAGGTCCGCGGCGCCATCAAGTCGATCACCGACTTCGGCGTGTTCGTCGGCCTGCCCGGCGGCATCGACGGCCTGGTCCACCTGTCCGACCTGTCGTGGACGGAAGCTGGCGAAGAAGCCGTGCGCAACTTCAAGAAGGGCGACGAAATCGAAGCCGTGGTTCTGGGCATCGACACCGACAAGGAACGCATCTCGCTGGGCATCAAGCAGCTGGAAGGCGACCCCTTCAACAACTTCGTCGCCACGTTTGACAAGGGCGCCGTGGTTCCGGGCACCATCAAGTCGGTCGAAGCCAAGGGCGCCGTGGTTACGCTGTCCGTGGACGTCGAAGGCTACCTGCGCGCTTCCGAGATCTCCTCGGGCCGCGTCGAAGATGCCACCACCGTGCTGTCCGCCGGCGAGAACATCGAAGCCATGATCGTCAACATCGACCGCAAGACGCGTTCGATCCAGCTGTCGATCAAGGCCCGCGACAACGCCGAAACCGCCGACACGATCCAGCGCATGTCCGACGCCAGCGCTTCGTCCGGCACCACCAACCTCGGCGCGCTGCTGAAGGCCAAGCTGGACCAACAGCGCAACGACGGTTAATTCGTGACCAAGTCGGAGCTGATCGCCGCCTTGGCGGCCCGCTATCCTCAGCTGGCCGCCCGCGACACCGATTACGCGGTCAAGACCGTACTTGATGCAATGACCCAGGCGCTTGCCTCGGGTCAGCGCATCGAGATCCGCGGTTTTGGCAGTTTTTCGTTGTCGCAGCGGTCTCCCCGCATCGGTCGCAATCCCAAATCCGGCGAGCAGGTGCTGGTGCCTGGCAAACAGGTGCCGCACTTCAAGGCAGGCAAGGAATTGCGCGAACGGGTGGACCTGGTCGGCGGCAATGACGAGGACGCTCAATCCTCCGGATCGAGCGAGTCGATGCCGTCTTCCATGGCAGGTTTGCACGCCATGCATTGACGCGTCGGCCAGGCAGAGCTGCCTTCGGGCAGATCGGACCGCGAACGAAGCCCCTTGAGAAATCAAGGGGCTTTGTTTTTGTGGCGCCCGTTCACGCGTTCGTCCCACCTTCGCATTCGCTGTCCGGGCTCCGCCTTGGGGCTTTTTTTTCTCTCGCCGTGAAGACGTCGCTTACAATTGACGGTCTCGAATCATCTGGAGCATGCGCCATGCGCTATCTCGTCTGGGCCCTGCGATTGCTCGTCTTTGTGGCGGTGTTGATGTTCGCCTTGAAGAACACCGACCCCGTCGCCGTGAAGTTCTACGCCGACTACGTCATCCAGGACGTCCCGCTGATCGTCGTCATGCTGGTCGTATTCGTGCTTGGCGCGTTGTTCGGGCTGCTGCTGACCGTTCCCGCAGCGCTGCGCCGCCGCCGCGAGGCCATCCGCCTGCGCCGCGAACTGGATCGCATCCAGGCCGCCGCCAACGGCACCACGCCCGTCGTGCCCCCCGAAGCCGTCGCTCCCATGTCGCCGCTGTGACATCGCGCCGGCTTTTTTGCACCGAATTACCGCATGAGTCCGAATAGTGGATTTTGAACCTTGGTGGTTGATTTTCGTCCCGGTGCTGTTCGCGCTGGGCTGGCTGGCCGCGCGTTTCGATATCCGGCAGATGCTGCGGGAAACGCGCAGCCTGCCTGACTCCTATTTCCGCGGGCTCAACTTCCTGCTCAACGAAGAGCCGGACCGCGCCATCGACGCGTTCGTCGAGGTCGCCAAGCTGGACCCGGAAACCACGGAGCTGCACTTTGCCCTGGGCAGTCTGTTTCGCCGCCGCGGCGAAATGGAGCGCGCCATCCGCGTGCATCAAAGCCTGCTGAACCGCTCCGACCTGCCACAGGCCGAGCGCGAACACGCGCAGCACGAACTGGCGCAGGACTTCCTGAAGGCCGGGATGCTGGACCGGGCCGAAAGCGGTTTCGAGCAGCTCAAGGACACGCGTTACGCGTTGCCTGCGCTGCGCTCGCTGATCCGCATCTATGAATCCGAACACGATTGGCCGCGAGCGATCGAGGCCGTCAAGACCTTGCAGGGCCTGGTCGACGAGCCCGTCCCGCAAATCGTGCACTACTACTGCGAACAGGCGCAGACCGCGCTGGCGGCCAAGCCCGCCGACGTCGAAAGCGCGCACAAGGCGCTGGACGCCGCAGACCACGCGCTGACCACCACCGAGGCCGCCTCGAGCAAGGGCGCCAAGGTGCGCACCGCCATGCTGCGCGCGCGCCTGGCGCTGATCGAGCAGGATCCCAAGCGCGAAAGGCTGTACCTGGAATCGGTCATGACCGACGCGTCCGAGTACGCCGGGTTGGTGGCCGAGCAGTTGCTGGCGAACTATCGCAACGCCAACCAGGCCGCCGCAGGCCTGGACTTCCTGCAAAAGCAGTATGGCCGCCATGCGTCCCTGGATCTGTTCAACGTGGTGTTCCGGGAACTGCGCGTGCAGCAGGGCGCGGCGACGGCATGGGCCTTCGCGCGCGGCGCGCTGCGCAGCCATCCTTCGCTGCTGGGGCTAGATCGCCTCCTGGAGGCCGAACTGGCCAACGGCGACAGCGATGGCGACCACGGCCCGGTGCCGGGCGCGGACCTGACCCTGCTGCGCAGCCTGATCCACAAACACACGCAACGGCTCGATCGCTATGCATGCCGCAATTGCGGTTTTCAAGCGCGTCGCTTCTACTGGCAATGTCCCGGCTGCAACGCCTGGGAAACCTATGCGCCGCGCCGTCTGGAAGAACTTGAATGAACTCTTTTCCCGCCGACGCCATTTCGCGTAGCCGCGTGCTCGTGGTTGGCGACGTCATGCTGGACCGCTACTGGTTCGGCGAAGTGGAGCGCATCTCCCCCGAAGCGCCGGTGCCGGTCGTGCGGGTCGCCCGCCGCGAAGATCGTCTGGGCGGCGCCGCCAACGTGGCGCGCAACGTGGCCGCGCTGGGCGGCCATGTCACGCTGGTCGGCGTGCTGGGTCAGGACGAGGCCGGCGACAGCGTCCGGCGCCTGTCCACCGAGGCCGGCATCCAGGGCGACCTGATCGCCGACAACGAACTGCACACCACCCTGAAGATGCGCGTCCTGGGCCGCCAGCAGCAACTCTTGCGCGTGGATTTCGAACAGCATCCCTCGCAGGCGTCGCTGGACGCCGTGGACGCGGCCCTGGCGCGCCACCTGGCCAACCACGACATCGTCGTGCTGTCGGATTACGCCAAAGGCGTGCTGACCCGCGTGGAGTCGCTGATTGCGCTGGCGCGCAGCGCAGGCATCCCGGTGCTGGTGGATCCCAAGGGCGATGACTACTCGCGCTATCGCGGCGCGACCCTGGTCACGCCCAACCGCTCGGAAATGCAGCAGGCGGTCGGCCGCTGGAATTCCGAGGCCGAATTGACCGATCGCGCGCAGCGCCTGCGCGCGGATCTGGACCTTGAAGCCCTGCTTGTGACGCGGTCCGAGCAGGGCATGACTTTGTTTTCCGATGCGGGACGCGATCACACCGATGCGCAGGCGCACGAAGTGTTCGACGTGTCCGGCGCGGGCGACACCGTGCTTGCCACGCTGGCGGTCACGCGCGCCATCGGGCTGCCCTGGGCCGAAGCCATGGGCTGGGCCAACAAGGCCGGCGGGATCGCCGTGGGCAAGCTGGGCACGTCCGTCGTCACCGCCGCGGAATTGGCAGGAGAATCCTCATGATCGTCGTTACCGGAGCCGCGGGCTTCATTGGCAGCAACCTGGTTCGCGGACTCAACCGCCGCGGCATCGAAGACATCATTGCCGTCGATGACCTGACCGAAGGCGACAAGTTCGTCAATCTCGTCGATTGCAAGATCGCCGACTACATGGACAAGGACGACTTCCGCCGCCGCGTCGCCGACGGCAGCCTGCCCGATATCCGCGCTGTGCTGCATCAGGGCGCGTGCTCGGACACCACCGAGCGCAACGGCCGCTACATGCTGGACAACAACTACCGCGTCACGCTGGAACTCTTCGAGTTCTGCCAGACGCGCCGCGTGCCGTTCCTGTATGCGTCCTCCGCGGCCGTGTACGGCGGGTCGACGACCTACGTCGAGCATCCCGACAACGAAGGCCCGCTGAACGTGTACGGCTATTCCAAGCTGCTGTTCGACCAGGTGCTGCGCAAGCGCATGGACAGCCTGACGGCGCAAGTCGTCGGCCTGCGGTACTTCAATGTGTATGGCCCGCACGAGCAGCACAAAGGCCGCATGGCGTCGGTGGCCTTCCACAACATGAACCAGTTCCTGGAACACGGGCACGTGCGCCTCTTCGCGGGTTGGGACGGCTATGTGGATGGCGGCCAGAGCCGCGATTTCATCTCGGTCGAAGACGTGGTCGCGGTGAACCTGCACTTCCTGGATCATCCCGAACAATCCGGCATCTTCAACTGCGGCACCGGCAAGGCGCAGCCGTTCAATGACGTGGCGGCCGCGGTGGTCAACACGCTGCGCGCCGAGCGGGGCGAGGCCGAGCTGACGCTGGCGCAGCTGGCCGAACTGGATCTGATCCGCTACATCCCGTTCCCGGACGACCTCAAGGGCCGCTACCAAAGCTACACGCAGGCCGATGTCACGCAGCTTCGCGCCGCCGGCTTCACGGCGCCCATGCGCGATGTGCAGACGGGCGTGGCCGAATACGTGCGCTACTGGCGCGCCCGCAAGTAATCCTTCCGGCAGCCGATCCGACAAGGCCACCGCCGTGCGGTGGCTTTTTTTCGCCTGCGTGGTTGCCGGGCTGGATGAATTGATTCACTCGCCGGGCGCAGGGCGGGGCGGGGCCCGATGATGGGAACAAGGCGCGGCAACCGCTGCGCTCCGACCCGTCAGGAGAGCCCATGAATCCCTTCGTCCATTCCACCGTTGCCCGCCATCTGCCGCTGGCGCCGTGGCGCCGCGCGCGTCCGGCCGCCATGCCCGCCTGCCCGCGCGCGGGCCAGCGTGCGCTGCGGCAGGCGCTTGGCGCCTTGCTGCTGTCCGCCGGCCTTGGCGTGGCCGCCCCGCCCGCTCAGGCCGTGGATATCAACCAGGCCACCGCGGCCCAGCTTGAAGGCCTGCGGGGCATCGGCCCCCGCACCGCCGACATCATCGTGCGCGAACGCGAACGCGGCGGCCGTTTCGAATCGCTGGACGACCTGACCGAGCGTGTGCGGGGCATCGGACAGAAAAAGGCGCAGGCGCTTCAGGCGGCCGGCCTGACGATCGGCGCCGCGGGCGCCGCGCCGAAGTCTGGGGCGGCAGCCGCGCCCGCAGCCCGCCCGGCAGCAGGCAAGGCGGCTGCGGCAAAGCCTGCCGGAGCGTACACGGCGGGCGGCGCGTCGGTCCCGGCCCGCGCCAAGCCCTGAGCCCGGCGGTCCGGCGATCAGCCGATCCGGCGATCCGGCGGTCCGGCGGTCCGGCGATCCGGCGATCCGGCGATCCGGCGATCCCGAGGTCCAGCGATCCGGCGATCCGTCGATCCGGCATCCCCGCATCCCGGCGATGCGGGGAGCCCCTGGCGCGTGCGCGGCTTTTGGGGCCGCGCGGCGCCGGGCGGAGTTATGATCGACCGCATGACTACTACCTACCCCACCATCGAGCAGACCGTCGGCAACACGCCCCTGGTGCGCCTGCAGCGCATTCCCGGGGCGGCGGGCGACGCGCGCGGCAATGTCATCCTGGCCAAGCTGGAAGGCAACAACCCGGCGGGATCCGTGAAGGATCGCCCGGCCTTGTCGATGATCCAGCGCGCCGAAGAGCGCGGCGACATCAAGCCGGGCGACACCCTCATCGAAGCCACCAGCGGCAATACCGGCATTGCGCTGGCCATGGCGGCCGCCATGAAGGGCTACCGCATGATCCTGATCATGCCGGACAACCTGTCCGTCGAGCGGCGTGCCGCCATGGCGGCGTATGGCGCTGAGCTCATCCTGACGCCGGCCGACAAGGGCGGCATGGAATACGCCCGCGACCTGGCCACCGAGATGCAGGCCGATGGCCGGGGGCTGGTGCTGGACCAGTTCGCCAATCCCGACAATCCGCGCGCGCACATTGAAACCACGGGCCCGGAACTCTGGAACCAGACGGAAGGACGCATCACGCACTTCGTCAGCGCCATGGGCACCACGGGCACCATCATGGGCGTGTCCACGTACCTCAAGTCGCGCAACCCCGCCGTGCAGGTGGTGGGTGCGCAGCCGGCCGAAGGATCGCAGATCCCGGGCATCCGCAAATGGCCCGAGGCCTACATGCCCAAGATCTTCGACCGCAGCCGTGTGGACGCCTACGAGTCCATCCAGCAGTCCGAAGCCGAAGTGATGGCGCGGCGGCTGGCCGCCGAGGAAGGCATTTTCGGCGGGATCTCGTCGGCCGGCGCACTGGTCGCGGCCCTGCGGGTTGCCGAGCGCGTCAACGATGCGACCATCGTGTTCATCGTGTGCGACCGCGGCGACCGCTATCTGTCCACGGGCGTCTTCAACTGACCTGCTGGCTGGCCCCCGCGCGGGATTGCGCGGCGCGCCGCCCAGGACGAGGCGGCCATCGCTTGAATGAAAAAACGCCCCGGCGGTTGCATCCGCCGGGGCGTTTGTCCATCCGCGCGGGCAGCAGTCACCGCGCGGGGAAAATCGGCGCGCGCGCGATCATCGCGTCACGCGGGCCTCGATCTCGGTGGCCAGGTCGGCCACCGACGTGGCGTAGAAGTAGCTGCGGTTGTACTTGGTGAGCGCAAAGAAGTTGGGCGTCCCCACGCGATACTGCGCCGTGCCGCGCATTTCCTCGACCAGATCCACCACGCCCAGCGGCTGGCTGACCCAGCCATCGCTGGATGCGCCGGGCTGCAGGCGCGAGCCCGCCGCCGTCAGCGTGGTCCAGCTTTGCTTGGGCTCCAGGCCGCCGTCCACCAGAGCGGTGGGGTCGGCGGGCAGCACCACGGGCGCGAACACCGGCAGGCCGCGCTGCCAGCCGTGCTGTGCCAGGAAGCTGCCCACGGACATGATGGCGTCCTGGGTGTTGTTGGTCAGGTCGATATGGCCATTGCCGTCGCCGTCCACGGCGTAATGCATCACGCTGGTCGGCATGAATTGCGGCATGCCGATGGCGCCGGCGTAAGACCCCTTGGTTTCCAGTTCCAGCTTGTCGTTCATGACGAGCGTCAGGAAGTCGGCCAGCTGGGTGCGGAACATCGTGGCGCGCTCGGGCTTGGCCGGGTCCGGGTAGTCGAAGGCCAGCGTGGCCAGCGCGTCCAGCACGCGGAAATTGCCCATGTTGCGGCCATACAGCGTTTCGACGCCGATGATGGAGGCGATGATCGGGGCCGGCACGCCAAAGCGTTGCGCCGCCTGATTCAGCAGGTCGCGGTTTTCGTTGTAGAACTCGACGCCCCAGGCAACGCGCTTGGGTTCGACGAAGCGGGAGCGATAGGTCAGCCAGCTGCGCCAGACCTTCTTGCCGGGTGGGGAGGGCGCGATGAGCCGCGCCACCGTGGCGTTGTAACGTGAGCTTTCCAGCGCCTGGACCATCGGCGCCAGCGGCAGCTGACGCTCGGCGGCCAGGTTTTCGACGAAGGTGCGGACGTCGGGCCGCAAGGCGCCGGATGGCGTCAGCGTGGCGGGCGCGTCGTCCGCGAGTTCGGGGCCGAGCGTCGGCGTGCTGGGCCCGATGCGGATGGCGGGCGTCCCTGAAGCCTGAGCGGTCTGGGAAGCGGAAGGAGTGGAGGTTGCTGCGGTGGGAGTGGTGGTGGAGCACCCCGCCAGCAGAGCGGAAAGCGCGCCGAGTTGCAGTATTCGCCGACAGATGAACATAATCTTCCTTATGGAGACCATGTATCTTACCCACCCGGCATGCCGCTTGCATGAAATGGGAAGCTGGCATCCGGAAAGCCCCCAGAGGCTGGACGCCATCTCCGATCAGTTGCTCGCAAGCGGATTGATGCCTTACCTGGATGACCGGCAGGCGCCGCAGGCGTGCCGCAATGACCTCTTGCGCGTGCACACTGTCCAGTACCTGGACAGTCTGCAGAAACATACGCCGGACCAAGGGTATTACCCTATCGATCCCGATACGCTCATGAACCCGCACACCTTCGAGGCGGCGTTGCACGCGGCGGGAGCGGGGGTGGCGGCGGTCGATGCCGTGCTGGGCGGCGAGGCCCGAACGGCCTTCTGCGCCGTGCGTCCGCCCGGGCACCACGCGTGCCGGTCGCAGGCCATGGGCTTCTGCTTTTTCAACAACGTCGCCATTGCGGCGCAGCATGCCATGGACTTTCACGGCCTGACGCGCGTGGCGATCGTCGATTTCGACGTCCATCATGGCAACGGCACCGAAGATGTCTTTGCCGGGGACGATCGGGTGCTCATGTGCAGCTTCTTCCAGCATCCGTTCTTTCCCAATAGCGGCGCGGACCATCCGGCCGCCAACATGCTCAATGTGCCCGTGCCCGCCTACACGGCTGGCGCCGCGGTCAGGACCATCGTCACGGACACCTGGCTGCCGCGGCTGGAGGCCCACCGTCCGGAATTGATCCTTGTGTCCGCGGGCTTCGATGCTCATCGCGAGGACGACATGGGGCAGATGGGCCTGGTGGAGGCGGACTACGCCTGGATCACCGAGCAGCTGGTCGAGGTGGCCGATCGCCACTGTCAGGGCCGGATCGTGAGCACGCTCGAAGGCGGTTACAACTTGTCCGCCTTGGGCCGCAGCGTGGTCGCGCACATACGGGCGCTGGCGAAGCTGTAGAATCAGGAAAAAATTGTGCAATGCGATCCCGGCGCATGCCGGGTCATTATTTTCCAATTGGAGGCAGCGGGATGAAGGTGTTGGTACCTGTCAAGCGCGTCGTTGACTACAACGTCAAGGTGCGCGTCAAGTCTGATCAGACCGGCGTGGATATCGCCAACGTGAAGATGTCCATGAACCCCTTTGACGAGATCGCCGTCGAAGAAGCCACCCGCCTGAAGGAAAAGGGCGCGGTCGCTGAAGTCGTGGCGGTTTCTTGCGGCGTTGCGCAATGCCAGGAGACACTGCGTACCGCCATGGCCATCGGCGCCGATCGCGGCGTGCTGGTCCAGACCGATGCCGAACTGCAGCCGCTGGCTGTCGCCAAGCTGCTCAAGGCGCTGGTCGATAAGGAACAGCCCCAGCTCGTGATTCTGGGCAAGCAAGCCATCGACGACGACGCCAACCAGACGGGCCAGATGCTGGCCGCGCTGCTGGACTGGCCGCAGGCCACGTTCGCCAGCAAGGTCGAGCTGGCCGACGGCAAGGTCACCGTGACGCGCGAAGTCGACGGCGGCCTGGAAACCCTGTCGCTCAAGCTGCCCGCCATCGTGACCACCGACCTGCGCCTGAACGAGCCGCGCTACGTCACGCTGCCGAACATCATGAAGGCCAAGAAAAAGCAGTTGGACACCGTCACGCCGCAAGACCTGGGCGTTGATCCCGCGCCCCGCCTGAAGACGCTGAAGGTCAGCGAGCCGCCCGCCCGCAAGGCCGGCATCAAGGTTGCCGATGTCGCGGCGCTGGTGGACAAACTCAAGAACGAAGCGAAGGTGGTCTGATCATGACGACGCTGGTTATTGCCGAACACGATAACGCCCAACTCAAGGGCGCAACCCTGAACGCCATCGCCGCCGCCGCCAAGATCGGAGGCGACGTGCACGTGCTGGTCGCCGGCGCCAACGCGCGCGCCGTGGCCGACCAGGCCGCCCAAGCCGCCGGCGTGGCGAAGGTCCTGCTGGCCGATGCCCCGCATCTGGCTGACGGCCTGGCCGAAAACATCGCCGCGCAGGTGCTGGCCGTGGCCTCGAGCTACAGCCATATCCTGTTCCCGGCCACGGCCTCGGGCAAGAACGTGGCGCCGCGCGTCGCCGCCAAGCTCGACGTGGCGCAGATCTCCGACATCATCGGCGTCGAATCCGCCGATACGTTCCAGCGCCCGATCTACGCCGGCAACGCCATTGCCACCGTGCAATCGGCCGACGCCGTCAAGGTCATCACCGTGCGCACGACCGGCTTTGACGCGGTTGCCGCGCAAGGCGGTTCCGCCTCGGTCGAAGACGCTGCCGCTGTCGCCGACTCGGGCCTGTCCACGTTTGTGGGCCGCGAAGTCGCCAAGAGCGATCGTCCCGAACTGGCCGGCGCCCGCGTCGTGGTGTCGGGCGGCCGCGGTCTGGGCAGCGCCGAAAACTTCAAGATCCTGGATCCGCTGGCCGACAAGCTGGGCGCCGCGCTGGGCGCTTCACGCGCCGCGGTCGACGCCGGCTATGCGCCGAACGACTGGCAGGTTGGCCAGACCGGCAAGATCGTCGCGCCGCAACTGTACGTGGCTGTCGGCATCTCGGGCGCCATCCAGCATCTGGCCGGCATGAAGGACTCGAAGGTCATCGTCGCGATCAACAAGGACGCCGAGGCGCCGATTTTTGGCGTGGCCGATTACGGCCTGGTGGGCGATCTGTTCACGGTCGTTCCCGAACTGACCAACGCGCTGTAAACCGCAGCGCAGGCGTCAATCAGAACCGCGGGCGTGAAGCCCGCGGTTTTTTTTGCGCGTTTTATCCGCGCCGCCAAATTGTCAAAAACGTTTGATTTTCGCAAAGACTCTGCTAACGTAACCGGCGCGCTACCCCCTGTTTGCGAATGTGCTTGACCTGTACAGAACGAAGGAGATTCGTGATGGAATGGTTCTTTGACACACTACGTAAGTACCCGGAGCTGGCGATTTTCCTGACCTTGGGTCTTGGCTATTGGATCGGCGCCAAGAAGATCTTCGGCTTCAATCTGGGCGCAGTAACGGGAACCCTGTTGGTGGGCGTGCTGGTCGGCCAGCTCAACATATCGATTGCCCCCATTCTCAAGCAGGTGTTTTTCCTGCTTTTCCTCTTCGGTCTTGGCTACGGCGTAGGACCGCAATTCTTCCGCGGCATGAAAAGCGATGGCCTGCCTCAGGTCATTTTTGCCGTCATCATCTGCGTGCTCTGCCTGCTGGTCACTTGGGGGACCGCGGTTGCGTTCGGCTTTGACGCCGGCACCGGCGCGGGATTGCTGTCGGGCGCGCAGACCATTTCGGCGGTCATGGGCGTGGCCACCGACACGATCAACGGGCTGTCCGTCGACGCCGCCACCAAGAAGCAGTGGATCGACAGCATCCCCGTCGCGTATGCGGTCTGCTACATCTATGGCACGGTGGGGAGCGCCTGGCTGCTGGCTTCCCTGGGCCCGAAGCTGATGCGCGTGGACATCGTCAAGGAATGCCAGGAGTACGAGGCCAAGATGTCCGGCGGGGCTGATTCAATGGAACTGTCGGGCTACCGCAAGTTCACGGCGCGGGCCTACCGGCTGGACAACACGGATTACGTCGGCAAGACCGTTGGCGAGCTCGAGGCGAAATTCGTCGACGCCCGCGTGTTCGTCGAACGCATCCGCCGCGGCGACCAGATCATCGATGCCGACTCGGGCACGGCGCTGCAGGCTGGCGATGTGCTGGGCGTGACCGGACGCCATGACGCGCTGGTGCTGCAGGCTTCGGGTCTCATCGGCACCGAGGTCGAGGACCGTGACGTCATCAACCTGCCCGCCGAAGTCGTCGAAGTCGTGCTGACCAACAAGAACGTGGCCGGCAAGACGATCAAGGAGCTTGCCGATAACGAGACGGTGCGCCAACTGGGCCGGGGCGTGTTCCTGCGCAAGGTCACGCGCGGCGGCCACGAGATGCCGGTCAACTGGGGCCTGAAGCTGGACCGCGGCGATCGCCTTTTCATGCTGGGCGCCAAGCGCGACGTCGAACGGGTCGTGGGCAAGCTGGGCTACGTGGACCGCGCCACCAACCAGACCGACATGGTGTTCGTGGGTTTCGGCATTTTGCTGGGCGGGTTGTTCGGCACGCTGGTGCTGACCGTGGGCGGAATTCCGATCACGCTGTCCACTTCCGGCGGCGCGCTGATTTCAGGGCTGGTGTTCGGCTATCTGCGCTCCGTGCATCCGACGTTCGGGCGTGTGCCCGAGCCGGTGCACTGGTTCCTGACATCGGTTGGCCTTACCGCGTTCGTCGCCGTCGTGGGCATCGTGTCCGGACCGGGGTTCGTACAGGGCTTTCAGCAGTTGGGCGCCAAGCTTTTCATCGCCGGTGTCATTGCCACCAGCATTCCGATGATCCTGGGCGTGCTGATCGCCCGTCATGTCTTCAAGTTCCACCCGGCCATTGCGTTGGGGGTCTGCGCCGGCGCCCGGACCACGACCGCGGCCATCGGCCAGATCACCGAGACGGCGAAAAGCCAGGTCCCGGCGCTTGGCTACACGGTGCCTTATGCCATCGGCAATACCCTCCTGATCATCTGGGGCATTGTCATCGTCATGCTCATGGCCTAGCAGGACAGCCCCGCAAAGCCGCGGCGTGCGGGTGCTACAGAGCAGAAAAGCGCGGCAATCGTAACGACGCCGGTCTTCACGGCGTCGGCCAACACGCATATCAGGAGTACACAAAATGGCTTCCATTGCGCCCGTCACCGTCAGCCTGGCCTCGGCCTTGAAGACCACGCGTTCCCATCAGCGCGACCTGGAACAGTTGTCTCCGTTTGAACTGAAGGACTATCTGATCACGCTGGCCAAGGATAGCCAGCAATCGGCCGCCGCCTCCATGCTGAACGCGGGCCGCGGCAATCCCAACTGGATCGCCACGGAACCGCGGGATGCGTTTTTCCTGTTGGGCCGGTTTGCCATGAAAGAGGCGCGCCGGGTGCGCGACGAAGGCATCCTGGCGGGCATGCCGGCCAAGAAGGGGTGCGCCGACCGGCTGCGCAAGTTCCTCTCCAAACACAAGGGTGAAGACGGCTACGACTTTCTGGTCGGGGTGCTGGAATACGGCGTGAAGATCAAGGGGTTTGATCCGGACGAATGGATCCATGAACTGACCGACAGCATCATCGGTGACCACTACCCCGTGCCTCCCCGGGCGCTGGTGCACATCGAGCAGATCATCCATGACTACCTCGTCAAGGAAATGTGCGATGGCCGCCCGCCCAAGGGCAAGTTCGATCTCTTCCCGGTGGAAGGCGGCACGGCGGCCATGTGCTACATCTTCGATTCGCTGATGGTCAACGGTCTGCTCAAGCAGGGCGACACCATCGCGCTGTTCCTGCCCACCTTCACGCCCTACATCGAAATCGCGCACCTGGAGCGCTTCCAGTTCAAGATCGTCGGCATCAATGCCAACAGCATGCGCGCGGATGGCACGCACGACTGGCACTATCCGGCTTCGGAAATCGCCAAGCTGGAAGACCCCAAGATCAAGCTGGCGGTCACGGTGAACCCGAGCAACCCGCCCTCCGTCGCATTCAGTCCCGTCGAGATGAAGCAGATCGTGCGCCTGATCCGCAAGAATCCCGACCTGGTGCTGGTGACCGACGACGTCTATGGCACCTTCGTGCCGAACTTCCGGTCGCTGATGGCCGAGGTGCCGCAGAACACCATCTGCGTGTACTCCTTTTCAAAGAATTTCGGCTGCACCGGCTGGCGTCTGGGCGTCATCGCCACGCACGAGAACAACACGATGGACCGGCGCATCGCCGAGCTGCCCGCAGCGTGGAAAAAACGGCTGGACAAGCGCTACAGCGCCATGACGATGGAGCCGGAAAAACTGAAGTTCATTGACCGCCTGGTCGCGGACAGCCGGGATGTCGCCTTGAACCACACGGCCGGCCTGTCGTTGCCGCAGCAGGTGCAGATGGGCTTTTTCGCGCTGTCGCACCTGCTGGACCTGAAGGACGCCTACAAGCATCTGACCATGCAGATCGTGCGCAGCCGGCGCGACGCGCTGTGGCGGGGGCTGGGCATCCCGATGCCGCCTGAAGATCCGATGCGGGGCTGGTACTACGTGGAACTGGACTTCATGGTCTGGGCCAAGATCACGTACGGCGACGCGTTCTGCAAGTACATGACCAGCAACTACGAGCCGGTGGACTTCCTGTTCCGCCTGGCCGAGAAGTCCGGGGTCGTGCTGATGGACGGCGGCGGCTTTGGCGGGCCGCCCTGGTCGATCCGTGTGTCCCTGGCCAACCTGGACGATGGAGACTACGCCAAGATCGGCAAGTACATGGTCGAGGCCGCCACCGAATACGTCGAAGCCTGGAAGGCGGGCGAGCTGGTGCGTTCGGGCCCCACCGCGGGCAAGGGCCAGACGGTCAAGCCGGCGGCCGCCAAACGGACCGCCGCCGGCAAGAAGGCAGCCAAGAAGGCCGTGAAGAAGGCGGTGAAGAAGGCCGACACCGCTGCGAAGTCGGCAAAGAAGGCCGCCGCGAAGTAGGCGGGCGCAACGCAGGCAACAACAGGGCGGCGTGAACTCATGACGTGTTCGGTCGGGTTTTTCAATAACGTCCCCATCGCGGTGTTGTTCGTCACGGTGGGCTTGGGATACCTGATCGGCAAGCTGAAGGTCGGGCCGATACAGCTAGGCGGGGTGTGCGGCACGCTGATCGTCGCCCTGCTGATCGGCCAGACGGGCTGCCAGATGCGCGGCGACCTGAAGGAAGTCGCGTTCGCCCTGTTCATCTTTGCCATGGGCTACTCCGGCGGCCCGCAGTTCTTCGCCAACCTCAACCGGTCCAGCCTGCGCTTTGTGGCGCTGCCGCTCATCGAGGCGGTGCTTGTCTTGACGATCGTGCTGACGGCCGTGCCGCTGTTCGGGCTGGATGCCGGCACTGCCGCGGGCCTGGCGGCCGGTGCGGCGACGGAATCGGCTGTCGTTGGCACCGCCGCCGAGGCGCTCAAGCACCTGGGGCTGCCGGATGCCGAGGTGCAGCGCATGGAGGCCAACATCGCGACGGCCTACACGCTGACCTACCTGGTGGGTCTCATCAGCATCGTGTTCTTCACCAGCCAGGTGGCGCCCGCGCTGCTGCGCATCAACCTGCGCGAGGCGTCCAAGGCGCTGGAGGCCAAGCTGGGCGCCATGCCCGGCGACAACGACGAGGCCAGCCTGCCGACACTGCCGCGTCTGGTGGGACGCGCCCACGTGGTCAAGGACGTGGACGGCAAACGGGTCGCCGACGTGGAGGCCCAGTTGGGCGGACGCACGGTGGTCAGCCGCGTCCTGCGCAATGGCGAGGCGGTCGATGCCACGCCCGATTATGTGCTGGCGACCGGCGACATCGTGGTGGTGCTGGGACTGCGCCGTTTTGCGCTGCGAGCCGGATCGGTGATCGGCCCGGAAATCCAGTTGCCCGAGGCGCACGCGGACGACCTGCAATTGAGCGAGCTGCAAGTCATCGTCAGCAAGAAGACCGTCAATGGTCACACGGTGGGCGAGCTGGCTAAGCGCCCCAACGCCCGGCGCGCGCGGGGCGTGTTCCTGCAATCCATTACGCGGTCGGGGCACGTGCTGCCCCTGACCCCCGCGACGGTCGTGCAATACGGCGATCTGGTCACCCTGGTGGGCGCGGAGCCGGAGCTGTCCGAGGCGGGTGCGGCGCTGGGATCCGAACTGCGCCGCAGCGGCGTGACAGACCTGGTCTTTCTGGCGTTCGGCATTCTTGCCGGGCTGATGATCGGCAGCCTGGGGGCAAGGCTGTGGGGGATTCCGGTATCGCTGGGCAGCGGGGGCGGGGCGCTGGTCAGCGGCCTGGTGTGCGGCTGGATCAATGCGAAGCGGCCGTCGATCGGACACATGCCGGCCCATGCCGTGCAATTGCTCAAGGACCTGGGACTGGCGATCTTCGTGGCCTGCGTGGGCCTGTCGGCCGGGCCGGATGCGCTGTCGCTGATCCGCGAGCATGGCGCGGTGCTGCCCTTGATCGGCCTGTTGGTGTCGCTGGGGCCCGCGTGCCTGTCGCTCTGGGTGGGACACAAGCTATTGAAGATCGAAGGGCCGCTGCTGGTGGGCGCCATTGCCGGACAGCATGTCAGCACGCTGGCCATCAGCGCCATCCTGACGGCCAGCGGAAGTTCGGTGCCCCTCTTGGGTTACACGGTGACATACGCCATCGCCAACGTGCTGCTGCCGGTGCTGGGGCCGATCATCGTGTCGCTGGCGTACCACCTGAGCTGAGCGGCTTCAGCCGGGGGCGGGATGGCGAAAAGCCTGCTGCGAATATTGCATAAGGTTATATGACTTGCGTATTTCCCCGCCTGTTGGTTTGATGGAAGAATCGTTTCACACGCGGTCACCGCCGCCCCGAAACGCGATTGCCCGCTGCGGTCCAAGCCGGACCGGCGGCCGGTCCCATCAACTGAATCCCGTACAGGAGACATCATGAGTCAACTACGCCTGGGCGACACCGCCCCTGATTTCGAGCAGGAATCCTCGGCTGGCAAGATCCGCTTCCACGAGTACCTGGGCAACAGCTGGGGGGTGCTTTTCTCGCATCCGGCCGATTTCACGCCCGTCTGCACGACCGAGCTGGGCTACACCGCCAAGCTGGCCGACGAGTTCGCCAAGCGCAACGTGAAGGTTCTGGCCCTGTCGGTCGATGGCGCCGATTCGCACGCCAAGTGGATCGAAGACATCAACGACACGCAATCGACGACGGTCAACTTTCCGATCATTGCCGACAAGGACCGCAAGGTCTCCGAGCTGTACGACATGATCCACCCGAATGCCAGCGCCACCGCGACCGTGCGTTCGGTGTTCGTCATCGATCCGAACAAGAAGGTCCGCCTGACCATCACGTATCCCGCCAGCACGGGCCGCAATTTCAATGAGATCCTGCGCGTCATCGATTCGCTGCAACTGACCGACAGCCACAGCGTGGCGACGCCGGTCAATTGGGAAGACGGCGACGACGTGATCATTGTTCCTTCCCTGCAGGACGAAGCGGTCATCAAGGAGAAGTTCCCCAAGGGCTACAAGGCCGTGCGTCCGTACCTGCGCATCACGCCGCAACCGAATAAGTAAATACGAAAAACAGGGGGTGCGCGCTGCCGCTTCAGCGCGCCGGATAACCACCCGGACCGCCGCAATCTTCATAGAGGATTGCGGCGGTTTTTCGTTGCTGGGACGCGCGTCCTATATGCCTCTTGGCGATGAGCAATCAAAAAATGATTCGTTCCGTTCAGATCGGCCTGCCCGCAAACTTGCCTCCACATTGCAGATCACAGGGAGCAGGGCATGTCTTTCAGGAAAGCCGGTTGGTTGGCCGCCTTGGCCGCAGTCACGGTGTCGTTTGCCGCGATGGCGCCCGCGCAGGCACAGCAGAAGCAGACGCTGTTGAACGTGTCCTACGATCCGACGCGCGAACTCTATCGCGCCATCGATGACGCCTTCGTCAAGCAGTACAAGGAAAAGGCCAACGTCGATCTGACGATCCGCCAGTCGCACGGCGGTTCCGGCCGCCAGGCGCGTTCGGTCATCGACGGGCTGGAAGCCGACGTGGTGACGCTGGCGCTGGCCTACGACATCGACGCCATTGCCGACCGCGGCCTGCTGCCCGAGAACTGGCAGACCCGCCTGCCGCAGAACAGCTCGCCGTACACGTCCACCATCGTGTTCCTGGTGCGCAAGGGCAACCCGAAGCAGATCAAGGACTGGGACGATCTGGTCAAGGACGGCGTGCAGGTCATCACCCCAAATCCCAAGACCTCGGGCGGCGCCCGCTGGAACTACCTGGCCGCGTGGGCCTACGCGCTGGAAAAGAACGGCGGCAGCGAGGACAAGGCGCGCGCCTTCGTCGGCGACCTGCTCAAGCACGTGCCGGTGCTGGATACCGGCGCGCGCGGCGCCACCACGACGTTCGTGGAGCGCGGCGTGGGCGACGTGCTGCTGGCCTGGGAGAACGAAGCGTTTCTGGCCCTGGAGGAACTGGGCCCGGACAAGTTCGACATCGTGGTGCCGTCGCTGTCCATCCTGGCCGAACCGCCGGTGGCCATCGTCGACAAGGTCGTGGACAAGAAGGGCACACGCGCCGTCGCGCAGGCCTATCTGGAATTCCTGTACACCCCGGCCGCCCAGGAAATCATCGCCAGGAATTACTACCGTCCGCTGGACAAGACGGTCGCCGCCAAATACGAGGCGAAGTTCCCCAAGGTCAAGCTCGTCACCATCGACGACAAGATCTTCGGCGGCTGGCGCAAGGCGCAGAAGGACCACTTCAGCGACGGCGGCACCTTCGATCAGATCTACCAGCCGCAGAAGAAATAACGGCATCACGTTCGGACGACGGCCATGACTTCAGCCTCGAACCCGGTGGCAAACGGCGCGCAAGCGCCTTTTGCCGCTCGGCGCAACAGCCCGGGCGTGCTGCCCGGATTTGGCATTTCCATGGGCTACGCGGTGCTGTATCTCAGCGTGCTCGTGCTGATCCCGCTTGCCGCCTTGCCCATCAAGAGCGCCGGCCTGGGATGGCAAGGCTTCTGGGACGCGGTCACCGCGCCGCGCGTGCTGGCCTCCTACAAGCTGACCTTCGGCGCGTCGTTCATTGCGGCGCTGGTGAACCTGGTGTTCGGCACGGTGGTCGCGTGGGTGCTGGTGCGCTACCGCTTTCCCGGCAAGAAGATCCTGGACGCGCTGGTAGACCTGCCGTTCGCGCTGCCGACGGCTGTGGCGGGCATTGCCCTGACCGCGCTGTACTCGCAGAAGGGCTGGCTGGGCGGGCCGTTGTCGGAATGGTTTGGCCTGAAGGTGGCGTTCACGCCGCTGGGCATCGTCATCGCGCTCATCTTCATCGGCGTGCCGTTCGTCGTGCGCACGGTGCAGCCGGTGCTTGAAGACGTCGAGCGCGAAATCGAAGAGGCCGCCGCCAGCCTGGGCGCGGACCGCTGGCAGACCTTCCGGCGCGTGCTGCTGCCGACCATCACGCCCGCGCTGATGACGGGGTTTGCGCTGGCGTTTGCGCGCGCGGTGGGCGAGTACGGATCGGTGGTGTTCATTGCGGGCAACATGCCCATGGTGTCCGAGATCACGCCGCTGCTGATCATTTCCAAGCTGGAGCAGTTCGACTACGCCGGCGCGGCCGCCATCGCGACCGTGATGCTGGTGCTGTCGTTCGTGCTGCTGCTCGTCATCAATCTGTTGCAGGGCTGGCAGGCGCGCCGCGGCCTGGGGAGGCTGTCATGAGCGCACCGGATCGTCCCGCGCATCTGACCGAGCCGCGCTGGGTGCGCGGCGTTCTGCTGTTCATCGCGCTGGGGTTTCTGGCGCTCTTTCTGCTGGTGCCGCTGGCGGCCGTATTTGCCGAGGCCTTCCGGAAGGGATGGGCGCTGTACCTGGACGCCATCGTCGAACCGGACGCGCTGGCGGCGATCCGTCTGACGCTGCTGGTCGCGGCAATCGCCTTGCCGGTCAATCTGGTGTTCGGCGTGGCGGCGGCCTGGGCCATCACCAAGTTCCAGTTCCGCGGCAAGCAGTTCCTCATCACGCTGATCGACCTGCCGTTCTCGGTCTCGCCCGTGGTGGCCGGTCTGGTGTTCGTGCTGCTGTTCGGCTCGCAGGGCTGGTTTGGCGAGTGGCTGCAGGCGCACGACATCAAGATCGTCTATGCGGTGCCCGGCATCATTCTCGCGACGTTGTTCGTGACGTTCCCGTTCGTGGCGCGCGAACTGATCCCGCTGATGCAGGCGCAGGGCAGCGAGGAAGAGCAGGCCGCGCTGACGCTGGGCGCAAGCGGCTGGCAGATCTTCTGGCGCGTGACGCTGCCGAACATCAAGTGGGGCCTGCTGTACGGCGCCATCCTGTGCAACGCGCGGGCGATGGGCGAGTTCGGGGCGGTGTCGGTGGTGTCCGGGCAGATCCGGGGCCTGACCAACACGATGACCCTGCATGTGGAGATTCTCTACAACGAATACCAGTATTCCGCGGCGTTCGCCGTCGCCTCGCTGCTGGCCTTGCTGGCGCTGTTGACCCTGGTGGCGAAGAACGTGGTCGAGTGGCGCAACGCGCGCCTTCTGCAGGGCGCCGACCAGCCGGTGGAGTATCCCGGCCCCGCGGTTGCCATCAACCCGGCGGCCGCCTGACGAGCCGGGCAAGGAGACATAGGCATGAGTATCGAAGTACGCAATTTATCCAAGCGCTTCGGCCAGTTCAAGGCGCTGAACGATGTGTCGCTGCACATCGAGACCGGCGAGCTGGTGGCGCTGCTGGGGCCGTCGGGCTGCGGCAAGACCACGCTGTTGCGCATCATCGCCGGGCTGGAGTCGGCCGATTCGGGCAGCGTGCTGTTCGCGGGCGAAGACGCCACTGCCGTGGACGTGCGGCAGCGCCAAGTTGGATTCGTGTTCCAGCACTATGCGCTGTTCAAGCATATGACGGTGTTCGAGAACGTGGCCTTCGGCCTGCGCGT
Organism: Achromobacter sp. 77; assembly: GCF_020541125.1. Lineage (NCBI taxonomy): Bacteria > Pseudomonadati > Pseudomonadota > Betaproteobacteria > Burkholderiales > Alcaligenaceae > Achromobacter > Achromobacter sp. 77. The sequence goes on from NZ_CP059848.1 coordinate 1,558,581, forward strand.
CAAGCACCGCTCGCAGCGTCCGTCCGAGGATCAGATCAAGCGCAAGGTGCATGACCTGCTGAGCCTGGTGCAACTGGACTGGCTGGCCGACCGCTATCCGGCGCAGCTGTCGGGCGGGCAGCGCCAGCGCATCGCGCTGGCGCGGGCGCTGGCGGTCGAGCCGCGCGTGCTGCTGCTCGATGAGCCCTTCGGCGCGCTGGACGCCAAGGTGCGCAAGGAGCTGCGCCGCTGGCTGCGGCGGCTGCACGACGAACTGCACGTGGCCAGTGTGTTCGTCACGCACGATCAGGAAGAGGCGCTGGAAGTCTCGGACCGCGTGGTGCTGATGAACGCCGGTCGCATCGAGCAGGTGGGCACGCCGCGCGAGGTCTGGGAAAGTCCGGCCACGCCGTTCGTCTACGGATTCCTGGGCGACGTGAATCAACTGCAAGGCACCGCCACGCGCGGGGTGTGGGAAGGCGCCGGCCTGTCGCTGCCGGCCCCGGAACTGGCGCAGGCCGACGCGCAGCGCGCCACGGCCTACGTGCGGCCGCATGAGTTCGAGGTCGAGCGCTACCGCGCTGGCGCCGAGGGCATTGCCGTTCGGCTGTCTCACGCCTATCTGGCAGGCCCCAGCGCATACCTGGAACTGGCGCGCCAGGACTCGGACGCCATCATCGAGGCCGAGGTGCCCGAATCCCTTTATCAGCAACTCAATCTGCAGGATGGCGAGATCCTGCTGGCGCGTCCCCGGCGCGCCCGTATTTTCGCGGTGCAACCATGACCACAACGGAACTCACTTCAGAACTTGAACCCGCCCTGGCGGCGCGCTGGCGCGACCTGACCGGGCGGCTGGCGGACATCCGCCGGCGTTACCCGGATGCCGCGCTGGCCTCGTCGTTGGCGGCCGAGGACATGGTGCTGACGCATGCCATCTACAGCTCGGACCTGGATCTTGAGGTCTTCACGCTGGACACGGGGCGGCTGCATGCCGAGACGCTGGGCGTGCTGGATGCCGTGCGCGAACGCTACGGCCGCGAGATCACGGTGTACCGGCCCGTGCAGGCGGCAGTCGACGAACACGTCGCCGCGCATGGCGCCCATGCTTTCTACGAAAGCGTCGAGCTGCGCAAGGCCTGTTGCCAGATCCGCAAGGTCGAGCCGCTCAAGCGCGCGCTGGCCGGCCGCGGCGCCTGGATCACCGGACAGCGGCGCGCGCAGTCCACGACGCGCGGCGAGCTGCTGCTCGAAGAGGACGACAAGACCTTCGGGCTTTACAAATTCAACCCGCTGGCCGAGTGGAGCGAGGACGACATCTGGTCCGCCATCCGCGCGCTCGGCATTCCCTACAACCCGCTGCACGACCAGGGCTACCCGTCCATCGGTTGCGAACCCTGTACGCGCGCCATCCGCCCCGGCGAGGACCTGCGGGCAGGGCGGTGGTGGTGGGAATCGTCCGACTCGAAGGAATGCGGCCTGCACGCGGGCAACCGGGTCATCACCATTGCGGCGCGCGCCGATTGAGCGCGGCCATGAATTCAAAATCGTTTTAGGGGAAAACCTATGTCTGCTGTTATTCAACGCAGCCACCTGGATTGGCTGGAATCGGAAGCGATCTTCATCCTGCGCGAAGTCGCGGCCGAATGCGAAAAGCCCGTCCTGCTTTTTTCGGGCGGCAAGGATTCCGTGGTGCTGCTGCGCCTGGCCGAAAAGGCCTTCCGGCCCGGCCGCTTCCCGTTTCCGCTGATGCACATCGACACCGCCCATAACTTCGACGAGGTGATCGCCTTTCGCGATGCCCGCGCGGCCGAGCTGGGCGAGACGCTGATCGTGCGCAGCGTCGAGGATTCGATCAAGCGCGGCAGCGTCGTGCTGCGCCGCGAGACCGACTCGCGCAATGCGGCCCAGGCGGTGACGCTGCTGGAAGCCATCGAGGAATTCGGCTTTGACGCCTGCATCGGCGGCGCGCGTCGCGACGAGGAAAAGGCGCGCGCCAAGGAACGCATCTTTTCGTTCCGCGACGAGTTCGGCCAGTGGGATCCCAAGGCCCAGCGTCCCGAGCTCTGGAGCCTGTTCAACACGCGCGTGCATCGCGGCGAGAACATGCGCGTCTTCCCGATCTCGAACTGGACTGAGCTGGACGTCTGGCAGTACATCCAGCGCGAACAGCTGGCGCTGCCGTCGATCTACTTCGCGCACGAGCGCGAGGTGGTGCGCCGCAAGGGGCTGCTGGTGCCCGTCACCCGCCTGACCCCGCCGGCCGAGGGCGAACAGGTCGAACGCCTGTCGGTCCGGTTCCGCACGGTGGGCGATATCTCGTGCACGTGCCCGGTCGCCTCCGACGCCGGCGACACCATGGCCATCATCGCCGAGACCGCCGTGACGGACATCACCGAGCGCGGCGCCACGCGCATGGACGACCAGACTTCCGAGGCCTCCATGGAGCGCCGCAAGAAGGAAGGCTATTTCTGAACGACAAGACGCGCCGGCGCATGCCGGCGTCTGGGGACCCTCATGAACGCACTGAACGATTCCTTTCTTTCCGGCGCCGACACCGGCGTGCTGCGCCTCATCACGGCGGGCTCCGTTGACGATGGCAAGTCCACGCTGATCGGCCGCCTGCTGTATGACAGCAAGGGCGTATTTGCCGACCAGCTCGATGCGATCTCGCGCGCCAAGCACAAGCGCGTCGCGGGCGACGGCATCGATTTCTCGCTGCTGACGGACGGCCTGGAAGCCGAACGCGAGCAGGGCATCACCATCGACGTGGCGTACCGCTACTTCTCGACGCCCACGCGCAAATTCATCATCGCCGATGCGCCGGGGCACGAGCAGTACACGCGCAACATGGTGACAGGCGCATCGACCGCGGATGTCGCGGTCATTCTCATCGACGCGACCCGCGCCGCCGACGGCAAGCTGCTGCCGCAGACCAAGCGGCACAGCACCATCGCGCGCCTCTTGGGCATACGCCATATCGTCGTCGCGGTGAACAAGATGGACCTGGTGAACTGGGACCGCGCCGTCTTCGAACGCATCCGCGACGCCTATGCGGACCTGGCCGGCAAGCTGGGCATCGCGCATTTCGACGCGTTGCCGTTGTCGGCGCTGAGCGGCGACAACGTCGTCACGCTGTCCGGCAAGACGCCCTGGTACGACGGGCAGCCGCTGCTCGCGCTCCTGGAATCGCTGGATTTGTCGGGCGACGGCCGCGCGTTGCCGCTGCGCTTTCCGGTGCAGTGGGTGGCGCGCCATGGCGGCGAGCGCGCCGATGATTTCCGCGGCTACGCGGGCCGGCTCGCCAGTGGCGTGGTGCGCCCGGGAGACGCGGTGACGGTGCAGCCATCTGGGGTGACGGCGGTGGTGCAGGAAGTGCGCGCATTCGACCGCACGCTTGACGAAGCGGTGGCGGGCGACTCCATTACGCTGGTGCTGGACCGCGATGTCGACGTGTCGCGCGGTGACGTGATCGTGCACACGGCCGCGCCGGCGCAGGTGTCGCGCGAGTTCGAAGCCGAGCTGTGCTGGCTGGACGCGCAGGCCTTGAATCCGGCGCGCAAGTATCTGCTCAAGTCGGGCACGCGTCTGACGTCGGCGAAGGTGCGTGCGGTGCTGTCGCATCGGGACATCCACGAACTGCAGGAAGTCGAGAACACCGAAGGCACGCTGCGCATGAACGACATCGGACGCGTGACGCTCACCACGCGCGAGTCGCTCGCGGTCGATCGCTACGACGATGTGGCGGCAACCGGCGCGTTCATTCTGATCGACGAGGCCACGCATCAGACGGCTGCCGCCGGCATGCTGCGGTAAGCCGCAATCCGGGGCGAAATCGCTGAATTTTGCCCCGGATTTTCATGTTGTTTTTCGTCCAAACCTAATGTTGGCGCGGGTTCCCGGGCGATATCGCAAGATGAAATCGAATTGTTCAGACGATGTCTTCTTCTTGCGGTAAAGTTGGGCTGTCTGACGAAAAGGCTTTTGGTGCTTGTCAAAACCACTGTGTTTTTGTACAGTAGTTTTTATGGCACGCACCGATCATTCTTTTCCCGCCGGTTCTGGGTCCCCGGCTGCCGCCCCCGCCGCCTTGCGCGGTCGGGGTGCGGTTACTAATGTTCGGCATCGCTTCCAACGCGATGACCGCGTCCAGGTCGACGACGGCTGGTCCGCGTCCGGTCTGCCGGCCGATTTCATCGACTCCGTCCCCGATAACGCGCCGGACGCCAGCGATGCGGTCTTCTCCCCCGTTATCCCCATCCTGCCCGACACCCGCTGCGCGCCGTCCGCACCCAAGACCACGGTCACTGCGGAAGAAGCGCGCAAGATCTTGTCGCGCAACGATTCCCCAGACATTCCTTTCGACGTCGCCGCCAATCCGTACCGCGGCTGCGAGCACGGTTGCGTGTATTGCTATGCCCGGCCCACGCATTCCTACCTGGGCTATTCGCCCGGGCTGGACTTCGAAACCCGCCTGGTCGCCAAGGCCAACGCCGTGCAAGCGCTGCGCGCAGAGCTGGCTCGGCCCGGCTATAAGCCGTCGCCCATCAACATTGGCTCGGCTACCGACGCCTACCAGCCCATCGAACGCGACTGGCGCCTGACGCGGGGCATGCTCGAGCTCATGCTCGAAACCCGCCATCCGGTCACCATCGTCACCAAGAACGCGCTGGTGGCCCGCGACCTGGACCTGCTGGCCGCCCTGGCGCAGCAGAACCTCGTGGTGGTCTACATCAGCATCACCACGCTGGATGCCGGCATGGCCCGCACGTTGGAACCCCGCGCCGCCGCCCCGTGGCGCCGCCTTGAAGCGGTGCGCAGCCTGACCGACGCCGGCGTGCCGGTGGGCGTCCTGGTGGCTCCGGTCATCCCGTTCATCAACGACGAATCCATGGAACACATCCTCCAGGAAGCCAAGGCCGCCGGCGCGCATTACGCCAGCTACACGGTCCTGCGCCTGCCCTGGGAGGTCAAGACCCTGTTCGAAGACTGGCTCAACGCCCACTATCCCGACCGCGCGCAGCGCGTGCTGCATCGCATCGAAGACCTGCGCAACGGCCGCCGCAACGATCCCAACTTCGGGTCGCGCATGCGCGGAACGGGCATCTGGGCCGACCTGTTGCGCCAGCGCTTCGCGGTTGCGACGCGCAAGTTGGGGCTCAACCGCGCCCGCCTGTCGCTCGATTGCAGCCGCTTCGTGCCGCCCGTGGGGCCTGGTGCTTCAGCGTCGCTTTTCGACGCTGCGTCCGCGGCTGCGGTTGCGGCTCCGGCGGGCCCGGCCGCGGCTACGCCGGGTGATGCCGGCGGTGCCGACTCCGATTTCCCATCCCCGGCTGGCGCGAAAGCGTCTTCAGGGGTCCCTTTTCCTGGTGGTTTGCCCGCGGTCAGCGGCGCGTACGGGCGCGGTGCGCGCCAGTTGCGCGCCATGGCCGCCGGCCAATTGTCTTTGTTCGACTGACCGCAGGCTGCTGTTGCCTCGGGTGCATGCCAGGGCGAATCGCCTCGGCGCTGGAACGTTTATCCAAGGAGTTCCCATGAACACCGCTGATTTTTCCGTCCTGCAGGATGAGCTCGCCGTTTCCCTGAACCCGCTGCGCCGTGGCGCCAACCGCGCCCGCGCGTTCTGCGCCAGCCTGACGGGCATGGCCTTGCCCTGGAGCGGTTCGGCCTCTGGCCCGCGCACGCGTGCCATCCGCATGCCCGCCCGCTGGCCGTTCCCGCCGGCGCCCACGCCTGAGGAAGTGGCCATCAGTCCTGCGGCAGGCGCTCCCGCGGTCGACACCCCGGCGAGCGTTTCGGCTCCGGCTCCGGCCGCCGCTCCCGTTCCCGTAGCCGTGCCGGTCGCCTCGGGCGCGCGTGATCACAGCATCGGTGACGCCAAGGCTCAGCCCGTTGCCAACCAGCTCACCATGAAAGCCATGATCACGGACGTCGTGCTGGTGTTGGCCTGGGGCGCAATGATTCCCGGCCTGATGTGGTTGGGCGTGGCGGGCGGATTCTGAATACGCTGCCACGCGGCGGTCAGCTCGATCCCAACAGGATCACGCCCGCCAGAATGGACACGCAACCGGCCAGACGGCCGACGCCCACTTTTTCACGCAGCAGGAACATGCCGGCCAGGGTGCCGAGCATCATGGACATTTCGCGGGCTGGCGCCACCAGGCTCAGCGGCGCGCCGTTGCGCAGTGCATACAGCACCAGGATGTACCCCAGCGGCGACAGAAAACCCACGGCCAGCGCCAGGTGCCAATGTCCGCGCATGGATTCCCACGAATGCGTGGGGCGGCGCAGCATGTGGGGCGTCATCATCGCGGTGCGGGTTACACAGGTGAACCAGTCGAACAGCACCGGGCTGATCAGCAGCACTTTCACGCCGTACGCGTCCACCACCGTATAAGCGGCGATGAACAGGCCGATCACCACACCCCAGCGCACGCCGATCCACGCCTGCGGCTGCTTGAAGATGGCCAGCCGTCCCTGGGTGGCGATCAGCAGCACCCCGGCCACCACGCACAGCATGCCCGCAATCCCGGTGCTGGTGGCTGGCTCGCCCAATAGCAGGAAGGCGCCCGTGGTGGAAAGCAGCGGGCCGGTGCCCCGGGCAATCGGATACACCACGGACAGGTCGGCCACCTGATAGCCGCGTTGCAGGCACAGGCTGTAGCCCAGATGCAACAGGCTGGACGCCAGGATTGCCCCGACGACGGGCCAGGTCCAGTTCATGCCGTCGTGCATCAACACCCAGATCACCCAGGGCGCATACAGCACCGAGGCGCACAGGCCGTACGCGAAGACGAAGGGCGCGCCCACCATGGCCGCGCGCTTGGCAAGGAGGTTCCACGTGGCGTGGGCCATCGCCGCCAGGACGACCAATAACAGGGACGAGTACGACATGGGGGGAACAGCGTCAGATGACGTGTTTGTTACAGGGAGTTGGAAGGGTACCGCAAACCATGCTCAAGCCGCAGATGTTACCCGAGGCCTGGCGGAATTTTGGTGTAGAATCATCGGTTTGCCAAATCTCATCCTCTGCTTGCGGCATAGCACTCACAATACTGAACGGCAAAAGTATTACCCCGCAAAGGCATGATGATCTAGGAGTTCACATGAACCTCATCGCTATCCTGGAACAGGAAGAAATTGCCCGTCTGACCGGCGGTCAAGCCAAGCCTGAATTTGCTCCTGGTGACACCGTCATCGTGAGCGTCAACGTTGTCGAAGGCACCCGCAAGCGCGTGCAGGCTTTCGAAGGCGTTGTGATTGCCAAGCGCAATCGCGGTCTGAACTCCGCGTTCACCGTGCGCAAGATTTCGTCGGGTGAAGCCGTGGAACGTACGTTCCAGCTGTACTCGCCGCAAATCGCCAGCATCGAAGTGAAGCGCCGCGGCGACGTGCGCCGCGCCAAGCTGTACTACCTGCGCTCGCGCTCGGGCAAGTCGGCTCGCATCAAGGAAAAGCTGGTCAGCAAGCAAGCCAACGCGGCTTGATCGCTTATCGGTACACGGCCCTGCCAGTGTCGGACGTACACGCCAACCCGCGTTTCCGTCCGGCACGGGTTTCCGGGTTAAAAAGGCACCTGCGAGGGTGCCTTTTTTCTTATTTCTGAGCCGTATGTCTGATTCCTCGTCTTCCGCGCGGCCCCGACGGCCGCTGGCGCGTCCCGGCTTCGATCCCGCGACGCAACCGTGGGTGGTGGCCAACGAAGCGCTGCCGCCTGTGCCGACCCGCCTGCTCACGCCGGACTCGCTGCGAGGCACGCTGAGCCAGCCGTCCACCTGGACGCTGGAGTTGTCGCGTGACAACGACCTGCGCTATCCCGGACGAGAGGGCGCGCCGGTGCCTGCCGCCGTGCTGATTCCGCTGGTGACCCGCGACGAGGGCGTGAACATCATGCTGACGCAGCGCGCGGCGCACCTGCATGATCACGCGGGCCAGATCAGTTTTCCCGGCGGTCGCATCGAGACCAGCGACGCCACGCCCGTGGCGGCGGCGCTGCGCGAGGCGCAAGAGGAAACCGGCTTGCCGGCCAATCACGTGGAAGTCCTGGGCAGCATGCCGCCGTACCTGACGGCGACCGGCTTTTCGATCATTCCCGTCGTGTCGCTGGTGCGGCCGGGGTTCGAATTGGCGCCCGATGCGTTCGAGGTGGCCGAGGTGTTCGAGGTGCCGCTGTCCTTTCTGATGGACCCGGCCAATCACCGCCTGTACGAAGCCCGGCTGGATGATGGGCGGGTGCGCCAGTATTACGGCATGCCGTATGGCAAGCATTTCATCTGGGGCGCGACCGCGGGAATGCTGCGCAATCTTTATCACCTGCTGCGCCACGGATTCACGCCGCGCTGACGCGCCTGGGGCAGGGGTTTTCGTGACCCGCACACGCTGACGGCCCCGATTGGGGCCGTTTTCAATGGCGCGGCGCCAAGCGTCAGTAGCGTTGCTGGCCTGCCAGGTTTTCCTCAAGGATGCGTTCGTACAGCGCGTAGCGAGCAGGATCGATCCTGCCGGCCTGCAACGCCGCCATCACGCCGCAGCCGGGCTCGTGGCGGTGGGTGCAGTTGTAGAAACGGCATTCCTCGATGGGCTGCGTGAACTCCGGAAAACCGCGGATGATGTCGTCACGGGTCAGGTGATGCAGCCCGAATGCCTGGAATCCCGGCGAATCGATCAGGTCGCCGCCCGGCGCCGGCAGATGGTAGAGCCGGGTGCTGGTGGTGGTGTGCTTGCCCATGTCCAGCGCGGTGGAGTGCTCGCGCGTGGCGGCGGCGGCGTCGGGCACCAGTGCGTTCAGCAGCGTGGACTTGCCCATGCCGCTTTGCCCCAGCAGCAGGTTGGTGCGGCCAGCCAGGCGCGGCGCGAGCAGGGTGTGGACCTTTTCGGGCTCGAGCGCACTCAGTTCGATGACATCCACGCCCAGCGCCGCGATGGGCGCAAGCCGCGCGCGGGCGGCCGGCAGCTCGTCGGTCAGGTCCGTCTTGTTCAGGATGATGAGCGGCGCGATGCCTGCGCTCCATGCGCCCGCCAGAGCGCGGCCCGTCAGGTCGTCCGAAAAGGTGGGCCGCACGGCCACGACGATCAACAGCTGGTCCACATTGGACGCAAACTGCTTGGACCGCATTTCGTCGGAACGATAGAGCAGGTTGCTGCGCGGCAGGATGGCGTCGATGGCGCCTTCGTCCTTGCCTTGAGGCGTGATCTTGACCCGATCGCCCACCGCGGCGCCGGTCTTCTTGCCGCGCGGGAAGCATTTGCGTAGCGCGCCGTCGGCCAGTTCCACGGTGTAGTGGCGGCCATGCGCGGCGATGATGCGGCCTTCCATTGGCGCGCTCATGCGGCGGCCGCCATCAGGTGGCGGATGCGCACGGCGGCAGGCGGGTGACTGTCATAGAAGGCGGAGTGCACGGGGTCGGGCGTCAGGGTGGCGGCGTTGTCGTCGTACAGCTTGACCAGCGCGGAAACCAGCCGGTCCGGGGAGCTTTGCTCGGCGGCATAGCGGTCCGCTTCGAATTCGTCGCGGCGGGAATACCAACTGGCAAGAGGCGTCAACATGAAGGTGAATACGGGAATGACCAGGAAGAACAGCAACAGGGCCATGGCGTCGTTGCGGCCACCCAGTTGCGGCAGCACGCCCAGGCCCACATAGAACCACGGTTGCTGCGCGACCCAGCCCAGGATGGCAAAGAACACCAGCGCGGCGGCAAAACTGAAGACTACGCGCTTGATGATGTGACGTTTGGCGAAATGCCCCAGCTCGTGCGCCAGCACGGCTTCGATTTCGTCGGCGTTCAGGCGCGCCAGTAGGGTGTCGAAGAACACGATGCGGCGGGATTTTCCGAAGCCCGTGAAGTAGGCGTTGCCATGCGCCGAGCGGCGCGAACCGTCCATGACGAAGAGTCCGTTCAAGGCAAAGCCGCAGCGCTGGGCCAGGCGCTGGATGCGGCCGGCCAGTTCGGGGTCGGAAAGCGGCGTGAACTTGTTGAAAAGGGGGGCAATGAACATCGGGTAGATGATCAGCAGCGCCAGGTTGAACACCGTCCAGAGCGCCCAGGCCCAGATCCACCAGTAGGCGCCTGCACTGCCCATCAGCCACAGCACGGCGGCGGCCAGCGGCAGGCCCAGCACGGCGGCGACCAGGAGGCCCTTGAGGGCATCGGCCACGAACAGCCCGGGCGTCATGCGGTTAAAGCCAAAGCGCGCTTCCAGCTTGAACTGGCGCCAGAGCGTGAAGGGCAGGCCCAGCAACCCCAGCACCAGCGCCACGGTCACCAGCAGCAGCATCTGCCGCGCGAAGTCGTTGCTGGTAAGCTGGCTGACCGCAAGGTCGATGAACTGCAGCCCGCCCAACAGCGTCAGGGCGACCAGCACGAGGGCATCGTAGGTGCGTTCGAGCATGCCCAGCCTGACCCGCGCCACGGTGTAATCGGCCGCCCGTTGGTGGCTGGTCAGCCCGATGCGATGGGAGAATTCCGCAGGCACCTGGTCCCGATTGCGGGCGACGTGGCGGATCTGGCGCGACGCCAGCCACATGCGCACGGCAATATCGGTCAGCAGGAAGGCAACGAACAGCAGTGTGAACATGGGCAATGCGTTTTGCTCAAGAAGGGATGTGCGAAAATCGCGTGTTTTAAAGGCAAATTATATGGCTGCGAACGAAAACCGCCTGATCTGGCTCGACATGGAAATGACGGGGCTGGACCCCGAGAAAGAACGGATTATCGAGGTCGCCGTCGTGGTGACCGAGCCTGACCTGACGGTCGTGGCCGAAGGGCCGGTGATCGTGGTGCACCAATCCGACAGCCTGCTCGACGCCATGGACAACTGGAACAAATCCACCCACGGCAAAAGCGGGCTCATCGACAAGGTCAAGGCCTCCACGGTGTCCGAGGCGCAGGCAGAGGATACGCTGTTGGCGTTCCTTGCGCAGCATGTGCCGGCCGGAAAATCGCCGATGTGCGGCAACACCATCAGCCAGGACCGCCGTTTCATGTTTGCGTACATGCCGCGCCTGGAACAGTTCTTCCATTACCGCAACCTGGACGTCAGCACGCTCAAGGAGCTGGCGCGCCGCTGGGCCCCCGCCGTCTACAAGGGATTCGAGAAAAAGAGCCGCCACGAAGCGCTGGCCGACATCTACGAGTCCATCGACGAACTCAAGTACTACCGCGAGCATTTCCTGAAGGTCTGAGTCCGGCGGCGGACCGCCGGGTTCCAAACGTCACACGGCCTTGCCGCCGCGCTTCGCTTATGCCGTCCTACTCCGTCGCGCAGATCCGTCTTGCAGAGCAGCGCGCCCTGGCATCCGGGCGCACCCTGATGCCGCTTGCCGGCGCCGCGGCCGCCAACTTCGTTACCGCGCGGGTTCCCGCTAAGGCCTCGGTGCTTGCCCTGGCCGGTCCCGGCAATAACGGCGGGGACGCGTTGGAAGCGGCCACGCTGCTGCTGGCGCGGGGCTTCGATGTCCATGTGGTGCTGCCTTCCGGCCCCGGCAAGCTGCCTGCCGACGCTGCCCGTGCCTGGGCCGGCTGGCTGGCCGCAGGCGGTCAAGCACGCACGCATGACGACCTGACTGAAGGACCGTCCCCTGATCTGGTGATGGACGGCCTGTTCGGCATTGGCCTGAACCGTCCCTTGGATGCCAAATGGCAATCCCTGATCGATGCGGTCAATGCCTTGCAGGTGCCGGTGCTGGCGCTGGATGTGCCCAGCGGCATCGAGGCCGACAGCGGGGCGGCGCTGGGCCGCCCGATTCAGGCGCGCTGGACGCTATCTTTCATTGCGGTCAGCCGCGGGCTGTCGCTTCCCGGCGCGGGACGCGCGGCCGCCGGAGCGTGCCACGTCGATACGCTGGGCGTCGTCATGCCCGCCGACAGCGCAGACCGCTGAGCGGCCGCACGGGGGGCTGTCAGGCCGGCCGCCCGCCAAACCGGGTTTCGACCTCGGGCGACAGCGGGCGATAGCGTTCGTTGTCCTGGCCGGCCAGGGCATCCAGGTGGATCTCGGACGGATCGAATACCTTCCAGTAGAGCCGGCCGCATAAGTCGCGGGCGGCGTGGCCGGGCCAGTTGTCCGGCAGCATGGGGGCGGGAAGCTGCGGGTCGTGCAAGACGATCCGGCGCCAGCTGTGCAGCACCATGACGCGGACGGTAAATGCGTCTGCGGGCGAGGGCGCGTCGTCCAGTAGCTTTTCCAGCGGGCCGAAATTGCGCGAGAACTGCCGGTATTGCTCGGCCACGTCGTCCAGGTTCCAGCACTGGGTGGCCAGGCTGGCGATGGGCAGCCCGCCAGCCCCGGCCAGATCGCGGGCCGACAGCACCAGCGCGCGGTCCGGAATGCCCAGCTTCTCAAGGATCTCGTGCGCGGCGCGCGCCTCGGTGTGCGGATGCGCAAACAGCCCCGGCGCGATCATGCCGAAGCCTTCCCAGGTCAATTCGCGGCGCAACTCGCCGCGCTCAGCCAGTCCGTTGCCCGTGCGGGGCAACGCGACCAGCGTCCATTCCCCGTTCCATTCCTTGGCGCCGCCTTCGTAGATGCGTTGCGACGCGTGCGACGTATATCGCGCGCCTTGCTCGGAGATCAGGTACAGGCTGCGCCGGCCGTGCCGTTCGGACTGCAGCCAGTTCTGCGCCACCAGGCGAAAGACGCTGGTGCGCAGCAGGCGTTCGTTGATGCCCAGCGGGGCGAGCAGCTCGATCAGGCTGCCCAGCCAGATGGCGCCGCCGTGGGGCGCGAGCGCATCGCCCAGCACGCTGACGCAGAGCGATTTCGCGCGGGGCGGATCGCTTTTCAATAAGCGGGACAGGGCGCGTTCCAGGGGCGACTGAGGGTTTGCCATAAGGAGGGCCGCGGACGGCCGATATCGGGATGCTGGATATGATACATAAATCCAATGTGATACAGATTTGAGTTTGACAATGAATTTTTTGTATTAAATAATCGATCCATGACATGACGGCACTGCGCAGCGTTTGCTTTGCGTTTTCGCAAACCGTCTCAAGGAGACAACTATGTACGCTCAACTCGTCGAAACCGGCGTCAAGCAGGTCAAGACCGCGGACCAGCTCGAAGGCCTGGAACAGACGTTCCAGCGGCGCATCGACGACGGCGTCCGCATCGAGGCCAAGGACTGGATGCCCGAGGCCTACCGCAAGACCCTGGTTCGCCAGATCTCGCAGCACGCGCACTCGGAAATCGTGGGCATGCTGCCGGAGGGCAACTGGATCACCCGCGCGCCGTCCCTCAAGCGCAAGGCCATCCTTCTGGCCAAGGTGCAGGACGAAGCGGGCCACGGGCTCTACCTGTACAGCGCCGCGGAAACCCTGGGCGTGTCGCGCGACGACCTGATCGACGACCTGCACGCCGGGCGCGCCAAGTACTCCAGCATCTTCAATTACCCCACGCTCAGCTGGGCCGACATCGGCATGATCGGCTGGCTGGTCGACGGCTCGGCGATCATCAACCAGATTCCCCTGTGCCGCTGTTCGTACGGCCCGTACGCGCGGGCCATGGTGCGTGTCTGTAAGGAAGAGTCCTTCCACCAACGCCAGGGCTATGACCTGCTCATGCAGATGTGCCTGCACGGCACGCCCGAACAGAAGGCGATGGTGCAGGACTCGCTGAACCGCTGGTGGTGGCCGGCCCTGATGATGTTCGGCCCGTCGGATGCGGATTCGCCCAACAGCGCCCAATCGATGGCCTGGAAGATCAAGCTCTTCTCGAACGACGAGCTGCGCCAGAAGATGGTGGACCAGACCGTGCCCCAGGCCGAGTACCTGGGCCTGACCGTCCCCGATCCTGACCTGAAGTGGAACGCCGAGCGCGGTCACTACGACTTCGGCGAAATCGACTGGACCGAGTTCTACGCCGTGCTCAAGGGCAACGGCCCCTGCAACCGCGAACGCCTCGCCGCGCGCGTCAAGGCGCACGAGGATGGCGCCTGGGTGCGCGACGCGCTGGTCGCCCACGCCGAAAAGCAGTCCGCCCGTAAAGCCGCTTGAAGGTTCCACCCCCCCCGGAGCGCTGCGCGCTTCCCCCCCAGGGGGGCGCCGCAGCGGACCGGCGGAGCCCGGATCCGCGCGGCCCCGCTGGCCCTTGCTGGCGCTTCGGGATCGGTCAAATTTCTGGCATTCGCAGTTCCCAATTTCATTTATTGCAGACCGTCGGCGCCATGCGCCCCGGCATTAGAGGAAATCCATCATGAGCAAAGACTGGCCTCTGTGGGAAGTCTTCATCCGCAGCCAGCACGGCCTGGCGCACAAGCACGTGGGCAGCCTGCATGCCCCGGATGCGGAAATGGCGATCAATCATGCCCGCGACGTGTATACGCGCCGCAACGAGGGCCTGAGCATCTGGGTGGTGCGCGCCTCCGACATTTCGGCCAGCAGCCCGGGCGACAAGGATCCGCTGTTCGAGCCGGCCAACAGCAAGGTCTACCGGCATCCGACCTTCTTCCCGATGCCTGAAGAAATCAAGCACATGTAAGGCGGATGGGGGAGACATGGATAAAGCACTCTTTGAATACCTGCTGCGTCTGGGCGACACGTCGCTCATCCTGTCGCAGCGGCTGGGCGCCTGGACGGGCCACGGTCCGATCCTGGAAGAAGACCTGGCGCTGACCAACACGGCGCTGGACCTGCTGGGCCAGGCCCGCATGTGGCTGACGCTGGCCGGCGAGGTCGAGGGCGCGGGCCGCGACGAGGACGCGCTGGCCTATCTGCGCGACGCGCACGAATTCCGCAACGCGCTGCTGGTCGAGCGCGACAACGGCAACTACGCCGACACCATGGCGCGGCAATTCCTGTTCGACGTGTGGCATTACTTCCTGCTGCAGCGCCTGGAGACGTCCGCCGACGAGCGCGTTGCGGCCATCGCGGCCAAGTCGCTCAAGGAAGTCACCTATCACGTGCGGCGTTCCTCCGACATGGTGGTGCGTCTGGGCGACGGCACGGCCGAAAGCCACGCCAAGATGCAGGCCGCCATCGACGACGCGTGGCGTTTCACCGGCGAGCTCTTTGCTGATGACGCCATCGACCAGGACCTCGCGGCGCGCGGCATCGGCTGTGAGCTGGCCTCGCTGCGCCAGCCCTGGCTTGCGCACGTGCGCGAAGTGCTGGAAGAAGCCACCTTGACGGTGCCCGACGAGGCGGCCGCAAACCACGCGGCGCACCGCGGCGGCCGCCAGGGCAAGCACACCGAGGCGCTGGGCTACGTGCTGGCCGAAATGCAATACCTGCCCCGCGCCTACCCGGGAGCCACGTGGTGAACGCGCTCGCGCCCATTTCCGCCGACCAGGTCTACGCCTGGCTGCAGGAGGTTCCCGATCCGGAGATCCCCGTGCTGTCCGTGGTGGACCTGGGCGTGGTGCGCGATGTGTCGTGGGACGGCGACGCCTGTGTCGTCGTCATCACGCCGACCTATTCGGGCTGCCCCGCCATGCGCGAAATCACGCAGGACATCCGCCAGACGCTCGAACGCCACGGCGTGCCCGAGGTCCGGGTGGAAACGCGCCTCGCGCCCGCCTGGACGACCGACTGGATGACCGAAAAAGGCCGCGAGGCCCTCAAGGGTTACGGCATCGCGGCCCCCGCCGAACGCGCCATCGACATCTCGGGCATCAGCCGCCGCACGGCAGCGCCGGCCATCGCCTGCCCGCGCTGCGGGTCGCGCGACACGCGCCTGGTCAGCAATTTCGGGTCCACGTCGTGCAAGGCGCTGTATCGCTGCGTCTCGTGCCGCGAGCCCTTCGATTATTTCAAGACTCACTAAAGAGTGGTTTCGAGATGAGCCAGAACCAATTCCATGCTTTGAAGGTGGCGTCCGTCGCGCGCAACACGCGCGACGCCGTGGTCGTGACCTTCGACCTGCCCGAGGCGCTGACGGAAGAATTTGCCTTCCAGCCCGGCCAGTACCTGACGCTGCGCACGCAGCTCAACGGCGAAGAACTGCGCCGTTCGTATTCGATCTGTTCGGCGCCGCGCGACAAGCTCCTGCGCGTGGCGATCAAGAAGGTCGACGAGGGCGTGTTCTCCAGTTGGGCCAATCACGAATTGCAGCCTGGCCAGACGCTCGAAGTCATGGCGCCGGCCGGCAACTTCACCGTGGACTTCTCGCCGGAGAACCAGCGCCACTACGTGGCCTTCGCGGTGGGCAGCGGCATTACGCCTGTCTTTTCGCTGGTCAAGACGGCGCTGTCGACCGAACCCAAGAGCAAGTTCACCCTGTTCTTCGGCAACCGCGCGTCGTCCGCGGTGCTGTTCCGCGAGGAAATCGAAGACCTGAAGAATCTGTACATGGACCGCTTTTCGCTGGTCTACGTCATGAGCCGCGAGACGCAGGACATCGAGCTCTTCAACGGGCGCCTGGACGGGGACAAGGTCGATCAGCTCATGTCGGCCTGGATGAGCCCGGAGGATATCGATTACGCTTTTGTGTGCGGTCCCCAGACCATGACGGAGAGCGTGGTCGAACGGTTGCAGGCGCGCGGCATCCCGAAGTCGAACATCAAGTTCGAACTCTTCGGCGCGCCGAAGGGCCCGCGCGCGCTGCGCACCGGCCAGGACGCCCGCCAGGCGCCCGGCAAGGGGCAGTGCGAGGTCACCGTGGTGCAGGACGGGCATAGCCGCATGTTCGTCATCGACAAGAACAAGGACAGCGTGCTGGATTCGGCGCTGGCACAGGGCATCGAACTGCCGTATTCGTGCAAGGGCGGGGTGTGTTCCACCTGCCGCTGCAAGGTGATTGAAGGCGAGGTGGACATGGACGCCAACTTCGCCCTTGAAGACTATGAGGTCGCGCGCGGGTTCATCCTGAGCTGCCAGAGCTTCCCGGTCAGCGACCGGCTGGTCATCGACTTCGACCAGGAAACCTGACCCGGCGCGCGCCAGGCAAGCATTCAAATCTTATTGGAGAGACAAGCGTGTCCCAGAAATTCTTCGAACGCCACCAGCCCCTGCTGGAACAATCCCTGGCAGCCGCCGCGCTGCGCGGCTACTGGAGCCCGTTTGCCGAGTCGCCCAGCCCGCGCAACTATGGCGAGACCGCCAACGACGAGGGTCGCGCCGCCTTTGAAGCCCTCAAGGGCAAGCCCTTTCCGCTGAACCTGCACGATGCCGACGGCGTCGTGGGCGGCGAAAAATCGCCCTATGGTTTCGACCTGGGCATCACCTATCCGCGCGTGCCGGCCGACAAGCTGATCGCCGCTTCCAAGCGCGCGCTGCAAGACTGGCGCCGCGCCGGTCCCCACGCCTGGGTGGGCGTGTCGCTGGAAATCCTGGCGCGCCTGAACAAGCTCAGCTTCCAGATCGCCTACGCGGTCCAGCACACCACCGGTCAGGGCTTCATGATGGCCTTCCAGGCCGGCGGCCCCCACGCGCAGGACCGCGGCTTTGAAGCCGTCACCTACGCCTGGCAGGAGATGTCGCGCATTCCGGGCGTCGCCGTCTGGGAAAAGCCGCAGGGCAAAAACGATCCCATCCGCATGGAAAAGCACTTCACGATCGTGCCGCGCGGCGTCGCGCTGGTGATCGGCTGCTCGACCTTCCCGACGTGGAACGGCTACCCCGGGCTGTTTGCCAGCCTGGCGACGGGCAACACCGTCATCGTCAAGCCGCACCCGGGCGCAATCCTGCCTCTGGCCATCACCGTGAAGGTGGCGCGCGAAGTGCTGCAGGAAGCCGGCTTCGATCCCGACGTCGTGCAGCTTGCCGCCCATGAAGCGGGCGACGACACCGCGCAGAAGCTGGCGCTGGACCCCGCGGTCAAGATCGTCGACTTCACCGGCAGCACCGCCAACGGCGACTGGCTGGAGAACAATGCGCGCCAGGCCCAGGTCTACACCGAGAAGGCCGGCGTGAACCAGGTCATCATCGATTCGACCTCGGACCTGAAGGGCGTGGCCCGTAACCTGGCGTTCTCGCTGGCCCTGTATTCCGGCCAGATGTGCACGGCGCCGCAAAACATCTACGTGCCGCGCGACGGCATCAACACGCCCGAAGGCCGGGTCAGCTTCGACGACGTGGCTGCCGCGTTGGGCGTGGCGCTGGAAAAGGTCGGCGCCGATGCCGCCAAGGCCGTCGAACTGACGGGCGCCATCCAGAACGAAGGCATCGTCGAGCGCATCGAGAAGGCGCGCGCCTTGGGTCTGCCGGTCGTGGCCGACAGCAAGACGCTGGTCCATCCGCAGTTCGAGAACGCGCGCGTGCGCACCCCGCTGTTGCTGCGCACCGAGGCCGGCAACCCCGCGCTCAGCCAGGAATGGTTCGGTCCCATCGCGTTTGTCGTGGCCACCGATTCCACGGCGCACAGCATCCAGCTGGCGCGTGACAGCGTCATCGAGCACGGCGCGCTGTCCCTGTCCGCCTACACCACGGACGAGCGCGTGGCCGAGCAGATCCAGGACGCCGCCGAAGTGTCGGGCGTATCGCTGTCGCTGAACCTGACCGGCGCGGTGTTCGTCAATCAGACCGCGGCCTTCAGCGACTTCCATGGCACCGGCGCCAACCCGGCGGCCAACGCGGCGCTGTCGGACACGGCGTTCGTCTCCAACCGCTTCCGCGTGGTGCAAACCCGCCGTCACATCTAAGCCGGGCGATCGCACATGACCTACCAGGATATTCAATTCGACCTGTCGGGCGGCATCGCGCGCCTGACGCTTAACCGCCCGGACAAGCTCAACAGCTTCACGGCCAACATGCACGCGGAAGTTGCCGACGCGCTGACCCGCGTCGAAACCGAAGGCGCGCGCGTGCTGGTGCTGACGGGCGCCGGCCGCGGTTTCTGCGCCGGCCAGGACCTGAGCGAGCGCAAGCCCGCGCCCGACGGCACGCCGCCCGATCTGGGCGAGACCGTCGACAAGTTCTACGCGCCGCTGGTGCGCCGGCTGGGCGCCTTGCCCATGCCGGTCGTGGTGGGCGTGAACGGCGTGGCGGCGGGGGCGGGCGCCAATCTGGCGTTTGCGGGCGACATCGTCATCGCCAAGGCGTCGGCCAACTTCATCCAGTCGTTCTGCCGCCTGGGGCTCATTCCGGATACGGGCGGCACGTTCGCGCTGCCCCGTCTGGTGGGCCGCGCCCGTGCCATGGGCCTGGCCATGCTGGGCGACAAGCTGAGCGCCAAGCAGGCAGAAGAGTGGGGCCTGATCTGGCAATGCGTGGCCGACGAGGAATTCGACGCCGCGCTGGAGCGCCTGGCCACGCATTTCGCGGCCGCGCCCACCAAGGGCCTGGCGTTCACCAAGCGGGCGCTGCAGGCCAGCCTGGGCAATGACCTGTCCACGCAGCTGGACCTGGAACGCGACATGATGCGCGAACTGGGCCGCAGCGCCGACTATGCCGAAGGCGTGGCCGCATTCCTGGGCAAACGCGAACCGCAGTTCAAGGGGCAATGATGAGCGTTCACGTTCCCCCCGTTGAAGTGCCTGCCGATCCGCAGGAACTGGCGCAGGCCGTGGGCTCGGTGATGTATGCCGGCGACGCGGCCTCGCAAGGCCTGGACATGAAGGTCGAGGAAATGGCGCCGGGCTACGCGCGGCTGACCATGCGGGTGCGGCCCGACATGCTGAACGGCCACAAGACCTGCCACGGCGGCTTCATCTTCGCCCTGGCCGACAGCGCCTTCGCGTTCTCGTGCAATTCGCGCAATGTCAGCACCGTGGCGTCGGGTTGCACGATCGACTATCTGGCGCCGGGATTCGAGGGCGACCTGCTGACCGCCGTGGCCCAGGAGCGTTCGCTCGCTGGCCGCACCGGCGTCTACGACGTCACCGTGACCAACCAGGACGGCCGCAACGTGGCCTTGTTCCGGGGACGTTCGTACCGCATCAAGGGCCAGATCGTCGGGACGCCCGCGGACGCCTGACTGCATTACAGAACCAAAGAGAAGAGAGACATCATCATGCCCAACACCATGAGCAAGCCGGGACTGGATCCTATCGAGCATGCCAGCCAGGACGAGCTGCGGGCGCTGCAGCTGGACCGCTTGAAGTGGACCCTCAAGCATGCGTACGAAAACGTGCCGCACTACAAAAAGGCGTTCGACGAAGCCGGCGTGCACCCGGACGACCTGAAGCAGTTGTCCGATATTTCGAAGTTCCCGTTCACCACCAAGAAAGAACTGCGCGAGAACTATCCGTTCGGCATGTTTGCCGTGCCGCGCGAGCGCATCTCGCGCATCCACGCGTCCAGCGGCACGACCGGCAAGCCGACCGTGGTGGGCTACACGCAGGGCGACCTGGACAACTGGGCCAACCTGGTGGCCCGTTCGATCCGCGCGGCGGGCGGCAAGCCCGGCGATACGGTTCACGTGGCCTACGGCTACGGGCTGTTCACGGGCGGCCTGGGCGCGCACTACGGAGCCGAACGCCTGGGATGCACGGTCATTCCGATGTCGGGCGGACAGACTGAAAAGCAGGTCCAGCTGATCAATGATTTCCGTCCGGACATCATCATGGTCACGCCTTCCTATTTCTGCAACATCCTGGAAGAGCAGCGCCGCCAGGGTATCGATCCGCGTCAAAGCTCGCTGCGCATCGGCATTTTCGGGGCCGAACCCTGGACGGGCCAGATGCGCGCCGACATCGAGGCCGAAGCCGGCATCGACGCCGTCGACATCTATGGCCTGTCCGAAGTGATGGGCCCGGGCGTGGCGAGCGAATGCGTCGAGACCAAGGACGGTCCGGTCGTCTGGGAAGATCATTTCTACGCCGAGATCATCAACCCGGACACGGGCGAACCGGTGGCCGACGGCGAACCGGGCGAACTGGTGTTCACGTCGCTGACCAAGGAAGCGATGCCCATCGTGCGCTACCGCACGCGCGACCTGACCCGCCTGTTGCCGCCCACGGCGCGCAGCATGCGCCGCATCGGCAAGATCACGGGCCGCAGCGACGACATGCTGATCGTGCGCGGCGTGAACATGTTCCCCACGCAGGTGGAAGAACTGGTCCTGAAGATCGCGCAGCTTGCGCCGCATTACCAGCTGGTGCTGAGCCGCACGGGCAACATGGACGAGCTGGAGATCCTGACCGAAGTGCGCGCCGAGTTCTCGGGCCTGTCCGACGCTGAACGCGCCAATCTGGGCAAGCAGTTGCAGCACGCGGTCAAGACGCACATTGGCGTCAGCGCGCGCATCCAGGTGTCGGATGCCGGGCATGTGGAACGCACGTTGACCGGCAAGGCGCGCCGGGTGATCGACAAGCGTCCGAAGTAAAAAAAAGCAGCCGCAAGGCTGCTTTTTTCATTGCGCCGTCACTACTGCCCCACGGTGCGCAGGATCCGCCGGTACCAGAAGTGCAGCAGGGCGGCCGACAACGCCAGGCCGAACATGGCCATCAGCCACATGCTGCCGGCGCCTTGCGGCGATCCCGGCACCAGCAGGTCTCGCAGGCCGTCGATGCCGCCCTGGCCGGGACCGAAGCCGAACCACCAGCCGCCCACCAGTCCCACGCCGGCCAGCGCGACCGTCTGCAGGATCAGCGGCACGACGGCGATCTTGTAGGCGCGCAGTAGGTACGAGTTGATGCACTGCATCGAATCGAACAGATGGAACAGCGGCAGGACGGCGAGCAACGTGGTCGCCACGGCAGCGACCGCGGCGTCGTCCGTGTACGCGGCCAGGATGAGCGGGCGGCCGATCAGCAGCACGGCGGCCGTCAGCAGCGCGCCTATCAGGCCCAGCGCCAGGCCGGCCATGCCGGTGCGGTGCGCATGCGCGTAGTTGCCCGCGCCGATGGCCTGCGCCGTCAGCGCGGCGGTCGCCACGCCCAGCGCCATCGGCATCATGTAGCAGAGCGCGGCCAGGTTCGACATGATCTGATGCCCGCCGGTCACGAAGGTGCCCTCGCGCGCCACTAGCAGCGCCATGAAGGTGAACGCCGACACCTCGACCAGGTAAGAGCCGCCCATCGGGACGCCCAGACGCAGCAGTTCCTTGAGCGCCTTCCAGTCCGGCTTGCCGATGCGCAGCTGGAAACGGCGGTAGTAGCGGTCGTGCGTGATCACCCACAGGCCCAGGCCCAGGCTCATCCAGGACACCACGGCCGTGGCCAGCCCCGCGCCGGCCGCGCCCATCGCGGGCAGGCCCAGCTTGCCGTAGATGAAGATCCAGTTGAACAGCGCCTTGAAGCCGATGATGGACAGGTTGATGGCCATGACGAGCTTGGGCCGCGACACCGCGGTGCCCAGCGCATAGATGGTGCGGAACACCAGCGCGGCGGGCAGGGCCAGGACCAGCGCCTGCAGGTAGGACGCGATGCGGTCTCGCACGCCGGGGGCAACATCGCCCGACATGAAGAGCCACATGTCCGGAAACAGCATCAGCACCGCGCCCACGACCGACAGGCCAAGCGCCAGCCACACGCCCTGGCCCCAGCTTTTGCCGACTTCCAGGTTGTTGCCGGCGCCGAATTGCTGCGCCAGGATCGGGATCAGGGCATGCACGACGCCCATCAGGCCGACGAAGATCGTGATGTAGATGGAAGCGGAAAGCGCCATCGCCGCCAGGTCGTCGGGGCTGGAATGCCCCGTCATGGCGGTGTCCAGCACGCCGAACGAAATGCTGGCCCACTGGCTGATGAGCACGGGCCAGGCCTGCTTGAGGATCCCGCGCAGGGTGGCGCCGAAGGTCATCGGCGCCGTCATGGCAGGGGTCATGGCTTGGCGCCGGTGCGCAGCAGGCGGAAGGTTTCGGAACGGTCGGCGCGGCGGCCGCCTTGCCAGAGGACTTCGGCGCCTTCGCTGTAGGCAGCGGTGCCGTCGCGCAGGCTTTGGTTGGTGGTCTGTTGCAGGACCAGCGTGCAGCGCGTGTCGAACGGGAACGACAGGTTGTTGAAGATGAGGAACGAGGCGCGTTGCCCGCTGCCCAGGCTCAGGCCGCGGATGCACTCGCCAGGACGCTTGTGCTGCGCGATGGCCTCGGCCAGCTGGCCCGACACGGTGCGATAGCTGCGCGCGTAGTCCACCGCGGGTTGCCACAGCAGCACCAGCAGGATCCAGGTCACGGTCAGGCCGCCAGCCGACAGCACCGTGCCGCGCCACAGCGCCTGCGGGCGCACGCGCAGCCGCCATACGACCAGGACGATCCACCCCAGCGTGAAAAGGACGGCCAGGGCAAAGGCCACCCACGAGATCACGGGCTCATAGCCGGTGGTCTGGCGGGCGATGTTGCGGGAAATCTGCGCCGGCCAATGGAAATGCAGCGCCACCCAACCGAGCCAGGCCGTGGCCACGGTCAGCGAAAAGCACATGACGGCAAACCAGTCCAGCGTGTTCACCACGCCGCGGCGCAGGGTGGGTAGCGAGAACGCGCCCAGCACCGCGCACGGCACGGCCAGCAGCACGAATTCGGAATCGCCGGCCTCGTCCACGAAGAACAGGATGACGGTTGAGCACGCCAGCAGCATCAGGGGCACCCAGATGTGCGGGGCATGGATCCAGGCACGCCAGCGCCAGATGGCCAGCAGCGCCAGCGGCCAGGTCGGCCACAGGTACCACGGCAGGTCGCGCAGTGTGCGGGCGGCGTCGTGCAGGCCCGGGATGGCGAACGACGACAGGTTCCAGGTCTTCCAGTTGCGAATCCAGTATTCGCTGCCCTGGCTGGCAGGGATCCACCAGGCGAGGATCAGGCCGGCGGCCAGCACTGCGGCCCAGAGCAGCCAGCGCTTGCATTTCCAGAGCGGGCTGCGGGGATAGAAGGCCAGCGCCGCGCCGATCATGATGGGCAGGGCGCCGACCCAGCCGCGCGTCAGAAAGCTGGCGGCCAGCGCGATGCCCAGTGTGGTGGAGCCGGTGACGGGGCGGTCCACGGTGCGGGCCAGCGAATAGAACGCCAGCGCCTGGCAGGCCATGATCGCGGGCATGACCGTCGTTTCATGGGTGCGCTGCAGGATGCCGACGGTGGCGAGCAGCAGCAGCAGGGCGGCATCGGCCAGCATGCGGCCGTAGTCGCGGGGTTCGGGTTCACCGCCGAAGGGCAGCGCCAGCGGCTGGGCCTCGGCGCGGCGGCCCAGCAGATACGTGCCGTACCAGACGCTCGAGGCCGTGATGCCGAACCACAGCAGGTTGGGTAGGCGGCCGGCGGTGATGTCGCCGATGAACGGGCCAAACAGCCAGATGCTGATCGCGCCCACCCACGTGATCAGCGGACCTTCCTCGGCGTGGGCCAGATGCCCCACCTGCGGCAGCAGCCAAGTCAGGCCGCCTTCGCGGATCGCGGTGATCATGGTCGCCAGTCCGACGGCGTCGTCGGTTTTCCACGGGTCGCGCATGAACA
Source organism: Achromobacter sp. 77 (assembly GCF_020541125.1). Classification (NCBI taxonomy): domain Bacteria; kingdom Pseudomonadati; phylum Pseudomonadota; class Betaproteobacteria; order Burkholderiales; family Alcaligenaceae; genus Achromobacter; species Achromobacter sp. 77. Next base: position 1,582,815 of record NZ_CP059848.1, read on the forward strand.
GCCCGGCCACGATGTAGGCCAGGGACAGGCCCAGCAGGATGAGGCGGGGCAGTTTTGCGGTGGCGACCGACGTCAGCCGGGCCGGGGTGGAAATGGAAAGTGGGGACACGGGCGTTAATGTAACCGAGTGGTCGGAATGCGCCACCCCCTGACCGATTGTCCGGCGTCAAGGGGGGAAAAAAAAGCAGCCCGAAGGCTGCCTTTTTGCTGTGACTCCCGCAGGAGCAACAGGATCAGGAAGCGGACTTGACCGTGCCAGCAGTGCGGGCGAAGCGGGCGCGGAACTTTTCCACGCGGCCGGTTTCGACGATGCGGGTCTGGGCGCCAGTGTAGAACGGGTGCGATTCGGAGGTCACGTCGCACTTGAAGAGCGGGTACGTCTTGCCGTCGAGTTCGACGGTTTCGCGCGTCTGGACGGTGGAACGGGTGATGAACTTGTTGCCCGTTTGCAGGTCGGCGAAGACGACTTCGCGGTATTCGGGGTGAATGCCTTCTTTCATGGTGCTTTCCTAGACTCGGTCGAGTCTTTTTCAAGAGTTAGGGTCGCCAGCTACAGCTGCCTGGGTCGCTGCCCGGGTTGGGCTTACCTACACCCATTGGCGCGACAGGCGCTAGCCACGTATCCAAAAAGTAACCCCGCATTCTAGCACGCGATATTGCCCTCGGCCAGCCGTAAGTGGGCGCCTGGGCCAGCCTGCGGCCCGGGCGCCTTGATGCGAGAGAACGTCAGAGATCCGTGCGCAGCTTCCAGATTTCCGGAAACAGCACGACTTCCAGCATGCGCCGCAGGTAATCCACCCCGGACGTGCCGCCCGTGCCGCGCTTGAAGCCGATGACCCGTTCGACCGTCGTCACGTGGCGAAAGCGCCACAGCCGGAAGGCATCTTCCAGGTCGGTCAGCTTTTCGCCCAGCTGGTACAGCGCCCAGTAGCGGTCCGTGTCGCGGTAGACCGCCAGCCACGCGGCTTCAACCGCCGCAGACGCCTGATAGGGCTGCGTCCAATCGCGCTCCAGGTAGTCCGCGGGAATGTCCAGGCCATTGCGCGCCAGCAGCCGCAGCGCCTCGTCATACAGGGACGGCGCCTCGTAGGCGCTTTGCACCTGGGCCAGCAGGTCGGCGCGGTGCGAGTGCGGCTTGAGCATTGCCGCGTTCTTGTTGCCCAGCAGGAATTCGACCTGGCGGTACTGGTAGCTCTGGAATCCGCTCGACCGCGCCAGATAGGGACGCAACGCGGAGTATTCGGGGGGCGTCATGGTGGCCAGCACGTCCCAGGCGTGAACGAGCTGCTCCATGATCTTGCTGACACGCGCCAGCATCTTGAAGGCGGGCTGCAGACGGTCTGCTGCCACGCTGGCGATCGCCGCGCGCAGCTCGTGCAGCATCAGCTTCATCCACAGTTCGCTGGTCTGGTGCTGGATGATGAACAGCATTTCGTTGTGCTCGGGCGACATCGGATGCTGGGCGCCGAGCAGTTCGTCCAGATGCAGGTAATCGCCGTAGGTCATGTCGCGCGCGAAATCGAGCTGCGCTTTTTCCTCGCGGACGATGTCTTCGGGGCGTTCGTTCTGGTTCATGCGCGGCCTCCGGGGCAGGGCGGGGCGGCGCGGCGGGCGGATGCGGGCAGCGCGCGCCAGTGGGGCGCGAAAAGCAATTGCATGGTCGATTCTCCAGGCGGGGCGGCTGCAGTCGCGCAGCCGCTCCCAGGCAGGCAAATCAGCCTACAGTTCGCGCAGGACCGCGCGGACCGGGCTGGCATCGGCCTGGACCAGCGCCAACGGCAAGGCGATCAACTCGTAATCGCCTTCCGGCACGTCGTCGAGCACCAGGTTCTCCAGTACCCGCATGTCATGCCGCAAGATCGTGTGGTGGCTGTCCAGGGTCTTGCTGGAAGCGGGGTCGATGCTGGCGGTGTCCAGACCGATCAGCATGACGCCGCGTTCGGCCAGCCATTCGATCGTCTGGGGCGCGTAGGCGGAGAAGTCGTCCGTCCACCAGTCCTGCGCGGCATGCTTGGCGGTGCGCACCAGCACGCGGGGCGGCAGGTTGTGCGCCGCATGGGCAAGGTGATCGATGGTGATGAGCGCGCCGCAGTCGATCGCGTGGATGACGCGGCAGGGGCCCAGAAAGGGTTCAAGCGAGACCGCGCCGATGGCTGCGGCCCCATTTTGGTAGTGCAGCGGGGCGTCGGCATGCGCACCGATGTGCGGCGACAGCGTGATTTCGCTGACATTGACCGGACAGCCAGGCGTGAGCGACCACTTCCATTGCTGGCGGTACGGCGTGTCGCCCGGAAACACGGGCGATGCCGTCGAGACGGGCGGGGAAATGTCCCACAGGCGTTTCATGGCAGGCAAGAAGGGTCGCGAGGGCCGAAATTTGGTTAAGCCTAAAACAATATCGGGCGGTAGTCTAACGGAATTCCGGCCCGCGTTGCGGTCAGAGGCAGCCCAGCTCGGCCATCGACAGCGCCGAGCCGCCCGCGACGATCAGGTGGTCGACCAGCCGGACGTCCACCAGCGCCAGGGCTTGCTTCAGGTGCCGGGTGAAGCTCTGGTCAGCGGCGCTTGGCGAGGCCACGCCCGATGGATGATTGTGCGCCACGATGAGGGCCGCGGCGTGGTGGCGCAAGGCTTCGCGCACGACCTCCCGGGGGTAGACCGCCGCCTGCGACAGCGTGCCCCGCGCCAGTTCGCCGGTGGCGATCAGGCGCAGCTGGGCGTCCAGGTAGAGCGCGATGCAGTGCTCGACCTGGCGATGCCCGAGCGCCGCCTTGCAGTATTGCTTCACGCGGGTCGGGTGGTTCATGGCGATGTCCCTGACCAGGTCTTCTTCCAGCGCCCGGCGCGCCAGTTCCAGCAAGGCCGCCAGGGTGCAGGCCTTGGACGAGCCCAGGCCGGCGACGGCCATCAGTTCCTCGGGCGAGGTGCTTAAAAGGCCGCGCAGGCCGCCGAACCGGTCCAGCAGCTGGCGGCACAGATCCACCACATTCAGCCCCGGAATGCCCGTGCGCAGGGCGACGGCAAGCAGCTCGGCGTCCTGGATGGATGCGGCCCCGTGGCGCAGCATGCGCTCTCGGGGACGGTCTTGTTTTGGCAGCCGGACGGACAATTTCATAAGAGGCTCTAAAATCAGGGTTTACTCAAATACCCATACGGTGGCAGATCGTGAGCATCGCCTCTAATGAAGTGAACGTTTTGGTCCGTCCGGATTCCTACCTGACGCTGCATTACCGCATCACGCTGGCGTCCGGCCCGGGCGCGGGCTCCATCTTCACGGATACCTTCGACGGCCGGCCCGGCACGCTGCAAATGGGCAGCGGCCAATGGGCGCCCGGCCTTGAGGCCGCATTGGTCGGCCGCGCCGAAGGCGACAAGTTCAGCGTCACCATCGAGCCCGCCGATGCCTATGGCGACCGCAACCCCGAACTCATCCAGCGCGTCACGCGCGCCATGCTGGCCGAACACGCGGGTGCGGATGCCACCTTCGAACCCGGCGACCTGGTCGAATTCACCGCGCCCAACGGGGGCCGCTACTCGGGCGTCCTGAAGGAAATCAACGACGATTCGGCCCTGTTCGATTTCAACCACCCGCTGGCGGGCATCAGCCTGAAAGTGGACGTCGCGCTGCTGGGAGTGCTTTGATGAGCCAGGCTGTCACCGCCTCCGACGCCGAAGTCCTGCTGGCGCAGCCGCGCGGCTTCTGTGCAGGCGTGGATCGCGCCATCGATATCGTCGAGCGGGCCATCGAGCTGCACGGCGCGCCCATCTATGTGCGCCACGAGATCGTTCACAACCGCTATGTCGTCGAAGACCTGCGCGCCAAGGGCGCCATCTTCATTGACGAGCTCGAGGACGCCCCGGCGGGCGCCATCGTGGTGTTTTCGGCGCATGGCGTCTCCAAGGCCGTGCGCGCCGAAGCCGAATCGCGCGGCCTGCAAGTGTTTGACGCCACCTGCCCGCTGGTCACCAAGGTCCACATAGAAGTCGCGCGCATGCGCGCGGCCGGCCGCGAGATCATCATGATCGGCCACAAGGGCCATCCCGAGGTCGAGGGCACCCTGGGGCAGGCGCAGGGCGGCATGTATCTCGTCGAAACCGTCGAGGACGTGGCCGGCCTTGATGTCGCAAACCCTGAAAACCTGGCCTTCGTCACGCAGACCACGCTGTCGGTCGACGACGCGGCCGCCGTGTCGCAGGCGCTCAAGGCGCGTTTTCCCAACATTGCCGAGCCCAAGAAGAGCGACATCTGCTATGCGACGCAGAACCGGCAGGACGCGGTCAAGGTCATGGCGCCCGAATGCGACCTGGTGCTGGTCGTGGGCAGCCCGAACAGTTCGAACTCCAACCGGCTGCGCGAAGTGGCCGAGCGCAAGGGCGTCGCGTCCTATCTGATCGACGGCGCGGATTCCATCGATCCGGCCTGGCTGGCTGGCCGCAAGCGCATTGGCGTGACCGCGGGCGCCTCGGCGCCGGAAGTGCTGGTGCAGCAGGTGATTGCGCGGGTCAAGGAACTGGGCGCCGTCTCGGTGCGCAAGATGCCGGGGCTTGAGGAAAACGTCGCGTTCCCGTTGCCCAAGGGCTTGTCGCGCAAGGCGGCCCAGACCGAATCGCTGGAATGAACAAGCGCCGCCCACGCGGGCGGCGCCACAAGAACACCGAGGAGACTTCATGCAGCTCTACAGCTACTTCCGCAGCTCGGCCGCTTACCGCGTTCGCATCGCCTTGAACCTGAAGGGCTTGCCCTACGAATACGTGCCGGTCCATCTGCTGAAGGACGGCGGCCAGCAGCTGTCGGCCGATTACCGCAAGGTGAATCCGACCGCTCTGGTTCCGGCGCTGGTCGACGGCGATGCGGTTATCGGCCAATCGCTGGCCATCATCGAATACCTGGAAGAGACCCATCCCCAGACGCCGCTGCTGCCGGCCGACGCCATCGGCCGCGCCCGGGTGCGCGATCTGGCGCTGGGCATTGCCTGCGACACGCATCCGCTGAACAACCTGCGCGTGCTGAAGTACCTGAAGCACACGCTGGGCGTGGACGAAGCGGCCAAAACCGCCTGGTACAAGCACTGGGTGCATCAGGGGCTCGAAGCCCTGGAAGCCCAGTTGGCCGGCTCAAGCGCCACGGGCCAGTTCTGCCACGGCGACACGCCCACCATCGCGGACCTGTGCCTGGTGCCGCAAGTGGCGAATGCGCAGCGCTTCGAGTGTGACCTGTCGGCCATGCCCAATGTGCTGCGCATCGATGCGGCGTGCCGGGCCTTGCCGGCTTTCGAAAAGGCCGCGCCGGGCAACCAGCCCGACGCGGAGTGACACAGCGGCCGGTCAGCCGATCTGCACCGGCACGAAGATCTTGTCTTCGCCCCGCTTCACCAGCAAGGCCACGGTCTTGCCCGCCTTGGACAACTCGGCCTTCACCTGGCCGACGTTGTGCACCGGCACACCATTGAGCGACAGCAGCACGTCGCCGGGCTGAATGCCAGCCTTGGCGGCGGGGCCGGCCGAACGTTCGATCAGCAAGCCTTCCGCTCCGGCCTCCTGTTGCTCCTGCGGGCTCAGGGGGCGCAGCGCCAGCCCAAGCTGGCCGCGCTGCACTTCCTGGCCGTCGGCCGACGCCTGCGTCTTGTCCTTGGGCACGCCACCCAGCGTCGCGACCATTTCCTTCTGCCCGCCATTGCGCCACACGTCCAGCTTGATCTTCTCGCCGGGGGCGGCCATGGTGATCGTGGAAGCCAGGTCGCCCGACGACACGATGGTCTTGCCGTCGATCTTGCGCACCACGTCGCCCGGCTGCAGTCCGGCCTTATCCGCCGCGCTGCCCTTTTCGACGCTCGACACCAGCGCGCCCGACGGCGAATCCAGCTTGAACGAATCGGCCAGGTCCTGGTTCACTTCCTGGACCGTCACGCCCAGGCGCGCATGCTGCACCTTGCCGTGCTCGAGGATCTGGTCCTTGATCTTGTAAGCCAGGTCGATGGGGATCGAGAACGACAGACCCTGGAAGCCGCCGGTGCGGCTGTAGATCTGCGAGTTGATGCCCACGACTTCGCCGCGGTCGTTGAACAGCGGGCCGCCCGAGTTGCCCGGGTTCACGGCCACGTCGGTCTGGATGAACGGCACCGACGTGTCGTCCGGCAGCGAGCGGCCCTTGGCGCTGACGATGCCGGCGGTGGCGGTGTTCTCCAGGCCATAGGGCGAGCCGATGGCCAGCACCCATTCGCCCACCTGCAGCTTGTTGACGTCGCCCACCTTGACCACCGGCAGGTTCTTCGCATCGATCTTGATGACGGCAACGTCGGTCTGCGGATCGGCGCCCAGGACCTTGGCCTTGTACTCGCGGCGGTCGGTCATCTTCACGGTCACTTCCTTGGCGTCCTGGACCACGTGCGCGTTGGTCAGGATGATGCCGTCCGAGCTGACGATGAAGCCCGAGCCTTCGCCGCGCATCGGCACTTCACGGGCCGGCGCGCGGCCGCGAGAGCCGGGAATCTGGCCAAAGAACTGGGCGAACGGGTCGTCGCTCTCGTCGGCGGACACCTTGCGTGTGCCACTCACGCTGATGTTGACGACGGCCGGACCGGATTCGCGTGTGATCTGCGCGAAATTGGGCGGCACGGACGCGCTGATCGGCTGCGAAGCCGCGGTGGGGGCGTCGGCAGCCATCGAAACGCTGCCGGTCAAGGCAGTGGCACCTGCGCCGCCAATGGCGCCGGCGGCCAGCAGCGCCATGATGAGGCGCGAGGGTTTGATTTGCGTGGTCTTCATGTCGGCTCCTGCGATCATGTTGGGGACATGGCGCTATCTTCAGGCCCGACACTTAGGGGAAACTTAAGCAGGGAAATCCACGCGCGCGCGCAGGCCCTGGCCGGCAGGCGGATCTTCCAAAGTGATGGTGGCGCCATGGCGGTCGGCGATGGTGCGCGCGATGGCCAGCCCCAGCCCGCTGCCATGCGTCGTGTTGCCTTCGGCGCGATAGAAGCGGTCGAACACGCGCTCGCGCTCGTGGATGGGGATGCCCGGTCCCGCGTCGTCGATCAGCAGCGAGACCCGGTCCGGCGTGCGGTCCAGGCGGATGCCGACGCGCCCGCCGGCAGGCGAGTGCTTGATCGCGTTGTCCAGCAGATTGCGCGCAAGCAGCACCAGCGCATCGCGATTGCCGCGCACCTGTGCCTCTGCCTCGCCGTCCAGCGCAATGTCGATGGATTTGGCGCTCGCCTGCGGCAGCGTCTCGGATATGGCCTGGCGCAGCACGTCGGCCAGATCCACGGGCGCAAGCGGCGTCTGCGCCTGCGCGCCTTCCTGGCGCGCCATCGACAGCAACTGCTCGACCAGCCGCGTGGCGCGATCGATGCCCGCGGCCAGGCGCTGCTCGGCAACCTGGCGGGCCTCGGGGTCGGTTGCGCGCTGCAGCGCCTGCATCTGCAGGCGCAATGCCGCCAATGGCGAGCGCAATTCGTGCGCCGCGTCGCCCACGAATTGCTTCTGTTGGGCAAAGGCGCCGCGCATGCGTTCGAGCAGCAGGTTCAGTTCCTGCACCAGCGGGCGGATTTCATCGGGCAGCCCCCGCACGCTCACGGGCGACAGGTCTTCGGGCTGGCGCGCGGCCACTTGCGCGCGGGCGCGCTTGACCGGCCGCAGCGACCAGCTCACGACGCACCAGATGATCAGCATCAGCAGCGGCGCGGCCGCGGCGATCGGCGCGACGGTGCGCAGGGCAAGCGCGCTGGCCATGTTCTTGCGCACGCGCATATCCTGCGCCACCTGGATCACCTGGAAGGGCGTGGCCAGCGAATACACGCGGTAGGTCTCGCCCTCGAGCCTGGCATCCGAAAACCCCAGCACGATCTGGCTGGGCAGGCGCAGGCGGGAGCGCGAATTGAAGACCCGCAGGCCGTCCGGCGTCCAGATCTGGATGATGAGATCGTCGGCAACCGGCGAACCCGCCCCGCGCGCGTGCGTCGGCCCCGTGCTGAGCAAGCCGTCGCCGGTGCCCAGAGACAGCGCGGTGCGCTGCAGCAGCGAATCGAAGATGTCGTCGGCTTGCGCCAAGGTGCTGCGGTAGGCGATTGCGCCTTGCACCAGCGCGCCGACCGCGATGGCGGCCAGCAGAAAGAAAAGCAGCCTGGCTCTCAGCGAGTAGCTAAGCGGAATGCTCATGTTTTGGGGATGACATAGCCGACGCCTCTGACGTTCTGGATCAGGTTCGGACCCAGTTTCTTGCGCAGGCCATGAATATAAACCTCAACGGCATTGCTGCTGATGCTCTCCTTCCAGCTGTAGAGTTTTTCTTCGAGCTGGGCGCGCGAGAAGATCATGCCGGGCCGGGCGATCAGGGGTTCCAGCACCGCCCATTCGCGGGCGGTCAGCGTGACCGGCGCGCCGTCGACCATGGCGGCATGGGACTGCGGGTCGATGGTGATGCCTTCGTGTTCGAAGATGGGTTCGGCCCGGCCCGCGCTGCGGCGGATCAGCGCCCGCATGCGAGCCAGCAGTTCGTCCACGTCGTAGGGCTTGACGATGTAGTCGTCGGCGCCGGCGTCCAGCCCCGCGATCCGGTCGCTGACCGCGTCGCGCGCGGTGGCGATGAGCACCGGCGTACGGTCCTTGCGCGTGCGCATGTCGCGCAGCAAGCTCAGCCCGTCGCGCTTGGGCAGGCCCAGGTCGAGCAGGACAAGGTCGTAGGGGTCGGTGCGCAGCGCCGAGTCCGCCGCGCTGCCGTCCCGGACCCAATCAACGGCGTAGTGTTCCGCGCGCAGGCAGTCCAGCACGCTTTCGCCGATCATCATGTCGTCTTCCACGAGAAGAATGCGCATGGTTTTTTCCGCTGGGGTGGTCCAAGGGGGTTGGACGCGCGGCGATCAGCCCGAGTTCCCGGCTGGGGAGGCGCGGGCGGGACGAGGATCGGGGGCGGAAATGAAAAAAGCAGCCCGAGAGGGCTGCTTTTTGGAAATCTGGTGCCGGCAATAGGAGTCGAACCTACGACCTTCGCATTACGAATGCGCTGCTCTACCAACTGAGCTATGCCGGCAAGACCATTTGCTTTTGTTTCTGGACCAAGCCGGAAAGCGCTAAGCAAAACATCTTTTTTCTTTCCCGTTCGATGCCTTTTTTGGGGCCCGATCTGGAAAGACCGAAATCATATCAGAGTTTTTTCGCGATGGGAAACAAGGAGTGAAAAAAATCCGGAAAAAGATGGTGTTTGCACGCGATGAATTTTTAGTTCATAATTTCGGTCTTGGCAGATCCCCGATAGCTCAGTCGGTAGAGCGACGGACTGTTAATCCGCAGGTCGCTGGTTCGAGCCCAGCTCGGGGAGCCAAAAGAATGTTGGGCCGCTCACGCAAGTGAGCGGCCCTTTTGGTTTTTGCGGCGTGGCGCCGTTGCGCGTCCATCAAAGGGTCGAATCGGCATGAGTGACGACAAGCGCGTGGGCGTGACCGTAGTGTCCGGCTTTCTGGGCAGCGGAAAGACGTCGCTGCTCAATCGCCTGCTGCAAGAGCCCGCCTATGCCGGCGCGGTGGTCATCGTCAACGAATACGGCGATATCGGGGTCGATCATCATCTGGTCCGGCTCGCCCCGGACAATGTCGTGTTGGTCGAGGGCGGCTGCCTGTGCTGCGTCGTCAGCGGCTCGGTGGTCGACACCTTGCGCGATCTGTTCATGTCGGCGCTCGGGCGCAAGATCAAGCCGTTTCGGCACGTCGTCATCGAAACCAGCGGCCTCGCGGATCCGGCGCCCATTCTCTTCACGCTCAAGCATGACCGGTTTCTGGCCGAACGCTACGTGTACCGGGGCGCGATCGTGGTGGTGTCGGCGACGCAGGGCGCCGGGCAGTTGCAGACGCAGCCCGAGGCGTCCCGGCAGCTGGCGCTCGCCAACACGGTTGTGGTCAGCAAGTCCGACCTGGCCGATCAGGCGCAAGTGCAGCAGGTCGAGCGGGCGATTGCCGCCGTCAATCCCGGCGCGCGGCGGTGCGTGCAGCGCCCGGACGAGCCGCTTGCGCTCATGCTGCGCGAGGCGCCGGATCTTTTTGCGCGGCAGGACGGCGTGATTGCCGCCAATTGGCTTGCGGCCTTTTCCACGCCGCCGGGCGCTCGGCATGCGGGCGTGGGCAGTGTGTCGATCACGTTGCGGGCGCCCGTCGGGCGGGCAGCGTTTCTGGCAGGCATCGCCCGGATCCAGGAGCGCTATGGGCAGGGCTTGCTCAGGATGAAGGGGCTGATCTGCTTCGAGGGTGAATCGATGCCCTGCGAGGTGCACGGCGTTCATGGCGAGTTGTACCCGCTGCATCCCTTGCGCGCGTGGCCGGACGAATCGCGCGCGTCGCGGCTGGTGCTCATCGTGCGTGGCGTGGCGGAGACGGAAGTGGCCGGGGCCGTGCGCGAGGCGCTGGGTCAGCCCGCGGCCTGATCCTTTCGAAGGACCCCGTTTCATTGATCGATATTCCGTTGCGGATGCGGCGCGGAAATACGGTATAACCGGTACGGTCTGATGCCCGTGCCGAGACGAAGATGGATCGACTGAAAGCCATGCAGGTGTTCGTCGAGGTTGCCGACCGGGGCAGCCTGTCGGCGGCCGCCGTCCATCTGGACATGTCGCGGGCCATGGTGTCTCGCTACCTGGCCGAGATGGAGCAATGGGTCGGCGTGCGTCTTTTGCATCGCACCACGCGGCGCCTGAGCCTGACGCCGGCCGGCGCCGAAACGCTGCCGCGCTGCCGCCAGATGCTGGATATGGTCGGCGACCTGCATAGCGCCGTCGCCACCCCCGAAGACACGCCGCGCGGCCTGCTGCGCATCACCACAAGCATGTCCTTTGGCGCCCGTCACCTGGCGCCGGCTGTCACCGACTACGTCAAGCGGCACCCCGGCACGTCGGTCGACCTGATGCTGGTGGAGCGGGCGGTCAATCTGGTGGAAGAGCGCGTGGATCTCGCCGTGCGGATCACCAATGACCTCGATCCCAACCTGATTGCGCGCAAGCTGGCCGTGTGCCGCTCCGTGGTTTGCGCATCCCCGGAATATCTGGCGCGGGAAGGCGTGCCGGCGCGCATTGAAGATCTGTCATTGCGCAACTGCCTGACGCATTCCTATTTCGGCAAAAGCCTCTGGCGTTTCGAACGCGACGGCGAGCCGGTCGATGTGCCGGTCGGCGGCAACATCAGCGCCAATGAAGTGTCGGTGTTGTCGTCCGCGGCGGTGGAGGGGGCGGGCATCGCCATGTTGCCCACCTATTACGCGGCCGAATACATTGCGTCCGGCAAGCTGCAAGTCATCCTGCGCGAGTGCAAGCCTCAGGAGCTTGGCATTTATGGCGTTTATGCCTCGCGCCGGCAAATGCCGCTGATTTTGCGCTCGATGCTGGATTATCTTGCCGAGCGGCTGGGATCGGCCCCGTGGGACAGGCCGGCAGCCTAGGCTCCGGGTGCGCCGCAGCTTGAGCGCGCAATATATGGCGGTATAATTTGCCGGCATTTGACCTTAAAAAAACCTAAGAATCATTCCGGCCTGGTGGCAGGTCGGCGCAATCCGCGGCACGGCTCGGATTGCGCATGGGGGTGTGCCAGTGGGCGTGTCTGTCTGGCAGCGGCGCTACTGCGTCGCGCGGCTGTGGCCGATGCCTGTTGGTTCTAGTCGTTGCGATCAATACTTTCGCGGATAACGCTTGGTGCTGGTGGTTCCGGCGCGTTCCGCAGCCATTTTGGCGACCGGCGTCGGCATAGCTGGCGCCAGCTTTTCCAGATTTTGCTCAGACCGGATTTTGCTCAGACGTTTGCCGCTGCTGCGCAGCAGCGGCAGGCATTCCGCCTTATTGGCGTCAGCGCGGCGGTTTTGCGCGGGGCCGCACCAAGAGGCCGGGGCGCGGCGGTAAACAGGAACCCAGTGACAATTTCGCAAGCCAACATCGACTGTTGCGCCGCCGCTCATGCGGCGGCCCGGGTGTTTGCGCGCGAAGATGTCTGCCGCCGCGGGTTTATTCGCAATTCGAATGCCGGTTTCTCGCGCATTCAGTTCGGCGGCGCAAATGAAAAAGGCCCGGCGAATGCCGAGCCTTCATCAAATTGGTTGCGGGGGCAGGATTTGAACCTACGACCTTCGGGTTATGAGCCCGACGAGCTGCCAGACTGCTCCACCCCGCGTCTGAGAAAAGAATATTAACCTTATTTCAAACCAAGCGCAAGTTAGCCCCTTTTTGAATTTGGATGTCGATGAACGATAGCGAGGCAATACTCGTGCTGGAAACCGCGCTGCTGTGCGCGGTGCAGCCGATGCAGATTTCCGATATGCGCAAGCTGTTCGGGGATGATGAACAATTCGACAACAGTGCCGTGCGCCGGCTGCTGGAGACCTTGCAGGCCAACTGGGCCGACGGCGGGTTGGAACTTGTGCAGCTTGCCTCCGGCTGGCGTTTCCAGAGCCGCCCCAGCATGCAGCGCTATCTGGAGCGTCTAAGCCCGGAAAAGCCGCCTAAATATTCCCGCGCCGTGATGGAAACGCTGGCCATCGTGGCTTGGCGCCAACCCGTGACGCGCGGGGATATCGAAGACATCCGGGGCGTGACGGTATCGTCGCAGATCGTCAAGGCCCTCGAAGACCGTGGCTGGATCGAGGTGATCGGCCATCGTGACGCGCCAGGACGCCCCGCGCTGTTCGGCACGACGCGTCAGTTCCTGGACGATCTGGGGCTGCGCGCGCTGGACGAGCTGCCGCCGCTGGAAACCGCGCACGCGGCCGCCGCACTCGCCGGGCTGGACCTGGGCGAAGTGCAGCAGGTGCTGGGCGAGGGGCCGGAACCGGCCGAAGGCGAGGGCGCCGCGCCAGCGGGCGAGGCTGCCCAAGAAGGCGCCACGTCCGGCGCCGATGGCGCAGAGCCGGGCTCGGGTGTTGATCCGGACCAGGCGGCCCCCGAAGGCGAAAATCTGTCGTTGGCCGGCCTCGACGAACAAAACCGCGAGAACTTCCCTGTTGCGGAATTGTCTGTTTCGGAAGACGAGGCCCCCATGGCGGCCATCGATAGCGTAGAATCCCAGCTTTCGCGCACAGAAGAAGGCGCGGATCCCGCCGACGAATCCACCGTCCGGGAGCAAGCCGAAGGCTTGTCCAATACGCCGCTCTCGTCCGATCTTCCCGACGACAGGGCTGGCAACGACACTTCCGATATGGCCGCCGATGCCTCCGAGGCCGGTGCTGCAAAGGAAAGAGTCGAGAACGCAAAACACGCGGAACCGACTGACCCGACTGACAAGACCGATGCCGAGGCCCCTGGCGACGCCAGGCGTGAGCCCGTTCATGGTCTTGGCGGGGCTGTTCAGCCCGACGCCGAAGCCGCCGACGCGGCACCGGAAGAGGCGGACCCCGAACGGTCCGGGTCTGGACGGGATTCGGCGTCCCCAGATGATGACGAGCCTGCTCCCGGCAGGCCTACCCAAGTTTGAAATTCGGAGCTGTCCCAGTGACAACGAATACAGCAATACAGGACGACACCCCCCGTTCGGATGACGCCGTTGCCGGCGCGCCGGAATCCTCCGCCGCGCGCGAACCGGCCGCCGAAGGCGATGCCGGCGCCCGCGGCCGCGGACGCAAGCTGAGGACGCCGTTCCGCCGCCGTCGTGGCGATGCGGCCGCCGAGCAGGCCCCCGCCGCCGAAGGCCAGGCTGCCGCGCCGGTTGCGCCGGTCGAGTCCGCGGACAACCGTGGCGGCGAGCAGGAGGCCGAACAGGCCCTGTCCTACCTGGACACGGCTGACCGCATGGAACAGCGCCTGGGCAAGTACCTGAACAGCGAAGCGGTCATGCCCAAGCTGCACAAGGTGCTGGCCGACGCCGGCATCGGCTCGCGCCGCGAAATGGAAGAACTGATCGTGGCGGGCCGCGTGTCCGTCAACGGCGAGCCGGCGCATATTGGCCAGCGCGTGGGTCCCAACGACCAGGTGCGCGTCAACGGCAAGCCCATCATGCGCGCCAACACCAAGAAGCCGCCGCGCGTGATCCTGTATCACAAGCCCGCCGGCGAGATCGTCAGCCACGACGACCCCGGCGGCCGTGCCAGCGTGTTTGCGCGCTTGCCCAAGCTGCGCACCGGCAAGTGGCTCTCGGTGGGCCGCCTGGACTTGAACACCGAAGGCCTGCTCATCTTCACGACGTCGGGCGACATGGCCAACCGGATCATGCACCCCCGTTATGGCACGGAACGCGAGTACGCCGTCCGTGTCCTGGGTGAAATGGACGAAGCGCAGCGCCAGTCGCTGGTGGACGGCATCGAACTCGAAGACGGTCTGGCCGCGTTCGGCGCGCTGGAGTATCTGGGCGGCGACGGCAGCAACCGCTGGTATCGCGTCACGTTGCAAGAAGGCCGCAACCGGGAAGTGCGCCGCATGTTTGAAGCGGTTGGCGTCACGGTCAGCCGCCTGATCCGTACGCGCTTTGGCGATGTCGTGCTGCCGCGCACGCTGCGTCGTGGCCGCTGGGACGAACTGGATGCGTCTCTCGTGACCGCGCTGATGGTGCAACTGGGGTTGTTGCGTGAAGACGACGATTCGTCCGGCAACCGCCGCCGTTCCAAGCAGCCGCAGTCGCATGACAGCGCGCTGCCCCCGGGGTTTGGCACGCTGGACCGCAATGGCATGAATGGCGCCCGCATCGGGCGCCGCGGCAAGTTGCAGGGCGGCGGTGTGGGCAGTGCGGGTCAGGCTGCGGCGTGTCCGTCCGATCCGTTCGGCACCGGCCTGATGATTGCTGGCGGCTATGCCAACGGCCACCCGCTCTCGGGCGAGGGCGGCTTCGGCAATCGCAAGGGCAAGCCGGGTTCGCGGCCCGCTGGCGCTGGCAAGCCCGGTGGCAAGGCGGGCGGTAAGCCGGGCGGCAAGGCGGGTGGACGCTCGGGCGGCAATGCTCGCGGGCCTCGCGCTGCGGCGAACGCCGGCCCGGGTAACCCGATGGCCAGCAGCCCGGCGGGCGGCAATGTCGCAGGCGTGAACCCGGCGGTTGGCGGCATGGCGGAAGCGCCGGCTGGCACGGGCCGCAGGCCCGGCGGCAAGTCCGGTGGCAAGCCGGGCGGCGGCAAGCCGGGCGGCAACAAACCGGCAGGCGCGCGCGGCGGCAATGCGGCGCGCGGCGGCAAGCCGGCTGCCGGCGGCCGCGGCGGCAACAAGGCCGAAGGCGCACGCGCTGGCGGCAACAACAAGGGTCCCGGCGCGGGCGGCAAGCCGCGCACGCCGCGTGCGGGCGGCGCCCGCAGCGAAGGCGGTCAGCGGGGCGACGATTGGCAGCCGCGCAGTGCGTCGGCGCACGAATCCCGCTTGGGTGTCGTGGGCGGCGGCCGGGGACGTCAGGGGCGCTGATCCCTGCAGGGCGGCCCGCTGAACGCGCTGCCGCCCCGCATCCGTCCCATATAAACGTAAGCCCGTGACGAATCAGGCGATTTTCCCGTTTATCTGGTAAAATCAATGGTTTTCATGGCTTCGCGTCATGGCTTTTTGCTGGATGCACTGGTTTCTCAAGTGCGCTTGACCGCAAAAAGCACGTCGGCTGCATGTGTGCCGACCGGGCGCTCGGCTTTGTGCTGGCGTGTTGGCGTGCCCAGGGGCGCTGCTTGCAGCGGTCTCGTTGGAGCGAGCCGCTATCTGCGGACGGCGCACAGGCGCCACGGCATTGATCCCGACCCCGGCCAGACCGGGACGGGCAGTCAGGACGGCGCAAGCCAAAAATTAGGTCGCAATATAGGGCACTGCCCAGCATTGCTCCTTACGTGCAGTAGGGAAGCGGCTGGGCTCTGTGCAATATCGGTGGGCTGGGCGTGCAGCCCATTTTTTTTGAGTATATGGCTGATTTATTCGCATTGACCGAAGAGGCTCTGGCCGGCATGGACGTCGAACTCGTCGACGTGGAACGTGCCGCCCTGGGTCTTTTGCGCGTCACGATCGATCGGGTCGGCGGTGTGCGCATCGAAGACTGCGAGCAGGTGTCCCGCCAATTGTCGCGGGTCTATGAGGTCGAGAACATCGACTATAAGCGCCTCGAGGTCGGGTCGCCGGGCGTGGATCGCCCGCTGCGCACCGAGGCCGAGTTCCGCCGGTTCGCAGGCGAGCGCATCGAAATCAAGCTGCGCGAAGCATTGGACGGCCGCAAGGTCTTCTCGGGCACGTTGACCGTGCCGGAAGACGACGCCGCTGCTTCCGACGCGGCTGCTGGCATGCACAAGACCGTGTTCGGTCTCGAATTTGAGGCAAAAAAGAACGAAGTCCAGGTGTTGAATTTCACGGTCGAAGACATCGAGCGTGCAAAACTGGATCCCGTTCTGGATTTCAAGGGCAAAAAGCGATGAGTCGCGAAATTCTTCTGTTGGTCGATGCCTTGGCGCGTGAAAAGAACGTCACGCGTGACGTCGTGTTCGGCGCTCTAGAAAGTGCGCTGGCCTCGGCCATGAAAAAGCGCTTCAAGGATGATGCGGACATTCGTGTTTCCATCGATAGGGAAACGGGAGACCACGAAGGCTTCCGCCGTTGGCTGGTCGTGCCCGATGAGGCCGGCCTGCAAGAACCCGACAAGCAGGAAATGCTGTCGGACGCGGAGGAAATCGTCCCCGGCATCAAGGAAGGCGAGTACATCGAAGAGCCCCTGGAGCCCATCGAATTCGGCCGCATCGGTGCCCAGGCCGCCAAGCAGGCGATCCTGCAAAAGATCCGCGACGCCGAGCGCGAACAGGTGCTGAACGACTTCCTGGATCGTGGTGAAACCATCGTTTCCGGCACGATCAAGCGCATGGACAAGGGCGACGCCATCGTTGAAACCGGCAAGATCGAAGCGCGCCTGCCGCGCTCCGAAATGATCCCCAAGGAAAACCTTCGGGTTGCCGATCGCGTGCGCGCCTTCGTGTTGCGTGTGGACCACGCCGCGCGTGGCCAGCAGGTCATCCTGTCGCGCACCTCGCCCGAGTTCATCCGCCAGCTGTTCGAGAACGAAGTGCCCGAGATCGAGCAGGGTCTGCTCGAGATCAAGGCCGCTGCCCGCGATGCCGGCGTGCGTGCGAAGATCGCCGTCGTGGCATACGATAAGCGTATCGATCCCATCGGGACGTGCGTGGGCATGCGCGGTTCGCGTGTGACCGCCGTGCGCAACGAACTCGGCGGCGAGCAGGTCGACATCGTGCTGTGGTCGGAAGACCCTGCGCAGTTCGTCATCGGCGCGCTGGCCCCGGCCAACGTCGAATCCATCGTCGTCGATGAAGACAAGCATGCGATGGACGTCGTGGTGGACGAGGAAAACCTGCCGAAGGCCATCGGCGCCAAGGGCCAGAACGTGCGCCTGGCGTCCGAACTGACCGGCTGGCAGATCAACATCATGACGCCGGAAGAAAGCCTGAACCGCCAGGAAGTCGAGCGTTCGGGTCTGCGCACCACGTTCATGAGCAAGCTGGACGTCGACGAGGAAGTCGCTGACATCCTGATCGACGAAGGATTTACTGGTATCGAGGAAATCGCCTACGTGCCCATGCAGGAACTGCTGGAAATCGAGGCGTTTGACGAAGACACCATCAATGAGTTGCGCGCCCGTGCCCGCAATGCGCTGCTGACCGAGGCAATTGCCCAGGAAGAGCGCCTTGAGACCGCACAGGATCTGCTAGAACTCGAAGGCATGACGCCGGAACTGGCCGCCAAGCTGGCCGAGCGTCAAGTGCATACGCGTGATGATCTGGCCGAATTGGCAACGGACGAACTGGCGGAAATCGCCGGTCTGACCGAACAGGAAGCCAGCGATCTCATCATGCGTGCCCGTGCCCATTGGTTCGACGAAGAATAACCATAAGGACACGGGTCTGCGGTGGAGGATGCTGCCGCTTCGTCCACCGCAAGTTCACGTTGTTTGTAATAGCTGCCTATAGGGAAGAGAGAGCCTAATGTCGAGTAATACCGTCGCCCAGTTCGCTACCGAGCTGAAAATGCCTGCCAACGTGCTGCTGGATCAGCTGCGTTCGGCTGGCGTTGACCTCAAATCGGTTGACGATTCCGTCACCGACAGCGACAAGGCGAAATTGCTCGAATCGCTGCGTCGCGCACACGGCGCAACCGAAGGCAAGAAGATCACGCTGACGCGCCGCCAGACTTCCGAGATCCGGCAAGCCGACGCCACGGGCCGTTCGCGCACGATCCAGGTCGAAGTGCGCAAGAAGCGCGTCTTCGTCAAGCGCGACCCGTCCGAACTCGCCCTGGAGCAGGCTGCCTCGGCCCGTCCCGAAGAGGAAGCTGCCGAGCAAGCCGCTCCGCAGGTTTCCGCTCCGGTTGCGCCCGCAGTGCCCGAGGCGCCCGCCGCCGCCGAACCTCGCGAAATGGCGCCTGTAGAGGCCGAAGCTCCCGCCCAGGCCGAAGCGCCGCAGCAGGAGCCCGCCGCTGTCGAAGCCGCCGCCCCGGCCGAAGCGCCTGCGGCAACCGAATCCGTCGCGGCCGAAGCGCCCGCCCCCGTCGAGGCCAAAGCGCCCGAAGTTCAGGCCCAGCCTGAACCCGAACCGACGCCGGCGCCTGCTCCTGCCGAGCCCGTGGCCGAAGAGGCCAAGCCCGAAATCAAGACTGAAACCACCGAGCCCAAGGCTGAAGAAGCCAAGCCGGAACCTGCTGTGCTAGCCAATAAGTCCGAAACATCTTCCTCCCAGGCCGCCGCGCCTGTCGCCCAGGCGCAGCCTGCCGCGAAATCCGAATCCGTGAAGCCCGCCGCCAAGCCCGAGGCCGCCGCGCCCGCCGCTGCGCCCAAGGTGGCCTCGCGCGCCGACAATCGTCGCGCCGCGCCGCCGCTGGCCGCTTCCGCCACGACCGCTGGCCGCGACGAAGCCCGCCGCGCCGCCGAGGCCGAGGCCGCCGCGCTGCGCGAAATGCTGAACCGTCCCCGCAAGGTGCTGCGCGCGCCGGAACCGGAAGCGCCCGCTGCCGCGCCGATCTCCGGCACGCTGCACAAGCCCGCCGGCAAGCCCGGCGCCGCGCCTGCGGCCAAGAAGGACGCCAAGCCGGCCGCCCCTGGCGCCAAGAAGACCATCAAGACCGCCGAAGTGTCGTCGACCTGGTCGGACGATTCGTCGCGCAAGAAGCCCGCCGACAAGCCGGCAGCCCCGGCCAGCCGCGATGGCTGGCGTGCAGGCGGCAAGGGCGGTGGCAAGTCGGGCGGCCGTGGTGGCCGCAACCAGCAGAACGACCGCCGCAACGAGCCGGCGCCGCAGGAATTCATCGCACGTGAAGTCCACGTGCCGGAAACCATCAGCGTCGCCGACCTGGCCCACAAGATGTCCGTCAAGGCCGCCGAAGTCATCAAGCAATTGATGAAGCTCGGCCAGATGGTCACCATCAACCAGGTCCTGGACCAGGAAACGGCCATGATCGTGGTCGAAGAACTTGGCCACGTCGCGATCGCCGCCAAGCTGGACGATCCGGAAGCCTTCCTGGACGAATCCGCCACCCAATCCGAAGCCGAACAGCTGCCGCGCGCGCCGGTCGTGACCGTCATGGGCCACGTCGACCACGGCAAGACCTCGCTGCTGGACTACATCCGCCGCGCCAAGGTTGCCGCGGGCGAAGCCGGCGGCATTACGCAGCATATAGGCGCCTATCACGTGCGCACCGAGCGCGGCATGGTCACCTTCCTGGACACCCCGGGCCACGAGGCGTTCACCGCCATGCGTGCCCGCGGCGCCAAGGCGACCGACATCGTGATTCTGGTGGTTGCCGCCGACGACGGCGTGATGCCGCAGACGCGTGAAGCCATCCACCATGCCAAGGCTGCTGGCGTGCCCATCGTCGTGGCCGTGACCAAGATCGACAAGCCCGCCGCCAACCCGGACCGCGTCAAGCAGGAACTGGTTGCCGAAGAGGTCGTGCCGGAAGAATACGGCGGCGACGTGCCGTTCGTGGGCGTGTCCGCCAAGACTGGCCAAGGCATCGACGATCTGCTCGAAAACGTGCTGCTGCAAGCCGAAGTGCTGGAACTGAAGGCGCCGGAAGACGCGCCCGCCAAGGGCCTGGTCATCGAAGCCCGTCTGGACAAGGGCCGCGGCCCGGTCGCGACGATCCTGGTGCAGAGCGGCACGCTCAAGCGCGGCGACGTGGTGCTGGCCGGTGCAAGCTTTGGCCGCGTGCGCGCCATGCTCGACGAAAACGGCAAGCCGATCCAGTCGGCCGGACCGTCGATCCCCGTCGAGATCCAGGGCCTGACCGAAGTGCCGGCCGCCGGCGACGAGCTGATGGCGCTGTCCGACGAGCGCAAGGCGCGCGAAATCGCGCTGTTCCGCCAGGGCAAGTTCCGCGACGTCAAGCTGGCCCGCCAACAGGCCGCCAAGCTGGAATCGATGTTCGACAACCTCGGCGAAGGCACCCAGACCCTCACCCTTATCGTCAAGACCGACGTGCAGGGTTCGCAGGAAGCGCTGGTGCAATCGCTGGTCAAGCTGTCCACCGACGAAGTGCGCGTTCAGGTCGTGCACGCCGCCGTGGGCGGCATCTCGGAAACCGACATCAACCTGGCCATCGCCTCGCACGCCGTCGTCATCGGCTTCAACGTGCGCGCCGACGCCAGCGCCAAGAAGCTTGCCGAGAACAACGGCATCGACGTGCGCTACTACAACATCATTTACGACGCCGTGGATGAAGTTAAGGCCGCCATGTCGGGCATGCTGGCGCCCGAGAAGAAGGAAGAAATCATCGGCCTGGTCGAGATCCGCGAGGTGTACAGCATCTCCCGCCTCGGCAACATCGCCGGTTGTATGGTGCTCGATGGCATCGTGCGCCGCGATTCCCAGGTCCGCCTGCTGCGCAACAACGTGGTTCACTGGACGGGGCACCTCGAATCGCTGCGCCGCTTCAAGGACGACGTCAAGGAAGTCAAGTCGGGCTTCGATTGCGGCCTGACGCTGCGCGGCAACAACGACATCCAGGTGGGCGACCAGCTGGAAGTCTTTGAAATCAAGGAAATTGCGCGCACGCTGTAAAGCAGGCGCCAGGCATTGTTAATGAGCCGTCACAAGTCCAAAGCCATTCCCGGCCGCAATCTGCGGCTGGCCGACCAGATCCAGAAGGATCTGGCCGGGATCATCCAGCGCGAGATCGACACCAAACGCGCTGGATTGATCACGATTTCGGGTGTGGAACTGTCGACCGACTACGCGCATGCCAAGGTGTGGTTCACGGTTTTGGGCGCCGAGCCCGAAGCCGCCGCCACCTTGCTGAACGAGAAGGCCGGCTGGCTGCATTCGCAGCTCTACAAGCTTTTGCACATCCATACCGTCCCCACTTTGCGCTTCTTCCACGACGAGCAAGTCGCTCGTGGCATCGAGATGTCGATCCTCATCGACCGCGCAAACCGCCCCGGCCCGCACTCGGGCGTACCCGACGAGCCAGAAGACCAGTCCTGATCGGGCTGTCGTCACTGCTTCATTTTTTTTCCGGATTCCGACGATGGCTAAACGACGCGGGCTTGCGCTCGACGGTGTGCTGTTGCTTGATAAACCCGTGGGTTTGTCGAGCAATCACGCCTTGCAGCGCGCCAAACGCGCCATGGATGCGGCCAAGGCCGGCCATACCGGCACGCTGGACCCCTTTGCCACCGGCTTGCTGGTGTGCTGCATGGGTCGCGCCACCAAAATTTCCGGCGCGATGCTTGACGCCGACAAGGCATATCGCGCTACGCTGCAATTTGGATCGGAAACCGATTCCGGCGACCTGACGGGCAACGTCACGGCGACCGCCGAACCCGGTTTTACCGTCGAGGAACAGGCCCTGCGCGACGCGCTGTCACGTTTCTCGGGCACCATCGAGCAGATTCCGCCGATGTACTCCGCGCTCAAGCGCGACGGCAAGCCGCTGTACGAGTACGCCCGCGCGGGCATCGAACTGGAGCGGCCGCCGCGCCAGATCACGATATACCGCATCGAGCTGTTGTCCCTCACCGGGACGCAGGCAGAGATCGATGTGGCTTGCAGTAAAGGCACATACATCCGAACACTGGCCCAGGACATCGGGCGCGTGCTGGGCTGTTTCGCCCACCTGACGGCGCTGCGGCGCACGCACGTCGGGCCCTTCTCTCTGGAACGCGCCGTTGAACTGGAAGCCTTGCAGGCCATGCCAGACCCGAAGCAGGCATTGCTTGCACTGAACGAATTGCCGGAGGGCTTGCTGCCCTCCACCCTGACCTTAAAGGACTCGCTATGACTCGCGCCTTGCGCAACGTCGCCATCATCGCCCACGTGGACCACGGTAAAACCACCCTGGTCGACCAGCTGCTGCGCCAATCCGGCACCTTCCGCGAAAACCAGGCGCTGACCGAACGGGTCATGGACTCGAACGACCTGGAAAAGGAACGCGGCATCACGATTCTGGCCAAGAACTGTGCCGTGGAATACGAAGGTACCCACATCAACATCGTCGACACCCCGGGACACGCGGACTTCGGCGGTGAAGTCGAGCGCGTGCTGTCCATGGTCGACGGCGTGCTGCTGCTGGTGGACGCGGTCGAAGGCCCGATGCCCCAGACCATTTTCGTGACCCGCAAGGCGCTGGCCCTGGGCTTGAAGCCGATCGTCGTGGTCAACAAGGTTGACCGTCCGGGCGCCCGTACGGATTTCGTCATCAACGCCACGTTCGATCTGTTCGACAAGCTCGGCGCCACCGACGAACAGCTGGACTTCCCGGTCGTGTATGCGTCGGGCCTGTCCGGCTACGCCGGTCTCACGCCGGATGTGCGCGAAGGCGACATGCGTCCGCTGTTTGAAGCCATCCTGCAGCACGTGCCGCAGCGCGAGGACGATCCCAACGGTCCGCTGCAGATGCAGATCATCTCGCTGGACTACAACAGCTACGTCGGCAAGATCGGTGTGGGCCGCATCAACCGTGGCCGTATGCGCCCCGGCATGGAAGTGGCCTACAAGTTCGGTCCCGACGGCCAGGGTGGCCGCGGCCGCATCAACCAGGTGCTGAAGTTCCATGGCCTGGAGCGCATCGTGGTGGACGAAGCCGAAGCCGGCGACATCGTGCTGATCAACGGCATTGAAGACCTGGGCATCGGTTGCACCGTGATGGATCCGGCCAACCAGGAGCCGCTGCCGATGCTGCGCATCGACGAGCCGACGCTGACCATGAACTTCATGGTGAACACGTCGCCGCTGGCGGGCCGCGAAGGCAAGTTCGTGACCAGCCGCCAAGTGCGCGACCGCCTGGACCGCGAGCTGAAGTCCAACGTGGCGCTGCGTGTGCGCGACACGGGCGACGACACCGTGTTTGAAGTGTCGGGCCGTGGCGAACTGCACCTGACCATTCTGCTGGAAACGATGCGTCGCGAAGGCTACGAGCTGGCCGTGTCGCGTCCGCGCGTGGTGTTCAAGGAAATCGACGGCGTGAAGTGCGAGCCGTTCGAATCGCTGACCGTTGACGTCGAAGACGCCCACCAGGGCGGCGTCATGGAAGAACTGGGCCGCCGCAAGGGCGACCTGCAGGACATGCAGCCGGACGGCCGTGGCCGTACGCGCCTGGAATACCTGATCCCGGCCCGCGGCCTGATCGGCTTCCAGAACGAGTTCCTGACGCTGACGCGCGGCACGGGCCTCATGAGCCACATCTTCCACGAATACGCGCCCATCAAGGAAGGCTCCATCGGCGAGCGCCGCAATGGCGTGCTGATCAGCCAGGACAACGGCGACGCCGTGGCCTACGCACTGTGGAAGCTGCAGGATCGCGGCCGCATGTTCGTCAACCCGGGCGATGCGCTGTACGAAGGCATGATCATCGGCATCCACAGCCGCGACAACGACCTGGTCGTGAACCCGATCAAGGGCAAGCAGCTGACCAACGTGCGCGCCTCGGGCACCGACGAAGCCGTGCGCCTGGTTCCGCCGATCCAGATGTCGCTGGAATACGCCGTGGAATTCATCGACGATGACGAACTGGTCGAAATCACCCCGAAGTCGATCCGTCTGCGCAAGCGCTACCTGCTCGAAAACGAGCGCAAGCGCGCCGCGCGCGAATCGGCGGTCTAAGCTTGCAGGCGGCAGCCTGCCGCCAACAAGCCCGGCCAATGAAAAGCCGCGCACCTTTGGGTGCGCGGCTTTTTGCATGTTGGGCGGGTGCCAGGCATCGCAGGACGTGGCGCCGCCCGCTTACGAGGCGCTGTGCTGGTGCCGGTATTCCTGCGTGCGTCCGCCATAGCCGTAGGCGGCCGCGCGCGCGTCGATGACGTGCACATAGGAGCATTCGTGCAGCTCGCCCAGGATGTCCGCGAAAGCCGCGTAGATCTCCTTGATGAAGCGCGCTTTCTCCGCCTTGGTGTTGGTCTCGTCCGTCACGCTGATATCCAGATGGAATGCGTTCTTGCCCAGTTCCGACAAGGGACGCCCGCCGATGAACCAGAGGTCGTGCGCAATGTGTTGCAGCGTGATGGCGATGACGGGCAGCTTTTTTCCGAGTACGGATTGGGTCAGCCCGGCGACGGACTCGACGATGCGATGGTCGATGGCGGCATCGGGCGTGCCGGAACGATGGATGACGATGTGGGGCATGACGGCTCTCCGGGTGGGGTAGGTACGTCGCCAGTGTAGAAAGCGCATTGACATCGGAAAAGCGGGAATTTACGATTTCATCCATCGTATTTGCCGTTGGATAAGCCATGAGCGGATTTGACCTGGACCAGCTGCGCACCCTGGTTGCCGTGCTGGACGCGGGCAGCCTGACGGCAGCCGCGCCCAAGGTGTTCCTGTCGCAGTCTTCGGTCAGTGAACAGATGCGCAAGCTGGAGGACAAGGCGGGGCAGCCGCTGCTGGTGCGCGGCAAGGCGGGCGTGCGCGCAACGCCCGCCGGCCAGCGCCTGCTGGCGCATGCGCGCACTATCCTGGCCCTGAGCGACGAGGCCTACCGCGACCTGCGCGGCGTGGCGCTACGCGGCGAACTGCGGCTGTGCATCACGGATTACTTCCGCCCCGGCGACGTCGCCCGCCTGCTACGGCGGCTGAACGAGCAATACCCGCAGGTGCGGCTGCACGTCACCATCATGAAGAGCGGGGCGATTGAGGCCGCTTACGAGCGCGGCGAGATCGATGTCGGCATCTCCATGGTCATCCAGGAGCGGGGCGCGGCGCGCGGCCGGGCCGATGGCGCGCTACTGCGGCGCGAACCGCTGCTGTGGATGGCAGCCGAGGGCGCGACGCCGCCGCTGGCCGAACCGTTGCCCTTGCTGGCCCTGCCGGAGACGTGCGCCTTGCGCCAATACGTTGAGCGGCTGTTGTCACGCCGCAGTCTTCCTTATGTCGTGTCGCACGAGGCGTCCGGCGTGGCGGGATTGCAGCTGGCGGTCGCGGCGGGACTGGGCGTGGCGTGCCTGAACGAATCGGCGCTTGGCGCCGGCATGGCTAGGCTGCAAGCGCCTGGCCTGCCGGCGTTGCCGTCGGTGGAATTCCGGCTGCTAGCGGCCCGCCCCGGCGAAAGCGAGTTCGTGGGGCTGGCGCGCGAGGCCATCGTCAAGGCCATGACCTAAGTCACCGCCTTGACGATGGCCAGCCGCGCCCGCGGGGCATGCGGCCCCGGACGGGCGTGCGGGATCAGGCGGGAAGGGACGGGGCGTACTGCTCGTCGGACATCACGCGTTCGTGGAACTCGACTACCTTGCGCACAACCTTCACGGGATCGTCTTCGATGATGAAAAGATCCAGGTCATGCGCGCCGATCATGCCGTTGCCGAGCACCTGATCGCCAATCCATTCGGCAAGGCCCGACCAGTACTCGCTGCCGACCAGGACGATGGGGGCCGGGGGGACCTTGCCGGTCTGGATGAGCGTCAACGCTTCGAAGAGTTCGTCCAGGGTGCCAAAGCCGCCCGGCATCGCCACGTAGGCGAAGCTGTGCATGAAGAATGCCGCCTTGCGAGGGAAGAAGTACTCGAAGGACAGGCTGATGGTCTGGTATTCGTTGTTGTGCGCTTCGTGCGGCAGGCTGATGTTCAAGCCGACGCTCGTGCCTCCTGATTCGAATGCGCCTTTGTTGGCGGCTTCCATGATGCCGGGGCCGCCACCCGCGATGACGGCAAAGCCTGCTTCGGCCAGGGCCGCGGAAATCGCGATGGTGGTTTCATAGTACGGGGAATTACGGCTGACTCGTGCGCTACCAAAAATGCTGACTGCGGGCCCGATGTGTGCGAGCTTGTCTGCCGCCGTCCTTATCTCTGACATAATCAGCGGAATTTGTTTGCCGGCGGGTGTATCCATATCTGCCTTTGTAACCATGAAAAAAACCTTATTACTGGTCGACGGTTCAAGTTACTTGTACCGCGCTTTCCACGCTATGCCTGATTTGCGCAACGCGCAAGGCGAACCTACGGGTGCGATTTACGGCGTGGTCAATATGCTGCGCAAGCTTGTATCGGACTATAAGGCAGAGTATGCCGCATGTATTTTCGATGCTCGCGGCAAGACTTTCCGGGACGACCTGTATCCGGAGTACAAGTCGCACCGTCCGCCCATGCCCGAAGACCTTGCAGCACAAATCGATCCCATCCATCGCGCGGTGCGCGCGCTGGGCTGGCCGGTGCTGGCCATCGAGGGTGTCGAGGCCGACGACGTCATTGGCACGTTGGCACATCGTGCCGCGCAGCACGACGTGCACACCATCGTCTCTACGGGCGACAAGGACCTGGCGCAGCTGGTGAACAGCCACGTCACCCTGGTCAACACGATGAGCGGAGAGGTCCTGGACGAGGCCGGCGTCGTGAACAAATTCGGCGTGCCGCCCGACCGTATCGTGGATTACCTGATGCTGGTGGGTGACTCGGTCGACAATGTGCCGGGCGTCACCAAAGTGGGCCCCAAGACGGCCGCCAAATGGATTACGGAATTTGGCTCCATCGACAAACTGGTCGAAGGCGCCGAGGGCATCAAGGGGGTGGCCGGCAACAACCTGCGCGAGGCCATTCCCAATTTCCCGCTGACGCGCCAGCTTCTGACGGTCAAGTGCGATTGCGATCTGACCGGGCACGTCGACGGCGTCGATGACCTGACGCCGCGTGCGCGCGACGACGCGACGCTGACCGAACTGTACGAACGCTACGGGTTCCGCACCTGGCTGCGCGACCTGACCGGTGACGCCGAACGGGTACCCGCGGGCGACGCCCGCATCGCGCACGAGGCGCCGGCCGCGCCGGAGACCACCGACTACCGCATCATTTCCGACTGGGCGGCGTTCGACGCCTGGATGGAACTGGTGCAGCAGACTGCGCTGGTTGCGCTGGATACCGAGACGACGTCGCTGGACGAAATGCAGGCCCGGCTGGTGGGCTTGTCGATGTCGGTGGCGCCTGGCGTGGCCTGCTACATCCCCGTCGCGCATCGGGGGCCGGATGGCGCGGTCCAGTTGCCCAAGGACGAGGTGCTGGCACGGCTCAAGCCGTGGCTGCAAGACCCGGCGCGCGCAAAGCTGCTGCACCACGCCAAGTACGACACGCACGTGTTCGCCAACGAAGGCATCCGCCTGGCGGGCGCCGCCGAAGACACCATGCTTCAGGCCTACGTGCTGGAGTCGCATCGCGGCGTGGGCTTGAACGACCTGGCGCAGCGCTTTTTGGGCCGCAGCGGCGTGTCGTACGAGGATCTGTGCGGCAAGGGCGCCAAGCAGATCGGTTTTGACGAGGTGGCGGTCGACAAGGCCGGGCATTACGCGGCCGAGGACGCCGACTTCACGCTGCAACTGCATCAGGTGCTGCGCCCGATGGTCGCCGCCGACGCGGGGCTGGAGCGCATCTATCGCCTGGAAATGCAGGTGTCGGCGGTGCTGACCACCATCGAGCGCAACGGCGTGAAGGTCGATGCTGCGGAACTGGGCCGCCAGAGCAACAAGCTGGGGCAAGAGATGCTGCAGCTCGAGCAGAAGGCCTACGAACTGGCGGGCCAGCCGTTCAACCTGAATTCTCCCAAGCAGCTGGGCGAGATCCTGTTCGGCCGCATGCAGCTTCCGGTGGTGCGCAAGACCGCGAGCGGCGCGCCGTCCACGGACGAGGAAGTGCTGAGCAAGCTGGCGCTGGACTACCCGCTGCCGCAGGTGCTGCTGGAGTACCGCGGGCTGTCCAAGCTGAAGTCGACGTACACCGACAAGCTGCCGCGCATGATCAATCCGGCGACGGGCAGGGTGCATACGCATTATTCCCAGGCCGCCGTCATCACCGGGCGCCTTGCGTCATCCGATCCCAACCTGCAGAACATTCCCGTGCGCACCGAGGCCGGCCGGCGCGTTCGCGAGGCGTTCATCGCTGAGCAGGGCATGCTGCTGTCCGCGGACTATTCGCAGATCGAGCTGCGCATCATGGCGCACGTCTCGGACGATGCCAACCTGCAAAGCGCCTTCGCGGCGGGCGAGGACATCCACCGCGCCACCGCCTCCGAAGTGTTTGGCGTGCCGCTGGAAGGCGTGACGACCGATCAGCGCCGTGCCGCCAAGGCCATCAACTTCGGTCTCATCTACGGCATGGGCGTGTTCGGCCTGGCATCCAACCTGGGCATCACGCGCGACGCCGCGCAGGCCTACATCGACCGCTACTTTGCGCGCTATCCGGGCGTGGCGATGTACATGGAAAACACGCGGCGCCTGGCGCGCGAGCAGGGCTACGTGGAAACCGTCTTCGGACGCCGGCTGCAGTTGCCGGAAATCCGGGGGGCGTCGGGTCCGCGCCGCCAGGGCGCCGAGCGCGCGGCGATCAACGCGCCCATGCAAGGCACGGCGGCCGATCTCATCAAGATGGCGATGGTGGCGGTGCAGGACTGGCTGGACGCCGAAAACCTGAAGACGCGCATGATCATGCAGGTGCACGATGAACTGGTGCTGGAAGCGCCCGACGACGAGCTGCAAGTGGTCAAGGAAGCGCTGCCGCGCCTGATGTGCAACGTGGCGACGCTGCGCGTGCCGCTGGTGGCGGAAGTGGGCGTCGGCAAGAACTGGGAGCAGGCGCACTAGGCTTTGATGGGGCTGGGCCGTCTTCGGACGGCCCATTTCCGATTTTTGGTTTGAAACAATATAATGTTGCGCTTCCCCCCGCCTTAATTCTCCCCCCTCATGTTGCTGCTCTGGGTTCTGCTCGCCACCATCACTGGCGGCCTGATTGCCGTCCTTATCGCGAGCTGGCTCGCGTACAAGGTCTTTGCCAAATACCTGCATCACATGGTGAGCCTGTCGGTGGGTGTGCTGCTGTCCGTGGCGCTCCTGCATCTGCTGCCCGAGGCATTCGAGACCGGGGTCGGCAACGCCCACGTGCTCTTCGGACTGATGCTGGCGTCGCTGATCGGCTTTTTCGTGCTGGAGAAGATTGCGCTGCTGCGCCACAGCCATCACCACGAGGGCGACGGCCACCACCATCACAAGGGCCACGACCGCCACGAGGCGGGGCGCGGCGGGATGCTGATCCTGATCGGCAGTTCGCTGCACAACCTGTGTGACGGCGTGCTGATCGCCGCGGCGTTCCTGACCGATCCGCTGCTGGGCGTGCTGACGGCCGCATCGATCATCATCCACGAAGTGCCGCACAAGCTAGGCGACTTCGTGGTGCTGCTCAACGCCGGTCTGCGCCGCCGCCGCGCCTTTGCGCTGATCCTGTTCACCAGCTTGTGTTCAGCGGTCGGCGGCATAATAGGGTACTTCGTGCTGCAGCAGGCGCAGGAGTGGACGCCGTACATCCTGGTGATTGCCGCCAGCAGCTTTCTGTACATCTCGGTGGCCGACCTGATGCCGCAGATGCACGAGCGGGTATCCCTGTCCGATGCCGTCCCGCAATTGCTGCTGGTCGGTGTGGGCGTGGCGCTGATCTACAGCGTCACGACGCTGATGCACCACGGGCACGACCATGACGCACACGCGGATCAAGGCGTGTCCCAGGCGGAGCACGGCCACCGGCACTAGCGCAGGTGGCGCGGCGGGGATGGCCGGCTTTCGTCGACCCAACCAAGGAGTTCTCCATGAGTTTTTCCACCGCCGCCGGCAATGTCGCCCCCACCGTGATCCACACGGACACGCAGGGCCTGGTCCACGGGGATTTCAAGCTTCCCGTGACGGATGGTTCGATCGACGCGTATTACGCCGCGCCCGAAGGCCAGCGTGACCTGCCGGTCGTGCTGGTGATCCAGGAAATCTTCGGCGTGCACGAACACATCAAGGACATCTGCCGCCGGGTGGCCAAGGCCGGTTACCTGGCCGTCGCCGCCAACCTCTATCAACGCCAGGGCGACGCGTCGGTCTACACCGACATCCCGAAGCTCATTTCGGAAATCGTCAGCAAGGTGCCTGACGAACAGGTGTACGCCGATCTGGACGCCAGCGTGGCGTGGGCCGCCGCCAATGGCGGCGACGCGCGCCGCGTGGCGGTGACGGGTTTTTGCTGGGGCGGCCGCCTGACCTGGATGTACGCGGCGCACAATCCGGACGTGAAGGCGGGCGTGGCGTGGTACGGCAAGCTCAGCGTGGGCCACGGTCCGCTCATCAAGCGCGTCGCGCTGGACGTGACCCACGAGCTGCACGGCCCCGTCCTGGGCCTTTACGGCGGCCGCGACGCCAGCATTCCGCTGTCGGACGTGGAAACCATGAAGACGAAACTGGCCGCCGGCAACGCCGCCGCCAAGCAGTCCGAGATCGTGGTCTACCCCGAAGCCGATCACGCGTTCCTGGCAGACTACCGGGCCAGCTACCACCCCGAGGCCGCGAAGGATGGCTGGAAGCGGATGCTAGAGTGGTTCAAGCGGTATCTGTA
Organism: Achromobacter sp. 77; assembly: GCF_020541125.1. NCBI lineage: Bacteria > Pseudomonadati > Pseudomonadota > Betaproteobacteria > Burkholderiales > Alcaligenaceae > Achromobacter > Achromobacter sp. 77. Next base: position 1,613,552 of record NZ_CP059848.1, read on the forward strand.
AGGCGGGGAGGGTGAGCCACCAGGTTGGCCCACCGGATGTGCCCGGAGCAAACGAAAGCCGACGCGTGGGTCGGCTTTTTCGTGCGTCAGCGTGCTTGGGGCGGTGTCAGACACGTGGCGCTGTGGGGGCTTACCTATTCACCATTCAATTGCCCGCCTCGCGCAGGCGGCTGGGCAGGAGCTCGCCGTGGCGGGCCAGCAAGGGGTACGCCGCCGCGCCCACCAGGTGCGAGTTGATGCCCTTCATGTCCCGCAGGATGTCCAGGTACAGCGCGCCCACTTCCGCGGCGTCGACCTGACCGGACTTGATCTTCTGCAGGTGAGTGTCGGCCGCCTGGGTTTCGATCGTGCGAAAGCGCGCCTTTTCGCCAGCCAGCGAGCGCGCCTGGCGCAGGTCGTCGTTCACGAAGAGCGCGGCGGCCGTGCGTTGGTTGGCGATGAGCTGGCCCAGGGTGTCGTCCAGGCTGGCGCGTTGCTCGGGCGAGAACGTCCAGCCCTGCTTGCGCAGCTTGGCCACGTGGCTCAGCAAGCCGTGATGCGCGATATCGCCCGCGTGGCCGATGTTGCTGGTGAACGCCAGAATGTCGTCCAGCCGCTGCAGGTCCTCGCGCGTCATGTTTTCCTGGTCCAGCGTCGCCAGGTAGGTGGTGATGGCGTTCTCCAGCTTGTCCAGCGCGCCGTCCAGCTGGCGCGCCTGCACCATGCGGTGGCGGTTGTCGCGCTTGAAGCCGGCCCGCGCGTAGAGCAGTAGCGTCTGCAGCATGTCGGCCATGCGCAGCGCCTCGCGCGCGGCATTGCCCAGCGCCACGGCGGGCACGTCATGCGCCCACTCGTCCAGGTATTGGGGGCGGGACGGGTCGTTCGGGTCGGCGCGCTTGGGCAGCCAGCGGGTCAGCAGCGCGGCGTACGGCGTCAGGATCGGCAGGAAGACCAGGGCGATGACGGCATTGAACAGGGTGTGGAAGTTGGCGACCGCGCGGGCGGGGTCGCTCGCCAGATCGCTCATCCAGGGCTCCAGGAAAGGCAGCAGCAGCAGCCCGGCCAGCACGCCCAGCACCCGCGTCAGCAGATTGCCCAGCGGCAGGCGGCGGGCGGCGGGGTCGTCGCCCGTCACGCCTTCGATCATCGGGTTGATCGCCGTGCCCAGGTTGGCGCCCAGCACCAGCGCGAACGCCACGTGCGGCGCGACCATGTTGTGGCTGGCCAGCGACATCACCAGCACCACGACGGCCACGCTGGAGTGCGCGGCCCACGTGAATGCGGCGGACAGCAAGACCGCGGCGACCGGCTGGGTCGACAGGGCGGCAAGGATCATCCCCAACATGGGCGCGGTCTGAAACGGCGCGAAGAGTTCGACGAGCTGGTGCAGCGACAGCAGGAGCAGGCCCAGGCCGATGAAGACCCGGCCCAGGTCGCGGGTGCGGCCGGGCGGATAGCGCCGGAACATCCAGACGCCGGCCAGGATCAGGATCGGGGCGAGCTCGGTCAGGTCGAAAGACAGCAGCTGGACGATCAGCGTGGTGCCTACGTTGGCGCCCAGCATCGCCGCCAGCGCCGGCACCAGGCCGACCACGCCGCCCGCGGCAAAGCCGGTGATCATCAGGCCGGTGGCGGTGCTGCTTTGCAGCGCGGCCGTGATGCCCAGGCCCGCAAAAAAGGCCCGCAGCCGCGTGCCCAGGGCGCGTCCCAAGGCCGCGCCCAGCGCCGCCCCGAACGCGCGCTGCACGCCGGTTTGGACCATATGCACGCCCCAAAGCAGCAGCGCGACGTAGCCGGCGAAGTCAAGCAGGGTAATGAGTCCAGACATGCAGGCGTTTTTCCGTTCTTTTTATGACAAGTAATAATTCTGTAATGATCGCATGCCGGGGCAGGCTTTGACACCCGGCGCGAAGATACAGGATACGCCGGGCGGGGCTTTGCTGCGTGCGCCCGGGCTCGCGCGTATCATTGCCTGATCGTTGGTGGATGTATTGGAGTTTGGCGTGGCCGTTTCCGTTTTCGATCTGTTCAAGATAGGCATTGGCCCGTCGAGCTCTCATACCGTGGGCCCGATGCGGGCGGCGCTGCTATTTGCGCAAGGGCTCGAGCGTGACGGCCTTGTTCCGCGCGTGGCCAGCGTGCGGGCCGAACTGTACGGATCGCTGGGCGCCACCGGCAAGGGGCACGGCACCGACAAGGGCGTGCTGCTGGGCCTGATGGGCGAGGCGCCGGATACGGTCGACCCCGCGGCCATCGCCGGCATGATTGCCTCGGTGCGCGCCAGCCGGCAGTTGCCGTTGCTGGGCAAGTACCCGCTGCCCTTCGTGGAAAAGGAACACATGATGTTCTACCGCCGCGAAGCCATGGCCGAACACCCCAACGGCATGAAATTCCACGCATTCGACGCCGACGGCCAGTCCCTGCGCGAGGCCCGCTACCTGTCGGTGGGCGGCGGCTTCGTCGTCACAGCCGGCGCCTCCAACAGCCAGGTCATCGCGGCGCACGACCAGTTGCCGTACCCGTTTCGCATGGGTCGCGAACTGCTGGCCATGTGCCAGGACAACGGTATGACGGTGGCGCAGGTCATGATGCAGAACGAGCTGACCTGGCGCGAAACCTCGGAGGTCAATGCCGGCCTGGACCGCATCTGGCAGGTCATGCAGGACTGCGTGGCGCGCGGCTGCGGCATCAACTATCCGGAAGCGGACGGCGAGTTGCCCGGCCCGCTGCGCGTGCGCCGGCGCGCCCCCGAGCTCTACCGTAATCTCACCCAGCGGGCCGAGCGCACGTTGTCCGACCCGCTTTCCGTCATGGATTGGGTGAACCTGTACGCGATGGCCGTCAACGAAGAGAACGCCGCGGGCGGCCGGGTGGTCACGGCGCCGACCAACGGCGCGGCGGGCATCATTCCGGCCGTGCTGCACTATTACGACCGCTTCGTGCCGGGCGCCAACCGCGAGGGCGTGCGCGAATTCCTGCTGACCGCGGCGGCGATCGGGCTGCTCTACAAGTACAACGCGTCGCTGTCCGGCGCGGAAGTGGGCTGCCAGGGTGAAGTCGGCGTGGCCTGTTCGATGGCGGCCGGCGGACTGGCGGCGGCGCTGGGCGGGTCGGTGGAGCAGGTGGAAAACGCGGCCGAGATCGGCATGGAGCACAACCTGGGCCTGACCTGCGATCCCGTCGGCGGACTGGTGCAGATTCCCTGTATCGAACGCAACGCCATGGCCTCGGTCAAGGCCGTGAACGCCGCCCGCATGGCGCTGCGCGGCGACGGCCAGCACTACGTGTCGCTGGATTCGGTCATCAAGACCATGCGCGAAACCGGCGCCGACATGAAGACCAAGTACAAGGAAACGGCGCGGGGCGGTTTGGCGGTGAATATCGTCGAGTGCTGAGTTGTACGCAAAAAAGCCCGCCGAAGCGGGCTTTTTTGCGGCCGGTGACCGGTCAGATCACGCGAGCGTTCTGCAGCGCGGCGATGCGGGCCGGGATCGGCGGGTGCGAGGCGAACATGGCCGCCAGGCCGCCCTTGCCGGTGATACCGGACGCTTCGAAGGACTTGGGCAGTTCGCCCGGTTCCAGGCCGCCCAGGCGGGCGAGCGCACGGATCATCGGTTCGCGGGCGCCCATCAGGTGGGCCGAGCCGGCGTCGGCGCGGTATTCGCGCTGGCGCGAGAACCAGGCCACGATGATCGAGGCCAGCACGCCGAAGATGATTTCACAGACCAGCACGGTGACGAAGTACCCAGGGCCGATGCCGCGTTCGTTCTTGAACACGACACGGTCGATGAAGTAGCCGACCACGCGCGCCAGGAAGATGACGAAGGTGTTCACCACGCCCTGGATCAGGGTCAGGGTGACCATGTCGCCGTTGGCGATGTGCGCGACTTCGTGCGCCAGCACGGCCGCGACTTCCTCTTCGGTCATGCTTTCGAGCAAGCCCGTGGACACCGCGACCAGCGAGTCGTTCTTGAATGCGCCCGTGGCAAATGCATTGGGGGCGCCTTCGTAGATGGCGACTTCGGGGCGGCCGATGCCGGCGCGGTCGGCCAGTTGGTGGACGGTGTCGACCAGCCAGGCCTCGCGCTGGTTGCGGGGCGAGTTGGGATCCAGCACCTGCGCGCCGGTGCTCCATTTGGCCATTGGCTTGCTCATGAGGAGCGAGATGATGGCGCCGGTGAAGCCGACCACGACCGAGAAGATCAGGAGCGCGTTGAAGTTGATCCCGTTGGCCGTGATGACACGATCTACGCCCAGGATGCGAAGCGTGGCCGACAGCACGAGCATGACGGCCAGGTTGGTAATGACGAACAGAACAATGCGTTTCATGTTTTTTATATTCCTCTGCGAGCGGCAAATACCCGGATTTCGACATGGCGGAGCCTTGCCAGTTCCCCGACTCGCCGGCTCCTCGCCCGGTGACGGAGAGTATAGTATCGCTTTCCCTTATTCCTTCCCCCTTTTCCCTTAGCGTAGACCCGCATGCAAGCACTTTGGATGTTGGTGGCGTCCGCCATGTTCGCCATCATGGGGTCGTTCGTGAAGCTCGGCACCGAACACGGCGCATCGCTGCCGCAGGTCGTGCTCTTTCGCGGCCTGCCCTCGGTGATCCTGCTGCTGCTCTGGGCGCGCGCTGGCCGCCAGTCCATCATTCCCACCAGCTGGAAGCTGCACATCTGGCGCAATCTGTCCGGCGTCACCTCGATGTGGCTGGGCTTTTTTGCCATCTCCCATCTGCCGCTGGCCACCGCCACCAGCCTGAACTACACGGCGCCGCTGTTCATCGCCTGCTGGATGCTGGGATGGGGCGGGGCGCAGCGCGACCCGGTGCGGATCCTGGCCGTGGTGCTGGGCTTTCTGGGCGTGATCGCCGTGCTGCGGCCAAGCATCAACGACGACCAGTGGCTTGCTGCGCTGCTCGGCATGGGGGCGGGGGCCATGTCCGCCATTGCGATGATGCAGATCCGCCAATTGGGCCGCATTGGCGAACCCGAATGGCGCACCGTGCTGTTCTTTTCGGTGGCCGTGTGCGCCTCCAGCGCCGCCGGCCTGGCGTTCGAGGGCTGGGGCTACGCGGACTGGACCGGCTACCTGTCGCTCCTGGGCGTGGGCGTCGCGGGGCTGTTCGGGCAGTTGGCCATGACCCGGGCGTTCGGCATGGGGTCGGCGCTGCTGACCGCCGCCTTGCAGTACAGCACCATCATCTTCGCGGCACTGATCGGCATGGGCTTCTGGGGCGACCATCTGGACGTCGTGGCCTGGGCCGGCATGGGCCTCATCATTTTCGCGGGCCTGCTGTCGGTGTGGCGCACCATGCGCGACCCCAAGCCGGGCTGATCCCGGCGCCCGCCGCTTTTCACACAGGAGCCCCATCGCATGACGACGACCCTGATCACCGCCGCCGATCTCTCTGCCCGCCTGGCCTCGCCCGACGTGCGCGTGTTCGACGTGCGCCATGACCTGACCAATCATTCGGCGGGCCGCCAGGCCTACGACGCAGGCCACATCCCCGGGGCCCGCTTCCTGGATCACGAAACCGAGCTGGCCGCCGCCCGCACGGGCAAGAACGGACGGCATCCGCTGCCCGACCGGGCGCAATTCGGCGCCCTGATGGCCGCGCATGGCGTGACGCCCGGCACGCTGGTGGTGGCCTACGACGCCAGCGGCGGCATGTACGCCGCGCATCTGTGGTGGATGCTGCGCTGGCTGGGCCATGACCGGGTCGCCGTGCTGGATGGCGGTTGGCAGGCCTGGACGGCTGCGGGGCTGCCCGTCAGCCACGATCCGGCGCCGGCGGTGCAGCCGGGCACGCCTGTCGAACCGGGCAAGTCCCTGGCGGGCACGGTCGATGCCCAGGCGGTTCTGGCCAACATCGCCCAGCCGTCGTTCACGGTCGTCGACGCGCGCGCCGCCAACCGGTATCGCGGCGAAGTCGAACCCATGGACCCGGTGGCCGGCCATATCCCCGGCGCGCTGAACCGCCCGAACGGCGAAAACCTGCAGCCCGATGGCCGTTTCAAGACGGCCGAGCAGCTGCGCGCGGAGTTCGGCAGCCTGCTGGCGGGGCGCGACCCAGCCTCGGTCGTCCACCAGTGCGGCTCGGGCATCACGGCCTGCCACAACCTGCTTTCCATGGAGATTGCCGGCCTGACGGGCTCGCGCCTCTATCCGGGGTCGTGGAGCGAATGGTGCAGCGATCCCGCCCGGCCGGTGGCCAAGGGCGATTAAACGAACAAAAAGCCAGGGCAACGCACCCTGGCTTTTTTCATGGGCGGTGCGCGGCCGTTACCAGACGGCGGCCAGCTTGACGCGGCCGGACACGCTTTCGGCGATCTCCAGGAAGTGGTCGAGCGGCGGCGTGGCCAGCCCCGGCACCTTGGCCATGTCGTCCCAGCGCCGCAGACGTATCGCGTCCGGCGCGCCGGGCATGCTGGCGAAGTCGACCGCCTGGCCCGCGTCGAAGCTGCCGCCCTGCAGCGCCAGGCTGCGGCGGGAATCGTCCGACAGCTTCGCTTCGTACTGCGGTTCCACGTAGCAGAGGTAGCGCTTGGCTTCCACGTGCAGCCGAATGGGGTCCAGCACGGCGGAACTGAACAAGCCGCGCAGGAAGGGCAGCACGAAATACTGATGCTTGTCGTCGATGCCGCGCAGCGTGGGCGTGCCCGGCCGGTCGGCGATCAGATGGCCCAGGTCATGCAGCAGGCAGGCCGTGATGAGATGGGCTTTGGCGCCGTGCTGTTCGGCCAGTGCGGCCGTTTGCAGCGCATGGCGCAGATGGCTGACGGATTCACCGTCATAGGACCGGTGTCCGCGTTCAAGGAAAAGCTGTTCGATGTCCTGCAGGGTCAAGGCCATGGTTGTCTCCTGAGTGGCCGCAAGGGGAAGAGGCGGGACAGTGACCGCGACGGTCAGCCGGCTGCCGGCGCCATCTCCAGAAAGCGCGCGATGAGTTGCACCGGTTGGCGCTCGCGCAAGCAGTACAGGTATTCATTCATCACGATGCCGGCGTCCTGGATGTCCAGGGCTGCCAGATCGGGATGGGACGGAATTTCGCGTGATGGGATGAGGCTGATGCCCAGTTCGCACAGGATGGCCTGGCGGATCGACTCGCGGCTGCCGATCTCCAGCGTGCGGCGCACGGTGACGCCGGCCGCTCGCAGCGCGTCTTCGGTCAGTTGGCGCGTCATGGAGCCGGGCTCGCGCAGCAGCAGCGCATGCTCGGCCAGATCGGCCAGCCGCACCTGGCCGCGCCGGGCCAGCGGATGATCGCGATGCGCCACCACGCGGATCGGGTCCGCGGCGATCTTGCGGCGGTACAGGTGCTTGTCATCCATCAGAAAGGAAGACGTGGCAATCTCGATGCGGTAATCCTGCAGCGCCTGCAGCATCGACTGCGAATTGCCGATCGTGACCGTCAGGTCGATGCCGGGATAGCGCTGGTTGTAGCGCCGCACGGTATCCATGATGTAGTAGGGGCCGGTCGCGCCAATGCGCAGGTTGCCCTCGCGCAGGTCGCTCGCGTCGCGCAGCCGGAAGTCGATCTCGGTCTCCTGCTGCACCAGCTTCTCGACCATCGGCATCAGGTTTTGCCCGGCGTCCGACAGCCGCATGCCGCGCCCCTGCCGATGAAACAGCTCGATGCCGTAGCGCGATTCAAGCTGGCGCAATTGCCCCGTCACCGTGGGCTGGCTGACGCCCAGCTGGGCGGCGGCCTTGGTGACGGTTCCGCAGCGGGCCACGGCATAGAAGGATTTGAGTTCGGCGACGAGCACGGTCGGGGGGCGAAGGTTGGACGCAATGCGCAAGACCGCCAGTACACCAAAATAATTTGATGTTTTTATTACTGCATTTGCGCGAAGTGTCATAAACGCTCAATACGCGGCTCCCATACTGCCTTCGTTCCCAGACCGGAGGCCCCATGCCCCAACGCGATACCGCCTTTCTCTCCGTGCAGAATCTCGTGAAGCGATTCGGCAGCCACACGGCGCTGGCCGACGTTTCGCTGGATATCCGCGCCGGAGAATTGGTGTGCCTGTTGGGGCCGTCGGGGTGCGGCAAGACGACGCTGCTGCGCGCGATCGCCGGCCTGGAGCGCCAGGACAGCGGAACCATCGTGCTGTCCGGCCGTGATATTTCCCATGCCGAGCCGCAGGCGCGCGACTACGGCATCCTGTTCCAGTCCTATGCGCTGTTTCCGAACCTGACCGTGGCACAGAACGTGGCCTATGGCCTGAGCGGCAAGCGCGCCCATCGCAACCACGTCGCCAGCCGCGTCGAGGAAATGCTGACGCTGGTCGGCCTGGCCGGCGCGGCGCAGAAGTATCCCGGCCAGATTTCGGGCGGCCAGCAACAGCGCGTGGCGCTGGCGCGCGCGCTGGCCCCGTCGCCGTCGCTGCTGTTGCTGGACGAACCCATGTCGGCGCTGGATGCGCGGGTGCGCGAACACCTGCGAATCGAACTGCGCGCGCTGCAAAAGCGCCTGTCCATCACCACGCTGATGGTGACGCATGACCAGGAAGAGGCCATGGTGATGGCCGACCGCATCGCCGTGATGAATGGCGGGGTGATCGAGCAGTACGGCACGCCGCGCGAACTCTACCGCCAGCCGGGGTCGGCCTTCATCGCTGACTTTGTGGGCGAAGCCAACTGGCTGCCGTTCGAACGCATCGATACGCATCGCGCCCGGGTGGGGCGGCAGGAGCTGGCGGTCGACTCGGCGCTGGACGCCCGCTCGGGCAAACTCTTCGTGCGGCCCGAAGCCGTGCGCGTCAGCATGGCCAAGCCCGAAGAGCCCAACGCCATGCTGGCCGACGTGCTGGACGGCGTGTTCCTGGGGCGCAGCTACCGCCTTGCCCTGCGCCTGGAAGGCGTGCCTGGCGCCACCGTGCATTCCATCGTGTCCCCCGAAACCGGAGATGCCCTCTTGGGCCCTCACGCTGCCAGCCGTTGCTGGGTGGAGCTGCCGCGCCATGCGATACGCGCCTACGCTTGATCCGGCCATGAACGATTCGCGCGCCGTGGGTCAGACCGCGCCCCATTCCGCGGCTCCCGCCGCCTTCGCCCCGCTGCCCGCCTTGGGGCGCCGCCCGCTGCCCGCCTGGATCGGCGCGCTGGGCCTGGCGCTGGGGCAGGGCGGTCTGGCGCTCGGCCTGCTCGTATTCCTGGCGCTGCCCCTGGCGGCGATCCTCGTCAAATCGGTGACGGACGCCGATGGCGGCTGGGCCGGCCTGTCTGTCATCGCGGGCATCATCGGCGCCGATGGTTTCCTGGACATGGTGGGGCGCAGCCTGGCCGTGGGAATCGTGACGACGTTGCTGGTCGTGCCCTGCGCCTACGGCTTTGCCTATGGCCTCACGCGCACCCGCCTGCCGGGCAAGGGCATCCTGCGCACGATCGCGCTGTTGCCGCTGCTTGCGCCGTCGCTGCTGCCCGGCATCGCGCTGGTCTATCTGCTGGGCAATCAGGGACTGCTCAAGGGCCTGACCGGCGGCGCCACGATCTATGGCTTCTGGGGCATCGTGGTGGGCGAGGCGTTCTACACGTTTCCGCATGCGCTCATGATCCTGCTGACGGGCCTGGCCCTGGCCGACGGCCGCCTCTATGACGCGGCGCGCGCCATGGGCGCGGGCACGTGGCGCACCTTCATGACGGTCACGCTGCCCGGCACGCGTTACGCGGTGTTCTCGGCCTGCTGCGTGGTCTTCACGCTGACCGTCACCGACTTTGGCGTGCCCAAGGTGGTGGGCGGCGACTACAACGTACTCGCCATGGAGGCCTACAAGGCGGTGGTGGGGCAGCAGAATTTCCCCAAGGGCGCGGCCATCGGCATCCTGTTGCTGCTGCCGGCGCTGCTGACCTTCGTGCTGGACCGCCGGCTGCGGGCCCGCCAGGGCGCCCAGATGAGCGGCCGCGCGCAGCCTTACGCGGCTGGCGTGAACGGCCGCCGCGACGCGGCATTCCTGGCGCTGGCCGGCGTGATGGCTGCCTTTCTGCTGCTCATCATCGGTGTGGCGGTGTGGGCGTCGTTCGTGAAGATGTGGCCGTACAACCTGTCGATGTCGCTGCGTTCTTACGACTTCGACAACATGGACGGCGGCGGCTGGCTCGCCTGGCGCAACAGCCTGCAGCTCGCGTTCTTCACGGCGCTTGTGGGCACCGTGGTGGTCTTCGTGGGCGCGTGGATGATGGAGAAGGTGCCTGCGCGCGGCGCGATGGCGCGCGGCCTGCGCGGCATGGCCGGCATGTTGGCGCTGATGCCGATGGCGGTGCCGGGGCTGGTGCTGGGCCTGGGCTACATCTTCTTTTTCAATAGCCTGGCAAACCCCCTGAACGTGCTGTACGGGACGATGCCGCTGCTGGTGTTGTGCACGGTCGTGCACTTCTACACCAGCGCCCACCTGACAGCCGCCACGGCGCTCAATGCGCTCGACCCGGAGTTCGAGGCCGCCTCCGCGTCGCTGAAGGTGCCGCGCCTGACGACCTTCCTGCGCGTGACGCTGCCGATGTGCCTGCCCGCGGCGCTGGATGTTGCCCGCTACCTTTTCGTATCCGCCATGACGACGGTGTCGGCCGTGGTGTTTCTCTACAGCCCGTCGAAGGTGCTGGCCGCCGTGGCCGTGCTTAACATGGACGACGCCGGCTTCATCGGTCCGGCCGCCGCCATGTGCACGGTCATCATGGCCAGCTCCGCCGTTGCCGCCCTGGTCTTGCACCTGGCCAGCCGTGCCCTGGTGGCGCGCACGCAGGCCTGGCGGCGCCCGGCGACCCGTTGACCGGCCAATTTTTCAGGATGACTTCCATGACAGTTCAACCCTTGCCCGTCCGCCTCGAGGCGGTGATCTTCGACTGGGCCGGCACGCTGGTCGACTTCGGCTCCTTTGCGCCCACCAAGGTGTTCGTGGACGCGTTCGCGCAGTTCGGCATGGACGTGTCGCTGAAGGAGGCGCGCGGCCCGATGGGCATGGGCAAGTGGGACCACATCCGTACCCTGTGCGACCAGCCCGCCATCGCCGCCCAGTATCTGGCCCGCTTCGGCCGCGTGCCCAGCGACGACGACGTCACCGCCATCTACGAGCGCTTTCTGCCGATGCAGCTGGAGAAGGTGGCGCAGTATTCGGCCGCCATTCCCGGCGCGGCCGACGTGATGCGCGCCTTGCGCGGGCGCGGCCTGAAGATCGGTTCGTGCTCCGGCTATCCCGCCAGTGTGATGCGCCGCGTCGTCGAGCGTGCGGCCGCCGATAACCTGACGCCCGATTGCATCGTCGCCAGCGACGAGGTCCCGCGCGCGCGTCCGGCGCCCGCGATGGCCTTAAAGAACGTGGTCGAGCTGGGCCTGTCCGACGTGGCCGCGTGCATCAAGGTCGACGACACCGCGCCGGGCATCGAAGAAGGCCGCCGCGCCGGCATGTGGACCGTCGGCCTCTTGCTGTCGGGCAACGCCGCGGGCCTGACGCTGGACGAATACCTTGGCCTTGCCGGCCCCGCCCGTGACGCAGCACGCGCCGCCGCGCGCGCGGAGCTGGTACCGGCCGGCCCGCATTACGTGATCGACACGGTGGCTGATCTGCCGGCCGTGGTCGACGACATCGAAGCCCGTCTGGCGCGAGGCGAACGCCCCTGATCTAAACCCTTCCGCCCGGCGTCCCGGGCCACCCCGAAACCTTTGACTCACCGCGATCCGCAGCCGGCAGCCGCCGGCCGCGGGGACCTCGTTCATCCTGTTTTTCGCTCACGCACGGAGTTGTTCATGAATCGCTACAAGCTGCTTGCACTGGCCGCCGCCCTGACGGGCGTGATGGGCGCCGCCTCGGCCGAGACCACGCTGACCGTCTACACGGCGCTGGAAGCCGACCAGATCAAGGCCTACCAGGCCGCCTTCGAAAAGGCCAATCCCGACATCAAGATCCAGTGGGTGCGCGACTCCACCGGCATCATCGCCGCCAAGCTGCTGGCCGAGAAGAACAACCCCAAGGCCGACGTGATCTGGGGCCTGGCCGGCACGGCGCTGGGCCTGATGGACAAGGAAGGGATGCTGCAGCCCTACGCCCCCAAGGGCCTGGACCAGATCGCCGCCAACATGCGCGACGCCAAGGCCGAACCCGCCTGGGTCGGCATGGACGGCTACGCCGCCGCCATCTGCTTCAACACGATCGAAGCCGATAAGCAGAAGCTGCCCAAGCCCACGTCGTGGCAGGACCTGACCAAGCCGGTGTATGCCGGCAAGATCGTCATGCCCAACCCGGCCTCGTCCGGCACGGGCTTTCTGGACGTGAGCGCCTGGCTGCAGATGTTTGGCGAAGAAAAGGGCTGGGCTTACATGGACGCCCTGCACAAGAACATCGGCTCGTACACGCACTCGGGCTCCAAGCCGTGCAACATGGCTGCCGCCGGAGAATTCCCGATCGGCATTTCGTTCGACTACCGCGCGGCCAAGCTGAAGGCTGATGGGGCGCCGGTCGAAGCCGTGTTCCCCTCGGAAGGCCTGGGCTGGGAAGTGGAAGCCACCGCCATCATGAAGGGCACCAAGAACCTGGAAGCCGCCCGCAAGCTGGCTGACTTCTCGGCCAGCCGCGAGGCCAATGAGCTGTACAAGGCCAACTTCGCGGTGCTGGCGATTCCGTCGATCGCCACGGCCAACCCGAACCTGCCCGCCGACCTGACCGCGCGCATGATCAAGAACGACTTCACGTGGGCCGCCACGAATCGCGACCGCATCATTGCGGAGTGGACCCGCCGCTACGACGGCAAGTCCGAGCCCAAGAAGAAGTAAGGCGGCGTCCCGGCGATGGAGACTTACGACGTAATCGTGGTGGGCGCGGGCATGCTCGGCATCGCGCATGCCTGGGCGGCCGCCAAGCGCGGCCTGTCCGTTGCCGTCATCGAGCGCAGCCGCCAGGCCCACGGCGCCACCATCCGCAACTTCGGACAGGTCATCGTGACGGGGCAGGCGCCCGGCACGATGCTGTCGCACGCGCAGCAGTCGCGCGAGCTGTGGCTCGACCTGGCGGACAAGGCGGGCTTTCATGTGCGCGCCAACGGGGCGCTGGTGCTGGCCCGCAACGTCGACGAGGCCGACGTGCTGCAGGAGTTCGCGGACACGCGCCTGCGGCAGGAAGGGTATCGCGCGGATCTGCTTTCCGCGCGTGAGGTGACCGGCCTTTATGGCGGCCGGCTCGCGCATCACTGCCTGGCGCTGCGCGGCCACGACGATCTGCAGATCTATTCGCGCGAGGCGCTGCCGGCCATCACGCACTACCTGCAGTCTTCGTTGGGCGTGGACTTCATCACCGGAACGCTCGCGCGCGCCGTGGAAAAGGGCGAAGTCAGCACGTCGGCGGGCGACTTCACGGGCACGCACGTGTTCGTGTGCCCGGGCCACGACTACCTGACCCTGCTGCCGGAACTGTTCGCGCCGCTGGATCTGGAGATCACGCGCCTGCAGATGCTGCGTGCGGTGTTCGACACGCATCCCATCGCGCTGGACCGGCCGCTGCTGACCGGGCTGTCGTGCGTGCATTACGGCGCGTTCTCGGACCTGCCCACGGCGCAGGCGCTGCGCGGCGTGATCCAGGCGCGCACGCCCATGCTGCTGGAAAACGGCATCCACCTGCTGATCAGCCCCACGCCCTACGGCGAACTGATCATCGGCGATTCGCATCGCTATGGGCAGGACGCGCTGCCGTTCAATGACGAGGCCGTCGACAACGCGATGCTGGACCTGGCGTCGCAGGCATTGGGCGCGCGGCTGCGCGTGGTGGAGCGCTGGCAGGGCGTCTACGGCGCGCACGGGCCGGCGCCGTTCTCGGTCATGCCGGTGGATCCGGCGACCACGGTGGCGGTCATGCACTCCGGCGTCGGCATGACGGTGGGGCTGGCGATCGGAGAAAGGACGGTCGCTGGTGTCATCGGACGCTGACGCATCCAGACGAAAAAAGGGCCTCGCGAATCGGAACCGATATCGCGAGGCCCTTTGTCTTGCAAGCCGGGGCAGGGGAACTACACCGCTTGCATGATGCGGCGGTACCACTCATGAAAGTGCTGCATGCCGTCTTCCATGGGCGACTGGTAGGGACCGGTCTCGTTCACGCCGCGCAGCATCAATGCCTTGCGGCCAGCGTCCATGCGTTCGGCGATCTCGTCGTCCTCGATGGCCGTTTCCATGTAGGCCGCGCGCTGCGCCTCGACGAATTCGCGCTCGAAGGCGGCGATTTCCTCGGGGTAGTAGAACTCGACCACATTCACCGTTTCCTGCGGGCTCTTTGGGTACAGCGTGGACAGCACAAGCACGTGCGGATAGAGCTCGATCATGTGCGTCGGGAAGTACGTGACCCACACGGCGCCGAAGTCGGGGGCGTCGCCTTCGCGGAACGACAGCAGGCGGTCGTGCCACTGCTTGTAGACGTCCGAGCCCGGCTGCGCCAACGCATTGTGCACGCCCACCTTCTGCAGGCTGTACCAGTCGTTGAACTCCCAGGTCAGGTCGTCGCAGGTGACGAAACGCCCCAGTCCGGGATGGAACGGGCCGACGTGGTAGTCCTCGAGGTAGACCTCGATGAAGGTCTTCCAGTTGTAGTTGCACTGATGCACTTCAACGTGGTCCAGCACGTAGTCGCCGAAGTCGAACTCGGGACGCGCAAACAGCGGCGCCATGTCGGCGGCCGGATCGCGCGGGCCTTCGAAGAGCAGCCCGTGGCAATCGCGCAGGCGGAACTTCTGCAGGTTCATGCAGGGCGTGGTCTCGAACTGCGGCGCGCCCAACAACTCACCCTGGTTGTTGTACGTCCAGCGATGCAGCGGGCAGACAATATTGCCGCCCGTGGCCTTCAGGTTGCCATGCGTGTTGCAGTTGCCAGCCACGTTGCCGGCTTGGCCGCCAAGCATCAGTGCCTGACGGTGGCGGCAGACATTTGAGATGAGTTCGACGCCGTGCTGGTTGCGAACCAGCGAGCGCCCTCCGTTTTCCTGGACCAACGTACGCCAATCCCCGATTTCGGGCACCAATTTCTGGTGGCCGACATAAAGCGAGGATTGCTTGAAAATGAGTTCTTGCTCGCGGGCAAAGAGGGCTTCGTCAAAATATGCGCTGACGGGTAGCTGGGTGCGAGCTGGCACGACATGTGCCATCCGACCGATGTCGGTCATGATTCCCTCCGCTCGGATAAAAAAGCCAGGACGGTTTGAGCCTTGCCAGGTGCTTTTGTTCAAGTCCAGGATCCCGGCGACGGTTCCGGCGGGTCTTGTTCGTGAATTCGAGCCTGGTTGAATCCGTTCTGGCGCGAAGAAAAATCGGTGTCTGGCCGATCAAGTAAGCCGTGAATTGTACCCCAAGGGCCTGTGCGACGCCCGGGGCAATCCCCCCGGCTTATCGAGGCAATCCGCGGGTGGTGTTGACCCGGCGCAAAGCGCCATTAACCCTTTAATCCGTAGGTCTTTCAGACGAGGCGGCGCGTGGCCGGATGACGGCGCAGCAGCCAGCTGCTGGCGGCTGACAACGCAAACACCATCATCGTCAGCAAGGGCACCGCCCACACATCGCGGTCTCCGCCGGAAAAGGCGCCCGCGCGGCGCGCGACATCCAGGAAGACCGGATGGATGAGATAGACGCCAAAGGTCAGCGGGGCCAGCGCGGCAAGCCTGGGCAGCCGCGGCGAGGACACGATCCATTGGAACGCGGCCAGCGACATGAACGGGACCGTCAGGCTGAAGTAGTCGTAGAAGTAGGTGTCCAGCACGTGGCCGTTGGACATGATCGTCACGCCCATCGCCGTCGCGGCCACGGTGGCGGCAAGCATCAGGCCCGGGCGCGGCACGCGCATCTCGCCGTCAAAGATCAGGCGGCCGGCGACGAAGTAGCCCAGATAGGGCAGGAACCACGTCAGGAAAAAACCATGCGGCGCGCCCAGCGCGCGGCGATACAGGGCGTCAAGGATCGCCACCCCCAGGATGCCCACGACCCACAACGCCCGCGCCTTCGGCGTGCTGCGCGCATACAGCACCCGCACCAGCGGCGCGAACAGGTACAGGCCGACGATCATGTACAGGTACCAAAGGTGGTAGTAGGGCTCGCCCTGCGCGACCTTGCGCGGCCAGAACGAAAAGTCCACGCGTCCGTCGTCCCACCAATCCAGGCCGGTGCGCCACGCCAGGTAGAAGAGCGTCCAGAACAGCAGCGGCGCGCAGATCCGCGCCATGCGTTTGCTGTAGAAGCGCCGCGCATCGTGCGGCTTGTCGGGATCGAGCAGCAGGGCGCCGCTCACCATCACGAAGACGGGCACGCACCAGCGCGCGGCCGAGTCATACAGGTTGGCGGCCAGCCATGCGCCGCGGCCATGCGCGGCGGGATCGCTGACGATGAGTGCGGCGCTGTGCAGCAGAACGACGGCCAGCGCAGCCAGCCATCGGGCTGAGTCAAGGCGGGCGTATCGGTCTTCGGAGTGAGGCATCGGGCTCCCGGATGATTCGGCTTCTTCTCGCCTTACCTTATCAGCGGCGCCACGCCGACTTCTGTATCCAGGGGTTAAGCCGCGCGTAAAAAACCGACAGGGCCGGGAGGGCGCTGTCGGGGGGAAGGGGCCTGCCCGTAGCTGAGCCCGCGGGCAGGCCGATCGCGGGCCGGCGGTCCGCGAACGTTTTGTCACGAAACCGGCGGGTCGAGGCTTACTGCAGGACGATGTTGGCCTGCTTGATGAGCTGCGACACGATGGGCTGCTCGGTCTTGATCTGCTTGTCCAGTTCGGCGGCGGTGCCCGAACGCGGGTCGATGCCCATGTCCAGCAAGCGCTTTTTCACGGCTTCGTCCTGCAGCGTTTCGGTCAGTGCGGCTTGCAGGCGTTCGACCACGGGGGCCGGGGTGCCCTTGGGCGCAACGAAGCTGAACCAGGCGGTCATGTCGAACGACGGGTAACCCTGTTCAGCCAGCGTGCCCAGGTTGGGCTGCGTCGCCAGACGTTTGGGGCTGGTGATCGCGAAGACCTTGACCTTGCCGGCGTCGGCCTGCGGCATGCCGGTGGCCACCATGTCGAAGAACAGGTCCACGTCGCCGCTGATCAGGGCGGGCAGGGCCTGCGTGGCGCCCTTGAACGGCACGTGCAGGATGTCGATGCCGGCGCGTTCCTTGAACAGTTCACCGGCCAGATGCGACGAGGTGCCCGGACCGAACGTGGCAAACGTCAGCTTGCCCGGATTCTGCTTGGCGTAGGCCACCACGTCCTGGGTGTTGTTGAACGGGCGCTTCGGCGTGGACAGCAGGACCAGCGGGCCGACGCCGACCATGCCGATCTTGGCGAAGCTGTCCGGGTCGTAGGGCAGTTCCTTATAGAGATATCGGTTGGTCACCAGCGTGGAGTTCGTGGCCATCAGGATGGTGTAGCCGTCCGGCGCTTCGCGCGAGACGTAGGCGGCGCCGATGGACGTGCCCGCGCCAGCCTTGTTCTCCACGATCATCGACTGGCCCAGGTTCTTGGCCATCCGCTCGGCCAGCACGCGCGTCAGCACGTCGGTGGCGCCGCCGGCCGGGAAGGGCGAAATCACCTTGATCGGCCGCGCCGGATACGTATTGGCCTGCGCGCCCAGCGCGGCAGCGCTGAGCATCAGGGTGGCGAGCAGTTTGAAGCTGTTGCGAATCATGTTTTCCCCTTGAAATCGCGTGGTCAGAGTGGATCGACGGGCCTGGCTTGGCTGACTTGATACGCACGCCGGGTGCGAACATCGGGCCGCTTGCCAGGTCTCCTTGGATGCTCTAAATTCCGTCATATGGAATTTAATTTTGTCATTCGAAATAAACTATAAAAACGAAGCGTATAGAAATGCAATCATTTTCTGGCGGCAAGCGCGCCGCCCTCCCGCCGTCCAAGCCGGACCAGAAGCTTGAATTGAGCCTGCCCGCGCGCCGCAAGCGCGCCGCCGGCTCGGGAGAAGGCGCCCATTCGCCCGACTTCATCACGGCGCTGGCGCGGGGCCTGGACGTGCTGCGGTGCTTCCGGCACGGCGTGGCCGCGCTGGGCAACCTGGACCTGGCGCGCCTGACCGGCTTGCCCAAGCCCACCATCAGCCGCATCACCTACACGCTCACTGAACTGGGTTATCTGCGCTACCACCCCGACACCGGCAAGTACTCGCCTGGCTATGGTGTGCTGGCGCTGGGATTCGGCCTGCTTGCGGGACTAGAGGTGCGTGAGCTTGCCAAGGCCTCGATGACCGACCTGGCGCGCGAGACCGGTGGCGCCGTGGCCCTGGGCGCCTTCGACGGCGATGCCATGACCTACGTCGAAGCCATCCACGGCTCGTCGGCGCTGTACTTGCGCTTGCCCGTGGGTTACCGCGCCACGTTGGACAGCGCCATGGGGCGCGCCTATCTCGCCAGCCTGCCCGCGGACGAGTGCGACGCCGTCCTCGCGCGTCTGGACCAGGGCGCCCCAGCCGCCGAGACCATTGCGCGGGCGCGCGCCGAACTCGCGCAAACCGGCTGCTGCTTCGCAATCGGCGAATGGCAGTCCGGCATCAACGCCGTCGCCGTGCCGTTCACGTCGATCACGGGCGAGGGCGTCTTCGTCATGAGCTGCGGCGGACCGGCCAGCCTGCTCGAGGCCTCGCTCCTTCGCGACCGCGTGGCCCCGGCGCTTCTGGCTGCCGTGGCAGGCCTGGCGGGGGCGCCGGCCTAGCGCGCGGGGCCCTTGCGGGCCGCGCTTGGCTATCTCGTACAATTCACGGATTAATCCACCCCCTAGTGCCCCGGAGGCCCGTTTGGCCAAACCCACTCAAGCTGATCCGCAGAACGACGATCGTCCCTTGCCCCAGGATTTCGAAACGGCGCTGGCCGAACTGGAATCGCTGGTCGCGGCCATGGAAGACGGATCGTTGCCGCTCGAGCAGTCGCTGGCTGCCTACCGGCGCGGTGTGGCGCTCACACGGGTTTGCCAGGAACGACTGGCCCAGGCTGAGCAGCAGGTCAAGGTCCTCGAGGGCGGCCTGCTCCGGCCGCTGGATCCCGCGGCGCTGGACGACGAATAAGAAGCCGATGAAGCAAATTCAACTCGCTTTTCCCGAGTGGTTGCAAGGCCGTGCGCTGCATGTCGAAGACGTGCTCGACGACCTGCTGCCGCCGGCGGACCTGGCGCCTGCCCGTTTGCACGAAGCCATGCGTTACGCCGTGCTTGGCGGCGGCAAGCGCGTGCGGGCCGCTTTGGTCTATGCCGCCGGCCAGGCCTGCCCCGTCAGTGGCAGCGTGCTGGCCATCGAGGCCTCGCTGGACCGTGCGGCGGCCGCCGTCGAACTGATCCACGCCTACTCGCTGATCCATGACGATCTGCCCTGCATGGACGACGACACGCTGCGCCGCGGCCGGCCCACCACGCACGTGCAGTTCGACGAAGCCACCGCCATGCTGGCGGGCGACGCGTTGCAGCCGCTGGCGTTCGAGCTGGTCGCCTCCATGCCGATTGCGCCGGCGCTGATCGTCCAGGCCACCCAGTCGCTGGCGCGCGCCGCCGGCAGCCGTGGCATGGCGGGCGGACAGGCCATCGATCTGTTCAGCGTCGGCCGCGCGCTGTCGCGCGATGAACTCCAGACGATGCACGGCATGAAGACCGGCGCGATGCTGGCGTGCAGCGTGGCGTTGGGCGGCATCGTGGCGGGCGCCAGCTCGGCCTCGCGCCAGGCGCTGGATGCCTACGCGCAGGCCATGGGCCTGGCGTTCCAGGTGGTCGACGACATTCTGGACGTCACCGCGGACAGCGCCAGCCTGGGCAAGACGCCCGGCAAGGACGCCGCCGAAAACAAGCCCACCTATGTTTCCCTGCTGGGCCTTGAAGCAGCGCGGGCCTTCGCCGAGGAACTGCGCGTGACGGCGCTGGCAGCCCTGGCGCCGCTGGGCGACGCCGGCGGGCGACTGGCCCAGCTTGCCGACTTCATCGTTCTTCGAGACCGCTGATCCGAGATCAGCCCGGCCTTCCTGGTAGGCCGGGCCAACGAACCCCATAAAAGCATGACGACAGATTTACTGGACCGCATTCAATCGCCGGCTGACCTCAAGCGCCTGGATCGTCGCGAACTGAAAAAGCTCGCCGACGAACTGCGTGGCTTCGTGCTGGAGTCGGTATCCAAAACGGGCGGTCACCTGTCGTCCAACCTGGGCACCGTCGAACTCACGCTGGCGCTGCATCAGGTGTTCGACACGCCGCATGACCGCATCGTCTGGGACGTCGGCCATCAGTCCTATCCGCACAAGATCCTGACGGGACGCCGGGCCGGCATGGCCAAGCTGCGCCAGCAGGGCGGCATCTCCGGTTTCCCCAAGCGCAGCGAATCCGAGTACGACGCCTTCGGCACCGCGCACTCGTCCACGTCGATCTCGGCAGCACTGGGCATGGCGGTCGCCTCGCGCAATGCGGGCGTGCAGCGCCAGCACATCGCGGTGATCGGCGACGGCGCCATGTCGGCCGGCATGGCGTTCGAGGCCATGAACAACGCGGGCGTCACGCCCGACATCAACCTGCTGGTGATCCTGAACGACAACGACATGTCGATCTCGCCGCCCGTGGGGGCGCTGAACCGGTATCTGGCGCGCCTGATGTCCGGACGCTTTTACGCCACGGCCAAGAATGTGGGCCGGGCGGTGCTGCAGCATGTGCCCCCGGTGCTGGAGCTGGCGCGCCGCTTCGAGGAACACGCCAAGGGCATGGTCACGCCCGCCACGCTGTTCGAGGAATTCGGCTTCAACTACGTCGGCCCCATCGACGGCCACGACCTGGACGCGCTCGTTCCCACGCTGCAGAACCTGAAGGCCCTGGAGGGCCTGCAGTTCCTGCACGTCGTCACGCGCAAGGGCCAGGGCTACAAACTGGCCGAAGCCGACCCGGTGCTGTATCACGGTCCCGGCAAGTTCGATCCGGCCGTCGGCATCCTGCAGTCCAAGGCGCCGGGCAAGCGCACCTTCACGCAGGTGTTCGGCAAATGGCTGTGCGACACGGCCCAAGAGGACGCGCGTCTGGTGGCCGTCACGCCGGCCATGCGCGAAGGCAGTGGCCTGGTCGAATTCGAACAACGCTTTCCGCAGCGGTATTTCGACGTGGGCATCGCCGAACAGCATGCCGTCACGTTCGCGGCCGGCGTGGCGTGCGAGGGGCAGAAGCCCGTCGTCGCCATCTACTCCACCTTCATGCAGCGCGGCTACGACCAGTTCATCCATGACGTCGCCCTGCAAAACCTGGACGTGACCTTCGCCCTGGATCGCGCCGGCATCGTGGGCGCGGACGGCGCCACGCACGCGGGCAACTACGACATCGCGTTCCTGCGCTGCGTGCCCAACATGGTGGTGGCCACGCCCTCCGACGAAAACGAAACCCGTCTGCTCCTGTCCACCTGTTATCAGTACCCGGGTCCGGCGTCGGTGCGCTATCCGCGCGGCGCGGGCTGCGGCGCGGCGGAAGCCGAGGCCCTGGATACCGTTGAACTGGGCAAGGGCATCGTGCGGCGCGAAGGCAAGAAGATCGCCATCCTGGGTTTTGGCACGCTGGTGCAGGCAGCGCTGGGCGCCGCCGGCAAGCTGGATGCCACCGTGGCCGACATGCGTTTCGTCAAGCCGATCGACCGCGACCTGATCCTGGATCTCGCGAGCCGCCACGACGCGCTCGTCACCGTGGAAGACGCCTGCATCATGGGCGGCGCGGGCAGCGCGGTGCTGGAAGTGCTGAGCGCGGCCGGCGTGCTGATCCCGGTGTTGCAACTGGGCCTGCCGGACGAATTCATCGACCACGGCGAACAATCGGCCCTGCTGGCCGGCCTGGGTCTGGACGCCGCCGGCATCGAGCAGTCGATCCGCGCGCGTTACGCCAGCCTGCTGGCCTGAGCCGGCTTCATGCTTGCGGCCGAGGGCGCGCGCCTTCAGCCGCAAGGATGAAACACACTGTTCCGGCCCCTCGGGCATGCGGGCCACAGGGTTACCGCTCCTGATCGCCTGCGGGTGGGCGATAATTAGCCCCTTTCAAGATAACTGGGCGGGTCGCTCCACGGCGCACCGGGCCCGGACAGGTAAGCCGAAATGAATTCTCCGATCGACCCCGCCATCGTGATGCCCGACGTCCAGAGCGCCACGGACACGCGGCATATCCCGATCCAGCGCGTCGGCATCCGCGGCGTGCGTCACCCCATGCTGGTTCAAAGCGGCGACGGCTCGGCGCAAGGCACGGTCGCCAACTGGACGCTGACCGTGGCCCTGCCGCCCGAAGAAAAGGGCACGCACATGTCCCGCTTCGTGGCCCTGCTCGAAAAATACCGCAGCACGCCCATGACGCCGGCGCTGTTCCGCACCATGGCGGTCGACATGCTGCCTCTCTTGCATGCCGAGCGCGGCGACATCACGGCTTCGTTCCCGTACTTCATCAACAAGTCCGCGCCGATCTCAGGCGTGCAGAGCCTGCTCGACTACGAGGTCCAGTGGATCGCGCGCGCACAGGCCGACCGGGTCGAGTTCGAGCTCGTGGTGCAGGTGCCCGTCACCAGCCTGTGCCCGTGTTCCAAGGCCATCTCCGAGTACGGCGCGCACAACCAGCGTTCGCACGTCACGGTCTCGGCCATCCTGAACGAAGACATCTCGATGGACGGCGTGATCCGCCTGATCGAAGACGAAGGCTCCTGCGAACTGTGGGGCCTGCTCAAGCGCCCCGACGAAAAGTTCGTCACCGAGCGCGCCTATGACAACCCCAAGTTTGTCGAAGACCTGGTGCGCGACGTGGCCGCCCGCCTGAACGCCCATCCCGGCATCGCGCGCTATCGCGTCGAGGC
The DNA here is from genome assembly GCF_020541125.1 of Achromobacter sp. 77. Classification (NCBI taxonomy): domain Bacteria; kingdom Pseudomonadati; phylum Pseudomonadota; class Betaproteobacteria; order Burkholderiales; family Alcaligenaceae; genus Achromobacter; species Achromobacter sp. 77. The sequence continues at coordinate 1,636,310 of NZ_CP059848.1, forward strand.
CGAGAACTTCGAGTCCATCCACAACCACTCGGCATACGCCGTCGTCGAAGGCTGAGCGCCGATGCGCCATCCGGCGGCCAGCGACTGGCCGCTCATTGCCGGCCTGCAGCAATGGGAAGCGCGGCTGGCCAGCAATCTGGCCAGCCGGGGCCGCCTTGGCGTGGCGCTGTACGAGTTCTTCCGCTTTGGCGTGAAGCAGGCGTGGGCCTGTCTTTTTGGCGGCCTGATGTGCGCGCTGCTGCTGGGCACGCACTGGTGGTATCCCAAGGATGCCGCACTGGCGCGCTACGACTTCCTGACGCTGGCGGCGCTGGGCATCCAGGCCGCGTTGCTCGCGCTGCGCATGGAAACCTGGAGCGAGGCCCGCGTGATCCTGATGTTCCATGTGGTCGGCACCTGCATGGAAATCTTCAAGACCGCCGCCGGCTCGTGGATCTATCCCGAGGCGAGCGTGCTGCGCATTGGCGGCGTGCCGCTCTTTACGGGCTTCATGTACGCCGCGGTGGGCAGCTATCTTGCCCGTGTGTGGCGCCTCTTCGACTTTCGCTTTCGGGCGCATCCGCCGCTGGCCGCGACGGTGGCGCTGTCGGTGCTGATCTACCTGAATTTCTTCGCGCACCACTATGTCTGGGACTTCCGGTGGGCGCTGTTCGCGATGACGGCCATGCTGTTCGCGCGCACGTGGGTGTATTTCCGGATCTGGCAGGTCTACCGGCGCATGCCACTCCTCTTGGGCTTCGTGCTGGTGGCGCTGTTCATCTGGTTCGCCGAGAACATCGGCACCTTCGCCAATGCGTGGCGCTATCCCAACCAGTCGCACGTGTGGCAGGTGGTGTCCATCGCCAAGCTGGGCTCGTGGTTCCTGCTGATGATCATCAGCTACGTCATGGTCAGCGCCGTGAACCGGCCGCGGCCGATTGGCCAGGCCGATCTGCCCGCCGCCGACGGGCAGGCGCCTGCCGGTAACGCGTCCCTTATTTCCTGAGCTTTCATCGGCTTGCACGGGATCGCTCAATCGGTGATAATCGAGAGCTTTCTTGCTCGACCGCCCATGGTTTTTGGGTAGCGGGCTGCCCCTTGCGGCGATCGTCGATGATCCTTGATCCACCCATGATGGAAAGCGCGGGTGCAAGACGAACTGCCAGCAAGACATCCTCAAGGAGTTTTACCCATGCGTCACTACGAAGTAGTGTTTATCGTTCACCCCGACCAAAGCGAGCAAGTGCCCGCCATGGTCGAGCGTTACCAAGCACTGGTCACGGGCCAAGGCGGCTCGATCCATCGCCTGGAAGACTGGGGCCGCCGTCAACTGGCCTACCCGATCCAGAAGCTCGTCAAGGCTCACTACGTCTGCCTGAACATCGAGTGCGGCCAAGCCACGCTGGATGAGCTGGAACACTCGTTCCGCTACAACGACGCCGTGCTGCGCCACCTGGTCATCAAGACCAAGAAGGCCCAGACCACCCCGTCGATCATGATGAAGTCGGTCGAGCGCGAAGAAGCCCGCAAGGCTTCGGCGGAAGCTGCCCCGGCTCAGGCCGAGTAAGCACGCTCACGCAGAGCTCATCGCATCAAGTCCCCTCGGTACCAGGCAGGATGAACAAGCTGGAACTCAGCGCACGCGTTCTCGAATGCGAGCCTTTGCGCCACACGCCCGCCGGTCTGCCAGCACTCGAAATGCTGCTGGCGCACGAGTCGGAGGTCATCGAAGCCGGCCACCCGCGCCGTGTCGAACTGACGATCGCCGCCGTGGCACTGGGAGATCTGGCGCTGCTGTTGAAGGACACCGCGTTAGGGTCCGAATTGCTGGTACAGGGGTTTTTGGCTCCCACCCGCAAGGACTCGGTGAAGATCAAGCTGCATCTGCAGCAGGCACGCAAGATCAAGGCAAGCGCCGGACGCGATCCGCAGGTGGCTTGAAGCGAATGAGACCCAGGGTGCGAGAGCGCCTTCTGAATACGGATAGGTTATGGGGAAGTGGGCAATGACCCAGTCCCCTCAAACATAAAGGCACATATCATGGCTTTCTTCGGAAAACGCAAAGAAAAACGCAAATTCACGCAGCAGAACCCGCTCTTCAAGCGTCGTAAGTTCTGCCGCTTCACCGCAGCCGGCGTCGAAGAGATCGACTACAAGGATCTGGACACCCTGCGCGACTTCGTGCAAGAAAACGGCAAGATCATCCCGGCTCGCCTGACCGGCACCAAGGCAATCTACCAGCGCCAGCTGGACACCGCCATCAAGCGCGCGCGCTTCCTGGCTCTGTTGCCTTACACCGACAACCACAACTAATCCGGGGCACTGAAATGCAAGTTATTCTGCTCGAAAAAGTCGTCAACCTGGGCAACCTGGGTGAAGTCGTGCGCGTGCGTGATGGCTACGCCCGCAACTTCCTGATTCCCCAGAAGAAGGCCCGTCGCGCAACCGACGCCGCCCTGAAGGAATTCGAAGCCCGCCGCGCCGAACTGGAAAAGGCCCAGGCTGAAAAGCTGGCCGCTTCCCAAGCGCTGGGCGAGCGCATGAACGGCTACCAGCTCAAGATCGTTCAGAAGGCCGGCGTCGACGGCCGTCTGTTCGGTTCGGTCACCAACGCCGACATCGCCGAAGGTCTGAAGAAGGCTTCGTTCGAAGCCGTCGAAAAGGCTCAGGTCCGTCTGCCCAATGGTCAGCTCAAGGCCATCGGCGAGTACCCGGTCCAGGTCGCCCTGCACGCCGACGTCGTGGTCGACATCACGGTGCTGGTCGAAGGCGAACTGTCCTGATCCGGCAGTCGCGGTAAAAAGAAGCCGGCCCGCGCGCCGGCTTTTTTTCTTTTCGCGGCAATGGGCCCATTTTCTGCTGAAGGGTGCGTGGCCCCACACCCTCGCTGTACGCTGTCATTCCCGAGGACCTCTTGACTCATCCGCCTGTCCACCACAACGCCCCGCCCGGATTGCGAGCCTGGCTCGACAGCGTGGATGCGTCGCGTGAACCTTCGGTGCGCGATGTGACGATAGATGGCGTGCGCTGCATCATCAAGCGGCGCCGGCCCGGCATCCTGCAGGGCGTGAGCTATGTCCTGCGCTACGTGCGCGCCTTGTTCCTCGCCGTGGGCTGCAAAGTTTTCCTGGGCGAGTTTCCGCGCCCCAGCGTGCTGCTGCGTAATGGCCTGGCCCACGAAGGGCAGCGTCTGGCGCAGTTGCTGCAAGCCGGGGCCCGTGTCCCCGAAGTCTGGTGGCGCGAGCAGAACCTGCTTGTGCTGGAGTTCGTGGGCGAAGACCTGGCCGATCTCATCCGCAACGAAGACTCCACCTCGCGCCTGTGGCTCACGCGCGCCGCCGCGGCCGACCTGGCCGCTTTCCATGTGCGCGGCATGTGGCATGGCGGGGCGCAGATCCGCAACGTGACGTTGCGCGATGGCGAGATCTGGCGCATCGACTTCGAGGAAAACATCGGCGCGACGCTGTCCCGGCCGCTTGCGCAAGCGTATGACCTGTTCCAGATGCTGGCCTCGCTGGTCTCCTTGCGTAAACTCGAAGACGACGACGCCAGGTCGCTGGGCAAGCTGGCGCTGGACGTCTACCTGGAGAGCAATCCGGATCCCGAAGTGCGCATCCGCTTGAAGCGGCTGGCGCGCGTGCTGTGCGGCATCGCCATGCCCCTGCGCCCGGTCCTCGCCCGCTTTCCCTCGCGCGATATCCAAGGGTTTTTCCGCGTCGCGGATATCCTGCAGCCGTTACTATTGAAGCCATGAACACACCCGCCGATTCCCAGCTCGAGTACCTGCGCGTCCCTCCCCATTCCATCGAGGCCGAGCAGTCGGTCCTGGGCGGACTGCTGCTGGACAACGCCGCATGGGACCGCATCGCGGACGTGCTCCTCGAAGAAGACTTCTACCGGCACGACCACCGGCTGATCTGGCACCACATCGCTCGCCTGATCGGTCTGGCGCGCCCGGCTGACGTCATCACCGTGCACGAATCCCTCGTCAGCGCGGGCAAGGCCGAAGAGTCCGGCGGGCTGGCGTACCTGAACGCGCTGGCGCACAACACGCCGTCCGCCGCCAACATCCGCCGCTACGGCGAGATCGTGCGCGAGCGCGCCATGCTGCGCAAGCTGGTGTCCATCGCCGACGAAATCTCTTCGGCCGCCATGAACCCGCAGGGCAAGGAAGCGCGCCAACTGCTGGACGAGGCCGAGTCCAAGGTGTTCAAGATCGCCCAGGAAGGCGCGCGCGGCGCCGCGGGCTTCCAGGAGATCCAGCCGCTCTTGACCCAGGTGGTCGAGCGCATCGACGAGCTCTATCACCGCGAGAGCACGTCCGACGTGACGGGCGTGCCCACGGGCTTTACCGACCTGGACAAGATGACGTCCGGCATGCAGGGCGGCGACCTCATCATCGTGGCGGGACGCCCCTCGATGGGCAAGACCTCGTTCTCCATGAACATCGGCGAACACGTCGCCATCGAAGAGGGCCTGCCCGTGGCGGTGTTCTCCATGGAAATGGGCGCGGTTCAGCTCGCCATGCGTATGCTGGGTTCCGTGGGGCTGCTGGACCAGCACCGCATGCGTACCGGCAAGCTGATCGCCGAAGACTGGCCGCGCGTCACCCACGCCGTGCAGCTCATGCAGGACGCGCAGGTCTACATCGACGAATCGCCCGCGCTCAGCCCGATGGAAGTGCGCGCCCGCGCACGCCGTCTGGCGCGCCAGTGCGGACAGCTCGGCCTCATCATCATCGACTACCTGCAGCTCATGTCGGGCAACGGCTCCGGCGAAAACCGGGCCACCGAAGTGTCGGAAATCAGCCGCTCGCTCAAGGGTCTGGCCAAGGAACTGAACTGCCCGCTGATCGCGCTGTCGCAGCTGAACCGAAGCCTGGAGCAGCGCCCCAACAAGCGTCCCGTGATGAGCGACCTGCGTGAATCGGGCGCTATCGAACAGGACGCGGACGTGATCCTGTTCATCTATCGCGACGAGGTCTACAACCCGGATTCGCCGGACAAGGGCACGGCCGAGATCATCATCGGCAAGCAGCGTAACGGTCCCATCGGCACGGTGCGCCTGACGTTCCAGGGCTCCAGCACGCGCTTCCTGAACTTCTCCGGCGCGCAGCCGCGGGACATGTACTGATCCTCTGGCGACAGCTGCCGCCCAATAAAAAAGCCGCGCAGTGTAAGCGCGGCTTTTTTCATTCTGGACAGCGATCAGTGCTGCGCATCCGGCCGCTTGCCGTAGCGGGCCGCCAGCACGCCGCAGACCATCAACTGGATCTGATGGAACAGCATCAGCGGCAGCACCACCGCACCCACGGCGTGGCCGGCGAAAAGCACCTGAGCCATCGGAATGCCGCTGGCCAGGCTCTTTTTCGAGCCGCAAAAGAGCAGCGTGATGCGGTCTTCGATGCTGAATCCAAAAATCCTGCCGGCCAGGGCCGACAGGCCCAGCGCCAGCGCCAGGATCACGCCGCAGCAGACGACCAGGCCAACCAGCGCGGGGATGGGAGTGCTGCTCCACAGGCCTTCGTTGATGGCTTCGGAAAATGCCGTGTAGACCACCAGCAGGATCGAGCCCTGGTCGACGAATTTGAGCATGGCCTTGCGCTTGTGGACCCAGGCGCCGATCCAGCGCCGCGCGAACTGGCCCAGCACGAACGGCAGCAGCAGTTGCAGCATGATCTTGCCGACCGCATCGAACGAGATCGGCGCGCTGCCGGCGTTGGCCACGACCGTGCCAACCAGCAGGGGCGTGAGAAAGATGCCAAGCAGGCTCGACGCCGACGCGCTGCACACGGCGGCCGGGACGTTGCCGCGCGCCATGGACGTGAACGCGATGGCCGATTGCACGGTGGCCGGCAGGCAGCACAGGAACAGGATGCCCAGGTACAGCTCGGGCGTGACCAGCGGCTCGAGCACCGGCTGCAGCGCCAACCCCAGCAGCGGGAACATCAGGAACGTCGCCGAGAAGATGGTCAGGTGCAGCTTCCAGTGCGTCAGGCCCGCGATGATGGCCTCACGGGAAAGGCGCGCCCCGTGCAGGAAGAACAGCAGGCCCACGGCCACGTTGGTGATCCAGCCGAACACGACGACGCCTTGCCCGTGCGCGGGCAGGAAACTGGCGATGATGACGGTGCAGATCAGGTAGAGGGTGAAGCGGTCTGGCAGGAGTCGAACGAGGCGGGACATGGGAAGGGAGGGAAGAACGGAAAGCGGTGGCGCAGGGCGCCGGAAACGGGGCGTATTGTAGACCCGGCGCGCGGCGGGGCCGTGGCGCGGCCGCGCGAATCGTCCGCGCGCTGAGGCAACCGGCGGCTTTTTACGCGCTCAGGGCGTCATCGCGAGCGCGAGGTCGAAGGCCGCGACCAGGGAGGCATGGTCGGCCAGACCCTTGCCCGCGATGTCGAACGCGGTGCCGTGGTCAACGCTGGTGCGCACGAAGGGCAGTCCGACGGTGACGTTCACGCCATGATCCAGGCCAAGGTACTTGACCGGGATGAGGCCCTGGTCATGGTATTGCGCCACGACGATGTCGAATTCGCCGCGGCGGGCGCGCATGAAAATGGTGTCGCCCGGCCAGGGGCCGCTCGCATCGATGCCTTCGGCGCGGGCGGCAGCGATGGCCGGCTCGATGATGTCGACGTCTTCGCGGCCGAACTTGCCGCCTTCGCCCGCGTGCGGATTCAGTCCCGCGACGGCGACGCGCGGCTGCGCGATTCCCATCTGGCGGCAGGCGTGGTGCGCCAGGCGCATGGCAGTCAGCTCGGATTCCGGGGTGATGCGCGCCATGACATCGGCCAGCGCGACGTGGATCGTCACCAGCAGCACGCGCAGCTCATCATTGGCCAGCATCATCGCGAAATTCTGCGTGCCGGAGCGGTCGGCCAGGATTTCGGTGTGGCCCGGAAAATCGATGCCGGCCTCGTGCATGGACTTCTTGTTCAGCGGCGCGGTGACGATGGCGCGGATGCGTCCGGCGAGCGCATCGTCGATGGCGGCGCAGACGTAATCGTAAGCCGCGCGGCCGGCCAGCGCGCTGACCCGTCCCAACGGCAGGTCCGCCGGCAGGGCGGGGCTGCACGCCACCACCTGGATGCAGCCGGCATCGGGCCGAGCCTGGCCGATGTCGGCGATCTCGACGATGTCCAGGCGGGCGCCAAGCTGCGCGGCCGCCTGGCGCAGCGCACCCGCGTCGCCATACACCACACAGGGCGCGCCCAAGCCCTGCGCGCAGGCCTTGACGACGATTTCGGGACCGATGCCGGCGGCATCGCCCATGGTGATGCCCACGGGCAGAAGAGTATTCACGATGCAGGCAGAGAGAGGGGGAATGCGGAAATGCTACACCCGAAGCCGGACGGCGCCGGGGGCATCTACTGGGCGGCGGGCTTGGGCGGGTCGATCGGCGCGCATTCGAAGGTGACCGTGGCGCGCTTGGAGCCCAGCCCGGTGGCGTGGTTGGACGTCACGCTGGGTTTGACCAGTTTGCGGCCAAGCGACTGGCAGTATTCGTCCGCGCGCTCCAATGTCTTGATCTTGATCTCGACCCAGCTCAGCAGTTGCGTGCCGGAGCTGTAGGTGACGCTGTATTGGTCTTTTTCGAGGGGCTTGACCTCGCTCATGCTGGAACACGCGGTCAACAGGACGAGGAGGGCGGCGGCAGGGGCAAGGCGAGCAAGCATGAAAAATCCAGGATTCGCGACAGGCTCCCATTACACCACCATGTTGCGCCCGCCGGAAAGACAGTCCGGGCAAAGGCCGCCGGTCAGGGCGCGGCGACCGCGCTGCGCCGGTCGACCTTGCGGCTGAGCACGATCGAGGTTTGGGTCTGCTTGACGCCGTCGATGAGCCCGATGCGGTCCAGCAGCGCGTCCAGCTGCTCATGGGTCTCGCAGCGCAGGAAGATTAGGTAATCGTAGGGGCCGCTGACGGAAGACACCTCTTCGACCTCGGGCATCTTTTCCAGCTCGCGGATCACGGCCGCCGGCGTCTTGGGCAGCACGCTGATGAAGCAGTAGGCCCGCACCGCTGCCTCTTCCAGCAGCCGGCCCAGGCGCACGCCATAGCCCGCGACGATGCGCTCGCGCTCGAGCCGCGCGATGCGCGCCACCACGGTGGTTCGCGCCAGGCCAAGCTTGCGCGCGAGGATGGCGGCCGGTTCGCGCGCATTGGCCTGCAGCAGGCTCAGCAGTTGCCGGTCGATGGCGTCGAGTCGTTCGTTCATGCGGTGGGCGATGGCGTCGGGCGGATGGCGAAGTGGCGACGGTACAGGCGCCGGCCTGCCCGCGTCAATGTGGCGGGGTTAGCCGTCGGACTCGGGCGGAATGCCGCCGTGATAGATGCGGCCGTCGAACTCGAAGCGCGTGATCGTTTTCTGGGCTGCGTCGAAGATGCGGTCGCGGCTGGCGTCGTCCAGGCCGTCGTGGTCCGCGAAGCTGAAGCGGCACAGGTCGATGTCGCTGTCATAGAACGCGCTGTGCACGAAACGGCTGACATCCGCCTCATGAGCGAAATGCGCGAATTCACGCAGTTGCTCCATTTCGTGGAACGAGCCGTTGCGGCTGACCAGCAGCATGCCGAACTTGCGCTCTTCGTCCGCCATGGGTTCGGGCGGCGGCGGCGCGTCGCCAGCGTGCGGATCCTGGCAATCGAAGTGCGCGCCGGCCTCGCGCATGGCGGCCAGCACGCGCTGCCATTCGGACTCCTGCAGCGTCAGGCGCGCCATCATGTAGAACAGCCGCTGCCGGCCCAGCGTGCGCGGCTCGGCGCCGCCGACATAACTGGGCCAGGGCGTCGATGCGTCCAGCCCGGCCAGTTCGGCCATCTTGCCATCGCTGTAACCTAGCCTGTCCTGCAGCCGTTGCAGCGACTGGGCGCTGGGCGGGACGTAATTCTGGATCGTTTTCATGAGCGCGCTCCGGTTGTGCCGGGCGTCTGAAGGCAGCGCCGGCGGCGTGCGCCGCGGTGCCCTTGCGGCTACGCTTCATGCTAGCGCCGACCCCCGTGCTTGCCTAGCCGCGGCAGGGGGTACGCCTCGTGCGGCCCCGGCCCGACGCGCGCGGGCGCCATGCTAGGATTTGCGCCAAATTTCATTGCCAGGAGGCTTTACATCATGGATATCCAGGAACAGATCGCCGTCGTCGTGCACACCATCTCGCATCAGGGCGGCCGCATCGATGCGCTCAATGCCACGCTGCTGTCGGTGCTGCAATTGGTGAAGAGTTCGCCGGGGCTGCGCGAGGCCATCGAGGCGCAGCTCGAACAGAACTATTCCAGCCTGCTTGCGCGCTCGGAGAACCCGCAATACGTCGCGGGTTTCGAAAGCGTGCGCGACATGGTCGTGACGGCCTTGAAGTGATGTGCGCGGCGGCAGTTACCCACAAGTTCTGTGGACAAGCCTTGGGATAGTGCGGGCATAGATGCCCAAATTCCTTTAATTACAACGGCTTGCGCGGAGCGGTCAAAAGCGGCTCCCTGGCGCATGCGCGGTGCGCAGCCGGACGGCCGCCACGACGGGCCAAGCCCGGGTAATATGCGGCCCCATGCGGAATCAGTATTCATTGGAAGGCCGGAGCCACGCCCTCGCGGCGCGCGTTTCGGAAGCGGCAAAACTGGCGGCGTTCGACCCCGGCAAGCTTTCCCCCGAGGCGAGGGAAAGCTGGGAGCGCATGGGCCACGGCTTCAAGGCGTGGCACGACTTCGACCAGCGCCACCCGATCCTGCGCCGCCTTGCGCGGCTGCCGGTCATCGGCGCCCTGTACCGCAAGGCGCGCCGCCGCCATGTGCAGCGGGCCAGCGGCAAGCTGGTCTTCTGAGCGCCGGCCGCTATCCGCGGCGGCGCGCATGAAGCCGATACGCCAGCCACACCAGCACGCCTAGCGCCGCCGCGACGGCCAGCTTGGTTTCCACGCCGTGCAGGCGGCCCAGCAGCGCCTCGATCGTCCGTCCGAACACGAAGCCCAGCAAACTGAAGCAGACCGCCCAGATCATGGCCGCGATGGCGTTCAACACCAGGTAACGCAGGGCCGGCACCTTGGATATGCCGAGCGCCACGGGGCCGACCGTGCGCAAGCCATACAGAAAGCGCAGCGCCAGGATGAAACCGTTGGGATACCGGTCGATGGCCGACAGCGCCCTGTGGAACGCCGGCTTGGCGCGGATGCGCTGCACGTAGCGGTGGTCTCGGTAGCGGCGTCCCACGTAGAACAGCACCTGATCCGCCAAGAACGAGCCAGCGAACGCGCAGAGCATGACGTAGGGCAGGTGGAATAGTCCCTGGTGCGCCAGGAAGCCCGCAAACACCACCACGCTTTCGCCTTCCAGGAAGGTTCCGCCCAGCACGGCCCACAGGCCGTAGTCCGCGATGAATTGATGCAGTGCCGCGTTCATCCTGTCCTTTCTTCAACGATGCGCGCGAGCGCCACCAGTGCGTGTGAGACTTCCGGGGTGATGCGTTGCCCGCAACTGATACGCAGGAAGTGGTCGTAGCGGGCGCCATTCGAAAACATGGCGCCGGGCGCCACGCGTATGCCTTGCCGCAATCCGGTCTCGAAGACGTCCATGCCGGACACGCCCGCGGGCATTTCCACCCAGAGCAGCATGCCGCCTTGCGGCACGCTCAGCCGCGTGCCGCGCGGGAAGTGCGCGGCGATGGCCTCGGCGGTCAGGTCGCGCTGTGTCTTTAACTCGCGGCGCAGCCGGGCCAGGTGGCGGTCGTAGGCGCGCGACCCCATGAACTCCGCCACTGCGATCTGGGCCAGCGGTTCGTTGGGGCGGCTTTGCGCGAACTTGAGCATGGCGATCCGGGCTTTCCAGCGGCCGCCCAGCAGCCAGCCCAGCCGCATGCCCGGCGCCAGCGTCTTGTGCATCGAAGAGCAATAGATGACGTTGCCGGTGGCATCCCAGGATTTGGCGGCCGCCAGCGGCGTGTCGTCGTCGGTCAGGGCGCCGTAGGTGTCGTCCTCGATGAGCGGCACCTGTTGGCGCTCACACAGGGCCACCAGCCGCGCCTTGTGCGCGTCGGGCATCACGCAGCCCAACGGGTTCTGGAAGTTCGGCACCACAACCACGGCGCGGATGTTGCCGTGGGTCTGGAAGGCCAGGTCCAAGGCTTCGATCGACAATCCATGCTGCGGGCTGGTGGGGATCTCGAGCGCGCGCATTCCCAAGCTTTCCAGGATCTGCAGCAAGCCAAAGTAGGCGGGCGACTCCACCGCGATGGTGTCCCCGGGCCGGGCGACGGCGCGCAGCGCCAGATTCAGGGCTTCGATGCAGCCATGCGTGACGATGACGTCGTCCGGCGTCGCGTTGATGCCATTGGCCAGCGCCCGGCGGGCCAGCACCCCGCGCAGGTCGGGATGCCCTTGGGGCGGCACCGGGCTGACCAGCACCTCGGGCGATTGCCGCAGCGCCCGCGTCATTGCCTGCTTGAGCGCCTCCATGGGATACGCCTGCGGCACGGCCGCAGCCAGGGCGAAGTTGGCGCTGACAGGGTGGGCCTCGCACTTGGCGATGAAGTCCGAGACGCGGTCGTGGATGCCGACATACTGCGCCGCGCCGAGCGTCTGGCGGATGTCCGGCTCGGACACGGGTGGAATGCTGTTGCGGCGGGGTTTGAGGACAAAGTAGCCGGAGCGGGGGCGGGCCTCGATCAGGCCATCGTCCTCGAGTTGGCGGCAGGCCTGCAGGGCCGTGGACAGGCTGACATGATGCGTGCGCACCAGCGTGCGGACGGACGGCATGCGCTGCGCGGGGGCAAGCACGCCGGTCTGGATGGCGCGCCGGTAGTGGTTGGCCAGGCGAAGGTACAGCGGTTGGGGTTCCATGCGCCGATCTTGCTCCCCTGCGTTGGGCCGTGGGTAGGCACAGATGAGGGCAAAGTACACCATAACAGCGACAAAATCGAGCCTCTGCATCGGTACAGAAAGCCGATTTGTGTGGCTGTTGCGCAAAGCAGCGCGCGCGTAGCCTGTCATGGTGCTTCTGGAGACCATCATGACCCCGCAATCCACCCCCGACTTCCCAGGCCAGCGCCTGGATCTTCCCGCCGGCGCCAGCCGGATGTTCGTGCTGCGCGCAGGCGCCGCCGTCGTCTGCACTGAAGGCAGCGTGCGCGTCGAAGAGGGCGCAAACGGCCTGGAAGCCGCGAACGGTCTGCATCGCATCGTTCCGGTTCGCCTGAACGCCGGGGAGGTTCACGGCGTGACGAACGGGGGCGCGGTGCGCGTGAGCGCGCTGGGCGGCGCACAGGTGATATGCCTGGATGCCGAAGGCCGTTTGCCTTCGGTCCTGCGCCGGGCAGCGGGCTTTTTTCATCGTTTCGTGTCGAAAAACGGAAACATTCGCCTGGGTGCGCTGCACAAGATTTCAAAATGATGTATGATTCACACATCAGACGCGGGGTGGAGCAGTCTGGCAGCTCGTCGGGCTCATAACCCGAAGGTCGTAGGTTCAAATCCTGCCCCCGCAACCAGTTTCAAGCAGTACCCGGTCTTGCAAGCGGCGCGTTTTACATGCCCCGGCAAGTCCACAGCAAAAAAGCCGCGACGCCGTCGCGGCTTTTTTTCGTCTGCCGATTGCGCTGGGTCATGCCACGCGTGCGTTCGGAGTTTCCCCGATAGCCGCGCCCGGACACGGCCGCCACCCTGCGCTACCATGGGTCACGCGCGCTACATTGCCGCACAAAAGGAGTGTCCATGGGAACCGCAAAATACGATCATCCCGGCTACGTTGCTGATACGGGCGCTGAGGGCAAGTACCACGTGGGCATCTGGTGCCCGCACGGGTATCCCGCCCACATCCATATCGGCCGTCCGGCCGACCGCGGCGATCCCCATGCCTTGCTGAGACTGCGCATTCCCGACGGCGTCTTCCAGTCGCTGCCGGACGACCCCGAAACCCTGTGCCGCCGCGCGCTTGGGCAGGCGCTGGATGCCGGGCTGCTGCGCACGGTCGCCGTCGATGGCGAGTACCAGGAACTGCGTTTCCAGCTGGATGCCGAGCCCTGGTCCGGCCCGATGCAGGCGGCCGAGCGCGCCTGATTCCTGTCTGAATTGCCGCGGCAGTTACCCACAGGGATTGTGGAAAACCCTTGGGATAGCTGCTGCGTATATGCAATTTCTCTCGCAAAAACATGGGCTTGGCGTCGGCGGTCAAGAAGTGGCCGCCGTTGCGCTTTCCGGGCAGTCAAAGCGGGCGATCCCGCTGCCAGCCGGCGCAGCCATGAGACAATCTGCGTCCCCACGGCCCGACGTCCGAACGTCATCTTCGTCCCGGTTTTCTCCCGAATGCGTTCCGCTTTTCCCCTTCCGCGTCCTGTCACCAAGGCGACGGCGCCATGAGCCTGTCCGCCAAACGCGTTGCCATCATCGGAGGCGGCCCGGCCGGCCTGATGGCCGCCGAAAAGCTGAGCGAAGCGGGCGCGCAGGTCGACGTTTTCGACGCCATGCCCTCGGTGGGGCGCAAATTCCTGATGGCGGGACGGGGCGGCCTGAACTTGACGCACAGCGAGCCCGCCGAGCCCTTTCTTGCCCGCTACGGCGATCGTGCCCCTGTCGTGCAGCCGTGGCTGCAGAAGATGGGCGCCGCCGCGCTGCGTGAGTGGGCTCACGCGTTGGGCATCCAGACCTTCGTGGGTTCATCGGGCCGGGTGTTTCCCCAGGAGATGAAGGCCGCGCCGCTTTTACGCGCCTGGCTCGCCCGGCTGCGCGGACAGGGCGTGCGCTTTCACATGCGGCACCGCTGGCTCGGCTGGCGCGGCGGCAAGCCCGGTGTGGACGCGTTGTGCTTTGAGACGCCCGCCGGCCAGACGCAGCATGCGGCGGATGCCGTCGTGCTGGCGCTGGGCGGCGGCAGCTGGGCCAAGCTGGGATCCGATGGCGCCTGGGTGCCGCATCTCCAGTCGCACGGTGTGCCGGTTGCGGCATTACGGCCCGCCAATTGCGGGTTCGACGTCGCATGGTCCGATCACTTCCGCAGCCGCTTTGCCGGTCAGCCGGTCAAGTCGGTGTCCATGGCCTGCGGCGGACTTCGCCGCCAGGGCGAGTTCGTCGTATCGGAAACCGGGATCGAAGGCAGCCTCGTCTATGCCTTGTCGGCCCCCCTGCGGGACCGGATCGACACCGGCGGCAGCGCCGTGGCCTTGCTGGACCTTGCGCCGGACTGGCCACACGAGAAGGTGATGGCCGCAGTGACGCATCCGCGCGGCGCGCGCTCGATGTCGAGCCACTTGCAAAGCCGCCTGGGGTTGACGGGCGTGAAGGCGGGCTTGCTCAGAGAGTGCGCCAGTGCCGACGACTTCAAGGATCCGGAGCGGCTGGGCCAGCGAATCAAGGCCTTGCCCTTGACTCTCCTGCGGCCTCGTCCGATCGACGAAGCGATCAGCACCGCAGGCGGGGTGGCATTCGACGGGTTGACCGCCGGGCTGATGCTGAAAGCGGTGCCCGGCGTTTTCTGCGTGGGGGAAATGCTGGATTGGGAAGCGCCGACAGGCGGCTACCTGTTGACGGCCTGCATGGCCAGCGGCGTGGCCGGCGCGGCAGGCGTCATGGAATTCCTGAATCCGCAATCCTGAACCGGCAGTCCTCTGCGGACTGCCTGGCAAGCGGCGATCAGGAGCCCGTCGTGTGCGGGGCCATGCCGACCGGCGCGCGGGGCGCCAGATCGCCGACCACGTGGCCGACCACGGGCGGCCCGCCCTCGGGCTGCGAGATGATGCCGATCACGCGGGTGATGGCGCTGGCGGGAATGGTCGTGCCGTGCGCGGGATCCTGCACCAGTTGCCAGATCGTCGCGTTGCCCATGCCGGTGTCGCCTTCGGTCAGGTCCAGGTTGTCCAGGCAGTTACGCGCAAAGGAAGACCAATCGGAAGCATTGCAGGGCAGGCCATGCGACGTGGCGAGCCGGGCCAGGGCCAGCGGCGCGTCGGCCTGGCTGGCGGCATGCTGAGCGGCGGTGCCCAGCGTCACGTCCAGGGAAAGCAAGCGGAGAAACTCAACAACGTTGTCCGTGCTCATCTTGTGGTCTCCTTCCTTTGGGGGCTGCTCTGTTCGATCGCAGGGGGTGCCAGTTTCCGGGGAGTCATCCCGGTCACTGTCCCAGCATCGACACCAGCGACTGCTTCAGACGCGGCGAAAAAATCGGCACCGTGTGCGATACGCCGCTGCGGTCGATGCCTTCCTTGAGTTGGACTGACTGCCCCTGGAATATATCCGGGGCAGCGGAAATTTCGTTGTACCGCGCCAGCAGCTCATTGACCTGGGCCTGCGCGTCTGCCAGCGTGCTGCTGTCAGCCAGCTTGCCGGCGGCATGCGCCTGCAAAATGCGATGCAGATCGTCAATGAACAGCGCCAATGCGGCCTGCCCACGGCATTGAGGCTGTTGCCAGCCCCAGCCTTGCGGACCGGCGCCAGCGGGTTGCGATGCTTGTGTCTTCGTCATGTGCGCATCCTAATCCATTGGCGGCAAATACGCGACAGCCGAGAATGCCTCGCAAATGTCACCGGCGGGTAAGGGGGGTGACGGTTTCTTGGCAGCGTTGTTACAGGTGGCGCGCTCGTGTCACGCAAAAAACGGGGCCTTTGAGGTATGCTGGGTTTCGTTTTTTCCATGCCCAGACAGGAGATGTCTTATGAAGAACAGAGTCTTTCTCGTCATGATGCTTTCGATTGCTGCGCTGACGGCCGGGTGCAACACGGTCGCTGGGGCCGGTAAGGATATCCAGCGAGGCGGGGAAAAGATCGAGGGGGCCGCGGAAAAGCGGTAGTGCGTCTGGCTCGCCGCCGTTCGGGCGGCGCAAGGCCACGCCAGAAGTGCCACGAGATTGGCATTTCCAGCGTGGCCTTTTTGCTGCCGCTGGCATAATCGCGGAAGTCCGAATAGCAATGGCGGGAAGAATCATGCGCAAGTCTGTATGGGTGGGTGTCGCGTTGGCGGCTACGTTGGCCGGATGCGCCAGCACCGGCGTCTACGAGTCGGAAACCGCAAAAAAAGAAACCTTCAGCGTCGACACTAACTACCAGGCGGCCTTCCGCCGCGCCGGCGAATACGTGCGCACCTGCCACACGCAGGTCAGCCATCCGTACGGCGTCTCCTATGCCTGGCGCCACACGCTGGGCCAGAAGGGCGCGCCGGACGAGATCCAGCTCTACAAGGTCGGCCAGCCCGCGACGGTGCTGGAATTGATTTCCGCGGAACCCGCAGGCCCTGCCAACGCGAAGGTGACCGTGACGGTCCTGGGCGAAGGCCGGTGGGACGAAGCCGAAATCGCGGCGGCGCGCAAGTCGATCCAGAGCGCGACGCCGATCTGCCGTAGCGCCAGCGGCGGCTGATACATGGATCCCCGCGCCCAGCAGATCCGTGCCAACGGCCTGTCGTTCGCGCTGCTGGCAGGCGCGTTCCGGTTCCTGGGGTGGCTGAACGGCGCGGCCGCCCTCGTCCTGGTGGGTTTTTCGCTGGGCATCGTGGGCGGGGACATTGCCGCGCCCGACCTCCAGATTCCCCTCATCCTTTTTCTGGGCGGCCTCATGTTGGCTTGCCTGGGTGTGGCGTTTGCCTACCTTGCGCAGGTCAGCCTGTTGCGGCAAGGCTACAACGGCCATCTGACGCGCGGTCATTGGCCCGCGCAGTTGCTGGCGCTACTTTGCTATGTGGCCAGCGCGCTGGCATTCTGCGGCGCCTGCTGGTTTGCGGCGGCGCAGGCCGTGACGGACACCCCAAAGGCGGCGGCTTACGCACAGCGTTAAAACGCGGGTAAACCCGTATGCGCAAAAATATTGGACTTGTGTAGACGTACGGAATAATATGCGCACTGCGTATATAACTCCTCTTCTTGGGGCCTGTCATGAGCATCTCCCAGCAAGCCTTTCTGCGCGACGCCATGCGCCGCCTCAATCTCACCCGCGACGTGTTCGCCACCCGCATCGGCGTCAAACGCCGTGCGCTGGACACGTGGCTGTTGCCTGAAGGCTCGCAGGAGTTCCGGGCCATGCCGGAAGTGGTGCAGCGGTTCGTCAGCGAAATCGTGCAAAACGGCGTGCTGCTTGAAAAATATACGCAAAGCGTACAAGACGGCCCCTTGCGTGACCGCATTGCCGTCGAAGGCAAGAATCAGCTGCTGTCGGTGGACCAATTCACCCGCGATTCCGTCGAAGACCTGTTCCGCGTCGCCGACATGATGCAGCCCATTGCGCGCCGTCAGAAGGTGTCGCGAGTGCTGGAAGGCGCCGTGCTGGGCAACCTGTTCTTCGAGGCCAGCACCCGCACCCGCGTGAGCTTTGGATCCGCGTTCTGCCGCCTGGGCGGGTCGGTGTGCGACACGACCGGCTTCACGTTTTCATCGATGGCCAAGGGCGAATCCATCTACGACACCAGCCGCGTCATGAGCGGCTACGTGGACGCCATGGTCATCCGCCATCCCGACCAGGGTTCGGTCGCGGAATTTGCGCGTGCGACGAACATTCCCGTGGTCAATGGCGGTGACGGCCCCGGCGAGCACCCCAGCCAGGCGCTGCTGGATCTGTACACGATCCTGACCGAGTTCTCGCGCCTGGGCAAACTGCTGGACGGCGCGCACATCGCCATGGTCGGCGACCTGAAGTATGGCCGCACCGTGCACTCGCTCATCAAGCTGATGGCGCTGTACAAGAACGTGAAGTTCTCGCTGATCTCGCCCAAGGGCCTGGAGATGCCGACCTACATCGTCGAG
The DNA here is from genome assembly GCF_020541125.1 of Achromobacter sp. 77. Taxonomy (NCBI): domain Bacteria; kingdom Pseudomonadati; phylum Pseudomonadota; class Betaproteobacteria; order Burkholderiales; family Alcaligenaceae; genus Achromobacter; species Achromobacter sp. 77. The sequence continues at coordinate 1,653,989 of NZ_CP059848.1, forward strand.
CAGGCCAGCCGCAACGGCAACATCATCGAGCAGAAGTCCTCGCTGGCCGAGGGCCTGGCGGGCGCCGATGTCATCTACGCGACGCGCGTGCAGAAAGAGCGTTTCGCCAACGAAGAAAACGAAGGCTATACGCCCGACTTCCAGGTCAACCGCGCCATCATCGACGCCTACTGCAGCCCCGAGACAATCGTGATGCACCCGCTGCCGCGCGACAGCCGTCCGGGCGCCAACGACCTGAGCGTGGATCTGAACCACGATCCGCGTCTGGCGATCTTCCGCCAGACCGACAACGGCATTCCCATCCGCATGGCGATCTTCGCGGTGTTGCTGGGCGTCGAAGGCCTGGTGCAGCATTCGCTGCGCGATGTGACGTGGCAACATCCGTCGCATGTCGGTCCCGACGATTCGGTCTTCCACGGCCTGGATTGAGGCCAGACGCCCGTGGCGGCGCCGCGAAAGCGGTCCCGTCACGGGGAATTCAAGCATAATCCGCGCTGGTTTTACGGGCGAGTGCCGCTATCAGGCGCGCACGCCGTTCTTGGGCGGATGATCTTATGTCTTCGAGCAGTTCCGATGTTCCTCCTGCCGCGGCCACCGCCGATGCAGCCAGCGGCCAGGCGTGCTACCTGAGCGCCTCCAATGCGCAGGCCTGGGAGGCGGTCTATCAATCGGTCGACGCCAATACGCGCGGCCAGGTTGCGGCACTGGTGTCCGACCATGCCGCGCAACTGGTGGATGCCTTCTATTCCACCTTGCTTGCCGATGCCGAAGCCGGCCCGCGGCTCTCTCACGAAATCGTCTCGACCCGCCTGCACCGCGGCATGACGCATTGGCTGAAAGGCCTGCTCTGCGTGCGCGAGCAAGGCGATATCGACGTGCTGATGGCCACGCAGAAGAAGGTCGGCGAGGTTCACGCGCGCGTCCATATCCCGATCCATCTGGTGATGGCCGGCGCCCGCATCCTGAAGAACGAAATCGCGCAGCGCCTGCGCGCCGGCGGCCTGGAAGGCCAGGCGGCGTCCGTGGCAACGCAGTACGTGTGCAATCTGTTCGACCTGGCCATCGAACAGATGAGCCGCGCGTTCATGCGCGACATCAATCGGGGCGCCCGCAACGACGAGGCCTATCGCCTCTTTGCGTTGGGCCAGAACATTTCGACCGAACGCGAGCGGCAACGCGCCGCCTTGCTGGAATGGAGCCAGGCGGTGCTGATCGGCCTGCATTACCGCACGCCGGAGCAGGCGCTGCCGCGGCTGGCCGCCTCGGAGTTCGGACTCTGGCTGCAGCACAAGGGCGCGGTGCTGTTCGAAAGCGCGCCGGCGCTGCGGCAGATCGTCGAGGCCGTGGCGCGGCTGGATGACACGGTGCTGCCGGGGATGATGCAAAGCGCCAGTCAGGCGCCGGAATCGCTGCCCAATCAGGTGCGCGAACTGCAGGAGCTGGTGGCGCGCATCAAGCATCTGCTCAACGGCCTCTTTGACATGGTGGCCGAGATCGAAAGCGGCAGCGATCCGCTGACCAACGTGCTCAACCGCCGTTTCCTGCCGTCCGTCATCGGCCGCGAGATCTCGCTGGCGCAACGTCAGCGGTCAAGCTTTTCGGTGCTGTTGCTGGACATCGATCACTTCAAGGCCATCAACGATGCGCACGGCCACGCGGGCGGGGACCAGATCCTGCGCCAGTTTGCCGAAGTCGTGCACCAGACCTGTCGATCCAGCGACTTCGTGTTCCGTTATGGCGGCGAGGAATTTCTTGTCGTGCTGGTGGACACGGGGCCCGGCGCTGCGCTGGCCGCCGCCGAAAAGCTCAACGCCGAGATTCGCCGGCATCGCTTCGTGATCGCCGAGTCCGGCGCGATGCATGTGACAGCCAGCATCGGCGTGGCGACCTTCGACGGCCATCCCGACTACGCCTACCTGATCGATCGCGCCGACAAGGCGCTGTACAAGGCCAAGCAGGCCGGCCGCGACCGCAGCGTCGAGGCATGAAAAAGGGCCGCTCGACAAGAGCGGCCCCCGGAGTTGCTGCCGGGTAAGGGCGGCTTAGATCTTCTTTTCGCCGCCCAGCGCTTCGACCAGTTCGGCCATCATCTTGGCCAGTTCGCCGGTCATCAGCATCATGTCGGAATCGAACTTTTCGTCGTCGTTTGCGGCCACGCCTTCGTTGCCTTCCTTCAGCACGTCCAGCGGCGCCACGCGCTTGACGTCCAGGCCTTCGGTCAGGACAAACGACACGCGGTCGGCCCACGTCATGGCCAGGCGGGTGCACTGCTTGCCCGACTGGATGTGACGGCGCACGTCGTCAGCGTCGATGGAGTGCTTTACGTAGCGGATCGCGGCGCCGCTTTCACCGGACGAGCGCAGTTCGGTGTCCTGGTCGATGGTGAAGTTGGTGGGCGCTTCGTCCTCGGCCAGCCAGCCGGTCATGGCAGACGCCGGCGATTGGGCGACGTACAGGTTTTCGAGCGGGAACGGATCGACGCACTTGGCGAGCAGGCCGATGACTTCGTCGGCCTTGGCCGAAGCGGCCGCGTCAATGACGAGCCAATTGTTCTTCGGGTCGATCCACACGCGCGTGTCGCGATAGACGCTGAAGGCGCGCGGCAGGAGCTCGTCCGTGACGCGCTCCTTGATTTCCTTCATCTGCTTGCGGCCAGGCTTGTAGCCTTGCTGCTCTTCGATTTCCTGGGCGCGCGCCTTGGCGACCTGGTTGATGACGGTGCCCGGCAAGAGTTTCTTTTCAGCGCGCAGGCTGAGCAGGATCTGGCCGTTCACTTCGTGGGCCAGGCCGCCGTTCTCGCGCGGGGGCACCCAGCCCAGGCTTTGCATTTCGAGGTTGTTGCCGGTCTGGTAGGCATGGCGCGCCAGCGTTTCTTCAAGCTGCTCGCCGGTCAGGGTCCAGGGCGAGGAGAGGCGGTAAATCTTGAGATTCTTGAACCACATGAGCGTCGGCCAAAAGGGTTGATTCTATACGACGCGGCGGCTTTGCCGAAGGGGGCAGGCACGCTGGCAACAGGCGACACGTTCTGTCACTGACAGGGGGGAGCCTATCCGGTAATGTCCCGCGCACCAACGTGAGATTGGAGTGAAAAGATGAAAATCATTGGCGCGATCCTCATTGTCCTGGGCGTGGTTGCCCTGGCCTATAAGGGCTTTAGCTATAAGTCCGAAGAAACGGTTCTGCAGATCGGATCTGTGAAGGCCACGGCGGAAACCGAGAAGTCGGTGCCCATCCCGACGTGGGCAGGCATTGCCGCGATCGTGGCGGGTGTGGTCGCCATCGGCGTGGGCATGCGTCGTTGATATGAGCCGGCCGCAAGGCCGGCCGTGCAGCATGAAGAGGGCGGTCGCGCTGCGGCCGCCCTTAGTCTTTTGCGGGCCGCCGCAAAAAAAGCGGCCCGGCTCAATAAAGAGTCGGGCCGGTACGGGAGCACGCAATGCCGCGTCATAAAAGGCTCGCGGGGAACGCGGCATTGGTGTCAGATCAGCAGCCCTGCAATCGTCTGACAGGGGGATCAATCGTCAGGCAATCTTGCGCAAGGCCGTAATCTGAGCGCTCAGTCTACTGGCGCAGGTCTGACATGGTCCTGAAAGTGCGGCACAAAAAAAAAGCTCCGCGAGGAGCTTTTGAAAGGCCGGGCAGGCGCAGCAGTCCCGCCCGGCGGGGGATGGTTTGTCAGGCGTTGATGTCGTTGTCCTTGGATTCGCGCACGAAGAGCGTGCCGACCACCAGGGTCATGACGGCGATGATGATCGGATACCACAGGCCGTCGTAGATGTTGCCGGTGGCCGCGACCACGGCGAATGCGACCGGAGGCAGGAAGCCGCCGAACCAGCCGTTGCCGATGTGGTAGGGCAGGCTCATCGACGTGTAGCGGATGCGCGTCGGGAACATCTCCACCAGCATGGCGGCGATCGGACCGTAGACCATGGTCACGTACAGCACCAGGATTGTCAGCAGCACCACGACCATCACGGTGTTGGTCTGGGCCGGATCGGCCTTGGCCGGGTAGCCGTGGCTACGGATCGAGGCGGTCAGCGTCTTGTCGAGTTCGGCGACCTTGGCCTTGAACTCGGCCGGCGCCAGCGAACGGCCGTCGAACGAGGTGAACTCTTCATTGCCGATCTTGACGCGGGCCACGGAACCGGCCGGAGCCGCTTCGTTGCGGTAGTTCACCGAGTTGCGGGCCATGAACGACTTGATCACGTCGCAAGAGCTGGTGAACGAGGCCGTGCCCACAGGGTTGAACTGGAACGAGCAGGTGCTCGGATCCGCAATCACCGTGACCGGGGCGGTGGCCTGCGCCTTTTCAAGCGCCGGGTTGGCGAAGTGGGTCAGGCCCTGGAAGATCGGGAAGTAGGTCGCCGCGGCGATCAGGCAGCCCGCCATGATGATGGGTTTGCGGCCGATCCTGTCCGACAGCGCGCCGAAGATCACGAAGAAGGGCGTGCCGATCAAGAGGGCGATGGCGATCAGGATGTTGGCGGTGTTGGCGTCGACCTTCAGCGTCTGCGTCAGGAAGAACAGCGCGTAGAACTGGCCCGTGTACCAGACCACGGCCTGGCCGGCGGTCAGGCCCAGCAGCGCCAGCAGCACGACCTTCAGGTTCTTCCATTGGCCGAACGATTCGGCGATCGGCGCCTTCGAACCCTTGCCTTCTTCCTTCATGCGCTTGAAGGTGGGGGACTCGTTCAGTTGCAGCCGGATCCAGACCGAGATGCCCAGCAGCACCACCGAGATCAGGAACGGAATGCGCCAGCCCCAGGCCTTGAAGTCGTCTTCGCCCATGAACGTGCGGATGCCCAGGATGACCAGCAGCGACAGGAACAGGCCCAGCGTCGCGGTGGTTTGAATCCAGGACGTGTAGAAGCCGCGGCGGCCGTGCGGGGCGTGTTCGGCGACGTAGGTCGCCGCGCCGCCGTATTCACCGCCCAGCGCCAGGCCTTGCAAGAGGCGCAGGACGATCAGGATGGCGGGAGCGGCCAGGCCGATGCTGGCGTAGCTGGGCAGGATGCCGACCAGGAACGTCGACAGGCCCATGATCACGATCGTGACCAGGAAGGTGTATTTGCGTCCGACCAGGTCGCCCAGGCGGCCGAACACCAGCGCGCCGAACGGCCGCACCGCGAAACCCGCCGCGAAGGCCAGCAGCGCGAAGATGAAGCCCGCGGTCGGGTTCACGCCGGAAAAGAAGTGTTGGGCAATGATGGCTGCGAGCGAGCCATACAGGTAAAAGTCGTACCACTCGAACACCGTGCCGAGCGAAGACGCGAAGATGACCTTGCGCTCCTCCTTGGTCATCGGACGCGGATCCGCGGATGGACCGCGGCCTGCCATGGTAGTTGTGCTCATGATGTCTCCTCGTTTTTAGGCCGGCGGTTTTCCGCCGTGCTTGACCCTCCGCCGGCGCGGCCGACATCGAGCTAAGCGTCACATTGGGGCGCGACGCTGACGAGGTTCTGACGGGACCCTTACTTGAATCTTAAAATTGAAACAAATGGTAAACGCTCCGGGGAAGGCTAGGGATAGTCCTTAGCTCTCGGCGGGCTCGGGCGGGGGCGTGTAGAGGGGAAAAGCGACGCGGATGCGGGTGCCGGGCAGGTCGGAGTGTTCGGTGGGATGGTCGCTGATCACGACGCTGGCCTGATGCTTTTGCGTGATCTCGCGCACGATGGCCAGGCCCAGGCCGCTGCCGTCGGAGGACGTGCCCAGCACGCGGTAGAAGCGGTCGAACACGCGCTCGCGCTCTTCGGGCGCAATGCCCGGTCCCGAGTCCTCGACCTCCAGGAGCCCCTCGCCGTCCGCCTGCAGCACGCGCACGGTGATATGCCCGCCGCGAGGGGTGTAGCGCAGCGCGTTGTCCACCAGGTTGTTCAGCAGTTCGGCCAGCAGCAGCGGGTTGCCGTTGATTTCGACGGGCGTGTCCGACCCCTCGAAACCGAGATCCGTGTTCAGCGACAGGGCCAGCGGCACCCAGTGCATCGTCTGCTCGTAGGCGATGGCGTTGATGTCGGTGCGGGTCATGCCGATGGCGCTGGGATTTTCGGCGCGTGCCAGCAGCAGCAGCTGATTGACGAGCCGGGTCGCCCGTTCCGAGCCGGTGACCAGTTGCCGCAGGCTGGACTGCATTTCCTCGGGACTGGCGTCGCGCAGCGCCAGTTCCGCCTGCGTGCGCAGTCCCGCGAGCGGGGTCTTCAATTGATGCGCGGCGTCGGCCACGAACCGGCGCTGCGCCTGCACGTTGGCGGACAGCCGGTCCAGCAGGTCGTTCATGGCCGCGACCAGCGGCGCGATCTCGGAGGGCGCGGCGCGCTCGTCGATCGGCGAAAGATCGTCGGGGCGGCGGGCGCGCAGGCGCTGCTGCAGCGCATTCAACGGCGCCACGCCGCGCGACAGCCCGAACCAGACGAGCAGCACGGCGATCGGAAGCACCACGAACTGCGGGATGATGACGCCCTTGATGATGTCGTTGGCCAATTGCGTGCGCTTCTCGACGGTCTCGGCCACGATGAGCAGCGCCGGCTGCGTGCCCGGCAGATGCAGGTCGACCCAGGTGAACGCCAGCCGGATGCCAAAGCCGCGCAACGTGTCGTCCTCGTATTGGACCTCGCCGGGGCGGGGCTGTCCCACAGTGGTGGGCAGCGGCAGCGCGCGGTCGCCGCCCAGGTATTCGCCCCGGCTGCCCAGCGCCAGCCAGAACACGCTATCCGTCTCGTCGGCGCGCAGCACGTCGCGCGCGGCGTCGGTCATCTTCAGCACCGCGCGGCCGTCCTGCGCGTGGACCTGGCGCGTCAAGACGTGCAGGTTGTTGGCCAGCGCGCGGTCGTACGGCACGTTGGCGATGTTCTGCGCGACCACATAGGTGATCGCGACGCTCATGGGCCACAGCAGGAACAGCGGCGCCAGCATCCAGTCCAGGATTTCGCCCAGCAGCGAACGTTGGGGCGGCGCAAAGCTCGGGCCCTTGGACCCGGCTTGCATGATATCCAGGGCTTCCTGGTTGAGCGGCTCTGGTGAGGGCTCAGCTTGCGAGGTACGCCGCACCCTGGTCCCGCTCAAGACAGTAGCCCAGGCCGCGCACGGTGACGATCTTCACGCCGCTGGGCTCGAGCTTTTTGCGCAGGCGATGCACGTAGACCTCGATGGCGTTGGTGCTGACCTCCTCGCCCCATTCGCACAGATGGTCGACCAGTTGGGTCTTGCTGACCATGCGTCCGCTGCGCGTCAGCAGGATTTCGAGCAGGCTGACCTCGCGGGCCGACAGGTCCAGCGTCTGGTCGTCCACGATGGCGACACGGCCGGTCTGGTCAAAGAGCAGCTTGCCGTGCTTGATCATCGTGCCGCCGCCGCCCGCGCCACGCCGCGTCAGCGCGCGCACGCGGGCTTCGAGTTCGGACAGCGCGAAGGGCTTGGCCATGTAGTCGTCCGCGCCCAGGTCCAGGCCCTTGACGCGCTGCTCGATGCTGTCGGCGGCGGTCAGGATGAGGACGGGCAGGGCGGAGTTGCGGGCACGCAGGCGGCGCAGCACTTCCAGGCCGGCCAGTTGCGGCAGCCCGAGATCGAGGATGAGCAGGTCGAAGGCCTGGGCGGCCAGCGCGGAATCGGCGGCAAGCCCGTCGCGCACGGCATCCACTGCATAGCCGTTGTGGCGCAACGAGCGGGACAGGCCATCGGCCAGGATGCTGTCGTCTTCGGCGATCAGGATACGCATGGGCTGCTGCTAGGAAGATACACGCCGGCCCGGGGGACGGAGAAAGGCGAAAATACCGGGATCGCTCCGGATTCTGTCATACGGCGCCGGGCTTGCCACTCAGGGTATACGTGCAAAAGACTGGCACACTGGTTTTTTGTACAGTACAATCCGATGCCATAATCTGATCCGTAGCTCAAGGCTCCACGTCAGGCCGTAGGACAGGCATCAAATCCGGCAAGCTCAGACCCGGCCAGCTCAGACCCGCAGTTTTTCCGACTTCCAGATACGTTACAGACAGGACTCCTCATGGACGACAAAACCACCAAGGCCGCCGCTTCGGAAAAGGCCAAGGCGCTCGCCGCAGCGCTTTCGCAGATCGAAAAGCAGTTCGGCAAGGGCTCGATCATGCGCTACGGCGACAACGAGGTCTCGCACGACATCCAGGTGGTTTCCACGGGTTCGCTCGGTCTGGATATCGCGCTGGGCGTCGGCGGCTTGCCGCGCGGCCGTGTCGTCGAAATCTACGGTCCGGAATCGTCGGGCAAGACCACCCTCACGCTGCAGGTCGTCGCCGAAATGCAAAAGCTGGGCGGCACCTGCGCCTTCGTCGACGCGGAACACGCACTGGATGTCCAGTACGCGTCCAAGCTGGGCGTCAACCTGGCCGACCTCTTGATCTCGCAGCCGGACACGGGCGAGCAGGCGCTGGAAATCACCGACGCGCTGGTGCGCTCGGGTTCGGTCGACCTGATCGTCGTCGACTCGGTGGCCGCGCTGGTGCCCAAGGCCGAAATCGAAGGCGAAATGGGCGATTCGCTGCCCGGCCTGCAGGCCCGCCTGATGAGCCAGGCGCTGCGCAAGCTGACCGCCACCATCAAGAAGACCAACTGCATGGTCATCTTCATCAACCAGATCCGGATGAAGATCGGCGTCATGTTCGGCAACCCTGAAACCACCACCGGCGGCAACGCGCTCAAGTTCTACGCGTCCGTGCGCCTGGATATCCGCCGCATCGGTTCCATCAAGAAGGGCGACGAGGTCGTCGGCAACGAAACCCGCGTCAAGGTCGTCAAGAACAAGGTTGCGCCGCCGTTCAAGCAGGCCGAGTTCGACATCATGTATGGCGCCGGCATCTCGCGCGAAGGCGAAATCATCGACCTGGGCGTGGCCGCCAACGTCGTCGACAAGTCGGGCGCCTGGTACAGCTACAACGGCAACCGCATCGGCCAGGGCAAGGACAACGTGCGCGAATACCTGAAAGAGCACAAGGACATGGCCATCGAAATCGAAAACCGCGTCCGCGAAAACCAGGGCATCGTCAGCCGCGCCGCTGAATTCGTGCCCACGGCGGAAGACACGGCCGAATAATCCCGGGCATTCGACAGGGCTCGCCGCAGTTCAGGCAAGTCCCATCGCCGGCCCGGCTGGGCTGGGAAACTGCGGCAGGCGCCAAGATGGGCCTGCCGTTTTGTTTAGCAAGCAGGAAAGCGCATGAGCTGGAAATCGACTCCCGCGTCCGCCGAGCGCCAACGCGCCCGGTTGGATGACGAATTCGAAACGGTCGCCAAGCCGCAAGGCTTGCGGCGCACGTCCGATGCGCGGGTGGTCCGCGAAGCTGCAGCGTCCGACGATTCGGCAGATGGCGCCGAATCCTCCGGCCTGTGGCAGCGCAGTTCCGAGCAGCGCACTTCCGATCGCCGCGGCGCCGCGCGCGGCCGGCGTGCCGACACCGCCGCCAGCGCCGACGAGGCGTCAACGTCCGACGGCAAGCAGGCGCGCAAGGGGCCGTCACTGAAGATGCGGGCAGTGGGGTATCTGTCGCGGCGCGAGCACGCGCGCGAAGAACTGGCGCGCAAGCTGGCTGCTTATGCCGAAGATGCGGCCGAGGTCGAATCCGTACTGGACGCGCTTGAGAAAGAGGGCTGGCTGTCCACCGAACGCTTTGCCCAAAGCCTGGTTCATCGGCGCGCCTCGCGGCAGGGCGCGGCGCGCATCGTGCAGGAATTACGCCAGCATGGCGTGGACGACAACCAGGTCGCGGAACTGCGCGAACAGCTTCGCGCCACCGAATACGACCGGGCGCTTGAGGTCTGGAAAAAGCGCTTCAGCGCCAAGCCCGAAGATCGCGCGGTCTACGCAAAGCAGGCGCGCTTTTTGGCCAGCCGGGGTTTCGCGCACGACGTCATCCGGCGCATCCTCGGCGAGGGCGACGAAGACTGACGCCCGGCCAGCCGGCGTGGTTTCCCGCAGGCATCTACCCACCCGGCGCCGCTGTGGCCGTCGTTGTTCCTTACGTTTTCACTTCGGTCGTCACTTCGCCGACTTGATGCCCGACAGCGTCTTGAAGCAGACGTCGCGGGTAATGGTCAGAAACTCGTCGATATACGAGGCGTCCGTGTCCTCGCTGCGCACGGTTGCATACAGCGTGCGCCACACGCCTTGCGGGCCCAGGCGGCAAAGCCGCAGCCATCCCTGATTCATGTATTCCGTCAGGGCCCAGTTCGGCAGGGCCGCCACGCCCCGATTGCTGGCCACCAGTTGCGCAATGATCGGCGTGAGTTCCGCCTTGCGGACCGCGGCGGGCTCCACGTCGGCCGGGTCCAGAAAGGCCGTGAAGACATCCAGCCGCTGCTTGTCTACGGGGTAAGTGATCAGGGTCTGGTCTGCCAACTGCTCTGGCAGGATGAATTTGCTGCCCGCCAACGGGTTGGATTCGGACACGGCCAGCACCAGCTCATATTTGAATAGCGGCAGGTACTCCACCGCGTCCAGCGGCTGCGGGTCTGACGTGATGACCAGGTCCAGGTCGCCGCGCACCAGCGCGGGCAGGGGGGCGAACGAGAACGCCGCGGACAGGTCCAGCGCCACATCCGGCCATTGCACGCGGAAGGCGTCCAGCGCCGGCATCAGCCATTGAAAACAGGAATGACAGTCGATCGCCAGGTGCAGCCGACCTGTGCGCCCGGCCGCCAGCCGTTGCAGGTCGCGTTCCGTGGCGCGGATGCGCGGCAGGACCTCATCGGCCAGCGCCAGCACCCGCAGCCCAGCCGTGGTCAGCCGGGCCGGCCGTGTGCGCCGGTTCAGCAGAGGCGTGCCCAGGCGGGTTTCGAGATCCCGCAGCTGATGCGACAGCGCGGATTGCGTCAGGTGCAGGCGTTCTGCGGCTTCCTGAAGGCTGCCGCCATCCCGGATGGCGGTCAGAGTTTCGAGGTGGCGGATTTCTAGCATTGAGGGCGGCTGAGCGGGTCGGGATCCGGGGGCGGCGTAAGGACGCCAAACCCCGGCGGGTTGGCATGGCTAGCCATTCTATGAGGTTTCCTCATCTTATGAATGCGTACATTGATTTTGATTCATTTTGATTTGGCCTCAGAATGATCGCCACTTGAACAAATTTTGTGGATGGCGGCTAGAACATGACTACGATTCATAATTTGGGTTTCCCCCGCATCGGCGCCCAGCGTGAACTCAAGCGGGCGGTCGAGGCCTATTGGGCCGGCAAGCAGACCGCCGACGCCCTGGAAGACACGGGCCGTGAACTGCGCGCCCGCCACTGGCGCCTTCAGGCTGCGGCCGGCCTGAAGTTCGTGCCGGTGGGCGACTTCGCCTGGTACGACCAGATCCTGGAATGGACAACCCTGTTGGGCGCGGTGCCGGCGCGCTTCGGCCAGAAGGACAGCGAGCCGGTGTCCTTGGACACGCTCTTTCGCATGGGCCGCGGCCGCGCGCCGTCGGGCAAGCCCGCCGCTGCCTGCGAAATGACCAAGTGGTTCGACACCAACTACCACTACATCGTCCCGGAACTGGTGCCCGGCCAGACCTTCCGCATTGCCCGCGAAAGCCTGTTCGACCAGATCAGGGAGGCCCAGGCGCTGGGTCTTGAGGTCAAGCCGGTCATTCCCGGCCCGCTGACCTGGCTGTTCCTGGGCAAGGGCGACGCCTTTGCCGGCGGCGCCGCCGATGCCGGGAAACTCCAGCTTCTGGCTGCGCTGCTGCCGGTCTATGAAGAGGTGCTGGCGCGGTTTGCCAAGCTGGGCGTCGAGTGGGTGCAGATCGATGAGCCCATCCTGGCGCTCGATCTGCCGCAAGCCTGGCGCGATGCCTTCAAGCAGGCTTATGCCACGTTGTCCGCCAGTGCGGTTAAAGTGCTGGTCGCCACCTACTTCGACGGTCTGAAGGACAACCTCTCGACGGCGCAGGCCCTGCCGGTGGCCGGCCTGCACGTGGACCTGGTGCGTGCCCCCGAACAATTGGCCGACGTGGTGGCGGGCCTGAACGACGGGCAGGTCTTGTCCGCCGGCATCATCAACGGCCGCAACATCTGGCGCACCGATCTCGACGCCGCCATTGCCGCGCTCGCCCCGCTTGCGCGCCATCTTGGCGACCGACTGTGGTTGGCGCCGTCGTGCTCGCTGCTGCACGTGCCCGTCGACCTGGAAAACGAAACCGAACTGGACGCCGAACTCAAGAGCTGGCTTTCCTTTGCCGCCCAGAAGCTCGACGAGCTGAGCCTGCTTGGCCGCGCGCTGAGCAGCGCCACGGACCCCACGGTGCAGCAGGGGCTGGCCAGCCAACGCGCGGCGCTGGCCGCGCGCCGCGCCTCGGTGCGCATCCACAACCCGGCCGTGGCCGAGCGCATGGCCGCAGCAAAGGGCATGTCGCGCGACCGGGCGCCGTTTGCAGGCCGCATCGCGCGCCAGCAGGAGCAGCTGGGGCTGCCCGCCTATCCCACCACCACGATCGGCTCGTTCCCGCAGACGGCCGAGATCCGCGCGTTGCGCCGCGACTGGAAGGCGGGCGCCCTGACGGATTCCGCGTACGAAGCGGCCATCCGCAAGGAGATCGAAGAAGTCATCCGCTTCCAGGAAAAGGTGGGCCTGGACGTCCTGGTGCACGGCGAGCCCGAGCGCAACGACATGGTCGAGTACTTCGGGGAGCTGCTGGCCGGCTTTGCCTTCACGAAAAACGGCTGGGTGCAAAGCTATGGATCGCGCTGCGTGAAGCCGCCGATCATTTTCGGCGACGTCGCCCGTCCCGCGCCCATGACGGTAGGCTGGTCGTCCTACGCCCAGTCGCTGACCGACAAGCCGGTCAAGGGCATGCTGACCGGTCCGGTCACCATCCTGCAGTGGTCGTTCGTGCGCGACGACCAGCCGCGCGAAGCCACCTGCCGCCAGCTGGCGCTGGCGCTGCGCGACGAAGTCGTGGACCTGGAAGCGGCCGGGATCAACGTCATCCAGATCGATGAGCCGGCCATCCGCGAAGGCCTGCCGCTGCGCCGCGCCGATTGGCAGGCATACCTGGACTGGGCCGTGGACTGCTTCCGCCTGTCGACCGCCGGCGTACGCGAGGAGACGCAGATCCACACGCATATGTGCTATTCGGAATTCAACGACATCATCGAATCGATTGCCGCCATGGACGCCGATGTGATCACGATCGAAACGTCGCGTTCCAATATGGAGCTGCTCAAGGCGTTCGAGGACTTCCGGTACCCGAACGACATCGGCCCGGGCGTGTACGACATCCACTCGCCCAACGTGCCCGAGGTCGGCTGGATGGTTGACCTGATGAACAAGGCCGCCGCCCGCCTGCCCAAGGAACGCCTGTGGGTCAATCCCGATTGCGGCCTGAAGACGCGCGCCTGGCCGGAAACGGAGGCCGCGCTGATCGGCATGGTCCAGGCGGCGCGCGCGCTGCGCGAGGCGGCCTGACGGCCGATGGCGTTCCCGGCGCACGCGCGCCGGGCCTCCTGCATTTCCAACCCGGCCGCGCGCCACGCGCACGCCGGGTTTTTGCCTGCTGCAGACGCCATTACCAGCCCCACGCCGAGCCGCGCGGCGAAACCGGCAGGGGCCGCGTGGAAGGAGGGAAGTCACGGCGGCGCGGTCAGCGGACCGGACAGCGGGGCATCCGCCGCCCAATTAATACGATTGCGCGAATGCCGCCTGCGCTATACTTTGAAGGTTTTGTTGCCGCGCACCATACGCGCAGGCCATCTTTGCCCCGCAGGCCCCCTCGCATGCCCTTGCCACCGCCGGATTGTCCTCGCCAACCGCTGCATACGCGTTCCATACGTGTGCAGTCGTACGCGCGCGATGACGGCAACTGGGACCTGGAAGCCGAGCTGATCGACGTGAAAGCGTACGATTTTCCGAAGCGCGACGGCGAGATGTTCAAGGCCGGGCAGCCCATCCACCATATGCACCTGCGCATCACCATCGACGAGGAATTCTCGATCGTGGCGGCTCAGGCCGTCTATGATGCGGCGCCTTATGGCGAGCATTGCAAGGCCATCGAGCCGGCGTACACTGACCTGATCGGCATGAACCTGCTCAAGGGGTTCCGCCGCCAGGTCAAAGAGCGGTTCGGGCATGTGGAGGGCTGTACGCACATGACCGAACTGTCGCAGGTGCTTCCCACCGCGGCGGTCCAGACCATGGCCAACCGCCGGCGGCAGGAACCCAACCCGAACCGGCGTCCATTCCAACTGGACGGCTGCCATGCGCTCAGCACTGGCGGCCCTGTGGTGGCTGAGCATTATCCCGAGTGGTACACCGGGGGTAGCGCTGAGGCATCGGCCGAGTCGTCCTCCGATTCACCTTCTTTTTCTCATACGTCCTGACAGGTAACACATGAAAATCCACGAGTATCAAGGCAAGGAACTGCTGAAGCAATTTGGCGTCCCCGTGCCGCGCGGGATCCCCGCTCTTTCCGTCGACGAGGCCGTGGCTGCCGCTGAAAAGCTGGGTGGACCGGTTTGGGTCGTCAAGGCACAAATCCACGCGGGTGGCCGCGGCAAGGGCGGCGGCGTCAAGCTGGCCCGCTCGCTGGACGACGTCCGCAAGCTGGCATCCGAAATCCTGGGCATGCAGCTGATCACGCATCAGACCGGCCCCGAAGGCCAGAAGGTCCGCCGCCTGTACATCGAAGACGGCGCCGACATCCAGAAGGAATACTACGTTTCGCTGGTCACCGACCGCGCCACGCAGAATGTCGCTTTCATCGCTTCCAGCGAAGGCGGCATGGACATCGAGGAAGTGGCTCACTCCACGCCCGAAAAGATCATCACCGAATACATCGACCCGCTGGTTGGCCTTTCCGCCGAGCAAGCCACCAAGATCGCCAACGCGATCGGCCTGCCCGCCGACTCGACCGCCCAGGCCGTTGACGTGTTCCAGAAGCTCTACAAGTGCTACATGGACACCGACGCCTCCCTGGTCGAAATCAACCCCCTGAACCGCGACAGCAAGGGCAACATCATCGCCCTGGACGCCAAGTTCAACTTCGACTCCAACGCCCTGTTCCGTCATCCGGAAATCGTCGCCTACCGCGACCTGGACGAAGAAGATCCCGCTGAAATCGAAGCCAGCAAGTTCGACCTCGCGTACATCCAGCTCGACGGCAACATCGGCTGCCTGGTGAACGGCGCCGGTCTGGCCATGGCCACGATGGACACCATCAAGCTGTTCGGCGGCGAGCCGGCCAACTTCCTGGACGTCGGCGGCGGCGCCACGGCCGAGAAGGTCACGGAAGCCTTCAAGATCATGCTGGCCAACAAGAGCGTCAAGGCCATCCTGGTCAACATCTTCGGCGGCATCATGCGCTGCGACGTGATCGCCGAAGGCGTCATCACCGCTTGCAAGGCCGTCAACCTGAACGTGCCGCTGGTCGTGCGCATGAAGGGCACCAACGAAGAACTCGGCAAGAAGATGCTGGCCGACTCCGGCCTGCCGATCATCAGCGCCGACACGATGGCCGAAGCTGCCACCCGCGTCGTAGCCGCCGTCAAGTAAAGCAAAAATCAAGGATTCACAATGTCGATTCTGATCAACAAGGACACCAAGGTCATCACCCAGGGCATCACGGGCAAGACGGGCCAGTTCCACACCCGCATGTGCCGTGAGTACGCCAATGGCAAGGCCGCCTTCGTGGCCGGCGTGAACCCCAAGAAGGCGGGCGAGGACTTCGAAGGCGTGCCGATCTTCGCGTCGGTCAAGGACGCCAAGGCCGACACCGGCGCCACCGTCTCGGTCATCTACGTGCCGCCCGCCGGCGCCGCTGCCGCCATCTGGGAAGCCGTCGAAGCCGAACTGGATCTGGTGATCTGCATTACCGAAGGCATCCCGGTCCGCGACATGCTCGAAGTCAAGAACCGCATGAAGGCCAAGGGCAGCAAGACGCTGCTGCTGGGCCCGAACTGCCCCGGCCTGATCACCCCGGACGAAATCAAGATCGGCATCATGCCCGGTCACATCCACCGCAAGGGCCGCATCGGCATCGTCAGCCGTTCGGGCACCCTGACGTACGAAGCCGTGGCGCAAGTCACCGAACTGGGCCTGGGCCAATCCAGCGCTGTCGGTATCGGTGGCGACCCCATCAACGGCCTGAAGCACGTCGACGTGCTCAAGCTGTTCAATGACGATCCCGACACCGACGCCGTCATCATGATCGGCGAAATCGGCGGTCCGGACGAAGTCAACGCCGCGCAGTGGGCCAAGGACAACATGAAGAAGCCGGTCGTCGGCTTCATCGCTGGCGTCACCGCCCCTCCCGGAAAGCGCATGGGCCACGCCGGCGCGCTGATCTCCGGCGGCGCCGACACGGCCGATGCCAAGCTGGAAGTCATGGAAGCCTGCGGCATCCGCACCACGCGCAACCCCTCCGAAATGGGCAAGCTGCTCAAGTCGGTGCTGTAAGTCTCAGCAACGCGCGATAAAAGCCCGCTTCGGCGGGCTTTTTTTTGGCCGGGTTTTTTGAGGCTATCTTAGGGAAATCCCGCGTCCAGGAAGCGGCCGGGTGAATCATACGGAAAGCTGAACGAAACTATAATGAAAGAAATTTTGCGCGTACCAGCAAGAATGCCGTCGGGCTCGCACCAAGACGGTCAGTACGTTTTTTGCGTTCAATTCACCCATTAATTTGGTTTTGTCCTAGGGGGATCACACCTAGGAAAGAGAGGCATGGAACTCAGTTCAGCGGCATTCTGGATCGCGTTGCTCCAGATCATTTGGGTCAACATTCTGCTATCGGGCGACAACGCCGTGGTTATTGCGCTGGCAGCGCGCTCGTTGCCTCCGGCACAACAGAAAAAAGCGATCGTGGTCGGTTCGGCCGCTGCGATCATCATGCGTATCGTACTGACGCTCGTCGCGGCCAAGCTGTTGTTGCTGCCGTGGCTCAAGCTGATCGGCGCGCTGCTCCTGGTCTACATCGGCGTCACCTTGCTGCTGCCCGAAGGCGAAGAAGACGGTGCCGGCAAGTCGCATGGCAACCTGTTGACCGCCATCCGTACCATCATGATCGCCGACCTGGTCATGAGCCTGGACAACGTGGTGGCCGTCGCCGCCGCTGCGATGGGCGACACGACGTTGCTGGTGCTCGGCCTGGCCATCAGTATTCCGCTGGTCATCTTTGGCAGCACGCTGCTCTTGAAGGTCATCGAACGCTTCCCGCTCATCGTCTGGGTTGGGGCGGCGCTGTTGGGTTTCATCGCAGGCGAGCTGCTGGTGGGCGACCCGGCGTTGCAAGAGCCGGTGGCGCGTATCGATGCCGCATTGGGCGTCACTCAGCACAGCTTCGCACTGATGTCGGGCGCGCTGGGCGCGGTGCTGGTGCTGCTGATTGGTAAAGTTTTGCTTGCGCGTCGGAAAGCTGACTGAAAGCTGAACTACAATAATATGTTTTTCTAAATAAACCTGCCGCGCGAAGGCGCGCGGCAGGGCGGCCGGGCCGGGACCGGCCATTCTTTTCATAAATGCCTTCGGGGGTTCAAAGTGCTTGAGTTTTTTCAGACGCTGAGTTGGGCAGCGGTATTTCAGATCATCCTTATCGACATCCTGCTCGGCGGCGACAATGCTGTCGTGATCGCGCTGGCTTGTCGCAACCTGGCGCCCAAGCAACGGATGCAAGGCATTTTGTGGGGCACCGCAGGGGCAATCATTCTGCGCGTCGTGCTGATCGCCTTCGCAATGCAGCTTCTGAACATCCCGTTCCTGAAGGTCGTGGGCGCGCTGCTGCTCGTCTGGATCGGCGTCAAGCTTCTGGTTCCCGAAGACGATGCGCATGGCGACATCAAGGGCGGCACATCCATCGTCGCCGCGATCAAGACCATCATCATTGCTGACTTCGTGATGAGCCTGGACAACGTGATCGCCATCGCCGGCGCCGCGCAGAATGCGCATGCCGACCATCAGCTGGGCCTGGTCATTTTTGGCCTGGTCGTCAGTGTGCCGATCATCATCTGGGGCAGCACGCTGGTGCTCAAGCTCATCGACCGCTATCCGCTGGTCGTCACCTTCGGCGCGGGCCTGCTGGGCTGGATCGCTGGCGGCATGCTGGTCACCGACGTTATTGTCGAGCGTCAATTTGGCGTTCAGCCGACTACGGTTAAAATCGCCGCTGAAATCATTGGCGCCTTGCTCGTTGTTGTCCTTGGACGGTGGCTTGCAAGCCGCAAGAACGCTTCCAAGGAATCAGCACATGAGTCTGCGTAGATCCACCGATCCCCAGCAATCCGAATCGGGCCTGAGCCTTCTTCAGGGTCTGTTCGTGCTGGCCATCCTCGGGGTAGTCGCGACGATCATCGTCTCCAACTTCGTTTGATGGCGTCACGTGTCTCTACCGCAACGTCTGGTCATTGCGACCCGCGCCAGCCGGCTTGCCCTGTGGCAAGCCGAGCATGTGCGCGATCGGCTGCGCACGCTGTACCCAGCGTGCGCAGTTGAACTTCTTACCCTGACAACCCGAGGCGACCAGATCCTCGACCGCACGCTGTCCAAGGTGGGCGGCAAGGGTCTGTTCGTCAAGGAACTCGAAAACGCGCTGCTCGACGGCCGTGCCGATCTCGCCGTCCACTCCCTCAAGGACGTGCCGGTGGATCTGCAGGCGCCGTTTGAGCTTTGCGCCGTCCTCGATCGCGCGGATCCGCGCGATGCCTTCGTGTCCAACCGATATGCCTCGCTGGCGGACCTGCCCGCGGGCGCCGTGGTCGGCACGTCCAGCCTGCGCCGCGAGTCCCAGATCCGTTCCCGGTTTCCCGCCCTGGTGGTCAAGCCCCTGCGCGGCAATCTGGATACGCGCCTCTCCAAGCTCGACAAGGGCGACTACGACGCGATCGTGCTGGCTGCCGCCGGCCTGGACCGTCTTGGCATGGGCGAGCGCATCCGCAGCCTGCTCGACCCCGCCGACAGCCTGCCGGCGGCCGGGCAGGGCGCCCTCGGCATCGAAATCCGCGACGACCGCGACGACATGCGCGCGTGGCTTGCACCGCTGGTCAGTGCAGACACGACCGCCTGCGTGCTCGCCGAGCGCGCGGTGTCGCGCAAGCTGGGCGGTTCCTGCCAGGTGCCCCTGGCCGCCTTTGCCCAGCTCGCCGGCGACACGCTGTCGCTGCGCGCGCTGGTGGCCTCGCCCGACGGCACCCGTGTCGTTCATGCCACGCACAGCGGTCCCATGACCGAAGCCGAAGCCATCGGCGAAGCGGCCGCCTCCGAACTCCTGGAGGCGGGTGCAGAGACGATTCTTCGCGAACTGCTGCAAAACCCCGGGTCCGACTGATGGACCCGGCGTTTGCAGCCGCCGACGGGCCGCGCATCGCCATCCTGACGCGGCCCGCAGGGCGCAACGAAGCGCTGGCCGGCCGCCTGCAGGGCGCCGGTTGGCAATCGTGCATCCTGCCTGCACTTGAAATCCACCCCCTGCCAGTCGCCGCCGAAGACCTGCCGCGGCCGTCGGCCTACGACCTCGTCGTGTTCGTCAGCGGCAATGCCGCGCGCCAATACCTGGATCAGCTCGCGCGCGCCGATGGCGCCGCGGACTGGCCTGCGGGCGTCGCGGTCGCCACGGTTGGGCCCGCCAGTGCCCAGGCGCTGCGCGAGACCGGCCGTTTTGGCGCGAATACAACAGTTCTGCATCCGGACGAATCGGCGCCCAGTCACGATTCCGAGGCGCTTTGGCGCGTGCTTGCTGCCCAGCCTCAGTTGCCCGCGCGCGTGCTGGTGGTGCGGGGCACGCAGGGGCGGGACTGGCTCGGCGATACGCTCGAGGCACATGGTGCGCACGTGACGCGCCATGCGGCCTACCGCCGGCAACCGGCTGGCTGGACCGCGGAACAGCTTGCCACCCTCAGGCGATGGGCCGATGCAGGCGTCACCGCCACCTGGCTGGTCACCAGCGGAGAGGGCGTCGACGCCATTTATGGTCAGCTCAGCGCCGCGGGTCTGACCGGGTGGTGGCAGCGCTGCCGCTTCGTCGCCACGCATCCTTCGCTGGTGGGCCGCCTGCCGCAGCCTCGCATTGGCGCGTCCGAGCCGGCGATGGTAAAAATCTGCGTGCCCAACGACGAGTCGATTTTCCAGGCTTTTGTTGCTGCTTGATTCGTTGGTTCGGACTGACACCGAATACAATCGCGTCATGACAGATAAGACTCCCGCTACCGATCCGGCCGTTCATCCGGCCGCCCCGGACGCAAGCGCGTCCGCATCGGCCCCGGCCGACTCCGTCAAGGCCCGTCCGGCCAAGCGCGGCAGTGGTCCGTTGGCCACCGCGCTGATAATCGTCATCCTGTTGGCCGTGGGCCTGGGATATGCGTTGTGGAAGCAACGCACCCAGTTCGTCTCCGCGGGCCGCGAAGTGGCAACGCGCCTGGATACGCTCAGCGCCGATGTGGCGCAAGCCCGCAAGGACACCCGCGAAGCGCTTGCCCTCGCACAGGCGCAGACCGGCCGCGTCGCCGAGCTCGAAGACACATTGCGCGAAACGCAAAGCCAATACAACGCCCTGCAACAGGCCTGGCAGAACTTCAACGACAGCGCCAGCGACGAACTGCTGGCCAATGACGTCGAACGCCTGCTGACCATCGCCAATCAGCAATTGCGCCTGGCCGGCAACGTCTCCAACGCCATCGTCGCCCTGGAAACCGCGCAATCGCGCCTGGCGCGTGCCGACCGCCCGCGGTTCTCCAGCCTACAGCAATCCATCAATGGCGACCTGGACCGCCTGCGCGCCGTGTCCACCGTCGACATCCCCGCGCAATCGGGCCGCATCGAACGCCTGGTCGCGCTGATCGGCAAGGCGCCGCTGCTGGTGCCGGACACCGTGTCGCCGGGCGTGTCCCCGGTCGGTCAAGCCCAGCCGCCCGCGCCGGCCCCCACGATCGATCCGCAGGCCGGCCTGCCCGCCGATGCGCCCTGGTGGCAGCGCTGGCGCGCCGAAGTGGCCTCGTGGCCTGGCCGCGCGGGCTCCGCGCTGGCTCACGAACTTGGCGGTCTCATCACCATCCAGCGCGTGGACGAACCGGCCGCGCTGCTGTTGTCGCCCGAACAGGCCGATCAGGTGCGCGGCACGCTGCGCCAGCGCCTGTTGACCGCGCAGCTCGCGATGCTGATGCGCCAGCCCTCGGTCTGGAAGAGCGAGCTCGACAATGTCGGCACCACGCTTTCCAAGTATTTCGATGGCCGCTCGCCTGACACCGTCGCCGCGCAGACGCTTGCGCGCGAACTGGCCCAGACCGACATCGCCGTGCGCATGCCGGATGTGGCGGACAGCCTGAACGCCGTGGCGGCCCTGCGCGCCGCCGGCTTCAAGACCAGCGACCAGGACTGAACCCATGCGTACCTGGTTCTGGACCCTGCTGCTCGCCGTCGTCGCCGTCGCCCTGGCGGTGGTCCTGCGCTCGCACGCGGGCAACGTGCTGCTTCTGGTGTGGCCGTGGCGCATCGAGATGTCGCTGACGCTCGCCGTCCTGCTCATCGTCGCCACCTTCATCATCCTGTACGTGGGCCTGCGGCTTCTGGCCTGGCTGCTCGCCATTCCCGATCGCGTCAGGGCCTGGCGCGGCAAGCGCGCGCAGGCTCGCGACCACGAATTGCTCGAACGCGGCTGGATTGGCCTGCTTGAAGGCCGCTACGCCCACGCCGAAAAAGACCTGACCAAGCTTCTGGACCAGACCAAGGTCCGCACGCGGCGCGTGCTGGCAGCCCTGTCGGCTGCACGTGCCGCGCATGGCCTGGGCGAATTCGACCGGCGCGATCGTCTGCTGGCCAACGCGCAAGAGCAGGCCGGCACCGAGCCCGGCCTCATTGAAGCCACCGCCACCGTCTCGGCCGACATGCTGCTCGATCAGGGCCGCGCTGAACGCGCACTGACCGTGCTGGGTCCGCTGGCCGACGGCGGCGCCCGTCATTTGCACACCATGCGCCTGCTGCTGCGGGCGCACACGGCTCTAAATCATCAGGAACAGGTTTTCACGCTGGCGCGCGGACTGTCGCGCCGCAATGCGCTGGGCCGCCCTGAAGCCGACGTCCTGATCGATGCCGCGGGCGCCGCGCGCTTGCGTGCCGCCGCGGCCAACGATGCCTGGCGCCCCATCTGGAAAGACCTCAAGGCCGAAGAGCGCCTGCTCCCGGAAATCGCCCTGGCGGGCGCCGCGGCATTCGAAGCCGCCGGCGAGCCCAACGAAGCGGCGCGCGTCCTGGAATCGGCCATCGCGGTCAAGTTCAATCCCGCCCTGGTGGCGGCCTACGCCCGCTGCGAAGCCGACCAGGTGTCGCGGCGCCTGGCCAAGGCCGAGACTTGGCTGCATCAACGCCCGACCGATCCCGACCTTCTGACCGCCCTGGGCATGCTGTGCCTGAATGGCCAGCTCTGGGGACAGGCCGAACGCTACCTCTTGCGCAGCCTGGCCCGCCGCAGCGATGCGCAGACGCACGCGCTGCTGGGCAGTCTGTACGATCGTCTGGACCGGCCGGTCGATGCCGTGCGCCACTGGCGCCTGGCCACCGCCGCCAGCATGGCGTTGCCGGTGCTGGCCTCGGATGCGGCGCTTCCCGCCGCGGACACCGGCTCGGACCCGTATCGCGTGGATGCCGAAGGCGGCTATGCCGTCGGCCTGTCGGACACGGACAGCGATGCGGACACCGGTGGCGATTACCCGGCCTTGCCGCCGGCTGCCGCATCGGCGTCGGACTACGTACTGGATCCGGATGCCCGCGCCAGCAAGGCGCAGCAAGACCGCGCCCTGGCGCCCGAAGACGCGCCGCTGGCTCGCGGAACGTCCGACATCGACGAATACTTCGACAGCGCGCCCATTCCTGCTGCGGCGTTCGACGAGCCCGTGCCCACGTATGCGCCGGCCCCTGCCGCGCCGGCCCCCAAGCCTGCGCCGCCCGCGGCGCCCGTGCCCACCACCAGGCCGCCGTTCAAGGACGACGGCTCGATTTGAATATCCTTTCAGACAAACAAGGTTGAACCATGAGTCTTGATCGCGTCTCCCCTGGCAAGAAGCTGCCGGAAGACTTCAACGTCATCATCGAAATCCCCATGAACGCCGACCCGGTGAAGTACGAGGTCGACAAGGATTCCGGTGCAATCTTCGTTGACCGCTTCATGCTGACGGCCATGCACTATCCGTGCAACTACGGCTACATCCCCCAGACCCTGTCCGAAGACGGCGACCCCGCCGACGTCCTGGTCCTGACCCCGTTCCCCATCCAGATCGGCGCCGTCGTGCGCTGCCGCGCCATCGGCGTGCTGGAAATGGACGACGAGTCGGGCGGCGACGCCAAGCTGCTGGCCGTGCCGATCGAAAAGCTGTATCCCCCGTACCGCAACATCAAGTCCTACGAGGATCTGCCCGCGGAAGACATCTCCCGCATCCAGCATTTCTTCGAGCATTACAAGGACCTGGAAAAGGGCAAGTGGGTCAAGGTCAAGGGCTGGAAGGGCGTGGACGCCGCTCACGAGGAAATCGTGCGCAGCGCCGAGCGCTACACCAAGGGCTGATCGGGCTACACGCCAGCCGGCATCTTGCCGGCCGGCGCCTACCGGCGGCGCGGCCGCGACGGCCCGTGGCCTGTCGCCGCCGCGCCGTTGTCTTGCAGGCGCCCGTTCCGTGCGGTCCTCGCATTGGCCGCAGAAAGGGCTACACTCGCGAGTGATTTTTCAAACGCCCGGCCGCCCAACAACAACAACGCCCCATCGCGGGGGCACAGGGCATGCCAAGCGCGCGCGGCGTCGGGGTAATATTTTTCCCG
Source organism: Achromobacter sp. 77 (assembly GCF_020541125.1). Lineage (NCBI taxonomy): Bacteria > Pseudomonadati > Pseudomonadota > Betaproteobacteria > Burkholderiales > Alcaligenaceae > Achromobacter > Achromobacter sp. 77. The sequence continues at coordinate 1,677,713 of NZ_CP059848.1, forward strand.
GATATTCCGGTCACGTATTTGTCATAGGTTGATAGCTCATGGACTACGTTTTGCCTCCCCAGCCGCCCGTCGCGGTCCCCGTTGCCGGCAGCGCCGCGCTGTTCCCCGTGCGCCGCGTCTATTGCGTCGGCCGCAATTACGCCGAACATGCCAAGGAAATGGGTTTCACGGGCCGTGAAGATCCGTTCTTCTTCTGCAAGCCCGCTGACGCGGTGCTGTTCGTGGCCGACGGCGAAACCGGCAAGATGCCTTATCCGCCCAAGACTTCCAATCTGCACTACGAGATGGAGCTGGTCGTGGTGCTGGGCAAGGGCGGCCGCGACATCCCCGTCGACCAGGCCAACGAATGCGTGTGGGGCTATGCGCTGGGTCTGGACATGACCCGCCGCGACCTGCAAGGCGAAATGAAGAAGCAGGGCCGCCCCTGGGAAATCGGCAAGGCCTTCGATCAGTCGGCGCCGCTGGGCCCCATCCACCCGCGCAGCGTGGTCGGCACGCTCGACAAAGGCGCCATCTGGCTGGACGTCAATGGCGAGCGCAAGCAATCCAGCGACATTTCGCAGATGCTGTGGAATATTCCGGAAAGCATTTCGTATCTGTCGGGCCTGTTTGAACTGCAGCCCGGCGACATCATCTTCACCGGTACGCCCGAGGGCGTGGGCGCCGTGCGCCAAGGTGACGTGATCACTGGCGGCGTCGAAGGCCTGGGCGAACTGCGCGTGCAGATCGCCTGAGCGCAGGCGCTTTCATTTTTTCATTTTGGAGTCACAGCATGCGCGGCAAGATTGTGCTGACTGCCTTTGTCGTGTTCGGCTTCGTGCTGGCCGGTTGCAATACCGTCGCCGGCATGGGCAAGGACATGTCCCGGGCAGGCAATGCCATCACCAACGCAGCCGACAAATAATCGGCGCGCGGTAGTGAAAAAAGCCCCTTGAGCGATCAAGGGGCTTTTTGTTTGCCGTTGCTAGAACCAGCCTAGAGCACGTCGCCCGCGTAGTCGGCCAGGCGGGAGCGCTCGCCGCGCTGCAGCGTGACGTGGCCCGAGTGCGGCCAGCCCTTGAAGCGGTCGACCACAAAGGTCAGGCCCGAACTGCCTTCCGTCAGGTAGGGCGTGTCGATCTGCGCGATGTTGCCCAGGCAGATCACCTTGGTGCCGGGGCCCGCCCGGGTCACCAGCGTCTTCATCTGCTTGGGCGTCAGGTTTTGCGCCTCGTCGATGATGAGGTACTTGTTCAGGAAGGTGCGGCCACGCATGAAGTTCAGGGATTTGACCTTGATGCGTGAGCGGATGAGGTCCATGGTGGCCGCGCGGCCCCAGTCCCCGTTGCCTTCGCCTTCGCCCATGTTCAGCACGTCGAGGTTGTCTTCCAGCGCGCCCATCCAGGGCAGCATCTTTTCCTCTTCGGTGCCGGGCAGGAAACCAATGTCTTCACCGACGGGCACCGTGACGCGCGTCATGATGATCTCGGTGTAGCGCTTGGTTTCCAGCACCTGCGTGATGCCCGCCGCCAGCGCCAGCAGCGTTTTGCCCGTGCCGGCCTGGCCCAGCAGCGACACGAAATCGCATTCCGGGTTCATCAGCAGGTTCATGGCGAAATTCTGCTCGCGATTGCGCGCGGTGATGCCCCAGACGTTGTTCTTGCCGTGGGTGTAGTCGCGCAGGGTGGCCAGCACCGCCATCTTGCCGCTGACTTCGCGCACTTGCGCGTACAGCGGCATCTGGCCTTCGAAGTAGACGAACTGATTGACCACGAATTGCGAGCACAGCGGGCCGTGGATGCGGTAGAAGGTGGTGCCGCCCTGTTGCCAGGATTCGACGTCCTTGCCGTGCTTGTTCCAGAAGTCTTCGGGCAACTGCATCACGCCCGAATACATCAGGTCGGAGTCTTCGAGGACATGGTCGTTGAAGTAGTCTTCGGCGGCCATGCCCAGCGCGCGCGCCTTCAGGCGCATGTTGATGTCCTTGGACACCAGCACGACCTCGCGCTGCGGGTATTTTTCCTGCAGGGCGCGCACCACGCCCAGGATCTGGTTGTCGGCCTTGCCCATCGGCAAGTCCGAGGGCAGGGTGCTGTGGATGGCCGTGGTCTGGAACATCAGGCGGCCCGTGGCATCCTTGTTGCCCAGCTTGGCCAGCTCAAGGCCTTCGTCCAGGTGCGTGGCGTCCTGCACCAGCGAATCGAGCGACCGGCTGACCTGGCGCGCGTTGCGCGCGACTTCCGACATGCCCTTTTTCTGGTGGTCCAGTTCTTCCAGCGTCATCATCGGCAGGAAGATGTCGTGCTCTTCGAAGCGGAAGAGCGAACTGGGATCATGCAGCAGCACGTTCGTGTCCAGCACGAACAGCTTGCGAGGTTCATTCTGGGCGCGCGCCTTGCCGCGCTTGGCGGGGGCGGGCGCAGCCTTGGCCTGCTGGCGCGCCTGGGCGCGAGCGGCCGGCGCGGCGGGGGGCGGCGCCTGGTGAGCGGGCGACGGCGTGTGGGCCTTGCGCGCCGGCGCCGCCAGGCCTTCAAGTTCTGGCTGTACCAGCAGTTCGTCCTCGTCTTCGGCGAGGGCTACCTGGGTGTTGGACCGCGCAGCGGCAGTCTTGGTGGTGCGGGCCTGCGCCCGGGCGGATTCGCCCGAGGGGAAGGTCAGGATGGCTGCGGGGCGGGTAGGCAACTTCGGAAGCGGCATATGCGTCACTCTCCTGTTTGGGCCGGCTATAGCGCCTGACGGGTTTCCTGTGCGGCTAACCGATGCTTTTGGCGGCTTGCAGGACTTCCTTGGCGTGGCCCGGGACCTTCACCCCGCGCCACTCCTGCACCAGCACGCCATAGGCGTCGATCAAGAAGGTGCTGCGTTCGATGCCGCGCACCTGCTTTCCATACATGTTCTTCTGCTTGATGACGCCGAACAGATTGCAGACGGTTTCGTCGGCGTCGGAGATGAGAGGGAAAGGAAGCTCGTACTTGGCCTTGAAATTCTCGTGCGACTTCAGCGAGTCGCGCGAGATGCCGATCACGATTGCGCTGGCCGACAGGAAGTCGGCGTGCAGATCGCGGAAATCCTGGCTTTCGGTGGTGCAGCCGGGCGTGTTGTCCTTGGGGTAGAAATACAGGATCACGGCCCGCCCCTGGCATTGCTCGAGGCTGATGGGGCCGATCGTGCTTTCGGCGGTGAACAACGGGGCGGGTTTGCCTATGCTCGGCGTCATTAATTCGTGGCTCCGTGGGGAGGGATGAGGGCGACGACCACGCGCCGGCCTTCAGCCATCAGGATGTTGTAGGTGCGCGAGGCAGCGTGGGTGTCCATGATTTCGACGCCGATGCCGATCGCCAAAAGGGGACGCAGCACGTCGGGACGCAGGAACTGTTGCTTGCCGCCGGTGCCCACCAGCAGGACTTCGGGGGCGTTGGCCGGGCGGCTGGGCGCGGCTTCCGGGGCATCCAGAAAATCCAGGGGATTGCGGGCGGGCTCGGACAATCCAGCTGCCAGGAGCAAGAGGGAGGAGGTGATGTCGGCCGTCGACTCAACAGGCCAGATGGTCACTTCGCCTTCGGGGCCGAAAGCGACCGAAGAGGAAAAACGTACCTGGTTGACCTCGATGTAGCCATCGCCATAGGCGGTGACAGTGTTTAGAGCGGCCGTCGCAGGATCGGTATGCAGCTTCAATAAAAACTCCGGCTTTACGTGCTTGATAATAGCGCATCGGACACGCCGCATGTTGCAACGTATCCACGGGGAAAAAGGGGCTTTTTTGCCCCATTTGCCGCCAAGGCGTCGTTGCGCTAGATTACAGGGTTTTGCTGCGCTGCAATCGTGAGCTGGCGCGGCTCAGAGCCCCTTTCCCCTTCGCGCGACCGCGCCCTGGTCTTTTTGCCTTTTCGCCCCTAAGGATTCCCATCATGAGGAAGTTCTCTCGCATCGAGCGTTTGCCCCCGTACGTTTTCAACATTACCGGCGAGCTCAAGATGGCGGCGCGTCGGCGTGGCGAAGACATCATCGACATGTCGATGGGCAATCCGGATGGGGCGACGCCCAAGCACATCGTCGACAAGATGGTGGAGGCGACCACGCGTCCCACCACCCATGGCTATTCGGTGTCCAAGGGCATCCCGCGCCTGCGCAAGGCGATCTGCGACTGGTACCAGCGCCGCTACGCGGTCGAGTTCGATCCGGACTCCGAGGCCATCGTCACCATCGGGTCCAAGGAAGGCCTGGCGCACCTGATGCTGGCCACGCTGGACCGCGGCGACACCGTGCTGGTGCCCAATCCCAGCTACCCGATCCACATCTACGGCGCCGTCATCGCGGGCGCCAACATCCGTTCCGTGCGCATGACGCCGGGCGTCGACTTCTTCGAGGAACTGGAACGCGCAGTGCGCGAATCCATCCCGAAACCCAAGATGATGGTGCTGGGCTTTCCCAGCAACCCGACCGCGCAGTGCGTGGACCTGTCGTTCTTCGAGCGCGTGGTGGCGCTTGCCAAGGAACACGACATCCTCGTCGTGCATGACCTGGCGTATGCCGACATCACGTTCGACGGTTATGTGGCGCCGTCCATCATGCAGGTGCCCGGCGCGCGCGACGTTGCCGTCGAGTTCTTCACGATGAGCAAGAGCTACAACATGGCCGGCTGGCGCATCGGCTACATGGTCGGCAACCGCGAGCTGGTCAACGCGCTGGCTCGCATCAAGAGCTATCACGACTACGGCACGTTCACGCCGATCCAGGTGGCGTCCATCGCCGCGCTGGACGGCCCGCAGGACTGCGTGAGCGAAATCGTGGCGCAATACCAGAGCCGCCGCGACGTGCTCGTGCGCGGCCTGCATGAAGCAGGTTGGAATGTGGAGATTCCCAAGGCGTCCATGTACATCTGGGCGCAGATCCCCGAACCCTACCGGGCGATGGGCTCTTTGGAATTTGCCAAGCGTGTCCTGTCGGATGCGAAAGTGGCCGTGTCCCCCGGGATCGGCTTCGGCGAGTATGGCGACGAATACGTGCGCTTCGCGCTTATCGAAAACGAGCAGCGCACGCGTCAAGCGGTGCGCGGCATCAAAGATATGTTCCGCAAGGACGGATTGCTGAAGTGATGGGTGCCCACCCCCGCAGCGCTGCGCGCTTCCCCCTCTGAGGGGGCATGCCTGCGGACCGGCGGAGCCGGATCCGCGGCATCGCGATCGGGTGGCAACAGCTTCATGCACAGGATTATGGAGAAGTGAAATGAATTCCCCTCAACGCCCGCCCGCAGAGGGCGGCGCGATGAAACCCATGAAGGTGGGTCTGCTTGGTCTTGGCGTGGTTGGCGGCGGCACGTGGACCGTGTTGTCTCGCAACGCCGAGGAAATCGCCCGCCGCGCTGGCCGCCGCATTGAAGTCACCCGCGCCGCCGTGCGCGACGTGGAAAAGGCGCGTGCCCGCGTGGGCGACTCCATTCTGGTCGACACCGATGTGCACGCGCTGGTGCGCGATCCCGACATCGACATCGTCGTGGAACTGATCGGCGGCGACACGCTGGCGCGCGAGCTGGTGCTCGAAGCCATCGCCAACGGCAAGCATGTGGTCACGGCCAACAAGGCCTTGCTGGCCAAGCATGGCAACGAGATCTTCGCCGCCGCGTCCGAACGCGGCGTGATGGTGAACTTCGAGGCCGCCGTCGCGGGCGGCATCCCCATCATCAAGGCGATCCGCGAAGGCCTGACCGCCAACCGCATCCAGTGGGTGGCCGGCATCATCAACGGCACCACCAATTTCATCCTGTCCGAAATGCGCTCGCGCGGGCTGCCGTTTGCCGACGTGCTGGCGGAAGCGCAGCGCCTGGGCTACGCCGAAGCCGACCCCACGTTCGACGTGGAAGGCGTGGACGCTGCGCACAAGCTGACGCTGCTGGCCTCGCTGGCATTCGGGGTGCCGGTGCAATTCGACCGCGCCCACATCGAAGGCATTTCGCAACTGGCCGCCGAAGACATCGAACACGCCGAGCGCCTGGGCTATCGCATCAAGCTGCTGGGCATCACCAAGCGCCGCCCCGATGGCATCGAGCTGCGCGTGCATCCGGCGCTGGTGCCGTCCGAACGCCTGCTGGCCAATGTCGAAGGCGCGATGAACGCGGTGCTGGTCAAGGGCGACGCCGTCGGCCCGACGCTGTACTACGGGCAGGGCGCGGGCGAAGAGCCCACCGCCTCGGCCGTGGTGGCCGACCTGGTCGACGTGACGCGCCTGCACACCGCCGATCCGGGCAACCGCGTGCCGCACCTGGCCTTCCAGCCGGATGCCATGTCGGACACACCGATCCTGCCGATCGAACAGGTCAGCACGTCGTACTACCTGCGTCTGCGCGTGGACGATCAGCCCGGCGTGCTGGCGGACATCGCCCGCATCCTGGCCGACCGCGGCATTTCCATCGGTTCGATGATCCAGCAGCCGTCGCACATCGGCGGCGCCGACATCATCTTCCTCACGCACGAAGCCGTCGAAGGCAACGTCAATCAGGCCATCGAGCGCATCGAGTCGCTGCCGTTCGTGCGGTCCAAGGTGACGCGCCTGCGCGTGGAGAACCTGACGTGATCGGGGGCGCCCGGTGCATCGTGGAGCAATTGACATGAAATACATCTCTACGCGCGGCGGCATGGCCCCGCTCGAATTCTCCGACATTCTGCTCGAAGGCCTGGCGCCCGACGGCGGGCTGGCGGTGCCGCAGACGCTGCCGCAGGTTTCCGCGGAAACGCTGGAATCGTGGCGCGGCCTGTCGTATGCCGATCTGGCCTTCGAAGTGCTGTCGTTGTTTGCCACGGACATCCCCTCGGACGACCTGCGCCGTCTGACCCGTGCCGCCTACACGCCGCAGATCTTCAACAGCGAGGACATCGTTCCGCTGCGTCCGCTCGATGGCGGGCTGTCGCTGCTGGGCCTGTCCGAAGGTCCCACGCTGGCGTTCAAGGACATGGCCATGCAGTTCCTGGGCCAGGTATTTGAGTACGTGCTCTCCAAGCGCGGCACCACGCTGAACATCGTGGGCGCCACCTCCGGCGACACGGGCTCGGCCGCTGAATACGCGCTGCGCGGCAAGAAGGGCGTGGCGGTGTTCATGCTGTCGCCCCACGGCCGCATGAGCGCCTTCCAGCGCGCGCAGATGTACTCGCTGCAAGACGAGAACATCCACAACATCGCCGTGCGCGGGGTCTTCGACGAAGCCCAGGACATCGTCAAGGCGCTGGCCGGCGATCTGGCCTTCAAGACGAAGTACCGTCTGGGCGCCGTCAATTCGATCAACTGGGCCCGTATCGCCGCCCAGGTTGTCTACTACTTCCATGGCTGGCTGCGCGCCACCGAGCGCGCGGGACAAGAAGTGTCGTTCGCCGTGCCGTCGGGCAATTTCGGCAACATCCTGTCGGGCCACATTGCCCGCAGCATGGGCCTGCCCATCCGCCGCCTCGTGCTTGCAACGAACGAGAACAACGTGCTGGAGGAGTTCTTCCGCACGGGCGTGTACCGTCCTCGCGCGGCCGCGCAGACGTACGCCACGTCCAGCCCCTCGATGGACATTTCGCGCGCGTCGAACTTCGAGCGCTTCGTGTTCGACCTGACGGGCCGCGATACCGACCGCGTGAAGGAATTGTGGACGACGATGGCACGCGACGGCGCGTTCGACCTGTCGGACATGAAGGACCAGTTCGAGTCGCGTTATGGCTTCGTGTCGGGCGCCAGCTCGCATACGGATCGCCTGGCCACGATCCGCTCCGTTTACGACGCCACCGGCGTGCTGGTCGACCCGCACACCGCCGACGGCGTGAAGGTCGCGCGCGAATTCGTCGAGCCGGGCGTTCCCATGCTCGTGCTGGAAACCGCGCTGCCGGCCAAGTTCTCCGAGACCATCGAGGAAGCGCTTGGCCGTCCGGCCACGCCGCCGGGCAACCTCGCAGACCTGGAATCGCTGCCGCAACGCGTCGAAGTCATGGACTGCAGCGAAGCCGCCGTGCGCCGTTTCATCGAGACACACGCCAAGGTGTAAGCGCGATTGCCGCTTGTGTACGGTTGCAACCCCTCCCAGGCACGTCCTGCGAGGGGTTTTTCATTATTGGGGTCGGGGACGATTACGTTCTTATGCATTTTGCCGACAACCCGACACGATTTCGGGGAGCGATTCGGATAGAGTGACATCACCCATTCAACACTCGGAGAACACAACCATGAAGCTGAAGACCATGACGTTGGCCCTGGTGATGACCGGCGTTGGTGTGCTGGCCGGATGCTCGTCGCCCTCGGTTATTCACCAACGCGACGGATCTTCGACCGTAGCGCCCGACGAGCCCGATTACGACAAGAAGTCGGGCATGTATGAGTACGAACAGAACGGCAAGAAAATGCAGATCAACAAGGACGATGTGAAGTCCATCGAAGAGGTCAAGTAACGCAACCCCTGCTTGCCTGTACCCTTAAAAAAAGCCCCCGGCCATGACGGCCGGGGGCTTTTGCATTGGCGCGCCGAAAGCGCGGCGGGCGGCTTACTTGCCCGCGTCCTCGGCGTGATAGCGGCCCACGCGTTCGACTTCGTTCTTCGAGCCCAGGATGACGCTGACGCGCTGGTGCAGCGTGTCAGGCTGGATGTCCATGATGCGCTGGACGCCGTTGATGGCCGCGCCGCCTGCCTGTTCGATCAGGAAGCTCATGGGATTGGCTTCGTACATCAGGCGCAGCTTGCCGGCCTTGCCCGGCTCGCGCGCATCCCACGGGTACATGAAGATGCCGCCGCGGGTCAGGATGCGATGCACGTCGGCCACCATCGAGGCGATCCAGCGCATGTTGAAGTCCTTGCCGAGCGGGCCGGTCGAGCCGGCCAGGCAGTCGTCGATGTAGCGCTTGACCGGGGCAGCCCAGTGGCGCTTGTTCGACATGTTGATGGCGAATTCCTTGGTGTCTTCCGGCACGCGGATGTTCTCGTGCGTGAGCACCCACGAGCCCATTTCGCGATCCAGCGTGAAACCCACGACGCCGTTGCCGATGGTCAGCACAAGCATCGTCTGCGGACCGTACACCGCGTAACCGGCCACCACCTGCTTGTTGCCCGGTTGCAGGAAGTCCGCTTCGCAGACGGGCGCGCCCGACACGTCGTGCGGCGCGTGCAGCACCGAGAAGATGGTGCCGATGGAGACGTTCACGTCGATGTTCGACGAGCCATCGAGCGGATCGAACAGCAGCAGGTATTCGCCCTTGGGGTAGCGGTTCGGGATCAGATGGATGGTTTCCATCTCTTCCGACGCCATGGCCGCCAGGTGGCCGCCCCATTCATTGGCTTCCAGCAGGATCTCGTTGGAGAGCACGTCGAGCTTCTTTTGGACCTCGCCCTGGACATTCTCGCTTTCCAGGCTGCCCAGAACGCCGCCCAGCGCGCCCTTGCTGACTGCGTGGCTGATGGCCTTGCACGCGCGCGCCACGACTTCGATGAGCAGGCGCACTTCCGGCGCCAGGGCTTGGGCGGAGCGTTGCTGCTCCACCAGGTATTGAGTGAGTGTTTTACGTTTCAAAAGGATCTCCCTATGCAGCGAATTCTAAAGCCTTGGATACGATTTCCTGGACGTTGCGCGACAGGCCGTCGTGCTGGCGCACCTTTTCAAGCGCGGCCTGCATGGGGGCACGCAGCGCCGGGACGAAGCGAGACCAGTTGTCGAGCGCACGCGCCAGCCGCGCGGCGATCTCCGGATTGAGCGCGTCCAATGCCAGCACCTGCTCCGCCCAGAACGTGTAGCCCGAGCCGTCCGGCTGGTGCATGCCGCGGGCATTGTTGAGGCAGAACTGGAAGATCAGCGCGCGGGCGCGGTTCGGGTTGCGCAGCGTGAAGGCCGGGTGCTTCATCAGCTCGCGGGCGGTCTGCACCGTGGTCGAGCGGGCGGTGGCCTGCAGCGCGAACCACTTGTCCACCACCAGCGGATTGGCGCTCCATTTGGTGTAGAAAGCGGCCAGCGCCTCTTTCGGGTAATCGCCTTGCCCGAAGTTGATCAGCGCGGCCAGCGCGGCCATGCTGTCGGTCATGTTGCCGGCGGTGGCGTACTGCGCTTCGGCAAGGCGCTGGGCTTCGGGTTCGCCAGCGGCCATCAGGTGACTGAGCGCCAGGTTTTTCAATGCGCGCATGCCGGCGGGAATCGGCGCGGGGCTATATTCGCCCGGCGTCTGGTTCTCGTCGAAGGCGAGGCGGAATTCGGCATGGAGCTGACGGCCGAGTTCGGCGCGAAGGAAATCGCGCGCCACGGCCAGAGCAGGCGGATCGACCTGCTGCATGCGCTCGGCCAGCGTCTTTTCCGAAGGCAGCGCCAATGCGCGCGCACGGTACGCGGCGTCCAGGGCGGGATCGGTCAGCAACGCGCGCCAGGCTTCAAGGAAGGCGGCGTCGGCCTGCAGCGGGCGGCCCGCCTGGCTGGCGTCGGCCAATGCAAGAATCTGGCGGGTGGCCAGTTCCTGGCCGGCTTCCCAGCGTGCGAACGGATTGCCATCGTGCGCGGACAGCAGCGCCAGTTCCTCGTTGGACCAGTCGTAGTCCACGATGACCGGCGCCGAGAAGTCGCGCAGCAGCGAGGGCACGGGGCGGTCGGCGAAATCTTCGAACACCCATTGCTGGCTTTGCGTGGTCAGTTCCAGCAGAGCGGTGTCCACGACTGCGTCGTCCTGACGCAGCGGCAGCGCGTTGCCCTCCCGGTCCAGCAAGCCGATCGCAAACGGAATGTGAAAGGGCGCCTTCACGTAGTCGGGGCCGGCCTTCTTTTCAACGCCGACCGGCGGGCAGGCCTGGGTAAGCGTCACCGTGCAGCGGCGGGTGGCCGCGTCGTGGTCGAGCCTGACCGTGACGCGCGGCGTGCCGGCCTGCCGGTACCAGCGGCGGAACACGGACAGGTCGCGTCCCGGGTGCTGCTTGACGTAGACGGATTCCATCGCGGCGACGAAGTCGTCGCACGTGACGGCCTGGCCGTCGTGGCGGCGGAAGTATTCGTCCATGCCTTCGCGAAACCCGGCCTCGCCCAGCAGCGTGTGCTGCATGCGGATGACCTCGGCGCCTTTCTCGTACACGGTGGCCGTGTAGAAGTTGCCGATCTCCTGGTAGCTCTCGGGGCGGATCGGATGCGCCATGGGGCCGGCGTCTTCCGGGAACTGCGCGGCGCGCAACGCCACGACGTCGTCGATGCGCTTGACGGCGCGGGCGCTGGCCGCGGCGGCCGCGTCCATGTCGCGGGCCATCATGTCGGCGCTGAATTCCTGATCGCGAAAGACCGTGAGACCTTCTTTCAGGCTCAGCTGGAACCAGTCGCGGCAGGTGACGCGGTTGCCGGTCCAATTGTGGAAGTATTCATGCCCGATGACCGACTCGATGCCTTCGTAGTTGGCATCGGTGGCGGTTTCGGCGTCGGCCAGCACGTAGGCCGCATTGAAGATGTTCAGGCCTTTGTTTTCCATGGCTCCCATATTGAAGTCATGGACGGCCACGATCATGAAGCGGTCCAGATCCAGTTCGAGACCAAAGCGGCTCTCGTCCCAGCGCAAGGAACGCACCAGGGAATCCAGTGCCCATTCGGTTTTGGTTTCGGAGCCCGGGTCGCTGTAGACCTGCAGCAGCACGTTACGGCCGCTGACCGTCTTGACCGTGGTTTCGCGATGCGTCAGATTGCCCGCGACCAGGGCGAACAAGTAGCAGGGCTTGGGGAACGGATCTTCCCACTCGACTTCATTGCGGCCGTCGGGCAACTGGCGCGAGGCGATCAGGTTGCCGTTGGACAGCAGCACGGGATACTCGGGCTGCGCGCGCAGCGTCACGCGGTAGCGCGACATCACGTCGGGACGATCGGCAAACCAGGTAATGCGCCGGAAGCCCTCGGCCTCGCATTGCGTGAAGAAATTGCCGCCAGACACATACAGGCCCATCAGCGTGGAATTGGCGGAAGGCTTGCAGCGGCTGACGATTTCAACGGTGGCATCGGCGGGCAGGCCGCGCAGCGTGAGCGTGTGTTCGGTCAACTGGTAGCTGGCCGCGGGCAGCGGCTCGCCATTCACGCCTACCGACACGAGTTCCAGCTCTTCTCCATCCAGGATCAGGGCGGCGTCAGCGCTGGCGTCTTGCCTGCGCTGCACGTGCATCGTGCAACGCACTTCGGTCGCGTCTGGCGCGAGATCGAAGGCGAGGGCGACTTCAGGAATTTCGTAGGGGTAGGGCTGGTAATCCTTGCGGTATACGGTAACGGGCGTGTCGGTGCGCATGGGATTTGCAGTCCTGTATGAACAAGAAGGCTATTGTAGTGGCTGGCGGTTGAGCGGTACCTTGGGCGTACGGGCTAGCCTGAAAACTTTTGGCAAGCGCTTATGTCAAAGCTCGTTATGATGGCGCCGTCGCGCGAACAGGAGTCTCAAATGTCCAGGATGTCTTGGATCAGCAGTCTGGGCCGATGGGCCGGTATTTTGTCGGTGCTGGCAGCCATGATGCTGACGGGCTGCGCCGCGCCCACCGTCTCCGCCCGCGTGACGTCGTTTCAGCAATGGCCAACGGGTGTCGAGGGCCAGACCTACCAGTTTGTTCCTGCCGACCCATCCCAAATCAATAATCTGGAATATCAGTCATTTCAGGATATGGTGCGCGCGGGGATCGGGGCCACGGGACTCGTCGAGGCGCGCCCTGGCGTGAAGGGGCGGTTCGAGGTGTCGTTCCGCTATGGCACAAGCCAGACGCAGGTAATGGTGCGCCGTCCGTACGACCCGTATTTCTACGGCGGTTACGGCGGCTTCTATGGGCCCGGCCCCTGGGGCATGGGCGCGGGATTCTGGGGGCCTGACTGGGTGGACGTGTCCATGGTCGTCCAGCGCAATTCCCTCTCGCTCTTCATTCGTGATACCCAGAACGGCGGCGCGGAAGTTTACCGCTCGACGGCGTTCATATTGAGCGAGCGTGACGATTTGATTCGCACCATGCCCTATCTGGTGCGTGCCATATTCGACAATTTCCCAGGCAATAATGGCGCCGAGCGAGAGATTCAATTCCCGGCACGTTGACGAAAGCAGGCGCCTCGCGGCGCCTGCTTAAAATAAAAAAGCGACGCACCATCATGGTGCGCCGCTTTTTTTCTTACTGAAGAATAGGTTTTATTCCTTGATAAGAAAACTCTCGCGGGTGGCGCCGCCGGCTTCTTCAGCGGCGAGCCAGCGCGGCGCCTTGCCGCGGCCGCTCCAGGTTTCTCCGGTTTGCGGATGGCGGTACTTGGGCGCCACGGCGCGCTTGGCGGCGCCGGCTGCGCGGGCGGGGCCGCTGGCCTTGCGGCGGCCACTCGTGGCGGCGCGCGCGGGCTTGCCTGCGCCGTAGGCGGCGATGATCTCGTCAGGCGTAATGTCGTACTCGCGCATCGACGTGATGATGGAGGTGATGACCGGCTTGCGGCGCTTCGTCTGAAGGATTTCCGCCTTCTTCTGGAGCTTGTTGATTTCCTTTTCGATCTTTGCTTGCAGAGCTGCGTAGGTTTCTCGGGCCATGTTTATTCCTGATTATGGAACTGCTTTAATCGCCGGCGAAGTTATGTTTAATTGTTGTGCCTCGCATAATACAGAATTTACGAGGTGGTATCTCAATTGTCGGACTAATTACTTTGTATCAAAAGCGCCACCGGCTATCCGCTTTGCGGCTGGCCGCAATTTCCATCAGTTAGGAAGGAAAATCTTAAATTTGGGACAAACTGAAACAAGCGCTTGCTTGGTTTACGGGCGGGCGGTGCGAGCCGCCAATTGTCGGACAACCTTGCAAAGACGCGCCTGGCGTGTGACTCGCCGGCATTTCATGCCTGATCATCCTGGACGACGGCGCGTGCAATGCGCGTCAAATTCCCGCAATTTTCTTCGGGCGGAAAATGTTCGCGAAAGCAGGTGCCATACATTATGGCGTTGCATCCCGCCCGCGGTGATATACCGGGGCGCCATGGTGTTCCGTCCCCGAGTTTTCATTTAGCCGTCAGGTCATACGACAACACGTAAAGTGCCAGTCTTGCGATTCGGCCTGAGCACAATTGCTTAACTTGATAGGTAATTGGGTACTTAACTTGATACCCAGTATGCCGTCTCCATCTATGCCGGCAAGATAATGCGAGACCATTTTGTCCCGCATTTGCCGCTGCGGTAAGCCGCGACTTTTGGCGTTTGCCGGGACGCCGGGCCCGTGTCGGCGGTACGATACGGTCTTGAGCGCCACGACGCGCATGCACGGCCCCGGTGCCGTTCCTGAACTGAGCCTATGAAAATCATCGATCCCGCCATTGCTTCCCTGGCCACCGCCAAATCCCTTCTGCTCGACCCCTGGGGTCTGACCGAGGCGGACATGGCGCGGGCACTGGGTGAAATCTTCACCCACAAGGTCGATTACGCCGACCTGTACTTCCAGTACACGCGCAGTGAAGGCTGGAGCCTGGAAGAAGGGATCGTGAAGACGGGCAGTTTCTCGATCAGCCAAGGCGTGGGCGTGCGCGCGGTCAGCGGTGAAAAGACCGCGTTCGCGTATTCGGATTCGCTGTCGCCCGAGGCGCTGCTGTCGTCGGCGCATGCCGTGCGCGGTATTGCCCGCCGCGGCGCAGGCAAGGTCAAGGTCGCCGCCCAGGTCGAGGCCGAGATCGGCCGCAGCCTCTATGCGGACATCGATCCCGTCGCCAGCCTCAGCGCGCCCGAAAAGGTCGCGCTGCTCGAACGCGTCGAACGCATGGCGCGGGCGCGCGATCCCCATGTGATCCAGGTCATGGCGGGCCTGGGCGCGGAATATGACGTGGTGCTGGTTGCGGGCAGCGATGGCCGTCTGGCCGCCGACGTGCGCCCGCTGGTGCGCCTGTCGCTGACCGTGATTGCCGAACGCAATGGCCGCCGTGAAATGGGCCATGCCGGCGGCGGCGGCCGCCTGGGTCTGGCTTACTTCACCGACGAGATGCTGCAGGGCTATGTCGAGCGCGCGGTGCACGAGGCGCTGGTCAACCTGGAAGCGCGTCCGGCGCCGGCCGGCGAAATGACCGTGGTCCTGGGGTCGGGCTGGCCGGGCATCCTGCTGCACGAAGCGGTGGGTCACGGCCTGGAAGGCGACTTCAACCGCAAGGGGTCCAGCGTGTTTTCCGGACGCATCGGCGAGCGCGTGGCGTCCAAGGGCGTCACCGTGGTCGACGACGGCACCATTCCGGATCGCCGCGGATCGCTCAATATCGACGACGAGGGCAATGCCACCCAGCGCAACGTGCTGATCGAAGACGGCATCCTGCGCGGCTACATGCAGGACACGCTCAATGCCCGCCTGATGAAAACCGCCGCAACCGGCAACGGCCGCCGCGAGTCGTTCGCGCACCTGCCCATGCCGCGCATGACCAACACGTACATGCTGGCCGGCGACAAGCCTGCCGATGAAATCGTGGCCTCGGTCAAGCGGGGCCTGTATGCCGTCAATTTCGGCGGCGGCCAGGTCGACATCACCAATGGCAAGTTCGTGTTCTCGGCGTCCGAGGCCTACATGATCGAGGACGGCAAGGTCACCTACCCGGTCAAGGGCGCAACCCTCATCGGCAACGGCCCCGACGCCATGAACCGCGTGACCATGATCGGCAACGATCTGCAGCTGGATTCCGGCGTCGGAACCTGCGGCAAGGACGGCCAGAGCGTGCCGGTCGGGGTGGGCATGCCGACGGTCCGCATGGAAGGCCTGACGGTCGGCGGCACGGCCTGATGCGTTAAATGGGGGCGGCACGCCAAAAAATCCGGCGTGACGCTCTCAAAAAACTGTGCTAGAGTCAGTCCCCATGAAATTCGCGTCCCCCGCCTTTTATTTTTATTTTTTTGGTTTTCTGAAGCCGCTGGCGGAGGAAGGGACGCGCTCAATCTGAAGTTTGGAAAGAATCCCCCCAAAAAAGCCGCCAGCGAATCTGGCGGCTTTTTTTATGCCGCCGTGGCGGGCAACCCAGGAGCAGTACCGTGTCGCACAACACCGATGACCTTCGTATTCGAGAAATCAAGGAACTGAATCCCCCCTCGCACGTGATGCGGGAGTTCGCCTGCACCAAGGAGGCGTCCGAGACCGTCTTCGCCGCGCGGCAAGGCATGCACCGCATCCTGCACGGCATGGACGACCGCATGATCGTCGTGATCGGTCCGTGCTCGATTCACGACACGCGTGCCGCCATCGAATACGCCAAGCGCCTGAAGCCCGTGCGCGACCGCCTGAGCGCGGACCTGGAAATCGTGATGCGCGTCTATTTCGAAAAGCCGCGCACGACGGTGGGCTGGAAGGGGCTCATCAACGATCCCGACCTCGATGGCAGCTTCGACATCAACAAGGGGGTGCGCGTGGCCCGCCAACTGCTGCTGGACATCAACAGCATGGGGCTGCCGGCGGGATGCGAGTTCCTGGACATGATTACGCCGCAGTACATCGCGGATCTGGTCTCCTGGGGGGCGATCGGGGCGCGCACGACAGAGAGCCAAGTGCATCGGGAACTGGCGTCCGGCCTGTCGTGTCCGGTGGGGTTCAAGAACGGCACGGACGGCAATGTGAAGATCGCCGTCGATGCCATCAAGGCGGCCTCGCAGCCGCACCATTTCCTGTCGGTGACCAAGGGCGGCCATTCGGCCATCGTGTCCACCGCCGGCAACGAGGACTGCCACGTGATCCTGCGTGGCGGCAAGACCCCGAACTACGACGCCGCCAGCGTTGACGCCGCCTGCCAGGACGTGTCCAAGGCCGGTCTCGCGCAGCGCATCATGGTCGATGCCAGCCACGCCAACAGCAGCAAGAACCCCGAGAATCAGCCGCTCGTCGTCGAGGACGTCGCGCGCCAGATGGAAGCCGGCGATGCCCGCCTGGTCGGTGTCATGGTCGAAAGCCACCTCTTGGGTGGCCGCCAGGACATGGTGCCGGGCCAGCCCCTGGTGTATGGCCAAAGCATCACCGACGGCTGCATCGACTGGGACGCCTCGGTGGCCGTGCTGGAGCGCCTGGCGCAGGCCGTGCGTGAACGCCGCCGCGTCGCGCTGACCTCCGGCAAATGAAGGGGATGCGCGCCGCGCACCTTCCGCCTGGCGGGGTGTGCGGCGCAGCACGCGGGGCGGCGTAGAATATTCGGATTATCGAACCCGGGAAACCACGAGATCATGAACGCTCCCTTGCACGCCGAATCGTTGCGCCGCGCGGTGCCGGCCGCCTGCCTGGATGCGCTGCGCGCGCACTTTGGCGACCGCCTGTCGGAATCGGCCGCCGTTCGCGAGCATCACGGCCGCGACGAATCGCCTTATCCGGCCATGCTGCCTGACGCCGTGGTGTTTGCGCAGTCCACCGAAGACGTGGCGTTCGTCGCCAAGGTGTGCAACGAGCATCGCGTTCCCCTGATTCCGTACGGCGCCGGGTCTTCGCTCGAAGGCCACATTCTTGCCATCCAGGGCGGCATCAGCCTGGACCTGTCGCAGATGAACAAGGTCCTGGCCATCAACGCCGAAGACCTGACCGCCACGGTGCAGGCCGGCGTGCTGCGCAAGCAGCTCAACGAAGAAATCCGCAGCACGGGCTTGTTCTTCCCGATCGATCCGGGCGCCGACGCCAGCCTGGGCGGCATGGCCGCCACCCGCGCCTCGGGCACCAACGCCGTGCGCTACGGCACGATGCGCGAAAACGTGATGTCGCTGACCGTCGTCACGGCTGACGGCCGCATCATCCGCACGGCCGGCCGAGCCCGCAAATCGTCGGCCGGCTACGACCTCACGCGCATTTTCGTGGGCAGCGAAGGCACGCTGGGCATCATCACGGAAGTCACGGTGCGGCTATATCCGCAACCCGAAGCCGTGTCCGCCGCGGTCTGCAATTTCCCGACGCTGGACGCCGCGGTGCAGAGCGTGATCGAAATCATCCAGATGGGCGTGCCCATCGCGCGCGTCGAGTTCATGGACGCCGCGAGCGTGCGCGCCGTCAACCTGCACAGCAAGCTGACGCTGCGCGAGACGCCGCTGCTGGTGTTTGAATTCCACGGCAGTCCGGCCGGCGTGCAAGAGCAGGCCGAAACCGTGCAGGCCATCACGGCCGAGCACGGCGGCATGGACTTCGAATGGGCCGAGCGTCCCGAAGACCGCAGCCGTCTCTGGACCGCGCGCCACAACGCGTACTTCGCGGGCCTGCAATTGCGTCCCGGCTGCCGCGCCAGCACCACCGACGTCTGCGTGCCGATCTCGCGCCTGGCCGATTGCGTGCGCGACACCGTCGAGGAACTGGACCGCGCAAGCTTTCCGTACACGATCGTCGGCCACGTGGGCGACGGCAACTTCCACGTGCTGATGCTGCTGGATGCCGATAGCCCGCAGGAGTGGCAGGAATCGGAAGCCATCAACCACAATCTCGTGCGCCGGGCCATCGCTGCCGACGGCACTTGCACGGGCGAACACGGCGTCGGCCTGCACAAGATGCAGTTCATGGCCGAAGAGCATGGCGACGACGCGCTCGACCTGATGCGCAGCCTCAAGCACGCCTTCGACCCGAACAACATCCTGAATCCGGGCAAGATCGTTTCCTGGTAAACGGCGAGCGGGGCGGCAGGCGCCGCCTCGCTTGGGTCCACGCTTGCTGCATTTAAGCGACAGGCGCCTGTCCGGTTTACGGTCGGTTACGTATGAATCGGCCGCAAAGCCCCGTGAATACGTCAGGTGCGGGTAAATCCCGGCCTGATTAACCGGGGCACTCGCGCTATTGTTGCGCTCATGAATTCACTGGTCGAAACTGGCCTGGCACAAGTGCAGGCGCCTTATTCGCAGCAACAGCTCATCGAGGCGTTGTCGGCCGTGCTGCCCGCGCACTGTGTGCTGTATCGCGAAGAGGACACACGTCCTTACGAGTGCGACGGCCTATCCCTTTACCGCTCCATACCCGCGGTGGTTGCCCTGCCCGAAACCGAAGCGCAGGTGCAGGCCATCATGCGCGTGTGCAAGCGTCTGAATGCGCCGATCGTGGCGCGGGGCGCCGGAACCGGTTTGTCGGGCGGCGCCATGCCGCACAGCCGGGGCGTGCTGCTCGGGTTGTCCAAGTTCAACCGCATCAAGCATATCGACCTGGCCAGCGCGACCGCCATCGTTGAACCCGGCGTGCGCAACCTTGCCATCTCCGAAGCGGTGTCGCCCTACGGGCTGTACTACGCACCGGATCCGTCCAGCCAGATTGCGTGCTCCATCGGCGGCAACGTGGCGGAAAACTCCGGCGGCGTGCATTGCCTGAAGTACGGCCTCACGGTGCACAACGTGCTGCGCGTGCGCGTGGTCACGATAGACGGCGATGTGGTCGAACTGGGATCGCACGCGCCCGATGCGCCGGGGCTGGACCTGCTGTCGGTGTTCATCGGATCCGAGGGCATGCTGGGCGTGGTCACCGAAGTGACCGTCAAGCTCATCCCCAAGCCGGCTTGCCAGCAGGTGGTCATGGCCAGTTTTTCCAGCGTCGAGGCCGCGGGCAATGCGGTCACGCAGGTGATCGCGGCGGGCATGATCCCCGCCGGCCTGGAAATGATGGACCGCCGCGCGACGCACATGGTGGAACCGTTTGTCCGTGCGGGCTACGACATGGATGCGCAGGCCATCCTGCTATGCGAATCGGACGGCACGCCCGAAGAGGTGGAGCACGAGATCGCGCGGATGGAAGCGGTGTTCCGCCAGGCTGGCGCCACGCGCTGCCAGGTGTCGGCGTCCGAGGCCGAACGCTTGAAATTCTGGGCGGGACGCAAGAACGCGTTTCCCGCCGCCGGGCGCGTGTCGCCCGATTACTACTGCATGGACGGCACGATTCCGCGTCGTCATCTGGCGCGCGTGCTGGGCGCCATCGAACAGATGGAAGACGAATTCGGCCTGCGATGCGCCAACGTCTTTCATGCCGGGGACGGCAATCTGCACCCGCTGATCCTGTTCGATTCGAATAAGCCGGACGAGGTGGAACGCGCCGAAAAATTCGGTGCGGCCATTCTTGAGCTGTGCGTGCAGGTGGGAGGAACCGTGACTGGAGAGCACGGTGTGGGAATGGAGAAAATTAATCAAATGTGCGTGCAATTCTCTCGCGAAGAACTCGACGCGTTTATGGCAGTCAAGCGGGCCTTCGATCCGCCGTGCCTGCTCAATCCTGAAAAGGTCATCCCCACGCTGGCTCGCTGCGCCGAATACGGCAAGATGCACGTCCATGCGGGAGAACTGCGCTTCCCCGATCTCGCCCGTTTCTAGGACGTATCCCTTATGGATTTTGTCCTGTCGGAATTGTGCGACCAGGTCATGACGGCGCGTGCCGGTCACAAACCCCTGTTCGTGATGGGCGGCGGCAGCAAGCGGTTCTACGGCAACTATCGTCCGGTCAGGCCGCAGGATGGCCATTGCCTGCTGGACATGACGCCTTACCGCGGCATCGTCAGCTATCACCCATCCGAACTCGTGGTGACCGTGCGCGCCGGCACGCCGCTGGCCGAACTGGAAGCCGCGCTCGCGGAGCACGGCCAGATGCTGGCCTTCGAGCCGCCGCATTTCGCGCCCACCGCGACCGTGGGCGGCTGCGTGGCTGCCGGCCTGTCAGGGCCGCGCCGCATGAGCGCCGGCGCCTTGAAGGATTTTGTGTTGGGGGCGCAACTGCTGGATTCCGAAGGGCGCATCCTGTCCTTCGGCGGCGAGGTCATGAAGAACGTGGCGGGTTATGACGTGTCGCGCCTCCTGGCCGGCTCGCACGGCATCTTTGGCGCCATCCTGGAGGTGTCGCTCAAGGTCGTGCCCAAGCCGATGGAAGAGATGACGCTGACGCTGCCCGCCACGCAGGCGCAGGCGCTGGCGAACTTTGCCTTCTGGCGCGGCAAGCCGTTGCCGATCTCCGCATCGAGCTGGACAAGCGAAAGCGGTGGGGCCGACGGCATGACGATGGTGCGTCTGTCGGGCGCGCCGCCCGCGCTCGCCAGCGCCCGAGGGCTGATCGGCGGCGACCTGATGGCACCCGAGGCCGCGGCGGCGTGGTGGCAGTCGCTGCGTGAGCAGACCCACGCGTTCTTTTCGCCCGGGCAGCCCTTGTGGCGTCTTGCCTTGCCGCCCACCACGGCCGACCTCGAACTGGGGCCGACGCTGATCGAGTGGGGCGGCGGGCAGCGATGGCTGAGCGGCCCGCACGATGCGGCCCAACTGCGCGACGTGGCGGCCCAGCATGGCGGCCATGCCACGCTGTTCCGGCCTGCGGACACTCCGCCGCCGGCCGATGGCGTGTTTCACCCGCTTGCGCCGGGCATTGGCGCGATCACCCGCCGGCTGAAGCAGGAACTTGATCCCGCCGGCCTGTTCAACCCCGGCCGCCTGGTCCTGGAGCTGTAGGACATCATGCAAACCAATCTGGCATCCTGGGCGAGCGGCACCGATCTGGGCAACGAGGCGGACGCCATCCTGCGCCGCTGCGTGCATTGCGGATTCTGCACGGCAACCTGTCCGACCTACCAGGTCCTGGGCGACGAGCTGGACAGCCCGCGCGGCCGCATCTATCTCATCAAGCAGGTCCTTGAAGGCAAGGAACCCACGCAGTCCACGCAGCAGCATCTGGACCGCTGCCTGACCTGCCGCAACTGCGAGACCACCTGCCCGTCGGGGGTCGAATACGGCCATCTGGTCGATATCGGCCGCAAGATCGTGGACGAACGCGTGGAGCGGTCATGGGGCGATAGAACCCGGCGCACCTTGCTGCGCAAGGCGATGCTGTCGCCGATGTTCGCGCCCGCCATGCGGCTGGGGCAGAGTCTGCGCGGGCTGCTGCCGCAAGCGCTCCGGCGCAAGGTGCCGGAACGCCGCGACGCGGGGCCGCTGCCCCAGGTGGGGCAGCACGCACGGCAGGTGCTGATGCTGGCCGGCTGCGTGCAGCCGGCCATGATGCCCACCATCGACGCCGCCACCATCCGCGTGCTGGATGCCGTCGGCATCGGCGCGCGCATTGCGCCGGGCGCCGGCTGCTGCGGCGCGGTCAGTTTCCATCTGGATGCGCAGGACGAAGCCGTGGCGCAGATGCGCGCCAACGTCGACGCGTGGTGGCCGCTGGTTCAGGACGGCAAGGTCGAGGCCATCGTGATGAACGCGTCGGGCTGCGGCGCCATGGTCAAGGAATATGCGCATCATCTGCGGCACGATGCGGCCTACGCGCAAAAGGCCGCGGACATCGTGGCGCTGGTCAAGGACGTGGCCGAAATCGTTGCGCCGCATGCCGGGCTGCTGCGCGCGCGGCTGCCGGCGGGCATGCGGGCGGCCTTTCATCCGCCCTGCACCTTGCAGCACTGGCAGGGCTTGCGGCCGTTGTCCGAGCAGTTGCTGGCCGACCTGGGTTTTGAGCTGCAGCCGTTTGCCGACAAGCACCTGTGCTGCGGGTCGGCCGGCGCGTACTCGGTATTGAATCCGGACATCGCGCTTGAGCTGCGAGACCGCAAGCTGGGCGCCATTGCGGCGGCAAGTCCCGATGTGATCCTGTCGGCCAACATCGGCTGCATCGGCCATCTGCAAAGCGGCACCGACACGCCGGTGCGGCATTGGGTCGAGGTGGTGGACGAGCAATTGCGCCGCGCCGCGCAGGGCTAGGCCCGCGCGGCGGTTGGCGCGCGCCGCCTACTCGACGGCCTTGACCATGTCCTCGAGCACCTTCTTGGCGTCGCCAAAGACCATCATCGTGCGGTCCATGTAGAAGAGCTCGTTGTCCAGGCCGGCGTAGCCCGAGGCCATGGAGCGCTTGTTCACGATGACCGTGCGCGCCTTGTAGGCCTCCAGGATGGGCATGCCCGCAATGGGCGACTTTGGATCGTTCTTGGCGGCGGGATTGACCACGTCGTTCGCGCCCAGCACCAGCACCACGTCGGTCTGCCCGAACTCGCTGTTGATGTCTTCCATTTCGAAGACCTGGTCGTACGGCACTTCGGCCTCGGCCAGCAGCACGTTCATGTGGCCGGGCATGCGGCCCGCAACCGGGTGGATCGCGTACTTGACGGTCACGCCGCGCTCGGTGAGCTTTTCGGCAAGCTCCTTGAGCGCGTGCTGCGCGCGCGCCACGGCCAGGCCATAGCCCGGCACGATGGTCACGCTTTCGGCGTTGGTCATCAGGAACGCCGCGTCATCCGGGCTGCCCGACTTGACGCTGCGTTGCGGCGTGTCGCCAGCGGCCGCGGCGCCGCCCGCTTGACCGCCGAAGCCGCCCAGGATCACGTTGAAGAACGAGCGGTTCATCGCCTTGCACATGATGTAGGACAGGATGGCGCCCGACGAGCCCACCAGCGATCCGGCGATGATCAGCATGGGGTTGTTCAGCGAGAAGCCGATGCCCGCCGCCGCCCAGCCGGAATAGCTGTTCAGCATCGAGACCACCACGGGCATGTCCGCGCCGCCGATCGGGATGATGATCAGCACGCCCAGCACGAAGGCGATGAGCGTCATGATGATGAAGGGCGTCCATTCCTGCGTGAGCATGAACCAGACGCCGCAGCCCAGCATCGCCAGCGCCAGCGCCAGGTTCAGCATGTGCTGGCCGGCGAACACCACCGGCGCGCCCTGGAACAGCCGGAACTTGTACTTGCCGGACAGTTTGCCGAAGGCGATGACCGAGCCGGAAAACGTGATGGCGCCCACGAACGTGCCGATGAACAGTTCAAAGCGGTTGCCGGCGGGGATGGCCATGCCGGGCGGCGCGATGCCGAAGGCGTGCGGCTCGGCCACGACGGCCACCGCGATCGCCACCGCCGCCAGGCCGATCATGCTGTGCATGAAGGCGACCAGTTCGGGCATCTTGGTCATTTCGACGCGCTTGGCCATCAGCGTGCCGATGGAGCCGCCGACCAGCAGCCCCAGCACGACCCAGCCCAGCCCGATCGTGGCTGTGCCGCTGCGCGCCAGGCCCACGATGAGCGCCGCGGTGGTCACCACGGCGATCGCCATGCCGGCCATGCCGAAGGCGTTGCCCAGGCGCGAGGTGGTGGGATGGGACAGACCCTTGAGCGCCTGGATGAAGCAGACCGAGGCAATCAGGTAAAGCAGCGTGACGAGGTTCAGCGAGATCATTTCGCTTCCTCCTTGCCCGGCTTGCGGTCCTTTTTCTTGAACATCTCGAGCATGCGCCGCGTCACGAGAAATCCGCCAAAGACGTTCACGGCGGCCAGCGCAACGGCAAAGACGCCCATGCCGCGCGCCAGTCCGCCTTCGGTCAGCGCGGCGGCCAGCATCGCGCCCACGATGATGATGGCGGAAATGGCGTTGGTGACCGCCATGAGCGGCGTGTGCAGGGCGGGGGTGACGTTCCAGACGACGTGGTAGCCGACGTAGATGGCCAGCACGAAGATGATGAGGTTCATCAGGGTGGGATTGATCGCTTCCATGCTTACGTCCTCCGCGTCACATTGCCGCCTTCGCACACCAGGCAGGCCGCCACGATTTCATCGTCGCGCTGGATCGCCAGCGCGCCGTCCGCATTGATGATGAGCTTCAGGAAATCCAGGATGTTGCGCGCGTAGAGCGCCGAGGCGTCGGTGGCGACCAGGCCGGGCAGGTTGGTCAGCCCGATGATCGTGACATCGTGCTTTTCGACGATGCGGCCTTTCTCGGAAAGCGGGCAGTTGCCGCCGCGTTCGACGGCAAGGTCCACCAGCACCGAGCCGGGCTTCATGGCCGCGACCGTTTCCGCCGAAACCAGCATGGGGGCGGGCCGGCCGGGAATCAGCGCCGTGGTGATCACGATATCGGCCTGCTTGCAGCGTTCGGACACCAGCGCCGCCTGGCGGGCCATCCAGGCCGGGGGCATGGGGCGCGCGTAGCCGCCCTTGCCCTGTGCGATCTCGCGTTCTTCGTCGGTTTCGAAGGGCACGTCGATGAACTTGGCGCCCAGCGATTCGACCTGTTCGCGGGCCGCGGGGCGCACGTCGGATGCCTCGACCACGGCGCCCAGCCGCTTGGCCGTGGCGATGGCCTGAAGGCCAGCGACGCCAGTGCCCAGGATGACCGCGCGCGCGGCCTTCAGCGTGCCGGCGGCCGTCATCATCATGGGAATCAGCCGTCCGTAGTGATGGGCGGCGAGCAGCACGGCCTTGTAGCCGGCCAGGTTGGCCTGCGAGGACAGCACGTCCAGGCTTTGGGCGCGGGTGATGCGCGGCGCGGCTTCCAGCGCGAAGCCGGTCAGGCCGGCGGCGGCCAGTTGCGCCAGGCCTTCGGCGTCGAAGGGATCGAGCATGCCGATGACCACCGTGCCCGGTTTCATGTGCGGCAATTCTTCAGGGGAGGGCGCGCGAACCTTCATGACCAGATCGGCGCCCAGGGCATCCTGAGCGGAACCTAGCGTGGCGCCCGCGGCAACGTAGGCATCGTCGGGATAGCGGGCCGCGGCGCCCGCACCACGCTCCACGACGACGGTGTGCTTGCCGCCCACGTACTTCTTGACGGTCTCCGGTGTTGCTGCGACACGGGTTTCCCCGTCTCGGGTTTCTTTTGGTATCCCGATGTGCATCGACGCCTCTCCTCAGAAGGTTCGCCGTAGTTATACACGGAATGTGCGCTCTGACGCTTCCCCCGTTTGTCCGCATCTCGCGCGGGCAAAAAAAACCCCATGGCGAACCATGGGGCAGGGGTCTTGCAACCCGAATGCGCCGGCCGGTATGAACACGTCGCTGGCCGGCGCCGGCGAACAGACGTCCGGCGTCAAGCCGTCTGCGCGCGCGTCCAGTTGATCAGCGCGCGGGTGAGGTCGCGCAGATCGGCCTTCAGGCGGCCATAGTTTTCGGTGGGGCGAAGCGACACTTCGTCCATGTAGAGCTTGCGGTTGATTTCGATCTGCAGGCTGTGGCGGCCTTCTTGCGGGCGGCCGAACGCGCGCACCAGTTCCACGCCCTTGTAGGGATCGTTCACGGTGACGTCGTAGCCGCGCTCGCGCAGCCAGGCCGCGATGAATTCGCGGAAGGCGGGGTCGCTGGTGCTGCCGTCGCGATCGCCCAGCACGAAATCGGGGTGGACGAGGCCGGGGCGGTCGGTGGCGAATTCACCGGCGACGCTGGGCATGGAATGGCAGTTGATGTGCCAGACCTTGCCGAACTTGCGATGCGCGTTGTCCAGCACCTGGCCAAGCGCGGCGTGATAGGGCGCCCAGCAGGCGTCGATGCGGTGGCGCACTTCCTCGACCGTCAGCTTGCGGTCGTACAGCGGCGTGCCGTCATCGAGCATGCGCCAGATCAGGCCCTTGCCAAGCTTGACCTTGGGCGAAGGATTCAGCGCGTCAGGCCAAGCCTGGTCCAGCAGCAGTTCGTCGATTTCGTCGCGGGCGCGGTTGGCGTCGATGTAGGCGCGCGGGAAGGCCGCGGCAATCATCGGCACGCCCATCTCGATGGCGTCGCCCCACAGATCGTCAACCCAGGTGTCCTCGGCGGTGCGCAATGCGCCAAAGTCCACCGCGGCAGCGAAATCGGGGGGGTAGGCGGTGCCGCTGTGCGGGGAATCCAGCACGAGGGGGGCCGAAATATCCGAATCGGGGTATTGCTGCGGAAGGTCGAGGCGGTAGGACAGGGGGCGGGTAATTCGCATAGAGGGGTACTGCGTTCGTGAATCGGAGGTCCTCGCGTGCCGGCGGCGCGCGAGGACCGAAGACCGGTTAGTCGATCTTCACGTTGGCTTCTTTGGCGATGCGCTTGTTCTTGGCGATTTCAGCCGAGATCTGCGCGCCGAATTCGGCCGAGGTGTTGGCCGCGGGCGAAGCGCCCAGGGCAGCGAGGCGGCTCTTGACGTCCTCTTCGGCGCTGACCTTCTGGACAGCGGCGTTCAGCTTGGCCAGCACGGGGGCGGGCAGCTTGGCCGGGGCGACCAGGCCGAACCACGACGCGTCGTTCACGGCGGGCAGGCCGGCTTCGGCGAACGTGGGCACGTCAGGCAGCGCGGCAACGCGCTGCGGGGCGGCGACAGCCATGGCGATCAGGCGGCCGGACTGCACGTGCGGCAGGGTGGAGGGCAGGTTGTCGTACATGACGTCGACCTGGCCGGCCAGCGCGTCGTTCAGCGCGGGGCCAACGCCACGGTACGGCACGTGCATCAGGTCGGTGCCCGACGCCATCTTGAACAGTTCGCCCATCATGTGCGAGACCGAACCGTTGCCGGCCGACGCGTACGTCAGCTTGCCCGGCTGGCTCTTGGCCAGCGTGATGAACTCGGCGATGTTCTTGGCCTGGACCTTCGGGTTGATGGTCATGATGTTCGGCACGGCGGCCAGGTTCGAGACGGGCGTGAAGTCCTTCTCGCCATCGAACGGCAGGTTCGGGTAGATGGCCGGGTTGATGCCGTGCGTGCTGACGGTGGCAATGCCCAGGACATAGCCGTCCGGCGCGCTGCTGGCGACGAACGCGCTGCCGATCGAGCCGCCGGCGCCGCCGCGGTTTTCCACGACGACGGTCTGGCCCAGTTCCTTGCCGAGCTTGTCGGCGAACAGGCGGCCGACGATGTCGGTGGTGCCGCCGGGCGGGAAGGGAACGATCAGGCGGATGGGCTTGCTGGGGTACGCGTCTTCAGCGTGCGCGATACCCGAGGTCAGCGGCGTGGCCAGGGTCGCGGCAGCGACACACAGGCCCAGAACTACATTACGGCGTTGCATGAATTCCCCTACTAATGAATGGAAAGCAGCTGCATGAAAGCAGTCGCAAACCCGACGATTCTTTCCTGGCGGGCGGGTTTGCGCAAACGAAAGATTCTCCGTAAGCTATGACTTTTTTTCATACCTCTTACTCGGCAGGGCTTCGCCGCGGTTACTTTTACGTAACATTCGCCGTGCATCCTGTGTCGACGTCACGCCCGCGCGGGCAAGGGAGCCCCACGACGGGTGGGGGCTGCAAATGAGGCGTTTCTGTCCCTCTTTAACCGATCTTCAGGCCTTTGAAGTCGCCGCCAGGCACAGCAGTTTCACGCGCGCTGCGCAGGAATTGTGCGTGACGCAGGGCGCGGTGAGTAAACAGGTGAAACATCTGGAGGAGTTCGTTGGCGTCGAACTATTCCTGCGAATCAGGCAAGGCCTGGTGTTGACCGAAGCGGGCCGCAGTTACCTGGCCAAGATCCAGGCCGGTCTCGGCCAGATCGAAGCGGCCACCGTCGAACTGATTGCGCATCAGGGGCGGGGCGGCACGCTGAACCTGACCTGCATGCCCACGTTCGGCGCGCGTTGGCTGATTCCGCGCCTGACCGCCTTCATGCGCTTGCGTCCCGATATCCACGTCGAATTCCTGCCGCACCGCCAGGGCTACGACTTCTCCACGCCGGAGCTGGACGCCGCCGTGCGCTTCGGCGAGGGCCTGTGGCCCGGCAGCGGGGCCGATTACATCGTCGGCCGCGAGATTCTTCCCGTCTGCAGTCCCCGCCTGATCCCGGGCGGGTGCACGTCGCCCGAAGCGCTCCTGGCCTATCCGCTGCTGCACCATACGTCGGCCCTGGAGGGCTGGCGCGACTGGTTCGAGCAGGCCGGCTGCGACACGCGCCGCAGCCTGGAAGGCGCGCGTTTCGACCAATACGCGTTGCTGTCGCAGGCAGCCGCCGCGGGCTTTGGCGTGGCGCTGATCCCGCGCTGCCTGATCGAGGACGAGCTGCGCGACGGCAAGCTTGCCATCGCCATCCAGCTGCCGATCCGGGCGCGCATGGGCTACTACCTGTGCTATCCCGAGCAAAAGGCCAATCTGCCCACGTTGCAGGCCTTCCGGGCCTGGCTGATGGAAGTGTCCCGCGCCGCCGAGCCCCAGCCGCGGGAAGACGCCGTGTCCGATCTAAAATAGCCGCATCATGAGTCAAACATCCACCAAGAAAGGCCGCGTTGTCGTCGGCATGTCCGGCGGGGTCGATTCTTCGGTCACCGCGTGGCTACTCAAGCAGCAAGGCTACGAGGTCGTCGGCCTGTTCATGAAGAACTGGGAAGACGACGACGATTCCGAATACTGCTCCACCCGCCAGGATCTGCTGGACGCCGCCAGCGTGGCCGATCTGGTCGGCGTGGAATTCGAATTCGTCAACTTCGCCGCCGAATACAAGGACCGCGTGTTCGCGGAGTTCCTGCGCGAGTACTCCGCGGGCCGCACGCCCAATCCCGACGTGCTGTGCAATGCCGAAATCAAGTTCAAGGCATTCCTGGACCACGCCATGGCGCTGGGCGCCGAGCACATCGCGACCGGCCACTATGCGCGCGTGCGCGAAGTGCCAGCCGAGGGCGGCGGCACGCAGTTCCAGCTGCTCAAGGCGCTGGACGCTTCCAAGGACCAAAGCTACTTCCTGCATCGGCTGAACCAGGCGCAGTTGTCGCGCACGCTGTTTCCGCTGGGCGAGATTCACAAGACCGAAGTGCGCCGCATCGCGCACGAGATCGGCCTGCACAATGCCGCCAAAAAGGATTCCACCGGCATCTGCTTCATCGGCGAGCGCCCGTTCCGGGAATTTTTGAACCGCTACCTGCCGACTGAGCCGGGCCCCATCCTGACGCCCGAAGGGCAGAAAGTGGGCCGCCACGAAGGCTTGTCGTTTTACACGCTGGGCCAGCGCAAGGGGCTGGGCGTGGGCGGCGTGAAGGGCCGGCAACGGGAGGACGGCACGGCCGAAGCCTGGTACGTGGCCCGCAAGGATCTGGAGCGCAACGTGCTGTACGTCGTGCAGGGGCACGACCATCCGTGGCTGCTGTCCGGCAACCTGAAGGCGCAGGACGCGAGCTGGGTGGCGGGCCACCCGCCGGCCGCCGGCGTCTACGGCGCCAAGACGCGTTACCGGCAGGCCGATGCGGCGTGCCGCCTGGCCGATGCGGCGCAAGAGACTTTTTCACTGGAATTTACCGACCCCCAGTGGGCGGTGACGCCCGGCCAGTCGGCCGTGCTATACGATGGCGAGGTTTGCCTGGGCGGCGGGATCATTCTTTAGGAATGCCCTGCCGCACGTAACCAAGGCCCCCGGGTGCAATATCCGTGGGGCCTTGTTCATGACAATAAAAGCGAGGAGAGGGTTGTGGATGTGACGATGGTGATCTGCCTGTTGGTCCTGGGCGGCGTGGTGGGCTTTGCGGCGGGCCTGCTTGGCATTGGCGGCGGGATGCTGCTGGTGCCGTTCCTGACGATGCTGTTCACCTGGCAGAAAATGCCGGCCGATCTGGTCGTGCATGCGGCGATCGCCACGTCCATGACGTCGATCCTCTTTACGTCCATCTCCAGCGTCCGGGCCCACCAGCAGCGAGGCACCATCAAGTGGCGCATCGTCGCCGCGATGGCGCCGGGCATCATCGTCGGCGGGCTGCTTTCCGGCGGCGCGGTGTTCGCGGCGCTGAGCACGTTGTGGCTGTCGCTGTTCTTCGCCCTGTTCGTGGGGTATTCCGGCTGGAGCATGCTGCGCAACAAGAAGCCCAAGCCCACGCGGCAGATGCCGGGCGTTGTCGGCACCAGCGCGGCCGGCGCGGGCATCGGTTTTCTGTCGGGCCTGGTCGGCGCCGGGGGCGGGTTCCTGTCGGTCCCGTTCATGGTCTGGTGCAACGTGGCCCTGCACAACGCGGTGTCGACGTCGGCGGCGCTGGGCTTTCCGATTGCGCTGGCCAACAGCGTGGGCTATGTCGTCTCGGGCCTGAACGAGGCCCAGACCTATCCGGGGATGCTCGGCTTCATCTATTGGCCGGCGCTGCTGGCGCTGGTCTGCACCAGTGTCCTGACCGCGCCGCTGGGGGCGCGCATGGCGCATCGCCTGCCGGTTCAGACGCTCAAACGCGTGTTCGCCGCACTGCTGTTTGCGCTGGCGGCCTACATGCTGTTCAAGGCCTGGCAGACCTGGACGGTTTGATCGCGGAAATGAAAACCGGCCGCGGAAAGCGGCCGGTAAAAGCGAGCGCCCGGCCATGCCGGGCGTTTTTGTTGAGGCGTCAGGCCGTCTTGGGCACCGTGTCGATGAACGACTGGCGTTGGGACAGCTTGTCGTACAGGCGGGCCAGGTTGGGCTGGCCAGTGCGCCAGTCCAGCGAGGGGAACCGCAGGTCGAGATACCCCAGGGCACAGCCCACGGCGATGTCCGCGAGGCTGTAGTTGATGCCCATGCAATGCGCGTTGTCGCCCAGGCTTTTGTTCATGGCGTCCAGGCTGGCGTGGATCTTGCCGTACTGGCGCTCGATCCATTCGGGGCTGCGCTGGGCTTCGGGGCGCTGGTTTTCCTTGACGATGGTCACGCACGCGTCCAGGAGGCCATCGGCGATGGCTTCCCAGCACTTGACGGCTGCGCGGTCGCGTCCGGGCTGCGGAATCAGCCGGGCGACAGGAGACAGGGTGTCCAGGTATTCGACGATGACGCGCGAGTCGAACAGGGCGCCGCCATCTTCCATGACCAGGCAAGGAACTTTGCCCAGCGGGTTGTACGTTTGGATCTGCGTGTCGGCGGACCAGACGTTTTCGAGTTCAAGCCGGTAGTCCAGCTTTTTCTCGGCCATGACGATACGCACTTTGCGCACGTAGGGACTGGTAAGCGAGCCGATCAGTTTCATGGAGTCACAAGCGGAGTCGGAAAGCGGCCGAAGTATAGCAGGCTGTATGACGGCCGGAATTGTCCGCAGGGCGGAATCTTCGTCAGTTTGCCACAATGTCGGGCCGCCCCGGATGATAAAATCGCCGGGTTTTCCCATCCGTCGTTTTTTCTCTACCAGACCATGCAAATCGCCGATCAGCTGAGCCAACTTAATGCCCTTTCGCCACTGGATGGCCGCTACGCTTCCCGGGGCGACGCGCTGCGCGGTCTGCTGTCCGAAGCCGGTTTCATGGCGCACCGCGTCGAAGTCGAGGTCGCCTGGCTGATCGCGCTGTCGGACGCCGGCCTGCCCGAGCTGCCGGCCTTCTCCGAGGGCGCCCGCGCGCGTCTGGCCCAGCTGGTCGCCAATTTCTCCGAAGCCGACGCTGGCCGCATCAAGGAGATCGAGCGCGTCACCAACCACGACGTGAAGGCCGTTGAATACTGGCTGAAGGAAAAGGTCGCCGATGACGCCGAACTGGCCCGCGCGGCCGAGTTCATCCACTTCGCGTGCACGTCCGAAGACATCAACAACACCTCGCACGCGCTGATGCTGTCGCGCGCGCGCGACCAGGTCGTGGTGCCGCGCCTGCGCGAAGTGGCCGCCAAGCTGAATGAAATGGCCATCGCCAACGCCGACCAGCCGCTGCTGTCGCGCACGCATGGCCAGCCCGCCAGCCCGACCACGCTGGGCAAGGAATTCGCCAACGTGGCCGCGCGCCTGAACCGCGCCATCGCCGCCGTCGAGGCCGTCGAGCCCCTGGCCAAGCTGAACGGCGCCACGGGCAACTACAACGCCCACCTGTCCGCCTATCCGGAAATCAACTGGCCCGAATTCAGCAAGCGCGTGCTGTCCGGGCTGGGCCTGACCCAAAACCGCCACACGATCCAGATCGAGCCGCATGACTGGATGTCCGCGCTGTTCGATGCGATCACCCGCGCCAACATCATCATCCTGGACCTGGATCGCGACATCTGGGGTTATGTGGCGCTGGGCTACTTCAAGCAGCGCCTGAAGGAAGGCGAGGTCGGTTCGTCGACCATGCCGCACAAGGTCAACCCGATCGACTTCGAAAACTCCGAAGGCAACCTGGGTCTGGCCAACGCCGTGCTGCGCCATCTGGCCGACAAGCTGCCCATCTCCCGTTGGCAGCGCGACCTGACCGATTCCACCGTCCTGCGCAACCTGGGCGTGGGCCTGGGCTACTGCCTGGTGGCATGGGATGCCTGCATGCGCGGCCTGGGCAAGCTGGAAGTCAACACGGCCGCCATCGACGCCGATATCGACGCGTGCTGGGAAGTGCTGGCCGAACCGGTGCAGACCGTCATGCGCCGCTACGGTCTGCCGCAGCCCTACGAACAGCTCAAGGCCTTGACGCGCGGCAAGGGCATCACCGAAGAGGCCCTGCGAGAATTCATCCAGGGCCTGGCGCTGCCTGAAGAGCCCAAGGCCCGCCTGCTGGCGATGACCCCGCGCTCCTACATCGGCCTGGCGGCCGAGCTGGCCCGGGCGGTATAGTCGCCGTGCCGCGCGCGTCATGCGCGCGGCTTTCACGTTGTACCTACGGGAGATCGCAATGAAGAAGTTGTCCACGCTCGCAGCGCTGGCCTGTATGACGGTGGGTCCGCTGCTGGCGACGTCCGCCTCCGCGCAATTCGCCAAGCCTGAAGATGCGGTCAAGTACCGCCAGTCGGCGCTCTCGCTGATCGGCTCGCACTTTGGCCGCATGGCGCCGGTGGTCAAGGGCCAGGCGCCCTACGACGCCGCGCAGATCAAGGCCAACGTCGATGTGCTGAAGACGCTGTCGGCATTGCCTTGGGCGGGTTTCGGTCCGGGTACGGAAGGCGGCGACGCCCGTCCGGAAATCTGGAGCGATGCCGCGGGCTTCAAGCAGAAGCAGCAGGCGTTTCAGGACAACATCGTGAAGCTGTCGGCGGCTGCCGACGCAGGCGATCTGGACAAGCTGCGCGCCGCTTTCGGCGACGTGGGCGCCAGCTGCAAGGCCTGCCACGACGCGTACCGCAAGAAGAAGTAAGGTGCCGGGCCGGCCGTGCCGGTCCGCCGCTCAACAAGCAAAAAGCAAAAAGCCCCGTCAAGGGGCTTTTTTCATGGGTGCGCGATCAGGAGAAGGACATGTCGGACACGATCTCGAGCGATCGTATCCACAGCACCAGTCCCGTCAC
Source organism: Achromobacter sp. 77 (assembly GCF_020541125.1). Taxonomy (NCBI): domain Bacteria; kingdom Pseudomonadati; phylum Pseudomonadota; class Betaproteobacteria; order Burkholderiales; family Alcaligenaceae; genus Achromobacter; species Achromobacter sp. 77. The sequence continues at coordinate 1,711,394 of NZ_CP059848.1, forward strand.
GCAGGCGCCCAGCACCAGGGCGCGCAGCCAGACCGCCAGCCCATCCTGCGCGGGCGGCGTGCCGGCCGGGACATCCTTGGCGTCGACGTTGCCGGTGATGATGGCGCGCACCAGACGCTTGCGGCGCACGACCGCATACCAGATGACGGCCAGCAGGTGCAACGCGACCAGGCCGATGATGACCCACTCGTTGAGCTTGTGCCAGGACGTCATCGCGCTGGCGGTGGCTTCCGAGACATACCCGAACAAGGGGCCCTGCGTCATGATGTCGTCGGTGGTGAACAGGCCGCTGACTGCCTGAAAGCCCACGACCAGCAGCAAGGCCATGACCGACAGCGCGCCCAGCGGATTGTGGCCGGCGGGCGCGGCGGCGCCCTTCAGGTAGCGGACCACGGCGCCCGGGCCGCGCACGAAATGCGCGAAGCGGGCATAGCGCGGTCCGGCAAAGCCCCAGAGCAGGCGAAACAGGATCAGACCCAGCGCCGTACAGCCGAAACGCACGTGCCAGTCCATGTACAGACCGCCCAACTTGACGCTGACGAACGCGCCGACGATGCAGACGACGAGGGCCCAGTGAAAGAGTCGGGTGGGGAGGTCCCAGATACGGACCGCGAGACGATTGTTCTGCATGTTGAGATCGGCGGACGGGAGTTGCCCGGACTTTATCACGCACAAAGCAAACCGCCGCACTAGTCAGGCGGCGGTTTTGAGGCAGATCAGCGAGCGTTGCGGCGCACCGGTTCGATGCGATGCACATGCTCGTGGCGGAACCGGATGCGTTGGCCCGGCGCCTTCTGTACGGCCGATCCGCAGGGTACGACTTCAGTGGTGTAAGTCGTCGTGCCGTTGATCGGCGCATTGAAGATGACCGTGGCGCGAATCTCGGGGCCGTCGGCCGGTTGCAGATAGACGATGTCGCCGATGTGGATAGGCATGTCGTCAAGCTGCGTGTGGGCCGGGCGTCGGATCAGGTCGGTGGTGGTGAAACGAGTGTTCATGTTGTGTTCTCTTTAGGTTCTAGTTATAGGAAAAGCTGCGTCTTGCCATGGTGAACGCACCGGGCGGGAAAATTGCCGCCATGAGTGTGCGTGATGCGCTGCGTCCGCCGGATGTGATTGGACACGCGCTACATGACACTAACGCATTGCTGCTGCCGTCCTTTTGCGCATTCTCATGTTTTTTGCGCGCCGGGTCCGGCGAAGTGATGCCTTCGTCCAGTCTTGGAGGGCATCGATTCGGGCTGCGCGGCGAAAGACAAGATTGCCGGCGCATTGGCGTACGCCCGCGTGGTAGCGGGTGAAGCCATCATTTGGGTTGGGTTTGCTTCATGCCGGTCCGGACTGGCGGACGGGTGAAGGCGTTCCCGATGCGGCGCTGGGGTTGCGTTTTTTGCGTTGTACTTCGCTAGGACGCCAGCGCTGTCGGGCGGATCTTGGCAGGGGGTGGCCACAGGCGTTTAGCTTGGCCGGGCTGACCCTCAAAGGTCTGCCCTTTCAGATCCAACCGTCAATATTATCGACATTTGAGCGATTATGCAAGCTTTTTCGGAAAGGAGGGCGCGGGACGTGCGCCCTTGCCGATTAGTGCGTTGCGGGACGGGCCTGTCGCTGGGCCTCGATGATCAGGCCTTCCAGGCGTGGCGACATGCGCAGCGCCACCTGGGCGCCGGTCGTGCCATCGGGCTGCTGCTGGGTTTCCAGGGCGAGTTCGATACGTTCGTCGTCAAAGGCCTCCGGGGCCGCCTGGATTTCCACATAGCGCTCGAGCAAGGCATTGACCGCCTTTTGCGCATCCGCCAGCGCTTCCTCCGACAACTTGCCGTGGCCCAGGTATTGATTGACCACGCGCGCCAGGTCATTCATGAAATGAAGCAGGGCGTTTGCGCCGCGGCAGTCCGGCAGGGTGAAGCCCCAGGGCAGGGGGGAAGCGTTCTGAGTCATGTCGTCAGCCAAGGCAATGAGAGGAGGCGGCAACGGGCCGCCGAATGTTCGATTTTAGAGGATGCGTAAAGGCTGCGACGCGGGCGCGCGGCGCGGCGCGCACTGTGTCAACTCGCTTCGATGGCAACAAATTCCGCCCCTTCTGGCCCCATTGGCGGCGCTACCGGATAATCTGCCCGAATGGCCCGCCCCGTGCGGCCGTAATCTGCGGAATCGGAGTGCTAACAGGATGCGCATGGTTTGGGTTCGCGCGTGGGTGACAGGAATGGCGGTCGTCTCGATGTTGCTGGCGGCGTGCGTCAACAAGGAACCGCAGGAGCGCGCCGCATTCATACAGTTGCTGCAGGGTCGGATGAACAACGTGACGCTCGTGCCGATCGGCATGCTGGGCAAGTCGGAAAAGGAAGCCATTGGCGGCTACGACGACGCGTACGAGGTCATGACGGATTTCCAGGAAGCCTTGGCCAAGGCGGCGGCGCCCCTGCGCGAGGTGCTGTCGGTGGAGACGATCCAGTCCGTTGAAGAGATCGTGGCGCGCCGGGGTAGCCTGGAGGCCGCACGCAAGACGCTGGCCGGCAGTGCCGCCCAGGTCCAGGCGGCGCGCGGCAAGGCAGACAAGGCGCGCGCGGATCTTGCCTTGCCCGCCGACCTGGCGCCCGTTTATGACGGCGTCTATGACGAGGCGGTGACGGCGCCGGCCGGGGAATTGATCGACGCGGCATCCCGGATGGATGCGATTGCCCGCGATGCGCTGGCCATTGCGGACTTCGTGGCGGCCAATGCCGCGGACATCCAGTTCGAAGAGGGGCAAACAAAGGTGGTCAAGCCGACCTTGCAACAGGAGCTGAACCAGCGGTTGCAAGCATTGAACGCGCAGTCGGGTGGGCTGGAAGCCGCGCGCGCAACGCTGCTGCAGGCTGCCAGCGCGGGCTCGGCCGCGCCCTAGCCATGCGCCAGCCCCGTCGCCATCCCAGCGGCGCCCGGCCGCGCTTTGTACAATGCGGCTCTTGCGGCGCATGCCGTGCCTTGGACTGACTATGAGCGATTCTTCAGGCGTGCATTACAGGACCTTCGTGCTCCTGCTCGTGGTGGTCACCATCGCGTTCGGCTGGCTGTTGTGGCCGTTCTATGGCGCCGTCTTCTGGGGCACCATTCTTGCCATCCTTTTCGCGCCGTTGCAGCGCCGTCTGGTGGCGCGCATTGGCGGGCGGCGCAATCTGGCCGCGCTCATCACGCTGCTGCTCGTGCTGCTGCTGGTGATTCTTCCGCTGGTCGTGATCAGCGGGTCGCTCGTGAACGAAGGGGCGAATTTCTACCAAAGCATCAAGTCCGGGCAAATCAACTTTGGCGCGTACTTCCAGCAGGCGATGGACGCACTGCCGCCATCCGTGCACGCATTGCTGGCGCGCTTTGACCTGGCCGATATTGCCAGCCTGCAGGACAAGCTGACGGCCGGTGCAATGCAGGCCAGCCAGTTCCTGGCCACCCAGGCCTTGAACATCGGGCAGGACACTTTCCAGTTCGTGGTCAGCTTCGGCATCATGCTGTATCTGCTGTTCTTCCTGCTGCGCGACGGTCCGCTGCTGTCGGCGCGACTGCGCCGTGCCGTGCCGCTGAGCGACACGCACAAGCAGCACCTGTTCCGCAAGTTCACGACCGTGGTGCGCGCCACCGTCAAGGGCAACGTCGCGGTCGCGGCGGCGCAAGGCGCGCTGGGCGGCATCATCTTTTCCATCCTTTCGATCCAGGGTGCGCTGCTGTGGGGCGTCATCATGGCCTTCCTGTCGCTGCTGCCCGCGATCGGGGCGGGGCTGATCTGGGCGCCGGTGGCCGTGTACTTCCTGCTGACGGGCGCCGTGGTCAAGGGCGCGGTGCTCATTGCGTTCGGCGTGCTGGTCATCGGCATGGTCGACAACGTGCTGCGGCCCATTCTGGTGGGCAAGGACACGAAGATGCCGGACTACGTGATCCTGATCTCCACGTTGGGCGGCATGGCGCTGTTCGGGCTGAACGGATTCGTGATCGGTCCGCTCATCGCGGCGTTGTTCATGGCAAGCTGGGATCTGTTTTCGCCCGCGGCAGGCGACCCGGGGGGGGGGCACGCAGTGAGCGCGCCGCTGCCGGGCAACCCCGTGGCCGGTTCGCCGCCGGCATCCGGGGGCGCCGGCGCGCGTGCGCAGGCAGCGCTTGCCAGGGATCGCCAGTCCCGCGACGAATGATCTCGCCGGGCGCCCGCGTGCGCCCGGCCGGGTGTAAGGTGTAGCAGCGCCGGCCGAACCGCGGCCGGCCTTTCGTGTCAACTTCGCCAAACAGGAGCGCGCCGGATATGGAATGGAAACTGCATCGGTCGGGCTGGATCGAGGAACGCAACTTCGACATTGAGTTCGCCGAAACGCCCGAGGGATACCACACGCGCGTGCGCGTCTTCGGCTTTCCGGTTCTTGAAGACACCAAGCACGTGTTCCCCAACGAAGCGCTGGCTGAAAAAGGCGCGCTGACACTGCTCAAGAGCCAGTTTTCAGGCACGCCCGACCTGGAAGAGAGATAGCAGGGCGATGGGCAGACCGAGGGGCAGGCCGCGCCATGGCTGACGGCGAAACGGTTGCTGGCGTGCGCCGCCGCCGGGCGCGCCGCTATTCCATGCGGACGGGTCTGCTTGCCCTCGTCTTTGCCTGTATTACCCCGGCGCTCGTCGTGGCAACGGTCGCCGTCTACGAAAGCTACGTCATCCAGAAAGAGCGGATCTTCCGCGACACGATCTTCCTGGCGCGCAATCTCACGGCGATCCTGGATCGTGAGCTCACCGGCGTCGAAGCCGGTTTGCAGATGCTGGCGTCCTCGCCGGATCTGGTCGAGGGCGATCTCGCCGGCTTCCATCGGCGCGCGCGCGAGTCCGTGCGCTTTCAGATCGCCGACACTTACGTGCTGACGAACAAGGAAGGCCGGCAGATCATCAACACGCAGGTGCCCTACGGCTCGGCCTTGCCGACCGGCAGGGCGCCCGATGAACTGGGTCGCGTCTTCCTGACGCGCATGCCGGTGCTGACAAGCCTGTTCACCGGCGGTCTGACCAAGGACCCCACCATCGCGCTCGGCGTGCCAGTCTTGCGGGACGGAGAGGTGGTGTACAGCCTGAACGTAGGACTGTCGCCCGAGCGCATCGGCAACGTCCTGGGCCGCCGCGCCCTGCCCGAGGGCTGGGTGGCCGCCGTGCTGGACGGCTCGGGAACCATCATCGCCCGCACCCGCGACACCTCCAAATTTGTGGGTCAGAAGGCGGTGCCGGCGCTGGCCCGCGCCGTGCAGCAGGAAGGCGAAGGCTCGTTGGAGACGATCACCAAGGAAGGCACGCCCGTCTACACCGCGTTCAGCCGGTCGACGCTGTCGGGCTGGACAGTCGCCGCCGGCGCGCCCATGCAATTGCTGACCACGGACCTGTACCGATCCATTGCGTGGATTGGTCTGGGCACGTTGTTCGCGTTCGGTTTGGGGTTGTGGCTGGCGCTCAGGCTTGCAAGCCGGCTCACGTCGGCCGTGCAGGGGCTGGTCGCGCCGGCGCTCGCGCTGGGCGAAGGCCGGACCGTGGAACTGCCCGCCACGCGCATCAAGGAAGCCCAGGAGGTGGGCGCCGCCATGCTGCAGGCGTCGCGCAAGCTGGCGCGCGCCCAGCACCTGGCGCACTACGATCCGCTCACCGGCCTGTGCAACCGGGTGCTGTTCGGCGAACTCGTGCTGCGTGAACTGGCGGTCGCCCAGCGCAGCGGCGATTCGTTCTCGATCCTGGCGATCGACCTGGACGGCTTCAAGGCGGTCAACGACATGCACGGGCACGCGGCCGGCGACACGGTCCTGAAAGAGGCGGCCGATCGCATGGCCAGCGCCATCCGGGTCTCGGACGTGGCGGCAAGGCTGGGCGGCGACGAATTCGCGGTGCTGCTGCTGGGCGCCAACCAGGAGAACGCGCGGCTGGTGGCCGAAGCCCTGGTCGAGAGCCTGTCCTTACCGTACCCCAATGTGCGCGTCGCGGTGTCGGCAAGCATCGGCATCGCGGTGTATCCCCAATCGGGCGCCACCATGTTGCAGTTGCTCGAGCGGGCCGATGTGGCGTTGTACCGCGCCAAGGGCCTGGGCAAGCGCCGGGTGGCGCAGGACCAGTAGGTCCGCCGCCGGTCGCCATGCGCGTCACATATCCTGGCGCGGCGACAGTGCGGTCAGGACCTCGCCCGATTTCAAGCGATAGCGCCTGTCGTCCAGCGCGACGACAGGGTCGCCTTCGGAGGTTCTGAGTATGTAGCGCGATGCGGCAAGCGGCATGGGGCTGGCGCCCGCGTCGTCCGCCCGCAAGAACACTTCAATGCGGTAAAGGCGCCCCGAATCCGTGCTTGCCAGCACGTCGCTCATCCTGCGTGTAGAAATGGCCATGCCGCTATTTCTCCGTTGGGTTTTCGCTAAACTTGCCGCCTTGGCGCCGGTCCGGTCTGATTGCCGGGCATGCGCGGCGCGCAATCGGAAACGGTAATGCAATTGAATCCTGGCCGGAACGCGGCCACTACCCTGGGTCTGCTGGCTATCCTGCTGTGGGGCACGGTCGTCGGCCTGATCCGGGGCGTCAGTGAAAACTTCGGCCCCCTTGGCGGCGCCGCGCTGATCTATACGGGAGGGTCCATCTTCCTGGTGCTGTTGCTGGGATTGCCCAAGCTGCGCACGTTTCCCCGGTCGTATCTCATCGTGGGCAGCCTGCTGTTCGTCGCCTATGAGATATGCCTGTCGCTGTCGCTGGGATTCGCGGCCGATCGTGCGCAAGCCATCGAGCTGGGCATCGTCAATTACCTGTGGCCATGCCTGACAGTGGTGTTCGCCATGCTCATCAATGGGCAGCGGGCGAGCTGGTGGGTGGCGCCGGGCATCTTGTTGTCGGTTTGCGGCATCGTCTGGGTCGTGGGCGGAACGGGCGGGCTGTCAATTGAACGCACCGCCGCGAATGTGTCGAGCAATCCTCTGAGTTATGGACTGGCCTTCAGCGGCGCCATCATCTGGGCCGTTTACTGCAACGTGACCAAGCGCTTTGCGGACGGCAAGAATGGCGTCGCGCTGTTTTTCATGCTCACGGCAGCGGTCTTGTGGATCAAGTACCTGTTCAGCGCGGAACCCGCATTGGTGTTTGCCGCGCCCGCCACGGTCGAGTTGTGCGTGGCCGCTGGCGCCATGGCAAGCGGCTATGCACTGTGGAACGTCGGAATACTGCGGGGCAACCTGACCCTGCTGGCTACCGCGTCGTACTTCACGCCGGTCTTCTCCACCTTCTTTGCCGCGCTGTGGCTATCCACGCCGCTCACCCTGTCGTTCTGGCAGGGCGTGGCAATGGTCACCGCCGGTTCATTGTTGTGCTGGGCAGCGACGCGCGGCAGACCGGCCCGCAACGGATAGTCCGGGCCGTGTCGTGAGAGGGGGAGATTTACTCGACGAGCATCGTCAGGGCGACTGCGAACCCCAAGGGAACCAGCAGCAACGAGGCAAAAGTGGAACTGACAATCGCCGCCGATATCTTCAACAAGGGCTCGGGCCCTGCGCTTCGTATCGTTTGAACCACCAACGCGACGATACCCATAACCATCAAACAGCTCATGAAAACTGCTACGTAAGTCATGTTGTCTCCGTCCTCGCCTGATTTAGGGGATGCGGCGCCGCTGTGCGGTCTTGATGTTTGTGTCGATTGTGCGCCTGTATTGCGAGACTGCACCCTAGGGTTTTCCTTGCCGGCGGGCGGCTTTGTGGCGTATTTGCCGCGCAGTGTGCAGCATGAAAATCGTGTGCGGACGCAGCAATTTCCGACGGCGGAACAGGCTTCGGCAACCCGGCGCGATTGCGCTACGATGGCGTGATCAAAACACCGGAGAGGCCGCCAGATGCCGCAAAAACTACGCCCTGGCACGCGCGCCACCTTGCAGGTCCGCCAGCTTTCGCCCGGCGAGTTTGCGTGGATCATTACCTTGCTCGATCCCGAATCCGGCAATGTGCGCAGCACCAATTATTCGGACAGGCGATATCCCAGCCAGGATGAAGCGTCGACGGCCGGCAAGGCCGCCGTCCTTGCATTTCTCGCGGACGACACGTCCGAACGCGCGCCGGCCGCAAGCGGCGGCAAGCGCAAGGACTGACGCCGAGCGCCGTCCTTCCATGGCGCCCGGCCGCTGAGCGGTCTTGGGCACGCCATTTGCTGATGCTCATGCAAGGCGCATCTTGCGCTGCTTGAGGAGAGGCAATCATGTCCCAGATCCCGCATCGAGAGCCCGGTCAGCCGGACGATCTCACGCCTGACGATCCGGCGCTCCCGGGAAACCCGCCTGCGGACGATCCGCGTCCGGACCCGGGCCGTCCCACGGACAACCCCGACGTCATCGACCCCACGCCGCCCGCGCCGGATCCCCGCGCGCCCGGCACCATCGACCTGGCCTGATTGCGGCCAGCATTACTTCAATTCCGATCCCTTCATCGAAGCAAGGAGGTTTCCATGCGCTCAATCCTGTTGTGGCTGCTCGGCGTGCCCATTCCCATCATCATCCTGCTGGCTCTGTTCTGGCACTGAAGGCCGGTGCGTCATTTCCGCTTTGGCACCCGCGTGTGCGCGGCTGCGTAAGTCTCTGGACAAGGATCGATCATGCAAAATACGTCTTCATTGAGCCAACCTTATGCCGATGGCGTGCCTCCACGTGAGTCCGCCATTTCGGCCGTGTCGTGGGCGGCGGTATTCGCCGGCGCGGTGATCGCCGCGGCGCTGTCGCTTGCATTGTTTGCCGGCGGCACCGGCCTCGGTTTTCTGTCCGTTTCGCCCTGGGGTGAGGAGGGCGTGTCGGCCCCCGCCATCGGCATTGGCATCATTGTCTGGATGCTGCTCACGCAGATCATTTCGTACGGCATCGGCGGCTATGTCGCCGGGCGCCTGCGGACGAAATGGGTCGACGTGCATTCCGATGAGGTCTACTTTCGCGACACCGCGCACGGCTTTCTGGTCTGGGCGCTGAGCGCCGTGGTCAGCGCCGCGCTGCTGGGCTCCGCGCTCGCGTCGATGGCTTCCGGCGTTGCCAAGGCCGGCGCTTCGGTGGCGGCCACGGCCGGCACGGCGGTAACCGCGGCGGCGACGGCCGGCGCTGCCGGTGCGAGCAGTGGCGGTGGCATGGAGCGCGCGACCGACTATCTCACCGACACCCTGATGCGCTCGGAACGTCCCGAGGCCAACTCCGATCCTGAAGCGGCGCGTGCCGAAGTTGGCCGCATCGTCGCCATGAGCATCACCCGCGGCGACATGACGCCGGCCGATCGCGACTACGTGGTGAAGGTCGTGGCCGCCCAGGCCGGTGTGGAACCCGCCGTCGCGCAGCGCCGCGTCGACGAGGCGATCCAGAACGCCAAGAAGACCGCGGAAGAAGCCAAGGTGAAGGCCAAGGAAGCTGCAGACGCAGCCCGCAAGGCTGCCGCCGCGTTTGCGTTGTGGGGCTTTGCGTCGATGCTGATCGGCGCCTTCGTGGCGAGCCTGGCTGCCACCTGGGGCGGCCGCCGCCGCGATGCGGTCTATCGGGTTTAATGTGGTGCTTCGGGTGTAAATAATCCGCCCGAATGCAAAAGGGCCCGCACAGTGTGCGGGCCCTTTTTAATTTCTTGGTGGCGCATCCCTGATTCGAACAGGGGACCTGCGGATTATGATTCCGTCGCTCTAACCGGCTGAGCTAATGCGCCATCCTTTTTTCGCCGTTCGGTTTGCGTTGCAAGTGCCGATCAACGAAGAACGAAATTCTAGCACGAAGTTTTTTTGGAGTGCAAGTGGGCCCCGGCCAAATTTTTTCGGCCGGTCTGGACGCCTTGTTCAGCCAGCGTTGGTGAGGTCGCGCGCCGCCCTTCAAGCATCCCGCGCCAGGCGGATGCCCGAGAACTGCCAGCGCGCCTCGGGCGGAAAGAAGTTGCGGTAGCTGGGCCGGATGTGGTCGCGCGGCGTCGCGCACGAGCCGCCCCGCAGCACGTACTGGTTGCACATGAACTTGCCGTTGTATTCGCCGACGGCTCCCGCGCTGGGCTGAAACCCGGGATAGGCGTCATAGCCGCTTGAGGTCCATTCCCACGCGTCGCCGAACAATTGCACGGGACCGCCCGAGCTGTGGCGCGCCGGGGCGGGGCGCGTGTCCAGGTGACCGTTTTCAAGCATGTTCGCGCGGGCCGAATAGGTGTCTTCCGACAACTGGCGCGCGGCGTGTTCCCATTCCGCTTCCCGCGGAAGGCGCGCGCCGGCCCAGCGGGCGTAGGCGTCGGCCTCGAAGTAGCTGACGTGCGTGACCGGGGCATGCAGCTCCAGGTCCTGCATGCCGCGCAGCGTGAAGACACGCCACGCATCGTCCGAGCTTTCCCAATACAGCGGGGCGCGCCAGCCTTGTGCGCTCACCATGTCCCACCCCATCGAGAGCCACAGTTCGGGCCGCTGGTACCCGCCATCCTGCATGAAGGCCAGGTATTCGCTCTGTGTCACGAGGCGATCGGACAGGGAGAAGGGCGTCAGCAGGACGTCGTGGGCCGGCCCTTCGTTGTCGAAGGCGAAGCCGCGTCCGTCGTGGCCGATGCGCGTGATGCCGCCGTCGTACCGGGTCCAGCCCGGTGTGGTAGCGGGCGGCTGCGCGGACTGGCCCGGCGCGACGTACGCTGGCCTGAGCGGATTGGCCGACAGCATGTGCTTCAGATCGGTCAGGATGAGTTCCTGATGCTGTTGCTCATGATTGAGGCCAAGCTCGAGCAGCGCGTCGAATTCGGGATCGTTGCCGCCCAGGCGCGAGATCAGCGCGTGCATCGCTTGGTCGACATGTTGCCGGTAGTGCAGCACTTCCGACAGCGGCGGGCGCGACAACAGGCCGCGTTGGGGGCGCGGATGTTTTGCGCCGATGGCGTTGTAGTAGGAATTGAAAAGCATCCGGTATTGCGGATGGAAGGGCGGACTGGACGCGTCATAGCGCGCCAGCAGGAAGGTCTCGAAGAACCAGGTGGTGTGCGCCAGATGCCATTTGACCGGACTGCAATCGGGCATGGATTGCACCTGGCAATCCTCCGCGCTCAAGGGCGCGGCCAAGGCGGCGGTGGTGGAGCGTACGGCGTCGTACCGGTCGTGCTGTCCGGCTTGTCCGCTGGCATAAGGCCCGATGGCGGGATGAGTCAGCAGGCATGCGGGGTCCATGGGGATATCTCCAGAATCGTGGGCGCCCTGCGTCAGGCGCGGGCGCTGAAAACAGAAAACCAGTCGCGGGCGTCCGACCAGTGCGCGATGTCGCGAAAGCCCGCGCGGTGGAGCAGATCGCTGAAGGCTTGCGGCGTGAATTTGTAGGAGTTCTCGGTGTGGATCCGTTCGCCGGCCTTGAACTCGCGGTGGCCGCCGGGCCAGGCAACCTGCACGGCGCGCTGCGCCTCCAGGTGCATTTCGACACGCGAACGTTCGCTGTTGAAGAGCGCCACGTGGCGCCAGTCATCGACATTGAAATCGCTGCCGAGCACGGTGTTCACGTGGCGCAGCAGATTCAGGTTGAACGCGGCCGTCAGGTGCAGGGCGTCGTCATACGCCGGTTCCAGCACGCTCTTCGGTTTGACCCGATCGACGCCGACCACGAGTCCGCCGCCGGGACAGGCTTCCCGGATGCGCCGCAGCATGGCGTACGCGGCTTCGGGGCCCAGATTGCCGATGCTGGAGCCGGGATAGAAGAACAGGCGTTGCTGTGCCGGAACGCCTTCGGGCATCGCCAGTTCATGTGAGAAATCCTGGCCGACAGCCGTGATCCGCATGTCCGGATACGAAAGCTTCAGGCGCCGCACGGCTGCCTGCAGATAGTCGGCCGAGATATCGACGGGCACATAGTGGCTGGGCCGCAGGCTGGCGAACAGCCGCTCGGCCTTGACGCAATCGCCGGCGCCCAGGTCGATCATGGCCTGCACGGGGCCGACGTGGCGCGCGATATCGTTGCCGTGGCGCTGAAAGATCTCGTCTTCGCAACGCGTTGGATAGTATTCGGGCAGCTGCGTGATGGCCGTGAACAGCGACGAGCCGAGCGCGTCGTACAGGAACTTGGGATCGATGTGGGCGGCCCTGTCGAGCAGCCCTTCGTGCAATTCGATCTGCTCGGCGCTGGGGTGCTGCGGCTCCTGCGCGATGAATTCGGGGGCGACGGCGGCAAGGAGTGCGGAAGGAGAAACCATGCGTTCAGTTCCTTTTTGGGGCGGTTGAAGCGCATTGCAAAGACTCATTGTGGCGGCTGAGGGGGTTTGCGTGTCAAGCGCCAGGCCTCTGAATGCAATGGACTTTTACGAAATCGAAATTGCGTTTGGCGGAATACGGGAAGGGGCCGCGAGGTCACGCGCAGGCGTTCCGACTCCGCCATCAGCAAGTTTCGGGCCGCTGAAATATCGGTTTACCGCTGGTTGCGAAAGCTCGGGCAGTTTTGGGCCGTTGGTGTGGACAATGGGACTTCCAAGAAAAAATCGAAGGAGCTAGCATGAATCGAAAGCACCAGCGCGCTGAAATGGCTTTGCATCGTGAACGCGTGAATGACAGCTTCCACGAGCTGCTCGCCGGCACGGAAGACCTTTTGCGTTCGACCGCGTCGTATACGGGCTCCGAAATCGAAGCGGCGCGCGCGCGCTTGAAGCGCCAGCTCGCCGATGCGCGTGAATCCGCTGGCGGCTGGGAAGGCGTCGCCCGCGAACGAGCCCGCCGGGCCACCGCTTACGCGGACGAATACGTGCATGAGAATGCATGGAAGTCGGTCGGCGTGGCGGCGATAGTGGGCGCCGTGCTCGGCTGCATTTTCGTGGCGGGTAATCGACGCTAGAGACGCATCATGAGCCCATTACCGGCATTGAGCCGGGGTGGGCCGCGCAATGCCCTGCAAGAACTGACGACCGACGCGCGCCGCTGGGCGCGCGCCGTGCTGTTTGTGTGCGTCGCATCCGTGCTCGCCGCCTGCGCCAGCGTCCCCGACGCGCAGGAGCGGCACGCGCGCGCCGCGCAAGCAGGCCTGTCCGCGGATGCGGCACAGGACAGCTATCGTCGCGGGCAGGGCATTGCAGCGGACCCTCAAACCCCCAAGGATGATTTTCTTGCACGGCACCTGGCGGTGGAGCAGGCGGTCAGCGGCGCGCCGCTGGCCAAGGGCAATCGTGTGCGCCTGCTTGCCGACGGACCCAGCACGTACAAGGCGATGCTTCAATCCATCGCTCAGGCGCGCCGCTACGTGCACATGGAAACCTACATCTTCGACGACGATGCGGAGGGCAATCGCTTTGCAGACGCGCTGATCGCGGCGCGCAACCGCGGCGCCGAGGTGTCGCTGATGGTGGACGCGGTCGGCACGATCAAGACGCCCGATGACCTCTTCCAGCGCATGCGCGACGCGGGCGTGCAGGTGGCGGTCTTCAATCCCGTCAATCCGGTCAACGCGCGCGCCGGCTGGTCGCCGAATCAGCGCAACCATCGCAAGGTGCTGGTCGTCGACGGCAAGGTGGGCTATCTGGGCGGCATCAACGTCAGCAGCGTGTACGAGTCGTCTTCGTTCTCGGGCGGAAGCGGCTCCGGGTCGTCGGGATCCGGCGGCGGCTCGGGCGCCAAGGCGGGCGAGCCCGCCAAGGATGCCGACTCCGCGCCCTGGCGCGACACGCACCTGCGCATCGAAGGGCCGGCGGTGGCGCAGCTGGAACAGGTGTTGCAGGCCGGCTGGGCATCGCAGGCCAAGGAGCCCATCAAGGGCGGCGATTCGCACGTTGCGCCGGCGGTCGGCGACACCGCCGTCCGCATCCTTGCGAACCAGCCCGATCGCAGCGACGGCTACACGGTCTATCTGACGTTGATGTCGGCGTTCGAAAGCGCGCAGAAATCCATTCACATCACGATGGCGTACTTCGTGCCGGATCCGGCGTTCATCGAGGTGCTGCAATCCGCGGCGCGGCGCGGGGTGGACGTGGTGCTGGTGCTGCCGGGCTTCAGCGACTCGTCGCTGGTGTTTCATGCAGGGCGTTCGCACTACACCGATCTGCTGCGCTCGGGCGTGAAGATCTACGAACGCCGTGACGCCTTGCTGCATGCGAAGACGGCGGTGGTCGATGGCGTCTGGTCGACCGTGGGGTCCAGCAACATGGATTGGCGCAGCTTTGCGCTGAACTACGAGATCAACGCCGTGGTGCTGGGACCGGAGTTCGCGGCCGAGATGGAGGCGCTGTTCCAGCGCGACGTGGCCGATGCCGTGCAGGTGACGCCCGAGGCCTGGAAGGATCGCGGCCTGGACGACCGCTTCATGGAGTCGTTCTCGCGCATGTTCGAGCGCTGGTTGTAGCGGGTGCGCGGGCGGCTCGGATCCTGTCCGCGCCGCCCGTCAGCGCCGTTCAGGAGTTGCCGGCCGCGGCGGCCTGTGCAGCGTGCTCGCGCGCCAGGGCCGTGGTGATGTCGTGGGTGGGCTGAAACGACTGCGCCTGCGCCATCGCCCAGCCTGCACGGAAGACCTGGTGCCGGAACTCGCCGCGCAGCAGCTCGCCAGGCGCCAGCTCCGGAAACAGCGCGGACAAGAGGCGGATTTCGCTGGGCGAGATGCGTCGCGCGATATGGTGCGGGCGCAACTGGCCCGGGTGGGTCAGGCCGGCCGCGGCCAGCAGTTCGGCAAGTGCATGCAGCGTGTTCTTGTGAAAATTGGCCACGCGCTGCGCCTTGTCCGGCACCACCAGCGCGCGTTGCCGTAGCGGATCCTGCGTGGTGACGCCGGTGGGGCATTTGCCGGTGTGGCAGGCCTGGGCCTGGATGCAGCCGATGGCAAACATGAAGCCGCGCGCGGCGTTGCACCAGTCGGCGCCCATCGCCATCACGCGGGCCATGTCGAACGCAGTGATGATCTTGCCGGACGCGCCCAGCTTGATGCGGTCGCGCAGGTTCACGCCGATCAGCGTGTTGTGCACGAGCCGCAGCGCCTCGCGCAGCGGCGTACCCACGTGATCCACGAATTCCACGGGCGCCGCGCCCGTGCCGCCTTCCGCGCCGTCCACCACGATGAAGTCCGGGGTGATGCCGGTTTCAAGCATCGCCTTGACGATGGCGAACCACTCCCAGGGATGCCCCACGCAGAACTTGAAGCCGACGGGCTTGCCGCCGGAGAGCTCGCGCAAGCGCGCCACAAATTTCATCAGGCCGATCGGACTGTCGAACGCGGAATGGCTGGCGGGCGAATTGCAGTCCTGCCAAGGCGCCACGCCCCGCGCCTCGGCGATTTCGATCGTCACCTTGCCCGCCGGCAGGATGCCGCCGTGGCCCGGCTTGGCGCCTTGCGACAGCTTGATCTCGATCATCTTGACCTGCGGCGTACAGGCGTTGCGCACAAACGCTTCTTCCGAAAACGCGCCGTGCTCGTCGCGGCAACCGAAATAGCCCGAGCCGATGTTCCAGACGAGGCTGCCGCCCGGCTGGCGATGGTAGCGGCTGATGCCGCCTTCGCCGGTGTCGTGCGCAAAGTCGCCTTGCCGCGCGCCTTCGTTCAGGGCCAGCACCGCGTTGGCCGACAGCGCGCCAAAGCTCATGGCCGACACGTTGAACACCGACATGGAATAGGGCTGCGTGCAGTCGGGCCCGCCCACGGTGACGCGAAAGTCCGTGTCGTTGATATGCGAGGGCGACATGGAATGGTTGATCCATTCGTAGCGGTCGCCGTAGACGTCTTCCTGCGTGCCGAATGGGCGCTTGTCGATCTCGCGCTTGGCGCGCTGGTAGACGATGGAACGCTGCGCGCGCGAAAACGGCGAGGCCTGCGTGTCGTCCTCCAGGAAGTACTGGCGGATCTCGGGGCGGATGAATTCGAACAGGAATCGCAGGTTGCCGATGACCGGGTAATTGCGGCGGATGGCGTGCCGCGGCTGGATCAGGTCGTACACGCCCAGCGCGCCCAGCAGCGCCAGCGGCACGGCTGCCGCAAGCCACCACAAGGACGCGGTGGCGGCCAGGGCCGCGGTGATGGCCGCGCCTGCAAGGGTCAACAGAAAGGCCGTGAATCGGCCGGCTATCCAGTTCATGTCCGTCTCCGCTTTTCGGAATGGAGCAACCATACACCAGGGCCGCTGGCTGCCGGATGAATGGCGGGCCGTGTGCGCGTGCGCCGGCGCGTGCCTTGCGCAGCCGGGGGATAGGCTCAAAGGCGCATATTCATTGGCTTGGCGGCGGGGCAAAAAAATGGCCTCCTGCATCAGGAGGCCATTGCTGGAACACTGTTTCTCAGCAGCTGGACGCCGGCGGCGTCTTTTCGACGGCCAGGCCGAACAGCGGGCGCAGGTGCACGCCCAGTGCGCTGCCCGCGAACGCGGCAGGCAGCCACAGCCAGGCATGCAGGCTGCCCGACAGGATGCCGCTGAAGTAGGCGCCGATGTTGCAGCCGAAGGCCAGGCGCGAGCCATAGCCGAGCAGCAGGCCGCCGATCACGGCGCCCGCGAGCGAGCGCGCCGGCACCTTCCAGACGGGGGCGAACTTGCCGGCCGCGCTGGCGGCGGCCAGCGCGCCGAGCATGAGGCCGATGTCCATGACGGTGGTGACATCCTGGCGCAGCGGCGCGGCCAGCGACGGCTGCTTGGCCCAGTAGGCCCAGGTGGCGACGTCGCCGCCCAGGGCATCCAGCGTCTTGGCGCCCCACAAGGCGAAGGCAGACGTAATGCCCCAGGGGCGTCCGGCCAACGCCAGCGTTGCGAAGTTCAGCACGACGAGCGCCACGCCGCCCCACACGAGGGGCCACGGACCCTGCAGCAGCGAAACGGGGCGAGCCGTGCGCGAGGCGAAGGAAATCACGTGGCCATGACGGCGCTTTTCCAGCGTGGTGGCGATCCAGGCGATCAGCGCAAAGACGGCCAGATTGACGAGGATCGCGGGCGCCAGGCCCCAGGTCTTGATGAGCGACGTGGGCGCCAGCGCCGGCAGGCTGGACCACCAGCCGAAGTTGGCCGTGGCGATGACCGAGCCCACGATGAAGAACAGCAGCGTCACCACCATGCGGGTGTTGCCGCCGCCCACCGCGAAGAGCGTGCCCGACGCGCATCCGCCGCCCAGCTGCATGCCGACGCCGAACAGGAACGCGCCCAGCAGGACCGAGACGCCCGGGGGCGACACGAAGCCGTTGACCGGCTGACCGAACAGCGTGCCGGCGGCCAGAAAGGGGAAGAACAGCAGCACGCCCACGGCGAGCATCAGCATCTGCGCGCGCAGGCCGGCCCCGCGGCGGTCCGACACGAACACGCGCCAGGCTTGCGTGAAACCGAACGACGCGTGGTACAGCGTGACGCCAAGCAGTGCGCCGACCACCCACAGCGCGCCCTGGCGCCAACTGACGGTCTGGTTGAGGTACAGGGCGCCGGCCAGGACCAGCAGCACCGCAATCCAGAGCGGCTTGCGATTGATGTGGATGGGAGGCAGGGCCGAGGGCAGCGGCAGGGAGGAGGCGTTGGCGCTCATGAAAATCCCGAGGATCAAGTCGTAAATGCAAACGGGTGCGAAAGGCGCACCCGTGGGAATGGACGTCAGTCTAGTCCTATCAGTAAATATCTCAAACCAAGGATTCGTGCTTTAGCAATAACTTCAAGTTATATAGAGCCGCTGGTGAGTTCACGAGACGGGGTGCGCGCTGATCCACGCGACGAGCAGGCTGACCGTCACCACCGATGCCACGGTGCTGACCAGGATGGCGCGCGAGGTCACGCGGGCGTCGCGTCCATACATCTTGGCCAGCATGAACGGTCCGGTGCCGATGGGCAGCGCGCTCATCAGCACGGCCGTCCAGGCCCACAGCGGGGGCATCGAGAACACGTAGAACGCCAGCACCGCAGTCGCGGCCGGTTGCAGGAGCAGCTTGCCCAGCACCAGGCGCATCACGCCCGGTCCGGAGGCCGCAGTTTCCGTCTGTGCCAGAAAAAGGCCGATGGTCACCAGCGCGCACGGGCTGGCGGACGCGCCCAGCAAGGCCACATAGCGGTCGACGCCTTCGGGCAGACGGGCACCGGTTGCCGCCCAGGCAAGGCCGAGGACCGGGGCCGCCAGCAGCGGATTGCGGATCAGGGCGCGGCCTACCTTCAGCAGCGTCGCGGGCAGGTTGGGCGTCTGCTGCCGATCGAACTCGATGAGGGCGATGGCAAATCCGAAGAGCACGCTTGCGGTGAGCAGCGTGGTGAAAGTGGCGGGCGCCAGGCTGTCGGCGCCAAGCAGCGCCAGGCACAGCGGAATGCCCATGTATCCGGCGTTGGCGTAGGACGCCGCCAGGCCTTCGATGCTGCGGTCGGTGAGCGTCTGCGCGCGGCGCCCGCGCGCCAGGAACGAAACCACGAACGTGATGGCGATGCCGCCCGCAAACGCGCCGACGAAGCCCCAGTGCGCCATCTGCGCCAGGTCCACCTGCGTCATGGCGCGGAACAGCAGCGCGGGCAAGGACAGGTACACCACGTAGCGATTCAGCGCGTCGGTCGCGTGGGTGCCCAGGATGCGCCAGCGGGCGGCCAGCCAGCCGGTCAGTATCAGCGCAAAGACCGGCAGGGCGGCGGTGACGACGGCGTTCATGGGCGAGGTCGCGAGGGCGGAAAGGCGGTCATTCTACTTGGCGTCGCGGGCGGGCTTGCGGGTCACCAGCAGGATGCCCAGCGCGGCCAGCGCCATGCCAGGCCAGGCCAGCGGGGGAATGGGTTCGCGCAGGATCAGCAGCGCAATGATCGCCGTGCAGGGCGGCACCAGGAAAAACAGCGCGGACACGCGCGAGGCCTCGCCGTGGCGGATCATGGCCAGCAGCAGGGTGATGGCGACCAGGGAGTTGCCGACGACCAGATAGGCGAGAGAGCCGAGCAAGGGGCCGGTCCATGCGATGCGCATGGGTTCCAGCCAGAACGCCAACGGCGCGGACACGGCAAGGCCCACGCCGTACTGGACGAAGTTGGAGGCGACGGGATGGATCTGTGCGCCGAAGCGCTTTTCGTAGAGCGTGCCGCCCGTGAGGCAGAGCAGCGCGCCGACCGCGAACGCCAGCCCCAGCGGCGCCAGCACGTCGATTGATGCCTTGGCCACGATCACGAGCGCGGCGCCCGCCACGCCCAGCGCCAGGCCGGCCCAGCGCCGGGCGTCGACGCGTTCATGCGCGAGCGCGGGCGCCAGCAGGCCGATGAGGATGGGTTGAAGCGAGGTGATGAGGGCCACGCCGCCGGCCGACATTCCCTGCTTGAGCGAGAGGTAGGTGAGGCAGAAGTAGCCGGCCTGCAGCAGCAGGCCCACCATCGCCAGGTGACCCCATGCGCTGGCCCGCGTGGGCAACGGCGGCCGCAGCGCCAGCAGCAGCGGCGCAAGGATCAAGACGACACATGCGTAGCGCAACGCCAGGAACGTCAGCGGATCGGCATAAGCCAGGCCCACCTTGAGCACGACAAAGCCGCTGGACCACAGCACGAGAAAGAGCGCGGGTGCGGCTTTCAACCAGGCAGGGGGCGCGGCAGGCGTCATGGCGGACCAAGGGCGGCAAGGGCAAGCCGCGATCGTACCCCTTTTCGCGCCTTCTTCATCCTTGCGAAAATGCGGCGTAGGATTCAGTTATTCATTTGCTGCAACGTAGGGGTAGGACATGTCGGCCAACAAAGAAGCAACGGTGCGTATTGCGCTGGGAACCTGGGATCGCTTGCGCGACGACGCTTATTCGGTGCGCCACGCGGTTTTCGTGGTCGAGCAGAACGTGCCGCCGGAAATCGAGATGGATGACGACGACGCGGTGTCGGTGCATGCCGTGGCGTATGGACCCGATGGCACGCCGATGGGCACGGGGCGCCTGTTGCCCGACGGACACATCGGCCGCATGGCGGTTCACAAGCGCGCGCGCGGAATGGGCGTGGGCGGGCAGTTGCTCGATGCGCTGATCGGGCAGGGGCACGGCGACGGCCACCGCATGCTGGTGCTGCATGCCCAGACGCACGCCGCGGGCTTTTACGAGGCGCATGGCTTCAAGGCCGAAGGCGAAGAGTTCGTCGAGGCCGGCATCCCGCACGTGGTGATGACGCGCACGTTGAAGTAGGGGGCCGCGCTGGGGGCGTGCGCCGCAGCCGATGCGCGGCGGCGCCTCGCCCTGCGCAGTGTGGCGCGCACAAAGCAAAAACCCCGAACGCTTTCGCATTCGGGGTTTTTCTTTTGGCGCATCACGACAGGTACCTCGTGATGTAGTAATTGGTGCCCAGGAGAGGACTCGAACCTCCACACCTTGCGGCACACGGACCTGAACCGTGCGCGTCTACCAATTCCGCCACCTGGGCGCTGTTGCTTCACATGTCGGGTCGCTTTCGCTTCCGTTTCGTGTTCAGCAGCAGAGGAACGAGATTATGCACACTTTTTTTGAAGTGTGCAACTTCGTCTGCATTTTTTTCACTTTTTTTGTGCGGTCCGCTTTCGATATAGTGTCGGCCATGTCTCGAGCCCTCTGTACGCGCTGCCTGCGCCCGCTGTCGCATTGCCTTTGCGCCCTGATCCCGTCGTTGTCCTGCCGCACCAGCGTGGTGGTCCTGCAGCATCCCAGCGAAGCGCGCCACGCGCTGAACACGGCGCGTCTGGCAGTGCTGGGAATCGCGGGCGCGCGCCGTGTCGTCGGTGAATATTTTTCCGAGACGGATTGGGCAGCGCCGGGGTACGCGCCGCGCCTGCTGTTTCCGGGAGAGGGCGCCGACGTGCTGACGCCAGGCTATGGCCAGGACATGGACTCGCCCATCCGGCTGATCGTGCCGGACGGCACCTGGGGGCATGCGCGCAAGCTGCTGCACATCAATCCGGCGCTTGCGGCGCTGCCGCGCGTCATGCTGCCGCCGGGCCTGTCGACGCGCTACCGTGTGCGCCATGCCGATGTGCCGGGCGCGTTGTCCACCATCGAGGCCGTGACGCACGCGCTCAATGCCATCGAGGCGCCGCGCAACTTCGACGCGCTGCTGGCGCCATTTGAGGCGTTGATCGATGGGCAGATCGACGGCATGGGCGCGGACCTTTACGCGCGTCATCATCTGAATCGCAAGGTGCCCTGGCGCTGACCGGGGAAAGCAAAACGCGTGGGGCAACGTAAATCCCCCGGCAAAGCAAAAGCCCCGCGGAAAGCAAAAGCCCCGCGGAAAGCAAAAGCCCCGGGAATCTTTCGATTTCCGGGGCTCTTAGCCTTTTGATCAAGCCAGTTTGAAACTGCCTTGATTAGAATTCCGTGGTGCCCAGGAGAGGACTCGAACCTCCACACCTTGCGGCACATGGACCTGAACCATGCGCGTCTACCAATTCCGCCACCTGGGCACTGAAAGATACTGTCAGAACTATGTGCTACGCTGCGTTCCAGTCGCGTGACTTGATTCAAGTTCTAAACCTTGAACTAATCCATGCGTCCGAATGCAGTTGGTTTTACAATGGGTTTTTTTCAACCCGAGTTATCAGCTTTTTAATTCGGCTTCTAACTCTTCTGACCATTTCTGCTTCAGTGTTCAGCCTTGGGCGAACCACAGAAGCTGCGCATTATATACGGAAAATTTAGCTTTGGCAAAACGATCGAATAACGAATCGAATAACAACAGATCAACACCCTTGCCCGAAGCGCCGCCGGACTTCGACCCTGATGTTCCGTCCCGTGAAGCCATCCTGACAGCGCTGCGCGCCGCGGGTTCGCCGTTGTCGCCGGCTGAGCTGGCCGAACGCATGGGCGTCGAGCGCGAGGCGACGATGGTGGGCTTTGAGCGCCGCCTCGGTGCGATGGAGCGCGACGGGCAGTTGCTGCCCAATCGCAAGGGGGTGCTGCTGCTGGCGACCAAGCTCGATTTCGTGGCGGGCAAGGTGCTGGGGCATCGCGACGGCTTCGGATTCCTGCTGCGCGATGACGGCGGGCCGGATCTGTTCCTGTCGCCCCGCGAAATGCTCAAGGTGCTGCACGGCGACCGCGTGCTGGTCAAGCCGTCGGGCGAATACCGGGGCAAGCCGGAAGGCACCATCGTCGAAGTCATCGAGCGCCGCACCAACAAGCTGGTGGGCCGCTTTCTGCACGAGCACGGCCTGTCCATCGTCGTGCCCGAAGACCAGCGCATCAAGCACGACATCCTGATTCCGCCCAGCGACACCAACGGCGCCCAGCACGGGCAGGTGGTCGCGGTGGAAATCATGGCGCAGCCCACGCGCCACACGCAGCCGCTCGGCCGCGTGGCCGAGGTGCTGGGCGAGATCGACGATCCCGGCATGGAAATCGAAATTGCCGTGCGCAAGTTCGACGTGCCGGTCGACTTTACCGAAGGCGCCTTGAAGCAGGCCGCCCGCCTGCCCGACACGGTCCGCAAATCCGACCTGAAAGACCGCGTCGACCTGCGCGACGTGCCGCTCATCACCATCGACGGCGAGGACGCGCGCGACTTCGACGACGCGGTGTACTGCGAGCCGGTCGAGCTGGGCACGGGTCAGCGCAAGCGTCCGGGCTGGCGCCTGCTGGTCGCCATTGCCGACGTCAGCCATTACGTGCGTCCGGGCGATGCGCTGGACGACGATGCGATGGAGCGCGGCACCAGCGTCTACTTCCCGCGCCGGGTCATTCCCATGTTGCCCGAGTCGCTGTCCAACGGCCTGTGCTCGCTCAATCCTGACGTCGACCGTCTGGTGCTCGTGTGCGACATGGTCATCCCGGCCAGCGGCGCCAAGGCCGGCACGGTCACGGCGTACCAGTTCTATAACGCGGTCATGCACTCGCACGCCCGCACCACCTATACCAACATCTGGGCGGCGCTGCAGCAGCCGGGCGGTCCGGCCGCCCATGCGATGCGCAGCGTGATGCCGCAGGTCCAGCACCTGTACGAGCTCTTCCAATTGCTGTCGCAAGGCCGCAAGAAGCGCGGCGCCATCGATTTCGACACGGTCGAAACCAAGATCGTCTGCAACGAGCTCGGCCGCATCGAACAGATCGTGCCGTCCGTGCGCAACGACGCGCACAAGCTGATCGAAGAGTGCATGCTGGCCGCGAACACCTGCGCGGCCGACTTCATGACGCGCAGCAAGCATCCCGGCCTGTACCGCATCCACGAGGGTCCCACGCCCGAGCGCCTGCAGTCGCTGCGCGAATTCCTGCGCACCATGGGGCTGTCGCTGGGCGGGGGCGACATGCCCACGGCCAAGGACTACGGCGATTTCCTGGATTCCGTGCGCGGGCGTCCCGACTATCAGCTGCTGCAGACCATGTGCCTGCGCTCGATGCAGCAGGCGGTCTACAGCCCCGACAACATGGGCCACTTCGGCCTGTCCTATCCGGGCTACAGCCACTTCACCTCGCCGATCCGCCGGTATCCCGACCTGCTCACGCACCGGGTCATCAAAGCGTTGCTCGCGGGGCAGCGTTATGTGCCCAGCCTGGACGATCACGCGGTCGTCATCGGCCGCAGCCAGCGCGAACACGAGCAGGCCATCTGGGAAAAGATGGGCTTGGTGCTGTCGGCCAGCGAGCGCCGCGCCGACGAGGCGTCGCGCGATGTCGAGGCCTGGCTCAAGTGCTGGTTCGTCAAGGAGCGCGTGGGCGAAGACTTCAGCGGCACGGTCACCGGGGTGGCAAGCTTCGGCATCTTCGTCACGCTGGACACGTTGCACGTCGAGGGTCTGGTGCACGTCTCCGAACTGGGCGGCGAATACTTCCAGTTCAACGACGCCCTGCACGAACTGCGCGGCGAGCGCACCGGCATGCGTTACCGCCTGACTGACAAGGTGCAGGTGCAGGTCGCGCGCGTGGACCTGGAAGCGCGCCGCATCGAGTTCCGCCTGGTGCAGGGCACGAGCTTCGACGCGCTGCGCAAGGCGTCGGCGCGCGGGCCCGACGAACCCGTGCGCCGGGTCAAGAAGGCAGCCTCTCCCAAGCCCGCCAGCCTGAAGGGCCAGACCGCCAAGGAACGGCGCGCCTCGGCCAAGAAGGCCGGCAAGCCGCCCAAGGCCACCCAGCGGGCCGCGCCCGCCAAACAGGCCACCCGCAAGCGCCACTGACCGGCGGCGCGGATCCTTATGGCCATGCCGTCGTTTGGCGGCGTGGCCTAAGGGGGTAACATTGCGGTTAGTGCCGGCGCTGTCCGGTGGCCCGCCCCCTCTGGGGCGGGTATTTGTTTATCTAAAGGTATTGTTTCTATGGCGTCGACCCAAGTCCTGGCCGGGTTTCACGCGGTTGTCGCGCGGCTGCGGCACGCGCCCGAGTCGATCAAGGAAATCTACGTCGAGGCCTCGCGCCGCGACAAGCGCATGCAGACATTCATCGAGCAGGCCGAGCGCGCCGGCTGCCGGCTTCACCCGGTTCCGATGGAACGCCTGGACGGCCTGGCGCGCGGCACGCGTCACCAGGGCGTGGTGGCGCTGGCCGACGAGCGCCAACTGGCGGTGGATGTCGACGAAGTGCTCGACGTGATCGAAGGGCCGCCGCTGCTGCTGATCCTTGATGGCGTGACCGACCCGCACAATCTGGGCGCTTGCCTGCGCACCGCCGACGCGGCGGGCGTGCATGCGGTGATCGCGCCGCGCGATCGGGCGGTGGGGCTGAACGCCACCGTGCAGCGTGTCGCATGCGGCGCGGCGGACACGGTGCCGTACTTGATGGTGACGAACCTGGCGCGCACCATGCGTAGCCTGAAGGACCGGGGCGTGTGGCTCGTGGGGACGGACGATCAGGCCACCGACAGCATGCACAAGGTCGATGCGCGCCAGCCGATGGCGTGGGTCATGGGCGCGGAAGGCGAGGGCATGCGCCGCCTCACGCGCGAGACCTGCGACCAGCTCGTGAACATCCCGATGCTGGGTTCGGTGGAAAGCCTGAACGTCAGCGTCGCCAGCGCCGTCTGCCTGTACGAGACCGTGCGCCAGCGCCAATCGTGATCCGTCCCACCCTGTAGATTCCCTTCTTCAATTGCGTCAGCCCATCATGCACCAGAACGGCTTTACCACCACGATTCTCCATTCCGACCGCCATCAATCCGTCGAGCACGGAGCGGTGCACAAGCCGATGCACCCGTCGTCTGAATTTGCTTACGACGACGCGCGCGAGCTGGCTGCCGTATTCCAGGGCAAGGCGGGCTTCACGTATGCGCGCCAGGGCACGCCGACCACGACGGCGCTGGAGGCCAAGATCAGCCAGATGGAAGGCGGCAAGGGCACGGTCAGCTTTTCAACGGGCATGGCCGCGCTGGCCGCCATTTTCACCACGCTGCTGCGCCGGGGCGATCACCTGGTGTCCAGCCAGTATGTGTTCGGCAACACCAACAGCCTGTTCGGCACGCTGCAGGAACTGGGCGTGGAGATCACCTTCGTGGACGCGACGGATTCGGCGCAGGTGCGCGCCGCCATCCAGCCCAATACGCGCATGGTCTTTACCGAGACCATCGCCAACCCGGGCACGCAGGTGGCCGACCTGGCCGTGATTGGCGAGATCTGCCGCGAGAAGGGGCTGGTCTATGTCGTGGACAACACGCTGACCTCGCCGTGGATGTTCCGGCCGGCCTCGGTCGGCGCGTCGCTGGTGATGAATTCGCTGTCCAAGTACATCGGCGGACACGGCAATGCGCTGGGCGGCGCCGTGACCGACACCGGCCTGTACGACTGGGCCGGCAACGACAACATCTACGAAGCCTATCGCAAGGGCGCGTCCACCGGCTGGGGGCTTACGCAGATCAAGAAGAAGGGCCTGCGCGACATGGGCGGCACGCTGGCCGCCGAGCCCGCGCACCGCATCGCGGTGGGCGCCGAGACGCTGGCGCTGCGCATGGCCAAACATTGTTCCAACGCGCTGGCGCTGGCGCGTTTGCTGCAAGCGCATCCTGGCGTGGCGAAGGTGCATTATCCGGGCCTGGCCAGCCACCCCCAGCATGAGCGGGCGGCGGCATTGTTCGGGTCGCGATTCGGCGGTCTGCTGGGCGTCGAACTGGCGGACGGCGTCGATTGCTTCGACTTCCTGAACCGCCTGCGCGTGGTGCTGATGGCGACGCACCTGGGCGATACGCGCAGCCTGGCGCTGCCGGCGGCGCACACGATCTATTACGAGATGGGCGCGGAGCGCCGCAAGCAGATGGGCATCGCGGACAGCCTGATCCGCGTGTCGGTCGGCATCGAGGACGAGGCCGATTTGCTGTTTGATTTCGATCAGGCGCTCAATGGTTGCCTGAAGGGATAATTCGGCAGCCGCGGCGCCCCGGGCAGGGGTGCCGGCAACGCAATCGGGCAGGAACCCATGCTTATTCAGATCGCAGAAGTCTTTACGCCGCAAGAGGCTGCCGACATCCGCCAGCGGCTGGATGCCGCGGACTGGGTGGACGGCAAGGTGACCGCAGGCCATCAGTCGGCCCAGGTCAAGCGCAACCGGCAACTGTCCGAGCAGCATCCGCTGGCGCAAGAGCTCGGCACGCTGATCCTGCAGCGCCTGTCGGCAAACAACCTCTTCATGTCGGCGGCGCTGCCGCGCAAGATCTTCCCGCCGCTCTTTAACCGCTACGAAGGCGGCGAGGCGTTCGGCTATCACGTGGACAACGCCGTGCGCGGCATCGCCGGCTCGGCCGAGCGTGTGCGTACCGACCTGTCCGCGACGCTGTTCTTCTCGGACCCCGACAGCTACGACGGCGGCGAGCTCGTCATCGACGACACCTATGGCCCGCGTGCCGTGAAGCTGCCGGCCGGACACATGGTGCTGTATCCGGGGACGAGCCTGCATAAAGTCAATCCCGTAACGCGCGGCGCGCGCGTCAGTTCATTTTTCTGGATGCAGAGCCTGGTGCGCGAAGACAGCCAGCGTGCGCTGCTGCTGGACATGGACGTCGCCATCCAACGCTTGAATCAAGATGTGGCGGGACATGCCTCAATTGTTCAGCTCACCGGCATTTATCACAATCTGCTGCGCCGCTGGGCCGACGTTTGATGAAGCTTAAAGTGTTTTTTGCGGGTGTCGTGCAAACCCCAAAATGAGCGTTTTTGTTTATTGCGGAATCGGCTAAAAGCTAGTATTGACGCGGGTTGCCGTGAGGTTTTCGCTTGACAGCCGCTCTACGCCAAGGCCTAATACACGTCTGCGTCGCTGACGGTTTGCAGGCATTAAGCCAGCAAATCCTAGGCGGCGCAGCAGTTTAAAAGTTGTGCTTTGCAGCGCAAGAAAAAAGTTTATCCACTGTCTGTTCGTCGTTTGCCTGGTCTCGCGTCCATTTCTGGCATTCCTTCCTGACGGCCATGAACTGCCGCCCCGGGCAGACTCCACACCTTGTGAGGGGTACACCTGCATGAACAAAACCGAACTCATCGATCACATCGCCAGCAAGGCCGATATCTCCAAGGCTGCAGCCGGCCGTTCGCTCGACGCCCTGATCGGTGCCGTGAAGACCACGCTGAAGAAGGGCGGTACGGTCACGCTGGTCGGTTTCGGCACGTTTGCCGTGTCGGCTCGCGCCGCGCGCACCGGCCGCAACCCGCGCACTGGCGAAACCATCAAGATCAAGAAGGCCAAGGTGCCGAAGTTCCGTCCGGGCAAGGCCCTGAAGGACGCTGTCAACTGATAGGACGGCAGCCGATCGCATGGCGCACGGCGCTGCGATTTGCCCACAAGTACGCGGTCCGGTATACTCCGGCCCGCGTATTGCTTTTGAGTACCCCAAATTGGCAATGTCCCCGCGCAAATGCGCCGGGCGATTGCACCGAAATGGGTGCTTAGCTCAGTTGGTAGAGCGGCGCCTTTACACGGCGTAGGTCACAGGTTCGACCCCTGTAGCACCCACCAGAAGCCCTCGCAGTTCACATCGAACCCGCACACATCCCGCCTCCGGCGACGTGGCGGGTTTTTTGTTTTCCGGCCCTGATTGCGACGGCGCGTCTCTTCGAATTGAATGCTTGGCCAACATGGGTCTGACCCGCATTGGTATGACCCGCGTGGCTAACGCGCCGTCACGGGCATGCCTCATGCTGCCTGCCTTTTCATAAGCGTTTTATTGATGCTGCCTTGATTCCGATCAGCAGTGTTACGCTGTTCCATTCGAAATACAACGTGCGAATCATTCGCATTTAAGATACTATGACGGGCTTGTACCGGTCAGCCGGCGCCGCGGTCTTGTGCGCGTCAACTTCCTGGCAGGCCGGAAAAGTCAATGCACCCTGGCTGATTCATGCCTAGTCTTCAACCCGGTTGGAATTCTTCTTCGCGGTCTTCTTTTGGTATTCGCGCAGGCGCTGGCCTGGCGGTCGTTGCGCTTCATGCAGCGGTGATCGGCGCCATTTTCATGGCGCCGGAGAGTCGTCCTGAATTGGAGGAACCCGAGGCGATCATGGTGAGCGTGGTGGATGCGCCCGTTCCCCAGATCGCCAAAGCCGAACCTACGCCCGAAGTGCCGCAGCCGGTCACCGAGACGCCGCCCGAGCCGGAACCCGAGATCGAGCCCGAACCCGAGCCCGAACCGGAATTGAAACCGGAACCCGAGCCGGAGCCCGAACCCGAGCCGGTGGTCGAAAAGCCGCCCATGCCGGCGCCCAAGCCGCCTCCGCCCAAACCCAAGCCGAAGCCCAAGCCCAAGCCTCAGCCCAAGCAGGAGGTCAAGCCCGAGCCCAAGCCCGAGACGCCGCCGCAGCAGACGCCGCCCAGCGGCGCGCCGGAAGGCACGCAGGCGCCGCAAGGCCCGACACAGGGCCCGCCGCCCGATCAGCCCGTGCTGGTCTCGAGCATTGAATTCCAGGGCGCGCGTCCGATGCCCAACTATCCGATGGCATCGCGCCGCATGCGGGAAGAGGGGCGTGTCGTGGTGCTGGTGGAAATCAACACCCAGGGCCTGGTCGAGCGCGCAACCATCGACGCTTCGTCGGGGTTTCCGCGTCTGGACGAATCGGCGCTGGCAGCCGCCCGCAAAGGCCGTTTCAAGCCGTATACCCGCAATGGCGTGGCCTATCCCGCCAAAGCAAAAATTCCGTTCGATTTCGTAATGAGGAACTGAGATGTCCAACGCACTGCATAGCGCCACCCTGGTGGCGCAGGCGACCACCAGCCCGGCAGCAGCGCCGGCTGCCGCCGCCGCGCCCGCAGCCCAGCAGGCCGCCACGACGGGCGGCGAGGTCGCCCAGCAAGCCGCCGGCGCCGTCCAGCAGGCCGCTGGCGCCGTCCAGCAGTCGGCCGACGCGCTGCACAGCGCCGCCGCAGCGATTCCGCCCGCGCCGGCGCCGGTCCCCGACATGGGCTTCCTGCACTTCGTCGCGCAGAGCGACTTCGTGGGCAAGAGCCTGTTCGTCATCCTGATCCTCATGTCGCTGGTGACCTGGTATCTCATCCTGGTCAAGGCCGCCAGCAATGTCAGCATGCGCAAGCGTTCCGCCGACTTCCTGAACAAATTCTGGAACGCCAGCTCGCTGGAACAGGTCGAGCACGAAATCAACACGCACGGCGCGCGCGATCCCTTCTCGCATCTGGCCAGCCACGCCATGCACGCGCAGGCGCACCACAACAAGTTCGGCGCAACCAAGCTGGAAGAGTCGGGCAGCAATTCGGATTTCGTCACGCGCACCATGCGCAAGGTCATCGACGAAGAAACCGCCAAGCTGGAAAACGGCCTGACCGTGCTGGCCTCGGTGGGTTCGACGGCGCCGTTCGTCGGCCTGTTCGGTACGGTGTGGGGCGTGTATCACGCCCTGGTCGGTATCGGTCTGTCCGACGGCGTGACCATCAACCGCATCGCCGGTCCGGTGGGCGAGGCCCTCATCATGACGGGCCTGGGCCTGGCGGTGGCAATTCCGGCCGTCCTGGCGTACAACACGTTCGTGCGCAACAACCGCGTGTTCCTGTCGCGCCTGGATGCCTTTGCGCATGATCTGTTTGCGTTCCTGACCACCGGCCAGCAGGTTGCGCTGTCCGACGGCAAGGTGCGCGCGCTGCGTCGCCAGAACGGCCACGCGGTCCAACGCGGGAGCGAATGATGGCCTTTGGCAGCTTTGAGGGTAAAGGGTCCGGAAGCCATGCGGTGTCCGAGATCAACATGGTGCCCCTGATCGACGTCATGCTGGTGCTGCTGGTGATCTTCATCATCACGGCGCCGCTCTTGGCGCACTCGATCAAGATCAACATGCCCCAGGTGGCCGCCGAGCAGATCGAGGAAGAGCCCAAGACCGTGGACCTGGCCATCGATGCCAGCGGCGCGCTGTTCTGGGACGAGAAGCCGGTCAATATCGACGACCTGCCCAATCGCTTCAAGTCGATCGCCGGCACCAAGCCGCAGCCCGAGATCCGCATCCGCGCCGATCAGAACACCCGTTACGAAACGCTGGCCAAGGTCATGGCCTCGGCGCGCCGTTCGGGCATGACCCGGATCGGTTTCGTCACGACGCCGCCCTCTGGCGGCGCCCCGGCGGCCGGTGCGCCGGCAGGGGCAGCGGCCGCCGCCGCGGCACCGTCCGGCCGGTGAACGAATCCGGAAAGGGGGCGCATTTCGCGCCCCTTTTTTTTTGGATCGCGCTAGAATCGCGGCATGCGAGTTCTGGTAATCGAAGACGACACCACCCTGGGCCATGCGCTCCAGGAATTCCTGGCCGACCAGGGTTATGCGGTCGACTGGCTGACCGACGGCGACCGGGTTCTGGGCGCGTTGGCAGGCCAGCCGTATGACCTGATGCTGCTCGACCTCAACCTTCCCGGCATGAGCGGCCTGGACGTGCTGCGCCAGCTGCGCCAGGACGGCAATCAGGTTCCCGTGCTCATCCTTACCGCCCGCGATGGCATCGAAGACCGCGTCGCCGGTCTGGACGCCGGGGCGGACGACTACGTCACCAAGCCTTTTGAACTGCCCGAGCTTGCCGCGCGCGTGCGCGCCTTCGGCCGCCGCCGTGCGGGCCAGGCCCAACCGCTCATCGAAGTCGGTCCGCTGGTGTTCGACACCGTCGGCCGCGAAGTGCGCGCCAACGGCCAGCGCCTGTCGCTGTCGGTGCGCGAGCTTTCCGTCCTCGAAATGCTGATGGCCCGCGTGGGCCGCGTCGTGACCAAGCGCCAGATCGTCAATTCCCTGTCCGCCTGGGATGCGGATTTCAGCGAGAATGCGGTCGAAGTCTATGTGTACCGCTTGCGCAAGCGCCTGGAAGGCACCGGCGCCAGCATCCAGACGGTACGCGGCTTTGGCTACATGCTGGATGTGGAAGCGGCCTGACGGGCCGGCCGCGGCCGGCGACCGCCAGCCGCGCGCATTCATCCGCCTCATTAAGGGCTTCGCGCCATGACGCAGGAACGCACCCACCAACCGTCTCCGGCTGCGCGGCCTCCCATGCTTCCCTCCCGTTCATTGGCCCGGCATCTGGTCATCCGCCTGATGCCGCCCATCCTGCTCCTCGTCCTGCTGGACCTGGCGGCCACCTGGGTCATCACCCACAAGATCGACATGTCGTTGTGGATGCTGGAAGACTTCTTCTGGCTGATGGTCGTGGGCCAGGTGGCGCTGATTGCGCTGTTCGCATGGGTGGTGATGCAGGGCGTGCGCTCCGGGCTGCGGTCGGTGAATCACCTGTCCGAAGAAATCCGGCAACGCTCCATCGACGACATGCAGCCGCTCGAGGTCGCCGGCGTGCCGGTAGAGATCGAGCCGCTGGTTACCCACACCAATGACTTGTTGCTGCGGCTGGATGCATCGCTGGCCGCACAGCGCCGCTTCATCGGCCATGCCGCGCACCAGCTGCGCACGCCGTTGTCGGGCCTGCGGCTGGAATCCGAACTCATGCTGGCGCGTCCCTTGCCCGACGATGTCCGCGCCCGCGCCGAGCGCATCAAGGCCGTCAGCGACCGCATGATCCGGCTGGGCCAGCAGCTTCTGGTGCTGGCGCGCGCCGACCCGAACGCCCGGCCCCAGGACAGTTTCGTGCGCATCGACCTGTGCGAATGGGTGCGCGTGCATGGCGCGGAATGGTTTCCGCGCGTGCGCGAGGCGCACTACGAACTGGACCTGGCCGCGCCCGAAACGCCCATCTGGATCGACGCGGATCCCTTGCTGCTGGCCGAGCTCCTGGGCAACCTGATCGACAACGCGCTGCGCTATGGCAACCCCACGGGCCGCATCACGCTGATCGTCGGCGCCAATCCCCCCTCGCTGACCGTTGAAGACGACGGCCCCGGCATCCCGCCGGAAGAGCGCGACCGCGTGTTCGAAGCGTTCTACCGGTCGCCCACGGCCACGGCCGGCGGCTCGGGTTTGGGACTAGCCATCGTGCGTGAAATCGCGCATGCGCACGGGGCGTGGTGGAAGCTCACGAGCCGGCCCGATTTTCCCGGAACGCGGCTGTCCGTCGTGTTCCCCGGCCCCCGCAAGGGCGCTCAACTCACTCGCCAAGAACCTGCATCATGAGCCAAGGCACGGTCAGCGCTGCTTCTTTGCCCCCCGGCCACCCCGGCGGCGCGCACGCGCCGTCGTCGCGCGCCGCCCTGATCCTGGGCGCCCTGGGCGTGGTGTATGGCGATATCGGCACCAGCCCGCTGTACACCCTGCGCGCCTGCCTGACCGGGCTGAGCGTGCATACCGATCTGGAACCGGCCCACCTGCTGGGCGTGCTGTCCATCCTGTTCTGGATGCTGATGGTGGTGGTGTCCCTGAAATACGTCATGCTGGTGCTGCGCGCGGACAACCGCGGCGAGGGCGGCACGCTGGCGCTGCTGGAGCTGGCGGTGCGCGCCCGCGAGGGCAAGCTGCGCTGGATCCTGATCGTGCTGGGCATCTTCGGTGCGGCGCTGTTCTACGGCGACAGCATGATCACCCCGGCAATTTCCGTCCTGTCGGCGCTGGAAGGCATCGGCATCGTGTCGCACACGCTGGACCGCTGGGTGGTGCCGATCGCATTGGTGGTCCTCATCGCGCTGTTTGCGATCCAGTCGCGCGGCACGGCGACGATGGGCAAGCTGTTCGGCCCGGTGATGTTCGTATGGTTCGCCACGCTGGCCGCGCTGGGCGGCTGGCAGATCTGGCAGACGCCCGAGATTCTGGCCGCGCTGAATCCGATATGGGGGCTGCGCTTCATCGTGGAAGCGCCGTGGGTGAGCTTCGTGCTGCTGGGCGCGGTGGTGCTGGCGCTGACCGGCGCCGAGGCGCTGTATGCCGACATGGGCCATTTTGGCCGCCCGGCGATCCGCCGCGCCTGGTTCAGCATGGTGCTGCCGGCGCTGACGCTGTGCTACTTCGGCCAGGGAGCGCTGCTGCTGCGCGATCCCACCGCGATCCGCAATCCCTTTTTCCTGATGGCCCCGGAATGGGGGCTTGCCCCGCTGGTCGCGCTGGCCACCGTCGCCACCATCGTCGCCTCGCAGGCCGTGATCTCGGGCGCCTATTCGGTGACGCGCCAGGCGGTGCAGCTGGGCTTCTGGCCGCGCATGCAGATCCTGCACACGTCCGCCATCGAAAAAGGCCAGATCTACCTGCCGCAGGTCAACGCGTTGCTGCTGTGCGCGGTGCTTGTCCTGGTGCTGTGGTTCCGCAACTCCGACAACCTGGCAGCCGCCTATGGCTTCGCCGTGACGGGCACGATGCTCACGACGTCGGTGCTGGCGTTCGCAGTGCTGCCGCGCGGCACCACGGGCTTCAAGCGCATGATGTGGTTCCTGGTGCTGGGCCTGTTGCTGCTGCTGGACGTGCTGCTGTTTTCGGCCAACGTCTTCAAGATCCACGAGGGCGGCTGGCTGCCGCTGGTGGTGGCGATCGTGGTGTTCACGCTGATGATGACGTGGCGCCGCGGCCGGCACCTGCTGTCCGACATGCAGCAGCGCGACCGCCAGCCGCTCAAGGAATTCATGGAGCAGCTCGAGCAATACCCGCCGTCGCGGGTGCCGGGCACCGCGATTTTCATGACGATGAATTCGGGCAACGTCCCGTCGGCGCTGCTGCACAACCTGAAGCACAACAAGGTGCTGCACGACCAGGTGCTGTTCCTGACGATCCTGTCGGCCGACGTGCCGTACATCGCGCCGGAAGAGCGCTTCGAGGTGAACCGGCTCAGCGCATCGAGCTGGGCCGCGACGATCAACTACGGTTTCAAGGAAGATCCGGACGTGCCGGAGGCGCTGCGCCTGATCGCAGAGGGCTACCCCGAACTGGATCTGGAACCGATGCGCACGTCGTACTTCCTGTCGCGCCAGACCGTGGTGGCGGCCAAAAAGCCGGCCTTGTCGCGCTGGCGGCGCGCGGTGTTCTCGTTCATGGCGCGCAACTCCACCCGCAGCACCAAGTTCTTCAAGATCCCCGCGAACCGGGTTGTCGAAATGGGCATGCAGGTCGAACTCTAGGTGCGCCGCGCCGCGGTCAGGCGAAAAAAAACCCTCGGTGTGAAAACCGAGGGTTTTTTATTGGGCCTTGAAGCATTACTTCTTCGAGGTCGCGTCCTTCAGTTGGGGCAGCGACGTGCCGCTGGAGGCGAGCAGGCCGGTCTTGACGTACGTGAACAGCTTTTCGCGCGTGTCGACGATGTCGAGGTTGCGCATGGTGAGCTGGCCGATGCGGTCCGCTGGCGTGAAGGGGGCGTTTTCCACCTTCTCCATGGACAGGCGCTCGGGCGCGTACGTGAGGTTGGGCGACACGGTGTTGAGCAGCGAGTAGTCGTTGCCGCGGCGCAGTTCGATGGTCACTTCGCCGGTGACGGCGCGGGCAACCCAGCGCTGGGCGGTTTCGCGCAGCATGATGGCTTGCGGATCGAACCAGCGGCCCTGGTACAGCAGGCGGCCCAGCTTGCGGCCGTTTTCGCGGTACTGCTCGATGGTGTCTTCGTTGTGGATGCCGGTGACCAGGCGCTCGTAGGCGATGAAGAGCAGGGCCAGACCCGGGGCTTCATAGATGCCGCGGCTCTTGGCCTCGATGATGCGGTTTTCGATCTGGTCGCTCATGCCCAGGCCGTGACGGCCGCCGATGCGGTTGGCTTCGAGCATCAGTTCGACGGGGTCGGCGTATTCGACGCCGTTCAGGGCGACGGGCTGGCCTTCTTCGAAGCGCACCGTGACTTCCTCGGCCTTGACGGCGACGTCGTCGCGCCAGAACGCCACGCCCATGATGGGCTTGACGATGCGGATGCCGGAGTTCAGGTGCTCCAGATCCTTGGCTTCGTGCGTGGCGCCGAGCAGGTTGGAGTCGGTGGAGTAGGCCTTTTCAGCCGACATCTTGTAGTCGAAGCCGGCCTGGCGCATGTATTCGGACATTTCCGAACGGCCGCCGAGTTCGTCGATGAAGCGCTGGTCCAGCCAGGGCTTGTAGATCTTCAGTTCCGGGTTGGTGAGCAGACCGTAGCGGTAGAAGCGCTCGATGTCGTTGCCCTTGAACGTGCTGCCGTCGCCCCAGATGTTGACGTTGTCTTCCTTCATGGCGGCGACCAGCATCGTGCCGGTGACGGCGCGGCCGATGGGCGTCGTGTTGAAGTACGTGATGCCGGCGGTCGAGATGTGGAAGGCGCCCGATTGCAGGGCGGCGATGCCTTCGGCCACGAGCTGCGCGCGGCAGTCGATCAGACGGGCGTTTTCGGCGCCGTAGGCCATGGCCTTGCGGGGAATCTCGTCGTAGTCGGATTCGTCGGGCTGGCCCAGGTTGGCGGTGTAGGCGTAGGGAATGGCGCCGTTGTTGCGCATCCACAGGAGCGCCGCGCTGGTGTCCAGGCCGCCGGAAAAGGCGATGCCGACTTTCTGGCCGGTGGGCAGGTTCGGGAGGATAGTGGTCATTGTTTGAGGTGAGACGCCAACAGGACTTTGACAGCAACGAGCCGCCAAACAAGAAAAGTAGCCCGCCATTTTAACTCTTTTGAGGGGGGCTGGCCTCGGGGGCGAACAGATCGGCAAGCCGCAGTTCGCGGATGAGCTGGCCCGTGGCGGCGGCCAGCCGGGTGGCCGGGCGATGGCGCGGGCTGGCCAGCACCAGGTTGTTGGTGATCGTGGGCGAACCGATGGCGCACAGGGACAGTTCATGCTCGGCGGCCGGGCCGCGCGCGGCCGAGCGGGGCAGGATGGCGTAGGCGTCGCCCTGCGCCGCCAGTTCTACGATGGTCTGCACGGCGTCGACCTCGGCCGCCACCTTGAGCCGCACGCCCTGCGCGCGGCAGACGCTTTCCACGAGGGTGCGGATGGCGTTGGGCAGGCTTGGCAGCACCAGGGGATAGTCGCCCAGCCGCGCGACCGGCACGTGATCGGGCAGGGGCGGCTGATGGCCCGCGGCGGCCGCCAGGACGAGATCTTCGCGAAACAGCGATTCGTACGCGAGCTGCGGGGACGGGGCCGGGTCATAGAGCAAGGCCAGGTCCACGCGGCCGGCGAGCAGCCATTCGCGCACCTGCGCGCTCAAGCCTTCGGCCACCGCGATGGAGGCATCCGGAAAGTCCTGGCGGAACGCCTGCACGAGCGGGGGCGTGAGCACGCGCGCGATGCGCGGCGGCAGGCCGATCATGACCTTGCCCGTGGGCGTTTCGCGCAGCGTCTGAAGATCTTCCTTGGCGCGTTCGGCCAGCGTCAGCAGGGCGCGGGCATGCTCCAAAAAGCGCAGGCCGGCCTCCGTGGGTTCGGCGCCGCGGCCGTTGCGGTAGAGCAGGTGCTGGCCCAGCTCTACCTCCAGCAGCCGCACCTGGCGGCTGAGCGTGGGCTGCGCGACGTCCAGCATCTCGGCAGCGCGCGAGAAGCTGCGGCGCTCGGCCACCCGCACGAAATATTCGATCTGCTTGAGATCCATCGGATATTAGCTTTTTCGATATCAGAAATATCAGGTATAGCATTGTTTGCCAGGCCACATTCCGCGAGGATGGCGTTTTGCAATGAGGAAGTCCCCCCGTGCCCGATTGCCGTCCGCCGCTCGCCTCGCCGTCCCGTCCCCGCCACGCGCTGCCGCCGGGCGCGTGCGACGCGCATTGCCACATCTTTGGGCCGGACGACGTGTTTCCGTACGCGCAGGGCCGTTCCTACACGCCGCCGGACGCGCCGTACGCCAGCATGGCGGCGCTGCATGCCCATCTGGGCATCGAGCGGGCCGTCGTCGTGCAGGCCAATTGCCATGGGTCGGATCACCGCGCCTTGCTGGATGCGCTGGCGCGCAGCGCCGGGCGGTATCGCGGCGTGGCGTTGCTGGGCGCCGACGCCACTGCGGCCAGCGTCAAGGCGCTGCATGAAGGCGGCGTGCGGGCCGCGCGCTTCAATTTCGTGCCGCATCTGGGCGGCGCGCCCGATCCGGCCGTGTTCGACCATGTGGTCGCGCTGATTGCGCCGCTGGGCTGGCACCTTTGCCTGCACGTGGACGGCGCGATGCTGCCGGAACTGCTGCCGCGCCTGCTCGCGTTGCCGGTGCCGTTCGTCGTGGATCACATGGGTCGGCTGAAGGCATCGGACGGGCTCGATTCGCCGGCGATGCGGGCGCTGCTCAGCCTGGCCGACGTCGACGCGGCCTGGGTCAAGGTGTCCGGCATCGACCGGATTGCCGCCGGCCGGCGGCCGTTCGCCGAAGGCATCCCGTTCGTGCGCTCGCTCGTTCAGGCCATGCCGGACCGCACGCTGTGGGGCACTGACTGGCCGCATCCGAATGTGGCGGGCGACATGCCGGACGACGGCGAGCTGGTCGACACGTTTTTCGAGGCCTGCCCGGACGCCGGGCTGCGTCAGCGCGTGCTGGTGGACAACCCCGCGCGGCTTTACGGATTTCAGTAGTACCGAGACCGCGGAACGAGGGCCAGGATGCCCGAGCCGCAAGCACACCCCCATCAACGAGGAGACACCATGTTCAAGAAAATCATCTCGGCCGCCGTGCTGAGCCTGGCCGCCGCGGGTGCGGCTCATGCCGACGGTCCCGTGCGCCTCATCATTGCGTTCCCGCCGGGCGGCCCGGTGGACCTGGTGGGCCGCGTGCTGGCCGAGCAATTGGGCAAGGAGCTCAAGCAGAACGTCATCGTCGAGAACAAGGCGGGGGCCAATGGCAACATCGCGGCCGCTTACGTGGCCAAGGCGCCTGCCGACGGCTCGGTGCTGTTCCTGACCAGCGTTGGCGCGGTGGCGATCAGCCCGGCGCTGTACAAGGACCTGCCGTACGATCCGGCGCGCGATTTCGCGCCGGTGTCGCGCGTGGTGAACAACGCCACGGTGTTCGTGGTGAACCCGTCCAATCCGGCCACCGATGCGGCCGACTTCGTGAAGAAGTCGCAAGCCGCGTCGCAGTCGGTCGCCATCGGATCGTCGGGCATCGGCAGCATTCCGCACCTGACGCTGGAAATGTTTGCCGATTCCAGCAAGGCCAAGGTGCTGCACGTGCCTTACAAGGGCGCGGCGCCCGTCATCAACGACGTGATGGGCAATCAGGTATCCGGGTTCTTCGGCGACGTGCCGGGCCTCATCGGCCACATCCAGGGCGGCAAGCTCAAGCCCCTGGGCGTGGCGGCGCCGACCCGCCATCCGCTGCTGCCCGATGTGAAGACGCTGGCCGAGCAGGGCATTCCTGGCGTCGAGTCCAACAACTGGTATGGCCTTGTCGCGCCGGCGGGCACGCCTGCCGCCACCGTGGACAAGCTGAACCAGGCCGTGCGCGCCGCGCTGGGCAACGAAACCGTGCGTGCCCGCCTGGAGAAGTTCGGCGCCGAGGCCGCGCCCAGCACGCCGCAGGAATTGGGCGCGCTGATCGCCGCCGACCGCGAGAAGTGGACCGCGCTGATCCAGCGCAAGAACATCCGTCCGGAGTAAGCATGAGCGCCCGCCGAATCGAACCCGTCGTGCCGGGCACGCGCCCGGAACTGGCCGTGCTGGAGGCGCGCATCGCCGCCGCGCGCGGCCGCATTTCGCCGCTGTATCAGGTACTGCTGAACAGTCCGGCCGTGGTCGAAGGCTGGGAAGCCATGCTGACCGCGATCCGGCAGAAGACGTCGCTGGCGCCGCGGCTGCGCGAGCTGATCATCCTGCGCGTGGCGACCTTGAACAACGCGCCGTACGAGTTCGAGGCGCATGTGCCGCACGCGCTGGCGGGCGGCATGCCGCAGGCGGTCATCGACGTGCTGCGCGGCAATCCCGCTCCGGATCAGGTACCGGGCCTGGAACCTGGCGAAGCCGAGGTCCTGGCGCTGACCGACGCCATGACGCGCGATATCGAGGTGCCGGACGCGGTGTTCGCGCCGCTGCGCGCGCGCTATGACGACGCGCAACTGGTGGAACTGGCCGCGACGGTGGGCGCCTACAACATGGTGTCGCGCTTCCTGGTCGCCTTGCGCGTCGGACATTGAAAGGAGAGAGCTGTGCAGGAAACGATGTTGCTGGTGTCGCTGGGCGAACGGTTTGACGAGACGCGCATTCAGGATCTGGCCGGGCGTCTCGCGCACGGGCTGGAGGATGTGAAGATCAGCGCCTTTGCCGCGCTGGAATCCGAGGACACCTACGTACACGTGCGCGGGGCCCGAGCATTGCCGCAGATCCAGGCCCGCCTGAAGGAACTGGCGCCCGGCGCGCACGCGCGGGTGCTGCATCTGACGCTGGATTTGCCGGGCGCGTCGGCGGGCCAGGAGGCGCCGTGGCATTACATCGTCGAGACCGACGTGCTGCCCGAGGCCGAGGCCGACCTGAACGCCTGGTACGACCA
The DNA here is from genome assembly GCF_020541125.1 of Achromobacter sp. 77. NCBI lineage: Bacteria > Pseudomonadati > Pseudomonadota > Betaproteobacteria > Burkholderiales > Alcaligenaceae > Achromobacter > Achromobacter sp. 77. Next base: position 1,750,903 of record NZ_CP059848.1, read on the forward strand.
GGAGCACCTGCCGGGCCTTGCGGCGGTGCCGGGCACGGTGCGCGCGCAGCGCTGGGAATGCCGCGATGCGTCGCCGCGGTACCTGGCCTGCTACGACCTGCACACGCAGGAAACCTTCGGCAGCCCGCCGTGGCTGGCCGTGCGCGCGACCGACTGGAGCAGCCGCGTGCGGCCGTCCTTTCGCAACACGCGGCGCACGATGTTCAGGAAGATCCTGTAGCGCCGTTGCGCCACAAAAGTGAAGGGGCCCGGACATCGCGCGATGTCCGGGCCCCTTTTTACTTGCGGGAGGGCGTCAGTCGACCTGACCCAGCAGCAGGAATTCCATCAGCGCCTTCTGCACGTGCAGGCGGTTCTCGGCCTCGTCCCAGACCACGCTTTGCGGGCCGTCGATCACTTCGCCGGTCACTTCCTCGCCCCGATGGGCGGGCAGGCAGTGCATGAAGACGGCCTGCGGGTCGGCGGCGGCCATCATTTCGGCATCCACGCACCAGTCGGCAAACGCGGCGCGGCGCTCTTCGTTTTCGGCCTCGTAGCCCATGCTGGTCCAGACGTCGGTCGTGACCAGGTGCGCGCCCTTGCACGCCTCCATGGGATCCTTGAACTGGCGCAGCACCTTGTCGGGCGGCGTGCCGATGCGGGCGGCTTCAAGTTCGTAGCCGGCCGGCGTGGACACGTGCAGCGTGAAGCCCAGCATTTCGGCCGCCTGCAGCCACGTGTAGGCCATGTTGTTGGCGTCGCCCACCCAGGCGACCGTCTTGCCGGCAATGGGGCCGCGGTGCTCGATGTAGGTGAAGATGTCGGCCAGGATCTGGCAGGGGTGGAATTCGTTGGTCAGGCCGTTGATCACGGGCACGCGCGAATGCGACGCGAAGCGCTCGATGCGGGTCTGCTCGAACGTGCGGATCATGACGATGTCGACCATGCGCGAGATCACGCGCGCGGTGTCCTCGATGGGCTCGGAGCGGCCGAGCTGCGAATCGTTGGACGTCAGGTTGATGACCGAGCCGCCCATCTGGTACATGCCGGCCTCGAACGACACGCGGGTACGCGTGCTGGCCTTTTCGAACACCATTGCCAGCGTGCGGTCGTGCAGCGGCATGTGGGGCTCATAGCGTTTGAACTTTTCCTTGATCAGGCGCGCGCGGTCCAGCACGTAGGCGATCTCGGCGGACGAGAAGTCCTTGAACTGCAGAAAGTGCCGCAGCGGGCCGTTTTGAGTCGTGGGAGGAGTCATGTTGATGTCGCAGGTCATTGGGCCCGGCCAGGCTCGTGGCCCGGCAGGGACGTTGATTATGGTTTTTCGGCCAGGAACTGTTGGATGAGCGGAACCAGGATGGCGACGATCTGGTCGGCCTCTTCCCGGGTCAGGATCAGCGGCGGCAGCATGCGGATTACGCGGTCGCGCGTGACGTTGATGAGCAGGCCCGCTTCCAGGGCGCGTAGCGCCAGGACGCCGCAGGGGCGGGCCAGTTCGATGCCCAGCATGAGGCCGCGGCCGCGGATGTCGGCCACGCCGGGCGTGCCGGCCAGCGCGCCGGCCAGGCGGTCTTTCAGGTATTCGCCCACGGCATGGGCGTTTTCAAGCAGGTTTTCGGATTCCAGCGCATCGAGCACCGCGAGGCCCGCGGCGCACACCAGCGGCCCGCCGCCGAACGTGGTGCCATGGCTGCCCGGCGTGAAGACGCCCGCGGCGGGGCCTGCCGCCAGCATCGCGCCGATGGGCACCCCGCCCGCCAGCCCCTTGGCCAGCGTCATGACGTCGGGACGGATATCGGCCCATTGGTGCGCGAACCACTTGCCGGTGCGTCCGATGCCGGACTGCACTTCGTCGATCATCAGCAGCCAGCCGCGCTCGGTGCACAACTGGCGCAGTGCTTGCAGGTAGTCAATGTCGGACGGGCGGATGCCGCCTTCGCCCTGCAGGACTTCCAGCAGCACCGCGGTGGTGCGGGGCTCGGCGTCGCCCGCGGCGCGCACCGCGTCCAGGTTGTTGTACGGCACCTGGATGAAGCCGCTGGGCAGGGGTTCGAAGCCCTTGCGCGCCTTGTCGCTGCCGGTGGCCGCCAGCGTGGCCAGCGTGCGGCCATGCCAGGACGAATCCATCGTGATGATGTGGGCGTGCTTGTTGCCGCGCTGGTATGCGTAGTAGCGGGCGAGCTTGATGGCCGCTTCGTTGGCTTCGGAGCCGCTGTTGTTGAACGCGACCTCCTGCATGCCGGACAGCGCCGTCAGCCGGGCGGCCAGCGCGGTCTGCTGGGGGATTTCGTAGATGTTGGAGGTATGGATGACCCGGGCGGCCTGCTCGGTGATGGCGGCGACCAGCTTGGGATGGGCATGGCCCAGGCACGAGACGCCGATGCCGGCCAGGGCATCCAGGTACTTTCGGCCGTCGGCGTCCCACAGCCAGACACCCTGGCCGTGCGTGAACGATACCGGCAGCCGGGCATAGATATTGGCCAGAGGCGAGCTCATCGCGGATCCTCCTGGGGGAATGGCATCGACAGCGTGCCCGCTTCCAAGGGGCGAATCGGGGGCGAATCGCGGTTTGAAAGAGGGCAAAGGATCAATCATATACAATTCGCGGCGCGGCACGCATGTTTGATCACGCCGAAGATCCGGCTTTCGTGAAAGGCGTCCCGCAGTGAAGAACACATGGCAACTCGCGTCAGACAATTCGTAATTCATGGCGTTACCGAAAGCGGTAGCCGCTTCCGCCCCAGCGATTGGGCAGAACGGCTCGCCGGCGTAATGGCACAGTTCCGGCCGGCCGGCTGTGCTGGTAACCACCTCACTTATTCGCCTTATGTGCTGCCCGTCGTGATCGATGGCGTGCGCGGGATCGTGGTCGACCTGCGCCTGCGCGACCTGGAGCCGCTGGCCTACAAGTTCGTGGTGGATTTCGCCCGCGACAACAACCTCAAGACGGAAGAACGCGAAATCTAGGCCCCCAGAACGAAAAAGCGCCCCAACCGGGCGCTTTTCTCATTCTGCGGCCCTGCACGCCCCTTGGGCGGGCCGGGCGCTACCCGCCGCGCGGGCGCTGGCCCGCACGGCGGCAGGCAGATCACTTGGCGTACACCAGGTCGCGCAGTCCCAGCGACAGGCCTGGCCAATAGGTGATGACCATCAGGCACAGGATCACGACGCCGACGAAGGGCACCAGCGGCTTGACGATACGCTCGAGCGGCAGCTTGGCCACCGCGCAGGCCGCGAACAGGTTCACCCCGAACGGCGGCGTGATCATGCCCAGCGCCAGGTTGACCACCATGATGATGCCGAAGTGCACCGGGTCCACGCCGAACTGCAGCGCCACCGGCAGCAGCAGCGGGGCCAGCACCACGATCGAGGCCGAGGTCTCGATGAACATGCCGATCACGAACAGCGCGGCGTTCACGCCCATCAGGAATCCGAACTTTGTGTCGAAAACCTGGGCGAGCCACGTGCCCAGCGCGTCCGGAATGCCGGCGCGGTTGAGCAGGAAGCTGAACAGGCCGGCGTTGGCGATCACGAACATGATGACCGCGGTCGACACGACCGACTTGTGCAGCGTGGTGGACAACTGGCGGAACGTGAGGCGGCGGTAGATGACCTTGCCCACGAAGACGGCGTACATCACGGCCACGACCGAGGCCTCGGTCGGCGTGAAGATGCCGCCGTAGATGCCGCCCAGGATGATGACGGGCATCAGCAGCGCCAGCCACGCGCGCTTGAACGACGGCCACAGCGGCAGGCGGCCTTCGCCGTCGCGCTTGCCCAGGTTGTTGCGCTTGGCGTAGAGCCAGACGTAGAACATCAGCGCCACCCCGATCAGGATGCCGGGCATCACGCCGGCGATGAACAGCTCGCCGGTGGACGTGTCGGTGGACACCGCAAACAGGATCATCGGGATCGATGGCGGAATGATGACGCCGAGTTCTGCCGCGCTGGCCTGCAATGACGCCGCAAAGGGGGCGGGATAGCCGTGCCGGATCATGGCGGGAATCAGGATCGCACCGACCGCGAAGGTGGTGGCCACGCTGGAGCCGGCGACTGCCGCGAAGATCATGCAGGTCAGCACGCAGGTGCAGGCCAGGCCGCCCTGGATGCCGCCCACCACGCTCTTGGCGAATTCCACCATGCGTTCGGAGATGCCGCCGGCTTCCATCAGGTTGCCGGCCAGGATGAAGAAGGGGATGGCCACGAGCGGGTACTTGTCCAGCGCGGCGAACAACTGCTGCGCGACGACCAGCCAGGGCAGACCCGCGGCGCCGACGCCCGCCAGGCTGGCCAGCCCGATCGACACGGCGACCGGCACGGACAGCCCGAAGAAAATCAGCATCGAGACAATCATTAATTGGGACATGGCGATTTCTGCTGCTCAGGTTCGATAAGGGGCGGCTCAGCCTTGCGCGTCGTTGCGCACGGGCACGTCTTCTTCTTCGCCGGCGCACCAGCGGGCCAGCACGGCGATGGCCGCCAGCGTGGCGCCCACGGGGATCGCCAGGTAGATCCAGGAAATCGAGATGTCCAGACTCGGCACGTTCTGGAAACGCACGCGGTAGGTCATGTTGCCGCCGATCCAGGCCAGAAAGCCGAGAAAACCGGCGCAGATGAGGCCGATGATGGCTTCCAGTACCCGGCGTCGCTTGCCGCCCAGCATGTTGCGCAGCAGTTCCACGCTGATCATGGCGCCGTGACGAAAGGCCAGGGCCACGCCCAGCAGCACGGTCCAGATGAGAAGCGCGCGGGTGAGGACCTCGCTCCAGTCGGCGGGCGAATGCAGCACGAACCGGGCGATGACCTGATAGAACGCGGCCGCTGCGGCGGCGACCAAGAGGAGTTGGGCGAATGCCGAGACCAGCTTGAACAGGCCGCGGTCGAAGGCGCAGAGCAAACGCATGGTGAATTCCGTTGGCGAAAGTCGCGAAAAAAATAGGGCGGGCGCGCGGCGAAAGCCGGCCCCGCCGCCAGGCGAGCGGCCCCGCCACGGGGGCCGCGCCGGCTTACTTGGTGTCGCGGATCGAGTCGATCAGCTTCTTGTCGAACTTCTTGTAGTACTCGGGGTAGGCGGGTTCCACGGCGGCGGCGAAGGCGGCGCGGTCCACTTCGGTGACTTGCATGCCTTCCTTCTTCAGCTGCTCGACGCCCGTTTTCTCGATGTTGTCGACGTAGGCGCGCATGGCCTGGGCCGATTCCTTGCCGGCCTTGTCGAAGTTGGCCTTGTCGGCGGCCGACAGGCCTTCATAGACGTTGGCCGACATCAGGACCAGGGCCGGACCGTACACGTGACCGGTCAGCGACAGGTACTTCTGCATCTGCGACAGCTTGGCCGACGTGATCACGGACAGCGGGTTTTCCTGGCCGTCGATGGTGCCCTGCTGAAGGGCGGTGGCCACTTCGGGCCAGGCCATCGGCGTGGGCAGGATGCCGATCTGGCGGAAGGCGGTGATGTGGATGGGGTTTTCCGTGGTGCGGATCTTCAGGCCCTTGGCATCCGCCGGGGTCTTGACCGGACGCACGTTGTTGGTCAGGTGGCGAAAGCCCTGTTCGCCCCAGGCCAGCGCCACGATGCCGCGGCTGGGGAACTTGGCCAGCATGTCCTGGCCGATCTTGCTGTCGAGCACGGCACGGGCGTGCGGCAGGTCGCGCAAGAGGAAGGGAATATCGAAAACGCCGGTTTCGGGAACAAAATTGAGGGTTGCACCGGTCGAAACGATCGCGAGATCGATGGTGCCGATCTGCAGGCCCTCGATGACCTCGCGTTCGCCGCCCAGCGCGCTGTTGGCGAATTGCTGGACCTTGAACTTGCCGTTGGAAGAGGCCTCGATGGACTTGGCCATCGCGTCGGCGCCGGCGCCGTAGTGCGACGAGGTCGACAGGGCGTAGGCCATCTTCAGGGTGGTCTGTGCCGCCGAGGGCAGGGATGTGGCGGCCGCGCAGGCGGCCAGAATCGTGGCCGCAAGCCAGGATTTACGCATTGTCTTCTCCGGAATTGGTTATCTTTATGGGCGGCTTTGCCTCCCGCCCCGGGATGATATCGGGAATCAGATCGCTTTCTTACCGTTGGCTAACATAGTTGAATGATGGATTTCCCTGATATGTCACAGGCCAAGCGCCCCGGTTTCTGGTCCACCCTGCGCCTGGGCGCCCGGATGATGATGCGCGATGCGCGTGCCGGCGAACTGCGCCTCCTGGTGCTGGCCCTGGTCGTGGCGGTGGCGGCGGTCACCAGCGTGGGCTTTCTGGCGGACCGTGTCGGACGCGCGCTGGAACGCGACGCCGGCCAGATGCTGGGCGCCGATCTGGTGCTGGATGCCGACGAGCCCGTGCCGGCCGCCTTCAAGGATCAGGCGCGCGAGCGCGGCCTCACCGTGTCCAGCACGTGGCAGTTTCCGTCCATGGTGGGCGCTGGCGACGGCGCTCAGCTTGCCGCCCTGAAGGCCGTGGAACCCGGCTATCCGCTTCGCGGGGCGCTGCGGGTGGCGGATGCGCCGTTCGCGCCCGACGCGCCCACGCGCGACGTGCCGCCCGAAGGCGCGGTGTGGGTCGACGCGCAACTGCTGGCCCTGCTGAACCTGAAGGTGGGCGACACGCTCAATGTGGGCGACGCCCACCTGCGCATCGACCGCGTCATCACCTATGAGCCGGACAAAGGCATGCAGTTCGTCAACGTGGCCCCGCGCGTGCTGCTGCGCGCCAGCGACCTGCCGGCCACCGGCCTGATCGCGCCGGGCAGCCGCATCGGGTATGCCATGCTTGTCGCCGGTCAGCCGGACGCCGTGGCCGGGTATTCCGCCTGGCTGAACCAGAACCTCAAGCGCGGCCAGAAGATCGCCACGCTGGAGTCTGGCCGCCCCGAAGTGCGCCGCACGCTGGACCGCGCGCAGCGTTTCCTGTCGCTGGTGGCGCTGCTGGCGGTGCTGATCTCGGCCGTTGCCGTGGCGCTGGCGGCGGGGCGCTACATGACGCGGCACCGCGACGGCATCGCGGTCATGCGCTGCCTGGGCGCCGTGCAGTCGCAGGTCGCGCGGATGCTGACGCTGGAATTCACGCTGGTCGGCCTGTTCTCGTCCGCGGCCGGCTGCCTGCTGGGCTTTGGCGTGCACCAGGTGCTGGTGATGCTGCTGGGGTCGCTGATCGACACCACGCTGCCGGCGCCGTCGGCCATTCCGGCGCTGCAGGGCCTGTTGACCGGGCTGCTGCTGCTCCTGGGCTTTGCGCTGCCCGCGCTGGCGCAGCTTCGGCACGTGCCGCCCGCCCGCGTCCTGCGGCGCGATGCGGACACGATCAGCGCGCGCAGCGCCTTCGGATACGTGCTGGGCGCTGCGGGGTTCGCGCTGCTCATCTGGTGGTTCGCGGGCGACGCCAAGCTGGGGGGCGTGGTGGCCGGCGGCTTCCTGGGGGCCTTCGGCGTGTTCGCCCTGGTTGCCTGGCTGTGCATTCTGGGGCTGGCGCGGGTGCGCCGCCTGGCGGCCGGGTTTCCCGCGCTGCGTTTCGCGCTAGCGGGCGTGGTGCGCCGCCGTGCGGCCACCATCACGCAGGTCTGCGCGCTGGCTGTCGGGTTGATGGCGCTGCTGCTGCTGACCATGACCCGCACCGATCTGATTCAGGGGTGGCAGCGCACCATGCCGCCGGACGCGCCCAACCGGTTCCTGATCAACGTGCAGCCAGACCAGCGCCAGGCCGTGACCGATGCGCTGACGCGCGAAGGGCTGGGCCGCATTACGTTGTCGCCGATGGTGCGTGGCCGGCTGATCGCGGTCAACGGCAAGCCGGTGGAACCGGACGACTACGAAGAGCCGCGCGCCAAGCGGCTGGTGGACCGCGAATTCAACCTGTCCTATGGCGATGCGCTGCCGTCTTCGAACCGCATCGAGCAGGGCCGATGGCTGGCGCCGGGCTCGGCCGAGGTCTCGCTGGAGGCGGGGCTGGCGCAGTCCCTGCGCATTGGCCTGGGCGACAAGATGACGTTCGACGTGGCCGGCCAGCAGGTCGAAGTGGCCGTCTCGAGCATCCGCCGGGTGGATTGGGATACGATGCGCGTCAATTTTTTCGCCATCCTGACCCCCGCCGCACTGGCCGACATGCCTCAGAGCTGGATCACGTCCTTTTACCTGCCGCCTGACAAGGCGGCGGTGCTGCCCGCGCTGGTGCGGGAGTTTCCGAACCTGACGGTGTTCGACGTAGGCGCCATCCTGCAGCAGTTGCAGTCCGTGCTGAATGAAGTGGGCCGCGCGGTGCAGCTCCTGTTCCTGTTCACCCTGGCCGCCGGCGTGCTGGTGCTGTCCGCGGCGCTGACCGCGACGCGCGATGAGCGGATGCGCGAGGCGGCGGTGCTGCGCGCGCTCGGCGCCACGCGCCGTCAGCTTGCCCGTTCCCAGCGCATCGAGCTGTGGGCGGTGGGCGGGCTGGCCGGCCTTTTGGCGGCGGCTGGCGCCACGGCGATCGCTTGGGTTTTGTCAACGCAGGTGTTCGACTTCACCATTACCCTCAGCCTCTGGCCATGGCTGGCCGGCATCGGCGCCGGCATGCTGGGCGCCTGGGCGGGCGGCGCGCTTGCCCTGCGCGGCGTGCTGCGCACGCCGCCGCTCGTCACCCTTCGAGAAACCTGATGACGTCCCGCGTCCACACCATTACAGAACCCGTGGAAAACTCCCGCACCATGTTTGACCTTCTCGGCGGCGAAGCCGGCGTGCGCGCCCTCGTCGACCGTTTCTATGACCTGATGGACATGGAGCCCGACCTCAAGGAACTGCGTGCCGCCCACGGCCCCAGCCTGGACGAGGCGCGCGACAAGCTCTTCTGGTTCCTGTGCGGGTACTTCGGCGGGCCGGACCACTATATCGAGCGCTTCGGGCATCCCCGCCTGCGGGCCCGCCATCTGCCGTTTTCCATCGGCGAGGTCGAGCGCGACCAGTGGGTGGCCTGCATCGGACGCGCGATGGAAGACGAGGGCATCGAGCCCGTACTGATCGAGCGCCTGCTCGAATCGTTCTACGGCGTTGCCGACTGGATGCGCAATCGTGAAGGGTGACGATCAATCCGGCGCGCGGCGCACCGCCTGGGAGGGTCCGCTGGCCGGCGCCATGCTCAGCGACGCGCGGCGCCTTGCCGACGCGGGGCCGGAAGTCTTCAATCCCGCGCACTACGGCGACCGGGCGCGGCCCGTGGACGCGGGCGGACGTCAGGCCGCGTGGTTCGTGGAGGGGCAGGGCTGGCAGGGCGTGCTGCGGCGCTACCGCCGCGGCGGCATGATCGCCCGCATCAGCCGCGATGCCTATCTGTGGAACGGCGAGTCGCGCACCCGAAGCTTCCGGGAATACCGCCTGCTGGCCGCGCTGCGCGCGCAAGGGCTGCCGGTGCCCGCCCCGCTGGCGGCGGCCTACTGGCGCCAGGGCCCGATCTACCGCGCCGCCATCGTGGTCGAGCGCATCCCCGGCGTGCGGCCCTTGGCGCAGGCGCTGACCGAACCGTTATGGCAGCCAGTGGCCGACGCCATCGTCCGCATGCACCGGGCGGGCGTCTGGCACGCCGACCTGAACGCGTTCAACATCCTCATCGGCAATGACGGCCGGGTCTGGCTCATTGACTTCGACCGCGGCACGCAGGGCGCGCTGTCCGAGCGTCAGCGCCAGGCCAATCTGGACCGGCTGCGCCGGTCGCTGCGCAAGGTGGCTGGCGAGGCCGGCGACCGATTCTGGATGCGCCTGCGCGACAGTTACTGGACGGCCTGGGGCATCGGCATCCAGCCCTGACCGCCGGCCCGCCGGCGCGCGGCCGCCACGGGGGTAATTGCGCCAATTACCCGCCAAAGTTGGGCAGGTCAGCGCTAAAAGGCTTTATCATTTCGCCTTTTGGTACTCCTGTCATAAACGGCATAGAGCAAGGGGGCTGGACATAATGGAACTGAAGGCGGGAATGCGCTGGGCGCTCGGCGCGGTGCTGGCTGCGGCAGCTACATCGGCGGCGGTGGCGCAGAACAAGGTCGTCAACGTCTACAACTGGGCCGAATACACGGCCCCGGACACGATCCCGGGTTTCGAGAAGGAAACCGGCATCAAGGTCCGCTATGACGTCTATGACAGCAACGACGCCTTGCAGGCCAAGCTGCTGGCCGGCAAGTCGGGTTACGACGTCGTTGTCCCGTCCACCCATTACGCCTCGCGCCAGATCGAAGCCGGCCTGTTCCAGAAGCTGGACAAGTCCAAGATCCCCAACTGGAAGTACCTGGATCCCGAAATCATGGCGCTGGTCGCCACGGTCGATCCCGGCAACGAACACGCCATTCCGTGGGGCTACGGCACCAACGGCCTGGGCTACAACGTCACCAAGGTCAAGCAGATCATGGGAGATGACGTGGACCTGGCCAGCTGGGACATGATCTTCAAGCCCGAGAACGCCGCCAAGCTCAAGGAGTGCGGCATCTCGATGCTGGACGAAGCCGCGCAGGTCTTCCCGGCCGTGCTCAAGTACCTGGGCAAGGACCCCAACAGCACCAACGCCGCCGACTACCAGGCCGCGATGGAAGTGCTGAAGAAGATCCGCCCGTATATCCGGCAGTTCAGTTCGTCGGGCTACATCGACGAGCTGGCCGTGGGCGACCTGTGCATGGTCTACGGCTTTTCCGGCGACGTCATGATCGCCCGCAAGCGCGCGCAGGACGCCAAGAAGCCCTATGAAGTGAACTACTTCATTCCCAAGGGCGGCGCGCCGGCGTGGTTCGACCTGATGGTCATCCCCAAGGATGCGCCGCATCCCGAAGAGGCGCTGGCCTTCATCAACTACATCGAAACGCCGAAGGTCCATGCGGCCATCACCAACACCATGTTCTATCCCAACGCCAACAAAGAGGCGCGGCAGTACGTGAACAAGGATGTGGCTGAGAATCCCATGATCTACCCGCCCGCCGACGTCTCCAAGACCCTGTACGTGATCAAGGCGCTGCCCTTGAACATTTCACGTCTGCAGAACAAGTTGTGGTCCGAGCTGAAGTTGGGAAATTAGTCATCATGAACGATAGCCGTTACTCGGCGCAGCACGCGGCGGACCCGGACGAGTTCGTCCGGGTTTCCGACGTGGTAAAGATCTTTGGCGACGTGGTGGCCGTGCGCTCGGTCAACCTGTCCGTCAAGCGCAATGAAATCTTCGCGCTGCTGGGCAGCTCGGGCAGCGGCAAGTCCACCTTGCTGCGCATGCTGGCGGGCTTCGAGGAAGCCACGTCGGGCCAGATCCTGCTGGACGGCGAGGACATCACCAGCGTGCCGCCGTACCGCCGGCCCGTGAACATGATGTTCCAGTCGTACGCGCTGTTCCCGCACATGACGGTCGAGGCCAATGTGGCCTTTGGCCTGAAGCAGGAAGGCGTGGACCGCGCGGAAATCCATGACCGCGTGTTCGAGGCCCTGGACCTGGTGCAGATGGCGGGCTATTCGCGCCGCAAGCCCAACCAGCTCTCGGGCGGGCAGCAGCAGCGCGTGGCGCTGGCGCGCAGCCTGGTCAAGCGTCCCAAGCTGCTGCTGCTGGACGAGCCCATGTCGGCGCTGGACAAGCAGATCCGCCAGAAGACGCAGATCGAACTCGTGAAGATCCTCGAGCAGGTCGGCGTGACCTGCATCATGGTCACCCACGACCAGGAAGAAGCCATGACCATGGCGCACCGCCTGGCCGTCATGACCGAAGGCCAGATCGTCCAGTGCGGCACGCCCCAGGACGTCTACGCGTTCCCGAACTCGCGCTTTGTCGCCAGCTTCATCGGGTCGACCAACATGTTCACCGGCACCATCGTGGTCGACGAGCCCGACCACGTGGCCATCGAATGCGCCGAGCTGACCCGTCCGCTTTACGTGAACCACGGCGTGAGCGAGCCGCTGGGCATGGAAGTGCACGTGTCCATCCGCCCCGAGCGCCTCTTGGTGTCCCGCGAGCAGCCCGATGGCGATTACAACTGGGCGCACGGCATGGTCAGCCACATGGCCTGGATGGGCAGCTATGCCCTCTATCAGATCCGCCTGGATTCCGGCAAGACGGTCGAGGCCAGCGTGCCCAGCCGGCTTCTTGCCCAGATGGATGCGCCGGGCATCGACGAAGAAATCTTCGTCAGCTGGGACGCCGACAGCGCGACGGTGCTTGCGTCATGATCCGTTTTTCGCCCCGCGACTGGCTCCCGTCGGGCCGGGCACTGGCGGTGGTGCCGCCGTTCGCCTGGCTGGTGCTGTTTCTGCTGGTGCCGTTCCTGCTGGTGCTGAAGATCAGCTTTGCCGAAATGAAGTTCGGCATCCCGCCGTATACGTCGCTGGCGCAGTTCCAGGACGAGGCGATCCAGTTCAGCCTGCACCTGCGCGGCTACATCCTGCTGTTCACGGAAAACCAGTATTTCCGCACGTACCTCAGCTCGGTCAAGATCGCCGGCATCACCACGCTGGTCTGCGTGCTGATCGGCTATCCCATCGCGTACTACATTGCCCGTTCGTCGGCGCGCGTGCGCAACCTGCTGCTGCTGGCGGTGATCCTGCCGTTCTGGACTTCGCTGCTGCTGCGCGTGTATGCCTGGGTGGGCATCCTGCGCAACGACGGCCTGCTCAACAACCTGCTGCAGAGCCTGGGCCTGATCTCCAGTCCGCTCGAGATCTACCGCACCGACCTGGCCGTGTACATCGGCATGGTCTACGCCTATCTGCCGTTCTTCATCCTGCCGCTGTACGCGACGCTGGTGAAGATGGACCTGCGTCTCCTGGAGGCCGCCTATGACCTGGGTGCCAAACCCTGGCAGGCGTTCTGGCAGATCACGGTCCCGATGTCCCGCCAGGGCGTGATCGCGGGCGCCATGCTCGTGTTCATCCCGGCCGTCGGCGAATACGTGATCCCGGAAATGCTGGGCGGGGCCAATACGCTGATGATCGGCCGCGTGATGTGGAATGAATTCTTCAACAACGCCGACTGGCCGATGGCGTCGGCCGTGACGTGCGTGATGGTGTTGCTGCTGCTCGTGCCGCTGGTGTACTTCCAGTACAGCCAGGTCAAGCAGCAGGGGGGAGGCCGCAAATGAACGGTCCGAACAAGACGCTGCGCGCCGTGGTGCTGGGGCTGGGCTACTTCTTTCTGTACGTGCCCATCATCAGCCTGATGGTGTTTTCGTTCAACGAGTCGCCGTCCGTCACGTCGTGGACGGGGTTCTCGCTGCGCTGGTATCACTCGCTGGCCAACGACGACGCGCTGTTGCGCGCCGCCTGGCTGTCGTTCCGCATTGCCGTGCTGACGGCCACCGCGGCGGTCGTCATCGGCACCTGGGCCGGCTACGTGCTGGGCCGCATGGGGCGCTTTCGCGGCTTTGCGCTCTACGTCGGCATGCTGAGCGCGCCGCTGGTGATCCCCGAGGTCGTGCTGGGCATCTCGCTGCTCCTGATGTTCGTCGAAGTGCGCGGCGCGCTGGGCTGGCCCGAGCAGAACGGCATGTTCACGATCTGGGTGGGGCATGTGACGCTGTGCATGGCGTTCGTGGCTGTCGTCATCCAGACCCGCATCCGCGACCTGGACAGCTCGCTGGAAGAGGCCGCGCTGGATCTGGGCGCCACCCCGATCACGGTGTTCTTCAAGATCACGCTGCCGCTCATCGCGCCCGCGCTGGCGTCGGCCTGGCTGCTCGCCTTCACGCTGTCGCTGGACGACGTCGTCATCGCGTCGTTCCTGTCCGGCCCCGGTTCCAGCACGCTGCCCATGGAGGTCTTCTCCCGGGTGCGGCTGGGCCTGAAGCCCGAGATCAACGCGCTGGCCACCCTGTTCATCCTGGCGGTGGGCACGTGCGTGATCCTCGCCAACCGCATGCAATGGCGCAAGGAGTCCGAATCCAAATGACGCAAACCACCCTGTATGGCCTGACCAAGTGCAGCACGTGCGTGAAGGCGCGCGACTGGCTTACCGAACACGGCGTCGACCACGCCTTCGTCGACTATCGCGACAATCCGGTGGCGGCCGCGACGCTCAAATCCTGGGCCGAGCAGGTCGGCGGCTGGGAAAAGCTGGTCAACCGCGCCTCGATGACGTGGCGCAATTTGCCCGAAGACCGCAAGACCGCGCACACCGACGCCCAGTGGACCAAGCTGATCGCCGAATACCCGGCGTTGGTGCGCCGTCCGGTGACGGTCACGCCGGATGGCGAGGTGAGTGTTGGTTTCAGTGAAAAGCGCTACGGCGAACGTTTCGCCTGAGGCCGGGGGCGGGCCCGGCCGGGCCCTGCCGGACCCCTTCTTCGACCGCGATGCAGCCCAGCTTGCGCGCGAGTTGCCCGGCAAGGTGATCCGCCACCGGGTCGGCGGCCTGTGGCTGTCGGCCCGCATCATCGAGACCGAGGCCTACTATCTGGAAGAGCGGGGCAGCCATGCCTCGCTGGGCTACACCCACAAGCGCCGCGCCCTGTTCATGGACGGCGGCACCATCTACATGTATTACGCCCGCGGGGGCGATTCGCTGAACTTCAGCGCGGGCGGCCCCGGCAACGCGGTGCTGATCAAGTCCGCCTATCCGTGGACCGACGCGCTGTCCGGCCCCGAAGCCCTGGACCGGATGCGCGAGTTCAATCCCGATGCGCAAGGACGGCCCCGGGCTTTGGGCGCGCTCTGCGCGGGGCAGACCCTGCTGTGCCGGTCGCTGGGCCTGAAAGTGCCCGAGTGGGATGCGCGCCGCTTCGATCCCGAGGCCCTGTACGTCGAAGACGTGGGCGAGTCCCCGCCGTATCTGATCTGCACCACGCGCCTGGGCATTCCCACGGGGCGCGACGAGCACCTGAGCTACCGGTTCGTGGATCCGGCCTACGCCGCCTTCTGCACGCGCAATCCGCTGCGGCGCGGCCAGCGCGCGGGACAGGACTATGTGTGGGTGGACCGGCAGGGCATCGTGCTGCCCGAGGCGCCGGCCGGCGGTTAGAGGCCGGCTTCGCGGACGCGCCGGGCAAGCGATTCGCGCAGTTCGGCGTACTTGCGCTGCAGGCGCCGGCGGTTCAAGCGCTTGCTCCATGCATACAGCGGGATCAGCGGCAGCACGCCGAAGCCGTCGATCAGGTACAGCCCCTTCTTGCCGTCGGCGTTCTGGCCCACCGCGATGTTGCTGCTGGACATGTCATGCACCACCACGTGCGCGTCGGCCAGGTCGTCGAAGAATTCGTCCAGCTGCGCCCGCAGGGCCTCGTCAAACTGACCCTTCATGGCAAGTTCGGTCAAGGTAGGCGCCATGTTGCCCGCCTCGTCCGTGATCTTTTCGACAACCAGGCCCAGCCCAAGCGAGGTCTGCGCCACACCGAAAATGCGCGCCATGGGCACCTGCCACACGCCGGAGGGACGAGTCGTGGTGGTGACGTACTCCGAGATCTCGTTCAGGTAGACGCGGTAGGCGCTTTCGCGCTGATATTGCTTGTACCAGCGTTTGAACGGCCGGGCTTCCAGGTAGATCGCCCGCGCGCGCATGTCCATGACCTTGACGAGCAGGGACGGGGAGTGCGGGTGCTGGAAAATGTGCCGATCCCCGCCGGTCGCGAGCGGCGTGGCCGAATCCAGGTTCAGCGGTCCGAACACGGATTGATATGACACGGGAGGCGTGCTGGCGGGGCGGTCGGCAGAGTTCAAAGAGGCGGGGCGATTCATTCGGATGGCCGCCAGTTTAATCCGGTTGCTCCCGCCGCGTCTTCGCGCCCGCCGCGCCGGCTGGAAACGGGGGCAGAATGCGACCTACAATTTGCGCTTTGGAGAGCCCTTTCTTGAACGACATTCTGCTTTGGGTCGCCGCGGGTGGCGCGGTGCTTGCCTTCGTGGCCGCGGTGCTGGCCTGGCTGCGTCCGTCCGCGTCGGACGCCCGCCTTGAGGCTTTGCTGGAAGGCCTGGAAAGAACCGAGCGCGCGCTGCGCGCCGACATCGCCGAAGGCCAGCGCGGCCTGCGCAGCGAGTTTTCAGAATCCACGCGCGGGCTGCGTCAGGAGCTGGCGCAGTCGCATGGCGACCTGCGCGCGGGGCTGTCGCGTGATGCGCAGGCCGCCCGCGCCGAGTCCGCCGAATCGCTGGCGCGCTTTGCCGCGGGGTTCTCGGAGCAACTGCAGGGCCTCATCCAGATCAACGAGCGGCGCCTGATGGAAGTGCGCGCCACGGTCGATCAACGGCTGCAGTCGCTGCAATCGGACAACAGCGCCAAGCTCGATGAAATGCGCCGCACTGTCGACGAAAAGCTGCACGCCACCCTGGAGCAGCGCCTGGGCGAGTCCTTCAAGCTGGTGTCGGACCGCCTTGAAGCCGTGCACAAGGGGTTGGGCGAAATGCAGGCGCTGGCGGCCGGGGTCGGCGACCTCAAGCGTGTGCTGACCAACGTGAAGTCGCGCGGCACGTGGGGCGAAGTGCAACTGGCGCGCCTGATCGAAGACAACATGACGCCGGATCAGTACGCCAGCAACGTCAAGCCTGTGCCGGGCAGCGATGCCGCCGTCGAATTCGCCATCCGGCTGCCGGGGCGCGGCGATGGCGGGGATCCCGTCTGGCTGCCGATCGACGCCAAATTTCCCAAGGAAGAGTACGAGCGCCTGATGGATGCGCAGGAAGCGGCCGACGCCGAAGGCGTGAAGGCGGCCGGGGCCGCGTTGGGCCGCGCGGTCGAAGTGCAGGCGCGGCTGATTGCCGGCAAGTACATCGCGCCGCCGCACACGACCGATTTCGCCATCATGTTCCTGCCCACGGAAAGCCTGTATGCCGAGGTGCTGCGCCGCCCCGGCCTCCTGGACAAGCTGCACGACCTGCGGGTCAACGTGGCGGGGCCAAGCAATCTGGCCGCGCTGCTGAACAGCCTGCAGATGGGATTTCGCACGCTGGCGATCGAACAGCGTTCCTCCGAGGTCTGGCAGGTGCTGCGGGCCGTCAAGACAGAGTTCGGCAAGTTCGGCGAATCGCTGGCCAGCGTCAAGAAGACCCTGGACACCGCCAGCAACAAGATCGGCCAGACCGAGGTCCGCACGCGCGCCATGCTGCGCAACCTGAAGGGCGTGGAGGCCCTGCCCGAAGCCGATGCCCTGCGTCTGCTGGGCGCCAGCGCGGCGGACGCCGCCGACCCCGACGACGACACCGATGAGACCCGCGCACCGTCCACCGGCGGCGTCTGAGGCGGGAACACCGAAGTCCGGGGCCCCGTCCGCCCCGGCGCGTGCTTGTTGCCCGCCCTCGCAGCCGATATCCTCATGCATGCGGCACTTCGCCGTCGATACCTGGAGCATCGTCAGCATGAGCATCGCCGAACGCCATGATTCCTCTTCTCTCGACGCGACGGCGCTGGGCGCCGATATCGCCCTGGGCGCCACCACGGCGCTGGCTGCCATGCAGCAGGCGGTGGACAGCGTCGCGGCGCGCAATCCGTCCATCAACGCCGCCTGCGGCGTGCAGCCCGAGGCCGGCTTGCGGCTGGCAGAGGCGATGGACGCCGAACTTGCGTCGCTGACGTCCGAACAACGCCAGGCGCTGCTGCGCGACCGGCCATTTCTGGGCGTGCCCACCCTGCTCAAGGACCTGGCCACAGCCGCCATCGGCCTGCCTAGCATGATGGGGTCCGTGCTGTACGGCAAGGTCCAATGGAACCTCGACGCCGACATCGTCAAGCGCTATCGCCGCGCCGGGCTGATTCCGTTTGGCCGCACGACCAGCGCCGAGCTTGGCCTGAGCCCCACGACGGAATCGCCGGTCTATGGCCCGGCCACGCAGAATCCCTGGAAAAAGGGTCATAGCGCGGGCGGCTCCAGCGGCGGCGCCGGGGCGGCGCTGGCCAGCGGGATGGTGCGCATCGCCCATGGCAGCGATGGCGGCGGCTCGATCCGCATTCCCGCCTCGTGCTGCGGCGTGCTGGGGCTCAAGCCCTCGCGCGGCCTCATGCCGCTGGGTCCGCTGAAAGGAGAAGGGTGGGGCGGCCTGGCCACCGAACACATGATGACGCTGTCGGTGCGCGATTGCGCGGCGGCGCTGGACATCAGTGCGGGCGCGGACGTGGGTGCGCCTTATGCGGCGCCCGTCCAGCCCGCGCAATCCTATCGTGGCGTGGTGGCCCGCGTTGCCGCCGATCCGCGCGCGGCGCCCCGCCGGCGCATCGCGTTCATCAACACCACCTACGAAGGCGGCGCGATCCATCCCGATGTCGCCGCCACGCTGGACGAGGCCGCCGCGTTCTTCGCCGCGCTGGGTCATGAACTGGTGCCCGCCGCGCCGCCCGTCGGCTCCGAGGAAGTCCTGTCGCCGATGCTGCCCCTGATCGCCAGCGCGGCCGCCAACGCCATCGACAGCTTTGTGGCCGCGCGCGGCCGGCGCCTGGCCGCCGACGAATTGCAGCCCACCACGCTCGGCGCGCGCGAGTACGCCCGCGCGATCTCCGGTGCGCAGTACGTGGCCTGCGTGGACACCTGCCACGAAATCACCCGCCGCATCGGGCGCTTCCTGCATCGCGACGGCGCCCAGGGCTACGACCTGTTCCTCAGTCCGGTCCTGGCGCTGCCGCCCGCGCCTATCGGGCGCTACGCCATGGACAACGCCGACTATCTGGCCTACCGTCTGGGCAAGAAGGGCGTCATCGGCTATTCGCCATTCGCCCCGTTGGCCAACCTGACCGGCATGCCCGCCATTTCGATCCCCTTCGGCATGTCTGCGGACGGGCTGCCCATCGGTATCCAGGTAATGGGTCCGCTCGGCGCCGAGGCGCAATTGCTGGAGCTGGCTGCCCAGGTCGAAACGCTGCGGCCCTGGCCCTTGACGGCGCCCATGGCCCGATAGCTGCCACCGGGCGCCGCCGCGCCGCGCCGGCCGGCCAAACCAGGGAGATCGCATGTCATCGTTTGCGACGCATACCGTGTTCAACCAGGTGCCGCTCCTGGAAGACTATTCCCTGTACGACACCGATCCGGCGCTGCGCGAGGCCGTGCGGCGCGAGGGCGCCGAGGCCTGGGCGGGCGATCTTGCCGCGCACGGCGCCTGGTTGGGCCGGGCGCAGACGCTGGCCGCCGGCGCCGAGGCCAACCGCTGTCCGCCCCGCCTGGTCAGCTTCGACCGGGCCGGCCATCGCGTGGACCGCGTCGAATTCCACCCCGCCTGGAACGTGCTGATGAGCGGCATCATGGCGCGCGGCCTGCATAGCCGCGCGTGGATGCAGCCCGCGCCGGGCTCGCAGGTGGCGCGCGCGGCTGCCTATCTGATGCAGGGGCAGGTCGAGGCCGGCACGCTATGTCCCACCACCATGACCTTTGCCGCCGTGCCGCTGCTGCAACGCGAGCCCGCCGGCGTGGTGGACTTTGCCGGCCAATGGCTGCCTGCCCTATATGCGCGGGAGTTCGATGGCAGCGACGCGCCGCTTGCCGCCAAGCGCAGCGCGCTGATCGGCATGGGCATGACCGAAAAGCAGGGCGGCTCGGACCTGCGCGCGGTCACCACGCGCGCCGTGCCGCTGGGTGCGCCCGGCCGCGGATGCGCCTATCAGCTCGTGGGGCACAAATGGTTCTTTTCGGTGCCGCAGGCCGACGCCCACCTGGTCCTGGCGCAGACCGATGAGGGGCTGAGCTGCTTTTTCGTTCCGCGCTGGATCCCGGATGGCCCGCGCAACGCGGTGCGCGTGCGGCGGTTGAAGGACAAGCTGGGCAACTGGAGCAACGCCAGCTCGGAAGTCGAATTCGAGGATGCCTGGGGCGTGATGGTCGGCGAGCCCGGCCGTGGCCTGTCGGTGCTGCTGGAGATGGCGGGCACCACGCGGCTGGACTGCGTGCTGGGCAGCGCGGCGCTCCTGCGCCAGGCGCTGGCGCAGTCGGCGCACCACGCGCTGCACCGCCGGGCCTTCGGCAAGCCGCTGGTCGAACAGCCGCTGATGCGCAATGTGCTGATCGATCTGGCGCTGGAAAGCGAAGCGGCCATGGTCCTGGCGCTGCGTCTGGCGCGTGCCGTGGACGAGCGCGCCGACGCGGGCGCGCGCGCGCTGGTGCGCGTGGGCACGCCGGCCGCCAAGCTGTGGGTCTGCAAGCGCGCGGTTGCCGCCGTGGCCGAGTGCATGGAGGTCTGGGGCGGCAACGGTTACGTCGAGGAAGGCCCGATGCCGCGCCTTTACCGCGAAACGCCCGTCAATTCGATCTGGGAAGGCTCGGGCAACGTCATGGCGCTGGACGTGCTGCGGGCGCTGCAACGCGAACCCGATGCGCTGCCGGCGCTGGAGGCCGAATTGGCCCGCGCCGCGGGGCAGTACCGGGATTTCGACGCGGCGCTGGCGCGTTGGCGCGCCATGTTGGCGGATGGCGAGCACGCGCAATTCCACGCGCGCCGCATCGCCGCCGGGCTGGCGCGCCTGTGGCAGGCGGCGCTGCTCATCGAGCACGCGCCCGCCGCCGTGTCGCAGGCCTTCGTCGCCAGCCGCCTGCGGGAGACGGGCGGCATGTTCGGCGAACTGGGCGCGGGGGACGATACATCTGGCGTCGCCACGCCGGCGATCCTGGCGCGCGCCTGGCCCGCCATCGCCGCATGCTAAATTTCCCGGCTCAAGCAACTTTTCCGCACTTCTACCGCCATGCTCTCCCAGCAAGAACTCAAGCAGCAAGCCGCCGACGCGGCCCTGGAATTCGTCGAACAGGTCGCCGGCCCGGACGTCATCATCGGCGTGGGCACCGGTTCCACCGCCGACCTGTTCATCGACGGCCTGGCGCGATTCAAGGGCCGCATCGGCGGGACGGTCGCCAGCTCCGAGCGCAGCGCGGCTCGCCTTGCCGGCCATGGCCTCAACGTGCTGGACCTGAACGACGTCTCGACCATGCCCATCTACGTGGACGGCGCCGACGAGATCAACGCCGACCTGCACATGATCAAGGGCGGCGGCGGGGCGCTTACGCGCGAGAAGATCGTGGCCTCGGTGGCCGAGCGCTTCATCTGCATCGCCGACGAATCCAAGCTGGTGCAGACGCTGGGCAAGTTTCCGCTGCCACTCGAGGTCATCCCGATGGCGCGCGAGTCCGTGGCCCGCGCGCTGACCGCGCTGGGCGGCCAGCCCCGCCTGCGCGACGGCTTTGTCACCGACAACGGCAACATCATCCTGGACGTGTCGGGCCTCACCATCTCGGACGCGCCCGCGTTCGAAGCCATCGTCAACAACCTGCCGGGCGTCGTGACCTGCGGCCTGTTTGCGTTGTCCGGCGCCGACGTGGCCCTGCTGGCCACCCAGAACGGCATCCGCCGCCTGGACCGCCGCGCCTGATTGCGGCGGCCAAGGCTGGTCCCGCCGAACCGCCTTGCGGGGGGCGGGGCCGCCATTCATAATCCTGTCACACTTGGGTCATAACCTTGCCGGTTGTGCAGGCCCATCTCGTAACTTCTCTCAACTTCGGGGCAATGCAATGAGATCAACCACGCAGGGAGCCCGGATGACGGAGCATACAAACAAGCAGTTCGACGCCGATCTGGAAAGCGTCCGTTCGCAATTCTTGCAAATGGGCGGCGTGGTGGAAGCCATGATCCAGGAGGCGATCGATGCGCTGGCCAGCGGCGACATGACACTGGTTGAAAAGGTGCGCGAGCGGGAAAAGGAAGTCAACCGCCACGAAGTCGAGATCGACGAAAGCATCAGCCGCATCCTGGCCCGGCATCAGCCCACCGCCATCGACCTGCGCATGCTGATGGCCGTGTCCAAGATGCTGACCGACATGGAACGCTCCGGCGACGAGGCCGAGAAGGTCGCTACCGTCGCCCGCCGCGTTCACGAAGGCGAACTGCGCCACATTCCCGTGATCGAACTGCGCCACATGGCCGCCAACGTGCGCAACATGCTGCACCAGGCGCTTGACGCGTTCGCCCGTCTCGACCCCATCCAGGCCGCCGCCGTCGTGCGCAGCGACAAGGAAGTCGACAAGGAATGGAAGGGCGCGCTGCGCCACCTGATCACCTACATGATCGAAGACCCGCGCACGATCTCGCGCGCCATCGACATGATCTTCATCGCGCGCGCGCTCGAACGCATTGGCGACCACGCCAAGAACATGTCCGAACGCGTGATCTACATGGTCAAGGGCGCCGACGTGCGCCACACCGGCGTGAAGAACACCGAGCGCCTGGCGCGCGGCGAAGAAGAATCCGAGGACACCTCGGACCAGTAAACGGCAAGACCGGCTGCCGCTTTACAGCGGCAGCGCCGCTCCCTGGCACAGCCGGGGATCCGGCACACCCGACTTGCCGCCGTCGATGCGGCCCGCCAGCCGGCGTCCAAAGACCGGCATGGCCGGCGCACTGACTTCCAGGTCGTACCAGCCCTCGCAACCCGCGTACTTGAGCTCGACCGCGCCGCCCGCGGGCACGTGCGCCATCGCGCGCCAGCCATCGTTCATCTGCGATTCCACCCGCACCGGTTGGGGCTCGCCGCCGTGGTTCACGAGCCGCAGGCGCAGGCCCGAGGTGACGGGCACCAATTGCGCTTCCAGCGTGCCCGCATCGCGCGCATCGCCGCGGAACTGCCGGTGAAAGCCGTCCGGCCCCAATAGCCAGAGGTCGTACCTGCGGTCCGCGCCCAGCTTCCAGCCGTCGTCCAGGCGCGCGCCCGCACCGACCGTGTAGCGCCGGGGCGCGCGCGCCAGCGCGAGCCGATCGTACACGTGCAACACGGCGCCCGCGCTGCCCGGATTTCGCAGCGTCAGGCGGTAGTGTTCGCCGTCGGCCGCCATCTGGCCCACGGCCTCCAGCGTGTAGGGCAGGGGACAGGTGTGGCGGTTGCTGTCCGGGTGATGCGAATTCCGGTCGCCAGCGAAATCGAATGCCGTCGTCAGGTCGCCGGCCACCGAGCGCCGCCAGGCGCTGATGTTGGGTTCGGCCACGCCGAACCGCATTTCCAGAAATCGGATGACCGAGGTGTGGTCGAACACCTGCGAATTGACCCACCCGCCGCGGCTCCAGGGCGAGACGACCAGCATCGGCACGCGTGGCCCCAGGCCGAAGGCGCGCCCGTGCATGCCCGCCGGATCGTCGGCCGTGGACGCGCTGGGACCCCGCCGCGCGTCGTGGTATTCGCCGTCCAGCTCCACGGTCGACAGGCCGCCCGACTCGCCGTCCGGAGGTCGCGCCGGCGGCGCGGGCGGGGGCATGTGATCGAAGAAGCAATCGTTTTCGTCGTAGGTGACGAACAGCACGCACCGGCTCCAGGTGTCGGAACTGGACGTCAGGATGTCCAGCACCCGCTCGGTATAGGCGCCGCCTCGCCGGGGCGAGGAGACTTCGGGATGCTCCGAGTCGGCCGTGGGCGCGATGATCCACGAGACGGCGGGCAGCGTGCCCTGCGCTACATCGCGCGCCAGGTCGTCCAGCGTGCGGGTGGCCAGCGCGCGGTCGCGCAGCGGCGCGTCGCCGGCGCTGTCCTCGTGTTGCCGCCGGTACTGCCGGAATCCCGCAAGCGGATTGTCGTTGTAGTTGTCCGCCATGTCCTGATAGATGCGCCAGTCCACGCCCGCGTCCTGCAGACGCTCGGGGTACGTGGTCCAGGCGTAGCCTTCGCCCGCGGGGCCCAGCCGGTCAAAGGTGTTGACCAGCGCGGGTCCGCCGGCCGCGCCCAGCGGATCGTTCGTCCCGGTCCACAGGAACAGCCGGTTCGGATTGGTGCCTGCCTGGATCGAGCAGTGATAGGCATCGCACAGCGTGAAGGCGTTGGCCAGGGCGGTCTGAAACGGCACGTCGGCGCTGCGGTAGACGCCCAGCCCCAGCCGGCTCTTGGCGGACAGCCATTGGTCCATGCGGCCGTCGTTCCAGGCGCGCTGCGAGTCGTCCCAGGTATGCGGCGTGATGTAGCCGACGGGCTTGTCGCTGGGAACCTCAGCCTGCAGATCGTAGGGGCGGCATCGCGCCTGGCCATCGGTCTGCGTCATCACCGTGCCCGCGCGGGTGGGCGCGGGATGCGGATCCGCGAACCCGCGCACGCCGGGCAGCGTGCCGAAGTAATGGTCGAAGGACCGGTTTTCCTGCATCAGGATCACGACGTGGCGCACATCTTGCAGCGTGCCGGTCTTGCGGTCGGGTTCGATCTGCAAGGCACGCGCGATGACAGGGGACGGGTCGGGACTGATGGGCGGGCGCGATTCTTCTTTCATGACAGCTTTAATACGGTCGGCATTCTTTGAATCTTAAGGCCTTGGCCGGTGTGCGATTGACGCTCGGAAGACACTCGGGCAGGACGGATGCCGGCGTGCCGCAAAAACAAAGCCCCTCGCATGCGAGGGGCTTTGCCAAGCCGCGCGCCTGTGGGCGCGGCGGGGGCGGGCCGGATCAGGCCGAGGGCGGAACGTAGCCGTCGGCTTCGACGCTGCCGTCTTCGAAAAGATAGCGTTCCATTTGCTGCTGCAGGTACTTGCGTGCGCGGGCGTCGGCCAGGTTCAGGCGGTTTTCGTTCACCAGGCGGGTCTGCACGCCTTTCCAGTCTTCCCAGGCTTCCTTGGAAATGCTTTGCCAGATGCGGGTGCCGAGTTCACCGGGATAGGGCGGGTAGTCCAGTCCTTCGGCTTCACGCTTCAGTTTCACACAGTTGACGATACGGGCCATGGTTCGCTGCCGGAAAAATGAATAACGCGCCATTTTAGCGGGCTTGGCGTGCGTCGGGCGCCAAACCCCTTCCGCTGGCGGTGCAATGGCCCCGCAGGCCGGTCTCAGAGCTTCTTGATGAAGACCAGGCTGTTGCGGGAACGGTTGTAGTTGGTCTGCTTTTCGCGGGGCAGGTCGGTGATGCCGCCCTGCACGAAACCGCGCTTGATGAACCAGTGCGAGGTACGCGTGGTCAGCACGAACAGCCGCTTGGCCCCCAGCGCGCGGGCGCGCGACTCCATGTGGCGCAGCAGGATTTCGCCTTCGCCCGAGCCTTGCCATTCCGGGTGCACGATCAGGCAGGCCATTTCGGCCATCTGTTCCTCGTGAAAGTCGTGCAGCGCCGCGCAGCCGTAGATGACGCCGTCGTGTTCCAGCACGGTGAAGTTTTCGACGTCGCGCTCGACCACGCTGCGCGGGCGCGGCACCAGCGTGCCGTCGGCTTCCAGCGGCTCGATGAGGCTGAGGATGGCGCCCACGTCGTCGATGGTGGCCGGGCGCAGGTCGTCCAGCGTGTCCTCGACGACCATGGTGCCCACGCCGTCGTGGGTGAAGATCTCGAGCAGCACGCTGCCGTCCAGTTGGAACGGCAGCAGGTGGGCGCGCGCCACGCCGCGCTTGACCGCGAGCGAGGCGTATTGCAGGAAGGAATGGGTCTCTTCGTCCAGCTCGCCGGCCGCCAGGAGGGCGTCGGCATCCACACGCGCCAGTTCGGTGTCCAGCGTGCCGTCGTCGTTCAGCACGCCTTGCGAGCTGGACAGGAAGATCAGCTTTTCGGCGCGCAGTCCCACGGCCACGCTGGTGGCCAGGTCTTCCATCGCCAGATTGAAGGCATCGCCCGTGGGCGAGAAACCCAGCGGCGACAGCAGCACGACCGACGAGCCTTTCTCGATGGCGAACTTCAGCGCTTCCACGTCGATCTTGCGCACCTGGCCGGTGTGCTTGTAGTCCACGCCATCCAGCACGCCCGCCGGACGCGCGGTGACGAAATTGCCGGAGATGACGCGGATGTGCGCGTGCGACATGGGCGTGTTGGGCAGCCCCTGGCTGAACGCGGCCTCGATGTCCAGGCGGATCTCGCCGGCGGCTTCCTTGGCGCACTCAAGCGCGGCGGCGTCGGTGGGGGACATGCCCCGGTCGAACTGCTGCGTGTAGCCTTTCAGGCGCAGCTGCTCGTTGACCTGGGGCCGCGAGCCATGCACCAGCACCAGCCGGATGCCCAGCGACGAGAGCAGGGACAGATCCTGGACCAGGGCGTTCAGCGCGCCGGCCTGCACCAGTTCGCCGCCAAACGCCACCACGAAGGTCTTGCCTCGGAACGCATGCACGTAGGGGGCCACGTCTCGGAACCATCGCACAAATTGCGCGGCGGCGAATTCAGGGGCTTCAAGGGCGGAGACGGTGTCTGGTTCCAGGTCGGGCATGATGTGTGTTGCTTAAGATCCTATGGGTCGCGGGACGGCGCGGGCCGAGGGGCCATGCGCAGAGCACCGCCCCGGGGGCGGCGCTAGGCGGAATTATAGGGCTCGCGCCTGCCGCGCCCACGGCGGGCGCGGCAGGCGTTGTTGCGGGCGCCCCACAGGCGGTCGCGCTTTGCGGTCCCGGCAGGCGAGCGGACCGCAAGGCGCGCGTCAATGCCGCGACAACTGGCGGTGTTCCAGCCGGCTGAGCAGCCGCACCACCGGCCACAGCAGCGCCAGGTAGAAAAGCGCCGCCAACACGATGGGCGACGGGTTGTAGACCAGCGACTGGGCGTCGCGGGCCACCCGAAGCAGCTCGGGCAGCGCCACGGCGCTAGCCAGCGTGGTCAGCTTGACCACTTCGAGCGTGTTGCTGATGAGGTCCGGCATGACATTGCGCGTGGCCTGCGGGATCTGAACGTGCCACATCGTTTGCCAGGCCGACAGGCCGGTGGACCGCGCCGCCTCGATCTGGCCGCGCGGCACGCTTTCCAGGCCGGCGCGAAAGACCTCGCCGTAGTAGGACGAGTTGTTCAGCATGAAGCCCACGGCCACCGCCAGCAATTTGGGCAGGTCCAGCCCCAGGAACGGCGCACCGAAGTAGATGAAGATCAGCAGCACCAGCGGCGGCAGCGCGCGAAAGAAGTCGATGTAGATGGCCAGCAGCACGCGCGGCCAGCGCGCCTTCAGCGTGACCGACAGCACCCCGATGAGCAGCCCCGAGGCCAGCCCCACGGGAATCACCATGGCTGACAGCATCAGCGTGCGGCCCAGACCCTGCAAGAGGTACGGCGCGACGCTGACATAGATGTTCAGGTTGAAGAAATTCTGCAGGATTTCGTCCATGCGGTTCCCCTGGGGCCCGTTTGGGGCCCGTTCGGGGCTCCCTTGTTGTGCCGGGCGGGTGTGATCAGCCTCGCTTCCTGCCCGGTATGTATTCGTAAAGATGCGTTCGCGCAGTGCTTCCCGTCAGTGCTTCCCGTCAGTGCTTCCATTTGAAGCGCGTTTCGGTCCAGCGCCCCAGCACGACCACGGGCAGGAAGATCAGCAGGCACGCCACCGCGGCCAAGGTCAGCGGCGTGGCGTTGCCCGCATTGCTGCTGGCCGATTGCGCGTTGTTGAGCACTTCGCTCAAGCCCACGACAGAGCCCAGCGCGGTGCTTTTGGTGATGGCGATGACGCGGTTGGTCAGCGGCGCGACCGTCAGCCGCATGGCCTGCGGCATCACCACATACACCATGCTCTGCAGCCAGTTCAGCCCCGTCGAGCGCGCCGCCTCGGCCTGGCCGCGCGGCACGGACAGGATGCCCGCCCAGAAGATTTCCTCGGCAAAAGCGGCCAGCACCAGCGACAGCGACAGCCAGCACGCCATGAACGCCGACATCGACAGGTTGATGTACGGGAACGCGAAGAACAGCACCATGATCACCACCAGCGGCGGCAGCGCACGCAGGATGTCGGCAAAGCAGATGATCAGGAAATTGACCGGCCGGATGCGCAGCGCGCGCACCACGGCCAGGACGAGACCGAGCGCCACGCCTGTCGCGGCCACGGCCACGCCCAGTTGGAGCGTGACCCACATGCCGGCCAGGATGTCGGGCAGGTAGAGCCAGGCGACTTCCGCATTGAAGAACGAGAACAGCAGGGCATTCAGATCCATGGCGAACTCTTCAAACCGCGTTACGCGGCATGTTCCGCCATGCTGGCCAGGAAGGCCTGCGTGCGGGGTTGTCGGGGGGCGCCGAAGACGTCCTGCGGCGGGCCTTGTTCGACGATCACCCCGCCGTCCATGAACACGACCCGGTCGGCCGCCGCGCGGGCAAAGCCCATTTCGTGGCTGACCACCATCATCGTCATGCCGTCGCGCTTGAGTTCACGCATCACGTTCAGCACGCTCCCCACCAGCTCCGGGTCCAGCGCGCTGGTCGGCTCGTCGAACAGCACGACCTTGGGCCGCAGCGCCAGCGAACGCGCGATACCCACACGCTGCTGCTGGCCGCCGGACAGCTGGTCGGGATAGGCTTTTGCCTTGTCGGCCAGCCCCACGCGGTCCAGCGCCTCCATGCCGCGGCGGTCGGCCTCGGCACGCGCCAGCTTCTGCACCTTGCGCAGCGCCAGCGTGATGTTCGACAGCACGGACATGTGGCGGTACAGGTTGAAGTGCTGGAACACCATGCCGATGTTCTGGCGGATGCGGTTCAACTCGGCCGCGGGGGCGGTGATTTCCTCTCCGTCGACGTGGATGCTGCCGGCGGTCGGCTCCTCCAGCCGGTTGCAGCAGCGCAACAGGCTGCTCTTGCCCGAGCCGGACGGGCCGATCATGAAGACCAGCTCGCCCTTGCCCACGTCCAGGTCGATCCCTTTCAGGACCGCGTTGTCGCCATAGGACTTGTGCAGCCCGGCGATTTTCAGGATCGGCGTTTCCATTGAAAGCTCCTCAAAGCGCGGGCGGGAGGCCGCGTTGCGGCTTCCCCCCTGTCGTTGGCGGTGCGCCGGAAAATCAGCTGCAGCGCAGCTCGACCGGCTTGGCGTCGTAGCCCGGCAGGTCCGGCACGCCCTGGCCCGGCGTCACCGTGACCGCCGCGGAACCCGCGGCAGGCGTGAAGCCGAACCACTTTTGCGCCAGCTTGGACACCGTGCCGTCCTGCTTGAGGCACTTGAGCGCCATCGACACGCGGTCGCGCCCCGCCTGGTCGTCCAGCCGGAACGCCAGCGCCCACACCAGGCCCGTCTTGATCGTGTAGCTGGTGCGCACCGCCGGGTTCTGCTTGGCCGCCCACGCCGCCACCGTGTTGCCCGCCAGGTTGGCGTCCGCGCGGCCGGCCTGCACGGCCTGAACCGCGTCGGCGTTGGAGGCGTACACGTCATACGTGAAGCCGTACTTGGCGGCGTTGTCGCGCGCCCAGTTCTCGTAGGCCGAGCCCTTGTTGACCGCCAGCTTGCGGCCCTTCAGGTCATCCAGCCCTTTGATTTCCTTGCCGTTCTTGCCGATCACGAAGGTGTAGTCCGTGTTCAGGTAGCCCTCGGAGAACAGCAGGGCGCGGGCGCGTTCCTCGGTGGCCGTGGTGGGCGCCAGCACGAAGTCGTACTTCTTGGCGTTCAGCCCCGGAATCAGCGCCGCGTATTCGGTGCCCTCGATCTTGATCGTCGTGCCCAACTGCTTGGCGATGGCTTGGCCGAGTTCGATGTTGAAACCGTCCAGGCCGCCGCCCAGCTTGGGCATGGCGTGCGGGGCGAACGTGGCATCCACGCCGGTGGTCAGTGGCTGGGCGGCAACCGCGGCCAGGCTGGCGCCAGCCAGGCACAACGTGAGGCCGCAGCGGCCGGCAAAAGTCAGGGTGCGGAGAAGGCGGGTCATGGCAGGTCCTTTAGGGAAGAGGCGTCTTGCCCAGGGCGGGTCCGGTTCCCACGCGCTCGAGGATCAAGCCGTAGTGTTCCGGACGCCGGTGGGCGGCGAAGTTGAAGATGTGCTGCTTGAAGGTGTCTCCCAGCGCCAGATCGGCCTGGCAGAAAATCACCTCGTCCTCCTCCCCCTGCGCCTGCGCCACGATCTCGCCCGTGGGCGCGACGATGGCCGATCCGGCGATCAGGTGGCTGCCGTCCTCGTTGCCTGCCTTGCCTGCGGCAGCCACCCAGACCGCGTTCTGATACGCGGCCGCCTGCAGACTGAGCAGGTGGTGGAACATGCGCAAGTGGACCGGTTCGTTCCAGTGGATGTTCAATGACGGCGTGTTGTATCCCAGCGCCACGATCTCGGCGCCCTGCAACGCGAGCACGCGCCAGGTCTCCGTCCAGCGGCGGTCGTTGCACAGGCACATGCCGATGCGCGTGCCCAGCGTTTCCCAGACGTTGAAGCCGTCGTTGCCGACCTCGAAGAACTTCTTTTCCAAGTGCTGGAAGGGCGCGTCGGGCTTGTGGTCGCTGTGGCCTGGCAGATGGATCTTGCGGTAGCGTCCGACGATGCGCGCGTTGGCGTCGACCAGGATGCTGGTGTTGTAGCGCCGGCCATCCGAGGCGATTTCCGCATAACCCAGATAAAACCCGATGCCCAGTTCCCGGGCGGTGTCGAACAGCACGCGGGTCTCGGGGCCGGGCATCTCCTTTTCGAAGTAGCGCGCCATCGCCTCTTCTTCGGTCATCCAGTAGCGCGGAAAGAAGGTGGTCAGCGCCAGTTCCGGAAACACCACCATGCGCGCGCCGCGTCCGTGCGCCTCGCGCATCATCTCGAGCAGGCGGGCCACCGCCTGCCGCCGGGTCTCTTCGGGTTGCACCGGACCCATCTGCGCGACCGCCAGGCCGAAGGGACGTTTGCTCATGCCGTGATCCTTTGCTCAGTGACTCAGGCGGCGCTATCGGCCGAAAAGTATTTGCGCACCAGCGCGTTGGGGTTGCCGGTCAGTCGCTGACGCAGCACCGGTTCCGGCGTGCCGCGCTTGATGAAGCGGCCGCTGCCGCGCGCCACGTGCAACTGTCCGTCCTGGACGGCGATGCGGCCGCGGCTGATGACCACTTCGGGCCAGCCGCGCACCGTCCTGCCCTCGTAGGGCGTGTAGCCGACGTTGTCGTGCAGCATGGATGCGGAGATCGTCACTTCGCGTTCCGGGTTCCAGATGGCGATGTCGGCGTCCGCGCCCACGGCGATCGTTCCTTTCTGCGGATACAGGCCGTAGGTGCGGGCGTGATTGGATGCGGTCAGCGCGACGAAGCGTTCGATGGAAATGCGCCCGCCCAGCACGCCTTCGGAGAACAGCAGCGGCATGCGCACTTCCAGTCCCGGCACGCCATTGGCCACGTCCTTGAAGGTGGTGGCCTCGCCCTTGGGCAGCTTGCCGCTGGCATCGAAGCGGTAGGGCGCGTGGTCGGACGAATAGATCTGCAGCGTGCCGTCGGCCAGGCCCTGCCAGACGGCCTCTTGCGAGGCCGCATCGCGCGGGGGCGGGCTGCAGCAGAACTTGGCGCCTTCCAGTCCCGGCGCGTCGATGTTGTCGGCCGTCAGGAACAGGTATTGCGGGCAGCTTTCGGCGTGGATCGGCAGCCCCAGCGCCTGCGACGAATGCACCACGCGCACGGCTTCCAGTCCGGCCACGTGCACGATCAGGATCGGCACATCCATCATCCGGGCCAGCGTCACGGCGCGGTTCGTCGCCTCGCTTTCGGCCAGCGGCGTGTGGGCCACCGCGTGATACTTGGGCGCTGTCATGCCGCGTTCGGCCAGGCGGCGCGCCACCCAGCGGATCATGTCGTTGTTCTCGGCGTGCACCATGACCAGCGCGCCCTCGCGGTCGGCGACCTCCAGCACGTCCAGCAGCTGGTAGTCGTCCAGCTTCAGGCGGTCGTAGGTCATGAAGACCTTGAAAGACGTGATGCCGTTCTTGATGAGCGCGGGCAGGTCATGCTTGAGCGCCTGTTCCGTGGGGTCGGACAGGATCAGGTGAAAGCCATAATCGATGACGGCCTTTTCCTCGGCGCGGCGGGCGTAGTCGGCCACGACTTCAGGCAGCGCGTTGCCGCGATGCTGTGCCGCGAAGGGAATGATGGTGGTCGTGCCGCCGAAGGCCGCGGACACGGTTGCGCTGTAGAAGTCGTCGGCGCACATGATGCCCATGCCCGACAGCTGTTCGACGTGGCAGTGGCTGTCGATGCCGCCGGGCAGCACCCAGCGGCCCGCGGCGTCGATGTCGCGCGCGCCCGGCGGCAGGCCCTGGCCCAGCGCGACGACCACGCCGTCGCGCACGCCGATGTCGGCATGGAAGGTGTCGGCGGCCGTGCTGATGCGGCCGTTGCGGATCGTCAGGTCGAATGCTGCGGTGTCGGTCATGGATAGGGTTTCCGCGCGAAGGGGGGGTCAGAGCGTGCCGGGATAGATGCCGCCGTCCAGCACGAGGTTCTGCCCCGTCATGAAACCGGCGCGCGCGCCGCACAGAAAGGCGCAGGCGTCGCCGAACTCGGCGGGGTCGCCATAGCGGCCCGCGGGGATGCCCGCCAGCCGCGCGGCCAGCACGTCGTCCACCGTCTTGCCGCTGTCGCGCGCGCCGCGCTCGGCCGTCTGGCGCAGGCGGTCCGTCAGGAACGGGCCGGGCAGCAGGTTGTTGATCGTGACGCCGTGGCGCACGGTCTGGCGCGCCAGTCCCGCGACAAATCCGGTCAGCCCGGCGCGTGCGCCGTTGGACAGGCCCAGGATGTCGATGGGCATCTTCACGGCGGCCGACGTGATGTTCACGATGCGGCCGAAGCGGCGCGCGATCATGCCGTCCACCGTGGCGCGGATCAGCGCGATCGGCGTCAGCATGTTGGCGTCCAGCGCCGCAATCCAGTCCTCGCGCGACCATTCGCGGAAGTCGCCCGGCTTGGGCCCGCCCGCGTTGGTGACCAGGATGTCGGGCTCGGGGCACGCCGCAAGCAGCGCCTGTCTTCCGGCCTCGGTGGTGACGTCGGCGGCCACCGTGACGACCGAGGCGCCCGTTTCGCGGCGGATGGCGTCAGCCGCGGCGTCCAGCGTGGCCGCGGTGCGCGCGGCCATCACCAGATTCACGCCTTCGCGCGCCAGCGATAGCGCGCAGGCGTAGCCCAGACCCTTGCTCGATGCGCACACCAGCGCGTGCTTTCCCTTGATGCCCAGATCCATGCGAGCACTCCTTTCTCAGCCTTGCACGGGTTGGCGGCCGGTGGCGGCCAGGGACAATCCGACGCGCGCGACCGTGGCTTCCAGTTCGGCCGCGGTCACCGGATCGATGCGCATCCCCGGTGCGCGCAACGCATGACTCTTGATAGCGCCGCGGCGCTGGTACACGTATTTGCGCAGCGCCAGTCCGATCTTGGGCTGGAACTCGTAGCGGATCAGCGGGCAGTAGCGGTCGAAGATCGCGGCGGCGCCGGCGTGGTCGCCGCTGGCGTAGCGTTCGTAGATGGCGACCAGGATTTCCGGAAACGCAAAACCGGTCATGGTGCCGACCGCGCCGCGCTGCAATTCCTCCAGGAAGTACACGCCGCCCAATCCGCCGAAGATCGCCATCTCCGCGTCAGGCACCAGTTCGCGGATGCGGCTGATCTTCTGGCCCACCGGCGGCTCTTCCATCTTGATCATGTGCACGCCGCCTTCGCGGCCCAGGCGCGCCACCACCTCGGGCCGGATCTCGGTGCCGAAGGAATCCGGAAAGTCGTGGATCACGACCGGGATCTTCACGGCGTCCGCCACCGCCTTGTAGTAGTCGAACAGCAGCGCATCGCTGGCGTTGTCCAGGGGGGCGGCGAACACGGCCGAGGCGCCCAGTTCCTGGGCTTCGAGGGCCTGCTCGATGGCGCCGGCAATGCCGTGGGCGCGCACGCCGACCCACACCGGCACGCGGCCATCCGTGTGCTTGACGAAGGTTTCCAGGACCAGCCTGCGCTCGGCGTTCGACAGCTTGTGCAGCTCGCCGAGAAACCCGAGGATGGCCAGGCCGGTAACGCCGGTTTCCAGCAGGAAGTCGACCAGCGTCCGGATGCTGTCGGCATCGACGCGCAGGGCATCGTCAAAGGGCGTGGGGCAAATGGTGAAGACGCCTTTGGCGTCGATGGAGGCTGCCATCTTTTCTCCGTCAGGATGCGTGAAAACCGAAATCGGGAACGACGTTTCGATGTCATCCTAAAGCGGAACTTTTAGAACTCCACTTGCTTTTTTATTGCCTTGGTATAACAGCCGGTTAAGTCAAGGTTTACCCTTGGCAGGGTTTGCCTGGACCTGCGCCGAGAGCTCGAAACCCTGCTCCTGCAGCGTGTGGCGCAGCACGTCCACGAACGCTTGCGCAAGCTGCGACAGGGGCTCGAATCGCGACTGCACCAGGCTCGCCGTGAGGATCTTGGCCTGGTCGATCGGACGCACCACGAAGTCGCCTTGCGTGCGGCTCTTGACCGAAAATTCGTCGACGATCGCGATGCCCGCGCCAGCCTGCACCAGCGAGCACGCGTTCTGCGGCGAGCTCACTTCGACAGCCAGCCGGCGGGTCTGGCCGGCCTCGTGGTACATCTGCTCGACCAGCATCCCGAACGGCGTGTCGCCGCCGTAGGAAATCAGCGGATAGGGCAGCAGGTCCCCGATCGACAGCAGCGAGCGATGGGCAAGCGGATGGTTGTAGGGGCAGATGCAGACGAGCCTGGCCTGCCCGATCGGCTGGGTCAGCAGGTTGGGGTGCTGGACCGGCAGGATCACGACGCCCAGTTCGGCGCGGTTATCCAACAGCATCTGCGTGAGCGGCTGCTGCGTAAGCGGCTGGAAGGTGATCTTGACGTCCGGATGCGTGTCGCGAAAGCGCGAGATCGTCAGCGGCACGAGCATGTGGCCGATGCTGGGGCTGGACACCAGGTGCAGGATGCCGCTGCGCCGCTCCGACAGTTCCGAGGCCAGCTCGCCCACGCGGCGCACGCCCGCATAGACGGTTTCCACTTCGCGAAAGAGTTGCCGGGATTCGGGCGTGGGATAGAGCCTGCCCTTGATGCGTTCGAACAGCGCGAAGCCCAGGCGCTGTTCCGTGTGCGACAGCAGCCGGCTGACCGCGGGCTGCGAGACGAACAGCAGCTTGGCTGCCCCGCTGATCGAGCCCGTGGTCATCACCGCCCGGAAGACTTCGATTTGCCGCAGATTCAGTTGCATGGCGCGCCCGCTCCGAATTGACGCGACGAGCATAACAAAGGGTTAAGGGCAGCGCACAAATTGACAATACATGCTCAGGCCGCGCCCGGATAGACTGGCGCCGTACCTTGCCCCGGCCCGCGTCCGCGCGTCGCCAACACCAGGACGGACGAATGGAACAGACCCTGTTTGTGATCAATCCCAACTCCACGCAGGCCGTGACGGACGCGTTCGACGCGGCGCTGGAACCGCTGCGCATGGCCGGTGGGCCGCGCATCCGGTGCCTGACGCTGGCCGAGGGACCTGCGGGCGTGCAGACCCAGCTGGACGTCGAAAGCGTGACCCTGCCGCTGGCCGCCCTGGTGCGCAAGCTGGACGCCGACCACGGCGCCGCCGCCGCGGGCTACGTCATTGCCTGCTTCAGCGATCCGGGCCTGCACGCCGTGCGCGAAGCCACCCGCAAGCCGGTGCTGGGCATCAGCGAATGCGGCATGCTGACCGCCCTGACGCTGGGCCAGCGCGTCGGCGTGATCGCCATCCTGCGCCAGTCGCTGCCGCGTCACGGGCGCATGTTCGGCGCAATCGGCTTGGCCGGCCGCGTGGCGGCCGAGCTGCCGCTGGATCTGGGCGTGGTGGAACTGTCTGACGAAGCCCGCACGCGTGAGCGCCTGCTGCATGTCGGCGCGCGGCTGCGCGACGAGCATCAGGCCGACGTGCTGGTGCTGGGCTGCGCGGGCATGGCTGCCTATCGGGGCTGGTTGCAGGCCGAGCTGGGCCTGCCCGTGGTCGAGCCGACCCAGGCCGCCGCGGCGATGGCGATCGGCCGCATCCGCCTGAACTGGCACGGCGCCTGGGGCCACCATGCGCAACCATGAACTGATCGAGCGGCTGTCGCATCTGGTGGGCGATGGCGGACTGGTGCTGGATGCCGACGGCCAGGCGCCCTACGTACGCGATTGGCTGGGCAAGTGGCAGGGCAGCACGCCCGTGGTGGTGCGGCCGCGCAACGCCACGGAGGTGTCCGCGGTCATGCGGCTGTGTCACCAGACGCGCACGCCGGTGGTGCCGCAAGGCGGCAATACCGGGATGAGCGGCGGCGCCACGCCCGATGGCAGCGGCGCGCAAGTGATCTTGAGCCTGAACCGGATGAAGCGCATCCGCGAGGTGGACGCGGTCAACAACACCTTGTGCGCCGACGCCGGCGTGCTGCTGGCCGACGTGCAGGCGGCCGCGCGCGAGGTGGGCCGCTTCTTCCCGCTGAGCCTGGGCGCGGAGGGCAGCTGCACCATCGGCGGCAATCTGGCCACCAATGCCGGCGGCACCGCGGTGCTGCGCTATGGCAACACGCGCGACCTGGCGCTCGGACTGGAGGTGGTGCTGCCGGACGGCCGGGTCTGGAACGGCCTGCGCGGGCTGCGCAAGGACAACACCGGCTACGACCTGAAAAGCCTATTCATCGGCTCGGAGGGCACGCTGGGCATCATCACCGGCGCGGTGCTCAAGCTGTATCCCGCGCCGGCGGGCCGCGTGGCGGCCTGGGTGGGGGCCGAGACGCCCGCGCAGGTCGTGGGGTTGCTGAGCCGCCTGCAGAGCGTCTGCGGCGAACGGCTGACCGCGTTCGAAATGATGTCGGCGCGCTGCCTGGATCTGGTGGTGGCGCACGTCAGCGGCGCGGCCAGCCCGCTCGCCGGCCGTCACGCGTATTACGCCTTGGTGGAACTGTCCGACACGGAACCGGCCGGCCTGCCGGGCTTGCTGGAAGCCGCGTTGGGGGCGGCGCTGGAGGCCGGCGTCATCCAGGATTGCGTCGTCGCCATGAACGACACGCAGGTGCAGACCCTGTGGCGCCTGCGCGAGGGCATCTCGCAGGCGCAAGTGCGTGCGGGCAAGGCGGTCAAGCACGACATCGCGCTGCCGATCTCGCGCCTGGCGGCGTTTGTGGAGGAAGCGGATCTGGCGCTGGTCTCGGATTTTCCGGGGCTGCCCATCATCAACTTCGGCCACATCGGCGATGGCAACCTGCATTACAACGTGCTGCTGCCGCTGGACGTGGCGCCGGCCGAATATGCCCGTCTGACCGCCGCGCTGAACCGGCGCGTGCATGACCTGGTGGCGCAGCGCGGGGGCAGCATCAGCGCCGAGCATGGCGTGGGCCAGTTGCGGCGCGACGAGCTGCGCCGCTACAAATCCCCGGTCGAAATGGACCTGATGCTGATGATCAAGCGGGCGCTCGACCCCAACCAGCTCATGAACCCGGGCAAGCTGCTGTAGGACATCCGAGGCGGGCCGGGCAGGGGGCGCGCGCGCGAAGTCCGCCAGAAATTTATAATGGCGGGCTAATCGGATAAATCCTACATGCCTGAATCCTCCAGCCCGCGGGCGGCGAAGCAACCGGCGCCGCGCGCCAGCGACGCGGAAAAGCCCGGGGAACAATCCCGGAAAGACACCCGGGAACCCGCCCGGGCCCGGCCCGAAGGCCGCTTGGCCGCACCTCGTCCCGAACGGCCCATTCCGGCCGTCACCTATCCCGAAGACCTGCCCGTCAGCGCGCGGCGGCAGGAGATCGCGCGCGCCATCGCTGGCCATCAGGTCGTCATCGTCAGCGGCGAGACCGGCTCGGGCAAGACCACCCAGCTGCCCAAGATCTGCCTGGAACTGGGCCGCGGCCGCCAGAAGATGATCGGCCACACGCAGCCGCGCCGCCTGGCGGCGACGTCGGTGGCCAAGCGCATCGCCGAAGAACTGAACACGCCCATGGGCGAAGTTGTCGGCTACCAGGTTCGGTTCAACGACCGCACCGGTCCCAACGCGTCCATCAAGCTGATGACGGACGGCATCCTGCTGGCCGAATCGCAGCGCGATCCGCTCCTGCGCCGCTACGACACGATCATCATCGACGAGGCGCACGAGCGCAGCCTGAACATCGATTTTCTGCTGGGCTACCTGAAGCAGCTTTTGCCGCGGCGCCCGGACCTCAAGCTCATCATCACCTCGGCCACCATCGATGCCGAGCGCTTTGCCAAGCACTTTGCCGCCTCGGAAGACAAGCCCGCGCCGGTCATCGAAGTCTCCGGCCGCCTGTATCCCGTCGAAGTGCGCTACCGGCCCGTGCGCGAAGAGCCCGCCGCCGACGACAACGCGCCCGCGCCCAACAAGGCCGGCCGCGACCGCGAGCGCATGTCGGGCGACGAAGAGCGCGACCTGATCGACGCCATCGTCGATGCCGTCGACGAATGCGCGCGGCATGGCCCTGGCGATGTGCTGGTGTTCCTGCCCGGCGAACGCGAAATCCGCGAATCGGCCGAAGCGCTGCGCAAGCGCCATCCTGCTGGCACGGAAGTCCTGCCGCTCTTTGCGCGGCTGTCGCAGGCCGAGCAGGAACAGATCTTCCGCCCGCGCGGCAACGCGCGGCGCATCGTGCTGGCCACCAACGTGGCCGAAACCTCGCTGACCGTGCCCGGCATCCGTTTCGTGGTCGACAGCGGGCTTGCCCGCATCAAGCGCTATTCGTGGCGCAACAAGGTCGAGCAGCTGCGCATCGAGCCCATCAGCCGCGCCTCGGCCAACCAGCGCGCCGGCCGATGCGGCCGGGTGGGGCCGGGCGTCTGCATCCGACTCTACGACGAGCTGGACTTCAACAACCGGGCCGCCTTCACCGATCCCGAAGTGCTGCGTTCGTCGCTGGCCTCGGTGATCCTGCGGATGAAGTCGCTCAAGCTTGACGACATCGAGCAGTTTCCGTTCGTCGAGGCGCCGCCGGGACGCGCGGTGGCCGACGGCTACCACCTGTTGCAGGAACTGGGCGCCATCGAGCTGGCGTCGGCGTCCGACCCCGACACGGATGCGGGCCGCACGGGCGCCTCGTTCGTCCTGACCCGCACCGGCGTCGAGCTGGCCAAGCTGCCGGTCGACCCGCGCATCGGCCGGATGATCCTGGCCGCGCGCGAACACCAGTGCCTGGCCGAAATGCTGATCATCGCCTCGGCGCTGTCCGTGCAGGATCCGCGCGACCGCCCCATGCAGGAGCGCGAGGCCGCCGAGGCCGCGCACGCCAAGTTCGGCGACGACAAGTCCGAGTTCGTCTCGTTCCTGAAGCTGTGGCGCTGGTATGGCGAGCAGGTGCAGCACAAGGCCTCGCAGCGCAAGCTGGTGGGCCTCTTGCGCCAGAACTTCCTGTCGCCGATCCGACTGCGCGAATGGCACGACGTGCACACGCAGCTTGCGGCGCTGGTGGGCGAGCAGGGCTGGCGCGTCAACCAGTCCGAAGCCACGTATGAACAGCTGCACATGGCGCTCCTGTCCGGCTTGCTGGGCAACATCGGGTTCAAGAGCGACGAGGGCGGCAGCTACCTGGGCGCGCGCGATATCCGCTTCCACATCCATCCGGGCTCGCGCCTGGCCAAGAAGGCCGGCCGCTGGATCATGGCGGCCGAACTGGTCGAGACCACCCGCCTGTATGCGCGC
This sequence comes from Achromobacter sp. 77, assembly GCF_020541125.1. Lineage (NCBI taxonomy): Bacteria > Pseudomonadati > Pseudomonadota > Betaproteobacteria > Burkholderiales > Alcaligenaceae > Achromobacter > Achromobacter sp. 77. Next base: position 1,790,001 of record NZ_CP059848.1, read on the forward strand.
TGCGTGGCGCGCATCGATCCGGTTTGGCTGGAGAAGGTCGGCGCGCACCTGATCCGCAAGAACTGGTCCGACCCGCGCTGGGAAAAGAAGGCCGGGCAGGTGGTGGCCAACGAGCGCGCCACGCTGTATGGCCTGGCCATCTACACCGGCCGGCGTATTCACTACGGCCGCGTGAACCCCACGCATGCGCGCGAACTCTTCATCCGCCAGGCGCTGGTGCCGGGCGAAATCGACACGCGCCTGCCGTTCGTCGCGCACAACCGCAAGCTCATTGCGGGCATCGAAAAGCTGGAACACCAGACTCGCCGGCCGGACATCCTGGTCGACGACGAACTCATCTACGCGTTTTACGACCGGCAACTGCCCGCCGACATTTCGCAGACCGCGTCGCTGGAAAAGTGGGTAAACGGCCTGGACAAGGCGGCCGCCGCCAAGCTGATGCTGACGCGCGACGAGCTGATGCGCCACGAGGCCGCCGGCGTCACGACCGACGTCTTCCCCAAGAAGGTGGAGTGGCAGGGCGTGTCGATGGCGCTGGACTACCACTTTGAACCCGGCTCGCCGCGAGACGGCGTCACGCTGTCGGTGCCGCTTTTCGCGCTGAACCAGATCGATCCCGCGCGATGCGAGTGGCTGGTGCCCGGGATGCTGAAGGAAAAGGTGCACCTGCTGCTCAAGTCGTTGCCGCAGAAACTGCGCCGTCATTGCGTGCCGCTACCCGACTACGCCGCCGGTTTCTACGACCGCTGGTTCGACCGCCAGGCCGATCCGCAGCAGGGGCTGGTGGACGCGATCATCGCCGACATGTGGGATCAGGTGCAGGTGCGTCCGGCCGTGGGCGACTTCAAGCTCGAGACCTTGCCTGCGCATCTGTTCATGAACTTCCGCGTCGTGGACGAGCACGGCCGCATGCTGGCCGCCGGACGCAACCTGGCGCAACTGCGGGCCGAGTTCGGCAAGCAGGCCCAGGCCACCTTCCAGCAGCTGGCGGCCAGCGACACCCAGGTCGCGCAGGCGCTGGCGCACGAAAACCTGACTTCCTGGTCGTTCGGCCCCTTGCCCGAGATCATGGAGATCAAGCGCCGGGGCCAGTCCGTCATCGGCTATCCGGCGCTGGTGGACCGCGGCGCGCATTGCGACCTGGACGTCTTCGACGATCCGGACGAGGCGCGCAAGCACCATCGCGCGGGTCTGCTCAAGCTCTTCCGGCTGGGCCTGCGCGAACAGGTCAAGTTCCTGGAAAAGAACCTGACCGATCTCACCAAGATCAGCATGCTGTACATGACGCTGGGCACGCAGGAAGAACTGCGCGACCAGATCATCGACTGCGCGCTGGGGCAGGCCTGCCTGGCCGAACCGTGGCCGGTGAACGAACAGCAATTCGAAGCGCGCCGCGCCGAGGGCAAGGGCCGGCTGGGCCTCTTGGCCCAGGAAGTCGCGCGGCTGGCGGGTGCGGTGCTGACGGAATACGCGGCGCTGCAACGCAAGCTGCCGCAAGCCAAGCCGCATGCGGCGGCCTACGCAGACCTGCAGCAGCAGCTTGGCGCGCTGATGCCCAAATGGTTCATCCGCGACACCCCGTACGCGCAGTTGTCGCACTTTCCGCGATACCTGAAGGCGGCGGTGGCGCGCATCGACAAGCTGCGTGCCGATCCCGCGCGGGATGCAAAGCTGGTGGCGGAAATGGCGCCGCTGGTCACGCAGTACCAGCGCGCGCGGTCGGCGCTCAAGGGCGCGCCCGATCCCCGGCTGGACGAGTTCCGCTGGCTGCTCGAGGAATTGCGCGTGGCGCTTTTTGCGCAGGAGCTGCGCACGCCGATGCCCGTGTCGGTGAAACGCCTGATGAAAAGCTGGGAATCCCTGCAGCGCTAGCCTAGGTGTCTGACACCCTTGAGCCGGCGCCCCGCCTGCCAGGGGTCCGCCCGGGTGTCAGACACCGGTGCGCATGCGGGATTACAGCGCCAGAAACCCGACGACCACCAAAGCGATCAGCCCGTACTTCGTGGCCTTGTACGCCGTGCGGTTCCACTTCTTGAACGCCTTGCGCTTCTGGTCGATCACCCAGTGCGCGTGGGTCAGCTTGTTGATGGCGCCAGTCTGGTCGCCGCCGTCGTTGGGCGAGCTGGCCGCGGACATGACCTTGCGGCCGAACCAGCGGTTGACGGCCTCTGCCCAGCGCCACTTCAGCGGGCGTTCGACGTCGCAGAACAGGATGATCCGGTTCTGGTCCGTCTTGTTGTAGGCCTCGTGCACGTAGGTTTCGTCGAACACCACGCTTTCGCCATCGCGCCAGCTGTAGTGTTCGCCGTCCACGATGATGTGGCAGCCGTCGTCGTTGGGCGTGGCCAGGCCCAGGTGATAGCGCAGCGACCCGGCGAACGGGTCGCGGTGCGGATTCAGTTGGCCGCCCGGGGGCAGTTCGGCAAACATGGCGGCCTTGACCTTGGGCAGGCCTTTCAGGATGGCGACAGTTTTGGGGCAAAGTTCTTCGGCCGACGGGTGGCGGGCGTCGTACCACTTCAGGTAGAAGCGCTTCCAGCCGTACTTGAAGAACGAGTTGAAGCCGATGTCGTTATGGGTGTCGGCCGCCTTGATCCGGCGAAGCTCGGCCATCTGCATGGCTTCCTCGCGGATCGTTTCCCAGTTGTCGTCCAGCACCTTCAGTTCGGCGATTTCGCTGGTGGTCAGGTAGGGGGTGGTGGGCACCCGCGACGTCAGGACCATGAACGCGTTGATCGGCGCCAGCAGCACCGAGTGGTCCAGCAGCTGCCGGCCCAGCGGCAGCTTGACGCGGCCGCGGAAGTGCGCGAACAGGATGGCGGCAAGCCAGATCCCGGGTATTAACCATTTCATAGGTAGATCTCGTCGTGCAACGGGGTGGTGCGGTATGGGCGGTATTGTCCCACAAGCGGGCGACGCCAATCAGCCAGCAGGGCGCGCGGCCTGCCGGATTCTGATTCAAAGGATTGCCCTCTGGAGGTCGGCCGCTGGGTACAATTCCGGCATGTCCGAAGCCGTAACGACCCCGACCCCATTTGTTCACCTGCGCGTCCACTCCGAGTTTTCGGTCGTGGACGGCACGGTGCGTATTCCCGACCTCATCAAGCGTGTGGCCAAGCTGGGCCAGCCCGCCGTCGCCCTGACCGATCTGTCGAACCTGTTCGGACTGATCAAGTTCTACAAGGGCGCGCGCGGCGCGGGGGTCAAGCCCATTGCCGGCTGCGACGTCTGGATCTCCAACGACGAAGATCCCGCCAAGCCATTTCGCCTGCTGTTGCTGGTGCGCAACCACCAGGGCTACCTGAATCTCTGCGAACTGCTGTCCAAGGCCTTCCTGACGAACCAGGGCAAGGGCCGCGCGGAAATTCGCCGCGAATGGCTGCAAGGGCAGGCCGGTCTCATCGCCTTGTCCGGCGGACGGGCCGGCGACGTCGGGCAGGCGCTGGAGGCCGGCAATGCCGTCTCGGCGCTGGCCTTGGCCCGCCAGTGGGCGCTGATGTTCCCCGGCAGCTACTACATCGAATTGCAGCGTGCCGGCATGGACGGCGACGAAGGCTACTGCCAGGCCGCCATGCGGCTGGCCGCCGAAGCCGGCCTGCCGGTGGTCGCCACCCATCCCGTGCAGTTCCTGGATGAATTCGAATTCCAGGCCCATGAGGCCCGTGTCTGCATCGCCGAAGGCGAGATCCTGGCCAACCCGCGCCGCGTGCGCCGGTTCTCCAAAGAGCAGTACCTGCTCAGCTCCGAGGAAATGGCGCGCCGGTTCGCCGACGTGCCGTCGGCGCTGGCCAATACGGTCGAAATCGCCAAGCGCTGCAACCTGAGCCTGGTGCTGGGCAAGCCGCGCCTGCCCAATTTCCCCACGCCGGACGGCGTGACGCTCGACGATTACCTGGTCCAGCTCTCCGAGCAGGGCCTGGAAAAGCGCATGGAGTTCCTGTTCCCGGACGAAGCCGAGCGCGAGTCCAAGCGCGAGCAGTATTACGAGCGGCTGCGCTGGGAGTGCAAGACCATCATCCAGATGGGCTTTCCAGGCTACTTCCTGATCGTGCAGGACTTCATCAACTGGGGTAAGAACAACGGCGTGCCGGTTGGACCGGGCCGGGGTTCCGGCGCCGGTTCGCTGGTGGCCTACGCGCTGGGCATCACCGACCTCGATCCCATCCGCTATGACCTGCTGTTCGAGCGCTTCCTGAATCCCGAGCGGGTCTCCATGCCCGACTTCGATATCGACTTCTGCCAGGACAACCGCGAACGAGTCATCGACTACGTCAAGGAAAAATACGGCCGCGCCGCCGTCAGCCAGATCGCGACCTTCGGCACGCTGGGCGCCAAGGCCGTGGTGCGCGACGCGGGCCGCGTGCTGGACATGCCCTACATGTTCTGCGATGGCCTGTCCAAGCTGATCCCGTTCAACCCGATGGATCCCTGGACGCTGGAGCGCACGCTAAAGGACGAGCCCGCCTTCAAGGACCGCTACGAGCAGGAAGAAGAAGTCCGCTCGCTGGTCGATCTGGCCAAGCCGCTCGAAGGCCTGACCCGCAACATCGGCATGCACGCGGGCGGGGTGCTGATTGCGCCCGGCAAGCTCACCGACTTCTGCCCGCTGTACTGCCAGCCGGGGCAGGAGAACAGCGCGGTCTCGCAGTTCGACAAGGACGACGTGGAGGCCGCCGGCCTGGTGAAGTTCGACTTCCTGGGGCTGCGCAACCTGACGATTCTGGACTGGGCCGTGCGCTACGTGCGCCAGTTCAACGCCGAAAAGCGCGACTTCGACGTCATGGCGCTGGCCCTGGACGATCCGGCGGCCTACAAGATCCTGTGCGACGCCAACACCACCGCGGTGTTCCAGCTTGAATCGCGCGGCATGAAAGAGCTGCTCAAGAAGCTGCGGCCCAATACGTTCGAAGACATCATCGCCATGCTGGCCCTGTATCGTCCAGGGCCGCTGGAATCGGGCATGGTGGACGACTTCGTGAACCGCAAGCACGGGCGCGCGGCCGTCGATTATTTCCACCCGGACCTGGAAGCCACCCTGAAGAGCACCTACGGGGTCATCGTCTACCAGGAACAGGTGATGCTGATCTCGCAGATCATCGGGGGCTACTCGCTGGGCGGCGCCGACCTGCTGCGCCGGGCCATGGGCAAGAAAAAGCCCGAGGAAATGGCCAAGCACCGCGAGCTCTTCGAACAGGGCGCCAAGGAAAAGGGCCACGATCCCGACCTGGCGGTCAAGCTGTTCGACCTGATGGAGAAGTTCGCCGGCTACGGCTTCAACAAGTCGCACTCGGCCGCGTACGCGCTGATCTCCTACCAGACCGCCTGGCTGAAGGCCTACCACCCGACCGAGTTTCTGGCCGCCACCATGTCCTCCGACATGGACGACACCGACAAGGTCCAGATCTTCTGCCGCGACGCGCAGGACAACGGCGTCGAGGTGCTGCCGCCCGACGTCAACCACTCGGGCTACCGGTTCGAGCCCGTCGCCGACAAGCACACCGAAAAAGGCAAGCCGCCGCGCACCATGCGTTACGGCCTGGGCGCCGTCAAGGGCACGGGGCAAGGCGCGGTCGAAGACATCCTGCGCGCGCGCAAAGAAGGCGGCCCGTTCCTGAACCTGTTCGACTTCTGCCGCCGCGTCAGCAAGCAGGCCGTCAACCGCCGCACCATCGAGGCGCTGATCAAGGCGGGCGCGTTCGACACCATCGAGCCCAACCGCGCCGCCATGCTGGCTTCGGTGCCCACCGCCATGGAAGCGGCCGAGCAGGCCGCGCGCAGCGCCAACCAGGCCTCGCTTTTTGGCGACGACAGCGGCGACGTGGTCGCTGGCGAACTGGCCAAGGTCGCGCCCTGGGATCTGCACAAGAAGCTGACCGAAGAAAAGTCCGCGTTGGGCTATTACTACAGCGGCCACCTGTTCGATGCGTGGCGCGACGAAGTGCGCCGCATCGTGCCGATGCAGCTTGCGCGTGTGGAGCCCCAGCGCGACCTGCAATGGATGTGCGGCGTGCTGGCCAGCGTGCGCGTCATGATGACCCGCCGCGGCAAGATGGTCTTTGCCGTGCTGGACGACGGCTCGGCGCAAGTCGAGATCTCGGTCTTCAACGAACTCTACGAGAAGCACCGCAACCGGCTGCGCGAAGACCAGCTCGTCATCGTGCAGGGCAAGGTCAGCAACGACGACTACTCCGGCGGCATGCGCATCGTCGCCGAACAGCTCTACGACCTGCAACTGGCGCGCGAGGCGCGCGCCAAGTCCCTGCGCGTCAAGCTCAACGGCACTGCCGACGCGGCCCGCCTGCGTCAGATGCTCAATCCCTTCCGCGCCGAACCCGAGAATGGCATTCCCGGGGTGCCGGTCGATATCGTCTACACGAAGAACAATTTCCTGTGCACGGTCAGGCTCGGGGAGGAATGGCGCGTGCGCATGGCCGACACGCTGCTGGCCAACCTGAACGACTGGACCAAGCCTGATGGCGTGGAGGTCACCTACTAATGATGCCCAGCCTGCGTATTGTGCATTCGGAAGCCGCCACCAGTTTCGGCGGACAGGAAGGACGTATCTTCAAGGAAATGCACGCCATGCGTGCGCGTGGGCATCACCTCGAGGCGATCTGCCAGCCGCGCGCGCAACTGACGGAACGGCTGCGTGATGCCGGTTTCACGGTGCATGCCGTGGACATGGCCGGGCCGGTGAACTACCTGAAGGGTGTGGCCGCGGTCCGCAAGATCCTGAAGGCCGGGCGCTTTGACGTGCTCAATACCCACAGCCGGCGCGACACGGTCATCGCGGCCCTGGCCGGGCGCATGGCCGGCACGCCGCTCATCGTGCGCACCCGCCACCTGTCCAATCCGGTCGGGTCGATGTGGTCGTACACCGTCCTGCCGCACCGCGTCACGGCCGTCAGCGACCACGTGCGCAAGTACCTCATCACCCGCGGTGTCCCGCCCGAAAAGATCGCGACGGTGTATTCGCCCATCGTGCTGCCCGCGCCGGTCGAGCGCTCCACCCTGCGCGGAGAACTCGGCCTGGCCGACGACGACGTCGTGGTGGGCTGCGTGGCCGTCATGCGCGCCACCAAGGGCCACAAGGACCTGATCGACGCCATCGCGCCGCTGATGGCCACGCGCCCGAAGCTGCACCTGGTATTCGTTGGCGCCGGATCGCCGGTCTTCGAGCAGACCCAGGCGTATGTGGCCGAGCGCGGACTGCAGGACCGCATCCATCTGATGGGCACGCGGCGCGATGTGCCCAATCTGCTGGCGGGATTCGATCTCTTTGCCTTGGCCACGCAGCAGGAAGCGTCCGGCACGGTGTTTGTCGAAGCGCAGGCCAGCGGCCTGCCTGTCATCGGCACGAACGTGGGCGGCGTGTCCGAAATGTTCCGCGACGGCGTGACGGGCTTTCTGGTCCCGCCCAAGGACCCGGCCGCATTGACCGCCGCGCTGGCGCGCCTGATCGACGACCCGGCCCTGCGCCGCGCGATGGGCGAGGCCGGCCGCAAGATGGTCTGGGAAGAGGGCGTGTTTTCGCCCGCGCGCCTGGCGGAAACCACGGAAGCCATCTACCTGCGCTGGCTGGCGGAGCGCCGCCCGGCGGAGCGCCGCCCGGCGGAGCGCCGCCCATGAATGCGCCCAATGTGCCGGTGCTGATGTACCACCACGTCACGCCGGCCGGCGGCATGATCGCCGCGACGCCTGACGTCTTCGAGGCGCAGATCTCGCGCCTGGCGCGCGCCGGCTACCAGTCGCTCACCACGGCACAGTTTGCCGCCTATCTGGCCGGCGCCTCCGTACCCGAACGCGCCGTGCTGATCACGTTCGACGACGGCTACCTGAACAACTGGGTGCACGCGCACCCCGTCCTCGCCCGTCATGGCATGCGCGCGGTGTTGTTCACCATCACCGGCTGGATCGGCGACGGCCCCGTGCGGCCCCATGCGGGGCAGGGCGGCCCGCTGCCGCCCACGCCCGACCACCACGCCTGCAAGGAACTCGTGGCGTCGGGCCGCGCCGACGAGGCGATGCTGCGCTGGAGCGAGATCGAGGCCATGCAGGCTGCCGGCACCTTCGAATTCCATTCCCACACCCACACGCACACCCGCTGGGACAAGGTCTGCGGCGCGGATACGAACGCCAAGCGCGAACACATCGCGCAGGATCTGGAGGATTCGCGCGACACCCTGATCCGCAGGCTGGGCGGCGTGAGCGACCACCTCTGCTGGCCGCAGGGCTATTTCGATGCCGATTACGTGGCCGCCGCCGGGCAGGCCGGTTTCCGGCACTTGTACACTACCGACCCTTTCGGCCAGAACGTTCCCGGCACGGATCCCGCTCACATCTACCGCTTCGCGGTGCGCAATCAGGGCGGGTCCTGGCTGAACCGCCGGATCTGGCTGTCGCGCGACCCCTTCTGGGGCCCGCGCTATCACGCCTGGAAGGCCTGGAAAAAGCGTCTTAGGAATCGCGGATGAAGTTATCAGTCATCATCATCACCAAGAACGAAGCGGCCAACATTGCCGCCTGCCTGAAGTCCGTGTCGTTTGCCGACGAGTTCATCGTTGTGGATTCGGGCAGCACCGACGGCACCGTGGAATTGGCGCGGGCGTTGGGCGCGCGGGTCGAAGTCACCCCTGACTGGCCCGGCTTCGGTCCGCAAAAGAACCGCGCGCTGGACCTGGCGACGGGCGACTGGGTCCTGTCGATCGATGCTGACGAGCGCGTCACGCCCGAGCTGGCGCAGGAAATCCAGGACGTGCTGCGCGCGCCCAAGGCCGACGCCTACGAAATCGCGCGCCTGTCCAACTTCTGCGGCCGCGACATCCGCCATAGCGGCTGGTGGCCCGACTACGTGCTGCGGCTTTTCAAGCGCGGCACGGCGCGCTTCACCGATGCCGCCGTGCACGAGCGCGTGGTGCCCGCCAATGGCCGGCCCCTGCAGTTGCGCGGCTATTTCAACCACTATCCGTACGACAACCTGGACGCGCTGATCAACAAGGTCAACCGGTATTCGTCCGACGCGGCCGCCATGATGTACGCCAAGGGCAAGCGCACGTCGGTCTTCGGTGCGCTGGGCCACGGCTTCTGGACCTTCGTGCGCATCTACCTGATCCGCCGCGGCTTCCTGGACGGCCGTCACGGGCTCGTGCTGGCCGTGACGGCGGCGGCGGGCAGCTTCTTCCGTTACTCGAAGCTGATGTTCCTGGCAGAAAACAAAAAGTGAAGATCCTCTACACGAACTTCCACGCGGGCAACGGCGGGGGGCACGTCACCTACATCATCAACCTGGCCAAGGCGCTCGCCCGCGACCACGAGATCACGGTGGCGGTGCCGGAGACCAGCCGGCTGTACCGCTACGCCAAGGCCATCCCCGGCGTGAACGTGGTGGACATGCGCTACACGACGCGCCCCTCGTCCTGGTTCAAGGACCGCGCCAGGCTGCATCGCCTGATTGCCGACGGCCAGTTCGACATCATCCACGCCAACGGCTCGGCCGATCACAAGCAGGTCATGCTGGCCACGCTGGGCATGCGGCGCCGGCCGCGCATCGTGTTCACCAAGCACAACGATCACCCGCTGACCAGCTTCGGGCACAAGCTGCGGGTGGCGCTGGCCACCGATCACGGCATCGCCGTCAGCGACTACATCCGCGGCATGATGGAGCAGTCCCCGTACCGCAAACGCCCCATCACGACCATCCGGCACGGCATCGATACGAATTTCTTTGCCCCGCCGCCGCCCGAAAGCCTGGACAAGCTGCGCGAACTCTTCTTTGGCCCGGACTGGCAAGGCAAGCTGCTGCTGGGCAGCGCGGGCGGCACCGATTACGACAAGGGCTGGCTGGACCTGGTGGCGGCCGCGGCCGCGCTGCCGCCGGCCGACAAGGCACGCGTCTTGCTGATGGTGGCGGGCGATCCGCCCTCCGAGGCCAAACTGGCGCGTGTGCGCGAGCTTGGCATGATCGACCAGGTGAAGTTTCCCGGGCTGCTCGATGACGTGCGCGCGGCGCTGGCGTCCTGCCATGCGGGATTCGTGCTGTCGTACCGCGAGGCGTTGTCCTTTGCCTGCCGCGAGATCATGGCGCTGGGACTGCCGGCGCTTGTCAGCGATGCGGGCGGTCTGCCCGAAAACGTCACAGACGGCGTGGATGGCTGGATCGTGCCCGCGCGCGACATCCCGGCCATGACCGCCAAGTTGCGATTCATGCTGGACAACCCGGAGGCGGTGCGCCTGATGGGCCACAAAGCGCGCGAGACCAGTTTGCGCGACTTCAACCTGGAGCGTTTCGCAGCTGCCACGGTGGATGTATACCAACGCACGCTCGCGGGACGCTGAGCCATATAATGTCGAGCTATGTCTATTCCAATCCTTATGTATCACCAGATCGGCGAGCCCAACCCCAAGGGCACGCCGTTTCGCGGACTGACGGTACATCCCGATAGCTTTGCCCGCCAGATGCGCTGGATGCGCCGGCTGGGCTATCGCGGATTGTCCATGCGCGACGTCATGCCTTACGTCCGCGGCGAGCGCCAGGGAAAGGTCTTCGGCATCACGTTCGACGACGGTTTCCGCAATGTGCATCACAACGCGATGCCGGTACTGAGCGAACTGGGATTCACCGCCACCAACTATTTCGTGGCCCGGCAGTTCGACGGCGGCAACGTGTGGGACCTCGAAAAGGGGATCCCGTTTGCGCCGCTGATGACCGTCCAGGAAATGCGGGAATGGGCGCAGGCCGGCAACGAGGTCGGCTCGCACACGCTGGATCACGTCCACCTGCCCGAGCTGCCTGCCGAAGAAGCGCGGCGCCAGATCGTCCAGTCCAAGGACGAGCTCGAACAGGCGCTGGGCGCGCCCGTCACCGCGTTCTGTTATCCGTATGGCGACCATGGCCCCGAGCATCAGGCCATGGCGCGCGAGGCCGGTTACGAGAACGCCACGCTCACCAAGCGCGGCCTGGCGGCGGCGTCCGACGATCCCTTCGGACTGCCGCGTGTGACCGTGGCGCGTTCGACCAATATCTTCCGATTCCTCCAGAAGTGCCTCACCCGGTATGAAGACAGCCGCCGGCGCTCCTGAACGCCGGCTTCGCATCGCGCTGTTGGTTGATCGCTTCGGCAACCGTTTCGGCGGGGCCGAGGCCTATGGCGTCGAGTTGATGCGTGTACTCGGCAAGCGCCACGACATCTCCGTGGTCGCCCGCGATTTCGACAGCGACCTGCCATTCGAATACCTGCCCGTGCGGTTTCCCGGCTGGCTGCCCAGCTGGACGCGGGTGCTGTATTTCGCCTGGCGCGCCGACCGCCTCACCCGCGGCCGCTTCGACATCGTCCATTCGCACATGAACGGCTGGGCGGGCGAAATCCAGGTCATGCACGTGACGCCGGTCCGCTACAACCGCATCACCCGGGTCACGCCGCTGCAGCGCCTGACGGCCTGGCTCAGCCCGCGGCTGGCTACCTACCTGATGCTCGAAAAGCTGCGCGTGCGCAAGACGCCCCAGCGCCGCGTGGTGGCGGTATCGGGCCTCATCATGGACCAGCTGCACCGCAGCTACGGCGAAGATCTCGCGGTCGACATCATCGCCCCGGGCGTCAAGCTGCCCGCGCCCGACCGTAACGGGGGCCGCCTGGCCACGCGCGCGCGGCTCGGCTGGGACGCGGACACGATCGGCTGTCTGCTGGTGGCGCGCAATCCGCTGCGCAAGGGCCTGCCCGCCTTGCTGGACGCGCTGGCGCTCTTGCCGCCGCGCTACCGGCTGCTGGTGGTCGGCGCCGACGAGCCCACGCGCGAGCGCGTACGCGCCGCCGGAGACGTCGCCCGCCGCGTCACGCTGGTCGATCCCACCCCGGACGTCGCCCAGTATTTCAATGCGGCCGACATCTACACGCACCCGACCCTGAACGACAGCTACGGCATGGCGCCGCTGGAAGCCATGTCGCACGGTCTGCCGGTCATCGTCAGTTCGCCGGTCTATTGCGGCTTTGCGCAATACCTCACGGCGGGAACGGATGCGCTCATTCTGCAGGACCCGCGCGATGGCGCCCAATTGGCGCAGGCGCTGGAAAGCCTGGGTTCGGATCCGCAGCTGCGCGCGGCGCTGACGTCACGTGGCCTGGAAATCGCTCGCGACCAAAGCTGGGAAACCGTGGCCTCGCGCTACGAGGCCCTGTACGAACAGGTGCTGCTGGAGCGCCATTGAAAAACGGGGCGTCGAGCCCCGTTTTCAATGGCAGGGCGCGGTTGCCCTTTCCAGGTCGGCCAGCCAGTGGATGGCGTGTTCGCGGTCGGGACCGCACATCTCGTGCTGGGGCTGCAGTCCCTCGCAGAAGTCCGGGCGGGAAGGATCGCCAAAGATCGCGCACCGCATGTCCGGCAGCAACTGAACACAAGGCACGCCCGCGGGCTTGCCCTGCGGCATCCCCGGAATGGGCCGCGTGATCGACGGCGCGATGCAGCAGGCGCCGCATCCCGAGCGGCACGCTGGCGCCGCGCCGGTCAGGCTCATACCCATCCGCGCAACCAGTACACAAAGAGACCCGCGTATTCCTTCACGATCGAACGGCTGGCGTCGAACGTGCGTTCATCGGGCAGCCACAACGACAGCGACCCGTCGGCCGGCTCCACGATCTGCGGCGGCGCGGGGGCGGCAATCACTTCCACGCCCTGCTTGGAAAAGGCCGCCATGGCGCGGGGCATGTGCAAGGCGGACGTGACCAGCAGCACCTTGCCGATGCCGCGCGCCTTGAGCTGGTCTTCGGTGAGTGTGGCGTTTTCATAGGTGGTGCGGCTGGCGTTTTCCAGAATCAGGGCCGACTCCGGAACGCCCTGCTGGCGGATCGCATGCGCCATGCCGCGCGCTTCGCTGACATCGCCTTCCAGCGCGCCGCCCGACAGCAGCACCTTGGGCGCGCGGCCGGCCAGATACAGCTGGGCCGCGGCATCCACGCGCACGATGGCCGTGTCCTTGTCATAGGGCAGGAACCAATTGGCGCGGCCGTTGGCGGTATTGCCGCCCAGCACCACGATCGCGTCGGCCGTCGGCATCTCGGCGGCGGGCTTGTGCGGATAGCGGTTCTCCAGCGCGCCGCCCGCCCACAGCGACGTCGCCGGCAACGACCAGGCCAGCGCCCAGAGCAAGCCTGCCGCGACAAGCGTGAGGCCCGTCTTGCGAAGCCGGAACAGTCCCAGCACCAGGCCAAGGACCACCAGGGTGATGCACAAATTCAAGGGAATGATCAGATTCGTGAGATAGCTGGAAAAGGTCATTTCGAGACTGTCCTGATTACTGCGTACCATCCAGCAGGCGCTCGGCCTGCTGTGTTGCTTCTTCCTGCGACGGCCAAGCCTGGTCGCTGCCCAGGCACACCGCGCGCGGCGACCACGGGCCGGTGCGTTGCGGCTGTGTCACGCCAAACAGCGTCAGCTGCCGCGCCGACGCCGCCGCCGCGACGTGCGACACGCCGGAATCGTTACAAATCACCAGCGCGGCCCGCGCGGTCAGCGCCGCAAAGGCGCTCAATCCCAGCGGGGGCAGCAACTGAGCGGTCGGCGCATTGCGGCGGGCTTCGTCGGTTTCGGCCGGAGGGGGGCACATTACCACGGTATGGCCGCGGGCCTGCAGGGCGCGCGTCAGTGTATCGAATCCCGGCCACACCTTGATCCTGCCCTTGTGCAGACCCGTGGCGGTGGGCGCAATCAGGACGAAGGGCCGGTCTTGCAGGCCGGCCTGGGCCAGGGCCTCGCCGGCCGCGCGTTCATGCGCCGCCGTCAGCGGCAGGTCCAGCGTCGGGCCGGGCTGGGCGGGACCGCTGGGCAGATTCCAGCGGATCAGGGCCTCGCGGGTCAGGTGATGCCAGGATTCGACGGCATGCATCGGCTGGTCGGGTTTGGCGAACGGCCAGCGCAGCAGAAAGCTGCGGCCGTCGTCGCGGTACCCCGCCGACGGCACGCCGGCCAGCCGGAACACCAGGGCGCTGGACAGGGAATCCGGCAACAGCAGGCCCCGGGCGCGGCGGCCTTGCGCGCCCAGCCCGCGACGGTGGGCGCTGACCGCCGCCCGGTCCGGCCCGACCTTGCCGCGCATGGGGACGAAATCCAGTTTGTCCACGCCATCGAGCAGGTCGCGGGCCCAGGGGCGGGCGCAGAGGACGAGGGGAAGGCCGCTTGCCGCCAGGGCGCGCAGGCTGGGCAGGCTCATGCAGACATCGCCCACCCAGTTGGGCAGGCGGACATACAGGCAACTGATATCGGACATGGAAGGGCGCACGGGCGCGGATAGGGCTAAGGGGCGGGGACGGCGCGCAGACGCGCAGCCGGTACAATCCTGGGCACAATTGTATGAAAAGCGAGTGATCCCTTTGAATTCTGCCGCACGGAATGCGCCAGCGGGCTCCCAGCCCGTCAAATCCGAACTCTGGACCCGGATCTACAGCCGGGTCGGTTCCTACTGGAAGGGCTTGCTGGCGGCCGTCCTCCTGATGGCAGGCGCCGCGGCCACGCAGCCCGTGCTGGCGGTCATCATGAAGCCCCTCCTGGACGGCGGCTTCTCAGGCGCCAAGCCGTATTACGTGTGGGCGCTGCCGCTGGCGGTCGTGGGCCTGATCCTGGTGCGCGGCATCTGCAACTTCTTCAGCGACTACCTGCTGGCCTGGGTGGCCAACAACGTGCTGCTGGGCATGCGGCGCGACATGTTCGAGCGCCTCCTTGGCCTGCCGGACGCCGACTTCAAGCGCGGCGACACCGGGCGCCTCCTGAACCGCTTCACCATCGACGCCGGCAACGTCACCGGCTACGCCACCGACGTCATCACCGTGCTGGTGCGCGAAACCCTGGTGGTCATCGCGCTGATCTGCGTCCTGCTCTACATGTCGTGGGTGCTGACGCTGATCATCCTGGTCATGCTGCCGGTCTCGGTCCTGATCTCGCGCTTTTTCATCAAGCGCCTGCGCCGCATCAACCGCGAAACCGTCAACATGAACGCCGAGCTGACCCGCGTGGTCGGCGAAGGCATCGACGGCCAGCGCGTCATCAAGCTGTTCGACGGCTACGAGGTCGAACGCGGCCGCTTCGATTTCGTCAGCCGGCGCCTGCGCCGCTTTGCCATGCGCACGGCCACGGCCGATGCGGCGCTGACGCCCTTGACCCAGGTCTGCATCTCGATTTCCGTGGGCGCGGTCATCGCCGTGGCGCTCAGCCAGGCCAACAGCGGCTCGCTCACCGTGGGCAGCTTCGCGTCGTTCATGGCCGCGCTGGCCCAGATCTTCGACCCCATCAAACGCCTGACCAACGTGGCCGCCCGCCTGCAAAAGATGCTGGTCTCGGCCGAAAGCGTGTTCACCCTGATCGACCAGATCCCGGAAAACGACACCGGCACCAAGGAATTGCCCGAGCCCGTGCGCGGCAAGGTCGAGTTCCGCAGCGTGTCGCATCGCTTCCCCGACGCCGACCGCGACACGGTCAATGACATTTCCTTCGTGGTCGAACCCGGTCAGACCGTCGCCCTCGTGGGCCGCTCGGGCAGCGGCAAGACCACGCTGGTCAACATGCTGCCCCGCTTCGTGCTGGCCGACAGCGGCCAGATCCTCGTGGACGACGTGCCCATCGATGAACTCACGCTGCGCAGCCTGCGCTCGCACCTGTCGCTGGTCAGCCAGGACGTCGTGCTGTTCGACGACACGATCGCCGCCAACGTCGGCTACGGCGCATTGGGCAAGTCCAGCGAGCAAAAGGTGCGCGATGCGCTGGCCGCCGCCAACCTGCTCGACTTCGTCGAAGGCCTGCCGCAGGGCATCAATACGCCCGTGGGCGAGAACGCCGCCCGCCTGTCCGGCGGCCAGCGCCAGCGTCTGGCCATCGCGCGCGCGCTCATCAAGAACGCGCCCATCCTGATCCTGGACGAAGCGACGTCGGCGCTCGACAACGAATCCGAACGCCAGGTGCAGGCCTCGCTGGAACGCCTGATGAAGGGGCGCACCACGCTGGTCATCGCGCACCGCCTGTCCACCGTCCAGAACGCCGACCGCATCATCGTCCTGGACGCCGGCAAGATCGTCGAACAGGGTCCGCACGCGGAACTGCTGGCGGCCGACGGCCTGTACGCATCCCTCTACAAGATGCAGTTCCGGGAAGACTGAGCCAAACCGTATACGTCTTTCCCCAGCAGCCGCCCCTCGGGGCGGCTTTTCATTGCCGAAGTTCCTGTTTGCCAATCCCGCGGTTTGCCGGAAAATGGCCCCAGCCTGCGCATAGCGGGCTGGGCGGCGTCCCAGGCGCTTCGGCCCGCCATGCAACCAGGAGCGCTCCATGGCCCTGCCTTCCGAAGGCAATCAAGTCCTCAACGTCGTCGTTCTGCTTGGCGCAGCGGTGATTGCCGTCCCCTTGTTCAAGCGTCTCGGACTGGGTTCGGTCCTGGGCTATCTGGCGGCCGGCCTGGCGATAGGCCCGTTCGGCATCGGGTTTTTCACCGATCCCAAATCCATCCTGCACGTCGCGGAACTGGGCGTGGTGATGTTTCTTTTCATCATCGGGCTGGAGATGCAGCCGTCGCGCCTCTGGAAGCTGCGCGGCGAAATCTTCGGGCTGGGCGTCGCGCAGGTGCTGGTTTGCGGCGCGCTGCTTACCGGCGTCGGGTTGCTGGCCGGCCTGTCAGGCGCCGCGGCCTTCATGGCAGCGATGGGTTTCGTGCTTTCATCCACGGCCATCGTGATGCAGATCCTGGCCGAGCGCGACGAGACCACCAGCGCGCAGGGCCAACGCATCGTCTCCATCCTCCTTCTCGAAGACCTGGCGATCGTCCCGCTGCTGGCGCTGGCCGCCTTGCTGGCTCCGGCAAGCAGCGGCAGCGAGGCCAATCCGTGGTGGCAGGCCGCCATTGCGCTCGGCTGCATTCTGGCGCTGCTGGCCGCCGGCCGGTGGCTGCTAAACCCTCTGTTCCGTCTTCTGGCCGCGGCGCATGCGCGCGAAGTGATGACCGCGGCCGCATTGCTCGTCGTGCTGGGCGCCGCGTTGCTGATGGAACTGGGCGGCCTGTCCATGGCCATGGGCGCGTTCCTGGCCGGTGTGCTGCTGTCCGAATCCACATTCCGCCATCAGCTCGAAGCCGATATCGAGCCGTTTCGCGGCATCCTGCTCGGCCTGTTCTTCCTGGGCGTGGGCATGTCGCTGGACCTCCTGGCCGTGGCGCGGGAATGGCCGCTCATCCTGGCGGGCGTCGTCGCGTTCATGGCGGTCAAATCCGTGGGCGTCTACATCGTGGCGCGCCTGCTGCGCGCCACCCATGCCGAAGCCATCACCCGTTGCGCGCTGCTGGCGCAAGGCGGCGAGTTTGCCTTCGTGCTGTACAGCGCAGCCGCCGACAAAGGCATCTTCGACGCGCATACGGGCGCGGTGCTGACCGCGGTCGTCATCATTTCCATGGCGCTCACCCCGCTGTGCGTCCTGGCCTTGCGCTGGCTCCTGCCCAAACCCAAGCCGTCCATGGATGGCGTGGACGTGGCCCGCGACCTGGACGGCTGCGCGCTGATCGTGGGTTTTGGCCGTTTCGGCCAGATCGTGACGCAGGCAATGCTGGCACGCGGGGTAAAGGTCTCGATCCTGGACACCGACACCGACGCGATCCGCGCCGCGGCAAAGTGGGGGGTGAAGGTGTATTACGGGGACGGTACGCGCGCCGACATGCTGCGTTCGGCTGGCGCCGAAAACGCCTGCGCCATCCTGGTGTGCATCGACGACCCGCGCGCCGCCACCCACATGGTGCATCTCATCAAATCCGAATTCCCGCTGGTGCGCGTCGTGGTGCGGGCCTATGACCGCATCCATTCGCTGGCGCTGGCCCGCGAAGGGGTGGATTTCCAGGTCCGCGAAACCCTGGAATCGGCGCTGGTCTTCGGCGAAGCGGCGTTGCGCGCCATCGGCGTGCCGCCTGACGAGGCCGAGGAGGTCATTCAGGACGTACGGCAACGCGACACCGAACGCTTCGAACTCGAGGTGGCAGGCGGGCTGTTCGCCGGCCGCTCGCTGCTCTACGGAAATATGACGGGCCAACCGGATGGCATCAATGACCGTCCGGACCGCGAAACCGGCGACGCGGCGCCCAGTCCATCCGCCTGACGGCTATTTTTCGGCGTGCATTTCCGGATCTTTGCATTACTTTACGCATCATTTCACGCGCAAAATCAAACAGCTAGGGTAGATTAATCCGCAATGACGCTTCACTCAGGAAGCGCTTTTGCCAGGGGGCTGCCATGCTGCAAACGGACCGTAATTCGACTACGTCGCACGCCATCGGAATCGAGCTTGCCCGGCGTCAGGCCATGACGCTTCGTTGCGGATTCTCTGGCGTGCTCACCCGCCAATTGATGGCGCAGGCCGGCGGGGCAGGGCCCGCCTGGGCCATCAACGCCCACCGCGAAACCGACAAGGCACGCGGGGCCAAGGCCTTCCCGTTCCGCATCGCAGCCGCCGCGCTGTCCTGAAAGTCCCGCCTCGGGCGCGCCGCGCCCGGCTGCTGTCTTTCCGCGCGTGCCCGGGCATGGGACGCGGCCTACGTATCGGCCCGCAACCTGGCCAGCGTGCTCGCGGCGGACATCGGCCGCACGTTGCATGTCTACGACCTGTCGCTGCAGGGCGTGGTCGAGCGCCTGCAAGAGCCAGGCATCGCCGACCTCGAACCGGAATCCCGGCATCGCTTCCTCTTTGACCGCGCCGCCACCGCGGCGTATCTCGGCGCCATCGTCGTGCTCGACGCCCAAGGCAACATTCGGTACGACTCGCTTGCCGCCACCCCGCCTGACGTCAATTTCGCGGACCGCGACTACTTCAAGGTGCACCAGACCACGGACGACGTCGGTCTCTACGTCAGCCGGCCGTATTACAGCCGGCTGCGAAGCGCCGATGAAAGCATTGCGATCAGCCGGCGGATCTCCAACGCCGACGGCAGTTTCGCCGGCGTCGTTGCCAGCTCCCTGCGCATGGCGTACTTTCGCGATCGCTTTGCCGAGGTGTCCATCGGTCCGCACGACGCGATCACGGTCTTTCGCAACGACGGTGTTGTGCTGTTGCGCAATCCCTATTCACATGCCGACTTCGACAGCGGCATCGACATGCCGCTCGACTTCCAGCAATACCTGATTGGCCGCGAGGGCGCATTTGTCGGCGTGCTGTCGCCCGATGGCGTCAATCGTCTGTATGCGTTCGACGCCATCGAGCGCACGCCGCTGGTGATCGACGTGGCGTTGGCCGTCGACGATCTGCTCGAACCCTGGGTGCGCCGCGCCGCCCTGATCGTGCCCGTGACCTTGGCGCTCTTTGCATCGGTGATGGCGCAGATCCTCCTCTTTCGGCGCGAGATGCGCTGGCGGCAGGCGTTCGAGGCGCAATTGGCGCGTCAGGCCCAGACGGACGGACTCACCGGTATCGCCAACCGGCGCACCTTTGACGAGGTACTCGATCGGGAATGGGCGGCCGCGCGTCGCGATCGCGCGCCGCTGTCGCTGCTGTTCCTGGATGCCGACCGCTTCAAGCTTTACAACGACCGCTATGGCCACCAGGAAGGCGACGCACTGCTCAAGATGCTGGCGCTTGCGCTTCAGAACAAGGCTCGCCGGCCTCGCGATCTGGCAGCCAGATACGGCGGCGAAGAGTTCGTGGTGCTGCTGCCCGACACGCGCCGCGAACAGGCGCTGGTCATCGCCGAAAGTATCCGGCGCGCGGTCCAGGACCTGGCCATTCCGCACGAAGACAACGAAGGCGGTATCGTCACCGTCAGCGTCGGCGTGGCCACGGTCGTGCCGCTAGGCGACGACGTCTCGGCCGCCCTTGTGGAAGCCGCCGATGCGGCCGTTTACCAGGCCAAGGCCGCGGGCCGCAATCGCGTCGCGTCGGCGCCAGCCTGATTATCGACATGGCAAGAAAAACCCCGCCGCACCTTTCGGTGACGGCGGGGCGATGCGTGGCGCAGCGTGCTTGAGCGGTGCTTAACGGCCCATGATCACGGCCTGCAGGCGCGTCTGTGCCTGCTGCACATTTTTGGCCTGCGCGTTCATCTCTTGCAGCAGCTTGTTCAGCTCGGCTTGCACGGCAGGATCGGTCACCGTCACGCTGTTGCCCGAGATCTCGATCTTCGATTTGTTCGCTTCCACGTAGTCGGCGATCTTCAGGGTGACGTCGTAGGTGGCGTTGATCTGCGGCAGCACGTCGCCAAAGGTGTCGGCCGGCAGGGTGATGGTCTTCTCGTAGGCCTTGTCGTAAACGGCCTTCAGGTCCTCAGGCTGCTTGAGCTGGGCGTGAGCCGCGTCGGCCTTGGCGCGATGCTCCTTCAGCGCCGCGTTCATGTCGTTCAGACCGGCACGCACGGACTTCAGGTCCTCGCGGCGCGTGACGATATCGTTCACCGAGCGCACCTGACCCTTCTGCAGGATCCCCGACAGCGGCTTGACCGACGCATCCATGCCGGCATTGAAGTCGGTGATGATGGCGTAGTGGGCCGCGTAGTCGCCGAAGGACTTCTTTTCTTCCTCCGTCAGCTTCGGCACACGCACGCCCGGCTTGTCCACGATGCGCGTCTGCAGGAACTGCGTGAACGCCGCGCGCTGCTCGGGCTCCTTGTCGCCGCAGGCTGCCAGCATCAGCGGCAGGGCCGCGACCAGTACCAGGAACGGACGGAATAGGGACTTCATTGCAATGACCTCCGAATGACTAAGGGAAAAGCGCCGAGGCGGTAACCGACCCGGCAAAGCGCCCGCAGCTTATCGATAACCCTTACTTGTCGCCATCCGTTTCAGAAATCATTTCAAACGAATTGTTAAGTCACAAAATCCACACATATCGAGTTGAAGCCCGTTCGCGATTCGGGTATAGCCTCTCGTCCTCGCATGCGCGCAGAATGCGGACCTGATGAAGAGCGGCCGCCAGCGCGGTTGTCAGCTCAAACGAGCGCATTAACTGGCGCGCAAACACATCGCCATTTCGGCTGCCCGATGGCCCCATCCTGTCGCACCGGAAATGAAAAAAGCCGCGCTTGCAGGCGCGGCTCTTCTGTCGGTCCGATGACTAGGCATTCTTCTTATGCCGTCAAACGAGGATGATGTCGTACTTCTCCTGCGAATACGCCGCTTCCACTTCCAGCGACACGCGCTTGCCTACAAAGTCGCCCAGCATTGCCAAATGCTGGCTTTCCTCTTCCAGGAAAAGGTCCACCACTTCCTGCGAGGCAAGAATGCGAAACTCCTTGGGATTGAATTGCCGGGCCTCGCGCAGAATCTCGCGCAGGATTTCATAACAGACCGTGCGCGGCGTACGCACATTGCCGCGCGACTCGCACATGGGGCAGGGCTCGCAAAGCTGGTGCGCCAGCGAGTCGCGCGTGCGCTTGCGCGTCATTTCCACCAGCCCCAACTGCGTGAATCCATTGACGGTCATGCGGGTCCGATCGCGCGACAACGCCTTCTTCAGCTCCGCCAGCACGGTGTCGCGGTGTTCCTGTTCCTCCATGTCGATGAAGTCCAGGATCACGATTCCCCCCAGGTTGCGCAGGCGCAGCTGCCGCGCAATTGCCTGTGCCGCCTCAAGGTTCGTCTTGAAGATCGTGTCGTCGAAATTGCGGCCCCCCACAAACCCGCCGGTGTTGACGTCCACCGTGGTCAACGCCTCCGTCTGGTCAATGATCAGATAGCCGCCCGACTTCAGGTCGACCCGGCGCGACAGCGCGCGCGCAATCTCGTCATCCACGTTGGCGGTGTCGAACAGAGGGCGCTCGCCGCTGTAATGCTTGATGCGGTCAACCACCGAAGGCGTGTACACACGCGCCCATTCCAGCATCGCGGCAGTCGTCGTGCGTGAATCCACCAGGATCGACCCGGTCTCGGGGCCGACCATGTCGCGCAATACGCGCTGGGCAAGCGTCAGGTCCTGGTGCAACAGCGCGGGGGCGGGCTGGGTGCGGGCCGCCGCCTGGACACTCGTCCACAGCTTGCGCAGATATTCCACGTCGGCAGTTAGCTCCGCGTCGTTGGCGCCCTCGGCCTGCGTGCGCACGATGAATCCGCCTTTTTCGTCCGAGGGCATCAGCGCTTGCAGACGTTCGCGCAACTGGATGCGTTCGGACTCGGAATCGATCTTCTGCGAAATGCCGATGTGCGGATCGTGCGGCAGGTACACCAGCATCCGCCCGGCCATGCTGATCTGCGTCGACAGCCGCGCGCCCTTGGTGCCGAGCGGATCCTTCACGACCTGCACCATGAGGGTCTGTCCCTGAAATATCAGCTTTTCGATTGGCGTCGGCGTCAAACCCTGGCTGCGCTCGGTGCGATTCTCGCGCAGGTCCGCAATATGAATGAACGCCGCCCGCTCCAGCCCAATGTCGATGAACGCGCTCTGCATGCCGGGCAGCACCCGCACGACCCGACCCAGATAGATATTGCCGACGTGGCCCCGCTGGATGCTACGTTCGACGTGCAATTCCTGAACCGACCCCTGTTCCACCAGCGCAACGCGGGTTTCAAACGGGGTGACGTTGATCAGGATGTCTTCGCTCAGGGCGATCGCAGGGGGCATGAGGTATCTGTCTCCAATCAGATGCGGCTTACAGGCGAATAGTAAACGTACATACTAGTCCCACAAGCAGGGGCTACCGCTATCTATATATAGGCGCGGCCACTCACGGCCCGTGCCTCCTTCGACGGAGCAGGTCGCCGGCGCCAGCCTGACTGCCTTTCCATCAACAAATTTGCGACACTGGCATGACAGCCCAAAATTCTGTGCTATAGTCTCGCTCCTTCGCAGCTCAGACAGTTTTGAGACGCGAAGCCAAGCAAGTGCAACAGGCGAGGGGGCAACCCAATCTCACCTGCCGCAGCGGCAATCAGTAATGAGCGCCAAGCGGTTATTGCAAGGATCGGCGCAAATCAGGCAAAAGCCAGTTACAAGATCTGCAAAAATTGTGCTATAGTTTTGGGCTTGGCAGTTACTGAAAAATTAGGGTTTGCCCTGATGTTTCAATAACTGCTAGGGCAGGACGAAAGTCCTGGCGAGACCTGAAGAGGTCGCCGCAAGTAAGTGACGCAACGGCGTAAAGCAAAAGCGAAGCTGACTTGACAAGCGATAAAAACTTCTTCATAATCTCGTTTCTCTGCTGCAACGACAGCGACGACGCAAAAGCGAAGTTAGCCGAAGTTGAGGGCAGAAACCAGTAGTACAGAATTTAGCAGTACCGCTCTTTAACAATTAAACAACCGATAAGTGTGGGCGCTTGATGCGAGTGCAGCGATTGGGTTTCGGCCTTATCGCAAGCACAAGAAATCAAGTGCTCACTAGAAGTGAAGTACCTTAAACGTCAAGTTTAAGAACATACCTCACTTCCTTTGAGTAGTGACGTATGACCTGGTTTGGATTTATTCAGACCAAGAATACGAAACAAATACAGAGATTAAACTGAAGAGTTTGATCCTGGCTCAGATTGAACGCTAGCGGGATGCCTTACACATGCAAGTCGAACGGCAGCACGGACTTCGGTCTGGTGGCGAGTGGCGAACGGGTGAGTAATGTATCGGAACGTGCCTAGTAGCGGGGGATAACTACGCGAAAGCGTAGCTAATACCGCATACGCCCTACGGGGGAAAGCAGGGGATCGTAAGACCTTGCACTATTAGAGCGGCCGATATCGGATTAGCTAGTTGGTGGGGTAACGGCTCACCAAGGCGACGATCCGTAGCTGGTTTGAGAGGACGACCAGCCACACTGGGACTGAGACACGGCCCAGACTCCTACGGGAGGCAGCAGTGGGGAATTTTGGACAATGGGGGAAACCCTGATCCAGCCATCCCGCGTGTGCGATGAAGGCCTTCGGGTTGTAAAGCACTTTTGGCAGGAAAGAAACGTTCCGGGTTAATACCCCGGGAAACTGACGGTACCTGCAGAATAAGCACCGGCTAACTACGTGCCAGCAGCCGCGGTAATACGTAGGGTGCAAGCGTTAATCGGAATTACTGGGCGTAAAGCGTGCGCAGGCGGTTCGGAAAGAAAGATGTGAAATCCCAGAGCTTAACTTTGGAACTGCATTTTTAACTACCGAGCTAGAGTGTGTCAGAGGGAGGTGGAATTCCGCGTGTAGCAGTGAAATGCGTAGATATGCGGAGGAACACCGATGGCGAAGGCAGCCTCCTGGGATAACACTGACGCTCATGCACGAAAGCGTGGGGAGCAAACAGGATTAGATACCCTGGTAGTCCACGCCCTAAACGATGTCAACTAGCTGTTGGGGCCTTCGGGCCTTGGTAGCGCAGCTAACGCGTGAAGTTGACCGCCTGGGGAGTACGGTCGCAAGATTAAAACTCAAAGGAATTGACGGGGACCCGCACAAGCGGTGGATGATGTGGATTAATTCGATGCAACGCGAAAAACCTTACCTACCCTTGACATGTCTGGAATGCCGAAGAGATTTGGTAGTGCTCGCAAGAGAACCGGAACACAGGTGCTGCATGGCTGTCGTCAGCTCGTGTCGTGAGATGTTGGGTTAAGTCCCGCAACGAGCGCAACCCTTGTCATTAGTTGCTACGAAAGGGCACTCTAATGAGACTGCCGGTGACAAACCGGAGGAAGGTGGGGATGACGTCAAGTCCTCATGGCCCTTATGGGTAGGGCTTCACACGTCATACAATGGTCGGGACAGAGGGTCGCCAACCCGCGAGGGGGAGCCAATCCCAGAAACCCGATCGTAGTCCGGATCGCAGTCTGCAACTCGACTGCGTGAAGTCGGAATCGCTAGTAATCGCGGATCAGCATGTCGCGGTGAATACGTTCCCGGGTCTTGTACACACCGCCCGTCACACCATGGGAGTGGGTTTTACCAGAAGTAGTTAGCCTAACCGTAAGGAGGGCGATTACCACGGTAGGATTCATGACTGGGGTGAAGTCGTAACAAGGTAGCCGTATCGGAAGGTGCGGCTGGATCACCTCCTTTCAGAGCTTACGTGCTCGTGTTAAGCGTCCACTCTTATCGGTTGTTTGATATAGCTGGGATCAGTTGTAGGCTTGGGTCGAGGGAATCTTCCCTAGGTCTTCAGCTTCCTGACTACTGATCCGAGAAGGTTTTGGGTCTGTAGCTCAGTCGGTTAGAGCACCGTCTTGATAAGGCGGGGGTCGTTGGTTCGAATCCAACCAGACCCACCAGGTATTTCGCGGCAAGCGAAATATGGGGGTGTAGCTCAGCTGGGAGAGCGCCTGCTTTGCAAGCAGGATGTCATCGGTTCGATCCCGTTCACCTCCACCATTGATTCTCATTGATCGCCGGTGGCGATGTAGAGGCCAACTCATAGTGTCGTCAGTCACGACGTTATGAGTTGGGTTTTACCCAACAGCTATATTTGTTCTTTAACAATCTGGAAGAAGCACAACGAAAATGTGTTCATCAAGTAATCAGCGTTGCTGATGAAGATGGGCACGGGTTGTGATTGCATTATTTTTTGTTCCAAGTTCTCAAGACTGAGGTGATAAGCCTCAGACTGCTTTGAAACTTATGAACGGCACAAACGCTAATACTCAGGTCCTATAGCCTACAGCGTTATAGGATCAAGCGACTAAGTGCATATGGTGGATGCCTTGGCGATCACAGGCGATGAAGGACGTAGTAGCCTGCGAAAAGCTGCGGGGAGCTGGCAAACAAGCTTTGATCCGCAGATGTCCGAATGGGGAAACCCACTGCAGCAATGCAGTATCCCTAGCTGAATACATAGGCTAGTGGAAGCGAACCGGGTGAACTGAAACATCTCAGTAGCTCGAGGAAAAGAAATCAACCGAGATTCCGAAAGTAGTGGCGAGCGAAATCGGATGAGCCTTTACGTTTTAGCGCGCAGGATAGTCGAACGGAATGGAAAGTCCGGCCGTAGCAGGTGATAGCCCTGTAGACGAAATTCTGTGTGTGGAACTAAGCGTAAGACAAGTAGGGCGGGACACGTGAAATCCTGTTTGAAGATGGGGGGACCATCCTCCAAGGCTAAATACTCGTGATCGACCGATAGTGAACCAGTACCGTGAGGGAAAGGCGAAAAGAACCCCGGAAGGGGAGTGAAATAGATCCTGAAACCGTATGCATACAAACAGTAGGAGCCTCCTTGTGGGGTGACTGCGTACCTTTTGTATAATGGGTCAGCGACTTACATTCAGTGGCAAGGTTAACCGAATAGGGAAGCCGTAGCGAAAGCGAGTCCGAATAGGGCGATTTAGTCGCTGGGTGTAGACCCGAAACCAGATGATCTATCCATGGCCAGGTTGAAGGCACGGTAACACGTGCTGGAGGACCGAACCCACTAATGTTGAAAAATTAGGGGATGAGCTGTGGATAGGGGTGAAAGGCTAAACAAATCTGGAAATAGCTGGTTCTCTCCGAAAACTATTTAGGTAGTGCCTCAAGTATTACTGCGGGGGGTAGAGCACTGTTATAGCTAGGGGGTCATGGCGACTTACCAAACTATGGCAAACTCCGAATACCCGCAAGTACAGCTTGGGAGACAGAGCACCGGGTGCTAACGTCCGGACTCAAGAGGGAAACAACCCAGACCGCCAGCTAAGGTCCCGAATTATCGCTAAGTGGGAAACGAAGTGGGAAGGCATAGACAGTCAGGAGGTTGGCTTAGAAGCAGCCATCCTTTAAAGAAAGCGTAATAGCTCACTGATCGAGTCGTCCTGCGCGGAAGATGTAACGGGGCTAAGCGATAAACCGAAGCTGCGGGTGTGCACTTTTAGTGCACGCGGTAGGAGAGCGTTCTGTAAGCCTGCGAAGGTGGCTTGTAAAGGCTGCTGGAGGTATCAGAAGTGCGAATGCTGACATGAGTAGCGATAAAGGGGGTGAAAAGCCCCCTCGCCGTAAGTCCAAGGTTTCCTGCGCAACGTTCATCGGCGCAGGGTGAGTCGGCCCCTAAGGCGAGGCAGAGATGCGTAGCTGATGGGAAGCTGGTTAATATTCCAGCACCGTCGTACAGTGCGATGGGGGGACGGATCGCGGAAAATCATCAGGGTGTTGGATGTCCCTGTTGCTGCATCGAAGATGGCGCTTAGGCAAATCCGGGCGCGTAAATCAAGGGTGTGGCACGAGCGAGCATTGCTTGCGAAGTGATCGGAAGTGGTTCCAAGAAAAGCCTCTAAGCTTCAGCTGTACGAGACCGTACCGCAAACCGACACAGGTGGACGGGATGAATATTCCAAGGCGCTTGAGAGAACTCAGGAGAAGGAACTCGGCAAATTGATACCGTAACTTCGGGAGAAGGTATACCCCGGTAGTGTGAAGCGCCTGCGCGCTTAGCATGATGGGGTCGCAGAGAATCGGTGGCTGCGACTGTTTATTAAAAACACAGCACTCTGCAAAGACGAAAGTCGACGTATAGGGTGTGACGCCTGCCCGGTGCCGGAAGGTTAAGTGATGGGGTGCAAGCTCTTGATCGAAGCCCCGGTAAACGGCGGCCGTAACTATAACGGTCCTAAGGTAGCGAAATTCCTTGTCGGGTAAGTTCCGACCTGCACGAATGGCGTAACGATGGCCACACTGTCTCCTCCTGAGACTCAGCGAAGTTGAAGTGTTTGTGATGATGCAATCTACCCGCGGCTAGACGGAAAGACCCCATGAACCTTTACTGTAGCTTTGCATTGGACTGTGAACCGGCCTGTGTAGGATAGGTGGGAGGCTTTGAAGCGTGGTCGCTAGATCACGTGGAGCCATCCTTGAAATACCACCCTGGTTTGTTTGCGGTTCTAACCTTGGTCCGTTATCCGGATCGGGGACAGTGCATGGTGGGCAGTTTGACTGGGGCGGTCTCCTCCCAAAGTGTAACGGAGGAGTTCGAAGGTACGCTAGGTACGGTCGGAAATCGTGCTGATAGTGCAATGGCATAAGCGTGCTTGACTGTGAGACTGACAAGTCGAACAGGTGCGAAAGCAGGACATAGTGATCCGGTGGTTCTGAATGGAAGGGCCATCGCTCAACGGATAAAAGGTACTCTGGGGATAACAGGCTGATACCGCCCAAGAGTTCATATCGACGGCGGTGTTTGGCACCTCGATGTCGGCTCATCTCATCCTGGGGCTGTAGCCGGTCCCAAGGGTATGGCTGTTCGCCATTTAAAGAGGTACGTGAGCTGGGTTTAAAACGTCGTGAGACAGTTTGGTCCCTATCTGCCGTGGGCGTTGGATACTTGACGGAGCCTGCTCCTAGTACGAGAGGACCGGAGTGGACGTACCTCTGGTGTACCGGTTGTCATGCCAATGGCATTGCCGGGTAGCTAAGTACGGAAGAGATAACCGCTGAAGGCATCTAAGCGGGAAACTCGTCTGAAGATTAGGTATCCCGGGGACTTGATCCCCCTGAAGGGTCGTTCGAGACCAGGACGTTGATAGGTCGGGTGTGGAAGCGCAGTAATGCGTTAAGCTAACCGATACTAATTGCCCGTGAGGCTTGATCCTATAACACTGATGGTTATTGACCTGGTGATATAGCGTTCCAAGTGTCGTTCAATACAAAATACTGGCTGCACCGTCAGCAGCCAGCCAACACAATTACACCCCACCGTGCGCTGATCATCGAGCCCCAGGCTCTGATCGCCACGCGTTGCGCTTCTTCCAAGATTGGAGCTGTTGCCTAACCCGCAACTGCTCAACCAGTTACGCCTGACGACCATAGCAAGGTGGTCCCACTCCTTCCCATCCCGAACAGGACAGTGAAACGCCTTTGCGCCGATGATAGTGGACGGACGTCTGTGAAAGTAGGTCATCGTCAGGCTTTTATTGCTCAAAACCCCGCAGGTATCCCCTGCGGGGTTTTGTCTTTGTGGCGTCGGGAATACTGCATTGGGATTCCAGCATCGGAAATGCGGGTATCAGGAATGCTGCAAAGGAATACGGCGACGGAATTTATTAAAAACCCCCTCGCGGCTGGCGCCGCGAGGGGGTTTTGTTTTTGGTGTCGTAAAGGGATCTGTGCGCCGCGCGGGTCTTGAGGGCGATTGCGGTGTGGGACTTGCGCTAGACGGCGCCGCGAGGCGCGGCCACGTATTCCTGGCGGTCGATGCCGTGGCGCTGGAGTTTGTCGTAGAACGTTTTGCGGGGTATGCCCAGGGTGTCGAGCGTGGCTTTGATGTCGCCGCGGTGTGCGGCGAGGGCATCGCGGATGATCTGTGCCTCGTAGTTTTCCATGCGTTCGGGAAGGCTGAGCGAGCCGGCGGGCGCCGGAGCCGTATCAGGTGCCGGGCCATTGAGGACGCCCAGCACGAAGCGTTCTGCGAAGTGGGCGAGTTCACGCACGTTGCCGGGCCAGTCGTGCGTCATGAGGTGCTGACGGATCGAGGCGGGCATGTCGGGGATGTCGCGATGAAAGCGGCGCGCGGCGTGGCCGAGATAGTGTGCGAAGAGCAGCGGGATGTCTTCGCGGCGCTCGCGTAGCGGGGGCAGCCGGATCGTGACGACGTTCAGGCGGTAGAAGAGGTCCTCGCGGAACTTGGCGCGGATGGCGGGGCTGCCCAGGTCTTCTTTAGTAGCGGCGACCACGCGCAGGTCGAGATTGCGGACTTCGTTGCTGCCAAGCGGGGTGATCTGGCGGGATTCGAGCACGCGCAGCAGCTTGACCTGGACGGCGAGCGGCATGCTTTCGATCTCGTCGAGGAACAAGGTGCCGCCGCTGGCGTGTTCGATGCGGCCGATGCGTTTCTTTTGTGCGCCGGTGAAAGCGCCGGGCTCGTGGCCGAAGAGTTCGCTTTCGATGACGCTTTCTGGCAAGGCGCCGCAGTTGATGGCGACGAGCGGCCGGTGCCGGCGGCGGCTCAGGCGGTGCAGGGCTGTGGCGACGACTTCCTTGCCGGTGCCGGTTTCGCCTTCGACGAGCACGTCGACGTCGGCGTCCGCGATATGGCGCAAGGTCTGCTTGATGCGTTGCATGGCGGGCGTGGTGCCGATGAACGGCACCTCGTCGGCCTCGACGTTGAAAGCGGCTTCGCGGAGACGGCGGTTTTCGAGGACCAGCCGCCGCTTTTCGGCGGCGTGGCTGATGGCGGCGACCAGGCGGTCGGCGGGGTAGGGCTTGGACAGGAAGTCATACGCGCCTTCGCGCATGCACTGAACGGCTGTGGCGATGTCGCCATGGCCGGTGATCAGGATGACAGGGATATCCGGATCAATGTTGCGCAGCCGCTGGAACAGTTCAAGTCCGTCCATGTCCGGCATGCGGATGTCGGTGACCACCACCCCATCGAAGTTGCGGTCCAACGCCGGCAACGCGGCGCGGGCACTGCCGTGGGCCGCCACCGAGATGCCGTGCAGCTTCAGGGTTTGAAGCGCGGCGCGGCGCAGTTCGTCGTCGTCGTCGATGAAGACGGCGTGAGGGGCCACTGGCCGCTGCATGGGATCGTCGGTGACGATCGTGGCGGGGAGCTGGAGATCAGGGGCGCGCGTCATGTGGAGTGCTCGGTGCGGTGGGTCTGGTCCGGCGCCTTGCGCAGGGTCAGGATGAACAAGGCGCCGCTGCCGGGCGCATGGGGAGACGACAAACTGGCGTCGCCTGCGCGCGCGGCGCGCAGTTCGCCGCCGAACTCGGCGACGATGTCGCGGCTGATGACAAGGCCCAGGCCCAGGCCATCGGGTTTGGTCGTGTGAAACGGGGTGAACAGGCGGGCGCGGGCCTCGTCGGAGAGTCCGGGACCGTTGTCGTGAACCTGTATCTGAACGGATTCGCCCAGGTCTTGCAGGGCGATGACAATCCGGCCGTTTTCCGTGCCTTCGAGGGCCTCGAGCCCGTTCTGCAAAAGATTGACCAGCACCTGTTCAAGCCTGACCCGGTTCGCCTGGACGCGGCAGTTGTGGTTGCGGGGCGGGCTTTGCAGCGTGACGCCCTGGCGCCGGGCACGCGGGCCAACGAGCAGGATTGCGCCTTCGAGCGCCTCCATCAGATCCGTCGGGCCGACAGTCGCACCGGCCTTGCGCGAAAAGGCGCGTAGCTCGCCGGTGATGTGGCCGATGCGATCGGTCAATGCAGCGATGGTGCCGAGGTTTTCCCGGACGGCGCCTTCGTCGTGGCGCCGCAGAAATTCGGTGGCGTTGTCTGCGTAGGCGCGTATGGCGGCGACGGGTTGGTTGACTTCGTGCGCGACGCCGGCGGCCACCTGGCCCAGCAATGCCAGTTTGCTGGCCTGCACCAGTTCGTCCTTCATGGTGTGAAGCTGCGTTTCGGCGCGTTGGCGCTCGTCCATTTCGCCGACTAGCTTGGCGTTCACGTCGCGCAATTGCGCGGTGCGCTCGTCGACCAATGCCGCGAGCTGTTGCTGGACGGCTGCTTGCTGCTCGGCCCGCTCCTGGTTGCGGTGGCGGCGGTAAAGCACCACGCCGATCAGCGCCGCGAGCACGCCTTGGGTGAGCAATGCCCCGAGTTGGGCATTGGCGCTGGCCTGGTTCATGGCCGCCTGGATGGGGGACAACTGGTGCAGTGTCCAGCCGGGCGATTCGGTGACCGGCAGGGTGGTGTGCAGCAAAGGCGTGCCAGCGGCGGCGCGGGGCAAGGCGTCGTCGATGCGGACGAGTTGCCCGTTGCTGGCGGCTTGCAGGCGCGGCGAGACAGGCAGCGGCTGAAACTTGGCGTCGCCAAACTGCAGGCTGGTGCGCAGCGTTTGCGCCAGCGCAGGCGGCAGCGGCGACAGGACTCTGAAACGCCAATCTGGAATATTGCCGAGCAGCACCACGCCGTGCTCGTCGGTGACGAAGATGACGGCGTTGGCCTGACGCCAGTCGGCTTCGAGATCCCGGAAGTCGACCTTCAAGACCACCACGCCCAACATCGCGCCCTGCGCGTCGTCGACCCGACGCGACAGATACAGGCCGGCTTCGTGACTGACGGTGCCGAGCGCGAAATGTTCGGCGGCGCCGTGCGCGACCGACCCTTGAAAATAAGGGCGGAATTCGTAGCCGATTCCGACGAAAGTGGCGGGCTCGCGCCAGTTGCTGGCGGCGATGGCCAGACCTTTCTTGTCCAGAACGTAGATGGCGGAGGCGCCAACCCCGCGGCTCAGGGATTCGAGTTTCTCGTCCAGGGCCTCGATTTGCCTGGTGCTGCCGCCTTGCAGTGCGGCGCGCAAGTCGACGTCCTGAGTCAGCACGAAGGGCAGTGCGCGGAATTTGTCGAGGTTGTTGCGCAATAAAGCGGCATTTATCTGGCCCGTGCTGCGCGCCTGGATGGCGGCCTCGCGAAGGGCGCCGTCACGCGCCCACTGCGTTGCCGCGTGCAGCGTGAACGTGACCACGGCGACAGCCAGCAGCGTCAGGGCCACGCGCCACGGCCAGGGCAACCTGCGCGGTTCAGCGGGCGGGGAAAGGGGGGAGGAGGTGGAGCCGGTCATGGTGTGCGGTTTTCCGCACATTTTAGCGGGTTTCTGTGCGAAGTTTCGCCGCTTTAAGTGACCGAATATTCCGGCTGAGATTTCAAAAACTATTTATTTTCAAGGGCTTATGCGCGGCGATGACGCCGCTCCCCACCTGGCATGGGTATTGCATATATACCGCCAAGCCGCGCGACGCATCACCCGCGGTGAAATCGGCTGGCGGCAGGATCGCATGGCCATAAAAGAGAAAACGCCCCGACGTCGCACGCGCCACGCTGCGCGGAGCAAGGGGCCCTGGTGGGGACAATCCCAATGATCGAAGTGGATCAAAGCGCGCCCGCGCGCAAGCTCAAGTTCTATCAAATCCTGTATGTGCAGGTGATTTTCGCCATCGTGGTGGGTATCTTGCTTGGCGCGTTCAAGCCGGAGCTGGGCCAGCAGATGCAGCCGCTGGGCGATGCGTTCATCAAGCTGGTGAAGATGATCATCGCGCCGGTCATCTTCCTTACGGTGGCCACGGGCATCGCGGCAATGAGCGACCTGAAGAAGGTCGGGCGCGTGGCCGGCAAGGCCATGCTGTATTTCCTGGTGTTCTCGACGCTGGCGCTGGTCGTCGGCATGGTGGTCAGCCATATCGTGCAGCCCGGCGCCGGCATGCACATCGATCCGTCGACGCTCGATCAAAAAGCTGTGTCCGGTTATGTCGCAAAGGCGCATGACTCGACCATCACCGGCTTCCTGATGAACGTGATTCCCACGACGATCTTCAGCCCGTTCGTGGGTGGCGACATCCTGCAGGTGCTGTTCGTGGCGGTGCTGTTTGGCATTTCGCTGGCCATCGTGGGCGAGCGCGGCAAGCCAATCCTGAACTTCATGACGGCGTTGGCGCAGCCCATCTTCAAGATGGTGGCGATCCTGATGAAGGCCGCACCCATCGGCGCCTTTGGCGCGATGGCGTTCACCATCGGCAAGTACGGCATCAAGTCGGTCGTGAACCTGGCGATGCTGGTGGGCACGTTCTACGCCACGTCGGTGCTGTTCGTCGTGGTCGTGCTGGGCCTGGTTGCCCGCTACAACGGCTTCTCGATCCTCAAGCTGGTCCGCTACATCCGCGAAGAACTGCTGCTGGTGCTGGGCACGAGTTCGTCGGAAGCGGCGCTGCCCACGCTGATGCAGAAGATGGAGCGCGCCGGCTGTTCGAAGTCGGTCGTCGGCCTGGTGGTGCCCACCGGCTATTCGTTCAACCTGGACGGCACCAACATCTACATGACGATGGCGGCGCTGTTCATTGCGCAGGCCTGCGACATTCCGCTGTCGCTGGGCGACCAGATCCTGCTGCTGCTGGTGGCGATGCTCAGCTCCAAGGGCGCGGCCGGCGTGACCGGTGCGGGTTTCATCACGCTGGCGGCGACGCTGTCGGTGGTGCCGTCGGTGCCGGTTGCCGGCATGGCGCTGATCCTGGGCGTGGACCGTTTCATGTCGGAATGCCGCGCCCTGACCAACTTGGTGGGTAATGCCACCGCGACGGTGGTCGTCGCGCGTTGGGAAGGCGAGCTGGACCAGGAGCAGTTGCATGCCGCGCTGGACAGCGCCAGCACACCCGCCACGCCGCAGCCCCAGGTTGCCCTTGGCGAGCCTGCGCGGCAAAGCTGATCGTCTGGGCGCGCTGTGCGGATTTCCGCCAGCGCGCCCGTGCCTGATCCGCGCGCGGCAGTGCGCAGGGTCAAAAAGAAATCCTCCGATGCCTCGCGGCACGGGGGATTTTTCTTGGGGATGCGGACGGAGATCAGGGCACCTGGATGCCCGCCTCCCGCAGCAGGTTGGCCGTTTCAAAGAGGGGCAGACCCATGACGCCGGTATAGCTGCCGGCGATGTGCGAGACGAAAGTGCCGGCCAGGCCCTGAATGCCATAGGCGCCGGCCTTGCCGAAGGGCTCGCCGCTATCGCAGTAGCGGCCAATTTCGTCCTCTTGCAAGGCGCGCATGCGGACATGGGTGATGGAGACCGCTTCGAGCAGGCGGTCGCCGCTCCAGACCGCGACCGCGGTATGGACCTCGTGCGCGGCGCCGGACAGCGCGCGCAGGATGCGGATGGCGTCGTCGCGGTCGGCGGGCTTGCCCAGCACCTCGCCGGCCAGGATGACGGTCGTATCGGCCGCGAGCAGCGGCAGTTCGGGCAGCGCTTGCGCGCGCATCCAATCGCGGCCCCGCAAGGCCTTGTCACGAGCGGTGCGCTGTACGTAGTCGGCGGCGCTTTCGCCGAGGTGTTGCGGCTCGTCCTCGCCGGGCGGGGCGGGCACGCGCAGGACTTCGTGTGCCAGGCCGATTTGCGTCAGCAACTCGCGGCGGCGCGGGCTGGCAGAGGCGAGATACAGGCGCGGGGACGAACTGGGGGAGTGGGCGGTGTCGGTCATGCGGAGCAGGCCAGGCGCCGCGGGGCGGCGGTCAGGCGCGGTGATAGGGGTGGTTGGTCATGATGGCCCAGGCGCGGTAGAGCTGTTCGGCCAGAACCACACGCACCATGGGGTGAGGCAGCGTGAGGGAGGACAGGCGCAACTGCCCGCTGGCGGATGCCTTGAGCACGGGATCCAGCCCGTCGGGGCCGCCCACGAGAAACGCGACATCCTGTCCCCCGGCGCGCCATTGTTCCAGCTTTTGCGACAGCGCCATCGTGGTGAGGTCGCGGCCACGTTCGTCCAGGGCCAGGCGCAGCGCATTGGCGGGCAGGGCCGCCTCGATGCGCTTGGCCTCGGCCGCCATCATCTGGGCGGGCGTTTTGCCGGTGGTGCGGGGCTCGGGCTTGATTTCGCGAAGCTCCAGCGCGCAGTCGGCCGGCAGGCGTTTGGCGTAGTCGTCCCAGGCGGTCTGCACCCAGTCCGGCATCCGCGTGCCCACCGCGACGACGATCAGCTTCACGGTGCGATCAGTCTTCGTTGTCGTCGTAACCGTTGCCGCTGTCGCTGGCGACAGGAGCGGGACGGGTCGATTCGGGGAGGAGCTTCACGCGCACCGGCTTGCCGCCCCAGATTTCTTCGAGGTTGTAGTACTGGCGGATGGCCGGCTGCATGATGTGCACGACGACATCGCCCAGGTCGACGACGACCCATTCGCCGGTGTCTTCGCCTTCGATGGTGATGCCGGTGAGCGACATGGCGCGGCCGCGATCGGCGACGCTGGACGCGAGGGCGCGCGTCTGGCGGTTGGAGGTGGCGCTTGCAATCACGACGCGATCGAACAGGCTGGTCAGATGCGTGGTGTTGAAGACCTTGATGTCTTGCGCCTTGACGTCTTCGAGGGCGTCGATGACGGCGCGTTGGAGTTTCTGTATATCCATAGCTGCAAATATAACCCGCGCAGTGGCAACGGCGGCTTGCCGGTGGCGCTAGGCGGGGAGGGGTTTATCGGTAGAGTTTGTGCGCCGCAATATAAGCGGCGACGGATGCATCGAGCAGTCCGTCAGTGGATTCGCCTTGCGACAGGCGCCGGCGGATCTCGGAAGCCGATACCGGCATGGGGGGAAATGGCAGCTCTTGCAGGACGCGACCCTGTTCCTGCAGCCACTGCGCCAGTTCCGGCGGCGCGCTGAGGGCTGTTCCGGGGCGGGTGGCCACGGCCAGGTCGACCAGGCTGGCGATGTCGCGCCAATTGCGCCAGGTGCAGAAGTTGGCGAGCTGATCGGCGCCCAGCAGCCACACGTAGCGCGCGTCCTGCGGCAGCGCGCGCAGCGTGTCGATGGTGTAGGTGGCGCCGCCCCGCTCGATTTCGATGGGGTTGACCGCCAGCCCCGGATGGCCGGCGATGGCCAGATCCAGCATGGCGCGGCGCTCTTCGCCGGTGGCGTTCAGCGCGGCGCGCTGCCAGGGATTGGCGGCGGGAATGAGCTGCACCTGGGCCAGCCCGAGCGACTGCAAGGCGTTCTGGGCCAGCGCGATATGCGCGACGTGGACGGGGTCGAAGCTGCCGCCCAAGAGGCCGATGCGTTTCAAACCCAGTCCCGCGGTTTCAGGTAGTCGGCCAGTTCGGCTTCGGGCGTGCCAGGCTGCGGTTGCCAGTCGTAGCGCCACTGCGCGATGGGCGGCATGGACAGCAGGATCGATTCGGTGCGGCCGCCCGATTGCAGGCCAAACAGCGTGCCGCGGTCAAAGACCAGGTTGAATTCGACGTAACGGCCCCGGCGGTAGGCCTGGAAATCGCGTTCGCGCTCGGTGTAGGCGATGCCGCGGCGCTTGTCGACGATGGGCAGGTAGCTGTCCAGAAAAGCGTCGCCAACTGACCGGGTCAGCGCAAAGGACGCGTCGAACCCGGGGGCGTTCAGGTCGTCGAAAAATACGCCGCCGATGCCGCGGGTTTCGTTGCGGTGCTTGAGGAAGAAATATTCGTCGCACCAGCGCTTGTAGCGCGGGTAGTAATCGGGGCCGTGGGGCGCCAGCGCGTCCCGGCATACCGTGTGGAAATGGCGCGCGTCTTCTTCGAACGGATAGTACGGGGTGAGGTCGATGCCGCCGCCGAACCAGAAGACGTCGGCCTCGTCATGGCCGGGCCGCGCCGCCGCGACGAACATGCGCACGTTCATGTGTGTGGTGGGCACGTACGGATTGCGCGGATGCAGCACCATCGATACGCCCATGGCTTCCCACGAGCGGCCCGCGAGCTCCGGGCGATGCGCGCTGGCGGACGGCGGCAGCTTGGAGCCCTTGACGTGGCTGAACAGCACGCCGGCGCGCTCGAAGAGTTGGCCCCCTTCGAGCAGGCGCGACAGCCCGCCGCCGCCTTCCGGCCGCACCCATTCGTCGGCGCGGAAGGGGCCGCCTTCGGCCGTTTCCAGCGCGCCCACGATGCGGGCTTGCAGGCCGGTGAGGTAGTCCCGGACGGCGGAGACGGGCAGAGCGGTCATGGGCGGTTCCGTTTATGCGTTGGACTTGGGCTTTTGCTGCGAGGGCTTGAGCGCGCGCCAGCCGATGTCGGTGCGGTACTGGCGGCCATCGAAGTGGATGCGGTCGATGGCTTCGTAGACGCGATCGCGCGCCATCTTGACGGAGTCGCCCAGGGCGGTGACGCACAGCACGCGGCCGCCGGTGGTCTTGATGTCTTCACCGTCGAGCTGGGTGGCGGCGTGAAAGACCATGCAGTCTTCGGCATCGGCGGGCAGGCCGCGGATGACGTCGCCGGTGCGCGGCGTGTTGGGGTAGTTGTGGGCGGCCAGCACGGCGCCCAGGGCGGTGCGGCGGTCCCAGACGATGTCGGCCTGGTCGAGCGTGCCTTCGACGGCGTGCTCGAGCGCGTCGAGCAGGTCGCTCTTGACGCGCATCATGATGGGCTGGGTTTCGGGGTCGCCCATGCGGCAGTTGAATTCCAGCGTCTTGATTTCGCGGTCGGGATCGTCGCCCGGGGCGATCATCAGGCCGGCGTACAGGAAGCCCGTATACGGAATGCCGTCGCGCGTCATGCCCTGCACGGTCGGCAGGATGATTTCGCGCATGATGCGGTGATGCAGTTCGGGGGTGACGATGGGCGCGGGCGAGTAGGCGCCCATGCCGCCCGTGTTGGGACCGCGGTCGCCGTCCTGCAGGCGCTTGTGGTCCTGGCTGGTGGCCAGGGCGAGCACGTTGCGGCCGTCGCACATGACGATGAAGCTGGCTTCTTCGCCAACCAGGCATTCCTCGATGACGACGCGCGCGCCGGCTTCGCCCATGGAGCCGTCGCCCAGCATGGCGTCGACGGCGGCGTGCGCTTCTTCGAGGGTGGCGGCAACCACGACGCCCTTGCCGGCGGCCAGGCCGTCGGCCTTGATGACGATGGGCGCGCCTTCCTGGTCGATGTAGGCGTGGGCCTTGGCCGGGTCGGTAAAGGTTTCGTAGCGCGCGGTCGGGATGTTGTGCCGGACCATGAAGGCCTTGGCGTAATCCTTGGAGCTTTCAAGCTGCGCGGCGGCCTTGGTGGGGCCGAAAATCTTCAGGCCACGGGCGCGGAAGACGTCGACGACGCCGGCGGCCAGCGGCGCCTCGGGGCCGACGACCGTCAGGGCGATGCCCTCGCGCTGGACGAAGTCGGCCAGTTCCTCGGCATTGGTGAGCGGGATGTTCTCCATCTGCTCGGCCCGTTGCGTGCCGCCGTTGCCCGGAGCGACGTACACCTTATGTACGCGCGGGGAGCGGGCCAGCCGCCAGGCGAGGGCATGTTCGCGGCCGCCCGAGCCAATAACCAGGAGTTTCATGTTGCGTGAGTCTGAAGAGGCGCGCAGGCGGGCGGAGCCGCCGGCGCGCCAGGAAAGGGAGATTTACTGCGCTTCGTCGAAAATGACGGTCGTATAGACTTCCTGCACGTCGTCCAGGCTTTCCAGGGCGTCGAGCAGCTTCTGCATCTTGACGGCGTCGTCGCCGGCCAGTTCGGTTTCGTTCAGGGCTTTCATGACGATGCCGTCGACTTCGGCCTTCAGGCCGGCGTCGTCGAAGGCCTTGCGCACGGCTGCATAGTCGGACGGGGCGCAGACGACTTCGATCACGCCTTCTTCGTCGGTGGTGACGTCTTCGGCGCCGGCCTCGAGCGCGGCTTCCATGACCTTGTCTTCGGGGGTGCCGGGGGCGAACACGAATTGGCCGCAGTGCTTGAACATGAAGGCGACGGAGCCTTCCTGGCCGAGGTTGCCGCCGTTCTTGGAGAACGCGTGGCGGACTTCGGCGACGGTGCGGGTGCGGTTGTCGGTCATGCAGTCGACGATGACCGCTGCGCCGCCGATGCCGTAGCCTTCGTAGCGGACTTCTTCGTAGGCCTCGCCGTCGGCGCCGCCGGCGCCGCGCTGGATGGCGCGCTGGATGTTGTCCTTGGGCATGTTGGCGTCGGTCGCCTTGTCCCAGGCCATGCGCAAACGGGGGTTGCTGTCCGGGTCGGGGCCGCCGGCGCGCGCCGCCACGGTGATTTCACGAATGATCTTGGTCCAGAGCTTTCCGCGCTTGGCGTCTTGGCGCCCTTTGCGGTGCTGAATATTGGCCCATTTGCTGTGTCCGGCCATGGCTTCCCAGGAAAATGTGTCTGCAAAGACGGCATTTTACCGTGCCGGCGGCCCTCCCGTGCGGCAAGAGGGCCGCTTGTGTCCATATAGCCACGCGCACAAGCCGCGCGGCAGGCTCTACACTTGGGCATCCATTTGATCCCTGGTCCGGAGCCGCTCATGCCCACCCCCCTTGTCATCGCCAAGAACGCGCAGACCGAGTTGGCGCTGCTACCGGCGCTGGCCAACCGCCACGGATGCATCACCGGCGCCACGGGCACGGGCAAGACCGTCACCCTGCAGGTCCTGGCCGAATCCTTTTCCCGGATCGGCACGCCGGTCTTCATGGCGGACGTGAAAGGCGATCTGACCGGTATTTCGCAGGCCGGCGTGCCCAGCCCCAAGCTGCAGGAACGCCTGAAGAACCTGGGCCTGGCGGAACCCGCCTGGGGCGCCAGCCCCGTTGCGCTGTGGGACGTCTTTGGCGAGCAGGGGCTGCCCGTGCGGGCGACCATCACCGACATGGGGCCGTTGCTGCTGTCGCGCATCCTGGAATTGAACGACACGCAGGAAGGCGTCCTGACCCTGGTTTTCAAGGTGGCGGACGATGAAGGGCAACTGCTGCTGGACCTGAAGGACTTGCGGGCGATGCTGCAGAACGTGGCCGACCGGGCCGGCGAGTTGAAGACCCGTTACGGCAACGTGTCCGCGGCCAGTGTCGGCGCCATCCAGCGCGGCCTGCTGGCGCTGGAATCCCAGGGCGCGGAGAAGTTCTTTGGCGAGCCGATGCTGGACGTGGCCGACCTGATGCGCGTGGACGCGCAGGGCCGGGGCATCGTCAACGTGCTGGCGGCCGACAAGCTGATGCAGGCGCCGCGCCTGTACGCCATCTTCCTCTTGTGGCTGCTGGCCGACCTCTACGAAAAGCTGCCCGAAGTGGGCGACATGGATCAGCCCAAGCTCGTCTTCTTCTTCGACGAGGCGCACCTGCTGTTCAACGACGCCCCGCAGGCGCTCCTGACGAAGATCGAGCAGGTCGTGCGCCTGGTCCGCTCCAAGGGGGTGGGCGTTTATTTCGTGACGCAGAATCCGCTGGATATCCCGGACACCGTGCTGGGGCAGTTGGGCAATCGCGTCCAGCATGCCCTGCGGGCGTTCACGCCGCGCGACCAGAAAGCCGTCAAGACCGCCGCGCAGACCATGCGCCCCAATCCGGGCCTGGATATCGAGGCCGCCATCACGGAGCTGGGCGTGGGCGAGGCGCTGGTGTCGCTGCTGGATGCCAAGGGGCGGCCCATGCCGACCGAGCGGGCGTATATCGTGCCGCCGGGCAGCCGTATCGGACCGGCCACAGACGCCGAGCGGCAGGCGCTGCGCCAAGGCAACCCCCTGGCGGCCAAGTATGAAAAGGCGGTTGACCGGGAGTCCGCCTATGAAATCCTGGCGGGACGCGCGGCGGTTCCCGCCGAACCGGGCGCCGCTCAGAACGCGCCGGCCCGGGCGGGGCAGCCGGCCCCCAAGACAGGCGAGCCGCCTGCCGCCGACAGCGGCGGGCTGATGGACAGCCTGAAGGACGTGCTGTTCGGATCGACCGGACCGCGCGGCGGCAAGCGCGACGGTGTGGTGCAGACCATCGCCAAAAGCTCGGCCAGGTCCATCGCGCGGGAACTGACGCGCGGCATTCTGGGATCGTTGCTGGGATCGAAGGGCCGGCGCTGAGCCGCATGGACGCGGATCGTTCCATGCCGCCGTCCATTCCCGCCACCCATTTGGGGGCGGGGTTTTGTGTTGCGCACATTTATGCCTAAGATTGCGGGCGGTGTATCAATGAAAACCAAAGGAAGACACGGTGGCTAAGAAACACAAAATTGCAGTGCTCCCAGGAGACGGAATCGGCAAGGAGGTCGTGCCGGAAGGTTTGAAGGTGCTGGATGCCGTGGCGGCGCGGTTCGGTATCGACTTCCAGTGGGACCATTTCGAGTGGAGCTGCGACTACTACGCCAAACACGGCAAGATGATGCCGGACGACTGGAAGGACCAGATCGGCCAGCACGAGGCCATTTTCTTCGGCTCGATCGGTTGGCCCGCCACGGTGCCCGACCACGAGGCGCTGTGGGGCTCGCTGTTCAAGTTCCGCCGTGAATTCGATCAGTACATCAATCTGCGTCCGGTGCGGCTGATGCCCGGCGTGCCCTCGCCGCTGGCCGATCGCAAGCCTGGCGAGATCGATTTCTTCATCGTGCGCGAGAACACGGAAGGCGAATACTCCAATAGCGGCGGCCGCCTGTTCGAGGGCACCGACCGCGAAGTCGTCATCCAGGAAAGCGTCTTTACGCGCATCGGCGCCGAGCGCGTGCTGAAGTTCGCATTCGAGCTGGCGCAAAAGCGCGGCAAGCACCTGACCGCCGCCACCAAGTCCAACGGCATTTCCATCTCGATGCCCTGGTGGGACGAGCGCGTTGCCGACATGGCCGGGAACTATCCCGATGTGCGCTGGGACAAATATCACATCGACATCCTGTGCGCGCACTTCGTGCAGCATCCGGACTGGTTCGATGTGGTGGTGGCTTCCAACCTGTTCGGCGATATCCTGTCCGACCTGGGGCCGGCTTGCACGGGCACCATCGGCATTGCGCCGTCGGCGAACCTGAACCCGGAACGGAAATTTCCGTCGCTCTTCGAACCGGTGCATGGCTCTGCGCCGGACATTTATGGCAAGGGCATCGCCAACCCCATCGGACAGATCTGGAGCGGGGCATTGATGCTGGATTTCTTGGGGTATCCCGACGCGTCGGCCGCCGTGGTCAAGGCAATCGAAACCGTGCTGGCCGATGGCCCGCGGACGCGGGATATGAAAGGCAACGCTTCGACAGCCGAGGTCGGTGACGCCATTGCTTCGCTGGTCCGGGGCGGTTAAGTGCAGTTGCGGGCAGGCCTGTCTGGTTAGTAGATGAACGACTCGATGTTTTCTCCTCCCTCCGATCACGTGGGCGGCGGGCGGGCCGACCGGTTTGTCCGCAAGCTTTTCCGCATGCTGCGTTCGCGCACGCAGCGGCACAATCAGCATCTGTGGCCATTCGTGCGGATCTGGCGGGACAAGGATGGCGCGATCAGCGCCTATCGTGCATTCGGCCGTTCATTGCGCATCACTCCCTTGTCGCAGGGCTACGACCCTGCCGACAAGGTGGTGCACCTGATCCTGAGCGGCCCTTCGATCTCCGAGATTCCGTATGACCGCATGAATATCGGCGTGGCGATGGGCGTCAATGGCTCCATCGCGCTGTCGCGCAAGTTCGACCTGCAGTTCAAGTACTACTGCATCATCGACCAGAACTTCGTGCGGGACCGCATTGAGCTGGTGCGCGATATCGTCGGGCGCGACCTGACGCTGTATGTGTTTCCCGAGGTTCTGCGCTACATCATGCAGGGCATTCCGCAGGAGCAAATCCGCTGCCGCATCTGCATCATCGAGCTGATCTCCCGGCGCGCCTACGAGCGCAGCGTTGCGCCAGCAGTGCTCAAGCGCATTGCCGCCGCCTCGCCTGATGTTGAGCTGCTGGACGCCAAGCAGGGGCTGGGCTACAGCTTCGATGCGTCGCTGGGCGTGTTCGATGCCGATACCGTGGCCTATGCGGCGCTGCAGGTCTTGATGTCCGGCGGCGCGCGCGAGGTCTACGTGCATGGGCTGGACCTGACCGTGCAGGGCGGATTGCGTTTCTACGATGAAGGCGGCAAGCCTCAGACCAGCCGGCTGACGCGTAACTTTCCGAAGTTCATCGAGCCGTCATTCCGCTTTGCGTCGCCGCTGTGGCGCGAGCGCGGGGTGTCCGTGTTCAATCTGTCTCCGGTCAGCGCGCTGTCGGCCGACATCATCGAACGCAAGGATTGGCAAACGCTGCTCAGGGACTGAGCCGCATGGATCAAAATGAAAAGGCGCCGCGAGGCGCCTTTTTCATTGGGGCATGCCGCGCGGATCAGTGCGCGCCCGCCGCCGCCTCCGCCGCGCCGCCGCTACCCGCCTTGGAAGACCGCGGCCGCGCAAACCACACCAGGCCCGTCAGCAGCAGGAAGATGATCGCCGACGCATAGAACACGTCCGTCGCCGACATGGTGAAGGCCTGCGCGTTGATCATCCCGTCCACCATCGTAAGCGCCTGCTGGTGCGAGACGCCCAGGCCGTTCTGCAAGGTATTCATGGTCTGGTCGAACGCCTGTTGGCCGGGCTTGGCGATTTCGGTCAGCTGCGCGTGATGCAGGGTGGCTCGGTTTTCCCACAACGTCGTGGAGATCGACGTGCCGAACGCGCCCGCCGTCAGCCGCAGGAAGTTCGACAGGCCCGACGCGGCCGGGATGCGCCAGGGCTCGATGCTCGAGAGGGTAATCG
Source organism: Achromobacter sp. 77 (assembly GCF_020541125.1). Classification (NCBI taxonomy): domain Bacteria; kingdom Pseudomonadati; phylum Pseudomonadota; class Betaproteobacteria; order Burkholderiales; family Alcaligenaceae; genus Achromobacter; species Achromobacter sp. 77. The sequence goes on from NZ_CP059848.1 coordinate 1,833,717, forward strand.
ACGTGAGCGGCACGAAGAACGCCGCCATCGCCGCACCCTGGATGATCGTCGGGATCATCAGCGTGCGCACGTCCGTCTGCGTATTGAACCCGGAGCGCATGAAGCAGACCAGCGCAAAGATCAGGAAGGCAACCGTGACGAGTTGCCGCGGATCGCGCGTGGCCAGCATCTTGCCCACGATGGGCGTCAGCAGGATCGCCAGAAGTCCCACGGGGGCAGTGACGAGGCCCGCATAGGTTGCCGTGTAGCCCATATTGCTTTGCAGCCACAGCGGTAGCAGCACGACGTTGCCGAAGAAGACGCCATACGCCACCGCCAGCGTCAGTGCGCCAACCGTGAAGTTGCGGACCTTGAACAGGCGCAGGTCCACGACGGGGTGCGCGTCGGTGAGCTCCCAGATCAGGAAGAAGACGAAGGCCACGAAGGCGATCGCCGCCAGCGCGATGATGGTGGGGCTGGCGAACCAGTCCAGCTCCTTGCCCTTGTCCAGCATGATCTGCAGCGCGCCCACCCAGACCACGAGCAGGACGAGGCCAAGCTTGTCGATGGGCAGCTTGCGCGTGACCGATTCCCGGTTGCCGTAGATGCGCCAGCTGATCCAGGCGGCCAACAGGCCCACCGGCACGTTGATGTAGAAGATCCAGGGCCAGGTGTAGTTGTCTGAAATCCAGCCGCCCAGCAGGGGGCCGGCCACCGGCGCCACCAGCGTGGTCATGGACCAGACCGCTAGCGCCATGCCCGCCTTGGACTTCGGAAAGCTGGCCAGCATCAGCGTCTGCGACAGCGGAATCATCGGCCCGGCCACGGCGCCTTGCAACACGCGGAAGGCGATCAGCGCCTCTAGCGACGGCGAGAAGCCGCACAGCCAGGAGGCGAGCACGAAGAGCAGCGTGGAGATCAGGAACAGGCGCACCTGGCCGAATCGCTGCGTGAGCCAGCCGGTAAGCGGCACCGTGATGGCGTTGGCCACCGCGAACGACGTGATCACCCAGGTGCCCTGGCTGGTGCTTACGCCCAGGTCGCCCGAGATGGTGGGGATGGAGACGTTCGCGATGGACGTGTCCAGCACGTTCATGAAGACCGCGGTCGACAGGGCGATCGACCCGATGATGCGGGTCGCGCCTTCCAGAGGCGGATGGGTGCCCGGCGGGCGGGCGGCGTCGGGGGGCGCGCCGGCGCCCGCGGGCTGGGCGGCTGTGCTCATGATGCGATGTTGGCGGCGATGATCTTCGCGATCATCGCATCGACTTCATTGTGGGCGGGTTCGAAGGCGCGGGTCGACCAGGCCGGTTCCTTGCGCGCCACTTGCGTGAGCGGGGCGCCGTCGTCCTTGCCCACGTCGACTTCCACGTCCATCGACAAGCCCACGCGAAGCGGATGCTGCTTGACGTCTTCGGGGTCCAGCGTGATCCGCACGGGGACGCGCTGCACCACCTTGATCCAGTTGCCGGTGGCGTTCTGGGCGGGAAGCAGGGCGAAGGCGCTGCCCGTGCCGGCGTCCAGGCCGGCGACCGTGCCGTGGTAGGTGACCGAGCTGCCGTACAGATCGGCCACCATCTTGACTGGCTGGCCGATGCGCATCTTGCGCAACTGGCCTTCCTTGAAGTTGGCTTCGACCCAGACCTGGTCCAGCGGCACCACGGTCATCAGCGCGGCGCCGGGAGCAACGCGCTGGCCGACCTGCGCGGTGCGGCGCGCGATCACGCCGCCCACGGGGGCGGGGAGCACGGTGCGTGATTGGGCAAGCCACGCGTTGCGCAACTCGGCGGCCGCCTGGCGCACGTCGGGGTGGTCCGCCACCGTGGTGCCTTGCGTCAGGGCCTGGTTGGTCGCCAGCTTGGCCTGCGCGGCGGCCAGCGCCGCCTTGGCTTGCGCCACGCCGGACTGGGCCGACTTGAGCGCGACCTCGGCGTGCAGGATTTCCTCGCCGCTGACGCCGCCCGACTTGGCGAGCTGCTGGCGGCGCTTGACGTCGCTTTGGGCGCGGGTCAGCTCGGCCTGGGCGCGCAGGATGTCGGCATTGCGCAGGTCGACGTCGGCCGCCAGCGCATCGTTCTGCACGTAATAGGTCTGCACCTGGCGCACGGTCTGCGCCAGCTTGGCTTGCGCCTGCTGCAGGGCGACGTCGGTGTCGGCGGGATCGAGGCGGACCAGCGGCTGGCCGGCCGTGACGGTTTCGGTATCGTCGGCTTCGATGGCGACCACGGTGCCGGGCACCTGCGGCGTGATCTGCACCAGGTTGCCGTGCACGTAGGCGTCGTCGGTGCTTTCGAAGTGCGCGCCGAACAACGCCCACCAGATGCCATAGGCGATCGCGATGACGATGAAGGCTCCGGTCGCGAGCAGCAGCAGGCGTTTACGGGCGGGATGGGTTGTGGGAGTGGCAGCGTTCATGACGTCTGAATCCGGGATCGTTCAATGAATGGAGTTCGGGGCCGGCTCGGCCGGGGCCGCGTAGCCGCCGCCCAGGGCGGTGGCCAGGTTGGCGTCGAGCTGATAGGCGCGGATGCGCAGGTCCGTGTCAAGGCGCGCCTGCGTCAGCACGCCGGTCTGGGCGATCAGCACGGAGATGTAGTTACCCATGCCCGCCTTGTAGCGGTCGACGGCGAGCGCGTAGGCGGCCTCGATGGCCTCGCGCGCCTGGCGTTGCTGGGCTCTTTCCTGATCCAGCAGGCGCAGGCCGTCCAGGGCGTCGGCGACCTGGTGCGCGGCGTCCAGCACGGTCTGGTTGTAGTCCGACACCGCCAGGTCCGCGTCGGCACGGCGGCCCGCCAGGTTGGCGTTGAGTTCGCCGCCGTGGAAGATGGGCAGCGTGATCGCCGGACCGATGCCGGCCATGCGGGCGTCGGCGCCCAGCAGGTTGCCGGTGCCAATGGCCTGGAAGCCGACGAAGGCGACCAGGTTCACGTTGGGGTAGAACTCGGCCTTGGCCGCGTCGATGGTGTGGCGCGCCGCCTCGGCGCGCCAGCGGGCGGCCGTGACGTCGGGGCGATGCCCCAGCAGGTCGAGCGGAACGCTGGCCGGCACGGCGCCTGCCGGCGCGGTCAGCGTCACCTGAACCAGATCCTGTCCGCGCTGCGGGCCGGCGCCGGCCAGCGCGGCGACCTGATTACGCAACTGGGCGATCGTCGTGTCGGTCTGGGTCAGTTCGACCTTGCCGGAGGCCAGCGACGATTCCGCCTGCTTGACCTCGACCTGGGTGTCCAGGCCCGCGGAATAGCGGCCCTGCGTCAGCGACAGCACTTCGGCGCGCTGCGCGATCACCCGGTTCAGCACGTCGCGCTGCGCAAAGGCGTTCTGCAGGTTCAGGTAGGCGCGCACGGTGGCGCTGGCGAGCAGGTTGCGCGCGGCCTGCGCATCGGCGCTGGCGGCCTCCTGCTGCGACACCGCGGACTGCAGGCGTGAGCGATTCTTGCCCCAGAAGTCCAGTTCATAGCTGAAATCCAGCGCCAGCCGGTTGTCGCTGACGACAGAACCGCCCAGCGGCGCGGGGTAGATGTAGTCCTTGGACAGATGTTCGCGATTGAGCGTGTAGCCTGCGTCCACCCGCGGCAGCAGCGGGGCGCGCGCCATGCCGACAGCGGCGTTGGCCTTGGCCAGGCGCGCCTGCGCGGCGCTCATCGACGGACTGTTTGCCAGCGCTTCGGTCATCAGCGCATTGAGCTGCGAATCCCCGTAGCGTTCCCACCACTGCGCGGCGGGCCATTCGGTGGCCTGCCCGGTCAGCCCGAGTTTGGCGGCGTCAAGCTCGGCGATGGGCTTTGGCGCCGGCTCCATCAGCGCGCAACCGGTGAGGGCGAGCACCAATGCGATAGATAAAAGGCGTTTCATCCTGACTGTTAGCTGAAAGTAATTGATTGATCTGTATTTGCCTAGGCAACGATTATGCCAAATAAAAACCCCGGCTCCCGCGCGGGGTATGGCGTCAGCGCTCGGGGGCGGCGCCGGAGGCGGACCCGTTGGCGATCATCCGGCGCATGAAATGCATGAGCTGGGTGACTTCGTCGGTGGAGAAACCGCGCAGGTGGTGGTTCAGCGCACGGGCGATGTTGGCGGGGATGAGGCGGGCCTTGGCCTCGCCCAATTCGGTCAATTCGATCTTGACCACCCGGCGGTCTTCCTGGCTGCGGTTACGGCGCAGCAGGCCCTTGGCTTCCAGGCGATCCAGCGCGCGGGTCATGGCGCCGGTGTCCATGTCGTTCAGGCGGGCCAGTTCGGCGGGCGTGTCGGCGCGGCCCAGGAACACCATGGCCAGCGGGCGCCATTGCATCGCGGTGAGATCGAGCGGCGCCATCTCCTGGTCGAGCATCCGGGTCAGGGAGTGATAGACCAGCTTGATGAGGTAACCCGCGTTGTCTTCCGCCATGCACCGGGTGTCGTTGCGGTAATGGATGGGAGCGTCGGATGGCTCGGAGGATGCGGGCGAGGGCAGGGAAGGCGCGTCAGTCATGCGCCGAATTTTACTGCCTAGTCAGTTATTGTCAAGGCTGTATTTTCGGGGCCGGCTCTGGCGCCGACGGCTGCTTGCGCAGCCCCGACCACACGATGGCCGCCACGATCAGCGCGGCGCCGGCCAGCATGCGCGGGGTGGGCTGCTGGCTGAAGAGCATCCAGGCGAATGCGATGGCGTAGACGGGTTCCAGGGCGATGACAAGCCCCGCGCTGCGGGCATTCAGGCGGGTCAGGCTGGACACGAACAGGTAATGGGACAGCCCGGTGCAGAAAACGCCCAGGAGCGCCAGCCAGAACCAGTCCAGCGCATGCACGGCGGGCAACTGGCCGACCGCGAACGGCACCATCACCAATGCGACCACCACGTTTTGCCAGCAGGCCACCTGCATCGGGTCCATGCCGGAGGCCGAGCGGCGGTTGCTCAAGGCGAGCAGGGCAAAGGTCAGGCCGGACAGAATGCCCCACGCCAGCCCGATGGTGCCTTGGTCGGCAAGGTCGAACGACGGCGTGACGAGCACCAGGCCGGCGGTCACCAGGCCCAGCAGCAGCCATTCGGCCAGGCGGACGCGTTCGCGGAAGAGGAGCCCTTCGAACAGCGTGATGAACGCGGGAAAGCTGGCAAAGCCGAGCGTCGCGATGGCGATGCCGCCCACCTTGACGGAAATGAAGAAAGTGACCCAGTGCGCCGCGAGCAGCGCGCCGGCGATCACCAGCACGAACAACTGAGCCGGCGTAAGCGCGCCCAGCAGCGGTTTGCGGCGCATCCGCGCAAAGATGCCCAGCGACACGACCGCGAATGCCGCCCGTCCCAACGTGATGACCGCGGCGCTGGCCTGGATCAGTTCGCCGAACACGCCGGTCAGGCCGAATAGCACGGCGGCAAGATGGATATAGGTGAGCGCGCGGTGTCGAGTCATGCTGCGAAAGAAGCGGATTGCATCAGAGAAGGCGTGCAATTATTTTTGCGGTGAATTTAAAATCATCGCATGAATCGTATTGCCAAGCTTACGGCGCTCCCGCTGGCGTCCAGCCGCGCTGCCGGGATCGCCATGGCGGTGCTTGGCGCGATCCTCTTTTCCGCCAAGGCCATCGTCGTCAAGTTCACCTACCGCTACGGTATCGACGCGGTCACGCTGATCGCGTTTCGCATGCTGTTCGCGATGCCGTTCTTCGCGGTGGTGGCGTGGCGCCAGTCGCGCCGCGCGGCGCGGGGCGAGATCGTGACGATGACCACGAAGGAGCGCCTGCAGGTGTGCGTGCTGGGCCTTCTGGGTTATTACCTGTCCAGCTTCCTGGACTTTCTGGGGCTGCGTTACATCACCGCCAGCCTCGAACGCCTGATCCTGTTTCTGTCTCCCTCGCTCGTCGTGCTGCTGTCGGCCCTCTGGTTCAAACGCCCGATCGAACGCCGGCAATGGCTGGCCATGGTGCTGTCCTACGCGGGCGTGGTGCTGGTGTTCGCGCACGATCTGTCCTTCGGCGGGGGCAGCGAGGTGCTGTTAGGGTCTTTGTTCGTTTTTGGCTCGGCCGCAAGCTATTCTGTGTACCTCATCTGTTCCGGGGAACTGATCAAGCGGATTGGCCCGACGCGGCTGGTGGCCTATGCCATGCTCGTGTCGTGCGTGGCCTGCATCATCCAGTTCTTCGTCGTGCATCCGCCGTCGATGCTGATCCAGCCCGCCGCGGTCTACGGTTACTCGATCATTCACGCCACCCTGAATACGGTGGTGCCGGTGTTCATGCTGATGTGGGCGGTCTCGCTGATCGGGGCGCCTACCGCGTCGCTGCTGGGCATGGTGGGGCCGGTGTCGGTGCTGTTTCTCGCGTCGTGGTTCCTGGACGAGCCCATCACGGTGTGGCAAATGGGCGGAACCGTCCTGGTGCTGGCGGGGGTGTTTGCGTTGATGGGCGGCGGCGCCGCCCGCGCGCCCGCGGGACAGGACGGCAGGCAATCCCCCCGGTGAAGTCTGCAATTTTGGTCAATTCGCGTTATTTCCAATGAAAGGAGGCCAGCATGGCCAGCAATCTCGTCAAGGCAATTCGTATCGAGCAGCACGGTGGTCCCGAAGTCCTGAAGCTGGTCGAGGTGGAAGTGCCGCCGCCGGCCGCCAACGAAGTCACGATCGAGCAGCACGCCGCCGGCCTGAATTTCATCGATATCTATTTCCGCACGGGCTTGTATCCCCATCCGCTGCCGCATGGCCTGGGCTTTGAAGGGGCGGGCGTGGTCACCGCCGTGGGCGCCGACGTCAAGCACCTGAAGAAAGGCGACCGTGTCGCCTACGGCCAGAGCCCCATTGGCGCGTACGCCAAGGCCCGCAATGTGCCGGCTTTGCAGGTCGTCAAGGTGCCCAAGGGCATCGGCTTTGACGAAGCGGCCGCGCTGATGCTCAAGGGCCTGACGGTGCAGTACCTGTTCCGCCAGACCTACCGCCTGCAAGGTGGCGAAACCATCCTGTTCCATGCCGCAGCCGGTGGCGTCGGGCTGATTGCGTGCCAATGGGCCAAGGCCCTGGGCGTCAAGCTCATCGGCACGGTGTCCAGCCCCGAAAAGGCGGAACTGGCTCGCGAAAATGGCGCCTGGGAAACCATCGACTATTCGCGCGAAAACGTGGTCGAACGCGTGCTGGAACTGACGGGCGGCAAGAAGGTGCCGGTCGTGTATGACGGCGTGGGCAAGGACACGTGGGAAACCTCGCTGGACTGCATCGAGCCGCGCGGCCTGATGGTCAGCTTCGGCAATGCATCCGGTCCCGTGGCAGGCGTGAACCTGGCCGTGCTGAACCAGAAGGGCAGCCTGTACGTGACGCGCCCCTCGCTGGGCATCCACGTGAACACGCTGGAGAAGCTGCAATCGGCGTCCGAAGAGCTGTTCGACCTGGTGCTGAAAAAGAAGATCAAGGTCCGCATCGACCAGCGTTACGCGCTGGAGCAGGCGGGCGAAGCGCAGACGGCGCTGGCGTCGCGCAAGACGACGGGCGCGACGGTGCTGACGCTGGACTGATTGCAGTACTGATCGCACCACAAAGCAAGGCGGCGCCCCGTGGGGCGCCGCGACAGGCCTGGAGGACGCGCGATGCGCGGACTGCCGGGCTTTTTTTTGATCAGCCGCCGATCAGAGCTTTTCCTCGTTGATGAGGTCTTCCTTGCCGTAGAACTTCACGCCGATGTGAATGCGCTCGCGGCCTTGCGACCGGCGGTGGCGGTTGGTATCGCGCAGCGAATAGACGCAGCCGCAGTATTCCTGCTGGTAGAAGTTCTCGCGCTTGCTGATTTCGATCATGCGGGCCGAACCGCCGCCCTTGCGCCAGTTGTAGGTCCAGTAGATCAGATCGTCGTAACGCGCGGCGGCGCGTTCGCCGCAACCGTTGATCTGGTTCATGTCCTTCCAACGCGAGATGCCGAGCGAGCTGGTGATGGTGTCAAAGCCATGCTCGTGGGCGTAGAGGGCGGTGCGTTCGAAGCGCATGTCAAAGCACGCCGTGCAGCGCTCGCCGCGCTCGGGGGCGTCTTCCATGCCCTTGACGCGGTCGAACCAGTTGTCCATGTCGTAGTCGGCGTCGATGAATTCGATGCCGTGCTGCTCCGCGAAGCGGATGTTCTCCTGCTTGCGGATTTCGTACTCTTTGACCGGATGGATGTTCGGGTTGTAGAAGTAGATCGCGTAATCGATCCCGGAGGCCGTCATGGCCTCCATGACCTCGCCAGAACAGGGCGCGCAGCACGAATGCATCAGCACCTTGCTGCGGCCGGCGGGCAGGTCGAGTTTGGGGCGGACGAGTTCAGACATGGCGGTGGGGCAAAAGCGGAAAAGCCCTTATTTTACGACGAGTTGCCGTCACCCCAGCACCGTCGTCCACAGTTCCCGCACCGCGGCGCGTTCCGGCTGGAGCTGATCGGGCGCCACGCGGGCCTTTTCCACGCCCTGCAAGCGCAACTGATGCTGCACGCGCCGCAGGGTGCGGTAGGCGTCGCCCGACCGCGCGGCCAGCTCGGGCGGGATCAGCCCCACTTCGGCGGCCAGGCGCAACAGCGTGATGTTGCCCAGGTTGCGCACCAGCACCGGATGTGTGCCCGCGTGACACAGCACCAGGTATTGCGTCACGAATTCCACGTCGACCATGCCGCCGCGGTCGTGCTTCAGGTCGAAGCGGTCCGAGGTGTTCGGATGGCCGGCATTGATTTTCTCGCGCATGGCCAGCACTTCGTCGCGCAGCGCCGCCGTGTTGCGCGGCAGCACCAGGATGTCCTCGCGGATCTTTTCAAACCGCGCACCCACGTTGGCGTCGCCGGCCGCGAAACGCGCGCGGGTCAGCGCCTGGTGTTCCCAGGCCCAGGCGTGCTTGTGCTGGTATTCCTCGAAGGCTTCGATCGATACCGCCAGCAGTCCCGCGTCGCCGTCGGGCCGCAGGCGCAGGTCGGTCTCGTACAGCCGCCCCGACGAGGTCATGGTCGACAGCCAGGACGACATGCGCCGGCCCAGCTTGGCATAGACCTCCGCGGCATCGTCGCGCGGGTCGTCGAAGAGGAACACGAGATCCAGGTCTGAGGCGTAGCCCAACTCCTTGCCGCCCAGTTTGCCGTACGCAATGACGGCAAAGCGCGGCTCGGCGCCTTCGGCTTTGTTCACGAGCGGCCACGCGCGGCGGATGGTCTCGGTCAGCAACAGATCCGCCAGCGCCGACAACTGGTCGGCCAGCTTTTCAACGGTGAGCTCGCCCTCCAGGTCCTGCGCCAGCAGCTGGAAGCTGGCCTGGCGCTGCACGTCGCGCATCAGGTTCATCTGGCGCTCGATGTCCGGGTCGCCGTCCGGCAGGCGGCAGGCGTCCAGGTCCGCCGTCAGCTGCCGCGCGATCTGGCCGAAGTCGAGCGGTTCAAAGAGCGTGCGCCAGTCGATCAGGCTGTCGAGCAGCAATGGGTGTTGCGTCAGGTACTGCGCGGCCCAGGGGCTGGCGGCCACCATGCGCGCCACGCGCGCCAGCGTGTCCGGGTATTCGGCCAGCAGCGCCAGGTACGCGCTGCGCTGCGCGATCTTTTCTATGAGGTCAAAGAGCCGCACCGCAGCCTCGCGCGGGGCGGGCGTCTGCAGCGCGGCGTGTAGCGCGGCCGGAAGCAGGACCTCCATGCGGCGGCGGCTGCTTTCGGGCAGGCTGCGCACGCGGTGGCTGCCCGACAATGTCTGGGCCCGGCGCACCAGGTCGTCCGCGTCCTGGCCAAACGCCTGGCGGATCTGGTCGGTAAGCTCGCTTTCGCTGTCGGGTTCTTCCTGGCTGGCCGGCGCCTCGCCCGGCGTGGGGGCAGGCGCCGCTTCTTCCTCGCCCATGCCCACCATGCGGAACACGTTGCGGAAGGTCTGCGACACGAAGTCGCGGTGCGCGGCCAACGTGCTCTCGAAGGCGTCGGGCGTCATGCCCAGCGCCTCGGCCAGGGCGGCGCGCAGGGCCGGGTCGCCGGGCAGCAGATGCGTCTGCTCGTCTTCGCGATATTGCAGCGCGTGCTCGGTGCGGCGCAGGAACCGGTAGGCCTCTTCAAGCCGGAGGGCGTCGTCTTGCGGCACCAGGCCGGCCACGCATTCAGCATGCAGCGCTTCCAGCAAGCCGCGCTTTTGCAGCGCCGGCATGCGTCCGCCGCGGATCAACTGCGCCAGTTGCACCACGAACTCGATCTCGCGGATGCCGCCGTCGCCCAGCTTGATGTTGTTGGCGCTGTCGATGCCATTGCGCGCCGACGCGCGGCGCTGCCAGTCCTGGCGGATGCGTTCGCGCAGCGCGCGCAGCGCGGCCAGCGCATCGAAGTCGAAGTACTTGCGGTAGACGAAGGGCACGCGCAGGCTTTCCAGTTGGCGGGCCTGCGCGGCGCTGTCGCTGTCTTCGAAGGCCTGCGCCGGCATCAGGCGCGCCTTCAGCCATGCATAACGCTCCCATTCGCGCCCCTGGCCGATCAGATAGTGCTCCAGCGCGTCCAGGCTCCAGGCCAACGGGCCGGCGTCGCCGTCCGGACGCAGGCGCAGGTCGGTGCGGAATACCTGGCCGTTGGCGTCCACCTCGGACAGCACCGGCATCATGCGGCGCGTAAGGCGGCCGTAGAACTCGTGATGGCTGATGCGGCGGGGTCCGTCGGTTTCGCCTTCCTCGCCATAGAGCATGATCAGGTCGATGTCGGACGACACGTTCAGCTCGCACCCGCCCAGCTTGCCCATGCCCACGATCAGCATTTCCTGGGGCTTGCCCGTGGCCGGGTCGCGCGGCACGCCGTGCACGGCCGCCAGTTCGGCGGCCACGCTGCGGTAGGCGGCTGCCACCGCCATGTTCGCCAGCGTGGTCATGGCGCCCACCACTTCTTCAAGCGGGGCCTGCCCGGACAGGTCGCGCACGATCAGCACGCTGAAGACGCGTTCGCGCAGCTTGCGCAGCACCATGCGGCAAACATCCACCGGCAAGGCGCCGGTCACGGCCGTGCCGGCCAGTTCGTTCTGCCATTGCGCCATCAACGCCGGTGTGACGGGTTGTTTCACCGCCTCGTCCAGCCACGCGGCCAGATCCGGGTGAGCGTCCAGACGGCGGCGCAGATGGCCGGACCAGGCGAGGGCAGGGGCAATAAGTGATGGTTTCGACATGGTGCAAAGGGCGGCAGACGGATGGACGTGTTTCAGGTATAAGTGGGGACGATACTGCAAGACATCTCCTCCTGCCCACTGATCCGTGTCTGTTCCAAAAAAAGTGCTCCGCAGCCTGTTCTGGGCCGCGCTGACCGTCTATGGCGTTGTCGCCATCGGGTTTCTGGGCGTGCGCTACTGGGTCCTCCCGCGGGTGGATCAGTGGCGCCCTCAGATTGAAGCCTACGCCAGCCAGGCGTTGGGCGCCCGCGTAACGATCGGCGCGATCAAGGCCAACTGGCAAGGGCTCAATCCCCGGCTCGATCTCGCCGCCGTCCAGGTCTACGACGACGAGACGGATCCGGTATTGAGCCTGCCGTCCGTGTCCGCGGTCGTGGCGTGGCGCAGCATCCTGTCCCTGTCGCCCACCCTGGTGCGGCTGCGGCTCGAAAAGCCGGAACTGACGCTGCGGCGGGACACGTCAAACCATCTGTGGGTCGCTGGCCAGAATATCGACCTGAATACCAGCGACCACGCTTCCGACCTGAACCATCCTGGCCTGCGCTGGCTGGCGGCGCAGCGCGAGCTGCTGGTCAGCGACGCCACGCTGCGCTGGCAGGACGAACTGCGCCAGGCGCCCGAGCTCACGCTGGAAGGCGTCGACTTCCTGGTGCGCAACGGCAGTCTCTCGCATCGGTTCGTGCTGCAGGCATCCGCGGGGCCGGCGCTGGCCCACAAACTGGAGCTGCGCGGCGAATTCAACCGCAGCCTGTTTGCCGCCGACGCCAAGAAGCCCGCCAACTGGAGCGGCCAGATCTTTGCCCAGGTCGATGACGTGGAGCCGCTGGCCTGGGCGCCCTGGATCGACGTGCCCCGGGTAGCCGGCCGCATCGCCGCGCGCGCGTGGTGGCAGCTCGACCACGGCAAGTTCACCAAATTGACGAGCGACGTCGCCGCGCGCGGCGTGTCTTGGCGCGCGTCGCCGGACGGGCCCGCCTTTCAGGGCGGTTCGGGCCAGTTGCGCATTGCCGCGCTGCCGGGCGATTTCGTGACGATCGATGGCCTGCCGATGGCGCGCAGCCCCGGCGCGGCCGACGTGACGGTCAAGGGCGCGGTGCACCAGTTGCGCGTGACGCTTCCGGGCGTCTTCGAGACGCCGACGCTGCGGGCCGACGACCTGGAGCTCGACGCCCAGGTCAAGGGGCCTGATGCGGACAACTGGTTCGTGGACGTGGCCCAGATGCGTCTGGCCAATGAAGACATGGATGTGCGTCTTCAAGGCCAGTGGCGCAAAGAGGGCAAGACCGCGGCGGGCAGCGCCGACGTGCGCGGCACGATGGTGCGCGGCTCGATGCCCGCCATCCACCGTTATCTGCCGCTCGAGGTGAACGCCGACGCCCGTGAATGGCTGGCGACTGGTTTGCCTGCCGGCCAGATGCATTCGGCGGCCATCACGCTCAAGGGGGATCTGGACGACTTCCCGTTCGGTGCGCCGGGCGCCACCGGCGAATTCGTCATCGCCGGCGCGTATTCCGGCGCGAAGGTCGACTACGCGCCGGCGGGCGAGAACCGCAAGGGCTGGCCGATGCTGGAAAACCTGTCGGGCAGTTTCCGCATCGACAAGGTGAGCCTGGCGCTGGACAGTGCGGGCGGCGCGGTGGCGCACACCGGCAAGGGGCACACCGTCACGTTGAGCGCCGTGAAGGCGGCCATTCCCAACATGGAGCATGACTCGGAACTGCGGGTCACCGGCGACACCTCGGGGCCGGTGGCGGCCTATCTGGCGCTGGCCGCGAATTCTCCATTGGGCGAGCTGCTGGACGGGGCCTTGGACGAGGCCCACGGCACCGGCGACTGGCGCATGCCGCTCGACCTGAAGGTGCCGCTGCTCAATACCGATGACACTCAGGTCCAGGGGCGTATCCGTTTCTCGGACAATTCCTTTACCTTCATGCCCGAGATCCCGCCGCTCAGCCAGATCCACGGTGACCTGGAGTTTTCAGAAAAGGGCGTGCAGACCAAGGGCATCCGGGCGCAATTCCTGGGCGGACCCGCCAACATCTACGGCACGCTGGCGCAGGGCACGGACGCGCTGCGTTTTGACGGCACCCTGTCGGGGCCCGGGCTGGCGCAGTTGAGCCGCGCCGCATCGATGTCGCGTTTCACCGGCCGCGCAGCCTACAAGGGCCGGCTGCTCTACCTGAAGGGCGGCGCCATCGACATATCGGCCGAGTCCGACCTGGTTGGCATGGCGATCGACATGCCGGCGCCCGCCGGCAAGCCGGCCAAGTCCGCGCAGTTGCTGAAGCTGCAATGGTCGCCGGCGCAGGACCGCGGCGCCCGCGACCGGCGCTGGCTGACGGCCAGCCTGGGCGATAACGTCAACGCCTTGTTCGAACGGGACCCCGCCGAGGGTTCGGCCGCCTACTTTTCGCGCGGCGCGCTGGGCATCGGGCGGCCGGCCAGCCTGCCGGAGCGCGGGCTGAGCCTTAACGCCAGCCTGCCCGAACTGGACATGGACGCCTGGGATGCCGTCTCCGAGGGATTCAACGTGGCGCCCGCGAAGGGGCGGCCGCCTTCCAAGCCCATCCTGCCGCAGCCCGAGCGCATCAGTCTGGCTGCCGGCGCGCTGCACACCAGCGGCTACACCCTCAATGACCTGACGCTGTATGCCACGCGCCCCGCGCCGGCGCGCTGGCGCGTCGAACTGGAATCGCGGCAGGCGGCAGGCACGCTGGAATGGCGCGAGGCGCAGGGCGCCATCGCCGGGCAGATCACCGCCCGCCTGAAGCATCTGTCCATTGCGGGCGAGGGCGACTCCAACCAGGCTGACAAGGCGCTGGCCTCCGGCAACGACCTGTCCGACATTCCCGCGATCGATCTGCAGGCCAATCAATTCTTGTTGTATGGCAAGAACCTGGGGGCGCTGCAGGTGACGGGCACCAACCTGGAGCGGGGGCGGCAATGGCGGCTGGACAAGCTGTCCATCACCAATGATTCGGCGGCCTTGAACGCCACGGGCAATTGGGGGCTTGAAGGGCCGAACCGGGGGCTGACCGTCGATGCCGTGCTCAAGCTGGAAAACGTCGGCGACTTCATGAGCCGGATCGGCTTTGAGAACGTCGTGTCCAACGGCAAGGGAACGATCCAGGGCAAGGCGACCTGGCGCAACCTGCCGTGGACGCACGATATCGCCGACGTGGTGGGCGATGTGGTCGTCAGCCTGGACAACGGCCGCTTCATGCACGTGAACTCCCGCACGGCGCGGCTGTTGGAGCTGCTGTCGCTGCAGTCGCTGCAGCGGCTGGCGCGGCTGGACGTCAATCCCACGAACCTGCTGCGGGACGGGTTTCCGTTCGACACCATCCGCGGCAACGTCAAGGTGGCCGACGGCACGCTGAATACCGAAGGCTACAAGATCAACGGTCCGGTGGCCGCAATCGTCCTGGCGGGCGGCGTGAACCTCGTCAAGGAGCGCTGGGACATGAAGGCGGTGGTGATTCCCAATCTGGACGCCAGCGGCGCGGCAATGGTCACCGCGCTGGCGGTCAACCCGCTGATTGGCCTGGGCGCGTTCGTCACGCAGTGGCTCCTCAAGCAGCCGCTGGCGCGCGCGATGACGATGGAATACGCCGTCACGGGAAGCTGGGACGACCCGCGCATCGAACCCATCGACGCCTCGGGCAAGGAGCCGGACAAGCAGACGCCCCGGCCGGCCAATTCCTCGCCGCGCCGGATGCCGGAGTTCATCGAGCACTGAGCAGCCGCCGACGCAGGACAGGACAGTCGCCCAAGAAAAAGCCGCCCTCGAAGGCGGCTTTTTCTTGGGTGCGGACGGTGCGCTTACTTCTTCTTCATCATGTCGAAGAATTCGGCGTTGGTCTTGGTGGCGCGCATCTTGTCCAGGATGAATTCCATGGACTGGACTTCGTCCATGTCGTGAATGAACTTGCGCAGCACCCACACCTTCTGGAGCAGGTCGGGGGCGATCAGCAGCTCTTCGCGGCGGGTGCCCGACTTGTTCAGATTGATGGACGGGTAGACGCGCTTTTCGGCCAGGCGGCGCTCGAGGTGGACTTCGGAGTTGCCGGTGCCCTTGAATTCTTCATAGATGACTTCATCCATGCGGCTGCCGGTTTCGATCAGCGCGGTGCCCAGGATGGTGAGCGAGCCGCCTTCTTCCAGGTTGCGCGCCGCGCCGAAGAAGCGCTTGGGGCGCTGCAGGGCGTTGGCGTCCACGCCGCCGGTCAGCACCTTGCCGGAGGCCGGCACGACGGTGTTGTAGGCGCGGGCCAGACGGGTGATCGAGTCCAGCAGGATCACGACGTCCTTCTTCATTTCGACCAGGCGCTTGGCCTTCTCGATGACCATTTCGGCCACTTGCACGTGACGGGTGGCGGGCTCGTCGAAGGTCGAGGCCACGACTTCACCGCGCACCGTGCGCTGCATTTCGGTCACTTCTTCCGGGCGTTCGTCGACCAGCAGGACGATCATGACCGCGTCGGGGTAGTTGGTGGTGATGGCGTGCGCAATGTGCTGCATCATCACCGTCTTGCCGGACTTGGGGCTGGCGACGATCAGGCCGCGCTGGCCCATGCCGATCGGGGCGAAGACGTCGAGGATCCGGCCAGTGAGGTTTTCCTCGCTCTTGATGTCGCGTTCCAGGCGGATGACGCGATTCGGGTGCAGCGGCGTCAGGTTCTCGAACATGATGCGATGCTTGATCGCCTCGGGCGCCACGCCGTTGACCTTGTCCACCTTCACCAGGGCAAAGTAGCGCTCGCCATCCTTGGGGGTGCGCACTTCGCCTTCGATGGAGTCGCCGGTGTGCAGATTGAAGCGGCGGATCTGCGACGGAGAAATGTAGATGTCGTCGGTGCTGGCCAGATACGAGGTTTCCGGCGAGCGCAGGAAACCGAAGCCGTCGGGCAGGACTTCAAGAACGCCGTCGCCGAAGATCTGCTCGCCTTGCTTGGCGCGCCGCTTCATGATGGCGAACATCAGTTCCTGCTTGCGCAGGCGGTTGGCGTTTTCGATTTCCAGGCCAGCGGCCATTTCGAGCAGCTGCGAGACGTGCAGCGCCTTCAGTTCGTTGAGGTGCATCGCGGTGGGTGTTGGGGGAAAAGTAAAGGAGGGCTCTGGCGGCGCGCCACGGACGGGCTCGCGCGGTACTGAATGAGCGCCGCCTATGCGGCGGCGCCCTCGGTTACAGCACGCGATTTACAACGCGCCGTCCAGGAATGCGGTGAGTTGCGACTTCGACAGCGCGCCAACCTTGGTGGCGGCAGCCTGGCCGTCTTTAAAGAGCATAAGGGTGGGAATGCCGCGGATGCCGTACTTGGTGGCCGTGCCCTGGTTTTCATCCACGTTCAGCTTGGCGATCGTCAAGCGGCCTGCGTATTCGGCGGCGACTTCTTCCAGGATGGGGGCGATCATCTTGCAGGGGCCACACCAGGCAGCCCAGTAGTCCACCAGCACCGGCTGGCCGGATTTCAACACATCGGCATCGAAGCTGGCGTCACTGACGTTCTTGATTTGGTCGCTCATGATGGTGATTCTCGGTTCGGCAGCAAAAGGCGCGTTAAGACGCGCCTTGCCGTTGTTCTTGTTTGTGGAATGGACTCAAGCATACCACTGTCAATAACAACAGGCATACCACTGTTAATAACAACAGGGTTTGCAGGATTTTGTGTAGGATGTTGCGGCGCAGCTGTCGCGATCCGGGCGGTCAAAGTCCGGAACGGCGGTTGTGACTGTCATCATCCTACCGAAATCGGACCTGGTCAGGTCGTGCGCATCCCACCCGGAGCCGCGCAGAATCTAGGCTTGTCCGTAAAATGTCGGTTTTTTTCCACAGATGTTGGGGATAACTTGGCCACTCCACGTTACAACGAGGCGTCCATCCGCGTCCTGAAGGGGCTGGAACCCGTGCGGCAGCGCCCGGGCATGTACACCCGCACCGAAAACCCCCTGCACGTCGTGCAGGAGGTCATCGATAACGCCGCAGACGAGGCCTTGGCCGGCTACGGCAAACAGATCCAGGTCACGCTGCACGCTGATGGCAGCGTGTCCGTCGAAGACGACGGCCGCGGCATTCCCGTCGGCCTGCATCCCGAAGAAAACGCGCCCGTCGTCGAACTCGTGTTCACGCGCCTGCACGCGGGCGGCAAATTCGACAAAGCCGGCGGCGGCGCGTACGCCTTCTCCGGCGGCCTGCACGGCGTCGGCGTGTCCGTCACCAACGCGCTGGCCACCCGCCTGGAAGTCGTCGTCTGGCGCGACAACGCCGTGAACCGCCTGGTGTTCAAGGGCGGCGACGTCGCCGAGCCCCTGGCGCCCTACGACCAGGGCGGCCGCAAGAAGTCCGGCACCCGCGTGCGCGTCTGGCCGGACGCCAAGTATTTCGACAGCCCCAATATTCCGCTGGGCGAGCTCACCCACCTCTTGCGCAGCAAGGCCGTGCTGCTGCCGGGCGTGAAGGTCACGCTCGTCAACGAGAAAACCGGGGACACCAAGACCTGGCAGTACCAGGACGGCCTGCGCGGCTACCTAGCCGAGGCCCTGGCGGGCGCCGAACTGATGGTGCCGTTCTTCGAAGGCGCGCAATACGCCGGCGCCGACCACGAAAACTTCGCCGAGGGCGAGGGCGCCCAATGGGTCGTGGCCTGGACCGAGGACGGCAACGCGGTGCGCGAGTCCTACGTCAACCTCATCCCCACGCCGGCCGGCGGCACGCACGAGTCCGGTCTGCGCGAAGGCCTGTTCGGCGCCGTGAAGGGGTTTGCCGAGCTGCACAGCCTGCTGCCCAAGGGCGTGAAGCTGCTGCCCGAAGACGTCTTTGCCCGCGCCAGCTTCGTGCTGTCGGCCAAGGTGCTCGATCCGCAATTCCAGGGCCAGATCAAGGAACGCCTGAACAGCCGCGATGCCGTGCGCCTGGTGGGCGGGTTCTCCAAGAGCGCGCTCGATCTGTGGCTGCACAGCAATGTGGAATACGGCAAGAAGCTTGCCGAACTGGCCATCCGGCAGGCGCAGGCGCGCCAGCGTTCCGCCCAAAAGGTCGAAAAGCGCAAGAGTTCCGGCGTGGCGGTCCTGCCCGGCAAGCTGACCGACTGCGAGTCCAGCGATGCCGCGCGCACCGAGGTATTCCTGGTCGAGGGCGATTCGGCCGGCGGCTCGGCCAAGATGGGCCGCGACAAGGAATTCCAGGCCATCCTGCCGCTGCGCGGCAAGGTGCTCAACTCCTGGGAGGTCGACCGCGACCGCCTCTTTGCCAACAACGAGATCCACGACATTTCCGTGGCGATCGGCGTGGATCCGCACGGGCCCAACGATACGCCCGACCTGTCCGGCCTGCGCTACGGCCGCATCTGCATTCTGTCGGACGCGGACGTCGACGGCTCGCACATTCAGGTGCTGCTGCTGACGCTGTTCTACCGCCACTTTCCCAAGCTCGTCGAGGCCGGCAACGTCTACGTCGCCAAGCCGCCGCTGTTCCGTCTGGACGTGCCGGCGCAGGGCAAGCGTCCCGCCCGCAAGATCTACTGTCTTGACGAAGGCGAGCTCGAGGCCGCGCAGGACAAGCTGCGCAAGGAAGGCGTGCGCGAAGGCGCGTGGGCCGTCAGCCGGTTCAAGGGCCTGGGCGAAATGAACCCCGAGCAGTTGTGGGAAACCACCATGAATCCGGACACGCGCCGCCTGCTGCCGGTGGGCTATGGCGACCAGACGCCCGACGACACCACCCGCATGTTCGACATGCTGATGGGCAAGGGCGAGTCCTCGCAACGCCGCGCGTGGATCGAGGAAAAGGGCAACCTGGCGGAGCTCGACATCTGATGACCGCGACCGTGCCCGGGCAAGCCCGCATGGTCGTCGACCTGACCGCCGACGACTACGCGGATTTCGCCGCCTATGTGTACAAACGGCCGGAACTGCGCCGCCGCCGTTACCGGTCCCATCTGCGCTTCGGCGTCCTGATGATCGTGGCCTTGCTTGCCTACCTGATCTGGCAGACCTGGGACGGCAAGGGGCCCAACTGGGGTGCGCTGCTGCCGGTGTATTTCCAGGGCCTGGCGGTGGGCCTGGGCATCCTCGCGTTGCTGGCCCTGGCGTACGAATATGTGCTGCCCGGCCTCGTGAAGATGAACACGCGCCGCATGCTGGCCAAGCAGCCCGACACCCTTTACCTGGGGCGGCACGAGCTGGACTTCGGGCCGGACGGCGTCACGGACACCACTGCCACCGCCTCCGGGCACATGGCGTGGTCCGACGTGCGGCGGGTCGAGGAAACCCCCGAGCACCTCTACGTCATCCTGGGCACGTTGCAAGGCGTGATCATCCCCAAGCGCGGGCAGGACGCCGCCACGCTGCAGGCCGTGCGCACCCAGATGCGCGCGCATGTCGCCGACACGCAGTTTTTGGCCCCGTCCGCCTGAGGCGCATTGACGCCGTTTCGATGAAATTGTCTACCTGAATACAACATGACCGACACCAATCAACCCGGCCTGTTCGACTCCAATCCGCCCGGCGGCGACGGCGATGGCAACGCCGCCATCACGCTGGCGCGCTACGCGGAGCAGGCCTATCTGGACTACGCGGTGTCCGTGGTGCGCGGCCGCGCGCTGCCCGACGTGGGCGACGGGCAGAAGCCCGTGCAGCGCCGCATCCTTTTCGCCATGCAGGCGATGGGGCTGGGCTCCGGCGCCAAGCCCGTCAAATCGGCGCGCGTCGTGGGCGACGTGCTCGGTAAGTACCATCCGCACGGCGACCAGGCGGCGTACGACGCCATGGTCCGCATGGCGCAGGACTTTTCGCTGCGCTATCCGCTGATCGACGGCCAGGGCAACTTCGGTTCGCGCGATGGCGACAACGCCGCCGCCATGCGTTACACGGAAGCGCGCCTCACGCCGATCGCCAAGCTGCTGCTCGACGAACTGGACGAAGGCACGGTGGATTTCGTGCCCAACTACGACGGCAGCCAGCAAGAGCCCCAGATGCTGCCGGCGCGCCTGCCCATGATGCTGCTGAACGGCGCCTCGGGCATCGCCGTGGGCATGGCCACCGAGATCCCCCCGCACAACCTGCGCGAAGTCGCGCAGGCCTGCGTCGCGCTCATCAAGCAGCCGCAGTTGCCCGACGAAGAGCTGTACGCCATGATCCCCGGCCCGGACTTCGCGGGCGGCGGCCAGATCATTACCCCCGCGGCCGACATCGCGCAGATCTACAGTGTGGGCCGCGGGTCCCTGAAGGTGCGCGCACGCTGGCAGTTCGAGGAACTGGCGCGTGGACAGTGGCAACTGGTCGTCAACGAGCTGCCGCCGGGCACCTCGGGCCAGAAGGTGCTGGAAGAAATCGAGGAAATCACCAATCCCAAGGTCAAGACGGGCAAGAAGAGCCTGACCCCGGAGCAGACGCAGGCCAAGGCGGTCATGCTGAACCTGCTGGATGCGGTGCGCGACGAATCCGGCAAGGACGCCGCCGTTCGTCTGGTCTTCGAGCCCAAGACCTCGCGGGTCGACCGCGACGAATTCGTCAACACGCTGCTGGCGCAGACCAGCATGGAAGGCAGCGCCAGCGTCAACCTGGTGTGCATCGGCACCGACGGCCGTCCGCGCCAGAAGGGCCTGCGCGACATTCTGGTCGAATGGCTGGCGTTCCGCACCAACACCGTGGTGCGCCGCACGCGCTTCCGCCTGGACAAGGTCATTGACCGCATCCACGTGCTGGAAGGGCGCATGGTCGTCTACCTGAACGTGGACGAGGTCATCCAGACGATCCGCGAATCCGACGAGCCCCGCGCCGCGTTGATGCAACGCTTCAAGCTGTCCGAACGGCAAGCCGAGGACATCCTCGAAATGCGTTTGCGCCAGCTCGCCCGCCTGGAAGGCTTCAAGATCGAGCAGGAACTGGCCGACAAGCGCAAGGAACAGGTCTCGCTGCAAGAACTTTTGGACAACCCCACAACGCTCAAGCGCCTGCTGGTCAAGGAAATCGAAGCCGACGCCAAGCAATATGGCGACGAGCGCCGCACCCTGATCGAGACGGCCGAGCGCGCCGTGCTTGAAACCAAGGTGCTGGACGAGCCTGTCACCGTGATCGTTTCGCAAAAGGGCTGGCTGCGCGCTCGTCAGGGCCACGGCCATGACGCCGCGCAATTCGGCTTCAAGCAGGGCGACGATCTGTACGGCGCCTTCGAGTGCCGCACCACCGACACGCTGATCGCGGTTGGCGACAACGGCCGGGTGTATTCCGTGCCGGTGTCCGGCCTGCCGTCGGCGCGTGGCGACGGCCAGCCGGTCACCACGATGATCGACCTGGAATCGGGCACGCGCATCGTCCACACCATCGCGGCCTCGGCCGACAGCCGCTGGCTGCTGGCAACGCGCGGCGGCTACGGGTTCGCGGCCAAGCTCTCCGACATGGTCAGCCGCCAGCGGGCCGGCAAGCAGTTCATCACCCTTGAGACGGGCGACGAATTGCTGCGTCCTGTGCCGTTGTTCGCCGGCGCCCAGCAACTGGCGCTGCTGTCGCAAAAGGGCAAGTTCCTGGTCTTCGGCCTGGACGAAGTGAAGTCGCTGTCGGGCGGCGGACGCGGCACCATCCTGATGGGGCTGGACGGCGCGGACAAGCTCGATCAGACCGTGCCGATCGGCACGTTGGGGCTGCGCGCCACCGGCATCTACCGCAACAAGATGACCGAGGACATCCTGGCGGGTGCGGACCTGGCGGTCTACGTCGGAAAGCGGGCCCGCAAGGGGCGCGCGCTGGACGTGCGGCCCAAGCAGCCGTTGCTGTCTCCGGTGCTGGGTTGAGGCCTGCCCGCCGCCTGACGCAGCAAAGGCCCGGCGGCGCGCGCCTTTTGCGCCGCCGGCACGCGATCCGGGGGCGGGCATGACCGGCGGCCACGCCGTCCGGCCGCGGCTTGCCCACGTCGATGCCCTGCGCGGCTTTGCGCTCTTCGGCATCCTGGTGGTCAACATCGGCGTGTTCGCCTTTCCGTTCTATGGCGGGGGCGTGGCCGATCCGGTCTATTCGCGCCCGGTCGACGTGACCGTCCGCTGGCTGATCGCCTGGTTGTTCGAGACCAAGTTCTACCTGCTGTTTTCCTTCCTGTTCGGCTACAGCTTCACCCTGCAGATGACGGCCGCCGAACAGGCCGATGCCGCCTTCGCGGCGCGCTTTTTGCGCAGGCTGGCGGGGCTGGCTGTCCTGGGCTTTGCGCACGCCATCCTGTTCTACCAGGGCGACATCCTGGTGACCTATGCCTTGCTGGGCTTCGCGCTGCTGCTGTGCCGGCGCATGGATCCGGGCCGTGCGCTGCGCGTGGCGCTGTGGCTGATCGCGCTGGCGTCGGCGGTGTGGGCGATCCTGGGCGCGCTGACATTTCTGGATCCGGCGCCCGCTGGATACGCCGCGCTGTACAAGGCCGAGGCGCTGGCCTCCATCGAGGCGTATCGCGGCACCATCGGCACCACGATCGCGCAGCACATCAAAGAGCTCACGGAAACCATCTGGTTCACCGTGCTGTTCGTGCAGGGGCCTTTCGTCTTTGCCATGTTCCTGGCCGGATATGCGCTGGGGCGGCGCAATGCGCTGGCGGACCCGTGGCGCTCGCGCCGCGCGCTTGGGCTGCTCTGCGCGCTGGGCCTCTTGCCGGGACTGGCCGGCGCCGCCGCCTACGCAACCAGCGCATTGCCGCAGGCCCGCGTGGTGTGGGAATTGCCGGGATTGGCCGTGGGCCTTTTCACGGCGCCGCTCTTGAGCCTGTCGTACGGTGCGGCGTTCCTGCTGGCGCTGCGCACGGGGCCGGGCGAACGCCTGGGGGCGTGGCTGGCGCCGGCGGGACGGATGGCGCTGAGCAATTACCTGATGCAGTCGGTCGTCTGCGCATTCCTCTTCACGGCCTGGGGCTTGCGGCTGTATGCCGCCGTGCCGCCCCTGGCCGCATTCCTCGCCGCGGTGGCCATCTTTGCCGCCCAGCTGCTGTTGTCCGCATGGTGGTTGCGGCGCCACGCCTACGGACCCGTCGAATGGTTCCTGCGCGCGCTCACGATCGGCGCCTGGCCGCCCTGGCGCCGCGCGGCGGCAGGCTGACCGAACCTGCGCAAAGCGGGTCTTTAGACTCCGCTTCAACGGCCGGCGTCTAATCGCCCGATTGCGCGATGGCGGCGTCGATGGCGCCGGTCAGCCGTTCGGTCAGTTGGTCCAGTTCGTCCTCGGAAATGATGAAGGGCGGCGCAAGCAGCACGTGATCGCCCTGGCGGCCATCGATCGTGCCGCCCATGGGATAGACCATCAGCCCCCGCGCCATGGCCTCGCGCTTGATCCGCGCATGCAGCGCCAGATCTGGATCGAAGGTCTGTTTGGTGGCGCGGTCCCGGACCAGTTCCACGCCCATGAAAAGGCCCCGGCCACGGATATCTCCGACGTGCGGATGGTCGCCCAACGCCTCCTGCAGCCGCTGCGCAAGGCCTGCGCCCATCACCCGCACCCGCTCCAGCAGCCCGTCGCGCCGGATCACGTCCTGCACCGCCAGCGAGGCCGCGCAGGCCAGCGCATGGCCAAGATAGGTGTGGCCGTGCTGGAAAAAGCCGCTGCCTTGCTGCATGGCCTGCACGATGTGCTGCTGCGCCATGACCGCGCCGATGGGCTGGTAGCCGCCGCCCAGGCCCTTGGCAATGGTGATGAGATCCGGCGTCACGCCTTCTTGTTCGACGGCATACAGGGTGCCGGTCCGGCCCATGCCGCACATGACCTCGTCGGCGATGAACAGCACGCCGTGACGGTCGCAGACCTCGCGGATCCGGCGGAAATAGCCGGGCACGGCCGTCACTGCGCCGGACGTGGCGCCCACCACGGGTTCCGCCACGAATGCCATCACCGAGTCGGGGCCGAGGCGCTGGATGGCCGCTTCCAGTTCCTCGCTCAGCCGTTCGCCGTACTGCTCGGCGGTTTCGCCGCTGTGCTGGTCGCGATAGGCATAGCAGGGCGACACGTGTTCGACCTCGATGAGCAGCGGCGCAAACTGCGCGCGCCGCCACGCATTGCCCCCGACCGCCAGCGCGCCCAGCGTATTGCCGTGATAGCTCTGCCGCCGCGCGATGATGTGGCGGCGCTGCGGCTGGCCGATTTCGACGAAATACTGGCGCGCCATCTTCAGCGCCGCTTCCACCGCTTCTGATCCGCCAGACACGAAGTAGGCATGCGATGTGCCTGCCGGGGCGTCGGCCACGAGACGGGCCGCCAGCTTTTCCGCGACCTCGGTCGTAAAGAAGCTGGTGTGGGCATAGGCCAGCGCGTCCACCTGCGCGTGCAGCGCGGCCTGGACGTCGGGGTGGTTGTGGCCCAGGCAGGACACTGCCGCGCCGCCGGAGCCGTCTAGATACGCGCGGCCGGCGCTGTCATGGATCCAGACACCCTGGCCGCGCACGGCGACGGCAGGCGTATTGCGAAGGGAGCGATGCAGGACGCGGGTTTGGCTCATGCTGCGAAGTTCCTGGGTCAGGTTGAGGAGGTTGCCGGCCCGAAGGCCTGGCCCGGGCGGCGCGCGGGTGCGCCATTCCAGTAAACGTTGTCGGCCCGCAGGCGCTGTTCCACCTCGGCCAGCCTGTCCAGCACGGCTTGGCCGCCGCGGGCCGTCAGGCGGGCGATCAGGTGTTCGGCCAGCCCCAAGAGCCCGGCCGTCGTGTGAAGGAACGAGCCCGGCCCCTGGCGCGCGGGCTGCGCGCGCACGCCGTCGCGGTCGGGTGGGGCAAACCGCAGGGTGTGGCGGGCGTCAAGCGCAAGCGGCGAGAGCGGATCGTCGGTCAGCGCCACCAGCGCCACGCCGCGCTGGGCCGCCTGGCGCGCGAGCTGGACGGTGGCCGTGGGATAGGGCGCCTGCGAGATGACGATCAGCGCGTCGCCCGCGCCCAGGTTGTCCGCCTGCTCGGCGGGCGCGCCGCCCAGCCCGTCAATGAGGACGCTGTTGCGGCGCACGAGCTGATAGGCATATCGCATCTGAAACGCGATGCCGAAGGCCGAGCGCGTTCCCAGGAAACCGACCTGACGCGCGTCCAGCAGGGTCTGCACGGCTGCGTCGAACGCTTGCGTCGAATTAAGCGCGCAGACCGAGGACAGGGCTTGTACTTGGACGTCGGTCAACGTATTAGGACCGGGTTCGGCGGAAGCGCTTGACGCGGCCTGCAGGGCGGCGGCGCGGTCGCGCATTCCCGGCTCGTCGCGTCCCGCCAGCGCGTCCTGGAACGGCCGGCGGAAATCCTCGTAACTGGCATAGCCCAATGCACGGGCCAATCGCAACATCGTGGCGGGCGCCACGCCCAACGCCTGCGACTGCCGGCGCATCGACCACAGCCCTACCTGCGCGGGATTGGCCACTACCCACTTCGCCGCCCGCTGCAATTCAGGCGGCAGATGTTCCAGCTTTTCTTGTAGGGCAGCAAGCAGGGAGGAGGGCAGAGGCATGAGAGGGCAGCGTCGTTCGTTCGCGTAAAAACATATGATAAATAAAACATCTTGAACAAAACATATGTTTTTTATCCGGGTAAGACTTGGGCCGGATCCCGCGCTGAGCCGCATCCACGTTGGCTCCGCTGGGTGCCAAGTCCAGTCATAGTGCCGTCATCCTCGCCAAATCAGCGTTCATTTATTTACATCGTGCCGGCGTTTTTGTTTGACTCGAATAAATCGGGCGCATATCATTCGTGTAGAAATGATTTTGTCCGAACCCATCGCAACCCATGACTGACGCCGCGAAATCCGAAACATCTCAGCAGTACGACCTGCGCATTTTGCGAGCCCTGCGCCGCATCACGCGTTCGATCGCGCTGCATTCGCGACAGTTGTCCGCGGTCAGCCACATCACTGCCCCGCAGCTGATGTGCCTGCGCACCGTGATCGCCAATGGCCCCATGACGGCCACGGCGATCAGCCGCGAGATGCACGTCAGCCCCAGCACGGTGGTCGGCATCCTGGATCGGCTGGAAGACAAGGCGCTGATCCGCCGCGAGCGGGGCCGTGAAGACCGCCGCATCGTATTTGTCACCGCCACGGAGGCGGGACGTGAATTGGCGCAAGGCGCGCCGTCGCCGCTGCAAAAGCATCTGGCTGACGCGCTCAATGCCTTGCCGGAATTGGAACAGGCCACCATCACCCTGTCCCTGGAGCGCATCGTGACGCTCATGGAACAGGAAGGTCAGGCCGCAGTCGACACGCATGGAGACGTGTCGTCGCCCATCCTAGAAGTGCCCACGGGCGGGGCACCACCAGAATCGGGAATCGTCGCATGAAGAAAAACGAACTGGACACCCCCACACTCTCAAGTGCCGTGGCGCCGGCGGTCAGCGCGCAGACCCATACCATGCGTCTGCCCGACCGCAAAGACGGCGCCGCGATCCACCGCCTCATTTCCGAGTGCCCGCCACTCGACCTGAATTCCCTCTACGCGTACCTGCTCCTGTGCGAGCACTTTCGCGACACCTGCGTCCTGGCTGAAAGCGCCGGAGGACGTATCAACGGTTTTATTTCCGCCTATGTGGACCCGTCCCGCCCTGACGTTCTGTTCGTCTGGCAGGTTGCGGTGCACGCCCGCGCACGCGGCCAACGCCTTGGCCGCGCCATGCTCCGGGAACTCTTGCAGCGCAAGAACCTGGCGCATGTCCGCTATCTTGAAACCACGGTGGGGCCTGACAACCAGGCTTCGCGCCGCACCTTTGCCGGCTTGGCAGCCGAGGTGGGCGCCCACGTTTCCGAACAGCCGTTCTTCGACCGGCAATTGTTCGGCGGCGCGGATCACGACGACGAGATGCTCTTGAGGATAGGCCCGTTCGCCTTGCCATCCCCGTAGGGGTGGTACAGGCCTGACGGTCTTATCGGTTTACCGGGACGATTCTGCTGTCCGGGTGCGCTTGCCGCACCCGGGTGGATCAGGCCGTCCGTCAATTTATGAGATGAAAAGGGAGGATTAATCATGGACTTGAAGATCTTTGACCGTATGGAGTCTGAGGTGCGGGGCTACATCCGGTCGTTTCCCGTGATATTCAATCAGGCCCGGGGCTCGACGCTCATCGATGAGGATGGCGCCGAATACATCGACTTCTTCAGCGGCGCAGGCACGCTGAACTACGGCCACAACAATCCTGTTCTCAAGGAAAAGCTGCTGGAGTATGTGCAGGCGGACGGTGTCGTCCACGGCCTGGACATGGCCACCAGCGCGAAGAAGCGTTTCCTGGAGACGGTGGATCGCGTGCTGCTCAAGCCGCGCAACTGGCAATACACGCTGCAATTCACCGGCCCGACCGGCACCAACGCCGTCGAAGCCGCGCTGAAGATCGCGCGCCAGGTCAAGGGCCGTCCCAACGTGATCTCGTTCACGCACGGTTTTCACGGCGTGAGCGGCGGTTCGCTTGCCGCGACCGCCAACATGAAGTTCCGTGACGCCGCCGGCTACGCGCTGGGCAACACGACGTTCATGCCCTACGACGGATACTTCGGTCCGGACGTGGACACCATGGCCTACATGGAACGCATGCTGGAAGATCCGAGCAGCGGCATGGACAAGCCGGCCGCCGTCATCGTGGAAACGGTGCAGGGCGAGGGCGGCGTCAACGTGGCCACGCTGCGCTGGCTCAAGGAACTGGAAAAGCTGTGCAAGCGCCACGACATGCTGCTGATCGTGGACGACATCCAGGTCGGCTGCGGCCGTACCGGCACGTTCTTCAGCTTCGAGACCGCCGGCATCCGTCCGGACATCATCACGCTGTCCAAGTCGCTATCCGGTTTCGGCCTGCCGATGTCGCTGGTGCTGATGAAGCCCGAGCTGGACATCTGGAAGCCCGGCGCCCACAGCGGCACCTTCCGCGGCAACAACCTCGCGTTTGTCACCGCAACCCAGGCGCTGGAAACCTACTGGACCAACGCCGCGTTCACCGCTGATATCCAGCGCAAGGAACGCCTGGTGGGCGACTGGCTGGAAAACCTGGTGCACAGCTATCCCAACGCCGGCCTGTCGGCTCGCGGCCGCGGCCTGATCCAGGGTCTGGTTTCCAACGGCAATCCGGCGCTGTCCAACCGCATCGCCCAATGCGCCTTCAAGAAGGGCGTCGTGATCGAAACGTCGGGCGCGCACGATGAAGTGCTCAAGCTGCTGCCCGCGCTGACGATCGAGGAAGAGCTGTTGGCCAAGGGCCTGGATCTGATTGAGGCTAGCGTGGCAGAAGCGCTGGCCGATGAGGGGCAGTCCGCCCGCATCCTGAAATTTGGAGGAAAACGTCAATGATCGTACGTAATGTCAAAGATGTGATCGGCACCGCCGACGAAGTCCGTACCGACACCTGGGTCAGCCGCCGCGTGCTGCTGAAGAAGGATGGCATGGGATTCTCGTTCCATGAGACCACCATTTTTCCGGGCGGCCGCACGCACATCCACTACAAGAACCACCTCGAGGCCGTGTGGTGCATCGAGGGCGACGGTTCGATCGAGACCATTGCCGACGGCAAGAAGTACGACCTGGGCCCCGGCGTGGTCTACGCCCTGAACGAACACGACGAGCACTGGCTGTGCGGCGGCAAGGAGCCGCTGCGCGTCATCTGCGTCTTCAACCCGCCGCTGACCGGCCAGGAAGTGCACGACAAGGAAGGTGTCTACGCGCTACCCGATGCGGTCGCGGCCTGAACAAGGAGGTACGCATGATCTCACCCGCGCAGGATCCGTACGCCTCCCGTACGGATCGCAGTTCCGCCATCATTTCCCGCCAGGACCCCGTCGTCTATGAAGACGGCAAGTACGCCAGCGCGCTGACCACCGAGCAGGTGGGCCAGTACGACCGCGACGGTTTCCTGCTGCTGGAAGACCTGTTCTCGGAGGCCGAAGTGCGTGCGCTGTCGGCCGAGGTCGAGCGCATGACGCGCGACCCGTCCATTGTGCGCCGCGAAGAGGCCATCACCGAGCCGGGCAGCAACGCCGTGCGTTCCATCTTCATGGTGCACGTGCTCAATCCCATGCTGGCCCGCCTGGTGCGGGATCCGCGCCTGGTCAACGTGGCGCGCCAGATTCTCGGTTCCGAGGTCTACATTCACCAGTCGCGCGCCAACATGAAGCCGGGCTTCAAGGGCAAGGAGTTCTATTGGCACTCCGATTTCGAGACCTGGCACGTTGAGGACGGCATGCCGTCGATGCGCGCGCTTAGCTGCTCGGTGCTGCTGACCGACAACAACGAGTGCAACGGCCCGCTGATGCTGGTGCCCGGCTCGCATCGCCAGTTCATTTCGTGCGTCGGCGAGACGCCGAACGAGCACTACAAGCAGTCCTTGAAGAAGCAGGAGTACGGGGTCCCGGATCCCGTCAGCCTGCAGCTGCTGGTGGAGCAGGGCGGCATCCGCACGATGACGGCCAAGGCCGGCTCGGTGGTGTTCTTCGACTGCAACACCATGCACGGCTCGAACAGCAACATTTCGCCGTGGCCGCGGTCCAACGTCTTCATGGTCTACAACAGCATGGAGAACACCCTGAATCCGCCCAAGTACGGGCTGACCCCGCGTCCCGAGCACATCGCGACGCGCAAGGGGTTCAAGGCGGTGACCCCGCTTGACACCTTGAAGCTGGTGGGCGGCTGAGCAACCGCCACCTGATCTGGCCCGGGCTTGTCCCGGGCTTTTTTTGTCTCTTTCGGGCGGCCCGGCGTGCCGCATTTCTTGTATTCTCTGCGGCATCCGTCACCCGTTGAGCCATCGCCGCCATGTCCGCCCGTATCCTCAGCCTGCATATCTATCCCGTCAAATCCTGCGCGGGCATCGACCTGACCGAATCGCCCATCGACCGGTCGGGGCTGGCTAATGACCGGCGCTGGATGGTGGTGGACGCGGCGGGCCAGTTCATGACGCAGCGGCAATGGCCAGCCATGGCGCTCATCCGCACGGCGCTCACCGCGCACGCGCTGCGGCTGTCGGCGCCCGGCATGGCGGACCTGGACGTCGCGCTGGACGGGTCGGGTCTGCACGGCGAGCCGCTCTCGGTTGGCGTCTGGAGCGACACCACCACGGCCCGGCGCGAAAGCGAGGCTGCCGCCCAGTGGCTGTCCCAGTTTCTGCAGACCCCGTGCGGCCTGCTCAAGGTGGACGCCGCGGCGCGCCGCGACGCCAAGCCCGATTGGGTGTCACGCTGGGTTGATGCACACCCCGATCTGGCCGACGCTTTCGTCGGCGAGCACTGCTTCGGATTTGCCGACGGGTTTCCGCTGCTGATCGCCAACCAGGCGTCGCTGGACGACCTGAATGGCCGCCTGAAGGCCAAGGGGGCGGATCCGGTGCCGATGGACCGTTTCCGTCCCAACATCGTGGTCGAAGGCGAATGGGAGGCCTTCGAGGAAGACCACACCGCCATGATCACGGCGGCTGGCGTGCGCATGGCGTTCGTCAAGCCGTGCACGCGTTGCTCGATTCCCGACATCGACCAGCGCACGGCCAAGCAATACGAGGAGCCGGGCCGCACGTTGGCGGGTTACCGCAATCTGGACATTGGGGTGGTGTTCGGCCAGAACGCCATTCTGGATGCGCCGGCGGGCGCGCGGCTGAAGGTGGGCGACGCGGTCGAGATCGAACTGGATTTCTGACCCGCCGCCCCGATGGGCCTGGGCTAGGCCTGAGCCTTATGCCTTGAGCGGCCTGAGCCTTATGGCGTGGACAGCTTCAGGCCAACCAGACCCAGCACGATCAACGCAACGCTGGCAATGCGCAGCCAGTTCGCCGATTCCCCGAACAGCACGATGCCTGCCACGAAGGCGCCGATCGTGCCGATCCCTACCCACACGGCGTAGGCGGTGCCCAGCGGCAGGGTTTTCATGGCCAAGGCCAGCAGCCAGAAACTGGCCAGCATGCCGGCCACGGTGCCAACGGACGGCCACAGCCGGGTGAATCCGTGCGTGTATTTCAGGCCGACGGCCCAGACGATTTCGAACAGGCCGGCCAATACCAGGATGATCCAGGTCATTCACGACTCCCAAGTTACGCTGCCGGCAAGCCGCCGGCATAAATGGGGTCGTCCCCGGAAAACGCGCCAACCGTTTGACGGTGCGCAGCAACGGGCCGTCCCGTTGCGGCAAAAATTATAGAATACCGGCTTTCGACGGCAAATCCGGATGCCGGGCATCAACCATGCAACACTTCGCGGTCCGGGCCGCGGAACCAGGAATTTTTTATGCAACGCATCATGCTGCGGGCAAAGCTGCACCGCGTCACGGTCACCGAAGCCGACCTTCACTACGAAGGGTCTTGCGGCATCGACGAAGACCTCCTCGACGCTGCCGGCATGCGCGAGTTCGAACGCATCGAACTCTACAACGTGACGAATGGCGAACGCTTCGACACCTACATCATCAAGGCCGCGCGCGGCAGCGGCGCCATCTCGCTGAACGGCGCGGCGGCGCGCCGGGCGCAGGTGGGCGACCTGCTGATCATCTGCACGTACGGCCCCATGTCCGAAGAAGATTCCGCCACGCACAAGCCCCAGGTGGTGCTGGTTGACGACGCCAACCGCATCAAGGAAATCCGCAAGTTCCCGGTATGACGCCGGGCCGGGCGGGGCGCCTTTCCGGCAATACCCGGATAGCGCTTCGTCGCCTCTGAACCGTTTCATCATGAGCTTCCAGGTCATCATTCAACCCAGCAAGCATCAATTCCCGGTCGAGCCCGGCCAGACCGTGCTCGACGCCGCATTGGCGGCGGGCATCGTCCTGCCTTACAGCTGTCGCAACGGCGCGTGCTCCACCTGCAAGGGCAAAGTGGTTTCCGGGAAGTTCGACGCCGGCCAGTACCCCGCGCAGATCCTGTCGCCCGAGGAACTGGCCGACGGCTACACGCTCTTCTGCCAGGCTCGCCCCGAGTCCGACCTCGTGGTCGAGTCCACCGAAGTCCGGCTGGCCAGCGACATCCAGATCCGCAAGCTGCCGTCGCGTGTCCAGACCATGGAGCGCGTGGCGCCGGACGTCACGGTCCTGAAGCTGCAACTGCCGGCCTCCGAGCAGTTCCGCTACTACGCCGGGCAGTATGTCGAAATCATTCTGAAGGACGGCCGCCGCCGCAGCTATTCGATGGCCGGCGCGCCGCACACCGGCAGCCCGCTGGAGCTGCACATCCGGCACATGCCGGGCGGGCTCTTCACCGATCACGTCTTCGGCGCCGGCGACACGCAGATGAAGGAACGCGAGATCCTGCGCCTGGAAGGGCCCTTCGGATCGTTCTTCCTGCGCGAAGACAGCGACAAGCCCATCGTGCTGCTGGCCAGCGGCACGGGCTTTGCGCCGGTCAAGGCGATCGTCGAACACATGATCCACAAGAACATCACCCGGCCCGTCGCGCTGTACTGGGGCGGCCGCCGTCCGCAAGACCTTTACATGGACGCGCTGGCGCGGTACTGGTCGGCCCAGCTGCCGAACTTGCGTTACGTCCCGGTGGTGTCCAACTCCCTGCAGGAAGACAACTGGACCGGCCGCACCGGCTTTGTCCACGAAGCCGTGATGCAAGACATCGCGGACCTGTCCGGGCATCAGGTCTATGCCTGCGGCACCCCGCTGATGGTCGATGCCGCGCGCCGTGAGTTCAGCGCGCAGAACGGCCTGCCACCCGAAGAGTTCTACGCGGACGCGTTCACGTCCGAGGCCGATCTGGCGAAGGCCGGTTCGTAAGTAATATGTTTTTTTATTACTTAGGCGGCTGCAAAACGGCAAGGTAAACTGCTTTGGCAGCGGCCTGCCGGGGGTACGCGGACATCGGGTCCGCGCACGCAACCGGCATGCAAGGAGCGATGCAGGCATGAAAGTAGCGGTATTGGGTAGCGGCATTATCGGCATCTCCAGCGCCTGGTGGCTCAGCCAGGCGGGTCATGACGTCGTGGTCATTGACCGCTGCACCGGTCCCGCACAGGAAACCAGCCTTGCCAATGGCGCGCAGATTTCCGTGTCCTACGCCGAACCCTGGGCCAATCCCCAGGCGCCGATGAAGCTGCTCAGGTGGATGTTCCGCGACGACGCGCCGCTGCTGTTCCGCCCGCAACTCGACTGGCGGCAATGGATGTGGGGGCTGGCTTTCCTGCGTGAATGCCTTCCCAGCCGGCTCGCTCCCAACATCCGGGCGATGGTTCGCATGGCCGAATACAGCCGCGCCACCCTGCGCGGGATGCGCGCCGAACTCGGCATCCAGTACGACCACCTCGAGCGCGGCATCCTGAATTTCTACCGCGATCCCCACGAATTCGAAAACTCGCAGCGCGCCGCCGGCCTGATGCGCGACTTCGGCGTCGAACGCCGTGTCGTGACCGCCGACGAAGTCATCGCCATCGAGCCCGCGCTGGCGCCGCATCGCGCCACCATCGTGGGCGGCGATTACACCCCCGAAGACGAAAGCGGGGACGTACACCTCTTTACCGTCGCGCTGGCTGAACACTGCGCGCGCGCGGGCGTCGAATTCCAATACAACACGCGGGCGACCCGGCTCCTGACTCAGGGGGGCGCGGTCACGGGCATCGAAATCATCCAGCCCGATGGCCGGTATGCCACGCTCTCGGCCGACGCCTATGTCGTCGCCATGGGTAGCTTCAGCCCCGCGATGCTGCGTCCCCTCGGAATCCCGTGCAACGTGTATCCGGCAAAGGGCTATTCGGCCACCTTCCCGGTGCTGAATCCGGGTGCGACCCCCACCGTCAGCCTGACCGACAGCAGCCACAAGATCGTCTTCTCGCGCTTGGGCGATCGGCTGCGCATGGCGGGCACGGCGGAACTGTCCGGCTATTCCCGCAGTCTGAATACCGGCCGTTGCGAGGCCTTGACCCGCCTCGCCAAAGAACTCTTTCCCGACGCGCTCGATTTCGGGCGCGTCAGCTATTGGTCGGGCTTGCGCCCGTCCACCCCCTCGAACGTACCCATCATTGGCCGCAGCCGCATTCCGAATTTGTATATCAATACAGGACACGGTACGCTTGGCTGGACGATGGGTGTTGGCTCGGGCCGGGCATTGGCCGATCTGATCAGTGGACGGCGGCCAGAACCGGAATTCCCTTTTCTTGGTCTGTGAACCTATGAAGAAACTGCAATTGGCGGGCGTTGCCCGCGCGATGTTCGCCAGCCGGCGCGCATGGGTGTTTGGCGCCGCGATGGCGATGGCCGGCGTGGCAAATGCCGCACCCGTCGAGATCCAGGTCTGGCACACCCTGACAGACGCAAACAAGGCCGAGTTCGAAAAGCTCGCCAAGCAATACAACAAGGAACAGGACGACGTCAAAGTGACGCTGCGCGGCTTCGCCTCGCCGTCCGCCCTGGAACAAGAAGCCGTTTCCGCGGTAAAGGCCAAGAAGGGCCCGAACCTGCTGCAACTGTCCGATAACCATTCGCCCGAAATCGTGGCTCAGCACAAGGCGGTGCTGCCGCTGTACGAACTGCTGGCCAAGTATCCGATCAAGGACCTGAACTGGTTTATCCCGGCCACCAGCAATTTCACGCGCGACAGCAAGGGCCGTCTGCTGGCTTTCCCCTGGATGGCCGAAGTGCCCGTGATGTTCTACAACACCGCCGCCTACAAGAAGGCCGGTCTCGATCCCAACAAGCCGGCGCGCACGTGGACCGCGTTGCAGGCTGAACTGCTGAAGCTGCGCGACGTGGCCGACATCGACTGCCCCTACGCGTCCAGCGACCAGGTCGCGGTCCACCTTGAAAACCTGGCGCCCATTAACAACCAGCAGTTCACCAGCAACAACAATGGCCTGGATGCGGTCACCAAGAAGTCCGCTGCCCCCGCCATGCAGTTCGACACGCTGTACATGCGCCACATCTCGCTGATGGTGAGCTGGAAGCGTTCGCTGCTGTTCACTGCCTATTCCGGCGACAACGCCAACGACAAGCTGTTCGCCAAGGGCGAATGCGCCGTGCTGACGGCCAATTCGGGCGCGTTTGGCCAGTTCCTGGCCACCAAGTCGCTGAACTTCGGCGTCGCGCCGCTGCCCTACTACGAGCAAGTCACCAAGGAAGGCGGCAAGCCCTTCGTCAGCGGCTCGGCATTGTGGGCGCTGGAAGGCCACCCGCAGGCGCAGGAAAAAGCCACCGCGCAGTTCCTCGCCTGGCTGTCCAAGCCGGTCGTCGCAGCCGAATGGCACCAGCGCACGGGTTACCTGCCGCTGACGGAAGCCGCGTTCCGCGCTTCCGACGTGTCGTTCTACAGCAAGATCCCGGGCGCGCAGGCTGTTGTCGCCTCGATGAGCGCCAAGCCCGTCCAGAACAGCCGCGGCTTCCGCATGGCCAACTACGATCGCATCGAGCCCGTGCTGAACAAGGAGCTCACCGACGCCTTTGACGGCAAGGTGCCGCCCGTTGCCGCACTGAACAACGCTGCCGCGCAGGCCCGCACCATCGCCACGCAGCGCTGATCGCATCCGTGCGGCAAGCAAAGCCGCACGCCACGCGCAGCAAGCAAAGCCCGGTCTTCGGACCGGGTTTTTTTTGCGCCTGAATTCGTAGCTCCATCAGTGGGGATGATTCCATCCCTACGTACATGCCAGTCTGGCGGCGCCTTCCGCGCTCGGCCACCATGCCGCTCATGCGTGTCGCTTCTGATGCGCCCTTTGTTCGCGGTGAGGCATGGTACGAATCCTTTTCCTGGCGGCCGGGCTGTCTTGCCTTGGCGCATGCTCGTGGTCGGGCCCCGGTCCGGCGGGCGGATCTTCCTGGCAGTCCGGCATCCCGTCTTCTCAGGGGTTCCGCTTCGATTGGCAACTGTCCGGCGATCCCGCCGTTGCACCGCTGCAGGTCTTCGACGACGGCCGCGAGACCTGGTTGCAGTTCTTGCCGGGACAACCGTTGCCGGCCATCTTCGGCATGGGCGACGGTGGCGAGCACCCCTTGCCGTACGTACGGCGCGACCCCTACGTCGTGGTTGCTGGCGCATGGAATGGGCTTTCCTTTCGCGGCGGCAGGTTGACCGCGCGGGCGCGGCGCGCGCATGCCGCGCCCAACCCGGCGCGCGAACCGGCATCCGCCGCCCGCCTGGCGCTGCCCACGGCGGCAGGACCCGATCCATCGCAGCGTCCGCCGCAAGATGCCAGCGCGGCCATCACGCTTTCGGCTGACACGCCCGCGCGATCGGACGGCCACGCGCTGGCCGGCGCGCTGGTGGCCCCGCAAGCCGCCCCGTTCCGCGCGGCGCCGCCCGACGCCACGCTGCGCGCCGTCCTTGCGCGCTGGGCCGACTCGGCCGGCTGGACGTTCCAACCGCAGCATTGGGCGGTTGACGTCGACATTCCGTTGGCTGCCACGGCCGAATTTCCCGGTGACTTCAAGACCGCCGTGCGCGGCCTGCTTGGCGCAACCGAACTGGCGGACCGGCCCCTGCAACCTTGTTTCTACGGCAACCGTGTTCTGCGTGTGGTGCCGCTTGCGCAATCGTGCTCACGCGCGGCCACGCCCAAAGGAGCCGCGGCATGAACCTCAGCCTGTTTGTCTGCACCGCTCGTTTGCGCAAATGCAGGGCTCTCGCGTGCGTGTCGCTCTCGTGCGTCCTCGCCGGATGCTCGGTATCTGAACGGGTCACCGACATGCGACGCGCGGCCAGCGCCCAGCATGCGGATGCCGCTTCCCGACACGCGGCCTATGCCGACGGCTTGACCGATCGTCAGGCGCGCATCGCCGCACAGGAAGTCGCCACGCCCTGGCTTGCGGGCAAGCCGCAACCGCTTGCGCGCGAGGTCGTGCTGCCGCCTGCATTGCGCGAGAACGTGAAAACCACGCTCATGCTGGCTGACGACGCGGACCTGCCCACGCTGGCACAGCGTCTGACCGCCGCTACCGGCATCGCGGTGCGCGTGCGTCCGGAAGCGCTGCTTGCCCAAGACCATTTCCTGCCGCGTCTGGCCGTCAGCGGCTCAGTAGCCGTGGCCGCGCCCGCGCGCATTGAAGTGCGCGCGGATCCGCAACCGCTCGCCGATCTGCTCGATGCGCTGGCCGCACGCTTCTCGGTGCACTGGCGTTACGAACACAACGCGCTCGAGTTCTACCGCACCGAAACGCGTGTCTTCGACCTGCGCGCGCTGACGTTGGCCAGCAAGGTCGACGTGCGGCTCGGCCGGTCCGGCAGCGCGGAAGGCGAGGGATTCGAAAGCACATCCAACACCACGCTCTCCGCGGGCGAGCACAACGCGCTGGCCATCCTGCGCGCAAACATCCTGCCATTCCTCACGCGATCCGGCGTGATCGCAGAGCCCGTGGAAGGCGCGGCCGCGCTGGTGGTTACCGATACGCCCGACGCGCTGGACCGGGTCGCGCGCTACCTCGAGCGCGAGAACAAGGCGCTGACACGCCGCGTCCGCCTCCTTTTCGAGGAGATCACCCTCATTGCCAACTCCGAGGCCGCCGGCGGCCTGGACTGGAACGCGCTGTATGCGGCCGCGGGCGCAACGGCACGACTGGCCATGCCGGGCGTGCCCGTCACCGGCGCGGGCCTGCTTCAGGCCGCATCGGCCCAAGGGCCATTCCAGGGCTCGCAGGCCATCGTCTCCGCGCTCAGCACGATGGGGGCGGTCGTGCGGCATAGCAAGATCCCGGTTCTCACCTTGAACCGCCGGCCGGTCTCGCACGCCGTGCGAACCACGTTCTCGTACATCGATCGCGTGCAGAGCACGGCAATGCCCGGCATGACGTCCAACGGCGCAAATGGGTCGCTGCCTGCGGTGTCCATCAGCCAAAAGGAAGAAACCGTCGGTTCATTCCTCACGCTGGTGCCGGACATCCAGGAAGACGGGCAGATCCTGCTCTCTATCGCATATGACAACGCAGTCGCGCAGCCCTTGAAGACGATCACGTTCGGTGAAAACGCCAATCAGGTTCAGGTGCAGCAGATCACCATCGATGGCAGTGGCACGGTGCAGCAGATCGAACTGCGCCCAGGGCAACCCATGATCGTGGCCGGCTTTGACCGCAAGCAGGATCAGCATGATCGCCAACGGCTCGCGCCCGGCTTGCCGCTCGTGGCCGGCGGTCTGGACAGCGCGGCCACCGAACGCCATACCACCCTCAGCCTGGTGACAGCCCAGGTCGAGGAAGGGTATTGATCGTGAACCGGGCCCCTCAATTTCTGCTGATCGAATGCCCCGGTGCGGATCGCATGCTGGCGTTCGGCCTGCGCTGGTTTGCGCTTATCGGCTCCAATGTCCCCAAGCTCGCCCGATCCCGCGGGCGCCGCCTGCGCGCCACGCACTACGTTGTGGGCGGATCGCCGGCGATGGTCGCGGGGTATGGGCGGGGGCGTCCGGGCCGGCGGGCGGCGCGGCCCTGGCGCCGCGCGCGGTTACCGGGCGCCACGCCGCTGCAATCGGCCGCGCAGTTGTTCGCTCTGCTGTATCCCGAGGGCGGCCATAGTCTGGTTCGCCTGCCGGATGGACGCCATTGGCTGATTGCCGCACATGGCGGCGCAGTCCTGTCGCAGACGGACAGGGTGTTCGATTCGCTGGACGATGCACAGTCGGAACAGCGCGCGCTGCTCGCGCAGCGTCCGTCGCTGACGGAACATTCGCCGGATCGGGTGTGGGCGGCATTGGCGCAGACGGTGGAGTCTGGCGCCGCGCTGACGGTGCTGCCTTCGCGTTGGGCCGAACTGCCTGCCGCGCTGCGTCTATTTCTTGCCTGCATCGGTCTTGCCGCCATCGCGCCATCTTTGTGGAACGCGAGCGTCGCCCCGTTCGCGCGCAAACCGGCGGCCCCATCCGCGCCAGCCGCGGTTCGAGACCCGATGGCCGACGCGTACGAGGCGATGCTGCAAGGCACGACGGTCCATCCCGCCACGGACCTCACGCGCCTGCTCGCCAGCGTGGCGGCGTTGCCTGTGCAGGTGCAGGGCTGGGCGCTGCGCCGCGCCCAATGCGAGGCCGCCGCGCAGCAATGGGACTGCGCGGCTGTATATGCCAGGGCTCACCCTCTTGCCACCAATCACGGGCTGCACGCGCTGCTGCCCGCCGGCTGGCAGGTGTCGTTCAAGCCGCTCGAGGAAGCCACGCTGGCCTGGCGCGTGGCGTCGGCGCCCATCCGTGTGGCCGACCTGGCGTTGCCCACGTCGATGCACGTGGACACGCGGGTGGCAGGGGGGCTGCAAGGGCTGCGTCCCGCATTCGCTTCCGTTGCGCTGTCGCCGGCCGTGCCGCTGATGCCGCGGCTGCCTGCCGCGGCGCGTGCCGTTGCGTCGCCCGGCAGCGCTGACGGTTGGGAAACGCCGCTTGTTCGCAGGCGCAGCCTGGTCTTGCATGGGCCATTGCGATCCATGGCGTTGCTGCCGGGGCCAGTGCCTGCAGCCCGCTGGTCGCGCCTTGTGGTGAATGTGCAGCCGCAACCGCGGCCCAGCCTCGTCGCGAGTGCGCTTGTCGCTGAATTGCAGGGGGATCTTTATGAACAGGAATAAGTTTTGCATCCAGCGCAGACGCGCAACCGGGCGCATGCTGGCCCGCATTGCACTGAGCGCCGCGGCGGTCTCGGCAGGCCAAGCCCGGGCCGCGGATCACGCGCAGACGCCCCAACCCTGGCCGGAGGTCGAGACTGTCCGCACCTTGTTGCGGGCGGATGCCGCGGCCGCATTGGCGGACTGCCGGGTGCCGGGCCTTTGCGGGGTTGGCGAAGGCAAGAGCGCCTCGGCGCCATCCGTTGCGCACGGCGCAGACGACATCCGCGTGACCGCGATATTCGGCACGGCGCGCGCCTTGAGCGTAGACATCGTCGTCAACGGGACCTTGCTGCGCTACCGGGCCGGCCGCGCCGATCCCGTGGCAGGCGGCGCACTGATGGCGCCGTATCGCCTGCTGGCCGTCGACGGCGCCTGCGTGCGCTTGCAGCGCGACGGTCGCGAGCAGTCGGCTTGTCTGGATGCAGGAAGGGGCCACTGATGCCGATGCACACCTTGCCCGCTTCGGCATTGCCTGCTTGCCCGCCCGAACTGCATACGCCTGAAGACGTGGCTGGCATGGAGCCGGCTTTCGTGCGCGCGCTGAGCCGCCAGTTCGATCTGGCGGCGCTGGCCGGCCGCCTCTGCCCGGTGTTGCTTGAAGGCGGCCAGGCTGCGATCTTCGCCGTCAAGGAATACACCGTTGGCGACCCGATCGATGAGGTCGAACGGATGGTGAAAGCAGCGGGTTACCGCATGGCGCGGCCCGCGCGCTACGTCGTTCCCGCGCCGCTTCTGCTGATGATCGCGCGAGGCCAGTACACGGCGTCCGGACCGGGGCGCCTGGCAAAGGCCAACCCGGCCGAACGCGCCTCGGCGCTGGCTGCGTTGTTCCTCGACATCGTCCGCTGGGGCGTGGTGCAGGGCGCCAGCGACGTGCACATCAACGTGGACCAGCGACGCGACGGCGGCGACATCCGCTACACCATCCACGGCGAGTATGTCGGCGCCGAGCGGTTCGCGGGTCTTTCCAGCGCCACGCTGCTCGAGGTCCTGGCCGTGGCGTGGATGGACGTGCGCGGCGGCAACGGCGCGGTGTTCGATCCGGCGCTCGAGCAACAGGGGCGCATTTCTCTGACCGTGGACGCCGCGCCCATCGTGTTGCGCTGGGCCTCGCTGGCCGCGGACGCGGGGCCTTCGGTGTGCCTGCGGATCCTGCGGCTGGACGCGACCGTCAACGGCGACCTGCTGGCCTTGGGTTACCTGCCGGCTCAGGCCGAAACGTTGCTGCGGGCGCGCGAGCGCGAGGGCGGCGCCATCGTGCTGGCGGGTGTGGTCGGCTCGGGCAAGTCCACCACCATCGCCGCGCTGATGCGAGGCATCTCGCCAACACGCAAGGTCATCACGCTTGAAGATCCCGTGGAATACCACATCGGCAACGCGCTGCAGAACACGTTGAGCGGCGCGCTGGCGGACGCGGCGTGGCCCACGCTGGACGCCAAGCTCAAGACCATCAAGCGCTCGGCCATGAACGACCTGTTGATCGGCGAGGTCCGCGATATCCAGACGGGCCGCGCCTTCATGGACCTCGCCAGTTCTGGGGTGAGCCTGTACGCCACCACGCACGCCGGGTCGGCCGCGATGATTCCCGAACGCCTGGCCTCCGACGCCATCGGTGTGTCGCGAGAGTTTCTGGCTTCGCCCGGCATCCTGAAACTGCTCATCTACCAGACCCTGCTGCCACGCCTGTGTCCCGGTTGCGCGCTACCGGTGGACAGCCTGTGGTCGGGCGTCCCGGCGCGGCAGGCGCAAGGTTGGGACTGGCGCGGCTGGGTGCGCGCGATGCAAGACACCTTCGACCTGGACGCGGCGTTGCTCAAGGTCAGGAACGAGGCGGGCTGCCCCGCGTGCCGGCGCGACCACATGCCGGAGCTGAACGGCACGGCGGGACGCAGTGTCGCGGCCGAAATGATCGAGCCGGACCGCGTGCGGGGCTTTCTTGAGCAAGTGCGGCGGCGCGACAACCACGGCTTGAAGCAGCAGTTCCAGCCCGCAATAGGCGGCGCCTGGCGCGATGCCGCCTTGCGCGGCGCGCGGGCGCTGGATTGCGCCTTGTACCGGACGAGCCTCGGAGAAATCGATCCGCGCACGCTGTTGCGCCGCTTCGAACTGCCCGTCTTGCCGACGCTGGGTTCGGTGTCGGCCGTTTCAGTGCTGGCCGCAGCGCCTGCGCCGACCCGCGCGGCCGTGTCCCAGGGAGTCCGTCATGGCTGACGTCATAGCGCGCGCATCGCGCTGGTCTGCGTCGTCGGCCGGCCAGCACCGGCTGCGGCTGGATGCGCTGCGATTTCGCGCGCAGCGTGCGGACTATTACGAATACCTGGCCGATGTCGTCGAAGGCACGCAAGGGCGCAAGAGCCTGCGCGACATCTTCGAGGACGACGCCAGCCGCTACGGACCCGACACCGTGCGCGGGCGCCTCTGCCAACATTGGGCCGCCGCTTATCTGGGCGCAGGCGGCGACCTGGGCGTTGCGTGGTCTGACACGCTGCCGCACGGCGAATGCCTGTTGCTCAGTTGCGTGCAGGAGGAAGGCGGCGATCTGGCCGCTGCACTGCGCGATCTGGCGCGCGCCGTCAGGTTGGCGTCAGAGGCCTGGTCGGCATTGCTGTCGGCGGCGGCCACGGGCGTTATCGCCGCCATCGTCGCTTTCGCATTGCTGTGCGCCATTCCGTTTTTCAGCGTGCCTAGGCTGCATCAGGTTTTCCAGGCCGTGCCCGCCGAAGACTATGCGCCGCTCACGCGTGGCCTGTTCGAGCTGGCCGGCGGCTTGAAGCAATGGCTTGCGCTGTGGGTTGTCCTGATATTCGGCGCGGTCATGCTGGCGCTCTGGTCGCTCGCCAACTTCACTGGCGATATTCGCGCCGTGCTCGACCGCTGGCTGCTCTGGCGGCTGTATCGCGATTTTCAGGCGATCCGCTTTCTATCGCTGCTGGCCGTGCTCATCAGACAGCACGGCGCAGCCGACACGCGTTTGCGCCACGCGCTGTCCGTGCAGGCGCGCGACGCCTCGCCGTGGCTGCTGGCGCACCTGCAGGCCATGCTGAGCCGGATCGACGGCGGCGCCAGCGGCGCGGAAATCTTCGGCACCGGTCTGCTGGATGCCCAGACCTGGTGGTACATGGCGGACCTGATGGATGCGCTGGGCGTCGAGCCGGGTCTGGCCCGCGTGCGCCAGCGCGTGGAGGTCCGCCTGCTGGCCCGAGTGCGGCGGCAGGCGCTGGTGCTGCGCTGGTCATTGCTGATTGCCTCGTTGTCCACGGTGCTGGGCATCACGCTGTGGCACTACGCGGTGATCGACGAGCTGCGCTTGGCGTTGACCAATTTTTATGCCAGCCAGTAGTGGATCGCCGGTTGGCGGCAACTGCGCGGCTCGCCGCGCGCTTTTATCAAAGAGGATCTTCATGAAAAGAGTCAGAGTGTTTCGATGCGCCCGGTGGAAGCAGCAGGGGTTTTCGTTGATGGAGGTGTCCATCGTCACAGCGATCGTCCTGCTCATCGCGATCGTCGGCATCCCGGCCATCGGCGGCTACGTCATAGAAAACAAGGTGCCGAAGGTAGGCGAAGAACTGCAGCGCTTCGTCGCCAGCATGAAAATCAACGCCCAGGGCGGCGGCGTGACGCCTTACACCGGACTGGATACCGGTGCGTTGGCCAACGCGCTGCGCGACTCCACCGTGCTGTCTGTGCAAGGAACGGGCGCGGCGGCAAGCGTGGCCCACGGCCTGGGAGGCAGCGGCACCAGCGGCAGCGGTGTGGTCCAGGTTGAACCGGCCTCCGTTGACGGGGCGGGCATGGGGTCCGCGTTCACCCTGACGCTCACCAACGTCAGCCATGCCGCCTGCCCGGCGCTGGCGTCCGTCCTGCAGCGGGTCTCCGAAATCATTTCCATCAGCGGCAGCAGCGGCGCCAAGGTCGTCAAGGACTCGATCGCCACTCCCGCCACGCCGTACCGCGCCGCACAGGCGCAGGCGCAATGCAGCCAGGGCGACGTGAACACTTTCGTTTTCACTGCAAGATGAGCGCGCCTCGCTGCGCCCCAGGCAAGCCGGCATGGCGCCCGCGGCCGCCCGCCGTCCGGCGGCGGCAGGGGGGCTTTTCGCTCATCGGCATGGCGCTGGCGCTGGCCATCGCCACCGCCGTGGCCATCTGGGCCTCCAACGAAGTCGTTCACCGCATCGAAGCGTCCGCGGCCCGGTCCACGGGCGTCTGGATGACGCAGATCCGCCTGGCAGTGACGCAGATGCTGTCGCGGCATGCCGAGGCCCTGTCCGAAGGCAAGCCGCCTCTGGATGGCGAAGGCCAGCCGCTGTTCGCGCAGGCCCTGCGACCCAGCCTGGCGGAATTGCGCGCCCAGGGGCTGTTGCCCGCCGACTTTCCCAATCAGTCGGCGCTGGGTTTCGGCGCGGACATCCACATCGCGCGCAGCCAGACCTGCCCGGGCGATCCCTGCCGGTTGGACGGCATCGTCTACGCCGACAAGCCCCTGCTGAAAAAAGGGTCGCAAGTGCCGGACGAAGTCGCCATGGCATCCGTCGTTGCATCCACGGATGGCTACGGCGGGGCGGTGTGGCCGCAGGCGCCCGCCCAACTGCGCGGCGCCGCGTATGGGTTTCCCAATCCCCTGGCCGCCGGCGCGCCCACGCATGCGCCGGGCACGCTTGCCCTGTGGGCGGGCGCTGGCGCCGGGGTGCCCGACCTGAGCGGCTACGTGAAAATGCGCGACACGCGCGATCCAGACCTGCAAGGCGGGCTGACAGTGGCTGGCAGCGTGGAGGCGGGCGGATACGTCAACGTGGGCGCCCGGGAAGTCCCGGGCCACGCCTGCGGG
Source organism: Achromobacter sp. 77 (assembly GCF_020541125.1). Lineage (NCBI taxonomy): Bacteria > Pseudomonadati > Pseudomonadota > Betaproteobacteria > Burkholderiales > Alcaligenaceae > Achromobacter > Achromobacter sp. 77. The sequence continues at coordinate 1,878,049 of NZ_CP059848.1, forward strand.
GCGCAGCCCGGCGCTCTGGCCAAATCCGCCGCCGGGCAGCTGCTTTCCTGCGAATCGGGGGTCTGGATGCAGGCCAGCGGCGGGTTTGGGGGCGCCTTCAGCGTGAATTACCCGCTAGGCTGCTTCCATTACACGGGCATCTCCACGGCCAACCCCCGCACCGGCCAGTGCGCATGCCCGGCGGGCTATGAGAGCGTCGTCGTGTCCTCGGGCGGCGTCTGGAAGGGAACCGAAGGCTGGACCATCGGTTACGTCTGTGTCCGGTAACCGCCGTCCAGCCCATTCCCCGCGTATTTCCTCCAACCCTCTATAATTGGCGATTCGCCCTAAATTCTGCTTCATCCACGATGAAATCCTCCGAGATTCGCCAGCAGTTCCTGCAATTCTTCAAGTCCAAGGGACACACCATTGTTCCCTCGTCGTCGCTCGTCCCGGGCAACGATCCGACCCTGCTCTTCACCAATTCGGGCATGGTCCAGTTCAAGGACGTCTTCACGGGCAAGGAATCGCGGTCGTACACGCGAGCCACCTCGTCGCAGCGCAGCGTGCGCGCCGGGGGCAAGCACAACGACCTGGAGAACGTGGGCTACACCGCCCGCCACCATACATTCTTCGAAATGCTGGGCAATTTCAGCTTTGGCGACTACTTCAAGCGCGACGCCATCCAGTACGCCTGGGAGCTCTTGACGCAGGTCTACAAGCTGCCGGCGGAAAAGCTCTGGGTCACCGTCTACCAGGAAGACGACGAGGCCTACGACATCTGGGCCAAGGAAGTGGGCGTGCCGACCGAGCGCATCATCCGCATCGGCGACAACAAGGGCGCGCGCTATGCGTCCGACAACTTCTGGCAGATGGCGGACACCGGCCCCTGCGGTCCTTGCTCCGAAATCTTCTTTGACCACGGTCCCGAGATCTGGGGCGGCCCCCCGGGCTCCCCCGAAGAAGACGGCGATCGCTACATCGAAATCTGGAACCTGGTGTTCATGCAGTTCGAACGCGACGCCGCCGGCAACATGCCGCGCCTGCCGCGTCCCTGTGTCGACACCGGCATGGGCCTGGAACGCATCGCCGCCGTGTTGCAGGGCGTGCATTCCAACTACGAAATCGATCTCTTCCAGCACCTGATCGCCGCCGCCGCGCGCGAAACTGGCATCAAGGACCTGGAAGACAACTCGCTCAAGGTCATCGCCGACCACATCCGCGCCTGCTCGTTCCTCATCGTCGACGGCGTGATTCCCAGCAACGAAGGGCGCGGCTACGTGCTGCGCCGCATCGTGCGCCGCGCGCTGCGTCACGGCTACAAGCTGGGCCAGACCAAGCCGTTCTTCCATCGCCTGGTGCCGGATCTCGTTGCCGAAATGGGCGAGGCCTATCCGGAACTGGCAGCCGCCGCCGAGCGCGTGGCCCAGGTCCTCAAGCAGGAAGAAGAGCGCTTCGGCGAAACCCTCGAACACGGCATGCGCATCCTCGACACCGCCCTGGCCAATGTGCCCAAGGGCGGCGTGCTGGACGGCACCACGCTGTTCACGCTGTACGACACCTATGGCTTCCCAGTCGACCTCACGGCCGACATCTGCCGCGAACGTGAAGTCGAAGTCGACATGGCCGGCTTCGAGGTCGCCATGGAGCGTCAGCGCGACCAGGCCCGTGCCGCCGGCAAGTTCAAGATGGCCGAAGGCCTCAGCTACGAAGGCGCCGAGACGCGTTTCGAAGGCTACGAAAAGCTTGAGCTGGACAACGTCAAGGTCACCGCCCTGTACGTGGACGGCACCCAAGTCCAGGAAGTCAAAGCCGGCCAGAGCGCCGTCGTCGTGCTGGACGCCACCCCGTTCTATGCGGAGTCGGGCGGCCAGGTGGGCGACACCGGCCTCCTGGAAGCCGACGGCGTGCGCTTTGCCGTCGCCGACACCCTCAAGATCCAGTCCGGTGTGTTCGGCCATCACGGCACGCTGGAATCCGGCTTGCTGGCCGTCGGCGACACGCTGCTGGCTCGCGTGGACGCCGTCCGCCGCGCCCGCACGGTGCGTAACCACTCGGCCACCCACCTCATGCACAAGGCCTTGCGCCAGGTGCTGGGCGCGCACGTGCAGCAGCGCGGCTCGCTGGTGGATCCCGACAAGACCCGTTTCGACTTCGCGCAGGATGCACCGCTGACGGCCGAGCAGATTGCCCGCGTCGAAGCCATCGTCAATGCCGAAGTCCTGGCCAACCAGCCCACGGTCGCGCAGGTCATGGGCTATGACGATGCCGTCAAGGGCGGCGCCATGGCGCTGTTCGGCGAAAAGTACGGCGACACCGTGCGTGTGCTCGACATCGGCTTTTCGCGTGAACTCTGCGGCGGCACGCACGTCAGCCGCACCGGCGACATCGGTCTCTTCAAGATCGTTTCCGAAGGCGGCGTGGCCGCCGGCGTGCGCCGCATTGAAGCCATCACCGGCGACAACGCGCTCGCCTGGGTGCAGAACCAGAACGCCTTGCTGACCCAGGTCGCCGGCATGCTGCGCAGCACGCCCGCCGACCTGCCGGCGCGCATTGCGCAGGTGCAGGACCAGGTCAAGGCGCTCGAAAAGGAACTTGAGCAGTCGCGCAACAAGCTTGCGGCCAGCGCCGGCAACGACCTGGCCTCCAGCGCCGCCGTCGACGTCAAGGGCATCAAGGTGTTGGCGGCCAGCATTGGCGACGTCGATCCCAAGGCGCTGCGCGGCATGGTCGACAACCTGAAAGATCGTCTGAAGCCGGCTGTTGTGCTGCTGGCCACTGGCTCGGCCGACGGCAAGATCAGCGTGGTGGGCGGTGTCACGGCCGACCTGACCGACCGCATCAAGGCCGGCGATCTGGTGGGCTTCGTGGCCGGCCAGGTGGGCGGCAAGGGTGGTGGCCGTCCCGACATGGCCATGGGCGGCGGCACGGATATCGCCGCGCTGCCCGCGGCGATCGCCGGTGTGCAGAAGTGGGTGGACGAGCGCCTCTGATGAGCGACGTCGATTCCCGTCTCGATGCCGGCGCCGACGCGCCGGTGTTCGACCAAGAAGTCGATGCAAGCGGCCTGACCTGTCCGTTGCCCATCCTGCGCGCCAAGAAGGCGCTTGCGCAGATGGAAAGCGGGCAGGTGGTGCGCGTGATCACCACCGACCGCAACGCCATCCGCGATTTCCAGGCATTTTCTCGCCAGACGGGCAATGCGCTGGTCGCGCAGCAGGAAGCCGACGGGCGGTGCGTGCATTTCCTGCGCCGGCGCTGACCCGCACCGAATCGCGCTATCAACAAAGGCCCGCTCCCGCAGCGGGCCTTGTTCATCCTGGCGGCGTCGGCTAGCGGTGGATGGCCGCTGCGACCGCCTGGGTGATCGTGAAGTCCACCAGGTCACCTTCCTTCAGTTGCTGGAGTTTCTCGCGCAGCGCCGGGTCCCTGACCTGGATGGTGCGGCGGCCGCCCTGAGGGCCTTTCAGGATGACCAGATTCGCGCTTCGATTGATGTGCCAGATCTCGGCCGTGATCGTGGTCTGACGGCCGATGGCGCCGCCTGGCATCGCGCCCTTGGCGGTACGGGCCGCCGCGGTCTCGGTCACGACTTCCGGCGCGCCGGAGCCCGCGGGGCGCACGTCCACCGCGATCGACTCGTAGTAGTCCAGCGTCAGGGTGTCGCCCGGTTTGATCTGCTTGAAATTGCGGATATCCGGTCCGGCAACGATCTCCACGGTGTTGCCATCGGCGCCGCGCAGGGTGATCGTCCGGCTTGCCTGATCCACGGCGGTCACCTGGCCGGATGCCGTCGTCAGCGCCGCACCCATCACCCGTGCGGACGCGCCCGTTGGCAGCGCAAGGGATCCCGCCAGCAATCCAGCGACAGCCAGGCGCGCGACGGGGGCGAAGACGGATTTTTGGTTCTTCATGATGTGCACACTCCAGTTCAAGGACGTCAGCGGGGGAAAGCGCAGTCAGGCGCAGGCGCAGCCGCTCCGATCGGGGAGGCTGGGCCCTGAGGGGGCAGGAAGGCAGGGGAAGGCTGTCGTTGCGGGGAGGCCGGCAAGGGCAGGGCGTAGAGTTTTGCGCGGGTCGACATGAATCCGATCTCTCCAATCAGATTGCTCTTCAGACGCACCAACTGCTCAAACGCATGACAACGAGACAGGCTGCAGGCATGGGGCGGGGGCGGCATGACCGGGCGGACACAGCCCTCCGGCGCAACGCCGGACGCAACCACCGCCGGGCGCGCCTGCAGATAGAGCCGCAGCAGGGCTGGGCTCATGCTTGTAGAATACCCGGATGTGGTGTTTTAGGATACAAATCGCGCCACACCGCAGATTTCGGCACTTGCATTTGCCAGCAGGCTCCTTTCAGTGCTAGAATTTCCCGTTTTTCACAACTAATTCAAGGGATTACCTATGGTGGTGATTCGCCTGGCCCGCGGTGGGTCCAAGAAGCGTCCGTTCTACAACCTGGTGGCCACCGATTCGCGTAACCGTCGCGACGGCCGCTTTATCGAACGCGTGGGTTTTTACAACCCCGTGGCTAGCGAAGGCACGGAAAACCTGCGCATTGCGCTGGATCGCGTGCAGTACTGGACCGGCACCGGCGCGCAACTGTCGCCCGCCGTCGAGCGTCTGGTCAAGGAATACTCGGCCAAGTTTTCCGCCGCGGCCTAATTGCCCGCGTCGCACATCCTTAGCTGAAATTCTTTAGCTGAATTCTGAGCGGCTAGTTTTTCCACGCTGAAAGCCCTGCGCTTGCAAGCTGACATTCCTAGCTGCTTCATCGCTATCCAAGCCGATAAAGAGCACGATAAATGCCTGATGCCGCAACCTCCAACGCGGCGCCTACGGATTTGGTCGAGCTGGGCCGCATTACTGCAGCCTACGGTGTGAAAGGCTGGGTTAAAGTGCAGCCGCATTCGGCCAACGCCGAAGTGCTGCTCTCAGCGTCTCAATGGTGGTTGACTCGCCCTGTGCCTGAATTGGCGCGGGGCGCTGTCGCGTCTGCGCCTGTCGCATTCAAGATCTTGCAAGCCCGTTCGCAGGGAGCCACCGTCGTGGCGCAACTGCAGGGCATCACGGATCGCGATCAGGCCGAAGCGCTGCGCGGACATTCCGTGCAAGCGCCGCGCGGTTCGTTTCCCGCGCCCGACGAAGACGAATACTACTGGGTCGATCTCATTGGTTGCGCGCTGTACTCCAGCGCCAGCGGCGAACCCACGCGAATCGGCGTGGTAAGCGAGGTCCTCGACAACGGCGCGCATGCCGTGTTGAAGGTCCTGCTGCAGAAGGGCGAGGGCGAGAGTCCCGAACCCGTCCTGGACGCCAAGGGCCGGCCGGCCGAAATGCTTGTTCCGTTCGTACGCGCGCACATCCATGCCGTCGATCTGGCCGCGCGCCGCATCGACAGCGACTGGCCCGCGGATTTTTGATGCGTATCGACGTCGTTACGCTATTTCCCGACATGTTCGGGGTGGTGCGCGACCTAGGGGTCACCGGCCGGGCCCATGCCCAAGGCCGGTGGCAACTGCATGCCTGGAATCCGCGCGATTTCACGCATGACGTCCATCGCACCGTCGACGACCGCCCCTACGGTGGCGGTCCCGGCATGGTCATGATGGCGGGGCCGCTGGAAGCCGCCGTCAACGCCGCCCAGCAGGCGCGCGCCGGACAGGGGCTTGGTCCCGCCCCGGTGGCGTTGCTGGCCCCGGTGGGCCGGCGCTATGACCAGGCTGGCGCCGAGGCATTGGCCGCCAGCGATGGCCTCATTCTCATTTGCGGACGCTACGAAGGCGTGGACCAGCGCTTCATCGATCGCTGCGTCACGCAAGAGATTTCGCTTGGCGACTTCGTCTTGTCCGGCGGTGAGATCGCGGCGCTCGCCGTGATCGATGCCGCGGTGCGCCTTTTGCCTGGCGTGCTCAACGATGGGGATTCCGCGCTGCAGGACTCCTTCAATGACACCATGTCCGGCCTGTTGGACAGCCCGCATTACACACGCCCCGAAGTGTACGAAGGCGAAGCGGTGCCGGCGGCCTTGTTGAGCGGTCATCACGCCAATATCGCGCGCTGGCGGCGCGAGCGTTCATTGTCATTGACCGCGGCGCGCCGGCCTGAGCTCATCGCGACCGCGCGCGAGAAAGGCTGGCTAAGCAAGCTTGACGAGCGATATCTGGCCGAGCTGGCCGGGACGCCGCTACCCGCCGAGCCGGGATCATCCCGGCGTCGCCGGCCGCGCAAGCCGTCCGATCCCTCTGGCGCCGCCTGACGGTCATCGCGGCCCATCCGCAACGCCCACAACGCTAGGGAAGGTCCTAGATTGTGGGCGTTTTCGCTGCTCCTTAGTATTGAAAATTACATGCACATGAAATTTTCATATGAGCCGCTCAGCCGCCGTTCGTCGTGCCAGTGCAGCACCGTCGTCACCCGCCCGGGCGGACAGGCCGGAGTCGGCCGTCGATCTATGGCTGGGCCAGCAACTGCGTCAGCTGCGCAAGCAGCATGGACGGTCGCTCGCTGACGTCGCCCAGGCTTGCGGCATGTCGCTGGGCCTTCTGAGCCAGATCGAAAGAGGGCTGAGCTCGGCCTCCGTCAAAGTCCTTCATCTCCTGGCGCGCGAGTTTCGCGTGTCGGTCAATGCCCTGCTGCGCAATGCCGAGCACACGGGCGGCGAGGAAGATGGGCGCGTGGCGCGCGCGGGCACGCATCGCTACATCGACCTCAAGGAAAAGGGCATCTGCAAAGAGATGTACACGCCCGCCGCCTGCCGCAGCATGGATCTGTGCCGCGCCTCCATCGCGCCCGGTGGCTCCACCGGCAGCGAGCTTTTTGTGACCGGGCAGGGCGAGCAGATCGGCGTGGTGATCAAGGGCGTGCTGGAGTTGTGGGTCGGCGACCGCGTCATCCGCCTGCAGGAGGGTGACAGCTTCTGCTATGCCAGCAGCACGCCGCGCCGCTGGTGCAATCCGGGGTCCCAGACGACCGAGGTCATCTGGGCCATCTCCAACATCACTCAAGCCGCGGAGGACGACACGTCACAAGCGCCCTGAGCGCGCAGCACCCATGCGGCGGCACGCGAGGGGAGCGGGCCGCCACCGGGCGCGCCAGGCGCGGCCCGGCCTTCTTTGCCACGATGAGGATATGTCATGAAATTCAAGACCCTGGTTGTCTCTGTATTCGCAGCATTGTCCATGGCGGCGGGCGCCCAAGCCCAGACGGTATTGAAGGTGGGATCCACGCCCACCGGCAGCCCTTTCACGTTTCTCGATACCAAGACGAACAGCATCGAGGGCGTGATGGTCGACATTGTGAAGGCGGTCGGCAAGGAGGCCGGATTCTCGGTGCAGATCGAGCCGATGGCGTTTTCCGCGCTGATCGGCTCGCTGACGTCCAAGCGCATCGATATCGTGTCGGCGGCAATGTTCATCACGCCTCAGCGCCAGCAGGTGGTGAGCTTCTCTGAGCCCGTCTATCGCTATGGCGAAGGCCTGATGGTGCTCAAGAGCGACAACAAGGAGTACAAGTCGTTCGCCGACATGAAGGGCATGACGGTAGGCGTGCAGGTGGGCACGGCCTTCGTCGAGCCCATCCAGAAGAGCGGCGTCTTCAAGGAGGTGAAGCTCTACGACAATCCGCCCGACATGATGCGCGACGCAAACGCCGGCCGGATCCAGGGCGGCTTCATGGACTATCCCATTGCCGCGTATGTGCTGTCGCAAGGCAACTACCCCAATCTGAAGATGGCGCAGTCCTACCAGCCCACGATCATGGGCAGCCTGGGGCTGGCCACGCGCAAGGAAGACACCGAGCTGCTTGATCGCATCAACAAGGCGCTGGCCAAGCTGAAGGCCGACGGCGCCATCGACGCCATCCTGAAGAAGTGGGGCCTGGGCGGCGCGTGAGGCCGGCCGGGCGTTCGTAGCGCAAGCATTCGTTAAAAATCCCGCCGGCGCGATCAAACCCGCCGGCGGACGCCGCGCATCCGGAGCGCGACGCGGGCAGTCTTCTGGGGGTGGTGGACGCATGATGCAATTCATGAAGGACGCGGCAGAGTTCATGCCGATACTGCTGGAGGGCGCCAAGCTCACGATCCTGGTCACGCTGGGCTCGCTGGCGCTGTCGACGGTGCTGGGGCTGGTCTGGGCCTTGATGCGGGTGTCGGGCAACAAATACCTGTCGGGCTTTAGCGCCGGCCTGGTCAATCTGCTGCGCGGCATTCCCATCATCGTGCTGCTCTTCTACATCTACTTCGTCATGCCGGACATGGGCGTGTCGCTGAGCGCGGTGCAGGCTGCGATCATCGGCCTGGGCGTCGCGTATTCGGCCTATCAGGCCGAGAACTTCCGAGCCGGCATCCAGGCGATCGACCGCGGCCAGATCGAGGCGGCCATGGCCATGGGCATGGGCTGGGGGCTGACGATGCGCCGCGTCGTGCTGCCGCAGGCCGTGAAGATCGTCCTGCCGCCTTACGGCAACATCATGATCATGATGCTCAAGGACTCGTCGCAGGCATCCACCATCACCGTTGCCGAACTGGCGCTGCAAGGAAAGCTCATCGCCGTGTCGACGTTCAAGAACGCCACGGTGTTCACGCTGGTCGCGTTGATGTACCTGGTGATGTGCGTGCCGCTCATCCTGCTGGTGCGGCATCTGGAAAAACGGAGCGCAACCAAATGATCAGCCTGCAAGGCGTGAGGAAAAGCTTTGGGCCGCTTGAAGTCCTCAAGGGCATCGACGCCGAGGTCGAGCAGGGCGAGGTCGTGTGTGTCGTGGGGCCATCCGGCTCGGGCAAATCGACCATCCTGCGGTGCATCAACGGACTGGAACGCTACAACGCCGGCCGTATCACAGTCGACGGCGAGCTGGTCGATTGCGATTCGCCTTCCATCGTGTCGATCCGCACGCAGGTGGCGATGGTGTTCCAGCGCTTCAACCTGTTTCCGCACCGCACGGCGCTGGAAAACGTCATCGAGGGCCCGATCTTCGTCAAGAAAGAGCCGCGCGCCCAGGCGGTGGAGCGCGGCCGCGAACTGCTGGCCAGCGTCGGCCTGGCGGACAAGGAAAACGCGCATCCCAACCAGTTGTCGGGCGGCCAGCAGCAACGCGTGGCGATTGCGCGCGCGCTGGCAATGAGACCGAAGGCGATCCTGTTCGACGAGCCCACCTCGGCGCTTGATCCCGAACTGGTCGGCGACGTGCTGGGCGTCATGCGCAAGCTGGCCGAGGCCGGCATGACGATGGTCGTCGTGACGCACGAAATGAGCTTTGCGCGCGAGGTCGCCGACCGCGTCATGTTCTTTGACGGCGGCGTCATGGTGGAGCAGGGCGCCGCCCGGGAAGTGCTGAATCATCCGCAGCATCCGCGCACGCAGGACTTCCTGCGGCGTGTGTTGCACCCCATGTAAGGACGCCCCATGCAGCCAACGCCGTTTCCGCTTTCCCCGTCACTATGGGCGGCCACCGCAGCGCCGCCGCCGCCCACCGGGCCGCTTGACGCGTCCACGCAGGCCGACGTCGCCGTGATTGGCGGCGGCTACGCCGGCCTGTCCACTGCGTTGCACCTGGCCGAGCGTGGCGTCAAGGTCGTGCTTCTGGAGGCGCGCGAGATCGGCTTTGGCGGCTCGGGCCGCAATGGCGGGCAGGTCATTCCGGGCTTGAAATACGACCCTGACGATCTGATTGCGATGTTCGGCCCCGAGCGCGGCGAGCGGTTGACACGGTTCGCCGGCGGGACGGCGGACGCGGTCTTTGATCTGATCGAGCGCCACGCGATGGACGTGCCGCGCGTGCGCAAGGGGTGGATCCAGGGCGCGCACACGCCCGACGCGCTGCGCGTCGCGCAAGGCCGCGCGGCGCAATGGGCGCGGCTGGGCGTGGACGCGCAACCGCTGGATCGGGCGCAGGTCGCCCGGCTTATCGGCACGGACAAGTATCTGGGCGGATGGGTGGACCGGCGGGCGGGCGCGGTGCAGCCGCTGAGCTACGCGCGCGGCCTGGCGCGCGCCGCGCTGAACGCGGGGGCGACCCTGCACACCGACACGCCCGTCACGGGCCTGGCGCGCGACGGCGGCAAGTGGACAGTGTCCACGGCGCGCGGGCCATCGGTCAGCGCCGATCGCGTGGTGATGTGCACCAACGCCTATGGCGGCGGCCTGTGGCCCGGCCTCAAGCCGTCCATCATCGACGCCAACACGTTTCAGGTGGCCACCGTGCCGCTGCCCGACCGCATCCGCGCCGGGATATTTCCCGAGGGCCACGTCACGTCCGACACGCGCAATCTGCTGCTGTACTTTCGTCTGGATCATCAGGGCCGCCTCTTGATGGGCGGCCGGGGTCCTTTTCGCGAGCCCAAGGGCGAGGCGGATTGGGCGCATCTGGAGCGCGTGATGGTCAAGATGTTCCCGCAGGTGGCCGGCACGCCGTTCGAGTTCCGCTGGTGCGGCAGGGTGGCCGTCACGCGCGACTATCTGCCGCATCTGCATGAACCGCAGCCCGGGCTGCTAGTGGACATCGGCTGCCAGGGCCGCGGCGTCGGCTTGCAGACCTGCATGGGGGCCGCAATGGCGCAGTACGTGGTCACGGGCGATGCCAATGCGCTGCCCGTGCCGCTGTCGGCCATCAAGCCGTTTCCGCTTTATCCGCTGCGCCGCCTGTACGTCAATGCGGTGGTCAGCTGGTACCGGATGACGGACGGCGGGGTCTGAATCCCGGCTGTCCCCAAACAAAAACCCCGGAACAATGTCCGGGGTTTCTGGGGCGGCGCGAGGATCAGTTGCCGAGCTTGGCGCGCTGCTCCTGCACCTTCTGCAGGGTTTCGCCGAACTGCGCCATGCGGGCCTTTTCCTGTTCCACGACGGCGGCGGGCGCGCGCTCGACGAAGCTGGCGTTGGACAGCTTGCCCTGGGCCTTGGCGATCTCGCCGGAGAGGCGGGCGATTTCCTTGTCCAGACGCACGCGCTCGGCGGCGACGTCGATCTCGACGTGCAGCATCAGGCGGCTGGCGCCGACGACCTGCACCGGCGCGCCCGCGTCGGGCAGCACGTCCAGCACGTCAACCTGGCTCAGCTTGGCCAGCGCGGCCAGGTAGGGCGCGTTGCGGGTCAGCATGGGCGCATCGCCCTGCGCGCACAGCGGCACCTTCTGGGCGGGCGACAGGCTCATCTCGCCGCGCAGGGCGCGCACGGCCTCGACTTGCGCCTTCAGTTCGGCCACATCGGCTTCGGCGGCGGCATCCACCGCGGCCGGATTGGCCTTGGGGAAGGGCTGCACGCTGACGCTGTCGGCCACGCCTTCCTTGCGCTTGCCGGCCACGACCGACACCTTCTGCCACAGCTCTTCCGTGATGAACGGAATGATCGGATGCGCCAGGCGCAGCACGCATTCCAGAACGCGGATCAGCGTGCGGCGGGTGCCAAGCTGCTGGGCCGGCGTGCCGGTCTGGATCTGCACCTTGGCCAGTTCCAGATACCAGTCGCAGTATTCGTCCCAGACGTAGCGGTAGATTGCGTTGGCGATGTTGTCGAAACGGTAGTCGGCAAACCCGCGCGCGACGTCGGCTTCCAGCGTCTGCATCTGGCTGACGATCCAGCGGTCGACGAAGGACAGCTCGCCTTCGTCCGGCACCGACAGGTCATGGCCTTCGGTGTTCATCAGCACGAAACGCGTGGCGTTCCAGAGCTTGTTGCAGAAATTGCGGTAACCCTCGCAACGCTTCAGGTCAAAGTTGATGTTGCGGCCCAGGGTGGCGTAGGCGGCCATCGTGAAGCGCAGCGCATCGGTGCCATAAGCAGGGATGCCGTCGGGGTACTGGCGGCGCGTGGCCTTTTCGATCGCGCCGGCCTGTTTCGGATTCATCAGGCCGTAGGTGCGCTTGGCCACCAGGCCGTCCAGGTCGATGCCGTCGATCAGGTCCACCGGGTCCAGCGTGTTGCCCTTGGACTTGCTCATCTTCTGGCCGTCGGCGTCGCGGATGAGGCCGTGCACGTAAACGTGCTTGAACGGGATCTGTCCGGTCAGGTGCGTGGTCAGCATGACCATGCGCGCCACCCAGAAGAAGATGATGTCAAACCCCGTGACCAGGACGCTGGAAGGCAGGTAGCGCTGCAGGTCCGGCGTGTTTTCCGGCCAGCCCAGCGTCGTGAAGGGCACGAGGCCCGACGAGAACCACGTGTCCAGGACGTCGGGATCGCGCGTGAGCGGGCCCGTGACGCCAGCGGCGCGCGCCTGCTCGATTGCGCCTGCTTCGTCGTGCGCCACGAACACCTGGCCGTCTTCCGAGTACCAGGCCGGAATCTGGTGACCCCACCACAGCTGGCGCGAAATGCACCAATCCTGGATGTTGTTGAGCCACTGGTTGTAGATGGTGGTCCAGTTGTCCGGATAGAACTGGATGCGCCCGTCGGCCACGACTTCCAGCGCGACCTCGGTGATGCTCTTGCCCGGGTTCAGCGTGCCTTCGGGCGCGGGCTTGCTCATGGCGACGAACCACTGGTCGGTCAGCATCGGCTCAAGCACGACGCCGGTGCGGTCGCCCTTGGGCTGCATCATCTTGTGCGGCTCGACCTTGACCAGATAGCCCTCGGCTTCCAGCTGCGCAACGACCGCCTTGCGGGCCTCGTAGCGTTCCATGCCCTGGAACTGCTTGGGACCGTTTTCGTTGATGTGCGCGTCCAGCGTGAAGATCACGATCAGCGGCAGATCGTGGCGCATCGCGCAGGCGTAGTCGTTGAAGTCATGGGCGCCCGTGATCTTCACGCAGCCCGTGCCGAATTCAGGGTCGACGAAATCGTCGGCAATGATGGGAATGTTGCGGTCGCAAAGCGGCAGCTCGACTTGCTTGCCCACCAGATGCTTGTAGCGGGGATCGTCGGGATGCACGCACAGCGCGCCGTCGGCCAGCATGGTTTCCGGGCGCGTCGTGGCGATGGTCATGCCGCGCAGGGTGACGGTCTGGCCGTCCTTGTCGACGATGGTCTGCGGACCGTCGACGAACGGGTAGAGGATGTGCCACATGTGGCCATCGGTCTCTTCGGACTGCACTTCCAGGTCGGACACGGCCGTGAGCAGCTTGGGATCCCAATTGACCAGGCGCTTGCCGCGGTAGATCAGCCCCTGTTTATGCAGCCGGACAAACGTTTCCACCACGCCGCGCGACATGCGGTCGTCCATGGTGAAGTATTCGCGCGGCCAGTCGGCCGAGGCGCCCAGGCGGCGCACCTGTCCGGTGATGGCGCTGCCGGACTTCTCCTTCCATTCCCACACCTTCTCGACGAACTTCTCGCGGCCCAGGTCGTGGCGCGAAACCTTTTGCGCGTCGAGCTGTCTTTCAACGACGATCTGCGTGGCGATGCCGGCGTGGTCGGTGCCGGGAATGAACACGGTGTCGTCGCCCGACATACGGTGGTAGCGCACCAGGCCGTCCATGATGGTCTGGTTGAACGCGTGGCCCATGTGCAGGGTGCCGGTCACGTTGGGCGGCGGGAACTGGATGACGTAGGGCTGGCTTTCCGTCCCCGTTTTCACGTGCTGGCCCGCGGCGAAGTAGCCGCGCTTGTCCCATTCGGCATACCAGCGGGATTCCAGTTCGGAGGGTTCGAAGCTCTTGGAGAGTTCCGGGGTTTCGCCGGCGATGGGCGCGGCGTTCGGGGGAGCAGCTTGAGTCATTACTAAGTTCCGGCAGACAGGGGCGCCCGGGTAGGAAGCGGGCAGCAAACCGCTCATTTTAAGATGTAATGCGGTCTTCTCAGCGTGTTAGAATACCGGGTTACTGTAAACCTTTTAGAAGTCCCTGAATTCATTGAGGATTCCTTCGGAAATGCGTGCTGAATCATTGGATTGGCGCGCAGCCGGAATCCCGCTGGCATTCCAGGATGCGTCCGACAGGTCGGCAGTGTCGAATCCTGTCTTGGTCGGTGGTTCAGGGTGGCCCGAGACACCCATTCGTTTCGGATCTCCTGCGTGCCAACGGCGCGATGGCGCTGGATGTGGCACCCAAGGGTGGCACCCCAGCGTGGCATCGGCAAGCACAGAGCCCCACCAGGCAATTAACTAGAAACCCGTCAGAAATCAGTTTTCGGAGTCCTTTATGTCCATTCAACGCACCCTCTCGATCATCAAGCCCGACGCCGTCGCCAAGAACGTGATCGGCCAGATCGTCGCCCGTTTCGAGCAAGCCGGCCTGAAGGTCATCGCCGCCCGCCTGACCCAACTGTCGCGCGCCGACGCCGAGCGTTTCTACGCTGTGCACGCCGCCCGTCCCTTCTTCAAGGACCTGGTCGACTTCATGGTCTCGGGCCCCGTGTTCGTGCAAGTCCTGGAAGGCGAAGACGCCATCCAGAAGAACCGCGACCTGATGGGCGCCACGGACCCCAAGAAGGCTGAAGCCGGCACCATCCGCGCCGACTTCGCCGACAGCATCGACGCCAACGCCGTCCACGGCTCCGACGCGCCGGAAACGGCCGCTGTCGAAGTGGCTTTCTTCTTCCCCGAAATCAACATCCACAGCCGTTAATTTTTGGCTTAAGTTGTTGAAAGCGCTTTAGTTTTACCTGGTTATGGAATCCGTCGAACGAATCAATCTGCTGGGGCTGGACGGCTCCGCCCTGTCCGAACTGGTCGGGCAGTGGGGCGGCAAGCCGTTTCGCGCCCGCCAGCTGCAGCGCTGGATGCACCAGCGCGGCGCCGATTCGTTCGACGCCATGACCGACCTGGCCCGCGATTTCCGCAGCCAGCTTGCCACGCATTGCCGCATCGAGGCATTGCCCGTCAACATCGAGCAACGCTCGACCGACGGCACCCGCAAGTGGCTGTTCGATGTGGGGCAGGGCAACGCCATCGAAACCGTCTTCATCCCCGAAGACGACCGTGGCACGCTGTGCATCTCCAGCCAGGCTGGCTGCGTGGTGAACTGCCGTTTCTGCTCGACAGGGCACCAGGGCTTCAACCGCAACCTGAAGACCAGCGAAATCATCGGTCAGCTGTGGTGGGCCAAGCGCGTGCTAGAGGCCGACATCGGCACGGCACGCCTTGAAAGCGCCCGCGCCACTGAAGACACCCGCGTCATCAGCAACGTCGTCATGATGGGCATGGGCGAACCCCTGCTCAATTACGACCAGGTCCTGCCCGCGCTGCGCCTGATGCTCGACGACAACGCGTACGGCCTGTCGCGCCGCCGCGTCACGGTGTCCACGTCTGGCGTCGTGCCCATGATGGACCGCCTGTCGCAAGACTGTCCCGTGGCGCTGGCCGTGTCGCTGCACGCGCCCAACGACGCGCTGCGCGACGAGCTCGTGCCGCTGAACAAGAAGTACCCGCTGAAGGAGCTGCTGGCCGCCTGCGAACGCTATCTGGCGTTTGCGCCCCGCGACTTCATCACGTTCGAATACTGCATGCTGGACGGCATCAACGACACCGACCAGCACGCCAAGGAATTGATCCACATTGCACGCCAGGTGCGCTGCAAGCTGAACCTCATCCCGTTCAACCCATTCCCCGCCTCCGGCCTGAAGCGATCGGCCTCGGCGCGGGTGAAGGTGTTTGCCCAGCGTCTAATGGACGCCGGCATCATCACCACGGTCCGCAAGACCCGGGGCGACGATATCGATGCGGCTTGCGGCCAACTGGCCGGAGAGGTGCGGGACCGCACTCGGATCACCGAGCGCAATGCCGCCCAGCGCCAGACCATACCAATTAAACAGGTGCACGCATGACGCAGGATTTCGCTTCTGCAGTTTCCGACTCGTCCGCCGGCGCGGTGGGCAGCGTGGGCGCCGCCTTGCGCGGTTTGCGCCTGGCCAAGGGCTGGTCGCTCGACGAAGTCTCCAGCCGCATCAAGTTTTCCCCCAAGCAGATCGAAGCCCTTGAAAACGAGCAGTGGGACAACCTGCCCACCGGCGTTTCCTTGCGCGGCCTCGTGCGCAACTATGCGCGGCTGCTTGGCGCCGATGCCCAGGCCATCGTCGACTCGCTTGATCCCAAGGCCCGCGCCACCGGCCCGGCCAAGCTCAGCCCCAGCTCGCTGCATTCCGCGCATTCCATTCCCCAATCCAGCGCCGACGACGACCGCTCGTCCACGTCGTCGTGGGGCTGGCTGATCGCCATCGTGCTGGTGCTTGCCGCTGGCGTGGCGTATGCCTTCTGGCAAGGTTGGCTGCCGCAGCAGTGGCTGCCCGCCGACTGGCTGCCGAAGCCGACCAAGTAACCCGGTTCCAACCGATGCAAGATTCTTCTCTGCCTTGCCAGGACGCGCCGCCTCCCTCGGTGGGAGCCGCAGCGCGCCGCGCCACGCGTTCCGTCGCGGTGAAGTGGGGCGATCGTGTCGTGACGGTGGGCGGAGACGCCCCGGTCGTGGTTCAGTCCATGACCAACACCGACACCGCGGACGCCATCGCCACCGCGATCCAGGTCAAGGAGCTGGCGCAGGCCGGCTCCGAGCTCGTGCGCATCACCGTGAACACGCCCGAGGCCGCCCGCGAGGTCGTCGCCATCCGCGAGCAGCTCGACCGCATGGGCGTGAACGTGCCGCTGGTGGGAGACTTCCACTACAACGGCCACAAGCTGCTGACGCAGTTCCCGGAATGCGCCCAGGCGCTGTCCAAATACCGCATCAACCCCGGCAACATGGGGGGCGGCAAGCGCCGCGACGACAACTTCGCGCAAATGATCGAAGTCGCCTGCCGCTATGACAAGCCCGTGCGCATCGGCGTCAACTGGGGCAGCCTCGACCACGAGCTCATGGCGCGCAAGATGGACGAAAACAGCCGCCGCGCCCAGCCCTGGGAAGCGCAGGCCGTCATGCGCGACGCGCTGGTCGTCTCGGCCATCAGCAATGCCCAGCGCGCCGAGGAACTCGGCCTGCGGCGCGACGCCATCATCCTGTCGTGCAAGGTCAGCCACGTGCAGGATCTCATCGCCGTCTACCGCGATTTGTCCGCCCGCTGCGACTACCCCTTGCATCTGGGCCTGACCGAAGCCGGCATGGGCAGCAAGGGCATCGTGGCTTCGACCGCGGCGCTTGCCGTGCTGCTGCAGCAGGGCATCGGCGACACCATCCGCATTTCGCTCACCCCCGAACCGGGCGGAGAGCGCAGCCGCGAGGCCATCGTTGCGCAGGAAATCCTGCAGACCATGGGACTGCGCGCATTCACGCCCATGGTCGTCGCCTGCCCCGGTTGCGGCCGCACCAGCAGCACGTTCTTCCAGGAACTTGCCGACAGCATCCAGTCGTTCCTGCGCCGGCAGATGCCGGTGTGGCGCACGCAGTATCCCGGCGTCGAATCGATGAACGTCGCGGTGATGGGCTGTGTAGTCAATGGGCCGGGCGAAAGCCGTCATGCCGACATCGGCATCAGCCTGCCGGGTACCGGCGAAGTGCCGGCCGCGCCGGTGTTCGTCGACGGCGAGCGCACGGTGACGCTCAAGGGCGACCATATCGCCGAAGAGTTCCAGGCCATCGTTGAAGAATACGTTGCGCGCCGGTATGGCGCGCTCGCCTCTCACTAAAGTAAGGGTGTAGCCATTGGCGCGCTTCTCGGGCGCGCCGACGGCATGATCAAGATGACTCAAGCTTTCCAGAAAGTCGCCGCCATCCGCGGCATGAATGACCTGTTGCCGGGGGCAAGCGCCCGCTGGGAGCAATTCGAGGAAATCGTGCGCGGCTGGCTGCGCGGCTATGGCTACCGCAATGTGCGTACGCCCGTGCTTGAGCATACGCGCCTGTTTGCACGCGGCATCGGCGAAGTCACCGACATCGTCGAAAAAGAGATGTACACGTTTACCGACGCGCTCAACGGCGAATCGCTCACGATGCGCCCCGAGATGACAGCCGGGATCGTGCGTGCCTCGATCGAACACAACCTGCTCTACGATCGCCCGCAACGCGTCTACTCCATCGGTCCCGTCTTCCGTCACGAGCGCCCGCAGCGCGGCCGCTACCGCCAGTTCCACCAGATCGACGTCGAAGCGTTGGGCTTTGCCGGTCCCGATGTGGACGCGGAACTCATCGTCATGCTGGGCCGCCTCTGGAAGCTGCTGGGCCTGAAGGACGTGCGCCTTGAACTGAATTCGCTAGGCCAGCCGGCCGAGCGCGCCGCGCACCGCGCCGCCCTGATCCAGCATCTTGAAAAGCACCGCGACATCCTCGACGAAGACGGCCAGCGCCGCATGTACAGCAATCCGCTGCGCGTGCTAGACACGAAGAACCCCGCCATGCAGGAAATGGCCGACAGCGCGCCGCGCCTGTTCGACTTCCTGGGCGAAGAGTCCCGCGCGCACTTTGAAGGCGTGTGCCAGCGCCTGACCGACGCCGGCATCGAATACCGCTTGAATCCCCGTCTGGTCCGCGGCCTGGACTACTACAACCTGACCGTCTTCGAATGGGTCACGGACCGCCTGGGTTCCCAGGGCACGGTCTGCGGCGGCGGCCGCTACGACGGCCTGGTCGAACTGCTGGGCGGCAAGCCGGCGCCTGCCGTGGGCTTTGCCATCGGCATGGAGCGCCTGCTCGACCTGTGGGAGCAAAGCGTCGAAATCGCCGCGCCGGCCGAGTGCGACGTGTACGTCGTGCACCAGGGCGAGGACGCGCAGCGCCTGGCCGCGCGCGTCGGCGAAGACCTGCGTGACGCGGGCCTGTCGGTCATCGTGCATGCCGGATCGGCTGGCTTCAAGTCCCAATTCAAGCGCGCGGACGCCAGCGGCGCCCGCGTTGCGGTTATCCTTGGCGCCGACGAAGTGGCGTCGCAGACCGCCAGCGTCAAGTTCCTGCGCGCAGAAGGGCAGGGCGACTCGGCGCAGCAACAGGTTCCGCTGGCGAAGCTGGCCGACGCATTGAACAACAAGGGTTAACGCATGGCATACGATCTTGAAGAACAGGAAAAACTCGACGCTATCAAGGCGTGGTGGGCCCGCTATGGCACGCTTCTGCTGACGCTGGCGACGGCAGTGCTCCTGGCCTGGGGCGGCTGGTGGGGCTGGAAGGCGTACGAATCGCACCAGGCCAACCAGGCAATGGGCTACTTCGAAGCGCTGGAAGACGCGGCCCGCCTGGGTGGCGCCGATTCCTCGGTGCGTATCAAGACCGCAGCCTCGACGCTGCGCGAAAAGTATCCCAACACCGGCTACGCCGCGCGTGGCGCTCTGGTGGCCGCGCAGGCCCTGCAGGCGCAGAAGGATGACGCCGGCGCCCGCGAACAGCTCGAATGGCTGGCCGGTCAGAACAAGAACCCCTCCATGCAAGCCGTGGCGCGCCTGCGCCTGGCCGGCATGATGCTGGACCAGAAGCAATACGACGCCGCGCTGGCGCAGCTGAACAATCCGCCGGCCGCCTTCGCCGCCTTGTTCGCTGACCGCCGCGGCGACGTGCTGGCTGCGCAAGGCAAGCGCGAGGAAGCGCGCGCGGCCTGGCAGAGCGCCATCGATGGCCTGGGTGCGGCCAATCCCTTGACCCAGGTTGTGCAACTGAAACTGGATGCCTTGAGCGGAGCGTGACTGTAATGCGTAAATTTGCACCTGGCCGTACGTGGCGCGGCGCCGTCCTCTTGGCGAGCCTGCTTGCCCTGGGCGGATGTGGCTTGTTCTCCCATGACGACGGCCGTTACGATCCGGCGCCCCTGACCGAATACAAGGCCGGCATGTCCGTGCGCCAGGTCTGGTCCACGTCCATCGGCAGCGGCTCGGGCCTGGGCTTCGCGCCCACCGTGCTGGGCGATGCCATCTACGCCGCCACGCCCGACGGCTCCGTCGGCAAGTTCGACCTGCAAAGCGGCCGCGTCATCTGGAAGGCCAAGGCCGAGGGCAAGCTGTCGGCGGGCGCCGGCAGCGACGGCACCACCACTGCGGTCGCTTCGCCCAACGGCGACGTCATCGCCTTTGACGGCACCGGCAAGGTAAAGTGGAAGGTCCGCGCCACCAGCGACGTCACGATTCCGCCGGTCGTCGGCTACGGCATCGTCGTCGTGCGCAGCGGCGACTACCGCATCCAGGCTTTCGACGCGAACAGCGGCGAGCGCGTCTGGAGCGTGCAGCGTCCCGGCCCGTCGCTCGCCTTGCGCAGCGTCTCGCAAATGGTCCTGGCCGAAGGCCTCGTCATCACGGGCCTGCCCGGCGGCAAGATCATGGCCATCGCCTCCAATAGCGGCAACGTGCAATGGGAAGGCACCGTGGCCACGCCGCGCGGCGCCAGCGACCTGGAGCGTCTGACCGACGTGGTGGGCGCGCCCCGGATCGCGGGCAACCTGCTGTGCGCGGTTGCTTATCAGGGACGCATCGTCTGCTTTGACGTCACCGCCGGTGGCCGTCCGCTCTGGACCAAGGATTTCTCCAGCGTCAGTGGCCTCACGCTCGATGACCGCTTCGCTTATGCCGCCGACCAGAACAGCGTGGTCAACGCGTTTGCGCTCGATAACGGCGGCAATGTCTGGAAACAGAGCGCTCTGAAGAACCGCCAGCTCACGGCTCCGGCTATGCTTGGGGGAGCGCTCGCTGTCGGCGATCTGGATGGTTACGTGCATTTCCTGTCGCGCAGCGATGGCAGCCTGATGGCGCGCCTGTCGGTGGGCGGCGGCGCAGTCGTGTCACCGCCGCAGACGACGCCCCAAGGTGTGCTGGTCCAGACGGGCAATGGCAATCTCGTCATGATCGGCGCCAACTGAAACTTATAAAACAAAGCCTTTTACCGTGTCTTTCAAGCCTGTCGTTGCCCTGGTCGGCCGCCCCAATGTGGGGAAATCGACCCTTTTCAACCGCCTGACGCGATCGCGCGCCGCGCTGGTGGCCGATTATTCCGGCCTGACCCGCGATCGCCATTACGGCGAGGGCAGGGTGGGCGATATTCCGTTCATCGCCATCGATACCGGCGGCTTCGAGCCCGTGGCCAAGGACGGCATCCTGCTGGAAATGGCCCGGCAGACCCGCCAGGCCATCGCCGAGGCGGACGTCGTCGTGTTTCTGGTGGATGCGCGCTCTGGCATCAATGCGCACGATCACGAGATCGCGCAACTGCTGCGCAAGTCCGGCCAGCAGCGCGTGCTGCTGGCGGTGAACAAGGCCGAAGGCATGGGCTTAGGCCCCGCCATCGCCGAATTCCATGAACTTGGCCTGGGCCAGCCGTATCCCATTTCGGCGGCGCACGGCGACGGCATCGTGGATCTCATCGAGCTGGCGCTCAAGGATCTGGCCGAGCCGCCCGTCGAAGAAGAACCGGTCGAAGAAGGCGAGCACGATCACCGCATCAAGCTGGCGATCGTGGGCCGCCCCAACGTAGGCAAGTCCACGCTCATCAATACGCTCATGGGCGAAGAGCGCGTGATCGCGTTCGACATGCCGGGCACGACGCGCGACGCCATCGAAATCGATTTCGAGCGCGACGGGCGCCGCTACACGCTGATCGACACGGCCGGGCTGCGCAAGCGCGGCAAGGTGTTCGAGGCAGTCGAAAAGTTCTCCGTCATCAAGACCTTGCAGGCCATCGAGGCCAGCAACGTCGTGCTGCTCATGCTCGACGCGCAAACCGAAATCTCCGAGCAGGACGCGCACATCGCCGGGTTCGTGCTGGAAACCGGCCGAGCCGTGGTCGTGGCCGTCAACAAGTGGGACGGCCTGGACGGCGAAGAAAAGGAACGCATTGAGCGCGAGTTCAACCGCAAGCTGCGCTTCCTGTCGTTCGCGCGCGTGCACACGATCTCGGCGCTGCGCGGGCAGGGCATCAAGCCCCTGCTCAAGTCCATCAATGCCGCCCATGCCGCGGCCTTTGCCAAACTGTCCACGCCCAAGCTCACGCGCGAGCTGCAGGCCGCTGTCGAACAGCAGCCGCCTCCGCGCAAGGGCATCTTCCGTCCCAAGATGCGCTACGCGCACCAGGGCGGACAGAACCCGCCGCTGGTCGTCATTCACGGCAACGCGCTGGACGCCATTCCCGATTCGTACCGCCGCTACCTCGAAACGCGTTTCCGCAATGCATTCGACTTGGCCGGCACGCCGCTGCGTATCGAATTCAAGTCCTCGCACAACCCTTACGCGCAGGAAAGCTGATCCATGAGCCGCTTCTGGAGTCCCGTTGTCGGGACGCTCAGTCCCTATGTGCCGGGCGAGCAGCCCAAGCTTCAGAATCTGGTCAAGCTGAACACCAACGAGCACCCTTACGGGCCGTCGCCCAAGGTGCTCGATGCGATCCGCGCCGCTTGCGACGATACGCTCAAGCTCTATCCGGACCCTTCCTCGGACCGCCTGCGCGAGGCCATCGCCGCCGCGGTCGGCGCGCAGCCGCAGCAGGTGTTCGTGGGCAATGGGTCGGACGAGGTCCTGGCGCATGCGTTTCTGGCCCTGCTCAAGCATGATCGCCCGCTGCGCTTTCCGGACATCACGTACAGCTTCTATCCCGTGTACTGCGGCCTGTACGGCATCGAATTCGAAACGATGCCGCTCACCGCGGACTTTTGCATCGACGTCGAAGACTACCTGCCGGCGCGCCACGGTCAGGCGGGCGCCATCATCTTCCCGAATCCCAACGCGCCCACCGGCCGGGCGCTCAGCGCCGCCGAGGTCGAGCGCATCGTCGCCGGCAATCCGGACACGGTCGTTGTCGTGGACGAGGCGTATGTGGATTTCGGCGCCGAATCGGTGATCCCGCTGGTCTCGCGCTACGACAACCTGCTGGTGGTGCAGACCCTTTCAAAGTCGCGTTCGCTTGCGGGCCTGCGGGTAGGCTTTGCCGTGGGCAGCGCCGCGCTGATCGATGGGCTTGAGCGGGTAAAGAACAGTTTCAACTCCTACCCCATCGATCGTTTGGCATCCGCCGGTGCAGTAGCGGCGCTGGAAGATACGGAGTACTTTGAGCAGACCCGCAAAGCCGTGATCGACACGCGGTCCCGCATGACCGCAGGGTTGCAGGCGCTGGGCTTCGAGGTGCTTCCTTCAGCGGCGAACTTCGTGTTCGCGCGCCATCAGTCAAAGGACGCCGCGACGCTTGCCGCCGCCCTGCGCGAGCGCAGCATCATCGTGCGTCATTTCCGTCATGCACGGATCGATCAATTCCTGCGCATCACGGTGGGTACCGAAGCCCAGTGCGATCTGCTTCTGCAAGCGCTCCAGAGCATCCTGAAGGCGTGATTTTCAGAGGCATTTCAGCTGGAAAACTCTGGTCTCATTTTTGCTTCCCGGCCAAGTAGCACGGGCCGGGAAAACCCTGTAGAGTACGTGTTTCGGCGTGCACCACCAGTACAAAAAGCGCGTCATTACTCAATAACAAACAAATGGAGCCTGGCCAATGAGCAATAAAGGGCAAACTCTGCAAGATCCGTTCCTCAACACGCTGCGCAAGGATCATGTGCCCGTGTCGATCTACCTCGTGAACGGCATCAAGCTTCAAGGGCAAATCGAATCCTTCGACCAATACGTGGTGCTGCTGCGCAATACGGTCACCCAAATGGTTTACAAGCACGCCATTTCCACCGTCGTTCCCGCGCGCGCCGTCAACTTTCAAGTGGAAGTCCCTGCTGAGTAATCTCGCTCCAGCTTTACCTTTTATTGCCCGCCAGACGGTTCTCGTCGGCGGGCATTTTCGCTTTGGCTCGAATATGGTGCATGTATGCGCGCTCTGATCATCAGCGTGGATCTCGGTGATCCGGACTTCACGGCACACGCCGAGGAATTTGCCATGCTGGCCAAGGGCGCGGGCGCCGAAATCGTCGGCACCCTGACGGCCCGCCGCGATCGTCCCGACGCCAAGTTCTTCATCGGCTCCGGCAAGGCCGACGAGGGCGTCGCGATGGCGCAGGCGCTGCTTGCCGACATCATCCTTTTCGACCAGCCGCTTTCGCCAGCCCAGCAGCGCAACCTCGAACGCGCCTTCAACCTGCGCGTCGTGGATCGCGTTGCGCTCATCCTGGACATCTTCGCGCTGCGCGCAAAGAGCCACGAAGGCAAGCTGCAGGTCGAACTGGCCCAGCTTCAGCATCTGGCTACGCGCCTGACGCGCATGTGGAGTCACCTGGAACGGCAGCGCGGCGGCATCGGGATGCGCGGGCCAGGTGAATCCCAGCTTGAAATGGACCGCCGCATGATCGGCGCCAAGGTCAAGACGCTGCGTGAACGGCTCGACAAGGTCGAACGCCAGCGCATCACCCAGCGGCGCGCCCGCGCGCGGGGCGGTGCGTTGTCGGTGTCGCTGGTGGGTTACACCAACGCCGGCAAGTCGACGCTGTTTAACGCGCTGACCCGCGCGGACGCCTACGCGGCCGACCAGTTGTTCGCCACGCTGGACACGACGACCCGCCGCATCTGGATCGAAGGCGCCGGATCGGTGGTGGTGTCGGACACCGTGGGCTTCATCCGCGACCTGCCGCATAACCTGATTGCCGCCTTCCGCGCCACGCTCGAAGAAACCGTGCACGCGGATCTGCTCCTGCATGTGGTGGACTCGGCCAGCCCGCAGCGGGATGAGCAGATTTTCGAAGTCAACAAGGTCCTCGCCGAAATAGGCGCTGCCGCGATTCCAACCATTCTGGTATACAACAAGATCGACCGGGCGGGCCTGGACCCGCGGGTGGAGCGCGATGCACATGGTACGATTGCGCGAGTATTTGTAAGCGCCACCGAGCGCGCCGGTTTGGATGCGTTGCGCGGGGCAATTGCGGAAACCGGACAGATTGTGGGAAACAATGCCGCGAATTATCAAACTCTTCAATCTGAATGACCCCGGCTGGGGTCGCGGAAACAACAATGGCTCCGAGCCGCCGCCCAAGCGGCCCCAAGGCAATGGAGACGGCCCTCCCGACCTGGACGAGGTCTGGCGCGATTTCAATAATCGCATCGGGAACCTGTTCGGGCGCAAAGGCGGGGGCGGCAACAACCGGCCCGGCAATCGTGGTGGCATGACGCCGCCATCCCCGCGGGGCACACGCATCGGCCTGGGCGTCATTGCCCTGGTTGCGGCAGGCATCTGGCTGGCCAGCGGCTTCTACATCGTGCAAGAAGGCCAGGTCGCGGTCGTGACCCAGTTCGGCAAGTACAAGAGCACGTCGCAAGCCGGTTTCCAGTGGCGCCTGCCTTATCCCATTCAAAGCCATGAAATCGTCAACGTGTCGCAACTGCGCACGTTCGAAGTCGGTTTCCGTGGCGGCGCGCGCAACAAGGTCCTGCCCGAAGCGCTGATGCTCACGACGGACGAGAACATCGTCGATATGCAGTTCGTCGTCCAGTACCGCCTGCGTGCGGACGGCGCGCCCGACTATCTCTTCAAGACGCGCGACCCGGACGAATCCGTGCGCCAGGCGTCGGAAACCGCCATGCGCGAAGTCGTGGGCAAGCAGTCGATGGACTTCGTGCTGTACGAAGGCCGTACGACGGTGGCCTCGCAGGTTCAGGCGCTGATGCAGCAGATCCTCGACCGCTACAAGACGGGTGTGCAGGTCAGCACCGTCGCCATCCAGAACGTGCAGCCGCCCGAGCAGGTCCAGGCCGCGTTCGACGACGCCGTGAAGGCCGGCCAGGATCGCGAGCGCCAGATCAACGAAGGTCAGGCCTACGCCAACCAGGTCGTGCCGCTGGCCAGTGGTCAGGCTTCGCGCATGACGGAGCAGGCCGAAGGCTACAAGGCCAAGGTCGTGGGCGATGCGCAAGGTAATACCTCGCGCTTTACCAGCATCCTGGGCGAATACGAAAAGTCTCCCCAAGTCATGCGCCAGCGCATGTACCTGGAAAGCATGCAGGACATCTTCACCCGCGCCAGCAAGGTCATGGTCGACACCAAGAGCAACAACAACATGTTGTATCTGCCCTTGGACAAGATCATGCATCTCGCCGCTCAGGACGCAGGCAAGTCGAATATCGGCAGCTCCGGCTCGCCGGTGGCCAACCCGCCTGTCCAGCAGCCTTCGCGCGGTTCGGCCGCGCCGGTGCCGCAGCCTTCCGGCAGCAGCAATAGCAACACGCTGCCCCGCGACCGTATGTCGCGCTAATCCGGAGGAGTCCTGAACATGAATCGTCTTATGCCCATCCTGGTCGGCCTGCTCATCGTGCTGGCCCTCCTTTCCTCCAGCGTTTTCGTGGTCCGCGAGCGCGACTATGCCCTGGTGTTCTCGCTGGGTGAGGTCCGCCGCGTCATCAGTGAACCTGGCCTGTACTTCAAGGTTCCGCCGCCTTTCCAGAATGTCGTCACGCTCGACAAGCGCATTCTGACCATCGAAACCAACGAAGCCGAGCGCATCCAGACTTCCGAAAAGAAGAACCTGCTGATCGACTCGTACGTCAAGTGGCGCATTGCGGATCCCCGTCTGTTCTACGTGACGTTCGGCGGCAACGAGCGTGCGGCGCAAGAGCGTCTGCAAGCCCAGATCCGCGACGCCCTGAACGCATCGGTCAACGTGCGTACGGTGCGCGACGTGGTCTCGACCGAACGCGACAAGATCATGACGGAAATCCTGGACAACGTCGCCAAGCGCGCCGAGCCGCTGGGCGTGCAGATCGTTGACGTGCGTCTGCGCCGCATCGAGTTCGCGCCGGAAATTTCCGAGTCGGTGTACCGCCGCATGGAAGCCGAGCGTACCCGCGTGGCGAACGAACTGCGCTCGATCGGCGCCGCCGAAGGCGAGAAGATCCGCGCCGAGGCCGACCGCCAGCGTGAGGTCATCGTGGCTCAGGCGTACGCCAAGGCCCAGGGCATCATGGGTGAGGGCGACGCCGCCGCGGCAGCCATCTACGCCCAGGCTTATGGCAAGAATCCGGACTTCTATACGTACTACAAGAGCCTGGAAGCCTATCGCGCCTCGTTCTCCAAGCCGGGCGACGTGCTGGTGGTGGACCCCAGCTCCAGCTTCTTCCAGTTCATGAAGGATCCGGCGGGCGCCGCGCTGGCTCCGGTCACCGTGCCGGCCAAGTAACCGGCAGCAGTCGGTACGAACGAAAAAGCCCCTCGGGTACCCGAGGGGCTTTTCTGCTTCTGGCGGGATGCTCCCTTACGGGTATCGGGGACGCCGCGGGGCTCTGGACGTGCCCGTGCCCCGGGTGGCGCTTGCCGCTGAACCATGTACAATACCGCGTAAGCTAGAAAACATTCCGCAGCGGCTGAGCGGGCTTACGCCCCTCAGCCGCTTTTCGTTTGGGCGACGCCCACGCATCACTTGGCGTTATTCAGGTAAACACATTCATGGGTAACTGGCTGCTGCCCGAAAGCCTCGCCGACGTACTTCCGGCAGAGGCCCGGCGCATCGAGGAACTGCGCCGCGAACTTCTCGATCTTTACCGTACATACGGGTTCGAGCTGGTCGCGCCGCCCCTGGTCGAGTACATCGATTCATTGCTGTCGGGCACCGGCAGCGATCTGGATCTGCGCACCTGCAAGCTGATTGACCAGCTTTCGGGCCGCACGCTGGGCGTGCGCGCGGACATGACTCCCCAGGTCACGCGCATTGACGCGCACTTGCTCAACCGCGCCGGCGTCACCCGCCTGTGCTATTGCGGCAACGTGCTGCATGCCCGTCCCTCGGACTTGCTGTCGAGCCGCGAGTTGCTGCAGATCGGCGCCGAAATCTACGGCCATGCCGGATTCGAAGCCGATCTGGAAATCATCCAGCTGGTGCTGGAAACCGTTGCCATCGCCGGCGTTCGCAATCCGCGCCTGGATCTGAATCACCCCGGTGTGCTCCGCGCGATCCTGAAGTCGGATCCGGCGGCTGCCGAGCTGGCGCAGGACGCGATCCGGCTGATGCGCGACAAGGATGTGCCCGGACTGGGCGAGCTGGCGGCGCGCGCGCCCGGCATCCGTCCGGAAACGCTGAAGGCGCTGCAATTGCTGCCCACGCTGTACGGTGGTCAGGACGTGCTGAAGATCGCCCGTCGCGACCTGCCGGCGCTGCCGGGTATCGCCGAGGCGCTCGACGCCCTTCAGGCAGTGGTCGACGCCATGCCCAACGTGTCTTTCAGCGTCGATCTGGCCGACGTCGGTGGTTACGCTTACCACTCGGGCGTCAAGTTTGCGCTGTACGCTGAAGGCTGGCACGACGCGTTGGTCAGCGGTGGCCGCTACGATGACGTCAGCCACGCGTTTGGCCGGTCGCGTCCGGCCACGGGCTTCAGTCTTGATTTACGCAAGCTGGCGGCGGGTCTGCCGCCGGCGGAAAGGGCGCGAGCGGTTCGCGCGCCCTGGGGGCAGGCCCCCGCTCTGACCGAGGCGGTTCGCCGCTTGCGCCGGTCAGGGGAAATCGTCGTTCAGGTATTGCCCGGTCACGAGCAGGATCAGGACGAATTCGTTTGCGATCGCGAGCTGGCGCTGCAGGATGGCGTCTGGACGGTCAAAACGCTGTGACTAACTCCCTCTCGGAAACGAGGGGGCCGCGGGGAGATTTCCGGATTTCCCGAGAAACTCGAAATTGATTCGTATCATGAGCAAGAACGTAGTCGTAATCGGCACCCAATGGGGTGACGAGGGCAAGGGCAAGATCGTCGACTGGCTGGCGGAATCCGTCCAGGGCGTGGTCCGCTTCCAAGGCGGTCACAATGCCGGCCATACGCTGTGGATCAACGGCAAGAAGACGATTCTTCGCCTGATCCCGTCGGGCATCATGCACCCCGGTGTCACCTGCTTCATCGGCAATGGCGTCGTGCTGTCCCCGGAAGCCCTGCTCAAGGAAATCGAAGAGCTTGAGGCCGCCGGCCTGGATGTGCGTTCGCGCCTGCAGATCTCCGAGATCTGCCCGCTGATCCTGCCGTACCACGTCGCCATCGACAAGGCGCGCGAAGCGCGCAAGGGCGAGGGCAAGATCGGCACGACGGGCCGTGGCATCGGCCCGGCCTACGAAGACAAGGTCGCCCGCCGCGCCCTGCGCGTGCAAGACCTCTTCAATCCGGCGCTCTTTGACGAAAAGCTCGCCGAAGTGCTGGATTACCACAACTTCGTGCTGACCCAATACCTGGGCGCCGAAGCGGTCTCGGCCAACGAAGTGCGCGATCAGGCCATGGCTTTGGCGCCGGCCATCGCCCCGATGGTCAAGGACGTCTCCAGCAACCTGTACGCCATGCAGCAGGAAGGCAAGCGCCTCCTGTTCGAAGGCGCGCAAGGCGCGCTGCTGGACGTCGATCACGGTACTTATCCCTTCGTCACCAGCAGCAACTGCGTGGCGGGCGCGGCTTCGGCCGGCGCCGGCGTCGGTCCCCAGCAACTGGATTACGTCCTGGGCATCACCAAGGCGTACACCACGCGCGTCGGCTCGGGCCCGTTCCCCACGGAACTGGTCGACGAGATCGGTACCCGTCTGGCCACCATCGGCAAGGAATTTGGTTCGGTCACGGGCCGTCCGCGCCGTTGCGGCTGGTTCGACGGCGCCGCGCTGAAGCGCTCGGTCCGCCTGAACGGCATTTCCGGCCTGTGCATCACCAAGCTGGATGTGCTGGACGGTCTGGAAACCATCCAGTTGGGTGTCGGCTACCGCGTCAACGGCGAATTCCGTGACGTGCTGCCCTACGGCGCGCACGCCGTTGCGCAAGCGCAACCGGTGCTCGAAGAGCTGCCCGGCTGGAGCGAATCCACCGTCGGCATCACCGAGTACGCCAAGCTGCCCGCCGCCGCTCGGCGTTACCTGGAGCGTGTCGCCGAAGTCTGCGGCGTGCCGATCGACCTGGTGTCCACCGGTCCGGACCGCAACGAGACCATTGTTTTGCGTCATCCCCTGAAGGGCTGACATCGGGTTATTATTCCCAAGGCCGCGCCGGTCATACCGGCGGCGGCCTTTTCGTATTTTTGTGCAGGAGATGCTTGCCTATGAGCACGCCGACCAGTGACGATAGCCACCTGTGGGTAACGTGGGACGATTACAACCGCTTGATCGAGCGCCTTACTTTGCAGGTGCACCAGTCGGGCTGGAAGTTTGACAAGATTCTTTGCCTGGCGCGCGGCGGTATGCGCGTGGGTGACGTCATGTCGCGTATTTTTGACGTGCCGCTGGGCATCCTTGCCACCAGCAGCTATCGCGAGGCGGCTGGCACCAAGCAAGGCGACATGGACATCGCCCAGTTCATCACCATCACCCGCGGCACGCTGTCCGGCCGGGTGTTGCTGGTGGACGACATGGTCGATACCGGCAAGACTTTCAATAAGGTTTTCGACCACCTGAAAAGCCAGTTTGCCGACATCACCGAATTGCGCAGCGCCGTGCTGTGGTGGAAGGGGCATTCCCAGGCAACGCCTGACTACTACGTCGAGAAGCTGCCCACGAATCCCTGGATTCACCAGCCTTTCGAAGACTACGACAGCTTGCGTCCCCATCAGTTGGAAGCCTGGATCCGCAAGGGTTCCCAGAGCTGATATCGGGCAGGGAAGGGCGGGGCCCAGGGCGC
Source organism: Achromobacter sp. 77 (assembly GCF_020541125.1). NCBI lineage: Bacteria > Pseudomonadati > Pseudomonadota > Betaproteobacteria > Burkholderiales > Alcaligenaceae > Achromobacter > Achromobacter sp. 77. The sequence goes on from NZ_CP059848.1 coordinate 1,908,342, forward strand.
TGGCTGTCCCTGGCAGTAGTCAAACCGTCCTTGGCCATGCTAGAATCGCTGGTTATCGCTAAACCGAACTTGGCTTGTTACTCTTTGGGTAGTCTTTGGGTAACGGAAACAGCCAGCTCAAACCCGGGTGAACGCATGCCCGGGTTGCGCTTTGAAGGTTCACAGTTCGCGGTACTTGCCTATTGGCGGTTTGCAGGTCTTATCGCCAAAGGCCGTCTTCGCGTACCTGGGTCCGCGCAGCGTTGCTGGAAAAGCAAGCCAGGTTTGTCATCAACTTTGTTACCCTACAAGCAGGCCAATTACTTTATGCCTATCGTTCGACTGAAGGAAAACGAACCGTTTGAAGCCGCTCTGCGCCGCTTCAAGCGCACCATCGAAAAGACCGGTTTGCTCACCGAACTGCGTTCGCGCGAGTTCTATGAGAAGCCCACCGCCGAGCGCAAGCGCAAGCATGCCGCCGCCGTGAAGCGCCACTACAAGCGCATCCGTAGCCAACAACTGCCCCCGCGCCTGTATTGATTTCTGATTCCCGAATCTATTGATTCCAGAATCATTCATCCAGGATTTGCTCGCCCGAGTCGACGTCGTCGACGTTGTCGGGCGATATGTGCAGTTGCGAAAGGGTGGGGCCAACTTGCTTGGCCTGTGCCCCTTTCATAACGAAAAAAGCCCTTCGTTCACTGTCAGCCCCACCAAGCAGTTCTATCACTGCTTCGGTTGTGGAGCGCATGGCAGCGCCATCACCTTCCTGATGGAACATACGGGCGCCAGTTTCCCCGACGCCGTGCGTACGCTCGCGGCGTCGGCGGGAATGACGGTCCCCGAAGAAAACCGCAGTCCCCGCCAGCAGCAGGAGTCCGCGCGCCGCAAGGCCGAGGAATCCCGGCACACCCAGGTGCTGGACGCTGCCCAAGCCCATTACCTGAAACTGTTGCGCGCTTCGCCCGCCGCCGTCCGCTATTTGAAGCAGCGCGGCCTGACTGGCGAGATTGCCGCGCATTTCGGCCTGGGCTGGTCAGGCACGGACCGGCATGGTCTGTCCCAGGTGTTTCCGAACTACGAGGACCCCACGTTGGTGGAGTCCGGCCTCGTCATCGAGTCCGAGGACGGGCGGCGCTACGATCGCTTTCGCGAACGGGTGATGTTTCCGATCCGCAATGCGCGGGGAAGCCTCATCGGGTTTGGCGGCCGGATCATCGGCAAAGGCGAACCCAAGTACCTGAACTCTCCTGAAACTCCCCTGTTTTCGAAGGGGCAGGAGCTCTACGGGTTGTGGGAGGCTCGCCAGGCCATCCGTCAGGAAGGCCAGGTGATTGTCGTCGAGGGCTACATGGACGTGGTCGGCTTGGCCCAGCAGGGCATTGCCAATGCCGTTGCCACGCTCGGCACCGCCACCACGCCGGATCACGTCAAGAAGCTCTTGCGCGCCAGCGACAAGGTCATCTTCAGCTTTGATGGCGACAAGGCCGGCCGGCGCGCCGCGTGGCGCGCGCTGCAGGCCTGTCTGCCGGTGCTTCGGGATGACATCGCGATCCGGTTCCTCTTCCTGCCGGCGGAGCATGATCCCGATTCGTATGTGCGCGAATTGGGCGCCGAAGCGTTCCGCGCATGTCTGGGCGACGCCGTGGCGCTGTCGCGCTTCCTGTTGGACGAATTGGCGTCGCGTCACAACATGACCGAGGCCGAAGGGCGCGCCAGTTGTCTGCACGAGGCCAAGCCGCTGCTGGCAACGATCCCCGAGTGCGCGTTGCGCGTGCAGATCGAACGGGAAATGGCCAAGCTGGTGCAATTGACCCCCGAGGAAATGGCGCAGGTTCTGGCGCAACAGCCTGCCAAGCCATTTGCGCCGGCCGCGCGGCCCGCGTCGGGCGGTGCCGAGTCCGGCATGGCACCGGGCGGCGAGCCGAGCCACGACGGCGGTCCGCCGGACATGGGCTACGACTACGGCAACCACGACTTCCACGACATTCCCGCCGACGAGTCCGACGATTACGGCCAGTACGCCTCGCATGGCGAAGCGTCTGGTGGCGGATCTGCGGGCTGGCAGCCAGGCGCCAAGCAGGAATGGAAGGGCAAGAGCGATTGGAAAGGCAAGAGCGACTGGAAGGGCAAGGGTGATTGGAAGGGCGGCAAGGGCAACTGGAAAGGCCGGCGCGACAACGATGTTGGCGGCTTCGAGGGGCGCCGCACCATGCCGTCGCTGGCCAAGCGGCTCTTGAGCCTGCTGCTCGCGCATCCCGAGCTGGTCGACTCCATGGGCGATCAGCAGCTTGAAGTCATCGACCATGGCCCCCATCTAGGATTGGTACGAGACCTGATCATGCTGGCGCAATCCAGCGGCGCGCGCCATGTCGGCGCCTTGCTGGAGGCTGCGGAGCCGGACTCGGACCTTGCAACCGTATTGAAGGGGCTGCGGGCGGACATCCTGGCACAGGAAGACCTGCCCGACCCGCAGACGGAATGGGACGATGCGTTGCGGCGGATCGAGTTCGATTCGGCGAAAAATGAAATGGCCAAGCTGGCGGCTTCCGGACTGGCTTCGGAAGAGGCTCGCAAGCGGTATCTTGAGCTCTCCCGCCGCATGACCGTGCTGAAAGGTGCCGGAATACGCTAAATACGCTAAAATCAAAGGTTTTCCGCTCATGCGGGGGCCTGTGAGGCCAGCGCAGGGCCGGCGCAGTTCGGCCAAGCGCGGATGCCGCCATTGCCAGCTGTGCCCGACTGTTGCATGATCGCTGGAAATTCAAGGTCGATTGTTGGCGGATTGTTCGCCATATCGATGCAGCAAGAGCAGGAACGTGACACGAAGTCCGGCAACTGGAATCTATTCCGGAAGCCGGAATCTAATGATTTATGTACCAATTTGACGAGAGCGGCCTGAAGCTCGGGCATCCCGGTTATTGAGCCCAGGCGGCATCGCTAACCACTAAAAAAGGTTAGAAACGGGACGCGTGCGTCAAGATTGTTACATCGTTAATTAATATAGCTGAGCGGTGGATCAAAAGCAGTTCAGCGGCGGTAACTCCGCGTGGCGTGAGTGGTTTGGGTGCTGTGTATACGTAGCTGCTTGGGGCAATGGCCCGATAAGCGAGCAAAGCCTATTTATAGGCAGGCAGCCCCCCCAACGTCCGGAACCCGCCGTTGAATGAGGTCATGCACGTCGGGCGTCAGAACGGTCCAGAACCGGAGACGTCGCCAGACGGGCTCGCAAGAGCCGGTGCTGCGAACAACGCAGCCGCGTGATCTTCGCCGATCCACCAGATTTACCCGTATTCCATGCCGCACCGGATCCGTATCCGGCGCGGCGTTATGCGGTGCAACAAGCCCGAACGGGTTGCGACGACCACGGAAGCGACTATGACCAAATCCACCGGCAAATCCTCCTCTGCAATTGATGCGGCCGAAACCAAGGCTGTGGCGGCCAAACGCGCCGTCAGCATGGCCGCGGAAAAAGCGCCCGCCAAGACGGCGGTGAAGGTCGCCAAGCCCGCCGCCAAGACGGCCGCCAAAAAGGCGGCCAAAACGGCAGTTGCCGCGGACAAGCCCGAAAAGGTGACGAAGGCCCGCGCCAAGAAAGCCGAAGACAAACTGGCCGACCTGGTCGGCAGCGCGCGTCCCGCGCCGAGCGGCCGCCGTCCGGGCCGCCCCGCCAAGAACGCCAACAACGACTCCGACGGTTTCGACGATCCGATGGACGGCGAAGGCGAAGTCCTGCCCGATCTGAAGCCGCCCAAGCGCGGCGGCAAGCGCGGCAAGGCCGATCCCAAGGACCTGATCGCCCGTGGCCCCGTCACGCCGGAAGAATACGAAGCGCGCCGCAATCGCCTGAAGCAGCTGATCAAGCTGGGCAAGGACCGCGGTTACCTGACGTACGGCGAAATCAACGACCATCTGCCCGACGACCTGGTCGATGCCGAAGCCATCGACGGCATCATCAGCACGTTCAGCGATATGGGTATCGCGGTCTATGACCAGGCCCCCGACGCCGAAACCCTGCTGATGAGCGAGAACGCGCCGGTTGCGTCCAACGACGACGACGTCGAAGACGAAGCCGAAGCTGCGCTCACCACCGTGGACTCCGATTTCGGCCGCACCACCGACCCGGTCCGCATGTACATGCGCGAAATGGGCTCGGTCGAGCTGCTGACCCGCGAAGGCGAAATCGAGATCGCCAAGCGTATCGAAGACGGCCTGAAGCACATGGTCATGGCCATCTCGGCCTGCCCGACCACCATCAACGAAATCCTGGCCCACATCACGCGCGTGCGTGAGGGACAGGCGCAGATCGACGAAGTCGTCGACGGCCTGGTCGATCCGGAAGACGGCGAGGAATACGCCGGCGCCGGCGTCACCGCCGATGAAGACGAAAGCGACGACGGCCCCGCCGGCGGCATGTCCAGCAAGCAGCTGGAAGACCTGCGCGTCAAGGCGCTGGCCAAGTTCGACGAAGTGGGCAAGCAGTTCGACAAGATGCGCCTGTCGTACGAGAAGGACGGCTACAAGTCGGACATCTACGTGCGCGCCCAGGAATCGATCCAGAACGAACTGATGGGCATCCGCTTCACCGCCAAGATGGTGGAAAAGCTGGCCGACACGCTGCGCAACCAGGTTGAAGAAGTGCGTCAGCTCGAGCGCGCTGTTCTGCACACGTGTGTGGACCGTGCCGGCATGCCGCGCCTGCACTTCATCAAGGTGTTCCCCGGTAACGAAACCAACCTGCAGTGGGTCGTCGACGAAGTGGCCGCCGGCCATCCGTACGCCGAAACGCTGGAGCGCCAGATTCCCGCCGTGCAGGAACTGCAGCAAAAGCTGATCGACCTGCAAACGCGCGTCGTGCTGCCGCTGAAGGACCTGAAGGACGTCAACAAGCGCATGGCCACCGGCGAAGCCAAGGCTCGCAAGGCCAAGCGCGAAATGACCGAGGCCAACCTGCGTCTGGTGATCTCGATCGCCAAGAAGTACACGAACCGTGGCCTGCAGTTCCTCGACCTCATCCAGGAAGGCAACATCGGCCTGATGAAGGCCGTGGACAAGTTCGAATACCGCCGCGGCTACAAGTTCTCGACCTACGCAACGTGGTGGATCCGTCAGGCCATCACGCGTTCCATCGCCGACCAGGCGCGCACCATCCGTATTCCGGTTCACATGATCGAAACGATCAACAAGATGAACCGCATCAGCCGCCAGATCCTGCAGGAAACCGGCGCCGAGCCGGATCCCGCGACCCTGGCGCAAAAGATGGACATGCCCGAGGACAAGATCCGCAAGATCCTGAAGATCGCCAAGGAACCGATCTCCATGGAAACGCCCATCGGTGACGACGACGATTCGCACCTGGGCGATTTCATCGAAGACACGTCCACGCTGGCGCCTTCGGATGCGGCGCTGCATGGTTCGATGCGCGATGTCGTCAAGGAAGTGCTAGACTCTCTCACCCCGCGTGAAGCCAAGGTTCTGCGCATGCGTTTCGGCATCGAAATGAGCACCGACCAGACCCTGGAAGAAGTGGGCAAGCAATTCGACGTCACGCGTGAGCGCATCCGCCAAATAGAGGCTAAAGCGCTGCGCAAGCTGCGTCACCCCAGCCGGGCCGACAAGCTGAAGAGCTTCCTGGAAGGGCAGTAAATTTCCTGGGCCTCTAGCTCATGCCTGGTTAGAGCAGCGGACTCATAATCCGTTGGTGCCGAGTTCGACTCTCGGGGGGCCTACCAAGAATGACGCGGGTTTGCATGAAGTTCATGCAGCCCGCGTTTTCTTTTGTGTGGGGGATTTTTCGCCAATCTGGCTGTGCGCCGTTTTGATGGCTTCAGTGGCCAAGTGCGCGTAGTGCTTGGTGCTGGCTGCTGACTTGTGCCCCAGCACGGCGCCCACGGTGTATAGGTCGACCTTTTGGCATTGATCATCTGGCTCGCTGCGCTGTGTCGCAGGTCGTGAAAGCGCAGGTGGCCCCAGTATGCTGGAGTTGGTGAACCATGTGCCCCGCCCGGACGCTTGAGCCGCGCGAGCGAGACGCCACGAGAAAGGCCGCGCAGGGGGAAGTGGGACAAATCTCCCTGGCTCTTGCGCCTTGGACAAGTAGGAGCCGAGGCGCACTGGCGTGCCGATCCTTCGGCTTTGCCTGAGCACATTGAAGTCTCTTTTTGAAACAACTACAAAAAAATGGTAAAAACTAAGGCTGTTATATAAGCCGCAGGAAGTTGCACACCATGAAGCAGTTGAAATTGAAGTCGGATCTCACCGTCGGAGACATCATCGGCCACGGGATTATCTGGATCCTCCTGAGTATCGTCACGTTCGGCCTAGCGCTTTTCGTGTTCCCGTATTACATGCAGCGTTTCATCATCAGCCGCACTTCGGTGCTCGATGATTCTGGACGCCGTGTTGGCCGCCTGCAATGCACCATCGATCTGGCCAGCATTATCGGAAATATCGTCATCTGGGCGATTATCTCTATCGTCACTTTCGGCATCGGGTATCTGATCTTCCTGTACAAGATCAACGCGCATTGCATGAATCACACTAAAGTGATTGACGTCACACTTTGACGCCGACCTATGCCGCAGACGGCCGCCTCCGGGCGGTTTTTTTGTTTCCGGAAAGCAGGTACCAGGAGAGAACTGTCCGCCGGGCGGCGTGGGCAGCGGCTGGCAGCGTCACGTGAGGCTGCGCGAGCCGTGCCGCGGTGCCATTCCTGATTGGTAACCCCGCGTAACACTTCCTCATCCAAAAGGACTATTCCCCAATAATCCTCGAAACCGCTCGTGGCTGTGGGCGATGAGGGGAGGGCCCATCCGCCCCGTCTGATGTTTGGCATGTGCTGATACCGAAGCTCGATCGGAGGAAGTTTCATGAAAAACAACGCTCTGCCCGCCGGCATACTGTCTCGTTCGTCGCTGCTCCCCCTTCTGGCATTTCCTTGGGTATCGGTCGCTCAGATCACAATCGAGAGTGGGCAGACGGTAACCGTTCCGGGAACTCAAGCTTCTCCCTGGAACATGAACAGCCCCCTCTTGGTTGGAAATACGGGACCCGGTACGCTGAACGTGTTGAGTGGCGGTCTGGTAAATAGCCCGGATGCTTACCTGGGAGGTGTTTTCGGCGGTGCCGGGGTGGTGTCGGTGACCGGACCAAACGCGCGATGGGAAGTGTCCGCCAACAGCTTGAGTACGCTGAATGTTGGCTGGAGTGCTGCAGGGACGCTAACGGTTGCCGGTGGCGGTGTGGTGCAGAGTCAGCGCGGCGTTCTCGGGGAATTCGACGATGGCGTCGGCGTTGTGACCGTCACTGGCGCGGGCTCGCAATGGATAAACAATCAGCTGCTTTTCATCGGGATGTCGGGTGAAGGGAGTTTGAACATTGCGGACGGCGGCTATGTCTCGACGGGCTCAAGCGCTATTGGCGTATTTGGCGGCCAAGGAGCGGTGACGGTTCGCGGGGCCAATTCTCAATGGCTGTCCGCCTCACCCATTCAGATTGGCTCATTCGGAAGTGGCAGTTTGACGATCTCGGAAGGCGGGAAGGTCATTGCTCCCGGCGCGTTGATAGGCCCAACAACTTCCGGGATCGGCAAGCTTGTCATCGGTAGCGACGTGGGCGCTGCGCCGGTCGCGCCTGGCACGCTGGAAACCACGCGCGTTTCATTTGGCCCGGGCGACAGCCGCGCGATTTTCAATCACACGTCTTCCGGTTATGTGTTCGACGCAACGATCAACGACGGCGCCAATAATGCCGCGGGCTCCAATACCGGATTGGTCGGGGGCGGGCGGTTGGAGGCGATGGCGGGTCGCACCATCCTGAATGCGGACCACGGGGACTTCTCGGGCGCCGCGCAAATAGGCGGCGCGGGCATTCTGCAGGTCAATCGCGACCTGTCGGGCGCGGCGATGCAGATTCTCTCTGGCGGTACGTTGGAAGGGCGCGGACGGGTGGGCAGTGTCGTCAATGCAGGCACCGTATCGCCCGGGGCCTCGTTGGGCACGCTGACAATCAGCGGGAATTACACGGGCAGCAGCGGTTCGCTGTTGCAGCTGGAGACGGTGCTTGGCAATGACGCGTCGCCTACCGACAAACTGGTTGTGACGGGCAATGTCGCGGGCAGTACTGCCGTCAAGGTCACCAATCTGAATGGCAGCGGGGCGCAGACGGTAAATGGCATTCGCGTCATTGAGGTCGGCGGCGCGTCGCCTGCGAGCGCGTTCAACCTTCGGGGCGATTATCGGGCCGAAAACGGTCAGCAAGCCGTGATTGCCGGCGCGTATGCGTACACGCTGCAACACGGCGGCAGCAATACGCCCACGGACGGTCACTGGTATCTCGTATCCGAATTCAAAGAACCGGAGACGGCTCCCGAACCGGAGCCAGGGCCGGGACCTGATCCAGAGCCCGAACCCGAACCCGAACCCGAACCCGAACCCGAACCCGAACCCGAACCCGGGCCGGGCGCGCCGGTGGAGGAAATTCCCGGAAGTCCCGAAGAGGGGCCACGCTATCAGCCGGGCATACCGCTTTATGAGCAGTATCCCCAGGTGCTCGCTTCCCTCAATACGTTGCCGACGTTGCAGCAACGCGTCGGAAACCGGTTCTGGCGGACGGACGGTCAGCCCGCGGCCGAGGACAAATTCGGGGGGTGGGCTCGCATCCAAGGCGCCACCAGTTCGATGCGCCCGGCACAGTCGGCGACGAAGTCGAGCCGGGATATCGATCTGTGGAAGCTGCAAACGGGCATTGACGTCGTCGCAAACCGCCAGCCCGATGGTTCGATGCTGGTGGCTGGCGTCAATCTTTCTCATGGAAACGCGTCGGCCGATATCGCGTCTCCGTATGGCCGGGGCAAGATCGACACGACTGGCACGGGCGTGGGCGCCAGCCTGACGTGGTACGGCGCCAGCGGGTTCTACGTGGACGGACAATTGCAGGCCATGTGGTTCGACAGCGACATCTCGTCGCGCACGATCGGGCGCGATGAGGTGAAGGGAAACAATGGAAACGGCGTCGCCATCTCGGTGGAGACAGGCTACCGCCATGACATCGGCAAGGGCTTTTCGCTGACGCCGCAGGCGCAGTTGATTCGGTCTCGCGTCGACTTCGACAGCTTTACGGATCCGTTCGGCGCCAAGGTGCGGCTTGACGATGGCGACAGTCTGATCGGACGTCTGGGCCTGTCGCTCGATTACGAACCTGATCGCTCCGTTGCGCAAGGGGCGGCCGGGCAAACGCATGTGTACGCCATCGCCAATCTGTACAACGAGTTCATGAATGGCACGAACGTCAACGTGGCGGGCGTGTCTTTTCGAAGCCGGGACGAGCGGCTGTGGGCCGAACTTGGCGTTGGCGGGACCTACCAATGGAACAAAGGGCGCTACGGCGTTTATGGAAACCTGAGCGTGGCCGGCGCAACCAACAACATGAGCGACAACCACTCCGTGGGCGGCATGATCGGCTTTCGCGTGCAGTGGTAGGGGCCAGCTTAGGTCGCAACGTCGTGTTGGAACCGTGACCGGCAGGGATAGGAGCACCCGCGACCAGGAACGCACCTACTAGGAAAGCGTCTCCAAATGGAAGAGCGCCCCAGCTCAAGATGAGTCTGAGGCGCTCCTGCCCGGCTTCGCACGCGATGGGTGTCAGACAGCCCGGCAACTCCAATCTACTGCTCGGACTTCAGCCCGGCAATAGGGGAAACCCTTGCCAAAAAAGGGGTGGGAACGTCATTGGCGCAGGACCTTCGAGGCATGCACATGCGTCAAGGGGGCGTGCGCGGATTTGTCCGTCTCGGCATCCACGAATTGTTCGCCCGCCGCCCGCTGGCGACACTGGCCTCCACGTTCAATGCACGGGAGAGCAGATATGTGGGGGCATCGAAAGCGCCAACTGGGACAGGGGATGACGGAGTACATCGTTGTCGTCGCGCTGGTCGCCGTGGCGGCGATCGCGGTTTATCAGTACTTCGGACAGGTCGTGCGTTCGCAGACGGCAGCCATGGCTCGCGAGCTTGCCGGCGAAGACGGAAGCACGCAATCCAAAGCGGCGCAGCAGGCGGCCCAAAAGGCGGCGGCCCAGACCAAGGCGCGGTCGCTCAAGTCATTTACCGGCAACGCCGAGATCGCGAATTGAACGCGCCGCCATCCATGTTCGACGATCAACAACGGGGCCAGGCCCTGGTGCTGGGTTTGATGGTCGCGGCCGCCGGCGCGGCGTCGCTCGTCGTCCTGTACAACGTTGGCCAGACCGTCGAGGCGCGCAGCCGCCTGACCCACGCCGCGGACGCGGCGGCCTACAGCGGTGCGCTCATGCAGGCGCGCGCGCTCAATGCCATCGCCTACGTGAATCGCAGCCAGATCGCGCATCAGGTTGCGATGGCGCATCTGGTGACGCTAGGGGCGTCGGCGCAATACCTCGATGCGTTGCAATCGCAGCGTCGGCGCGGCAATCCGCCGGCCAGCCTGATCGCGATGCTTTTCGGGCCGGCTGCCGGGGCGGCCTACCAAGGGGCGCAGGCCCCTCCGGACGCCGAAAGCCGTCTGGCGCGCGCGTTCGCGCAGCATGATCGCGTCGTGCATCAGGTGCTGGAAGCCGCGGCGCGAGCGATTGCCGGCGATTTCATCATGTCTCGGGATCGTGTCATGCGCGAGGTGCTGGCTGCCAACTATCCCGCGTTTGGCAGGACTGGCCGGGACGATGCATCCGGGGCCTCGCCGCTGGATCTGCGTGTGTTGACGGACGGCTGGCCGGGTTTCACGGAGCGCCAAGCCGCCACACGCAAGGCCGGCCTGCGGCCAGCTATTGAAAGCGCATTGGCCCACTATGGTTTCCTGGACCGCCGCAACACGACGCTACGCAACCCTTGGGCGGTCAGCACCCGGTGTCCATGGCTTCGGCACGAACTTCGGCGGCGCGGCTCGACCTGGCTTGGGCCGGATGGCCATTGGGGCGCGTTGGACACGCAGTCCTACCATGCCCTGCGCTCGAACCGCTGGATTGGCTGCTACTTCCGCGAATACGCGATGGGGTGGGGCACCGTCCAGGGCAATAAAGGCCGTGCGCCCGACGACGTGGAATTCGTCGAAGATCCGCCCGCAGACTTTTCGCAGGAAGACTTCTGGCGATGGGTGGAACACGCCACGTCCTGGAACATCTTTGACGGAGCCAACAACCCCATGGCGAACTCATACGCAATGGCTGGGGTGCGCCGGTGGCCCGGCGGCGGCTTGCCGGCCTACCGGGAAGTCGCGCCCAAGCGTCTTGCCGATCCCTTGCGTTTTGCCGTGGCGGTCGGCCTGCAATCGTCCGTCGTCAAAACCACGGACGCCAGCAGCGCTGTGTCGGCGCCGATCGGTCAGTTTCGATATGCCGCACTGGGCCGAACGGGCGCCATCACGGTCAGCACGGCTGCCGAGACCTACTTTTCCCGGCCGGAGCGGCGCGCCGACGGGCGCCTGGAGCTCGCCACGCTTTTCCGGCCCTATTGGCAGGCTCGCCTTTCTGCAGTCACGCCGCAAGAAAAAGCATTGGCCAGGAGGCTGCCGTGATGCAACGCGGATCAAACGAACAAGGACAGGCGGTGGTCGAGGCGCTATTGATGTTGCCGTTCCTGACCGTGTTGCTGTGGGCGGTCTCGGATATCGGCGCAATGCAGTTTTCGGCACAGCGCACGACCCAGGTTAGTCGTCAGGCCGCCATGGCGGCGGCGTTGGGGCAGCCGGCCGCGACGCTTCGCGCGCCGCCGCGGATGGACGTGGAAGGCAGCGCCCAACCCTGGCTTGGATCTTCCGTTGCGGGAGGCGTCGCGTTGCAGGATGAATGGTTTGGCGCGGCAATGCGTCTGCTGTCCGTGCAAGTGCGTTCGCTGCCGCCGCCGGGCAATGTCATGTTTGGACTGCCGGTCTCGCGTCACCTCAGCGTGGCAGACGGCGCGGGCTATGCGCATGGCGACGCGGATGCGCAACGCCGTATTGGGGCATCGCCAACGGGCTGGTTGCAAGCGAGCCGCACCTCGCAGGCTGAGGTGCAAAGGATGCAGCGTCCCGTCAGCCAGGCAGAGGCGCCGTGGGGGCGGCCGGCGCTGTCGCGGGATTGGCTTTCCGCGTGGGGGGATGTGCTGCCTGGTGATCGGCTTGGCGGGCGTTCGGAGGGCGGAAAATGAACCTTGTCCGAAAAGTGTGCGAAGGGCAGGGCATGCGAATCCGTCCTACCTTGCTTGCAGTCGGCATCGGGCTGTGCGGTGCGTTGATGCTGTTGCCCGAACGCGCGGGCGCATCAGGCGGCGTGTCCAGTCTGGAGGGTCTGCGGCTCCCCGAAGGGGCCTTGCGAGAACGCATGGCGGATCGGTTGTGGCTGCACGGCATGCCCGCGCAAGTGTGGGTGTTCGATGCGCCCCAGCGCCCATCGGCCGTGGCCAGAACGCTGGCCACGCAGCAACCTGCGTTGGCGGATCTGCACGTGATGCCGGGGCAACTCATCCTGTCCGGCCGCGTCGGCGATGAGCGTTGGGTGGCCCAATTGGAAAACGCGGGCGCGGATCGTACCGTCGGCAGCCTCTCGGCAATTTCTGTGCGTGCGGCGCCCTCCGCGCATCTGCCGGGGTGGCTGCCAAAGGGCGCGCGCGTCAGGTCGGACGTTGCAGTGATGGAATCCGGCGTCAAGGTTTCCGACCGGATCTGGCAGTACGCATTGCCGCCTCAAAAGCTGGCTGAACTGCTTGATGCCGCGTTGCGGCGTACGGGATGGCGGCCGCAGGGCGACCCGGATAGTGAGGGGGCCGCGATGGCGGCGTCAGCGGCCACCGCGGGGCGAGGCGCGCCCTCCGCAGGCGCAGGCCAATGGTGGTCGCGTGAACGGGAGCGGATGAAGCTTTGGCTGGTGCCTGTGGAAGGCGGCAGCGGGCTGCGAGCCCTTGGGTGGGCGCCATGAAGCCCTGGATCATTCGCGGCGCCGAGCGGTTGCGCCGTACCGGCGTGTATGGATTGGCGGTGCTGGCGGGCCTGGTCGCCGCATGGGCCGTGCGCGAGCACGTCGAGCAGCGCGTGCAGGCCCTGGAAGCCGAGGCGCAGACGCCGCTGGTCAGCCGTCTTGTGGCGGCCTATGACCTGCCGGCCGGCACATTGCTCGAAGAGGTGCATCTGGCCGTGCGCAAGATCCCGCAGCCCTGGGCGCCTGGCGCCAGCGTCGACCCGATGGAGCTGGGCAGCGTGCTGGGCGCAACGCTACTTGCCGATCTGGCGCTTGGAGACCCCTTGCTGAGAAGCTTCATGACTTACGACCCGCCGCAGCCTTCGCTGGCCGCGCGGCTTGAAGCGGGGCAGCGCGCGTTCACGGTCAACGCGGCAGACCTTGGCGGGCTTGCAGACATGCTCAAAGGCGGCGATGCCATCGATATCTACGTGACGTTCAATCATCGCCAACGCGAACTCACCGTCCCGGTGCTGCAGAGCATGCGAGTCCTTACCGCCATGAGCGACGACGGCGCGGGCAACATCACCCTGGCCGCGACGCCTGACCAAGCCATGCGGTTTATTGCCGCGCGGCAGGCTGGGGTGCTGACCGCAATGCTGCGTCATCGCGACGACGCCGCGTCCGTAAACCCCGCTGCACAAAGCGATCTGGCTTCCCTCATGGGACTGGACGCCGAACCCAAGCCCGTGCCCGGTGTCGCCATCGTTTACGGTGATCGCCTGGATGCACTGGCAGGCTTTGACGCGGAGCGGCCATGAACCGAATTCAAAGCTTGCTCGCCATCCTGCTGTGCCTGTGCAGCCTGCCTGCATGGTCCAACACCCAGACGCTGGAACTGCAAGTCGGCGAGACGCGTGTGTTGCCGCACCCCGGCGTGCGGCGCGTCGCGATCGGCAATAGTCAGGTAGCCAGCGCCGTGGCGGCGGAAGGGCGCGAGGTCGTGGTGTTTGCGCGAGCCGAAGGCGTGTCGTCCGTGCATGTGTGGGCAGGACGCGATCGCGTGGCGGCCTACGAATTGCGTGTGGTCCCTGCCGGCACGCCACAACTGCGCGAGGAGGTCCAGAGTCTGCTCTCCCGGATCCCGGGGGCGCGCAGCTCGAACGTGGGCGGCCGCATCGTCATCGAAGGCGATGACCTGTCCGACGATGATCGCGCGCGCATTGCGGCGCTGGTGGACCGGTATCCGGACGTCGTGGATTTCACGGGTCAGGTCGGATGGGACCGCATGGTGCTGCTGGACGTGCAGGTGGTCGAGATTCCCACATCGCGGCTGCAGGAGTTCGGCGTGCGCTGGGATGGCATGACGCAGGGTGGCCTCAATGCGGGCCTCGCTTGGGATGGGGGATCGCGCAGCCGCATGACACGCCCTGGCGAGCAGATCATCGAGACGGCCGCGCCGGTCGCGTCGGCCGCGGGCTACTTCGGCGTCAATGCGTTGCTTTCGGCGCGTATTGCCGCGCTGGCGCAAACGGGTGAAGCCGTAATGCTTGCGCAACCACAGCTGCTGGCGCGCAGCGGCGCCAGTGCGACGTTTCTCGCGGGTGGGGAAGTGCCCTATGCCTCCACGGATGCACGGGGCAATCCCACCACGCTGTTCAAGCCCTACGGCGTGTCGCTGAACATCACGCCTCGGATCGATCGCAATGGGGTCATCCGGTCCTTGATCGAGGTGGAGGCCAGTTCGGTCGACACGTCGCTCAGCCTTCCCGGCGGCCCGGCGCTGCGCACGCGCCGCGCATCCACCGAGTTCAACGTGCGTTCGGGCAACACGCTCGTCATCGGCGGGTTTCTATCGCGTGAGCAGGGCACCGACGTCAGCGGTCTGCCGGGGCTGCGCAACATTCCGATCCTGGGCGCGTTGTTTTCCTCGACCCGCTATCAACGCCGCGAGACCGAACTGGCGATCTTCGTGACGCCCAAGATCGTGTCGCAAGCAGAGCCCGCCATGGCCGATCGCATACGCCGCGGGCGAGAGACGCTGCAGGCGGCGTTTCCCGATCCTCCCCGCCTCGGGACGGCGGTTCCTTCGGACGCGATCGGTTGGGATCCCTACTCGGGCGCGGGTTCGCAGTGGGGACTGACGTCTGCCGAGGCCGATTCAACTTTTCCGGAGGGGCGCGATGCTCAACGTTGAACTGACCCTTGAACTGACCTTCGAGGACGCCGCGCAGCAGCAGCTCACGCTGCGCGCGCCGGTGCTGATCGGAAGGGGCGTTCAGTGCGGATTGCGGATTCCCACCTGGAGAGTCGGACGTCAGCACGCCCGGCTTCTGTGCGAAGCGGATCAAATCGTCCTGGAAGACCTGGGCACGCTGGCAGGCACGATGGTGAATGGGGTGCGGATCGTGCGGCATGCGCCGGTACAGCCTCAAGACGAGATCCTGATCGGGCCTTGCAGGCTGCGCGTGTCGATGCGGAAAGCCGAGGCCGCCTCGCCTCTTGACGGTGCGGATGCGGTGTCATCAGACCCGGTTCAACCGGAAATCCGGCCGATGGGCGATGACCGGAGCATTGCGCCGCCAGTTGTTCCGCCCTGCACCCCGCATCGGCTGCACGACCGTCGACGTCTTCACGCGGCCTTGCTGAGCGCGCTGGACCTGCGACGGCGCGACGTGGCGGGGATGAGCGATGGGATGCTTCGTGCCGAAGCCGAGCGCCTTCTGGTCCAGATCGTTGCCACGGACGCCGAACTTCCGCCCCATGCGGACAAGGCGGCGCTGTGCCGCGAGGTGCTCGATGAGGCGGTTGGGCTCGGGCCGTTGGAACCCTTGCTTGCGGCCCCCGACATCACGGAAATCATGGTCAACCGCTACGACGAAATCTATGTCGAGCGTGCGGGGCGCCTGTGGCGGGAGCAGGCCGCATTCACCAGCGAACAGTCGGTGCGCTGGGTAATCGAACGCATCGTCACGCCCTTGGGGCGCCGCATCGACGAAAGCTCGCCGATGGTGGATGCGCGGCTGCCCGATGGCTCGCGGGTCCACGCCATCATTCCGCCGGTGGCGATGAAGGGCGCCAGCCTGACCATACGCAAGTTTCCGCAGCGTCGGCCGCAGATGCCCGATCTGATTGCGCTGGGCGCGCTGAGCGACGCGATGTCGCAGTTTCTGGCCCTGTGCGTACGGATGCGCAAGAACCTGGTCGTTTCCGGGGGGACGGGGGCGGGCAAGACCACGCTGCTGAACATCCTGTCGAACGAGATTCCGGACGGCGAGCGCGTGGTCACGATCGAAGACGCTGCGGAATTGCGGCTCAACCATGCGCATCTCGTTGCGCTGGAGGCCCGGCCGGCCAACCAGGAAGGCAGAGGCCGAATCGACATCCGCGAACTGGTGCGCAACGCGCTGCGCATGCGGCCTGACCGCATCGTCGTGGGCGAATGCCGCGGCGCCGAGGCGTTCGACATGCTGACGGCCATGAACACGGGGCACGAGGGTTCCCTGACGACGCTGCATGCCAACTCTCCGCGCGATGCGTTGGCCCGGCTGGAGTCCATGATTCTCATGGCAGGGCTTGACCTGCCGCTGTCCGCGGTCCGCGAGCACATTGCCGCCAGCGTGGACGTGGTCGTGCAGCAGGCACGACTGGCGGACGGCCGCCGCGTGGTCACGTCGATCGTCGAAGTGTCGGGCATGGAAAGCGGCCGCATCCAATTGCAGGACTTGTTTGGGTTTGACCGCAGTCACGGATTTCGGGGATGCGGCGCGCTGCCCGGCTTTGCGCGCGATTGGGCCGATAAGGGCGTGAGCCTGGACGCCACCTGGTTTTCGGACTTGGCGGGTCAGGCGCCGGGCGTTGCGTCCTTTGCGCAGGGCTTGCCATGATCTGGCTTGCGGCGGCGGCCGCGATGCTGTGCGCGGGGTTGCTGGCGTGGCGCGCTCAGAACTGGTTTGCGCCCGCGCTGCGGCGATACCGCGAGGTCTACACGCAGGATGCGGGCGTGCGGTTGAGCGAGGTGTTCCTCTTCATCGACCCGCGCCAACTGTGGGCGGGCGCCATCATCTGCGGGGTGGCTGCCGCGGCGGCCGCGTTCTCGGCCACCGGAAGCGCGTTGCTCGCGGCCTTGTTCGCGCTGGCGGCCTCGCGCCTGCCGCGGTCGGTCGTTGACGGACTGCGGCGGCGGCGTGCACGGCGCTTTGAAACGCAATTACCGATGGCGCTGTTGATGCTGGCGTCCGCGCTGCGGGCTGGCGTGGCTATGACGACCGGCCTGCGCCACGTGGTGGAACAGAGCAGCGCGCCGCTGGCGCAGGAGTTTGGTCTGATGCTGCGCGAACAGCGGCTTGGCGTGCCATGGGAGGTTGCGCTTGGCAACCTGCAGGCCAGGATGCCGGCCGATTCGACCTCGCTGGTGGTGGCTGCCATGCGCATCGCGGCAACAACCGGCGGCAACCTGGCCGAGGCCCTTGAGAGCATCGCGCAGACACTGCGGGCTCGCCTGCAATTGCAAGCGAAGCTGCTGGCGCTGACCTCGCAGGGGCGGCTGCAAGCCTGGATCGTGGGCGCGCTGCCCTTGCTGCTGCTGGCGGTGCTGGACCGGCTGGAGCCCGACATCATGAGTCTGTTGTGGCATACGCCGATGGGATGGGGTGTCCTGGCCATCGTGGCGGTGCTGGAGGCGGCGGGCGTGCTGCTGATCCGGCGGATCATGCGGATCGATATCTGAAAGGGGGCGGGATGTGGCTTTATGTGGGCATGGCGGCGACGGCGGCGGGAACGGCCTGGCTTGCGTGGGTGCTGTTGTGTCCGTTGCTGCGGCAGGAACAGAACGGCGAGCGTGCGATGCCGTGGTGGTGGCGCGCCGCATGGCCGTGGATCGTGGCGGTGGCGCCGTTGGCGGGTCCCCTTTGCGCCTGGCGCTGGCGGCTGCGGCTGAACCGGGCAATAGAGCGGGCGGCCTTGCCGCCAGGAGTCGGGTATGCGCACATCGCGGCGTTGTGCGGTAGCGCGGCCGCCGCTGCCGGTGGCGTGGCCGGCGCCGTGGCGGTGGCGCTTGCTGCACCCGGCTCCGCATCGTGGGTGCTCTGGACGGCTGCCGCGGCGCTGGCCGCCGGGGTGGCGCCGGCGGCGTGGTTGAAAGGCTTGGGCACGCAGCGGCGCCGCGCCATCGAACGGGACTTGCCCTTCGTGTTCGACATGATGACGTTGTGCGTCGAGGCCGGACTGAGCGTGCAGGGCGCGCTGCATTTGGCGGCGCAGAGCGGGCCGCCTGGCGTGCTGCGCGACGCGCTGGCGGATGCGCTGGCCGAGATGCGCGCCGGCGTTTCCCGAACCGCGGCGATCAAGACCTTGGCCGAGCGCAGCAACAGCCCGTTGACGCGCAATTGGGCGGCGGCCCTGGCGCAGGCCGAGGCACTGGGAGCGAGCCTGGGGCCGGTCTTGCGCGCGCAGGCGGCGCAGTGCCGCAGCGACCGCCATACGCGGGCCGAGCAACTGGCGATGCAGGCGCCGGTGAAGATGCTGCTGCCGTTGATCGGCTGCATTTTCCCTTGCACGTTCATCGTGCTGGCGTTTCCCATCGCGATGCAGTTGCTGCAGAGCGTGCAATGAGCCGCCCCGCGCGATTGCACCAGGGGCGCCTGCGGCTGTTGACGGTAACGCGGTGGTGGGGGCGGATGCGCGGGTTGCTGGGGCGGGCCCCGCCCGGGCCGCGCACAGGGGTGATGCTGATTCCCTGTGCCGCGGTGCATACCTTCGGCATGCGTTATGCCATCGACGTGGCGTTCATCGGCCGGGACGGCCGGGTCGTGCGATTGCGCCGGGCGCTTGCGCCGTGGCGGGTGGCGTTATGCCTGCGCGCCGTTGCCGTTGTCGAGATGCGTGCTGGAACTATTGATGCCGAACACGGAGGTGTAGGCCGGATAGAAGCTGCAGTAAAGCACGCCACCGGCGGCAATATTGAACGGAATCTGCAGCGTGCCGGCCATCTGCGGCGACAGGCCGACGGCGACCAGCAGCCCGGCGCACAGGTCGATGAACAGGAAGACCATGATCCAGCAGACCCCGTAGACCAGGAACGGCAGCTTGTTGCGCCAGCAGGCAATGCCGGAGAAAAACAGGGCTTGGGTCAGGCGCAGGCCGTGCCAGGCGACCAGCACGGGTGCATGCCAGAACAGCGCCGCGATCACCACGTAGCAGATCGCAAACAGCATCAGCGGCAGCGCCATGGCTGACAGGATCGGTTCCATGCTTTTTTCGACCGAGGCGATGCGCATGCCTTCCATCATGGCGTCGGAGAAGGGCAGGAAGATGACCAGGCCCATCACCAGGCAAAGGCCGGCATACAGCACGCCCATCAGGAAGAGCTTGCGGAATACGCCCGGCTGCTTCAGCGGCTTGCCCCACATGGAGGGCAGCATGATGCGATCGGCCTCGACATGTTTGCACGCGGACAATGTCATCAGCGTGATGATGGGCATCAGGGCCACGACGAGCATCGGGCCGACTGGCGGCGTGGCCGACGCAAAGACGACGAGCAGGCTGATGGCCATGGCCCAGGTGAACATGGCCAGGGGCTGCTTGCGGAACAGGCGGAATCCGTCGCGGACCCAAAGCCAGCCGGACGTCGCGGGTAGAAATGCTGCTTGCATGGCTCTCTGAAGGGGGAGATCTTTCAAAAAGGGGGCGCTATTCCCATTATGGGGGGCGTAGCGATTACGGCAAGACGGGCAGTTCCGAGCGGTGGCGCGCTTGCAACACTCTTTCGAAGTGGCGCGGGTCGTGCGGCTTGAGCGTCTGCGCGGGGCGGGGCAGGAAGAAGTCATACAGCCTGGACAGCCAGAAGCGCAAGGCTGCCGCCCTGAGCATCTGGGGCCAGACTTCGCGCTCGGCGTCGGTGAAGGGGCGAACCGAGGCGTAGGCGGCCAGCCAGGCCTGCACCAGCTCCGGGATGAATTCGCCGGTGTCGCGCTCGATGCACCAGTCGTTGACGCTGACTGCCACGTCGAACAGCCAGGTGTCGCAGCCCGCGAAGTAGAAGTCGATGATGCCGCCCATGAGCGGATTCTCGAACGTGCCGGCAAACAGGACGTTGTCGCGGAACAGGTCGCAGTGGGCCGGTCCGCTTTGCAGGGCCTGCCAGGCGGGCGTCTTGACGGCGGCCTGCTGCGCGGCCAGTTCCGAGGTCAGCAGCTCGGCCTGGGCCGGGCTGAGAAAGGGCATGACCTTGGGCGCCGTTTCCAGCCACCAGGAAAGCCCGCGCAGGTTGGGCTGGTGGATCGGGAAGTCCTGCGCCGCGACGTGGGCGCGGGCCAGCGTGGCGCCAGCGAGCGCGCAGTGGGCGGGCCCCGGGGCAGGCTCGTAGCCGCCCGGCAGGCGTGACACGATGGCGCAAGGCTTGCCGTGCAGGGTGGTCAGCCGGGTGCCGTCGCGCAGGGTCTGCGGCTGCGGCACCGGGATGCCGCGCTCCGCCAGGTGATACATCAATTCGATGTAGAAGGGCAGTTGGGCGTGCGTCAGCACCTCGAACAGCGTCAGGACATATTCGCCACGCGTCGTGTGCAGGAAATAATTGGTGTTCTCGATACCCGCCGTAATGCCTCGAAGCGAGACAAACTCGCCCAGATCGAAATGCGCCAGCAGGGCGCGCGCGTCGTCATCGGATACGGGGGTGAATACGGCCATGGATCTTCGGTATGAGGGTTGAACGGACGCGCGCACGGGCGTGCAGGGTTGCGGCGCCGCAATTTTAGACCACATGGCGGGCGGCCTTCGGCAGCGATTCGGCCACGGGTGCCCGGGCCCGGCGGGCACAATGTCGCCAAGCACCGTAAAATACCGCATCCCCTTGTTTTGTAGAGTGATTCTTGGACTCCCCCGACTGGCGGCTCTGCGTCGCCCCGATGATCGACGTCACCGACCGCCATTGCCGGTACTTTCACCGGCTGCTGGCGCCCCGTGCCCGCCTGTACACCGAAATGATCACCACCGGTGCGCTGCTGCATGGCAATGTGGCCCGCCACCTGGACTTTGACGAAGCCGAGCATCCGGTCGCCTTGCAGCTTGGCGGCAGCGAGCCCGATGCGCTGGCGCATGCGGCCAAGCTTGGCAAGCAGTGGGGCTATGACGAAATCAACCTGAATTGCGGCTGCCCGTCCGAGCGGGTGCAGAAGGGCGCGTTTGGCGCCTGCCTGATGGCCGAGCCGGCGCTGGTGGCCGACTGCATGAAGGCCATGCAGGACGCCGTGGACATCCCTGTCACGGTCAAGCACCGCCTCGGGCTGGACTACGACGAATCCTACGAGTTCGTGCGCGACTTTGTCGGTAAGGTCTACGACACGGGTTGCCGCGTGTTCATTGCGCATGCGCGCAACGCGGTGCTCAAGGGCTTGTCACCCAAGGACAATCGCGAGATTCCGCCGCTGCGCTACGACGTGGTCGCGCAATTGAAGCGTGATTTTCCGGATTGCACGTTCGTGCTCAATGGCGGACTGGCCGATGCCGGGCAGTCGGTGCAGGCGGCCGAAACCTTTGACGGCGTGATGCTGGGCCGCGCCGCCTGGCATACGCCGCGCGTGTTGTCCGAGGTTTCCATGCAGCTGTGGCCGTCGGTGCGGCTGCCCAGCGATGCGCAGGTGGTGGACGCCATGACGGAATACGCCGCGCGGCAGGTGGCCAAGGGCGTGCCACTGCGCGTGATGACGCGTCCGATGCTGGGGCTGGTGAACGGGCAGTCGGGCGCAAGGCGATGGCGGCGGATGCTGTCGGATCCGGCCCTGCTGGCCGCGAATAATCCGGAACTGATTTATGACGCGTGGCGCAGCCAGCGTCATGCGCCGGGCGCGCGCGACGCCACGCGCGAGGCCGCGCCCGCCGGGATGTAGATCCGCAGCCGGCGCCGCAAGGGCGCCGGCTGGTTCAGGACTGGGCCGGTTCCGCGCTTTCGGCGGGCCAATCGCGGATGTAGGCCTTCAGCATGTTGTTTTCGAATTGCTGAGCCGCCACGA
This sequence comes from Achromobacter sp. 77, assembly GCF_020541125.1. NCBI lineage: Bacteria > Pseudomonadati > Pseudomonadota > Betaproteobacteria > Burkholderiales > Alcaligenaceae > Achromobacter > Achromobacter sp. 77. The sequence goes on from NZ_CP059848.1 coordinate 1,930,235, forward strand.
TGGCCTGCGCCATGTCGTAGAACGAAATGACGCCCATCAGGGTGGGGCCGTCCATGACGGGGATATAGCGGGCGTGTTTTTCCAGCATCAGGCGCTGGACTTCGTCGGCGCTGGTGTTGGGCGAAACGCTGACCGGCGCGTCGTCCATGATGGATCTGATGGTGGTATCGCCGGCGCCGCCATGCGCGTGCATGTGGCGAATGATCTCGCGGAACGTGAGCATGCCGGTCAACGTGCCGAATTCCATGATGACCAGGGAGCCGATATCCTGCTCGCTCATGGTTTGCACGGCCTGGGCCACGGGCATGTCCGGCGACGCCGTGTAGAGCGTATCGCCCTTGACGCGCAAAATCTCACTGACCTTCAACATCGGTATCTCCTGGGGGCGGACTGCGCCCTATGCTTTGCTATTTCTTGTTCGCTTCCAGTTGCAGCACTGGTGCGACGCCATTTCCGGTATTTTGCGCTTCTCCGCAGAGTTCTTCCAGCGTTGGCGTGGTTTGCGGCGAATTTACGGACGATGCGATGCGCAGGATGTCGGGGTCGTTGCGCACGCGCGGCTGGCTGCGGTCCAGCAGGAAGCGATCCACGACCGGCGCCAGCGAGGTCTCGCGCGCATCGCACGTCAGCATCCAATTGTCTTCCGGGCTGCGGGTGGCCAGTCCCATCGCGCTCAGCGTTTCCAGGACTTCGTTGAGCTCGTCCTGGTGCAGCCGCAATTCCGAGGCCAGCAAGCTGGCGGACACCCCGCCCGGCGTGGAAAGCTGCGCTCGGCGCAGCGCGCGCAGGGCGTCCAGCGCGTCGACGAACGAAGCGCCGGGGTAGCGATTGATGTGCCAGCGGCCCAGCCGGATGAGCGGCGCGCTGGAGGCAAGCGTTGCGCCTAGCAAGACGGCCAGCCAGGACAGGTAAATCCACAGCAGGAAGATCGGGAGGGTGGCGAAGGCGCCGTAGATGACCGTGTAGGTGGGAAACCGCGTCAGGTAGAAGGCGAACGCGGACTTCATGATTTCCAGCACGATGGCCGTGACGCAGCCTCCGATCAGCGCATCGCGCCACAGCACCTCGCGGTTGGGCACGACGACGAAGAGCGCCGCAAATCCCAGGCCGGTGAGCACCAGGGGGATGAACGAGACGGCCACGCTGATGACTTCGGGCACGTCATTGATCAGCCCCAGCGATTCGCGCGCGACGAACGAGGTGGCCCACAGGCTGGCGCCGGCCAGCACGGGGCCCAGCGTGATGATGGCCCAGTACACCAGCGCTCGTTGCGGCAGGGGGCGCTGGCGCGAGACGCGCCAGATGTCATTGAACGCCTGGTCGATCGTCATGATGAGCAGCAGGGACGTGACCAGCAGGAATGCCCCGCCAATGGCGGTCAGGCGCGAGGCCTGGTGCGCGAACTGGTTCAGGTAGTCCATGATGTTGTCCGACACGGACGGCGGCATCAGGCTGGTGGTGAGGAAGTCCTCGAGGGCAACCCGGAACTCCTGGAACACGGGAAACGCCGTGAACAGCGACAGCACCACCGCAAGCATGGGAACGATGGCGAGGACGGTGGTGAAGGTCAGGCTGGAGGCGACCTGCAGCAGCTTTTCTTCGTTGGCGCGTTGGACGACGAAACGAAATACGCGTCCGGTCCTCGCGACCCGGGAAATGCGCGAGGTTGGTCGTTCTTTGACCGCCGGCGTAGCGGCGGCGGGCTCGGCGGGGCGATTCATCAGGCGATAATAGCAGCATGAATCCCGAACTCAACCCCCGCCTGCGCCTCGTGGCCTCGGTTTCATTGTTTGCCCTGATCGTGCTGTGCGTCGCCTGGGAAACCGTGGTGGCGCCTGTGCGGCCGGGCGGTTCCTGGATGCTGCTCAAAGCCTTGCCGTTGGCGTTTCCGCTGCGCGGCATCGTGCGCGGCAATCTCTACACCTACCAGTGGGCGGCCATGCTGTCGCTGCTGTATCTGATGGAAGGCGTGGTGCGCGCCATGTCGGATCCGGCGCCGCTGTCCGTCCTGATGGCGTGGGGCGAAATCATCCTGTCCACCACGTTTTTCCTCAGCGCCATTTTCTATGTGCGGCCCGCCAAGCGCGCCGCCCGGAGGCAACGCGCATGACCGCCCTGTCCCTGTCCGAACTGCAAGCCGTCAACTCGTTTGCGGCCCTGCCCGAGACCTTCTACACCCGGCTGGCGCCGCGGGGGCTGGACAATCCCCGCCTGCTGCACGCCAATTCGCAGGCCGCCGCCCTGATCGGCCTGGATCCGTCGGTGCTGACCACCCCCGAATTCCTGCAGGTTTTTTCCGGCACCCAGCCATTGCCGGGCGGCGATACGCTGGCTGCCGTCTATAGCGGCCACCAGTTCGGCGTGTGGGCGGGGCAATTGGGCGACGGACGGGCTCATCTGCTGGGTGAAATCCAGGGGCCCGCGGGCGCCTGGGAACTGCAGCTCAAGGGCTCCGGCATGACGCCGTATTCCCGGATGGGCGACGGCCGTGCGGTGTTGCGATCGTCGGTGCGCGAGTACCTGGCCAGCGAGGCCATGTTCGGGCTGGGCGTGCCGACCACGCGCGCCCTGGCATTGGTCGTGTCCGATGATCCGGTCATGCGCGAGACCGTCGAGACGGCGGCCATCGTGACCCGGATGTCGCCCAGTTTCGTCCGGTTCGGCTCGTTCGAGCACTGGTCGTCGCGGCGTCAGCCCGACCTGCTCAAGACGCTGGCCGATTATGTGATTGACCGCTACTACCCCGCAAGCCGCGACGTGCAGGCGGGCGAGCCCGCATCCGAGACCGCGCCATACGTGAATCTGCTGCGGGAAGTCACCCGGCGCACGGCATTGCTGATGGCGGATTGGCAGGCCGTCGGGTTCTGCCACGGCGTCATGAACACCGACAATATGTCCATCCTGGGACTTACGCTGGATTACGGCCCGTTTGGTTTCATGGACGGTTTCCGGCTGGGGCATATCTGCAACCACTCGGATACCGAAGGACGTTATTCCTGGAACCGGCAACCTTCCGTGGCGCTTTGGAATCTGTATCGGCTGGGCGGCAGCCTGCATATGCTGGTGCAGGACGCCGATGCCTTGCGTGCCGTGCTGGATGAATACGAATCCATTTTCACGCGCGCCTTCCACGACAAAATGGGCGCCAAGATGGGATTGGCGGCTTGGCAGCCCGACGACGAGGCGCTGCTGGATGATCTGCTCAAACTGATGGACGCGAATCAGGCGGATTTCACGCTGACGTGGCGACGCCTGGCCGATGCGATACAAGGCCAGCGCAGCGGATTTGTGGATTTATTTATCGATCGGCCCGCTGCCGGCGCCTGGCTTGACCGACTGATTTCCCGTCATGGCGGGCAGGGCAGGTCGGCCGCGGACACGGCGGCCGCCATGAATGGCGTCAATCCGCTATATGTACTGCGCAATCATTTGGCCGAACAAGCGATTCGCGCGGCCAAGGTTGGCGATGCCAGCGAAATCGATACCCTCATCAAACTGCTGCGCAATCCCTATGTGGCGCAGGACGGCTATGAACGCTACGCCGGTTTGCCGCCGGATTGGGCTGGCGGAATCGAAGTGAGCTGTTCGTCTTGAGTGCGATTTTGCGATATTGTCGGTGGCATTAATCTGGCTGGAAGCCCGGCATTAAGAAAAAGCTTGGGTAAAAAGGTGAAATATCGCCGTTTTTTTCACTGCAATCATTCGTTTCTAATGTAAAAGTCGTAAGATTGCCGGCTCGGGGGCATTTTTTTTGCGTGGGCGCTCCAGGGTTTTTGTCGACAATTTCAAGGTAAAGCACTCTGAATATGCCTGGTGCAGATGGTTTGCTATGTATTGGTCTGCTTGAGGACGACGCCGATTTCCGCGAGGAACTGGCGTTAGGCCTGGGCGGCTATGGCTTTCGCGTGGCGTTTGCTTGCGACAATGCGGTCGCGTTCTACCGCCGGCTGCAGGAGCAGCCCTGCGACATCGTCATCCTGGACGCCCATCTTCCCGGCGAAGACGGTTTTTCCGTCGCGACCCGCCTGCGCGCCCTGAGCCCCGTGGGCATCGTCATGCTGACGGGCCGCAGCGCCCTTGAGGACCGCGTCCGCGGCCTGGAAGGCGGCGCCGACGTCTACATGACCAAGCCGGTGGACCTCCTGGAGCTAAGCTCCGTCATTCGCAGCCTGGCGCGCCGCATGCGTCTGGCCAAGGCGCCGCGTCCGGCCGATGCCGAAACGCGCGCGTCGGCGGACACGAACTGGTCGTTGCAGGACGGCGGATGGATTCTGGTGGCGCCGGACGGCGCCTCGCTGCATCTGAGCGCGCAGGAACGGACGTTCCTGGTGGCGTTGATGGACGCCGCGGGCAGCGCCGTCAGCCGCCAGGCGCTGGCCGAACTCTTCCTGCCGGACAGCCCGGGCGGGTTTGAGTTGCGTCGTATCGACGTGCTGGTGAGCCGTCTGCGCGCCAAGGCGCAAAGCGCGGGCCTGAAGCTGCCGGTGTTGTCGGTGCGCGGCCAGGGCTACGTGTTCGCGGCCTGATCCAGGCCGCCGCCCGGGCGGCGTCTAGGCCGTCGGGCCGTTTGAGGGCAGGGTGATGACAAAGCGCGTGCCCACGCCCACCTTGCTCTGCATCGTCAGCGATCCGCCCTGGCTTTGACAGATGCGCCGGGCCAGATACAGGCCGATACCCATGCCTTGGGTTTCGCGATGCGCGGACCGCCGAAAGCGCGGCTCGAAGATGCGGGCCTGTTCTTCTTCTTCGATGCCGGGACCACGGTCCACGACGGCCGCCCAGGTCATGGGTGTTTCGCCGATGCGCGTGTGCCCCGTTTCGATCCGCACGGGCTCGTTGGCCGGCGAATACTTGATGGCGTTGTGGATCAGGTTGCGTACGACCACGCTGGTGAGCGGCCGATCGCAAAAGACCGGTTGCGGCGCTTGCGCTTCAAGCACCAGCGCGTGCGCGGTATCCGGCCGCATGGCGTTCACCACGTCGCGCACCAGATCGGCCATGTCGGTCTGTTCGCCGCGGGGGCTCCAGGCGTGTTCCTCGAGGCGGTCCTGGTTCAACAACTGGTCCATCAGTTCGGTCATCCTTCCGACAGACCGGTGAATGCGCGCCAGCCGCGTGTCCACGGTTTCGCCGCTGTCCGACAGAATCATGTCCAGGGATTGCGCGGCGGCGCTGATGGTGGCGAGCGGCGCGCGCAGCTCGTGCGAGATCAGTGCGTTCATCTGCCGCTGCGCGTCCAGCGCGCCGGCCAGTTCCGCCAGCCGCAGTTCGCCTTGCGCCACATGTTCGGCGTCGGAGCCGGCGCCGGTCTTGCGGGCGGACGCGGCGGTATTGGAGGCGTCCAGGGCAACCCAGAGCAGCGCGCCCGACACCAACATCAGCCTCAGCACTTCCATGCTGGCGCCCGCGGCGTCCGCGCCGCCAGCGTGCCAGGCGTCGTGTCCCAGAACCCAGGCAGATACGGCATAGGCAAGCGCCAGCGTCAGGCTGGCCGGGCGGCCGGCGCGCTGCCGGATCGCGCTGGCCACAAACCAAATCGCCAACGGCACGCTGAGCGCGGCGCACACGCCAGCGATGGAGGCGGGCAGCACGCCGGATTCGGTTTCGTACACAAAGATCAGCGCCAGGGCGGCCAGCCCGGACAGCAAGATGCTGATCCACCGGCATGCGGCGCCCAAACCGGCCGCAAGGCGTGATCCCCGCAACAGCGGCGCGGTCAGGGCAAGCAAGGCGGCGTAGGACGCGGCCTGCAGCGCGCCGGGCGGCATCAGCTCGGGCAGGGAGCGGAACAGTCCTTCGAGCAGCGCGAAGATCATGCCCGCCGCGAACAATGCGTTGCGGGTGTGCGCCCAGGCCACGCCGCACGTCACCGCGCAGGCGATCGCGACGCCCGCAGTCATGCCGGCGTGCAGGCCGTGGTATCCGGCATTCAGTCCGTAGGCAAGCGCATGGGCAGGCCAGAAAAGGGCGCATAGCAACAGGCCGAATCCCGGCCAGACGGATGTCCGGAACACGCCGGGACGGCTGGGGCGCAGGTGGCGAAAATGCCAGCGGGTGCGAAGAAACAATCCTTCCGTCAACTAGGAACCCATTGATGATTGTGCGCGAGGTCTTGCGCGTGGGCGGAGTTTACGACAGCGCTGCTTATCGCGCGGACGCCGATTCCCTCCAAGATGAGCTGCGTGGCGGCGTCCGGCACGTCGGCCGCATGGACCGACATGCCGAGCGTCATCGCGGTGGCGACGACGGTAGCGGCCAGATGCTGGCTGCCGGGACTATGGAGCAGGCCGCTGATGAAGCTGCCGCTCAGCGTCACGTACGAAACCGGGAATTCGTGCAGGTGCTCCATGGCGCCGAACTGCTGCGACAGCCGCGATACGCCGACCCGCCCGCCGGCGCCGGTGACGATGTCGCAGAGCTGGCGCACGTCGGCGCCTTGTTCGACGAGGCCCGCGGCTTCGACTTCCAGGATCAGCCGGCTCGACAGCGTGGGCCGGTCGGCCAGCATGCGTTCCAGGCGTCCGAAAAATGAGCCTTGAGCAAGCGTGGCAAGCGACACCGGCACGGTCAGCGCGCCTTCATGCGTGAACAGCCAGTCCAGGCCCAGGCGAATCGCCTGGATATCGCATTCGGCAGACAGCCCCAGGCGTACGGCGGGCGGCATGAAGATCGAGGCAGGCACGGGATCGGTGCCGGACAGGTCATGCAGCGTCAGGCTGGCCTCGTGCTGGAGCAGCGCGCCGGTCAGGTCGTGCAAGGGTTGGGCCGACAGCGAGAACCGGTGCTGCTCCAGCGCCGTGATCAACGCGTCGTGCCAGCTGTATTCACCGATGCGGGTGCTGTCGGCGGCCTGGCTCGCCGGGGTGATCTGGTCGTCATCGGCGCTTTCGGCGCACATCAGCGCGTGGTCCAGGCGGGCCAGGATGTCGCTCATGTTGTCGCCCGGCGCGAATGCGGCCATGGCCAACGCCCAGCGGCACCAGCCGAACTTGTCCATGGGCACGCGCAGCGACCGCAGTTCGCGGCGCACGCGCTCGGCCAGCACGCTGGCTTGCGGCGCCGAGGTGCGCGGCAGCAGCAAGGCGAAATCCGATCCGCTGATGCGCGCAATCAGCGTCCCGGGGCCGCCGAATTCCTGCACCAGCTTGCGCAGGCGGTCCGACGAGGAGCGCAGCCACTGGTCGGTGAAGGCGCGCGACAGGTGGCGGTTGATCTGCGCCAGATCGCGTTGGCGGAACATGAGCAGATGGCCGCCGGCGTCATCGGATTTGTCGGCCAGCGCCAGCCGGAACTGGTCGACGAAATGCTTGCGGTTGGACAGGCGGGAGATGGGATCCCGGTAGATCTCGCTTTGCAGCGATTCGATGCGGGCATTCTGTTCCTCGACCGTGGCGGCGACGCGGCGTTGCGCATCGACTAGCGCCTGGTCCACGCCCGGCACTTCGCATGAGCCGGTCAGCTGCGAGTCCGCGCCCGGCGCCAGCGCGCGCACGCGCTCGCAGATGTCGCGGGATGTGCGGGCTTCGATCCAGCGGACAAGGTTCGTCGCGAAAAGCGCCCAGAATGCGGCGGCCGCCAGCACCAGGCCCAGCACCCGGACGCCGCCTTGCCACAGGGTGTCGCGCGCCATCCGCGCATCGGCCTGCACCGTCAGGACGCCCTTGGCCTGGCCGCCCGGAATGACGAAGGGCCGCGACACCGCGGGCGCCTCCATGTTCAGCCACGCGGCGCGCCAGTCGGACTCTTGGCCGGGACCGGCCGCGGGTCCGGTGCGGCGCTCCACGCGGATCGCGTTCCCTTCGTTCGTGATATTGACCAGCGAATACAGGCCTTGGCCAAACAGCTGATCGGCAAGTTCGATCTGCTCTCGATGGCTGCCCGTGCTGTGCGACAGCGCCCAGGCGAGCGCGTTGGCGCCCGATTCGCTTTGCTGGGCAAGCTGGGTATTCAGATAGCGATGCGCCGCCAGCATCCCCAGGGCTTGCGCGCCGAGCAGGATGAAGCCGATCAGAAGGGCAGAGCAGAAAAGCAGCCGGCGTAATGTGGACATGTACTTGCGAGTCCCTGTCTGGGTATACGCGGCAGCGGACGCGGGCAGGTGTCCACTGCGGCTTCAACGGGCATCAGGCGGCAAGGGCGCCTGCGCGGGATAAAAAAACCTGGCTATCAAACGTGACACACGTTACGAAACGACCGTCAAGGATGCGGATGCGGGAAACAGAGGTTGTCACAGAACGCACAGAATATTACGAAATCCTCGGTCATATCAGACAAGGTGTGTAATTATTTCGCTCGTGAGAATGGTCCGGGTGAGAACTATTGAGACACTGCGTATTAATTTTTCGGGTTGCGGTGTCGTAGATGGACCGAGGCATGGCGAAAGGACCGGCCAGCGATCGCCGTCCAGGGGCCCCGCCATGACCGAAGCGAGCAACAAGGATCCAAGGAAAGTCCGGATAAAAGGGGCGCGTTGCCTCCGAAATGTGGCGTTTTTTTGCGAAAACAATGCATAATTTAAAATATGTTACAGCCCCCGGGCCCGTGGTCGGGCCGCAACGCCGGGGGCTTATGGATAGGGGGCTCCGTGCGTGAGAGTTACCTGCTCGCACTGTGCCTGACGCTCGCGGGCGCACTTGCAGCGATCAGTCTGCTGTTCTTCCGCCGCGAGCGCGCGCTGCGCCGACGCCTGACGCGGGATGAACTGACCGGCCTCCTTAGCCAGCAGGAGCTGCATCGTCGCGTGCGCGCCTGGCTGGGCCAGCCGCAGGGCACGACCCGGCGCGGCGCTTTTTTTCTCGTCAGCTTCGAGCACTATGCCCAGATCAGCGCCATGCTGCGGGCCGGTGAAGATCAGGCGCTGCTGGTTCAGGTGGCCGATCGCATCAGCCTGGTTGCCCGCGCGCTCGGGGGCATGGCCGCACGCACCGGGACCGACTCGTTCACCGTCTGCGTGCCCGGCGTTGACGAGGAGGGCGCTGCCCAGGTGTCTGCCAAGCTGCTGGCCGACCTGAGCGTGCCTTATGAACTGGGCGCCCGTCCCCTTATTGCCGTCTTTCGCATCGGCGCCGCTCTGTACCCGGCCCACGGCCGCAGCGTCGAGGAATTGCAGCGCTGCGTGCAGGTCGCGATGGTGCCGCTCAAGGATCAGGGTGGCCAGGGGTGGAATCTCTTCGACTTCCGGCTGCTGGCACGTCAGCGGGACCAGCAGGGCCTGGAAAACGACCTTCGGCTGGCCCTGACAACGCCGGCCATGGAGCAGTTCGAACTCTATTACCAACCGGTCTGCGACAGTGCGAGCGGCGTGGTGCAGGGGTGCGAAGCGCTGCTGCGCTGGCATCACCCCGTACTGGGCAGCGTGTCGCCCGCCGTGACGATCGAGCTGGCCGAACGCAGCGGCCTCATCGTGCCGCTGGGCGCCTGGATCCTGGAGCGAGCCTGCTCGCAGGCGGCGCTATGGCCGGCTGCGTGGCGCGTGCACGTGAATCTGTCGGTCAAGCAGATGAACGAGGACGGGCTGGTTCAACTGGTGTCGGACGTGCTGGCCGCCACCCGCCTGTCGCCTTGCAAGCTGGTGTTGGAGATCACCGAATCCATCTTCATCCTGCACTACGAGCGGCATGTGAAGATCCTGAACACGCTGCGTGACATGGGTATCGGGGTGGCGCTGGACGACTTCGGGTGCGGCTATTCCAGCCTGAACCATCTGCGCCATCTGCCCATCGACTGGGTCAAGATCGACCGCAGCTTTATTTCCGCGCTGGAATCGGACGCCGGCAGCCGAGAGGTGGTTTCCGCCCTGTTCGGCTTGTGTCAGGCGATGCACCTGCCGGTCGTGGCCGAAGGTGTCGAGACGGAAGGCCAGCGCGAAATCCTCAAGTCGCTGGGATGCAGGGTGATGCAGGGTTTTCTGCTGGGACGGCCTGCGCCGGCCGCCGAAATCCAGGCTTTGGCTGCGGCGGTGTCATAATCGGGGTTGCTTGCAAACCCGACCTGTTGACTCCTTATGCCCGGCAATACCCTAGGTACTCTCTTTACCGTCACGAATTTCGGCGAATCCCACGGGCCGGCCATCGGTTGCGTCGTGGACGGCTGTCCCCCGGGGCTGGCCCTCACTGCGGCCGACGTCCAGTTCGAACTGGACCGCCGCCGCCCGGGCACCTCGCGCCATGTGACGCAGCGCCAGGAAGCCGATCAGGTCGAGATCCTGTCCGGCGTCTATGAAGGGGTCACCACCGGCACGCCCATCGGCCTGCTGATCCGCAATACCGACGCGCGCAGCAAGGATTACTCCAATATCGAGGACACCTTCCGGCCCGGCCACGCCGACTTCGCTTACTGGAACAAGTTCGGCGTGCGCGACCCGCGCGGCGGCGGACGATCGTCGGCCCGCCTGACCGCGCCCACCGTGGCGGCCGGCGCCATCGCCAAGAAGTGGCTGTCCGAGCACTACGGCGTCAAGGTGCGCGGCTACATGAGCCAGCTCGGCCCCGTCGCCATCCCGTTCGTTTCGTGGGACGAAGTGCCCAACAATCCCTTTTATGCGCCCAACGCCGAGGTCGTGCCCGAACTGGAAGCCTACATGGACCAGTTGCGCCGGGACGGCGATTCCATCGGCGCGCGCATCGAGGTCGTTGCCGAAAACCTGCCGGCCGGCTGGGGCGAACCCATCTATGACCGCCTCGATGCCGACATCGCCCACGTCATGATGGGCCTGAACGCGGTCAAGGGCGTCTCCATCGGCGCAGGCTTTGACTGCATCACGCAGCGCGGCTCGGAACACGGCGACGAAATCACGCCCGATGGCTTTCTGAGCAACCACGCCGGCGGCGTGCTGGGCGGCATCTCCACCGGGCAGCCCATCACCGTGTCGCTCGCAATCAAGCCCACTTCCAGCATCCGCGTCGAGCGCCGCTCGGTCAACCGCGCCAACGAGCCGGTGATGGTGCAGACGCTGGGCCGTCACGACCCCTGCGTCGGCATCCGCGCCACGCCGATCGCCGAGGCGATGCTGGCGCTGGTGCTGATCGACCACGCGCTGCGCCATCGCGGGCAGTGCGGCGCCGCCGCGGTCTGATACGTTTTTCCGTTGTTGAAAATGGCTTGGAGGCCGACATGAAACAGAAGCGTCATTTTCTGCGCAATGCCGGAGCCGTGCTGTCGCTGGCCGTGCTGGCGGGCTGCACCGGCATGAACACCACGCAGTCGGGCGCCGTGGGCGTCAACCGCACCCAGTACATGTCCAGCATGGTGCCTTCGCAGGCGCTGGAACAGGAAGCAACCCAGCAATACGCCGAGATCCTGCAGCAGGCCAAGTCCAAGGGCTTGCTGGACAAGGATGCCAAGCAGGTGGCGCGGGTGCGCGCCATCTCGCAGCGGTTGATCGCGCAGGCGGGCGTGTTCCGTCCGGATGCCACAAGCTGGAAATGGGAAGTCCACGTGCTGTCCAGCGACGAGGTCAACGCCTGGTGCATGCCCGGCGGCAAGATCGCGGTCTATACCGGCCTGATCTCGAAGATCAACCCAACCGACGATGAGCTGGCTGCGGTACTGGGCCACGAGATCGCCCATGCGTTGCGTGAACACGCCCGCGAGCGCGTGTCCCAGCAGATGGCTACCAGCCTGGGCCTGCAGGTGTTGTCCATTGCCACCGGATCGTCGGCGGCGTCGGACCTGGGCGGCGAATTGACCAATGTGATGTTCACGTTGCCCAACAGCCGCACGCACGAGACCGAAGCGGACCGCATGGGTGTTGAATTGGCCGCCAGGGCAGGTTACGACCCGCGTGCGGCCGTGACGCTGTGGCAGAAGATGGGCGCCGCCAGCCAGGGCAGCGCACCGCCCGAGATCCTGTCCACCCACCCCTCGGCAGCCTCGCGCATCAGCGACCTGCAAACGGCGGCGCAGAAGGTGATGCCGCTTTACGAGCAGTCCAAGGGACAAGCCGCGCGCTGATCGCGCGGGGGGCGCGGCGCTCCGGTTGGGGCGCCCGCCGGCTTGCCGGGCTCAGCCCGGACCGTCCCGCTTACTCCACGCTCGCCGTCTTGACGCCCTGGCCTCGCATGATGTCGATGCCCAGCCCTTGCAGGATGCGTTGGGTTTCCGCGTCCGGCACGTCTTCCGCATAGACGGCAATCCCCAGCGACCGGGCCGTTTCCAGCACCGAGGCCGTGAGCTGCTGGCTGCCCGGGCTTTGCGACATGCCGCCCACGAAGCCCCCGCCCAGTTTCACGTAGGACAACGGCAGCGTGTGCAGTTGCGCCACCGCGCCGAACTGCTGCGCCAGCCGGCGCACGCCGATATGGGCGCCGAACTCCGCGGCGACGCGGGCAAATGCAGTGATCTGCTCGTGGCATTCCACCAGGCCGTGCGCGTCGATTTCCACGTACAGGCGGCGCGCAAGCGGCCGGTTTTCGGTTAGCAGCAACGCAAGCTGGCGCAGGAACTTCTGGCCGCGCAGCGACGGCAGTGACACGCGCACGGCGAGCTCGCCCGCGTGGCTGGCCAGCCATTCCAGGCCCAGCCGCACCGCTTCCAGATCGCACTCGGCCACCAGGTCCAGCCGCACCGCCGGCGGAATGAATAGCGTGGCGGGAATCGGCTCCTGATCCGGGGCAGTGCGCAGCATCAGCATGGCTTCGGTGCGCACGACGCGTCCATTCAGCGCCAGCAGGGGTTCGGTCGACAGCTCGAAGTGACGGCCTTCCAACGCCGTCTGGATGGCGTCCTTCCAGGCGCGCTCGCCGGCTTCCGACGGCGAATGCGTGTCCGTGGCGCCCGCGATGACGACCTGGTCGTTGCCGGCGCTTTCCGCGCGCATCAGGCCGAAATCCAGGCGGGCAAGCACGGCGCCGGCCTGGCTGCCGTGTCCATAATCGGTCATGGCCTGCGCCCAGCGGCAAAGATGACCTTCGCCGACGGGAATGCGCGAGGCATGCAGGTCGGCCCGGACCTGCTCGGCCACCATCATGGCCTGGGGCGCCGCGCAGCCCGGCAGCAGCAGCGCAAAGTCCGATCCATTCAGCCGCGCCAGCATGGGCGCGGCGACGTGCATGCGTTTGAGCGTGCCTTGAATGCGTTCGCAGGCGGTGCGCAGCCACTGATCGATGAATTCGCGCGGCATGTGGCGGTTCAAGTCGGCCAGGTCGCGCTGGCGGAACACCAGCACATGCCCGCCATCGATCCGCGACGTTCCCGCCGCAGGCCGGGTTTCCAACGCGCGACGGAACTCGTTGACGAAGTACTTGCGGTTGGGCAAGCCGGTCACGGGGTCCTGGTTCAGCTCCAGTTCCAGCGACTCGATCTTGGCGTTCTGTTCTTCGACGCTGGCGTGAATGCGCTCGCGCGTCTGGTTCAACGCCTGCACCACGCCGGACAGTTCCGGCACCCGCGCCTCGACCTGCTCGCCCGGCGCATCCCGGCCGATGCCGCGGACGTGGTCGCTGATTTCGCGCAGCAGACGGTTCTTGATCCACCCGACCAAAACGAAGGCGAAGATGGCCCAAAGGATGCCCGCGCCGACCACCAGCGCAATCATCTTCAGGCTGCTGCGCCACAGGGCTTCCCAGGCGTAGGCATCGTTGGCGATCAGGGTGACTTCGCCAATCTGCCGCCAGCCGTCGCTGACCGCATGGCTGGCCGCCTGGCTATCCAGCGGCGCCAGCGCCTGGAACCACGCAGGCACCGACGCGGCAGTGGCGGTCGACCGGCGTTCGATCAGCACCTTGCCGTCGGGATCGGTCAGGCGCACCAGCGAAAAGTGCCCGCCATCGTAAAGCGCGGACACCAGCAGTTCCTGCACGACCGGGTCGTTGTTCGCCGGCTGCGACAAGGACAGGGCCAGCGATACGGCCGCGTCGGTGCTTTGCACCTGAAGCTGGCCCGACAGGTACTCGCGCGCCGAGTTGACGCTGAGCGCCAGCGTTCCCAGCAAGATGACGCTGATGGCGAGGGTCACGCTGAGCAGTAGCTGTCGAAGTATGGACATAATCTTGTTTCCGGACGTCAGGGGCGGATGCCTTCCCGTTCCATGCGTTGAAGGAGGTCGCGCCAGCGGCTGAGGCGGTCGACAGGCGCGGCCGCCTTGCCGTCCACGTAGACGCCGTCGGCGTTGAAACTGAACACCGGCGTCAGGTCGCGCCGCTGCGTGGCCGGCAGGATGGTTGAAATCAGGCTGTCCAGCACAAGCGGGACGGCATTCGGGGTTTCGTAATAGCCCAGCACCATGTGGGCCACCTGGCTGCTGCTGGCCGCGCCGCCGATGCGGGCGCGCACGTAGATGAAGCGCAGCTTGTTGGCCGGCACCCCCATGGAGAGCAGGGTGAAATACTTGCCGATGACATAGTCTTCGCAATCGCCGGCGCCCCGGCCCAGCGACTCCAGCGGCGTGGCCCAGTAATCGGCCTGCTTCCAGATGATGGAGTCCTCGCCGGAGAGCAGGGCGCGGTTCCAGAAGTCGTTGGCGACGGTGAGGCGGTCGCGATCCGATGCCGGAGCGGGGCTGCGCAGCAATTGCAGCCAGTTCGATACGGACTTTGCGCCCTTGGCGCCGTAGCGGCTGGCGGACAGGCTTTGCAGCCTGTCCGTGTTGATCTCCAGCGCCGAGCTGCCGCTCCACCCGCAAGCCAGGCATAGCAGCGCCACACGGCACAGAGTCAGCGCGCTACGAAAACGGCGGGTTGGGGGCATGAAACGGATTTTCACATTTTTTCGGGCATCTTGGACGTGCCCTTGAAAAAATGCGTCGGGCGGGAGGGTAAGGCCTGGGCCGGCCCTCCCGTCACGTCGATGATCAATGATGATCGACGTTCAGCTTCCCCTTCTGCAGCAGGTCGTTGATGATGGCCTGGTTGCTGACGGCCTGACCGTGGACGTCATGGGTGAGATCGACGCCCTCCAGCACGATCTTCTGATCGGCACCCTGGCCGATCTGGCCCTTGGTGTTGATCTCGAGAATCGTATTGTTGGCGTTGGCCGGATCCTGCTTGAAGTTGAGGTAGTTGGACAGATTGCCATCCTTCTCGCCCACGAGCAGGTCCTTCAGGTCCAGCACATCGCCGCCGTCTGCGGGTTTGGCCAGCGAGAAGTCCTTGATCCGGTCCACGGCCGGGTTGGACGTGGTGCCCTGATCGTTGAACTCCCAGCGGAACGTATCTGAACCGTCGCCACCGATCAGGGTGTCGTGGCCCTTGCCGCCGATCAGCACGTCGTTGCCCTTGCCGCCGTTCAGGGTGTCGTTGCCATCTCCCGCAAGCAGGATCTCGCTCTTGTCGGTGCCCAGCAGGCTGCTGCCCGCTTGATAGGCCACAGACACGTTGGCGCTATCGCTATGGCCGTCCGCCGTACTGATCGTGTACGAGGAATTGGCCACGGTGTCGGCAACGGCAGATGCGCGGGAATAGTCGACGGTCATCGTGAGAATGTAATTCTCCGGGCCGTCACCAAACCAACCCGAGCCATTGTCGTCAAGATTGACAAGGTGGATTTCGTATTGGCTATCGGCCGTGGGGCTGATGCTGTCTCCGCTTTGCAGCGCTTTGTAGGGACCCGACGTTCCGGCGAGGCGATACTCCATCCGAACCCAGTTCTCCTGCATGTCATGACTCAGCGTCAGGACTTCGCCGGCCTTCATGGCAAAGGTGATGGTGTCCTCATCATTGCTGCGGCTAGCGCCCACGCTGGCGAGGTATCCATCTACCTTGATCTGAGCCCGATTCTGGCCGATCTGAGCCAGATCTGCGCGATCTACCGTCAGGAATTTGTTCGCATTGACGTTGCCGTTCGTTCCCGCGAACGGAAGCTCCTTGACCGACGAAGCAATGAAGTCGCCTCCCTTATCCTTCCAGCCCGTGTTCACCGTCAGCGGTCCGATCGTCAACGCGCCCGTGCCGCGCACGTCGTTGGCGAGCAGCGAGCCGGCCTGAACCGTCAATTGCGGGCTCAGGATGTTGGTGATCACCGTGTCGTTCACGGCATCCGGGTTTTGATAAACCGGCGCCGTCACCGTCAGCGTGAGGCTGGAGCTTGCCGTATCGCCGTCGCCATCCCTGACCGTGTACTGGACGGTGTCGGTGCCGGCGGCTTGCGGCTGGTAGCGATAATCGCCCAGGTTTTCACCCGCCAGATCGATCGTGAACTTGCCGTGCGACGTCGTCACAGTCAGTTCGGACTTGGCCGAATCGAAGGTGAAGGTCGCGCCGGAGCTGGCCGTGACCTTGTTGGTCGCAACGTCGTAGTTGAACGTCTTGCCGTCGATCACCAGTTGCGTGATGCGCGCACCGGCCAGGTCGGCGCCCAACGTGCCGCCCGCCGAGATGTCGCCGACGATCGGCGGTGCGATGGTGTCCGAAATCGCCGTATCCAGACCGTTCAAGTCCTTCACGATGATCGTGTTGCTGTCCTGCGGCTTGCTGGGGTTGTAGGACACCGGATCGATGTACGTGCCGGTGGCGTTGGTGCCAAGACCGATGCCGTACGAATTGATCTGGTTGTCCGTGAGGAACTTTTCCCACGTCGCCTGCTGAGGGGCGTAGACGGGTCCGTTTTCAGGGTTTCCGTCGGTGAAGAAGTAGGAAATGTTCTGGACATTGGCGCCTTCCAGCTTGCCCGTGCCAGAGTTGTTCCACGCCGTCATGGCGGTGTTCAGCGCAGCTTCGTAGTTGGTGCCGCCACCGTAGCTCAAGCCGTCGACCAGCGTCTTGGCTGCGGCCAGCGACATCCAGCCGCCGCCCTTCTGACTCGCGGACGAGTTGAATTCCACAATCATGACGCGCACGTCGCCGGACTCGCCATACTGGTCGAGCAGCTTGGCGACCGAGGATTTCAGTACCTCCAGGCGCGACAGCTCACGCTTGTTGCTGTAGACACCGCTGCCGTAGTTCATGCTGCCGGACGTATCCAGCGTGAGCATGATGTTGGTGCCGCGTGACGCCAGCGCGGAGCTGTCGGCAATCGGGACCAGGTTGGGCGCCGTATCGGTCACCAGCACGCCCAGGTCGCCCGTCGCCTTGCCGCCGAACTTGTCTTCGACCGTGATCGCGAAGTGGTCCTGGACGTTGGTGTCGTCGCCGGTGTGTTGCTGCGCGCCGCTGGTCTGGTAGGTGTAGGTCACCTTGCCGGTTGCCGCGTCGTAGCCGGTGAGCGTCAGCGTGCCCTTGCTGGTGGTCAGCGTGAGCGGGTTGCTCGACAGGCCCGCCAGGCGGTCCAGAGTCAGCGTCGCGTCGGCGTTGCCGGTGCCGTCGATCGAGATCGACTTCAGTCCGGCTGCCGCGGTGATCACGAAGGAACCGCTGCCGGTGGCCTGTGCTTCGGACACGCTCAGGACGCCAGGCGCGCCGGCATTGTTGTCTTCAATCGTCAGGGTCGGGCCCGTGGGCTCGACACCGCCAACCTGGAACTGGCCGTTTGCGAAATCGCCATCCGCGTCAGTCACTTGGTACGTGAAGTCGATCAGCTTGTTGGCCGTGCCGTTCATGGACTGGTACTGATAGAACTCCCACTTTCCGGTGGCCGGCGTCAGGCGGATCTCGAACACCAGATTGCCCGACGCATCCAGACCCTGGATCAGGTTGCCGTTGGCAGCCACATTGGTCTTGATTGCGCCGCCATCACGCGTCGTCAGGCCGCTTTCCACGCCCGTCAGCTTCAGCGTGCCGGGGCCGTCAGCGCCGTAGGCAAATTGCAGGTTGCCGTCGGCGTAGGCGATGGCATGGACATCCTGGCTGCCCAGGAACGTCACGCCAGTCACGGTGAAGTCGCTGTTGTCGCTCGACGAATTCTTGTGGTTGTCCGTGGCAGACACGACGATCGTGTCGAAACCGCCTTCCTCGACCCGGAAGTTCGCCGCGTAGTCGCCGCCGCCCTTGTCCGAGGTGAAGGTGCGTTCGGCGATCAACACGCCATCGCGGTAGAAACGTGCGATGCCGCTTTCCACTTCGCCACCATACATGGCGGCGAAGTCGATGGTTGCGCCGTAGGCGATCTTTCCGCCGGTCAGACGGATCGTCAGTTCTTCCGACGCGCCCTGGCCGTTCAATTCGCGGTAGTCCACCTCGTTCGCGATGTTGTGATACGGGGAGCCCGAGCTCGCCACACCCAGCCCTGCGGTGCTCTGGTTGACCTTGGCGTCGATCAGCGTCAGGTCGTTATTCGACGTGAATCCCTTGGCCGAGACTTCCACGGCGCCGTTGCCGAACGTGAACTTCCACTGGCTATCGCTGCTGGAAGAGCCGGCAAAGGAGACCTTGCCGGTATAGACATCGGGAATGCCGGCGGACTCGACGTTGACGGGCGCGTTCTGCTGCACGACAGGCGAATCGTCTTCGATCGTGACGTTCAGCGTGGTGGTGACGGGCGCATTGACGCCGTCCGCGACCTTGACGGTCACGGACAGGCCGACCGTGTCTTCACGCGTCGTGTCCGGATGATCCACCGGCGCCAGCATCTGCACCGTGTAGGCGCCAGCATTGTCGATCTTGATGATGATGGCGTCGGTGGTGCCGGCGCGGCCGGTCAGCGTATGGCCATTGTCGGACAGCGTCCAGTTGATTGGCACGCCGTCGGAGCTGAGGCTGCCATTGGCCGGCGCCACCAGCGTGATCGTGTAGGCGGCTCCGCTGTTGTCGTCGGTGATGTTCAACTGGCCATTGGCCTTCGCCGAATCGGTGGTGTCGGACGTGCCATTGCCGTCCTTGATGCCACCGCTCAGGCCTTCCTCGGACACCGCGACGGATGCATTGCCCACGACAGGCGGCTTGTTGATGTCCACGATGGCCGCATTGCCGCTGTCCGAGATGCCTGCCGGAAGGGCGGTACCGCTAGCGGTCTGACCGGAGAGCGTGGCGTTGAGAACCATGCTTTCGGTGCCTTCGTAGATGCCGTCGGCAGTCGTGGGCACTTGGACGACGATGCCGCCGGTGGTGCCGGACGGAACCTTGACGCTGTACGAGCCGTCTGCGTTGGCCGTCACCGCCACAGACGTTCCGCCGATCGTCACAACGGGCTTGCCGTAGTCGGCGCCGGTAACCTGGCCGCCCAGCGTGAAGGTCAGCGTCGTTTCGGCATCGACCGGCTTGCTCAGGGTCACGTTGAAGCTCGCCGTGTTCCCTTCGGTCACGTTGCCCGCGTCGGAGACATTGAGCGACGGCACATCGGCGCCCGGACCACGGCTGTCCACGATGGCGGCGTTGCCGGTATCGGTGATGTTGCCAGGCAGGGCGACGCCGCTGGCGGTGTTGCCCGAGAGCGTGGCTTCCAGGGTCAGCTGCTCGCGGCCTTCGAAGACGGCGTCATCGGTGGTGGGGACGGTGACAACGATGCCACCGGTCGTACCAGCCGGCACGGTGATGCTGTAGGAGCCATCGGCGTTGGCCGTGACGGTGGCAGGCTTGCCGCCGATCATGACCGTGGGCGTGCCCACGTCGCCAGCTTCGATCTGACCGCCGAGCGTGAACGTCAGCGTGGTGTCGGCATCGACAGCCTTGGTCAGCGCGACATTGAAGACGGCGTTGCTGCCTTCGTTGACGTCGCCGGCATCCGAGACGGTCAGGGCCGGCACGTCGGCGCCCGGGTTCGGGTTCGACGGGTCGGTGCTTTCCGTATCGACAATCGTGGCGCTGCCGGAATCGGTAATGTTGCCAGGCAGCGCGACGCCGCTGGCGGTATTGCCCGAGAGCGTGGCGTCCAGCGTCAGCTGTTCGCGGCCTTCAAACACGGAATCATCGGTGGTCGGGACGGTGACAACGATGCCGCCAGTCGTGCCGGCCGGCACGGTGATGCTGTAGGAGCCATCGGCGTTGGCCGTGACCGTGGCGGGCTTGCCGCCGATCATGACCGTGGGGGTGCCCACGTCGCCGGCTTCAATTTGACCACCCAGCGTGAACGTCAGCGTGGTGTCGGCATCGACAGCCTTGGTCAGCGCGACATTGAAGACGGCGTTGCTGCCTTCGTTGACGTCGCCGGCATCCGAGACGGTCAGGGCCGGCACGTCGGCGCCCGGGTTGGGGTTGGACGGGTCGGTGCTTTCGGTATCGACAATCGTGGCGCTGCCGGAATCCGTGATGTTGCCAGGCAGCGCGACGCCGCTGGCGGTATTGCCCGAGAGGGTGGCGTCCAGGGTCAGCTGTTCGCGGCCTTCGAAGACGGCGTCATCGGTGGTCGGGACGGTAACGACGATGCCGCCAGTCGTGCCAGCCGGAACCGTGACGCTGTACGTGCCGTCCGGATTGGCGGTGACGGTGGCGGGCTTGCCGCCGATCATGACCGTGGGCGTGCCCACGTCGCCGGCTTCAATCTGGCCACCCAGGGTGAACGTCAGCGTGGTGTCGGCATCAACAGCCTTGGTCAGCGCGACATTGAAGACGGCGTTGCTACCTTCGTTGACGTCGCCCGCATCCGAGACGGTCAGGGCCGGCACGTCGGCGCCCGGGTTTGGGTTGGACGGATCGGTGCTTTCCGTATCGACAATCGTGGCGCTGCCGGAATCGGTAATGTTGCCAGGCAGCGCGACGCCGCTGGC
Source organism: Achromobacter sp. 77 (assembly GCF_020541125.1). Taxonomy (NCBI): domain Bacteria; kingdom Pseudomonadati; phylum Pseudomonadota; class Betaproteobacteria; order Burkholderiales; family Alcaligenaceae; genus Achromobacter; species Achromobacter sp. 77. The sequence continues at coordinate 1,950,747 of NZ_CP059848.1, forward strand.
GGTATTGCCCGAGAGCGTGGCGTCCAGCGTCAGCTGTTCGCGGCCTTCAAACACCGAGTCGTCTGTGGTCGGAACGGTGACGACGATGCCGCCGGTCGTGCCCGCAGGAACCGTGACGCTGTACGTACCGTCCGGATTGGCAGTAACGGTGGCAGGCTTGCCGCCAATCATGACGGTGGGGGTGCCCACGTCGCCGGCTTCGATCTGGCCGCCGAGCGTGAACGTCAGCGTGGTGTCGGCATCGACAGCCTTGGTCAGCGCGACGTTGAAGACGGCGTTGCTGCCTTCGTTGACGTCGCCCGCGTCGGAGACGGTCAGAGCCGGCACGTCGGCGCCCGGGTTCGGGTTCGACGGGTCAGTGCTTTCGGTATCGACAATCGTCGCGCTACCGGAATCAGTGATGGTGCCCGGCAGGGCGATGCCGCTGGCCGAGCTGCCGGTCAGCGTGGCGTCCAGCGTCAGCTGTTCGCGGCCTTCAAACACGGAGTCATCGGTGGTCGGGACCGTGACAACGATGCCGCCGGTCGTGCCGGCAGGCACGGTGATGCTGTACGAGCCATCGGCGTTGGCCGTGACGGTGGCAGGCTTGCCGCCGATCATGACCGTGGGCGTACCCACGTCGCCAGCTTCAATCTGGCCACCCAGGGTGAACGTCAGGGTGGTGTCGGCATCAACCGGCTTGGACAAGGCGACGTTGAAGACAGCGTCGTTGCCTTCGTTGACGTCGCCGGCATCCGAGACGGACAGGGTGGGCACGTCGGCGCCCGAACCGTGATCGTCAACAATGACAGCGCTGCCCGAGTCGGTGATGGTGCCCGGCAGGGCGATGCCGCTGGCCGAGCTGCCAGTCAGCGTGGCGTCCAGGGTCAGTTGCTCGCGGCCTTCAAAGACGGAGTCGTTGGTGGTCGGGACCGTGACGACAATGCCGCCTGTGGTGCCAGCCGGCACCGTGATGCTGTAGGAGCCATCGGCATTGGCCGTGACCGTGGCGGGCTTGCCGCCGATCATGACGGTGGGGGTGCCCACGTCGCCAGCTTCGATCTGGCCGCCGAGCGTGAACGTCAGCGTGGTGTCGGCGTCGACCGGCTTGGACAGGGCGACGTTAAAGACAGCGTCGTTGCCTTCATTCACATCGCCTGCATCCGAGACGGACAGGGTCGGCACGTCGGCGCCCGAACCATGGTCGTCAACGATGACGGCGCTGCCGGAATCGGTGATGTTGCCCGGCAGGGCGACACCGCTGGCGGTATTGCCCGAGAGCGTGGCGTCCAGGGTCAGCTGTTCGCGGCCTTCGAAGACGGAGTCATCGGTGGTCGGGACGGTGACGACGATGCCGCCGGTCGTGCCAGCAGGAACCGTGACGCTGTACGTGCCGTCAGGATTGGCAGTGACGGTGGCCGGCTTGCCGCCAATCATGACCGTGGGGGCACCCACGTCGCCGGCTTCAATTTGACCGCCCAATGTGAACGTCAGGGTCGTGTCGGCATCGACAGCCTTGGTCAGCGCAACATTGAAGACGGCGTTGCTGCCTTCGTTGACGTCGCCCGCGTCGGAGACGGTCAGAGCCGGCACGTCGGCGCCCGGGTTCGGGTTCGACGGGTCAGTGCTTTCGGTATCGACAATCGTGGCGCTACCGGAATCAGTGATGGTGCCCGGCAGCGCGATGCCGCTGGCCGAGCTGCCGGTCAGCGTGGCGTCCAGCGTCAGCTGCTCGCGGCCTTCGAAGACGGCGTCATCGGTGGTGGGGATGGTGACAACGATGCCACCGGTCGTGCCAGCCGGCACCGTGATGCTGTAGGAGCCATCGGCGTTCGTCGTGACGGTGGCAGGCTTGCCGCCGATCATGACCGTTGGCGTACCCACGTCGCCAGCTTCAATCTGGCCACCCAGGGTGAACGTCAGGGTGGTGTCGGCATCAACCGGCTTGGACAGGGCGACGTTGAAGACAGCATCGTTGCCTTCGTTGACGTCGCCTGCATCCGAGACGGACAGGGTCGGCACGTCGGCGCCCGAACCGTGGTCGTCAACGATGACGGCGCTGCCCGAGTCGGTGATGGTGCCCGGCAGGGCGATGCCGCTGGCAGAGCTGCCAGTCAGCGTGGCGTCCAGCGTCAGCTGTTCGCGGCCTTCGAAGACGGAGTCATCGGTGGTCGGGACGGTGACCACGATGCCGCCGGTGGTGCCAGCAGGCACGGTGATGCTGTAAGAGCCATCGGCGTTGGCCGTAACGGTGGCAGGCTTGCCGCCGATCATGACCGTGGGCGTGCCCACGTCGCCGGCTTCGATCTGGCCACCGAGCGTGAACGTCAGGGTGGTGTCGGCGTCGACCGGCTTGGACAGGGCGACGTTGAAAACAGCATCGTTGCCTTCGTTGACGTCGCCTGCATCCGAGACGGACAGGGTCGGCACGTCGGCGCCCGAACCGTGGTCGTCAACGATGACGGCGCTGCCCGAGTCGGTGATGGTGCCCGGCAGGGCGATGCCGCTGGCAGAGCTGCCAGTCAGCGTGGCGTCCAGCGTCAGCTGTTCGCGGCCTTCGAAGACGGAGTCATCGGTGGTCGGGACGGTGACCACGATGCCGCCGGTGGTGCCAGCAGGCACGGTGATGCTGTAAGAGCCATCGGCGTTGGCCGTAACGGTGGCAGGCTTGCCGCCGATCATGACCGTGGGCGTGCCCACGTCGCCGGCTTCGATCTGGCCACCGAGCGTGAACGTCAGGGTGGTGTCGGCGTCGACCGGCTTGGACAGGGCGACGTTAAAGACAGCGTCGTTGCCTTCATCGACGTCGCCGGCGTCCGAGACGGACAGGGTCGGCACATCCGCACCCGAACCATGGTCGTCAACAATGACGGCGTTGCCCGAGTCGGTGATGGTGCCCGGCAGGGCGATGCCGCTGGCCGAGCTGCCAGTCAGCGTGGCGTCGAGCGTCAGCTGTTCGCGGCCTTCAAACACCGAGTCGTCGGTGGTCGGGACCGTGACAACGATGCCGCCGGTCGTGCCAGCCGGCACGGTGATGCTGTAGGAGCCATCGGGGTTCGTGGTAACCGTGGCAGGCTTGCCGCCGATCATGACGGTGGGGGTGCCCACGTCGCCGGCTTGGATCTGGCCGCCCAGGGTGAACGTCAGCGTGGTGTCGGCGTCGACAGGCTTGGAGAGCGCGACGTTGAAGACGGCGTCGTTGCCTTCGTCGACGTCGCCAGCGTCCGAGACGCTCAGCGAGGGCACATCCGCGCCGGAGCCATGATCGTCAACGATGACGGCGCTGCCGGAGTCGCTGATGTTGCCAGGCAGCGCAACGCCGCTGGCGGTATTGCCCGAGAGCGTCGCTTCGAGCGTCAGTTGCTCGCGGCCTTCAAACACCGAATCGTCAGTGGTCGGGACGGTAACGACGATGCCGCCGGTCGTACCCGCAGGAACCGTGACGCTGTACGTACCGTCCGGATTGGCCGTGACGGTGGCGGGCTTGCCGCCAATCATGACGGTGGGCGTGCCCACGTCGCCAGCTTCGATCTGGCCGCCCAGCGTGAACGTCAGCGTGGTGTCGGCGTCGACGGCCTTGGTCAGCGCGACATTGAAGACGGCGTCGTTGCCTTCGTTGACGTCGCCCGCGTCGGAGACGGTGAGGGCCGGCACGTCAGCGCCCGGGTTCGGGTTGGACGGGTCGGTGCTTTCCGTATCGACAATCGTGGCGCTGCCGGAATCGGTAATGTTGCCCGGCAGGGCGACGCCGCTGGCGGTATTGCCCGAGAGCGTGGCGTCCAGCGTCAGTTGCTCGCGGCCTTCGAAGACGGCGTCATCGGTGGTCGGGACGGTAACGACGATGCCGCCAGTCGTGCCAGCCGGCACGGTGATGCTGTAGGAGCCATCGGCGTTGGCCGTGACGGTGGCCGGTTTGCCGCCGATCATGACAGTGGGCGTGCCCACGTCGCCGGCTTCGATCTGGCCGCCGAGCGTGAACGTCAGCGTGGTGTCGGCGTCAACAGCCTTGGTCAGCGCAACATTGAAGACGGCATCGCTGCCTTCATTGACATCGCCCGCGTCTGCGACGGTGAGGGCCGGCACGTCGGCGCCCGGGTTCGGGTTCGACGGGTCGGTGCTTTCCGTATCGACAATCGTGGCGCTGCCGGAATCAGTGATATTGCCCGGCAGGGCGATGCCGCTGGCCGAGTTGCCGGTCAGCGTGGCGTCCAGCGTCAACTGCTCACGGCCTTCGAACACCGAGTCGTCGGTGGTCGGAACGGTGACGACGATGCCGCCGGTCGTGCCGGCAGGCACCGTAACGCTATACGTGCCGTCAGGATTGGCCGTGACGGTGGCGGGCTTGCCGCCGATCATGACAGTGGGGGTGCCCACGTCGCCAGCTTCGATCTGGCCGCCCAGCGTGAACGTCAGGGTCGTGTCGGCATCGACAGCCTTGGTCAGCGCGACATTGAAGACGGCGTCGCTGCCTTCGTTGACATCGCCCGCGTCGGAGACGGTCAGGGCCGGTACGTCAGCGCCCGGGTTCGGGTTCGACGGATCGGTGCTTTCGGTATCGACAATCGTGGCGCTACCGGAATCGGTGATATTGCCCGGCAGGGCGATGCCGCTGGCCGAGTTGCCGGTCAGCGTGGCGTCCAGCGTCAGCTGTTCGCGGCCTTCGAAGACGGCGTCATCGGTGGTCGGGACGGTGACCACGATGCCGCCAGTCGTGCCAGCCGGCACGGTGATGCTGTAGGAGCCATCGGCATTCGCAGTCACGACGGCAGGCTTGCCGCCGATCATGACCGTGGGGGTGCCCACGTCGCCGGCTTCAATTTGACCGCCCAACGTGAACGTCAGGGTCGTGTCGGCGTCGACAGCCTTGGTCAGCGCGACGTTGAAGACGGCGTTGCTGCCTTCGTTGACGTCGCCCGCGTCGGAGACGGTCAGGGCCGGCACGTCGGCGCCCGGGTTCGGATTCGACGGGTCGGTGCTTTCCGTATCGACAATCGTGGCGCTGCCGGAATCGGTGATGTTGCCCGGCAAGGCGACGCCGCTGGCGGTATTGCCCGAGAGCGTGGCGTCCAGCGTCAGCTGTTCGCGGCCTTCAAACACCGAATCATCGGTGGTCGGGACCGTGACGACGATGCCGCCAGTCGTGCCGGCAGGAACCGTGACGCTGTACGTGCCGTCCGGATTGGCGGTGACGGTGGCAGGCTTGCCGCCGATCACGACCGTGGGGGCACCCACGTCGCCGGCTTCAATCTGGCCGCCGAGCGTGAAGGTGAGGGTGGTGTCGGCATCAACCGGCTTGGACAGCGCGACATTGAAGACCGCGTCGCTGCCTTCATTGACATCGCCCGCGTCCGAGACGGTCAGGGCCGGCACGTCAGCGCCCGGGTTCGGGTTCGACGGGTCGGTGCTTTCGGTATCGACAATCGTGGCGCTACCGGAATCCGTAATGTTGCCAGGCAGGGCGACGCCGCTGGCCGTGCTGCCGCTCAGCGTGGCGTCCAGCGTCAGTTGTTCACGGCCTTCAAACACCGAGTCGTCGGCGGTGGGCACGGTGACAACGATGCCGCCGGTCGTGCCGGCAGGCACGGTGATGCTATAGGAGCCGTCGGCATTGGCCGTGACGGTGGCGGGCTGGCCGCCAATCATCACGGTGGGGGTGCCGATGTCCCCGGCTTCGATTTGACCGCCCAGCGTGAACGTCAACGTGGTGTCGGCATCGACGGCCTTGGTCAGCGCGACATTGAAGACGGCGTTGCTGCCTTCGTTGACGTCGCCTGCGTCGGACACGTTGATGGCCGGCACATCGGCGCCGGTGCCGCGGTCGTCCACGATGACGGCGCTGCCGGAGTCGGTGATGTTGCCAGGCAGGGCGATGCCGCTGGCCGAGCTGCCGGTCAGCGTGGCGTCCAGCGTCAGCTGTTCACGGCCTTCGAACACGGCGTCGTCGGTGGTGGGGACCGTGACGACGATGCCGCCGGTCGTGCCGGCCGGCACCGTGACGCTGTAGGAGCCATCGGCGTTGGCCGTGACGGTGGCGGGCCTGCCGCCGATCATGACGGTGGGGGTGCCCACATCGCCCGCTTCAATTTGGCCGCCCAGCGTGAACGTCAGGGTGGTGTCGGCGTCGACAGCCTTGGTCAGGGCAACGTTGAAGACGGCATCGCTGCCTTCGTTGACATCGCCCGCGTCCGAGACGGACAGGGCCGGCACGTCGGCGCCCGGGTTCGGGTTGGTCGGGTCGGTGCTGTCGGTATCGACGATCGTCGCGTTGCCGGTGTCGGAGATGCCGGCGGGCAGTTGGGCGCCGTTGGCGGCCTGGCCGCTGAGCGTGGCCTCCAGCGTCAGGGTCTCGCTGCCCTCGAAAGTGTTGTCGTCGGTCGTGGGCAACGTCACCACGATGCCGTTCGTGACGCCGGCGGGCAGCTGGAAGCTGTACGTGCCGTCTGCATTGGCAGTCACGGCCACGGCCACGCCGCCGATGGTGACGACCGGCACGCCGACGTCCTGGGGTTCGACCTGGCCACCAACCTTGAGCGTGATGGTCGTTTCACGGTCCAGATCGATCGTGTTGCCCAGACTGATGTTGAACGTGGCGCTGCCGCCTTCGTTGATGGTGCCCGCGTCCGAAACGGCGATCGTGGGCACGTCGAGCACGCCAACGATCGTGACGGCGACCGTTGCGGTCGAGGTGGCGCCCGACGGATCGGTGATCGTGTAGGAAATGGTGGAGCTCGCGGTCTCGCCTTCTCCCAGCGCCTGGTAATCGCCATTGGGGTTGAAGACGTACGAACCGTCAGGGAACACCGTGAACGATCCGCCGTTCGAGCCGGGCACAGTCAGGCCGGCGCTGGTCATGGGGCGGCCGTTGACGGAAACCAGCGTCAATGCGTCGCCATCGGCGTCAGCGTCGTTGGCGAGCAGATTTCCGCTGATCGAATTGTCCTGACGGGTGGTGACGCCGTCGTTCTGCGCGACCGGGGGAGTGTTGCCGGGGACAGCCGCTGCAGCGTCGCCGCCGTCGGCGGTCAGCGCCGCGCCGGAAACCCGCGGCAGCGTGTCGTCGCCGCGCGCCGGATTCGGGTAGGCAAGATCCAGCGGGCTGGTGGTTTCGAGGATGCGGGCCAGACGGACGAAGCTGCTGCCGCCGGCTTCACCGCCGCCAGCCACGACGGCGGCGGTCGGATCGAGTTCGTCGAACGGGTCGCGGCCGGCTTGCAGCGCGGCCAGCAGGCGGTCCGAATCGGTGCCCGAGGGCGGCGCAACCGCGGCTTCGGTCGGATCGGCCAGCGGGCCGGTCATGTCGCCGTTGACCGCGACTTCGCGGCCTTCGCCGATCACGATCGGCATGCCGTTTTCAACCTGAAGCGAAACCGTGGCGCCCGAGGCAGTGACGATGTCGCTGCCGGCGGGGACTTTGCTGCCTTGATGCAGTTCGGTCAAGGAACCGTCGCTATTGCGTATCCACGCGCGACCGGAGATTTCGTTGACGACTGCGGGAGAGGAGTTGGCCATGTTGGTTCCGTTTCAGGGAGTTATCCAAGATGGCCAGATACTACGGGTCGCCGCTGGCGGCGGGTATTGTCCTTGAGGACAGGTTTACGCGGTGATTTTGCTGCGCGCGTCGGCGGGTGCGGAAATGCCGTGGACCAGCAGGGCGAGCTGGAGGCGATCGGTGACGCCCAGCTTGTCGAAAACAGCCGACAGGTGCGCCTTGACCGTGCGTTCGGTGATGCCCAGCGCTTCGGCGATCTGGGCGTTGGACTGGCCGCTGGCGGCGTAGCGCGCGACGGTGATTTCGCGCTCGGTGAGACGGCCGCCGTCCCACGCGTGCGCGTCCTGCGCACGCTCGGTGACGAGCTTGAGCAGACGCGACACCAGCGAGCGCCCCATCCAGATGCCGCCGGAGGCGACGACTTCGAGGGCCTGGGCCATCGCGGCGGGCGGCGCATAGCTGTGGCAGTAGCCGTGCGCGCCGGCGCCCAGCGCCTGCGTGCCTTGTTCATCGTTGGGGCTGGCGCTGGCGACCACGACGTGCAGGCCGGCCAGCGTCGGGGTCCAGAACGGATCGTGCCAGGCGGGCAGCTTGGGCACGTCGGCGTCCAGCACCGCCAGCGTGCGGCCTTGTTCTCGCCAGCGTTGCAGATCCGCCAGGCCTCGCCCGCGGGCAGCCATCCAGCGCGCCGGGTCAAGCGCGCGCCAGTGCTGCCAGAGCAGGTCGTCGTGCGTAATCAACAGGACGGGAATGGGTTTCATAAGGCCTTGAAGCTCTCCATTAACGTTCGGTGAAGGCGTTGGCCTTCGCCCGCAGAATGGGCTTGAGCAGGTACTGGAGCACCGTGCGCTTGCCTGTCAGGATATGAACCTCTGCCACCATCCCGGGGATGATGGGCAACAGCTTGTCGCCTACCGTGCTGCGGTCCGTGCGCACGCGCACGACGTAGTAGGAGTTGCCCTTCTCGTCGGTCACGGTGTCCGCGCCGATCTGTTCCACGCGGCCTTCCAGGCCCCCGTAGATCGCGAAGTCGTAGGCCGTGAACTTGACCTCGGCCTTCTGGTCCGCGTGCAGGAAACCGATGTCGCGCGGCTGGATGCGCACTTCGAGCAGCAGCGTGTCGTCCTTGGGGACGATTTCGATGATGTCCTTGCCCGGCTGCACCACGCCGCCGACCGTGTTGTTGAACAGGGTCTTGACGGTGCCGCGCACCGGGGCGCGCACTTCGGCCAGCTTGACCCGGTCGACCAGCGCCGCCTTGCCTTCGCGCAGGGTCGCCAGCTTGGTGTTGGTTTCCGAGAGCTCGCTGCGGGCCTGGTTGCGGATGTTCAGCTCGGCTTCCTGGATCTTGCTTTCGGCTTCCTTGATGGACGCCTGGAAGCGGTCGATCTGCGCCTCGGCGCCTTTCTGCTCGCCGCAATAGCGGGCAACGTCGCGCTGCAGGCGCAGCAGATCGACCTCGGACACGGCGCCGCTCTTGAGGAGCGGCCGGGTCACCTGCAGCTCGCGCGAGGTCAGGCCGCAGCTGGCCGAGGCCTGGTCGCGCTTGGCGATGGTTTCGCGCAGGTCTTCCTGGCGCTGCTTGAGTTGTTCTCGGGCCACGTTGACCGTGGCGTTCAGCTCGGTGTTGCGCGCCTGCCAGGCGTTGCGTTCCATTTCGCCCAGGCCGGGCGCCTGTTTCAGCACTTCCTCGGGCGTGACGAAGGGTTCGCCCGTGGCCAGCGCCTTCAGGCGGGCCGCCTTGGCCAGCAACGACAGGTACTCGGCGTTGTTCTCGCCCAGCGACGAGTTGAAACGGGTGGAGTCGATCTTGAGCAGGACCTCGCCGGCCTCGACTTCCTGGCCGGGGCGCACCAGGATCTCTTCGACGATGCCGCCGTCCAGGCTCTGGATGATCTGCACCTGGCGGGACGGCACGACCTTGCCTTCGCCGCGGACCACCTCATCGATGCTGCCAAAGCCTGCCCAGACCAGCAGGCCCATGGTGGCCAGCAGCGACGTCCACAGCAGGATGCGCGAGCCGCGGGCCTGCGACTCGTGGATGACCCATTCGGCATTGCCGATGTAGTCGGACCGCTGGGCGGGCTTGCCTTTCTCGGCGCCGTCCAGCAGGCGGTCGAAGAAGAACACGAAGACGTTGCGCGGCGCGCGCAGCAGGTTGCCAAAGAAACCGTGCTTGGGGGCTCCAGGATTGTTCAGCATGGTCTTCTCAGCTTCCGCGTCCAACGCGTCCTTGACGCAGGGCTTCGACAACCTGTTCCTTCGGACCGTCGGCCACGATATGGCCGTTGTCGATCACGATGAGCCGGTCGACCAGCTCCAGGAGCGCGGTGCGGTGCGTCACCAGCAGGACCGTCTTGGTTGCGCTGGCTTCGCCCAGGCGCTTGCGCAGCTGGGCCTCGCTCTGGTGGTCCATGTTGCTGCTGGGTTCGTCCAGCAGCAGGATGGGCGGATCGTTGATCAGCGCGCGCGCCACGGCCACCGATTGGCGCTGCCCGCCGGAAAGCGATTCGCCGCGCTCGCCGATGATCATGTCAAAACCGTTGGGATGCAGGTTGGCGAATTCGGTCACGCCGGCCGTGTTGGCGGCCGCCAGGATGCTGGCGTCGTCGGCGTAGGGCGCGCCCATCGCCAGGTTGTGCTTCAGGCTGCCGTAAAAGAGCAGGGGATCCTGCGGGACGTGGCCGATGGCACGGCGCACGTCGGCCGGGTCGATCTGGCGGACATCCACGCCATCGAGCAGCACGGCGCCTTCGGTGGGCTGGTACAGGGCCAGCGCCAGTTTCTCCAGCGTCGTCTTGCCCGAGCCGATGCGGCCGATGATGCCGACCTTCTCGCCGGGCTTGAGCTTGAACGACACCTTCTTGAGCACCGGCTGCGTGCTGCCGGGATACGTGAAGGTCACGTCGCGGAATTCCAGGCCGCCGTGGAACACGGGGCGATGCAGGAACTCGGCCTCGGCCGGACGCTCGATCGCCATCTTCATGTAGTTGTCGATGGAGCCCAGCGAGGTGCGGGCATTCTGGTATTGCATCAGCAGGCCGGCGACCTGGCCCAGCGGCGCCAGGCAGCGGCCGGCGATCATGGACGCGGCAATGATGCCGCCCATCGACAGCGCGGATTCCTGCGCCAGGTACACGCCGATGATCACGACGGCGATCGAGACGAGCTGCTGGACGGCCTGCACGAAGCCGACCGTCGACGAGGAAATCAGCTTGAGCTTGCCGCCCGTCTGGGCGATGAACTCCGTGGCGCGTTCCCAGTTACGCTGGATAGCGCCCTGGGCATTCAGCGTCTTGACGGCTTCCAGGCCGGTCAGCGCTTCGACAAGCGTGGCGTTGCGCTGCGACGAGGCCTGGAAAGAGGCCATCGTCAGCGCTTCCATGCGCGCCTGCGCCGCCAGCGACACCAGCAGGATCAGCACGATGGCGACCAGCGGCGGCAGGATCATCCACGGCGAAATCCAGGCCAGGGCGCCCAGGAACAGCAGGATGAAGGGCAGGTCGACCAGCGTGGTGATGGTGGCCGAGGCGATGAAGTCGCGGATGGATTCGAACGAGCGCAGGTTGGCCGCGAACGAACCGACGGACACCGGGCGGCCTTCCAGGCGCAGGTCCAGCACGCGCTCCATGATCTGCGAGGACAGGCGCACGTCGACCCGCTTGCTGGCGCTGTCCACGACATGCGAGCGCGCGGTGCTCAGGATCATGTTGAAGATCACCACCAGCGTGATGCCGATGGCCAGCACCCATAGCGTTTCGACGGCGTTGTTCGGCACCACGCGGTCGTACACGTTCATGGTGAACAGCGGCATCGCCATCGCGAACACGTTGATCAGCAGCGCCGCGACCAGGGCGTCGCGGTACAGCCGGCGGTTCTCCATGATGGCGGCCCAGAACCAGTGGCGCTCGCGCACCTTGGCCACTTCCGGGGACCGGGCGTCAAACCGGAATTGCGGACGGACAAAGCAGACCAGCCCGCTGTACTGCTCGGCCAGTTCGGCCGGATCCATGTCGATGGAGCTGCCGCCCAGTTCGGGGTGGCTGACCACGAACTTGCCGCCGTCCTTTTTCAGCAGCAGGCAGGCGCGTTCGCCCTTGAGCAGCAGGATGGCGGGCAGCAGGTCCGGCGAGATGTGATCCAGCGAGCGCTTGACCACGCGCGCGGAAAGCTGCGCCCGCGCGGCCGCCCGAGGCAGCAGGGCGGGCGTGAGGCGGTGTTCTTCCAGGGGCAGGCCCGCAGACAGGGCTTGCGCGGTCGCCGCGACGCCGTGCAGGCGGGTGATTTCCACCAGGCAATCGAGCAGCGGGTCGTCGTGCGCGGAGCGGGCGTCCGCGCGCCATTCCCGGGCAGCCAGATCAGATAACTTGTCCATCTTCGTCATCCAACAGGTCAAGGTGTTCCGAGAGGCGCGCACGCTGCTGCTTGCGCTGGGTGAGCTTTTGCTGGGCCTGGATAGGCAGGTCCGTCATACGCAAGGTGCCGTTGGCGATCAACGCGTCGATCAAGTCTTCCAGGACGCGGACAAAGTCCGCGTCCAACTGCGAGAAATCACTGCCCTTGTTGGCCATTGGGCCTCCTTGCGGCCTGCTCCGATCAGGGTCGGGCGGCAGGCGAGTTCACCGGCACCAGCGTCGGGGGAAGGGTGCCTTCGTTGTAGTGCACGCGAACGGGAGCCAGGCGGGCGGTGTCCGGAACGGTCGAATTGCACAGCTTGATCACTTCGTCCGACACTTCCAGCTTGCCGTTTTCCTCGGGCATTTCGTTGCGCGCGGGTTGCAGCGCCAGCGCCGGCAGCAGGGTGTGGGACAGCGCCAGCCAGCGATACTGCGCAAGACGCAGATCATAAATGGCATTGGTCAGCGCACGGCGCGATTCGAACAGTTCATTTTCCGTGTCCAGCAGGTCCAGCAGAGAGCGCTGGCCAATCTGGAACTGTTGCGCGTACGCATCACGCACCTTGGTCGTGGCCACTTCGTGGTCACGCAGGAAGGGCAACTTCTGGCTCAGGCTGGTGATGTTGTTCCAGGCCACGGCCAGATCCTGCTGCACGTTGCGGCAAGTGTAATCGCGGATGTCGCGGGCGGCATACGACTGGTTGGCGGTCTGGCGCACGCGGGCGGAGTCGGCGCCGCCCCGGTACAGGTTGTAGCTCATCACGACCTGGACGCTGGAGCTCTGGATGTCGCGGCTTTGCGGGGTCGGATCATTCTGGTCGCGGCCGGTGTTTGCCACGAACTCGAACTTGGGCGAGAACGCGCCCTTGGACGACTGCACGCCCGCCTGCGCGGCCTGCAGGCTGGCCTGCTTGGACAGGAAGCTGGGATTGCGGCGCAGGGAGTCATTGAAGTTGCCCGGGGCCTTGGGCAGCTTGTCGGCGATATCCGGAGCCGGCAGCATCGATTCGGGCGGCAGGGCGCCGGTCACGCGCTGAAAGCGCTGCTGCACGTCCAGCAGGTTGGCCGTTTCGGTCATCAGGTTGGTCTGGGCCAGCGACAGGCGGCCACCGGCCTGCTCCAGGTCGACGCGACGGCCCACGCCGGATTCCGTGCGCTCGCCGATCTGCTTGAGCGTGTTTTCGTGCAGCGAATAGTTCTGGCGGGCCAAAAGCTCCATGTCGCGGTAGCGCTGCAGGTCGATGTAGGCCTGCACGGCGGTGAACGCGGTGTTGTCGCTGGTGGCCAGCACGTCATAGAAGCGGGCCAGCTTGTCGAAACCGGCCTGCTTGACGTCGTTGGTGGTGCGAAAGCCGTCAAAAATCAGCTGACGCAGCTCGACGCTCCAGCCGGGGCGGTTCCAGCTCTGCGAGCCGACGCCGGGCACGTTGTTGCGCCATTCGCGGCCCAGATAACCTTGCGCATTGATCTGCGGAAAGTAGGCGGCGCGGGCGACGGCCTGGCCTTCCAGGGACGCCTGGAAGTCGTGGTACTTGGCCTGGATTTCGGGATTGCTGAGCAGGGTCTGCTCAACGATCTGATTCAACGTCACTTGCGGCTGCCCGGCCGGTGCGGTGGCAGCGGGCGTCGCGGACTGTGCAAAAACGGCAGGGGCAAATGCAAGGGCAAGGACCGAGGTCGTGCTTTTGAGCAAAAACGAAGCCATAGTGATTATTCGCGAGTCAAGTTGAGATTGAATGGCCGCCATGTTGTATGTAAATGTCAGCTTTGGCGAGTCAAGATTTGTTAATTCTTGAGGTTTGTTGCCGGCGGTCCATAAGGTGAATTTCGCGCAACATCTAACTACTTCTTCGAATTTGCACGAACATCGCTCAATCTAAAATCGTTTATTTCTATTAATACGGTTTATTACGCATTATTTCGAAGTGAACGCTTTCAGGGCGTGGGACGATTATATCTATTTGAGAGTTCTGTATCTATTTTGTTTACCAATTTGTATCGATAGTGATTTTTCCCGGGCATTAATTGGCTATGCAACAAGTCAACACAACTGCGGGATCGGCCCCCGGCGAGTCGGTCAGCATGGTAGTGGTAGTACTGGTATATCAGGTGTGCTTGTACTAGGTTTGGTGGCTGGGCATAATTCCCGTCATGCCGCAGCAGCCGGCGCGGCAGGGTAGTGTTTTACCCCTCGCGCCAGGCTCGAGCCGGATTGTCTATTTGCAGAGCGCATCCATGGCCCAAACTCTTTACGACAAACTCTGGGACGCCCATATCGTCCACCAGGAATCAGACGGCACCTGTCTGCTCTATATCGACCGCCACCTGCTGCACGAGGTCACCAGCCCGCAGGCGTTCGAGGGGCTGACGCTGGCGGGCCGCAAGCCGTGGCGCACCGGCGCCAACCTGGCGGTGGCCGATCACAACGTGCCCACGATGAATCGCGCGCAGGGCATCGACGATCCCATCTCGCGCCTGCAGGTGGACACGCTGGACGCCAACTGCGGCAAGTACGGCATCACCGAATTCCGCATGAACGATCTGCGCCAGGGCATCGTCCACGTGATCGGACCGGAGCAGGGCGCCACCCTGCCGGGTATGACCGTGGTCTGTGGCGACTCGCACACCAGCACGCACGGTGCGCTGGGCGCGCTGGCCTTCGGCATCGGCACGTCCGAAGTCGAGCACGTGCTGGCCACGCAGACGCTGCTCATGAAGAAGGCCAAGAGCATGCTCATCAAGGTCGATGGCGAACTGCCCTTCGGCTGTACGGCCAAGGACGTGGTGCTGCACATCATCGGCATCATCGGCACGGCCGGCGGCACGGGTCACGCCATTGAATTCGCCGGCAGCACGATTCGCTCGCTGTCCGTCGAAGGCCGCATGACCGTCTGCAACATGGCGATCGAAGCGGGCGCCCGGTCCGGCATGGTTGCGGTCGACGACAAGACCATCGAATACTTCCGTGGCCGTCCCTTTGCACCCACCGGCGTCGTCTGGGACCAGGCCGTCAAGTACTGGCGCACCCTGCACACCGATGAAGGCGCCAAGTTCGACACCGTGGTCGAAGTCAATGCGCGCGACATCAAGCCGCAGGTCACCTGGGGCACGTCGCCCGAAATGGTGTTGCCGGTGGATTCGCGCGTGCCGGACCCCGACCGCGAAAAAGACGACGTGCGCCGCAGCGGCATGGAGCGCGCGCTGGAATACATGGGCCTGAAGCCCAACACCCCGCTGACCGATATCCGCGTGGATCGCGTGTTCATCGGTTCGTGCACGAACTCGCGCATCGAAGACCTGCGCGCCGCAGCCGTCGTGGCGCGCGGCAAGCGCGTGGCTTCCAATGTGCGCCAGGCGATGGTCGTGCCGGGCTCCGGCCTGGTCAAGCAGCAGGCCGAACGCGAAGGCCTGGACAAGATCTTCATTGAAGCCGGCTTTGAATGGCGCGAACCGGGCTGTTCCATGTGCCTGGCCATGAACGCCGACCGCCTCGAACCCGGCGAACGTTGCGCCTCGACCTCGAACCGCAATTTCGAGGGCCGGCAAGGGCAGGGCGGCCGCACGCACCTGGTCAGCCCGGCCATGGCCGCCGCCGCGGCCGTCGCCGGCCATTTCGTCGACGTTCGCACGTTCCGATAAGCGTCAAGCACCGAGTAGACAACATGCAAGCATTTACCACTCATGAAGGCCTGGTGGCGCCGCTCGACCGCGAAAACGTCGACACGGACCTCATCATCCCCAAGCAGTTCCTCAAGTCCATCCAGCGCACGGGCTTCGGGCCCAACCTGTTCGACGAGCTCCGTTACCTGGACCACGGCGAACCGGGCATGGACAACAGCAAGCGCCCGCTCAATCCGGACTTCGTGCTGAACCAGCCGCGCTACCAGGGCGCCTCGGTCCTGCTGGCCCGCAAGAACTTCGGCTGCGGCTCCAGCCGCGAGCACGCGCCCTGGGCGCTGACGCAGTTTGGGTTCCGCGCCATCATCGCGCCGTCCTACGCCGACATCTTCTTCAACAACAGCTTCAAGAACGGCCTCTTGCCGATCGTGCTGTCCGAACTGGAAGTGGCGCGCCTTTTCGACGAAGTGAAGGCGTTCCCGGGCTACAAGCTGAACATCGATCTGGACCGCCAGGTCGTGATCGCCGCGGACGGTCGCGCGATGGGCTTTGACATCGAACCCTTCCGCAAGTACTGCCTGCTGAACGGCCTGGACGATATCGGTCTGACGCTGCGCCACGCCGACAAGATCCGCGCCTTCGAAGCCGAGCGCCTGGCCCGCCATCCGTGGCTCGAAAGCCGCCCCATCGCCTGATCAAACCATCGAACACAGGATCGTTATTCAATGACCCACAACATCGCAGTCCTGCCGGGTGACGGCATCGGCCCGGAAATCGTCGAACAGGCCGTGCGCGTCCTGAAGGCGCTGGATGTGCCCTTCGACATCAAACAGGCGCCGGTCGGCGGCGCAGCCTTCGATCAGTTCGAACATCCGCTGCCGCCCGCCACGCTGAACCTGGCCAAGGAATCGCACGCCGTGCTGTTCGGCGCGGTCGGCGACTGGAAGTACGACAGCCTGCCGCGCGAGTTCCGTCCGGAACAGGCGATCCTGGGCCTGCGCAAGGCGCTGGGCCTGTTCGCGAATCTGCGTCCGGCCATCCTGTACCCGGAACTGGCCAGCGCCTCGTCGCTCAAGCCGGAGATCGTGTCGGGCCTGGACATCCTGATCATCCGCGAACTGACCGGCGACATCTATTTCGGCACGCCGCGCGGCGTGCGCTCGTCGCCGGACGGCGCCTTCACTGGCGAACGTGAAGGCTACGACACGATGCGCTACGCGGAATCCGAAGTGCGCCGCATCGCGCGCATCGGCTTCGAATCGGCGCAAAAGCGCAACAAGAAGCTGTGCAGCGTGGACAAGGCCAACGTGCTCGAGACCTCGCAGTTCTGGCGCGACATCGTCATCGAAGTGGCGCGCGAGTACCCGGACGTCGAGCTGTCGCACATGTATGTCGACAATGCGGCCATGCAACTGGTGCGCAACCCGCGCCAGTTTGACGTCATCGTCACCGGCAACCTGTTTGGCGACATCCTGTCAGACGAAGCGGCGATGCTGACCGGCTCCATCGGCATGCTGCCCTCGGCGTCCCTGAACGCCAGCGGCCAAGGCCTGTACGAGCCCAGCCACGGTTCGGCGCCCGACATCGCGGGGCAGGGCATTGCCAATCCGCTGGCGACGATCCTGTCGGCCGCCATGCTGCTGCGTTACTCGCTGAACCTCGCGCCGCAGGCGGACCGCATCGAGGCGGCCGTGCGCAGCGTGCTGGCTAGCGGCCTGCGCACCGCGGACATCTTCGAGCCGGGCACGACGAAGGTCACGACCGCCGGCATGGGCGACGCGGTCTTGAAGGCGCTTGCCTGATGACGCAAGGGGCCGCGTCCTGATCGCGGTCTCTTTATATATAGCGAGGCCGCCCCGCGGGCGGCCTCGCTTGTTTTGCCAATGCAAGACGCCGTGTTGCCGGCGCGCGCCGAAAGTCTCTCCTTGCGCTTGCGGCCCCGTTTTTTTCTAGCTGCATCGCAACATCCCTGCGTGCATTCTGATAAATTGTTGAATTGCACGATTTTTCCCTCCTTACCTTGTCACCCCCTTTAAAGAGCGATTGAAATGAATCAAGCAGTAGGCCTTGTCGGCTGGCGCGGTATGGTCGGCTCGGTGCTCATGCAACGCATGCGCGACGAGAACGACTTCGCACTGATCGAACCGGTGTTTTTCTCCACCAGCAACGCTGGCGGCGCCGCCCCCACTTGGGCGACTGGCGCGGGCCCGCTGCAAGACGCCTACAACATCGACGCTCTGAAAAAACTGCCGATCATCGTGACGGCGCAAGGCGGCGACTACACCTCCGATGTCTATCCCAAGCTGCGCGGCGCGGGCTGGAACGGCATCTGGATCGACGCGGCCAGTACCCTGCGCATGGCCGACGACGCCATCATCGTGCTGGACCCGGTCAACCGCCCGGTGATCGACGCGGCCCTGAAGCGCGGCGTGCGCAACTTCATCGGCGGCAACTGCACGGTCAGCTGCATGCTGATGGGCCTGGCGGGTCTGTTCAACAACGACCTGGTCGAATGGATGACCTCCATGACGTACCAGGCCGCGTCGGGCGGCGGCGCGCAGCACATGCGTGAACTGCTGACCCAGTTCGGCGAGATCAACCAGTCGGTCAAGTCCCTGCTGGACGACCCGGCCTCGGCCATCCTGGAAATCGACCGCGGCGTGCTGGCCAAGCAGAAGGACGACGCGCTGCCCCACGAACACTTTGGCGTGCCGCTGGGCGGCAACCTGATTCCCTGGATCGACAAGGACCTGGGCAACGGGATGTCCAAGGAAGAGTGGAAGGGCGAAGTCGAAACCAACAAGATCCTGGGCCGCGGCGCCGCCTTCGGCACGCCCGTCACCCCGATCGACGGTCTGTGCGTGCGCATCGGCGCGATGCGCTGCCACAGCCAGGCACTGACCATCAAGCTCAAGCGCGATGTGCCGCTGGACGAGATCGAAGCGCTCATCGCCCAGGGCACGCAGTGGGCCAAGGTCGTTCCCAACACCAAGGAAGCCACCGTTTCGGCGCTGACCCCCGTGGCCGTCACCGGCACGCTGGACATCCCGGTGGGCCGCCTGCGCAAGCTCTCGATGGGCTCGCAATATCTGGGCGCCTTCACGGTTGGCGACCAACTGCTGTGGGGCGCGGCCGAGCCGCTGCGCCGCATGCTGCGCATCGCGCTGAACGAAGCCTGATGTCGTGCCGGGCGGCTTTTCTGGCCGCCCGCCATGCGCAAGAGGCAGTCAGGGCACCTTCGGGTGCCCTTGTTTTTTTGCCCGCGGCTGGATTGTCCAGCCCGCGAAGATGCACCATCGTGGCGCAGCCCGGCCGAGCCCGGCGGGCGACACGTACGCCCATAAGCGCCGCCCGTGCCCGCCAGCCAACGTGCGCGCCCCTTTCAGGTTTGTGAAATGCGCTTGATCCATTACACTTTTCGGGTGAATTGAGGCCCTTTTTTGCGCGGCAAATGGCGCGAATGGGTCCAGGCCCGTAATTCGATTACAAGAACGGAATTCCAGCTTATGACCCAGCGTTCGCGCCAAGTGAAGCATGCCCGCCGTTTGAAAGCCCTTCAGTGGGCCATTGCGCTGGCGATCGGTTCAAGCGTGTGCGGTTCGGCGCTGGCCATGCGCGTCGGGCATTCGCGCGTCGTTTCCGTGCCGGGCGCGCCGCTGCAAGCCACCGTGGGTCTGCAGGAATTGACGCCCGAAGAGATCAGTTCGCTCAAGGTTTCCATCGCCGATGAAGCCGCGTGGCAGCGCGCGGGCGTCAAGCCGCCGGTGCCGCTTGCCAGCATGGTGGTCCGCGTCGAAGACGGAATGGATCCGACGCGCAAGAATTTGCGGGTGCGGTCCACGCAGGCGCCTGCGGGCGGTGCGGTGGATCTGCTGCTGGACATCAACTCCAGTTCGGGACAGCGCCAAGTGCAGGTCAGCATCCTGGTGCCGCTGCGCGGCACGGGCGCCGACGTCACACCCGCCGCCGTGGGCGGGGCCGCCCGCGCGGGCGGCACCTCGGGCTCGGTCACGGTGAAGTCGGGCGACTATCTTTTTGCCATCGCCCAGCGCAACGCGGTGCCCAACGCCTCGGTCTACCAGATGCTGGTGGCGATGTGGCGCGCCAATCCGCAGGCCTTCATTCAGAACAACATGAATCTGGTGCGGGCTGGCCAGACACTCAAGATCCCGGATGCCGCCACGGTGCGCGCCATCGATCCGGCCGAAGCCCGCCGCATCTTCAATGAGCACGCCGAGGCCTATGCCAAATACCGCGGCCGCGTGGGCGCGGCGGCGGGATCGAACCCGTCGGTGGTCAAGGGTCAGGACGCAGCATCGGGCACGGTCGCCCCGCCGGCCGACACCGGTGTGGCAACCGCCGCGCCGACACAGGACCGCGTGCGCCTGTCGACCGGTCAGGCCCAGGACAGCGCAGCCGCGCAGGCCGAAGCCCAGGCAGACGCCAAGACGTCTGCCGACCGGGCCTTGGCCGACGCGCAAGGGCGAGTCGCCCAGCTGCAAAGCAATGTCGACGAACTGACCAAGGCCGTCGCGCAGCAATCGGGCGCGGCCGGCACAGGCACGGCTGGTGCGGCGGGCGCAGCTGGCGCTTCCGGTGCAGCAGGCGCTTCCGGTGCGGCAGGCGCTTCCGGTGCAGCAGGCACTGCCGGTGCAGCAGGCGCTCCCGGTGCAGCGGGCGCTTCCGGTGCAACAGGCACTGCCGGTGCGGCAGGCACTCCCGGTGCGGCAGGCACTCCCGGTGCGGCAGGCACTCCCGGTGCGGCAGGCACTCCCGGTGCGGCAGGCACTCCCGGTGCGGCAGGCACTCCCGGTGCGGCAGGCACTCCCGGTGCTGCTGGCGCTCCCGGTGCAGCAGGCGCTCCCGGCGCGGCAGGCACTCCTGGTGCAGCAGGCGCTCCCGGTGCAGCAGGCGCTCCCGGTGCGGCAGGCACTCCCGGTGCGGCAGGCACTTCCGGTGCGGCAGGCACTTCCGGTGCGGCAGGCACTTCCGGTGCGGCAGGCACTTCCGGTGCGGCAGGCACTTCCGGTGCGGCAGGCACTGCCGGTGCGGCAGGCACTCCCGGTGCAGCAGGCACTCCCGGTGCAGCAGGCACTCCCGGTGCAGCAGGCACTCCGGGTGTAGCAGGCACTCCCGGCGCAGCGGGTTCTCCCGGTGCAATGGGCACGCCCGGCACCGCAAGCACTCCGGGCGCGGCAACTACACCGGGGGCCGCAACGACCACGTCGAACGCCACGGGCGCGTCGACCACCACCACCACCCCAGGCGCCGCAGGCTCGGCGCCCGTCGATGCCGACAAACCCATCGGCACGCTGCCGGACAAGACCGTGCAAACGGGTATGCCGGGCTGGCTGGCCGACAATCTTCTCGTGATCGTTACCGCGGTGCTGGCGCTCGTCGCCTTCGCCATCGCGTGGCTGTTGCGCCGGGCCGGGGCGCGGCGTGACGACGATGACGAAGAAAGCTACCCGTACAACGAGCCGGCGCTGGATACGGCAGCGCTGAACCGCAAGCTCGACACCATCAATCTCGACCTGGACGTACCGCCCACGGACGAACCGCGCCGTATCGGCGGTCCTCGGGTTTGAAGCATGTCTAGAGTTGCATTGGGGCTGGCGTATGACGGCTCCGCCTGGCAGGGTTGGCAGACACAGCCGCACCGGCAGACGGTGCAGGACTGCCTGGAGTCCGCCCTGGCCAGTTTTTGTGGCGTCACCGAGCCGGTGCCCACGATCTGCGCCGGCCGCACCGACACGGGCGTGCACGGCGCGATGCAGGTGGTCCATCTGGACACGACGCTCACCCGCAAGACGGAGTCCTGGGTCCGAGGCGTGAACGCGTTTCTGCCGCCGAGCATCTCGGTGCAGTGGGCCGAAGAAGTGTCCGAAGAATTCCATGCGCGCTTTTCGGCGCGCGCCCGCACGTACGTCTATCTGCTCTGGCGGGGCCGGGTGCGTCCGGCGCTGTGGGCGGGGCGCGCCGGCTGGTGCTTCCAGCCGTTGGATGTGCAGGCCATGCGCGCGGCCGCAAAGGCGCTTGTCGGCGAACATGATTTTTCCAGCTTCCGTTCCTCGCAATGCCAGGCCAAGCATCCAGTGCGGCACATGCACAGCCTGGAGATCGAGGAGCGGGGACCGTTTCTCGTCTTTACCTTGAAGGCAAACGCCTTTCTGCATCACATGGTGCGCAACATCATGGGCGCGTTGCTGCAAGTGGGGCAGGGCAGGGAAACGGTTGACTGGATGACGCAGCTCTTGGCGTGGCGCGACCGCAAGCGCGGCGCGCCCACGTTTGCGCCTGACGGCCTGTACCTGGCCGCGATCGACTATCCCGAATCCTTCGGACTGCGCGAACTCGACGGCGGATCGTCGCTGCTGTCGCCCTTTACTCAATCCTTTTAGGGAAGCCGCCGCGCAGGCGGCGGGATCCCGCGCCTTTCTGGAGGCATGCGCCATGCAACGCCGCGCGTTTCTGAAGCAAACTGCCTTGGGCGCCGCCGCGGGCAGCGCCGTGCTGGCGGCCCCCGCGATTGCGCAGGAAGCTCCCAACCTCACCTGGCGGCTGGCTTCCGATTTTCCGGCCGACGCGACTACGCTGTTCGCGGGCGCGACCGACGTCGCGCGTTGTGTGGCCGAGGTCACGGCGGGGCGGTTCACCATCGAGATATCCGCCGCCGGCCAGCTGTTCCAGTCGGGTCAGGTGCTGGAGGCCGTGCAGCACCGCATCGTCGAATGCGGCCACGCGGCGTCGGCCCGCTACTTCGGCACCGATCCCGCGATTTGCTTTGACGGCGGCGTGCCATTCGGCCTGAATACCCGCCAGATGAACGCGTGGATGCGGCAGGGCGAGGGGCTGGCGCTGACCCGTGAAGCCTTTGGCAAGTACGGCATCCTGAACTTTCCGTGCGGCTATACCGGCGCGCAGATGGGCGGATGGTTTCGGGGCGAGATAAAGACCCTCGATGACCTGCGCGGACTCAAGGTGGCGGCTGACGGCTTTACGGGGCACATCCTGTCGCGTCTGGGCGCCTCGCCGCTGGAAATCCCCGTTGGCGAACTGCATGCCGCGCTGGCAGAAGGCCTTGCGGACGGGGCCGTCACGATTGGACCGTTGGAGGACGAACGCCTGGCGCTCTTTGACGTCGCGCGAAACTATTACTTTCCGGGCTGGTGGGCCGGTACGCAACAGTTGTCGCTGTACGTGAACCAGGACGCCTTTGCGGAACTGCCCAAGTCATACCAGACCGCGCTGTCGCTGGCTTGCGCGGCGGCAAGCGAAAACATGATCGCAACCTTTGATGCCAACAATCCGCAAGCGCTGCGCCGGCTGATGTCGCAAGGCGCGCAACTGAAGGCGTATTCCCGGCCGCTGCTGCAAGCCGCTCACGAAGCCACGGTGGCGGCCTGCAATGAATTGAGCGCCAAGGACGCGATGTTCAAGAAGCTCTACGACAGCATGCTGGCATTGCGCGGCAACCAGATCCCCTGGTTCCGCATGGCCGAGGGCAGCTTCGACAACATGATGGCCACGCTGGGTTCGACTGGCGCGTGAGACCGGTTTTTCGGTCCGGATATACTGATCCAGCCAGTCGCCGCGGGGCGACACTTCCAGAAAATGTCATGCGTACACGCATAAAGATCTGCGGGCTGACCCGCGAACAAGACGTCGAAGCCGCCGTTGCCGCTGGCGCCGACGCGATCGGATTTGTCTTCTATCCCAAGAGCAAGCGTTGCCTCACGCCCACGCGCGCCGCGCAGCTGCGCCGGATGGTGCCGGCGTTTGTCGACGTCGTCGCGCTCTTCGTGAACGCGCAGGAAGAAGAGATCCGCACCGTGCTGGGTGAAGTGGGGCCCGAGCTGCTGCAGTTTCATGGCGACGAAACGCCGCTGGAGTGTGCGCGCTACGGGCATCGCCATCTGCGGGCCTTCCGGGCCGGTGCGCCGGGCCTTGAGACGGCGGAGAGCCTTGCGGCCACGTGCCGCGCCTACGGAGAGGCGGCGGGCTGGTTGTTCGACAGCTACAGCGCCGGCTACGGCGGCAGCGGGCATGGATTCGACTACGCGTTGCTCGACGAGGTGCGGGCCGACCCGGTGTCCCGTCCCTTGATCCTGTCCGGCGGACTGAACGCCGAAAACGTGGGCGCCGCCATCGAATTGGTGCGGCCTTGGGCGATCGATGTGAGTAGTGGCGTCGAAGTCGAGCAAGGAATAAAAAGTTCTGATAGAATCTCGTTCTTCGTTGCTGCGGCACATGACGCAGACACGAAATTGAAGGGCAAGATGTAGTGCTTAAGCGGGTGGTGCAGGGCGTTGAATGGCAATTTGGTTTTGGCCGAATTGATTTAAACGCGCTTTCAACCGCGTTGCGCAAGAAGTGAAGCTGGCATTCGGTAAACGCCGCAAAACTTCAGGCGCAACAAAAAATGCAAAAAATCTTCCAAGACGATTTGCATAGTTTAAAAAAGCACTATATAATTCTTCTTCTTTGCAGGCGGTTAGCTCAGCTGGTTAGAGCGCCACGTTGACATCGTGGAGGTCGTTGGTTCGATTCCAATACCGCCTACCAAATTCCTGCAAAGGTGTGTTTGACAGAGCTAGTCGAACACAGACCTGAAAAGCCGCGTAAGTCTGATGACTTCGCGGCTTTTTTGCATTCAGCAGCGCAGTTGATTTGCCTGCTACTTGCTCAGCCAGAGGGTGCGCCCAGCTCCTGCCGTGTGCCAATACTGCCAGACGTCGCGACAGGCATTTTCCACAGCAATAGGCGGTGTTGCGTGCGAGCCACGACCCCAGGTTACAATGCGCCAGCGGAATTATTCACCGCCCCGGAGTGCCGCGGCGATATATTGGTCACGATTCAGTATTCCGCATTTTGCCGTGAGCGGTGGTGTCATAGTCGGCGGCAGACGGCCAATATGGCACACGGCGGGAATGCCAATAATGAGTTTCACGGGTGGCAGAGCAAGCCACTCCAGAGAAACTCCACATAAGAAAATTAATGGTTGGTGGCAGGGATTCTGCCGGAATGCGGGCTTGTGCAGACCTTCCTTAAGGTCTGTTTCTCAATCGCGGTTGGTTGCATGGTGTCATGGAAAACAAGGGTAATACTGCATCGAGCAGTTTCAAGATCGCCGTCGTTATACCGTCTTATAAGGTAACGAAGCACATCCTGCATGTCATTGCGGCTATCGGTGATGAGGTCTGCCGAATCTACATCGTCGACGACTGCTGCCCCGATCAATCGGGCAAATTCGTGGAAGCGCATTGTTCCGACCCTCGCGTCGTTGTCTTGCGCAACGAAACCAATCAGGGCGTCGGTGGTGCCGTGATGGCGGGCTACAAGGCGGCAATTGCAGATGGCATGGACATCATCGTCAAGATTGACGGTGACGGACAAATGGACCCGTCTCTGCTGCCGGAGTTCGTCTCCCCGATTATTTTTGGAGAAGCAGACTACTGCAAGGGCAATCGCTTTTTCGATCTTGAAAGCGTCCGCGCCATGCCCAAGCGGCGCTTGTTCGGCAATGCCGTGCTCTCGTTCATGACGAAGCTCTCGTCCGGATACTGGAATATTTTCGATCCCACCAATGGATATACTGCGATCCACGCTAGCGTAGCCAAATATCTTCCTTTCGAAAAAATCAGCAATCGATATTTTTTCGAGACCGACATGTTGTTTCGGCTCAACACCCTTGGCGCTGTGGTGGTGGATGTGCCGATGGTGGCCAAGTATGCCGATGAAGTCAGCAATCTGAAGATAAGCAAAATCGTTGGGGAATTTCTGGTAAAGCATGTCCGGAATTTCTTCAAGCGCCTTTTCTATAACTATTATCTGCGCGGAGTTTCCCTGGCGTCCCTTGAATTGCCTCTGGGCGTCCTGCTGGTATTGTGCGGTGTTTTCTTTGGCGCCGGCCATTGGATCGAGTCGGCTCGGACGGGGGTTTCGACTGCGGCGGGTACCGTCATGATATCCGCGATGCCAATCATACTTGGAGTGCAGTTCATTCTTTCATTCATTGGCTACGATATCTCATCGGTGCCGACCAGGCCGTTCCATAGAACAAAATTGAAATGACATATTTACTCGCAATCGCATGTGTGGTCGGTATCGCCATCGGTCAGCTGCTGTTCAAATTTGGGGCCGCGACTCTGAAGAACAGCGGTTCGATCTTCGATCCCAAGACTTTCATGGTGCTTTCTTTTTCCATCGGTCTTTACGGGCTCGTGACCATTTTGTGGATTTACGTCCTGCAACGGCTGGAACTCGGAAAAGTCTATCCACTGATGGCGCTGGCGTTTGTGCTTGTTCCCATCGGCAGCTATTTCCTGTTTGGCGAAAGATTCCAGCCCCAATATTTCGTCGGCTTATTTCTGATCCTGCTCGGCATTATTGTCATAGCCAAGGCGTAAGGCGGCACGAACGCGACTTGAATAAGACGATATGTTGATCTTGCTTTCTTCGTTGGGTTTCCTGACCTTTTTTGCAGGACGCCTGCGCATCAAGCTGTCCATCGCCATGTACTTGCATGTGGCGTTGACGGTGCTATGGCTGTATGCCGCCGGCCTTGCCGGACTGCTGCGCCCAGGTGCGATCATTTCCGTGTTGGCGGGAATGGGGCTGCTGGCATACACCCTGATCTGGCTCTTCCGGCGGCGTGCGGAGCTTCTGCCGCTGAAGTGGAGTGCCGGCAAGCTCAGCCAGTTGCTTTACCTTGTACCGTTCGTATTTTTCGTCTCCCTCGTGCCGTTCGATTTCAAGCTCACGGGTTGGGATGAGTTTTCCTTCTGGGGGCTCGGCGCGAAAGTCATTCACGCCACCCATTCGTTGTATCTGAAAGATTCGCCGATCGTCGATATTTTCAAGGCGTATCCGCCCGCTCAGCAGCTATTTCAGTATTACTTTCTGTTTTTAGGTCCGTGGTCTGAAAGCGGGTTGCTGTCGGCTCAAATCATCTTCATGCTTGCGGCGCTTGCATGTGCGATAGGCGCTTTTCACGCGCGTGCTTCGGTTCTCGAGGTGCTGACGTTCTTTTCGGCTTGCGCAATACCCTATTTCTTTGGGTTCGACTATAAACACATATTCGTGGATCCGTTGCTGGCCCTTGTGTTTGCCGCAAGCGTTTCGCTGGCGGCGACGGCCAAGGGCCTCAGAGGATCGCTCCTGGTAGCGGTCAGCCTCGCGGTGCTGGTCCTCATGAAGCAGATCGGCCTGATATTGGCGATGCTTGTCATCGCGATCCATTTTTTCTCGTCTGTTCTGCAAACGGCCGAAATCAGTGTTGCTGCCAGATTCAAGCGCGCCATCGCTCAAGTAATCCCAGGCTGTCTCGCAACACTTCTGACCTTTGCCTCGTGGCAGTGGTACTCGAAATCGATAGGCGCGGGTCTTACCGTGTCCATGCCCAAGCTGAGTGCGCTGTTCCAGGAGCCTCTGCTGGGCCGGATCGGAAAGACGGCGCTCGAATTCATTCAGCGGTTTCAAGCGGAGAACTTCGGGCTTTATCCCGGCGGCTGGAAGATCGTGCTGCTCATGTCTCCGTTGAGCGTGATGCTTTGGCTGATGGCGCTCAGTGCGATGTGCATCCTGATCAGCCGGCGCTACGAGATATTGCCTCGGATCGCAGCGTTCTCGCTGCTTTCCGCCGGTGCGATCGCCTACCTGCTGTTTCTTCTGCTCTCGTATCTGCTGTTCTTTTCGGAGTACGAAGGAATACGGCTGGCTTCTTTCGAAAGATATGCGGGAACCTATTTCCTGGCGTGGGCCCTGGTCGTGTTTGGCGCCTATTCAGGGGCGGTAGACACATTCAAGATCAAATGGCTGCGCCCCGTTCTCGCCATCCCCATACTGGCGGGGTTGCTGTGTTTGCCCCTCGGTTTGTTCGCTCCGCCGGTCTCATCTCCCCAGATCGAGAAGGTTCTGGAGCAACGTGAGCGAATCGATGCGTTGGCCGAGCTCGTCAAGAAGCATGCTGCGAAGGGGGATAAGGTCTATTTCATTGACCAGAATTCCACGGGCTTCGAGAAGTTCATGTTCAGCTACAGCGTGAGTCCGCTTGAGACCCAATGGTGGTGCTGGTCCGTGGGCGAAAAATACAATAAGGACGACGTCTGGACCTGCAAGGAAGATCTGCGAAAGCTTCTCGATGGCTATTCGTTTGTCGTCCTGTACAACGCTGACGAGCAATTTTGGGGATCCAATTCCGATCTCTTTGCACCGGATGCCCGAGGACGGACAACGGGCGTATTCAGCGTTGCTCGCAAGGATGGGCAGATTGTCTTGACCCAGGTCCAATAGCCGAAATGTCGGATCTGGAGGCGGCCCCGGGCGGCACTTCGTGCTTGTGCACGGTCAACCGAGTGGCGCTGGCTTTGCTGCTGGCCCAATCGCTGTGGTTGTCCGGCTGCGTGATCAAGCTTCCTGCGCCCGCTCCGGTTCAAAGCGACGAGGCGCCGATGTATGCCGGGGTGGATCGCCGCGCGGCCGCTGCCTTGCGCGCGGGCGATGAACAACAGGCCGCCGAAGCCTTGAAGGTGTTTGGATCGCCTGCCGCGGCAGCGCAGGCGCGGGTCGAGCTGGGCTACCGGCTTTTTCGCGAAGACCGGCCGGGCCAGGCCATGCGGCAATTCAATCAGGCGTGGCTGCTCAATTCCGACAACCCCGAGGTGTACGCGGGTTTCGCGGTGGTGCTGGAAAGCCAGCGCAAGATCTGCCAGGCGATGAGCATGATGGACCGCGCGATCAGCATGAATCCCCCGGCGTTTCGCGGCATTCATGCGGATGCCGGCCGGATCGCGGCGCGTTGCGCCGCCGAGGACAAGACGCTGCCCCCCGAAGCGCGTATCGCGGCGACGACCCGGTCCGACGAGTGGTACCGCAAGGGCGAGGCCGTGGAGCCCGACAAGGGCTATCTGTATGCCTCGTGGGCCACGGCCTATTACTGGCGTGGCCAGTACGCGGAAGCCTGGGCCATGGTCCACAAGTCACGCGCCGCGGGCGGCAGTCCGGATGCGAAATTCGTCAGGATGCTGCGCGCAAGGATGCCGGAGCCCCCAACGTCGTGAATCAAGCGGCGCACGATGCCTGGCGGACTGCCGGCTGCCCATTTGCGATATCCTGCTCACCATCATGATGAGAGCACTTTGGTTATGCCTGGGCTGCTTGATGCTGGCGCTGGGCGTCATCGGCGCCTTCTTGCCGGTGATGCCGACGACGATCTTCCTGATCCTGGCGGTGGCCTGCTTCTCCCGCTCGTCGCCCCGGCTTGAAAAATGGCTGCTGGATAGCCCCACATATGGCCCGTCGCTGCGCGCGTGGCGCGACGAGGGCGCGGTGTCGCGCAAAGGCAAGACGTATGCCAGCCTGGGCATGGCGGCTGGTTACGGGATCTTTTACTGGAGCGCCCATCCCTCGCTGCCCCTGGCCATCGGCGTGGGCATCTTCTTTCTGGCCAGCGCGGCGTATGTCCTCAGCCGGCCCAGCCCCCGCGCGGGCGGCCCGGCCAGCAAGCCGCCGCGCGAATAAGCCGCGCGCCAAGCCGCACCCCTTTCGGCCTCAGTGCGAATGCCGCGGATCCCCCCGCGTCTCGACCACTTTCAAATACAGCGTCGCCGCCTCAAGGCATCCGCCCGTGGAAAGCTGCCCCACGGTCTGCCGGTACAGTTCCTGCCACGGCGTCTGCGATGGCGGCGCTTCGTACGGCGGCTCCTGGCGGCGCCGTTCCAGTTCCGCTTCGTCCACTTGCAACATGACCGACCGCTGGTTCAGGTCCACGCGGATCCGGTCGCCCGTGCGCAGCAGCGCCAGTCCGCCTCCCACCGCGGCTTCGGGCGACATGTTCAGGATGGACGGGCTGGCCGAGGTGCCGCTCTGGCGGCCGTCGCCCAGACAGGGCAGGGACTCGATGCCGCGCTTGATAAGGTGCGATGGCGGGGCCATGTTCACGACTTCCGCGCTGCCGGGGTAGCCCACGGTGCCGGCGCCCCGGATCACCAGAATGCAGTGTTCGTCGATGTTGAGCGCCGGGTCTTCGATGCGGGCGTGATAGTCCTCCGGGCCCTCGAACACGATCGCGCGCGCCTCGAAGGCGTTTTCCGACCCCGGTTCGGACAGGTACGCCCGGCGAAAGGCTTCGCCCACGACCGACATCTTGATGATGGCGCTGTCAAAGAAGTTGCCCGACAGCACGATGAAGCCGGCGCGGTGCTTGAGCGGCGCGTCGCAGGTCCGGATGACGTCGGTATTGTGGGTCTTGGACGCCGTCGCAATATCGCCGATGGTCTTGCCGGATACGGTTCGGCAGTCCGGATGCAGGCGGCCGGCTGCCAGCAGCTCGTGCAGCACGGCGGGTACGCCTCCCGCGCGGTGAAAGCCTTCGCCCAGATGCTCGCCCGCCGGCACGCAGTTGACCAGCAGCGGCACGTCTTCGCCCAGCCGTTGCCAGTCGTCCAGGCTGAGGTCGACGCCCATGTGGCGCGCGATGGCAATCAGGTGTGGCGGGCAGTTGCTGGACGCGCCCAGCGCCGAGGCCACGACGATGGCGTTCTCGAACGCCTCGCGGGTCAGGATTTGAGATGGCCGCAGGTCTTCGCGCACCATGTCGCAGATGCGCATGCCGGTGGCATAGGCCATCTGCCCGCGCTCGCGATAGGGCGCCGGAATGCTGGCGCAGGTGGGCAGCGACATGCCCAGCGCTTCGGCCAGCGAGTTCATCGACAGCGCGGTGCCCATGGTGTTGCAGTGGCCGATGGACGGCGACGATGCCGTGGCAAGCGTCATGAAACCTTCGTAATCCAGCTTGCCGGCCGCCATC
Organism: Achromobacter sp. 77; assembly: GCF_020541125.1. Taxonomy (NCBI): domain Bacteria; kingdom Pseudomonadati; phylum Pseudomonadota; class Betaproteobacteria; order Burkholderiales; family Alcaligenaceae; genus Achromobacter; species Achromobacter sp. 77. Next base: position 1,981,039 of record NZ_CP059848.1, read on the forward strand.
AGGTTGCGTGCGTGCCAGATGACCGTGCCCGAGCCGACGCGCTGGCCCTCATGCCAGCCGTCCAGCATGGGACCGCCGGACAGCACGATGGCGGGAATATCCACCGTCGCCGCCGCCATCAGGCACGCGGGCGTGGTCTTGTCGCATCCCGTGGTCAGCACCACGCCATCCAGCGGATAGCCGTGCAGGATCTCCACCAGGCCCAGATACGCCAGGTTTCGGTCCAACGCCGCCGTAGGCCGCCGTCCCTGTTCGGCCAGCGGGTGCACCGGGAATTCCATGGGAATGCCGCCGGCGTCGCGGATGCCCGCCTTGATGCGTTCGGCCAGCGCCAGATGGTGGCGATTGCAGGGCGCCAGGTCGCTGCCTGTCTGCGCGATGCCGATGATCGGCCGCCCGGACTGCAGTTCCTGGCGCGTCAGGCCATAGTTGAGATAGCGCTCGACGTAGATCGCCGTCATGTCGGCGTGCGAGGGATCGTCGAACCATTTCTGGCTGCGCAGTCGGCGGGGTGTCTGGGACATGGCTGTCTCGCTTTGCTTCGGTTGCATACAGGCCCGGACCCCCACGGGATCCAGGCCGGCACGGTTAGTTCCGCGCCTTCTGGATTTCGTCGTTCAACTGCTTGATCAGTTCCGGCCCGAGTTCCTGGGTGTACTTGTCGACCACGGGCTGCACCTTCTGGCGCATGCGGGCGACTTCCTCCGGCGAGACGGTGTTGATCTTCATGCCGTTCTTCTCGAGCGTGCCCATGGCCTTGGTGGAATCGGCGCGGCTATCCTGCCGCTCGAAGTCGCGCGACGACGCGGCTGCCTGGCGGATCAGCTTCTGTTCCTCGGGCGAGAGCGTGTCCCACCACTTCTTGGAGGCCATCACCACCCACGGCGTGTAGACGTGGCGCGTGATGGTCAGGAAGGGCTGCACCTCGTAGAACTTGCTGCTCTGGATCGTGGTGATGGGATTCTCCTGGCCGTCCACGGTGCGGGTTTCCAGCGCGGTGAACAATTCCGAGAACGGCATCGGCACGGCATTGGCGCCCAGCGTATTGAAGACGCCCAGCGCAATCTGGTTCTGCATGACGCGCAGCTTGATGCCCTGCAGGTCCTCGGCGCGCGTGATCGGACGCTTGGAGTTCGTCATGTTGCGAAAGCCGTTTTCCCAGTAGACCAGGCCGACCAGTCCCTTGGCTTCCAGCTTCTTGAGCAGATCCTGTCCGAGCTGGCCGTCCAGCACCGCGTCGGCTTCCTTTTCGCTGTTGAAGAGGAAGGGCAGGTCGAAGACGCCGAACTCCTTGACCATGCCGGCGAGCGGCGCGGTCGACCCCACCATCATTTCCTGCGCGCCGCCCACCAGCGCGCTCTGCATCTGCTCGTCCGACCCGAGGTTGGCCGAGCCAAACGTCTTCATCTTGAGCTTGCCGCCGCTGACCTTCTCCAGCTCCTGCGCCAGATGGCGGGCAGCGCGGCCCTGCACGCTTTCCTCGTTCAGCCCGTAGCCAAAGCGGATGAGGCGCGGCTTGACGTCCGCCGCCGCGGCCACCCCGGCGACGGTGCAGGACAGCACCGCCGCCAGGACAAGAACGCGGGTCTTCAATTGCTTGATCATGGTGTTTCTCCTCGGGGGTTTGTAATTGCCGCTAGTGCATCCAGCGTGCGGGTACGGTGATCAGTTCGGGGAAGATCACCAAAAGAACCAGCAGCAGCGTGTAGGCCACGACATAGCGCCACACCCCTCTGCAGATGGTTTCCATATTGATGCGGGCGACGCCGCATACGACGTTGAGCACCGTGCCGACCGGCGGGGTCAACAGGCCCACGCTGCCGACCATGACGAACATGACGCCGAAGTAGACGGGGTCGATGCCGGCCTTGGTGACGACGGGCATCAGCACGGGGCCGAGAATCAGGATGGTCGGCGTCAGGTCCATCACCGTGCCCACGAGCGTCAGCAGGATCAGCAGCGCGAACATCAGCAGCTTGGGCTGGTCCATGACCGGTTCCAGGAGAGCGATGAGATCCTGCGGCAGGTCCGCCAGCGTGATCATGTAGGACGACACCATGGCGGCCGCCACCAGGAACATGACGACAGCCGTGGTGCGGGCGGCGTTGATGAAGAGCGGACCCAGGTCGCGCCAGCCGATCTCGCGGTACACGAAGATGCTGACCAGCAGCGCATACACGGCGGCGACGACCGCGGCCTCCGTGGGCGTGAAGATGCCGCCCCGCAAGCCGCCGATGATGATGACTGGAAGGAACAGCGCCCACAGCGATCCGCGCAGCGCTTTCAGCCGGTTGCTCCACGGCTCGCGCGGCGAGGGCGTGATGCTGCCGTGCTTGCGCGCCACCCACGTCCACACCGCCACCAGCGTAAGCCCCATCATGAGGCCCGGTGCGATGCCGGCGAAGAACAGTTTGGTGATCGACACATTGGTGGCGACGCCAAAGATGATGAACGAGATCGACGGCGGAATGATGGGCGCGATGATGCCGCCCGAGGCGATCAGGCCCGAAGCCTGCCCCGCGTCATAGCCTTTTTCGCGCAGCATGGGGATCAGCAGCGACCCCAGCGCCGCGGCGTCTGCCACGGCCGAGCCCGACAGCGATGCCAGCAGCACGCTGGCGAAGATAGCCACGTAACCCAGGCCGCCCTGGATGTGACCCACAAACGTGTTGGCCAGGTGAACGATGCGGCGAGAGATGCCACCGGCATTCATCAATTCGCCGGCCAGCATGAAGAGCGGCACCGCCATCAGCGTAAAGCTGTTGGCGCCGGAAAGCATGTTCTGGGCAAGGAGCTGGGTGTCGTAGAAATCCAGCTGGAACATCATGACGATCGCGCTGATGATGAGCGCGAAGGCGATCGGCAGGCCCAGGGCAATCAGCCCCAGCAGCACGACTAGGAAGACGGTCAGGATCATTGCGGGTATCCGGGCGGATGGGTGTGGGGCGGGTGTGAGGCGGGTGAGGGCCGGATCAGACCAGCGGGTCTTCCGGACTGGATTCCGCCGGCAGCGGACCGCCCGCAATCACGCGGACCAGGTCGACGACCGTCAGGATGCCCATTGCCACCGCGGCATACAGCCCTGCGGCGTTGAACACGGCCTGGGGCATGCCGGTGACAGGCAATACGGTGTCAAGGCCGATGACCGTCTGGACCCAGCTGCCTTCGGCCATCAGCCACAGCACCCACAGGATCATCAGCTGGCAGGCAATATGCGACACCCGGCGCGCGCCTGGGCCAAAGCGTTCCACCAGCATGGTCACGCCGATGTGCTGGTGCTCGCGCAGCGCAATCACCGAACCCAGGAAAATCATCCAGACGAACGCCAGGCGCGAGACCTCGTCCGAGACGTTGATGCCGGAATTAAGGAGATAGCGCAGCGCCACGTTGCCGAACAGCAGCACGACCATGATGACCAGACAGGCGACCATCAGCCAGGTCTGTAGCGCAAAACACCAATCCGCGGCGCGGGCCAGCGGCGAGCGGCCCGGACGCGATGGCCCCGGCCGCCCCAAGGGGGAAGCTTGCATGTTTGTCTCCTCTCCGTTTGCCGGAATTTTTTTAGCCGTTTGATGCGGATCATGTTAGCGCTAACATTTTTGCTTTGGCAAGCCCCTTTTTTTCGGTCAGACTACGCGCTTGCATTCACCGCGAGGGTCCATGTCCATCCGCAAACCTCGAAGCTCGCGCGCCGGCCGCGTCACCATGCAGGACGTCGCGCGGCGCGTGGGCGTCAGCGCGATCACCGTATCGCGGGCGTTGCGAACGCCCGATAAGGTGGGCCAGGATCTGCGCCAGCAAATCGCGCGGGTGTGCCAGGAACTGGGCTACGTGCCCAACCACGCCGCCAGCGCGCTGGCGTCGGCGCGGTCGCAGACCATCGTGGTGCTCATTCCGTCGCTCAGCAACGTGGTGTTCGTGGACATCATCACGGGCATCAAGGAAGTGCTGGATCAGCACGGCTACCACATGCTGATCGGCGTGACGGGCTATTCGCCGGACGAGGAAGAAGCGCTGCTGCGCAAGTATCTGCAGCATTCGCCCGACGGCGTGGTCCTGACCGGCATCGACCACAATCCGGGCGTCTGGGAACTGCTGCGCGCGCAGGCGATTCCCACGGTGCACACGATCGAAACGCTGGACGGCGGCGAGGACATGAGCGTCGGGTTCTCGCAGTTCGACTCGGGCTACGCAGCAGGCCGCCATCTGGTCGAACGGGGCTACCGCCGTATCGGCATCATCGGCGCGCAGCTCGATCCCCGGTCGCTGCGCCGCTGCGAAGGGTGCCGGCAGGCGCTGCGCGATGCGGGGCTGTACGACGCCGCCCTGGAAATCATGACGCCGGAAAAATCGTCGATCAGCCTGGGGGCGTCGTTGATCCAGGATCTTCACGCGCGTCATCCCGACTGCGACGCCGTGTTTTTCTGCAACGACGACCTGGCGCAAGGCGCGGTGTTCCAGTGCGGCCGGGATGGCGTGCGTGTGCCGGAACAGATGGCTATCGTCGGCTTTCATGACTTCCCGGGCACGGCCTGGACCACGCCGCCGCTGTCCACCATTGCCACGCCCCGCTACCAGATCGGCCTGTCAGCCGCGCAACTGCTCATGCAGCACCTGGCGGGCGAACCCGTGCCCGCGCGGCATGTGGACTTGGGTTTCGAACTGGTCCAGCGCGAAACCAGTTGAGGACGCCGCCGCAAGAGGCGCCGCGCCTGTTCAAGCGGCCGGCGCCGATGGCTTTCTGACAGGTCGCAGCGCCAGAAAGACCCCGGCCGCGATGATCAGCCCCATGCCCGCCAGCGCCAGCGCGTCTGGCGGGCGCTGGAACCAGAACGTGCTGAAGCCCAGCGCCAGCAGCAGCTGGAAGTAGTTCAGGGGCGCCAGCGTTGCCGCCGGAACCCGCTGGAAGGCCGCGATCAGCAGGATCTGCGCCAGGCCGCTGCAGGCGCCCAGGGCAAGGATGATGACGGTATCGGCCGTTCCGGGCCAGGGGTCGGGCAGGAAGAACGGCGCGGGCAGCGCGGTCACGATCAGGCAGATGAAGGCCGTGTACGCATACTGCACCGGCCCCGGCACCTTATTCGACAGTTTGCGGGTCAGCACCTGGAAGATCGCGTAGCTGACGGCCGACACCGCCATCAGCAACGTGCCCAGCAGGGGCAGGTCGCCGCCGGGCCGCACGATCAGCAGCATGCCCGCAAAGCCGGCGGCAACGGCGCCCCATTGCGCCGCCCGGACGCGTTCGCCCAGCAGCCACGGCGACAGCGCCACCATGATGAGCGGGGCGGTGAAGTAAATGGCGGTGGCCTCGGACAGCGGCATCCAGATCAGCGCGGTCATGAAGCACGTGGCCACCGTGGCCAGCATGACACCGCGCAGCACCAGCAGGGGCTTTTCCGGCGCGTCGCGCAGCCGCAGGCCGCGGCCGTGGCGCCACAGCATGCCCATCGCCAGCGTCACCACCGCCAGGTAGCGCATCACGTTCAGAAAGGGCGCCGGATAGCGTTCCAGAAGCTGCTTGGCGCCCGCATCGAAGGTGGCGAACGCCACTAGCGCCGCGAAGAACAGCAGGACGCCAGTCTGGCGCGTGCCTTCATTTGCCGCCACGGCCAAAGCCTTCAAGAAACGCATCCAGCGCGGGCCCGATCGCCTCGACCATGTAGCCGCCTTCCTGCACCACGACGGTGGGCACGCGCAAACCGGCGACGCGCGCGCCGATGTCGCGGTACGCGTCGATGTCCAGCCTGAGCACGCTGATCGGGTCGTCCTTGTAGGTGTCGAATCCCAGCGGCAGGACCAGCGCCTGCGGCGCATAGCCCGCCAGGGCATCTAGCGCGGTGTCCAGCGCCTGCAGGAATTCCGCGTTGCCGCAGCCGTGCGCCAGTGGCAGGTTCAGGTTGTAGCCTTCGCCCGCGCCGTGCCCGCGCTCGTGCGCGTAGCCGGTATAGAAGGGGTAATACCCGGCCGGATCGGCGTGCAGCGAGACGGTCATCACGTCCGCCCGGTGATAGAAGATGTTCTGCGTGCCATCGCCATGATGCGCATCCACATCCAGCACCGCCACTTTCGACCACGTCTGCAACAGGCGGCTTGCCGCGGCGGCGCTGTTGTTCAGGTAGCAGAAGCCGCCAGCGCGGTCGCGATGGGCATGGTGGCCGGAGGGCCGCGAAAGCGCGTAGGCCACGCCACCGGCGCTCGCCACATGGTCCGCCGCCGCCAGCGCGCTATGCGTGGACCGCAGCGCCGAGCGCCAGGTCTGCGGCCCGATGGGGCAGGCGAGGTCGCTCAGGTAATACCCGGTTTGCGCCACGATGGACGGGGACGGGCAGGGGCCCCGTCCGGCGGCATCGATGCGGCCGTTGTAGTAGGGCGAAAGATTGGGCAGCACTTCCGGACCGGGATCGACGCCCGGCGCCTTCAGGGCCTGCCAGCGCGCAAAGGCGGTTTCCAGGTAGTCCAGATAATCCGTGCTGTGCACGTGTTCAAGCGGCTTGCGGCCATAGTCGGATGGCGCTTCGACCTTCACGCCGCGGGCGGCCAGCGCCTGCTGCAGGCTCTCAGCGCGCGACGGCAGGTCGGTGGGGGCGCTGATGCGGCCCAGCCGCATGAATTGCCGGGGCGAATGCAGCAACTGTTCTTCGGAAAAAAACGCCTTCATGGATATCCTCGCTCAGACCGTCACGGTCGCTGCCAGATGCGTGGGGCTCATGCCTGCTTGAGTTCGATCTCGACGAACACGAATTCCGTGTCGCTGGGGTTGATGACGTTGTGTTCCACGCCCACCGGCCGGTAATACGCCACCCCCGTGGTGAGCTGGCTGGTGACCTGGCCGTTGGGCGTGTCCAGCAGCAAGGGGCCGGTGGTCTGCGGGACCACCACGTAGTTCATGCCATGACGGTGCCAGCCCGTCTCGCCGCCCGGCGGAAAGCGCCATTCGGTGACGGTGACCAGTTCGTTGTCGATCTGCACGGTGGGGATGGCGGCGGGGCGTTGCATAGCGGTTCTCCTGGATTCAAGGTTGAGGCGATGTCCGGTCAGGCGGCCTGCGCCTTGGTCGGGTCCCAATGCTGGCCCGGCACGGCGGCGATCAGCTGGCGGGTGTAGGCATGCTGCGGGTTGTCGAAGATCTGGGACGGCGATCCGTACTCCACCACCTTGCCGCGATGCATGACCAGCACCGAATTGCAGATCTGCGCCGCCACGCGCAGGTCATGGGTGATGAACACCAGCGCAATCTTCAGCCGCTGCTGCAGGTCGTGCAGCAGTTGCAGCACCTGCGCCTGAACCGACACGTCCAGCGCCGACACCGATTCGTCGGCCACCAGCACCTTGGGCTCCAGCGCCAACGCGCGCGCGATGCCGATGCGCTGGCGCTGGCCGCCCGAAAACTGGTTGGGATAGCGGTCAAAGGCGGACGGGTCCATGCCCACCAGCGACAGCAGTTCGCGCGCCCGGGCTTCGGCTTGCGCGCGCGGGACGCCATTGGCGACCGGGCCGTCGCTGATGATGCGGCCCACCGTGTGCCGGGGATTGAGCGAGGCGAATGGGTCCTGGAAGATCATCTGGATCTCGTGCCGCATCGGCCGAAAGCGCGATTCGGGCAGCGTGGCGATGTCTTGGCCGTTAAATAGCAGCTGGCCGCCATTGATGCCGACAAGCTTGAGCAGGCATTTGCCGATCGTGGACTTGCCCGAACCGGATTCCCCCACGATGCCCAGCGTCTCGCCGCGCCGCACGGCAAAGCTCACGCCGTCCACCGCGTGCACCTGGCGCTTGTTGCCCAGCCATCCGTGGCCGATCACGTAGGTCTTTTTCAGATCTTTGACCTCCAGCACTGGCGTGTCGTCGGCAACTCCGGCGCGCTCCTCGCCGCGCCGATGCGGCACGGCCGCGATCAGGCGCTGGGTGTAGGGATGGCGCGGGCGGTTGAGCACTTCGCTGGCCGGGCCTTGCTCCACCAGAATGCCTTTTTCCATGACGGCGACGCGATGGGCAATCTCGGCCACCACGCCGAAGTCGTGCGTGACGAACATCACGCCCATGCCCTTTTCCTTCTGGATGCGCGCGATCAACGCCAGGATCTGCGCCTGGGTGGTCACGTCCAGGGCGGTCGTGGGCTCGTCGGCGATCAACAGCGCGGGCTCCAGCGCCAGCGCCATCGCAATCATCACGCGCTGGCGCTGCCCGCCGGACAAGCGGAACGGATACACGTGATACAGCGTGGCCGGATCCGGCAGGCCGACGAAATCCAGCAGTTCGAGCGTGCGCTTCAAGCGTTCTGCGCCGGGGTAGGCGTTATGCACGCGCATCACCTCGCTGATCTGTTCGCCCACCGTCATCAGCGGGTTCAGGGCCGACAGCGGCTCCTGGAAGATCATCGCCATGTCCTTGCCGCGCATGGCCTGCAGGGCGGGTTCGTCCAGTTGCAGCAGGTCCTGGCCGCGGAACAGGATGCGCCCGGCCTGCGGCGTCAGGTAATCGGGCAGCAGTCCCATGATGGCGTTGGCGCTCATCGACTTGCCCGAGCCCGATTCGCCCACGATGCACAGGATTTCACCGGCGCGAATGTCGTACGACACGTCCTCTACCGCGTAAGGACGGTCGCCGCCCTTGGGCAATGCGATGGTCAGATTCTGGATCGACAGGAGCGGCGGGGTTGTCAGGTTTTCATTCATGCCGGCCTCCTATTCGCCGCGCTTGCGCAGTTGCGGGTTGAGGGCGTCGTTCAGGCCTTCGCCGATCAGGTTGATGGCCAGCACGGTCAAGAGGATGGCGACCCCGGGCCACACGCTCATCCACCAGGCCTCGCGGATCATGGTGCGCGCCGCGCCGATCATGAAACCCCAGCTCATCAGGTTGCGGTCGCCCAGGCCCAGAAACGACAGCGACGACTCCGTCAGGATCGCGGTCGCCACCATGAACGAGGCCGACACGATGATGGGCGACATGGCATTGGGCAGGATCTGCGTGCCCACGATGCGGACCGGCGTCTGGCCGATGACGATCGCGGCCTGCACGAATTCGCGCTGCTTGAGCGTCATGAATTCCGAGCGGACCAGCCGCGCGGCCGGCGGCCAGGACACCACCGCGATGGCGCCCATGATCGAATAGACCGACGGGCTCAGGATGGCGACCAGCACCACGGCCATCGCCAGTTGCGGGATGGTCTGGAAAAACTCGGTGAACCGCATCAGTGCGTCGTCCACGCGGCCGCCGCAGTAGCCGGCTATCGAACCGACCACGATGCCAAAGAGCAGCGCGACGGCGGTGGACAGCAGGCCCACCATCAGCGACACGCGCGCGCCCCACACCAGTCCCGCGGTGATGTCGCGGCCCAGCATGTCCGTGCCGAACGGATAGTCCGCATTGGTGAACGGCGGGATCAGCGGGTCGGCCACCATCATCCAGGGCGACTCTTCGTACAGCAGCGGCGCCGCCAGGGCCACGGCCACCACGATCAGCATGATGACCAGGCCGGCCACCGCCCCGTAGTTGCGCAGGTAACGTCGGGCGAATGACTTCATGCGGAGGCTCCTTGCTGCGCACCCGCGCCGATGCGCGGATCGATCAGGCGGTACAGCACGTCGGTCAGCAGGTTGAAGACCACGACCATGATGGAGGTGACCAGGAAGATGCCCAGCAGAAGCTGGTAGTCGCGTTGCAGCAGGGCGTCGAACATCAGGCGTCCGATGCCGGGCCACGCGAAGACGGTCTCGGTCAGCACCGCGCCGCCCGCCATCTGCCCCAGCTGGATGCCGGCAAACGTGATGACCGGCAGCAGCGCGTTGCGCAGGACGTGCGCGCGGATCACGCGGCTGGGGCTCACGCCCTTGGCGCGCGCCGTCTTCACGAAATCCATGCCGATCACTTCCAGCATCGACGCGCGAGTCAGCCGCACGTAGACGGCCATGAAGAAGCAGCCCAGCGTCACGGTCGGCAGGATGAGATGCAGGGCGATGTCGCCCGCGCGCGCCCAGCCGGTCAGGTTTGCGCCCACGGTCTCCATGCCGAAGGCCGGCAGCCAGCCCAGCACCACCGAAAACAGCAGGATGCCCATCAGCGACAGCCAGAAGAGCGGCGTGGCGTAGAGCAACAGGGCGCCGGTCATCACCGAGCTGTCGATCCAGCGGCGCTTGTTGCGATAGCGCGCCTTGGCCGCCACCACGCCCAGCAGCACGCCCAGCACGATGGAAAACACGAAGGCGCACGACATCAGGAGGAACGTGGCGGGCAGGCGCTCGACGATCAGGTCCAGCACCGGCACGTGGTTGCGGTACGAAAAGCCCAGATCCAGCTGCACCACGCCCTTCAGGTAGAGAAAAAGCTGCGTCAGGACGGGCTTGTCCAGGCCGAAGGCGACACGCAGCTGGTCCACGTAGGCGGCGTCGCCCGCGCCGGCCTGGCCGGCCAGCACGGCGGCGGGATCGCCGGGCGCAAGCCGTATCAGGAAGAAATTGATGATCACCACGCCCAGCACCACCACCAGGGCCTTGCCGATGCGGGACAGCAGGAAAGACAGGAATCTCATGCTCGGGTCCTTTCAGGACGGACGTGCCTCGCGGCAACTCTGCCCGCCGCGCAGCCGGGCGCCGCCGCGGACACGGGATCCGCGGCGGCGCACCGGGGGCGCTTACTTCTTCTCGAGGTAGACGTCGTCGAACGACTCGTTCAAGCCGATGGCGGTCTTGACCAGGTTCTTCACGTTGGCGCGATACAGGGTCGGAAACTCCATGTCGACCAGGAAGCCATTGGCGACCTCGTTGACGAGCGTCGTCTGGATCTGGGTGTAGAGGGCCTGACGCTTGGCCGGATCGACCTCGGAGGCGGCGGCCTCCCACAGCTTGTCGGTCTCGGGGTTGCTGTAGCCCTGCACATTGGCAAAGGGCGATCCCTTGACGATGTTCGACGAGATATACAAGCGCTGCACGCCCAGCGCGGGGTCGCCGTACTGGTACGTGAAGGTGGTGGTCAGGTCGAAGTCCCAGTTGCCGGTGCGGCTTGCCCAGCCGCCCGCGTCGGTGGATTCCACGTTCACCTTGAAGCCAAGCTGTTCCAGCGCCTGCTTGGTGTATTCACCCAGCCGGTCCCACGTCGAGCCGTACGGGAAGCTCAGTTGGCGGATCGTGTAGTCGCCGGGCTTGATGCCCGATTCCTTGATCAGCGCGCGCGCCTTCTTCATGTCGAACGGCATCGGCGGCATGTTCTTGTCGTAGAACATCTCGGTGGTCACGAAGGGGCTGGTCGACACCTTGCCCAGACCGAAGAAGATGTTGTTGACCACCATGTTGCGGTTCATGGCCGCCATGACCGCCTGGCGCACCTTCAGGTTGTCGAAGGGCGGCTTACGCATGTTGAAGATCAGGTAGGCCTGCGGCGAGAACATTTCCCAGCCCGCGGTCGTGTATTCCACGTTGGGCAGGCCGCGCAGGCGCTTGATGTCGACGTTGTCCACGTCGCCGCCGCGCAGCACGTCCACGCTGCCGCGCTCGAAGGCCACGGCGCGCGACGCCGCGTCCGGAATCACGTTGAACACCAGCTCGTCCAGATACGGCTTGCCCGGCTTCCAGTAATCGGGATTGCGCGCCAGCTTGATGTATTCGCCGCGCTTCCATTCCTTGAAGACGAACGGGCCGGTGCCCACGGGCTTCTGGTTGGCCGGGTTGGTCATGTAGTCCGTGCCGGCGTACAGATGCTTGGGCATCATCGGCGCAAAACCGGGTTCGAACATCAGCATGAAGGCCGGAAACGGCGTCTTCAGCTTGATGACCACGGTCTTGGCGTCGGGCGCCTGCACGGACTCGACGAACTTGTTCAGAATGACGCGGGCACGCGCGTGGGTCTTGGGCAGCATGTCCGCCAGCGAGAACACCACGTCCTCGGACGTGAACGGCTTGCCGTCATGCCACTTCACGTTGTCCTGCAGGTGGAAGGTGTAGGTCAGTCCATCGGCGGCGGCCTCCCACGACTTGGCCAGTCCGGGCTGCGGCTTGAGGTCCGTGGAGTAGGTCAGCAGGCTCTCGTAGATCTTGCCCGCGACGAATTGCGTCGGCCCCTGCTGATTGATGGCCGTGACGATCACCGGCGGTTCGGGCTGGACGATCATGTTCAGCGTGCCGCCCTTGGTCTGAGCCAAGGCCTGCGTGGCGGGCAGCGCGGCCGCAAGGACCAATGCGCCGATGCTTAGGGAAAACCAGTTTTTCGATTTCACTGCGAGCCTCCGGGCTGGAAAGGGTCGGACAGGCGGCCGCTCGGACGCGGCGATCGCCGTGCCGGATCAAGCAAACCTCATGCCACCTGCGTTTCTCGGGTACTGCGGGTGGAGCTGCTGCAACAATGCTTCGTTCAGGTGCTGGTTAAGGCGCCGCGCACCAATGCGGAGAATTCAGTGGTGCTTGGCCATGTCTGCGGTGGCGGCTTGGGGCGCATTGGCTCGCGCCACCATGGCGTCGAGCAACACGTTGCAGCCGGCTTCCAGATGCTCGGGCCGGGCGTCTTCGATTTCGTTGTGGCTGATGCCGTCCTTGCACGGCACGAAGATCATCGCGGTGGGCGCCACAGCAGCCATGTAGACGGCATCGTGTCCGGCGCCCGTGACGATGTTCATGGCGGGCAGGCCGCGGTCCGCGGCGCCCTTGCGCACCTTGTCGACCAGATCGGGATCGAACGGCGTGGGCGGAAAGTACTGCACGTCCTTCACGTCGACGCGAACGCCGTGCGCGACCGCAATGTCGTCGCAGATGCGCCGCCAGTCCCGGTCCATGCGGTCCAGCGTCGCTTCATCTTCGTGGCGCAGGTCGGTGGTGAAACGGACCTGCCCCGGAATGACGTTGCGCGATCCCGGATACGCGTGGATCTCGCCCACGGTTCCGCGCCCATGAGGCTGATGGGTGTTGGCAATGTTCACCACGGCTTGCAGCAGGAAGCTGGTGGCGAAGAGCGCGTCGCGGCGGATCGGCATGGGCGTCGGGCCGGCATGCATTTCCATGCCGGTCACGGTGACGTCGTACCAGCGCAGGCCCAGCGAGCCCGTCACGACGCCGACCGTCTTTTCCTCGTGCTCCAGGATCGGACCCTGTTCGATATGCGCCTCGAAGTAGGCGTCCACCGGGCGTCCGCCGACGGGGTCGGCGCCGGCGTAACCAATGGCCTGAAGTTCGTCGCGCACGCTGATGCCCTGCGCGTCGCGCGCCGACAGCGCGGTTTCCAGCGGAAACTTGCCGGCAAAGACGCCCGATCCCATCATCACGGGTACGAAGCGCGAGCCTTCCTCGTTGGTCCAGATGGCCACTTCCAGCGGGGCCTCGGTCGTCACGCCCGCGTCATTGAGCGTGCGGATCACTTCAAGACCGGCCAGCACCCCGTAACAGCCGTCGAACTTGCCGCCGGTAGGTTGGGTGTCGATATGGCTGCCCGTCATCACGGGCGGCAGGCTGTCATTGCGGCCCGCGCGCCGGGCGAAGATGTTGCCCACCTGATCCACCCGCACCGTCATGCCGGCGTCGCGCATCCAGCCGGTCACCAGATCGCGGCCCTGGCCATCGAGCGCCGTGAGCGCCAGGCGGCAGTTGCCGCCCTTGGGCGTCGCGCCGATCTGCGCAAGATCCATCAGGGACTGCCACAGCCGGTTGCCGTTGATGGACAGAGGGGGTGTCGTCATAGGTCGCCTCGGGGGTGGGAAACGTCGCCAAAATCCTCGCGCAGGCGCGCCAGGATGCCAAGCAGGTGAGCGTGCATGGCGTGCCGCGCACGAATGGGGTCGCGCGCCACGATCGCGGTCAGGATGCGCTGGTGTTCGGCGTGGGCCACGGCCCACACCTTGGCATCGACGAAATAGTCCTGCATCCGCCGGTACACCGAGCTGGATTGGGTCAGGTTCCACAGATGGGCGACGGCAGCGGCCAGCGCGGCGTTGCCGCAGGCGGCGGCGATCGCGCCGTGAAACTCCCGGTCATGCCGGCCTGGCGAATCCGTCAGGGACATGCCGTCGTGGGCGTCGAGGATGGCCGCCAGTTGGGCGGCCGTGGCATGCTGCGCCGCCATGCCCGCGCATTCGGGTTCGATGATGAGGCGCGCTTCCAGCAGGTCGAACGGGCCGATGTCGTCGACGCCCGGCGCCGCGCTGGGCGGTGTTCCGGCGGCGGCCGCCATGCCGGCGCCTTCCTTGTCCGCCACGAACACGCCGGTGCCCACGCGGACCTCGACGTAGCCCTCGATTTCAAGCGCGATCAGCGCTTCGCGGATCGACGCGCGGCTGACCTGCAGTTGTTCGGCCAGGTCCCGCTCCGACGGCAAACGCCGACCGCGCGGGAAGTCGCCGGCCCGGATACGTCCGGCGATCTGGTCGGCGATCATGCGATACAGACGGGTGACGGCGACGGCTTGGAAGGTGCTCATCGGGCGGGGGCTTGGCCTGGTGGTCAGGCCACCAATATAGGCACCTCGCCATTGAAAAAAAAGGGAAAACTGGCGCTTTCAGGGAAAACGATGTGAGGGATTCCACCGCTGTTCGTCTGGTGGTCAGGCCAGTGAACCGGCCCTTTGAGGTCCGCCGCCGGGGCAGGGCGGCGGGATGCCGGGTTTGCTACGCTTCGTCGTCCGGTTCGGGCGTCTGCGTGAAAGCGCGAACCAGCCGGGCGATGCCGTCCAGTTCGTCGTGCGCGCCCATCACCCATTCCGGTTTGTCGAAGGGGCTGTCCGCCGGCGTGTTGTCCAGATTGGCTTTCAGGTCGCCCAGCAGTTCCAGCGCCATGTCGGTGGCCTGGGGGCTGCTGCGGGTGGATAGGGCGATCGCGATCGCCAGCGCCTGGCGCATGGCCAGCAGACGGCCTTCCAGTTCGGTTTCCATTAGGGGTCCTTGTTTGCTGCGGGAATCGCGGCATTTTACGGGGCAGGGCGCGGGCCGGTAACGGCCCGGCAAAGCTTGCCCAACGGCAGATGCGTTGCGCTCGGTTTGCGCAAGATCAATGTAAAGGGCGCGGGGCAGGCGAATAATCCGCGTTATGCAAGCCGCTCTACGCCCTCAATCTTTGGAATCGCCGGCGCCCGCCACCGCCGAGCCGTTTTTTCCTCCCCAACTGCTGGCCCGGTTGGACAAGAACGGGCCGCGATACACCTCGTATCCCACGGCGGACCGCTACCACGGGGGCTTCGCCGAGCAAGACTACCGGCTTGCCTTGCAACAGCGGCGCGCAACCAGTCCGGCCGAGCCGCTGTCGCTCTACGTACACATCCCGTTCTGCGAATCGGTCTGTTATTACTGCGCCTGTAACAAGGTGGTGACCCGCCACCATGACCGAGCCGCCCGCTACCTGGATGCCCTGTCCCGCGAAATCGCCTTGCACGTGCAAGAACTCGGCCCCGGCGTGCCGGTGTCGCAGCTGCATTTCGGGGGCGGCACGCCCACATTCCTGTCCAACGAGGAACTGGCGCGCCTGATGGGCGATCTGCGCGGCGCCTTCCATTTCCAGCCCGACGCCGAAATCTCCGTCGAAGTCGATCCGCGCACTGCAACGCCCGAGCGCCTGGCGTTCCTGCAGCAGCTGGGGTTTAACCGCCTGAGCTTCGGCGTGCAGGATTTCGACGAACGGGTGCAGGTGGCGGTGCATCGGGTTCAGTCGTTCGATGACGTCGCCGCGCTGATGCACAGCGCCAGGGCATTGGGCTATGCGTCGGTCAACGTCGATCTCATCTATGGCTTGCCGCTGCAAACCGCGGCGTCGTTTGCCCGCACGATCGAACAGGTCATCGCGCTGCGCCCCGACCGCATTGCGCTCTACGCCTACGCCCACCTGCCCGAACGCTTCAAGCCGCAGCGCCGCATCAACGAAGCAGACCTGCCCGATCGCGAGACGCGCGTTGGCCTGCTCAGTTCGGCCATTCAGGGCTTCCTGAACCAGGGCTACACCTACATCGGCATGGACCATTTCGCGCTGAACACCGACGCGCTGGCCATTGCCAAGCAACGCGGTGAACTGCACCGCAATTTCCAGGGATACAGCACGCAGCCGGATCGCGACCTCATCGCGCTGGGCGTGTCGGCCATCGGACGCATTGGCGACACCTACAGCCAGAACGCGAAGATCCTTGACGAATACTACGCGGCCATTGAATCCGGAAAGTTCGCAGTCGAGCGCGGCCTGACGCTCAGCGCCGACGACCTGGTCCGCCGCGAGGTCATCATGGACATCATGTGCCAAGGCCGGGTGGACTTCTCGCGGATCGAAACCAAGCACGGCCTGCAGTTCGGCGACTACTTCAGCCGAGAGCTCTCGCAGATGGCCAGCCTGGCCGAACTGGGCCTGGTGAACCTGCACCTCGGAGAACTGCGCGTTACCGGCCTGGGTTGGTATTTCGTGCGGGCGGTGGCCATGACCTTCGACAAATACCTGCGCTCGGCCATGCCGACCGCCAGGTACTCCCGCATCATCTGACCGGCGCGCGGCCAGGGCGCCGCGCGCTCATTCGGCAAACTTGTCGCGCAGGTACAGCGCCAGCGACAAATCATCGGACAGTCCCAATTTGCGCATGGCGCGGCGCTTGTGCGTGCTGACTGTCTTCTTGCTGCGCACCAGCCGTTCGGCGATCTGCGTCACCGACATCCCCTGCCTGATGTGGCGCAGGATTTCCACTTCCGAAGTCGTCAACAACGCGTGCGGCGCCGTCGGCTCCATGCAGCGGATCTTTCCGTCCTCTACCGTCAGAAAGGGCGCCTTGGCCTCGATGACGCCGCGGATCATGTCCGGCAGCAAGACCAGCCCCCATTGCTTTGCCAGATAGCCGGCGGCGCCGGCGCGGTATGCCGCGTACTCGGTCTCTTGCCGGTTGCCGGCCGAAAACGTGATGACCGCCATGCTGGGGTGGTAGCGGCGCACCCGCCGCAGATAGTTGACGCCGTCGCAGGGTTCCAGCGGCAGATAGAAATCGATGAGTGCGACGTCGCACGGCTGCTTCGCCAGTTTTTCCAGCAACGCGCGCGCGGAGGTTTCGCGATGAACGACATGAAAGCCAGGCCGGCTTTCGAGGAACGCGCCGATGCCCAACGCCACCACGGGATGGTCGTCCAGGACCGCGACCCGGATGACGGGCGGCGGCCGCGACAGCAGCAGGTGCTTTCGGGTTTCAAAGCCGTCCTCCGGCGCGATAAACGGGCCGTGAAGCGAGCCGCCGGTCATCTGGCTTGCAGTCTCTGAAACGCAATTCATCGTTGCTCCACGATCGGATGGGGGTTCAGGGCGATCCGGGCGGCCACGAGGGGCGGTCGCGTGGCGCGTTTCCTTGAGCAGCCCTGAAATTGGTGGGCAGATTACGTGGTCGGCGCGCGTTTGGGTCGCCAAACGAGGCAAAATCAGACCGATGCACTCGGCGCAATTGATCCGTTGCGGTCCCCCGCGTCGCCCTGCAATCCTCCGTGGCGTTTTCGCCACGGGCAGGGCGCAAACGGTGCTACAATCGGCAACGATCCATGCAGCTATTTCGGCTGCATTTGTCTTGCTGCACCTTGATTTGCGCTGCGCTTCGCGCGCGCACCCACAGGCTCAAAACATGCTTTTCCCGCCCGCACGAACTACGACCCGGAACTTTCGCCCCATGTCGCGTTAGTTTTTTCGTGCGTCGGGTTTCACCGTGTCAGGTCAGCGGTAGGACTCATCAAGACAATCAAATGAACGCGGCTTTGAAGCCGCGTTTTTCGTTTCTGTTTTCGTTTTTCAGTTCCAAGAACCCCAGGAAGCACTCCCGATGGTACAGATCACATTGCCCGATGGTTCGCAGCGCCAATTTCCGGGACCGGTCACGGTCGCCGAAGTGGCGCAATCGATCGGTACGGGCCTGGCGAAGGCTGCCCTGGGCGGCCGCGTGACGTTCGACGGCGCGGAATCCAAGCTCGTCGACACCAGTTTCCGGATCGCGCAAGACGCCCGGCTGGCCATCGTGACGGCCAAGGACGCGGACGGCCTGGATCTGATCCGCCACTCGACGGCTCACCTGCTGGCTTACGCCGTCAAAGAGCTCTTCCCGGACGCCCAGGTCACCATCGGCCCCGTGATCGACAACGGCTTCTACTACGACTTCTCGTACAAGCGCCCCTTCACGCCCGAAGACCTGACCGCCATCGAAAAGAAGATGGCCGAACTGGCCAAGAAGGACGAAATCGTCACACGCGAAGAATGGTCGCGCGACGACGCCGTCGAATTCTTCAAGGGCATCGGCGAAAAGTACAAGGCGGAAATCATCGCCTCGATCCCGTCCAACGAGACGCTCAGCCTGTACCGCGAAGGCGACTTCATCGACCTGTGCCGCGGTCCGCACGTGCCGTCCACCGGCAAGCTCAAGGTCTTCAAGCTGATGAAGGTGGCCGGCGCCTACTGGCGCGGCGACAGCAAGAACGAGATGCTCCAGCGCATCTACGGCACCGCCTGGGCGACCAAGGAAGAACAGGAAGCCTACCTGCACATGCTCGAAGAGGCCGAGCGTCGCGACCACCGCAAGATCGGCCGCGAACTCGACCTGTTCCACTTCCAGGACGAAGCCCCGGGCCTGATCTTCTGGCACCCCAAGGGCTGGACCCTGTGGCAGCAGGTCGAGCAGTACATGCGCAGCGTGTACCGCGACAACGGCTACCAGGAAGTCAAGGCGCCGCAGATTCTGGATATTTCGCTCTGGAAGAAGACGGGCCACTGGGACAACTACCGTGAAAACATGTTCACGACCGAGTCCGAAAACCGCGTCTATGGCCTGAAGCCGATGAACTGCCCGGGCCACGTGCAGATCTTCAATGCGGGCCTGCACTCCTACCGCGAACTGCCCCTGCGCTACGGCGAATTCGGCCAATGCCACCGCAACGAGCCCTCCGGCTCGCTGCACGGCATGATGCGCGTGCGCGGCTTTACGCAGGACGACGGTCACATCTTCTGTACCGAAGAGCAACTGCAGGACGAATGCGCCGATTTCACGGCGCTGCTGCAAAAGGTCTACCGCGATTTCGGCTTTACCGAAGTCCTGTACAAGGTTGCCACGCGCCCTGAAAAGCGGATCGGCACGGACGAAGTCTGGGATACGGCCGAAGCCGCCCTGATGGAAAGCCTGCGCCGCACGGGCTGCGAATTCGAAATCTCGCCGGGCGAGGGCGCCTTCTACGGCCCGAAGGTCGAATACACCCTCAAGGATGCCATCGGCCGTCACTGGCAGTGCGGCACGATTCAGGTCGACTTCTCCATGCCCGTGCGCCTGGGCGCCGAGTACGTGGACCAGAACGACCAGCGCCGCCCGCCCGTCATGCTGCACCGCGCGATCCTCGGTTCGCTCGAGCGCTTCATCGGGATGTTGATCGAAAACCACGCCGGCGCCATGCCGCCGTGGCTGGCGCCTGTGCAAGCAGTTGTGTGCTGCATTTCCGAACCTTCGGCCGATTATGCGGCGCAAATCACGCAAAGCCTGAAAAAACAAGGCTTTAGAGTCGAGTCCGATTTGCGCGGTGAAAAAATCACTCGTAAAATCCGGGAACACAGCCTGCAAAAGGTGCCGTACATTCTTGTCGTCGGCGACAAGGAAAAGCAAAACGGCACTGTTGCCGTACGCGGACTGGGCGGCCTGGATCTTGGCGCCATCCCCTTCGACGACTTCGTTTCCCGGTTGTCCGACGACGTGGCCGCCCGCCGCGACGTCCAACCGACTTGATAGCAGCGCTGCTTAACATTTCTAGGAGCTTTCAACATCGCCACTGAAAAAGCCAATCGCATCAACGGTGAAATCCGCGTCCCCGAGGTGCGCCTGATAGGTCTGGACGGAGAACAGCTGGGCATCGTCAAGATTGCCGACGCCTTCCGTCTTTCCGAGCAAAACGACGTGGATCTGGTGGAAATCGCGCCGAACGCCGAGCCCCCGGTCTGCCGTTTGATGGACTACGGCAAGTTCAAGTACCAAGAGCAAAAGCGCCAGGCCGAAGCCCGCTCCAAGCAAAAGGTCATCCAGGTCAAGGAAGTCAAGTTCCGCCCGGCGACCGACGAGGGCGACTATCAGGTCAAGCTGCGCAACCTGCGCCGCTTCCTCGAGGAAGGCGACAAGGCCAAGGTCACGCTGCGCTTCCGCGGCCGCGAAATGGCTCACCAGGAACTTGGCATGCGCGTCCTTGAGCGCGTGCGCGACGATCTCCTGGAGCTTGCCCAGGTCGAAGCCATGCCCAAGCTCGAAGGCCGTCAGATGGTCATGGTGCTGGCGCCGAAAAAGAAGGCTGTGCCTGCAGGCAAGCCTGAATCGGCAGCCTGAGTCCCAGCCGTACCGACAGGCAGGGCCCAGCCGCCCAGTCCTGCAACCCGCCGTGTCCGTCTCGTGACCGGCGGGTTCGCTTATTGGCTGGCTCTACGCTACGATGTCACAAAGCATAGCCGCCTTCCCAGCAGGGGAGGCGGCGTCCGTTCAGGGTGTCGCGATGCACGTTTTGTTCGTTTTGGATCCCTTGCCGCTGCTCAAGGCGTACAAGGATAGTTCGGTCGCCATGATGCGTGCCCTCGTGGCGCGCGGCCATACGCTCAGCGTGGCCATGCAGGGCGACCTCTACATCGAGGCGGGCGTCGTCAAGGCGCAGACCACCCCGATCGAGCTCGTCGCCGATGCCGACCTGCACGGCCACGACTGGTGGCGCGAATCCGCCCCTCAGGATCTGCCGCTTGCGGATTTTGGCGCGGTCGTGATGCGCAAAGACCCCCCGTTCGACATGGAATACGTGTATTCCACGCATCTGCTCGAATATGCCGAGGCGCAGGGTGCCTGCGTGTTCAACGGCGGCGCGGCCATCCGCAACCACCCCGAAAAACTGGCCATCACCGAGATCAGCGAGTTCACCGCCCCGACGCTGGTGACCCGCAACATGGCTCGCCTCAAGGCGTTTCATGACAAGCACCAGGATGTCATCGTCAAGCCGCTGGACGGCATGGGCGGCACGGGCGTGTTCCGCCTGCAGCCCAAGGACCCCAACCTGAACGCCATCCTGGAGACGCTGACCGACAACGGCGCGCGCACCATCATGGCGCAGCGCTTCATTCCGGACATCGTCAAGGGCGACAAGCGCATCCTGCTGATCGGCGGTGAACCCGTGCCGTATTCGCTCGCGCGCATCCCGTTGGCTGGCGAAACGCGCGGCAATCTGGCCGCCGGCGGCCGCGGTGTCGCCCAGGAGCTCTCCCCCCGGGACCGCCAGATCGCCGAAGCCGTGGCGCCCAAGCTGGCCGCCCGCGGCCTGCTTCTGGTTGGCCTGGACGTCATCGGCGACTTCGTCACCGAAGTCAACGTCACCAGCCCCACCTGTTTCGTCGAAATTGCCGAGCAGACCGGTTTCGATGTGGCCGGCATGTTCGTGCAGGCGCTCGAGAAAGCGGTGGCGGCCAAGGCTGCAGGCGCTGCCGCCGTTGCAGCCTGATTTTCCGGAACCGACATGACCACGGGTATTGTGATCGTCGTGCATGCGCCCCTGGGCGCCGCAATGCGCGAATGCGCGAGCCACGTCATGGGCGATCTGGACGGCATGCTGGCTATTCACGACATCCAGCCGGAAGATCAGCCGGACGACCTGGCGCCGGATGTCCTGAAAGACATCCTCGAACAGGACCACGGCTCGGGCGTGCTGGTGCTGACCGACCTGATCGGCGCCACCCCCGCCAATATTTCCAAGCGCGCGGTCGCCGACGCGCAGGCCCAGGGCATCCAGTGCTGTGTACTCGCGGGTCTCAACACCCCGATGCTGTTGCGCGCGTTGACCTACCGCAACCTGCCATTGGCTGAAACCCGCGAAAAGGCGCTTGCCGGCGGCGTGCAAGGTGTCTTGCGGGTAGACTGACGGGCAGAAAATTGCCCTATTATGTCGGCTATTATTTCAAGCCGACGATCGGTTCGACGATTGGCTGCGATCAACACTGCGGCATGGTCCGCGGTCACCATCTTTCCTATGCCTAATACTGACATTGTCATCAGCAACAAACTGGGATTGCACGCTCGGGCCGCGGCCAAGCTGACGCAGCTTGCCAGCAAGTTTTCCAGCGAAATCTTCATTTCGCGCGGTGCGCAGCGCGTGAACGCCAAGAGCATCATGGGCGTCATGATGCTGGCGGCCGGTCTGGGCGTCACGGTCAAGCTCGAGGCCTCCGGCAGCGATGCCGAGCAAGCCTTGTCCGAAATCGAAACTCTGTTCGACAGCAAATTCGGTGAGCAGGAATAAAACGTCTTCTGAAGCTGCCGGCCCGGCTCGGGCCGGTTCGCTTGCACCCGCGACCGGCGCGCCCGCTGCTGGCGCGCCCCACGGGGCTGGCTCTGCCAGCCCCGTTGTGTGTCTGTACGGCAAGGGCGTCGCCAAGGGGTACGCCATCGGCCGCGCCGTGGTTATGGGCGCTGCCGCCCTTGAAGTGGCGCATTACCGGATCTCTCCGGAAGACGTGCCCGCCGAGAGCGCACGCCTGACCGAAGCGCTGGCGTCGGCGCAGCAGGAACTGCTGCAACTGGCCGACACGCTTCCGGCCGACGCGCCGCGCGAACTGGGCGCGATGCTCAATGTGCACAGCCTGCTCCTGGGCGATCCGCTTCTGGCCGAACAGACGCTTGCCCTGATCGCCGACCGTCACTACAACGCCGAGTGGGCGCTGACGACGCAGGGCCAGATCCTGGGGCAGCAGTTCGACGCCATGGAAGACGAGTACCTGCGCGAGCGCGGGGCGGATGTGCGCCAGGTGATCGAGCGCGTGCTGCACGTCCTGGCCGGCACGTCGGCGATCCTGCCCGACATGTCCCACATGGGCGGCGACGATGCCCTGGTGGTGGTGGCGCACGATATCTCTCCCGCCGACATGCTACGCCTGCGCGGCGGCCGGTTCGCCGCCTTCGTCACCGACCTGGGCGGCCCGACGTCTCACACCGCGATCGTGGCGCGCAGCATGGGCGTGCCCGCCGTGGTCGCCATGGGCAACGTGCGCGAGCTCGTTCGCGACGGCGACATGCTGATCATCGACGGCTCGGTCGGCGCGGTGGTGGTCAACCCGTCCGAACGCATCCTCCAGGAATACCGCCGCCGCCAGGCCGCATACGCAGACGAGCGCGCTGAGCTCAGCCTCCTGCGCGACGAGCCCTCCGTCACGCTGGACGGCATCGACATCGTGCTGCACGCCAATATCGAGCTGCCGGACGAAGCCGCGCTTGCGCTGGCGTCCGGCGCGCATGGCATCGGGCTCTTTCGCAGCGAATTCCTCTTCATGGGCCGGCCAGACCTGCCCGGCGAAGAAGAGCAGTACGAGGCCTATGCGTCGGTCGTCAAGGTGATGGCCGGCCGTCCGGTCACGATCCGTACGCTGGACATCGGCTCGGACAAGACGCTGGACGGCGAGGCCACCGTGGCCACCAACCCCGCCCTGGGACAGCGCGCCATCCGCTATTGCCTGGCGCGTCCCGAGATGTTCGCGACGCAGCTGCGCGCCATCCTCAGGGCGTCCGCCCACGGCCCGGTGCGTCTCTTGATCCCGATGATCGCGCACATGCACGAAGTCGTGGCTGCCAAGGCCGCCATCGAATCTGCCCGCCGCGAACTCGATGCCCGCGGCCAGGCCTATGCGCCACACATGGAAGTGGGGGCGATGGTCGAGGTCCCCGCGATCGCCATCGCGATCGAACCCTTCGCC
This sequence comes from Achromobacter sp. 77, assembly GCF_020541125.1. Taxonomy (NCBI): domain Bacteria; kingdom Pseudomonadati; phylum Pseudomonadota; class Betaproteobacteria; order Burkholderiales; family Alcaligenaceae; genus Achromobacter; species Achromobacter sp. 77. Next base: position 2,004,693 of record NZ_CP059848.1, read on the forward strand.
CAGGCGCTGGATTTCCTGTCCATCGGCACCAACGACCTGATCCAGTACACGCTTGCCATCGACCGGGGCGACCACGACGTGGCGTCGCTGTACGATCCGCTGCATCCGGCGGTGCTGCGCCTGGTCGCCAACACCATCAATGCGGGCGAACGCGCGGGCAAGCCGGTCGCCGTCTGCGGCGAAATGGCGGGCGATTCGCGCATGACGCGCCTGCTGCTTGGCCTGGGCCTGACCGAGTTCTCCATGCACCCGCAGCAGCTCCTGGACGTGAAACGCGAGGTGCGCCGCGCGCATTCCAATGCGCTCCGCATCAAGGTGGCCTCGGCGCTGAACCGCGCCTTGCCCGTCGACTTGGACGCCCTCGGCCCGGCTTGATTCGTCCTTCGCGGCAGTGACTGAACCGGGTGTCGGACACCCTCCCAAGCAAGCTGACAAAAAAAGAGCCCTTCATCATGAAGGGCTCTTTCATTTTCCATCCCGCCCCGCCGCAGGGCGCGGCGGGAGCGTCGCAGCAGCTTAGCTGTGATAGGCAGATTCGCCGTGGCTGGTGACGTCCAGGCCTTCGCGCTCCTGGTCTTCCGGCACACGCAGACCGCACAGGGCGTTGGCGATCTTGTAGGCAATCCATGCCACCACGCCAGACCACACGACCGTCAGCAGGACACCTTCGAGCTGCACCCACAGTTGGTGGGCGATCATGCCGGGCTCGGCCAGGCCGGGGCCGCCGAAGACCTGCGCGTTGAACACGCCGGTGAGCAGGGCGCCGACAATGCCGCCCACGCCGTGGATGCCGAACACGTCCAGCGCATCGTCAGCACGCAGCAGGCGCTTCAAGCCATTCACGCCCCAGACGCAGACCACGCCAGCAACCACGCCGATGATCAGGGCGCCCACCGGACCGACCAGGCCGGCGGCGGGAGTGATGCCGACCAGGCCGGCGATGGCGCCCGACGCGGCACCCAGCATCGAGGGCTTGCCCTTGATGGCCCATTCCGTGAACAGCCAGGCCAGGACGGCGCCCGCCGTGGCGATCATGGTGTTGAAGAAGGCCAGGGTGGCGTTCTCGTTGGCGGCCAGGGCCGAACCCGCGTTGAACCCGAACCAGCCCACCCACAGCAGGGCGGCGCCCACGAACGTCATCGGCAGGTTGTGCGGCTGCATGGCTTCGCGGCCGTAGCCCACACGCTTGCCGACCACGTAGGCGCCGACCAGGCCAGCCACGCCGGCGTTGATGTGCACCACGGTGCCGCCGGCGAAGTCCAGCGCGCCTTGGGCATTCAACAGGCCCGGCGCGGTTTCAGAGGCGAACCACACCATGTGCGCAATGGGGATGTAGGCGAACGTGAACCAGATCACCGTGAACACCAGCACGGCCGAAAAGCGGGCGCGCTCGGCAAAGCTGCCGACCACAAGGGCGCAGGTGATGCCGGCGAACGTGGCCTGGAACGAGGCGAACAGCAGCTCGGTCAGGGTGTTCGACATGGCGTACGTGCCGTCTGCCGGGTTGAACATGCCAGAGAAGAAGGCGCGCGAGAGGCCGCCGAAGAAGGCGTTGCCCTCGGTGAACGCGAGGGAGTATCCATAGATGAACCAGAGAACCAGGCCCAGCACGAACGTGCACAACACTTGCAGCAAGACGGACAGCACGTTTTTGCTGCGCACCAGGCCGGCGTAGAACATGGCCAGGCCGGGTACGGCCATCATCAATACAAGCAGGGTAGAGACGAGCAACCAGGAGATATCTGCTTTATCCATTTTCAGGCTCCATTGAGGCTTTATTTATTTACAGCGCAGCTTCGCCGGCTTCGCCAGTTCTGATACGGATGACTTGTTCAAGGGGGGCGGCGAAGATCTTGCCGTCGCCGATCTTGCCGGTGCGGGCGGCTTGTTCGATCGCTTCGATGACCTGGTCGACAAGGTGATCGGGCACGGCAGCCTCGACCCGCAGCTTGGGCAGGAAGTCCACGGCGTATTCCGCGCCGCGATAGAGTTCGGTGTGGCCCTTCTGGCGGCCAAAGCCTTTGACTTCGGTAACGGTCAGGCCCTGGACCCCGATCCCGGACAGAGCCACCCGCACTTCGTCGAGCTTGAAGGGCTTGATGATGGCGATGATGAGTTTCATGGCATTTCCTCTCATGGTTGCACGCACCCTGGTTAAAGCAATATCCGTGCCATGTTGGACAGCGCCGGGGAGGGCCGGGAAAGGCGCAAATGTTGTGCGGAAAGGCACCATCATGGTGCGTAATGCACCGTGGAGCGGCCTCTTTTTGGTGCGCCACAATGGGTAGCCCCGCCATGCAACCAGATGTATGCCGCACGAAGGATTTGTAGCCATTTAATGCGGACGTGTCGGTTACGTCCGCGTGCGTGCCGCCGCATCCGCCGGTGCGTTGTGCCGGCTCCGCAGGCCGCTCAGCTTTACCGGCTGCGGCTCCGCGCATGCAGCGCGGGTTTCGGAGGCGGCCGCGTTTGCCCCAAAGCGCCTCAAATTGGGGTGCGAGCCTGATACGAGGGTTTACACCGATCGGCTTGTTGGCAGGGGTGGGGTCGAGAAGAATCGAAACCAGGACGTGTATCGGGCAAATGACCGATGCACAGCGCGGTCTCAGCGACCGGCGGCAAGGCTAGTGGTGTTGGTAGGGGGTTGCCGTCAGGCAGCCCGGTTTTCTCCTGTGCTTTGAAGGGCGGTCACCGCATGCGGCCCGCCCTTTTTTTTGCGGCGGCGCAAGCGGGGCGGCCTGAACCCGGCAACCAACGCACTACACTTGAGGCATCCGGAACATCGAGAGGCAACTATGAACAATCGCACCCAGTGGATGGAAGACTTTCAGAAGAACATTTCCGACCTGATCGCGCGCAGCCCGGCGGCTGACGTGGAGCGCAATGTGCGCGCCATGATGACGCAGGCGTTTTCCAAGCTGGATCTGGTCACCCGCGAAGAGTTCGACGTCCAGGCGGATCTGCTTGCCCGCACGCGCGCCCGCGTCGATCAACTGGCTGCCCAGGTGCAGCAGATGGAACAGCGCCTGACCGGGCTGGACAAGGGGCCGGCCACCGGGCTGGACAAGTAAGCAAGCCCCGCGCGCCCGCTTTGCGCGGGCCCTGCGCGAGATCGTTTTGTCACGGCCGCTTCCCGCGGCCGTTTGTTTTTTGCGGATACTGGCGGCCCGAACCATCCGGAGACCGTCGTGACGCTTGCCGTACTTGCCAGCCGGGCCCTTTGCGGCATGCATGCCCATGCGGTCCGCGTGGAAACGCACCTGGGACCCGGGCTGCCGGGTTTCAACGTCGTCGGGCTGGTCGACACCGAAGTCCGGGAAAGCCGCGAGCGGGTCCGCGCGGCCATCATCAACAGCGGTTTCGAATTTCCGGCGGGGCGCATCACCGTCAACCTGTCGCCGGCCGACATGCCCAAGGAGTCCGGCCGCTTCGATCTGCCGATTGCGTTGGGGGTGCTGCTGGCGTCCGGGCAGTTGGCTGCCCCCGCGCAAGACGGCGCGCCGGCCGGCGCACCGGATCCCGCGCTAGCCGGGCTGGTGCTTGCAGGCGAACTTTCCCTCACGGGGGCGCTCGTGCCCGTCGCCGCGCCGCTGGTGATCGCCCTGAGCGTCGCTCGGGACGCGCCTGACGCCACACTTATCTTGCCAGCCGGCAGCGCCGAGCAGGCCGCCTGGGTTCCCGGCTTGCGCGTGCTGTCGGCCCGCTGCCTGGCGGATGTGGCCGCCCACGCGGCGGGCGTCTGCCTGCTTCCCAATGCCGTGCCCGCGCCGTGGCCGCCCGCCGCGCCCGTCCCCTGTCTGTCGGATGTGCGAGGCCAGGCCGGCGCGCGGCGGGCGCTTGAAGTCGCGGCGGCGGGCGGCCACAGCCTGTTGATGCTGGGGCCGCCTGGTGCGGGCAAGAGCATGCTGGCCGCACGCCTGCCGGGCCTGCTGCCGCCGCTGGAGCGCAATCAGGCGCTCGAGGCGGCGGCCGTGGCGACGATGGCCGGAATGCCCGACACGCTCACCGGGCAGCCGCCGTTCAGGGCGCCGCACCACTCGGCGTCGGTAGCTGCGCTGGTCGGCGGCGGCGGGCGCCCGCGGCCCGGTGAAATCAGTCTGGCGCATCACGGCGTGCTGTTCCTGGATGAGCTTCCGGAATTCAGCCGCCGCTCGCTCGAGGCGCTGCGAGAGCCGCTGGAGGCGGGCAGGGTGGTCATCTCGCGGGCGTTGCACGCCGCGCAGTTTCCGGCCCGTTTTCAGCTCGTGGCCGCCATGAATCCCTGTCCTTGCGGCTGGCGCGGCCATCCGGCGCGCACGTGCGCCTGCACGCCGGATCAGGTGACGCGTTATGCGGGCAAAATATCGGGGCCGCTACTGGACCGGATCGATCTGCATGTGGCCCTGCCGCCGTCCGATCCCGCCTGGATGACCGCGCCGCCCGGTGAATCGTCGCAATCCGTCCGCGAGCGCGTGGTCCGCTGCCGTGAGCGCCAGATGGCCCGCCAGGGCAAGATCAACGCCGGGCTGGCCGGGGCCGAGCTGGACGAATTCTGCGTGATGGATGCCGATGCCCAGATGCTGCTGCAGCAGGCCATGCGCCGCCTGACAGGCTCGGCGCGGGCGATGCACCGGGCGCTGCGCGTGGCCCGCACGATCGCGGATCTGGACGGCCAGGCAGTGCTGGCGGCCAGTCATGTCGCGCAGGCGGTGCAGTACCGGCGTACGGGGGTATGATCCCCGGGCGGCGTCGGACCTTCGTCCCGTTGTTCCGGGCGTACGCGCTGACTCGACAAAGTCCAGGAAATCACCATATAATCAAAGGCTTTTCCGGATGTGGGTCAGTTTTGTCCGCCTTCGGGAAACAATCGCGAAACCGCCTGGCCGGCTGCTTTATCGAATGGATGCATTTCGTTCGGAGCCGGCTTTTCAGATTTCGCGAACCCCCCAGAAGTGGCAACAGGTCTACAAGTTTTGGCGTCTTTGGCGCCAAGCACCTGGCGTCATGTAAATCAACAATGCGTGTTTTAGTTTAGGGAATCATCATGCCCAAGATGAAAACCAAGAAAAGCGCCTCCAAGCGCTTTAAGGTGCGCGGCAGCGGCTCCATCAAGCGTGGTCAGGCGTTCAAGCGTCACATCCTGACCAAGAAGACCACCAAGGCCAAGCGTCAATTGCGCGGCTCTGCGGCGGTTCATGACTCCAACGTGGCCTCCGTCAAGGCCATGATGCCTTTCGCTTGATCTAAGGGAGATCTACTATGCCTCGCGTCAAACGCGGCGTAACTGCCCGCGCACGTCACAAGAAAGTCATTGCCGCCGCCAAGGGTTACCGTGGCCGCCGCGGTAATGTGTTCCGTATTGCCAAGCAAGCAGTCATGCGCGCTGGCCAATACGCCTACCGCGACCGCCGCAACAAGAAGCGTACGTTCCGCGCTCTGTGGATCACGCGTATCAACGCGGCCGTCCGTGAGCATGGCGTCAGCTACAGCGTGTTTATCGCTGGCCTGAAGAAGGCTTCGATCGAACTCGACCGCAAGGTCCTGGCCGATCTGGCCGTGCGCGACAAGGCCGGCTTTGCCGCCATCGTGCAGCAAGCCAAGGCTGCCTTGGCTGCCTGATCGCGCGCTTTAACTCATCGCGCATCGCTGCAAACGGGGCTGTAATGGCCCCGTTTGCGTTTTGAAGGCTGGATTTCATGACTCGATTGGTTGACGACCTGGTAGCCCAGGCGCAAGAACGGTTCGCCGCGGCTACGGATGCCGCCGCGCTTGAGAACGCAAAAGCTCGCTTCCTGGGCAAGGAAGGCGCCTTGACGGTGCTGCTCAAAGGCCTGGGCAAGCTCGATCCCGAGCAGAAGCGAGAGGCCGGCGCACGAATCAACCAGGCCAAGCAGAAGATCGAAGAGCTTCTGACCTCGCGCCGTGCCGAACTGGCGCAGGCGGAGCTGGATGCCCGTCTGGCATCCGAAACCATTGACGTCACCCTCCCGGGCCGAGGTCGCGCGCCGGGCGGTATCCATCCGGTGATCCGGACCTGGGAACGCGTGGAAGAAATCTTCCGTTCCATTGGCTTTGACGTGGCCGACGGCCCCGAAGTGGAAAACGACTGGACCAATTTCACCGCATTGAACAACCCGCTGGACCATCCGGCGCGTTCGATGCAGGACACGTTCTACGTCGACATGAACGACGCGGACGGTCTGCCGCTGCTGCTGCGCACGCACACCAGCCCCATGCAGGTGCGTTATGCCCGCATGCACAAGCCGCCCATCAAGGTCATCGCGCCCGGGCGCACCTATCGCGTCGACAGCGACGCCACGCACTCGCCCATGTTCCACCAGGTGGAAGGGCTCTGGATCGCCGAGGACATCTCGTTTGCCGATCTGAAGGGCGTGTACACCGATTTCCTGCGTTGCTTCTTTGAAAGCGACGATCTGGTCGTGCGATTCCGCCCGTCGTTCTTCCCGTTCACGGAACCGTCCGCCGAGATCGACATGATGTTCACCTCGGGTCCCAACCGCGGCCGCTGGCTGGAGATCTCCGGTTCCGGCCAGGTGCATCCGCAGGTGGTGCGCAATTTCGGGCTGGATCCCGAGCGCTACATCGGCTTTGCTTTCGGCTCCGGACTCGAGCGCCTGACGATGTTGCGCTACGGCGTCAACGATCTGCGCCAGTTCTACGAAGGCGATTTGCGCTTCCTGCGCCAGTTCAACGAATAACAGACGGCTGATCATGCAATTTCCCGAATCCTGGCTGCGTACGCTGGTCAATCCTCCGATCGCAACCGATGAACTCGCGCACCGGCTCACGATGGCCGGCCTGGAAGTCGAAGAAACCGAACCCGCCGCGCCCGCCTTCTCCGGCGTGGTCGTCGCGCACATCGTCGAAATCGCCCCGCACCCGGATGCCGACAAGCTGCGCGTCTGCCAGGTCGACGACGGCTCGGGCGAACGCCTGCAGATCGTGTGTGGCGCGCCCAACGCGGCCGCCGGCCTGAAGGTGCCGCTCGCCCGCGTGGGCGCGGAACTGCCCGGCGGCATGAAGATCGGCGTGGCCAAGATGCGCGGCGTGCAGTCCTCCGGCATGCTGTGCTCGGCGCGCGAACTGGGTCTGTCGCAAGACCACGCGGGCCTCCTGGAACTGCCCGCGGACATGGTCCCCGGCCAATCCATCCGCGAAGCGCTGGACCTGGACGACACGCTGTTCACGCTCAAGCTGACGCCCAACCGCGCCGACTGCCTGTCGATTCTGGGCGTGGCGCGCGAAGTGGCCGCGCTGACCGGCGCGCCGCTGTCGGTGCCGACCGCCGCTGCCGTGCCCGTCACGCTCGATGAGCGCCTGCCCGTCAAGATCGAAGCGCCCGACCTGTGCGGCCGTTTCGGCGGCCGCGTCATTCGCGGCGTGAACGCGCGCGCAGCAACGCCCGAGTGGATGAAGACGCGCCTTGAGCGCGCCGGCCAGCGCTCGCTGTCCGCGCTGGTCGACATCTCCAACTACGTCATGCTTGAACTCGGCCGCCCGTCGCACGTATTCGATCTGGACAAGATCGGCGGCGACATCAGCGTGCGCTGGGCGCGTGAAGGCGAAACGCTTGAACTCTTGAACGGCCAGACCGTCACGCTCGATCCGAAGGTCGGCGTCGTCGTCGCGGGCGATCAGGTCGAAAGCCTGGCCGGCATCATGGGCGGCGAAGCCACCTCGGTGACGCTGGACACGCAGAACATCTATCTCGAAGCCGCATTCTGGTGGCCGCAAGCCATTGCCGGGCGTGCGCGCCGCTTCAAGTTCAGCTCCGAAGCCAGCCACCGCTTCGAACGCGGCGTGGACTACGCCAGCATTCCCGAGCACATTGAATTCATCACCCGCCTCATCGTCGACATCTGCGGCGGCCAGGTGGGTCCCATCGACGACCAGATCGTCAATCTGCCGCAGCGTCCGCCGGTGCGCATGCGCCTGGCGCGCTGCCATCGCGTGCTGGGCGTGCCGGTCACGCGTGAGCAGGTGGCAACCATCTTCGGCAGCTTGGGCCTGGACTACGCGCTAGAGGGCGATGACTTCATCGTCAATCCGCCGTCGTACCGTTTCGATCTGGAAATCGAAGAAGACCTGATCGAGGAAGTGGCTCGCATCTACGGTTTTGAAAGCATCCCCGACGTGCCGCCGATGGCGCGCGCCAAGATGTTCTCGCAGCCCGAAGTGCGCCGCGGCGCGCACGCGCTTCGCCGTCTTGCGGCCGCGCAGGACTACCAGGAAGTCGTCAACTACAGCTTCGTCGAAGCCGACTGGGAACGCGATTTTGCGGGCAACGACAACCCCGTGCGGCTTGTGAACCCGATCGCCAGCCATCTGTCGGTCATGCGTTCCAGCCTGATCGGCGGCCTGGTCGCCAACATCCGTCACAACGCCAACCGCAAGCAGTCGCGCGTTCGCCTGTTCGAACTGGGACGCGTGTTTTTCCGCGATGCGTCGGCCGAGGACGGCCCGCTGCAAGTGGCGGGCGTGCGCCAGCCCATGAAGCTCGCGGGCGCAGCCTGGGGCCCAGCGGCCGAAGAGCAGTGGGGCGTGCCCACGCGCCAGGTAGACTTCTTTGACGTCAAGATGGACGTCGAGTCGCTGTTTGGCGCACGTGGCCGCCGTCTGCGCTTCGAGGCTGCGGCGCATCCGGCGCTGCATCCCGGCCGTGGCGCGCGCGTCATGCTGGACGGCAAGCATGTGGGCTGGATCGGCGAATTGCATCCGCGCTGGGCGCAACAGGCCGACCTGGCGCATGCGCCGGTGGTCTTCGAGCTGGACGAGGACGCGCTGTCGGAAGGCGAATTGCCGCAGGTGCGCGAGCTCTCGCGCCAGCCCGTGGTGGTGCGCGACCTGGCGCTGTGGGTCGACGAGGACGTGACGGTCCAATCCATGCTCGATACCGTCGCCAAGGCCGTCAAGGCCGATGCGCAACTGGCCGTTGTGCAGGATGCGCGCGTGTTCGACGTGTGGCGCGACAAGGCGCAGGGCAGCGAACCGGTCGCCGAGAAAAGCCTTGCGTTCCGTTTCTGGCTACAGGACACTGAGGTCACTTTGGACGAAGCCCGCGTGGCCGACTGCCTCGCGCGCATCAAGGAAGCCCTGGTTGCCGCGCACGGCGCGCGCCAACGTGGCTGAACATGGGGACCAGTATGCTTGCCGAGCAACGCACCCTCACCAAGGCCGAGCTGGCCGAGCTGCTTTTCGAGCGGGTCGGCCTGAACAAGCGCGAAGCCAAGGACATTGTCGATACGTTCTTCGAGGAAATCCGCGACGCCCTGGCGCGCGGTGATTCCGTCAAGCTCTCGGGTTTCGGCAACTTCCAGGTGCGCGACAAACCGCCGCGCCCTGGCCGCAACCCGAAGACCGGAGAGACCATTCCCATCGCGGCGCGGCGTGTCGTCACCTTCCACGCCAGCCAGAAACTCAAGAGCGTGGTCGAGCAGGCCGTTCCTACAACGCCCGACGCCGCGGAGTGATACGCTTTGTCGGTAATTGTTATCGGCGCACCACGCATCGCGCGCATAAAATCCGCTTATGACACGTACTGAATCCACCGTTACCTTACCGCCCATTCCCGCCAAGCGTTACTTCACCATCGGCGAAGTCAGCGACCTGTGTGGCGTCAAGCCTCATGTGTTGCGGTACTGGGAACAGGAATTCACTCAGCTCAAGCCCGTGAAGCGCCGCGGCAACCGCCGCTATTATCAGCACCACGAAGTGCTGCTCATCCGCCGCATCCGTTCGCTGCTTTACGAACAAGGCTTCACGATCAGCGGCGCGCGCAATCGCCTGGGCGATGCGCGCGACGTGCCGCACGACCAGGACGCTGCCGTGCGCCTGTCGGGCACCGAGATGCAGTCGCTGCGCACGGAACTCGGCAACGTGTCGGCGATGCTTGCCGAAGCCTTGGGAACGACGGGTACTGCGCCCGCCGCCGCTGCGTCGACGCAGACCGCGCCCACTGCCTGAGCCGTTTTCTTCGCGACGCATCGGTTGCAATCCAGCGTTTGATTTCAGTACCCGCGACGCGCGACCGCCTTCATGGCAGCGCGCGTTGCAGACCGTAGTGCCTTGCGCTTCGCGCGCGCCGCTTCATCGCTTGCACTGATGTGAACGGCGAACGCAAAGCGCAAAATTTTTTCCGGTATTCAGCACTTTTTTTGCACCAATGCGTGCAAACATTTTTTAGTTCTGCTATACTCTTTTTCTTTCGGGGCGTAGCGCAGCCTGGTAGCGCACTTGCATGGGGTGCAAGGGGTCGCGAGTTCGAATCCCGCCGTCCCGACCAGTAGTTCCAAGGCCGTTAGTGAGAAATCACTAACGGCCTTTCTCATTTCTTAGGCTTTATTCTTGAGCTGCAAATTGCAGAGCTCAAATTATCGTGCTTGATAACCGGGCCCGAATACCGAGCCCGAATATTGGGCCCGATAACCGACCCCAATCCCCGCTACAGCAAAAGCAACGCGCCCGCCGCAACTGCCGTGGGGCCCAACGCGCCAAGCAGCAGTCCGCCGATGCTGATGGTCTCGTCTGAAAAGCCGCGCTTTAGCAGCGCCACGCCCGCAGGATTGGGGGCGTTTGCGATGACCGTCAAGCCGCCGCCGGCGACGGCGCCCGCCACCAGCATGTATTTCGATTCGTCGGAGATGCCGTCGATCAGCGAGCCCAGATAGGTCAGTGCGGCGTTGTCGGTGATCGCGGTGAGCGCCAGGGATCCGAAGAATAGTGCGATGGGTTCCAGGCTGGAGACGATGGGCTGCAGCCACCACGCCTGCATGCCTCCCAAAATGACGAGGCCGGCCAGGAAGAAGCCAACGAGCAGCGCCTCTTTGAGGATCAGCGGATTCTGATGCCGCTCATAGGCTTGCGTGAATCCCAGGAACATCAGGAACAGGCCGAGAAACGCGACGGGATGGTGCGCCAGGGCAACGACCGCGGCCAGCACGACCAGGTGAACGAGGACCACGGTGATCGGCACGGGAGGGCGCTCGGACCGGGTCATGCTTTCGGCCGGCAGTTGAAGCAGATACTTGCGCATCATGAGCGTGGCCACGGTGGCGTTCACGACCACGGCAATGGCGGCTTTCCAGCCGAAGGTGGCGAGCATGAATGCCGAGTCCCAATTCCAGGTGGCGGCGACCATCAGAACGGGGGGCGCCGCGTAGGCGGTCAGTGTTCCCCCGATCGAAATGTTGACGAACAGCACGCCAAGCGCGAAGTACTTGGGAACGGCCGGAACCGACGGCCGAAACAATTGCGGGGCAAGCATGAGGGCCGCAATGGTCATGGCGGCCGGCTCTGTGATCAGGGATCCCATCAGCGGAACCGCGGCAAGACCCAGCCACGCGGTGGCCACGGAGGTATGGAAGGGCAGGTTCTTTGCGATCAGGTTGACGGCGACCATGACCGTTTGAAGGACCGGGCGGGATGCCGCCACGACCATGACCACAAATACGAAGAGCGGTTCGGTGTAGTTGCGAGACTCGGCGTAGGCGAGCGCTTGATCTCCACCGGCGGTAATCGCCATGACGATCAGAAGCACAAAGGCCCAAAAGCCGAAGACGATCTCGACTTCGCCGAGCAGGTGAAACAGGCCGGCGTGGCGGGGATAGCGGTGGGAGAGCCGCTCGAACTGTTTGACCGTGAAGGTGTGGATCAGCGCCAATGCAAAGATGATGGCGGCTGCGATGTCGAGGGCATGGGGGATGCTGGGCTGCATGGACGCGCGGGCTCCTGCGTGGCGGCCCGACCAGCGCGTTGACCTGCCAGCGCGAAGGAATACGCCTGACACCCAGCCGGGTAGTGTATCTCGATCGCGGATTTCGGCCTACCCCACCGCCGTGGCCGCTGCGGGACACGATCGCGACGATTGATGTATTTCAAGAGGCGGGACGAGGATTCATATTGTTCCTATCGACATACCTTTTGTATTTCCGGATATTGGCGAGGTTATCAATCGACGGGGCGATCGAATGGTCCAACGGTCAATCGCAGGTATTGTTCTTGAGACTGCAGCAGTCGGCGCTCTTGCGAAGGCGCTGGCTGTGCCGCGTCAGTTCAGGAGTTAGCGATGCGCTGCAAAGGGCTGGCCGGGCGGTTGTTCAGTCACGACTTCCGGCCGGTGTTTGATACCGCGGCGGTCGTTACCGCGGCGGTCGATACCGCGGCGGTCGATACCGCGGCGGTCGGCACCGCGCCGCCGAAGGCGAAAGCACTGGTCGCAGGGCCGTCTCGTGACTCGAATAACGTCGTGGGCGCAACGTCATCGATGGGCGATCGCTTTTACAACGGCCATGTATGCGTGCGCTGCGGGTACAAGATCATCCGGGAACTGTAATGCGCTCGCGCAGCAAGCGCGCTTGCTGGGGACAGCGCGGAGAAATTGAAGCGGCGGAAAGGGCCGCAGCGGCTAGAGGGAGGGAGTGTGCGGAGCCGCCCTCTGCTTGATCGAATGACAATCACGCCGCTGCGGCAATCGGGTTCCAGCAAACCCCGTTCCCGGCAGCGGGCCAGACGTGATCAGTCCAGCGATTGTTGCAATATCCGGCGGCGGCGAAGCTCGGCAAGGCGGGCTTCGTTTTCCTGATGCCAGCCGGCCTGCCACGAGGCCAATCTGGCGCGCCAACCAGGTAGCGATTCGCCCGTATGGCTGGGCATGTTGGTTTCTTTCATGAGGGGGCAGGCAGATAGCGGCACACCATATCTGGCGGCTTCCTGGCCGGCTCTGTGAACGGGGTCATCCATTCGCGCCTCCTCGTGGGAAAGGTCCTGAGCCAAAAGATGAGCGCGATCGCCATCCTTGTCCAGAAAAGTTACGCGCAGAAATAGCGGGATGGATCATCGTCCGCAAGGCCTTGAGGCGCGGCTACAGGTGCACCCACTGCATCCACCACCCCTGGTAATAGCGCCTGCCGTCGATTTCTTCGAAGCCGCAGACCATCATGCCGCGATCGGATCCGAAGGTGAGCAGTTCGGGCTCGAGCAGATCGGGGATAGGGCCTTTCTGCGACGCGCCGAACTTGGCCAGGGTGTCCAGCGTCATGACGCTGATGTAGCGGCGCATGTCCTCGCGCATGATGGAATACATGCGGACCGTCCCGGTCACTGCAGGGGCGGGATCGTTGTCGTGGCGCTTCCGGCCCAGGGTGTGGGTTCGGATGACGGTGCATCGCATGATGAAACTAAAAATACTGTATGAATGTACAGTATATGTCGATAAAAACGGGGCCGATTCACTTATCCCGGTTTCTTATCTGCACAACGACATTTGCTCGCCACGCCAAATGCAAAGCCCCCGGAGCCGGGGCGCAGGTCAACGAGTCAATTGCAAAGCCGCGCCATTGCGCGCGGCACGTAGCGGAAACGGCCGCCAGGGGTCGCCTGGCCGCCGCCCGTGGCCTCCATCCATCCGGTTTCCCAGGCTTCGACCTTGCCGCTCCATTCGGAGATCGATTCGCCGGTATGGCCTGGCATGGCGGCGGCTCGATAGAACGGGCAATCCCACAACGTCAAACCGTCTCGGGCAGCTTGTGCGCCCAGCTTTTGGATGTCTTCGCGTTGCATTGCAATCTCCTCCAAAAGTAGTTGGTCGGAACGCAAAGTATTCCGCAGCGATCTGTGATTTTCAATAGTGATGGCGCATCATCCGGGGCGGTGCGGCCGTCATGCCGGCCGCGCAGATGCGAGGCCGGGAAAGCCGAGGGCGCCATGAACATCCAGGCGCGACGACACGCCTTCCATGATGTCTAAAGGCGTCTGTTATGCGTGCAATTTCGCGGCTCTGTGCCTTTTCACGTTCGCGCCGCGGCACGCACAATCTGGGCTTGCCGCCCGTGTCGGGTGGATCTTGAGGATGTTTGGATGCGCTACCGCTACGTGACGGCCGATGTGTTCACCGGCCATGCTTACCTCGGCAATCCGCTGGCTGTCGTGCTGGACGCGCAGGGTCTGGACGCACGCCAGATGCAGCGGATCGCACGCGAATTCAACTATTCGGAAACCAGCTTCGTGATGCCGCCGCAAGACCGTGCCCATACCGCGCACGTGCGCATCTTCACGCCGGATCGCGAGGTGCCGTTTGCCGGCCATCCGAATGTGGGCACCGCGGTCGTGCTGGCGCGCGAGCAGATCGCGGCCGGGTTGCCGGCGCCGCAGGCGTTCGTGTTCGAGGAAGAAGCCGGCCTGGTGCGCATTGCGTTGACGTACGGGGAGCACGGCCTGCAGGGTGCGCAGCTGCGCGCGCCGCAGCCGCTGTCGCGCGGCAGCGAGGCGCCGTTGGACGCGGTGGCCAGGGCGCTGCGTCTGGATTGCGCGGACATCATGGTGTCTACGCACGCGCCGATGGTGGCGTCGGTGGGATTGCCGTTTTTGGTGGTTCAGGTTGCCAGCCGCGACGCGCTGCGCCGCGCGTCGCCCGATGCGGCGGGCTACGCGGCCTTGATGCCGCAACTGGGCGCGAAGTCCATCTATGTCTACACCACCGACACGGCAAGCGAAGCGATGGATGCGCCCACCGATATCCAGGCGCGGATGCTGACGAGCCGCATGACCGAAGACCCCGCCACGGGAAGTGCGACGGCGGCCGTCACGGCGCTGCGCGCCTCGCTTGCGGGCAAGGGTGCCCTGCGGCTGCGCGTGGGGCAGGGCGTGGACATGGGACGTGCAAGCCTGTTGCTGGCGCATGCGGAGCCGCGGGACGATGGCGTGTGGGCTAACGTGGCCGGACAGGCGGTGGTGGTGATGGAAGGCACACTGCCCGCGCCCGCAAGCGATTGACAAGGCAGCGTGGGGTTTGCGGGCGGCAGGGCGCCTCGTGTAAGCTGCAGCGCATGAACGCACCGCACATCGCTGCCGCATCGCGTGCAGATTTCCGACGAATCACTCGACGTCTCCGTTGAGTGGCTAGCCGTGTTCGGGCGCCGGTTATGCGGCGCTTATCCCAGAAGGCCACGATACCCCTCGTGGCCTTTTTTGTTTGATTGCGTTTTGCATCCGGGGCGTATCGCAAGGCCTTCGTTCTTTCATCACAAGGAATGAAGCATGTCTCAGCAAGACCTCGCCATCCGGCCGTTTCAGGCATCCGACGAAACCGCGCTGATCGCGTTGTGGCAAGCCTGCGGGCTGACGCGGCCGTGGAACGATCCGCGCAAGGACATCGCGCGCAAATTGACGGTGCAGTCCGATCTCTTTCTGGTGGGTGAGTTGGATGGCGCCATTGTCGCGACGGTGATGGGCGGCTACGACGGCCACCGTGGCTGGATCAATTATCTGGCCGTCTCACCCCTGCATAGGCGGTGCCATTTCGCCACGGCGCTGATGCGGGCGGTCGAGCGCAAGCTGCTTGAGATGGGTTGCCCGAAGATCAATCTGCTGATCCGTTCCGAGAACGTCGCGGTGAAGCGCTTCTACGACAGCCTGGGCTTTCAGGAGGACGCGGTGATCAGCTTGGGCAAGCGCCTGATTCCGGACCTTTGAGGACTTGGCGGGCATCAGGCGCAAGGGCGCGTGATGCCCGGTATGCGCGGCGATCCGGGCGCATGCGTACAGCGCCCGCGTCGCTTGGTCACGCGATGTCAGGCGTCAGATCGCCTGTGTCAGATACACGGCTTCGCGGCCCACGATGGGCATGCGCGTGGGCATGAAGATCGTGCAAGCATCGCACGGGGAGCGGATTTCTTCCGTGCCATTCATGGCGATCAGTTCGCCCTTGTCGAAGGTCTCAAAGCCAATCACCGGACGCGTGAAGGTGAAGTCTTCGGACTTCACCATGTGGACCTCCAGCAGGCGATAGCGCTGCGGGGTGGGCGGGGCCGGGGTGCCGGCCGGCGTGTCGATGAGGCCCAGATGCGCGAGAAAGCGCAAGGTCACGTCGGTGGCGAGTTCGGCCGCGGAACGCGAAAAATGCTGGCCGCATTCGACAACGAGCGCACCGCCACTGTCGGACAGCGGGTCGCCATGATGGCCGTAGCCCATGACCCCGGTGCCCGGAAACTTGTCTTGCGGCATGACCAGGTGCACCTGCGGCGAGCCGACTGCAGCGGCCAGCGCAGTGTTGCGGTCCATCTCGTTGTAGACCCAGAAGGGTTGCACCGGGGCGCGCGTGGAATGGATGTCCAGCACGAAGTCGGCGGCGTCCAGGACAGGGCGCATCTCGCGGGCGCGGCGCAGTTCCGGGCTGTCTTCCGCGCCGTCCAGCATGGCGGCCGACCAGATGCGGTTCAGGTTGTGCACGAGCTGGCGGTTGTCGTAAGGTCTGTCGATGTCGAAAGCCTCGTAGGCCTCGACGTGCGCAAAGCTGACCGTCAAGGTGCCGATCTTCGGGCGCACGCCGGTGTCCAGCAGATGGGTGGCGGCCACCATGCCACAGATCTCGTTGCCGTGCGTGATGGCGTTGATGAGCACGTGCGGCCCGGGCTTGCCGGAGTCGAAGCGATGAACGTAGGGGATGCCGGTGTTGCCCTCGCGATAGGCGGACAGGTCTCGCGGCAAGACTTCCAGCGGAGCGGTATCAGGTTCGAAGACGGGTTTGTTCATGGGGTCGATGGCAGGTTTGAATGTGAGCCGGTAGGGGCAATCAATTACGCGCAGCGCAGTGGCCTGACATTATGCGCCGGTTCGCCAATTCGGCGATGAGGGCAAAAATGCGGGTTTTTAGCGCTGATTTTTTCAACTTCAAGATGCCTTCGCACTAGGCGAATTAGTACTGTTTTACCCCTTAAAAACTCTGCTTTCCAAGCCTTTTTGTTTGGTGCATATTGCGGCCCGTTAGTCGGAATTCAGAGGTGCAGCATGAGCGGGTGGCCAGAGCGTCATATCAACGGTTTTCAAGTGCAGTGTGAAGTGGTGGACTTGGAAACCGGGGTTTTGGCTATCGAAATCATGGTACGCCGGCAGGGCAACGAGGCCGCCGCGCAGCGGTGGTCGCTGCCCCGTTTCGTCACCTTCAACGATCCTGCCGCCGCGCGGCGTCATGCCGAGCTGGTGCTCTCGGGCATCCGGACCGTTGACGAGTTCACTGGCGAACCCCGATACGGAATTCTCTAGCGCTCGCTAGTGTTTTGTTTCGTTTATCACATTCATGTGTCTTGTCGGACGTGGAATGCCCGGTACAGTTGTTCATGCATGACAACAAAAGGAGAGTTCCATGTTTGACGCTTATCCCGTTCTGCGCCGCACCGGCATGGCGATTGCAATCGGCGCCGCCGGCGTTCTGTTTGCAGGCTGTACCACGACCACGCCTTCCAAGTCTCCGGCCGCTTCGACGGCAGAGCAGCGGCAATCGATGAACAGCGCGGCCAATGCCACGCTCGCCAAGCTGTATGAAGCCGCTCCCCAGTCCAAGGACCTGGTTGCGCGCGCCAAGGGCGTGCTGGTGTTCCCCGACGTGTTGAGCGGCAGCTTCATCGTCGGCGCCGAGCATGGCAAGGGCGTGCTGCGGGTGAACGGCGCGAATGCCGGCTACTACAGCACGACGGCGGGCTCGATCGGCTTCCAGGCCGGCGCGCAATCGAAGGCGATGATCCTGCTCTTCATGACGGATGACGCCTTGAACAAGTTCCGCAACAGCAGCGGCTGGACCGTTGGCGCGGACGCCACGGTGGCGGTGGTCAATATCGGCGCCAATGGCCGCATCGACACCAACACGGCCCAGCAGCCGGTCGTGGGCTTCGTCATGAACAATGGCGGCTTGATGGCTGGCGTGTCGCTCGCGGGCACCAAGATCTCGAAGCTGGATCGCTGATCGCGCAAGCGTCCAGTCAAAACGCCGCGGCATCAAGCCGCGGCGTTTTGTTTTGCTGCGGAGCAAGGTGGATTTGCTCCGCGGCCTTTGCCGGCCGGTCAGCCGATCACGTCATCGCTGTTTTTGAGGACGGCGGTTTCGCGATCGATTTCGGCTTGCTCGATGGCGGGGTCCAGACCGCGCCAGCGAAGGATGTGGCCGCGCTCTTCTTCGGGCTCCCAGCCCAGCATGCCGTAGCGCGTGATTTCAGTTTCGCCGGAGGCGAACTCCACTTCGAAGTAACCCTGACGATCGGGTAGCGTGTTGCCGGGGAACCAGTCGGTTTCGGGCATGGTGTGCTCCTTGCTAAGCGATGGGAGGGATGCTGGCGCCGGAATGAACGAAACGGCGCCATGCAATTTGATTGTGGGCTTGCCGCCGCAATCCCGCAAGCGCTCGATGGATACCAGATGCGGCGTCAGGCCAGCGGCACGGCGGTGGTGTAGAGCACCTGCTTCAACGCAAAGCTGGATCGGATGCTTGCCACCCCGGGAATGCGCGTGATGTGTTCGACGATCAGCCGTTCCAGCGCATCGACGTCGGGCACGAGCGCGCGGATCAGGTAGTCGGCGTCGCCCGACATCAGGTAGCACTCCATGATTTCGGGCAGCACCGCGATCTCGCGTTCGAACACATCCAGCGCGGCCTTGCGTTGCTTGTCGAGCGAGATCTGAATGAAGACGTTCACCTTCAGGCCCAGCTTGCGCGCGTTCAAGAGCGTGACGCGGCGGTCGATGAGTCCTTCGGTTTCCAGTCGCCGCACTCTCGCCAGGCAGGGCGAGGCGGACAGATTCACGCGGGCGGCAAGTTCCACATTGGTGAGCCTTGCGTCGCGCTGCAGCTCGTTCAGGATGCGGATGTCGGTGGCATCCAGGTTGATTTCCGGCATAAGTCACCTCAAGACGGCGGTTTTACGGTGCATGTGTGCCGAGTATGCCGGTAAACGACGCACAAAGCGGTCAAAAATGCTGGGGTTTACCCTATAGACTGTTCCGTTCTTCGGCTATATGGCCGGAATGCAGAATATTCAGCGGCAGAGCAGGGTAGTGATGAGTCAGCAAGGCAGTCTTCGCAGGTTTCTCCCGCTTGCGGGTGCGGTCGCCATCTGGGGAGGGAATTGGCCCGTGATGAAAATGGGGCTGGCCCATATGAGCCCGTTGTGGCTGGCTGCCAGCCGGTTCGGATCCGCCGCGCTCATCAGCGTGCTGGTGCTGGCCCTGCTGGGTCGCCTGCGTTTGCCGACACGCCAGGAATGGCCGCTGGTCGCGGGTGTGGCCTTGCTGCAGATGGGCGCCTTCACGGCCCTCGCGCTGTGGGCGTTGCAGTATGTGGCGCCTGGACGCGCGTCGGTCATTGCCTACGCGACGTCCATCTGGGTGATTCCGCTGTCGTCGCTGATCCTGAAAGAGCGCCTGTCGATGGGCCAATGGCTGGCGACGGCGCTGAGCTACGCGGGCATCGGCATCATCGTGGCGCCCGCGTTCAGTCCGTGGCAGGCGCACACCGTCATCGGTCTGGTGATGCTGCTTGGCGCATCGTTCGCATGGGCCTGCAACATCATCCAGCTGCGCGCCAATCGCCACGTTCGCCTGGGCGCCGACATGATTCCCTGGCAGACCGCATTGGCCACGATACCGCTGGCCGCGCTGGCCTGGATGCGTGACGGCGCGCCGACCTTTCTGGCCGATGCGCAAGCCTGGCCGCTGATCCTCTACACCGGACCGCTTGCCACTGCGCTGACGTTCATTGTCGTGCTGAGCATGACGCAGAAGCTGCCGCCGGCCGCGACGTCCATTGCGATGCTGTGCGTGCCGGTGATCGGGCTGATCGTGTCGTCCGTCGTGTTCCACGAACGCATCTCGGCGGACCTGGCGCTTGGGCTTGCGCTGATCGCGGCCAGCGTGGCGGCCTCGGCGCTGGCCGCGCGCCTGCGGCCGTTGGCGCTGCGACCTTCATAGAAGGCTCTAGAATGGCGTGCGCCGGAAATGGTGCCGGCACGTCATGCGGAACGCGCAGCGGATATGGACTCGTTATATGTAGTGGTCGTGGTGGGCGCCATGGCCGCGGGCTTCGTGCAAGGCTTGTCCGGCTTTGGTTTCGGCATGGTGGCCATGTCGTTCTGGGCCTGGACCGTGGACCCGCGGCTGGCTGCGGCGATGGCGGTGTTTGGCGCGTTGACCGGACAGTTGCTGGCGGCTTTCACCGTGCGCCGGGGCTTTGCCGCCGCGCATCTGCTGCCATTCATCGCCGGCGGATTGCTGGGCATTCCGCTAGGCGTGAAAGTGCTGCCGCATCTGGATCCGACGGTGTTCAAGGCCTTCATCGGCGGGCTGCTCGCGATCTGGTGCCCGATCATGCTGTTCGCCGCGCGCATCCCGCGCATCACGGTAGGCGGCAAGGTTGCCGATGGCGTCGCGGGCGCGATTGGCGGGGTCATGGGCGGGCTGGGCGGGTTCACCGGGGTGATTCCGACGTTGTGGTGCACCTTGCGCGGCTTTGACCGCGACGTGCAGCGCGCGGTGATCCAGAACTTCAACTTGTCGATGCTGATGGTGACGATGGCCAGCTATGTGCTGACCGGCGTGGTCACACGCGACATGCTGCCCCTTTTTGCGCTGATCGTGCCGGCAATGCTGGTGCCGACACTCTTGGGCACGCGCGTGTATGTCGGCATCAGCGACGTGGCGTTCCGCCGCGTCGTACTGGGCCTTTTGACGGTTTCGGGCGTTGCGTTGCTGGCGTCGTCGGTGCCTCGTCTGCTTGGCTGACCATTGGCTGACACGTGCCGGACGGGCTTGACGGCCATGCTATCGTAGACAAATTCACGAGAGAACCACGCATGGCATTGCATCGTTTCGAAAAGGGCGAACTGGGACATTGGCTGCGCGTCGTGGCCGACAACAACGAGCCCGGCGCAGTCCAGACCGACGTGCCCGCAAACGTCGCACAAGCGCTTGAGACGCTGCGCTGCATTCAGGCCGGCGCAGACGGCCGCTGGGTCATCACCGACAAGGGCAGGCTCTCGCTACGCATGGAAGAGCCGGGCGCCATCCATTTGCGTTAAGCCATTTGCGGTCGTCGCACGTTTACGGCAGCCGCCGGCTTACGCACCATGCGAGCGTTGGCGTGCCCAAGGCGGCAACGAACTTACCGCATGGTTGCGAATGTTTTCGCAGTATTTCGTGCGCCGCGCCGCCGCCCCTGTGCCGTCCGGCATATCCTGAGACGGAATGTGCGAATTGACATCTTTCCGTCGTATCCGGCCCCGCGTCTCGCCAGTAAGATGAACTTTGCGCGACGTTTGAAGGTCTATTGTCTTGCGCGGGAAATTTTGTCCTGTTGCACGTCACGCGTGGTTCGCGCGTTTAGGTAACCGACTGGGAGGTAGCACATGCAGCATCGTGACCAGGAAGTACTGATCGACGTTTCCACAGCGGCCATGGACACCGGCGGATATGGCGTATTGCTGACGGTTACGGCTGAGGGCGGCACCGAAGTGGATGCCGCGTTTTCCCACTTGGGCAACTGCGCTTCGTTGGACGAAGCTCGTGATCGCGCGGAAATCTTCGCGCAAAACTGGGTAGAGGAAAATATCTTCCGATAGGGCTTGCACCCTGGACGGAGCTGATCGGCACGACCGGTCTGTGTGTGCATGAGCACGTGGCGGATTCCTGCGAGATGGCGACGACGATTTCGGTTATCGTTGCTGCTCCAAAACCTGGGGCCCTCGTCGGGTTTGCGCCGTTCCAAGATGACTGCCGCACAGACCAATTCCTTTCTTGCGGATGATATCCGCGCGCTGCGGGCGCATTTTGATTCTGTCGTGTTGCCCATGTGGTTGGACCGCGGCTTCAACGACGCGCTCGGACTGCCTTACGAATCCTTGGACGCCGCCAGCGGTGAACCGCTGCCCGTGACGCGTTATCGCGCCATGGCGTGCGCGCGCCAGCTTTATGTTTTTGCGCAGGCGCCTGGCGAGGCGGCCGCGCAGCACGCTGATCGCCTCTTCGAATCTCTGCGTCGTGTTTTTCAGGACGAGCATGGCGGTTGGCGCTATAGCGTCGACGCGCAGGCTCGGCCGCTGGATGACACCCAGGACCTGTACACGCACGCGTTCATCGTATTGGCCGCGTCGGCGTATTTCCAGCGCAGCCGCAATGCGCAGGCGCGCAAGCTGATGCTGGCCACGGCGCGCACGATCGAGGCGCGTTTCAAGACCACGGATTCGCTGTACCACGCGGCGCTGAGCGCGGACTTTTCCCAACCTTTGAAGCCGCCGGCGCAAAACCCCATGATGCACCTGACCGAAGCCTATCTGGCGGCGGCGCAGGTTGCCGAACCGGCGGGGTTTGCGCAGCACCTGCGCGAGCTTGCGCAAGGCGTCAGCCAGTTCTTCGTTCACGCGCCCACGCAATGCATATCCGAGGCGTTGCAGGGCAGCGCAGGCAACCGGCTGGAACCGGGTCATCAATTCGAATGGCTCTCCCTCGTGCATGAATCGGCGCAGGTGTTCGAAGGCCTGGATCTCGCCGAAACATTGCCGCGCGCCGTGCAATGGTCGCGCACCCATGGCGTGGATGCCGCGGGGGTGATCGCGTCGCTGGATGAGTCGGGGGCCGTGGCGGACGATACGCGCCGGATCTGGGCGCAGACGGAATACCTGAGAGTCTTGGCCGTGATGGGCGATCTGCCGGCGCTGCAAACGGCTCTGGCAAGCTTTCGCGAGCGGTTTCTGCATCCGGGCGGCTGGCACGAATGCCTGGATGCGAAGGGCAACGTGACGCGGGCCGACATGCCGTCGACCTCGCCTTATCACTTGGCGACCTGCCTGACCGCGTTACAAAACGTTGTATCCTAATCACGTTAACAATTTTTATTCCCAAGTTGAGGGCGAATTAATAGAAAGACATTGGTGAAATCCCTTACAATTTGCTAACACTGTTTGTGGGGAAGCATCAATGAGCGTTATGTGTTTGGCTTGCCAACGCATTAATCCAGGCCTTGCCGGTGTTGCGCCGCATTCGCACCTGGGACATCAAGGATTTACCAACCCAACGCAGAAGGGCCGGGAGGAAAGCCGCGAAGACCACTTCCGCTGCCTGAATTGCGGCGCGAAATGGCTGCGCGAGACCGACAAGTGGGGCGTGGACCTGGGCTTCAAGCTCGCGCCCTGACCGGATCCGCCGGCAACTCGTACGACACGGGCCCCTTTATGGGGCCCGTTGCTTTTGGTTGCAGGCGTGGGCATTCCCCGCACGATGGCGCTTGAAGCTCAGGCGGGAGCGCCGGCCGCCATGACGTCAGGATCCAGGCTGGCGGTTTCCAGCAGCCATTGGCGGAAACACGCCAGGGCGTAGTGGTCGCGCCGCTGCGCGGGCGCGCAGAGGTGGTAGCCGCGGTCGATACGGATGGCCAGTTCCGGGAAGGGGGCGGCGACGCGGCCGGCCTGCAGTTCGTCTCGTACGAGGCAGCGTTGCAACACAGCGATGCCCATGTCGGCCATGACCGCACGGATCAGGATCGATACCTGATCGAACCCGTTCGACAACGTGACGCTGGCGCGAGGCACGCCGGCCGCGGCGAACCATTGGGCCCAATTTTCCCGGCCGTTGGTGTGATACAGCAGGGGCTCGCCCAACAAGCCCTGCGGCGTGCTCCACAGGCCCTTGGCCTGGCGTGCCGCCAGCCGCCCCGGGTGGCAGATCACCACCATTTCGCGGCCGATGACGTAGTCCGCGTGCCAGCCCGGCCACTGGTCCGGCGTGCCCGACAGAATGCTCGCATCCGGCGTGGCGCCGGAGAAGTCTTCGTTGCGGCGGTAGGCGGAGAAGCCGAGTTGGATGTCCGGGTGACGCTGGTGGAAGTCCGGCAGACGCGGCACGAGCCACGCGCTGGCCAGCGTGGGCACCGAGGATAGGGTCAGGCGCAGCCGGCGGTCATCAGCACGCAATTCCGTGCTGAGCGCTTCGATCGCATGCAGGGGCGCCTGTGCGCCGTCGTACAGCTTGCGGCCGGTCTCGGTCAGCGTGAGGCCGTGGGCATTGCGGTGCATGAGCGGCTGGCCGAAGTGCGCCTCCAGGCGGGAGATGGCGCGGCTGATGGCGCCCTGGGTCACGCACAGCACCTCTGCTGCCTGGGTGAAGCTGCCCAGCCTGGCCGCGGTCACGAAGGCATGCAGCTCGGACATCGAGGGCGAATGCAGGCGCATCTAGCATGACCTTTGGTAATGAAGGAGTGCAATATAGTCGTTTGAAAGGGGATCGTAAAGTTTGGACACTGGCGGCCTTCAGCACGACAACCCAGGAGTCGCCTTATGTCCCGCCGTCTTTTTGGCCGGTCCGCGCGCTTTGCGCTCGCCGGCATGTTTGCCACGTTGTCCTTTGCCGGCATGTCGCATGCCGCCGACTACCCTGCGCGTCCGATCAAGCTGGTGGTGCCGTTTGCCGCGGGCGGGTCGACCGACATCGTGGCGCGGCTTGTGGCCGAGTACGCGGGCCGCGACCTGAAGCAGACCATCGTCGTCGAGAACAAGGCGGGCGCCGGCGGATCGCTGGGCATGGAACAGGTGGCGCGGTCCACGCCGGACGGCTATACGATCGGCATGGCGACCATGAGCACGCACGGGTCGAATCCGGCGGTGTTCCGCAAGATGAACTACGACCCGGTCAAGGATTTCGTGCCGGTGGCCAATGTGCTGGCCGTGCCCAGCATCTTCGCGATCAACCCCAATGTCCCGGCCAAGAACATGGCCGAATTCGTCGCGCTGGCCAAGGGCGCGCCCGAACGCTACAGCTTCGCGTCGCCGGGCGTGGGATCGCTGGGGCACGTGAACATCGAGAATTTCATGATGCTGTCCGGCATCAAGCTGCTGCACGTGCCGTACCGTGGCGCGGGGCCGGCGCTGAACGACGTGATGGGCGGGCAGGTGGACGCGATCACGGACAACCTGTCGTCAACGCTGCCGCAGGTGCTGGGCGGCAAGCTGCGTCCGCTGGCGGTGCTGGGCGCCGAGCGCTCGCCGCTGCTGCCCGACGTGCCCACCTACATCGAGCTGGGCTATCCCGACATGGGCACCGGCGGCTGGTTCGGCCTGGTCGCGCCGGCGGGCACGCCGCAGGCCGTGGTGGAGCGTCTGAACAAGGCCGTCCGCGCTGCGATGGAAGATCCGGAATTCCGCAAGAAGGCCGAAGACGTGGGTGGTACGCTGATGCCCACGACGCCGCAAGAATTCCAGGTGCAGATCGACCAGGCCCTGGCCCGCTACGCAAAAGTGGCCAAGACCGCCAACATCCAGGCTGATTGAACGATGACGACCGCCGACTTCCCCGCTGTTTCCGTGCATGAACCCACCGGGCCCGCGTTGCCGCTGGTCTGTGATTCGCCGCATAGCGGCGAGCGCTATCCCGATGATTTCGGCGCCTCGGCCACGCTGGCGCAATTGCGCCAGGGCGAGGACACGCACGTGGACGCGTTGTGGTCGGCGGCGCCCGCGCTGGGCGCCACGCTGGTCGCGGCCAATTTTCCGCGCGTCTACATCGACCCGAACCGCACGTTGCAGGATCTGGATCCGGAGCTGTTGGCCGAGCCCTGGCCCGAGCCGCTGGACCCCGGCGAAAAGACGCGCCTGGGCAAGGGCCTGATCTGGCGCCGGATGGACAAGGC
Source organism: Achromobacter sp. 77 (assembly GCF_020541125.1). Classification (NCBI taxonomy): domain Bacteria; kingdom Pseudomonadati; phylum Pseudomonadota; class Betaproteobacteria; order Burkholderiales; family Alcaligenaceae; genus Achromobacter; species Achromobacter sp. 77. The sequence goes on from NZ_CP059848.1 coordinate 2,030,128, forward strand.
CACGCCGATCTACGACCGCAAGCTGACGCTGTCGCAGGTGCGGCATCGCATCCAGGCGTACTACGAGCCTTATCACGCGGCCTTGGCTACGGCGATCCGGCACGTCCACGAGCGCTTCGGCGCGGTATGGCACCTGAATCTGCATTCGATGCCGAACGACGCCTACGAGCGGCTGGGACGCCAGAGCGAACATCCGCTTGCCGACTTTGTGCTGGGCGACCGCGACGGCACGACGTGCGAGCCGGAGTTCATTGCGCTCATCGAGACGGCGCTGCGCGACAAGGGCTACACGGTGGCGCGCAACGACCCGTACAAGGGCGTGCAGCTCATCGCGCAGATTGGCCAGCCCGCGCTGAACCGGCACAGTCTGCAGGTGGAGATCCGCCGCCCGCTCTACATGGACGAAGCCACGCGGGAACGCAACGCGGGTTTTGACGCGTTGCGCGCGGATCTGTCGCATGTGCTGGAACAGGTGGCGGCCTATGTGCGCGTGCGCGCGCAAGCGGTCACGTCGACAAAATAGAGTCGTTTGAATAACCGGCGCGCAGGGCGGAATCCCGCGCCGGTCCCGGCTTAAGTTTTCTTGGGGCAAGCCGTTGTGAACGTGTCGGCGCGCCCGATCGATCGCGCCCAAGGAAACCGCAATGTCCGAGAAGATCATCGATGGATTTTCAGTGGTCGCCTATGCGACCCAGCCCGAGGGGCGCATCCCCGCGCGCGCGTTTCTGGAGACGCGGCGCCTGCCCGTGAAAGCCGCCGAAGCGCCTGCGCCTGCCGATGGCGCCGAGCCCGGCGCCGAAGCGGCTGCGCCCGAGCCGGAAAGCCAGGCCTTCGAGATATTCCTTTCGCGGCGCTTTCGCAGCACGATCGAGGCCATGTCGGCGGCGCGCAATGCGCTGGATCGCGTGAAGTCCGTGGATGCGGACGGCGTGCCGGACCCGTTGCCCGAGTAGGCTGCCGTCAGGCGGGTCAGGTCAGGGTGCTGCGCATGAGGATGTCGATCAGCGCGCGGGTGGGTTTGCCCGGCGCCGGGGCCGAGATGACGATGAATTCCACCGGCGGCAGCGCGGGCAGGTTGGCCGCGCCCGCGGGCGCCGACAGGCCGGCGGTGGACAGGTGCGAGGGTTGGACGGTGATGCCCAATCCTGCGCGCGCGGCCGCCTGGCAGCCTGCGTAGCTGGTGCTGGTGCAGACGATTTGCCAGCTGCGTCCGGCGCGCGCCAGCGCGTCCAGCGTCAGCGTGCGTGTGACGCTGGGCTCGCGCAGCAGGATCAGCGGAAGCGGTTCATCGGACACGATCCGCAAGCCTTCCTTGGCGCGCCACAGCAGCGCCTCTTTGTGCAGCGTCTGGCCGCGGCGGTCGCCGCGCCGGCGCTTGCCGATCATCACATCGAGGCGGTTGTCGTCCAGCAGCTTGTAGAGCTCGCTGGTGACGCCGATGGTCAGGTCCAGCTCCACTTCGGGATGCGCAAGCCGGAACGCCGCCAGGACGTCGGGCAGGGGACCCATCGCCAGATCGTCCGAGGTGCCGAGCCGGATCCGGCCGCGCAGCCGTGGCGCATCGAACAGGCGTTCGGCTTTTTCGTGGGCGGCCAGGATGATTTCGGCATGCACGAGCAGGCTGCGGCCATCGCTGGTCAGGGCGAGCGAATGCGTGTCGCGCTGGAACAGCCGGCGATTCACGGCCGATTCGAGTTGCCGGATGTGTTCGCTGACGGTGGGCTGGGTCAGGCCCAGCCGGCGCGCGGCCTCGGTGAAGCTTGGCGCGCCGGCGGCGGCCGCGAAGGTCTTGAGCCACAGGGGATTGAGCATGGGCGCGGTCTGGTCATAGGAAATGCCGATGACAGTTAAAGTACCCAGTGGCCTTCACGATGGCAAGGGGCGCGCCTATAGTGGGCGCATTTTCTTCGACACGTCCCTGCCATGCGCCGCTTTCTGCCCGACCAATTCACGCTCATCCTGATCGCCACCGTGGCGTTCGCCAGCTTTTTCCCGGCGGTGGGCAAGGGCGCGACGTTCATGATGGTGGCCAGCAACGTGGCGATTTCGCTGCTGTTCTTCCTGCACGGAGCGCGGCTGTCCACGGACGCCATCGTGTCCGGCGTGAAGGACGTGCGCTTGCACGGGCTGATCCTGGCCTGCACCTTCCTGCTGTTTCCCGCCTTGGGTCTGGGCCTGCGCGCCCTGTTTCCCGGGCTGCTGACGCCGTCGCTGTGGCTGGGCGTGCTGTTCGTCTGCACGCTGTCTTCCACCGTGCAGTCCTCGATTGCCTTTACCTCGATGGCGCGGGGCAATGTGCCGGGTGCAATCTGCGCGGCGACGGCCTCCAACCTGTTGGGTACCGTGCTGACGCCGCTGCTGGTGGCCGTTTTGCTTCACCGCCAGGGCGGCGGGCATGGGCTGGCCGACGCCGGCCGCATCCTGCTGCAGCTGTTGCTGCCGTTTGCGGTGGGCAGCCTGCTGCGGCCGTGGATCGGGGCGTGGGCGCTGCGCAACAGCCGCACGCTGTCCAAGGTCGACCGCAGCTCGATCCTGCTGGCCGTCTACACCGCGTTCAGCGAAGCCGTCGCGCAAGGCATCTGGCACGCGTTTCCGGCCATCGACCTGGCCACGATGGTGCTGGTGAACGCCTTGCTGCTGGGATCGGTGCTGGTGATCACGACGTGGGGCAGCCGCAAGCTGGGGATGACCAAGGAGAACGAGATCACGCTGGTCTTTTGCGGATCGAAGAAGTCGCTGGCGTCGGGCATTCCGCTTGCGACGGTGCTGTTTGGCACGTCGCAGATGGGCGTGGTGGTGTTGCCGCTGATGATCTTTCACCAGATGCAGCTGATGGTTTGCGCGGTGCTGGCGCGGCGCTATGCCGAGCGCGAGGAACCGGCGGCGGCGGTGCCGGCCCGGGCGTAACGCCCCGCGCGGCGCGCCGCCTGGCGATGGGATCAGGCGGCTGCGTCCAGCGGCTGGATCTTGCCGGCGGGCTGCCAGAAGACGCCGCCGTCGCGCTCGGTGACGGCCAGCGCGGTCAGGCGTCCGTTCTTGCAGGGCCCGCCCACGCAAACGCCCGTGTCGGGCTGGTAGGTGGCGCCATGGCGGGCGCACATGATGAGGTCGCCCGCGCGGGTGAAGAAGCTGCCTTCCCAATCGAGTTCCACGCCGATGTGGGCGCAGCGGTTCAGGTAGCCGTGCACCTGATCCTGGTAGCGCACGAAGAAGGCGGTGGTGCGGCCCGCGCCATCGGTCACGGGCACCTTCACGCCCAGGCCGCCGTTGACCAGGTCGCCGGCGGCGCAGACGAGCACTTCGGGAAGGGTGGGAGAATCCTGCATGGGAGGCCTGGCTATCAAAGGGTGCGATGTTCGGACAGGGGGCGCGGCTTGTCAATCCGCGGGCGCGGACCGTGCGCTCTCCTGCTGGCGGGTCCACATGCCGGCGTAGATGCCGCCTTGGGCGAGCAGTTGCGGATGACGGCCGCGCTCGACGATGCGGCCGTCTGCCAGCACGATGATCTCGTCCGCGTCGGCCACCGTGGACAGGCGGTGCGCAATGATCAGCGTACTGCGGCCCTGGCTGACCTCGCGCAGGTTGGCCTGGATCTCGCGTTCGGTATGGGTGTCCAGGGCGCTGGTGGCTTCGTCGAACAGGAAGATGGCCGGATTCTTGAGGATGGTGCGGGCAATCGCGACGCGTTGCTTTTCGCCGCCTGACAGCTTCAGGCCGCGCTCGCCCACCAGGGTGTCGTAGCCGTCCGGCATGGTCAGGATGAGGTCCTGAATGTGCGCCAGGCGCGCGGCGGCCTCGATTTCCGCTTCCGTGGCGCCGGGCCGCCCGTAGCCGATGTTGTAGCGGATGGTGTCGTTGAACAGCACGGTGTCCTGCGGCACGACGCCAATCGCGGCGCGCACGCTGGCCTGCGTGACGTCGCGCACGTCCTGGCCGTCGATCAGGATGGCGCCGCTGTCTGCGTCATAGAAGCGGAACAGCAGGCGCGCGATCGTGGACTTGCCGGCGCCCGAGGTGCCGACCACGGCCACTGTTTTGCCGGCGGGAATGGAAAAGCTGACGCCCTTCAGGATGGCGCGGCGCGGGTCGTAGCCGAAATGCACGTCGCGGAATTCGACGGCGCCGCCCGAGACCTGCAGCGGCGTGGCGCCCGGGCGGTCGGCCACTTCGCGGTCCTGGCCCAGCAGCTCGAACATGCGCTCCATGTCGATCAGCGCCTGCTTGATTTCGCGGTAGATGAAGCCGAAGAAACTAAGCGGCGTGTAGAGCTGCAACAGATAGGTGTTGACCAGCACGAAGTCGCCCAGCGTGTAGCGGCCCTCGGCGATGCCGTTGGCCGCCATCCACATCACGAGCGTCAGCCCCACGGAGATGATGGCGGCCTGGCCCACGTTCAGGATCGACAGGCTGACCTGGCTGCGCACGGCGGCGCGTTCGTAGCGGGTGAGCGACGCGTCGTAGCGCCGGGCCTCGTGCTCTTCGTTGCCGAAATACTTGACCGTTTCGTAGTTCAGCAGGCTTTCGATGGCCTTGGTGTTGGCCTCGGAGTCGGTTTCGTTCATCTGGCGCCGGAACTTGGTGCGCCATTCGGTCACAGCCAGGGTGTAGGCCATGTAGAGGACGACCGTGGCGCCCGTGGCCAGCGCCAGCCAGCCGTCGAACATCTTCCACAGCACGACGCAGACGAGGCTGATTTCGAAGAACGTGGGCAGGATGTTGAACAGCAGGAACGACAGCAGCGTCTGGATGCCCTTGGTGCCGCGTTCGATGGCGCGGTTCAGCCCGCCGGTCTGGCGCGCCAGGTGAAAGCGCAGCGCCAGGCTGTGCAGGTGACGGAAGATCTGCAGGCCGACGGAACGGATCGCATGCTGGCCGACCCGCGCGAAGATCGCGTCGCGCAGTTCGGAGAACAGCAGCGACAGAACGCGCGCGGTGCCGTAGGCCAGGATCAGCCCGAGCGGCACGGTCACCGTGCCGGGCGCGCCCTTGCCCAGCTCGTCCACCGCCTGCTTGTACAACAGGGGCACGTAGACGGTCGCGGCCTTGGCGGCGAACAGGCACAGCAGTGCCGCCACCACGCGCAGCTTCAGGCCGGTCTTGCCGGGCGGCCACAGGTAGGGAAAGAGGGTGCGAAGCGTGGCAAGACCGCCGCCCTTGCCGGGCCGCGTTTCAGGAGGATTCATGGGTCGGGATGCCGTGGTTGAGGCGGGCTCCACCAGGGGAGTTAAGCCGTTTGCAGGGCATTATGGGGCACCAGCGGTACTATTTGAGGCATAACCCCTGGGCACGGGTGCACCTTAACCGGGGGCGTCAAGGCGGTATCGCGACACGGGCGCAGCGCGTCGGGCCCGTTTCTTTCTCTTCCAACCGGGGGGCCGGCCGCCTGCTCCCCTGGTTACGCGACCGGGCGCGTTTTCGCCGCGCCGCGGTGGCGTTGCATGCTATGGAGGGTCTTATGGCGAAGGTACCCGCAGTGAAATTGAACGACGGAGGCAAGATTCCGCAGTTGGGCCTGGGCGTGTGGCAGGTGCCGGATGATCAGGCGGCCTCCAGCGTGAAGGAAGCGCTGGCGGCAGGTTACCGGTCGGTGGATACGGCAGCCATCTATGGCAATGAGGCGGGCGTGGGTGTGGGACTGCGGTCAGCCGGCGTGGCGCGCAAGGACCTGTTCATCACGACCAAGCTGTGGAACGACAGGCATGGCTACGACGACGCGCACAAGGCGATGGACGAAAGCCTGGAGAAGCTGGGCCTGGCGTACGTGGACCTGTACCTGATTCACTGGCCGGTGGCCGGCAGCGAGAAGTTCCTGGACGCCTGGCGGGCCATGATCGAGATGAAGGAAGATGGCCGCGCGCGATCGATCGGCGTGTCGAACTTCACGCAAGCGAATCTGGAACGCCTGATCGACGCGTCGGGCGTCACGCCCGCCGTCAACCAGATCGAGCTGCACCCCGGATTCACGCAGACCGCGCTGCGGGCCTTCCATGCCCGGCATGGCATCGTGACCGAATCCTGGAGCCCGCTTGCGCAGGGCAACATCACGAAGGAAAAGGTGATCCTGGATCTGGCGCAAAAGCACGGCAAGTCGCCGGCCCAGGTGACGCTGCGCTGGCATCTGCAGCACGACCTGGTCGTGATCCCGAAGTCCATCACGCCGGCGCGGATCCGCGAAAACATCGACGTCTTCGACTTCGAACTGTCGCCGGCCGAGATGGCGGCCATCGACGGCATCAAGGAAGGCCCGCGGCTGGGGCCGGACCCCGAGAAGTTCGCGTAACGAGCGGCGCGGGCACGGCGGGCGCGGCGAGCGGGGCCGCGCGGCCGTCCTGGACCGCCCGATTGCGCCGGCAAGCGGTCGGCTAGTGATCGAGCGGGAAAACCCAGTAGCGCAGGATCACCACGAGCAGAATGGTGAGGGCGGTCCATGACGCCCAGTGCCACGCGCCGGTGCCCAGTAGGGCGGCCAGCAGGCCGAAGATGCTGAGGGCGCCCAGCAGGATCGGCATGCCCCACACGAACAGGAAGCCGCGGCCGCCTTTGCCTTTGAACTGGCTCATGCGGGCGTCCTTTGCGGGGCGGCGGCTGCCTGGTGTTTCTTGATGAGGTCGTTGATGCGCGCTTCGGTGGCGCGGCGGCGGGCCAGCCACAGGTACAGGCCGCTGACCAGCACCACGATGGTGACCAGGTCGAGCAGCGCCCAGATGATCTTGAGCGGCAGGCCGCCGTAATCACCGAAATGCAGCGGCCGCGAGACTTCCAGCGCGGTCAGGTACCACGGCATCCGCGCGACCGTCGTCAGTTCGCCGGTCCGGCCGTCGATCAGTACGGGCGTATTCAGCTTGGACGTCAGCGGCGTGTCGCCGCGCATCCAGGCGATGAAGTGTTGCGGGCTGCCGAAGGCGTTGCCGGGGAATGAAATGAACGAAACCTCGTTGCCGGGCATGGCCTTGCGCGCGGTGTCTGCTGCCAGTTGCGCCGATGCCAGTTGCGTGGGAATGGGCTGGCCCTTGTAGGGTTCCAGGACGCGAGGCAGTTCGGTGGACTGCCATAGCCGGAAGAGCGGCGTGGACAGTTCGTTGACGACGCCGGTGACGCCCACCACGAACGCCCAGACCAGCGTGACGATGCCCAGCAGGTTGTGCAGGTCCAGCCACTTCAGGCGTGTCGAGCGCGTGGCGCGCACGGTGCCGAATTCCAGCTTCTTCATGAAGGGGCCGTACAGCACGACGCCCGACACGATGGCCACGCAGAACAAGAGGCCCATGAAGCCCAGGAACAGCTCGCCCGCCAGCCCCGCGAAAAGGTCCACATGCAGCGCCAGCATGACGCCCATGAACGAAAACTTGTCTTCGGTGTAGAGCGGGCCGTCGAGCAACACATCGCCCGTGCGCGCGTCCATGCGGATGGCGTGCCCCGAGGCCTGCCCGTCGCCCGGCGTCTTGGCCATGCCGACGAAGACCTGCGGTTCGTCGGGGTCGAAGAAGAGGTAGTCGACGACCTCGTTCGGGTACATCTCGCGGGCGTTCGCGACAAGCTTGTCGAGGTTGGCGGGCGGCGTGCCGGCAGGCACCTCCGATAGCGGCTTGGCATCGTCCAGCCAGTGCTCGATCTCGTGATGGAACACGAGCGGCAGGCCGGTGAGACAGATGATCAGCAAGAAGATCGTGCAGACCAGGCTGGTCCATTTATGGACCAGATACCAGGTTTTGATGGTGGACGCGGCGGTCATGGTGACGGCGGGGAAGCGGCCAGGCGCAACCCCTCAAGAACGGAACGGGAAAGGAGGAAACATTATCACGAACAAGAGCGATTCTCGTAACGCTATTTGACCCTTCCGGCGTCCGGGCTGGCCGTGGGGACAGAGCAAAGCGGGTTAAAAAGAAGGGTCAGATTTTTCCTTGCGGCATACCCGAAGCATCATGGAGCAGCGTTTTCTCAAGGTCCCGCGCAATGAAGCCGGCCGCGATTTTGCGGTGGGCGACGTGCACGGCCATTTTTCGCGTCTGCAACAGGCGCTGGATGAACTGGGGTTCGACCCAGCCTTCGATCGGCTTTTTTCCGTGGGCGACCTAGTCGACCGCGGGCCCGAGAACGAGGCCGCGCTGGACTGGCTGGAAAAGCCGTGGTTTTACGCGGTGCAAGGCAATCACGAGGACTACGCGATTCGCCATGTGCGCACCGGGCAAGTGGACGTGAAGAACTGGCGCGGTTACGGCGGTGGCTGGTTTCTGGATTTGCCTGCCGAGCGGCAAGCGGTGTTTGCCGAGGCCTTTACCCGGCTGCCCATTGCCATCGAGGTGGAAACGTCGTCGGGCGCGGTCGGACTGCTGCATGCCGACTGCCCGGTGCTGTTCTGGCCCCGGCTGGAGTCCGCGTTGCAGGACCGCTACAAACGCACCAGCGCGGCGTGCCAGTGGTCGCGCGACCGCCTGCGCCAGATGGACCGCACCGGCATCCTGGGCGTCAGGGCGGTGGTGGCGGGGCATACCCCGGTGGCATCGCCGCTTGCGCTGGGCAATGTGTATCACATCGACACCGAAGGCTGGAACGCCGGCTACTTCACCTTTTTGAATCTGGAATCCCTGCAGGCGTGGCCGCGCGAGGTCGTGACCGAGGCTGCGGCCGCCGAGTAGCGGGGGCCGGTCTCAAAAGAAAAACGGGCGCCGAGGCGCCCGTTTTGCGTGATGCGCGGCGCTTAAAGCGGCCGGGCGGTTACCGTGCCGGGGCTGGTGACGGCGCTGGCGCTTACGCCGGCCGAGTCGGCCGGCGCAACCGCGGCAGGCAGGGCCGGCGGCTGCACGCCGCCTGCGGCGGGCATAGCCTGCGCCTGCGGGCCGGGCGCGGCGTCCGCGCGCGGCACCGGGATCGGCATCAACGGCGGTTGGATCGGACTGTCTTGCGGGGCTGCGGCGCCGCCCGGGGGCAGCGGCTTGACCGAGGTGTCGACGCCGTCCGTCGAGCGGTTGTTGTTCAGGAAATCGGTGAGCGCGTCGCCGGAAGACAGGTCCAGCGAGGCCACTGCCTGGCCGGGCGGGAATTCGGAGAAGTAGTACTCGCCGTTGTCCACCAGCAGGCCATCGGGACGGGGCGCCGGCTTGGCCTGCGGCACGTCCTTGAGCACGGGCTGCATGTAGTCCAGCCAGGTGGACAGCGCCAGGCCGCTGCCGAACTCGTTGGTGCCCAGCGACTTGGGCTGGTCAAAGCCCATCCACACGGTGGTGGCCAGGGTCTGCGTGAAGCCCGAGAACCAGACGTCGACCGCGTCGTTGGTGGTGCCGGTCTTGCCGCCGATGTCGTTGCGCTTGAGCACCTGATGCGCGCGGGCGGCGGTGCCGTTGACGGTGACGTCCCGCAGGATGTCGTCCATGACCCAGGCGGTGCGTGGGTCGATGGCGCGCGCCTGCGCATCGCCGGCCACGACGGGCTGCGCCTTCATCAGCACGTTGCCGGAGCGGTCCGTGACGTGGTCGATGAGGTAGGGCGTCACGCGATAGCCGCCGTTGGCGAACACGCTGTAGCCATTGACGACTTGCAGCGGCGTGGCGCCGCCCGCGCCCAGGGCGAGCGGCAGCACGGCCGGCCAGCGCGACTTGTCGAAGCCGAAGCGCGTCAGATAATCCTGCGCATACTGCGGAGAGATCGCCTGCAGGATGCGGATGGACACCATGTTCTTGGACCGCATGAGGCCCTGACGCAGGGTCAGCATGGGTTCGTACTTGTTGCCGTCGTTCTTGGGCTGCCAGGCCTTCGAGCCCGTCTGCTCGGCGGTCAGCATGAAGGGCTGGTCGGAAATCTGCGTGGCGGGCGTGAGGCCCCGTTCCAGCGCGGCCGCGTAGACGAACGGCTTGATGTTCGAACCGGGCTGGCGCCAGGCCTGCGTGACGCGGTTGAAGTGGCCGCGATTGAAGTCAAAGCCGCCGATCATCGCGCGGATGGCGCCATCCTGCGGCACCATCGATACCAGCGCGGCCTGCAGCGCCGGCATGTTGATGATTTCCCAGTTGTCGCCGTTCTTGTGGATGTAGACGACGGAACCGCGGCGGATGCGCTGGGTGTCGCTGGCCTTGGGATTGAGCGCGCGGGCGACAACCGCCAAGGCCTTCTTGTCCGAGATCGTGATGATGTCGCGTCCGCTGCGCGCCACGGTGACTTCGGTGGGGCTGGCGGCCAGCACGACGGCGGCGAGCAGGTCTTCGCTGTCGGGCGACTTTTCCTGCACGCCATCCAGGACCTCGTCGAGCGCCTGCGGGTCCTTTTCCACGCCGTCGGGCAGGTCGACCTGGTCTTCCGGCCCCGGATAGACGGCGCGGCGCGTGTAATCGATGATGCCGTCGCGCACGGCGCGGTAGGCGGCTTCCTGCGCCTTGGAATCGATCGTGGTGTAGACGTCGATGCCCTGCGAATACGTGTTTTCCTGGAAGACGCCGTACATCAGCTGGCGGGCCAGCTCGGCGGGATAGTCGCCATGCACCGCGAAGCCACGTGCGCTGCTGCCGTCCGAGCCGCGGATCGTGAGGCGCTGGTTCAGGGCCTCTTCGGTCTGCTCCGGCGTCAGGTAGCCCAGCGTCTTCATGCGGCCCAGCACGTAATGCTGGCGGATTTCCGCGCGCGGGAAGTTGGTGATGGGGTTAAAGCGCGAGGGCGCCTTGGGAATGCCGGCCAGCATGGCGGCTTCGGCCGGCGTGACTTCCGACAGCGGCTTGCCGAAGTACGTGCGCGAAGCGGCCGCGAAACCATAGGCGCGATGGCCCAGGTAGATCTGGTTCATGTAGAGCTCGAGGATCTGGTCCTTGGTGAGCTCGGATTCGATCTTGAACGTCAGCAGCAGTTCGTAGAACTTGCGCGAGTAGGTTTTCTCCGACGACAGATAGAAGTTGCGCGCGACCTGCATCGTGATCGTGCTGCCGCCCTGGGACTTGGAGCCCTTGACGATGTTGGTCAGCACGGCGCGCGCAACGCCCATCCAGTCGACGCCGCCGTGGCTGTAGAACCGGTCGTCCTCGGCCGCCAGCACGGCTTGGCGCATCACCGGAGGAATCTCATCGAAACGCAGCACGTTGCGGTGTTCTTCGCCGTACTCGCCGATCAAGACCTTGTCCGCGGTATAGACGCGCAACGGCACGCGTGGCCGGTAGTCGGTCATCGCGTGCAGGTCGGGCAGGCTGGGCCACGCCAGGGCCAGCGCGAGGCCGAGCAGGATGGCGCCGCACACGGCTGCGCCGGCGGCTGCGATGCCCGCTTTGACCAGGAGAGGTTTCCAGGGGAGGCCCGATTTGCCGCCCGGGTTGGCGGAGGATTGCTGGGGGGTGCTCATTGCAGGCGATTCTAGGTCAGAACGCTATAGACCGCCCAGGGCGCAATAAGGTTTCGGTAACGAAATCTGCCCGCCCAGGGGGAATTCAGCGTTATGTCAGGCGCCTCCGGCGCCGGGGACGGATTGCAGGTAGCGCTGCGGGGGCGCGCCCAGCGCTCGGTGGAACATGGCCGAGAACGCGCTGGCGCTACGGTAGCCGAGGTCCGCGGCAATCCGCGCGACGGGCTCGCCCAGCGACAGGCGGCACACGGCGTCGGCCAGGCGCACCTGCTGCACCCATTGGCGGTAGTTCAATCCCAGTTCGCTTTGAAACAATCGGATCAATGTGCGGCCGCTGGCGCCGATTTCGCTGCCCCAGTCGTCGATGCCGCGCTGCAGGCCGGGCTGGTCCAGGATGGCCGCGCAAATGGCTTGCAAGCGCCGGTCGCGCGGCCAGGGGATCTGAATCGGCACGACGCGGGCTGCGGCCAGTTCGGCCAGGATCAATCCGGCGATCTGTTCGATCCGTCCCCCGAGCGGGTAGTCGATGGGCTCGGCCGTCAGCGCCAGGATCAGTTCGCGCAACAGGCCGCTTACCTCGATCACCTGGCACTGGGGCCAGTAGCCCGCGGCCGCTTCGGCCTGGATGTAGAGCGAACGCATGGAGACCGCGCCCACCATGTCCACGCCGTGCGGCACGCCGGCCGGCACCCAGAGCGCGCGCAGCGGCGGCAGGGCCCAGAAGCCGCTGGGCGTGGTGACGCGCATCACGCCTTCGATGGCGTAGATGAGCTGCGCGCGGGGGTGCGAATGCGAGCCGGTCTGCGCGCCCGCGGGAAATTCCTTGGCCATTGCCGTCACGACGCGCGGGCGATGCTGGTAGTCCTGGGCATTGATGCTGCGCGCGGGATCGGGGGCGGGGCGCACGACCATGGTGTCACTTCCGGCAAAAGAATGAGGGCACGCCCAAAAGCGCAGTGCGCCTATTTTGTCACTTTGGCGACGAAAATTGGCAGATCGCGCGGACGCCGGATTTCTACACTTGAGGCCTGGTTCCGGCGTCTGGCCGGCTGTCCTTCAATCTTTCTTGCGCGTCCCATGAACTCCGCCCAGAATCCCGCCGCCGGCCTGGCTGCCACTCCGCCCGCGGCACCGGCCGCCTCGTCCGATCCCTCCACCGCCTTCAAGGTGTTGGGCGCCATCAGCGTGGCGCATCTGATGAACGACATGATCCAGTCGATCCTGCTCGCCATCTATCCGATGCTCAAGGATTCGTTCAGCCTGACGTTCACGCAGATCGGCCTGATCACGCTGGTCTACCAGCTTGCCGCGTCGTTGCTGCAGCCCTTCATCGGCTTGTACACCGACCGGCATCCCAAACCGTACTCGCTGCCGGTGGGCATGGGGTTCACGCTGGTGGGCCTCTTGCTGTTGTCGATGGCGCCGTCCTTCGGCTGGCTGCTGGTGGCGGCGGTGCTGGTGGGCACGGGCTCGTCGGTGTTTCACCCCGAGTCGTCGCGGGTGGCGCGCATGGCGTCGGGGGGGCGGCACGGGCTGGCGCAGTCGCTGTTCCAGGTGGGCGGCAATGTGGGATCGGCGCTGGGACCGCTTCTGGCCGCGCTGGTCATCATTCCGCACGGACAGGGCAGCGTGGCGTGGTTCTCGGTGGCGGCGCTGTTCGGCATCGGGGTGCTGATGTGGATCGGCCGCTGGTACAGCGCCAACCGCGTGCTGCTCAAGCCGCGCGCGCGGCGCGAGGGCGCGGACAATGGGCGCACGCGCCATCAGGTGATGGGCGCGTTGGCGGTGCTGGGCGTGCTGGTGTTCTCGAAGTACTTCTATTTGGCCAGCCTGAACAGCTACTTCACCTTCTACCTGATCGACAAATTCGCGCTGTCGGTGCGCGAGGCGCAGCTGTATCTCTTTCTGTTCCTGGCTGCCGTGGCGGTGGGCACCGTCGTGGGCGGACCGGTCGGCGACCGCATCGGCCGCAAGATCGTGATCTGGGTGTCGATCCTGGGCGTGGCGCCTTTCACGCTGATGCTGCCGCACGCGAACCTGTTCTGGACGGGCGTGCTGGTGGTCATCATCGGCGTGGTGCTGGCCTCGGCGTTCTCGGCGATCGTGGTCTATGCCCAGGAACTGGTGCCGGGCAAGGTGGGGATGATCGCGGGGCTGTTCTTCGGCTTTGCGTTCGGCATGGGCGGCCTGGGCGCGGCGGTGCTGGGCAGGCTGGCCGACGCCACCAGCATTGGCCATGTCTATCAGCTATGCGCCTATCTGCCGCTGCTGGGCGTCGTGGCCATCCTGTTGCCGAAGATGCGGCGCGTGTAGGGGCGCGCGCGAGGATCGCAAGGATGCCGGCGCCAAACGCACGCGCCACGCCCGCGGGGCGTGGCGGCGGCGCTTACGGCTGGGCCGTCGACGCACGGAACTTTTGCGGATATTTGCGTAAGTTAACTGTCAATTACTGCAAAGGGAACGTCACGGCGCGGGCGCCTTGGCGTATTCTTTCGTCGCAGGCCGTGCGATCGTCTTGGCGCGGGCGGTAAAGGTTCTGAACGAACAGGCGCGCGTTGCCCGATGGGCAAACGCGCAGCGGGTCATTTTGTCGTTCTGGTAACAAAAAGCATCAAAAATGCTGACGTGTAACGCGTTATCGATTGCGAACCCAGTGCAACTGCAATTCCCAACGGCGGGGCAGGCCCAGAAGGCCTGAGCCGGAACAACCATGACGACTAGCTTGTTTTTCCTGATGTGGGGACTCGCCACGGCGCTGGCGTTGCCGCTGCTGCTGCCATTTCATGGCCGCGGCGTCGAAGGCGTGCCCGCGTTCATGGCGGCCAATGCGCTGGCCGTGCTGTCGATGCTGGCCTACGCGTGCGCCGAAATGATGCCGCCCGCGGCCTATGTGATGGTGTCCAACGCGGCCTGGGCCGTGTCCGCCGCGCTGGTGTACATCGGCGTGCGCCAGTTCTTCGGCTTGCATCCGCACATCCTGCGCACGACCGTGTTGTGCTCGCTGTGCACGTTTGGCTTTGCACTGCTGCTATATCGCAACGACAGTCTGCTGTCGCGAATGATGCTGTATTCCGGCTATACCTGCGTGCTGATGGCGGCAACGGGCTGCGTCATCTTCCGGCAGCGGCGGCGCATCCAGACCAAAGGCGTCGTGCTCTATCTGCTGCTGGCCTTCTTCGGGCTGGTGGGATTGCACGCGCTGCGCGTGTATGTCTACGGCGCGGGCGTGGAAGCGCCGGTGTCGCTGTTGCAGCCGTCGGCGTGGGGCCTGTTCTTCATCGTGTGCGGCTCGGTCACGGTGCCGGGGCTGTTTCTGGCGCTGCTTTTCATGATCCAGTCCAGCCAGGCGGAAAAGATGCAGGCCGCGCTGACGTTCGACAGCCTGACGCAGGCCTACTCGCGGCGCAGCATCCTGGACGAGCTGGAACGCGAGCTGCAACGGTGCGAGCGCAGCGGCGGGAAGCTCGCGGTGCTGGTGCTGGACATCGACTATTTCAAATCCATCAACGACCGCTATGGGCACGCGGGCGGCGACACCGCGCTGCGGCACTTCGCGCGCGTGGTGCAGAACGCGGTCCGGTCGAGCGACCGCTTCGGACGCATGGGCGGCGAGGAATTCGTGCTGCTGATGTACGACTGTGATCCGGCGAGCGCGCTGGTGCAAGCGCAGCGCGTCTGCGACGCCTTGCGCGACATGCCGCTTTACCTGCAGGGGTTGGAAGTGCAGATGACCACGAGCGGGGGGCTGGCGTCCTACCAGCCCGGCGATAGCGCCGACGTGATCCTGGCGCGGGCCGACGTGGCGTTGTACCGGGCCAAGGAACAGGGGCGCGACCGGGTGGAAATGGCCTGGAGCGGCCGGGGGATGGTTCGGGCAGGCGGCGGCCAGCCGGCCGCCGCCACGAATGCCCTGGAGGCCGAAGCCGCGGGCACTACGGCTTGAGGTGTTCCGTCAGGAACTTCTCCATGGCCTCGTAGAACTCGAACTTGTTCTCGTCGTTGTGAAAGCCGTGGCCTTCGTTGTCCTTGACCATGTATTCCACATCGACGCCGCGAGCCTTGAGCGCCGACACCATCTGATCGCTCTCGTCCTTGTTCACGCGCGGATCCTTGGCGCCTTGCGCCACGAATAGCGGCGTGCGGATCTTGTCCGCATGCAGCGCCGGCGACGTGGCGGTCAGGCGGTCGCGGTCCCGCACCGGGTCGCCCACCATGTCCTGCATCTTGTCCAGCATCGGCTTCCAGTAGGGCGGAATCGACTTCATGAACGTAAAGAGGTTGGACACGCCCACGTAGTCGACCGCCGCGGCGTACAGGTCCGGCGTGAAGGCCACGCCGGCCAGCGTGGCGTAGCCGCCGTAGCTGGCGCCATAGATGCCGATGCGCTTGGGATCGGCGATGCCTTGCTTGACCAGCCATTCGACGCCATCGGTGATGTCGTCCTGCATCGCCAGGCCCCATTGTCCGAAGCCCGCTTCCCAGAAGTCGCGGCCGTAGCCGGTGGAGCCGCGGAAGTTCATCTGCAGGACGCAGAATCCGCGGTTGGCCAGGAATTGCACTTCGGGGTTGTAGCCCCAGCCGTCGCGGGCCCAGGGCCCGCCGTGCGGGTTGACCACGCAAGCCAGGTTCTTGGGCGTGCGGCCCGCGGGCAGCGTCAGGTAGCCGTGGATGGTGCGGCCGTCGCGGCTTTGGTAGCTGATGGGCTGCACCCGCGACATATCGGCCTCGGGGATCGCCGGATTCAGGTCCGCCAGCTTGGTCAGCGTGCCGGCTACCGCGTCATAGATGTAGCGCGAGCCGGGCGTGCGGTCGTTGTAGGCGGCGACGATGAACTTGTCTTCGTCGCGGTTGCCGCCCTGCAGGACGACGTCGTAGCCGGGCAGGCGCTCGGCGAGGGTCTTGTACAGCGCTTCGGTTTCGGCGTCGAAGAATTTGTATTGCGGCTTGTCGGTCTGGTAGGACGCGACGGTCAGCACGCGGCGCTTGCGCGAGAATGCCGCGCCGTCCAGGTCGACCGCGTCGGGCGTGAAGATGACGTCTTCAACGTCCGGCGTGGCCGGGTCAATGACGACGAGCGAAAGCTTGTCGCGGCCGCGGTTGCTGAGCGCGTAGAACTTCTTGTCGTCGAACGTGAAGAACGCGGGGCTGACGCTGGTGCGGTAGTCGGTGGTGATGAGGGGGCGGAAGTCTGAGGCTTCGTCGTCGCGGTAGAGCAGGGTGGTGTTCAGCCCGTCGCTGGCGACGGCGGCGCGCACCTTGCCGGCGTGGTCGGTCTGCCAGCCGACGATGTTGCCCGGGTTCTGCGCCACCAGCACGGCCGCGCCGGTGTGGACGTTGACGCGGTAGACGTCGAAGACTTCGGGGTCGCGCTGGTTGTGACTGATCAGCACGTGGTCGGGATCGTCTTCCAGGTCGTCCTCGATGCCCGCGCGCACGCCCTCGTAGGGCGTCAGGTCGGTGATCGTCCCGGTCTTGGCATTGACGGCCAGGACGTGGAAGTTCTCGTCACCGCCAAAATCCTTCTGGTACAGCACCACGTCCGCGCCTTTCCAGAAGTAGGCGCTGATGTCGCGCGCGGTCTCGCGGGTCAGTTGGCGCGGTTCGCCGATGAGCTCGCTGCCTTGCAGGGGCTGCACATAAATGTTCATGCGGGCCGGATTGCCGTCCACGCTGGTCGGCTGCATGAACGAGAGCGTCTGGCCGTCGTCCGAGAGCCGGAAAAAGCCGCGATCCGGGTGGCGGAAGAAATCTTTCAGGGGATAGGCGCGAGGAGGCGGCTGCGTGGCGCAGGCACCCAATGAGGCGCCGACAATGCCGGCCGCCAGGACGGTGCGCAGGAATGAGAACAAGGGAAACCTCCGTGATGTCGATCCGCGTTGCAATGGCCGGTCGATAATGCCATAGCCGCGCGAGGGGTGTCGAACCGGCCCCACTTATGCCGCCAGGCGGTTTGCGGGATAATCGCGGCAATTCTTCTGGAGATTTACATGTACAGGAATCTGGTCGCGGCCTCGGCGCTGGCCCTGGGGCTGGCCGGCTGCTCGCTCGGCATTTCGCCGGACAGCGCGTCGCCGCACAGCGAATTCAAGGCGCCGGTGGCGTTCAAGGACGCCTACGATGCGGTCATCCGCCAGTCCAACGCCTGCCTGCGCAGCACCGACAACGCCTACCGTGTCGTGTCCGACCTGAACGAAAGCGCGCAAACCGGGGTGGTGCGCGTGCTGGCGCCGTACTCTGATCGCGAAATGTCGCGCGTGGACCTGAAGTCGCTGGGCCCGAAGTCCACGGACGTGCGCGTCGTGATGTGGGGCAAGGGCACGTGGGATGCCGCCGCGATGCGCGCCATGCAGGACGCGGTGTACTACGGGCTGGTGTCGTGCAGCACGTACATGCCGCTGGATCCGCGTCCGCCCGTCAAGCCGTCGCGCGACCTGCCCAGGTAGGACAGGGAGCCTGGTAAGGTCAGTCGCCGCCCGGACGGCGGCGGATGATCTTGAAGGTGGCGGTGGCGCGCGCCACCAGTTCGCCGTCAGCGCGGCGGATGTCGCCCTCGCAGAAGGCGATGGAGGCGCCGCGGCGCAGGCACCGCGCCTCGATGACCAGATCGCCGGTGGCGGGCGACAGGAACGTGGTGTTCATGTCGATGGTGGCCATGCCTTCGGTGGCGTCAGCCGAGCCGCGGGCGGCGGCGCTCAGGGTGAAGTCCAGCACGCTCATCAGCGTGCCGCCGTGCACATCGCCGCGGCTGTTGGTCAAGTCTTCGCGCCACGGCAGCGTCGTGCGGGCGTAAGCGGGCGCGATGCTTTCCGGCACCAGGCCGATGAAACTCATGAAAGGAATGGTCAGGCCGAAGTAGTCGGTGTTGGCGCGGGCGGGTGCAGTCATGGATCCGTCGGGGGCAAGAAGGGATAGCGAATTGTCGCCGGTCATAATATATGTTTTTGCCACGGGATTGAGGCCATGACGGGGCAGGCGCCCGCGCAGTCCGCGCGCAAGATCGTGCATGTGGACATGGATGCTTTCTATGCATCCGTGGAGCAGCGCGACAACCCCGACCTGCGTGGCAAGCCGGTGGTCGTGGCCTGGACGGGCCCGCGCTCGGTCGTGTGCGCGGCCTCGTACGAGGCGCGGCGCTACGGCATCCATTCCGCGATGTCGGCCATCAAGGCCGAACGCCTTTGCCCGCACGCGATCTACGTGCCGCCCGATTTCAACCGCTACCGCGACGTCTCGCGCCAGGTGCGGCAGATCTTCGCGCGCCATACCGATTTGATCGAACCCTTGTCGCTGGACGAGGCCTACCTGGACGTCACGGTCAACAAATGCGGGCTGCCGTCGGCCACCGAGGTGGCGCAGGTGATCCGCCAGCAGATCCGCGAGGAAACCGGCCTGACCGCGTCGGCGGGCGTGGCGCCAAACAAGTTCCTGGCCAAGATCGCGTCTGACTGGAACAAGCCCGATGGACTGTTCGTGGTGCGGCCCAACAAGGTGCTGGCGTTTCTGGAGGCCTTGCCGGTGCGCAAGGTGCCGGGCGTGGGCAAGGTCACGCAGGCGCGGCTGGAGCAGCTTGGAATCCAGACGGTGGGCGACCTGGCGACGCACAGCGCGCAGGAACTTGAGCACTATTTCGGCCGCTACGGCCGGCGCCTGTATGAACTGGCGCGCGGCATCGACGAACGCGAGGTGCAGACGGACCAGCCGCTGCAACAGGTGTCCGCGGAAACCACGTTTTCCAACGATGTCCGGCTGGACGCCGTGGGAGACGCGCTGGACCGCATGGCGGAAAAAGTGTGGGATCAGGCGCTGAAGAAGGGCGCCTTGGGACGCACGGTGGTGCTCAAGCTGAAGACCGACCGCTTCCGCATCCTGACGCGCAGCCAGACCTGCGCGCAGCCGCCCGCATCCGCCCTGGAACTGGCCGCGCTGGCGCGGCTGCTATGCGAACGGGTCGAACTGCCGCCGGACACGCTGTACCGGCTGGCGGGAGTGGGGATGAGCAACTTCGCAGACCCGGCGGAGCAGTCGCGCCAGCCGGATCTGTTTGGGGGGGCGTTTTAGCTCGCGAGGCGGGCCTTGACCTGCTGCGACAGCGCCGTCATGTCGGCGCGGCCGGCCAGGTTTTGTTTGAGGATCGCCATCACCTTGCCCATCGCGGGCGCGCCGGTCACGCCTTGCGCGGCCACTTCCGCCAGCGCGGCGTCGATGGCGGCAGCCACTTCCTCGGGCGTCGCGGCCTGGGGCAGGAATTCCTGCAGCACGGCGAGTTCGCCCTTTTCCTGCTCGGCGGTTTCCGTGCGGCCAGCCTGCTCGAACGCGGCGATCGATTCGCGGCGCTGCTTGACCTGCTTTTCGATGATGGCGGTGATTTCGGCGTCGGACAGATCGCGGCGTTCGTCCACTTCCTTCTGCTTGACGGCAGCCAGCAGGAATCGCAGCGTGGTCAGGCGCTCGGTGGCCTTGGCGCGCATCGCGTCCTTGACGGCGTCAGACAGGCGGGTCTTGAGCGTAGCAGTGCTCATCGGTAAACCTTTGTGGTGTTGCGGTAATCGGGAAGTGTAAACCGGGCCGGGGTGCACCGGGCGGCCCCGGCCCGTTGGGCTTACTTCACCGTGGCGAGGTCGCCGCGCAGCGCGACGCCTGCCACCATGGCGCCGGCGTGGCACTCGTAATCGGTGGTGCTGCGGTATTCGTTCTTGCGGTAGTAGCTGACGATATTGGTGACGGCATTGGCGCCGGCCTTCTTCGCGGCCTCATGCAGCGCGATCACGGCGGACTGGGCCACCCACACGCAAGCCTCTTCGTCCTTCTTGGCAAAGGCGTTCGTCTTGCGGTTGGTGACCACGCCAGCCTCCAGCACCTTGCCCTTGGGCCCCGTGCCCGCCAGGTAGAACTTGACGCTGCCGTCGATCTTGCCGGCGTCCTGCGCGGCCTTGACGGCGGCCGCGAGGGGCAGGTGGACGGTGCGATCCGCGGCCAGGACCGGGGCGGTCAGGGCAAACGACACGGCCAGCGCGCCAGCGAGCTTGCAATGGAGGGTCATGACTTGCATTCCTTGATGAGACGTTGGAAAAGCGGGAAAGCGGGGAAGCGTTACCAGCGGCGCTGGCCCGCGTCAGGGCCAGCGCTTGAAGATCAGGGACGTGTTGATGCCGCCGAATGCGAAGTTGTTGTTCATCACGTATTCGTTGCTCATGCGCCGGCCGTCTCCGTCCAGATAGTCGAGCTCACCGCATAGCGGATCGACATTCTGCAGATTCAGCGTGGGCGCGTACCAGTCGTTCCTCTGCATCTCGATGCTGAACCACGATTCCAGCGCGCCGCAGGCGCCCAGCGTGTGGCCCAGGTAGCTTTTCTGCGAACTGATCGGCATGCGGCTGCCAAAGAGGCCGGAAGTCGCCTGCGTTTCGGCCACGTCGCCCTGTTCGGTCGCGGTGCCGTGGCCGTTCACGTAGCCGATTGCCTCGGGCGGCAGGCCGGCGTCGGCCAGCGCCATCTCCATCGCAATGCGCATGGTGGCCGCCTCGGGCCGGGTGATGTGCGTGCCGTCCGAATTGCTGCCAAAGCCCACGATCTCCGCGTGGATGCGCGCGCCGCGGGCCTGGGCGTGTTCCAGCGATTCGAGGACCAGCATGCCGCTGCCTTCGCCGATGACCAGTCCGTCGCGGTCGCGGTCGTAGGGGCGGGGCGTCAGTTCCGGCGTGTCGTTCTTCTGGCTGGTTGCGTACAGCGCGTCGAACACCAGCGCTTCGCTGGGGCACAGTTCTTCGGCGCCGCCCGCCAGCATCAGGTCCTGACGGCCGTAGCGGATGGCCTCGTAGGCGTAGCCGATGCCCTGGCTGCCGGACGTGCAGGCGCTGGAGGTCGGGATGATCCGGCCCTTCAGTTCGAAGAAGATGCCGATGTTGGCCGCGGTGGTGTGCGGCATCATGCGCACGTAGGAATTGGCGTTCAGGTCATCCGTCACGCCGTTGAGCAGCATGTTGCCGAAGGCGCGGATTTCCGCGGTGCTGCCGACCGACGATCCGCAGGCCACGCCCATGCGCCCGTCGGTGATGCTGCGCTCGCCCAGCAGGCCGGCGTCGGCCAGGGCGTTTTCGGCGGCGCGCACCGCCAGCTGCGACACCCGGCCCATGCTGCGCAGCTGCTTGCGCGTCCAGTGCGAGGGCGGCTGGAAGTTTTCGACCGGGCCGCCCAGACGGGTGTTCAGTTCCGTGTAGCGCGACCAGTCGGGCATGACGCGAATGGCGCTGCGGCCCTCCTGGAAAGCCTGCTGGATAGCCTGCCATTCCGATCCCAGGGCGCTGATGCCGGCCATGCCGGTGACAACGACGCGTTTCATCAGCAAAGTCCTCCGTTTACAGCGATGACCTGGCGCGTGATGTACGCGGCGCCGGGGGACATCAGGAATGCCACGGTCGCGGCCACCTCTTCGGGCCGGCCCATGCGCTGCGCCGGGATGGCCTTCAGGATTTCTTCGACGGGCACCTGCTCGTCGATCATGTCCGTATCGATCAGACCGGGCGCCACACAGTTGACGGTGATGTGGCGTTTGGCCAGTTCCACGGCCAGCGCCTTGGCGGCGCCGATGAGGCCGGCCTTCGAGGCGCTGTAGTTGACCTGTCCGCGGTTGCCGACCAATCCGGAGACCGAGGTCATGCACACCACGCGGCCCGCCGCGCGGCGGCGGATCATGGGCATCGCCAGCGGGCTCATCACGTTGTAGAAACCGTCCAGGTTGGTCCGCAGCACCTGGTCCCAATCGTCGCCCGTCAAGGCGGGGAACGCGCCATCGCGCGTCAGGCCGGCATTGAGCACC
Source organism: Achromobacter sp. 77 (assembly GCF_020541125.1). Lineage (NCBI taxonomy): Bacteria > Pseudomonadati > Pseudomonadota > Betaproteobacteria > Burkholderiales > Alcaligenaceae > Achromobacter > Achromobacter sp. 77. Next base: position 2,052,261 of record NZ_CP059848.1, read on the forward strand.
ACGCCGTAATACGCGCCGTGCGCGTCGACGTCTGCCTGCAGCACCGCGGCGCACTGCGCGCGGTCGGCCACGTCGAACTGAAGGATGCGGGCCTGGCGGCCACGGGCCTGCACCTCGGCCTGGACGGCCTCGGCCTGCGCGCGCTGTTGGCGGCAATGCAGCACCAGATCGTGGCCCGCGTCGGCCAGGGCCAGCGCGATGGCGCGGCCGATGCCGCGGCTCGAGCCGGTGACGAGAATGGGGTCGGCGCTCATTGGGGGGCTTGTTCCTGCATAAGGGTGTTGGGGTCGCTGGGCTGATAGACGTTGAGCCGGGCTTGGGCCAGCACGCGCGTGCCCTCGCGCAGTTCGCATTCGAAGACGCTCATGCCGCTGGCGTCGATCAGGCCGCGTTCGACGTGGATGGTGAGGGCGGCGCCGGCGGGCAACGATGCGTCGTGGCATTCGTAGCGCCGCGTGCCAAGCAGGAAGCCGAGCTTGACGGCTTCGTTAGCCTGGCGGGCTTGGCAACCTGCCCAGGCGCCGACGGCCTGCGCCATCAGTTCCATGCCAAGCCAGGGCGGCAGGGAGCCGTCGGGCAGCGAGTAGGGGCCCGGCCGCACGACGGCCTGGGCGGTAAGGCTGTCCGCGTCATGGTGGGTGACCGCGTCGAGCAGGATCATGTCGCCCGCGTGCGGCAGCAGGCTGGCAATGGGCCACGTCGTCATGGCTGGCCTCCCAGCACCAGGCTGGCATTGTTGCCGCCGAAGGCGAACGAGTTGCTCATGGCGAGCCGCCGCCGGCCCGCCGGGTAGCGGTGCGCGGACGTGCTGAAGTCCAGCGCGGGCAGCGCCGGATCCGGTTGGCCATCCCACACATGGGGCATCAGCGCGCCATGCGTGTTGGCCGCGGACAGGGTGATCCAGGCCAGCGCGGCTTCCAGGGCGCCGGCCGCGCCCAGCGTGTGGCCGGTCAGCGCCTTGGTCGACGCGCAGGGCACGCCGTTCGGAAACACCGCGTGAGTGGCGTGGCTTTCCATGGCGTCGTTGTGCGGCGTGCCGGTGCCGTGCAGGTTGAGCCAGCCGATGCTGGCGGCGTCCACATGGGCCGATTGCAGCGCGGCCTGCATGGCCCGGCGCGCGCCTTCGCCGGTCGGGTCGGGCGCGGACATGTGCCAGGCGTCGGAGCTGGCGCCGCCGCCCAAGAGCGCCACGGCGTTGGCATCGGCTGGATCGCGTTCCATCAGAAACAGCACGCCGGCTTCGCCGATGTTGATGCCGCGGCGATGGGCCGAGAAGGGCGCGCACAGCGCTTCGTCCACCGCTTCGAGCGTCGCGAAGCCATTGATGGTCAGGCGGCAGAGCGTGTCGGCGCCGCCGCAGATCACTGCGTCGCACAGGCCCAGCTGCAGCAGCCTGCGCGCCGACAGCAGGGCGCGGGCGCTGGAGGTGCATGCGGTGGACAGGGTGTAGGCCGGCCCCGTCACGCCCAGCCAGTCCGCAAGGAAGGCGGCGGGCGAGGACAGGGCCTGCCTGCGGTAGTCGTAGTCGTCCGGCCATGCGCCGTGCGCGCGCAGATGGCGGAACGCGGGCGCATTGTCGTTCACGCCGGACGTGCTGGTGCCCAGCACCACCGCGACCCGCGCGGCGCCGTACCGGGCGATGGCGCCGCGCAGCCGGTCCTCGATCTGGAGGGCCGCCGCAAGCAGCAACTGGTTATTGCGGCTGTGGTGATGCACGGGCATCTGCGGGGGCGCCGGCGGCAGCGCGGCGGTGACGGCGCCCAGCGTCAGTGTGCGGCCGTTCACCCAGCCGTCCTGGGCGCGCATGCCGCTCGTGTCGCCCGCGAACGCGGCGCGGCCGACGGCGTCCACGCCAGCGCCAAGCGCGCAGACAATGCCGGGAGTGCCAAGCCAGGTCGTCATGGCTGCTCCTTCAGGGGGGTGATGCGCCACGTCACGCCGCTGGCGCTGCCGATCGACAACGCCTGGCTCTGCAAGTCCGCGGGATAGGTGACCGTCCAGCGCACCTTGCCGCCATCAAGCAGCAGACGCTGCGTGGCGCCGCCTTGCGAGGCCGTGCGCCACGACGCCGCGCCGTAGGCTGCGTCAAGCTCGGCCTGCGGGGTCCAGGCAAACATCAGCGCCGCGAACAGATCGCGCGCCTGCGCGTTGGGCCGCATGAAACCATCGTTGCGCCATTGCCCGCGTTCCAGCATCTGGCGCGCCTGCGGCACGCCCATGGGGTCGAACAGCGACCACCGCAGGGCGGCATCTTCGCGCTGGACCACCAGGAGCAGGTCCTGGGCGGGCTGGCCCGGCGCGGCCTGCACCACGTGCAACTGGCGCGGCAGCGAAAAACCGGTGTCGCGCGCGGGCAGGGGCGGCGCGCCCGCGCAGCCGGCCAGCGCCAGCAAGGCCAGCGTCATCGCCAGGGCGCGGCAGGCGGACAGGAAGGGGGCGGGATGGGCGGTCATGGCGGGTTCAGGCGGGCTGGGCGAGCCGGTCGCCGCTGCGGCACAGCTCGCTCAGCGTGCGCAGGCGGCGATGCGGGTTGGCGACGAAGGGGTTGGCCGTGTCCCAGGCGTAGCCGGCCAGGATGGAGCTGATCATGCGGCGGATTTCCGGTTGCGCCTGCTGGTAGAAGACGACGTCCTGGAATTCGCCGGTGTACCAGCCCTGCACATACGCGCGGAAGGTTTCCACGCCGATCATCAACGGGTCGGCGAACTCGGCTTGCCAGTCCACCTGCGCGCCGCCCAGTTGCCGGTGCAAGGCGTCCGAGGCCAGCTTGGACGAGCGCAGCGCGATGGTGACGCCAGACGAGAACACCGGATCCAGGAATTCCGCGGCGTTGCCCAAGAGGGCGTAGCCGGGGCCGTGCAGGCGGGTGACGCTGGCGGAGTATCCGCCGATGGTGTTGGCCGGCGTGTCCCAGACGGCGTTCTTCAAGACGCGCTTCAGGTTGGGCGCGGCATCGGCCATGGCGCGCAATGTGGTCATCAGGTCCTCGCCGGGGCCGCCGAAAAGGTCATCGCCGCCCACCACGCCGAACGAGCAGCGGCCGTTGGAGAAGGGAATCAGCCAATACCAGATGCCGCGCTGTTCGGGGTGAACCGTGATCAGGATCTTCTCGCGGTCAAAGCCGGGATCGTCGATGCGGTCTTCGATGTGCGTGAAGATGGCCTTGCGGGGCGGCAGGCCGGACGGGCGTTCCAGGTCCAGCAGACGGGCCAGCACGCGGCCGTAACCGCTGGCGTCCAGCACGAACTGGCTCTTGACCTGATAGGCGCTGCCGTCGGCGCGGCGCACGTCCAGCAAGGGCCCGGCGCTGCCGAAGTCCGCGGCGGTGACTTCCTGCTGGTAACGCACCTCGACGCCCTGGCGCGCGGCGTCGTCCGCCAGCACCTTGTCGAAATGCGCGCGCTGCACCTGGAAGGTCGTGCCCGGCCCAGCGGTGAACTTGTCGCGGAAGTCGAAGTACGTGTAGGCGTCGCCGCAGGCGAACGCGGCGCCGTTCTTGACCTGGAAGCCCGCGGCCTGGACGGCGGGCAGCATGCCGGCCTCTTCCACGAATTCGAGGCAATGCGCGAGCAGGCTTTCGCCGATGGAGAACCGGGGGAACTGCTGGCGCTCCAGCATGAGCACGTCATGTCCCTGCCGCTTGAGCAGCGCCGCGGCAACCGCGCCGGCGGGGCCCGCCCCGATAACCACAACTTCCCGATGTTCCATGCTGGAGGTTTCCATGATTCCTTGGTGAAAGAGGCAGATGTCAGGCCCGCTGGGGCGGCCGGACCCAGGGCGCCCACAGGAGCGAAAAGGCGACCCCCAGGGCCACCGCCAGCCCGAAGTTGGCGATGGCGGGCGTGTGGCTGAGGGCAAGCAGTCCGAAAGACAGCAGCGTCGTGACGGCGCCCAGCAGAATGCCGACGAGGCTGGCGGCGGCGCCAGCGACGCGCTCGTACATGAAGATGGCGTAGTCCACGCCGATGGCCGACACCAGCAGCAGGCCGAAGAGGCTGAAGAGCGTCAAGGGCTGGCCCAGGTAGCCCAGCGCGGCCAGGCTGCAGGCGGTGGCCGCCAGCGGCACGGCAAGGATGCGCCAGGTGGCGGCGCGTCCCAGCGTCAGAAGCAGCAGCACGGCCGCGGCCACGTAGGACAGCAGCTTGAGTTCGGCGGCTTCGACCCGCGTGGCGGCGAACATGCGGTTCAACTCGCCGCTGCGGTCGACCAGCGTGACGCCCGGCGCGGCCTGCGCGATGGTTGGCAGCGCGGCCGGATCGGTCAGGCCCAGCAGCGAGATCATGCCCGCGTATTCGCCGTCGTGCTGGCCTAGCCACAGTGCGCGCCAGCGTTCGGCCTGCGGGCCTTGCAGCGCGCCATCGATGGTGACGACTGGCAGCGCCGCCAGCGACTGCAGCTCCTGCGTCACGGACTCGAGCGGAATGCCCAGGTCCGTCATGGGCTTCCACACTTGCGGTAGTCCGGCCAGCTCGGCCAGGCGGCGGCCCAGGGCCTGCTGGTCGGCGGCGGGCGACACAAGCTGGCTGAGCGCGTTGTAGGTGGCCAGGCCGCCCCGCTGGACCAGCGTGTCGAGCGCTTGCGCGACCCGCGCCTGGCGGCGCAGCAGTTCGTCGGGATCCGGTGCGCGCACCAGAAAGAACTGGCTTGTGGGCACAAAACCGGTGATCTCGCCGATCTGCCGGGCCTGCTGCATCAGCGGCGCCGGCAGGCTCAGCCATTGACGCAGATCGTCCTGGATGCCCAACCGCGCGATGCCGCCCGCCGTCATCGCCACCAGGACGGCCGCCCCGGCCCACAGAAGGCCGCGCCGGGCGCCCAGCCGTTCGCGCGTGGCGAGCGCGGCCTGGGCAAAGTGAAGCAGCGGCAGCCAGGGGCGCGGCTGCCAGCCCCGCATCCACGCCGGAAGCTGGCACACGGTGCAGGCATACGCGCCAAGCAGGCCGGCCGCCGAGAACACGGCGGTCTGGGTCAGCGCCGGAAACGGCGTGAACGCCAGCGCGACGTAGCCCACCAGACTGGCGGCCAGGCTGATCGTCAGGCCGGGCAGCACGCGGCGCAGCGCGGGCCATGCTTGCCAGTCCGGCATCCCGAAGCGCTTGCCCAGCCAGTGCATGGGAAAGTCGACCGCCACCCCGATCAGGCTGGCGCCGATGACCAGCGTCAGGACGTGGATCGAGCCGAACACCGCGACGCACGCGACCGCGCCGGTCACGAGGCCCACGGCCACCGGCACGAAGGCCAGCAGCACGCGCCAGCGGCGCAGCGCCAGCAGCAGGACGAGCACGATGCCGATCGTGGCCCCGGACCCAATCCAGCTGCTTTCGGCGACCGCCTGCGCTTTGCCGGCGGCCGCGTACAGCGCGCCGCCCGCCACCAGCATCTGGGCGCCGCCGGCCTGCAGGGCCTCGCGGTCCTTGGCGATCTGCGTGGCGATGCGTTGCGGCGCATCGGCGTCGAACGCGTCGCCGCGCGTCTCGGCGCGCACGAGCACCCAGCGTTTGCCGTTTTGCTGCGCCTGCAGCGTGCCCGAGCCCATGTCGTAATGCACGGGTCCGCCGGGCCTGAGCGATTGCTCGGCTCGGCGCGTGAGCCCCAGCCAGTCTTGATCGGCGGGCACGAGGCCCGACGAGGAGAAAGGATCGGACAGCTCGCGCGCGCGGCGCTGTGCGAATGCGGCGGGATCCGTCTCAAGCAGTTGGCGGTCCGCCAGCGGCAGCATCGCCAGGCGGCCGGCCAGCAGTTGTTCGCGCAGGGCGGCCAGGTCCACATTGACTTCCACCTGCACGACCGAAAAGAGGCCGCTATCCGACCAGCGTTTGGCAAGCAGGCGCGCCGGCTGCGCGGGGTCGGCGCCATCCGGGGCAGACACCAGCGCGATGAGCTGGCGCGACAGCGGTTCCTGGATGCGGGCCTCGGCCAGCTGGCGCGTGGCGTCACTGGCGCTTTGCGGCACCAGCTCCATCAGGTTGGCCGACACCGGCCAGCCATTGCGGCATTGCCAGGCGCCGGCAAGCAGCACCAGCAGCAGCCCCAGCTTGAAGAGGCGGGGCAGCCAGCGTTCAGTCCGAGAATGCACGCTGTTCCTCGGGCGTGAGCGCATCGGCCGCAACCGCGCCCGTCATCTGCAGGACGCTGCGGTCGCCTTGCGTCTCGCGCAATTCGATGCGATCGACCAGCGCGCCGCCGTCGATCTGGATCGTGCTGAAGATCTGCTTGAGCAGCGCCGACCGCGGCGTCAGCGTCAGTTTCCAGGCGGTCGCCTCGCCCGTCAGCGCCAGGTCGAAGTTCTCTTCGAGCCCGCGCGTGTCGCCAGCCAGGACCGACAGGAACAGCTGGTTCTCGCGTCCCGCGCCGGTGTGCTGGGGCAGCGCCTGCCAGGCGCCCGATTCGTCGCGGCGCGCGATGCCGTCGGCGTTGATGCGCAGGTCCTGGGCGATGGGCGTACGCAAGCGCCACAGCAGGCCCTTGCCCGCGGCCAGCGTGAAGTCGCCGCGGCTGGTCAGGGGTTGGGGCAGCGACCGCAGGAATTTCTGCTGGACGAACTGGCCGCGCACGATCGGCGTGGCGCGCAGTTGCTGTTGCAGGGCGTTCAGGTCGAACGCCTGGGCGCTCAAGGGCAGCAGCGCCATCGCCAGCAGAAAGAGAAATCGGTTCCAGCGCCGCGACAGGGTCAGGTGCTGGGGCAGGGTCAGGCGCATGTCGCGGTCTCCTGGGATTGAAGGGCGCGTTGGACCGCATCAACGAAGACGTTGGGCGAGGTCAGCTGCATTTCGCGGCTGGCCAGGCACACGGCGACCTGCTCGGAGGTGGCCCGGGTGAGCCGCTGGCCCGTGGCAGCGTCCTGGATGAGGTAGTTGATCTTGAGGCGGTGCTCCCATTCGACCAGTTCGGCGCGCACGACCAGGCGTTGGCCGAACTGCGCGGGCTGGGCGTAGCGCAGATGCAGGTCGATCACCGGCCAGGCGTAGCCGCTCGCCCGCATCGCGTCGTAGTTGTGGCCGATCCGGTCCAGAAGCTCGCAGCGCGCCTGTTCCAGATATTTGACGTAATGGCCGTGCCACACGACGTTGATTGAATCGACATCGAAGAAGGGCACACGGATTTCGACTTGCGCGCCGATCGCGCCACGTTTACGCATCGTCTTTCCAGAAGGGGTAGAAGTTGAACCACTGCAGCGGCGCGTCGCGGCAATGCGCGGCCAGACGGTCGGCATAGCGCTGGGTCCAGACGGCGATCTGCGCCTGCCGGGTCGCGCGCGTCCATTCGACGCGCTCGGTCAGGCGCTCCATCGAGACGCGATAACGGCCGCCGTGGCGGGTGCAGCGCAGCAGGTTCACGGGGCAGCCCAAGAGGCCCGCCAGAAGCCATGGGCCCTGGGGGAACAGGGCGGTGGCGCCCAGGAATTGCACGGGCACCGTGCGGTCGCCGCGCAGCGGCACCCTGTCGCCGGCGATGGCAAGCCATTCCCCGCGCTCCAGGCGCTCGGCCAGATCCAGCATGACGGCGGCATCCAGCTCGCTGACCTGGATCATGCGCAGCCCGCCGCCGGCCTCGTCGAGCAGGCGGTTGAAGTTCACGGCGTGCTTGCTGTGCACCAGCACATTGAGCCGCAGCGCGCCGGTCTGCTCCGCAAGCGCGCGGCAGATTTCGAGGTTGCCCAGGTGCGAGCCCACCAGGATCTGGCCGCGGCCGTGGCCCATCTGGCCATGCAGGCCGTCCGGGTCCGCGATATCCAGACGCGCCATCGTGATCTTGCCCTGCCATACGTCCAGCTTGTCCAGCATGGCGGTGGCGAAGGCGAGGTACTGGCGGTACACGGGCAGGGCGCGCGGCAGCGGCGCGGCCAGTTCGCCGGAGGCCGCCACGCGAGACTGGTACACCGCGATCGCGCGCCGAGCGCGGGCGCCAAACGCGTAGAAGTACAGCACCACCACCCAGACCACGGGGGCGACCGCGCGCCGTCCCAGCCTGCGCGCGGCCCAGGCCGTCAGGCGCATCAGCACGGGGCTGCCGCGTTCGCGCTGCCCGGCCCAATGCGGATCGGCCACGCTCATGGCTGGGCGCTCCGGGACACGCGGCGCCACAACAGCGCCGGCGACCGGGCCAGCATGCCGAAGAACAGGCGCGCGTGCATGCGGCTGATCAGCACGTTGTCTTGCAGGCCCTTGAAATGCGAAATGCCGCCCTCGGGGTAGACCACGCGCGTCGGCAGCCAGGCCATGCGCACGCCGCGCCAGTGCAGCCGCACCAGCACGGCAATGTCGAAGTCCATGCGCTGGCCGACGTGGGCGCCGTCGATCACCGGCAGCACGGCTGCCAGCGGGTAGACGCGAAACCCGCACATGGCGTCGGGGATGTCGAGCGACAGGGTGTTGATCCAGACCCACACGCGGGTCAGCCAGCGGCCGTAGAGACGGCTGCGCGGCACGTCGTCGCCGTACACGGGCGCGCCGCAGATCACGGCGTCCGGCTGCTCGCGCGAGGCTTGCGCGAATAGCGGGATGTCTTGCAGCGCATGCTGGCCGTCGGCGTCCACCTGCAGGGCATGCGTGTATCCCAATGCCAGCGCGGCCCGCAAGCCATCCTGCACTGCGGCGCCCTTGCCGCCGTTGACGGGGCGGCGTACCAGGTGGGTGTCGGGCCGTTCGGCCAAGGCGTCCAGCACGGCGGCGCATGCGGGGGCCGAGCCGTCGTCCACCAAAACGCAAGGCAGGCCTTGCGCGGCAAGCTGTGCGACGACCGCGGCGACGGTGCCGCCGTGGTTGTACACGGGCACGACCGCGCAGAGCTTATGCGGCGTCATGGCTTGCTCCGTGGAGAATGCGCCCGGACGAGCACGGCGCGTCATTCACCGTGAACGTGAAGTAGAGCTTCTGTTTGGCGGTATCCCATTTCAGCGTCAGGACGGCGGCGTCGCCCGGACGCAGCAGACGCTGGAACTTCAGCGCTTCCATGCCCGCGAAGTTCAGGCCGGGGTGCAGGTCGCGCTGGGCAAGCGACATGGCCCAGCTGATCTGCGCCACGCCCGGCACGACCGGCGCCGCGGGAAAGTGTCCGCTGAAGTAAGCCAGGTCGTAGGGAATGTCCAGCGTATAGCGGCGTTCGTTGTCCGGTTGGCCGGGCAGGCCAGCCGGGATGGCGGCGGGCGCCACGGGGCGCGGGCCGGCCGCGGCCTCGAAGTCGGCTTGCGGCAATTTGCCTTGGGCGTTGGCGGGCAGGTGGGGCAGCAGCCGCCAGGTGCGCGGAATCGCCAGCGATTCGAAGCGCGCGGCCAGATGGCCGCGAAGCGCGTCCACCACGGCTTTGCGGCCCTGGTTGCGCAGTGCATGCAGGCCGTGGGCCGACAGCGCAACGAGCGCGGCCAGGCGCGTGGCGCCGGCGGCCTTGCCGAGCCGGACGTCGGTCGCGAAGGCATGTTCCATCAGCGCGTGTTCGATCATGGGGAGCGACACGCGCTTGTCTTCGATCTTCATGATGCGGTCCAGCCTGCCGAGCAGCCGGAAACCCGTCGCTGTAAGCTCGGCGCCATCGGCGGTCTGCGCCTCGCTGGACTGCACCCAGGGCGACGACACGCGCAGCGCGCCTGCGTCGTTCAGGTCGACGCTGACGCCCGGCAGCGGCTGCCAGTCGGTGTCGCCGGTGCGCCAGGCGACCGCGCCCGTTTCAGAACTGCCGTAGATCTCGGTGGGGCGCAGTCCGAGCGAACGTTCGATGTCGTCGGATACGTCAAGCGGCAGCGCGCCGCCCGACGAATGGATGCGCGTCAGCCGCCCGCGCAGTTGCGCCGCGTCCAGGCGCTGGCCCAACCGGCGCAACAGCGCGGGGCTGGCGATCCAGGCGAATGTGGGAAAGCGCAGGCTGGCCTGTTGCAGGTCTTCGGGGTACAGCCGCTGGCGGCGGTCGATCTGGCGGCCCGCGCAAAGCGGCCACAGCACGCGAAAGGGCAGTCCATACATATGCTGGGCGGACACGCTGCCCAGCACGGGCGTGTGCGTGTCGGGCCATTGGCGCTGCAAGGCGTCGATCTCCGCCGCAAGCTGGCGCCATTGCTTGACGATGTGCTTGGGCGCGCCGCTGGAGCCCGATGTGCACAGCACCAGCGTCACCGATGCATCCAGTTCGGCCGGCGCGAGCGGCGGCTGGTCCAAGAGGTCCGCCAGCCGCCATTGCCGCGCGGCAGGCACGGGCAGATCGGTGTCGGTCAGCCACGCATCGACCGTACCGTCCAGGCCGTTGCAGGTCTGGCCCTGGTTGTCTCCGGGCAGGACGGCCACGACGCCCGCGCGCCAGCACGCGAACAGCGCGCAGGCCAGTTCCGCCGCGTCGTCGAACCACAGCGCGGCGCGGCGCACCGGGCGCGCGCGCAACGCGCCCGCCACGGACAGGGCGTTCCGCGCAAAGACCTCACGGGTGATCGCCGGGCCATCCGCGATGGCGGCGTCCATGGCGCCAGGGGCGGGCATCAGCAGGCGGGGCAGGGGCGTCCAGGCCATGGCTTCAGGCGGCCTTCGCGGCGGCGGGGCGCACCAGCCATTCGCCGGCGGCCATCATGCCCATCAGCACGTAGCTGGCGCAGCCGTTGTAGGCCACCCACCAGCTCCACGGCGCCCAGGCCGCCAGCGCGGCGGCGATCGTGCCGTTCAAGGCGAAAAACACGCACCAGGCGCGGGTCACGTTGCGGGTGTAGCGCACGCCCTCGGGCGGCAGATCGGGGTGGCGCAGGCGCGCCAGGCGTTCCACCACGGGCTGTCCGGCGCGCAGGCTCATGCCGAAAATGGCCAGCATCATGGCGTTGACCAGCACGGGATACCAGCGCAGCCAGCTCTCGGAATTGGTTACCGCCAGGATCAGGCAGAAGACCAGTGCGGCGGCGGGCAGCAGCTTGTCGCCGGGCTGCGCGGCGCGCGCGGTCAGGCCGCGGGCCAGCCACAACAGGGCCAGCGGCAAGGCCAGCCAGGCGGCGTTCACGCGTCCCAGCATCGCATACACGACGAAGGGGTAAGCCACTGCGGCGGCGGCCAAGGCGGCCGCAACGCCACGGTTCATGCGGCCGGGTCCTGCTTTTGCCACATGGCCTGCACGACGTCTTCGACGGTGCGGACCGTGCGGAAGTCGTTGGCGTCCAGCTTGCGGCCGGTCTGGCGGCGCACGTGGTCGATGAGGTCGATCGCGTCGATGCTGTCGATTTCCAGATCGGTATACAAATGCGCGTCGGGCGTGATCCGTTCCGGTTCGATTTCGAACAGTTCGACGAGGGCGCCGCGCAGCGTGTTGAAGATTTCGTCGCGGGTGTGCATGGTGACTCCGTATGCGTCAGTCGCGGCGTTGCGCAGTGACAAATGCCGCCAGGCTGGCAATGCTGGCGAAATGCTCGCGCATGTTGCGCGTTTCGGGATCGATGGTGATGGCGTAGCGCTTTTGCAGCGCCAGGCCCAGCTCCAGCGCGTCGACCGAATCCAGGCCCAGTCCGTCTCCGAACAGGGCGGCTTCGCGGTCGATGTCGTCGGGCGTGATGTCTTCGAGCCCGAGGGACTCGATGACGAGCGTCTTGAGCTCAAGTTCCAGTTGATTCATCCAGCTTTGACTCCACTTGCGCCGCCGTGGGCGGCGGCGCGTTCATTGGGGCGCCCTGTGGCGCCTGCGGCGCCAGCTTGGCTTCGAAATAGGCGTGCAGGTAGGCATTCATCTTGCGGCCGGCGATCGGCAGCGGATGCGCCTGGCTCCAGGTCGCCGGGTCGATGTCTTCACCGACCTCGATGACGTAGCGCATGCGCGAGGGCGGAATCCGGTACCAGGGCTCGCCCTTGGTGAGGCTGCGCGGATTCATCCGGATCACGACCGGCGTCACGACCTGCGCGCCGCGCAGCGCAATGGCGCATGCGCCGCGATGAAACTGCGGCATGGCGTCCGGCGGCGTGCGCGTGCCTTCCGGGAAGACGATCAGGGTTTCGCCATTGCGCAGCACATCAGCCGCGCGGTCGAACATGTCGAAGCTTTCGTCATTGGTGATGTATCCGGCATTGGCCACGGGGCCGCGGGTGAAGGGATTCGTGGCAAGGCCATGCTTGACGATGCAGTTGGCGTTCTTGACGTGCCCGACCAGGAACACCACATCCAGCAGCGACGGGTGGTTGGCAAGAATCATCTGGCCCGGCCGGCCCAGGCGGTCGGCGCCCTTGAATTCCACGGTCAGGATGCCCACGCGCACCATGAACCGGATGAACAGCCTGAAGGTGCCATTCAATGCCCAGCGGGCCCGGCGTTGGCGGTCCTGGCGGTCGCCCGGCAGCAGGCGCTGGGGCGGAAACACCATCAGGCGCAGCAGCACGCCGCCCACCCCGAACATGGTGAAGGCCATGCCGGTGGCGACCAGGCGCCAAAGCCAGAAATCTTGACGAACTTGAGCCGGGGAGGTCATGCGTTACGTGTCCAGGTCCATTGGCGGCTGCGGTTGGCGTGCCGCCAGCTTGGGGTCTGCAGCGTCAGGTGGCGGACCAGATTCAGCGGATTGGGCCACACTTGCGGCGCCGCACCGCCGTCGCCAGCCGGATCCATCGAGAGCGCCCAGTCCGTGCCCGGGCACAGGCGGAACGCGGCGGCGTAGGAAAACGGCGCATCGGCCACCCAGGGCGCGTACGGGCGCGGCGGCACTTCCTCGGCCAGCACCACCAGCACGTTGTCATGCCCCTGGCCGAACAACAGGGCGGCTTCGAGGAAGGCGTGCTCCAGGCCGTCGTCCTCGACGGACAGCGCCACGGACTCGGCCGTTTCGCGGCGTATGATCGACCATTGCGCGGCTATCGCGTTGTGCACCGACAGGCCAAATGCCGTGGGCGACAGCGGCTCGTCCGCCGCCAGCGACTCAAGCAGTCCGAAGTTGCGCGTGGTTTCTCCGTGCCGCGAGGCGAAGACGAACGGCATGTCCGGGTATCCGTCGGCAAGCGGCCACGCGCACGCAAACACCCCGCGAGCCAGAGGGCTGAGGCGGCGGCGCTGCATGGGGGGCAAGAAGTCGAGGCGGGCGGCGGCCTGATCTCCGAGGGGGCAATACGGGTGTTCCGCCCAGTGCTGCCAACTGCTCGGGTCTTGAAATCCTGGTGTCCAACCTTGCCAATGCGCGATGGAGAACGTCAACATAGCGCGCGATTCTACTATGGCAAACTCGGCTCAAACTGTTTTGAATGGTTACACATCACACAAATTGGCTTAGATTTCTCGCATTATTTTCTAAATAGTTACGTTCTCCGTTGGATATTCAGGAACTTTTAATCTGGTGGGCGGATCAAAGCGCCGCCTCTCTATATAGCCCCGAGCAGCTGTCCGCCGAAGACGCTGCCCGAGCGGCTGCGATCCGCAGCGGCAAGGCGCTGCGCGACTGGAAGGCCAGCCGCGCGCTGTTGCATGACGTGCGCAGCCGCCAGCCCGATTTCCGCCCGGCCTCGCTCAGCCACAGCAACGGCCACGCCATCGTGGCCACCGCCCCGGCTGGGTGGAAAGTCGGCGCCGACCTCGAGGCAATCTCTTCGCGCGACGTGCAGGGGCTGGCCCAGTGGGTGTGTTCGTCCGCCGAACGCGACCTGTTGGCGGGGCTGCCCGACGAGGCGCGCCTGCTCCGCTTCTACCAGCTATGGACATTGAAAGAGGCCTTCATCAAGGCCGCCGGCCTGGATTTTCCGGCTGACATGGCATCGGTGGGCTTGTGTCTGGGGCCGTCCGGTCTGACGCTGCGCCCGCCCCCGGGACGCTGGCGGGCCTGCTCCTATCGGGTGGGCGCCGGCTGGATGGCCTCGGTGGTGTGGCAGGCCCCAGAAGGATCGGCAGGGGACTTCGCGCAACCCGTGTGGACCGGCGCGGCCGGCTGTCGGCTGCCGGATGTCCTGATACAAGGTTGTTGGCTGCCCGATACGACTTGAAACCGCCCTGACGTTTCGCTGCTCGCATTTAAAGATGTATTATGAATATATGTTTAAAGGCGATCCTGTTCGCCATTCAAGGAGCAGTCGATGTTGAGCCCCCAAATCCGCGAGCTGGTCAAAGCCACGGCCCCCGTCCTGAAGGTCCATGGCGTCGCCTTGACCAAGCACTTTTACGCGCGCATGTTCCAGCACAACCCGGAACTCAAGCACGTGTTCAACCAGGCCCACCAAGCGGGCGGCGCGCAGCAGCACGCGCTGGCCGGCGCGGTCACCGCCTATGCCGAGCACATCGACGATCCCTCGGTGCTGATGCCGGTGGTGACGCGGATCGTGCACAAGCACGTCAGCCTGGGCATCCGGCCCGAGCACTACGCCATCGTGGGCAAGCATCTGCTGGCTTCCATTCGTGAGGTGCTGGGCGAAGCCGCCACCGACGAACTGGTGGACGCGTGGGCCGCGGCGTACGGCCAATTGGCCGACCTGCTGATCGCCGAAGAGGCCCGCCTGTATGCGGAATCGGCCAACAAGCCCGGCGGCTGGACCGGCTGGCGCGCGTTCCGCGTCGTGGGCAAGCAGCCCGAAAGCGCCGAAATCACCTCGTTCTACCTCGCCCCGGCCGACGGCGGCACGGTCCCGGCTTACCGGCCCGGCCAGTATGTGTCCGTGCGCGTGTTCGTGCCGGAACTGGGCCTGATGCAGCCGCGCCAATACAGCCTGTCGGACGCGCCCGGCCAGGATCGCCTGCGCATCTCCGTCAAGCGCGAGCCGGCCGGCGACCAGACGCCGGCGGGCCGCGTGTCCAACGCGCTGCATGACCGCCTGGAAGAAGGCGGCGTGCTGGACGTCGCGCCGCCGCAGGGCGATTTCCACCTGCGCGAGGACGGCGATGCGCCCGTCGTGCTGCTGAGCGGCGGCGTGGGTCTGACGCCCATGGTGTCGATCCTGAACCATCTGGTGCATGCCAATGACGCGCGCCAGATCCGCTTCGTGCACGGCTGCCGCAATCGTTCGGTGCACGCCATGCGCGACCACGTGAACGACATCGCGGCAAAGCGCGCCAACGTGCGCAAGGCGGTGTTCTACGAAGAGGTGGGCCATGGCGACCAGGCCGGCCGCGACTACGATCACCAGGGGCGCGTCGATCTGCACGCCATTCGCGACGAGGCCATCGTGCCGGGCGCGGACTACTACTTGTGTGGCCCGGCGGCCTTCATGCGTGCGCAGCGCGAGGCGTTGCTGGGGCTGGGCGTGACCGAAGACCGCATCCACGCCGAAGCCTTCGGCACCGGCGGCGTCGCCGGCTGACCGGTGTATCCTGGCGGCCCGACGTTTCCGGGCCGCCCGGTCCACATGTCCTGACCACCATGCAACTGAACCGATTCACCGACTTCGGCCTGCGCGTCCTGATGTATCTGACGCAATGCCGCGACCGGTCCGCAGCCGTCACGATCCCCGAGATCGCCGACCGCTTTGGCCTGTCGCGCAATCACCTGGTCAAGGTCGTGCATTTCATGTCGCAGCGCGGCTGGGTCAGCACCACGCGCGGCAAGGGGGGCGGGCTGAGCCTTGCCCGTCCCGCCACGGAATACCGCGTCGGTGATCTGGTACGCGAGCTCGAGCAGCAGGGTCCGCTCATCGATTGCCGCGAACCCCCGTGCGCGCTGGACGGCGTGTGCCGGCTGTCGGGCGTGCTGGCGCAGACGCTGCAGGCTTTCTACGACACCCTCAATGGCTACACGCTGGCCGATCTGGTCCGGGAACCGACCGCCGCCGCGATCATCAAGCTGCACCGCGTCGCCTGAATCGGAGACATGATGTTTGGTTATGGCCCCTGCGGCGTTTGGCATTTGCCGGCGCGGGGGCGGCCGTTACAGAATGGCCGTGTTCGCGGTCTACTTGGATAACGGTATGCGCGTTTGCGTAATTGGCGCCGGCGTCGTCGGTGTGACGTCGGCCTATTTCCTGGCGCGCCAGGGTCATGACGTGGTGCTGGTCGACAGCCAGCCCCGCCCGGCGGAAGTCTCCAGCTATGCCAATGGCGGTCAGCTCAGCTACAGCTATGTGGCGCCGCTGGCCGGGCCCGGCGTGCTGCCCAGCGTGCCGGGCTGGCTGCTGCGCCATGATTCGCCGCTGCGGTTCCGGCCCCGCCTGGACCCGCATCAGTGGCGCTGGTGCCTGCAATTTGCGCTGGCCTGCCGCGCCTCGGTCGCCAAGGCGTCCACCGCCCAGATGCTGACGCTGTCCTACCTCAGCCGTGATGTCATGCACTCGTTGCTGGAACAGGAAGACCTGGCTTTCGGCCACCTGAAGAACGGCAAGCTCATCGCCTACCGCAGCCCCGACCTGCTGGAAAAGGCGCGCGCGCTGGTGGCGTACCAGGCGGCGCACGGCGCGGACCAGCAGGTGCTCGATGCCGCCCAGACCGTGGCGCGCGAACCGGCGCTAGCCGGCATGGGCACCAGCCTGGCGGGCGCCATCTATACCCCCAGCGAAGAAGCCGGCGACTGCCGCCAGTTCACCGAAGCGCTGTTCGACCGCCTGCAAGGCCTGGGTAACGTGCAGTGCGCCATGTCCAACCCGGTGTCCGGCCTGCAGCGCGAAGGCCGCCGCATCGTCGCGGTCAACACGCGCGACGGCGACATCGGCGCCGACGCCGTCGTGCTGGCCACGGGCATCGGCACCCGCGCCTTGCTGGGGCCCCTGGGCCACGACGTGCCGCTGTACCCCCTGAAGGGCTACAGCCTGACCGTGCCGCTGGCAGACGACGACACCGTGGCGCCGCGCATCAGCGTGACCGACTACGAACGGCGCATCGTCTACGCCCGCGTCGGCGGCGTGCTGCGGATCGCGGCCATGGTGGACATCGGCAGCAACAACGCCGACATCGACCCCGCTCGCGTCGGTCTTCTGAAAAAACAAGTGCTCGAAGCCTTCCCGCAACTGGACCTGCGCCAGGCCATTCCGTGGGCGGGCCTGCGCCCGGCCACGCCCACCGGTAAGCCGCTGATCGGCCGCAGCCCGGCAGCCGACAATCTGTGGCTGAACGTGGGGCAGGGGGCGCTGGGGTTTACCTTGGCCTGCGGCAGCGCGGCGTTGCTGACGGCGCAAATGGGCGGCCTGGAGCTGCCGCTGGATCCGGCGCCGTTCAAGCCCTGAACCTCGAAGCGTGAACGCGGCGCCGGCAAGGGCAATGTCCATTTTGCGATAGCACATGCCATTTCGTCGGCAGACGGGCTGACGCGGGCTCAATAGGATGACGATCACTCCTTCGCCAGACCGCATTCTTGCGGGCGCGAAGGAGCCGATCCCTCCTTCGAGCCTTCCACCATGTCCTATCTGTTTCCGTTGTTCGCCATCCTGTTCTGGGCGGGCAACGTCATCGTCTCCAAGATGGCCGCCAGCGCCATCTCTCCCACCGCCATCACCTTCTACCGCCTGCTGCTGGCGCTGTTCCTCATGGGGCTGTTCACGGCCCGTCCCGCGTGGCGCAATCGCAGGGTCATCCTGCGGCACTGGCCGAAGCTGGCGCTGTACGGCGCGCTGTCGTCGGCGGTTTTCCAGGCGCTGTCGTACCGGGCGGCCGAAACCACCACCGCCACCAACATGGCCATCCTGACGGCGCTGATTCCGCTGCTCAGCATGCTGGGCAGCGTCGTGATCCTGCGCGATCCGCTGACGCTCGGCATGGCCGCGGGCGGGGCGTTGTCGTTTCTGGGACTCTTGTACCTGGTCGGGCAGGGCGACATGCTGAGCGTGTTCCAGCATGGCGTGCACGTGGGCGACGGCCTGATGCTGCTGGCCGCGTTGTCGTACGCGCTGTACGGCGTGCTGCTGCGCCACTGGAAGGTGCCGGTGCCCGCCTGGCAGTCCACCTTTGTGCAGTCGATTTTTGCGCTGATCTATATGCTTCCGCTCTACCTGCGGGTGCCGGCCGCCCAGGCCGCGCTGGACACCAATACCATTCCGCTGATCCTGTACGCCGGCATTTTCTCGTCGGTGCTGCTGTCGTACCTCTGGATCGAAGGTGTGCACCGCTTGGGCCCGAACCGCTGCAGCATCTTCATCAACCTGCTGCCGCTCTTTACCGCGCTGGCCGCTTTCGTGATGCTGCGCGAGCACCTGCAGCGCTATCACGTCCTGGGCGGCGCGGTCACGCTGGCGGGCGTGCTGCTGGCGCAGACCGTGCAGCGGCCGCTGTTTGGCGCCGGGCGCGCGCTGGCGGCCGGCAAGGCGTAGCCCCGCCGTTCACGGGCGTTCAAGACAGGCGCCCGCCGCCGACGCATAGTGGCCGCTTTGCGCGGTGAGGCGATGAGCATTTTTCAAAAGACCACAATTGCGCTGGCCCGGAGCCCGGCGGTCGGCCTGGCGATGCGGGCGATGGCCGCCCGGACATCGCTGGCGCGCCGGTTCGTCGGCGGCGCCGGCGTGGACGAAGCCGTGCGCACCGCCGTGAGACTGCGCGAGGCGCACGGCATCCGCGCGTCGCTCTTCTATCTGGGCGAGTACGTGGCGGATCGCGCCGCCATCGACCACAACGTCGGGCAAGCCATCGACGCCTGCCGGGCGTTGGCGGGCGTGGGCCTGGACGTGCATGTCTCCGTCGACCCCACGGCCATCGGCTACATGCACGCCGACGCCCTGGGCGAGGAAAACGCGCGCCGTATCGGCAAGGCGGTGCAGGCCGCCTCGCGCACGGGGCGGGACTGGCTGGTGCTGGACATGGAAGATTCCGGCATCCGCGATCGCACCTGTGCGCTGCACCGGACACTGCTGGCCGAGGGCCTGCCGGCGGGCCTTACGCTGCAGGCGCGGCGTCGGCGCACGCCCGAGGATCTGGCCTGGGCGATCCGGGAGCGCACATCGCTGCGGCTGGTGAAAGGCGCCTTCCCCGAGCGCGCGCTGGACCACGCGGGGCGCGCGCGCATCGACCAGGCCTATCTGGACGCGGCGTCCATCATGTTGTCGCGCGAGGCCCGCGAATCGGGTTTTTACCCGGTGTTCGGCACGCACGACGACCGGCTGGCCGGGGCCATCGTCGATCTGGCGCGCGAGCGCGGCTGGCCCGCCGAGGGATTTGAATTCGAAATGCTCTACGGCGTGCGTCCGGACTGGCAGATTGCGCTGCGCGGATTGGGCTATAACGTCAGGGTTTATCTTCCGTTCGGCGCGGACTGGTGGCCGTATGCCATCCGCCGCGTCGGCGAAAATCCTCGCAATGCGTGGCTCCTGGCCCGTTCGCTGACCTCGGACGGGCATTACTTCGGATAGCCGCGACTGGCTGGCGCAACATGGCGGTTTCTCAACACATCTGGCATTGCGGCGCGGGACTGCCCGGCGACGTGCTGATCGCGGACCTGCGCGCCTACCGGTACGCGCCGCATTTTCACGACGCCTGGTCCATCGGCGCCATCGAGCATGGCCGGTGCGACTTCACCGTGCAGGGGGAGACCCACGCCGCCTGCGCGGGCGAACTGGTGGTGATCGCGCCGGGGCAGGTACACACGGGCGGCACGGCCGCCGGACCGCTCGCGTATCGCATGGCGTACATCGATCCTGCCTGGTTCCAGGACCATGCTCGCGCGCTGCATGCGCAGGGTGCGCGGCTGGCGGGACCGGTGATCGCGGATGCCGCCCTGTGCGCGCAATGGCTGGAGGCGTTGACGCCCGACGAGATCGCGCCCGCCGAACGCAGCGCACGCCTGTCCGCGGCCCTGTTCGGCACGCTGGCCGCGCACGGCGAGGCGCTGGACGAAAGCGGGACGCCCGCTGCCGGTACGCCCGAAGCCGGTAAGCCCGCAGCCCCCCCCTCCGATGACCTATCCGCCATCACCGACGTCTGCGCCATGCTGCTTGCGCGCATGGCCGCGGATCCGTCCTGCGCGCCCGACCTGCAAGCGCTGGCGCAGGCGCAGGATCGTCATCGGACCACGCTGGTCAAGCAGTTTGCGCGGCGTTACGGATTACCGCCGCAAGCGTGGCTGCGCAACTGGCGCGTGGCGCGCGCGCGGGTGCTGCTGCGCGGCGGCTTGCCGTTGGCGGACGCGGCGCAGGCGGTGGGTTTTGCCGATCAGGCGCACCTGACGCGGGTGTTCAAGCAGGTCTACGGCAGTCCGCCCGGCGTGCTGGTGAGAGCCGGCGCGGTGGGCTCCCAGACGTTGTGACTGCGGGGCGTTTCAAGCCGGTAATCCGAATATTTGCGCGTGAAGAATTCCGCGCCCAGTGCCTGCGCGGCGGCCAGCGGGCGCCGCGGATCCAGCGCCACCTCGCCGCGCCGGTTGCCCGCGCCGTGCACATATCCCACGAAGTCGGAATGCGTGTAGCGCGCAAACTCCTGCACCTGATGCACGATGCCCAGCGCCGCGCCGGGATAGGTCTCTTCGGACGCCACCGTCAGTCCGAGCCGCTTGCCGGCCATGCGTGCCTTGACGCGTTCGGGTTCGGGGCCGGAACCCGCGTAGTGGCTGAAAGATCGGTCAAAGAACGCCTTGGTCTGCGCCGACATTCCATACCAGTAGATGGGCGTGCAGAACAGCACGCCATCGGCCGGCAGGAAATGGTCCAGGAAAAGTTCGGCGTACCGGTCGGCGGGCGGTTTGGCATGGCGCAGATCGGGCAGCAGGCCCTGGATGTAGTCATCCAGGAAAAAGAGGGAGGCCGAAATGCCAGCCGCCTGCGCGCCCTGGCGCGCGGCGTGGGCCAACGCCGCGCTGTTGCCATTGCGGCGCGGGCTGCCCACCAGGATCAGCAATCGTTGTTTTGGGTGATTTGAATTCATTCTTGGCTCCTTGGTGAAATGCTGGGACTACGTTCGGATAGGTAATCCTGATCTCCAGGCAGGGCCGCGACAACTGACGATTCCTTCACTAAGATGAATCCTGTTCATCTCAGGAATCGCCCATGTTCGCCACGCTTCCCGTCACTGCGCTGCGCACGTTCGAGGCCGCCGCGCGGCTGCGCAGTTTCAAGCTGGCCGCAGCCGAACTGTCCGTCACCCCGACGGCGGTGTCGCATCAGGTCAAGGCACTGGAACGCCATGTGGGGTGCGCGCTGTTCGATCGCGTTCCGCGCGGCGTGCGGCTGACCGACCAGGGGGCGCGCCTCTTTGCCGGCGTGCACGGCGCGTTGCTGGACGTGGCGCAGACGCTGGACGCCTTGCGGCCCGCGCCGGAATCCGGCGCGCTCACCGTGTCCACGACGCATTCCTTTGCGGCGTTGTGGCTCGTGCCCCGGCTGGGGCGCTTTCACGAGGCCTACCCGCAGTATCAAGTGCGTCTGGATACGTCGCCTGATCCCGTGGACCTGCTGAAGGACGCCAGCGTGGACGTCGCCATCCGGTACAGCCGGGCGCGCTATCCCGCATTGCACGCGGCCTGCGCGCTGCCCGAATGGTTCGGGGTATACGGCGCGCCGGCGCAGGTTGCCCGTGCGGGCCGGCGGGCGCCGGCCCTGGTGACGGTGCGCTGGCGCGACTCGCCCTTATACGAACAGGGGTGGCAGGCGTGGTGCGAAGCCGCCGGCCTGCCGGCATGGAAGCGGCCGGTGGCGGAGCACGCCTACACCGAGGAACACTACGCGCTGCAGGCCGCCATTGCCGGGCAGGGCCTGGTGCTGGCCAGTTCGGTGATGGTGTCCGACAGCGTGGCCGCGGGCACGCTGGCGCCTTATCGGCCCGAGGTCCGGGTGCCGGGCGCGGCCTACACTGCGCTGTGCGCGCCGGGGCGCGAGCGTCATCCGCCCGTCAAGGCATTCCTTGCATGGTTGCGCAAGGCCTTCCAAGGCTAGTGGCCGGCCGCGCGCGGCATCCGTGGTGCGCGTACGCGGCGGGACAGGAGGCGCACGAGCGGGTACATTGACGTCGCCGCCCGTGTGCGGCATTCGCGTTTTCAGACTACGGAGTGCGCCCCGCCGTGAACCGATTCCACGAAATGACGGTATTTCTTGCGGTTGCCGACGCGGGCGGCTTTGCCGCGGCAGCGCGCCGGCTGGAGATGTCCGCGCCCAGCGTCACGCGCAGCGTCGCCGCGCTCGAACGCCGCCTGGGCGCCTTGCTGCTGGTGCGCACGACACGCAGCCTGCGCCTGACCGAGGCCGGCCAGCGCTACGCCGCCGATTGCCGCCGCATTCTCGACGAGGTCGAGCAGGCCGATGACGCCGCGGCGGGCGCGATGGCGGTGCCGCGCGGCGCGCTGTCCATCACCGCGCC
This sequence comes from Achromobacter sp. 77, assembly GCF_020541125.1. Classification (NCBI taxonomy): domain Bacteria; kingdom Pseudomonadati; phylum Pseudomonadota; class Betaproteobacteria; order Burkholderiales; family Alcaligenaceae; genus Achromobacter; species Achromobacter sp. 77. Next base: position 2,074,380 of record NZ_CP059848.1, read on the forward strand.
CGCGCTGTTCGGCGAGCTGCACGTGATGCCGGCGGTGCTGGGCTATCTGCGCGGGCATCGCCAGGTGTCGCTGCGCGCGCTGCTGGTGGACCGCGTGGTGAACCTGGTGGACGAGGACATCGACGTGGCCGTGCGCATCGGCGCGCTGCCGGACTCGTCGCTGACAGCGGTGCCGGTGGGTCATGTGCGCCGGGTGGTGTGCGCCGCGCCGGGATTCCTGAGCGCCCATGGCGAGCCGGCCGACCCCGAATCGCTGCATCGCTTCTGCACCATCACCGCGGCCATGGAAGGCCGCGGGCCGCAATGGCGCTTCCTGCAGGACGGCCAGAGCCTTCGCTTGAACATGCAGTCGCAATTGACCGTCACCTCGTTCCAGGCGGCCGTGGCGGCTGCCCGGGAAGGGTGGGGCCTGACCCAGGTGATGTCTTATCAGGTGGCCCCGCACCTGGCCAGCGGCGCCTTGCAGGTGGTGCTGCGCGACTTCGAGATGCCGCCCGTGCCCGTCCATCTGGTGTATCCGGAAGGGCGCAAAAGCTCGGCCAAGGTGCGCAGCTTTGTCGATTTCTGTGTCGAGGCGCTGCGCCGCGACCTGGCGGCGCTGCCGGCCTGACCGGTTTATTTCATTTCCGGCAAGAGTGTCTTGCCGGCGCCGGCCGTTCTCCATTGGCGCGGGCAGGCTCAAGATGGTGGCTCGAATCCACCTGAGAGCCTCCGATGCCATCCACCTCCTTGCACTCCGCCCCGGCGCAAGCCGCCGCTCCGCTCAAGTTCTACAGCTTCGCGCTTTCCGGCCACGCGCATCGTGTCGCGCTGATGCTGTCGCTGCTGGACGTGCCGCACCAACGCATCGACGTGGATCTGCGTCAGCGTGAGCAGAAGCGTCCCGAATTCCTGGCGCTCAACGCCTTCGGCCAGGTGCCGGTCATCGACGACAACGGCGTGGTGGTGGCCGACTCGACCGCCATCCTGGTGTACCTGGCCAAGCGCTACGGCGGCGGGGCCTGGCTGCCCGAGGATGCGGCGGGCGCCGCGGCCGTGCAGCGCTGGTTGTCGGTGGCGTCCGGGCCGCTGGCGGGCGGTCCGGCGTCGGCGCGGCTCGTGACGCTGTTTGGCGCGCCGCTGGATGTCGACGCCACGCTGGCGCGCGCGCATGCGCTGCTTGCCGTGATGGAAAGCGAACTTGCGCAGCGCGACTTCCTGGCTGGCAGCGAGCCCACCATCGCCGATGTGGCCTGCTATGCCTACGTGGCGCATGCGCCTGAAGGCAACGTGTCGCTGGCGGACTATCCGCGGATCCGCGCGTGGCTGAGCCGCATCGAGAACCTGCCGCGCTTCGTTCCCATGGAATCGTCGCCAGTGGGCCTGCTGGCCGCCTGATTCCCGCCAATCGACCGCGAGGACATTGCCATGGACCTTCCCGAAAACACCACGCCGTCGCCCTGGCACGAGGGTGAATTACAACTGCAAGCGCACGCGGGCGTTGCCGCGCGCATGGACATGGTCGGCCGCAAGGTCATCCGCGACTACATGCCCGATCAACACCGCGAATTCTTCGCGCAGTTGCCGTTCGTGGTGGCCGGCGCGGTCGACGACCAAGGCGATCCGTGGGCCGGCATCCTGGAAGGGCAGCCCGGCTTTGCCGTGTCGCCGGACCCGCACACGTTGCGCATCGCCGCCATGCCGGACGCGGACGACCCGTTGCGCGCGGGACTGGGACTGGGCAAGCCGGTGGGATTGCTTGGCATCGAGCTGCACACCCGCCGGCGCAACCGCATGAACGGCCGCATTGCGGCGTGGGACGGCAAGCGCTTTGACGTGGCGGTGGCGCAGTCGTTTGGCAACTGTCCGCAGTACATCCAGTCGCGGGATTTTTTCTTTGCGCGTTCGCCGTCGCTGCGCTTTGCCGCCGCGCGGGAGGAGCGCGCGGGGCTGGATGACGCGGCGCGCGCCCTGATCTCGGTGTCCGACACCTTCTTTGTGGCCAGCTATGCGGACCGCGATGAAAGCGTGGGCGGACGCGCCGTCGATGTCTCGCACCGGGGCGGCAAGCCGGGCTTCGTGCGGGTGGATGGCGATGTGCTGACCATTCCGGACTTCTCGGGCAACCGGTTCTTCAATACGCTGGGCAATCTGGCCGCCAATCCCGTCGCGGGGCTGCTGTTCATCGACTTCGAACGCGGCGACGTGCTGCAACTGACGGGAAGGGCGGAGGTGATTCTGGACAGCCCGGAAATCTCGGCCTTCCAAGGCGCCGAACGCCTGTGGCGCGTGCATGTGCGCCGGGTGGTCAGGCGGCCTGGCGCGCTGGCCTTGCGCTGGCGCTTCGATGCCTGGTCGCCCACGGCATTGGCGACGGGGCGGTGGCCTGCCGCGGCCTAGCGGCTGTCTTGCGCCACCTTGCGCACGACCGTGTCGCCGGGGCGCAGCGGCCGGCCGTCCTGCGCGCGGATCTCCATGCGTTGCACCGGCTGGCCGCGCTGGCGATCGATCAACGTCGAGTGCGGCTCGTCCGGTCCGAAATAGTGGTCCTCGCCCCATTGGCGCAACCCGACGATCACCGGAAACAGCGCCTCGCCTTTTTCCGTCAGCACGTACTCCTGATACGCGCTGCCGTCGGACGCCGGGGCGACGGCCAGGATGCCGTGCGCGACCAGCGTGCGCAGCCGGTCGCTCAGGATGTTCTTGGCCATGCCCAGGTTCTTCTGGAATTCGCCAAACCGGCGCAGGCCGTCGAAGGCGTCCCGCACGATAAGCAGCGACCACCAATCGCCAATGGCGTCGAGCGAGCGCGCAACCGGGCAGGCGGCGCCTTCAAGGCTGGTGCGTTTGACCATGCGGATTCCTTGCGCTGGCTGAGGGTGAAGGTGGTTGCATTATAAAACCTCATGAACTAGCATTCTGGTTTCTTTATAAAACCAGATGGATCATGATGCCAACCGCCCGATCCCGCGCGCCGGGATACGACGAGATACCCTCGATGCCGCCCGCGCTGGTGCTGCTGTTGGCTGCGGCCTGCGCGCTGAGCGTTGCCAATGTGTATTACGCACAGCCGCTGCTTGATGCGATCGGCCGCGAGTTCCGCATGGATGAGGGTGCGGTGGGCATCGTCGTCACGGCCACGCAACTGGGCTGCGCGCTGGCACTGTTCTTCGTCGTGCCGCTGGGCGACCTGCTGGACCGGCGGCGACTGATGCTGGCGCAGCTGGCACTGCTGGTGCTGGCTCTGGCGGCGGTGGCGGCGTCGGCAAGTTCGCCCTGGCTGCTGGCCGGCATGGTGGCGTTGGGCTTGCTCGGCACGGCGATGACGCAGGGTCTGCTTGCGCTGTCCGCGGCCCTGGCCGCACCGGCAGAGCGCGGGCGCGTGGTGGGCGCGGCGCAGGGCGGGGTGGTGATCGGCCTGTTGCTGGCTCGCACGCTGGCCGGCGCCCTGGCGGATCTGTGGGGCTGGCGCGCGGTCTACGTGGTGTCGGCCTGCTTTTCGGCGTTGCTGGCGCTGGTGCTGGCCCGCTGGCTGCCGCGGCGGCGCCTGCCCGTGGCCGGGCTGGGTTATGGCGCGTTGCTGCGCTCGGTCTTCACGCTTCTCGCGACCGAGCGCGTGCTGCGAGTGCGCGGCATGATCGCGCTCTTGATGTTCGCCGCGTTCGGCGCGTTCTGGACGGCACTGGTGCTGCCGCTGAGCGCGCCGCCGCATTCGCTGTCGCACACGGCGGTGGGGGCATTCGGATTGGTGGGCGTCGCGGGCGTGCTGATGGCGGCGCGCGCCGGCCGTCTGGCCGACGCCGGGCACGGCCAGCGCACCACCGCGCTGGGCTTGGCCCTGCTGTGCGTGGCCTGGGTTCCCATTGCCTTGCTGGACCACAGCCTGTGGCTGCTTGCGCTGGGCGTGTTGGTGCTGGACCTGGCGGCGCAGGCGCTGCACGTGACCAACCAGGCCATGATCTTCAGCATCAGCGCGCAGGCGCACAGCCGCCTGGTCGCGGGCTACATGATGTTCTACGCGGTGGGCAGCGGCCTGGGCTCCATTGCCGCGACGGCCGTGTATGCGCGCGCCGGGTGGCTGGGCGTTTGCGCGTTGGGCGCGGGCATCAGCGTGGCGGCATTGGTGTTCTGGGCGGCGACGGCGCCGCGCGCCAACTGTGCAAGGCAGGGGCGGGCGCGCGCCTGACGGCGTGCGCGCCCGCCGCTTGCCGTTCAGCCCAGCCAGCGCTTGATGCGGCCGGCCAGCGCTTCACGGCTGATGCCGTAGCGGTCATGCAGGGTGGGCAGGGCGCCGGCATCCAGGAACGCGTCCGGCAACCCGGCCAGCTGGAATCCGGCCGGTTGCACACGATGCCGCAGCAGGGCGCTGGCGACGGCCTCGCCCAGTCCGCCGATCACCGAATGGTTCTCGGCCACGACGACCAGCCGGTGCTTGTAACGCACCGCCTCGACCAGGCTGGCCTCGTCCAGCGGCTTGATGGTCGGGCTGTGCATCACCGCCACGCCGATGTTGTCGCGCGCCAGATCCTCGGCGGCCTCCAGCGCGCGCATCGTCATGATGCCGCTCGAAATGATGAGCACGTCGGCGCCTTCGCGCAGCATTTTGGCCTTGCCCAGCTCGAATCGGTAGCCCTCGATGTCATCCAGTACCGCGGGCACCTGGCCGCGCAGCAGGCGCATGTACACCGGACCCTGGTGTTCGGCGATCTGCGGCACGGCCTGTTCGATGTCCAGCGCGTCGCAGGGGTCGACGATGGTCAGGCCCGGAATGCCGCGCATCATCGCCAGGTCTTCGGTGGCCTGGTGGCTGGGACCGTAACCCGTCGTCAGGCCCGGCAGCGCGCAGCAGATCTTGACGTTGAGGTTCTCCTCGGCGATGACCTGATGGATGAAGTCGTAGGCGCGCCGCGTGCCGAATACCGCATAGGTCGTGGCGAACGGCACGAGGCCTTCCTTGGCCATGCCGCCGGCGGCGCCCATTAGCAGCTGCTCGGCCATGCCCATCTGGTGGAAGCGTTCGGGGTAGGCCTGCGCAAACAGGTGCAGGTCGGTGTACTTGGCCAGGTCTGCCGTCAGGCCGACGACCTGCGGATTGGACGCGGCGTATTCGACCAGCGCCTTGCCGAAGGGGGCAGCCCGGACGCGCTGCCCCTCGGAGGCAATCGACGCGATCATGGCCGACGTGGTGAGGCGGGGTTTTTGCTGGGTGCTGGCGCTGCTCATGACCAGGCTCCTTCGGTCGTGGGGGTGGGGCGGTTCTGGTCCAGGATGTCCAGCGCCTGTTGCCATTCCGGCGGATCGACGCGGATGAAGTGGTTCTTTTCGCGCTGCTCAAGGAAGGGAATGCCCTTGCCCATCCGGGTATCGAACAGGATGACCCGCGGCTTGGCGTCGGGCAGGGCGCGCGCGGTGTCGAACGCCTGGATGACGGCGGCCAGGTCGTTGCCGTCCACGCGCTGCACATGCCAGCCAAAGGCGGCCCACTTGTCGGCCAGCGGCTCAAAGCCCAGCACCTTGCCCGACGGCCCGTCCGCCTGCTGGTTGTTGATGTCGACCAGGCAGATGAGGTTGTCCAGTTCATGGTGCGCGGCGCCCATCGCTGCTTCCCAGGTCGAGCCCTCGTCCAGTTCGCCGTCCGACATCGAGTTGTAGACGAACGCCGGATTGCGCTTGTGCTTGAGCCCCAGCGCAATGCCGACGCCGATGGACAGGCCCTGGCCCAGCGATCCGCCAGATATCTCCATGCCCGGCGTGTAGGTCGCCATGCCCGACATGGGCAGGCGGCTGTCGTCGCTGCCATAGGTCTCCAGTTCGCTTTCCGGAATCACGCCGGCTTCGATCAGGGCTGCATAGTGCGCGATGGCATAGTGGCCGTGCGACAGCAGAAAGCGGTCACGGCCCTCCCATTGCGGGTCGCCAGGCTGCACGTTCATCGCATGGCGGTAGGCCACGGCCAGCACGTCGGCCCAGCCGAGCGCCTGGCCGATGTAGCCCTGGCCCTGGACTTCGCCCATGCGGACCGCGTAGCGGCGGATGCGCCACGCGGCGGCCGCCAGATCGCTCAAAGACTTGGATTGCTCCATTCGAAGCTCCCTATTCATGGTGTGGGGGTTCATTGCAGGATGCTGGCGGGCACGTAGGACACGAGTCCCAGCACCGCAAACGCGACCAGATAGAAGGGCGCCAGCTCGCGCACGGTCTGGCCCACCTTTACCTTGGCCAGTGCGCTGGTGATGAAAAGCGTGGTGCCCACGGGCGGCGTGTACAGCCCGATCGCCAGGTTCACCACCATCATCACGCCCAGCTGCGTCATGTCCATGCCGATGCTCTGCGCCAGCGGAACGAAGACCGGCGCCAGCAGCAGCACTGCGGCGGGCAGGTCGATGAACATGCCAAGAAACAGCATCATCAGGTTCATCAGCAGGATGACCAGCCATTTGGCATGGACATTCTCCTGCACCCAATGCGCGATGCCCTGAGGCGTCTGGTCGAACGTCAGCAGCCAGCCGATGGCGGACGAGGCCATGATCACCAGCAGCACCACGCCGGTCGCCAGTCCCGCGTGGACGATGGCGGCGTTCAGCCGCGACCACGACAGATCCCGGTACATCACGGCGGACACCAGGCCCGCGTAGAGCGTGGACAGGACCGCGACCTCGGTCGGCGTGGCGATGCCGAACCGCAGGAACACGATGATGAGCAGCGGCAGCACCACGGCGGGCAGCGCATACAGCAGGTGCCGGCGGAAGGCGGCGCCGTTGAAGGGCGACCTGTCCCGCGGGAAGTTGCGGCGGCGGCCCACCCACCAGCACGCAAACATGAAGCCGCCGCACAACAACAGGCCGGGCAGCACGCCCGCGACGAACAGCGACGCGATGGAGGCGTTGGCCGTCAGGGCGAACAGGATCAAGGGGATCGACGGCGGAATCAGGATGTCGATCGTGGCGGCGGCTGCCAGCGTGGCGGCCGAGAACGCGGCCGGATAGCCCAGCCGCTTGTGCCAGGGAATCATCAGCGAGCCGATGGCAGACGCGTCCGCCACCGCCGAACCCGACACGCCGCCGAACAGCGTGGACGACAGAACGCCCACCTGCGCGGGGCCGCCGTGATAGCGGCCGATCAGTGCCGACAGCACGCCGACCAGCGCCTCGCCAAGCTTGCCGCCCATCATCAGGGAGCCGGTCAGCATGAAGAACGGAATGGCGATGAGAGGAAAGCTCTGCACCTGCGCGACCATCTGCTGCACCACCACATCCAGGGGCACGCGGTCCGTGCTGGCGACCGCGGCCATCGCGGCGACCAGCAGGGCGTGGGCGATGGGCATGGCCGCGACGGCGGCGCCCATGAAGACGACCAGTATCAATGCACTCATGGCTGTTCTCCCGTCACCAGTGCACGGCGGGCGCCTGCGGCTCGCCGTCGGGCTGCGCCGCGGCGTCGCGGCTACGCCAGCTCTGCCAGGCCGACTGCGCCGCCAGCACGGCGAGCAGCAGCATGCCGCCCATCACGCACCCGTAGGTAAGCGAGCCGGGCATCTGCAGAATGGGGGATTTTTCGTCGTGGACGATCTCGATCATGTTGAACGTCGCCCAGGACAGCGTCGCGTACAGCACGGCGACCACGCTCCAGGCCACGGTCGCGACCAGGCGGCGGGCGTGCGCGGGCAAGGCGTCCATCAGGAATGTGGTGGCGATATGCGCGTTGTGCAGCGCAGCCAGCACGACCCCCGACATGACGAGCCAGGGAAAGAGCAGCTCGGGGATCTCATTGGCCCATTCCAGGCTTGAACCGGTTGCGTAGCGCAGCGCGGTGTTGACGACGAGGATCACGAAGATCACCGTGGTGGACAGCCACAGGACCACGCGGCATATGCCGTCGATGACCCTGCCGACCCATCCGTGTCGATCGGTATTCATGTTGTCTCCTGCCTTGTGCCGGTCCGCCGCCGTGCCCGGCGCGAAGGCGGGCGCGGCGGCGGCCGAAGGACGTATCAGTTGCCGCGCGCGGCGGCCAGGACCTTCTTCACATAGGGGCCGATGGGACCGGCCAGCCATTTGTCGTCGACGGACGAAGTGGCCTTGGCGAAGGGGGCGGTGTCGGGCGTGGTGACCTGCACGCCCTTGGCCTTCAACTCGGCCAGCAGCCGGGTGTCGGCGTCCTGGCTCAGCTTGCGCTGCAGGGCAGACGCTTCGTCCGCCGCCTCGCGCACGGCCTTGCGGTCGGCTTCGCTCAGGCGATCCCAGGTGCGCTTGCTCATCAGGAAGGGCGTCATCTGGAACTGGTGGTTGGTCATGGCCAGGTGCTTCTGCACTTCATACAGCTTGCTGGCCTCGAAGTTCACCAGCGGGTTCTCCTGGCCGTCCACCACACCCTGCTGCAGCGCCACGTACAGTTCGGCAAACTTGATCTGCTGCGCCTGCGCGCCCAGGGCGTTCATGATGTCGACCAGGGTTGCGTCGGGCGGCACCCGCATCTTCAGGCCCTTCATGTCCTCGACCTTGTTGATGGGGTGCTTGCTGTTGGTCATCTGGCGGATGCCGTTGTCCCACGTGCCGAGCAGGATCAGATTCTTGGCGGCCGACTTCTCGGCCAGCTCCTTGCCCAGCGGCCCATCCAGCAGCTTGAAGGCTGCCTTGGCGTCCGGGAACAGGAACGGCATGCCGAACGCCGCGTACTCCGGCACGGCGGCGGCAACGGCGCCTTGCGAATTGGCGCTCATATCCAGCGCGCCCGTGCGCAGCGCGGTGACCATCGCGGCGTCGTCGCCCAGTTGCGCGGACGGCGCGACCTGGACCTCGATGCGTCCGCCCGTCTTTGCCTTAAGCACTTCGGCAAACTTCACCGACGCCTCGTGCCGGGGATTGCCCACGGCCGCGCCATGGCCAAGGGTCAGCTTCAGATTCTGCGCATGCGCCGTGATCGGCAGCAAGGTGGCGGCGGCCAGGGCAAGGCTTACGTACCGCCAGGTTCTGTTTTTCATGATGTGTCTCCTCCTGTTTTTTATGGGGTCCTGCGGATCAGTGAATCAACATGCCTCCGTTGACGTCCAGCGTGATGCCCGTGCAGTAAGCGGACAGGTCGCTTGCCAGGAACACGCACGCGCCCGCCACGTCATCCGCGCGGCCCAGGCGCGCCAGCGGGATGGTGCCTTCGATGTCGGCCTTGCGCTCGGCGGACAGCTTGCCTTGCGTGATGTCGGTCTCGATGAGGCCGGGCGTGATGCAGTTGACCCGGATGCCGTCGCCGCCGAATTCGCGCGCCATGGCGCGCGCCAGACCCAGCACACCCGCCTTCGCGGCGGAGTAGTGGGGGCCGCCGAAGATGCCGCCGCCCCGCTGCGCCGACACCGACGAGATGCACACGATGGACCCGTTGCGCTGCGCCTGCATGGCGGGCAGCACCGCTTGCGACAGGTAAAGCGTGCCGCGCAGGCTGACGTCCAGGATGCGGTCGTAGTCCGCGCCGGTGATCTCCAGCGTCTTGACCGGCTGCGTGATGCCGGCGTTGTTCACCAGGACGTCGATCCTGCCGAACGCCTTGAGCGCCTGTTCGATGGCCGCCACGCAGGCAGCCTTGTCGGTCACGTCCGCGAACAGTCCCAGATGTCCGTCGCCCAGCCGGGCGGCCGCGCTGGCGGGCTCGGCGCGCGCCAGATCCAGGATCACCACGCGCGCGCCTTGCGCGGCCATCTGCCGCGCAGTGGCGAACCCCAGTCCGTTGATCCCTGCGCCGCCGGAAATCACGGCGACCTTGTCCTTGAGCAGCATCTGTCGTCCTCCTGTCCTTGTTGGAATATGTGCGGACAATTCTGGACGCCGCCTAGCATTAAGACAAACGATGTGTCATCAGTCTAAGATGACGAATCGTCATCTGAAGTCAGGGTCAACCCCCATGCCTGCGCTGCCGCCCATTGTCAATCTGCTGGCCTTCGAGGCCGTCGCGCGCCGGCGCAGCTTTGCCATCGCCGCGACCGAACTGCATCTGACCGCGTCGGCGGTCAGCCACCAGATTTCAAGGCTGGAATCGGACCTGGGCGTGCGCCTGTTCGAGCGCAGCGCGCACGGGGTGCGCCTGAGCAGCGCGGGCGAGCAATATCTGGTGCGTATCGGCGGGGCGCTGGCGGCGATCACGTCAGCCACGGAAGACCTGCGCCAGGGCGTCAGCAACAGCCTGTATGTGCATTCCGCCCCCAGCATTGCGAGTCTGTGGCTGATGCCGCGGCTCAGGCGTTTTGCCGAGGCGCATCCGCACGTGGCGCTGAACCTGTCGGCGGCGCATTCGCACAGCGATTTCGCGCTGGGCCAGTCCGACATCGACATCCGCTATGGCGTGCCGCATTGGGACGATGTGGTGGTGGAACCGTTGTTCGAAGAGCGGATACTGCCGCTGGCCAGCGCGGCGTTCATTCGGGAACACGGGATCAAGCGCATCGACCAATTGCTGGACGTGCCGCTGATCCAGAGCAACGTCAGCGTCATCCAGTGGTCCGACTGGTTTGGACGCTATTCGGAGAAGCGCGCGCCGGATCACTTCACCATCCGCTTTGACCGCGCGCAGATGTCGCTGGATGCCGCGGCGCAAGGATTGGGCGTGGCGCTGGAAAGCGCCACCATCGCGGGCATGCATCTGGCCCAGGGAAGCCTGCAGCCGATCTTCGGGATGGCCAAGGCCATCGCGGTGAAGGCGCACTTCGTCGTCTACCCGGCGAGGCACGCCAAGCGGCCGTCAGTGGAGGCCTTTCTTGCGTGGCTCCACGCCGAAGCTGCCGCCACCGTGATGAAACGATAGGACCGGCCCGCGGGCCGGCCCCGGGGGGCGTGTTACGGCTGAACCTCGTACTCCGCCGTGCCCAGCACCACCGCCGCCAGGCCCGGCGCCTGCGTCAGCTTGTGCAGGGCAAAGCATTGCGCGGTGGCGATCTTGGCGTTGTGGAAGGCCGGGTCTTCGGCCTGCAGGTCCAGGCTGGCCAGCAGTGCGCGGGCCATCTGCCAGCCGGCGAAGGTCGTGCCCGCCAGTAGCAGGTAGGGCACCGCCGCACCAAAGACCGCGTTGGGATTGCCGGCCGCGTTGGCAAGCATGAACTCGACCGCGCTGGCCAGCGCTTCGCGGGCCTCGCGCAGCGGCTTGAGCATGCGGGCGGCGGCGGGCTCGTTGCGGGCTTGCAGATCGGCCTCGGTCTGGCGGACCGCGTCCAGCAGGGCGCGCGCCACGGCGCCGCCGTCGCGCAGCGTCTTGCGGCCGACCAGGTCGTTGGCCTGGATGGCGGTCGTGCCTTCATAGATGGTCAGGATGCGCGCGTCGCGGTAGTACTGCGCCGCGCCGGTCTCTTCGATGAAGCCCATGCCGCCGTGCACCTGCACGCCCAGGCTGGCCACGTCGATCGACATTTCGGTGCACCAGCCCTTGACGATCGGCACCAGGAATTCCTGGATTGCCAGGTGGCGCTTGCGCTCGTCCGCATCCGGGCTGGCATGCGCCAGGTCTGCATGGCCCGCAGTGACGTAGGCCAGCGCGCGGCCGGCTTCGGTCAGGGCGCGCATGGTGCCCAGCATGCGGCGCACGTCCGGATGCTGGATGATGGGCACGGCCTCGCGCGACGATCCGTCCACGGGGCGGCTCTGCACGCGGTCGGCGGCGTACGCCACCGCATGCTGGTAGGCGCGGTCGGCGATGGCGATGCCTTGCACGCCGACGGCATAACGCGCGGCGTTCATCATGATGAACATGGCGTCCAGGCCGCGGTTCTCCTGGCCGACCAGGTAGCCCAGCGCGCCGCCGCCGTCGCCGAACTGAAGCGTGCAGGTGGGGCTGGCCTTGATGCCCAGCTTGTGTTCGATGGACACGCAGGCCACGTCGTTGCGCGCACCCAAAGAGCCGTCTTCGTTGACCAGGAACTTGGGCACCAGGAAGAGCGAAATGCCCTTCACGCCGTCGGGCGCGTCCGGCAGGCGGGCCAGGACCAGATGCAGGATGTTCTCGGCCAGGTCGTGCTCGCCGTAGGTGATGAAGATCTTGGTGCCGGACAGGCGGTACGTGCCGTCGCCCATCGGCTGGGCGCGCGTGCGGATCATGGCCAGGTCCGAACCGGCCTGGGGCTCGGTCAGGTTCATGGTGCCGGTCCATTGGCCGGAAATCATGGGGCCGATGAAGCGCTCGCGCAATTCGGGCGAGCCGGCCGTCATCAGGGCCTCGATGGCGCCGTTGGTCAAGAGCGGGCACAGCGCGAACGACAGGTTGGCGGCGTTCAGCATTTCAGAGCACGGCGAGCCGATCAGGCCGGGCAGCCCCTGGCCGCCGTATTCGGCGGGGTGGGCCAGGCCTTGCCAGCCGGCGTCGGCGTATTGGCGAAAGGCCTCTTTGAACCCCGGGGCGGTGGTCACCGCACCGTCGTGCCAGGCGCTGGGTTCGCGGTCGGCCGGATGGTTCAGCGGCGCCAGCACTTGCGCGGCGAAGTGGGCGGATTCTTCCAGCACGGCCTGGGCGGTGTCGGGCGTGGCCTCCTCGAAACCGGGCAGGGCGGCCACCTGCGGCAGGCCAGCCAGATGGTTCAACACGAACAGCATGTCTTTCACGGGGGCTTGGTACGTCATGGCGTAGGCGCTCCTGGTTTTATGGAATTAGCGGATCAGGCGGGCTTGCCGGGGTCGGCCACGTCGATGGCGGACGTGGCGCCGACGGCGGCGCGCAGCTCGAATTTCTGGATCTTGCCGGTGGAGGTCTTGGGCAGTTCACCGAAGCGCACCGCGCGCGGCACCTTGAAGCCCGACAACAGCAGCTTGCAGTGCGCGATGATTTCCTCGGCGGTGGCGGTGCAGCCGGGCTTGAGCTCGACGAAGGCGCAGGGCGTCTCGCCCCATTTTGGATCCGGCATCGCCACGACGGCCACGGCCGCCACGGCGGGATGCCGGTAGAGCGCGTCCTCGACCTCGATGCTGGAGATGTTCTCGCCGCCCGAGATGATGATGTCCTTGCTGCGGTCCTTGATGCGGACGTAGCCGTCGGCTGTCATCACGCCCAGGTCGCCGGTGTGGAACCAGCCGCCGGCAAAGGCGTCATCGGTCGCGCGGGCGTTCTTCAGGTAGCCCTTCATGCAGATGTTGCCGCGGAACATGACTTCGCCGATGGTCTGTTCGTCGGCCGGCACCTCCTGCATGGTGTCGGGGTCGCGCACCGAGACGCCGGCCTGCAGGTGATAGCGCACGCCCTGGCGGGCGGTCAGCAACGCGCGGCGCTCGGGGTCCAGCGCGTCCCACGCGTCCTGGTGGGCGCAGACCGCGGCGGGTCCATAGACTTCGGTCAGGCCGTACACGTGGGTGAGTTCAAAGCCGATCTCGCGCATCTTGTCGATCACGGCCGGCGCGGGCGCGGCGCCCGCCACCATGGTGCGCACGGTGTGGGTGATGCCGGCGCGCAGCTCGGCCGGGGCGTTGGCCAGCGCGCTCTGCACGATGGGCGCGCCGCAGTAGTGCGTGACGCCTTCGTCGCGGATCAGGTCGAACACCGTCTTCGGGTCGAACTTGCGCAGGCAGACGTTCACGCCCGCGCGCGCCGCGATGGTCCAGGCGAAGCACCAGCCATTGCAATGAAAGAGCGGCAGCGTCCACAGGTAGACGGGATGCTTGGGCATGTCCCATTCGAGGATGTTGCTGACCGCGTTCAGGTAGGCGCCGCGGTAGTGGTAGACCACGCCCTTCGGATCGCCCGTGGTGCCGGACGTGTAGTTCAGCGCGATGGCGTCCCATTCGTCGGCGGGCGGTTTCCAGTCGTAGGTGGCGGGCGCGGCCGCCAGGAAGTCCTCGTAGTCGGTGGCGCCCGGCAGCGTGGCGGGAGCGCTTTCCAGGTCGTGCACCGAAATGATCTTCAGGTGCGGGAATTCGGCGCGGGCGCGCTGGGCGACGTCGGCGTATTCGGTGTCGACGATCAGCGCCCGGGCTTCGCCGTGGCCCAGCATGAACAGCACGCTGGGCGCGTCCAGGCGGGTGTTCAGGGTATTCAGCACGGCGCCCAGCATGGGCACGCCAAAGTGCGCCTCGACCATGGCGGGAATGTTGGGCAGCATGACGGCGACCGTTTCGCCGCGCTGGATGCCGGCCTGGGCCAGGGCGCCGGCCAGGCGCTGGGCGCGTTCATAGGTCTGCGCCCAGGTCCGGCGGACCTTGCCGTGGACGATGGCCAGCCGCTGGCCATAGACTTGCGCCGCCCGGGCAATGAAATCCACGGGGGTCAGGGCTTCGTAGTTGGCCTCGCGGCGTTCAAGGCCGTGATCGAACATGCCGGTCATGCTTGTCTCCAATGGGGCGGGTTGACCCCTTATCAAGTCCGCGGGGTGTTGGTCCCCGTCGCTTGCCCTAGCTTATGGCCGGCTGGAAAATGGCGTCTGTCGCCTGCATGACAGACCCCCGGCCGGTTGCGCATTCCTCAAGTTTTACACGGTTCTTCCCATGTCCGATGTTTCAAACACAGTTTTTGCCGACGAACTGCCGGCGCTGTTTCGCGCCTGTACGTGGTTCGGGGCGCTGGATGCTCGGCACCAGGCGCTGGTGCTGGCGACCTCGCGCGCGGAACACGTGGCCAGCGGCGCATGGATTGCGCGGCGCAACGCGCCGTCGGACTACTGGCTGGGCGTCAGCCAAGGACTGCTCAAGCTGGCCATCTATAACGAATCCGGCCGCAGTTGCACGTTCTCGGGCGTGCCGCCGGGCGGCTGGTTCGGCGAGGGCAGCGTCATCAAGCGCGAGCTGCGCAAATACGATGTCGTGGCCATCCAGCCGTCGCTGGTGATGATGGTGCCCACCGCGACATTCCACGCGCTGCTGTCGGCCAGCCTGCCGTTTTCGCACTTTGTCATCGGCCAGTTGAATGACCGCATGGGCGAGTTCATCGCGTCCATCCAGAACCACCGTTTGCTGGATGCCGACGCGCGCGTGGCGCAATCGCTGGCGCAGCTGTTCAACCCGCAGCTGTATCCGTCCACCGATCTGACGCTGGCGATTTCGCAGGAAGAACTGGGTTACCTGACGGGGCTGTCGCGCCAGCGGGTCAACCAGGCGCTGCAGACGCTGGCCGACCAGGGCATCCTGGCGCTCGCCTACAACCAGATCAAGGTGCTGGACCTGTCGCGCTTGCGCCAGTACGGGCTGGATCAGATCTGACCGCCGTCAGGCGGCCAGGCCGCCCAGCGCATGGTCCAGCGCGGCGCGCGCCAGCACGCGGGTCGAGTCCAGCGTCGGCAGGACGCAGTTGCCGTCGTTCAGCACCAGCGGCAGTTCGGTGCAGCCCAGCACGACTGCGTCGCATCCGTCGTCCTTCATTCGTTGGACGATGCCTTGCAGCCGGGACACCGAGGCCGGCTCGAAGACGCCATAGACCAGCTCGTCCATGATGATGCGGCCCAGCAGCCGGCGGTCGTCCTGTCCCGGCCGCGCATACGCCAGGCCGCGGGCACTGAAGGCAGCGGGGTAGACGTCGCTGTCCACCAGCCAGTGGGTGCCCAGGATGCCCACGCGCCGGTAGCCGCGCGCCGCCGCCACGGTGGCGACTTCCTGGGCGATGTGCAGCCACGGGCGCGGCGAGTCCGTCACGACGCCGCCAAGCGCCTGATGGATGGTGTTGTCCGGGCAGATCAGAAAGTCGGCGCCCGCGCGGGCCAGCTTGCTGGCCGACGAAAGCATCAGGGCGGCCACGCCGTCCAGGTCGCGGGCATCCAGGCAGGCGACGTAGTCTGCCAGCGAATGCGTGTGCAGCGAGATCTCGGGATGCGCATGCGGGCCCATGCGCTGCGCGCCGTCGGCGCACAGAGTGCGGTAGCAAAGCGCGGCGCCTTCGGCGGAGCAGGCGACGATGCCAATGTGCAGCGGCGTGGCGTTCATCCAGGCGATTCCTTCTGTAAGGGTCCAATCGACCAGATGGCGGTCGAATCAGGGTCAAATTCACCATGCAGGGGTTGTTTATACCCGCAATCGCGATAGTAAAAAACACCACAAAGAATTCAACCTGTTGATTCTTCGTGGTTTTTTTCTGGCACGGATTTCGCATGAGGACACGTACCCAACCAACCGCAACACAGGAGGGCGTTCCCATCATGGGTCCGTATCGGAAATTATGGTTCACGTTGATCGCCGTGGTGGCGATCACATTTGCACTGCTCGGGTTTTACGGCGGCGAGGTCTACCGCCAGGCGCCGCCGATTCCCGGGCATGTGGTGACGTCCGACGGCCGTGCGCTGTTCGGGCGCGAAGACATCCTGGATGGGCAGACCGCCTGGCAGTCCGTGGGCGGCATGCAGCTCGGTTCGATCTGGGGCCACGGCGCCTACCAGGCGCCCGACTGGACGGCCGACTGGCTGCACCGCGAGCTGATGGCCTGGCTGGACCTGGCCGCGCGCGACGAGCACGGCCAGGCCTACGCCGACCTGTCCAAACCGCAGCAGGCCGCGCTGCGCGAAACGCTCAAGGCCGAGTACCGCGCCAATCGCAGCGACGCCGCGACCGACACGCTGACCATCACGCCGCGCCGCGCCAAGGCCATCGAGCAGACGGCGGCCTATTACGACCAGTTGTTCTCCGATGCGCCGGCCCTGCAAGGCAGCCGCGAGAGCTTCGCCATGAAGGAAAACACGCTGCCGGACGCCACGCGCCGCCAGCAGCTGACGCACTTTTTCTTCTGGACGGCCTGGGCCGCGGCAACCGAACGCGAAGGCAAGCCGGTCACGTACACCAACAACTGGCCGCATGAACCGCTGATCGGCAACCAGCCCAGCGCTGAAAACGTCATGTGGTCCATCATCAGCGTCGTCGTGCTGCTGGCAGGCATCGGCTTCCTGGTCTGGGCGTGGGCGTTCCTGCGCGGCCAGGAAGAAGGCGAACCGCAACCGCCCGCCCGCGATCCGCTGACCACCTTCGCCCTGACGCCCTCGCAGCGCGCGCTGGGCAAGTACCTGTTCCTGGTCGTGGCGCTGTTCGGATTCCAGGTGCTGCTGGGCGGGTTCACCGCGCACTACACCGTGGAAGGGCAGAAGTTCTATGGCATCGACGTCTCTCAGTGGTTCCCGTATTCGCTGGTGCGCACCTGGCACATCCAGAGCGCCCTGTTCTGGATCGCAACCGGGTTCCTGGCCGCCGGCCTGTTCCTGGCGCCGCTGATCAACGGCGGTCGCGATCCCAAGTTCCAGAAGGTCGGCGTGGACATCCTGTTCTGGGCGCTGGTGCTGGTCGTGGTCGGCTCGTTTACCGGCAACTACCTGGCCATTGCACAGATCATGCCGCCCGAGCTGAACTTCTGGCTGGGCCATCAAGGCTATGAATACGTCGACCTGGGCCGCCTGTGGCAGATCGGCAAGTTTGCGGGCATCTGCTTCTGGCTGGTGCTGATGCTGCGCGGCATCGTGCCCGCGCTGCGCACGCCGGGCGGCGACAAGAACCTGCTGGCGCTTCTGACGGCATCGGTCGGCGCCATTGGACTCTTCTACGGCGCGGGCTTTTTCTACGGCGAACGCACGCACCTGACCGTCATGGAGTACTGGCGCTGGTGGATCGTCCACCTGTGGGTCGAAGGCTTCTTCGAAGTGTTCGCCACCACCGCGCTCGCGTTCATCTTCTCCACGCTGGGGCTCGTGTCGCGCCGCATGGCAACGACAGCCAGCCTGGCTTCGGCCTCGCTGTTCATGCTGGGTGGCATCCCCGGCACGTTCCACCACCTGTATTTCGCGGGCACCACCACGCCTGTGATGGCGGTGGGCGCCAGCTTCTCGGCGCTGGAAGTGGTGCCGCTGATCGTGCTGGGCTATGAAGCCTGGGAAAACTGGCGCCTGAAGACCCGCGCCGCCTGGATGGACAACCTGAAGTGGCCGCTGATGTGCTTCGTGGCCGTGGCCTTCTGGAACATGCTGGGCGCCGGCGTCTTCGGCTTCATGATCAACCCGCCCATCTCGCTGTACTACATCCAGGGTCTGAACACCACGCCGGTGCACGCGCACGCCGCGCTGTTCGGGGTGTACGGCTTCCTGGCGCTTGGCTTCACGCTGCTGGTCCTGCGCTACATCCGTCCGCAGTACGCGTTGAATCCGGGCCTGATGAAGCTGGCGTTCTGGGGCATGAACATCGGTCTGGCCCTGATGATCTTCACCAGCCTGTTGCCCGTGGGCCTGATCCAGTTCCATGCCAGCGTCAGCGAAGGCATGTGGTACGCCCGCAGCGAAGCCTTCATGCAGCAGGACCTGCTCAAGACCTTGCGCTGGGGCCGCACGTTCGGTGACGTCGTGTTCCTGCTGGGCGCGCTGGCCATGGTCATGCAAGTGATCCTGGGCCTTCTCAGCAGCAAGCCCGCGCTGGTCGAACCGCGCCTGACGCCCAAGGCGGCACGCGGCTGACCTGCGCACCTGCGCGACTTTGCGCCAGCGCAACGTTGCGAAGGGGACCTCCCGGTCCAATGGAAGCAAAGCCTGCGCCGGCCTGGCGCAGGCGCTTCGGAGAAACTCCGCATGCGCTTCCTGCCCATTGCCGCAACCATTGCCGGCGCCATGACATTGTTGTTGATCGCTTGCGGGCCCGCAGACCGGGCCCGCTTTGCGTTGCCTGACCTTACGCGGCTACCGCCTGGCGAGGTCACGCATCAGCCCCCCGGCGAGGCGCTGCGCAATGGCTATCCCGTCACCCCCGCACCGGTCACCACCCGCCACCCGCGCGGCGTCGCCATCATGACGCGGCAGGTCAGCCAGGCCGAATACGCGGCGTGCGTGGCCGCCGGCGCCTGCAAACCGCTGGACGCGGCGCACCGCAAGGACGCGTCTGCCGATCTGCCCGCCACCGGCATCAGCTGGTCCGACGCGACGGCCTACGCCGCGTGGCTATCGGGCTCGACCGGCCAGCGCTATCGCTTGCCACGCTACGCCGAATGGATCTACGCGGCCGGCGAGGCCTATCGCGAAGAAGCGCCGCCTGCCGCCTTGCAAGACAACGGTCAGGCGCCCAACGACCCCGCGCAGCGGTGGCTGGCGGAATACGAACAGGAAAGCCGCCGCGGCAAGCAGGGCGCCGACATCGACGTGCGGCCGTTTGGCCAGTACGGCGCCAACGCGGCCGGCCTGAAGGACATGGCGGGCAGCGTGTGGGACTGGACGTCCGACTGCCACTCGCGCCGCGTGCTGGACGCGGCGCCAGACGCTGCCGAAGACGCGGACCTGAGCCGCAATTGCGGCATACGCGTCGCGGCCGGACGGCATATTGCGTACCTGCCTGATTTCATCCGCGATCCCAAGAACGGCGCGTGTTCGGTCGGCGTGCCGCCCGCGAACCTGGGGATGCGGCTGGTATTGGAAGAGGGCTAGTGGCCTGTTGCTGGTGACCCGTTGCGGCAAGACAGGCACGATGCGCAGTCCATGGCCGGCTGCGCGTTCTGCGACAGGCTGGCCAGGGCGGCGGGCGAGCGAAGCACGATGCGCTTGCGGCCGCTGCTGACGATGCCGCGCTGCTTCCAGTCGCTGAGCAGCCGGCTGACGGTGTGCAGCGTGGTGCCGGTCATTTCGGCGACGTCCTGCCGCGTGATCGGAAAGCTGATGCCGATGCCGTCGTGCGTGGGCTGCCCGGATTGCTGCACCAGCCGCAGGATGGCGCGCGCCACGCGCTGTTCGACTTCGTCGGTGGACAGTTCCTGGATGCGCAGGTGCGCATCCTGCAGCCGTTGTCCCATGGTCTGCAGCGCAATCGCGCCCAGTTGCGGATGGCTGCCCATGAAGCCTTCCCAGGCCGACGCCGGCCACGCCAGGCACACGCTTTCCTGCACGGCCAATACGCTGGCCGGGTAACAGGACTGCCGCATCGCGCAAGCCAGGCCAAACATATCGCCCGGATTGACATATCTCACGACAACTTGATCGCCTTCCGATGTAATTTGGGTGACCTTGAGGCAACCGTGCAGCAACACGAAGAAATGGGCGCCTTCGGCGCCTTGCCGGTAAGCGGCTTCGCCGGCTTCAAGGCGGCAGGGAACGGCGTCGTTAAGCGCGGTGTCTAGCTGCGCATCGGACAAGGGCCTGAACAGATCCAGGTTGCGCAGCAGGGCATGGCATAAAGGCGATGGCATGGCGGTCCGCGTGTGGACGTGGAGGGATTTTCCACGGATCGATGGTGACACCTGAGGGGCACCATGACAACTTGCGGGCGGCCGCAGGGTTATCCCGAATTTGCGCTACAGCAAAGAACGCGATCGCTCGCGGTTCTTCAATGGAGGTGCCGACAGACTCGGCTTTGAAGAAACCGAAAGAGGAGTAGCACATGAACGCGTTGCGCCCCACCTTGCTTGCCGCCGCCCTGATGTTCTCGATG
Organism: Achromobacter sp. 77; assembly: GCF_020541125.1. NCBI lineage: Bacteria > Pseudomonadati > Pseudomonadota > Betaproteobacteria > Burkholderiales > Alcaligenaceae > Achromobacter > Achromobacter sp. 77. The sequence goes on from NZ_CP059848.1 coordinate 2,094,680, forward strand.
GCGGGTGGCCTGGCTTCCGCCCAGAACGCAGACACGCTGCCGCGCGCCAAGGTCACGCTGGTCGCCCCGCCGTTGGTTCACCCGCATGAGCAGGTGGCCAAGTCGGGACCCAAGGTTGTCGAATTCACCATGACCATCGAAGAAAAGAAGATGGTCATCGACAGCAAGGGCACCACGCTGCAGGCCATGACATTCAACGGATCCATGCCCGGCCCCACGATGGTCGTGCACGAGGGCGATTACGTGGAATTGACCCTGGTCAATCCCAAGTCCAATGCGATGCCGCACAACGTCGACTTCCACGCCGCCACGGGCGCCTTGGGCGGCGCCAAGCTCACCAACGTGAACCCCGGCGAACAAGCCACCATGCGTTTCAAGGCCGACCGCGCCGGCACCTTCGTCTATCACTGCGCGCCGGAAGGCATGGTGCCGTGGCATGTGGTGTCCGGCATGAGCGGCACGATCATGGTGTTGCCGCGCGAAGGCCTGAAGGACCCGCAAGGCAAACCGCTCAAGTACGACCGCGTCTACACCATCGGCGAGTTCGACCTGTACATCCCCAAGGACGCCAACGGCAAGTACAAAGACTACGCGACCCTCGCTGAAAGTTATGGCGACACCGTGGAAGTCATGCGCAAGCTGACTCCGTCGCACATCGTCTTCAACGGCAAGGTTGGCGCCCTGACCGGCGACAACGCGCTTACCGCCAAGGTCGGCGAAACCGTGCTGCTGATCCATTCGCAAGCCAATCGCGACACGCGGCCCCACCTGATCGGCGGCCACGGCGACTGGGTCTGGGAAACCGGCAAGTTCAACAATCCGCCCGAAAAGGACCTGGAAACCTGGTTCATCCGTGGCGGTTCGGCGGGCGCGGCGCTGTACACGTTCAAGCAGCCGGGCGTGTATGCCTACCTGAACCACAACCTGATCGAAGCCTTCGAACTGGGCGCGGCCGGGCACATCAAGGTCGAGGGCAAGTGGAACGACGACCTGATGAAGCAGATCAAGGCGCCGGGCCCCATCCCGCAGTAATGCCCAGACGGCAGGGCGCGCGCCGCGCGTCCTGCCGGTTTGCTATCAACCCCACGCCTGGAATTGCTGCCATGCCTCTTATTGCTCGAATCGCCTTTGCCCTTGCGCTGACGGGACTGCCCGTCCAGCATGCCGCGGCCGACACGCTTGCCGCCGTCAATCCCGCCGGAGAAAAGCTCTACAAATCCGCCTGTGTGGTGTGTCATGCCAGCGGCGTGGCCAATGCCCCCAAGCTGGGCGACAAAAAAGCCTGGACGCCTTTTCTGGCGCAAGGCGCCGATGCGCTGATGGTCACCGTGCTGAAAGGCAAGGGCGCCATGCCGCCGCGCGGCGGCTCGGCGGCTGACGAGGCCACGCTGCGCGCCGCCGTGGAATACATGATGGCGGCAGCGAAGTAGCGCTCAATGGCTGGCGGCGCGCGCCGCTACAAGCGGCTGGCCGCCCGCCCTGCTACACGCGGCGGGCCAGCAAGGCCCACACGCCGGCGGCCGACATCAGCGCGCCGCCGCCCAGGTTGAAGCCGCGCTGCGCGCGCGGCGACACCAGCATCCGCCGGGCCGAGCCCGCAAAGATGGCGTAGGCCGCGGCATTGATGCCCGCGCAGGCCACAAAGGTGGCCGACAGCATCCACAACTGCCGCGTCACATCGCCCGCCGGATCGATGAACTGCGGCAGGAAGGCCACGAAGAAGATCATGCCCTTGGGGTTCAGCGCGGTCACCAGATACGTGTTGGCAAAGAGCTTCCAGCGCGAACCCACCGGCTTGGCGGCGGGCAGCGTGGCCGGCGACACGCCGGCGCGCAGCAGCCGGTAACCCAGATACAGCAGATACAGGCCGCCGACGGTCTTGACCACCGTGAACCAGAAGGCGGACGCGGCCAGCAGCGCGCCCAGGCCCAGCAGCGACAGCACCAGGGCGGTCGAATCGCCCAGCGCCACGGCCAGCACCAGCGGCAGGCGGGCGCGCTTGCCGTGGGTAAGCGAATAGCTGATCACGGTCAGGATGGTGGGGCCGGGCAGCATGACAAGCAGGGCCGACGCGCCCAGGAAGGCCAGCCAGGTTTCGAGAGACATGGAAGGAACTCCGCAAGAGGGACCGGCGCGTGGGGCCGGCTGCGGCCAATGTATCCCAACCGGGGCGGCCTGAGAACCAGGGCGGCCGGCATCCAAGACCCGGCAGTCCGCGACGCGGTGGTGTTAAATACAGCTTTCCCGGACAGTGAACGCCGGCCGCCAGGCCGCGCGAAGGAAACTCCATGGCATTTGACTTTGACCTGTTTGTGATCGGCGCGGGCTCGGGCGGCGTGCGCGCGGCCCGTTTTTCGGCCAGCTTTGGTGCGCGCGTGGCCGTGGCCGAAAGCCGCTACCTGGGCGGCACGTGTGTCAACGTGGGCTGCGTGCCCAAGAAGCTGCTGGTCTACGGTGCGCACTACAGCGAAGACTTCGAACAGGCGCATGGCTTTGGCTGGACCGCGGATGCGCCAAAGTTCGACTGGCCCACGCTGATCGCCAACAAGAACCGCGAGATCGAACGCCTGAACGGCATCTACCGCAATCTGCTGGTCAACAGCGGCGTGTCGCTGCTCGAAGGCCACGCGCGCATCGTCGACCCGAACACGGTCGACATCAACGGCAAGACATACAGCGCCGCGCACATCCTGGTCGCGACCGGCGGATGGCCGCAGGTGCCCGACATTCCGGGCAAGGAACACGCCATCACGTCCAACGAGGCCTTCTTCCTGAAAGACCTGCCGCGCCGCGTGCTGGTCGTGGGCGGCGGCTACATCGCCGTGGAATTTGCGTCCATCTTCAATGGCATGGGCGCGCAGACCATCCAGTCCTACCGCGGTCCGCTGTTCCTGCGCGGCTTTGACCTGGGCGTGCGCGAACACCTGCGCGACGAACTGGTCAAGAAGGGCATCGATCTGCGCATGAACACCGAGGTCGCCCGCATCGACAAGCGCGCGGACGGCTCGCTGGCCGCCACCTGCAAGGACGGCGCCGTCATCGAGACCGATTGCGTGTTCTACGCCACGGGCCGCCGTCCGATGCTGGACAACCTGGGGCTGGAGAACACCGGCGTGAAGCTGCGCGAGGACGGCTTCATTGACGTGGATGACGAATACCGCACCGCGGAACCTTCCATCCTGGCCATCGGCGACGTGATCGGCCGCGTGCCGCTTACCCCGGTGGCGCTGGCCGAAGGCATGGCCGTAGCGCGCCGGCTGTTCCGCCCGCAGGAGTATCGCAAGGTCGACTACAAGCTGATTCCCACCGCCGTGTTCAGCCTGCCGAACATCGGCACCGTGGGCCTGACCACCGAAGAGGCGCGTGACGCCGGGTACGAGCTGCGGCTTTTCGAAAGCCGCTTCCGGCCCATGAAGCTGACGCTGACCGAGTCGCAGGAACGCACGCTGATGAAGGTGATCGTCGACGCGCAGACCGATCGCGTGCTGGGCGTGCACATGGTGGGCCCGGAGGCCGGCGAGATCGTGCAGGGGCTTGCCGTGGCGCTGAAGGCGGGCGCAACCAAGGCCGTCTTCGACGACACCATCGGCATCCATCCCACGGCGGCCGAAGAGTTCGTCACGATGCGCACGCCCGTCGCGCAGTAAGACGCGCGAACGCCTGACGCTACAGGCGTTCGATCATGACGCGCGCCGCCGCCGGCGCGCGTTCTTTTGCCCCATTGATGAAGTACGCAAAGACGTCCTGAACCTTGGCAGCCTTGGCAAGTTTGGCAGGTTTGGCCGGCGCGCCGATGCGCGGCAGGTCGTCCGGATGGGCGCCGCGCGACCAGGCCTGCAGGCGCTCTGCCCAGGCGTCCAGCGCCTTGGGCGCATACCCGGCCTTGTACCGGGTGCTGGCGCGCATCAGCCGCGCGTAGACAAAGTCGCCCGTCCGGTCGGCAATGGCGGGAAACTCGTCGCTGTCGGTGTAGACGGTCGCTGCGCGATGGCGGCGCGCCAGGTCCAGATATTCCTCGCAGGCAAAGCTGGCATGACGCACGTCCAGCGCATGCCGCAAGGGCAGTCCGTCCACCTTGTCCGGCAGCAATTCCAGGAAGGCCCCGAAGTCCTTTGGATCGAACTGCTTGGTCGGGGCAAACTGCCACACGATGGGGCCGAGCTTCGCGCCCAATTCGGCGATGCCGCTTTTGATGAAGCGATTGATCGAGTCCCCCGCGCCCGACAGCTCGCGCCGGTTGGTGCAATAGCGCGACGCCTTGAGCGAGAACACAAAATCCTCGGGCGTTTCGTCGCGCCACTTGGCAAACGTGGCAGGCTTTTGCGTGCCGTAGTAGGTGCCGTTGATCTCGATGGCCGTGACCTGCCGGCTGGCGTATTCCAGTTCGCGCGCGTGCGGCAGGTCGTCGGGATAGAAGACGCCGCCGCGCCACGGCTCGAAGGTCCAGCCGCCGATGCCAACGCGGATCGCGGCGGCCCGGCCCGCCGGGGACGGATGACGTTTCGGCATGGACTGCGCTCCACAAAAGGGGTCGAGCGGTCCACTGTATCGCCGGCGCGACTAGCCGCCAACCCCATCGGAAAATTCCGCTGTTCCGGTACAGTTTTCGGCTAAGGTGTGCATTCACGATCCGACTTTTGTCCGGCGCACGCCGGCTTCCCATGCCCGACCTGACACATCTGCTGACTTTCGCCCTGGTAGCGCTGGGCATGGTGCTCACACCCGGCCCCAACATGATCTACCTGGTGTCCCGCTCCATCTCGCAAGGGCCGCAGGCTGGCCTGATTTCGCTGGGCGGCGTGGCGGTCGGGTTCATCTTCTACGTCGCCTGTGCGGCGTTCGGCATCACCGCCTTGCTGATGGCCGTGCCCTACGCCTACGACGCGCTGCGCATCGGCGGGGCGCTCTACCTGCTCTACATGGCGTGGCAGGCGATCCGCCCGGGCGGCCGGTCACCGTTTCAGGTGCATGACCTGCCCAAAAGCAGCCCGCGGCAATTGTTCACGATGGGTCTCCTGACCAATTTGCTCAATCCCAAGATCGCGGTCATGTACGTGTCGCTGCTACCGCAATTCATTCAGCCCGATCACGGCAGCGTCTTCACCCAGTCGCTGGCGCTGGGCATGACGCAGGTCGTGATCAGCCTGTCCGTGAACGCGCTGATCGCGATCATGGCGGGTTCCATTGCCGGTTTCCTGGCGGGCCGCCCGCTGTGGATGGTGGTGCAGCGCTGGCTGATGGGCACGGTGCTGGCCGGCCTGGCGGTGCGCATGCTTGTGGATACGCGACGCTGATGCCGGCCCAGGACGGATTTTTCGCGACGCTGGGCGGCATGCTCGGCGAGGGCCTGCGCGCCATCGTTGCAGGAATCAAATGGCTCTTGGGCGGCCTGGGCGGCGCGCTGGCGGACTTCTACGCCGGCCTGGCCGGCGCGATGGGCATGAGCCCGTCGATCTTCAATCTGGTGCTGCTGGCGCTGGGCCTCATGTTCCTGTGGGGCGCGGTCAAGGCGCTGCTGCGGCGCTCGATTCTGGGGTTCCTTTTCTGGCTGTTCATGACGCTGCTGGTGCTCGGTGGGCTGGTGGACTAGCGGGCCCGCGGCACCGCCTTTGCCACCGCTTGGGCAACCTCTCGCAACCGCCGCACCATCGCTGGAAAGCGTTCCGCGCCGGTGTTGCCATAGCCGATCACCAGACCATTGTCCTCGGGGCGCGGCGTGAGCGCGAACGAAGACAGCGCGCCGGGATTCATGCCCAGCTTGCGCGCTTCGGCCACGATGGCCGTATCCGCATATTCGGACGGCAGCCGCACGGTCAGATGCAATCCGCAGTGTCCGCCCAGCACCTCGTGTTCGATCCCCAGATGCTGCGCCAGCGCTTCGCGCAGCGCCGACTGGCGTTCGCGGTACAGGCGCCGCATGCGGCCCAGGTGGCGTGAGAACTGGCCGTTTTCGATGAAGGCCGCCATGGTGAGCTGCTCCAGCCGGTGGCCGCCGCGCTGCATCTCGATGATGGACGGCATGGCCTCGCGCGCGATGGCCTCGGGCAGCACCAGAAAGCCCAGGCGCAGGGCGGGGAACATGGTCTTGCTGAATGTGCCCACGTATAGCACCGGGGCGTCCGGCAGCAGGCCCTGCATGGCGGCGATCGGTTCGCCCTGATGGCGGAATTCGCTGTCGTAGTCGTCTTCGATGATCCACGCGTGCGCGCGCCGCGCGCGTTCCAGCAGGTCGAGCCGGCGCGTCAGCGACAGCACCGCGCCGGTGGGGTACTGATGCGACGGGGTCGTCTGGATCAGGCGGGGCGGCTGGCGCGCCCAGGCGCTTTCGGGGATCACGATGCCGTCGGCATCCACACGCATCGCCACGACATTCAGATCGCCCGCATGAAAGGCGGCCTTGGCGCCGCGATAGCCCGGGTCTTCCAGCCAGGCCGTGTCGCCGGGATTGGTCAGCAGTTGCACGCATAGCGCCAGCCCGCCTTGCGCGCCTTCCGTGATGACGATGCGCGAGGCGTCGCAATGCACGCCGCGCGATACGCGCAGGTATTGGGCGATGGCCTCGCGCAGCGCGGGTTCGCCGGCCGGATCGCCATAGCCCAGCGCGGCGGCGGGGGCGGCCTGCAGCGCGCGGTCCTGCGCGCGGCGCCAGGCATTCAGCGGGAATTGGGTCAGCGCGGGCGTGCCGGGCGTCATCGGCAGCGTGGCGTCCACGGCATGGCGTGTGGAGACGATGCGGGCCAGGCGCCGGGCGGTCGCCGGGGCCTGCGTGGGGCTGGGCACGGCCTGGCGGGCGGCGTGGCGGGCCGCGGCCGACAGCGGCGCCACGCGCGTGCCCTGGCGGTCGGCGATCACGTAGCCCTCGGCCGTCAGTTGCTCGTAGGCGATCAGCACCGTGTTGCGCGAGATGGCCAGGTCCTCGGACAGCGCGCGGGACGACGGCAGCTTGCCGCCTGCCGGAAGCTGGCCCGCCAGGATGGCCTGCTTGAGCCGCTGGATGAGCTGGCGCTGGCGCGGCAGCGAACCGGGGCCGCGTGCAAGCGGACTGGACAGCAGTGAAGCGTTGGCGGCGTCGCCCAAGGCAGATTCGGTCATGGCCCTATTAAATTCCCAGTTCGTGGCGCTTTTTATGATGCCACGGTTCCGATATCGTGAGGCCCTGGGTGTTGCGCCCGCCACCGTCGGCGGCGCGCCCTGAACCGATCGCCGAGGCACCGCCCGCATGCAACCGCGCACCAACGATTTCCAGCAACCCATCGGCCCGGCGCTGCCCGGCTGGACGACGCGTCCGCGTCCGCCGCTCACGCCCGCCGTCGGCCGCTATTGCCGTCTGGAGCCGCTGTCGGCCGAGCGCCACGCGGCAGACCTGTACCAGGCCTTCAGCCAGGCGCCCGACGACAGCGACTGGACCTACATGGGCGTCGGCCCCTTCGCGGACGAGGCCGCCTACCGGACGTTCGCCGAAGCCGCGCAGTCCAGCCCGGACCCCATGCATCACGCCATCATCGACCTGGCCACGGGCCGCGCCGTCGGCACGCTGGCGCTGATGCGCATCGACGCGCCCAATGGCGTCATCGAGGTCGGCTTCGTGTCCTATTCGCGGCAGCTCAAACGCACCCGAATTGCCACCGAAGCGCAGTTCCTGCTGATGCGCCGCGCCTTCGACGAACTGGGCTACCGCCGTTATGAATGGAAGTGCGACAGCCTGAATGCGCCGTCGCGCGCTGCCGCGCTGCGACTGGGCTTCACCTTTGAAGGGATCTTCCGGCAGGCCACCGTCTACAAGGGCCGTAGCCGCGACACGGCGTGGTTCTCGATCATCGACAGCGAATGGCCCGCGCGGCGCGCGGCGTACGAGCGCTGGCTCAGCCCGGACAACTTCGACGCCGATGGCAAGCAACGCCAGGGCCTGGCGGCGTTGATCGCGGCCGAAGCGGCCGACGGCGCGGGCAACGATGTGGCCGGCAATCGGCGGGGCAACGGCGCAGGAGACCCGGCCGCGTGCGCCTGATTCCGGTGGCACTGGCCCTTTTCTGGGGGCTGAACTGGCCGGCGGTGAAGATCATCCTGTCCATCTTCCCGCCGTTCACCTTGCGCGTGCTCGGCCTGGGCAGCGGCGCGCTGCTGCTATTGCTGCTGGCGGGCGCGAAGCGCTTGCCGCTGTTGCCGCCGCGCAGCGCGTGGCCCGGAATCGTGGTGGGCGGCGTCCTGGCTGTGGCTGTCTTCAACCTCGCCGTGGCCTGGGCGCAACTCAGCACCAGCACGTCACGCGCGGCGGTGCTGACCTTCACGATGCCGATGATGTCGGCGCTGCTTGCGTGGCTGGTGCTGGGCGAACGCCTGGATCGCCGACGGGGGCTGGCGCTGCTGCTGGGTGCTTGCGGGGTGGCGGTGCTGGCCTGGCCGGTGCTGCAGGCGGTGTTTGCCGGCAACGACGTGGCCGCTGCCAAGGGGCTGGTGTTTCCGCTGGTGGCGGCGTTCGGGTGGGCGGCCGGCACCGTGTATCTCAAGCGCTGGCCGGTCGCGGGCGACCGCATCGTCATCACGGCGTGGCAGCTTGTCGTCGGCGCCAGTTGCGCATTGGCCGGCGCGCTGATTGCCGGCGAGTCCTTCCCCACGCGCGGCTGGACCGCCAGCGTCGCGGGCGCGCTCTCGTTTCACATCATCCTGGGCACCGCGGTCGCGTACTGGCTGTGGTTCGTGCTGAGCGAACGCGTCAGCGCCACCGTCGCCGCGTTGACCACGCTGATGGTGCCGGTCGTGGGCGTGCTGGGCGCGATGGCGCTGGTGGGCGACCGGCCGGCCCCGGCGGACTGGTGGGGCTTCGCCTTCGTCATGGCCGGGGCTGGGCTGATCGTCCTGAACCTGGGTCAGCGGCGCGCCTGACCGGCGCCCTCGGGCGGCGACGGCATCCACGTGCCGTGCAGCCCGGCGGGCACGCGGCGCGGCAGTCGAACCTGCGCAATAGGGCCCGCTGCCAGGTCGCGGGCGTCCAGCACGATGAACCGGCCCCCGGTGTCGTTTTCCGCATGCACGAAGCTCAGGATGTAGCCGTCCGCTTCGCCCGCGCCGGCCGGGTCGGCCGCAAACACCGGTTCACAGGCGGTCTGCCCGGCGGGCAGCCGGAACACGGACTTTTCACCCGTCTGCAGGTCGTAGCGGGCAAAGGCTTCGAAGGCGCCGGGCTGGGGCGTTTCACCCGGACGCGGGTCGCGCAGGCCGGCATAGCAGAAGCGGGCGCGCCGCCCGAGCCACGCATCGTTGACCCGGCCGAACTCGCAGGGCTGATCGTCCAGCATCTGATCGTCCACGCGTCCGCTGTCCAGGTCGATGCGCAGACGGTGCATCTCCAGCCGCTTGCGCGCGTTGGGTCCGTAGCCGTCGTGCCAGGGCAGCACCGCCTCGATCACGTTGCCGTCCACGCAGGCATTGGCGATGTGCCAGTTGAAGAAGGGGGCGGCTTCGATCCACCGGATCTGCGCCGCGTCGTTGCAGTCGCGCGGCACGAGCAGCACGTGCGTGCCGCGTTGCGGCTCCCAGGCCGGCGCCGCGGGTCCGCGGCTGAAGTCGAACACCAGCGGGCAGACGAACGCGACCACGTGGGTGGCGGTCAGGCCGATGTCGTGGACCAGCGCCGGCCAGGGGGACGAGAAGGACACCTGGCGGTCCACCCGGCCGGTGGCGTCCAGCCGCATGTATTGCAGCGTGCCGGCCATGAGGTCGTAGTTGATCGCCAGCATTTCCCCGGTCAGCGGATCGACCTTGGGATGCGCCGAGAACGCGCCCGCGAGCTTGCCGTGGAACGTATTGGGACCCAGCGTGCCCAGCGCGTCGTTCACTTCGTAGGGGCATCCGCCTTCGTACAGCGCGTGGATCCGCCCGGCGTGACGCAGCACGTTGGTGTTGGCCAGGTTGGCTTGCGGGGGCGGGCCGAACGTCGGGTTGTAAATGCGGTGGCCCGCGTCCCGTTCTTCCTGAAGTTCGGCGGTCAGCACCCAGCGGTTGCGGTAACGCACGCGGCCGCTTTCCAGGTAGAGCGCGTGGATCATGCCCGTGCCGTCGTAGGGATAGGCGTAGCCCGGTCCCGGTTCGAATTGCGGGTTGGGGCCGTTGCGCATGAAGACGCCGGACAGGCCGGCGGGCAGGTCGCCTTCAATGGGCAGGTTCGCGTCGTCGCGTTCGTCAAAGACCGGCGCGAACGCACGGGTCAGGGCGGGGTTGTCGCTGTGCCAGGGTTGCATGAGGACTCCAGGCCGTGGCCGCGCGCCGGGAGGGGGGCGGCAAACGTCCGTTATATCCGCCCGGACCGCAGGGTGAAAGCCGAGTTAACCATGATGGCCGGTTCAACCATGAGGCCTGAGTCAACCATGAGACGCGCCGCCGCGCCGCCTGCGCAGCCGTTCCCGCACCATTTCCGCGCCGCTGACCAGCGTGATCCCGGCCAGCACCATCACCGCGCCGATCACGAATCCCGCATCCAGCGGCTCATCCAGGATCAGCACGCCAAAGCTCACGCCAAAGAGGGGTGTCATGAAGGACAGGATGGACAGGCGCGAGGCGAGATACCGGCGCAGCAGCCAGAACCAGACCAGATAACTGGACAGCGCCACCACCACCGACTGGAAGGCGACGCTCAGCACGGCGGCCTGGGTGTAGCGGATGCCGTGGTGGCCGGTCGCCACGGCGAAGGCCAGCAGCCCCACTGCGGCCACGGCCATCTGATAGAACAGCGTCTTGGCGGGGGCGGCCTCGGACAGCGCCGTCTTGCGGATCGCGACCGTGGTGGCGCCCCACAGCAACCCGGCCGCCAGCCCCATCGCGTCGCCCAGCAGTATGTTGCGGGCGCCCTCGTGGACGGCGGGTTCGCCGCCCTTGACCAGGAACGCGACCGCGATGCCGCAGAAGGCCAGCGCCACGCCTGCCCATTGCAGCGGTTTGAGGCGCTCTTCGGGCAGCAGCCAGTGCAAGCCGAGCGCCGCGAAGATGGGCGCGGTGTATAGAAACACCGCCATGTGCGAGGCCGTGGTGTAGACCAGACCCTGCGCGACGAACAGGAATTCGCCCGCGAACAGCAACCCCACGATCAGGCCGGGCAGGATGGTGCCGTCCGTGAACGCGCGCCCGCGCTCTGAACGCCACACCACCACCGCCAGTACCAGGGCCGCGAACGTCGAGCGCAGCCCGATCTGCATGATGGGGGCGATGTCATCGGCCACCAGCTTGATGGCAATCTGCTGAAAGCCCCAGCACACGCACAGCGCCAGCATGGCGCTTGTGGCCAGCGTGTCCAGGGGAAGGCGTTGCGGCCTTGCGGCGGCGACGCTCACGGCAGTTCGGCGGGGTAGCTGTCCAGCGCCAGCCCGATCTGCTGGCGCAGGTCCCATTCGGCCAGCGTGGATTGCACCGGTCCGTAGAAGGCGCCGTCGCGGGCGACGAACATGGCCGGCAGATGAAAGACCTCGTAGCGCTCGACCAGCCCGCGGTTGTCGCCGGCATCGATCCAGCAGATGCGCTCGACCGGCAGTTCAACGGCCGGAAGCTGCTCGCGCGCCACGCGGCAGGTGCCGCAGGTGCGGCTGTGAAAGACGATAAGCGATAGGCCGCGCGCGTCCAGCAGATAGCGGTCGGCGGTGCTGTCGTTGAGGGTTATCTGTTCCATGGTGTAGGGCTCTCAAGCGCCGCGCAGCACGCGATCCAGTTCCAGCACCGACTGATACAGCACGCGGGTGCCGTCCAGGAGTTGCGCCGGTTCGATCCATTCTTCGGGGCAGTGGCTGCGGCCGTTCAGGCAGGGGATGAAGATCATGCCGATGGGGCCGGTGGGCGCCATGTAGACGGCGTCGTGGCCGGCGCCGCTGGGCAGGCGCATCGACGCGTAGCCCAACTGGTCGGCGGCAGCCTTGACGGCGTCCATCACCAGGGGCGAACAGTCCGTGGGCTGCGCGCGGCTGAGCTGCGTGAAGCCGGCGGTCAGGCGCAGCGCCTTCAGGTCGTCCGCCACGCCGGCCATCAGGGTTTCCGGAAAGGCGTCCAGCACGGCGTTGCTGTCGCTGCGCATTTCCAGCGTCATCTCGACCCGGCCGGGCACCGCATTGGCCGCATTGGGCGTCATGGCCAGCCGGCCCACCGTGGCGACGACGTAATGCGGATTGCCGCTGGCGGCGCTGGCCTGGCGGTGGGCGGCGTCGATGATGCGGGCCGCACCCACCAGCGCGTCGCGCCGGATATCCATGGGCGTGGTGCCTGCGTGATCGGGTTGGCCCTCGACCACGATCTGCACGCGGCGGATGCCGACGATGTTGGTGACCACGCCGATCGGCAGGTTGCGGCTCTCGAGCACGGGGCCCTGTTCGATGTGCAGTTCGACGAAGGCGGCGGTCTCGCCCGCGCGGCGCAGCGGCGCATTCAGCGCCGCCGGATCGCCGCCGATGCGGGCGATGCCCTGCGCCAGCGTCTCGCCCTGCGGATTGCGCGCGGCCAGCATGTCGGCGCTGAGCTGGCCGCACAGCGCGCGGCTGCCCACGCAGGAAATGCCGTAGTCGCTGGGTTCTTCCGACAGGAAGTCGATGACCTCGAAGGGATGGTCGAGGGCGATGCCGTGTTCCTGCATCGTGTGCGCGACCTCGATGCCTGCCAGCACGCCGATGATGCCGTCGAAGCGGCCGCCGCTCATGACGGTGTCGCAGTGCGAGCCGGTGGCGATCGGCTTGCGCGCGGCGTCGCGCCCGGCGCGCGTGCCGACCAGATTGCCGCCCGCGTCCAGGCGCGTGGCCAGCCCCGCCGCTTCGAACTCGCTGCGCAGCCAGGCGCGCGCGTCATCGAACAGCGGCGAAAAGGCGCGGCGCGTCCAGGGCACGTCGGGCAGGGTGAATTTGGACAGGGTGTCGACGCGCGCCCAGAGGCGTTCGGCGTTCAGGGGAGGAAAGGCGGGCGGTGTGGCTTGCGGCATGAGACTTCCAGAAGATCGCCCTGGATTATGGCATCAATGCCATGGCCTCCATGCCGCCGCGCGCCGGGCCGCCGCCTACGTCGTTCTGCGCCAGGCTGGCTCGCGCTTTTCCAGGAAGGCGGTCACGCCTTCGCGCGCTTCCTCGGTGCTGCGGATGGCCGCGATGCGTTCGACCGAGTCGGCAATCAGGGCCCCATCCAGCGGCTGGCCCGCGAAGTCCCGCACCAGCCGCTTGCTGGCCTGCACGGCGCCCGGGCCATTGGCGCACAAGGTGCGGCAGAGCGCTTCGGCAGCCGCGAGCGCCAGCGCTGCGGGGACCACCTCGTGCACCAGCCCCAGCCGCAACGCGGTGGCGGCGTCAAAACGTTCGGCGGTCAGGAAATACCGGTTGGCCGCGCGTTCGCCCAGGGCGCGGATCACGTAGGGGCTGATGGTGGCGGGCAGCAGGCCCAGCCGGGTTTCGGACAGGCAGAAGTGCGCGCTGTCCGCCGCCACCGCGATGTCGCAGGCGGCCACCAGCCCCATGCCGCCCGCGTAGGCGTCGCCGTTGACGCAGGCAACGATGGGCTTGGAACAGGTCCAGACCGCGTGCAGCATGTCCGCGAGCCGCGTGGCGTCCTGGCGGTTGTCCGCGTCGGTCAGCGTGCCCATTTTGCGCATCCAGTTCAGGTCGCCGCCGGCGCAGAACGCCGTGCCCGCACCCGTCAACAGCAGGACCCGGACCTGGGCGTCGTCCACGGCCGTCTTGACCGCTGCCGTCAGCGCGGCGATCAGCGTCTCGTCGAACGCGTTGCGCATGTCCGGCCGGTTCAGCGTCAGGCGGGCGATTGGGCCGTCGAGGGCCAGGTCCAGCGGTGCGTTCGGCGTCATGCGCGGTCTCCAGTGTTATTGATGATGGCTCAATCGGCGTGACCATTTGTTTGGCTGATTCTATGGGTAAAAGCGTGATTTCGCGATACTTCGTTTGGATATATTGAGTTATCCTCAACAAAAAATTCGGAGACAGACATGAGCCAGCATCAGGACAGCGCGTCCGCCGGTCAGCGTTACGCATCGGTATTCCGGCCGGGATTGTTCGACGGCAAGACCGTCATGGTGACCGGCGGCGGCAGCGGCCTGGGCCGATGCACCGCGCATGAGCTGGCGGCGCTGGGGGCCGGTCTGGCGCTGGTGGGACGCAACCCCGACAAGCTGCGCGCCGTGGCCGAGGAAATCGCCGGCATCTACCCCGAAGCCGCCGGCCGCATCAGCCAGCATGCGTGCGACATCCGCGACGAGGCCGGCGTTCGCGGCGCCGTGGCCGATGCGCTGGCCGCGCACGGCGGGCTGGACGGCGTATTCAATTGCGCGGGCGGGCAGTTTCCCGCGCCGCTGGACAGGATCAGCCTGAACGGCTGGAATGCCGTGGTGCAGAACAACCTGCACGGGACGTTTCTGGTGTCGCGCGAGGTCTATACCCAGCACATGCGCCAGCACGGCGGCGCCATCGTCAACATGCTGGCCGACATCTGGGGCGGCATGCCGGGGATGGGCCATTCCGGCGCGGCGCGCGCGGGCGTGTGGAACCTGACCGAAACCGCCGCCTGCGAGTGGGCGCATGCCGGCGTGCGCGTGAACGCGGTGGCGCCGGGCTGGATCGCTTCCAGCGGCATGGACAGCTACGACGAACATTACCGCGGCGTGCTGCGCGAACTGAAGACCAAGGTCCCGCTGCAGCGTTTCGGCACCGAGGCCGAGCTGGCCGCCGCGGTCGTTTTCCTGCTGTCGCCCGCGGCGGCGTTCATCAATGGCAGCGTCATCCGGGTCGATGGCGGCGTGCCCAATGCGCGCCATTCCTGGAACCTGCAGCCCGCCGAGCGCGGCCAGGCCTACAACGGCTTTCCTCAGTACGTGCCGCCGTCGCTGTTTTCCGAAGATTGAAGGCGATGCAGCGCATTCTGGACTTCGCCCCGGAACTGCGCCAGCGCCAGCGCATCCTGGCGCGGCGGCTGCAAGGCCTGCCACAAAAAGCCCACCAGGTGGTCGGCGGTGGCCGCCACATCCACGCCCGTGCCGCGCAGCATCGCGTCCCACAGCACGTGTTCCATCGGCCCGTAGACCGCCGAGCGCAGCAGCCGCAGCGGCATGTCCTGGCGGATGTCGCCATCGGCCTGGCCTTGGGCCAGGATGCGCATCAGGGGCGCGGTGTAGCGGCGTTGCAGGCCGGCGTAGATCTCGCCAAAGTCGTCGTTGCGCGCGCGCCCTTCGGACAGGATGAACGCGCACAGGCCGGGACCCTCGGCCAGCAGATGGCGCAGGTGCGTATGGACCAGGTAATGCAGTTGGGCCCGCGTGCCGTGGATATGGGGCAGGTGGTCTTCCACCCGCGCGATGATTTCGTCGTACCAGTCGCTGATCACCCGTACGCAGAGTTCGCGCTTGCCGCCGAAGTAGGTAAAGACGGTGGCTTCCGAAACCCCCAGGCGCTGCGCGATCTCGGTGGTGGTGGCCGCCTGGAAGCCCGCTTCGGAGAACACCTGGCGCGCGACCCGCAGGATGTCGCGGATGCGTTGCTCGGACTTGGCGCTGGCCGGCGGGCGGCGCATCGGGACGGCTGGGCTATTTTCCATGCAGGCAAATGGCGAAAAAGGGGCGGGCGGCCTGCCTGGCTGTCCGCGCGAGCGCCTATTATTGAGCGAGGGTCAACGCCGTGGCAAGGCGGGATGCAACCCGCCGCCGCGGCTCCTTCATGGCAACAACCATAATCATCAAGAGACAACCATGCTGCATCGAGCAGAGTCCTACGCGCAAGTCTTGTCCACGTTCCAGTGGGAGGTGCCCGCGGCCTACAACATCGGCGTCGACGTGTGCGACAAATGGGCGGACGGCAGCGGCCGGCTGGCGCTGATCTATGAAAAGAGCGATGGGGCGCAGACGCGCTACACGTTCGACCAGATCAAGGCGCAGTCGAACCAGCTGGCCAACAGCCTGGCGCGCTACGGCATCCGCCGTGGCGACCGCGTGGCCATCTACCTGCCGCAGGCGCCTGAAACCGCCATCGCCCATGTCGCTGCCTACAAGATGGGCGCGGTGGCGGTGCCGCTATTCACGCTGTTTGGCGTGGACGCCATCCAGTACCGGCTGGCCAACAGCGGGGCGTCGGCGCTCATTACAGACGCCGAAGGCTGCCGCAAGCTGCTCGAGATCCGCGACAGCCTGCCGGATCTGAGAGTGATCTATTGCATCGACGGCGAGGCCGGGGGTATGGAAGACCCCGCGGCCGCCGTCAATGCGCTACCGTTCCAGCAAAGCCTGGCGCTGGAGGCTGACGCGTTCGACCCCGTGGCGACGGCGGCCGACGATCCGGCCGTCATCATCTACACCTCGGGCACCACCGGCAAGCCCAAGGGCGCGCTGCATGCGCACCGTGTGCTGCTGGGCCATCTGCCCGGCGTCGAGATGTCGCACGAGTTCTTTCCGGAAAACGCCGTCCTGATGTGGACGCCGGCCGACTGGGCATGGATCGGCGGGCTGCTGGACGTGCTGTTGCCGTCCTGGCACCACGGTGTGCCCGTGCTGGCGCGTCGGTTCGAGAAATTCGACGGCGCCTCAGCGCTAGAGCTCATGGCGCGCCACGGCGTCACGCACACTTTCCTGCCGCCCACCGCGCTCAAGATGATGCGCGGCTGCGAATGGCCCGAGCACGCCGGGCCGCGCGCGCTGCGTTCGGTGGCCAGCGGCGGCGAGTCGCTGGGCGCGGAACTCATCGATTGGGGCCGCCGCGTGCTGGGCGTGACCATCAACGAGTTCTACGGCCAGACCGAATGCAACATGATCGTGTCCTCGTGCTCGTCGCTGTTCGACCCTTGCCTGGGCGCCATCGGCCGCGCCGCGCCCGGTCACCGGGTCGCTATTGTGGATGACGCCGGGGCCGAGTTGGCCGATGGACAAGAGGGCAACATCGGCGTAATGCGCCCGGATCCGGTCATGTTCCTGGGGTACTGGAACAACCCGGCGGCGACGGCGGAAAAATTTGCCGGCGATTATCTTCTGACCGGCGATATCGGCGTGCGTGACGCGCAAGGTTTCATCCGGTTCGTGGGCCGCAACGACGACGTCATTACCAGCGCCGGCTACCGGATTGGTCCGGGTCCCATCGAAGACTGCCTGCTCGGGCATCCCGCCGTGCGCATGGCGGCGGTGGTGGGCATGCCCGATGCTGAACGCACGGAAATCGTGGTGGCGTACGTGGTGCTGAAAGAGGGAGTCGAAGGCGACGAGGCGCTGGTCAAGGCGCTGCAGGCGCATGTCCGCACCCGGCTGGCCGCCCATGAATATCCGCGCGCGATCCGGTTTGTAACCAGTTTGCCGACGACCGCGACGGGCAAGATTATCCGCCGGGAGTTGCGCGCCGGTTACCCGGGCTGAGCCGTCTCACCCAGTGACAATCTCCTCCATGTGGATGGGTTGACGGGTTGCCCGGCGCTGCAAGTATGATGGCGCAAACTGGATACGGCCCCACTCAATTGGGGCCGTATCACCTTTAGCCAAAGTATGGAGATAACCCCAATGAATAAGCCTTTGGACGGGGGACTGGCAGCCTTGAACGTGCCCGCGTACGTCAAGCACCGCGGACTGATCGACTGGGTTGCCAGTTTCGTCGCGCTGGCCAAGCCCGATCGCGTCGTGTGGTGCGATGGCTCGCAGGAAGAGTACGACCGCCTGTGCGAGCAGATGGTCCAGTCCGGCACCATGCGCCGGCTCAACCCCGCCAAGCGCCCCAATTCCTATCTGGCGTGGTCCGACCCGTCCGACGTGGCGCGGGTTGAAGACCGCACCTTCATCTGCTCGGACCGCGCCGAAGACGCCGGCCCCACCAACAACTGGGCCGACCCGGCCGAAATGCGCGACACGCTGAACGGCCTGTTCGACGGCGCCATGCGCGGCCGCACGCTGTACGTGGTGCCGTTCTCGATGGGCCCGCTGGGTTCGGACATCGCCCACATCGGCGTCGAACTGTCCGACAGCCCGTACGTGGCCGTGAACATGCGCATCATGACGCGCATGGGCAAGCAGGTGTATGACGTGCTGGGCACCGATGGCGACTTCGTGCCCTGCCTGCATTCGGTCGGCAAGCCGCTGGCCGAGGGCGAGGCCGACGTGGCCTGGCCGTGCAACCCCACCAAGTACATCGTGCACTTCCCCAAGACCCGCGAAATCTGGAGCTACGGCTCCGGCTACGGCGGCAACGCGCTGCTGGGCAAGAAGTGCTTTGCGCTGCGCATCGCATCCACGATGGGCCGCGACCAGGGCTGGCTGGCCGAACACATGCTGATCCTGGGCGTGACCTCGCCCAAGGGCCGCAAGTACCACGTCGCTGCCGCCTTCCCGTCGGCCTGCGGCAAGACCAACTTCGCCATGCTGATCCCGCCGCAAGGCATGGACGGCTGGAAGGTCACCACCATTGGCGACGACATCGCCTGGATCAAGCCCGGCCCGGACGGCCGCCTGCATGCCATCAACCCCGAGGCCGGCTACTTTGGCGTGGCCCCCGGCACCAGCGAGCAGACCAACTTCAACGCCATGGCCACGCTCAAGGCCAACGTCATCTTCACCAACGTCGCGCTGACCGACGACGGCGACGTCTGGTGGGAAGGCATGACCGACACGCCGCCGGCGCACCTGGTCGACTGGCAGGGCAAGGACTGGACGCCCGAGATCGCGCGCGAAACCGGCCGCAAGGCCGCGCACCCGAACGCGCGCTTCACCGCGCCCGCCTCGCAGTGCCCGTCCATCGACCCCGAGTGGGAAAACCCCAAGGGCGTGGTCATCGACGCGTTCATCTTCGGGGGCCGCCGCTCCACCACCGTGCCGCTCGTCACCGAAGCCCGCAACTGGGTCGAAGGCGTCTACATGGCCGCCACGATGGGCTCCGAGACCACCGCCGCGGCCGCCGGCCAGCAAGGCGTGGTGCGCCGCGACCCGTTCGCCATGCTGCCGTTCTGCGGCTACAACATGAGCGACTACTTCGGCCACTGGCTCAATCTGGGCAAGCAGCTCGAAGCCGCCGGCGCGACCCTGCCGCGCATCTATTGCGTGAACTGGTTCCGCAAGGGTCCGGACGGCAAGTTCGTCTGGCCGGGCTTTGGCGACAACATGCGTGTGCTGCGCTGGATGCTGGGCCGCATCGACGGCCAATCCAAGGGCGTGGACCAGGTGTTCGGCGTGTCGCCCAGCTACCAGGACATCGACTGGACCGGCCTGGAATTCAGCCCGGATAAGTTCGAGCAGGTGATGTCGGTGGACGAGAACGCCTGGCGCGAAGAGCTGGCGCTGCACCACGAGCTCTTCGGCCAGCTGTCGCAAGGCCTGCCCGACGAACTGCGCACCACCAAGACCGAGATCGAAGGCCGTCTGGCGGCCTGAGGCTGCTGGATCCTGTGGTCTGAACAAACCCGCCTGCTTTGCGCAGGCGGGTTTTTTTGCGTGCAGCGGGTTCAGCCCAGGGGTTTAAGCCGTCTTGCTGGCCGCGATCCCGTCCAGCGCCTTGGCCACGTCGTCCGGCAATTGCAGCGACGCGGCTGCCAGGTTTTCCCGCAGGTGTTTCGGGGAAGACGTCCCGGGAATCAGCAGGATGTTGGTCGATCGGCGCAGCAGCCAGGCCAGCGCCGTCTGCATCGGCGTCGCGCCGATCCGCGCCGCGGCGTCGTTCAGGATGGACGACTGCAACGGGCTGAAGCCGCCCAACGGAAAGAACGGTACATAGGGAATGCCTTCGCGCGCCAGGTCGTCGATCAGCGCGTCGTCGCCCCGGTGCGCGACGTTGTACTGGTTCTGCACGCACACGATCTCGCAGATGCCGCGGCCCTGCGCCACCTGCGCGGGCGTCACGTTGCTCAGCCCGATGTGCCGGATCAGCCCTTGCTGCTGCAGGCCGGCCAGCACGGACAGCGGTTCCTCGATGGAGCCTTCCGCCGGACCATGCACGTCGAACATGGCGCGCAGGTTGACCACGTCCAGCACGTCCCGTCCCAGGTTGCGCAGGTTGTCGTGCACCGCGCGGGTCAGCTGTTCGGCCGAGAACGCGGGATTCCACGACGCATCGTCGCCGCGCACCGCGCCCACCTTCGTCACGATCACCAGGTCATCGGAATAGGGGGCCAGTGCCTCGCGAATCAGCTGGTTGGTGATGTGCGGGCCGTAGAAATCGCTGGTGTCGATGTGGTTGACGCCCGCGGCCACGGCCTCGCGCAGGACGGCCAGCGCGGCGTCCCGATCCTTGGGCGGCCCAAAGACGCCGGGGCCGGCAAGCTGCATGGCACCGTAGCCAAGCCGATAAACCTGGCGCGAGCCGAGGGAGTAGGTGCCGCTGTCTGCGAGTTGAGTCATATCTGATCCTGTTTTCGATGAAAGGGGGGCATGGGCCAAACGATAGAACTTCCATCGCCGCCTGATAAGCCAATACAATCCGCACGGCTTGTACGGAAAAATGAACAATGGCGACCGACCTCGATGATCTCAACGCCTTCGTTGCGGTTGCGCGCGCGCAAGGCTTTCGCGAAGCGGCCCGCACGGGCGGCACCAGCGCCTCGCGGTTAAGCGACACCGTGCGCCGCCTTGAGGCGCAACTAGGGGTGCGGCTCTTTAACCGCACCACGCGCTCGGTCGCGCTGACGCAGGCCGGCCAGGAACTGCTGGCCCGGCTGGCGCCCGCGCTGACGGAAGTGGAGGCGGCGCTGGACGCCGTCAACGTCTTTCGCGACAAGCCCGCCGGCACGCTCAGGCTCAATGTTCCGCTCAGCGCCGCGCGGCTCGTGCTGCCCTCCATCGTGCCGGCCTTCCTGGCCGCCTATCCCGACATCCGCCTGGAAGTCGTGGCCGAAGAGAGCTTCGTCGACGTGCTGGCCGCCGGGTGCGACGCCGGCATCCGCTACGACGACCGGCTGGAACAGGACATGATCGCCGTGCCCATCGGCCCGCGCGTGCAGCGCTTTGCGGCCGGCGCTTCGCCCGCCTACCTGGACCGGCACGGACGGCCCGCCCATCCCGAAGCCCTGATGCAGCACGCCTGCCTGCGCGGCCGGTTTCCCAGCGGGTCGATGCCGCCGTGGGAGTTCGAGCGGGACGGGGAATCGGTGCGAATCGACGCCGCGGGTCCGCTGGTCGTGCAGATCGGTGGCGCGGTCGACCTGGCCGTGGATGCGGCCATCGCGGGCGCCGGGGTCATGTATCTGTTCGAAGACTGGCTGCGCCCGCACTTCGAAAGCGGCGCGCTGGAACCCGTGCTGGAGCCCTGGTGGCCGCAGTTCTCGGGACCGTTTCTGTATTACTCCGGCCGCCGGCTGGTGCCTTCGCCGCTCAAGGCGCTGATCGACTTCGTCAAGGCGCAGCCGATTACCTGAAAGGTGCGCTCGGTCTCGCCGGCCTGCGCCGTTTGATGCACAATCGCCCCATGCACCTGGATCCCGAAGACCTCGCCAAGATCACGTCCCTGACGCTCGCCCATTACGAAGAGAACGCCGATTCGTTCCAGGCCGGCACGCAGGACCACGACGTCAGCCAGAACATCGCCGCCTTGCTGCGCCATATCGACGGCGAGCCGCCCTTCGACATCCTGGATCTCGGGTGCGGACCGGGCCGTGACCTGAAGACGTTCCTGGCGATGGGACACCGGCCCGTCGGCCTGGACGGCACGCCGCGGTTTGTGCAAATGGCCCGCGCGGCAAGCGGTTGCGAGGTCTGGGAGCAGGATTTCCTGCAGCTCCAACTGCCCGCGGCGCGCTTTGACGGCATCTTCGCCAACGCCGTGCTGTTCCATGTGCCGGGCCAGGAACTGCCCCGCGTGCTGCGCGAGCTCCATGCCACGCTGCGCTCGCGCGGCGTGTTGTTCAGCTCCAATCCGCGGGGCGGCAATCAGGAAGGCTGGAATCGTGGGCGCTATGGCGCGTATCACGATCTTGAAGGCTGGCGGGCGCTGATGCAGGCCGCCGGCTTCGAGGAGCTGGAGCATTACTACCGGCCCGATGGGCTGCCGCGCGAGCAGCAGCCGTGGCTGGCGAGCGTCTGGCGGCGGCGCGATTAGCGCCGGCTTCACGCCGGTGCTGGAAATCCGCTTCCTTTCTTGACGTCTCTCTCATGGTTGCCTCCACGCTCGTCGGCATGCTGTGCGCACACCTGCTGTGCTTTTCCGGCATGTTTCTGCTTATCAGCCGTCGTCTGCCTGGCAACAGGATGGGGATGGACTTCTTTGCCGTCGGCAACCTGCTGCTGGCGGCCGCCTACGTTCTTCAACTCATCGAAGGCGGCCCCGCGTGGAGCCTCATGAGCGTCGTCAACCACTGCCTCACGCTGGCCGCCCCAATCGCCTATCTGCTGGGCGCCATGCGGTTCTTCGGGCATCAGGTCCGCTTGTGGCAGCCGCTGCTTGCGTTCTGTCTCGTTTACGGCATGGCGCAATGGTGGGTGCAATGGCAGATGGGCCCGGAAGCCCGCTACGCCATGCTTGCGGCGTCGGCCACGCTGCTTTTCTTTGCGATGTCGGTCACGGTGCTATGCGGCACACGAACCTTCGCCAAGGACTTGCGCGCGGAAATGGTCTTCTTCGCGTGCCTGATTGGCGGGATCTGCGTGCTGAACGCGTTGAAGTTCCTGAAAATCATGGAGGGCGGCCTGGATGCGCTGCACATGGACAGCCGCTTCCAGATGATTTTCTACATCTATATGTCCACCCTCGCCACGATCGTGCCGCCGTCGATTGTCTGGCTGGTGCTGCGCCGCTTGACGGACAGCCTGCGGAATATGGCGGCGCGGGATCCGATGACGGATCTGCTCAACAGGCGCGGGCTCTCGGATGCGCTCGTCCAGTATTTCAATGGGCGCAGTGCAAAGCCCGCGTATTTACTGGTGTTGGACGTCGATCACTTCAAGCGCATCAACGACACCTACGGCCACCAGGCCGGGGACGAGGTGATTTGCCATGTGGCGGGGTTGCTGCGTGCGGGCGTGCGCCGGGGGGATCTGACCGGCCGGATCGGGGGAGAGGAGTTTGTCGCCATTCTGCTCGAATCGGACGTGGCCGATGTGATGGTGCTGGCAGAGCGGCTGCGGGCCAGCATCGAGAGCCAGCCGATCCGTGTCACCGGCGCGAACGAGCGGCTGCGCTGCACCGTGACGATCGGCGTGTCGTCACGATTTGATGGGGCGGATGCGCTGGAGGAAGCGCTGCGCGAGGCCGATGCGGCGCTCTATCGCGGGAAGGCGGGCGGGCGGAACCGGGTGGAGGTGGCGAGTGCGTCCCGCCACGGGGCGGCCCCCGGCGTGGCGTTGGCAGGGGCGAATTTCTAAGGGTTTCGCCGTCGGCGCCGCCAACGCCCGCAAGGCAAGCGTCGGCGCCCGGCCTTCAATCATGCTTCATGCGACATCCACCACGATTTTGCCGCGTGCCGTTGCTTGGGTGATGGCGTCGTAGGCGGCTTCTGCGGAGCGCAGGTCGAACCGGCGGGGATCGAGATGGGGCACGAGCTTGCCCGCTTCAACCAGCCGTGTGGCCTCGCGCAGCATGTCGCCGTGGTGGGCGCGATGCTGGCCCGTGAGAAGCGGATACAGGGTGAAAATTCCGGAATACGTGGCCTCGCGGAACGATAGGGGCGCCAACGCATGCGTGCCCCATCCCAACGCGCTGACGACATGCCCAAAGTGCTTTACCGCCGTAAACGCAGCATCGAGCGATGGACCGCCGACGGTGTCAACGACGAGATCGAAGCCAGCGCCCTGCGTGAACGAATCCACATACGACTCCACCGTCTGTGACTGGTAGTCGATGGGCGTTGCGCCAAGGCGCGCAACAAGGTCGTGATCGCGCAATGCCGCCGTGGCAAAGACGTGGGCGCCCAGTGCGCGCGCCAGTTGCACCGATACATGGCCCACACCGCCCGCGCCGCCTTGCACCAGCACCGTCTGACCGGCCCGCAGGCGCGCGCGGTCGACGATGCCCGAATAGGACGTGATAAACGCAAGGGGCAGCGCCGCCGCTTCACGCATCGAGAGGTTTGCCGGCTTGATGGCAAGCAGATCCGCATCCACCGCCGCATATTGGGCCAGCGAACCCTGGATGCCACCCACGCCGCCGGTCATGCCATAGACCTCGTCACCAACGCGGAACGTGGTCACGCCGGGTCCCACCGCATCAACCACGCCGGCCATGTCGATGCCCAGCACCAATGGGAGCGGATGCTTTGCGTGTGCGGCGCTGCCCGCGCGAATCTTGGTATCCAGCGGATTCAGGCCGCTTGCGGCGATGCGCACGCGTACTTGGCCGCGGGCCGGCTGCGGCAGCGGGATTTCGGTCAACTCAAGCGGACCGTCATAACGATTGAGAACGAGCGCCTGCATGGTCATGATCAACTCCTTTCTGGTGTCTGGCCCGTCGAATGAGTGGGCCGATGCGTCATGATTGATCATGCTATAACGCATGTAAATCAACGTTTCTGCACAACTACCAAACAAAAATGAATGAGATGCGTCTGGACTGGGGCGACGTTCGCGTTTTTCTGGCGATTGCCCGCTGCGGCACGTTGGGGGCGGCGGCAAAGCAGGTGGGGCAGACCCAGCCCACCATGGGGCGCAGGTTGCGTGCGCTTGAAGAAGCGCTTGGGCACACGCTGTTCCAACGCACGAGCGAGGGCTTCGTCCTGACCGATGACGGCGCGGCCGTGCTGGCCTATGCCGAGCGCATGGAGGAAGAAGCGCTGGGCTTCACCCGCGCGCTGACCGGCAAGGAATCCCAACTTCGGGGGCTGCTGCGCGTCTCCTCGTCGGACTGGTTCGGCATACACATGCTTACGCCGGTGTTCGCGCGGTTTCTGGCGCAGCATCCGGGCATCTCGCTGGAACTGCTGACGGATTCGCGCCTGTACAACCTGGCGCGCCACGAGGCGGATCTGTTGTTCCGAATAACGCCGTTTGAGGAATCCGACGTCATCCAGCGCAAGCTGACGCGCATCGACTATGCGCTATACGGGCACGTCGACCTTGCGCCGCCGTCACCGGGCGACGGTGACGGCCATACGCTCATCAGCATGGACAGCGCATTCGGATCGATGCCAGACGTCGAATGGGTCAAGCAAATGTTGCCCCGCGCAAGGGTTGTGTTCGGCAGCAACAATCGTGGCGTCCAAGCCCGCATGTGTGCCGAGAAAGCAGGGTTTGCGGTGCTGCCGTGTCCGCTAGGCGACGCAACGCCGGGCATCCGGCGAATCGAGTTGGGCCAAGCGCCGCCGAGTCGCGATGTGTGGTTGGGCTATCACCGCGATCTGCGCCGTGTGGCGCGATTGCGCGCACTTCTGGACGTTACGATCAATGCATTCGCAAATTCGTGAGGCATGCTGAGGCAAAGCCGCGCAAGAATGCGCGGCTTTGCCCTTCACGATGCGGCAACCCTTACCCCATCTGCCCATACTTGCCGGCATTGAAGTCCTGGATCGCCTCGACGATCTCCGCTTGCGAGTTCATCACAAACGGCCCGTACCCGACCACGGGTTCATCGATCGGCTCTCCGCTCAAGATCAAAAACACCGCGTCGTTATTCGCTTCGACCGTGATGTCCTCGCCCTCTTTGGAGAACAGCGCCAATTGCGCATCCCGCGCGACGGATTCGCCGTTGACCAGCACTGTGCCGCGCAGCATGACGAGCATGCTGTTGCGGCCTGCGGCAACGGGGAAGGTTGCCGTCTTGCCCGCCGCCAGCTTCACGTCCCACACGTCCATCGGCGTGAAGGTCCGCGCCGGGCCTGTTTGGCCAGCGTAATTGCCTGCGATCACGCGTAGCGTGCCGGCGTCGTCGGGCAGGTCCACGACCGGGATGTCTGCGTTCAGAATGCCTTGGTAGCCGGCCGGCGCCTTCTTGTCCTTGGCGGGCAGGTTGACCCAGAGCTGCACCATTTCCAGTTTGCCGCCCGTGCGGGTGAAGGCGTGGGAATGGAATTCCTCGTGCAGGATGCCGGACGCCGCCGTCATCCATTGGACGTCGCCGGGGCCGATGACGCCGCCGTTGCCGGTGGAGTCGCGATGTTCGACTTCGCCGCTGTAGACGATGGTCACGGTCTCGAAGCCGCGGTGCGGGTGCTGGCCGACGCCGCGGGGCTGGCTGGCCGGACCGAATTCGGCGGGGCCGGCGTAGTCCAGCAGCAGGAACGGACTGGTGTCGCGGCCCTTGTCGTTGTACGAGAACATGGAGCGCACCGGAAATCCGTCGCCCACCCAGTGGGGACGGGGGCTGGCGTGCACGCCGAGGATCTTCTTCATCGTGAGGTTTCCTGTTGCGCGGCCCCTTCGGGGCCGTTCGTCATAGGGAAGAAGATAAGGGCGCAGCGGCATTCCCGGTAGTGCTCGTGATTGATAAGCACCGTTCCATGTGGCGAACGATCAATGCGGGCGAGGCGGGCGGGCCAGCGTCGCGGCGGGTATCCTTCCGGGCATGGACAAGATCAGGGACGACATCGCGGCGGCGCGGCGCGAGGCGGTGGTTACGGGATTTGCCCCGGTGGTGGGGGACGGCCCGCGCGTGCTGGTGCTGGGCTCCATGCCGGGCGTGGCGTCGCTGCGGCAGGCGCAGTATTACGCGCATCCGCGCAATGCATTCTGGCCGCTGGCGGCGCAGATCTTCGGGTTCGATGCCGGGCTGGGCTACGACGAGCGGCTGCAGGCACTGCGGGCGAACCGCGTGGCGCTGTGGGATGTGCTGCAGGCTTGCGAACGGCGGGGCAGTCTGGACGCCGATATCCGGGGCGACACGCTGGTGCCGAACGATTTCAACGCCTTCCTGGGCCGATATCCCTCGATCACGCGCATCTGTTTCAACGGCGCGAAGGCCGCAGCGATGTTCCGGCGCCATGCGTTGCCAAACCTGCCTGCGGCCGCCTCAATTCAGTTTTTTGAACTGCCTTCGACCAGCCCTGCGCACGCTTCGGCCAGCTTCGCGCAGAAACTCGCGGCGTGGGCACCGGCGCTGAAGCTTCCGTCCCCCAATTGACACTTATCAAGGCTCTATATAACTACAAGTGATAAGTTAATTTCCGTAACACCTAAACGTTTCGGAGTTTAACGATGCACACCCCCACCAGTCCCCCGGAAACACCGCTGCCGGGCAAGCGTGGCTTTCTGAAAGGGCTGCTCGGCCTGGGCGCCGCGGCCACCGTCATTCCCATTCACGCCGACGCCGCGCCCGGGCTCAATGGCCAGCCGCCGCGCCGGCCCGGCATGGCGGGCAAGCGCTACGGCATGGTTGTCGACATGCGCAAATGCATCGGCTGCCAGTCCTGTACGGTGAGCTGTTCGCTGGAAAACGTGCCGCCCATCGGGCAGTTCCGCACCACCGTCCTGCAGTACGAGGTCACGCCCGACGCGGGCGGCCCGTGTTCGATGGTCATGCTGCCGCGCCTGTGCAACCACTGCGACAAGCCGCCCTGTGTGCCGGTCTGCCCGGTGCAGGCGACCTTCCAGCGCGAAGACGGCATCGTGCTGGTCGACAACGCGCGCTGCGTGGGGTGCGGTTACTGCGTGCAGGCCTGTCCCTACGATGCGCGCTTCATCAATCACGAGACCCAGACGGCCGACAAGTGCACGTTCTGCGAGCACCGGCTGGAAGCCGGGTTGCTGCCGGCGTGCGTGGAAAGCTGCGTGGGCGGCGCCCGGGTGATCGGGGACATGAACGATCCGGACAGCGCCATTTCGCGCTTGCTGGCCGAACACAAGGCGGACATCAAGGTGCTCAAGCCCGAGATGAAGACCGATCCCCACGTTTTTTACATCGGCCTGCCCGATGCGTTCGTGCATCAGGTCGACGGCCAGGCCGGCGTGCGCCTGGCGGGCGGCCACTGAGCCAAGGAAGGGGACACTCATGCAAATCTCTGAATTGCTCACGCCGGTCTACGACGCCGCCTGGCTGCCTTGGGCCGTGCAGTATTTCTTTCTTATCGGCATCAGCGCCACCACCGCGCTGACCGCCGCCTTCGCGGCGTTTGGCCGCGCCGATTCCGACGCGCGCCGCCTGCTGCCGGCGGCGGTGACGGTGCTGCTGGTCAGCGCCATCGCCGCGCCGGTGTCGCTGTTGGCCGACCTGCACCAGCCCGGCCGCTTCTGGCACTTCTATGCGCACATCACGCCGTGGTCCTGGATGTGGCTGGGGGCATTGCTGCTGCCGGTCTTCGTGACGCTGGCGCTGCTGTTCTGCGCGGCGTGGTGGTGGGGCCGGATGGGGTGGCTGCGGGTGGTGGCGGCGGCGCTGGCGCTGTCGGCGCTGTCCATTCTGGTCTACACCGGCGCCGAGGTCATGGTGCTGCGTTCGCGGCCCTTGTGGCACACCGTGTTCCTGCCGGTGAACTTTGCGCTGACCGCCTGGCTGGGCGCGCTGGGCGCGATGTTCCTGGTGGGCCGTTGGCTGCCCGGCGGACTGCGCGTGCTGCCCGTGGCGATGCTGCGCCGGCTGAGCGTGACCGCGGTCGTGATGATGGCGATGGGCGCGGGGGCGTGGGCGTTGCTGGGCCTCTCGGGACTCGACGCGTCTTTCGAGGCGGCGCTGCGGCTTTTCGCGGACTTTCCGGTCTGGCGTTTGAGCCTGGCGGGCGCGGTGATCACGGCGTTCTGCATCGTCGCGCTGTTGCAGCGGCCGGCGCGCACGCTGGCCGCGCCCCTGCCGTCGGCCGTGTTGGCGCTGACCATGCTGGGCGCGGCGTGGATCTTCCGCTGGGTGGTCTTCATGAGCGTGCAGGGCGTGCCCAAGTACGGCGCGGGGCTGTACCTGTACGACATGCCCTGGGGCAGCGATGGGCTGCTGGGCATGGTGGGCGTGCTGGGGCTGTGCGTGGCGCTGATCACCGTCGTGACCTGGGCCCTGGACATCTACCCCGCGCGCGCACGCGCCGTGGCCGCCTGAGCGCGCGCCGAGACGAAAGCACATGGAAAAGAACGCAATGGACAAGCAACACAAAGACGACAAGCCCGGCGCCGCGGACGATGGCGCGGATCTGCCTCGCGACGAGGCCAGGCGCAAGCTGATGATGCGCGGCGGTCTCGCGGCCGGCGGCATGGCGGCGTTTGCCGCGGGCTACGGCGACACGGTGGTCAAGGCGGTCAAGGGGCTAGCGCAGGGCACGGCCGGCGTGCCGACGGCGCATGCCGTGCGCGGCAACTCGCTGCCGCCAGAGTTCCGCATCGACCCGCTGACCGGTGCGCTCAGCGCCCAGCCGGGGCAGACGGTCAGCCCGTCGAGCTGCCTGGGCTGCTGGACGCAATGCGGCGTGCGGTTGCGCGTGGACACGGCCGAGAACCGCATCCTGCGCGTCGCTGGCAATCCGTATCACCCGCTGGCCACAACACGGCCCGCGGCCATGGAGACGCCGGTGCGCGAGGTCTACGCGCAGCTAGGCGGCGACAGCGGCCTGGAAGGGCGCGCCACCTCGTGCGCGCGGGGCTCGGCCATGCTGGAGCAGATGGACAGCCCGTATCGCGTGCTGCAGCCCTTGAAGCGGGTGGGCAAGCGCGGCGAGGGCAAGTGGCAGACGATCAGCTTCGAGCAACTGGTCGAGGAAGTCTGTGAAGGCGGCGATCTGTTTGGCGAAGGCCACGTGGACGGCCTGCGCGCGATCTACGACCGCGAGACGCCGCTGGACCCCGATAATCCCGAATACGGCGCGAAGGTCAACCAGTTCCTGTTCACCGATGCCTCCAACGAAGGGCGCACGCCGCTGATCCAGCGCTTTGCGGGGCAGTCCTTCGGCACCGTCAACTTCAGCAATCACGGCTCGTACTGCGGGCAGAGTTTCCGGGTGGGGGCGGGCGCGGCGCTGGGCGACCTGAAGGGCATGCCGCACGGCAAGCCGGACTGGGACAACGCACGCTTCGGGCTCTTCATTGGCGCGGCGCCGGCGCAGGCGGGCAATCCCTTTCAACGCCAGGCCCGTCAGCTGGCCGAGGCGCGCGTGCGTCCGCAGGAAGCGGGATTCAGCTACGTGGTGGTGTCGCCCGTGCTGCCGGCCTCGTCCAGCCTGTCGGCGGGATCGGGCAATGAATGGGTGCCCGTCAATCCGGCCAGCGATCTGGCGCTGGCCATGGGGCTGATCCGCTGGATTCTGGACAACGAACGGTTCGACGCGCGCATGCTGGCGCAGCCGGGCCCCGCCGCCATGAAGGCGGCGGGCGAAGCGGCGTGGACCAACGCCACGCACCTGGTGGTGGCCGAACCGGGCCATCCGCGCCTGGGCGCCTTTTTGCGTGGCGCCGATATGGGCTGGGCGCGCCCGGCCGACGCGGACGAGAAATGGGAGGACGTGTACGTCGTGCGTCTTGCTGACGGCACGTTGGCGCCGCACACGACGGCCTCGCCGGCCGCGCTGTTTGTCGACGAGCCGGTCGCCGCGCCCGGGTTGGCCGGTACGCAAGGGGCGCTGCGGGTGCGGACCTCGCTGGACCTGCTGCGCGAAGAGGCGCGCCGCAAGACGCTGGACGAGTACGCCGCGCTCTGCGGCGTGCCGGCAGCGAAAATCGCGTCCCTGGCCGAGCGTTTCACCCGTCACGGCAAGCGCGCGGTGGCCGATGCGCACGGCGGCACCATGAGCGGCGCGGGCTTCTACACCGCCTACGCCATCGCCATGCTCAACACGCTGGTGGGCAACCTGAACGTGGAAGGCGGACTGGTACTGGATGCCGGGCCGTTTCCGCCTTACGGCGCGGGGCCGCGCTACAACATTGCCGGCTTCGCGAACAAGGCCACGCCCAAGGGCGTGTCGCTGTCGCGCAACCGCTTTCCGTACGAAAAATCCAGCGAATTCAAGCGCAAGAAGGCCGCGGGCCAGCCTGCCTATCCGGCAGCCGCGCCGTGGTATCCGGCGACGGGCGGCCTCAGTTCCGAGATGCTGGCTTCGGCGCTGGCGGGATATCCGTACCGTGCCAAGGTCTGGTTCAACCACATGAGTAACCCGGTCTACGGCATTGCCGGGTTCAAGCACGTGGCGCTGGAAAAGCTGAAGGACCCGCGCATCCTGCCGCTGGCGGTGTCGATCAACCCTTTCATCAACGAGACCAACGCGCTGGCCGATTACATCGTGCCGGACACGGTCACGTACGAAAGCTGGGGCGTGTCGGCGCCGTGGGCGGACGTGGTGGCCAAGGCCTCGACGGTGCGGTGGCCCACCGTGCAGCCGCGCGTGGCGCGCACGGCCACGAACGAGCCTGTTTGCCTGGAGACCTTCCTGATCGCGTGCGCCAAACGCCTGGCCATGCCGGGATTCGGCGAGGGCGCGATGTCAGACAAGGAGGGCGCCAAGTACGCGCTGGATACGCCCGAGGACTTCTTTCTGCGCGGCATGGCGAACATCGCGTTTGCCGCGGGACGGCCGGTGCCGCAGGCCAGCGACGACGACATGGCGCTGACCGGCGTCGACCGCTATCGCGATTTGCTGCAAGCCAAGCTCAAGCCGGCCGAATGGCGGCAGGTGGCCATGCTGATGAGCCGCGGCGGGCGATTCGACCGGATGGACGACGCCTGGACGCAAGAGGACGGCCAGACGCGCCGCACGCGCGTGGCGCACGCCAAGCCGCTGCACGTGTGGAGCGAAGAGCTGGCGGGCTTTCGTCATGCGATGACGGGCGAGCGGTACAGCGGCTGTCCCACCTGGTATCCGACGCGGCTGGCGGACGGTCGCGACATGCGCGATGCGTATCCGCGGCAGGAGTGGCCGTTCCTGCTGAGTTCGTTCAAGTCCAATCTGATGAGCTCGTTGTCGATTGGCGTGAACCGCCTGCGCCAGGTGCATCCACACAACCCGGTGTCGATCAACCGGCAGGACGGCGAGCGGCTGGGCATCCGCAACGGCGACACGGTGCGCATCGTCACGCCGGGCGGGTCGGTGACAGGGCCGGCGTTGCTGCGCGATGGCGTGCAGCCGGGCGCGGTGGGCATCGAGCACGGCTACGGCCACACCGAACTGGGCGCGCGCGTCCATGTCGTCGATGGCAAGCCAATGCCGCATGATCCGGCGCTGGCCGCGGGCGTCAACCTGAACGACCTGGGTTTTGGCGACGCGACGCGGGGCCAGCACGCCAACGTCTGGATCGATTGGGTGTCGGGCGCGGCGGTGCGGCAAGGCCTGCCTGCCCGGATCGAGCGGGTCTGACCGATGGGGGGCCGGCCCGCGTGCGTGGCGGTAAGCGTCAGGGCACGACGGTGTCGGCCACCAGCGCCAGGCCGTCCGCCCGAGGCCCGACATCCGTTAGCACGCCGTTCAGGTCTCCGGGCTGGGCGGCGGCGTTGCCCGAGCGGCTGACGCGAATCTCCACACGCACCTTGCCGGCCTTGGACAGCGTGGCGTCCGGCGACATGGCGGTGCTGTCGTCCAGCACGAAGGCCCGCGGCAGGTCCGCGGCCTGCATCTTCAGGATGGCGACGGGCATGCGCGATCCCGTCATGGGGCGCGCCAGGATGAAAACGGTGTCGGTCGGGCGGACCTGATCGCGCAGGGCGTCGGCGATCCGCGCCTGGCCGGCGAGCCGGGCGGTTGCGGTCGAAGCGCCGGCGGAAGGGGAGGGCGCCGCCACGCCGGATGCCGTTGGCCCCGGCGCCGTCGCCGGTTGGCCCGCGGCGGTGGATGCCGAATTGCCGGAAGGCGGCGCCGCGGCGGCTCCCCCGGCCGTGCCGCTTGCCGCCATGGCGCGCGCCTGGGCGATGTTCGTCTGGATCTGCCGCGCGGCCTCGGAGTCTGGGGGTAGCAGCGCGCGCAGCCGTTCCCAGTGCGTCAGCGCGTCGGCGGCGTCGCCGCGGCGCAGCGCCATCATGCCGGCCAGCGCCAGGGCCTTGGGCTGGTCGGGATCGGCCTGAAGCGCTTGCGCAACGGCGGCAATGGAGGCCTCGTCGGGCTGTCCCTGCCGTGCCGACAGCAGCGCGTCGGCCAGATCGGCCAGCACGGCGGGTTGGCCGGGCACTAACCGCAGCACTTCCTGATACGCGGCAACGGCGTCGTTGTACCGGCCCAGCGTTTCGTAGGAACGCGCCAGCATGTACCAGCCGTCGGCGTCATCGGGCGAGGCGCGCAGGCGCTGGGCCAGCGCGTTGATCGCTAGCGCCATGTCGTTGTCCGCCGCCTGCGCATGCGGCTCGGGCGCCTGCGACAAGGCGACGGTGGCGGCCGCGCGCGGATTGCCGAGCTGGCCGTACAGCAGCACCGCGGCCACCGGAACGGCCACCGTCAGCACGCAGGCCGCGGCCAGGCCGGCGCGCTGGCCTCCCAGCCGCGCGCGCGGATCGCGGCGCATCGCCAGATCCTGCAGCAGGTCGCGCTGCAGCTCTTCGTCGGCGCGGGCGTGCGCCTGCGGGGTGAGGGCCCCGTTGGCGAGATCGCGGCGCAGTTGTTCGCGCTGCGCAAGGTAGAAGGCGCGCACGCTGGCGTCCGACGCGGTCTCCGCGGCCGGCGTGCGGCGCAGCAGCGGCGGCACCAGGCAGAGCAGGGTGGCCAAGAGCAGGGCCAGGACAATGAGCCAGAGCGTGGTCATGAGCCGGAATCCAGGAAGCGGGCGGCGCGGGCGCGTTCGTCCGCGGTCAGCGGCGCGCGCACGCCGGCACGCCGCTTGAGTGTGCGCACCAGCACCAGAAAGCCCAGCGCCAGCAGCGCGAAGGGGCCCAGCCAGAGCAGCCAGGTGACCGGCTTGAACGGCGGGTCGTAGCGCACGAAGTCGCCGTAGCGGTCTTCGAAAAAGCGCATGATCTGCGCGTCGGTCTTGCCGTCGGCAAGCTGGCCGCGAATGAGGTTGCGCATGTCCTGCGCCAGCGGCGCATTGGATTCGGCCAGGGTCTGGTTCTGGCAGACCAGGCAGCGCAATCCATGCGCCAGCTTGTCGGCGCGCTGCTCCTGTTCGGCCGACAGCACGGCGGGGGGCGCGGCATTGGGCGCGGGCGCGGAAAGCAGGGCGGCGGGCAGCAGCACAAGGCTTAGCAGTAGCGGCAGAAGCAGACGATGCAGCGAAAGGTGACGCAGCGAAGAACGAAGCAGCGGGCAAGGCTGATAAGGCGCGGTGGTCATTGCAGCGCCTCGATGACAGGTTGCAGACGGGTGCGCCATAGCTCCGGCGTGATGAGGCCCAGGTGCTTGTAGCGGATGCGCCCGTCGCCGTCGATCACGAAGGTCTCGGGCACGCCGTAGACGCCATACTCGATGCCCACGCGCCCGTCGACGTCGCTGGCGGAGGCCAGGTAGGGGTTGCCATTGCGCGCCAGCCATTGGCGCGCCTCGTCAGGCTTGTCCTTGTAATTCAGCCCGTAAAGCGCAATGCCGTGGCGCTGCGCGGCGTCGCGCAGCACGGGCAGTTCGTCCTTGCAGGGGCCGCACCAGGACGCCCACACATTCAGCAGCCACACCTTGCCGCGCTGGGATTCCACATCCAGCGTCTTGCCGGGCTCCAGCAGGTCGGGCAGGCCGATGGCGGGCGCGGGTTTGTCGATCATCGCGGACGGCACCGCGCGTGGATCGCGCGACAGCCCTTTCGCCAGGAACACGGCCATCGTCAGAAAGATCGCAAGCGGCAGCAGATAGCGCAGCATCCTCAGCCCTCCCGCGCCGCGCGAGCGGTCTCGGGCAGGCCGGCCTGCGCTGCCCGCTGTGCCTCTGCCTTGCTCTGCGCTTGCTGCGCACGCCGGTAGCGGCCGTCGCCCGCCGCCAGCAGGCCGCCCAGCGCCATCAGGATGCAGCCGGTCCAGATCCAGGTCATGAAGGGCTTGACCTGGATGCGCACGGTCCAGGCGTTGCCGGCCACCGGTTCGCCCAGCGCCACGAAGAGGTCGCGGGTAAAGCCGCTGTCGATGTCGGCCTGGCTGAGCGCCATGTCCTGCACGGTGTAATGGCGCTTTTCGGGATACAGCGTCACCACCGGCTTGCCGTCCCGCACGACGTGGAATACCGCGCGTTGCGCGGTGTAGTTGGGGCCGGTGGCCGGGCCGATGCCGGCAAACGTGAACTGGTAGCCGCCGGCTTCCTGCGTGGCGCCCACGTCCACGCGCAGTTCGCGCTTGTCCTCGTAGCCGTTGGCAAGCGTGACGCCCGCGATGAAGATGCCCACGCCCACGTGCGCCAGCAGCATCCCGTACCAGGCGCGCGGCTGGCGCGTAAGCCGCCGCAGCACCTCGCCGTCGCCATCCATCAGGCGCTGGCGCGCGTGTGCCGCGGCGCTGGCGACAGACCAGGCGGCAAGCCACAGGCCCAGCACGATCATCGGCGAACCGAAGCGCGACGGCCCGGGCATTGCCAGCGGCACCAGCACCGCCGTCAGCACGCTGACCACGAAGGCCACGCGCAGGCGTTTGCCCAGATCGGGCACCTCGGCCTGTTTCCAGCGCGCGACGGGTCCGACCCCCATCAGGAAGATCGCGGGTGTCATCAGCGGCACGAACACGGCTTCGAAGTACGGCGGCCCGATGGAGATCTTGCCCCACTCCATCACGTCCAGCACGACGGGGTACAGCGTGCCCAGCAGCACCGAGCCCGCGGCGACCGTCAGCACGACGTTGTTGGACAGCAGCAGCGATTCACGCGACAGCAGCGAAAAGCCGCCGCCCAGCCCGACGGTGGGCGCGCGCCATGCGTACAGCGCAAGCGAGCCGCCCACGATCAGCGTCATGAACGCGAGGATGTACAGCCCCCGGCCCGGGTCCACCGCAAACGCGTGAACCGACGTCAGCACACCCGAACGGACCAGGAACGTGCCCAGGATGCTGAGCGAAAACGTGCAGATGGCCAGCAGCACGGTCCAGCTGCGGAACGCGCCGCGCCGCTCGGTCACGATCAGTGAATGGATCAGCGCCGTGCCCGCCAGCCACGGCATGAACGACGCGTTCTCGACCGGGTCCCAGAACCACCAGCCGCCCCAGCCGAGCACGTAGTAGGCCCACGCGCTGCCCAGCAGGATGCCGATGGTCAGGAACGTCCACGCGGCCAGCGTCCACGGCCGCACCCAGCGCGCCCACATCGCGTCCAGCTCGCCCGACAGGAGCGCCGCAATCGCAAAGGCGAACGCCACCGAGAACCCCACGTAACCCATGTACAGCATGGGCGGGTGCACGATCATGCCGGGGTCCTGCAGCAGCGGGTTCAGGTCGCGGCCCGCCATGGCGGGCGGGATCAGGCGCTCGAACGGATTGGACAGGAACAGCATGAACAGCAGGAAGCCCACGCTGATCCAGCCCATCACCGCCAGCACGCGGCCGACGAAGGGCAAGGGCAGCCGCTTGCTGCACAGCGCTACCGCCAGCGTCCACGCGGTCAGCAGATACAACCACAGCAGCAGCGACCCCTCGTGTCCGCCCCACACCGCCGCGAAGCGGTAGCCGGCCGGCAGGTCGGCGTGGGAATTCGCGGCCACATACAGCACCGAAAAATCGTTGTGCACGAACGACCACGCCAGGCAGGCGAAGGCCAGCGTCGTCAGGCCGAACTGGCCGATGGCGGCGGGCCTGGCCACACGCAATCCGGCCTGCCAGCCGGTGGCCGCGCCGATGAGCGGCAGGGTGCCTTGCGCCACCGCGACCAGCAACGCGAGGATCAGGCAGAAAAGACCGATTTCGGGGATCATCGCGCCTCCGCCTGAAGGGCCGGGCCGTAGCCCGATGCCGGTACGCCGGCCGCTGGTACGCCCGCCGCATCCTGCGCGCGCTGCTCCGCCTTCTTGATCGCGTCGGCGGCTTCGGGCGGCATGTAGTTTTCGTCGTGCTTGGCCAGCACCTCGGTCGCGCGGAATACGCCGTCCGTGCCCATCTTGCCGGCCACCACCACCCCTTTGCCCTCGCGGAACAGGTCGGGCAGGAGGCCCTGGTAGGTGACGGGCACGGCGTGGGCGGTGTCCGTCACCGCAAAGCGCAGCGTCAGGCCGTCGGCGTCGCGGCGCAGCGAGCCTTGTTCTACCAGACCGCCCACGCGGAAGCTGCCGCTGGCGGGCGCCTCGTGCGCCACCACCTGCGTCGGGCTGAAGAAGAACACCAGGTTCGATTGCAGCGCGTTGAGCACCAGCGCGGTGGCCAGGCCCAACAGGCCAAGGCCGCCCACGATGGCGAGCGCGCGGCGTTTGCGCGGGGTCATCGGCGCGGCCCTCCGGGGCGGCGCGCGCGGCGTGCGCGCCGCCACAGCGCCAGCACTTCCCACGCCATCAGCGCGATCGTGACGCCGTAGGCGCCCATCAGGTAGGGCCCGTGGCCCTGCAGCGAAAAAAACGTGTCCCAGTTCATGGCGTCTCCGACCGCGTGCCGCGTTGCACGCCGCCAGCTGCCGCGCCGTCCGGCGAACCGGCCGCCGGCGTGTCACCCGAAGGCACGGCGCCCGGCTCGCGCTCCGCAATGATTCCGCGCACGCGCGCCAGCGCGACCGCCGCGCTGTACAGCCAGAAGGCCGCCACCATCAGCAGCATGGCGGTCACCATGACGCGCGCCATGCTGGGGGCCGACGTCAGGTTGATCGAGGCGCCCTGGTGCAGCGTGCTCCACCATTGCACCGAGAAATAGATGATCGGCACGTTCACCACGCCCGCCAGCAGCAGGATGGCGCCGCCGCGGTCCGCGCGCTGCGTGTCGTCGGTGGCGGCCTGCAGGGCCATGAAGCCCAGGTACAGGAACAGCAGGATCAGTTCGGACGTGAGCCGGGCGTCCCACACCCACCACGTGCCCCAGGTCGGCTTGCCCCACAGCGCGCCGGTCCACAGCGTCAGGAAGGTAAAGAGCGCGCCCGTGGGCGCCAGCGCGCGCATCATCATGAACGACAGGCGCGTATTGAAGATGAGGCCCAGCGCCGCATAGCCCGCCATCACCAGATACAGGAACATCGACATCCAGGCTGCGGCCACGTGGATGAAGAGGATGCGGTAGACCTCGCCCTGCTGGCTGTCGATGGGCGCCACCACGAGGCCCGTGTACAGGCCGGCGG
Organism: Achromobacter sp. 77; assembly: GCF_020541125.1. Taxonomy (NCBI): domain Bacteria; kingdom Pseudomonadati; phylum Pseudomonadota; class Betaproteobacteria; order Burkholderiales; family Alcaligenaceae; genus Achromobacter; species Achromobacter sp. 77. The sequence continues at coordinate 2,132,555 of NZ_CP059848.1, forward strand.
CGGCAAGCAGGGCGGCGCCCGCCGCGAAGAACGGAATCATCCGCCCGGCCAGCGGATAGAACAGCGCGGGCGACGCATAGCGCAGCCAGCTCGACCGCGCGGCGGCGGGGCGGGGAGCGTCGAAGGTGGAGGGATTGTGCATGGATAACCTCAGTCCAGCGCCACGCGCAGCGCCGCCGATGCGCCCCAGGGGCAGAGCAGGATCGCCAGGCAAAGGCCCGCGCCCAGCAGCGACAGCTGCGGCCCCGCGCCCAGCCCGGCGTGCGTGGCCGACACGGCGCCCGCGCCAAAGATCAGCACCGGCACATACAGCGGCAGCACCAGGAGCGGCAGCAGCGCGCCGCCGCGCAGTCCCAGCGTCAGCGCCGCGCCCAGGCCGCCCACCAGCGCCAGCGTCGGCGTGCCCAGCAGCAGGGACAGCACCAGGATGCCGATGGCGTGCGGCGGCAGGCCGAATTGCAACGCCAGCACCGGGCTGGCAAGAATCAGCGGCACGCAGGTGCTGAACCAATGCGCGCCCAGCTTCACGCCCACCAGCATGGGCAGCGGATGCGGCGACACCAGCAGCTGCTCCAGCGCGCCGTTGTCGTAGTCCTGCGCAAATGGGCGATTGAGGCTGAGCAGGATGCCCAAAAGCGCGCAGACCCACAGCACGCCGGGCCCGATTGCCAGGAGCAGCACGGGATCGGGTCCCACCGCCAGCGGGAATAGCGACCCCGTGACGATGAAGAACAGCGTCGCGCCCAGCGTGTCGGCCGGTCGACGCCAGGCCAGCCGGACTTCACGCAGCGCCAACTGAGACAACGTTGCCAGCATCCGCGTAGTCATCCATGTTCAGGGTTTGGGTGTGTTTGGCAGGGGTTGCCGGGCCGCGATGCGAGGCGACGACGGCCGCGCCGCCCGCCGCCAGATGGGCGGCAAGCGCCGCGCCCAACTGGTCCAGGCTGGCCGCGTCCAGGCCGGCGTCGGGTTCGTCCAGCAGCCACAGCGGCTTGGCGCCCAGCACCACGCCGGCCAGCGCCAGCCGGCGGCCCTGGCCTTGCGACAGGCGGGCGGCCGGCGTGTGCAGGCAGCCGCCCAGTCGCCACGTCTGCAGGCAGGCGGCGATCGCGTCGTCGCCCTGCGGCGTGCCTGCCACGTGCAGCGCACAGCGCAGGTTTTCCAATGCGGTCAGGTCGCCCGACAGGCCATTGCCGTGTCCCAGGTAGGCCGTGCGCGCAAAGTGCGCCGCCGGATCGCGGCGGATATCGCCGTCCCGGCCGGTGATGGCGCCGTCCAGCGGCCGCAATAGGCCCGCCAGCATCCGCAGCAGACTGGTCTTGCCGCTGCCGTTGGCGCCCTGCACATGCAGAAGCTGACCGGCATACAAGTCGAAATCCAGCGGCGCGGACCCTTCGGGCGTGCCGCGCCGGCTGACCAGGCCGCGCGCGCTCAGCATCGGCAGCGGCGCGTCAGCGGGCCGCATTGGCGACCTCTTTGGACGCCCTGGCCGGCGGCGTCGCTTCAGAGGTCTGGCCAGGCGGTATGTGCGGCAGCGTGTGGGCGATGCCCTTGTGGCAGTCGATGCAGGTCTTGGATCGGTCCGCCAGGTAGGTCGAGTGCATGTTTTGCGCGCGCACGCTCTGGCGGGTGAAATCCATGTACTCGTAGTTGTGGCAGTTGCGGCATTCCAGCGAATCGTTGGCCTTGAAACGCGCCCACTCGTGCTGCGCCAGCTCCAGCCGCTTGTCCACGAACTTCTCGCGCGTGTCGATGGTGCCGAAGATCTTGCCCCAGACTTCCTTGGACGCCTGCATCTTGCGGGCGATCTTGTCGGTCCAGTTGTGCGGCACGTGGCAGTCCGAGCACAGCGCCCGCACGCCCGAGCGGTTGGTGAAGTGGATCGTGCCCTTCAATTCGGCGTACACGTTGTCACGCATTTCATGGCAGCCGGTGCAGAACTTCTCGGTGTTCGTCAGCTCCATGGCGGTGTTGAACGCGCCCCAGAACAGGATGCCGCCGATGAATCCGCCCACGGTCAGAAAGCCCAGGCTGAAGTGCACGCTGGGCCGGCGGATGATGTTCCAGTAACGCTTGATGAGCTTGACCATGACGGGCTCCTGTCCCTCACTTCTTGTCGGGCGCCGGGGCGGAGAGGCGCTTGAGGATCACGTCGATGTCCTGGAAGTTGTTGGGGACCAGCGGCTTGGCCTCCGTCTGTGGAACGTGGCACTGCAGACAGAAGTAGCGGCGCGGCGACACTTCGGCCAGCACGTTGCTGTCACGGTCCATGTAGTGCGTCACGCTCAGCGGCACCGCCTGCGTCTGCTCGGTGTTGACGCGGGCGTGACAGGCCAGGCAGCGGTTGAAGTTCTTGTCGATCTGGTAGCCGTCGATCTTGTGCGGAATGGTCGGCGGCTGCATCGAGTACGTGCGCATGCGCCGCACGTCGCGGTTTTCAACCGGGGGCATCAGGGGCGGCGTGGCCGATTCGGTCAGCGGCGTCGGCCCCCGCATCGGATCGACCATCGGGTCGGGCGGCGCGGCCCACGCGTTGGAACCGATCAGAAAGACGATGGCGATCGAAGTGGCGCGAATGTTCATGAGCGTCTCCGTCGGCCGTCAAGCCTTGGTGATCTTGACCGCGCACTTCTTGAAGTCGGTCTGGAACGAGATCGGATCGGTGGCGTCGAGCGTGACCTTGTTGATCAGTTGGCCGGCGTCGAACCAGGGCACGAACACCAGGCCGCGCGGCGGCTTGTTGCGCCCGCGCGTCTCCACACGGGTCTGCATCTTGCCGCGCCGCGACGCGATCTCCACCAGTACGCCGCGCCGCAGCCCCATGGCCTGCGCGTCATCCGGGTGCATGAAGCAGACCGCGTCGGGGAAGGCGCGATACAACTCCGGCACGCGCCGCGTCATCGAGCCGGAGTGCCAGTGCTCCAGCACGCGGCCGGTGGACAGCCAGAAGGGATATTCCTCGTCCGGCACCTCGGGTGGCGGCTCGTAGGGCAGGGCATAGATGTTGGCCTTGCCGTCCGGGTTGCCATAAAAATTGAAGCCGGAGCCGACCTTCACGTACGGGTCCGCCTTCTCGCGGTACCGCCAGCGTGTCTCGACCCCGTCCACGACGGGCCAGCGCAGCCCGCGCACCTGGTGATAGGTGTCAAAGGGCGCCAGGTCGTGGCCATGGCCGCGGCCGAACTCGGCGTATTCCTCGAAGAGCCCCTTCTGCACGTAGAAGCCGAACGCCTTGGCCTCGTCGTTGGCGTACTCCGGGTCCAGCTCCGTGTTCGGAAACTTGTTGACCTTGCCGTTCTCGAACAGCACCTGAAAAAGCGTCTTGCCTCGAAGTTCGGGCTTTTTGGCCAGCAGGTCCGCGGGCCAGACCTCGTCGGTGGTGAAGCGCTTGGAGAACTCCATCAATTGCCACAGATCCGACCGCGCGCCGCTGGGCGCGTTGACCAACTGATGCCAGAACTGCGTGCGCCGCTCGGCGTTGCCGTAGGCGCCTTCCTTCTCGACCCACATCGCGGTGGGCAGAACCAGATCCGCCGAGATTGTCGTCACCGTCGGGTAGGCGTCGGACACCACGATGAAATTGGCGGGGTTACGGTAGCCGGGGTAGCCTTCGTTCAACATGTTGGCCGCGGCCTGCATGTTGTTGTTGACCATCACCCAGTAGGCGTTGATGGTGCCGTCCTTCAACATCCGGTTCTGCAAGACCGCGTGGGCGCCAACCTTTTCGGGGATGGTGCCGTCGGGCAGCCCCCAGACTTCTTCGGCGCGCGCACGGTGCTTGGGGTTGGTCACGACCAGATCCGCGGGCAGGCGGTGCGAGAACGTGCCCACCTCGCGCGCCGTGCCACAGGCCGACGGCTGGCCCGTCAGCGAAAACGGGCTGTTCCCCGGGGTGGAGATCTTGCCCGTCAGCAAATGGATGTTGTAGACCAGGTTGTTCGCCCACACGCCGCGGGTGTGCTGGTTAAAGCCCATGGTCCAGAACGACATGACGCGGATCTTCGGGTCGGCGTACAGCTCGGCCAGCGCTTCCAGATTCCGCGCCGGCACACCGGTCAGCTTGGCGGTGTATTCCAGGTCGTACTTGGAGACGAACTTCGCGTACTCATCGAAGGTGATCGGGCGCGACCCGCCGGCATTGTTGGCGTTCTTGGCGGCCTTTTGCAGCGGGTGCTCCGGACGCAGGCCATAACCGATGTCGGTATTGCCCTCCAGGAACCGGGTGTGCTCGTCGACGAACTCGCGGTTGACGCGCTTGGTCTTGATGATGTGGTTGGCGATGTAGTTCAGGATCGCCAGGTCGGTCTGCGGCGTGAACGTCAGCGACACGTCGGCCAGCTCATACGACCGGTTCTCGAAGGTGGACAGCACCACCACCTTGGTATTGGGCTTGCTCAGCCGCCTGTCGGTCACCCGCGTCCACAGGATGGGGTGCATTTCGGCCATGTTGGCGCCCCACAGCACGAAGGCGTCGGCGCTTTCAATGTCGTCATAACAGCCCATGGGCTCGTCGGCGCCAAAGGTGCGGATGAAGCCCACCGCCGCCGACGCCATGCAGTGGCGCGCGTTCGGATCGAGGTTGTTGGTGCGGAACCCCGCTTTCATCAGCTTGAGCGCGGCGTAGCCTTCCCAGATGGTCCATTGGCCCGAGCCGAACATGCCGACGGCTTCGGGGCCTTTGTCCTTGAGCACGCGCTTGAACTGTTCGGCCATGACGTCAAACGCCTGGTCCCACGAGACCGGGGCAAGTTCGCCATCCTTGGCGTACTTGCCGTCCTTCATGCGCAACAGCGGCGACGTCAGCCGGTCATTGCCGTACATGATCTTGGACAGGAAATAGCCCTTGACGCAGTTCAGGCCGCGATTGACTTCCGCGTTGAAGTCGCCGTGCGTCGCCACGACCTGGTTGTCCTTCACCGCGACGTTCACGCCGCAGCCGGTCCCGCAGAACCGACAGGGCGCCTTCGACCACTTCAGCTTGGCGGCTTCCGATTCGGTCACGATGTTCTGCGTGTAGCCCACGATGGGGATGCCGGCTACCGTGGCGGCAGCGGCGGCGGCAGATTGCTTGATGAACTCTCTACGAGCCATGGACATCGTCAATCTCCTCATTCATCGCGGCAAGCGTGTCGGAATGCTGATACACCAGCGCCGACGCCAGCACGCCATCCAGCCGCTGGATCTGCGCGATGCGCGCAAGCATGTCTTCGGTAGAGGGGGCTTCCAGCGTGACCACCAGCTTGCCGGTCTCGGAAGCGCCGTGGATTTCGCCGCCGTCGATCGCAAGGATCGCGCCGCGAACATCGGCCAGCCGGCGCGGGGCGGCATGCACCACCATGCTGGCGATGTGCAGCTCGGGCGCCGCGCTACAGGACGCGGGGGCGGGCCGATTGTCGGGGGAAGGGGGGAGGGCGCTTGTCATCAGCTTCCCGGGGGGCCTGCAAACATCTGGTAGATCCAGACCGCAAAACCGTACCCGGCCACGATGACTACTGCCAGCACCGGAGCCATGACTGCCGCCAGGAACAGGAAACTTCGGAATTCCTGGGCTTTTGTGTAGCCATCGGATTCGTCTTGCACACACCACCTCGCTGCAAAAACTTGTAGGGGTATTGCGTCAAACGTACTGATGCGAAAGTTTGTAGCAGATGAGTTTGCGCCGCGTCAATGTTGCAACACAGCGAAATATTCGAGAAGGTACCGCGGACTGTTTACGCTGCGATGACGGCAAAGACAGTCCGTGCAGATGCCAATGCAGATACCCGCGATGCCGCGTGCGGCCACGTGGGCCGACCGCGGCGCCGCCCGCCGCCGCGTCAGGCGACCGCGACGCGGCCCGCGGCTGCGTCAGCCGATCGCACCGTAAATGCGCCGGGCGTCCGCCGCCGTCGCCAGCGGCCGGCCCAATGCCCGCGCGCCTTGCGCGGCCTGCGCCACCAATGCCGCGTTGTCCGGGGCGATCGTCCCGTCGCGCAGCTTCAGGTTGTTTTCAAACCCCACGCGCATGTGACCGCCAAACGCGGCAGCCGTCGTGACGCAGGCGTTTTCCTCGGGGCCAAAGGCGCAGATGGCCCACGGCAGCGAATGATCGCAGGCGGCCAGAAAGGGCAGCAGGTCGTACGCCGACGACGTCTGCCCGGCGCTGTAGCGCCCCAGCACGAACAGCACCGACCACGCGCCGGGCGGCACGAGCCCGCGCGTGCGCAGCGACAGCCAGCGGCGCACGTCGGCCTCGTCGTACAGGATGATCTGCGTCATGATGCGGCGCTCGGCCAGCCACGCCAGGAAGGCGGCCAGTTCCGCTTCGGATATGCCCGGCACGGCAATTTCGCGCAGGCCGATGGAGACGGCTTCGGGCTGCAATTCGCGCACCATCGCGATCTGTTCCGCGGCCTGGTACACGCCCGCCGCTTCGCTGGTCACCTGCACCAGCAGTTCGTCGCCGACTGCCTTGTGCACCGCGGCAAGCGCGTCGCGATAGGCCTGGGCATCCAGCAGGTGGCTGCCGTCGGGCTTGCGCACGTGCATGTGCATCATGGCGGCGCCGGCGTCCAGGCAAGCCCGGGCCTCGCTGGCCAGGGCCTGCGCGGTCAACGGCACGGCAGGGTGGTCGGCGGCCTTCTTGTAGGCGCCATTGGGCGCGACGGTGATGATGACGGGCGAGTCGGCCAGCGCGGCGCGCGGCAGGGCGGGGGCCGGGGCGCTCATGGCTGGATCTCCGGCAGTTCGGGCGCAATCAGGTCCAGGCCCGCGCGCAGCAGCCTGTCGTAGCGCGCGCGTTCGGCGGCGATGGTCTCGGGCGTCCAGACATGGAAGCCTTCGCCGGCCTTCATGCCGTGGCGCCCGTCGGCGGCGCGTTCGGTCAGGCAGCGCGCCGGGTGGTCGGCGTTGCAGAAGGTGGGATACATCGTGGCGCCGGCCGCCGCGTGAACGTCGATGCCGGCGTGGTCGCGCTGCATGACGGGGCCAGCCGCCAGGAACCGGAAGCCGAAGCCGAAGCGCACGGCGGCGTCCACGTCCTCGGGCGACGCGATGCCGCGGTCGATGAGGTCAAAGGCTTCGCGCGACAGGGCGTGCTGCAGGCGGTTGGCCAGAAATCCGGGCAGATCCTGCTTCACCTTGACCGGCACGCTGCCGCAACGCCGCATGAACGCGATCAGCGTGTCGGCGCAGGCCTCGTCGCTGGCCTCGCCCAGCACCACTTCCACCAGCGGCACCAGGTGCGCGGGCATGAAAAAGTGCAGGCCCAGCATGCGGCCGCGCGTATCCAGCCCCTGGCTGATCGCACTGATCGGAAAGCTGGAACTGTTGCTGGCCAGGATGGCGTCCGGCCGCGTGCGCCGCGCCAGGTCCGCAAACAGGGCCTGCTTGATGTCCAGCCGCTCGGGGATGCACTCGATGACCAGATCCACGGTGGACCAATCCACCGCGTCCAGCGACGGCGCGGTGGCCAGCAGCGTCGCGTTCGCCTCGCGCCCGATAACCTTCAAGTTTTCCGCCACCCGCGCCGGCACGCCGGCCGCGCGCTCGGCATTCGATTCGATCACCGTCGTGCGGCAAGCCGCGCGCGTCAGCACGACGGCCACATCCGCGCCCATCGTGCCGCCGCCCACCACCACCGCATGCGCCGCGCCCGGATTGGGCAGCGCCTTCGCGTCCTTCTGCATGCTGTTCTCCTGATTCTGGAAACCCGTCTGGAGGCGAGTGTAGAGAAGTGCGGTTGATTGATGAATCAGAATTTTTGAATAGAATGATCGACCAATCAGATCAATAACGTCCGGGGACAAACCATGCAGATCAATCTCTCGATGCGCGACATCGACACCACGCTGGTGCTGGGCCGCACGCTCAATTTCCGGCAGGCCGCCGGGCAGCTGCATCTGTCGCAGTCGGCGTTATCCACGCAGATCCAGCGGATCGAGGAGGCGCTGGGCGTGCGCCTGTTCGACCGCACGACGCGCACCGTGCGGCTGACGGCCGCGGGCGAGGTCTTTCTGCAGCAGGCCGCGACCCTGCAGGCGGCGTTTCGCGACGCAATCGCCGCCGTGAGCGGCATTTCCAGCGCGGAAGAGGGCCAGGTGTCGGTCGCCGCGCTGCCGTCGCTGGCGGCGCGGCTGCTGCCGCGCGTGCTGATGACCTATCGCCAGGCGCACCCGCATGTCGCGCTGAAAGTGCGCGACACGCTGTCTGGCCCGGCCTTCGATCTGGTGCGCGCGGGTGAAGTGGATTTTGCCCTGACCGCCGCCGACCCGCAGCACGCCGACCTGCACTACGTGCCGCTGATGTCCGACAGCTTCATCCTGCTGATCCCCGAGGCGCATCCGCTTGCGCGCGCAAAGGGTCCGCTGCGCTGGGCCGACACGGCCGGCGCGGAACATGTGTCCATGGTCCACCCGAGCAGCGTGCGCCAATACACGGAATGGGCCTTCCTGCAGAACCGCATCCGCTTTGCGCCCGCCTTCGAGGCCGAGCACCTGACCACCATCGTGGCCATGGTGGAATGCGGCTTCGGCGTGGCCGCGCTGCCAGAGATCGCCGCCGGCGCGGTGGCGCAGACCGGCATCGTGCAGCGCCGCCTGACGGCGCCGGTGGCCGAGCGCTCGATTGGGTTGGTGACGGCGCGCAACCGCAGCCTGTCGCCGGCTGCCGTGGCGCTGGTGCAGACGTTGCGGGAGTACGTGGCGGCGCAGCCGCGATGAAAAAAGCCGGCCTCGTTGCGGAGGCCGGCTTTGCGGCAGGCAGCAGATTCGCGGCGCGGGGGCCGCGAATCCTTGCAGGCGTACGGATCAAAAATCAATCTGCGCCGACAACAAGAACGTGCGCGGCGCGGCCACCGTCGCGTACGAGCCGCTGGCCAGCCAGAAGTCCTTGTTGAACAGGTTTTCGATATTCGCGCGGAACACCACGGAGCGGCCCAGGATCTCGGTGTTGTAGCGCGCGCCGATGTCGTAGCGGGTCCACGAGGGCAGGGTCAGGGTGTTGGCCGCGTTGAAGTACATCGACGAGGTGTGGATCACGCGGGCGTTCAGGCTCAGGCCGCGCACCCAGGGGGTGTCCCAGTCCACGCCCAGGTTGAAGGTGTTCTTCGGCACGCCGTTGGCCTCGTTGCCGTCGTTCACGCCGCCCGCAGTGCGCTTGAGGGTGGCGTCGTAGAACGTGGCGCTGGCCATCATGCGCAGGCCGGGCATGGCTTCGCCGAAGGCCGACAACTCCAGGCCGCGGTTGCGCTGTTCCCCGTCGAAGCTGTAGATCCGCGTGTCGGGATCGGTCATCGAGTTGGGGCGCGTGATCTGGAACACCGAGGCGCTGGTGATGATCTTGCCCCAGTCGACCTTCACGCCCGCTTCGTATTGCTTGGATTTGTAGGGCGCAAACACCTGGCCGGCGTTGGCGGCCGTGGCGGGGGCGATGCCGCCGCGGGTCAGACCGGAGGTGAAGTTGCCATACAGCGAGACGTTGGAAATCGGCTTGAACACGATGCCCGCGACCGGGGAGATCGCGCTTTCGTCATAGGCGTTCAGGCGCGCGCCGGTGGCGGTGGAATAGTTGTCCAGCGCGACGCGCTGGTTGCGCAGGCCGCCGGTGATCAGCAGGGTGTCGTCGGCGAAGGACAGGGTGTCGGTCAGCGTGTAGCTGGTCAACTCGGTCTTGGACGCCTTTTGCGGCGCGCCACGGTAGGCCGTGACCGGGGGCAGCGGCGCGGGGCGGTAGATGCTGGACGGCACGCCCGGGCCCGAGGACGTGACGTAGGCGTTGCCGGACTCCTGGTCCAGGCGCGTGGCCGACAGGGTGACGGTGTGGCCGACGCCCCAGGTGTCGAAGCGGGCGCGCAGGCCGACGTCGCCCGTCCAGGTGCGCGAATACGAGTCGTAATAGGCGTTGGATACCGTGAAATTGCCTAGCGCATCGGCGGGGCCGGACGGGAAGGTCTGCTCGGCGGTGCCGTAGCGGTAGCCGGTGGCGCCGTAGACCATCAGGTGGTCGTTGATGTCGTACTCGAGGCGGGTGGCCACGGTCGAGTCGTTCAGCTTGAGCTTGGTGCCGGGATAGAAGTTGCGGTGGCCGGACGGCGGCGACGGCAGCGAGGTCACGTTCGACTGGAAGCCGATCTGGGGACGGAAATTGTCGATGTCTTCATGCTGGGTGTAGGCGTCCAGCGACCAGCGCAGCTTCGTGCCGCGGTAGTCGAGCGCCAGCGCGCCCACGCCTTGCTCCTGCTTGCCGTCGTCGATGTTGGTGTCGCCGTTGCTGTAGACGCCGTTGACGCGGATGCCCCATTCGTTGTTCTCGCCAAAGCGCCGGCCCATGTCGAGCTGGCCGCCCAGTTGCGATTTGCTCTGGTAGGTGGTGGTCAGGCGGGTCAGGGGTTCGTCGCCGGCGCGCTTGGTGACGATGTTGATGCCGCCGCCGATGCTGCCGCTGGGGCCGATGCCGTTCATCAGCGTACCGGGGCCCTTCAGGACTTCGACGCGCTCCATCATGGCTGCGGGCATGCGGCTGGCGGACGCCAGGCCGTACAGGCCGTTCAGGCCCACGTCGCCTGCCGCGACGGAAAAGCCGCGGATCTGGAATTCATCGGAGAAGCCGCCGCTGGACGTGGTGGTGCGCACCGAGGACTCGCTGATGACGATGTCGGCCAGCGTGCGGGCCTGCTGGTTCTCAATCATCTGCGCGGTGTAGTTGGTGGTGCTGAACGGCACGTCCATGACATCGCCCGTGCCCAGCACGCCCAGGCCGCCGCCGCGCGCCACCTGGCCGCCTGCAAAGGGCGCGGGCAGGGTGGGATCGGCGGCCGAAGCCGTCACCGTCACGGCGGGCAGTTGCGTCGTGGCGATGCCCGCGCCGGCAGGGCGGTCCAGCACATAGCTGCCATTGGACTGCGGCAGCACGCGGATGCCGGTGCCGGCCAGCAGGGCGTCCAGCCCGCCGCGCACGCCGTAGGCGCCACGCAGTCCGTTGCTTTGCAGGCCAGCCGTCACGTCGGGCCGGAACGACAGCACGATGCCGGCTTCACGCCCGAAGCGGCCCAGCGCATCCTCAAGCGTTCCCGCGGGAATGTCGTAGCTGCGCGTGGCGGCTGCCTGCGCGTGGGCAGCGGTGGGGACGGCCAGTGCGGGGGCCGCGAGCAGCGTGGCGGTGGCGATGCGGCCCGCCAGACGCGCCGTGGCTGCGCGGCGCAGGAAGCGGGAGGACTGGCGCTTGGGCGCCCGGACGTGATTCATGAACTGGCCTTTCAGAGAGGTGAGGTTGCTGTGTGCTCACCCTCCTTGACCCTTCGGATCGAAAAACGGATCAGCTTTTTTGTAACAGCGGTGACGGACGCGCCGTGTCGGGGCCGGCAATGAGGTGCAGGCGGCGGCCGCGCCAGCGCCGCGTCTCGGTTTCCACGCGGATGTCCAGCGTGGCGCTGAGCGCGGCCAGCACCTTGTCCACGTTGTTGACGGGAAAGGATCCGGACAGCAGCCGGTCCGCCACCGCGGGATCGCAACTCAGCGTATCGCGGCAATAGCGGCCTAGTTCGGCAATGAAATCGGCCAGGCGCATGCCGCGCGCCACGATGAAGCCGTCCTTCCAGGCGATCTGGTTGGTCTCGGCGGCGGCCGGTTGCGCGACGCCATGCGACGAGTAATGGGCGCGCAGTCCCGCCTGCAACGTCAGTCCGTGCGCGGCGTCGTCGCGCGGGCGGATTTGGACCGCGCCTTCGAACACGCTGACCTCGGTCGAGGTGTCCAGCAGCCGCACGGCGTATTCGGTGCCCAGCGCGCGCGCGGTGCCGTGCGCGGTCTCGACAAGAAAGGGCCGGTGGGGTACGCCTGTCTCTTGGGCGGTGGTGATCAGGATTTCGCCCGCGATGAGCGCCACGCGCCGCAAACCCGCGCTGTAGCGCACGTCGATGGCGCTGTCGGTGTTCAGCACCACACGGGTTCCGTCCGGCAGCGTCAGGCTGCGGTGTTCGCCGATGGCGGTGCGATGGTCTGACGTCCAAGTGCGCCACGGGGTGCTCTGCCCGACGCCCCAGGCCGCGCCGCTGGTGACCGCGAGGACGCTCACGGCCTTCAACGCGCGCCGGCGCTGGGCGCAGGCGGGGGCCGCCAGCGCAGCCTGCGCGATGGCCGAGTGTCCGGGACCAGCCAACGGCTGCAGGCGGCCTTGCACGGATTCGATGCGCAGCCACGCGCGCTCGTGGTCGGGGTGCGCGGCGCGCCAGGAGGTCCATGCCCGCACCGTTTCCGGCGCGACGGGGTCGTCTTGCAATTGCACCAGCCATTCCAGCGCGCGTTGCGCGACGGCGGGCGACACGGCAGCCGCATCGCGGGTAGCGCCGTACCAGGGCGAGGCGGACATGCGGCGGCTCATCCGGTAAAGGACAGATCGGCGAAGCAGCAGCGCTGCAAGGCCTTGACGAGATAGCGCTTGACCGTGGGGACCGAGATGCCCAGCGCGTCAGCCACCTGGGCGTGCGTGTGCCCGTCCAGCTGCGACAGCAGGAATGCCTGCCGCACGATGGCGGGCAGCCCGTCCAGCAGACGGTCCAGCTCCAGCAGCGTTTCCAGCACGATGGCCCGGTCCTCGGGCGACCAGTGCACCGCCTGAGGCGCCTGGGCCAGCGCCTCCAGATAGGCGCGCTCCAGTTTCTCGCGGCGCCAGTGGTTGGACACCAGGTGCTGGGCGACGGTGGTAAGGAACGCGCGCGGCTCGGTGAGCGTGGCCGGAATCCGGTCGCTGCTAAGCAGGCGGATGAAGGTGTCGTGCGCCAGGTCTTCGGCCTGATCGGCGTTGCCCAGGCGGCGGCGCAACCATCCTCTCAGCCAGGAGTGGTGATCGCTATAAAGCGTTTCGATGGAGGAGGGGAAGGCGCATCCCGGCGTACTCAAGATCCAACCTTTTGATCAAGCCGCCGGCGCCTCGCAGTCGGAGGCGGGACAACTGCTCATGCGAATTACGGGAAATAGTAATTGTTATTATTACCGATTCCGGGCAGGGCTTGTCAAATTGTTGCCGGGCGCGCGCGGCCGGGCGTTGCCGGCAGGCGTCAGATATGAGCGGCCGGATAGGTGGTTCTGAAACCGAGTGGCGGAATCGGTTTCAGAACCGGTGGGGCACTGGACTATTGCGGCATGGTGCCGGCGCCGAGCGCCGCGCAGTGGTCGTAGATGGCGCCCGGCCGGGTGAACCAGATCTTGTCGCGCTCGGGGTGTTCGACGATGTACTTCAGCGCACGGCGCAAGGCCCGCAGGCGGTAAGGCTGGCCGACGATCATGGTGTGCAGCGCGATGCCGCAGACCAGAGGCTGCCTGGCCGATTGCGCCAGCATTTCGTCGAACTGATCGATGATCATCTGTTCAAATTCCACGGCGGAATGGCGGCGCACCAGCATCTGCGGCGAGTCATTGATCTCCAGCGGATAGGGCACGGACATCAACGGGCCTTGTTGCGTGCTCATCCATACCGGTTGGTCGTCGGCCGGCCAATCCATGACGAATTTGTAGCCGGTTTCCACCAGCAGTTCCGGTGTCTGGTGGCTTTGCGACATCCATGGTCCCATCCAGCCGCGAACATCCTGGCCGGTGTGCGTCTTGATGGCATCGCGCACCTCCAGCAGCAGGCGGCGTTCGTCGGCCGGCCAGAGATGCCCTTGGGCTTCGGCATTGGTCCGGCCATGGCCGATGATCTCATCGCCACGCGCAAGCAGGCGTTCGGCGATCTGCGGCGCGTAGTCAAAGACCACGGTGTTGAGCAAATGGGCGGCCGGCAGCTCAAGCTCATCGAACAGATCCAGCAGGCGCCAGACGCCGACCCGGTTCCCATAATCTCGCCAGGCGAACGCGCGTACATCCGGCTGCGGCAGCTCGGCGCCAAGATTGTGTCCCCGGCCGGCGCCGAAGGCGAAATGCTCGATGTTCAGGCCCAGGTAAACCGCCAGGCGTTTGCCTTGCGGCCAGTTGTAGTTGCTGCGTTCTGGAATCGCGCTATAGGGATAGCGGTCGTGATACGGAAGAAGCATGATGGTGTCCTGTGTTAAACGCCTAGAAAGGCAGTCTGTACCTTGGGGTCTTCGAGCAGGGCATCAGAAGCGTCGTCATAGACTTTCTCGCCCAATTGCAGAATGGCGGTCCGGCTGGCGACGCGCATCGCCCAGTTGGCGTTCTGTTCCGCCAGCACAAAGCTCAGGCCTTCGCGAGCCTGGATCTCGAGCAGAATGTCGCCAATGCGCTCGACGACAATAGGCGCCAGCCCCAAAGAGGGCTCATCCAGAAGGAACAATCTTGGTCCGCTCATCAGCGCACGGCCGATGGCCAGCATTTGCTGTTCGCCACCGGACAGGCTACCCGCAGCCTGGCGGGCGCGTTCCTTCAGGCGCGGGAAATAGCCGTAGATCTCGGTCATGCGCTGCGTGGCGCGTTCACGGCCCCGGCCGAACGCGCCCATCTTCAGGTTTTCGGCCACCGTCAGCGACGGAAACACGCGCCGTCCCTCCGGCGAGAACCCAATGCCCAGCTTGACCACTTCCGAGGCCGGCAGTGTCTTGATGCTGCGGCCTTCCCAGAGAATTTCGCCCTGATATTGCCGCGCCAGGCCGGAAATGGCGCGCAAAGTGCTGCTTTTGCCGGCGCCGTTGGCGCCGATGAGCGCAACAGTTTCACCCGCGGCGATGGTCAGCGACAACCGGCGCGTGCCGACCACCTGGCCATAACGTACTTCCAGATCACGCAATTCCAGCAGTGACATTTCTCGTCCCCAGATAAGCTTCGACAACCCGGCTGTCGCGCAGCACGTCGGCCGGTTTGCCTCGGGTCAATTCCTGGCCGGCGGCAACCACCAGCAGGCGGTCGCACAGGCCGGCGATAAAGCGCATGTTGTGATCGATCACCATGACGGTGACCCCGGATTCGCGCACTTGCTGGATGACCTTGCGCACCTGGTCGGTTTCCTCGGCGCTAAGGCCGGCAACGGGTTCATCCAGCATCAATAGCCGAGGCCGAGCTGCCAGTGCAATGGCAATGCCGAGGATCTTCTGTAAGCCGTAGGGCAGACTGCCGGCGCTGGCATCGGCCACGGCGCGCAGATTCATGCTGCTGAGCAATTGTTCGACCAGCGCGTCGGACTCGGCCCGGCGCTGGCTGCTGCTGCCCATGCCGAACAGCGCCGGCAGCGCGCCGGGATAGCGCAGCAGATAACTGCCGCGCACCAGGTTTTCGCGCACGCTGGCTGCGCTGTAGACGGCTGTGGATTGAAAGGTGCGCACCAGCCCGCGTCCGCTGAGTCTGGAGGGCGCCCAGCCGGTCACTTTTTCGCCATCGAAGACGACCGTGCCGCGTGAGGGCATGATGACGCCGCTGATCAGGTTGACCAATGTGGTCTTGCCCGCGCCGTTGGGGCCGATGACGCCAAGAATTTCGCCAGCATAGACTTCGAAACTCACGCCATCGACCGCTTTCAGACCGCCGAAGCTGCGACCGATGTCTTGCACCTCAAGCAAGGTTTTCATGCCTGGCCTCCACGGCGGCGCGTGGCCAGCCAGCTGAACAGACCTGCCAAGCCCGAAGGGAAGGCGGCCATCACGACGATAAGGGCGATGCCGAACAGAATGCGCTGGACTTCGACATAGCCGCGCAGCAATTCGGGCAGGGCAACCAGAAAGACGGCGCCGATAATGGGGCCGATGGCGTTATACATGCCCCCCAGCACATTCATCACGACCAGATTGAGCGAATCGACCATGCCGAACGTGGTCGGGTCGATATACCGCATGAAGAACGCCAGCAGCCCGCCTTGTAGACCCGCCAGCGCGCAGCCCAGCACGAAAATGCCGACCTTGAGCGGCAACACGCGCACGCCCGCGCATTCGGTCAGACGCGGCGCCTCACGCACGGCATCGATGGCGCGGCCGGTTTCCGACATCAGCAACCGCACGCACAGCAGGGTGCATAGCGCCGCCGCGACCAGGGACACGTAGTACTGGGCCAGCGGTGAACTCCAGGCCGGGTTGAGCGGTGGCAGATTGGACAGGCCGTTGGCGCCGCCCGTCAGGCTTTCCCATTCGACCAGCACCAGACGGATGATCTCGCCCAGCAAGAAGGTCACCAGCACAAAATACTTGCCGGTCAGGCGCAGTAGCACCGGGCCGACCAGCAGGGCGAGCAAGCCGGCTGCGGCAGTACCCACGGCCAGGCCCATGGCGGGCGGCAGTTGCAGTTTCGTGACGGCCAGCGCGCAGCCATAGGCCCCGATGCCGATAAAGCCTGCGTGCGATAGCGAAATATGGCCGGTTCGGATGATGAGGTGCAGGCTCAAGGCGCCGATGATGTTGAGCAGAATCAGCGCGCCGATGGCGAGCAGGAAGGCGTTGTCGAACACCTGGGGCGCCAGGGCCAGCAGCGCCAGCACCAGCAGGCCGGCCAGACCGGCTGCCAGGCCGCGCGAGCGCCGGGGCCGTACGGGTCGCGCCAGGGGCATGGATAGTTGAGTCATGAGTGCGCGTCCTTCAGTGTTCGGGTTTGCCCAGCAGGCCCCAGGGGCGTATCACCAGCAGGGCGATGACGACCGCAAAGGAAACAAAGGTCGAGGTGGCCGAGCCGTAAAACGTGGCGAGGAAACTCTCGGCAAAGCCGAAAATCACACCGCCGAGCGCCGCGCCGGGGATGCTGCCCATGCCGCCCAGAATGACCACGATGAAGGCAACCATCAAAGGCCGCTCTCCCATGAAGGGCGAGAGTGCATAGGTCTGGGCGTAGATGGCCCCCGCGATGGCGGTCATGAAGACGGCCAGAAAGAATGCCAGCTGGTAGATGCGGCGCGTGTTCACCCCCTGCGCTTCGGCGATCTCGATGTCTTCGGCCGAGGCGCGCACCGCCAGGCCGTAGCGGCTGCTGCTCATGAAGGCCCAGAACGCCAGCAGTACGGCGATCGCGATGCCTATCACCATCAGCTTGTCGGCGGGAATCATGACCGGGCCCAGTTGCGCCATGGTGTCGAGCGCTGCGGGCACCGAACGCTCATAGACGTCCCAGACCAGCACGCTGGTGTAGACAATGGCGATGTCCAATCCCAGCAGGCCAATCATGCTCTGGAACATCTTTTGATAGAAACGGCGGTACACCAGCCATTCCAGGATCAGGCTTAGCGAGGCGACTGTCAGTGCCGCCAGCACGATGGCGACCACGTATGGCAGCTTCAATTCGCCGAAGTAGTAGAACAGGGCGTAGCCGCCCAGCATGGCGAAACTGCCATGCGCGAAGTTGACGACTTTCATGATGCCGAACAACAGCGTGAAGCCGAGCGCGATCAGCACATAGATCGCACTCAGGCTCAAGCCATTGATCAGCACCTGCATCAGCACAGGTGCGGAGAACATGAGCATTCCTCGAAACGGGACGGGCTTATTCCTTGACCGGAACCAGGGAAGTCAGGGCATGCGGCTTGCCGTTCTTGATCTCGGTGATCCAGAACTTGTTCAGCAATTGATGGTTGACGCCATAAGCGCGTTCGCCGCCCCAGACCACCGGGCCGTAAATGCCGGCGTCAAAGCCGCTGATGCTCTCCATCGCCTTGCGTACCTTATCGGTGTCGCTGACCGTTCCCGCTTCTTCGATGGCCTTGAAGAGAATCCGCGCCGAGTTGTACCAGCCGGGCGTCTGGGCATTGATGACGCCGCTCCAGCGCTTTTTGTAGTTTTCGACGAACTTCCTGGCGGCGGGTTCGTTGAAGTCGAACACGTCATAGGACATGAAGCCCTCGGCCAGGGGGCCGGCGATATCGGCGACCTCATCGATGCCAGGGCCGCCCACCTGCCAGATGATGCCCTTGTAGCCGATCTGGCGAGCCTGTTTGACCAGCAGGCCGGCCTCGCCTGGCGCGTTCAAATTCAGGTCCAGCACATCGGCATCCTGGGCCATCATGCGCATCAAGAGCGGCGTGAATTCTTTGGAGCCGCGCTCATAGCCTTCCGACCACACGCTGTAGCCGGCGTCTTTATAGGCCTGGCCCAGCGTGGGCATCACGACTTGCCCGGTGGCGTCATTGGGCACGATCAGGGCCACTTTCCTGGCTTCCGGACGGTTCTCCTTCAGCCACTTCACCATGGCCGGGCCGAACTCGACATTGCTGTTCATGGTGCGGAAGTTGTAGCCGTCCTTGCCGTTTTGCTTGAGGATGTCCGGCGCATAGCCATTGGACAGCATGATGACGCGGCCCTGATTGACGATGGGAACTGCCGCCATGACCGACGGCGTGCCGATGGGCCCGACGATGAACTTGACCTTGTCGTAATTGACCAGCCGTTCGGCGGCCGTGCGCCCACCGGTGGCGCTGTACTTGTCGTCATACATCAGCAATTCGGGCTTATAGGTCTTGCCGCCCACCTTGAGGCCGCCTTGCGCGTTGACTTCGTCGATCGCCATCTGCACGCCGCGCTGCACCGCCAGGCCCCACGCGGTGCCTCCACCCGACAGTGGCCCGATACCGCCGATCTTCAGTGTCTCCTGGGCGTGGGCGCCCAGGCTCAATGCACTCAAGGCCAGTGTGGCCAGGATATGTTTTGCGTTCATTGGTATTCCCCTTGTAGTCGTACTGCGGTTGACTGGATTCACGAGGCAGGCGGCGGTTGCAGCGCCTCGGTCACAAAGCGGGCGGCGGCGAGCAGGCGCGTGTCCTGGCCATAGGGGCCAATGAGCTGCGCGCCCACTGGCAGGCCGCCCGGGCCGATCTCCAGCGGAAAGGAGATGCAGGGCAAATGCAGCAAGGTCCAGATCGCGCCATATCGGGGCGAGCCGGCAGACTGGTGGCCGGCTTCTGCTTCGCCTTCGGCGGCGGGATACAGCAGCACGTCGTAATCGTTGAACAGCCGGCGCGCACGGGCGCGCAGCCGCGCGGCCTGTTGCAGCATGAGGGTGTACTCGTCCAGGCCGATTTCGGTGCTGAGCCGGGCAGCCAGGCGCGGGCTCAGGCGATCTGCGTGTTGGAGACGTTCCTGCGCCAGGGACAGGCGAGCCTCGAAGGCAAAGATGCGCAGCTGAAGCGCTTCCAGCGCTTCGAACTCGTCCGGCAGCCAGAAGCGTTCAACCGTGCAGCCCTGGCGCTGCAATGCGGCGGCGGCGCGCTCGATGGCGCCCAGTGTTGCCGCTTGCGCATAGTCCCATTGGCGCGACAGGCAGAGCCCCACGCGCGGGCGTGCGCCCGTCGCGGCCATGACGTCGCGCGCGGCATGCAGGCCCAGGGTGAAGAACGCCGCGTCGGCCACATCGCGAACAATCACCCCGACCGTGTCTTGCGAGGGGCTCAAGGCCTTCATGCCCGCTGAGGCGATCAGGCCGAAGCTGGGCTTGAAGCCCACGACGCCGCAGTAAATGGCGGGCCGGACAATGGAGGCGGTGGTCTGAGTGCCGAAGGCAACCGGCACCATCCCATCCGCGACTGCGGCCGCAGAACCGCTTGAGGAACCGCCAGGCGTATGGCTCACGCGCAGCGGATTGGCGGCGCGGCTGGGCGTTTGCGTGGCAAATTCGCCGGTGGCGACTTTGCCCAGAAGCATCGCGCCATGATGGCGGGCCATGGCGATGCAGCTGGCGTCGGTGGACGGGCGATGGCCTTGATAGATGGGGGAGCCATACTCGGTTGGATAGTCCGCCGAGTCGAAGATGTCCTTGGCGGCAAACGGCACGCCACGCAACGGCGCGCCGGCCAGCGGCGTGACACGCCGGGCTTCCGCCAGGACGCGCTCGGGGTCATGCGCCACAAAGGCCTGTATTTCGTCGTTGCGCTCGGCGATACGGTCCAGGCAGGCCCGCGCCACCGCTTCGGGGGTGGTGTCGCCGCGGGCGATGGCGGCGGCCATGTCGCAGGCCGTCCATTGATTCAAAGGCTTCACAGTGAGATCCGTTGTGGGCTACGTCACTGAGAACTTTATGGTTGGCCAATTGGTATGTCTAATACAATAAAAAACAGCAATTAAGATGAAAACTGACCTAATGTTCGGGGTAAACCATGTCCTTGGTTTCACGCGCGCTGCGTGCGTTTGTGGTGGTGGCCGAAGAGCTGCACTTTGGCCGGGCGGCAGTCAGGCTCAATCTCAGCCAGCCGCCGCTTAGCCAGTTGATACGCCAATTCGAGGCCCAGGTCGGCACCGAGCTGTTCGTGCGGTCCACCCGGTCCGTCAAGTTGACCAAGGCGGGCGAAGTGCTCTTGCTGCGCGCGCGGCGTTTGCTCGACGAGGATGAGGCCGCCGTGCATGCGGCGCGGCGTGCCGGCAGCGGGGATGCCGGGCGGCTGGCGGTGGGTTTTGTCAGCACCGCGGCTTATCAGGTCTTGCCGCGTGTGCTGGCGAAGTACCGCGCGGAGTATCCGGACGTCGAATTGGTGCTGGAAAATGCGCTAACTAGCGAGCTGACGGAACAGTTGATGGCCAATACCATCGACCTGGCGATCTTTCGCCGTTTGCCGCGCGCGGTCGAGCCCGATCTGGTGTTTGAGCGGGTGCACCGCGAGAAGATGATCCTGGCCTTGCCGCCGGGACATCCGCTGACACGTTATGAACGCGTGCCGATGGCGCGTCTTGACGGTCAGGATGTGGTCGGCTTTAAACGTGAGGCCTCGTCGTACTTCAATGCCGTGCAGACGCGATTGTTCCGGGATCACAATGTGCGGCCGCATATCGTGTACGAGAGTGTTCTGCCGACCTTGCTGGCGCTGGTGGAAGGCGGAATGGGGGTGGCCCTGGTGCCGGAATCGGCGGCGACGCTGCGCATTAACGGCGTCGAATACCGGCCGCTGACGGGGCAGCAAAATGCCTTCGATGTGGACCTTTACTGTGCTCGTCGCCCCGATAACGTCAACCCCACGGCAGAGGCCTTCGCCCGGATTCTGCGCGGATCCAAGAAGGGCTTGTCCGCCGGTTCCGAGGCTAAAACGAAGTGACCGCGATTGATGGATGCGTTGAGAAGTAAGCCATCACCAGCGAGCGGTCAGATCGCAGCGGAAGGCGGCAGGTATGCGCCCTGTGTCTGCGCATACGCCTGTTGCGAGGCCAGATAGGCATCGCGCGACGGAATCAGGTGGTCGCGGCACACGGCCATCAGCGCGTCGCGATTGCCGTCCCGCAGCGCCTGGATCATCGTCCAGTGTTCCTGCCGCGCCCGTTCGCGGTGGCCGGCTGTCACCAGCGAGCCGAAGCGGATCGGGTGGGTGCGGCGCGCGTATTCCTCGATGGCCTGCCCCAGCACGGCGTTGTCCAGCAGGCCGACGAATTCACGGTGAAAGTGCTGGTTGCTGCGGAACACGCGGCGCGCGTCGCCCGCCGCCACCGCCGCGTCGTGCTCGCGCTGCACCGCCACCAGCGCGGCCAGCCGCGCTTCGGGCACGGGCAGCGGCATCTGGCGGGCGGCGTGCACTTCCAGCACCTCGCGCAAGGCGTACAGCTCCATGACCTCGCGCACCGAGAACGCGCGCACCACCGCGCCGATGTTGCGCTTTTTCTCGACCACGCCCAGAAGCTCCAGGTCGACCAGCACCTGGCGCACCGCGTGCCGCTTCATGTCAAAGCGCGCCATCAGCTCGTCCTCGGTCAGGCGTTCGCGCGGATGCAGCCGGCCGAAGACGATGTCTTCCTCCAGCGCGGCCACCGCCGCCTGTACGGCGTCGGGGGCGGGTTCCTGCAAGGCGGCGGGCGTGATGGCGTTCATGGCGATGAGGGCAGGTTTACTTCTTGGGCACCGTGTCGTGCGTGACGCCGGCGCGCAGGAAGTCGAAGTCGACGCCTTGGTCGGCCTGCGTCACGGACTGCAGGAAGAGCTTGCGGTAGCCGCGGTCGGCTGCCGGCCGCGTGATGGGTTGGGCGGCGGCGCGGCGCGCCAGCTCGGCGTCGTCGACCAGCAGCGCGATTTCGCGCCGGGCCACCGACAGGCGGATGCGGTCGCCGTTCTGCACATAGGCCAGCGGACCGCCGATGGCGGATTCCGGCGTCACGTGCAGCACGATGGTGCCGGCCGCGGTGCCGCTCATGCGGCCGTCCGAGATCCGGACCATGTCCTTGACGCCGGCGCGCGCCAGCTTTTTCGGGATCGGCATGTAGCCGGCTTCGGGCATGCCTGGCGCGCCAGTGGGGCCGATGCGCTTGAGCACCAGGATGTCGTCGGCGGTCACGTCCAGCGCGTCGTCGTCGATGCGGCGCGCCATGTCCTCGGCGTCTTCGAACACCACCGCGCGGCCTTCGTGCTCCATCAGTTGGGGATTGGCCGCCGACTGCTTGATGATGGCGCCGCCGGGCGCCAGATTGCCGCGCAGCACCGCCAGGCCGCCCACCGGATAGATGGGCGCGGCGGCCGTGCGGATGACGTCCTGCTTGAAGGGCGGGGGGGCGTCGTCCAGTTCTTCGCCCAGCGTGCGGCCGGACACGGTGAGCACGTCCAGATGCAGGAAGGGGCGCAGCTCGCGCAGCAGGGCGGGCATGCCGCCCGCGTCGTGGAAGTCTTCCATGTAGTGCTGGCCCGACGGCTTCAGGTCGACCAGCACGGGCGTCTCGCGGCTGATGCGGTCCAGGCCGGCCAGGTCGATGTCGATGCCCAGGCGGCCTGCGATGGCGGTCAGATGGACGATGCCGTTGGTCGACCCGCCGATGGCGAGCAGCACGCGCAGCGCGTTTTCGATGGACTTGCCGGTCAGGATGCGGTCCGGGGTCAGGCGCGAAGCCGCCATGGCGACGGCGGTGGCGCCGGTGTGCTCGGCCACGCGCACGCGGTCGGCGGTGACGGCCGGGGCCGAGGCGCCGCCGGTCACCATCATGCCCAGCGCTTCGGTAATGCAGGCCATCGTGCTGGCCGTGCCCATGACGGAACAGGTGCCCACGCTGGCGACGAGCTGGTTGTTCACGTCGGCGATCTCGACGGCGTCGATTTCCTCGGCGCGGTAGCGGCCCCAGTAGCGGCGGCAGTCGGTGCATGCGCCCACGCGCTCGCCGCGGTGCGAGCCGGTCAGCATGGACCCGGTGACCAGCTGGATGGCGGGTACGCCTGCCGAGGCGGCACCCATCAGTTGCGCTGGCACGGTTTTGTCGCAGCCGCCGATCAGCACGACGGCGTCCATCGGCTGCGCGCGGATCATCTCCTCGGTGTCCATGGACATGAGGTTGCGCAGGTACATGCTGGTGGGCTGCGAGAAGCTTTCGTGCACCGAGATGGTGGGAAAGTCCATCGGCAGGCCGCCGGCCAGCATGACGCCGCGCTTGACGGCCTCGATGAGCTGCGGGGCGTTGCCGTGGCAGGGGTTGTAGCTGCTGCCGGTGTTGACGATACCGATGATGGGACGCGCCAGGGCGTCGTCCGACAGGCCGGCGCCCTTGATGAAGGCCTTGCGCAGGAACAGCGAAAAACCCTTGTCGCCGTAATTGGTCAGCCCGCGGGCGACGCCTTGCGCCGTGGCGCTGTCGCTGTCGAAGGGGCCCTTGCCGGGCTTGCCGCCCTTGGTCTCGTCCGTCATTTTCAGTCCCGATAATATTATTGATAATCCTGCGGCGACATCATATCCAGCCCCTTGCAACGCTCGCAAGCGGTTTGTGCACATGCCTTCTATTGATCTGAAATGAAGATCAGTCGATAGAAAAATGGCGATTCTTCAATCAAGCACGGCCCCCTACACTGGCGCGGTTGACGAACCGGGCGTCCGTTCATTCCTATACCCATCCCGGCTTGGAGAGACCCTATGTCAGACCTGCGTCTGCGGCCGCGCCGCGCCGTGCTGTTTTCCCTGCTGGCCCTTTGCGCCGGCGTTTCCGCCCCGGCGCATGCCGCCGACGCCTATCCGGACAAGCCCATCCGCATGATCGTGCCTTACCCGCCCGGGGGCGCCACCGACGTGATCGGCCGCGTGCTTGCGCAGGAATTGACGGGCGCGCTGGGCCAGACCGTGGTGGTGGAGAACCGCGCGGGCGCTGCCGGCAACATCGGCGCGGATCAGGTCGCCAAGGCCCAGCCCGACGGCTACACGCTGCTGATGGGTGCGCTGACCAGCCACTCCATCAATGCCGCGCTGTACCGCGGCCGCGTCACGTACGACGTGGAAAAGAGCTTCGCGCCGGTGTCCATCGTCGGCACCGTGCCGCTGGTGTTCGTGGTCAACCCGTCGGTGCAGGCCAAGACGCTGCCCGAATTCATCGCGCTGGCCAAGTCCAAGCCCGGCTTTGTGACCATGGCCTCGGCCGGCAATGGCTCGCCCCAGCATCTGGCTGGTGAAATGTTCAAGCGCGCGGCGGGCGCCGACATCCTGCACGTGCCTTACAAGGGCAGCGGCCCGGCCATGACCGACCTGATGGGCGGTCAGGTGCTGAGCATGATCGAGACAGTGCCTGCCGCGCAGGCGAACATCAAGGCCGGCAAGCTGCGCGCTTTGGCGGTGACCTCGCCGCAACGCGTCGATGCGCTGCCAGACGTGCCCACGGCCGCCGAAGCCGGCCTGAAGGACTTCGAGGTCAGCTCGATGTTCGGCATCGTGGCCCCGGCCAACACGCCGGCGCCGGTCATCGAACGCCTGAATGCCGAGCTCAAGAAGATCCTGGCCAAGCCCGAGGTGAAGGCGTCGCTGCTGAACCAGGGCGCGATCGCCACGTGGACCACGCCCGCCGACGCTGGCGCGCGCGTGTCGGCCGAAGTGGCGCGCTGGACCAAGGTGATCGACGAGGCGGGCGTGAAGGGCGAATAAGCCCATTAGCGCCGGCGCCTTGCGCGCCATCTCCGCCATACGCCGGAAATCCGCCAAGGGTTTCCGGCGTTGTCGTTTTTGCGGGTATTGAAAGGAAGCGAAATAATCGATTCCCGTCGCACGCCGGCTGCGCGGGGAAAGCAACTGTATTTCAGACAATTGCAAAGCTGCGGGAACGGCGGTGCAATAAACCGCAATAAACAGGTTTGCACCGCCGCAAAGATGGTTGACCCCAAATTCAGTAGCCCGTAATGTGTTTCGCGGGCCTTAGGACGGCGGGGGGATACCAATGACTGAGAACCAGGACGAAAAGTCGATCCTGCACACGCATTTCGGTACGCAGAGCCCATATTGGCGGTTGTCCGCCGATAGCGATGCGATTGAACTCGCCGCAGTCAAGGGCGCGACCAATATCGCAATGGCCTTGCGCCCGGATCAGGCCGAGGCCGTGCGCAGCCTGACTGGCATCACGTCCAGCGTGCGCATCGACATCATGCTGTATGGCGATCTGCTGCACCTGCACCTGGTGGGCCGCAAGATCAACCCGAATGAATGGGCCGGCACCGCATCGGCCCACACCGATACCGAATCCGTCGCCAAGGACCTCGTAGAAGGCCTGTCGTTCGCGGAAACGGTGGTGTCGGAAGCCAATTCAGTCATCGTCATCGTCGACCAGAACGGCCGCGTGCAGCGCTTTAACAAGCTCAGCGAGGAATACACCGGCAAGCGCGAACAGGACATCGTGGGCCGCAGCGTCTTCGAGATGTTCATGACGCGCGAAGAAGCCATCGCCTCGCGCCGCAATATTGCCGAGTTCTACAAGCGCGGACAGTCGTATGAGGTCGAGCGCACGATCAACACCGTCAAGGGGCCGCGCCTCTTTCTGTTCCGCAACAAGTTCGTCACCAGCGGCAGCGGCGAAAAGCGCGTCTACCTGATCTGTTCGGGCACGGACATCACCGAGGAACGCCAGGCGCAGGAGCGCCTGCGGGTGCTTGCCAACACCGACATGCTGACCAACCTGCCCAACCGGCACGCGATCACGTCGCGGTTGAAGGCCGCGCTGGACGCCGGCCGGGAAGGGCGGGGCGGGGTGCTGTTCCTGGACCTGGATAACTTCAAGCGCATCAACGACCACTACGGCCACGGCTTCGGCGACCGGCTGTTGAAAGCCGTGGCCGTCGCCATCTCGAACTGCCTTTCCGATGGCCAGACGCTGGCCCGCCTGGGCGGCGACGAATTCATCGTGCTGCAGGAAGAGGCGCAGGCCTGGCAGCTGGAGGCCACCGCGCAGCGCATCATCGACCGGCTGCGCGAGCCCTTCCGCCAAGGCCTCATCGAGGTCTACACCAGTTGCTCCATCGGCATCGCCATGTACCCCGACCACGGGGCCGACCTGGACAGCGTGGTGCGCAGCGCCGACATCGCCATGTATGTGGCCAAGGAAGCGGGCCGCCATACGTACCGCGTGTTCCAGCCCGACATGGACCGCCGCAACGCGGACTACGTGTGGCTGGATACCAATCTGCGCAAGGCGTTGGCCGAGAATCACCTGATGCTGTATTACCAGCCCAAGCTGGTGGGACGCACCGGCGAGGTGGACGGCGTGGAAGCGCTGGTGCGCTGGCGCTCTCCGGAGCGCGGCATGGTCGGACCCGACACCTTCATTCCGTATGCCGAGGAGTCGGGCCTCATCTCGCCGCTGGGTGTCTGGGTGATGCGCGAAGCCGCGCGGCAGGCGGCGGCCTGGAAGCGCGACGGCCTGAACCTTCGCATCGCCATCAACATGTCGGCCCGCCAGCTGGACGACAAGGGCGTGGTCAGCGAATTCATGCGGGCCATCAACGACGCCAGCCTCAATCCCTGCCTTCTCGATATCGAACTGACGGAAAGCTGCCTGATCGACGATGAAGACGCCGCCATCGAACTCATCAAGCAGTTCCGGCAACTGGGCGCGCGCGTACACCTGGACGACTTCGGCACGGGCTATTCGTCGCTGTCGCAGCTGGCGCGCATTCCGCTGGACGCGATCAAGCTCGACGCCAGCTTCGTGCGCGGCGTGAACGAGAATCCGGTGTCGCAGGCGCTGGCGCGCGCCATCGTCGCGGTGGCGCGCACGCTGGAGCTCAAGGTCATCGCCGAGGGCGTGGAGACCCAGGAAGAAACGGTCTTCCTGGACACCCTGGGCGTGGACGCCAAGCAGGGCTATCTGTACGCCAAGCCCATGCCGGCGGAAGAGTTCACCGCCTGGCTGGCGCAACGCCGCCGGCTGCATCTCATTGCGTGACGCAACCGGCGGCGCGCCGCCGGATCAGTGCATGGTGGCCACTTCGGTGGCCTCCGAGCTGCCTGCCGTGCGGCGGTTCTGCGCCATCACCAGCCGTTCCATGTAGGCGCGGTCCTTCGGATCGATGGAGAAGGCCGCCTCGACCCAATCCTCGGTGATATCCATCAGTTCGGAACGCGACAGGCTCAGCACACGCTGGCGGGCGCGCAGCATCGCGCGCATGCCGTTGAGCTTGGGGCGCATGACGTCAATGAAGGTGCGCGTGGCCTTGTAGGCTTCGCCGGGCTCGAACAGCACGTCGACCAGGCCGCGGCCGTGATACCACTCGGCCGTGTGCGATTCACCGGTGCCGATCAGCTCTTCGGCCAGCTTCATGCCCGAGCGGCGCGCGACCAGCGAATAGCCGCCCATGCCGGGAAACAGGTTGAACGCCATTTCGGGAAAGCCCATGCGCGCATTGTTCTGCGCCAGCACGAAGTGGTGGGCCAGCGCGGCCTCGAAGCCGCCGCCCAACGCGGTGCCTTCGATCATGGCCAGCGAGATGGCGCCCGTATCGAAACCGCGCGTGGCGGCATGCACGCAGTCGACGCAGGCGCGGGCATAGGCCCGAAGCGCCTCGCGCTTGCCGGTGCGGATGGCCTCGGCGAAAAAGTTCAGGTCGCCGCCAACGTTGTAGATCTGGGGCACCAGCGAACCGGTGACCCAGAAGTCGATGGGCAGGCCGGAATCCTTGGCGGCGCGCGCCAGGGTCATGATCTCGTCGATGAGTTCATGGTTAAAGCACGGGCGCGGTTGCGCGCGCAGCATCATCCACATGACACGGCGACCTTCCTCGTAATACGCGGAGATCTGCTTCAGATTGCCTGCGGCGGTAAAGGGGTGGCAGTCCGGATGAATGAGTTGATTCATTGCTTTCGTCCAATCGATCAAGGTGAGTCGGAGTACTGCCGGGTCAGGCTAAACCACGGCTTAGGCACTCCGTCTCATGCAAACCTCGTCCAACTGGCCAGACTTTTCTGTAATGCAAAGTCCCGAGCGCGCGATCGGAAAATTTCAAAACCCGCAACAGCCCCTCGGTCCATCGGCCGAGGCACGCATGGGTAGAACGGATGAGGACAGCAGCAAATATGCGGCGTTCAGCGCCGTGAAAGAAAAGCCCGGCCGACTGGCCGGGCTCGTGCGTTGGGATGAGAGCGCGCCGCAGGAAGGCGTCAGCGCTCACGAAAAATTTTCAGGCCACGCCGCCATTCGCACGCACGATCTGCCCATTTACCCACCCGCTGTCCGGTCCCGCCAGGAACGAGACGATGCCCGCGATGTCATCCGGTTGGCCCAGGCGTTCCAGCGGCGGCATCTTGGCGTAGTGCTCGATCAGCTCGGGGCTCTTGCCCTTGAAGAACAGCTCGGTGGCGACGGGGCCGGGGGCGACGGCATTCACCCTGATCTGGCGGCCGCGCAGTTCCTTGGCAAAGACCTGCGTCAGGCTTTCGACCGCGGCCTTGCTGGCAATGTAGACCGAGTAGCCGGGCAGGTTGAGCGCGACGGTGGTGCTGGACACATTGACGATGCTGCCGCCATCGGCAAGGCGGGCGGCCGCCTCGCGCAAAGTGTTGAAGGTGCCGCGGGTGTTGATGTCGAACGTCCGGTCGTACAGGTCGTCGCTGGTGTCCGCCAGCGGCTGCACCTGCAGCACGCCCGCGCTGTTGACCAGCACGTCCAGGCGGCCGAATTCGGCCGTGACGGCATCGAACATCGCGCGCACCGCATCCGGCTTGGAGACGTCTGCACGCACCGCGAGGGCACGTCCGCCGGCCTGCCGGATGTCGGCGGCCAGGGCGTCGGCGTCTGCCGCGCCGGACGCATGGTTGATGGCGACGGCAAAGCCGTCATTGGCCAGGCGGCGCGCGATGGCGGCGCCGATGCCGCGCGATCCGCCCGTGACGAGGGCAACACGTTGGGAAGCTTGGTCGGTCATGGGATCTCTCCGTGAAGGGGTGAGGCGTATGATCGACTATTCCGTTCGAAAGATAATTAGCCTGCGTTTGCTAAGATAATTTCATTTGCGTTAACAATGGGCCTGCGCGGCAGGCAACCGAAGGCATGGATCGATTCCAGGAAATGCAGGTGTTCGTGCGCATTGCGGAGCGCGGCAGCTTTACCAAGGCCTCCGATGACCTGCGCATTCCGCGCGCCACGGTGACCAACCTGATCAAGCGCATGGAGGCCCGGTTGGGCGCACGCCTGCTCGAGCGCACCACGCGCCAGGTGCGGCTGACGCACGACGGCGAGGCCCACTACCGGCGGTGCGTGCGCCTGCTGGCCGACCTGGAGGAGGCCGATGGCGCGTTCCTGGATACGGCCCCCAAGGGGCTGCTCCGGGTCAATGCGCAGGGCACGCTTGCCCGCTTTTTCGTGATGCCCGGCCTGCCGGACTTTCTGAAGCGCTATCCCGACATTGCCCTGCACTTGGGCGAAGACGACCGGCTGGTGGACCTAGTGCGCGAAGGCGTGGATTGCGTGCTGCGGGCGGGCGTGCTGCAGGATTCGACGCTTGTCGGGCGGACGATCGCGCAGATGCCGCAGGTGACGGTGGCCAGTCCCGCCTACCTGGCCCGTCACGGCATGCCGGACAGCGTGCAGGCGCTGGAAAAGCACCTGGCCGTGGACTACGTGTCCAGCGCCACGGGCCGCGCGACGCCGCTGGATTTTTGGGTCGATGGCCGCATCGTGCAGGTGCGCCCGCGCGCGGTGGTCAGCGTGAGCGGCGCCGAGCTTTACACCAGCGCGGCGTTGGCGGGCCTGGGAATGGTGCAGGTGCCGCGCTATCGCGTGGAACGCGAACTGGCGGCGGGGCACTTGAAGATCGTGCTGCCCCACGCGCCGCCCGCGCCGATGCCGGTGTCGGTGTTGACGCCGCAGAACCGGCAGGTGCCGGCGCGGGTGCGCGTGTTCACGCAGTGGCTGGCGGGCGTGTTTGCCGCCGCCTTCGATCAGACGATGCCGGTCAGGTAGAACACGCCGATCACCAGGAACACCGACAGCGTCGATATCAGGGTGATGGCGAAGATGTCGCCATAGGACTGGCGGTGCGTCAGGCCCGTGACGGCCAGCAGCGTGATGACCGCGCCGTTGTGCGGCAGCGTGTCCATGCCGCCGCTCGCCATCGCAGCGACCCGGTGCAGCACTTCCATGGGAATGCCGGCCGCCAGGGCGCCGTCGATAAAGGTCTGCGACATCGCGGCCAGCGCGATGCTCATGCCGCCGGAGGCCGATCCGGTGATGCCGGCCAGCGTCGTCACCGCCACGGCTTCGCCGACCAGCGGATCGGGAATGGCCTTCAGGGCCTGCGCCACCAGCAGAAAGCCCGGCAGCGCGGCAATCACGCCGCCGAACCCGTACTCGGCCGCGGTGTTCATCGAGGCCAGCAACGCGCCCGACACGGCGCTCTTGCTGCCCTCGGCAAAATGCGACTTGATGGCGCGAAACGAGAACAGCAGGATGGTGACGATGCCCGCGATCAGCGCACCCATTACGGCCCATAGCGCCACCTGTTCGTCCGCGTTGACGGGCAGGGGCTTGGGCAGGCCGGGCAAGTCCACTTCGGAACCGGCCGGGTACCAGCCCGGGATCCAGCGCGTCAGCAGAAAGTTCATCACCCCCACCACCACCAGCGGCAGCAGCGCGATCAGCGGATGGTGATTGCGTTCGGCAGGGGGCGTGGCGGGTTCGTTGCGCAGGTCCGTGCCGTAGGTCTCGCCGGCCGCGGCGGCGCGCTTGCGGCGCCATTCCAGGTAGGCGATGCCCGCGGTCAGCGTGAACGTGGCGCCGATGAGGCCCAGCCAGGGCGCGGCCCAGGTCGTGGTCTCGAAGAAGGTCGTCGGAATGATGTTCTGGATCTGCGGCGTGCCCGGCAGCGCCGTCATGGTGAACGTGAAGGCGCCCAGCGCGATCGCGCCGGGCATCAGACGCTTGGGGATGCCGCCCTGGCGGAACATCTCGGCGGCAAACGGGTAGACGGCGAACACCACCACGAACAGCGACACGCCGCCGTAAGTCAGCACCGCGCACACCAGCACGATGGCCACGATGGCGCGCTCGGCGCCGATCAGCCGCAGTACCGCCTGCACGATGGCGCGCGAGAAGCCCGATAGCTCGATCAGCTTGCCGAACACGGCGCCCAAAAGGAACACGGGGAAGTAGAGCTTGGCAAAGCCTGCCATGCGCTCCATGAAGATGCCCGAAAACACGGGCGCCAGCGCCGACGGGTCCGTCAGGAGGACCGCGCCCATGGCCGCAATGGGCGCGCACAGGATGACGCTGTAGCCTCGATACGCCGCCAGCATCAGAAACGCCAGCGCCGCCACCACGATGAACAATCCGGTCATTCGGTACTCCAGGAATGAAGAGACAAGGGGTGTGGGGCTACACCTTAACGTATCGGGCGGTCAGCGCGCTGCCATCAAATCCGCCGCCTTGTGCGCCAGTTCCGCCACCCCAAAGCTCGCGGCCAGCGCGTGGGCATCAAGATCGTCCAGGGACACCCAGCGCGCGTCGCGGGCATCGTCGCCGGCGACCGGTTCGCCTGACACCCAGCGGCACAGCACCGCGATCAGGATGAAGTGGCGGCGCAGGGCGCCTGCGTCGTCGCGGTCGAACACGTCGACGGCGTCGAAGACGTGCAGCGGCTCGGCCGTGACGCCCGTTTCTTCCAGCAACTCTCGCGCGGCCGCATCGGGAAGGCGTTCGCCCGCATCGATCTTGCCGCCCGGAAACGCCCAGCGGTCCTGATCGGGCGGATTGGCGCGGCGCACCAGCAGCACGTGGCCGTCGCGCACGACGGCGGCGATGGTGGCGGCGATGGGGCGCGGGGCGGGTTGGGTCATGCGGGTCTCCAGCGGCAGTCAGGCATGCGGCAAGGATACGCTGGTCCGTTCACACCTCTTCGATGCGTTGGCTGGGGGCGAACGGCGTGCCCAGACCGAGCAGCGCGTAGATGCGTTCGGTGATGCGCTGGCGCCGCGTCGGCCTGCCCATGCGCCACCGAATGTCGAGCCACAGAAGCGGCAACGCAAAGCACAGCCATACCAGCAGGAACATCCCCAGGATGAAGAGCGCGAGTTCCGGAAAATCGCCCTGTAGCGCGTCGGCGTCCATGAACCAGATCAGGCCAATCAGAAACAGCCAGACCGCAAGCATCAAGCCGCCGATGGCCTTGAGCAGGGGCGCGCGCTGGTTCATGCCGACGCCGACCGGCGTGTCGCGGCCGGGAATGGCGCGGAATCGCAGGTGACACAGGTAGGCCCGCCCGTCCTCCAGATTGCGCAGCGCATACACCGCATGCGGTTCGCCCGGAACCGACAGGGCGTTGACGGCCATTTCAACGGCATCGTCCTGCGCCAGGAACGGCTGCCAGCTTCCCAGCGATTCATCGACCGTCATCAGGAACGCGCGGCCCTGGATGGAAAAGCGATAGTGGCCGTAGGTCGGGCCTTTGTGCACATGCCGCGTTTCATGCGTGATCCCGTCGAGCTGCCCCCGGATCAGGAGCAGGGGCGGATCGCCATCCTGCGTCAGCGCAGCGGGTTCCTGCCGGGGACGCGGGGCGGCTGGCGCAGCTGAAGTGGCCGCCATGGCCGCTGGCCGCCGGGTGGGATCGAACTGCGCCTCGCTGGCGAGAATGCGCGGCCGCTCGCGGCGGTTGTGCCAGAGGACATGCAAGGCATTCGCGGCAAGTACCAGCCCCATCAAGGCGATCACCAGCGCGAACACCATCAGGAATACGCGCGGCAGCGTCGCGATCCCGGACAGCCACGCTGCACCCAGCGCGGTCACGCCCACGGCGCCGCAGATCGCGGCCTCGCGCCCGCTGCGCCTTTGCGCGGTCTGGTAGGTGAGCGGAGCAATGGGATCGCCCTGCGCCGGCACGGCCCAACAGAAGCGGTTCAGGCCATGCTGGGCCTCCAGCACGCCAATGCGCACGGCCGTGCCTTTGTCGTGAAAGGCGCGCAGCTGGGCGATGTGCGATGGGTCCAGCCCGGGCCCCCAGAGGGTTTGCGCGCCGATCCGCAGGAAGACATCGTTTCGCCGGACTGGCGTTGCGAGCCGGATCTGGTCAATCTTTCCCTCGATGATGCGGGCTGCGCGGTGTGGCATGTCGGAGCGGCGAAGGCAAAGCCGCAAGGATAACGCGGCGGGCGTTTCCCGCGGCGGGCGTTACCCGCGGCGGGCGTATCCCGCGGCGGGGGTTACCCGCCGCGGATGCCATCAGCCGCGTCCGCCTGCCGCGGGAGCGCCTGCCGCGGGACCGCCTGCCGCGCTACTTCTTCACCAGCGGACACGTCGACCGGGACAGCGGCATGAAGGCCTGGTCGCCGGGCAGCGTGGCCACCAGCTTGTAGTAGTCCCACGGCCGCTTGGACTCCGACGGCTTTTTCACCTCGAACAGGTACATGTCGTGGACCATGCGGCCGTCCTCGCGGATGCGGCCGTTGGTGGCGAAGAAGTCGTTGATGGGGGTGGCCTTCATATGCTTCATGACGGCAGTGGGCTCGTCGGTGCCCGCCGCCTGCACGGCCTTCAGGTAGTGCATCACCGACGAATACGTGCCCGCCTGGCTCATGTTGGGCATCTTCTTGAGCTTGTCGTAATAGCGCTGCGACCAGGCGCGGGTCTGGTCGTTCATGTCCCAGTAGAAGGCTTCCGTCAGCGTCAGGCCCGCGGCGGCGTCCAGGCCGATGGCGTGGATGTCGTTGATGTACAGGAGCAGGCCCGCCATCTTCTGCCCGCCCTTGGTCAGCCCGAATTCGCTGGCCGCCTTGATGGCGTTGACCGTGTCGCCGCCCGCGTTGGCCAGCCCGACGATCTGCGCCTTGCTGGCTTGCGCCTGCAACAGGTACGAGGCAAAGTCGCTGGAACCCAGCGGGTGGCGCGAGGCGCCCAGCACCGTGCCGCCGTTGGCCTTCACGACGTCGGTGGCCGAGGCCTGCAGCGTGTGGCCGAACGCGTAGTCGGCCGTCAGGAAGTACCAGCTCTTGCCGCCTTGCTCGACGGTGGCGCGCGCGGTGGTGTTGGCGAGCGACCAGGTGTCGTAGGTGTAGTGCACGGAATAGGGCGAGCACAGGTCGTTGGTGATGCGCTCGGTGCCCGGTCCGCTGAAGACGACGATCTTCTTCTTTTCGCGCGCCACTTCCAGCACGGCCAGCGCGGGCGCGGAGCCGGCGACGTCCATGATGGCATCGACCTTCTGGGTGTCGTACCACTCGCGCGCCTTGGCGGCGGCGATGTCGGCCTTGTTCTGGTGGTCCACCACCAGCAGGTCCACCTTCTTGCCCAGCACGGTCCCGCCGAAGTCGGCGATCGCCATCTCGGCGGCGGTGGCGCTGCCCTTGCCGGTCACGTCGGCATAGACGCCGCTCATGTCCAGGATCAGGCCCAGCCGCACGACGTCGTCAGAGACGGCGGGCGCAGGCGACTGCGCGTGTGCGCCGGCGGCGGCAGCTATCGCCGTGGCGGTAAACAATTGGATGATCTTGCTGCGGCACTGCATTGAAATCCGGGTCTTGTCGGCATGCTTCATGGTTGTCTCCCTGTATGCCGGATTCTTTTCGGATAGTGCGGGCGCGTGTCCTGGTTTTATTGATCTGGCGCCTTGTGTGGGGTTGGGACAGCGGGCGGGCGATGGGTGGGCGATGGTCTCCTTGAAGCGGGTCAGCGGTTGGTGAGCAGGTCGAATTCCATCCGCACTTTGCGAAACGGAAATTCCAGCCGCGCGAAATACACCACGCGGCCGTCGATGCAGGCATAGCGGCGCAGCTCGGCCACGGGCGAGGACACAGGAATCTGCAGCGATTCGGCCGATTCCTGGCCCGCTTCGATCACATTCAGGACTTGGCGGGCCTCGGAGATGCGCGCCCCGTAGAACTGGTCCAGCACCGGCGCGACGGTGCTCTTCTGGATGCGGGCGCGATGCTTGCGAAAGAGGCCGCTGTCCAGAAAGACCTCGCTATAGCAGAAGGGGCCGGCATCGGTCGTGTGGATGCGCCGCAGGTACTGGAAGCTGCCGCTGCGGTCGGCGCCGCACGGCATGCCCAGCGTGTCGGGCAGGGGGGAGTCGGCGTTGGACTCGACCAGCGACACGGTGCCCAGCTGGTTGCTCAGCTCGACGGTTTCGGCCCAGGTCTTGGGAATGAGCAGCGTGGGCGTTTCCGGCAGCTCGGCATTCACGAAGGTGCCCGACCCGCGCGAGCGCCGGATGAGGCCGTCCTCTTCCAGCAGGCCGAACGCCTGGCGGATCGTCGCGCGCGAGATGCCGTAGGTTTCCATCAGCGATTCCAGCGGCGGAATCTGTTGTCCGGGCCGCCACGTCCGGTTCTGGATGTGGCTGCGAAACAGCGCGGCGGCCTGCAGATAAAGCGGCTGGGGACTGCGCGAAAAAAGCTTGCGGGCGGGCATGGCGGGCGGAGGGTTATGACGCGGAACCCGAAAGCATAGCGTCCGCCATCTCGCGCAGCCGGTGCTTCTGGATCTTGACCGAGTTGGCGCTCTCGACCGACGGAAAGGCGTCCAGCACGGTAAACCCGGCGGGCGCCTTGAAACCCGCCATGGCCGCCTTGCACGCGGCGGTCCAACCGGCCGGGTCGGCCTGGGCGCCTGCGTGCAGCAGCACGAAGGCGTAGGGCACGATCTTGCCGTGGCGCGTGGCGCCCACCACCTGGCAGGCGCGCACGCCAGGCAGGGCTTCGACGACCTGCTCGATCTCCACCGGATTGACCAGAAAGCCCGAGAGCCGCAGCGAATCCCCCATCCGGGTCTGGAACACGAATTGCCGGTCGGTCAGCGTATAGCCCAGGTCGCCGGTCTTGAAGTAGCCGTCGGCCGTCAGGGCCGCGCGGGTGGCGTCCGGATTGTCCAGGTAACCCAGCATCAGGCTGGGCGACAGGATTTCGATCTCGCCGGACTGGCCGTGCGGCAGCACCTGGCCGCTTTCGGGATCGCGGGCCCGCACGCGGGCGCCCGGGTAGATCAGCGTGCCGCCGGGCTGGTGCCGCGCCGACACGTCGCCTTCGGCGGGATCGCGGGGCTGGCCGGCCACCAGCGCGATCAGTTCGCTGGAGCCATACAGGCCGGTGAGCGGGACGCCGGCCGCGCGGGCCAGGTCCAGCATGTTGTCCAGCGCGGGCGTGAAGCTGGCAAACCCGAACAACTGGACGGACGAGAACGTGCCGGGCGCGGCGGCCTGCATCATGCCGACCAGGGCCTCATTGTTGGCGTAGGTGTGCGTGACGGCGTGGCGGGCGATGGCGCGTGCCGATTGGGCCGCATCGAAAACGGGCGCGCAGACGACGGGCACCCCGCGGGCCAGGCCGCCCACCAGCGTGGCAAACCCGAAGGCGCCGCAGAATGGCGCGCTGGCCAGCACGCAGGCCCGGTCGTCGTAGGCGAACGCCTGCGCGACCATGGCGCCGTGCCGCAAGAGGGTCTTCTGGTCGTGCAGGACGAACTTGGGCTTGGAGGTGGTGCCGGATGTGGTGAAGCACAGCACGCCGGCATTGGGGTGGGCGGCGGGCGCGGGGTCGGCGCAGGCCAGCAGGGCGTCGTACCGGTGGACCGGTTTGCCGTGCAGCGATGCCGGGGGCAGTTCGTCCGGTCCGGCCAGCGCGACCGCGCCCTGCAACGGCTCCGCATCCACCGGCGCCACGCCATCCAGGATGCCCTGGAAATCGATGCCCTTGAAGTCGGGCCAGTACACCAGCCAGTCGGCGCGGCCGCGGCCCAGGATGTCGGCCACCTCCACCGACCGGAAGCGCGTGTTGACGGCTAGCACCAGCGCGCCCAGATGGGCGCACGCCAGAAAGGTTTCGACCCAGGCGGCGCAATTGGGCAGCCAGACGGCGACGCGGTGGCCGGGCTGCACACCGATGCGGGCAAGGCCAGCCGCCAACGCGCGGCTACGCGCGCGCAGGTCGGCAACGCGCAGCGGCTGGTCGCGGTCGATCAGCACGATGGCATCGGGCTGACGGGCCGCCAGCGCATCCAGGTGTTGGGAGAACGTAGAGTGGGACAGCGGCATGGCTTACACCGTGGCAATGGGCGTCACGGGCGAACCGACCGCGCCGGGCATGCGCAAGGGCGGGGCGGTCAGCAGGAACCGGCTGCGGCCGTGCGCGTGAAGCCAGTCGGCGAGGTCCTTCAGGTACCACAGCTCGGCCAGCGGCACGCCCAGCTTGAACAGGCAATGATGGTGCAGCGGCAGGATGGAATGGCCCGGGCCGGCGGTGCGCGCGGGATAGGCCTCCACCGCATAGTTGTCGGCGCAGATCGCCGCAATGCCGGACTGCGTGATCCAGTCGAGCAGGGCGGGGTCGGCCCCGTCCAGCACCGCGCCGGTTTCCTCAAGCTTGTGCGGATCGGGCTGGCCGTTCATGGCCACGATGGCTTCGGCGAATCCGGTCCGCAGCACCAGCATGTCGCCGGCCTCGGGCACGGCGTCCTGCTCGCGCATGGCAGCCTGTAGCTGGTCATGGCCGACGAGGGTGCGGCCGGGGCCAAACGCGCGCGCCAGATCGACCAGCACGCCGCGGCCCTGCATGCCTTTTTCGGCGTAGCGGCTGACGCTGAGCTTGCGCGCAAAGGAGCCGCCCGGCGGGCAGCAGGGGGCTTGCGAGTCGTCGGGATCCGCGCCGCCAAACACGTCCACGCCGGCTGCGTAGCCGTTGTAGTAGACGCGTCGCGCCTGGCCGTCTCCCTGGATGTCGAACATCGCGCCCACGTGGCACAGTCCGTCCCATTGCGTGGAGTACTGCATGGACAGGGTGACCTGATCGTCCGACAGGACGTCGACCGCCTCGGGCTGCACCTGCGACATGGCGAAGTTCAAATAAGGCGTGCCCTCGCGGAAGGTGGGCTTGAGCGTGGGCGCGTGACGGCGGGGATTGAGGACGCTGCCGCCGGGCAGATCCAGCGGCAGCGACAGGCAGAAGACCTTGCCGGCTTGCACTTCGCGCACCGCCTGCAGCACCTTTTCCTCGGTCAGGAGGTTCAGGCGGCCCAGTTCGTCGTCGGGGCCGAAGTCGCCCCAGGTGGAACCTTCGGGGCGTTGCGTCCAGCGTTTCATCTGCTTGTCTCCTGTCGGTTTTCTATGTTCTTATGAATATAGTACGTATTTACGTACTTTAAAAAGAAATCCGCAATCAGCGGGTTCGATAGGAGACGAGACCATGACGCATTTGCCGCAGCCGCGCGCCGGATGGCGCATTGCCCTTGCCGCGCTGGCCGTTCTGGCGCTACCCGCAGCCCACGCAGCGGGCTATCCCGAGCATCCCGTGACCGTCGTCGTGCCGTATCCGCCCGGCGGCGGTGCAGACCTCTTTGGCCGCGCCATCGCCAACGCGCTGCAGCCCGGCCTGAAGCAGACGGTGCTGGTCGAAAACAAGCCGGGGGCGGGCGGCAATATCGGCATGGCGTACGTGGCCCGAGCCAAGCCGGACGGCTACACGCTGGGGCTGGGCACGATCGGCACGCAGACGATCAATCAGTTTCTCTACAGCAACATGCCGTTCGATCCCGAACGCGACCTGGTGCCGATCGCGCTGGTGTCGACCACGCCGAACGTCATCGCGGTGAGCGCCAAGTCGCCGTACAAGACGGTGGCGGACGTGATCCGGGCCGCCAAGCAGTCGC
This sequence comes from Achromobacter sp. 77, assembly GCF_020541125.1. Classification (NCBI taxonomy): domain Bacteria; kingdom Pseudomonadati; phylum Pseudomonadota; class Betaproteobacteria; order Burkholderiales; family Alcaligenaceae; genus Achromobacter; species Achromobacter sp. 77. The sequence goes on from NZ_CP059848.1 coordinate 2,171,208, forward strand.
CGGACAAGAAACTGACGTACGCATCGCCGGGCATCGGCTCGTCCGTACACCTGACGGGGGCGTACTTCGAGGCCATGGCCGGGGTGACGATGCTGCACGTGCCGTTCAAGGGCTCGTCGGCCTCGCTGCCGGCGGTGGCGGGCGGGCAGGTGGACCTGCTGTTCGACAACCTGCCGGGCGCGCTGGCGCAGATCAAGGACGGCAATCTGGTGCGCGGGGTGGCCGTGACCTCGGCCGCGCGGGATCCGTCGGTGCCGGACTTGCCCACGGTTGCCGAGTCGGGGCTGCCGGGTTTTGACGTGACGGCGTGGTTCGCGCTGTACGCGCCGCGCAATACGCCCCAGCCGGTCGTCGACCAGTTGATCGCCGCCGCGCGCAGCGGGTTGCAGACGCCGGCCATCGCCGCCAATTTTGCCACCATGGGCGCCAAGCCGGGTACGCTGTTCGGCGCGGATCTTGCCGCATTCGAATCCGCCGAACGCACGAAGTGGGGCGGGCTCATCAAAGACCAGGGAATCAAGGCGCAATGAACCCACCCATCGCTCTCGTCACCGGCGCCAGCCGGGGAATCGGCCGCGCCATCGTGGCGCGCCTGATCGAAGACGGCTTTCAGGTCGTCAATTTCAGCCGTACGTCGCCCGAGACGCTGCTGCCGGGGGAAACGTTCCGGTCGGTGGACCTGTGCGACGCGGCCGCAACCATTGCCGCCGCCCGCGAGCTTGCGGCGCAGCAGCCGGTGCTGAATCTGGTCAACAACGCGGGCATGATCCAGGTCGCCAACATCGAGGACATCACGCAAGAGGAACTGGCGCGCACGATGGCGCTGAACCTGACCGCGCCGATCCTGCTGATGCAGGCGCTGCTGCCAGGGATGCGGCAGGCGAAGTATGGGCGCGTGGTGAACATCGGCAGCCGGGCCGCGCTGGGCAAGGGCGGGCGGTCGGTGTACGGGGCGTCGAAGGCGGGGTTGGCCGGCATGACGCGAACCTGGGCGCTGGAGCTGGCGGGCGATGGCATCACGGTGAACACCGTGGCGCCGGGGCCTGTCGCGACCGAGCTGTTCAATCAATCCAATCCGCCGGGTGCGCCGAAGACGCTGGCACTGGAGGCGGCGATTCCCGTGGGGCGGGTCGGCCAGCCGGATGAGGTGGCGCATACCGTGTCGATGTTCCTGGATCGGCGTGCTGGGTTTGTGACGGGGCAGGTGCTTTATGTTTGTGGGGGGATGTCGGTGGGGTTGGTGGGATAGGTTGGAGTGCTGTTGCTGGTAAAGGATTGGGTTCTTTAGGCGCCCGGCGCGGCGTGGGCCTGGGGCGGGCGGGGCTCCGATTGCGGTCCGGAGCCTTCGCTCCGGACTGCCCCATCCTCATCCTCGTTGCCGCCTCCGGCGGCTGCCTTCGGATTCCGTCGGGCGCATCTAAACGCCCCGCCCACCCCAGGCCCACGCCACACCGGGCTCTATGGTTGAATCTTTTCGGGCGGCGGGGGGAGTTGGGTTCTTTAGGTTCTTGCACGCAGTTGGGTGGTAGAGAATGATCTTGCGGGGCCCGCCCACGGGCGGCCGCGCGGGCGGCCTTCGTGGGCTTACGCGGTGTCTTGCGTCGTCGCGATGGCGCTTCGCGTGTGGCTGCTTCTGCTCCTGGTGTTTCTGCGTCAGGTGTCTGACACCCTGGTGAGATTGGCTTCATATCAAGTTCATCTACCAAGGGTGTCAGACACCGGCAGCGGCGGACGATCGGCGGCCGCGCAGATGTGCTGCCCCGACCACGGGGACCGCAACGTCGGGCGGCCTACGACGATCTGACGCTGCCTAGCCATTACTGCCGTGGGCGCTTGTGCACCGGGCCCACGTGTTGCTCGACGGCCTTCCTTGTCATCTTGCCGGCGCTCTCCAAGGCGTCGGCACGCTCCTCGCGCAGGCGTCGCAGGACTTCGGTGGGTGCGACGCCGAAGTGGGCCGCGAACTTGCGTTGGAAGGTGCGGCGCGACATCTGGCAGGCGTCTGCCATGTCGTCCACCGACCAGCGGGCCGATAGCCGCGCTTCCATTTTTTCGACCAGTTCGCGAAACGGCGCGGCCACGCGGTCCTGCAGCCGCAGCGTCTGGCTGTATTGGCGCTGGTCGCCGTTGCGGCGCATGAAGACGACGAGGCGGCGCGCGACCTGTTGGGACAGCGCGGCGCCGAAGTCGCGCTCGATGAGCGCCAGCGCCAGGTCGATCCCGGCTGTGACGCCGGCTGACGTCCAGTATTTGCCGCTTTCGATGAAGATGCGGTCGTCGTCGACGCGCAGGCCGGGGTAAAGCTGGCGCAGCCGGTCGGCCGACCGCCAGTGCGTGGTGACCGCGCGGCCGTCCAGCAGTCCGGCCGCCGCCAGTACGAACGCGCCGGTGCAGACGCTGCTGGTGCGGCGCGTGCCGGCGTCGCGCCGCCGCAGCCAGGCGCGTGTTTCGCCGTGCGCCGCGGCCCGGTCGACGCCGGGGCCGCCGGGCACCAGCAGCATGTCGATGGGCGCATCGCCGTCGGCCTCGAAGGTGCCGTCGACCTGCATGCGCAGCCCCTGTTCCCACGTGGCGACGATGGGCGTCGCCGCGATGGTGTGCAGGGCGTACAGCTGGCGGCCCGCCTCTTCGTTGGCCGAGCTGAAGGCCTGCCACGGTCCGGCCAGGTCCAGCGGCTGGAAACCGTCGTACAGCACGAACATCACGCGTTGTGGCTCGATTGGCGCGATTGGCGCATTTGGCGCGCATTCTGGCGCGCCGTGCGTGGCGCGTTCGCCTATGCTGGGTTCTGGCGTTTCCATGGGAGCATCGTCATGAAGGTGAATATCGTCTTGTTCGAAGGGCTGACCCAGCTTGATATGACCGGGCCGTACGAAGTGCTGGCGAACGCGCCGGGATTTACGGTGGATTTTGTCGCAAAAACGATGGAACCGGTGCGTTGCGACCGGGGATTGTGCTTCGTGCCCACGCAGACGATCGCATCGGCGCAGCCTTGCGACTTGCTGGTGGTGCCGGGCGGGCCGGGCACTGATGACGCCATCGTCGACCCAGAATGGGTGGATTTCACACGCAGGCAAGGGCAGGGCGCCAAGTATCTGTTTGGCATCTGCACGGGTTCCTTGCTGCTGGGCGCGGCCGGGTTGCTGCGGGGCAAGCGGGCGTCCAGTCACTGGCGCGCGCGGGAACTGCTGTCCCGTTTCGGGGCCACGCCGAGCGACGAGCGCCTGTGCGTGGATGGCAACGTGTTCACCGCGGGCGGCGTGACGTCGGGGATCGACATGGGGTTGAAGGTGGTGGCGGCGCTCTGCGGCGAGGACGTCGCCAAACTGATCCAGTTGCAGATCGAGTACGACCCGAAGCCGCCGTTCCCGGGCGGCACGCCGAAGACGTCGGACCCGGCGATCGTGGAACGCTATCTGGCGATGTCGCAGGCGCGTTTCGAGCGGCGCCGCGCGGCGGTGGACAGGGCGGCGGCGGCCATGCCCTGACCGCGCCGCGCCAGCATCACTTTCCGAAGGCGAGCGAGGCAGCGTCCACGTCGTCCGCCTGCGCGGGCGGCGGGACGGCGCCGTCTTCCAGGAGTTCGGCCGGGTCCAGACCCTTCGTCAGCTCCAGCGCCTGGCGCTCGAACAGGCGCCGGTACAGGCCGCCCTTCAAGCGGATCAGCGCGTCATGGCTGCCCTCCTCGATTACGCGGCCATGGTCCATGACCAAGAGGCGGTCCAGCGCGCGGACCGTCGACAGGCGGTGCGCCACGACCAGCGTCGTGCGGCCTTCCATCAGGCGGTCCATCGCGCGCTGGATCAGCACCTCGCTTTCGCTGTCCAGGCTGGACGTGGCTTCGTCCAGGATCAGGATGGGCGCGTCGGCCAGGAATGCGCGCGCAATGGCCACGCGCTGGCGTTCGCCGCCGGACAGCTTGACGCCGCGTTCGCCCACCAGTGTGTCGTAGCCCTTGGGCAGCGCCATGATGAAGTCATGCGCGCTGGCCAGCCGGGCTGCCTGCTCGATGTCGGCCTGCGACGCGCCGGGCCGCGCGTAGGCGATGTTCTCCGCCAGCGTCCGGTGAAACAGCACGGGCTCCTGCTGCACGATCGCGATCTGGCTGCGCAGCGACGCCTGCTTTACCTGGGCGATGTCCTGTCCGTCGATGGTGATGCGCCCGCCATTCACGTCATACAGGCGCTGGATCAGCTTGATGAACGTGGTCTTGCCGGAACCCGAGTGGCCGACCAGGCCCACGCGTTCGCCCGGCGCGATCCGCACCGAGAACCGGTCGTACAGCGCGGTGTGGTGCGACCCGTAGCGGAACGTCACGTCCTCGAAGCGGATCTCGCCCGCCGTCACGGCGATGGCGCCCGCGCCCGGCCGGTCTTCCACGCCAAGCGGCTGCTTTTCCAGCGACACCAGTTCCTCCATGTCGTTGACGGACCGCTGCAGGTTGCGGATGTGCATGCCGACGTCGCGCAGATAGCCCTGCAGGACGAAGAACATGGTCAGCGTGAACGTGATGTCGCCCACGCTGGCCTGGTTGCGCGACCACAGCAGCAGCGACGCGCCCAGGATGGACGCCTGCATCGCCACCAGCATCGCGCCCTGGATGCCGCCGTTGAACGTGGCGCGGATCCAGGTGCGGCGCGTGCGCCGGCGCCACTTGTCGATGACCCGGTCAAGGCGCGCTTCCTCACGCGTCTCCGCGCCAAAGGCCTTGACCACGGCGTTGCAGCTGACGGCGTCGGCCAGCGCGCCGCCCATGCGCGTGTCCCAGGCGTTGCCCAGGCGCGCCGCGGGCGCCACATAGGCCAGCGACAGCGTGGCGGTGACGGCGATGTACAACACCGACCCCAGGCCCACCACCAGCCCCATCAGCGGCCAGTGCGCGCCCAAGAGGGCGGTGGCGCCCACCAGCATGACGACCGACGGCAGCAGCGCCACCAGCAGCGTGTCGTTCAAGAGGTCCACCGCCCACATGCCGCGCGTGATCTTGCGCACCGTCGAGCCGGCGAAGCTGTTGGCATGCCAGTCCGTGGAAAACCGCTGCACGCGGTAGAACGCGTTGGAGGCGATGCCGTTCATCATCTTCAGCGTGAAGGTGATGATGTTCTGGAAGACGGCCTGGCGCAGCAGCGTGCCGCCCACGCCCAGCGCGACCAGCAGCCAGAAGGCCGTGATGGCGGCATTCCAGGCAAGCTGGTCGCCGGCCGCGCCCGACGCCACTGCGTCGACCAGACGGCCGGCATACATCGGCGTCAGCACGTCGGCCACGGCGGACAGCAGGGCCAGCGCCACGATGACCACGATGCGCAAGGGTTGCCGGCCCCAATAACGGAAGGTAAAGCCCAGGACATCCTTGAAGGCCTGTCCTCGAAAGTCGATTTTTTTTCTAGCCATTGCCATGGTCTGGCGGGACGAACGCGCCAGGTTCCTTGTAAGGAAAGAGGGAAAAACACGCCGGGCGCCTATTGGGCGCTGGCCACTGCGTTCAAGGGTTCAGATAGGCACGGCGGACCGGTCGCCAGATACGGAACTGGCGACGGGGCCGCGCGGGCGACGACTTAATGGCGTCGCGGGGACACGCGCGGGACGGCGTTCGGCATGGGGTACATCATGCAGCCTCCCTGTCGGTGGGTGAGGGGGAAAAAAAGAATGGGCAACGGCCCGAATTGCCGATTCTATCGAAGTGATGTAGGCGAATCAACGGGCCGTGCGGGGGGACGGAAGGGGCTGTCGGTTTTTTTCAACGCGGCGTTAGCCGGCCTGCGATGCCGCGGCCGCGTAGCCGCCCTGATGGCTTGCCAGCCGCGCATACACGCCTTGTTTGCGCAGCAGCTGATCATGCGTGCCGGACTCGGCCAGCGTGCCGCGGTCCAGCACCAGGATCAGATCGGCGTCGCGGATGGTGGACAGGCGATGCGCAATCACGAGCGTCGTGCGGTGGCGCATCAGCACGTCCAGCGCGCCGCGCACCTGCATTTCCGATAGCGTGTCCAGGTGCGAGGTGGCCTCGTCCAGAATCAGCACCGGCGCGTTCTTCAGGAAGGCGCGCGCGATCGAGATGCGTTGGCGCTGGCCGCCCGACAACTGCATGCCGCGTTCGCCCACGCGCGTGGCCAGGCCTTCGGGCAAGCGTTTGACGAAGTCGCCCAGCGCCGCCTGTTCCAGCGCGCGCATCAGGTCTTCGCGGCTGGCCTCGGGGCGGGCCAGCCGGATATTGCCTTCGAGCGTGTCGTTGAACAGGTAGGTGTCCTGCGTCACCAGCGCCACGCGCTCGCGCAGGCCGTCGAGCCTGAGCTGCCGCACGTCCACGCCGTCCAGCTTGACCGCGCCTTCGCGCGGGTCCCAGAAGCGCAACAGCAGACTGGCCACCGTGCTCTTGCCGGCGCCCGAGGCGCCCACGATCGCCACGGTGGCGCCGGCCGGCACGGTGAAGCTGAGGTCGTGCAGGGTGTCCTGGCGCTTGCCGGGATAGGCAAAACTGACGTGATCGAAGGCGACCGACAGGCCGTGGGCCGCCACCGGCGCGGGCAGGGGGCCGTCCACGACCGGTTCGGGTTCGTTGGCGACCACGTGCAGGCGGCGCGTGGCGGCGATGGTGTCGGCCAGTTGCCGGCTGACCTGCGAGATCTCCGACACCGGCAGGAACGTGGCCAGCGCAATCAGCACCAGCAGGGGCAGCATGCCGGCGGACAGCGCGCCCGCTTGCACCTGCAACGCGCCCACGACCGCCACGGCAAGGCCGCCCAGGCCCATCGACGTTTCGAACCAGGCGGTCTGGCGCGACAGGTCGCGCAGAATGGCAAGACGCCGCGCGCGGTAATGGTCGGCGACCTTCAGGAACTGGTCGCGGCGCCGGCCCGTGGCCTGGAAGGCGGTCAAGTCCGCGAGGCCTTGGATGGTGTCGGTGGTGTGGGCGCTCATTTCGCCCAATGCCTGGCGCGCCTTGTCGCCCAGGGCGTCCACGCGCTGGCGGCCGCGTACCGGCGACAGCAGCGCGTAGGCCAGGAAGGGCAGCAGCGCCAGCGCAACCGGCCAGCTGTAGAACCCCAGAAAGCCCAGCACGGACAGCGGCACCAGTATCGACACGATGGCCGGCGCGATGGTGTGCGCGTAGAAATACTCCACCATCTCCACGTCTTGGGTGGCTAGCGCGACCAGGTCGCCGGAGCGGCGCTGCAGCAGATAGGCGGGCGCCAGGCGTTCGAGTTTGTCGTAGAGCTTGACGCGCATGTCGGCAAGCAGCTGATAAGCCATTGCGTGCGCCAGCCACGACTCCAGCCAGTGGAAAAGGGCGGCCAGCGGCGCGGCGATCAAGAGGCCAGCGACCAGCGCGCCGGTCTCGCGGCCATCGCGGATGGCGGCCACGATCAGAGCGCTGAACACGCCCACGCCGATGAAGGCGGCCACGCGCGCCACGCCCAGCAGGAAGGTCGCAATCAGCGTGCCGCGCCACGGCCGCACCACCGACAACAGCGTGCCCAGCGTGGCGCGCCAGCCGACCTGTTCGGCGTCGGCGTCCAGCGAGCGCAGGGCGGGGCCCTGGCCGTTGCCGTCGTCCGGGACAGCCGCCCGCGCCGTCTCGGGCCGCGCGGCAACCGGTGAGCCCGCGGCGGGATTCCGATGCGCGGCGGCCTGTTCGTGCATCAGCCGGTGGTACAGCCCGCCTTGGCGCATCAGCGCGGCATGGGGTCCCGATGCCGCCACGCGCCCCTGGTCCAGGACCAGGATGCGGTCGGCGCCGATCACGCTGGCCAGGCGGTGGGCCAGGATGAGCGTCGTGCGGCCGGCCATCAGACGGTCAAGCGCCTGCTGAATCAGCGCCTCGTTCTCGGTGTCCACCGACGACAGCGCCTCGTCCAGGATCAGGATGGGGGCATCGCGCAGCAAGGCCCGGGCGATCGCCACGCGCTGGCGCTGGCCGCCCGACAACTGCAGGCCGCGTTCGCCGATGCGCGTGGCGTAGCCGTCGGGCAGCGCCATGATGAAGTCGTCGATGTTGGCGGCGCGCGCGGCCGCGCGCACCTCGTCATGCGTGGCGTCTGGGCGGCCTAGCCGCAGGTTGTCATCGATGGTGCCGTGAAACAGCGTGATGTCCTGGCTGACCAGCGCAAAGTGCGAGAGCAGGAACTGCGTGTCCAGCGTGTTGATGTCGTGTCCGCCGACCCGCACCACGCCGCCTTGCGGCACGCATTCGCGCAGCAGCAGCCGCACGATGGTGGACTTGCCCGCGCCGCTGGGGCCGACCACGCCAACGCGTTCGCCCGCCGCGATGCGAAACGCCAAGCCCTGGTGGGCGGCGCGTTCGGGCGTATACGAAAACGCCACGTCGTCGAACTCGATGGTGGGCGCCAGGCGGGCAGCGCCCGCTCGCACGGCGCCTGCTCGCATGGCGGTGTCCGGGGCGGGCGTCAGCGGCTGCGCGTCCATCAGCGCGTGGATGCTGGCGGCGGCCGATTGGCCCAGCATGCCCCGGTGGAGCACCGCGCGCAGGTCGCGCAGCGGCCGGAAGATCTCCGTGCCCGCCATCAGCACGATCAGCAGCGCCTCGACGCTCATGTCGCCGGCGGCGACGCGCCATGCGCCCAGCGTCAGCGCCAGCGCGGCGCCCAGCGCCACGCCCAGGTCGCTGATGCCGCGCGTCAGCAGGCTGACGGACAGGACCCAGAAGGTGTTGTCCGACAGGCTGCGCGCGCGGGCGGCCAGCCGTTCGCCCCAGGCCTTGCCCTGGCCATACGACTTGAGCGTGGGCAGGCCCTGCACGGCGTCCAGGAATTCTTCGCCAAATTCGTTCAGCGACCGGCTGCGCGCCAGGCTGGCGCGCCGGTCCAGCATGTGCACCGCCATCGGCCCGAACAGCGCGAACAGCGCCGCGGCCAGGAACACCAGGGCAGTCGGCACGTCCCAGAATGCAATGACGGCAAAGATCGCAAACGGCGCGGCCGCGGCGATGGCGACCTGCGGGAGGTACTGTCCGAAAAATGTCTGCAACTGTTCGACGCCATCCACCACGGTGAGCATGACGCCGCCGGTGCGCTGGTTGGCGAACCACGCTGGCCCCAGCGCGACGATGCGGTCGTAGAGGCGCGCGCGCAGCGTGTGCTGGATGGCGGCCGACGTGCGGTTGGCCTGCACCGTGCGCCAGTCGTCCAGGAACGCGCGCAGCAGCACCATGGCCGCCACGCCCAGCGCGGGCGCCGCCCAGTCCTGCCACGGCGCACCGTCGAACACGCGGGCCAGCAGCTGGCCCAGAAACACGTAGCGTGCAATCCCGGCTGCCAGGGCCAGCAGGCCCAGAAAGATGCCGCCCGCCATGCCGGCGCGCAGACCCTCGGTCAGGCGCCACAGCCTCGAATCGAAATACATAGCCATTACTCCATCCAGAGCCTGCATGGTCCCCGATCCGGCCTGCATGCGAAAGCGATGAATTTTCAATCAAGGGTTGAGATAAACTCAACCGATGTCCGACGCCTCCACCCGCACTCCGCCGCTGGCCGCCTTGCGCGCCTTCGAAGCCGTGGCCCGGCTGGGCAGCCTGAGCCGCGCTGCCGCAGAGCTGAATGTCACGAAAAGCGCCGTCAGCCATCAGTTGCGGGCGCTTGAGGCCGATCTGGGGGCGCCGCTGCTGCGACGGGGCGGCACCGTGCGGCGCGCCGAGACCACGGAAGCGGGCGCGGCGCTGCTGGCGTCCGTACAACAGGCCTTGACCCTATTGGAAACAGCCTGCCGCAACGTCCGGGCCAGCGCCCGCGGCAAGCGGCGCTATACGTTGAACGTGTCCGCCAACCCCTCGCTGGCCGCGCTATGGCTCGCGCCGCGCATCGGGCGGTTCATCGAACTGCATCCGGACATCGACATTCAGGTGTATCTGCACGCCAGCCAGGATCCGGCCTGGAAAACCCAGGACATCGATCTGGCCTTCCTGCACGTGCGCGCGATGGGACCGCACATCGCCGCGCCGGGCGACATCCCGCTCATGACCGAAACCGTGGTGCCGGTGTGCAGCCCGGCGCTGGTGCCCGAGGCCGAGCGCAACGATCCGGGCGTGTTTCTGCGCCATCGCTGGCTGGAGGAAAAGCACATCGACAGTCCCGAGACCGACTGGCGAACGTGGCATCCCCGGCTGGGTCTGGCCCCGGACGACTGGCAGGACCCGATGGTGCTGAGCGGCCTGAGCACCGTGGTGGCCGCTGCGGCGGCGGGCGTCGGCATCGCGCTGGGCCGCGCGCCGCTCATCGACGAAGACCTGGCGAGCGGCCGGCTGGTGCCGTTGGCGCCCCACCTGCGCATGGCGGGTTCGTGGGGCTATGTGATGCGCATCCACGCCAACCGGCCGATGGATCCTTCGTTGCCGGCGCTGGTGGAGTTTCTGGCCGAGGAAGGCCGCCGCGCGTAGCAGGGCGTGGGGGAAGGGCGGGGCGCCCCTCGGGCCCCCCCACGCAATTAGTCGGCCGCCAGCTCCATGCTGCGCGTGACTTCCTCCTGCACGCGCTCCCAGATGGCGCGCTTCAGTTCCACGAAGCGGGGCGACAATTGCACGTCGGCGCTGCGCGGATGTGGCAGGTCGTTCTGGATGTCCTGCACGATGCGGCCGGGCTTGGATCCCATGACGGCCATGCGCGTCGACAGGGTCAGCGCCTCGTCGATGGAGTGCGTGATGAAGACGATGGTCTTGCCGCTCTGCTCGTAGATCGACAACAGCTGGTCTTGCAGCACCTGCCGCGTCATCGCGTCCAACGCGGCGAAGGGCTCGTCGAACAGCATCACGTCCGGGTCGTTGGCCAGCACGCGCGCGATCGACACGCGCTGCTTCATCCCGCCCGACAACGCGTGCGGATACTTGTCCGCCGCGTGCTTCAATCCCACCATCTCGATGAATCGGCGGGCGATCGGCGCACGTTCCTGGCGGGACATGCCCCGCATCTTCAGGCCGAACTCCACGTTTTCCTGGACCGTGCGCCACGGAAACAGCGCGTACTGCTGGAATACCATGCCGCACGCGGCGGTCACGTCGGTGACCTCTCTGCCGTTGATCTGCACCGATCCGGTGTTGGGCGTGATGAAGCCGGCCATCAGGTTCAGCAGCGTCGACTTGCCGCAGCCCGAGGCGCCCAGCAGCACCAGGAATTCCCCGCGCTTGACCTCCAGGTTCACCTTGTCCAGCACGGGCACGTCGCCGTAGGCCTTGGAGACATCCGTCAGCCGGATCATCGTGTCGTTTATCGCTGCCATGCCAGCACCCACCGTTCAAGAAGCCGCAAACACAGATCGGTCACCAGCACGGTGAAACTGATCAGCACCATGCCCAGCACCACCGTGTCGGTCTGGAAGAATTCCTTGCCGTTCATGATCATGAACCCCAGGCCTTCCTTGGACGCCACCAGTTCCGCCGAGATCACGCAGGTCCAGGACAGGCCCAGGATGATCTTCATGCCCGACAGGATCTGCGGCAGACAGCCCGGAAACAGCACCTCGCGCATGACCTGCCAGCGGTTGGCGCCCAGGTTGCGCGCGGCGCGCACCAGCACCGGATCGATGCTGCGCGAGGCTTCCATCACGTAAAGCAGGGCGGGCACGAAGGAACCCATGAAGACGATGCTGTACTTCTGCGTTTCGGTAATGCCGAACCACAGCAGCGACAGCGGAATCCAGCTCATGGACGGCAGCGGGCGCAGGAACGAGATGATGGGATCGAAGACGGCGCGCGCCACCTTCGAGGTGCCCAGCAAAATGCCCAGCGGAATCGCGACGATCACCGCGGCCAGAAAGCCCACCATGACGCGGCGCGTCGAGGCCAGCACGTTGTAGAACAGCGTGCCCTGGTCGGACATGGACAGCGCCCGCGCCAGGACCTGGGACGGCGCGGGCAGGAAAATGGGATCGACCGCGCCGGCGCGGCACAGCCCCTCCCACAGCAACAGAAAACCGAGCAGCGAAAACACGCTGACCCAGAGCAGGCGTGTTTCGCGTGAAGAAGAACGTGCGGACATAGGCAGAATGTCCCGGGTTCAGAGATACGCGGACTGGACCCAGTCCTTGACGGCGGGCGCGCGGTCGATCTGCTTGAGCGTCACCAGCATCTCGGCCAGTTTCTGCATGCCGTTCACGAAGTTGCCCGGTTCGATCATCAGGGCTTTCTGGTCCTCGGCCGAATACCACTGCGTCTGCTTGATGACCGCAAGCTGTTCGTCCTTGGACAGGCCCGTCAGCGCCAGCAGCACGCCCGCGGCGTCCTCGGGCTGGTTCGTCAGCATCGCATTGGCCTGGAACACCGCCGTGAGGAACTTGCGCACGGCCTCGGGGTTCTCCTTGCCCAGCTTGGCATGGGTCAGCAGCACATCGGGACCCGGGGTGATGGCGTACTGCTTGTAGAGCGAGAACGCCGTATCGTCCAGCAGGACATGCGTGCCCGGCACGGCCTTGATGCGGTCAAAGGCCGGCGTCCACGCCACGGCGGCGTCGATCTGCCCGCCCTGGTAGGCCGACAGCAGGTTGGTGGCCGGCAGGTTGATGATGGCCACGTCGCGGTCGGGGTTCAGACCGGCCTGGCGCAGCACGTCCAGCAGCAGCACGTGGGCGCTGGAGGCGTAGGTGACGCCGATCTTCTTGCCCTTCAGGTCGGCCACCGACTTGACGTTCTCGCGCACCAGCACGCCCTCGGCGCGGCCAAAGTTGTTCGGGGTCGCGATGACCTGGAACTGGCGCGCGCCCGCGGCCATCAGCGCCAGCGACGACACCACGCCGGTGCCCGCCAGATCGATGTTGCCGGCCATCACCGCGCTCATGCGGTCGGACGACGTGGCAAAGCTCTGCCATTTGATGTCCAGGCCCTGCTTGGCGAACAGCCCCGTCTTCATGGCGATGTAGGCGGAGTAATGGCCCAGCCACGCGGAGCCGCCATAGGTGTAGGACGCGCCCGCGGCGCGGCCGATCATCGGAAAGCCCAGGGCGCTGGCGCCCGCAAGCGCGGCCGTACGCACCAGCATGGCGCGGCGATTCATGTTCATATTTTTCCCCTACTGTCTGTAGATTGGCCGATGGATTCCATGTCGCCGGCACTCTGGGGTGCGGCAGACGAGACTTTCACCCGAGCATCCGGCCGCGGCATGAATATAAGGAGCGGCGATGGTCAACATCAGCGGCGCTTAATCGGCGCACCGCAGGCAGCAAGGGAAAGGCGGGCGCGGCCGCAACGCGCGGCCGTGCCCGAGGCGCCCGTGTCAGATGCCCTGGCCGCCCGAGACTTCGATGCGCTGGGCGTTGACCCAGCGGTTGTCTTCGGACAACAGGCCGGCAATCATCGGCCCGATGTCGTCGGGCACGCCCACGCGTCCCAACGCGGTCATGTCCGCGAACGCCTTGTTGAACTCGGGCGTGTCGCGCACCGCGCCGCCCAGGAAGTCCGTTTCGATGGCGCCCGGCGCCACGGTGTTCACGGCAATCCCGCGGTGGCCAAGCTCCTTGGCCAGGTAGACCGTCAGCACCTCGACGGCGCCCTTGGTCGCGGCATACGCCGCCCAGCCGGGCGCCGACACGCGCGTCAGGCCGCTCGACAGGTTCACGATGCGGCCGCCGTCGGCCAGCAGCGGCAACAGGTGCTGCGTCAGAAAGAACACGCCCTTGAAGTGGACGTCGACCAGCTTGTCGAAGGCCTCGACGCGCATGTCGGCAATCGGCGCCATCTCGCCATGGCCGGCGTTGTTGACCAGATGATCGAAGCGGTCACGCTGCCATGTCCGGGCCAGCGCCGCCTGCAGGCGGGCGGCAAAATCCGGAAACGCGGCGACGTTGCCTGCATCGAGCTGCAGCGCCACGGCCTTGCCGCCCAGTTGTTCCACCTCGGCGACGACCTCGTTGGCCTGCGCCTCGCGGCTTTGGTAGGTGATGACGACATCGTTGCCGTGGCGGGCGAGGGCCAGGGCGGCGCTGCGGCCCAGGCCGCGGCTCGATCCGGTGACGAGAGAAATCTTGCTCATGGAATGGCTCCTTGGTGGCTTGCGGTGAGGCTTCCATTCTGTGGCGGATGCCGCCCATGGCCTTTGCCTGAACGTTGACGCTGTTGGCCCGATCCTCCAAATGTGCGCCCGGCCCGACGAGAACCCATTACGATGGCCCCGTGGCAACCTCTTGCGATTCCTCCATGAACGACGCCTTGCGCGCGGCCGCCAGCCGCTACGCGGCGTGCCACGCCGGGCCGGCCGGTTTGGCACAAACCCCCATCCCGGGACTCGCCGTCATCCGCGCGGTGCAGCCTAGCGGGCTGGACCACGCGATCTCGCGGCCGCTTGCGTGCCTTGTGCTGCAGGGCGCCAAGCGCGTGTCGCTGGGTGCGGATACCTTCGATTTCGGCGCGGGCGATTCGCTGCTGATCACGGCCGACGTGCCCACCGTCAGCCAGATCACGCGCGCCAGCGCGGCGCAGCCTTATCTGTCGCTGGTCCTGGATCTGGATCTGGCCGTCATCGCCGAACTGGCCCTGGAAATGAAGCTGGGGCCGGGAGAGCCCGGCGCGCCGGTGCGGGTGGAGCAGACGGATGCCGAAGTCGCCGACGCCGCGCTGCGTCTGCTGCGCCTGGTTGAACGGCCGGCGGCGCTGCCCATTCTGCAAGCCCAGCTGGTGCGCGAAATGCACTATTGGCTGCTGGCTGGCCGCCACGGGCAGGCGATCCGCCAGTTGGCCGGGCCGGCCAGCGCCGCCCCGCGCATCGCGCGCGCCGTCGCGCTGCTGCGGGCCGAGTTTGCGCAACCGCTGCCGGTCGAGCGGCTCGCGGCCGCGGCCGGCATGAGCGCATCATCGTTCCATCAGCACTTTCGCGCGGCCACGTCGCTGTCGCCGCGCCAGTTCCAGAAGCAGCTGCGCCTGATCGAGGCGCGCCGGCGCATGACGGCCGAAGGCGTGTCCGCCAGCAGCGCGGCGTTCGCCGTGGGCTATGAAAGCGTGCAGCAGTTCACCCGTGAATACCGGCGGATGTTCGGCCTGCCGCCGGGCAGGGATGCCGAGGCGATACGCGCCGCCGCGAGCGCAGCCGCCTGACACCCGGCGCGCTTTTCCAGAACGCTTTTATTAAGTATTCGCGGCGCTTATATTGCCGCGGCTCCGAAAGGCCGGGCCCACACTCGCGGCACTTGTCCTTGGAGCCTTGTCGTGAAAAGTTATGACGTGATCGTGATTGGTGCCGGCGTGATCGGCAGTTCGGTGGCCTTTCACCTGGCCGAGCTCGGCGCGAAGAACGTGCTGGTGCTGGACCGCGAGACCATCGGGGCGGGCACCACGTCGCAGTCGTCCGGCATCCTGCGCACGCACTATTCCGTGCGCGAGAACGTGGAGCTGGCCCAACGCTCCTGGAGCGTGTTCAACAATTTCGCCAGCTATCTGGGCGACGACGAGGCCTCCTGCGGACTGGTCAAATGCGGCTACCTGATTACCGCCGCCGACGACGACAAGCTGGAACCGCTGCGCGGCGCGCTGGCGCAGCAAAAGGCGCAGGGCATCGCGCTGGAATTGCTGGACGCCGCGCAGGCCCGTGAACTGTTGCCCATCGCGTCTTTCGACAACGCCGCGCTGATCGGCTACGAGCCGGAAGCGGGCTTTGCCGACGCGTACCTGGTGGCCACCAGCTTTGCGCGCGGCGCGCGCCGCCGTGGCGTCACCATCCGCGAGAACGTCAACGTCCAGCGTCTGCTTATCGACAACGGCCGCGTGACGGGCGTTTCCACCTCGGAAGGCGACTACCACGCGCCATTGGTCATCAGCACGCAGAACATCTGGACGCCCGAGCTTGCCGGCTGGACGGGCGTTGCCATGCCCGTCGTGCCTGAGCGCCACGCCGTGCTGGCGCTGGAATGCGACGCGGCGCCCTATACGTATTCGATGCCCGTCTTCAAGGACCTGGCGTCGCCCGGCATGCTGTACTGCCGCAGCTACGGCGGCAACCAGATGCTGGTGAGCGAGGGCATCGTGGGCGAGGCGCTGCAAAAGAGCGACGCCGAACAGGGCGACATTCCGCTGGACTACGTGGCCGAAGTCGGCGCCCAGGTCGCCGACCGCTTTCCGGCCTACGAGACCGCGGGACTGGCGTCGTCCTGGACCGGCGTCTACGACGTGACGCCCGACTGGAATCCCGTGCTGGGCCGCGTGCCCGGCGTGCAGGGCCTGATCGTGGGCTTTGGCTTCTCGGGCCACGGCTTCAAGCTGTCGCCCACCGTGGGCCGCGTGCTGGCCCAGGAGGCGCTGGGCCTGGCGACCGACGTGTCGCTTACGCCTTATGAACTTGGCCGCTTTCAGCGCGGCGCGTTGTTGACCGGGAAGTACGGCCTTGGCGCGGTGTCCTGATTTGGCCGCGCCGCAGCGCGCCAGCTGGCTGGCGCTGCCGCCCGAGCCCTGGAAGAACGGCGGCGGCGTCACGCGCACGCTGGCGGCCGACCCGGACGGGCGCTGGCGCGTCAGCATCGCCGATATTGAGCGCGACGGTCCGTACTCGCGCTTTCCCGGCTACGACCGCGTGTCGGTGGTGCTGTCCGGGGAAGGCGTGACGCTGCAAGGGGAAGGGGTTTTGGTGGTGCTGCGGCCGCGCGAACCCGCGCCGTTCGGGGGCGATGACGGGCTGCAGTCCACGATGATCGGCGGGCCGGTGCGCGTGCTGAACCTTTTTGTCCGGCGTGGCGAGGCGGTGGCGTCGGTGACTTGCGCGGGCGTGGCGGCGGGCCAATGCGACGTGGGCGGCTTGCCCGGCGCGATGGCGGGGCGTGCGGTCACGCAGTTGATCGTGGCCGCCGACGCCGGTGGCGCGGGCGGTCAGGGTAGTTTTCCGGGGGAGCTGGCGTCAGGCGAATACCTGCTGTGGCGGGGCGTCCCCGCACCAGACACCCACCCGCTGCCGGCCACCCCGGCCGCCGGATTCGCCGTGATCCTCACCATCGCCGTCTCCGCTGCCAGCCCCGGCTGAACAAGCTGCATCCGTTTCCGCCGTGACGCGGTAACGGCCGTTGATTCCTTTCACTCAGGAGTGTTTCCATGAAGGTACTTGCCGCGGTCAAGCGCGTGGTTGACTACAACGTCAACGTACGCGTCAAGGCCGACCAGAGCGGCGTGGACATCGGCAACGTCAAGATGTCGATGAACCCGTTCGATGAAATCGCCGTCGAGGCCGCCGTGCGCCTGAAAGAGCAGGGCGCTGCCGCCGAGGTCGTGGCCGTGTCCTGCGGCACGGCCCAGTCGCAAGAGACGCTGCGCACCGCGATGGCCATCGGCGCCGACCGGGGCGTGCTGGTGCAGACGGATGCCGCGCTGCAGCCGCTGGAAGTGGCCAAGCTGCTGCGCGCCGTCGTGGAGCAGGAAGCGCCCGCGCTGGTGATCCTGGGCAAGCAGGCGATCGATGACGACGCCTGCCAGACCGGCCAGATGCTGGCGGCCCTGCTGGGCTGGCCGCAGGCCACCAACGCCAGCGCCATCGCCATCGGCGACGGCACGGCGCGCGTCACGCGCGAGGTCGACGGCGGGCTGGAAGTGGTGGAACTGACCCTGCCCGCCATCGTCACCGCGGACCTGCGCCTGAACGAGCCGCGCTACGTCACGCTGCCCAACATCATGAAGGCCAAGAAGAAACCGCTGGATGTCCAGACGCCCGACGCGCTGGGCGTGGATCCCGTATCCCGCCTGCAGACGCTGCGCGTCGAGGAACCCGCGGCGCGCGCGCCCGGCATCAAGGTGGCGGACGTGGCCGCACTGGTCGACAAACTGAAGAACGAAGCCAAGGTGATCTGATGACGGTCCTTGTTATTGCCGAACACGACAATCGGGCGCTCGCCGGCGCCACGCTCAACACCATCGCCGCGGCCTCCCGGCTGGGCCTGCCCGTCCACGTGCTGGTGGCGGGCGGCGACGCGCAGCCCGTGGCCGACGCCGCCGCGCGCGTTGCCGGGGTGGACAAGGTGCTGCTGGCGCAAGCGCCGCAGCTTGCCGATGGCTTGCCCGAAGCCCTGGCCGCGCAGGCGGTCGCGCTTGCCCCCGGTTACTCGCACCTGTTCCTGCCCGCGACGGCGCAGGGCAAGGGCGTGGCGCCGCGCATCGCCGCCTTGCTGGACGTGGCGCAGATATCGGATGTCATTGAAGTGCTGGCGCCCGATACGTTCAAGCGTCCCATCTACGCCGGCAATGCCATCGCAACGGTCAAGAGCGGTTACCCGGTGATCGTCGCCACCATCCGGCCCACGGCCTTCGACCCCGCGCCCGCCGAGGGCGGCAGCGCCACGGTGGAAACGGTCGAAGCCGTCGCTGGAAGCGGGTTGGCGCGATTTGTCAGCCGCGAGATCGCGGTGTCCGAACGCCCCGACCTGGGCGGCGCGCGCGCCGTGGTGTCGGGCGGACGCGGCCTGGGCAGCGCCGAGAACTTCAAGTTGCTGGATCCGCTGGCCGAAAAGCTGGGCGCCGCACTGGGCGCCTCGCGCGCCGCGGTGGACGCGGGCTACGCGCCGAACGACTGGCAGGTCGGCCAGACCGGCAAGATCGTCGCGCCGGAGCTGTACGTGGCAGTCGGCATCTCGGGCGCCATCCAGCATCTGGCGGGCATGAAGGATTCCAAGGTCATCGTCGCCATCAACAAGGATGGCGATGCGCCGATTTTCGGCGTGGCCGACTACGGGCTGGTCGGCGACCTGTTCGAGGCCGTGCCGGCGCTGACGGCATCGCTGCCGTAATCAGGGGCGTCAACGCCGCAGGCTGCGCCACAGCGTGGCCGGCGGCAGCCCCAGGGCCGGCGCAAGTTCCTTCTGGATCAGGCGTTCCATGGCCATCAGGATCACGTCGCGCGCCTCAAAGGGCAGCTTGCCCACTTCCTGCTGGCGCGCGGCCAGGAACAGCGTGCGCGACAGGCTGGGATCGTCGTCCCGCGCCGCGCCCAGGTAGGGCGCCAGCGGCAGCACGCGCAGCTGGTCCAGAAAGTGGCGCGACTGCCAGATGCACAGCGGCGTGCTGATGCCAAAACCCAGGCCCGCGGTGACCAGGCTGAGCAGCGGGTCGGTGTTGTCGAATTCGTAGGTGCGTTCAATCGCCACGCCGTGCGACTCGACCAGCCGGTCGATCTCGGCGCCGATGAACGAACGCGCGCTGTAGCGGATGAACTGCGCGCGCTTGCCCAATTCCTTGAGCGTATCGATCCGGTCCATGTTCATCGAGCGCGGAACGATCAGCACGTAGGGCTCGCTGAACAAGCTGTACTTGCGGATGTTGGGTTTGCCCGCGGACGCGCTGGTGGTGACGACGAGGTCCAGCTGCCGGTCCTCCAGCTGCTTGTCCAGCACGGGCGTGATGCCCGACCACAGCCGGATCTGGCGCGACGCGCCGGACAGGCCATGGATCAGCGTGGGCCCCAGCGTGCCCGCAAAGGAATCCACGCAACCGAAACGCACGATGTTGCGCTTGGCCCGGCTAAGGTTGCGCACGCTCTCGGTCATGTCGCCGGCCTGCGCCAGCAGCCGCGCGGCGTGTTCGAACAGCAGCTCGCCGGCCGGCGTGGGCCGGGCCGGGCGGGTGCTGCGGTCCAGCAGCTCGGTCGACATGGCGGCTTCAAGCTGCTTGATCCGCTGCGACACCGCCGCCTGCGAGAACCCCAGCAGCCGCGCCGCGCCGGACACCGACGCGGCCTCCACGACCGCCACCCAGGTCAGCAGCAGGTTCCATTCCGGATAGTTTTCCGTGGTGCTGAACGAAAAGCGGGTCATGGCGTTGGCGTCCGGCTGCGAAGGGCGGGGGGTCAGCGTTGGCGCGCGGTGGTCTGGCGCAGCGCGGCAGTCACCATGCCTTCGACCACCGGAATGACCTTGCCGGCCAGGTCGGGGCGATAGCCGTACGGGTACGTTTCGTCCATGTAGGTGGACTGGCACATCTCGAGCTGGATGGCGTGGACGTTGTCCGCCGGGGCGCCATAGTGGCGCGTGATGTAACCGCCCTTGAAGCGGCCGTTGACGGCCCAGGTGTAGTCGGTGCACGCGTCCAGCTGGCCTTGCACGGCGGCCAGGATATCGGGCGCGCACGACGCGCCGTCAGACGTGCCGATGTTCAGGTCCGGCAGCTTGCCGTTGAACAGGCGGGGCAGGACGCTGGCGATCGAGTGGGCTTCCCACAGCAGCACCGTGCCGTGCTCGGCCTTGATGCGGTCGAGCTCCTCGCGCAGCTTGGCGTGATACGGCTTCCAGTACGCCTCCAGCCGCTGGGCGCGTTCGGCGTCGGTCAGCACGGCCTCGTTCTGGTACAGGGCATCGCCGCGAAACGCCTGGGTGGGGCACAGGCCGGTCTTGGTCTGCCCGGGGTACAGGCTTTCGTCGTTGGGCGGACGGTTCAGGTCGACCACGTAGCGCGAATGGCGCGCGCCCAGCACGGAGGCGCCCAGCGCCTGGGCAAATTGGTACAGGGTGTCCAGGTGCCAGTCCGTGTCGCCCGACTGCAGGGCGACGGACGTCATTTGCGGCTGTTGCGCCTCGGGAATCTGGCTGCCGAGGTGGGGAATGGAGATCAGCAGCGGGGCGGTGCCGCGGCTGAAGTGATAGATGTCGCTCAAGAGAAACTCCGGGTGGCAATGGCAATGCGCCGCGGCAGAACCGCGGGCGGCGGGCGCTTGTATGCTAGGCAGCGCGGCCCGCTGCGGGAATTGCATCAGTTTAATGGATGCTGATGATTAGCCGGGACGATGCTGAACGCCTTGACCAAGGCGCGGACGCGGGGGGAGGCACCCGGGTCGTGGCCGCGCGGCAGCAAACCGCCGGGCAGGGTGAGGTAGAGTAGATGGCTCGCACACTCTAGCGAGCCTTCATGATCGATGAACTGATTCAACTGGGCAAGCTGGTCAGCCTGGGGCTGGCGCTGATGCTGCCGCTGGCCAATCCGCTGACTTCCATGACGCTGCTGCTGTCGCTCGGAAACCAGATTCCGTTCAAGGAACGGCAGAAGCAGGTGACCCAGGCGGCGTTCTATGTCGTCGGGATCATGCTGGTCACGTACTACGCCGGCGCGCTCTTGATGCACACCTTCGGCATTTCGATCCCCGGGTTGCGCATCGCGGGCGGGCTCATCGTGGTCACCATCGGCTTCAGCATGCTGTTTCCGTCGGACCATCCACGCGCCCTGGAGGCCGAAGCCACGGCCGATGCGCTGGAGCGCGAAAGCCCGAACATCGCCTTCGTGCCATTGGCCCTGCCGGGCACCGCGGGCCCGGGCACGATCGCGATGATCATCAGCGGCGCATCCTCGGTCGATTCCGCCATTGCGCCGGACTATGTGCGCTGGGTGGTCGCCGTCGCGCCCGTCATCGTGTTCTCGCTGCTGGGGCTGCTGTTCTGGATCTGCCTGCATTGGGCGGGCCGCATCGTGGCCGTGATCGGCAAGAGCGGCGTCGAGGCCATCTCGCGGGTCATGGGCTTTCTGCTGGTCTGCATGGGGGTGCAGTTCGTCATCAATGGCGTGCTGGAGATCGTGGGCACGTACCCCAATCTGTAGATGCCGGGCCCCGACCGCGAATTCGTGACCTGGGCCTGATCGGGCGGGCCTGCCTCGCGTGCGTGACGGGCGTCCGGCGGGTTCTGGTCCCGTTGACGGCCCGTCAGTTTCCCGCCATTCGCCGTTCCGGCCGATCCAAGCCCAGATGTCCGCGCAGCGTGGCGTGTTCGTAGTCTTTGCGGAACAGCCCGCGCTTTTGCAGCACCGGCACCACCTGTTCCACGAAATCGTCGATGCCGCTCGGCAGTGACGGGGGCATGAGATTGAAGCCGTCGGCGCCTTCGTTCCTGAACCAGTGTTCCATCCGGTCGGCGATCTGCTCTGGCGTTCCCACCATCGTGCAGTGCCCGCCGCCCGCGGCCAGCCTGCCCAGCAACTGGCGCACCGTGGGCTGTTCGGTCTCGATGATGCGCAGGATCGTTGCGTAACGGCCCTGGGGCCCCTTGAACTCGGACAAGGGGGGCAAGGGCGGCACGGGGGCGTCCAGTTCCCAACCCGAGCAATCCTGCAGGACGAACATGCCCAGCTGGCGCAGCGAGGCGTCCGCGGGCAGCAGCTCGTCCAGTTCGCGCTGCTTGGCGCGGGCTTCGGCTTCGGTCGCCCCGACATAGGTCACCAGCCCGGGCATGATCGGCACGAAGGCGTCGCGGCCCGCGGCCCGCACCCGCTGCTTGATGTCGCGGTAATAGGCTTGCGCGGCCGGCAGGTCGTAGGCCACCGCGTAGATGGCTTCCGCGCGCCGCGCCGCCAGATCGCGGCCCTGGTCCGAGGCGCCCGCCTGGAACAGCACCGGATGGCCTTGCGGCGGTCGCGGCACGGTCAACGGGCCGTCCACCAGGAAATGTTCGCCGTGGTGATCGATCTTGTGCAGGCGGTCGGGCACGCCAAAGTAACCGTTGCGGTCGATGGCCAGGGCGTCGTCGTCCCACGAGTCGAACAGCCGCAGCGCGACGTCGACAAACTCCTCGGCGCGCGCGTAGCGCCAGTCGTGACCGGGCATGGCTTCGTAGCCGTGGTTGCGCGCTTCGGCGTCGAACATCGACGTCACCACGTTCCACCCCATTCGGCCGCCGGAGATGTGATCCAGCGAGGCCACCATGCGCGCCGCATGAAAGGGCGTGAAGAACGTGCTGGATACCGTGCTGATCAGGCCGATGTGCGTGGTGGCGCGGGCGATGGCCGCCATCGTGGTCAGGGGTTCCAGGTACCAGCGCGGACCGTCGCCGATGTTGTCCATCGACTGGCCATCGGCAAAGAAGATGGCGTCCAGCTTGCCGCGTTCGGCCGTGCGCGCCAGGCTTTCGTAATAGGCGATGTCACCCAGCCGCTCTGCCGCCGAGTCCGGGTGGCGCCAGGCCGCGCGGTGGTGGCCGCAGCCGAAAATGAACAGGTTCAGGTGCATCATGGCGATCAGGTCTTCGTTGGCGTCATCGGTTGCCGCGTCCGGCACGCCCGCCGGTGCCGCAAGCGGGCGAAATTAGCATAAATCGCCCGCGCGGGCGCCCGCCACCCTTGCCAGCCACCCCCGCCCGCCACACCGGCCTGCGCCGCGCGTTGACATCGCCGCGCCGCTCTCCTAACCTTGCGGCAATTCCTGGGGGAGCCCTGCATGGGCTGAGATTCCGCGGCAACGCGGTAACCCTTTGAACCTGATCCGGGTAATGCCGGCGAAGGGAAGGACTCCGCAAGTCTCGCGCGCCCTCCCTGATTCCACTCATCTTGCGGCCTTCCGACGGCGGGCCGCCGCGTTACGCGTGTGGCCGCAGGCCGCCCGCGGGAGGACCGACCTTCATGTTGACCCAAACCACCGCCCTGATATGGCTGTTGCTGTTCTCGGGCGGCTTTGCCGTGGCCAGCGTGCTGTACACCCGGCGCAAGCGCAGCACGCTTGAAGACTACATCGTCGCGCGCAACAGCCAGGGGTCGTTTGGCACGATCCTCACGCTGATGGCGTCCACGCTGGGCGCCTGGATTCTCTTCTCGCCCGCGCAGGCGGCCACCTGGGGCGGCCTGGCCGCCGTGATCGGCTACGCGCTGGGCTCGATGTCGCCGCGACTGGTCATGATTCCGCTGGGACGCCGCATGCGCGAACTGATCCCGCACGGTCACACGCTGACGGAGTTCCTGATGGCGCGCTACGGCCGGCCCATGTATGGCCTGGCGCTGTTCATCATGCTCTTTTATCTCTTTATCGCGCTGTCCGCCGAGGTCACGGCCATCGCCAAGCTGGTCGCGATGCTGGCGCCCGTGCCGCTGTGGACCACGGCCGCCATCGTGATGGGGACGACCTTGCTCTACACCACCTACGGCGGGCTGCGCTCTTCGATCTTCACCGATCAGGTGCAGATGATGATCATCGTGCCGCTGCTGGTGGTGTTGTGCGTCGTGGGCTGGCAGGCGGCCGGCGGCGCATTGCCCACCATCGAGGCGCTGCAGGCCAAGGCGCCGCAACTGCTGGATGTGACCGACCCGGTGGGCGTGAAAGCCGGCCTGACCTTCTTTGTCGCCATCCTCTTGACCGGCATCTTCCACCAGGGCAACTGGCAACGCATCTACGCCGCGCGCGACGCGCGCACGATGCGCAACGGCTTTCTGCTGGGCGGCGTGCTGGTGGCGCCGTTCATATTCCTGATGGGCCTGTTCGGCCTGGCGTTTGTCGGCCTGGCCCCGGCGGGCGACAGTTCCATTGCGCTGTTCAGCGTCATCATGCCGCACGCGCCGGTGTGGTTCGTCGTCGCCCTGATCCCGCTGGGCCTGGCGCTGGTCATGAGCACCGCCGACACCGCCATCAGCGCGGTGACCAGCATCATCGCGGTCGATCTGCGCCGCCTGATGCCCAACGCCACCGCCGGCACCATGAAGCGCCTGGCGCGCTCGCTGGTGCTGCTGATGGCCATTCCCGTCATGATCGTGGCCTCGCAGGGCTACAGCGTGCTGTACCTGTTCCTGCTGGCCGACCTGCTGTGCTCGGCCGCCGCGTTCCCGGTGTTCTACGGCCTTTTCAGCCGCAAGCACGACGGCTTCACCGCCACGCTCTCGACCATCACCGGCCTCGTCGCCGGCCTGTTCTTCTTTCCCGCACCGGGCGACAAGCCCGTGTTCCTGCTGGAATCGTTCCTGCTGGCGGCGTTTGTGCCGGTGGTGACGACGGTGCTGATCCGGCTGTTGATGCGCGGACGCAAGGAGTTTGATTTTGCGACGCTGAGCGGGGCGGTGCGCAGGTTGGATCAGGAGCGGGTTTGAGGGGATCATCGAAAATCCATCGGGATGGCAACTTCTTTGTCGCGAACCCGATTGATGCATTCGATCTCTTTTTCACTCAATGACCCGGCTTTACGAGCGATGGATGCCAAGGCAGAGCCAACCTTGAGGCGTCCATCCAAGCGCGCTGCCTCTTCGAGACTGCTGCAAACTTCTGCTTCGATACTTCCGCCATGCTTGGCGTTGTGCTCGGGTAGGGTGCTCCGCATCTTGTCGTGAATCCTGTCTGCGTGTCATTTTGGATCTGGTATCCCTGTCACGCGCTTGGCCGATGTGGAGCGCGGACGTCTGTGGGGAATGCCGCCGAATTGATAGCGATTGTGTGCTTCGGGAGGCAAAGTCGCTACGCCAGCCCTGGAAAAGTCGGACGTAGAGAAATATCTGCGAATGCAAGACCGTTGCCCGACATTTGCCCACAAATTGCGGCTCGATATTGTCATCCGTCCGAAAAAGATATACAAATATCGGACAGACATGCCCATATGAACGATATCAAGACTCAAATCGTGTCCTGCCTGGATGCCGCCAAACCTGGGCATGTCTGGGGGGCGTCGGATTTTGCCCACTTGGGGGCGCGCGATGCCGTCGACAAGGCGCTACAGCGCCTCGTGGCGGCTGGGCGATTGCGCCGGGTCGACCGCGGGCTGTACGACCGGCCAAGAATAAACAGCCTGACAAAAGCGGCAACAGCTCCGGATTACCGCGCCGTTCTGGATGCCATTGCCCGCCGTGACCAATTGCGCTTGCTGGTCGATGGCATGACCGCAGCCAACGATTTGGGACTAACCCACGCGGTACCGGCGCACGTCACGATTCATACCGACGCGCGGCGGCGGACCATTCAGGTAGGCAATCTGATGATTCGGTTCAAGCTGACGGCCCCAAGCCGATTGTTCTGGGCCGGCCGGCCTGCAATGCGTGTCGTGCAGGCGCTGCACTGGCTCAAAGATACGCTGCCCGCCAACAAACCGAACGTCCTTAAACGGCTGTCTGCAATACTGGATGGATCTCCTCAAGGAGAAGCCATACGCCAAGACATACTTGCAGGGTTCAACACCTTGCCGGCATGGATGCAGGACTTGGTCCGAGAATTGCCGGGGTGTGATCCCCAGATGGGTACATCCAAGGCGACAATGCCGGTCTCCAGATAGCGCCAATCACGCCGTGGGACCTTGGCATGAATTTGAACTTCCAGAGGGTCATTCAGGCAAGCGACGCCGAGCGTCGAGGCCTGTTTTTCGCTACGGCCACGCGTTTGGGCACTGCGGTTCAGCATGTGGAAAAGGATTTTTGGGTGTGCTGGGTTCTAGATGCGCTGTTCAACGGCTTGCCAGCCGAGGGACCGCGGTTGCTGTTCAAAGGCGGCACTTCCCTATCCAAGTCATTTGGACTGATTTCGCGCTTCTCCGAGGACATCGACATTACGGTATTTCGCCACGATATCGGCGAAGCGATTGAGGCTTCCACCCTCCACGCCATGAGCGGCAAACAACGGCGCATTCGTCTCAATCGCATTCGCGATGCCTGTCAGCAATACATTGCGGAGGTGATGGCCTTGCATCTGGACGAGATTGCGGCTCGGGTCATGCCCGTCGGCCATTTTCGTGTCGAATTGGACCTCGAAGATCCCGACCGGCAGACGTTGTTGTTCTGGTATCCCGCCGTGACGACGGTAGAGGGGGGCTACATTCGCTCCGCCGTAAAGATCGAAGCAGGCGCCAAGTCGGCGCTGGACCCGCATGCAACGGCTACCGTCGTTCCCTATATTGCTGACGATCTGCCCTACCTGGACATGGCCGTACGCAACGTTACGACAGTCAAGCCAGAACGCACTTTTTGGGACAAGATCATCATCTTGCACGGAGTGCGCCAATGGCATGACCGCCGGGGAGAATTACGCCAAGGCGGACAGCGCGTCTCACGGCACTTTTATGACATCCACCGCCTGTTGCAGCATCCGGAAATAGACATCTGGTTGGCCAACCAGCATTTGGCGCAGGACTGCGCGCTGCACGCCCGGCTGTTTTTCGGCAGCGGCGATCTGGGGTTGGAATTGGCTGCGCGCGGCTCATACACTTTGGTGCCGTCGCTGCCTATGAGCGAATCGTTAGAGCGTGATTACGCGGCGATGGGCGGAATGGTTTTTGGCGCGTTGCCTGAGATCCATGATGTGTTGCAATCCATTGATGCGCTGGAACGTCGCCTCAATGCGAGGGAGGGGTAAGAAAGAGGAGTGAGCGCTGCATGAGATCAAGCCAGATACCCGGCAATGCGCAGGCTCTCCGCTTTGAGCAGAACAGCAAGGGCCGAGATCTCGCTGTCGGTGACATCCATGGCCATTTGTCCGGCTCAACGGGGCGCTCGCTACCACCAGATTTTCCTTCGACCAGGATCTACTGTTCGCCGCCGGGGACCTCGTTGATCGCGGGCAGGAGAAATTCAGTCTGCAGAAACAAAAAAGCCTTGGCACACAAAAGTGTCCAAGGCTTTTCCGTCTGGAATTTGGTGGAGCGGAGGAGGATCGAACTCCCGACCTTCGCATTGCGAACGCGACGCTCTCCCAGCTGAGCTACCGCCCCAAATCAAGCAAGAGCAGAAATATACAGGAATTCGGCCCCGCTACGCAACACGGGACGGCACTAAATTTTTTCAGACGAATTGCAGGGTGGCGATGACCGGCGCGTGGTCCGAGGGCTGCTCGTTGCGGCGGGGTTCCTTGTCGATGACGCAGGCGACGCAGCGCTTGACGAGCGGGGCGGACAGCAGCACGTGGTCGATGCGCAGGCCGGCGTTGCGGCGGAAGGCGAATTGGCGGTAGTCCCACCAGCTGAACGACTTTTCCGGTTGCTCGAACAGGCGGAACGAGTCGGTCAGGCCCAGGTCGATCAGCGAGCGCAGCGCCTGGCGTTCGGGTTCGGACACCAGGACCTGGCCTTCCCACTTTTCGGGGTTGTGCACGTCTTCGTCGGCCGGGGCGACGTTGTAGTCGCCCAGCACGGCAAGGCGGGGGAATTGCTTGATCTCGTCGGCCAGCCACTTGCGCATGGCTTCGAACCATTCCAGCTTGTAGGCGTACTTGTCGGAGCCGACCGACTGGCCGTTCGGGCAGTAGGCGCAGACGACGCGCACGTCGCCCTCGGGGCTGGGGAAGGTCAGGGCCAGCACGCGTTGCTGCGAATCCTCAAAGCCGGGAATGTTGCGCACCATCGTCGTGCCGGGCATGCGCGAGATGATGGCGACGCCGTTGTAGGTTTTCTGGCCGGCCCAGACGGCGTGATAGCCGGCTTCCTTGAACGCCGCCTCGGGGAACTTGTCGTCGGTGAGCTTGAGCTCCTGGATGCACAGCACGTCGACGGGATTGGCGGCAAGCCAGTCGAGGACCTGTTGCAGGCGCACGTTCAGGGAGTTGACGTTCCAGGTGGCGAGTTTCATGTTTTCTTCAGACCGTTTATTCAGGCGGTTCTTGGCGGTGGCGCCTTCCAAAACCCCGGTCTAGCTACTCATCTGGCTACGCATCCGGGGCGTGGTTGGCATTCGCCGGGGATAAGGCCAGATGATACCCGCTCATGCTGTCTTCTTCTGCTTGCTGAACTCCGCAAGGTCCGCAAGGTGTCTGACACCCTGGGGAGACGATCCTCAGTTCGTGGCGGCGTCCCAACGGGTGTCAGACACCGGCCAGCGAAGCTCCACCGTCGCCGCAAGGTGTCCGACCCCTTCAAGCAAAAACCCCGATTCCTGCGAATCGGGGTTTTTCTTTTGCTACTCACTGATGTGATTGAACTCGACCGAGCCCGGTTCGATGCCGCCGCGCCGCAGCCGGCCGTCGACATCGTCCGGATTTCCACCCGCCGCGTCTGCCGCCGGCAGGTCCAGCCAATTTGCCAGTTCCTGCTTCGCCTGCTGGCTATCGGAGATCCCGCCATTGACCAGCGCCACGCCGTCGCTGCCGTCGAGCTTTCGATAACTGATCTGTGTCTTCATCTTGCCTCCTGGGTTGCGGTGGATTGCTGGTCCACCGTAACACACGACGCGTTGGCGCCATCCGGGGGGCAACCCGGAGGTGACGGTCAGCCCTTGACCAATCCGCCATCCACAATCAGGTTTTGCCCGGTCACCGCGCGTGACCACGGGCTGGCGAAGAACAGGACCGCGTCGGCGAATTGTTCCGGCGTGGTGACCTCGCGCAGCGGAGTGCCGGCGGCGATCATGTCGAAGACGGCGTCGGGGGTGGCGGCGGAGGCGTCGGTGGTGCGCAGCAGGCCGCCGGACACCATGTTGACGGTGATGCCGTCGGCGCCCAGCTCGTGCGAGAGCGTGCGGGTGAAGGCCAGCAACGCGGCCTTGGCGGCCGTGTAGTCGTGGTACGGCACGACCGGGTTCTGGACGAGGTTGGTGCCGACGTTGATGATGCGTCCGCCGCCGGCGGCGCGCATGCCGGGCAGGGCAGCTTGGGTGGTGTTCAGCGCGGCGCGCACGCTGCCTTCGAGCTGGGCGTTCATCTGCGCCCAGTCCAGCGTGTCGGCGTGGGGGCGGGCATCGCCATTGAACTGGAAGGCGGGCAGCGCGTTGTTGACGATGGTGTGGACCGGTTGGCCGAAATGCTGGCTGGCGCGGGCGACCATGGCGGCGACGTCCGCGGGGTCGCGCACGTCGGCCTGCACGGCCAGGGCGCGGTCCGGGGCGGTGGCGGCAAGGGCCTGCGCGCTGTCGGCGCTATTCAGGTAGTTGATGACGACCTTGGCGCCTTCACGCAGAAAGGCCTGCGCGATGGCGGCGCCCAGGCCGCGGCTGGCGCCGGTGACGATGACGAGTTGCTGGTCCAGGGTGGGTTGCGGGCGTTGCGATGACATGAATTGAAGCTTCCTGCTTAGTGTTCCGAGCCGCTGTTGAGCATGCGGCTGCGGGCTTTTTCGATATGGGCGCGCATGACATTGCGGGCGCCCTCGGCATCCTGATCGCGGATCAGTTGATAGATGTGGCGATGTTCGTCGATGGCGGCGCGCGTGCGCTTCCAGGGTTCGCTGTGGACCAGGTGGCGCATGACGTTCACGGCGTGGCTGACGTCGTACTCCAGCGACTTGAGCACCTGCACGAAGCGCTGGTTTCCGGTGGCGGACGCAATGGCGCGGTGAAACCCGTAGTCGTGATGGTGGGCGATGGCGCCGGACGCGTCGGCCTCTTCGTAGCCGGTCAGCATGCGGTCCATTTCCTGCAGGTCTTCGGGCGTGCGGCGCAGCGCGGCAAGGTGGGCGCATTCCGGCTCGATCACCATGCGCAGTTCCAGGCCTTCCAGGATATGGCCTACGCGGCGCGCGGGGTCCACGGCGGGCATGCCGCCCATCAGGTCCGGTTTGGACTTGACGTAGGTGCCGGAGCCGCGGATCGAGTCCACGAGCTGATCTTCGCGCAGGCGGTCCAGCGCCTGGCGCACGACCGGCCGCGACACCTCGAAGAGGGCGGCCAGTTCCAGTTCGGTCGGCAGCTTGTTGCCGGGCGCGATCTTGCCGGTGGCGATCGCGTAGAACAGGCTTTCGTAGACGCGCTCGGCAAAACGCTCGGCGCGCACGTAGCCCAGGCCGGACGCCACTTCGGCCAGCACGTCCAGTTCGGGACGGGGGCGGGTGGCTGCGGCCAGCAGCGATTCCAGCTGCGGGTCACGCACGTTGCTCATCGGACGCTCCTTGAAGTGGGGACGGGTTGTCATGCGGCATGACTTCCACGCAGGGCGCTAAGCCCCTGAAATGTTAGGGATAACCCGATCATCCAGAAAAATATCCTGAACCTTGGGATAAAAGCTGTCATTCCAATTGACAAGTTACGGAGGGCTCCCGTACCTTGCCATCACACCACAACGCCCGCGCGCATGACGCGCGGGCGGCGCGGCTGGCCCTCTGCCGGCAAGCGCCTGGAGACACGCAGATTCCCCCAACCGGCCGTTCGGCCGCTACTTTACTCCGCACATCGTGACTCAGAAGAACTTTATCGCCAACCAATGGGTGGCCGCGGCCACCGGTGAAACCATTCCCGTCCTGAACCCGTCCGATGGCAAGCCTTTCGAGGAACTGGCCCGCTCGAACGAGGCGGACGTGGACCGTGCCGTCAAGGCCGCCCGCCAGGCCTTCGAGGGCGAGTGGGGCCAGATGGCGCCCGCCGTGCGCAGCCGCCTGTTGATGAAGATCGCCTTCGCGCTGCTGGACCGCCAGGAGGAACTGGCGCAGCTGGAGTCGGCCGACACGGGCAAGCCCATCAAGCAGGCGCGCGCCGACGCCGCCGCGGTGGCGCGCTACTTCGAGTTCTATGCCGGCGCGGTCGACAAGCTGCACGGCGAGACCATTCCCTACACGCCCGGCTTCACGGTGCTGACCGTGCGCGAGCCCCACGGCGTGACTGGCCACATCGTGCCGTGGAACTACCCCCTGCAGATCTTCGGCCGCAGCGTCGGCGCGGCGCTGGCCGCGGGCAATGCCTGCGTGGTCAAGCCCGCCGAGGACGCCTGCCTGTCGCTCCTGAAGCTGGCCGAGATCGCCGCTGAAGTGGGCCTGCCCGCCGGCGCGCTGAACATCGTCACCGGGTACGGCCATGAGGCGGGCGCCGCGCTGTCCGCGCATCCCGGCATCGATCACATTTCGTTCACGGGCTCGCCGCAGACGGGCAAGATGGTGGCCCATGCCGCCGCCGAAAACCACGTGCCCGTCACGCTGGAGCTGGGCGGCAAGTCGCCGCAAATCGTGTTTGACGACGCCGACCTGGACGCCGCGATGCCGGTGCTGCTGGGCGCCATCATCCAGAACGCCGGCCAGACGTGCTCGGCCGGCAGCCGGGTGCTGATCCAGCGCG
Source organism: Achromobacter sp. 77 (assembly GCF_020541125.1). Taxonomy (NCBI): domain Bacteria; kingdom Pseudomonadati; phylum Pseudomonadota; class Betaproteobacteria; order Burkholderiales; family Alcaligenaceae; genus Achromobacter; species Achromobacter sp. 77. The sequence goes on from NZ_CP059848.1 coordinate 2,202,790, forward strand.
GCGTGTACGAAACCGTGCTCAAGCGCCTGTCCGACGCGTTCTCGGCCACGGTGACCGGCCCGGCGGCGGCCGACCTGGATGTGGGGCCGCTGATCAACGCCCGCCAGCAGGACCGCGTACGCGGCTTCCTGGCCGAAGCCGAAGCGCAAGGCATGAAGGTCGCGGCGCGCGGCAAGCTGAAGGACGGCACGCCCGAGGCCGGCTTCTACCAGCCGCCCGTCCTGTTCCGCGACGTGCCGCCGGACAGCCGCCTGGCGCAGGAAGAAGTCTTCGGCCCGGTGCTGGCCGCCATGGTCTTCGACACCGAGGAAGAAGCGCTGGAAATCGCCAACGGCACGCTGTACGGCCTGGTGGCCGGCGTGTGGACGCGCGATGGCGGCCGCCAGATGCGCCTGGCGCGCAAGCTGCGTGCCGGCCAGGTGTTCGTCAACAACTACGGCGCGGGCGGCGGCGTGGAGCTGCCGTTCGGCGGTTCGCGCCAGTCGGGCTATGGCCGCGAGAAGGGCTTTGAAGCGCTGTACGGCTTCACGTCCTTGAAGACCATCGCGATCCGCCACTGATCGCGGGCGGGGCGGCGGCCCTGACCAAGGACCCGGGCAAAATATCGGTTAACGTTGATGTTTTGCTTCCGGGGCCTGCCGCCCCGCATTCAGGATCCGTATGTTCACCGGTATTGTTCAAGGCACCGCGAAGATCGCAAAGATCGCGGATCGCGAAGGCCTGCGCACCTTCACGCTGGATTTTCCCCCTGGTTTCTGCACTGACCTGGCCATCGGCGCCAGCGTTTCGACGGATGGCGTCTGTCTGACCGTCACGGAAATCCTGTCCGAGAACCAGGCCACGTTCGATGTCATGCTGCAAAGCCTGGCGATCACCACGCTGGGCAGCTACGCCGAGGGCGACAGCGCGAATGTGGAGCGCGCGGCCAAGGACGGCGCCGAGATCGGCGGCCATCCGCTGTCCGGCCATGTGGACTTCACCTCGCAGGTGCTGATGGTGAAATCGTCGGACACCAATCGCCTGATGCGCTTCAGCATCCCCGAGGCCTTTCGCAAATACGTGTTCGCCAAGGGCTACATCGCCATCAACGGCGCCAGCCTAACCGTGTCGGAAGTGAACCGCGCAGAGGGCTGGTTCGAGGTCTGGCTGATTCCCGAGACGCGCCGCACGACGGTCTTCGAGGACAAGCAGGTGGGCGATGCGGTCAACATCGAGATCGAACGCAGCACGCAGGTTATCGTCGACACCGTGCGCGAAACCGTTCAGGAAAGCCTGGGCAAGCTGCAACCGCTGCTGGAAGCGATCCTGAAGGAAAAGGGACTGACGCTGGAGGACTTCGTCAGCCCGCAGGGCAAGCTGAAGTAATACTGCCCAAGCGCGGCCATCGTGGCCGCCCTGACTGCAATGGCCGGCACCTTCGCGCCGGCCATGTCGTTTTCACGCCGTCCTGAACGGCTGCCCCTGCGGCCGCACCCGCATCCCGGGCTCAAGCCGCGTCCACGGCAGATCCGCGGGATCCGCCTGCATCGGGCCGGGCGCCTTGGCCACCAGCACCTCGTGCGCGATCGGCTGGAAGTCGGCCCGGAAATGCACCGAGCTTTTCACCACCAGGATCGCCATCTGTTCGGGCTGCACGCCGCCGACGCGGAAGAGGTTGCGGTCCAGCATCTGCGCCTTGCCGGCGCTGGCCACCACCCGCACGCCGCCGATCCGCAGCGTGGCCGTCGCGCCCAGGTCCACGTCCATGCCGTTCATCATCGGCCCGTCAAATCGCAGCTTGCCGTCCGATAACGCCTCGACGACGAATTCGCCTTCGAAGGCGGCGTCGCCCGCGACGCCGGACTGCCCGCCCAGACTGAGCGCAACCGTGGCGCCGACACCCGCCTGCGTGGCGCGACGCACCGCCTCGGGGTCGTACATCAAGCCCAGCGCCGCGTTCTGCGCGTCGGCTTGCACGAGCGCGCGCAGCATGCCGGTGGTGTTGGCGTCGCCGCCAGCGCCGGGGTTGTCTTGCGTATCGGCGATCACGACGGGCCGCGTGGCGCCAGCGGCGAGGGCCTGCGCGCGGCGCACGGCTTCGGCCGGTTCCAGGAAATCAGGCGACCACTCGGGTTCCAGTTCCAGCACGCGCGCATACAGCGATTCTGTGACTGCTTCAACCGCGGCGGCGTCCGTGCCGTAGGCCCACACCACCGGCCCGCACTCAGGGAAATCCGCCGCCGGAAAGCCCGGCGCGAAAGACACGGAGGCAACCCCCGGCGTCTGTTCCAGTTCGCTCAGCAGCGCGTATACGCCCTGCGAGGGTTGCAGCATCGTGCACATGCCGTTGATGGGAATCAGGAAGGGCAGGCGGCGTTCGCTGCGGGTCCATTGTTCTCCGGCCTGAATGCGCGCCATCAGCAGCCGCGCGGCCAGCACGCCGGTATCGGCCATGTCCACGTGCGGATAGGTGCGAAACGCCACCAGGCCGTCCGCGCTTTGCAGCATCCGCGCGGTGACGTTGGCGTGCAGGTCCAGGCTGGCGACCACGGGCACGCCGGGTCCCACGATCTCGCGCACGCGGGCCAGGAGTTCGCCTTCGCCGTCGTCCAGGTGCTCGGTGACCATGGCGCCATGCAGGTCCAGGTAGATGGCGTCAAAGCCGCCGGCCCGCACCGCGTCCAGGATCTCGCCGGCAATGCGCTCGTAGGCATCGCGCGTCACGTGGGCCGACGGGCTGGCGCCCGCCCAGATCACCGTCTGCACGGTGTGGCCTTCAGCCGCCACGGCATTGATGAAGCCGCCGGCCGGGATGTTGACCTCGCGCAGTGCCAGCATGTCCGCGCCGCGCACCATCGCGGGAAAGCCTTCGCCGCGCACGAAATTGTCGTAACCCGCCTTGGAGGGCGCAAAGGTGTTGGTCTCGTGCTGGAAGCCAGCAACCAGGATGTGCATGAGCGTTTTTCCTTGCCGTGTGAGAGAGGGGGAATGCGAGCGTTCGGAAATTATTGGGGGCGGCGCCGCGATCAGCAATACCGCTGTCCACGCCCGAACGTGACAACGCATCCACAAGCCCGCCAGCGCGGGAAATCCCTGATGAATCGCGCGTTGCGTGCCTCGAAGTTGCTCGCTTAGAATATTTTTATGTACTACATCAGTATTGCTAAGCAATACTTCAAACGTAGGCAGTAAATCAGGGCATCGAATCGGATGCGGGCTATCGCGCCGGCCACCCAGGCGCATCAAGGTTGCAGGGAAGTCATGCGGACAGACGAGTACGAAGAGCAGGACGGTTTGGCGTTGGCGGGGCTGGTTGCACGCGGCCAAGTCACGCCGGCCGAGCTGATGGAATGCGCGTTGCAGTTGGCCGAGGAACGCGGTGCGCCATTGAACGCGCTGACCTATGTGCAGCGCGAAACGGGGCGCAAGCTGGCGCGCGACTGGACCGAACGCGGCCTGTTCCGCGGCATTCCCTTCCTGCTCAAGGATTCGGGCCTGCCGAGCATGCGATTTCCGTCCAGCCTGGGTTCGGCGCTGTTTGACGACACGGAATATACGTTCGATGCGACGCTGGCCCAGCGCTTCGAAGCGTCGGGACTGATTCCATTCGCGCGGACCACGGTATCCGAGCTGTGCATGGGGCCGTCTACGGAGGCGCGCCGCAACGGCGGCGCCACGCTGAACCCGCGTGCGCTGGACCGGTCCGTCGGCGGTTCCAGCGGCGGTGCGGCGGCAGCGGTGGCGGCGGGCATCGTGCCGGTGGCCCACGGTAGCGACGGCGGCGGATCGATCCGCATCCCGGCGGCTTGCTGCGGGGTGTTCGGGCTCAAGCCCAGCCGGGGACGAGTACCGATGGGACCTGCGCGCGGCGAGGGGTGGGGCGGCATGGCGTGCGAAGGCGTGCTGACGCGCAGCGTGCGCGATACCGCGGCGGCGATGGACGGCATCAGCGGTTATGCCGCGGGCGCGCCCTATGCCGCGCCGCCCGCGCCCGGGTCGTATCTGGATTCCGTGCGCGAGCAGCGCCGCGAGCCGCTGCGCATTGCCCTGTGGCGCCAGGCATGGAACGGGATCGCCATCGCGCCGGAATGCCTGGCAGCGGTTGAGCGCACCGCCCGCCTGTGCCGGGAACTGGGGCACGAAGTGGTGGAAGCGCCTTTGCCGGATCTGGACTATTCGGGATTCGTCCGCGCCCACGGCACGGTGCTGGCCACCAACATCGTGCTGGCTGTGCAGACGCGGCTGGCGATCCGCGGCCGCGAACTGCGTGACGACGACCTGGAACCGGTCATCCGCGACGGCCTGTCGGTCGGACGCGAACTGACGGCCACGCAATATGTGGATTCGATCAACCGATTCCACGCCATCGGACGCGCCATCGAGGCGGCCATGACGGATTTTGACCTGGTGCTGACGCCCACGCTGGCGCAACTGCCGGCCAAGCTGGGGGATCTGGCGCTGGAAGGCGAGTTCTGGGCGTTCCGCGAAAAGGTGTCTCGCTACGCGACATTCCTGGCGGTGATCAATGCTTCGGGCCAGCCGGCGGCCAGCCTGCCGCTGGACTGGACGGAATCGGGTGTGCCGGTGGCCAGTCAGCTCATCGGGCATTTTGGGCGCGAAGACCAGATCCTGCGCCTGGCCGCCGAGCTGGAGCGCGCGGCACCTTGGGCGGGACGGCAGATACTGCTGCCCTGATCCGCACCCCGGCCCGCGGCACGCTGCCGGCGCCGGACCAAACCATAAAAGGGGAATAAATGAAGCGATCCTTTCTGTTTTCCGCAGCAATGTTCCTGGCCGCAGCCGCACCGCTGGCCGCCGCGCCGGCCGCCAGCCACGCCGAGACCACGGCAAAGTTCGTGATGCATGCACCGCTGCGCGTGCTGGATCCGATCCTGACGTCGGCCTATGTCACGCGCAACCACGGCTATCTCGTGTACGACACGTTGTTTTCGATGGACGCCTCGGGCCGGCCCCAACCGCAGATGGTGGACTCGTGGACGGTGTCGGAAGACGGCATGACCTATGTATTCAAGTTGCGCGCCGGGCTGGTGTTTCATGACGGGGCGCCTGTCACGGCCGAAGACGTCGTCGCGTCACTGCAGCGGTGGCAGGCTGGCGACGCCACGATCGGCAACCGGCTGAAAAACGCCACGGCCGAACTGGCTGCGTCCGGCCCGGATACCTTCACGCTCAAGCTCAAGTCGCCCTACGGGCTGGTGCTGGAGTCGCTGGCGAAGGAGAGCTCGCCGGTGCCGTTCATCATGCCCAAGCGCATCGCGTCCGTGCCGGCTTCACAGGCGATCAGCGAGACGATCGGCTCCGGTCCCTACAAGTTCGTGCAGGCCGATTTCCAGGCTGGCGTGAAAGCCACCTACTTGAAGTTCGACGGCTACGTGCCGCGCAAGGAACCGGCCAGCGCGTTCGCTGGCGGCAAGGTTGTCACCGTGGACCGGCTGGAACTGCTGAACATCCCCGACAGCCAGACGGCGGTGAACGCGCTGCGCAATGGCGAGATCGACTTTCTGGAAGACGTGCCGCCCGACCTGATGCCGCAGCTGAAGGACGCCAAGGGCATCTCGCTCAAGTCTTATGGCAAGAACTCCAATATGTTTACCTTGCGGATGAACTGGCTGCAGGCGCCGTTCAATAACGTGAAGGTGCGCCGTGCGGCGCTGGCCGCCTTGTACCAGGCGGACTATCTGGATGCGCAGATCGGCGATCCGGACGTCTATCAGGTCTGCGGCGCGGTCCTGACCTGCGTGTCGCCCTATGCGTCCGAGGAAGGCGCCACCCAGATCAAGACGCCGGACCTGGCGCACGCCCGCAAGCTGTTGAAGGAAAGCGGCTATGCCAACGAGAAAGTGGTGGTGCTGCATCCGACCGACCTGCCCATCTTCGCCAACATTGCGCCGGTCACGGCGCAGGCGCTGCGCAGCATCGGCATGAACGTCGAGATCCAGTCGATGGACTGGGCCACGCTGCTCAGCCGCCGCAGCAAGAAAGAGGGCGTTGATCAGGGGGGGTGGAGCATCTTCCAGTCCAATATGTCCAGCCTTGACCTGATCTCGGCGGTCGGCAATCCCAATCTGGACGGGCGCGCCGACTCGACCTATCCCGGCTGGACGCACGACGCTGTCATGGACGAACTGCGCAGCCGCTTCGCTGCCGCCCGCACCGAGGACGAGCGCCGCGAACTGGCCCAGGCCATCCAGCGCCGCAACTACGAACAGGTGATGTACGTGCCGCTGGGCGGGTACTCCAAATTCAAGGGCTACAACGCCAAGTTCGCTGATCTGGTCGATGCGCCGATTCCGCTGTTCTGGACCTCGCCCAAGTAGCGCAAGGGGATCTCCATCATGCTCAACCTGATCTTCAAGCGCGTGCTGGCCGCCATCCCCGTGATGCTGGTGGTGGCCACCGTGGTGTTCCTGCTGCTGCGGCTGGCGCCGGGCGATCCTGCCCGCGTCATCGCCGGCGACATGGCCAGCGAGCAGGCGGTGGCCGAGGTCCGCGCCGAAATGGGCCTGGACCGTCCGCTGGCCACGCAATATGCCCTGGCGATGGGCGCACTGCTCAAGGGCGACCTGGGCTCCTCGATCATTTCGAAGGACCCGGTCACCACGCTGATCGGCCAGCGGCTGGGGCCGACGATGGCGCTGGCGATCTGCGCGATCCTGCTCACCATCTTTGCCGCAATTCCGCTGGGCGTCTTTTCCGCCTGGTGGCACAAGGGCCTGTTCGACCGCGTGACGCTGGCGGTCACGGTGCTGGCGTTCTCCGTGCCGGCGTTCGTGGTGGGCTATCTGCTGATCCTGGCGTTCTCGGTGAAGCTGAACTGGTTTCCGGTGCAAGGCTATGCGGGACTGGCGTCGGGCTTCGGCACGTTCCTGTACCACATGGCGCTGCCCACCATCACGTTGGCGACCGTGTTCGTGGCGCTGATCACGCGCATTACGCGCGGCAGCATGCTGGAAGTGCTGGGCGAAGACTTCGTGCGCACGGCACGCGCCAAGGGCGTGCCCGAACGCTACGTGCTGTACCGCCATGCCTTGCGCAACGCCGCGGTGCCCATCGTCACCGTCATCGGGCTGGCGCTCACCACGCTGATCAGCGGGGTGGTCGTTACCGAGACCATCTTCAACATCCCCGGCGTGGGCCGCCTGATCGTCGACGCCGTGCTGGCGCGCGACTATCCGGTGGTGCAGGGCACGATCCTGTTCTTCTCGTTCGTGTATGTCTTCATCAACCTGGCGATCGACCTGCTGTATGTCGTGCTCGATCCGCGCATCCGCTACTGAGGCCGGACATGACCACAACTGCTCTGGACCGTCCCCGTTCCTTCTGGCCCGCGCTCACGCGCGATCCGCTCATGTTCACCGGGCTGGCGCTGCTGGCCGCGCTGGTGGGGCTGGCCATGCTGGCGCCCCTGATCACCTGGCATGACCCCGCCGCGCTGGCGCCCCGGATGCGGCTCAAGCCGGTCAGCGCCGAATACTGGCTGGGCACCGATTCGCTGGGCCGCGACCTGTTTTCGCGCGTGCTTTACGGCGGCCGGCTGTCGATCACGCTGGCGGCGCTGGTCAGCGTGATCTCGGTGTGCGCCGGCCTGCTGCTGGGCCTCCTGGCGGGCTATTTCCGCCAGTTGGATGCGGTGGTGATGCGCATCATCGACGGCATCATGGCCATTCCCGGCCTGCTGCTGGCCATCGCCATGGTGGCGCTGGGCGGCGCGACCATTCCCACCATGGTGACGGCCATCGCCATCCCGGAGATTCCGCGTGTGGCGCGGCTGGTGCGCAGCGTGGTGCTGTCAGTGCGCGAAGAGCCCTACGTCGAGGCGTCGCTTGGCATGGGCACGCCGACATGGCGCGTGCTGTGGCGCCACGTCCTGCCCAGCACGATCAACCCGCTGGTGGTGCAGGCCACGTTCATCTGCGCCTCGGCAATCCTGATCGAAGCCGTGCTGGGTTTTCTGGGCCTGGGCTTTCCGCCCGAGATCCCCAGCCTGGGCAGCATCATTTCCGAGGGCCGTCCGTTCTTCCAGCGCGCGCCGTGGATCGTCCTGTTCCCGGGCGTCTTCCTGGCGCTGCTGATCCTGTCAGTGAACCTGTTCGGCGACGCGCTGCGCGATCGCCTGGACCCGCGCATGGCGCGTCAACGCAAGGGCTGAAAGCCAATGTCCTCTCATCCCATTCTGGAAATCCGCGACTTGAAGGTCAGCCTGCCCGGCGCCGGTGACCGGCGTTACGCCGCCGAAGGCATCGCGCTGACCGTCAGCCCGCGCGAAATCGTGTGCATCGTCGGCGAATCGGGCTCGGGCAAGTCCGTCACGGCCAGCGCCGTCATGGGCCTGCTGCCCAAGAATGTGCTCAAGCTCGAAAGCGGACAGATCCTCTTGTCGGGCCGCGACATCACGCACGCTTCCCTGGCCGAGCTGCGTGCGCTGCGCGGCGACCGGATGGCCATGATCTTCCAGGAGCCCATGACGGCCCTGAACCCGCTGATGCAGGTGGGCGACCAGATCGCCGAGATCTTCCAGTTCCATGGCCCGTCGCTGTCGCGCCGGGAAGTCGACCGGCGCGTGCTGGCGTTGCTGGCCGATATGCGGCTACCGTCGCCCGAGACGCTGCGTCACGCCTTTCCCCACCAACTGTCGGGCGGGCAGCGCCAGCGGGTGATGATCGCGATGGCGCTGGCGATGGAACCGGCGCTGATCATCGCGGACGAGCCGACCACGGCATTGGATGTGACGTCGCAGGCCCAGGTGCTGCGCCTCTTGCACGGCCTGCGCGAGCGTCACGACACCGGCATCCTGTTCATCACGCACGACTTCGACGTGGTGGCCGAGATTGCCGATCGCGTGATCGTGATGCAGCACGGCCGCATCGTCGAGGCCGGCACGGCTGCCGAGGTGCTGGCCAATCCCCAGCATCCCTATACCCGCAAGCTGATCGACGCGGTGCCCAAAGGCAGGTTCGGCGCCGGCGCGCCCTTGGCCGCAGCCGATCCCGTCATCGCGGTCGAAAACCTGGGCATGCGCTTCGTGACGTCCAGCCTGTTCCGGTCCAAGCGGCGCGAGGTCAATGCGCTGGATGGCGTGTCGCTGTCGCTGGCCCGTGGCGAAACGCTGGGCATCGTCGGCGAATCCGGGTCGGGCAAGACGACGCTGGGCCGGTGCCTGGCGCACTTTGCCCGGCCCACATCCGGCCGCATTGTGATGAACGGCCAGGACGTCTCGAACCTGTCGCGCGCGGCCTGGCGGCAGTGGTGCAAGCGCATCCAGATGGTGTTCCAGGATCCCTACCGGTCCTTCAACCCGCGTCTGACGATCGAAGCCACGCTGTCCGAGGGGCCGCTGAACTACGGCGAAGACCCGGCCCGCGTGCAGGCGCGGATGCGCGACATGCTGGCGCTGGTCAGCATCGATGCCAGCGCGCTCAAGCGCTATCCGCACGAGTTTTCCGGCGGGCAGCGTCAGCGGATTTCGATCGCGCGGGCGCTGATGATGGAGCCGGAAATCCTGATCGCGGACGAGGCGGTGTCGGCGCTGGACGTGTCCGTGCAGGCGCAGATCCTGGATCTGCTGGAGCAGATCCGCGCGCAACTGAACCTGAGCATGATCTTCATCACCCACGACCTGCGCGTGGCCGCCCGGCTATGCCACCGCATCGCCGTGATGCAGCGCGGCCGCGTCATGGAGATCGGCCCCGCCGAGCAGATATTCACGCGGCCCGCCAGCCGCTACACCCAGGAACTGCTGGCCGCCATTCCCGGCAAGGACGGGCTGGGCAGCCGCGATGCGGCCGGACTGGCGTTGGCCGGCGCTTGAAGGAAACCCCAATGACACGCGTTGCCTTGCTGAGCCGATCCGCCAATCTTTCCTACTTTCAGCCGCTGTTGCGGGGTCTGGCGCCCGACCTGGACGTTGCCGTCTGGCCCGATCCGCGCAGTCTGCACGCCGAGGTGGCGGTCTGCTGGAATCCGCCCGTGGGCGTTTACGACGACATGCCAAATCTGAAGCTGATCCACAGCATCGCCGCCGGCGTGGACAACCTGCTGGACGGCCAGCGCACGCGCGGGCTGCCGGTCTGCCGAGTGGTGGATCCGCAACTGGCGCAGGGGATGCTGCAGTACGTGCTGTGGTGCGTGCTGACCTTTCACCGCAAGCTGGATCTGGCGCTGTCCAACCAGCGCGCCGCGCGCTGGAACCGGCCGCCGCAGACGCCGGCCTCGCAATGCCGGATCGGGCTGATGGGCCTGGGCGAGCTGGGCGGCGCCATCGCCGCCGTGCTGCCGGGGCTGGGCTATGCGGTCAACGGCTGGTCGCGCACGCCGCGCGATCTTGACGGCGTGCGCGTCTATGCCGGCGAGGCAGCCTTTGACGAATTCCTGGCCAACACCGATGTGCTGGTGTGCCTGGTCCCGCTGACCGACGCGACCCGCGGCATCCTGAACCGGCGCACCTTCGACGCCCTGCCGCAAGGCGCGGCGGTGGTCAATTGCGGCCGGGGAGAGCACCTGGTCGCGGCGGACCTGATCGACGCGCTGGCGCGCGGGCAACTGCGCGGCGCCGTGCTGGACGTGTTCGCGCAGGAACCCCTGGATCCGGCCGATCCGCTGTGGTCGACGCCGGGGGTGATCGTCACCCCGCACATGGCGACCATGCCCGCGCCCGCCACCGTGGCCGAGCAGGTCGTGGCCAACATCCGCCGGCTGGGCCAGGGCGAGGCCCTGGCCCACACCGTGGACCTGACGCGCGGCTATTGACGCCGCCACCCGTTTTCCGATTGCCAACCCAAGACGAGACATTCCATGTATTTCGAAGATCCCGCGTTCACCATCCCGACCGGCACGCCTGCGCCCCTGGACCCGCAGATCGCCGAGTTCCTGCGGCGCATGGCGGCCGATGCGTCGCAGTATCCCCGCCGCGACACCCTGTCCATCGAACAGGGCCGCGCCAATGCCGAAAAGGTACGCCTGCCGTGGGCCCAGGGCGGCCCGCAGATGGCGCGCACAGCGGAACATCAGGTTGCGACGCGCCATGGACCGGTGCGCGTGCGCGTCTACTACCCGGCCGAGCGCCGGCTGCCGGGCGCCTTCATGTACATCCATGGCGGCGGCTTCGTGCTGTTCAGCATCGACACGCATGACCGCGTGATGCGCGAATACGCCGAGCGCGCCGGGGTCGTGGTGGTTGGGGTGGACTACACCCGCGCGCCGGAGGCCAAGTTCCCGCAGCCGCTGGAGGAATGCGTGGACGTGCTGCGCTGGGTCGCCGCGTCGGCGGGCGAACTGGACATCGACGCCGCGCAGATCTTTGTGGGCGGCGATTCCGCCGGCGCCAACCTGTCCATGGGCACGGCCCTGACGCTGCGCGACGAAGGCGTGCCGCTCATCAAGGGGCTGGTGCTGAACTACGGGGGCTTCGGCAGCAATCTGTTCCGCAACTCGGTCGTGCGGTATGGCGCGGGTGAGTACGGTCTGTCGCTGCATATGATGATCTGGTTCCGCGGCATGCACATCCGCCACGGCAAGGATTTCTTCGATCCGCGCGTGGACATCCTGCGCGCCGACCTGCAAGGCCTGCCGCCGGCCTGGCTGGTGGTGACCGAATGCGATCCGCTGCATGACGACAGCATCGAGCTGGAGCGCAAGCTGCGCGAGGCCGGGGTGGACGTTGCGTCCAAGGTCTACCCGGGCACCGCGCACAGCTTTCTGGAGGCCGTTTCGATTGCCGCCGTCGCGGGTGAAGCCTTCGACGACACCGCGCGCTGGCTGCACGCGAAGGCCTAGGGGACGCCATGTACACCCCGCCGGCCTATGCCGAATCCGATATCGGTGCATTGCACGCGTTCATGCGCACACACAGTTTCGCCACGCTGGTGACCGTGGGCGCGGCGGGCGCGAACGCCACGCACCTGCCGTTCCTGCTGCGCGAGGACGGCGCGTGCGGGACCTTGGTCACGCATCTGGCGCGCGCCAATCCGCAGTGGCGGGACCTGCAGGACGGCGCGCAGGCGCTGGTGCTGTTCCAGGGGCCGCATGCGTTCATTTCGCCCAGCTGGTACGTCAACCGGCAGACGTTCCCGACGTGGAACTACACCGCGGTCCATGCGCGAGGCACGCCACGCTTGATCGAGGCGCCCGAGGCCATCCGCGCGGTGCTGGCGGAAACGGTGGCGCGCTACGACACGCCGCTGGGTGGCGAATGGCGCTTTCCCGAGATGCCCGAGACCCTGACGGCGCCGCGCCTCACCGCGATTGCGGCGCTGGAGATCCCGATTGCCGGGCTGGAGGGAAAGATGAAGCTGAACCAGGACAAATCGGTGGCCGACCGCCTGGGCGTGATCCGCGAGCTGGAACGGTTGGGGGATGCGGCCAGCCTGGCGGTCGCCCGGCTGATCCGCGCCCAGCCGGACCTGGCGGCGGACAACGCCTGATTCCAACCGGAGCTCTCATGACGCAAGCACTCACCGAAGCGCACGTGCGCGACGAACTGGCCGCCCTGTACCGCCTCGTCGCCCACTTCCGCATGACCGATCTGATCGACACCCACATCAGCGCGCGGGTGCCGGGCACGCAGGACCATTTTCTGATTAACCGCTATGGCGTGCTGTTTCACGAAATGCGGCCACAGGACCTCGTGAAGATCGACCTGGACGGCAATCCGGTCGATCCGGGCGACGCCGACAGCCAGCAGGTCAACGCGGCGGGCTTCACCATTCATTCGGCGGTGCATGCCGCGCGCCACGATCTGGCGTGCGTGGTGCATACGCATACTGCGGACGGCATTGCCGTGGCGTGCCAGCGCGATGGCCTCCTGCCGATCACGCAGCATGCGCTGCGCTTCTACAACCGCCTCGGCTATCACGACTACCAGGGCATCGCGCTGGACCTCGAAGAGCGCGAAAGCCTCGTCGCCAGCCTTGGCCCGCACAAGGCCATGATCCTGCGCAACCACGGCCTGCTGGCGGCGGGATCGTCGGTGGCCGAGGCGTTCGTCAATATCTATTACCTGGAGCGCGCCTGCCAGGCGCAGGTCAAGGCCCAATCGGCCGGCGCGCCACTGGTGTTCCCGCCGGAGGCGGTATGCGAGCGCACCGCGAGCCAGTTTGAACGGCCCACCGCCCCGATCTACACGCAGCGGGTATGGACCGCCGCGCGGCGCCTGCTGGAGCCGGACCTGGAGACAATCGAATGAAAGACAGCCTGACGACAGCCCGCGCCGAACTGGCCGGGCCGCAGTTCCTGCATACGCCCGGCCCGACGCACGTGCCCGATGCGGTGCGCGAGGCCATGGGCCGCCAGTGCATGGATCTATCCGATCCGCGGCTGGCCGAATTGGTCGCGGATTGCGAGGCGGGCTTGGCCCGTCTGCTAGGTACGCGGCGCGCGGACGTGCTGATGTACGCGGCCAACGGGCATGGCGCGTGGGAAGCCGCCATTGCCAATCTGGTCCCGCCCGGCGCGCAGGTGCTGGTGGCCGGCAGCGGCCATTTCGCGGAGGCGTGGGCCGTGCATGCCGAGGCCATGGGCGCCACGGCTTTGCGCACGCCGACCCGCCCCGGACAGGCGCTGGATCCGGCCGCGATCGAAGCGGCGCTGCGGGCCGACACGGCGCGGCGTATCGCCGCCGTGTTCGCCGTGCATACCGACACGGCCAGCGGCGTGACCAGCGACATTGCGGCCGTGCGCCGGGCCATGGACGCCAGCGGCCATCCGGCGCTGCTGGTGGCCGACGTGATCGCCTCGTTGGGCGCCACGCCCTTCCGCATGGACGAGTGGGGCGTCAACGTGGCGATCGGCGCATCGCAGAAGGCGCTGATGGGACCGCCGGGGCTGTCCTTCACCGCGGTCGACGCGCGCGCGCTGCAGGCCGCGCAAGCCAATCCCACGCCGCGTGCCTATTGGGACTGGGAGAAGCGCAAGAGCGATCTGCTTTACCGCAAGTTTTGCGGCACGCCGCCGCAGAGCCTCCTGGCGGGCATGCGCGCCGCGCTGGCGCTGATTGCCGCTGAAGGCGAGGAGGCGGTGTTCGCCCGCCACCGGCGCGTGGCGGACGCGGTGCATGCCGCGGTGAACGCGTGGTCGCGCGGCGGCGCGCTCAAGCTGTTCGTGCAAGATCCCGCCGCGCGGGCGGTCTCGGTCACCACGATTTCGGTCGCCGACGGCGTGGACGTCGAAGCCATGCGTACCGTGGCGCGCGAACGCTTTCACGTTGCCGTGGCGGGCGGGCTGGGGCCGCTCGCCGGACGGATGTTCCGCATTGGCCACCTGGGCGACGTGCATCCCGCCATGATCCTGGGCGCGCTGGGCGGCGTTGACGCCGCGTTGCGGGCTTGCGGCATACCCATTGGCGACGGCGCGCTGCTGGAGGCAGTCAAGGCGCTGCACGACTGAATCGGTTTTGCTGGCGCGGCCCTGACCCGGCCGCCATTTCTGCCGTACCTACGATAAGGACACATGATGAGACAACGTGGTTTTGCGGCGGCCGCCCTGGCTGCCCTCGCGGTGGCGGTTTCCCTTTGTCCGGCCCAGGCCCAGGCCGAGCCGGTCAACGCCAAGGTGGTCATGCATGCGCCGCTGCGCGTGCTGGACCCGGTGCTGACCAATGCGTACATCACGCGCAATCACGGGTACATGGTGTACGACACGCTGTTTTCGCTGGATGCGCGTTCGCGTCCGCAGCCACAGATGGTGGCGTCGTGGACGGTGTCGCCCGACCAGCTGACCTATGTATTCACGCTTCGGGCGGGCTTGAAATTTCATGACGGTGCGCCCGTCTCCGGTGAAGACGTGGTGGCGTCGCTCAAGCGCTGGTCGCAGCGCGATCCCGTCGGTTCGCGCCTGGCCGGCATCACGCAGCGCATGGACAGCCCGTCGGCCGACACCTTCCGCATCGTGCTCACCAAACCTTACGGGCTGCTGCTGGATGCGCTGGCCAAGCCGGGTTCGCCTGTGCCGTTCATCATGCCCCGTCGCATCGCGGCGACGCCGCCGTCCGAGGCCATCAAGGAAACTGTCGGCTCGGGTCCGTACAAGTTCGTGCAAGCCGAGTTCCAGGCCGGCGTGAAGGCCGCGTATGTGAAGAATGCGGATTACGTGCCGCGCAACGAGCCGGCCAGCCGCTTTGCCGGGGGCAAGGTCGCCATGTTCGACCGCATCGACGTGGTGAACGTGCCGGATGCACAGACCGCGGTGAACGCACTGCGCCAGGGCGAGATCGACTTCGTCGAGAACGTGGCGCCCGACCTCTTGCCACAGCTGGACGGCGTGAAGACCGTGACGGTGCAGAGCTATGGCGACGCGTCCGAAACCTACACCTTGCGCATGAACTGGAAGCAGCCGCCCCTGGACAACGTGAAGGTGCGGCGTGCGGTGCTGGCCGCGCTGTACCAGGCCGACTACCTGGATGCCTCGCTGGGCGATCCGGCCTACTACAAGCTATGCGGCGCCATGTTGAGCTGTATCTCGGCATACCAGACCGAAGACGGCGCCACGCAGACCAAGCCCGCCAATCTGGCGCAGGCGCGGGAGTTGCTGAAGGACAGCGGCTACGCGGGCGAGAAGATCGTCGTGCTGCATCCGACCGACGTGCGCAGCCTGTCCAGCCTGGCGCCCGTGACCGCGCAGGCGCTGCGCAGCATCGGTATGAACGTGGAAGTGCAGTCGATGGACTGGGCCACGCTGCTCTCGCGGCGCAGCAAGGACGCGCCGCTCGCCGAAGGCGGCTGGAGCATCTTCCATTCCAGTCTGACCAGCATGGACCTGCTGAACCCCATCGTGAACGCCAATCTGGACGGACGGGGCGAGGGCGGCTATCCGGGCTGGACCAAGGACGACACCATCCAGCGCCTGCGCGCCGAGTTCGAGTCGGTGAATGGGCTGGAGGCGCAAAAGCGCGTGGCTGCCGAAATCCAGCGGCGCGCCTACGAGCAGGTGATGTTCGTGCCGCTGGGGGGATACTCGGAATTCAAGGCGTACGACAAGAAGTTCGACGGCATGGTGCCGGCCCCATTGCCGCTGTTCTGGCGCGGCAAGTAGGAAAGGCCGTTCAGGACAACCCCACCTTGCCGCTCAGCCCCCGCGCCGCGGTCAGCAAGAGCGGCGAATAGCGTCGCGCAAACTCCGCCGGCGAGGCCCATTCGGACACCAGCCCGGCGATCTGGATGGCCGCCACCGGCCGATGCCGATGATCCAGGATGGCGGCGGCCAGGTTCAGCTCGCCCAGCATGCTTTCCTCGATGGCCGTGGCATACCCATCCTGGCGCGCCTGCTGGACCAGCCCCCGGATGCGGTCCGGGTCGTTGTCGGTCTTGGGCGTGCTGGGGATGGTGTCGAGCGGCATGTCCTTGGACCGGGAAAGGATGTCTTCGACTTCCTCCTCGGGCAGGTGGGACATGATGGCCCGTCCGCCGGCCGTCTGCACCATGGGCAGGGCGCGGCCGGCCAGCGTGCTGCTGAAGGTCTGGCGCTTGGTCTGGCGGCGCAGGGCAAAAATGATGTACAGGTCGTCGAACAGGCTGAGTTCGACGCGTTCGTTGGTTTCGCGCTGCATTTCGGCGATCAGCGGAGTGGCGCGTTCAAGCAGCGGCACGCTGCGCATGTAATCGAAGCTGCGTTGCAGGATCTTCTTGCCGGGCGTGTAGCCCTTGCCGCCCGCGCCGCGTTCCAGGTAGCCCAGCGTGACCAGCGTGTGGGTCATGCGCTGCGTGGTGCTACGGTCAAAGCCGGTGATCTCCATGAGCTCGTTCATGCTCATGGTTGACGGGCGCTGGGCAAAGGCTTCCAGCAGTTCGAAGCCTTTGGCCAGGGATTGCACGAAGAGAGGGTCGGGACGGCTCATGGGAATCGCTTGTAGGGTGGCGGTGGGCGTCCGCGCCGGTTGGAAACTGCAGGGATTTTATAAAGATTCCAAGGTATTTCCTAGAGATACTTGCGTGCTCGCAACGGGCCCCGTTTCCAGAAGGCGGGACGTGTGGGCTTGACATAGAATGGCCGCACATCAGCGGTCATCTCGAGGTACCCATGTCGGCCACATCCGATATCAAACTACGCCCGCTCGAACGCGGCGACCTGCACTTCGTGCACAAGATCAACAATAACGACGTCATCATGCGCTACTGGTTCGAAGAGCCGTATGAAGCCTATGACGAACTCGTCGCGCTGTACGACCGCCACCTTCACGACCAGAACGAGCGGCGCTTCATCATCGAGCACGACACGGGGCAGCCGGCCGGGCTGGTCGAGCTTGTGGAGATCGACTACATCCATCGCCGGGCAGAATTCCAGATCATCATCGCGCCCAGCTACCAGGGCAGGGGCTACGCCAAGGCCGCGACGCGCATTGCGGTGGGCTATGCGTTTCGGGTGCTGAACCTGCACAAGGTGTATCTGGTGGTGGACAAGGACAATACCGCCGCCGTGCACATCTACGAACGGTGCGGCTTCCAGATCGAAGGCCTGCTCAGGGAAGAATTCTTTTCCAACGGCGCGTACCGCGATGCCTACCGGATGGCGCTGTTGCAGCACGACCATCTGCGCGACGTGGGACCGGGCGCGCCGGACGCGCCCGTGCTGCGGGACTGGCCGCAGGAAGAGCAGGCGGGCTAGCGCCGCCTGCTGCGTGCTACATCAGGGCTTGAAGAACGCCGTCGGCGTCATCAGGCGGTTTTCCTGGCTGATCAGGTAGCCGGCTTCGGCGCTCTTGGTCAGGTAGGTCGCCCAGGCCGGGTCCTTCTGCAGCGCCTGGCGCTTGGCTTCGCGGTCGGCGGCGCTGTCATACACCCAGATGTGCATGTAAGTGTTGACGTTGCCGGTTTCGGTCTGCATGTAGGCGAGCGGCTTGCCCAGATGGCGGCTCTGCACCTCGTAGCCGTGCTCGGCATAGAGCGCCAAGTGTTTCTTGATGGTGCCGGCGCGGCACGTGTAGGTACGGACGTCGTAAAGCATGTTGATCCTTGATAGGGGTAGCGGAAAGCGTGTTATTCGGCCGTGGCGCCGGACTGCTTGACCAGCTCGCTCCAGCGTTCCACTTCGGTGTTCACGTATTTCTGGAAGGCGGCGTGGCCGTCGCCCACGGGGTCGGCGCCCAGGCCCTTCAACTTGTCCTGCACGGCCGGGTCGGCGACGCTGTCGGTGACGGCCTTGGACAGCTTCTCGACCACGGGCGCGGGCGTGGCGGCCGGCACGAACAGGCCGAACCACGAACGCGCATTCATGGCCGGGTAGGCCGCCTCGGAGAACGCGGGCACGTTGGGCAGCGCCGAGTGGCGCTGCGTGCCGGTGACCGCGATGGGCGTGAGGCGCCCGGCCTGCACCTGCGACAGCACTTCGGGCAGGTTGGCGAACATGATCTGGACCTGTCCGCCCATGAGGTCGTTGAGCGCCTGCGCGCCGCCCTTGTACGGCACGTGCGTCATCTGCGCGCCGGCCAGCGAATTGAACTGCGCGCCGGCCAGATGCGAAGCCGTGCCGGTGCCGCCCGAGGCGTAGTTCACGCGGTTGCCGTTGGCCTTGGCATAGGCTGCCAGTTCCTGCGGGGTCTTGGCCGGCACCGAGGGGTTCACCACCAGCAGCAGCGGCACCGACGCCAGGTTGGACAGGCCGGCGAAGTCGCGCGTCAGGCTGTAGTCGAGCTTGTGATAGAGCGTGGCGTTGATGGCGTGGCTGGACGTGGCCATCAGCAGCGTGTAGCCGTCGGGCTCGGCGCGGGCGGCCATCACGGCACCGATGTTGCCGTTGGCGCCCGCCTTGTTCTCCACCACCACGGGCTGGCCAAGCCGCGTCGACATGGCCTGCGCCACGGTGCGCGCGATCACGTCGGTGGCGCCGCCCGCGGCGAAGGGCACGATGATGCGCAAGGGGCGTTCGGGGAAATCGGCCGCGGCGGCCGTTGCTGCCGTGCCCAGCGACGCGGCGGCCATCAGGACGGCGGCAGCCAGGCGCCGCACGGGGGTCAGGGTTTTCGTCATGTCTCTCTCCAGTGTTTTGGGTTTTTTTATGGGTTGCCGGGCCTGGTCTCTCAGGCGCCGGCGGTGCGCGCCTTTTCGCGCAGGCTCGTCAGGGTGGCCCGGGGCGTGATCACCTCCGGGTCCAGGCTGAGTTCGATCAGATACGGGGTTCCGCTGTCCAGCGCGCGCGCCAGCGCGGGCGTGAAGGCTTCATGCGTCTGTACGCGTTCGGCCGTCACGCCGAACGATTGCGCGTAGGCCACGAAATCCGGGTTGCACAGGTCCGTGCCGATGGTGCGGCCGGGGTAGTGCACCTCCTGGTGCATGCGGATCGTGCCGTACATGCCGTTGTTGAACACGATGAAGACGATGCCCAGCTGGTGCTGCTTCACGGTGGCCAGCTCCTGCGACGTCATCAGGAAGCAGCCGTCGCCCGCCAGGCAGATCACCTGGCGGTCGGGATGGCGCAGCTTGGCCGCGATGGCCGCGGGCACGCCGTAACCCATCGCCCCACTGGTCGGCGCCAGTTGTGTGCGCGGGTGGGTGAAACGGTAGTAACGATGCGCCCAGGCGCTGTAGTTGCCCGCGCCATTGGTCAGGATGGCGCTCGGGTCCAGCTGGTCGCGCAGCGCGGCAATGACGCGCGCCGGGTCCAGGCCCGTGCGCGGGGCAGGCAGCTCGGTGTAGCGCAGGTAGTTGTCGTGCAGGCGCTGCGCCCACGCGCGCCACGGCGTTGCGTCCACGGGCTCCAGCTCCACCGCCGTCTTGGCGAAGGCGTCCATGCCGGCCTGGATCTTCACGGCCGGCTGGTACACGCGGCCCAGCTCTTCGGGGCTGGCCAGCACGTGGATCAGGGTCTGGCTGGGCACCGGCGATTGCAGCAGCGAATAGCCGCCCGTCACCATCTCGCCCAGCCGCGCGCCCACGGCCAGGATGACGTCGGCCTGGCGCACCGCCTCGGCCAGCTCGGGGTTCACGCCGATGCCGACTTCACCCACGTATTGCGCGTGGTGGTTGTCAAAGAGGTCCTGGCGGCGGAACGAACACGCCACGGGCAGGCCGTTCAGTTCGGCAAAGCGGGTCAGGCTTGCCAGTCCCGCGTCGGTCCAGCCCGAGCCGCCGACGATCATCAGGGGGCGCTGGGCGCCCGCCAGCAGCGTGCGCATGCTGGCCAGGGCGTCGGGGGCCGGATAGGCCTGCGGCACCTGGATCGTGCCGCAGGGCAGGGCCGGGGCCACGTCGGTCAGCATGTCCTCGGGCAGCGCCAGGACGACCGGGCCGGGGCGGCCGGACGTGGCGACGGAGAACGCGCGGTTCAGGTATTCGGTGACGCGCGCGGCGCTGTCGATCTGCGCCACCCACTTCGTGAACTGGCCGAACATGCGGCGGTAGTCGATTTCCTGGAACGCCTCGCGCTCGACCATGTCGTTGCCGACCTGGCCCACCAGCACGATGAGCGGGGTGGAGTCCTGGAAGGCCGTCTGCACGCCGATGCTGGCGTTGGTGGCGCCGGGGCCGCGCGTGACCATGCAGATGCCGGGGCGGCCGGTCAGCTTGCCGTGCGCTTCGGCCATGAATGCCGCCGCGCCTTCATGGCGGCAGGACACCAGCCGGATGCGGTCGCTGTGCGCGTACAGCGCGTCCAATACGTCCAGGTAGCTCTCGCCGGGTACGCCAAATACGGTGTCCACGCCGTGGTCCAGCAGGGCCCGCACCACGTGCTGGCCGCCCGTCATCAATGTCGAAGTGTCGTTCATCGCAATTTCAATCTGGCCGCAGCGCGGCGGGTTGAGTCCGGATGAACTTTACGCAGCCTCGGTCAGGGCGCGTTAGGACAGATCAGAGCTTGTTTTGCACTTTTTTGCGGGCCAGCCCGCGCGGCCGCAGTCCGCCGGTCACTCAGCCATCATTCGATGGGGCGGTAGTACTTCTTGCGGAAGTCGCCCGGCGTGCAGCCGGTGTGCTTCTTGAAAAAGCGCGCGAAATAGGCCGGATCCTCGATGTTCAGCTGAAAGCCGATCTCTGCGATGCCCAGATCCGTGTTGCACAGAAGCCGCTTGGCCTCCAGCGCGATGCGTTCCTGCACGAGCTGGCTGGCCGTGCGTCCCACGCTGCGCTTGACCGCCTCGTTCAACTGGCGTTCGCTGATGCACAGCGCGTCGGCGTATTGGCGGATGGCCGAGAAATCCAGGTAGTGCTCTTCGATCAGCATGGTGAAGCGCTTGGCCAGCGAATAGCTGGGGCCCGCCGCGGTTTCACGCTCGTCAGCCGGATACAGCCGGCGCAGCTGCGTCAGGAGGATCAGCAGGTAAGAGCGCACCACGTCGAAACGGCCTGTCTGGCGGTCGCGCGTTTCGCGTTCGATTTCCGCCAGCAGCGGCAGCATGGCGTCGTGCTGCTCGCGCGTCAGGTAGATGACCGGCGATCCGCCCGCCAGGTGAAAAAACGGGAACTTGGCGATGTCGTCGGCGCGCGGGAACATCTGCGCGAAGAACTCGGTGCTGATGTTCATGACGTAGCCGCTGGGCTTGACCGACGACGTCCAGGCGTGGATCTGGCCGGGCGACAGGAAAAAGACCGAGTGGTCGCGCACGGCGTGCTGCTCGAAGTCCAGCAGGTGGGTGCCTTGCGCCTCGGTCATCCACAACAGGTGGTAATAGCGGTGCCGATGCAGGAAGCCG
Source organism: Achromobacter sp. 77 (assembly GCF_020541125.1). Taxonomy (NCBI): domain Bacteria; kingdom Pseudomonadati; phylum Pseudomonadota; class Betaproteobacteria; order Burkholderiales; family Alcaligenaceae; genus Achromobacter; species Achromobacter sp. 77. The sequence continues at coordinate 2,224,403 of NZ_CP059848.1, forward strand.
CGCGGGATGTCGTCGTGGTCCTGCAGGCGCACGAGGTCGAAGTAGAAGGATCCCTCTCCCGAGAAATCCGAGGATTCGAAGGTGGGAAAGGTCTCCGGGACGGGCGAAATCGTACCTGCGGACAAGCGGGCGTCTCCTTGATGGCGCGCGGGGCGGCTCTGTTTTTCGCCATCATACGGGGATTCGCCGCCAGGGCCGCGGCGCTTACCGGCTGGCCGGGGCGGCGCGCAGCAGACGCAGGCCGTTCGCCACCACCAGCAGGCTGGCGCCCACGTCGGCAAACACCGCCATCCACAGCGTCGCGTGACCCGTCACGGCCAGCGCCAGGAACACCACCTTGATGCCCAGCGCCAGCGCGATGTTCTGCACGAGGATGCGGTGCGTGGCGCGCGACAGGCGCAGGAAGGTGCCGATCTTGCGCAGGTCGTCGTCCATGAGGGCCACGTCGGCGGTCTCGATCGCCGTGCCGGTGCCGGCCGCGCCCATGGCAAACCCGATGTCGGCCCGTGCCAGCGCGGGCGCGTCGTTGATGCCGTCGCCCACCATGCCGACCCGGACGTCCGGCGCCAGCTTGCTTTCAATGGCGGCCAGCTTGTCCTCGGGCAATTGGTCGCCGCGCGCCTCGTCGATGCCGACCTGGCGCGCGATGGCCTGCGCGGTCGGCGTGTTGTCGCCCGTCAGCATGAGCGTGCGCACGCCCAGCCCGTGCAGGTCGGCGATGGCCTGCGCGCTGGTGGGCTTGACCGTGTCGGCCACGGCAGCCACCGCCAGCACGCGGCTGCCGTCCGACAGCGCGATGACGCTCTTGCCCTGGCTTTCCAGCTCGTCAAAGCGCGTGTCGAGCGCGGCGCTGGAGACGCCCAATTCCCGCATCAGGCGGCGGTTGCCAAGATGGTAAGTCTGCCCGCCCACCTGGCCGCTGACGCCGCGGCCGGGCAGGGCGGTAAAGGCCTCGACTTCCAGCAGCGTGCTGCCGGCCTGGCGCGCGGCGTTGGCCACGGCCAGTGACACCGGGTGATCCGATCGGGCCGCCAGGCTTGCCGCGACGAGGGCGGCGGGGTGAGGGCCAGCCGCCGCCGCGTCCCAGTCCTGCAGGTCGGTTTGAACGGGCTTGCCGTGCGTCAGCGTGCCGGTCTTGTCCAGCGCCAGCCATTTCAGGTTGCGGCCTTCTTCCAGATAGACCCCGCCCTTGACGAGGATGCCGCGGCGCGAGGCGGCGGTCAGGCCGCTGACGATGCTGACCGGCGTGGAAATCACCAGCGCGCACGGGCAGGCGATGATCAGTAGCGCAAGCGCGCGGTACAGGGCATCGAACCACGGCTGGCCCCACAGCAGCGGCGGCAGCACCGCCACGGCCAGCGCAATCGCCACGACCGCAGGCGTGTAGATGCGCGAGAAACGGTCGATGAAGCGCTGCGTGGGCGCGCGCGCGCCCTGCGCCTGTTCCACCGCGTGGATGATGCGCGCCAGCGTGGTGTTGCCCGCCGCGGCGGTCACGCGGTACTCAAAGGAGCCGGAGGTGTTGATGGTGGCCGCGAAGACGGGATCGTCCTGCGTCTTTTCGACGGGCAGGCTTTCGCCCGTGATCGGCGACTGGTCCACGGCCGACGTGCCGTTCACGACGATGCCATCGGCCGCGATGCGCTCGCCCGGCCGCACGCGCACGATCCCGCCCGGCTGCAGCGACGCGGCGGGCACTTCCACCCAGCTGCCGTCCGCCTGCCGCAGGGTCGCCGTCTCGGGCGCCAGGTCCAGCAGGCCGCGCACGGCGTTGCGGGCGCGGTCCAGCGAGCGGGCTTCGATGAGTTCGGCCACGTTGAACAGGAACATCACCATGGCCGCCTCGGGCCACTGGCCGATCAGCACCGCGCCGGTGACGGCGATGCTCATCAGGGCGTTGATGTTCAGGTTGCCGTTGCGCACGGCGATCCAGCCCTTGCGATAGGTGCTGACGCCGCAAGCCAGGATGGCGGCCACGGCCAGCGCGGCGGTCACCAAGAGCGGGGCGTCCAGGTAGTGCGAGACTTCCGACAGGGCGGCCAGCACGCCCGCGCCGCCGATCAGCCACCAGTTCACCGCCTTGGCGGCGGGGGCGGGCGCGGCGGCCGCGCCGTCGGCCAGGGGCTCGGGCGTCATGTCCAGCGATTTGATGGCCGCGACGATGCGATCCAGCGCGCCCTCCGCGTGGACTACGGTCAGGATGCGCTGCATCAGGTTGAAGTCCAGCGCATGCACGCCATCCACGCCGTCCAGCTTTTTGCGGATCAGCGTTTCCTCGGTGGGGCAGTCCATCTGACCGATGCGCAGGCGCGCCAGCAGCTGGCCGGGGCCGGCAGTGAGCGTCGCGGCAGCGGCGGCCGGCTGCAGGACCGCATCGCCATGCGCGTGGTCGCAGCAGGCATCCGCGCCATGGGCGTGGCCAGGGGCCGCGTCGGCGTGCTGGTGGGCGGGTGCGCTGTGATCGTGGTCATCGTGATGGTGGCCGTCGTGGCCCTGATCCGCGTGGCCGGCGGTCGCATGCGGCGACTTGCCCTCATCGTGACCGCAGCAGGAGCCGCAGGCCCCACCCGACTGATGTTCGCGTTGTTTGACCGGAGGTAAAGACATCGGCTTGACCCTTCAAATAAGCTGGTGACGCAATTCCACACCTTGGAGTTACTATAGGGTCAACCCCTAATCATCGGATCGGATCCGGGAGGCAGCGATGCGTATCGGCGAATTGGCCACGGCGGCCGGCACCACGGTCGAAACCGTCAGGTATTACGAAAAGGAAGGACTGCTGCCCGCGCCGGAGCGGGGTCTGAACAACTACCGCAGCTATGGGCAGATGCACCTGGAGCGCCTGCGCCTCATCCGCAACTGCCGGGCGCTGGACATGACGCAGGACGAGATCCGCGCCATCCTGTCCGTGGCCGACAACCACCGCACCGGTTGCGGCCCGATCAACCAGCTGTTCGACGAGCACATCTCCCACGTGGACGAGCGCATTGCCGAACTGATGCAGCTGAAATCCCAACTGAGCGAATTGCGCCAGCGCTGCGTGTCGGCGCGCCCGGACACGGACGACTGCGGCATCCTGCACGGCCTGACCGAAATGCAGGTCGAAGAGCGGCAGGAGCGCCATACCCATCTGGGGTGACCGCGCACGGCGCGATGTCCTTGTTGCAGGTCAGGGGATCGGCGATGGGGCGGCCGTCATCGCGTACTATCGGAATCTGTTTTTTCCCATTTGCGCATCGATCAATGACCGTCACCCAGACCGCCACCCCGCTTCACGCCCTGACTTCGCGCCGCTCCTTCAAGTTCCTGCGGGCCCCGGCGCCCAAACCCGACGAACTCGAACAGATCCTGCAGGCCGCCATGGCGGCGCCCGATCATGGCGCGCTGCGCCCGTGGCGCTTCGTCGTGATCCAGGGCGAAGCCATCGGCAAGCTGGCGGACATGGCGCTGGACGCGGTCAAGCGCAGCGGCGATCCGCGCATGACGCCCGAAAAGGAAAAGTCTGTCCGCGAATGGATGGCCGGCGTGCCGCTGTTCATCGCCGTGGCCCAGAAGATCGCCCACGACAACACCAAGATCCCCGAGCAGGAACAGCTTCTGGCCACGGGCTGCTCGGTCATGAACATCCTGAACGCGGTCCACATGCTGGGCTACGCCGCCTTCTGGAGCACCGGCCTGGGCACCTACGTCGAAGACGTGCAGAACGCGCTGGGTCTGGACTCGCTGGATTACCGCTTCCTGGGCTTTCTGGCCGTGGGCACGCCCGCGTGCGCGGTGCCCCCCGCCAAGCGTCCCGACTACCGTGAATTCGTCACGGAATGGACCGGCGCCGCCTGAGGAAAACCCTCAGTCCAATACGGCCCCAAAAGGCCGCGCGGCCCGCTCATCGGCCCTGTCCCCTGTGCTAATCTCGTCAACGGCCTTGCCCATGTATCCCCGGGCGCAGGCCGGCGACGGCAGCGTCCGAGGTCACACGCCTCTGGCAATGCCTTGGTAGGAAGAAAACGCATGACACGATCAAGCGTGGAGACAATACATGAGCCAATATGGGCCGCTGAAGTTGCACGTCCCCGAGCCGACAGGGCGACCGGGTTGCAAGACAGACTTCTCCTATCTGCATCTATCGCCGCCCGGCGAGGTGCCCAAACCCCCCATTGATGTTGCCGCGGTCGACACCGGTCCACTGGCCTACAGCCTGGTCCGGGTCATCGACAATGACGGCCATGCCGTCGGGCCGTGGGCGCCGGAGATCAGCCACGACATGCTGCGCGCCGGCATGCGGGCAATGCTCAAGACCCGCATCTTCGACGGGCGCATGCTGACCGCGCAGCGCAAGAAGAAGATCTCGTTCTACATGCAGAGCCTGGGCGAGGAGGCCATCGGCACCGCCCACGCGATGGCGCTGGAAAAGGGGGACATGTGCTTTCCCACCTATCGCCAGCAAAGCATCCTGCTCTCGCGCGATGTGTCGCTGGTGACGATGATGTGCCAGCTCATGTCCAACGAGCGTGACCCGCTCAAGGGCCGCCAGCTGCCGGTCATGTATTCCGACCGCGAAAACGGCTTTTTCACGATTTCGGGCAACCTGGCCACGCAGTTCATCCAGGCGGTGGGCTGGGCCATGGCGTCGGCCATCAAGGGCGACACCCGCATTGCCTCGGCCTGGATCGGCGACGGCGCCACCGCCGAAGCCGACTTCCACACCGCGTTGACCTTCGCGCACGTCTACCGCGCGCCCGTCATCCTGAACGTGGTCAACAACCAGTGGGCCATTTCCACCTTCCAGGCCATCGCCGGCGGCGAGGGCGCGACCTTCGCGGGCCGTGGCGTGGGCTGCGGCATTGCGTCGCTGCGGGTGGACGGCAACGATTTCCTGGCGGTCTATTCCGCCTCGCGCTGGGCGGCCGAGCGCGCCCGCCGCAACCTGGGCCCGACGCTGATCGAATGGGTGACCTACCGCGCGGGGCCTCACTCCACGTCTGACGATCCCTCCAAGTACCGGCCCGGCGACGACTGGAGCCACTTTCCCCTGGGCGACCCGATCGAGCGCTTCAAGAAACATCTCATCCTGTTGGGCATCTGGTCCGACGCCGAGCACGACGCGGTCCGCGCCGAACTCGACGCCGAGATCCTGGCGGCCCAAAAGGAAGCCGAGAGCTACGGCACCCTGGTGGACGGTCACGTCCCCAGCGCCGCCAGCATTTTTGAAGACGTGTACAAGGACATGCCGGAGCATCTGCGCCGGCAGCGCCAGCAGCTCGGAGTCTGACCATGGCAATCGATAACAACGCTGGTCCGGCCTCGGCGCCGATGACCATGATCCAGGCTTTGCGCTCGGCCATGGATGTCATGCTTGAGCGCGACAACAACGTCGTGGTGTTCGGGCAGGACGTGGGTTATTTCGGCGGCGTGTTCCGCTGCACCGAAGGCCTGCAGGCCAAATACGGCAGCTCGCGCGTGTTCGACACCCCCATTTCCGAAGGCGGGATCGTCGGCGTGGCGGTGGGCATGGGCGCCTATGGCCTGCGGCCGGTGTGCGAGATCCAGTTCGCCGACTACTTCTATCCGGCTTCGGACCAGATCGTGTCCGAGGCCGCGCGCCTGCGCTACCGGTCGGTCGGCGAATTCATTGCCCCCATGACCATCCGCATGCCTTGCGGCGGCGGCATCTACGGCGGGCAGACGCACAGCCAGAGTCCCGAGGCAATGTTCACGCAGGTCTGCGGGCTGCGCACGGTGATGCCGTCCAACCCGTACGACGCGAAGGGGCTGTTGATCGCCGCCATCGAGAACGACGATCCGGTGATCTTCCTGGAACCCAAGCGGCTCTACAACGGCCCGTTCGACGGCCACCACGATCGGCCGGTCACGCCGTGGACCGGCCGTCCCGGCAGCGTGGTGCCCACGGGCTACTACACCGTGCCGCTGGAATCGGCGGCCATCGTGCGGCCGGGTTCGGAACTGACGGTGCTGACCTACGGCACCACGGTGCACGTGTCGCTGACCGCGGCCGAGGAAACCGGCATCGACGCCGAAATCATCGACCTGCGCAGCCTGTGGCCGCTGGACCTGGACGCCATCGTCAACTCTGTCAAGAAGACGGGGCGCTGCGTGGTCGTGCACGAGGCCACGCGCACCTGCGGCTTTGGCGCGGAACTGATTTCCCTGGTGCAGGAACACTGCTTCCATCATCTGGAGGCGCCCGTCGAGCGCGTGACCGGTTGGGACACTCCCTATCCGCACGCGCAGGAATGGGCGTACTTCCCCGGCCCGCGCCGGGTCGGCGAAGCGTTCAAACGCGCGATGGAGGCATGACATGGGGATTCATATCATCAAGATGCCCGACATCGGCGAAGGCATCGCAGAGGTCGAGCTGGTGGGCTGGCACGTCAAGGTGGGCGACACGGTCGCCGAGGACCAGCCGCTGGCGGACGTGATGACGGACAAGGCCACGGTCGAGATCCCATCGCCGGTGGTCGGCAAGGTAATCTCGCTGGGCGGCGATGTTGGCCAGGTGATGGCCGTGGGCGGGGAGCTGATCCGCCTGGAAGTCGAAGGCGAAGGGAATGTGAAGGCCGGCGCTGCTGCGGCGGCCGCGCCGGCGGGGAAAGCGGCTGTGCCTGCGGCTGGCGGGATTGCTGCCGACGGCGCGCAGCGCGCTGGTGGTCCGAGTCTGGTGGAAAGCGGCGTGGCGGCATCGACGCCCGGCGCAGCATCGGCGCCCGCAACTTCCCCGCCGGCCAAGTCATCATCATCCGCATCAACATCCGCATCTGCCTCTGGCCCCGCGTCGGCGCCGGCCAAGTCGCCAGCCGCCCGCCAATCCGGCGGCGCGCCCGCAGCAGTCCGTCAGCCCGGCGAAAAGCCGCTGGCGTCGCCCGCAGTTCGCAAGCGCGCGTGGGACCTGGGCGTGGAGCTGCGCTACGTGCAGGGCAGCGGCCCGGCCGGGCGCATCCTGCACGAAGACCTGGATGCCTGGCTGCAAGGGCAGGGCGCCGCCAGCAGCGCACGCGGCGGGTCGGCCTATGTGGAACGCAACGACGAAGACGCCGTGCCGGTGATCGGTCTGCGCAGGAAGATCGCGCAGAAGATGGCCGAGTCCAAGCGCCGCATCCCGCATTTCAGCTACGTCGAGGAAATCGACGTGACCGAGCTCGAAGACCTGCGCGTGCAGTTGAACGCCAAATGGGGCGAGTCGCGCGGCAAGCTGACGCTGCTGCCGCTCCTGGCCCGCGCGATGGTGGTGGCGCTGCGCGATTTCCCGCAGATCAATGCGCGCTACGACGACGAGGCGGGGGTGGTCACGCGCTATGGCGCGGTGCACATCGGCATTGCCACGCAAAGCGACGGCGGCCTGATGGTGCCGGTGATGCGCCACGCCGAGGCGCGCGACCTGTGGTCCATGGCTGCGGAGATCAATCGGCTGGCGCAGGCGGTGCGCAGCGGGTCGGCCGGCCGCGACGAGCTGTCCGGTTCGACCATTACCATCACCAGCCTGGGTCCCTTGGGCGGCATCGTCACCACGCCGGTCATCAACCATCCCGAGGTCGGTATCGTGGGCGTGAACCGCATCGTCGAACGCCCCGCCTTCCGCAACGGCGCCGTGGTGGCGCGCAAGCTGATGAACCTGTCTTCGTCCTTCGACCACCGCGTGGTGGACGGCATGGACGCGGCGCGCTTCATCCAGGCCGTGCGCGCGCTGCTGGAACAACCCGCGCTGCTTTTCGTGGAGTGAGCATGAGCCAGATCACAAAGACAACGACATTGCTGGTGATCGGCGGCGGCCCCGGCGGCTACGTGGCCGCCATCCGCGCCGGGCAGCTGGGCGTGCCGACCATTCTGGTCGAGGGCGCGCAGCTGGGCGGCACCTGCCTGAACATCGGCTGCATCCCCTCCAAGGCCCTGATCCACGCGGCCGAGGAATTCGACAAGGCGCGCCACTACGCCGGCGAATCGGCGCTCGGCATCGCCGTGGACACGCCGCGCATCGACATCGCCAAGACGGTCGCCTGGAAAGACGGCATCGTCGGCAAGCTGACGGGGGGCGTGGGCGCGCTGCTCAAGAAGAACGGCGTGGAGGTCGTGCGCGGCTGGGCGACGCTTCTGGACGGCAAGACGGCCGAAGTCGAAACGCCCGACGCGGGGCGCGTTCGCATCCAGTGCGAGCACCTGCTGCTGGCGGCTGGCTCCGAACCCACGCCGCTGCCGTCCATGCCTTTCGGCGGCATGGTGGTGTCGTCCACCGAGGCGCTATCGCCCGCCAGCATCCCGAAGCAGCTCGTGGTGGTGGGCGGCGGCTACATCGGCCTGGAACTGGGCACCGTCTACCGCAAGCTGGGCGCCGAGGTCGCTGTCGTGGAGGCGCAGGACCGCATCCTGCCGACCTACGACGCCGAGCTCACCAAGCCCGTCGCGGCCGCGCTGGGCAAGATGGGCGTGGCGTTGCACCTGGGCCGCAAGGTGCTGGGGTTGAACGGCAAGGGCGACGCGGTGCGGGTGCAGGACGCCAGCGGCGCCGAAACCCTGCTGCCGGCCGACCGCGTGCTGATCTCGGTGGGACGCCGTCCGCGCACGCAGGGCTGGGGGCTGGAAAGCCTGCAACTGGACCGCAAGGGCAACGCGCTGCGCATCGACGACCAATGCCGCACGTCCATGCGCGACGTCTGGGCCATTGGCGACATCGCCGGTGAACCCATGCTGGCGCACCGCGCCATGGCGCAGGGCGAGATGGTGGCCGAACTGGTGGCGGGCAAGCGCCGCCACTTCCAGCCGGCCTCCATCCCGGCCGTGTGCTTCACCGATCCCGAGGTCGTGGTGGCGGGCCTGTCGCCGCACGAGGCCGAAGCCGCCGGCCTGGATTGCGTGACGGCCTCCTTCCCCTTCGCCGCCAACGGCCGCGCCATGACGCTGGAATCCACCGACGGGTTCGTGCGCGTGGTGGCCCGGCGCGACAACCACCTGATCGTGGGGTGGCAGGCCGTGGGCCGTGCGGTGTCGGAGCTATCGACGGCGTTTGGCCAGTCGTTGGAAATGGGCGCCACGCTGGAAGACGTAGCCGGCACCATTCACGCGCATCCCACGCTGGGCGAGGCGGTCCAGGAGGCGGCGCTCAAGGCGCTGGGGCATGCTTTGCATATCTGACGGTCTGCAGACCTGATGCCCCGGCACGGCGCGGCCCGCAAAGGCCGCGCCGTGTTTGCTTTCGTCCTGTTCATGCCGCATGCAGAACCTGCGCTGCCGTCCCATCGGACGCCTGGCGCGTTGGTTCAGCGGCTCCCATCGATGTAAGGCCGCGCCTGCAGGATCAGGATCTTGTCTGCCTGCACGGCCCATTCGATGTCCTGGTCTCCATTTCCCAAGCGCTTTTTCACCTGCCGTCCCACGGCGGCCAGCCGGGCGACCAGGGCATCATTCAGCACCTGGCGTGCGCCCTCGATCGGCACTTCGCGCACGCCGCCGCCCGCGTCAGCCACGAGCTGCGTGTCCTCGGCGGAACGGCTTAGCACCTGAACTGCCTTGGACCAGCTTGAGTACATGACCTGTTCGGCCTGCCGCTTGCCTTCCACCACCTTGATGCCCAATCCGCGCTTGGCGGACAGGTAGGTGACGTGGCGGCGCGAGGCGTCGAAGGGATCGCGCGTGATCATGACGCCCGAGCTGTCCGACGCCGCGGCCTGTTGCACCAGCACCGCCATGACGACGGCGTCCTGCCCGAAGCCTGCGGTGCGGCGCGCCTCGTAAGCCTCGAAGTTGTAGACCGAAGCCCACACCGTCTGCACGGCCCGGGCCAGCGCATCGGCCTGCGTGACGTTCGGCACGGTGGTGTACAAGCCCGCGCCGCCGAAGCCCGGCAGGTCTTCGGAATTGGACGAGCTGCGCACGAAGACGCCGTGGCCACCCAACTGCTTTTCCCAGCGGGCGCGCCAGGCGGCCGACAGGGTGGGGTCGGGCGTTGCGTCGACGATGTCCTGGCGCAGCTTGGCCAGTTCGGCGCGCCGCACGTTGGCGTCGCTGGCAAAGTCGGCCCGCTGCGCCAGCGCCGCCAAGCGCGCGGGCACGCCCAACTGGTCCATGAACGCCGCGTATTGGGCAAACGGGATGCAGAACCCATCCGGCACGCTGGCCGCGGGCGGCAACACGGCCGTCAGCGCGCCCAGGTTTGCCGCCTTGACCCCGCAGTGGCGGCTGTCGCGCGTGGTCATGCCGGACAGCGGCTTGAGGGCGCGCACCGACAGGTCGGGCTTGGGCAGCGAGGCGGCGGCGGATGGGGTTGCCGCCGTGGCTGGCGACGCGGCGGGCTGCGCGATGCGCTGCACCCGGTAGCCGTTGCTTTCAACGGTCAGTTCGACCCATTGGCCATCATGCTCGCGCAAGGCGGCCACGGCGTCGCGCACGTAGGCATTCGGAATGCGCCAGCCCTTGGCCAGCAGATTCACGTGGGACAACAGCGTGGACGGGCGCTGCGTGACCAGGCCTGCCACCGGCGTCAGCGCCACGGGCACCTCGTCCAGCACCACGATGTCGGTGGGCGATAGGTCAGCCGTTTCATCCACGGCCTTGACGATGCGCAGCCGTCCTTGCGCGCGCCCGGTGTTCAGCGGCAAGAAGGTCTGCTCGCGCAGCAGCGCCTCCTGCGTGACGAAGTCCAGCCCGGCCCGCCGTGCGGTCGCTTCCTGCAGCGTGGAGTTGCTCTTGAATTTCAGCGGGTGAGGGAACGTGGCCGCGAGCCGCTGCGCCGTCAGGGTCAGCAGTTCGGGCGTCAGCAGATCGCCTTCCCAGAACTCATAGGTATAGCCGGGCAGGCTGTTCTGCCAGCTCAGCGTGCCGAACAGCAGACGACGATTGGGATCCTTGTACTGCGCCACGAGCGCGGCCCGGTCGCCGGACAGCAGCCGCCGCTCGCGCGCAAAGGTCTCGTGCAGCGCGTACCGCGGCGTGTTGACGTAATAGATGCGGTCGGCGCGCTGGCGGTCGATGACGAACAGCACATGGGGGATTTCCAGCGGCGTGCCGGCGTTATAGACCCGCGCCAATTGATCGAATTCGGCCCGGGTCTTGATCTGCGCCAGGAACCGCGGGCCTCCCCACCGCGCGTCCTCGGCCTTGCGCGCCTCGACCTCGTCGGGACGCAGGGGGCGGCCGTTTTCGTAGGGGGAGGGTTTGCGGGCGGTTTGGGCTTGGACGGGCGGCGCGCCGGCGCCAACGAGCAGCGCGGAGACGGCCAGCACGGCCAGCAACATCCGCGGCGGAACAAGGGGCCTGAGCGGCGCGCGCGCGAGGATCATGGTCTCGGGGACAGAGCGGCAAAGGCGCCATCATATCCGGCCCGGGAGCGGGATTGCTGCCTGAGGGCGGAAACAACAAGGCCCCCAAATGGGGGCCTTGCATCCAACGCATCTACGGCAAGCCGAAATCAGCCTTGCGCCGTTTCCGCCAGCACGCGCTGGGCTTCTTCGGCGACGCGTTCGGGGGCGGTGCCGCCCACGTGCTTGCGCGCGGCGACCGAGCCTTCCAGCGTCAGGACCTGGTGCACGTCCTCGGTGATGCTGGGGTGGTAGGCCGTGAGTTCGGCGGTGGACAGGTCGGCCAGGTCGCAGCCGCGCTGTTCGCAGTCGCGCACGGCGTGAGCCACGACTTCGTGGGCGTCGCGGAAGGGCACGCCGCGCTTGACCAGGTAGTCGGCCAGATCGGTGGCGGTGGCAAAGCCCTGCAGGGCCGCGGCGCGCATGTTGTCGGCCTTGACCTTGATGCCGCCGGCCATGTCCGCGAAGATCGTGAGCGTGTCGCGCAGCGTGTCGGCCGTGTCGAACAGGCCTTCCTTGTCTTCCTGGTTGTCCTTGTTGTAGGCCAGGGGCTGGCCCTTCATCAGGGTCAGCAGGGCGACCAGGTTGCCGTTGACGCGGCCGGTCTTGCCGCGGGCCAGCTCGGGCACGTCGGGGTTCTTCTTTTGCGGCATGATCGAGCTGCCGGTGCAGAAGCGGTCGGCCAGGTCGATGAAGCCCACGCGCGGGCTCATCCAGAGCACCAGCTCTTCGGACAGGCGCGAAACGTGCGTCATGATGAGCGCGCCGGCGGCGCAGAATTCGATGGCGAAGTCGCGATCGGAGACGGCATCCAGCGAGTTGCGGCACACGCCCTCGAAGCCCAGCGTCTTGGCGACGCGTTCGCGGTCGATGGGGAACGACGTGCCGGCCAGGGCGGCGGCGCCCAGGGGCAGGCGGTTGACGCGGCGGCGGCAGTCGGCCAGGCGCTCGGCGTCGCGGCCGAACATTTCGGCGTAGGCGAGCAGGTGGTGCCCGAAGGTGACGGGCTGGGCGACTTGCAGGTGCGTGAAGCCGGGCATGATGGTGCCGGCGTTTTCCAGGGCGACCGTGGCCAGGGCGTGGCGCAGCTGGCGCAGCAGATCCTGCAGGGTGTCGATTTCGTCACGCAGCCACAGGCGGATGTCGGTGGCGACCTGGTCGTTGCGCGATCGGCCGGTATGCAGGCGCTTGCCCGCATCGCCCACCAGTTCCACGAGGCGCTTTTCGATGTTCAGGTGGACGTCTTCCAGGTCGAGCAGCCACTGGAACGAGCCAGCGTCGATCTCGGACAGGATCTGGGTCATGCCGCGCTGGATGTCGGCCAGATCCTGGGCGCCGATGATGCCCTGGGCGGCCAGCATGTCGGCATGCGCGAGCGAGCCCTGGATGTCGTGGCGCGCCAGGCGCTTGTCGAAATCCACGGACGCCGTGTAGCGTTTGACGAGTTCGGAAACCGGCTCGGAGAACCGGGCGGACCAGGCCTGCGCCTTGTTGGCGAACTGGTTTTGATCGGAGGAGGGAGTGTTTGCCATGATGGGCAGGATTATAGGGCCTTGCGCCACGCCGGGCGACGGCGGCCGTTATGCGGGGCCGGAACCCGCTAAGGGCGCGAGTTGTCGGATAATCCCGGTCAGTTCAAGACCCCGGTTTCACGACCCTGGTTTCAAGACCCTGTAAAGCGAGTACGGATCCATGCCCCTGGAATGGGAAGAGCTAGTCACCCAAATTGATACCCATATGCCCCGGGAGATCTGGGCGCAGACGCTGATCGGCATCGGCGCGCTCGTCCTGACCGCGCTGTTCGTGCAGTGGGTGGTCGCGCGGGTGGTCCTGCTGCTGGCGCACCGGCTGCTCGTGGTCAGCGGCCACGGCGATTGGGACAAGGCGCTGCAGCGCCGCCGCGCGTACCAGAACCTCTGGTACGCGGTGCCGTTTGCGGTGGTTTCCATGGGCATCGACCTGGTGCCCCATGCCGAGCGGGTGGTCACCATCGTGGGCCGGCTGGCGCACGCGGGCGCCTGGATCTGCGTGTTCATCGCGTTTTCGGGCGTGCTGAGCGCCTGGCAGGACACCTATTCGGCCACGACCCGCGCGCAGACCCGGTCCATCAAGGGCTACATCCAGATCGGCAAGCTGATCCTGATGGCGGTGTGCACCGTCCTGGTGCTTTCCATCCTGATCGACCGCTCGCCGCTCTGGATGATCTCCGGCCTGGGCGCGCTGTCGGCGGTGCTGCTGCTGGTGTTCAAGGACACGCTCCTGTCGCTGGTGGCCAGCACGCAGCTCACCAGCAACGACATGCTGCGAATCGGCGACTGGATCGAGATGCCGCAATGCAACGCGGATGGCTTCGTCAAGGACATTGCGCTGCATACCGTGAAGGTGCAGAACTGGGACAACACCGTTACCACGGTGCCAACCTACAAGCTGTTCTCGGAAAGCTACCGCAACTATCGGCACATGTTCGAATCCGGCGGCCGGCGCATCAAGCGCACCATTCGCATCGACGCGGCCAGCGTGCGCTTTCTGACCGACGACGAGGCGCAGCGGCTGATGAAGTTCCGGCTGCTGCACGACTATCTGCAAAGCAAGACGCAGGACATCGTTCAGGCCAACCAGACGCTGGGCGAACTGGCCAGCGTGCCGGCCAACCGGCGCCGTCTGACCAACATCGGCACGCTGCGCGCCTATGCGCTGGCCTACCTGAAGCAGAATCCGGAAATCCGCCAGGACATGGCGATGATGGTGCGCATGATGGAGCCCACCTCCGAGGGCATTCCGGTCGAGGTCTATTGCTTTACCGCCGTGACCGCGTGGGTGGAATACGAACGCATCCAGGGCGACGTGTTCGACCATCTGCTGGCGATCCTGCCCGAGCTGGGCCTGCGCCTGTACCAGCAGCCGTCCGGCGCCGACATCGGCGCCATGGGCGGATACCTGCGCGACAGCGCAATCCAGGCGGCGCTGTCGGCCGAGCGCGACCGGCAAGGATCCATGGACGGCAGTCCGGCGCTGCCGTTCGAGCGCGGCCTGACCGACGGCAAGATGCCGCGCCAGGCGGAATAGGGCCCGTGAGATAATCCGGCCGTTGATTCCCGGGCCTCCAGCCCCCCCCGGCGCACCCCTCCACGTCGCAATCTCCAGGCGAACCTCCCAGGCGAAATCCCCGATGTCGAATCCGTTCTTCAACCTGTATTCCCACGGCTTCGCCCGGGTCGCGGTCGGCGTGCCCGAGTGCCGGGTCGCCGATCCCGCGTTCAATGCCGCGCAGACCATCGCGCTGGCGCAGCAGGCTGCCCAAGGCGGCGCGGTGCTGGCGGCTTTCCCGGAACTGGGCCTGTCGGCCTACACCTGCGACGACCTCTTTCACCAGAAGGCCCTCTTGGACGCCTGCGAGGCGGCGCTGGCCCAGGTGGTCGAGGCGACCGCCGGCCTGGATATCGCCATCGTCGTGGGGGCGCCGCTGCGGGTGGCGCACCAGTTGTTCAACTGCGCGGTGGTGGCGGCCGGCGGGCGGGTGCTTGGCGTCGTGCCCAAGACGTATCTGCCGAATTACGGCGAGTTCTACGAAGCCCGCCAGTTCAGCGCGGCCGACTGCGCCATCGGCACGCAGATCGACCTGCTGGGCCAGACGGTGCCGTTCGGGTCCGAGCTGCTGTTCCAGATGGAAAAGCTGCCCCTGTTCCAGTTCCACGTTGAAATCTGCGAAGACGTCTGGGTGCCCATTCCCCCGTCGTCCTATGCCGCGCTGGCCGGCGCCACGGTGCTGGTCAACCTGTCGGCCTCCAATATCGTCATCGGCAAGTCCGCCTACCGTCACCAGCTCGTGTCGCAGCAGTCGGCGCGCTGCCTGTCGGCCTATATGTACACCTCGGCCGGCCGGGGCGAATCGTCGACGGACCTGGCCTGGGACGGGCAGGCGCTCATCTACGAAAACGGCGAGCTGCTGGCCGAATCCGAACGCTTCCTGAACCATTCCCACCTGCTGTTCTCGGACGTGGACCTGGAGCGCCTGTCGCGTGAACGCATGCGCCAGAGCACCTTCGGCCAGTCCGTGCGCCGCCACGCGGACGAGGTCCGCCGGTTCCGCCGCGTGGCGGTGCCGGTCAATCCGCCGCTGGAGGACACCGAACTCGCGCTGGAACGGCGCGTGGCGCGCTTTCCCTATGTGCCGGCCGACCCGCAGCGACGAGACGCGCGCTGCAAGGAGGTCTACAACATCCAGGTGCAGGCGCTGGCGCAGCGCTTGTCGGCCAGCGGCATGAAGAAGGTGGTCATCGGCATTTCGGGCGGGCTGGACTCCACGCATGCGCTGCTGGTGTGCGCCAAGGCCATGGACGCCCTGGACCTGCCGCGCTCGAACATCCTGGCGGTCACGATGCCGGGTTTTGCCACCAGCACCCGCACGCTGCAGCAGGCGCGCCGCCTGATGGCGGTGGTGGGCTGCACGGCTTCTGAAATCGACATCCGCCCCAGCTGCCTGCAGATGCTCAAGGACCTGGGCCATCCCTACGCCAATGGCGAGCCGGTCTATGACATCACCTTCGAGAACGTCCAGGCGGGCGAGCGCACCAACCACCTGTTCCGGCTGGCCAATTTCAGCAATGCCATCGTCATCGGCACGGGCGACCTGAGCGAGCTTGCACTGGGTTGGTGCACGTACGGCGTGGGCGACCATATGTCGCATTACAGCGTCAACGCCAGCGTGCCCAAGACGCTGATCACGCACCTGGTGCGCTGGGTGGCCGAATCGGGCAGGCTGGGCGACGAGGGCGCACAGGTGCTGCTGGACGTGCTGGGCACCGACGTCAGCCCCGAGCTGGTGCCGGGCGGCGCGGACGACAAGCCCGAGCAAAAGAGCGAGGCCTCGATCGGCCCTTACGAGCTGCAGGACTTCAACCTGTACTACACGCTGCGCTACGGCTTTGCGCCGACCAAGGTGGCCTTCCTGTCGTGGACGGCCTGGCGCGACCGCGAGGCGGGCGCGTGGCCCGAGGCCGGCCACGTCGTGCGCAACGAATACGATCTGGCCGCCATCAAACGCAACCTGAAGATCTTCCTGGACAAGTTCTTCCGGACCAGCCAGTTCAAGCGCACCTGCATTCCGAACGCGCCCAAGGTGGGTTCCGGCGGCTCGCTGTCGCCGCGCGGCGACTGGCGCGCGCCCAGCGACTCCGAGTCCGTGGTCTGGATGCGCGAGGCCGACAAGATTCCCGACGAAGCGCCCAAAAGCTGACGGCGGCGCCGCGCACCACATCGGGGCGGCGGCAGAAGATTCGCGGGCGCCGCTTGGCGACCGCGCGGTGTTATTCTCTGTCCATTGCGCCCGGCGCCCGCCTGTGTCACAAGACATCGGGCCGCGCGGCAGGGCGACGCACCACATCAAAAACCCAGGACGACCAACGTGAAACAAGTCACCGCCATCATCAAACCCTTCAAGCTCGACGAAGTCCGCGAGGCGCTGGCGGAAGTCGGCGTCAGCGGCCTGACGGTCACCGAAGTCAAGGGTTTCGGCCGCCAGAAGGGCCACACCGAACTCTATCGCGGCGCCGAATACGTGGTGGACTTCCTGCCCAAGATCCGCGTCGAAGTCGTGCTGCCCGACGACCAGGTCGAAGCCGCCATCGAAGCCGTCGTCAAGGCCGCCCGCACCGGCAAGATCGGCGACGGCAAGATCTTCGTGACGCCGGTCGAACAGGCCATCCGCATCCGCACCGGCGAGAGCGACGAAGAGGCGCTCTGATCCGCATCTTTCTCGGGCCGCGCCAACACGCGGCCTGTATTCCCCAGGCCTGCCGTCTGGCGGCCCGCGTTCCTACCTGATCAACTGGTTCATCTCCAGAATCGGCATCATCACCGCCAGCACGATCAAGAGGACGAATCCCCCCATCAGCAGTATCAGCGCCGGCTCCAGCAGGGCCGTCATCGCCATCGCGCGCCGCTCCAGGTCGCGCGACAGGTTTTGCGCGCCCCGGTCCAGCAGTTCGGGCAACCGCCCGGTCTTCTCGCCGCTGGCGATCAGGTGCACCAGCAGCGACGGAAAGACCTTTTGCGCGCCCAGTGATGACGACAGCGCCGCGCCCTCGCGCACGCGCGCCGCGGCCTCGTCGACCGCCAGGCGCAGCACGTCGTTGCTGAGCGTGCGCCGCGCGGCTTCCAGCGCGGTCAGAAGGGCCACGCCGCTGCCGCTCAGGATCGCGAGGGTGGACGCAAAGCGCGCGGCGTTCACGCCCAGCACGAAGCGGCCGGCCAGCGGCAGCCGCAGCACGCGCGCGTGCCAGGCCCGCCGCGCGGCCGGCGCGCGCAGCGTGTAGCGCCATAAGGCGATGGCCGCCACCACCGCAATGCCCGTGACCGCGCCCCATTCGCGCACGTAGTCCGACAGCCCCAGCATCACGCGCGTGAGCATCGGCAATTCCTGCTTGGCCTGGCTGAAGGCGGACACCACCTGCGGCACCACATAGCCCAGCAGGAAGATCACGATGACCACCGATACGCTGGCCACCACCGCCGGGTAAATGAAGGCCGTCATGACTTTGCTGCGCAAGGTGTTGCGTTCCTCGATGTAGTCGGCCAGCTTTTCCATCACCTGCGCCAGGTCGCCCGATTCCTCGCCCGCGCCGATCAGCGCGCGATAGATTTCGGGAAAGTCGCGTGGCCGCGAGGCCAGCGCCGCGGACAGGCGATGGCCGGCGCGCACATCGTCGCGCACGCCGCCCAGCGTGGCGGCAATGTGTTTTTTCTCGGCCTGTTCCAGCGTGGCACTGAGCGCCGCATCCAATGGCAGGCGAGCGGCCAGGAGGCTGGCGAGCTGGCGCGTCAGCCACGCCAGATCGGCGTCCGACAGACGCGCGCGCAGCGCCGCGCCCATGCCTTCGGCGCGCGCCGCCAGCGCGGTCGACAGGGGCAACAAACCGCGGCCGCGCAACTGGTTCCGGGCGCCGCGTTCGGAGTCGGCATCGATCGTGCCGCGCACGATTTTTCCGAGCGCGTCGGTGGCTTCATAGCGATAGGAAGGCATGGCTGTAATAAAGCGGAAGCACCTGCCGAAATCGCCAAGAGCCCCGAATTTAAAGGGTTTCCAGCCCGTCACCTTGCCTATGAAATATGACCGGGATGTTGCAGTCACACCCCGTATACTCCGACGCGCTTTCCCGTTTTTCCAAACGATTTCACGTCTCGGGCACCTATCTCGTCATGCGTCACATCGCGCAATTCAGCCTTGCATTCCTGCTTGCCGCAAGTCAACTCGGACCCGCCGCCGGCACGGCTCACGCACAACAGGCGGACAACCGCGTCAGCCTGAACTTCGTCGACACGGACATCCCCGCCGTGTTGCGCGCGCTGTCCCTGTTCACGCAGCGCAACTTCCTGGTGGACCCTCGCGTCAAGGGCAAGCTCACCCTGGTTTCGGATCGCCCCGTCGATAGCGCGCAGGCGCTGTCCATGCTGACCGGCGCATTGCGGCTGCAAGGGTTTGCCATCGTCGACGTGGACGGCGTGACGCGCGTCGTGCCCGAGGCCGATGCCAAGCTGCAAGGCAGCGCCGTTGTGGGCGGAGCGGGACCGGCAGGCGCCAAGCCTGCGGCTGGCGCGCCGGCCGCGGCGGGCAGGGCGCCCGTGCCCGTGTCGGCCTTTGCCAAAGGCGGGGGCAACAGCGGCGAAATGCTGACGCGGGTGTTCCCGCTGAAGTACGAGAACGCCGCGAACCTGGTGCCGGTGCTGCGCCCGATGGTGCCGCCGAACAACCCGATCAACGCGTACCCCGGCAACAACACGCTGGTCGTGACGGATTACGCGGACAACCTGGAGCGCATCGCCGCGGTCATCGCGCGCATCGACGTGCCCAGTTCGATGGACACGGACGTGGTGCCGGTGCAATCGGCCATTGCGACGGACATCGCCATCCTGGCCTCGCAGCTGCTCGACACGCAAAGCAGCGACCCCACGCAGCGCATCGCGGTCGTGGCGGATCCGCGCAGCAACAGCGTGCTGGTGCGTTCGGGCAGCCCGGCGCGCACGCGCCTGGCGCGCGAACTGATCCAGAAGCTGGACGCGCAGCAGAACCGCGCGGGCAATCTGCATGTGGTGTACATGCGCAACGCGCAGGCCACGCGCATCGCCGAGGTGCTGGGCGGGCTGCTGACGGGCCAGGCAAATTCGGCGCCGGGCGCGGCCCCGGGCGCCAGCAGCAGCACCGGCGGCGCGCAGGGCGGCGCGCGCGCGCAGAACACGGCCAGCAGCTCGGGGACGCAGGCAGGCATGGGCATGTCCAGCCAGTCGGGCTCGTCGCGCAGTGGCCTGTCGGGCGAACAGGAGCGCATCGCGCGCGAAGACAATTCGACGCAGGCGGTGTCGTATTCCGCGGGCGGCGCCACCATCCAGGCAGACCCCGCAACCAACTCGCTCATCATCTCCGCGCCCGAGCCGCTGTACCGCAGCCTGCGTGAAGTGATCGACCAGCTTGACCAGCGCCGCGCGCAGGTGCTGGTGGAAAGCCTGATCGTGGAAGTCAGCGAAGAGAAGGCCGCCGAATTCGGCATCCAGTGGATGACCGGCGCGGGCAACATCAACGGCAACGGCACCAGCTTCATTGGCGGCACGAACCTGGGCGGCAGCGGCATCACCGGCAACGGGCCGACCTCGATCGACGCGCTGGGCAGCGGCTTGAGCCTGGGCGTGGTCAAGGGCACGGTCGACGTGCTGGGCAACGAGGTCATCAACCTGGGCGTGCTGGCGCGCGCCATGCAGAACACGGGCGAGGCCAACATCCTGTCCACGCCCAACCTGCTGACGCTGGACAACCAGTCGGCCAGCATCCTGGTCGGTAAGACGGTGCCGTTCGTGACGGGCCAGTACGTGACCTCGGGCAGCAATGGCAGCTCCAATCCGTTTCAGACCATCGAACGCGAGGACGTGGGCCTGAAACTGAACATCCGGCCGCAGATTTCCGAAGGCGGCTCGGTCAAGCTGGACATCTACCAGGAAGTCAGCAGCATCGACGAAAGCCGCTCGAACGCCACCACCGGCATCGTCACCAACAAGCGCGCGATCGACACCAGCGTGCTGATCGACGACGGCCAGATCATCGTGCTGGGCGGCCTGCTGGAAGACAACGTGACGCTCACGTCCAACGCGGTGCCGGGATTGAGTTCGCTGCCGGTGATCGGGTCGCTGTTCCGCTACGACACGCGCAAGCGCACCAAAACCAACCTGATGGTGTTCCTGCGCCCGTACGTGGTGCGCGACGCCAACCGCAGCGCCAGCGTCACGATGGACCGCTACGACTACATGCGGCGCGCGCAGGGCGCGGTGCAGCCGCGCGACCACTGGGCGCTGCCGGACATGCAGGCGCCCATGCTGCCGCTGCCGGGCTCGGCGCCGTCGGTGTCGAACAACGCCTACGATCTGCGGCCCGATCAGCAGGCGGCCACGCTGCGCCGTCCGCCGCCGGCCACCGTCGAGACCTTTGCGGTGCGCCAGTATCCCGGCACGCCGCCCGCGCCCGCCCAGCAACCCATCCGCGCGCCGCGGCCCGTCATGATGACGGTGGCGGTGGACCCCGAGAAGCTGCTATGAGCGCGCACCCCTTACCGTACGCCTGGGCCCGCGCGCAGCGCGCGGTGCTGTCGCTGCGCGGGGGGCAGGCGCAGTTGACGGTCAGCCCGCGCACGCCAGAATGGGCCGTGCGCGAGATCCGGCGCTGCCACGGCGATATCGGCCTGACGCGAATCGACGACGAGGCTTTGGAGACGCTGCTGACCGCGGCCTACAGCCACTCGGAAGATGCGGCCTCGGTCATGGGCGTGGCGGAGAACGAGATCGACCTGGACCGGCTGATGCAGGACATGCCCGAGGTGGCGGACCTGCTTGAAGCGCAGGACGATGCGCCCGTGATCCGCATGATCAACGCGCTGTTCGCGCAGGCTGCGCGCGACGGCGCCAGCGATATCCATATCGAACCTTTCGAAACGCATTCCGTGGTGCGCTACCGCGTGGACGGCACGCTGCGCGATGTGGTGTCGCCGCGCAAGGCGTTGCACGCCGCGCTGATTTCGCGCATCAAGATCATGGCGCATCTGGACATCGCCGAGAAACGCCTGCCGCAGGATGGCCGGATCGCGCTGCGCGTGGGCGGGCGTCCCATCGACGTGCGCGTGTCCACGTTGCCGACCGGGCATGGCGAGCGCGCCGTGCTGCGCTTGCTGGACAAGGAGGCCGGCCGGCTGCAACTGGAAAAGCTCGGCATGAGCCCGGGCGTTCTGTCGCAGCTGGACCGTCTGATCCGCCAGCCGCACGGCATCGTCCTGGTGACCGGCCCGACCGGCAGCGGCAAGACCACCACGCTATATGCGGCGCTGAGCCGTCTGGACGCCTCCACCAGCAACATCCTGACGGTGGAAGATCCCATCGAATACGACCTGGCCGGCATCAGCCAGACGCAGGTCAACGCCAAGATCGACATGAGCTTTGCGCTCGCCCTGCGCGCCATCCTGCGCCAGGACCCGGACGTCATCATGATCGGCGAAATCCGCGACCTGGAAACCGCGCAGATCGCGGTGCAGGCCTCGCTGACCGGCCATTTGGTGCTGGCCACGTTGCACACCAACGATGCCGTGTCCGCCGTCACTCGCCTGACCGACATGGGCGTCGAACCCTTTCTGCTGGCGTCGTCGCTGCTGGGCGTGCTGGCGCAGCGGCTGGTGCGCAAGCTATGCCCGGCGTGCAAGTCGCCGGCGATGCTGGTCGGCGTGCAGGTCTTTCACCCCGTGGGCTGCGAGGCCTGCAACCACACCGGCTACAGCGGCCGCTCTGGCATCCACGAGCTCTTCACGGTGGACGACGAGGCCCGCCGCCTGATCCACGAAGGCCGCGACGAACGCGAACTGCGCCGCGCTGCGGCGGCCGCCGGCATGCGCAGCATGCGCGAGGACGGCCAGCGGTGGGTGGAAGCCGGGCAGACGTCGCCGGAAGAAATCCTGCGCGTGACGCGCGACGCATAGCAGTCGCGCCCGTCGCCGCCCCTATCGCCCGGATTTCCCCACGCTGAACGTCACCGTGTCGCCCGAGCGGCGGCCCAGGGTCGACAGCAGGCCGTCCAGCGCGGCGCGGTCGGCCTCATTTGCCGTTCGGGCGAACGTGGCTTCGCCCTGGAAGCTGATGCCTCGGGGGCCATTGCCTCGGGGGCCGTTGCCGCCCTGGCCCTTGACGTCGAGCAGGCCGCTTTCCGTGCTGAGGACCAGCGTCGCGCCGGTTTTACCGCCCTGCACGCGCAGCAAATAAGTCCCCACTGGCGAGATGGGCGAGAGCGCAGTCGCGGCGTTGCGCCAGCGCACGTCCACGGCCGGGCCGGGGGGAAGCGGGGCGCCCAGGCGCAAAGGCTGCCAGCTGATTTCCAGCATGCCTTGCGGCGACAACGTATTCCAAGGCGCGCCGAGCGCGGGCAGAACCGTCGCGGGCACGCGCAAGGACGACGCGGGCAGCGCCAGACCGCTCCACCCCGGGCGCGCGCGCAACGCGCCTTGCAGCCAGGGGTGCGAGATGTCGAGCGCCATCGTGTCCCAGCGCCATTGCCATTGCACCGGTTGCGGCAGCACGCGGCGCGCGCCTTCGGCGCCAAGGGCGATCCACGCGCTGCCGTGCCACAGCGTGCCGCTGGCGTCGGCCAACGTGACCGGCGCGTCGGCGGGCAAAAGCGCCAGCACCCATCGCGCAGGCAGTACGGCGGCACCCGCAGCTGCGGCGCACAACACGCCAGCCAGCCACAGGCCCGCCACGCGGCGTGAAGGAAGTTTCAGCGGCATCAGCGGCTCCCGGCCGCCTGCGGCGGCAGCAGCACGACCTTGCCGTTGACCAGGCCCGGCAGCGGCCGTCCGTTGGCGTTTGCGGCGCGCGTCAGGTCCACCTGCGAGATGGCCAGTCCCCAATCACGTCCCGCGCCGTCCAGCCAGCGCATCAGCGCCGATGACGGCGCCTGCGCCAACGACAGCGTGACGCCGCCCGCGTCGGCTTCGGCCAGCGTCCATTGTCCGGCGGGCAGGCCGGCGCGTTCCAGGTTGGCCGACAGTTCCTGCGTGCTGGGCATGGCCCCCGCGGGCACCGCGTTGCGCTGACGCAGGGCGGACGCTTGCGCCGTCAGGTCGGCGACGGTGGCGGCCTGCGTGCGCAGGCCTGGCAGCTCGGCGTGCAGTTTGCGCACGGTGTTCAGGGCGGGCTCGATCAGCGTCACAAAGCCAATCGCCGCGCCCAGAAGCAACGCCGCGCCGGCGACGAGGCGGCGTTCGCGCGGGGCCAACGCCTGGTAGCGCGCGCGGGTGCGCGCCAGCGCGGGGTCCACGGGTTTGCGGGCGGCCTGCCACGCGGCTTGAAGTCGATGTAGCGGTGTCATGGTTGGCTGCGCACGATGCGCCAGGTGTTGTCGGTGTCGCCGCGTTCCAGCTTCAGCCCCAGGGCGGCGGCTTGCTGGATCAGCGCCGGCGTTTCAGCGACGCGTTGCGCTTGCGGGCCGGCGTCCGCCAGTTGCAGCGTGAGCGCCTGGCCGGCATACGTCAGGTGAGCGACCTTGTCGGCGGCAAAGGGCAGCGCCTGCGCGGCGGCGCGGGCCAGCGGCAGGAAGTCGCCAGCGCTGGCGGCGCCGCGGTTGGCCTGCAACGCGTCCAGCCCCTGCTGCGCCTGGCGTGCGGGGTCCAGCACGACGGGCACGTTCGGAAATGCCGCCAGCACCTGGTCGTGCATGCCACGCCGCAAGGTGTCGGCTTCGCCGCGCAGTTGCGCGGCATACAGGTTCAAGCCAGCGATCCACACCACGGCCGCCAGCGCGCCCCAGCGCCACACCGGCCGCCAGCGTGACACGCTGACCGGCGCAAGATGCGGCATGGCCAGCGACCAGGCGGGCGAGGGCGCGTGCCAGCGAGGATCGGCAGGGTCGCGCAGCGGCGCATCGGTGGCTGGCGCCAGCGCTTGCGGGGCGATCAGCGCGCGCACGCGCAGGCCTTGCTCGCTCAGCAGGCTCCACGCGCGGCGCACCGGTTCGCGCGGGGACCAGGCCAGCGCAACGGACCCGTCTGCGGCGCGCGCGCCGTGACCGATGGCAAGGCCATCCAGGTCGCTCAGCACCAGCGGTTCCAGCGCGCCGCGCACGGCCGCCCCGAAGTGCGCGCGCGCCACGGCGGGAATCTGCACCGTGGCCGAAATGACGTCGGCCGGGTGCAGAACCGCTTCGCACGCGGCCTGGGGCCAGGCGTGCCCAAGGGCGCGTAGCGCCAGCTCGCCTTGCCGCACGCAGCGGCCGCGCCGGTCGAACCAGGCGTAGGGCAGCGGCGAATCGGCGCCAAATTCCTCCAGCGCCGGCAGGGCGATGCGCAGGGTGTTCTTCAAGGTGTTTCTCTCGTCCAGAGGGTTTCGGGAGCGGCCGGCGGGGCGCTGCGCATCAGCGCCTGCATGGAGACGCGCGCCCGTTCGTAGACCACGGTGCCGCTGGCCAGGAACCAGCTGCTATTGGTGGAGACGGCGGGTGCGGGCGTCTTCACGCCCGTGCCCGCCAGCCGGTTGGCGAAGTCGCCGGTGTTGTTGAACCAGTTGCCGCGGTCGCGCTCGCCCGCCAGGGCACGGGCCTGCGCAAGCGACAGCCCCGGCACCAGCGCGGCGATCACCTCCGCGGGCGCGGTGTTGACGTTGACCTGGGTGGCCGACGGCAGCAGCGTCATCGTGCGCCGCAACGCGTTTCGCATGGGCGGTTCAAGGTCCAGCAGCGCCGCGACTTCGTCCACGCCGCGCGGCAACGGCGCGCGCGCCAGCGGGCCGGGCTGCGCCGCGGTGTTGGGCGCGTCCGCCGCCAGCGCGGGCGGCTGCGCGGCCGCAACGATGTCCACGATGCGCGCGGCCAGCGTGTCGGGCAGTTCCAGCGTGCCGAGCAGGCGCCGCAGAATCTCTTCCTGCTCGGGCTGCGCCACGCCATTGCGCGCCAGGTTGTAGAGGTTGTACTTGCCCTGTTCGTCCTGGACCCCGCCCGAGAACACCGCCACGCGGTCGTCGCCGGGGCGCTCGATACGGGTGTCCAGCACCGGGGTCGCCCAAATCTGGTCGCCGCGGGTGGTGGGCTCGCGCCGGCCATGGTCGCGCACCACCAGCCGCGCCCAGTCGATGCCGCCCGCAAGCATCGCGCGCGCCTGCACGCGCGCCAGTTCGTTCTCCACGCGCCGCGTGCTGGCGGTCTGCCGCTGGAACAGGCTGGTCGTCAGCGCGGCCACGATCGCAACCACAATGAGCGCGCTGACGACCGCCGCGCCGCGTTGGCGGGTCCCGCCGCCTCTCCCATGACCGCTGCACGGGGCCTGTGTGTGAACAGCCCTGCGGCTCATGGCAGCTCCAGGATGCGCGAGTAGCGCCGCAGATCGCCCGGCACGCCACGATCAAAAACAATCTCCAGCCCGCTGGGCGCCGCCGCGAACGCCGCGTTCGCGTCCACCCAGCCCACGCCCGGCACCCAGGCGCGCAGCGCAAGGTTGCGCACGCCCGGCAAAAGCAGCACGCCGTCAACGGCCGCCGGCAGCGGACTGCGCGGCGCGGATGGGCCACTGGTGCGCCACAGTCCGTCGCTGCGGACCTGCCATTGAACACGCTGCCACAGGCCGTTGCCATCGGGATCGGGACGCAGGACTTCCAGCGTCTGCCCACCGGCGGCGCGCGGCAACAGCCGCAGGCCCGCCGTGAACGACACCGCGTCCAGACCCGGTGAATCGAACGCAGGGCCCGCGTACGACAGCTCCACATCGCGCGCCATCTGGCCCAGCGTGCGTACGATGGCGTCCGTGTCCTCTGCCTGCGCGGCGATAAGATCGCGCGCACCCGACACGCTGGCCAGGCCGCGCCAGGCCATCAGGCTTACAAGCGCCATCAGCGCCAAGGCGACCAGCACCTCGATCAGCGTGAAGCCGGCCTGGGATTGCGGTGGGCGGCGCACAGTCATCGCAGGCTGGACAGCAGTCCGTCGAGCTGCAGCAGGATCGCGCCATCGCGCGAAGACGCGGCGTCGTGGACCTTCACCGACACCTGCCGAAAACTGCGGTTCATCGAATTGGTAAAGACCAGTTCGCACTGCAGCGCCAGGCCGCCTTGCGGACACGGCACCGTCCGCGAGCCGGCGCGCGGCAGCGTCTGTTCCAGACGCAGCTGCGTAAGCGCGTTCTGCGCCGCCAGCAATGCCAGGGTCTTGTCCTGCAGCGCGCGGTTGTTCGCGGCCATGACGCCCGTGGCACGCAACGCCGCGCCCATCGCCACGGCGATGATCGCCAGCGCGACCAGCACTTCAATAAGCGTGAAACCGCGTTCGCGGTTGCGCGGACGCGGCAATGCCGCGCCATCGAGGGCGGCCTGGGCGAATTCGTCAGCGGATCTCATAGCGTCCCGCCGCATCGCGTTGCAGTGTCACGCGCACGTCTGCCGCGCTCAACGTCAACGTCACGGGCGCGGCGACCCATTCCGTATTGAAGATCAGCGGCCGGTCCGGATCCAGCCGCCATTGCACCGCCCTGGCCGACCAGGCCTGCGGACGCAACACCTCGTCCGTGTCGAGACGGTCGGGAGGCACCGGGATGTCGTCTTGCGCGGTAGGGCCCGCCGCGCGGCCGTTGCGCTCGAACGACCACCCCTGGCCGTTTGCCAGCCAGCGGATCGGGCGCCCGTCGCTGCGGGCCTCGCTCTGCGCCACGGTGAACGCGTCCGCCAGGCGCTCGGCGTCGGCGCGCAGACGATTGTCGCCGCGCCCGACCGACAGGCTCACCATGCTGGCCGCGATGGCCACGATCACCAGCACCACCAGCACTTCGACTAGCGTGAAACCGCGTTCAGAGTTCCCAGGAACCGATGTCGGCATCGCCGCTTTCTCCGCCGGGCTTGTTGTCGGCGCCGAACGAGAAGACATCGACGTCGCCTTTGACGCCGGGGCTCAGATATTGGTAGGGGTGTCCCCACGGATCGTTGGGCAGCTTGTCCAGGTAGCCACGCCAGTTGGCAACGCCCTCCGGCTTCTGCGCCAGCGCCCGCAGGCCCTGCGCCGTGGTCGGATAGCGGCCATTGTCCAGCCGGTACAGCTTGAGCGCCTGCATGATGCCCGCAATGTCCTGCCGGGCGGCCGCCTGACGCGCCTGATCCGGGCGATCGAGCACGCGCGGCACCACCAGCGCGGCCAGAATCCCCATGATCACAATCACCACCATGATCTCGATGAGGGTGAAGCCCTGCTGGCGGGCAAGCCCGCGCGGTAACTGACGCACTTTGCAACTCCGGTCTTTCAGTAGAAGCCCGGGATTGTGGACATGAAATATGACAGTAATGCGCACGCCGGCAGGTCACCCGCCGGCATTCACTTCAACCGCGTGATTCCGCCCGGCGCGTCCTGTGCGGCCGGCGCCGCCAGGCGGCTCGCGCGGCCCGACTGCTCGACCGTCACGGCGTCCGCCGCGATGTCGCGAAGCACGATGCCCGGCGCCACCTCAGCCCCCGCGCGCCAAGCCAGCGGCGGTCCGCCGTCCACGCTCAGCACGGCCGCACCGTCGGGCCCAGCCGCGATCACCCCCAGCACCGTGATCTGCGTGCGCATGGCTTCGTCCTTGCCGAACCACAGCGCGACCGGCGTATTGTCGGCCGCACGCGGCGCAGCGGCCGAGACCGCCGGGGGCAGGGGCCCGGGCTGTGGCGCAAACAGGATAGACGCCCACACGCCAAGCCCCGCGGCAAAAACCAGCACGGCAAGGACACGCAGCAAGGCGGGCGCGGAGGGCAGGGGCAGGCGCAGGGACAAAGGCATGGAATTCAGGCACGGACAACACGACCCGGCCGACTATAGCGGCGATTCATGACAGCAATGTTGGGTGTCTGACACCCATGGAAGTGAATGCCGGTCTGCCGCAATGTCTCATTGGGTGTCAGACACCTGGCACCGTCGTCTTTCCCCAAAAGAAATCAATACGGGGTGTCTGACACCCATGGAAGTGAATGCCGGTCTGCCGCAATGTCTCATTGGGTGTCAGACACCCGACACGATCATCTCCCCCCAAAGAATTCCGACCCAAACCCCGCCACACGCGAAGCGTCATCGCCACGCCGCAAGACACCGCGTAAGTCCCCGGAGGCCGCCCGCGCGGCCGAACGGGGACGGGCACCGCAAGCCGCTTCAACCCCGTGCAAGTCTCCAACAGAACGCCAAGCACACTGACCGTCCCGCCGGCCCGAAAACTTCAACTGCTCGAGTCCGGTGCGGTGGCGGCCCGGGGTGCGCGGGGCGTCGATAAGCCCGAGGGAATCTGAAGGGAGCCGAAGGCGGACGAAGATGACGACGGGGGGGGCCGCCTAGGCGAGTCCGGAGCGAAGGCTCCGGACCGCAATCGTGGCCCCGCGCGCCCCGGGCCGTCGCCGTGCCGGACGTCTCAAGAACTCAACCCCAGGCAAGCCAAAACGCAAAAAGCGAACAAGCCGTCAGGCAGCTCGGGGAGAAGCTCACCGGCATGTCGTGTCGAATTTCCGAGTGTCAAACACCCGCCATCACCACATTCCCAGCCGCCGAAAACCCACCCGCTCCCTTGCCTCGCAGGCAAACGAACCCACCGAACTGCACATCTGCATTGCCTCATCCGCAAAAGAATCCTGATTCAGCAATCAAGGTTTCTCGCCTTTGCTTCACGGGTCTTTCACGTTCGGTCGCCACCATGTCGGCCAGCGTAAGACCCCCTTCATGAAAAAGAGAAGAGAAGCAATGCAGACATTGAATTGGAGAAGATGGTGCGCCATGTTGCTGGCGACCAGCGTGTTGGCAGGCTGTGGCGGCGGCGACGATGACGACGACGTGCCCGTTGCCCCGCCTGAGCCGACCCAGCCGCCCGTGACAACGCCGGGCGAGGCGAGCGCCAGCAAGGTGCTGTTTGTCGGCGTGGACGGCCTGACGTATGACGCGCTGCGGCGCGGCGTGGCGGACAACACGCTGCCCAACTTGAGCCAGCTGACCGTCACCCGCGCCTGGACCGGCGGCGTGACCGGCACCGTGACCCAACAGCCCACGCTCACCGCACCTGGCTGGGCCACCTTGCTCACCGGGCAATGGGCCGACGTCCACGGCGTGCGCTCCAATGCACAGAGCCAGGGCATGAAAGCCCCCAGCCTGTTCCAACGCATCAAGACCGCACAGCCTGAAGCGCGCACCGCCGGCGCCTTCAACTCATCGTTGCTGGCCAGCCTTTTAAACATCGACCGCGACGCCGGCTACGTCCAGACGCTAACCGACTGCGCAGGCCAGGACGACTGCGTCGCCTCTCAAGCCCGCGACCGCATCGCCGAAGGCTACGACCTCGTCGTCGCGCAATTCGGCGCGCCCGAACGCGCCGCCGCCGAAAACGGCTTCGGCACCACCTACGACGCCGTCATCCGCCAGACCGACGCCGCCCTTGGCGTCCTGGCCAAACAGCTGGCCGACCGCCGCGCCGCGCATCCCAACGAAAACTGGCTCATGGTCGTCGCCACAAGCCACGGCCTGGACAAGACCGGCGGCAGCGACGGCCTGCCGTTCTCCTCCAACAAGACCATTCTGCTCGCCGCCAATCAGCCCGCGCTGCTCGGCGGCAGCGCCGACGACGCCTCGTTCGACGGCGTATGGGACACCAACTGGTACGCGCTGCCCAGCGCTGCCGACGTGGCGCCCACCGTCCTGTCGCACCTGGACGCCTTGCCCGAGGCCGCCGCCTACGACATGGCCGGCACCGCGCTCAGCGAGCCGCTGGCGCTGCGCCGCGTCGCCACCCGCACCTCCATGGACAACAAGAGCGTCACCGTCACCTGGGTCCGCGTTGGGGAACCCGCCGGCGACATCGTCGTCAGCCGCGATGGCAAGGAAGTCGCGCGCCTGCCCGGCACCGCCACCGAATACGTCGACACCGGCTTCACCTTCACGGCCGAGGGCGTGCATGAGGTGGCCTACAGCGTCTCCACCGGCCACGCGGTCAGCGCCGCGCGCGCCACGGTCGTCTACGTCAAGCCCGTGCCCCTCTTGGCCTCGCTGCGCACCGGCCTGACCATGTTCTTCCCCTTCGAGGGCGACGTGGCCGACAAGGCCGCCGGCGGCGGCGCGATCACGCCCTTCGACGGCACCCAGGCGCCCGCCTATGCCGACCCCGGCGTGTACGGCAAGAGCTTCCGGAACGAGCGCGGCTCGGCGGCCCTGGGCGCCTTCAAGCTGGACTATCCGGCGGGCCTTCTGGACAGCGTGCAGGCGTTCACCATCGGCTTCTGGTTCCAGTCCGACGGCACCGCCAATGACCGCTCGATCATCGGCAACAAGGACTACAACTCCGGCGGCAACCCTGGCATCACCATCGCCCAATGGGCAGGGCCCGAACTGCGCTTCAACATCGCCGGCGGCGGCAAGCGCGCGGACATCAACGGCGTGAAGTTCACGCCCAACAAGCCCGTCTACATCGCCATGACCATCGACAAGACGGCCCGCACCATGACCGCCTACCGCTACGACAGCGAACTGGGCTTTGTGCGCAGCGTGACCTCCACCGCCACGCCCGGCGTCAACTTGGCCCAGGTCGCCGGCATCTTCGGTCCGCACATCGGCCTGAACGAAGACGGCCGCGGCACCTACGGCATCTGCTGCGCCGGCACCAAGGGCCCGTACACGATGATTTTCGATGACCTGGCGTTCTGGTCGCGGGCGTTGACCGAGGAAGAAGTGAAGTCCCTCGCCCTGTCCGGCAAGTCCGTCCACGAACTGTTTCCCTGATGTCCCAAGGATAAATAACCCATGAGCAAGTCCATGATTTTGCGCGGTTTCCTGCGCGCCGGCGCGGTGCTGATGCTGACCGCCACCCTGGCCGCCTGCGGTGGCGACGATGGCGGCGACGACGACGCCGCCACGCCCGGCAATCCCGGTACGCCCACCCAGCCCGAAACGCCCACCACGCCGCCGCCGGCCAAGCCCGAACTGCGTTGCGCGCCCTGAGCCGCGCCTATTCCAGACACATAGGAAAATCCTCCGTGAAGTCCGATAAAGACACGATCCACGCCGGCAAGCGCCGGTTCCTGCGCAACGCCGCTGCCTCCACGGCGGGCCTCACCGCGCTGTCGATGTTCCCGCCCGCGATCCGCCGCGCGCTCGCCATTCCCGCCAATAACCGCACCGGCACCATCAATGACGTCGAGCACGTGGTCATCCTGATGCAGGAGAACCGTTCGTTCGACATGTACTTCGGCACGTTCAAGGGCGTGCGTGGGTTTGGCGACCGCATCACCATCCCGCTGCCGCAGGACCGCTCGGTCTGGGAACAGACCAACGGCACGCGCGTCGTCATGCCGTACCACCTGGACAGCACGCAGGGCAACGCCCAGCGCGTGGCCGGCACGCCCCACGACTACGTGGATGCGCAGATGGCCTGGGACGGCGGCCGCATGTATCAATGGCCTCGCTACAAGCAGAACCAGTCGATGGGCTACTACCGCCAGAAGGAAGTCGAGTTCCAGTTCGCGCTGGCCGATGCCTTCACCCTGTGCGACGCCTACCACTGTTCCACCCACGGTGGCACCAACACCAACCGCCTCTTTCACTGGACCGGCACCAACGATCCGCTGGCGCAGGGCAACGGCCCGTCGACCCGCAACCAGTGGGACAGCCTGGGCGCCTCGAACATCGGCTGGACCTGGAAGACGTATCCGGAGCGCCTGCAGGAAAACGGTGTGACGTGGAAGGTCTACCAGAACCTGCCCGAGAACTTCGGCGACAACCCGCTGGCCGGCTTTCAGCAGTACCGCCGCGCCAACGAACTGGCGGGCAACGGCAGCAACGGCGCGCCTTATCCGGCCTGGACGCCCAGCATGGACGCGGCCAATCCGCTCTACAAGGGCACCGCCAACACGATGCCGGACGGCGGCTTCCTGCAGGCGCTGCGCGACGACGCGATGAACGGCACGCTGCCGCAGGTGTCGTGGATCGTGGCGCCGGCAACTTATTCCGAACACCCCGGCCCCTCCAGTCCCGTGCAGGGCGCCTGGTACATCCAGGAAACGCTGGACGCGCTGACCGCCAATCCGGACGTCTGGAGCAAGACCGTCCTGCTCATCAACTTCGACGAGAACGACGGCTACTTCGACCACGTGCCGCCGCCCGCCGCGCCCTCGTTGAATACCGATGGCTCGATGGCCGGCGCCTCCACGGTCAACACCGACCTGGAGCGCCACACGCACGCGTCCGCCCAGGACGCCGCCGACAACCGCGTCTACGGCCCCGGCCCCCGCGTGCCCATGTACGTCGTGTCGCCCTGGAGCCGCGGCGGCTGGGTCAATTCCCAGGCCTTCGACCACACCTCCGTGCTGCAATTTCTGGAAGCCCGCTTCGGCGTGAAGGAAGAGAACATCAGCCCGTGGCGCCGCGCCGTGCTGGGCGACCTGACCTCGGCCTTCAACTTCGCCACGCCCAACGACGAAAAACTGCCCGACCTGAACATCCTGACCCGCAGCGGATCGGACCAGGAACGCGCCGCGCAGGAAGCGCTGACCGCCGTGCCGCTGCCCGATCCCTCCACGCAGGCCAAGGGCGTGCAGGCGCCCGGCGTGCGTTATTCGCGTGCGTTGCCATACGAACTGCATACCAGCGGCCGCAGCCAGCCGGGCACCGGCAACATGTGGCTGGTGTTTTCGAACACCGGCAAGCAGGCCGCGGTGTTCCATGTGTATGACCGCCTGCATCTGGACCGCCTGCCGCGCCGCTACACCGTGGAACCGGGCAAGCAGCTCGAAGGCAGCTGGGACACGGCGGCCGACGGCGGCAAATACGACCTGTGGGTCCTGGGCCCCAACGGCTGGCACCGCCATTTCGCCGGCGACGTGGCGCATGACCGCACGGCGCAGCAGGATGCCGAGATCCGCGTCTGCTACGACATCGCCAATGGCGACGTCTACGTCAGCTTCATCAACGCCGGCAAGACCCCGTGCACCTTTGAAGTCACGCCCAATGCGTATTACGCCAACCACGAGCGCTGGACCTTCACGGTCGCAGCCGGCGCGCAGGTCGAGCAGCATTGGGCGCTGGCGGGCAGCCACGCGTGGTACGACTTCACGGTGCGGCTGGCCGAGGATCCGTCGTGGCTGCGCCGCTTTGCCGGCCGCGTCGAAACCGGCAAGGCGTCCGTGACCGATCCGGCCATGGCGATGTAAACGTCACGCGGCGGTCTGCGGTTCGCGTGCGCGGAAGGCCTGCGCGCACGCCTCGCAGATCGCTGCCGTGATGCCCTGGCGGGCGTGTTCGCGGCGTTCCAGCATCCCGATGGAGCGCGACAGCGGCCCCAGGTCGTCGGGCAGGTGAAAGATCCGCAACTCCGGACTATGCTGCCAGTTCGCGCCGTTGATCAGCGGCAGCAGCGTCACGCCGACTTCCTGGCGCACCAGTTCCACCAGCGTCTCGATCGCGTTCAGTTCCAGGAAGTCATTGACCGGCACCGCCATCCGGCGCAGCAGCCGGTCGATCTGCAGCCCGGTGCGTTGGGTGCGGTCAAAGCGCAGGAACGGATTGCCCGCCAGCACCTCGCGGGCGTCCTTGCCGGCCGCCGAGCGCGGGGCGATCACCACCATCTGTTCTTCATAGAGTGCGGTCCAGCGCGTGCTGGCCATCTTGCGCCCGGCTTCCACCAGGAATGCCGCATCCAGCTCGCCGTCCTCGACCTTGCCCGCCAGCTCGCTGGCCTTGCCCGACAGGATGCGCACGTCCAGCTTGGGGTGGGCCTTTTTCAATCCCGAGATGACCTTCGATAGCGTCCCCATGCAGGACACGATGCTGCCCACCGACACGGACCCGGCCAATTCGCCGGGCGCGGTGTTCGGCCGCCGCAGTCTGTCGTATAAATCAAGCAAGTGCTTGATTTCAGGAAGCAATTCGCGCCCGGCCGCGTTCAGGATGACCAGGCGCCCGCTGCGGTCGAAAAGTTCTCGCCCCAGCTCGGCTTCCAGCGAGCGCATCTGAAAGCTGACGGCCGCCTGCGTCAGGGCCACCTGCTCGGCCGCTTCCGAGAAGGAACCGTGGTGCGCGACAGCCAGAAACGTGCGCATGAACCGGATCGTACTCATAAAAAATTCTTTTATGACGGAACAAAAAATCAAATTGATTTAATTAAAGCACGAGAGTAACTTCGCCCGCTTAACCTTATGAGACCCGCCACATGAAAACCTTCGACTGGGCCAACCCGTATCCTTCCGTCCGCATTCCGCTGTTTGCCCGCAACGTGGTTTCCACGTCGCACCCGCTGGCTGCCCAGGCGGGGCTGCGCATGCTGCTCAAGGGCGGCAACGCCGTGGACGCCGCCATCGCGGCCGCGGCCACGATCGTCCTGGTCGAACCGGTTTCCTGCGGCCTGGGCGGCGACTGCTTTGCCATCGTCTGGGACGGCAAGGAGCTGCACGGCCTGAACTCGTCGGGCGTCGCGCCCGCCGCCTGGAACACCGAATACTTCAAGCGCAAGTACGGCACCGACGCCAATGGCCTGGCCATCCAGCCCAAGCGCGGCTGGGACGCGGTCACGGTTCCCGGCGTGGTGGCCGGCTGGGCCGCGTTGCATGAAAAGCTGGGCAAGCTGCCGTTCGAACAACTGTTCGAACCCGCCATCGAGATCGCCGAACGCGGCTACGCCGTGCCGCCCGTCGTGGCGCACAAGTGGGCCGCCGCTGCCGAAGAATTGAAGTCGCAGCCCGGCTACGCCCAGGCCTTCCTGCCCGAAGGCCGCGCGCCCAAGGTCGGTGAGCACTTCCGTTTCTCCGACGCCGCCAACACGCTGCGCCGCATCGCCGAATCCAAGGGCCGCGACTTCTACGAAGGCGAACTGGCCGAGCGCATCGCCGCCTTCAGCAAGGAATGCGGCGGCGCGATGACGCTGGAAGACCTGCGCGGCTACCGTCCGGAATGGGTCAAGCCCATCTCCAAGTCCTATCGCGGCTACGAGCTGCACGAAATCCCGCCGAACGGGCAGGGCATTGCCGCGCTGATCGCGCTGGGCATCGTCGAACGCTTCGACATGGCCGACTTTCCCGTGGATTCGGTGCAGTCGCAGCACATCCAGATCGAAGCCATGAAGCTGGCCTTCGCCGACCTCTACAAGTACGTCGCCGACCCCCGCGCCATGCAGGTCACGCCCGAGCAGATGCTGTCGGACGCCTACCTGGACAGCCGCGCCAAGCTGATCCGCCTGGACCAGGCCACCCACTTCGAGGCCGGCCGTCCGCACGCAGGCGGCACCATCTACCTGACCGCCGCCGACGAAAACGGCATGATGATCTCGTTCATCCAGTCCAACTACATGGGCTTCGGGTCGGGCGTGGTCGTGCCGGGCACGGGCATCAGCATGCAGAACCGCGGCGTGGGCTTCTCGATGGATCCCAAGTCGGCCAACGTGGTCGAAGGCGGTAAGCGCCCGTTCCACACCATCATCCCGGGTTTCCTCACGCGCGGCGGCAAGCCGGTCATGAGCTTTGGCGTCATGGGCGGCGACATGCAGCCCCAGGGCCACATGCAGACCGTGGTCCGCATGATCGACTACCACCAGAACCCGCAGGCCGCATGCTGCGCCCCGCGCTGGAAGGTCAACCGCGACTTCACGCTCGACATCGAGACCAATATGAAGGCTTCTACGATTGCGGGACTGAAGGACCTGGGGCATGCTTTGAAATCCGTTGACGATCCGTACATGGATTTCGGCGCCGGCCAATTCATCTGGCGCATGTCCGAAAACGACAACGAACTGGGTTACGTCGCCGCCAGCGACAGCCGTCGTGACGGCCAGGCGGTGGGCTTCTAAAGCGCTTCCTTAAACCGGCAAATGCAGCAACAAGGGGAATAAACACAATGAAACGCTTGACCATGACCTTCGGCGCCAGCCTGCTGGCGCTGGCCGCCGGCGCCGCCAGCGCCCAGAACATCCGCATCGGCCTGCAGGAAGATCCCGATGTCCTGGATCCGCACCGCGCCCGCACCTACGTGGGCCGCATCGTGTTCACGTCGCTGTGCGACAAGCTGGTGGACATCGATCCCAAACTGCACTTCGTGCCGCAACTGGCCACCTCGTGGTCGTTCAGCGACGACAACAAGGTGCTGACCTTCAAGCTGCGCGACGACGCGTCGTTCCACGACGGCACCAAGTTCGACGCGGCCGCGGCCAAGGCCAACCTGGAACGCGCCATGAGCCTGCCGGACAGCCTGCGCAAGGGCGAGCTCCGTTCGGTCGCCAAGGTCGACGCGCCCGACGCCACCACGCTGGTGCTCACTCTGAAGGAACCGGACGCCACGCTGCTCGCGCAGCTGTCCGACCGCGCCGGCATGATGCTGTCGCCCAAGACCTTCTCGGACGACGTCGCCGCCGTGGGCCGCAAGCCCATCTGCTCGGGTCCGTACAAGTTCGTCGAACGCATCCAGAACGACCGCATCGTTCTCGAAAAATTCGACCAGTACTACGGCGCCAAGGACTACGCGTTCAAGCGCCTGACGTTCCTGCCCATCCCGGACACCACCGTGCGCCTGTCCAACCTGCGCGCCGGCGACCTGGACATGCTTGAGCGCCTGAATCCGTCCGACGCCCCGCAGGTCAAGACCGACGCCAACCTGACGTTCGCACCGGTCGCGGGGCTGGGCTTCCAGCAGTTCATGTTCAACGTGGGCAACGGCAAGCGCGCCGAAGACAACCCCTTCAAGAACAAGCTGGTGCGCCAGGCGTTCCAGTACGCCATCGACCGCAACGCCATCAATGAAGTGGCCGGCGGCGGCATCTTTGAACCGGCCCAGCAGCCGTTCCCGCCCGCCAGCCCCTATCACAGCGACAAGTTCCCCGTCACCCAGCGCGACGTGGCCAAGTCCAAGAGCCTGCTCAAGCAGGCGGGCTTTGACCGCGTGAAGGCCGAGCTGGTGTTTGGCAACAACACCACCACCTCGTCCATCGCCGAAATCGTCCAGGCGATGGCCGCCGAGGCGGGCTTTGACCTGTCGCTGCGCCCGACCGAATACGCGGCGCTGCAAAAGGAAGCCTCGGGCGGCAACTTCCAGATCGTGATGCTGGGCTGGTCCGGCCGGGTCGATCCCGACGGCAACATCCACGCCTTCGTCACCTGCAAGGGCGCGCTGAACGACGGCCACTACTGCAACCCTGAAGTCGACAAGCTGCTCAACCAGGCGCGCACGGTGCCGGACGAGGCCAAGCGCAAGGCCATCTACGACCAGGCGCAGACCATCATCCAGGACGAACTGCCCGGCGTGTACAACTACTACCAGCCGTGGCCCTTCGTCATGAGCAAGAAGGTCCAGGGTTTCACTCCCTACCCGGACGGTATGATCCGGCTCAAGGGCGTGACGTTCGCGCAGAAGTAATGTTGGGGCGGCAATCGACCGCCGCACCCGCCGGACGCGCCTTGCGCGTCCGGTTGTCGTTTGCGGCGGACGCGCATCGTCCCTTGTCCGGCCGGCGCCGTCCGTCGTTCCTGTCTTACGGTTTTCCTCATGCTTAAACTCATCTTGCGCCGCGTGATCGTCGCGATCCCGACACTGATATTGGTGTCGATGATCGTGTTCATGCTGCAGAAAATCCTGCCCGGCGATCCGGTGCTGACCCTGGCCGGCGAAGAGCGCGACCCGGCCGTGCTGGACTACCTGCGCGACAAATACCGCCTGAACGACCCGTTGCCGATGCAGTACGCGGCCTGGGCCGGGCAGGTGCTGCAAGGCGACCTGGGCAAGTCCCTGCGCACCGACGTGCCCGTCACGACGCTGATCGCGCAAAAGCTGCCCGTCACTCTGCAACTGGCCGCCATGGCGATGTTCTTTGCGCTTTTGGTGGGCATTCCCATGGGCATCATCGCCGCGGTGCGCAAGGGCAAGCCCGTCGAGATGGGCGCCAACATCGCGGCGCTATCCGGCATGTCCATTCCCAATTTCTGGCTGGGCATCATCCTCATCATGGTGGTGTCGGTGCAGTGGAAGCTGCTGCCGGCCTCGGGCTACGTGTCGCCGTCCGAGGACTTCTGGCTGTCCATCAAGACCATGCTGATGCCGTCGCTGGTGCTGTCCACCGCGATTGCCGCATACCTGATGCGCCACACCCGGTCGTCCATGCTGGAGGCGCTGTCCGCGGATTACGTGCGCACCGCCCGCGCCAAGGGCGTGTCGCCGCGCAGCGTGGTGCTGCGCCACGCGCTGCGCAATGCGCTCATGCCGATCGTCACGCTGGTCACGCTGCTGTTTGGCGAACTGCTGGCCGGCGCCGTGCTGACCGAACAGGTCTTCACGATCCCGGGCTTCGGCAAGCTGGTGGTCGACGCGGTGTTCACCCGCGACTACGCG
Source organism: Achromobacter sp. 77 (assembly GCF_020541125.1). NCBI lineage: Bacteria > Pseudomonadati > Pseudomonadota > Betaproteobacteria > Burkholderiales > Alcaligenaceae > Achromobacter > Achromobacter sp. 77. Next base: position 2,263,061 of record NZ_CP059848.1, read on the forward strand.
GTGGTGCAGGGCGTGGTGCTCTGCGTGGCGGTGGGCTTCATCCTGATGAACCTGCTGGCCGACATCCTGTACATCCTGGTCAATCCCCGCCTGAGGCACTCATGAGCGCAATTCCTGCAACGGCCGCAGCCGTCACGCCGCCCCGCAGCCGCAATCGCGCGTGGGCCAAGTTCAAACGCAACCGCATCGCGATGCTCGGCCTGGGCATCGTGCTGTTCTTCGTGCTGGTGGCCATCCTGGCCCCGTTCATCGTCAGCCAGGATCCCCTGCAAACCAGCTTCACCACCATCCGCAAGGCGCCGTCGGCGGCGCATTGGCTGGGCACGGACGAGCTGGGCCGGGACATCTACAGCCGCATGGTCTACGGCGCGCGCGCCTCGCTGATGGCGGGCCTGGTGTCGGTGTTGATCGCGCTGGTCGTGGGCGTGCCCTTTGGCCTGGCCGCGGGCTACTTCGGCGGCTGGACGGACAGCGTCATCTCGCGCGCCACCGAGGCGCTCTTGGCCATTCCCTTCCTGATCCTGGCCATTGCGCTGGCCGCCTTCCTGGGGCCCAGCCTGACGAACGCAATGATCGCCATCGGTGTATCGGCGGCGCCCAAGTTCATCCGGTTGACCCGGGGGCAGGTCTTGGCGGTCAAGAACGAGGACTACGTGCAGAGCGCCCGCGCGCTGGGCGCTTCCGACCTGCGCATCATCGGCCGCCACGTGTTTCCCAACGTCATGCCGCCGCTGATCGTACAGGCCACGATCACCATCGCCACGGCCATCATCGCCGAGGCCAGCCTGTCCTTCCTGGGCCTGGGCCTGCAACCGCCGACGCCGTCGTGGGGCTCGATGCTGAACACGGCCAAGAACTTCATGACCCAGGCGCCCTGGATGTCGATCTTCCCCGGATCGGCCATTTTCCTGGTGGTGCTGGGCTTCAATCTGCTGGGTGACGGGCTGCGCGACGCGCTCGATCCGCGTCAGGAAAAGTAATCGATATGGCAACCATGGATTCCAACCGCGTCGTGCAAGTCAATGACCTGACGGTGCGGTTCAAAACGCCCGAACGCACCGTGGAAGCGGTGCGCAATGTTTCCTTTCACGTGAACCGCGGCGAGACGCTGGCCATCGTGGGCGAGTCGGGGTCCGGCAAGTCCGTGACCTCGCTGGCGCTGATGCGGCTGGTCGAGTACGGCGGCGGACATATTGCCAACGGCGGGATGCTGCTGCGCCGGCGCAGCGGCGACGTGCTGGATCTGGTCAATGCACCCGATTCCACGCTGCAACGCGTGCGCGGCGCGGATGTCGCCATGATCTTCCAGGAGCCGATGACCTCGCTGAACCCCAGCTTCACGGCCGGCAACCAGATCGCCGAGGCCCTGCAGCTGCATCAGGGGCTTGACGCCGCTGCCGCCCGCGCCGAGACGCTGCGCATGCTGGAGCGCGTGCGCATTCCCGAGGCGCGCGCCATTCTGGACCGCTATCCGCACCAGCTGTCGGGCGGCATGCGCCAGCGCGTGATGATCGCGATGGCGCTGTCGTGCAAGCCGCAACTCTTGATCGCCGACGAGCCGACGACGGCGCTGGATGTCACGATCCAGGCGCAGATCCTGCAACTCATCCGCCAGCTCCAGGAAGAGATGGACATGGGCGTGATCTTCATCACGCACGACATGGGGGTGGTGGCGGAAGTGGCCGACCGCGTGCTGGTGATGTACCGGGGCGACAAGGTCGAAGAGGGCGGTTCGGACGAGATCTTTGCGCGTCCGCAGCATGCCTACACGCGGGCGCTGCTGTCGGCGGTGCCGCGCCTGGGCGCGATGCAGGGCACGGACGAGCCGGCGCCGTTTCCGCTGTTGAAGGTGGACGAGGCCGCGCGCGTGCCGGATCCGGCCAAGTTGGTGGATACGCCGGTGGCCGCGCCATCGACGGTGCGGCGCGAGAACGGGCCGGTGCTGAAGGTGCGGGATCTGACGACCAGCTTTGACATTACCGGTGGCATTCTGGGCCGGGTGCAGAAGCGCGTGCATGCGGTCGAGAAGGTCAGCTTTGACCTGTATCCGGGCGAGACGCTGTCGCTGGTGGGCGAGTCGGGGTGCGGAAAGACGACGACTGGCCGTTCGCTGCTGCAACTGGTCAAGAGCAAGAGCGGGTCGATCGAATTCGACGGCAAGAATATCGGTGCACTGCGCGGCAGCGCCATGCAGACGCTGCGCCAGCATATCCAGTTCATTTTCCAGGATCCGTTCGCGTCGCTGGATCCGCGGATGACGGTGGGCTATTCGATCATGGAGCCGCTCTTGATCCACAAGGTGGCGCGCGGTAAAGCGGCGCAGGATCGGGTGCGGTGGTTGATGGACAAGTGCGGGTTGCTGCCGGAAATGATCGACCGCTATCCGCATGAGTTTTCAGGCGGGCAGCGTCAGCGGATCTGCATCGCGCGGGCGCTGGCGCTCAATCCCAAGGTGGTGATCGCGGATGAGTCGGTGTCGGCGCTGGATGTGTCGATTCAGGCGCAGATCGTGAATCTGCTGCTGGATCTGCAGCGTGAACTGGGTGTGTCGTTTTTGTTTATCTCGCACGATATGGCGGTGGTGGAGCGGGTGAGCCATCGAGTGGCCGTGATGTATCTGGGGCAGATCGTGGAGATCGGGCCTCGGCGGGCGATCTTTGAAAATCCGCAGCATCCTTATACGAAGAAGCTGATGGCGGCGGTGCCGATCGCGGATCCGCAGCGGCGGCATCGGGAGCGGTCGCTGCTGGTGGATGAGATTCCCAGCCCGATGCGCCGGGTGGGGGATGAGCCGCTGGTTGAGCCGTTGGTTGCCGTGGGTGAGGGGCATTTTGTGGCGCGGCATGCCATTGGGGTTTATTGAGGCGGTGTAGGCTGGTTTGCTGGTTTGCTGGTTTGCTGGTTTGCTGGGTTGCCTCTGGCTTTGTTTTTTGTTTGCTGTATTCGCTGTATTGGCTGGCGGTGCTGTCGATGCCGGTGGTGCTGTCGATGCCGGCGGTGCTGGCGGTGCTGGCGTCGGGCGGGGTTCTTGAGACGCGGCCGGCGCCGGGCCGGGTGCGAGCGCGGGGCCACGATTGCGGTCCGGAGCCTTCGCTCCGGACTTGCCCCTGCGTCATCCTCGTGGGCGCCCTTCGGCGCCTGCCTTCGGATTCCCTTGGGCGCATCGACGCCCCGCGCTCGCACCCGTCCCGTCACCAGCCGCTCCGTCAGTTGCTGGCGCGGGGCGGCGGGGCGAGTTGGGTTCTTGCGTTTTTGTCGCGGGTGGGGTGGGGCGGAAGATCTTGCGGGGCCGCCAAAATCGGCCGCGCGGGCGGCCTTCTTTGGCGTTTGGGTGTCTTGCGTCGTGGTGATGACGCTGCGCGCTGGTGACGCGGTATTTGATCGCCGTCGGGTCGCCGTCGGGTGTCTGAGACCCTTACGAGATGCGCGTGATAGTGCAGCCGGCCTTCCCGGGTGTCTGACACCCATCCTCCGTCAGGTGTCTGACACCCTTACGAGATGCGCGTGATAGTGCGGCCGGCCTTCCCGGGTGTCTGACACCCATCCAAGCGCGGGTGTTCAAACAACCCGCCATTCATCAGCGCTTTTCCAGCGCCAACCTCAATCCAAACGCGATAAACACCGCGCCGGTCACACGGTCCAGGCCGCGGGTGACTGCGGGCCGGGAAAGCCAGCGGGCCAGGGGGCGGGTGGCGGCTACCAGCAGGACGAACCAGAGCATGCCGACGATCGCGTGGACCGTGGCTAGCAACAGGCTGAAGCGCAGGACGTCGGCGCCGGCGGGGATGAACTGGGGCAGGAAGGTGATGTAGAAGACGCCTACCTTGGGATTCAAGGCGTTGGTGAGGCAGCCGCGGACGAACCAGGCGGTGGCGGTGCTGTCGGGGCGCGTGGCGGCGGCGATTCTGGAGGCGGGGGGCGCCGTACAGTTGCCGGCGCCGGTGCCGGTGCCGATGCCGATGCCAGTGCCGATGCCAGTGCGGGTGCCAGTGTCAATGTCAGCCTCCGTGCCCGTACCACTGATCTGCTTGGCGGCCTGGCCCGAGTTCTTGCGCACGGCGCGGGTGCTCCACAGCAGCTTGATGCCCAGATAGAACAGGTAGATCGCGGCGCAGATGCGTAGGGTGTCGTAGGCAAGCGTGGACACGGCCAGCAGCGATCCGAGTCCGAAGGCCGCAATCGCGCCCCATAGCAGGCAGCCTGCGCTGATGCCCAGGCCGGCCATGAGGGCGCGGCGGCTGCCTTCGACGGCGGCGGTGCGCAGCACCAGGGCGTTGTCCAGACCGGGGGTGATGGTCAGGATGGCGGCGGCCAGGGTGAAGGCGAGGAGGGCGGCGGTGGCTGTCATGGCGCGGGAATGGTGAGTGGCGCTGCCGGCAGGGTTGGCGCGGCGCAGGCCCGGCAAGTGTAACGCCGGGTCCAGCCGTGAGGCTTGAGCCTTGAGCCTTGAGCCGTGGCCTGTGGCGCTTGGCCTGCGGCTTCCGGCGGCGGCAATGCCTGCCGGCATGGGCGATTCACGAATGCTGAGGCGCGTGGCGCCCCGCAGCGGGCGGTTATCATGGCGGCCTTCCCGCAATTCGCTTTTGAACGGACCTACGCCATGGCCCTGCGCGCCACCATCTACAAGGCCGACCTGAACGTCGCCGATACCGATCGCCATTATTACGGCAGTCACGGGCTTACCGTGGCGCGTCATCCCTCGGAAACGGACGAGCGGATGATGGTGCGGCTGGCGGCGTTTGCGTTGCATGCGCAGGAGGAGCTCTCGTTCACGAAGGGGCTGAGCGATACCGATGAGCCGGACCTGTGGGTGAAGGACCTGACGGGCGAGATCAAGCTGTGGATCGAAGTGGGCCAGCCCGAAGAGCGCCGCATCCTGCGCGCCTGTGGCCGGGCCGACGAGGTGGTCGTGTACTGCTATGGCGGCTCGGCCAGCAAGATCTGGTGGGACGGCGTGCGCAACAAGCTGGAGCGTACGCGCAACCTGAAGGTGATCAACCTGCCGGCCGAGCAGAGCCGGGCGCTGGGCCAACTGGCCGAACGCACGATGCAGCTGAACGCCAATATCTCGGACGGCGTGGTGTATTTTTCGGCGGCCAAGGGCGAAGTCACCCTCGAACCCGAGGCGTGGCGCTGAAATAGGGGCCGGGGCTTGCGCTTTGGAACAGGGCGGGCTTAATATGACGATCATCATATTTCGGGCGTCCCGGTCATGTCTGCCTCCCGCAAGGAACAATCCCACGAACGCATTGTCGATGCGGCGGCGCGCGCGATCCGCCGCGCCGGGTATTCCGGGGTAGGCGTCGCGGACGTCATGAAGGAAGCCGGTCTGACGCACGGCGGCTTCTACGCGCATTTCCCTTCGCGCGACGCGTTGCTGGCGGCGGCGATGGAGCGTGCCGGGCAGGACGGCGCGGCGCGCCTGTCCCAGAACATGGCACGCCGCCGCGCCGAAGGCGCCAGCCCGTTGCGCGCCTGGGTCGAAGCCTATCTCAGCGACGCGCATCTGGCCGGCTGCGAGCGGGGTTGCCCCGTGGCGGCGTTGGCCTCGGAAATTCCCCGCCAGTCGGACGATGTGCGCGAGGTGGCGGCCAGCCGGGTGCAGCGGCTGATGGAAGCCGTGCAGCAGGTGCTGCCCGCCCAGGCGGGCGAACACGCGGCCGCGGCCGTGCTCAGCACGCTGGTCGGCGCGTTGCAACTGGCGCGGGCGTTGGGCGACAACCCGCGCGGACGCGCGGTGCTGGCCTCCGCCCGCCAAGCGGTGCTGGACCAGTACGACCACGAGGCTGCCGCAACGTCTCACTGATTCGATTTTCTCCGGCCGCATTGCGCGGCCGTTTTGCTGCCCTTAAATATGATGATCATCATATTTTGATTTGCCGAAGTCCCTACATCCACATCAATTCATCCTCAGGAATGCGCATCATGGAACTGAAAAACGCCGTTGTTTTCATCACGGGCGCCAATCGCGGCCTTGGTCTGACTTTTGCCCGCGAGGCGCTGGCCCGGGGCGCCCGCAAGGTCTACGCTGCCGCGCGCGATCCGTCGGCCATCACGCTGGAGGGCGTCGTGCCTGTCAAGCTGGACGTGACGCGCGCCGAAGATGTGGCCGCCGCCGCCGAACTGGCGGGCGACGTGACGCTGGTCATCAACAATGCTGGCATTGCGGACTTCGGCGGTTTTTTCGCGCCGGGTAGCGTGGAGTCGGCGCGCCGCCATCTGGACGTCAATCTCTTCGGGCCGCTACTGGTGTCGCAGGCCTTCGCGCCGGTGCTGGCCGCCAACGGCGGCGGCGCGATCCTGAATGTCCTGTCGATCGCCAGCTGGCTCAACAGGCCGATGCTGGGCGTGTACGCGATGAGCAAATCCGCCGCGTGGGCGCTGACGAACGGGCTGCGCCAAGAGCTGCAGGCCCAGAACACGCAGGTGCTGGGCCTGCACATGGGCTTCGTGGACACCGATCTGACCAAAGACATCGATGCGCCCAAGTCGTCGCCGCAGGCCATCGTGGCCCAGGCGCTGGACGCGCTGGAGGCAGGCGAGCGCGAAGTGCTGGCCGACGAGCTGACGCGCCAGGTCAAGCAGGGCCTGACCGCCAGCCCGGCCGTCTATCTGTAAGCGGAGACCGGACAGCCATGCGTATCCCCACAACTTCCGCCGGGTCCGCGGCCGGCCTGGGCGCCAACGACCCGGCCTACGTCGCGGCGGATACCGCCGGCGACAAGGCTGCGGCGGTCAGCCTGATCGCAACCGGCGTCGCCCCGTCGCAGCCCGCCGCGCCGCAAGCCTCGCCCTGGCCCGTCTTCTGGATCGCCAGTATCGCGGTCTTCCTGGTGTCGCTGGACAGCACGATGCTGTATGCCGCCTTCGGCGCGCTGCGCGAAGGATTCCCGACGGCCTCGGCCGCGGACATGTCCTGGGTCCTGAACGCCTATACGGTGGTCTTTGCCGCCATGCTGATCCCCTCGGGCGGACTGGCCGACACGCATGGCCGCAAGCGCATGTTCATGGGCGGGGTGCTGCTGTTTCTGGCGGCGTCGGCGGCCTGTGGGCTGGCCGCCACGGAACAGTGGCTCATCGCCGCGCGCGTGCTGCAGGCGGTCGGCGCGGCGCTTTTGACGCCGGCATCGCTGTCGATCGTGCTGGCGGCCTTTCCGGCGTCGCAGCGGTCCGTGGCGGTGAGCCTGTGGGGCGCGGTGGGCGGACTGGCGGCGGCCGTCGGGCCGAGCCTGGGCGCTTTTGTGGTGGACGTGGCCGGCTGGCCGTGGGCGTTCTACATCAACCTGCCGTTGGGCGCGGTGTCGCTGTGGTTCGGCGCGGGGATGCTCAAGGAGTCGGTCAGGCCCGACGCGCGGCGGCGCGTGGATGGGGTAGGCATGGCGTTGCTGATGGTGGGCGTGGGCGCGGTGGCCCTGGCCATCGTGCAGTCGGAGTCGCCAACGTGGCAGCGCGGCGAATTGACGGTTGCGGCCGCCGTGGGCGTGATGGCGCTGATCGCGTTCGTGGTCTGGGCGCGCGTGACGCCGCACCCGCTTGTCGATCTGGCGCTCTTCAAGCACCGGACGTATCGCTACGTGAATCTGGCGACGCTCAGCTTTGGCATTGCCTTTGCCATGATGTTCTTTGCGTTCTTTTTCTACATGACGGGTGTGTGGCACTACAGCCTGCCGCGCGCGGGGCTGGCGGTCACGCCCGGTCCGCTGCTGGTGATGCCGACGGCGATCATCACCGGCCGGCTGGCGGCGCGGATGGGGCACCGGCCCTTCCTCGTGGGCGGCGCGCTGGTGTATGCGGCCAGCGGGTTGTGGTTTCTGTTGGTGCCGGGCGCGGAACCGGCCTATGTGCGCGAATGGTTGCCCGGACTGCTGCTGAGCGGCATCGGGGTGGGCATGGTGCTGCCGTCGCTGTCCGGCGCGGCGGTGAACCGGCTGCCGGCGCAGCATTACGCGGTGGGCAGCGCGGTCAACCAGGCGACGCGCCAGATCGGCGGCGTGCTGGGTGTGGCGGTCACCGTGGTGCTGCTGGGGCATGGCGCCGCCAGCCACGCGGATTTCTCGCCCATCTACCTGGCGCATGTGGGTCTGGCCCTGCTGACCGCCTTGCTGTGCCTGCCGGTGGACACCCGGCCGAAAGCGGCCTGAGCGGGTGGGCGCAAGGGCGGGGGAACGACGCCGCAGTACGGAAAACGGGGACGCGATCTGCCTGATCAACCCGCCGAAATGATGCAATTTTGGTGCGGAACGTGACAGAATGTCAGCCACCACGCGCTGGCCGGCTGTACCGGTGAATTCCGTATTGATCAGGTTTCGAAATGCCCGCTTCCGGAGATGCGTCCCCCATCCCTCCGCCTGGCCCTAACGAGGCCGGCGCGCCACGCGAACCGGACGGTCCGCTGGACAGGTTGGCGCGGCTGGCCCGGCGCACGATAGGCGTGGACACGGTCATCATCGCGTGCACCGACGCCGACGGCGCGTGGCGGGCAGTGGCCGGCGCCGCGCCGGGGCCCGCGCCATGTCCCTGGTCCCTCGACCATCCGGTGCGCGCCGCCGATGGACGCCTGCTCGGCACGCTGCGCCTGCTGCACAGCCAGACACGCAATCTATCCCCCGACGATCAGCAAACCTTGCAGGATCTGACGGGCCTGGCGGCCACGGCCATTGAAAAGCGCCACGCGCTGGCCTGCGAGCGTGCCGACGAAGACACCTGGCGCGACGAAGCCCGCAAACTGTCGCTGGCCATTGCCGGCAGCGGCACCGGCGTGTGGGACCGCAACGTGGTGACCGGCGAGATCACCTATTCGCCGGGCTGGAAAGCGTTGCTCGGTTATAGCGAAGCCGAGCTCACAACGCGCATCGAAGACGCCTACACCCGCCTGCATCCGGACGACCGGGACTATGTCCAGGCCGCCATGCAGGCGCACTTCGATGGCAAGACCGACAGCTACGAAGTCGAGCACCGCATCCGCTGCAAGGACGGCAGCTACAAGTGGATCTGCAGCCGCGGCAAGGTGGTCAGCCGCGACGAAACGGGCCGCGCGCTGCGCATGATGGGCACGACCACCGACATCAGCACCCTGCGCGCCATGTCCGAAAGGCTCAAGCGCACCGCGGATCTGGTCGTGAACCTGACCGACGCCGTGCCCGGGCTGGTGTTCCAATGCCGGCCGGTGCCGGAGGGCGGATCGTGGTTCTCGTATGTCAGCGCGGGCATCTGGGACATGTTCGAACTGACCGCCGACGACGTGCGCGCGAGCACCACCGCCATCGAACAGCGCATCCATCCCGACGACCTGCCGGCCTACCGCGCGTCGCTGCAGGCAGCGGCCGCGGCGCAGATGCCTTGGCATCTGGAATTCCGCGTCTGCCTGCCGCTTCAGGGCGTGCGCTGGCGGCAGGGCGATGCCAGCCCGCGCCGCGACGCCGACAACGGCGTGGTCTGGCACGGCTTTGTCACCGACATCACCGATCGCAAGCGGGCGGAACTTGAATTGCGCGAACTGGCCGCGACCGACGCGCTGACCACCTTGCCCAACCGCCGCCACTTCATGTCGCGCATCGCCGCGGAGCTGACGCGAATAAAGGGGCAGGGCGGTCAGGGGGCGGCCGTGCTGATGTGCGACCTGGACCACTTCAAGCACATCAACGACACCTGGGGCCACGCCATCGGCGATGGTGTGTTGCAGCATTTCGCGAACATGCTGCGCGCCCAATTGCGCGAAATCGACCTGGTGGGCCGCATCGGGGGCGAGGAGTTCGCCGTCGTCCTTCCAGACACCGACTTCGAACGCGCGCACGTCTTTGCCCGCAACGTGCAGCGGCGGATCGCCGACACGCCGTATTCCACGGGCGGGTGCCCCATCCCGCTGACGGTCAGCATCGGGATTTCTGCGCTGCACAATAACGACGACGATGCGGGGCTGGCGCTCAGCCGCAGCGATCGCGCGCTGTATTACGCCAAGCAGCGGGGACGGAATCGGATCGAGTCGGTGTTTTCCCGATAGAACAACCGCCGGGACCCTTTGTTCCATTGACCGTACATTAGGACACCCCTAGAGTTCCCGTCATGGGAACCTCATTGCCACTTCCGAAATACCACCAGATCTATCTCGTCCTGCGCGAACAACTGCAGGAGGGGCGGTTCGACCAGGACGGCGTGCCGGGCGAGCATGCGCTGGCGGACCAGTTCGACGTCGCGCGCATCACCATTCGCAAGGCGATGGAAATGCTGGTCGCCGACGGCCTGGTGTCGCGGCGCCCCGGCCTGGGCACCTGGCCCCTGCGCGGCGCAGCCGCCGCGCACAGTGCGCCGGCGCCCGATTCGCAGCAGAAGGCGCACCTGACCGGCCTGCTGGAAAACATCGTCAACATGGGCTTGCGCACGTCGGTGCAGGTGCTGGACAGCACGCTCGTCTGTGCGCCGCCGTCCGTGGCCGACGCCTTGCATATCCCGCCCGGCACCCCCGTGCACAAAAGCCTGCGCGTGCGCAGCACCGAGGCCGGGCCGCTCTCGCATATCACCACCTACGTGCCGCAGTCCGTGGCCGATTTCACGCGCGAAGACCTGGAACGCGAACCCCTCCTGATGCTGCTGGAAGCCGCGGGGGTGGAGTTCGGCGGCGCCACGCAGACGATTTCCGCGCGCCTGGCCGATGCGCAGGTCGCGCGGCTGCTGGACGTCGCGGTCGGTTCGGCGTTGCTGGCCGTCACGCGTCTGGTGCGCGACGTGGGCGACCGGCCGGTGCAATTGCTGCAGGGCCTGTACCGGCCCGACCGCTACCAATATCAGTTGCAGCTATCGCGCGTCGGCAGCATCGACGCCAAGGTCTGGGTCAGCGAAGAGCTGTCGGCCCAATTTCATTGAACCCCTCGGAGATCCGCCCATGAATTCGCGCCGCACTTTCCTCTATCAATCCGCCGCCGCGGCGGCCCTCGTGTCCGCCCCGTGGGTGGCCGGGTCGCAGGGCGCCGCGCCCATCAAGGTGGGCGTGCTGCACCCGGTGACGGGCGCGCTGGCGTATTCGGGCCAGCAATGCCGCCTGGGTGCGCTGCTGGCCATCGAGGACATCAACAAGGCGGGCGGCATCAAGTCGCTGGGCGGCGCGCCGCTGCAGGCGGTGCTGGGCGATGCGCAATCGCGTCCCGAGGCGGGCTCGGCCGAAGTCGAGAAGATGAACGAGGCGGGGGTGTCGGCGATCGTGGGGGCGTATGCCTCGGCGATCTGCCTGGCCACGACGCAGACGGCCGCCAAGTACAACCTGCCGCACGTCGTGGACGTGGGTGTGGCCGACCAGATCGTCGAGCGTGGCCTGAAGAACACCTTCCGTTTCGGTCCGGGCTACCGTGCCTGTAGCGAACGCGCCATCCTGGACCTGGCCGCGCTGAACGACGCCGCCGGCAAGCCGGCCAAGACCGTGATGATCGTGCACGAGGACTCGCTGTTCGGCACGGGCACCGCTGCGCTCCTGTCCAAGGCGCTGCCGGAGCACGGCTTCGAGGTCAAGGAAGTCGTCAAGCATCCGAACCCGACGCGCGACTTCAACAACATCGTGCTGCGCATGCGGTCGGTGAATCCCGACATCGTGATCCCGGCCAACTACTACAACGAATACGCCTTGCTGCTGCGCGCCATGAAGCAGCAGAAGGTGCAGCCCAAGGCCATCTATTCGGTGCTGGGCGGCGCGGCCTCCAGCTACAAATTCCTGAAGGAATTTCCGGACATCGCCAACGGCATCATCGACTGCAACCACTGGTTCAACCCGAAGGATGCGCGCGTCGCGCCGCTGAAGGCCCGGGTGGAAGAGAAGGGCGCGTACTTCAGTTACGAGGTCTTCATGACCTACACCGCGATGCTGCTGCTGGCCGATGCGCTGGAGCGTGCCAAGTCCGCCGACCGCGCCGCGATCATCGAGGCACTGGCGTCCAGCACCTTCCAGGACAACCTGATGCCCTATGGCCCGACCAAGTTCGTCAATGGCCAGAACACCGGGGCGCAGCCGCTGCTCACGCAGGTGATCGGCGGCGACATCAAGGTGATCTTTCCGGCCGAATACCGCCAGGCCGATGCCGTGTTCCCGCTGAAGGCCTGACAAGACCCATGCTCGATCCCGCCATCCTCTTTTCCTCGGTGCTGAACGGCCTGACGACGGGCGCGGTGTACGCGCTCATCGCCCTGGGCCTGACCCTGATCTACGGGGTGCTGCACATCATCAACTTTGCCCACGGCGCGGCGCTCATGGTGGCGCTGTACGCCGTGTATCTGCTCAAGGACCGGCTGGGCATCGACCCCTATGCCGCCTTGCCGCTGGTCGTGCCCGGCATGTTCGTGCTGGGCTACGCCTTGCAACGCGTCGTCATCAACCGCGCCAGCCACGGCAAGGACGAGAACATCCTGCTCGTGACGCTGGGCCTGGCGATCGTGCTGGAGAACCTGGCGCTGGTCTGGTTCAAGTCCGACACGCGCAGCATCGACACCGCGTACACGCTGTCCACGGTCGAGATCGGCCCGGCCATGATCGCGCTGCCCAAGGTCATCGCCTTCTGCGGCGCGCTGGCGGTGGCGGCGGTGCTGTTCTGGATCATCCGCAGCACCGACCTGGGCCGCGCCATCCGCGCCGTCGCCCGCGAAAAGCAGGGCGCCAAGCTGATGGGCATCGACGTGGAAAAGGTCTACGCGGTGTCGTTCGGCATCGGCATGGCCTGCCTGGGCGCGGCGGCGTGCTTTCTGCTGCCGGCCTACTACGTCAATCCGCAGGTGGGCAGCGGCTTCGTGGTGGTCGCCTTCACCATCGTGGTGCTGGGCGGCATGGGCAGTTTCGTGGGGGCGCTGGTGGGCGGACTGCTCATTGGCGTGGTGGAGTCCATCGGCGGCCTGTTCCTGGGCGACTCGCTGGGACAGATGGGCATCTTCGCGATCTTCATCGCGGTGCTGCTGTTTCGCCCGCAGGGGCTGTTCGGGGCGAGGGGCTGAGCATGAAACGGGATCTTTTCGCTATCGCGCTATTCGGGGTGGTGCTCGTGGCCTTGGCCGCGCTGGCCCAGTCGGGCGTGCTGCTGACGTTCGTGATGATGTCGCTCTACGCGGCGCTGCTGTCGCAGGCCTGGAACATCCTGGGTGGATACGGCGGCCAGCTGTCGTTCGGGCATGCGCTCTTTTTTGGCGTGGGCGCGTACGCGCAGGCGCTGGGCCAGTTGAACCTGGGCCTGAACCCGTGGCTGGTGCTGCCCATGGCGATTGCGCTAGGCGCGCTGGTCGGCGTGGCGGTGGGCGGGCTGACGTTCCGCTACGGGCTCAAGGGCTCGTATTTTGCGCTGGTGACGCTGGCATTCGCTGAAGTCTTTCGCATCCTGGCGCTGTCGGCCTCGTTTACCGGCGGCGGCGTCGGGCTGATGGTGCCGCTGCAGGAAGGCGTGGCCAACATGCAGTTCGGCTCGCGCCGCGGCTACATCTACCTGCTGCTTGCGTTCGTGCTGCTGGCCCTGCTGGTGACCGCGTGGCTGCGCCATTCGCGCTTCGGCGCCTACCTGCAGGCCGTGCGCGACAACGAGGACGCGGCGCGCGCCATCGGCGTGAATCCGCTGCGCGTCAAGCTGGGCGGCATTGCGCTGTCGGCCGCCTTCATGAGCGTGGCCGGCGCCTTCTACGTGCAGGTCTTCCAGTACATCGACCCCGGCATCGCCTTTGGCTCGGCCGTATCGGTGGAGGCGCTGGTGGGCGCCATCGTGGGCGGCATGGGGACCCTGTGGGGACCGCTGCTGGGCGCGGTGACGCTGCATGCGCTGGCCGACCTGACCCGCAACCTCTTCGGCGAGCTGCCGGGCATCAGCATGGTGATCTACGGCGTGGTGCTGATCCTGATCGTGATGTTCATGCCGCGCGGCATCACCGGCGGCGGGCAGTCGCTTGGCCGCCTGTTTGGAATGAAGGAGCGCGCCCGTGTCTGACATCCTGCTTCAAGCGCGCAATTTGTCCATCACGTTCGGCGGCCTGAAGGCCGTGCAGGACGTGAGCCTGGATGTGCGGGAAGGCTCGCTGACCGCGCTGGTCGGCCCCAACGGCGCGGGCAAGACCACGCTGTTCGGCCTGCTGTCGGGTTTTCTGAAGCCCGGGTCGGGTTCGGTGCACTTCGCCGGCCAAGACATCACCGGGCAGGCGCCGCACGAATCCGCGCGGCTCGGCCTGACCCGCACTTTCCAGATCGTGCAGCCATTCGGCGCGCAGACCGTGCGCCAGAACATCGCCGTGGGGGCGCATCTGCGCCTGGCGGACCGCGACGAGGCGCTTGCCGCGGCCGAGGCCGTGGCCGCGCGCGTCAACCTGCAGGCCTCGCTGGATAAGCCCGCCGCGGATCTGACGGTGGCCGGACGCAAGCGCCTGGAGCTGGCGCGCGCGCTGGCCACGCGGCCGCGCCTCCTGCTGCTGGACGAGGTGCTGGCGGGCCTGAATCCCAGTGAGATCGACGAGATGATTCCGGTGGTGAAAAAACTGGTGGACGATGGCGTCACCGTGCTGATGATCGAACACGTGATGCGGGCGGTGATGAGCCTGGCCGAGCATGTGTGGGTGCTGGCGCAGGGACGCCTGATCGCCTCGGGCACGCCCGGCGAGGTCACGCGCGACCCGAAGGTCGTGGAGGCCTATCTGGGCCACGGCGCGGCGGCGCGGCTTGCCGCGCAGGGAGCGCCGGCATGAGCGCGCTGCTGGAGGTCAAAGGCTTGCGCGCGGGCTACGGGCGCATGGAAGTGCTGCGCGGCGTCGACCTGGACGTGGGCGCGGGCGAGATCGTGGTGCTGCTGGGCAGCAACGGCGCGGGCAAATCCACCCTGAACAACACGGTGTGCGGCCTGTGCCGGCCGTGGGGCGGCACGGTGCGCTTCGAAGGCCAGGACCTGACCGGCCGCCACTACCGTCAGGTGGTGCAGGCGGGCCTGATCCAGGTGCCCGAAGGCCGGCGCGTGTTCCCGAACCTGAGCGTGCGCGAGAACCTGGAACTGGGCTCGTTCACCCGGGCGCGCGAGCGCCGCGCGCAGAACCTGGACAAGGTGCTGGACATTTTTCCGCGGCTGCGCGAACGCCTGGATCAGCTGGCCGGCACGATGTCGGGCGGGGAACAGCAGATGCTGGCCATCGGCCGCGGCCTCATGGCCGAGCCGCGCCTCTTGATCCTGGACGAACCCTCGCTTGGCCTGTCGCCGTTGATGGTCGAGGAACTGTTCGGCCTCATCAAGCGGTTGCATGGCGACGGACTTGCGATTTTGCTGGTCGAGCAGAACGTGGGCCAGTCCCTCGAAACCGGGCAGCGTGCCTATGTGCTGGAAAACGGCGCCGTGCGCTACAGCGGCAGCTGTCCCGACCTTTTGGCCAGCGACGACGTGCGCCGCGCCTATCTGGGGATGTAATCATGGCCCAGCCTCAAACCCTGGCCCAGAAGCTGATCGCCGCCGCCTGCGGGCGTGAGACGGTGGCCGAGGGCGAAATCGTGACCTGTGCGGTCGACCTGGCGATGTTCCACGATTCCAGCGGTCCCCGGCGCCTGCAGCCCATGCTGCAAGAGCTGGGCGCCACGTTGTGGGATCCGTCCCGCATCGTGCTGGTCATCGACCACTACGTGCCGGAATCGGACGACGAATCGCGCCGCATCGTGCGCATCGCGCGCGACTGGGCCGCGGAGCAGCAACTGCCCAACGTGTATGACTCGGTCGGCATCTGTCACGTGGTGGTGCCGCAGCACGGCCACATCCGCCCCGGCATGTTCTGTGTGGGCGGCGATTCGCATTCGCCGACCGGCGGCGCGTTCGGCGCGTATATGTTCGGCATCGGCAGCACCGAAATGCTGGGCGTGGCGGTCACCGGCCAGATCTGGGTCAAGGTGCCCAAGACGCTGATGATGCACTGGCGCGGCCGGCTGGCGGCCGGCGTCACCGCCAAGGACATGATGCTGCACATGATTGGCCGCTACGGCATGAACGGCGGACGCTACCAGGCGGTGGAATTCTGCGGCGAGGCCGTGCGCGCGCTGTCCATGCAAGAGCGCATGACGCTGTCGAACATGAGCGCCGAGCTGGGCTCGCAGGTGGGCCTGATCGCCCCGGACGAGACCACCGCGGCCTATCTGCGCGAGGCGGGCGTGACGGCGGACCTGGACCTGGCGCGTTGGCAGAGCGACCCGCAGGCCGACGCCGAATGGCACGAGTTCGATGCCGCGGCGCTGGCCCCGCAGGTTGCCGCGCCGCACAGCCCGGCCAACGCGCGCGGCGTGGACCAATACAACGACGTGCCGGTGCAGGTGGCCTACATCGGCGCCTGCACCGGCGCGAAGCTGGACGACCTGCGCGCCGCCGCCAGCGTGCTGCGCGGCCGCCGGCTGGCGGACGGCATGCAATTGATGGTGGCGCCGGCCAGCCGGGTGGATCAGGAACAGGCCGACCGCGAAGGCGTCATGCAGGTGCTGCGCGACGCCGGGGCCCAGGTGCTGGCCACGTCCTGCGGCGCCTGTGCGGGCTATGGCGGGTCCATTCCGGACGGCGCCAGCGTCATTTCCACCACCGCGCGCAATTTCAAGGGGCGCATGGGCTCGGAGACCGCGCAGGTTTACCTGGCTTCGCCCTACACCGTCGCGGCCTCGGCCGTGGCAGGCCGCGTGGCCGATCCCCGGGAGTTCCTGGCATGAACGCAGACACCACGACGCACCGCGTCTGGCGCGTGGGCGCGGACATCGACACCGATGCGCTGGCGCCGGGCGCCTACATGAAATTCGGCATCGACGAGATCGCGCGCCACTGCCTGCAGCGGGTCCGGCCCGACTTTGCCGGCCAGGTCCAGCCCGGCGACGTGCTGGTGGCCGGCCCCAACTTCGGCATCGGCTCGTCGCGCGAGCAGGCGGCTGCGGCGCTCGTGCGCCTGGGCGTGGCCGCCGTGATCGCGCCGTCCTTCAACGGCCTGTATTTCCGCAACGCGTTCAACGTGGGGCTGCTGCTCCTGACGTGCAGCCAGGCCGACACCCTTGCCGAGGGCGAAGGCATCACGTTCGACCCGGCCGCCGGCCGCATCGGCCGTCCCGGCGGTACGCCCGCCGAATTGCACTGCGAGCCCGTGCCCGGCTTCCTGCTTGACATGGTGCAGGCCGGCGGACTGCTGAATCTGCTGAAACAGCGTCAAACCTCTTAGGAACAACATCATGCTTGACCCCGTTACCCTGGCGGTCCTGAAGGGCCGCCTGGAACAGATCGCCGACGAAATGGACGCGACGCTGTACCGCAGCGCGTTCAATCCCATCATCGCCGAGGCCCATGACGCCTGCCACGGCATGTACGACGCCGCCACCGGCGCCACGCTGATCCAGGGCAAGTCGGGCCTGCCCGTCTTCGTGGGCGCGATGGCGTTCGCGGTGAAGGCGGCCGCCAAGGCGGCGGCCGGCCGTGGCGGCATGGTGGATGGCGACGTGTGGCTGTTCAACGATCCGTACGAAGGCGGCACGCACGCCAACGACTTCAAGCTGGTCAAGCCGGTGTTCCGCGGCGGCAAGCTGTTCTGCTTCCTGGCGTCGGCAGCCCATTGGCATGACGTGGGCGGCGCGGTGCCCGGCAACTACAACCCGGCCGCCACCGAATGCTGGCAGGAAGCGGTGCAGATCCCGCCCGTGCGCATCGTGCGCGCCGGCGTGCTGGACCAGGACGTGCTGGCCATCCTGAAGGCCAACACCCGTCTGCCCGACAGCCTGTGGGGCGACCTGAACGGCCAGCTCGCGGCGCTGGAACTGGGCGCGCGCCGGCTGGACGGCCTGCTGGACGAGTACGGCGATGCGACGGTGCTGGAGTCCCTGGACACCCTGCGCGAACGCGCGCGCCGCCTGATGCGCGATCACATCGCCCGCCTGCCTGATGGCGAGTACGCCTTCGAGGACATGCTGGACAACGACGGTGTGCGCGACGCGCCGTTGCGCATCGCGCTCAAGCTCACCATCGCCGGTGACCGCCTGGGGCTGGACTTCACCGGCACGTCGCCGGCCTGCGCGGGTCCGGTCAACATCTCGCGCGCCACCGCCATCGCGGCCTGCTATGTGGCGCTCAAGCACCTGTTCCCGGATGTCCCAGCCAACGCGGGCGTGCTGGACGCGGTGGAGGTGACGCTGCCGGACGGCCTGGTGATCTCGGCCGACCGTCCGCGTCCGGTGGGCGGCTACACCGAGACCATCCTGCGCATGATCGACGTGATCTTCTGCGCGATGTCCCAGGCCGCGCCGGACCGCGCCATGGCGCAGGCCTACGGCACCATCAACGCGCTGTCGATCGCCGGCTACCGCAGCGACGCCGCCCGCAAGGGCCAGCGCTGGGTGATGTTCAGCTTCTTTGGCGGCGGCCACGGCGGGCATTCGGACGGCGACGGCCTGAGCCACGGCAACGCGCCGATCTCCACCGCCACCATTCCGCCGCTGGAAATCCTGGAAGCGGCGTATCCGGTGCGCTTCACGCAATGGGCGCTGCGTCCGGATTCGGCGGGCGATGGCGCGCATCGCGGTGGCCTGGGCGCCATCTATGAAATTGAATTACTGGAAGACAGCGCCGAGGCCTTCATCTTCGGCGAGCGCGGCCGCAGCGCGCCCAAGGGCATCGCGGGCGGCGGCCAGGCCGCGCTCAACGTCTTTCGCTATCAGCAGGACGGCCAGTGGCTGTCCCCGCCCATGAGTTCGAAGATGCTGGGCATCCGGCTGCAGCGCGGCGACCGCGTGCGCCTGGAAACCCCGGGCGGAGGCGGCTATGGCGATCCCGCGCGGCGTGACCCCGCGGCGCGCGAGCACGACCGCAAGATGGGCTATGTGAGCGACATTCAGAAGGAGCAGTCGGCATGAGCGCGGCGCAAGGTTTGGTGGTGGGCGTGGACGTGGGCGGCACGTTCACGGATCTGTTCGTGCTGGACGAGGCGGGCGGCAGCGCCCGCGTGGTCAAGGTGCCGTCGACCCGCGGCGAGGAAGCGCGCGGCTTCATGAACGGCATCGCCCGCGTGGCTGACGGCGCCGGCGACATCGCGACGATCGTGCACGGCACCACCGTGGGCACCAACGCACTGCTGGAGCGCAAGGTCGCGCGCACCGGCATCATCACGACCGAGGGCTTTCGCGACGTGCTGGAAATGCGCCGCCGCGACCGGCCGCAGACCTGGGGCCTGCGCGGCAACTATGAACCCGTCGTGCCGCGCGATCTGCGCCTGGAAGTGCGCGAGCGCGTGCTGGCCGATGGCGCGCTGCACACGCCCGTGGACCTGGACCAGGTCGAAGCCGCGGCGCGCACGCTGCTGGCGCAAGGCTGCGAGGCGGTCTGCGTGTTCTTCGTGAACGCCTACGCCAATCCCGTCAACGAGGCCCAGGCTGCCGCCCGCGTGCGGTCCATCTGGCCCAACGGCAACGTCACCGCCGCCACCGAGGTGCTGCCCGAGATCCGCGAGTTCGAGCGGTGCTCGACGGCGGTGCTGAACGCCGCGCTGCAGCCCGTGGTGGGCAGCTACCTGACGCGCCTGGAATCCGATCTGCAGCAGCACGGCTTCCAAGGCGAACTGCTGGTGGTGCAGAGCAATGGCGGCGTGATGTCGCGCCAGACGGCGTGCGACGTGCCCGTGCGCACCGCCTTGTCGGGGCCGGCGGCCGGCGTCATCGCGTGCGCGGCCATTGCCCGCGCCGCAGGCTTTCCCAATGTGGTCACGGGCGACATGGGCGGCACCTCGTTCGACGTGTCGCTGGTGGCCGAGGGCGAGGCCTCGCTGTCGGCGCAGACCGCCATCGACTTCGGCATGGTCGTGCGCGCGCCGATGATCCAGATCGAAACCATTGGCGCGGGCGGCGGCTCGATCGCCAGCGTCGACGCCGGCGGGCTGCTGCAAGTCGGCCCTGAATCCGCAGGCAGCATCCCCGGCCCGGCCTGCTATGGCCGCGGCAATACCCGGCCCACCGTCACGGACGCCAACGTGCTGCTGGGCCGCATTGCCGCGGACCGCCCGTTGGGCGGCGGTCTTTTGGCCAAGATGGACGTCAATCTGGCGCGCGCCGCCATCGAGGAACACGTGGCGCGTCCGCTGGGCCTGGACGTCCATGCGGCCGCGGAAGCCATCCTGACGGTTGCCAACGCCAAGATGGCGGGCGCGATCCGCGTCGTGTCCATCGAGCGCGGCCACGATCCGCGCAAGTTTGCCTACATGCCGTTCGGCGGCGGCGGCGCGCTGCACGTCTGCGCCATGATGAACGAGGTGGACGCCGCCCACGGCATTGTGCCGCGCTATCCGGGCGTGACGTCGGCGCTGGGCTGCGTCATGGCCGACATGCGCCATGACGGCGTGCAGACCCTGAACGTGGCGCTGGATGCGCTGGACGCGGCCGACCTGCTGGCCCGCATCGACGGACTGGCAGACGCCTGCCAGCAGCGCCTGGATTCGGCGGGTGTGTCGTTCGAGGGCGTCCGCGAAAGCATTGAACTGGACATGCTGTACGTGGGCCAGAGCCACACCGTGCGCGTCGAGGTGGGCCGCGCGGACCTCAGCCGCGAAGGCATTGCCGCCGCATTCGACCGCGCCTACCAGGCCGCCTTCGGCCGCAGCCTCACCGGCATTGCGGTCCGCATCCTGAACCTGCGCTACGCGCGGATCGGCCAGCGTCCCAAGTTCGATCTGGCCCTCTTGGCGCCCACCAGCACAGCCATGCCCGCCGCGCTGGGCACGCAGGCCGTCTTTCATGCCGGGCAATGGCACGATGCGGTGCGCTACGCGCGCCTGGACCTGCCGGTCGGCGCCGAGGTGGCGGGCCCCGCCATCCTGGAACAGCCCGACACCACCATCTGGATCGAGCCCGGCTTTGCGGGCCGGGTCGATTCCCTGGGCAATCTGCTGATCGCCCGGACTGCATCGTAGGAGCCCGCCATGCACGCCTTCGATCCCCGCACGACCGCGCTGGTCATCATCGACTTGCAGAACGACTTCCTGGCGCCGGGCGGCGCCTATGACCGCGGCGGCGCGGTCAGCCCGCAGGCCAGGGCCTTGCCCGCGCGGGTCGCGCCCGTGGCCCGCGCGCTCAAGGGACAGGGCGGTTTCGTGGCCGCCAGCCAGTTCACGCTGTGGCCCGATGCGCATGGCGAACCCATGATCTCGCCGCATCTCAAGCAACTGCGCCCGTTCCTGCGCCGTGGCGATTTCGTGGCCGGCTCACCCGGGCAGGCCAACGTGGCCGAGCTGGACGGGCTGGTCGACGTCTCGGTCTGGAAGGTCGCGTATTCCGCCTTCTTCAACACGCAGCTCGATTGGGTGCTGCGGCGCGCGGGCATCTCCAGCGTGGTGGTGGCCGGCATCGTCACCAATGGCGGGGTCGCCAGCACGGTGCGCGATGCCCACATGCGCGACTATCACGTGACAGTGCTGGCCGATGGCTGCGCCGCGCCGACCCCCGCCATGCACGAGGCCGCGCTGGCGGACCTGCGCACGGTGGCCGAGGTGGTGTCGTGCCAGGACCTGCTGGACAGGCTGGCATCGTGAGCGCACCCGTCGTCAGAAGGGGCGAGGCGCCCGGCGCGGATGCGATGCACGTGCCGGTGGCCATCATCGGCGCGGGCGCCTGCGGCCTGACCGCCGCGCTGCGTCTGGCCAGCGCCGGCATCGAGACGGTGCTGATCGAACGCGATGCCGTGCCCACCGGATCCACGGCGCTGTCTTCCGGTTTCATTCCCGCGGCAGGCTCTGCCGTGCAGCGCGCCGCAGGCATCGAGGACGACGCGCAGCGCTTTGCCGCCGACATCCAGGCCAAGGCCAACGGCACGGCCTCGCCAGCCTTGGTGGCTGCCTACACCGGCGCGGCCGCCGCCGCCATGGACGCATTGGCCGCGCACGGGCTGCGCTTCGAGGTGCTGGACGGCTTCCTGTATCCGGGACACACGGCGCGGCGCATGCACACGCTGCCCGAGCGCACCGGCGCGGCGCTGGTCGCCGCCCTGGAACGCGCCGCCACCGGGGCAGGCGCCTACCTGCTGACGCGTGCGCTGGCCCGCGAAATCTGGACGGACGACGAAGGCCGAGTCTCGGCCGTGGGCTGCGAACGCCCGGACGGCTCGGTCGACGTGATCGGCTGCGATGTCCTGATCCTGGCCTGCAACGGCTTTGGCGGCAACGCCGCGATGGTGGGCGAGTACCTGCCCGCCATGCGCGAGGCCGTCTACGGCGGCCATGCGGGCAACGACGGCAGCGCCATCCAGTGGGGCACGCAGCTGGGCGCGCGCCTGGCGGACCTGGGCGGCTACCAGGGCCACGGCTCCTGGGCCACCCCACAAGGCGCGCTGATTTCCTGGGCCGTGATGATGGACGGCGGCGTGCAGATCAACGGCGAGGGCCGGCGCTTTCACGACGAGACGCACGGCTATTCCGAGGCCGCGGTCCACGTGCTGGCGCAGCCGGACTCGGTCGCCTGGAACGTCTTCGACGACCGCACGCTTGCGCTGGCGCGCGGGTTTCCCGACTTTGTGCAGGCCGAGCAAGGGCAGGCGCTCAAGACGTGCGCCGGCGTGCCAGAGCTGGCCGCGCTGATCGGCTGCGATCCGCTCGTGCTGGGCCAGACGCTGGATGCGGTCCGCCCCGGCGCGCCGGATCCGCTGGGACGCCGCTTTGAACGGACCCTGCAAGCGCCGTACCACGCGGTCAAGGTAACCGGCGCACTCTTTCACACGCAAGGCGGACTGGACATCGACGCGCAATGCCGCGTCCTGGACAACGCCGGCCAGGCGCTGCCCAATCTCTTGGCCGCGGGCGGCGCCGCCCGGGGCGTTTCGGGCAACGACGTGTCGGGCTATCTGTCCGGCAACGGCTTGCTCAGCGCGGTTGCGGGCGGCCATATCGCCGCGGCCACGGCGGCGGCGCTGCTCGGGCGCCGCCTGGATTAGGAACCCAAGATGCAAACACAGAACCTGAAAGCGCAATTGGCGGCCGGCACCGTGCTGGCTCCCGGCGTCTACGACGCCTTGTCGGCGCTGATCGCCGAGCAGGCGGGCTTTTCCGCGCTGTACCTGTCGGGCGCGTCCATCGCTTACTCGCGGCTGGGCCGCTCGGACATCGGCCTGACCACGTACACCGAGGTCGAGGAGACGCTGGCGCGCATCGCCGAGCGCGTGTCGGCGGCCGTGATCGTGGATGCCGACACGGGATTCGGCAACGCGCTGAACACCCAGCGCACCGTGCGCGGCTTCGAGCGCGCGGGCGCGGCCATGATCCAGCTCGAAGACCAGACCTTTCCCAAGCGCTGCGGCCACCTGGACGGCAAGAGCGTGATCCCCGCTGCCGAGATGTGCAACAAGCTACGCGCCGCCGTGGACGCACGCGTCAATGCGTCGACGCTGATCCTGGCGCGCACCGACGCGCTGGCGTCCGAGGGCCTGGATTCGGCGCTGGACCGCGCCGAATCCTATCTGGAAGCCGGTGCGGACGCGCTCTTCATCGAAGCGCTGCGCACGCCGGAGCAGATGCGCGCAGCCTGCGACCGCTTCGCGGCGCGCGTGCCGCTCTTGGCCAACATGGTGGAGGGCGGCAAGACGCCGGTGCAGGACGCCGGCGCGCTCGCTGCGGTGGGGTTTCGCATCGTGATCTTCCCGGGCGGCACCGCGCGCGCCGTCGCGCATACGCTGCAGGGCTATTACGGCAGCCTGCGCCAGCACGGCACGACGGGGCCGTGGAAGGACAGCATGCTGGATTTCGACGGGCTCAATGACGTGATCGGCACGCCGGAACTGCTGGAGCAAGGGCGGCGGTACGAAGGCTGAACCCGCTTACAGCGGGGGGCAGGGTTCCTGAATCGGGGCGGTGTGCGCGGTTGCGACAGCAGCGGGGGCGCCGCGTGGGCTGAACGTTTTCGCTGCGGCCCGCACTCCGCCGCCTCAGCGGGGCGTGCGCTGGTGCGGCACGAGCGGCGGCACGGGCTGGCCGGCGATCAATTCCCAGAAGTCCGGCAGAAAGCACTCGGCCACCAGCAGCGGCTGGCCCTGGCGCCAGAACACCGAGCGGCGCGCCCAGATCCGGCCGGCCTGCAGCGCGCGGGCTTCGGGCGGCAGCACGTTCGAGGCGGTGGCATGGAACGGCACGGGCGACGCCAGACGGCGGCACGCAAAGGGTGACCGGATCACCGTGCTGTCGTGATACAGCATGTCGGCGAGCGGCCGGGTCAACAGGCGCCGCATGCCTTGCCAGGCCCCGTGCGAGGCCGTCAGCGGCGTCAGGCTGCGCGCCGGGACGCTGTCCACACCGTTCACGGACATCAATACCTCGCGGATCCACACCGGTGCGCCCGGCGCAATGCGCATCGCACGCGCCTCGTCGGCCGGCGCGCCATCGGCATACTCGGCCAACACCCGCAGACGCACCTGCCCGACCTGGCGCAAGCCAGCGGTAAGTGCGCCGGGCCGGAACAGCCAGTGGCGTTGGGCGGGGGACAGAAGGGCCGGGGCTTGCGCCAGCCAGCCGGCGGCGAGAGGGGGGCAATGGGCTGCGGGTTTCGTCATGGCTGCGTATTATGCCAAGCCCCGCCCGAAGGCCGTCTGCGTCGCAATGCCGCAGGGCAGGGGGGCACCGGCCGTCCGCATACAATACCGCCCATGGAAAAAGTACGTATCTCCAAGCTCATGTCCGAGCGCGGACTCTGTTCCCGCCGCGAGGCGGACAGCTATATCGAGCGCGGCTGGGTCCGCGTCGACGGCGTCGTCGTGTCCGAATTGGGCGCGCGCGCCTATCCCGACCAGGTCATCACGCTGGAACGCGCCGCGCACGCGCGCCAGACCTCCCGCGTCACCATCCTGATCAACAAGCCCGTGGGCTATGTGTCCGGCCAGGCCGAAAAAGGCTACACGCCCGCCGTGGCGCTGATCGATTCACGCTCGCGCTTTGCCGGCGACCGCGCCCCGCAGCGCTTCGAACGCGCCCACCTGGACGGTCTGGCCGTCGCTGGCCGCCTGGACATCGATTCGCAAGGGCTGCTCGTCCTGACGCAGGACGGCCGCGTCGCCAAGCAACTGATTGGCGAAGACTCCACCATCGACAAGGAATATCTGGTGCGTGTGCAGGGCGAGCTCTCCGACAACGGGTTGGCCTTGCTGAACCACGGCCTGACGCTGGACGGCAAGCCGCTCAAGCGCGCTCAGGTGCGCTGGCAGAACCACGACCAACTGCGTTTCGTGCTGCGCGAAGGCAAAAAACGCCAGATCCGCCGCATGTGCGAAATGGTGGGCTTGAAAGTGATCGGCCTGAAACGCGTGCGCATCGGCCGTGTTGCGCTGGGCGACCTGCCGCTGGGCCAATGGCGCTATTTGCGCGACGACGAGTCCTTCTGACACTCGCTCCCTGATTAGTCACCCGTCCCGACATCTGCTGTCGGCGTACTAAGGATTTTTCAGTCTGTTTCGGCCTTAGCCGCGTTTCATGAAAGCAGGCGTATCCTTCGCTTGCCAGTGGCTGCCCAGCCGCTCCATCAGGAACTCGATGAAGATCCGGGTCTTGGCGGGCAGCAGGCGCGTCTCGGTGACGGCGTGGACCGGAAACGGGCCAAGCTGCCAGTCGGGCAGCACGCGCTGCAACTGGCCGGACTGCTGTTCCGCCAACTGACCTCCCACCAGCACCGCAATGCCCGCGCCCAGCATGGCCAGGCGGCGGGCCATGGCGACGCCGTTGACGGAAAACCGGTTGCCCGGCGTGAACTCGATGTGCTGTTCGCCGTTGGTGAGCGGCCAGCGCGTCACGCGGCCGGCGCCTTCCGCGCGGAACTCAATGCACTCGTGCCGGGTCAAGTCGCTGGGATGCTTCGGTTCGCCGTGCTTCTCCAGGTATTCGCGCGAGGCATACAGGTAGGCAGGCAGCATGCCCAGCAATCTTGCAATCTGGGTCGAGTCGGGCAGGTCGCCGATTTCGATCGACACGTCGCAGGTCTGGAACACGCGCGATGCGTGGTCCGGGTTCGCGAGGTCCAGGAAAAACGTCACATCGGGATAGCGCCGGGAAAACTCCATGAACGATTCAGCCAGGAAGTCCGTGCCGAAGTCCGCGGGCATGTTCACCCGCAGCGGCCCGGCCGGCGTGTCCACCAGCTTCTGCAGTTCTTCATGGGCGATCTGCGCCTCGGCCACGATGCGCTGGCAGCGTTCGAAATACAGCCGCCCGGCGTCGGTCAGTTCCACCTTGCGCGTGGTGCGGCTCAGCAGCCGCAGCCCCACCGACCGCTCCAATTCGGCCACCTGGCGAGACAAGGTCGACTTCGGGACGCCCAGCGTTGCCGCGGCGCGGCTAAAACTGTTTGTCTTGGCGACCTCGACGAAGAGTTCCATTCCCTGTAGGCGTTTCATGACCGAATTTTGTCACAGTGCGGATCGGACAATTGTCCCATAAATGGAATGATGTTTTCTCTTCATGCCCCTTTGTTTCTAAAGCGGGATAACTCAGAATGCGAGTTCTGCAATGCAGCAATGCGATAAACGTCCAGCCTTGCGTGTTCCACGCGAATCCACCCAGGTCGAACGCCGCGGACCGCGCCAAGACGGTCTGACGGGCTGATGTTCTTCGCAGAATCGCCCCAGGCAAACCGGCCCCTTCAGGGCCAACCGGCACGCGGCGTTTGCGCGGCGCGGGGCTACCTTTATTGAAATCGGGAATGCAATCTATGAATAAGAAAAGCGCTATGTGGCGCGGCGCGGCGGTTTTCGCGCTGACGGCATCGGCTCTCACCCTGGCCGCTTGCGGCAAGAAGCAAGAGGCGCCCCAGGCGGGCAAGCCGCAGGTCACGGTCGTCACCCTGGCGACGCAGCCCGTTTCCCTTACCACCGAACTGCCTGGCCGCACGTCCCCGTTCCGCGTGGCCGAAGTCCGCCCGCAGGTCAACGGCATCGTCCAGAAGCGCCTCTTCACCGAGGGCGGCGAGGTCAAGGCCGGCGAACAGCTCTATCAGATCGATCCCGCCCTCTACCAGGCCAACGTCGACAGCCAGAAGGCGGCGCTGGCCCGCGCCCAGGCGCAGCAGAAGACGGCCGCGCTGCTGGCCGAGCGCTACAAGCCGCTGGTCGCCACCCGCGCGGTCAGCCAGCAGACCTACGACAACGCCGTGGCCTCGCGCGATCAGGCCGCCGCCGACGTGCTGTCGGCCAAGGCGGCGCTGGACACGGCCCGCATCAACCTCGTCTACACCAAGGTGCTGTCGCCCATCGACGGCATCATCGGCCGCTCCGCGGTCACCGAAGGCGCGCTCGTGACGGCCAACCAGACCAGCGCGCTCGCCGCAGTGCAGCAGATCGACCCCATCTACGTCGACCTCACGCAGTCCAGCGTGCAATTGCTGCGCCTGCAGGACGCCCTGGCCAGCGGCCAACTGCAAAAGGCGGACGGCGAGCAGGCCGCGCTGGTCACGCTGACGCTGGAAGACGGCTCGCAATACAAAGAGACCGGCAAGCTCCAGTTTTCGGAAGTGACCGTGGACCCGGGCACGGGCTCGATCACGCTGCGCGCTGTGTTCCCCAATCCCGACCGGCGCCTGTTGCCCGGCATGTTCGTGCGCGCGCGCCTGGCTGACGGCGTCGCGGCCGACGGCCTGCTGGTGCCGCAGCGCGGCGTGACGCGCAACCAGCGCGGCCAGCCGACCGCGCTCGTCGTCAACGCCAAGAACCAGGTCGAATTGCGTGACCTGAAGACCGACCGCGCCATCGGCGACAAGTGGCTCGTGACGGACGGCCTGTCCGCCGGCGACCGCGTGATCGTGGAAGGCCTGCAGATGGTGCGCCCCGGCGTTGAAGTGGTCGCCACCGAGGCCAGCGCCAAGGCGCCGCAGCCGCAGCAGCCGCAAGCTGCCGGCGCCGCGCCGGCCAAGCAGTAATCAGGGAGCCACGCATGGCAAAGTTTTTTATCGACAGGCCGGTATTTGCCTGGGTGATCGCGATCGTGCTGATGATGGCCGGCGCGCTGTCCATCCTGCAATTGCCGGTTGCCCAGTATCCCAACATCGCGCCGCCCGCCATCGGCATCGCGGTGACCTACCCGGGCGCGTCCGCGCAGACCGTGCAGGACACCGTCGTGCAGGTGATCGAGCAGCAGATGAACGGTCTTGACGGCCTGCAGTACATCTCCTCGGAAAGCAACTCCGACGGCAGCATGTCCATCACGCTGACCTTCAAGCAGGGCACCAACCCCGACACCGCGCAGGTGCAGGTCCAGAACAAGCTTGCGCTGGCGCAGCCGCTTCTGCCGCAGGAAGTGCAGCAGCAGGGCATCCGCGTCACCAAGGCCACCAAGAACTTCCTGATCGTGGCGGGCTTCGTGTCCACCGACGGCTCGATGACCAAGGACGACCTGGCCGACTACGTCGCCTCGTACGTGCAGGATCCCATCAGCCGCACGCAGGGCGTGGGCGACTTCCAGCTCTTCGGCTCGCAGTATGCGATGCGGATATGGCTGGACCCGGCCAAGCTCGTCAATTACGGACTGACCACGGTCGACATCACCACCGCGATCAAGGAACAGAACGTCCAGGTGTCGTCCGGCCAGCTGGGCGGCCTGCCGTCCGTGCGCGGCCAGCAACTTAACGCCACCATCATCGGCCCGTCGCGCCTGCAGACGCCCGAGGACTTCGGCGAGATCCTGCTCAAGGTCAATGCCGACGGTTCGCAGGTGCGCCTGCGCGATGTCTCGCGCATCGAACTGGGCGGCCAGACGTACGCCATCGACAGCTTCTACAACGGCAATCCGGCTTCGGGCCTGGCCATCAAGCTGGCGCCGGGCGCCAACGCGCTGGACACGGCGCAGGCGGTGCGCGACACCATCAACAACCTCAAGCCGTATTTCCCACCGGGCATGGACGTCGTCTATCCGTACGACACGACGCCGTTCGTCAGCCTGTCGATCCATGAAGTGTTCAAGACGCTGGTCGAGGCCATCATCCTGGTGTTTCTGGTGATGTATCTCTTCCTGCAGAACTTCCGCGCCACCATCATTCCCACGCTGGCCGTGCCGGTGGTGCTGCTGGGCACGTTCGGCGTGCTGGCCGCCTTCGGTTATTCCATCAACACCTTGACCATGTTCGGCATGGTGCTGGCCATTGGCCTGCTGGTCGACGACGCCATCGTGGTCGTGGAAAACGTCGAGCGGGTGATGGCCGAAGAGGGCCTCACGCCCAAGCAGGCCACGCGCAAGTCCATGAGCCAGATCACCGGCGCGCTGATCGGCATTGCGATGGTGCTGGCCGCCGTGTTCATCCCGATGGCGTTCTTCGGTGGCTCCACGGGCGTCATCTACCGGCAGTTCTCGATCACGATCGTGTCCTCGATGGTGCTGTCCGTGATCGTGGCCATCGTCTTCACCCCGGCCTTGTGCGCGACGCTGCTCAAGCCCATTCCCAAGGGCCATCATGGCGCCAAGAGGGGCTTTTTCGGGTGGTTCAACCGCACGTTCGAACGCAGCAGCAACGGCTACGCCAACACCGTCGCGCGCGGCCTGAACCGCACCAAGCGCCTGATGGTCGTGTATCTGGCGCTGGTCATCGCGATGGGCTGGCTGTTCACCCGCATCCCGACCGCGTTCCTGCCGGCCGAGGATCAGGGCATCCTGTTCGCCCAGATCCAGACGCCCGCCGGCGCCACCGCCGAGGCCACCAAGGCTGTCATCGACGACGCCACCAAGTACCTGCTGACCGAAGAAAAGGACGCCGTCACCTCGGTGTTCGCGGTCAACGGCTTTAACTTCGGCGGCCGCGGCCAGAACGCGTCCATCCTGTTCATCAAGCTGCGCGACTGGGAAGAGCGCGGCGACGCCAGCCTGAAGGCCGCCGCCGTGGCGGGGCGCGCCAACGCGCATTTCGCCCAGACGGAACGCCGAGCGAAATTGTTCGTCGTGCCGCCGCCGTCCGTGATGGAACTGGGCAACGTCACCGGCTTTGACTTCCAGCTCATGGACCGCGCCGGCGTGGGCCACGAGAAGCTGCTTGCCGCGCGCAACCAGCTGCTGGGCGAGGCCGCTCAGAGCCCGGTGCTGGTGGGCGTGCGTCCCAACGGCATCGAGGACGCGCCGCAGTACCAGCTGGATATCGACCGCGAAAAGGCCCGCGCCCTGGGCGTGGCCGTGTCGGACATCAACAGCACGCTGGCCACCGCGTGGGGCTCGTCGTACGTCAACGACTTCATCGACCGCGGCCGCGTGAAGAAGGTGTTCGCGCAGGGCGAGGCGTCCTCGCGCATGCTGCCGGAAGACCTGAACAAGTGGTACGTGCGCAACAAGGATGGCGACATGGTGCCGTTCTCGGCGTTCTCCAGCGCGACGTGGAGCTTCGGCCCGCAGAAGCTGAACCGCTACAACGGCGTGCCGTCGTACAACATCCAGGGCCAGGCGGCGCCGGGCTACAGCTCGGGCGCAGCCATGGAAGAAATGGAGCGCCTGGCGGCCAAGCTGCCGGTGGGTGTCGGCTTTGAATGGACCGGCCTGTCGTTCGAAGAACGCCTGTCCGGCGCCCAGGCGCCCGCGCTGTACGCGATCTCGCTCATCGTGGTGTTCCTGTGTTTGGCGGCGCTCTATGAAAGCTGGACCATTCCGTCCGCGGTCATGCTGGTGGTGCCGCTGGGGATCATCGGCGCGCTGCTGGCCACGCTGATGCGCGGCCTGTCCAACGACGTGTACTTCCAGGTGGGTCTGCTGACGACCATCGGGCTGGCGGCCAAAAACGCCATCCTGATCGTGGAGTTCGCCAAGGAGCACTATGAATCGGGCGCCAGCCTGACGGAATCGGCCATCCACGCCGCCCGCCAGCGTCTGCGTCCCATCCTGATGACGTCCCTGGCGTTCATCCTGGGCGTGACCCCGCTGGCGATTTCCAGCGGCGCGGGCTCGGGCAGCCAGAACGCCATCGGCACGGGCGTGATCGGCGGCATGCTGACCGGCACGTTCCTGGCCATCTTCTTCGTACCGGCTTTCTTCGTCATCATGCTGCGCGTGTTCAAGGTCAAGCGCATGAGCGAAAACGTCGACAAGCACGACACCAGCGCCAAGGGGCCGCAGGACGTGCCGGCGGAGGGTCAACCGTAATGACATTCCCGATGAGAACCTTGCTGTCTGTATCCCTGGCGGCGGCCCTGGCGGGCTGCTCGCTGGCCCCCACCTACGAGCGTCCCGATGCGCCCGTCGACGCGGCTTACCCCACGGGGCCGGCCTACAACGCCGCCCAGACGGCCGCACCGGCCGGCATGGCCGTGGCCGACATCGGCTGGCGCGACTTCTTCGGCGATCCGCTGTTGCAACAGCTGATCGAACAGTCGCTGACCAACAACCGCGACCTGCGCGTGGCCGCGCTGAACGTCGAGGCGGCGCGCGCGCAGTACCGCATCCAGCGCGCCGACCTGGCGCCCAGCATCGGCGTGGCGGGCCAGGGCTCGGCCCAGCGCACGCCGGCAGACCTGTCGCCCAGCGGCCGGGCCACCACCAGCCACAGCTATCAGGTCGGCGCCGCCATGTCCGCCTGGGAGCTGGACCTCTTTGGCCGCATCCGCAGCCTGAGCGACAAGGCGCTGGAGTCGTATCTGGCGCTGGACGAAACCCGCACCGCCACGCAGCTCACGCTGATCGCCGAAGTTGCGAACGCTTACCTTACGCTGCGCGCGGACCAGGAACTGCTCAGCCTGACGCGCGACACGCTCAAGAGCCAGCAAGACTCCTACAACCTGACCAAGCAGAGCTACGACCAGGGCCTGTCCACCGCGCTGGACCTGAGTCAGGCCGAAGTGTCGCTGCGCACGGCGGAGCGCAACCTGTCGCAATACACGCGCCAGGCCGCGCAGGACCGCAATGCGCTGGTGCTGCTGGTGGGCCAGCCGTTGTCGCCCGAGATGGCGGCGGCGCTGGACAACGCGGTCAAGCTGGACGACAGCATGCTGCCGACCACGCTGCCCGCCGGCCTGCCGTCCGATCTGCTGGCCCGGCGCCCGGACATCCGTGCCGCCGAGCATCAGTTGAAGGGCGCCAACGCCAATATCGGCGCGGCGCGCGCCGCGTTCTTCCCCACCATCAGCCTGACGGGCTCGGCCGGCACCGCCAGCGCCAGCCTGGGCGGCCTGTTCGACGGCGGCTCCGGGGCCTGGAGCTTCGTGCCCCAGATCACCGTGCCGATCTTCGCGGGCGGCTCGCTGCTGGCGGGGCTGGATCTGGCGAAGGTGCAGAAGAACATCCAGGTGGCGCAGTACGAGAAATCCATCCAGACGGGATTTCGCGAAGTGGCCGATGCGTTGGCCGGCCGCGGCACGCTGGACGAGCAGATCCAGGCGCAGCGGTTGCTGGTGGACGCCAACCAGCGCGCGTATGACGCGTCCGAGCAACGTTTCCGGCAGGGGATCGACGATTACCTGAGCGTGCTGGATTCGCAGCGCTCGCTGTACACCTCGCAGCAGGCGCTGGTCGACACGCGTCTGGCGCGGCTGACCAATCTGGTCACGCTGTACAAGGTGCTGGGCGGCGGCTGGACGGAGCGCACGGTTGCCGCACCGGCCGCGCCCGCGGGCTGATTGCCTGGCGCGCGTTTGGCGGTTTGCCATGCAAAACGGGCCGATCTTGCGATCGGCCCGTTTTTTTTGCCTGTCGGACGCGCGGACGTCAGGTGCGCTTTCTGGCGATCAGGCCCACCACGAACAGCACGATGATCGCGCCGACGACGGATCCGATCCATCCCGCGGGTTCGCCGGGGGCGTACCAGCCCAGCGATTGGCCC
This sequence comes from Achromobacter sp. 77, assembly GCF_020541125.1. Classification (NCBI taxonomy): domain Bacteria; kingdom Pseudomonadati; phylum Pseudomonadota; class Betaproteobacteria; order Burkholderiales; family Alcaligenaceae; genus Achromobacter; species Achromobacter sp. 77. Next base: position 2,295,783 of record NZ_CP059848.1, read on the forward strand.
AGGAAGCCGGCCACGACCGCGCCGATGATGCCCAGAATGGTGGTCATGATGATCCCCATGTTCTGGTCCCCGGGCATGATGGCGCGGGCGATCAGGCCCACGATGAACCCGACGATGATCATGATGATGATGCTCATGCGCGTACTCCTTACTAGGGAAAAGGGGGCAATGTGGACTGATGATACCCACGGATACCCGCGCCCCGCGCGCCACCGTTGTAACAACTGGTGTGCGGACCCCGCCCGTCGGGTCAGGAGGTCAAGTCGATGAGCTGGCGCACGTCCTTGGTCAGCGCCTCGATGCTGTCGGTGTCAGATGCCAGCAGGCGCGCCTTTCCGTCCTTGTCGAAAATGTACACGCCGCGGCTGTGCGTCACTTCGTACATGTCGGCGTCGTCGCCAGGACGGGGCTTTTCGATCTGGTAGGCCACGCGGTAGCGGCGCGCCAGGTCCGCGATCTGCTTTTCGTTGCCCGTCACGCCGATGGCGTTGTTGTTGAAGGCGTTGACGTAGGCCTGCAGGATGTCTGGCGTGTCGCGGTGCGGGTCCACGCTGACAAAGAGAATCCGCACGTCCTTGGCCTTGTCGCCCAGGTTTTGCAACACCGCGGTCAACTGCGCCATGGTGGTGGGGCAGATGTCCGGGCAGCTGGCATACCCGAAAAAGAGCAGCACGGTGTTGCCCTTCAGGTCGTCGCTGCTGACCGTCTTGCCGCCCGCGCCCGGTAGCGAGAACTTCAGGTCCGGCAGGTGCCCCTTGACGTTGTAAAGCGTCCAGTCGACGTTCCTGTCGCCGCAGGCGGCAAGAAACACACACAAAGCCATCAGCAGTCCGCCAAAGAAGCGGCCGGTAATCGAGTGTCGCATGGGTCCAGTAGCCGGAAGGGGGTAAACCTTTCGGATTCTACCTGCTGGATCCGAGGAGAGTTTGCGCGGCCGCAATGCCCTGTGCCGGCGCAGGCTGAAATCAAAAAAATGGCCCGCTCGATGGCGGCCATCTTCCGGAGAGGCGAAATGTGCTGCAGGCGCTCAAGGTGTCAGACACCCGATGAAGGCCGCCGCAAGGTGCGGCGGTGCCTCAGGGGTGTCAGACACCGTCATCAACTGACCGTCATTCCGCTATGGCGCAGCAACGCATCGATACGCGGCGCGCGGCCGCGGAACGCGGCAAACGAATCGGCCGCCGGGCGCGAGCCGCCCACGGCCAGTACTTCGCGGCGAAAGCGCGCGCCGGTTTCCGGATCCAGCGTGCCCAGCGCATTGCCCGCCTGTTTGGCAGCCGCTTCCTCGAAGGCCTCGTACGCGTCCGCCGACAGCACTTCGGCCCACTTGTAGCTGTAATAGCCCGCGCCGTAACCGCCCGCGAACAGGTGCGAGAAGGCGTGCGGCAGGCGATGCCATTGCGGCGGGAACAGCACCGCCACTTCCTGGCGCACTTCCTGCAGCAACGCCAGCACTTCGGAAATCGACGCGCCCTTGCTGCGGTCGTGCATCAGCATGTCGAAGAGCGCAAATTCGATCTGGCGCACCGTCTGCATGCCGCTCTGGTAGTTGCGGGCGGCGACCAGGCGGTCGTAGAGTGCGCGGGGCAGGGGCTCGCCGGTGTCCACATGCGCCGACAGCTTCTGCACCACGGCCCATTCCCAGCAGAAGTTCTCCATGAACTGCGAAGGCAGCTCGATGGCGTCCCATTCGACGCTGGCGAACGCCGCGGCGCCGGGCTCGTCGACTTCGGACAACAGCGCGTGCAGCGCGTGGCCGGTTTCATGGAAGAGGGTGATGACGTCGTCGTGCGTCAGCACGGCGGGACGATCGCCGTTGGGGCGCGAGAAATTGCAGGTCAGGTAGGCAATGGGCGTCTGCACCTTGCCGGCCACGACGCGGCGCGTGCGCTCGCTGTCGACCCAGGCGCCATTCTGCTTGCCGGCGCGGGCGTACAGGTCCAGGTACAGATGGCCGATCAGCGCGCCTTCGGGGCTTTCGACGCGCACGCCGCGCACGTCGCCGTGCCACGACGACACTGGCGTTTCGGTCAGGCGCACGCCGAACAGGGTCTGGATCACGTCGAACAGGCCGGCCAGCACGCGCGGTTCGGTGAAGTACTGTTTGACCTCGTCTTCCGAGTACGCATAGCGCGATTCGCGCAGGCGTTCCGAGGCGTAAGCCACGTCCCACGGTTGCAGGCTGTCCAGGCCCAGTTCGCCGGTGGCATAGGCCGTGAGTTCGGCCAGGTCACGCTGCGCGAAAGGCTTGGCGCGCGCGGCCAGGTCGCGCAGGAATCCGGTCACTTCCTTGGCGTCGCGGGCCATGCGCGTCTGCAAGCGCAGCGCGGCAAACGTGCCCAGGCCCAGCAGGCCCGATTCTTCGGCGCGCAGCGCCAGCAGTTCTTCGATCAGCGGCGAGTTGTCGAATTTGGCGTCGCCCTGCTCGGACGCCACCGTGCCGTAGCCGCGATACAGCGCCTCGCGCAGCGAGCGGTCCTTGGCGTACTGCATGACGGGCAGGTAGCAGGGCATCTTCAGCGTGAGCTTCCAGCCGGCCTTGCCGTCTTCCTGGGCGGCGGCGCGCGCGGCGGCGATCACGTCCGCCGGAATGCCGGCCAGGCGGCTTTCGTCTTCCACGATCAGCGACCACGCGTCGATGGAATCGAGCACGTTTTCCGAGAACTTCTGCGAGGCCTGCGCCTCGCGATCGGAGATCTGGGCATAGCGTTCGCGGTCCGCGCCTTGCAGTTCGACGCCGCTCAGGCGGAAATCGCGCAGGGCCATTTCCACGATGCGGCGGCGCACCGGCGTCCAGGACGCGAAGTCGGGCGCGGCGGCCAGCCGCTGATATTGCTTGTACAGGCCTTCGTGCAGGCCCACCCAGGTCGAAAACTCGGTGACCAGCGGCAGCGCGGCGTTATAGGCCTCGCGCAGCTCCGGCGTATTGACGACTGCATTCAGGTGGCCGGCCACCGACCAGGCGCGCCACAGGCGCTCGGACGCGGTGTCCAAGGGCTCGACCACGGCCTCCCAGGTGGGCACGAGCGCGGGGTCGGCAGCCTGGTCGACGGCCTTGCGGGCGATACCCAGCAGCTCTTCGACGGCAGGCACGATATGCGCGGGTTTGACGGCCGCGTAGTCGACCAGTTCGGACACGGGAGCGAGCAGGGGGTTCTGAGTCATGGGGTTACCGGCTTATTGAGTGGCGGACGACGCGCGCGGCGCGCCGGCGATAAGGATCAGGTGAGGGCGATCGTCCCGAACGCAAGGCCCGCCGGCGGACGGGGAGGGTGTCTGCCCCCCAAGTTGCGGCTGGTGTGCGGCAGATGTCTGACACCCCAGAGACGCCTGCTCAAGCTGAAGCGCCTCTCACACGGGTGTCAGACACCGAGGTCTACGCAGTCAGCCTGCAGCGCGTTCCGCCGCTTCGACCGTGTTGACCAGCAGCATGGCGATGGTCATGGGGCCGACGCCGCCGGGGACCGGCGTGATGGCGCCGGCCACTTCCTTGGCGGACGCGAAATCCACGTCGCCGCACAGCTTGCCGTCGGCGCCGCGGTTGATGCCCACGTCGATGACGACGGCGCCCGGCTTGATCATCGAGCCGTCGATCATGCCCGGCTTGCCGGTGGCCACGACCAGCACGTCGGCGCGGCGGGTCTGGGCCGCCAGGTCGCGCGTTTTGGAGTTGCAGATCGTGATGGTGGCGCCGGCCTGCAGCAGCAGCATGGCCATCGGCTTGCCCACGATGTTGCTGGCGCCCACGATGACGGCCTCGGCACCGCGCAGGTTCACGCCTTCCGATTCCAGCATCTTCATCACGCCATACGGCGTGCAGGGACGGAACAGCGGCTGGCCGGTCATGAGCAGGCCCGCGTTGCTGATATGGAAGCCGTCCACGTCCTTTTCGGCCGCGATGGCCTCGATGACCTTGTGGGCGTCCATGTGCTTGGGCAGGGGCAGCTGCACCAGGATGCCGTGGATGCTGGGATCCTGGTTCAGGACCTGGATGCGGGCCAGCAGTTCGGCCTCGGTCATCTCGGCCGGGTATTGCTCTTTCACGGAATGCAGTCCGGCCTTTTCGCAGGCCGCGACCTTGTTGCGCACATACACCTGCGACGCGGGATCCGCGCCGACAAGCACAACGGCCAGGCCGGGGCGGGTGCCCTTGGCGGCCAGGGCCGAGACACGCTCGGCGACTTCTTCGCGAATGCGCTGCGAGAGCGCGGCGCCGTCAATAATCCTTGCGGTCATGCGTGTGCCTCGGGTTTGGCCAGAGCCACTTTCATCAAATCTGCAACGGTGGTCACTTCAAGTTTTTCCATGATGTTGGCGCGGTGCGCCTCGACGGTCTTGATGCTGATGCCCAGGTCGTCGGCGATCTGCTTGTTCAAGCGGCCCGCAACGATGCGCTCCAGCACCTGTTGCTCGCGCGCGGTCAGGCGCGCCAGCATGGCTTCGTGGTCCTTCTGGGCCTGGTGCTTGCTCACGCGCTGCGTGGCCTGCTCCAGCATGCGCGCCACGATCTCGCGCAGGTCGGATTCGTTGAACGGCTTTTCCAGGAAGTCGACGGCGCCCTTCTTCATGGTGGACACCGCCATGGGCACGTCGCCGTGGCCGGTGATGAACACGATGGGCAGCGGGGCATTGCGCGCGATCAGCTGTTCCTGAAGTTCCAGGCCGCTCATGCCGGGCATCCGCACGTCGGCGATCAGCACGCCGATCTGGCTGGCGTCGTAGTCTTCCAGGAACGATTCGCCGCTGGCGTAGGCGCGAACGCGGTATCCATTGGCTTCAAGCAGCCAACGCAGCGAATCGCGGACCGCTTCGTCGTCGTCGACAATGAATACCGTGCTCGACAGGTGGGGCGTGTTCATGCGTGCAACTCCTCGGACTGATCGTTCTGGGCCTGCGTCTGGGTCGCAGCGCAGGGCAGGGTGAAGCGGAAGATAGTACCGCCGGCCGGGTTGGGGTCAGCCCATAGGCGGCCGTGATGCGATTCGATAATGGTACGGCAGATATTCAGCCCCATGCCCAGGCCCTGGGACTTGGTGCTGAAGAACGGTTCGAACAGGCGCTCGGGTTCGGCCAAGCCGTGGCCGCGGTCCACCACGGCCACCTCGATATGCTGGTCGTGAAGAATTACGGCAACCTTAAGCTCGTCGGACTCGCTCTTTTCCATGGCTTCCAGCCCGTTTTTGAGCAGGTTCAGCAGCACCTGTTCAATAAGGATGGGGTCGGCCAGGACGTCGGGCGCGTTGGACGGCACGAAGCTGTCGATCCGGATGCGGCGCTTGCGGGCGTCGATCTCGGCAAAACCGATAGCGTTGTCGACAATGCGGCCGATCGCCACGCGCTGGCGGCGCGGCTCGCTGCGCTTCACGAATTCGCGGATGCGGCTGATGATCTTGCCGGCGCGCTCGGCCTGCGAGGCGGCTTTTTCCAGCGCGGGCAGCAGCATGTTGGGGCTGGTGTGGCCGGCCTTGACCAGCGCCACCGCGCCCATGCTGTAGTTGGCAATGGCCGTCAGCGGCTGGTTCAGTTCGTGCGCCAGCGACGAGGCCATTTCGCCCATGGTGGTCAGGCGGCTGGTGAGCTGGATCTTTTCCTGCTGCACGCGCGACGCCTCCTCGTGGCCCCGGCGCTCGGTGATGTCGCGCGCCACCTGCATGCGCACGCGGCGCCCGTCGGTCCAGGCCAGCATGCGGTGGTGCACTTCAAACCAGCGCTGCACGGACGGCGCGAAGACTTCGACCGATTCGTCGGTGAAGCGGCCGCGGCGGCCGGCCAGCAGTTCGTCGTGTCCGCCCGTCTGCGCGCCGAACACGCGGCGATAGGTGCGGTTGGCAAACAGCAGCTCCAGCCCGTCATGCGTGTCGGCAGTGACCGAGATGGCGTCGTCCAGGCCTTCCAGCACGGTCATGAATCGTTCGTGGGCGGCCGTCAGGGCCTCGCGGATGCGCTTGGGCTCGGTGATGTCCGTCATGGACGTCATCCAGCCGATCTGGTTGCCGTTGGGGTCCAGCAAGGGCGACACGTACATGCGCGCCGTGAAGCGCGATCCGTCGCGCCGCTGGGCCTCGACCTCCAGGCCGCTGCTGGGCGTCTTGCCCGACATCAGCACGTCCAGCGTGTGCTGGTGCTGTTCGTGGCGGCCCGGCACCCAATAGGGGAAGGGCGGGCTGCGGCCGATCAGGTCGGCCTCGTTCCAGCCGATCATCCGGCAGAAGGCCGGGTTCACATAGGCGATGCGGCCCTCCATGTCGAGCACGCGCATGCCCGTGGACATGGAGTTTTCCATGGCGCGCCGGAACCCGGTCTCGGCAATGAGCGCGGCTTCGGCGGTGGACCGGAAGCGCGTATAGCGCCACAGCATCAGCAGGCTGATGACGATGACGCAGGACAGGGCAAGCACGACCCAGATCAGGCGTTGCTGGCGTAGTTCCTGGTCAATGGTGACAAACATGACGCTGTCGTCATGGATGCGCTGCAACCAGAAGAACACCCCCATCACACAGATATAGAGGATCAGCACCATGGCGGGCGTGACCCAGTACACCCCGCGCCGCCGGGTGCGGGCGTGATCGTGGAAAGGCGTAGGTATGTTGGACTTGGGCGCGCTGGACATGGAATTCGGGGCCGGTAGACCGCGCATTTTAGTGCGTGTTGGAACGGAATTGCCGAGAATCAAGTCCACCATTCGTCCTAGCCCATAAAAACGAGGGTGTTCAGCAATTCAGGTTCTGTTCAATTTTCCGCATTATGAAATGCCGTACCGCAACATGAAATTTTCCTTGCGACCGGTTAATCTTCTTTCTTAGAATGCCGCCTGACAGGGAAACCGCCCCTGGCAGGTCCTTAGAACGCCCCGACCCCATTCATCACATGGTAGCCCGGATGATCCCGGCTACCATGCAATGTCCGCGAGCAGATCAATAAGCGGTTTGTGGTCACGAACGAACCCCAACAGGAGACACACGATGTCCTCTAACGCCCAGGCTGGCGCCGTGCAGGCCGCCAACGACGAAGACACCCTTGAAACCCAGGAGTGGCTCGAAGCCCTGGCAGCCGTCCTTGATCGCGAAGGACCGCAGCGCGCCCATTACCTGCTGGAACGCCTGATCGACGAAGCCCGTCGCTCCGGCGCTCACATTCCGTTCTCCCCCAATACCGCTTACGTCAACACGATTCCCCCCGGCCTGGAGCCGGCGCACCCGGGCAACCTGGAACTGGAATCGCGCATCCGTTCGTACGTGCGCTGGAACGCCATGGCCATGGTGGTCAAGGCCAACAAGCACAACCCGCCCGACGGCGGCGACCTGGGCGGCCACATCGCGTCGTTCGCCTCGCTGGCCACCATGATCGGCTGCGGTCAGAACCACTTCTGGCACGCTGAAGACGAAGGCCACGGCGGCGACCTGGTCTACTTCCAGGGCCACACCTCGCCCGGCATGTATGGCCGCGCCTACCTCGAAGGCCGCCTGACCGAAGACCAGCTGAACCATTTCCGCCAGGAAGTGGACGGCAAGGGCCTGTCCTCGTACCCGCATCCCAAGCTGATGCCGGACTTCTGGCAGTTCCCGACGGTGTCGATGGGCCTGGGCCCGCTGATGGCCATCTACCAGGCCCGTTTCCTGAAGTACCTGCACGCCCGCGGCATTGCCGACACCAGCAACCGCAAGGTCTGGGTGTTCTGCGGCGACGGCGAAATGGACGAACCCGAGTCGCTGGGCGCCATCGCCCTGGCGGCCCGCGAAAAGCTCGACAACCTGATCTTCGTCATCAACTGCAACCTGCAGCGCCTGGACGGCCCGGTGCGCGGCAACGGCAAGATCATCCAGGAACTGGAAGGCGACTTCCGCGGTTCGGGCTGGAACGTCATCAAGCTGATCTGGGGCGGCTACTGGGATCCGCTGCTTGCGCACGACAAGGAAGGCATCCTGCGCCAGATCATGGAAGAAACCGTTGACGGCGAGTACCAGGCGTACAAGGCCAACGACGGCAAGTTCGTGCGCGAACACTTCTTTGGCAAGCACCCCAAGCTGCTGGAAGCCGTGTCGCGCATGAGCGACGAGGACATCTGGCGCCTGAACCGTGGCGGCCACGATCCCCACAAGGTGTACGCGGCCTTCAAGTCGGCCAGCGACCACACCGGCCAGCCCACCGTCATCCTGGCCAAGACCATCAAGGGCTACGGCATGGGCCACGTCGGCCAGGCCAAGAACCCGACCCACCAGCAAAAGAAGCTGGAACTCGACTCCATCCGCGAATTCCGCGACCGCTTCGGCATCCCCATCCCGGACGACAAGCTGGCGGACCTGCCGTACTTCAAGCCGGCCGAAGACTCGCCCGAAATGAAGTACCTGCACGAGCGCCGTGCCGCGCTGGGCGGCTACCTGCCGCGCCGCCGCGCCAAGGCCGACGAACAGCTCAAGGCCCCCGCGCTGGACGCGTTCAAGGCCGTGCTGGAGCCCACCGCGGAAGGCCGTGAAATCTCGACCACCCAGGCCTTCGTGCGCATCCTGAACCAGGTCCTGCGCGACAAGGAACTGGGCCCGCGCGTCGTGCCGATCCTGGCCGACGAATCGCGCACCTTCGGCATGGAAGGCCTGTTCCGCCAAATCGGTATTTACGCGCCGGAAGGCCAGAAGTACACCCCGGTCGACAAAGACCAGGTCATGTACTACAAGGAATCGGCCGACGGACAGCTCCTGCAGGAAGGCATCAACGAAGCGGGCGCGATGAGCTCGTGGATTGCGGCGGCCACGTCGTACTCCTCGAACAACCGCATCATGATCCCGTTCTTCATCTATTACTCGATGTTCGGGTTCCAGCGCATCGGCGACCTGGCCTGGGCCGCTGGCGACATGCAGGCGCGCGGCTTCCTCCTGGGCGGCACCGCCGGCCGCACGACGCTGAACGGCGAAGGCCTGCAGCACGAAGACGGCCACAGCCACATCCTGGCCTCGACCATCCCGAACTGCGTCTCGTACGACCCGACGTTCGGCCACGAGCTGGCCGTGATCATCCAGCATGGCTTGAAGCGCATGGTGGAAGACCAGGAAAACGTCTACTACTACCTGACGGTGATGAACGAAAACTACCCGCAGCCCGGTCTGACCAAGGGCGACGAGGAAGGCATCATCAAGGGCATGTACAAGCTCAAGTCGCACGGCAAGGGCAAGAACCGCGTGCAGCTCATGGGTTCGGGCACGATCCTGCGCGAAGTCATGGCCGCGCAGGAACTCCTGGCCGCCGATTGGGACGTCGCCTCGGACCTCTGGAGCGTCACCAGCTTCACCGAGCTGCGCCGCAACGGTCTGGACGCCGAACGCCATAACATGCTGCACCCCGACGAGAAGAAGCCGCAGGTCGCTTACGTCACGGAACAGCTGGCCAAGACGGAAGGCCCGATCATCGCGTCGACCGACTACATGAAGCTCTTTGCGGACCAGATCCGTCCGTTCGTGCCCAAGGGCCGCGAATACAAGGTGCTGGGCACCGATGGTTTCGGCCGCTCGGATTTCCGCGCCAAGCTGCGCGAGCACTTCGAGGTGGATCGCCACTTCGTCGTCGTGGCCGCCCTGCGCGCGCTGGCCGACGAAGGCAAGGTGCCGGTCGCCAAGGTGGCCGAAGCCATCAAGAAGTACGGCATCAATCCGAACAAAGCCAACCCGCAATACGCCTGAGGGTAAAGAGACATGAGCAACATCGTGCAAATCAAGGTTCCCGACATCGGCGACTTCAAGGAAGTGGAAGTCATTGAAGTGCTGGTTGCCGTGGGCGACACGATCAAGGCGGAACAAAGCCTGATCACGGTCGAATCCGACAAGGCCTCGATGGAGATCCCCGCGTCGCAGGGCGGCGTGGTGAAGTCCATTTCCGTGAAGGTCGGCGACAAGGTCGCCGAAGGCGCGGTCGTGCTGGAAGTGGAAGCGGCCGAGGCGGACGCTGGCGCCGCCAAGGAAGCGGCCCCCAAGGCCGAGTCCAAGCCGGCTGCCAAGGAAGAACCCAAGCAGGCGGCCGCTGCTGCGCCCAAGGCCGAGGCCTCGGCCCCGGCTGCCGCAAGCGGCCCGGTCGAGATCGAAGTGCCGGACATCGGCGACTTCAAGGAAGTTGAAGTCATCGAAGTCATGGTCGCGGTCGGCGACACCATCAAGGCCGAGCAAAGCCTGATCACCGTCGAGTCCGACAAGGCCTCGATGGAGATCCCGGCCTCGCAAGGCGGCGTGGTCAAGGAAGTGAAGGTCAAGGTGGGCGACAAGGTCGCCAAGGGTTCGGTCGTGGTGGTGGTGGAAGGCGGTGCGCAAGCTGCCGCGCCGGCTGCTAAGTCCGAAGCCGCGACCCCAGCCGCCCAGTCGGAAGCGAAGGCCGAGGCCAAGCCCGAGGCCGCAGCGTCGTCGGCCCCGGCCGCGCGCCCGGCGCCCGCCGCCGCGCTGGAAGACGCCAACCTCAAGCCCGGCCAGTTGCCCCATGCCTCGCCGTCCGTGCGCAAGTTTGCGCGCGAACTGGGCGTGAACCTCTCCAAGGTCAAGGGCACCGGCCCCAAGGAACGCATCACTGCCGACGACGTGCGCGGCTTCGTCAAGCAGGCCCTGTCGGCTGCCCCGGCGGCCGCCGCTGCCGGCGGCTCCGCCGATGGCGCCGCGCTGGGCCTCTTGCCGTGGCCGAAGGTCGACTTCACCAAGTTCGGTCCGATCGAAGCCAAGCCGCTGTCGCGCATCAAGAAGATCTCGGGCGCAAACCTGCACCGCAACTGGGTCATGATCCCGCACGTCACCAACAATGACGAAGCGGACATCACCGACCTGGAAGCGCTGCGCGTCACGCTGAACAAGGAAAACGAGAAGTCGGGCATCAAGGTCACGATGCTGGCCTTCCTGATCAAGGCCGTGGTTGCGGCCCTGAAGAAATTCCCCGAGTTCAACGCCTCGCTGGACGGCGACAACCTGGTGCTCAAGCAGTACTACCACATCGGTTTTGCGGCCGACACGCCCAACGGGCTGGTGGTGCCGGTGATCCGCGATGCCGACAAGAAGGGCATCCTGCAGATCGCCCAGGAAATGACCGAGCTGTCCAAGAAGGCGCGTGACGGCAAGATCTCGCCCGCCGAAATGCAGGGCGGCTGCTTCTCGATCTCGTCGCTGGGCGGCATCGGCGGCACCTCGTTCACGCCCATCATCAACGCGCCGGAAGTGGCGATCCTGGGCGTGTCGCGTTCCTCGCACAAGCCCGTCTGGGACGGCAAGCAGTTCGTGCCGCGCCTGATGGTGCCGCTGTCGCTGTCCTACGACCACCGCGTCATCGACGGCGCCTCGGCCGCGCGCTTCAACGCCTATCTGGGTGCGTTGCTGGCCGACTTCCGCCGCATCGCGCTGTAAACGGGGAGCCCTATGAGCAATACCGTTCAAATCAAAGTGCCGGACATCGGCGACTTCAAGGAAGTGGAAGTCATCGAGGTGCTGGTTGCCGTGGGCGACACGATCAAGGCGGAACAGAGCCTGATCACGGTTGAGTCCGACAAGGCCTCGATGGAAATCCCGGCGTCGCAAGGCGGCGTGGTCAAGTCCATCGCCGTCAAGGTCGGCGACAAGGTCGCCGAAGGCGCGGTCGTGCTGGAAGTGGAAGCGGCCTCGGGTGCTGACGCTGGCTCCGCTAAGCAAGAGGCTCCCAAGGCTGAATCCAAGCCGGCCGCCAAGGACGCTTCCAAGCCGGAAGCCCCCAAGGCCGACGCGCCTGCCGCCAAGGCTGCAGCGCCCGCCGCCGCCACCTACAGCGGTTCGGCCGACGGCGAATACGACATGCTGGTGCTGGGCGCGGGCCCTGGCGGCTATTCCGCCGCCTTCCGCGCTGCCGACCTGGGTCTGTCCGTGGTCCTGGTCGAACGCTACAGCACGCTGGGCGGCGTCTGCCTGAACGTGGGCTGCATCCCGTCCAAGGCGCTCCTGCACAACGCCGCCATCATCGACGAAGCGCGCGAACTGGCTGCCCACGGCATCAGCTTCGGCGAGCCCAAGATCGACCTGGACAAGCTGCGCGGCTACAAGGACAGCGTGGTCGCCAAGCTGACCGGCGGCCTGGCCGGCATGGCCAAGGCGCGCAAGGTCACCGTGGTGACGGGCGTGGGCGAGTTCGCCGACGCCAACCACCTGACGGTCAAGGGCGCCGACGGCAAGTCGCAGACCTTGCGCTTCAAGCAGGCCATCATCGCCGCCGGCAGCCAGTCGGTGAAGCTGCCGTTCCTGCCCCAGGACGAGCGCATCGTCGATTCCACCGGCGCCTTGCTGCTGCGTGAAGTGCCCAAGAAGATGCTCATCATCGGCGGCGGCATCATCGGCCTGGAAATGGGCACGGTGTACTCCACGCTGGGCGCGCGCCTGGATGTCGTGGAAATGCTGGACGGCCTGATGCAGGGCGCCGACCGCGACCTGGTCAAGGTGTGGCAGAAGAAGAACGCCTACCGCTTCGACAACATCATGTTGAAGACCAAGACGGTGGGCGCCGAGGCCAAGAAGGACGGCATCTACGTCTCCTTCGAAGGCGAGGGCGCGCCCAAGGAGCCGCAGCGCTACGACCTGGTGCTCCAGGCCGTGGGCCGCAGCCCCAACGGCAAGAAGATCGGCGCCGACAAGGCGGGCATCGCCGTGACCGACCGCGGGTTCATCGAGGTCGATCGCCAGATGCGCACCAACGTGCCGCACATCTTCGCCATCGGCGACATCGTCGGCCAACCCATGCTCGCCCACAAGGCCGTGCATGAAGGCCACGTCGCCGCCGAAGCCGCCGCCGGCCAGAAGTCCTTCTTCGACGCGCGCGTCATCCCGTCGGTGGCCTACACCGATCCGGAAGTGGCGTGGGTCGGCCTGACCGAAGACGAAGCCAAGAAGCAGGGCATCAAGATCGAGAAGGGCGTGTTCCCGTGGGCCGCCTCCGGCCGCGCCATCGCCAACGGCCGCGACGAGGGCTTCACCAAGCTCATCTTCGACGCCGAGACGCATCGCATCCTGGGCGGCAGCATCGTGGGCACCCACGCGGGTGACCTGATCAGCGAACTGGCCCTGGCCGTGGAAATGGGCGCCGACGTCGTCGACATCGCCAAGACCATCCACCCGCACCCGACCCTGGGCGAATCGGTGGGCATGGCCGCGGAAGTCGCCGAAGGCGTCTGCACCGATCTGCCGCCGATGAAAAAGAAGTAACGCGCCGCGGCTTGCCGCGGTCGCAACAAAAAGCGCCGCCCCTTTTTGAGGGGACGGCGCTTTTTTTCGTGTGTTCGTTGTGGATGTGCGCGCTGTGGATGTGTGCGTTGTTTATCCGGCGTCGATCCGCCGATACGAGGCGGGCGAAAACCGCAGGGCCAGCGCCAGCAGCACGACCGCGCCGGCCAGCATCACGATCCATGCCTCGGTCAAACTTGCAAACCGATCGCGCAGGACGCCCGCCAGCAACGGCATGAAGCTTGCAATCAAGTAGCCTCCGCCTTGCACGAAAGCCGCCAGCATTCCCGCTTGCGCGGGATCGTCCAGGTGGTCCATCGCCACGATCAGCGACAACGGAAAGAGCGCGCCGATGCCGATGCCCAGGAGCAGGCACGCCAGCAGCGCCAGCTTGAGGGGGGCCAGGATCAGGCATATCAGTCCGCCGATCAGAAGGGTCAACACGGCGGCCAGCGGCTTGCGGCGATCCGCAAACCTGCCGATCCATGCCGACACGGCCAGACCCGCCATCACTTCGGCCAGCGTCATGCCGCCCAGCAGAAAGCCCGCGGCGGCAGGTTCCCAGCCGAGACTGGTATAGAACGGCGGCAGCCACGCCAGCACCAGCGTGTAGGCCCCGGTGCCGATGCCAAAGAACAGCATCAGCTCCCACGCCCGCAGATTGCGCCAGAAGCTTCGCGGCGCCACGCGAGCCGGGCGGTGAAGGGGCAATGTCGCCTCGGCTCGACCTTGCGCGGCCTTGAGCCACAGCGGCAGTGCGAGCAGGGCGGGTACGCTCCAGAAGGCCAATGCGGCGGGCCACCCGAAGCTGCCTGCAAGTCCCGCAGCGCTGGCCGCCGCCACGGCCGCGCCCGCCATGATGCCGGTGGTGTACAAGCCAAACACGCGTCCCATGTCATGCGCAAAATTGCGCTTGATGAAGGCAGGCAGCAAGGTCTGCACCAGCGCAATGCCGACCCCCGCCAGCACCGCCGTCAGCAGCAGCCCGTAGGTCTGCGTCCCGACGAAGCGCGCCGCGCAAGCAACGGCCACCAGCGCCACGCCCAGCGCGATCCCGATCCGCTCATTCAACCACCCCGAAATGCGTGCACCCGCCAGCGCGCAGACGCCCATGACGAACACGGGCAAGGTGGTCAACAGGCTGGCCTGCGTATTGGTTGCGCCGGTGGCCGCCTGGATCATGTCCAGCAACGGCCCGATGGCGGCCAGGGCGGGCCGCAGGTTCAGCGCTACGGCCACGATGGCGGCGATGGCAAACAATGGACGTAACCTCACGCGCGTCATGGATATCTCGACATCAAGTTATTTGATGTCGAAGTATATAGACGGCATGGTGCGTTCAGCAACGGGATATCATTGCTGCCAACGCAAATAGCTTCACGCAGAGACAATCATGAATGACCGAGCAAGGCGTGCGCAGGAAGAATGGCAGCGCGAGCGGCCCGACATCGACGCCAACGTGATGGCGCTGGTGGGGCGTCTGCTGCAAGCCACGCATCTGCTGGAGCGCAACTGGTTCCTGCCCCTGGCCGCGCAATTCGAACTGCATCAAGGCGAATTCGACGTCATCGCCACGCTGCGGCGGTCGGGCAACCCCTACGCCATGACGCCCACCGACCTGCATGAAGGCCTGATGCTGTCGTCAGGCGCCATGACCAGCCGCCTGGACCGCCTGGAGCGCAAGGGCCTCATCGAACGCGTGCCATCACCCAACGACCGGCGCAGCACGCTCGTGCGGCTTACCCCGGCCGGCCTGGCGCTCATCGACAAGCTGCTGCCGCTGCACGTGGCGAATGAGCAGCAGGCACTGGCGTCGTTGACGCAGAAGGAGCAGGCGCAGCTGGATGGGTTGCTGGCGAAGCTGCTTGTGGGGTTGGGGCGCAAGCCGGGGGATTGAACGGTCACCGGAGGGTAAGCGACGCAGCGTCCACGGCTATCGAAAACGAGCTTTGGCGCAGATGTCTGAATCCCCGGCCCGTCCTGTCCGGCCACGAAAAAGCCGCCCGTGGGCGGCTGATCTTCGTTCAGTGCGTTGCGGCCGATTGCCGCGCGGCAGGGATTCAGGCGTGGGTGTTGATGCGCGAACCCAGCGTGCCGTCGATGGCCAGCACCGGCAGCGATTGGAGCAGCGTGGCGACCGAGTCGGCTTGCGCGTTGATCGCTTTTTTCGTGACCGATGCCTGCACTTCCATCATGAGATTCGCGTCGCGCAGGGCCAGGGCGGAATTGACGGTGTTGTTGACGGAAGCATCCATGGTCTAGGTGTCCTGGTGAGGTGAGGCCGGGTCAACGGCCGAAGCAAGTCGCATTATGGGGCACGCTGTTCGAATGATGCAAAACATTTCGCAATGATCGCGGGCCGTGTTGCATTGTGATGCGCGTACGTGGCGGGCATGTGACATGCCCGATTTCAGCGGGTTATGGGCGCGCCGCGCCATTAGCGGCCTTGGCGCACTACGGTTGCGCCGGACATTCCTTCACTTTGCCCCACCCTTGATTGGGTTCGCAGAATTGCTTGCGCGCTGCCCATGCACATTCAGGACGCTCGAAGAACCCCAGTTCCGCGCACCGTTCCAGTTCGCCATCCAGCGCGGCGACCCACGCCATCGGGTCCGGCGCGGGGATCACGGTGATGCGCAGCGACGGCTGCGGGCCGGTGGGCGCGTGTTCGGCAGATGATGGGGAGGCCGCAGCGCGAGCCGGTTCGGCGGAAGCGGCCGCCGAACCGGCATGATCCGCCGCTGAAGAAGCCCCGTCGGCATGATCCGGCGCTGAAGAAGCCGGCGCGGCCTGATTCGACGCGGAAGCAGCAGCGTCCGTCTCAGGCCGATCTGCCGCGGAAGAGGAGGCGTCCGGCGCCGGCCGATCCGACGCGGAATCAGTCGCCTTGTCTTCTTGGCGTCCCTCCGGCGACGGCGCGGCGCGCTTGTTGGCCGCTTCCGATTCAGGCGGCTGGGTCGGCTGCGGAGTCAGGGGCACGCGCACCGGACTGGCGGCTGTCGAGCCCGACGTTGCCGTGTTGGGCGAATTCCACGACACGACGAGCAGCACCAGTGCGCCATAAATGGCCAGCGTATAGATCACGGTCACCGCCGCACACCCCACGCTGCGGCGCGTGATGGGTTCGCCATCGTCACGCCCGAAGAGGCTGCGCCACCCGACAAGCGCCGCGCCGGGCGCCGAGATCAGCCACCAGCCCAGGCGCCGGACCCAGCCCGGGTCCTGCCGCGGCAGCGACGCGTGCACCTGCGCGGCCAGCAGTTCGCGCAGGGCGCGGTTTTCTTCCTGCAGGCGCTGGGTCCGCGTGTCCGCCGGCCCCTGGCCGTCTGGATCCGGAGTGCCGTCGTGCTGCGTAGCGAGTGGATCTGGAGGCGTGGCGGTCATCGGGTGAAAAATATGGATACAAAGGCGTGCGAGCGCAATTATGAAGTAAGGAAGAAGCGGGGCAAAGGGAGAATTGGGGGATAAAAGTCACGTTAGGACCGTGTGTCCCATTCCCTTAAGGCAAGATGTGGGCATCCGAGCAAGAGGGCGGCCAGACCGGAGGCCGCCGCCGCGCAATGGCAGGCGCTTGTTTTTGAAGCCGTGGCCGTGAGCAGGCCGTGCACAGGGAGAAGGGACGCCTATTCCAGAATGGCGTAGCTGATGTGCGGCTCGTAGGTGAAACGTTGAATTCGCAGCTTGTTCAATCCGAGCTTTTCCATGACGGCGAGGGTTTCGCCTGGCCAAGTGCGATTGTTCAATTCGTCGAACACGATCACGGCCCCTTTGGGCATGCGGGGCACAAAGTGCTCCAGGCAAATCTTCGTTGGCTCGTACAGGTCAAGGTCCAGGTGTAGCAGCGAGACCACCGTCTGCGGTTCGCGTTCGAGGTAGCGGGGCACGCTTTCGGCCACGTCGCCCTTCACCAATTCAACTTTTTGTATATGCCCGATAAAGCGGTTTGCATCAAACAGTTCGATGGCGCGGTGAAGGTCGGAGTAGCTGTCCGCTTCGTATCCGTGTACGCGCCGCTCGGTGGTTTGAATCACGGCGTGCTGGTCCTGCTCGGAGATGCCGGAAAAGCCCGAGAACGTATCGAACCCGACGATGCGCCGCTGCAGATTCACAGGTTCGAGCGTGGCGCTGAGTTGGGCAAACGTCATCAATCCCCCGCCCCAATTGACGCCGCACTCCATGATGTCGCCCTGCACGTGCAACGCCATTTTGAACAGTTCCGATAGACACAGGAATCGCGCGATGGTTTGGCGTGGGACAAAGCAAGCAAAGTTCTCTAGCTTCTCCACGGCATTGCCGCGGGCGCCGTTGAAGAAGTCACCCAGGTCGGCGCGGTAGTTAACTTCGCGGCCAGTGCTGCGGCCATCCTGGCGAAAGCGCGAAGGGTCGATGGTGTCGTTCATGCTGCTGTATTTTCCGTTTCGGCCTGGCGTCGCTTTTCGGCATCATGGCTCGGGTAGTCGACGTAGAAGATGTTGGTCCGGTCGCCGGTGGGAAACCGCTGGCGGCGATACTCTGGATCGGCCAGATCGGTGACGCGAAGTTGGGTCGTCCAGCGAATTTGCTTGCCCAGATTGGGAGTACTGCGATGCAACAGCATCTGTTTGAAAATCACCACGTCGCCTCGGCTTGCCGTGATGGTTTCAGGCGCCTCGGTCACGTCCCAATCCAGACTCAGATCCCGCTGCAGGAAGGGCACGTAGGGCGCGATTACCTTGTCGCTAATCCGTTTGAACGGATAGATGCCGCGCTTGTGGCTGCCCGGGATCACCTGGATCGTACCGGATTGCAGATTGACGTCCTGAAAGGGTACCCAGAGCGTCACGGCGTTCGCGGATCCTAGCAGGTAAAGCGAATCTTGGTGCCAGGCAAAGAGGTGGCGCGAGTCGGCTGGTTTGTCCAGACGCATGTTGCAGCAGCCCATCAACGACGGGTGTGCCAAGCCAAGCTCCCGACATAGTTCATGCACTGCAGGGCTGCCGGACATGCGCGACAACGCGGGCAAATATTTCAGCCTGTCGTACAGGAGCGATTGCGTGGCGGGTTCCAAGTCGTATCGCTCGTAGTCCCGTGCATCGAACCGGGGGCCGACAATGCGTTGGCCCAGTTCCGTCAGCTGGTTCTCCAGTTCGATCAATTCGCCATGTTTCCAAAAGTCCTTCAAGACCAGATAGCCTTCGGATTCAAAGCGATCGCGCAGGGTGGTGCTCATGATGTTGTTACCGTTGTCTGAGTTCTTCTGGCGTCTTCAAGCGCCGGTTTCTTCCCGCCAGCCCAGCACCTTCATCGGATTGCCGCCCTGGATGGAAAATGCCGCCACCTCGCCGCGTACGACGGTGCCGGCGGCGACCACGCATCCTTCGCGCAGAATTGCGCCATCCAGCAGCACGCAATTGGCCCCAATCCAGACATCGTCCTCAATGACGATCCCGCCCTTGCTGGGACGAAATCCCTGTTCACGAATGGGCTGGTCGCGGCGACGGAATTCGTGGTTTGCGGGCGCGAATGTGCAGTTCGCAGCGACAGCCACGCGCGCGCCCATGCGGATGCCGTGGCCCGTGTAAAGGACGCAGCCAGCGTTGATGACGCAATCTGGCCCGATCTCGACGTCGCCGGATCCGCCTGCAGGCTTGATCTTCACGAAAGCGTCGATCACTGCATTCGGCCCGATCAGGATGCGCGTGCCGCGTGTGGAATCTTCGATGTCGGCAAGCCGAGATACACGGGCGGTGGGATCGATGTGAATCATGGCGCTATCGGTGTGTCAGGCCACGCGGCGCAGGAAGCCGTCCGGCGCCGACGTGACGAGCAGGCGGTCTTCGACCGAGCGGTCGATCTCGAACTCGGGGTGCTGCTTGATCCATTCCCACACGGCCGTCTTGGGGTTGTTGCCCTTGCCCCAGTGGCGGCCGGGCCACTCGTAGTCGGCCGGCATGTCTTCCACGAAGGTGTCGAACACGACGCAGTAGCTACCCACGCTGACGAGATCCGCGTACGCGTTCAATTCAGCCAGCACGTGGTCGTGGGTGTGGTTCGAGTCCAGGCACACCATGATGTTCTTCTTGCCTTCGGCATGCGCGCGCACTTGCGCAATCGTTGCCGGGTCGATGCTGGAGCCCTCGATGAGATGAATGCGCTTGGCCAGCGGATGGGCCTCGATGGCCTTGCGGTTGTGCTCGCGGATTTCGATATCCACGCCGACCACGTCGCCGGCGCCCAGCAGTTGCAGCATGGATGCCGACAGCATCAGCGAACCGCCGTGGGCAATGCCCGTCTCGATGATGAGGTCCGGCTTCACGGCCCAGATCAGTTCCTGCATCGCCATGGCGTCCATCGGCAGCTGGATGAGCGGCCGGCCAGCCCACGAGAAGTTGTTCATGTACTTGCGCTCCAGCGCCATCTGGCGCCAGGCGATGGACAGCTCGCGGAACTCCTGGTCTTTGGCGAAGCCGGCAATGCGGGCTTCCTTCTCCTGGCGGTATTCCGGGTGCGCGTCGGGCGTGGTTTCAAGGTAGGACATTCAGATTCCTTTGTGCAGGCGGTACTGCGCTAGAAAATTCGGGAAAAATTCGGAAAACGGACGCGGGGGGCGGCGGACAAGCGCTTGCGTGCGTTGCACGTCGATGTCATCGAACGCCCACGCCGGCGCATCGGGCGCCACCGAGACGGGGTAGCCCAGCACCTCCCGCACACAAGCGGCGACCTCGCGGTTCTCCACGCCGGCGCCGTGCGCGACGTTGAAGATGCCGGCCGCGTCGGACAGGGCGATGGCCATGATCTGCGACACGGCGTCGTCGATGTGCAGATAGTCCTTGCGGGATTCCAGCGCGGTGCGCAGCGTGATGCGGCCGTCGCGCGCCCCTTCCTCCAGCAGTTGGTCGATGAAGCTGTCCGGCGTGTCGCGCAGGCCGACGATGTTGGACAGGCGCGCCACCTTGGCCGGCCGTCCGCCATGCAGGCAAAGCGATTCGCCCATCAGCTTGGACAGGTTGTACAGGTCGCTCGGGTCGTTCGGATTGACGCGCAGCGTGGCGTCTTCGCGCGTGCTGGCGGCGCCCGAATACACGCGCGTGCTGGACAGGTAGGTCAGGCTGTCGAAATCCCCGTGCGCGAGCAGGCTGCGCAACAGGCAGACGTGGGCCTCCACGGTATCCAGCGGACGGCTGCGAAAGTCCGAGGTCAGGCCGATGGCGTAGATCACGTGTCCCAGCGGCCGGCTGAAAAGGCCCGCGTCCTGGCGCGGCGGCGCGTCGCAGGCGACGCCATCGGCGCGCAGGCGCGCGACCAGGTGGCGGCCGATGAAGCCCGAGGCGCCCAGAACGGTGACCGGCCGGTGATTCATGCGTGCGGACCGCTGTCGATGGAGAGCGACGGGATCGCCGTGACCAGCTTGGCGCTCCAATCATGGCGGGCGTAGGCAAGCTGCTCCGACACTTCGGTCTTCAGGTTCCAGGGCAGGATCAGGATGTACTCGGGCCGGTCCTCGCGCAGCCGGGTTTCGGCGACGATGGGAATATGGCTGCCGGGCAGGTGCTTGCCCTGCTTGGCGGGGTTCAGGTCCACCACGTACGGCAAGAGGTCGGGGCGCACGCCGGCAAAGTTCAGCAGCGTGTTGCCCTTGGCCGCCGCGCCGTAGGCGGCGATGCGCTTACCGCCGCGGCGCAGCTCGACCAGGAACGCCAGAAGGTCGTTCTTGACCCGCTCGGCATGCTGCTGGAAACACGCGTAGAAATCCGGTGTGGCGACGCCAGCCCGCTGCTCTTCGTCCAGGGTGCGCGCGACTTCGGCGCTTGCCTCGTGTTTGCCCGTGTCCAGCCGCTGCGCAAAAACACGCAGGCTGCCGCCGTGCGTGCTCAGGTGCTCGACGTCGAACACAGACAGGCCGTTGGCCGTGAAGATGCGCGATACCGCCGTGAGCGACAGGTAGGAATAGTGTTCGTGATAGACCGTGTCGAACTGGCCTTCCTGCACCATGCGCAGCAGGTGCGGGAATTCGAACGTCGCCACGCCTTGCGGCTTGAGCAGCGCGGCAAAGCCCGACACGAAGTCGTTGATGTCCGGGACATGCGCCAATACGTTATTGGCGGCGATCAGGTCCGCGGCGCGTCCCGATTCGGTGAGTTCGTCGCCCAGCTCCACGCCAAAGAAACGTTGCACGATGTCGATGCCGCGGTCGCGTGCGGCTTGCGCGGTGCTGGCCGTGGGTTCCACGCCGTAGCAGGCAATGCCGGCGTCCTTGACGTACTGCAGCAGATAGCCGTCGTTGGCCGCGATCTCGGCGACCATGCTGTCCTTGCCCAGGCCGAAGCGGCCGATCATCGCGTCCACGTAGCGGCGCGAATGCGCCAGCCACGACGACGAGAAGGAGCTGAAGTAGGCGTAGTCGTCGGTGAACAGGGCTTCGCGGCCCGCGTGGTCTTCCGTCTGGACCAGCCAGCAGGATTCACACACGAGAATGCGCAGGGGAAACCAGGTCTCCGGACCACGCAGCGCCGCTTCGCTCAGGTAGGCATTGGACGGCGGGGCGTGGCCCAGATCGAGAAAAGGCAGGCGCAGTTCGGCCTGGCAATGGCGGCACTTCACAGTGCGACTCCAGAGTAAGCCGCGTCCAGGCGCGGGTGTTGCTGATCGCGCTCGGACACGAGGGTAGGGGGGGCGGGCCAGGAGATGCCGACGCGGGCCTCCTGGAAATGCAGGCCGGCCTCGGCCTGCGGGGCATAGGGGGCGGAGTGGCAGTACAGCATTTCCACGTCGTCGCTCAGCGTCTGAAAGCCGTGAGCGAAGCCTTCGGGAATCAGCAGCGCGCGGCCGTTGTCCGCTGACAGGCGTTCCGCATGCCACTGCAGGAACGTGGGTGAACCCTGCCGCAGATCGATGGCGACGTCCCAGACCACGCCCCGGATGCAGCTCACGAGCTTCATCTCTGCAAAGGGCGGCAACTGGTAGTGCATGCCACGGAGGGTGCCGGCCTGCGCGGTGTAGGTGTGGTTGACCTGGGCGACTGGCCCCGTCCAGCCGCACGCGGCCAGATCGGATGCATCGAAGAGCCGCGCCAGAAATCCGCGGGTATCGCCGCGCGGATGGCGCTGCACGACCTTCAGGCCCGAAATCGGGGTGTCGAGAACGCCCAGGCTCATGGATGCGCCTCGTACTGGTCGATATCGGCATGGCAGAGCGGCAGCGCGTCCTCGCCCGCGTCAAAGCGCCGGTACCAGTCCATGCTGCGCGAGACCGCCTGCGCCAGCGGCCATCGGGGCGCCACTTTCAGCACGGCGCGCGCCTTGGACGTGTCCAGCGTCAGCAGCCCCGCTTCATGGGGGCCTTCGATCTGCTCGGCATAGACCACGCGGCCCTTGCCATACGCGGCCTGAGCCAGATCCACCACGGTGCGCACGGACGCTGCTTCGGCCGCATCGGGCCCGAAGTTATAGGCATCCGCGAGGTCAGGCGCGTTCCACAACGATTCCGCCAGGGTCAGGTAGCCGGCAAGCGGTTCCAGCACGTGCTGCCACGGGCGCACCGATTGGGGCCGCCGCACATGAAGATCGCGGCCGCCTTGCCAGGCGCGCACGGCATCGGGCAGCAGGCGGTCAGCCGACCAGTCGCCGCCGCCGATCACGTTGCCCGCGCGCGCGCTGGCCACGGCCAGGCCCTGCTCGCGCAGGAAGGCATCGCGATAGGACGCAATGACCAGCTCGCTGGCGGCCTTGCTCGCGCTGTAAGGGTCGTGTCCGCCCAATGCGTCGTTCTCGCGGTACGGGTAGGGCCATTCGTTGTTGCGGTAGACCTTGTCGGTCGTGACCATGACCGCGACCCGGGCCGAGGGCGTGGCGCGCAGGGCATCCAGCAGATGGGCGGTGCCCATGATGTTGGCGGCAAACGTCTCCACAGGCTGCGCATAGCTCGGGCGCACCAGCGCCTGCGCGGCCAGATGCAGCACGATCTCCGGACGGGCGGCGAGCACCTGCTCGCGCAATGCAGCGGCGTCGCGGATGTCGCAACGGCGGCTGTCGATCAGGTCGCCGATGCGGGCGGCTTCGTACAAGCTGGGTTGCGTGCACGGCGGCAGGGCAATGCCGGTCACCTGCGCGCCCAGCCGCTGCAGCCAGATCGCCAGCCAGCCGCCCTTGAAGCCGGTGTGACCGGTCACCAGCACGCGTTTGCCGCGCCAGAATCCTGCGCTGGGCGTTACCAGACTTTCCATGGCGCCTTGCCCGTGCTCCAGAGGGATTCCAGCAGGTTCTTTTCGCGCAGCGTGTCCATGGGCTGCCAAAAGCCCAGGTGTTCAAACGCGTGCAATTCGCCTTCCCGGCTAAGCGTTTCCAAGGGGCCAGCTTCCCAGGTCGTGTCGTCGTCGTCGATAAGCGATAGCACGCGGGGCGACAGCACGAAGAAGCCGCCGTTGATCAGGCCGCCGTCGCCGCGCGGCTTTTCGGTAAAACCTGCCACTCTGTCGCCTTCGCGGCGCAACGCGCCATAGCGCCCCGGCGGCTGCACGGCCGTGACCGTCGCGGCCTTGCCATGCTTGCGGTGAAACGCGAGCAGGGCGGTGATGTCGATATCGGCCACGCCGTCGCCGTACGTGAAGCAGAACGCCTCGTCTTCCTTCACATAGTCGGCCACGCGCTTTAAGCGTCCGCCCGTCATCGTGCTCTCGCCGGTGTCCACCAGGGTCACGCGCCACGGTTCGGCCTTGCGCTGATGCACTTCCATGCGGTTGTCGGCCATGTCGAACGTGACGTCGGACATATGCAGGAAGTAGTTGGCGAAGTACTCCTTGATCATGTAGCCCTTGTATCCGCAGCAGATCACGAAATCGTTCACGCCGTGGGCGGAATAGGTCTTCATGATGTGCCACAGGATGGGCCTCCCGCCGATTTCGATCATCGGCTTGGGACGCGTGTGGGTCTCTTCGGAAATCCGGGTGCCAAGGCCGCCGGCCAGGATGATTGCTTTCATGCTTGGGTTTCGCACCAGTTCTTGAACATTTCGCGCAGCGCGCCTTCGAACTTGCGCGCGAAGGCGGGTTCGTCCATCAGCGGGCTGGCATGCATTTCGTCGCGCAGGCCGGCGCGTATCTTTGCGAGGGCGGGCAGGTCGCTGGCCAGGGCGACGACCTTCTCCACATAGTCCGCCTCGGTTTGCGCAATCCATTCGGGGCGCCCCACCGCGGAAAGCACGGAGCTTCCGATGCGGCCCACGCTAGGCCTGTCGGCCAGGGTCACGTAGGGGACGCCCATGTACAGCGTCTCGACCAGCGTCACGCCGGAATTGTGAGGAAAGCAGTCCAGACCGATATCGATGCCGCGCAGGACATCCCAGGGAGGGGTGTGGTATCCGATGGACAACTGTTGAGGGCCGATGCCATGTGCCGCGAAGCGTGCAGCCAGCGACTCGCACATGTGACGATCGCGATAACTGTTGCTGTCAACCACAAGGCGGGCGTTCGGCAGGCGGCGCAATATTTCGCTCCATACCCCTATCGTCCGGTGGTTCATGCGGATGGCCCGGCTGAGCGTGCCCAACGTGACAACGCCGTTGCGAAGTGCGGGCAGGTCGCCGGGCGGCCCCATGTCTTGACCCGCGCGGTAAACGAAATTGCTCTGTTCGAGCCGCCAGGGCTTTTCGGCAAACAAGGCCTCGCTGCCAATAGGCGCCATATCCTCGTCCGTCATGATGTAGTCGATGGCGGACAAGCCCGTGGTGTAGCCAAAGCCTAGCCAGGTGAGTGATACCGGGGCGGGCTTGCGGGCAAACACGCCCAGGCGATTTCCCTGGGTGTGGCCGGCGACGTCGATCAGGACATCGATGCCGTCAGCACGGATGCGTTCAGCCAGATCGGCATCGGTCAGGCGGGAAGTCGGAACCCAGTGATCGAAGTACGACTTCATGCGCGCCGTCACCTGGTCTTCGGATGCAAGCTCGGCATAGGCAGTGATTTCGAAGCGGCTCCGATCATGATTCGCGAACAACGGCTCGATGAAATGGTTGCCGGAATGCTTCTTGAGATCCGGAGATACGTACCCGATCTTCAAGCGTCGATTCCAATCTGCAGGGTTGGAATGCTTGCGCCATTTTTCCTTGAGATGGCTGAACAACCGGCGGTCGCACTCTTGGTACGCCTGAAACACCTCGCTGGCCGATTTGTCGGGCGCATAGTTGGTCGCGAACAACAAGTTGCTGTAACCGGTCGTGGAATCCGGATAGGCCGCGACGGAGTCGCGAGCTGCTTTCTCGGCAGCAACGATATCTCCGGAATCGATCAACACCTTTGTCAGGTTCAGTCGCGATTTTCGGTGGGCCGGATCCCTCGTCAACGCATTTTCATAAGCGATGCGGGCTTCCTTGTAGCGGCGTTCAGCGCTCAGCGAATCGCCTAAGGCGGAATGGGCATGCGCACTGGCCGGCGCAAGTTCCACCGCCCGGCGGCTTGCATTGATGGCTTCCGAGGTGCGCTCCATGCGAGCCAGGCATATGCCTATCAGTACATAGCCACGCATGTCCGCGGGCGCTCGTTGCAGCATTTGCATGGCCGCCAACATCGCTGCTTCCAACTGGTTTGTGTTGAACAGGCATGCTGTCAGCACCTCCCAGGCGTCAATGAACCCCGGCATGGCTTGGGTGAGCTTGCGGGCAATCGTCTCGGCCTGCTGATACGCGTTCTCCCGCATGAGTTCCTGCATGCGGTTGGCTTGATTGAGCAGCGCATTCGGTGGTGGCGGGCTGTTGTCGTTGCCGCACAGCACGCCGGCCTCGAGACACGTCCTGGCCAACGCGCTTACATAAAGCCCGAAATAGGGCGCCTGGCCGTTGGCGGCTGCCAATCCGTCGCGCAACCACACTAGCCATGCGTTGGCGGGCGATTGGAGCAGGCCAAAGCGTTTCAGGAGGTGCAGAAACTCTGCGACGTCGGGCGTACCCGCGCTTAGCCCGAATGCGGAGGCATTATTTCCCTGGGACGTCGCCAGCGTGGCGAGCGCAGCCAACGGCATTTGCGCAGCCAGGGCGGATCCAAGCGCTTGCTGGACTTCGGTGATTTGAAGCTTGACGGGTTCGTGCCAGAAATTGAAGCCAACTTTCAAATTTTCGCCTGGCTGGCTCAGGGTCTTGAGCGACGGCAGAATCCGCAGGACGCCGTCTTTCGCCACGTCGTAGGGACTCGGGTCAAGGCAGTAATGTGCAACGCCGTTCTCGAGCAGTGTCTGCACAGCCTTGTCCAGCAGCTTTCGGGCGGCGGCATCGTCCAGACCCTGGCGAACCATGACGCATGCAAGCAGCGTCGTATAGGGCAGGGAGGCGGGCCATACATGCGCGAGCGTGTCAACGACGATCTGGACGGACTGCTCGGCAGTTGACAGCACCTGGCCGCATTGGTTGACGTAGGTAACGGTGCCTGAAGCGTCGCCGCCCGCCAGACGTTGCAGACCGCTAGCCCAGCGCAGGTCCTTGAATCGGGCAGTGTCGAGGTTGAACGGTCCCGCCGTTGGGCGGCTGGCGGCTATCCAAAGACTCTGGCGAAAGCCTCGACCCGTCGCGAAATCAAGATACTGTTGCTTGAGGACGGGCGTCTGCCCCATCGTCAACAGGCTGTTTGACAGGGAGACACCAGGGCCGAAGCCCAGGGCAACTTCGGAGAGCGGCTGCGTGTCGCCGGCATAGGCCAAGCCAGCCTGGACGGCCTGGCCCGCAAATTCAACGAAGTAGCATGGGTTGATCGACAGCGGATTCGGCGCGGTGACTGTCGGTTCATTGAGGTGCCCCTCCAGCCTTTTCGCTGTGGCGTTAAGCGCTGACGCGAACGGATTCGCCGGCGCGATGCCGTCCGTGAACAATGTCAGGGCGGCCTGGGCCGCTGCCTTGACCTCGGCGTCCGTCTGCGCCGCGTGCCCATGTAGCAGCACGGCATCACGTACGACCTCAAATGCCTTCGCTCCCGGGTAGACGTGGTAGTCCACGTAAAGGATGCCGAGCGGCGAAAGGATTCGGCCGCAGAAACTCAAAAGGGCCTGAGCTTCGTCCGCCGGAAGATAGCTATACAGCCCCGACACAATCACGTAGTCGAATGGCGCGAAGCCTTCGTCCAGTTCACCGTAGCCGCAATGGTGAAATACTACGTTGTTCGCGTCCAATGCCTCGGCGGCTTCCCGGGCCAGTTCGATGGCCGCGGGGTCCGCGTCAATGCCGACGACTTGAGCCTCGGGATACGCCACCGCGAAAGGCAGCAATCCTTCCCCGCGGCCGCAGCCAATTGACAGGACTCTTGCCTTGTCCAATGGGACCGACTCGACGCCGTAAAGGTGCGCACTGGCGCGAATGTGCCCGGGCGAATGGCTTGGGGCGAGACGCCCCGGATCCGTGTGGGCTTGGCGTTGAAGAAAGGCCGGAATCGACATAAATAGGGGGACGGGTGGGCGCAAACCGCTAAACAGTGATCGTGCAATTCTAAAAAGCGCCTGCACCCTTCATTCGGCGAATCAGCGTCGGAATTGCCCTTCAGTTTGGACAACATCGCCAAATGCTTGAGGCAATAAAAAAACCCGCCATATGGCGGGTTTCGGGGCGGCCGGTGCTGGCGCGAAGGACCAGCTCCGGCCCACGCTGAGGAGAAACATGCGTTCTCCTGAGCGCTCGGTGCTTTCCGCTGGGAATTAACGCAGCAGCGACAGCACGGTTTGCGGCACTTGGTTGGCTTGCGCCAGAACCGAGGTGCCAGCCTGTTGCAGGATCTGAGCCTTGGACATGTTCGACACTTCCGTGGCGTAGTCGGCGTCTTGAATACGCGAACGAGCGTTGGAGAGGTTGTTGACCACGTTGTTCAGGTTGGCGATCGTCGATTCCAGACGGTTCTGCACAGCACCCAGTTCGCCGGTCAGCTTGTCCAGCTTCGTGAAGGCAGCGTCCAGCGTCTTCATCGGATCGGTCGTCTTCGTGCCCTTGCTGGTGTCTTCGGTCGTCAGGTTGCCGGCGCTGTTGACCTTGGCTTCCTTGCCGATCTTGGCTTCGTAGTCGCCCGTGCCCGTGCCGCTCTTGACGGTGACCTTACCCGTGTTGGGGTCAACCAGGTAGTTGGTGTCGTAGGACTTGGTCGTGGTGAACGTGCCCTTTTCGTCGACGTACGTGTCGGTCGACTTGCCCGACGTGAACGTCAGGGTGGCGCTGGTGATGCCTTGGCCCAGGGTGATCGTCACGTCCGTGGCGGTCGCGTTCGCCTTCACGTTGGCCAGCAGAGCGTCGCTGCTGATCGTGTCGGTGAATTCCAGGTTGTTGGCGGTACCGGTGCTGCTGTAGGTCTTGCCACCGATCGTCACGCTGGCGTCGCCGGCGGTCGAAACGGCTGCAGCGGCCTTCATCACGCCGTCCAGCGTGGCGGCGGTCGTGCCCGTGCCAGCGTTGTTGGTCGTCAGGTTGCCAGCCGAATCCAGGAAGGCGTCTTGGCCGCCGATGGTGACCTTGCCCGTGGCGTCGACTTCGAACGACGTCGAGTTCGAACCGACGTTGTTGTACGTGCCCGAGACGGTGCCGGTGGCGGGGCGCAGCGAGGTGGCCAGATCGCCAACCGCGGTCGTGCCGACAGCCGAGTTCGTGAACGTGAAGTTCTTGTTGGTCGCGTCGTACGTGTAGACCGTGTCAGCGTTGGTGCCGTTGGAAACGGTAACCTTGTTGCCGTTTTCCAGCTTGCCGAAAGCTTGTTCAGCGGTCACGGCTTCGTGCGTCGTGGTGACCTTCCACTCGTTGGCGCCAACGGTGGTGCCGGAAGCGGCTTGCAGGTCGGACACGGTGGCCGAACGGTTCTGGGTCACGCCCGAGCCGTTGACGTTGAAGCCGTCGAGGCCCAGGGTCTTGACGCTGATTTCGGTCAGGTTCAGGGTGATCGTTTCGCCGTCGTTGGCGCCGACTTGCAGCGTCAGGGGCTTGGCCGAATCCGACAGAACCTTCACGCCGTTGAAGTCGGTTTGTTGCGAGATGCGATCGATGTCCGACAGACGCTGGTTGATTTCGTCTTGCATCGAGTTCAGCTGTTCTTGCGAGTAGCTGCCGTTGGCGGCTTGCACGGACAGTTCGCGAACGCGTTGCAGGTGGGTGTTGACTTCCGAGGCGGCGCCTTCGGTCGTCTGAGCCAGCGAGATGCCGTCGTTGGCGTTACGAGCGGCTTGGGTCAGGCCCTTGACGTTCGCGGTGAAGCGGTTGGCAATCGCCATACCGGCGGCGTCGTCCTTGGCGCTGTTGATGCGCAGGCCCGACGACAGGCGTTCGATGGCGGTACCCAGGGAAGATTGCGACTTGTTCAGGTTGTTCTGAGCAACGAGCGACAAGTAGTTGGTATTGATGACTGCAGCCATGTTTAGGCTCCCAAGAGAGAAAGGCTTCTTCAAACCGGGCAGCGGGGCCGCCCATCTTTGTAACGGGAAGAACTCGGTGACTTATGTCTTCGAATTTCTCCGTTGCCAGGATTACGGCAGCCTAAAAACAATCTTTAGGGTTTTTTTTGGGGGCAATCGTATTTCTGGTGGCGAATTACAGATTCCTGCCAATCCCTCGGGAGAAATTGGCAGGAGCGCCATGCCGTCAATTGAGCAAAAGACCGTTGCGGCGCAGTTTGACCATAAGTGAATTAAGAAACTCCTGGGCTACCGGCTCAAGATTTCGAGCGCCCTTATATGTCTGGCCATTCGGATGGGGGTGCCGACCGGCGGTCAGCGCGTCACGCACGGCGCTGCGCAATTCGGCCGTCGTGCGGGAACCATCCATCATGCCGATAATGTGCAGGCTGAGCGGATCGGACGGCGGCGTTACGCCTTGATGCCACAGATTGTGCATGCTGATTTGGCTGTCAGGCTTGATCACTACGGGCAGCAGGTCCAGCGCCCCGGCGATGAGCTGTGGCTTGGGCTGCGAACGTCCATATGACGAGGGTTCCAGGCGATAGCTCAAGGCGTTGGACTGCACCAGGGCTATGACGTGCGCGAGCAACGCGTCGGTGAGTTCTTGCCCAGACTTGTCCGGTGCATTTGCGGTCGCGGCTTCGCGAATTGCGTCGAATGTGACCGACTGCGGCCAGGATTCACCCAGCAGGTCCATCAGCGAGTGAGCGACCGGATCGCGGGAGCTCAAGGTCGCCCCGCGCGCGGTCATGTAATCCCGCTGCTGGGGCGGAGCGCCTGCGGGTGTGGGTTGCGGGCGCAGGTCGGCGGCAAAAAACATCTTGGTGAACGCGCCGCCCTCAGGCTGCTCCAGCATTGCGCCGGCGCGTTCAGCGTGTACCAGGAGGCTCTTTCGAAACGATCGGCCCACGGCGAAGTCCAGATACTGTTCCCGCATCTCACGGCCGGCATTGACGGCTAGCCCGTTCAGGCCCAGCGCAACCCGAGAGCCATACGTCGAGGGAAAGGTCAGTTGCGGTTCGGCGTCCGTCAGATAGGCCAGCCCGGCCTGCTGGGCTGCGGCGGCAAACTCCAGGAAGTAGCAGGGCGTGTTGACGGCTTCGAGGTATTCATGAAGCAGATAGTGATCGCTCTGGCCCCGCAGCTTTTGCGCAGTGTGCTGCAGCGCCGACTGCAAGGGATTATTTTCCCAAAGGCCGTTTTCAATCAGGTTCAGCATGTCCTTGGCGCGCGCCACCTTTTCTTGCGGCGTCTGCGCCCCGAAACTGTTGAGCATCATGGCGTCGCGAAGGACATCCGACGCCTTCCAGCCCGGGTAGGTGTTGTAACTGATATAGGCGATGCCCTCGGGCGCGAGGTTCTCCTTGCAGATGCGCAGGATCGCGTCACGCACTTCCGGCGGCACCCAGCTGAAGACGCCGTGGCAGATGATGTAGTCGAACGTGCCGAACTCGGGCGTGATGTCCGTCAGGCTCATGGCGTGCAGATCGAGATTGCGTGCTCCGGCGGCCTCTGCCGCGCGCTGGCCCGCTTCGATCTGCTGGGGCGACAGGTCGACGCCGACCGCGCGGGCGTCGGGATACGCTATCGCGAACGGCAGCAGATTGCCCCCTGCCGCGCAGCCGAGTTCCAGCACGCGCGCGCGATTCAATTCAGGTGAGGAAATGCCATACAGATGCGCCACGGCGCGCAGGCTGCCGGGCGCCGTGTAGGAAAACGGCAGGGAAAGATAGGGGGTTTCGTCGTAGGCGTCAGAAATGGCCTGCGTCAAGCGGTCGGGTGCGCTCATGGCGAAATTCCGGGAGGGTCGTGGTGCGCTGCGAGGCTTTTGCGGTTCGCGGCGCACAAGTTTGTGGGCTAGTCCGCAAGGCTAGCAGCCCCATCACGGCCCGGAAGGCGTGAACAAGGTCCGATTTTCCCCCTGAATCCGCGCTGGCTGAAAATTACCCGGATTCCGCCGCCGGAGAAAATCAGATGATCTGCGCGATCTGCCCTTCCTGCGGCAATTCCTGCCAGGCCTGATCTTTCAACCTTGCGCGTATCCGCGCCGTCGCCTGCGACCTCAATTGGCACACCCGCGCCTCGGTCACATTCATGATCGCGCCGATTTCCTTCAGGTTCAGCCCTTGCTCGTAACACAGCGACAGCAACAGCTTTTCGCGGTCGGGCAGGGCGTCGATGGCATGAACCAAGGCCTGCCGGAAGTCGCCGGCCAATAGCGAGTCCAGCGGATTGCCGCTGGGCGCGCCGTGATTCAACGTCGCGGACCAGTCCGCCTGACCCGATGCCGAATCGGGCTCGGTGGTGAAGTCTTCGTAGTGAACGATCTGCACGCCTTGCGCGTCGTGCAGCAGCGTCTGGTATTCGTCCAGCGGCAGGTCTAGCTGCTTGGCGATCTCGGCTTCGGTCGGCGCGCGCATCAAACGCTGTTCCAGAAACTGGATCGCCTGTTCGATCTTGCGGGCTTTCGTGCGCACGCTGCGCGGCAGCCAATCCTGGCCGCGAAGCTCATCGAGCATCGCGCCGCGAATGCGCGTCGTGGCGTAGGTCTCGAACTGAGCGTCCGCGGTTTCCTGGTAACGGCGGACGGCGTCGAGCAGGCCGATCATGCCGGCCTGTATCAGGTCATCGAGTTCGACGCTGGCGGGTAAACGGGCGAGCAATTGCAGGGCCAGCTTCCGAACTAGCGGCGCATATTCGACCAGGCTGTCATCTGCGTGGGGCATTGCGGGAATTCTGGCGGAGTCGATCGTGAAGCGCGGTCGATGTTGTCAATTTGCGACATTGTCGACAAGCGCGGCTACGGTGATGCGGGCGAATCTAGGGAATCGTCAAGATGGCATTGTCGGCAATGGGCGGCCGTTCATTTCAGGAAGTACGCAACGTTTTGAATGCTTATTTGGCAAATTGACCAAAATTTGTCACGAACTTGTATGTCAAGGTGTGTCTAGAAAGGCACGTTGCGCAACATCAACAAAGATTTGTCATATAAGTCATAGAAAATGACATGACCTGTGGTAAATTTTACTTAAATTGCGAACAAATGATACATTTCGCATTAAAACAGGATGCAGCGAGCGGACAGGTAACACACGTTGCCTGCGCTATGAGTAATCAAGCCCCTCGGGTGGGATAGGGATAGGGAGTACGGCGTGCAACAAGTAGAAAATTCTTTGCTGGCAGATATTCGCGAAGTGAATCTGTCATATTTGTTACTGGCTCAGCGGATGTTGCGTGATGACTATGCCGCATCGATGTTCCGCCTGGGGTTCAGCAATGAAGTCGCTGACATTCTCATGCGCCTTTCGCCGGCGCAACTGGTAAAACTGGCCAGCTCCAGCTCGCTGCTGTGCCGCTTCCGTTTCGATGATTACAGCCTGCTGTCGGCGCTGACCCATGATGTGTTGGGTGGTGCGCTGCAACAAGCCCACGCCACCATCCTGCTCGCCAAGCAGCCTGTCGAAGAACTGGCCTGACGGCCCGCGAATCCCCACTCGGACACACCTGTCATGGCCTCCAAGAGCGTTTCCCAGGAAGCGGACGACATCCTGCTTGCCAGCTCCATGATTACGCTGGGCGCGCGCCTTCAGGTGCTTGAGGCTGAAACCAGCCTCAGCCACGATCGCCTCGCCCGCCTGTATCGCGAGATCCGCGGCTGCTCGCCACCCAAGGGCATGCTGCCTTTTTCGGTCGACTGGTTCATGACCTGGCTGCCGAATATCCATTCCTCTCTCTTCTATAACGTGTATTCGTTTCTGAATACGCGCACCACCAGCAAAGGCATACGCGCCACCATCGACGCGTATCGCCTGTATCTCGAAAACGCGGGGCAGGAAGCCGCGGATGCCGAGCCCGTCCTGAGTTTTACCCGGGCGTGGATGCTGGTGCGATTCTTCGACAGCGGCATGCTGCAGCTTTCCGCATGCCGGCAGTGCGGCGGCCATTTCATCGCCCACGCCCATGATCCCCAATCGGATTTTGTGTGCGCCATCTGCCGTCCGCCACCCCGCGCGGGCAAGACGCGCGCGGCCGCCAAGGCACGTGCCGGCACCCGTGCAGCCCCCATTGCGACCGCCGCTCCGACCTGATCGGGCGTCCAAATACATCAAAAGCCCTGGAAAACACCCCCTAACCCGCCTTTTTGGGGCAGGGGGGACAGGGGATCATTGACGCAAGTTATAGACTTCGTTGGCAGGGGCCCGTTGTGTTGATTGTTATCGGTTTTCTTGTGGTGATCGTGTCGGTCGTCGGCAGCTTCATGGCGCTGGGCGGACACTTGGGCGCGCTCTACCAGCCCTTCGAGCTGACGCTGATCTTCGGCGCGGCGTTCGGGGCTTTCCTGGCGGGCAACAGCAAGAAGTCGCTGATGCTGGTCAAGAAGGCGCTCCCCGACGCGCTCAAGAGCTCGCGCTACGGCAAGGACGTCTACATGGAGCTGATGGCGCTCCTGTACGTATTGCTGAACAAGGCGCGCCGCGAAGGCCTGATGGCCATCGAATCGCACATCGAGGATCCGGGCTCCAGCCCGATCTTCAGCGAATATCCCCGCATCGCCAAAGACGAGAAGCTTATGGAGTTCATTACGGACTACCTGCGCATCATGATCAGCGGCAACATGAGCTCGTTCGAAATCGAGACGCTCATGGACGAGGAAATCGAAACCTACCGCCACGAGCGCGAAGTGCCGGCTCATGCGCTGCAGCAGATGGCCGACGGCTTGCCTGCGTTCGGTATCGTGGCCGCAGTGCTGGGCGTGATCAAGGCGCTGGCGGCCGTGGACCAGCCGCCCGCCATCCTGGGCGACCTGATCTCCAAGGCCATGGTCGGCACGTTCCTGGGTATTTTGCTGGCGTACGGTTTCGTCGGTCCGCTGGCCTCCCGCGTGGAGCGCCGCACGGACGAG
Source organism: Achromobacter sp. 77 (assembly GCF_020541125.1). Classification (NCBI taxonomy): domain Bacteria; kingdom Pseudomonadati; phylum Pseudomonadota; class Betaproteobacteria; order Burkholderiales; family Alcaligenaceae; genus Achromobacter; species Achromobacter sp. 77. The sequence continues at coordinate 2,330,264 of NZ_CP059848.1, forward strand.
GCCATGAAGGTGCTTGAGTGCATCAAGACGACGCTGCTGGCCAGCATGAACGGCTATCCGCCTCAGCTTGCGGTGGAGTTCGGGCGCAAGGTGCTGTTCTCGGCGGTCCGGCCCACCTTCGGTGAGCTGGAAGAGCACGTGCGCCAGACCAAGTCGACCGGCAAGGCCTGACGGAGCGGGCCATGAGCACGGTAAATAATCACCGTGTGGTGATCCGCCGCAAGAAGGTCAAGGGCGGCGGGCACCACGGGGGCAGCTGGAAGATCGCGTACGCCGACTTCATTACGGCGATGATGGCGTTCTTCCTGGTGATGTGGCTGGTCAGCATCGTGCCGAAGGAAGAACTCAAGGGGATTGCGGAGTACTTCCGCATGCCGCTGCGCGTCGCCATCACGGGCGGGCCCAGCAGCTCGGCCGAAACCAGCGCCGTGCCGGGCGGCGGGCAGGATCCGTTGCGCAGCGAAGGCGACGTCCGCCGCGGCCAGGGCAACCGGGTCGAATCCCAGCCCATGGGCGACGCCGAGCGCCGCGAGCAGCATCGCCTGGAAAACCTCAAGAAGCGCCTCGAGAACGTCATCGAGACCAGCCCCGTCCTGAAATCCTTCCGGCCGCAGCTGCTCATCGACCTGACGACCGAAGGCCTGCGCATCCAGATCATCGACAACCAGAACCGCCCGATGTTCGCGACCGGCCGCGCCGAAGTGCAGCCGTACATGCGCGACATCCTGCGCGAGCTGGGGCCGGTGCTCAATGAACTGCCCAACAAGGTCAGCATCTCGGGTCATACCGACGCGTCGCAGTATGCGCGCGGCGAGCGAGCCTATAGCAACTGGGAGCTTTCGGCCGACCGGGCGAACGCCTCGCGCCAGGAACTGGTGGCGGGCGGCATGAACGAAAGCAAGGTCATGCGCATCCAGGGTCTGTCTTCCAGCATGAGTCTGGTTAAAGATGATCCGTATGCAGCCGTTAATAGACGCATCAGCCTGGTGGTGCTCAACCAAAGCACCCAAAAGCGCATCGAGAGCGAGAACGCCGCAGCCGCGGATTTGAGCGCCAAGGATGCGCGCGAGGTGGGGACGGCCGTGCAGGCGGTGCAAGCCGCCAGCCGGGCCGCAACGGCAACCAAGCAGGGCGAGGTGGTGAACACCCCGCCCGCTGAAGGGGTTCGACAGCAATGACGGCAACGATACTCGTGGCGGACGATTCCACGACCATGCGGATGATCGTTCAGGCGACGCTGACCGGCGCAGGCTGGAAGGTGTTGACGGCCTGCAATGGCCAGGAAGCGCTCGAGGTGGCGATGGCCAACCCGGTGGACCTGGTCGTCAGCGACTGGAACATGCCTGTGAAGGGCGGTCTGGAGTTGATCCAGGGGTTGCGCGAAGAGGACCGGTACATGGATGTGCCGGTGCTGGTGCTGACCACCGAGGACGACGTGGACAGCAAGATGGCAGCCCGGGATCTGGGCGTTTGCGGCTGGCTTTCCAAGCCGGTGGATCCCGATGTGCTGGTGGAATTGGCGACCGAGCTGCTCGACGAGCAGGCCGGCGCGTAGCAGGTTCATTTAGAAAGGCGTACGGGTCATGAGTTCTGGTTTGGACCTCAGTCAGTTTTACGAGACCTTTTTCGACGAGGCGGACGAACTGCTTGCGCAAATGGAGCAGCTGTTGCTCGAGCTCGATGTGGGCTCGCCCGACATCGAGCAGCTCAACGCCATTTTTCGCGCGGCGCATTCGATCAAGGGTGGTGCGGCGACGTTCGGCTGTTTCAACCAGCTGGCGGGCACGACCCATCTGCTTGAGAACCTTCTGGACGCGATCCGGCGTGGCGAAATGGCGCTGCGCACGGACATGATTGATATTTTCTTGGAAACGAAAGACGTGCTCAAAAGCCAACTGGACGCCTATCGGGCCTCCGAAGAGCCCGATGACGCCGTGTTTGAGCGTATTTGCGCCGTATTGAGGCAGCTTGCGCTGGAGCATAAAGATCCCGCCGCAGCCGCCGCTGCTGCACCCGCGCCCGCTGCGCCGGCCGCCGCGCCGGCTCCGGCGCCCGCCCCGGTGCAGCAGGCGCCCCAGCCCGCGCCGGCCGCGCCCGCCGAGCCGGCGGCTCCGGCCGCGGCGTCCGGTTCGCAGGACGGCCTGCCGCTGCGCGTGCGCATCACCAAGGTGTCGGACAAGGACGCCGCGTCCCTGCTCGAAGAGATGGGCAACCTGGGCACCGTCAAGGCAAGCGAACGCGCCAACGGCGTGCTGACGGTGTGGGTGGACAGCACCTGCACGCCGGAAGACATCGAGGCCGTGTGCTGCTTCATCGTCGACGGCGACCAGCTGAGCATCGCTCGTGAAGCCGCGCCGGCAGGCGGCGACGCCACGCCGGCGGCCGCCGAAGCGGTGTCCGCCGCGCCCGTTGCGCAGCCGGCCCCCGCCGCAGCGCCGCTCGTGGCCGAAGCGCCGGAAGCGCACGCCGCAGAACCCGCCGCCGCTGAAGCCGGCGCCCCGGCTGCCCGCGCCGCGCGTCCCGCTGCGTCCGCTGCCGCGCACGCCGACAAGGAATCGACTTCGATCCGCGTCGGCGTTGAAAAGGTCGACCAGGTGATCAACCTGGTGGGCGAACTGGTCATCACGCAGGCCATGCTGGCGCAGACCGCCTCCACGCTGGATCCGGTGCTGCACGATCGCCTGCTGAACGGCATGGAGCAGCTCGAGCGCAACGCGCGTGATCTGCAGGAAGCCGTCATGTCGATCCGCATGATGCCGATGGATTACGTGTTCAGCCGCTTCCCGCGCCTGGTGCGCGACATTGCCGGCAAGATGGGCAAGCAGATCGAACTGCAGACCTACGGCCGCGCGACCGAGCTGGACAAGAGCCTGATCGAACGCATCATCGACCCGCTGACCCACCTGGTGCGCAACAGCCTGGACCACGGCATCGAAACGCCTGAAAAGCGGATCGCCGCGGGCAAGGACCCGGTCGGCCAGCTGGTGCTGTCCGCGCAACACAATGGCGGCAACATCGTCATCGAAGTCAGCGACGACGGTGGCGGCCTGAGCCGCGAAAAGATCCTGAAGAAGGCCATGTCGCAAGGCCTGGCCGTCAACGAGAATTCGCCCGACGACGAGATCTGGCAGCTGATTTTCGCGCCGGGGTTCTCCACCGCCGAAAAGGTCACGGACATCTCCGGCCGCGGCGTGGGCATGGACGTGGTGCGCCGGAACATCCAGGACATGGGCGGTCACGTGCAACTGTCGTGCGAACCGGGCCACGGCACTACGACGCGCATCGTGCTGCCGCTGACGCTGGCCATTCTGGACGGCATGTCGGTGCGCGTGGGTGAAGAGACCTTCATCCTGCCGCTGAACCACGTTACCGAATCGCTGCAGCCCACCAATGACCAGATCTACTCGGTCGCCGGCAACGAACGCGTCATGCATGTGCGTGGCGAATACCTGCCGCTGGTCGAGATGCACCGGGTGTTCTCGGTGGGCGAAGCCCAGACCGATCCCACCCAGGCGATCGCCGTCATCATGCAGGCCGAGGACCGGCGCTTTGCGCTGCTGGTCGATCACCTGATCGGGCAGCACCAGGTCGTGGTGAAGAATCTGGAATCGAATTACCGAAAGGTCCCGGGCATTTCCGCCGCCACCATTCTTGGCGATGGCAGCGTGGCCCTGATTGTCGACGTATTTGCGCTCGCGCGCGCCAACCGGGAACGCTGGTCGCAGCCCGAAGCCGTTCTGAATTGATGGAGCTCTAAAAATCATGGCAGCCAAACCGCAAGCGCAAGCCGCGCGCAATGAAGATGTCGGCAGCGAATTCCTGGTCTTCACGCTGGGCGACGAAGAATACGGCATCGACATCCTGAAGGTGCAGGAGATCCGCGGCTACGACGCCGACACGGTCACCCGTATCGCAAATGTCCCGCCCTTCATCAAGGGCGTGACGAACCTGCGCGGCATCATCGTGCCGATCGTCGACCTGCGCATCAAGTTCAACCTGGGCCGCGTCGAATACAACGAGCAGACCGTCGTCATCATCCTGAACCTCGACCGCCGTGTCGTGGGCATCGTGGTGGACGGCGTGTCGGACGTGCTGATGCTGAACGCCGGCCAGGTTCGTCCGGCGCCCGAGTTTGGCGCCACGCTGTCGACCGAGTACCTGACGGGTCTGGGTACCGTGGACGAGCGGATGCTGATCCTGGTGGACATTGAAAAGCTGATGACCAGCGATGAAATGGCGCTGGTGGAGAAGGTCGCCTCCTGATCGGAGTTCGGCCGGAATGCGGGGTAAAGGCGCCATATTGATCGCGATGTGGCGCTTTCCTTTAACGATTGCAGTCAAGGGATGGTTCTTGTGATGCGCAAGTTTTTCGCGAACATGACGATACGCAGCAGCCTGTTGTGGGTGCTGGCGTTCTTCTCATTCATGTTGGTGATCGGTGCCGCGCTGGGCGTGCTGTCTTTGCGCATCAGCAACGGAACGCTGGCCGAGATCAAGCAATCGCAGGAACTGGATGACGCCGTCAGCCGCGTGGTGTCCAGCTACAAGGACACCCTGAACGGCCTGGGCCGTGCCGCGTCTTCCAACTATTCGGACATCGTGCGCAGCATCGGCCAGCCGACGCTGTTGGCGCAGGGGCTGTCCAGCGAGGCCGCAGGCCTTTTGGAGCGGGCCAAGGCGTCGCAGAACAAGGGCCAGGCCGAGTTCGATTTCTACAAGACGCTGCCGCGTCCCGCCGAGGCGGCCGAGGCGCTCAAGGAAATCGACGATTCTTACACGGCCCTCCTGCAGCAAGGCATCACGCCGCTGATCGGCGCGCTGGAAAAGGCCGACATGCCGGCCTACCAGACGCAGATCCAGAAAGTGCAGGACGCGCTGGAAGGCCGCTTTGCACGCGCGGTTGAAGGCTTCGATTTCTGGCGCGCCAGCAAGATGATGGACGCCTTTGAAGTTGCACAGGTGCGCTACCAGTTCGTGCTGATGGCGGTGAGCGCCGGCGGCATCATCGCCGCGCTGCTGGTCTTTGCCACCTATGTCTTCCTGCGCCGCCGCGTGCTGCAGCCGCTCAAGGAAGCCGGCCATCATTTCGACCGCATCGCCAGCGGCGACCTGACCGCCCGCGTCGAGGTCAGCAACACGAATGAAATCGGCCAGCTGTTTGCGGCGCTCAAGCGCATGCAGGAAAGCCTGACGCGCACGGTGGCTTCGGTGCGCCGTGGCGTGGACGAAATCAACGTGGGCTCGCACGAGATCGCCGCAGGCAACACGGATCTGTCCAGCCGCACGGAGCAGCAGGCTGCCTCGCTGGAAGAGACCGCCGCCTCGATGGAAGAGCTGGCCTCGACCGTAAAGCAGAACGCGGACAACGCCCGCCAGGCCAACCAGCTTGCAGCCAGCGCGTCGGACGTGGCCGAGCGCGGCGGCGCGGCGGTGTCGGAAGTGGTGCACACCATGGAAGGCATCTCTGCCAGCTCGCGCAAGATCTCGGAAATCGTGTCGGTGATTGACGGCATCGCGTTCCAGACCAACATCCTGGCGCTGAACGCGGCGGTGGAAGCGGCCCGCGCGGGTGAGCAGGGCAAGGGCTTTGCCGTGGTGGCGGGCGAAGTGCGCTCGCTGGCCCAGCGCAGCGCGCAGGCAGCCAAGGAAATCAAGGGCCTGATCGAGGACTCCGTGACCAAGGTGGGCGCCGGTTCTCAGCAGGTCGAACGCGCCGGTTCCACGATGCAGGAAATCGTGGCGTCGGTGAAACGCGTGACGGACATCATGGGCGAGATCTCGGCGGCGTCCGAAGAACAGTCCAGCGGCATCGACCAGGTGAACCGCGCGGTGTCGCAGATGGATGAAGTGACGCAGCAGAACGCGGCGCTGGTGGAAGAGGCCGCGGCGGCCGCCGGCTCGCTGCAGGAGCAGGCCCAGCGCCTGGCCGAAGCAGTGGCCGTATTCAAGATCAACACGGGCGAGGTCATCGAAGTGCCGGCGCATCGGCTGTCTTCGGTGCACGCCACCTATGACGATGCCCGTCTGCATGCGCCCGATGCGCCTGCACTGGGACGCTGAGGATACGCGTGGCAACTTCGGCGAATACGGCGCCGTCCATTTCGGTGGACCGCCAGTTTGATTTCCGGGACGCGGACTTTTCCCGCGTCCGCAAGATGATCCACGCGCGGGCCGGCATTTCGCTGGGCACGCACAAGCGCGAGATGGTCTACAGCCGCCTTGCGCGCCGCCTGCGTGCGCTGGGCGGGCAGGATTTCGCCAGCTATCTGGATAGCCTGGAGAACGAGCCTGACTCGGCGGAGTGGGAAGATTTCATCAACGCGCTCACGACGAACCTGACCGCGTTTTTCCGCGAATCGCATCACTTTCCGATCCTTGCCGACTTCGCGAAGAAGCGCGGCGGGCCGGTTTCGGTCTGGTGCTGCGCGGCCTCGACGGGCGAAGAACCTTACTCGATCGCCATCACGCTGACCGAGGCCCTGGGGCCGCGGGGCGCGGGTTCCACCGTGCTGGCGACCGACATCGACACCAACGTGCTGCAGCGCGCGCGCACGGGCGTCTATCCGAACGAGCGCGTCGCGAAGATGGAGACCGAGCGCCTGCGCCGGTTTTTCCTGAAGGGCCGCGGCGCGAACGAAGGGCACGTGCGGGTGCGCCCCGAGATCGCCGAGATGGTGCGCTACGAGACGCTGAACCTGTTGTCGCCCTCGTGGGGGATCACCGAGAAGTTCGACGTGATCTTCTGCCGCAACATCATGATCTATTTCGACAAGCCGACGCAGGCCAAGATCCTGGAGCGGTTTGTGCCGCTCATGAAGCCGGGCGGCCTGCTGTTTGCTGGCCATTCCGAGAACTTCACGTACATCAGCCGCGATTTCCGTCTGCGCGGGCAGACGGTCTATGAATGCGCAAATAAGGCCTGACCGGGCCAGGGCAGCAAACAAGATGAAGAAAATTAGCGTTTTGTGTGTGGATGACTCCGCGCTGGTGCGCGGCCTGATGACCGAGATCATCAACAGCCAGCCGGATATGGAAGTGGTCGCGACCGCGCCCGATCCGCTGGTCGCCCGCGAGCTCATCAAGCGCCACAACCCTGACGTGCTGACGCTGGACGTGGAAATGCCCCGCATGGACGGGCTGGATTTCCTGGAAAAGCTGATGCGCCTTCGCCCCATGCCGGTGGTGATGGTGTCGTCGCTGACCGAACGTGGCGGCGAAATCACGCTGCGCGCGCTGGAATTGGGCGCGATCGACTTCGTGACCAAGCCCAAGCTGGGCATCCGCGACGGGCTGCTTGAATACACGGAACTCATCGCCGACAAGATCCGCGCCGCGTCGCGCGCCAAGCTGCGCGCCCCGACGCCCCATACGGCGCAGGCCGCGCCGGCGCCCATGCTGCGCCGTCCGCTGTCCAGCTCGGAAAAGCTTGTGATCGTCGGCGCTTCCACTGGCGGCACCGAGGCCATCCGCGAAGTCCTGCAGCCGCTGCCGCCGGACAGCCCCGCGATCCTGATCACGCAGCACATGCCGGCCGGCTTCACGCGGTCGTTCGCGCAGCGCCTGGACGCGCTGTGCGCCGTGACCGTGCGCGAGGCCGTGCATGGCGAGCGCGTGCTGCCCGGTCACGTGTACCTGGCCCCGGGCGGTGAAATGCACATGCGCCTGGGCCGCAGCGGCGCCAACTATGTCATCGAGCTGGAAGCCAGCGAACCGGTCAACCGCCACCGTCCGTCCGTGGACGTGCTGTTCAACTCCGCGGCCGTCGCGGCGGGCAAGAACGCCATCGGCGTGATCCTGACGGGCATGGGCAAGGATGGCGCCACCGGCATGCTGGCCATGCACCGGGCGGGCGCGCACACGATCGCGCAGGACGAAGCAAGCTGCGTGGTCTTCGGCATGCCCCGCGAGGCCATCGCTATCGGGGCTGCAAGTGAAGTGGTGCCGTTGTCGGCGATGAGCGAACGCATTCTGACTCGCCTGGGCGACCGTGGGCACCGCGTTTAACGCGGGCTGACGCCACGATCGATCTCAAGCAAATTTTTTCTGGAGTGAAAGATGGTAGACAAGGGCCTGAAGATTCTGGTGGTGGATGACTTCCCCACCATGCGGCGGATCATCCGCAACCTGCTGAAAGAGCTGGGTTTCGAAAACGTGGATGAGGCAGAGGACGGCGCCATTGGCCTGGAGAAGCTGCGCAATGGCGGCTTCCAGTTCGTGGTGTCCGACTGGAACATGCCGAACCTGGACGGCCTGGAGATGCTCAAGCAGATCCGCGCCGACGCGTCGCTGGCATCGCTGCCGGTGCTGATGGTGACGGCGGAAGCCAAGAAGGAAAACATCGTTGCCGCCGCACAGGCGGGCGCCAACGGTTACGTGGTCAAGCCTTTCACCGCGGCGACGCTGGAGGAAAAGCTGAACAAGATCTTCGAAAAGATTGGCGGCTGAGGTGTGCGATGAGCTCAACGGAAACAGTTGACCCGACAGAGTCGCCCGACCTGATCCATCGGATCGCCTCGCTGACGCGCATGTTGCGCGACAGCATGCGCGAGCTGGGCCTGGATCAGGCGATCAAGGACGCCGCCAACGCGATTCCCGACGCCCGCGACCGCTTGCGGTATGTGGCGCAGATGACCGAGCAGGCCGCCAACCGGGTGCTCAACGCCACCGAGCAGGCCGGTCCCATCCAGGACAACATGGCCCGGTCGGCGCAGGCGTTGGATAGCCGCTGGCAGGAGTGGTATGACCAACCGCTGGAAATGCCGCAAGCGCGCGAACTGGTGCAGGACACGCGTGCCTTCCTGGCCGACGTGCCCAAGCAGACGCAGCAGACGCAGTCCAAGCTCATGGAAATCATCATGGCGCAGGATTTCCAGGACCTTACGGGCCAGGTCATCATGCGCATGATGGACGTGGTGGGCGCCATCGAACGCGAACTGCTGCAGGTGCTGCTGGACAACGTGCCGCAAGAGCGCCGCGACGAAGCCAACAGCCTGCTCAACGGCCCGCAGATCAACCCGCAGGGCAAGACCGACGTGGTCACCAGCCAGGATCAGGTCGACGACCTGCTGGCCAGCCTGGGCTTCTGAGCCCGCGGCCCGCGATGTCCGCCGGCGGCGGAAAGACGGCGTCTTTCCGCCCGCATGCGCCAGCCTCGTGCGCGTGTCCCTCCTTCTCATGACGTATTCCCTAAGGGCGCAAACGCCTGCTGGCCGATAGACTCCTGCCAACAATAATCGGGGCCTTGCAGCGCGAGACAAGGCGCGCCCAGCGCGCCAGACCACGGATGCCCAACGCAGGCGGTCCGGGTCAGGGAGAGGAGGTTCATGATGGCCAGATCCGTATTCCGCTTGGGCGGCATGTGGGGATTGTTGCGTCGGCTCAACCGCGGCGACGCGGTGCTGTCCGAGCGCCCCTTGTCCTTCAGTCCGGCCGCCTGGCCGCTCTACCGGTTCCTGGCGCAGATCCGGCTTCGGATCATGACCGTGCGCCAATCCAGCATCGAGATCGCGCTGAATGCGGCGCGCACGCAATTCCAGGCGGGGCGCTGTTCATTGCTGGCGCGCGAGCAGGCGAGGGCGGCCGAGGCCCTGGCCGCCAGCGGGGCGCAGATCGCCGATCTGTCTGCGTCGACCTCCACCCACGCCCGCGACATTGCCGCGGTGTCGGGCCAGAACCTGCAGGCGGCGCGGCAGGCGCTGGCCGAGCTGACCGAGGTCAAGGCGCGCGTTGACCGCATGACAAGCGAGATGGCCGCCTTTACCGACGTGGTGGGGCAACTGGCGGCGCGCGCGCAGTCGGTGGGCGACATCAGCAAGACGATCAAGGGCATTGCGCTGCAGACGCAACTGCTGGCCCTGAACGCCGGCGTGGAGGCCGCCCGGGCCGGGGACGCGGGCCGCGGTTTCGCGGTGGTGGCCAGCGAGGTCGGCCGGCTGGCCGAGCGCGTCAACACGGCCACCAGCGACATCGGCCGCCACACGACGCAGATGCTCGACCTGGTGGGCGCCACGCAGCGTCAGACGGGCACCCTGCGCGAGGACGTGGACGCTTCGGGCGCGGTGCTTGACCGGACCTCCCGCGGCTTCGAGCGCTTCGTGCGCGATTTCGACAGCATGAACCGGCAAGTGAGCGACGTGGTTCAGGCCATCGGCGAGGTCGACGCCACCAACCACGGCATGAGCGAGGAGGTCGGGCGCATCGCGGCCTTGAGCGCGGATGTGCTGGAACGGGTGGGCAGCATGTCGGGCGAGATCGATCGCATCCGGCGCCAGACGGAAAGCGTGCAGGAAGTGCTGGCCGACATGCGCACGGGCGACACCGCGTTCGACAGCCTGTCCGAGTCATTGGAGGCGTTTGCCGGCGCGGCGGCCGGTCTGCTGCAGGATGCCCGGCGGCGCGGCGTGGACGTGTTCGACCGACACTACCAGCGCATTGCCGGCAGCGAGCCGCCGCGCTATCACACGGCCTACGATCGCGCGATCGACGAGCCGCTCACGCGGCTGCTCGACAGCGTGCTGGAAGCCGTGCCGGGCGCCATCTACACGATTCTGGTGGATAACCAGGGCTACGCGCCCGCCCACAACAGCCGGTTCTCGCTGGCGCCGACCGGCGACCCGAAGGTCGACATTGTGCGGGTGCGCAACAAGCGCATCTTCGACGACCCGGTGGGTGCGCGGCTGGCCGCCAACACCGGCGCGCAGCTGTTCCAGACGTATTCGCGCGACACCGGCGAGATCGTCAACGACATCTCCCTGCCCATCTATCTGGGGCCGGAACACTGGGGCGCCGTGCGCATCGGGCTGGATTACGCGCGCTTTCAAGCCATCCTGGACGGCCACGCGGCTGGCGGCCGGGTGGCCCAGGCGGCGGGCTGAGGCGGCTGCCCCCGGGGGGCTCCCCGGCAGCCGGCGGCGCATCTGGGAATAGCGCCGCTTTCCCCCCTTTTCTTGGCATATCGCCAACCTCCTGCGCCTCCTAGAATCTCGGCGGGCGGCTTGCATTTCCACGTCAGCGAGCCGCAACAATCCCGTAGAGCATGTCCGAAGAAAGCGACCTCGAGAAAACCGAAGCCGCCTCTCCCAGGCGCCTGGAAAAGGCGCGCGAGGAGGGGCAGATTGCGCGTTCCCGGGAACTGGGCACGTTCATGATGCTGGCGGTAGGCGTTGCGGCGATCTGGGCGGGCGGAGGATCGCTGTACCAGGGCCTGACCGGCGTGCTGCGCAGCGGGCTGGCGTTCGATCAGCGTGTCGCGCTGGATCCGGGGGTGATGGTCGAGCAGGCGGTGAGCGGCTTCGGTCACGCGCTGATGGTGCTGTTGCCGATCTTTGGGCTGCTGGCGGTGGTGGCGGTGCTGTCCAGCGTCGTGCTGGGCGGCCTGGTCATTTCGACCAAGCCCTTGCAGCCCAATTTCTCCAAGCTCAGCCCGCTGGCGGGCTTGAAGCGCATGTTCTCGTCGCAGACGGTGGTGGAGCTGATCAAGGCGCTGGCCAAGGCCATGCTGGTCGGCGGCGTGGCCGTCTGGGTCATCTGGCGGTATCACGACGACATGCTCGGGCTGATGCACGTGGCGCCGTCGGCCGCGCTGACCAAGGCGCTCAGCCTGGTGGCGATGTGCTGCGCCTTCATCGTGGCCTCGCTCCTCATCATCGTTTTGCTGGATGTGCCCTGGCAGATCTGGAGCCATTTGAAGAAGCTGCGGATGTCCAAGGAGGACGTGCGCCAGGAACACAAGGAAAGCGAAGGCGATCCGCACGTCAAGGCGCGTATCCGGCAGCAGCAGCGCCAGGCCGCCCGCCGCCGCATGATGTCCGAGGTGCCCAAGGCCGACGTCGTCGTGACGAACCCGACGCACTACGCAGTGGCGCTGAAGTACGACGAATCGAAGGGCGGCGCGCCGCGCGTGCTGGCCAAGGGCACGGGCCTGATCGCCGCGAAGATCCGCGAACTGGCCGCCGAGAACAAGATTCCCACATTGGAAGCGCCGCCGCTGGCGCGCGCATTGCATCAACACGTCGAGCTGGGACAAGAAATCCCGGCCGAGCTGTATACCGCGGTGGCGGAAGTGCTGGCATGGGTATTCCAGCTACGATCCTGGCGCTCGGGCTGGGGGCATGAACCGATGGCCCCCACGAAACTGAACGTGCCAGCCGAACTGGACCCGCAGGCAAAAACCGCAGCACAAGGAGTTTAAGGAATGAGCGCACTGCTCACCATGTTGAAGAGTAACGGCGGCACGCACGCGCGGCTGCTGGCGGGTCCCATCCTGATCGTGATGGTGCTGGGCATGATGGTGCTGCCCCTGCCCACGTTCCTCCTGGACCTGCTGTTCACCTTCAACATCGCGTTGTCCGTGATGATCCTGCTGGTGGCCATGTTCACGCGCAAGCCGCTGGATTTTGCCGCGTTCCCGGCCGTGCTGCTGTTTGCGACGCTGCTGCGCCTGTCGCTGAACGTGGCCTCCACGCGCGTCGTGCTGCTGCATGGTCACACGGGTCCGGACGCCGCGGGCAAGGTGATCGAGGCCTTCGGCCACTTCCTCGTGGGCGGCAACTTCGCGGTCGGGATCATCGTCTTCGTCATCCTGACCATCATCAACTTCATCGTCATCACCAAGGGTGCGGGCCGTATCGCCGAAGTCGGCGCGCGCTTCACCCTGGACGCCATGCCCGGCAAGCAGATGGCGATCGACGCGGACCTGAACGCCGGCCTGATCGGCGAGGACGAGGCGCGCAAGCGCCGCGCGGAAGTGTCGCAGGAGTCGGACTTCTTCGGCTCGATGGACGGCGCCAGCAAGTTCGTGCGCGGCGACGCCATCGCCGGCCTGCTCATCATGGCGATCAACGTCATCGGCGGCCTGGTCGTGGGCGTGGCGCAACACGACATGTCCATGGGCGAAGCCGGCCGCGTCTACACGCTGCTGACCATCGGTGACGGCCTGGTGGCCCAGATCCCGGCGCTGGTGATCTCCACCGCTGCCGGCGTGGTCGTGTCGCGCGTGTCGACGGACCAGGACATCGGCCAGCAGATCATCAGCCAGCTGTTCTCGAACCCGAGCGTGCTGTTCCTGACCGCCGGCATCATCGGCATCATGGGTCTCATCCCCAACATGCCCCACATCGCCTTTCTGACCCTGGCCGGCGCGCTGGGCTGGGGCGGCTGGGCATTGCTCAAACGCAAGCAGGCCGCCGCGGTGGCGGCCGAAGAGATACCGCCGCAGGCGATCACCCAGGCGCAGGCCGCAGCCGCCGAGGCAAGCTGGGAAGACGTGTCGATGGTGGACCAACTGGGGCTGGAGGTCGGCTACCGCCTGATCCCGCTGGTGGACCACGCCCAGAACGGCGAGCTGCTGCACCGCATCCGCAGCCTGCGCAAGAAGTTTGCGCAGGACGTGGGCTTTCTGCCGCCGGTCGTGCACATCCGCGACAACCTGGAACTCAAGCCCAACGATTACCGCATCCTGCTGTCGGGCGTGGAAGTGGGCAACGGCGTGGCGATGCCCGGCCAGTGGCTGGCCATCGACCCGGGCGGCGTGACCATGCAGATCAAGGGCACCCCGACGACCGATCCCGCGTTCGGCCTGCCGGCGCTGTGGATCGACAGTTCGCTGCGCGACCAGGCCCAGGTGGCCGGCTATACGGTGGTGGATGCGGGCACGGTCGTGGCCACGCACTTGAATCACCTGATGCACCGCCACGGGTCGAACCTGCTGGGCCGCCAGGAAGTGCAGCAGCTGCTGGACCGCATCGGCCGCGACGCGCCCAAGCTGGTCGAGGACCTGGTGCCCAAGACGCTGTCGCTAACCGCGCTGCAGAAGGTGCTGCAGGGCCTGCTGTCCGAAGAAGTGCCGATCCGCGACATGCGCACCATCATCGACACGCTGTCCGAGCACGGTCCGCGTCTGGCGGCGCTGGCCGCCGGTTCGGGTGGCCAGCCCGACATCAACGAGCTGATCGCGCTGACGCGCCGCGCGCTGGGCCGCGCCATCACGCAGCAGTGGTTCCCGGGCGAGGGCGAGCTGCGCGTGATCGGGCTGGATGTGAAGCTGGAACGCGTGCTGTCGCAGGCCATGACGACCAGCGGCGGCCTGGAGCCGGGTCTGGCCGACACGCTGCTGCGTGAGGCGCAGGCGGCGGTCGAACGGCAGGAATCGCAGGGCAATGCGCCGGTGCTGCTGGTGTCGCCGGTGTTGCGCGCGCCGCTGTCGCGCTTCCTGCGCCATCATCTGCCGCAGTTGGGCGTCTTGTCGAATACGGAAATTCCCGATGAGCGCATCGTCCGCGTGACGGCGCTGATCGGCGGGAGCAATGGGCAATGAAGATCAGCCGCTTTTACGGGGCAAACACCCGTGACGTGATGCGCCAGGTGCGCGAGGCCCTCGGGCCGGACGCGTTGATCGTGTCGAACCGCAGCGTCGAGGGCGGCATCGAGGTGCTGGCCACCGTTGATGGCGCGTTCGACGACGCGCCGCCACCGCAGACGCCGCCGCGCGAGGCGCCGGCTCATGCGCAGTCCGCGCCGCAGCGCCCGCCCGCTGCGCCGTCGTTCGGCGCGCCTGCCGGGATGGAGCGGCCGCAAGGGGCGCCGGCCAACATGCCGGCCATGCCGCCGGGGATGCCGCCAGCCATGTCGCCGGTCATGTCGCCGGCCAGCTACGCGGCGCCAGCACGGTCCATTGCCGCCTACCAGTCCGCTTATGCGGCGTCCGCGCAGCCTGCGTCGGAAACGTTGGCATCGCCGATGGACTTCGCGCCGGCTTCTGCGATACCGGGTTCGGCAACGGCTGCGTCCGCCGCCGCCGTGCCGGTCGGGTCTCAGCCGGTCGGGTCTCAGCACGCCGCGCCTCAGCAGGTCGCGCCGCAGCCGGTAGCGCCTCAGCCGGCCGCACCTCAGCCGGCCGCACCTCAGCCGGCCACGCCTCAGCCGGCCGCGCCTCAGCCGGCCGCGCCTCAGCCGGCCGCGCCCATCCGCGTCGAGTTGCCGCCGCTTGCGCCGATCCGTCCTTTGGCCGCCGCAGCCCCCGTGCCCGCGCCGGCGGCTCGCATGACGCCGGAACTCGCCATGCCCGAGCGCATGGCCGCGTCCGTCGCGCCGGCGGCTGCCGCAATGGCCGCCGCGCCCGCGACCGCCTACCACGCGCCGCGTGGTTACGCCGCGGCGCCCGTCACACCTGCGCAGCCGCCCGCCATGCCGCCGGCCGCGTCGCCCCTGTCCGCCGCGCCACCGGCCTCCTTGTCCGCCGCGCCTTCCATGGGCCGCATGCCGGACGCGCCGGTCCGCCCGCCGCAGGGTTTGCCGCCCGCGCCGCTGGCTGCCGATACCGCCGCCGGTCTGCAGGATGCCATCAGCGCGTTGCGCGGAGCGCTCGAAACCCGCATGGACGGCCTGCTGTGGGGCGGACGCCAGGGTCCGGGCCGGGAGCCGGCCGCCGCCGCGCTATTCCGCAGCCTGCTGGATGCTGGGTTCAGCACCAAACTGGTCCGCACGCTGGTCGAACGTCTGCCGCAGGGCCTCTCCGCCGAGGCGGCGCAGAGCTGGGCGCGTAATGAGCTTGTGACGCACCTGCCGGTGGTGCGTTCGGAAGACGAATTCCTGGCCGGCGGCGTGTACGCACTGGTCGGCCCCACCGGCGTGGGCAAGACCACGACGCTGGCCAAGCTGGCCGCGCGCTGCGTGGCCCGCGAGGGTCGCGAGCAGGTCGCCATGCTGACGACCGACCTGTTCCGGATCGGCGCGCTGGAGCAATTGCAGATCTACGGCCGCCTGATGGGCGTGCCCGCGCATTCGGTGCGCGATGCCGGCGAGCTGCGCCGCATCCTGGCCGAGCTGGGCAACCGCAAGATCGTCCTGATCGACACGACCGGCATCAGCCAGCGCGACCGCCTGGTGGCCGAGCAGGCGTCGATGCTGTGCAACGCGGGCAAGCCGGTGCGCCGGCTGCTGGTGCTCAATGCCGCCAGCCAGGGCGACACGCTGGACGAGGTCGCGCACGCCTACCGCAATGGGGTCGGCGAGGATGTCGCCGGCTGCATCATCACCAAGCTGGACGAAGCCACGCGCTTGGGCGCGGCGCTGGACACGGCCATCCGCCACCGCTTGCCGATCCATTACATGTCCGTCGGCCAGAAAGTGCCCGAGCACATGGAGCTGGCGCGCGCAGACGTGCTGATCGACCGCGCGTTCTCGATGGTGGAGCGCGCCCGTGCGCTGTACACCCCGAGCGAGGCCGATCTCGCGTCGCTGGTGTCGTCGTCGCGCGAACCGGACGCCGTGGATCCGGCGCGCCGCCGCCAGCTGCTGGCCTCGGCGATCCTGCCGCAACAGGCGGGCGCGGGGTCGATCGCCGCGGCGCAAAGCCTGGACGACACGATTTCGTGGCTGGACAACGACCCGGCGTGCCTGCAGGCGCGCACCGCCTGGCGTGAATACGTCAGCGACGGCGCCGGTTCCAGCCTGGCCGCGCTGGGCGACGAGCCGTTGTCGATGGCGCGCCGTGAATTCTCCGCCGCCTGCACCCGCAACCTGCTTGTGATGCACGGCAAGACCGCCATGAAGGGCGATGCCTTGCCAGGCGGCGCGCTGCTCGGCGCACTGCTGATGAGCGATCGTGGCGCCGCGCTTGCGGCGCCCGCGCAGCAACTGGTGCTGCCGCACGGCATGCTGAGTTCGTTTGCGCCTGCCGCGCCGGCCCAGCCGGATCCGGCGCTGGCCCTGCAATCGCGCGTGGCGTGGCTGGGCGAGCGCCTGCAGTCCGTGCCGCTGGTCCACATGCTGGAGGCAGGCACGGTTGCGCTGTGGCAACCCTTCTCCGAGCAGGGCGTGTCGTGGGTGGCTCGTTGCCCGGGCGGCCTGCGGGTGATCCAGGACGAGTGCCCGACCAACCTGAATGCTGTCGGCAAGAGCGTGGGCTATCTGCCCGTGGGCCAGCCCGGCGACATGCCGGGTCTGCGCCTCGCGGCGGGCGGCAAGACCGTGCCGCTCGCGCTGTGGGCATCGGGCACCGAAGTCGTGCTGCCGGGCAAGGGGCAGGGCGCCAGCGTGCGCCTGATCTGCGCGCGGCTGATCGACACCGTGACCGGCGAGGTCGCGGGCCAGTTGTTCGGCGCCACCAACCTGCCGGCCTCGCAGGCCGACGCCGCAACGATCGCGCGCTGGCTGGTCCTGCAAGACGAGGCCAAGGCCGCGTTCCGCTACATGGCCAATGCGTGGCAAGCGCTGCCCGCGGTCGACGGCGCCCACACGCTGGCGCGCCAGTCGCTGATGGCCGGTCAGCTGGGCGCCGCCTGCTGGCAACTGGCCCATTCGCCAGCGGCCGATGTCGTGCGCGGCCCGCTGTCGGGCATCGTGGGCACCGAACGCAAGCTGTCCGGCAAGATGCTGCCGGTGGCGCTGCTGAAGATGTTTGCGCTGCTGGAGATGACGGGCGGGGCGTGAAGCCGCGCCCGGCGACCGGGCGGCAGCAAACAAAAAAGCGGCGTGCCAGGCACGCCGTTTTCTATTGGGAGGTTGAAGCGTTCAGCCCGCCACGATCGGCCGGCGGCCCGGTGCGCTGCGGGCGCCGCGGCCTTGCGCGTCGTAGGTCGAGGCGCTGCCGACGCCGACGTTGCGCAGGGCGTCCAGCGACTGCTGGGTATAGCGCAGGTGCACGTCGATCAGGGCGCCATTGCGCATGTTGATTTCGCTGGCGGAGGCCGACTTGGACAGGAGCGCCTGCCAGACGCCGGAGAGCTGCGGATATTGCGCCGCGGCCTGTTCGGTGCCGACATGGCCCGTGGGCAGGCCGATTTCGGTGAGCAGGTTGTCGCGGGTCTGGCTCAGGTCGACCAATTGCTGCGCGATGCCGCGCTTGCGTTCGGTGATCTGGTTCAGCGCCTCGACGCTGCCCTGGCTGACCAGGACCTCGGTTTCTTCCTCGAGGATCGAGGAGAACTCGGAGATCAGGGTGTCTTCCTGCTTCATGCAGGATTGCAGGGAATCGACGAGGCTCATGACAGACGGCTCTATATAAAGAAAGGGCAGGCTATTTCAGAAGGTCGCGGGCGCTGGCGATCAGGCTGTCGGCGATGCGGCCGGTGTCGATCTTGAGCTGCCCGGATGCGATCGCGGCGCGGATGGCGGCAACGCGCTCGACGTTGATGTCGTTCGAGCCGTCTTGCAGGGCCAGCATCTTGCGCGACGCCGAACTCAGCGCGACTTGCGAGCTGCTCGAGCCGGTGGCGCTGCCGGCGCCATAGGCCTGGCTGACCGCGGACTCGGCGCGTGCACCGACGGCGTCGGCCGCCAGGGGCCGGTTGGTGGTCGAATTGATTTTCAAGGTTTTCTCCGCAGGGCGTCCTGGGTCGGTTTGCGACGGATCCGCCTACTTATGTCTCTGTAACGACAAGGGGCGAAGGAACTTTAGGGTATATACACACCCGCCGCAACGCGATTTGTAACATTATCTAGAGCTGTATTTCCACCAGGGTGGCATTTCGGACGATACCGCTGACCACTTGACCGCCCGCCGTCTTGACCTGGACCACCGCGCCGGGCGGGGCGTTTTCCAGGGCTTCGCCCTCGCTGCTGACCGTGAATCCCTTGCCTCGCGCGTTGATGCGCACGTTGGTGCCGCGCTGCACCGACTGGGCGTTGCGCAGCGAGGAGCTGCGGATGGGCTGGCCGGCGTTGATGCGGAACGCGGCGGTCATGCCGGCCACCGCCTGCGGGTCGGTGATGGCGCCGGGGGGCAGGGCGACCAGATCGCCTTCGCGGGCGTCCAGGTCCGCCGGGGTCAGGGCCTGGCCGGCGGCAATCAGGCGCGAGGCCACGTAATAGTGGCCGGCCACGCTGACGGTCGCCTGCACGTAGGCGGTCCAGCCCTTGGCCGCATTGCAGCGCACGCCGACGGTCATGCGCGAGCGCAGCTTCATGCCGGACGGAAGAAACGGGGACAAGGTGTCGCAGGGCGCCAGCCGGTCGGTGCGCGGCGGGTCGATGGCAATGGACGCCTGGCCGGGCAGGGAGGCCAGCTGCTCCTGCAGATAGTTCTGGGCCGCCATGACGATCGCTTCCGGCGCCTGGGTGGCCGCCGCCTGGGCCTGGGCGGCGCCCGCCGAGGCCAGAAGCAGGACAGCCAGGCCTGCGCGCGCGTGAAGGAGTCGTGCGGAGATTTTCATGATGGATGAATTGTAGAAGTGGGCGGCGTTCGGCAATACGTGAATTGGATGAGAAATGACGGGTTATTTGGCTGATTGTGTTACCAGTCCGGCCCCTATGATGCCGTCATCCAATGGGATAACGGTGTGTCCGGTGTCCCTCGCTTTATCTGATTTGCAACGTATTCAAGGCGCCACGATGCTCGACAGGCTCAACGAAGATTTCCGGTTCTACCAGCAGGCTCTAGCACTGCGCGCGCAGCGCCAGGAAGTGCTTTCCTCGAACATCGCCAACGCCGACACGCCCAACTACAAGGCGCGCGACATCGACTTCAAGGCGGCGATGCAAGCCGCCATCGAAGGCACGATGCGCCTGCCCGACACGTCGCTCAAGCTGACCTCCGCCCGCCACATTCCGGCCAAGGCCGTGTCGCAGGGCCCGACGGATCTGCTGTACCGCCTGCCGTACCAGCCCAGCATGGACGGCAATACGGTGGACATGGACATCGAGCGCGTGCAGTTCGCCGACAACACGCTGCATTACCAGAGCACGATGCAGCTCATCTCCAACCGCATCCGCGGGCTGCAGACCGCCATTCAGGATTGATCTTTAAAGGGAGCAACAGGCAATGTCCTTGTTGAGCATTTTCGATATCGCCGGCTCGGCGCTGAGCGCGCAGTCGCAGCGCATGAACGTGGCGGCCAGCAACATGGCCAACGCCGACAGCGTGGTGGGCCCGGACGGCCAGCCGTATCGTGCGCGCCAGGTCGTGTTCCAGGTCAACCCCGCCGCGGGTCAGGCGCTGGGCCAGGAGATCGGCGGCGTGCGCGTGGCCGGCGTGGTCCAGGACCAGTCGCCCCTCAAGCAGGTCTACGACCCGAAGCATCCCCTGGCCGACGCCCAGGGCTACGTCAGCATGCCCAACGTCGATCCGGTGGCCGAAACGGTCAACATGATCGCGGCATCGCGGTCCTACCAGGCCAACGTCGAAGTGCTCAACACCGCCAAGGCGTTGATGCAGAAGACGCTCACCATCGGCCAGTCCTAATTTCCAGCCAGAGTCTATCCATGACCACCGTCGATCAAACCACGAGCACCACGGCCATGGGCCTGGCGCAAACCGGCGCCAACAGCGCGAGCACCGCGCAGGGCCTGCAGGACCAGTTCCTGAAGCTGCTGGTCACGCAGCTCAAGAACCAGGATCCGCTGAACCCGATGCAGAACGCGGAGCTGACGTCGCAACTGGCGCAGATCTCCACGGTGGAAGGCATCACCAACCTGAAGAACACCATGCTGGCCATCAGCGGCCAGATCGACGTGTCCCAGTCGATGAACGCCGTGTCGATGATCGGCAAGGGCGTCCTGATCCCGGGCACGAAGGTCAAGGTCGGCGTGGACAGCGCCAATCCGGCGGACCGCGTGGTCACGCCCTACGGCCTGGACCTGCAGGGCGACGCCGCCAAGGTGCAGGTTCGCATTTCCGATTCGAACGGCGCGGTGGTTCGCACCATCGAGCTGGGCGAACAGAAGACCGGCGTGTACACGCTGGAATGGGACGGCAAGAACGACGCCGGGGTGGCGCTGGAAGCGGGCGCCTACAACGTGTCCGTGCTGGCCACCGACGGGGACGGCGCGAAGGTGAATACGGAAGTGCTGAGCTACGGCAACGTCAAGAGCGTGGCGTACTCCACCAACGGCCTGCGACTGGATCTTGGCCTGGACGGCCAGACCAGCATGCTGGACGTGCGCAAGGTGATCGGCGCCTGAACGGGCGGATATGAATCGGTGCCGGCGCACGGGCGGCGGCTTTTCCACTAAAGATTAGCGAGAGTAAACATGGGCTTCGGACAAGGATTGAGCGGCTTGAACGCCGCTGCGCAGAACCTGGACGTCATCGGCAACAACATCGCCAACTCGGGCACCGTCGGCTTCAAGTCGGCGACCGCATCGTTCGCTGACGTCTACGCCAGCTCCCGCGTGGGCTTGGGCGTCAAGGTCGCGGCCATCAACCAGCGCTTCACCGTTGGCGCGGTGACGGGCGGCGGCGGCGAGTACGACATCGCCATCGACGGCGCCAAGGGCATGTTCCGCGTGACCGACCAGAGCGGCTCGGTCATGTACACGCGCAACGGCGAATTCCTCGTCGACAAGAACAACTTCATCGTGAACGCCCAAGGCTATCGCCTGACCGGCTACCCGGCCGGCGCGATCGGCGCGAACCCGGTCGAACTGCAACTGCCGACCGCCAACGTGGCGCCGCAGGCCACCAGCACCGCCACCACCGTGGCCAACCTGGACGCCAACGCCAAGGTGATCTACCAGGTCGACACCGTGACGTCGCCGGCCGTTCCCGGCTCGGTCACGCTGGGCGGCACCGCCTATACGTTCACCAAGGCCGCCGGCGGCGCGCTGACGTGGACCCCGGCCAACCCGCCCGCCAACACGTACGGCACGGCGCCCAACACCGTCACGATCGACGGCACGGGTCAGGTTACCGCTGGCGCGCTGGAAGACATCCCCGGCTTCGTGGACTACACCGCCGCCGTCACGGAAATCGGCAAGCCGTTCGATCCGAAGATCTCCAGCACCTACACGAACGCCTCGCCCATGACGGTGTTCGACTCCCTGGGCAACTCGCACCAGGTCATGCAGTACTTCGTCAAGCGTGAAGCCACGGCCGGCACCAGCGTGTACGACGTGTACTACACGATGGACGGCCAGGCCATGGCGCCCACGACGGAAGCCGGCGGCGTGTGGGGCAACCCCCAGCAGTTCACGTTCAACAACGCCGGCACGCTGACCAGCGCGCCGATCGTGAACCTGACGTTCGCCCAGCCTGGCGGCACCGCCACCCCGGCCGATCCGCTGAACATCGCGGTCAACTACACCGGCACGACGCAATACGGCAGCAACTACAAGCTGGTCGCCAAGCCCGACGGCTACACGTCCGGCGAATTCAGCGGCATCAACATCAGCAGCGACGGCAGCCTGGTCGCCAGCTACACCAACGGCGAAACCCAGGTCGTCGGCACGCTGGTCCTGGCCGACTTCTCGAACCTGCAGGGCCTGCAGCCCGTGGGCAACAACGCCTGGAAGGAAACGTCGGCCTCCGGCCAGCCGATCCTGGGCCAGCCCGGCACCAACAGCATGTCGACGGTGGTGGGTCAGGCAACGGAAGCGTCCAACGTGGACATGAGCCGCGAGCTGGTCAACATGATCATCGCCCAGCGCACCTATCAGGCCAATTCGCAGACCATCAAGACCCAGGACGAAATCATGCAAGTCCTGATGAACCTGAAGTAATGCCCGCTGGGCAAGTGACGACACCGACGACACCCACGGAATAGGCAATGGATCGAATCATCTACACCGCCATGAATGGCGCAGCGCGGATCACGGAGCACCAGGCCGCGCTCTCCAACAATATGGCCAACGTGAACACGACGGGCTTTCGCGAGCAGATCGCGCTGTACCGATCGGTTCCGGTGACGGACGGGGTGAGCCTGCCTACGCGTGTTTCGACGGTGGCCTCCACGCCCGGCAACAGCTTTCAGATGGGCACCATGCAGACCACGGGCCGCGACCTGGACGTGGCGCTGTCCAGCGAAGCCGGCTGGATCGCGGTGCAGACCCCGCAGGGCGAAGCCTATACGCGCGCCGGCAGCCTGCAGGTGGGCATCAACGGCCTGTTGCAGACGTCGCTGGGCCAGCCGGTCCTGTCGGACCAGGGCGGTCCCATCGACGTGCCCGACCAGGCCGCGCTGACCATCACGTCCGACGGCACGATCACGGCGCTGGGCGCCGGCGACGCGCCGAACAACATCCTGAACCTGGGCCGGCTCAAGCTCGTCAATCCGGACAACAAGCAGCTGGTGCACGGCGACGACGGTGTCTTCCGCATGGCGCCGGTCAATGGCCAGCCCGCGCCGCCGCTGCCTGCCGATCCCGGCCTGCGCCTGTTGTCGGGCGTGCTGGAAGGCAGCAACACCAATCCGATGGCGTCGATGGTGGGCATGATCGAAAACGCCCGCCGCTTCGAGCAGCAGATGCAGGTGATTCAGCAGTCGGACCGCAATGCGGAACGCGCCAACGGCATTTTGTCCGTAAGCGCCTGATTTAAATAAACATTTTGTTCGCGGCCAAGCCGCGGCACCGGAGTTTCTCATCATGATGCGTTCGCTGTGGATCGCCAAGACGGGCCTGGAAGGTCAGCAGACCTCCATGGACGTGATTTCCAACAACTTGGCCAACGTCTCCACCAATGGGTTCAAGCGCGGCCGTGCCGTGTTCCAGGACCTGATGTACCAGACGCTGCGCCAGCCCGGCGCCCAGGTGGGCGACGCCACGCAACTGCCGTCCGGCCTGCAGCTGGGCACCGGTGCACGCGTGGCCGCGACCGAGCGCATCCACTCGACCGGCAACCTGAACAACACGGGCAGCGAAATGGACGTGGCCATCAACGGCCGCGGCTTCCTGCCGGTGGAACTGCCCGACGGCACGCAGGCCTACACCCGTGACGGCGCCCTGCAGCGCGACCAGAACGGCCAGCTCGTGACCGTCAGCGGCTACGTCATCCAGCCGCCGATCAACGTGCCGGACAACGCGCTGTCCATCACCATCGGCAACGACGGCATGGTGTCGGTGACGCAACCCGGCGCGGCCGGCGTGAACGTGCAGATCGGCCAGTTGCAGATCGCAACCTTCATCAACCCGACCGGCCTGCAAAGCATCGGCGAAAACCTGTACCTGGAAACCGACTCGTCGGGCCCGGCGAACCTGCTTCAGCCCGGTGTGGACGGCGCGGGCTCGATCATGCAAAAGTACGTCGAGACCTCCAACGTCAACGTCGCCGAGGAACTGGTCAACATGATCACGACGCAACGCGCCTACGAAATGAACAGCAAGGCCGTCAAGACGTCGGACGAAATGCTGGCCCGCCTGACCCAACTGTGATGCCCATGTCTGTCCTGCGCCTGGTATTTGCGTCTGCGCTGGCTCTGCTGGCGGCTGGCTGCGCCATCATCCCGCCCGAGCCCATCGTGACCGGGCCGACGACGGCGGCGCCGCCGCCGCCGCCGATGCCGATGGCGCAGCCCACGGGCTCGATCTACCAGCCCACGACATACGGCAATTACCCGTTGTTCGAAGATCGCCGGCCGCGCAATGTGGGCGACATCGTCACCATCGTCTTGAACGAGCGCACCAATGCGTCCAAGAACGTGGCGACGAACACCAACCGCACCGGCTCGGCCACCCTGGGCATCGCCGCCGCGCCGTCCTTCATGGACAGCTGGGCGAACGCCAACCTGAATACGGAAGCCAACGGCGGCAACGTGTCGCAGGGCAAGGGCGACAGCAGCGCCAACAACGCCTTCACCGGCACCATCACGACCACGGTGGTGGGCGTGATGTCCAATGGCAACCTGCAGGTTGCCGGCGAAAAGCAGATCGCCATCAACCGCGGCAGCGAATACGTGCGCTTTGCCGGCGTGGTCGATCCGCGCTCCATCACGGGCACGAACACCGTGTCGTCCACGCAAGTGGCCGATGCGCGCATCGAATACCGCAGCAAGGGCGTCATGGACGAAGTCCAGACCATGGGCTGGCTGCAACGCTTTTTCCTGATCGCCTCGCCGTTCTAAATCATGAAACAACCGACTCCGATATCCACCTTGCTGTCCCTGTTGGCGCGGGTGTGCGTGGCCGTCGGCCTGGCCGCGGGCGCCGGCGCGGCGCACGCCGAACGGCTCAAGGATCTGGCAAGCATCCAGGGCGTGCGCGGCAACCAGCTGATCGGCTACGGCCTGGTCGTGGGCCTGGACGGCAGCGGCGACCAGGTGCGCCAGACGCCGTTCACGCAGCAGAGCCTGACGAACATGCTGTCGCAGCTGGGCATCACGGTGCCCGCCGGCAGCAACATGCAGTTGAAGAACGTGGCGGCCGTCATGGTCACGACCACCTTGCCGGCGTTTGCGCGGCCCGGCCAGACGCTGGACGTGGTGGTGTCCTCGATGGGCAACGCCAAGAGCCTGCGCGGCGGCACGCTGCTGATGACGCCGCTCAAGGGCGCGGACAGCCAGGTCTACGCCATTGCCCAGGGCAACATCCTGGTCGGCGGCGCGGGCGCCTCCGCGGGCGGCTCCAGCGTGCAGATCAACCAGCTGAACGGCGGCCGCATCAGCGCGGGCGCCATCGTCGAGCGCGGCGTGCCCACCACGTTCACGCGCGACGGCTACGTGCACGTTGAATTGAACAACACCGACTTCGGCACGGCGCAGAACGTGGCCACCGCCCTGAACCGCAGGTTCGGGCAGGGCACGGCCACCGCGCTGGACGGCCGCGTGATCCAGGTGCGCACGCCCATGGAGCAGGGCTCGCAAGCCCGCTTCCTGTCGCAGATGGAAGACCTGCAGGTCACCCGCGCGCCCACGGTCGCCAAGGTCATCATCAACGCTCGTACGGGATCGGTCGTCATGAACCGCACGGTCATGATCGAAGAGGCCGCCGTCGCGCACGGCAACCTGTCGGTCATCATCAACCGCCAGAACGAAGTGGTCCAGCCGGACACGCCGTTCACGCAAGGCCAGACGGTGGTGGTGCCCAATACCCAGATCGAAGTGCGCCAGGACAACGGTTCGCTGCAGCGCGTCAGCACCAGCGCCAACCTGGCCGACGTGGTCAAGGGCCTGAACGCCCTGGGCGCCACGCCGCAGGACCTGCTGGCCATCCTGCAGGCGATGAAGAGCGCGGGCGCGCTGCGCGCCGAACTTGAAATCATCTGACGGACATGGCTTACACCAACGACGCGGCAGGCGCCAGCAACCGGCAGGACTCGGTCTTCGACATGGGCCGCCTGTCGGACCTGAAGCGCGACGTCAAGAAAGACCCCGCCGGCACCGAGCAGCAAAAACAGGTCGCCAAACAGTTCGAGGCGCTGTTCCTGCAGATGATGGTCAAGCGCATGCGCGAGGCCACGCCGAAAGAGGGGCTGTTCGATTCCCAGCAGACGCAGATGCTGCAATCCATGGCGGATGAGCAACTGGCGCTGCACCTGGCCTCGCCCGGCATCGGCCTGTCGCAGGCCATCCTGGCGCAGATGCAGCAGGGCACGCCCGGCGAGATGTCCGACGAAGCGATCAAGCGCATCGGGCAGGGCGGCGACCTGGACTTCCAGACGGGCGGATCGCGTGAAGTGTCCGCGTTGCTGAACGTGATGCGCAACAACCGTCCGGCTGACCGTGCGCTGGCCGCGGCGGAAGGCGCGCCCGGGCATGTGGTCGATTTTGTCTCCAAGATGTCGCGCGCGGCCAACCTGGCGTCGCAGCAAAGCGGCGTGCCGGCCCGCCTCATCATGGGCCAGGCGGCCCTGGAATCCGGCTGGGGCAAGCGCGAGATCAAGCACGCCGACGGCAGCACCAGCTTCAACCTGTTCGGCATCAAGGCCGGTCCAAGCTGGAAGGGCAAGGTCGTCAATGTGCTGACCACCGAATACGAAGACGGCGTTGCCCGCAAGGTGACGCAGCCGTTCCGGGCCTACGCGTCGTACGAGGAATCCTTCGCCGACTACGCCCGCCTGATCGGCAACAGCCCGCGCTACGAAAGCGTGACGACGGCCCGCAACGAGATCGAGGCGGCGCGCCGGATCCAGGACGCCGGTTACGCGACGGACCCGCGTTACGCCCAGAAGCTTATCGGCATCATGGGCCAGCTGCGGGGCGCGGCATCCAACGTGGAAAATTCGCGCCGGATGCTGGAAGGACTCTAAATTTGGGTGAGCTCCTGCCGTAAACGGGGTATCCAGAGATAACAGCTGCGGTTACATACGGGGCATTGTCAGCATGAATTTGTACAAAACGGCACTGGGCGGGTTGAACGCGGCGCAAGCGGGCCTGGCGACCACCGGCCACAACATCAACAATGCCACCACGGTCGGCTACAACCGCCAGCGCGTCATGACCTCGACCGCGGGCGCCCAGGCGACCGCCAACGGCTACATCGGCCGCGGCGTCCAGGTCGACACCGTCGTGCGCAGCTACGACAGCTTCCTGTACAAGCAGCTCGTCGGCGCGAACGGCAGCGGCGCCCAGCTCCAGGCGCAGCTTGATCAGGTTTCGCAGATCAACAACCTGTTCTCCGACCGCACCGTGGGCATCGCCCCGGGTCTGACCAATTTCTTCACCAGCATGAACACGGTGGCCAGCAAGCCGGCGGATCCCGCCGCGCGCGCCGACCTGCTCGGCCAGGCCAACAGCCTGACGACGCAGATCCGCTCGGCCTACTCGGAAATGCAGAAGCAGCGTGAAGGCCTGAACTCGCAGATCAGCACCACGGTCGACCAGGTCAACAGCTACCTGACCCGCATCGACGACCTGAACCAGCAGATCTCGCTGGCGGCCGGCAAGGCCGGCGGCAGCCCCCCCAACGACCTGCTCGACCAGCGCGACCAGGCCGTCATGGAACTGAACCAGCTTATCGGCATCACGACCTACGAGCAGGGCGACAAGATCAGCATCTCGCTCACGAAGGGCGGGCAGTCGCTGCTGTCGGGCAACACCCTCTACCCGCTGCAGGCCGTGCCGTCCGCTTCGGACGCGGGCCGCACGGTCATTGCCTACACGCTGCCCGCGGGCACCGGCAAGACCATCGCGGTCGAGATGAACGACACCGAAATCTCCGGCGGCAAGCTGGGCGGCCTGTTGCAGTTCCGCGCCTCGTCGCTGGACGTCATGCAGAACCAGCTTGGCCAGATGGCCGTCGGCCTGGCGCTGTCGTTCAACGAGCAGCACAAGCAAGGTCTGGACCAGGGCGGCAATCCGGGCACGGACTTCTTCAGTATCGGTTCGCCGCAGAGCGTGCCCAATACGGCAAACAAGAGCAACGCGCAGATCTCGGGCGAATTCACCGACCTGGCAAACGTCAATGCCAAGGACTACGAGATCTCGTTCGACGGCACCAATTACCAGGTCGTGCGCATGCCGGAAGGCTCGCAGGTCTACAACGGCCCGGCCACCGGCACGCCGCCCACCGCCACGCTGAATCTCGAAAGCGAGATGGGCGTGACGCTGACCATCAATGCGCCGCCCCAGGCCGGCGACAAATGGTCGCTGTCGCCCACGCGTAACGCGGCCCGCGACATCAACGTGCTGATCACCGATCCCGACAAGGTTGCCGCGGCGGATCTGGATGGCGGCGACGCCAACGGCAAGAATGCCTTGAAGCTGGCGCAGCTGCAGACCAGCAAGGTGCTGAGCCACGGCACGATGAGCATCAACGACATGTTTGCGCAGGTCGTGAACACGGTCGGCGTGCAGACGCAGCAGATCAAGACCGCCGCCACGGCGCAGGTCAACCTGATCAAGCAGACGACGGCCGCGCAGCAGGCGGTGTCGGGCGTGAACCTGAACGAAGAATACGTAAGCCTGTCGCTGTACCAGGAGCAATACCAGGCCAGCGCCCGCATCATCGATGTGGCGAGCACCATTTTTGACACGCTGTTGGGCCTGCGCGGCTGATCAGAACGTTGACTGTGAATACTAGAAAGCATTTCGGAGCTGCACCATGCGTCTGAGCACCACGATGATGTACACGAACGGCCTGAGCGGCGTTCTCGCCCAGGAATCCGACATGAATCGCCTGGTGGAACAGGTTGGCAGCGGCCGCAAGTTCCTCACCCCCGCGGACGATCCGCTGGCGGCTTCCCTGTCGATCGGCGTCGCGCAGACGCAGAGCATGAACACGACGTACGGCCTGAACCGCAACACGGCCAAGACCAATCTCGGCCAGGAAGCCAACGTCCTGGACTCGATCACCACCGCGCTGCAGGACGTGCGCACGCGCGTCGTGCAGGCCGGTAACGGCACATTTGCCGACAGCGACCGCCAGGCGCTGTCCACGGCGCTCAAGAGCGCCCGCGACGCGCTGCTGGGCCTTGCCAACAGCACCGACGGCAACGGCCAGTACCTGTTCTCGGGCTATGAAGGCAGCGTGGTGCCTTACGCCCAGGACGCGACCGGCAAGATCGTCTACAGCGGCGCCACCGGCGAGCGCACCGTGCAGGTCGACCAGTCGCGCCAGTTGTCCACCAGCGACCTGGGCAGCGACGTCTTCAATCGCGCCAATCCGGGTTCGACCGCGTACGTAAGCACGGCATCGCCGGCCAACGGCGGCACCGCGCAGTTCAGCACGGTCTCGGTCACGCCGGGCAGCCCCAACATCGGCAAGAATTTCAGCCTGCAGTTCGAATCGGACCCCGCCACGGGCAACATGGGCTATCGCGTCATCACGACCGACCCGTCCGCCACCCCGCCCGTGCCGCCGGTGATCACGCCCGCGCCGCCGGCCGGTCCCACGGAATACAAGGAAGGCGCCAGCATCGACTTCGGCGGCGTCGCCGTGGTGGTCAAAGGCACGCCGCAAAATGGCGACGTGATCGATGTCGAGAGCATCCAATCGGCCGATGTGGATCTGTTCAACACCCTGGACAACCTCATCAAGGTCCTGGATTCGCCCATCGCGGGCGATGAAAAGGCGCTGGCGCGTCTGAACAACGAACTGGCGACGGCGAACAAGAAACTCGCGACCAACTACGACAACGTCCTGACCGTGGGCGCGTCGGTGGGCGCCCGCCTGAACGAGCTGGAGGCGCTGGACGCCACCGGCACGCAGAAGGGCCTGTCGTACTCGAAGTCGCTGTCGGATCTGGAAGACCTGGACTACTACGCGGGCGCCAGCCAGCTCGCGCTGCGCCAGGTGGCCTTGCAGGCGGCTTCGGCTGCTTTCATGACCATTCAGGGTTCCAGCCTGTTCAGCCGCAAGTGATGCGGTAGGTTTCGGCGCGGCGCGGCGTGTCCGCACCGCGACAGGCGCACTTTTCGGACGCTGCCGGCCAAGGGCCGGGGCGTCCGTAGTGCGTATAGGGTGGGTTGTGTCGTTCTTCGTTGCTTAACGCTCGGATATTTCATGCTTGGAAATTTGAAAGTTCGCACTTGTATCATTCTGGTGCTGTTGCTCTTCACGGGCGCCATGTTCATTTCGAACGGGGTGGCGTGGATGGGGTTGAACTCCGGCAGCGACAAGCTGGCACAGGTCAACGAAGCCTATGCCAACCAGGCGGCGCAACTGCAGCGCGCCTACAGCACGTTCCTGCGCGGACGCCTGCTGCTTGCCAACTCGCTGATGGACATGCAGCAGGGCAAGACCGAACAGTCGACCTCGCAGGCCCAGCGCGCCGACGGCCTCATGGCCGATGGCTTGAAGTTGTTCGATGCCTTCCGCAAGGCGCCGCGCATGGCGGGTTCCGAAGAGATCGTGGCCAAGCTGGACGCCGCCTACAAGCAGTTCGATGACGTCTACCGCCGCCAGGCCGCCGCGCTGAAGAATCTGGCCATTCAAGACTACCTGGACCTGAACGACGCCGGCGGGGCTGCCAACACCGCGTTCCGCACGGCCGTGGACAACGTGCTGCAGTTCACGGACACGCGCACCGACGAGCTCATCGCGCAGGCGGAAGCCGATCACAACATTTCCCGCACCGTGACCATCGTGATGCTGGCCATCGCCCTGGTTCTGGCGCTGGGCTGCTGGATTTTCATCAGCCGCACCGTCCTGCGTCCGTTGCATGAAGCCGGCGACCATTTCGAGAAGATTTCGGCCGGCGATTTCACGGGCCGCATCGAAGTGCGCAGCACCAACGAAATCGGCCACCTGTTCGGCGCCATCAAGCGCATGCAGGAAAGCCTGACGCGCACGGTGGCCTCGGTGCGCCGCGGTGTCGAAGAGATCAACCTGGGCGCGCGTGAAATTTCCGCGGGCAACACCGACCTGTCCAGCCGCACGGAGCAGCAGGCCGCTTCGCTGGAAGAGACCGCCGCCTCGATGGAAGAGCTGGCCTCGACCGTCAAGCAGAACGCGGACAATGCCCGCCAGGCCAACCAACTGGCCGCCAGCGCGTCGGACGTGGCCGAGCGCGGCGGTTCGGCGGTGTCGGAGGTGGTCAACACGATGCAGGAGATCTCCGCCAGCTCGCGCAAGATCTCGGAGATCGTGTCGGTCATCGACGGCATTGCGTTCCAGACCAACATCCTGGCGCTGAACGCCGCCGTGGAAGCGGCCCGCGCGGGTGAGCAGGGCAAGGGCTTTGCGGTGGTGGCGGGCGAAGTGCGCTCGCTGGCGCAGCGCAGCGCCCAGGCCGCCAAGGAAATCAAGGGCCTGATCGAAGACTCCGTGACCAAGGTGGGCGCCGGTTCGCAGCAGGTCGAACGCGCCGGTTCCACGATGCAGGAAATCGTGGCGTCGGTGAAGCGCGTGACGGACATCATGGGCGAGATCTCGGCAGCGTCCGAAGAACAGTCCAGCGGCATCGACCAGGTGAACCGCGCGGTCTCGCAGATGGATGAAGTGACGCAGCAGAATGCGGCGCTGGTGGAAGAGGCCGCGGCCGCCGCCGGCTCGCTGCAGGAGCAGGCCCAGCGCCTGGCCGAAGCGGTGTCCGTGTTCAAGATCAACGCCGGCGAAGTGATCGAAGTGCCCGCCCGCCAGTTGGCGCAGCAACGCAGCGCGCCGCTGATGGCCGCGCCCAAGCCCGCGCAGGAAGAACCCGCCAAGCCGGCCGCGCAGGCCGAGCCCGCGCCTGCGCCTAAGGCGGCGCCCGCGCCCCGTTTGACGCAAGTGGCCCGGCCCAAGCCGGCGGGCGCGACCGCCGCGCGCCCGCTGCGCCGGCCGGCAGCGCGCGCAGCGGATGCCGCGGACGCGCCGGCAGCCGCGCCCAAGCCCGCCACGCGCCGTCCGCCGCCCTCGGACGACGATTGGGAATCTTTCTGACGGTTGTAGTGGGCGTCAGTGCATTGAACAGGCAGTAGAGGAAAACCCCTTTTACGGCCCGGCGGCCACGAAAGCGCCGCCGGGACGGCTACCGGAACTACGGAAATGTTTAGCAATCTGAAGGTGCGCACCGGATTGATGCTGGCCCAGTTGGCAGTTGCCCTGGCCGCGCTCGTTGCCATTGTCCTGGGTTGGAACAGCATGCAGTCCAATACCCGGGCGATCGACGCCTTGGATTCTCTGAGCGTGCAGCAGAGCAATCTGATCAAGGATTCGTACACCCAGATGCTGCGCGCGACCGTGCGCGCCGACATTGCCGCCGCGCAACGCGCCGCTGGCGACACGAGCGGCGCCGCCGAGAACTCGCGCATCGTCCAGCAGCTGATCGCGGACTCCAAGAAGAAGATGGAGACCTTCAAGGCGATTCCGAAGACCACCGAGGTCGGCCGCGCGTCGGAAGGCCAGTTGGTTTCCGCGTTCAACGGCTTTGCCGAGTCGCTGGAAAGCATGATGGCCGCGCTGGACAAGGGCGATGCCGCGACCTACCTGTCGCTCAAGAACACCAAGGCGGGCGCCGCCAGCGGCGCGTTCTTCAAGCAACTCACCGACTTCTCCGCGAACATCAACAAGTACAGCCAAGAGATGTTGCAGACGTCGCGCGCGCATGCGTCGACGATGACCTACGTGTACATCGCCCTGGCACTGCTGATCCTGGCCGTGTCGCTGGGCGCGTTCCTTTTCATGAACCGCGTCGTGCTGCGTCCGCTGCGCGCCGTGGGCGAGAGCTTCGACAAGATCGCCGCCGGCGACCTGACCGTGCGGGTGGATGTCAATTCCACGAACGAGGTCGGCGCGCTGATGGCGGCAGTCAAGCGCATGCAGGAAAGCCTGGCGCGGACCGTTTCCGCGGTGCGCCGCGGCGTGGACGAGATCAACGTCGGTTCGCGCGAGATCTCGGCCGGCAACACGGATCTGTCCAGCCGCACGGAAGAGCAGGCGGCCTCCCTGGAAGAGACCGCCGCATCGATGGAGCAGCTGGCGTCGACCGTCAAGCAGAATGCCGACAACGCCCGCCAGGCCAACCAGCTGGCGGCCAGCGCATCGGACGTGGCCGAGCGCGGCGGTTCGGCGGTGGCGGAAGTGGTCAGCACCATGGAAGGCATTTCGGCCAGTTCGCGCAAGATCTCGGAGATCGTGTCGGTCATCGACGGCATCGCGTTCCAGACCAACATCCTGGCGCTGAACGCCGCCGTGGAAGCGGCCCGGGCCGGCGAGCAGGGCAAGGGTTTTGCGGTGGTGGCGGGCGAGGTGCGCTCGCTGGCGCAGCGCAGCGCGCAGGCCGCCAAAGAAATCAAGGGTCTGATCGAGGACTCGGTCTCCAAGGTGGGCGCCGGTTCGCAGCAGGTGGAACGCGCCGGCGCGACGATGCAGGAGATCGTGGCTTCGGTGAAACGCGTGACGGACATCATGGGCGAGATCTCGGCGGCGTCCGAGGAACAATCCGGCGGCATCGACCAGGTGAACCGCGCGGTGTCGCAGATGGACGAAGTGACGCAGCAGAACGCGGCGCTGGTGGAAGAGGCCGCGGCCGCCGCGGGTTCGCTGCAGGATCAGGCCCAGCGCCTGGCCGAAGCAGTGGCCGTGTTCAAGATCAATGCGGGCGAAGTCATCGAAGTGCCGGCGCGCCAGTTGGCCCAACAGCATCGGCCGGCCGCCCGCGTGGCGGCGCCGGCGGCTGCCGGGACACCCGCGCGGGCGCCCGAGCCGGCGCCCGCCGCGCCGGCAGCCAGGCCCGCCGCGGTGCGGCTCGCGCACAGCACGGCCACCAAGTCCGAGCCGGCCGCAGGCGCCTCGGCGGCGCGGCCGCCGCGCAGACCGGCGGCGACGCGCTCCGCGCCCGCCGCGAAGACCGACCCGAAGCCCGCATCCGCACCGGCCGCAAGCCGGCGGCAGGCGCCTTCGGACGACGATTGGGAATCTTTCTGACGCCGGGTAGACCGGCAAATAGGCAGGGTATGCGAGGTTATCTACATCTTCTGGCAGCGGCCGCGATTGCGGCCTTTGTCGCGGGTTGCGCGGCGACGGGTCATAACTTCGATCCGAGCAAGCTGTCGACCCTGACGCCCGGTCAGACGACGGTGGAAGAGGTCGCGCGCGCGCTGACCGCTCCGCCTGCCCAACAATTCAAACAGAGCGACGGCACGGTGCTGATGCTCTGGTCCCACAAAATCACCTTTGTCGCCGACGGCCTGTACAGCCGCAAGGAAGCGCTGCTGCAGTTCGGCCCCGATGGCCGGCTGATGCGGCTCGTCGACAGCACCAATATTCTGCTGGAACCCTGGGAACGCCAGAAATTGTTGGGACCGGCCCCTGCGCCTGAGATCACTCAGGACTGGGCCCAACCGGCCGTGGCCCCCGAGGTGCAAACCATCTACATTCCGGGTCCGGGAGAACCGGCCGGTCTGGCGCCGCAGGGCAAATAGCCCCGCAGTCCAGCAGAAGACATCGGGCCCAAGCCCGATGTTCGTCGCCCTGAGTGCAAGCCCTGTGTAACAGGGCGTGTCCCACGGGTGGTTTTTCATTTGGTCAGAGCAGTTCCTGAGGGATGGGGAAATAAATGGAAGCGAGTCTCGAATCCGGCGCAAAGGCCGGCAAGGCGGGCAAGAAAAAAGCCGCGCGCGCACCCAAGGTCAAGCGCAAACTGAGGCTGCGCGATGCGCGCGTCGGCACGATGCTGCTGTGGGTGATGGCGTTTTTCGCGCTGCTGATCGCAGCAGTGGGGGGCTTGGCCGCCTACTTCCTGCAAAGCAACTATGAATCGATCCGAGAGGTCAATGCGCTGACCGAGCGCGCCAAGCAGGTCGAGATCATCAACAGCGACATGCTGCGTGCACGCGTTGGCCTGATGGTGGCCGCCCGTCACCTGCAGGAGTCCGGCTGGGGCAGCGGCGAGAACTCGGCGCGTGACGCGGCCGCCGCGCTCAAGGGTTCCACCGACCTCCTGACCGGCGTGCGCAGCCGCTTCGCCGATTTCCAGAAGAACATGCTCGAGGACGACACCGGCCGCCAGCTGTCGATGAACCTGGTGCGCCGCTATCGCTCGTACATCGACGACGGCGTGGACACGATGGTCGAAGCCCTGCGCAGCGAAGACTATTCGACGTTCTACATGGTGAACAACGAATACGGCACGCCGCGCAGCGCCGCCTTCATCGAGGCAATCGCTCAGTTCGACAAGTACATCGCCGATCAGCAGCGCCAGACGATCGATCAGGCCGAAGCGAACTTCAAGCTGGCCATGATCGCCGTGGGCATTGCCGTGGCGCTGGCCCTCTTGTTGATGGTGCTTGCCCGCATCCTGTTCGGCCGCCTGGTCGTGCGCCCCTTGGTCGAGGCCGGCCAGCACTTCGACAAGATCGCCGCCGGCGACCTGACGGGCCGTGTGGAAGTGCGTTCGCACAACGAAATCGGCCAGCTGTTCGCCGCCCTCAAGCGCATGCAGGAAAGCCTGACGCGCACGGTGTCGACGGTGCGCCGCGGCGTGGACGAGATCACGGTGGGCTCGCGCGAGATTTCCGCGGGCAACACGGATCTGTCCAGCCGCACGGAAGAGCAGGCCGCTTCGCTGGAAGAGACCGCTGCCTCGATGGAAGAGCTGGCCTCGACCGTGAAGCAGAACGCCGACAACGCGCGCCAGGCCAACCAGCTGGCGGCCAGCGCGTCTGATGTGGCCGAACGCGGCGGCTCCGCCGTGTCGGAAGTGGTCAACACCATGGAAGGCATTTCGGCCAGCTCGCGCAAGATTTCCGAGATCGTGTCGGTGATCGACGGCATCGCGTTCCAGACCAACATCCTGGCGCTGAACGCGGCGGTGGAAGCCGCGCGTGCCGGTGAACAGGGCAAGGGCTTTGCGGTGGTGGCGGGCGAAGTGCGCTCGCTGGCGCAGCGCAGCGCCCAGGCCGCCAAGGAAATCAAGGGTCTGATCGAGGACTCGGTCTCCAAGGTGGGCGCCGGTTCGCAGCAGGTGCAACGCGCCGGCGCGACCATGCAGGAAATCGTGGCGTCGGTGAAGCGTGTGACGGACATCATGGGCGAGATCTCGGCGGCGTCCGAGGAACAGTCCAGCGGCATTGACCAGGTGAACCGCGCGGTTTCGCAGATGGACGAAGTGACGCAGCAGAACGCGGCGCTGGTGGAAGAGGCCGCGGCCGCCGCCGGATCGCTGCAGGAACAGGCTCAGCGCCTGGCCGAAGCAGTGGCCGTGTTCAAGATCAACGCGGGCGAAGTCATTGAAGTGCCTGCGCATCAGCTCGGCGGCTATGCCGCGCCGTCGCTGAACTGATCGTTGTTGTTCCGGGCCGCGCCCGATCCCGCAAATGCGGGATCGGGCGCGGCTTTTTTACGTCCGCAATGCTCGGATCCGGCAGCCATCGCGTGACTTATTTCCAGCGGTTATAAGGACGTTGATCGCGGTCATAAGCACGTTAAGTTTTCTGCTTTATGACCGTAAACATTGGCAACGCCTGATGCGTCAGGCCGAAAACACAGTGATCGATGGTGACCGGGGGATCGGGCGCCAGACCAAGCCCGCGGGAGTGCACCGTTGCCTCGCATCGCGACCGTTGCATGCCGCTCAATCTGCTGTCGTATATGTTGTAAACCCGGAGACAAGCCGTGCGCGTCAACCTACCCGTCACCAATGTGGAAACCAAGCTGCGCGAGGATCAATACCTGATCTCGCGCACGGATACCAAGGGCCGCATCGTCTATGCCAACCCTGCGTTCGTCGATGTCAGCGGCTTCACGCGCGACGAACTCATCGGCAAGCCGCACAACATCGTGCGCCATCCCGACATGCCCCCGGAGGCCTACGCGGATCTTTGGGAGACCCTGGAGGCTGGCGAGTCCTGGCTGGGGGTCGTCAAGAACCGCCGCAAGGATGGCGGCTTTTACTGGGTGCTGGCCAACGCCACGCCGATTGTCGAGAACGGCGAGGTCGTGGCTTATTCGTCGGTGCGCGTGCGCCCGTCGGAAGAGCAGGTCGAGATGGCCGAGGAACTCTATGCGCGCATGCGCGAGGGCACGGCCAAGGGCGTGCGCATCCTGCGCGGCCGCCCCGTGCGCGCCGGCTGGCGACGCGGGCTGGACGTGCTGGCGTTTCCGTTCCGGTCCGGCGTGCGCAACCGCATGCTGCGCCACGCCACGCTGACGGCCGGCTTCGTCGCCGCGGCGGGCTCCTATGGGCTGCACGCCAATTGGGACAGCCTGTCGCCGTGGGGCGCGGGGCTGGGCTGCGGCGCGATAGCGCTGGCCGTTGCCGCCATCTACGGCATGAGCTGGAGCCTGGCGCGTTCGCTCCTGGATCCGATGCTGGACGCGGCCAACATGGCGCGCCAGGTAGCGGCCGGCAATCTCACCACGCAGATCGTGCCCGAGTCGGATGACGAGGTGGGCAGCCTGAAGTTTTCGCTGGAAGTGATGCGCAAGAGCCTGATCGGCATCGCGTACGATGTGTACCGCGGCATCGAAGGCACGACGCACGCTGCCGTGGACATTGCCCGCGGCAACCAGGAGCTGGCCGGCCGCACTCAGGGGCAGGCGGCGTCGTTGCAGCAGACCGCCGCCAGCATGCAGCAACTGACCTCGACCGTTCGTCAGAACGCCGACAACGCGCGGCAGGCGAACGACCTGGCCGCCAGCAGCATGGACGTCGCGCGGCGCGGCGGCGTGGCCGTGGGGCAGGTGGTCAACACCATGCACGGCATTTCAGACAGCTCGCGCAAGATCGCCGACATCGTCAGCATCATCGAAGGCATCGCCTTCCAGACCAACATCCTGGCGCTGAATGCGGCGGTGGAAGCGGCCCGGGCCGGCGAATCCGGCAAGGGCTTTGCGGTGGTGGCGGGCGAGGTGCGCAGCCTGGCGCAAAAGAGCGCGCAGGCGGCCAAGGAAGTGAAGTCGCTGATCGAGGACTCGGTCGATCGCGTGACGGAAGGCTCGGCACAGGCCGAACAGGCTGGCGCGACGATGCAGGAGATCGTGGACGCCGTGCACCGCGTCACGGCCATCATCAGCGAGATCTCGCGCGCCTCGCAGGAACAGTCGACCGGCATCGAGCAGGTGGACACCGCGGTCTCGCAGATGGACGTGATGACCGAGCAGAACACGGCCCTCGTGCAGGAGTTGGGCGGCGCGGTGACGCAGTTGGGCAATCAGTCGGGCGCGCTGCGCGAGACCATCCGCGTCTTCCGCGTGGTGGGCCAGCACTGAGCGGCAGGCGGGGCGGGCCGCTCGCCGGCCCCGCTAGCGTCCCGCCAGGGCGTCCACGACGCGGCTCATCGCGGTCAGGCCCGATTCGAAGAGCGATTCCAGGAACGGGCCGGCGTGAGGCAGCACGATGGTCAACACCGTCACGCCGATGATGAGCGTGACGGGAAAGCCCACCGAGAACACGGAAAGCTGCTGGGCGGCGCGGTTCAGGATGCCCATCGCCAGGTTGATGGTGAGCAGCGCGCAGATCAGCGGCAGCGCCAGCAGCAGGCCCGACACGAACACCGTCTTGCCCCATTCGACGACCGTGCCCCAGCCATTCTGGTGCAGCTGGATCGTGGCAATCGGCAAGGTATCGAAGGACCGCACCAGGGCCGCCAGGACGAGAAGGTGGCCGTCCAGCGCCAGGAAGGTCAGCATCGCGACGATGTTGAACAGGCGCGACAGCACGGCGGTGTTGGCGCCCGAGCTGGGATCGAAGAACGACGCGAACGACAGACCCATCTGCAGTCCCACGAACTCCCCCGCGGTCTGCACCGCCGCGAACACGATGCGCATCGTAAAGCCCATGGCGATGCCGATCAGCACCTGCTGCATCACCATCCAGAGGCCCGCGTACGATCCGGGCGCCACCGGCGGCATGGCATCGAGCGCGTGCCCGATCGCCACGGCCAGCACGAAAGCCAGGCCAATCTTGACCTTGACGGGAATGAGCGATTCGGAGAACAGGGGGGCGGTGGCCACGAGCGCCAGGATACGCACGAACGGCCAGAGAAACTGGCCGACCCAGCCGTTGAGCTGCTCGAGCGTGAAAGAGAACATGGCGTGGCAACCCGTGTCCGGCGGCGGGCGCCGCTCAGGACACCAGCATGGGGATCTGGCCGATGAGCTGCCGGATGTAGTCGACCATGACGCCGATCAGCCACGGGCCCAGCAGCACCAGCACGCCGCACATGGCCAGCAGCTTCGGAATGAACGACAGCGTCATTTCGTTGATCTGCGTGGCGGCCTGGAAAATGCTGATGACCAGACCCACCACCAGCGTGACGAGGAGCAGGGGACCGGCCATCGCCAGGACGACCTTCATCGCCTGGTAGGTCATGGTCATGACGGTTTCGGCAGTCATGGCGATCTCCTTGCGGCGTTACTGGTAGAAGCTCTGGGCAAGCGAGCCCATGAGCAGGTTCCAGCCGTCGGCCAGCACGAACAGCATCAGCTTGAACGGCAGCGCCACGGTGACGGGCGGCACCATCATCATGCCCAGCGCCATCAGCACGCTGGCAACCACCAGGTCGATGATGAGGAAGGGAATGAAGATCGTGAATCCGATCTGGAAGGCGGTTTTCAGTTCGCTGGTGATGAAGGCCGGCACCAGGATGCGCATCGGCACCTGCGAGGGGTCTTCCAGCGCCGGCTGTTTGGCCAGGTTGGCGAACAGCGACAGGTCGTTCTCGCGCGTCTGGTGCAACATGAACGTGCGTAGGGGACCGGCGGCGCGTTCGACCGCGGCCTCGAACTGGATCGTCCCTTCGGACAAGGGCTTGTAGGCGTCGGTGTAGATCTTGTCGAACACCGGCGACATCGTATAGAAGGTCAGGAACAGCGCCAGGCCGATCAGCACGTGGTTGGGCGGCGACATCGCGGTGCCCATCGCGCTGCGCAGCAGGCCCAGCACGATGATGATGCGCGTGAAGCCCGTCATCATCAGCAGCGCCGCCGGCAGGAAGGACAGCGACGTCATCAGCAGCATGGTCTGCATGCTGAGCGAGTACGTCTGCGAGCCGTCCGCGCCCGGCGTGGCCGTCAGGGCGGGCAGCGTGGCCTGGGCCACGACGCCGGCCGGGAAGAAGGCCAGGCCCAGCACCGCGGCGGCGGCCAGCATGGGCAGCGCGCGCTGGCCGGCGCGTGCGAATGTCGTGCGGGTAGGCAAACTCATGGGTATCGCTTGATTCGCGCCGGGGCGGTGTGCCTTAGCGGCGCTTGAGTGCCTGGCCCAGCTTGGCCGCAAAGGCGGCCGTGGGCAAAGGCGAACCCTCCGGCAACTGGCCGGCGGGCAGGGTATGCAGGGTGGTGAGCTGGTTCGGGCCAACGCCCACCACCAGCCAGGTGTCTTCGATCTCGACGACGACGACGCTTTGGCGCGGACCGACCGGCAGGCTGGCAACCTGGCGCAGCAGATTGCCGCCGCCGCGTTGCACCAGTCCGGCGCGCTTGGCAAGCCACGCCGAGACCAGGATGGCGGCCACCACCAGCACGAGGCCGACGATGACGCGCAGCAGAGCAGGTTCGGTCATGGCGCCAGGGTTCAACGACGGTTGTTCAAGCGGTTGATCCGCTCGGACGGGGTGATGATGTCGGTCAGGCGGATGCCGTACTTTTCTTCGACGACCACGACTTCGCCCTGGGCGATCAGGTAGCCGTTGACGAAGATGTCCATCGGCTCGCCGGCCAGGCCGTCGAGTTCGACCACGGAGCCCTGGCCCAGCTGGAGCAGGTTCTTGATGGTCAGGCGGGTGCGGCCCAGCTCGACCGTCAACTGGACGGGAACGTCCATGATGAGGTCGATGTCGGTGCCTTGGCCGGACGTGGCGCCGGCCAGCGGCTTGAACACCGATTGCGCCGCGGATTGCGCGGGCGCAGCGGGTGCGGCGGCCGGGGCCGGGGCGGCGGGCGCGGGGGCAGCCGCCGCCGGCGTGGCGGCCTGTTCCGCCATCGCGGCGGCCCAGTCGTCCTGCGGCTTCAGACCGTCGGCTTGCGTGGGCGGGTTGGCGCGGGATTGTTCGGCGAGCGCGTCGGCCCAGTCGTCGGCCGGGGACGAGCCAGTGCCGGGCTCGTTCTTGTCAGTCATGGTCAGAGGCCTCGTTGGGTTCTGTATCGTGGGTAAACAGGTTTTGTACGCGCAGGGCGTATTGGCCGTTGAAGACGCCGTAGCCGCATTCCATCAGCGGCACGCCGTCGACGTGGGCGATGACGGTTTCGGGCACGTCCACCGGAAGGACGTCGCCGACCTTCAGGCTCATCAGCTCGCGGATCGACGACGGGATGCGGGCAAATTCCGCGACCACGTCGATGTCGGCGCTGCGCACCTGGCGCGACAGCTGCTGCGACCAGCGCTGATCCACTTCCTCGAGCGTCGTTTCCTGCAACGGGCGCGTCAGCAGATCGCGCACCGGCTCGATCATCGAGTAAGGCAGGCAGATGTTCAGGTCGCCGCCAGTCGCGCCGAATTCAATGTGGAACGAGGAGACGACCACCACTTCGTTGTTGCCGGTGATGCTGGCGAACTTGGTGTGCATCTCCGAGCGGACGTACTCGAACTCGATCGGATAGACCGGATCCCAGGACTTGCCGTAGCTTTCCAGGGTCAGGTTGAGCAGGCGCCGGATGATGCGCTGTTCGGTGGTGGTGAAGTCCCGGCCCTCGACCCGCGTGTGGTAGCGGCCATCGCCGCCGAACAGGCTGTCGATGACCAGGAACACCAGATTCGGGTCGTAGGTGAAGAGCGCCGTGCCGCGCAGCGGCTTCATCTGAATCATGTTCAGATTGCTGGGAACCGGCAGGTTGCGCTCGAAGTCCGCGTACTTCTGGATCTTGATCGAACCGACGGTGATGTCGGCACTGCGGCGCATGAAGTTCAGCAGAACGTTGCGCATGTTGCGCGCAAAGCGTTCGTTGATGAGCTCCAGCGTCTGCATGCGGCGGCGTACGACGCGCTCGGGCGAGCTCAAGTCGTAGGCGCGCGCGCCGGCATTCTGGCCGTCGGATTCCTTTTTACTATCGCTCTCGCCGGTGACGCCGGCCAGCAGCGCATCGACTTCGTCCTGCGAAAGAAACGCCTCGTAGGCCATGCTTATTGCACCACGAACGCCGTGAACAGCACGTCGGTCACGTACTGGCCGTCAGGCAGGGGCGAGAAGGGACGGTTCACTGCCTGCTTGATGGCCGCGACCATGTCGTTCTTGCCTTGCTGCGTCTGCACGGCGGTGGGCGACTGCGACGACAGCACCATCAGGATGCGGCTGCGCACTTCGGGCATGTACTTTTCCAGGCGCGTGCGGGTCTGTTCGTCGCTCACGCGCAGGGTCAGGCCGACGTGCATGATGCGTTCCGTGTCCGCGTTCTGCAGCGTGACCGTGAAGGCTTCGATCGGCACGAAGATGGGCGCGGGCACGGCGATCGGGGTGGCGGACGGCGCGACGAAGGTCGTCGGCGTGGCCTGCGGGCCTTGGCCGGGCTGGCCTTGCACGCCGCCGGCCTGACCGGGCTGACCCGGCTGGCCGGGTTGGCCGCCAGGCACCTGGCCCACGCCAAGCTGCACCGGGGCGCCGCCTTGCGGCTGCTGTAGGCGCTGCGTGATGAACCAGGTCGCGCCGGCGCTGGCCGCGGCAACCAGCAGCAGCACCAGGATCGCCAGCAGCGGCCGAAGGATGCGGCCAATGCCGCCGGAGGACTTCGCGTCGCGCGCCGGCGCGGGAATGGGTTTGATAGTCGCCATCTGGAGTTCGATGCGTGTTTGCCGCTGGTGAAAACGGATTCTTAGTGGATGAAAGCATTCTGCCCGAATTCACGCCGCCGCTTGGAGGCGAAAAACAGGGCGAAAGCCGCGTATCTCAAGCTATTGCTGCACCGCCCGCATCCGTTGCCGGGCGCGGGCTGCCGGATCATTACGCGAACGTGTCGACCAATGCGTTGGCGTTGCGCGACACCGTCACCGCGGGCTGCGCGGACTCTGCCACGCCGTCCGCGACGACGGCATTGCCGCCTTGCTGACGCTGCGAGCCGCTGCCGTTCTGCTGCGCGAATTCCTGCTGCGCGGCCTGTTCGCCGACGCTGGTCTGGCCGAGCG
Source organism: Achromobacter sp. 77 (assembly GCF_020541125.1). Lineage (NCBI taxonomy): Bacteria > Pseudomonadati > Pseudomonadota > Betaproteobacteria > Burkholderiales > Alcaligenaceae > Achromobacter > Achromobacter sp. 77. Next base: position 2,373,330 of record NZ_CP059848.1, read on the forward strand.
AGATGCCGGCCTGGGCGAGCGCCTGCTGCAACTGCGGAATCGCCACTTCGATCGCCTGGCGCACGGAGGCGTGCGCCGACACGAACGAGGCGCTGGCCACGCCATCGGCCAGGTTCAGGCTGACGCGCAGCGGGCCCAGGTCCGGGGGATCCAGGCGCAGTTCCGCCGTCTGCATGCCCTGGCGCACGTTGTTGCTCATCATGACCATCTGCTGGCCAAGCTCGGTGCCCCAGTGGGTGGCGCCGACGGGCGTGGCCACTTGCAGCACAACGGGTACGACCGGCTGCGCGAGCGCGGCCTGGTTGACGACCGGCAGGGCCTGCCGCTGGGTGGCGGCGGCAAGGGCGGCGCCAAGCGCCTCGTGCGGCGTGGCGCCATGCTGCGGCGCCTGGAATTGCGGGGTCGTGCCGGCCAGCAGATCGGGCTGATCTTCGTCGGCCACGTGGGCTTGCGGCGCGGGCGCGGCTGGGTCCGCGGGCGTCTCGCGTGCGACACGCGGAAGTGGCAGGTCGGCAGCCGCCTTGGGCGCTTCGGCCTTGACCGCCGCCTTGGGATCGGCAGGCGCCTGGGCAACGGGCGCGGAACCCGGCTTGACCGCGGCGGTGAGGACCGGCAGCGCGGCCTCGGCGTCGCGGGCGATCTGGGCGGCGGCGTCTTGCGCCTGGCCGGCGGTCGCGGCCACCGGCGTCTGCTGCGCGGCCTGCGGCGCCAACGTGTCGGCGGCATTGAGCGCGGCCGTCAGCACGGCGGCGCCCTGGTTCATGGCGGTGACGGCCGCAGCGGCATTGCCGCGGGCAAGCTGCACCTGTTCGGCGGCCTGGGCCGCGATCTCCAGGGCCTGTTGCGGCAGGTCGGACGGGGCCACGGGCAGCTGCGCCGCGACGGCCAGCGCGCCGGCTTCGGCCTGGGCGGCGGTCTGCACCGCGTCATTGATGGCGCCGGCGGCGGCGCCTTCGGCCGTGGCGGCCGGATCGCCGGGCTTGCCGTCCTTGGACGGCGTCTTGCTGTTGCCGTTCGCGGGGCGGGCGTCGGCGGCCTGGTTGGGCTGCTTCTGCGCCGGACGCTGTTGCGCCAGGACGTCGGAGAAGGCGGGGCCTTTATCTTTCTTGTTCCCGGCAGCCGGTTTGGCGCCGCGCGCGTCGTTGACCGGCGCCGGAGCGGCCGGCGCTATCGAAGGCAAGGGCAGGGGAGCGGTCATCTAAAGCTTCCTGTGAGGTATTGCTTAATGCTGCATGCCGCTGGCCTGGCGCTGGACCAGGCGGGCGGAGTATTCGTCGTTGGCGCGCTGTTCACGGCGCGACTCCACCAGCGCCTGGGCGCGCTGTTCGCGCTGCGCCAGGGCATCGTAGGAGTTGAGCTTGCGTTTTTCCTGCTGCCAATAGAGCTGCCCCTTGGACAGGTTTTCCTCGGCTTGACGCAGCACGCCCTGCTGCTGGCCGATCGCGTCGTCCAGCGTGCCGATGAAGCGCTGATAGTTGTGGCAGTCGCTGGCGGCCATGCCGGTCGTCATCGCCGTCTGAAGGCGCTCGAGGTAGTCCTGGCGGTAGTCGTGCAGCATGGAAAGCTGGCGTTGCGCATTGCTGCGTTCGGCGGTCAGCCGGCCGAGCAGGCGCGCGGCTTCGTCCGTGCTTTCCTTGGCCAGGTTGATCAGCATGTCCAGAGGCAGTTGGCTAGGCATAAGTGTCCCGTGATTCGAAACTGGCTCGCAATTGATTGACGGCGTCTTCGTACCCGACGTTCTCGCCGATGTCCTGCTGCAGGAAGGCTTCCAGGCGCGGGTATCGCGCGATGGCGTCGTCCAGCTGCGGGTCGTTGCCGGCGGCGTACGCGCCCACGGCGATGAGGTCGCGGTTGCGCTGGTAACGCGACAGGCTTTGCTTGAAGCGGCGCACGATGGAGAACTGCTGCGGCGTGATGAGCGAGGTCATCGCCCGCGAGATCGACGCTTCGATGTCGATGGCGGGGTAGTGGCCCGATTCGGCCAGGTGGCGCGACAGCACGACGTGGCCGTCCAGGATCGCGCGCGCCGAGTCGGCGATCGGATCCTGTTGATCGTCGCCCTCGGCCAGCACGGTGTAGAACGCCGTGATGGAGCCGGCCTTGCCGGACGGGCCGGGCGCGCCCATGCCCGCGCGTTCCACCAGCGTGGGCAGCTTGGCAAACACCGACGGCGGATAGCCCTTGGTGGCGGGCGGTTCGCCGATGGCCAGCGCGATTTCCCGTTGCGCCATCGCGTAGCGGGTCAGCGAGTCCATGATCAGCAGCACGTCCAGGCCCTGGTCGCGGAAATGCTCGGCCAGGCGCGTGGCGTACGCGGCGCCTTGCAGTCGCAGCAGCGCCGACACGTCGGCCGGCGCGGCCACCACGACCGAACGCGCCAGGCCTTCCGGGCCCAGGTTGTGCTCGATGAATTCCTTGACTTCACGGCCCCGTTCGCCGATCAGGCCGACCACGATCACGTCGGCCTTGGTGTAGCGGGCCATCATGCCCAGCAGCACGGATTTACCGACGCCGGAACCGGCGAACAGGCCCATGCGCTGGCCGCGGCCGACCGTGAGCAGGCCATTGATGGCGCGCACGCCGGTGTCCAGCACCGTATCGATGGGCGCGCGCGACAGCGGGTTGATCGGTTGGGCAGACAGGGGCGCCAGTTCGGCGCCGGTCAGCGGACCCAGGCCGTCGAGCGGACGGCCCGCGCCGTCCAGCACGCGGCCGAGCAGGGCGTTGCCAACGGGCAGGTGGCGGCCAAGCTGGGGCTTGGCGTTGCCGTTCAGTTCGGCCTTGCGCGGCAGCGGAATCTGGCGCTGCACGGGCGGTTCGCCGGGCACGACGCGCGCGCCGGGCGGCAGGCCGGAAATGTCGGCTTGCGGCATCAGGTACAGCGTGTGACCGTCAAAGCCCACGACTTCGGCGTCGGCCCAATGGTCGTGGCCGCGCGCGATCTCGATGCGGGCGGCGGCGCCGACGGGCAGGCGCAGGCCGGTGGCGTGCAGCACGAGGCCGGTTGCGCGCGTGATCTTGCCGCTGACCAGCCAGGGATCGGTGGACGCCGCGCGGATCGAGCCGATCTCAAGCTGCGTCTGCCAGCGGTCGAGCACGGGTGCGGTCGGCTTGGCCGACGCGGAAACGGCCGGGGCGCCCGCGAGGGGCGCGCCGGCCTGGCCGGGTTGCTCGGAGGCCGGATTGCCGTTCACACCGGCTCCTCCCAGGAGGCGTTGCGGCCGAGCGAGGCGGCCACGCGGCGCCAGCGGGTCTGCAAGGTGGCGTCGATGTCGCCGAAAGGCGTCTCGGCGCGGCAGCCGCCACGCAGAATGGATTCATCGGCCAGCACGCGCCAGTGGCCTTCCTTCAATTCGTCGGCCAGGTGCAGGCGGATCAGTTCGATATCGTCCGGATTGGCCCACAGGCGCATCTGGCCGCCGGCCGTCGGATTGATGTGCAGCACGTCGCGCACGGCGTTCACCACCGTGTCGGGCTGTTCGGCGAGGGTGGTGCGCACGACTTGCTGGGCAATGTCCAGGGCCAGCGTCAACAGGCTCTGCCCCATCTTTTCTTCCAGCGCGCCGATCGAGACGGCGCAGGCTTCCACCAGCGCATGCAGGCGCTGCGCTTCGGCGGCGCCCTGTTCGCGGCCCTGGGCCAGGCCTTCGGCGTGGCCGGCTTCGCGGCCGGCGGCAAGACCGGCCTCATAGCCCGCCTGCTGGCCAGCTTCGAACCCGGCGGCATGACCGCGCGTCACGCCTTCCTCGTGGCCTTCCGCAATCGCCTGGGCGCGCAACTGCGCCATCACCACGGCGGGATCGGGGCCCGGATCGGGTTCCGGCTCGGGTTCGACTTCGACGGGCGCCGGCTCGTCGAACGACAGCATCTGCCAGCGCCGCCAGGCGGCGCTGCGCGAGATGAGCGTCGTCGCGCCGTTGTCCGCTTCAGACATACGCGTCGTCTCCGGAATTGCCCAGCACGATCTGGCCGCTTTCCGCCAGGCGGCGGGCGATCTGCAGGATCTTCTTCTGTTCGGTCTCGACCTTCGACATGCGGATCGGGCCCTGGGCTTCCAGGTCCTCGCGCAGCATTTCGGCCGCACGGCTGGACATGTTGCGCAGGAACTTGGCGCGCAGCTCTTCCTGGGCGCCCTTGAGCGCGACCATGAGCGTGTCGTTGTCGATTTCCTTGAGGATGAGCTGGATCGCGCGGTCCTCGACGTCGAGCAGGTTGTCGAAGACGAACATCTCGTCGATGATCTTCTGCGCCAGGTCGTTGTCGCGTTCGCGCAGGCTGGCGACCACGGTCTCTTCCTGCGTCGAGTTCATCATGTTCAGGATCTCGGCCGCGGTGCGCACGCCGCCCATCTTGCTGCGCTTGGCGCCCTGGCCGGCCAGCACGGAGTTCAGCACTTCGGTCAGCTCGGACAGCGCGGCCGGCTGCACGCCGCCGAACGTGGCGATGCGCAGCATGACGTCGTTGCGCAGGCGGTCGGTCAACAGCGCCAGCACGCCCGCGGCGCGGTCGCGCTCCAGGTGCACCAGGATGGTCGCGATGATCTGCGGGTGCTCGTCGCCGATCAGCTCGGCCACGGTGTTCGGATCCAGCCAGTTCAGCGCGTCGATGCCGCTGCCGCCGTCGCCGGCTTCCAGGATGTCCTCGATCAGGCCGGCCGCGCGGTCGCTGCCCAGCGCCTTGGTCAGGACGCTGCGGATGTAGTCGTCCGAGCCCAGCGTCACGGCCATGAACTGGTCGGCTTCCTGGCGGAACTCTTCCAGCACGACGGCGACGTCGTTGCGCGTGACCTGCTTCAGGCTCGCCATCGCGGCGCCGACCTGCTGCACTTCACGGGCGCTCAGGTACTTGAACACTTCGGCCGCGGCGTCTTCGCCCAGCGACATCATCAGGACGGCGCTGCGCGTCATGCCGTCCATTGGCAGGGAATCATTTTTCATCTTTGGTCATCCAGGTGCGCAGGACCATCGCGACGGCGCGCGGATCCTTGTTGGCCATGGTGCGAGCGCGTTCAAGGTTGTCCTGATAGCGATCGGTTTCCTTGGCGCGGGCCAGGTCCTGGGCCTCGCGGGCGGCTTCGGCGCGCTCGGCTTCGGCCTGTTCCGGATCGACCGGCGGGTACAGGTACTCGGTGACCGAGCGGCGAACCTTGCGGTACAGCCACAGGGCCAGGACGCCACCGACCAGCCAGAGCAGGATCGTCTTGAACAGCGAGATCATTTCCGGATCGCGCCACATCGGCAGCGGCGGCGGGCCATCGTTGAACTGGCTGTTGACCAGGTTCAGCGAGTCGCCACGGCCTTCGGAATAGCCCATTGCCTCGCGCACCAGGTTGGTGAGCTTGTTCAGTTCCTCGGGCGGCAAGGCCTGCAGTTCGCCGTCCTTGTCGCGCACGTAGTTCACGACCACGGCCACCGACATGCGCTTGAGGTTGCCCACGGGCTGCTTGATGTGGCTGATGGTGCGGTCGACTTCGTAGTTCGTCGTCGCGTCGCGGCGTTCGTTCAGGTTGCCGGCGGGGGCCTGCGTGCCGGTCTGCTGCTGCTGTTGTTGCTGCTGCGCGTTGGCCGCCTGCGGGGGCTGGCCCGGGCGGGGCGGCTGTTGCTGCGGGGGATTGGTGATCGGCGCCTGCGCGTTGGCGGGCGCCTGGTTCGACAGCGCGCCGGGCACGCCTTGGGCGGGGCCGACGCCACGCTGGGTGGAATCGCTGGTCTGCTGGCTGCGAACGGCGGCCTGGCCAGGTTCCTGGTTCGGACGGTAGACCTCGGACGTTTCCTCGCGGCGCGAGAAGTCGACGTCGGCGGTGGCCTGGGCGTGCACGTTGCCGGGGCCGACCAGGGGATTCAGGATGGTGAGGATGCGCTCGACGGTACGCTGCTCGATCTCGCGCACGAAGCGAAGCTGGTCGGCGTCCATGCCGCGGCCTTCGCCCAGCGGGGCGGACAGCAGGCGGCCGTTCTGGTCGACGATGGACACGCTTTCGGCGGTCAGTTCCGGCACGCTGGAAGCCACCAGCCAGGAGATCGCGGACACCTGCGCATCGCTCAGGCTGCGGCCCGGGTACAGGTTCAGCAGCACGGAGGCGGTGGGCGCCTGGCGCTCGCGCACGAACAGCGACTGGCGCGGCATGGCCAGGTGGACGCGGGCGTGCTGCACGGTGTTCATGGCTTCGATCGAACGGGCCAGCTCGCCCTCCAGACCGCGCTGGTAGTTGATCTGTTCCGCAAACTGGCTGGCGCCGAAGCGGGCGTTGTCCATCAGCTCGAAGCCGACGGAGCCGCCGCGCGGCAGGCCTTGCGAGGCCAGTTGCAGCCGGGCGTCATAGACGCGGTCGGCGGGCACCAGCAGCGCGGTGCCGTTTTCGTTGTAGCGGTAGGGCACGTTCATCGTGCCCAGGGCCGTCACGATGGCGCCGCCGTCACGGTCGTCCAGGTTCGAGAACAGCACCTTGTACTTCGGTTCGCTGCTCCACATGACCACGGCGACGATCACCGCGACAAGGGCCGCGGCGGCGCCGAGCAGGACGGGCTTGGGAAGCGCGCGGACCCGTTCCAGCACAGGGAACTTGGCCAGAAGCGACGAGCTCAGGGTAGCCTGCTGATTCATTGACGGCTCCCGCTGGCTTCGCGGAGCAGGGAAAATGACTTCATGTCTGGGTAGGGCCGATTACACATGCAACGTGCTTCTGGTCTGGGGAGAGCGTGGATTATTGCCCCTGAGACACCAATCCCAATCGATGAAAACAGCCGTTTTTTGGCGTTACTTAAGCCCTATGTCGATGACGAGGCGCAAACCGGGGCCGCATCCCCGGCGGGGGACGTTCGCATTCGTTGAAATGTCGGGTTTTTTGGCGGTTCTTGTCGGCTATGGACCGCCCCGATCGGCGTTACGCTGCGTCTTCAATTTGGCGTAATCCCCCACCAGCAAGGAATAGGTAATGGCTGTATCAGGCTTGTCCGGCATCGAAGGCATGCTCCAGCAGATGCGCGCGGTCGTGAACAAGGCGGAGACGGGTAATCTGTCCGCCGGCGAGGGCGTCGCGCAACCCGACGGTTTTGCCGCGGAACTGCAGCGCTCCATCCGTCGCGTGACCTCCGCCCAGAACGCCGCCAGCAACCAGGCCAAGGCCTTCGAGCTGGGCGCGCCCGATATCTCGCTCAACGACGTCATGATCGACCTGCAGAAGGCCAGCCTGGGCTTTCAGACGGCGGTCCAGGTGCGCAACAAGCTGGTTGCGGCCTACAAGGAAATCTCGTCGATGGCCGTGTAAGGCCGGCAAGCAGTTCAAAGGCCTTCCCCGCGGGGAAGGCCTTTTGCGTTGCGGCGGCGCCATGAGGGGCGCGCCATCAGGGGCACGCCATGTGCTCGCAAGACGCCGTTTCAGTTGCGCTGCGCGCCTTTCTCCAGGCGCCACACCACCTGCTGCAGCCAGTTTTCCTGGCGGGCGTTCAGGTTCATGAAGAGGGCGCCCACATGGCTGACCGGGGGTTCGCCCGTCAGTGACACGTGCTTGGGCGCTTCACCGTCGCTGCCGTCGGCGGCGGCCATCGGCTGGCCCGACACCGGATAGATGTTGCGCACCTCCAGGTCGGCGCTCAGCTTGCCCAGTTCGCCAAAATCCAGCTCCACGTCTTGCATCACCGTGCCGCGCTCGGGCAGCTCGCCCACGGCCAGTCCCACGCGCAGGCCCACGCCGTCCACTGAAATGTCGCGCACGGTGAAACCTACCGGCTTGTCCGCCGGCGCCGCTTGCCATGTGGCGAAGCACCGGTTGGCGCTGGTGATCATCGAGGCGCGGAACATTTTGCGCCGCTGGATGCGGGCCAGGCGATCGGGGAAGGGCGACATCAGCGCCGCGCTGCCGTCATCGAAGTGGATGACGTCAGGACGCTGGACGCGAAAGCGGATCTGCACGCCGCCATAGGCGGTGGCGTGGAAGTGGAAGTTCGTACCGCTCAAGAGGCCCATGCTGTCCGACTGCTCGAAGTCCGCGCCATCGTAGTCGCGCGGGCGCCAGAAGAACTGGCGCGTCTGCTTGTCGGCTCCCAGGATCAGCACGGCAATCTCGCGGTCCGCGGCATCGCGCACCAGGATGTGGCTGTCGGGGTGCGTCAGCTCGAAAAGGGCTGAGCGCATGTCTTCCGGCCGGGTCAGCAGGAATTCCGGATCGGCGGCATCCAACACGGTGATCGTCCTTAGGTAGAGATTTCGGGCCGCGCGGCCTGGGGTATGTCGCGCGATTCCAGGCGGTAGAGCCAGGCGAGCAATTCTGCCACCGCGACATAGAGTTGGGGGGGAATATGCGCGTCCAGGTCGACCTGCATGAGCAAGCCCACCAGTTCGCGCGATTCGTGCACGTACAGTCCGTTTTCCTCGGCCGCGCGGACAATCGTGTCCGCCAGCTGGCCGTAGCCCTTGGCCACCACGCGGGGCGCGCCGTCGCTTTCGTCGTACGAGATGGCGACCGCCGCGTTGCGGTTGGCGTTCGGGCCGGCGTCCGCGGGGGAGGAAGGGGTGTTCATCAGAAATCGGTCGGGATGACGGGGCGGGGTTCAACCACGCTTACCGTCAGATTGCTCAGGGTCAGGCCGGCAGCCAGAAGGCGCGAGCGTAGCATGTCCGAGGAGTCGTTGATCTCGGAGGCGCTGTGCGGCGCAATGAGCTGCAGCACGATCTGGTCGCCCGCAAGGTTCAGGCGCGCGTCCACCAAACCCAGGCGCGGCAGATCCAGCTTCACGCGCGTGGCCCAGGTGGGAACCGCCGATTCGCGGTCCGCACCGTAGGGGTCACGTTCGACTTCCCACTCCATCTGCGTGCCGGGCCAGGCTTCGCCTTGCCAGTTCACCGTCTGATTGGCCAGCACGTCCAGCTGCTGGCGCACCAGCACCGTCAGATCCTGATGGATGCCGCTGATCGGCGCGCCGGGCGTGGACGATGCCGCCGAGCCGCCCGAGGACGCCGGCGCCTCGGCGCCGCCGCCGGACCGGCTGGCGTTGCCCGCTTCGGTGCGGCCGCGGGCCTGGACGTTGGCGTGCGAGGCCGTGTCGCGAGACAGCCGGGCTTGCGGCTCGTTCTCCAGCGTGGACGGATTCTTGCGGCCAAAGACCATGTCGGTCAGGTGCGATTCGTAGAACAGGCCGCTGGTCTGCAACGCATTGCGCAAGGCCTGGCCGAGGGCGCGGGCAGACGGGCCGCCGGCGGCAAGCGAGGCGTGCGAGACGGCGTCGGCGCCTTTCGCGCCACCAGTTTGTCCTGCCGGATACGTGGCCGGCTTGGCGCTGGCGGCGTCTGCGGCCGCAGAAGGGGCAGCGCCCGGGGTAGCGCCCGGGGTAGCGGCAGACGTGGCTGCAGACGTGGCGGCAGCGGGCAGCGGGGTTGCCGGTGCAGCGGCGGGCTGGCCGGGCTGGCCTGCCTGCGCGGGTTGGCCGGGTTGGGCCGGGCCGGCCTGGCTGCCCGGGGCGGCGCCGCCGGGTTGCTGTCCGCCCTGCGCATCGGCGCTCCACAAGGGCGCGCGGCCTTGCACGGCCGGCGCGGCTTCGGGGTATTGGGCAAGCAGGGCCAGGATGGTGCGGGCCGTCGTGCCCAGCGTGGTCGGGGCCGACGCGGTCGTGTCGCTGCTGGTGACCAGGCCGCGCGCGGCCAGTGCCAGCGCGGCGGCGGTTTTGGGGTCGACAACAGTATTCTGGCGGTCGCCTCGGGCGCCGCCAGTTTGTATGCCTTGCCGGGTATCGCGCGCCGAGCCGTCCGAAGGCCCGGCTTTCTCCGGGCTGCCGGGCTGGCTGACCGCGTCGGGCCGCGCGCCCGAAATCTGGTTGGCGTTCGCGGCGGACATCGTCGTGCCAAGCACGGCGTCCAACCGCTGCACCAGGACGTTGCCGAGCGCGGCGGGACCGATGCTCATTCGTCAGGCGCCTGGTTGCCGTAGGCGGACAGCAGGGTCTGCTGGCGCTTCATGCGTCCCAGCAGTTCGCCCAGCCGCGCCAACTGGGGCAGCGCCAGGTCGCGCGTCATGGCATCGTTTTCAAGAATGCGCACAAGTAAGTCGTACTTCATGCTGCGCCCGGCTTCGTCCAGCGGATTGACGGGTTCGGCATGGCGCAGGCGCTCGACCTGCTCGCAATAGAGCTGGCCGTGCAGGAGTGCGGTGTCCCAGTCGCCGGCCTGGGCGGCCGTCAACATCTCGCTCGTTGAGAGCGCGATCTCCTGGTACTGTTCCAGGATGGTGGAAGACTGGGTGAGCGACGTCATAGAAATCTCGGGCGATCGATGGCTGGCAATAGCGGTTATGGGGGCCATCAAGGCGTTGCGCCCGGGGCAGGCCGATCGATGGAAGTCTGCCAGGCGTCGGCCAGGTCCGCCAGCAGGCGGTCCGCAATGTCCAACTGCTCGACGTCGGCTTTCAGGTTTGCCATGAGCAGGGTGCGGACGATGTAGTCGTAAAGCCGGCTCAGGTTGGCGGCGATGTCGCCGCCGGCTTCCATGTTCAGGCCCATCTTCAGGCCTTCGTCGACGATCTTGATGGCCTTGGTGATAGCAGCGCCGCGCTCGGCAACCCGCCCTTCCTGCAGATGCAGGCGAGCCTGTCCGATTGCCGCGCGCGCACCCTGGTAAAGCAGGGTGATCAGCCTTTCCGGTGTGGCGCTCATCACTTGGGTCTCCAGGCCGATATCGGCGTAGGAGCGGACAGAGTATGAGCCTGTGGGGCGGCGCGCGGCGTACGTCATTTAATGCATCTTCTCGGTTATCACTTCGTCGACTTGTTCATGGCCGCGAACTGCTGCGTCAGGTAGTTGGCCGTGACCGACTGCTGCGCAACGAATTTGTCCAACTGGACGAACTGCGCGCGCATCAGCTCCAGCGAAGCTTCGCCAGCGGCCTTGGCGCGCGTGTACTGATCCTTCACGTTGGCGATCGACTTGGCCAGACCGTCGGTCTTGGTCTTGATCGAGCCGGTGTCGCTCAGGATGTCCTTGGTCGCCTTTGCAAAATTGGCGGCCAGGCCGTTTTCGCCCGTCAGCATGCGCGAGACGTCCGCGCCGTTCGTGGACAGCGCCTTGTCCAGCTTGGTTTGGTCCAGCGTCAGCTGGCGCGTCTGCGGGTTGGTCGTGATGCCCAGGTCGGCCAGCGAACGCAGCGTGCCTTCGCCCGTCACGAACTGCAGGGCGCTGGCGAGCGACGACTGGATGGCGCGCGTCGTGCCGTCGCCGGTCAGCGGCTGGTTGGTGGCGGCGGCGGCGTCGAAAGCCGTCAGGTTCTTGATCGTTGTCTGCAGCGTGTTGTAGGCGGTCACGAAGCTCTGGATCGCCTTGCTGGCCACCGAGGGATCGCTTTCCAGCTTCAGCGTGATGGGCTTGCCGGCTTCGGTCTTGGACGACAGGTTGAGCGTGACGCCGTCGATGGCGGTCGAGATATTGTTCGTGCCGCTCTTGACGGTGATGCCGTTGATGTCGATTTCAGCGTCGACAGCGGCGGTGGCCGTCATCTTCGCGCTGGTGTCGGCAGCGTTGGTGTTGTAGTTCAGGACGTCCTTGAGCGACTGGTCGCCCGTCACCGTGATGGACTTGACCGACGCCTGCACGCCCGTGTCCTTGGCGGTCATCATCAGGTAGCTCTTGCCGTCGCCGTCGGTGATGACGGTGGCGCGCACGCCCAGCGAGTCGTCGGCGTTGACCGCCTTGACGATGCCGTTCAAGGACGTGTCGCCCTTCAGGTCGACGGTCTTCTTGGTGCCGTCGGCCAGTTCGATTTCAAAGGAACCGGTGGCGCCATTGGACGCCTTGCGGTCGGCGACCGCGCCCGATTGCAGGGTCTGGGAGGTGGCAACGTTCTTCACGTTGATCGTGTACTGGCCGGCCACGGCGCCTTCGGCGGCCACGGTCGCGGTCAGGGCGTCGCCGCCGGTCACGCTGCCTTTCACGGCGCCCAGCGTCTCGGGCTTGCCCAGCGCGGCGGCAGCCTTCTGCACGGCTTCCACGGCGCTCTTGAGCTGGCCGTATGCCGTAACGCGGGTTTCGAAGCTGGTCTGCCGTACGGTGTACTGCTGCAGCTTCTTTTCCTCGGCAGCTTCCAGCTTCGAGAGGATGTCCTCCAGGGGCAAGCCTGAATTCGAACCGAGGTTGGTGATGGTGGCCATGTGAAGTTCCTTCCTAGCGATGCAATTCTGACAAAAATGTGGTCCCGGCTATCGGCCGGGTAAAGGCATAAGGCGGGCCTATTTCGACGGTTCTATTGCCGGGCCCCGCTTCAATCTTTGGCGAACGGCGTTTTAAGTGCCGGATCAGGCCGAGGTCTTGATACCGTTTCCCTGCATGTTCACGATCATTTTGGCGATCTTGAGCACCGCTTCGCTGGGGATGGTGCGCAGGACGTCACCCGACTCGGCGTCGATCACGGACACAACCACCTGGTGCACATTCGGGTCGATCTCGAACTGAAGCTGGGTCGACCAGGCCTTCATCTGTTCGTTGATCTCGTCCAGCGCCTTATCGAGCGGCATCTTCTGCGCATTGGCCTGATCCGACGTGGCGTTGCCGGAGCCGCTGCTGTTGCTGCTGGCGGGTGCAGGCGTGGCGGTGGCGGAAGGGTCGGGCGTGGCGATAACGGTCGAAACCGGTAACGACGCGAACGCTGCGGGGGCTAACGGGGTTACGGCCATGATCACTCCAACGGCGAGGGGGGCGTCTCGGAGAACGCGCTGTTTTCAGGAAATTCTCAGTTACCATAACGGCACCCTCGGGGCGAACTTTAGCCCCGCGCAACTGGATGGTTCACGTGCTAAGAGTCTGGATCGGGCAATGAGTGTCAAGACGGCGTTGCGAGTTATCGAAATCATCGAAACCTACGCCCGCGAGAAACGCGCGCTGCCCCTGTCGGAATTGGCCCGCCTGCTGGATGTGCCGGTGTCCAGCTGCCTGGCGCTGATCCGCACGCTCACCAGCCTGGGTTACCTGTATGAAACCGGACGGCGCCAGGGCTACTACCCGACCGGCCGGTTGCTCGCCATGGCCCAGCGCATCGCGCGGGCCGATCCCGTCCTGGACCGGGTGTATCCCAGCCTGGTCGAACTGCGCGATGCGACGCGCGAAACGGTGGTCTTCGCCAAGCTGTCGGCCGACGGCCGTGTCGTGTACCTGGATGTGCTCGACTCCCCGCATACGATCCGATACGCGCCGGTTGCCGGCGAGTTCAAGGACGTTCACGCCAATTCGCTGGGTAAGGCGTTGCTTTCGCTGCTGGATGACACGGCGCGCGATGCGCTGTTGGCGGGCATCCCCATGACGCGCTACAACGAGCGCACCCTGGTGACCCGCGAGGCGTTGCTCGCGGATCTGGACGCCTCGCGGCAGCGGGGATGGTTCATGAATAGCGGCGAGTCGATCGCCGACGTGGGCGCGATCGCGTGGCCGGTCACGCTGTCCGGCGAACACTACGCCATTTCGGTGGGCGGCCCGATCTACCGGATCGAGCCGGAGCAGGAATCGTATGCCCGGATCCTGCGGGCGGCCTGCACGGGGCTGGAGCAGCAGGCCTGAACCGCGCCCGCCTGCGGGCGGGGCGCTCGCCTAGTACGACTTGGGCAGGCCCAGCACCTTTTCCGCAATGAAACACATGATGAGCTGCGGGCTGACCGGCGCGATGCGGGGGATGAAGCTTTCGCGCAGCAGCCGCTCCACGTGGTACTCCTTCGCGTAGCCCATGCCACCCAGCGTCATCACCGCCGTCTGGCAGGCGTTGTAGCCCGCTTCGGCCGCCAGGTACTTGGCCGAGTTGGCGGCCGGGCCGCAGGGCTTGCCCGCGTCGTACAGGCTGGCCGCCTTGAACACCATCAGGTCCGCGGCCTCCAACTGCATCCACGCCTGGGCAAGCGGGTGCTGGATGCCCTGGTTCTTGCCGATGGGGCGGCCGAACACGGTGCGTTCGCCGGCGTACTTGACCGCCCGGTCCAGCGCCGCGCGGCCAATTCCCACCGCTTCGGCGGCGATCAGGATGCGCTCGGGATTCAAGCCATGCAGGATGTATTCAAAGCCGCGGCCTTCCTCGCCGATACGATCGGCCACCGGAATCCGCAGGCCATCGATGAACAGCATGTTCGAATCGACCGCCTTGCGGCCCATTTTTTCAATCTCCCGCACCTCGATCTTTTCGCGGTCCAGGTCGGTGTAGAAGAGCGACAGGCCCTGCGTGGGCTTGTCCACCTCGGACAGCGGCGTGGTGCGGGCCAACAGCAGCATCTTGCTGGCCACCTGGGCCGTCGAAATCCAGATCTTGCGGCCATGGACGATGTATTCGTCGCCCTGGCGCACGGCGCGGGTGCTCAGTTTGGTCGTGTCCAGCCCCGCGTCGGGCTCGGTGACCGCAAAGCAGGCCTTTTCCCGGCCGGCGATCAGCGGTTCGAGCCACCGCCCGCGCTGTTCATCGCTGCCGAACACCACGACCGGATTCAGCCCGAAGATGTTCATGTGGACGGCCGAGGCGCCGGTAAAGCCCGCACCCGACGCGGCGATGGTCTGCATCATCAGCGCCGCTTCGGTCATGCCCAGGCCCGCGCCGCCGTACTCCTGCGGCATCGCGATGCCCAGCCAGCCGTCGCGCGCCAGGTCCGCGTGCAGGGGTTCGGGAAACCCGCCCTCGCGGTCTCGTTCCAGCCAGTATTCGTCGGGGTAGCGGTCGCAGATGCGGGAAACCGCGTCGCGCAGGGCGAGCTGGTCGGGGGTGAATTCAAAGTCCATCGTTGTTTCCGTCCTGGGTAATGCCACGGGCAAGCATGGCGTCGATCTGTTCCTGGCCGTAGCCCGCCTCGGCCAGCACCTCGCGGCTGTGCTGCCCGAGGCGCGGGGCAGGGCGCCGTATCGAAGTCGGCGTGCCTTCGTAGCGGCCCAGCGTTCCCGTGGTGCGAATGCGGCCTTCCGACGGGTGGTCCATTTCCTGGATGAAGCCGGTGGCGGTCAGGTGCTCGTCCTGCAGCAGGCCGTCGATGGTGTAGAGCTGCGAGGCGGGAATGTCGGCGCGCGCCAGTTCCGTCAGCCAGTCCTGGCTCGGGCGGGTGGCGATCACCTCGGCCACGAAGGCGTAGACCTCGCTGATGTGCGCCGCGCGGGCGCCGTGCGTGCAAAAGCGCGGATCCTGCGACAGCTCGGGACGCCCGATCAATGCGAAGAAGTTGCGCCAGTGCTTGTCGTTGTAGATCAGCAGGCAGATGTATCCGTCCGCGGTGGCGTACGGCCGGCGATGCGGCGCCAAGAGGCGCGCGTAGCCCGTGGGACCCATCGGCGGCTCAAAGGTCGCGCCGCCCAGGTGGTCGCCCAGCACCAGGTGCGCCATGCCCTCGAACATCGGGATCTCCACCTGCTGGCCGCGGCCGAGCGTGCGGGCGCCCAGCACCGCGGATACCAGCGCGATGCCGACGTGCAGGCCGACCGCCCGGTCAGCCAGCGTCAGCGGCGCATAGCGCGGCACATCGCCGCTCTGCTGCGCGGACAGCGCGGCAATGCCGGTCTGTCCCTGGATCAGGTCGTCGTAGGCGGGGCGGCCGGCATAGGGGCCGGCCTCGCCGAATCCATAAGCGCCGACATAGACAATTCGCGGGTTGCGCGCGGCCACCGCTTCGTACGACAGCCCCAGCCGCGCCATCGCCTGCGGGCGGATGTTGTAGAGCAGGGCGTCGCAGCCTTCCGCCAGTTTCAGGCAGGCCTCCCGGCCCTCGGGGGTCTTCAGGTCCAGGACGATCGACCGCTTGTTGCGGTTCAGGTGCAGGTACAGATGCCCCATGCCCGGGTTGCGCATGGGGCCGACGGCCCGCATGTTGTCCCCCGCCGGCGACTCCACCTTGATGACGTCCGCGCCCAGGTCCGCCAGGACCTGGGTCGCATACGGCCCCATCACCACCGAGCTCAGGTCCAGAATGCGCACGCCGGCGAGCGGCCCGGCGGCCGGCGTGTCGGGCAGGGGCTGGTCGATCATTGCTGCTCGATCCCCGCGTCGCGGATCAGCTTGCCCCACAGGTCGCGCTGTTCGCCGACGAACTGGGCGAAGGCCTCGGGGGTGCTGGAGAACGCATCAAATCCCAGTCCCGCCAGGCGCTTTTTCGTGTCGGGATTCGCGGCGATCTTGTTGATGGCCGCATTCAGCTTGGCCACGATCTCGGGCGGCATGCCGGCCGGGCCGAAGTAACCATTCCAGGAATTCAGGTCGAAGTCGGGCACGCCCGCCTCGGCCATCGATGGCAGGTCGGGCACGATGGCGCTGCGCTCGGCCGTGGACACGGCCAGGGCGCGCAATTGCCCCGACTGCACGAACGGCAGGCCCGAGGCCAGATCGGTAAACATGAAGTCCACCTGGCCGCCCACCACGTCCGTCAGGCTCTGCGGCGTGCCTTTGTAGGGCACGTGCAGGATATCGATCTTGGCGCGGTTGGCCAGTGTTGCGCCGGCGACGATGCCCGTGCTGTTGCCGCTGGCATAGGTGATGCGGCCGGGATTCTTCTTGGCGTCGGCCACCAGGTCAGCCACCGTCTTCCAGGAGCGCTTCGGGTTCACGACCAGGATGAAGGGCAGGTTGCCGCCCCGCGCGATGGGGGTGAAATCCTTCACCGGGTCGTATGGCACGTTCTTCATCAGCCACGGCGCGGCCGAATGGGACGTGTTGGTGGTGACGAAGAGCGTGTAGCCGTCCGGCTTGGCGCGCGCCACGTAGTTGGCCGCGATCGTCGCGTTGGCGCCGGGCTTGTTCTCGACCACGACCTGCTGGCCAAGGAGGGTCGACAGTTCGGCCCCGAAGATGCGTCCCACGGCGTCCGTGCCGGATCCGGCGGGAAAGGGCACCACGAGGGTGATGGGCTTGGTGGGGTAATCGGCGGCGTGCGCGGGGCCAGCGGCCATCAAGGCGGCGCCGCTCACTAGCGCGGCGCCCAGCAGGCGTAGGGATTGCATGGGTGTGTCTCCTGTTTTTATGGAATGCGGCGCGGCTCTGCGGCCGCTGCCTGGGTCAAGCCGCGTCAAGCGGCCGAGGGTGACGCCGGAAAATCGCGTATTACGCGGTCGGGGGATTCTTCGTACGGGGGCGTGTAGATGACCAGCAGCCGGGCCGGCTCGTCGCTCGTCACCGTGAAGACGTGGGGGATGTCGGGCGGGAAGTAACAACAGTCGCCCGGGCCCATGTCGGCCCATTCGTCCTGCACCTGGGCGCGGGCGGTGCCCGATATCAGGTAGCAGACCTGTTCAATGCCGGGATGCGCATGCGGCAGCGCGCCCTTGCCCTTGTCGATCACGCCCAGCAGGACTTCCACCCCGCGGGCACCCACGGTGTCCGGGCTGATCAGCCGGCGGTTGAGGGTGCCGGTGTGGTTGGCCGGGTGGTAACCGGGGACGTCGGCTTCACGCACCAGCCAGCTCGGAGTATCACGCTGCGTCATGTCTCTTCCTTATATTTTTCATACATGAATTTATTTTTACGTATGAGAAAAACATGGGCAAGCACTTTTTGTTCCGGGATACCGGGCCGCGCCCTAGGGGATTAGGGAAAACACCGGGCGCGGACTGCTAAAATCGCAGGCTGATTTCCTTTCGCGAACCCGCCTCATGTCTTCTGTCCGCACGCCTGACGCCGCCGCCAACCTGTCTGATTGGCTGCAGTACCTGGAGTCCATCCACGCCACGGCGATCGACATGGGTCTGGACCGGGTGCGCCAGGTCGCGGACTGCATGGCGCTGTCGCTGCCCGGCGTGAAGTTCGTCGTCGGCGGCACCAACGGCAAGGGTTCCACCTGTGCCATGCTCGAGGCCATCCTGCTTGCGGCGGGCTACAAGGTGGGCCTGTACACCTCGCCGCACCTCATCGACTTCAACGAGCGCGCCCGCGTCAACGGGCAGATCGCGTCCGACCAGGACCTGATCGCCCAGTTCCAGGCCGTCGAAGCCGCGCGCGGCGACGTCTCGCTGACTTACTTTGAATTCACCACGCTGGCCATTCTGCGCCTGTTCTCACAGTCGCGGCTCGACGCCGTCGTCCTCGAAGTCGGCCTGGGCGGACGCCTGGATGCCGTGAACATCGTCGACGCCGACTGCGCCATCGTCACCAGCGTCGACCTCGATCACACCGACTGGCTGGGCGACACGCGCGAAAAGATCGGTTTCGAAAAAGCCCATATCTACCGCAGCGGCCGGCCCGCCATCTGCAGCGACCCGGTGCCCCCGCAGTCGCTGCTGGATCACGTCCAGGAGATCGGCGCGGACCTGTGGCTTTTCGGACGCGACTACAACTATTCGGGCGACCGCCAGCAGTGGGCCTACGGCGGGCGCGAGCAGCGCCGCAGCGCGATGGCTTATCCGGCCCTGCGCGGCGCCAACCAATTGCTCAACGCCTCGGCGGCGCTGGCCGCGCTGGAATCCGTGCGCGACCGGCTGCCCGTGCAGCAGCAGGCCGTGCGCCTGGGGCTGCTGCAAGCTTCGCTGCCGGGCCGCTTCCAGATCCTGCCGGGCCAGCCCACCGTTATTCTGGACGTCGCGCACAACCCGCACGCCGCCGCCGTGCTGGCGCAGAACCTGGACAACATGGGCTTTCATCCGTACACCCACGCGGTGTTCGGCATGCTGAACGACAAGGACCTCGCCGGCGTGGTGGCCAAGCTCGGTTCCCGCATCGACTACTGGTATTGCGCGGGCCTGCCCGGACCGCGCGGCACCCCGGGCCAGGCGCTCGCGGACCAGGTCGGCGCGGCGCTCCCGCCGCTGCCCGCCGGCAGCGAAAGCCCCGGCATCCAGGCCTACGCCGATCCTGCCCAAGCCTTTGCGGCAGCGCGCGAACGGGCAGGGGAGAATGATAGAATCGTGGTATTCGGATCGTTTCTCACCGTAGCCTCCGTTTTGCAGGCTCTGGGTCGCAAGGCATAGGCAAATCGGGCCATTCGCGTCATGGCGGCCGTGCCGCCGCAATGCCGCAAGGCGCCGCAAGGAATTCTCTTCCATGGGTTTTTTCAAACGCAAAGATCCTGCCGAGCAGGCGCAGGCCTCCAAACGGGCTGCCGTGCCCAGCGAGGTCCAGGCGGCCGAGTTGCGCGGCCGTGCGCGGCGCAGGCTTGCGGGCGCAGTGGCGCTGGTGCTGGCCGCAGTCATCATCCTGCCCATGGTGCTGGACTCTCAGCCCGCCCCGGTCGACGACAACATCCCCATCAAGGTGCCGGAACGCACGACGCCGTTCCAGCCTCAGGTCTCCGAACCCCAGGTTGCCGCGCCCGCCGACCCCTCGGCGTCCGGGGCCACCGACCCGGCCGCGGTGCCTACGCCTCCCGCCGTGAATTCCGTGCCGCCCGTGGCCGCCGCGTCCGGCACGCCCACGACGCCCCACACCACGCAGCCGGCCACCCCGCCCGCGACGCCTGCCGTCCCGCCGGCCACGCCGCCCAAGCCCGAAACCAAGCCCAAACCCGAGCCCGCCAAGCCGACCACGCCGGCCAAGCCTGAAACGCGTTCCGATGACGGCGCGCGCGCCCTGGCGCTGCTCGAGGGCCGCAGTGCGCCGGCATCGGCGCCCAAGCCGGAAGCGTCCAAACCCGCCGCCGCGAAGGGCAATTTCGTGCTGCAGATCGCTGCCTACACGACTTCCGAAGACGCCCAGTCGCGCCGCGGCAAATTGCATCAGGCCGGCGTCACCAACGCCTTCGTCGAGCAGGCCACGATCAATGGCAAGCAGCAGTACCGTCTGCGCGTGGGGCCGTTCCCGTCGCGCGAGGCGGCCCAGGCGGCCCAGGCGCGGTTGCGCACGCTGGGCTATGACAATGGTTTCATTGCCGCCCAATAGTGACCGGCTTCGACTTCGTCGTGCTGGCCATCCTGGTGGTATCGGGTGTGCTGGGCCTGGTGCGCGGCCTGCTCAAAGAGGTGCTGTCGCTGGTCGCCTATCTGCTGGCCTTCGTGGCCGCGATATGGTGGGGGCCCACGGTGTACACCTGGCTGGAGCCCTATATTGAAACGACGCTGCTGCGCATGGGAGTCTCCTACGCGGCGGTGTTCATCATCGTGTTGCTCGGCGTGGGGTTGGTCAATATGACGCTTGCCGCCCTGATCCGCAGCACCGGACTCAGCCCCGCCGATCACGGCCTGGGCGGAATGTTCGGGCTGGCCCGTGGTCTATTGATCGTGCTGGCGCTGGTCGCCGCCGCAGGGTATACGCCGCTGCCGCAAGAGCCGTGGTGGCAGGACGCCATGTTTTCGCATTCGGCCATCGAGGCCATCAAACATATCAAGACGTGGCTGCCGCCAACCCTGGCGACGTGGCTGCCGTACTGATTAGCTTCAAATCAACCAGGAAATCTCACCATGTGTGGAATCGTAGGGGTCATCGGGCGCGGGCCGGTCAACCAGCTGCTCTATGACAGCTTGCTGCTGTTGCAGCATCGCGGGCAGGACGCCGCGGGCATTGCGACGTCGCAAGGCAACCAGTTCAATATGTACAAGGCGCACGGCCTGGTGCGCGACGTCTTCCGCACGCGCAACATGCGCGCGCTGCCCGGCACGTCGGGCGTCGGCCAGGTCCGCTATCCCACCGCCGGCTCCAGCGCCAGCGAGGAAGAGGCCCAGCCGTTCTACGTCAATGCCCCGTTCGGCATCATGTTGTCCCACAACGGCAACCTGACCAACTGGCGTGAGCTGCGCGAGTCGCTCTATCGCGTCGACCGCCGCCACATCAACACGAACTCCGATTCCGAAGTCCTGCTGAACGTGCTGGCGCACGAGCTGCAATCGGCCGCCAACGGCGTGTCGCTCGACGAGGACGCCATGTTCCGCGCCGTGTCCGCCCTGCACAAGCGCGTGCGCGGCGCCTATGCCGTCGTGGCCCAGATTTCCGGCTACGGCCTGCTGGCCTTCCGTGATCCCAACGGCATCCGCCCGCTGTGTATCGGCCGCCAGGAAACCGAAGAGGGTGTGGAATGGATGGTTGCCTCGGAATCCGTGGCGCTTGAAGGTAGCGGATTCACGTTCGTGCGCGACGTGGAGCCCGGTGAAGCCGTCTTCATCGACCTGGACGGCCGCATGGTGGCCCGCCAGTGCGCCGACAACCCGCAGCTGGTCCCCTGCATTTTCGAATACGTCTACTTCGCCCGCCCCGATTCGATGATCGACGGCGTGTCGGTGTACGACGCGCGCCTGCGCATGGGTGAGTACCTGGCCGACAAGGTCGCGCGCAACATGCGCCTGGGCGACATCGACGTCGTCATGCCGATTCCCGATTCCTCGCGCCCGGCCGCCATGCAGCTTGCCGCACGCCTGAACCTGGACTATCGCGAAGGGCTCATCAAGAACCGCTACGTGGGCCGTACGTTCATCATGCCGGGCCAGGCCGTGCGCCGGAAGTCGGTGCGCCAGAAGCTCAATGCCATCGGCATGGAATTCAAGGGCAAGAACGTGCTGCTGGTCGACGACTCCATCGTGCGCGGCACGACCAGCCGCGAGATCGTCGACATGGCCCGTGCCGCCGGCGCCAACAAGGTGTACTTCGCCTCGGCCGCGCCTCCGGTGCGCTTCCCCAACGTGTACGGCATCGACATGCCCACGCAGAGCGAGCTCATCGCCACCGGCCGCACGGACGAGGAAATCGCCCGCGCCATTGGCGCGGACAGCCTGGTCTACCAGGACCTGCACGACATGCAGCAGGCCGTGCGCGACATCAATCCCAAGTTGACGCGCTTCGAGGCCTCGTGCTTCGATGGCCAGTACATCACCGGCGACATCACGCCCGAGTACCTGGCCCGCCTGGGGCAATCGCGCTCCGAGCCCGGCAAGGACGAAGACGCGGGCGGTCTGCGCTTCAACATGGGGCACACCTCCGACGACGCCTGATCGCCGCCGGCGTTTCGCGCAGAACAAAATGCCGTCCCTCGGGACGGCATTTTTTTTACCCGTGCAGGTGCGATCTAGCCTTTCGCTTCCCACAGCGGCGTGCGCGTGGCCTCCAGGTGCGTCAGGTACAGGCGCAGGTCGAATTCGTACTGGTGGTAGTGCGGCTCCATGCGCAGGCACATGTTGTAGAAGGCCTTGTTATGGTCCTTCTCCTTCAAGTGCGCCAGCTCGTGCACGGTGATCATCTTCAGGAATGGGGTGGGCACGTTCTTGAACAACGTCGCCACGCGGATCTCGTGCTTGGCCTTCAGCTTGCCGCCTTGCACCCGCGAAATGTAGGTGTGCTGGCCCAGCGCGTGCTGAATCACATGGATCTTGCTGTCGAACGCAACCTTGTTGATCTGGTCGCCATTGCGCATGTGGGCGTTCTTCAGCTCGGTCACGTACTGGTAGAGCGCCTTGTCGGTGCGCACGTCGTGCGCGCCTTCCGGATAGCGCGCCAGGAGGGCCGCGCCCAGCTTGTCCTGGTCGAGCAGTTTCTGGGCCTGCGCCAGCAGCGGTTCCGGATAACCGGCCAGGTATTTCAGTGTCTGCATGTGCGCGCCGGGTTCAGGCACGGCCGCGCCTGAACGCCACCGGCAGCGCCATGAAGAACAGGATGACAAAGAGCGCCAGGCTCCACAGGGCGTATTCAACGCCCAGCACCGGCACCTTGGCGTCCATGCAGGTCGCGTAGATGCCGAACAGCGAGGGGATGGCGCTTTCCAGGCCGATGCCGGTCATGAAACGATCGGCAAAGGTCTGGTCGCACGAGAGCATGTTGGCGGCCACGCTGTACTGGTACCAGGCGGCCACGATGCCCGACAGCGACAGCAGGGCGGCCAGAAAGCCGCAGATCCGCGTCAGGGCGCGTCCGCCGCCAAAGCCGCCCACCAGGGCGACGACGCCGATCACCAGGTAGATCAGGCGCTGCAACACGCACCAGGCGCAGGGCGGCATGTCGAAGACGTGCTGGGAAACGAGGGCGATGCCCACGGCGCCGAAGGAGAAGAGGGCGATCAGGCGGAGCAGGCGTTCTGAGCGAGAGGTCATTGTTGCGTTGGAATGGGTTAAACGAGGCCGGCGCGACGGCCGGCCATGCTTAGGCCTTCGGGACGGGAATTGGTTGCATCACCTGGGTCAGCACGCCCAACAGGAGTTCCCGGGCGCCCTCCCAGAAGATCTGCACCCCCAGGCACAGCATGATGAAGGCCGACAGCCGCATGAAGACAGCGGTGCCATTGTCGCCCAGGCGGTGCAGCATCTGGGCCGCAAAGCGCAGGCAGACATACAGCGTGAGCGAAACGACGATGATGCCAGGAATGGAGCCGGCCAGGCGTACCAGGCTCAATGCGTGATTCTGGTCTCGTAGCGAGACCCCGACCGTGATGGCGGCCGCGATGGAGCCGGGACCGCAGCTGATGGGAAACGTCAGCGGATAGAACGCGCGGGCCTTGGCCATTTCGGGCGTGAACGATTCGGCCATGCGGGCGACGCGTTCGGTGTCGGCATCTGGCGAGTTCACCAGCCGCCAGGCGCTGGCGATCACCAGCATGCCCCCGCCCACGCGCACGATCGACAGCGAGATGCCAAAGAAGCTGAGAAGCACGTTGCCCGCGACCATGGCCACGATCAGCATCAGGCACACGTTGGTGGCGACCCGCTTGGCCAGCACCACCCGCGTGGCGGACGAAGCGCCCTCGGTCAGCGAGAGGAAGATGGGGGCGATCGCGGGTGGGTTCAGAAACGGCAGCAGCGTGGCCAGCGCGAAGAAAAAGCTGCCACCGAAAACGCGCAGATAGTCATTGAGCTGCATGGGAGCAAGCATCGCCTGGCCGAAAACCCGGATTGTATGCGGTCCGGGCGGGGTCTGGCGATGCGGGCTCAGGCGGCGCGCTGCTGGGCCTCGTCGCCGGAAAGCGCGTCCAGGATGTCGCGTTCGAACTGCATCTGGCTGCGGGGGCGCGCCAGGGCGGATCCGTCCACGATGAACACGTCCTCGACGCGGTCGCCCAGCGTCATGATCTTGGCCATGAGCAGGTTGACCTCGTGGCGGGCAAAGACGCGCGCCAGGGCATGCAGCAGCCCCGGCCGGTCGGTCGCCGTGACGGACAGGCGCCACGATGTGCTGCGCTCGTCCGGCTGCAGTTCGGCCTGCGGCATGACCGGAAACACGCGAGACACGCGCGACTGCCGGCCGCGTCCGTACCATCCGCCGCGCCCGGGCTGGGCCTGCGCGGCTGCTTGCGGGTCCTTCAGCCGCTCGGCCAGTTCGTGCTCGACCAGCGTGGCCTGCGCCCGCAGGTCGCTGGCGCCTTCCGGCAGCAGCACGATAAAGCTGTCCAGCGCCCAGCCATGGCGGGTCGTGTGGATGCGGGCGTCCTGAATGGACAGGGACTTGGCGTCGAAATAGCCGCAGATCGCCACGAACAGGTCGGGGGCATCGCGCGTGTAGACCATGATCTGCAGGCCTTCGCCCTGCTCGGTGGGGCGCGCCTTGACCACGGCCCGCGCGGGCTCGACCTGGTGGTACAGATGGCGCGTGTGCCAGGCGATGTCCGAGGCGTCGTGCCGCAGGAAGTACGCCACGTCCAGCTGATTCCAGAAGGCTTCGCGCGCGTCGTCGCGCAGACCGGCCAGGCGCGTCAGCCGCGCCGCTTCTTCCTTGCGTTCGGCCAGCACCGTATGGGCGTCGGCGTGGGCGCCGCCCAGCGCGGCCAGCGTCAGCTTGTACAGGTCTTCCAGCAGCTTGCCCTTCCAGGCGTTCCAGACCTTGGGGCTGGTTCCGCGGATGTCGGCCACCGTCAGCAGATACAGCGCGGTCAGATGGCGTTCGTCCTTGACCGTCGCGGCAAACTCCTTCACCACGTCGGGGTCGGACAGATCACGCTTTTGCGCCACCGCCGACATCAGCAGATGCTGGCGCACCAGGAACTCCACCAGCTTGGCGTCTTCGGGGTCCATGCCGTGGTCGGCCGCAAACTTGCGCACCTCGCGCGCGCCCAATTCAGAATGGTCGCCGCCGCGGCCCTTGGCGATGTCGTGAAACAGCGCGGCCACGTACAGCAGCCAGTGACGGTCCAGGCCCGCGATCAGCTGGCTGGCCAGCGGATATTCCTGCGCGTGCTCGGGCATGGTGAAACGGCGCAGGTTGCGCACCACCGCGAGCGTGTGCTGGTCCACCGTATAGGCGTGGAAAAGATCGTGCTGCATCTGGCCCACGATGCGGCGGAACACCGGCAGGTAGCGCGGCAGGATGTTCAGCATGGTCATGCGCCGCAATTCGTGGACGATGCCGCGCGGCTGCTGCAGGATCTGCAGGAACAGCTTGCGGTTGACCGGATTGCGGCGGAACTGCGCGTCGATGCGGTGTCGCGAATGCCAGATGGCGCGCAGCGTGCGGGCAGACATGCCCGTCAGCTCGGGGTGCTGCTGCATCACCAAAAAGGCGCGCAGGAGCAGGGTGGGATTTCGCTCGAAGCCGTCGTCCCGAATGATGTCCAGGCGGTCGCGCAGGTTGCGGAAATCGTCGTCGATGTCGCGCGCGTCGCTGTCGGGGCGGGGAAACAGCCGCTCCTCGATGTTCTGCACCAGGATGCCGTTCAGCTGCGTCACCAGCCGTGCCGCCCAGTAGTAGCGCTGCATCAGCAGTTCGCTGCCGCGCCGCGTGGCGGTGGCATGGATGCCGTAGACCTCGGCCAGCGCGGGCTGCAGGTCGAACAGCACCCGGTCTTCGCGTCGGTTGGCCAGCAGGTGCAGTTCGATGCGCAGGCGCTTGAAGGCTTGCTCGGCCTTGCGCAGGTCGCGCGCCTCGGACGAGGTCAGCAGCCCGGCCTGCGCCACCGAGCGCCAGTTGTTGCCAAACCCGGCGGCCCGGGCCATCCACAGGATGACCTGCAGATCGCGCAGCCCGCCCGGCGATTCCTTGCAATTGGGTTCCAGCGCGTAGGGCGTGTCGTGGTAGCGCCCGTGGCGCTGCTGCATTTCGACGCGCTTGGCCAGAAAGAAAGCTTGCGGATCGAGCCGCGACTTGGTGGCCGCGTCGAACTTGCGCATCAGCACGCGGCTGCCGGCCAGCCAGCGGGATTCCAGCAGGGCGGTTTCCACCGTGATGTCGGCATCCGCTTCGCGTTCGCAGTCCTCGATGGTGCGCACGCTGTGGCCCGGCTCCAGTCCCAGATCCCACAGCGACGCCACCAGCTTCTCGATCGCGCTTTCCTCGTCGGGCGTCGGCGCGTGCGGCAGCAGGATCAGCAGATCGACATCGGAGTGGGGATAGAGCTCGCCGCGGCCATAGCCGCCCACGGCCGCCAGCGTGGCGCCGACCGGCAGCGGGCAATGCTTGACCAGATCCCGCAGGGCGGCATCCACGATGCGCCGCAGTTCGGTCAGCAGGATGTCGGGGCGTTCGTGTTCCCGGAACTGGGCCACCGCGGCCCGCCGGGATTCCTGAATGCGTTCGCGCAGCTGGGTAAGGATTTCGGCGGTCATGGGTGGCTGCGGTGCTTCAGACGGCGGGGATGACGATGGGTTCGGTAATGAACGCGGGCGGCTGGGGCATGCCGGGCGACAGGGTCAGGACCTCGTAGCCGGTCTCCGTCACGCAGACGGCGTGTTCCCATTGCGCGGACAGGCTGTGGTCGCGCGTGACGACGGTCCAGCCGTCGGCCAATTGGCGGATCTCGCGGCGTCCGGCGTTGATCATCGGCTCGATCGTGAACAGCATGCCGGTCACCAGCTTGACGCCCGTGCCGGGCTTGCCGTAGTGCAGCACCTGGGGATCTTCGTGAAAGCGCTGTCCGATGCCGTGGCCGCAGAATTCGCGCACCACCGAAAAGCCGTTGGACTCGGCGTGCTTGTGGATCGCGTTGCCGATGTCGCCCAGGGTGGCGCCGTTCTTGACCTGCTGGATGCCCTTCCACATGCACTCGAACGTGATGTCGGACAGGCGCCGGGACAAAATGGACTGTTCGCCCACCGCGTACATCCGGCTCGTGTCGCCGAACCAGCCATCCTTGATGATGGTGACGTCGATGTTCAATGAGTCCCCATTTTTCAGCACCTTGTCGCCTGGAATGCCGTGGCACACCTGGTGATTCACGGAGGTACAGATGGCGCCGGGGAAGGGCGGGTAGCCGGGGGGTGCGTAGCCGACCGTGGCGGACTTTACCTTCAGTTCGTCGGTCAGGTACTCCAGGCAGAGGCGGTCGAGTTCGCCGGTGGTAACGCCCGGTTTGACGTGCGGCGTGATGAAATCGAGAACTTTGGCGGCGTCCTGGCAGGCGGCGCGCATCTTGGCCAGGTCGGCCGGATCAGTGATTGTGCCCATGGAAAGCTTGCGATGTGTCGCTTGAATGTCTGCTTGAAAGAATAGTAGAATTATAGGCTTCCCTAAAAATTTGGGGAGCAATCGGGTTACCGGCAAGAAGGGTCTGCACCGCCAGCGCTATGGCAAGAGCTTCGGCAAAAGCCAACGCTCAGGCAGTCTGACCCCCAGCCAAACCCGGCGGGTGCTGGCCTTTGGGTTCAGGGCACACCCGGCAGGATTGTTCGGTCATGCGCGGTTCTTCATAAGATCACGCGGCAGGCCCTGAAGTTTCACCGCAAGCGAAGGTTGTGGAGCGAATTCGGGCAAGCCGCAGGGTGTTGGGAAGCAGTCGGGCGTCGATCGGGATCCAGCCGGATGCGTTCGGGACATGAATGCCGCCGCCAGCTGGGCGCGGTGTGCTTGCAAGCCCGGAAGTGTTTTCGAGCGGCGATGCAGGTTCGGTATGGGCGCTGGATTAAGTTCTTGGAATTGCGCTGAAAAGCGCACCCTGAAAAGGGCATTCCTGAAGAGGATCCTTAAGAACTGCCACAGCGGCCTGATGCGCGGGCTGGCCTAGCGGCCAGGTTTGCGAAGAACTGGATTTCGCCGCCAACAAAACAATTCCGGGTGCGTCTCGAAGAAACTTCCAGGAGTCTCCTGGAGTGTCGGAAAGACGCAATGCAAGAATCTTGTGGTGGCGGCCGTCTGGGTTTATCGCGGCAGCGTAGTAGAAGTCGTTAAAGGCGAGCCGCTACAGGCAACGCGCCTGGAGCGTCGTAGTTATTGCGGCAGTGATCGGCCGGCCCGGTTAAAATCTTTGTCATCCCGCGTTTTGCGGGAAATCGCGCGCAACACCACCCAGGGTGTCAGCAAGATGCTGATGCAGGTGCGGCGCAAGAAACCAACCCTTGGAGAATTAAATGTCTTTGATGCGCGAAATGCTGGAAGCGGGTGTCCACTTTGGTCACCAGACCCGTTACTGGAACCCCAAGATGGCTCAGTACATCTTCGGTCACCGCAACAAGATTCACATCATCAACCTCGAAAAGACGGTTGATAAGTACCAGGAAGCCACCAAGTTCGTGAAGCAGCTGGCTGCTCGCGGCGGCAACATCCTGTTCGTCGGCACGAAGCGCGCCGCTCGCGAGCTGGTCGCTGCTGAAGCCGCCCGTTGCGGCATGCCCTACGTCGACGCCCGCTGGCTCGGCGGCATGCTGACCAACTTCAAGACGGTCAAGACCTCGGTCAAGCGCCTGAAGGACATGGAAGTCGTGGTCGCCGAAGGCGGCGCCGAGCGCATGATCAAGAAGGAAGGCCTGCTGTTCCAACGCGAACTGGACAAGCTGAACAAGTCGATCGGCGGCATCAAGGACATGAACGGTCTGCCCGATGCCATGTTCGTGATCGACGTCGGCTACCACAAGATCGCCATCGCCGAAGCCAAGACCCTGGGCATCCCCGTGGTCGCCGTGGTTGACACCAACCACTCGCCCGAAGGCATCGACTACGTGATCCCCGGCAACGACGACTCGGCCAAGGCCATCGCGCTGTACGCCAAGGGCATCGCCGACGCCGTCCTGGAAGGCCGCGAGCAAAACCTGAACGGTCTGGTCGAAGAGCTGGGCGAAGGTCAGGAAGAGTTCGTCGAAGTGCAAGACAACCAGGCCTAAGCCTGTTGTCATGTCCGGCGGGTAAGGTCTGGAAGCGGCGCCGCATCTGGTCCGCTTTCGCCCCGCCGGCGCTGCGAAGCTGAGCTCCCATCTTCCAGGCCCGCCACGTGCGGGCGTCTCATCGAATCAAATCACAGCCCCGGCCCGCCGGGGCGTGTCTTAGCAAAATTTGGAGCAAACATGGCTGAAATTACCGCTGCCCTGGTCAAGGAACTGCGCGAAAAGACTGACGCGCCCATGATGGAATGCAAGAAGGCCCTGACGGAAGCCGAAGGCGACCTGGCCCGCGCCGAGGAAATTCTGCGCGTCAAGCTGGGCAACAAGGCCAGCAAGGCCGCCGCCCGCGTCACCGCCGAAGGCCTGATCGGTCTGTTCATCTCCGCCGACGCCAAGAAGGGCGCCGTCATCGAAATCAACTGCGAAACCGACTTCGTCGCCAAGAACGACGACTTCGTCGGCTTCGTGAACAAGCTGGCTGAGCTGGTCGCCACGCAGAACCCGGCCGACGTCGCCGCGCTGTCGGCGCTGCCCTTCGGTGAAGGCACCGTCGAAACCACCCGTACCGCCCTGATCGGCAAGATCGGCGAAAACATCTCGATCCGCCGCTTCGAGCGCATCGAGACCGCCAACTCGCTGGCCAGCTACGTGCACGGCGGCAAGATCGGCGTGCTGGTGGAATACACCGGCGCCGAGGAAGTGGGCAAGGACCTGGCGATGCACATCGCGGCCACCAAGCCCAAGGCCCTGAACGCCGACGGCGTGAACCCCGCCGACATCGCCGCCGAGCGCTCGGTTGCCGAGCAGAAGGCCGCCGAATCCGGCAAGCCGGCCGACATCGTCGCCAAGATGGTCGAAGGCTCGGTCGTGAAGTTCCTGAAGGAAGTGACGCTGCTGTCGCAGCCGTTCGTCAAGAGCGACAAGCACACGGTCGAACAGCACCTGAAGGAAAAGGGCGCATCGATCAGCAAGTTCGTGCTGTTCGTCGTCGGCGAAGGTATCGAGAAGAAGACCAGCGACTTTGCCGCTGAGGTTGCCGCCGCCGCCGCTGGCGCCGCCTGACCTCTAGGTAGTGCTTAAAGGCCGGCGCTAGATTAAATTCTAGTCCGGCCTTTTTCGCCGCATGGGCCCCCAAAGGCAGACGCCGATGGGGCAGCCAACCCGCCAGGCGGGCGCGGTGCTGGGGGTCAACCCCATTCTTGTCTTACACTTTCGTCGGATTGTTCTTCGGGATATCACCTATGAGCAGCAGGGCATACAAACGGGTTCTTCTCAAACTTTCCGGCGAGGCGCTGATGGGCGACGATGCATTTGGCATCAATCGCTCCACCATCGTCCGTATGACCGATGAGATCGCTGAAGTCGCCGCCGCAGGCGTCGAATTGGCCATCGTCATCGGCGGAGGCAACATCTTCCGTGGCGTCGCCCCGGGTGCGCAGGGCATGGACCGCGCCACCGCCGACTACATGGGCATGATGGCCACCATCATGAACGCGCTTGCGCTGCAAGACGCGCTCAAGCACAAGGGTATCGACACCCGGGTACAATCCGCGCTGAATATCGATCAGGTCGTCGAGCCCTACATCCGGCCGAAGGCCTTGCGTTACCTCGAAGAGGGCAAGGTCGTGATCTTCGCCGCGGGTACCGGCAATCCCTTCTTCACCACCGACACGGCTGCGGCACTGCGCGGCGCCGAGATCGGCGCGGAGATCGTGCTGAAGGCCACCAAGGTGGACGGCATCTACAGTGCGGATCCCAACAAGGATCCCACCGCGACGCGTTACGCGCGCATCAGCTTCGACGAGGCGATCGTTCGCCGCCTTGAAGTCATGGACGCCACCGCTTTCGCGTTGTGCCGCGACCAGAAATTGCCGATCAAGGTGTTTTCGATCAATAAGTCCGGCGCGCTCAAGCGAGTCGTGAGCGGCGAGGACGAAGGCACGTTGGTACACGTTTAAAGAAAAGGAAATTCCATGAGCGCAGCAGAAATCCGCAAATCCGCCGAAGCCAGGATGGCCAAGTCGCTTGATACGCTCAAGACCAATCTGGCCAAGATCCGCACGGGCCGCGCCCACACCGGCATCCTGGACCACGTGCAGGTCGAATACTACGGCTCGCCCGTGCCGGTCGGCCAGGTCGCCAACGTGAACCTGGTCGATGCCCGCACCATCAGCCTGCAGCCGTACGAAAAGCACATGGCCGGCCCGATCGAAAAGGCCATCCGTGAGTCGGACCTGGGCCTGAACCCCATCTCGATGGGCGACACGATCCGCGTTCCGATGCCCGCGCTGACCGAAGAACGCCGCCGCGACCTGACCAAGGTCGTGCGCAGCGAAGGCGAAGACGCCAAGATCGCGGTGCGTAACCTGCGCCGTGAGGCCAACGAAGCGCTCAAGAAGCTGGTCAAGGACAAGGAAATCTCCGAGGACGACGAACGCCGTTCGCAGGACGACGTCCAGAAGCTGACGGATCGCGCCGTCGCCGACATCGACAAGATGGTCGTCCAGAAAGAAGCCGAAATCATGACCGTATAATCCCAACACGCCACGCGGCGCCGCTTTGTCGGCCCGCGTGGCGTCAGGATTTCGTTGCACATGCGCCGTCCTGTCCATTGCCTCGCGGTACTTCCTCGTAGCGATGGAAACGACGGCGCAGGTTTTTTCCCGTATTCGTGTCTTTCGCCGGTCCGCCGCGCGCAGCCCCCAAACTAATGGCAACAAGTTCGACTCAGGCGGTTCCCGATATCCGCGACATCCCCGAGCACGTCGCTATCATCATGGATGGCAACGGCCGCTGGGCGACGCGGCGTCTGCTGCCTCGCACGGCCGGGCATGCCAAAGGCGTGCAGGCTGTCCGCCGCGTGGTCGAGGCCTGCGGTCGCGCGGGTGTGCGCTACCTGACGCTGTTTGCGTTCAGTTCCGAGAACTGGCGCCGTCCGGCCGAAGAAGTCTCGCTCCTGATGCGCCTGTTCGTGCAGGCGCTCGAGCGCGAGGTCGGCAAGCTGCAAGAGCAGGGCGTGCGCCTGCACGTCATCGGCGACCTGAGCGCCTTCGAGCCGCGCCTGCGCGAGCTGATCGCCGCGGCCCAAGAGCGCACCGCCCACAACGACCGGCTGCACCTGACCGTCGCCGCCAACTATGGCGGCCGTTGGGACATCCTGCAAGCCACCCGCGCCATGCTGGCGGCCGAGCCCGACCTGGCCGCGCACCCAGAACGGGTGGACGAGGAGCGTCTTTCCAGGCACCTTTCCATGGCATGGGCCCCCGAGCCCGACCTGTTCATCCGCACCGGCGGTGAGCAGCGCATTTCCAATTTCCTGATCTGGCAGATGGCGTACGCGGAGTTCTACTTCACGGACCGCTACTGGCCGGATTTCGGCGCCAATGAACTCATGGCCGCCTTTGATTGGTACCGCACGCGCGAGCGCCGCTTCGGCCGCACCAGCGCACAAGTCAGCGAAGCGGCTGCAAAGTAAGCTGAACGCGACGCGCGCGTCTTTCCAGGCTGCACAAGAGGAGACCGTCACATGCTGGGCCAGCGTATCGTTACCGCCGTCGTTTTGTTGGCCATTCTGGCCGCCGCCATGGCGAGCGCCAATCCCTGGTGGTTCGTCGCGCTGCTGGCCCTTGCGGCCGCTTGCGCCAACTGGGAGTGGCTGCGCCTGACGCTGCCGCAACCGCCCTCCCCCCTGATCTCCATCGGTGTCGCCGTCCTGCTGTTCGCTGGCATGCTGGTGCTGACGTCCGCCTGGCTGGCGGGTGACCGGACCGGCGCGGGCGATCCCGGCTGGGTGCTGCGCTACCTGGTGCCGGCCGTGTCCGCCGTCTGGCTGTTTGCCGGCGTGGCCGCCGTGGTGCGCGGGCGCGCCGACGCGCCGCCGGCCAGTCTGGCGTGGTCGGTCTTCTCCGTCCCGGCCGCGTTTGCCGCTTGGGCGGTGCTGGCGCAGATGTACGTGGCGCGCGGCGCCGTGTTCGTCGTGTCGCTGCTGGCCCTCGTCTGGGTGGCCGATATTGCCGCTTACTTTGCCGGCCGGGCCTTCGGCAAGCGTAAACTGGCTCCGCGAGTGAGTCCGGGCAAGACCATCGAAGGCGCCATTGCTGGCGTCCTGGGCGCGGTGGTGTGGATCGGGCTGTCCAGCCTGTGGGACGGCACCTTCGGTCACGCCCTGGTGGAACGCTGGACTTTCTGGCTCGCTCTGCCGATCGCCGCGGTGCTGGGCGTGCTGTCCATTGTGGGAGACCTGTTCGAGTCGCTGCTCAAGCGCCGCGCGGGCCGCAAGGATTCCAGCACACTCTTGCCTGGCCATGGCGGCGTCTATGACCGGATCGATGCGATTCTTCCCGTCGCGCCGTTCGCGCTACTTTTGTCTGGAGTCTTGTTTTGACGGCTTTTCAACGTGTCGTCGTGCTGGGATCGACCGGTTCGATTGGTGAAAGCACGCTGGACGTGATTGCCCGCCACCCGCAGCGGATGGCGGTTTACGCGCTTTCGGCCCACAGCCGGATGCAACGGCTGGCCGAGCAGGCGCTGGCCAGCCGGGCCGCGGTCGTCGTGGTGCCCGACGCCGCCGCCCGCCAGAAATTCATCGATGCCTGGACGGGCGGGCAATCCATGCCCGAGATCCGCGTGGGCGCACAGGCGCTGGCCGACACCGCCGCGGATTCGCAGTGCGACACCGTGATGGCCGCCATCGTGGGCGCCGCAGGCCTGCCTTCGGCGCTTGCCGCCGCGCGCGCCGGCAAGCGCGTGCTGCTCGCCAACAAAGAGGCGCTGGTCGCCGCCGGCACGCTTTTCATGCAGGCCATCCGCGACAATGGCGCCGAATTGCTGCCCATCGACAGCGAACACAACGCCATCTTCCAATGTCTGCCGCACCAAGGCCGTGCCGATGCGCCGCAGCAGCCGGCCAAGGGCGTGCGCCGTTTGCTGCTGACCGCGTCGGGTGGGCCTTTCCGCGGCCGCGACCTGGAAGACCTGCACGACATCACCCCCGAGCAGGCCTGCGCCCACCCCAACTGGAGCATGGGCCGCAAGATCTCCGTCGATTCGGCCACGATGCTGAACAAGGGGCTTGAGGTCATCGAAGCGCACTGGTTGTTCGCGATGCCGGCCGATCGGATCGACGTGGTCGTCCACCCGCAGAGCGTCGTGCATTCGATGGTCGAGTACGACGACGGCTCGGTACTCGCGCAGCTGGGCCAGCCCGACATGCGCACGCCCATCGCGTACGGCCTTGGCTTTCCCGACCGCATCGAAAGCGGCGTAAGCCCGCTGGATTTGACCCGGCATGGCCGCTTGGACTTCGAGAAGCCGGATCTGACCCGCTTTCCGTGCCTGGCGCATTCCTTTGCCGCGATGCGGGCGGGGCAGGGCGCCTGCGTGGTGCTCAATGCGGCCAACGAGGTGGCGGTTGACGCATTTCTGGACGGGCGGCTGGCCTACACCTGGATTCCGCGGGTCATCGAGGCTGCGCTCGAGTGGCAGGCGCGGCAAGCATCTGTTACGCTCAGCAGTCTTGACGACGTACTTGCGCTTGACGCCGAGGCGCGCGCCTTTGCGGGCAACCTCGGACTGGCCTGATGGCGGGCCGCGATTGCCTCTGCGTTTGCCTCTGATTTCCTAGATTCCGACCCCATGCTTTTCACCTTGCTGGCCTTTGCGGTAGCGCTCGGCTCACTGATCATTTTCCATGAGCTCGGGCACTATTGGGTCGCCCGCCTTTGCGGTGTGAAGGTCCTGCGTTTCTCGGTGGGTTTTGGCAAGGTCATCCTGCGCCGCACCGACCGGCACGGGACCGAATGGGCGGTATCCGCGCTGCCGCTGGGCGGCTACGTCAAGATGCTGGACGATGCGCCGCCTGGGGCCTCGCCGGCCGTGGCGGCTTCCGCCTTCAACACCAAGCCCGTGGGCCAGCGCATCGCCATCGTGGCCGCTGGCCCCATCTTCAATCTGATCCTCGCGGTGTTCCTGTATGCGTGCCTGAACATGGCCGGCACCGAGGAACCCGTCGCCATCATCGCGCCGCCCGCGGCCGAGACCCCCGCAGCGCGGGCTGGGCTGTTGGCCGGCGACCGCATCCTGGCCATCGATGGCCAGGAAGTCGCCTCGTGGTCCGACGCCCGTTGGCGCCTGATGGACGTCATGTCCACCGGCGGGCGCGCCAGCATCGAGGTCAGCACGCCGTCCGGCGCCGTCCAGCGGCGCGAACTCGATCTTCCCCCCAACACGATGGACCCGGCCGAGGGCGACCCGCTTGCCGCGGCCGGCGTGCGTCTGGCCCAGCCCAAGCCCGCCGTGCGCGCGGTGATCGACGGCGGAGAAGGGCAGGCCGCCGGCCTGCGCGCGGGTGACCTGGTCGTGGCCGTCAATGGCCAGCCGGCGCCCGACACCGGCGCGCTCGTCAAGCAGATCCAGGAAAGCGCCGGCAAGCCGCTCGCCCTGACCGTGGTCCGGGATGGCGCCAACGTCACCCTCAATGTCACGCCCCGCCCTGAAGTCGTCAACGGCCAGGAAATCGGCCGATTGGGCGTGCAACTGGGCGGCAACGTGCCGATGGTGACCGTGCGCTATGGCGTCTTCGACAGCCTCTGGCGCGGCGCCGTCCGCACCTGGGACACCGCCTGGTTTTCGCTGCGCATGATGGGCCGCATGGTGACGGGCGACGTGTCGTGGCGCAATGTGAGCGGTCCGGTCACGATTGCGGACTACGCCGGCCAGACCGCCCGGATCGGAATTGTTGCGTATATCGCCTATATCGCATTGATCAGTATCAGCCTGGGCGTTTTAAATTTGCTTCCCATTCCTATGCTGGATGGTGGCCATCTGCTGTACTATCTCGTCGAAATTGTGCGGGGCAGCCCCCCGCCCGCAAGATGGATCGACATCGGACAACGCGCCGGCATAGGCATATTGGCAAGCCTGATGGGGCTTGCGCTGTTCAACGATTTCACGCGTTTGTTCACTTGAACGCCATTTAGCATAAAATCCCCCGCCATTTGCACGACCGAGGATACTCAAGGATGTCTTTTCGCCGGATGTTTCAACACAAAAAGGGTGTACTGCCGGGTCTCGTAGCCGCGCTGATGTTGCCGGCCTTGGCCCACGCCTTCGAACCCTTTGTCGTGCGGGATATCCGCGTGGAGGGTATTCAACGAACCGACGCCGGCACCGTCTTTGGTTATCTGCCTGTCAAGGTCGGCGAGAAATTCACCGAAGAAGAAGCCACCGAAGCCATCCGCCGTTTGTATGGCACGGGCTTTTTCACCGACGTTCAGATCCAGACGGACAATAATGTCGTCGTCGTGGTCGTTCAAGAACGTCCCACCATCGCGTCCGTTAACTTCAACGGCATGCGCGAATTCGATTCCAAGGCCATCACCACCTCGCTGGCGCAAGTCGGTTTTGCGGAAGGCCGCATTTTCGACCGCTCCATGCTCGAGCGCGCCGAATACGAACTGAAGCAGCAGTATCTGTCCAAGGGCAAATACGGCGTCGAAGTCACTTCCACCGTCACGCCGCTGCCGCGTAACCGCGTCGGCGTGAGCTTCGACGTGTTCGAAGGCTCGGTTGCCCGCATCCAGGAAATCCGTTTCGTCGGCAACAAGGCCTTTTCCGAAAGTGACCTGCTGGACGAATTCAAGCTGACCACCCCCGGCTGGCTGACCTGGTACACCGATACCGATAAATACTCGCGCGAAAAGCTTGAGGGCGACCTCGAACGCCTGCGCTCGTTCTACCTGGACAAGGGTTACCTGGAGTTCTCGGTCGAGCCGCCGCAGGTCACCATTTCGCCGGATCGCCAGGACATCCGCATCACGATCACCGTCCACGAAGGCGAGCCCTACAAGGTGCGCAGCGTCAAGCTGGCCGGCAACCTGCTGGGCCTGGACAAGGAAATCAACGACCTGGTGCAGATCAAGGCAGGCGAGACCTTCTCGGCCGCCAAGACCAACGATTCCGCCAAGGCGATCACCGACTACCTGGGTGAGCTGGGCTACGCGTTCGCCAACGTCAACCCGAACCCGCAACTGGACCGCGCCAAGCATGAAGCCGACTTGACGTTCTACGTCGATCCGAGCCGCCGCGTCTACGTGCGCCGCATCCAGATCGGCGGCAACACCCGTACCCGCGACGAAGTCGTGCGCCGCGAAATGCGCCAGCAGGAAGCTGCCTGGTACGACGCCGGCGACATCAAGACCTCGCGCGATCGCGTCGACCGTCTGGGTTACTTCAGCGACGTCAACGTCAAGACCGAGCCGGTCCCGGGCTCCCCCGACCAGGTCGACGTCAACGTCGACGTGAAGGAAAAGCCCACCGGCATGATCAACCTGGGCGTGGGCTACGGCTCGTCCGAAAAGGCCATTCTGTCGGCCGGTATCAGCGAAGACAACGTCTTCGGCAGCGGCACCAACCTGACGCTGCAACTGAACACCAGCAAGACGAACCGCGCCGTGGTGCTGTCGCATACCGATCCGTACTGGACCAAGGACGGCATCAGCCGCACCACGTCGGCGTACTACCGCGTGACCGAGCCCTGGAACAACAACGACGGTGACTACCGCGTCAAGGCCTTGGGCCTGGGCATGAACTTCGGTATCCCGATCTCGGAGTACGACCGCATCTTCCTGGGCGGCAACTTCGAACGCAACCAGATCGACCTGTACAACAACTCGCCGGCGGCCTACGAAAGTTTCGTTGACCAGTATGGCGATGCGACGAACTCGGTGATCTTGAGCGCCGGCTGGTCCAAGGACACGCGTGACAGCGCGCTGGCGCCGACCAAGGGTTCGTACACGCGCTTGAAGGCCGACGTGTCGACCATCGATCTGCAATACACGATGCTGACGGCGCAACAGCAGTATTACGTGCCGCTGGGCGGCTCGTACACCCTGGCGCTGAACGGCATGGTCGATTGGGGCCAGAGCTACGGCAGCAAGGATTACCCGGTCATCAAGAACGTCTATGCCGGCGGTATCGGCACCGTCCGCGGCTACGAAGGCTCGTCGCTGGGTCCGCGCGACGTCAAGACGGGCGATTACCTGGGCGGCACGCGACGCATCGTGGCCAACGCCCAGCTGTACCTGCCGTTCCCGGGCGCCTCGAAGGATCGCACCCTGCGCTGGTTCATCTTCAGCGACGCCGGTCAGGTGTCGGCGGGCAGCGGCCTGTCCTGCACCCGCGGCCGCGACAACACCGAGGTCGAGGATCCGTGCGGCTGGCGTTTCTCGGCCGGTATCGGCCTGTCTTGGCAATCGCCGATGGGCCCGTTGCAGCTGTCGTATGCGCGGCCGCTTAATTCCAAGCCGGGCGACGACAAGCAAAGCTTCCAGTTCCAGATCGGGACGGGATTCTAAGCGAGGCGTTACTCTTGAAAACAAGGGCGCGGCCCCCTGGTCCAGCGTCCTTGCTGTTTAGTGGCACAATACACACTTTGGCTTTGCCTTACTGGAAGGTGAGATTTTCATGATGTCTGATTTCGCACTTAAATCATCGAAGACGCTGGGCGCCAAGCGCCGTGGCAAGCTGGGCGGCTCCATTGCCCTGGTGGGTGCGCTCATTCTCGGTTCGGCTGCCGCGATCCCCGCGCAAGCGCAAGGCACCAAGATCGGTTTCGTCAATACCGAACGCATCCTGCGCGAATCGGGTCCGGCCAAGACTGCCCAAAGCAAGATCGAAGCCGAATTCAAGAAGCGCGACGACGAACTCCAGCGCCTGAACAACAGCCTGCGCTCGCAAGCCGAGAAGTTCGACAAGGACGCCCCCGTCCTGTCGGAATCCGACCGCGTCAAGCGCCAGCGCGAACTGGCCAACCTGGACACCGACCTGCAGCGCAAGCGCCGCGAGTTCCAGGAAGACTTCAACCGCCGCCGCAACGAAGAATTCTCGGGCATCGTGTCCAAGGCCAATGACGCCATCAAGCGCATTGCCGAACAGGAAAACTACGACCTGATCATCCAGGACGCGGTGACGGTCAACCCGCGCATCGACATCACCGACAAGGTGATCCAGAGCCTGGGCAAGTAAAGCGATACCCGTCTAGTCATGCCGGTTTTACTGGATCTTGCCCGCGCGCCGACACTTGAAGCATTGTTGAGCGCCGCCAATACCCAGGGTATGGACTGGCGTATCAGTGCGGTTCCCGGCGCAGACCCCATGCGGGTCTGCGGCATCGGGACCCTGTCTTCGGCCGGCCCCCAGGAAATCACTTTCCTGTCCAATCCCCGTTACCAAAGCCAGCTTGGCGCAACCGGAGCGGGGGCGGTCATCGTCTCCACCGACGTCGCCGAGGCGCTCGAAGCCCAGGGCAGCGACCGCCCGCCATTCGCGCTGGTCGTCTGCAAGCATCCCTATCTGCTCTACGCGCGCGTCGCGCAGTGGTTCGACACTGCCCGCAGACCCGCCTTGCCTGCTGAAACCCATCCCTCCGCCGTGGTTGCGCCCGACGCGATCATCGAAGAAGGCGTGCGTATCGGCCCGAACTGCGTCGTCGAAGCCGGCGTGCGCATCGGACGGGGCACGGTGCTGGGTCCGGGTTGCGTCATCGGCGCCGGATCGTCCATCGGGCCCGACGGCCGGCTGCATGCCAACGTCACGCTGTACGAAGGCGTCAAGATCGGCGCCCGAGTCATCCTGCACAGCGG
The DNA here is from genome assembly GCF_020541125.1 of Achromobacter sp. 77. Taxonomy (NCBI): domain Bacteria; kingdom Pseudomonadati; phylum Pseudomonadota; class Betaproteobacteria; order Burkholderiales; family Alcaligenaceae; genus Achromobacter; species Achromobacter sp. 77. The sequence goes on from NZ_CP059848.1 coordinate 2,412,814, forward strand.
TTCGGTGCTGGGGGCCGATGGTTTCGGCTTCGCGCCGGATCCTTCGCTGGGCAAGGGCGCCTGGGGCAAGATCCCGCAGTTCGGCGGCGTTTCGCTGGGCGATGACGTCGAAATCGGCGCCAACACCACCGTCGACCGCGGCGCCCTTGAAGACACCGTCCTGGCGGACGGCGTGAAGCTCGACAACCAGATCATGATCGGCCACAACTGCCGCATCGGCGCACATACCGCGATGGCGGCCTGCGTGGGTGTGGCGGGCTCGACCACCATCGGCGAGCGCTGCACCATCGGCGGCGCCGCGATGCTCTCGGGGCATCTGGTGCTGGGCGACGACGTGCATATCTCGGGCGGCACGGCAGTGACGTCCAATATTTCCAAGCCTGGCCGCTACACCGGGGTCTTCCCGTACGCGGAGCATGGCGAATGGCAGCGCAACGCCGCCGTGATACAACAGTTGGCGCAATTGCGCCGCCGCGTGCGCACGCTGGAAAAGGACTAGGGCGCGTTCGCCGCCCTGGCGCGCCCGCGCCGCCACATTATTTAATTTCGCAGGAACGCATAGAAAAATGGAACTCGACATCAAGGGGATCATGGAGAGGCTGCCGCATCGCTACCCGATGCTGCTGATTGACCGTGTCGTGGAAATGGTGCCTGGCAAGTCCATCGTCGCCATCAAGAACGTCTCGATCAACGAGCCGTTTTTCAACGGTCACTTTCCTCACCATCCGGTGATGCCGGGCGTGCTCATCGTCGAAGCCATGGCCCAGGCCTCGGCGCTGTTCTCGTTCACGGACGAGAACGGCGGCCTCAAGTGTGAAGGCGCCAAGACCGCCTATTACCTGGTCGGCATCGACGGCGCGCGCTTTCGCCGCCCCGTCGTCCCGGGTGACCAGTTGCGCATCGAGGTCGAAGCGGAACGCCTGAGCCGCAGCATCTGTAAGTATCAAGCACGCGCGACGGTCGACGGCCAGGAAGTGGCCTCTGCCAAGCTGATGTGCGCGATTCGCAGCCTGGAAGAGTAAATGGCAGGAAACATCCATCCCACCGCTGTTGTCGATCCGGCGGCAAAAATCGACCCGACCGTGGTCATCGGCCCGTTCGCAGTGGTGGGGCCTGATGTGACCATCGGTGCGGGGACCGAAATCGGCCCGTACTGCATGATCGACGGTGTGACCACCATCGGTCGCGACAACCGCTTCTATCGCTATTGCTCCATCGGCGGCATGCCGCAGGACAAGAAATACGCGGGCGAGCCGACGCGCCTGACGATCGGTGACCGCAACACGGTGCGCGAATTCGTCACGCTGAATACCGGCACGACGCAGGATGGCGGTGAAACAACGCTGGGCAACGACAACTGGATCATGGCCTACGTTCACGTGGCCCATGACTGCCACATCGGCAGCAACACGATCCTGGCCAATTCGGTGCAGCTTGGCGGCCACGTGCACGTGGGCGACTGGGCGATCATCGGCGGCCTGACCGGGGTGCACCAGTTCTCGCGCGTGGGTGCGCACACCATGACGGGCGGCAACAGCTCCCTCATGCAGGACACCCCGCCTTTTGTGCTGGCGGCCGGCAACCCGTGCCGTCCGGTGGGCATCAACGTCGAAGGCCTGAAACGCCGCGGTTTTTCCGCGGCCTCGATTTCGGCTCTTCGCGAAGCCTACAAGATCATCTACCGCCGGGGCCTGCCCCTGGACGCGGCGCGCGCCGAACTGCGCGAGCGCCAGCAATCTATCCCTGAGGCCGCGGAGCATCTGCAGACGCTGCTGGACTTCCTGGACGTCGCCTCCCGCGGCATCATCCGCCCATGAGCGCTCGGATCGGCATGGTGGCCGGCGAGCCTTCGGGCGACCTGCTGGCCGGACGCATCATTGCCGGTCTGCAAGCGCGCGACAGCGGCGTGCGCTGCGAGGGCATCGGCGGACCGCAGATGCAGGCGCGAGACTTCGACGCCTGGCATCCGATGCACGCGCTGACCGTGTTTGGCTACGTGGACGCGCTCAAGCGCCTGCCGAGCCTGCTGGCCACCTACCGCGACGTCAAGCGCCGCTGGCTCGCCGAGCCGCCGTCCGTCTTCGTGGGCATCGACGCACCCGACTTCAATCTGCGGCTGGAGCACCAGCTGCGCCAGGCGGGCACGCCGACGGTGCATTTCGTCGGCCCCTCGATCTGGGCCTGGCGCTACGGGCGCATTCACAAGATCCGCGAATCGGTCTCGCACATGCTGGTGCTGTTTCCGTTCGAGGAAGAGATCTACCGCAAGGAACGCATACCGGTGACGTACGTGGGGCATCCGCTGGCCGGCGCGGTGCCGATGCAGCCGGACCGCGCGGCGGCCCGCGCGCGCCTGGGCATCGATCAAGACGCCCGTGTGCTGGCGATCCTGCCCGGCAGCCGGTCCTCGGAGATCCGTCTGCTCGCGCCGCGCTTTCTGCAGGCGGCCCAGCAACTGCTGAAGAAGGATCCAGCTCTGCAGTGCATCGTGCCCATGGTCAATGACCAGCGGCGGGCCGAGTTCCTGGAAATCCTGGCCCAGTACCCGGTGCCCGGTCTGCGCTGCGTCACCGCGCACGATCTGCACGGCGAGGGCGGGGACCGCAAGGCGCCGGTGGCCTGGTCCGTCATGGAAGCCGCCACGGCCGTCCTGGTCGCAAGCGGCACCGCCACGCTGGAGACGGCGCTGTTCAAACGGCCCATGGTCATCTCCTACGTCCTGTCACCCTGGATGCGGCGGATCATGGCGTGGAAGTCCGGTCAGCAGCGCCCGTACCTGCCGTGGGTGGGCCTGCCCAACGTGCTGCTTCGCGACTTCGTCGTTCCCGAACTTTTGCAGGACGACGCGACGCCCGATAAACTGGCCGAAGCGACCTGGCAGGCGTTGACCGACGACGCCCTGATCGCCCGCGTGGAGGCCCGTTTCACCGCCATGCACCAAGACCTGTTACGCGATACGCCGGCGCTGGCCGCGCAGGCGATCCTGGAGGTGGCCGATGGAGCAGCCTGAGCTTTTCGTGGCGCCGGAGCAGCCCGCGCTGCTGACCGCCGGCGTCGACGAGGCGGGCCGCGGCCCGCTAGCTGGCGAGGTCTACGCGGCGGCGGTCATTCTGGATCCATCACGCTTCATTGACGGCCTGGCCGACTCCAAGGTCCTCACCGCCGTGCGCCGCGAGGAATTGGCGCTGCAGATCAAGGAACAGGCGCTTGCCTGGTGCATCGCCAGCGCCACGGTCGCGGAAATCGACAGCCTGAACATCCTGCGCGCCACCATGCTGGCGATGCAGCGCGCGGTGCAGGGCCTGGCCACCGTGCCGCAACTGGCGCTGGTCGACGGCAATCAGGCGCCCAAACTGCGCTGCACCGTGCAGACCGTCATCAAGGGCGATGCGCTGGTGCCGGCGATCTCGGCCGCCTCCATCCTTGCCAAGACCGCGCGCGACGCCGACCTGCTTCGCCTGCACGCCCTGTATCCGCAGTACGCGTTCGACCAGCACAAGGGCTACGGCACGGCGCTGCATCTGCAACGGCTGCGCGAGCACGGTCCGTGCGCCGAACACCGGCGCAGCTTCGCGCCCATCAAGGCCTTCGGCCTGGTTTCATGAAGCACATCAGTTCCCGGGACAACCCGGCGGTCAAGGCGCTGGTCAAGTTGGCCGGCACCGCGGGTAAGCGTGGCGCCCCGGTGCTGCTCGATGGCGTGCACCTTTGCCAGGCATGGTTGCAGCACCACGGCGCGCCGGATCGGGCGATTTTCGACGTGGACCGCCTTTCCCAGCCGGACATCGCGGCGCTCGCCGCGGCCGTGCCGGACAACGTCAGCCTCGCGCTAGACGCGCGCCTGATGCACGCCGTGGCCGCCGTCGAAAGCGGGCAGGGCGTCGCCTTCCTGGTCACGCCGCCGGTGCCCGCGCTGCCTGAACAGGTGGATGAAACCTGCGTGCTGTTCGACCGCATCCAGGACCCTGGCAATGTGGGCACTTTGCTGCGCACGTGCGCCGCGGCCGGCATCAAGCGGGTGTTTCTTGCCACGGGCTCGGCGGCGGCCTGGTCTCCCAAAGTGCTTCGCAGCGGCCAGGGCGCGCATTTTGCCCTGGATATCCACGAGCATGTCGATCTCCAGGCCTTGATGCCGCGCTTGCGTGTGCCCCTGGTGGCGACGGCGCTGGACGGCTCGCGCGACCTTTACGCGGACCGCCTGCCTGAGCGGTGCGCGTGGGTGTTCGGGCATGAGGGCCAGGGTGTGGCGCCCGCGCTGCTGGCCGCTGCCAGCCTGAAGGTGCGCATTGACCACGACGCCGCCGCCGTCGAGTCGCTGAATGTCGGCGCCGCCGCAGCGATCTGCCTGTTCGAGCAGCGCCGACAGGCGACCCAGCGCCATCCCGCCTGAGCCGGCGCGGGATCCCCCCGTTTTTCCACCGATTGATGGGCGGATCTGCCCCCTATACTGCCGCGCTTGTGCAACGTGGGCGGCGCACTGACGCGGCCCGCATTTCGAGCCCGGGGAGGGGACACGTGAAACACTGGATCAAACTGAGCCTGGCCGCGCTGGGCGCCGCAACTGTGCTGGCGGGCTGCGCCGGCCCCCGGTATGGCGACGTGGCGGCCAAGATCTCCGCGCTGGAACCGGGCGAAGGGCGGATCTATTTCTACCAGCCCAAGACATCCAACGGCGACAAGGTGCCGCATCCGGCCATCCTGGTCGACAACGCCCGCGTCGGCAAGTCAAAATCAGGCCACTTCTTTTTCGTGGACCGGTCGGCCGGGACACTCGAAGTGATCACGGCAACGGACCGCAAGGAACGCAAGGACCCGCTGGTCGTGCCGCTTGCGGCAGGGCAGACGCAATACTTCCGGGTGGACGTCGCGGGGGGCAAGCAAGTGCTGCGCCTGGAGCAGTCGCGCGACGCCGCGCAGCAAGCGCTTGCCGACTTGCGATATTGGGGCGCGGGCCGACGCGAGCGCGAGGCGCTGCGCTATTGAGCGCGGATACGTTTTGTAGATTTCTGACGCACCCCTATACTTACGCACTTCATTCGTTGCCGGGGTATCCATGGTGTCGTCGGAAGTTCCAAAAATCGCGGGCGCGGCCCGCCTGAGCAAGTTTGCCGTGTTGGCCGTCGCAGGCATGCTCTCCTTGAGCGCGTGCATGTCCGTGTCGACACAGCGGGCGAACCTGGTGCCCGTGGCGCCGGCGGACCCGGTCAACGTGATCCAGCTGTCGCGCTTGGTCACCGCCCAGCTTCCCAATGACAGCATTGCGAATCTGCCGGCGGCGTCGCAATGGCAGCGCGTGGGCGCCTTGCCGCAAGGCGACGTCTACCGGTCGCTTGGCGGCCTGTTCACGGTCCAGACGCGGCGCCAGGGGGAGGCCTATCTCGTGGCGTCCTCGGGAAAGCTCGTTGGCTTTTACCTGCCTGGTGAAATGGCCTATCTGCCATTGAACCGTCCTGTCACCCTGCCTGTGGAAATGCGTCAATGAAAATCTGGTTGAAATTGGCGGCGACGGCCGCGACGGTGGTTGCGGTGGCCGGCTGCGCTGGTCCGCAATACCAATCCTTGCAGGGGCGCATGCCGCCAATCGCGCAAGGCGAAGGGCGCATCTACTTCTACCAGCCGCAGGCGCAGGCGTCGGCCGCCGCGGTGGCGCAGCAAAAGCTGCGCGTGAACGGCGATGTCGTAGGGCGCAACAAGCCGGGCAGCTTCTTTTTCGTGGACCGCCCGGCAGGCAGTTATGTCGTGACCAACCTGTATTGGACGGGCGACGGCGTGAGTTTCAAGCTTGATCCGGGTCAGACGCGCTATGTGCGCATCAAGGCCGAATCGCTGGGCAGCACGGGCACGGTGGGCAAGCTGTCCATGGAAATGGTCGATCCGCCCGAGCTCGCCGAAACCGAGCTCTTGAAGATGCGCTATTGGGGCGCGGCTTCGCCCGAGCAGGCTCCGGGCTTGCGTTAGACCCAAACCTGAAGAGAAATCCATGCAGAGCAGTTTGAAGATGATGGCCGCCGCCGCGCTGGGCGCCGCCTTGTTGGCCGGTTGCGGCGGTCCCCGCTACCAGGACGTGGCGGGCACCATTCCCGTCATGGTCCCGGATACGGGCCGCATCTATTTCTACCAGCCGGCGGCGCCGATTGGCGTGGTGTCGAATCAACCGTATCTGCGCGTCAATGGCGTGAAGGTCGGCCGGTCCAAGCCGGGCAGCTTCTTCTACGTGAACCGTCCGGCGGGCAAGTACGAGATCGATACGCTGCGCGATGGCGAAACCCTGACGTTCGACCTGGCGCCGGGCCAGACGCGGTACGTGCGCCTGAGCATCGAGGGCGCAACCGGAAATGCCGCCAGCGTGGGGCGGCAGGACATGCGCCTGGAGGAATCCGAAAAGATTGCCCAACAAGAGATGTCGCCGCTGAAGTACTGGGGCGCGGGATCGCGAGAGCGCGTCAAGCTGCGTCCCTGAATATTCGCAGTGAACATTCGCCGGCTGAGATCGCCGGCCAATCAAGGGCGCGCCTGAACGCGCCCTTTTTCTTTATCCGCGATCCAGTCCGACTTCCTGCAAGACGGTGGTCGCGATCTCTTCGATCGATTTCGTCGTGCTGGACAGCCACGAAATGCCCTCGCGGCGCATCATGCGCTCGGCTTCCGCCACTTCGTAGCGGCATTGCTCAAGTTGCGCGTAGCGGCTGTTGGGGCGGCGCTCGTTGCGCACTTCGGCCAGGCGCTCGGGCTGGATCGACAGGCCGAACAGCTTGCCCCGGTGCGGCGCGATGGTCGAGGGCAGGGTGCCGCGTTCGAAATCGTCGGGCGTGAGCGGGAAATTCGCGGCCTTGATGGCGTATTGCATGGCCAGATACAGGCTGGTGGGCGTCTTGCCGCAACGCGAGACCCCGACGAGGATCACGTCGGCCTGATCGAGCTGGTTCACGAACTGGCCGTCGTCATGCGCCAGGCTGAAGTTGATGGCGTCGATCCGGTTCCGGTACTTTTCCGAGTTGGCCTGCATGTGCGAGCGGCCGATGGAGTGGCTGGATTTCAGACCCAGGGCTTGCTCGATGTGGCTGACGAACGTGCCGAACAGATCCAGGAAAATGCCGTTCGCCTGGCGAACGCGTGCCAGGATCTCGGGGTTGACCAGGGTGCTGAAAACGATGGGCGGCACGCCCGCGTCCTGGGCGCTGCGATCGATCCGCATGGCGACTTCCGCGGCCTTTTCAAGCGTGTCCACGAAGGGCAGGCGGATGGGCTTGAAATTGACCTCCTCGAACTGCGAAAGTACTGACTGGCTGAAGGTTTCCGCAGTGATGCCGGTACTGTCGGAAACGATGTATACCGTGCGTACGATAGGGGTAGATGTCATGTGTAAAAAATTCCAACCAGGCAGATGGCCGGACGTACTCCACCGAGTACAATCAGGCCCCTATAAGTCACCCCAAGGGCGGTCCAAGGCCAGTTTGGTCAGCGTCTGAAAGCGTGTCTGCACAAGCCGGAAAAAGCGTTTCTCCGGCACCCAGAACAGCGCATTTCAACCATTGACCAAACTCGCTTTCATTCCATTGTAAAAGGTGACTTCAATGTCGTATGTTGTTTTGTTCGAGCAGCTCCGCATGACGGACGTGGACTCGGTAGGAGGCAAGAACGCATCTCTTGGCGAAATGATCAGCCAGCTGTCTGGCGCGGGTGTCCGCGTGCCGGGCGGCTTTGCCACGACCGCAGATGCGTTTCGCGATTTCCTGAAGGCTTCGGGCCTGGACAAGCGGATCGCTGAACGCCTGACCACGCTGAACCCCGAAGACGTGCGCGAACTGGCCACCGCCGGTGCGCAGATCCGCCAATGGATCGTCGAGGCGCCGTTCTCGCCGGAATTCGAATCGCAGATCCGCGAAGCTTTCGCCAAGCTCGACGCCGATGGCAAGGGCTCGTTCGCCGTGCGCTCGTCCGCCACGGCCGAAGACCTGCCCGACGCCTCGTTCGCCGGCCAGCAGGAAACCTTCCTGAACGTGGTGGGCATCGACGACGTGCTGGACAAGATCCGCCACGTGTTCGCGTCGCTGTACAACGACCGCGCCATTTCCTATCGCGTGCACAAGGGCTACGCCCATGCCGACGTCGCCTTGTCGGCCGGCATCCAGCGCATGGTGCGTTCCGACAAGGGCAGCGCCGGCGTCATGTTCACCATCGACACCGAATCGGGCTTCCAGGATGTGGTGTTCATCACCTCGTCGTATGGCCTGGGCGAAACCGTCGTGCAGGGCGCCGTCAACCCTGACGAGTTCTACGTCTTCAAGCCCACGCTGGCGCAAGGCCACTATCCCATCGTCGGCCGCCGCATCGGCTCCAAGCTCATCAAGATGGAATTCGATCCCGAGCGTCCTGAAGGCCGTGCCGTGCGCACGGTGGACGTGCCCGTCTCCGAGCGCAACCGCTACTCGCTGACCGACGACGAGGTCAACGAACTGGCCCGCTACGCCGTCATCATCGAAAAGCACTACCAGCGTCCGATGGACATCGAGTGGGGCCGCGACGGCGTGGACGGCAAGATCTACATCCTGCAGGCGCGCCCCGAAACGGTGAAGTCGCAGCAGGGCGCCAACGACGTTCAGCAGCGCTACCGCCTGAAGGCGACCGGCCAGGTGCTGATCACCGGCCGTGCCATTGGCCAGAAGATCGGTTCGGGTCCGGTGCGCGTCGTGGGCGACATCTCCGACATGGACAAGGTCCAGCCGGGCGACGTGCTGGTCACCGACATGACGGATCCCAACTGGGAGCCCGTGATGAAGCGCGCCTCGGCCATCGTGACGAACCGCGGCGGCCGTACGTGCCACGCCGCGATCATCGCGCGTGAACTGGGCATTCCGGCGGTGGTGGGCTGCGGCAACGCGACCGACGTGCTCAAGGAAGGCCAGGCCGTGACCGTGTCCTGCGCCGAAGGCGACGAAGGCCGCATCTATGACGGCCTGATCGAAACCGAAGTCGAGGAAGTGCGCCGTGGCGACATGCCCGCCATCGATCTGAAGATCATGATGAACGTGGGCAACCCGCAACTGGCGTTCGACTTCGCCCAGATCCCGAACGGCGGCGTCGGCCTGGCTCGCCTGGAATTCATCATCAACAACAACATCGGTATCCACCCGAAGGCAGTCCTGGACTACCCGAATGTGGACGGCGAACTGAAGAAGGCCGTGGAATCGGCCGCTCGCGGCCATGCCAGCCCGCGCGCCTTCTTCGTCGAGAAGATGGCCGAAGGCGTGGCGACGATTGCCGCCGCCTTCTACCCCAAGCCGGTCATCGTGCGCATGTCGGACTTCAAGTCCAACGAGTACCGCAAGCTGGTGGGCGGCTCGCGCTACGAGCCCGAGGAAGAGAACCCCATGCTGGGCTTCCGCGGCGCGTCGCGCTACATCGCCGAAGACTTCGCCGAGTGCTTCCGCATGGAATGCGAAGCCCTCAAGAAGGTGCGCGACGAAATGGGCCTGACGAACGTCGAGATCATGGTGCCGTTCGTGCGCACGCTGGGTCAGGCCGAGAAGGTCGTGAACCTGCTCGCCAAGCACGGCCTGGCGCGCGGCGAAAACGGCCTGAAGCTGATCATGATGTGCGAAGTGCCGTCCAACGCCATCCTGGCCGACGAGTTCCTGCAGTACTTCGACGGCTTCTCCATCGGCTCGAACGACATGACCCAGCTCACGCTGGGCCTGGACCGCGATTCGGGCATGGAGCTTTTGGCCGCCGACTTCGACGAGCGCGACGAAGCCGTCAAGTTCATGCTGCGCCGTGCGATCAAGGCTTGCCTGGCTGCCAACAAGTACGTCGGCATCTGCGGCCAAGGCCCCAGCGATCACCCGGACTTCGCGCAGTGGCTGAAGGACGAAGGCATCCTGTCGATGTCGCTGAATCCGGACACCGTTGTCGATACGTGGCAGCGCCTGGCCAAGAACTGATTGGCCGGTTGAAACAAAAAACCCCGCGTCTTTTGGGACGCGGGGTTTTTTTATTCGCTCGGGCTTTATTTGACCCGTGCCGCTCAGGCAGCCTTGGCTTCCCGGGCGATGAGTTCGCGCTTGCGGTCGATGCCCCAGCGGTAGCCGGCCAGCGAGCCGTCGGTGCGCACCACGCGATGGCAGGGAATGGCCAGCGCGATGTTGTTGGTGGCGCAGGCGCGGGCGACGGCGCGCACGGCGGTGGGCGCGCCGATGCGCTCGGCCACTTGCGCGTAGGTGGCGGTTTCGCCCAACGGGATCTCGCAAAGCGCCTCCCAGACCTTGCGCTGGAACGCCGTGCCGCGCACGTCCAGCGGCAGGTCCAGGCCGCGCGCCGGATCTTCGACAAAGCCGACCACGTCCGCAACCCAGCTTTCGAACTGGGGATCGGCGCCGATCAGCCTGGCGGCGCGGAAACGGTCCTGCAGGTTCTTGACCAGCCGGTCAGGGTCCTCGTCCAGCGCGATTTCGCAGATGCCGGTGCTGCTTGCCGCCACCAGTAGCGCGCCCAATGCGCATTGCGCGACCGCGAACCGGATATCCACGCCTTCGCCGTTCTTGCGGAACGCGGTGGGCGTCATGCCCAGGATGGCGGGGGCGGCCTCGTAGAAGCGTCCGCTGGAATTGAAGCCGGCGTCGTACATGGCGTCGGTGACGCTTGCGCTTTCTTCGAGGCGCTGGCGCGCGCGGCTGGCCCGCAGCGCGTTGGCGTAGGCCTTGGGCGTGATGCCCGTGGCGGCCTTGAAAACGCGGTGGAAATGGAAGCGGCTCATGCCGGCCTGCTCGGCCAGCGTCGACAGATCGGGCGGCTGCTCGGCTTCCAGGGCGCGGCAGGCGCGCTCGACGGCGGCGGCGTGCTGTTTGCTCAGGGGGACGGCGGCGGGGCTCATAAGGGACTCCTGACTGGCGCGTATTGGCGTAACGTTTGACGCCATCGTCTCAAGACTGGCCGGCCCCGGCACTCCGCTTGTTGCGGCGGAGCCCTAGCCTTTGGCGTCCCCCGTGGCGTCCCGGCAAGGCCGGCGGGACGCCTGCGAAGGTCAGGCGCCGGGCGCGTAGGTCTCCAGGAAGCGCCGCAACAGGCCCGCCGCCACGGGCGTCGCGCGCACGTTGGCCGACAGATCGGGCATGTCGAGGTTTTCGGCGGCGTAGCGGCGGCCATAACGCTCGAGATGAGCCAGGATGAAATCCGGCCCGAACTCGGGGTGAAACTGGGTGGAAAAGACATTGCGGCCGATGCGGATCATCTGGTGGTCGTCCAGATCCGAGCGCGCCAGCACCGCCGCGCCCGGGGGCAGCTGCAGCACGGTCTGCGCATGCAGCATCTGCGCAGGGAAGGTGGACGGCACGCCGGCCATGAGTGGGTCGCCGGAGGCGGTCGGCAGCAATTCCACGGTCTGGGTGCCCACTTCCCGGCCCGACGGGTTGTAGCCGACCTTGCCGCCGAGCGCGTGCGCCAGCAATTGGTGCCCGTAGCAGACGCCGAACATCGGCAGGCCCGCGTCGACGGCCTCGCGCAGCCAGGCGGCGGTGTCTTCGCTCCAGGGTTCTTTGTCGGACACCATGGCGGGCGAACCGGTGATCAGGGCAGCGCGGTAGCTGGAGGGCGCCTGCGGGCGCTGGCCCTCGTATACCGCGACGATCTCGACGTTGCTGGCGGCCAGGCCGGCCGCCGTCATGATTTGTTCGGCATAGCCGCCGAACTGGCTTTTGAGCGTATCGTCCGGATCGCCGGTGTGCAGGATCAGGACGGGAAGAGCAGAAGGAGTTGCGGCGGTCATAAAAGCATATAGGTGGATGAGGGCGGCGCGTTGGTCCCGCGACTTGGCGCGCCAGCGCACATAGTAATCCAGCGAAAATGTTCCCGTCGGCGCACCGCGGCTCCCGCTCCGTCCCGGAAATACGTACAATCCGCTCAGATACTCATCCTTACAGACGATTCTCAATACTATGTGGATTTGGCTGGGATTGGCCGCGCTGGCGCTCATCGGAGAGCTGGCGACAGGAACCTTCTATTTGCTGCTGGTCGCTTTAGGTCTGGCCGCCGGCGGCATTGCGGCCTGGCTGAGCGCCGGCCTGCAATGGGAGCTGGTGGCGTGCGGCGTCGTGCTGCTGCTGGGGCTATTGGTGCTGCGCAAGACCCGGGTGCTGAAAAAGCGTGAGGTCAATTCCGCCCGCAACGCCGACGTCAACCTGGACATCGGCCAGACCGTCGTCGTAGAGGCGTGGTCCGACAGCGGGGCGGCGCGCGTCTGGTACCGGGGCGCGCATTGGCAGGCCGAGCTGGCCAAGGGACACGCCGCCCATCCTGGTGAACACATCATTACCGAATTGCGCGGCTCGATCCTCGTGCTGACTCCCAAGCGCGGCCGATCGGCATAGCAGAACGCGCCCGCGCAGCGCCGCGGGCAATCGCCGGAACCCCGGCCAGCATGGCGGGGCAGGCCGGCGCATCCATCCGAAAAGAGGCTTCACACCATGATCGATTCTTCAACCGTCGTGCTGCTTGTCATCGTTGCGTTGGCGATCCTTATCGTCGTCAAGGCGATCGCCATCGTGCCGCAGCAGCATGCCTGGGTGGTCGAGCGGCTGGGCAAGTTCGACCGCGTCCTGTCGCCGGGCGCCGGGTTCGTGATTCCGTTTATCGAACGGGTGGCCTACAAGCATTCACTGAAGGAAATCCCCCTGGATGTGCCCAGCCAGGTCTGCATCACGCGCGACAACACCCAACTGCAGGTCGACGGCGTGCTGTATTTCCAGGTCACGGACCCGATGCGCGCCTCGTACGGTTCGTCCAACTACATTTCGGCGATCACGCAGCTTGCCCAGACCACCTTGCGTTCGGTCATCGGCAAGATGGAATTGGACCGCACCTTTGAAGAGCGCGATTCCATCAACAGCAACATCGTCTCGTCGCTGGACGAGGCCGCGCTGAACTGGGGCGTGAAGGTGCTGCGCTATGAAATCAAGGATCTGACGCCGCCCAACGAGATCCTGCGTTCGATGCAGGCCCAGATCACGGCGGAACGCGAGAAGCGCGCGCTGATCGCCGCCTCCGAGGGCCGCCGCCAGGAGCAGATCAATATCGCCACCGGCGAACGCGAAGCCGCGATCGCGCGATCCGAGGGCGAGAAGCAGGCGCAGATCAACCAGGCGCAAGGCGAGGCGGCTGCGGTGCTGGCGATTGCCGAAGCCACTGCCAAGGCCATCACGCAGGTTGCCGATGCGGTTCGCCAGCCGGGCGGCATGGAAGCGGTCAACCTGAAGGTTGCCGAGCGCTACGTTGAGGCGTTCGGCAACGTGGCCAAGGAAGGCAACACGCTGATCCTGCCGGCCAATCTGTCCGACGTGGGCGGGATGATCGCCTCCGCCATGACCATCGTGAAGTCCACGCGCAACACCTGATATCGCGCCTCGCGGCGCGCCGCCCATGATCGCTCCCGTTAATTTGCTTCTGATAGCAGCGCTGGCGGGAGTGCTTTCGCTGTGCGTGCTGGGATCCCTGGCGCGCAGCGGCATGGCCGGCATCCGCGAGACCATACGCGCCAACCTGCTCACGCTGTTGGCGTTTTCTACATTTGCGCTGCAGAACACCGAGGCGCCGCTCTGGGCGTCCATCCTGGTGCCGAACGCGGCGATCGCGCTGGCCCTTTGTGCGTATTACGCGGGCGTGCGCCGGTTGCTCGGTCTTGCGGTGCCCCGGCATCTCATGACCCTGGGCTGCCTGGCGGCGCTGTCGGTCGTGGCCACCTACACCTACGTGGACTGGCAGGTGAGTCCGCGCATCGTCGCGATGTCGCTGCTGCAAATGGGCTTCATGCTGGCCGTGGCCATCGTCGTCCAGCGCAACATGCCCAAGCATCGCTCGCGCTACGCCTACCGTTTCGTGTGGGCGGTGACGCTGATCTCCGCCGTGGTCTGCGCGCTTCGCGCCGGGGTCTACCTGGCGGGGCTGGACACGGTGGCCGCCTTTCTTGAACCCACGCTTTGGGGCGTTGCGTTCCTGACGTTGGGCGTGTTGATCATGCCGTGCCTGACGCTGGGAACCATCATGATCATCCACGACCGCATGCTGGCCGACCGCGAACAAGAGGCCAACACCGACTTCCTGACGGGTCTGATGTCTCGCAAGGCGTGGTGGCTGCAGGCCGAACGGTATTGCGCCCAGGCCCTGCGCATGCGCCGTCCGCTGACCTTGCTGCTATTGGACATCGACCACTTCAAGCGCATCAACGACACGCATGGCCATGCGGCCGGCGATGCGGTGCTGCGCCATTTCGGCTTGCTGGCGACCGCGACCCTACGAACCGGCGATCACGTGGGACGGGTGGGGGGCGAGGAATTCTGCGTGCTGTTTGCGGACATGCGCAGCGACGCGGTGCTGGAGGTGGCCGAGCGCCTGCTGGATTCGGTGCGGCGCACGCCTTGCGCGCACGGGGGCAGCACGATTTCGTATACGTTCAGCGCGGGCGTCGAGGACTGGATCCCGGGCGAAAACCTGCAAGTGCTGTTCGAACGGGCCGACCGAAAACTCTATGCGGCCAAATCGGCGGGGCGCAACCGCGTGGTGGGCCCCGGCCACGAGGCCGAGCGCCCGGCGCTGCCGGTGGCCGCCTGAATCAATCGTCCTTGCCGCGGCGCGGGGTGCGGGTGTCGTGCTTCATGATGCGTTCCTTTTCGCGCGCCCAGTCCTTCTCGCGCGCGGTGTCGCGCTTGTCGAACAGCTTCTTGCCGCGGCCCAGCGCGAAATCCAGCTTGATGCGGCCGTTCTTGTAGTGCAGGTTCAGCGGCACGAGCGTATAGCCGCGCTGCTCGACCTTGCCGATGAGCTTACTGATTTCCTCGGCCTTGAGCAGCAGCTTGCGCGTGCGCATGGCGTCGGGGTGGATGTGCGTGGAGGCCGTGGGCAGGGGGCTGACGTGCATGCCAAGCAGGAACAGTTCGCCATCGCGCACGATGACGTAGCTTTCCTTGAGCTGCACGCGGCCGTCGCGGATCGCCTTGACTTCCCAGCCTTGCAGGACAAGGCCGGCTTCAAAGCGGTCTTCGATGAAATAGTCGTGCGTGGCCTTGCGATTGTCGATAATGCTCATAAAGCCTTCTTGCTGGGGGATTCTGCGAATCCGGCGGATTGCGGGTTGTTGCGGGCGGCGATTGCTCGGTATCCTGACGGCTGTCTTTTGCCGCTGTTTTGTTTACTGCGCAGGCCGCTGCACCACTTTGGCCGCAGTTTTGTTCACTGCGCAGTTTTGTTCACTGTTTTGGCCGCAGTTTCGGCCCATTCAAGCCCACAAAGCGCTGTGCCGGTAAAATCTTGCCATTCTAGCCATTTGCGATAGTCGATGCACAAAGTACAACGATCCGTCCTGGTGCCTTACAGCGCCGCCCAGATGTTCGACCTGGTTGCCGACGTGGAGAAGTACCCCGAGTTCATGCCGTGGTGTGGCGGCGCCGAGGTGCAGACCCGCGACGAACACGGCATGCAGGCCTCCATCCTGATTTCCTTCGCGGGGATGAAGCAGCGCTTCACGACCCGCAATACCCACGTCTACCCCGAGCGGATCGACCTGGAGCTGGTGGATGGTCCGTTCTCCAGCCTCGTTGGTCATTGGGTGTTCCAGCCGCTGGCCGAAGACGCGTGCAAGGTCCTGTTCACCATGGAGTACGCGTTCTCGAACCGGCCGCTCGAAATGGTCGTGGGCCCGGTCTTCAACCGCATTGCGACCAGCTTCATCGATTCCTTCACCAAGCGCGCGCAGGCCAAGTATGGCGAGTGAAGGGTCCGCGGGCGGGCAGATCGGCGTCATCGTCTGCTACGCCTTGCCCGGCCACGCCTGGCAGCGCGACGTGCGCTTGCCGGACGGCGCGACCGTCGAGGACGCGTTGGCGGCCAGCGGTTTTGCGCAGGCATTTCCTGTCGTCAAACCGTGGGAAGCGGGCGTGGGCATCTTCGGCCGCGCCACCGAACCCAAGGCGCGCCTGGCCGACGGAGACCGCGTGGAAATCTATCGCGGCCTGACCTTCGACCCGAAGGAGTCGCGCCGCCGCCGCGCCGAGCATCGCCGGGCCAAGACGGCCCGCAACGGGCGCATCCGGCCGGCAGGGCTGCTGTAACGGCGAACTGACTGCCCCCCGGCCCGGCGCCCCGCACGCCACCGTCGACATCCGCCGGTGGCTTTTTGCTTTCGGCCCGTCCCCGCACATTGTCATCAATAAGACAAAGCGCCCGGCCGCTTCGGGCGTAACATTGAGCCGGATTCCCGCTTACGTTTACGTCAACGTCATGTCAAAATCGACGGGCTGGCGTTCACGAGACGGCAGCAACGCCACGAGACAATACCGACTACAACAGGAGACAGGCTGTGGACTTGGAACTGACCGACGAGCAGCGCGCGTTCGCGCAGGCCGCGCGCGACTACGCTGAGGGCGAACTGGCTCCCCACGCCGCGCGCTGGGACGCCGAGGGCATTTTCCCGCGTGACGCCTTTGCCCGGGCGGGCGAGATGGGTTTCTGCGCGATCTACGCCAGCGAGGACATCGGCGGGCTGGGCCTGCCGCGTCTGGACGCCACGCTGGTGTTCGAGGAAATGGCGGCGGTGGATCCGTCCACCACGGCGTTCCTGACCATCCACAACATGGCGACCTGGATGGTAGGCAAGTGGGGCCAGCCGGCCTTGCGGCAAGCCTGGGGACCCTTGCTCGCCAGCGGTGAAAAGCTGGCCTCTTATTGCCTGACCGAGCCCGGCGCGGGCTCCGACGCGGCATCGCTGTCCACGCGCGCGCAGCGCGATGGCGACAGCTACATCGTCAACGGCGCCAAAGCCTTCATCTCCGGCGGCGGCGACACCGACCTGCTGGTCGTGATGGCCCGCACCGGCGGCGAGGGGGCCGCGGGCATCAGCGCCTTTGCGATCCCCGCAGACAGCGAAGGCATCGGCTATGGCCGCAAGGAAGAGAAGATGGGCTGGAACAGCCAGTCCACGCGTCCCATCACCTTTGAGAACGTCCGCGTGCCGGCCGCCAACATGCTGGGCGTGGAGGGCGAGGGCTTCAAGATCGCCATGAAGGGCCTGGATGGCGGCCGGATCAACATCGGCACGTGCTCGGTGGGCGCAGCGCAGGGCGCGCTGGACGCCGCCCGCCGCTACATGGACGAGCGCCGCCAGTTCAACCGCCGGCTGGCGGAATTCCAGGCCCTGCAGTTCAAGCTGGCCGACATGGCGACGCACCTGGTGGCGGCGCGCCAGATGGTTCGGCTGGCCGCCTGCAAGCTGGATGCCGGCGCGCCCGATGCGTCCACCTACTGCGCGATGGCCAAGCGTTTCGCCACCGACATGGGCTTCCAGATATGCCTGGACGCGCAACAGATTCATGGTGGTTATGGTTACCTGAAAGACTATCCCTTGGAGCGTTTGGTGCGCGATACTCGCGTTCATCAGATTCTGGAGGGCACCAACGAGATCATGCGCGTGATCATTGCCCGCCAATTGTTGGAAAAAGGAGCCGACATAAGATGAATGCACCGGTGTTGTTCGAAGAAAGATCCGCCGCCAATGGAATGCGTTTCGGCATTGCGACGCTGAATGCGCCGCAAACGCTGAACGGCCTGTCGCTCGAGATGGTTGACCTGCTGGCCGACCGCCTGGACGCCTGGGCGCGTGATCCCGGTGTTGCGCTGGTGGTGCTGCAGGGCGCGGGCGACAAGGCGTTCTGCGCCGGCGGCGACCTGCATGGCCTGTATCGCAGCATGACCGAGAACGCGGGCAAGCCCAGCTGGAGCAACACCTACGCGCGCACCTTCTTCGAACGCGAGTACCGGCTGGACTATCGCATCCACACGTATCCGAAGCCCGTTCTGTGCTGGGGCCATGGCATTGTCATGGGCGGTGGCATCGGCCTGATGATGGGCGCAAGCCACCGCGTCGTCAGCGAGACCTCGCGCCTGGCCATGCCGGAAGTGTCGATCGGCCTGTTCCCGGACGTGGGCGGCAGCTGGCTGCTGAGCCGCATGCCGGGCCGCAGCGGCGTCTTTTTGGCGCTGACGGGCGCGCAACTGAACACGTCCGACGCCTTCTTTGCGGGGCTGGCGGATTTCCGCCTGAACAGCGCGGATTGGCCGGCGCTGCTGGCGTCGCTGGAGCAGCAGCCGTGGGCGGGCCAGGCCGCGGATGCGGCCGAGGACGCGATTCCCCCGCGCTCGATCAACGACGGCCTGCTGCGCCGCGCGCTGACCGCGCTGGAACCGCCCACGCCGCTCGAACCCGGGCCACTGCGCCAGCACTCGTTCGTCGTCAACAACCTGTGCAACGGCAACCGGCTGGACGACATCTACGAAGAGCTGTCCTTCCTGAAGGACCACGAAGACCCCTGGCTCTCGCGCGCGGCCAAAACCATGCTGGCGGGCTCGCCGGGATCGGTGCGCCTGGCGTTTGCCTTGCAGCAGCGCACGCGCCTGCGGTCGCTGGACGATGTGTTTCGCGTCGAGTACATCGCCGCGCTGGCGTGCACGGCGCATGGCGACTTTGCCGAAGGCATCCGCGCGCTGCTGATCGACAAGGACAAGAACCCGCGCTGGAATCCCGCCGTCATCGACATGGCGACCGACGCCTGGGTGCAGAAATTCTTTGAAGAACCCTGGCCCGAGGGCGAGCCGCATCCGCTTGCCGACCTGGGCCAGGAAGGGCGCTGATCCGCCGGCCGGCCCGCCAGCCGGCCGAT
This sequence comes from Achromobacter sp. 77, assembly GCF_020541125.1. NCBI lineage: Bacteria > Pseudomonadati > Pseudomonadota > Betaproteobacteria > Burkholderiales > Alcaligenaceae > Achromobacter > Achromobacter sp. 77. Next base: position 2,431,512 of record NZ_CP059848.1, read on the forward strand.
CCGCCACGCAGGTCACGATGAATCCATACCTACAGCAATAGCAACAGGAGACAAGACATCATGAGCAGCATCGCGTTTATCGGTTTGGGCAACATGGGCGCGCCCATGGCATTGAATCTGGTCAAGGCTGGCCACAGCCTGAAGGTGTTCGATCTGGTGCCGGCGGCCATCAAGCTGCTGACCGATGCCGGCGCGACGGCGGCCGCGTCCGCGTCGGAAGCGGTCCAGGGCGCGGAGGTCGTGATCTCGATGCTGCCGGCTAGCAAGCACGTCGAGGGCCTGTACCTTGACCAGGACCTGCTGGGCAAGATTTCCTCGAGCGCGCTGGTCATCGAATGCAGCACCATTGCGCCGGATTCGGCGCGCAAGGTGGCGCAGGCGGCCGAGGCGCGCGGCATCGCCATGATCGATGCGCCGGTGTCGGGCGGCACGGGTGGCGCGGCCGCGGGCACGCTGACCTTCATCGTGGGCGGCGCGGCCGCCTCGCTGGAGCGCGCGCGGCCCGTGCTGGAAAAGATGGGCAAGAACATCTTTCACGCGGGCCCGGCCGGGGCGGGACAGGTCGCCAAGATCTGCAACAACATGCTGCTGGGCATCCTGATGGCCGGCACGTCCGAGGCGCTGGCGCTGGGCGTGGCGAATGGCCTGGATCCGAAGGTGCTGTCGGACATCGTCGCCAAGAGCTCGGGCCGCAACTGGGCAACCGAGCTCTACAACCCGTGGCCGGGCGTGATGGAGCATGCGCCGGCCTCCAAGGGCTATGCCGGCGGGTTCGGCGTGGACCTGATGCTCAAGGACCTGGGACTGGCCGCCGAGGCCGCCCTGTCGGCGCGCGCGTCCATTCCGTTGGGCGAACTGGCGCGCAACCTGTATTCGCTGCACAGCGCGGGCGGTTCGGGCAAGCTGGACTTTTCCAGCATCGTCAATCTGGTCAAGCGCGAGCAGGACTGACGTGCCGCACGTCAACGCCTCGGAAGACCCGGCCGCGCGGGTCCAGGCCAGCTTCGATCAGCAGAGCATCATGGCGCTGCTGGGCGCGCGGCTGCATAGCGTCGAGCCGGGCAGGGTGGACATCGTCCTGCCGTACCGGCAGGACCTCTGCCAGCAGAACGGCTTTCTGCACGCGGGCATTTCCACCACCATTGCGGACAGTGCGGGCGGCTATGCGGCCTACACGCTGTTCGGACCGGGCGAGGATGTACTGACGTCCGAATTCAAGATGAACTTCCTGGCGCCCGCCAAAGGCGACCGGTTCGTCGCGACCGGCCGCGTGGTCAAGCCGGGCAAGCGTCTTTCGGTCTGCCAGGTGGAGATGTTTGCGCACGACGGAGAACAAGCCACGCTGTGCGTGATAGGCTTGCTCACCGCGGTGCGCGTGACGCCGCGATGAACGCTGCCGGGGCATGCCGGGGCCATCGCCTCGCATGCCCGGCGCCCGTCACGCGTTGCATGGGTTTTCCGGCAATGCCAGCAAAAGAACACCACAGAATTTTCCGCAGCAACTGGCTGCGCGCCGCAGTGCTGGGCGCCAACGACGGTATTGTCTCCACGGCCAGCCTCATCACCGGCGTCGCGGCTGCCCAAGCCTCGCACGGCGCCATTCTCACATCGGGACTGGCCGGCCTGGTGGCCGGCGCGCTGTCGATGGCGGCGGGCGAGTACGTGTCCGTGCGCACCCAGGCCGACACCGAAGCCGCCGACCTGCGGCTTGAACAGCGCTCGCTCAAGCGCAACTCCGGCGAAGAACTGGCGGAACTGGTCGACATTTACGTCGAGCGCGGGCTGACCCGCGACTTGGCCGAGCAGGTGGCGCGCCAGCTCACCAGCCATGATGCGCTGGATGCGCACGCCCGCGACGAGCTGGGCATTTCGCTGCACAATCGCGCGCGGCCGGTCCAGGCGGCGTTGGCGTCGGCGGCGTCGTTTGCCGGCGGGGCCGCCGTGCCGCTCGCCGTGGCGGCGGTATCGCCCGGACCGCCCCTGATCGGGTGGGTGATCGGCGCATCGGTCTGTTGTCTGGCGGCGCTGGGCACCATGGCCGCAAAGGCGGGGGGCGCGCCCAAGCTGCCCGCCGCGCTTCGCGTCACGGTGCTGGGCGCGGCGGCCATGGCGGTGACGGCGGGCGTGGGTGCGCTGTTCGGCGTGGCGGTCTGAAGACGAACGCCAGATTCGTGCGCGCCGGAATTGGCGCGCACGGGCGGGGCAGGGTCAGGGATTGATGGCGTAGGGCAGCGGGGCGGGCGCGATGCGCGGACCGTCGGCGCTGGCCAGACGCAGATCGCCCTCGGGCAGTGCGGCCAGGGTGGTTTCGAACAGCACCGACACCACGCCGGCATCGCTGGCGGCCTGCACCACGCGGCCAATGGCCTCGCCCGGTTGCGTGGCATCGAACACGTCCACCCCCGTCAGCGCCGGGCCCTGCAGGCTAGCGTCGGCAACGGTGCCGAAGGCCATGCGCCGCTTGACGGTGCCCCGGTAGTGGCTGCGTGCCACCACTTCCTGCCCGGGATAACAGCCCTTGGTGAAGCTGACCCCCTGGATCAGGTCCAGGTTAACCGTCTGCGGAATGAAGACGTCCTGCGTGGCCGCGGCAATCCAGGGGATGCCAGCCGCCAGGTCAGCCGCCTGCCATTGCTGCGCAGAGGCCAGTCCCATGGCTTGGGTCAGCGCGGCGGACTGTGCCAACTGCTCGTCAGAGGCAATCCACCACCAGCGCAGGCGGTCGTCGGCCGACGGCGCGACGATCCAGGTGCCGGACGGCATGTCGGCGCGCTGCCACGTGGCGCGCGGCAGGGCGCCCGTCACGGCTTCCAGCGCGGCAGCCTGTTCCGGGGTGGCCTGCACGCCGGCCACGTGCAGCGGCGCGGCGGCCAGCTTGGCCTTGGCCCGCAGGACGAACATGGACAGGCGTTTGATCAGTGCTTGGGACAGGTCCTGGCGAACCATGCCGTAGAACTGGGGGGAATCATCGGCATCGCCGGCGCCGCGCCACATGACCATCGTGGCCAGCAGACGGCCCTTGGCGGTGCAATAGCCGGCCAATCGCGCGGCGTCTTGGGGCAGGCCCGTGACGTCCTGCGTGAGCTGGCCGTGCAGGAAGGACAGGGCGTCGGCGCCCGAAGCGGTGAAGACCGCCAGATCTTCCAGCGGAGCGCATTGCGCGCAACCTTCGGCGCGGACAGGAATCGAAGCGTAATAGGCGTGCATGGCGGCGGGAGTTATCGCGTCATCAAAGTGCTGATGATAGCCGTGTTCCCGGGCCGGCCCGGACATGTCCCCGATGCGCAAAGGGGCGCGCCGCGCGATCCGGCCCCCGTTGTGTCACGGCTGCGGCCCGCGATCCATTAAACTTCCGACACTTATGAAGATGCGACTCCGAAATTTCGTCCTGTGGTTCCTGTTGCTCATCGTCCTGGCCGTGGGCGGCGCGGTGGGCGCCGCCTATACCTGGATGCATCGCCCGATGGCGCTGTCGTCCGACAAGATCGACTTTGTGGTGGATCCGGGCAGCAGCCCGCGCACCGTCGCGCGCGCGCTCAATGCCGCCGGCGTGCCGATGTGGGAGCCGGGTTTCGTGTGGATGGCGCGCCTGTCCGAGCGCGACAAGCTGATGAAGGCGGGCGGCTACCAGGCGCTCAATGGCGACACGCCCTGGCTGCTGCTCGAACGCCTGGCCCGCGGCGACATGACGCAGCGCCAGATCACCTTTCTTGAAGGCTGGACCTATCGCCAGATCCGCCAGGCGCTGCGCGAGAACCCCGACGTCAAGCAGACGCTGGGCGATGTCAGCGACGAAGAACTGATGGAGCGGCTGGGATCGACCATCAAACACCCGGAAGGCCTGTTCTTTCCGGATACCTACGTCTTCACGCCCGGCAGCACGGATTTCGACCTGCTGCGCCGCGCCTACCAGGAAGGGCAGCGCATCCTGAACGACACCTGGGACAAGCGCCAATCGGACGTGGCGGTGTCCACGCCCTATGAAGCACTGGTGCTCGCCTCCATCATCGAAAAGGAAACCGGCCATGGCCCGGAGCGCCGGCGCGTTTCGGGCGTGTTCACCAACCGGCTGAAGATCGGGATGCTGCTGCAGACCGATCCCACGGTGATCTACGGCATGGGCGAGGCCTACCAGGGCCGCATCCGCAAGCGCGACCTGCAGACCGACACGCCCTGGAACACCTACACGCGTCCGGGCCTGCCGCCCACGCCGATTGCCGCACCCGGCCGGGCGGCCTTGCTGGCCGCTGTGCAGCCCGAGCAGCACAAGTTTCTTTATTTCGTGTCCCGGGGCAACGGCACCAGCGAGTTCTCGGCCAACCTGTCCGAACACAACCGCAACGTGGCCCGCTACATTCTTGGTCAGCGGTCCAACTCCACGCCCGCGCCCACCCCCGCGCCGGCGGCCTCGGCGGCGCCCGAACCCGAATCAGCACAAGGACAAGATCAATGACCTCACGCGGACGTTTCATTACGCTGGAGGGCGTGGACGGCGCGGGCAAGAGCACGCACACCGTCTGGATCGCGGATTTCCTGCGCGCGCAGGGCGTTGAGGTCGTGTCCACCCGCGAGCCCGGCGGCACGCCGTTGGGCGAGAAGCTGCGCGCGTTGGTCCTGAACGATCCGATGGGGCTGGATACGGAAACCCTGCTGATGTTCGCTGCGCGATGCGAACATTCGCGCCAGGTGATCGAGCCTGCGCTGGCTCGCGGCGCGTGGGTCGTCTGCGACCGCTATACCGACGCCAGCTACGCCTACCAAGGCGGCGGCCGCGGCCTGGGCGCCGAGCGCGTGGCGGTTCTGGAAGCCTGGATGCATGCCGGCCGGCCGGACCGCACCTGGCTCTTTGACGTGCCGCTGGAAGTCGCCCGGGCGCGCCTGGCAGACGCGCGCGAACCCGATCGCTTCGAGCGCGAGGGCGCGGCGTTCTTCGAGCGCACCCGCGAGGCCTACCATGCCCGCGCAAAGGCCGATCCGGACCGCATCCGCGTCGTCGATTCGACGCGCGCCATCCCCGAGATCCGCGCCGACCTGGAAGCCGGCCTGCGCGAGCTGTTGGCCGTTCCCGCATGAGCGCGCCCCAGTTTCACCCCTGGCAGATGGACACGGCCCGCGCCTGGCTGGGCAATCGCGACCGCTTTGCGCATGCCTGGCTGGTGCATGGGCTGGCTGGCATCGGCAAGCTCGATTTCGCCATCGCGGCGGCGGCCAGCCTGTTGTGCGAAACGCCTGAAAACGGGCTGGCCTGCGGCCACTGCGCCGCCTGCGCGTGGTTCGCCAGCGGCAACCATCCCGACCTGCGCCGCATCCGCCCCGAGGCAGTGGCCGTGGAAGAGGGCGCGGACGCCGCCGAACAGGCCGAAGACGCCGAGCCGGCGGCAGGCGCTGCCAAGCGCGCGCCGTCCAAGGAAATTCGCATCGACCAGATCCGTTCGCTGGAGTCCTGGTTCAACACCGCCACGCACCGGGGCGGCTGGCGCGTGGCGTTGCTGTACCCGGCCCATGCGCTCAACGTCGTGTCGTCCAACGCCTTGCTCAAGGTGCTGGAGGAACCGCCTCCCCATACGGTATTCCTGCTGGTCGCGGACGCGCCGGACCGCTTGCTGCCCACGCTGGTGTCGCGCTGCCGCCGCTTGCCGCTGCCCGCGCCCGATGCGGACACGGCGTTGCAGTGGCTGCGGGACCAGAACGTCGAGCCGGCGCGCGAATGGCTGGCCGCGGCGGGCGGCGCGCCGCTGGCGGCGCTGCGCCTGGCGCAATCCGGCGAATCTGCCTGTCCGGCGTGGCTGGGCCAACTGGTCAACCCGCTGGCCAAGGGTCAGACGCCCGACGTGGGCACGCTGGCCGAAGCGCTGGAGAAAGTGGCCGCGCCAGAATGGATCGATGCCCTGCAACGGCTGTACACGGATCTGATGCTTGCCAGCGCCGGCGCGCCGGTGCGCTATTTTCCGTCGCTGGCTGCTGGCGTGGCGCAGGTGGCCGCCCGCATGCATCCTGCCCGCGTGGCCGAGGCCTCCCGCTGGCTGACGCGCCAGCGCGCGCTGGCCACCCACCCCTTGAACGCCAAGCTGTTCGCCCACGCCACCCTGCAGCGCGTGGTGCTATCCTGCCAGGCGTAAGTCCTTGATCCGGCGGCGCTTTGCTTCGCTTGGCGACGCGCCCCGGTTCGCAACACCAGACTCACCATGTACGTCGATTCCCACTGTCATCTGAATTTCCCCGAGCTTGCCAACGATCTGCCGGCCATTCTTGACCGCATGACGGCCAATCAGGTCACGCACGCGCTCGTCGTCAGCGTCAACATGCCGGAATGGCCCGGCCTGATGTCGCTGGTCGAGCCGCAGCCCCGCCTGTGGGCCTCGGTGGGCGTGCACCCCGACTACGAAGACACGCCGGACCCGACGCCCGAGGAATTGGTGCGGCTGGCAGAACACCCAAAGGTCGTGGCCATCGGCGAAACCGGGCTGGACTACTACCGTCTGTCCGAACCGCTGGATTGGCAGCGCGAACGTTTCCGACGCCATATCCGCGCCGCGCGCGATGCCGGCCTGCCGCTTATCGTGCACACGCGATCGTCCGCCGAGGACACCGTGCGCATGCTGCGCGAGGAAAAGGCGGCCGAGGCGGGCGGCGTGATGCACTGCTTCACCGAAACCTGGGAAGTGGCGCAGGCCGCGCTGGACCAGAACTTCTATATTTCGCTGTCGGGCATCGTGACGTTCAAGAATGCGCAGATCGTGCATGAAGTGGCCGCCAAGGTCCCGCTGGACCGGCTGCTGATCGAAACCGATTCGCCCTACCTGGCCCCGGTGCCGTTTCGCGGCAAGCTCAACGATCCGTCCAAGGTGATCCACGTGGCCGAAAAGATCGCGGACCTGCGCGGCATCACGGCAGCCGAGGTCGCCCGCGCTTCCACCGACAATTTCTTCAAGCTTTTCAGCAAGGTGAAGAAATAGGTCGGCCCGTTTTTTGAATCTGCATCCTAGGACTGCCATGGCCATCCGCATCGCCTCCGCCCATAAAGCCCTTTTGACGTGCAGCCGCGCCGGCCTGCTTGCGCTGGCCATCGGTCTGGCCGCGCCGACCGCGCAGGCGGCCAATCCGGGCGACTGGTGGGTCTACGTCGCCAACGATTACCCCGACGACATCCGCGACCTGCTGGCGCAGGGGTCGGATCCCAACGTGCGCTACAAGAACGGCCAGCCGGCCATCATGCGCGCGGTCGTGGACAACGCCTGGAAGGTGTTTGACGTGCTCGCCGCGGACAAGCGCACCGACGTCAACGCCGAGAACCCGGCGGGCGAAACGCCGCTGATGTACCTGGCCATCGCCGGCCAGACCGAGCGCGCCAAGAAGCTGATCGCGCGTGGCGCGCAGGTCAACCGCCTGGGATGGACGCCGCTGCATTACGCGGCCTCCAAGGGGCAGATGGAAATGGCGCGACTGCTGCTCGCGAACAAGGCGATGGTAAACGCGCCGGCGCCCAATGGCGAGACGCCGCTCATGATGGCGGCGCTGTCTGGCCGCAAACCCATGGTCGAATTGCTGATCCGGGCCGGGGCCGACGTCACCACGCAGGACACGAAGGGGCAGGATGCGGCCGCGTGGGCGGCCACGGGCAAGTCGGAGTCGCTGGCCGCCGAGCTGACGGCCATGGCACAGAAGGAAGCGGACGCCAAGCGCAAACGCCGCGCGTCGGCGCAAGGGGCGCCGCAGGAGGCGGGCGCCGCTGTCACGGGCGCGGGGCAACCCGCCGAGGCGCCTGCGCCGGTCCCGGCACCCGCGCCGGCCGCCGCCGCGCCGGCATCTGGCGGCGGTGTGAAGGGTGTCTCCGGCGTCGGGCTGTCGGATTACGAGAAGCCGCCCGCGCCCTGATTCTCGGTCTCGTCCGTGATCTGCCCCGCGGTCTGACCCAGCCGCCGCAGACGCCACCGTTGCACCAAACCCGCCTCCCGGCGGGTTTTTTTGCGTCCGGATTTCGGGGTTTTCCCTTGTGATTCTCATTGGGTGGGAAAAAATATAAGCGAAACCGCCACAAATTGATAATCTCGCGTCCATATTGCTGGGAGTTGAGTCGTTATGTCGGAAACATCTGTCGGGGCGGGCGCGGATCGCGTCCTGTATGTGCTGGCCACCTTGGCCCGGCACGACGGCCCGCTCAGCATTGCCGCGCTGGCCGACAAGACGGGCCTGGCGCAAAGCACGCTGTACCGGCAGATTGCGCTCCTCAAGCGCTGGGGTTTTGTCGCCGAACACGACGGCGAGTACGGACCCGGGCCGCTGTGCGTGCAGCTTGCGTGGGGTTTTGACCAGTCGTCTTTCCTGATTCATGAGGCGCAGCCCGACATGGCTGCGCTTGCCGCATCGTCCGGCGAAACCATCGGACTGCTCGTCGCCGTGAAGGACCAGGCTGTGTGCCTGGACATGGTGGAAAGCCAGCATCCGCTGCGCTGCTCGTTCACCAAGGGCCGCGGACTGCCGCTGGCGCGGGGCGCGTCGGCCAAGTCGCTGCTGGCGTTCATGCCGCAGGCCCGGCTGCAGGCGGCGCTTGCCTACCTGGCCAACGAGGCCGCCGTGGATGCCGACCGGCTGGCGAGCGAGCTGGAGGCCATTCGCGACCAGGGCTATGCCGTGACCGACAGCGAAGTCGATGCCGGCGTCTGGGGCGTCAGCGTGCCGATCTTCCAGCGGCCGAATCAGGCCGTGGCCTCGATCACGCTGATGGCGCCGTCCACCCGCGCCGCGCAGCATCCCGACGCGCTGATCGACATGACCTTGGCAGCCGCCCGCCGCATCTCCGAACGCCTGAAGGCCGCCTGACGCCGCATTGCACACCCTCTTACCTCCCGTCGTACCCACTTCCATAGGACCCACCATGATGAATCGCCGCACTCTGCTGTCCGCCGCTCTGTCCCTGAGCCTCGCCTGCGCCGCTGGCGCCGCCCACGCCCAGGAAACGATCCGCGCCGTCACCGACGCCACCTTCCCGCCGATGGAGTTCGTCAAGGACGGCAAGCGCACCGGCTTTGACATCGAACTGGTCGAGGCGCTGGCCGGCGCGATGGGCAAGAAGATCGAGTGGATCGACATCGACTTCAAGGGCCTGATTCCCGCGCTGCAAGCCGGCCGCGCCGACATCGCGGTGTCGGCCATCTACATCACGCCCGAGCGCAGCAAGGTCGTCGACTTCACCGACCCGTACTACGCGGGCGGTCTGGTGGTTCTGACCAAGGCCGACGGTCCCATCAAGACGCTCAAGGATCTGGAAGGCCGCAAGGTGTCGGTGCAGGTCGGCACGAAGTCGGTGAACTACCTGAAGGAGCATTTCCCCAAGGTCCAGCGCGTGGAAGTCGAAAAGAACCAGGAGATGTTCAACCTGGTGCAGATCGGCCGCGCCGATGCCGCGGTGACGGGCAAGCCCGCCGCCAAGCTGTTCGCGCAAAGCACGAACGGCCTGACCGTGCTGAACGAGCAGATCACGACCGAGGACTACGGCATCGCCGTGCCCAAGAACAAGCCTGAGCTCACGCGCGACCTGAACGCCGCGCTGCAGAAGTTGAAGGCTGATGGCAGCTACCAGGCCATCGTCAACAAGTGGTTCGAGGCGCCCGCGAAATGAACCTGGATTTTTCTCCCGTCTTCGCCGACTTCGACGCGCTCTTGCGGGGCGCGGTGGTCACCATCGAGGTGACCGCCGGCGCCTTGCTGCTGGGCTGCGTGATGGGGCTGCTGGTCGGTATCGGCCGGCTCAACCCGCAGCGCCGCGTCATTTATCACCTGTGCAGCACTTATCTGCTGTTCTTTCGGGGCACGCCGCTGCTGGTGCAGCTTTTCATCTGGTTCTTCGGCCTGCCTCAGTTTGGCGTGACGCTGCCGGCGTTCGCCTGCGGCGTGCTGGGCCTGGGCATGTATTCCGGGGCCTACGTGTCGGAAATCGTGCGGGGCGCGATCCAGTCGGTGGATCGCGGCCAGACGGAGGCGGCGCGTTCGCTGGGCATGTCGTCCGGCCAGGCCATGCGCATCATCATCCTGCCGCAGGCGGTGGTGCGCATGATCCCGCCGCTGGGCAACGAGTTCATCGCACTAATCAAGAACTCCGCGCTGGTGTCGCTGTTGACCATTCACGATCTGATGCACGAAGGGCAGAAGATCATCAGCGTGTCTTACCGCTCGCTGGAAACCTACCTGGTGGTGGCATTGATCTATCTGGCCCTGACCACGATCGCCATGGTGATTTTGCGCAAGATCGAACATCACCTGCGCGCTGGAGGAATGGTGCAATGAGCCTCGTCATCGAAGGGCAGGAAATGATCCGCATCCGCGGCCTGCATAAATCCTACGGCGATCACGCCGTCCTGCGCGGCATCGATTTCGATGTGCTGAAGTCGCAAGTGGTCGTGGTCATCGGACCCAGCGGGTCGGGCAAGAGCACCTTGCTGCGTTGCTGCAACGGCCTTGAAGTGGCGCAGCGCGGCACCGTGGACATCTGCGGCCAGACACTGCAGGACAACGGCGCGCTGTTGCCGGAGGCCGAGCTGAACGCGTTGCGCACGCAGGTGGGCATGGTGTTCCAGGGCTTCAATCTGTTCCCGCACCTGTCGGTGCTGGACAACGTGACGGTCGGCCCGCGCACGCTGCTCGGCATGGGCCGCGAAGAGGCCAATGGGCTGGCCGCGGACCTTCTCAACAAGGTGGGCCTGTCGCAGAAAATGGCGGCCATGCCCGCCAGCCTGTCGGGCGGCCAGAAGCAGCGTGTGGCCATCGCACGCGCGCTTGCCATGCAACCGCAGGTCATGCTGTTCGACGAGCCGACCTCGGCGCTGGACCCGGAATTGGTGGGCGAAGTGCTGCAGGTCATGAAGCTCTTGGCCCGCGAAGGCATGACCATGATGGTCGTGACCCACGAAATGGGTTTTGCCCGCGACGTGGCCGACGTGGTGGCCGTGATGGACGGCGGCGTGATCCTGGAGTCCGGTCCGCCGGACGTGATCTTCACCCAACCACGCGAGGCCCGCACCCGCGAGTTCCTGCAGGCGGTGCTGAGCGCGAGTCCGGGGGCGGCAGCATGAACGCATCGCAACTGGACAAGAGCGTGTGGAAGGCGCGCGACGACAGCGCCGAGCAAGGCGACACCCGCCGGCTGGCGCATATCGTCGAGCCCGAAGCGGGGCAGGGCGAAATGGGCGAAGCCGTGCTGCTGGGCTTTGCCTGCGATGCGGGCGTGGCGCGCAACCAGGGGCGCGTGGGCGCCACAGCGGGGCCGGCCGGTATCCGCAAGTACCTGGCGGGCCTGCCGGCGCACGGTCTGACGCGCCTGCTGGATGCCGGCGACGTCGAATGCCACGGCGACAAGCTGGAGGACGCACAGGAGCGCCTGGGCTTGCGTCTGGCCGAACTGATGGGCCGGGGCGCCCGGCCTGTCGTGCTGGGCGGCGGGCATGAAATCGCCTGGGGCAGTTTCCAGGGGTTGGCCCGCTGGCTGGATGCGCGCGGCGACGCCGGCGCCGTGCTGGTCCTGAACCTGGACGCGCACTTCGATCTGCGTACGGGCCGTCCCGGCAGTTCTGGGACGCCGTTCGACCAGATTGCGGCAGACAGCGAGGCGCGCGGGCGCGAACTGCAATACGCCTGCCTGGGCGTCTCGCAGCTGGCCAACACGCCCGCCCTGTACGCCCGCGCCGCGGAAATCGGCGCCGTGTGGGTCGAAGACCGGGACATGCAGGAGCGCCATCTTGAGGCGCGGCTGGCCGACGTGGATGGGTTGCTGGCCAAGGCGCAGCACGTGTATCTGACGATCGACCTGGACGTGCTGCCCGCGGGGGTGATGCCGGGGGTGTCCGCGCCGGCGCCTTACGGGGTGCCGATGGCGGTGGTCGAGGAAATCGTTTTGCGTGTCAAAGCCAGCGGCAAGCTGCGGCTGGCCGACCTGGCGGAATTCAACCCCAAGTTCGACGTCGACGGCCATGGCGCGCGGGCGGCGGCGCGTCTGGCCTGGCAGTTGTTGTCGGCGTGATTCGGAAGCGGTGTCTGACACCCTTGTTGCGATGGTGCAGGCTGTAGACCGTCTCACCAGGGTGTCAGACACCGGGGCAGATGCAGGGCGGATCCTCTTTGCGAGGGCCGCCCTTTTTTATCGGCCGTGGCGTCCCGCGCAGGCTGGACGCGCCCGGTTTCGCGGCTTAGGATAGGTGCAGCTTCCGGCCCCGCCTGCGACCCGTTCGGTATCCGCAACACCTATGCGTCCCTATTTAAAAAATTTAGACTTTAAATGGGGACGGTATTAGTTTCGTGGATAAAATGGCGCAACTTTGTCAGGAGAGCATGCCCATGTCTCAAACTCCCACCCATGCCTTGCCGTCGTATCTGAATCCCGAGGACCTCGGCCCTTGGGGTAATTACCTGCAACAAGTCGACCGGGTCACGCCGTACCTCGGTTCCCTGAGCCGGTGGGTCGAGACGCTGAAGCGTCCGAAGCGCTCGCTGATCGTCGATGTGCCGATCGAACTGGACAACGGCACCATCGCCCACTTCGAGGGCTACCGCGTGCAGCACAACGTGTCGCGCGGTCCGGGCAAGGGCGGGGTGCGTTTCCACCAGGACGTCACGCTGTCCGAAGTGATGGCGCTGGCGGCCTGGATGTCGGTCAAGAACGCCGCAGTCAACCTGCCGTACGGCGGCGCCAAGGGCGGCATCCGTGTCGATCCGCGCAAGCTCTCCGCGTCGGAACTCGAACGCATGACCCGCCGCTACACCAGCGAGATCGGCGTCATCATCGGACCGTCCAAGGACATTCCCGCGCCTGACGTGAATACCAACGCCCAGACGATGGCCTGGATGATGGACACGTACTCCATGAACGAAGGCGCCACCGCCACGGGCGTGGTCACGGGCAAGCCGATCGCGCTGGGCGGCAGCCTGGGCCGCGTCGAAGCCACGGGCCGCGGCGTGTTCGTCGTGGCGTGCGAAGCCGCGCGTGACAGGAACATCGATGTGGCCGGCGCACGCGTTGTCGTGCAAGGCTTTGGCAACGTGGGCGGCACCGCCGCCCGCCTGTTCCACGAGGCCGGCGCCAAGGTCATCGCCGCGCAGGACCACACCGGCACCGTGCACAACCCGGCCGGCCTGGACGTGCACAAGCTGCTGTCGCATGTGTCGCAAACCGGCGGCGTGGGCGGCTTCTCGGGTGGCCAGGCGCTGGACAAGAACGAGTTCTGGACGCTGGAAACCGAGTTCCTGATCCCGGCAGCCCTGGAAAGCCAGATCACGGTCGACAATGCCGCCAAGGTTCGCGCCAAGATCGTCGTGGAAGGCGCCAACGGCCCGACCACGCCGGAAGCGGACGACATCCTTGCCGAGAACGGCGTGTACGTGGTGCCCGACGTGCTGGCCAACGCCGGTGGCGTGACGGTCAGCTACTTCGAGTGGGTGCAGGACTTCTCCAGCTTCTTCTGGAGCGAGGAAGAGATCAACCAGCGCCTCGAGCGCCTGATGCGCGAAGCCTATGCGTCGGTGGCGCAGGTGTCGCGCGAGCACAAGGTGACGCTGCGTACCGCCGCGTTCATCGTGGCGTGCACGCGCATCCTGCAGGCCCGCCAGGTGCGCGGCCTGTACCCGTAAAGACTGAATCGGCATGGCGCCTTCGCGGGTGCGATGCCGGAATCGCTCCGCAAGGGGCGATTCCTATTTGTGGTGATGAAAAATGCCGGGCAGATGCTCGGCATTTTCACGTCAAGACCCAGTCCCGCAGCGCCTTCACGATGCCGGCAGCAGTTCCGGCTTCAGGATGCCTCGCAGATCCTGGTACGAAATCGTCAGCTCCGGCTCGCCGTGCGAATACGGCGCGATCGAGTAGGCGTCGTACTTGACCACGATGCCATCGCGCGTGATCGCGAAGTTGTCGCTTTCCTGGAAGGGCCACATCTTGTTGTAGGCCGCCGGGTCGCGCTTGGCATCGGGGTTGCCCGTCAGCCATTTCGCGTGCGCGCGCTGCAACGCGGCGACGTATTCGGCGCGGCGTCCCGGGATCAGGGCTTCGTCCAGGCTCATGACGCGGCCGCGGCTGCGTTCCCAGTTCAGGTACTGGGTGGCCGGGATGCCGTGCGCGGCGCCGGTCAGATACTGTTCCGTGTGCAGTTCGACGGCGACGATGTCGCCCACCGTGTCCTTCACGCTGGCCTTGAAGTAGGTCGCGTCACGCGGGCGCGCCGTGGACCAGAAATACTGCGTGTATTCCGACAGCGTCTCGTAGGGGCCGCGGCGATTGGCGTCGGTGCCGGTCATGTAGGCAAGCACGTGGTCCACCAGCGCGGTCAGTTTCGGGATGCCCGGAAACGCCACACTGTCGATTTCGATGCGCGGGCAGTCGCCTTCGCAGCCCGGCTTGCTGGCCGCCCATTTGATGCGTTCGGTGGACAGGTCGCCCACCTTTTCCGGCGTGGCCGAAGACGAGGCATCGGGCGTTGCCAGGGTGATGTTCGAGGTGGGCGTGCTGCCGCAGCCGGCCAGGGCCAGCAGGGCGGCGCCCAGGATCAGACCGCGTATCGCGCCAGCCGGCGTGAAGCTGCGATTCATGCAATTACCTCCAGAAAACGCAAGGCGCCGTCAGGGCACGACGCCTGTCCAGTCGGCGCGGGAGAATTTTTCGTCCGCCTGCGCCTGCGCGCGCGCCAACGTTTCCGCGCCCACGCTACCCGGGGTCAGACGATGCAGCCCGGCAAAAGTTTCCACCATGCGGTCGATGATGACCTCGCGCGCCAGACCTGTCTGCGTGCGCAGCGGATCGACGCGCTTCTTGGCGCTGGTGGTGCCCTTGTCGGAGAGCTTCTCGCGCCCAATGCGCAGGACCTCGACCATCTTGTCGGCGTCGATATCGTAGGACATGGTGACGTGATGCAGCACGGCGCCGGCGCGGCGGGCCTGCGCGGCGCCGCCGATCTTGCCGATGTCGGAGGCGATGTCGTTGAGCGGCTGATACCAGGCCTTGATGCCCAGGCCCTGCAGCGCGGTCAGCACCCAGGCGTCCAGGAAGGCATACGACTCCTGGAAGCTCATGCCGTGGACCAGCGCCTGCGGCGCGCTCAGCGAATACGTAATGGAGTTGCCCGGCTCGATGAACATCGCGCCGCCGCCGCTCACGCGGCGCACCACTTCGATGCCGTGGCGCTTGGCGCCGTCCGGATCGACTTCGTTCTTCAGGGATTGAAAGCGGCCGATCACGACGGCCGGCGCGGACCATTCCCAGATGCGCAGGGTGGGCGGGCGCTGGCCGGCGCCAACTTCGTCGGTGATGACGGCGTCCAGCGCCATGTGCAGCGCGGGCGGCTGCGGGCCTTCGTGGATCAGCTGCCAGTCGTAATCGTTCCAGTCGGTGCGGCTCATGCCAGCGCCCTCCGCAGCACCACGGCGATGGCTTCGGCGGAGAATCCGAACATCTCGGCGTCGGCCGGCAGGGCCGATTGCACGGCAACCGCCAGCTCCAGTTCGCCGGCGTCCGCGGGCATGCCGTTCAGGCCGCGGTTGATGGCTTCCAGCGCCTCGGGCGGTTCAAGGAAAAAGTCGCCGCTGATGCGCACGTCGGCCAGGCGGCCATCGCGCACTTCCAGGTCCGCGACGACCAGCTTGCCGCCGGGGACTTTGTATTCGCCATGCAAAGGCATTGGGCGCTCCTTTCAAATCAGAATCAGACGTTACAGGCTGAGCTTCATGCCGTCATGGCTGGCCTTGAAACCCAGGCTTTCATAGAACCGGCGCGCATCGGGGCGCGCGCGGTCGGTGGTGAGCTGGACCAGTTCGCAGCCCTGGATCCGGCATTGTTCGATTGCCCATTCGAACATGGCGTGGCCCAGTCCCGCGCCGCGAAACGCCGAGGCGATGCGCACGCTTTCGATCTGGCCCCGCCACATCCCCCGCCGCGACAGGCCGGGTATGAACGATAACTGCAAACAGCCCGCCAGTTGTGAATCCTGCTCAACCACGGCGAGGAATTGGTTGGAATCCTGCTCGATGGCCTCGAAGGCGGCAAGGTAGCGCGGGTTCAGCGGGACCGAGGCGTCCTCGCGGCCTGCGCCCAGGTCGTCATCGGCCAGCATGGCCACGATGGCGGGCAGATCGGCCGCGCGTGCGCGGCGAAAAACGCGTTGCGGGGCGGTCATGGCGTGCTCCTTCCTGGTCAGCGGGCGACGTTCTGGGCGGTCTGGCCGAACAGGATGCGGCGCGACGCTTCGTCGTTGACCGACGGGGTGGTGTTGATGGTGTCGGCCAGCGCGTACGCGCGTTGCGTCGCCGGACGCGCGCCGATGGCTTCGAACCAGCGCTTGAGGTGCGGAAATTCGTTCAGGTCCTGGCTTTGCTTGGCGTGCGGCACGATCCACGGGTAGGCCGCCATGTCGGCGATGGAATAGTCGCCCGCGACGAACTCGCGGTCGGCCAGGCGCTTGTTCAGCACGCCGTACAGGCGATTGGTTTCCTTGACGTAGCGCTCGATCGCGTAGGTGATGCGTTCCTGCGCGTAGCCGGAAAAGTGGTGGTTCTGGCCGGCCATGGGGCCCAGGCCGCCCATCTGCCAGAAGAGCCACTGCGACACTTCGGCGCGCCCGCGCACGTCGGCGGGCAGGAACTTGCCGGTCTTCTCGGCCAGGTATTGCAGGATGGCGCCGGATTCAAACAACGAGATCGGCGCACCGCCGTCGGCGGGCGCGTGGTCCACGATGGCGGGGATGCGGTTGTTGGGCGCGATGGCCAGGAATTCGGGCTTGAATTGGTCGCCGCGGCCGATGTTGACCGGGTGGATCTTGTAGGGCAGGCCAGTTTCTTCGAGGAACAGCGTGATCTTGTGGCCGTTGGGGGTCGTCCAGTAATAGAGATCGATCATGAGGGTGTCCTGTGTGTCATGGCGCCGCGGGCAAGCGCCCGCGGATGGAAGGGCCATGATAGCGGCGCACACCGGACGGATGCCTGAATAACCGGGGGGCGGATGCGGGTTTCCGCGCAGGGCCCCGGCGTCCTTGGGTCAGACCGCGCCAGGACGCGGGCTGCGCGGCAGCCGCCACGTCCAGTTCAGGCTGACTGCGGCGGCGGCCAGGAATATCAGCGCCACGCCCGCGATCTGCGAGGCGTCCATGCGGTGGCCGTAGACCACGAAGTCGAGCAGGATGGCGACGGCCGGATAGATGAAGCTGAGCGCC
Organism: Achromobacter sp. 77; assembly: GCF_020541125.1. Lineage (NCBI taxonomy): Bacteria > Pseudomonadati > Pseudomonadota > Betaproteobacteria > Burkholderiales > Alcaligenaceae > Achromobacter > Achromobacter sp. 77. The sequence continues at coordinate 2,448,695 of NZ_CP059848.1, forward strand.
GCGGTGGACGTGGTGGGCAGCTTCTGGATGGCCGAGTACATCAGGATGTACATGAGGCACGTGTGGATGAGGCCCAGCGCCACCAGGTATCCCCATTGCACAGGCTGGGCGGGCAGGGCATTGAAGTCGGCCATCGGCAGCAGCATCACCGCGCCCAGCGTCACCTGCACCAGCGCCAGCACCTGCGGGGGGATGCCCTTCAGGCGCTTTACGATGATGGCGGTGATGCCGTACAACGCCGCTGCGCCGAGGCCCAGCATCAGACCCGTCAGATAGGCGCCGCCGCCCGCCGCGCCGCCATCGCCCAGACGCAGCACCAGCAGCAGGCCGGCGAACGCGACGAGGGACCACGCCACCTTGCCGCGCGAGGGGCGCTCGCCCAGGAACAGCACGCCCAGCCCGATCAGGAAGAACGGCTGCACGTTGTAGACCGCGGTGGCCAGCGAAATGGACGCCAGCCGATAGGCCGAGAACAGCAGCACCCAGTTCAGCACCAGCGCGGCGCCGGCGGCCAGCGCCAGGGCCAGCGTTTTCGGGGTAAAAAGTCCCGGCTTGAGCAGGCCGCGCGCCCAGCCGTACAGAAAGAGCGACAGGGCGCCGAACACGCAGCGAAAGAATACGACGTTCCAGGCGCTTTGCCCGGACTCCAGAACGAAGACGCCGAGCGTGCCCGACAGGGTCATGGCGGCCGCCATCTGCGCGAGGCCCGTGCGTTCGGTCGAGGGGATCATGGTGGTTCTCCAAAGGCCATCTGGCCAGGAATTCGATGGAGAAATTATCCCAGGCGGTTTCGTCCGCTTATATGATGTTGCCGTGGCACTTTCGCGATTCAACCTTGCTTTGGGTGGAATTTATGCAGAACGACCTAAAAAATGAAAGTCCGGTTTTAGATGGGATCGACCGCCGCCTCGTGGAGATGCTGTCTGCCAATGCGCGCACCACCACGGCTGACCTGGCGCGGCAGGTGGGCATGTCGGCGCCCAGCGTCGCCGACCGCATGCGGCGGCTCGAGGAATCCGGCGTGATTCGCGCATACACGCTGGACGTGGATCCGGTGGCGCTGGGTTATTCGCTGGAGGCCGTTGTGCGCATCCGGCCGTTGCCCGGGCAGTTGCGCCATGTCGAGGGCCTGATCCAGCAGATTCCGGAATTCGTGGAGTGCGACAAGGTAACGGGCGATGATTGCTTCATCGCCCGCATGGTGCTCCGGTCCATCACGCACCTGGACGGCATTCTGGAGCGGGTGACCGAATTTGCCGAAACCAACACCGCCATCGTCAAGTCGCACACGGTGCGCCGGCGGCTGCCGCCGCTGCGTTAGACGGGGGCGGACAGGGCCGCGGTGATGTCGTCGCGCAGGCTGGCCGGCGTGTCGGTGGGCGCGTAGCGCTTGATCACGCGGCCGTCGCGCCCGACCAAAAACTTGGTGAAGTTCCACTTGATGCCTTCGGTGCCGAAGACGCCCGGCTTTTCGCCCTTGAGCCATTGGTACAGCGGGTGGGCGTTCGGGCCGTTGACATCGATCTTGGCAAAGAGCGGAAAGGTGATGTCGTACTGGGTGCTGCAGAAATTGCGGATCTCGGCCTCGTCGCCGGGCTCCTGGTGGCCGAACTGGTCGCACGGAAAACCGAGCACGGTCAGGCCGTCGTCGTGGAACGCGCGGTAGAGCTCTTCCAGACCAGCATACTGCGGCGTGAACCCGCATTTGGAGGCAACGTTCACCACCAGCAGCACGCGGCCGCGGTACATCTCTAGGGACTGCTGCGTGCCGTCGATGGCGCGGACGGAGAAATCATGGATTGTGCTCATGCGGGCTCCTGGAATCGGGCGTCGTCCGCGCATCGGCGCGGGCGTTGGGGCAGACTTGGGAGTGTAGCGCCGCAGACGCGCGTGGGGGCTTTGCGGCACCGCGGCAGCGCCCGGCCTATGATGCGGTTTACCGAAGACGCTGGAAAGAAAGGAGCCGCCGCATGGAAGGAATGATCGAGCGACTGGAGGCGATGCTGGCCAAGGGCACCGACAATCTGCTGCTGCGGTTTTCACTTGGCAAGGCCTACGCCGAGCAGGAACGCTTTGCCGAGGCCTGCACCCATCTGCGCGCGGCGCTGGCCTTCGATCCCACGTATTCGGTCGCCTGGAAATGGCTGGGCAAGGCCTGCCTCGGGCTGAATGATAAGCCCGGCGCCCGCGCCGCCTGGGAATCCGGACTGGCGGCGGCCCAGGCGCGGGGAGATCAGCAGGTCGTCAAGGAATTGCAGGTGTTCATCAAGCGCCTGGACAAGGAAGCGGCCGCGGGCGCCTGAGGCTTTCGGGGTTCCCTGGCAGTGCCGCGGCCGGAGCCGGTGCGCTGGCCACGCGGAAGACCTCGATGGCGTGGCGCAGGCGGGCGCCATCCGTGCGCAGGTTGGCAACCGCCTTGGCGGCCTGTTCGACGCGCGCGGCGTTGCCCTGCGCGGCGCTGTCGGTTTCCGAGATGCTGCGGCTGACCGTGTCGATACCCGCGTGCTGGTCGGTCGAGGTGGCGGCAATCTCGTTGATGATGCGCGTGACCTTCTGCACGGATTCCACGATATCGCGCATGCTGGCGCCGGCCCGCTCGACGTGCCGCACGCCTTCGCCGACGCGCGCGTCCGAGCTTTCGATCAGCGCCTTGATCTCGCGGGCGGCGGTGGCGCTTTTCTGGGCAAGGCTGCGCACTTCGCTTGCGACCACCGCGAATCCCTTGCCCGCCTCGCCGGCGCGCGCGGCTTCGACGGCGGCATTCAGCGCAAGGATGTTGGTCTGGAAGGCAATGCCGTCGATGATGCCGACAACCTCGGCGATGCGGGACGAGCTTTGGACGATGCCTTGCATGGCGTGCGCGGCCTCGTCGACCACATTGCCGCCCCGCTTGGCCAGGTCGCTGGCCTGGTTTGCCATGGCGTCGGCATCCTGCGCGTTGGCGGCATTTTGCCTCACGGTGACGGCCAATTGCGCCATGCTGGCCGCCGCCTGTTCCAGCGACGCCGCCTGGCGCCCGGTGTGGGCCGAGAGGTCGGCGTTGCCCTCCGCGATGTCGGCGGCCGACTGCAGGGCGTTCTCGATGCCGCCGTGCACGTCGCGCGTGATGCTGACCAGGCTTTTACGCATGACTTCCAGGGAAAACTTCAGCTCGCCGATCTCGTCCCCGGTCAGGGCGCCGGGCAGCGGTGTGCTCAGGTTGCCCGCGGCGATCTGGCGCGTGAAGTCGGTGGCCGCGCCCAGCAGCCCGGCGATGGCGCGCGCAAAGCCCCAGCCCGACGCGAAGATCAGTGCGACGCCACCCGCGGTCAGCGCCACGGCCGCGGCCAGGGCGCTGCTGCTCAGGCGGTCGTGCATGCCGTAGATGGCCGCGCCGGCCGCGCCGATGAACAGCGAGGCGGACAGCACCGCCCACGCCAAGAGGCGCGACCGCACGCCGGTCAGGCGCCAGCGTTTGAGCCGCGCCAGGACGCCGCGCACCCCCGCCGGTTTGACCTGACCGCCGCACAGCCGGGTGCCGCGCGCCGTGCCCAGACGCAGGCTGGCATAAACGGCTTCGGCCGTTTCGATCTGCTGGCGGGTCGGCTTGACCCGCACCGAGGCATAACAGACGGTGGTGCCGCGTTCCACGATGGGCGTGACGTTGGCCAGCACCCAATAGAAGCCGCCGTCCTTGCGGCGGTTCTTGACCATGCCTGTCCACGACTCGCCGCGCTGGATGGTGCCCCAGAGGTCTTCGAAGGCGGCCGGCGGCATGTCGGGATGGCGCACGATGTTGTGAGGCGCGCCGACCAGTTCCTCGCGTGAAAAGCCGCTTGCGTGAACAAACGCCGGATTGGCGTAGATGATCCGGCCCCGCGAGTCCGTGCGGGAGATCAGGTATTGCTCGTCGCGGAGTACGTATTCCGTGTCGTTGACCGGCTGGTTGTTGCGCATGCGTCGCTCGTCCTGTGATGGGCGAGGGCATCATCGGGGACGGGCGCGGCGGCGGCGTTGATGTACGTCAACGCCGCCACAGGTCGACGCGCTTACGCGGCGGGCAGGTTGCCAAAGGCTTCAAGCGCCCGCAGCCGGCTTTGCGCCAGATCCACGATCGGTTCCGGATAGCCCGCGGCGGACCGTTCCATGGGATTGGGATCGTGGATGGCCTTGTCGTCCAGATGCGCCAGTTCAGGCAGCCATTCGCGCAAAAACACGCCGCGCGGGTCGAATTTGCGGGACTGCGACAACGGATTGAAGACGCGGAAGTAGGGCACCGCGTCGGCGCCCGTGGAGGCGCTCCATTGCCAGCCGCCGTTGTTGGCGGCCAGGTCGCCGTCCACAAGCTGCGACATGAACCAGGCCTCGCCCAGACGCCAGTCGATGAGCAGGTTCTTGGACAGGAACATCGCCGTCACCATGCGCAGCCGGTTGTGCATCCAGCCCAGCGCCAGCAATTGGCGCATGGCAGCGTCCACGATGGGGATGCCGGTCTTGCCCTGCTGCCAGGCTGCCAGGTCGTCGGGCGCGTCGCGCCAGGGCACGGCCGCCGTCTCCGGCTTCATGGGCTGGTGCATGGACAGGGCGGGGTAGGCCGCCAGCAGGTGCAGGTAGAACTCGCGCCACAGCAGTTCGTTGATCCACGTGGCGGCGCCCGCCTTGCCGCTGTCGATCTCGCCCTGGTTGGCCGCCAGCGCGGCGCGCAGCGCCTGGCCGGGAGACAGGACGCCCGCGGCAAAGTAAGGCGACAGGCAACTGGTGGCGGGCAGCGAGGGGAAATCGCGCTCGTCCTTGTAGGCGAAGATGGCCTCGTCGGCAAAGGCGGCCAGCCGGTCGCTGGCGGCAGCTTCTCCGGCGGGCCAGAGCGCCCGGACGGCGTCGCTGGGCGCGTCGAACCCGTCGAACGATTCCGGCAGCGGATCGGACTTCCAGCGCGGCGGCGTCTGGGCGCGGGGCGCGGGAATGGGCCGCACCGGCGCGCTGCGCAGGCGCTCGCGGCAGGTGCGGGCATAGGGCGTGTAGACGCGATAGCAATCGCCCTTGCCGGTCAGCACGGTGCCGGGGCGCAGCAGCGTCGCGCCGTGGTGCACCGTCCACTCGATGCCGATGTCGGCCAGCGCGGCCGCGACGGCGTCGTCCCGGCGGCGTTCGTTGACGCCCCACTCGGCGTTGACGTGGACCGCTTCGATGGCGTGTTCCTGGCAGAACGCGGCCACGGCCCGCGGTGCGTCGCGCCAGTCGTCAACGGTCAGCAGCTTGAGCGGAATCCCGGCCTGTCCCAGGTCCTGGGACAGCGCGCGCAGGTTGCGCAGCCAGAAATCCACCTTGGCCGGGGCGTCGCCATGCTGGCGCCATTGTCCGGGCGCGGCCAGGAAAAGCGCGGTGACCGTGCCGGCCTCGGCCGCCGCGGCCAGCGCGGCGTTGTCGTGCATGCGCAGGTCGGTGCGCAGCCAGAGCAGCGTGTTCATGGGGTGGCTCCAGGGACAGGGGGCCGGGCGGCGCGCCGGCGAGGCTGCGATTCTATCCCGAGCACGCGCGCGGCCCGGGGCGAAAGCGCCTGGAAGACGATGTAAAAACTACGAGGAGATGTGACCGGTGTTGCACTGCAACCCGTTGCGGCGCCTGGTTGGCAGGGGGAGGGGCCAGACCGCTCCCGAACGCCAAAACGCCCGGCATTGGCCGTCAAACCATGAAACACGCTAGCGCGTGGCGTGTATTGACGCACGTGCGGACGCCGCCATGTAATGCAAGTAAACGACTAAAGCAGGCAAACGCTATGGGAAATCTGATGGACCTCCGCCCGTCCTTTCTGAAGGGACGTACACCCGCCGGCAAGACGTCCCGCGATGTCTTGCAGAAGCTCTGGCGTTCGGTCGATTTACCGGACGCGTCGCTTGAGCACGTCGTGCTGACCGGCGCAGACCCTGTCGTCCCTTCCTCATTTGCCGTCGGCACGGCCGCGCAGACCAGCATGGCTGCCGCGGCCCTGGCTGCCGCGGAGGTCTGGCACCTGCGCGGCGGCGCCCGGCAGCAGGTCAGCGTGGACATGCTGCATGCGGCGCAGGAGTGCCGCAGCCACTACACCATCAATGGCGTCACGCCCAATCCGTGGGATCCCATCACCGGCGTCTATCGCTGCGGCGATGGCGGCTGGGTGCGCATTCACGCCAACTTCGCGCATCACCGTGATGGGGCGCTGGCCTTGCTGGGCTGCCCGACCGGGGACGGCGCCACGCGCGAAGCCGTGGAACGCGCGCTGAGCCGCTGGAAGGCGCTGGATTTCGAGCAGGTGGCGGCCGATGCCGGCATGGTCGTGTCTGCAATGCGCTCGTTCGAGGAATGGGACCGCCATCCGCAGGGGCAGGCTGTCGCCGCGCAACCGCTGCTGACCATCGAACGTATCGGTGAAGCTGATCCTCGCCCGCTGCCGAAATACGCGCAGAATGCGCGGCCGCTGCAGGACATCCGCGTGCTGGACCTGACGCGCATCATCGCCGGGCCGGTGTGCGGCCGCGCGCTGGCCGCCTATGGCGCCGACGTCATGCTGGTCAACAGCCCGCAACTGCCCAATATCGACAACATCATCGACACCAGCCGCGGCAAGCTGTCCGTGCTGGCGGATCTGGACACGGCAGATGGCCGCATCGCGCTCGGCAACCTGCTGCGCAGCGCGCATATCTTTGTGCAGGGCTATCGGCCTGGCGGCATGTCCGCTCTGGGATTCGGCCCGCAGGACGCGGCACGCATCCGTCCGGGCATTGTCTATGTGTCTTTGTCCGCGTACGGCACGACGGGTCCGTGGGCGAACAGGCGCGGGTTCGACTCCCTGGTGCAGACGGCCACGGGCTTTAACCACGCGGAAGCGTTGGCCGCCGGTCAGGAGGCGCCCAAGGCGTTGCCGATGCAGATCCTGGATCACGCGTCGGGTTACCTGATGGCGTTTGGCGCGCAGGTGGCGCTGGCGCGCCAGGCAACCGAAGGCGGCAGCTGGCACGTGCGCGTGTCGCTCGCTCAGACCGCGCACTGGCTGCGCGGGTTGGGGCGGGTGGACGGCGGGCTGGACTGTCCCATGCCGGGCTTTGACGGGCTGATGGAGACGTCGCCATCAGGCTTTGGCGAGCTGGTCGCGGTGCGCCATGCGGCGCGCTTCTCGGAGACCCCGGCGCGCTGGATCCGGCCGTCCAGTCCGCCCGGCACGCACCCGACGGTCTGGCCGTTCAACTGATCTTCGACAGGCGCGGTACGTAAAGCAGTACGTTTACGACCGCGCCTTATTGTGGACGCTGGTATCTCACCAGGGCGTTACTGCTTGGCCTTCCATTCCCGCAGCGCGCGCATCGTGTTTGCCACGTGCGACTCGGGGCTCATATTCGTGTATTCGTACAGGATCTTGCCTTCGGGTGAGATCACGTAGGACACACGCTGCGCATATTCCGGCCGCTTGTCGTGCACGGCGTCGTACGCCTTCATGACTTTGCCGTCGCCATCGGCCGCGACGGCGAATTTGTTGCGGCACTCGCTGACGGAAAATTTCTTGAGCGTGTCGATGTTGTCGGTCGAGACGCCGATGACCGTGGCGCCCAGCGATTTGTATTCGTCCGTGGCCTCCGCAAAGTTGTGGGCTTCGATGGTGCATCCCTGCGTGAAGGCGGCCGGGAAGAAATACAGCACCACCGGACCTTGCTTGAGCGCTTCCTTCAGCTTGAAGGTGTATTCGTTGCCGCCCAGCGAGGCCGGCACGCTGAAGTCCGGCGCGGCGGCGCCCACCGGCAGCGCGGCGAGGGCCGGCGTGCCGGCCATCAGGCCGCATACGAGGAACCAGGGGGCAAGGCGCTTCATGGGTGTCTCCCGTTGAAGCCGCGGAAACGCCGCGGCAAGCGTCTACTGTAGCGGCGGGGCGCGCACGGGTCCAGTTCAGCCGCCGTCAGGCCCGCCGCGGCCATTGTTGCCGCGCGGCTGGTCGCGTTGCTGCTGCTGGCGTGACTGCTGCTGTTCCCGTTGCTGCTGCTGTTGCTGTTACTGCTGTTGGCGGGCCTGCTGCGCCTGCTGGTCGCGCTGCTGTTGCTGGCGGGCCTGCTGCTGATCGCGCTGTTGCCGTTGCTGCTGCTGCTGCTGCTGCTGCTGACGGACCTGTTGCGCCTGCTGATCGCGTTGCTGTTGTTGGCGGTTCTGGCGCGCCTGTTGTTCGTGCTCCTGACGGTCACGCGCCATTTGGCGCGCCTGGTCGTCGCGTTCCCGCTGCTGGCGGGCCTGTTGATCCTGTTGCCGGCGTTCGCGCAGGTCCTGCTGGTTCTGCTGATCGCGTTGCTGCTGCTGACGCGCCTGCTGGTCACGCATCTGCTGCTGGCGCAACTGCTGCTGGGCTTGCGCGTCGTTCTGCTGCCGGTCGCGCATCTGCTGGTCACGGCTTTGCTGTTCGCGAGCCTGCTGCTGGCGTTGCTGATCGTTTCTCAACTGATCGCGCGCCTGCTGGTCGCGGACCTGCTGCTGGCGATCCTGCGGCAGGCGATCCTGCGGCAGGCGATCCTGCGGCAGGCGGTCCTGCGGCGCGGACGGGTTGTTGCCCTGCGGGCGGGCGTCCCGGCCGGGCCTGCCGTTGTTCGGGTGATCCACATACGCCTGGGGCGGCTTGCCTTTGTTGTGTTCATAGAACTGGGCGCGGTTACCGCCCGCATCGCGCACGTAGGCGCGCTGCGCGTCGGTGGGGCCCGCGTGGCGATCATTGCGCGCGGCCAGCTCGCGCGGGTCTGCATTGCGGCGCACGCCTTGCGGCCCGCCGTGGTAGCTGACCCGGCGGTTGTCCACGTTATTGACGACGATGTTCCGGTTGTAGACGTTCGTCACGCGGGTGATGTTCACGTTCGTGACGGACCGGTTGTAGTAGAAGCGGTCGCGTTTCCAGTAACCGCCCACATAACCCAGGCCCGTATAGCCGAAGCCGTAGTTGATGCCGCCGTAGAAACCCACGTGCGGCCCCCAATAGCCCGGGTTCCAGAGGTAAACGCCATTGGAAAAGCCCCAGTACCCCGGGGTCCAGAGAGCGCCCTGATACGGCGCCAGCACCCAGGCGCCGGGCACCCAGAAAAAGCCGTAACGGTTGAGGCTCCAGTAGCCGGGCACCCACAGATAGCCGTCCGCGGGGGCGGGCGGTTGCACGTAGACCGGCAGCGGCGGCGGCGGCTCGGGACTGCGGTCAACGAGCGCCAGATTCGCGTTGGCCGGATCGCCCTCGTCGTATGCGGGTTGTTGATACGCAGACGGAACCGGCACCTGCTGCGTGGAGTAGACGTTCTGCGCGGCGGCCAGCGCGGGGGCGGTGGCGGTAACTGCCAGCAGGGCCGCGGTGGCCAGCGGCCGCAAGCGGGCAATCTGGAAGGAAGGGCTCATGAGAATGTCCTTGGCGCAGCAGATCCGATGTTCAATAGCCGCGATAGTAATAATGCGGGGCGGGGTACGCCGGGTAGTAGTAATAATGCGGCGTGGCGTAGACCGGCGCGGGCCGGTAGTAAGCCGGCCGCGCCGGGACGACCACACAGCCGCTCAAGGCGCTTGTCATCGCCACCATCAACAACAAAGTCTTTTTCATCATCCGGCTCCCGCCTGGCGCAAGGCGCGAAATACGCCTTCACTGCGCGCATGCAAATTAGGCCATGCCGGCGGGACCAAGTTCGGGGACTGTAATGGTTCCGAAACAGCTTTCGCGTGACGGATGTTTGCGCCTGCGTGACGGTCGATGACGTTCGTATCAATGTCCCCGTAAACGCGTCATAGTCGTCGCAAAAAGAAATCTATGGTCAGCCCGATTTTTGCAAGCGGGTTTGTGTTGGCGTAAATTGGGCTTTGCTCAAATCTATTCGGAGTCGTTTGGGGACAGGTCCCCCGCTCCATGATGAGAGTCGCGCCCGGCAAACCTCAAAAGGGCCTCAGCATCCAGGTGCTGAATTTTTTACCAGGTTTCTTGCCAGGCCGTTGAGCCGTTTATGTCTTCACGTACTCGCGTCGCAAAACCAGGAAGTGACTGCGTAAAACGGTGATGAATGTCAGGTTGCGCTAACAACCTGCTCACTTCGGTAGTTCGTTCCATTGGCGAGGATGGCCCAGGCTATCCTCGCCAATTTATTGGCCAGCGCGCAGGCCACCACGTTCGAGTGGCGTCGTGCCAGCAGCTCGCGTACCCAGACGCCCAGCCGATCCGTGCGCCGCTCTACGCGTTGCATGATCGCTCGTGCGCCCTGCACCAACAGCCGCCTGAGATTCTTGTCGCCACGCTTGCTGATTCCCAGCAGCTTAGGCGTACCGCCAGTGCTGTATTGGCGTGGCACCAGACCCACAGAGGCGGCGAACTGGCGGGCCGAACCGAATTGCTGCGCATCGCCCAATTCTGTCATCAGCACGCTCGCGGTGATCGGCCCGATGCCGGGGATCTCCAGAAGCCGCTGGCTGCGTTCATCCTCGCGCAGTTGCTGGCACAAATCGCGTTCGATTTCGCCGATCTGCTCGTCCAAATACTTGAAGTGCGCCTGCAGCCGTTCAAGCAATGCCGCCAGTCGGGGCGGCAGCTCATGCTCGGCCAACACCGCTGGCAGGCGCCGCAGGATCGCCTGGCCGCGCGGCAGGCTGATGCCGAACTCCAGCAAAAAGGCGTGGACTTGGTTGATCACGCCGGTGCGCTCGCGCACCAGCGACTCTCGGACGCGGTGCAGCGCCGAGACGGTCTGCTGAGCCTCGTTGCGCACGCACACGAACCGCATGCTCGGGCGCGAGGCTGCTTCGCAGATCGCCTGCGCATCGGCAAAGTCGTTCTTGTTGCCCTGCACGAAAGGGCGCACGAACTGTGGGGAGATCAGCTTGGGTTGGTGGCCTAGCGCCTGGATGCGGCGCGCCATCCAATGGGCTCCTGCGCAGGCCTCCATCACCACCGTGCTGCACGGGCTATTACCCAGCAACGTGAACACTTGCTGGCGAGAGCACTTCTTGCGAAACACCATCCTGCCGGCAGAATCCTGCCCGTGCAGATGGAAGCTATGCTTACCCAGATCGATGCCAATCAGCGTGACGGTGCTCATGAGAGGTCTCCCAGAAAGAACAATCCCCACTCAGCGTACCGCTTCGTGGGGATCGGGCTGACCATCTCATTAGGGACCGCGAATGCGCGGTCCCTTGGGGTGTTGCCTTGCATGTCCGCCGCGTGGCGCGGCGGACGGGGCAGCCGGTCAGTTCCAGCGGCCGCCGGTGCCACCCAGGCTGAAACGGCCAGCGCCCATGAACGCGATCGCCAGGCCGGTGAACAGGTACATGCCTTGCAGTTCCAGTGCCCAGCCGCCGTTGTTGGTCATGCTGGCAATACTGCCGCTGTGGGCGAGCAGGATGGCGACGACCATGTTGATGGCGATGATCAGACCGCCCAGACGGGTGTAGACGCCGATGATCAGCAGGACGGGAGCGATGATTTCGCCAATGTACACGCCGTAGGCCAGGAAGCCGGGCAGGCCATGCGAGGACAGCATGCCGCTGATGCCGCCGACGCCGCCGCCGGTCAGCTTGAACAGGCCGTGGAGCAGAATCAGGATACCGAGGGTCAGGCGCAGGATCAGCTTGCCGGTGTCATCGGACTTGATCATGGTGAGTTTCTCTTGTGATGGTTAAGGGGGACAGTGGGCAGGTTGGAGCTCACTGCTTGCCTTTGGTTCCGCGCCCGCCGCGCCTTTCGAAAAAACCAGCATACCGGCGTGCGGGCGGCGCCATTATGGCAAAGCCCGTGTCAAACCCACAAGCTTTTGCCGCGCGTGACTGCCGCCCGCCATGCCGGATCAGAATTCTTCCAGGAAGCGCATCCGGAACCGGCGGCCCTTGATGTTGCTGTTGGAAATCCGGGAGAACGCCTGCTTGGCGATCTGGCGGTCCAGCGCCACATACGACGTGAATTCGGTGATGTTGATCTTGCCGACCTGCTCGAACGTCAGGCCGCCGTCGCCGGTCAGCGCGCCCAGCAGGTCGCCAGGACGCAGCTTGTCCTTCTTGCCGCCCTGGATGCTCAGCGTGATCATGGGCGCGCGCAACGGGCGGTCGGCCTTGGGGCGCAGCGATTTGAGGTCGCCCCATTTCAGCGGCGAGCCCTGGTATTGCTCGATCAGGGTGGCCCAGCGCATTTCCTCGGGCGAACACAGGCTGAGCGCCAGCCCCTTCTGGTCGCCCCGGCCGCTGCGGCCGATGCGGTGAACGTGGACCTCGGTGTCCTTGGTGACGTCCACGTTGATGACGGCGCCCAGGTTCTGGATGTCCAGCCCGCGCGCGGCCACATCGGTGGCCACCAGCACGGCGCAGCTCTGGTTGGCGAACTGGATCAGGATTTCGTCGCGCTCGCGCTGCTCCAGGTCGCCATTGAGCGCCTGGGCGCTGATGCCCTCGGCTTGCAGGCGTTCCACCAGGTCATGGCTGCGGATCTTGGTGTTGCAGAAGGCCAGCGTGGAGGCGGGACGGAAATGCGCCAGCAGCTTGGCCACCGCGTCCAGGCGTTCGCCTTCGTCGATCTCGTAGAAGATCTGCTCGATGCGGCTGGCGTCATGTTGCGCCTCGACCTTGACCTCGGCGGGATTGCGCAGGAAACGCGCGCTGAGCTTGCGGATGTTGTCGGGATAGGTGGCCGAAAACAGCAGCGTCTGGCGCTTGGCGGGGCAGTGCGAGGCAATGGCGACGATGTCGTCATAAAAGCCCATGTCCACCATCCGGTCGGCTTCGTCCAGGACCAGCGTGTTCAGGCCCGACAGGTCCAGGCTGCCGCGTGCCAGGTGATCCTGGATGCGGCCGGGCGTGCCGACCACAAGGTGCGTGCCGCGGGCCAGCGACTCGGCCTGCGGCCGCGCCGCGGCGCCGCCGCACAGCGTCAGGATCTTCACGTTGGGAATCAGGCGCGCCAGCCGCCGCAGTTCTTGCGCGACCTGGTCGGCCAGTTCGCGGGTGGGGCAGACCACCAGACCTTGCGGAACCAGGCGATTCACGTCCAGGTTCTGAAGCACGCCCAGCCCGAACGCCGCCGTCTTGCCGCTGCCGGTCTTGGCCTGGGCGATCACGTCGCGCCGGTCCAGGATGAGCGGCAGCGCCTGCGCCTGGATCGGCGTCATCTGTTCGAAACCCAGGGTATTCAGGTTTTCGAGCAGCGGGGGAAGGAGGGGAAGGGTGGAGAAGGCGGTGTCGGTCACGGGGGGGCGGATCCGGTCAGGGATCGGAGAAAAGCTGAGTTGGGCGTAGTGTAAAGCCTGAGTCGGTATGATCTACCGACGGGGTGGCCGGCTGCGGGGCGGGCCTGTCCCGATCATCAACGCCAACTGACGTCAGGGTGGATCATGTTCGACAAGTTCAAGGCGCTGTCCGAAGGCGCGGCTGTCAAGGCGCGCGCGCTGACCAGCCGCACGGCCGGGGCGCTGGAAAATTCAAAAGCCCAGCTGGGCGATGCCGCCGCGAATGCGCGGGCCAAGGGCCTGGCGCTGGCGGGCGCCACGGCGGTGAAAGGCCGCGAGCTGGCCGGGGCCACCGCGGAAAAGGGCCGCGAACTGGCGGGCGCGACTGCCGAAAAGGGCAGCGCGCTGGTGGACCAGCATTGGCAGACCATCGAGCGCGTGACGGTCGACGGCTTGCTCAGCGTCTCGGCCGAAAAGCTCAAGGACGACGCCATGGTCAAGGACGTGCTGGAGCGCGCCTACGAGGCGCTGCCGACCGTAGTGCGGCTCGTCCTGCCGCGCGACCGGTATCTGGAAATCGTCATTCAGAAAAAGCAGCCGCTGCTGGCCAAGATCGAAGGCGCGAGAAACCGCCGCCAGGAGCGGGCGCAGGCCGGCGCGGCCAGGAACGACCCGGACGCTTGAATCGTCCGAACTAGGCGGACGCTTCGTACGTTCCCGCCAACGCCTGGGCCGCTTCCTGCATGCGCGGCAGCCACGCCCGCGCGCCGTCGATCGTCAACCTTGCCACCGGCGCATGCAGCGCCACCGCCGCAATGGCGCGCGATCCATGCAGGATGGGCACCGCCATGCAGACGATGCCCAGCAGGAATTCCTCGCGGTCGAAACTGGCGCCTTCTTTCTTGATGGTCCGCAGTTCTTCTTCCAGCGCCGCCGCGTCGCAGAGCGTGTTCGGCGTATAGCGCGGCAACTGGGCCGCCGCCAGCATGCGCTGGCGGGTTTCGCGGCGCATGTATGCCAGGAACAGCTTGCCGCTTGCCGAACAATGCAGCGGCACGCGCGAGCCCGATTGCAGATTGACGCGCAGCGGCCAGGCGGTTTCCACCCGATCCAGGTAGATGACCTCGTCGCCGTCGAGCATGGTGCAGTTGCAGGTCTCGCCGATTTCGTCGACCAGGCTGTCCAGGATGCGGTGGCGCTCGCCGCGTAGCGGTGAATTGAGCAAGGTGTCGCGCGCGAGCGCCCCAAGACGCGGGCCGCTGACGTAGCTTTTGCCGGCCGGTTCGCGCAGCAGCATGCCGGCGTCGACCAGGCGCGACAGGATGCGCAGGACGGACGGTTTGGGCAGGCCGGTGGCCTCGGTCAGTTCGGCCAGCGAGACGGGCTGGGACGAACGGGCAACCTGTTCCAGCAGCGTCAGCGCGCGCAGGGCGGCGGAGGATTCGTCTTTCATCTTTCAATAATTGAAGAATTGGCGATCGGCTGCCCATCGTCGCACAGAAAATGCAGAAAATGGAACGCCCGGGGGTGGGAAGGGAGGGATTTCTGGCGCAGTATCGGATCACACCGGCCAACTAGCAATCGGACGAGCGCCGGCATGCCAGGAGAGAGACCATGAGCAGCAAGCAACACATGACCCCCAGCGAAGCGTTTGTCGAAACGCTGGTCGCGCAGGGCGTCAAGGATGTTTTCGGCATCGTCGGTTCGGCCTTCATGGATGCGCTGGACCTGTTTCCCGCGGCCGGCATCCGCTTCGTGCCGACGGTGCACGAACAGGGCGCGGCGCACATGGCCGACGGCTATTCGCGCGTGACCGGCCGGCACGGCGTGTGCATTGCACAAAACGGCCCCGGCATCACCAATTTCGTGACGGGCGTGGCGGCGGCCTATTGGGCGCACAGCCCGGTGGTGGCGATCACGCCCGAGACCGGCACGTCGGGCATGGGGCTGGGCGGCTTCCAGGAGACCGAGCAGCTGCCGATCTTCTCGCGCATCACGAAGTACCAGGCGCACGTGAACCGTCCGGATCGCATGGCCGAATTCACGGCCAAGGCGTTCGACAATGCGATGGCCGAACGCGGCCCCGCGCAGCTGAACATTCCGCGCGACTATTTCTACGGCGAGATCGACGTGGCCATCCCCGAGCCGCGCCGCATCCGGCGCGGGCCGGGCTCCGAAGAGGACCTGGAAGCCGCGGCGCGCATGCTGGCCGAGGCCAAGTTCCCGGTCATCGTGGCGGGCGGCGGCGTGTTGTTCTCGGACGGGCAGGCGGAATGCGTGGCGCTGGCCGAGCTCTTGGGCGCGCCGGTGGTGACCAGCTATCTGCACAACGACGCCTTCCCGGCCAGCCATCCGCTGTGGTGCGGCCCGCTGGGCTACCAGGGCGCGAAGGCCGGCATGAAGCTTCTGTCGCAGGCGGATGTGGTGCTGGCGCTGGGCACCCGCCTGGGGCCCTTCGGCACGCTGCCGCAACACGGGCTGGAATACTGGCCGCAGAATGCCCGCATCATCCAGGTCGACGCCGACCATCGCATGCTGGGCCTGGTGCGTCCGGTGTCCGTGGGGATCTGCGGCGACGCCAAGCCGGCCGCCGCCGCGCTGACGGCCAAGCTGCAGGGTCGCGACGTGGCCTGCGTGCGCACCAAGGATCAGCGCGCCAGCGAGATCTCTGCCCAGAAGGCTGAATGGGAACAGGAACTGGACAGCTGGTCGCACGAGCGCGACGACTGGAGCCTGGACATCATCGAGCAGGGCGGCGGGCGCATGCACCCGCGCCGCATGCTGCGCGAGCTTGAACGCGCGATGCCCAAGCACGTGATGGTCTCCACCGATATCGGCAACATCTGCTCGGTGTCCAACAGCTACCTGCGTTTCGACGAGCCCAACTCCATGCTGGCAGCCATGAGTTTCGGCAACTGCGGTTACGCGCTGCCGGCGTTGATCGGCGCCAAGCTTGGCCGGCCCGACCGCCCGGCGGTGGCGTATGTGGGCGATGGCGCCTGGTGCATGAGCTTCCAGGAATTGCTGACCTGCGTGCGCGAGCAGATCCCGGTGACCGCGGTCGTGTTCCACAACGGCCAGTGGGGCGCCGAGAAAAAGAACCAGGTCGACTTCTATGGCCGCCGCTTCGTGGGCAGCAACCTGCGCAATCCCAACTTCTCGGAATTGGCGCGCGCCATGGGGGCCGAAGGCATCCGCGTGGAACACGCCGACCAGGTCGGCGCCGCGCTGCAGGCCGCGTGCCAGGCGCAGCTTGAAGGCAAGACCACCGTGCTGGAGATGATGGTCAGCCAGGAGCTGGGCGATCCGTTCCGCCGGGATGCGCTCAAGCAGCCGGTGCGGTTCCTGGACAAGTACCGCAAGTACGTGAACCAGCCGTTCCAGGCCGGCGAGGTGCCGCTGTCGATCGAGCCGGTGGGACGCTGACCGGCGCGCCCGGCGCGGGCAGGGGCAGGGCGTCACGCCCTGGCCCCGCGCCGGTCAATCACCCGGCCGCCGCACGCGCGGCCGCGGCAGGAGCGAAGACATGGCATTCGACCGTTTGTTCGGGCCGCTGCGCGTTGCCGCGCTGGCGGCGGGGCGGCTGCGCACCGCGGTGGCGTATCCGCTGTGCCCCGTCAGCATGCGCGCCGCCGTAGAGGCGAGCGAGGCAGGCTACATCGAGCCCGTGCTGGTCGGGCCCGCGGACCGCATGGCCACGCTGATGGCGCAGGAAGGCATACGCGCGGGTTCCATGGAGATCGTCGACACGCCAGACGATGAGCTTGCGGCCGCACGCGCGGCCGCGGCGCTGGCGCGTGACGGCGCGGTCCGCATGCTGATGAAGGGCAGCCTGCACACCGATCACTTCATGTCGGCGGTGGTGACGCGCGAATCGGGCCTGCGCACGGGCCGGCGCATCAGCCACGCCTTCGTGATGGCGGTGGCGGCCTACCCGAAGCTGCTGATCCTGACCGACGCGGCCGTCAACATCGCGCCCACCTTGCAGGAAAAGGCGGACATCGCGCAGAACGCCATTGATCTGGCGCGCGCCCTCGGCGTGGAACGGCCCAAGGTTGCGGTGCTGTGCGCCACCGAATCGGTCAACCCGGCGATGCCGGCCACGCTGGATGCGGCCGCGCTGTCCAAGATGGCGGACCGCCAGCAGATCCGGGGCGGGGACATCGATGGGCCGCTGGCCTTCGACAATGCCATCTCGCGCGAGGCTGCCGATCAGAAAGGCATCGTGTCGCGCGTGGCGGGCGACGCCGACATCCTGCTGGTGCCCGACATCGAGGCCGGCAACATGCTCTACAAGGAGCTCACGTGGCTGGCGGGCGCCGGCGCGGCCGGCCTGGTGCTGGGCACGCGGGTGCCGGTGCTGTTGACGAGCCGGTCCGATTCGATGGAAGCGCGGGTGAACAGTTGCGCCGTCGCGGCGCTGCACGCGCACGCCATCGGCCGGTGACCGCAGGCAAGCCTGGCACCACCAAGTCTGGCGGTTTGGTACTAAGCGTGCATCCGGGGGATGACTACGCTAGACCGCAAGCCATCCATGAATGGTTCACGCCACAACATCAAAGGGGTAGCACATGCGCAGCGCAAGACTAGGCCTGGCCACGATTCTGTCGGTGTTTGCAATGGCGGGGGGCGCTGGAGCGGCGGACGCGCCCAAGGCCGGCGGCACGCTGGTCATCGGATCCACGCAGGTGCCGCGGCACCTGAACGGCGCGGTCCAGTCGGGAACGGCCACCGCGCTGCCCAGCGCACAGCTCTTTGCCAGCCCGCTGCGCTACGACGCCGACTGGAAGCCGCAGCCTTACCTGGCTGAGTCGTGGGAGCTGGCGCCGGACGGCAAGTCGCTGACGCTGCACCTGCGCGGCGATGCGGTTTTTCATGACGGCAAACCCGTGACGTCCGAGGACGTGGCGTTCTCGATCATGGCGGTCAAGCAGAACCATCCCTTCCAGACGATGTTCGCGCCCGTCGAAAGCGTGGACACGCCGGACGCGCGCACCGCCGTGCTGCGCATGAGCAAGCCCCATCCGGCGATCCTGCTGGCGCTGTCGCCGGCGCTGATGCCGGTGCTGCCCAAGCACATCTACGGCGACGGCCAGGACCTGAAGACGCACCCGCGCAACTCGGCGAACGTGGTGGGCTCGGGCCCGTTCGTCTTCAAGGAGTTCAAGCCGGGACAGGAGATCGTGCTGGAACGGTTCGACAAGTTCTTTTTGAAGGGCAAGCCGCTGCTGGACCGCGTGGTGGTCAAGATCAATCCCGACGCCACCAATCTGCTGATCGGGCTGGAGCGGGGCGATATCGGTGCGCTGCCGTTCATGACCGAGCCGACCATCCTGCGGCGCGCCAAGGACAACCCGTCCATCGTCATGACGAGCAAGGGCTATGAAGGCATCGGCGCGCTCAGCTGGCTGGCGTTCAACACGGCGCGCAAGCCGCTGAACGACGTGCGGGTGCGCCAGGCCATCGCCTACGCGACGGACAAGGGCTTCATCACGAAGGCGCTGAATGCGGGCTTTGCCGCGCCGGCGCATGGCCCGATCGTGGGCACCAGCCCCTTTGCCAGCGACGACGTGAAGAAGTATCCGCTGGACTTGAAGCGCGCCGAACAGCTGCTGGACGAGGCCGGGTTCAAGAAGGATGGCAAGGGCGAGCGCATGACGCTCACGGTGGACTACATGCCGGGCAGCGACGTGCAGGGCAAGAACGTCGCCGAGTACCTGCGCAGCCAGTTGAAGAAGGTGGGCATCAACGTGCAGGTGCGCGCGTCGCCGGACTTTCCGACGTGGGCCAAGCGCATCGCCGGCAAGGACTTCGACATGACCACCGACATCGTCTTCAACTGGGGCGATCCGGTCATCGGCGTGCACCGCACGTATATGTCGTCCAACATCCGCGACATCATCTGGACCAACACGCAGTCCTACAAGAATCCGAAGGTCGATGCGCTGCTGGAGCAGGCGGGCACCGAGACCGACGCGGACAAGCGCCGCGCGCTGTATGCGGAGTTCCAGCGCCTGGTGACCGAGGACGTGCCCATCGACTTCCTGACCGTCATTCCGTACCACACGCTCTCGTCCAAGAAGGTGCAGGGCCTGCCGTCCGGCATATGGGGACTTCTGTCGCCGCTGGATGAAACGTCCGTGCAGTAGCGGGAGCCGTCATGCTGCGATATCTCTCGCGCCGCCTGGCCTACGCCGCGATCCTGTTGCTGGCCGTGGTGACGCTGAACTTCCTGCTCATCCACATCTCGCCGGGCGACCCCGTGGAGACCATCGCGGGGTCCATGGGCGGCATCAGCGAAGACCTGCGCGCCCAGCTGCGCGCGCAGTACGGGCTGGACAAACCGTTCCTCGCGCAGCTTGGCATCTATCTGGGGCAGGTCGTGCGCGGCGACCTGGGGTATTCCTACTTCTTCAACGTGCCGGTCGCCCAATTGATCTGGGACCGCGTGCCGGCCACGCTGCTGCTGGTGGTGACGTCGGTGACCGTGGCGTTCCTGACGGGCACGCTGCTGGGCACGCTGGCCGCCAGAAAGCCCAACGGCCTGCTGTCGCAGGGGATCACGCTGTTGTCGGTCGTGGGCTATTCGGCGCCGGTGTTCTGGACCGGCATCATTCTCATCATCCTGTTCGCCTCGGTGCTGCCGATCTTTCCGGTGTCGGACATGCGTTCGGCGGGCGGACCGCAGGACGGCTGGGCGGGTGTGCTGGACGTGCTGCATCATCTGGTGCTGCCGGCGTTCACGCTGGCTTTCGTGTACCTGGCGCAATACAGCCGGCTGGCGCGCGCCAGCGTCATGGACGCGCTGTCGGCCGACTACATCCGCACCGCGCGCGCCAAAGGCCTGCCGGAGAACACGGTGCTGTACAAGCACGCGCTGCGCAACGGCGTGCTGCCGGTGGTGACCATGCTGGGGCTGCAGTTCGGCAACGTGCTGGCCGGGGCGATTCTTGTGGAGACTGTCTTCAACTGGCCGGGCCTGGGACGCCTGGCCTTCGATTCCGTGCTGCGCCGAGACTATCCGACGCTGCTGGGCATCCTGCTCTTTGCCTCGTTGCTGGTCGTGGTGATGAACCAGCTTACCGATCTGGCGTACCGCCTGATCGATCCCCGGATCAAGACATCATGAGACCCGCACCCATCGCGCTGCCCGGGCAGGCCCGCGCCGACGCCCGTCCCAAACCGCCGCCCCGGCCGTCGTACGAGGCGCTGCGCGTGTTCGCGTGCAACCCCAGCGCGCTGGCTGGCGTGCTGCTGCTGGCGGCGATCCTGGCGGTCACGATCTTCGGTCCGATGATGATGCAGGCCGATCCCTTCGAGATTGCCGCCGCGCCGATGGAACCGCCCGGTGGCGAACTGCTGCTGGGGTCCGACTACCTGGGCCGCGACGTGCTGACCGGCATGATCTACGGCGGCCGTGCAACCCTGCTGGTGGGCGTGGTGGCGGCGGTGCTGTCCATGGCGATCGGCATCACCGTCGGCGCGCTGGCGGGCTATTACGGCGGCTGGGTCGACGAAACCCTCATGCGCATCACGGAATTCTTCCAGGTGCTGCCTACCTTGCTCTTTGCGATGGTGCTGGTGACCCTCTTCAGCCCGTCGCTGGCCACCATCGCGGTCGCGATCGGCGTGGTCAGCTGGACGGGAACCGCGCGGCTGGCCCGCGGCGAGTTCCTGCGGTTAAAGCGCCGCGAATACGTGCTGGCCGAGCGCGTGATCGGCGCCGGGGACGCGCGCATCATCTGGCGCGTCATCCTGCCCAATGCGCTGGCGCCGCTGATCGTGTCGGCCACGCTGGCCATCGGCACGGCGATCCTGTTCGAGGCAGGGTTGTCGTTCCTGGGCCTGGGCGATCCCAACGTGATGAGCTGGGGCCTGATGATCGGCAGCAACCGGCCCTACATCCTGACCGCATGGTGGGCGGTGACCTTGCCGGGCGCGGCCATCTTCCTGACCGTGCTGGCCGTCAGCCTGATCGGCGATGGCCTGAACGATGCGCTCAATCCGACGTCGCGGGGCCGGGCATGAACGCCGCCGACCTGACTCCCGTGCTGCAAGTGGACGGCCTGAGCCTGGAATTCCGCACGCGCGGCCGCGCGGCCGAAGTCCTGAGCGACGTGAGCTTTGACCTGCGTCCCGGCGAAACGCTGTGCCTGGTGGGCGAGTCCGGCTGCGGCAAGAGCATGACGGCGCTGGCGATCATGCGCCTCATCCCGCCGCTGGCCCGCATCGGCGCGGGCCACGTGCGCTTGCGCGGCGCGGACCTTGCCATGCACGACGACGAGGCCATGCGCCGGGTGCGCGGCAACAACATTTCGATGATCTTCCAGGAGCCCATGACCGCGCTCAATCCGGTCTACACCGTGGGCGACCAGATCGGCGAGCCGTTGCGCCAGCACCAGGGGCTTTCCAAGCGCCAGGCGCGCGAGCGCGCCGTCGAGATGCTCAAGTCGGTGGGCATTCCGCTGCCCGAGCGGCGCGTGGACGACTATCCGCACCAGCTGTCCGGCGGCATGCGGCAGCGGGTCATGATCGCGATTGCGCTGGCCTGCGACCCGGACGTGCTCATCGCCGACGAGCCCACGACCGCGCTGGACGTGACGGTGCAGGCGCAGATCTTCGACCTGTTGCGCGAGCAGCAGGCGCGCCGCGGCACCGCCGTGCTGCTGATCACGCATGACATGGGCGCGGTGTCCGAGATGGCGGACCGCGTGGTGGTGATGTATGGCGGGCGCGTGGTGGAGCAGGGCAGCGTCGGCCAGATCCTGACCCAGCCCCGCCATCCTTACACGCAGGGGCTGATCGCCTGCCTGCCGGAACTGGATCGCGAGCCCAGCGACGACCGGCCCGATCTGCCTGAGATTCCCGGCGTAGTGCCCTCGGTCTGGGAGCGCGGCGCCGGCTGCCCCTTCGTTGACCGCTGCAAGCACGCGATGGCGCGGTGCAGCCGCGAGTTTCCGCCCATGACGCTGCTGGACGGCGGCCAGGGCGTGTCCTGTTGGCTTTATCCGGAGGCATCGCAATGAGCCCGTCGCACGCGTCGTCCCTGCTGTCCGTGCGAGACCTGTCGGTGCATTTCCCGGTGGGCGGGCGCGGGCGCGATGGCAAGCCGGTGGTCGTGCGGGCGGTGGACGGCGTGTCGTTCGAGCTTGAGCGCGGCCGCACGCTGGCCATCGTGGGCGAGTCCGGTTCGGGCAAGACCACCACGGCGCTGTCGGTGCTGCGCCTGGCGGACCCCACCGGCGGCAGCATCCATTTCGATGGCAATGACCTGACCGCGATGCGCGGCGCGGCGCTGCGGCGCATGCGGCGCCGGTTGCAGCTGGTGTTCCAGGATCCGTACTCGTCGCTCAACCCGCGTCAGCGCGCCGAGGACATCGTGCGCACGCCGCTGGACCTGATGGGCATCGAGCCGCCGGGCGGGCGCGAGGCGCGTGTGGCGTTGATGTTCGAACTGGTGGGCCTGCGGCCCGAACAGCGCCAGCTGTTTCCGCACCAGTTCTCGGGCGGGCAGCGCCAGCGGCTGAACATCGCGCGGGCGCTGGCCAGCGCGCCGGACCTGATCGTCTGCGACGAGCCCGTGTCCGCGCTGGATATCGCCATCCGCGCGCAGATCCTGAACCTGCTGCGCCGGATCCAGCGCGAGCAGGGGCAATCGTTTCTCTTCATCTCGCACGACATGGCGGTGGTGGAGCACGTGTGCGACGACATTGCCGTCATGTATCTGGGCAAGATCATCGAGCGGGCCTCGCGGCGCGCGTTTTTCTCGCGGCCGCTGCATCCGTACAGCGTGGCGCTGATGTCCGCCGTGCCCACCGTGAAGGGCGGGCGCGAGACGGCGGCGCGGCGGGTCAAGCTGTCCGGCGATCCGCCCAGCCCGGTCAACCCGCCGCCCGGCTGCCGCTTCGCAGGGCGCTGTCCAGCCGCGCAGGCGCTGTGCTCCACCCGGGAACCCGCCTTGCGCGAGGTTGCCCCGGCGCATCACGTGGCCTGCCATTTCGTCGAGACGCGCGGCGGCGTGACGGTGTCGCCGTTGCAGGGCTGATGCGCGCGTGCCGATATTTCCCGACTGACAAGGAACCCCGATGAACCAGCCTTCCGGCGCCACGACCCTCTACGTCGCGCGAACCATCCTCACCATGAACCCCGCGCAGCCGCGCGCGACCCACGTGGCCGTGCGCGATGGCCGCATTCTGGGCGTGGGAACGCGGGAGGATCTGGCCGGCTGGGGGCCGGCGCAGGTCGACGACCGGTTCGCGGATAGCGTGCTGATGCCGGGCCTGGTCGAAGGCCATTGCCATCTGCCCGAGGGCGGCATGTGGAAGTTCGTCTATGTGGGCTTTTATGACCGGCGCGGCCCCGACGGCAAGCTGTGGCCGGGCCTGAAAAGCTTTGCGGACGTGGCGGCCCGGCTGCGCGATGCCGAGCGGTCGCTCGCACAGGGCGAGACGCTGATCGGCTGGGGTTTCGATCCCATCTTCTTTGGCGGCGACCGCATGAGCATCCATGACCTGGATGCGGTATCGGCCGAGCGCCCCGTGGTCGTGATGCACGCCAGCATGCACCTCATGAACGTCAATTCGCCCATGTTGGCGCGCGCCGGTATCGACCGCGATACCGACATCGAAGGCGTGACCCGGCTGGCGGACGGGCGGCCCAGCGGCGAACTCTGCGAGTTTGCTGCGATGTTTCCCGTCATGCGGCTGATCGGCAGCCCGTTCCGCACGGTGGGGCTGACCGAAGAAGGGCTGCGTATGTTCGGCAAGGTGGCGCAGTGGGCGGGGGTGACCACCGCGACGGATCTGGTCAACGAGCTGAACGACGAAGGATTGGCGACGCTGGCGCGGGTGACAGCGGAATCCGGCTATCCCGTGCGCATCGTGCCCGCCGCGTCGGCGCTGACCTACGCGGGCAACGCGGCCGGCTGCCTGGAGAAGCTGGCGGCGGCCCGTCGCCTGAATCACGCCAAGCTGCATCTGGGCATGGTGAAGCTGGTGGTGGACGGATCCATTCAGGGCTTTACGGCGCGGGTGCGCTGGCCCGGCTATTACAACGGCGCGCCCAACGGCATCTGGGTCATCGCGCCGTCCGAACTGGATTCGATGGTGCAGACCTACCACGACGCCGGCGCGCAACTGCACATCCACACCAACGGCGACGAAGCCACGCAGCTGGCCATCGAGGCCGTGGACCGCGCGCTTCGGCGCACCCCGCGGCGCGACCACCGCCACACGCTGCAGCACTGCCAGATGGCCGACGCGGCCCAGTTCCGGCAGATGGCCAGCCTGGGCATGTGCGTGAACCTCTTTGCCAACCACATCTACTACTGGGGCGATGCCCACTATGCGCTGACGATGGGCCCGGACCGCGCCAACCGCATGGACGCGTGCGCGTCGGCGGCGCGGGCGGGCGTGCCCTACGCCATCCATTCCGACGCGCCCATCACGCCGCTCGGCCCGCTCTTTACGGCCTGGTGCGCCGTGAACCGGCAGACGGCTTCGGGCCGCGTGCTGGGCGAGTCCGAGCGCATCGGCGTCGACGCGGCGCTGCATGCCATCACGCTGGGCGCCGCGTATACCTTGCACATGGATCATCTGGTCGGTTCCATCGAAGTGGGCAAATACGCGGACTTCTGTGTGCTGGCCGACGATCCGTCCGCCGCCGCACCGCAGTCGCTGAAGGACCTGAAGGTGCTGGGCACGGTCATCGGCGGGCGTCCGCTGCCGCTGGAGGCGTGACATGGCGCGCATTCCGTTGACGGTGGTCGGCGGCTTCCTGGGCGCGGGCAAGACCACCTTGCTCAATCATGTCCTGACGGCCAGCCCGCGCCGCGCGGCGGTGCTGGTCAACGACTTCGGTCCGGTCGACATCGACGCCAGCCTCGTCGCAGGGCGCGCCGACAACGTCATCCGGCTGTCCAATGGCTGCGTCTGCTGCTCGATGGCAGGCGGACTGGACGATGCGCTGGCCCGCGTGCTGGCGCTGGATCCGTTGCCCGAGTGGATCGTCATCGAGGCGAGCGGCGTGTCCGATCCGGGACGCATTGCGCAGGTCGGCATGGCCGACCCCCTGTTGCAGCTGGAAGCCGTGGTGGTGCTGGCCGATGCAGGCGCGATCCGCGACGTGGCGGCCGATCCGCTGCTGGCCGACACGGTGCTGCGGCAGGTGCGCGCGGCCGATCTGCTGGTGCTGAACAAAACGGATCTGCCGGCGCCAGCCGAGCTGGCGGCGGTGCATGAGTGGCTGCGCGAGGCGAGCGGCGGGGCGCCTGTGGTGCAGACGCGCGAGGGAAAGTTGGACCTGCGGCTGTTTGGCGGCGGGGATGGCGCGTTGGCGGCCAGGCACGCGGATGACGAGGCCCACGCCTGCGGACATGGCGGGGGGCAGACCGCCGCCGCTGACTGCGGCCACGGCGGCGCCGTCGACCCCGGACACCACAGCCGGCGCGACGCGCCGCCCGATCCCGACCATCCGTTCCACAGCTGGCTGTGGCGCGCACCCGCGCTGGTCGATGCCGACATGCTGGCCGAGCGCCTGAAGCAGCTGCCGCGCCACGTGCTGCGGGCCAAGGGGTGGGTGTGCACCGGCCGGCATGGCTGGGTGCTGGTGCAGTTTGCGGGACGGCGCGTGCGCTTTGACACGCAGGCGCGCCTGCCGGCAGGGCAGCGCGAGCCGTCGCTGGTGGTGATCGGCATGCGCGGCGTCACGGACATGCCAGCGATCGCGGCGCGGCTGGACGGGGCGGCGCTGCCTGGCGCCGGCGGCGCGCCGCAAGCGTTGTGGGCCGAGCCGCTGCGCTAGTTCTGGTGCAAGCGATTCCCCGGGTCTGGTCCTACCCCCGTGCATGGCCCGCACGTACCTTGAGGGTTCAGCGTGGACGCATCTCGCGCCGCGCCAGCGAAGGAGGGTAGGCAATGCAAAAGTCCGTCACCGTGGAAATGCTGGCCGAGTTTGCGGCCGCCTGGAACCGGCACGATATCGACGCCTTGATGTCGTTCATGAGCGAAGACTGCGTGTTCGAGACCGTGGGCGGGCCGGAGCAATACGGCAGCCGCCACGCGGGTCCGGAGGCGGTGCGCGCGGCCTTTGCCGCGGCCTGGAAGAACTTTCCGGACGCGCAATGGGCAAACGGACGGCACTGGGTGGCCGGCGACCGCGGCGTGTCCGAGTCCACGTTTTGCGGCACGGCGGCGGACGGCTCGCGGGTGGAAGCCGACATGGTCGACGTGTTCACCTTCAAGGACGGCAAGATCCAGGTGAAGAATGCCTTTCGCAAGCAGCGTCCGGCCTTGCCGGCAAAGGCCTAGATTCCGTCATGGATACGCAAATGTCGGTCGGCATTCCCCGCCCGGCGCCCGCGTCCGGCGCCGCCCTCAACGCCTACAACCCGGCCTACGATCCGCTGGTGTCCCCGCCCGGCCAGGGCCAGGACTACGCGCCGACTTACTGGGTGGCGACGGCCGGCGCGCCGCCCGAGGACGATGGGCCGATCAACGGCGATGTGGACGCCGACGTGGTGATCGTCGGTTCGGGCTTTACCGGGCTGTCGGCCGCGCTGGCGCTGGCGCGCGACTTCGGCGTGAAGGCGGTTGTGCTGGAAGCCAACCGCGCGGTCTGGGGCTGCACCAGCCGCAATGGCGGACAGGGCCAGAACGCGTCCGGACGCCTGTACCGCTCGCAGTGGATCGAACGCTGGGGTCTGGACACGGCCAAGCGGCTGGATGCCGAGATCCGCGAAGGATTCGAGTACTGGAAGAGCCTGGTGGCGCAGGTCGATTGCGATGCGCAACCCGGCGGCCACCTGTACACGGCGCATCGCCAGAAGAAAATGGCCTTCCTGCAAAACGAGGCGCGCGTGATGCGCGATGTTTTCGGCTACGACACCAGGATGCTCAGCAGCGCGGAACTGCGCGAACGTTACGTCGACGACCGCGAGGCCGTGGGCGCCATGCACGAGCCGGATGGCGTCGGCGTGCATCCGCTCAAGCTGGCGTACGGCTATCTGCGGCAGGCGCGGGCGCTGGGGGTGCGCATTCATCCGTCCAGCCCCGTGCTGGGCTGGCGCGTGGAAAACGGCGTGTACCGGCTGCAGACCCCCGGCGGCACGGTGCGCGCCCGCCGTGTGGCGTTTGCCACCGGCGGCTACACCGCGCAGGGCGTCAACCGGCTGCTGGATAATCGCATCATGCCGGTGCTGTCCAACTCCATGGTCACGCGCGAGCTCTCGCCGGCCGAACGCGAGGCGGCGGGTCTGAAGAGCACGGTGTTCATCACCGACACGCGCACGCTGCGCTTTTACTACCGGCTGCTGCCCGACGGCCGCATGCAGATCGGCAGCCGCAGCGCGCTGCGCGGCGCGGACGCCGAGAACCCCCGGCACCTGGCGCTGCTGCGTGAAGGCCTGGCGCGCAAGTTCCCCGCGTTGCGCGGCGTGGACGTGGCCTACTCGTGGTGGGGCTGGGTGGACGTCAGCCACGACATGATGCCGCGCGTGACGCAGCCCGATCCCGCGCAGCAGGTGTATTACGCCTTCGGCTACGGCGGCAACGGCGTGGCCTTCTCGGCCCACGCCGGCAGGCGGCTGGCGCAACGCATGATGGGCAAGGACGGCATTGCGTGGAACCTGCCGATCTACGACACGCCATTGCCAGGCCACCTGTTCGCGCCATTCCGCCGCATCGGGCAGGGGTTGCTTTATCGCTGGTACTACCTGCGTGACGAACTGCTCTAACGGTGCGAAGAAGTCAGACACCAGCAGATGAGGCCGGTGTCTGACACCCTCTGAGATGGCATCGCAGGATGAAGGCGCTCTCACCAGGGTGTCAGACACCGTCAAGCACGAGAGATGTCACACACCGTCAAGCACGAGATCCTGCGCCGCGCGGCGCTGTGCGTCGACCACCTTGGCCAGGCGGGCGATGCCCGGCTCGATGTGCTCGGGGCGGATCGATGTGAACCCCACGCGCAGGAAGTTGCGGGGCGCGTTTGCGCCGTCCATGAAGAACACGTCGCCCGGCTCGACCACCACGCCTTCGGCCAGCGCGCCTTCGCCCCAGCGGCTTTCGCTTTCGAAGTCGTCTTCGATGATCAGGCTGTCGGCCTGCCGCGCCAGCGCCAGAAGGCCGGCGCGACGCTCCATCGACAGCGTGACGGTGGTGGGACACTGATGGCCCGGTGTGACGAACAGGTAGTCGCATCCCAGCAGCTGCGTGCCGGTGCGCAGGCCCTGTTCGTCCACGGGCAGCGGCAACAGGTGGCGGGTGTGGCTGGCAAAGATATTGCGCGCGTCCGGATAGCCCGGGTCTTCCATGCCGACCACCGTGTCTTCGTTCACCAGCAGGTCGGCAAGCAGATAAAGCGCGTGCTGCGCGCCAACCGTGATGACGATCTCTTCGGCGTCGGCCCACACGCCCCGGCGCGGCAGCACCTGCGTGCGGATCTGTTCGATGAGCGCGGGGTCGTCGTGCGTGATGAGATCGGGCGCCCAACTGCGGATGTCCAGCACCGACAGCGCCTTGATGCAGCACTCGCGCCATTCGGCGGTGGGAAAAAGGTCCTGGTCGAACTGGCCGTACACAAAAGGGTAGGGCTGCTTCTGCCAGTCGCGCGGCTTGGTGATGTTGCGTTGCCGCGTGGGGCGAAAGCGCAGGCGCTCGTCCCAGCGCACGCCGCCGGCATGGGCGGGTGCCGCGGGCGTGGCGTCCGCGGCCGGGCCGGAGTGGCCCTCCATGACGGTATCGCTGACGAAATGGCCGCTGCGTTCGCGCGAGACCAGATAGCCTTCGCACACCAGCTGCTGGTACGCAAACACGACGGTGTTGCGCGCGATGCGCAACTGGTCGGCCAGGTAGCGGCTGGACGGCACGGGCATGCCGGGCGGCAGGTGGCCGCTGAGGATCGCCGACACCAGCATCTGGCGCACGCGCCCCTGCAGGCTGAGGTTGGGCGCGCTGGCTTTTTCGAACAGGCGTTCCCACAACACAGGCTTGAGCATCGAGGCCTGGCTGGACATGGCTGGCTCCTTTTGACTCTCGGCACGGCCGGGCGCGGCGCTGCGGCGCCCGGTGGGTCCGAGTCTCAGAATAAAGGAGCCGGATGGGGGAAGGAATGCGGGATTGCCCTGTCAGATGCGTCCCTTCCACGGGATGGCGAAGCGTTCAAGGTAGCGCACCAGCAGGTCGAACGCGAAGGCAAAAAGGCCGATCACGATGATGCCCATGATGACCGTATCGCTGGCCAGGAACTGCGCGGCGTTCAGCACCATGAAGCCCAGGCCCCGGTCGGCCGCCACCATCTCGGCGGCCACCAGCGTCGTCCAGCCCACGCCGATGCCGATGCGCATGCCCGTGAAGATCTCGGGCATCGCCGCCTTCAGGATCACGTGCCAGACGATCTGGCGGCTGGTCCCGCCCATGGCGTAGGCCGCGTGGATCTGTTCGATGGACACCGAGCGCACGCCCGCGCGCGCGGCGATCGCCATGGGCGCGAAGATCGCCAGATAGATCAAGAGGATCTTCGGAAACTCGCCGATGCCGAACCAGATGATGATGAGCGGCAGGTAGGCCAGCGGCGGCAGCGGCCGGTAGAACTCGATGGGCGGGTCGAAGACGCCGCGGGCGTACCGGTTCACGCCCATCAGGATGCCGACCGGGATCGCGGTCACGCAGGCCAGGAAGAACGCGCCGAACACGCGGCCCAGGCTGGCAAGCGCATGCTCGGTCAGCGTGGAGTTGGCCACGCCCTCGGTCATGGCAAAGACGAACTTGTCGTACACGGCGATGGGCGAGGGCAGGAATAGCGGCCGCACCCAGCCGGCGCTGGTCACCAGAAACCACAGCGCGAGCAGCGCCAGGCTGGTCAGGAGACTGATGTGGCCGCTGTAGCCTGCGCCCGGCGCCCCGTAGACCTTGCCCGGCGCGGCGGGCGTGTGGCCGGTGCGCCGCTTAGGCATGGAGGGCGTGCGGGGCGGCGGCGCGCTCGTCCCCGTAGATGATGCCGAGGACTTGTTCGCGCATGGCGATGAAGTCGGGACTGGATTTGATGCCACGGCCATCGCGGGTCTCCAGGTAGCGCCGGTTGAACGCCGGCTCGAACGTGTGCGTGATCCGGCCCGGGCGCGGCGACATGACGATCAGCCGCGATCCCAAAAAGAGCGCTTCTTCCACGCTGTGGGTGATGAAGAAAAACATCTTGTTGGTCTGCCGCCAGATGTCCAGCAGCAGTTCCTGGATGGTTTCCCGGGTCAGCGCGTCCAGCGCGGCCATGGGCTCGTCCATCAGCAGCATGGCGGGGTCGCAGGTCAGCGCGCGCGCAATGCCCACGCGCTGCTGCATGCCGCCTGACAGCTGGTAGATCATGTGGCGGTGAAAATCCTGCAGGCCCACCAGTTCCAGGTTGCGGCGGGCGCGGGCGCGGCGGGTCTCCTTGTCCACGCCTTGCAGCTTCAGGCCGAACTCGGTGTTTTCCAGCACGTTCAGCCAGGGCAGCAGCGCGTGTTTCTGGAACACCACGCCGCGGTCCGCGCCCGGGCCGACGATGGGTTTGCCGCCCAGCGTGATCTCGCCCTCGGTCGGCGACAGAAATCCTGCCAAGAGGCTGAGCAAGGTGGTCTTACCGCAGCCCGAGGCGCCGAGCGCGACGACGAATTCGCCCGGCTGGATGGTCAGGTTGACGTCGTGCAGCGCGATCACCGGGCCGCTGTCGTGCAGGCCGGGGTAGGTGACGCTGACGCCTTCGGCGCACAGGCGCTGCGCGGCGGATGTGGACTGCTGCATGGTCATGCTGCTCCCCCTGGTCGTTGTGGCCGGGCCGGCGGCTGCCGGGTCCGCCCTGTCGCGGCGGCCGGCGCCGGGGTGGCGCCGTGCCGGGCGGGGTGATTACTTGGCCGCCGCCTTCGCGTACTGGTCGGTGACGAACGGACTGTAGTCGTCCAGCGCCTTGTCGATCTGCTTCTGGTCCTTCAGGAATTTGGCGCTGGCCGCGAAGGCGCGCGCCGCGCCCGAGTCCTTGCCGCCGCCGAGCCAGGTCTTGGATGCCTGCTCTTCCACGGTCGGGAACACCAGCAGGCCCAGCGCCTCGACGATGTCTTCCGGCTTGCCGCCGATGAGCTTGACGATGCCCTTGACCTGCGGCGAGTCGGCCGTCCACTTGGCGCTGTTGGCGCGGTAGTCGGCATACGACTTGGCCAGCACGCCGGTAAAGGCAGCCATGAACTTCGGATTCTTCTGCGCCCAGGCCTTGTCCACCACGATGCCGTCGAACGTCGGCACGCTGGCCGCGCCGATCTGTTCGGAGTCGGCGATGATCTTGCCGGTCTTGGCGATCTCGGTCAGGGCGGGCGGCCACACGTAGGCGGCGTCGATGTCGCCACGCTGCCAGGCGGCCACGATCTGCGGCGGCTGCATGTTCAGGATGCGCACGTCGCGGGGCGGCACCTTCCAGACCTGCTCAAGCCCGACCAGCAGGTGAAAGTGCGACGTCGACACGAACGGCGTGGCGACGCGCTTGCCTTTCAGGTCGGCCGTGCTGTTGATGCCGGAACCGTTGCGCGCCACCAGCGCTTCGGATTTGCCGATGTTGTCCAGGATCCAGAAGAGCTGCATGTCCACGCCGCGCGTGGCGGCCGAGGTGATGCCCGTGGAACCCAGCACGCCCACCGGCACGTTGCCGGAGGCCAGCGCGGTCGAGATGTCGCCGCCCGAGGTGAACTGGCGCCAGTCCACCTGGTAGCCGGCCTCTTTGAGGGCCTTGTCGAAACTGCCGTCCGCGATCGAGGACAGGAAAGGCCCGACGATGAGCTGATAGCCCACCACGAGTTTGGTCTGCGCGTAGGCGGGCGCAGCCAGCAGCGCGGCGGCCAGGCCGGCCAGGGTGCAGCGGCGAATCAGGCGGTATATCGCGTTCATGGAGATCTCCGGGAGAGAACGGCCGCGCCCCGGCGCGACCGGCTTGCTGGTGCCAGTTTGCCCGGATGGGACCAGAACGCTAGGGCCAGATGTCCGGATCAGTAGGAGCCAAAAGCGGCCGGGCCCGCCGGCTGCGCCGGCAATGCCCGAACGGGCATCGTCGTCGCAGCGGGCGGGCCCGCGATATGCGCCAAAAGGATGAGATCGCCGGTTCAGCGAATCAGGCTGAGAAATTCCGCACGCGTGGACGGGTTTTCATGGAACTCGCCCAGCATCACCGAGGTGACCATGGACGAATTCTGCTTTTCGACGCCGCGCATCATCATGCACATGTGCTGGGCCTCGATGACGACGGCCACGCCGGCTGCGCCGGTGACGCTTTGCACGGCTTCAGCCACCTGGCGGCTGAGGTTTTCCTGAATCTGCAGGCGGCGCGCATACATTTCGACGATGCGCGCGACCTTGGACAGGCCCAGGACCTTGCCGGCCGGCAGGTAGGCGACGTGCGCCTTGCCGATGAAGGGCAGCATGTGGTGCTCGCACAGCGAGTACAGCTCGATGTTCTTGACCAGGACGATCTCGCGCGTGTCCGAGGTGAACAAGGCGCCGTTGACGATCTCTTCCAGGTTCTGGTCGTAGCCCCGGCACAGGTGACGCATGGCCTTGGCCGCGCGGGCGGGCGTGTCGGCCAGCCCCTCGCGGGACGGATCTTCCCCTAGTGCTTCGAGAATGGCGGTGTAGTGCTTTTCCAATGACATGGGGACTCCTGGCAGCGCGCCCGCTGGCGCGCGGTGATGCGTGGGTTGATGCAGGGCGGCATCGGGGATGCGTTCGTGTCGCAAGTCTACCTCAGCGGCCAAGTCGGAATGCGCGCTTGCCCGCGGCGCGTGGGGGTATTTGCGGCATTCAGACGCCCCGGTTTTCCACCGCGTACTTGATGAGTTCGGCCTGGCCGTCGATGCCCAGCTTGCGCTTGATGTTCAGGCGGTGCGTTTCGACCGTGCGCACGGACAATCCCAGCATCAGCGCGATCTGCTTGTTGGCATGGCCGTCCGCGATGTGCCGCAGCACGTCGCGCTCGCGCTGTGTGAGCAGCGTCGCCAGCGCGCTGGCCTGCGACAGCCGCACCGCCGCCGCGGCGCTGAAGTAGCTGCGGCCGGCCATGACGGCGTCGATGGCGGCGATGATCTCTTGCGCCGGTTCGTCCTTGAGCAGGTAGCCGCGGGCGCCGGCCTTCACGGCCTGCACCATGTATTCGGGGTTGTCGTGCATGGACAGCACCAGCACTGCAATCTGCGGATAGCGCTCGTGCAGGAACGCCGTCAGCTCCAGGCCGCCGACCCCGGGCATGTTCAGGTCCATCAGCGCCAGATGGGGCAGGGTGCCGCCCTGCGGGTCTTCGGCCATGCAGGCGGCCAGGAAAGCCTGGGCGGCGGCGGCGTTGCCGGCTTCGCCCACCACCCGCAATTGCGGCACGGTTTCCAGGCGCAGGCGCAGGCCGTCTCGCACCAGGGGGTGGTCGTCGATCAGCAGCAGGCGGATAGCGTCGGATTTGTCGATCATGCTTGGCGAGGGGTCGAAAGCGGGGCGCCGGCGGGCGGCAGGGGAAGCCAGGCCTGCAAGGTCGTGCCTTGCGCGGTGGAATGAAAAGTCAGGGTGCCGGACAGCGCGCTCATGCGTTCGCGCATGTTGCGCAGGCCGATGCCGCGATGGGGGTCTTGCTGGACGGCGGCATCGTCAAAGCCGCAGCCGTCGTCGCTGATGGTCAGGCGCAGGTCGCGCGCCGAGTACGCCAGCGTCAGGTCCGCGCGCGTCGCGCCCGCATGGCGCATCACGTTGGTCAGCGCTTCTTGCGTCACGCGAAACAGCGCGGTCGCGTAGGCGTCGGGCAGCTTCACCGGCTGCCCGACGGTATGCAGGTCCACAGTCAACGGCGGCGCGCCATCCTCGGCGCGGATGGCGAATTCCCGGCCCAGGTGCTCCAGCGCCGCGGGCAGGCCCATGTCGTCCAGCAGGGTGGGGCGCAGGTTGTGCGAGATGCGGCGGACTTCGCCGACGGCCGTGTTCAGCCGGTCGAGCGCGCCGCCCAGCGGCGTGTCGATGTGCGCAAGCACGCGGGGATCGTCCGGGTGCGACTGCCGCAGCCGTTCGCGAGCGGCCTCCAGCGACAGCTTGACCGACACCAGCACCTGGCTGATGCCGTCGTGCAGCTCGCGCGACAGGCGCGCGCGCTCGTCTTCCTGCGAACGCACAATCTGGCGGGCCATCAGGCGTAGCTTGGCGTCGGATTGGCGATGGTCGCTGATATTGAGCGCCAGGCCGCAGGCCGCCACGCCAAGGATCGACACCGCCGCGATGCCCGCCACCCACGCAAACATGTCCCGGATATTGGCCTGCGCCGCGGCGTCGATCCGCACCAGCGCCTGCTGCACATCGTCCAGATAGATGCCGGTGCCCAGCATCCAGCCCCAGCGCTCCAGCACCACGACGTAGCCAAGCTTTTCGACGGTCTGGTTGGTGGATGGCTTTTCCCAGAGGTAATGCACCACCTCGCCCTGCTGCCCGCCGCGCCGCGCCGCCGTCAGCAGGTTCTGGATGACCGGCTGACCCTGCGTGTCGCGCAGGTTCCAAAGGTCTTGCCCGACCAGTTCCGGCTGCCGCGGGTGCATCAGGTTCCTGCCGTTCAGGTCGTAGACGAAGAAGTAGCCGTCGTGCCCGAACTCCATCTGCGACAGGAGTTCAAGCGCGCGCTGGCGCGTGGCCTCGTCGTCGCCCGCGGCCTGCAGGGGCGCGATGGCGCTGTAGGCCAGGTTCACGTAGTGGCGCAGTTCGCCTTCCTTGCTGGCAAGCCAGGCGGTTTCAACCACCTGCTTTTCGCGCTGCGCCAGTTGCAGTCCCTGCACGTACACGGCGACCGTGATGGCGGCGACGGCCACCAGCAGCGGGACTGCCGCAAGCAGCAAAATTTTGAGACGCAGCTTCATAAGGATTTGTATCAGCCCGGGACGGCTTTGCTGCAACGCATCAACCGACGGGGCGCCGAGGCAGGAACGCGGAAAGTTCGGGCAATTTTACGATTTCCACGGAATTTTGCTGCGGCGCATGGCGTAGTAACACGTAGCCCGCTTGCGTAGTTCCGCGCTTGTTGGCGCCGTGGGGGGGCGGCAATACTGGCGCCCGCGTCGACCCGACGCAAGCGTGGACGCGTGCGTCCGCCACCCTACAACAATGAGTCTGCCTTCCGCGGGACGAAAAAAGCGTTTCACGCCAAGAGCATGGCGGGAGGCAAGAGGAGCACTTATGCACACCAGCAGTAAGGGACTGGGTCAGCACCTGGTCTGGCTGGCGGTTGCGGTACTGGGCGCGTTTGCGCTGGGCACCGTGGCGCTGGCCAGAGGGGAGACCATCAACGCGCTATGGGTGGTGATCGCCGCCGTCTGCGTCTATCTCATCGCCTACCGTTACTACAGCCGCTTCATCGCGCGCAAGGTCTTCCAGCTTGACCCCACGCGCATGACCCCGGCCTGGAAGTACAACGACGGCCTGGACTACGTGCCCACCAACAAGCATGTGCTGTTCGGCCACCACTTTGCCGCCATCGCTGGTGCGGGTCCCCTGGTCGGACCGGTGCTGGCCGCGCAAATGGGCTATCTGCCCGGCATGCTGTGGATCCTGGCCGGCGTCGTGTTCGCCGGCGCCGTGCAGGACTTCACGATCCTCTTCATCTCCACCCGCCGCGACGGCCGCTCGCTGGGCGACCTGGTCAAGTCGGAACTGGGCAAGATCCCCGGCGTGATCGCGCTGTTCGGCGCGTTCATGATCATGGTCATCATCCTGGCCGTGCTGGCGCTGATCGTCGTGAAGGCGCTGACGCATTCGCCGTGGGGCACCTTCACGGTGGCCGCGACGATCCCCATCGCGCTCTTCATGGGTGTCTACCTGCGCTACATCCGCCCGGGCAAGATCGGCGAGGTGTCCATCATCGGCTTCCTGGGCCTGATGGCGGCCATCACGTTCGGTCAGGACGTGGCCGCGCATCCGGTCATCGGCCCGATGTTCGACTTCGACGGCAAGGGCCTGACCTGGATCCTGATCGTCTACGGCTTCATTGCCTCGGTGCTGCCCGTGTGGCTGCTGCTGGCGCCTCGTGACTACCTGTCGACCTTCCTGAAGATCGGCACCATCGTCGGTCTAGCGATCGGCATCGTGGTCGTGGCCCCCGAACTGAAGATGCCCGCGCTGACCCAGTTCATCGATGGCACCGGTCCGGTGTGGTCGGGCAACCTGTTCCCGTTCCTTTTCATCACCATCGCCTGCGGCGCGGTGTCCGGTTTTCACGCCTTGATCTCCTCGGGTACCACGCCCAAGCTGATCGAAAACGAAACCCAGGCCCGCTACATCGGTTACGGCGGCATGCTGATGGAATCCTTCGTGGCCATCATGGCGCTGGTGGCGGCTTGCGTGATCGAGCCCGGCATCTACTACGCCATGAACAGCCCGGCAGCCGTCATCGGCACGACGCCGGACCAGGTCGCCCAGGTGGTGTCGAGCTGGGGCTTCGTGATCACGCCGGCCGAGCTGGTGCAGACGGCCAAGGACGTGGGCGAGAGCACGATCATCTCGCGCGCCGGCGGCGCGCCGACGCTGGCTGTGGGCATGGCCCACATCTTGCATCAGGCGCTGGGCGGCCCGGGCATGATGGCGTTCTGGTACCACTTCGCCATCCTGTTCGAAGCGCTCTTCATCCTGACCGCCGTGGACGCCGGCACCCGCGCGGGCCGCTTCATGCTGCAGGATCTGCTGGGCACGTTCGCCCCGTCGCTCAAGCGCACGGATTCGCTGCCCGCCAACCTGATCGCCACGGGCCTTTGCGTGGCGGCGTGGGGCTACTTCCTGTATCAGGGCGTGGTTGATCCGCTGGGCGGCATCAACACCCTGTGGCCGCTCTTCGGCATCGCCAACCAGATGCTGGCCGCGATTGCGCTGACGCTGGGCACGGTCGTCCTGTTCAAGATGAAGCGCGACCGCTACGCCTGGGTCACGGTGCTGCCCACGCTCTGGCTGCTGGCATGCACGCTGACCGCCGGTCTGCAAAAGCTCTTCCACTCGGACCCGCGCGTAAGCTTCCTCGCCCACGCCGACAAGTACAACGCCGCGATTGCCGAAGGCAAGGTGCTGGCGCCGGCGAAGTCGCTGGGCGAGATGTCGCGCGTGGTGATGAACGACTACATCAACGCAGGACTGTGCGCGATCTTCATCTTCGTGGTGGTGAGCATCGTGGTGTTCGGCTTGAAGTCGGTGCAGCGCGCCCGCAATGAAAACAAGCCGACGTCCCGCGAAACGCCGTACGAAACGCTGCCCGCAGCCGCCGGCGCCGACTGACCGCAACCCAGGAGGAGCCGCATGCTGTTCAGCAACATGACTTCCGCAGCCGGCGCCGCCGGCCGCTACCTGGGGCAAACGCTCCGGCTGATGGTCGGCGTGCCGGATTACGAGACGTATGTCGAGCATATGCGGCGCACGCATCCTGAGCAGGAGCCGATGAGCTACGAGGATTTCTTCCGGGAGCGCCAGGAGGCGCGATACGGGGGGAAGAAGCGGATTGGGTGCTGCTGATTGGGTGGATGGAAGGCCTTGCTGATGCAGGGCCTTTTTTTGTTTCGGACCACAGATTTTTATAGGTCTTCACGATCTTCGTAGGTCGCCCGACGCCGCGGTCACCGTGGGCACGATCGCCCACGATTGCGGTCCGGAGCCTTCGCTCCGGACTGCCCCTTCGTCATCTTCGTCCGCCTTCGGCTCCCTTCAGATTCCCTCGGGCGCATCGACGGCGCTCGCACCCACGGTGCCCGCGACGCCGTGCTGCGAGGGTCTTTGGTATGTGGCGCTGTAAGACCTGTGGTCAGGGAAGGGAATTTGCGGGGCCGCCGAATTGCTGCCGCCCGGGCGGCGGCAATCGGCATCGGGGCGGTGGGGCGTCGTGGCAGTGTGCGCTTGCGCGCTGGCGGAGGGTGGTTTGCTGATGGGCGCTCCAACGCGGGGGGGGGGCGGTGATGGGCGGCGCGCGTCCACGGACAATGGCAGCTTGCCGACCAGTACGCGCGCCGCCCATCGGGCACTGGAGTTGACCTGACGATTAGTGGCGAGCGCGGCGTGTGGGCGCTTGATATCTGAACCATCAGCAGCCATGCGCGAAGCGTAATTGCCAATGGTGTCTTGCACGCCTGAATGCAATTGGTATGTCGCGATCTTGCCTGGGTGTCGGGCACCTGAATCAGGCTTACGAATGTGCCAGTAGTTGCTGCTGCCGGTGTCTGACACCCTCGGGAGGTGAACTTGGTATGAAGGGCATCTCACCAGGGTGTCAGACACCTTGTATCTTGGCCACTGTAGTGATTAGCTATCGCTACAAGCGGACCGATGAGCGTGTTCAGACACCTAGAGCCTGGACTTTGTGGTTCAGATTACGCCTCGGTTCCGCACCTCTGAGCCGGCTGGACACTGGACGGTAGCCTAGGGCATTGGACCCTGTATGTACAAGGCAAGTGGGCGCAGCGGGCTTCTTTGGTATTGGCAAGGGAGCTTAGGTTTATGTTTTTTCTCGGAATTGACGTTTCTAAGGCGAAGCTGGATTGCGCGCTGCTTGGCAGCGATGCCAACAAACGCAAGACCAAGGTCGTACCCAACTCGATAGCGGGCGTGCAGACGCTGCTGCAGTGGTGCGCCAAGCAGGGAGCCGAGCCGGCGCAGTTGCATGCCGTGCTCGAGCCCACAGGGCAATATCACGAGCAGGCCGCCACGGCCCTGCATGACGCTTCGGTCAGTGTCTCGTTGGTCAACCCTGCCCAGGTGCGCGATTTCGCCGGGGCGCTGGCGGTGCGCTCCAAAACCGATGGGATCGATAGCTACGTGCTGGCCCGCTACGGTCAGGCGCTCAAGCCTGGGCTGTGGCGCCCCGCACCGCTGCATGCCCGTCAACTACGGGCCTTGTTGGCTCGGCGCGACGCGCTGGCCAAGGATCTGCAGCGCGAACTCAATCGCCAGGAGAAGACGCAGTTCAGTGATCCACCCGTGCTGGTCGAGGGATCCATCGCCAAAACGATCGCGTTCCTGCGCGAAGAGATCAAACGCCTGGATCATGCGATCAATGACCACATCGACCGCCACCCGGACCTGAAGGAGGATCGGGAACTGCTGACCAGCATCCCCGGCATCGGGGATCGAGCGGGGAACTCGATCCTGTCGATCATGCATAACCGACACATCGAGTCAGCCGAGGGCTTGGCCTCCTACTTGGGGGTGGTACCGGTGCAACGCCAGTCCGGCACCAGTCTGAACAGCCGGCCGCGGCTATCTAAAACGGGTCCCAGCACGGTACGTGCCACCCTCTACATGGCCGCTATCGTCAGCAAGCGCTTCAACCCACACGTTGGTGCGCTTTATGCGCGACTATTAGCAGCTGGAAAGAGCAAAATGGCCGCGCTAGGCGCGGCCATGAGAAAGCTGGTGCATCTGTGCTTCGGCGTGCTTAAAACTCGGACACCGTATCGGCCCGACTACGTCTGAACGCTTGACGGTCAAGACGGTATCTTGAAGAAGAAGCCGCCACACGCGAAGCGTCATCACCTCGACGCAAGACGCCGCGTAAGCCCACGAAGGCCGCCCGCGCGGCCGCCCGGGGGCGGGCCCCGCAAGATTTTTCTCTCCCACCCAACTGTGTGCAAGAACCTCAAGAACCCGAATCCCCCCGTCGCCCGAGAAGATTCAACTGCAAAGCCCGGTGTGGCGTGGGCCTGGGGTGGGCGGGGCGTTTAGATGCGCCCGACGGAATCCGAAGGCAGCCGCCGGAGGCGGCAACGAGGATGAGGATGGGGGAGTCCGGAGCGAAGGCTCCGGACCGCAATCGGAGCCCCGCCCGCCCCAGGCCCACGCCGCACCGGGCGTCTCAAGAACCCCGCCCGACCACCAGCACCAGCACCAGCACCAGCACCAGCACCAGCACCAGCACCAGCACCAGCACCAGCACCAGCACCAGCACCAGCACCAGCACCAGCACCAGCACCAGCACCCGCACCCGCACCCGCACCCGCACCAGCCACCAGCAACCAGCAACCGTTAGACACCAGCATCAGCCAACTCACAATTCAACGCCCATCTCAGGCACTTCTGCGCTCACCCTCGATCCGGCCTGCCACGCTGCCCTCAAGCGGCAACCCTTCGTCGACCCAGCCGGTGATGCCGCCAGTCATCACCTTAACGGGACGGCCTAACTGCGCCAACCGCAGTGCGCCTCGTGTGGCCCCGTTGCAGTGTGGACCCGCGCAGTACGTGACGAAGAACGTGTCGGCCGGATAGTTGAGCAGTTTCGATTCGACGATCTTGCCGTGCGGCAGGTTCAGGGCGCCCGGGACATGGCTCTGGGCGAATAGCGCCGGGCTGCGCACGTCCAGCAGCACGAAGCCCGGGGTGCCCGAGGCGAGGGCGCCCGCCACGTCGGAGCAATCGGTCTCGAATTGCAGCGATGCGTGAAAGTGGGCGAGGGCGGTTGCGCTGTCGGCGGCGGGGATGGCGGTGACGGCGTTCGTCGTGGGCATGGCAGAACTCTTAAAAGGAGGATTAGAGGCATCTGGAAGCAGGATCCAGAAGCCCCATTCTGGCGTCGCGCCGCCTTGCCGATAAGTGGCGTAAATGACATTTACCGGTAACATTACGCCATGACCAATCACCTAGTTGTCGCGCTGGCTTACGACCGGCTCTGTACCTTCGAATTCGGCTGCGTGACCGAGTTGTTCGCGCTCGAGCGTCCAGAGCTTGATGTCGATTGGTATCGCTTCGCCGTGTGCGCCAGCGAGCCTGGCCCGCTGCGCGCCGCAGGCGGCATTACCGTGGCCGCGCCTTATACCCTCAAGTTGCTGGATCGTGCCGACACCATCGTCGTGCCCGGTTGGC
This sequence comes from Achromobacter sp. 77, assembly GCF_020541125.1. Lineage (NCBI taxonomy): Bacteria > Pseudomonadati > Pseudomonadota > Betaproteobacteria > Burkholderiales > Alcaligenaceae > Achromobacter > Achromobacter sp. 77. The sequence continues at coordinate 2,489,706 of NZ_CP059848.1, forward strand.
GTGATGCCGACGAATTGCCGCCCGCGCCGTTGCTCAAGAAGCTTCGCGCGGCGTATCAGCGCGGGGCAAGGCTTTGTTCGATCTGTTCCGGCGTTTTTGTTCTGGCCGCCGCCGGCGTGCTCGACGGGAAGACCGTGACCACCCACTGGCGATATGCCGCCAAACTGCAGCAGCGTTACCCGCAGGTGCGGGTTCAACCCGATGCGTTGTATGTGGATGACGGACAGATCATCACGTCGGCCGGGTCCGCGGCCGGGCTGGACATGCTGCTTCACCTGGTGCGCCGCGACTATGGCGGGGCGGTGGCCAATCGGGTCGCGCAGCGGCTCGTGGTGGCGCCGCACCGCGAAGGAGGGCAGGCGCAGTTCGTGCCGCGGCCCATGCCTTCCGACGAAAGCGGGCGCCTGGCCAAGTTGATGGACTGGATGCGGCAGCATTGCACGTCGCCGCATACGTTGCGCTCGCTGGCGGACCGCGCCGCGATGAGTCCGCGCACGCTGCAACGGCAATTCCAAGAGGCCACCGGCATGGCCCCCTATGAATGGCTGATCCGCGAACGCGTGGCCGCGGCCCGTGAAATGCTTGAATCGCAGACGCGTTTGTCCGTGGGCCGCATTGCCGAGCTGGCCGGGTTTGGCTCCGAGGAGTCCATGCGCCGGCACTTCCGGCGTATCGTGCTGACCAGTCCGGCCGCCTACCGCGAAAAATTTGGCCATAACGCGGCAGCGTTCAAGCGCGGTTCAGGCGTCAGCGGCGATTCGCGCGATGCCATGGCCGTCCCGCGCACGCGCTGAACGCCAACGCCACGTTCAGTTCGCCTCGCGCCGCCGCAGTTTCTCCGAGACCATCACCAATGGTGCGGCCGCGGCGGCGCACAGCGCCATCACCAGAAAGCCGCCCGGGGCGAAGCTGCGGTACAGCGCGCCGCCGAGCTGAATGCTGGCGAACATGAACACGCCGCCCGACAGCATGGCGTACAGCGCGATTGCCGAAGTCTTGCAGGCGGCGGGCGCGCGGCGGGTGATGTACCACATGATGGCGGCATTGTTACCGGCCAAGGTGAAGCACTGAAGCAACTGCAAGCTCGCGATCAGTGTGGGGGCGGTGGTGGCGGACAGGCCCGCCCAACGGATCGCCGTCATGACGGCCGAGGCCAGGATCAGCCACTGCGCACCCGTGCGCGCCAGGATGCGCGGCGCCAGAAAGAAGAACAGGACCTCGCTAGCGACGCCCACCACCCACAACAGCGAAATCATCGCCGTCGACAGGCCGCTCGCGGTCCAGTACAGCGTCGAATAGGAATACAGGAAGCCGTTGCTTGCCTGCACCAGCGAGGCCGCGGCGATGCACAGCAGCAACGGGCGGTCGCGCAGCACTTCGCGCATCGGCACCCGGACGCGTTCGGCCTGGGATTCTTGGGGCGCCGGCCGCGCCGCCCGCGGCAGCATACGCACGCAGGCCAGGCACGCCACGATCAGCAGGATCGACAGCCACATCACCCAATCCGCGTTGAACGTCTTGATCAGATACCCGCCCGCCACCGTCACCGTGGCAAAGCCCAGCGAGCCGCAGGCGCGCATCACCGTGTAGGAATTGCCCTGTCCGCGCCCGCTCGCGATGGCCATGCGGTCCATCAGCGGCAGCACGGCCGGGAACACCGCGTTCAGCAACAGCGTGATGGCCAGCAGCCAGGCTGAAGTCTGGCTAAACGGATAGCACACGAAAAGAACCAGGGACGCCGCGAGCGCCGATGCGATCAGCGCGTGGGCGCGGCCCGTCTGGTCCGCGATGTGCGCCACGATCGGCGTCGATACGATCTTGGGCAGGAACGACGTGGCGACGATCAGCCCGATCAGGGCCGGGTCCAAGCCCCGGCTGGCGAACCACAAGGGCAGGAAGGGAATGCTTACGCCCTGCAGGCCGTAATACAGGAAATAGAACCCGTGCAACGCGATGGCGCCTTGCCCGGCGTCGGGATTGCCGCGCATGGTGGGAAGGGATCAGGGGGATGCGAAGCGGCGTAGCATACTCCTTCGCTGCGCCGGGCATTGGCAAAGCGCATCCGGAGATTTACGCTGTGCCTCGCGGGCGGTTCATGCCGCGCCGCAATCGTGTTGTCCGATTCATTTCACAAAGGTGCGATCCATGGCCAAGAAACTGAATGAGAAGACCACCAAGGCGCTGAAGGTCCGCCGCAAGGCGCCGCTGGCAACGCCCACCGACCTGGCGGCCGACGCCACCCGCGACATCTCCGCCGTGCTGAATCAGGTGCTGGCCGACGTGTTCGCCCTGTACCTGAAGACCAAGAACTTTCATTGGCACGTCAGTGGACCCCACTTCCGGGACTACCATCTGTTGCTGGACGAGCAGGGCGACCAGCTGTTCGCCATGACGGACCCCATCGCCGAGCGCATCCGCAAGATTGGAGGCACGACGCTGCGGTCCATCGGCCACATCTCGCGCTCGCAGCGCATCTCGGACAACGACGCCGACTTCGTGCAGCCGCTGGACATGCTGGCCGAGCTGCGGGAAGACAACAAGGTGCTGGCGGCAACGCTGCGCGAGGCGCACAACGTCACCGACGAGCATCGCGACATCGCCAGTTCCAGCCTGATCGAAAACTGGATCGACGAGACCGAGCGGCGCACGTGGTTCTTGTTCGAGGCCAGCCGTCAGGGCGATTCGACCGGGCACTGACCCTGTCGCCCGGTGGGGCGGTGGTTCAGTCGTACCGGTATCGTCGCGTCAATGCCGCCCGCCAGAAAGCGGGCGGGTCGGCGCCGCGGGATCAGCCGCGGTCGTCCAGCAGCGCGCTGATTTCGATCTCGGCCCAGCTGCGGCCCGGCAGGCTGGTCACGCCCACCGCGCTGCGCGCCGGGCGCGGCATATGCGGGAATGCGGCCTCAAGCACCTGTGACGCGCCGTCCAGCACCGCGCTGTGGTGTTCGAATTCCGCCTCGCTGCGCAGATAGCCGCGCAGTTGCACGATGGCGCGTACGCGGTCCAGGTTGCCGCCGCAGGCCTCGCGCAGGGCGCTCAGCGCGCTCAGCGCCGCGTGCGCGCAGGCCGCCCGGGCCGCGTCCAGCTCGGCGCCCGGCCGGCATGTTCCGACGATGGGTGTGCCGTCCCGCCGGCTGGCCTGGCCGCTGACGCAGATCAGTGTTGCGCCTGACAGTGCCGCCAGGTGGTAGGGCGCATAGGCGCCACGCGGAGCCGGCGCTGCGGGCAGGCGCCAGCCGGCTGCCGCCAGCCGCGACTCGGCCGTACCGCGGCGGGTCACCGCATCCATTGCGTTTCGCCGCTCAGCCAACATCCGGGGGCGCCGGTACGCCGGCGCAGCTGGATTGCCGAGGGCGATCCCATGGCCACGCCCTGGCGGACCGTGTACACACCGTCCGCCCGCACGCCGCCCGTCTCGTTCAGGTATCCCCACAAGGCGGCGGCCGCAATGCCGGTGGCCGCATCCTCGGGGTAGCCAGACGCCTTGGGAAATTGCCGCGCGCTGGCGCCATCGGTCGTCAGCGCATAGGGGTAGAGACCGGTCGAGCCGATGGCCTCGCAGAGGTCCCGCATCGCTTCGAAGTCGGGCGTCAAGGCGTTCAGCTCGGCCACGCCCGGCAACCGTACCAGCGTCTTCACGCGGCTGGTGCTGGCATTGATCATGTGCAGGCCGGGCAAGTCCGGATCGATGCGCAGCACGTCAGCGATCGCGCGGCATTGCGCCGGCGTGAGCGCGGAGGTGGCGGCGGCAGGCTGCGACACCCAGGCGCGATTGCCAGCGTCGTCCCATTCGATATCCACGCTGCCGCTCAGGGTCTGAACACGTGCGCGCGGCGTCGTCCAGCGTCCCCACTGCCGCAGGGCCCAGAGCGTGCCCACGGTTGCGTGTCCACACATCTCCATTTCGTGGCCGGGCACGAAGAATCGCAATTGGCACAGATGGTCATCGCCATCGGCCGGCACGACGAAGGACGACTCGTGGCCGTGGTGCGCGGCCAGGGCCTGCATGTCGCTGGCGGTCATGCCCTGCGCGTCAAGCACCAGCGGCACCGGGTTTCCGCCTTGGCGGGGCTGGGACGTATCGACGAATACGCGCAGCAGGATCGCCTGGCGGGGGGGCGGCTCGGCGGGCGCGGTAGGGAAGGCGGGCTTAGTCAAACGGGACTCCGGTCTTGGTGATGAGGTCGCCCCAGAAGGCAAGGTCGTGTGAAACGGCTTGCGTCAGCGCTTCGGACGTGCCCGGACGCCCGTCCACGCCCTTGGCGGCCAGGTCCGAGGCCACGGCCGGATCTCGCAGTGCCGCGTTGAGTGCGGCATTCATCTTTTGCACGATCGCATCGGGCGTCTGCTTGGGAAAGGCCAGGCCATACCACAGCACCTGCGTATAGGCCGGCATGCCTTGGGAGGCAAAGGTCGGCACACCCGGCAGGATCGGCGTGGGACTTGTGGTGGCCACGGCCACCAGCTTGCCGCTCTGCACGAACGGCGCCAGCCCCACCGGGTTGTCGAACATGATGTCCACCTGCCCGCCGATCAGGTCGGTATACGCGGGGGCCGCGCCGCGATACGGCACGTGCGTGAGGTCCAGCTTCTTGTCCTTCGTGAACATTTCGCCAAGCAGATGCGACACGGTGCCCGCGCCCACCGACGCGAACGTGCCGGTGCGGCGCGCCTTCAAGGCGTCGGTCAGCGTGTCGACCGTGGCCGCCTTCAAGGCTGGTTGCACCGCCAGCACATAAGGCGAGGTGCCGATGAAGCCGATGTAGTCGAAATCCTTTTCCGGGTTGTAGGGCAGCTTCTTGTACAGGCTGGCGCTGAGCGCGGTGGTGCTGGTCGTCACCGCCAGGGCCGTGTAGCCGTCCGGCCGCGCGCGGGCAGCCTGCCCGGATCCCACCGTGCCGCCGGCGCCGCCGGTGTTCTGGATGATTACGGTCTGGCCCAGCTCGCGCGACAACGCGGGCTGCAAGGTGCGCACGACCAGGTCCGTGCCCCCGCCCGGCGGGAAAGGAACGATCAGGGTAATGGGTTTGTCGGGCCATGCGGACTCGGCCAGGGCGCCGGTGGCCGGCAAGGCCAAGGCGGCGGCCGATAGCAATGCGGCGGGCAGTGCGCGGATCATCTACTTCCCCTTGTGCTGGTTTGAATGACCCAGATCGTAAGCAAGACGTCCGGACGGCAGCGAACCGCGGTGCGACATGGAATGATCCCGTACGCGACAGGGGCGGGTGTTGGCGCCCCGCCGCGCTTGCGGGAAAGCCGCCACGCGCCGATACTGGCCGGACGCCCCATTCCGCCGTTGCCAGCGTGGCCTGACTCGGCACTTGTCTTGCCCGCCGTCATGATGCGTTCCGTCCCGCTATCTTCCAAACAAGGCCTGATTGCCCAGACCGGCTTCGCGCTCGCGGCCAGCCGGCAGCCGCGCTACGCGTTTCAATGGCATGAACACGATTGCGCCATGTTGCTGTGGCCGCGCGCTGGCGCCCTGGATAGCGCCTGGCGCGACGAGGAGGGCGCGCGCCGACGTTGCCGGCTGGTGCGCGGGCAGGCCTTGCTGCTGCCCTCCCACGTCCAGCACAGCACGCGCGCAGAAAGCGTGACGCAGCAGCATGGCGAGCTCTATCTGGCGCCCGAATTGCTGCGAAGTTGCGGGGCGGACGGTGTGCTGCAACTGGATGGCGCGGCGCAAGCCATGCTTGATGCGCTATGGATGCCGGCGATGTCGGCGGCAGCGCTGCCGATGCTGGTTCAGGCGCTTATTGCGCAGCTTGACGCCGGCTCCCGCCTGCAGGCCCGCACGCGCGCACCGCAGTTGCCGCTGCCGCTCGCCCGGCAATGGCTGGCGCTGCTGCGCGATCGTCTGGACGCGGGGCTGCCGCTGCCCGCGATTGCGGAGTCGGCCAGCATGCTCGGCGCGACCACGCGCAGCTTGCAGCGCGCCTGCATCGAGACCTATGGGCGCTCTCCCATCACGCTGCGCCGCTTCGTGCTGGCGCAGACGGCGCGCCGGCGGCTTGCGCTTGGCGAATCCGTCGCAAGCGTCAGCGCCGACTTGGGATTTTCCAGCAGCGGGCATCTGGGACGGCTGCTGCGCGCCGTGCACGCCGGCGATGGCGAGTGGGACGTGGAAGCGGAGCAGGTCTAGCGCCGCCGTCCCGCAAGGACCGGGGCTCAGCCCTCCCGGCCGAACCCGCCCGCTGCCCAATCCGACGCCCGCTGCACGTTCAGCTTGTACGTCGGCGGCACGCGGATCTGGGCGAGCTGCTCGCCCATTTCGTCGTAGGCGCTGAGCGTGGCGTAGGGCTCGTCCTCGTCGGGCACGATGTCCAGCTTGACGGTCAGGCGGCCCTCGGCGGCGTCGATCTTCACGCTCTTGTGCAGCGTGGCGTGCAGTTGCTGTTCGTGGCGGCGCAGGACTTCGTTGGCCGTCTTGACCAACGTGTGGAAGGCCGGGGCGTCGAGCGGCTTGGGGTTCTTCTTGTCGCGGCCCATGGTCCAGGGCCCGACCAACGCGGGCTCGGCCTGGCCGTCCAGCGTCATTTCGACGGCCCAGCCGTCGTCGTCTTCGTTCTTGATGATGCGCGCGGTCCAGCCGTCGTCGCGCCAAAGCGTGGCTTGCTGTTCTTTGGGCGCGTCGGAAAGGTCGGTGTCCGGCGTGGAGGTGTCATTCACTGCGGTACGGCTCCTGCAAGGGGTGATGCGCAGCTTGTAGGGGGCTGCGGGCCTGGTTGGCGACCCTGCAATGTAGCCTAACGCGGCAGGCGGACCGGGACATCGGGATCCGCTTTCGGCGAAAGTCCGCCAGCGCTAGATCGCGCAGGAGGCCGCCCACGCGCGGAACTGCGTCAGTTCGGGCGACGGCCGCCGGTAGTCTTCGGGGGGCAGGACAAAATAATAGCTTTGCGCGCCCAGGTCCACGGTCAGGTCGAAGGGCGCCACCAGCCGGCCTTCGTCCAGTTCCTTCTGCACCAGGGGCTTTTGTGCGATGGCCACGCCGTAGCCCTCCAGCGCGGCCTCGTAGGCCAGCGCGGACGATTCATAGCGCAGGCCGCGCGTGACGTCGATCCCGGTCAGGCCGGCGGCCTGCAGCCATATTTCCCAATAGTCGGGGCGCGCCAGTGTATGCAGCAGGATCTCTCCCTTCAGATCGGCGGGCGTGCGCAGCCGCGCGCATTTGCCGGGCACGCAGACCGGCAGCAGTTCATTGACCATCAGCTTGTAGCTCACCAGGCCGCGCCAGCGGCCATCGCCCATGCAGATGCCGGCGTCGACTTCCTCGCGTTCGAAGTCCGGCGCGTCCACGGCCGTGTGGAGCTTGACGTCGATGTCGGGATATTGCCGGTGAAACCCCGACAGCCGGGGCAGCAGCCAGCGCATGGCGACGCTGTGCGGCGCCTTGATGACGAATTGGCGGCGGCGAGAGCGTTCGCCCAGTTCGGACGTGGCGCGCTGCATCCCGCCAAAGCAGCGCGAGATGTCGGCGTGATACGCCGCACCCATGGAGGTGAGCACGATGCGGCGGTGCTGGCGCAGGAACAGCTTGAGCCCCAGGTGTTCCTCCAGCAGACGAATCTGGCGGCTGATGGCGGCGGGCGTCACGCTGAGTTCCTCGGCCGCGCTGGTGATGCTGCCCAGGCGGCCGGCGACCTCGAAACAGCGCAGCGCGTTGAGCGGAGGCAGGGCGGTCATCGCGGCGGTTCAGTTAACAAAAAGTTAAGTGTGCCATAGATAAAGTCGTTTGAACCCCGCCGCGCGAACGCCCAAGATGGCACGGCCGCCCGACTTTGCGGCCAAGAACAGCCATAAGGGGAAATCCATGTTCAGAACGTTGGTTCGACGGATCGGAATTGCCGCCTTCTGCGGCGCCGCGGTGCTGGCCGGGACCGCTTCGGCGGCCGGCTATCCGCAGCGTCCCGTCAGCATCGTGGTGCCGACCACGCCGGGCGGCACCGCCGATATTCTTGCCCGGTTGATCGGCCCCCGGCTCGCGCAGCGCTGGGGGCAGGCCGTCGTGGTGGAGAACAAGCCGGGGGCGGGCACGCTCATCGGCGCCGACTACGTGGCCCGGGCCAAGCCCGATGGCTACACGCTGATGCTGACCTTCAATGAGCTGGCCACGCTGCCTGCCCTGAACCCCAATGCCAAGATCGATGTCGAGAACGGCCTCGCGCGCATCGGCAAGATCGGCAGCTTGCCCGTGCTGGTCCTGACCCGGCCGGGCATCGACGATGCCGACCTGTCCGCGCTGATCAAGCGTTTCCGCGCCGAGCCGGGCAAGTACACCTACGCCTCGAACGGCTCGGGATCGTCTCTTCAGCTGTTTACCGAAATCTTCAAGCGCGAGGCCCAGGTGGACGTGATGCACGTGCCGTACCGGGGCGCGCTGGAGGCCTCGATGGCGGCCATCGGCGGCGAGGTCGACCTGCTGGTGCAGTTCGCGTCGGGCAACGTCATCAATCATGTGAAGGGTGGAAAGCTCAAGGCCTATGCCCTGGCGTCGCCGCAGCGCCTGGAGGCCTTGCCCGACGTGCCGACCGCCGCCGAGGCCGGCCTGCCCGGGCTGCGCCTGGAAGCCTGGTATGGCCTGTTCGCGCCCGCTGGCCTGCCGGACGACATCAAGCAGAAGATCAACCGTGACCTGAATGAGGTCCTGGCCGAGCCCGCGATCCTGGAGCGCCTGAAGGGCATCAATCTGCAGGTGCAGCCGGGTTCGCCCGCTGATTTCGATACGTTCTTCCGCGCCGAATATGCTCGCTGGAGCGCGCTGATTCGCACCCTCGGCATCAAAAGCAGTGAATAAGACCACCGGAGCCATGCCTTGACCTACGATCCCAGCACCCACGCTGCCCTGACTTTTCATGACGCCCGCGCCGCGTTTGCCGACCGCCGCGACACGCCCCGCGACTATCTGGAACGCTGCCTGGAAGTGATTGCCGCGCGGGAGGGCCAGCTCAAGGGCTGGGTCGTCCTGAACGAGGCGGGCGCCCGGGCCGCCGCCGACGCCAGCGCCCAGCGCTATCGTGACGGCCGGCCGCTGTCCGCCATCGACGGCATGCCCGTCGGCATCAAAGACTTGATCGAAACGCGAGACATGCCGACGCAGATGGGCTGCGCCGCTTTTGACGGCAACTTCCCCAAGAACGACAGCGCCGTGGTCCGTGCGCTGCGCGATGCCGGCGCGATCATCCTGGGCAAGACGGTCACCACGGCGCTGGGGTTTCTGGACCCCGGCCCGACGACCAATCCGTTCGATCCGCGGCGCACGCCGGGCGGATCGTCCAGCGGGTCGGCCGCCGTGGTGGGGGCCAACATGGTGCCCATGGCCATTGGTTCGCAACTGGTGGGGTCGGTATTGCGCCCGGCCAGCTACAACGCCAACTGGGCCTTGAAGCCGACGTTCGGCGCGCTCAATCGCGGCGAGCGGTTGGGGCTGAGCCAGGCGCATATCGGCATCCATGCCAATTCCGTCGAAGACATGTGGACGGCGGCGGCGGAAATTGCCCAGCGGGCGGGCGGCGATCCTGGCCATCCCGGCCTCTATGGCCCGCTGCAAGCGCCGGCCGCACGCAAGCCGGCGCGGCTGGTTGCGCTGGAAACCGAGGGGTGGGCGCGCGCCGAACCGCAGGCCCGCGAGGCGTTCGAGGCCACCCTGGACGCGCTCTCGCGGCAAGGCGTGTCGATCATCCGGCGCGGCGATTCGGCGCTGGTCGATGCGCTGGAGCGCGCCATCTCGCAAGCGGCGCCCCTGTCGTTGCGGCTCATTTCCTGGGAACAGCGCTGGTCGCTGGCCAACCTGGTCGCCAATCATCCCGACACGCTCGGCCCCAGCCTGGTGCGGCAACTGGAAAGCGGGCGCGCCATGACGCTGGCGGACTACCGCGAATGCCTGCTGCTGCGCGAACATGCGCGCCAATGCCTGGCGGCCCTGGCCACGCAATGCGACGCGCTGGTCAGCCTGAATGCATGCGGCGCGGCGCCCATTGCGGCGGACATCCGCGACACCCGGTATCCGACGGGCGACGTCTCGTTTGCCTGCGCATCGTCATTGCTGGGTGCACCCGCGATCAATGTGCCGTTGATGGCCGTCGATGGCCTGCCGCTGGGGCTTCAGGTGATGGGATTGCCGCATGGCGACGCCGCGATCGCCGGCATCGGCACCTGGATTTTCCAGGCGTTGCGGCATCCCGGCTGACCCGGCGCGCTGGGGCGTTCAGGCGTGCCCGGCGGCCGCGCTTTCAACACGGCCCGCGCCAGGCGCAGCCGCCGCCCGGTGACGCGCCGCGTTGTCCAGGTCTGCAATCGGCGCCAGCAGTCCCCGGTCAAAGGCCTCGTGCGGCGCGCCCGCGCGCAGTCGGGCAGGCCAGTCGGCGTGCGTGAGCGCCCCGCGCCCCAGCGACACGAAATCCGCGTCCTGGCGCGCCAGCAGGGCTTCGGCCTGGCGCGGATCGTGCAGGGATCCGTTTGCCAGCACGGGTACCCGGACATGGCGGCGCGCCAATGCCGCAAGGCTCGCGCCGCTGTCGCCAAAGGCGGGACGCCAGGCCTCGAATTCGGTGGTGTGCACGTAATCGATGGGCGCCGCGCCCAGCGCGCCGAAGATCCGCGCCGCGTCGTCCAGGCCGCCTTCCCACTTGTGCGTGAAGTCATTCACCTTGCCCTGCGAGGTGCGCACGCCGACCACGAAGGTTCCCGATGTCGATTGGCGCGCCGCCTGAATCACGTCCACCGTCAGCCGCAGCCGGTTCTCCAGACTGCCGCCGTAGCCGTCCTTGCGCCGATTCGTGTGGCGCGTAAGGAACTGATCCAGCAGGTAGCCGTTGGCGCCGTGTATCTCGACGCCGTCAAACCCCGCTTCCTGCGCGCGGCGGGCCGCCTGCGCAAAGCCTTCGACCACCTCGCCGATGTCGTCCAGGTTCATCGCGTGCGGCATCCGGTACGGACCCTGGCCGCGGTAAAAGGTCATCTGCTGCCCGGCGGGCAACACGGCCGATGGGCCTTTCGTCCCGGGACGATGCGGATTGCCTTGCGACAGCGCGCCGGCGTGCATGAGCTGGGCAAAGATCCGTCCGCCTTGCGCATGCACGCGGTCCACCACGGGCCGCCACGCATCGCGCTGCGCGTCGTCGGCCAGGCCGGGCTGGAACAGGTAGCCCTGCGCATGCGCCTTGTCCGTGTAGATGCCCTCGGTGATGATCAGCCCGAAGCCGCCGCGCGCAAACGCTTCGTAGTAGCCCGCCATCTGCGCCGTGGCAAGGCCATCGGCGGTGGCGCTGACCCGTGTCATGGGCGCGACGGCCAGCCGGTTGGGCAGGTCCACGCGGCCCACCCGCAGCGGCGTGAACAGGCCGGCGGGCGCGGGCTGCGCGTCCTGCCGTCGATCGGTAGCGGCGGTCATGTCAGCGGCCCTCCGTGGGGCGGACCGCGGCGATGGCCTCGATCTCGATCATCGCGGCCGGATCGTACAGCGCCTTGATCTCGGCAATCGTGTCGGCCGGGTAGGGCGCCGAAAAGAACTTGCGGCGCAGGGCAACCACGTCGTCGAAATGCCCCATGTCGGTCACGAAGATGGTGACCTTGATGACGTCCTCCAGGCGCGAGCCGCCGGCTTCCAGCGCGCGGCGCAGATTACTGAACGCCTGTTCGCCCTGCGCCAGAAATCCGCCGTCGACGATCTTCCCATCGTCGGCGGCGCCGGCCTGGCCCGAGATGAAAAGCAGATTGCCGAACTGGATGCCCTGCGACAGCAGGAAGGGCGCGTAGTTGTCGGGCTGGGTGATGACCTGTTTGAGCATGATGCGAATTCCTTCATCTATATCCGGACGGGGGTTGTCGGTTGGTGCGCCGCCCGGTAACTGAACTTTAGAATTCCGGCCTGGCCGTGACAAAGGTTCGTTTGTCAGCTATAAGACGAGAAAAATTCATCTATGTGAGCCCCGTCCATGCAACGCCGGTCCCTCCCGCTTTCCGCGCTGCGCGCCTTCGAGGCCGCCGCGCGCCTGGGCAGCTTCAAGGCCGCCGCCGAGGAACTTGCCGTCACCCCGACGGCCGTCAGCCATCAGATCCGCGCGCTGGAAGCGGGAACGGGCCTGGCGCTGTTCGATCGCCAGGTGCGCAAGGTGACGCTGACCGACACCGGGGCGCAGCTTTACCCGGTGCTGCGCGACGGCTTCGACAAATTCGAGGGGACACTGGCGCGCCTGACGCAGCAGCGCACGCGCGCGCAGGTCAGCATTTCCGCGACCAATGCCTTCACCGTGAAGTGGCTGGTGCCGCGCATGGCCGATTTCCGGCGCCGGCATCCGGATATCGATCTGCAGCTGCAGGCCAGCGACGACCTCGTCGACCTGCGCTCGTCCGCCGTCGACATCGCCATCCGCTATGGCCGGGGGCCGTACCCCGGGCTGGCGGTGCAGCCCTTGTTCACCGACCGGTTCGCACCGGTGGCCAATCCCCGCCTGGGCGTCGTCTCGCCCGACGATCTGGCGCGCGTGCCGTTGATCCGCTTTGACTGGAAGCGCGCGCAACCCGACAACCCGACGTGGGAGCGCTGGTTCGCGATCGCCGGGCGTCCGCTGCCGCCGCAGGCCGGGCAGTTGCGGTTCTCGGATGAAGGCCATGCGATACAGGCCGCGGTGGCCGGGCACGGGATCGCGTTGGTCAGCTTGGCGCTGGTAAATGATGAGTTGCAGGCGGGGCACCTGGCGCAGCCGTTCGGGCCCGAGATCGACGGGCACACGTATCACCTGGCGATGTTCGCCGGGCGGGAGGCGTCGGGGGCGGTTCAGGCGGTGGCGGGGTGGCTGAAGGGGCAGGCAAACCCCGTCAGCCCATGATCCGGTTCCGGCCGGCCCGCTTGGCTTGATAGAGCTTGGCGTCAGCCTCTTGATACATCGCTTCCCAGGATTCGAAGCGATCCGTGTGCGCCACGCCCGCGCTGATCGTGACCGGCGCTTGGCCGCCCGGATCCCGCACGGCTTGCTCCACCGCGGCGCGCAGGCGTTCCGCACAGCGCAGGGCCTCGGGCAGATCGGTGTCCGGCAGGAAGATGCCGAATTCCTCGCCGCCGATGCGCCCGAGCACGTCGTGCTTACGCACCGCTTGCTCAAGAACCTTGGCCACCTGCGTGAGCACCTGGTCCCCACTCTGGTGCCCATGCAGATCATTGATGCGCTTGAAATTGTCCACATCGCAGACGATGAGCGCCACCGGGGCGTGTCCGTTCGATTGGAGCGCGCGCACGCGTGTTTCGAAGCCGCGCCGGTTGTAGACGCCCGTCAGCCAATCCTTGTCGCCTTCCTTGCGGACCTCGTCAATGGCGTCGGCTGCAATTGCAATCAGCAGCGTGAGCGCCAGCGCAACGCTGAATACCGCTAGAGAAAGCTGCAACGTTTGCCAGAATGCGGAGTCGGCAAACGCAAGCGCGCCCTGTGGCGCCAGCGTGCCCATGCTGAGCAATGTGCGCGGAACAAAGTGCAGGCCGAAAAGCAGCACCACAAAGAAAAGCGCCTTGTCGATCGGGCGCTGACGCGAAGCGCGCCGCAGGCGCCACGCGGCATAGCAGAACAGCAATCCGAAGCCTGCATTAAGCACGTAAACGCGCACGAGCAGGTTGCGATCGACGTAGAAGAAGTACCAAAGCGCGGCCATGATCGCCGCGCCATAGATGCCATACGCGGTCCAGGGCAGGCGAACGCGTGCGCGTTCAAGCACGCCCTGCACGACCAGGCAAGCCGCCGCCGTGTACAGAAAACCCGAAACCAGCGCGTTGAGTCCCGTGTCGCGGGGCAGGTACAGAACTTGTGAAATCGCTCCGCACGCAAACGTCGCGCAGCCTGCGGCGAGGTGCAGCAGGAACCGTTTGCGATGGAAGAAGAACCAGATGGCGAGGAAGGTAACGCCGAAGATCAATAGCAGCGCAGGTGCGATCAGCGACAGCGTTACTCGGACTTGCGAACCTGCCATCGGGTCCTCGGGTGACGTGGCGGCGCGGCCAGGACGCTCAGGTGGCCAGGAAGCGCGTGACCTCGTCCCAGTCGTTGGTCGACAGGGCGAGGTCCTCGTAGTCGTCAGCTTCTTCGTCGTAGCGCGACACACAGAAGCGCTGGCTCCGGCCGGATTCCCGGTCGGCATAGTTGGCGTAGTCGACGTACACCTTCAGTCCACGCGCCTCGTTCGTAAATGAAGGTGCTGCATCAATATAGCTCGACGAGTCTGAATACCCTTCGGGAAGGGGCGGCAAGGTGGTGATGTCGAAGTCGGGAAACTCGCGACGCAGGCGATCAAGGTTCATATGAGAAGCATATTGAGGCTGGAAGCCTGACATTTTACGTTGCTCGCTGTCAGGCGCCCCGACGTCCCCAATTTAATGCTTTGCACCCACCAGCACCGGCTTGTCGCGCCACCAATCCGGAAACGTCTTTGCCAGGTTCTCGACCTTGGGCACGTCATTGATCACGATGTACAGGCTGTTCGGATTGCGCACCAGATAATCCTGGTGATAGTCCTCGGCGGGATAGAACGCCTGCAGCGGTTCGATGGTGGTGGCCAGCGCTTTGGGATACACCCCTGTCTTGTTGAGCTGCGCGATGTACGCCTCGGCCACCTTGCGCTGGCTGTCATTGGCGGGGAAGACGGCGGACCGGTACTGCGTGCCGTGGTCGGGGCCCTGGCGGTTGAGCTGGGTGGGGTCATGCGCGACCGAAAAGTAGATCTGCAACAGCTGGCCGTAGCTGATCTGCCGGGGGTCGTAGGTGATTTCCACGGCTTCCGCGTGGCCGGTGCGGCCGCTGCCGACGGCGTTGTAGTTGGCCGTGCCGGCCTGCCCGCCGGCATATCCCGATACGGCGTTGCTAACGCCCTTCACGTGCTGGAACACGGCCTGCACGCCCCAGAAGCAGCCGCCTGCGATGACGGCTTTTTCCTGCGTGGCGGTTGCCGCCGCACTGGCTGCCTGGTCCGCGGCAGGCGGCGGGATGATGAAGGCCCGTTCGGCGGCTGGCGTGGCGCTTGACATGAGGAGGCCGCCGGCGGTGGCGAGCGCGGCGCAGAGCTGGCGCAGGGAGGGATGCTTGGACATGATGTCGGGTCCTTTCAGGGATGCAGATCGCGTATCAGGCTTGCGGGGCGAAGGTCATCGCCACGCCATTCATGCAGTAGCGCAGGCCAGTGGGGCGCGGGCCGTCGTCGAACACGTGGCCCAGATGGCCGCCGCAGTTGGCGCAGTGGACGGCCGTGCGGACCATGCCGAAGCTGCGGTCGCGCGTTTCGCCGACGGCGCTGGGCAGGGGCTGCCAGAAGCTGGGCCAGCCCGTGCCGCTGTCGAACTTGGTCGAGGAGGAGAACAAGGGGTGTTCGCAGCCGGCGCAGGCGAAGGTGCCCTTGCGGTGTTCGTCGTTGAGCGGGCTGGAGTAGGGGCGCTCGGTGCCGTCGCGGCGCAGCACCTGGTACTGCTCGCGCGTCAGGCGTTCGCGCCATTGCGCGTCCGTCAGCGTGTAGGGAAACGATGCCGTGGCCGGGGCCGCCTGCGCGCTGCCGCCGCGCGCGGCCAGCAATGGGGCGAGGCCCGCGGCGGCGGCGGCCGCGCCGCCCAGCCCCAGGAAGTGTCTGCGTTTGAGGTTCATGGCGAATTCCGTGCGGGTTCGTTCAGGCGGGGACCGGTTCACGCGGTCCCCGCGCGGGTTTACTTCTGCATGCCGTCCTTGGACATGCCATCCTTGCCCATCGCGTCCTTGGACATTGAATTCTTGGACATGGAATCCTTGGACATCGAGTTCTTGGACATCGAATCCTTCGACATGGAGTCCTTGGACATCGAATCCTTGGACATCGAGCCCTTCGACATGCCATCGCGAGACATCGAATCCTTCTTCATGCCGTCCTGGGACGGCGCCTCCTTGGACATGCCGCTCTTGCTCATGCCTTCCTTGCCCATGGTGTCGGCGGCGTGGGCGGCCGTGGCGCCAAAGGCCAGGCACAGGGACAGGGCGGCGGTGGTCAGTTTGCTCATGATGCGTTCCTTTGTTCAGGGGAAAAAAGAAGGGAATTCACCTAGCTTCCGCCGAACCAGTTGTAGCCCTGGTCCTCCCAGTAACCGCCCGGGTAGGTGTTGGTGACGAAAATTGCCTGGATGTGCTTGGGGTTCTTGTAGCCAAGCTTGGTAGGCATGCGCAGCTTCATGGGGAAGCCGTACTCGGGGGGCAGCGTCCGGCCGTCGTAGGTCAGGGCCAGGATCGTCTGCGGATGCAGTGCGGTGGGCATGTCGATGCTGGTGTAGTAGTCGTCGGCGCACTTGAAACCGACATACTTGGCCGACAGGTCGGCGCCGACGCGTTTCAAGAAATCCGCGAACGGCACGCCGCCCCATTTGCCGATGGCGCTCCAGCCTTCGACGCAGATGTGCCGCGTGACCTGGTCCACCTGCGCCATCGCGCGCAGCTCGTCCAGCCGCCAGCGGCGCTTGTCGGCCACCAGGCCGGTGACTTCCAGCCGAAACGACGCCTCGTCCACCTGCGGCACCTCGTCGATGCCGTAAAAGGCATTGAAGGGAAACGGCCGGGTGATCACGGATTCCGGATAGGTCGGCGCAAGTTTGGCGGGATCGAAGATCCAGCCTTGCACGCGGTCGTTGAAGCGGGAGACGGCCGACAGCGCCTGTTCGACGCTCTCGTCGTCCGACAGCGAGCACCCCGACAGCATGGCCAGGCCGCCCAATGTCAGGCCGCGGCGCAGGAAGGCGCGGCGGGACGGCTGCTCGACGCGCCTATCCAGCAGTTTTCCGGCTTCGCGCAGGATGGCCGGGGCGTCCAGGCCCGGCAGAAGGCGTCGTTTATCGGTCATGGCAGGCTCTCCCTATTTGCCGCGGATCATGGTGAGCAGGCTGCGGGGCACCAGCGCCACCATTGCCAGGTGCACGGCGACAAACCCCGCCAAAAGCGCCATTGCAAAAAAGTGCACGCGCCGCGCGGCCTCATAGCCGCCCATCAGGTCGCGCAACAGGCCGAACTGCACGGACTTCCACAGCACCAGGCCGGACAACACCAGCACGGCGATGTCCACCATCACAAAGAGGTACGCCAGACGCTGCACCTGGTTGTAGCGGCGCGGGTCGGCGTGCGACAGCCGGCCCCGCAGCGCGGCCAGCAGGTCGCGCACGACGCCGCCCGGGCTGACGGGCAGGAATTTGCGCCACAGACGGCCGCTGGCGGCGTTCAACGCCAGATAGATGAGGCCATTGGCCACCAGCAGCCACATGCCGGCAAAGTGCCACTGCAAGGCCCCGCCCAGCCAGCCGCCCAACGTGATGCCGTTGGGAAAGGTGAAATCAAAGAAGGGCGCGGCGTTGTAGATGCGCCAGCCGCTCATGGCCATGATGACCACGGCAAGGGCGTTCAGCCAATGCGTCACCCGCAACCAGCGGGGGTGTATGGCCGGCTGAGGTGCGCCCGGCGCTTGGTCTATTGCGGGTGGAGCCATCATGGCGGTCTCCGGTGAATGTCGTTGGACGCATTCTTCCCCGGCGCCAATACCGAAGTCCTCACGCAAAGTTAAATTAAATGTGAACTTTGGCCCCCGCCGATTGGCGACAATAGGCGCATCGATCACGCCCCAGGTTGCCCCATGGATACGCCCCGCCGCGTACTGATAGTTGAAGACGACGCCCACATTGCCGAACTGCTGCGCCTGCATCTGCGCGACGAGGGCTACGCGGTCGAGCATGCGGCCGACGGCAACGAGGGCATGCGCCTGCTTGAAGAAGGCGGCTGGGATGCGCTGGTGCTGGATCTGATGCTGCCGGGCATCGATGGCCTGGAAATCTGCAAGCGGGCACGCGCGATGGCGCGCTACACCCCCATCATCATCACCAGCGCACGGTCCAGCGAGGTGCACCGCATCCTGGGACTGGAACTGGGCGCGGACGACTACCTGGCCAAGCCGTTCTCGATGCTGGAACTGGTGGCGCGCGTGCGTGCGCTGCTGCGCCGCAGCGATGCCATCGAACGCAACGCGCGCCAGGAGGCCGGCAGCCTGTCCGTCCATGGCGTGTCGATCGACCCCATCGCCAGGACGGTGGACGTGGATGCGCGCCGGCTCGATCTCACGCCGCGCGAATTCGACCTGCTGCACTTTTTTGCGCGGCATCCGGACAAGGTGTTCTCGCGCATGGACCTGCTGAACCAGGTGTGGGGCTACCAGCACGAAGGGTACGAGCACACGGTCAACACCCACATCAACCGGCTGCGCACCAAGATCGAGGCCGACCCGTCGAACCCGCAGCGCATCCTGACGGTCTGGGGCCGGGGCTACAAGTTCGCGGCCGCGCCGGGGGGACAGCCATGAAACGCTTCACCTTGACCCAGCGCCTGTCGGGCGTGTTTGCGCTGCTCTTGCTTGCCTGCTGCGGCGCGTCCGCCTGGCTGCAGATCGCGGCCAACTCGCGCTATGAACAGGAGGTCGTGCAGCGGCTGTCCAGCGGACTGGCGCAGCATATCGCCGGTTCCACCGAACTGATGGACGCCAGCGGCTGGAAGCCGGGCGCGGTCCGGTCGATGTTCGACATGCTGATGACCGTGAATCCCGCGGTTGAGGTCTACCTGCTGTCGAGCGATGGCCGCATCGTGGGCGACGCCGCGCCGCCCGGGCAGATCAAGCGCGAACGCGTGGACCTCGGTCCGGTCAAGCGTTTGCTGGCCGGAGGGATGCTGCCCATCACGGGCGACGATCCGCGCAGCGCCGATGCGCAAAAGGTGTTCAGCGCCGCGCCCGTGCGCGTGGATGGGCGCGAACAGGGCTATGTGTACGTGGTGCTGCAGGGGCAGGCGCATGATGCGCTGGCGATGGATGTGTCGCGCAGTTCGGTGCTGCGCACCACGCTCTGGTCAATCGCGCTGGTGGCCTTGCTGGGGTTGGTGGCGGGGCTGGCCGCGTTTGCGCTCATCACGCGGCCGCTTCGCGGGCTGACACGCGCGGTGCGCGCGTTCGAGGGCGACGACGGCCAGGCGCTGGCCGCGCTGGAGCAGCCGGGCGACGCGTCCGCCCGCAATGGCGACGAGATCGCGGTGCTGCGGCGCACGTTTGCGCAGATGGGACGGCGCATCTCGGAACAGTGGCGGGAACTGACGCGCCAGGACCAGCAGCGCCGGGACCTGGTCGCCAATATTTCGCACGATCTGCGCACGCCGCTGACATCGCTGCACGGATATCTGGAAACGCTGCGATTCAAGGACGAGACGCTTGCGCCGGCCGAGCGCCGCCGCTATCTGGACATCGCGCTGGCGCAAAGCCGCAAGGTGGGGCGGCTGGCGCAGGAACTGTTTGAACTGGCGCGGCTGGAGTCCGGATTGGTGCGGCTGGAGCCCGAGACGTTTTCGCTGCCTGAACTGGTGCAGGACGTCATGCAGAAATTTGAACTGGCCGCCGAGGCGCGCCAGCAGCGGCTGTCCACGGACATTGCGCAAGCGCTGCCGCCGGTGCGTGCGGACCTGGGCCTGATCGAGCGTGTGCTGACGAACCTGTTGGACAACGCGATCCGCCATAGCCCGCCGGGCGGGCGAATCGAATTGCAGCTGGGGCTGGCGCGCAACCGCGTGCGCGTGCAGGTCAGCGATTCCGGCGCGGGCATTCCGGACGAATTGCGCGCCGGACTGTTCACGCGCGCCTCGGCGCTGAACCGGGGGCCTAGCGAGGGCGGCGGGTTGGGGCTGGTCATCGTGCAGCGCATCCTGCAACTGCACCAGAGCGAGATCCGGCTGGTCGACGACGCCGAAGGCGGCGCGGTGTTTCAGTTTGAACTGGCGGCGGCAACGCCCGCCTGAATGACATATCAGCCGGGCGCTTCGCCCGTCACGCGGTGGATGATGCCGCGCACCGCGTCCACCTCCAGCACATCGCCGGTGGCGACGTCTTGCAGGATGCCGTGGACGCTGACCACGGCGGGGATGCCAAATTCGCGCGCCACGATGGCGGCGTGCGACAGATAACCGCCGACTTCCATCACCACCGCGCCCGCGCGCAAAAAGAGGGGCGTCCACGCGGGGTCGGAAGACGCCGCAACCAGGATGCCGCCGGCCGGCATCGCCAGGCCCTCGTCAGGCGAGCGCGCCACGAACGCGCGCCCACGCGCGCGGCCCCCGGCCACCGGCGTGCCGCGCCAGGCGTTCATCGAGCCGGCCGCAGGCGCACGCGCCTCCTGTTCGCAGGCTGGCGGGGTGGCGCCGGCGTGTTCGGTGATGACATCCAGGTCCGGCAGGGCCGACCAGGCCTGCAATTGCGCCCGCCGGGCCGTGGCGCGCCGGCCCAGCGCCGCAGCGCCGATCCGGCCGTCCGCCAGCGCGAAGATCTCGGCCGCATTCAGGTGGAAGACGTCTTCGGGCGCGGCCAGTCCGTGCGGACCGGCGGTGCGGCGACCCAGTTCCAGCGCGCTTCGGCGGGCCGCGGCCAGATACGCCACGAGCACGCTGCGCGCCGCCTCGCGCTGGTTGCCTTCCAGGCGGGAGGCGGCCAGCAGCTTGGCCGCCAGCGGCCGCTGCCAGAAGGGCAAGGCTCGGCGCACGCGGCGCCATGCCGCTTGCGCGGCCTCGCGTTGCCGCGTGCGCAGGGCGGCCGGATCGGCGCCGATCAGGTTCAGCACACTATTCAGCAAATAGCCCGGCGCCTCGCGCCAGCGCGGGTTGCGCAGGTAGGTTTCGTACACGGCGCGGTGGCCGTAGCGGTCCAGGAATTCGGCAAAGGCCGTCTTGAAGGGGCTGACGCCTGGCAGCGCCTCGGCCCACGCGGCGTCGTCGCGGTCCGGCGCGCGAAGCCAGGCAAGCGCCTGCGCGTCCTCGGCCGCCAGTTGGGCCAGCGTCATCAGCGCGTAGCCCTGCTGCGCGGTGACGCTGGGGTCGCCGCCTGCCATCAGGGCGGCGGTCAGCGCATGGCCTTCGCCGGGCACGGCTTTCTCGACCAGTTCCAGCAGCTTGGAAAGCGCGCCGCCCCCCGAGCCCTGCAAAAAGAACAGTTCATCCGCGGCCAGCACGGTTTCGAACTGCTGGCGCAAGCTGGCGCCCAGCTCGGAGTTTGACGCCGGCAAGGGCGCCCTGAGCCATTGCTGCGCGCGGGCCAGCAGCCGGGGCAGGTTGGCGGCGGCGTGACGGCGCAGGGGCGCGGCACGGCGAAGATAGCGCACGATGCGCAGGCCGTGCCGCACGCGCTGGCCCAGGGACAGGGGCGTCACGTGGATCTCGGGCTGTGCGCCGCCCAGCAGCGCGTTCATGTCGCGGGGCTTGACCCCCAGCGCGTCGTAGCCGACCCACTGGATGACCGAGGCATTGAGATAGGCACGGCCATGCAGCAACGCGGCCAGCCGCACGCCGGGCAGGGTTTCGTAGCCGCTCAGTTCGAATCCGCAGGTCAGCATGCGCTGGGCCATGACGCGCCCCGCATCCCATTCCATTGCCGACATCACCTGCGGCAACACTTCGCGCGTGTTGCCGCGCGACCAATAGTCGGGCTGGCCTTGCAATGCGGGATAGGTGTGGCGCGCCGACGCGGTGATGGGCCGGGCCTGCACGATCCAGAATCTCTCGCCGTCCCACGCCCACTCGATGTCGTAGCCGGCGCCGCTGTAGTCCAGCGCGCGGGCAGCGTCGCGAGCCATGTCGCCCAGCGTTTCGGCCTGGGCATCCGTCAGCACGGCCTGCGCGGCGCGTGCGGCGGACGTGTCGCTGCGCTGTGTTCCTCCGTTGGCGGCCGGGGTCGTGGCGAGGCGCTTGGCGCCGATGCGCCGCCGCGCGACGGGCCATGCCTGGCGCAGGTAATCCTCGCGCAGGTGGTAGGCGTCGCCGTCCGCCTCGCCGTTCACCAGCGACTCTCCCAACCCCCAGTTCGCGTGGATGACCATCTCGTCGTGGCGGCCCGTCGCGGGATCGATGGTGAAGGCGATGCCCGAGGCTACCGCGTCGATCATCGGCATCACCACCACCGCCATGCCGCCCGCGCCGTCCGCCGGCAGGTCAAGACGCTGACGGTAAGCCTGCGCCTGGGGCGTAAACAGCGAATCCCAGATGCGCCGCAACGCCTGGTGAACCGCCTCGGGCCCCCGCACGTTCAGGCAGGACAAGTGGATGCCGGCAAACGAGGCGCGCGCGGAGTCCTCCTGCGGCGCGGACGAGCGCAGCGCCAGGGGACGATCCAGCCAGCCGCGTTCGCACAAGGCCTCATGCAGCGTGTTCAACACAGCGTCGGGCACGTCCCGGCCCGGCTGATGGGCGTGGCTGGCCTGGGCGGCCAGCACAAAGCCGTCCGGTACCGGCACGCCGAACTGCGCCAAGCGGCCCAGTTGCCAACCCTTGCCGCCCGCGGCTTGCGGACCGGATTCGGCCGCCGCCGCCCAGTCCAGCACCAGGGGGCTCATGCCGCGCTCCTGCCGACGCCGTCCACGAAAAGGGTGATGGCGGCGTCAAATTCCTGCTTGAGCGATGCGCCGGGCTGGTCCAGCCACCGCAGCAACGCGCCCAGGTAAAGAAACTGAAGGTGGTGCGCCAAGAGGTCCGCGTCCAGGTCGGACCGGGCCTGGTTGGCCGCTTGCGCGTCCTGGATCAACGTCGCGAACACACGCTGCAGGCCGCTGCGCGGATGGCGTTCGTCGTCGCGTCCGGTGGTCTGCATGCTGGCGAAGCGGTAGCGCAGGTAAGGGCCGAGATAGGCGCGGTGCGATTCGGACCAGTGTGCCGAGGCATGCAGCAGGCGCGTCAGCCGCGCGGCAAGCGTGGGCAACGCCTTCAGCGCCGGCCACAATTCGGCCAGGGACGCCGCCAGCTCGGCGTGAAAGCGGTGCGCCAGCAGCGCTTCCTTGACGGGAAAGTGGTTGTAGAGCGTGCCTTTGGACACGTCCGCCTGCGCGGCGATCTGCTCCATCGTGATCGCGTCGTACCCCAGGGCCTCGAAGAGCCGCCATGCCGTCTGCGTCAGATGATCCAGCGTCTGCTGGCGCTTGCGTTCGCGGCGGCCGGCGTCGGCCGCGTCGGCGGCGGGCGAAAGAAAAGAAGAGAAGGGCATGGCGGTTTCAATAATTGAACGACGTTGAAAATTATACGACGTCTAATTATTTGTGCTGGCGGTCGGCAAGAGGCGTCAGGCCGCCGCCGCAGTGGGCTCGGATTTCACGCGTACCGCGCGCAGAACGCCGACCATCAGGCAGCCGATGCCGACAAGCGTCAGCGGCGCTGGCATGGCGCCGCGCAGGATAAAGGCGTACGCCAGCGCGGCCAGTGTTTCAAACACGATGAGCTGACCGGCCAGCGCCGTGGGCAGACGTTGGCTGGCTTCGTTCCAGCACAGCGTGCCCAGCCAGGACGCGAACAGCCCGATGGCGATCATGAGCCCCAGAAACACGTCGGGCCGCGGACCCAGCGGCATATCGAAACGGCTGCCGGCGGCCGACATGCCGATCCACAGCAGCGCGTAGCCCGCCAGCGCCAGCGGCAGCGTGGCCACGCCCTGCGCGGTGGCCCACGTGCGAGGACTTCGGCCGGGATGGTCGCGCAGCCAGTCGGCGTTGCGCAGCGGATACCACGTCCAGCAGGCGACCGCGCCAAGCGCCAGCACGGCGCCGATCGCGTAGCGCGACAGGTCGGCGTCCGGCGCCTGGCGCAGCGCCTGCAGCTCCACCTGATTGACGCAGCCGATGCCGATCGCGATCAGGGCCAGCGACGGCGCCAGCCGCTTCCACGGCAGCCGCCCATCGCGCCGGGCGTTGCGCAGGTTGGCGCTGATGGCGATGACCACGGGCAGCGTGCCGATGATCATGGTCGGGACCGGGCCGCCTGCGCGCTGGATGGCGCTGGCCAGGCACAGGTAATACAGCAGGTTGCCGATGGCGGCGAGCTTGACCGCCTCGATCCAGTCACTGCGGGTCAGGCGGCGCAGGTTGCGCCGGTCCAGCCAGGCGAGCGGAAGGGCGATCAGGCCGAAGGCAAGATAGCGGGCCACGGATTGCAGGGCGGCGGGGTATTCCGGCAGCAGCAGCGGCCCGATGAAGACCAGCCCCCACATCAGGCCCGCGGCCAGAGCGTAAAGGGTTCCAGCCCACATACATTGCTCCAGGTCGTGAATGCGGGCAGTCTAGCCAGCGGCGCGGGGCAGATCTTGTACGAGATTGCGGTGGGGGGCCACTAACCGTGCGCCTGCCTTTGATAGCGCGCGGGGGTGACGCCGTAGCGCCGCGAGAACGCGCGGGTCAGATGGGCCTGGTCGGTCAGCCCGGCCGCGAGGGCGACCTGGGCAGGCGGCATGCCGGCGGCCAGCAGGCGCTTGGCTTCGTACAGCCGCAGCGCCATCAGCATCTGCTGCGGAGTGGCGTGATGCTGCGCCTGGAAGCTGCGCAGGAAATGGAAGGGGCTCAATCCGGCTTGCGCCGCCAGTTCGTGCAGCGTCAGACGCCGCGACAGGTTCGCGCGCAGGTACTCGATGACGTGGGCGAATCGCGGCGCGCCCTGGGCGGCGGCCGGGCGCGGCACGCGGGCATGGGGTCGAAACTGGGCAAGCAGCGCGTGCAGCGCACTGTCGAACGCCAGCGGCTCGGACGCGTTCCACAGCGTATCCAGCAAAGCCGTCACGCGTTGCGCTGCGGGGGCATCATGTCCCACCGCCGCGCCGAACCACCAGCCCGATTCCCCCGTGACCCGCGCGGCAACGTCCGGGTCGATGTAGACCATGCGGTAGCGCCAGCCGCCTTCCGTTTCGGCGCGCCCGGTGTGCAGCTCGTCCGGGTTCATCAGCACCAGCGAGCCGGACGGCGCCAGATGGTCGGCGCCGCGATAACGGAATCGTTCAACGCCGGATTCGATGGCGCCCAGTCCGAAGGCCTCGTGCGTATGCGGTTCGAACGCGTGACGGATGATGTGCGCGCGGTAGAGCTCGACGCCGGGCTGGTGGGCCGGCCGGCGGAATTGCGCGCGGTCATTGGGATGGTCGAACGCCGCCGGCACGCCCGTGATCGGGGGCGCGGCCATATCGGGAGGGGTGGCGTCGAGGGGGGGCATGCGTGGGATTTAAGCACGCCGTCACGGCGGGCCTCCATCCTGAGTCTTAGGCCCCCCGCCTTGGACCCCGCGCCTCAGTTCGCAGGGCCGCCGTCCGACTCCTGCGGCATCTCCTGCGCGCGCGCCAGCAGCAACGCGCGTTCGCGGGCGTTGCGCGTCATCGCCGCCGCGCGTTCGAATTCGGCC
This sequence comes from Achromobacter sp. 77, assembly GCF_020541125.1. Taxonomy (NCBI): domain Bacteria; kingdom Pseudomonadati; phylum Pseudomonadota; class Betaproteobacteria; order Burkholderiales; family Alcaligenaceae; genus Achromobacter; species Achromobacter sp. 77. Next base: position 2,514,908 of record NZ_CP059848.1, read on the forward strand.
CGGGCTTCGGCGCCTCGGCCCAGTTTGGCCAGCAGATCGGCGCGCACGCTGGGCAGCCAGTGGTAGTTCGCCAATGACGGCTCCGAAGCCAGTTGATCGACCAGGTCCAGCGCGGCCTGCGGGCCGAACGCCATGCCGATGGCGACCGCGCGGTTCAGTTCCACCACCGGCGACGGCGCAGCCTGGGCGAGCGCGTCGTACAAGGCCACGATGCGCGGCCAGTCGGTTTCCGCGGGCGTGCGGGCCTGGGCGTGGCAGGCGGCCAGCGCGGCCTGCAGCGCATAGGGACCGCGCGCGCCGCCCAGCGCATCGGCGCGCGCCAGCGCCGCCAGTCCGCGGCGGATCAGCAGCGGATCCCAGCGCCGCCGGTCCTGGTCCATCAAGAGCACGGGCCGGCCCTGGCCATCGGTGCGCGCGTGCAGGCGAGATGCCTGCAATTCCATCAGCGCGACCAGGCCGTGCACTTCGCCTTCGGCCGGCGTCAGTTCGGCCAGGATACGCGCCAGACGCAGCGCTTCGTCGCACAGACCCGGCCGCATCCAGTCGTCGCCCGAGGTTGCGGCGTACCCCTCGTTGAAGATCAGGTAGATGACCTCCAGCACGGACGCCAAGCGCGGCGCGCGGTCGGCCGCCGACGGCACCTCGAACGGCACGTTGGCGGCCGACAGGGTGCGTTTGGCGCGCACGATGCGCTGCGCAATCGCCGATTCCGATGCCAGGAAGGCGCGCGCAATTTCCGCCGTGGTCAGCCCGCCCAGCAGGCGCAGCGTCAGCGCCACGCGCGCCTCGGTGGACAAGAGCGGATGGCAGGCCGTAAAGACCAGGCGCAGCAGGTCGTCGCCGATGTCGTCCTGGCGCGCCGCATCCAGCGCCTCGACGAAGTCGGGCTCCACGTCGGCCTGCAGCGCCTCAAGTTCATGGCCGATCTGCTCGTGCTTGCGGGTATGCAGCGCATCGAGCCGCAGCCGGTCGCGCGCACGGTTCTTCGCGGTGGTCATCAGCCATGCTCCGGGATTGTCCGGCACGCCCGTCTGGGGCCAGCGTTCCAGCGCGGCGACCAGCGCATCCTGCGCCAGCTCCTCGGCCAGTCCCACGTCGCGCACCAGGCGCGCCACGCCCGCGATGACGCTGGCGGACTCGATCCGCCATACCGCTTCGATGGCGCGATGCGTGGCCGCGTTCGTCATGCGCCGGCCGCTTCGCCGGGGACCATGTGAACGAATTCCCAGATATGCCCGTCCAGGTCCTCGAACCCGTGCGCGTACATGAAGCCGTGATCCTGCGGCGCCCGCGGCGCCGTGCCACCAGCCGCCACGGCGCGCGCCACCAGGTCGTCGACCTCCGCCCGGCTCTCGCACGACAGGCAGACCAGCACTTCCGTCGTCTGGGTGGCATCGGCCACCGGCTTGCCGGTAAAGCCCTTGAAGAAGTCCTTCACCAGCAGCATGACGTACAGGTTGTCGCCAACGACCATGCAGGCGCCCTGGTCGTTGGTGAAATCGGGATTGAAGCTGTAGCCCAGTTTCTTGAAGAATGCCTGGGACTTCTGCATGTCGTTGATGGGAAGGTTGACGAAGATCTGTTTGTGCATGGCGTGTCTCGTTGGAATTGTCAGGGGTTGGCTCGTCGGAATCAGAGGCTGGGAGCGGGCATCTGGCGGAAGCGCTCGACTTCCTGGCTGGGTTCGAAGTCATCCAGTTCGAACACCTGGCGCACCTCGATTTCGCAGGGTTGGCCGGGGAAGGGCGACGGAAAGCGCATCGCCCACTGCATCGCCTCTTCGCGCGAGCGCACCTGGATCATCGTGTAGCCGGCGATCAGTTCCTTGGTTTCGGCGAACGGGCCGTCGATCAGGTTGCGTTCGCCGCTGCCGTCATAGCGCACGCGCCAGCCCTTTGATGTTGGCTGCAATCCGTTGGCATCCAGCAACACGCCCGCCTTGACCAACGCTTCGTGATAGGTCGCCATCGAGGCGAGCAGGCTGTCGTCCGGCATCATGCCGGCTTCGCTATCGGGCGTGGCCCGGACGATGATCATGAATCGCATCTGAATCTCCTGGGTAGGCAAGGCCCGGAGGGGCGCTTGCATAGGTACGACGAACGCGGATACCCCGGATCGACATCAACGCTGCAAATTCAGGGATAACCCCTAGCCGATGGGTCGTCACTGCCGACCTAGCACCTCGTTACGAAGGTCCAGCCCTTGTTGCAGGCGCCTCTCATACACTCGCTTCCGTCCCCAACCCTTTGAAGCACAACGATGAAAGTCCTGTTCAGTCTTGCCCTTGTCGCCACCCTGTTGACCGGCTGTGCCGTGTACACGCCACAAGGTTCAGTGGTCGTCGACCCGCACGATGGCGGCGGCCGGGGCGGCTTCTGTCCGCCCGGACAGGCCAAGAAGGGCAATTGCTGATGCAGGCGCCGGCCCGCGCCAGACTGCCGGGCCGGTGCTGCGTCACATGAAGCAGGGCCCCAGTTCCCTGACCTCGACCGTGGCCCACTGCGCGGCCGGACACTCGGCCGCCAGCGCCAGCGCCTCTTCGCGGGTCTCGCAGGTCAGAAGAAAGAATCCGCCGATCATTTCCTTGGCCTCGGCGTAGGGGCCGTCCATCAGCCGGCGTTCGCCATCGCGGATGCTCAGCCGAACGCCTTCGGCGTCGGATTTCAGGGATTCGGCGCGCGTCAGCAGGCCGCGAGACTGCAGGGATTCGGCATATTGCACCATCTGCGCGTAGGCCTCGCGGCCTTCGTCGGGCGTGCGCTGGGCGCGTTGGCCCACCGGTTCTACGATCAGCAGCAGGTAAGGCATGGGGACTCCCAGAGCAAACGGCAGACGCCGCGAACGGCGGGGCTGCTAGGTTACCGCCGGCCCCGCGCGCGCGCCATGGCGGCGGGGGGCTCAGTCTTCCTGGAAGATCGATTCGATCGAGGCCTGAAAAACCCGGGCAATGGCGAAGGCGAGCGGCAGGCTCGGATCGTATCGCCCCGTCTCGATGGCGTTGACGGTCTGGCGCGACACGTCCAGGCGTTCGGCCAGCGCCGCCTGGCTCCAGCCGCGTTCGGCGCGCAATTCGCGGATGCGGTTTTTCATCGATGGCGCAGCGTGTCGACGATGGTCGTGAATGCCCAGACCCCGCCCATCAGCGGCCAGACCACAAACATGCTCAGTTTGGGAAAGCCGGCGATCTCCAGAAAGCCATACGTGAACGTGACCCCCGCCGTGACGGCAGCGGCGATTGCCAGGTGTTCCAGCGTGGTCTTGCGGATGAATTCGTCGGACCGGCGAACGGCGCGCACCACGGCGCGCAGCGCCAGCAGGAATGCCAGCATGGGGGTCAGCAGCACGACGGTGCGCAGCAGGCCGGACGGCATGTCCAGACTGAGCCAAAGCGCGGCCGCCAGCAGCACGACATAGAGCGCCAGCGCGATGCCCAGCTCCTTGAAATAACGGCGCTTGGCCTGGTGTTGATTCATGAAAAGCCCTTGTGGATGTAAAGCGTGCTTGACATTCTGGCGGGGCGCGGGTGGGGTGTCAAGTGTCCTTTACATCAAGCGTCCCTTACATCGCTCGTCCTTCGCGTCGTCCGAGAACGGCGGCGGGCCAATAAAAAAACCGGCTTGCGCCGGTTTCTAAAAAAGGGATCGCTGACGCGATCAAGACTGGGCCGGCGCGGCGGACGCCGGCGCCTTCGCGGCATTCCCGGCGGGCTTTGCGTTCGGGGCCGACGTCTTGCCGCCCGCCGTCTTGGCGACCGGCGTTGCTGCGTTCACCGCGGGCGCGGCGGCCTGGGGCGTTTCGGCCCGTTTGCCTGCGACAGGCGCCTGAGGGGCGGCGGCGGTCTTGGCCTGGGGCGGCGCGATGTCCATGATCAGCTCGACCCGGCGGTTGGCGGCGCGGCCGGCGGTCGTGTCGTTGGACTCGATCGGGCGCGTCTCCGCGTAGCCCACCGCGCGCAGCCGTTGCGGCGCCACGCCGTCGCGCACCAGTTCGCGCAACACGCTGGTCGCGCGGCTGCTGGACAGCTCCCAGTTCGAGGCGAACTGCTTGGTCAGGATGGGCACCGGGTCGCTGTGGCCTTCGACCGACACCTGGTAGTCGTTCTTGTTGAGGATGCCGGCCAGGCGCTTGATCACGTTCAGGCCCTCGTTGCTGAGGGTGGCCTGGCCCGAGGCGAACAGCAGCTCGTTGCTGATGCGAAAGCTGACCGACTGTTCATTGACGATCACATCCACCGAATTGCCCAGGTCCGCCAGGCCCAGCGACTCCTTGGACGGGGCGGTCAGCGGCTTGGCGGCCTCGGCGACCACGACCTCGTCATCGGCCGGGGCGGGCGCGGCTGCCGCGGTGGCCGTGGCGGCTGCGGGCGCTTCGGTCCAGCTGGCCGGGATCTGCACGATCTCGAACTCGGCATACTCGCCGTCGTACTTGGGCAAGCCGCTCGCGGCCAGCGTGCCCACCAGCTCCACGGGCGCTTCGGACTTGGCGTAGCCGCCGCCGTTCAGTGCGACCGCCAGCATCACAACCAGCATCGCCAGCAGCAGCGTGATGAGGTCAAGGTAGCTCAGCAGCCAGTTCTCGGAATCCTGCTCAACGGCATCCTCGACGTGCCAGCGCGCATAGCGGTCCTGGCGATCGCTGTCGCTGGGCCGCCAGCCGCTGGCGGCGGCCGCCTTTTGCGCGCGCAGCTGCGCCTGGCGGGCCTGCTCGATCCGCTGCGCAAGGGAAGGGGAAATCAGGCTCATTGACGCGCGGCAGCGGGACGGGCGATGGACACGGGGGCGGCGGCCGTGGCGCCGGGGGCGGATGCAGCCGGCTTGACCTGGCCTTCGGTCTTGGCCTTGGCCTTGGGCTTGGCGTCGGCGCCGCCGTCATAGATTTCGTCTTCGACGTGCATGACGAAGGAATTCAGGGTCTCGCGCACCATGGCCGGGCCGCGCTTCTCGCACATCATCGAGATGCCCTGCAGCACCATGTTCATGGACTCGACGCGGCGCGCCGTGCGGCGTTCCAGCTTCAGCGCGATCGGCTTGCAGACCAGGTTGGCCAGCAGGATGCCGTAGAACGTGGTCATCAGGCCGATGGCCAGTTGCTGGCCGATGGTCTGCATGCTGCCGTCGCCCAGGACGCCCATCAGGTTGATCAGGCCGACCAGCGTGCCCAGCATGCCGAAGGCCGGGGCAAAGGTGGCCATCACGCGGAACATCTGGGCTTCGGCCTGTTCGCGGGCGCGCAGGCGGGCCACGCGCCACTTCAGGAGTTCGATGATCTGGTCTTCGGGCGTGTTGTCGATGATCAGCTGCACGCCCGTGCGCAGGAAGGGGTTCGACACCTTCTTGAGCTCGTGCTCGACCTTATGCACGTCGGCGTTCATCCAGAGCTGCGCCATCGACACCAGCTCCTCGATGTCGCGCTGCTGGTCGTGCTGGTCGTTGCGGAACACCGTGCGCACCAGCTTGAAGACGCGCACGACTTCCTGCAGCGGGTAGGCGATGAACAGCGCGGCGCAGGTGCCGCCCAGCACGATCGCCAGGCCGGGCAGGTTGAAATACATGCTGGCGTCGTTGGCGGACAGCGCCACGACGATGATGAGCGTGAGCAGGCCGACAACGGCGCCGATGACGGTAGACGGATTCATGGATCTTGCCCGAGAACATGGCATTCCACGCGCGGAAAGCCGGATTGTCGGGAATTCTAGCCAGCGAACGCCCCGATCAATTGGCCGGAAAGCGGGGCGAAATAGGCGGTAAGCGCCGGCTTAATCCGCCAGTCAGGCGGGCGATTTGCTTGCGGCGCTCTGGCGGCCGTCCGACTAACCGAACGCAGCCGCCGGGCGCAAAATGGGGACGGTCTACGGCTTGGTCACGGCATCCTGCTGCGCCAGCCATTCTTCGCGGGTGATCTCCCAGATCTCGGCCAGATGGCGGCCGCTGACGAAGCCGCGCTCTTCGGTGCCCACCAGCCGCATGCCGCTGCGCGACGAGATCCGCCGCGAGGCGGTGTTGGCGATGGCCTTGGGCGCGCGCAGAACGGGTTTGCCCAGCACGCCGAACCAGTAGGCGGTGACGGCGGCGCTGGCTTCGGTCATGTAACCGCGACCCTGGTGGGAAGGGTCCAGCCAGAAGCCGCGGTTGTTGTCAGGATCATCGTCCATCAGGCTGACGACGCCGATCAGCTCGTCCGGCTGGGCGCGCGTGCGGATCGACCAATGCCACTGCGATCCGTGGCGCATGGCCGGCAGCGCGGCATTCACCAGAAACTGGCGTGCCCCGTCGGCCGGGTACGGCCAAGGCACCTTGTCGGCCAGAAAGCGCACGACCTCCCAGTGGGCAAATGTGCGCTGGATGGCGTCCGCGTCGTCCAGGGACAGGGGGCGCAGCACCAGGCGGTCGGTCAGGAGTTCGGCGGGCGGCAGGGCGTCTGGCATGGCGGGCAGAGGGCGGCAGAGGAGAAGATCAAGCGGATATGTATATCATGGGCGGATTCTGGCGGTCGAAGGCCTGGCTTGGCCTTGTCGACCGTGGCATTGGAGAGAACATGAACAACCCCAACGAAAACGTCAGCATGGCGCTTTTCTGCGACTTCGAGAACGTGGCGCTGGGTGTGCGCGACACCAAATTCCAGAAGTTCGACATCCGGCCGGTGCTCGAGCGCTTGCTGCTCAAGGGCAGCATCGTCGTCAAGAAGGCCTATTGCGACTGGGAGCGCTACAAGGAATTCAAGGCGCCCATGCACGAGGCCAATTTCGAACTGATCGAAATCCCGCACGTGCGGCAGTCGGGCAAGAACTCGGCCGACATCCGCCTGGTCGTGGACGCGCTGGACTTCTGCTACACCAAGTCCCACGTCAACACCTTCGTCATCATCAGCGGCGACTCCGATTTTTCGCCGCTGGTGTCCAAGCTGCGCGAGAACAACAAGAAGGTCATCGGCGTGGGCGTCAAGCAGTCCACCTCGGACCTGCTCATCGCCAACTGCGACGAATTCATCTTCTACGACGATCTGGCCCGTGAAGGCCAGCGTACCGCCGAGGCACGGCGCGACACCCGGGGCGCCAGCGCCCAGCGCCGCTCGCCCGACGAGGAGCGCCGCCGCAAGGAAGAGCAGGACGCGCGCAAGACGCGCGCCGTCGAGATGGTGGTCGAGACCTTCGAGGCGCTGATGGCCGAACGCGGCGACAGCGGCAAGATCTGGGCGTCGGCCCTGAAAGACGCCTTGAAACGCCGCAAGCCGGATTTCAACGAGTCCTACTATGGCTTTCGCGCGTTCGGAAACCTGCTGGAAGAAGCGCAGTCGCGCGGCTTTCTGGAGGTCGGCCGCGAAGAGAAGTCCGGCACGTACGTGTACCGCGACAGCACGGGCGACGCGCCTTCGATCCGGGGCGGTCAGGCGCACGGCGCCGGGCCGGTCGACGTTGTGACCGATAACGGGGAAGCGCCGGCCGCGGGCGGACGCAATGCCCGCAAGTCGCGCGGTGGCCGCAAGGCCGAGGGCGGCCGCGCGGCCGGCTCGCAGGGCGAAAGCGCCGATCGGGACGAGACCGGGGCAGCGCCCGAGGCGCTTGCCGAAGGCGCGGATGCCTGGAAGCAGCCCGACGCGCCGCAGCAGACCGAAGGCGGCACGGAGGTGGACGTGTCGCAGGCGCCAGGTCAGGGGGCGGACGCAACGCCTGGGGAAGAATCCCCGGGGGCGCGCCATGCCGGACAGAAGGACAACGCGCGGCAAGGACGTTCGGGCCGCCGGGGGCGGGGCGCGAGAGGCAGCGACGACGCGCGGCAATCGGCTCAGCCCGGGCACGCCGAAGCGGGCTCCGCGCTGCAGGGTTCGACCGAAGCGCGTGCGGCATCCGCGGTGACGGAATCGTCCGGCGGGCAGGCTGCGCCTGAAAACCAAGCGGCCTCGGAAGGGCCGGCTGCGGGAGAAGGACAGACCCCCAAAGGGAGGCCAGCCGCCGACACGGCGCCCCCCTTGATGCGGCCGATGCCCCCGCTGCCGCAATCGGCGCTTGTCTCTGGTCCGCCGCCCGTCGTGAACGTTTCCGAATGGATGTTCGTTGCGCCGCCCGCCAAAACGGAACGCGAACGCCGGGGCGAGGCCTCGGATCCGTTCGCCGGAGCGCGCCGAGGAACCGCCGGGTCCGCTTCCGAGGCCGCTTCGGATGCCGCGCCCGACAAGCCCGCCACGAAATCCGCCGCCAAGTCTGCTGCCAAACCCGCCCGGGGCGCCCGCAAGACGGCGGCCAAGACGGAGGCGGCGGCCGAGACGCAGGGAACGCCCGAGCGCCCGAACGCCTCGGCCCCGGCGCAGTCCGCCCAGCCGGCGCCGTCATCGACGCCTGCCGCCGACATCGGCGCCGACACTGCTGCCCCTGCCAAGCCGGCGCGCAAAACGGCTCGCAAGACCGCGCCGCGCAAGGCCGCAAAGAAGGCCGATTCGGCCTGACCGCAGGGACATCCCGGACCGCCGCCCGCCACGCTTGGCTCCTATCCCAAATGCAACCCGTTCTGGTCAGCTCCTGCCTTCTGGGAAACCCCGTGCGCTACGACGGTCGCGGGGTGCCGCAAGGCGGTGCAGTCCTGACCCGCTGGCTGGCAGAGGGGCGTGTCGTGGCGGTCTGTCCCGAAGTGGCCGGCGGCATGCCGATCCCCCGGCCCCCGGCGGAAATCGAGCCGGGCAGGGACGCGGCCTCGGTGCTGGCGGGCCACGCGCGCGTTGTCGCCGTGACGGGCGACGACGTGACGGCGTCGTTCGTGCACGGGGCGCGCGAGGCGTTGGCAGCCGCGCAGGCCCACGGCATCCGCATCGCCGTGCTCAAAGAGGGCAGTCCGTCCTGCGGAAGCGGCTACGTCTACGACGGCCACTTTGCAGGCCGCCGGCAGCCCGGCGTGGGCGTGACGGCGCAATTGCTGCGCGGTGCAGGCTTGTCCGTGTTCAGCGAACACCAATGGGCTGAAGCGGCGGCGTTCCTGGCCGAACTGGAGGCAGGCGATGCTGGCTGAGGCGGGCGACTGGCTGGTGCTGGCCGGGGTAGCCGGATGCGGCTACCTGGCCTGGAAGGGCACCGTTCGCACCCATCGGGGCGTCGCGTTTGCCCGCGTGGCCGCGATGGCAAGCCTGATCCTGTCCGCCGTCTTCTTTTACGCCTGGTACGCGCAGTACTTGCGGTGGGAGTTCAACGAATTGGGCCGCTACTACGATCCGATCGAACAGGTCGTCTACACGGACTCGGGATTCGTCTGGGTGCTGCCGGCGGGTGTGCTCTTGGCCGTCGGCTTGATATTTGCCGGGCGCGGTTGGCGCCGCTGAAGCGTGCCGTTCGAGCGCGCCGGCCGTTAACCCCGACACCGCGCCTGTCAGTTTGCGCGATATCCGCGGCTGGTCATGCAAGAGTCCAGTGCGCGGTTGTAGGTGTCCACCATGATCTGGGTGGTCCATTGGGTGATGGTGGCGGGATCGTAACCGCTCTGGTTCATGGCCCAACGCTGGCAGTCCGTGGTGGCGTTCGCCTGGGCGGCATTGACCGGGGGCGCGGGCTCGTATTGCACCGGCGCGTACTGCGGGACCGGCGTGGAATACGCAACCGGCGGCGCTTCGTAAACCGGGGCGTTGTAGACCGGCGCGGCTTCATAGACCGTCGTGCCATATACGGGCGCGGCATACAGCGGCGGGCTGGTATAGCCGACCCCAGAGGAATAAACCCCGGTCTGCACGTAGGAAGGCCCTGAATTGGCCGCCAGCAGCAGTCCGATCGACGCCAGCGCAACCGCGCCGCCAATCCACCAGCCGCTGGAACTGCTGCCACCGCCGCCGTGGTGATGGTAGCCGCCACCATGACCGCCGCCGTAGCCACCACCATAACCGCCCCAATTCCCGCCACGCCCGCCGGCCATTGCTGGGGCGCTGGCAACCGCCAGCGCCAATGCCACAACAACCGCCCGGCCCACAAACCGCTTCATGATTTTGCTCCAAAACCGTCCGGCATGGGCAGATTGCCATCAGGCCGGACGATAGGCGTACTGTACTGCGCCGGCGCCTGGGCGGTATGTCCAGAATCGCTACGGGAATTTCAAGTGATTTCAGGCGTGTGACGGCGGCACGGCTGCAAGCCGAAATGGCCAGCGCGCGGCCAGTCTGCGTCGCCTTCGGTAGCGCAAAGCAGGGATCGGTAGTACTTTTCCGCGATGATCACGGCACTACCCGATTCGGCACCGCAGGACAAGCGTCTCACCAAAGGTGAACGCACGCGGCGGCAACTGTTGACCGTCGCCGCGGCGGAATTCGCCGAGCGGGGATTCCAGCACACCCGCGTCAGCGATATCGTCGCCCGCGCCGGGGTGACCCAGCCCGTGTTCTATCAATACTTCACCAGCAAGCAGGCCGCCTATGACCAGCTGGTGGGCCTGTTTGCCCAACGGCTCCGCCAGGCCATCAGCCAGGCCCGCCTGCCCGGCGACCTCGAAGGCGCGGCGCTTGTCGCGCGCATCCGGCAAGGCATCGGCACGCTGCTTGCTATCTTGCAGGAAGACCCCAACCTCACGCGAATCGGCTTTTTCCAGGCCGACGCCGCCGAAGCGCTCAAGGACGAATTGGTGGCCCTGATCGCCGACAACGTCCGCTCAGAACAGCAGGCAGGCCTGTTCCGCCCGGAAATCTCGCCCGAGTGGTTCGGCCAGTCCCTCATGGGCATCATCGAACGCTTCACCCGCCAGCTCCCCGACGCCGCCACGCAGAAAGCGCTGGTCGAGTTCATGACGGATCTGCTGCTGGATGGGATGCGCAGGCGGTGAGGCGCGCAGGTTTTATTCCACCCGAGCCCCCGACGCCGCCACCACCTTCCCGGCCGCTTCGAAATCCGCCTTCAGCAATTCCTGAAACTGCGCCGCCGACTTCGCTTCGGCTTCGACGCCCAGCGAGGCCAGGCGGGCCTGCACCTTGGGGTCGGCCAGCACCTTGTTCACTGCGGCGTTGATCTGGTCGCGGTCGGCGGCGGAGATGCCCGCCGGGGCCAGCAGGCCGAGCCAGGAGTCGAAGGCGTAGCCGGGCAGGCCGCTTTCGGCCACGGTGGGCAGGTCGGGGGCAAAGCGTGAGCGGGTTTTGCCGGTGTAGGCCAGGAACGTGACGCGCGGGTCGTTGCGGTAGGCGGTGACGCCGATGGTGGCGGCGGTGACCGCCTGGACGCGGCCGGCCAGCAGTTCGGTCACGGCGTCGCCCGTGGACTTCATGGGGATGTGCTGCATCTGCGCGCCGGCGGCCGTCAGGAACGACGCCATGCCCAGGTGCGAGGCGCTGCCGTTGCCAGCGGACGCGTAGTCGTAGGCGCCGGGCTTGGCCTTGACGGCCTGGATGAATTCGGCCGTGTTCCTGGTGTTCAGCGATGCGGACGCAAGGATGATGTAGCCGGTGTTGCCGATGTAGGCGACGCCGGTGAAGTCCTTGCCGGGGTCGTAGCTGAGGTTCTTGTACAGATATCCGGCGATGTTGTGGCTGGCGGCGGCCAGGACCAGGGTGTTGCCGTCGGGCTTGGCGCGGGCGACCTGGGCGGTGCCCACGGTGCCGCCGGCGCCGGCGCGGTTTTCAATCACGATCGAGGCGTCCAGGGCCTTGCCCAGTTCATCGCCGATGGCGCGAGCGATGGTGTCCTGGACCGCGCCGGTGCCGTAGGGCACGACGATGCGGATAACGCGTTGATCGGCGTGCGCGGTGGCCATGCCGATGGCGGCCAGGGCAAGGGCGAGCAGGGTGTTGCGGCGTGCAGCTTGGAATCGGGGGGGCATGAAGCGGACTCGTGGTTGGGCGCGCCGCCCGGATTGCGGCGCGGGTAGGGCGGCGTTGGACTCTAATCAATGGGCGCGTCCGCACCAACGAATTAATCGCCGCTTGTTTATTGCCTGCGGCGATAAGGCCGCCCGTCCGGCCCCCGCGCGGCCGTCGGGATAGGGCCCCGGCGCACGGGTCCCGGTCCCGATCGGCACGCCGCTCCCAAAGGGGACAGACCCATGGGCTTTATCATGTGCCAGTGACCCAGCCGCGACTCCGGTCGCCGGCGCTTTTTTTTGCCCTGGCATCCATGCCCTGATCGCAGAGGAGATTTATTAGTGGTTCGATCCGCAACGACAGCATCGCACTCCCTTCCGACCCGCCATCATGCCGCCGTCTCCTGGCGGCGCAGACGGGAAAGGCCATGGCTGGCGGCCTGGCTGCTGGCGGCGATGCTCAGTTGCTTGTCGTTCCTGTGGCAGGCCCCGGCGGTGGCCGCGTTCCCGCTGCTGCCGGCTGCGTCGGCGCAGGAGCCGGCCGCCACGCCTTCGGCGTTGACGCCCGCTGCGCTGGCGGACCTGCTGGACAACCCCGAAGCCCGCCAGGCCCTGATCGACCAGCTGCGGTCGCAGGCGGCCGGCGACAAAAAGGCGCCGGCCGGCAGCTCGACATCACGCGCGGCGCCCGCCACGCCAGCAGCCGCCACGGCGGGCGAGCCGAGTCTGCAAGAGCGCATGGCCGACGGTGTGCAGCGTTTCCTGACCGGCATTGCGGCCGACATGGGGCAGGGTGCCGACGACCTGCGCGCGCTGGCGTCGGGCCAGAACCTGCGCATGGACAGCGGCCAGGCGCGTAGCGCCTTGCTGCCGCTGGCGATGGCCGTCATCGCCACCATCATCGCCTTCATCCTGCTGCGCATGATCGCCATGCGCATCTATACGCGGATCGACCATTGGGTTGCCGAGCACGGTTGCGAAACCGGCACGCCGCCCGCGCGCGGCAAGCCGGCGTCCATGAAGGTGCTGGCGCGCCGCGCGGGCGCGATCATCGGCGCGCTGGCCATCGACGTGGCCGTCGTCCTGCTGGCCGCCATGGCGGGCGGCGCGGCGGCGCTTTGGACCACGCCGGGGCGCGGCACGCTGGACGGGCTGGCCTCGCTGTTTCTGCAGGCATTTGTGGCGGTGGAGATCGTCAAGGTGCTGATCCGCACGGTGTTCGCCGTGCGCCATCCGCATCTGCGCCTGTTGCCGATGTCTGACGAACTGGCCAAGTACTGGAACGCGTGGCTCGTGCGCATCGTGGCGGCGGCCGGTTACGGCACGCTGGTGGTCGGTCCCGTGATGGCGGCGGCGCTGTCGCCCGCATTGGGACGGCTGACGACCATGCTGATCATGCTGGCGGTGTACATCTACGCCGTGCGCGTCATCTGGCAGAACCGGCACGCCGTTCGTGAACGCCTGGACCGCCGCGCGGCTGGCGCCGCCACCTTCATGGGATCGCGCCTGCGCCTGCTGTCGCGCATCTGGCACGTGCTGGGCATCGTCTACTTCACCATCCTGCTGGTAGTCAGCCAGGTCGACCCGACGGACGCGTTGCCCTTCATGGCCCGCGCTACGGCGCAGACGCTGCTGGTCATCGGCGTGGGCAGCCTGCTGATCCTGCTGCTCAATGCCATGCTGTCCAAGCCGATCCGCCTGTCGGACGACCTGCGCCGGCGGCTGCCGCTGCTGGAAGCGCGCGTCAACGCCTACGTGCCGGCCGCGCTGAAGGTGGTGGGCTGGATCATCCGCATCATCATCGTGCTGCTGATCCTGGACGCGTGGCGGGCCTTTGACCTGTCGCGCTGGCTGGCGTCGGACGCCGGCGCCGCCGCGATCAAGGTGGTGCTGAACATCGTCATCGTCCTCCTGATTGCCATGCTGGCGTGGACGGTGATCGCCAGCATCATCGAGCACCGCCTGAGCCAGAGCGAAGAGCGGGGCATGCCCAGCGCGCGCGAGCGCACGCTGCTGGCGCTGTTCCGCAACGCCGCGCTGATCGTCATCGTGACGATGACGCTGATGGTGCTGCTCTCGCAGATCGGCATCGACGTCGGTCCGCTGATCGCGGGCGCTGGCGTGGTGGGTCTGGCCATCGGTTTTGGCGCGCAGAAGCTGGTACAGGACATCATCACCGGGGTTTTCATCCAGCTTGAGAACGGGATGAACGAGAACGACGTGGTGCAGGTGGCAGGCGTTTTCGGCACGGTCGAGAAGATGACCATCCGCTCGGTCGGCATCCGCACGCTGGACGGCGGCTACCATCTGGTGCCGTTCTCGTCGGTGGACGTGGTGGCCAACCACATGCGTGACTTCTCGTATCACCTGGGCGAATACACCATTGCGCACCGCGAAAGCGTGGACGACGCGATCGAGCATCTGCGCGCGGCCTTCGCCGAACTGATGACGGATTCGGTGCTGGGACCGGAGATCCTGGAAGAAATGACCGTGGCGGGCGTCACGGCGGTCAACGACAAGGGCGTGACCATCCGCATCCTCATCAAGACCACCCCCGGCATGCAGTGGGCGGTGCAGCGCGGCTACAACCGGCTGCTCAAGAAGCACTTCGACGCCGCCGGCATCGAGCTGCCGTACCCGCACACGGTGGTGTATTTCGGGCAGGACAAGCGCGGCTTTGCGCCGCCCGCCAACGTGCACCTGCAGGCCGAACGGCCCGACGAGGGCGGGGACGCGCGCGCCGCGGGCCATACGCGCCGCCGCTTGAAGCCGGAAGCGGCCAACGCCGATTCGGCAGAGGTGCTGGGCAACGAGCTGGAGGCCCGCGAAGAGGCCGAAGCCGATCCCGCGCGCACGGAGCCGGCGCGCAGCTGAGGCCACCGAACGGCGATCGCGGCACGGGCAACGACACCTCTGGCGGGTGCCGTTGCCCGTGTATCACGCCGCCGCGTCGTCGGCGGATTCCAGCCGCAGCGCGCGTGCCGCCGTCAGCGTATAGCAGCCGCGCCGCACCTTGCCGATCTGCAGGGGGCCGCCCCAGTCGGCCAGGCGGCGTTGCAACAGCAGCAGGCGCACGCCCAGGTTGTCCTGGATGTCGGGCAGGCCGAGCGACCTGCCCGCCAGCCGCAATTGCCGCGTCGAAAAGTCCCACCGCCCCGTGCGCTGGGCGTCGTTGGCGATCTTCCAGAGGATGGCGCCTGCCACGCCCTTGATGAGGTACTGGTCGTCGATGAAGATCGTGCCATCGCGGGGAAAGTAGCGCAGATGCAGGGCAGGCTCCGTATTCCTGCCTGCGCCCGGGTCTCCCTTCGCGAATGCGTGCCCGGGCGGAACGGCGCGGTGCTGCGTCGGCATGGGCGGCGCCGCGTCCAGTTCCGCGCGTTGCAACGCTACCAGCGTCTGCGCAAGCTGCGCGCCCAGCACCGCCAGCGCGTCCTCGTCGTCATAGCCAAAGAACTGATCGCTTTCGCTTTCGACCAGCAGCGCGCCCACGCTCCGCCCGCGCGCGCGCAGCGGAACGGCCAGTTGGCTGCATGGCGTGGCCAGGCCCGGCAGGGCGATCGGCTGGCCGCCCGTCCAGTGCTTGTCCACGGCGATCTGATGCAGCGTGCGGCCATAGCGGTACATGCGCGCCATATGGCCGATCCGTAGCGCCACGCCTTCGCGCACGGCCACGCCAACCAGGCCCGCTTCGGCCAGCGGCAGTTCGGCGCCGATTCCCTGCTGCGGGTAGCCCATGCTGGCAAGCGCATACAGCGTCTGGCGATCCCCATCCAGCAGCCACAGGATGGCGTGCCGGACAGCCAGATCCTGGCGCAGTCCGTCCAAAGCGACCTGCGGCAGTTGGGCAAGCTCGCCGCATTCGGCCAGGCGGGCCGAAACGGCGCGCGCACCCGCCGCCAGATCGCAGCGCGGCTGCAGCGTGGCTAGCGGCGCGCCCGGGTGCAGGGGCGCGATGTCCAGCACCGCATAGATATCCGCGCCGCGCAGCCGGAATACGTCCTCCATGCCCGAGTGCGCGGCGATGCCCGCCAGTTTGGCCCGCAGCCGCTCGAAGACCGGCCCTTCGGTTTCGGTGCGCACATAGCGCAATTGCAGGCCCAAGCCGCCGCCGGAGCGGGGATCCTCGACCATCAGGCTGGCTCGCCGCGTGGCAAGAATGTTCTTGCGGCTTTGGTTGAAAAACTGGAACGTCAGCGCGACGTGGTTCGTGTCCACGTACTCGACGTGCGACAGCAGATTGACGTGGGGAATGCCGTCGGCAGACACGCTGCAAAGCGTGGGCGGAATGCCGCCGTCCAGAATGCGGCGCACCCCAAGCAGTGTCAGGGCGCTCATGCGTCAGGCTCCAGCGCGATGGCCTGGCCGGCGTCGGGCCCGGGCGTCTGGTTCCACGCACCCGCCACGCTGAAGGTGATGGCCGTCATCGCGTGTGCCGCAATGCCGTACCAGTGGTCCAGGAAGGGCGCGCCGGCAAAGCCGTCGACGTCGGCCAGTTCGCGGGCCAGCGTGTCGCGCCGCAGCATCAGCAGGGCGTCGTGGGATCGCTGCGCAGGCGCGACGCGCGCGTCATGCCCTTTGACGTGCAGGGTGCGGTTGCTGCGCGGAGAGGTGGCCAGCAGGGCGACCTGGGCGGTTTCTCGCACCGCGGCCACCACCCGGGGCGCGGCGCATTCGGCAATCAGCACGAGCAGACGGCCGTCGGGCAGCGCGTCAACGGCCAGGGCGCGGCCGACATGCGGATTGCCGTCCAGATCGCAACTGCCCAGCCGCAGCGAAGGCAGGGCGGACAGGCTAAGGCTCCATTCGGCGGGCAGTCTGGGCACGGCGCGAGGCCTCAAGACGGTTGGACGTCGGCGTGCCGGAAATCATAGGCTGCTTAACAGACTTTTAGCAACGCGCGGCCCGGGCTTTTCCTAGACTGTCTTCGCTGGCTGGCACTCGGGATTGGACCGGCGCCGCGGCCGGCATTCGCACCACTGCTCAACGCGCGAATCCCGCTTTTTCACCGCACAAAAGGTCTACTCCATGAACTGCCTGATTGCTTCCCCGTCCTTTCCGCCGTCCGGCGCCGATGCGCCGCGCGTGGACATCTATGTTGGCATCCACAAGGCGCTGCGCGCCATGATGATGGATACGCTCTTGGCCGTTGGCCGGATCGACGTGCATGACGCCGCCGCCACGCGGGCGGTCTGTGAACGCGTGCTTGCGCTGGCGGACTTGTGCGCCAGCCATCTGGGTCACGAGAACGACTTCGTTCATCCCGCCATGGAAGCACGGCGTCCGGGTTCCAGCGCACGCGTCGCTGGCGAGCATGCCGAGCACCTGGCCGCGATCACGGCGTTGCGCGAGGCGGTGGCGTGCCTGGGCGCCGCACGGCATGCCGCCGCTCGAACGGACGCCGCGCTGCGGCTGTACCGCGGGCTGGCGTTGTTCGTGGGGGAAAATTTCGTACACATGCACGTGGAGGAGTCCCAGCATAATCAGGCGCTATGGTCCTGCTACAGCGACGACGAACTGCGTGCGCTGGAGGGCGCCATCGTGGCCTCGCTGCCGCCGGCCGAGAATCTGTGCGTGCTGCGGTGGATGATTCCGGCCATGACGCCCGACGAGCGGGCCGCGTTGCTGGGCGGCCTGCAGATGGCCGTTCCGGCGCCGGTCTTCGAGGCCGTGCTGCAGGCCATCCAGCCGCACCTGACGCCGCAGGAATGGACCAGGCTGATGCGCGCGTTGGAACCGGATCAGGTTCCCGTTCCGTTGGAAGCGTGAATTCGCGCCAGCCTGGCTTTGCAATCGTTCCGGGTTTGGGGGCCTACCGTCCGGTCTGCACGCCTGCGGCCTGCAAGCGCTCGTTGACGGCCGGGTAGCCGGCGCTCGTCATGTCGGTCTTGCGGATCGCCTGGTCGCAGGCCTTGCGGTCGTCAGGGCAGCCGGATTTGTCCGGCATGTCGCCCGCGACGACGAAGTAGTCGACGACGAACTTTGCCACGTATTTCTTGACCGGCTTGCCTTGAAGGAATGCGGCGATGTCGGCGCGAAACGTGGCGACGGTCTTCTCGGCGATCGGCGCCCAGTCCTGGCATTGCGAGAACGTGGCAACGCCATCGGCCCACGCCAGCTTGGTGCAATTGAGCAGCAGGGCGTCGGCGGGCTTGGTGCCGGCCGGCAGCATGGCGCGGACGGTGGCCCCGCGCGTGCCGGCGAAGGTGACGACGCCGGCTTTCGCGGCGGCAGCGTCGATGGTTGTCTTGATCACGAAGGAATCGTCGATCACGGGCGGCACTTTGTCGTTCGGACCCTTGGCGTAGATGTCCGAGATCTTCTGGGCGTCCACACGCGAATAATCCATCACCCGGCCCAGCAGGCGCCAATCGGCGGCAAGCAGCGCATCATGCTCTTCGCGGATGCCATATTCCAGAACGGCGCGTTCAATCTCGGTGGGCGTGTAGGCAGCGCTGGCCAGCGTGGGCAGCAGGGCGGCCGCAGCGGCGGCGAATGCAAGGGGAATGGTCTTCATGAAGATAGGGCGTAAAGGAATGGTCCGCGAGGGTAACCGAGATAGTGGCCGCCTGTCCCGGTTTGACCACGTTGCGTGCGGTATAAACGAGACCCACCATGTCAGAGCAAGGGAGTCTCGTGTCCAGCAAACTCGGAGCAGGCCGCCTCGTCGCGGCGACCGCCAGCGTCATCCGGCAACACGGCCGCGCGATGTTGGCCGCGGCCCCCTGGTCGTTGGCGGTGTTCGTGCTGACGCTGCCGTTCGCGCTGGTCGTGTCTCCCTTGTATCGGCTTCAGGATTGGCTGATCCTTGCGCTGGCGCTCGTCTGCCTGATCGCCTTCGCGCGCACGACGTACGCGTGGCATCGGGTGGTATTGCTGGGCGAGACCGCGCGTACGGCCGCCGCGCGGGGCGGCAGCCCAGAAGCCCGGCACTTCGTGTTGCTGGGTGTACTGGCGGTTGGCGGCATGGCGATCGCGCGCGCCACGGGCGATCTTCCGTATGTCCTCTACATGCTGATCGGCGGCGGCAACGATGAATTGTTCTACGGCATGCTGATGGCATTGCTGGCATTGGTGTGGCTGCCCGTGCTGTACGGATTGGCCGTGTACGGCCTGAGCCTGCCGCGCGCTGCGGTCACGGGCACGTATGGGTTTGGCGCGGTGCGTGGCGCGATGCGCTATCCGCGGTGGCCGTTGATGCTGGCATTCCTCACGTTGCTGGTCCTGGGCGCGCACGCCAGCAACGACTTGCGTCCGATGCTGTACGACTACGTGGGCGTTCAGGCCCTGCAGGGTGTGCTGGCCGCGGTGGGGTGCGTTGGCGTGATCTTTGTGCTGACGGCGATGACCGCAGTGGCGTATCGGGACTCGGAGATTGGCGCCGAGTTGAATTGAGCAGGTTTGCGCGGCGGGCCAATGCGCCATCGGCATTGGTGCGCATCGCACAACATCGTGCTTCCCGCGCCGTGTCTACCGCGGCTGCGGTGGTGGTCCTACGATGCCTTCACTGTCGATCGACTCGTACCACCCCGCCTGGCGCGCGCCGCTTGCCCGCTGCGCCGCTGCCTGACTGCCATCCTGGAGATAACGCCATGTTTTCCGCAGACACTTTGGACCCCGTCACCCAGACCGCCATCGATCTGGTTCCTTCCCGCTATGCCGTGCAGATCGGCGACATCGATGCGCTGGTTGTCAGCGACGGGGTGCTGCCGCTGCCCACCTCGACGATGGCCACGAATGCCGATCCGGCCGATCTGGCCGACTGGCTCGACCACATGTACATGCCGCCGGACGCATTCGACTGGCCGCTGAACGTGATGGTGGCGCGCAGCGGCGAGCAGACCATTCTGATCGACGCCGGACTGGGCGGCCAGTTCCCGGGCTTTCCGCGCGCGGGGCAGTTTCCGCAACGCCTGCAATCGGCGGGCATTGCGCTCGAATCCGTGACGGACGTGATCATCACGCACATGCACATGGACCATGTGGGCGGACTGCTGGTCCCCGGCGTGAAGGAGCGCCTGCGCAAGGATGTGCGCATCCATGTCAACGCAACTGAAGTGGCGTTCTGGACGTCACCGGACTTTACGCAGACGGTCATGCCCAAGCCAGTGCCCGCCGTGCTGCGCTCGACGGCGACCAGCTTCTATGAAACGTACCGCGAACAGATCCAGGTTTTCGAGGATCGCAAGGAAGTGGCCCCGGGCGTGATCGTGCGCCTGACCGGCGGCCACACGCCCGGCCACTGTGTCGTCGATCTGATCTCGGACGGCGACCGCCTGACGTTTGCGGGCGACGCCGTATTCCCGGTGGCGTTCGATCATCCCGAATGGCACAACGGCTTCGAGCACGATCCGGTGGAGTCGGCCCGGGTTCGCCTTGCCCTGTTCAACGAACTGGCCCAGAACAAGGGCCTGCTCGTGGCGGCGCATCTGCCGTTCCCCTCGGTGGGCCGGGTGGCGAAGGAAGGCGATGCGTTCCGCTGGGTGCCGGTTATCTGGGATTTCTGATCTCGGGCGTATCGCCCGCGCCCAGGTCCCAGTACAGCCCCGTCATCAGGCTGAGCCCCTGCCGCAGCAGTTCGGGCGGCAGGTGCTCATTCGGTGCGTGCTGCGAGCAGCCCGGGTATGAGTGGGGCACCCAGATCGTCTTGAGGCCCAGCACGTCGGTGAATATGTCGTTGGGCAGCGAGCCGCCCAGGTTGGGCAGCAATGCGGTCTTCTGGCCGGAAGTGCGTTCCAGCGACGCAACCGCCCAGCGCACCCAGGCGTCATCCGGGTCGATGCGGGTCGCGCGGAACATGGTTTCGCGGGTCAGGGATATCTGAACCATCGGAAAGCCGTGGCTGTCCAGATGACGGCGCAGGGCCGGAATGAGGTCGTCCGGGTCCACACCCACCACGAAGCGCAGCTGGCAGCGCGCCCACGCGCGCGGCGGGATGGCGTTGACGGGCGTGTCCGGGTTGCCGGTCTTGTAGGCCAGCACCTCGAACGAACACCAGCCGAAGACGCGTTCGGCGGGTGACAGGCCGGGCTCGCCCCAGTCGGGTTCGATCTCAGGCCCGTCCGCGCCGCCATCGACTTCGCAGTCGGCCAGCGCGCGGCGCACGGCCGGCGGCAGTTCCTTGGGCACCCATTCCGGAATGCGGATCTGACCGTTGGGCGTGGCGATGCTGGCGATCGCATGCGCCAGTTGCAGGCCGGGGTTGGAGATCAGTCCGCCCCAGTTGCCGGAATGATGGCCGCCGGCGCGCGCCTCGATGGTGAGGTCGAAGTTCAGGCTGCCGCGCGCACCGAGGAAGATGGTGGGGCGGTTGGCGCTCAGGCGCGGGCCGTCGGAGGCGATCAGCAGGTCGGCCGCCATGAGGTCGCGATGCTCGGTGCACAGTTCGCGCAGGCCCATCGAACCCGTTTCCTCGCCCATCTCGATCAGGTATTTGGCGTTGAAGCCCAGCTTGCCGCGCGTTTCCAGGACCAGCCGCAGCGCCTCCATGTTGATGCTGTGCTGACCCTTGTTGTCGGCGATGCCGCGGCCATACCAGCGGCCTTCGGCCTCGGTCAGCGCCCAGGGCGACAGGCCTTCCTTCCATTCCCGTTCCAATCCGCGGATCACGTCGCCGTGGCCATAGCCCAGCACCGTGGGCAGGTCCGGGTCCTCGATGCGCTCGGCGTACAGGAAAGGGGCCAGCGCCTTCGGATGCGTGAGGGTGCGGCAGGTAAAGCCCAGCGCTTCGAACGCCGGCCGGATTTCCGCTTCCAGGTAGTCCGCCAGCACGGCGGCGCGCTCGGCGTTCTGGCTTTCCGTGGGCAGCGCCAGCCGGCGCGCCAGAAGCGTGCGGAAGGCGCCGGAATCAAAGCACTGCTCGGCCTGGGCGATGGCTTGTGCGCGGGTCATGGCTGGGAAGCTCCGGTGGACGTCGAGGAATGGGTTGGGTAGAGGTGGCAGGCGACGAGCGCTCCATCGCGCAGCGTCAGCGCGGGCCGTTCGGTCTTGCATTGCGGCATGGCATGCTGGCAGCGCGGATGGAAGGGGCAACCGGACGGTGGATGCAGCGGGTCGGGAAACGACAGGCCCAGGCCCATGTCGGGGATGCCCAGCCCCGGCTCGGGGGTAAGCACCGACGCCAGCAGCGCCTGCGTGTAGGGATGGCGCGGGTCGTGAAAGAGGCGGGCGGTGGGCGCGGATTCGACCACGCGGCCCAAGTACATCACGGCCACGTGGGTGGCGATGTGTTCGACCACCGCCAGGTTGTGGCTGATGAAGACGTAGGTCAGGTTGAAGTCGCGCCGCAGATCCATCAGCAGGTTCATGATCTGCGCCTGCACCGACACGTCCAGCGCGGAGGTCGGTTCGTCGCAGATCACGATCTCGGGCTGCATCACCAGCGCGCGCGCGATGGCCACGCGCTGGCGCTGGCCGCCCGACAGCTGCCCGGGCGTGTTGTGGGCCAGCCGCGGCGGCAGGCCCACGCGTTCCAGCATGTCGATGGCCTTGTGCATCTTCGGGTTGGGGATGCCGTGCACCTCCAACGGCAACGACACGATGGAGGCGATGGAGCGGCGCGGGTTCAAGGACGAATACGGGTCCTGGAAGATGGGTTGCACGCGGCGGGCGAGGGCGCGCCGGTCCATTTTTCGGATGTCCTGGCCTTCAAGGCGGATGCTGCCCTCGGTTGGCGGCGTCAGACCCAGCAGCATGCGCGCCAGCGTGGACTTGCCGCAGCCCGACTCGCCAACGATGCCCAGCACCGCGCCCCGGTCGACGGACAGGTCCACGCCATTGACCGCGTGCAGCGTGGCCCGCGGGCGGAACATGCCGGCGCGCACCGTGAATTGGCGGCTGACGGCATCGGCTTGCAGCAGCGCGCTCATGCGGGGACTCCTTCGGCGGTGAGAATGCAGCGCCATTGCTGGCCAGCGGCCTGGCCATGGATGGGAACGGCCTGCCGGCATTGCGGTTGCGCATAACGGCAGCGATCGGCGAAGGCGCAGCCGCGCAGCTCGCCCACCAGCGACGGCACGACGCCCGGGATGGTGCCCAGCGCCTCGCCCGGGGCCGTGCGGCCGGGCACGGGGATACAGCCCAGCAGCCCTTGCGTGTAGGGATGGTGCGGGGTGGCGAAAATGTCGGCCACGGGGCCTTCTTCCACGATCTGGCCGGCATACATCACCGCCACTTGGCGCGCGATGCGCGCCACCACGCCCAGGTCGTGCGTGATCAGCACCATGGCAATGCCCAGTTCGGCCTGCAGGTCCGCCAGCAGCCGCAGGATCTGCGCCTGGATCGTGACGTCCAGCGCGGTGCTGGGTTCGTCGGCAATCAGCAGCTCGGGACCGCACATGAGCGCCATCGCGATCATCACCCGCTGGCGCAGCCCGCCGGACAACTGGTGCGGATACTGGCCCAGACGCTGGCCGGCCGACGCGATGCCGACCTTCTCCAGCAGTTCCACGGCGCGGTCGCGCGCCTGCTGGCTGCTCGCCTTGCAGTGGTGGATGTAGTGTTCGGTGAGCTGTTCGCCGATGGCGTAGGCGGGGTTGAGCGCCGTCATGGGCTCTTGAAAGATCATCGCCATCTTGCTGCCGCGCAGCGCATTGACGCGCCGGCCGCGTGCCTTGGACAGGTCCTCGCCCAGCACGGCCAGCCGGCGCGTGCTGCGCCGGGCAGCCTTGGGCAACAGGCCCATGATGGCCAGCGAGGTCATCGACTTGCCGCAGCCCGATTCCCCGACCAGGCACAGCGTTTCACCGCGCCGGACCTGGAAGGACACATCGCGCACCGCGTGCAGCGGGCCGCGTGGCGTGGCGATGTCGACGGTCAGGCCCTGCACTTCCAGGACGATATCGGTGCCGTTCATGCTCAGGCCCTCTCTTCAGGCGTCAGGAGTTGATGCAGTCCGTCGCCGGCCAGGTTGATCGCGAAGATCAGAAGCGCCAGCGCCGATCCGGGAATGGCGATCAGCCAGAACGAGAAGAACATGTAGGCCTTCGCCTCGGAGATCATCAATCCCCAGGACGGCAGCGGCGGTTGCACGCCCAGGCCCAGGAATGACAGCGAAGCTTCCAGCAGGATGGCGCTGGCCGCTTCCAGCGTGGCGATCACGATCAGTTGCGGCACGACGTTGGGCAGGACCTCGCCCCAGACGATGCGCCAGGTGCTGGCGCCGGCCGCCTGGGCCGCGGCCACGTATTCCAGCGAGCGCACCTGCTGCGTGGCGCTGCGCATGACCACCGCGTAGCGGTCCCACTTGAGCAAACCCAGCACCAGGATCACCACCCACAGCGAGCCGCCGACGATGGCCACGGTGGCCAGCGCCACCAGGATCACCGGCATGGAGAGCCGCGTGGTGATGAGAAACGACACGGCCATGTCGACCTTGCCGCCGAAGTAGCCGGCCGCCATGCCCATCGCCGTGCCGATAAGGCCGGAGATGAGCGCGACGCTGATGCCGATCAGGAGCGAAATGCGCGCTCCGTAGAACAGGCGCGACATGTAGTCGCGTCCCAGCTGGTCGGTGCCCAGCGGGTGCAGCCAGGTGCCTTTCTCGTACCAGACGGGCGGCGCGGTGCGGTAGGCCAGATCCTGGAAATAGGGATCGTGCGGCGAGATCCACGGGGCCAGCAGCGCGATCAGCACGATGACGAGCAGAATGCCGCCGCCGGCCAAAAGCGCCTTGTTGCGCCGCAGGCGGCGCCAGCGCAGCGTGGCCGCGGACAGTTCCAGCGGCGGCGCCGCGGACGTGGCGGGGGTGATCGTAGGCGTATTCATGTCAGGACACCCGGATGCGTGGATCGAGCCACGCGTTGGCCACGTCGGCGGCAAGCGTCAGCAGCACATACAGCACCGACAGCAGCAGCACGATCAGCTGCATGACCGGATAGTCCTTGTACGTGATGCTCTGGTAGGCCAGGTAGCCCAGCCCGTCCAGCGCGAAGATGGTCTCGATGACCACCGAGCCGCCCAGCAGGTAGCCCAGTTGCACGGCGGCCAGCGCCACCACCGGCACGATCGCGTTGCGCAGCGCGTGCTTGAAAATCACCTTGCCGGCCGGCAGCCCCTTGGCGCGCGCGGTGCGGATGTAATCGGCGCCCAGCACCTCGATCATGCCGGCGCGGATCAGCCGCATGAACGCAGGCGCCACGTAATACCCCAGCGCGATCGCGGGCATGACGAAGTGCTGCCACGTGCCGCTGCCCGACACCGGCAGGATGCGCAGGGAGATCGAGAACAGCATGATCAGGATCAGCGCGAAGAAGAAGTTCGGCAGCGCCTGTCCCAGCACGGCAATCGCCAGACAGACGCGGTCGATCAGGCTGCCCTTGTACAGGGCGGCCAGCACGCCCAGCGGAATCGAGATGAACAGCGCGAAGGCCAGCGCGGCCATGCCCAGCTTGAGCGTGGTCGCCAGCTTGGACAGGATGAGCGGCCCGGCTTCGGTCTTGAAGTACACCGAGGTGCCGAAGTCGCCCTGCAGGATGTGCCAGAGCCAGTCGGCGTACTGGACGATGATCGGGCGGTCCAGCCCGTAGGTCTTGCGGATCATGTCGATGTCGGCCTGGCGCGCGCCTTCGCCGGCCAGCGCCAGCGCCGGGTCGCCCGACAGGTGCAGCAGCAGGAACGCCAGAATGGACACGGTCAGCGCCACCAGCGCCGCCAGGCCCAGGCGCCTCAGCGTGAAATAAAGCATAGGACTTCCTCTCTGTTCAGCAGCGCCGGGCGGCCGCGGGGCCGGCCCGGCGCGGGGCGCGCCTTACTTCCAGCTCATGTCCCAGAAGCGCACCAGCTCATCCGAGTAGGGCTTGAAGTTCACGTCCTTGGTGGCGACGTAGTAGGCGGGCAGTGTCCAGAGCGGCACCGCGTAGGCCTTTTCCGCGATGATGTCCAGCGCCTCCTTGTAGGCCGCTTTGCGCTGCTCGCTGTCGATGGTGGTATCGCCCTTTTTCAAGAGGTCGCGCACCTTCGGGTCGCGCGTGATGTCGTCGCTGCCGAAGGCGAAGTACACCGGCGTGGAAGCCGACACGTCGTTCACCAGGTTCGAGCCCCAGGTCTGGTGCGTCAGCGAAGCCTTGTTGGCGCGGATCATGTCGCGCATCGCGGCGTATTGCAGGAAATTCAGCTTGGCGCGGATGCCGACGGCCTGCAGGTAGTTGATGATGGCTTCGGTCTGGTTGCGTTCGCGGTACGCAACGATGTCGATGTCAAAGCCGTTGGGATAGCCCGCCTCGGCCAGCAGCTTCTTGGCCTGCGCGGGGTCGTACTTGTAGGTCGGGGCGCCTTCCTGCGTGCAGCCCACCTGCGACGGGGTGCAGATGGTGTTGATGAGCCCGCCGCCTTCGCCCACGATGTTCTTGAGCATCGACTCGCGGTCGATTGCGTGGATGATGGCGCGGCGCACGCGCTCGTCCTTCAGTTGCGGCGCGGGGGTGCCTTCCAGGATGTTCATCTGCATGAACACGATGCGCATGGTGTTGCCGGTCACCATCTGCAGGTTCGGCATGCCGCCCAGCTGCTCGGCCTGGTCCTTGGGCACGCTCATGATCAGATCTTCCCCGCCGGAGATCACCTCGGCCATCTGGGTCTGGCGGTCGGGGATGAAGCGGATGACCACCTTGCCGATCTTGGGCTGCGCCTTGGGCGAATCCTTGAAATAGTCGGCATTGCGTTCCAGCGTGATGGACTTGCCGGGCTGATAGTCCACGACCTTGTACGGACCGGAGCCCACGGGCTTGGCGTTCATGCCCTTGGGGCCGACTTCCTGGTAGTACTTGGCGGGGTGGATGGCGGCCGTGGTGGACAGGTATTCCTTGGCGCCGGGGAAGGGCTCCTTGGTGGTCAGGCGCACCTTGTATTTGTCGATCTTCTCGACCTTGTCGATCCAGGACACGTTCTGCTGCGTGACCGCCTTGTTCTTCGGGTCGGCCACGAAGTTCAGCGTGTAGACCACCGAGTCGGCGTCGAACTCCTCGCCGTTGTGGAATTTGACGCCCTCGCGCAGCTCGAATTCCATGGTCTTGTCATCGATCTGCTTCCAGCTCTTGGCGAGCTGGCCCTTGTACTCGTTGGTGACCGGGTCGCGGTAGAGCAAGGTGTCCCACACGTTGGCCGCGATGATGACGCCGATGCGCACGTTGTTGAAGTAGGGATCGACACTTTCCGGGGCCTGGTCGTAGGCCATGCGCAAGGTGTCGTCCTTTTTGCCGGCAAGCGCGGGCTGGGATGCCAGTGCGGCGCAGGCCACCAGCGCGGCGGCCAGTGCCTTCAATGGCGTGACGCGGCGCAAGGACAGCGCGGACGCGGCGGGGGTGAAGCGAGAAAGCGTGATGCAGCAAGGTGTGAAGCGACTATCAGCCATGGTGAAGGCTCCTCTTGATGACACTACATGTGTTGCGTATCTATCGTCTCGCTCCGGCTCTTGAGCGCCGCCTCGCATTTGCGCTGCAGGTGCTGCCGCATGATGGCTGCCAGCCGGTCCGCGTCGCGCGCGGCAAGGGCCTCCGCCATTTCTATGTGTTCGCGCATCGCCAGATCCCATTTCTGCCGGTTCTCGTTCGAGACGAAGCGCAGGTTCTGGATCCGCGCGTTCTGCGCGTCGTAAAGCTGCTTGAGCAGGCTGTTGTGCGCGGCCAGGCTGATGCGTTCGTGGATCTCGCGGTTGACGCGAAAGTACGTCGGCAGGTCATGCCGCGCATGGCTGGCCATCATTTCGTAGGTCAGCGCGCGGATTTCCGCGATCTCGACGTCGGTCGCGCGCTCGCAGGCAAACCTGCACGACATCGCTTCCAGCCCGCCGATCACTTCGAACGCTTCGCGGATATTCGCTTCGGACAGGGCTACCACCTGCGCGCCGCGGTTCGGTTCGATCTGCACCAGGCCTTCGGCGGCCAGCAGCCGGAACGCCTCGCGCAGCGGGGTGCGCGACACGCCCAGCAGGTCGCACAGCGCGCGTTCGTTCAAGCGGGTGCCGGGCGGGAATTCGCCCTGGATGATGCGTTCGCGCAGCGATCCGGCCGCCGATCCCGCCAGCGTGCGTCCGTCGCCGGCGGCGCGAACGGCCGCCGGCACCGGGGCGGGCGCAAGATCGGGCGAGGCCACGGCCCCGGCGTGATCCGGCAAGAAGCTAGGATCGCTGCTCATTGGTATACAAAAATTCCCCTTGTTTTCGCAGACTATAAACCTGTCTTTGCTGCGGTTTTGATGGGTGTATACCCTAGGTTATCGACGTAAAAACAATGGGATAGAGTGGCGCAAGCCGCAAGTCCGCCAGGCTGGCGCGCGTCGCATCACGATGCGCGCAGGCCGTACTGGTATACAAACCGTCAACATTGGGGCCCCGCATGCTCACGCTGAACTCCCACCCGTCCGGCCGGCATTTCCTGCAGATTCCCGGACCGACCAACGTCCCCGACCGCGTCCTGCGCGCCATCGACCAGGCCACCATCGATCATCGGGGACCGGAATTCGGCGAGCTTGGCAAAGCGGTGCTGACGGGCATCAAGCAGGTCTTCCAGACCGAATCGCCTGTCGTGATCTTTCCGGCCTCGGGCACCGGGGCGTGGGAGGCGGCGCTGGTCAACACGCTGTCGCCGGGCGACCGCGTGCTGATGGTCGAGACCGGCCACTTCGCCAGCCTGTGGCGCAAGCTTGCCGGGCGGTTGGGGCTGGATGTTGATTGCATCGAAGGCGACTGGCGTCGCCCCGTCGATGCCGGCGTCATCGGCGCGCGGCTGGCCGACGATGCCCAGCACCGCATCAAGGCGGTGTGCGTGGTGCACAATGAGACCTCAACCGGGGTCACCAGCGACATCGCCGCGGTGCGCGCCGCCATCAATCAGGCCGGGCACCCGGCGCTGCTGATGGTCGACACGATTTCCTCGCTGGGCTCCATCGACTACCGCCACGACGAATGGGGCGTGGACGTCACGGTGGCCGGATCGCAGAAGGGACTGATGCTGCCGCCGGGCCTGTCGTTCAACGCGGTGGGGCCGCGCGCGCTGGCCGCGGCCGAGACCGCGCGCCTGCCGCGCTCCTATTGGGATTGGCGCGAAATGCTCGGCCCCAATGCGAAGGGCTATTTCCCGTACACCCCGTCGACCAACCTGCTGTATGGCCTGCATGAAGCGCTGGCCATGCTGGCGGCCGAAGGCCTGCCGCAGGTGTTTGCGCGCCACGAGCGCCACGCCCGCGCCACCCGGCTGGCGGTGGCCGGGTGGGGGTTGGAGCTGCTGAGCCTGGACGCGGCCGCGCACAGCCCGGCGTTGACCGCGGTGCTGATGCCCGACGGCCACAGCGCCGACGCGCTGCGCAAGGTCATTCTGGACCGCTTCGATATGTCGCTGGGGCAGGGGCTGGGCAAGCTTTCCGACCGCATCTTCCGCATCGGCCATCTGGGCCATTTCAATGATCTGACGCTATGCGGCACGCTGGCTGGCGTGGAGATGGGGCTGGCCGCATTTGGCGTCCCGCATCGCTCGGGCGGATTGCAAGCCGCCATGGAATACCTGACCCGCGCGCCCGAACGCGTGGCGGGATGAACACACAACAACGAGGGAACCGATGAATACGCTCATGCAGCAGGCGATCCAGTTCGCCAACGATCACGAATCGACCTGGGATCGCAGCGTCAAAGGCAATTTTGGCGTGCACCTGAACGACCCGCCGCCGTGGAACCGCCTGCTGGGTCCCATCCACGATCGCGGGCCGGTGTCCGGCGTGGTGGTGGTGGACGGCAAGACAGTGGCCTCGTGGGGCGAGCCGGACCGGGCCGACCTGACGTTCAGCGTCGCCAAGCTTTACCTGGCCATTTTGGCGGGCGTTGCGCATGACCGCGGCCTGCTGCCGGATGTGGACGAGCCCGTGGGCAAGCGCGTGCCGGGCATCGGCTTTGACGAAGGCCGCAACGCGTCCATCACGTGGCGCCACCTGCTGCAGCAGACCAGCGAATGGGAAGGCGAACGCTTTGGCGTGTCGGATCAGGCGGACCGCTATCGCGCCGTCACTTTCGGCGTGCCGCCCGACGGCAAGAAGGGCGATGCGCGTCCGTTGCAGGAACCCGGCACGTATTGGGAATACAACGATGTGCGCATCAATCAGCTGTCTTATGCGCTGCTGCATCTGTTCCGCAAACCCTTGCCGGAAGTCTTCCGCGAGGCCGTCACGCGGCCCATCGGCTGCAGCGAGAACTGGCAGTGGGTCGGCTACGACAACGCCTGGGTCGAGATCGACGGCCAGCGCATGCCGTCGGTGCCCGGCGGTTCCCACTGGGGCGGCGGCATGTCCATCAGCGCCAACGACCAGGCGCTGATCGGCCAGATGCTGTTGAACGACGGCCAGGCGAACGGCCGCCAGATCCTGTCGCGCGAATGGTTGCAGGCCATGCGAACCCCCTGCGACATCGCGCCGTACTACGGCTATTTGATCTGGCTGAACCACGAAGGCAAGGTCTTTCCCAGCGTGCCGTCCTCCAGCTTCTTCGGGGTAGGGGCGGGCAGCTCGTTCACGTGGGTGGAGCCAGAGCGCAAGATGGTCGTGATCGTGCGCTGGCTGAATTCGGCCCATGCCGACGCGCTGTTTGGGAAGATCCTGGCGGCGGTGGATGCGGGCGACTGACACCTGCGCAACGAGGCCGGTGCCTGACACCCTCATCCCAGCCGGGGTTTTGCGGCATGTCAGGTTTTTTCGGGCAAGATATCGCGTTCAGCCGCGCGTTGCCGCGTGGCCACGCCGCATCTTTTCATCCGATCAAGGAACCACGCCATGAACTACCGCCGACTGGGAACCAGCAATCTCCGGGTATCGCCGCTCTGCCTGGGCACCATGATGTTCGGAGAGCAGACGCCCGATGACGAGGCCGCGCGCATCGTTGCGTCGGCGCGCGATCATGGCGTCAACTTCATCGACACCGCGGACGTCTACAACGAGGGCCGGTCGGAAGAGGTGGTGGGCAAGCTGCTCAAGGGGCAACGCCATGACTGGGTGCTGGCCAGCAAAATCGGCAATCCGGTCGGCAAGGGGCCGAACCTGGCGCATTACTCGCGCCAGTGGCTGATCCGCGGGGTGGAGCAGAGCCTGTCGCGCATGGATACGGATTTCATGGACATCCTGTACCTGCACCGCGACTACCACGAAGAAAACCTTGAAGAGGCGTTGTGGGCGCTGGGCGACCTGATCCGCGCGGGCAAGCTGCGCAGCTTCGGCCTGTCGAATTTCCGCGGATGGCGCATTGCCGAGGTGATGCGCCTGTGCGAAAAGCTGGGTGTGCCGCAACCGGTGGTGTGCCAGCCGTACTACAACATGCTGAACCGCGGCCCAGAGGTCGAGATCCTGCCGGCGTGCAAGCATTACGGCCTGGGCGTCGTGCCGTACAGCCCGATCGCGCGCGGCGTGCTGACGGGCAAGTACCTGCCGGGCCAGGCGCCGGCGCCGGATACCCGTGCCGGGCGGGGCGACCGCCGCATCCTGGCCACGGAATTCCGCGAAGAATCCCTGCAGATCGCGCAGAAGCTTGTGCAGCATAGCGCCGCGCGCGGGGTTCAGCCGGGCCACTTCGCGACCGCGTGGGTGCTGGCCAATCCTGTCATCACCGCCGTCATCGCCGGTCCGCGCACGCTGGCGCAAATGGACGATTACTACGCGGCGCTGGACGTGACGATCACGCCTGAAGACGAAACGGTCGTGAACGAGTGGGTGGTGCCCGGTCACGCCTCCGCGCATGGCTACAACGATCCGAACTATCCGTTCTACGGCCGTCCGGTGACGGCGGCCTGAGCGGGCGCGCAAGGCGGGCTAGTGCCCGCTGCACCCGTGCGCGCACGGGTGCTGCGATCCGGACCGCCGTTCATCGGCCAGGGGCCGGCTCGGCCGAGATGCCGTGCAGCATCATCTGCTCGGCCACCTGCGCGATGCCCATGCGGGCAATCCGGCCGCGGCGCTCGGCATCCACCATGCTGGTGATGATGGCGATCAATAGTTCGCTCAGCGCGGCGGCGGTCATGTCCACGCGGAATGCGCCTTCGCGTTGTCCGCGCAGAAAAAATGCGTCCAGCGTTTCCTGGTAGCCCGACCAGCTGTTCATGATGTCGGGCTCCAGCTCGGTGTCGGGCTTCCAGTTGTAAATCAGGAACGCGGTCAGTTCCTTGTGCGCCAGGTGTTGTTCGATCAGGTTGCGCAGCGCCGCGCGGGGCGGGGCGGTTTCCAGGTGCGAGTCCGCCAGCGCCTGCTTCATGACCTGCGCGCAATGCGTCATCAGGCGCAGCACCAGCTGGTCTCGCGTCTTACAGAACCGGTACAAGGTCGCCTTGCTGACGCCCACCGCCTTGGCCAGTTCCTGCAGCGTGGCGCGCGGCTGGTCCACCATCGCAAGCGCCAATGCGACAAGCAGCCGCTCGTGGCCTGCCTCTTCAGACATTGTCTCCTCCCCATTTTGGATATCCCTGGGCCGGTATTGGATCATGGCCGATTCACTTTGTACAAACTTTGGCGAATTTTTCAAGTAAGGACTTGTTGATCCGCAATATCAAGCCGAAAAGCGACAAATGAATCAATATTGATTCAAAACGGTCTTTAAGGTAGCATCGGCGTCTCTTTGGATTCAAGACGCGCGGCGCGGGGGTAGTGAATGAAGTGGAATAAAACATGGCAGTTGCCCCTGGCGGTGTTGTCGACGGCAATCCTGGTTGCCGGTTGCGGCGGCTCAGACGGCGGTGAGCCTCAAGCGGCAGGGCCGCGTCCGGTGCAGGCGCTTGCCGTGCAGCCACAGCGCTACACGCTGACCAGCGAACTTCCCGGGCGCGTCGAGCCCATGCGCGTGGCCGAAGTCCGCGCCCGCGTGGCCGGCATCGTGCTGAGCCGCGATTTCGTCGAAGGCGCCGACGTCAAGGCGGGCGACGTGCTGTTCCGCATCGACCCCGCGCCGTTCAAGGCCGCCTTGTCGCGCGCCCAGGGCGAGCTGGCCAAGGCCCAGGCCGCCGTCGCCGATGCCCAAGCCGTCGTCAAGCGCTACACGCCGCTGGTCAAGATCGAAGCCGTCAGCCAGCAGGATTTCGACACGGCCAACACCACGCTCAAGAGCGCGCTGGCCGCCCGCCGGTCGGCCCAGGCCGACGTCGAAACCGCGCAGCTGAACCTGGACTACGCCACGGTCAAGGCGCCCATCTCGGGCCGCATCGGGCGTGCGCAGGTGACCGAAGGCGCGCTCGTGGGCCAGAACGAAGCCACCGTGATGGCGACGATCCAGCAGCTCGATCCGGTCTATGTGGACTTCAATCAGCCGGTCGCCGACATGCTGCGCATGCGCGCGGCCATGCAGGATGGCAGCCTGGGCGAAGGCGAGGGCGCGCGCATCTCCATCACGATCGATGGCACCGACAAGCAGCGCGAAGGGCGCCTCCTGTTCTCGGACATCGCCGTGGACCGCAGCACCGGCCAGGTGGCGCTGCGCGGCGAATTCTCGAATCCCGACGTGCTGCTGTTGCCGGGCATGTATGTGCGGGTGCGCACACATCAAGGCGTGGATCCGGAAGCGATCCTGGTCCCGCAGCGCGCCGTCACCCGCAGCACCGATGGCAAGCCGCAGGTGCTGGTGGTGGGGGCGGATGACGTTGTCGAAACCCGCGCCGTGCAGACCGGCACCATGCGCGGCGGCGATTGGCACATCACCGAGGGCCTGGCCGCTGGCGACCGGGTGATCGTGGGCGGCGTCAGCGCCGCCGTGCCCGGCCAGAAAGTCAGCGTGACGCCCGTGAACGAGCCCAAGGTGGCCACCGCCGGCGATGCCGCGGCTGCCGCCAAGCAATAAGCGGCCCCCATGCATCGCGCGCAAATCCGAGGTTAGACCATGTCCAAGTTTTTCATTGGCCGCCCCAATTTCGCCTGGGTGGTGGCCATCTTCATCTCGCTCGCGGGGCTGCTGGCGATTCCGTCGCTGCCGGTGTCGCAGTTTCCGGTGGTCGCGCCGCCGCAGGTGACCATTGCCGCCACCTATCCGGGCGCCTCCGCCACCGTGCTGGTCGATTCGGTGACCAGCGTCATCGAGGAAGAGCTGAACGGCGCGAAGAACATGCTGTACTACGAGTCGTCCAGCAGTTCCAGCGGCAGCGCGGAAATCACCGTCACGTTCCAGCCGGGCACCGATCCCGACCTGGCGCAGGTCGACGTGCAGAACCGGATCAAGAAGGCCGAAGCGCGCCTGCCCACCGCTGTGACGCAGCAAGGTCTGCAGGTTGAGCAGGCCAGTTCGAACTTCCTGATGATCTACGCCCTGACATACAAGGGCGACGATGCGCACAAGGATGTGGTCGGGCTGTCCGACTACGCCGCGCGCCACATCAACAACGAGATCCGCCGCGTCAATGGCGTGGGCAAGGTGCAGTTCTTCGGCGCCGAAGCCGCGATGCGCGTCTGGATCGACCCGCAGAAGCTGCTGGGTCTTGGCCTGTCCGTGGCGGACGTCAACGCGGCCATTGCCGCGCAGAACGTGCAGGTGCCGGCCGGCAGCTTCGGCAGCCGTCCCGGCGCGCCCGAGCAGGAGCTGACCGCGACGCTGGCCGTGAAGGGCACGCTGGACAACCCCGAGGAGTTCGGGCGCATCGTCCTGCGCGCCAATCCGGATGGTTCGTCCGTGCGCCTGGCCGACGTGGCGCGCCTGGAAGTCGGCCGCCAGAGCTACGACTTCGAAACGCGCCTGAACGGCAAGAAGGCGGTCGGCGCGGCGGTGCAGCTTGCGCCGGGTGCCAACGCCATCGACACCGTCAAGGCCGTGAATGCCCGCCTGAAGGAATTGTCGGCCTCGTTCCCCGAAGACATTGCGTACTCGGTGCCGTTCGACACCTCCAAGTTCGTCAGCGTGGCCATCACAAAGGTGGTGCACACGCTGCTGGAAGCCATGGTGCTGGTCTTCCTGGTGATGTACCTGTTCCTGCAGAACTTCCGCTACACGCTGATTCCGACCATCGTCGTGCCGGTGTGCCTGCTGGGCACGTTCGCGGTGATGTCGGTGCTGGGCTTCTCGGTGAACATGATGACCATGTTCGGCATGGTGCTGGCCATCGGCATCCTGGTCGACGACGCCATCGTGGTGGTTGAAAACGTCGAGCGCATCATGGCCGAGGAAGGCCTGTCGCCGCGCGAAGCCACGGTCAAGGCGATGGAACAGGTGTCCGGCGCCATCGTCGGCATCACGCTGGTGCTGTCGGCAGTGTTTTTGCCGCTGGCGTTCATGAGCGGTTCGGTGGGCGTCATCTACCAGCAGTTTTCGCTGTCGCTGGCGGTGTCGATCCTGTTCTCGGGCTTTTTGGCGCTGACCTTCACGCCGGCCCTGTGCGCCACGTTCCTCAAGCCCATTCCGAAGGGCCACCACGACGAAAAGAAGGGTTTTTTCGGCGGGTTCAACCGCGCGTTCAATCGCCTGACGGGCCGCTTCGAGGCGCTCAATTCCCGCCTGGTGCGCCGCACCGGCCGCTACATGGTGATTTACTTGGCCATCGTGGCCGTGCTGGCCGTGCTGTACATGCGCGTGCCGGAATCCTTCGTGCCGCCGGAAGACCAGGGCTACGTCATCGTCGACGTGCAACTGCCGCCCGGTGCGACGCATGTGCGCACCGACAAGGTGGTGGCCGACGTCGAGCAGCACCTGCTGTCGCTGGACGCCATGGGCGATGCCTTCACCGTCATGGGTTTCAGCTTCTCGGGCACCGGTCAGAACGCGGGCATCGCGTTTCCCACGCTCAAGGACTGGTCCGAGCGGGGCAAGGGCCAATCGGCCGCCGACGTGGCCGACAGCGTGAATGCGCGTTTCGCGGTGATCGACGACGGCGCGGTCATGGCCGTCAACCCGCCGCCCATCGACGGATTGGGCAACTCGGGCGGCTTCGCGCTGCGGCTGCAGGACCGCGGCGGCGTGGGCCGCGCGGCGCTGACCGAAGCGCGGGACCAGCTGCTGGCG
Source organism: Achromobacter sp. 77 (assembly GCF_020541125.1). Taxonomy (NCBI): domain Bacteria; kingdom Pseudomonadati; phylum Pseudomonadota; class Betaproteobacteria; order Burkholderiales; family Alcaligenaceae; genus Achromobacter; species Achromobacter sp. 77. The sequence goes on from NZ_CP059848.1 coordinate 2,550,593, forward strand.
CAGGCCAACAGTTCGCCGGTGATCGCCTACGCCATGATGGAAGGCCTGGCCGACGCCCCGCAGCTGCGGCTGGATATCGACCGCGAAAAGGCCGAAGCGCTGGGCGTGGGCTTTGACGTGATCAGCACGGCGATCTCGTCGGCGTATGGGTCGGCCACGGTCAACGACTTTGCCAACGCCGGCCGCCTGCAGCGCGTGGTGGTGCAGGCCGACGTGCGCGACCGCATGACGCCCGAGAGCATCCTGAAGCTGAACGTGCCGAACAAGACCGGCGGCATGGTGCCGCTCAGCGCATTCGTGAAGACGGACTGGGAGAACGGCCCCGTGCAGATCTCCCGCTACAACGGCTATCCGGCGTTCAAGATTGCGGGCGACGCCATGCCCGGCAGCAGCACCGGCCAGGCCATGGCCGAGATCGAGCGCATCGTGGCCGGCTTGCCGGAGGGCATTGGCTACGAATGGACCGGCCTGTCGTATCAGGAAAAGTTCGCGGGGTCGCAGGCGCCGATGCTGTTCGCGCTGGCCTTCCTGGTGGTGTTCCTGCTGATGGTCGCCCTGTATGAAAGCTGGTCGATCCCGGCGTCCGTGATGCTGATCGTGCCGATCGGCGCGCTGGGGTCGGTGCTGGCGGTGACGGTGCTGGGCATGCCGAACGACGTGTACTTCAAGGTCGGTCTCATCACCATCATCGGCCTGGCGGCCAAGAACGCCATCCTGATCGTGGAGTTTGCCAAGAGCCTGCGCGAACAGGGCCACAGCCTTGCCGACGCCGCCATCCAGGCCGCCAAGCTGCGCTTCCGTCCCATCGTGATGACGTCGCTGGCGTTCATCCTGGGCGTGGTGCCGCTGGCGCTGGCCTCCGGCGCGGGCGCGGCCAGCCAGCGCGCGCTGGGCGTGGGTGTGATCGGCGGCATGCTGACCGCCACGCTGCTGGGCGTGATCTTCGTTCCCATCTTCTTCGTGTGGGTGCTGTCGCTGGTGCAGCGCAAGCGGGGCAAGTCCTCGCCCGCCGCCAACGCCGCGCCGCGCACCGTGCAGGAGTAACGCCATGAGGCAGACCTTGTTTCCCCTGCGGCTGTCCGCATTGCTGCTGACCGCGGCGCTGGCGGGTTGTTCGCTCGCGCCCGTCTATGAACGTCCGGCATCGCCCGTGGGCGACCACTGGAGCCTGGCGGCGTCCGGCCCCGGCGAGTCGGCGGCGGCGACGCTGGACTGGCAGTCCTTCATCACCGACGATGCCTTGCGCAAGCTGGTGGAACTGGCGCTGGCCAACAACCGCGACCTGCGCCAGACGCTGCTCGACATCGAGGCGGCCCGCGCGCAGTACCAGATCACCCGAGCGGACCGGCTGCCGGGCATCGACGCGCAGGGCACGGGCACGCGCCAGCGTGTGCCGGCAGACCTGAGCAGCACGGGCGCCTCGTCAGTCCAAAGCAGCTATCAGGCCGGCCTGGGTTTGACCGCCTTCGAACTTGGCCTGTTCGGCCGCGTGCGCAGCCTGTCGGATGCCGCCTTGCAGGAATATCTGGCGACCGAGGCGACCGCGCGCAGCGCGCAGATCAGCCTGGTGGCCGAGGTGATCCAGGCGTATGTGGCGCGCGATAGCGCGCAGCGGCGTCTGGATGTGACGCGCCAGACGTTGGCCAGCCGCGAGGCGTCGCTGGCGCTGACGGCCAAGCGCCGGCAGGCGGGCGCGGCCACCGCGCTCGACTATCAGGAAGCGCTGGGCTTGACCGAGCAGTCACGCGCCGAGCTCGAGCGCACGGATCGCGAGGTCCGCCAGGCCGGCAACGCGCTCGGCCTGCTGGTGGGCATCAGCGACCTGTCGCCGTATCTGCCGGCGCGCACGGCCGATGCGCCGATGCTGGTGCAGGAGATCGCGGCGGGCGCGCCCTCCGCGCTGCTGGAAAACCGGCCGGACATCCTGGCCGCCGAACATGCGCTGCAGGCGCGCAACGCCAGCATCGGCGCGGCGCGGGCCGCGTTCTTTCCCAGCATTTCGCTGACCGGCCTGTTCGGCAGTTCCAGCGCGGACTTGTCGGGCCTGTTCGAATCCGGCCAGCGCGCCTGGTCGTTCACCCCGCAGATCACGCTGCCGATCTTTGCCGGCGGGCGCAACGTGGCCAACCTGGATCTGGCCACCGTGCGCAAGGACATCGCCGTGGCCCAGTACGAACGCACGATCCAGACGGCGTTCCGCGAGGTGTCGGACGCGCTGGTGGCCACCGAGACGCTGCGGCGTGAAGAGGCGTCCCGGCTTGCGCTGGCGCAGTCCAGCCAGGTGGCCCTGCAGCTGTCCGAGGCGCGCTACCGCGGCGGCGTGGACAGCCATCTGCGCTATCTGGATGCGCAGCGCAGCGCTTACACGGACCAGATCGCCTACATCGACGTCAGCGCGCAGCGCCAGGCGGCGCTGGCGACCTTGTTCAAGGCGCTGGGCGGCGGATGGCCGGCCCAGCAGCCGCCGCAGGCGGCACGGGACTGAGCGGCGAAAGGGGGGCAAGGGACGGCCCCCGATTGCGACCCGTGCGGATCCGCTGCGCACGGGCCGCCCGCCGCCTACGCCTTGCGCAGCCCAGCCCGCTGCATGGACGGCTGGCTTGCGTCGTCCACTTCCACAGGCTGCCTGCCGCGCCCGATCAGCCACGCGCAGAAGGCCGACACGACCCCCGCAAACATCACGTACAGGCAGATCAGCCACGGCTGCCCGCCGCCCGTCTTGAGCAATGCGGTGGCGATGATCGGCGTGATGCCGGACGCGAAGATGCCCGAGAACTGGTAGACGAACGAGATGCCGGTGTAACGCACCTTGGCGTCGAAGAGTTCGCAGAACAGCGCGGCCTCCGGACCGTACACGGCGGCGTATAGGATCCCGAACGGAATGATGATGGCCAGCCAGATCAGCATCACGTTGCCGCCGCTGTTGATCATCATCCAGAAGCCGGGGAAGGACGCCGCGGCGGTGATGAGCGAACCCCAGAAGTACACGCGCGTGCGGCCGATGCGGTCGGACAGCCGGCCGAAGAAGGGGATGAAGAAGCACATCACCAGCGCCGCCGCCATCACCCCGATCAGCGCCTCGGTCCGGGTAATCTGGACCGATTGCGTCAGGAACGAGATCGAGAACACCCCAAAGACGTTGAAGAACACACCGTCGATATAGCGCGCGCCCATCCCCTTGACCACGTTGCCCGGATAGCGGCGCATCATGTCCATGAAAGGGATGCGGCTTTCGGCGTTCTGCGCCTTGACCGCCGTGAACTCCGGCGTCTCCTTGATGTTGAGCCGGATGTACATGCCCACGGCCACCATCGCGGCGGACGCCAGGAAGGCGACGCGCCAGCCCCACGCCATGAACTGCTCGTCGGTCAGCAGCACGGACAGCAGCGCCACCGTGCCCGAGGCTAGGCACAGCCCGATCGCCAGCCCGATCTGCGGCAGCGACGCGTAGAAGCCTTTCTTGTCGGGCGGGGCATACTCATAGGCCATGAGCACCGCGCCGCCCCATTCGCCGCCCAGCCCGATGCCCTGGAACACGCGCAAGAGCAGCAGCAGGATGGGCGCCCAGATGCCGATCATCTCGTACGTGGGCACCAGACCGATCAGGAAGGTGGCGATGCCCATGATCATCAGCGTCATCACCAGCATGCTTTTTCGGCCGATGCGGTCGCCGAAGTGGCCGAAGATCAGTCCGCCCAGCGGCCGGGTCACGAAGCCGACGGCGAACGTCGTGTAGGCCAGCATGGTCGAGACCAGCGGATCGCCGGTCGGAAAGTACAGCTTGTTGAATACGATGCCGGCGACGACGCCATACAGGAAAAAGTCGTACCACTCGATGGTGGCGCCGATCAGCGAGGCGGTGACGACTTTGCGCACCGCCGCTTCGTTTTGCTTGGCCATGTCCAGTCTCCTTTGGTGGGTCGGCCGGACAATCTGCGCTGCCGCGGCCGGGTCTGTCTGCGATCTGTGTTTGCTAACCGGGGTCCGTCATCTCCATCCGCGCGGGCGTGCGCACGGTTTGCGCGCGCGCCTGGCGCACGTCCTGCAACATGAAATCCGCCGCGCGCTCGGCCAGCATCACGACCGGCGCGTTGGTGTTGCCAGAGACCAGCGTGGGCATGATCGAGCAATCGACCACGCGCAGCGCCGACACGCCGTGCACGCGCAGGCGTTCGTCGACCACGGCCATGGGATCGCTACGCGGGCCCATCTTCGCGGTGCCCGAAGGGTGGAAGATGGTGGCGCCGTACTCGCGGCAGAAGTGCAGGATCTCGTCGTCTGTCTGCACGTCCGGACCGGGGCGGAATTCGCGTTTCATCAGGCCGGCCAGCGGCTCGGTCGCGGCGACCCGGCGCGCGTACCGGACGGCGGCCACGGCCATGCGGCGGTCCAGCTCCGTCGAAAGGTAATTCGGCAGCATGGACGGCGCCTCGAACGGGTCCGTGCTGCGCAGCCGAACGCGGCCGCGCGAGCTGGGCCGCAGTTGGCACACCGAATAGGTGCAACCCGAGAAGGGATGCACCTTGCCGCCCGCCATGTCGGCCGACAGCGTGGCGAAATGGAACTGGGTGTCGGGCGTGCGGCTGGCCGGGTCAACCCGGCAGAACAGGCCCCCCTGGTTGATGCCCACGGCCAGCGGACCGCTGCGCAGCAGCAGCCATTGCAGTCCCATGCGCAGGCGGCCGTGCAGCGTGCGCAACTGGTCGTTGGTGGTGATCGGGCGCGTGGTCTCGTAGATCAGGCGGATCTGCAGATGGTCCTGCAGGTTTTCGCCCACGCCGGGCAGGTCGCGCACGATGCCGATGCCGAACTCGCGCAGCAGGCTGGCCGGGCCGATGCCGGACAGCTGAAGCAGTTGCGGCGATTGCAGGGCGCCTGCGCACAGCACCACCTCGCGCCGGGCGCGCAGCGTTCGGACCTGGCCATCGCGGCGGTAGCGCACGCCGCAGGCGCGGCTGCCTTCGAACAGCACGGCCATCGCGTGCGCATCGGTTTCGATGCGCAAGTTGGGTCGGTCCTGCGCGGGCCGCAGGTAGGCCACGGCCGTGGAGCAGCGCCGCCCGTTGCGGGTGGTGAGCTGGTAATAGCCCACGCCTTCCTGGTCGCCCGAATTGAAGTCACGGACGCGCGGCACGCCTAGTTTGCCCGCGGCGTCGATTAGCGCTTCGACCAGCGGATGCGGCGTCTTGATGGAGGTGGCGTTCAGCGGACCCTCGGTGCCGCGGGTGGGGCCTGGGCCCAGATCGTTGTTTTCCAGCTTGCGGAACCAGGGCAGGCAGTCGTCCCAGCCCCAGCCCGGGTTGCCGGCTTCGGCCCAGGCGTCGTAGTCGTCGCGCTGGCCGCGGATGTAGATCAGGCCATTGATGGAACTGGAGCCGCCCAGCGTGCGGCCGCGCGGCCAGTAGATGCGCCGGTCCAGCATATTGGGATCCGGGTCGGTGTAGTAGCCCCAGTTCACCACCTTGTGGAACATCGTCTTGCCGTAGCCGATGGGAATATGGATCCAGGGATAGGTGTCCTTCGGACCGGCCTCCAGCAGGCAGACCGAATGCGCGCCGTCCGCGCTCAACCGGTTGGCCATCACGCATCCGGCCGAGCCGGCGCCCACCACGATGTAATCGACGGTATCGGACATTTCCGCGCGGTCTCCCTTATATTTGTTCGGCATGACCGGCCGGTGCAGACTCCGCAATGCGGACCAGGCCGGCATCTGAGGCGATTCTAGGAAGCGCGCGCACAGAACAAAGCACAACACGCGCTGGGGCGGAGAAATGGAACAGAACATGCGGCTTCGGTTTCAAAATCGCAGTGCAGCATCGCAGGAGCCGGCCGATGGCCGGTCCGATGACGCGGGCGGACAGCAGGAGGCCGCGCGTTCGTTGCGGGCGTTGCTGGTGCTGGATCATCTGGCGCGGGCGCAGCATCCGCCTACGCTGGCGCAGCTTGCGCAGCGGCTCGACATGCCCAAGACCACGTTGATGCGCCTCTTGGCGGCCATGCAGCGCGCCGGCTTCGTGGCCGCCACGCCCACCGAAAACGGTTTCGTGCCGGGGCCGCAGGCCACGTCGCTGGCGCTGGCCACCCTGCGCGCCTGCGCCTTCACGCGCGCGTGCCGCGCCGTGCTGACCCAGCTGGTGGGCACGCTGGGCGAAACCTGCAACCTGACCGCGCCCGACGGCGACCGCGTCGTCTACATGGAGCGCGTCGAGACCAATGAGCCGTTGCGGCTCTTTTTCGCGGTGGGCAGCCACGTGCCCATGCACTGCACGGCAAGCGGCAAGCTGTTCCTGGCCTCGATGAACCGCCTGGAGCGCAGCCGCGTGCTGGCCCGCCTGCCGCTCACGCGCAACACACCGCGCACGCTGACCGACCCGGCCCGGCTTGAGGCCGAGCTGGAGCGGCTGGCCGTGCGCGGCATCGGCATCGACAACGAGGAATTCGTGCGCGGCATGAGCGCGGTGGCGGTCCCGGTGCGCGACGGCGAAGACCGCGTGGTCGCGGCGGTGGCCTGCCATGCGCCCACGGCGCGCGTGATGCTGGACGATCTGCTGCGCGCCGTGCCGGTGCTGCAGCGCGCGGCGCAGTCGCTGCACGAGGTGCTGGCGGCGCACCGGCCGGGCGGTTGAACCCGGCGCCGGGCACAGCCGTCCGGGCCATCAGTGGGTCATGCGGCCCCCGCTCACCATCCAGCGCGTGCCATACCGGTCGACCAGCGCGCCGTAGGCTTCTGCCCAGAACGTCTTTTGCAGCGGCATCGTGACGCTGCCGCCTTCGGCCAGAAGGTCGAACACCCGGTGCGCGTCCGACACGGTGGGATACACCAGTGCCAGCGCCACCCCCCGGTTGCCGGGTTAGGGGTGTCCGGCGGTGGCGTCGCTGCCCAGCAAGGTCTGCTCATCCAGCGTCAGGCGCGCGTACATGACGCGCCCGGCGTCCTCGTCGGACAGGATGGGCATGACGGCATCGGCGGGTGCGTCGGCATAACGGACCAGCGCGTCAAGGCGGCCTCCCAGCACGCGTTCGTAAAAGCGCATGGCTTCGGCGCAATTGCCGTCGAAACTGAGGTAGGCGGATAACTGGGGCATGATGGCTCCGGGCGGGGTGAGGTGCGGCGGGTCCGCATGGGCAAGGCGGGCGGCACAGGCCTATGATGGGAGTCTGATCCGATAACGGCCGGGAGACAATCCATGCAACAAGGAAGCTGCCACTGCGGACAGATCGCCTATGAAGTCGATGGCGATGTGTCCCAGGTGCTGGAATGCACTTGCTCGCACTGCAGCCGCAAGGGCTATCTGCTGTGGTTCGTGCCGCGAGCCGCGCTGCGCATCACGTCCTCGACGCAGACGCTGTCCACGTACACCTTCAACAAGCACGTGATTTCGCACCATTTCTGCGCCAATTGCGGCTGCGCGCCGTTCGGTTTCGGCGTGGGCGCCGAAGGCAAGGAGACCGCGGCCGTCAACGTGCGCTGCCTGGAAAATGTGGACTTGAATGCGCTGACCCGCATTCCCTACGATGGCCGCAATACCTGATTGGCCGGCCCCGGCCCCCGACGGATCGAAACAGGGCCGCCGCGAAAGGGCGGCGGCGTCACGATTTTTTCACGATGGAGCGGTGCAATGAGCACGGTAAGGCTGCTGAGCGATGACGAGATCCGTAGAAATCCCGAGGCCTGGGCGGTGTTGGAAGACATCCGCGCCACGCGCAAATCGGACTTCGTCAACAATTTCTGGCGGGCGCTGGCCAACGATCCGCCGCGGATGCGCAGCGTCTGGGAGCAGCTCAAGACGGTAATGATGGCCGAGGGCGAGCTCTCGCCGCTGGTGCGCGAGCTGATCTACATCGCGGTGTCCACGGCCAATGGGTGTTCGTATTGCGTTCATTCCCACACGGCCTCGGCCCGCGCCAAGGGCATGACCGACGGCCAGCATGCGGAACTGCTGGCGGTGATCGCGATGGCGTCGCAGACCAACGCGCTGGCGACGGCGCTGCAGGTGCCGGTGGACGAAGCGTTCCACGTGACATGAACAGGAGGCGGCCATGTCGCTGATTCCCTTGTTTCCATTGTCCAACGCGCTGTTTCCCGACGGCGTGGTGCAACTGCGCATCTTCGAGGTGCGCTATCTGGACATGATCCGCCGCAGCATCGCCGAGAATACCGAATTCGGCATCGTGGGCCTGCTGGCCGGTAGCGAGGTCCGTTCCCCGGAAGGCGAGGAGACGCTGTCGCCAGTCGGCACGATGGCCCGGGTCGAACGCTGGGAGGCGCCCATGCCGGCCCTGCTGGAAATCCGGTGCCGTGGCGCCGGACGCTTTCGGCTGCGGTCCAGCGAGGTGGCAAAATACGGCCTTTGGATGGGCGAGGCCGAGCCCATCCCCGACGATCCGCCCACGCCCGTGCCGGCAACCATGCAGGCCAGCGCCGATGCGCTGGGCCGGCTGGTGGCGCAGTGGCAGCGGGACGGCGTGCCTGCCGAACGTATGCCGCTTGCGCCGCCGTTCCGGCTGGACGACTGCGGCTGGGTGGCGAACCGCTGGTGCGAACTCTTGCCCTTGCCGCCGGACGACAAGGCGACCCTGCTGGCGCTGACCGATCCGGTCTCGCGGTTGGCGGCGATCCAGGACGTGCTGCGCGGACAGGGGCTGGCGTAGAGCGCGGCCCGACTTTATTTGGACACCATGGAAATCAGAGTAGACGAAGGCCTGCGCGCCTATATAGACCCGCTGACCGAGGACGAACACGCCGCGCTGGAGCGCAGCCTGCTGGCCGAAGGGTGCCGCGACGCCCTCGTGCTGTGGGGCGATCTGCTGGTCGACGGCCACAACCGCTACGCCATCTGCGTCAAGCACGACATTCCCTTCAAGACCATCCAGCATCCGCACTTCAAGTCCATCGAGGACGTGCACCTGTGGATGATCGAGAACCACCTGGGCCGGCGCAGCGTGTCGGACTTTCAGCGGGGGGTGCTGGCGCTGCGCAAAAAGGAGATCCTGCTGGCGCGCACCGGGCCTGAGGCCGGGGCGGCGACTGGCGAGGGGGCGACAGAAGGCGCAGCTTCGGAAGGCGCGCCATCCGACGGATCGCCGCCCGACGACTCCCCACCTTGGGACGAGGACGCGCCCGGGGCCGGCGCCGTGCCGATGCGCGGCCATGCCAATCCCGACTGGAAGCCGGCCGTGCCCAGTCGGCAGGCCCTGGCGCGCGCCGCCCGCATCAGCAGCAACACCCTGGGCCAGATCGAAAAGATCCAGAAGTCCGCGGCGCCGGAATTGGTGCGCGCGGTCAAGGAAGGCGCCATCTCCATCAACGCCGCGGCAGCCGTGGCGTCGCTGCCGGCGGAACGGCAGGCTGCCGCAGTTGCCGGCGGCCGCAAGGAATTGCAGCAGGCCGCCCGGGAAGTGCGCCAGGCCAAGGCCCCGCCACCCCGCGAGGCGCCGCCCGAGGAGCCTATCGAGAGCATCGCCGACATGCCGGCCGAGATCGCGCGCCTGCGCCAGTTGCTGGCCAAGCTGACGGACGAGCGTGACCAGCTCAAGAAGAAGGTCATGCACCTGACGGTGGCGTTGTCCGAGGCGCGCAGCGCGTCGGGCGCCGGCGACGACTGAGCGCGGATGCAGGAATAAGGGATAACCCTTAAACGGCGTAATCCACGAAAAATATTCGTGGATCGCTGGGAATTTATATCGTTTTGAGGAAAGGCTTGCGCGGCTTTGTAATGCAGGTTCGCTTCAACGCTCCTTGCATTCACACTGACTTTCCTTATGAATCCCATCGGATATCGCATTCTTTCCCGTACCGCGCCGGCCGTCGCCGCCGACGTGCTGGCCGGCTTTGCCACCATCGGCTCGGCCCAGATCAGCGACTGCATGAACCGTCTGTACGGCGTGTCGGGCCTGCGTCCGCTGCATAACGGCGCACGCCGCACGGTCGGCGTGGCGCTGACCGTCAAGACCCGTCCGGGCGACAACCTGATGATCCACAAGGCGATTTCGCTGGGCGGGGCGGGCGACGTGATCGTCGTGGACGGCGCGGGCGACACCAGCAACGCGCTGGTGGGCGAACTGATGATGATGGACGCGCAGTCGCGCGGGATCGAAGGATTCGTGATCGACGGCGCAGTGCGCGACGCGGACGTATTCGCGCAGGGCGAATTCGGCTGCTTTGCCCGCGACGTGTCGCACAAGGGGCCTTACAAGGACGGTCCGGGCGAGATCAACGTGCCCGTGTCGGTGGGCGGCCAGGTGGTCAACCCCGGCGACGTGGTCGTGGGCGACGCCGATGGCGTGGTGGTGATTCCGGCCGAGCATGCCAACGCCGTGCTGGCGCTGGCGCTCAAGAAGGAAGCCGACGAAGCCGTGGCCAAGGAAAAGCTGCGCGCCGGCACGTACACCAAGCCGTGGCTGGAAAAGACCCTGGCCGAAAAGATGGGAGCGGCCAAATGAGCATCGTCGCCGACCGCATCAAGCGCATCAAGCTTTCGCCCAGCGTCGCCGCGCGCGCCATCATCGCGGAACTGCGCGAACAGGGCCGCCGCATCATCGACCTGACCATCGGTGAGCCCGATTTCTCGACGCCCGAACACATCCGGCAGGCCGCGACGGCCGCCATGAACCGCGGCGAAACCAAGTATCCGCCGGCGCAGGGCACGCTCGCCCTGCGCAAGGCCGCCGCCGCGCACCTGCTGGAAGCGACCGGCGTGACGTACCCGGCTTCGCGCGTCATTGTCAGCACCGGCGCCAAGCAGGTGATCTTCAACGGCCTGGCCGCCACGCTGAACGATGGCGACGAAGTGCTGATTCCCGCGCCGTTCTGGGTGTCCTATCCGGACATGGTCCTGGTCAACGGCGGCGTGCCGGTGACGGTGGAAACGTCGCCCGCCAGCGACTACAAGGTTACGCCCGACGCCCTGGAACGCGCCATCACGCCGCGCACCAAGTGGCTGATGATGAACGCGCCCAGCAACCCGACCGGATCGGTCTACACCGCGGAAGAACTGCGCGGCCTGACCGAGGTCCTTGCGCGTCATCCGCACGTCTGGCTGATGACCGACGACATCTACGCGCGCCTAAACTTCACCGGCGAGCCCACCGTGCATCCGCTGCAGGTGGCGCCGGAACTGGCCGAACGCACCCTCGTGGTTAACGGCGTATCCAAGGCCTACGCAATGACGGGCTGGCGCATCGGCTACGGCGCCGGTCCCGATGAGCTCATCAAGGCGATGGCGATCCTGCAATCGCAAAGCACGTCGGGCGCCTCGTCGGTCAGCCAGGCGGCCGCGCTGCAAGCGTTGACGGGCCCGCAGGACTGCGTCGTGGAGTTTGCCAAGGTGTTTCGCGAACGCCGCGACCTGGCGATCGCCGAATTGTCGGGCACGCCGGGCCTGGACATCGTGGTGCCGCAGGGCGCGTTCTATGTCTTTCCGGACTGCTCGGGCCTCTTGGGCAAGAAGACGCCGGCCGGCGACGTGATCGCCAGCGATACCGACCTGACACATTACCTGCTGCGCGAAGCGGGCGTGGCGGTCATCGACGGTCACGCCTACGGCGCGCCGGGCACGTTCCGGCTGTCGTTCGCGGCCTCGCTGGACGACATCCGGCAGGGTTGCTCGGCGATCCGCGAGGCGTGCGCCAAACTGGCCTGATACCCGATACCCGCCGGACCTCGGCGGTCCGGCGTGATCGATTCAACGCCATCGACTCCACGCCATCGATTCAACGTCCAATTCAGTCTGTTCACCAAACAACCAATCAAGGGGAATGAACCATGAAGCGTCACACTTTCTTTGCCGCCTGCCTGGGCCTGGCTACGCTGGCCGCGGGCGGAATCGCCCACGCCGACCAGCTTGACGACATCAAGGCGCGCGGCGAGCTGGTCTGCGGCACGTTGGGCACGTCGCAACCCTTCAGCTTCCAGGACGCCGCGACACGCCAACTGGTGGGCTATGACGTGGACGTTTGCAAGCTGGTCGCCGACAAGCTGGGCGTGAAGGTCAACTACAAGCTGCTGTCGGTGGCGGCGCGCGTGCCCGAGCTGAACGAAGGGCGCGTGGACATCCTGGCCGCCAACCTGGGCTATTCGCCCGATCGCGCCCAGCAGATCGCCTTCAGCCACTCGTACTACGTCAGCCCGCAAAAGCTGATGGTGCGCAAGGATTCGGGCCTGGATTCGATCGAGGCCCTGAACGGCCGCCGCATCGGCGCGACCAAGGGGTCCAGCTCCGAGCGCGAAATCAAGCGCATTCTGGACAAGTCGCAGGTGATTGGCTACGGCGACAGCTCGGCCACGTACCTCGCCCTGCAACAGAAGAAGGTCGACGCGCAGTTTGCCTCCGAGCTGGTGCTGGTGCGCCTGGTGCTGCAAAGCCCGCCGACCGCGCCGGTCAGCGTCATCCCGAAGGCGGTGTTCGATGAGCCCTGGGGCCTGGGCGTGCGCAAGTCCGAACCGCGTTTCCTGGAAACGGTGAACCAGGCGCTGGACGAGGCCGAAGCCTCCGGCGCGGCGGCCAAGCTGTTCGACAAGTGGTTTGGCCCCGAGACGCCGTACAAGCTGGAACGCAGCTTCAAGATCGGCCCGATTGCCGGCTGAGGCACGGACCCGGGCGTTTCCTTCGCCACTCCCGTCACGGCTTCGGCGCGTCCCGCAAGGCGGCGCGCGCGAAGCCGTGATGCTTGGCGCCGCGCGCCCGATCGCAGGAGATTGACAGGTTTATGAGCTTTCTAGACGCTTCCCAATACCAGCTGCTGCTCAGCGGCATGGCGGTCACCGTGCAGCTGTTCCTGGTTGCATGGGTCATGGCGTTCACCATCGCGGTGACGCTGGTGGTGGTGCGCGCCACCAATCTGGCGCCGTGCCGCTGGCTGGTCGACGCCTATGTGGAATACCACCGCAACGTGCCCCTGCTGGTGCAGGTGCTGTTCTGGTATTTCGGCATGCCCGAATTGCTGCCCGAAGGGTTCCGCATGTGGCTGTACGCGCACAACGCCGAAATGTCGCTGGCGGCGATCGCGCTGGCGCTGGGGTCGGCCGCCTATATCGCCGAAGACATCCGCAGCGGCCTGCGCGCCATTCCGGGCACGCAGTTCGAGGCCGCCCGCGCGCTGGGCGCCAGCTATCTGCAATGCATGCGCTTCGTGATCGTGCCGCAGGCGCTGCGCATCTCCATTCCCCCGCTGGTCGGGCGCGCGCTGCTGCTGTTCAAGAACACCAGCGTGGCCATGGCGATCGGCGTGATGGAGCTGACTTACCAGGCGCGAGAAATCGAAAACGAGACCTACCGCACCTTCGCCACCTTTGGCGCGGCGACGATCATGTACCTGCTGGGATCGTTCCTGATCATGGCTTTCGGATCGCGCATCTACGCCCGTTATCGTCTGAACCGCGGAGGCCACGGTGCTTGATCTGCTGATGCAATACTGGCCCACGCTGCTCGTGGGCCAATACCCCAACGGTCCGCTGGGCGGACTGGCGCTTACCCTGATCCTGGCCGCGCTCGGCCTGGCGATGTCCCTGCCGCTGGCGCTGTTGATCGCGCTGGCGCGTGTCAGTCCCTATGGCTGGCTGCGCACGGCCAGCAAGGCCCTGGTCAATGTGGTGCGCGGCATGCCGCTGCTCATGCTGATCTTCTGGGCTTACTTCGTCGTGCCCAAGATCACCGGGCAGGTGGTCAGCGGCTTCTGGACGCTGATCTTTGCGCTGGTGGTCTATGAAAGCGCTTACCTGTCCGAGGTGATCCGGTCGGGCATCGAGGCGGTGCCGCGCGGGCAGATCGAAGCCTCGCGCTCGCTGGGCGTGGGCTACTGGACGACGATGCGCAAGGTGGTGCTGCCGCAGGCGCTGTTCAACGTGCTGCCCAGCATGACCAGCCAGTTCGTGTCCACCATCAAGGAAACGTCGCTGGGCTATGTCATCAGCGTCAATGAACTGACTTTTGCCGCCAACCAGGTCAACAACCTCGTGCTGACGCAGCCGCTGCAGGTGTTCGGCATTCTGGCCATCATCTACTTCTTGGTGTGCTTCAGCCTGAGCCGCGGCTTGAGCTGGCTGGACCTGCGCATCCGCCGCTCGCGGGCCATGGCTTAAAGGAACAAAACATGATCAATCTCGAAAAAGTGAACAAGTGGTACGGCGAGCATCATGTGCTCAAGGACGTGGACCTGTCGGTGGCGCGCGGCGAAGTGCTGGTGGTCTGCGGCCCGTCGGGGTCGGGCAAGTCGACCATGATCCGCACGATCAACCGGCTGGAGCCCATTGAGAAAGGCCGCATCCTGATCGATGGCCAGGACATCTACCAGAAGGGCGCGAACCTGAACGCCCTGCGCCAGAAGATCGGCTTCGTGTTTCAGCAGTTCAACCTGTTTCCGCACATGAGCGTGCTGGAGAACGTGATCTTCGCGCCGGTGAACATCCGCAAGCAGCCGCGCAAGCAGGCTGTGGAGCTGGCGCGCAGCCTGCTCGATCGCGTGGGGCTGGCGCACAAGATCGACGCCTATCCCGGATCGCTGTCGGGTGGCCAGCAGCAGCGGGTGGCGATTGCGCGCGCGCTGGCCCTGCAGCCGCCGGTCATGCTGTTCGATGAGCCGACCAGCGCGCTCGACCCGGAGATGGTGGGCGAGGTGCTGCAGGTGATGAAGGGGCTGGCCAAGGACGGCATGACGATGGTGTGCGTGACGCACGAAATGGGCTTTGCGCGCGACGTCTGCGACCGCGTGGTGTTCATGGACGCGGGCGAGATCCTGGAGATGGACACGCCCGAGCGCTTTTTCAGCGCGCCTGCGCATCCGCGCGCGCAGCGCTTCCTGGCGGACATCCTGCATCCGCGGGGATGATCCGGGCCGAGCGGCCTCGGTGGTAACGTTGGGGGTTTCCATGCGCTTTTCTTCGACCGCGGCGATGTACACCCTCAAACAGCTGGAGGCCTTTTATTGGAGTTCCGAACTGGGCAGCTTCAGCGCGTCGTCGCGCAAGCTGCACACCACCCAATCGGCCGTGGCCAAGCGGGTGGGCGAACTCGAGGCCTTTGCGGGCGCGCCCCTGTTCGAGCGGCGGGCCAAGAAACTGCTGATGACCCCGCAGGGCCGCAAGCTCTTTGAGCTGGCAAGCCAGATGCTGGAGCTGAACAGCCGGATCGTCCAGAACATGGCCGATCCGGCCAGCTTTGAAGGCGTGGTGCGGCTGGGCGTGACGGAACTGGTCGGCATGACCTGGCTGGCCGGGCTGATCAAGCAGATCAGCCAGCGCTACCCGCGCGTGCAGCTGATGCCCGAGATCGACGGCGGCATCACCCTGTATGAGCGGCTGGAGCAGGACGAACTGGACCTGGCGATCATGCCGGGTCCGTTCTGGGGTTACCAGTACGATTGCACGCATCTGGGCGCGGTCACCAATGTGTGGATGGCCAGCCCGGCGCTGGACATCGATGTCGCCGCCGCGCTGACGCCGCAGGACCTGGCGCCGTACCCCGTCATCTCGCAGCCCACCAATTCGGCGTTATCGCATCTGTATGACGCGTGGTTCGCCGAGCAGGGAATGCCCGTCAAGCGGGTGCTGACGTGCAACAGTCTGGGCATGATGGCCCAGCTGACGATGCTGGGATTGGGGATCAGCTATCTGCCGGGCGCCTACTTTGCGCCGCTGGTGGCGCGCGGGGCGCTGTGCCAGCTGAATGTGCAGCCGGACCTGCCGACCATCAACTACTACGCGGTGCACAAAAAGAACATCGTCAACCCGGTCGTGTCGCGGGTGATCGACATTGCGCGCGAGGAATGCGCCTTCGAGGTGGCGGGGGCGTTCCTGCCGCATGTGCCGCCGGCGGCGCGGCCGCTCGGGGTGGGTGAAAAGGGCGAGTGAAAAGCGCGAGTGGAAAGGGCGGGTTGGCCGATCGGGACCTGGCCGGGGATTGATTGGCAAGGCCAGCGACCGGTGCGGCCGCTGGCCTTGCGCTTGTCTTGGTGCGGCGCCCGGTCCTGCCGCTGAGGCGGCCGGACGCGGGCCGGCTGGCGCCGTCAACCGCAGCGGATTGCCGTCATCACGTCCTTGTCGTCCACGATGAGGTTCAGGCGGGTGTTGTTGTATTCCATGGTGACCACCTGGCCCGGGCGCAGCATGCGCGCGGTGGTGCTGCCGCTGCGCGTGCGCATGTCTTCCATGACGGAGGGCGTGGCTTTCTGGCCGATCTGCGATTGCAGCGCACCGGCGTCGCAGGTCTTGCCGCTGGTGCTGCCGGGCATGGACGAGGATGAACCGTAGGAAGCGCCAGCGCCAGTGCTCGAGGAAGAGGACGCGCTCGAGGAGCTGGATGCCGGCGCGCTGGATGTGCGCGAACCGCCAGTATTGGCGCACGCAGCCAGGCTGGCAACCAGCAGGAAGGGGATCAGCTTGCGGATCATGTAGGACTCCTTACAACGAGCGGACAAAAACCCATGATAGACCAGCGGCGATGTGCTGTGGTCAAGGCGCGGCGGCCCCTGTGCAACCGGGCAACAGCGGCAGGCGGCTGGCCGTGCAGCTTCAGTGGAAATCGCGGCTCTGCGCCGCCAGTCCGCCAAGCAGGTCGGACATATCCACCAGCCGCTGCGCGATCAGGTGGCGCACGCCGTCCACGCTTTGCCAGGCGCCAAAGACCCCCAGCAGGGTGGCGCCCAGCAGTTCGCGGCGCTGGCGTTCGATGAGGTCGGGGCGGACCACCACGTTGACCGGGCCGGTCTCGTCTTCGAGGGTCACGAAGATGACGCCCTTGGAGGTCTGGGGGCGCTGGCGCACGGTGACGATGCCGCAGGCGCGGGCGACGCGTTTGTTGGGATAGCCGTTCAGCACCGAGGCGGGCTGGAAATTGCGGGCGGCCAGTTGCGGGCGCAGCAGCGACACGGGATGGCTGTGCAGCGTCAGGCCCACGCTGCGGTAGTCGGCGGCCACGGTCTGGCTTTCCGACGGGGCGGACAGTTGCGGGGCTTGGGCGTCCACGATCTCGGCGTCGCGCAGCAGGTCGCGGCTTTGCACGCTGGCGGCGGCCTCCCAGCTGGCCTGGCGCCGGTGGCCGGCCAGGGTGCGCAGCGCGTCGCCCGCGGCCAGCGCATTCAGGTCGTGGCGGTTGAGCCCGGCGCGGCGGGCCAGGTCGGCGGTGTTGGCAAAGGGGGCCTCGGCCCGCGCGGCTTCGATGCGGCGGGCAGTGTCCTCGCGCATGCCCTGCAGCAGGCTGAGGCCCAGCCGCACGGCGGGACGGGGCTCGGCGGCGGGCGGCGCGTGGTGATGCGCCCGCCGCCGGGCGCCGGGATGGCCGCCGGGCAGTATTTCCAGCACGGAATCCCAGCCGCTCACGGTGACGTCTGCGGGCAGCACGCACACGCCGTGGCGGCGCGCGTCCTGCACCAGCTGCGCGGGCGCATAGAACCCCATGGGCTGGGAATTGAGCAGGGCGGCCAGGAAGGCCTCGGGTTCGTGGCGCTTGAGCCAGGAACTGGCATATGCCAGCAGCGCGAAACTGGCCGCATGGCTTTCCGGGAAACCGTATTCGCCAAACCCTTCCACCTGACGGAACAAGGCTTCGGCGAAGTCCAGCGTGTAGCCGTGCGCCAGCAGCCCGCCCACCAGCTTGACGCGGAACTTGTCCACGCCGCCCTTGCGCCGCCAGGCCGCCATCGACCGGCGCAGCTGGTCGGCTTCGCCCGGCGAGAAACCGGCGGCCACCACGGCGATCTGCATGACCTGTTCCTGGAAGATGGGCACGCCCATGGTGCGGCTGAGCACGCCGCGCACTTTTTCGCTGGGGTAGGTTTCGTCTTCCTTGCCCTGGCGGCGGCGCAGGTAGGGATGGACCATGCCGCCCTGGATCGGGCCCGGGCGCACGATGGCCACCTGCACCACCAGGTCGTAGTATTCGCGCGGCCGCAGGCGTGGCAGCATGGTCATCTGCGCGCGCGATTCGATCTGGAAAACGCCGATGGTGTCGGCATCGCAGATCATGTCGTAGGTGGGCGCGTCGCCTTCCGGGATGTCCTGCAAGGCCAGCGGCTGGCCGCGGCGCTGGCTGGCCAGTTCCAGCGTGCGGCGCAATGCCGACAGCATGCCCAGCGCCAGCACGTCCACCTTCAGCAGCTTCAGGGCATCCAGGTCGTCCTTGTCCCATTGCACGACGCTGCGGTCTTGCATGGCGGCGTTTTCAATGGGCACCAGGCGCGAGAGCTTGCCGCGTGAAATGACGAAACCGCCCGGATGCTGCGACAGATGGCGCGGAAAGCCCATCATGGTCTGCGCCAGCGACGCCCATTGGCGCGCCACCTGGGACTCGGGGTCCAGGCCGCAGGCGCCCAGCGTGCGCAGCATTTCCTTCTTGCCGTCCCACCACTGGTGGGCGCGGGCCACGGCGTCGATGACGCCCGGGTCAACGCCCAGCGCACGCCCCGTGTCGCGCAGCACGCTGCGCGGCCGGTACGAGATGACCACTGCGGTCAGGGCGGCCCGTTCACGGCCGTATTTGTCGTAGATGTACTGGATGACTTCTTCGCGGCGCTGGTGTTCGAAGTCGACGTCGATGTCGGGCGGTTCGTTGCGTTCCTTGCTGATGAAGCGTTCGAACAGGTTGTTGCCGCGCTGCGGGTCCACGGCGGTGATGCCCAGGCAATAGCACACGGCGGAGTTGGCGGCCGAGCCCCGGCCCTGGCACAGGATGCCGGCGTTGCGGGCGAACTGCACGATGTCGTAGACGGTCAGGAAATAGGCCTCGTAGTTCAGGTCCGAGATGAGTTCCAGTTCCTTGTCGATCTGCGCCGTGATGCCGTCGGGAACGCCCCGCGGAAAACGCCGGGCGGCGCCGGTCAGCGCTTCCTGGCGCAGGTAGCTGGCCGGCGTGTGGCCGGGCGGCACGATCTCGTCGGGGTATTCGTAATGCAGTTCGTCCAGTGAAAACGTGCAGCGGCGCGCCACGGCCAGGGTCTGCGCCAGCGCGTCGGGCGGGTACAGACTGGCCAGGCGCATGCGGCTGCGCAGGTGTTGTTCGGCGTTGCCGGACAGCGCGTAGCCGCATTGCGACACCTGCTGGCGGGTGCGGATGCCGGTCAGCGTGTCGTGCAGCGGCTTGCGCGAACGCACATGCATCTGCACCTGGCCGACCGCCACGATCGGCAGTTGCGAGGCCTGGGCCGCGTGTTCGACGGCGGCGCGGTGCAGGTCGTCGCGCGACTGGTGCAGCAAGGTCAGCCCCACCCACGCCCTCCCCGGAAAGACGCGCGCCAGCCAGCGCGCCTGGTCGGCCATGCGGTCGGCGTCGGTGCCGTAGGCGGGTGTCAGGATGGCCAGGCATTCCGGCAGGTTGCGCAGGTGCGCGTAGCCGGCGGGCGGATCGGCTATATCTTGCGGCGCCAGCCGGTATTCGCCCTTGGGCGCCCGGGTGCGGCCCAGCGTGATGAATTCGGACAGGTTGCCATAGCCCTCGCGGGTCTGCGCCAGCAGGGTCAGGCCCAGCGGCGCGGCGTCGGGCGCGGCGCGCAGCTGGAACGTGGCGCCGATGATGAGCGGCAGCTTGAGGGTCTTGGCTTCGGTATGGGCGCGCACCACGCCGGCCAGCGAGCATTCGTCGGTCAGGGCGAGCGCGGCATAGCCCAGTTCGGCCGCGCGGGCGGTCAGTTCCTCGGGATGCGAGGCGCCTTGCAGGAAGGAAAAATTGGACTGGCATTGCAGCTCGGCATAGCCGGGCAACTGGGCCAGGGTCTCAGCCGGGTCCAGCGGATCGGGGGCGTCGTCGTCCATGCGCATGTCAGGCGTACAGTCCGTGCAGGAACCAGCGCGCGTCCTCGGCGTCGCGTTCGCGGTAGATCCAGTAGCGCGCGCCGGCCGCGTCTTCGGCGACGAAGTAATCGCGCACGGTCAGGGCCGGGTCCCACCACCCGCTTTCGATGCGCTCGGGGCCGCGCATCAGCCGCAGCGCCTGGCCGCCATAGTGGGGGCGATGGCCGGACAGCTTCAGGGGCTGCGGGGTTTCCAGCAGCCAGAACGGCCGGTCGAGCAGCGGCGGCAGGGGGGCGGCGGGACGCGCTGGCGCGGCCAGCGCGTCGGTCCATGCGTTGGCGGCTTCGGGACGATGGTCGGCGGTGGGCCGGGCATGGCGCACCCGGTCGCGGCCCAGCCGCGCCACCAGCAGGTCCAGGAGCCGCGCGTGGTCGGCGGCGGTGCCGCCCGGCTCGGGGAACAGGGTGGTGCTGGCGGCGGGTTGCTCGACGGTGTCGGGCGCGTGCAGCGCCACCGCGATGACGGGGGCTTCCAGCGTGAAGTGGTTCAGTTTTTCGCGCAGCAGATGCAGAAGCTGCGAGGCCTGCCAGATGGGCTGGGCCAGCGCGACCTCCAGTTCGGTCGGCGGGCGGGCGTGGCGGCCGCGTTCGTGATCCATGCTGAGCACCACGCGCCGCACGGCCAGTTGCCGGGCGGTCAGCCAGCCGCCCAGCTGCTCGGCCAGGCGTCCCGCCACCGCCAGCACGGCGTCGGTGTGCTCCATATAGTCCATGAGCTCGATCCGCCGCGAAAACTGGTTGGGCGGTTCGAGCCAGCGGTAGAGTTCGGGCGTCTGGCCGTAGGCGGCGTCCAGCGCTTGCAGCAGATCGGGCGCGCTGCGCCGCTGCAGGCCCGCGCGGGGCAGGGCGCGCAGGTGCGCCAGCGTGTGGCAGCCGATGTCGTCCAGCCAGTTGCGGCGGCCTTGCGCCTGGGGCAGCAGCGACAGGGGCAGGGCATCGAGCCGCCGCGCCAGGGTGGGCAGCTTGAGCGTGCGGCGGGGCACGCCCCGGCCGGCGCGCCGCGCCAGCAGCCAGGCGCCCGTGGCCGTGGGCGCCATGCCCAGCGACACCCGCAGATCCAGCGCGCGCAGCGTGGCGGCCACCCGCCGGCTCAGCGCCCGCGGTCCGCGAAAGAACATCAGGCTGGCGCCCACATTCAGCAGCACGGTGTCGCCGTCGGCCAGCGCGATTTCGGGGGTGTACTGCAAGAGGGCCAGCGCCGCGCCCTGCAAGGCGTCGGCTTCAGCCTGCGGCTGGCGGGGCAGCAGTTCCACGCCAGGCGCGATGGCCGCCGCGCCCGCGCGGCGCATGCCGGGCGTCACGCCGGCCTGGCGGGCGGCGGGCGTCAGGGCGGCCACACGTTCCTGGTCCAGAACGGCGAACGCCTGCTGTTCATGCGGCCAGTGCGGGCGTATGGCGTCCAGCGGCAGGCAGCGCAGGTATGCGGCGATCCAGAGGCGCATGGCGGGGAGAAGAGGGGGTAAGGGCGCCGGGCTCCAGGCCCACGTACAGCGGGGTGTCGCAGACAGGCCCCCGGCGCTTCAGTATGTGTACGGACAGGCCGCCCGGCGCGGGCGCCAGCGCCAGCCGCAAGGCGGCGGGCGTGGCGCTTTGGGCGGCGCGGGACGGGCGCACGGCGATGAACAGCAGGTCGCTGGCCTGGGCCGCCAGGTGCAGGCGGCGCAGGGATTCCGGGCGCACGTGGGGCAGCCAGCAGATCAGCGCGCCGCAACTGGCGTTCTTCAGGATCTGTTCGCTGGCCCACAGCGCATCCACCGGTTTTTCGGGCGCCACCCACAGCAGTTGCCGGGGATCCAGCCGCCAGCTCATCCAGCTGGCGATGTGCGGAACATGCGGAGGCTGCACCAGGGCAATGGGACGCCGCGTTTCCAGTTGGGCCAGCGCGGGACGCAGCAGGCGGATTTCTCCGATGCCGGGGTGGGGAGTCAGCAGCTCGACGAGCGATCCCAGCGGCCAGCCGTTATCCGGCAGTTCGGCCGATAGCGCCGCATGCCCGGTTGGCAGGGTGCGTGCGGCGCCTTTGGCCAACTGCGTGGCGCGCCACAACGCGGGATGGATACGTTCGGGGGACTGCATGGCAAAAGCGCCCGGTGTTCAATACCTGGATAAATATACAGTATTGTACCGGGCTTTGCGCCAGCAGGACGTATCGAAAAGTGGCCCGGGACGGCCAGGCGCGGCGCATTTTACAATCCCGCAATCGGGGCGCATTCCACGGTCCCAGCCCAGCACGGAGCAGTTTCATGGCGTCTTCCAGTTCTATCGAATTCCTTCCCGATCCGGGCGTCGACGTGCGCCAGCTCTTCATCCTGCTGCACGGCGTGGGCGGATCGCCCGCCAACCTGGAGCCCCTGGCTCAGGCCGTGCGCGCGGCCTTTCCGAGCGCGGCGGTGCTGATCCCCGAAGGCTTCGAGCCCTTCGATGGCGGCGGCGCAGGCCGGCAGTGGTTCTCGGTGCGCGGCGTTACCGACGACAACCGCGTCGACCGCGTGGCCCAGGCCCTGCCGCGCCTGGAAGCCTACGTGCACGATGCGCAGGCCCGTTTCGGCCTGCTGCAGTCCGACACCGCGCTGGCCGGCTTTTCGCAGGGCGCCATCATGGCGCTGGAACTGGTGCAGGCCCACGACGGCATGGCTGGACGCGTGATCGCGTTTTCGGGCCGCTACGCGCAACTGCCCAAAAGCGCCCCGCAGTACACCACCATCCATCTGCTGCACGGCGCCGACGATCCGGTCATGAGCGTGTCGCAGGCCCAGGCGGCCCAGGCCCGCCTGGCCGAACTGCACGGCGATTCCACCATCGACATCGCCACCCACGTCGGCCACGAACTGCATCCCGCCCTGATCCAGCGCGCCATCGTGCGCCTGCAGACCTGCGTGCCGCTGCGCAGTTGGGAAGCGGCGCTGGGGCTGAACCAGACGCCGCCGGATGGGACGACGGTGCATTGATGGCGCCCCGCGCGAGCGACGCCGTCGGCGGCGCGCAAAGCATTTTCCGCGTGCTGCGCATCCTCAAGTACGTCGGGGCGGCCCCGGCGCGTGGCGTGGGCCTGACGGACGTGGTGCGCGATGTCGGCCTGACGCCGCCCACCGCGCATCGCATGCTCACGGCGCTGCTGCAGGAAGGCTTCCTGTCGCTCAATCCGCGCCTGAAGACCTACAGCCTTGGCCGCGAGTCCTACATCCTGGGGCTGGCGGCCGAAAGCCGGCACGGCATCAAGGCCATCGCCGAATCGGCCGTGCTGAGGCTGGCGCATTCCACGGGCGACACCAGCTTCCTGTCGGTGCGCTCCGGGCACGAAGCGGTCTGCGTGGACCGCAAGACGGGCGACTTTCCCATCAAGATCCTGACGCTGGAAGTCGGCCACCGCCGCCCGTTGGGCGTTGGCGCGGGCAGCCTGGCCTTGCTGGCGTTCCTGCCCAATGACGATATCGAACGCGTGCTGGCGCGCTACGACGCCAGCGCGGCGCCCGACCTGCCATCGACCGACATGCTGCGCGAGGACATCGCCGCCGCGCGCCGGAACGGCTACGCGTTGAACCCGGGCCGCATCATTCCGGACATGCTGGGCGTGGGGGTGCCGGTGCTCGACCGCGAGCAGCACGTGGTGGCGGCGCTGAGCGTGGCAGCCATCCGGTCGCGCCTGTCCGGCGCGCGCCTGGCCGACGTGGTGGCCGCGCTGCAGCGCGCGGCGGCGGAATTGTCGGCGGACCTGGCCCCGCGCGTCTGATCGCGCCCCGGCCAGTCCGATCCCGCCGGCTTTGCGCTAGCGTCCGGCGCAGGCCTTGCCGCCATCGACCGGCAGGCACACGCCGGTGATGTACTTGGCCTCGTCGCTTGCCAGAAACAGCGCGGCATGGGCCACGTCCCAGGCGTCGCCCATCCGCCCCATGGGGCTGGCGGCATTGCGCCGCCGCCGCATTTCCTCGACGTCATCGAACTGGCCCGCGATCTGTTTGTAGATCAAGGGGGTGTCGATGACGCCGGGCAGCACCGCATTCACGCGGATATTGTCCGGCGCGTAACGCACGGCCAATGACCGCGTCAGGTGGTTCAACCCGGCCTTGGCGGCGTAGTAAGAGGTGTACGGATAGGAATTCACCTGGATCGAGGCCAGCGACGAAATGTTGACGATGCTGCCCGCGCCCTGCGCCAGCATGGCGGGCAGCACATGCTTGCACGTCAGGAACACGCCGGTCAGGTTGGTGTCCAGCACGCGATGCCAGCTTTCTTCGGTGGCCTCGATGGGGTCGCCCATCTCCGTGATGCCCACGTTGTTGTGCAGCACGTCGATGCGCCCGGCGGCCGCCAGCACGGCGGCGACCGCCGCCTGGATCTGCCCGGAGTCGGTCACGTCGGCGGTCAACGCCTGGCAGCGGCCGCCTTCGGCTTCGATGATGCCGCAGGTTTCGCGGGCGGCCTCCGGCCGCAGGTCCACGGCAAATACCCACGCGCCTTCGCGTGCGTATAGGGCCGCCGCGGCCTTGCCGTTGCCCCATCCCGGCCCGGACGAGCCCGCGCCAAACACCAGCGCCACCTTGTCTTTCAGCCGCTGACCCATGTCATTCCGCCGAGATGTGCGCAAAGTCGGCGACCTTCTTCCACTTGGCCACGTCGCCCTGGATCATCGCGGCAAATGCCTCGGGCTTGTCGGCGACCACATACGCGCCCACGCCCGCGTACTTGGCCTGCACGTCCTTGTCCGCCAGCGCCTTGCGGGATGCGTCGTTCAGCTTGGCCAGCACGTCCTTGGGCAGGCCCGCGGGCGCCAGCAGGCCATTCCACATTTCCGCGTCGTAGTCCGGCAGACCCACTTCCGCGAACGTGGGCACGTCCGGCAATTGCGGCAGGCGGGACTTGGCGGCCACCACGATCGGGCGCAGATTGCCCGACTGGATGTGCGCCATCGATGACGCGGCCGTATCCCACAGGATGGGCACCTGGCCGGCGATGACGTCATTGAGCGCGGGACCCGTGCCGCGATAGGGCACGTGCATCATGTCCAGGCCCGACAGCGACTTGTAATACTCCATCGCCATGTGGGTGGCGCCGCCGTTGCCGGACGAGGCGTACGAATACTTGCCCGGGGCGCCCTTGATCAAGGCGGTGAACGACGCATAGTCCTTGGCCGGGAAGTTCTTGTTCACGACGATCACGCCAGGCACGCGGATGATCTGCGTGACCGGCGTGAAGTCCTTCACCGCGTCGTAGGGCAGGTTCTTGTACACGGCAGGGTTGGTGCCGTTGGTGCTGGACGTGCCCAGCAGCAGCGTGTAGCCGTCCGGGGCGGCCGAGGCCACGGCGCGGCTGCCCACGGTGCCGCCCGCGCCGCCGCGGTTCTCCACCACGACCGGCTGGCCGATCTGCTTGGCCAGCGCTTCGGCAAAGATGCGTCCGACCACGTCCGAGGTGCCGCCCGGCGGGAAGGGCACGATCAGGCGGATGGGACGGTCGGGGTAGGTGGCCTGCGCCGCGGCGGCGCCCGCCAGCGACAGGGTTGCCGCGGCGGCCGCGAGCTTGATCCAGGTTCTGCGCTTCATGAGGTTTGTCTCCTTGCTTGATATTGTTTTGTGTGTCGAACCGGGCGATGCGCGCCGCCCTCAGGCGATGCGGTCGCCCGGCTTGATTTTGGCCGCGCGGCTGTCCACGCCCGGCAGCATGTGCGCGGGGTCGCGCGTGACCACCACGTCAAGAATGGTGGGACGGTCCTTGCAGGCGTAGGCCTGCGCCAGCGCGGCGGGCAGTTCCGCGGGATCCTCGACGCGGATGCCGTTGCACCCCAGCGCACGCGCCACGTTGGCGTAGTTCGTGTCCACCAGATCCGACGACTGGTAGCTGCCCGCGCCGTACATCAGGTGCTGCAACGCCTTGATGTAACCCGACGCGGCGTTATTGACCACCACGAGCGTGAAGGCGAGCTTCATGCGCACCGCGGTTTCCAGTTCGCCCAGCGACATGTTGCAGCCGCCGTCGCCGGTCAGACTGACCACCTGGCGGCCGGGGGCCGCCGCGGCCGCCCCGATCGCGCCCGGGATGCCGTAGCCAATGGACGCAAAGCCGCGGTCGGGCACAAAGCCGCGGCCGGCGCGCTTGGTGTCGAACAGCAACCCGCCCCAATGCGCGGCGAAGCCGCCGTCGGCCACCAGGATGCCGTCCTCGGGCAGCGAGGCATTGATCTCATGCATCAGCCGCGCCATGCCCACGGGGCGGTCGCCGGAAGTCAGCTTTGCGTTGACCGATTCGCGCCACGCGTGCATGGCCTGGCCCACCTCGTCCACGTAGTCCTGGCGGGCAGGCGCGCCGTGGGCGGCCAGGCGCGCGTCCAGGTCCTCCAGCGTGGCACGCACGTCGCCCCACAGGCGCAGGGCGGGAGTGGTGGTGCGGTCGAATTCCTCGGCCACGATATCCAGATGGATGATCGGCGCGCCCGCAGCCAGCAGGTCGTAGCGGCGGGTTGCCACTTCGCCCAGCTTGCAGCCGACGACAAAGAGGCAGTCGGATTTGGCGATCAGGTCGTTGGCAATGCGGCTGTAGCGGCCGAAAAGCCCCGCGTTCAGCGGATCGCTGCAGGCGATCGCGCCCTTGCCGCTCATGGTGTGGGCGACGGGAATGCCGAATTTGCGTGCGAAGGCCTGGACGGTATCGGCGGCATCGCTGATGTGCACGCCGCCGCCGCACAGCATCAGCGGGCGGGAGGCCCCCGCGAGCATGCTTGCCGCTTGGGCCACGTCGTCAGCCGACGGACGGCAGCGCAGGGCGGGCGAGCGCCGGTAGTTGGGGCTGGAATAAAAGTCGTCGGCATCGAACGCATGGACCGCGTGCGCGATGTCTTCGGGCACGTCCAGCACCACGGGGCCCGGGCGGCCGCTGGTGGCCACGGCAAACGCGCGCCGCACCAGCTCGGGAATGCGCTCGATCATCTCCACGCGCAGCACGTCTTTCACGACCGGGCGCAGCACCTCCAGCTGCCGGGCCTCCTGCGTCATGTTCTTCCACGAGTGCATGCGATGCGAGTCGCCGACCAGCGCGACCAGCGCCGTGCCGGCGTTGTAGGCTTCGGCCAGGCCGGTCACCAGGTTGGTCGCGCCAGGGCCCAGAGTCGCGTCGCACACGCCCGGGCGGCCGCTTACCTTGGTGTAGGCGTCGGCCGCGAACACCGCGCAGCGCTCGTCGTTGATCAGGTTGTGATTCAGGTTCAGGCGGCGCGCAGCGTCGTAGAACGGCAGGAGCTGGAAGCCGCCCATGCCGAACATCAGGCCGACGTCGTGCGCGGCAAACATGCGGGCGAGGGCTTCGCCTCCGGTGATTTCCAGTTTTTCCGACATGCGGGTAAGGCTCCTAGTGGGTGTCGCGCCCGGCGAGCAGGGCGTCGATAAAGGTTTTGAGCGGTGTGCCGACGCGGCAGCCCAGGTCGCGGGCGCGGGCGTTGGCCGAGGAGATGGTCCCTTCCTCGTAGCAGGAACGGGCGTCGCCGATGCGCGCGGTGTGCGCCGAGACGGTCAATGCGGCGATGCCGCGCTGCTGCAGCAAGGGCAGGCGTCCTATGCCGGCGCAGTCCTTGCCCATGCCCGCGTCGTTGAAGGTGACCAGGCGCGGCGACGCCCGGACGCCATCGGACTGCAGGCCGGCCAGCCGTTCTCCGTGAGAGGCGGTGACGGCGATGAGGCCGTCGTCCTGCGCATCCACAAGCGACACGGAATCGGCGCCCACGACGAGCGGGGCGCCGTCCGGGCCGGCCTTGATGACGATGCGGGATTCCTGGATGGCGGTGGGGCGGCTGGCGTTTGGCTGGGCGTGCGCGAGCCGCGCAGCGGCTTCGGAGACGGTCATGCCCGGCTCGCAGCCCAGGTCCTGGGCAAGCGCGTTCACAAAGCTGATGACGCCGTGGCGCGCCATGTCTGCGCCATCGCCGATGCGGCAGCTGCGGTAGCTGGCGGTGGCGGCGGGCACGCCCCAACGTTGCAGGTCGTCCAGACCCGCAATGCCGGCGCGCTGCCAGCCCACGCCGGCATCGTTCAGCACGACGGCCCGCACCTCGCCCCGTGCCGCGCAATAGGCGGCATAGCTGCCGCCGTGCGACCCGGCGATCACGACGCGTCCGGCGTCCTCCTGCGTCAGCTTGGTGATGCTGTCCAGCACCCGCGCATCCCGGATACTTTCCGGATATTCCATATTATGAATTGTCCCCGTCCTGCAGTGCTGGCCCCGTGGGACAGGCCTGGCACTGTCGAATCGTTTGGTGTTGTTATTGCGTTCGGGACGATTCTAGGGGCGCGGGTTTTATGGAATCAATGCGATCCCCATAATATGGAATTGATTTTGCGGCCGGCTTACGGCTCCCAGCCTCCGCCCAGAGCCAGAAACACCGCGATCTGGTCGCTGGAGAGCTCCGCCTGCGAGGCCGCCAGCGCGCTTTCATTGCTGGCCAGCGTGCGCTCGGCGTCCAGCACGGTCAGGTAGTCCGTCTTGCCGTACTGGAACAGGCGCCGCGCCTGCGAAGCCGCTTGCGCGCTCTGGTCGCGGGCCGCGCGCAGGGCGGTGTCGCGGTCCAGTTGACGGGCGTAGACGACCAGCGCGCTTTCGGTTTCGCGCAAGGCATTGAGCACGGTCGCGTCAAAGCGGGCGGCGGCGGCCTTGGTGTTGGCTTGGGCCTCGGCGATGCGCGCTTGCGCGGCGCCCGTGTTGGGCACCGTCCAGGAGATGAGCGGGCCCACGCTCCAGCTGAAAGTGCCGCGGTCGCCAAACATGGCGGCCGGACCACCCGATGCGGCGGACAGGCCCAGCGTGATCTTGGGATAAAGGTCGGCCGTGGCGACCCCGATGCGGGCCGTGGAGGCGGCCAGGGTGCGTTCCGCCTGGCGGATGTCGGGACGGCGGCGCAGCAGCTGCGCGCCATCGCCCACCGGGATGGTTTCGGTCAGCTTGGGCGCGCTGGCGCATTGCAGTAGCGTGGGCGAGATCTCGCCGGGCGTCTGGCCGGTCAGCGCCGCCAGGCGATACAGGGCCGTGCGCTGCTGGGCCTGGAACGGCGGCAGGTTGGCCTGCAATTGTTCAAGCTGGCTGCGCGCCCGCGTGACGTCCAGCGTGGTGCCCCGGCCGGCACGCTGCAGGCGGCTAACGGCGTCGACCGATTCGCGCTGCACCTGCACGGAATGCTGCGCCGAGGCCAGCTGCATGCCCGCCGCGCACAGGTTGGCGTAGGCGCGCGCGGTCTCGGCCGCAACCGTGACGCGCGTGGCGTCGTACGCGGCTTGCGCGGCCTGCGCGTCGTCAGTAGAGGCTTCCACGGCGCGGCGGATCTGGCCGAACAGGTCCAGTTGATACGACACGCTGGCGCCGGTGGAGTAGGACCAGCGGTTGGGCGGATCGATGCCGGGCTGAAGCTCCTGCAAACCGGAGACGTGGCCGAACGTGGGCGAGGCATTCACGCCGATCGTTGGCTGCTGCTGGGCCTTCGTTTCCTGCACCGCGGCCTGGGCGCGTTCAAGGTTGGCGCTGGCCACGCGCAAGTCGGTGTTTGCGGCCAGGGCTTTTTCGACCAGGCCGTCCAGCACCGGGTCGTTGTACAGACGCCACCAGTGGCCAGGGACCGCCTCTTGCCGGTACAAGTCTTCCTGCGCTTGCACGAAGGAGGATTGCGCGCTCGGCCGCTGGGACACGGCCTCGCGCGGCACCTGGTAGTCGGGGCCCACGGCGGCGCATCCGGCCAGCGCGAGGGCCAGCGTCAGCGGAAGGAGAAATCTGGTTTTCATGGCAGGTACGGCTTGGCGTCGATAAGGGATTCAAGGGTTTTCGGAAAGCAGGGCGGTGCGGGCCGCTCCTCAGGAAGCGTGAGGCGCGGCGGCCGCGGCCTGGGGCGGGCGGTCGTCGACCGAGACGGTGGCGGTCTGGCCGGCGACCAGCCGCACGCCCTCGGGCACGTCGTCGATCTTCACGCGCACCGGAATGCGCTGCGCGAGGCGGACCCAATTGAAGGTCGGGTTCACGTTGGGAAGCAGGTTCGCGCCGGTGCTGCGGTCGCGGTCCGCGATCCCCATGGCGATGCTTTCCACATGGCCGCGAATGTGGCGCGATTCGCCCATCAGCGTCACGGTGACGGGGTCGCCTTCGTGGATGCCGGGCAGCTTGGTTTCCTCGAAGTAGCCCTCGACGTAGAACGACCCGGCGTCCACCAGCGCCATCACGCCGTGGCCGGCCGTGGCGTACGAACCGGCGCGCAGGTCCAGGTTGGTGATGCGGCCATCGCTGGCAGCCACGACGCGGCTACGTGCGAGGTTCAGGCGGGCAGTGTTCAGTTGCACCTGCGCCTGGGCGAGCGCGGCTTCGGTCTGCTGCACCTTGGTCTGGCTTTGTTCGACGGCTTCGGCCGCAACCAGCTGGCCCAGCGAGCGGTTGCGCTTGGCGTCGCGCAGCGCCTGGTCGTGCGCCACCTGCTGCGAACGCACGGAGGCCTGGGCCTGGTCGTACGCCAGCTGGAAGCGGGCGCGGTCGATCTCGAACAGCAGGTCGCCGGCCTTCACGTCCTGGTTGTCGTGCACGGGCACGCTTGTCACCAGGCCGGACACGTCGGGCGCCACCTGCACCACATAGGCCTTGACGCGGCCATCGCGCGTCCAGGGCTCGACTTCATAGTGATCCCAAAGCTGCCAGCCGGCGTAAGCGGCGGCGGCGACGACAACGGCCGTCACTGCGAACTTGCCGATAGCAGCAGGGCGAAGGGCATTGGGGAGTTTCATACCTATCTCTGAAGAAAACAAGGGGAAATGAGGGAGACGCCGTACAGCAGCACCACGAAGAGCGCCAGATCAAAGAGCGCGGGGTGCCACACCAGGCGATACAGCCCGGCGCGCGCCAGCACGCGCCGCACCGCCCAGGCCACGCCCAGGGTGACGACGCCCAGCACGAGCAGCCAGGGGAAGTAAATGCCGTAGAGATTGAATTCGCCGATCATGATGCGTGGCCCTCCAGCGTGGGATGGGCGGGTTGGAAGTCGGGCGCGTCGGGAAAGAAGGCGCGGCGGATGCCGACCAGCGCCACCACGGCTCGGTCGCGCGCGTGGGGCCCCTGCGGCGTGGCAGCCACGCTGCATAGCGCGCGGTCGATCTGCGCCAGGAACTCGGTTGACTTGTCTTGCGTGCGCCCCGACGAACGCAGCCGGAAGAACTGCGCCAGGCTGTCGAGCACCGGCTGGATCGTGGATTCGGCCATCGGCAGATGGCGGCGCGCCCGCTGCAGTTCGGTAATGTCGCGGCCCACGCGCAAGTCCTTTAGCGCATCGGCGGCCACGAGGTCGTCGGGCCGCTTGGCCAGCGCCAGGCGCGGCTGCAACAGGCCGATGCGGTCCAGCATGCGGGCGGCATAGGTGTGGCGCGACGGCGCGCGGGGCGCGCTGGCCAGCGTCGCCAGCTCTTTCCAGTTGGCGGCCTGGATGCGGCGCGCACTCCAGTCGGCGCTGACCGTGCGGAAGATGGCGGCGATGATCGCGGCGGTGGCCACGCCGATGCACTGCGCGACCTGCGTGTCGATGAAGGACACGACGTCGGCCGTGTTGGTGTCTTGCAGCGCCATCGTGCCCAGAAATCCGAACAGCATGGCCATGGCCTTGCCGGTGCTGGCCGGGCGGGCAATGAAGACGCCCAGCACGAACGCGGTCGGCAGCATGGACAGCGCCAGCATCTCGAAGGAATGAATGGCCGGCATGATGCCCAGCAGATACAGCGCCGACAGCGGAATCGAATACACCGTGTAGGTCAGGAACTGCATGATGCCGGGCACGGGATTGTCCTGCGAGGCGAAAAAGCAGCTGAAGATCGCGGCCATCAGCGCGGCGGTGGCGCCGTTGCTCCATGCCGTGCCGATCCAGAAAAGGCAGCACACGGAAATGGCCAGGCCGGCGGCCAGCGCCGACAGCAGCGCCATGCCGTGGTCGCGATGCAGCGCGGCATTGGGATCGCGGGCCGTGCGCGGGGTGCGCACCGGCGCGCCCTGCAACCCCGCGCGGATGTCGCGGCGCAGGGCCAGGCATTCGTCATAGGTGTCGATCAGCTCGCGCAGGCGGGTCATCAGGCTGGCCAGCAGCGCGTCGCGCCAGGTCGAGCGGCTGTCGATCCCGGGCGTCAGCCGGGTGACCGCGGCGCGCAGTTGGACGGCGGTTTCGTGCGAGGCCTGCGCGCCGGCATTGATCCATTCCGAAATATCGGCCAGCAGCGCCTGCACCGGTTCGGGCAGCGTCTGGCCGTTGGCTTGCAAGGCGCGCATGCGGTCTTCGACGGCGGACACGGCCGGCGTCAACGCCGCGATCTGGTCCTGCATGGCGCGCACGGCGCCCGCCGTCCAGCGCAGGTTGCTGGTGTCAAAGGGAACGTGGGTGGACAGCAGGCGCAATTGCGTAATGTCGTTGGCCAGCACGCGGCGGTCCTTGTCGCGCTGTTCGGCGGTCTTGCCGCTCAGCGTGTCGTGCATCCAGTTGCGCGCATCGCGCACGGCCTTGTCCAGTTGCAGCGTCAGCGCGGGCGCCAGGCCGCGCGGCAGGACGATGCTGTGGATCAGCGTGGCGCACACGATGCCCAGGCTGATTTCCTCGACGCGGGCGAGCGCCGTGTCAAAGACCAGGGAGGGGTCGGTGACGCTGGGAAAGCCGATCATGGCGGCGGTGTAGCCGGCCAGCATGAACAGATAGGACCGCGGCGTGCGGTCCAGCACCGACATGTACAGGCAGGCGCCCACCCACAGCACCATCGCGCCGGTCATGACGACGGGCGAGTTCGACAGGCGCGGCACCATGTAGACGGTGGCCGCCGACCCGGCGAAGGTGCCGATCAGGCGGTACAGGGCCTTGGAACGCACCGCGCCGGACCAGGGCTGGGCCACGACATAGGCGGTGGTCATTGCCCAGAACGGACGCGGCAAACCAATGCTGTAAGCCAGATAGAGCGCCATGATGGCGCTCAGGTAGCTCTTGAGCGAGAAGAGGGTTTCGCGGACGTTCGGCAGTTTCATGGCCGCGCGTCCTCTTGCGCGCCGGCGCCGCTGCGGCCCAGCGACACCTTCAAGGCGTCGAAGACGCGCAGGCAGGCCTCCAGATCCGATTCGCTGACACCCTGGAAGACGCGGCGGCGCAGTTCGACCAGCACCTCTTCGACCTGCGCGCGCAGCGCATGGCCGGCGTCGGTCAGATGCAGGGTGCGTGCGCGGCGGTCGTGGGGATCTTCGCGGCGTTCCATCAGGCCGGCGGCCACCAGTTGGTCCAGCACGCGCACGAGAGAGGGGCCTTCAACGCCCAAAGCTTCGGCCAGCGCGCCTTGACGAACCCCGTCGCCAAGTCGGCCGGCCAGGATGACGGGCCACGCGGTTGCCTGGGAGAGTCCGTAGTCGGCAAGCGCCTTGTCGGCAGCGCCGCGATAGGCGCGCGACAGCACCATCAGGTTGGCGGTGGTGGCCATGAGCTGGGAGTCGGAAGGAGTAAGCATGGAATCGATTGTATCCTATCTATTAGCTTACTAATGATTGAAAATGGCGACTCTCTCGATAGATTTTCTCAATTGGGAAAATAACGGGGCGGTTTTCCGTGAGTGGAAAACTGGGGGCGCACGGCGCTGTCTTGACGCGTCATTCGGTGAAGGCCCGGTGTATGACACCCGGGAAACGCCGGTCCGATGCGAGGATTTTCTCAGCGGGTGTCAGACACCGCATGAAGCTTCCGACACCCGTACTCCCCGTCAGGGATCAACCGTTGCAGTCGGCCCAGCAGTTCGGCGTTTCGTACAGACGCACGCGCGTCAGGCGCAGTTCAGCGCCGTAGTGGCCGTGGTAGTGCGGCGCCAGCGTTTCAAACACGATGGTGGCCAGGTTTTCGGCGGTGGGGATGCGGTCCAGCACGACGGTCTTGTGCCCGGGCAGCGTGTCCAGGAAGCCGCGCACGGCGGTGTCGCCTTCGAAGACCAGGAACGCGTGATCCCAGACGTCCACGATGTGGGTCTTGGCGATGTGCTTGATCTCGGAGAAGTCCATGACCATGCCGTTGTCGGACTCGCCGGGCGCCTGCACCACGTCGCCCGTCAGGGTGATTTCCAGCACATAGCGGTGGCCGTGCAGGTTGCGGCACTGGCTGCGGTGGTCGGGAATGCGGTGGCCGGCGTCGAACTCGAGCCTGCGGGTCACGGAAATCATCGTGCGCTCCGCGAGGCGTGGGGGTAAATCATGGAATGCCTATGTATTTGTGGGTTTGCAGGCTGAGCCGCCATTGCGGATGCTGCATACAGTACTGGACGGCCTGCTCGGTGTTGGCTGCGCGCGCCGGACCGTCCATGGGTTGCAGGAAAAAGTGTTCGAAATCCAGGTGCGCGAAAGCGTCGGGCAGGGCGTTCAGTTGCGGGTAGACCAGCTTGAGCTCGTTGCCGCGTTCGACCACGACCGGGGCCGTGCCCTTGGGGCTGACGCAGATCCAGTCCACGCCGGCGGGCGGCTTGATCGTGCCGTTGGTTTCGATGGCGACGGTGAACCCGCGGGCGTGGATGGCGTCCAGCAGCGGCGTGTCCAGTTGAAGCAGCGGTTCGCCGCCCGTGAAGACCACGTAGCGGTTGTCGGCGCCGGGGCCCCAGGCCGCGGCGATGGCGTCGGCCAGCAGATCCGCCGTGGCGAATTTGCCGCCGCCGTCGCCGTCGGTGCCGATGAAGTCGGTGTCGCAGAAGGTGCAGGCGGCGCTGGCGCGGTCGCTTTCGCGGCCGGACCACAGATTACAGCCCGCGAACCGGCAGAATACCGCCGCGCGGCCTGCATGGGCGCCTTCGCCTTGCAAGGTCTTGAAGATTTCTTTGGCGGAGTAAGTCATGGGGGATGCGGGCGGCTGGCCGCCCCGGATTCGAGCAAAAGCGCATCATTTTACTTGGCGCGGCCGATATCCGCCGAAAGACCCTGCGCCACGCGGGTTCGCCGCCGGCGGCAGACGGGTGCGCCGGGCCCGGAAAATCGCGGGATCCGCATGCGCGCCGTTCTCCGTGACTGCTGCGCGAAGCCTGCCGGCCCTGTAGACTTGCCGCCTATGTTTCACGTCCAAGACTCGCTATTCATCGACGAGCGCGACCTGACCTTCACCATGATCCGCGCCCAGGGCGCCGGCGGGCAGAACGTCAATAAGGTCTCCAGCGCCGTCCACCTGCGCTTCGATGTGCGCGCTTCCCGCCTGCCGCTCGAGGTGCAGGATGCAGTGTGCGCCCTGAACGACCACCGCATCTCCAAGGAAGGCGTGATCGTCATCAAATCGCAGTCGTTCCGCAGCCAGGAAAAGAACCGCGCCGAGGCCATCGAGCGCCTGGTAGGCATGGTGCGGTCGGCCATCCGGGTGGACAAGCCGCGCCGCGCCACCAAGCCGACGCGCGCCTCGCAGCGCCGGCGCGTGCAGCGCAAGGTGCTGCACGGCGAGGTCAAGCGGCTGCGCGGCCGGGTGCAGGGCGATTAGAGGCCGCCATGTTCGACGCGCGCCGCCGTTACCTGCTTTCCCTGGCTGGGGTGTTTGCCGTCATCTGGGCGGCGCTGGCCATCGATCCGCACGACCGCTCGGCCTGGGCGCTGGAAAATGCGCTGGTGCTGGGCCTGGGCATCGTGCTTTTTGCCACGCGGCACGCGTTCGTGTTCTCGCGCGTGTCGTACACGTTGATCTTCCTGTTCCTGTGCCTGCATACGATCGGGGCGCACTATACGTATTCCCTGGTCCCGTACGACGAGTGGTGGCGCGCCTTGACCGGGCGCACGCTCAACAGCCTCTTGGGCTGGGAACGCAATAACTTCGATCGCGTCGTGCATTTTTCGTATGGCCTGCTGCTGGCCTATCCGATCCGCGAGATCTTCCTGCGCGTGGCCGAGGTGCGCGGGTTCTGGGCGTACTTCCTGCCGATGGACGTCACGCTGTCGACCTCGGCCCTGTACGAACTGATCGAGTGGGGCGCTGCCGAGTTCTTTGGCGGCGACCTGGGCGCGGCGTATCTGGGAACGCAGGGCGATATCTGGGATGCGCAGAAGGACATGGCGCTGGCGGCGCTGGGCGCGGTCATCGCCATGGCCATCACCGCCCTGGTCAACCGGAAAGCGCGGCGCGACGTCGCGCGTGACTGGGCCGACAGCCTGAAGCCCGAACGCCGGCGGCCTGCCGAAAATCCTTGAAGTCCATAGGGGCATGACGACATATCGATTAAACCCGATATATGATTCGATAAATTGCGATATACCAATATGACCGCAACTTCCTCACTCACCGGGCAGGACGCCACGCAACCCGCGATCGACGCAGACGCCATTCTCAAGGCGCTCGCCAATCCGGTCCGCCGCGACATCCTGACCTGGCTGAAGACGCCGCATGCCCATTTCGAGGAGCGCCCGGGCCACACCTTTGAACACGGGGTGTGCGCGGGCCATATCGATGATCGCTGCGGACTGTCCCAGTCGACGGTGTCGTCGCATCTGGCCGTGCTGCAGCGCGCCGGCCTGATTTCGGCGACCAAGGTGGGGCAGTGGGTCTTTTTTCGTCGCAATGAACCCGCGATTGCCGCGTTTCTGCGGCAGTTGAACCAGGATATGTAGCCCGTCTGCCATACCCGCAAGCGCCCCATTGCCGGGACGAAAGGATGTTTCATGAACCCGTTGTTTGAACCGCTGAAAGTCGGCGACCTGACGCTGCGCAACCGCGTCGTGATGGCGCCGCTGACCCGACAGCGCGCCAGCGCCGGCCGCGTGCCCAATGACCTGATGGTCGAGTACTACACCCAGCGCGCCGGGGCCGGCATGATCCTCACGGAAGCCACCGCGGTCACGCCGCAGGGCGTCGGCTACGCGGATACGCCGGGGCTGTGGTCGCCCGAACAGGTCAAGGGCTGGCGCAAGGTGACGTCCGCGGTGCACGACAAGGGCAGCGTGATCGTCGCGCAGCTCTGGCACGTGGGGCGCATTTCCGACCCGATGTTCCTGGACGGCGAACTGCCGGTCGCACCCAGCGCCATCGCGGCCAAGGGCCATGTCAGCCATGTCCGTCCCAAGCGCGCCTACGTGACGCCGCGCGCCCTGGAAACCGCGGAGATCCCCGGCGTGGTCGAGGCTTACCGCCACGGCGCGCAGATGGCGATGGAAGCGGGCTTCGACGGCGTCGAAGTGCATGCCGCCAACGGCTACCTGCTGGACCAGTTCCTGCAGGACAGCACCAACCATCGCACGGACCAGTACGGCGGCTCCATTGAAAACCGCGCGCGCCTGCTGCTCGACGTGGTCGACGCCTGCGTGGCGGTCTGGGGCGCGGGCCGCGTCGGCGTGCATCTGTCGCCGCGCGCGGACGCCCACGACATGGGCGATTCGGATCTGCCCGGCCTGTTCGGCTATGTGGCGCGTGAACTGGGCAAGCGCGGCATCGCGTTCCTGTGTGCCCGCGAACACGAAGGTCCGGACAGCCTGGCGCCGATGATGAAGGCCGAATTCGGCGGCGTGTTCATCGCCAACGAAAGCTACACGCGCGAAACCGCCGAGGCCGCCGTGGCCGCCGGCCGTGCCGACGCCGTGGCGTTTGGCGTGCCGTACATCGCCACGCCTGATCTGGCCGAGCGTCTGCAGCAAAATGCGCCGCTCAACACGCCGAACCCGGCCACGTTATACGCATCGGGCCCGGAAGGCTATACCGACTACCCGGCAATGGCGGCCTGACGTTCAGAGCGCGGCGCGCATCGGATAGGTAAACCATCCGAAGTGCGCCGCGTTCAGGCCCAGATGCGCCAGCACGGCGGCGGCCAGGCCGCCGTAGCGGTAGGCCACGCCGTATCCCACCCCCGCCAGCGCCGCCAGCAGCATCCACTGCCAGCCTCCGGCGTAGTGCGCCAGCCCGAACAGCGCGGCCGCCACGGCCAGCGCCGCCCAGGCGCCCCACGGATGATGACGCCACCATTGCGTCAGACGCTCCTGCACATATCCTCGAAACAGCGCCTCTTCGGCCAGCGTGACGAGCAGGGCGTTGTTCAGCAGCCAGATCCAGCCGGACGCGGGCCACTTGGGCGCCCATCCCACCACGCCCAACGCCAGCGCCAAGCCCAGGCAGGCCGTCACTGCGCCCGCGCACGCCAGCAACGCCGCCTGCAAGGTCAGCCGCGCATGCGCCGCCGCCATCGGCGGGGCCAGCACCAGCACCACCCAGAACCCCACAAGCGGCTTGTCCAGGTTCAGATACATGCCGAACGGCACGGCGTCCGGACTGAGCGGCGCGGGCGCAATGACGCGCAGGTTGTGAAAACCGGGCAACAGATGGGCAAAGAGCAGCACGGCCACGGCGACGAAGAGCGCATGACCGGCCGCGCGCGATGCCGGCCCCGCGCCGGCGCGCACCAGCGCGGCCGCGGCGAGCAGCAGTGCCGGACCCGCAAGCGCCACGGGATCGACGACGCCGTCGGCCAATGCCCAGGCCCACGCCACCGCCAAGGGGACTAGCGCCCAGCGGCGCGTGCCAGGCGGCCACAAGAGGGCGGCGGCCAGGAACAGGGAAAACCACGGCATGACGTGCGGCATCGGCGGGTGGGAGGCTATCGCGAAGGCCTGAGTGTACGCGCGCGCCCGCGCCGGCTTTGCCTTGCCGGTGATTTCAGGCGACCATGCGGCAGCGGCGGCACATGCCCCGCATATCAGGCGGACCTTGTGCCGCCAGCAATGGAGTCAGGAATGAAGACAATCGCGTGGTTGATGCTGGCCGCGGCGCTGCTGCCGTTCGTGTGCACGATCATCGCCAAGGCAGGCGGCAAGAAGTTCGACAACAACGATCCGCGCGCGTGGCTAGCGCGGCAGGAAGGGTGGCGCGCGCGGGCCAATGCCGCGCAGGTCAACACATTCGAAGCGTTGCCGTTTTTCTACGCCGCGGTATTGTTCGCGCTGTACAACCAGGCCTCGCCCGCGCACGTTGCCACGCTGATGGCGTGCTGGCTGGGCACGCGGCTGGGATACCTGGCGATGTACCTGGCGAACTGGGGCGCGCTGCGCTCGCTGGTCTGGGCGGCGGGCGTGGGGTTCGTGATCGCGATCCTGTTCGCGGGCGTCTGAGCCTGCGGCGCACGACCCAAGGAGACTGGCCGCGGCGTTACGCGCCGCGGCCGCCCGGCATCACTTCCACTCGAACATGGCGCGCGCGGTGCCCGTGCCTTGCACCGAGACCTCACGCTCCTGCGCCTGGCCGTCGTACGTGGCCGATATCTTGTAGCTGCCCGCAGGCAGCTTCACCAGCATGTAGGGGCCTTGCGACGTGGTCTGCAGCACGGCCTTGCCTTGGGCGTCCCGAATGGCGACGGTCACGTCGGCCACGTAATCGGCCTTGCCGCCGCGTTGGGCGGCAAAGGTCAGCGCCAGCGGATAGCTGCTGGACGCGGCCTTCATGGCTTCCGATTCGTCGATGCCGATGCCGCCGCTGACGTACTCCACCGTGCCCTGATGCTGCACGGGCGGCATGCCTGCCTGGGCGGTGGACAGGACGCCTGCAATGGCCATGCTGCCCAGGGCCATGGCGGCGGCCATCGTGCAGCGTTCAAAACGTTTGTTCATAGAATTCTCCTGCAGGAAAACCGGCGGGGCAGCGCGTTGTGGCTGCCCCCGGCGGTAGCTTGCAACGATTCGACTTGGCCGCGCAAGGCGAGTTCGCGTCCGTCCGCCTCGGAAATCAACCGTTTGTATCAGGCGCTGCGCGCGGAGCCGCCGCCGGCCTGCCGCCAGCAAAACGTCAGCTGGCTCACGCCGCTGACCGAGCCATCCGGCGCGAAGCGCCGTTCCTCCAGCTGCCCGGCGCCGCCGCCATGCAGCGCCATCACGCTGGAGCTGCGCGTGCCATACGTTGGGCTGACGATGAACGGGCTGCTCAGCAGCCGTTCGCGGTCCGGCGGCAGGCCGGTGGCGGGCAGGTCTGCATCGTCTGCCGGGCTGCGGTCGGCGAGCGCGGCGAACAGCGCGGGCAGGTCCGGCTGCGGCTGGTGGTGCAGCACGGCGGTGAACGCGGCCTTGGTTCGCGCCAGCTTGGGCCAAGGCGTGTCCAGCAGGTGATTGGACAGGGCATAGACGCCGGGGGCCAGCGCGCGCGGCCCGCCGTCGCGGTTGCTCAGGTACCACGCCTGGCGGGCGTCGCCCACGATCAGGTTGAAGCCGTTATAGGCCTGGTCCACGTCATGCACCGTTTCCAGATACGCCTGCGGCGTCATGGCGCCGCGCAGAAAGTCCTCGACCAGCGCGCCGCGCGACGGCGCGTCGTCCAGATGCCGGCCAGGCTCGCGAAAGTTGGTGACCAGCGCGTAGCGCCCCTCGGTCGTCGCGCCCATCCACGTGCCGCCCGCCTGGCCGTCGCGCCCGGCGTAGATGGTCGGGGCGTCCGGCCATTGCGCGGCGGGCAGGGTGGATCGCGCGTGGAACTCGTCGCGGTTCGCGGCAATCAGGACGGGGATGCCGGGCAAGGAGTGCAGGGCCAGTACGGCAAGACACATGATTCAGACCTGATGAAGGGGGGAGGGATTGGCAGGGCGGCCGGGCGCGGCGGTGAAGTCGGGTCCGGCCAGCGTGGCGCGCAAGGCTTCGATCTGCGCGGCGACGTCGCGCAGCGCAGGCGAAGGCGTCGAGATCGCATCGCCAGGCACGGGCAGGCCCTGTTCGACGGAGGCGGCAATGCGATCCAGGGCGGCGGCCAGTTGGGCGACCTCGGCGGCGGGCGGCGCGGCCTGGCCGTCGGGCAGCGACCAGGCCGTGTCCGAGACGGCGTTGGCCACGCGTTCCAGCGCCACTTCGACCGGCCACCAGGCCAGCGCGCGGCGGCTGACCAGCCGGGGCTCGGACAGCCCGCGCTGCAGGGCGATGCGCAGGTCCGACAGACGCGAGTAGGCGCGGGCGCGCAGGTCGTGCCGGTTGTCGGGATCGGCCTGAAAGACCGTGTTCAGGTAAGCCGCCAGCGTGAACGTGGCCGAGGACACGGCATGGTCCAGATTGCTGCGTTCGATCCGGATCCAGGGCAGATAGCCCACCAGCAATACGATGGCCGCCGCGACGCCCACGTCCACCAGCCGAGCCAACGCAATGGCCCAGCTTCCCGGTTGCAGCGCGCCGATCAGCAGCATGAGGATGGGCAGCATGATGGCCGAAAA
The DNA here is from genome assembly GCF_020541125.1 of Achromobacter sp. 77. Classification (NCBI taxonomy): domain Bacteria; kingdom Pseudomonadati; phylum Pseudomonadota; class Betaproteobacteria; order Burkholderiales; family Alcaligenaceae; genus Achromobacter; species Achromobacter sp. 77. The sequence goes on from NZ_CP059848.1 coordinate 2,591,503, forward strand.
CAACCCATAGTTGCGCCGTATCGACCACGGCAGCAGCGCGGCCAGCGCGGCAACCGTCAGCAGGCTGGCAAGGCCGCCCCGATCCAGCGCGAGGACGGTGGCGCTGATGCCCACGCCCACCACGCTGCCCGCGCAGCTTTGCAGCGCGCGCGCGAACACCGAGCCGAAGTTGGGCTTGAACACCACCACGACGACGAGCGGCACCCAGTAGGACCGCGGCAGCGCGGCTGCCAGGGCGACAGCCTCGGCGGCGAGCAGGCACAGCCCCAGTCGCACGAGATACCGCACCGTCGTCGGTCCGGGCCGGTACGTGCGGACCAGCACGCGCCACGGGGTACGCGCGCGCGCGGGCTGAAGCGTCGCGAAGGCGTCGGGCTGCGCGGCGCGGGCGCCGTTCAGCAACAGTTGCACCTGCTCCAGCGCCTCGGCCAGTTGCGGCATGCCGGCCCGGCGCAGGGCGGCAATGTCGTCGCGCGCGTCCGGTCCGGCATCGTTTTCGACCCGGTCGGCCACGTGGTTCATGACGCGCGCGCACTCGGGCGGCAGTACCCGGCCGGCGCGCGCCAGCGTCAATGCGGCGTTGGTGAGCGGCGTGCAGGCCTGCAACTGCGCGGCCAGGCGGGCCAGCCGCGGCGTCGGGCCGGCCGACCGGCCACGCGCGGCCAGCACGGTGTCGTAGGCGGCGGTCATGGCCGCTTCCATGTCGCGGCGCGCGGCCATGACCCGGGAGGTGCCGATCGCCGCGAACATCGCCGCCAGCTTGCGGTAGGCCTGCGCCACCGCGGCCCGCTCCGGCGCGATGGGGTTCACCACCCACCCGGACAGCGTGAGCGCCAGGCCGAACAGCCCGCCCGCGCCCACCAGCACCGGCGGCAGCCACGGCGGCAGCGTGGAGGTCAAACTGGAGCCGACGATGACGTAGGTGGCAAATTGCAGCGTGGCGACGGCGGCGATGTTGTTGAAGGTGCCGACCAGGCTGGCCGCCAGCACCAGCACCATCATGGCCGCGGAGGTCCACAGGCCGTGCCCGGCGATCAGGTTGCCCAGCAGGTAACCCAAGGCGCCGCCGAACACCGTGGACCCGATCGAAAGCGCCCGGTTGCGGTAGGGGCCGCCGTTGTCGCCCGTGATGGCGGGCAGCGCGCCCAGCGCCACCAGCGCGGCCGCCGCGCCCTGGTCCAGCGCCATGCCCACCGCCGTCGGCAGGCCGATGGCCAGCGCGGCGCGCAGCATCACCCACGGATTCACCGGCGACGGCTCCATGTGCGCCAGGCTCATCAGCCAGCGCATGTTCGAGGCGTGCGCGACGCGGCTTATGGATGGGCGGGACACGGTGGCCTCATGGGCGGCTGTCAGGCCTTGATGAGCGGCGCCTCTTCAGGCGCGGCCAGGCGGAAGTAGTCGTCGGTGTTCAGCAGGATGGACGCGTCCAGGCGTCCCGCGTTGAACACGATTTCGGCGTGGCGTTCGCGCAGGCTGGGGTCCACCAGCAGCGTCAGGTCCGGATTGAAACTGAAGGGCGGAATCGCGCCGATCTCGCAGCCGGTCAATTCGCGCGCCAGGTCCTGCGACGCGAGCGAGGCCTTCTTGCCGCCGGCCGCCCGCGCAATGGCGTCCAGGTCGGCCTGCTTGTCCGCGGGAAAGACGGCCAGCACGTTCTTGCGCAGGTTGGAAGAGATCTTTACGCGGCAGACCAGCGCCTTGGCGCCCTGGCTGACCTCGGTGCCGCGAATGGCGGCGACCTCGACGGAACGCCCGGCCGCGGCATGTTCAAGCAGGCGGTAACGGGCCTGGTTCTGGATGAGCAGGGCTTGCAGGCGTTCGAAGACTTCCATGGGACTCGGGGCAGAAGCGGCCGGGGGTCGGCCTTGTACGCGAAATCATACGCCCGCGGCGCGCTAGATTTCCCCGGTGAATGCGTAGCCCCAGCCCCACACGGTACGGATGGGCAATTCCACGTCGACGTCCTGGGCCTTGCGCCGCAGGCGGCTGACGACGACGTCCGTGCGGCGGACGGATTCGCGGCCGGAATGCGGATCGATGCCCGGCGGGTCGCCGCGCGGCATGCGCTTGTCGGGCGAGCCGGTCAGCTTGAGCAGGAAGTCGCGTTCGGCCTGGGTCAGCGCCAGGCGCGTGCCGTGGGGGCTGACGAGCGTCCAGGCCGCGTCCAGGAATTGCCACTTGCCGGTCGGTTCGGCGGGCGCCGCGGCCACGGCCGGGCGCGGCTCGGCCTCGGGGGCGCGGCGGCCGGCGGCGGTGGGCACGCGGCGCACCAGCGCCTGCAGGGCGGCCGCGATCTCGCCCGTGGCGACGTCGGGCGAAAAACAGGCGTCGGCGCCGCAGTGCAGGCCCAGGATGCGGTTCTCGGGGGTGTCGAAGGCGGAAATGGCGACGATGCCGGCGGTGGTGTCCATGGCGCGCAGACCTGCGACGGCCATGCAGAGATCGGTAAATTCGGCTTGCATCACGAGAAGCGGGGTGCGGCGGGCCTGGAACAGGCGGAACAGTCCGTTGGAGTCTTCGCAAGGACGCGGCGAGAACCCCATTTCGGCCAGTTCCTCGCTGCGGCGCACGCGCTGGCCGGCGTCGGGAGCGAAGACGATCAGGTCTAATAGGTCATTCATGAATCGGTGTAAACATCATGCAGCTTGAGCACAGGCATGATGCAACGGTTACACCGCTTTCCAAAAAGCGCTCAACGACACTTTCCTACCCGAATTCTCGGCCATGGGCGCGGGAATCGCCTTTTGGCGGCTCACGGCACGGCGGCAACCGCCTCATTCCACCATCCGCCGCCCAGCGCTTGTAACAAGGCCGCCGTGTCGGTGTAGCGCGCCGCGTCGGCCTCGATGCGCGAAATCCGCGTCTGTAACACCTGCCGCTGGCTGTCCAGCAGGCTCAGGTGGCTGATGCCGCCGGCCTGGTAGCGGCCTGCGGCGATGCGGCCGGCGTCGTCCGCGCGGCGCCAGGCGTCGTCATAGGCCGCGAAGGCCTCGCCGTCCGTCTGCAGCGCGCGCAGCGCATCGGCCACCTGGCGGAAACCGTCGAGCACGGTCTGCCTGTAGGCCGCGGCGGCCGCGTCATACGCGGCTTCGGCCGAGCGCGTGCGCGCGCGCAGCTCGCCGCCGTGAAAGAGCGGCTGGACAAGGCCCAGGCCAAGATTCCAGACATTCACGCCATTGGCCAGTTCGTTCGCGCCCGTGCGCTGGGAACCGAAGCTGGCGGTCAGCGTGAACTGCGGATACAGGTTGGCCGTGGCCACGCCCACGTCGGCCGATGCCTTGTGCCACAGGGCTTCGGCGGCCAGGATGTCTGGCCGCTGGCGTGTCAGTGCCGAGGGCACGCCCGTGGGCACATCCGGCGGCAGCGTCAGGTCCGCCAGGCGCAGCGGGGGCGATTGCAGGCTGGCAGGCGGCATGCCCAGGTAGGTCGCAAGCTGATGGGTCACCTGGGCCAGCTGGTATTCCAGCGGCGGCAGGGTGGCGCGCGTCTGCGCGACCAGCAGCTCCTGGTTGCGCAGGTCGGCCAGCGCGATGCCGCCCGCCTCCAGCCGTTTCCGGATGATGTCCTGCTGGTTCACCTGAGCGGCCAGCAGATCGCGCGTGGCCGCCAGCCGCTCGGCCAGGTCCGCCTGGCGGATGGCGGCGGTGACGACGTTGGCCGCCAGCGACATGCGTGCCGCCTGCAGTTCGTGGGCCTGGTAATCCATCTGCGCGGCCAGGCTTTCCAGCGCGCGGCGGTTGGCGCCGAACACGTCCAGCGTGTAGGACACGTCGATGGAGGCGTTGTAGAGCGTGAAGGGCGGGGGCGGCTCGGCGACCGGCACGCCATAGGCCGCCGGATCCACCTTTTTGCGGGCTGCCGACAGGTTGCCGTCCACCGCGGGCAGCATTCGCCCGCCGGTGTCGGCGGCCAGGTCTTCCTGCGCCTGCCGCAACCGCGCGCGCGCCTCATCCAGCGTGGGGCTGGCGTCGAGCGCCTGGCGCACCAGCCGGTCCAGCGGCTCCGACTGGAACAACCGCCACCACTGCCCGGGGATGTCGGCGCCCGCCTGCAGGCGCTGCTGGCCCGGCGGCAGCGCGTCCTGTCCGGGCGTATAGGACGCCACTTCGGGCGCGGCCGGCTTGTCGAAGTCGGGGCCGACCGCGCAGGCGGCCAGCAGGGCGCAGAGCGCCGAGACGGCCAGGGGGCGGGAAGCGGGCAGGTAGCGGGCGCGGAGCATGGGATCAATCCAGGGTGCGGCGGTAGAACTTCACGGCTGCGGTCATCACGATGACGGTGAACAGCATCAGCGGCCAGATGTTGGGCCACAGGTCCCACCAGCCGTTGCCCTTGAGCAGGATGCCGCGGATCAGCCGGTTGAAATACGTCAGCGGCAGCAGGTTGCCCAGGTGCTGCGCCCACATCGGCATGCCCTGAAACGGAAACATGAAGCCGGACAGCAGCATGTTCGGCAGGAAATAGAACATGGTCAGCTGCATGGCCTGGAGCTGGTTCTGCGCCAGCGACGACAGCGTGATCCCGACCGTCAGGTTGGCCGCGACGAACAGCAGCGCGGCCAGGTAGACGGACAGCAGGCTGCCCATGACGGGCACGTGGAACACGAAATGCGCCGCCGCGAGGATGATGGTGGCCTGGATGAGACCGATGGCGATGTAGGGCACGATCTTGCCGGTCATCACCTCGATCGGCCGCACCGGCATCGCCAGCAGGTTTTCCATGGTGCCGCGCTCTCGCTCGCGGGTCATCGCCAGCCCGGTCATCATCACCAGCGTCATGGTCAGGATCACGCCCATCAGCCCCGGCACCGTGTTGTATTGCGAGATCTGTTCTTCGTTGTAGAGCTGGTGGATGCGCACATCGAAGGGCGGCTGGCCGCCCGCCAGGCTTGCCAGCGGCCCGGTCAGGTCCTTCTGCGCAACGGCCTGGGTGAGCTGGGTGGCCGCGCCCAGCGCCATGCCCGTGGCCATGGGGTCGGTAGCGTCCGCCTCGATCAGCAGGGCGGGGCGTTCGCCGCGCAACAGGCTGCGGGTGAAGTCAGGCGGAATGGTCACGACGAACAGCACGCGGCCCTGCGCCAGGGCGGCGCGGCCTGCTTCCTCGGTGTCCAGTTCCTCGACGATGTGAAAGTAGTCCGACGAACGCATCGCCGCGATGAAGCTGCGCGTGAACGGGCTGTGGTCCGAGGCGATGATGGCGGTGGGCATCTGGCGCGGGTCGGTATTGATGGCGTACCCGAAGAGCGCCAGCTGCATGATGGGCAGGCCGACGATCATGCCGAAGGTGATACGGTCGCGGCGCAGCTGCAGGAATTCCTTGAGCACCATGCTCCACCAGCGCGACCACGAAAAGCCGTTCAGGCGCGCGGTCATGGCTGGCTCGCAAAGTTGTCGGTGGACCGGTTCATCAGGTAGATGAAGACGTCTTCCAGGCTCGTGTCCACGCGTTCCAGCCGCAGGTTCTGGCCCGCGATGGCCGCGCGCAGCGTGCTTTCCAGCTGCGCCGCGTCCTTGCCGCTGACATGCAGCGCCGACCCGAATGCGACCGTCTGGTCGACGCCGGGCGCGCCGCGCAACTGCTGGCCCAGCGGAACCAGGTTGGCGCCGTGGATTGCCCAGGTGGTCAGGTCCTGTTCGGCGATGACCTCGTCGGCGGTGCCCTGCGTGAGCAGCTTGCCGTACGAAATGTAGGCCAGCTTGTGGCAGCGTTCGGCCTCGTCCATGTAGTGGGTGCTGACCAGCACCGAGATGCCGCGCGCCGCCAGTTCATGCAGCTGCTCCCAGAAATCGCGCCGCGCCGTCGGGTCCACGCCGGCGGTGGGCTCGTCCAGCAGCAGCAGCCTTGGCTGGTGCAGCAGGCAGGCGGCCAGCGCCAGCCGCTGCTTCCAGCCGCCGGACAAGGATCCCGTCAACTGTCCCGCGCGGCTTTGCAGCCCCAGATCCTGCAGCGCGCGGTCCACGGCCTCCTTGCGCTGGTCCATGCCGTACATGCGCGCCACGAAATCCAGGTTCTCGCGGATGGTCAGGTCCTCCCAATACGAGAACTTCTGCGTCATGTAGCCCACGTTGCGCTTGATCTGGGCGCTGTCGCGCAGGATGTCGTAGCCCAGGCAGGTGCCGCTGCCCGAATCCGGCGTGAGCAGGCCGCACATGAGGCGGATGCAGGTCGTCTTGCCGCTGCCGTTGGGGCCCAGGAAGCCGAAGATTTCGCCCTCGCGCACCTGCAGCGTCACGTCGTTCACGACGTGCTTGTTGCCGAAGTGCTTGTTCAGGCCGTGAACGTCGATGACGTTGGTGGCGGAGCCGGGGGCGCTCATGGCAGCGTGGCCTCCACCGGCTGGCCCGGATGCAGCCGCGCCGCCACGTCGGCGGCGGGGCGCGCTTCCACCATGTACACGAGCTTGCTGCGGCTTTCGCGGCTGTAGATCACGGGCGGCGTGTATTCGGCCTGATCCGATACGTAGTCGATGCGCACGGGTATCGGATCGCCGCAGCCATCGCAGCGCAGCGTGGCCTGTTGCCCGATCTTCAGCGACCCCACGACCGTCTCCGGCACAAAAAAGCGCACCTTGATGTTGCCGGGCGGCAGCAGGCTGACGACCGGGCTGCCGGCGGGCACCCATTCGCCCACCCGGTACATCGTGTCGAACACCCGGCCCGCGGACGGCGCGGCCAGCTGCTTCTGGGCCAGCGTCCATTCGGCTTGCGCCAGCGCGGCGTCGGCCGCCTCCACTTGGGAGGCCTGCGCGCGCCGCGCGTCGTCGCGCCCCGGCAGCCGGTTCACCTCGACCTGCGCCTGCAGTTCGCGCACGCGCGCCGCGTCCGACTGCGCCTGCTCGCGGCTGTCGTCCAGCTGCGAACGCGGGATGCCGCCGATGCGGAACTGCGCATTGTCGCGGGCAAGCTGCGCGGCGGACCGCCGGCTGGCCGCCTGCGCCTGCGCCAATTGCGCCAGGCTGACGTCGACTTCGGGGGGCCGCTTTCCGGTGGCGATGTCCTCCAGCTGGGCGCGCGCCGCCGACAGCTCGGCCTGGGCCTGATCGCGCGCGGCGGCTTCGCGCGTGGCGTCCAGTGTGTAGAGCGGCTGGTTGGCGTCGACCTGCTGGCCGCGCCGCACCGCCAGCGTGTCCAGGCGCCCCGGCTCGGACGAGGCCACATAGACGTAGTCGCCCTCCACGTAGCCCTGGTAGAAGGCCTGGTCGTGGTTGCCGCAACCGAAAAGCGTCAGCAAGGCCAGGGAAGCGGGCAATAGGCGGAGGGTGCGCATGGTCAGCGTCCTGAAGACGAGGAGGTTGGCGGCGTGGTTGGCGCAAAAAGGCCGCCGGTCAGCATGGCGATCGCGTGGCGCGCGATCGCGTCGTTGTCGATGGTCTGCGCCACCGGGTCGTTCTGCCAGATGCGGCGCCATAAATTCGACGTGGCCAGCGGCAGCAGCGTCATGCCCAGAATGGACAGGAACACCAGGCGCGGTTCCACCCCCGGCGTGATGGCGCCGCGCCGCTGGCATTCGGCAATGAGGCCAGCAAACGCCTGAAGCCGGTCCGACGGCAGATGGTGCAGCACGCGATCGCGCAGCTGGCCGCCTTCGTTGACGACTTCGTGCATCCACAGCGACGGCAGCCACGGCTTATCCGTCGCGCTCTGTACCACGCGGCCCACGATTTCGGTGATGAAGCCGCGCGCCGTCGACGCCGGATCGGGCAGGGAGGCCGCGGGCGTGCCGCCAGCGGCCGGCCCATCAGCAGCCGGGCCACCGGCGGCTCCACCCGGCCCAAGCGGCACGGGCGCCCAGACATAGCCGATGACGGGCACGATCCGCTCCAGCACCACGGCGTCGATCAATTGGTCGCGGCTCTTGAAGTAGTAATGCAGCATCGCCGGCGTGACGCCCGCGCGCTGCGCGATGTTGGCGATCGTGGTGGCGGCCACGCCCTGCGCGGCGAACAGCTGCGTGGCCAGATCCAGCAGATTGGCGCGCGCGGTGGCGGTGTCCGGACGCGGCGGACGCCCGGGACGGCGAGGGGGCAAGGGGTGGGAAGCTGCAACCATGCGGCGAATTCTAATTAAAGAATTAATTAATTAAAAGAGGGATCGATCATCAGGGTTTCAGCGGCTGCCGGCGGCGTGCGATGGTGTAATGGTCCGGTTCCCCACCACGCCGCCCGGGCGTGTCGCGAGGCCCGGCCGGCTCCATGAAGGAGGCCGCACACCATGCCCCAATCCGCTTCAACCAACCGCCGTATCGTGCTTGCCGCGCGGCCGCACGGCGAGCCCGCCGATACCGACTTCCGCCTGGAAACGGGCGAAGTCCCCCAACCGGGCCCGCGCCAGGTGCTGCTGCGCACGGTCTACCTGTCGCTCGACCCCTACATGCGCGGCCGCATGAGCGATGCCCCGTCCTACGCCGAGCCCGTGCAGATTGGCGAACCGATGGTCGGCGGCACCGTCACGCGCGTCCAGGCCTCGAATAATCCGCAGTTTCCGGTCGGCGAATGGGTGCTGGCGCAGACCGGGTGGCAGGACTACGCCGTGTCCGACGGCGCGGGCCTGCTGCGCCTGGGCGCCAATCCCGAAAACCCGTCCTGGTCGCTGGGCGTGCTGGGCATGCCCGGCTTTACCGGCTACATGGGACTGCTGGATATCGGCCAGCCCAAGGCGGGCGAAACCGTCGTCGTGGCCGCGGCCAGCGGCGCGGTGGGCGCGGTGGTGGGCCAGATCGCCAAGATCCACGGTTGCAAGGTCGTGGGCATTGCGGGCGGACCGGACAAGTGCCGCTACGTGGTCCAGGAGCTGGGCTTTGACGAATGCCTGGACCATCGGCAGCCGGACCTGGCGGGCCGACTTGCCGCGGCCGTGCCGCAAGGCATCGACGTGTATTTCGAAAACGTCGGCGGCGCCGTCTTCGATGCCGTGCTGCCGCTCTTGAACCCGCGCGCCCGCGTGCCGGTCTGCGGACTGATCTCGGCCTATAACGCGACCAGCCAACCCGAGGGCCCGGACCGGCTCGCGCTGCTCATGCGCACCATCCTGACCAAGCGGCTGAAAATGCAGGGGTTCATCATTTTCAACGAGTACGCGCACCGCTACGGTGAGTTCCGCGACGCCATGCTGGACCTCATCAAGCAAGGCCGCATCAAGTATCGTGAAGACGTGGTCGACGGCCTGGAGAACGCCCCGCGCGGGCTGATCGGGCTGCTCAAGGGCGAAAATGCCGGCAAACGCATTGTGCGGGTCGGCCCTGACGAATGGAGCGCTACATGAACATCCTGATCGTGCTGACTTCCCACGACACGCTGGGCAACACGGGACGCAAGACGGGCTTCTGGCTTGAAGAGTTTGCGGCGCCGTATTACGCGTTTCTGGACGCCGGCGCCAAGCTCACGCTGGCCTCGCCGCTGGGCGGCCAGCCGCCCCTCGATCCCAAGAGCGACGATCCCGACGCGCAGACGGACGACACGCGCCGCTTCAAGCAGGACAGCGACGCGCAGCGCGTGCTGGCATCCACGCGCCGGCTGTCCGAGGTGCAGGCCTCGGACTACGACGCGGTCTTCTATCCCGGCGGCCACGGCCCGCTGTGGGACCTGGCCGAAGACAACAATTCGGTGGCGCTGATCGAAACCATGCTGGCCGCCGGCAAGCCGGTATCGGCCGTGTGCCATGCGCCCGGCGTGTTGCGCCACGCCAAGACCGCCGACGGCAAGCCGCTGGTGCAGGGCAGGCAGGTCACGGGCTTTTCCAACGCGGAAGAAGCGGCCGTGCAGTTGACCGATGTCGTGCCATTCCTGGTCGAGGACGAATTGAAAAAGCTGGGCGGGCTGTACAGCAGCGGGCCGGACTGGCAGCCGCACGTGGTCAGCGATGGCCTGCTCATCACGGGGCAGAATCCCGGCTCGTCGGTGGGCGTGGCGCGCGCGCTGCTGGAGCGCCTGAAGGACTGACCGCCGCCGGGCGCGCAGGGCAGGACACGGGCCGGGCCGCACGCCAAGCGCGATGCGGCCCGGCATTGTGGCGGATTGTGTCAGAATCCCGCCTTTCTGAACTGAGCGCGCCGTCATGCCGTTGCGGCGCGCGTGCTTTCCAATGCCCCCCGACGTCCCCGGTCTTCCAGCAGGAACTTATGAAGCGGCGCTTTTCGCCGCCATGCAGGCGCGCGACCCGGCCACCGGCCGGCATTGCAAAAGGGTGGTGGCGCTAAGCGTTGCGCTGGCCCGGGCCTGCGGGCTGCCGCAGGATGAACTGGATGTCGTCTCTGTGGCGGCACGGCTGCACGACGTGGGCAAGATCGGCACGCCCGACCGCGTGCTGCATAGTCCGCATCGGCTGGAAAAGGAAGACTGGGAAATCATGAAGGCGCACGCCGCGGCGGGCGCCTTCATCATCCTGCAGACCGCGATGCCGCAGCGCGAAGCCATTGCGCTGGCGGTGCGGCACCACCACGAACACTTCGACGGCTCCGGTTATCCAGATGGCCTGTCGGGCCATGCCATTCCGCTGCATGCGCGCATCATTTCGGTGGCCGATTCCTACGACGCGCTGGGCGATGCGCGGCCTTACCATCCGGCGCGCACCCACACGCAGATCATGCGGATCCTGAACCAGGAGGCGGGATCGAAATGCGATCCCGACCTGCTGCGCGTCTTCGAATCGATGATCGGGGGCAGCCCGCTGCGCGTGCCGTAGCGGTTTACTTCAAGCGGTAGTTCGCAGCGACAGTGGCCAGATCTTGCAGCGTGCGCTGCTGCCAGGCCGCGTCGTGGCCCAGTTCCTCGGCCAGGATGCGCGCGACCTCGGGCGCGGCCAGCATGGCGGCCTCGGCGTCCAGGAACAGCGCGCGGTTGCGGCGCGCCAACACGTCTTCCGCGCTGCGCGCCAGTTCGTAGCGCGCGGCAAAGCGCACATGCGCCTCGGACAGGCCGCTGGCCTTGACCAGCATGCGCCCCGCGCCGGGCAAGGCTTGCAGCGTCGCCAGATCGTTGCCGTAGTAGCTGTCAGGCGTGCCGGCGTGTTCCTGCGACGGCGCCAGGCCGCCGGCGCCGTGCAGCGGCAGCGACTCGGTGCGGCACGAGGCCTGCGTCAGCAACTGGTGCTGGATCGCGGTATCCACCACGTCCTGCGCCATGCGCCGGTACGTCGTCCATTTGCCGCCCGTCACCGTCACCAGGCCGGCCTTGGACACCAGGATCGTGTGCTCGCGCGACAGCTTCTTGGTGGAGGCTTCGCCGGTCGCCTTGACCAGCGGGCGCAGGCCGGCCCAGACGCTGGTCACATCATCGCGCGTCGGCTTGCGGCTCAGATAGCGCGCCGCGGTGTTCAGGATGAAATCCACGTCCTGCGCGCCCGCGTCGGGATCCAGCGGCAGGTCCTGGCGCGGCGTGTCGGTGGTGCCGACGATGGTGTGACCGTTCCAGGGCACCACGAACAGCACGCGGCCGTCGTCGGTCTTCGGGATGAGGACGGCGCGCTTGCCGGGCAGGAAGTCGTGCGGCAGCGTCAGGTGCACGCCCTGGCTGGGCGCCACCATCGTCTGCGCGTTTTTGTCCTCCATGCGGCGCACTGCATCGACCCACACGCCGGTGGCGTTGACGACGCAGCGCGCGCGCAACGTGAAGGTCGATCCGCCGACCACATCCGTGGCCGTGACGCCGTCCACCTTGCCATTCGTCATGGTCAGTCCGGTGGCGCGCACGTAGTTCACCGCCGTGCCGCCCAGGTCAAAGAGCGTGCGCATCAGGCTGATCGCCAGGCGCGCGTCGTCGAACTGGCCGTCGTAATACAGGACGCCGCCCTTCAGGCTGCGTCCGTTGACGGTTTCGGCCAGGGTGGGGGCGCTGGCCAGCGTCTCGCGGCGCGACAGCCAGCGGCTGGGCGCCAGGTTCAGTTTGCCCGCCAGCATGTCGTACATCTTCAGGCCGATGCCGTAGAAGGGCTGATCCATCATCGTGTAGGCCGGCACCACGAAACCCAGGGGCCAGACCAGATGCGGGGCGTTGCGGTTGAGCAGGCCGCGCTCGTGCAGGGCTTCACGCACCAGGCTGACATTGCCTTGCGCCAGATAGCGCACGCCGCCGTGGACGAGCTTGGTGGCCTTGCTGGACGTGCCCTTGGCAAAGTCGGCGCCTTCGATCAGCAGCGTCCGGTAGCCGCGCGCGGCGGCATCCACCGCCGTGCCAAGGCCGGTCGCGCCGCCGCCGATGACGATGACGTCCCAGGAATGCGTGTTGTCCAGCGTGTTGAGCAGGCGGCTGCGTTCGGGCGGGGTGACGGAGGCGAGGGGTTGGTTCATGTTCTTTGGGGGCGGCGTGGCCGCGAGGTAAATGCTTCGATATTCGTGCCGGCAGCGCGCAAGCGGAGGGTGGGGCCGCTGCGGCGCACGGGTCAGGGTGTCGGTTTGGGCAGGTTCGGCGCCGCGGCGACGTCACAGCGCACGCCCGAATCCAGCAACACTTGTGCCAGCGGCTCCTGGGGATGCGCGTCCGTGAAGAACCGGTCGATCTGCGAGATATGCGCCAGTTCCACCATGGCCTGGCGCTTGAACTTGCTGCTGTCGGCGGCCAGCCAGACTTCGCGCGATTGCTCGATGATCGTGCGGGCCACGCGCACTTCGCGAAAGTCGTAATCGCGCAGCGTGCCGTCGGCCTCGATGCCGGAAATGCCGATCAGTCCAATGTCGACCTTGAACTGGCGGATGAAATCCATGGTGGCTTCGCCCACGATGCCGCGGTCGCGCGAACGCACCACGCCGCCGGCCACGATGACTTCGCAATCCGGGTTGTCGGACAGGATGTCAGCCACGTGCAGGTTGTTGGTGATGACGCGCAGCCCGCGATGGCGCAGCAGCGCGCGCGCAATGGCTTCGGTGGTGGTGCCGATGTTCAGGATCAGCGAACAGCCATCCGGCACCGCGCGGGCCACGGCCTCGGCGATGCGTTGCTTGCCTGCGGCATGCAGGCCTTGGCGCTTGCGGTACGCGATGTTCTCGATGGTGGACGCTTCGATGCGCACGCCGCCATGAAAGCGCGACAAGAGGCCGGCTTCGGAAAGGATGTTGACGTCCCGCCGCACGGTCTGCAGCGTCACGTCGAAGCGTTTGGCGAGCTCTTCGATCGAGGCGGAGCCCTGGGCCCGCACCATTTCGATCAGCGCGCTCTGTCGTGGATTCAGTGTCATGTTCGAATGATAAAACAACAAAAGCGAAAAATAATGACGCACCGCAAGATTGTTTTTTGTTCGCTTCTTCGGTAAAACGCACAAAAAACGAAAGCCATCTGAAAGAGTATGCTCATCCTGTTGCATCGGCGTGTGATCGCGCCAGCGCAAAGGGCGGGACGCTGTGCCGAATACCGAAGTCCGTAGAAAACAGGGACGTATAACTAGGTTGAGGAGACTAGATGCAGCTGACCTTGGACGGGATAGCTTTGCGGGCCGGCTCGCAGACGCACCTGTATCCCATGAGCCTGGCCCCGGTTCCCGGCGCCATGACCGTCCTGCTGGGGGCCACCCTGGCCGGCAAGACCTCACTGATGCGCATCATGGCCGGGCTGGACCGGCCCACCGAGGGCAGCGTGCGGGTTGACGGCGCCGATGTCACCGGCGTGCCGGTCCGCCAGCGCAACGTGGCCATGGTCTACCAGCAGTTCATCAACTATCCGTCCATGTCGGTCTACGACAACATCGCCTCGCCGCTCAAGCTGCGCGGCGAGGCCAATACCCGCGACAAAGTCCACGCGATGGCGGCGCGCCTGCACATCGATCATCTGCTGGACCGTTACCCGTCCGAACTGTCGGGCGGCCAGCAGCAGCGGGTGGCGCTGGCCCGGGCGCTGGCCAAGGACGCCCCGCTGATCCTGCTGGACGAGCCGCTGGTCAACCTGGACTACAAGCTGCGCGAGGAATTGCGCGACGAACTGTCGGAATTGTTTGCGCAGGGGCGGTCGACCGTGGTCTACGCCACGACCGAACCCGGCGAGGCGCTGTTGCTGGGCGGCCACACCGCCGTGCTCGACGCGGGCGAACTGCTGCAGTACGGTCCCACGGCCGACGTCTTCCACCGGCCGAATTCGATCCGCGTGGCGCGCGCGTTCAGCGATCCGCCGATGAACCTGTTCGCCGCCCGCCGCGACAACGGCGGCTTCGTCCTCCAGGGAGACGTGGCGGTGGCGCGCGCGCTGCCGCCGGGCGCCGAGGCCGGCATCACGGCCGGCCTGCGGGCCGGGGCCCTGGACGTGGAGGCCCGGCCCGGCCACGTGGCGCTGCCTGGCCGGGTGACGCTGGCTGAAATTTCAGGTTCCGACACCTTCGTGCACGCCGAGACGGCCGCAGGCGACGTCGTGGCCCAGCTGCCCGGCGTACATCGCTACAAGCTGGACGAGCGGGTGCAGCTGTACTTCGATCCGGCCCAGACCTATGCCTTCGGCGCGGACGGCGCGCTGCTGGCCGCACCGCGCCAGCCGGCCGGCGCGGGGGAGGTGGCCTGATGGCGCAGATCGAGCTGGACCTGTCCCATTCCTATGTCGCCCATCCCCAGTCCGATGACGACTACGCGCTGCTGCCGCTGCAATTTACTTTCCGCGACGGCGGCGCCTACGCGTTGCTGGGGCCCTCCGGCTGCGGCAAGACCACGCTGCTCAATTGCGTGTCGGGCCTGCTGCGGCCGTCGCACGGGCGCATCCTGTTTGACGGCCAGGACGTCACCGACAAGACGCCGCAGGCGCGCAACATCGCCCAGGTGTTCCAGTTTCCGGTGGTGTACGACACCATGACGGTCGCCGAGAACCTGGCGTTTCCGCTGCGCAACCGCGGCGTGCCGCCCGAGCGCATCCGCGAGCGCGTGGGCCGCATCGCCGAAATGCTGGAAATGTCCAACGTCCTGGATCGCCGGGCCAGCGGCCTGACGGCGGACGCCAAGCAAAAGATTTCGCTGGGCCGCGGGCTGGTGCGCAGCGACGTGTCGGCCATCTTGTTCGACGAACCGCTTACCGTTATTGACCCGCAGCTCAAGTGGGAGCTGCGGCGCAAGCTCAAGGAAATTCACCACGAATTCAAGCTGACGCTGATCTACGTGACCCACGACCAGACCGAGGCGCTGACCTTTGCCGACCAGGTGATGGTGATGGCGCGGGGCCGTGCGGTGCAGGTGGGTAGCGCGGACGACCTCTTCGAGCGGCCCGCGCACACCTTCGTCGGCCATTTCATCGGCTCGCCCGGCATGAACTTCCTGCCCGCGCAGTGGCGCGATGGCGCACTGAGGGTGGGGCAGCGCCGCATGGACGGCGTGCCCGAGGCCGTGGCCGCCAAGCTGCGGGACGCGGGGCCGGTCAAGCTGGGCGTGCGGCCCGAATACCTGCGGCTGGCCGAGGCCGGGGCGCCCGGCGCCGTGCCCATGCGCGTGGAGCGCGTGCAGGACGTGGGCACCTACACGTTGCTGGTGGCCGACTTCGAGGGCACGGCCGTGCGCGCCCGGCTGGGCAGCAACATCGTCACCGAAGGCAAGGGCGGCACGGTGTGGCTGTCCGTGCTCAACCCGCATACCTGCTTCTACCGCGACGAGGTGCTGATCCCATGAAACCCACCGATCACCGGGCCTGGTTCCTGGTCATGCCGGTCGTGCTGTGCGTGGCGTTCTCGGCCATTCTGCCGCTGATGACCATCGTCAATTATTCGGTCCAGGACATCATTTCGCCGGAGCGCCGCGTGTTCGTCGGCACCGAGTGGTTCGCCGCGGTGCTGCAGGACGAGGAGCTGCACGGTGCGCTCTTTCGGCAGATCGGGTTCTCGTTCGCGGTGCTGCTGATCCAGATCCCGCTGGGCATCCTGCTGGCGCTGTCGATGCCCGCCAGCGGCTGGCGCGCGTCGGCCGTGCTGGTCATCATCGCGCTGTCGCTGCTGATTCCGTGGAATGTCGTCGGCACGATCTGGCAGGTGTTCGGCCGCACCGACATCGGCCTGCTGGGCGCCACGCTGTCGTGGCTGGGCGTGGACTACAACTACACGGGCAATGACGTCGACGCCTGGGTCACCGTGCTGGTCATGGACGTGTGGCACTGGACGCCGCTGGTGGCGCTGCTGTGCTACGCGGGGCTGCGCGCCATCCCCGATGCGTACTACCAGGCCGCGAGGATCGACGGCGCCTCGCGCTTTGCCGTCTTCCGCTATATCCAGCTGCCCAAGATGCGCGGCGTGCTGATGATCGCGGTGCTGCTGCGCTTCATGGACAGCTTCATGATCTACACCGAGCCCTTCGTGCTGACCGGCGGCGGCCCGGGCAACGCCACCACCTTCCTGTCGCAATACCTGACGCAGAAGGCCGTGGGCCAGTTCGACCTGGGCCCGGCGGCGGCGTTTTCGATCATCTATTTCCTGATCATCCTGCTGCTGTGCTTCATCCTCTACAACTGGATGCAGCGCGCGGGCACCACGGGCGGCTTCGACGAGGAGCGGGCAAATGCGTGAGAAATCCTCCTGGTGGCGCGGCGCCTTCCTGACGCTGTACCTGGTGTTCGCCATCCTGCCGCTGTACTGGATGCTGAACATGTCGTTCAAGTCCAACACCGAGATCGTCAGCACGCTGACGCTCTGGCCGCGCGACTTCACCTTCGAGCACTACCGCACCATCTTCACGGACCCGGCCTGGTATTCGGGCTACATCAACTCGCTGATCTACGTCGTCATCAACACGGTCGTCTCGCTGGGCGTGGCGCTGCCGGCCGCCTACGCGTTCTCGCGCTACCGCTTCATCGGCGACAAGCACGTGTTCTTCTGGCTGCTCACCAACCGCATGACGCCGCCCGCCGTGTTCCTCTTGCCGTTCTTTCAGCTCTACAGCTCGTTCGGTTTGATGGACACGCACCTGGCCGTGGCGTTGGCGCACCTGGTCTTCAATGTGCCGCTGGCCGTGTGGATCCTGGAAGGCTTCATGTCGGGCGTGCCGCGCGAGATCGACGAGACCGCCTACGTGGACGGCTATTCGTTCCCGCGCTTTTTCCTGACGATCTTCCTGCCGCTCATCAAGTCGGGCGTCGGCGTGGCGGCGTTTTTCTGCTTCATGTTCAGTTGGGTGGAACTGCTGCTGGCGCGCACGCTGACCTCGGTCAATGCCAAACCGATCGTCGCGACCATGACGCGCACCGTGTCGGCTTCCGGCATGGATTGGGGCGTGCTGGCCGCGGCGGGGGTGCTCACCATCGTGCCGGGCGGCATCGTCATCTGGTTCGTGCGGCACTACATCGCGAAGGGCTTCGCGATGGGCCGCGTGTAGGCATCTGGACAACAGGAGGGCGCAGCCATGTTCAGCTGGATGGTGTGGACCACCCCGGTCGCCGTGTTCTTCAGCTGCATCGTCCTGATGCTGGTCGGCATGACGATCTGGGAATTGAAGTCGCCCACGCAGGAGCGCAAGGGCTTTCTGCCCCTGCGCACCACGCGTGGCGACCGGCTGTTCATTGGCCTGATGGCCGCGGCGTGGCTGAATCTGGCGTTCCTGGGATTTGGCCAGAAAGCGGTCGAATGGTTTTCGCTGGATCAGCCGCCATCGGTGTGGATCAGCTTCGTGCTGTCCATGCTGCTGCTGGCCTTCATCATGAAAAAAGGGTGAGAGAAGGGCGCCAGACCCTTCGTTGGTTTCGGGCAGTCAGGTAAAGGACTATCGGCCAGCGTCTTCCCCGGCCAGCGGTCCGCAGCACGATAGGGGAAGACTTATCGAGGAGACAGGTCATGAAATTGCGCATGCACGCCATGGCGGCCGCTATCGCCCTGATCGGAACGTCAGGGGCTTGGGCCGGCGAGCCGGAGGCGAAGAAGTGGGTCGATTCGGAGTTTCAGCCGTCGTCGCTGTCCAAGGAACAGCAGATGGCCGAAATGAAATGGTTCATCGATGCCGCGGCCAAGCTCAAGGCCAAGGGCATCAATGAGGTCAGCGTGGTGTCCGAAACCATCACCACGCACGAGTACGAATCCAAGGTGCTGGCCAAGGCTTTTGCCGACATCACAGGCATCAAGGTCAACCACGACCTTATCCAGGAAGGCGACGTCGTCGAAAAGCTGCAGACGTCCATGCAGTCCGGCAAGTCCATCTACGACGGCTGGATCTCCGATTCCGACCTGATCGGCACGCACTACCGCTATGGCGCCATCCTGCCGCTGTCCGATTACATGGCCGGGGCGGGCAAGGAATGGACCAATCCCGGATTGGACCTGAAGGATTTCATCGGCACCAAGTTCACCACGGCGCCCGACGGCAAGCTGTACCAGTTGCCGGACCAGCAGTTCGCCAACGTGTACTGGTTCCGCGCCGACTGGTTCGCCCGCCCGGATCTGAAGGAAAAATTCAAGGCCAAGTACGGCTATGAGCTGGGCGTGCCCACCAACTGGTCCGCGTACGAAGACATCGCCACGTTCTTCTCCAACGACGTCAAGGAGATCGACGGCAAGCGCGTCTACGGCCACATGGACTACGGCAAGAAAGACCCGTCGCTGGGCTGGCGCTTCACCGATGCGTGGCTGTCCATGGCGGGCGCGGCCGACAAGGGGCTGCCCAACGGCATGCCGGTGGACGAGTGGGGCATCCGCGTCGCCGACGACAAATGCACGCCGGTCGGCGCGTCGGTCTCGCGCGGCGGGGCCACCAACAGCCCGGCCGCCGTATACGCACTGACCAAGTACATCGACTGGATGAAGAAGTTCGCGCCGCAGCAGGCCATGGGCATGACCTTCTCGGAGGCGGGGCCCGTGCCGGCGCAGGGCCAGATCGCGCAGCAGATCTTCTGGTACACCGCCTTTACCGCCGACATGACAAAGAAGGGCCTGCCGGTCGTGAACGACGACGGCACGCCGAAGTGGCGCATGGCCCCGTCGCCCTATGGTCCGTACTGGAAGGACGGCATGCAGAACGGCTACCAGGACGTGGGATCGTGGACGTTCTTCAAGTCCACCAACCCCGACAAGATGGCGGCCGCCTGGCTGTACGCGCAGTTCGTCACGTCCAAGTCGGTGTCGCTGAAAAAGTCGATCACGGGCCTGACCTTCATCCGCGACAGCGACATCAACAGCGAGTTCTTCACCAAGAACGCGGCCAACTACGGCGGCCTGATCGAGTTCTACCGCAGTCCGGCGCGCGTGGCCTGGACGCCGACCGGCACCAACGTTCCGGATTATCCGAAGCTGGCGCAGCTGTGGTGGAAGAACGTCGCCACCGCGGTCACGGGCGAAAAGACCCCGCAGGCGGCCATGGACAATCTGGCGAACGAAATGGATCAGGTGATGGCGCGGCTTGAACGGGCCGGGATGGCCCAATGCGCGCCCAAGCTCAATCCCAAGAGCGATCCCAGCAAGTGGCTGTCCGACCAGCACGCGCCGTGGAAGAAGCTGGCCAATGAAAAGCCCAAGGGCGAAACGATCCCGTACGACCAACTGCTGTCGGCGTGGAAGGCCGGCAAGGTGCGGTAAGCGCCTGACTTTCCGTCAACGCATTTGGCGTCGACGCATTTGCCGTCAACGCATGAACGCCACAGGCTGCCTGTGGCGTTCTTTTTTGCACGCCCAGGCCTCGCGCCGCCGGGGAATCGTGCATGTCACAATCTCGCCATCCGCGCGTCGCGCGTCTCTAAGAATTCTTTACTGCATGCCCGTTCCCAAGCTCGCCGTCTCCCTGGTTTCTGCTGCGCTGGCCCTGTCCGCCGGCATGGCGCACGCCGCCGGTTTTCAACGCCTGAACCTGCCCATGGACCAGAACGGTCCCGGCCTGCAAGGCGCGGTCTGGACGCCCTGCGCCGAACCGGCCGGCGAAATCAAGGTGGGCCGCATCACCATCCAGGGCGTGCAGGGCTGCAAGCTGCCCGAAGGCCGCTACCCGCTCATCGTCATGTCGCACGGCTCGGCGGGCTCGTATCTCAGCCACCATGACACCGCCGCCGCGCTGGCCGATGCGGGCTTCGTGGTGGCGGCGATCAATCACGTGGGCGACAACGCGCAGGACAAGTCGCGCCAGGGCTATCTGTCCATTTTTTCCACCCGGCCGCGCGAAGTGCGTCGTCTGATCGACTACATGACCGGCACGTGGCCCGACAAGGCAAGGCTGGATCCCAAAAAAATAGGCTTCTTTGGTTTTTCACGCGGCGGTTATACGGGCCTGGTCCTGGCGGGTGCGGCGCCGGACCTGGCGGCGGGGTTGGCAATCTGCGCGAGCCAGGCATCGTTGCCCATGTGCCGCGAGATCGCGGCGGGCCGGGTGCCGCAGCAACCGTATCCGCAGGACGCGCGCATCAAGGCGGCGGTCATTGCCGATCCGCTCAATGTCTTTCCGCAAGAGGCGCTCAAGCGCGTGTCGCTGCCGATCCAGCTTTGGGCTTCAGCGCAGGGCGGCGATGGCGTCAGCCCCGCCAGCGTGCAGGCGGTGCGCGAGGGCCTGGGCGCCGCGCCCGACTACCAGATGGCCGACGGCGCCGGACATTTCGCGTTTCTGGCGCCGTGCGGCGCCGAACAGGCCGAGGCATCTCCCGGCATCTGCCGCGATGAGGCAGGCTTTGACCGCACCGCATTCCATCAGGACCTGAACGCCCGCGTGGCGGCGTTCTTCAAGGCGCAACTGCAATAGGCGCGCGCCCGCGCGTCAACGCGGGTTTGCGCGCCGGCGCATCGAAGGCCGATGCGCCGCGCGGCCAATCAGTGAATGGTGCGCGCCGCGCGGCGCGCCTGCTTGATTTCATACATCCGCGCATCGGCCAGCCGGACGGCCGCTTCGGCGTCCAGTCCGGCCGGGTCCAGCGCCACCACCCCGGCGCTGGCGCCCTCATAGGCCACCGTGGTTTCGCCCAGCGGATAGCGACCCATCGTGGCGGCCAGGATGCGCTCTTCCATGGCGCGCGCCGCTTCTTCGGCTTCGGCCTGTTGCGCCACGCCGCCAGCATCCGGCCGCTTGCGAATGAGCGCGGGGCCGGGCCCGATCAGAACGAATTCGTCACCGCCCACGCGTCCCAGCATGTCCGATCCGCGCAGCGTCGCGGCCATGCGCCGCGAAACTTCCTGCAGAAAGGTGTCGCCCGCCTGGTGGCCGTACGTGTCGTTGATGCTTTTGAACCCGTCCAGGTCGATGACGCCGACCAGCACGCTGCCGTGTTCGCGCACGGCCCGCGCCAGCAGCCGGTCCAGCGCTTCGTAAAGCGCGCGCCGGTTGGGCAGGCCCGTCAGCGTGTCGGTCAGTGCATACGACATGAGCTGCACGTTGGCGGCATGCAGTTGCTCAACCAGCATTTCGCGCTCTATGAAACTGGCGATCACGCTGGAAAACAGTTTCAGCACCGCTTCGGCCTCGGGACTGATTTCGTGGCGGCGGGCGCTGGCGGCGCACAGCGTTCCGTACAAGGCGCCATCGTCGGCGCGCACCGGTGTGCTGACGTAGGTCTGTATGCCCAGTTGCCGGGCCGCGTCCGAGTCGGGCCAGCACTGCGCGACGTTGCTGGTGCTCATGCGGCCTTCGTCCAGCGCGCGCTTGCACAGCGTGTCGTCCCAGGGCACCGACAGGCCTTCCGGGATCTGCAGGTGTCCCACGTTGCGCGCGTAGCGTACGCGTTGCAGCTCGGCCTTCAGGTCGACCGAGGTAAGGTATGTCGATTCAAGCCCGGTTACGGCGCCCAGCATGTCCAGCAGCGGGCGGGTCAACTGCTCGACCGACTTGGCGGCGGGCAGGGTAGTGGAAAGTTCGGCGAGGATGGGATCCAGCACGGCTGCTCCTGGATGCATGGTCGGATGAACATGCGGCCCGTGCTCCAGGCGGAGAGCGGGCCGGCAATCCCGCCATTATGCACGGGCCAGGGCCCCGTCTGCATGACGTCATGGCATGACCAGCGAGCGGTGCGCGCACACGCCCGCCATGACGCCCGAGGCGCTGGCCAGCGTGGCGTTGGACATCGGCGTCGACGCGTCGCCCGCGGCGAACACGCCGGGCACGGTGGTCTGCTTCATGTCGTCCACGCGAATGACGGGTCCCAACGGCCCCTCGTCGAATTCGCAGCCCAGCTGTCCGGCCAGCGGGCTGGCCATGTGCACGCGGCTGGCGACAAACAGCGCGCGTAGCGGCAGCTCGCGGCCGTCGGCCAGCACCACGCCGGTCAGGGCTGGCGCGTCGCCCAGCAGCGCCACGACGGGCGTGCGTTCCACGTGGACGCCGCGCGCGCCAAGATGGCGGGCATCCTCGGGCGACGGTTCGAACTGGCCCTGCGTGAAGTAGGTGGTCGGCCCCCAATCGGGCAGCAGCATCGCCTGGTGGACCGACATCGGATGCGCGGCCAGCACGCCCAGCGGTTCGCCCGCCACCTCGAAGCCGTGGCAATACGGGCAGTGCAGCACGGTCTGGCCCCAGCGCGCCTGCAATCCGGGCAGTGGCGGCAGTTCGTCGCGCATGCCGGTCGCCAGGATCAGGCGCGCGCCGCGCACCTGCTCGCCGCCCGCCATGACGACGGCAAAGCCGCCGTCCTGCGCCAGCGCCTGGATCGCCTCGCCGTCCAGGAACGACACGGTCGGATAGCGCGCAAGCTGCGCGCGGGCGTTGGCCACGATCTCGTGCGGCGGCACGCCGTCTTGGCCCAGAAAGCCGTGCGCATGCGCGGCGTAGCGGTTGCGGGGCCGGGCGGCATCGACAAGCAGCACCTGCCGGCGGGCTCGCGCCAATTGCATGGCGGCGGACAGGCCGGCAAAGCTGCCGCCGATGATGATGACGTCGTAGTGCATGAAAGATCCTCCGGAACGGGCTGAACTCAGGGGGCTGAAAATTGAGATTTCGATACTTTGAAAGTTGCATGATAGAAGTCGGCGGCTTATTACGCAACTTATGGTGTTGCATTAGGGCGTTGCCTTGAGGAATGCCGCTTGCTGTCCGTCGCCCGGAAACGGCCGGGTTGCGCCGGCCCCTTGCGCGGGACTACCCTGGATTCCTCTACACCGGCGGCCGGCCCATGCCGACCGCCAAGGAGACTGGCATGCAGCACACGACTGACCTGAACGGCCGCGTGGCCGTGGTGACGGGCGCGTCGTCCGGTATTGGACGCGCCGTGGCAATCGGCCTCGCGCAAGCGGGTGCGCGGGTGGTGGTGAACCACCGGGCTGGCGGCGATTCGCAGGCCCGCGGCGCGGCGGTGGTGGAATCGATTCAGCGCAGCGGCGGCACGGCGGTGGCGGCGGCCGCGGACATCAGCCGCGAAGCCGACGTCGACCATCTGTTCGAGCAGGCAATGCAGCATTTCGGCCGGGTGGACATCCTGGTCAACAACGCGGGCGTTGAGCACCCGTCTCCCATCGCCGACATGACGCTCGCGGACTGGCAGCGGGTGATCGACGTCAATCTGACCGGGCACTTCCTCTGCGCCCGCGCGGCGGCCCGGGCTTTCAAGTCGCAGCCCCCGGATCCTGCCCGCCAGAAGCTGTCCGTGGGCAATATCCTGTTCATCAGTTCGGTCCACGAAGTGATCCCGTGGGCGTTTCAGGTGAACTACGCGGCCTCCAAGGGCGGCATTTCGCTGCTGATGAAATCGCTGGCCCAGGAACTGGCGCCGGACCGGATCCGGGTCAACTCCATTGCGCCCGGCGCCATTCGCACCGCGATCAACCAGCCGGCGTGGGACACGCCGCAGGCGCTGGCCAAGCTGCTGGAACTCATCCCTTATGGCCGGATCGGCGAGCCCGAGGACATTGCGCAGGCCGCCGTCTGGCTGGCGGGCGATGCGTCGGATTACGTCACCGGCACCACGCTCTTCGTGGATGGCGGCATGACGCTGTATCCCGAATTCCGCGGCGCGGGTTGAGGACCGGCATGTCCAAACCGCTCGAGGATTACGGCCTGATCGGCAACATGCTGTCCGCGGCGCTGGTCGCGCGGGACGGTTCGATCGACTGGTTGTGCCTGCCGCACTTCGATTCGCCCGCGTGCTTTGCCGCGTTGCTGGGCGACCAGAGCCATGGACGCTGGCTCATTGCGCCGCACGGCAAGGTCCGCGCCACGTCGCGCCGCTACGTGCCCGACACCGCAGTGCTGGAAACCCGTTTCGAAACCCGCACGGGATCGGTGCTGGTGCAAGACTTCATGCCGCTCAGCGACGACGACGAGCGGGTGGATGTCGTGCGCATCGTGCGCGGCGAGTCCGGCCATGTGCAGATGGACATGGAGCTGATCCTGCGCTTTAACTACGGCCAGAGCGTGCCGTGGGTGCGGCGGCGCGACTACGGACTCAACGCCATCGCCGGGCCGGACGCCGTCGAGCTGCACACGCCCATCGAGCTGGAAGGCCATGACATGAAGACGACGGCGCGCTTTGCGGTGCATCCCGGGCGCGTCGTGCCGTTCACCCTGTCGTATCACCGCTCGCACCGCACGCCCCGGTTCGTGCCCGACCGGGTCGAAAGCATGGACCGCACCGTCTCTTGGTGGCAGGAGTGGTCCAAGCGCTGCCATTGGGACGGACCGGGCGACGGCACCCGTGACGCGGTGGTGCGCTCGCTGATCACGCTGAAGCTGCTGACATTCCAGCCCACCGGCGGGATCATCGCCGCGCCGACGACCTCGCTGCCCGAACAGCTGGGCGGCGGCCGCAATTGGGATTACCGGCATTGCTGGCTGCGCGACTCGGCGCTGACGCTGTACGCCTTGCTCAACGCCGGGTATCGCGAGGAAGCCGAGGCATGGCGGCAATGGCTGCTGCGCGCAGTGGCCGGGCACCCCGACCAGTTGCAGATCATGTACGGCATCGCCGGCGATCGCTGGCTGCCGGAGCTGGAAATCCCCTGGCTGCCCGGCTACGAGGGCAGCCGGCCCGTGCGCCGGGGCAACGGTGCGGCCGGGCAGAGCCAACTCGACATCTACGGCGAGCTCATCGACACCTTGTATGCGGCCCGCGTCGCCGACCTGGCGCCGCTGGCCGAGGCCTGGCGCCTGCAGAACGTGTTGCTCAAGCCGCTGGAGCAGCGCTGGCGCGAACTGGACCACGGCATCTGGGAGGTGCGGGGCGAACGCCGCGCCTTCACGCATTCGCGGGTGATGTGCTGGGTGGCGTTCGACCGGGCGGTCAAGGCCTGCGAGCGCTGGGGATTGAAGGGGCCGGTGGAAGTCTGGCGCCGGATTCGCGAACGCATCCACAAGGACATCTGCGAAAACGGTTTTGACCGCACGCGCGGCTGCTTCGTGCAGAGCTACGGCTCGCGAGCGCTGGACGCCAGCCTGCTGCTGATCCCGCAGGTGGGCTTTCTGCCGCCCAACGACCCGCGCGTGACCGGCACCGTGCACGCGATCGAGCGCGAGCTCATGCACGGCGGGCTGGTGCGCCGATACGCCGTCCAGGATACCGACGATGGCCTGGAAGGCGAGGAGGGCGTGTTCCTGGCCTGCAGCTTCTGGCTGGCGGATGCTTACGTGATGCAAGGGCGGCTGGGCGATGCGCAGCGGCTGTTCGACCGCCTGCTGTCGCTGCGCAACGACTTGGGGCTGCTGTCCGAGGAATACGACGTGGTGCGGCGCCGGCTGGTGGGCAATTTTCCGCAGGGCTTCTCGCACATCGGACTGGTGAACACGGCTTACAACCTGAGCCGCGCGATGGGACCGGCGCAGCAGCGCGCGGAACAGGATGCGCCCCGGGCCTAGCCTGCGCCGGTGTATTCTCGCCATCACGCGGCGCGTTCCGTCATGCGCCGCGCGTGCACCCCACAAGAATCGCGCGCCGCGGCTTGCCTGCCGGTTGGCGCAGCAGGAGAGACAAGCATGCTTTTGACCGACGAACAGCAAAGCGTCCAGGAGATGGCGCGCCGGTTTGCCCAGGAGCGCCTGGCGCCCAACGCCGAGCGGTGGGACCGCGAGCATCACTATCCCGCCGATGCCATCGCCGAGATGGCGCAACTGGGCTTTTTCGGCATGCTGGTGCCGGAAGCGTGGGATGGCAACGACAGCGGCTACCTCGCGTACGCGGTGGCGCTGGAGGAAATCGCCGCGGGCAGCGGTGCCTGCTCCACCATCATGAGCGTGCACAACTCGGTCGGCTGCATGCCCATTCTGAAGTTCGGCAATGACGAACAGAAGGCGCAGTTCCTGCGTCCGCTGGCGCGCGGCGAACACATCGGCGCGTTCGCGCTGACCGAGCCGCAGGCCGGGTCCGACGCCAGCAGCCTGCATACCCGCGCGCGGCGCGACGGCGGCGACTACATCCTGAATGGCGCCAAGCAGTTCATCACGTCGGGCCGCAACGGGCAGACCGTCATCGTGTTCGCGGTCACCGACCCGGACGCGGGCAAGCGCGGCATCTCCGCGTTCATCGTGCCCACCAGCACGCCCGGCTACAAAGTGCTGCGGGTGGAAGACAAGCTCGGGCAGCACGCCTCCGACACCTGCCAGATTGCCTTTGAGGACATGCGCATTCCGGCCGCCTGGCGGCTGGGCGAGGAAGGCGAGGGCTACAAGATCGCCCTGTCCAACCTGGAGGGCGGCCGCATCGGCATCGCGGCGCAATCGGTCGGCATGGCGCGCGCCGCCTTCGAATGCGCGCGCGACTACGCCCGCGACCGCCAGGCCTTCGGCAAACCGATCATCGAACACCAGGCCGTGTCGTTCCGGCTGGCGGACATGGCGACCCAGATACACGCCGCGCGCCAGATGGTGCTGCACGCCGCGGCCTTGCGCGAAGCGGGCCGGCCGGCGCTGACCGAGGCCTCCATGGCCAAGCTGTTTGCGTCCGAGATGGCCGAGAAGGTCTGCTCGGCGGCGATCCAGACGCTGGGCGGCTATGGCTACCTGAAGGATTTTCCCGTCGAGCGCATCTATCGCGACGTGCGCGTCTGCCAGATCTACGAAGGCACCAGCGACATCCAGCGCCTGGTGATCGCGCGTAGTCTGTAGCCCAACGGGAAGCGCGGCGGCGTGCGCTACTTGTGGGCCGCCGCGGCCCCGTGGCGCGCGCCGGCCCGGCGCCGCGCCCACACGGTGTAGATGACAAGGTTGCCCACGATGAGCAGCGCCGCCAGCAGCATCTGCGTGGGGCGGGTGATGCCTTCGGGGTAGATGATGCCCAGGATGTAGTGTTCGATGAAGCCGCCCGCGTAGCCTTCCTGGCCGGCCCGCTCGCGCAGCGACACCTCCAGCGGCGTCAGCGGGCAGATCCAGCCCATGCCGATCACCAGCGCGCCCCAGGCCAGCGCCGGCAGATGCCAGAACGCCATGCGCGGTCTCCACAACGCCAAGAGGCCGCCAAAGACCACGAACGCGACGAACAGTCCATGGATGACCAGCACAAGGTCGGCAAGGAGGCGATAAGTCATCTCGGAAATCACAGACGGGGTTGCGCCGCAAACAGGCGGCAGGTGAATTAAAGCGCATGCGCGCGGGGCGCGCGTACGGCAATGGCAACAAGGCAAGACGCCTGATGACCGAATAGAATGCGGGCGTGTTGTCATCCCAAGATCAGCCCGGAACCCACGCCATGCACGCTTCGATCACCGCCGCAATTCAGGCCGCCGAGGAACGGCTGCGCCAAGCCATGCTGTCCTCGGACATCGCCGCGCTCGAGGCGCTGCTGGACCCGGATCTGCTGTTCGTCAATCACATGGGCTGGACGGTCACGCGCGAAGACGACCTGGACGCCCACCGCGGCGGACTGCTCAAGATTCATGCGTTGGATCTGTCCGAGCAGTGCATCCTGCCGCGGACCGATTGCGCGGTGGTGTCGGTGCTGGCCCGCATCTCGGGCAGCTACAACGGCGTGCCGGCCAACGGCACGTTCCGTTTCATGCGGACCTGGACGCCCGATTCTGCGTCGGGCGCGTGGCGCGTCGTGGCGGCCACGTCGGTCATGGTGGTGTAGGCCGCGCCCGGCGGCTTTCAGACTTTCAGACTTTCAGGTCGCGCAGCAGCTTGGACAGTTCCGGCGCCGTCATCAGGGAGACGCCCTGCGCCTTCGCGTATTGCAGCGCGTTGTCGGATACGTCGCCCAGCGCGATGTAGATGGCTTCGCGGGCGCCGCGCTTTTCGCGCACGGCCTGCAGTTCGCGCAGCGGCTCCACGCCGTTCCGGGCGGCCTTCCAGCGTTTGGCGCTGACGATCGCCACGTGGCCGTCCTTGCCCAGCGCGAAATCGGCGCCGGGCGTCTGCAGGCGCTCGACCTCGCAGCCGTCGCGCCGGAACCCGGCTTCAACGGTCCGTGAAAAGTCGGCCCACGACATCGCGGCCACCGCTTCGGTGACCGCCTGCACGCGCGCGCCGGACGGGGCGCGCAGTTGCTTGTAGGCCGCCATCAGGGAAATCACGGCGAACGGCACCGCGGCAAAGACGCCCATCGCGGCATACTCCAGCGGCAGCGCGGCAAAGCCGCCGGCGATGAGCAGCACGGCCACGCCGGCGCTCATCCACCACGGCGAGCGCAGCAGCACGGCAAAAATGGAGTTCTGGGACATCTTGAGTTTCATGAGGGCTCGCGGCGAATGGGGATCAACAGGAAATCAGGCGCTTTCGCCCGCGTCGTCATGCTGGCCGGCAAAGGCACGGACCACGATGCGCACACCGCCGCAGGTCACGATCTGGCCATCGCGGATCTTGGCCGTCTTGCGTGTTTCGACCACGCCGCCGACGCTGACCTGGCCGTCCGCCACCAGCATCTTGCCGGCGCCGCCGCTGTCGCACAGGCCGGTCGCCTTCAGCAGCTGGTTGATCTCGATATAGGGGCTGCCTTCGGCGAGCGTGAATTCGATGATGGACATGGTGGGGCTTTCGAAACGGCGGGGTCAGGCCGGGCCGTTGCCGGGGGTGCCGGGATTGGCCGGGGCGGCGGGGTTGGCTGGCGAAGCGGCAGCCGGGGCAGCGGCGGGGGCTTCCGCGGGCGCTTCAACGGGCGCCTGCGGGCCGGCGGGAGGCACGGGGCGGTTGTTGCCGGTTTCGGCGCGCGCCATCCAGGCGATCAGCGACGAGCGCATGGCTTCCTCGACCGACATCTGGATGGGCTGCACCCATTCCTGCGGCACGAAGACGGTGTAGCCGCCGATCATGTAGCCCATCGGCAGGTAGACCGCGACGCGGTCGCCCTGGGTGAACCCTTCGGGCAGGCCGTCCGTGCCGCGGCGGGTTACCAGGCCCACCAATTCCAGTTGCTGGCCCGGGATGCGCAGGACAACGACCTGCTGGGCGGTGTTCTTGGAACTGGGCGAAAAGTAGTCGGCAAAGCTCTTGAGCGACGAATAGATGCTCTTGACCACCGGCAGGTTGGTAAACGGCATCTCGACCAGCGTCAAAACGCGCTGCACGCGCTGCTTGGACACGAGATAGCCGATGGCCAGGATGCCCAGGATCCCCAGCGCCAGACCCATGCCCGGCACGTAGAAGCCGCCGATGAAGGGACGCAGGAAGGTCAGCGCCACGCCTTCCGTCCAGGCCAGAAAGAGATACAGCAGGTAGATCGTCAGCGCCAGCGGCAGGACGGTGATCAGGCCGCGAAAGAAGTATTTATAAAGACGGGTCATAGGCAAGAGCAAAAATAGGGTCGGACGAACGCATTGGTTCGCCGGGAGGGCCGCAGCATAGCAGCCGCCAACGGTTTTTTCGGTAACAACCCGCCGGCCGCAGGTGGCCGGGGCAGGGCGCATCCCATCTTTTAGTGTGAACAGGCCCTAACGGTCCACCGGCAGAAAGAGCGTCTCCTTGATTTCCTCCATCACGATGTAGCTGTGCGATTCGGCGGAGGCGGGCAGGCGCTTGAGGATTTCGCCCAAAAGACGGCGGTACTCGTTCATTTCGGTCAGGCGGGCCTTGACCAGATAGTCGAAGTCGCCCGACACCAGGTGGCACTCCATGACTTCCGGGACGTACAGCAACTCTTTCTTGACCTTGTCGAAGACGTCGCCCGATTTGGCCGACAGCTTGATTTCCAGGAAGACGAGCAGGTTCTTGCCCAGCGCCGCCGGATTGACGCGCGCATGGTAACCCGTGATGACACCCTCGCGCTCCATGCGCTTGACGCGGTCGGAGCAGGGAGTGGCCGACAGGCTGACGCGCTCTGCCAATTCGGTGACCGAAATGCGGCCTTCGCGCTGCAGGATATCGAGGATTTTGAGGTCGATTCGGTCGAGGTCGCGCATTTCACTTTTGCGGATCAAAAAAACGGGGTGGCCCGAGAAAAAGCACTGGTAAAGCAAAATCTTCAGTGTTTTTCACTGCCGGAGGGGTCATAGACTACCGAAATTCCCAGACAAAACCAACTATCGGAAAGAATCATGCATGTGATCGTCCTTGGCAGCGGCGTCATCGGCACCACCACTGCCTATTACCTGGCCCGGCAGGGCGCCAAAGTGACCGTGCTGGACCGCCAGCCCGCGGCTGCGCAGGAAACCAGCTACGCCAATGCCGGGCAGGTCTCGCCCGGCTATTCCACCCCGTGGGCGGCACCCGGCATTCCGCTCAAGGCGATCAAATGGCTGTTTCAAAAGCACGCGCCCTTGGCGATCCGCCTGGACGGCAGCCTGTACCAGCTGAAATGGATGGCCGCCATGCTGGCCAACTGCTCGGCCGACCGCTATGCCGTCAACAAGGAACGCATGCTGCGCCTGTCCGAGTACAGCCGCGACTGCCTGCGCGAACTGCGCGCTTCCACCGGCATCCACTATGAAGAACGCGCCCGGGGCACGCTGCAGCTGTTTCGCACCGATGCCCAGATGGAGGCCGCGCGCCGCGACATCGCCGTGCTCGAAGAGGTGGGTGTCCCCTACGAACTCCTGGACCGTCACCGCCTCGTGACCGCCGAACCCGCGCTGGCCAATTCCGCCCACAAGCTTTCCGGCGGTCTGCGCCTGCCCAACGACGAAACCGGCGACTGTCAGCTCTTCACCCGCCGGCTGGCCGACCTGGCGGCCGAACTGGGCGTGGATTTCCGCTTTGGCCAAAGCGTCACGGGGTTGAACACGGCCGGCGGCCAGATCACCGGCGTGCGCGTGGGCAACGAGGTCCTGACGGCCGACCGCTACGTGGCGGCCTTCGGCAGCTACACCCGCGGTTTCCTGGAACCCCTGGGACTGGACCTGCCGGTGTATCCGGTCAAGGGCTATTCGCTGACCATCCCCATGAAGGACGAGGCCGCCGCGCCGGTGTCCACCGTTCTGGACGAAACCTACAAGGTCGCCGTCACGCGCTTTGACCAGCGGATCCGCGTGGGCGGCATGGCGGAACTGTCGGGCTTCGACCTGCGCCTGAAGGACGCCCGCCGCAAGACGCTGGAACTGGTCGTCAACGACCTGTTCCCGGGTAGCGGTCACGTCGCCCAGGCCGAATTCTGGACGGGCCTGCGTCCCATGACGCCGGACAGCACGCCGGTTGTCGGCGCCACGCGCTACGGCAACCTCTATCTGAACACGGGCCACGGCACCCTGGGTTGGACCATGGCTTGCGGTTCCGGCAAGCTGGTCGCCGACCTCGTCATGGGCCAGCGTCCCGCGATCAGCACCGACGGGCTTGGCCTGTCGCGCTATGACCGGCGCGCCGCTTCCCGTCAGGAACTGGTGCTGAACGGCAAGGGCGCCTGATCCGCCCACCGCGCCGTTGCCGGCGCACCCCCCGACGGGCCGCTTCGATGCGGCCCGCGTCTTTTTGTGTGTGCTGAATTGAGCACGGCGAGGGCCCGGAAGGCCCGTCGCTTTATGCCAAAATCGCCGCATGACCCATTTCCTGCACACTGCCGACTGGCAGATCGGCCGTCAGTACGGCCAGTTTGAAACCGACGATGCCGCCATGCTGGCCGAGGCCCGCTTCGAGGTCGTGGCCCGCATCGCCACCCTGGCCGCCGAGCGCCGCGTGGACGCCGTGCTGGTCGCCGGAGACGTCTTCGACACCCAAGCGGTGTCGGATCGCACCATCCGCCGGCTTTTTGCCGCCATGTCTGCCTACACCGGGCCCTGGGTCATGATCGCCGGCAACCACGATGCCGCGCTGGCCGACAGCGTCTGGAGCCGCGCCATGCAGCTGGGCTGCATTCCCGCCCACGTGCATGTCCCGCTTGTCACCGGCGTCGTCGATCTGCCGCAAGCCAGCCTCGCCGTGCTTGCGGCCCCGCTCACGCAGCGCCATACCTACGACGACGTCACGCAGGCCTTCGACACGCTGGAAACGCCAGCCGGGCGCATCCGCGTGGGCCTGGCGCACGGCAGCGTTGCCGGCCGCCTGCCCGACACGATCGACGCCACCAATCCCATCGCGCCCGATCGCGCGGACCGCGCCAGTCTGGATTACCTGGCGCTGGGGGATTGGCACGGCTGCCTGTCCATCGACGCCCGCACCTGGTATGCCGGCACGCCCGAACAGGACCGCTTCCGGGGCAACGAGCCCGGCTACGTGCTTGACGTGCAGATCGGCGCGCCGGGCATGGCGCCCGTGGTTGAACGCATCGCCACGGGCCGGTACCGCTGGTCGGCCTGGACCGAGACGCTCAGCCTCTCGTCGGACGCGCAGGCGCTGGCCGAGCGCATGGCAGCGCTGCGCGCCGATGATGTGTTGCGCCTGGATGTGCAGGGCCACGTCAACCTTGAAACCTGGGACGCGCTGCAACAGGCGGTGGGAGAAGCCGCCGCGCAGGTGCGGGCCTTGCTGCCGGATCTGTCGGGCGTGCGGCTCGAACCCGACGAGGCCGACCTGGCGCAATTGCGCGCCAGCGGCTATGTGGGCGAGGTCGCCGCGCAACTGCAGGCGCTGCAGGCAGCCCAGGCAACGAATGCCGAAGAGGACCCGTCCGCCGTGGCCAGCGAGGCCTTGCGCCTGCTGCTGCGCTTCCAGCGTGAAACCGCTGCGCCGGGAGCCGCCAAATGAAGATCTCCCGCATCGCTCTCGAAGAATTCCGCAAGTTCCGTCAGCCGTTGTCGCTGGACAATCTGCAGGACGGCCTGAACCTCTTTGTCGGTCCCAACGAGGCCGGCAAGAGCACGATCGCCGCCGCCATCCGTGCCGCGTTCCTTGAACGCTACAGCACCAGCAAGGTTGCCGACCTGGCGCCGCACGGCGAGTCGGGCGCGCGCCCCAGCGTGGAGCTGGCCTTCACGCACGCGGATCACTCGTATGTCCTGAAAAAACAGTTCCTGTCCAAGGCCCGCTGCGAACTCGTCGTCGACGACGGCGCGCAGCGGCTGGACGGCGAAGAGGCCGAAAACGCGCTGGCGGTCTTGCTGGGCTTTGAACTCCCCGGACGCGGCCAGAGCAAACCCGACCTGGCCGGCGTGCCGGGCCTGCTCTGGATACGCCAGGGCGACGGCCAGAACCTGCACGAAGCGGCGGGCTACGCCGGCTCGCATCTGCGCGATGCCTTGACGCAGCTCTCCGGCGAGCTGGCCTCCAGCGACGGCGATCGCCTGTTCGACCGCGTCTCGGCTGAGCGCGCCGCGTTGCTGGACGCGCGCAACGGCCGGCCCAAGGGCAGCTACAAGGAAGCCGAAGACGCGCTTGCGCGCGCCACGTCCGAGCGCGACGCGTGCGCGCAGGCCATGGCGCAACTGAACGCCGACGTCGACCGCCTGGCCGAGTTGCGGCGGGATCACGAACGCGCGCAGGCCGAGCAGCCCTGGAAGGATTTCGAGACCAAGGCCGTGCAGGCCCGCGCACGGCTGGCCGCGCTGGCCAAGGAACGCGAAGCCTTCGACGGCTTGCAACGCGAGCAGGCGCAGGCAGCGCAGACACTTGCGTTGCTGCAGGATCAGGTCCGGCGCGATCAGCAGGACGACGCCGACTACCAGTCGCTGCTGCGCGATGCGCGCGCCGCGCACGCGCATGTGCAGGCACTGCAGGAGCCGCTCGTGCGCGCCCAGCAGCAGCGGCAATCGCATGCGGCCGCCCTGGAGGCCGCGCGCCGTCGCGTGGCGCAGCTTCAGGCGCAAGCCGACCGCCGGGATCTGGACCGCCAGCTGGCGCAACTCACGCCCGAGATCGAACGCCTGGACACCGCCCTGATCGCGGTCACCCACCTCATCGAACAAGGATCCGCGCTCAAGACCGAGGCCGTGCGCCTGGAGATCTCCGACGCCGAAATCGAAGCCCTGCGCAAGGCCAGCCGCGAACTGGGCAATCTGCAATTGCAGCAACAGGCCGTGGCCACGCGCCTGCGCTACCGGCTCGATGCCGGCGCGCAAGCCTTGCTCGATGGCAAGGCGGTCAGCGGCTCGGGCGAGGTCCTGCTGACGGCCGCGGCCGAACTCGACCTGCCCGGCGTCGGCCGCCTGCAGATCGAACCCGGCGGGCAGGATCTGCCGGCCCTGCAGCGCGACCTGGCGCGCGCGGAGTCGGCATGTGCCGCGTTGCTCAAGCGGGCGGGCGTCGACACCCTGACTGACGCCGAGCAACGCCACGCCCGCTACACCGCGTTGCAGCGCGAGCTGGACGGCATGCGCAAAACCCTGGGCATTCATGCGCCGCGCGGCGTGGATGCGCTGCGCACGCAGCGCGACGAAGCGCTGGCGCGTCTCGCCCAGTTGCAGGAACGGCTGTCCAAACTGCCCCCCGCGCAGGACCTGAACGATGGTGTGCCCGGTGATGTCGCGGACGCAGACGACGACGGTCTGCCGGACGCCCTCCAGGCCCTGCGCGAAGCCGAAGCGGTGGCGGCCCAGGCGGAAAAGGCGGTTGCCGATGCGCAGCGCGCGCTGGACGCCGACACGGCCCGCGCCCAGTTGCTGGAAGGGCAGGCGGCTGCGCGGGGCGCCGAATTGCAGTCCGCTGAACGCGTGGCCCAACGGCAGGCGCGCGCCGGCCGGCTCGCTGAAGTGCGCAGCGCCCACGACCAGCTCGACGCCCGTGTGCGCGAGGCCCGGGCCGCGCTGGCCGAACACCGGCCCGAACTGGCCGAGCAGGACGTGCAGCGGTTCGAGAAATCCGCCGCCATCGAACGCGATGCGCAGCACAAGCGCCACGGCGACATCCTGCAGCTGCAGGGCAAGCTGGATCAGGCCGGGGCGCAGGGGCTGGGCGAACGCCTGTCCGAAATGCAGGCGGCCTGCGAGCGCCTGCAACGGCGCCGCGACGAGTTCGCGCGGCGTGCCGCCGCGCTGGACCTGCTGCAAAAGCTGCTGGCCGACAAACGCGCCGCGGCCACGCAGCGCCTGCAGGCGCCGCTCGCCCGGCGCCTCAACCACTATCTGGCGCTGCTCTTTCCCGACGCCGCGCTGCGACTGGACGATGCGCTGCTGCCCACGGCGCTGCGCCGCGGCGACGGCGAGGATCTGCTGGAGGCGCTCAGCTTTGGCACGCGCGAGCAACTTGGCATCCTGGCGCGCTTTGCCTACGCGGATCTGCTGCGCGAGGCCGGCCGGCCCACGCTGCTGCTGCTGGACGATGCGCTGGTGCACACCGACGACGCGCGTCGCGACTTCATGAAACGGGCGCTCTTTGACGCCGCCACGCGGCACCAGATCCTCATGTTCACCTGCCACGGCGAGGCATGGCGGGACATGGGCGTGGAGCAGCGTCGGATCGGATAGCGCCCACGCCGATGCTTGACGCTTCGGCCCGCGGCCGGTAGGCTGCTCCGATGCCTGATCACACGCCTCTCGCCATGCTTGCCCGCGCCGTCCGCGCCGGTCTTGCCTGCGCGCGCGTGCCGGCTTTCTTCTCTGCCGGTTCTCCGCCGGCAGTCTCTCCTGTCAAGAACGCGGCGCCGCCGCCGCCCGCCTCGCCGCCCAGCGGTGTGGTGTCGGGCGTGTGCCCGCCAGGGTTGGCTTTGCGCCGTCCCGTGTCGGCCGTCGTCGACTGACCTGCCGCTTTCCCTTCTCCCGCCTGACCCCTCGCGCCGCGCCGCAAGCCGCATGACGTCTGCCGTCTGAGCAGCGCGCGCCCGAGAGCGCGCGTCATCGCGCGCCGGGCTGGAGTCTGTTGCCATTCAGACAGGTGATTTCTCATGTCCATCAACCGAAGCGCGTGGACTGCCCGCGAGTCCACCACCTTGTTCGTGCTGCTGTGGAGCGGCGGCGCGATCTTCGCAAAATGGGGGCTGTCGCACGCCTCCGCCTTTGGATTTCTGTTATGCCGCTTCCTGCTTGCGTTGGCGGCGCTGCTCCTGATCTGCGCACCCGGCCGGCGATGGCTGCCCCAGCCCGGCACGCGCATTCAGGTGGCCGCGACGGGCGCGCTGCTGATCGGAAGTTACTCCATCTGCTATCTGCTCGCGCTGGATCATGGCGTGACGCCGGGCGTGCTGGCCACGTTGCTTGGCGCGCAACCCATCCTGACGCTGGCGCTGACCGAGCGCCGCTATGCCCCGGCGCGTCTGGCAGGGCTTTGCCTGGCGCTGGCCGGCCTGGTGCTGGTGGTATATCAAAGCATCGCGCTGACCCGCTTGTCCGTGGCTGGCATCGCCTACGCCTGCGCCGCGCTGGCCAGCATGACGGGCGGCGCCTTGCTGCAAAAGCGCGTCCGGCAGGCGCCAATGGCGGTGATGCCATTGCAGTACGCGGTCAGCCTCGTGCTGTGCCTGCTGTTTGCGCCATTCCAGCCGCTGCATGCCGACTGGAGCGTCGGCTTTATCGTGCCGCTGGTCTGGATGGGCCTTGTGATCTCGGTGGGCGCCACACTGCTTTTTTACCGCATGATCCAGGCGGGCAATCTCGTCAACGTGACCAGCTTGTTCTACCTGGTGCCGGTGGGCACGGCCGCGCTGGATTACGTGATCCTGGGCAATCGCCTGCCGGCGCTCAGCCTGGCGGGCATGGCCGCGATCCTGACGGGGCTGATGCTCGTCCTGCGCCTTCCGGCGTCGGGAAACGATCAGGGGCAGCAGCAGCGATAGCGCCCTCGGCAGACGCTGGCACGGCTTTCAGGCGCGGGGGCCGCCGCCCGGGACCGTGCCGTTTGCCGCGCCGACGTCCATCCAGCCGCTCCACGGCGGTGTGGCGTCCGTCGGGGGCGCGTCAAGCGCGCCGTCCGGCCCCGCCCAATGACCGCTCACGAGCTGAGCAGGCCGCGTCTGCGCCACGACCCGCGCGCACAGGTCCCACGCGTCCAGCCGCACGCTCAGGCCGGCATAGACGCCGTGTCCCGGGCCGGCCGCGATGATGCCCGCCGCGTGCACGCCTTCGCCCGCCCGGATGGCGCCTTCCGCGCGGATGTCCTCGCCGGCGATCATGCCCCACCCGCAGGCTAGATGATCGGCGCACTGGATGGATCCGCCTGCCTGTATTCCGCAGGCGGCATGGATTTCCTGTTCCGCGCGGACGCTGCCGCCCGCCTTGATGCCTTGCCCGCATTTGATGGCGCCTTGCGCGCTGATGTCCTGCCCGGCATGCAGGTGGCCGGTCACGGCCAGATCCTGGCCCGCGCAGATGTCCCACTTGGCGCGCACGTTGCCGGCGCAGTCCAGGCGGGCGGTCGTCTCGATGCCCCAGTCGGCCGCCACGTCGCCGCCTGCCCGCAGGTTGCCGCCGCTGGCGATGTTGCCGCCGGCCGTGATGTTCTCGCCCGCGACGATCGATTCGCCCGCCCGGATGCCGCCGCCCGTGACAATGCTGCGTCCGGCGCGCACCACGGTGTCCACGTTGATGCCCATTCGCACTTCCAGCGTCCCCGCGAACACGATGGCGTTCGCGTCCAGCGTGTCCAGGCGCAGCACGGCGTCGGTCGGGCCGAACTGATCCAGCAGCCAGCAGGCATCGCCGACGCGGCCGTCGGCGACGAGCGCGTCGAGCACGGCCTGGTAATCCCCCTGGCCGTTGTGGTCGCGAAGGAACCATTTGTAGCCGCCCGCGCAGGGGTTCTTGGCTTTGACGAATTTCTTGGTGAGTTGCATGGCGCTGAATCGAAGACGGTGCGTGGCCGCCGCGCCAGCTCTCGTGAAGGCGTGCGCAGGCGAAATGGGGACGGGCGCCCGCCACGCGGCAGTGCGCCCGCCGGCCGGTTTCAGGCTGCGGCGCGCGTGGATGTGCGCAGGCAGCCGGCAACGGGCCGGAGCAAGGAAATCAGAAAGGGGAAGGGCGGGCGATTAGCCGGGCTTGGACCGCGCGTAAGCGGAACGCGCGGCGACCTCCTGCGAACTCAACAGCGTTGAGCGCAGGGCGCAGAGGGCGCAGGTGACGCAGGGAAGGGAGGATATATCGGATTGCACGGGGCAGATGCTACCACCCGGGCAATTGCCGTCAAGCGGCGCAGGAGGCGAAAAAGGGCGCCAACCGGCGTTGGCGCCCTTCATGTCGAACTGGGGTATCAGTTCGTCAGGACGATGTTGCGGTCCTTGGCGATGCGCTGGCGCAGTTCAAGTTCGCGCTTGATCTGCGCGGCGTATTCGGCCGGCGTGTTGCCGTCCACCAGCGAGCCGCCGTCGGCCAGGCGCTGGGCGATCTTCGGATCCTTCAGCGCCTTGACCGCTGCGGCGTGGACGCGGTCGATCACCGCTTGCGGCGTGCCGGCGGGCGCCACCAGGCCGTACCACGCCATGTTGTCCATGTCGGGCAGGCCGCCTTCGGCGAACGTCGGCACGTCGGGCAGGGCGGGCAGGCGCTTGGGCGCCGCCACAGCCAGCGCGCGCAGCTTGCCCGCCTGGATGTGCGGCATCGAGGAGGGCAGGTTGTCGAACTGCACATTGACCTGGCCGGCGATGACGTCGTTCAGCGCCGGGCCCGATCCGCGGTAGGGCACGTGGACCATATCGGTCTTGGTCAGCGACTTGAACAGTTCGCCGTCCAGGTGGCTGATGCCGCCCGCGCCCGACGAGGCATAACTGTACTTGCCGGGGTTGTTCTTGAGCAGGGTGATGAATTCAGCCAGCGTCTTGGCGGGCACGCTGGGGTTGACCGTCATGACGTTGGGCACATTCACCATGTTGGTGATCGGCGCAAAGTCCTTGAGCGGGTTGTACGGGTTCTTGGGATTGGTGGCCGGATTGGTGGCCATGGTGCTCACCGTGGCCACGCCCAGCGTGTAGCCGTCGGGCGCGGCGCGCACCACGGCGTCGGCGCCGATGGAGCCGCCACCGCCGCCCCGGTTTTCAACGACCACGGGCTGGCCGAGCTCACGGCCCAGGCCTTCAGCCACCACGCGGGCCACGATATCGGTGGTGCCGCCCGCTGCGAACGGAACGATCAGCCGGATGGGTTTATTGGGGTAGGGATCGGCGGCCTGAGCGGCGGAGGTCAAGCAGACGCCAGCGATGGCAAGGGCCAGGGCGGCTTTGGCATGTGACAACACGTTCAAGAGTCTTCTCCATATTGTTGTTCCGAGCCGGCCGGCTTCTTGGACCGGCTTCGGTGAAGCGCGCATTGCCGGGGGTGCCGGCAAGCCAACGCCTCGTGGCCGCAATTCCACACAGGTATGTCCCCACGGTCAACTTGGGATTGACCCTGTCATGATGAAAGGCAAAAATTTTCAGACGTTTTCCATTTCCGCGAAGATGGCGGAAGTTACAGGAAAAAGTGTGTCTGACAGCCAGTTGAACGCCTTTCGATACGCTTTCAGTGCGCAAACGCTGCGCAGTCATCATGCTGTCATTAGCTGAGTACTCACATAAATCTCTGCATAACTTACAAGAATCTGATATTTTTCGGATGAGATTCTTGCCCGGTCTTGCAAGAAAGCTATTGCGTTTGTTTCTGTCTGCGCCGTTCAATTGGCGTTGGTTGATGTCCCCACGGGGCAACGTGTAGTGCAGCGACGCACCGGGCCAGGGTTCCGTCCGTTTTTCAATCCCCGGTCTGTTTCGTCTCTCGCTGCCTTGCGCTGGCGGGAGGGGGCCCGGACATTTTCGGAACGCCATGTCGCTGATCCTGATCCTCGCTCTGCCGTTCGCCGGCAGCCTGTGCGCCGCGCTGCTGCCTTCCAACGCCCGCAACGCCGAGGCGTGGCTGGCTGGCCTCATCGCCCTCGTCTGCGTGGTTCTGATCGCGACCCTGTATCCCGACGTCGCCAACGGCGGCGTCATCAGGGCCGACATTCCGTGGGCGCCCGCCCTCGGACTGCAATTCACCCTGCGCATGGACGGCTACGCCTGGCTGTTTGCGCTGATCGTCTCGGGCATGGGCGCGCTGGTGGTGCTGTATGCGCGCTATTACATGTCGCCCGAAGACCCGGTGCCGCGTTTCTTCTCCTTCTTTCAAGCCTTCATGGCCGCCATGCTGGGCGTGGTGCTCTCGGGCAACCTGATCCAGCTTGTGCTGTTCTGGGAAATGACCAGCCTGGCGTCCTTCATGCTGATCGCCTACTGGCACCACCGCCTGGACGCGCGCCGGGGCGCCCGCATGGCGCTGACGGTCACCGGGGCGGGCGGGCTCTGTCTGCTGGCCGGGGTGCTGATCCTGGGCCACATCGTCGGCAGCTACGACATGGACCGCGTCCTGGCGTCGGGCGACCTGGTCCGGGCCGACCCCTGGTATCCGGCCGTGCTGGTGCTGGTTGCGCTGGGCGCGCTGACCAAGAGCGCGCAGTTCCCGTTCCATTTCTGGCTGCCCAACGCCATGGCCGCGCCCACCCCGGTGTCGGCCTACCTGCATTCGGCAACGATGGTGAAGGCGGGGGTCTTCCTGCTGGCGCGCTTCTGGCCCGTGCTGTCGGGCACGGACGAATGGTTCTGGATCATCGGCGGCCTTGGGCTCATCACCCTGGTGCTGGGCGCTTACGCAGCCATTTTCCAGCAGGACATGAAAGGGGTGCTGGCCTATTCCACGATCAGCCACCTGGGCCTCATCACGCTGCTGCTGGGCCTGAACAGCACCCTGGCGCTGGTGGCGGCCATTTTCCACATGATCAACCACGCCACGTTCAAGGCGTCGCTCTTCATGGCGGCAGGCGTGGTCGACCACGAAACCGGCACCCGCGACCTGGGCAGGCTGTCCGGCCTGTACAAGGCGATGCCCATCACCGCCACGCTGGCGATGGTGGCCGCCGCCTCGATGGCGGGCGTGCCGCTGCTGAACGGCTTCCTGTCCAAGGAAATGTTCTTTGCCGAGACCACCTTCGTCAGCGCCGACCGCTACGTGCAGCTTGGCCTGCCGCTCTTGGCCACGATTGCCGGCGCGTTCAGCGTGGCGTACTCGCTGCGCTTCATCCTGCAGGTGTTCTTCGGCCCGCCGGCCACCGACCTGCCGCGCGAACCGCACGAACCGCCGCGCTGGATGCTGCTGCCCAGCGCGCTGCTGGTCCTCATGTGCCTGCTGGTCGGCATCGTCCCCAGCCTGACCGTGGGTCCGTTCCTGGCCACCGCGGCGCAAAGCATCCTGGGCGAGAACATGCCCGACTACAGCCTGGCCGTCTGGCATGGCTTCAATCTGCCGCTCGCCATGAGCCTGGTCGCCACCACGGCGGGCGTGCTGCTGTACCTGGCCCTGCGTGCCCATCAGCGCGCCAATCCGGGCCGCGTGCCGTTCATCTACCGCCTGGACGGCCGCCGCACGTTCGAGGCGCTGCTGGACGGTTCCAGCGTTGCCGCCGCGTGGCTCTTGCGCTGGGTGTCGTCCACGCGCCTGCAGGTGCAGATGGTGCTGATCGTGGTCGGCACGCTGTTCGTTGCGTGGCTGCCGCTGCGCGCGGGCGGCTGGCTGGACGGCGCCGTGCGCCTGACGCCCGTCGACCCGGTGTTCGCATTGCTGTGGGTCGTAGGCGGCACGTGCGCGCTGGCCGCCGCGTTCCAGGCCAAGTACCACCGCCTGGCCTCGCTGGCGCTGGCCGGCGGGGCAGGGCTGATCACTTGCCTGACCTTTGTCTGGTTCTCGGCGCCCGATCTGGCCCTGACCCAGTTGTCCGTCGAAGTCGTGACGCTGGTGCTGCTGCTCCTGGGTCTGCGCTGGCTGCCGCGGCGCATCGTGCAGGACGACGAAGAAAGCCTGAAGGCCACGCTGATGGCGCGCGGGCGCCGCTTGCGCGACCTGCTGCTGGCGGTGGCGGCCGGTACGGGCATGTCGGCGCTGGCCTATTCGGTGCTGGCGCGGCCCCAGACCAATCCCATTTCGTCCTACTTCGTGGACCGGGCGCTGCCCGACGGTGGCGGCACCAATGTGGTCAACGTGATCCTCGTGGACTTCCGCGGTTTCGATACGTTTGGCGAAATCACCGTGTTGGGCATCGTGGCGCTGACCGTCTACGCGCTGCTGCGCCGGTTCCGCCCGGCCGCCGAGAGCGCGGACATTCCGCGCCAGCAGATGGACCAGGACGGCGGCATCCCCGACGCGCCCGACATCAAGTCGGTGGTGCCCGCGGGCTCGATGATGGTGCCGGCCGTGCTGGTGCGCCTGCTGCTGCCGGTTGCCGCGCTGATTTCCGTGTACTTCCTCTTGCGCGGCCACAACCAGCCGGGCGGCGGCTTCGTCGGCGGCCTCATCTTCGCCACCTCCGTCATCCTGCAATACATGGTGGGCGGGGTGTACTGGGTCGAATCCCGCAGCCGCCTGAATCCCCAGAACTGGATCGGCATCGGGCTGCTGTCCGCAGGCATCGCCGCCGTGAGCGCGTGGCTGGCCTACAAGCCGTTCCTCGCCGCGCTGGCCTGGGACGTCGCGCTGCCGTTGATCGGCCATGTCCACGTGTCCAGCGTGCTGCTGTTCGACCTGGGCGTCTACATGCTGGTCGTGGGATCCACCGTGCTGGTGCTGGTGGCGCTTGCTCACCAATCGCTGCGCGCGCAACGCAAGGCCGCCGCCGAACTCCAGGCGGCCGCCGCTCAAACAGGAGAAGCCTGATGGAATTGATATACGCAGCCGCGATCGGCGTGCTGGCGGGCTCGGGCGTGTGGCTGCTGCTGCGGCCCCGGACGTTCCAGTTCATCATGGGCCTGTCGCTGGTCTCCTATGCGGTCAACCTTTTCATCTTCGGCATGGGCCGGCTCACCTCGGGCAAGCCGCCTGTGGTGGATCCCGCCATGGCGCATGATCCTTCCTGGTATGCGGATCCGCTGCCGCAGGCGCTGGTGCTGACCGCCATCGTCATCGGATTTGCCACCACCGCGCTGTTCCTGGTTGTGCTGCTCGCCTCACGGGGCCTTACGGGTACCGACCACGTTGATGGACGGGAGTCCCAATCTTGAGTTTCTGGCTTCAACATCTTCCGGTTCTGCCCATCATCATTCCGCTGGTCGCGGGCGCGGCGATGCTGCTGCTCGCCGACACCAACCGCTATGCGCGCGGCGGCATCGCGCTTCTGTCGACGCTTGCCCAATTGGCGGCCGCGATTTCCCTGTTGTTCGTGGCTGGCGGGGGCGTACCCGGCGTCTGGGAAAACGGGGTAGGGGCCTACCTCGTGGGCGATTGGCCGGCGCCGTTCGGCATCGTGCTGGTGGTCGACCGCCTGGCCGCAGTCATGCTGACGCTGACGGCGGTGCTGGGGCTGGCCACACTGGTCTACGCGCTGGCGCGGTGGGACCGCGCGGGCGTGCATTTCCACTCGCTCTTCCAGTTCCTGCTGATGGGCCTGAATGGCGCCTTCCTGACCGGCGACCTGTTCAACCTGTTCGTGTTCTTCGAGGTGCTGCTGGCCGCGTCGTACGGCTTGCTGCTGCATGGGTCCGGCGTGGCGCGCGTCAGCGCCGGCCTGCAGTACATCGCCGTGAATCTCGTGGCTTCGTTCCTGCTGCTCATCAGCATTGCGCTGATTTACGGCGTGACGGGCACGCTCAACATGGCCGACCTGGCCTTGCGCGCGGGCAATCTGACGGGCGCCGAGCGCATGCTGTTCGAAGCGGGCGCCGCCATCCTGGGCGTGGCGTTCCTCGTGAAGGCGGGGGCCTGGCCGCTCAACTTCTGGCTGGTCAAGGGCTATGGGTCGGCTGGCGCACCCATCGCGGCCATGTTCTCCATCATGACCAAGGTCGGCATCTACGCCTTGCTGCGCATCGGCTCGCTGCTGTTGCCCACGGGCGCGCCCGCCGCCTTCAGCCTGGACTGGATGTTCGCCGCCGGACTGGCC
The DNA here is from genome assembly GCF_020541125.1 of Achromobacter sp. 77. Taxonomy (NCBI): domain Bacteria; kingdom Pseudomonadati; phylum Pseudomonadota; class Betaproteobacteria; order Burkholderiales; family Alcaligenaceae; genus Achromobacter; species Achromobacter sp. 77. The sequence continues at coordinate 2,635,351 of NZ_CP059848.1, forward strand.
ACGCTGCTGTTCGGCGCCCTGGGGCTGTTGGCCACCCAGCAACTGGAAAAAATGGTCGGCTACTGCGTCATCGTGTCGGCCGGCACGCTGCTGACCGCGCTGGGCATGCCGGGCGTCACGCTCACCGGTCCCGCGCTGTTCTACCTGATCAGTTCGGTGCTGACGACGGGCGCGTTTTTCCTCTTGGCCGAGCTGATCGAACGCACCCGCAGCTTCGGCGCGAACGTGCTCGCGGTTACGCTCGACGCCTTCGATCTGGATGATCCGACCTCTGTGAACCGATCGGACGACGTGGTCGGTGTGGCGATCCCCGCCGCGATGGCGTTCCTGGGCTTGGCCTTCATTTCGTGCGCCTTGCTGGTGACCGGCTTGCCGCCGCTGTCCGGCTTTGTCGCGAAGTTCTCGCTGTTGTCGGCGGCCGTCTCGGCGGCCACCGAATCGGCGCCGCCCATGGACGCCTGGATTCTTGTGGCGGCCGTGCTGGTGTCGGGCCTGGCTGGCCTGATCGGCCTGGGCCGCACCGGCATCCGTATTTTCTGGGCCAGCGACGACCGCAGCACGCCGCGCCTTCGCGTGATCGAGGCGGGTCCGGTCGCGGCGCTGGTGTTGCTTTGCGTGGCCCTGGCCGCGGGCGCCGGCCCAGTGTCCGCCTACCTGGACGACGCGGCCCGTTCGCTTGACCGGCCCGCGTCCTACATCGACGCCGTCATGTCCGCGCAGACCGTGCGCGGCGTCAAGGGAGGAAGCTGATGCGCCGTCTTTACTTCCTGATCCTGCCCACGCTGCTGTTTGTCCTCTGGCTGGTGCTCAACGAAAGCCTGTCCGCGGGGCAGATCGCGCTGGGCATCGCGCTGGCGCTGTGGTTCACGTGGGCCGCCTCGCGCCTGCGTCCGCTGCGGGCGCGCCCGCGCCGTCTCTGGAAAGTGATACCGCTTTTCCTGCGCGTGACGCTGGACATCATCAAGTCCAACATCGCGGTGGCGCGGCTGATCCTGAATCCGCGCCGCAACGAATTCTCACCCGGGTTCATCCTGATCCCGCTCACCATGCGCGATCCGCATGGTCTGGCGATGCTGGCCTGCATCGTCACCTATACGCCCGGCACCGTCTGGGTGGACCTGACCGAGGACCACAGCCTGAAACTGCACGTGCTCGACCTGCAGAACGAAGACGAGTGGATCGAGCTGGTGCAGCAGCGCTATGAGCGCCCGTTGATGGAGATGTTCGAATGAATTCCGTACTGTATTGGGCGGCATCCTTTGCCTTGCTCTGCTTTGCGCTGGGCATGGTGTTTGCCACCATCCGCCTGTTGCGCGGCCCCACCGCCCAGGACCGCGTCCTGGCCCTGGACACGCTGTACATCAACGGCATGCTGACGATGCTGGTGTTCGGCATCCGGTCCGGCACGTCCGTGTACTTCGACATTGCGCTGCTGATCGCGCTGTTCGGTTTCGTGGGCTCCACTGCAATGGCGCGCTTTCTCCTGCGCGGCGAGGTCATCGAGCCATGATGGACGTCGATATCCCGCTGTGGGCCGGCATTCCGGCCTGCATCCTGCTGGTGCTGGGGGGGCTGCTGGCGGTGACCGGTTCGGCCGGCCTGCTGCGCTTTCGCACGTTCCAGTCGCGCATCCATGCGCCCACGCTGGGCAACACGATGGGCTGCGCCTGCGTGCTGGCGTCTTCCATTCTCGTCTTCTCGGCGCTGTCGGCGCGGCCCGTGTTTCACGAGGTCATCATCACGTTGCTGTTGATTGTGTCCTCGCCCGTCACGGCCATGCTGCTGATGCGCGCCGCGACCTATCGCAACCGCCTCACCAAGGCCGAAGCGGACAAAGACGCGCGCTGAATTAGGGGGGGCGACCCCGATTGGCGTTGAAACGTAACCTTACGAATTCACGTCGCTGGTTATGTCCCCCATCGCCAGGTCATGGGATAGTGATGTCAGTGGGCGACACGGCGCAAGACCGAGCCGCCCGGGTTCAATCTCTTCTAAAGGAGCTGACCATGACTTCTGTTTCCCTGCCTACGAAGCGCCTCGCCGCCATGCTGTGCACGACCGGTCTGATGCTTGCCGCCGGCGCCGCGCACGCGCAATCCGGCAACGCCGACTCGTCGCAGTCGCGCTACCAGCAAGACGTCGCGGCTTGCAAGAGCGGCACGACCGGCCAACCGCTGGACACCTGCCTGCGTGAAGCCGGCGCGGCGCGCCAGGAGCGTAACCGCCAGAATCTGCGGGACGACAGCCCTGAACAACTTCAGCAGAACATGCTGGCCCGCTGCAGCCGCCTGCCGGAAGCCCAGCGCCAGAGTTGCGTCACCCAGATGACCTCGCCCAGCAATGTGCGCGGTAGCGTCCAAGGCGGCGGCGTGCTGCGCGAAACCGTGATTCAAGTGCCCGCCGGCACCGCACCGGGGATGGCCCCGGCCCCTGGCATGGCACCCGCACCTGGAATGGCTCCCGCTCCGGGCATGGCGCCGGCCCCCGGCATGGCCCCCGCGCCGGGCACGGGAACCATGAGCGCGCCGATCCGCCAGTAAGTCGCCGGCGTCATATCGGGCATGGCGTGAGGGGGCAGCCGCCGCCGCAATCAGGCAAAATGGCGGCTGTCGCCTCTTCTCACGCATATTCATGTCCGACGTCATCGCCCTGATTTTCGACTTCGACGACACGCTGGCTTCGGACAGTACGTCCGGCTTTCTGGACAGCATCGGCGTGGACACGGCCTCGTTCTGGAAGGAAGAGGTCGATCCCTTGCTGTTCCAGCAGGACTGGGATCCCGTCCCCGCCTATCTCTACAAGATGATCGAACTGTCCCGCCAGGGACGGCACGGGCTCATCACGCAGCAGCGCCTGAAGGACTGGGGCGCGCGCCTCGATCTGCACGACGGCGTATCGACGCTGTTCCAGCGGCTGCGCGCGGCGGTGCGCGCCGAGCATCCGCAGGTGCAGCTTGAGTTCTACCTGATTTCCAGCGGCATCGGCGACGTGGTGCGCGCCACGCCCATTGCGCATGAATTCACCGAGATCTGGGCCTCGGAATTCGTCTATGGCGACGATGGCGGCATCGCGTTCCCGCGGCGCGTCGTCAGCTTCACCGACAAGACCCGCTACCTTTTCCACATTCAGAAGGGCATCATCGGCCGCGATTTCCGCAACAAGCCGTTCGAGGTCAACCGCAAGATTCCCGAGGACCGGCTGCGCATCCCGTTCGACCAGATGGTCTTCGTGGGCGATGGCTACACGGACATCCCGTGCTTTTCGCTGATCCGCCGCGCGGGCGGCTTCGCTTTCGGGGTCTGGGACCCCAAGCACCGCGACAAGCGCAGCCGCGCCTGGGGCTTCATCGAGGAAGGGCGCGTGTCCAACTTGAATCAGGCCCGCTACGACGAGCAGGCCGAGCTCTATCAGTGGCTCGAAGAGGCCGTCACCAGCCTGGCCGGCCGCATTGCGCTGAAGTCGCGGGTGTACCGTGGCTGACCCGGCCGTGCTGGCCGCGCCCGCGGTGGTCCCGCCCTGGACCGAGCAAGACGCCCGATTCATGACCCTGGCGCTGGAACAGGCCCAGGCGGCCTACGACATCGGCGAGGTGCCGGTGGGCGCGCTGGTCGTCTCCGCCCAGGGCGACATCCTGGGGCGCGGCTACAACCGCACCATCATCGACCACGACCCGACCGCGCACGCCGAGATCGTCGCCTTGCGCGGCGCCGCGCGTCAGCTTGAAAACTACCGGCTGCCCGGCATCACCGTCTACGTCACGCTCGAGCCCTGCGTCATGTGCATCGGCGCCATGCTGCACGCGCGCCTGGCCCGTGTCGTGTTCGGCGCCTACGATCCCAAGACCGGCGCCTGCGGCAGCGTGCTGGACGTCGGGTCCGTGCCCAAGCTCAATCATCACACTTCAGTCACCGGCGGCGTGCTGGCCGAACCCTGCGGCGATCTGCTGCGCCGGTTCTTCCGCGAACGCCGCGCCAAGGAATCCATCGCATGAGTACCCCCAAAGCCGCCAAGCCTGCCGCCAAGCCCGCCACCAAGGCGCGCCGCGCAAAGGCCGATGTCCCCGCGGCCCACGATCATCCGCACGATCACGGCCCGGACTGCGGCGACGCATGCGGCCACGATCACGACCACGGCCACCATCACGGCCCGCAGCCGGACGCCCGCGGCATCTACCTGATTTCCCCGTCGTCCGCCGTGCGCGATCCCGCCACCGTGACGCTGGCGCGCGAAAGGCTGGCGCAGCAGGGCTTCAAGACGGCGCTGGACCGCACGGCGCTGGCCGAACACCAGCGGTTCGCGGGCACGGATGCGCAGCGTCTGGCCAGCCTGACCCGCGCGGCCAAGCAGAAGCTGCCGATCGTCATGGTGACCCGCGGCGGTTACGGCCTGGGCCGGCTGCTGCATGCCATCGACTGGAAGGCAATGGCCGACAGCGGCAAGCGTTTCGTCGGCATGAGCGATTTCACCGCCTTCAACCTGGGCCTTCTGGCGCAGACCGGCGCCGTCAGCTATACCGGCGCCACCGCGGTTCGGGACTTTGGCGGCAAGAAGGTTGACGACCTGACCGAGGCGCTGTTCGGCGAGGTGATGCGCGGCGAACTTGAGATCCTCAGCTTCGAAACACAGGACGCCGACCCGGTGGACGCGCGCGGCATCCTGTGGGGCGGCAACCTGGCCATGCTGACATCGCTGCTGGGCACGCCCTACATGCCGAAGATCCGCGGCGGCATCCTGTTCCTTGAAGACGTGGCCGAGCATCCGTACCGGGTCGAGCGCATGCTGATCCAGCTGTGGCAGGCCGGCATCCTGGCGCGCCAGAAGGCGATCGTGCTGGGACGTTTTACGGATTACAAGCTGGCCCCGCACGACAACGGGTACGATCTGCACGAGGTCGTGGCCTGGCTGCGCAGGACGGTCAAGGTGCCGGTGATTACCGGCCTGCCGTACGGCCATGTCGATACCAAAGCCACCCTGCCGATCGGCCAGAAGGTCGGGATCGCCACCGAGAAGGGCCTGGCGCACCTGGTGCTGGACGAACACCATCACTAAAGCGCGATCCGGCGGCCGGCGTCGGTTGCGATCGAAGTCCCAAATAGGGGCCGCATCGAGTTTGCTACACTAGCAGGTTTTCCCGCATGCGCCTTCGGGCGCCTTCAAACGTACATACACCGTGATATCCACCGCCAATCTCACCATCCAGTTCGGTCCCAAGCCCCTTTTCGAGAACGTCAGCGTCAAGTTCGGGGAAGGCAACCGGTACGGGCTGATCGGGGCCAATGGGTCCGGCAAGTCTACGTTCATGAAGATCATCGGCGGCGATCTCGAACCCTCCGGCGGCAACGTCGCGCTTGAGCCGGGCGTGCGCCTGGGCAAGCTGCGCCAGGACCAGTTCGCCTTCGAAGACGTGCGCGTGCTTGATGTGGTGATGATGGGCCACACCGAAATGTGGCAGGCCATGTCCGAGCGCGACGCGATCTACGCGAATCCGGAGGCGACCGAAGACGACTACATGCGCGCCGCCGACCTGGAAGCCAAGTTCGCCGAGTACGACGGCTACACCGCCGAAGCCCGCGCAGGCGAACTGCTGCTGGGCCTGGAAATCGCCGTCGACCAGCACAACCTGCCGATGCGCGAAGTGGCGCCGGGCTGGAAGCTGCGCGTGCTGCTGGCGCAGGCGCTGTTCTCGAACCCCGACGTCCTGCTGCTGGACGAACCCACCAACAACCTGGACATCAACACGATCCGCTGGCTGGAAAACGTGCTCAACGGCTACCAGAGCACGATGATCATCATCAGCCACGATCGTCACTTCCTGAACCAGGTGTGCACGCACATGGCCGACGTGGACTACGGTGAAATCCGCATCTACGCCGGCAACTACGACGACTACATGCTGGCTTCCACCCAGGCCCGCGAGCGCCTGGTCGCCAACAACGCCAAGGCCAAGGAACGCGTCGCTGAATTGCAGGACTTCGTGCGCCGCTTTGCCGCCAACAAGTCCAAGTCGCGCCAGGCTACGTCCCGCCTGAAGCAGATCGACCGCATCAAGGCCGACCAGGTCGTGGTCAAGCCCTCGTCGCGCCAGAATCCGTACATCCGCTTCGAGCAGAACAAGGTCATGCACCGCCTGGCCGTCACCGTCGAAAACCTGACCAAGGCCTACGACGCGCCGGTCATCACCAAGTTCTCGGCCATGGTCGACGCCGGCGAGAAGATCGCGATCATCGGCGCCAACGGCGTGGGCAAGACCACGCTGCTGCGCCTGCTGGCGCAGGACCTGCAGCCCGATTCGGGCACGGTCAAATGGTCGGACAATGCCGACCTCGGCTACATGGCCCAGGACGTTTCCGACCAGTTCCTGCAGACCGACATCAACCTGCTGGACTGGATGGGCGACCACCGCCAGCCGGGCGACGACGATCAGTCGATCCGTTCGGTGCTGGGCCGCCTGCTGTTCTCGGCGGACGACCTGCCCAAGGCGCCCAAGGTGCTGTCCGGCGGCGAAAAGAACCGCATGACCTTCGGACGCCTGATGCTTGGCCGGCACAACGTCATGCTGCTCGACGAGCCGACCAACCACCTGGACATGGAATCGATCGAATCGCTGCAGTTCGCGCTGGAAAAGTACGAAGGCACGCTGGTGTTCGTGTCGCATGACCGCGAATTCGTGTCGGGCCTGGCCACGCGCGTGATCGAGATCCTGCCTTCGGGCGAGATCGTCGACTACCGCGGCGGCTACGAAGACTACCTGTCCTCGCGCGGCATCGAGGCCTGATTCCCGGACGGTTCGCCTGAAGCGGCGCACGGACTCGTGCGCCGCTTCTGCATTTGAGCCCGCGTGCCTTCTGGCCTGCGGCCCAGCGCGCGGTGCGCGCATTCAGCCGGCCGCAAACCGCGCTGCGCTATCATCCGCCCCGATCCTGGCGCCTGTCCGGCCAGGCCTGCCTTCGTCCCCAAATGTCTCCCTCTCAGCATGCCGCGCCCGATGGCGCGCAGATCGGCACGTTCACCCTGACGGCCCGCATCGTAGCCATCGCCTTCTTCACCTTCATCTGCTATCTGGCCATCGGCCTGCCGCTGGCCGTGCTGCCGGGGTACGTGCACGGCAACCTGGGCTATGGCTCCGTGCTGGCGGGCCTGGCGATCAGCGTGCAGTACGTGGCGACCTTGCTCAGCCGCTCGCACGCCGGCCGGATGGCCGACATGGTCGGCCCCAAGCAGACCGTCGTCATCGGCATGGCCGCCTGCGCGATCAGTGGCGTCTTCCTGCTGCTGGCTTATGCCTTCGAGCGCACCGCCTGGCTGAGTCTGGCGGCCATCATCCTGAGCCGTCTGGCGCTGGGCTTCGGCGAGAGCTGGGTGGGCACCGGTTCGGCCACCTGGGCCATTGCGCGGGTAGGGCCGCTGCACACGGCACGCGTCATTTCGTGGAATGGCATCGCCACCTATGGCGCGCTGGCGCTCGGCGCGCCGCTCGGCGTGCAGCTTGAAAAGTACTGGAGCATGGGCGCGCTGGGCGGTGCAGTGCTGCTGCTGGGGCTGGCGGGTCTGGGTCTGGCCATGGTGCGTCCTGCCGTGGCCATCGTGGGCGGCCACCGGATGGCCTTCAAGAGCGTGGTGCTGCGGGTGTTTCCGCACGGCATGGCGCTGGGCCTGGGGTCGGTGGGTTTTGGCACGTTGGCGGCATTCGTTGCGCTGTATTACGCCAGCGCCTCCTGGGAGGGCGCCGCGAATGCGCTCAGCGCGTTCGGCGGCGCATTCATCGGCGTCCGGCTGCTGTTTGCCGGCACGATCACCCGTTTTGGCGGCTTCCGGGTCGCGCAGGTGTCATTCGTGGTGGAGGCCGCCGGACTGTTGCTGCTGTGGCTGGCGCCCAACCCAGGCATGGCGCTGCTGGGCGCCGCGCTTACCGGCAGCGGCTTTGCGCTGGTGTTTCCGGCCATCGGCGTCGAAGCCGTGGCGCGCGTGCCGGCCGGCAGCCGCGGCGCCGCGCTGGGCGCCTATTCGGCCTTCCTGGATCTCGCCTTGGGCGTGACCGGTCCCATCGCCGGCTACATCTCCAGCGGATTCGGCTATCCGGCGATCTTCCTGGCGGCCTCCCTGTCGGTCACGATGGGCTTGCTGATTGCGTTCGGATTGCAGCGGGCCGCCACCCGTGGACAGGCGACGGCCTCGTCAGCGTGATCCTTATTACTGGAAGAAGTTAAGACATTCGATATTGATCGTTTGGATTCATATAACGAATTGTTAGATTTGAGGCTCGTTTTCTCGCGCCCTGACGATTCGTCCATGAACCTTATTTTCGACAACGTCCACAAGCAGTTCGGCGACTTGCCTGTCGTCGACGGCTTTACCAGTGAATTCAAGACCGGCGAGCTGGTCGCGCTGGTCGGTCCGTCCGGCTGCGGCAAGTCCACCTTGCTGCATCTGGCGGCAGGGCTTGAAATGCCCACGCAGGGCAGCGTGCTGGCCGACGGCACTAAGGTCGCCGGTCCCCATCCCAGCCGCACGCTGGTGTTCCAGGAACACGCCCTGTATCCCTGGCTGACCCTGGAAGACAACGTGGCGCTGGCGCTGGAATTCCAGAACACGCCCAAGAAGCGCGCCCGCGAGGCGGCGCGCGAATGGCTGGCGCGCGTCAGCCTGGCGGGCTTCGAACACTACTATCCCCATCAGGTATCCGGCGGCATGCGCCAGCGCGCCGCGCTGGCCCGCGCGTTCATCGCGCAGCCGCAGACCATGCTGATGGACGAACCCTTCGGCGCGCTGGACGCGCTGACCCGCCTGGCCCTGCAGGACGTGCTGCGCCAGCTCATCGCGCAGGAAAAGCCCACCGTGCTGCTGGTGACCCACGATGTCGACGAGGCCTTGTTCCTGGCCGACCGCATCGTCGTCTTCAGCCCGCGCCCGGCGCGGGTGCTGCGCGAATTCAACCTGGCACATCGCGCCAAGACGCACGACCTGTCCGACCTGGCCGCTGAAAAGCGCGAGATCCTGCGCCTCTTGGGCATCGGGGTCGGTGGCGCGGACGCGCACTCGGACATCGCGCTGGCGGCTTGATCCTTCATACCAATACCCTGCGGCCACGCCCGGGCGCGGCCGCTTCCTGAATTTCCTGGAGCTCCTGATGAAACTGAAGCAATGGTTGTCCCTGCCGCTGGCCGCGGCGCTGCTGGCGGCTGCCCCCGCGATGGCCGCCGAGAAGTTCCGCGTGGGTTACCTGCGCGTGATGGATGACGCGCAGGCCATCGTCGCGCAAGAGGGCGGCTATTACAAAAAGGCCGGCCTGGATTCCGAACTCATCGAATTCAAATCGGGCACCGACCTCATCAAGGCCATCGTCGGCGGCCAGCTCGACATCGGCGTGCTGGGCTTTACCAACGCGGTCGCCTGGGCCTCCAAGGGCGCGGACCTGAAGGTGGTGGGCGGCGCGCAGCAGGGCTATCACTCGCTCATCGTGCGCGACGATTCGGGCATCAAGGACATCGCCGGCCTGAAGGGCAAGACGTTGGCCTCGCAGGCCGAAGGCAGCACCGCTGACGTGGTGCTCAAGGGCGTCGTACTCAAGTCGGGCAACCTGACGGCCGACGACGTCAACGTCATGGGCGTGAGCCCGGCCGTGGCTGTGCAGTCGCTGGTGGGCAAGCGCGTGGACGCCGCCTTCCTGTTCGAACCCTACGACCGCATTGCGCAGCTGATCGCGCCGGTCAAGCAGATCTATGAAGTGGGCGAGGCGTGGCCGTTCCCGTGCATGGTCGTGATCACGTCGGGCGAAACGCTGGCCAAGCGCAAGGACGACGTCTGGAAGGCGCTGGACGCGCAAAATCAGGCCATTACGCTGCTGCAGAAGGAACCCGCGCAGGCGTCCAAGCTGATCGCGTCCTACTTCATTGCCGAGCCCACGCTCAAGACGCTGAACCGTGGCGAGCTGCCGCGCGAAACGGTCATTTCCGAAGCCATCAGCACGCAGGTGTTCACGCCCAAGCTGACCGAGAAAGACACGGCGCGCATGCAGGAAATCGCTGACATCCTGCAAGCCCAGGGATCGCTCAAGACGCGCGACGGCAAGCCGTACGACGTCTCCAGCATCGTCGACCTGTCCTGGCAAGAGGCTCGCAAGCTTTGAGCGCGTCTACCCGAGTGACCGGCGCCCGCAAGCATCTTGCGGGCGTTTTGGGCGTCCTGTTCATTCTGGCCATCTGGCAATTGGCGGCCTTCGCGCTGCCCGACTTCCTGATGCCCGGCGTGCCCGCCGTGGTCGAACGTCTGTTCGAAGACCTGGGCAAGCAGTCGTTCCACCAAAGCCTCCTGGGCACGCTGGGACGCCTGGGCGCGGGTTACGGGCTGGCCCTGGCCGCTGGTGTCGGCTTCGGCCTCGTGGCAGCCGTGCTGTTCTTCTTTCGCGAAGTGCTGCGCAGCGCCATCGTCATCCTGCAGTCGATTCCGTCCATCGCGTGGGTGCCGCTGTTTCTCATCGTGATGGGCTTTGGCAATACGCCCATCATCGTGGTCGTGGCGCTGGCGGCGTTTTTCCCGGCCGCGCTCAGCGTGATGAACGCGACCGAATCCGTGCAGCGCGTGCACGTGTCGGCAGCGCGCGTCATGGGCGCGACCCGCTGGGGGCTGATCAAGCGGGTGTATCTGCCCGCGGTCATGCCCGAACTCATCACCGGCGCGCAACTGGCCTTCGGCAATGCCTGGCGGGCGCTGATCTCAGCTGAAATGCTGATCGGCTTCGGCAAGGGGCTGGGCCGGTCGCTGGCGTATTCGGGCGAAATCGCCGACATGACGGGGGTCATGACCAACATCCTCGTCATCGCCGTGCTGGCCGCCCTGATCGACCAGTTCGTGCTTGAAAACCTCAAGCATCGTCTGCTGCGTTACCAGTACGTGTAAGGTCGCAAAGCCCGTCATGTTGTCCTGCATCCGCCCATTCGTCCTTGCCGCCGGCCTGCTGGCCGCGGGCTTGGCGCAAGCTCAGTCCGACGCTCAGCCCGCGGTGCAGTCCAAGGTCTTCGCGGCGGCCAGCACGCGCGGAGAACTGGTCGTGGGCGTGCCGTACCTGGCTCCGCCGCCCGTCGCGGGCGCCAAGATCCGCACGCCGGAAGGGCTGGATACGGCCATCACCGAAAGGCTGGGCGCAAGCCTGAAACTGCCCGTGCGTCTGGTGCAGGTGCCGGCGCGCGACGCCGCCCGCGCGCTCGCCGCCGGCGACGTGGATCTGGTGCTGGCCGACAATGCCGACGGACAGCCGCAGACCGTTGCGGTGCAAGCCACCGGCTATGCCGCTCGGCCCAAGGCGGTGATCCGCAGCGACACGCGGCTGCGCAAGCCCGCCGACGTGCAGGGCCGCAGCGTGTGCATGGCCGAGGCGGCCACCCAGGCCCAAGCCCTGGCGCAAAGCTGGGGCGCGACGGTCAAGACCTATCGCGTGCCGTCGGACGCGCTGGTTGCCGTGCGCGAAGGCGAGTGCGACATCGGCCTGGTCGACGACGCCGTGTGGGAGCCCCTCATGCGCTTTCCGGAATGGAAGAAATTCTCCTCGACGCTTGCCGCGGATGGCGCCCGCCACGAGCGGGTGTGGCTTGTGCCTGCGCGGGACGAAGCCTCGCGCGCCTGGCTTGGCCAGGAGATGCGCGCCTGGGACCGCGCCGGCGCGTGGAAGGCCATGACCACGAAATGGGCGCGCGACGTCGCCTTCGACGTCTATCTGGATCAGGAAGTCCCCGACTGCCACGGCTGATGCGGCCTCATGGCCACTGCGCGCGGCCACCCCCGCCCCGGGGCATGCAGCCGCGCGATCCGCGCACTTACAATGCCGGGCATGACGCACACGTTGACCGCTCCCTGCACCTACCAGGAAGACATCAAGAAAAGCCGCTTTGCCGCGTATGCCGCGCCGGTCGCCACGATCGACGACGCCATGCGCTTCTTTGCCGAGCATAGCGATCCCGAGGCCACGCACAACTGCTGGGCGTACCGCATCGGACAGGAATACCGCTTCAATGACGATGGCGAGCCCGGCGGCACGGCCGGCCGGCCGATCCTGCAAGCCATCGAAGGGCAGGACATGGACCGCGTCGCGGTGTTGGTGGTCCGCTGGTATGGCGGAATCAAGCTCGGTGCGGGCGGACTGGTGCGGGCTTACGGCGGATGCGCGGCCAATTGCCTGCGGTTGGGAGAGCGCACCGAAATCGTCGACCTTGCGACCGTGCGCTGCGCCTGCGGCTTTGCGGACATGGCGCTGCTGAAATCGCGGCTGGCGCAGGCAGGCGCCGCCATCGGGCAGGAAGACTACAACGCCGACGGCGTCGTGCTCACGTTCACGGTGCCGCGCGCGGCCGTGCCGGACCTGGAAGTCACCGCCGCAAACATCACGCGCGGCCGGTCCGGATGGGAAGTGGTGTCCTAGCGCAGCCGCGCGCGAGGGCGCAGGCCGGGATGCGCCACGGCTTGCGCAACGTTGGGGCTGCACTGACCTAGTGCAAAAGGAAGGGGCCCGATGAGGGCCCCTTGGTGTTTACGCGTCCTGGCTGTCTTGCGCCGCGGCGATTTCTTGATGGACCTTTTCCATGTCCACTTCCTTGATCTTGGCGAGCAGCTCATTGAGCTGACCGCCCGACAAGGCGCCCGGTTGCGAGAACAGCAGGACCTTTTCGCGGAAGACCATCAGCGTGGGAATCGAGCGGATGCCCAGCGCGCCGGCCAGTTCCTGCTCCACATCGGTGTTCACCTTGGCGAACGTGACGTCCGGATGCTCGGTGGCCGCCTGCTCGAAGACCGGGGCAAAGCCGCGGCACGGGCCGCACCAGGGCGCCCAGAAATCGACGATCAGGGTGCCGTCGGGCGTGATGGCTTCCTGGAAGCTGTCTTTGGTGAGTTCAACAATACTCATGTGGAATCCTTGCCGCGGGGCGGCGAAAAGCAGTGGCTGAAAACGCCGGGTTTCCGTCCCGGCGTATTGCGGCGACGCGTAGTTGCCAGGTGCTTGATAGGCAATAGTAGAACCGGTGAAGGCTGCGTCGCAATGGTTGGCGCTGTGCAAAGCGCGGTTTGCGGCCCTCAGGCCGCGGATTGAGTCGAGACGCCCGCGCCGTTTTTCAACGACGCGACGATCTCGAACGAGCGCAGGCGGTCTGCGATGTCGTAGAAGTCGGACACGATCATGACCTCGTCGGCTTGCGTTTCCGCGACCAGCGCTTCGAGTTTGCGCTTGACGGTGTCCGGGCCGCCCACGATCGCAGCGCCCAATCTTTGATTGACCGCTTCACGCTCCCATTCGTTACACAAGCCGTCCATGCTTTCGACGGGCGGCTGCAACTGCAGACGATGGCCGCGCACCAGCGACAGGAACTTCAATTGCTGCGTGGTGGACTGGAAGCGGGCAGCTTCGTCAGATTCCGAGGCAATGACCGGCACGCCGATCATGGCGTAAGGGCGCGACAGCGTCTTGGAAGGCTTGAACAAGTGACGGTACAAGCGCATCGCGGCCATGCCTTCCGGCGAGAAATGGCCCGCGAACGAGAAGGGCAGGCCCAATTCGGCCGCCATGCGCGCGCTGAAGTCGCTCGACCCGAGCAACCAGATCGGGATGTCCAGGCCTTCGCCGGGAATCGCACGCACGGGCTGGCCTGGCCGCGAAGGCGCAAGGTATGCGCGCAGTTCCTCGACCAGCGCGGGAAACTCCAGGCCGCTGCGCGGGCTGCGGCGCAGCGCCTGCTGCGTGGCGCCATCGCTGCCCGGTGCGCGGCCCAGGCCCAGGTCGATGCGTCCGGGGTACAGGGTTTCAAGCGTGCCGAATTGTTCGGCGATGATCAGCGGCGCGTGGTTGGGCAGCATGACGCCGCCCGAACCGACGCGCAGCGTGCGGGTGTGGCCGGCCACGTGTCCGATCAGGACGGCCGTGGCGCTGCTGGCCACGCCGTTGATGTTGTGGTGCTCGGCAAGCCAGAAGCGGTTGTAGCCCAGCTGCTCGACATGCTGCGCCAGCGCGACCGTATTGCGGAAGGCGTCCGCGGCATCGCGGCCCTGCACAATCGGGGCCAGGTCCAGCACGGAAAAGGGGACGTTCGCCAGGGCGCTCATGCGGGCGCCTTTACCGGGTCAATACAGGCGTGCAGCGCGGGGAAGGGGGAAGGGCGCAAAATGAACTCCATATGCTGATCTACATGGGGAGTGTATCGGCGAATTCAACGGCGCCTGCCAGCAACCATGCCCTTGGCCGGGTTGATTGAATTTTTCGATCCCTACAATAGCCAAAGAAAAAACGCGGCTTTTCGGCCGCGTTTTGGGTCACATGCCATACAGACACAGGAGGCTCGGATGGGCGCAAGAGGCAAGAACAACCAGATCGACAACATCGAGTTCAACGTGGCGGACATTGCCCGCAGCAAGCGCTTCTATGGCGACGTCTTCGGCTGGACCTTCACGGATTACGGTCCCACCTACACCGAATTTTCCGATGGCCGTCTGACGGGCGGCTTCACGACCGGCGAAGCGGTGCGGCCCGGCGGTCCGCTTGTCATCCTGTACGGCGACGATCTGGCCGCAATCCGGCAGCGCATTTTGACCGCGGGCGGGCGCATCAGCCGCGACGAATTCACGTTTCCGGGCGGCAGCCGCTTCCATTTCACAGACCTGGACGGCTACGAATTGGCAGTGTGGACTGCACAATGAGGTGTCAGACACCTGCCCAAGGTGTCTGACACCCTGCCAGACGTGACCGCCAGGTTGGCAAGGCGCCGCCAGGGTGTCTGACACCTTGCCAAGCCACTCTGCTTATTCCGGGAAGAACGCGTAGCGGATCACGAACAGCACGGCCACGAGCCACGTGGCCGGGTGCACGTCGCGCATCTTACCCGTGGCGGTCTTGAGCACCACGTAGCTGATGAAACCGAAGGCGATGCCGTTGGCGATGGAATACGTGAACGGCATGACCAGCGCGGTCAGCGCGGCCGGCGTGGCCTCGCAGACGTCGTTCCAGTCGATGTCGATGAGCTCGCGCATCATCAGCCCGGCGACGTAGAGCAGGGCGGGGGCGGTGGCGTAGGCCGGCACGGCGCCCGCCAGCGGCGAGATGAACAGCGCGGCCAGGAACAGCAAGCCCACGATCAGCGCGGTCATGCCGGTGCGGCCGCCGGCCTGCACGCCGGACGCGCTCTCGACATAGGCCGTGGTGCTGCTGGTGCCCAGCATCGAGCCGGCAACGATGGCCGTGCTGTCCGCGAACAGCGCACGGCCCAGGCGGTTGGGCCGGTCTTCGGGCACCAGGCCCGCGCGCTTGGCCACGCCCACCAGCGTGCCGGTCGCATCGAACACCTCGACCAGCACGAACACCAGGATCACGTGCACGAACCCGGAGTGCAGGGCGCCCATGATGTCGAGCTTGAAAAGCGTGGGCGACAGGCTGGGCGGCGCCGAGAAAATGCCCTTGAACTCGTTGTAGCCCAGCAGCATCGACAGCACGGTGACGACGATGATGCCGATCAGGATGGCGCCGCGCACGCGCAGCGCGTCCAGGGATGCGATCACGAAAAAGCCCAGGATGGCAAAGAGCGGACCGTGCGTCGTGAGGTTGCCCAGCGTGACCTTGGTGGCCGGATGCGCGACCACGATCCCGGCGCTCGATAGCGCGATAATGGCCAGGAACAACCCGATGCCGGCGGCAATGGCGCTGCGTAGCGAATGCGGGATGCCCTTGACCAGCCAGACCCGGATGCCGGATATCGTCAGGAAAAGGAAGATGACACCCGATATGAACACGGCGCCCAGCGCCTGCTCCCAGGTGTATCCCATAGTCTTGACCACGGTGAAGGCGAAAAACGCGTTCAGGCCCATGCCGGGCGCCATGCCGATCGGCCAGTTGGCAATGAATGCCATCACCAGCGACCCCAGCGCGGCGGCCAGGCACGTGGCGACGAACACGGCGTCGCGGTCCATGCCGGTCGAGGACAGGATGTCCGGATTGACGAAGATGATGTACGACATCGTCAGGAATGTCGTCAGGCCGGCAACGACTTCCGTTCTTGCGGTCGTGCCGTGCTCACGCAGCTTGAATAGCTTCTCCAGCATTCGAGTCCCCAGGGTTTTTGCAGGATTTTCAGGTTGTGTCGGGCGGAGGCGCATGCCCCGTCCCATTCAAGAACAGGCGTATTTTCGCATCAGTTGTAAACTCTGCCGCCATGATCATTCTCGGCTTTGAAAGCTCCTGCGACGAAACCGGCGTCGCAGCCGTCTGTACGGAACGCGGCCTGCTCGCGCACGCGCTGCACACCCAGATCGCCATGCACCAGGAATACGGGGGCGTGGTGCCGGAACTTGCCTCGCGCGACCACATCCGGCGCGTCATTCCGCTGACCCGCCAGGTGCTGGAAGAGGCGGGCATCCAGATGTCCGATGTCGGGGCGGTGGCCTATACGGCCGGCCCCGGCCTGGCCGGCGCCTTGCTGGTCGGCGCGAGCGTGGCGCAGGCGTTCGCCTGGTCCCGCGGCCTGCCGGCCATCGGCATCCATCACCTCGAAGGCCATCTGCTGTCGCCGATGCTGGCCGATCCCCGGCCCGAATTCCCCTTCATCGCCTTGCTGGTGTCCGGCGGGCATACCCAGCTCATGCGGGTGGACGGGGTGGGGCGCTACGAACTCCTGGGCGAAACGCTGGACGACGCCGCGGGCGAGGCCTTCGACAAATCCGCCAAGCTGATGGGCCTGGGGTATCCGGGCGGACCCGCGCTGTCCCGGCTGGCCGCCAGCGGCGATGCGTCGCGCTTTGACCTGCCGCGCCCCATGCTGCATAGCGGCGACCTGGATTTCAGTTTCAGCGGTCTGAAAACGGCCGTCCTGACCCGGGTCAAGGCGGCCGAACAGAACGGCGGCCTGGACGATCAGACCCGCGCGGACCTGGCGGCCGCCACGCAGGCGGCCATCGTGGAAGTGCTGGCGGCCAAGTCCATCCGCGCCTTGAAGCAGACCGGCCTGCGGCGGCTGGTGGTGGCCGGCGGCGTGGGGGCTAACCAGCTCCTGCGCGCCAAGCTGGATGCCGCGCTCAAGCCGCTCAAGGCGCGCGCGTACTTTCCGCCCCTGGAGCTGTGCACCGACAACGGCGCGATGATCGCCTTCGCGGCGGCCGAGCGGGTCAAGGCGGGATTGGCGACGCTGGACGCCAGCGCGCACAGCTTCACGGTCCAGCCCCGCTGGGATCTGGCCGATATCGCCTGAAATGAAACGGGCGGCCAAGGCCGCCCGTTCTATCAATACCCGTTCGGGGAATTATTTCTTCTTGCTGCCAATGCGGCTTTCGGTCCCCTGGATCAGGCGGGCGATGTTGGCGCGATGGCGGTAGAAGAGCAGGATGCCGATGACCGCCAGGGCCACGCCCAGCGCGGGCTGCGCCTGCCAGGCCAGGCCCGACCCGAACACGTAGTACACCGGGGCAAAAAACGCGGCGACCAGCGACGCCAGCGACGAATACCGGAAGAAAATGGCGACGATCAGCCAGGTCGCAGCGGTAGCCACGGCCAGCCAGGGCTGGATCGCCACCAGCACGCCCAGCGCGGTGGCCACGCCCTTGCCGCCCTTGAACCCCAGGAACACGGGGTACAGGTGGCCGATGAAGGCCGCGAGCGCCACGCAGGCCAGGGCGACGGGACCGATGCCCGGCGCCAGCTTTTCAGCCAGCCAGATCGCAAACCATCCCTTGGCGGCGTCCCCCAGCAGCGTCAGCGCGGCGGCGGTCTTGTTGCCGGTGCGCAGCACATTGGTGGCGCCGGGGTTCTTGGACCCGTAGCTGCGCGGGTCCTGAAGGCCCATCAGCTTGCTGACGACCACGGCGAACGGCACCGAGCCGATCAGGTAGGCCAGCACGACGAGCGCAATGGTAAACGCCAGGGAAGGTTCGGTTATCGCCATGGAAAGGGAGTCCGTTGTTGTAGTAATGGCTGCGGATTCTACCGCGGGTACAATCCGCAGCGTCACCCGCGTTTTATTTTCTTTCGGATGCACAATGCGAATTCTGGTTTCGAACGATGATGGCTATTCGGCCCCCGGCCTAGAGGCGCTGGTGGCGGCGCTGGAAGGGCTGGGCGATTTGACCGTCGTCGCCCCCGAGACCAACCACAGCGGCGCCTCCAACTCGCTCACGCTGAACCGGCCGCTGTCGGTGCGCACCGCCTCCAACGGCTTCATCGCGGTCAACGGCACGCCGTCCGACTGCGTCCACGTCGCGCTGACGGGTCTCATGGACGCGCGTCCCGACCTCGTCGTGTCGGGCATCAACAACGGCGCCAACATGGGCGACGACACCCTCTATTCGGGCACCGTCGCCGCAGCCAGCGAAGGCTATCTGTTCGGCATTCCCGCCATCGCGTTCTCGCTGGCGGAAAAAGGCTGGGAGCACATCGAATCGGCCGCGCGCGCAGCCCGCCTGGTCGTCGAGCGCCATCTGGCCCAGCCCCTCGCGGCGCCGGTGCTGCTCAACGTCAACATCCCCAACCGCCGCTTCGAAGACATGCACGGCTTTGCGGTCACGCGGCTGGGCAAGCGGCATCCGTCGCAGCCCGTCGTGCGCACGACCACGCCCTACGGCGACACGGTCTATTGGATCGGGCCGGTCGGCCTGGCCGCGGACGCCACGCCCGGCACGGACTTCCATGCCGTCGAGCAGGGCACCGTGTCAGTCACGCCCTTGCGCCTGGACCTGACGCAGCACAGCCAGCTTGACGAGATCCGCACCTGGGCAGAGCCGCTATGCGCAAACGGATAAGCCAGCCGGACCTCACCCCCGGCGCGGCCAGCCGCGCCAGCCCGGCCCGCCATGACGCCGGCCGGCTCGGTCCGGGCTACACGCCGGCCAACAGCAACACGCGAATTTCCGCCGCCACGCTGCCCCGGCAAGCGCAGGCCCCGCTGCCGCAGGCGGGCAGCAATTTGGGTCTGAACTCCGAACGGTTGCGCCAGGCCATGGTCCAGCGTCTGCGCACCCAAGGCATCACGGACGAGCGCGTCCTGAACGCCATGGCCGCCGTGCCGCGCCACCTGTTCGTTGACGAGGCGCTTGCCAGCCGCGCCTACGAAGACGCGGCCTTGCCCATCGGCCACTCGCAAACCATTTCCCAGCCGTGGGTCGTCGCGCGTATGATCGCGGCTGCTTGCGAAGACCGCGCGCCCACCCGTGTGCTCGAGGTCGGAGCCGGTTGCGGGTATCAGGCCGCAGTGCTCGCGCAGTTCGTGCGCGACGTCCACACCATCGAACGCATCCGCGGTTTGTACGAGCTGGCGCGCGAGCATTTACGCGCCTTGCGGCTCACCACAAGGATCCGCCTCATCTATGGCGACGGCACCTTGGGGCTGCCCGGCGTGGCGCCGTTCGATGCTATCGTTGTGGCTGCCGCAGGTCTGGCCATCCCGCAAGCGCTGCTGACGCAGCTTGCTCCGGGAGGCCGTCTCATCGCTCCCGAAGGGGGCTCGAACCAGCGCCTGGTTCTGATCGAACGCACGGGCGCGGCAAGCTGGAAACGAACCGAACTAGAGGCCGTGCGCTTTGTGCCGCTACGGTCCGGAATACAATCTTGAGCAACAGGAGAAACGTATGCTCAACGGGCAGTTGCAACTGACCGATATGAATTTGGGCGCGTCCATGACGCGCCTGCGCCGCCCGCTCTTTGCAGTGGGGGTCCTCAGCCTCGCCATCCTGGCCGGCTGCGCATCCAAAGGTACTCGTGCCCCCGTGGTCGACATGACCGGCGGGCAACCCGCGCCGACGGCGACGTCCGGCAGCTATGTGGTCAAGCCGGGCGACACGCTCTACAAGATCGCCCGCGCCAACAACGTCGACATCGAAAACATCAAGCGCTGGAACAACATCAGCGATCCCAACCAGATCTCGGTGGGGCAGGTGCTGCGCATGTCCGGCGGCGCCACCGGTGGCGCGCAAACCGCGCCGATCTCCGGCGCCCGCCCGCAGCCGCGTCCGCTGGACCAGCCCGAAACCCCCGTGGCCACCACGCCCGCGCCCGACGCCACCCCCACCGCGCCTCCGGCGCCCGTGGACACCAAGCCGGCGCCGCGCGCGGCCGATGCGGGCGTCATCAACTGGGCCTGGCCGGCCAACGGCCAGATCGTGCAGGGCTTTAACAGCAGCAGCAAGGGCATCGATATCGCCGGCGCGCTGGGCGACCCGATCACCGCCGCGGCCGATGGGCTGGTCAAGTACAGCGGCAACGGCGTGCGCGGTCTGGGCAACCTCATCATCGTCGAACACCAGAACGGCTTCATCACGGCGTACGCGCACAACCGCTCGCTGCTCGTGAAGACCGGCCAGACGGTCAAGCGCGGCGCCAAGATCGCCGAGCTGGGCCAAAGCGATACCACCTCGCCGCGCCTGCACTTCGAGATCCGCCGCCAGGGTACGCCGGTCGACCCGATGCAATACCTGCCGCCCAAATGACGCCCACCCTGGTATTCGACCTCGAAACCATCCCGGATGCCGACGGGCTGCGCAAGCTCAACGGCTGGGGCGCCGACGTGCCCGACCAGGAAGTGGTCGAGCGCGCGCTGACGGCCCGGCGTGAGGCCGTGGGTCATGACTTCCTGCCCCTTCACCTGCACAAGGTGGCGGTGGTGGGCTGCGTGTTCCGCGACGACCAGGGGTTTCGCGTCAAGACGCTGGGCCAGCCGGACGATCCCGAGGCGGCGCTGCTTGCGGGTTTTTTCAAGACCATCGAACGCTACACGCCTCGCCTGGTCAGCTGGAACGGCTCGGGCTTCGACCTGCCCGTGCTGCATTACCGCAGCCTGATCCAGGGCGTGCCCGCGCCGCGCTACTGGGACATGGGCGAAGAAGACCGCGACTTCAAGTTCAACAACTACATCTCCCGCTACCACACGCGGCACGTCGACCTGATGGACGTGCTGGCCAAGTACAACGGCCGCGCCAACGCGCCGCTCGACGAACTGGCCAAGCTGTGCGGCTTTCCCGGCAAGCTGGGCATGGATGGCAGCAAGGTGTGGGAGGCCTGGAGCACGGGCCGCGCCGACGAAGTGCGGGCATATTGCGAAACCGACGTCGTCAATACATGGCTGGTCTACTGCCGCTTCCGCTTCCTGCGCGGCGAACTGGACCGCACGGCCTACGAGGCCGAAATCGCGCTAGTGCGCGACACGCTTGGCGCCAGCGACGCCCCGCACTGGAAGGAATACATGGCGGCCTGGGACGCGGGCTGACCCGCGCCAGCCGCTCACTGATGCCGACCCATCGTGTGGATGGGACAGCATGCGGACGGGGCCTTCGAGGGGCCCCGTTCTCGCGTCTGCGGGGCAAGCAATCGACTGAAACAAGACGGCCGCAAACGAAACCTGGATGAAACCAGCGGGATCGCACAATGGCCTCGCTTTCTTCACTTCCAGGAGACCTACATGTCCCGATTCGCTATCCGCTCCAATCTGGCCGTCCTTGCAATCGTCGCCGCGTCCAGCGGTTTCGCGGCTGGCTCCGCCATGGCCGCGCCGCCTCCGCCCGCTGATGGCGGTCCGGCCGCCATGCACGAAGGCCATCGCGGCGGTGGTTTCCACAAGGGCATGCGCGACGGCCTGCTCATCCCCGGACTCGGCCCCGTGTCCAAGGCACAGGTTGCCGAGCTGAAACTCGACGCCAAGCAGGAGGCCCTTTTCAAGACCGCCCAGGACAGCCAGCGCAGCCTGCACGAAGCCATGCGCGCCGCCGGCGGCAAGCGCCACGACTTGCTCAAGGCGCAGCTGGACAGCGGCAAGCTCGATCCTCGCGCCCTCATCGACCAGTCGGAGAAACGCCGCGACGCGTTCGAGCCCCAGGCCAAGCAGGTTCGCGACCAATGGCTGGCCGTCTGGGATAGCCTGAACGACACGCAGCGCGCCCAGGTGACCAAGATCGTCAAGGAGCGCGAAGCGCGCATGGCCGAACGCCACGCCAAGATGGAAGGCCGCGCGGACGGCAAGGGCCATCCCGGCATGCGCGGCGCGGACGGCCGCCCCGGCATGCGTGGCGCGGACGGCCGTCCCGGCACGCCGCCGCCCCCGCCGCCTGCCGCGCCCCAGGCCAACTGAGGCGGAAAGTCCCAGGCCATCACACTGGCCGCAACGTGGGGCAACGCTCCACTTGAACGCACCCCGGCACGCTTCGCGCGTGCCGGGGTGCTTTTTTTCCAGGCGGGCCAGGCCAGGCCGGGCCGGATTTCCCCGTTTTGACGCATTGGCCCTGGCTGCGCCCCATAACAGGGCACCAGCATGGTGCATTGCCAGCGCCCGACGGACGCTGCGGCGGGTTGCGCAATGGAGCCGAAACCTGGCACGGACATTGCTTGAAGGGATTTGAGCCGGTTTTACCTGCACAGGCCGGCCAGCCGGATGCGCCGCGCGCCGTCCGCTCTCCCGACTATCCGATCAGGACCTTCGCACCATGAATAAGACGTTGCTAGCCTTGCCCCTCGCGCTTGCCGCTTGTTTTGCAGGTGTGGCGCAAGCCGAACCCACCGACCTGGGTGGCGGCTTTTCGCTCAGCGGTAACGCCACCATAGTCAGCGATTACCGCTTCCGCGGCTACTCGCAGACCGACTTCCGTCCGGCCGTGCAGTTGGGCTTTGACCTGAACCACAGCTCGGGCTTCTACCTGGGCAACTGGAACTCCAACGTCTCCAACTTCGTGTTCACCGACGGCAATCTGGAAATGGATTTCTACGGCGGCTGGAAGGGCGATGTCGGCGGCGGGTTCACGTTGGATGCGGGCGTGCTGCATTACTACTATCCCGGCTCCACCTCGCCCAAGGGCGGCAACTACAACAACACCGACCTGTACCTGGGCGCGTCCTACGGCAACTACAGCCTCAAGTATTCGTACACGCCCAGCGACTTTTTCAGCACGCCGGACAGCAAGGGAACCTGGTACCTGGACGGCACGGCCACGTTCGACCTGGGCGACGGCTGGGGACTGCTGGGCCACCTGGGCTACCAGAAGCTGAAGAACCAGACCAACATGGACGGCGACTCGATCGGCCATTACGTCGACTACAAGCTGGGCGTGACCAAGGACCTGAAGGGCTGGATCCTCGGCCTGGCCGCCGTCGGCGCCACCAAGGACAACTGGCTGCCCACCAAGTACGGCCATCCGTCCGGCCGCATCGGCGCCGTCTTCTCGGTGGCGCGCGCATTCTGATATCCGTGGCGGCGCCGTCAAAAGCGCCGGCCTTTTGGGGGTTGCTCCGGAACGCCGCCTGGCCTGGCGGCATTCCGGAACAGCCCCTTTTTTTTGCGCGTGCGATGTGCGGCTAGACGCCGGGCAGGGCGGGTTGGCCCCGGCCGCTCCGGCCCCGTCAAACCCGATTTCCGGGAATACGCGAAGTCCTTCTACAATCACGGGTTGCGTGCAATTCTGGACTGCGTGAGATGTCTGACGTTTTGAATATCGAATCCCTGGACCTGGAAGCCAGGGGGATCGCCCGCCGCGACGGGAAGGTCATTTTCGTGGAAGGCGCCTTGCCGGGCGAACGGGTCACCGCGGTCACGCTGCGCCGCAAGCCCTCCTACGAGACGGCTCGGGTGGACGAGGTACTGCATCCTTCGTCGCAACGCGTGGTGCCCCGCTGCCCGCATTTCGGCGTCTGTGGCGGCTGTGCCATGCAGCATCTGGAACCCACCACGCAGGTGGCCATCAAGCAGCGCGCGCTGGAAGACACCTTCTGGCATGTCGGCAAGCTGCGTCCGGCGCTCATCCTGGCGCCGCTGCAGGGCCCGACCTGGGGTTACCGCTACCGCGCGCGTCTGTCCGTGCGCGTGGTGCCCAAGAAGGGCGGGGTGCTCGTGGGCTTTCACGAACGCAAGAGCAGCTACGTGGCCGACATGCGCGAATGCCATGTGCTGCCCCGCCACGTCAGCGATCTGCTGATCCCGCTGCGCGAAATGATCGCCTCGATGTCCGCGCCGGACCGCATGCCGCAGATCGAAGTGGCGCTCGGCGAGGGCGTGACGGCGCTGGTGCTGCGGCATCTGCTGCCGCTCACCGACGGCGACATCGCGATCCTGCGCGCCTTTGCGGCCAAGCACGACGTGCAATGGTGGTTGCAGGCCAAGGGCCCTGACACGGTGCACCCGCTGGAGCGCGAGCACAACGACACGCTGTCCTACACCATGCCGGAATTCGGCCTGCGCATGCCTTACCGTCCGACCGACTTCACGCAGGTGAACCACGCCATCAACCGGGCGATGGTGTCGCGGGCGCTCAAGCTGCTGGAAGTGCAGCCCACCGACCGCGTGGCCGACCTGTTCTGTGGCCTGGGCAACTTCACGTTGCCGCTGGCCACGCAAGGCCGAGAGGCCGTCGGCGTGGAAGGCAGCAAGGCGCTGACCGATCGCGCGTTCGACGCGGCATCGCGCCACGGCCTGGGCGATCGCACCAGCTTCGCCACCCTGAACCTCTTCGAAGTCGACGCCACTTGGCTGCGCAGCCTGGGCTACTTCGACCGCATGCTGATCGATCCGCCGCGCGAAGGCGCGCACGCGGTGTCGCAGGCGCTATCCGACCTGTCGTACGAAGAACGTCCGCGCCGCATTGTCTACGTGTCCTGTAACCCGGCCACGCTGGCGCGGGACGCGGCCATCCTGGTTCACGAAGGCGGCTACGTGCTCAAGAGCGCGGGCGTGATCAACATGTTCCCGCACACCGGCCATGTGGAATCCATCGCCGTGTTCGAGACGCTGGACGCGCAGGGCGTGCTGGAAGCGAAAGCGCGCGCCCGTGAGCGTGCGGCCAACGCGGCAGCCGAAGCGGCGGCTGCCGAGCAAGCCAGGCTAGCCGCGGCGGCCGAAAAGGCGGCGGCCAAGCAGGCCGCCACCGAGGCCTACGAGGCGCGCGTCGCCGCCGAGGCGCAGCCGGGTCAGTAAGGCGCGGCGGCGGGTAACGCCCCGCCGCCTGGCATCATCAGTGCGAGCAGCCCAGGTTCTCCAGGATGGGGCAATCGGGCCGCTCGTCCCCGTGGCAGTGTTGCGCCAGATGCTTGAGCGTGGCCGCCATCTCCCGCAGGGACTCGGCCTTGCGCTCCAGCTCATCGACGTGCTCCAGCGCAATGCGCTTCACATCCGCGCTTGCCCGGCTGCGATCCTTCCAGAGCGCCAGCAACTCGTTCATCTGCTCCACCGAAAACCCCAGGTCGCGCGCGCGGCGCACGAAGCGCAGCGTGTGCAGGTCCTGGTCGCTGTAGACGCGATAGCCCGAGTCCGTGCGCACCGCGGGCCCGATAAGGCCGATGCTCTCGTAGTACCGGATCATCTTGGCCGAAATGCCGGACTGCTTGGCGGCTTGTCCGATGTTCATGCTTGCCTCCAGCGGGGGCGGAAGGCCTTCAGACGCAGCGCATTGCCCAGGACGAACACGCTGGACAGCGCCATCGCGCCCGCCGCAAAGATGGGCGAGAGCGACAGCCCGAAAGCCGGGTACAGGGCGCCCGCGGCCAGCGGGATCAGCGCCGCGTTGTAGGCAAATGCCCAGAACAGGTTCTGCCGGATATTGGCCAGCGTCGCGCGGCTGAGCGCGATGGCGTTTGGCACGCCGTGCAGGTCATCGGCCATCAGCACCACGGACGCCGCCTCGATCGCCACATCCGTGCCCGTGCCGATCGCAATGCCGGTATCGGCCGCGGCCAGCGCCGGCGCATCGTTGATGCCATCGCCCACGAACGCCACCTTGCGTCCGCCCTCGCGCAGCGCCGCGATCGCCTGCACCTTGCCGTCGGGCAGGACCTCGGCGCGAACTTCGTCGATGCCAAGCTGGCGCGCGACCGCCTGTGCGGTGTGGCGGTTGTCGCCGGTAATCATGGCGGTCTTCAGGCCTTGCGCGTGCAGCGCGGCAATCGCGGACACCGCCGATGGCTTGACCGGATCCGTCACGGCCATCATCGCGGCGGCCTCACCGTCGATGGCGACGTAAATCGGCGTCTTGCCTTCGTTGCCCCAATCCGTGGCGCGTGCACCGAACGCGCTGACATCGATGCCGCGTTCGGCCATCAGGCGCGCCGCGCCCGCCAGCACCTTGCGGCCCGCCACGGTGGCCTCCACGCCCGCGCCAGTGATCGCCGCAAAGCCTTCGGCGGAAAGCAGTTCCAGCTTGCGTTCGGCGGCGGCCGCCACGATGGCCAGCGCGATCGGATGCTCGGAGCGCGCCTGCACCGATGCCACCCATTGCAAGACCTGCTGGGCGTCATGGCCCGGCGCGGGTTCCAGTTCGGTCAGCGTGGGCTTGCCCAGCGTGAGGGTGCCGGTCTTGTCGAAGGCCACCACGTCGACGTCGCGCAGCGTCTGCAAGGCGTCGCCCTGGCGAAACAGGACGCCCATCTCGGCCGCGCGTCCCGTGCCCACCATGATGGACGTGGGCGTCGCCAGCCCCATGGCGCAGGGGCACGCGATGATCAGCACGGCCACCGCATTGACCAGCGCGTGCGAGAGCGCGGGCTCCGGTCCCAGGAAGAACCAGACCAGGAAGGTGAGCAGGGCGGCCGCCATGACCGCCGGGACGAACCAGGCGGTCACCTGGTCCACCATCGCCTGGATCGGCAAACGCGCGCCCTGGGCCGCTTCGACCATGCGGATGATCTGGGCCAGCATGGTGTCCGCACCCGTGTGCGTGACGCGCAAGGTGAAGCTGCCCGAGGTGTTCAGCGTGCCGCCCGTTGCCTGCATCCCGGGCCGCTTTTCGACCGGCACGGGCTCGCCCGTCAACATGGACTCGTCGACGTAGGAATTGCCTTCGACGATGTCGCCGTCCAGCGGAATCTTCTCGCCGGGCCGCACCATCACGATGTCGCCGGTGCGCACGCGTTCGATCGCAATATCCTGCGTCTGGCCGTCACGTAGAACCCGCGCGGTGCGCGGCTGCAGGCCGATCAGCCGCTTGATGGCCGCGCCGGTCTTGCCCTTGGCGCGCGCTTCGAGCATGCGGCCCAGAAGGATGAGCGTGACGATGACGGCGGCCGCCTCGAAGTACACGTTGCGGGCGGTCTGCGGCAGCAGGCCGGGCGCAAACGTGGCCACGACCGAATAGCCCCACGCGGCGCCGGCGCCCAGCGCCACCAGCGAATTCATTTCGGGCGCGCGGCGCCACAGGGCGACCAGCCCCTTGGTGAAAAACTGCCTGCCTGGCCACACCAGCACGGCGGTGGTCAGCACGAATTGAAGCAGCCAGCTGTTCTGCTGGCCGATCGTGCCGAGCACCCAATGATGCATGGCGGGAATCAGGTGCGATCCCATCTCCAGCGCGAACACCGGCAGCGTCAGCGCGAGCGCCACGAAGAACGCCTGCTGCAGGCGGTGCGCCTCGGCGTCGCGGGCCTGCGACTGCCGCTCGGCGTGGTCGTCCTGGGCTGCGATGGGATGGGCTTCATAGCCCATCTTCTCCACGGCGGCGACCAGCGCCTGCGGCTGGGCAGCAGCAGGGTCGAATGAGACCCGCGCGCGCTCGGTGGCGAGGTTGACTTGCGCCTGCGCAACCCCGGGGACATTCGTCAGGGCTTTTTCCACGCGCTTGACGCAAGATGCGCAGGTCATGCCTTCAATGGCAAGTTCCAATTCGGAGATGGGGGGTGGGTTTGCTGCGCGCATGGCTGTCTCTGTCTGAATGGGAACACTCAGTTTCATCCTTCCCATCATGGGAAGGTCAAGCGCCATTCTACGCTTGACCTTGCCATAATGGGAACGTTTAACCTGCCCGTCATGGTGGCCGTGCGCCACCTTTGACCCTTCCGGAGAAAAACCATGACCATCGCGTTTCAAGTGCCTGACATGACCTGCGGCCATTGCGTCAAGACGATCACCAGCGCCGTCAATGACGCCGTCCCGGGCGCCGTTGTCGCCGTCGACCTGCCCACGCATCGCGTAACGATCACGGGAACCGACCAGGCCGACAAGGTCGAGGCGGCCATTCGCGACGCCGGGTACGAGCCCGCGCGACTCTGATGCGGCCCATCGCGGCCTTGTGATAGCTTTCGTATTTCTATAGAGATTCAATCATTGTCTATAACTATTGATCAATTGAATTAATTAAATTGGATTGTTTGATAGCTCGGATTTATGATTCTTCTCATGGCGGATCGAAACCGCCAATTTATTTAGCCACCAAGGAGAAATTCGAATGCTGCAAAACCGCGAAGGCCAACGTGTTCCCAATGTGACGTTCCCCGTTCGTGAGGACAACACGTGGAAGAAGGTCACGACCGACGACCTGTTCAAGAACAAGACGGTCGTGGTCTTCTCGCTTCCCGGCGCGTTCACGCCGACCTGCTCGTCCACCCACCTGCCGCGGTACAACGAACTGGCCCCCGCGTTCTTTGCCTCGGGCGTGGACAGCATCGTCTGCGTGTCGGTCAACGACACCTTCGTCATGAACGAATGGGCCAAGGATCAGGAATCGGCCAACATCACGCTGCTGCCCGACGGCAACGGCGCCTTCACCGAAGGCATGGGCATGCTGGTCGACAAGAGCGACCTGGGCTTTGGCAAGCGCAGCTGGCGCTATTCCATGCTGGTCAAGGACGGTGTCGTCGAAAAGATGTTCATCGAGCCGGAAAAGGAAGGCGACCCGTTTGAAGTCTCGGACGCCGACACGATGCTGGCTCACGTCGCGCCGTCGGCCAAGAAGCCGGACCAGGTGGTCGTGTTCTCCAAGCCGGGCTGCCCGTTCTGCGTCGAAGCCAAGGCGCTGCTGGACAGCAAGGGCTACGCCCCGATCGAGATCCCCCTCGAAAACAAGGTCCGCGGCCGTGTGATCGGCGCGGTGTCGGGCAAGGGCACGGCGCCCCAGGTGTTCATCAACGGCGCCCTCATCGGCGGCCTGGAAGACTTGAAGGCGCACTTCGCCTGATTACCTGGCGATGGGGCCGGGCAGGGGGCGTACCCCCCTCCCGGAGCAAAGCGCGGCGCACGTCGCCGCGCTTTGCTCGACACTGAAAAACTTGCATCACAGGGGGTTCCCAATCATGAAGACGCTGCACACCGACATTGCCGTCATCGGCGCCGGCACCGCAGGCCTGGCTGCCTATCGCGCGGCCAAGGCAGCGGGCAAGCGCGCGCTGCTCGTCGAAGGCGGCCCTTACGGCACGACCTGCGCCCGCGTTGGTTGCATGCCGTCCAAGCTCTTGATCGCCGCCGCCGAGGCCGCGCATGCGGCGGCGCACACGGAAGGTTTCGGTGTGCATGTCGGCGGAGAGATCACGGTGCACGGCGCCGAGGTCATGGACCGCGTCAAGCGCGAACGTGACCGTTTCGTGGGCTTCGTGGTCGATGGCGTCGAGAACATTCCCGCCGAGGACAAGGTACGCGGCTACGCGAAGTTCGTGTCCGACACGGTGCTGCGGGTGGATGACCATACCGAAATCCAGGCCTCGCGCGTGGTGATCGCCACCGGCTCGCGCCCGTCGGTGCCGCCGCCGTTTCGCGCACTGGGCGACCGGCTCGTCGTCAACGATGACGTGTTTGCGTGGGACGATCTGCCGAACCGCGTCGCGGTTTTCGGGCCCGGCGTGATCGGGCTGGAACTGGGGCAGGCGCTCGCCCGTCTTGGGGTGGAAGTTCGTGTCTTCGGCATGAGCGGCAGCCTGGGCGGTATCAGCGATCCGCAGGTGCGCCAGACCGCGCGCAAGATCTTCCAGCGCGAGTTCTACCTGGATACGGACGCCCGCGTCCTGGAGACGACCCGCGTCGGCGACGAAGTCGAAGTGCGTTACGTCGCGCTGGACAACAGCGAGCGCACCGAGCGCTTCGACTACGCGTTGGTCGCCACAGGCCGCCGCCCCAACGTCGACGGCTTGGGCCTTGAGAACACGTCGCTGGCGCTGAATGCGCAGGGCGTGCCGCAGTTCGACCGGTTGACGTTGCAGGCCGGCAGCTCGCCGATCTTTATCGCGGGCGACGCCAACGCCGACGCGCCGTTGCTGCACGAGGCCGCCGACGAGGGCCGCATCGCCGGCGAAAACGCGGCGCGTTTTCCCGATGTGCGCCAGGGCCTGCGGCGTGCGCCGCTGGGCGTGGTGTTCTCGGATCCGCAGATCGCGCTGGTTGGCGCGGGCCATGCGAAGCTGGTGCCGGGCACGTTCGTCATCGGCGCGGTCGATTTCAGCGACCAGGGCCGTTCGCGCGTGATGCTCAAGAACCGCGGCATGCTGCACGTGTATGCCGACATCGAAACGGGCCGCTTCCTGGGTGCCGAAATGATCGGCCCCAGCGCGGAACACATCGGTCACCTGCTGGCGTGGGCCGTGCAGCAAGAGCTCACGGTGGCGCGCATGCTGGAAATGCCGTTCTACCATCCCGTGATCGAGGAAGGCCTTCGCACCGCGTTGCGCGATGCGGCTTCGAAGCTGGCGCTGGCGCAGGAAGCCTTGCGCGATGCCGACGTCGAAACGGTCTGAGCCGGCGCAAGCCCACAAGTAAAAAGGGCCGCGCCATGAAGGCGCGGCCCTTTTGCCGTCTGCGCGATCGCACCGCCGCAAGCGGGCGGCCCGTCAGTCGTCCGATTGCTTCTTGGGAACGGGGAACGGGTTCTCGCGGTATTGCAACGTGAAGCCAGCCCGCTCGTCCTGCGCCAGTTCGCGCGCCAGGTACGGCATGGCCTGTTTCAGCGCATCGTGCAGCGTCCAGGGCGGATTGATGAGGAACATGCCGCTGCCGTGCAGGCCATAGCCGTCGATGGTCGCTTTCTTGACCGTCAGCGTGGCGTGCAGCCAGCTCTTGACCTTCAGGTTCTCGAAGTGGCGCGCCATTTCGCTGGCTTCTCGCCGTTGCACCAGGGGATACCAGATGGCATACGTGCCGGTGGCAAAGCGCTTGATGCACTCTTTGACCGTGACGAGCGTGCGGCGGTAGTCGTGCTTGTCTTCATACGAGGGATCGATCAGCACCAGGCCGCGCCGCGTGGGCGGGGGCAGCAGCGCCTTGACGCCTTCGAAGCCATCGTCGCCATAGATGGTGGTCTGGCGCTGCGCGGCGCGGCCCTGGTGTTCCAGGTTGCCGACCAGCGTGTCGATTTCGGTGGGGTGCATCTCGAACAGGCGCAGGCGGTCGGACGGACGCAGCGCGTCCAGCGCCAGCCAGGGCGAGCCCGGGTAACGGCGCAGCCGGCCGTTGGTGTTGTAGTCGCGGATGCGTGCAACGTAATCGGCCAGCAGCGGCGGCAGGTCCTTGGCTTCCCACAGGCGGCCGATGCCGTCCGCAAACTCGGACGTCTTGGCGGCCCAGTCGCTGTCCAGACTGTAAAGGCCGGCGCCGGCGTGGGTGTCGACGACCCAATACGGAGCGTCTTTATTGTTGAAGTAGTCCAGGGTGTGGACCAGGATGGCGTGCTTGAGCACGTCGGCGTGGTTGCCGGCGTGAAAGGCGTGGCGGTAGCTGAACACGGGGCTGTCTGCCTCAGGCGGCGGGCCGGATGGCGGCCAGCTCGTCGGTGAAAATGCCGTCGATGCCCCAGTCGAGCAGCAAACGCGCGCGCTCGGGGTCATTGACGGTCCAGGCCGCGATGCGGTAGCCGGCGGCGTGCACGGCGTCGATCAGTTCGCGGGTGGCGTCCTTCTGGTTGATGTTCAGGGCGACGCACTGGTACTTGGCAAGCCGTTCACGCCAGTCGGCCGGCACCTTTTCCACCAGCAGCGCGCGCGGCAGTTCGGGCGCGGCCTCAAGGGCGGCTTGCAAGGCTTCCTCGGCAAACGAGGACAATAGCGGCGCCGTATCGGCGCCTTGCCACCATTGGCGGGCCGCCAGGGCGACGGCGCGGCCGGTCTCGGCCTCGCGGCCGGGGCAGGGCTTGATCTCGACGTTGCTGGCAATGCCGTTGGCCAGCGTGTAGCGCGCGACGGCGGCAAAGGTGGGCAGCGGTTCGCCCGCGTAGGCGGGCGAATGCCAGCTGCCGAAGTCCAGCTGGGCCAGCTCGGCGAACGTCTTGGCGGCCGCGGGGCCGGTGCCGTTGGAGGTGCGGTCGACGTCGTCGTCGTGCATCAGCACCGGCACGTTGTCGCGGCTGAGCTTCACGTCGTATTCGAACATGGTGAAGCCGTTTTCGGCGCCCACGCGCATGGCGGCCAGCGTGTTCTCCGGGGCCAGGCGGCCGCCGCCGCGGTGCGCGATGTAACGGGAGTAGGGCCAGGAGGGAAGGGTTGCGGTCATTTCGGTGCTGCTTCGGGGTTCTTTTGGGACAGGTTGCAAGGATACCTTGTCTTGGCCCGCACCTACTTCAGCGGCGCCTTGTCCTCGGAGACGTCCATGATCATGCGCGTGGCCAGATACAGGCGCGGCACGATGCTGCCGATCAGGACATACTCGGCGTCATTCGAATGCGCGCCGAAGCCGCTCAGCCCCATCCCCTCGATGACGGGGCCGCGGGCCTTGAGCGCCGCAAAGGCGGCGTCCGTGCCGCCGCCGCTGGCCCGGTCCACCACCTTGAGCGGCAGGTCCAGTTCCTGGTAGATCTTCACGCCGTGCTGGGCAAGCGCGCGCGACGCGGCCGTCGCTTCCAGCGGCGGCCGGCGGACCTCGAATTTGACGCTGACCTTGGACTCGGGCAGCAGCTTCTTCTGAACTCGTTCCTCCAGCGTGCGCGCCAGCGCGTCGAAATCCGACACGCGCAGGGCGCGGGCGTCGCCCTGCGCGGTAGCCAGGCCGGGAATGACGTTGCGGTTGGTGCCAGCCTGGGCGACCGTCCAGTTCAGTTTTAGTCCCTCGTCGGGCTTGGACAGGTCGTCCAGCTGCAGCAGCTGATGGGACAGCTCATAGAGCGCATTGACGCCGCCCTCTGGCCGCGCGCCCGCATGCGAGGTCTTGCCTTGCACCGTCAGGTACGCCGCCCCGATGCCGCTGGTGGCCAGCGTCAGGCGCGGCTCCATGCCGCCGCCCTCGAACGAAAAGACGGCATCCTGATCGGCGCCCAGACGGGTGATGGTGCTGCGAGCCCCCGGCGAGCTGATCTCCTCGTCCCCGTTGATCAGAACGGTCAGGGTGCCGTAGTCGGAAAACTTCAGTGTCTTGAGCAGGGCGATGGTGTGCAGGATGGCCGCCACGCCGTGCTTGTCGTCGGCGATGCCCAGGCCGTAAGCCTTGTCGCCATCGATCCGGAAGGGCTGATCCTTCAGTATCCCGTTGCGGTACACGGTATCCATATGGGCGATCAGCATGATCTTCTTGCTGCCGCTGCCCTTGAACTGGGCGTGGACCATCGGACCGACCTTGTCAGGCGTGTCGTCCAGCCGGAAGACATCCGTCGGCGCGATGATCTCCACGGTGCCGCCCAGCGCTTGAAGCCGGTCACGGATCAGTTCGGCGATGCGTTCGACGCCCTCGACGTCCTTGCTGCCCGACTCGATGTTCACCAGATCGCGCATCGTGTCGAGCACCGCCTGCTGCTGGCCCTTGGCCGCGTCCAGCACCTCGGCGACCGGAGCGGCCTGCGCGGCATGGGCGCAGCCCAGGAACGCCAGGGCGACGCAGGATTTCAGAAAAGGCAGGCGGGAAGGCATGAACGGCATCGTGAGTGACCCTTTTAGCGCGCGGGAGGGAGACCGGCCTTACGCCGCCCTGGCAGTGGGGGCCCGATTGGCGGGGCAGCCCCAGCCCACGATACGAGCGCCGGGCGGGGCGGGTAATGGGGGTTTCCCGGGTTGACGGGGGCGAGACGGGCGGGGACGGAACAGCCGCCGCCATGGCCGTCGCGGGGCGGGAGAACCGCGGGCCTCCGTAATGAATGAGAAATGGTAAAATCCGCCCGCTGATCCCGGTAATAACCGGTATGGGAATAGGGGCGAATCCACTTCGCCTTTTTTTATGCGTTTTCGTGCGGCCCCGGGCATCCATCCCGGAGCGCGGCAACAGGGATTCCATGTTCGAATTTATTCGCAGCCATCGGCGCTGGATGCAGTTCATCCTGCTGATCTTGATCGTGCCTTCCTTCTTCCTGGTCGGGATTCAAGGCTATGACAGCTTCATGAACCGGGAGCCCGAGCTCGCGACGGTGGCTGGCCAGCCGATTTCCCGCGCCGAGTTCGACCAGGCGCACCGCAACCAGCTCGACCAGTTCCGCCAGCGTCTGGGCACGCAGTTCGACCCGGCCGTGATCGACACGCCCGCGTTGCGTGAAGGCCTGCTGAACCAGCTCATCAACCAACGCCTGCTTGCCAATGTGGCCGCCGACAACCGTTTCTCGGTGTCCGACGAGACGCTGCGCAACACGATCGCCGCCATCCCGGAAGTCCAGGACAACGGCCGGTTCTCGCCCGAACGCTATCGCCAGGTGCTGGCCGCGCAGGGCATGTCGCCGACCTCGTTCGAAGCCGGCCTGCGCCGTGACCTGGCCATCGCCCGGGTGCTCGAGCCCGTGGGCCAATCGGCCCGCGCGCCGGCCGAAGTGGTGGCCGCGCTGGAATCGGCGCTGACGCAGACGCGCACGGTGCAGTTGCGCAATTTCTCGGCAGCCGACTTCCGTTCGCAGGTCACCGTCACCCCGGCCGACATCCAGGCCTGGTACGACGCCAACAAGCAGCAGTTGCAGGTGCCGGAACAGGTGCAGGTCCAATACCTGGTGCTGGACGAAGCGGCCGCCACGCAGGGCGTGCAGGTCAAGGACGAAGACCTGGCTGCTTACTACGAACAGAACAAGAACCGCTTTGGCCAGCCCGAGCGCCGCCGCGCCAGCCACATCTTCATCGAACTGCCGTCCGGCGGCTCCGAAGATGCCCGCAAGGCCGCGCGCGCCAAGGCCGAAGACATCGCCAAGCAAGCCGCTGCCGACCCCAGCAAGTTCGCTGAACTGGCCGCCAAGAATTCGCAGGATTCGGGCTCGGCCGCCAAGGGCGGCGACCTGGGCTGGATCGCGCCGGGTTCGCAGGCGGGCCCGTTGGACAAGGCCATCTTCGGCCTTGCCGCCAATCAGGTGTCCGGCGTGGTCGAAAGCCCGTTTGGCCTGCACATCCTGAAGGTCACGGAAATCAGCCCGGCTGCCATCAAGCCGCTGGCCGAGGTCAAGGACCAGATCACCGCCGAAGTCCGCAAGCAGATCGCCGCGCAACGCTTCTCGGAAATGGCCAGCCAGCTGAACAAGCAGGTCTACGACCAGCGCGACAGCCTGCAACCGGCTGCCGACGCCGTCGGCCTGAAGCTGCGCACCGCCTCCGGCGTGACCCGCGAAGGCCTGTTGCCCGCCGCGAAGGCCGGTCCGGGTTCCGCTGCCGACAGCCCGGACGCCGCGCTGCTGGACAACCCGCGCGTGCGCCAGGTGTTGTTCT
The DNA here is from genome assembly GCF_020541125.1 of Achromobacter sp. 77. NCBI lineage: Bacteria > Pseudomonadati > Pseudomonadota > Betaproteobacteria > Burkholderiales > Alcaligenaceae > Achromobacter > Achromobacter sp. 77. Next base: position 2,670,620 of record NZ_CP059848.1, read on the forward strand.
CGCCCGACGTGCTGCGTGAAAAGCAGAACTCCGGCGTGATCGAACTTGCCCCCGACACGATGCTGGCCGTGCGCGTCGCCGCTGTCGAGCCGGCACACGTGCCGCCGCTGGACAAGGTCAGCGACGTCATCCGCGCCAAGCTGCTGGACGAGCGCTCGGCCGAGGCCGCCAAGAAGGCAGGCGAGGCTGCGCTGGCCGCCAACAAGGCAAATCCTGCCGCGGCGCCGGAAGGCTTTGGTCCCGCCGTCACGGTGTCGCGCCAGAATCCGCAGGATCTGTCGCGCCCGGTGCTGGACGCCGTGATGCGCCTGCCGTCGGCCGCGCTGCCGGCCTTCACGGGCGTGCAGTCCGGCGTGGACTACACGCTGGTGCGCCTGGAAAAGGTGGAAGCGGGTCAGACCGAAGCCGCCGACAAGGAGCGCCTGGCGCAACAACTGTCGGGCGCCTGGGGCCAGGCCGAAAACGAAGCCATGATCCGCATGCTGCGCGAGCAGTACAAGGTGAATGTGCTGCCGGCCGCCGCCGACGTCATTCGCGGCGATCAGGCCCAGGCCGCGGGCTGATCGCCGCAGGCAATCCTCAGTTCAACAGGGGCCGCAGCGTCGGCCACACGTTGTCGAGCAATTGAGGCTGGGCATCCTCGTTCGGATGGATGCCGTCAGCCTGGAACATCGCCCGGTTCGTTGCGATACCTTCCATCAGGAAGGGCACGAGCCGGGCGTTTTCGTCTTTGGCGACCTTGCTGAACACCGCGGCAAAGCGTTGCGCGTAATCCCGGCCATAGTTCGGCGGGATCTGCATCCCGACGATCAGCACGTCGGCGTCGGCCTTGCGGGCCGCCTGCGCCATCGTTCGCAGGTTCTGCTCGGTCATGTTCAGGGGCAGGCCGCGCAGCGCGTCATTGGCGCCCAGCTCCAGCACGACGACGGCGGGGGCGTGCTGGCGCAGCAGCGCGGGCAGGCGGGCCACGCCGCCGCTGGTCGTGTCGCCGCTGATGCTGGCATTGACGACCTTGAACTTCGGGTATTGTTCGGAAACCCTTTCAGACAGCAGGGGCACCCAGCCGGTGCCGCGCTTGATGCCATACTCGGCCGACAGGCTGTCGCCCACCACCAGTACGGTGCGCGGCGAGGAACCCTGGGCCGCGGCGGCGGTCTGAGCGTGGGCGGGCGCCGCCGCGGCGGTCGCAAAGGCAGTCACGAGAAGCAGACGGGAAAATAGGCGCATGGATAGCAATAACTCAATCGTGGTGAAAGGGCTGGGCAAGCGGGTGGCCGATGCCGGCGGGTCGCTTTCTATCCTGGAAGGAATCGATTTTACGGTCGCCGCGGGCAGTGCCGTGGCCATCACCGGCAGTTCCGGTTCGGGCAAGTCGACTCTGCTGGGACTGCTGGCCGGCCTGGATGTTCCCAGTGCGGGCAGCGTACACCTTGCGGGGCAGGACCTGTTTGCCTTGGACGAGGACGGCCGCGCGCGCCTGCGCGCCAATCATGTGGGCTTCGTGTTCCAGTCGTTCCAGCTGCTGCCGAATCTGACCGCACTGGAAAACGTGATGCTGCCGCTGGAACTGGCGGGCCAATCGGCGCGCGAGGCCGCGCAGGCTATGCTGGAGCGCGTCGGGCTGGGCGCGCGCCTGCACCACTACCCGCGCACGCTGTCGGGCGGCGAGCAGCAACGGGTGTCGCTGGCCCGGGCCTTCGTGGTGCAGCCGGACCTGCTGTTTGCCGACGAACCCACCGGCAGCCTGGATGCCGCCACTGGCGTGACGGTCATCGACCTGATGTTCGACCTGCACCGCGAACAAGGCACGACGCTGGTGCTGGTCACGCATGACCCGCAACTGGCGGCGCGCTGCGGGCGGCAACTGGTGCTGGCGGCCGGCCGCATGGTGCCGGCTGATTAAGGCGCTAGGCCAATTCGCGGATCGGCACCACCGGATCGACGTCTGCGTCGTAATCGACGCCGTCGATTTCAAAGCCGAACAGCCGCAGGAAGTCGCGCTTGTAGCCGGCAAAATCGGTCAGCGTATACAGGCTGGCCGTGTCGACCTGATCCCATAGCGTCTGCACCCGCGCCTGCACCTTCGGATCTAGTTCCTTGTAGTCGGCGCGCAACCGGCCCTCGTCGTCCAGGATGGGGGAAGGGCCGCACAGGCTGTCGCGATACAGTCCATACACCTGTTCGATGCAGCCTTCGTGCGTGCCGTCTTCCTTCATGACCTTAAAGAGCAGCGACAGGTACAGCGGCATCATGGGGATCGCCGAACTGGCCTGCGTCACCACGGCCTTGAGCACCGACACGCGGGCATCGCCGCCGCGCGCGGACAGCTTGGCGCGGATGTCCAGCACGCGCTGGTCCAGGTCTTTCTTGGCCGCGCCGATGGACCCGTTCCAATAGACGTCGTGCGTGATCTTTTCGCCCAGATAGGTGAAGGCGGTGGTGGTGGCGCCTTCGGCCAGCACACCGGCTTGCAGCAGCGCATCGATCCACATCTGCCAGTCTTCCCCGCCCATCACGGCGACGGTGGCGTCGATCTCGTCTTGCGAGGCCGGCTCCAGCACGCCGTCCTTGATGAGTTCCTTGTCGGTATCCAGGCCGCGCAAGGTCACGGACTTGCCGATGGGCTTGAGCGTGGAGGTGTGGACCTGCCCCGTCTTCGGGTGCGTGCGGCGCGGCGCGGCCAGGCTGTAGATGACCTGGTCGACCTGGCCCATGTCCGCCTTGATGGCGTCGATGGTGCGCTGCTTGATCTCATCGGAAAACGCGTCGCCGTTGATGCTCTTGGCGTACAGCCCCTCGGCTTGGGCGAACTTGTGGAACGCGGCGCTGTTGTACCAGCCCGGCGTGCCCGCCTTGCCGGAGTCGCCCGGCCGCTCAAAGAATACGCCCAGCGTCTGCGCGCCACAGGCGAAAGCCGCGCTGATGCGCGCGGCCAGGCCGTATCCCGTCGACGCGCCCAGGACCAGCACGCGCTTCGGTCCCCCGGGCACCGGTCCTTGCGCCTTCACGTAGTCGATCTGTTGCTTCACGTTGGCTTCGCAGCCGGCAGGATGGGTGGTGACGCAGATGAAACCGCGCACGCGGGGCTTGATGATCATGGGAGCCTCTTGTTGGGGATACGCCAGGGGCAGATGCCGGATCGGGCATCAGGCGAAGCGCATTGTACGGGAGGCGGCAGGCCGGTGATGGGGACAGCGCCGCCGCTCAGCGCCGGGCCGTCGTGCCGGCGGCCGCCTGGGCCAGCGCGGCGCCCAGCGCGCGGCTGCGCCGCCATTCGATCATGCCGATGCCCACGCCGCTGGCGCAGATGATCGCAATGCCCAGCCAGGTGAGCGGGTCGGGAAAATGCCCCCACACCAGCCAGCCCACCGACGTGGCGCTGATGATCTGCAGGTAGATGAATGGCGCCAGCGTGGAGGCCGGGGCGCGGCGGTAAGCGGCAATTTGGAACAGGTGGCCCACGCAGCCGGTGATGCCGGTCGAGATCAGCACCATCCAGTCGAACGCCGACAAGGCCTGGAGCACGGGCAGGGCGGGCGGCAGGATGAAGGGCAGGGCGAGCGTCAGGCAGATCGTGCCCACGGCGCCGCTCCAGATCAGCGAGGTGAACGGATCGTCGCCGGCCACGCGGCGCGTGGCGATGAATTGCGCGGTAAAGCAACAGGCGGTCAGCAGGCCGAATATCGTGCCCACCGGGTGCAGGCCGCCGCCGGGGCGGATGACGATCAGGACACCGACGAAGGCGATGCCTGCGGCGACGAAGCGCGACATGCGCGCCGGTTCCTTCAGGATCCAGGGCGCCAGCGACAGCACGAGCAGCGGCGCCAGGAAATTGATCGAGGTGGCTTCGGCCTGGGGAATGTAGCTGAGGGTCGTGAAGAACATCAGCGTGGCCAGGAACATCGAGCCGCCGCGGATGAGCTGCTCGCGCGGCTTGGTGCTGCGCAGCACCCGCACGCCGCGCGCGGGCAGCACCAGCGCCAGGACGAGCACCAGATGGATGGCGTAACGGACCCACGACAGCACCAGCAAGGGCACGCCCGCGTTCATGACCCATTTTCCGCTCGCGTCCAGGCACGACAGGGTCCACATCGACAGCACGAGCAGCAGCACGCCGATCATCGGGCCGCGTGCGGTGGACGCGCCGGAGCGCGGGCGACCGTTATCGGCCGGGGACATGGCGGGTACTCCTTTCAGCGTACACAGGGCATGGCGCCTTTGGGGCGATGAGCGGCTGACATGATACGCTCATCCCGCCGGGGGAAAAGGCCAATGATAGAACTACGCAACGTCGAAACTTTTTTTTGGGTCGCCACACTGGGCAGCTTTCGGGCCGCATCGGACAAGCTCAACACCACGCAGCCCGCCGTCTCGCAGCGCATCGCGTCGCTCGAGGCCGATCTGGGCGTCAAGCTGTTCGAGCGCGACGCGCGCGGGGTCAAACTGACCGCCAAAGGACACGAACTCTTGTCGCATGCCGAACGCATGCTGCAGGTGCGGCGCGACATGTTCGAGGCGGCGCGCGAGCAAAACGTCATGTCCGGCACCGTGCGCATCGGTGTCGCCGAGACCATTGTGCAGACGTGGCTGCCCGCGCTCATCGAATTGATCCATGCGACCTATCCGGCACTGGTGCTGGAGATCGAAGTGGACACCACGCACGTGCTGCGTTCGCACCTGATGTCGCGCCAGATCGATCTGGCCTTCTTGATGGGGCCGGTGCTGGAGGCGCGCGTGGAGAACCTGCCGCTCTGCACGTATCCGCTGGCGTGGGTGGCCAGCCCGCTGCTGGATCTGGGGCCGGAGCCCTTGACGCTGGCCAGGATCGGCAAGCTGCCGATCATCACGTATCCCTCCAACAGTTCGCCTTACCGCGTGGTGCGCGACATGCTGACCCGGGCCGGCGTGACCTCGCCGCGCATGTACGGCAGCGCTTCAATGTCCATGGTGGTCCGCATGACGCAGGACGCGATCGGCACCAGCGTCATCGCGCCTGTGTTCCTGGGCAAGGAACTGGCCCGCGGCGAGTTGCGGATTCTGCAGGTGCAGGCCGACCCGCTGCCTGAGCTGAGCTTTACCGCCACGTGGGTGCAGGGCCCCGACAGTCATGCCGTGCGCGTCATTGCGCAGATGGCGCAAAAGGTCGCCGCGCAGGCCTGAGCGGGCAAAACAGCCGTAGGTGTTTTCCCGAGCCAGCGGCGTTGCGAGCTGCCCTGGGGCGTGTCCGCCAGGCTCTGTTTTGCACCCCGTCGATGGCCGCTAGGCCGCGCCAGTACGTCGTTTGCGGCTGATGGCGTTGCTTGGCGCCGCGAGACCCAAGAAAAATTTATACCCCCACATCGGAACATACGATTGGACGCTTGCCGCCCCTGGCGATGCAATGGCGCTCATAACGACGTAGGGCCTGGATATACCGATCCTTGACCACCGATTCCTACCGGCGCGCGACCAGGACAACGGGATCCCGCGCGCGACAGACGATCCCGCCAGCCAGGAGTTTTTCCATGAAGAAGTCTCTTGTTTTTGCCGCCGTCGCCGCCAGCTTGCTGGCCGGCGCCGTCCAGGCCCAGGACCTGCCCAAGACCCATCTGAAGATCGTGGGTGGCCTGTCGAACCTCACCGCCTACAACGACTACGAAAAGCCGTTCTGGACCAAGACCATTCCCGAGCAGTCCAAGGGGCAGGTCACGGCGGAGATCAAGGGCTTCAATGAAATGGGCTTGAAGGGGCCCGAGCTGCTGCGCCTGATGTCACAGGGCGTGATCGAATTCGGCACCGCCACGCTGTCTTACTTTGCCAGCGACAATCCGATCAACGAGGCCATCGACCTGGCTGGCCTGGCGCCCGACGTCAAGACCGCTCGCGCCGTCACCCAGGCTTTCGAACCCGTTTACGCCAAGCTTTACGGCGAAGGCAACAACGTCAAGCTGCTGGGCATCTCCACCTATCCGGCGCAAGTGCTGTTCTGCAATGCCGAGATCAAGGGCCTGGCGGACATCAAGGGCAAGAAGGTCCGCACGAGCAGCCGCACCACGGCCGAGTTCGTCGAGGCGCTGGGCGGCTCGAGCGTGACGATGGCCTTCGGCGAAGTCGTTCCCGCGCTGCAGAACAAGGTTGTCGATTGCGCCATCACGGGTTCGCTGTCGGGTTATTCGGCCAAGTGGTACGAAGTGTCCACCCACCTGGTCGCGCTGCCGATCAACTGGAACCAGCAGATCCACGCCGTCAACCAGAAGGCCTGGGACAAGCTGGATCCGAAGGTCCGCACGTTCCTGCAAGCCCAGATCACGACGCTGGTCGACAACATCTGGGATGCCGCCGCCCGCCAGACGCAGGAAGGCTATGACTGCAACACCGGCGCGGCTGCATGCCCGTTCCCGGTCAAGGGCAAGATGGTCCTGGTGCAGCCGTCCGAGGCCGACAAGGCGCTGCTCAAGAAGGTGGCGCAAGAGGCCGTCCTGCCCAAGTGGGCCGCCCGCTGCTCGGCGCAGTGCGTCAAGGACTGGAACGCCACCGTCGGCAAGACGCTGAACCTGACCGCCAGCAAGTAAGCGCCAGAAGGCGCCGGCCTTTGGGGCCGGCGCCAATTCCGGCCTGTGCGGCGCGCGGCAACCGTGACCCTGCATTCGGGTCGGCGGTGGCCGCCCGCGACGCCGGGTCGAGCCACCAGAGGTTCCCTTCATGACACAAACCGAACACTTCCGCCTGCTCGGCGGCCTGTTGCGGCGCGCCGAGAGCTTCTCCCGCGCGGCCGTGTGGGCCGGCGGCGCCCTGACGGTGGCTAGCGTGCTGCTGATCTCGTTCGACGTGCTGGCCCGCAAATTCCTGGGCTTCACGACCGGGGGCGCGGACGAGTTGTCCAGCTACGCCTTTGCCATCAGCACATCCTGGGCGCTGGCCTTTGCCACGCTGCAACGCGCGAACGTGCGCGTCGACGTGCTTTATCAATTTCTGCCGGTGCGCCTGTCGGCGGTGCTGGACTGGATCTCCATGGTGGCGCTGGCCGTCTTCATGGTGTTCCTCACGTATTACGCCTACGACGTGGTGGTGACCTCGTGGACCCAGAAGTCGGCAGCCAACACGCCGCTCGCCACGCCGCTTTGGATACCGCAAGGCCTGTGGTTGCTGGGCCTGGGTTGGATGTGCATCACGGTCGCGCTGATGCTGGCGCGCGCGTCGGCCGCGCTGGTCACGGGCGACATCGAACTGGTCAAGCAGATCTGCGGCGTGCGTTCGGCGCAGGAAGAGGCTGAAGAAGAAGCCGCCGCTGGCGAGCGCATGGTGAAGGGAGAAGCCGCATGATTGCCACCGCCTTGACACTGCTGCTGGTCCTGATCGGCCTGTCGATCCCCGTGGGCGCAGCCCTGGGGGTGCTGGGCTTGATCCTGGACCCGATGTTTTCGATGCTGCCGCTGACGCGGGCCATCGGCGAAATTTCGTGGAGTTCGAACAACGAGTTCCTGCTGGTCGCGATTCCGCTGTTCATCATGCTGGGCGAGGTGCTGCTGCGCGCGGGCTTTGCCGAACGCATGTACAGCGCGATGAGCCTGTGGCTGTCGTGGCTGCCGGGCGGATTGATGCACGCCAACATTGGCGCCTCGACCCTGTTCTCGGCGACCTCCGGCTCCAGCGTGGCAACGGCCGCCACCGTGGGTACTGTCGCCATTCCGCAGATCCGCAAGTACGGCTACAACGAGCCGCTGTTCCTGGGCAGCCTTGCCGCGGGCGGCACGCTGGGCATTCTGATCCCGCCGTCGATCAACCTGGTCATCTATGGCGTGCTGACCAATTCGTCGGTGCCCAAGCTGTACCTGGCCGGCATCATTCCGGGCTTTGCCATGGCGGCGCTCTTCATGCTGACGGTCGTGATCGCCTGCGTGGCCAAGCCCTCGTGGGGCGGCAAGAAAATCCGCGCGACCTGGGGCGAGCGCATCGCCAGCCTGGTGCACCTGGCCCCGCCGCTTGGCATCTTCTTCCTGGTGGTCGGATCGATCTACGCCGGCCTGGCGACGCCAACCGAGGCGGCCGCGCTGGGCGTGCTGGGCGCCTTCATCCTGGCAGCGTGGTTCCGTCGCCTGACGTGGTCGATGCTGCGCGAGGTGCTGGAGGGCACGATGCGGTCCACCGCGATGATCATGCTGATCGTCATCGCCGCCAGCTTCCTGAACTTCATCATGTCCGCCACCGGTTTGACCGACGCGCTGACCAAGTCCATCACCGGACTGGGCTTGTCGCCCGGCTGGATGCTGCTGATCGTGGTGATCTTCTACCTGGTGCTGGGCTGCTTCATGGAAACGCTGTCCATGATGATCACGACCATCCCCATCGTGGCGCCCATCATGATCGCGCTGGGTTACGACCCGATCTGGCTCGGCATCGTGATCATCATCCTGGTTGAGGCCGCGCTCATCACGCCGCCCGTCGGGTTGAACCTGTTCGTGGTGCAAAGCCTGCGCAAAAGCGGCGCCATGAGCGCGGTCATTGTCGGCAGCTTGCCGTTCGTGGCCGCCATGTTCGTGATGCTGGCGCTGCTGGCCTTCTGGCCTGACCTCGCCCTGTGGCTGCCGCGCGCCTTCGGTTGATGCGCTCTTGATACCGGCGCGGCCCAGCGGCCGCGCCATTCCCCATCCCCCTTATTCGCAGGACTGATATGAAAGCCGTATTCCAGATCGACGACGCCAATCCCCGCCAGGTGGAAGTGACCTTCAACAGCGTGATCGTGGCCGGTTGGGCCGGTCGCGACATGGCCGCCATCGAGCATCACATCGAAGAGCTGGCCGCCATCGGCGTGCCGCGGCCCAGCAGCGTCCCGCTGTACTACCGCATCGCGGAAAACCAGCTCACGCAGGCATCCAACGTGCAGGCGCTGGGCGAGGAATCGTCGGGCGAAGTCGAGACCTTTGTGTTCGCGGTCGATGGCGAGATGTACGTCAGCATCGCGTCCGACCACACCGACCGCAAGCTGGAGACCGTCAGCGTCGCGATGTCCAAGCAGGTCTGCGTCAAGCCTGTGGGCGCGCAAGCCTGGCGGCTGGCGGACGTGGCAGGGCACTGGGACGAACTCATCATCCGTGCCTACATCGTGGAAAACGGCGAGCAGGTGCTGTACCAGGAAGGCCCGCTGTCCACCCTGCGCACGCCCCAGGATCTGATTGCCGGCTACACGGGCGGCGGCGCCGTCCTGCCGGAAGGCGCGGGCATGACCTGCGGCACCGTCGCTGCCATTGGCGGCATCCGCCCGGCCGCCGACTTCACGATGGAGCTGCACGATCCGCGCCTGAACCGCACGCTGCGCCACCGCTATCATGTCGAGTCGCTGCCCGTGGTGGCCTGATCGCCAGCTTGCCGGGCATTGAACCCGGGCGCATTCCCTGCGAAGGCGCCCGTCCGAACATTTACGCCGCCAGGCGGCATTAGGACAATGATGGTTTCGACCTTGAATGATCTGACCACGGCCCTGCGCGAGGGCCGCAGCACCTCCGTCGCGTTGACCGAAGCCGCACTGGCGCGCGCGCAGGATCCGGCGGGCGAGGGCGCCCGCGCGTTCACCAAGCTTTATGCCGAGTCCGCGCTGGCGCAGGCGCGCGCGTCCGACACGCTGCGCGCGGCCGGCATCGTCCGGTCCGCAATCGAGGGGCTGCCCATCAGCATCAAGGACCTTTTCGACGTCCAGGGCGAAACCACGATGGCCGGTTCCGTGGCGCGCGAAGGCGAGCCCGCCGCCGAAGAGAGTGCCGAGGTCGTGCAGCGTTTGATCGCAGCCGGCGCCGTCATCATCGGCCGCACCAACATGACGGAGTTCGCGTACTCGGGCCTGGGCATCAATCCGCATTACGGCACGCCGCTCAATCCGTATGACCGCGCCACCGGCCGCATTCCGGGCGGCTCGTCGTCCGGGGCTGCCGTGTCGGTTGCCGACGGCATGGCCGTTGCCGGGATTGGATCGGACACGGGCGGTTCCGTGCGCATCCCCGCCGCGCTGTGCGGCTTGACCGGGTTCAAGCCCAGCGCGTGGCGCGTGTCCATGCAAGGCGTGCTGCCCTTGTCGGCAAACCTGGACTCCATCGGTCCCATCGCCGCCAGCGTCCGTTGCTGCGCTGAGCTGGACGCCATTTTGTCGGGCGATGCGGGGCCGTTGCCGCAGGCGTTGCCGGTGCGCGGCCTGCGCCTGGCCATCCCGACGACCTTGGCGCTGGATGCCATGGACAAGCACGTGTCGGACACCTTTGCGGCGGCCGTGCAACGCCTGGAAGCGGCCGGGGCCTTGGTCGACCGGATCGAGATTCCGGAGTTCGCCGCGCTGGCTTCCATCAACAGCAAGGGCGGCTTCACGGCCGCCGAGGCCTGGGCCTGGCACCAGGACCTGATCGCGCGTGCGGGCAAGCGTTACGATCCGCGCGTGGTGTCGCGGATCATGCGCGGGCAGGACATGTCCGCGGCCGATTACATCGCGCTGCTCGATGCGCGCGAGGCCTGGGTCGCGGCGGTGGATCACCGCATCGCCGGCTATGACGCGCTCATCATGCCCACGACACCCATCGTGGCGCCGCCGGTGGCCGATCTGCAGGCCTCCGACGAGGCCTACTACGCCGCCAATGGCCTCATCCTGCGCAATCCCACCCTCATCAACTTCCTGGATGGCTGCGCGCTGTCCCTGCCGTGCCACGCACCGGGCACCGCGCCCGTGGGCCTGATGATCGCGGCCAGCAACGGGGCGGATCGCCGTGTCCTGGGCATCGGCTTGTCCGTGGAAGACCTGTTCGCCGGCCGCTGACCGGCAATCTTTTCGCAACGAGAGAATGCATGCCTGACGTAGATAACGTTAGAACCAGCCTGGCGCTTGCGCGTCAGGCGCGGCTGGACGCCCGCAGCGGACGCCTGACGGGCCCCACGGCGAATCTGGCGCCGGGACACGTGCAGGCCAACCTGGCGATCCTGCCGCGCGCCCTGGCGGCGGACTTCCTGCATTTTTGCCAGCGCAACCCCAAGCCGTGCCCCTTGCTGGCCATGTCCGAGCCCGGCGACCCGGCGTTGCCGGAGCTGGGCGCGGACATCGACATCCGCACCGATATTCCGCGATACCGGGTCTGGAAAGACGGCGAGCTGGTGGCCGAGCCGACGGACGTGCGCGACCTGTGGCGCGACGATCTCGTGTCGTTCCTCATCGGCTGCTCGTTCTCGTTCGAAGAGGCGATGCTGGACAACGGCTTGCCCGTGCGCCACATCGAACAGGGCAGCAATGTGCCCATGTACCGCACCAACATCGCGACGCAGCCCGCAGGCGTATTCGGCGGTCCGCTGGTGGTGTCGATGCGGCCCTTGAAAGCCGCCGACGCCATCCGTGCCATTCAGGTCACGTCGCGGTTCCCGTCGGTGCATGGCGCGCCCGTGCACATCGGCGACCCGGCGCTGATCGGCATCGCGGATATCGGCAGCCCCGATTACGGCGATCCCGTCGAGATCCGGCCGGGCGAGATGCCGGTCTTCTGGGCCTGCGGCGTGACGCCGCAGTCCGTGGTGGCGGCGGTGCGCCCCGAGTTCTGCATCACGCATGCGCCCGGGCACATGCTGGTCACCGACCTGATCAACAGCCGCATGGCGGTGTTCTGATCCGAGCCGGTCGCGGGGGTCTGCGACCGGTCCTCCGCTACCGGCCCTCCGCCTCCGGTCGTCCCCCCTCAGCGCGTGAGCATCAAGGCTTTGACGCGCTGGTCGTAATCGGGCGGAAACGTCCAGAATCGCATTCCCTGCTGGGTATAGCCCTCTTGCAGGCCGCGTTCGGCCGGGGCCTTGTGCCACAGGAACTGCATCAGCACGTCGCTGCTGACCCAGGCGTTGCCGAACCAGAAACTGTGCGCGCGGCGGTTCAGGTCCGGAATGGCCCGGGGATCCACCCAGATCATGTCGAAGTTCAACTGCTGCGAGGCGGCGTTGATGAACTGGACCTGCTCCTCGGTCAGGTCGTCGGCGCTGGGCCGGCCCGCGCGTGACGCGCGCTGGTGGCGCGCCGCAAAGCGCAGGGCGCGGTCGTCCAGGTTGGCGCCCAGGCTGACGCGTTCGGTCAGGTCGATGTATTGGCGCAGGTCGGTGACGAAGCGGTACGTGTCTTCATCCGGGGCCGCGAAATAGATCTGCCCAAGCCGCAAGCGTGCCCGCAGCGCCTCGCGGGTCTCCCCGTTCTTCGGCTGGGCCAGCGTCGCGAGTCCTTCACTGGCAATGCGCGCACCGGCGCTGAAGGCAAGCACGTTGATGTGCTCGGCTTTCGTGTTGCGTGCAAGCAGCTCGATCAGACGGGCAAACGCGGGCACGGACTGCCGCGCCGCGCGCACGTCCGTGGCATAGGCAAGCAGGCTGGCCGCCGAAGGCCACAGAAACACCAGCACCACGGCCTGCCGTCCCGTGAAGTGATGGAACTGCGCGGCCTGCGCGGTGCCGCGCCATACGGCGTTATTGAAGCCATGCACGTAGATGATCAGGTCGCGGTGCCGGCTGACCGCCAAGGCGTCGTTGATGAGCGCGAAATAAGCCTGCGCCTCGGGCGAGCTTTCCGCGTCGCTTTGCGGGCCTAGCGCAACCAGCTCTTCTATGCGTTCCAGGCTGAGCACGGGCCGGCCGCGCTGGCTGTCCGAGGTGGACAATTGGCGCAACTGGTCCCAGTCCAATGTGCCGTCGCCGATCTGCACCTTGGCCACGCCCAGGCGCAGCGTGTCGCTGGGAAAGATCGAATAAAAGGGTTGGCGCGATTCGAGAAAGACGGCGCGGTTGGTGGCGTACAGCAGGGGAATGGCGGTGATGTCGGCCGCGGCCTTGTGCGCGAAGGGATCGACCTGACCGGTCGTGAACTTGACCGGCGTGGGCATCAGCTGCACCGGCGATGAACAGGCCGCCAGCAGCACGCTGACCGTCACCGCCATGGCCGTCCATGCCGTCCGCCGCAGGCGGTCAAGCGGGACAAGCGCGCAGGCATCGAGAAGACTCATACGGCGGGCCCGGTTCATGGTGAGGAAGCGGCGCCGCGGGGGGATGGCGATGAACGCGCGGGGCCGGGGACATTCCACGGAAAACGGCAAGGCACGCGTGGGATTGTCGCCGTGGTCCAGGCGGCAATCAAGGGGGAGGGGAGTGTCTGACACCCTTGGAAGACGGCGTTACATGGGTGTCAGACACGTCGGAGGTTAAAAGATGTGCCTGAACCCCACCGCTGCGCCAAGCTGGTTGCTCTTGCCTGCGATTTCGCCGCTGGCGGCGTCGCTGACCTTGTTCCAGTCGACGGTGCCGTACAGTTGGGACCGCTTGGACAGCGAGTATTCGGCCACGGCGACCAGCGCGTAGCGTTTGCCCTTGTCGCCTTCCACGACCACGTTCTCGCTGCGGTCGTAGTAGGCCGCGCCCGTGATGGCCCAGCGCGGGGTGGCTTGCCAGGTCACGCCGGCGAAGTAGCCGTCGTCCTTGCGGTCCAGACTGGCGGTGGTGGTGCCGCCCATGACGCCATTGACCCAGCCGGTTTCATCGCGGCCGTTGAAGTACCCTGCGAAGACCTTGGTCGATTCAAATTGGTAGGACGCGTTCAGGTTCCAGACGCGCTGGCGTTCGTCGGAATCGGTGGCGGCGTACGTCTGCTGCCAGGCCGCGCCCAGGCCGAGCTGGCCGATCGTGTAGCGCAGGCTGGCGCCGTACTGCTGGCCGGCCTTGCGGTCGTCCCAGTCTTCGCCGTTGGCCCACGACGCCACGACGGACAGGTTGCCGAACGTGTTGGCGTACTTGGTCATGTTGTTGGTGCGCACACGCGACATGGCGGCGGGCAGCCAGGCGTTCTGCTCGTAGTTGCCGACGGTCAGCGGGTCGAAGTAGTCGGCCAGCAGGTCGAACATGGGCGTGTTCTGCAGGCCCAGCGTCAGCGTGCCGATGCTGCCGCCGTCAAGGCCAACGTACGCCAGGCGGCTGAACGCCTTGGACGGATCGGAACCATTGCCGTTCTGCAGATTGATGCCGTTTTCCAGGCGGAAGAAGGCGCGGTTGCCATTGCCCAGGTCTTCCGAGCCGCGCAGGCCCCAACGGCTGTTGGAGATGGCGCCGTTCTCCATGCTGATGCGGCTGCCGTCTTGGCCAACGGCCCCGGAGCTGGTGCTCAGGTAGCGGATGCTGACGTCAGCAATGCCGTACAGGGTGACACTGGTTTCCGCGTGGGCCGCGCCGGCGGCCAGGCCCAGGCCGGCTGCCGCCAGCGATAGGGTGAAGCGTTTCATGTTGGACTCCTCCAGGTGTAGCTCATTTATGGTTGCGCCGCGCTTGTGGCGTGGCTTGCCGCGCCCGGCGAGTTGCCGGGCGCCTGGCCGCTGCACCGACGCCATGAATGGGCGCGGGTCCGGAGCAGCAGCCAGCTTTGCAGTGTTGCGTCCTGCCGGTGCCGCACAGGAACGCCTGGGGATTCTAAGTAAGTTGCCGTGCGCAGAATATCGAAAAGATTCGGCGTTTTCCCGGGTTTACAGGCCGGCAAGCGCGCACCGCCTGAATAACGGACGGACGGAAAAGAAAAACCCCGTTCGCGGAACGGGGTTTTTGTGGTGTTGGCGCGACGTTACAGCGTCATGTGTAGCGGCAGCCAGGTGGCGATGCCAGGCACCAGATAGAGCAGCAGCACGGCCACGATCATCAGGATGAACATCGGCAGCGAGGCGCGCGCGATGTAGGGCAGTTCACGCCCGCTCATGCCGGACAGCACGAACAGATTGAACCCCACGGGCGGCGTGATCTGGGCCATTTCCACCACGAACACGACGAAAATCCCGAACCAGATCAGGTCGATGTTTGCGGCCTGCACGGTCGGCAGCAACACCCCCATGGTCAGCACGACGATCGAAATGCCATCGAGGAAGCAGCCGAGCACGACAAAGAACACCATCAACGCCATGATGAGGCCAAACTGCGACAGGCCAAGTCCGCCAATCCATTCCGCCAACGCGCGCGGCAGGCCGATGTAGCCCATCGCCAGCGTGAGGAACTGGGCGCCCGCCAGGATCAGCGCGATCATGCAATACAGACGGGTGGCGCCCAGGAGGGACTGCTTGAAGGTGGAGCCGTTAAGCGACCCCTGCAGCGCCGACAGGATCAGCGCGCCCACCACACCCACCGCCGCCGCTTCCGTGGCGGTGGCGATACCAGTGTAGATCGATCCAAGGACCGCGCCGATCAGCAGCAGCACCGGAATCAGATGGCGCGAGCGTGACAGCTTCTGCATGAACGTCAGGCCCGGATCCGCCGCCGGCACTTCGCCGGGATTGCGGATCGCCCACCAGGCGATATAGCCGCTGAACAGCAGCGCGAGCAGGATGCCTGGAATGATGCCGGCGATGAACAGCTTGGCGATGGACACATCGGCCGCCACGCCGTACACGATCATGATGATCGAGGGCGGGATCAGCAGACCGAGGGTGCCGGCGCCTGACAGCGTGCCGAGAATCTTCTCCTCGGGGTAGCCGCGGCGCGTCAGCTCGGGGATGGTCATCTTGCCCACCGTTGCGCACGTGGCGGCCGACGAGCCTGACACGGCGGCAAAGATCGCGCAGCCGATAACGTTCGTGTGCAACAGGCGCCCCGGCACCCGGTTCAGCCAGGGGGCGAGCCCCTTGAACAGGTCTTCGGACAGCCGTGTTCGGAACAGGATTTCACCCATCCACAAAAAGAGCGGCAGGGCGGTCAGCGTCCAGCTGGACGAGGCGCCCCAGATCGTGACGGCCATGGCGTCGCCGGCCGGGCGGCTGGAGAAGATCTCCATGCCGATCCAGGCAGTGCCCGCCAGGGTCAGGCCGACCCAGACCCCGCAGCCGAGCAGGACGAAGATCGAGACGACCAATAAGGTGATGACGAGAAGTTCATTCATGGGTTTGCTGCGAGGTTGCGGCGGCGGCGCCGCGCGAACGGCGGACCAGTTCGTCGACGAGTGCGATGAAGAACAGGATCGTGCCCACGGCCATGGTCGTTTGCGGGATCCAGAGCGGCGTGGCGTCGTTCGACGTGGAAATGTCGTTGAACAGCCAGGAGTCGTAGGTGAGCTTGACGCTGAAGAAGGCGAAGGCAGCGGCCAGCAGGCAACCCACGGCCAGGGCGAAGATGTCCAGCCGGCGGCTGCCAGCGGGATTCAGCGAATTGAGCAGCAGCGTCACACGGATGTGCTCGCCGTGCTTGAACGTGCTGGCCAGCGCAAGAAAGCCCGCGGCGGCCATGAAGTAGCCGGCGTAGGCGTCAGTGCCGGGAATGTTGAAGCTGAGCTGGCGGGCGATGATCGCCGCCAGCACCGAGACGAGCACACCTATCGTGCACAGGCCGGCCAGAAGGCCGGCCGCGCCGTACAGGTTATCCAGAAAACGGCGCATGGCGATATCACTGCTTCTTGTAGGCGTCGATCATGGCCTGGCCGTCCGCGCCAGCCTTCTTGAGCCAGTCGTCCAGCATGCGCTTGCCGATCACGCTCAGGCCTTCCTTGAGCTCAACCGTGGGCTGGATGGTTTCCATGCCGTTCTTGGCCAGTTCGGCCTGATACCACTTGTTCTTTTCCTGCGACAGCTTCCAGCCGCGCTCTTCGGCTTGCGCGGCAGCCTTCTTGAGCGCTTCCTGCGTGTCGGGGTCCAGCGCGTCAAACGCCTTCTTGTTGACGATGATGGCGTTCTTGGGCAACCAGGCCTGCGTGTCGTAGAACTTCTTGATGTACTCGTACGTCTTGGTGTCGTAGCCGGTGGACGCCGACGACATGTACGAATCGATCACGCCGGTGGCCAAGGCCTGCGCCAGTTCGGCCTGCTGCACGGTGACGGGCTGGGCGCCGACCAGTTCGGCGATCTTGGCCGTGACCGGGCTGTAGGCGCGCCACTTCAGGCCCTTCATGTCGCTGATCTGCTTGATGTCCTTGTTGGCGAAGATGCCTTGGGGCGGCCACGCCACGGCGTACAGCAAGGTCATGCCTTGCGAAGCCAGCTTCTTTTCCAGGAACGGCTTCTGGGCCTGGTACAGCTTGAACGATGCGTCGTAGCCGGTGGCCAGGAAGGGCAGGCCGTCCAGTTCGTAGATCGGGTCTTCGTTGGCGAAGTTGGTCAGCAGGATTTCGCCGATCTGAGCCTGGTTGCCTTGCACAGCGCGCTTGATTTCCGGCGCCTTGTACAGCGAGGCATTGTTGTGCAGCGTGATCTTGAGCTTGCCTTGCGACAGCGAGTCGACGTCCTTGATGAAGGTCGTCAGGTTCTCGACGTGGAAGTTGCTCGCCGGGTAGGCGCTGGGGAGGTCCCACTTGGTCTGGGCCTGTGCGCCCGCGCTGAATGCCAGGACGATGCTGCCGGTGAGCAGCGAGATTTTCTTGTACATGGTGGTCCTTCTTTGCGAATGGTGAAGTCGGGTCTGACCCGATAGGCATTGCGAAAAAAAGCATGCGCGGCGCGGCATCGCGCCGCCCGAGCGCCGTGCCATTCTATGTTGCTGTGCGGTAACAAAGCGCGGGAAATCGGCGTTTTACGGGTAATTCCTAGGAAGGGAATGTTGTTCATTGGTTGAAGGTTCAATGACGCCGCGAGGTCCGCGCCCGGTGCGGCGCGCAGACCGGCTGTCAGCGCGTTTTTCTTCTAAGATTGCGGGATCGATGACGCGCCGAAGAGGGTCGTGTGAATTTCGTTTTCCGCCGTGATGAATTGCTGGTCGAGGTGTCGTCCAGCGTGTTGCCGGATTCGGCGTTGTGTGAACGCATCGGGCTTGGCGCCGCGGCCTTGCAGCCGGTCTGGATGCAGGCGGGGTCGCCGTATCGCACGGTTTGTGTCGACCCCGGCCTCGAAGCGCCCGAGGGTTACGCCTTCAAGAAACTGCGCTCGCTGTTCGGCGTGTTCGACGACGAAGGCATGGCGCTGGCCGGCCGCGCCTATCAAATCGCCGAATGGGCGCGAACCCACCGGTTCTGTGGCGCTTGCGGCACGCCTGCCGAGCGTGTTGCACACGAATTCTGTTTGCGATGCCCCGCGTGCGGCCTGTCCGCATACCCGCGCATCTCGCCGGCGATGATGGTGCTGATCCGCAAAGGCGACAGCATCCTGCTGGCGCGTCACGCCAACGCGCCGACTGCCCGGTACACCGCGCTGGCCGGCTTCGTCGAGCCCGGCGAAAGCATCGAGCAGACTGTCCATCGCGAGGTCTTCGAAGAGGTCGGGTTGAAAGTTGGCAACCTGCAGTATTTCGGCAGCCAGCCCTGGCCGTTTCCGCATTCGCTGATGGTCGCGTTCACTGCGGACTACGTCTCTGGCGACATCCGGGTCCAGGAAGACGAAATTGCAGACGCCCGCTGGTTCGGGCCGGGCGACGCCATGCCCGAGATCGCGGCGCGCATTTCGATTGCCGGCTGGATGATCCGGGCCAATCTGCCCATGGGGTGGAACGCGCCCTGACGGCTTTACCGCGGCCTTGATCGCTAGGGGTATTCCCTCGAAACGAGGGATTTTTTGCCGTCCGCCGCCATTTTTTATTGATGAAATATAGATAAATTATTAGTATTTCATCCAATTAATCTTCGCTTGCGCCCTTTATGAGCCCCACCTTGATAGCGTCGTCGGCACATCTTGCCGGCGGCAGCGCGCCCGACCTGTCCGAAGTGGAATTCGGGCTCATGATTGCCAGCCACGCCTTCGACCGCTGGACGGTGCGATGCATGGCTGCGGCGGGTCTGCCCGACCTGACGCCCACCGACGTGATGGTGTTCCACCATGTCTACCATCGTGAGCGTCCGAAGAAGCTGGCCGATATCTGCTTCACGCTCAATGTCGAAGACACCCATATCGTCAGCTATGCGCTCAAAAAGCTGGAACGTCTTGGCGTGGTGCGCGGCGAGCGCAGCAGCAAGGAAGTCTTCTACAGCGTCACCCCCGAAGGCGCGGCGATCCTCAAGCGCTATGGCGAAATCCGCGAGCAATGCCTGACCGCCGGCCTGGACGGCCCGGGCGGGGGCGGTCTTGAATTCAGCCGGCAACTGGCGCACACGCTGCGCGCGCTTTCCGGCCTGTATGACCAGGCGGCCAGGGCCGCGACCTCTCTCTGAATCCAACATCCGGGGCAGGGCCCCGATTCATCCGCAACCCGACCGCGGCCGAACGCGCTGCGGCGGTCTCTTGTTTTCGAGGATACCTATGAAGTGGCAATTCTGGATTGACCGTGGGGGCACCTTCACCGACATCGTGGCGCGACGCCCCGATGGCACGACCACCACGGCGAAGATGCTGTCGGAAAACCCCGAGCAATACCGCGACGCGGCCGTTGCCGGCATCCGCAAGCTGCTGGGCATCGCACCCGGACAGCCCGTGCCCGCCGACCAGGTCGAGTGCGTGAAGATGGGCACCACGGTGGCCACCAATGCGCTGCTCGAGCGCAAGGGCGAGCGCACATTGCTGGTCACCACGCGCGGATTCCGCGATGCCTTGCGCATCGCCTACCAGAATCGCCCGCGGCTCTTTGACCGCAACGTGCTGCTGCCCGAGATGCTGTACGAATCCGTCGTCGAGGCGGACGAGCGCGTGGCGGCCGACGGCGAAGTGATTCGTCCGCTGGACGAAGCCAGCCTTCGCCGTGACATGCAGGCGGCTTTCGACAGCGGCATCCGCGCGGTGGCCATTGTGTTCATGCACGCGTGGCACTCCACCGGCCACGAACAGCAGGCCGCGCGCATCGCCGCCGAGATCGGATTCACGCAGGTGTCCGTGTCGCACGAGGTCAGCCCGCTGATCAAGTTCGTCTCGCGCGGCGACACGACCGTGGTGGACGCGTATCTGTCGCCCATCCTGAAGCGCTACGTGGACCAGGTGGCCGGCGAACTGCCCGGCATCCGTCTCATGTTCATGCAGTCCAGCGGCGGCCTGACCGATGCCCACCGTTTCCGCGGCAAGGACGCGATCCTGTCCGGGCCGGCCGGCGGCATCGTCGGCATGGTTCGGACCAGCGAAATCGCAGGCTTTCCGAAGGTGATCGGCTTTGACATGGGCGGCACGTCCACCGATGTGTCGCACTACGCGGGCGAGTTCGAACGCGAATTCGAAACCCAGGTGGCCGGCGTGCGCATGCGCGCGCCCATGATGAGCATTCACACGGTCGCGGCCGGCGGCGGCTCCATCCTGCATTTTGACGGCGCGCGACTGCGCGTCGGGCCCGATTCCGCGGGCGCCAATCCGGGCCCGGCGTGCTATCGCCGCGGCGGCCCGCTGGCCGTCACGGACTGCAACGTGCTGCTGGGCAAGATTCAACCCGAATTCTTCCCGAACGTGTTTGGCCCCGAGGCAAACGAGCCCCTGGACCGCGACGCCGTGGTCGAACGCTTTTCCGCCATGGCTGCTGAAGTGCTTGCGGCCACCGGCCGCGAGATGTCGCCCGAGCAGCTGGCCGAGGGCTTCTTGCAGATCGCGGTGGGCAACATGGCCGAAGCCATCAAGCGCATCTCGGTGCAGCGCGGCCACGACGTGACCGAATACGCGCTGACCGTGTTTGGCGGTGCGGGCGGCCAGCACGCCTGCCTGGTGGCGGACGCGCTGGGTATGACGACGGTCTTTGCGCACCCGCTGGGCGGCGTGCTGTCGGCCTATGGCATGGGTCTGGCGGATCAGACGGACATGCGCCAGAAGACCGTCGAAAAGGTGCTGGACGCGTCCCTGATGGGCGAACTGAAGGCGGAACTGGATGTCCTGGCGGGCCAGGCGGTCGGCGAACTGCGCCGCCAGCATGTGGCCGAGGCGGACATCTCCGTGCAGCGCCGCCTGCACCTGAAGTATCGCGGCACCGACACCGCGCTGGAAGTGGCGTTCTCGGATCTGGCGCAGGCGCGCAGCGATTTCGAGGCGGCCTATCGCCAGCGCTATTCGTTCCTGATGCCCAACCGCGAGCTGGTGGTCGAGACCATTTCGGTCGAGGCCACGGGTGGCGGCGAGCGGGTGGGCGAAGCGGCCACGTCGCGTACCCGCGAAGGCGCGCTGGCGGCCCGCCGCGTGGTCAGCATGTACAGCGCGGGCGCCTGGCGCGATACGCCGCTATACGTGCGTGAAGACATGGCTGGCGGCGACGTGGTCGCGGGACCGGCCATCATTTCCGAGCCCAACCAGACCACGATCGTGGAACCGGGCTGGCAGGCCGAGCTGACGTCGCAGGATCACTTCGTGATCCGCCGCGTCGAGGCGCGTCCCGAGCAGCGCAAGGTCGGCACGCAGGCCGACCCCGTCATGCTTGAAGTGTTCAACAACCTGTTCATGTCGATCGCCGAACAGATGGGCTACCGCCTGCAGAACACGGCGTATTCGGTCAACATCAAGGAGCGTCTGGACTTCTCCTGCGCCATCTTCGACGCGCAGGCGCGCTTGATCGCCAACGCGCCGCACATGCCCGTGCATCTGGGTTCCATGGGCGAATCGGTGCGCACGGTCATGAACGCCAATGCCGGCAAGATGCAGCCGGGCGACGCGTATGTGGTGAACGACCCGTACCACGGCGGTACGCACCTGCCTGATGTCACGGTGATCACGCCAGTGTTCGACAAGGCGGGGCGCGAGATCCTGTTCTACGTGGGATCGCGCGGCCACCATGCCGATATCGGCGGGACCACGCCGGGCTCCATGCCGCCGGACTCCAAGACGGTCGAAGACGAAGGCGTGCTGTTCACGAACTTCCAGCTCGTCAAGAACGGCGAGTTCCGCGAAGACGCGGCGCGCGAGATCCTGGGATCGGGCCGCTGGCCGGCGCGCAATCCGGACCAGAACATCGCCGACATGCACGCGCAGATCGCCGCCAACGAAAAGGGCGTGCAAGAGCTGCTGCGCATGTGCGATCACTTCGGCCTGGAGGTGGTGCGCGCCTACATGGGCCACGTGCAGGACAACGCCGAAGAGGCGGTGCGCCGCGTGATCTCGGTGCTCAAGGACGGCAGCTACGCGTACCCGCTGGACAACGGCGCAGTCATCCGCGTGGCGGTGCGTGTGGATACCGAGGCGCGCAGCGCCGTGGTGGATTTCACGGGCACGTCGCCGCAGCTGGACAACAACTTCAACGCGCCCGGTGCGATTGCCGTGGCCGCGGTGCTGTATGTGTTCCGCACGATGGTCAATGACGACATCCCGCTGAACGACGGCTGCCTCGTGCCGCTGACCATCATCCTGCCCGAAGGGTCGATGCTGCGCCCGAACCCGCCCGCTTCGGTGGTCGCGGGCAACGTGGAGACCTCCATGTGCATCGTCAACGCGCTGTACGGGGCGTTGGGGGTGCTGGCCGCCAGCCAGGGCACGATGAACAACTTCACGTTCGGCAATGCGCGTCATCAGTACTACGAGACCATTTCGGGCGGCACTGGCGCCGGTCCGGTCCGTATCGACGCGGCCGGCCCGCACGACGAGGGCTTTGCGGGTACATCGGTGGTGCAGGCGCATATGACCAACTCGCGCCTGACCGATCCGGAAGTGCTGGAGTTCCGATTCCCGGTGCGTCTGGAGTCCTACGAGATCCGCAAGGGCTCGGGCGGCGCGGGCCGGTATCCGGGCGGCGACGGCGGCGTGCGCCGCATCCGCTTCCTGGAAGACATGACCGCGGCCATCCTGTCGAACAACCGGCGTTATGCGCCGTTCGGTCTGGCCGGCGGCCAGCCGGGCGCCATGGGCCGCAATACGGTTGAACGCGCGGACGGCACCATCGAGGAACTCGGTCCCCAGGACAGCGCGCAACTGCGGCCGGGCGATGTGTTCGTCGTGGAAACGCCGGGAGGCGGCGGCTACGGCGCGCAGTAATGCCCGCCGCGGTGTCCGGTCCCGTTCATTCGGGATCGGACATCACGTCCAGCGCGATATCCGCGCGCGCCTTGCGGTCGTAAACACGCAGGACGACGGCCTCATCGGTGATTTCGAACATCGCAGTGGCCAGCGTGTTCTCGTCGTCGGGGTCGTCCTTTGCCGTGCGCAGGATCGGCAGCTTGCCCTGGGTATCGAGCAGTGCGGCAAGCATGTCGGCGTGGGTCGATTCCGGCAACCACCCATCCACCAGGCCTTCGATCCGGTTCTGCCGCGCCCGCGACGAGTCGGTGACGAGTTGCGCCTGGCCTCGCGTGGCGGCGTGCACCATGTGATTGGCATGGCCGTAGCGCCGGCCGACTTCCTGGATGGACACCGATCCCGGCGTCACCTCGGCGCTGAGCACGCGCGCATCTCCCGCCGCGCCCAACAGATGATGAAATCCGCCCGCGTGGGGCTGCTCGCGCAATAGCGTCACGGCCTCGTCCAGCGTCGTGCAGTCCAGCACGGCTCGCGCCAGGAACATGCGCGGCACGCCCGCATGCCGCTGCCGGGTACGCAGGTTGTTGATGGTTTGCACCAGGCCCGCGCGGTTCGCGGCAAAGGTGTGGCCGGGCAGGGAGCCCGGGTAATAGAAGCTCAGATAGCCGGGCGCATCGTCCAGCGCGACATCGACCAGGTGGCAGCGGCCATACAGAAAGGGATCGCCGTCCTCGTTGTGGCCGATCCAGCGCGATCCGTCTGCCGCCCGCATGGCGACTGACGTGCAGCCATCCGTGGTGCTGTGCAGCAGATCGCCCCGGCAATGCCATAGCAGCACGTCCCTGACCGGCATGCGCAAGCCTTCGGCCAGGCCTTCAAGTTCTTCCCAGATCTGCGGTAGGGCGGCCTGCGCCTGTTGGGCCAAGTCATCGACGAACGGGTGCCCGCGCCACGGGCGCAGGGCGCTCCAGGTGCCGCTCTGGTCCAGATAGGTCCCCATGATGGGGCGGGCCAGCTTGCCCAGCGCCAGGCCGACCTGGCGGCGGTTTCCAGCGATGCGCACATATTTGTAGGCCATCGAAAACCTCCGGATGTCTCGCGGATTGTAAGGGGTCCGCCACCCGCCCGGGCGCGGATTGTTGCGTTAAGATCGTCGGTAAGTTGCGCTGGCGATCCCGGCGCGACCCAGGAATCATGCCCTTACAACAAGCCCGGGGTGCCCTGCGCTCCCCAAGAGGAGAGTTTCATGATCAAACGTAAAGTCGCCGCCGCAATGGTGGGCCTGTCCCTGACCCTGTTCGGCGCCACTTCCGCCGTCCAGGCCCAGGGCAAGGAATTGGTGGTGGCCACCGATACCGCTTTCGTGCCGTTCGAATTCAAGCAGGGCAACACTTACGTCGGGTTCGACGTGGACCTGTGGGCGGCCATCGCGAAGGAACTCAACCTCAAGTACAAGCTGCAGCCGATGGACTTCGCCGGCATCATTCCCGGCTTGCAAACGAAGAACATCGACGCCGCGCTGGCCGGTATCACGATACGCGACGATCGCAAGAAGGTCATCGACTTCTCGGATCCCTACTACGAAAGCGGCCTGGCCATCCTGGTCGGCGAAAAGAATACCGACATCAAGGACGCCAAGTCCCTGGCCGGCAAGACCGTTGCGGTCAAGACCGGCACGGCGACGGTGGACTTCCTGAAGGCGCAGGTGCCCGACGCCAAGCTCAAGCTGTTCCCGAACATCGACAACGCCTATCTCGAACTGGCAACCGGCCGCGTCGATGCCGCCGTGCACGATACGCCCAACGTCCAGTATTACGCCAATACCGCGGGCAAGGGCCGCGTGAAGGTGGTCGGCTCGGTCAAGAGCGGCGACTTCTACGGCATTGCGTTCCCCAAGGGCAGCGAACTGGTGCCCGAGGTCAACAAGGCGCTCGCCACGCTGAAGGCCAACGGCGAGTACGACAAGATCTACACCAAGTGGTTCGGCAAGAAGCCCTGACCGGCTCGGCAAGCGGCATTTTCTACGGACGCGCCGCCTGAACCGCGGTCAAGGGCGCGGCGACAGCCGCCACCCTTGCCGCGGGCGCGTCCGCCATGATGTGGGCGCGCCCGCGCGCGCCATTGGGGGAAGATCGTGGAGTTTGACTGGGCTGTCATCGAGGACGCGTTACCCAATCTGCTGACGGGTACGCTCATGACCATCAAGATCACCTTCTGGGGCCTGGCGGGCGGTTTCCTGCTCGGCGCGCTTTCGGGCGTGACGCGGGCCTACGGAAACGCGGTGCTCTCGGGCATCACGCAGGTGTATGTCGCGGTCATCCGCGGCACGCCGATCGTGGTGCAGGTCATGTTCATCTACTTTGCGCTGCCGCTGTTGGCGGACATCCGGGTGGACGCCGAATTCGCGGCGATCGCCACCCTCATCATCAACTCCGGGGCGTACATCTCGGAAATCGTGCGCGGATCGCTGCTGTCGGTCCACAAGGGGCTGAAGGAAGCAGGGCAGGCAATGGGCCTGCCCTTTTACAAGATCCTGCTGCACATCATCGGGCCGGTCGCCTTCCGGCGCATGATTCCGCCGCTGGGCAACCAGTGCATCATCAGCCTGAAGGATTCTTCGCTGTTCATCGTGATCGGCGTGGCGGAGCTGACCCGGCAAGGACAGGAAATCATGGCCAGCAATTTCCGGGCGGTCGAGATCTGGTCCGCGGTGGCGATCATCTACCTGATCCTCACGGGCCTGATGGCGTTGACCCTGCATCTGGTCGAAAAGAGGATGCGCATCATATGAGCATGGTTGAATTTCATAACGTCACCAAGCGCTTTGGCGAATCGACGGTGCTGAACGGCATCTCGCTCAACATCGATGCCGGGGAGGTCGTGGTGGTGGTCGGGCCGTCCGGGTCGGGCAAGTCGACCTTCCTGCGCTGCATCAACGTGCTGGAGACGATCAACGACGGCGATCTGCTGGTGGACGGTCTGAGCGTCAAGGGCGATGCGGCGACGGTGCGCGAGATCCGGCGCGAAGCCGGCATGGTGTTCCAGCAGTTCAATCTGTTCCCGCAGATGACGGCGCTGGAAAACGTCATGTTCGGACCCATCCATACCCGCGGCCAGAGCCGCGCCGAGGCGCGCGAGCTGGCCGAGAGCCTGTTGGCCAAGGTGGGCCTGGCCGAACGCATGAAGCACTATCCGGCCGAACTCTCCGGCGGGCAGCAGCAGCGCGTGGCCATCGCCCGCGCGCTGGCCATCATGCCCAAGCTGATGCTGTTCGATGAGCCCACGTCCGCGCTGGACCCCGAGCTGCGCCATGAGGTGCTCAAGGTCATGCGCGATCTGGCCGAGGAGGGCATGACGATGGTGGTCGTCACGCACGAGATGGAATTCGCGCGCAAGGTCGGCAGCCGGCTGATCTTCATCGATGGCGGCAAGATCGCGCACGACGGACCGCCGGAAGAATTGCTGAGCAATCCGCCCAGCCAGCGTCTGAAGGACTTCCTGCAGCACGTGACCTGAAAAGAAAAAGGCGTCCGGTTTGTAGCCGGACGCCTTTTTTCTTGGGGCCGCGCCTCAACCCTTCACGCGGACGATCTTCTGCACTTGCGGCACGTGCCGGATGGCTCGGATGACTTGCGCCAGGTGCTTGCGGCTGTCGACCTGGATGGTCAGGTGCAGCGACACGGTGGCGACGGCATCGTCGTGCATCGTGACATGCACGATGTTGGCATCGGCCGCGGTGACTTCCGCCGCCAGCCGGCCCAGCACGCCGCGTTCGTTGCGGGTGACGATGTCCAGGCGCGTGGCCAGATGCTTGGCCGTTTGCGCATCCCAACCCACGTTGATCCAGCGCTCGGGTTCGCGCAGGCGCTGGCGCAACGCGACGGGGCAATCGGCCGTGTGCACCACCAGCCCATGACCCATGCGCATGCCGGCCACGATCGGGTCGCCCGGCAGCGGGCCGCAGCAAGGCGCAAGTTGCACCGCCTGGCCTTCGTTGCCCTGGATCAGGATGGGAGCGCTGCGTGCCGAGGTCAGTTCGTCCACCGCGGCCGCCGTGGTGGCGACAAGCTGGTGTTCCGGCGCGAAGCGGCGGGCAACCACCGCGGCCAGCCGCTTGCCCAGGCCGATGTCGGCCAGGATTTCCTCGCGCGAGCTGGCGCCGGTGCTGCGCGCCAGCTTTTGCCAGCCGGGGTCGTCGGTGGCGGGCAGCGGCATGTGCAGTTCCTGCATGGCCTGGGCCAGCAACCGTTCGCCGAAGGCCACGGACTCTTCGTACTTGACCGTGCGCAGGTAGTGGCGGATTTCCGAGCGCGCGCGGCCCGTGCGCACATAGTTCAGCCATTGCGCATTGGGACGCGAGGCTGGCGACGTGACGATCTCGACGGTGTCGCCGCTGCTCAGTTCGGTGCGCAGCGGCACGAATTCGCCGTTGACCTTGGCCGCGACCGCCTGGTTGCCGATGTCGGTGTGGATGGCGTAGGCAAAGTCGACGGGCGTGGCGCCGCGGGGCAGGGAAATGATCTTGCCGCGGGGCGTGAACACGTACACGGCGTCAGGGAACAGGTCGACCTTGACGTGCTCGAGGAATTCGCCGGAATCGCCGGTCTGGCTCTGGATGTCCAGCAGCGACTGCAGCCACTGGTGCGTGCGCTTTTGCAGGTCATTGAGCGTCAGGTCCGCGCCCTTGTACAGCCAGTGCGACGCCACGCCTTCCTCGGCGACATGGTGCATGTCGCGCGTGCGGAACTGGAATTCCACCGGGGTGCCGTACGGGCCGACCAGCGTCGTGTGCAGGGACTGGTAGCCGTTCACCTTGGGGATGGCGATGTAGTCCTTGAACTTGCCGGGCACCGGCCGGAACAGCTGATGCAGCGTGCCCAGCGCCAGATAGCACTCGGGCAGCGTATGGACCACGATGCGGAACCCGTAGATGTCCAGCACGTCCGAGAAAGACTTCTTCTGGTCGACCATCTTGCGGTAGATGCCGAACAGGGTTTTTTCGCGGCCGCTGACCTCGGCTTCGATCCCGGCGGCCGGCAGGGCGGCGCGCACGGAATCGGCGATCTTGGTGATGACCTCGCGGCGGTTGCCGCGCGCCGCCAGGACCGCCTTGTACAAGACTTGGTAGCGATTCGGGTACATCGCGGCAAAGCACAGGTCCTGCAGCTCGCGGAACAGCAGATTCAGGCCAAGCCGATGCGCGATGGGCGCATAGATGTCCAGCGTTTCGCGCGCGATGCGGCGGCGCTTTTCGGGATTGACCGCGTCCAGCGTGCGCATGTTGTGCAGGCGGTCGGCCAGCTTGATGAGGATGACGCGCACGTCGCGCGCCATCGCCAACAGCATTTTCCGGAAGCTCTCGGCCTGTTGCTCGGCCTTGGTGGCGAAATCCAGGCGATCAAGCTTGGACAGGCCATCGACCAGCTCGGCGACTTCCGGCCCGAATTTCTCGGCCAGCTCGTGCTTGGCGATGCCCTGGTCTTCCATCACGTCGTGCAGCAGGGCGGCAGACAGCGCGTTGACGTCTAGCTTCCAGCCTGCGCAGATTTCGGTGACGGCGATGGGATGAGAGATGTAGGGCGAACCGCTGGCGCGGAATTGCCCAAGATGCGCCTGGTCCGCGAAGCGATAGGCTTCGCGCACGCGCTCAACATCGTTCTTGTCGAGATAGCTGCCGATGATTTCGGTCAGCGGCGCCAGCGAGGCGACCGGAGATCCGGTCGCGTCCGCCGCTTCTTGCGCGGCGACGGACGGTGGCGTGGGGGAATTCTTGTCTTTCTTGCCCGTGCGGCGCCCGAGACGGGAGCCGGCACGCAGTGCGGCAAGCAGACCAGATGAAGCGTACTTCAGCCCGGGAAAAGCCATGCTTGCAGCCCCCCGGCGCGTATCAGGTGGGAACTTTACGCAGCATTTCAACGCCGGTGAGGCCGCCAGCGATTTCGCGCAAGGCAGTGACCGTGGGCTTGTCTTTGCTGTCCAGGCGCGGGGCGTGGCCTTGCGCCAATTCACGGGCGCGGTACGTCGCGGCCAGCGTGAGCTTGAAACGATTGGGGATTTGATTCAGACAGTCTTCGACAGTGATGCGAGCCATTAGGACACCTGGTGCTGATGGATGATGGAGAGAATGCGTTCGGCTCAGTGTTCGGCCGGGATGCCAAGTTGCGCAAACAACTCGGCGTGGCGGGCGGCCTGAGACGAAAAGCGCAGCCGAGCGGCGCTGACGATTTGGATCAGCTCCGACAGGGCTACGCTAAATTCTTGATTAATAATAACATATTCGCATTCAGGCGCGTGGGCGATTTCGCCGCCTGCCGCCATGAGCCGGCGGGCGATCACGTGCGGCTCATCCTGGCCGCGCGCCTTCAGGCGGCTTTCGAGCTCGTCGATGGACGGCGGCAGCACGAAAATGCCGATCGCGCGGGGAAAACGCTGCTTTACCTGGCGCGCGCCTTGCCAGTCGATTTCCAGGAGCACGTCGCGTCCCTGGGCGGTGGCCTCGTCGATGCGGTCGCGCGGGGTGCCGTAGAAATTGCCGTGGACCTCGGCCCATTCCAGCAGGTTCTGGCCTTCACGCATGCGCTTGAAATCGTCCAGCGACACAAACCGGTATTCGCGGCCGTCTTCCTCGCCGGGGCGGGGAGCGCGCGTGGTGCAGGAGATGGAAAGCAGGATGGAGGGGTCTTGGGCAAGCAGGGCCTTCACGAGGCTGGACTTGCCGGCGCCGCTGGGCGCGACGACCATGAAGACGTTTCCGGGAGTGGCGTGCATGAATGAATGTGACCGGCGTGTGATGCTGAGACTCGAAGAATAGCAAATCGCGCGGGTGGCCGCGCGCGCCGGAATGTTGAAAGTGTGTTGCGCTTGGAACCTTCGCTTGCAGCATCCGTAAAGCGATTCGGGTAGGATTTCGCGCATTCATAAGACGGAGAATCCGATGAACACGAACGAGATCGATCCGCCCCGCGTCGCCCTGGTCACGGGCGCCGGTACCGGCATAGGCCGCGCAGTCGCGCTGGAATTCCTGGCGCAGGGTTACCGGGTCGTGCTGGCTGGCCGCCGGCGCGAGCCGCTGGAAGCCACCCGAACGGCGGCGGGCGAGGACGGGTTGCGGGCGCTGGTCGTGCCCACGGACGTGTCCGACGAGCAGGCGGTCCGCGATCTCTTCGACACCGCCCAGCGCGAATACGGCCGTCTGGATGTGCTGTTCAATAACGCGGGGCGGGGCGCTCCGGCCGTGCCGATCGAGGAATTGCCGGTTGCCGTGTGGCGCGAGGTCGTGGACACCAACCTGACCGGCATGTTCCTGTGCGCGCAGGCGGCCATCCGCATCATGAAGGCGCAGCATCCGCGCGGCGGCCGCATCATCAATAACGGCTCGATTTCCTCGCATGCGCCCCGGCCGTTCTCCATCGCCTATACCGCCACCAAGCATGCGGTGACGGGGCTGACCAAGTCGATTTCCCTGGATTGCCGCCCGTACAACATCGCGTGCGGCCAGATCGACATCGGCAACGCCGCCACTGAAATGACCGAGCGCATGGCCGCGGGCATCCTGCAGGCGGACGGCAGCACCAAGGTGGAGCCGCGCATGGACGTCGCTCACGTGGCGCAGGCGGTCGCCGCGATGGCCCGTCTGCCGCTGGATGCCAACGTGCAGTTCATGACGCTCATGGCCACCAACATGCCCTTCGTGGGCCGGGGCTGAACCGGCTGGGTGGCACGCCTGGCCAGGAAGGCCAGCCACGAGAACGCCGGCATGCGCATGCCGGCGTTTTTTTTGATCTCCCCCGGCGCCGGTCAGACGCCGTCCAACGGCCCCGCGCTTAGCGCGACGCTTGGGCCAGCAATTGCTTGGGCGGGGTATCCAGGTAGGCGCGGGCGCCCAGGTAGCGCTTGGACCAGTAGGCGGTCTTCATGTCGTCCACCCGGACTTTCGTGCCGCGGCGCGGCGCGTGGACGAACTTGTTCTGCCCAATATAGATGCCGACGTGGGACGTCACGCCGCGTCCGCGGGTGGCAAAGAACACCAGGTCGCCGGGGCGCAATTCCTTCTTGGCCGAGACGGTCTTGCCTTCGCTGCGCTGGGCGCGCGCGGTGCGGGG
Source organism: Achromobacter sp. 77 (assembly GCF_020541125.1). NCBI lineage: Bacteria > Pseudomonadati > Pseudomonadota > Betaproteobacteria > Burkholderiales > Alcaligenaceae > Achromobacter > Achromobacter sp. 77. The sequence goes on from NZ_CP059848.1 coordinate 2,701,482, forward strand.
CAGTTCCAGGCCGGCGATTTCACGGAAGACATACAGGACGAGGCCGCTGCAATCGAAGCCGTCGGCGTCGTCGCCGCCCCAGCTGTAGGGCGTGCCGATCGCCTCCAGGCCGGCCTGCACAACGCGTTCGCGAAGCGTCAGGACCGTGGGCTCTTGCGCCAGGCGCAGGCCGCTGAGGGTGGGGCGGGCTTGTTCGGCGGCCAGCGAGGCGTGGGCGGCGCCGGGAATCCAGGACAGCGTCAGGGCCAACAGGGGCGCTGACAGAAATGCGGGCGTGCGGAATTGGGTAAAGCGAAACTTTCGCGTGGGCGGCGTCATTACGTCACTTCAAAAAATCGGAGTGGGCGGCATGGCTTTGCCTTGATAGGCAAGCCGGCGGAAAGGGGAGCGGTTTACAGGCGGAACGCAAGAAACGCCTCATGATTATAGTGTAATAATGTTTCATTACATTTGTAGTGCAATGCAGCATAATCCACCGCCCGCTGTTACCGCACGCCCACCGCGCGACGTAACAGCATTGGCAGTTCTGGCGCGTGCGCGGCTGGGCGGCAACCATACGGCCGCCAATAACGCCGCATGACATTTCAATGTCCATCGCCTCGGGCATAATCGACCGCATCGGCCCGGCGGCGTTGCTGCCGCGCGCGGCCGAGGTTGCAGGCAAGACAAAAAAGAAGGCGGAGTAAAGCTCAATGATGAACGCAGTGCACCCTTTGTCCTCCATGAACCGGCCCGAGGCCTTGCCCTTCGAACCCTTCCAGGACGCCGTGTCCGCCGTCGACCGGCTGGTTGAAATCTATGCGCGCAACACCGCGTTCCTGCGTACCGCGTTCCGCGAGGTCCTGAAAGGCACTGGCAACGGCAGCGCGCGATTCCGCGCCTACTATCCGGCCATCCGCATCGTGGTGGAAACCTACGACCCCATCGACACCCGGCTTTCGTATGGCCACGTGGCCGAACCGGGCTACTACCAAACCACTGTCACCCAGCCGGCGCTGTTCCGCGACTACCTGATCGAGCAGGTTGGCCAGTTGCTGCAGAATCATCGGGTCGCGGTCGAAGTGGGCGAGTCCGATTCGCCGATTCCGCTGCATTTCGCCTTTCCCGAGGGCGCCTACGTGGAGGGCGAGCACCTCGAGGCGCTCAAGCGTCCGCTGCGCGACCTGTTCGACGTGCCGGACCTGGCGGTCACGGATGATGCCATCGTCAATGGCTCGTGGCGCGGCAAGGACGGCGAGCCCAAGCCGCTCGCGCCTTTCACGGCGCAGCGCGTGGACTATTCGCTGCACCGGCTGCAGCACTACACCTCGACCGCGCCGACGCATTTCCAGAATTTCGTGCTGTTCACCAATTACCAGTTCTACGTGGATGAGTTCTGCGCCCGGGCCCGCGCCCTGATGGCCAGCGGCAACGAAGACTATGAAATGCTGGTCGAGCCCGGCAACCGCATCACGCGGCGCGGCGAAAGCGGTCCTGGCGATGAAGTCCAGCCGGTGCGCCTGCCGCAGATGCCCGCCTATCACCTGGTGCGCGGCGATCATTCCGGCATCACGCTCGTCAATATCGGCGTGGGGCCGTCCAACGCCAAGACAATCACCGACCACATCGCCGTGCTGCGCCCGCACGCCTGGCTGATGCTGGGCCATTGCGCGGGCCTGCGGGATTCCCAGCGGCTGGGCGACTATGTCCTGGCGCACGGCTACGTCCGGGAAGACCATGTCCTGGACGACGATCTGCCCACCTGGGTGCCGGTCCCGGCGCTGGCGGAGGTGCAGGTGGCGCTGGAGCAGGCGGTCGAAGAAGTGGCCGGGCTGTCCGGGTGGGACTTGAAGCGCATCATGCGCACGGGCACCGTCGCCACAATCGACAACCGCAACTGGGAGTTGCGCGACCACGTCGATCTCGTGGAACGCTTTGCGCAGTCGCGCGCGATTGCGCTGGACATGGAATCGGCCACCATCGCGGCCAACGGCTTTCGTTTTCGGGTGCCTTACGGCACCTTGCTGTGCGTGTCCGACAAGCCGCTGCACGGCGAACTGAAATTGCCGGGCATGGCCAGCGCTTTCTACCGGCGTCAGGTCAACCAGCATCTGGAGATTGGCATCCGGGCGCTGGAGCGCCTGCGCGACATGCCGCCCGAGCGGCTGCATTCGCGCAAGCTGCGCACGTTCATGGAAACAGCGTTTCAATAAAGGGGCCGCTGCCGGAAGGCTGAACGGCTGATCCGTCCCCCGCAGCCTGCGATTTTTCATGTCGGGGCCGATTGCGCTATTCTCGCGCGTTGCTCGGTAATCCCAGGGCGTTCGCGCGGCGTTGCGCGAGCGTCATCCAGACGTGAAGGAACGCATTTTGGCTCCATCGGAACACGATGACCGCCGCTCCGGCGGCACGCGCAAAGCGCACGCGGGCAGGCCGTCCGAATTGCGGCGCACGCTGTCCGCGCGCCACCTGACCATGATCGCGGTGGGCGGGTCGATCGGCACCGGCCTGTTCGTGGCATCCGGCGCGACCATCGCCAAGGCCGGCCCGGGCGGCGCGCTGCTGGGCTACGTGCTGATCGGCATCATGGTGTATTTCCTGATGACCAGCCTGGGCGAACTGGCGGCCGCCATGCCCGTGTCGGGCTCGTTTTCAACCTACGGCGCGCGCTATGTCGAGGATGGTTTCGGCTTCGCGCTGGGGTGGAACTATTGGTACAACTGGGCGGTGACCGTCGCGGTCGACCTGGTGGCGGCGCAGCTCGTCATGGCGTACTGGTTTCCCGACGTGCCCGGTTTTTACTGGAGCGCGTTGTTCCTGGCGATCACATTCGGTCTGAACGCCATGTCCGCCCGCGGCTTTGGCGAAGCGGAATTCTGGTTCGCGCTCATCAAGGTGATTGCCGTGCTGGCCTTTGTCACGATGGGCGTGATGATGCTGCTGGGCATCATCCGTGGCGGCGAGACGGGCGGCTTGGCCAATTGGACGGTGGGCGACGCGCCGTTCGCCGGCGGCTTCGCCGCGCTGATCGGCGTGGCCATGGTGGTGGGATTTTCCTTCCAGGGCACCGAACTGATCGGCATCGCCGCGGGCGAATCGAAGGATCCGGCGCGCAATCTGCCGCGCGCGGTGCGTCAGGTGTTCTGGCGCATTTTGCTGTTCTACGTGGCGGCCATCCTGGTCATCGGCCTCTTGATTCCCTATACCGATCCGCACCTGCTGCGCAACGACGTCGAGGACATCAGCGTCAGCCCGTTCGCGCTGATTTTCGAGCGCGCCGGCCTGTTGGGCGCCGCGTCCGTCATGAACGCCGTGGTGCTGACGTCGGTGCTGTCCGCGGGCAATTCCGGCATGTACGCGGCCACGCGCATGCTCTACAGCCTGGCCCGGGAAGGCAAGGCGCCGCGCATCTTTGGCCGCATCTCGCGCGGCGGCGTGCCGCTGTGGGCGCTGCTGGCCACCACCGTCGTGGCGGCGCTGTGCTTTTTCACGTTCATCTTCAGCCCCAACGCCGTCTATATCTGGCTGCTCAATACCTCGGGGATGACGGGATTCATCGCGTGGCTGGGCATCGCCATCAGCCACTACCGTTTCCGCCGCGGCTACGTGAAGCAGGGCAACAGCCTCGCGGATCTGCCTTATGTGTCCCCGTTCTTTCCCTTCGGACCGATTTTCGCGTTCGTGCTGTGCCTGATCATCACGCTGGGCCAGAACTACCAGGCATTCCTGCAGGACAAGATCGATTGGGGCGGCGTGGTCGCCACCTACATCGGCATTCCGCTCTTCCTGCTGATCTGGGCGGGCTACCGGCTGACGCGCGGTTCGCGGTTCGTCAGCTACCGCGACATGCGCTTTCCGGACGCTCGCGCCCGCAGCCAATACCTGGATTCGGCGCTGCGGGGCGAACCGGCGATCGGCGAGAGCCGGTAAAGCGGGGGGCGTGGCGCCCCTTACTCGATATTCTGCGCCTGCTCGCGCATCTGCTCGATCAGCAGCTTCAGGTCCATGGCGGCGCGGGTGACTTCCATGCTGCCTGCCTTGGAGCCCAGCGTGTTGGCTTCGCGGTTCATTTCCTGGAACAGGAAGTCCAGCCGCTTACCCGCGCTGCCGGCGCTCTTCTTGCCGGCCGCCGCCTTGCCGCCGCCGTCCGAGAGCAGATGACGCAGTTCTTCCAGGTGAGAACGCAGGCGTGACAGTTCCTCGGCTACGTCGATGCGCAGGGCAAAGAGGTTGGCCTCCTGGGACAGGCGCTCGGACAGTTCGGCGCCGGAAATATGCGTGAATCCGCCGGGGAACGCGGATTCCACGCTTTCACGCAGCTTGGCGGCCTGCCGGTCGCGGTGGTCGGCCAGCAGTTGCGGCAGATGCGCCTGCACGATGTCCACCACGCGCGCGACGCCGTCGGCGCATTCGCGCATCATGCCGGCCAGGCGCTCCCCTTCGCGCTCGCGGCCTTCCTGGAGCTGGGTCAGCGCTTGCTGGGCGGCCTGCAGGCAGGCGGCGCCCCAGATCTGCGGATCCAGCGCATCGTTGCCGCGCTGGCCGGGCCAGTTGAAGAGTTCGGCGAGGCGCGGGGAGGCGATGTCCGGGATGATGCGGCGCGCGGCCTGCAGCTGTTCGGCCAGGCTGTCGAGCCAGGCGGGATCCAGCTTGGACAGATCGGTATTGGCCGCACGGGTAAAGGACACGCGGATTTCGACCTTGCCGCGCGCCAGGTTTGCCGTCAGCAGTTCGCGCAGCGGCGTTTCCACGTGGCGCAGCTCGTCGGGCAGGCGGAAATACAGGTCGAGAAAACGGCTGTTGACGCTGCGCAGTTCTATGGCGAGAGTGCCTTGTTCTAAGTCTGCTCGGGCGTTGCCGAAGGCGGTCATGCTGCGGATCATGGTGTGCGAGTCCTGGTAATTCCTGAGATGGGAGCCGGTTGCGCCGGGGCCCGCGGCGCCCAGGGTCTGAGCTGCGGGTCTGTGTTTTCAACCGGATACATCGCGGCAGGATACTCCAAGCGCGATTGTCCCGGCGCGCCTGCCCGTACAATGCCGCGAATCGAAGCCAAGTCTGGAGCCCGTTGTGACCACCATCCCCACCATCGCCCGGCCGTCGGGCCGCGCCGCCGACCAACTGCGTCCGTTCAGCCTGGAGCGCGGGTTCACGCGTTACGCCGAAGGCTCCGTGCTGGTGAAGGCGGGCGACACCCACGTGCTGTGTACGGCAAGCGTCCTGGACAAGGTACCGCCTTTTCTGAAGGGCAAGGGCGAAGGCTGGGTAACGGCTGAATACGGCATGTTGCCGCGGGCCACGCACACGCGCGGCGACCGCGAGGCCGCGCGCGGCAAGCAAAGCGGCCGCACGCAGGAAATCCAGCGCCTGATCGGACGCAGCCTGCGCGCCGTGTTCGACATGAAGGCGCTGGGCGAACGCACCCTGCACCTGGACTGCGATGTGCTGCAGGCCGACGGCGGCACGCGCTGCGCCAGCATCACCGGGGCCTGGGTGGCGGCCGCCGACGCGGTGGCGCTGCTGATGAAGCGCGGCGACCTCGCCGCCAGCCCGATCCGCGACGCGGTGGCCGCGGTATCCGTGGGCCTGGTGCGCGGGCAGGTGGTGCTGGACCTGGACTACCTGGAAGACTCGGCGTGCGACGCTGATGTGAATGTCATCATGACGGGCAGCGGAGCCTTCGTGGAAGTGCAGGGCACCGGCGAAGGCGCCACGTTCACCCGCGGGGAGCTGGACACGATGCTGGTGCTGGCGGAAAACGGCATCGCCAATCTGGTGAAGGCGCAACGCGCCGCGCTGGCGTAAGACACGCGAATTGGGCGCCGTGCGAACACGGTGTTTCGTGCGAACACGGTGTCTGACACCCTTGTGAGACAGTCGGCAATTGACGGTTGTGCCCGCAGGGTGTCAGACACCTTGCAGAGACGCCCGAATTAGCGCGGCAGCAGCGTCTCAACCTTGCCCAGCTTCTCCAGTCCCCAGATTGTCGCGATCAGGCCGCGCAGTTCCTGCTCTGTCGCCGCGTCGGCGTAGCGGCCCAGGCTGAGCGTCTTGTCCTCGATTTCGGGGCGGCTGAGCGTGTTGCCGGGATCGCCTTTCGGTTCGTCCACGCGGCCATGCAGCACGCGGCCGTCGCGGGTGTAGACCGTGACCTTGCCGATCCAACGTTGCGGATAGGCGCCGTCGACTTCCGGGTCGAGGGCCATTTCGACTTTGCCGCGGAAGGCGGCCACGCCGGGGTCGTCGAGGCCTGCGTCGAACTCCGCGAGACCCGCGCGGCCCTGGCGCGCGATCAGCGCCAGCACCGTGCCCATCGAGAACTTGGATTGGTGCACCGTTTGGGGATTGACGACGGGGCCAAGGACGTCGATGGCGCCCTGGTGGACATGCGCCACGACGCGCTCGACGTCGGGCTCGGTGAGGTCGTTGTCGCGTAGCGCCTGTTGCAGCGCGTCCGCCGCCGGATGCGTGTGCCGGCACGAGGCATGGAACTTGAATGAGGTTTCGGCGAGCGCCCAGCGCTGTCCCAGACGGTCGCACAGGCGGCTGGGATCGGCGTCCGTGGACATGCCGGCCGCCATGCCTTGCGGGCCTTCCAGGATGTGGCGGGCGCCCGTGAAGCCTTCGCGCGCCAGGTAGGCCGCGGTGATGCCGTCGGCGGCGGCCTTGGCGGTATGCAACTGCTTGGAGTCGGCGGCGTCGCGCAGGAATTCCCACAAGCCTGCGGCTTGCGTGCCCGCCGAGCCCAGCGCGTGCAGCATCTGTTCGGGGGACAGGCCCAGCAGCCGCCCCGTGGTGACGGCGGCAGCCAGGGTGCCCGCCGTGCCCGTGGTGTGGAAGATCTTGTAGTGCGAGCGCCCGAGGAACTCGCCCACGCGAATGCCGACCTCATAGCCGGCGACGGCGGCGGTAAGCAGATCGCGCCCCGACGACCCCAGCGCCTGCGCAACGGCCAGGGCGGGAGGGAACACCACGGCGGCTGGGTGAAAGACCGAGCCGTTGTGCACGTCGTCCTGTTCGACCACATGCGCGGCCGCCGCGTTGACCATGGCGGCAAAAAGCGGCGTGGTGTGGCGGCGGGTGATCAGGACTTCGCTGGGGCCATCGGCCGGACCCATTGCGGCGGCATAGCGGTCGATCGCCTGGACCGCGCGGGCCGACGCGCCGGCAAGGATGGACGCCAGGCAATCGAGGAGCAGGTCTTCGGCGCGGCGCAGGACCGGGGCAGGGATGTCTTCGTAGCGCAGGTTGGCGGCAAAGGCGGCAAGTTCGGCGCTCAGGTGCGGGGTGTCTTTGTCTGCGGTCATGTCGGAAGTTGGCATGTCAGAAGGAGCGGGGCAGGCCCAGGATGTGTTCGGCGACGTACGACAGGATCAGGTTGGTCGAAATGGGGGCCACCTGATAGAGGCGCGTCTCGCGGAACTTGCGCTCGACGTCGTATTCGGTGGCAAAGCCGAAGCCGCCGTGGAACTGCAGGCAGGCGTTGGCCGCTTCCCAGGACGCGTCGGCGGCCAGCAGCTTGGCCATGTTGGCCTGGGCGCCGCAGGGTTCGTGGGCGTCGAACAGCCGGCAGGCTTCATAGCGCATCAGGCTGGCTGCCTCGACGTTGATGTGCGCGCGCGCGATGGGGAACTGCACGCCCTGGTTCTGGCCGATCGGGCGGCCGAAGACCATGCGTTCCTTGGCGTACGCGGTGACCTTGTCGACGAACCAGTAGCCGTCGCCGATGCATTCGGCGGCGATCAGGGTGCGTTCGGCGTTCAGGCCGTCGAGGATGTACTTGAAGCCCTTGCCTTCTTCGCCGATCAGGTTTTCTTCCGGGATTTCCAGGTTGTCGAAGAAGAGCTCGTTGGTCTCGTGGTTGACCATGTTGGGGATCGGGCGGATCGACATGCCGTGCTTGACCGCATGGTGCAGGTCGACCAGGAAGATCGACATGCCTTCGGACTTGCGCGTGACCTGATCGAGCGGCGTGGTGCGCGCCAGGAGGATCATCAGGTCCGAGTGCTGCACGCGCGAAATCCAGACCTTTTGGCCATTGATGACATAGCGGTCGCCGCGCTTGACGGCGGTGGTCTTGATCTTGGTGGTGTCGGTGCCGGTGGTGGGCTCGGTGACTCCCATCGACTGCAGCCGCAGTTCTCCGGCGGCGATGCGGGGCAGGTATTCGCGCTTCTGGGCCTCGGATCCGTGGCGCAGAAGCGTGCCCATGTTGTACATCTGGCCGTGGCACGCGCCGGAGTTGCCGCCGCTTCGGTTGATCTCTTCCATGATGACCGAGGCTTCGGTCAGGCCCAGGCCCGAGCCGCCGTATTCCTGGGGGATCAGGGCGGCCAGCCAGCCGGCTTCGGTGAGGGCGCGCACGAAGTCCTCGGGGTAGCCGCGTTCTTCGTCGACCTTGCGGAAATACTCGGAGGGAAACTGCGCGCAGAGGTCGCGGACGGCTTCGCGGATGTCCTGGTAGGCGTGGGAGGCTTGGGGCATGTGACTGGCTTTTCTGATTGAAGGAATGGTTCGGGACAGGATCGAATGTGCCGCAAGGCCGCGCATGTGCCAATTCACAAATCATTAATACAGGGTTCCTGATCGCAAAAGCGCCGCTTCATGACGGCAGTGCGACACGTCCCATCCGAGGTTGTGTCAAGAAATTGCCAAACTGGGTGTCCATAATCCGTTGCACTGCCGCACGGGCGGCCACGCAACACACGGATGGATATGCGAAAAAATCTGAGGGTAACGACGGCGCTGTCGGCCATTCTTGCCTTGTTCGTTGTGCTGTTCGCGCTTGCCGCGGCAGCGGGCATCACGGTCCTGCGCGACAATCGCGCGGATATCGAGGCCCTGGGGCGGGGCAGCATCGAAAGGGCGAGCGATCTGGCCGACATGACCAGCCGTCTGTTCCAGGCGCGCGCGGCGCTGACCGACGCCAAGACGGCGATGGAAGGCGGGCTGGAAGACGCGCGCAACGCGTCGCTGGCTCAGGCCGATGGACTGCTCAAGCAGGCCGCTGCCAGTCTGGCGCGCCTGCGCGCCAACCCGGACGACAGTGCCCAGGGCGCGCCGCTGTTTGCCCAGGTCCTGACGGCGTATGCCGCCTTTGCCGACCAGACGCTGGTGCCGATGCGCACCGCGATCCACGGATGGAACGGCATCGAGGTCAACCGCCTGACGGACAAGGCGCTGCCGGCCAGCGGGGCTGCGTATGTGAAGCAGGCCGAGGCCTACCAGGCCTACGCCCGCGAACAGGGGCAGGAGGCGGTGGCCGGCGCAAGCCGCACGCTTGAACGGGTGACCGTGGTGGCGGCGGCCGTGCTGGGTTTCGTCCTGGTGCTGGCAGTGCTGATCCGGCTGGGATTCCGCCGCAGCATCGTGCGGCCGCTGAACGAGGCCGGGGCGCACTTTGACCGCATTGCGGACGGCGACCTGACGGGCGTGATCACGCAACGCGGCGACAACGAAATCGGCGTCCTGTATTCGGCGATGCGCCGCATGCAGACCGGGCTGTCGGCCGCCGTGGCCTCGGTCCGTCTGGGTGTGGAAGAGATCCACACCGGCTCGGGCGAGATTGCGGCGGGCGGCGCCGATATGTCGGACCGCGCGGCGCGCCAGGCTGGCTCGCTGCAGGAAGCGGCGGCCAACATGACGCAACTGGCCCATACCGTTCAGATGACCGCCGGCAACGCGGACCTGGCAAGCCGCCAGGCGGCAAGTGCCACGCAGCTGGCGCAGCGCGGCGGCCAGGCCGTCGATGAAGTGGTGCACAGCATGCAGGGCATCGCCGATAGCGCGCGGCGCATCGGGGAGATCGTGGGCGTGGTGGACAGCATTGCGTTCCAGACGAACATCCTTGCGCTCAACGCAGCCGTGGAAGCGGCGCGCGCGGGCGAGCAGGGCAAGGGGTTTGCCGTGGTGGCGGGCGAAGTGCGGTCGCTGGCGCAGCGCAGCGCCCAGGCCGCGCGCGAGATCAAGGGCCTGATCGAGGATTCGGCCGCGCGCGTGGATGCCGGCGTGCGTCATGTGAATCTGGCGGGCGACACCATGCGCGACATGGTGTCCTCGGTCGATCGCGTGACGCAGATCGTGACCGAGATCTCCAATGCCACCGCCGAGCAGGCCGCCGGCATTGCGTCGGTCAACCATGCGGTGGCCGATATCGAACGAGCCACGCAGGAAACGGCCGCAATGGTCGAACAGACGGCGGCTGCCGCGGCGGCGCTGGAATCCCAGGCGCAAGGACTGCGCCGGGCCGTGGCCAAATTCCAGATCGCGCAGGGGGCGCAGGCCGCGGCGCGCGAGGCCTCAGCCGGTGAGTTGCGGCAGGGCGGCGCCGGTGTAGCGCTCGGCCACGAGCGACAGATTCCCGTGTTTGACCTTGTGCTTGACATGGGCGGCCGCCGAGGCGATGTCCTCAGGGCGGATGCGCTCGCATAACGAGGGCGTGACGGTCAGGGCGCCCACGCCCAGCGTCACGAACGGAAAGAAGCGCGGCACGCCGTAACGGTCTTCGGCCTCGATGCCGCCGTTGCGGCGGCCCTGTTCGTCATACAGGGCCACGGCTTCCTCGTTGAATTCGGCAATGATGCGCTCGATGCGCGCCATCCAGTCGGGGCTGCGCAGCAGCACCACGAAGTCGTCGCCGCCCACGTGTCCCACGAAATCGCGCTGCGGATCGCAGTGCCGCTTGATGACATCGGCGGTCAGCATGATCATGTCGTCGCCGCGCCAATAGCCGTACACGTCGTTGAAGGGCTTGAAGTTGTTCAGGTCGCCGTAGCAGATGGTGAAGTCGGCGGCGTCTTCGAGCAGCGTGGCGATGTGCCGGCTGATGGGGATGTTGCCGGGCAGGGACGTCAGCGGATTGGCGTAGCGCGCCGCCTCGATCCGCATCTCGGTCACCGAGCGCACCAGCGTTTCGCCGGTGGCCAGGCCGTCGTAGCGGCCGTCGCGCGTGATGATGAGCCCGTCCATCAGGTAGCGCTGGTCTTCGGAAATCAGCACGTGGCTCAGCTGGTCGATGGACACGTTGACATCCACCAGCACCGGCTCGGCGTTCATGAAGGTCGAGCAGGCGTCGCGGCCGAAGAGCTCGCGCGTGTAGCGCTGGGCGTAGTGTTCCGAGAAGTCGCGCCGGTTGATGATGCCGACCGGACGGTTGTCGGCGTCGATCACTGCCACGGCGTGCAAATTCTTGTGCTCGATGAAAAGACGATGCACGTCATCGTTGGTGTGCTTGGTCAGCAGCGCGGCCGGCGCTTCGACGCGCAGGCTGACGGCGGTGCCGCCGGCGGCGCGTTGCGACACCGGCGCCGACGTGCGGGAACGCAGCGAATCCCGCAGCGGCGGCGTCAGTTCGGTCAGCAGGATTTCCTCGGGCATGCCCAGGAACCAGCCCTGTGCGTAGCGGATATCCAGCTCGCGCACGACGGCCAGGTCTTCGGCGGTTTCGATGCCTTCGGCGATGACCGATGTGCCCAGATGCTGGGCCACCTTCAGGATGGCCCGCACCATGTTCTGCTTGCGCTCATCGTGGCCGATGCCGTCAAAGAAGTAACGGTCGATCTTGACCAGCTCGGGCTGGGTTTCCGCCCAGAGCTGCAGGTTGGAATTGCCGACCCCGTAATCGTCCAGCGCGATGCGCATGCCGGCTTCGCGCAGGCACGCAAACGCGTTGTGCAGGTCGGCCATGCGGTCGGACAGGGGATCCTGTTCGGTAAGTTCGACAACGATGCTGGCGGGCTCGAGGGCGCAATCCTTGAGCAGCCGCGCGGGCATGTCGTAGCCCCAGAGGGTCCAGTAATGGAGCAGGGCAGAGCCGGACAGGTTCAGGAACAGCTTGCCGGCGGCGTCGTTCTGTTCGAACCCCCGCGCGCCCGCGCGAAAACTGGCCAGTTCAAGCTGCGGGTGCAAGCCTTGACGGCGCGCCTCGGCGAACAGGGCATCGGGATAGTGCAGGGGCGTGTCGGCGGGACCGCGGATCAGGCTTTCGTGCCCATAGATCCGGCTGTGGGACAGGTCGATCACCGGCTGGAAGCGCGGACGCAACAATCTTTCGCGCAGGATGCCAGCCAGGCTGGCGTGGGCGGGCGCTCCGCCGGGAAGCTGATGGGGAGCACGGGCCGCCGCAGGCCGTGGCAAAGCGTGAATGGAGTTCATCGCCGGGGCATTGAGAAACGATCAGTGACAAGATGGGTCATATTGACAACAAAATATGTCTGCGTTGTTGCGCCGAATCGTTGACGTGCAATCTTCGGGCGCTGTTACAAAAGTGTCAACAAGCAATTCACCCGGGCGTGGTACCCGCGCCATCATCGTGGAATGCACGCCTGCCGCAGGCGCGCCCCTATACAATCCGCCCTATGACATCCCCCAAGATTCCCGACTCCCTGCGCCGCGTCGTCCTGGCGTCCAACAATGCCGGCAAGCTGCGCGAGTTCTCCGCCTTGTTCGCGCCGCTGGGCATTGAGCTGGTGCCCCAGGGCGAACTGGGCGTGCCGGAAGCCGAAGAGCCGCACGTCACCTTCGTCGAAAACGCGCTGGCCAAGGCGCGCCACGCCAGCCGCTTGACCGGGCTGCCCGCGCTGGCGGACGACTCGGGCCTGTGCGTGGCCTCGCTGGATGGCGCGCCTGGTGTCTATTCGGCCCGCTACGCCAAGATGCACGGCGGCGAAAAGTCCGATGCGGCCAACAATGCGTTGCTGGTGCGCAACCTGGCATCGGTCGAGGACCGCAGCGCCTGGTACGTGGCGGTCCTGGCGCTGGTGCGTTCCGAGAACGATCCCCGCCCGCTCATCGGCGAGGGCCTGTGGCATGGCGAGATCATCGATGTGCCCGAAGGCGCCAACGGTTTCGGCTACGATCCGCACTTCTACCTGCCCGACATGGCGCTGACCGCCGCGTCGCTGGATCCCGACGAAAAGAACCGGGTCAGCCACCGCGCCCGGGCGCTGCGCGAGCTGCTCAGCAAGCTGGGCAACGCTTGAACACGGCGCCGGCAAGGCGCCAGGAATTTTCCGCATGTCCATCACCATTCCCATCCGCAACGACATGGGCGCGCCTAAGTCGCGCCTCGTCGTGGCCGCTGGCGCCACGCTGACCAGCCTGCCGCCCCTTTCCGTCTACGTCCACGTGCCCTGGTGCGTGCGCAAATGCCCTTACTGCGATTTCAACTCGCATGCCGCGCCAGGCGAAATTCCCGAGCGCGCCTATCTGGACGCGCTGCGCAGCGACCTGGAACAATCGCTGCCGTCCATCTGGGGCCGGCAGGTGATTTCCGTCTTCATCGGCGGCGGCACGCCCAGTTTGCTGTCGGCCGCCGGCCTGGACGAGCTGCTGGCGATGTTGCGGGCGTACCTGAACCTGTGGCCCGACGCTGAGATCACGATGGAGGCCAATCCGGGCACGGCCGAGGCCGGCCGTTTCCGGGACTATGCGGCCAGCGGGGTCACGCGCTTTTCGTTGGGCATTCAGAGCTTTGACGACGCCCAGTTGAGAAAGCTGGGCCGCATCCACGATGCCGCGCAGGCCCGCGCGGCGATCGACATGGCGCAGCGGGCGGCGCCCCGCGTCAACCTGGACGTGATGTTTGCCTTGCCCGGCCAGACGCTTGAGGCCTGTACGGCCGATCTGCGCGAGGCCATATCGTTCGGCACCGAGCATCTGTCGCTGTACCACCTGACGATGGAACCGAACACGGTCTTCGCGAAGTTTCCGCCCGAGGACCTGCCCGACGATGACACCAGCGCCGCCATGCAGGACGCGGTGGAGGCCGAGCTGGCCGCGGCGGGGCTGGCGCGCTACGAGGTCTCGGCCTACGCCAAGCCCGGCGCCCGGAGCCGCCACAACATGAATTACTGGGAGTTCGGCGACTACCTGGGCATCGGCCCGGGCGCGCACGGCAAGCTGTCGTTCCATGACCGCATCGTGCGCGAGGCGCGCCTGAAAAACCCCGATTCCTGGATGCAGGCCGCGATGGCGCGCGATGGCAGCCACCTGGCCGAAAGCCGCCACGTCGGTCCGGACGAGCTGCCGTTCGAGTTCATGCTCAATGCGTTGCGCCTGAAAGACGGCGTGGCGGCGACGGCGTTCAACGAACGCACCGGTTTGTCGCTGGCCGTCATTGCGCACCAATTGGAGGCAGCCTCGAAACGGGGCTTGCTGGACGCCGATCCCACCCGCCTGCGGGCAACCCCGCTGGGCTGGCGCTTCCTCAATGACCTTCAGGAAATGTTCCTGTAAGGTGCAAGCACCAAGATGGGGCGATCATGCCCCACCTTTTGCACCATAGTGGTGCTACATTTCCTCAAGTCCAACCTGCCTCCCCCCGGGAATACCGGGGTTAAACCTGGCACGCTTATTGCTTCCCTCTTTTATGCCAGTCGACGGGCAAAGCCCTCGACCCTTTTATCTAATGGAGATGACATGGCAAGCCCGAAAGACGTCCTGAAACAGATCGCCGATAACGAAGTGAAATTCGTGGATTTCCGCTTTACCGATACGGTTGGCCGTGAGCACCACGTTTCCGTGCCCACCACTGCTATCGATGAAGACAAGCTGGAAAGCGGGCAGGCTTTCGACGGTTCGTCGATTCCGGGCTGGAAGGGCATCGAAGCCTCCGACATGCTCCTCATCCCCGACTGCTCCACCGCCAACCTGGATCCGTTCCGCGAAGAGCCGACCCTGATCCTGTCGTGCGACGTGGTCGAACCGTCGGACCTGAAGGGCTATGACCGTGACCCGCGTTCGCTGGCCAAGCGCGCCGAAGCCTACCTGAAGTCCTCCGGCCTGGGCGACACCGCCTACTTCGGTCCGGAACCCGAATTCTTCGTGTTCGACGGCGTGACCTGGAACACCGACATGTCGGGCACGTTCGTCAAGATCAAGTCCGAAGAAGCGCCGTGGTCCACCGGCCTGGAATTCGAAGGCGGCAACACCGGCCATCGTCCTGGCGTGAAGGGCGGCTACTTCCCCGTGCCGCCGGTCGATTCGTTCCAGGACATGCGTTCGGAAATGTGCCTGCTGATGGAACAGATGGGCGTGCCGGTCGAAGTGCACCACCATGAAGTGGCGGCGCCTGGTCAGCTCGAAATCGGCACCAAGTTCAGCACGCTGGTCCAGCGCGCCGACTGGACGCAGATCGTCAAGTACATCGTGCACAACGTGGCCCATGCCTACGGCAAGACCGCCACGTTCATGCCCAAGCCCATCGTTGGCGATAACGGCTCCGGCATGCACGTCCACCAGTCCATCTGGAAGGACGGCCAGAACCTGTTCGCGGGCAACGGCTACGCCGGCCTGTCCGAATTCGCCCTGTACTACATCGGCGGCATCATCAAGCACGCCCGTGCCCTGAACGCGATCACCAACCCCGGCACGAACTCGTACAAGCGTCTGGTCCCGCACTTCGAAGCGCCCGTGAAGCTGGCCTACTCGGCCCGCAACCGCTCGGCTTCGATCCGCATTCCGTACGTTGGCAACCCGAAGGGCCGCCGCATCGAAACGCGCTTCCCGGATCCCCTGGCCAACCCGTACCTGGCTTTCTCGGCCCTGATGATGGCCGGCCTGGACGGCGTCCAGAACAAGATCCACCCGGGCGATCCGGCCGACAAGAACCTGTACGACCTGCCGCCGGAAGAAGACGCGAAGATCCCGACCGTCTGCGCCTCACTGGAAGAAGCGCTGGAAGCCCTGGACAAGGATCGCGAGTTCCTGACCCGTGGCGGCGTGTTCAGCAACGACATGCTCAACGCCTACATCGACCTGAAGATGGCCGATGTGACGCGTCTGCGTATGACGACGCACCCGGTCGAATTCGACATGTACTACAGCCTCTGATGTCTTGAGGCCGTGGCTGGGGGGAGCGCGATGATGTAGGCAGAAACCAGGGCCCACACCACGCGCACCACCAGGTAGCCGCCCGATGAATTGCCCGCCCGGCGCCGCGCCGGCGGGCAGGGCGTCGGGCCGGCTCGCCCGTCGCGGACGCGTTCCGCTTTCCCCTGTCCATTCGGGTACGTTGAAAATGAATGTTGAAGCTCTCGATCTGCTAGCCACGTCAGTTTTCCTGGTCAACGAGCGCGGCCACATCGAATACGCCAACGCAGCCGCCGAGGACCTTTTCGGCCGTTCGCGCAAGCAACTTGGCGGGCACTCAGCCGCCACCCTGTACGACAACCCTGAGAATATCCAGTCATCGATCGACCGCGCCGCGGGCGGCAGGTACGCCGACGTGAGGCAACTGGCCTCGTTGCGCCGCGCCACCGAATCCGTGGAAGTGTCCGTGACCACCGTGGGACTGACCGGCCAGCGTTGGCCGGTACTGATCGAGACGCGTGAAATCGAGCAACGCGTGCTGGCCGACCGCAACCACCGGCTGGTGGACGAGATCGAAGCCCACCGCGAACTGCTGCGCAATTTGGCGCATGAGGTCAAGAATCCCCTGGGCGGACTGCGCGGCGCCGCGCAGTTGCTGGAGGCCGAGCTGCCCAGCGCGGCCCTGGCCGAGTACACCCAGGTCATCATTTCCGAAGCCGACCGCCTGCAGGCGCTGGTGGACCGCCTGAGCGGTCCGCAACGTGTGCCGCTCAATGCGCGGCCGGTGAACATCCATGAAATCTGCGAGCGCGTCTGCGCGCTGATCCAGGCCGAGTTCCGCAACGACGTCACGATCCAGCGCGACTACGACGCCTCGGTGCCGGACCTGAAGGGCGACGCCGCCCGCCTGATGCAGGCCGTGCTCAACGTCGCACGCAATGCCGCGCAGGAACTTGTGGCGCGTCCGCAAGGTCCGCAGACCGAACCCGGAGTGGTGACGCTGCGCACACGTGTCGCGCGGCAGGTCATGCTGGCGCACCGTCAGCACCGCCTGGCGCTGGTGCTGTCCATCATCGACAACGGTCCTGGCGTGCCGGAACACATCCGCGACCGCATCTTCCACCCGCTGGTCACGGCCAGGGCGGGCGGCACCGGCCTGGGCCTGAGCCTGGCGCAGGACTTCGTGCAACAGCACGGCGGCATCATCGAATTTGAATCCCGACCGGGGCGCACCGAGTTTCGCCTGGTCCTCCCGATGGAGCCCGCAAACTGATGAAACCCGTATGGATCGTCGACGACGACCAGGCCATCCGCTGGGTCCTCGAAAAGGCCCTGGCCCGCGCTGGCGTCCCCACCCGCAGTTTTTCCCAATCGGCCGACGTGCTGGAGGCGCTTTCGCGTGAAACGCCCGTGGCGCTGGTGTCCGACATCCGCATGCCCGGCGGCAACGGCCTGGAGCTGTTGCGCCAACTGAAAGAGCGCCATCCCGGCCTGCCGGTCATCGTGATGACGGCGTTCGCCGACCTGGACAGCACCGTGTCCGCGTTTCAGGGCGGCGCGTTCGATTACCTGGCCAAGCCGTTCGACGTGAACGAGGCCGTCGCGCTGATCCAGCGCGCCATGCAGGAATCGGCGCAGCCCGAAAGCCCGGAGGGGCAGGGCGAGGCGTCGCAGAACAACGAGCGCTGGATGATGACGCAATCGTCGTCCACCGCCATGCAGGAAGTCTTTCGCGCGATCGGCCGGCTGGCCCAGTCCAAGGTCACCGTCCTGATCACCGGCGAGTCCGGCACCGGCAAAGAGCTGGTGGCCCGCGCGCTGCACGGCCACGGCGTGCGTGCCAGCGGACCGTTCGTGGCGCTGAACGCCGCGGCCATCCCGCGCGACCTGCTGGAAGCCGAACTCTTCGGCCACGAGCGCGGCGCCTTCACCGGCGCCAACAATCTGCGCCGCGGACGCTTCGAAGAGGCGCACGGCGGCACCTTGTTCCTGGACGAAATCGGCGACATGCCGATCGAACTGCAGACGCGCCTGTTGCGCGTGCTGGCCGAGGGCAGCTTCTATCGTGTGGGCGGCGCGCAACCCGTGCGCGTGGATGTGCGCATCGTGGCCGCCACGCACCAGCCGCTGGAGCAACGGGTCGAGCAGGGGTTGTTCCGCGAAGACTTGTTTCACCGCTTGAACGTGATCCGGCTGCGGCTGCCGCCGCTGCGAGAGCGCGTCGAGGACATTCCCGCGCTGGCCCAGCACTTCCTGACCGCCAGCGCGCGCACGCTGGGCGTGCCCGTCAAGCGGCTGACGCCCGAGGCGCTGGCCGTGCTGACCAAGTTCGACTTTCCCGGCAACGTGCGCCAGCTTGAAAACTTCTGCCATTGGCTGACGGTGATGGCGCCGGGCCAGACGGTGGACCGCGTGGACCTGCCGCCCGAGATCCGGGCCATGGAACACCAGCCGCAGCCGGGCGCGGCGCCCTTGCGGGCCGCCCCGCCCGTCGCGGGAGTGGGCACCGTGGTGCAAGCCGGCGCGTACGCCGAGCAAGCCGCAGGCGACGCCGCGCCGCGCAATTGGCAGGATTCGCTGCTGCGCGACGCGCAGTACCGGCTGGAGCGCGGCGAACCGGCCGTCATGGCGACGCTGACCCGCCAGTTCGAGAAAATCCTCTTGCAAAGCGCGCTGGACGCCAGCCGCGGGCGCCGGGTGGAAGCGGCCTCCCGTCTGGGGATCGGCCGCAATACCATCACGCGCAAGCTGCGCGAGCTGGGCATCGAAGACGAATAGCCGTGCTATAGACCGGTCCGGTGGACCGGTCTATAGCCCCAGCAGGCTCTCGCACAGACGCGGGGACTTCAGCTTCTGCAGCCACCACTTCATGGCCTCGCCCGGCGGCTCCGCCCGCCAGGCGTAAGCCACGTGTTCCGTCAGGGACATGCCCTCATCCGTCTCACACACCACCAGCAGACCCTGCGCCAGGTAGGGCGCGGCCAGCGTCAGCGGCAGATAGCCGCAGCCCAGGCCGCGCACCTGCGCCTCGATCTTGGCCTGCATCGACGGCATCACCAGCGTCGGCTGATCGGACAGAATGCCGCGCGACTGTACGGGCAGGTTGCGTGACGTGTCGGCAATAACGACCGCGCAGTAGCGCGTGATGTCGGCGCGGCTAAGCGGCTGGGGCAGGGCGGCCAGCGGATGGTTCGCCGCCACGCAGAACCCGAATTGCATCACGCCGATCGCCTGCGAGCGATAGGGACCTGTCGGCTCGCCCGCCGCGCCCGCACCGATCACCAGGTCCGCGCGCCCTGAGGTCAGCGCATCCCAGTTGCCGCTCAGGACTTCGGTTGAGAAACGCAGCGTCGTGGCGCTGCCCACCGCATGGAATTCATCGATCAGGTCATAGATGGGCCGCCACGGCAGCACCGCGCTGACCGCAATGCGCAGCTGCACCTCCCACCCGGTCGCGATGCGTTTGACCCGGCTGGCCAGTTCGTCCAGCGACTGCAGCAGATGCCGGCCGTCCTTGAGCAGCGCCTCGCCCGCTGGCGTCAAGAGCGCCCGATGCCCCGATCGGTCGAACAGCAGGACGTCCAGGCCGTCTTCGAGCTTGCGGATGGAATACGTGACGGCGGAGGGCACCTTGCCCAGTTCGCGCGCGGCCTTGGCGAAGCTGCCGTGGCGCGCGATGGCGTCAACGAGGACGAGGAGTTCGGGCGTGATGGGCTGCATGGAAGGGGGCGAAAAGTGGGGATTCAAAAAATTTGAATGAAGTCATCAAAATATAGCGCCAAAACCGGCGGTCGGGGCGCGCAGAATATCACTCATGCCGGGGTTGCAGACAAACGGCAAGGCAGAAAGCCCAGCCAAGACGCAGCCCTAACCATTCATATTATTGAAACAGGAGTTCACCATGCTTACGATCCGCCGCGCTGCTGAACGGGGTCACGCCAACCACGGATGGCTCGATTCGTTCCATACCTTCTCCTTTGCCAACTACTACGATCCGGCTCACATGGGCTTTGGCGCGCTGCGCGTGATCAATGACGACCGCATCGCCGCGGGCCGCGGCTTCGGCACGCACGGTCACCGGGACATGGAGATCATCACCTATGTGCTGGACGGCGCGATCGCCCACAAGGACAGCATGGGCAGCGGCTCGGAAATCCAGCCCGGCAACGTCCAGCGCATGAGCGCCGGCCGCGGCGTGATGCACTCGGAGTTCAACCCGCGCCCCGATGCCGAAACGCACATGCTGCAGATCTGGATCGAGCCCAACGTGACTGGCATTGCGCCGGAATACGAAGAGCGCGCCTTCAGCGATGCGCAAAAGCGTGGCCGTCTGCAAGCCCTGGTGTCGGGCGACGGCATCGACGGATCGATGAAGATCCATCAGGACGCGCGTCTGTACGCCGGCCTGTTCGATGGCGACGAGTCGGCCTCGCTGCCGCTGGCCGCCGGCCGCCGCGCCTGGGTCCATGTGGCCCGCGGCAGCGTGACCGTCAACGGCGCCGCGCTCAATGCCGGTGACGCCGTGGCGATCACCGACGCCGGCAGCGTCGAGCTGTCGGGCGGCAAGGACGCCGAAGTGCTGGTGTTCGACCTGGCCTGACGCCAACCGCCGGGCGGATCCTGGAATCCGCCCGGCTCACCCGATTACCCCCCATTACCGGCCCTGAGGCCATTAAGATGGCCCCAGGCCAATCCATTGCGGAGCATTGCACCATGTCGACCCTGTCCCAAGCCGGCGAAAGCCAGATCGAAACCGTCGTGGTGCCGCGCACCAGCGACCTGGGCGGGTTTTCCGTCCGCCGCGCCATCCCTTCCATGCAGCGCCGCAGCGTCGGTCCGTTCGTCTTCCTGGACCAGATGGGTCCGGCGGACTTCGACATCGGCGCCGGCATCGACGTGCGGCCGCATCCGCATATCGGGCTGTCCACCGTCACCTACCTGTACGAAGGCTCCATGGTCCATCGCGACGGGGCAGGCAACACGCAAACCATCCTGCCCGGTGAAGTGAACTGGATGACCGCCGGCCGGGGGATCGTGCACTCCGAGCGCTCCTCGCCGGAAAGCCGCCTTGCGCCGCAGCGGCTCTCGGGGCTGCAGATCTGGGTTGGCCTGCCCACGGCGCACGAAGAAACCGATCCGGGTTTCGTGC
Source organism: Achromobacter sp. 77 (assembly GCF_020541125.1). NCBI lineage: Bacteria > Pseudomonadati > Pseudomonadota > Betaproteobacteria > Burkholderiales > Alcaligenaceae > Achromobacter > Achromobacter sp. 77. Next base: position 2,722,417 of record NZ_CP059848.1, read on the forward strand.
ATTACGGCCTGGATGCGCAGCCGGTGGTCGAAGGCGAGGGCGTGCGCGCCCAGGTCGTTGCCGGTTCGATGTTCGGCAAGACCTCGTCGGTCAAGACGCTGTCGCCGCTGTTCTACGGCGACCTGCAACTGCAACCGGGCGCCACGACGGTGCTGCCGGCCGAGCACGAAGAACGCGCGGCCTATCTGGCCAGCGGCACGGTGGAAATCGACGGCCAGGAGTACGAGAGCGGTCGCCTGGTGGTGTTTGCCCCGGGCAAGCCGGTGCAGATCCGCGCCAAGACCGCCGCGCGCTTCGCGCTGCTGGGCGGCGAACCGCTCGACGGTCCGCGCTTCGTGTGGTGGAACTTCGTGTCCAGCAGCAAGGACCGGATCGAACAGGCCAAGCAGGATTGGCAACGCACGCGCTTCGATCAGATCGTGCCCGGCGACGAGACCGAATACATCCCGCTGCCGGAACCACGCAACTGAGCGGGGCGGGATGACAATGCGTGAAGGGCGGCGCAATGCCGCCCGTGATCGTGTAACTTTTATTATTTAATTTTGAGGGTTACACTGTCGCCGGAGATCACCATGAACACCAGCCACGCACCCGAATTCCGACAACTGGGCGACCACGTCGCCCTGGACATGATCAACACCGTCGAGCAGAGCAGCGCCGGCCCCGTCGACCGATGGCAGTCGGATGCGGACGTGGCGGGCTGGCTGTCGCTAACGGGTATCGCCGCCGCGCAGGGCGCCGCGCCGTCCGGTTTGCTGGAAAGCGCGCGCGGCCTGCGCGAAACCGTCCGAGAGCTGGTCGCCCAGCGCAAGGCGCACGCACCGCTGGCGCTTTCCGCGCTGAATCGCGCGCTGGCGGCGGGCGGCAGTCACCTCGAGCTTGCGCCGGCAGACGATGGCAGCCTGGTGGTGTCGCGCCGTTATCCCTCGCAGACGGCGGCGCAATGGTTGCTGCCGGTGGCCGAAGCGGCCGCCGATCTGCTGGCGCATGGCGACTTCGGCCTGGTACGCAAATGCGAAAGCGATGCGTGCTCGCTCTGGTTCTACGACCGAACGCGCTCGCACAAGCGGCGCTGGTGCAGCATGGCGTTGTGCGGCAACCGGCACAAGGTGGCGGCGTTCCGGCAGCGCGAGGCGGCGGACGCCAGCGCCAAGGCGAAATGACAACGATCGATGGTTTCCAGCCCGGCTCAAGCCGGGCTTTTTCATGACCGCGCCAAATCATCCTTGCGTAACCAGTAAAATGGATGTTGACAGGTTACGCAAAATGCGTAGACTGTGTCGTGAAGCTTCGAAACCCTATCGTCATTCTTTGCCCGAATACCGGAGATCCTCATGAATGCCCAGCCCGACCACACCGTCCATTACCGCCATGCACAGGCCGACGGCCTACGCTTTTTCTACCGCGAAGCCGGCGACCCGCAAGCGCCTGTACTTCTGCTGCTGCATGGCTTTCCCACGTCCTCGCATCAGTTCCGCAATGTCATCCCGCAACTGGCCGCGCACTTTCGCGTCATCGCGCCCGATCTGCCCGGCTTTGGCTTCACCGAAGTCCCGGCCGAGCGCGGCTACCGCTACACCTTCGACAATCTGGCCAAATCGCTGGAAGCGTTTGTGGACGAACTGGGGCTGACCCGCTACGCGATGTATTTCTTCGACTATGGCGCGCCGACCGGATTGCGGCTTGCGGTGGCGCACCCCGAGCGCGTGACCGGCCTCGTTTCGCAGAATGGGAACGCGTATCTCGACGGCCTGGGCGACGCGTGGGCGCCCATCCGCGCCTACTGGAACGACCCGTCGCCCGCCAACCGCCAGACCATTCACGACGCCATCCTGAATTTCGAAGGCACCAAGTGGCAGTACGTGCACGGCGTGGCGGATCCGGACAGCGTCGCGCCCGAAGGCTATACGCTGGACGCGGCCCTGCTTGAACGGCCGGGCAACAAGGACATCCAGCTCGATCTGTTTCTGGACTACGCGAACAACCTGACGCAATACCCCGCGTTCCAGGCGTTCTTTCGTCAGGCCCAGGTGCCGACGCTGGCAATCTGGGGGCGCAACGATCCGTTCTTCATTCCGCCGGGCGCCCAGGCCTATCGTCGCGACAATCCGGATGCCGTGGTTGAACTGCTGGACACCGGCCACTTCGCGCTGGAAACTCACGGCCAGTACATCGCCCAGCGCATCATCGATGTGTTGGGGCGCTGACCGGCGAGGGTGGCCCGATGGTTTCCCCGGCCGGATGTCACGGCAGGAGCCCGAATGACGCGCCACTTTGACGACCTGCAGCTGGGCAGCATCGAGATGTTCTGCCTGGCGGCGGAACTCAGCAGTTTTACCGCGGCCGCCAACGTTGCGGGTGTGACGCCGGCGGCCGTCAGCCGCAGCGTCTCGCGGCTGGAGGCGCGGCTGGGCATCCGGCTGTTCGTGCGCAGCACCCGGCATATCCGCCTGAGCGACGAAGGACGCGCCTACTTCGAACAGGTGCGCCCGGCCATTGCGCAACTGGTCGACGCCGAACGCCAGGTGGGCGGGCAGGGCGCCGCGGGGCGCCTTCGCATCAGCTTGCCCACGCCCTATGCGCATTACCGCGTCCTGCCGCTGCTGCCCGCGTTTCGCGACAAGTATCCCAACGTGGACGTGCACGTTCATATCAGCAACCGCAATGTCGATTTTGCTGATGACGGCTATGACCTGTCGGTGCGCGGGCGCGCGCCCGACGACTCGGCGCTGATCGCGCGCAAGCTGGAGGATGCGGAGCTGGTGGTGGTCGGCGCGCCCGAGTACCTTCGCCGGCGCGGCACGCCGCAAGCTCTGGCGGACCTGGCCGTGCACGATTGCATCCAGTTCGACCGGCCCAGCAGCGGGCGCCGCATTCCGTGGACGTTTCAGGTGGACGGCGAAGCGGTCGACATCGTGACCGACGGCGCCTATGGCACGGGCGAGGATGTGCTGGGGGGCGTGGCGTTGGCCCGGGCGGGCGCCGGGCTATTCCAGACGTATCGCTTCGTGGTCGAGGACGACCTGCGCGAGGGCAGGCTGACCGAAGTGCTGCAGCAACATGGCGGCAGCACCCGGCCGTTCGTGTTGCTGTACCCGCATGCCCGGCACGTATCGCGCCGGGTGCGGGCGTTTGTCGATTTCCTGGTCGACAAGCTGGCGGACTGAGCGAGGTCAGCTGCCTTTCAACTGCGCGATCACCACCAGGATCACTGCCGCGTTGCCCGGCTGCTGCGAAACCGAATTGGCGGTGCGCGCGTGGCCGGCCTTATCGCCGAGCACGCGCGCGAACAGGCCGGATGCGCCATCCAGCACGGTGGGCTGATCCAGAAAGCCCGGCGCGCTGGCCACATAGCCTTCGACACGGACTAGGTGGTCCAGCCGGTCAAAGCTGCCAGTGTGCTGGCGAATCTGCGCCAGCACGTTCAGCGCGGCAAGTTCGGCGGCCTGCCGGCCCTGATCGACGGTAAGCTCCGCGCCCACTCGGCCCTGCCACACCACGCGCCCGTCGCGCAGCGGCAGTTGGCCCGAGATGAACAGCAGGTCGCCCGCCTGGCTGACGGCGGTGTACTGGCCCAGTGGCTTGGGGGCGGGCGGAAGGGTCAGGCCTAGGTCGGCCAGTCTGGCTTCAATGGTCATGGTGATCTCTTGGTATCGGGACGCCCGCCGCGCGGCGGGCGTCCGCTGGGGGGCTACCAGTGGCCGGCGGCGGCGCCGCCATCGACCGGAAGGATCGCGCCGGTGGTGTAGGCCGAATCGGTCAGGTAGGTCACCGCGCCGACGATGTCTTCCACCGTGCCCATGCGGCCGGCCGGCTGCAACGAGTTCAGGAAGCCGAACGTGGCCGGATCGTGCATGGGCGTTTCGATGATGCCGGGCGCCACGGCGTTGACGCGGATGTTCCTGTCCGACAGTTCGATCGCCAAGGCCCGTGTAGCGTGATTCAGGCCGCCCTTGATCAGCACGGGCAGCAGCGCGGGGACCCGGCTGCTGGGCTGCATGGCGATGCTGGCCGTGATGTTCACGATGTGGCCCTCGCGCTTTTTCGACATATGCGCGGCCGCCTGCTGGGTGATGTGAAAGAAGCCCTTCAGGTTGGTGTCGATGATGCGGTCCAGGTCTTCGTCGGTGTACTCGCCCAGCGGCTTGGGAATGAAGATCCCGGCATTGTTGACCAGCACGTCGATACGGCCGAACCGCTCGGTGGCCTGGCGCACGATGCCGCGGGCGGTGCTGGCCAGCGCGATGTCGCCGGCGACAACCAGGAAGCGGTCGGGCAGGCCCGGGCCTTCGTGCGCCAGGCGCTCGGCGGCCGCATCCAATCCCTGCTGGCTGCGGGCGTTGCCCACCACGTTGTCGCCGCGGCGCAGGTATGCCCGCGCCAGGGCAAATCCAATTCCGCTGGACGCGCCCGTGATCACTACAGTCTTGTTCGACATTTCAATACTCCGGTTTGGCTTTTGGGATGCCTGCGCGCTCAGACAGTGAGACGAACTATAGGAGCCGGCGGTCGGGCGATAAACGCCCGCGGCGGAACATGAATTGATACGTGGCGGAACAAGCGCGGGCGTCGCTGCTGGGCGGCGGCGCCGTCCGGCGATAATATGCGCTACCCGTGCATCAACAACAAACGGGAGGGAGACATCATGCGTTGCAATACCCACAATGCGCTGCGCGGATTGGCCGCGCTGGCGTTGATCCCGTGCGCCGCGTCTGCGCACGCCGCCGGCTATCCGGCCAAGCCCATTACCTTCATCGTGCCGTACACCGCCGGCGGGACGACCGATCTGGTCGCGCGTACGGCGGGACAGAAGGTGGCCGAGAAACTCGGGCAGCCTGTCATCGTCGAGAACCGTCCCGGGGCGGGCGGCAACATCGGGATGGATGCCGTGGCCAAGGCGGCGCCGGACGGCTACGTCATCGGCTTTGGCGCGATCTCCACGAATGCGCTCAATCCTTTCGTGTACCCGAAGATGCCGTTCGATCCGACCAAGGATTTCACGGGAATCAGCATGCTGGGCGCGTCGTCCGTGGTGCTGGAGGTGGGGCCGTCCGTGAAGGTGGACAGCGTCAAGGATCTGGTGGCCTACGCCAAGGCAAATCCCAACACGTCGTACGGCACGCCCGGCACGGGTACGTCCATGCACCTTGCGGGGGTGATGTTCGACCAGGTGACCGGGGCAGGCATGCAGCACGTGCCGTACAAGGGCAGCGCCCAGGCCTTGAACGATCTGCTGGGTGGGCACCTGCCCGTGATGTTCGACAACCTGCCCGCGTCGCTGCCGCACATCAACGCGGGCAAGATCCGCGCGCTGGCGGTGACGGGCAGCAAGCGTGCGCCGGCGTTGCCAAACGTGCCGACGCTGGCCGAACTGGGCTATTCAGGGGCGGTGGTGGATCCGTGGTTTGCGGTGTATGGGCCGGCCGGCATGTCGCCCGAGGTGACGCGCGCGTTGAGCGAAGCCTTCCAGGCGGCGCTCGCCATGCCGGACGTCAAGGACAAGTTGGAGAAGGCCGGCTTCATGCCCTATGGCTCGACCCCGCAGGAAGTCGAGCGTCTGACGCAAAGCCAGCATGAGGCCTTCAAGGCCTTGTCGCAGAAGGTGAAGCTGTCGGCGGACTGATCCGCCAGGCGCGGTCCCGGCTCGGTTGGCGCCGGGGGCGCCGGGGGCGCGGCTAGCGGCCGCGCGCCAGCGCCTGTTCGCGCTGCTCTTCAAGCGCCTCGCGGCGGATGAAGTCGCGCACGAAGGCGTCGGCTGGGTGATGGTGCAGGTTGTAGGGCGTGTCCCACTGCGCGATACGGCCCTTCGCCATCACCCCGATGCGGTCGGCGATGGCGAAGGCTTCGGCCTGGTTGTGCGTGACCAGGATCGCGGTGTGACCCGTGGCCTTCAGGATCTCGCGTACCTCGAAGGCCAGGCGCTCGCGCGTGTCCACGTCCAGGTTCGAGAACGGTTCGTCCAGCAGCAGCAGGTCGGGCGACGGCGCCAGCGCGCGCGCCAATGCCACGCGTTGCTGCTGGCCGCCGGAGATCTCGTGGGGATAGCTGCTGGCAGCATGCGCCAGGCCGACGAGTTCGAGCATTTCTTCGACGCGGCGGGCGCGATCCTGCCGCGACAGCTTGCGCAGTCCGAACGCCACGTTCAGGCCGACGGTCAGATGGGGAAACAGCGCGTAGTCCTGGAACATCATGCCCACGCGGCGCAGCTCGGGCGCAACCTGTTCAGTGGGCGATGAGATGACCGTGCCGTCCAGCAGGATGCGGCCGGCTCGCACCGGCTCGAAGCCGGCAATGGCGCGCAGCACGGTGGTCTTGCCGCAGCCGGATTCGCCCAGCAGGCAGCCGATGTGGCCGGCGGGCAGGCCCAGCGACAAGTCCTGCACGATCGGCTTGACGCCCGCAGGCGTCTCGTAGGCGAGGGAGATATGGTCGATTTCTAACAGATCGGGCACGATGATCAATGTCCCATTTTCAGATTGGTGCGCGCCAGCAGGATGACCGGCAGCAGGCCGGCCAGGACGATGGCCAGCGCGGCCACGGCGCCTTCTTCGTACGTGCCGCGCGCGGCTTCCGCGTATAGCCACGTGGCGAGGGTGTCGAAATTCATGGGGCGCAGCAGCAGGGTGGCGGGCAGTTCCTTCATGGCGTCCACGAACACCAGCAGCGCGCTGGCCGCCAGCGCCGGACGCAGCAGGGGCAAATGGACGCGGCGCAGGGTGCCGGCCGACGTTTCGCCCAGAAGGCGCGAGGCCTGCTCGAGCGACGGCGGGATGCGCGCCAGCCCGGCTTCCACCGCCCCGGTCGAAATCGCCAGGAAGCGGATGGCGTAAGCGCAGACCAGCGCGCCCATCGATCCCATCAGGAACAGGCCCGTGCCGCCGAAGACGCGCGCGACGGCGGTGTCGATCCACACGAACGGGGTGAGAAGACCAATGGCCAGCACGGTGCCGGGCACCGCGTAGCCCAGGCTGGCGACGCGGGCGCACGCGCGGCCCGGGTTGAACCCGGCGCTTTCGCGCAGGCTGCGGCCCGCCCACGCAACGATCAGGCCGCACAGCAGGGTGACGACCGTGGCGCTGGACGCGACGATGAGGGTGTTGGTCAGGCCGCCGATCAACTGGTCCGAGACGCCGCCCACCAGATGCAGGCGCTTGTAGGTTTCCACGACCAGATACAGCGCCGGCGCGGCGAAGCCCACCAGCACCGGAATCCAGCCCAGCACGGCCGCCACCGCGGCAGCGGGGCCGCGCAGCCGGCGCGGCTGCATCGGACGCATGCGCTGCGTGTTGGCATAGCGCTGCCGCTTGCGGCCATGGCGTTCCAGCAGGATCAGCCCGATGACGATCGCCAGCATGGTCAGCGCAATCTGCGCCGCGCCGGCCAGGTCCGAACGGGTCACCCAGGTGGTGTAGACGGAGACGGTCAGCGTTTGCACGCCGAGAAATTCGGAGGCCCCGATATCGTTCAGCGTTTCGAGCAGCGCCAGGCTGACGCCCACCACGATCGCGGGACGGGCAAGGGGCAGGGCGACGCGGCAGAACACCGCCACGCGGCCCGCGCCCAACGTGCGGGCGGCTTCAAGCAGGCCCGCCGCCTGCGTCATGAACATCACGCGGGTGCTCAGGTAGACGTAGGGATACAGCACGAAGCCCAGCACGAAGATGGCGCCGTAGAGGGAGCGCAAATCGGGCAGGCGGAACTCGCGCGGGCTGTCGTAGCCCAGCAGGGCGCGGATCGCCGACTGGATGGGGCCGATGGGATGCAGCAGGTCCAGGTAGGCGAACGCGATGATGTAGGTCGGCACGGCCAGGGGCAGCAACAGCGCCCAGGTCAGCATCCGGCGCGTCGGAAATTCGTAAGCGGTCACCAGCCAGGCGGCCCCGGTGCCCAGCAACGTCACGACGATACCCACGCCGGCCAGCAGCATCACCGTGTTCGCCAGCGCCTGCGGCAGCACATAGCTGGCCAGGTGCTGCCAGTGTCCAAGGCTGCCGCCCAGCGCCCACCAGCCCAGCGTCAAGACCGGTGCGAGCACCGCCAACGCGATCAGGCCGGCGCCAACCAGCCAGCCGGTTCCGCGTTCAGACCAGCGCAGCCGCAGCGGCCTGGGCAAGGATTCTGTATACATGCTTCAAAGTCGGTTGCATCAAAGGCAAGGCCTGTTCCCCCCAAAAAGCGGGAACAGGCCCTACGCGCGGGCCCCGGTTCAGGGGCACGCGCGTGTCGTTGCCGTAGTCACGCGCTGCACGCCGGCAGCGCGGTGCGGCAGCTTATCAGTTATCGAAGCCGACCTTGTCCACCAGTTCGCTGGCTTGCTTGCGATGCTTGGCGATCTCGGTCAGGGGCAGGGGATCGACCTTCAGTTCACCGAAGCTTGCGATCACCGGGTCCAGCTTCACGCCCTTGCGGACGGGGTACTCGTAATTGGCCTGGGCATACATGGCCTGGGCGGGTTCGGACACCAGGAAGTCCAGCAGCTTGACGGCGTTGGCCTTGTTGGGGGCGTGCGCCGCGACCGCCGCGCCGCTGACGTTCACGTGCGTGCCACCGCTCTTGGCATTGGCGAACGTCGGGCGGATGACCTTGATGGCGTCGCCCCACTTGCGGGCGTCGGTGCCCGGCTCGGCGTTCTTCATGTGGCCGACGTAGTAGGCGTTGGCCAGACCGATGTCGCAGATGCCGCCCAGGATGTCGCGCGCCACGTCGCGGTCGCCGCCGGCGGCCTTGCGGGCCAGGTTGGCCTTGACGCCGCGCAGCCACTTTTCGGTGGCTTCGGCGCCGTCATGCGCGATCATGGAGGCGACCATCGCGGTGTTGTAGGGGTGCTGGCCCGAGCGGATGCAGACCTTGCCCTTCCACTTGGGGTCGGCCAGGTCTTCGTAGCGGAAGGCTTCGAGCTTCAGGTCCTTTTCCACGTACAGCACGCGGTCGCGCAACGACAGGGCATACCATTTGCCATCGGCGCCGCGCAGGTTCGCGGGAATGACCGAATTGAGGGTGTCCGACTTGACGGCTTGCGTCACGCCGCCGTCCACCAGGTCGAGCAGGTTGCCGATGTCCACGGTCATCAGCACGTCGGCGGGCGACTTGGCGCCTTCAGCCTTCACGCGCTCGAGCAGGCCGTCCTTGACGAAGACGGTGTTCACCTTGATGCCGCTTTCCTTGGTGAAGGCATCCAGCAGCGGCTGGATCAGCTTGGGTTCCCGGGTGGTGTACAGGCTGACTTCCTCGGCGGCGTTGGCCGACACGGTGAAGGCGGCGGCGCCAGCCAGCGCGAGCGCGCGCAGCAGCGAATTCAATTGGGGACGATTGATCATGAGGGGAACTCCAGCTAGGGCCGAAACGAATTTTTTGCCGCGCGCCTGCTGCGCTCAGGGGGCGCCGCCACGCAAAGCAGTCTGCTAACGAAAATGATTATCAAAAGAGAGAGCGACAATAACAGGAAGCATTGCGCCGTTCAACTGCTCGTAAGCCGTCTCTGCAAGACGTTGATCCCCGTCAACTTGGAATAAGGGTATTACGGAATAATGAGAGCAGTTATCAACGAGACCTTGTAGAATAGGGACAACCCTAATGCCGACCGCGGCCTTTTTTTGCGGCTCGGAATGACCTTCGCGGCGCAGCCGGGCCCCGTCCGACCACCGTCCGCCCTTACTGAATACGACATGGCTGCTTTCAACACAGAGCGCGTACTTAGCGTGCACCACTGGAACGACACCCTGTTTTCCTTCACCACGACGCGTGACGCGGCCTTGCGGTTCCACAATGGCCACTTCGTGATGATCGGCCTTGAAGTCGAAGGCAAGCCGCTGCTGCGGGCCTACAGCATCGCCAGCGCCAACTACGAAGAAAACCTCGAATTCCTCAGCATCAAGGTGCAGAACGGCCCGCTCACTTCGCGCCTGCAGCACCTGAAAGAGGGCGACACCATCCTCGTCAGCCGCAAGCCCGTCGGCACGCTGGTCGTCGACGACCTCAAGCCTGGCAAGCATCTGTTCCTGTTCGGCACCGGCACCGGCCTGGCGCCCTTCATGAGCATCATCAAAGACCCGGACGTCTACGAACGCTTCGACAAGGTGATTCTGGTGCACGGCGTGCGCTGGGTCAGCGAGCTGGCCTACGCCGACTACATCGAGAACGAACTGCCGAACAACGAATTCTTCGGCGATATCGTGCGCGACAAGCTGGTGTACTACCCCACCGTCACGCGCGAGCCTTTCCGCAATCAAGGCCGCATCACCGAACTGCTTGAAAACGGCAAGCTCTGCGCTGACATCGGCATTCCGCAGATCAACCCCGAAACCGATCGCGCCATGATCTGCGGCAGCCCGCACATGCTGGCCGACATCAGCGCCATGCTCGACAGCCGCGGCTTCACGGTGTCGCCGGGCGTGGGCCAGCCGGGAGACTACGTCGTCGAACGCGCCTTCGTGGACAAATAAGCCAGACGGCTTCCGTTCACGGCTTCAACAAAAAACCCATCGCGCATCGCGATGGGTTTTTGTTTTGGCGTGAAGCGGCAACGCCGCGCCTGGCGGGAATCATTCGGGCTGAATGCCGGCCTTCTTGATGATCTCGCCCCACTTCTTGGACTCGGCTTGCTGGAACGTGGCCAGTTCCTCGGGCGACGAGCTGGCGGCGTCCGTGCCGGTCTGCGCATAGAACTGTTGCGCGGCCTTGGCCTTGGTGGCATTGACCAGCAGTTCGTTCAGGCGCTTGACCACGTCGGGCGGGGTGCCGGCCGGCGCGTAGGCGGCGAACCAGTAGCCCATTTCGTAGCCGGGCACGCCGGCTTCCGCGATGGTGGGCACGTCGGGCGCCAGCGGCGAGCGGGCCGTGCCCGTGACGCCCAGCGCGCGAAGCTTGCCGGACTTGACCTGCGGCAGACCCGTGGCCGTGTCGGTGATCATCATGTCGATCTGACCGCCCAGCAGGTCGGTAACCGCGAGCGGGTTGCTCTTGTACGGCACGTGCAGCAGTTGCACATTGGCCATCTGCTGCAACAGCTCACCGGCGATGCGGCTGCTGGAGCTGCCGCTGCCAAAGCTCAGCTTGCCCGGCGACTGCTTGGCCTGCGCCAGGAAGTCGCCCACCGTCTTGGCGGGCGAACTGGGGTTGACCACCATGATCTGCCCGCCCTTGCCCAGCAGCGTGAGGGGCGCGAAATCCTTGACGGGATCGTAGGTCAGCGACTTGTACAGGTGCTCGTTGGCCGCGTGCGTGGTGTTGGTGGTGATGAGCACGGTATAGCCATCGGGCGTTGCACGGGCGCCGGCGGCCGCGCCGATCATGGCGCTGGCGCCGGGCTTGTTCTCGATCACGACCGCCTGGCCGGTCTGCTCGGTGACGCCCTGGCCGATGGCCCGGCCGATCTGGTCGGTCGCGCTGCCGGCCGCGAACGGCACGATGAAAGTGATGGGCTTGGCGGGAAATTGCGCCATGGCCGAGAAGGGCAGGGCGGCGGCCAGCAGCAGGGCCAGCCGGCCCTTGGTAGCGATGCGCATGTATGTCTCCTGTGGTGTTTTTTTATCGGAACTGAAATCAGGCGACCGCGGGACGGTCGCCGGGTATGTCTGGCAGCCGGCTCGCCAGCTCGGGGCTGACCTCCACCGTCATGTCCAGCAATCTGAAAGACAGGCTCTTGCCGTGGGTGTCCAGATTCAGCGCGTCGTTGACGCCGCCATCCAGCACACCTTCCAGCACAAAGTTCATGGCATTGAGCATCGGCAGCGCATAGCGCGTCACGCGTTTCGGGTGGCGGTAAGCGAACCATTGCGCCACGCGCGATTCGGTCACTTGCGCGGTCAGCACGTCAAAGCATTCGGGGTCCCAGGCGATGAGGCTCAGATTCGAGATATCGCCCTTGTCCCCGGAGCGGCTGTGAGCCAGCCGGTACAGCGGCACGGCGAGCAAGGTCTGGTTCATGGCGCGATCTCCTCCAGGAAGGTCCAGCCGCTCTTTACGGCCTCGCGGGGAATGGTGCAGGACATCATGTTCAGGCGCGGGCGCAGGGCGGTGCGAACGCCGCCGCCGCCCGCCGGCCCGCAGGTGTAGAGCGCGGTCACTTCGCGCAGCACGCGTTCGGCTTGCGCGCGGTCGGCGTTTTCAGTGGCCAGCCGCAGCCGCACGTCGCGGGCATGGCTATCGGCAAGCGCGCGGCGCATCTCGCCGGCGTCGTCGCCCAGGATGCTGATGGCGCCAATCAGGTCCGCCCGCAGCTTGAAATCCGCGCCCAGGCGCTTCTGGACGATGTCGGCCGCCAAGCGGGCGCGCGCCTCGGCCTGCACGCCTGCATACGAGATTTCCGCTTCGGCCAGCCAGCCGCCGCGATAGCAGACGTTCACCTTCAGTTCCGCCGGCCGCGCGTGGCCGGTGATGCCATGAACGGCGACCCGATTGCCGCCCAGCTCGACCACGTGCGCCTGGCTCAGGTCAGCCACCACGTCGGGCGTCAGGTAGCGCGCCGGATCGTGCACTTCATAAAGCAGTTGTTCCTTCACCGTGCGCGCATCGACCGCGCCGCCCGTGCCGTCGGCCTTGCCGATCACGAACTCGCCGTCGGCCTGGATCTCGGCGATCGGGAAACCGGCCGCGTGTACGTCGGGAACCTCTTTCAGCCCCGGGACGCAGAAGTAGCCGCCGGTGACCTGCAGTCCGCATTCCAGCATGTGGCCCGCCATGGTGGCGCGGCCCAGACGCGGCCAGTCGGCCGGATCCCAGCCGAAATGCGCCAGCGCCGGGCCGAGCGTCAGCGAAGGGTCCGCCACGCGGCCGGCGACCACGATCTGCGCGCCGGCGGCCAGCGCCTCGGCGATTTCGGTGGCGCCCAGGTATGCGGTGGCGCTGACGATGTCCAGGCCGTCCAGCGCCGCACCCAGGCGCTGCGCCAGCAGGTCGCGGTGTTCGGCGCCGTTTAGCGCGTCGCCGTGCACCACCGCGATACGCGGCACGGGCAGGCCCTGTTCGCGCGCCAGTTCGGCGATACGCCGCGCGGCGGCGGGCGGATTGGCCGCGCCGAAATTGCTGACGATGTTGATGCCGTGGCGCAGGCAATCGGCCAGGACCGGCCCCACCAGCTCGTCCAGCAGCGGTTCATAGCCGCGGTTCGGGTCGTCGTTGCGAGCCAGCTGCGCCAGCGCCAGCGTGCGTTCGGCCAGCGTCTCGAAGATCAGCGTGCCGCCGCCTTGGGCGGCCAGGGTGCGGACCACGGCCGCGGCGCCATCGCTGCGGTCGCCGGAAAATCCGGAGGCGCAGCCGATGAGCAAGGGAGTTTGAGACATGAGCAGTCCAGGCGCGTTCAGGGTTGGGACGACTATAGGCAAGGCACGATCATCCGTAAAATAGAAAAATCGGATCAATTAATACAAGAAACCCATGAATCTATCGTCCCGCCAATTGCGCGCCTTCGTGGCCCTGGCCGATGAACGGCACTTCACGCGCGCCGCGCAGCGCTGCCACCTGACGCAGCCCGCGTTCAGTGCGCTGATCCGGTCGCTGGAAGACGCCGCCGGCGTGCGGCTCTTTGATCGCAACACGCGGCACGTGGAGCTGACTGCCGAAGGCCGTGTGCTGGATGCGACCGCGCGCCGCCTGCTGGCGGACATGGACCTGGCAATGGGCGACCTGCGCGACCTGGCGGACCGGCGCCGGGGCAGGGTAACGCTGGCCGCGCTGCCGTCGCTGGCGGCGGGTTGGCTGCCCGATCTGCTGGCGCGGTTCCAGCAGGATCACCCGGGCATCGTGCTGGATCTGCGCGATGCCTTGCTCGATCCGTGCCTGGACATGGTGCAAAGCGGCGTGGCCGATTTTGCCGTGGCCTCGCGGCGGCCGGACATGACGGATCTGGACAGCGAATTCCTGCACGCGGACCGCTACTTTCTGGTGTGCCGCGCGGACCATCCCCTGGCTGGCCAGCCGCGCGTGCGGCTGCGCGACGTGCTGCGCCATCCCATCATCCAGCTTGCGCGCGGCAGCAGTGTGCGCAAACATCTGGACGAAGCATTGGGCGCCGAGGCGCCGTTGCCGGTTTTCGAGGTTGAACACCTGGCGACCGTCACGGGCCTGGTGCGCGCAGGACTTGGCGTATCGGTCGTACCCGCCATGACGCTTTTTCATTTCCGCAGCGCCGATCTGCGTATCGTGCCGCTGGCGGGCCGCGCGTTGACGCGGCCGCTTTACCTGGTGCGCCGCAAGGGCCGCAGCCTGTCGGTGGCGGCGCAGGCGCTGGCCGATCTGCTGATCGCGCATCGGGGCGATATCGGCGGCGCCGGTCATCCGGCGGGTGCGCCGGATCAGACCTAGGCCATCTTTACGGCAATCCGCCACTTTCGCAAACGTCTATTGCTGATTAAACTTCGATAGTTGTAGCTTCTATCCGTCACCAGAAGGATTCCGCCCATGAGCAAGCAAATCATTCATACCGACAGCGCGCCTGCCGCCGTTGGCCCTTACTCGCAAGCGGTTGCCGTCAGCGGCACCAAGACTGTCTACCTATCGGGCCAGATTGGCCTGGAGCCCGGCACCGGCGACCTGGTCTCTGAAAACTTCGACGCGCAGGTGCGTCAGGCATTTGCCAACATGCAGGAAGTCATCAAGGCTGCAGGCGGCACGCTGGACAACGTGGTCAAGCTCACGCTGTTCCTGACCGACCTGGGCAAGTTCACGGCGGCCAACGCCATCATGGCCGAGATCATCCCGCAGCCGTTCCCGGCGCGTTCGACGATCGGCGTGGCCAGCCTGCCCAAGGGCGCCCAGTTCGAAGTCGAAGCGATCATGGTCCTGTAAGGCGCGCCCGGACGTTTCATACCAGGGGTTCGTTCCTACATGCCGGCCGCAGCTGTGGCCTCCAAACGTACCGGCGCCGACAAGAACGGCGCCGGCAAAGCGATGACGGATACGGAGCGCAAGCTTCGTAACCTGGGCTTGGTGCTGCCCGAGGATTTCGTGCTGCACCTGCCGCTGCGCTACGAAGACGAAACGCGCGTCATCCCGATTAGTTCGCTTCGCCCGGGCTTTGCCGGCCAGGTTGAAGGCGAGATCACCAAATCCGAGGTCCTGTACCGGCCGCGGCGCCAACTGACCGCGACCTTGGCGGACGACAGCGGCGAACTGCAATTGCGCTGGCTGAACTTCTACCCCAGCCAACAGAAACAAGTCACGGTTGGGAAACGGCTGCGCGCCCGGGGCGAAGTGCGCGGCGGGTTGTTCGGACGCGAGATGGTGCATCCGCGGCTGACCAACGCCGATTCGCCCCTTCCGACGGCCCTGACGCCCGTCTACCCCACCACTGAAGGATTGCCGCAGCCGGCGTTGCGGCGCGCCATCGCGCAGGCGCTCAATACCGCGGACCTGTCCGACACCCTTCCGGATGAGGCGCGGGCCCGCTACGACCTGCCGCCCTTCGAGCCCGCCATCCGTGCGCTGCACACGCCTGCGCAGGGCGAATCCGAACAGGCCTTGCTGGATCGCGTGCACCCGGCGTGGCGGCGGATCAAGTTCGACGAATTGCTGGCGCAGCAGCTGTCGCTTGCTGCCGCCCGCGCGGCGCGCCGCATCAAGGAAGCCGAGTCGCTGCCGGCGCAGAACGGGGCAGGGGGCCTGGTCGCCCGGTTGTACGAAACGCTGCCGTTCAAGCTGACCGGCGCGCAGCAGCGTGTCGTGCAGGAGATTTCGGCGGACCTTGCCAAGCCCTATCCCATGCATCGCCTATTGCAGGGCGACGTGGGCAGCGGCAAGACCGTCGTGGCCGCCATCGCGGCCGCGCAGGCCATTGCAGGAGGCGCGCAGGTGGCGCTGATGGCGCCAACGGAAATCCTGGCCGAGCAGCACTTTCGCAAGCTGGTGTCCTGGCTGCAGCCGCTGGGCGTGAATGTCGCGTGGCTGAGCGGCAGCCTTTCGGCCAAGGCCCGCCGGGAAGCCGCCGCTGCGGCAGCTGACGGCAGCGTGCAGCTTGTCGTCGGCACGCAGGCGCTGATCCAGGACCATGTCGAATTCCACCGGTTGGGCCTGTCCATCGTCGACGAGCAGCATCGCTTCGGCGTGGGCCAGCGCCTTGCCCTCACGCGCAAGGGCGAAACTGTGCGCGGCCGCATCGTGCCGCATCAGCTCAACATGAGCGCCACGCCCATTCCCCGCACGCTGGCCATGACGTTCTTCGCGGATCTGGACGTGTCCGTGATCGACGAGCTGCCGCCCGGACGCAGTCCCGTGGTGACCAAGCTGGTCTCCGACGCGCGCCGGGAAGAGGTCATTGCCCATATCGCGCAGGCGGCGCGCGGCGGCCAGCAGGCCTATTGGGTCTGTCCGCTGGTCGAGGAAAGCGAGGCCCTTGAACTGCAGACCGCCGTCGACACCTACGAGGGCATGCGCGCCGACCTGCCGGACCTGCGGATCGGACTGGTCCACGGCCGCCTGCCGCAAGCCGAGAAGGCCTCGGTGATGCAGGCTTTCCGCGACGGCGAGATCGATCTGCTGGTCGCCACGACCGTCATCGAAGTCGGGGTCGACGTGCCCAATGCGTCGTTGATGGTGATCGAACACGCCGAGCGCTTCGGCCTTGCCCAGCTGCATCAGTTGCGCGGGCGGGTGGGGCGCGGCACGGCCGAGTCCGTTTGCGTATTGCTCTACCAGACGCCGCTTTCCCAGGTTGCCCGAGAACGCCTGCGCGCCATGTTCGAGACGTCCGACGGCTTTGAGATCGCGCGGCGCGACCTTGAACAGCGCGGTCCCGGCGAATTTCTGGGAACGCGCCAATCCGGCATGGCGCTCCTGCGCTTTGCGGACCTGGAAACCGACGCCGCGATTGCCGAAGACGCGCGCGATGCCGCCGTGTGGCTGCGCGCCGAGCATCCAGACGCCGTCCAGGCCCATCTGGCCCGCTGGATGCGCGGCCGCGAAGACTTCCTGCGGACCTGACATGCGGCCCGACAGTCACCTTGAATCCTCTACCGCCGGCCTCGGAGCCGGCGCATAACCCCGGGGGCGTAGTCCACCATGACTCTCACCGAACTGAAGTACATCGTCGCCGTCGCCCGCGAGCGGCACTTCGGCCGCGCGGCCGAGGCCTGTTTCGTCAGCCAGCCGACGCTGTCCGTGGCCATCCGCAAGCTGGAAGACGAATTGGGCGTGACTCTGTTCGAGCGCGGCGGCTCCGAGGTCGGGGTGACGCCCATCGGCCAGCGCATCGTCGCGCAGGCGCAGAAGGTGCTGGAAGAAAGCGCCAGCATCAAGGAGATCGCCCGGCAAGGCCACGACCCGCTGGCCGGCCCGCTGCGCGTTGGCGTCATCCACACCATCGGTCCGTACCTGCTGCCCAAGCTGGTGCCCGTGCAGATCGGGCGCACGCCGCAGATGCCGCTGCTGCTGCAGGAAAACTTCACGGTGCGGCTGGTGGAACTGCTGCGCCAGGGCGAAATCGATTGCGCCATCATGGCCTTGCCGTTGCCCGAAGCCGGCCTGGTCATGCAGCCGCTCTACGACGAGCCCTTCGTCGTGGCGGTGCCCAACGACCATGAACTGGCCAAGCGCAAGGCCATCGACGCCCAGGATCTGAAGCAGCAGACCATGCTGCTTTTGGGCAGCGGCCATTGCTTCCGCGATCAGGTGCTTGAAGTCTGTCCCGAACTGTCGCGCTTCTCGGCGGCCAGCGACGGCATCCAGCGTACCTTCGAAGGCTCTTCGCTCGAAACCATTCGCCACATGGTCGCGGCCGGGATCGGCGTCACCGTGCTGCCCGTGACCGCCGTGCCCGAGCACCCGCCCGCCAACAGCCTGTTGCGCTACCTGCCGTTCGAGGGGCATGTGCCCGAGCGCCGCGTGGTGCTTGCCTGGCGGCGCAGCTTCCCGCGTCTGGCGGCGATCGAGGCGCTGGCGCAGGCCGTCTATGAATGCGATCTGCCGGGCGTGAAGATGCTGGCCGGCGAAGCGGCCGCGGTGCAGGATTGAGCGGCGGCGTCCGTCAGTGCGCGGCGCGTCTTTGCGCCGCGTCAATCGGTCGCAGGCCATATTGAGAACGGCTCTGCCGCAACAACCGTTCTGTCGTGTTTGCAGTGGTATTCTTATTTCCGCCTTTTTCCATAGGAGCTAGCAATGGCCAAGTCCACCAAGAAGACCTCGAGCGTTCCGCGCATCAACATCGGTATTTCGGACAAGGACCGCGCCGCGGTTGCCGGTGAACTGTCCAAGTTGCTGGCCGATTCGTACACGCTGTACCTGATGACGCACAACTTCCACTGGAACGTCACGGGGCCCATGTTCAACACGCTGCATCAGATGTTCATGACGCAGTACACCGAAGAATGGACCGCGCTGGACAGCATCGCCGAGCGTATCCGCGCGCTGGGCCACTACGCGCCGGGTACTTACCGCGAATACGCCAAGCTGTCCTCGATCGCCGAGCCGGACTCGGTGCCGGACGCGCTGGAAATGGTGCGCCTGCTGGTCGACGGCAACGAATCGGTCGCCAAGACCGCGCGCGCTGCCTTTGAAAAGGCCGACGCCGCCAACGACCAGCCCACGGCCGACCTGCTGACGCAGCGTCTGGACGTGCACGAAAAGAATGCGTGGATGCTGCGCAGCCTGCTGCAGTAATCCGATGGCCGTTTTCCCGTCACGGGGAGGCGGCCGTCGCGATACGCGCCAATATATTGGCCGCCCTGATCGGGCGGCCATTTTTTTGCTTGCGCGGTTTGCGTCAGAAGTCGTACAGCGGCACGGGCGGAATGCGCTTGGGCGGCGGGGGAATCCGCCAGGATGCCCGGCGTCGAAGCGCCCCGAGCAGCTTCAATCCCTGCGGCCAGTCGGCGAGTCCGCTTTCGGCATTGATATGGCCCGCGCCAGCCAGCACGACGATGCGGCTGCCCCAGTCCGCGGCGAACGCATGCGCGCGTTCCAGCGTGCAATAGGGGTCGTCGTCGCTGGCCACGACCACGCTTTGAAAGGAGAGCGGCTGGCGTGCGATGGGCGCGAAGCCGCGCAGGCACGCCGGGGTGTCCGGGCGTTCCACGTCGGCGGGCGCGACCAGCAGCGCGCCGGCGACCTTGGCGCGCAGCGGCACCGGCAGCGAAGCGCTGATCAGGCAGCCA
The DNA here is from genome assembly GCF_020541125.1 of Achromobacter sp. 77. Lineage (NCBI taxonomy): Bacteria > Pseudomonadati > Pseudomonadota > Betaproteobacteria > Burkholderiales > Alcaligenaceae > Achromobacter > Achromobacter sp. 77. The sequence continues at coordinate 2,741,499 of NZ_CP059848.1, forward strand.
AGGCTGTGGGCCACGAGCAGGACCGGACTGCGGGCTTCGTCCACCTCGGCCGTCAGACGGGATATCCAATCGGCCGCGCAGGGGTTTTCCCAGTCGTGCTGCTCGATCCGCCGGGCGTTTGGCAACAGGGCCTGCCACCGGGATTGCCAGTGATCGGGACCGGAGTTTTTCCAGCCCGGGACGATTATCGGTTGGAGTCTCATGCGGCACATGATGCCGCCGCGCGTTAGTAACTCAAACGAATTAATGGTCTTTTGCATATACGGCGTTTGGAATAAGCCGAGGTGCCTCGCAGCATGCCGCAGTGCATCACAAAACCGCGGAAAACCCTGCGCAAACCCGGCCAAAAGCCGCGATATTTCAGTGTATGCTTGCCGTGCAAATGCACCCGCCAACGGGCATGACATCTACGTTATCCGGCCGTCAGCCCGTTGATGGATCAACGATTACAAGTCATTCGAGGAGTCCACTCATGAAGCCAGTATTCCGTCTGACCCCGGTCATCGCAGCGCTGGGCGTCGCCGCTGGTTTGACGTTTGGCGCGGCCGCGCACGCGCAGACCATCAAGATCGGCGTCGTCGGCCCCACCACCGGTGCGGTCACGCAGTATGGCGATATGGTCCGCGAAGGGGTCGATACCGCGGTCGAGCGCATCAACGCCGCCGGCGGCGTCAACGGCAAGAAGCTGGAAACCGTGGTGATCGACGACGGCTGCGAACCCAAGCAGGGTCCCAACGCCGCCAACCGCGTCGTCAACAGCAAGATCGGTTTCGTCGTGGGCCACGTGTGCTCGGGCGCCACCATCGCCGCCGCCGACATCTACAACAACGAAGGCGTGGTCATGGTCACCCCGTCGGCCACGTCGCCGGCCCTGACCGACGGCAAGAACTACGAGTTCATCTTCCGCACCATCGGCCGCGACGACCAGCAGGGCCCCGCCGCCGCCAAGTTCATCCTGGACAAGATCAAGCCCAAGAAGGTCGCCGTGCTGCACGACAAGCAGTCGTATGGCCAGGGCATCGCCACCGCGGTCAAGAACGACCTGGAAAAGGGCGGCGTGACCGTCGCCGTGTTTGAAGGCATCAACGCCGGCGACAGCGACTACTCGGCAGTCATCACCAAGCTCAAGAGCCAGGGCGTGGACTTCGTCTATTACGGCGGCTACCACCCCGAAATGGGCCTGCTGCTGCGCCAGGCGGCCGAGCAGGGCGTGAAGGCCAAGTGGATGGGTCCGGAAGGCACGGGCAACCCGGACATCAACGCCATCGCGGGCGACGCCGTCGAAGGCATGCTGCTGACGCTGCCGGCCGACTTCACGCAGAACGCCGCCAACGCCGACATCGTCAAGGCGTTCCAGGCGAAAAAGCGCAATCCCAGCGGCGCTTTCCAGATGACGGCCTACGCCGCCACGCAGGTCATCGCGGACGGCATCAAGGGCGCGGGTTCCGACGATCCGACCAAGGTCGCCAAGTACCTGCATGCCAATTCCTTCGATACGCCGATCGGCAAGGTGTCGTGGAACAAGCAGGGTGACCTGACGAACTTCGAGTTCGACGTGTTCACCTGGCACAAGGACGGCTCCAAGACCGTCTACAAGTAAAGCGCAGTGTGGCGGGCCGCTACCGGCCCGCCGCAAAAAAACCGGGCCGCAAGCGATCTGCTTGCGGCCCGGTTTGTTATTGCGCCTCAGGGGCAGGGGGCAGAGGCCCCGCCGCTTACAGTCCCTGGACGCGGCGGCCGGTGTCGGCCTCGAACCAGTGCAGCGGATGGCGGCCGTCCGGGCCCACGTTGACCTGCATGCCGACCTTGGCGGACGACTCGGACAGCTGGCGCGTCGTGCAGCGCACGACCAGCGTGCTCTTGCCGCAGCGGCAGTGCACAAGCTGTTCCGAACCCAGTGTCTCGACCATTTCGACTTCGGCGGGGATGCCCTGCGTGTTCAACAGCATGTGCTCGGGGCGCATGCCCATGATGACCTTGCGGCCGCGAACCTGCGAAGGCACCTGCAGCGGCGAGATCTCGAGCTGGTTGCCGTCGGCGGTCTGCACAGTGCCGTCGCCGGACACCTGGACTTCCATGAGGTTCATGGGCGGCGAGCCGATGAAGCCGGCCACGAACGTCGACGCGGGCTTTTCGAAGACTTCCATCGGGGTGCCGATCTGCTCGGGCACGCCCTGGTACATGACGATCATGCGGTGCGCCAGCGTCATGGCCTCGACCTGATCGTGCGTCACGTACAGGCTGGTGGTGCCCAGGCGGCGGTGCAGCTTCATGATTTCAAGGCGCATCGCCACGCGCAGCTTGGCGTCCAGGTTGGACAGCGGCTCGTCGAACAGGAACACCTTGGGTTCGCGCACGATGGCGCGGCCCATGGCCACGCGCTGGCGCTGGCCGCCCGAGAGGGCGCGCGGACGGCGGTCCAAGAGGTGTCCCAGTTCCAGGATCTGCGCGGCGGCGTCGACGCGCTTCTTGATTTCATCCTTGGAGAACTTGCGGATCTTCAAGCCGTAGGCCATGTTCTCGAACACGGTCATGTGCGGGTAGAGCGCGTAGTTCTGGAACACCATCGCGATGTCGCGCTCGGCGGGTTCCAGCGTGTTGACGACCTTGTCGTCAATGACGATGTCGCCGCTGGTCACGGTTTCCAGGCCGGCGACCATGCGCATCAGCGTGGACTTGCCGCAGCCCGAGGGGCCGACGATGACGATGAATTCGCCATCCTTGACATCCATGTCGATGCCATGGATGACCGGCACGTTGCCGGCGTAGGTTTTCTTGACGTTGCGGAAGCTGAGAGTAGCCATGAGTTATTCGTGTTCAGAGTCGTGTTCGGGTGGGCGCGGGTGGGGCGGCGTTACTTCTCAGTGTCGACCAGACCCTTGACGAACCATTTCTGCATCAGGATGACGACCAGCGCCGGCGGGATCATCGCGAGCATGGCGGTGGCCATGGTGATGTTCCATTCGGTCACGCTGTCGCCGCCGCTGATCATCCGCTTGATGCCGATGACGACGGGATACATGTCTTCCTGCGTGGTAACCAGCAGCGGCCACAGGTATTGGTTCCAGCCGTAGATGAACTGGATCACGAACAGTGCGGCGATGCTGGTCTTGGACAGGGGCAGCAGCACGTCGCGGAAGAACCGCACGGGCCCCGCGCCGTCGATGCGGGCGGCCTCGATGAGCTCGTCCGGCACCGTCAGGAAGAACTGGCGGAACAGGAACGTGGCCGTGGCCGACGCGATCAGCGGCAAGGTCAGGCCCGCATAGCTGTTGAGCAGGCCCAGATCGGCCACGACCTTGTAGGTGGGCGCGATGCGGACTTCGACCGGCAGCATGAGCGTGACGAAGATCATCCAGAAAAAGAACATGCGGCCGGGGAAGCGGAAGTACACGACCGCGAATGCCGACAGCAGCGAGATCGCGATCTTGCCGATCGAGATTGCCAGCGCCATGATCAGGCTCACGTACATCATGCGGCCCACGGGCGCGCCGGACGACCCGCCCGACGAGCCGCCGAAGAGGGCCTTCATGTAGTTGTCCACGAAGTGCGGACCGGGAATCAGGGACATCGGCGCTTGAGCGACTTCCTGCGCGGTCTGGGTGGACGCGACGAAAGTGACGTAGAGCGGAAATGCCACCATCGCCACGCCGCAGAGCAGAATGACGTGGGCCAGAATATCCAGCCAGGGACGGCGTTCAACCATTGTTATCAGCCTCGAACAAAATCAGTACTGCACTTTGCGGTCGACGTAGCGGAACTGCACGACCGTCAAGGCAACCACAATGAACATCAGGACGACGGACTGGGCGGCGGACGAACCGAGGTCCAGGCCGCGGAAGCCGTCGCTGTACACCTTGTAGACCAGGATCGAGGTCGACGTGCCGGGCCCGCCCTGCGTCGTCGTGTCGATCACGGCGAAGGTGTCGAAGAATGCATAGATGATGTTGACCACCAGCAGGAAGAACGTGGTGGGCGACAGCAGCGGGAAGACGATGGTCCAGAAGCGGCGCGCGGGGCTGGCGCCGTCGATGGCGGCGGCTTCGATCAGCGAGCGCGGGATCGATTGCAGGCCGGCCAGGAAGAACAGGAAGTTGTACGACACCTGCTTCCAGACCGCGGCGACGATCACCAGGACCATGGCCTGGTTGCCGTCAAGGCGCGGGTTCCAGTCCACGCCCGACTTGCGCAGGGCTACGGCCAGGATGCCGACGGAAGGCGAAAACAGGAACAGCCACAGCACCCCGACGACGGCGGGCGCCACGGCATACGGCCAGATGAGCAGGGTCTTGTAGAGCCCGGCGCCGCGGATCACGCGATCGGCCATCACGGCCAGCACCAGCGACACGCCAAGGCCCACGCCGGCCACCAGCACCGAGAACACGGCGGTGACGCGGAACGAATCCAGGTAGGCCTGTTGCGAGAACAGGTCCATGAAGTTGTCCAGGCCGACGAATTGCGAGGACAGACCGAAGGGATCTTCAAGGCGCATGGACTGCCACATGGCTTGTCCGGCGGGCAGGAAGAAGAACACCACGGTAATGATCAGCTGCGGCAGGAGCAGCAGATAGGGCAAGGTCTTGTGCCCGAATACAACGCGTTTTTCCATAGGGGGAACCCAAGGTACAGAAAAGCGGCGGTTGAAATAACCGCCGCCTGAAACCGCCAGCGCGCGTGCCGCGCGTGGCGCCCGGAGCCCGAAAGCACCGGCACTCATAAAAACACGATAGGCTTAAAGCCCCTTAAAAACCAGGGCTTTAAGCCTCGTTTGTCCTTGTCGCAACAGGGTCCTTGTCACGGCATGGAAAATGCCGATTGACAAGGCGGCGGTCAAGCCGCGCGAAAGGGCGTTACTTTACACTCTTCTCGAACTTTTCCAGCAGCTCGTTGCCGCGCTTGACGATGTTCTCGGCGCCGTCCTTGGGGGCAACCTTGCCCGAGACGATGCGTTCGATTTCAGCGTCCTCGATCTCGCGGATCTGGGGCAGGAAGCCCAGACGCAGACCGCGCGATTGGGCGGTGGTTTCGACGTTCAATTGCTTGACGCCCACTTCGGTGCCCGGGTTCTTGTCGTAGAAGCCTTCCTTCTTGGTCAGCTCGTACGCGGCCTTGGTGACGGGCACGTAGCCGGTCTGCTGGTGCCAGCGGGCGGCGATTTCGGGGCTGGCCAGGAACTTGAAGAACGCGGTCACGCCCTTGTAGGTTTCGGGCTTCTTGTTGGCGAAGACCCACAGCGAGGCGCCGCCGATGATGGTGTTCTGCGGCGCGCCTTTCACGTCGGCGTAGTAGGGCAGCGTGGAGGTGCCGAACTCGAACTTGGCGTTCTTGGCGATGTTGGCGCGCAGGCCGGACGAACCGGTGATCATGGCGCACTTGCCGCTGATGAACAGCGAGTTGGGCTCGTCGCCGCGGCCGCCGTACATGAAGATGCCTTCCTTGCCGAGCTTGGCGAGGTTCTCGAGGTGGCGCACGTGCAGCGGGGTGTTGATGGCGATGCGCGCATCCAGGCCGCCGAAGCCGTTGTCCTTGGTGGCGTACGGCACGTTATGCCAGGCCGAGAAGGTCTCGAGCTGGGTCCAGGACGGCCACGACGTGGTGTAGCCGCATTCCTGGCCAGCGGCCTTCAGCTTCTGGCCGGCGGCGGCCAGTTCTTCCCAAGTCTTGGGGGGATTGTCGGCGTCCAGGCCAGCCTTCTTGAAGGCGTCCTTGTTGTAGTAGAAGACGACGGTCGAGCTGTTGAACGGCATCGACACCAGCTTGCCGTCGGCCGACGAGTAATAGCCGGCCACGGCGCCGATGAATTCCTTCGGATCGATCGGGTTGCCGGCTTCTTCGGACATCTGCTGCACCGGCTTGATGGCGCCCTTGGCGTACATCATGGTGGCGGTGCCGACTTCAAAGACCTGCAGGATGTCCGGGGCGTTGCCGGCGCGGAACGCGGCGATGCCGGCGTTCATGGATTCACCGTAGTTGCCCTTGTAGATGGCCTTGACCTGGTAGTCGGGGTTCTTCTTGTTGAATTCGTCGACCAGGCCGTTGACGCGGTCGCCCAGAGCGCCTTCCATCGAATGCCAGAACTGGATCTCGGTGGCTGCTTGCGCGGAAGCGCCGGCGAAAGCCGTCATGATGGCGGCAAAGGTCAGTGCAATACGATGGGATCGCATAAAAGGTTCTCCAGTTGGGCGTGTTGCGAACGGGTTGTCCGGCCGCATGAAACACGACACCTTATGAATTGTTTGTGACAAAACCGTGACTTTCACATCCCTACAAACGCCTGTCAAATTGCGCGTTTTAGGCGCGAACGAACATTTTGCGATTCCTTGTGCAGGGAGCCGACCGTTTACAATCGCCGCCTATGGAAAACGAACTTTCGATTGCGTTCATTGGCGATGGCTGCGGGACGGCCGCGCGGGCCTCGCGGCAGGCCCGCAGAGTATGCGCCGCCAGGGGCGTTCATGTCATTGACATTAACCAGGATGCGCGGGCACCGCGGCCATGCGGGACGCGCATCGCGCGCGCCTTTGCCAGCGGGTCCGCACGCATCGCGCGTGGCGTGTTCGCGGCCGCGACTCGGAACATGCCAGGTGTTGTGGCCAGGACACGTCAATGTGGGCAAGAAGGGGCCGTGAAAGGCCGTTCGGCGGGCGGTCGCCGTCAGCCGCGGTGCGCGCCGGAGTGCGCGCGATGACCACGGCCGCCGCGCGCTTTCCCGCCATGACCCGCCTGCAGTTCGGCATCTCGGTGCTGTGCATGCTGGCCGTGGTGGTCGGCTCCAACATCCTGGTGCAGGTGCCGCTTAACGATTGGCTCACGTGGGGCGGGCTGTCCTACCCGGTAGCTTTCCTGGTCACCGACGTCTTGAACCGCCGCTTTGGTCCGGCCGCGGCCCGGCGTGTGGTGTGGTTCGGCTTTGCCGCCGCGCTCGCGGTGTCGGTGTGGGTGGCGTCTCCCCGCATCGCGCTGGCGTCGGGATTGGCCTATATATGTGCGCAGCTTGTCGATATTCAGGTGTTCGACCGCCTGCGCGACCAGCGTTGGTGGCGCGCGCCGCTGGCGTCGGGCGTGCTGGGCGCCATCCTGGATACGGCCGTGTTCTTCAGCGTGGCGTTCGCGGCCACCGGCGCGCCCTGGGTAACGTGGATGCTGGGCGACCTGGCCATCAAGCTGGTCGTCAATATCAGCATGCTGGCGCCGTTCCGGGCGTTGATGTGGAATCTGGCAAGGCCCGCGAACGCCTGATTGCCCCTGTTTTTGCTCTTGAAGCCGCGCGTTCCTGGCTGCCTGCAGCGCAGGACGCGCGGTTTTTATTAATGACCGCGAGTATTAATTGATGCGGTCGTAGTAAGTCCTGCGTAAGGACTGTATTTAAATATGCGATTAAACGCCGTATTAATGATTTTTCATATAAACCGGCAAGCATAAATCCCAGCGAAACGCCAGCCAAGTTTGCCGCCGGAATTGCGATTTCTCCATTGATTTCACGCCTTTACGCGGCCTATGCGTCACGATTAAATGCCGCGCGTGAAATATTGGGGATTACACGCAGTGACAGTATGACGGCTTGCTTTCAGAATACCGGCCACACCGTGTTTTTGCCCAAGAAGCCGGCGACGGGCAATGCGGACATAGGGGTACTCTCCCGATAAACCGTGTTGGACAGAGCCGCTCAAAACCTCGCTGGAGAACTCCGCATGAAGTTTCTGAATCGCCTTACCCCGGTAGCCATGGCGCTTGGGGCACTTGCCTTGGCTGGCGCCGCGCACGCCGCCGACACGATCAAGATCGGCATTCCCCAGCCCATGACCGGTCCCAACACGCAATACGGCGACCAGATCCAGGCCGGCGCGCTGACCGCCATCGAAACCATCAATGCCAAGGGCGGCGTCAAGGGCAAGAAGCTCGAACCCATCCTGATCGACGACGGCTGCGAACCCAAGCAGGCCGTGCCTGCCGCCAACCGCGTGGTCAACTCCGGCGCCAAGTTTGCCGTGGCCCATGCGTGCTCGGGCGTCACGGTTGCCGCCGTGAAGGTCTACGAGGAAGAGGGCATCGTCGGCATCACCCCGGGCGCCACGTCGCCCCTGGTCACCGACACCATCAAGCCGCATTTCTTCTTCCGCACGATCGGCCGCGACGACCAGCAAGGTCCGTACGCCGCCAGCTACATCGCCAAGACGCTCAAGCCCCAGAAGGTCGCCGTGCTGCACGACAAGCAGACCTACGGTTCGGGCGTGGCCACGCAGGTCAAGGACGCGCTGGCCAAGCAGAACGTCAACGTCGCGCTGTTCGAAGGCATCAACGTCGGTGACAGCGACTACTCGGCCATCATCACCAAGCTCAAGTCGGCTGGTGTCGATCTGGTGTATTTCGGCGGCTACCACCCCGAGCTCGGCCTGTTGCTGCGCCAGTCGCGTGAACAGGGCCTGAAGGTCCAGTTCATGGGTCCGGAAGGCACGGCCAACCAGGACCTGGTGGCAATCGCCGGCCCGGCCATCGAAGGCCTGCTCGTGACGCTGCCCGCCGACTTCACCAAGCTGCCGGGCAACGAAAGCATCGTCAAGGCCTTCAAGGACGCCAAGCGCGATCCGGACGGCGCCTTCCAGATGCCGGCCTACGCCGCGGTCCAGATCCTGGCCGACAGCATCAACGCCGTTGGCGAAGATCCCGCCAAGGTTGCCGACTACATGCACAAGACCACCTTCAATACCGGCATCGGCAAGGTCGAATACGATGCCAAGGGCGATCTGAAGGACTTCGAGTTCGCTGTCTATAAATGGGACAAGGACGGAAAGAAGACCCAGCTGTAAACTCGCGATCCCGCCGGCGTGTTGCCGGCGTGTAGGGCCTGCCGTCTCCGTCTTGCCGAAATCCGCGTAGCGATGCGCCAAAAGCGCTGTGCGGCCGGCAAGGCGGCGACGACAGGCCCTTATAAAATACGCCCAGGTTTCCGGCTCCGGGTCTCTCTACCGGGGCCGGAACCATTTGGAGCAATAGAATCATGTCTGATCTCATACCCCAACTGACCCAGCAATTCTTCAACGGATTGTCCCTGGGAGCGATCTATGCGTTGATCGCCATCGGCTACACAATGGTCTACGGCATCATCGGTATGATCAACTTCGCCCACGGCGAAATCTATATGATCGGCGCCTATGTGGGCCTGGTCACCTTGACGGCCATCGGCACCAATAGCGGATTGCCGACCCCCTTCATCATCGCGGCCATGCTGCTCGTGGCCATCACGGTCACCGGCATCTACGGCTTTTCGGTCGAGCGCGTGGCGTATCGTCCGGTGCGCGGCAGCCCCCGGCTGGTGGCGCTGATCTCCGCCATCGGGATGTCGATCTTCCTGCAGAACTGGGTGGCCCTCGGGCAGGGCGCGCGCGACATGGCCGTGCCTTCGCTGGTGTCCGGCGCCGTGCAGTTCCACATGGGATCGGACTTCGACGTGACGGTGCCGTATTCGCGCATCATGATCATCGTGGTCACCGTGGTGCTGATGATCGGGCTGACGCTGTTCATCAAGTACTCCCGCATGGGCCGCGCCTCGCGAGCCTGCTCGCAGGACATGCACATGGCCAATCTGCTGGGCATCGACACCAACCGCGTGATCTCGTTCACGTTCGTGATGGGCGCGATCCTGGCGGCGGTGGGCGGCGTGCTGATCGCCATCACCATCGGCAAGCTCAATCCCTTCATCGGCTTTCTGGCCGGCATCAAGGCCTTCACGGCGGCGGTGCTGGGCGGTATCGGCAGCATTCCCGGCGCCATGCTGGGCGGCGTGCTGCTGGGCCTGGCCGAGACCTTCGCGGCCGCATACATCTCGTCGCAGTACAAGGACATCGTGGCGTTTTCGCTGCTGGTCCTGATTCTGCTGTTCCGTCCCACCGGGCTGCTGGGCAAACCTGAGGTGGAAAAAGTCTGATGTCGACCAACAATCTCAAAAACGCCACGATGGCGGCCGTGCTGACGGCGGTCATCGTCACCCCGGTCTTTGGCCTGCAGCTCATCCGCCAGGGTGCGCGCACGTCGATGGAGTCGAACTGGTCGCTGGTGGCGCTGGCCGCCGCCGTGGTGTTCGTCTTCCAGCTGCTGCGGCCCTGGCTGGCCATTCCGTTCAAAAAGCTCAAGACCAGCCTGCCGACGCTGTCCTCGGCCCCGGCCAGGAACCACAAGCCGCTGATGATCTTGCTGCTGGCCATCGCGGTGATCTGGCCGTTCTTCGCGGGGCGCAGCTCCGTGGACATCGCCACGCTGGTGCTGATCTACGTGATGCTGGGCCTGGGCCTGAACATCGTGGTGGGTTTTGCGGGGCTGCTGGACCTGGGCTTCGTGGGCTTTTACGCGGTGGGCGCCTATACCTACGCACTGCTCTACCACTGGGGCGGCTGGAGCTTCTGGGAAGCGCTGCCGTTTGCCGGCGCCATGTCCGCGCTGTTCGGCTTTGTGCTGGGCTTTCCCGTGTTGCGGCTGCGCGGCGACTACCTGGCCATCGTGACGCTGGGTTTCGGTGAAATCATCCGTCTGCTGCTGATCAACCTGAATACGGTCACCGGCGGTCCGGACGGGATTTCCGGTATCCCGAAGCCCACGTTCTTCGGCTTGGAAATGACGCGCCGCGCCAGCACCGAGGGCGACACGACATTCCACGACTTCTTCGGGCTGACGTTCCAGAACCAGGACATGGTCATCTATCTGTACATGATGGCGCTGCTGCTGGCGCTGGTGACGCTGTTCGTGTCCACGCGCCTGATCCGCATGCCGGTCGGCCGCGCCTGGGAGGCGCTGCGCGAGGACGAGATCGCCTGCCGTTCGTTGGGCCTGAACCCCACGCGCATCAAGCTGTCCGCGTTCACGCTGGGCGCCATGTTTGCCGGCTTTGGCGGCGCGTTCTTCGCGGCGCGGCAGGGCATGGTAAATCCGGAGTCCTTCACGTTCATCGAATCCGCGCTGATCCTGGCGATCGTGGTGCTGGGGGGCATGGGTTCTCAGGTAGGCGTGATCCTCGCTGCCATCCTGCTGACCGTGCTGCCCGAACTGGCGCGCGAGTTCGCCGAATACCGGATGCTGATGTTCGGTCTGGTGATGGTGTTGATGATGATGTGGCGTCCGCAGGGGTTGTTGCCCATGAAGCGTCCCCACGTGGAGCTGGCTAAATGAGCGAGGCATTGCTGAAAGTATCCGGCCTGACCATGCGGTTCGGCGGCCTCCTGGCCGTCGATAGCGTGGGTTTCGAGGTCATGACCGATGAGGTCTTTGCCATCATCGGCCCGAACGGCGCCGGCAAGACCACCGTCTTCAACTGCGTGGGCGGGTTCTATGCACCCACCGCCGGCGAGATCATCATGGACGGCAAGCCCATCACGGGTCTTGCCAGCCACAAGGTGGCGCGCCACGGCCTGGTGCGCACGTTCCAGAACGTGCGCCTGTTCAAGCAGCTCACGGTGCTGGAAAACCTGCTGGTTGCGCAGCACACGCAGGTCGAATCGCGCCTGTTGCCGGGGCTGCTCAAGACCAAGGGCTATCGCCAGTCCGAATCCGAGGCGCTGTCCCGCGCGGCGCAGTGGCTGGACTTCATGGGCTTGCGGGAATTCGCCAACCGCGAAGCCGGCAATCTGGCCTACGGCCACCAGCGGCGCCTGGAGATCGCGCGCTGCATGATCACCAAGCCGCGCCTCTTGATGCTGGACGAACCCGCGGCGGGTCTGAATCCGCAAGAAAAGCGCGACCTGCAATCGCTCATCGACCAGCTGCGGCGCGAGTTTGGCGTTGCAGTGCTGCTGATCGAGCACGACATGAGCCTCATCATGGGCATTTCGGACCGGATTCTGGTCATGGAACACGGCAAGCCCATCACGACCGGCACCCCAGATCAGGTGCGCAACGACGAGCGCGTCATCAAGGCGTATCTGGGGGAGGAATGATGCTCAAGCTGGAAAACATACACACCTTCTACGGCGCCATCCAGGCATTGAACGGCGTGTCGGTCGACGTGAACAAGGGCGAGATCGTCACGCTGATCGGCGCCAACGGCGCGGGCAAGACGACGCTGCTGATGACGGTCTGCGGCAATCCGCGTGCGCGCGAAGGCAAGATCACGTTCGAAGGCGAAGACATCACGAACAAGGACACGCACCACATCATGCGCAGTGGCATCGCCATTTCGCCTGAAGGCCGTCGCGTGTTCAAGGACCTGACCGTCGCCGAGAACCTGATGATGGGCGGCTTCTTTTCCAAGCGCGACGAGATCGAGGCGGGCATCGACCACGTCTACGGCTTGTTCCCGCGCTTGAAAGAGCGCGCCAGCCAGCGCGCCGGCCTGATGTCGGGCGGCGAGCAGCAGATGCTGGCCATCGGCCGCGCGCTGATGACCCGGCCGCGCCTGCTGTTGCTGGACGAACCGACGCTGGGCCTGGCCCCGCTGGTGATCGCCCAGATCTTCGACATCATCCGCGAGATCCGGGAGCAGGGCGTGACCGTGTTCCTGGTCGAGCAGAATGCGAACAAGGCGCTGGGCGTGGCGGACCGCGGCTACGTGCTGGAAAACGGCCGCGTGGTCCTACAGGACACCGGCGCCAATCTGCTGGTCAACGATCAGGTCCGCAAGGCTTACCTGGGCGGTTGACCTCTTCCCCGCGAAGGAAGTGGGCGCATCGAAAGATGCGCCTTTTTTTTGCTGCCCTTACGCCGCGATCCGTTCCGCGGGCTGGTCGGCCTGGTAGTGCGCGATGGCGGCGCGGGCCAGGGCGTCGATGGAGTCGGTGAGGGTCACGCCCAGGCTGGGGCGCAGGGCGTGTGGCACGGCCAGGGGCAGTTCCGTGCAGCCCAGGACGACGGCGTCGGCGCCGCGCGCCTTCAGGCGGGCGATGCATTCGGCGGCGGGGGCGAAGGCGTCTTCGAGCTGGTTGCCCTTGACCGCGCGGATCGAGCCCATGCAGAAGCGTTCGACTTCGTCGTCGTCAGGCACGATGCACTCGTAGCCCTGGGCTTCGAGGTGCCGCTGGTACAGGCCAAGCTTCAGCGTGGCGGCGGTGCCCATCAGGCCGATGCGGCCGCGGGGCAGGCCCAGACGGCGCAGGTCTTCGATGACCGCCTCGATGATGTGCAGCACCGGCACGCCGGTGGACGCGGCGATCTCGTCGAACCACAGGTGGGCGGTGTTGCACGGGATGGCGATGAGCCGGGCGCCGGCCTGTTCCAGGAAGCGCACGCCGTTGACCATGTGGGGCAGCGGATTTTCGCCGCCGGCCATGTAGGCGCTGGACCGGTCGGGAATGCGGGGATCGTTGCGCAGCAGGGTCGGAATGTGTTGCTGGTCAACCGTGGCGGGCGTCAGCGCCGCCAGGCGGAGGGCAAAGGCCGCGCCGGCCATGGGCCCCATTCCGCCCAATACACCCAGGTAGCAGCCCTGGGAAAACGTCTTCACTTTAAGTACTCCGTGCTCATGCTTGACCGGGCGACAGGACCTGACCCGGGCGTTCGGCGCCGGTCCGTTCCCCGTCCCAGACCTGCCTGCCGTTGACCCACACGGCGTGGATGCCCCGGCTTGCCTGAATGGGCGCTGAAAAAGTGGCCACGTCGGTGACGGTGGCGGGATCGAACAGCACCAGGTCAGCATGATACCCCTCCCGCAGCAGGCCGCGCCCGGCCACGCCGTATTGGTGGGCCGCCAACCCCGTCATCTTGTGGATGGCCGACTCCAGGGACAACAGGTTCTGCTCGCGCACCATCGTGCGCAGGACGTTGGTGAAGGTGCCCCACTGGCGGGGGTGCGGATGGGGATCGAAGGGCAGCCCGTCCGAGCCGACCATGGTCAGCGGATGGGCAAAGATGCGGTTGACGTCGGCGGGATCCATCAGGAAGTAGATGGCGCCGGCCGGGGCCAGGCGGGCCACGGCGCCCTCGTCGTCCAGGCCCAGTTCGGCCATCACTTCGCTGAAGTCGCGGCCCGTCGCTTCGGGGTAGCCCTTGGACCAGGTGATCATCGTCCGGCTGGCAAGCCGCGCGCGATCGAGCCGCAGCATGGTGGAGGTGGCGGGGTAGGGGTGGCAGTCCAGGCAGACGGGCTGCGAGGCTGCGGCGCGGCTGATGAGGTCCAGCGTTTCGCGGGTGCGCCCATGGTTGCGTTCGCCCGCCAGCTTGTGGTGCGAAAACACGACGCGGCAATCGATTTCGCGACCGATGTGCAGCGCCTCTTCGATGGCCGGCACGATGTGATCGGCCTCGTCGCGCAGGTGGGTGGCATAAATGCCGGCGCGGCCGCGCAGCGGCTGGCACACGTCGACGATCTCGTCCGTGGGCGCGGCGCTGGCCGGCGGATAGAAGGTGCCGGTGGATACACCGAAGGCGCCGGCGTCCAGCGCTTCCTGCATGAGTTCGCGCATGGCGGCGCGTTCCGCGTCGTTGGCAGCGCGCGATGTGTCGTCCATGACGGCGACGCGCAAGGTGGTGTGGCCCACCAGTGGAATCACGTTGACTGCGGCGGGCGTGTCGCGCAGCGCGTCCATCCAGGACCGGAAGGTGCCAAAGCGAAAGAGCGACGGCGGGCCCAGCAGGTCCAGCGGCTGCGGGATCTGCGTGCGCGCCAGGGGCGCCAGGCTGATCCCGCAGTTGCCGGTGACGACCGTCGTGATGCCTTGCGACACCTTGGGCAGCATGTCGGGATGGGCCAGCAGATACCCGTCGTCGTGGGTGTGCGAGTCGATGAAGCCCGGCGCCAGGACCAGGCCCCGGCCATCGATGACCGGCGCGCCGGCGGGATGGGCAAAGCTGCCCACCGCCTCGATGCGCCCGCCGCGCACGGCCAGGTCGCCGGCGGTGGCGGGCCCGCCCGATCCGTCGATGAGCGTGGCGCCCGCGACGATGAAGTCAGCCTGCAAGGTGTCTGCCGTCATGAAGAATGCTCAGTCGAGTTTTTCGATGCCGGCGTTGTCGATGATCTGCTGCCACTTGGCGGTTTCGCGATCGATCAGCTGCTTGAACTCGGCGGGCGAACCGGATGCCGGTTCGGCGCCTAGCGTGGCCAGGCCCTGGCGCACTTCCGGCGCCTGCAGCGCCTTCTGGATGGCGGCGTTCAGCGTGGCGACCACGTCATCGGGGGTGCCCTTGGGCGCCACGACGCCACCCCAGGCGACCGTCTCGTAACCCTTCAGGCCGGATTCGTCCAGCGTCGGCACGTCGGGCATCAGCGACAGGCGCTTCAGGCTGCTGACGCCGATGGCGCGGACCTTGCCGCTCTTGACGAGCGGTGCGGCTTCCGAGGTGTTGACGAACAGGTAGTCCAGGCGGCCGCCAAGCAGATCCTGGATGGCGGCGGGGCCGCCGTTATAGGGGATGAACATCACGTCCAGCTTGGCCATGCTCTTGAACAGCTCGCCGCCCATGTGGCCGGTGGTGCCCACGCCCGAGGCGCCGTACGACAGGCGGCCCGGCTCGTTGCGGGCGCGGTCGATTAGGTCCTGCACGCTCTTGATGGGCGATTCGGCCGGCACGATCAGCGCGTTGTAGAGGTCGAACATGTGCGCGACCGGCGTCAGGTCCTTGTCCACGTCGTACGGCAGGCGCTTGAAGAGCGAGCGGTTGACCGCCAGCGTGTTGATGTTGCCGTAGCCGACGGTATAGCCGTCCGGGGCGGCGCGCTTGATGAGCGCGATGCCGATGTTGCCGGCCGCGCCGGGGCGGTTCTCGACGACCATCGTGGCGCCGGTGTCGCGGGCCATCTGGGTCGTGATCAGGCGCGACAGCACGTCGGGCGAGCCGCCGGCGGCGGACGGGACCACGAAGGTGATGGGCTTGTCGGGATAGCCGGCGGCCGAGGCAGCGCCGATGAAGGCGACGCTGAGCGCCGCCATGGAAAGACTGCGAAGGAGCGTGCTGCGCATGATGGATTTCCCCTGGTTTTGTTTTGTGGAGCGGGCAGATTACACCTGGGCATGCGGCACTGCGTCATCGAAAAATGTCTCAAACCTATAATCCCCCGTTATCGGAATAGGGGAAAAAAATGGATGCGGATGCGTATGCCGACGAGGTCGGCCCCAGCGCCGGAAGGCCACTGAACTTGCGTCAGATCGAGGTGTTCCGCGCGATCATGATGGCCGGTTCGATCAGCGGGGCGGGGCGCATGCTGCATGTGTCGCAGCCGGCGGTGAGCCGGGTGCTGGCGCTGACGGAAAGCCGCCTGGGCTACCGGCTGTTCGAGCGGGTCAAGAGCCGGCTGTCGCCCACCGCCGAGGCCCGGCGCCTGTATGCCGAGGTCGAGCAGGTGTATGGCGGCATTCAGCGGGTGAACGACCTTGCCGCCAGCCTCGGCCAGTCGGGCGCGGGGATGCTGAAGATCGTGGCCAGCGCCAGTTTCGGGCAGCGTCTGATCCCGATGGCGCTGGAGCGGTTTCGCGGCCGCAATGCAGGCGCGCGCGTGGATTACCGCAGCGTGACTTTCGACGAACTGGCGGCGTATTTCCTGTCGGGTCAGGCCGACATCGGCATTTCCATGCAGCCGCCGGATCACCCCAACCTGACGTCCGTGCGGCTGGCGCGCGTGCCGGTGGTCTGCGTGCTGCCGCCCGGGCATCCGCTGGCCAGTCATGAGGTGGTGCTGCCGGAAGACTTTTCGTCGGCGGCGTGGATCGGCTATCCGCGCGACACGCCGCTCGGCCGCGCGCTGCAGCCATTTTTTGGAGACGGCCCGCGCTGCGCGGCGGCGGTCGAGGTGCATTCGCCGGTGACGGCCTGTTCGTTCGTGCAGCAGGGGCTGGGACCGGCACTGGTTGACGCGTGGTGCGTCACGCCGGACCAGGCCGCCCACATGGCGCTTCGCCCGATCGAGCCCGAGGCCAGCGTGGAGATCTGGGCGACGCATTCCAACCTGAGCGCGCCGCCCTTGCTGGCGCGGCGCTTTTTGGCCGCCGTGAAAAAGATCCTGGAAAGCGAGACGCTGCCCGGCGCGGCGCCTGCGTAGGCGAGCCGGGCAGCGGCAGCCGTTACAGGCCTTCGGCCTTCAGCGCGGCCTGCACGCCCGCGTCGGCCTGCATGCGGTCGAAGAACGCCTGCAGATGGTTCAGGCCGGACAGGTCGATTTCCTTTGCGTGAGCCCAGCGCAGCACGACAAACAGATACGCGTCCGCCACAGACGGCGCGGCGCCGGCCAGATAGGACTTGCCCGCCAGTTGCGCATCCAGCTGCCCGAACAGCTTGGTCAGAAGCGCCGACGCGGAGGCCGCCAATTCCTTTTGCGCGCCTTCGTCCTTCAGGTAGCGCTGCGCGCCGAACAGCAGCGAGAAGGTCTTGTGGACGTCGGAGTTGATGAAGCCGACCCAGCGGCGCACTTCCGCGCGCGAACGCGCGGTGCCGTCGCCCATCAGGGGGATTTCCGGGGCCTGTTCGGCCAGGTATTCCAGGATGGCGACATTCTGCGTGAGGGTCCAGTCGCCATCGGTCAGCGCGGGCACGGCGCCCAGCGGATTGATCCGCAGAAACTCCGGCTCCTTCAGCGCTTCACGGCTGAGTTTGTGCGTCTCGTACGGCTTGCCGATCCACTCGAGGACGATGTGGGAAGCGAGCGAGCACGCGCCGGGCATGTAGTACAGTTTCATCTGGTCGAGTCTCCTGAGAGCAAGAACGGGAGAGCTCCCGTCCGTGGGCGCTATGGTAAGCCAACCGGGTGTGCCAATTGCGAGCGGCCCCCGCGTCTCACTGTCATGCCTTGCGCGCCTGCTTTTCAATCTGTCGCCGCCGGAGATGTCCATGCAGTCACGCACCGCCGCGAGCACGCGCGCAATTCCCCTGATCCTGTTCTTGGCCGTGGCCTTTGCGGCCGCGCCCGCCGTTGCACAAGCCTCGCAGGAACCGCCGTCGGCGCCCGCCCGGGTGACACCCGTCGTCGGCGGCCTGGACCACCCCTGGTCCATGGCGTTCCTGCCCGATGGCGGCATCCTGATCACCGAACGGCCCGGGAACCTGCGGCTGCTGCGTACGCCCGGCGGGCTGTCCAAGCCGCTCTCTGGCGTGCCGCAGGTTGCTGCGCGCGGGCAAGGGGGACTGCTGGACGTGGCGCTGTCGCCTGACTTTGCGACCGACCGCTACGTGTACCTGGCGTATGCGGAGTCGGATGGCGACAAGAGCGGCACGGCCGTGGGTCGCGGGCGGCTGGCCGATGACGCCAGCGGCCTTGAGGGATTCAAGGTGCTGTTCCGCCAGGAGCCCAAGCTGTCGTCCGGCCAGCATTTCGGATCGCGCCTGGTGTTCGACGGCAAGGGCTACCTGTATATCGCGCTGGGCGAGAACAATCAGCGCCCGACGGCACAAGACCTGGACAAGCTGCAAGGCAAGGTCGTGCGGCTCAAGACGGATGGCTCCGTGCCGGCGGACAACCCCTTTGTGGGTAAGCCGGGCGCGCGCCCCGAGATCTGGTCATACGGCCATCGCAATCCGCAGGGCATGGCGCTCAATCCCTGGACTGGCGAGCTCTGGGAAAACGAACACGGGCCGCGTGGCGGCGACGAGATCAATGTCGTGAAGCCGGGCAAGAATTACGGCTGGCCGCTGGCTACCTACGGCATCAACTATTCGGGCTTCGCGATTCCGGAAGCCAAGGGCGAAACCTTGCCGGGCATGGAACCGCCGATCCATTGGTGGCCGAAATCCCCCGCCATCAGCGGCATGGCGTTCTATGACGCGGACCGGTTTCCGGTCTGGCGCAATTCGCTCTTCATCGGCGCGCTGGGCAATCAGAATCTCATCCGCCTGACCGTCGACGGCAATCGCGTGGTCGAGAAGGAGCGGCTGCTGGTCGACCGCAAGCGGCGGATTCGGGACGTGCGGCAGGGGCCGGACGGTTATGTGTATGTGCTGACGGACGCCTCGCCTGGCGAATTGCTGCGGGTGGCGCCGGCCGAAACGGGAGGGTGACGGCCATGAAATCCTACGAGCTCATCGGGTCCGCGGGTTGCGGCTCGGCCATTGTCGAGATGGCGCTGGTGCTGGCCAATGTGCCGCACACGCTGACGGATGTGCCATATCTGAAGCCGGGGCCCGAGCGGGACCGGCTTTTGCATCTGAATCCGCTGGGGCAGGTGCCCACGCTCATCCTGCCCGACGGCGAGGTGATGACCGAAAGCGCGGCGATGATCCTGCACCTGAACGATGTGGCGCCGCAGGCCGGGCTGGCGCCCCCGCCGGACAAGCCGGAGCGGGCGCATTTTCTTAACCTGTTGATGCGGCTGGTGTCGGCGGTATATCCCACCTTTACCTACGGCGATGAGCCCGCGCAATGGACGACGCCGGGCGCGGGGGCCGACCTGCTGCGTGAGCGCGTGCACACGCGCCGCGCCGAGCTGTGGCAGGAGCTTGAACGCCAGGCCGGCGCGCCGCACATGCTGGGGCGGCGCTTTTCGGCGCTGGACCTGTATGTGACGGTCATGACGCACTGGCGTCCGGGACCGTCGTGGTTCGGCGCCATGTGCCCGGCGCTGACGGCGGTGGCGCGCGAGGCCGAACAAGAGCCGAACGTCGCAAAGGTGTTGCAGCGGCACTTTCCGCCGCCCACCGAATAGTGCTGGCGGGCAGGGCGGTCGTCAGCGCGCGGCGCGGCGCCGCGACTTGCCCCGCGCCTCGCGAACGGCGATGTACACGCCGCTGCCTGCAATGAAGACGGCGCCCAGGTACGCGTAGGCGTCGGGCGCCTCGCGCCAGAAGATCCATCCCAGGATCGTGGCCCAGACGAGGCCCGTGTAGTCAAAGGGGGCGACGACGGACGCCGGTCCGATACGGAATCCCTGCGTGATCAGCGTCAGTCCCAGCGTGCTGAACAAGGCCACCGCGCCGAAGTACGGCAGGTCTTCGGCGGCCGGCGCGCGCCAGACCCACGCCAGCCCCAGCGAGCTCCACACCAGTTGGCCCAGCACGATGTAAAAGGTGATGGTCAGCATGCCTTCGGCGCGGTTGATGCCGCGCGCCGTGATCATCATGACCGCGTAGAGCAGGGCGGTGGTCAGCGGCAGCAATGTGGCCGCCTGAAAGGCCTGCGTGCCGGGACGCACCACGATCAGCACGCCCGCAAAACCCGCCAGCACGGCTAGCCAGCGCTTGCCGTCCACGCGTTCCTTCAGGATCAGCACGGAAAGCGCCGTGACGAATAGCGGCGCGGCGAACGCGATGGCGGTGGTCTCGGCCAGCGGCAGCGCCTGCAATCCCAGGTAGAAGCAACTGGCCGAGATAACGTTGATGGCGCCGCGCGTCAGGTGCAGTCCGGGATGCATCGTACGCAGCACGCGGCGGCCGCCCAGCCATAACGCCAGCGCGGTCACGAAAGGCAGCGCGATCAGCGCGCGCATGAAGAGGATCTGCAGCGGGTTGTACGTTGCGCCCAGCCATTTGGCGCTGGCGTCGCTGAGGGTCAGAAAGAAGATGCCGCCCGCCACGCAGGCAATGCCTGCGGCGGCGGAGTGTTCACGGACGGCGGGTAATGCGGTGGTTGGGGACATCAGAGACCTGCAAGGGCGGCGGTTCCTGCCGCCGGGAATGAATGACGGGAAGTACGGGTTCAGGGCTGCGCGCGGTAGGCAGCCCAGGCGACCATGGCCCACGCGGCCAGGAATGCCGTTCCGCCAAACGGCGTGACGGCGCCCAGCCAGCCTTTGCCGGTCAGCGTCAGCACATACAGGCTGCCCGAAAACAGGACGATGCCGACAAACATCACGACGCCTGCCGCCGACAGCAGGGGCGAGGCGAAACGCGCGCCGAGCAGCGCGATGACGAAAAGGCCCAGGGCGTGGACCAGGTGGTACATCACGCCGGTCTGCCAGACGGCCAGCATTTCTGGCGTCAGGATGCGCTTGAGGCCATGCGCGCCGAAGGCACCGGCGCCCACCGCCACCATGAGATTGAGCGCCGCGAGTATCGTGAGCTGCCGGTCCGTCATTGCCTGTCCTTGAGAGAAATGCGAGGGGGGTAAATTTGCCGCCGCCTATGATAGGCCGAAACAGGGGGCGTGACGGGCGGCGCGCCGCGTCCAACGGGAGCGCCGCCGCCTGGCACTGCGATGGCGGGTATGTCCTGTGGAGGCGGCCGGCAGCGCCTTGCGCGGGAATTTCCAAATGGGATATTATAAATTCAATTTGGTAATTCAGCCGCTCATGGCGTGGCCGGTTCCCCGGTTTGCCGCCCGTGCGCGGCGCCCGGAGCAGACCATGACCATCGCCCTTGCCGATAAATCGCCGACCAAGCGCGGCGCCACCGCCAAGCGTCCGCCGCGCGCCCGGCAGCTGTTTCGCGGCCTGGTCGACAGCCCCCTGACCGACATCGCGCGCGACGTGCATCGCGGCCTGCCTGCGCAGATGGTCGACGATGCGGCTGATTATCTGCAGGTCCCCAAGTCCGAGATCATGGCCATCACGGAGGTCAAGGCGGCGTCGCTGTCGCGGTGGACGCGTGAAGGCCAGGCGCTCCCGCTGGGGGAATCGGACCGGCTTGCCCGCGTCGCCCGCGTGGTGCGCGTTGCGCGCCAGGTGCTGGGCAGCGACGAGGAAGCGGTGCTGTGGCTGAATACGCCCGTGCCCGCGCTGGGCAACGTCAAGCCGCTGTCGCTTCTGACCTCGGACGCCAGCAGCCGCATCGTCGAAGACACGCTTGCCCGAGCCGCAGCGGGCGTCTACGCATGACGGACTACGTTTCGCTCTGGCGCATCGGCACCACGGCGGGCAAATACCGGGCGGACGACCTGAGCGGCGCGGGCGCAGCCGCCGTGGGCGGACGCTACAACAGCCCGGGCACGCCAGTCGTGTATGCCTCGGCCAGCGTCGCGCTGTCGGTGCTGGAAACGGTGGTGCACTTTGCCGCGCGCGCGTCCCAGCAGGCGAACCGCTACCTGATTGAACTGGCCGTGCCCGCTGCCGTCTTCGAAGCGCGCCAGTCGCTGTCGCTGGCGCAGCTTCAGGACGACTATCCGTTCTGGGATGCGGTGCCCTTCGCGGAGGCCTCGCAGGCCGTGGGCGATAACTGGGTGGCGTCTGGCGTATCGGCGCTGCTGGAACTGCCCAGCGCCATCGTCCCGTATCGCGGCGTGCCGGACTGCAACTTTCTCGTCAACCCGGCGCATCCGGATGCCGAGCACATCGTGGTGGTGCGGCGCGAACGCTTCATCTACGATCCGCGCCTGCG
The DNA here is from genome assembly GCF_020541125.1 of Achromobacter sp. 77. NCBI lineage: Bacteria > Pseudomonadati > Pseudomonadota > Betaproteobacteria > Burkholderiales > Alcaligenaceae > Achromobacter > Achromobacter sp. 77. Next base: position 2,763,654 of record NZ_CP059848.1, read on the forward strand.
GCCCGCATAGCTTTCAACACACGACGCGCCCGATGCCGGGCGCGCCGCATCGGAATGACCGCGGCTGGGTCAATCGACCGTCAGCACGGCGCGTCCCACGACCTTGCCTTCGCGCAGCGAGGCCAGCACACGGTCCGCCTCGGCCAGCGCATGGCGGTGGACCGGCATGGGCGGCACCTTGCCCGCCCTCACCAGTTCCATCAGTTCCTTCAGTTCGGTCAGGTTGCCCACGTAGCTGCCGATGATCGACAGCGCCTTCATCGGAATCAGCGCGATCGGCCAGGTCGAGCCGCCGCCGAACAGGCCCACGATGATGAGCTTGCCGCCCTTGGTCAGGAAGTCGAACGCGAGCGAGGTGGTGGCGGGCGCGCCGACCAGGTCGATCGCGGCCTGCACCGGCTTGCCGCCCGCGGCCTTCATGATCTGCTGCGCGGCGTCGGGCGCGGCGCCGTCGATGGCCGCCAGCGCGCCCGCGTCCAGCGCCGCCTGCCGCTTGGCCGGATCGATATCGACGACGATGGCGCCCGCGCCGCCTAGTGCCTTGATGAGGGTCAGGCTCATCAGGCCCAGTCCGCCCGCGCCGAAAATCACCACGGGATGTTCGCGGTAGACGTCCGCGCCGATCTTCTTCAATGCGGAATACGTCGTCAGGCCCGAGCACGCGTAGGGCGCGATCTGCGCGGGATCGAGGTCGCCGATGTCGATGAGGTAGCGGGGATGCGGCACCAGGATGTGGTCGGCGTATCCGCCGGCGCGATGCACGCCCAGGCAGGCCGGCGCGGTGCAGTGGTTTTCCATGCCGGCCGCGCACGAGGCGCACTTGCCGCAACCGATCCACGGATAGACGAGGTAGTTGCGGTCGGTGGCAAGCCCTTGCGCGTCGGGCCCGGCCGCCACGACGGCGCCGACTGTTTCGTGGCCCATCGTCAGCGGCAGCGACACGCCGCGGTCCTTGAGCGACAGGGTGCGTCCCTGGCCGAGGTCGTAGCCGCCTTCCCACAGGTGGATATCGCTGTGGCATACGCCGGCCGCGCGCACCTTTAGCAGCACCTGCGTCCCCTGCGGGGTGGGCGTGGGCTGATCCATTTCCTGCAAGGGCTCGCGGAAATTGACGACGCAATAGCACTTCATGGTTGTCTCCTTTCTATTTCTTGACCAGGGGGCATTCGCTGTCGGCGAGCGACACGAAGACCTTTTCGCCGGGCACCGTGGACAGGATGCGGTAGTAGTCGTTCGGGTACTTGGACTCGGCGGGCTTTTTCACCTCGACCAGATACAGGTCCATGATGACGCGGCCGTCTTCGGGGCGCACCCGGGCATTCTTTATCAATTTGGTCGTGATGGGCAATTCCCGCATCTTCTGGTTGACCGCCGCGCCGTCGAAGCTGCCCGCAGCCTGCGCGGCTTGCAGGTAGTGAGTGGTGGCCACGTAGCTCAGGGCCTGGACGATGGACGGCGCGCGCGTGACGCCCATCTTCTTCTGCCAGCGCTGCGTCCACGCGCGGGTGTCCTCGTCCGCGTCCCAGTAGAAGCCGGTGGGAAAGGTGAGGCCCTGCGCGACGGGCAGGCCCATCGCGTGGACGTCGTTGATGAACGTCAGGAACGTCAGCATGCGCTGCTTGCCGCCCGCCAGCCCGAACTCCTGCGCTTGCTTGATGAGATTGACCAGGTCGCCGCCGGCGCTGGCCAGGCCCACGACGTCGGCCTTGGACGACTGGGCCTGGACCAGGAACGAGGCAAAGTCCATGGCGCCCAGCGGGTGGCGCGTGCTGCCCACGACCTTGCCGCCGGCGCGCTCGACAAAGCGCGAGGCATTGCTTTCCAGCGATTTGCCGAACACGTAGTCGGTGGTGATGAAATACCAGCTCTTGCCGCCGCCCTCGACCACGCTCTTGACCACGGCGTTGGCCAGCGCGTAGTTGTCCGGCGCCCATTGCGTGCTGAGGTTGCTGCATTGCTTGCCGCTGAAATCGCCGGCAAAGCCGCCGCTGATGAGCGCGGTGCCGCCTTTCTCCCGGGCGACGCCCTGGGCCGCGAGTCCGGCCGAGCTGGCGCCGCCGTCAACCACCGCGACCAGGTTCTGGGTGTCGAACCAGCGGCGAACCAGGGCGGAGGCCACGTCGGCCTTGTTCTGGTTGTCCGCGCCGACCACCTCGACGGTCTTGCCTGCGACCTTGCCGCCAAAGTCTTCCACGGCCATGCGTACGGCCGTCTCGGACCCGAGCCCTCCCAGGTCGGAATAGATGCCGGAACGGTCGTTGGATACGCCCAGCCGCACGACGTCGGACTGGGCCTGCGCCGCGCAGGCGGCCAAAGTGGCGGCCAAGGCCGCCAACACGGGTTTGATACGCATCTGTCTGTCTCCCAACCCTGGAATGGGCCGTTTTATTGATCTGTCGGATGACGCGGTAACTCGGGAAGGCGGCGCCGGTGCTCCAGCCGGCTGAAATTTATTTCATATTGGTGAATGTAAATTCCTGTGCAAGAATTTAGGTACCTGTCCATGAAAAGTCAACACGGTGGAACACCCTAGTCCGCGTGGACAGAATCCGTTGCCGCGAAGGAGGGAGACGCCGTGGAAGTCAAGCTGGTTGCCCGCACGCTGGAGCTGCTGGAGCTGTTTGCGCAGACCCGGCGTCCCATGCCGCTCACCGAACTGGCGCAGGGCCTGGGCGCGCCGATGTCCAGCTGTCTGGCCCTTGTGCGCACGCTGGTGGCCCGTGGCTATCTGTACGAGGTTCGGCGCCGCGCCGGGTATTACCCGACGGCCAAGCTGCACGGCCTGGCCGCGCAGATCCTCACGGGCGATCCGTGGCTGGACCTGGTGCGTCCGCGTCTTGCCGCGCTGCGCGACGCCGCGAACGAGACCGTGATGCTGGGCAAGATCCAGGACGGCGCCGTCGTGTTCCTGGACGTCGTGGAATCCACCCAGCCGGTGCACTATGCCGCGCGTGCGGGCGAGCGGCGGCCGCTGCACACCAGCTCGGTCGCCAAGGCCATTCTGGCGCGCTTGCCCGCCGCCGAGCGCGAGCAGGTGCTGGCCGCGGCGCAATACACCCGCTACACGGACCACACGCTGACCACGCGCGAAACCCTGCTGGCCGATGTGGAGCGCGCGGCCGCGCAAGGCTGGGCGTCGAACGTGGGCGAGAGCGTCGTCGACCTGACCGGTCTGGCGGTGGCGCTGGATCTTGGGGGCGAATGGTATGCGCTATGCGTGGCGGGCCCCACGCCGCGCGTGTGGACGCAGCGCGAGGAAAACCTGCTGCATCTGCGCGAGGCGGCAGAGGCCATCCGCCGCGACCGCGAGGGGTAGTAGTGCGCCGGTCCAGCGCGCTCGCGGCACTTCAGGGCCCCCGGCGCACCAGCGTGGATTTGCCGAACAGGCTTTCGATAAGGTCCACCGCCAGCTCGGCCGTCCGGTTGCGCACGTCGAGCGCGGGATTCAGTTCCACCACGTCCAGCGAACGCATGAGACCGGTGTCGGCAATCATCTCCATGCAAAGCTGCGCTTCGCGATAGGTGGGGCCGCCCATTACCGTGGTGCCGACGCCCGGCGCGATCTCGGGGTCCAGAAAGTCGACGTCGAAGCTCACGTGCAGGTGCGTGTCGGCGTCCAGGCCGGCCAATGCGGCCTGCATGGTGGCGCGCATGCCCATCTCGTCCAGGTAGCGCATGTCGAAGACCTCGAGGCCAGCCTCGTGCAGCAGGCGCTTTTCGCCCGGGTCGACGCTGCGGATGCCGATCTGGCGCACGCAGGACGGCTCGATGTCCGGGCATTCGCCGGACATGCCGATCAGCGGCGCCGGCCCGTTGCCGCACAGGCAGGCCACGGGCATGCCATGCAGGTTGCCGGTGGGCGTCAGCGCATGGGTGTTGAAGTCGGCGTGGGCGTCCAGCCACAGCACGCGCAGTTTTTTGCCTGCGGCGCGGCAATGGCGCGCGACGGCGCTGACCGAACCGATTCCCAGGCTGTGGTCGCCACCCAGCAGCACCGGCAGGCGGCCCGCCGCCAGTTCCTCGTGAACCGCATCGTGCACGGCGCGGTTCCACGCCGTCACTTCCTCCAGATGCCGGTAGCCGTCCGCGGGCGGCAGCCAGGGGTTGGCCGGTCCGTACAGGTTGCCGCGGTCGCGGACCTGAAAACCCAGCGCTTCGATGACCGGGCCCAGGTCCGCGACGCGCAGCGCTTCCGGGCCCATCGAGGCGCCGCGGGCGCCGGCGCCGATGTCGGTCGGCGCGCCGATCAGGGTGACGTCGGTGGGCAGGGTGGGGGTATTCGTCAATTCGCGTGCTCCGTGTTGCAGTTCAAGACTTGCCATGCGCGGGTGTGAACGTCAGGCGGCCGACAGCACCGCCGCCAGTTGATCGCACGCCCAGTCCACCTCGTCACGCGTGACGATGAGCGGCGGCGACAGGCGCAGGGTATGGCCGTGGGTGTCCTTGACCAGCAAGCCCCGCGCCTGCAAGCGCTCACACCACAGGCGTGCGCCGCCGGCGTCCGGCTCCAGTTCGACGGCCAGCATCAGGCCGCGTCCGCGGACCTCGCGCACCGGACCGGGCAGGGCGCGCAGGCGCTCCAGGAAGTGGGCGCCGACCACGGCCGCGTTTTCGATCATGCCTTCCTCGGTCAGCACCCGCAATGCGGCGCGCGCGATGGCGCACGCCAGCGGATTGCCGCCGAAGGTGCTGCCGTGCTGGCCGGGCTGGAACACGCCAAGCACGTCCGCGTTGGACAGCACGGCGGATACGGGATAGAAGCCGCCCGACAGCGCCTTGCCGATGAGGGTGACGTCGGCCTCGATGCCCTCGTGTTCCTCGGCCAGCAATTTGCCCGTACGCCCCAGACCGGTCTGGATCTCGTCCAGGATCAACGTAATGCCGCGCTCCGTGCAGCGCTGGCGCACGCGGCTGAAATAGCCCGGCGGCGGCAGCACGACGCCGGCTTCGCCCTGGATCGGCTCGACCAGGAAAGCGACGGTGCGGTCGCTGATGGCGGCGTCAAAGGCCTCAAAATCGCCGAACGGCACGACCTTGAAGCCGGGCGCGAACGGACCATAATGGCCATAGGCGTCGGGATCGGTCGAAAACCCCACGATGCCCAGCGTGCGCCCATGGAAATTGTTGGCGCACACGATGATCTCGGCCTGGCCCTCGGGCACGCCTCGTATCTCGTAGCCCCACTTGCGCACCGCCTTGATGGCGGTTTCGACGGCCTCGGCGCCGCTGTTCATCGGCAGGATCTTGTGGGCGCCCGTCAGGCGCGCCAGGTCTTCGTAAAAGCCCGCCATCTGGTCATGGCGGAACGCGCGCGAGGTCAGTGTGAGCTTTTGCGCCTGCTCGGTCATGGCGGCCAGGATGCGCGGGTGGCAGTGGCCCTGGTTGACGGCGGAGTACGCGGCCAGGCAGTCCATATAACGGCGGCCGTCGACGTCATGGACCCAGACGCCGCTGCCGCGCGCCAGCACGACATCCAGCGGATGGTAGTTGTGCGCGCCCAACTGGTCTTCGATGCGGTCGCGGCGGCTGGCCGCTGACTGCGCGCTGGGCTGTGGGGTCATCACGGCACTCATGAACGTCTCCCAAGGGCGTACTCAGGCAATCTTAGCGCCGCCGGGGCGGCTTGGCATTGCCATTGCGTGACAAAGGCCTTTCTGGGGCCTGCGGCGCCAGGTGCTGCACAATAGCGCCTGTGCCGGACCGTCGTCCGGCGTTCCGATTCTGTGGATGGCTGACATGCTTGTGCACCAATTGCTTAAGAAATTGACGCGGGGGGCCGCGGTGGCGGCGCTGGGATTGGCTGTGATTGCGCCCGCAGCCGCGCAGGAACAGCCCCTGCGCATCGGCGTCATCGCCAGCGTGGCCAACGAAGCCACCGAATTGGCCATTGCCGAGGCAAAGCAGCAGGGTCTGGACGTCAAGCTGGTGGAATTCAACGACTGGGTGCTGCCCAACATCGCGGTGGCCGATGGTTCGGTGGACGCCAACTTCTTTCAGCATGCGCCGTTTCTTGAACTCTTCAACCAGCGGCGCGGCGCCAACCTGCAACCCATTGCGTACGGCTATTCCACGACCATCGGGCTCTTTTCCAAGAAGCTGAAAAAGGGCGATCCGGTGCCCGAGGGCGCCACGATCGCAGTGCCCAACGACCCGGTCAACACCGGCCGCGCCTTGCTGCTGCTGCAGTCGATGGGGCTCATCACGCTCAAGCCGGGTGTGGCGCATCAGGCCAGCCTGGAGGACGTGGTGGCCAATCCGAAGAAGCTCAAGTTCGTGCAGATCGAAGGCTCGCAGTCGGCCCGCACGTTCGACGATGTGACCGCGTCGGTCACCTACACGACCTTCGCCAAGCAGGCGGGCCTGAACGAAAAGGACGGCCTGGCCTTTGACAATACCGACCCGGACAGCATCCGGCGCTACGCCATCCGCTGGGTAGCCAAGCCCGAAAAAGCGCAGGATCCGCGCCTTTTGAAGTTCATCGCCATTTATCAGAACTCGCCCGAAGTGAAGGCCACCCTCAAGCGTCTTTACGGCGACCTCATTTCCTTCCCCTGGTAAGGGGGCATTCCCATGTCTGACCTCGATGACCGCGACCGGAAACTCTTGACGCTGTTGGCCGACGACGCCACGCCCAGCTATGCGGAGCTGGGCAAGCTGCTCAACCTGTCGGCGCCCGCCGTGCACGAGCGGGTCAAGCGGCTCAAGCGCGACGGCCTCATCAAGGGCATTGCCGCCAAGCTCGATGGCGCGAAGATGGGCCGGCCGCTGCTGGCCTTCGTGCATGTGGACACGATCAACTGGACCATCACCCAACAGGTGCTGGGTCTGGCCGAACTGAACGAAGTCGAAGAGATCCACACCATCACGGGCAAAAGCGCCATGCTGCTGAAGGTAAGGGTGCGCGACACCCAGGCGCTGGAACTGCTGCTGGCCCGCATCCATCAGATCGAAGGCATCAGCAACACTACCAGCGACATCGCGCTGACCAGTTATCTGGAACGCGGACCGCTGCCCGAGGCGGCCTGAGCGACCGCCTTGCGGTCAGCGCGACGAAGCGGTGCGCAGCCGCAGCCGCGTGATCTCAGACGGCGCCCACAGGCGCTTTGGCGGGCCCCAGTAACCGGTGCCGCGGCTCGTGTAGACCCACATCTTTCCCAGCCGGTGCAGCCCGGCGGTGAAGGGCTGCTGGAACCGCACGAAGAATCCCCACGGAAAGAACTGCCCGCCATGGGTATGGCCGGAGAGCTGCAGCGTGTAGCCCGCCGGCTCGGCCGCGGGCGCGCTGCGCGGCTGGTGCGCAAGCAGGATCCGGACCGCGGCGTCGGCGGGCGCGCCGGCCAGCGCCGCCCTTGGATTGCTGCGCTGATGCGGATCGTAGGCCCCGGCGCTGTAATCCGTGACGCCCGCCACCACAACGGGCAAGCCCGACGGATGGATCACGGCGTGTTCGTTCAGCAGGACGCGCAGGCCGAGGCGGCGGAATTCCGCAATCCACGGGGCCGCGCCCGAATAGTATTCATGGTTGCCGGTGACCAGGTACACGCCAAAAGGCGCGCGCAGTTCGCCCAGCGGCCGGGACTGGTCGGCAAGCTGCTCGACGCTGCCGTCGACCACGTCGCCCGTGATGGCGATCATGTCGGGCAGCTGTTCGTTGACCGCGTCGACGATGGCCTGGACATAGCGGCGCTTGATGGTCGGACCGACGTGGATGTCGCTGATCTGCACGATGGTGAAGCCGTCAAGATCCTGCGGCAGGCCGGCAATGGGCACGTCCACGTCGACCACGCGTGCGCGCCGCCGCGCGTTGTAGAAGCCCGCCAGCGTGCCGGCCAGCGCAAGCACGATGACTGTCCATGCGCTGGCGCGCCGCAGTTCGGTCCAGGGCAGATTGGCGCCCGCCGCCAGGTTGCCCAGCCACAGGATCAGTAGAAGCGCGTCGCGCAGCACCGTCAGCACGAACAGCGACGAGAACAGCCCCATTGCCAAAAGGCCGACCCAGGCGATGCGGTCCCCCCATGGCGGATTGACGGAAGAACGCGCCAGCATGCCCATCGGGATCAGCACGCACGACAGCACCAGGAAAAGAATGGCGCCTGCGTCGCCTTCGCGGCCAAGCAGCAGATCGGGAATCAGGCGGGCGCCGACGTACACATGGGCGAGGGCGCCCAGGGTCAGGAACCGCAGGAAGAATGAGGATTGGCGCAGGGACACGGCAGCGGGCAGGCGCGCCGCGGAAGGACGCGCAGGAAACCAGGGAACCGTCATTCTATGCCCCGCCGGCGCGTGGCGCGTGGCGCGTTGCACTGTGCGCGGGCCTGGTCAGGCCGGCAGTTCGCCATCGCGGCAGATGAGGCTGGCGTCCATCTCATCAAGCCGGTTGATGCCCAGCATCGCCATGTTGCGGTCGACCTCGGCGCGCAGCAATCCGATGGCGTGCGCGACGCCCGCCTGTCCGCCCACCGCCGCGGCGTAGTTGAACGGGCGGCCGACGAACACGCAGCGCGCGCCCAGCGCAAGCGCCTTGAGCACATCCGTGCCGCGCCGCACGCCGCTGTCCATCATCACCGTCATCGCGCCTGCTTGCGCCACCACGCCCGGCAGCGCGCGCAGCGGCGAGATCGCGCCATCAAGCTGGCGCGCACCGTGGTTGGACACGATGATGCCGTCCGCGCCGTGCTGGCGGGCCAGCGCCGCATCGCGTGGATGCAGGATGCCCTTGATGATGAGCGGGCCCGGCCATTGCCTGCGGATGCGCGCGACATGCTCCCAGCTGAGGTGGTCGCGCGCCGTGAAGTCGCGCAGCACCGACGCGGAGACGATGGGTGCGCCACGCGTGGCAAAGGAATTTTCAAAGTGCGGCATGCCGTGCGCCAGCAGCGTGCGCAGGAACGTGCCGGCCAGCCAGCGCGGGCGCGCCAGGCCGTCCAGCGCCAGTCGCAGGCTGGGCTTGAGCGGCGTGGAAAACCCCGTGCGCACGTTGTTCTCGCGGTTGGCGGACACGGGGATGTCGACGGTCAGCACCAGCGTCTCGAAGCCCGCGCGCCGCGCGCGTTCGATCAGCGCATCGATCTTGGCGGGATCGCCGGGCAGATAGGCCTGGAACCAGGTGCCGGGTGCTTCTTCAATGACGGCTTCAAGCGGGATCAGCGACGTGCCGCTCAGGATTGCGGGGACGTTCTGCTCGCGCGCCGCGCGGGCCAGCACGATGTCGCCCCGGTAGGCCGACAGCGCGCTGATGCCCATGGGCGCGATGCCAAACGGCGACGCGTAGGTGCGGCCGAACAGTTCGGTCTGTTGCGTGCGGCGCGAGACATCGACCAGGACGCGCGGGGTGAACGCGTACTGGGCGAACGCGTCGCGGTTGCCTTTGAGGGATTGGTTGTCTTCGGCCGCGCCAGCGATGTAGCCGAAGATGGGTCGCGGCAGCCGGCGGCGCGCGGCAGTCTCGAAATCGTCCAGGGAAAGCATGCGCCCCAGTGCGCGGGAAAGGGGACGGGCAGTGGCGCGAGGCGCGGCGGCGGGCAGGGCGGTCGTGGTCATGGCGGGCCGGTAAAAGCCCGTAATCTAACAACGCCTGTTTGCGGCTGAAAGCGAATAAAACAAAAGCCGTTTGTTCGCTCCAGGCGAAAAAGCGGCATCAGGGTGATTTACACCTGGACGGGCAGCGCCAGCAGTTCGCCCATGCGTACCGGACCCAGCACGGACGGCGTGTCGGCCCAGCGGATCTTGTCCGGCCCGAACAGCACGATGGCCGTGGAGCCCAGCTTGAAACGGCCCATTTCGGCGCCTTTCTCGAGATGGATGGGCGCGCGGGCGGCTGCGTCGTAGCGCACGGACTTGATGCGGCGCTTGTACGGCGTCACTAGACCCGCCCACACGGTTTCGATGGACGCCACGATCATCGCGCCCACCAGCACGACCGCCATGGGACCGTGTTCGGTATCGAAGATGCAGACCACGCGCTCGTTTCGCGCGAACAGGCGCGGCACGTTGCGGGCGGTCAGGGGATTGACGGAAAACAGACGGCCCGGCACATGGATCATTTCGCGCAGTGTGCCGGCGACGGGCATGTGCACGCGGTGATAGTCCTTGGGCGACAGGTAGATGGTGGCGAACTGTCCGCCCTGGAAGGGCGCGGCGCGCTCGGTGTCGCCGCCCAGCAGGTCGGCAAGCCCGTAGCTGTGACCCTTGGCCTGGAAGATGCGGCCCTGTTCGATGGCGCCCATCTGGCTGATGGCGCCGTCGGCCGGGCACACCACCGCGCCCGGCTCTTCGTCCAGCGGCCGCGCGCCGTCTTTCAGCGCACGCGTGAAGAAGTCATTGAAGCAGTCGTAGGCCAACGGGTCTTCTTGCAGCGCCTCGCTCATGTTCACGCCGTACTTGCGGACGAAACGCGAGATCATCCAGTTCTTCACCGCGGGCTCGCGGCAGTCCGATGCGTATCCGAAGAAGCGCGACACCAGGTGGTGCGGCGCGAGATACTGGCTGGCAAGAAAAAGTTGGTCTTTGATAGGCATCTAGGGCGCTAAAAAACGCGTCCCGCATGCAGCGGGACGTGGTTGAAGGTGCCGCGCGGGCCAGGTTGAAGCTGGAGTCCGGCAATTCGGCGCGATTGTAACGCGGTTGGCCGGACGCGGCGCGCAAAAACGCTTAGGCGGCCTTGGCGGCCAGCTTGGTCTTGTAGAGCCAGTCCTTGTAGTCGTCCAGGTCGCCATCGAACGGGTTGACCTTGCCGTCGGCCACGATGATGAACTGGTCGGTGGTGGCGCGCAGCAGGTGGCGGTCGTGCGAGACGAGCACCAGCGTGCCTTCGAACTGCGCCAGCGCGTCGGTCAGGGCCTCGCGGGTTTCCAGGTCCAGGTGGTTGGTGGGTTCGTCCAGCAGCAGCAGGTTGGGGCGTTGCCACACGATGAGCGCGAGCGCCAGGCGCGCTTTTTCGCCGCCGGAGAAGGGGGCGATGGAACTGGTGGCCATCGTGCCGTTGAAGTTGAAGCTGCCCAGGAAGTTGCGCAGTTCCTGTTCGCGCACGGTGGGTGCGATCTTGGTCATGTGCCACAGCGGCGATTCATCGTGGCGCAGCATCTCGACCTGATGCTGGGCGAAGTAGCCGATGGACAGACCCTTGTTGAACTGCGTCTCGCCGGCAAGCGATTCGATCTCGCCGGCAATGGTCTTGATGAAGGTCGACTTGCCCGCGCCGTTGATGCCCAAGAGACCGATGCGCTGGCCCGCCTGCAACGAAAAGTTGATGCCCGACACGATGATCTTGTCGGAGACGGCTTCGGTGGCTTCGTCCTCGATGCGATAGCCCGCGCTGACCTTGTCCATCGTCAGCAGCGGATTGGGGGCGCGCAGCGGCTCGCGGAACTCGAACGAGAATTCGGCGGCGGCGCGCAGCGGCGCCACTTCTTCCATGCGCGCCAGGGCCTTGATCCGGCTCTGCGCCTGCCGCGCCTTGCTGGCCTGCGCCTTGAAGCGGTCGATGAACGATTGCAGGTGCGCGCGCTGGCGCATCTGCTTTTCCATCATGCCTTGCGCCAGTTCAAGCTGCGCGGCGCGCTGGCGCTCGAACGACGAGTAATGGCCGGAGTAGCGCTTGAGCTTGCGTTCGTCGATGTGGACGATCACGTTCACCACGCCGTCCAGGAAGTCCCGGTCGTGCGAAATGACGATGAGCGTGCCCGGATAGCGCTTGAGCCAGTCTTCGAGCCAGATGATCGCGTCCAGATCCAAGTGGTTGGTGGGCTCGTCGAGCAGCAGCAGGTCGGATGGACACATCAGCGCCTGCGCGAGGTTCAGGCGCATGCGCCAGCCGCCGGAAAAACTCGTGAGCGGCAGGTGCATCTGCGCCTGCGTGAAGCCCAGGCCGGTCAGCAACTGCTCGGCGCGCGAATGCACCGTGTAGGCATCGGCGTCGGCCAGCGCGGCGTAGATCTCGCCCATGCGCAGACCGTTCTCCGCGCTTTCCGGCTCGGCTTCCAGCGCGGCCAGTTCCGCTTCCAGCTTGCGCAGCGTGGTGTCGCCGTCAATGGCGTATTCGATGGCGGGGCGATCCAGCGCGGGCGTCTCCTGCGCGACGTGCGCCACGCGCCACGACGCGGGATAGTCCAGGTCGCCCTGGTCGGCGTGCAGCGTGCCGCGCAACAGGCCGAACAGACTCGACTTGCCCGCGCCATTGGCGCCGATGAGGCCGATCTTGTCGCCGGGGTTCAGAAGCAGGTCGACCTTGTCGAGCAACGGCTTGACGCCGCGCATGAGTGAAACTTGTTGGAAGCGGATCATGACTACGAAACGGGATGGCGCGACGGGCGCGCGGCAAGGCGCCGGCCAGCGGCGCGGTGCAAAGGGCGGAAAGCGGGGCGGGAGGGCGCGCGCAACATGCGCGCCGGCGCGAAGCATGAACGGAATGGAAGCAACCCAACTCCGAACGCGAGGGGGGATTGTACCTGGGCGGGCAGCTCCGGGCGGGCGGCTCCGGGCGGGTAGCTCCAGGCGCGCACCTTCGGCCCCGCAGGCCGCGCCGCGCAGCCGGCGTTGCCGCACGGCCGCGTTTAAGCCGCGCCGATCGCCTGCGCCAGCGCCAGCACGCGCTCGGCCTCTTGCGCGTGCAGGTTCTCTACCAATGCGCCGTCCACGACCGCGACGCCCTTGCCCTCGGCCTGCGCCGCGGTCCATGCCTCGAGGCGCCGGCGTGCGGTGTCCAGTTCCTCGGGCGTCGGCGCGAAGGCCGCGTTCGCGGCGGCGATTTGCCGCGGATGGATCAGCGTCTTGCCGTCAAAGCCTTGATCGCGGCCTTGCCGGCATGCGCCTTGCAGCCCGGCGTCGTCGTTCAGGTCCAGGTGCACGCCGTCCAGCACGGCCAGGCCGTGTGCGCGGGCCGCCATGACGGCAAGCGAGCGCGCCAGCAGCGTCTCGTCGCGAGAAGGCGTGTGACGCGCGTGCAGGTCCTTGACCAGATCCGATGTGCCGACGACGATGGCGGCCAGCCGTGCGTGGCCGCCCGCAATGGCGTCCAGACGCAGAAAGCCAAGCGGCGTTTCGGCCATGGCCCACAGCGGCAGGTCGGCGGGCGCGCCTGCCGCGTCCAGCGCCTGCGCCAGCGCCGCCAACTGGGCCGGACTCTCGACCTTGGGCAGCAGCACGGCATCGGCGCCGGCCTGCGCAATGGCGCGCACGTCGTCCAGGCCCCAGGGCGTATCCAGTGCGTTGACGCGCACGATGCATTCGCGCCGGCCGTAGCCGCCTTCCCGGAGCGCGGCGGCAACCTGTGTCCGGGCCTGCGCCTTGGCATCGGGCGCCACCGCGTCTTCCAGGTCCAGGATCAGCGCGTCCGCATCGAGCGTGCGCGCCTTGTCGAGCGCGCGCGCGTTGGCGCCGGGCATGTAGAGAACGGAACGGCGGGGGCGGGGCGGGGCGGTCATGGCGGTCTCAGGATTTGGGCAGGCTGCCCACGATGGTGACGGGCGTGGTGCAGACATAGCCCACGCCATAGACGGTGCGTATGCCCAAGTCGCCGCCGGCCAGCGCGCGCAGCTTGCGCCGCAGCCGGTGCATGTGGGCATCCAGCCGATGCGTGTCGTAGGCCTCGACGCTTGCGCCCAGCGCTTCGACGAGGCGCGCGCGCGTCAGCGGCAGCGGCGCGGCCTGGATCAGCGCGCCGATCAGCCGGCTTTCGGTGTCGGTGATGTCGACGCTGACTTGGCTGGGCGTGGTCAACGTGCGGCGCGCCGGGTCAAAACGCCAGGCGTCCGACTGCGCGTCCTCGGTGTCGGCGGCCGGCACGACGCGCAGGCGCCGGGACAGCGCCACCAGGGTGGCCCCCAGCTCGGCCAGGTTCACGGGCTTGGTCAGGTAGTGGTCGGCGCCCAGGCTCAGGCCCGATACCTTGTCTTCGCTCAAGAGCCGCCCGGTGAGCATGATGATGCCCATCGACGGATACGTGGTGCGCAGGTGCGATACGCGCGCCAGCCCGTCGCCGTCCGGCAGCATGGCGTCCAGCACGAGGATGGCGGGGGTGACGGTAAGCAGCAGGCTGTCCAGCTCGGCCAGCGAGCCCGCGGTGAGGATGGCTTTGTCCAGGCCCAGGTCCTGGATGTACTCGGCGATGGAATCGCGCCAATCTCCGTGGTCGTCGACGACGATGATCGTCACGGCGCGGCGCGCTTGCGCGCTCCTCGGGCGAACAGGGATGTTCTCGTCATGCTATGAATTCGATAGGGGGCCGCGTGCGCGCGGAAATCAGGGGATGACGGTGTGCGTATCCCGCGTGCTTGCGCGCAGAATATCATCCCCGCCGTTGCGGCGGCGCGTCATGGATCAAGGATGCGATCCAGACCGTGGGCAAAAAGGGGCTGGTCAAAAATTGCGCAGCCCGGTGCGCATCGCCCGAAAGGCCATCAGCCGTGCGTTTGCGTTTTTCTTATCCACAAATTCTGTGGATAAGAAAAACAGCGCGGATACCGTCCTGGCCGACTAAGGGAGTAATTCGACCGGCACGCCATCGGGCACTTTGCGCATCCGATCGCGTTCGATCCGGCCCGGTGCAAAGCGCGTCTTGCGCGCAGCAGCATTTTGCAGCAGCACCGACAGCACCGAACCCTTGTCCTGGATCCATCGCGTCTTGCCCCGCAACAGCTTCACCGCGTTCTCGGCCGTCCCCAGGCGGTAGGACATGGCGTTGATCTCGATGGAGGATTTGCCGTTGAACAGCGATTCGTCGATTTCGGTGATGGCGGCCGCATCGAGATTGTTGCTTTCGTGGTCGATCCGGTACACGTACTTGAAGCCGTGAAACGGATCCTGCACGACGATGAGTTTTTCCGATCCGGAAACGTCGGACATCATGCCGAGGATGCGCGACTCAACCATCTGGTTGCCGCGTTGTTCTTCGGTGTAGATGAAAATGCTGTGGCGCACGGGGGGCGATGCGGCCGGCGCGGCCGCGACAAGGCGAGAACGATCCATACCTGAGCGAAGGGAAGCGGGGAGGGGTCGAGAGACCCCGAAGCCCCGCATGATACCAATTGTTTCAGGAGTGTGCTGTAACAGCGGCGGCCGGCCGCTGCCCGGCAACAGGATCAGCCGCGGGCGGCCAGCTTTTCGCGGCGTTGGCGCACGGCCAGCGCCAGCGCTGCCAGCACGGGCTCGGTCTGCGTCCAGCCCAGGCATGCGTCGGTAATGGAGACCCCGTGACGCAGCGGCTCGCCGGGCTTGAGGTCCTGGCGGCCTTCCTCGAGGTGGCTTTCGATCATGACGCCGGTGATGCGGCTGTCGCCCTGGGCGACCTGGGCGGCGATGTCGTTGGCCACGTCGATCTGGCGCACGTGCGACTTGTTGGAGTTGGCGTGCGAACAGTCGATCATGACCTGTTCGCGCTGGCCGGCCTTGCGCAGGGCAGCGCAACACGCGTCCACGCTGGCGGCATCGTAGTTGGGGCCTTGCTTGCCGCCGCGCAGGATCACGTGGGTGTCCTGATTGCCGCGGGTTTCGAAGATGGCGGCCATGCCCATCTTGGTCATGCCCATGAACGCATGCTTGGCGCTGGCGGCGACCATGGCGTCGGCTGCGATCTGCACGCCGCCATCGGTGCCGTTCTTGAAGCCCAGCGGGCAGCTCAGGCCGGAGCTGAGCTGGCGATGGCTGGGGCTTTCGGTCGTGCGCGCGCCGATGGCGCCCCACGCGATCAGGTCGGCGATGTACTGCGGGCTGAGCAGGTCCAGGAATTCGGTGGCAATCGGCAGACCCAGGCCGCCGATGTCCAGCAGCAGCTCGCGGGCGCGGCGCAGGCCTTCATTGATGCGGAAGCTGCCGTCCAGGCGCGGGTCGTTGATGTAGCCCTTCCAGCCGACGGTGGTGCGGGGCTTCTCGAAATACACCCGCATGACGATCAGCAGATCCTTCTTGTGCTCGTCGGCGGCGGCGCGCAGCTTGCGCGCGTACTCCATGGCCTGCGCGTGATCGTGGATGGAACATGGGCCCACGACCAGCACCAGCCGGTCGTCCCGGCCGTGCAGCACGTCCGCGATCTCGGCGCGGCTTTGCTCGACGAGGTTCTGGATGCTGGGCGACACCGGCAGTTCGTCCTGCAGCAGCGCAGGCGAGATCAGCGGGCGCACCGCGCTGATGCGGGTGTCGTCGGTGCGGGTGTTGTCCTGGGTGGCGTCGGCGGCGCCGACCTCGCGGTCGTGCAGGGGGTCGTCAATGCGGGTCAAGGGAAAGCTCCGTGCCGTAGATGCGGGAAAGTCCGCCATTATCGCACCCGCGGACGGTGGAGGCGGATGGGTGGCATCGCCACGGCCGCTTGCGGGGACAGGCCCCAATGTATGGAGCCGGACGGCGGATAATCCGGCGGCTACGTCTATCGGCGGCGAACTGAATTAACCCGTTATCGATAAGGACACTTTTCGCGCGGATGCCTTAGCATTGATGCACGCTCTCAGCAGGCCGGCGCTGCCGGCCAGCAGCAGGCGCAGGCGGGGGCCGCGCACGGCTTCTTTCCGTAGGCACCGTTCAGGACGGTCAGCAATGCCAAAACCCGATGCCGGATCGTCCCGACGGATTCTTCTTGTAGAAGACCATCCCGTCGAACGCGCCTATCTGCAGAATATGTTGCTGGCATTGGGCTACCGCCGCGTGGCGGGCTTGGGAAGCAGCATCGAGGCGGTAGGCGCGATCACGCGCCAATATCATGACGTGCTCATCAGCGACATCGTGATGGGCGAGGGCGACGGCACACGCCTTCCCAACGACCTGCGGCGGCTGGTGGATGCCGGGCGCTTGAAGAGCATGCCGCCGATCATCTGGATCAGCAGCCTGAGCGACGAATTGCTTCAGTCGCATGTGCGGTTGGCCCTGCAGGCCGGTTGCCCCTCCGCGCAGGCGCTCTCAAAGCCCGTGTCGCGCGTGGCGATGCAGCAGGCCATCAAGAATGCGCTGCGCAGCATCGACGACGAGTCGACCTCGCCGGACAAACCCAAGTCCGTGCGGCGCGAGGTGATGGAGGCGGCGCTGAGCCAGGCGCTGCTGTCGGGCACCAACATGAGCGTGGTGCTGCAACCCCAGATCAGCCTGTCGACCGGGCGTGTGGTGGCGGCCGAAGCGTTGTCGCGCTGGGTGGATCCGAAGTTGGGCGCGATCTCGGCGGCGGACTTCGTGCCTGCGGCGCATCGGCTGGGCATGGACCGCATGTTGTTCAGCCGTGTCACCGACCGCGTGCTGGAGGTGTTGCGCCGGCTGCAGGACGCGGATGTCGCGGTGCCGATCGCGATCAACGCGTCGGCCTCCACGCTGTGCTCGCGTGACCTGCCCGGCCTGCTGGAGCAGAAGGTGGGGCAGGCGGGGCTGCCGGCCCGTCTGATCAAGGTCGAACTTACCGAAGACGAGCCCGTGACCGACTGGCTGGCGCTGTCGTCCACGCTGAACCTGTTGCGCGTGCGCGGCTTCGAGCTGGCGATGGACGACTTTGGCGCGGGCATCGCCTCCATGCGCCTGTTCTCGGCCATGCCCTTCAACGAACTGAAGATCGACCGGGACTTCATCGTCCACATGCACCGCGAGCCTGCCTCGCGTGCCGTCGTGGCGGCGGCGATCGAAATGGGGCGGGTGCTGGGCCGGCGCGTGGTCGCCGAAGGGGTGGAGCAGGAGCGCGACGTGCAGCTGCTTCGCGAACTGGGATGCGACCTGGCGCAGGGCTATGGGATTTCGATGCCGTTGTCCCCGGACGAATTCATCGAGTATTGCCGCGCGCATTGAGCGCGGGCGGCGCGGCATTTTTTGCCGGGATGGGCTTGATTCCCGTCAAAGGACGGCTCAGGTACGCGAAATGGCGGCGCTGAGCGAAACTACCATTATGTCTGCGGCCTGTCTCGGTTCGGCACGGCCGCCGATTTACTGGGAGCGATGCCAATGCGCCGAATCCTTTTCACGATCCTAGCCGTCAGCGTCCTGGCCTGGGCGCTCGCCTTGCGGCTGCAGCCGCCCGCCGCCTTCAACGTATGGACGTGGCGCGACCAACTGATTTTGCTGACCGGTTTGGCGGCTTATGTGCTGATGGCGCTCATCATGCTGCTGTCGGTCAGGCCGGTCTGGCTGGAAAAGCGGCTGGATGGCCTGGACAAGATGTACCGGCTGCACAAGTGGTGCGGCATCCTGGCCACCGCGCTGGCGGCGGCGCACTACCTCATCAAACTCGCCAAGCCGCTGCTGCTGGCCATCTTCGATCCGGTTCCCAAGACGCCCCGCGCCGCGGCCATGCTGGACATGTTCCGGGGATCGGCCAAGGATCTGGGCGAATACGCCGTCTGGATCCTGGTGGCGATGGTGCTGTTGACGCTGTGGCGCCGGTTCCCGTACCACGTGTGGCGCCAGGTCCATCGCATTGCCGCCGTGATCTTCCTGGTGGCGGCGTTTCATGGCGTCGTGCTCACGCCCGCCGCGTGGTGGTCGCAGCCGGCGGGGTGGCTGGTTGGCCTTGCGACCGCGGTCGGATCTGTCTGCGCGGTCATGGCGCTGACGGGCCGCATCGGGCGGGCGCGCCGCTACAAGGGCACCGTGCTGGAGTTGCAGCATCTGTCGGATGACATCCTGCGCGTGACCTGTCGTGTCCAGGGCGATTGGCATCACCGCGCCGGCCAGTTCGCCTTCCTGACCGCGGATCGCAAGGAAGGCGCGCACCCCTTCACGGTGTCGGGCGCCGATGATGGCTCGGGCAGGGTGCAGTTTTCGATCAAGGCGCTTGGCGATTACACGCGGCGCCTGCAGAAAAGCCTGGCGGCCGGGCAGGCGGTGACCATTGAAGGGCCATACGGCTGTTTCGACTTTCGCCGGGACGAGGGCCGCCGGCAGATCTGGGTGGGCGCGGGCATCGGCGTGACGCCCTTCATTTCATGGCTTGAGGCCTTGCAGACGCGGCCCGCGGACGCGCCCGACGCGACCTTGTATTACTGCGCCCGCAATGCGGCCGATGCGCCTTTCGCCGACCGGTTGCGCCAGTTGTGCGCGCGCGTTCCAAGCGTGAAATTGGACGTGCGCTACAGCGACGAGCATCGGCCCTTGACGGCTGCCGAGCTGGCGCAGGCCAAACAGGAAGGGACGCCCTGGCCAAGTGTCTGGTTCTGCGGTCCCACGGGCTTTGCCGACGCGCTGAAAGACGGCTTGCACCGGCGGGGCATGCCGGTGCGGCAACTGTTCCACCAGGAGGCCTTCCAGATGCGCTAGCGCGTCAAAGGCCGGACACGTCGATATCACCCGGGTAGTCCACCGAGAACTTCAACACCGTCTCGCGCGACTTGCCCGGCTCCAGCTCCCAGTCCCACACCAGCTTGCCGTCCTCTTCGCGCTTGATGTCGCGGTCGGCGGGCGACAGCAGCTTGACCACGATTTTGTCGTTGCGCGAGATGGGCAGGTGATCCTTGAAGGTCACCTGCTCCTTGGTCGACTTGTTGTTCTTGACGGTGATCTTGTACTCGTAGGTGACACGCTTGCCGCTGCCCGAAAAGCCGGTGCTCTCGGTGTAGCGGTTGACCAGCTGGCGCTTGATGGAGATGCCCTCGTCCGCGCCCAGCGCCAGCTCCAGCTTTTCGCCGGGCATGACCGCTTTCAAGGCGCCCGTGGCGACAAACGCATCGTCCAGGAAGGTATTGAGCGGACCCGCCAGGAACGGAAAGTCGGTGTTGTTGCTGGCCTGCGCGGTCAGGTAGACGGTTTCGCGCAGTGCGGGCGTGGATTGGTATTGCAAGGTGGCCGGCAGCTTGGCGGTGGCGATGGCAACACGCTGCGTGGTGTTGTCCGACAGCAGCGTTGCCGGGTTCTGGATCTGGAATGACGCGCTGGTTGCCGCATTCTGGACCTGGGCCGTGGACAGCTCGATGGCCTCGGGTTGCGGCTCCGGCAACATGGCGCTGTCTTCCATCGCGCGGCCGCGCGGCGCGCGCTTGGCGTGCATCTCGGCCTGGACGGCAGCAGGGGCCGGCGCGGCGGCGGGACGGGGCGGCGGGGGAGGGGCGGCCACGTCGATGATCCACGGGCGCAGCGTGGGCGCGCCGCCGCCCAGCGACGGCCGGGCCGTGGACAGCGTCAGCTTCACGTTGTTCCAGTCTTCGCCGGTGTTCTGGCGGATGACACCGAAGTAGCCAAGGTCCACCTGACGATCGGCCGGACGCAGCCGCGCATCATAGGCGGGCGTCCACCGCGCGCCCGACACGGCATACGACAGCGCGAGGTCCAGCTTGCCGGCGCGCGCCATGCCAACGCGCAAGGCGACCTTCTTGGTGCGCCGGCCCGCCTCGCCGCGGACCTGGCCAAGCTGGGTTTGCAGCGCCGTCATCTCGCGCTCCAGCGCGGTTTTCTGTTCGGCGACGCGGCGCAGGCCCGCCAGCGTCGTGGCCAGCGACTCGGCGCTGAGCGTCTGGATCGCCTTGAGTTCATCCATGGTGATTCGGGCCCCGTCCTTGGCCGGTTCCGTGGCGCCGCGCTGCATCATCAGAATGAGTTCGCGCTGGTTGTCGAGCACCGCGGCTTCGTCGTCGAGCGCGGCTTGCCGGGCAGTTAATCTGTCGAGTTGCGCTTCGATCGACCGCACGCGTTCGTTGGCGGTGTCGGTCTGGTAGACGTCGCTGACCTTGACGTCCAGCAGCGTCGCCTGGCCGGTGCTCTTGGCGGACACCTGCAGCGAGTTTTCCTGCAGCGAGGCCGGCAGGTTGTCCAGGATCAGTTCGTGTTCGCCGGCGGCCAGGTCGCTGCTGGCGGCGCGGGTGACGACCGCGCGGTCCTGGTAGACCGTGACCGCGCCGATGGCGGAGGGCAGCGCGGCGGCAGCGGCGAAGCCGGGAATCGTTGCAAAGGCCAGGGCCAGAAGGGTACGTCTCACGGGGTCACCTTTGAAAAGTTGGGCGCGGCCGGCATCGCGGATTCCAGGGGACGCATCGCCAGCACGCGCGAGAGTCTAGTCCCAGCCCCTCGCCGCAGGTTTACAGAAAATGACAAACGCGACAGGCCGATACGGCAATCCCCCGGGCCCGGGTTTCATTCCCGCTCGGGATGCGCCAGCCGGCGCAGCATACCAACGGCGTTTTCGGCGGCTACCGAGCGGTCATGGCGGCGGTAAGCCATGTCCAGCAGCGCGTGGGGCGCATCGCCCTTGATGGGACGGTATTCGATGCCCTGGGCGCCCATGTGCCGCATCGCGGCGGGCACGATGGAGATACCCACGCCAGCCGCCACCAGGCTCACGATCGACGCCATCTGCGGCGCTTCCTGAATGACGCGCGGGGCAAAGCCGGCGCGCTGGCAGGCGGACTGGATGGCGTCGTACAGGCCCGCGCCGATGGGCCGCGGATAAAGCACGAAGTCCTCCTCGGCCAGCGCGGCGATCGGGACCGCGCGCTTCCGGCTGAGCGGATGGTCCGGCGGCAGGGCGATCAGCATGGGCTCATCGAGCACCCGCTCCGATTCGAATTCGGCGTCCAGCACATAGGGCGGGCGGACAAAGGCCACGTCCACGTCGCCCGCGCGCAGGCCTCGCAGCAGCGTGACGGTATTGCTTTCGGTGAGCGTGATGCGCACGTCCGGATAGCGGTCGCGAAAAGCGCGGATGGCCCGGGGCAGGTAGGGATGAAAGACGGCCGACGCGGTAAAGCCGACCGTGATGGCGCCGCGTTCGCCGCGCCCCAGCCGCCTGGCCATATCGACGGCGCGGTCGGCGCTGGCCAGGATGGCGCGGGCGTCGTCCAGAAATTGCACGCCGGCTTCGGTCAGCGCGATGCCGCGCGGCAGGCGCAGAAAGAGCGGCGTGCCGATCTCGCGCTCCAATTGCTGGATCTGCTGGCTGAGCGGGGGCTGGCCGATGCCCAGGCGGGCGGCCGCGCGCGTGAAGTGCAGTTCCTCGGCGACGGCGGTGAAATACCGCAAGTGACGCAGTTCCATCGGTTTTAAATATAGACAGGAGCGGTTTCATATATTGGACATATGCAGGGGAAATGTCTACCTTGTTCTCCACGGGCTCCTGCCCGGGTGTTTTTCGAGAATCCTGATGTCTACCCCTTCTGCAAGTCACGCAACAGACCCCGGCGTATCGGCGCCGGCGTATCTGGCGCGCGGCACGCCGGGTCTGCGCCGCGCCCAATGGGCGCTCTTCGCCGCCGGCTTTTCCACGTTTTCGCTGTTGTATTGCGTGCAGCCGCTGATGCCGCTGTTCACCCAGGCTTTCCATGTTTCGCCCGCGCAGAGCAGCCTGGTGCTGTCGCTGTGCACGGGCTTGCTGGCCATCGCCATTTTCTTTGTCGGCCTGTTTTCGGCCGCGCTGCCGCGCAAGCGCGTCATGGCGTGGTCGCTGTTCGCGTCTGCCATTCTTGGCACCATTGCGGCGGTCGCGCCGGACTGGCAGAGCCTGCTGGCCCTGCGCGCCTTGCAAGGGGTGGCGATGGGCGGGGTGCCGGCCGTGGCCATGGCCTATCTGGCCGAGGAGGTCGAACCAGGCACGCTGGGCTTTGCGATGGGGCTGTACATCAGCGGCAGCGCGTTTGGCGGGCTGTCGGGACGGGTGATCACCGGCCTGGTGTCCGATCACTTCGGGTGGCGCGCGGCGATGGGAACGCTGGGACTGCTGGGCATCGTCGCGGCCGTGCTGTTCCTGTGGCTCCTGCCGGCGTCGCGCCGCTTCACGCCGCGGCGCGGCCAAGGGTGGGCAGGCGTCTGGTCGGACGTGCGGGCCGGCGCCGGCGCGCACTTGAAGAATGGGCCGCTGTGCGCACTGTTCGCCATGGGCGGGCTGCTGATGGGCGCTTTCGTGGCCGTCTACAACTATGTCGGCTTCCGGCTGTTGCTCCCGCCGTTCTCGCTTAGCCAGACCTTCATCGGCTTCATCTTCGTCGTCTACCTGGTGGGCATCTTCGCATCCACGTGGTTCGGCCGCCTGGCCGACCGCCATGGGCGCGGCGCGATGCTGTCCGCCGCGTCGGGGCTTGCGCTGGCCGGTCTGGTGCTGACGCTCTCGGATTCGCTGCCTGTGCTGGTCGCGGGCATCGTGGTCTTCACGTTCGGCTTTTTTGCCGCCCATGCCGTCGCAAGCGGCTGGGTGGGTCAGTTGGCACGAGGCTACAAGGCGCTGGCCGCCTCGTTGTACCTGCTGGTCTATTACGTGGGGTCCAGCGTCCTGGGCGCGCTGGGCGGCCAATTCTGGACGGTTGGCGGTTGGCACGGCGTAGCGGCGATGGCCGGCGGCCTGCTGGCGGCCGCACTGACGATCAGCGCGGGCCTTGCCTGGCGCACGGGGCGCCGTGACCCGGCGGCAGGGGTGGCGGGGCCCGCCTGACCGCCTCATTTTTCCAGGAAGGGTAGCCTCGCGTTACGCAGGGTTGCCCCAGGCGGGTCCCTATCGCGTACATTCCGTATTGCGATAGGGGGAAACATGCTGACCAAGCAAGACCGCGTGTCCCTGCCATGGACCGACACGCTAGCTCGTCTTGAAGACGAACGCATCATGCTGGAGCGAATCGCTGCCGGCGTGCCGCTCCAGCAGGTGCTAGAACATGTGCTTCACGCCATCGAGGCCCAATCGAGCGTGAAACTTCGCGCGTCCATCGCGCTTGTGGACGACAAGGGGGGCAGGCTGGAGCATGGCGCCGCGCCCAGCCTGCCGGATGAATTCAACGCTGCGGTAAGCGGGATGATGATCGGGCCCGAGGCCGGCCCCTGGGGCGCTGCGGCGCATTCGGGCTGCCCGGTCTACGTGGAAGACATTTCCCGGGATCCTCGCTGGGCCGCATGGCGCGACGTGGCGGCGGCGCACGGCCTGCGTGCCTGTTGGTCGACCCCGATCAAGGCGCCGGACGGGCGGCTGCTGGGCGTGTTCTCCAACTATTACGACGAAAGCCGCCTGCCGTCGGCACACGACATCGACGCCATTGCGCTCGTCACGCGTAGCGCCGCCCTGGCCATCGAACGGCATCTGCTCGACGTGGCCTTGCGCCGCAGCGGCGACCGCTGGCGCGCCATGTTCGAGGGCATGCAGGAGGCATTCTTCCTGGCCGAGGCCTTGCGCGGCGAGGATGGCCGCATTGCCGACTTCCGCTTTCTTGAAGTGAACCCGGCCTTCGAACGCCAGAGCGGCATGCGGGAAGGCGACACGCTGGGTCATACGCTGCGTGAAATGATTCCGGGCGTACCCAGCCAGATTCTGGATACGTTCGCCCAGGTCGTGGAAACGGGCGAGCCGACCCAGTTTGAATTTGCCGTTCCCGCGCCCAACGATGCGTGGTACGAAGCGCGGGCGCGCAAGGAAGGTCCCGACCGGATCATGGCGCTTTTCCTGGACGTCTCCGCGCGCAAGGCCGCCGAGACCGAGCTGTGGGAAGGCCAGCATCGCAAGAATTTCCTGCTGGCGCTGGGCGACCGCATGCGAGAACTGCATCTTCAGGCCGCGATCGAGGAGACCGCCTGCGCGGGGCTGGGGCAGCACCTGTCGCTGGGCCTGGTGGCAGTTCTGGATTGGGCCGGCGACGGCGCGGCGCCCGTCGTGTCCACGTCCTGGCAGTCCGACGTGTACGTGGCGCGCCAGGAGCCGCTGGCGACAGAACAATTGGGCGACGACTTTTTTGAGGCAGTGCGCAACGGGCGCACCACCTACCTGCAGCCGCTGGTGGCGCAAGAGGGCGGCGACGTCCGGCCGTCGGCCATCGTGGTGCCGATGCGCCGCTGGGCGCGGCAGGGCGGCGCGCTGGTGGTCCGCCCCTTGTCCAGCAGCCGGCTCAAGCCCGCGGATCTGGCCTTCATCGAGGAAGTGGCCGAACGGATGTGCGATGCCGTCGAGCGGTCTCAGTATGCGCGCATGCTGGAGCAGCGGGTCGAGCACGCCATCGCCGAGCGGGACCGCATCTGGCGGATGTCGCCCGAACTGCTTGCGGTCATCGATGGCCGCGGCAGGTTTGCCAGCGTGAATCCCGCCGTGCAAACCATCCTGGGCTGGAACCCCGACCAGTTCCTGTCGATGGGACTGTCAGAGCTGATCCACCCCGATGACCTGGAGGCGACGCGCGCGGCCTGGTCGCCGCACACCAAGGCGAACGGCGCGCAACCTGCCCGGCACGTGGAAAACCGGGTATTGCGGCGCGAAGGCGGCTACAGCTGGATCACATGGAGCATGTCGTGGTCCGAGAACAGCCTGTATGTGGCCGGGCGCGACGATTCGGACCTGAAGGCGCAGGCCGAAGCCCTGGCCGACACCGAGAATGCGCTGCGCCAGGCGCAGAAGATGGAAGCGGTGGGACGCTTGACGGGCGGTATCGCGCACGATTTCAACAACATGCTCCAGGGGATCACGGGCGCGTTGTATCTGGTGCAGCGCAAGCTGACTGCCGGCGTGCCGGAACAGGCGCAGCGTTTCATCACCGTGGCCATGGATTCGGCGAACCGGGCCGCGCATCTGACGCAGCGGCTGCTGACTTTCTCGCGGCGCCAGCCGATCGACCCCAAGCCGTTCAGCGTGGAAGCCACGCTGCATTCCATGACGGACCTGTTTCATCGCTACACCGGCGAGCGTGTGAATCTGGTGTTCGATCTGGAGCCGGGTCTGTGGCCTGTGAACTGCGACCGGAACCAGTTCGAGAACGCAATGCTCAACCTGGTGATCAACGCCTGCGACTCGATGCCGAACGGCGGCGTCTTGACCATTGCCGCGGCGAACACACACCTGGACGCCGCGTCGCTGCGCCAGAACCCGGGTGTAAATCCCGGCGCGTTCGTCGAGGTCACGGTGTCGGACGTGGGATGCGGCATGTCGCCCGACGTGCTGGCGCACGCCTTCGATCCGTTCTTCACGACCAAGCCGCTCGGCGAGGGCACGGGTCTGGGTCTGTCGATGACCTACGGTTTTGCCAAGCAGGCGGGCGGCAGTGCTGTGCTGGAAAGCGCCGAGGGCGTCGGCACGTCGGTTCGCCTCTATCTGCCGCGTCATCAAGGCGTGCCGGAGATGGCGGCCGAAACGCCGCGGGCGACGGGCGCGAAGGCGGCGTCGGCGGGCCAGGCCTTCGTTATCGTCGTGGAAGACGATATGAACGTGCGGGAAATGGTGCGGGAGTCGCTCGTGGACATGGGGCTGCATGTGTTGACGGCCGGCGATGGCGAGGCCGGCCTTGAGCTGGTGACCGCCACGCGCAACCTGAGCCTGCTGGTGACCGATGTGGGCCTGCCCAATTTGAACGGCCGCCAATTGGCCGACGCCGCGCGCGTCGCGCATCCCGGTCTGCGGGTTCTGCTCATGACGGGTTACGCCGAAAGCGCGGCCAGCGCGGGCGGGTTTCTGGAAGAAGGCATGGAACTCATCGTCAAGCCGTTCTCGCTGGATGCGCTGGGCGAGCGCGTGCAGCGGATGCTGGAGGAAAGCGCGGGGCCGCAACGGGCACGCTGAGGGTCAAGTGTTCAAACGCAGGTAAAAAATGCCCCGCATGGAGGACTACCTGTAGGGGAGAAGGCGGGCAGGGGGTCAGGCACGGGGCTTGCGACTAGGTCGGTGCATTTCAACCAAGGAAGGAGCTACGCTATGAAATACCGTGCCATGACCTGCGCGTTTGCTTTGATTGCCGGCGTTGCCACCGCTGGCGGTGCCTATGCCCAGACGACGGGCCGCAGCACCCCCCCGACTTCGCCGTCCACGACGCCGAACGACGGGGCTGCCGTGCCGCCCAATACCAAGGTGCCCCCGGGCCAGATTCCCCCCGCCCCGAACGCCGCGCCCAATACGGGCACGACGCCGCCGAACCTGGACAAGAGCGGTCACATGAAGTCGGACAAGCATGGGTCGGAAATGCCCAATCGCAAGCGTGAGGCCAATGACAACGTGCCGAAGACCCCGGCCGCTGGCGCTACGCCTCCTCCGGGATATCCGAACACGGGCGGCAGCAAGTAAGCAGCCCAACAAAAAGGCTTCCGCAAGGAAGCCTTTTTTTATGGCCGCAGGGCGGATCAGTGCTGGCGGCGCAGCTCGGCGGGCGGCACGCGCAATTGGCCGCGGTACTTCGACACAGTGCGGCGGGCCAGCAGGATGCCGTTGGAGGCCAGTTGCTGCGTCAGTGCCACGTCGGACAGGGGCATTGCAGGGTCTTCGGCGTCCACCATTTCCTTGATGAGCGCACGCACTGCGGCCGCGGAACACGATCCGCCCGACTCCGTGGCCAGTTCACGCGAGAAGAAGTGGCGAAATTCGAAAACGCCGCGCGGCGTGGTCATGTACTTGCTCACGGTCGCGCGCGAGACGGTGGACTCGTGCATATTCAGGTCGTCCGCCACTTCGCGCAGCATGAGCGGGCGCAGCGCCACTTCGCCATATTCAAAGAACATCTGCTGGCGCTTCACGATGGCCTCGGCCACGCGCTGGATCGTGGTGTAGCGCTGTTCCACATTGCGCACCAGCCAACGCGCTTCCTGGAGTTCCTGCGCCATGGGGCTGCGGTCGTCCAGGCGGGCGCGGCGAAAGAGATCCGCATAGGCGCTGTGCAACCGCGCGCGCGGCATGGCGCTGCGATTGGGCAGCACGCGCCAGCGACCCTGCCATTTGTCCACGAAGACATCCGGCACCACGTACACCGGCGCGTCTCCGCTGTAACGGCCGCCGGGCTTGGGGTCCAGACGGCGGATCAGCGCGCAGGCGTCGCGCAGGGCGTCATCGCCACATCCCAGCGCGCGGCGCAGACCGACGTAATCGTTCTTGCCCAGCCGCTCCAGATGTTCCTGGACGATTTTCTGGGCCAGTGCGCGCGCGTCGTCGTCTTCGTCCGGCAGCGCGGCAAGTTGCAGGATCAGGCACTCGCGCAAGTCGCGCGCGGCAATGCCGGGGGCGTCCAGCTGCTGCACCAGGCGCAGCGCCGCCATCCATTCGGATTCCTCCGGAAGCGGGCTGATGTCCTCGTCCGCGGCGGTGCAAAGCGCGGACAGCGGGGTGCGCAGGTAGCCATCGTCGTCCAGCGCGTCGATGATGAACTCCGCTAGCAGGCGATCACGCGGCTGCAGGTGATAGTTGCCCAGTTCGAAGGACAGGCGATCGCGCATCGACACGTTGGCGCAGGCCCATTGGCCCAGATCGCTGTCGCCGCCCGAGGACGTGTGGGTGGGGTAGTCGCCGGAATAGGCGGGCGCGTCGGGCGGGGGCTCGTCACCGTCCGGGCTATCTGAGGCCGCAACGGGTTCCGGCGCGGGCTGTCCTTCCATGTCCGCCGTCTCGCCGCGCACGCCAGGCGCGGCTGGGGCCGCCGACTCGGGCTCCGAATCGTCGGGATCTTCGAGAAAAGGGTTTGAAGCCAGTGCATGCTGCACGGCGGTCGTGAATTCAAGCGCCGACATCTGAAGCAGCTTGACGGACTGTTGCAGACGCGGCGCGAGCGTCATTTGCTGGCGCAGGCGAAGTTCTTGCATGGGGTGGCCCAATCGAGTCTCCTGAAGGGGCAGCCGCCGGAAGGCGGCTCATTCTCCTTCTATACGCAAAGATCGTGCCAGCCTCGTTCACGGGGGCGAAGGCGCCCCGGGAACGCGGCATGCTGAGCCAGTATTACAAACCCGGTGGTAAGAACTGCTCAGGCAGCCTTTTCGGGCTCGTCCTTCTCATAGACATCCAGCCGGTTGTAGAGGGTTTTCAGACTGACCCCGAGCGTCTCGGCGGCCAGTCGTTTGTCGCCCGCATGGTGGGCTAGCGTGGCGAGGATGAATTCGCGTTGGGCGCGGCCCAGCGGCATGCCCACCGGAAAGTTCAGCGAACCGTCGCGAACCTGTGCCTGGTTGGGTCCGCGGTTGCGCGTCGCCAAGTCGGCGTCCAGCTGACTATCGGCCATGATGTACGCGCGCTGGACCACGTTGCGCAATTCGCGCACGTTGCCCGGCCAGTCGTGCGCCTTGATCGCCTCGAGCATGGCCGGCGAAAACGTCTTTTGCGTGCCGTGCTGCGCATTGAGCGTATCCAGGAATTGATGCGCCAGCAGCAGGGCGTCGTCGCCGCGCTCGCGCAGCGGCGGCACGCGCAGCGGGATCACCAGCAGACGGTGCAGGAAGTCCTGGCGCAGGCGGCCATCCGCCACCGAGGCGGCCGGGTCCCGGTTGCTGGCGCAGATGACGCGCACATTGGCGCGCAGCAGATCCGTGCCGCCCACGCGCTGATACGTGCCCACTTCAAGCACGCGCAGAAAATGCACCTGCATGTCCGGCGGCATTTCCGTCACTTCATCCAGAAAGAGGGTGCCGCCGCTTGCGTACTCGAAGTACCCGGCATTTTGCGACACAGCGCCCGTGAAGCTGCCTTTCTCATGGCCGAACAACTCGGCGTGCGCCAGCGATCCGCTGATCGCGCCGCAATTGACGGCGACGAAGGGTTGATCGCGGCGATCGCTCGCCTCGTGGATGGCGCGGGCAACGATTTCCTTGCCGGCCCCACTTTCGCCGATAATGAACACGCTTGCATCGGTAGCCGCGGCAAGTGCGATCTGGTTTCCCAGCTTTCGCATTTGCGGCGACATGCCGCTGGTGTCCGCAAAAACGGAAGTGGGGGAAGGCGCGTTGGCGCGCGTAGCGGTATTTCGACTGGCCATGCTGATTCCTAGTCCCGAAAGCGGGCCTGCAATAATCGCATCGTAGAGGGCGGTCTGCTGTCTGATTGCGACGAGTTGCAAGTATTGGAAAACGTTGTTGGAAACTGGCAGATATTTGCGCCGGCCGACCTCATAGTGACTATTCTGACGGTTATGGAAGGGATACGGAGATAGCATGCCTCACCTGCTTATCGTCGACGACGACGATGCAATACGGGAAACACTGGCCGAAATCGGCCGAGAAAGCGGGTTTTCGGTGGCCCTGGCGGCCAGCGTCAAGGACGCCCTCATCCAGCTCGAACGGCAAGCGCCCGACCTGGTGTTGACGGACGTCCGGCTGCCGGGCGGCAGCGGCATGGACATTTTCAAGAACGTTGCCGTGCACAGCGCAGAAGTGGTGGTGATGACCGGCCACGGTACTGTCGACAACGCCGTGCAGGCCCTGCGCCTGGGTGCGACCGACTATCTGGTCAAGCCCATCTGCATGGAGCGCCTCGAAGAGATCCTGAAGCGGATCATGACCAATTCGGGCGGCGAAATGCCCGGCACCCCGTTTGAAGAACCGGGCCGGTTCGGCAAGCTGTATGGCAAGTCCGAACGGATGCAGACGCTGTATCGTCAGATCGGGCGCGTGGCACCCACCACGGTCACCACCTTGCTGATCGGCGAAAGCGGCACCGGCAAGGAGCTGGCCGCTCACGCCATCCACGAACTCAGCCCGCGCCGGCAGCGGCCGTTCATCGCGGTCAATTGCGGCGCCATCTCGCCCAACCTGATCGAAAGTGAAATGTTCGGGCACGAGCGCGGCAGTTTCACCGGTGCAGACCGCCAACACAAGGGGTACTTCGAGCGCGCCGACGGCGGCACGTTGTTCCTGGACGAAGTCACCGAAATGCCGCTTGACCTGCAGGTCAAGCTGCTCCGTGTGCTGGAAACCGGCCAATTCATGCGCGTGGGCACCAACCGGGAAATTGCGTGCGACATTCGCGTGGTGGCTGCGACCAACCGGAATCCGGAGCAGGCCGTGCAAGAGGGCAAGCTGCGTGAAGACCTGTACTACCGGCTGAGCGTTTTTCCCATCGAGCTGCCGGCGCTACGCGACCGCGGCAGCGACATCCTTTTTCTGGCGCAGCGCTTCCTGCATGCGCTCAACGAAGAATCCGGCAAGAACAAGGACTTTTCGCCCGAAGCGGCTGCCGCGCTCGCGCAGTATGAATGGCCAGGCAACGTCCGCGAGCTGAAGAACTTCGTGCGGCGCGCGTTCATCATGGCCGATGGGGATGTGCTGGATCTGGACATGCTTGTGCCGCAGGTATCGCCAGCTGGCGAGTCGGCCGGCGGGCAAGTCAGCGTGCCGGTTGGCGAGACCTTGGCCGAAGCCGATCGTCGTCTGATCCTGGCCACCCTTGAGCGATGCAATGGGGTCAAGAAACAGGCGGCCGCAGTGTTGGGCATCAGTCCCAAGACGCTCTACAACCGTCTTGAGGAATACGCGGCAGCAGGCTACGTGCTGCCCGGCGAGAATTCCCGGACGGGTGGACCGTCCCGGGAATCCGCCTGACGCCGCTTACTTGTTGAAGCGGGTCTTCAGGTCAGCCATGCAGGCGTCCTTGGCGTTGCCGGACATGGCATCGCACTTTTCCTTGCCGACCTTGTAGTCGGCATCGTTGCGCGTCTTGGCCGCGTCGTGGGAGGCTTCGGCCTTCTCCTTCGCGGCCTTGGCGTCGGCCTTGGCCTTGTCGCGCGTGGCTTCGGCCTGCTTCTGGCAGACGTCCTTGGCATTGCCCTTCATGCCGTCGCATTGCTTTTTGTCCATTTTGTATTGGTTGTCGATCTGATCGTTCGTGCGAACGCCGGTCGTGCCCGTTTGCGCGGAGGCCTGGAAAGCCAGGACGGAAAAGCACAGGGCAAAAGCGGGGCAAATCGTTTTGGACAGATTCATGACTGACTCCTTGGGTAAGTGATCCGGTAGTTGGCGGACCCGACTACCCCTAGAGCAAGTAACGTGCCCAGAATTTCCAGGCATGGCGCTTGCGCAGGAGGAGCGAGGCCATTCGCGATTCACGGATGGCGCGTATCAAGGAGATGATTCATGACGACCCCAGACGATCAGCAGCCCGCCAAGTCCAAGGCCAATACCCCCAAGGACGATACGGAGGCGGCGAACCAGAGCGGTCAGTTTGGCGCGGATAAGCCGACCGAGAACGATCAGCCTTACAAGCGGCATTCGGATAAAACGCCGAACCGCAAGGGGCCGGAGTTTGAAGAGGGCGGGCAGTATCCGGGCAAGCGGCCTGACGGCAATTAATGCGAAAGGCGGGCGAAACGGCTTGCTGTCAGCGGGCCGATTCGCCCAATTCGTCAGCCAGACGAAAGAGCATCACGACGCAATACAACGCCGCGAGGCCGATCACGCCGTAGACGGTGCGCGCCGCCGCCGTATGCGGAAAAATTTTCTCGATCACATCCAGATTGACGGCGGCGATCAAGCCGCTGTTCAAACCACCGGCCACGACGGCGATCAGCGCCATCCAATCCAGCACGGACAGGCACCGCCGCGCTTCGCCGCGGGCAGGCTCGGGCGCCGGCAGGCCCTCGTCGGGTTCGGACCCGGGCAGCAATTCCTCAGTACGGGATATTTCCATCGTCGTTCCTCAGGGAGTGCGGCGCCGGGTCCGGTTCGAGATGGCCTCAGCCACCGTTGCGGACCGGATCGGGCGCGTCGTGCGAGAGGCCGGCTTCGTCCGCGTCGGTGACGCGGTCGGTCGCCACGTCCGCGCCGTCGTCGTCCTGGAAGTCCGGTTCGACGCTCTCGCGTTCGCCCGTGGCCTGGGAGTCGCTATCGGTGTGCCTGAGGTCGCGCGGCAGGTCGCTGGCCGAATCTGAAGAGTCGCTGGGACCCAGATCGGGACGGCCGCTTTCGTCAAGGTTGATATCGGTGTCGGGTATACGGGGCATGAGCACTCTCCGGATAAGGGCGCGCGCGGGATCGGAACAAGCGGTGCGCGCAGCAGCGGGTGCGGGGCAGGCAGCAAGCGCCATGCCGACGTCGCGATGTGCAGGGCGGTTCCGGCAGCGCAGGTATGGAAGTTGCTCCTTGATTGAAAATTTTTCCCCGGGAGATTGTCATGTCCTTGATTGTCGCTGCACGGTTCCAGACCTTCGACGAAGCCACGCTGGCCGCCCAGAAGTTGTTCGCCGAGGGCTATACCGAGGATGACATCCACACTTTTTACGTCAGCATTGCCGGCGAGCATGGGCGCTTTCCGCTGGGGGGCGACCGGATCGCTGACCCCGATGCCAAAGGCGGGCATTTCGGCGCGGTGGCCGGCGCGTCGTTGCTGGGGCTGGTGTTTGCGCTGGTGGCAGGGCTGATTGCCGCGCAACTGGCCGCCTCGATCTTCATCACGATTGCCGCTGCCGGGGTGGGCGCCTACATCGGGGCGTTGGCGGGCGCCATGTGGGTGGTCGGCCGCAAGAAGCGGGTGCGCACCGCGCCGGGCGAGCCCGAGAAATCGCACCCGCCCGTGCGCCAGGCCGGTGTCATGCTGGCGCTGCACGTGGACCTTGGGCGCGAGCAGCAAGCCCGCCAGATCTTGCGCGCCGCGGGCGGCACCGACATCGAACGGGCCAATGGGCGATGGCAGGATGGCAAGTGGCAGGATTTTGATCCGCTGGATCCGCCGCGCCGGGTGGAAGCGCCGACCACCGCCAATTGAGCCCCGCCCAGCCACGCACGGAGACAGCAATATGAATCCATTCACTAAACCGTCATTTGCCGCGCTTGCCGCGGCGGTGGTGCTTGCGGGCGCGGGCCCGCTATCGCATGCCGCAGAACTGGACGCCTCGGACGCCCGCTTCCTGCAGGCTGCCTCGGGTTCGGGAATTTTCGAGGTGCAGGCCGCCGAACTGGCAAGCAAGCGCGCCAAGGACGCACAGGTGCGCGCGTTTGCGGCCAAGATGCTTGAACAGCACACGGCGGTGAACAAGGAGATCCACGCGTTGGCAGCGGCCAAGAACATCTCGCTGCCCGATCAGCCGGCCGAGCCCGATCGCGCCACGCTGCATGAATTGCGGGAAAAGACGGGCGCCGAGTTCGACCAGGTGTATATCAAGAAGGCTGCCGTGGACGCGCACGCGACCGCCAATCGCCTTTTTGAAACAGCCGCCAAGGAGTCGGAAGATGCGCAGGTGCGCGACTTTGCGACGCGCACCTTGCCGATGTTGAGCGATCACTACGCGATGAGCCGCGCGTTGGGTCGCGAGCCCGCCGTCAATGGCGACAAGATCCATCCTGCGCCCAAGGGCGAAGCGCCGCCGGTGTCCCCGGCGTCGCGCGCCGCGCCGGCCTCGGTGGTGCCGGAGAAGTGAGGATCGCTCAGTCGCCCGCGCTGCCCGTGATGGGCAGCACGATGCCCGTGATATAGCTCGAGCATTCGGGCGACGCCAGAAAGACGTAGGCGGGCGAGATTTCCTCCGGCTGAGCGGGGCGTCCCAGGTCGGTCTTTTCACCAAATGACTTGATGTCTTCGGCGCTTCGGTCGGCCGGATTGAGCGGCGTCCAGACGGGACCGGGCGCGACCGCGTTCACGCGAATACCCTCTTCGGCCAGGTTCGAGGCCAGCGAACGGGTGAACGCGTGGATGGCGCCTTTGGTCGATGAGTAGTCCAGCAACTTGCCGCTGCCGTTCAGTCCCGTGACTGATCCCGTATTGATGATGGCGCTGCCGGGTTTTAGATGTTCCAGCGCGGCGCGTGCCATGTAGAAATAGGCGCTGATGTTGGTGCGCAGCGTCTTGTCCCATTTTTCGTCGCTGATTTCCGGCAGCGTCTCGGTGTGTTGCTGGTAGGCCGCGTTGTTGACCAGGATATCGAGCTTGCCGAAATGCTTGACCACCTGCGCGACGGCCTCGTTGCAGAAGGCGGAGTTCTGGACGTCGCCTGGGATCAGCAGGCACTGTCGGCCTTCGGCTTGAACGGCGCGGCTGGTCTCCCTGGCATCCTCGTGTTCATCGAGGTACATCACCGCGACGTCCGCGCCTTCGCGGGCAAACAGGACGGCGACGGCCCGGCCGATGCCGGAGTCGGCGCCGGTGATGATCGCAACCTTGTCTTGCAGCTTGCCGCTGCCTTTGTAGCCGGGCGCCTGATACTGGGGCTTGAGCACCATGACGGCTTCAACGCCTGGCTGTTCGTCCAGGTGCTGCGCCGGCATGGGCGGGGTGGGGTGAGGGCGGTCGCCGGTCTGGGCGCTTTTGGGGGTGCTCATGTGTTCTCCCATTGGGCGGCGCGGGATGCGCCTTGCAATGGGAGTCGAGCAAACGCCGTGCCCGGCGACCGCCCGGGAACGTCTTACTGGCGGCCGACAATAACGCCCAGCAGAAAGGCCGCGCCCGCCACCAGCCCGACTGCCTGCCAGGGACGCGCGTGGATGTAGTCCTCGGTGCAGTCCAGGGTCTCGCGCATGAGGTCATGGGCGTTGTCGGACGCCTCGCGCAGGCTCTGGCGCGTGGCTTGCAGCTGGTCGTTCAAGCGCGCCTTCAGGGCTTCAAGGTCCGTTGCCGAAGTGTCGCTGAGCGTGGCTTCCAGCTCGTCGATCCAGCTTTCCGGATGCCGCGAGCGCCTGTAGGCGCCACGATTGTCGGGGCCGTTCTCGGGGAAGTCGGAAGGCATGGGGGTATTCGTGGTGGCCATCGAAAGCTCCTGACTGTCGGGCGGAAAAATGCGCCGTTGCGGCCGGCCCGGGCGGCCGCGCGGCGGGGCGAGGCTTACGCCTCGACCATGTCTCGGCATGCCAGCGTGCAGGCGATACAGGCGCCTGCGCAAATCTGGCAGTGCTCGGCGTCGTGCGTGGAACATTGCCGCGCACAGGCATCGCAGACCAGCGCGCACAACGTGCAAAGCGCCTGAGCGAATTCGCCGCCGCGGGCCAGCATGGCCGCGCACAAGCGGCAGACCTCGGCGCAATCGGTGCACAAGGCGATGTTCGCGCGCATCTGCGCCGGATTCTGTCGCAGACACGCGGCCGCGCATTGATCGCACGCTACCGCGCATTCATAGCAGGCTTGCACACATTGTTCGAAGTTTGGGTCTCGCATTGCATCTCCTTGTGAGCGGCCGCGGCTGCCCGGCCACACAGGCGCGGCTGGCGCGGCGGCACATCCGCTTGCAATTTGAAGGTCTTGACAGTTTTTCCTGCGGGCGAGGGGCCGTAGGATGAAGGTTCGCAACTGGCGGGAGAACACCGTGAAACCTTCGTCCACATCCAAAACCACCTCGCCGGCGCGCGCCGGCAAATCCGCGCAGGACAACGCTAAGATACTGCCGCCGAGCGGTCCCGTCGACGTGCCAAATCTACCGGATAAACCCGATGCCGATACGCCCGACGAGGCCGCGCGCGACAAGCGCGAGGTGGTCGACAACAAGACCGAATCGAATTGGGCCGACGGCTCCGCACCGCAGCCCCGCGCCAAGAATGCGCGCTCCTCGATTCTCTGATCACGCATCGCCGGCGTCCTGCTCATGAAGAAAGGCGAGCAGGCGCCGCTCGTCGGCGCTGAGCCCGCGAGGGCCTGCTGGCGCGGCCGTGCGCGCGGGCAGCGTACCAGTCAGGTAGGCCTCCATGATGGCTGGGTGCACGTAGCACGCGCGGCACACGGCGGGCGTGTTCGCCAGCCGTTTTGATACGGCCTTGATGACGTCCACCGCCTCCTGCTTGGCGCGGCGCTCGTCTTCGAACGGGCGCGCCTGCAGCGCGGCAAAGGCCATCACGGAGCCCGCCCAGGTGCGATAGTGCTTGGCGGTGTATTCGCCGCCGCCGGCGTGACGCAGGTAGGCATTGACCGCGCCGGAATCAACCGGGCGCTTGTCGCCGTCGGCATCCAGATACTGAAACAGCTGCTGGCCCGGAATGTCCAGGCATTGCTTGATGATGCGCGCCACGCGACGGTCCGTGACCGTGACGTCGTGGGCCACGCCGCTCTTGCCCTGGAATCTGAACCGAAAACGGCTGCCGGCCACGGTCGTGTGACGGCGCTTGAGCGTTGTCAGGCCGTAGGACTTGTTGGCACGCGCATATTCGCGCCCGCCAACGCGGATCAGGGTGATCTCCAGCAGGCGGACCAGGGTCGCGACCACCTTGTCCTGCGTGAGGCCCGGTATCTTCATGTCGCGCTCGACCTGACGCCGGATCCGGGGCAATGCGTGGCCGAAGGACAGCAGATTCTTGTATTTGGTGGCGTCGCGCACCGCCGTCCAGCCGGGGTGATAGCGATATTGCTTGCGGCCGCGCGCATCGCGCGCCGTGGCCTGAAGATGCCCGTCCGCCAGCGGGCAGATCCATACGTTTTCGTACGCGGGCGGGATGGCCAGGGCATTGATGCGCTGGATCTGCGCCTCGTCGGTGATGCGCGCGCCTTTCTCGTCCAGATAGTGAAACGTATGGGCGTTGACGCGCACGCGGGTGTAGCCGGGCTGCGTGTCGTCCACATAGGTCAGCGATGCCTCTTCGACGGGCAACGGGTCCGGGTCCTTTTGCGTGCGGGTGCTCATTCAATCTCCGGGTGCGCGCGGTAGCGCTGGGCTACAGCATGCCGCGTTCCCGGCGGCGGCGATCGCGGGCGTGG
Organism: Achromobacter sp. 77; assembly: GCF_020541125.1. Lineage (NCBI taxonomy): Bacteria > Pseudomonadati > Pseudomonadota > Betaproteobacteria > Burkholderiales > Alcaligenaceae > Achromobacter > Achromobacter sp. 77. The sequence goes on from NZ_CP059848.1 coordinate 2,800,843, forward strand.
ACGGCTTTGGGCACGCCGCTTGCTGAATGCCTTGTCGGCAATCGCGCCGCCGGAAACGCCCGCCGACCGGCCGCGCTGCCCGCGAGAGAATCTTCAGAGGAGAGTGCAATGCAAACCGTCCTGCAACTACATGTGCCGCCGAAGCCGGATCCTATCCCGCCCGGCTCGCCGCCGGGGGACTTGCCGGTCGACCCGGATACCGATGAGCCGGACGTGGACCTGCCGCCGCTGTCCCCGCCCGTCAAGGAAATCGTGCCGCCGAAAGACGCCTGATCCTTCGCCCCATCCACAACTCAAATCAATAAATCCAAGGAGTCATTATGTCGACCATCCTGCTGATCATCCTGATCCTGTTGCTTATCGGCGCCGTCCCCGCCTGGCCTCACAGCCGTAGCTGGGGCTACTACCCGAGCGGCCTCTTGGGCATCGTTGTGATCGTGCTCATCGTGCTGCTGTTGATGGGACGCATATAGCGCCATGACACGCTGATGGCCGCCGGACGCCAGCGCGTCTGGCGGGCCGCCAGCAGGGCCCGGGGCGGCCCTGCCGTCCTGGCGCGCGTGCCGCGCCGGGCGTAAGATCTGCGGGTTTCAGCAGCAACCCACCTAGATCCCCCAGCCCATGAGCATCCCCTTACTCATCCTGATCGACAGCGTTCAGGACTATCTTCCCGTCATCGAATCCCAGGGCTTTCGCCCGATTCTCGCCACCACCGACCAGACCCGCGCGCAGGCCATCCAGGCGCATGGCGGGCAGATCCGCGCCGTCCTGACGCGTGGCGCCACTGGCCTGCGGGCTGACGAAATGGCCGCGCTGCCGAACCTGAGCATCGTCTGTTCGCTGGGCGTCGGCTATGAAAACATTGATCTCTTGGCGGCGCATGCGCGCGGCATTGTCGTGACGAACGGCCCGGGCGCCAATGCGGTTTCCGTTGCCGACCATGCGATGGCGCTGCTGTTGGGCGCCGCGCGCCGGCTGCCGCAGGCGGACGCCTGGGTCCGGCAGGGCCACTGGAGCGGCTTTATGGGGCCGCAGGTCAGCGGCAAGCGTCTGGGCATTTTGGGCCTGGGCACCATCGGCCTGGAAATCGCCCGCCGGGGCGCGAATGGGTTCGGCATGAGCGTCGGGTATTACAACCGCCGCGCCCGGCCGGAGTCGGGCTACACCTATTTCGACAACCCCCGCGCGCTGGCAGCGGAATCGGACTTTCTGGTGGTGGCCACCCCGGGCGGCGCCGGCACGCATCACCTGGTTGATGCCAGTGTGCTGGAGGCGCTGGGTCCGGATGGGTATCTGATCAATATCGCGCGGGGCAGCGTGGTCGATACCAACGCGCTGATCGCGGCGCTGGCCGAGCGGCGCATCGCGGGCGCGGGCCTGGATGTGGTGGACGGCGAGCCGTTCATACCTGATGCGCTCAAGCAACTGGACAACGTGGTGCTGACGCCGCACAGCGCGGGCCGGTCGCCCGAAGCCGTGGCGGCTACGGTTGCGCTGTTCTTGGAAAACGCCACGGCGCATTTTGCGGGCAAGCCGGTGCTGACGCCGGTTCGCGACGCGCAGACCGAGGCGGCCTGATACTGCGCCCGTCTGCAATGCACCGAAGCCGCGCCCGGTGAGGGGCGCGGCTTCGTGTGGACGGGCAGGGGATGCGCGTTAGTGCGAGAACATGATGGGCACGGTCATGCTTTTAAGGATGGAAGCGGTGGCGCCGCCCATGGCCCATTCCCGGAACTTGCTATGGCCGTACGCGCCCATGACGATCAGGTCCGCGCTGTAGTCCGCGGCGGCATTCAGGATGGTGCTGCCCACGCCGACGCCCTTGATGTCGCGGCGCACGTGATCGGGCGCGGGGATGCCATGCGCAACGCAATAGCTGGCCAGGTCTTCGAAGGGGATGGATTCGACATTGCGCGTGGCGGCCCCTTCGTCCATGGTCAGCACGACCACATGCGAGGCGCCCTGTAGCAGCGGCGCCGCATCGGCCAGCGCGCGGGCGGCTTCGCGGCTGCCGTCCCAGCACAAGAGGACCCGATCGCCGACCACCGGAAAATCACCGCTGGACGGCAGCACCATGACGGGGCGGCCGGCGGTCAGCAAGGTTTGTTCAACGAATTCGTTTTCGTGCGCGGCTTCGACGTCGTCGCGGTTTTGCTGGCTGACGATGATGAGGTCGCTGGCCCGGCCGTGCAGGGCAACGGTGGCGCTGGGCGAGGATTCGCCGGCCCGGACGACGGCCGGCACGTCGGCGGCCGCTGCCGCTTCCAGAAAGGCGTTTTGTACCGCACCCCGATTCTGTGCCTGCAGGTTCTTCATGATGTTCAGCGTGCGCGACATCATGACGGATTCGCCGTAGTAGTACTGCGGCGGCGCGGAGCTGGCGTAGACCCCCACCAGTTCGGCCTTGTGGCGCTTGGCCAGTCCCAGCGCCAGCGCGGTGCGGCGGGTGCAGTCAAACCCGTGGTCCAGGTGGACGGTAATGCGGCGGTACATGGTGGGCCTCCTTGGTTAAAAGCGTGCCACCGTATGGTTGCCGTTTCGCCCGCGCGCTCCATTGATGTGCGTCAAACCAGTCTGACTTTGGCCTCGCCGGCGCAATGAGAGGCCGTTATGGCGCTGTTTCGTCGCGCTGCACGCGTTCGCGCAGTTGCCGGATCTGGCGCGCCTGCTGGGCGATGCGGTCCAGCGGGGCGGCGAGCGCCGGTTCGGCGTCGGCGATGACCGGCGGGACGCCGATGCGGCGTGCGTCTCCGGGTGGGGTGGGGCCTTCGGGGTGCAGCACGTGCGCAAGCATGGCGCCGTAGTCGCGCAGCGCGGCGGCCGCCGCTGACGCCGAGGGTAGCGCTGGCTGGATTTCCAGCACCGTGCCCGCCGCCGTGATTCGGCGCATGGCGTTGAGCAGGTTCACCGCGGTGTCCACGTTGCGCTCGCGATGCACCGGATTCTGCTGAAGCCGCTGGAGGGAAGCCTCGGCATTGTCGGCCGACAGGCAGGCAAGCCTGCGCAGGCCGACGATGTCCTGCGAAGACGCGTCGCCGCTCTTTTCCTGCGTCAGGGCCAGCGCGTAGTCCGCGTGCCGGTGCAGCGCGCGCGCCAGGGCGCCGGCAAGCTGCCGCGGTTCCTTCTCGGGCCAGACCAGAAAGCCCACCAGCAGCGCCAGGATGCCGCCCAGCACGCTGTTGAACGCGCGTAGCGCGGCCAGCATGGGCTCGTAGATCTCGGGCTGCTGGATGTGGCTGACCAGCACGAACTGCGAGGTGAGGAAAAAGGTGAACAGCGCGTAATGGATGGTGCGCGCGGCAAACGTGCCCAGCGCGATCGGCAGCACCGCCAGCGCCACCGACAGCGGCGTGCTGAGCAGCAGTCCCAGCAACGAGGCGCCGATGGCGCCCGCCACGCTGCCGATCACGCGCTCGACGGTGCGTTGCCAGGTCGTCGCGAAATACGGCTGCAGGATGAAGACCAGCGTCAGCGACATCCAGTAGCCGTGGTTGACGGCAAAGGTCTTGGACAGCGCGACGGCAATGGTGGCGCCCACGCCGACGCGAAACGCATGGCGGAAGGCATCGGATTCGAACCGCAGGTTCTGGCGCAACGTTTGCCAGGCCTGGCGCGCGCCGCTTGCGTCGCGGGCGCGTTGGGCGGGCGCGGCGGGCGCGGCGCCCTGGTCGAAAAGGGTGTGGGAGACCGCCTGAGCGGTGTGCAGCAGGCGGTCCAGCACCGGCACCACGGTGGCCAGGTCGGGCGCGTAGGCCATGGCGCCGCCGCGCAGATCGCGCAGCCCGGCGTTGTAATGGGCCAGGCGCTCGCGCAGGCAATCGGCCTGCTTGGCATCGCTGACATCGGAGGTGCTGGCGATGGCGTTGCAGGCGCTGGCGTAGCGGTGCAGGGCGTGCGACAGGTGGGCGCCGGCGCTGCGGCCCAGCCAGCGCGGCGCGTTCGATTCCAGCAGGTCGGCGGCCGCGACCAGTGCGATGAAACTGTCTTCGGCGCTGTCCAGCAGGTACATCAATTGATGCGCGCGGGCTCTGCGCGACGGCCGGGCATCGAGCACTTCGCGAATGCGGACGCGGGCGGCTTCCAGCGCGGCGCGCTGGGCGCTGCGCTGGGGCTTGACGACGGCGGTCCAGGCTTGTTGCCCCGCGGCGGGTGCGAGGCCCGAATACATGCGAGCCAGCGCGTCGGAAAAATCGGCCAGCCCCCGGTAGCAGTGCGCGACCGCATGGGTCGCGTCCTTCCAGGGGCGGCGGCGCCAGACGAGCGCCGTCATCAGGATGGCCCAGACCGCGCCCGCCAGGAAGAAGAGCGTGTACCAGAGGCTTTCCATCAGCGTCGGCGCGGGCAGCTCGGCGGCCACGACGAAGCCGGCCGACAGCAGGGTGCCCACGATGGCGGCGGCCGGTCCCAGCACGCGTAGCAGCCCGCCGAACGTGCAGCAGACAAACGTAAGAGGCAACAGCAGCCAGAGGTGCGCCGCGCTGGCGCTGGCCAGCAGGCAGAACAGGGCGCCGATCAAGCCCAGCGCCAGCATCGATCCCGCGCGCTTGCGCAAGGGGCCGCCGGGGTCGCCGAAGCAGGCCCAGAACGCCGCGATGGCGGTCCAGCCCAACCGCGGTTCGTGCACCAGCACGGCAAGGATGACGGGGGCCGCGCTGATGGCGGCGGCTTGCAGGGCGTCGAGCCACAGCACATTGCGCAGGGAAGCGCGCCAACGGGTAAGCAGACTAGTCACGCGAAGAGGGGAAATACAGCGGAAATGGAACGTGGGCCGGGCCCGAAGACGGCAACCCTACCATGTCGACAAGACACCGTCAGGCGCGTATTGCAGGGTGCCCGCAATGCCGCGCGAAACATGAATTTCCGCACCTTAACACCTCTGGTTACATGTGTGTGACTTTATGGCGGAGTGAGCGCAGAATGCCCGAATATCGTGTCCCGATCTGCGCCCGGACAGCGCAGGCATCACGTCGGAGCGCATCTGGAGCAAGCCATGATCAACACTGAGCCTTGCCAAAATTCCGTGGTCAGCGATGCGGAAATTACCGCCATGATCACCAGCCGGGACGGGCTGCGCGTGCTCCTGCAGCCGCAAGTGGACCTGCTGACGGGCCGGATCGTATCGGCCGAAGCATTGGTCCGATGGCAGCATCCGCAACTGGGCATCGTGATGCCGTCGGACTTCATCCCGGCCGTGAACCGGCTTGGGCTGGACTGCATGCTGTTCGAGCGCGTCTGCGTGCGGGTCATCGATGCGCTCCAGACACTGCGCCGTTTGGGGTTGGCGGTGCCGCTGGCGATCAATGCGCCGGCCACCACGCTTTCCGAGACGCGCTGCATCGATTTCCTGCTGGATCGCGTGCGGTCCGCGGAATTGCCGCCCTCGCTGGTGCGCGTGGAATTGACCGAAGACCAACCCATCCATGATCTGGACGTGCTGCGCGCGTCGCTGCTCCGGCTGGAAGAGGCGGGTTGCGAAGTCAGCCTGGACGATTTCGGTACCGGCCATGCGTCGCTCAAGCTGCTGTCGGCGCTTCCGCTGTCGGAGGTGAAGATCGACCAGTATTTCGTGACGCGGATGCGCCGTAGCGCCGTGGCTTTTGAGGTGCTGCGCACCGCGGCGGAGCTGGCTACCCGCCTGGGCTGGCGCGTGGTGGCCGAAGGGGTGGAGAACGTGGCCGACATTCCCGCGCTGCGTGCGGCCGGATGCCGCTACGGGCAGGGCTTTTCGCTGGGCCGACCCATGCCGCTGGACGAACTGATCTTGCGCCTGCGCACGCAACGCGACGGCGGCGAGCCGCTGGCTGCGCCCGCCGCTTATGCGTCGTCGTGGCTGGATGCCTTCGACGGGCCCAGCCAGGAAACGGAGCCCACGCGCCCCGTCATCTTGCGGACGGTGGCGTAGTCGCCGCCTGCCGTGGCCCTGCGCGAGCGTAGTTTTTACCGACCGGCGCGGGATTTGCCCAGCCCCGGCCCCGTCCCCTGAAAATGCTTGCCCTGGACCCGCCCGCCGCGCCTCGGCTGGGCACGCCGGTTGCTCTGGTATCTGGGCGGAATATCTCCGCTTACTAGGAGACTTGTAATGGCCAACCAGAACCAACCCGACCAGCAGAAGCAACCGCAAAAGCAACAGTCCCAGGAAAATCCGCGGGACCGCAACCAGTCGCCGGGTCAACAGCCCGGACAATCGGGTCAGCAAATGGAGAAAGACCGGAATCAACAAGGTCAGACTTCAGGCCAGCAGAACAGGACCCAGCGCTAAACGCGTTGGCTACGCCAGCCGCGTCACCAGCGCGCGGTTGTCTGCGTAGTGCCTGACGGCCCCGGCCGCGCCTCCTCCGTGGCGTATCCGGGGCCGAAGTGCGTTTGAAAGGCCGTCCCGCGCTCACGCAGACAGGCACAACGCCGCGGGGCCGTCGCGCAACACTTCCGATACCGGCAGCAGGCCATCGGCGCCCGCGCGCACCCGGCGCCCGGTTAGCGCGTCGTGCCAGGACAGAATCGGGCTTGCCGCCGGCAACCGCAGCGCCGTATCGCCCCAGAACGCTCGCGCCTCGCCCGGCTGGCCGTTTACATAGCCGGTCAACCGCAACGCGCAGGTGCGCGCCCCGACGATAAGGGCCGACTGACCCTCATGTTGGCGCACGTAGGCCAGCACATGGTCCGCCTGGCTGCCTTCGGCTTGCACGGCGTGCAAGGTGCCTGCCGCAAACGGCGCGGGGGTACGCTGGCGGGCAAGGAGCAGGCGGTGAATCAGGGCCTGCTTGACCGCGCCCGTGCGCCAAGCCGATTCCGACAGGTCCATTGCCACGTCGCGCGACCCTTCGGCCAGCAGCCGGGCGCGCAGGCCGTAGTCGACCGGCCTGCGGTTGTCCGGGTCGACGAGGCTGAAATCCCAGAGTTCCGTACCCTGATAGAGGTCCGGCACGCCCGGCAACGTGCAGCGCAACAGCGTCTGAGTAAAGCTGTTCACCATGCCGGCGGGTGCGATTTCCAGCGCAAAGGCCGCCATGCTGGCCAGCACGGCGCGGCCGTCGGCGTCGTGGCCCAGCCAGGCGAGGCACGCCTTTGCGGCCGCTTCGTACGCCGGGTCCTGGTCGGTCCAGCTGGTGTGCAGCTTGGCTTCCCGCAGCGCCTTTTCCTGCCATTGGGCGACACGGTCCAGCCAGGGTTGCAGGCGGTCGGCCGGCCAATCGGACGGTTCGGCGCGCCAATCGCAGGGCCAGGCGCCGACCAGGGTCTGGATGAGCATGTAGCGGTCGGCACGCGTCAAGCCGGCAGGCATGGCGTCGATCCAGCCGCGCGCCGCTTCCAGCCAGCGCTGCGGCATCTCCGTCAGGACGGCAAGGCGGGCCCGCGTGTCTTCGCCGCGCTTGTGATCGTGCGTGGCGGTGGCCAGCATGGCGCGGGGATGCGTGCGGGCTCGGGCGGCACAGGCCTGAAAGAACTCGTCGCCGGACAGGCAGAAGCGCGCGGGCGACGCGCCGACCTCATTGCGAGACAGCAGCGGCCCGTAACGGTAGAAAAGCGTGTCCTCCAGCGCCTTCGCGGCCAGGGGCGGCGTCAATTGCTGAAAGCGCCGCAGTGCAGTGGCGTGTTCCGGCTGGCCATTGAACCATTCGGCGATCTGCGCCAGCAGCGTGGCGTCTGCCGAACCCTCGCGGGCCGCCAGCGCCAACGCCGCGCCCTGAACGGCGGTGTTGCGCCGATGCGCGTCCGCCGGGTTGCTGCCCTCGTCCTCGGCGTACGTGCGGTAGACGGGGAAGGCCGCCAGCAGGGCGCTCAGCGCGCGGTCGATCGCTGTTGCGGTCCAGTCGCGCGTGCGCACGTCCTGGCTGGCGATCTGTGCAAGGCAGCCGACCAACGCCTGCCGTTCGGCGGGGAAGTGCCGCACCAGCATGCGCACGCGCGCCGCGCGCAGCTGCTCGGTGGGGTCGCGGTCGTCGCCGGTCAATTCTTGCCAGAATGAGCGCAGCGGCGCCTCGCCCTGCGGGGCATGCAGCACGGCGCTCACCTGGTCCATGAAGTCGTAGCCCGTGGTGCCGTCGGTCTGCCAGCGAGGATCCAGCGCCTCGTCATGCGCCAGGATCTTCTCCACGACCAGATATGGCTGGTCCTGGCGAAGCGCCGCGGGCCGGCTGGCGTTGGCTTGAGCCAGACGCGCCGTCAGCCGGCGCAAGTAGCCGCCGGGCGACGCCAGCCCATCGATGTGGTCGATGCGCAGGCCGTCCAGCACACCTTGCGCGGTCAGGCGCAGGACAAGCGCGTGGACGGCGTCAAAGACCGCCTCGTCCTCGACACGCACGCCGACCAGTTCGCTGATTTCGAAGAAGCGCCGCCAGTTGATCTGGTCGGGCGCGGTGCGCCACCACGCAAGGCGGTAGTGCTGGCGTTCCAGGAGTTCATGCAGACGCTGGCGGCCGGGCCCCTCGGCGGGGTCGTGTTCGCGCAGCCACGCCTCGCGTGCGGCGCCGCGCGGCACGGAAGATGGGGTCAGCGGATAGCGCTGGCCATGCACGTCCAGCTCTGGGACGGCGGCGTCCGGGTCCCATTGCGGCGTGATCGCGCCGCGTTCCAGGGACGCGCCGTACGGGTCGCCCAGCACGGGCAGCAGGACCTTGTTGCGCAGCGCCGGCGCGGGACGATTCCAGTCGATATCGAAGTAGGCCGACCACGCGCTTGCCGCGCCGTTGGCCAGCACGTCGCGCCACCACGCGTTGGTGGGATGGGCCGCCATGTGGTTGGGCACGATATCCGCGATGAGGCCCAGGCCGCGTGCCCGCGCGGCGCTGGCCAGCCGGAGCAGGGCGGGTTCGCCACCCAGTTCCGGGCTGACCACGGAGTGGTCGATGACATCGTAGCCGTGCGTGGAGCCCGCTCGCGCGCGGGTGATGGGCGACAGATACAGATGGCTGACCCCCAGGTCCGCGTAGTAATCCACCTGGGCGCACGCGTCGTCGAGTGTGAAGCCTGCGTGCAATTGCAGCCGGGCGGTGGCTTGCGGTGTGCTCAAGATTGTCTCCTTCCGGCGCGCGCGGCATCCAGGCGGGCCTGCGTGGCGGGATCGGCAAAGGTAGCGTGGATGCCCAGCGGCAACCGTTGGCACCAATTGGGGTGGGTGTCGATGGTGCCCGGCAGATTTGGCTGGTCCAGTACGCCGGCAACGTCTTCCATCGGAATCAACATCAGCGGGCACGGGCTGGAGGACACGAACTGCAGAAGCGCTGGCACCGGCGCTTCGGCGGGCGGCGTTGCCAGGCTTGGATCCAGCGCCCGCGAGAGCAGCTCGCGGTCCAGCGCCCGTCCGGCGCGAAGACTTTCCTCGCTGTCGTCGGCGCCCAGCAGACCCAGTTTGACGCGCCAGTCGATGTCGCGCTCGTCCCACCAGCCGCGCAGGGTGGGCAAGTCGTGCGTCGTCGTCATGGCGACCGCGTCGCGCGGCCACTCGGCGGGCGTCGTGAAACCGGCCGGCGCGTCGGGACCCGGCTGGGCATCCGGCGCCTGACGCATGAACCAGAGCACGTTCATGCCGAGCACGCCATTGTCCTTGAGCCGGTCATCGAAGCCCTCGGGCACGGTGCCCAGGTTTTCGCCAATGGCGCAGGCGCGATGGCGCCAGGCCTCCAACGAGATCAGCGCAAGCATGTCGTCCAGCGGATAGCGCAGGTAGGCGCCATCGGCGGGCGACGCGCCCTCGGGCACAAGCCACAGACGCGCCATTCCAAGGATGTGGTCGATGCGCACGCCGCCGGTATGCGCCAGCACGGCGCGCAGCATGTCGATGAAGGCAGCGTAGCCCTGGGTGTGCAGCGCGCGCGGCGAGAAGGCGGTCAGTCCCCAGTACTGGCCGAGCGGGTTGTAGATGTCGGGCGGCGCGCCCACGGACATGCCGCGCATGAGGTCGGCCTGGCGGCTCCAGGCGTGGCTGCCATCCGGACTGGCGCCCACGGCCAGATCGGCGAGCAGGCCCAGCCGCATGCCGGCCTCGCGGCCCGCGGCATGCGCCGCAGCCAGGCTCTCTGCCGCCAGCCACTGCGCGAATTGGTGAAAGTCCACGTCCAGCGCATGGTCCTCGGCAAAGCGTTTGACCTGCGACGAGGCGGGATCGCGCAGGGCGGCAGGCCAGCGCTGCCACGCGGGGATCGACCCGCCGGGCGCGCGTTGCGCCGCATGCAGCGCTTCAAAGATCGCGTGGTCGCGCAGGGCCTGGCCGCGCTCAGTGCAAAATTTCGCATAGCGCGCCCGCTCACTGACACCGCCATGGGTGGCGAATTCGGCATGCAAGGACCGCAGCGCTTGCAAGCGGATGGCCGCGGCCGCCGGCCAGTCGATGCGCGCCAATCCGTCCAGCGCGGTCAACGCCGCGGGGGCGACGCCGGCCAGCGCGCGCTGCAGCGCATCCTGGCCCAGCACGGGGGCGGGATCGGCGTACAGCACGTTCAGGAACAGGCGGTTGGACGGCGAATACGGGCTGGATCGTTCGGGTTGCGCGGCGTACATCGCGTGAACCGGGCTGATGGCAAGCATGTCGGCGCCTTGCTCGGCAGCGGCCACCGCCAGTTCGCGCAGCGCGCCAAAATCGCCGAAACCGTGCGTGCGCGGCATGTCGGCGCGCGCGTCCTGGCGCAGGCTGTAGACCTGTGCGGCCAGACCCCAACAGCGCGGGCTGGCCGCGCCGGTCAGGTCGGCGAGGCTCGGGGCCTCCCGCGGCGCCACGGCCAGCGTGGCCTGCGCCGAAGTCAACAGCAGCCGGTGGTAGCCGGGCTCATCGGGTGCGACCAGGAACGGGAGGCCGTCCGCGCCCGCCTGAATATGGCCGTTCAGGATGTGGCCGGATTCGCACAGGATGCGATACGGGCCGCGTGCAGTCTTGGGCAGCGGCGTGCGGGCGTTGCACCGCGTCACCAGCATGGGCGGCAGCGCGTCCGCCGCCTGTTCCGCCAGGCGCTGGCGGCTGTCGGCGATGTCCCGGGACGTCTCTGCCGGCAGGTCCATCGCAGCCAGCAGCGCGCGCAAGGTTTCCGGCGCGACGCGCTGCGGGCGCTGGCGCGCATCGGTCCAATGCTCCGCGATGCCAGCCTCGGCGGCCAGCGCGGACAGGCCATCCGGCTCGGCACTGGTGCGCTTCATGCCGCGTCCTCCAGCAGCCAGACGGTGCTGTCCGGGCACAGTTCGCCTTGTGCGAGCCGGTCCCGTCCGCCCGCGGGCGATTCGAACAGCAGGGTCGCGAACACGTCCGGACCGGGCATGAGCGAATCGGGCACGGTCTGAGGATTGGGCCCCAGGTTCGCGTAGACCGTCAGGCGGGCGCCATCGGCCAATTCCCAGCGTGCAAACACGCTGCGGTCGCCGACCGCCGCGGCGCCCAGGCTGACCGCGCCCGCCAGCCGCGGCGCGATCATGCGCGCGCGCAATTGCAAGAGCGCCGTGTAGTCGCGCATCCACTGGGCGGCATCTGGCTCGTCCTGCCAGGGATAGCTGGCGTGGTAAGTGGACGCGTCGTTCGGATCGGGCAACTGCGCGGTGGGAGTATCGCCGGCGAACTCGGGAAAGGCCGAAAATTCGCGTTGCCGGCCGTCGCGCACCGCCTGCGCCAGTTCGGGATCGGTGTGGCTCGTGAAATACAGGAACGGCGCGCGCGATCCGCGTTCCTCGCCCATGAAGATCAACGGGATCTGCGGCGCCAGCAATTGCAGCGCGACAGCCGCACGCAGACGCTGGGGGTTGTCCACCAGCTCGGTCAGGCGTTCGCCGCGCGCGCGGTTGCCGGTCTGGTCATGGTTCTGCAAGAACAGCACGAAGGCGGTGGGCGGCAGGTCGGCGCTGCGCTCGCCACGCGGCTGGTTGCCCCGATAGGCGGAGGGTTGGCCCTGATACACCCAGCCTTCGGCCAGGCAGCGCGCCAACGCCTGCGCGGGCGCTTCGGCGTAGTCGGAATAGTAGCCGCGCGATTCGCCGGTCAGCAGATGGTGCAGCACATGGTGCGCATCGTCGTTCCATTGCGCCTCGAAATCGCCGCGCAGCAGGCTGGCCCGGTTGTCGTCGTTTTCGACGACGAGATGCACGTGGCGCTCGGCCGAGACGTTGTCGCGCACGAAGCCGGCCAGCTCGTGCAGCCACTCGTGTCCGGCGATGGCATGGACAGCGTCCAGGCGCAGGCCGTCAAAGCGGTACTCGGTCAGCCAGTACAGCGCATTTTCCTTGAAGAAGGCGCTGACGGCCGCCTGCCGGAAGTCGATGGCAGCCCCCCACGGCGTGTCGATATCGGTGCGAAAGAAGGGCGCGGCATAGGCCGACAGGTAATTGCCGTCCGGGCCGAAGTGGTTGTAGACCACGTCCAACATCACGCCCATGCCCAATCCATGCGCGGTGTCGATCAGGTTCTTCAGATCGTCGGGCGAACCGTACGCGGTGTCGGGCGCATAGGCCAGCACGCCGTCATAGCCCCAGTTCCGTTCTCCCGGAAAATCGGCGATGGGCATGAGCTCCAACATCGTGATGCCCATGTCGGCCAATTCGGGCAGCCGCGCGATCAGGCCCGCGTAGCCGCCGGCCAGTCCCGCGTGGACTTCGTAGATGACGGTGTCTTCCCACGGGCGGCCGGTCCATTCCGGGTGGCTCCAGCGGTATGCGCCGGGCGCCACGACAACGCTGTCGCCATGCACGTCGCCGTCCTGCAGACGCGAGGCGGGATCGGGCATGATGGCGCCGTCGCCCAGCCGATAATGGTAGCGGGCGCCTGCCGGGCAGTCCACATCGGCTTGCGCAAAGCCATCCGGGCCGGGCCGCATCGGAATCGGGGGGTGGCCCTCGACCTCCAGCACGAGACCGGGCAGGGCGCTCGGCGCCCACAGCCGAAAGCGGGTGACGCCGCTTTCCAGCGGCAAGGCGCCGAATGAGTACGGATGCGTCATGTCGCCTCTCCAGATTCCGCCCGCTGTCCCATCAAGACAAGACTATGAGGCGCAACCGTCACCGTCGGCTCGTCCCATGGCGCGGGCTCGGCTGGCTTGTCCGAGTCCAGTTCCAACGACCAGGCGAAGCCGGCTTCGGGCAGCGTGAAGGTCACGGCTTCGTGCGTGGGGTTCATCAGCAACAGCGTCACGTCGGCGCCGCCTTCGGGACGCAGCGCGGCACGGCGCAAGCCCATGACGCGTTCCTGTTCGGCGTCCCACGCCGGGCCCTCCAGCGGCGCGCCCGATGCGTCGAACCAGGAAATGGCCGGGACGCCCGGCAGAATTTCCTGGCCCGCATCGCCATAGCGGGCGCTGCGTACGCTGGGATGTGCGCGGCGCAGGGCCGTCAGGCGGCCCACATAGCGGCTGAGCGCCCGGCCGGCATCGCTTTGCGCCTGCGTCCAGTCCAGCCACGAAATGGCGTTGTCCTGGCAGTAGGCGTTGTTGTTGCCTTCCTGGCTGTTGCCGAATTCATCGCCCGCCAGCAGCATCGGCGTGCCGTCGGACAGCATGGCCGATCCCAGCAGCGCGCGTTGGACGCGGCCGCGCGTCTCCAGGATCTGCGGATCGTCGGTCGGCCCTTCGGCGCCCCAGTTGTGGCTGAAGTTCTCGGAATGGCCGTCATTGCCGTCCTCGCCATTGGCCTCGTTGTGGCGGCCGTCGTAGCTGACGATGTCGGCCAGCGTGAAGCCGTCGTGCGAGGCCACGTAGTTGACGCTGGACCAGGGGCGGCGATGGCGGCGGTCGAAGATGTCGCGCGACCCGCACAGCCGCGCCGCCATCTCGCCGCGCATGCCTTCATCCCCGCGCCAGAAGCGGCGCGTGGTGTCGCGGAACTTGTCGTTCCATTCCGCGAACCCGGGCGGGTGGTTGCCCAACTGGTAGCCGTCCGGGCCGATGTCCCACGGTTCGGAGATGAGCTTGAGCTTGGACAGCACCGGATCCTGCAGGATCACGTCGAAAAACCCCGAGCCGGGGTCGTAGCCGTTGCCCTCGCGGCCCAATGTCACGCCCAGGTCGAAGCGAAAGCCATCCACGCCGTAAGACGTGGCCCAGTACCGCAGCGAGTCGGTCACCATCTGCAGCACGCGCGGATGCGACATGTTGACCGTGTTGCCGCAGCCCGTGTCGTTGATGTAGTAGCGTTCTTGCCCCGGCATGAGGCGGTAGTAGCTGGCGTTGTCCAGGCCGCGCCAGGAGAGCGTCGGCCCCATTTCGTTGCCTTCGCAGGTGTGGTTGTAGACCACGTCCAGGATCACCTCGATGCCCGCCGCGTGCAGGCGGCGGATCGCCAGCCGCAGTTCGTTGGGGTGCTGCATCAGGTACGCCGGTTCCGGGGCGAAGTAGGACAGGGTGCTGTAGCCCCAGTAGTTGCGCAGCCCGCGCTCGGTCAGGAAGTGGTCCTGCAGGAAGGCATACACCGGCAAGAGTTCCACCGCCGTCACGCCCAGACGTTGCAGATGCTCGATGAAACGCGGATCGGCCAGGGCCGCGCACGTGCCGCGCAGCGGCTGGCGCAGGTCCTCGCGCTGCATCGACACGCCGCGCAAGTGAACTTCGTAGATCGTCGTGTCATTCCAGGGCGTATCCGGGGCCTTGCTGTTGCCCCAGTTGAACGGCACCTCGTCGGCCACGATGGCCTTGGGCATGGCGGGGGCGCTGTCGCGGCGGTCAAAGCTCAGATCCTGCCGCGAATGATTCATGCGGTAGCCAAAGAGCGCATTGCTCCAGTGCAGCGGGCCGCTCAGCTGGCGCGCATAGGGATCCAGCAGAAGCTTATTGGGGTTGAAGCGGTGCCCATTTTGCGGATCGTACGGGCCGTGGGCGCGGTAGCCGTAGAGCAGGCCGGGCTGCGCATCCGGCAGGTAGCCGTGCCAGATTTCGTCCGTGCACTCCGGCAGGTCGAAGCGGCGCAATTCCTTGCGCCCCTTGGGATCGAAGATGCACAGCTCGATACGGGTGGCGTGCGCGGAGAACACCGCGAAGTTCACGCCCAGGCCATCGCTGGTGGCGCCCAGCGGTTGGGGCTGGCCGCCGGTGATTCGGGTCAGTTGGGACGGATCCATGGATTCAGCCTTCGTGCATCAGGAAGAGAGTCGAGAGGGGCGGCAGGGTGAGCGACAGGGCCTGCGGCTGCCCGTGGGCAGCCATGTCGCCGGTGTTGGCCCCGCCCTGGTTGCCCTGGCCGGACCCGCCGTACTGGGACGCGTCGGTGTTCAGCAGTTCAGCCCAGCGGCCGGCCCGAGGAACCCCGATGCGGTAATCGTGCCGGGTGACCGGCGTGAAATTCGACACGGCCAGCACGTGCTGCTGGCCATCGGTGCGGATGAAGGCGACGACGCTGTTGTCCTGGTCGTCCATGATCGTCCACGCGAACCCCGAGGGGTCCGCGTCTCGCGCATGGAGGGCCGGGAGGTCGCGATACAGGCGGTTCAGGTCGGCCACCAGGCGCTGCATGCCCAGATGTCCCGCGTCGTCCAGCAGGTTCCAGTTCAGCGTGGCGTCGTGGTTCCATTCGGTGGGCTGGGCCAGCTCGCCGCCCATGAACAGCAGCTTTTTGCCGGGATGCGCCCACATGAAGCCGAAGTACGCGCGCAGGTTGGCCAGCCGCGCCTGCTTGTCGCCGGGCATCTTGCCCAGCAGCGACCCCTTGCCGTGCACCACCTCGTCGTGCGACAGCGGCAGGATGAAGCGCTCGCTGTACGCGTACACCATGCCGAACGTGATGTCGTGGTGGTGGTAGCGGCGATGGATCGGATCCTGCGCCAGATAGCGCAGAGTGTCGTGCATCCAGCCCATGTTCCATTTGTAGTGGAATCCTAGACCGCCTTCGGACACGGGCGCGGTCACGCCCGGCCACGCGGTGGACTCTTCGGCAACCATGATGGCGTCCGGCACCTCGTGGCGCACGGTGTCGTTCAGCTCCTGCAGAAACTGGACCGCCTCCAGATTCTCGCGGCCGCCATAGCGGTTGGGAATCCATTCGCCGGGCCGGCGGCTGTAGTCGCGGTAAAGCATCGACGCCACCGCATCCACACGCAACCCGTCGATGTGAAAGCGCCGCAGCCAGTGCATGGCGCTGGCGATCATGAACGCCTTCACCTCGTTGCGCCCCAGGTTGTAGACCATGGTGTGCCAATCGGGGTGATAGCCCTCGCGCGGATCTTCGTATTCGTACAGCGAGGTCCCGTCGAAGGTGGCCAGGCCATGCGCGTCGTCGGGAAAGTGCGCGGGCACCCAATCCAGGATGACGCCGATGCCGGCGGCGTGGCAGCGGTCGACAAAGCGGGCGAAGGCCTCCGGTGGCCCGTAGCGCGCCGTGGGCGCGAACATGCCCAGCGGCTGGTAGCCCCACGAGCCGCCGAACGGATGCTCCATGATCGGCATCAGTTCCAGATGCGTGAAGCCCATGGCGCGCGCATAGCCCGGCAGCTTGTCGGCCATCTGGTCCCAGGCGCAGGGGCCCGCTTCGACACTGCTCCACGATCCGGCGTGGACCTCGTAGATCGACACGGGCGCGCCGGGAGACTGGCGCGCCCCGCGCGCCTGCATCCAGTCGTCGTCGGACCAGGCGTAGGGCGCGGGGTCGTCCACGATCGAGGCCGTGGCGGGCGCCATCTCGCTGCGGCGCGCCATCGGATCGGCCTTCAAGAATTGATTGCCGCTGCGGTCGGTGATGGCGAACTTGTAGCGGTCGCCAGGGCGTACGCCGGGGATGAAGATTTCCCACACCCCGGCAGCGTGGCGCAGACGCATGCCGTGGCGGCGCGCATCCCAGCCATTGAAATCGCCCGCCACCGCAACCCGCCGGGCGTTGGGCGCCCAGACTGCGCAGCGCAGGCCGCTGACGCCGTCCACTTCAACCAGGTGCGCGCCCAGGGCCTCGCCGGCCTCGCGCCACGCGCCTTGGGCCAGGCGTTGCAGCGTGGCGTCATCCAGCAGGGCGCCGAAGGCATACGGATCGGCGGTGACCTGTTCGGCCGCGGGCCAGCGGATCGCCAGGCGGTAGGACGCCCCGTCGCCGGCCTGCGCGTACGTCACGCGGCCGACGTAGAGTCCCTGCGCCTGTTCCTCCAGGGGCGTGCGATCGCCATCCTGATCCAGGACCGCCACGGCCGAGGCCCCGGGAACGAAGACGCGTACCCAGCCGTCGTGCGGTCCCAGCACCCCGAAAGGGTTGTCGTGCAGCCCATGGGCCAGCGCGGTCACCTCCTGCGCGTCGATGTGGCCGTCGGTGGCAGCGGCGGGAGAGGCAAAGCCTGCGGTCATGACGTTTTTCCTTCGGCATCGATGGCGGCCGACAGCAGGACGCCGCGCGCCAGTTCGGTCAGGGCGCACAGGGGAATCGAAATCCAATCGGGCCGGTGGGCCGCTTCATAGCTGACCTCGTAGGCGGCTTTCTCCAGTTGCGCCAGGATCAGCAGCGTATCCTCGCGATCCCCCGTGGCGGCCAGGTCGCCGCCGCGCACGCCGGTGTACCCCTGCAGGAACGCGTCCGAGGCCCGCTGGCGGAAACGCGCCAGCAGGGCGTCGCGCTGTTCCGCCGGCGCGACGGGCGGCGCGGGCACGTCGTCCGCACCCGCATTGGCGTCCAGATGCGCGCCGCCGATCAGGTCGGTCCGCGCAATCGACGCCGCTGCATAGTCAAACGAGCGCAACATGCCGGCCACGTCCTTGTACGGAGAAGCGAGCGATCGCCGCACTTCCAGGCTGCTGATCGGCTCACCTTCGAAATCGATCAGGTAGGCGTCGGTCTGCGCAACCAGCACCTGGCCCAGGTGGAAGTCGCCGTGTATGCGCAGCCACGGCGCGCCCACCTCGGCCTGCGCCATCTCGGTGACGCGCTTGGCCAGGCGCTCGTGATGCTCGAAGAACCACTCCGCGCAGGCATGCGACGGCTCTTCAAGCTTGTCCAGCGTCGCGCGCAGGTTTTTTTCGGCGCGGTCCAGCAGCGCGAGCACCTGCTCGGCCCGCTTGTCCGCATCCGTCTGGCTGGCGGCTCGCGACTGGAAGTCCGCATCGTCGGTTGGCGCGGCCAGCAGCGTGTGCATCTGGCCCAGCCGTTCCCCGATGGTGCCGGCCATGACGGCGTAGCCTTCCAGGGTTTCCTCGAACTCCTCGGGCGAGCTGCCAACCAGCAGGGCGTTGGCCAGCGTGCGCTTCAGGTAGTCCAGCGTCCAGCTCCAGGCATCGCCCTCATTGGAGACGTAGCCGTGCGCGACCGCCAGCGTGTGCACGACGCCCTCGGCGTCGACGCGCTGCACCTCGCCCAGCAGCGGTGGAATGTTCCCGTAGCCGGCCCGTGTCAGGTAGCGGGTCATCTCGGCTTCGGGCGACAGGCCCGGCTGCACGCTGCGGATCAGCTTCAGGATGACGGCATTACCGACGATGACCGAGCTGTTGGACTGTTCGCCCGACAGCCAGTGCATGTCGAGGTCGCCGTCGAAATCCATGTTGGCCAGCCCCGCCTCGGGCAGAAAGCGGATCACGCCCGGCTTGTCGCCCGGCTTGCCGCCGCTGCGTCCGTCAAGTTCCGCGCTCGCCTGCATCGCGCGCAGCGTGCTGCGCACGAAGCCCGGCTGCAGGAAGGCGTCGGCCAGGACGCCCACTTCGGCGCCGCGGCGCACGCGGGCAATGGCGTACTGGATGACGGCGGTCTCGTCCCAGACCAGGACAAAGGGCGCTTGCGCGCGCATGCCCGTCGTACCGTCCTCCGGCTCGATCTCGGCCCAATAGAATTCCCCGTCGGCCGAGGCGAACGGCGTGGCGTAGGCCAGACGTGCGCGGGCCGGCGCCTCCGACCCCGGATACCAGCGCTGGCGCGCCAGATACTGCGGCAGGATCTCGCGCTCCAGCGTGGCGCGGGACGCGTCGGTCAGCGCCGCGCCGCCCCGGTTCTTGAGCACCAGGGTAATCAGTTCGGGCATCTGGGCGGGCGCCGTCGCGTGCCATCCGGGCGGCGCGGCGTCCTGACTCAGGTCCATCCAGTAAAAGCCGTAGGGCGGCAACGTCAGCAGATAGGGCAGTTCGCCGATCGCGGGGAAGGGCGTGCCGCCCAGCATTTCCACCGGCACCCGGCCCGAGAACTCCTGCATGTGCAGCTCGACCGGTTGAGCCGCATTCGACAGGTTCGCCACGCACAGGATCGTCGTGTCTTCCCACTGACGCAGGTAGGCCAGGATCTTGCGGTTGCCGGCGTAGATGAAGCGCAACGTGCCGCGGCCGAAGGCGTGGCTCTGCCCGCGCTGGGCCAGGAGCCGCCGCGTCCAGTTCAGCAGCGAATGCGGGTCGCGCTGCTGCGCCTCGACGTTGACGGCCTCGTAGCCGTACAGCGGGCCCATCAGCACGGGCAATGGCAGCCGTTCGGGATCGGCGCGCGAAAAGCCGCCATTGCGGTCGGGCGACCACTGCATCGGCGTGCGCACCCCGTCGCGGTCGCCCAGGTGGACGTTGTCGCCCATGCCCAGTTCGTCGCCGTAGTACAGCACCGGTGTGCCCGGCATCGACAGCAGCAGGCTGTTCATCAACTCGACGCGGCGGCGGTCACGCTCAAGCAGCGGCGCCAGCCGGCGGCGGATGCCCAGGTTGATGCGGGCGCGCGGCTCGGACGCGTAGACGTTCCATAAGTAGTCGCGCTCGCGGCTCGTCACCATCTCCAGCGTCAGCTCGTCGTGATTGCGCAGGAAGATGGCCCACTGGCAGGTCGGCGGAATATCGGGCGTTTGGCGGATGATGTCGGTGATCGGAAAGCGGTCTTCCTGCGCGATGGCCATGTACATCCGCGGCATCAGCGGGAAGTGAAAGGACATGTGGCATTCGTCGCCCGCGCCGAAATACTCCTGCGCGTCCTCGGGCCATTGGTTGGCTTCGGCCAGCAGCAGGCGACCGGGGTACTCGGCCTCGATCACTGCGCGGATCTGCTTGAGCACCTCATGCGTCTCGGGCAGATTCTCGTTGTTGGTGCCTTCGCGCTCGACCAGGTAGGGCACCGCGTCCAGGCGCAGCCCGTCCACGCCCATGTCCAGCCAATAGCGCATGACGGACAACACTTCCTTGAGCACCTGCGGGTTGTCGTAGTTCAGATCGGGCTGGTGCGAATAGAAGCGGTGCCAGAAGTACGCGTTGGCCACCGGATCCCAGGTCCAGTTCGACTTTTCGGTATCGCAGAAGATGATGCGCGTGCCGGCGTACGCCTTGTCGTTGTCGGACCAGACATAGAAATTGCGCGCCGCCGATCCGGGCTTGGCCGCGCGGGCGCGCTGGAACCACGGGTGCTGGTCCGACGTGTGGTTGACCACCAGTTCGGTGATGATGCGCAAGCCCCGGGCATGCGCGGCCCGGATCAGCTTGCGCACGTCGGCGATGGTGCCGTAGTCCGCGTGCACGCCGCGGTAGTCCGCGATGTCGTAGCCGTCGTCGCGTCGGGGAGACGGGTAGAAGGGCAGCAGCCAGATGGTGTTCACGCCCAGGCTGGCGATGTAGTCCAGCTTGGAAATCAGGCCGGGCAGGTCGCCAACGCCGTCGCCGTTCGAGTCGAAGAACGACTTGACGTGAAGCTGGTAAATGACGGCGTCCTTGTACCAGAGGGGATCATCGTGAATGGGTTGGGCTTTACTCATCATGGCGTTGGGCGCGGGCTTCATCCATGCAGCGAAAGCCGCCACACGCGATAGGGTTGGTCGGGGGTCAGCGTCAGGCTGCGGTGCTTCTGATGCCAGGTCTCGCGGGTTTCGGTCAGCAGGTCTTCGGCGGACAGCTGACCGGCGTCCGATTCGCCGAACAGCCAGAACGGCGCCTCGACGCGCGTCTCCTGCGCCTGGAACGGATCCAGGCTGATGACGACCAGCACCACGTTGCCATGGCCTGGCGTGGACTTGTAAAAAGCCAGCACCCGGTTGTTACTGCTGGCGGCCAGCGTCAGGCCGCGATGCGTCTGCAATGCGGGGTTGGCGCGCCGGATCTGGTTCAGACGCGTGATCTCGGCCCGGATGTTGCCCGGGGCGTGCCAGTCGCGCTGCCGCAGTTCGTACTTCTCGGAGTCCAGGTACTCTTCCTTGCCCGGCAGCGGCGCGCCTTCGCAGAGTTCAAACCCGCTGTACACGCCCCACAGTCCCGAGCCCAGCGCGGCCAGCGCCGAGCGGATCAGAAAGCCCGGGCGTCCCGAGGTCTGCAGGAAGAACGGGTTGATGTCCGGGGTGTTTACAAAGAAGTGCGGGCGGAAGAAGTCGGCCGCCGGCGGCGACGAAATCTCCTGCAGATAGGCTTCCAGCTCGGCCCGCTCGTTGCGCCACGTGAAGTACGTGTATGACTGCGTGAAGCCGATCTTGGCCAGCCGGTACATCATCTTGGGGCGCGTGAAGGCCTCGGACAGGAAGATCACGTCCGGATGCTGCGCGTGGACTTCGCAGATCAGCCACTGCCAGAACGGCAGGGGCTTGGTGTGGGGATTGTCCACGCGAAAGATGCGCACGCCGTGGTTCACCCAGAACAGCACCACGTCGCGCAGCGCGCGCCACAAGCCCAGCTTGCGGCCGCGGCGGTTCTGGCCGCCGTAGAAGGACACGTTGACGATGTCCTCGTACTTTTTCGGCGGATTCTCGGCGTAGCGCATCGATCCGTCCGGCCGCCACGAGAACCAGTCCGGATGCTGCGTCAGCCACGGATGATCCGGCGAACACTGGATGGCGAAATCCAGCGCAATCTCCATGCCATGCTGAGCGGCCGCATCCACCAGGTTCAGGAAGTCGGACAGGGTGCCCAGCGCGGGCTCGATGGCGTCGTGGCCGCCGCTCTGCGCCCCGATGGCGTAGGGACTGCCCACGTCGCCGGGCTCGGCGCGCAGGCTGTTATTGCGGCCTTTGCGGTTGCGCTGGCCGATCGGGTGGATGGGCGGCATGTACAGCACGTCAAAGCCCATCTCGCGGATGTCCGGCAGCCGCGCGACCACGTCGTCGAAGGTGCCGTGGCGCCCGGGCTCGGCCGCCTGCGACCGCGGGAACAGTTCATACCAGCTCGAATGGACGGCCTGGCTGCGGTCCACCCAGACCGGGTAGGCCGTGGCGGTGACCGCTTCGAACGGGTGGTCGTCAAGCGCGTGCATGGCGTGCGCCAACGCCGGGTGCAGCAGCACGTCGACCTGCGCTTGCGTCGGGGGGACCGGATGGGTCAGGTCGGCGTCCGCGAAGGCCGCCAGCGCACGGCGCACGGGCTCGGCGTCCGCGCCGGCGGGCGAGCCGGCGTCGGCGCGCGCCAGGGCGTCGCGCAGCAGTGCGAGGCCTTCGTGGATCTCCAGGCTGATATCGCGGCCCGCCTGGTGCTTGACCTCGATGTCATGGGTAAACGTATGCCAGGCGTCGAACCAGGCGGCCACGACGAATTCATGGGCCCCGATGCGCCGAGGGCGGAATGCGCCTTCCCAGCGGTCGTTCAGGCCGCGCGTCATCGGCACGGTGTGCCAGCGCGCCTCGTCCTTGGCCCGCCAGCGCACCTCGGCGGCGAGTTGGTCGTGGCCGTCCATGAAGATGTCGGCCTGCACGGCGATGCGCGCGTGCGGGATGGTCTTGACCGGATAGAGGCCGCCGTCGACCGCAGGGCTGATGTTCTCCAGCGCGACGCGCTGGTTGGCCAGGTCGTCGGCGCGTGTCCGGTGGTGACGCACGGCGTCGCGAACCGGCTGGGTGGATTGGAACATCAGCAGCGCGCAATCGCCCGCGGCCAGGGAGTCCGCCTGCCTCTGCAAACCCGCCGGCGGCGTGAAGGGGACGAGATCGGCCGGCGGCAACATCGGCGCCAGGGCATCCCAATCCACGCCCGCATGCTGCGTGGGCGACGGATTGAAGGCAAGCGCCAGTGTCGCGCCATCGCCCGCGTCGCGCAGCATCACGGTGCAGCTGCCGTCCCGGCCGCCCAGCAGGCACAGCGGGCCCTTCAGGCGGGAGCCGTCGAACCAGGCGTTCACGGCTTGCACGTCCGGCAGGCGATGTTCGTCCTCGTCCGTCAGCATGAGTCCATCGCCCGACACCGCCGCGCTCCAGAGCGCGCTTTGGCCGTACTCAGACGGCGACTGGGCGCCGGATTGCGGCGGCGCGGCAATGACTTCGCCAATGGCGCGCAGGCGCGCGTCCTCTTCCGCCAGCCACGACGACTTGAAGTCCCACCAGGGCAGGGAAGAAAACGCGGCGTCGAACGCCGCGTCCCGCAGGGCCGCCAGGTCGGCGGGCGACAGGCCAGGTGTCCAGGCCAACAGGCGCACATCCGGATTCTGCGCGCGCAACGCGGCCCCCAGTTCTCGCCAAGCCTCTGCCGGCAGCCGCTGAGGCGCCTGGAAGACAAGGCCCTTGACCCCGCTGCGCGTCCAGCCGAGCAGACGCGCCGTCCACGCCGCCAGAAAACCGGGGGGCAGGGGGCCTTCGGGCAAGTGCAGCACCCCGCGCTCCTCCGGCGTCAGGCGCGGGTCGCGGGCGGGTTCTTCATGCAGCGACCGGTACCACCCGGGTTCGGCGGTGGTCGCCACGGCATGGCGCGCACTGCGGTCCAGGATCACGTCGACGAACAGCGACAACCCGTGGGCCGCCATTTGCGCCGCGACCTCGGTGTACCAATGGGTGATCGGCGTCTCCTTGCCGTCCACCCGCGCGGTGTCCGCGTCGTGCGCGGCATGCGAGCCCGGTTCTGGGCCGGTCAACCACGGCGCCGGCGCCAGCACGGCATTGAACCCGCGTTGCGCGAGGCGCTGGCACAGCGCCTGGAGGTCGGATTGGCCCTCCGGCAGGCCAGAGCGGGCGTGATAAAGACGTAGCGGGGCGCTGGACGGCGCGAGGGCGGTGGAAGGGGGCACCGGGCTGGCTCCTTAGATGGCGGCTGGCAGTGCGCCGCCCGCTCGCGGCTGGCGGCGGTTGACGGCGGCAACGTCTGCGGGCTGCACGGCCGACGCGGGCGCTGCATCGCGATACTCGGGTTCCACCAGCGACCGGTACAGGCTGGCGTACAGGCTGACCGCGGCGCGCCAACCGAAATCGCTGTTCATCGCGTTGCGCTGCATCAGCCGCCAGAGAATGCCGTGGCCGCGCAGGTCGATGGCGCGGTCGATCGCGGCGGTCATGGCCTGCGGCGAGTCGCCTTCAAAAAGCAGGCCGGTGGCCGATGCCATGGCCGACAGCGGGGCGCGCGGACCCGGATCCTGGATCGTATCGGCCATGCCGCCCACCCGCGAGCCGATCGGCAGGGTGCCGTAGCGCATCGCATACAGCGGCGTCAGGCCAAAGGGCTCGAAGCGGCTGGCATGCAGCAGGATGTCGGAGCCGGCGTGCAGACGGTGGGCGATGCCCTCGTCGTAGCCGATATGGGTGGCGCAGCGTCCCGGATAGCGGCGCGCGATGTCCTGCAAGGCTTCTTCCAGCCGGTGATCGCCTTGACCCAGAATGGCGATCTGCAGATTGGGATGACGGTCCAGCGCTTCGGGAAGCGCGTGCACCGCGACGTCCGCCATCTTCTGTTCGGTCAGGCGGTTGCCCATCCCTATCACCGTCGCGCCCAGATCCGGGCGCAAGCCGAACTCGCGCTGCAACGCCGCCTTGCAGTGAATCTTGTTGGTCAGGTCTCGGACCGAATAGCGATGGCTGCGCAGGTACGGATCGTGGGCAGGGTTCCACAGCACGTCGTCGATGCCGTTCGGGATCGGCAGCAGGTCGTCCGCACGGCTGCGCAGCAGCGCGTCCAGGCCGCAACCGAATTCCGGCGTCATGATTTCGCGGGCGTAGGTGTGGCTGACCGTGGTGACGCGGTCCGCGTAGCGGATCCCGGCCTTAAGGAAATTGAGCTGCCCCCAAGCCTGGGCGCCGTCGTCGGTGCGGGCCCATTCGGGTACGCCAAATTCGTCGGCGCATGCAATCGGGAACAGCCCCTGGAACGCCAGGTTGTGGATGGTCATCACGCTTTTCACGTCGGGCAGGCCGGCCGCGCGCAGCAGCAGCGGCACCAGGCCGGCATGCCAGTCGTGCGCGTGCACCAGCGTGGGGCGCGCAACGCCCGGCAATCCCGCCGCCACGCGCACGGCGGCGTGCGCAAGCGCTGCATAGCGCAAGCCGTTGTCGGGATGCTCGCGCCCGTTCTCGTCGGCGTAGAGGCCGCCGCGGTTGTACAGGGCATCGTTCTCCAGCACCAGATAGTCGATGCCGGATTGCGGGCATTTGCCTTCCAGGAGGACGGCCGGGCCGCCGGGCAGATCCTCCAGCGTGGCCACTTCGCGCACGCGGTTCAACTTGGCGCGCACGCCCCGATAGGCAGGCAGCAGCACGCTCAGAGGCATTCGCGCCTCCATCAACGCGCGGGCCATGCCGGTAATGGCATCTCCCAGTCCGCCCGTTTTGGCCAGCGGAAAAGCTTCTCCCGCCACAATCAGGGTTCTTGTCTTCGCCATGCTTGCTCCAGTTGATAGGCCGAGGCCTTCCCTTACGCAAGCCGTGTGCCCAAACCCGCTGGCACCAGAAAAATTGCGCAATGCAGCACAAATGCGGGTCATCCAAACGATGGAGCGACGACGCAGGCCTGCCGCCCGCTACGGCCGGTTTGTAATTTTTATCTGCGTCCCTACGCCCAAATTCCAATCCGGGGCGGGAACGGCGGTTGCTGCAAGAAGACGCTTTCAACGACGACCGCATGGAGAAACGTATGGAAACAGTGTCGGACTTCGTGTTGAAGCGGCTGTCGCAGTGGGGCGTGCGCAAGGTGTACGGGTATCCCGGCGACGGCATCAACGGGCTCATCGGCGCCTTTGGCCGCACGCAGGAGCCGCTGGAATTCATACAGGCCCGCCACGAAGAAAGCGCCGCTTTCATGGCGTGCGCCCATGCCAAATTCACGGGGCAGGTCGGCGTATGCCTGGCGACCTCGGGGCCCGGCGCCATCCATTTGCTCAATGGTCTGTATGACGCCAAGCTGGATCATCAGCCGGTCGTGGCGCTGGTGGGCCAGCAGGCCCGCAGCGCGCTGGGCGGCGACTACCAGCAGGAAGTGGACTTGATCAGCCTGTTCAAGGACGTCGCGCACGATTACGTGCAGATGGCGACGACGGCGGAGCAGGCGCGCCACATGGTGGACCGCGCCATGCGCATTGCTCTGGAGCGGCGCAGCGTGACCTGCGTCATCTTCCCCAACGACGTGCAGGACTTGCCGGCCGTGCCGGCGCCGCCCCGTGAGCACGGCACGGTGCACACTGGCATCGGCGTAACCTCCCACGCCGCGGTGCCCGGCCCGGACGCGCTGCGCAACGCCGCCGACATCCTGAATCGCGGCGAGAAGGTGGCAATCCTGGTGGGCGCGGGCGCGCTGCAGGCGGGCGAACAGGTCAGCGAGGTCGCCGAGCTGCTGGGCGCCGGCGTGGCCAAAGCGTTGCTGGGCAAGGCCGTGCTGCCGGACAGCCTGCCGTACGTGACGGGCGCCATCGGACTGCTTGGCACGCAGCCAAGCTGGGACATGATGAACGAGTGCGACACGCTGCTGATGGTGGGCACCTCGTTCCCGTATGCGGAATTCCTGCCGCAGGAAGGCCAGGCGCGCGCCGTGCAGATCGACCGCGACGGCCGCAAGCTCAGCCTGCGCTATCCCGTGGAAATCGGGCTGGTGGGCGACAGCCGCTTGACGCTGGAAGCGTTGATACCGCTGCTGGAACCCAAGAAAACGCGGCGCTGGCGCGAGCGTATCGAGAAGCAGGTTTCCACCTGGCGCGAAACGGTGCATGCCCGTGCGATGGTCGATGCCAAGCCGATCAATCCTCAGCGCCCGTTCCTGGAGTTGTCCAAGCGCTTGCCTGCGCGAACCATCCTGGCCTGCGACTCGGGCTCGGCCGCCAACTGGTATGCGCGCAACGTCGACATTCAGGCCGGCATGATGGGTTCGGTGTCGGGCGGGCTGGCCACGATGGGTTGCGGCGTCCCCTATGCAGTGGCGGCAAAGCTTGCCTACCCGGATCGCCCTGTCATCGCCCTGGTGGGCGACGGCGCGATGCAGATGCTGGGCATCAACGAGCTCATCACCATTGCCCACCGGTGGCAGGACTGGAGCAATCCCACCCTGATCGTCATGGTGCTGAACAACGGCGATTTGAACCTGGTGACGTGGGAACAGCGCGTGATGGGCGGGGACCCGCGCTTTCCGGACTCGCAGTGGTTGCCCAAGTTTTCTTACGCGGAATACGGCCGGATGCTGGGCCTGGAGGGTATCCGGGTGGACAGTCCCGACGACGTCGGGCCGGCGTGGGACCGCGCCTTGGCGGCGGGACGTCCTGTCGTGCTGGAGATGGTGACCGATCCCGAGATGCCGCCGTTGCCGCCCCACATCCCGGCCAAGCAGATCGGTGCGTATTTCAAGGCGTTGCGCCAGGAAGATGCCGCCACGGGCGGCGCGGCGCTGCGCGCGACGATCAAGCAATGGTGGGCAAGTTGACCGTCGATTGCATCAGTCTTTTCATTTCAGGAGCACATCATGGCAAACACCGAGGGGACGCGTTCCCCACCGCCCGGACAGGGCGGACAGAAGACCCCGGATCAGGCGCCCCCCGAACAACCCCAGCCCGACGCGCCCGGCGCGGGCAAGGATGAGAAGGGGCACTGGCCTCCGGACAGCATTCCCAATCCCATGCCGGGGGTCGACCCCCAGCAGACGCCGGGCATCGACCGGCTGTGACCGGTCCCGCACGGCTTGCGGCTTGCGGACCGCGCCTCGCGTGCGTCGTGCCGCGGGGGGAGCGATCCGCACTTTTCAAAGGAGTACACATGAACAAACGAGATAGGCTGCGCGACATGTTCCACACCTCGGACTCGTCTTCGCGGACGATGCGCGACCTGATATCAGGCACCGAGGATTTGCTGCGAAGCACCGCCAGCTACAGCGGGTCGGAGATCGAATCCGCCCGCGACAAGCTCAAGCATCAGCTGGACGCCGCACGCGATCAGGCCCGCGGATGGGAGCGCGCGGCCTGGGACCGGGCGCGCGTGGTGTCGCACGCCACAGATGAATACGTGCATGAAAACGCCTGGAAGAGCATCGCAGGCGCCGTGCTGCTGGGCGTGCTGGCCGGCATCTGCATGATGTCGGACCGCGGTAACCGGCGCTGACGCCAACTCGCGCTGCCCGACCCGCGCGCCGGCCGGGGCCGATCCTGCACACGCAGGGCCGGCCCCGGCATTTTTGTGGGGCCGCATGTAAGAACTGCCATCTTGCCCGGGCCGGACCTGCGCAAGGCCGGGGCGCCAAGCGGCACGGCGGTGTGGCACAGGGCTTGCTTGGAGGATGACCTGCATGCCGAACCGTTCGCCATGCAAGACGCTTTACTGAAGGAGACTCACCATGAACCATCCGTTGACAGGCGCCGGCCAGGCGCAAAGCGAAACCAAGATCGTGGGCGGTCCGAAAAACGATCCCAGCGGTCCCGGTCCGCAGATCATGGCGGCCAGCACCCTTGAAGGGAACGACGTCTACAACCCGGCTGGCGAATCGCTGGGCAGCATCCAGGAAATCATGCTGGACGTGCCGCACGGGCGCATCGCGTATGCCGTTCTGTCGCGCGGCGGCATTCTGGGCATTGGCGACAAGCTGTACGCCATTCCGTGGAGCGCGCTGACGCTGGATACCGACCGCAAGTGCTTCGTGCTGAACGTGGACAAGGAGGTGCTCAAGAACGCCGACGGGTTCGACAAGGACAATTGGCCCAGCATGGCGGACGAAACCTGGGCCAGAGGAATTCATCAGTATTACAACCAGCCCCCGTATTGGTAAGCCGCTACCGACGAGGACGCCATGCTCCGGGAAGGCAGACTGATTGCGGTTTCTCCCTGCTTCAACGACGCCGTCGGCGGCTGTGCAGGCCTGTTGGCGGCGCGTCCGGACAGCACCGTGCTCACGGTGTATTCGGGCCTGCCGCTACCGTCCGGTTGCGCCAGCAGCAAGGACAGCGCCGACCGTCTTGCAAGCGTCCGCGACGCTGTCCTTTCCCGCCAGGCCAGCAGCGCGCGGGCGCTGTCGCTGCTGGGCGTGCGCGGCGTGCAAATGGATCTGGTTGAAGACCCGCACCCGGACAGCGGCAGGGCCGGGCGGTTGACGGGCGCCCTGGCATCGGCGCTGTCCGCGCTGCGGCCACGGGTGATCCTGATGCCGCTGGGGCTGTGCGGGACGGCGCAGCTATTGGTGTCCGATGCATGCCTGACCGCGCGGGCGCTGTTTCTGCGTGTGGAGTGGATCGCCTATGAAGAGGTCGCGGACGCCGAGCCGGGCGCGGTCCAGGAGCGGCTTGCCAGTCTGCTGCGCCATCGGATCCTGGCTTCGCCATTCGACGCCGGCGCCGAGGGCGACGCCACGCGTGCCCATCAGCGCGCCCTGGCCGCGCGCAACAGCCTGGCGGCAGAGGTGCTGGCGGGGCAGGTTGGCGCTTTGCCATCCCGTCCCGAACGCTACTGGCGGCTGTCCTGGCGGCGTGAGCTGGCTTGACCAGCATCGAGACGGCGAGGCCAGGCGCCGTCTCATCCTTTTCGAGCATTGATGAATGATTGCGCATCCCGGACGATGCTCTAGGTTGCGCAGGCCGCCGCGCCTCGCTATGGTGCAAGGGGTGTGGCGCCGGCGGCGCCGGTGATTTGTACAACTTCGGAAACCAAGATGAGTTCGAACGCAGCCGACGCGCGTGGCCGGGCAGGCTGGGGCACCGCCCTGGCGATACTGCTTCTGATCGGAGCCGTCCTCGCGGTGCTGGCGCTGGCCGCCACCCGCGTGGTCGAACAGCGCATCGCCAGCATTCTGGGCCCCCGCAGCCAGGTGGGCAATGTGCAGGTCGGCCTTCGGCAGGTGGTGCTGACCGACGTTACCGTACCCGGCGCATCCGGCCAGCCCGGCGCGCGCGCCCAGCGCGTTGAACTTGAGCCGGAGTGGACCGCCTTTCTGCGCCGCGAGGCCGTGTTCAAGCGCATCATCATCGACGGGTTCGATTTCGCCGTCGTGCGCAGTCCCGACGGCGACATGCAGATCTCTCCCGCGCTGCAGGCGGCGCTGCGGGCCGGCGTGGGGGATGGCAAGACGCGGCGCAATGGGCCGATCCGCGTCGCCGAGCTGATCCTGCGCGATGGCCGGCTGGAATACCTGGACGGCGCCGTCTCCAAGCCGCCGCATCGCATTCCCTTCAAGGACGTGCAGGCGCGGCTGCAGCCGGTGGTCATTCCTGGCGACGGCACATCCAGCGACATGGAATTCACCGGCAAGGTCGAGGACAACCGCAATGGCGAGTCGACGGTGCGCGCGCGGGGCAAGGTGGTAATCGGCGGCACGGATGCGGACATCACGGTCGCGGCGCGCAACATGGACGTGCGCCATGCCGCGCCTTATCTGGCCGAGAACGGCGCCGGCTCGCTGTCGGGCGGTTCGATGGACCTGGACATGAAGACGTCGATTGCCCGCCATGAGCTGAAGGCCTCGGGCGCCGTGGCCTTGCACAATTTGAAGTTCAGCGGCGACGGCAGCCTGTTTTCGTTGCCGCGCAAGGCAGTGCTGGCGGCCATGAAGGACAAGAGCGGCACCGTCCGGTTCGACTTCGCGTTGGCTGGGAGCCTGGATAATCCGAAGTTCTCGGTCACGCGCGGCTTTGCGGCGCAGGTCGCGCAAGGCTTCGGACACGCCATCGGGGTGGGCGCCGAAGGCGCCGCGGAAGGGGTCGCGGGCGCCGTCAAGGAATTGGGCAACGCGTTGTCGGACCTGCTCAGCCCCACCAAGCCCTGAGCCGTCGCCGGAGAACTGCCTAAGGCAGCGGACGCGGCCGGCCGACCCGCGCACCCATGACCATTTCGGTCACCCAGTTCACCAGGATCGACGTATAGGCCTGCTGCGAGGCCTTGTCGCTGAGGGCGTGGTCCGCGCCATCCAGGATGCGGTGCGTCATCGAATGGGACCGCCGGAAGGCCGAGCGGTAGTTCATGATCGTCGAGTGCGGAATGTACACGTCGTGCTCGGCTTCCACGATCAGCACGTCGCCGGTGAAGTTGGCGCAAGACGCCAGCGCGCGGTTGCTTTCGGGCTCGATATGGGTGTTGCGATAAGCCCGCAGCGTCTCGCGGTTGAGCTGGTTCTTGGGCAGCATCCATTCGTCGTCGCGGTACAGCGCGGGCACATGCAGGGCCAGCCAGCGCACGCGGCGCAGCCCGCTCAGGATGGCGGCCAGGTAGCCGCCGTAGCTGCTGCCCACCACCGCCACCGAGCCGCTGTCCAATGACGGATGGGCCGCAAGCCGGTCGTAGGCCGCCATGACGTCGTGCAGGTTGTCGTCGCGCGACACCTGCATCTGCTGGGCCTGGGTGGCGGCATGGCCGCGCAGGTCGAACGTCAGGCACACGCATCCCAGCGCGGCGATGCCCTTGGCGCGGGCCAGGTCGAACTTCTGGTCGCCGCCCCAGCCGTGAATGAACAGCACGCCCGGCACCTTGTTTTCGGGCGTCAAAAACGTGCCGGCCAGTTGCTGGTCCGCCACGTCGATTTCGATTGGGTCGCTAAAGGCGGCCATCGTCGTCCTCCAGAATGCCCCCGGATTTGGTGATCATACCGACGGCGGAATCTTCGCCGCGATACACATATTGCTCGGACGTGGGCGGCGGCTCGTCCGTGCCATAGCGCTCGCGCGTGAAGGCGGACACGGACTTGAGCGATGGCGACAGCATGAACGCCTGCAGTGCGGACAGTTCCGCAATGCTGGCGCCGCCCGCCCGCCACGATTGCTCCAGCACGCCGGCGCGGGGTTCGCCTCGGGCGTTGCGGCCCACGCCCACGTCGTAGTTGCGCCGGGACGCGAAGAAATCAGGATAGGCCGTGGAGACCGCCGTGTCATAGCGGCAGCTCAAGTCCACCGCCTGCCGTTCTTCGTCGGTCAGGTTCAGCGCCCGCAACTCGTCGAAGCCCCCGCGGGCAACGGTGAGATTCGAGCCGCCGTACACCGAGACGCCGTTGTTGTCGGGCGTCAGGCACTGCGTGCCCACGTACGACGCTTCCAGCTTGCCCACGCGCACCCAGCCCACGCTGTAGGTCTCGATTTGCGCCAGGTCCTCCTCCAGCACAAGGCCCAGACGGCGCACGGATGCGGCGTCCTGTTCGCTCAACGCGGCTCGCAATTCCTGCGCGTTGCGCACGACGATCTGCCCGCGGCCCGCAGTGGCGTCGGCTGGTTTGACGCGGAATGCGCCTTCCTGCAGCAGCCGTTCCCCGGCCCGGTAGGCGTCCTCCAGCGTGAAGGCAGTGAAGCCGCGAAGCACGACCTCTTCGAGCGCGCTGGCCAAGGATCGCGCCCACCCCTGCGGCACCCGCGCCTGGGCGTCGACGACGCCATGGGTGATGGATTTGCTGGCGACGAAGGCATGCGGCGTCACGCCGCCGAACAGGTCGGCCGCGCGCGTAATGCCCAGCTTTGCCGCGCGGGCCAGGCTGGTGATGCTGCGATCCGGTACGTAGTAGGGCGGCGGTTCGCCGCGATTGCGCGTGGGCCGGAAGTCCGGGGCGAACCGCCGTCCCAGCAGGGCGGCGACGCGCAACGCCAGCGCCTCCTGCGAGGCGATATCGTGTTCGGACGCAGCCGCGCGTCGCGGATAGGCGGCGACGGTTCCTGCGGAGTCGGGTCGGGGTCTACTCATGGCGGTCCTCATTGCACGCGGCTTGCTTGACCAGGGGGAGCGGCGTCCGTCTTGCGCCGACGCATGCCCAATTTCAGCTCGATCAGGGGATACGCGATCAGCGCCAGGCACAGCGGCGCCAACGCATAGACGGCGCGGTAGGCCAGGGCCGCGCCCAGCACTTCGGTGGGCGGAATCTGGGATCCCAGCGCGGCCACGAAGATGGCCTCGGTGGTGCCCAATCCGCCGGGCACACGGGTGATGACCGACGCGAAGCTCGTGCAGAGCAGGATGCCCAGCACCGCCGGGTAGCTTGCCTTGCCCTGCAGCAGCACATAGCAGATGGCGCCCATCAGGGACCAGGACAGCGCCGCGAGGGCGCATTGCGCCACGGCCATGCGGGCGCGCGGCAGCGCGATGTGGTGGCCCATCCACGTGACGCTGCGGCGCCGGGCCCGCGCGCACGTCACGACGTATGCAATGCCCAACGACAGCAGCGCAAGTCCCAGGATGCGCAGCATGCCGGAGCCGATCTCCCAGCCCGCCGGCACTGGCACCACGCCCAATGCGAATACGATGCCCGCCAGCCACGCATAGCCGATCCAGTTCGATGCCGCCGCAAACAACGCGACGCGGGTCGCGACAGACTTGCGGCAGCCCAGCCGCGTGTACAGCCGCAGCCGTGCCCCCAGGCCGCCCACCAGCACGCCCAGGTTCAGGTTCAGCGCGTAGCTCAGCATTGCCACGCCCAACGCCTTGGGCGCGGGAAGGTGGTGGCGCGTGTATTTCTTGCCCAGGAGGTCCAGGCTGCCGTACGCAAGATAGCCCGCAACCACCAGTCCAGCCGCGATGGCGATAGTCTGGCCGGGAATCTTGCGCATGGCGACCCACACCTGCGGCCAGTCCACGGAGCGGCCGAAGTAGTACAGCAGCCCGGCGACCACGATCAGCACCAGCACGGGCAGCACGCGTTTGATACGGGGCCAGCGGCGCCTCAACGCCCGCATGGGTGACGAATGCAGGATCTTCATGCGGTCTCCCTTCCGGTATCTGCCGTCATGGATTGCAGGCGCGGCTTATGGGCCGGCAAGCTGCCCGCCCACGCGGGGAACCGCCGCAGAAAGTGGAACACCACCACGCCCAGCCACAGGCGGCGCAACCGGCGCCGCGAGTTCTTGGCCATCTCGACCGGCCGGCAGTCCTCGGCAATCAGCCGGTCAAGGCTCTTGCGCAGGGCTGCGTTCAGCGACGCATCCCGCACCACGACGTTGGCCTCCAGGTTCAGTGCCAGACTCAGCGGATCCAGGTTGCTCGAACCAATCGTCGACCAGTCATCGTCCACGCACGCGACCTTGCCGTGCAACGGTTGCTTGCAGTACTCATGGATCTCCACGCCCGAATCGATCAGGTAGTCGTACAGCATCGACGCGGCCAGGCGGGCGACCAGAACGTCCGGCTCGCCCTGTAGCAGCAGCCGCACGCGAACACCGCGTCGGGCTGCCTTCACCAGGTCGCGCAGCAGGTGGTAGCCCGGAAAGAAGTAGGCATTGGCGATCAGCACGTCGGAGCGCGCCGAGCGCACCCCCGCCCGGTAGTAGCGTTCGATGTCGCTGCGATGGCTGATGTTGTCGCGCACCACCAGCCGCCCGCCGCCGTCGCCGGCGGGCAGGGGGTCCATCCGGGCGGGGCGGCGCCGCAGCCGCCGCTTGCCGGTGCCCAGCTGCGCGCGAGCGTAGTCGGCGATGTCGGCCGCCAGCGGCCCTTCGACCAGCACGGCGTAGTCCTGCTTCGCCTCGGGGCCATAGTCGGGCAAATGGTCTGCGGAAAAATTGATGCCGCCGATGAACGCGCGCTCGCGGTCGATGCCCACGATCTTGCGGTGCATGCGCCGGAACACATTCGTGCGCACGCCCAGAAAGCGCGGGCGGGGATCGAACACGTGAAAGCGCACGCCGGCTTCGGTCATCGCACCGATGAATTCCTCGCTCAGCTCGTCGGACCCGTAGCCGTCGACCAGCAGGTCCACGCTGACGCCGCGCTTTGCGGCGCGGATCAGGACCTGCTGGATATCCCGGCCGACGGTGTCGTCGAACAGGATGAAGGTTTCCACCAGCACTTCGCTCTTGGCCGCGTCGATGGCCTCGACGACGGCGGGAAAGTACTCCGTGCCGTTTTCCAGCAGGGTATATCGGTTGTCTTCGCGCCAGCCCAGGTTCATAGCGCAATCTCCGCACAAATCGGCACATGATCGGAAAGCCGCGACCAGACGCGCGATGCCAGTGGCACCGGCTTCCAGTCGCGCACACTGCGTACATAGATGCGGTCCAGCCGCAGCAACGGCCAGCGCGCCGGGAAGGTCCGCGCGGGCCGTCCCAGACGCGACGTGAACACCTCCTGCGTGCCGCAATCGCGCATCAGGGTGTCCGCGCGCAGCCGCCAGTCGTTGAAGTCGCCCGCGATCAGCAGCGGCTCGTCGGCGGGCACGCCGTGCGACACCAGCTCGCACAGCCGGAGCAATTGCTCGCCCCGGTGGCGCTCGAGCAGCCCCAGATGCACGCAGATGGCGTGCACGGGCGAGGCAAGGGAAGGGGGCCTCAAGACGCAGTGCAACAGGCCCCGTCCCTCATGGCCATCGACGCTCACGTCGTGGTTCTCGTGGCTTTCGATCGGGTAGCGCGACAGGATTGCGTTGCCGTGGTGTCCTTCGGGGTAGACCGCATTGCGGCCATAGGCGAAGTCCGTCCACAACGTGTCGGCAAGAAATTCATACTGCGACTGCGCCGGCCAGGCATCGTGGCGCCCGGCGTGCGTCTGGTGTTCGCCCAGGACTTCCTGCAGAAAGACCACGTCCGGGGAGGCGGTGCGCAGCGCTTCACGCAGGTCGTGCAGCATGAAGCGGCGGTTGAAACTGGTAAAGCCCTTATGGGTGTTGACCGTCAACACCGTCAGCGTCGTGGCGTCGAGGGAATGCGAAGCGGGCATGAAAACTCCGGCAGATGCGATCTGGCAGAGTGAGCAAGCGCCGTGCCCGGGAAGTAACCAAACGTGTTGATCCGCAGCCGAGGCCATGAAGGCATCGGCCGCGACGGCGCGCTAGTGGCCCGATTGCGCCCCGGGCTGGGCGTAACGCCCGACCAGCGTTGCGCTGGCCTCGTTCAGTCCCATGACCTCGACCTGACGGCCCGCGCGGCGCAGCTTGAGCGTCACCTTGTCCAGTTCGCCGACGGCCGAAATGTCCCAGAAGTGCGCGCCCGTCAGATCGATCACCACGCGCTCCACGGCTTCATGAAAGTCGACCGCCGCCGAGAACCGCGACGCCGAGGCGAAAAAGATCTGCCCCGAATAGCGGTAGGTACGCATGCGCCCATCCTCGGACAGCGACGTGGCCACGTGCAGCAGCCCCTTGACCTTGCCGGCAAAGAACAGACCGCTCAGCACCACGCCCACCAGCACGCCGCGTGCCAGGTCGTGCGTCCAGACCACCACGGCGACCGTCGCCAGCATGACGACCGACGACTGCCAGGGATGCGAACCAAGGTTGCGCAAGGAGCGCCAGTTGAAGGTGCCAATCGACACCATGATCATCACGGCCACCAGGGCCGGCATCGGGATCTGCGCCACCAGGGGGCCCAGCGCCACGATCAGGAACAAGAGGAAGACGCCCGCCACGCAGGTGGAAAGACGCGTGCGGCCGCCGGCGCGCACGTTGATGACAGACTGGCCGATCATGGCGCAGCCGCCCATGCCGCCCAAAAAGCCCGTGACCAGGTTGGCAATGCCCTGGCCCTTGCATTCGCGGCGCTTGTCGCTGGCGGTGTCGGTCATGTCGTCCACGATCTGCGCCGTCATCATCGATTCCAGCAGTCCCACCGCGGCCATCGTCAGCGAGTACGGCAGGATGATGCGCAGGGTTTCCAGCGTGAAGGGCACATCGGGAACCATGAACGACGGCAGGGCAGAGGGCAGCGCGCCCATGTCGCCCACCGTATTGACGTCCAGGCCCGCCTGGATGGAGACGGCCGTCATGACGATGATGGCGATCAGCGGCGATGGGATGGCCGTGGTGAGCCGGGGCAGCAGGTAGATGATGGCAAGCGCGGCGGCCACCATGGCATACGTGACCCATGTCACCCCGATCAATTGCGGCAGCTGCGCCATGAAGATCAGGATGGCCAGCGCATTGACGAAGCCGGTCACGACCGAACGCGACACATACTGCATCAGCAGGTCCAACCGCAGGAATCCGGCGGCGATCTGCAGCAGGCCCATCAGCACGGTCGCGGCGAACAGGTAGCTGACGCCGTGCTCGCGCACCAGCGGCGCGACCAGGACCGCGACCGCGGCGGTCGCGGCCGAGATCATGCCCGGCCGCCCGCCCATGAACGCAATGATGAACGCGATGGAAAACGAGGCATACAGGCCAACGCTGGGGTCGACGCCGGCGATGATGGAAAAGCCGATGGCTTCTGGAATCAGGGCAAGGGCGACGAGCACCCCCGACAGAACGTCCGCGCGCGGATTGGCCATCCAGTCGCGGCGAAGCTTGGAAAGAACTGACATTGATTGGCTAAGCAGATTTGAGCAAGCGCCGGGCGTGGGCCGCGCCGCAGCGTGTGCGGCAGGTCAAGGGCGAACGCCCGTTGGGCTTGCAGGTTGTCCGAGGGATAGGCGCCCGGCCGAGCCACCCGGCAAGCCGGGTCCATCTGGGATCGCGACAGCGTCGCGGCCGCGCATCCGTTGCGGGTGCGGCGGACGAGATTGTACTGCCTAACCGGCGCCTACCGCGGCGCTGGCGCCGGGCCGGCGTAGTATTGCGCCAGCGCCTGGATCTCGGCATCGGTCAGGCGCTGCGAAAACGCCCGCATCACGCCGACATCGTCGTTCTGGCGCGAGCCATTGCGAAACGCATTCATCTGGTCGGTGAAATATTCCCGAGACTGCCCGGCCAGCCTCGGCAACAGCGGGCCTTCGCCCATGCCGCGCAGACCATGGCAATTGGCGCAGGCGGGCAGGGCGCGCGCGCCGTCGCCTTCAACATCCAGCTTGCGCGCCGCCTCGCCGCCGAATTCGCCCACGTGCAGCGGCGGGCCGGCCAACGTGCCGTAATAGGCCGCCACCTGTCCGATTTCTTCCTCTGTCAGCGCGCGCGCGATGGTGTTCATCAGGGGTTGCACCCGCGTGCCGGACCGGAAGTCGGCCAGCTGCTTGGCCAGATATTCGCTGCGCAGCCCCGCCAGGTTGGGGAAGATGCCGCCCGTGGGCGTGATGCCGGCCGGGCCATGGCAGGCCACACAGGCCTGCACGCCCGCGCCGGGCTTGCCGTTCGCGGCCAGCTGTTTGCCTGCTTCGGGATCGGCCTCGCGCAGCCATTTTTCCCAATCGGGGCGCGACGCGGTGAAATCGGTGGCGCTGCGTCCGGGCACGGGTTTCAGGGGGGCAGGCGTCTGAGCGCCCGATGGGGCGGCAGGCGCCGCCGCGCCCGAAACGGCGGCAGGCGCCGTCGCGCCCGATCCAGCGGCGGGACCCGGCGCGGCCGGCGCGGCACCCGGTGCCGCCGGGGCCGCCCCTTGCCCCGCCGGCGCGGCCGTCTGCGGGGCCGGACTTGCGGCGGGCGGTGGCGGTTGCGGCACGGCCGAGGCGCGGATCGCCTCGTCGCCGCCCGCGCCCATCATCTGGTGCACGGTCGCAACCAGCGTGATGGCGGGCACCGCGACCATCAACCCCACAGTGAAGATGATGCCTTTGCGATGTTCGATCATGATGACACCAGCGGGCCCGGCGAACGCAGATAGTCCGCCTTGATTTTCTCTACGATCCAGTAGGCGGTGGCGCCCACGGTGCCTGTCGGGTTGTAGCCCGAGTTCTGCGGAAAGAGCGCGGCGCCCGTGACGAACACGTTGGGCACGTCCCACGATTGACCGTAGCGGTTGGCGACGCTGGTGTTGGGGTCGTCGCCCATCGCCGCGCCGCCCGTCAGGTGG
The DNA here is from genome assembly GCF_020541125.1 of Achromobacter sp. 77. NCBI lineage: Bacteria > Pseudomonadati > Pseudomonadota > Betaproteobacteria > Burkholderiales > Alcaligenaceae > Achromobacter > Achromobacter sp. 77. The sequence continues at coordinate 2,839,411 of NZ_CP059848.1, forward strand.
GTAGATTGATACGCGGTCGCCGAAAACGGCCGCTTGCGGGGGCCCGGTTCGGTGCGGACGATGCCCTTCATGGCGCGTGCGATCTCGTCGCCTTTTTCCGTCAGAAAGGCCGACATGCGGATGTCGTTGTCGGGAAAATCGTAGGTCACCCGCAACAGCGGCAGGCCCCACGCGTCCTTGTAGGTGGGATCCAGGCTCAGGTAGCCGCCGCGCCAGGGCTGCGCCGAGCCGGTGATGGTGATGTTGGCGGCATGGTTGTAGTAGCGCGCGACCGCCTTCTTCCATTCAGAGCCCCACGACGGCGTGCCCTTGGGCGTGGGATGAAAGCCGATCGGCGCGCCGCTGACCACCTGAATCTGCAGATAGCCGCCGCCGACGAAACCCACGGGTCCGTGGTCGAAGTTGTCGGCGCTGAAGTCGTCCATCGTCACCGCCACCGCGCCGGCGCCCATGAACGGATTGATGTTGACCGACTCATCAAAAAAGAGGTTCACGCCCGAGGTGGTCTGGTGCGTGTAGTTGCGGCCCACGACGCCGGTGTTGGTTGCCGGATCGAAGGGCTTGCCGATCCCCGAGAGCAACAGCAGCCGCACGTTGTTGATGCCGAACGCGCACAGCACGACGATTTCGGCCGGCTGGAAGACTTCTTCGCCACCGGCATCCACGTACGTCACGCCCCGGGCGCGCTTCTTGTCCGGCGTCAGCTCCACGCGCAGCACATGCGCGCCGGTGCGGATCTCGAAATTCTCCATCTTCATGGCCACCGGCAGGATGCACACCTGCGGCGAGGCCTTGGCGAAGTGCTCGCAACCAAAGTTGGAACAGAATCCGCAGTACACGCACGCGCTCATGTGCAGGCCTTCGGTGTTCACATAGGGCCGCGTACAGAGCGCGGACGGCTGCACGTATGGGTGGTAGCCCAGCTTGCGCGCGGCTTGCCCAAAGAGCGCCGGCGCATAAGGCACCTTCATGGGCGGATTGGGGTAGGGGCGCGAGCGCCACGGCTCGAACGGGTTGCCGCCTTCCTGTTTCTCACCCTTGATGTTGCCGGCCTGGCCCGAAGCGCCGATCAGGTAATCGAAGCGGTCGAAGTACGGCTCCAGCTCGTCATACGTGATGCCCCAGTCCTGACAGGTCAGTTCCTTGTCGAAGATGTCCTTGCCATAGCGCTCGTTGTAATGGCTGCGCATGACGAAGTCGGTGGGATCGAAGCGGTAGTAGGCGCCCGACCAGTGATTGCCCGCGCCGCCCAGATGCGTGCCGGGGTACGCAAATTGCCACCGGCGCATCGGCAGCGCCTTCTGGCCCGTGTTGTTGCGGAACGTGTAGGTTTCGGTCGCGGCGTCCTGGTGCAGTTCGTGGCGGCGCGTGTACTTGAGTTCGTCGTGGACATTGGGCCCCTGAAAGTCAGGCGACGGCCACCGTGCCTCGCCGCGTTCCAGCACCACGACCCGTTGCTTGGCGGCGGCAAGCTCCTTGCCGATGATGGAGCCGGTCCATCCCCCTCCAATGATCGCCACGTCCACCGCCGGTAGCGTTTTAGCCATGCTTGCCTCCGGGCGTCATCTTGTGGCTCGTGGCGTTGGCAATGGACACCGGCTGGCCGGCCCAGATCACGCCGTGGCGCTCGATGTCGTTGGAAAACGAGGCAAACGCGCCGGGAAACCCCACTAGCTTCCACCCCACCATGTCCGCATTGCCGCCGTAAAGCGGGTCCGAAAAGAACCCTTCGATCGTGCCTTCCAGCAACGCCTGGAAGAACACACCAGAAGGCAGGGGCGAGAAGTCGGGTTTGCCTTCCTGCATGTCGCGCAGCCAGGCGTCCTGCCGCGCCGCATCCAATTCCGCGAACGGCTTGCCGTCCGCTTTGCGCGCCGCCGCGTCCAGCGCGGCCAGACCGCGCCGGAACATTTCGGCCGGTGTGAACGAAAGCTGGTAGCCCTGTTCCGGCGTGCCCGGTTCGAAAGGACCCTGGCGGTAGAGCTGGCTGCCCGCGCCCCAGGCGCCGGCAAGCTGGCCGTCCAGAAACAGCGTCACCCCGGCTTCCTTGGCGCCCGGACCCAGATCGTCGGCCGGAATCAGCCGCGCGGCGATGGCGTCCATCGTCAAGGCTTCCTGCGCGTTGAAAAATTTGAGCGTCCGGTTGGGCGCGGCGCCAGTCGCGGCAGCGTCCGGCTGGGGGGCAGAAGGGGGATGGTCCGGTGCGCTGATTGCGCGGGGCGCCCAGGCGGCGCCGGGGACGCCGACGGCCAGGGCCTTGAGCAGCCCCCGCCGGCCGGGTACAGGTTGATCACGCATGTATCGCTCCCTTGTCGGGGCAGGCACGCCACTTGCCCCTGGATGAACAGAGATCCCGCGTCAGCTTATTGGCCTGGGGCTCAGTGTGTCACCGCTGTCGACCAAGGAGCAACCATGAAACATCCGATTCTGTATCTGTGCGCTACTGCCATGAGCGGCTTGCTTGCCACCGGCGCGTCGGCGCAGCGCGTTGAAAAAACGTTGGTCGCGCAGGCGCAGATGACGACCCCCGGCATGGGCGCCCCCGGCCAGCCCAAGCGGGACCAACCGTCCGGCGCGCAACAGCCGCCCGCGCAAACGCAGGGCGCGCAAGATAAGGGCGCAAAACAGAAACAGCGAGACCCCGGCCGGGGCGAGCCCGCGCGGGCAGGATCGAGTCCGCGGCAAGACGACGCCGGCGCGGACACGCGAGGCGCCAAGGGCACGCCGGGCAGCAACACCGGCTCGACAGGGCACGGCGGCATGCCGGGTTCCGGCGCGACGTCGGGCTCTGGCGGCACGGCTGACCTGCGCGGCCAATGAGCGTAGTAGCGGCCCCAATTCGCGCAATGCCGTGTTTCAGGTAATATTCAGGATCCTGTAAGAAAGAGAGCCCGGCGGATATTCCGATGCATTGCTGCCCCGGCAGCCTGGAGCCATCCGCCTTCTATGAACGAAGACCCTCCTCCTAGCAGGGCGCCGCACTTCTGCCGGCGCCCGACATCTTCTCCTCACACTGCCGCGGCAAGGCTTGTCTGCCTGCGCGCCGCCTCCCTGATCGCCACTGCGGCCACGCCGCGTCTGGGCGGCCGCGCGCCGCCTCGCCGGGTCACGTCCATTCGCGCACCTCTGCAACGATTGCGGTGCGCTCCTGATGCACTCCCTTCCCGCCGGCGCGCCCCGAACGCGCGCTCGCTGACGCTTTCCGTGGAAACCTGATGATTTTCGACTGGATGTCCGACCCCACCGCCTGGCTTGGCCTGGCGACGCTGGTCATTCTTGAAATTGTGCTGGGCATCGACAACCTGGTGTTCATTGCCATCCTGGCGGACAAGTTGCCGCCCGAGCAGCGCAACCGCGCGCGGCTCATTGGCCTGACGCTCGCGCTGGTGATGCGTTTGGGCCTGCTGGCCAGTATTGCCTGGGTGGTCACGCTGACCGCGCCGCTTTTCACCGTGCTGGGCGCCGAAATCTCCGGACGCGATCTGATATTGATCCTGGGCGGCCTGTTCCTGCTGTTCAAAGGCACGATGGAGCTGCACGAACGCGTGGAAGGCAGCGTCAGCCACGACCAGGGGCAAAAGCCGCAGCACGCCGTCTTCTGGCAAGTCATTCTGCAGATCGTGGTGCTGGACGCCGTGTTCTCGCTGGACTCCGTCATCACCGCCGTGGGCATGGTGCAGGAACTGAGCATCATGATGATCGCCGTCGTGCTCGCAATGGCCGTCATGATGATCGCCAGCCGCCCGCTGATGGCATTCGTTGGCCGTCACCCGACGGTCGTCATCCTGTGTCTGGGCCTGTTGCTGATGATCGGTTTCAGCCTGGTCGCCGAAGGCCTGGGCTTCCACGTTCCCAAGGGTTATCTGTATGCGGCCATCGGCTTCTCGATCCTGATCGAGCTGTGCAACCAGCTGGCCCGCCGCAACCGCGCCCGAGGCACGCATGCGCTGGGCCGCCGGCAGCGCACGGCGCAGGCCGTGCTGCGCCTCTTGCGCGGCGGCCGTGCCGGCCAGCCGGTGTCGCAAGCCGATGAAGTGGTCGCGCTGGTGGACGGCGCCGGGGACGAGCCGGCCTTCGCGCCCGAGGAAAGTTCGATGATCGAGCGCGTGCTGTCCATCGGCACGCGCGACATCCGCTCCATCATGGTCCCGCGCGGCGACATGACGTGGCTGGATGTGTCCGACACGCCCGACGTGATCATTCGCAAGTTCGCCACCGGTCACTCGCGCCTGCCGCTGTGCGCGGGGGATCCGGCCAACGTGCTGGGCGTGCTGCACTTCAAGGAGGTCCTGCCGCTGCTGCAGAACCCCGGCCCGATCGACCTGGTGGAACTGGCGCGCGAACCGCGCTACGTGATGGAAACCACGCCGGTGCTAAAGGTGCTGGATGAACTGCGCGCCTCGCGCGATCACATGCTGATCGTCGTCGATGAACACGGCGTGTGCGAAGGCCTGGTCACGCCGCTGGACGTGCTGGAAGCGGTGGCGGGCGACTTGCCTGAACACCAGGAAGACCACCCGGACGCCCTGCAGCTGTCCGATGGCTCGTGGCTGCTGGGCGGCCGCTTGTCCGTCGACGAAGCCGCCCGCCTTCTGGATGCGCCGGCGCTTGCCGACGACTATCCCGATGCGACGCTGGCCGGATGCTTGCTGCGCGCGGGCGGACGGATCCCCGAAACGGGCGACACCGTGATGCTGCGTGACTGGGGGTTCGAAGTGACGCGGCGGGACGGCCTGCGTATCGACCAGGTGCATGCGCGTCCGCACCAGCCCGAAGTCGGCGCGGCCGACTGACGGGCAGGGCGGCTCGCCACCGCCTCAACTGCAGATGCGGCGCCATGGCGACCGGTTCACCGGGCAGTAGCCCGGACACCGCGTCGCCACGGCCTTGCCGCTCACGCATTGCGCGTTCGGCTCGGTGAAGCCGTATTCCATGCTGCCGTAGCATCCGCACAGTTCCAGGATGGTGCCCGGCGGGTGTTTTGGCGGATCGGCGGGCGCCTTTGCCGGCTTGGCGGTCTTTGTGGTGTTGGCGGCGGATGCCGCGGCTGGCGCGGCCGGGGATGCTGTGGACGCGGCTTCGGCTCCCCCCGCGGCGGCGGACGCAGCGGCCTCGGGCGGCGCGCGGTTCGATTTCGTTTCGCCTGCGCCCAGGCGTTCCTTCACCGCTGCCGCGCTCATCCCGCAGCGTTTGGCAATCGTCGCCACGGTGCGTCCCGCGTCCGACATCTCGCGCAATGTCTTGTCGCTGCATGCCGCCTGCGCGCCGGCTGGCGCCAGGACACTCAGCCACAGCAGCACGCATGCGATTGCTCCAGGCCTGCATAGCGTCATGTTGCGCCTCCCGCACCTTGGTGCGCCGGGGCAGGACCACGCCCAAGTTGGACCACAAGTGCGGGCTAGCGTAGAGCGGCTAAATCAAGCGTGTCAATGCGGCCCGATCGGATGGCCCGAAGGGATTGCGTCACCGGCCGCCAGCGGGTCGGACGGGCGCCATCCGGCTGGTATCCGGCTGGCGCCGCATGGGAAGGCTGCGAAAGAAATGGCATCGACCGCGCGTTCGGCCTGCTTGCGAGCAGCCGCAAGATAAGCCGGCCCTCGGGCCGTTCCCTCCACCGATACAAACGTCACCTGTTTCAGCCCGATGGTCGCCAGCACGTGCCGCAGGTATGGCGTCAGGAAGTCCGGCTGACGGGCCTCTTCGCCGCTGAAGGCCCCGCCCGACGAAATCGCGACAAACACGGGGCGGTCCGCCAGCAATCCGACCTTGCCCTGCGGCGTGATGTGAAACGTATTGCGCACCCGGACGACAAGGTCCAGCCATGCCTTCAACGCGGAGGGGACGGTGAAGTTGTGCATGGGCGTGGCCAGCACGATGTGGCTGGCGTTTTCCAGCATCCGGATCAGCGCGCCCGACGCGTGCAGCGAACCGCGCCCGAGCACGTCGGCGGCAGGATCCGCCGGCGCGGCCAGCGCCGCGGCATAGTCGCTGTCCGCATGGGTGAGGGTGGTGGCGTCAAACTCGACGACCTCCAGGCCGCCGGCCGGCGCCGACCGCACGAGGCGGTCGACGATGCGCTGGGACAGGCGATAGCTCTCGGAATCGAGCCCCCGCGGGCTGCAGCGGATACGAAGAATGCTCATTGGGTGTTTCCTTTCAAGGATTTGCTGAACCGGATGGCGCTGGTCAACAGGCCCTGCCGGAAGTAGAAGCGTTGCGCCAGCGCGTTGCCCAGCCCGGTGTCCAGCACCAGCTTGTCGCAGTCCGCGCCGCGCGCCAGGTGATCCAGCTCGGCGATCAGCCGGGCGCCCCAGCGGCTGCCGCGCGCCGACGGCGCCACCACCAGGTCGTCCACGTACAGGAACCGCCCGTAGATCAGGTTTTCCTGATACCGGTATCCCGCCAGCGCCAGCGCTTCGCCGTCGCGCATGACGGCGAGCAGGCGATAGTTCTGCTGGTGCATGCGGGCCAGGCGTTCGACAAACGCGTCGTCGTGGGCAAGATGGGGTCGCAGCTCGCGCATCAGCGGCAGGCAGGCCTGCCATTCTTCCGGGGTCTCCAGATGGCGCAAGGACGGTTCCGTGGATGTGTGCATGGGATCAGTCGCTCGAAGTTCAGGGCGCGAAGCGCACGCCCGGCGTGAGTACGAATCTTAAAAACCACATGCCATAATTTGAAGGGCCATAAATGCGATTACGGACTATGCCATGATTCCTGCAACCCCCGACGGTCTGCAAACCGTCTCTGACGCCGCCGGCCATCCGCTCTACCGCCAGATCTATGAGCGATTCCGGAGCGCCATCGCCGAGGGCACCCTCAAGCCCGGCGACCGCATCCCGTCGGCACGCGCGCTAGCCAAGGAAATCGGCGTGGCGCGCGGCACCATCGAGGTCGCCTATTCGCTGCTGGCGTCCGAGGGCTACATCCAGGCGCGCGGCCAGGCCGGCACCGTGGTCGCTCCCAACCTGCAACCGATTGCGCGCGCCGCGCCCGCTGCAAAGGCCCGGCCCGCCGAGGCGCCGGAAGACGGCTGGCAACGTCCGGCCGCACCATTGCCCTTTCAGATGGGGCTGCCCGCGCTCGACGCCTTTCCGCGCAAGATCTGGGCGCGTCTGGGCGCGCGCCATCTGCGCGGCATGCAGCCGCCGGACCTTGCGTACCCCGATCCCTCGGGCTTGCTCGCGCTCAGGACCGCGACGGCCGCCTACCTGCAGGTGGCGCGCGGCATCCAGTGCGCGCCCAGCCAGGTGTTCATCACGTCGGGCTACAACAACACCCTGCAGCTCATCATGCAGGCGCTGTTCAAGCCCGGCGATTCGGTCTGGGTGGAAGACCCCGGCTATCCGCCCACGCGGGCGCTGCTGGCGCAGGCTGGGATGCAGGCCGTGCCGGTGCGGGTGGACGCGCAAGGGCTGGTCGTGGAGGCGGGTATTGCGCAGGAGCCGCGGGCCCGGGCGGCGGTCGTGACGCCCGCGCACCAAAGTCCGCTATGCCTGTCGCTGTCGCTGCCCCGGCGTCAGGCGCTGCTGGACTGGGCTGAACGCAGCAGCGCGTGGATCGTGGAGGACGATTACGACGGCGAATACCGCTACGTCGGCCGTCCGCTGCCGGCCCTGAAAAGCCTGGACCGCCAGGGTCGCGTGCTGTATTCGGGCACCTTCAGCAAGGTGCTGTTTCCCGGCATGCGGCTCGCCTACCTGGTGGTGCCCGAGGAGCAGGCGCCGCGCTTCGAGCGTCTGTGCATGCTGCTGGCGGGCGGCGCGCCGGCGTTGACGCAGGCCGTGCTGGCCTCGTTCATCAACGAAGGACACTTCGCGCGCCATATCCAGCGCATGCGCCGTCTGTACAGCGAACGGCGCGAGGCCACGGCCGCGGCGCTGTCCAGCGTGCTGGGCAACCGGTTGCGCATTGATCCGCAGCCAGGCGGCATGCACCTGGTGGCGCGGCTGGACGGCCATCAGACCGATCGCGAACTTGCGGCGCGCATGCTGCGGCAGGGCCTGTACGCCCATGCCTTGTCGCACTGGTCGGCGGCGCCGGACGCGCGCGCCGGCCTGCTCATGAGCTTCACCAATATCGTCTCGGCTGAGCAGGCGGAGCAGCTGGCGCGCCGCATCCTGCAGCTCATGTGACTCGCGGCAGCAGAGCGCCGGTCAGTTCAAGCCGGCCTTGTCCAGGCCATAGGCCTTGTCCGCGGACCCGGGCTCGGTGCGAAACGCGACGTTCAGCCGGTTCCAGCCATTGATCCCGACCACCAGGAAGGTCAGGTCCGACAGCTCGGATTCCGTGAACTGCGCTCGCACAGCGTCGTAGATCTCGTCCGGCACGCCGTGCGGCGGCAGCGTCGTAAGCGCCTCGGTCCATTCCAGCGCGGCGCGTTCACGCGGCGAGAAGAGGGGGGATTCGCGCCAGATGGCGACGTGATGCAGGCGCAGCGCGCGCTCGCCCTTGATCGTGGCTTCCTTGACGTGCATGTCCAGGCAGAATCCGCAGCCGTTGATCTGCGAGGCACGGATATCGACCAGCGAGCCAAGCTCCTGGACCACAGGCGTCTTCTTCAGCGCCATGCTGAAGTCCAGATATTTCTTCGACAGGACTTCGGACACCTGGAAATAATTCAACCGTTGGCTCATGTTCAGACCTTTCTATTGCAATGGGATGGGGGAATGACCGGCAAATGATGGCGCCGATTGGCCTACCGCTGAAGTGCCAAGAACCCATTTTTGATATGGGCCATGATGCGCCGGGCGGTGCGTCCGCCACGCGCCAATTCCTGACATTTATCCGATTGAATCCCGGCCGTGGCCCGGCTATAAGCTTGGTGCTGGGGCCTTTTATAAAATCGCCGCCCCGATTTCCCACGAAGCCCGAGCCGATGCCGCACCCATCCCCCCATGACGAACATGTCGACAGCAAGCCGGCCACCGGCGCGCGCGCCCAGACGGATCGAGGGTCCTGTCTTGAAGTGTTTCTGGTGTTCCTGCGCCTGGGCTTGACGTCCTTTGGCGGACCGGTCGCGCATCTGGGTTACTTCCGCACCGAATTTGTCGACCGGCGCCGTTGGCTCGACGATTACACCTTTTCGGACCTGGTCGCGCTGTGCCAGTTTCTGCCGGGTCCGGCCAGCAGTCAGGTCGGCATGGCGATCGGCCTGCGCCGCGCCGGGTGGGCCGGCATGCTGGCCGCGTGGGTCGCATTTACGCTGCCTTCGGCGCTCGCCCTGATCGGATTTGCGATGGGGCTTGCTCATTACGGCTGGCTTTCCGGGTCGGCGGCCATTCATGGGCTGAAGGTGGCCGCCGTGGCCATCGTTGCGCAGGCGGTATGGGGAATGGGCCGTTCGCTGTGCCCGGACCGATCCCGCGCCGCGCTGGCGGTCGCCGCCGCATTACTCACGGTGGTGCTGCCGGCCGCGCTGGCGCAGATCGGCGCCGTGGTGCTGGGCGCGGTGATCGGAGCGGCCTTCCTGCAATTGCCGGCCCGGCCCGTTCTGTCCCACGCGCCTTCCGGCGTGTCGCGCGCGGCGGGCGTGGCGTCTCTGGTGCTCTTTGCCGTGCTGATGGCGGGGCTGCCGCTCTGGGCGCTGATCTCCAGCGGCGCGCTGGCGGCCCAGATCGACGGCTTCTATCGCGCGGGCGCGCTGGTCTTTGGCGGCGGGCACGTGGTGCTGCCGCTGCTGGAGACGGCGTCGGTCTCCACCGGCATGGTGTCCAGCGCGGATTTCCTGGCCGGTTACGGTGCGGCCCAGGCCATGCCCGGGCCCTTGTTCACCTTCGCGGCCTTCCTGGGCGCGATGTCGTCCGGCCCCTTGTCCGGATGGGCGGGCGGCTTGCTGCTTCTCTGTGTCATCTTCGTGCCGGGTGCCTTGCTGCTTACCGCGGCGCTGCCGTTCTGGGACACGCTGCGGCGCCGGCCAGGCGTGCGCAACATGGTGGCCGGCGTCAATGCCAGCGTCGTCGGCATCCTGCTCGGCGCGCTGTATGACCCCGTCTGGACCAGCGCAATCCTGGGCAAGGCCGACTTTGGCCTCGCGCTGTTGCTGTTCGCGTTGCTGGTCTATGCCCGCTGGTCGCCGTTATGGGTGGTGCTGCTGGCCGCCGTCAGCGGCTGGTCGCTGGGCTGGCTGGTCTGACGCCCGGCCCCAGCCGTCAGCGCGTCGTCACGACGTCCAGCGCGGCGGGCGTTTCTGCAGGAAGGCGTCGATGCCTTCGCACGCGTCCGCCTCCATCATGTTGCGGGCCATCACGTCGCCCGCGTAATCATAGGCATCGGCCAGGGCCATCTGCCGCTGCTTGTAGAACATCCGCTTGCCGTAACGCACGGCCGCCGGGCTCTTGGCCAAGATGTCGTCCACCAGCGTGCGCACCCGCGCAGCCAATTCGCTCTCGGGCGCCGCCGCGTTGATCAGCCCCCAGTCCACAGCCTGGGCAGCATCGATGAAGCGCGCAGTCATCAGCATCTCGAAGGCGCGCTTGGCAGACACGTTGCGGGTCAGGGCCACGGCGGGCGTGGCGCAGAACAGGCCGACGTTGATGCCGGACACGGCGAACTTCGCGGTGTCCGCGGCGACTGCCAGATCGCAGCTGGCGACCAGTTGGCATCCCGCCGCGGTGGCAATGCCGTGCACCTTGGCGATCACGGGCACCGGCAGCGCCTGCAAGCCTTGCATGACGCTGCCGCATCGGCGAAAGAGCGCCCGGTAGTAATCAAGGTCCGGCTGGCTGCGCATCTCGCGCAAGTCATGGCCCGCGCAGAACGCGCGGCCGGCCGACTCCAGCACCACGCAGCGGACGTCGGCATCGCATGCCAGTGTGTCGATTTCCTGTTGCAACGCGGCCAGCATCGCCTCGGACAAGGCGTTGAACTGGGAAGGGCGGTTCAGGCGCAGCGTGACAACGCCGCCTTCGGCGCTGCGCAGCAGCACCGGTTCGTCCGCGGGTTTTTCGATGGACATGTCGCCTCCAGGTGGTTGTTCCTGGATACTAGCGCACGCCCCGCGCCCAATGGCTCAGGAACCGGCGGCAAGGCGCCGGCCCAACGCCGGCGAGAGCAGCAGCAGCGGCGCCACGATGACCGCGCCGACCAGCGCCATGGCCGCCTGAGGCGCCATGCCGCTGTCCAGCAGCAGGGTGGCGATCACCGCCGACCCGCTCATCTGGAAGAGGCCATACACGGCGGCGGCAGTGCCCGCCCGGTCGGCAAAAGGCTCGAGCGCCAGGCTCAGCCCCGATCCCAGCGCCAGCGAAAATCCGACGGTAAACACCGTGACCGGCAGCATGAAGACCCAGGCCGACAGGGGCATCCACAGCCACGCGCTGATCTGCAGGACCGACGCCAGCAGGAGGGCGGCCATGCCGACGCGCACCATGGTGTAGCGGCCATGGCGCGCGATCAACGCGGGCGCCAGGAAAAACGCCGCGATGTTGACGGTTGCATTCGCCCCAAACCATGCCGAAAAGCCCAGCTCGCTGTACCCAAGCTGCTCGACCAGCACGACGGGCGCGGCCGACACGAACACCAGGATCATGGCCATGCCCGCCATGCCGAAGCACGCAAAGTAGAGGAACCGTCCGCTGGTGACGATGGATGCATAACGGGGCAAGCTGTACAGCGCGCCTGGCCGGTGCGTCAGCTTGGCCCGGGTTTCCTCGAAGCGCACGGCCAGCAGCGCCGCCAATGCCAGCGCGAACACCGTCATGAAGACGAACGTGCTGCGCCAGCCTGCATGCAGGGCCAGCACGCCGCCCACCATCGGCGCCAGCGCGGGCACGGAACATAGCGCGCCGTTCAGGTAGCTGTAGACGCGCGCGCCGACGGCCGGGGTAAAGCAATCCCGCACGGCGGCAAACGCGACCAGCGATGCCGAACACGCGCCTAGTCCCTGGATGACGCGCGCCGCGTAGAACACCTCGAGGGACGTTGCCGACGCGCCCAGCGCCGAGCCTGCCAGGTATGCCGCAGCGCCGCACAGGGCCACGGGCCGGCGGCCATAGCGGTCGGCCAGCGGGCCGATCAGCACCTGGCCCACGCCCACCGCAAAAATGAAAAGGGTGATGCTGGATTGCAAGGCGCCGATGGGCTCGCCAAACGCCAATGCCATCGCGGGCAGGGAAGGCAGGTAGATGTCGATGGCCATCGGCGTGAGCGTGACCAGTCCCATCAAAAGACCGATCAGCCAGCGTTGGCCTCGGGGCGTCAAGGCAGACTTCATACGAGGCTCTGGGCCCATTGCAGACCCGGGAAAACCCGACATTATCCATGATCGCCTCCGCCCGCGCAGGCGTAGAATGCCGTTCCCATGAACCCGTCTGCTTTGCGCCCTCGCATCGTCATCCTGTATTGCACGCAGTGCCAATGGCTGCTGCGCGCGGGCTGGATGGCGCAAGAATTGCTTTCCACGTTTTCGACGGATCTTGGCGAAGTGGCGCTGCAGCCCGGCACCGGCGGAATTTTCCAGATCACCTACGACGGCGATCTGATCTGGGACCGCAAGCGCGACGGCGGCTTCCCCGACGCCAAGGTGCTGAAGCAGCGTGTGCGCGACCGCCTGGATCCGGGCCGCCCGCTTGGCCACATCGATGGCCACACCGCCCCGCCGGAAAGCTGACCCGAAACGCGGACCCGCATCGCTGACCGGGCAGGCAAAAAAAGGCCGGTCCTTTTAAGACCGGCCAAAGCAGCACTACCCCGATTCTTGATTTGCGTCTACGCGGCAGACTCCGCGTGCCTGAGCGCTTCGCGCGCCTTGCGCTGGCGCAGCGCCGACACGGCCAGCAGGGCGATCAGCCCCACGCAGGCCAGGATGAAGCCCAGGCTGATGGGCCGCGTCACGAAAATCGACAGCTCACCGCGCGACAGCAGCAGGGCGCGGCGGAAGTTCTCTTCCACCATGGGCCCGAGCACAAATCCCAGCAGCAGCGGCGCCGGTTCGAAACGCAGCCGGATCAACGCGTAGCCCGCGGCGCCGAACAAGGTCACCATTCCCACGTCGAAGAGGTTGTTGTTCGTGCTGTATACCCCCACGCAGACGAAGAACAGCGCGGCAGGGAACAGATAGCGGAAGGGAACCGTCAACAGGCGCACCCACATGCCGATGAGCGGCAGGTTCAGGAGCAGCAGCAGCACGTTGCCGACCCAGAAGCTGGCGATCAGCCCCCAGAACATGTCGGCGTGCTCGACCATCATCTGCGGACCCGGCTGGATGCCGTGAATGATCAGCGCGCCCAGCATCAGCGCCATGACGGGATCGCCAGGGATGCCCAGGCTCATCGTCGGGATGAAGCTGGTCTGCGTGGATGCGCTGGTTGCGGCTTCCGGACCGGCGATGCCTTCGATGGCTCCGCGGCCAAAGCGGCGCGGTTCACGGGCAACCTTCTTTTCCGTGGCGTAAGAGATGAACGACGCGATGGTCGGACCCGTGCCCGGCAGGATGCCGAACGCCGCACCGATCGCCGTGCCGCGCACCAGCGCGCCGCGCGACTGTTTGATGTCGCCGGCTTCCGGACGCATGGACTTCATGCTCACCTTCGTCGAGGTGACCTTGCTGTCGCCGCCGATGCGATTGATGTTCTTCAGGAAATCCGCCACGCCGAACAGCCCCATGGCCAGCGCCACGATCTGCAGCCCGTCGGACAGTTCCAGGATGCCGAAGTGAAAGCGCATCGTGCCGGTGTTCACGTCGGTGCCCACCACGCCCAGCAGCAGGCCGACCACCACCATCGCCACGCCCTTGATCGCCGAACCCTTGGCCAGCGTTGCGCCGGCCAGCAGGCCCAGCATCATCATCGAGAAGTACTCGGCGGGACCGAACTTGAACGCGACGTCGACCAGCAGCGGCGAGAACAGGATCATTGCCAGGATGCCGACGGACGCGCCGCAGAACGACGAGAACATCAGCATGAAGAGGGCCGAGCCCGCCTTGCCGTTGCGCGCGAGCGGATTGCCGTCCAGGCAGGCCACCGCGTGCGAGGCCGTGCCGGGCAGGTTCAACATGATCGACGTGATGCCGCCGCCGTACTGCGAGCCGTAGTAGATGCCGGACAGCATCACCAGCGCCGCGGTGGGCGTCATCGTGTAGGTCAGGGGCAGCAGAATCGAAATGGCGGCCAGCACGCCCATGCCCGGCAGCACGCCGATCAGGTTGCCCATGAACACGCCAAAGATGGCCCACATCAGGTTGTCCAGCGCGAAAGCGACCGAAAACCCGTGCATCAGGTTATTGAAGATTTCCATGGATCAACCCCAGCGGAACAACGGAAACTGCAGTTGCAGCGCCCAGGAGAACACGGCCACGCCAAGCACCGTGACGCCGGCGGCCAGGATGGCTGCGGAGCGCCAGGTATGCTGGCGGTCGCCCATGGCAGAGATGAAGACCAGCACGAACGTCGCCGGCACCAGGCCGCCGAACTTGCCGATGAGGATGAAGGAAAGCAGGCCGCCGATGATGCAGCCCCAGCCGCGCCACTCGGGCGGCGCCACTTCTTCGGCATCTTCCTCGGCGGCCACGGGCGAAGCCGCCATCTTGGCGATGGCCAAGCCAAGAAGCACCAGCAGCACGCCCAGAATGGCCGGGAACATGCCCGGGCCCATGCGGTCCAGGGTTCCCAATGTGTAGGTTGACGCCTGCGCGATGGCGCCCAGGCCCAGCACGATCATCGTGCCCGCAGCCCACGCCTCGCGCCGCACGGCGCTGCGTTTTGATTGCATGGTCTTTTCCTCCCGTTGTTGTGCTTTGCCTGACTTAGGTCTGAACAAAAGCTGACACTGCAATGAATGCGGGAGTCTAAAAATCCAAACTTCCGTTCACCTTTCAAGGCGTGCGAAAGTTGCGCGCGGGTGTCGCGATAGCCACGAAATCGGGGGAAATCCCTAGGCTTTTTTGAAGGGGAATGCGCGCGTCATGCGCCTGCGCGGCACGTGGGCCGCGCAGGCGCTGCAGGCCCGCGCGAGAGCCGTGCAGGGCGTTTACATGCCCAGGTCGGACAGGCTCGGATGATCGTCCGGACGGCGTCCGAGCGGCCAGTGAAATTTGCGGTCGGCTTCCTTGATGGGAAGGTCGTTGATGCTGGAATGGCGGTGGATCATCAAGCCGTCCTCGCCGAATTCCCAGTTCTCGTTGCCGTACGAGCGGAACCAGTTTCGCGAGTCGTCGCGCCACTCGTATGCATAGCGCACCGCGATGCGATTGCCGGTGTAGGCCCACAGTTCCTTGATCAAGCGGTACTCAAGTTCGCGCGCCCATTTGCGCGAAAGAAATTCGCGCGCTTCGTCGCGGCCATGCACGAACTCGGCGCGGTTACGCCAGCGGGTGTCCAGGCTGTAGGCCTGGGCAACTTTGTCCGCGTCGCGGGTGTTCCAGCCGTCTTCGGCCAGGCGGACTTTCAGGATGGCGCTTTCGAGCGTAAAGGGAGGAAGGGGCGGGCGGACTTCAGGGGACGATGTCATGGCGTGAGCCTCATGGTCGGGGGGGGGAGGGAATCAGGAAGGAAACGTGAATGGGGTCAGGCGTTGGCCTGAAGAAGCGCTGCGGCCGCGCGCTCGGCGCTGTCCGTGATCGATGCGTCGCCCGTGACCATGGCCACGGCAATCGCGCCGTCGATCAGCACCAGCAACTGGCGCGCGCACTCCTCGGGCTGGGCCACGCCAGCCGCTTGCACCAGCGATTGCACGTGCGCAAGCAGGCGCTCCTTGTGGCGCCGCGCCACCGCGCGGATGGGGCTGTCGGGGTCGCCGATTTCGCCGGCGGCATTGATGAACGCGCAGCCGCGAAAGCCTTCCGAGGCGAACCACTCGCGCAATGCATCGAAAATCGACAGCACGCTATCGCGCGGCGAAGGCGCGCGCGTCGTCGCCTCGATGAACCACTGCATCCAGCGCTCATCGCGGGCCGACAGCGCCGCGGCCACCAGGACTTCCTTGGTGCCGTAGTGCTTGTAGATGCTCTTGCGTGCCACGCCGGAGGTCTTGACGATGAGATCCATGCCGGTGGCGTTGATCCCCCCGGCATAGATCAGGGATTCGGTGGCGCGCAACAATTTTTCCTGCACGTCGGCGCGGGGTTCGGTATGGGATTCGGTATGAGCTTCAGTCATGGAGAATGATCGTTCTATCTGCAATGGGCAGATAGTAGAACGATCATTCTCCATCGTCAACGCGATTTTTCGGTCTCGCTTCCCGAAGCCAAACGCGCTCCCAGGGCGACGCCCCGCAATTTAGCTTGCTATTTCTGCCAAAAGTCTGCTAAAATCTTTCATCTATCGGCAAAATTATAAGAACAAGCCAGTAGTTTCGAATCCCGGCGACGCCTGCTCCTGAATGCTCCCCCGCACCCGCGGCATTCATGGCCCGCCTGAATCTGTGCGCAATGCTCGGCGGGGGAAGCCATGCGCCTGTCCAGGAGCATGCTTATGTCTCATCAATTGACTGCCAAGAAGGGAAGCTTCGAGATCCCCCCGTTGAATTGGAAGGCCCCCGAGGCCAACAAGCAGTCCGACCGGCACGACACGCCGTCCCACGCCGACACGCCCAAAAAGGCCGACGTCTCGCGCGTGAAGAACTAAGCCTGTAAGCCCGGACCCCCCTTTCACCCCAGGGTGCGTTGCTGGACTTGATCGCGCCCGTTCAATTTCGCCAGATAAAGCAGTTCGTCAGCGGCCCTAAAAAGGCCGCTGACGCTTTCTGCATGGCTCCACGAAATACACGCCACGCCGAAACTGGCCGTCAGCCCGAACGGGACGCCGGTTGCCGACGTGACTGAGCAGGTCCGGATGCGGTCTCGCATCCGCTGCGCCATCTCCATCGCCTGCTGCGCGCTGCGCGTGCGGCAGAGCACCGCGAATTCCTCTCCGCCCACCCGCGCAACGACATCCGACTGACGCCACGTCGCGTGGCAAAGTTGCGCCACGGCCTTGAGCGCCAGGTCGCCGCTCGCATGCCCGTGCGTGTCGTTGATGGTCTTGAAGTGGTCGATATCGAACAGGATGAAAGCCAGCATCGGCTGGCTCTCGTCCCAATGCGCGCGCGCCGCCTCAAAGCGCTTCTCAAAGGCCCGCCGATTCAGCAGCCCGGTCAGATAGTCCGTCTCGGCGGAGTGCGCCAGATCCGCAATCAACCGGTCGCGCTCGGCTTCAAGCTGCTTCTGCGCGGCGGACTTCTCCTTGAGCACGCGCAGCGCATTGAACATGTCCTGCACTTCGCCATGATGATTGCCGTGCGCAACGTTGGCGGGCGCCGAGCCGCTGGCAATGGATCCGATGATGCGCGTGGCCTGCGCAAAAGGCTGGATCACGCGCTTGCGAAATTGCACCAGCGCCACGGCAAGGGCGGCCACCAGCAGCGCGGTGGCCGCCAGGGTCACGGCAAGCAGCCGCGCAGCGGCCATGCGATGCGCCTCGATATGCCGTCCCATCTCGTCCAGCAGCACGTCGCGAAATTCCGTGATGGCGCCCATCAGCGGCACATAGGCCGCTGCCAGCGCGGCGGTCGACACGGCGGGCTCGTCGGACTGCCGCGATGCCTGCCCGCGCACGCGCGCCAGATAGGCCAGACCGTCGCCGAAGTAGCGCTGCTGCATGCGGGCATAGACCTCGGAGGCGCGCACATCGGGCTGCGTCGCCATGCGGGCTTCAATGAGCGCGCGCAACTCGTCGATCCGGCCCAGGACGCGTTCAATGCGGAACTGTTCCTCGGCCGTCAGCTTCCGGTGGCGGCTCAGCGCGGGCGTATAGGTGGATCCCAGCAGTCCTGCCTGTTCGCGCAGCTCGCTGGCCAGCAGTGCCAGCGTCAGCAAACTGGGCGCATTGGCTTCACTGCGCATGACCCATCCCGCGTTGGCCGCCAGGCTGGCCTGCCACTGCGGAATGATGCGAACCATGCCGCTGACCGCGTCCCACAACATTTGTCCCGACAACTGATCGCGTGGCGTGGCGATGAGCTGGTCGATGTCCTGCCGCGCGCTGGCCAGCGCCTGACGAATCTGCTGAATCTCGCCGCGCTTTGCGGCGCCGTCGGCGCCGGCATGCAGCGCCAGCAGCGCGTCAATCAGGGCGTCCGTGCGGGCGCGGGCCGCTGACAGGGAATCCATGACGTGCTGCGGCACGGGCAGGGCGGACCCCAGCGCTGCGTTCATGGGGCCGCGCTCCGCGGAGGCATGCTCCATGACGCGGATCGTCGCGCGCACCGACGAGAATGCCTGCCGCGCGTCCGACGCCGCTCCGTAGGATCGCCAATTCTGATAGAGCAGGATGCCGGCAAGCACCGATACCAGCAACAGCAAGCCGACGGCCAGCGCGATGAAATGACATTCCAGGGATTTTGGCGCGACGGCAGGGCGCAACATCTCGGCGTGCAGGTCCAGGCAAAGTGGAAGTTGCGCAGGATACTGTAATTGCCCCTTTGAAGACCTGGCTTTTGGCAGAAGATGGCTTATTTCAGTTTATGGCGGCAAGATTATTTCTTTCCAACGCAGTTAATTGCGTTTATCTGCGAAAACTTGCGTCATCGACTTTCGACGCGCCGTGCTGCGAGCAGACAGGGCACGCGTGCCAGCGACCTGCCGCCTCGCATTCCTGGGCATCAAGCCTCGTGCATCACCACCCGGTTGCGGCCCTGCTGTTTGGCTACATACAGCGCGGCATCGGCGGCACGGAACGCTTCGTCCACATCCGGCCCGCTCGATGGCCATTGCGCCACGCCGGCCGACACGGTGACGCGATTGTCGCCGTGCAAGGGGCGCTCGGCGATATGCGTGCGCAGCCGTTCGGCGACATGGACAGCTTCCCGCGCGGCCACCCCGGGCAACAGGATCAGGAACTCCTCGCCGCCGTTGCGGCACAGCACGTCGGACGGACGCGAGCATTCGCGCATGATCTGTGCCATGTCGCGAATCACCTCGTCGCCCACGTTGTGGCCATAGGTATCGTTGATCCGCTTGAAATGGTCGATATCCAGCGCCACCACCGAAAACGGCGTGCCGCCGGCCTGCATCTGGTCCACCGCATCCTGGGTGCCGCGGCGGTTGCGCAGGCCGGTCAACGGATCGGTGATGCTGGCCAGGTTCAGCTTGCCAATCTTGTCCTGCAGACTGGTGAAGCTGGCGATCACGGCGCGCTTGAGGCGCTCGGCCTCGAAGTACCACGCCTTGACGGAATGCACTCGCTGCATCGCCTCGCTGACGTCCTGATGCTCGACGTTCGTCGCCAGTTGCGACAGCGGTAGCGAAATCATGCGGGCGCACCACCAGATGGCCAGCAGAAACGCGACCGCTAGCGGCGCGGCATAGCCCAACAGCGCCCAGATAAGGTCGTGGATCGGCTCCAATGTGACCTGCGCGGGACGCTGCGCCACCACGCCCCAGCCGCTGATGGGCACCGGCGCATACCCGGCCAGCATGTCCACGCCCTTGGTGTTGATGACGCGCATTGCCCCGGCGTTGCCTTTGACCACCGATGCCACGACCGGATTGGACAGCACCGCCTCGCCCACGCGAGAGGCATCGGTGTGATAGATAAGCTGGCCATCGCCATCGACCACGTACAGGTACGATCCATCGTGGTAATGGTGATTGCCCAGCAGCTCATGCAAGGCGCTTTCATTGCGCAGGTAAATCGTGCCCCCCACGTACCCCAGGTACTGGCCGTCGTTCGAGAAGATGGGATGCGACACATTGACGAGCAGATTGCCCGCAACCGACACGTAGGGTTTGCTGATCATGGGCTGGCGGGCCCGCAGGGCGGCGCGGCTGCCCGGACTGTCGATCTGCACGCCCAGAAAGCTCCGGAAGGTCTGCGTGGTCGCCAGTACAGTACCGTCCACCCCCACGACACCCACCGAATTGAAGCTATCGGTCTGTTGCTGCACGCGCATCACTTCGGCGGCAAGGCGATCCGGCGATCCCATCAGCTCGGGCATGTGCCGGGCGCTGTATCCCAATTGCTGCTGTGCGGACCGCAGGAAGCTTGCCGCGCTTTCCGCCAGCTTCGTGGCGTAGACGCGGTTCGATTCGAGGGTGTTCTCGATCAACTGCTCACGCTGCACCAGATAGCTTGCATACAGGGCATTGGCCGTGGCCGCGATGGCGCTGAAGACGGTAAGCGCAAGCACAAGCCCGCGAAGATTGATTTGCATGGGGGTCGGGGACGGGCAGGGGACAAGCCGGCGCCTTGGGCGGTTGCATCCGATCCGATGGGCATCGATCGGCGTAAATGCCGGGGCGCGGTGATTGTACGGTCACTCCCACCATTACGGCAGGCCGGGGGGATCCTGAAGGTCTGGCCCCTGCGGGTCGTCCAGCAGGCGGGCGGCCGGAGATTGGGCCGCAGCGCCGGCCCGGAAATATCCCATCACCGTCGCCACGCTGGCGTGGCCGGTCATCGCCATCGTGTCGCCCAACGGCACGTTGCGCCGCCCGGCCTCCGTTACAAACCCGGACCGCAGGCTGTGTGCCGAATAGGCGCCGTCCAGCCCGGCCAGCCGGCTGCGTTCCAGA
The DNA here is from genome assembly GCF_020541125.1 of Achromobacter sp. 77. Taxonomy (NCBI): domain Bacteria; kingdom Pseudomonadati; phylum Pseudomonadota; class Betaproteobacteria; order Burkholderiales; family Alcaligenaceae; genus Achromobacter; species Achromobacter sp. 77. Next base: position 2,859,896 of record NZ_CP059848.1, read on the forward strand.
ACGATGTCGCGCACCGCCGCGGCGGCCAGCGGCTCGCCCACCACATCGCCGCGCCGCACGCGCCGGAAGATCGGCCCTTGGCGGATGCCGCTTGCGGCCAGCCAGTCCGCCAGCGCCTGCGCGGCCTTGCCCAATATCGGTTTCTGGTCCTGCGCCCGAAGGACGCCCGTCTGGTTCGTCTTGGAATGCGCCATCGTATACAGATAGCCATCGCCCGCGCGGCGCGTGTTCTCTACAGTGGCCTGCACCACTTCGGACCGGCGCCGGCCGCCGCTTGCCCAGGCAAAAAGGAGCAGGGCGCGGTCGCGTTTGCCGCGCAACGAGTCGTCGCAGGTGTCCAGCATGGCTTGAAGCGGCTCGCGCGTCAGGGCTTCCTTGCGCGCGGGCGCGACGCCGCGGCGGGCATACGCGCGGCGCGTCTTGGACACCAGCTCGCGCACGGCGGCGGCGCGGCAGGGGTTCGGGTGGCCCAGCAATTCATGCGCCTTGGACAACACCGACAGGCGTTGCAGCAGCGTGTTCAGGCTGGGCGCGCCCAACCGTCCCTTCGCCTTCAGGCGCACCAGTTCCCGGTCCAGCTCCAGGGGCAATTCCCATTCAAGACCGTCCCCGGAAGACCGCTGCGCGTGGTCCACGACAAATTGAATGACCGCGGCCTCTGATACAGGCAAGGCGAACGACCGGCCATAACGCAGCCCGAACCAGGCCGACCAGTAACGGATCGCCGTGCGATAGCTGGCAGCCGTGTTGGGGGAACTGCCTTCGCGCAACAGGTCGCGCACCGCGGCGTCCGCGTGGCGGTCAAGGCTGTCCGGATCCAACCGCGCCAGGGCGCGTGTCAACGCCGGCGCCGCGCCTGGCAAGTCATTCATGTTTCCGCGCGCACGGCAGATGCCGTCTCCTGGGTGATGGATCAGTTGAACAATCCCGTCATGTTAGCCGGTGGATGGGCCTGCGGCCGCCATCGGCCAGGCGTGGCGCGCGGTGCTACGATCTCCCGCACGCAAGTCAACTTCCGGCGCTGAGGGCAGTCAGTAGCGGTAGCGTTCCCGGCGGCGGTTCTCCAAGGAGCCTTCCATGGCCGCAACCGTCGCAGATTTTCTTGTCAAAGTGCTTGCCGACGTCGGGGTACGTCGCATTTGGGGCGTGACCGGCGACAGTCTCAATGGACTGAACGATAGCCTTCGGCGGCTTGGCGGAATCGAATGGATGCACACCCGGCACGAAGAGACCGCCGCATTCGCCGCAGGCGCGGAAGCAGCCGTCACCGGATCGCTGGCCGTATGCGCAGGCAGTTGCGGTCCGGGCAATCTGCATCTGATCAACGGATTGTTTGACTGCCAACGCAGCCGCCTTCCGGTCCTGGCCATTGCAGCCCACATTCCGTCCTCTGAAATCGGGTTGGGGTATTTCCAGGAGACGCATCCTCAGGAGCTCTTCAAGGAATGTGCTGAATTCGTCGAGCTGGTGTCAAACCCTGCGCAATTGCCAGGGGTGCTGGCACGTGCCATCAACACGGCGGTCGGCAGGCAGGGCGTGGCGGTCCTTGTGATCCCGGGTGATGTGGCGCTTGCTGCGGCGCCCGCCGATGCGCCCGCGTTCTGGCCCGCGCCGCCCGCGCGCGCGCACTTGCGTCCAGACGCGGCGGCCGTGCAGCAACTGGCCGGTCTGCTGAACGGGGCGCGAAAGGTGTCGATTCTGGCGGGCAGCGGCTGCGCCGGCAGCCACGACGCCGTGATCGCGCTGGCGCAGCGCCTCAAAGCGCCCATCATTCATGCGTTGCGCGGCAAGGAGCACGTCGAGTGGGACAACCCGTTCGATGTCGGCATGACCGGATTCATCGGCTTTTCGTCCGGATACCAAGCCATGGAAAACGCCGAGCTTCTGCTGATGCTGGGCACGGACTTTCCGTACCGGCCTTTCTATCCCAAACACGCAAAGATCGTCCAGATCGATCGCGACCCCGCCGCCCTCGGCCGGCGCGCGCCGTTGTCGTTGGGCATTGCCGCCGACGTCGGCGAAACCATCGCCGCGCTGCTTGACCAGCTTGACGAGCGTCAGGACCAGACATTCCTTGACGCTGCCCTCGATCATTACCGGCATGCACGCAAAGACCTCGACAGCCTCGCCGTGCCCGCGCCGGCGGGCAGGCCACTCCATCCGCAATACCTGGCGCACCGGGTCAACGCGCTCGCAAGCGAGGATGCGATCTTCGCGGTGGATGTCGGCACGCCCACCGTGTGGGCCGCGCGATATCTCTCCATGAATGGCAAGCGCCGGTTGCTGGGGTCGTTCAACCACGGCTCGATGGCCAACGCCATGCTTCAGGCCATCGGCGCCCAGGCGGCCGCGCCAGGCAGGCAGGTCATTTCGCTATCGGGCGACGGCGGATTCACCATGATGATGGGAGATTTCCTGTCCCTGTCCCAGTTGCAGCTGCCTGTGAAGATCGTCGTCTTCAACAACGGCGCGCTCGGCTTCGTCTCCATGGAAATGAAAGCGGAGGGCTTCCTGGATACCGGCACAGACCTCAAGAACCCCAATTTCGCGGCGATGGCCGAAGCCGTCGGCGTCCGGGGCATCCGGGTGGAATCGTCGGAAATGCTGGACGCCGCGCTGACGGAAGCGCTGGCGCACCCCGGTCCCGCGCTGGTCGACGTCGTGGTCTCGGCGCAAGAGCTGATCGTGCCACCCAAGATCAAGCTCGAGCAAGCCAAGGGATTTGGCCTGTACATGCTCAAAGCCATCATGAACGGCCGCGGCGATGAAGTCGTTGAACTTGCCCGGACGAATCTGGGACGTTGAGGGAAGGGTGGGGGTCGCAAAACGCGCGCTACGTATTAAATAATACGTATGCTGTATGATATATAACGTGTACGTAAATTAAGTCACGATAAGGTTCCATTATCGTGACTAATCAAACCCACCTCAGCGACGCAAATCATCATGGCCACTGGCATTACGGAATCGGACGTCTGGAGCGCTGCGGATGCGCTGTTGCTGGAGGGCGCCCGGCCCACCATCGAGCGAGTTCGTCAGAAAATCGGCCGGGGCTCACCCAATACCGTCAGTCCGCATCTGGAAACCTGGTTCCGCGCGCTGGGCGCTCGCATCCAGGATCCGCGTGCGTTTGCCGCACCCACCGCGGTACCGGACCCCATCGCCCAGGCGGCCACGCATTTCTGGGAAGCCGCGCTGGCGGCGGCCAGGGCTGAACAGGCTCGGGCGTATGAGGAACGATGGGAGGAATTGGCCAGGGAAGGGGAGCGGTTTGCCGCGCAAGCCGAACAGCTTGAACTGCGCGAGGCGCAGCTGATCGAGCGCGAAAAGCATCTGCAGGAAGCGCTGGAGGTCGCCAGGGCGCAATTGGCCACCACCGAAAACCGTCTGCAAGCCGCCGAAGCGCAATTGCGCCAACGGGACGCGGCGCTGGCCGCAACGCAAACCCGTCTGGAGGACGTCCGCGCCGCCAATAAGGCCTTGCTGGCCGACGCCGAGCAGGACCGCGACCGGCACGCGCAGGCGATTGCCGCCCTGGATGCGCGCCACGCTGCCCACGAGCGCCGCTGGCTGAACGAGCTGGATGCGGAGCGGGGTGCGGTTAAGCGCTTGCAGACCCGGCTGGACGCGTCGCTGGTTGCCGCCCAACAGCAGGCAGACCAGCTACGCGACGCGCTTGCCGCCGTTCAGGAGCGACAACGTGCGGCCGAGCAGCGAGCTGCCGCCCTTCAGGCACAGGCGCTGGCCGATCAGCGCGAACGGCATGCCGAGACTGTGGCGGCGGCCCAAGCGCTTCAAGCCAGCCAGGCGCGGGAATCGGATTTGGCGCAACGCCTGGCGGGCGCATCCGCGCAGGTGGATAGTCTGATGGCGCAGCTGAAATCCCGGGACGTCCAGTTCGGCGAACTGACGACACGTTTGCTGGCGATGCAAGCGTCGTCACACCCCACGCAGCCGGCGCACACACCTGAGCCGGCTCAACCCAAGTAATTCATGGCGCACCGCTTGGGGCGACCACATCAAGAGAACCCTTGTTCGTCCGCGTACCTGAGCAGTTCGGCGTTGGTTTCGATGTTCAGCTTGCGCATGGCCGATTGCTTTTGCGTGCCGATGGTGGCTACCGACCGGTGAAGGCGCTTTGCGATCTCTGTCACGGACAGGCCTTGCGCAAACATTCGGACCACTTCAAGTTCTTTGGGCGACAGCCCTTTTGTTCTGCCGGCGCGTCCCATCGTCACGTCATTCTGGCTGAGCCGCTGGCCGATGCTGTTGGACAGGATGGGGCCGCTTTCAGTCAGCGCGCGGATGCATATCGACACCAGCTCGTCGATGGGCTCTTCCTTGCTGACGATGCCCGTTACGCCCACCTGGCGAAGCTGGTTCAGGATGCCACTGTTGGACAGCATCGTGAAGACGACGATGGGAATTTCCGGAAACAGGCGTTGCAGACGTTCGATGAGCCGCAAGCCGTCTTCATCACCAGACCGGGCGGCCATTGAAAAGTCGGTGACGATGAGATGGCAGGGATGGTCCTGCACCGCAGTGACCAGTTCGAGTCCCGAGCGCGCGGTGGCGACGACCGTGAAACCGGGCACCTCATTCAGGGAATCCGCAAGCGCAAGAGAAATGATGGGATGATCGTCGGCGACGATGATTCGCACATCCTGGTCAGACGAAAGCTTCATCATGGACCCGCCATCGCGTTGATGTTCGAATGCACCTGGTGATTCCTCGTGTCCGGCTTGCGATGCCGCAGGGGGAAGCCGTTCCTTGGCTGGCCCCACCAGGCTAAGGGCGCCAGGATTTTCGATACTTCCGTCGGTGACCATTTTATGTTCAAACTCCACTGAAAAGGCGAGCAGAAGCGGTTGGGCTGCAGGCTGAATGGGCGTGAGGCAGTCGGGCGGGGAAAGAGATAAAGCCGCTGAATCTACCTTCGGATCGTCAACCGATACATCGATAAGCTTCGAAAGCAAGCCGGCCCAAGGCCAATAAGCGGACGGAATGAAGGCTAGATTTCCGCCAAGGTGTTGCGCAGCAGTTGCACCACCGCGTGACCCTCGGCCTGTGCCACGGCATCCAGACCCGTGCCGCGCAGCAAGTCTTCCAGCGCCTCCAGCCGTTCCGTGATCGCCGTCATCTGCATGACGCTCAACGCGCCTCGCATGCGGTGCAAGGTGCGGCCCAGCAGACGCTGGTCGTTGATTTCAAGGGCCCGCACCATCTGCGTGACGTCCGCCTCCATCGTGCTGATGAACAACGCGCGGTACTTTTCCGGCACGGCAGGCTCGGGTTCCGGTTGGCGCGTGGCGCGCGGCTGCGCTGCGGCTTCGGTCGCGTCGGCCGGCTGCGCGCCGCTTCCCTGCAGATGCCGCCGCAGCGTGGAAAGGCTGATGGGCTTGACGAGCCACGACGTCATGCCGGCCGCGAGGCACCGTTCCTCTTCTTCGCGCATGGCATTGGCGGTCACGCCGATGACGGGAACGGTGGCGCCCTGGGCCCGCAACGCCTGGACGAGCTCATAGCCATTCATGCGCGGCATGTTCACGTCGGTCAGCACGACGTCGAAGCGGGCAAGCCCCCACAGCATCAGCGCCTCGGCGCCGTCGGACGCCAGCGTGACCTCGCAGCCCAGTTGCTCCAGCTGATGTTGCAGGGTGGCCTGGTTGATCGGGTTGTCTTCGGCGACGAGAATGGACAATCCCAGCGGGGTATACGCGCCGCTGTCGGCGTCCCCGGGCAAGGCGACTTCACCGCGAACCGCCGCCAACATGCCGGCGGCGATGTGCTCGACGCTGGCGATCACCTTGACGGTCCGCGCGGTGGGCGGCTTGCCGCTTGCGCTGGCCAGCACATGGTGGCCGGGCCAGTCCGCCAGGTTGGCGCCTCCGGTGTAAAGCACGTCGACCAGGATGTCGTCCGGCGTGCCGGCGGGCAAGGGAGCGCTCGCGGGGGCCGCGGCGGCGCCCCAGCGCTTGAGCCATTGGCGGACGTTGTCGGACAGTTCGTGGTGCGGGCTGCGAACGTACACGTTCATGCCGCTCAGGTCGGGCGGGCTGGCAGCCTGGCCGGCGGCCACTGACAAAGGCAAATCCAGCGAAAAGCTACTGCCCAGGCCAAGTTCGCTGGTGACGCGGATGCTGGTGCCCATCAGACCGGCCAGCCGCGCGCATATCGACAGGCCGATGCCGGCGCCGCGCACCGTGTGCGAGCCGCTGTCGATCTGATAGAAGGGAACGAACAACTGCGCCTGGCCCTCCTTGGGGATTCCGATGCCCGTGTCGACCACTTGCAGCCGCAGATGCGTCTTGCCGTCCAGCACGTGACCCACCGTCAGGCGGACGATCACGTGCCCGGAGTCGCTGAACTTGATGGCGTTGCTGAGCAGGTTGCTGAGGATCTGGCGGATGCGCACGGGGTCGCCGGTCATCCAGTCAGGCACGTCAACGTCCACACTGCAAAACAGCAGCAGCCCCTTCTGTTCGGCCATCGCCGCGTAGGCGTTGGTGCATTCCTCGACCAGTTCGCGCGGATTGAAGTCCGAATACTCCAGCGCTAGCTGCCCGGCTTCGATCTTGGTGATGTCCAGGACATCGCTGATGAGCTGCAAGAGGATCGCGGACGAGCTTTGCATGCGCTCCAGGTGCTGCCGCTGTTCCTCGTCCAGCGCGGTAAGGCTCATGAGCTGCAGCGTACCCAGCACGCCATACAGCGGGGTCCGGATCTCGTGGCTCATTGTGGCCAGGAAAGTCGATTTGGCTTCGTTGGCCTTGTCCGCCTCGCGCTTGGCGTCCGTCAGGGCCTGCTCGATGACGGCCCGGGCGCTGATGTCGGAAAAGGCGCACAGCACGACGTCCTGGTTGTTGTAGCGCGTGGGTGCGTAGGCGACGTACAACGGACGTCCGTCCGTGGCCTCGAAACTGGCGATGGTGCCCGGTCCCGTCGCGCCCAGGACTTGCCGCAGAAAGAGGTTGGTCTTGGGTGAATTGTCCAGTTCGCGGCCGGGCTCGGCGCCCAGCCATTGAAGCGCGAGACTATTGCCGAACACCACCTGTCCCATCGGCCGCGCCAGCACGCACAGCGCCACGGGTGCGGTTTCAATCAATGTACGGCTGAATTCTTCCTTTTCGACGATGTCGCGCTGCGCATTGGACGCCGGCGCAATGACATGACGACTGTACCATCGCGAGGACACGATGCCGGCGCCAAGACTGAGCAGGAGCAGCAGGCCCGCGATGGCCGGCAGCCACAGGTTGTCCTGGAAAAACGCGCCATAGCTGATGCGATACGTGCCCGTCCACACGCCGGAGGGATCCGTGACACGCAGCACGATGCCGTCTGCTGTGTATTCGAGCCCATCCCGGGACGCTGCCGGGCCCGGCGCCTCGCCCAGCAACAGGCCTTCATCGCGGTGGGTCAGCCAGAATCCGCCATGCAGCGGCTTGCGCAGCGTCTTTTCGAAGATGTTGATCCGCTCGTGGTTGAATTGCGTGGTGGCGTACACAGCCGACGTCCTGCCTTGTGCCGTGGACCAGACCGACTGCGGCATGTCGGCATAAATGATGCCCAGCATGCTGCCGGACAGCGCTTCCGAGCGGAACCAATGCACGCGGCCGGTTCCTGGCAGTTCGCGGTGGCTGGGAAGGTCCTGGTCGATAAGGCGTTGTCGCACTGTCTGCAGGCGGCGCAGTTCGGTCCTGACGGCGTCCGTCACCGCCAGGAATGCGGCGGCGCTCAGCCGGTCATACCCCGACACGGCGTCCACGGCAGGCACGCTCATGCTGATGCTGTCCGCCTGGTTGACCAGAAATACCGTGGAAGCCGGGTAGTAGGATGCGGCCCAGAAGCTGGAGTAGAAGTCGGCCAGGAATTCGCCGAGGTTGGCGAGCCGGCGGCCTGCCGTGGGACAGTCCGTGGCCTGCTCGCACGCTAGCGAAAACGCCATTTCCGCATAGGTGTGCTGGCCTTCGAAGATCTGCATGCCGAAGCGTTCCGGCACCTCGGTCGCGTGCAGATTGATGGTGGTCGATAGGCTTTCTTCGGGAAGGGATGCGTTATGCGCGCGCAGCCTGCCCAGGAATTGCTCCTGCGCCTGGATGTACCCGACCAGTATGGAGAAATCGAGCTTCAGGCGGTCACGCTCCTGGTCGACGATGCGATTCAAACCCCAATAGAGCGCGCCGATCAGGATCAGCGCAAAGGGAAGGATGCCGAAGAGCGCGAAGTTCAACCAGCGCGAGGTGCGAGTGATTCGGGCAAACGGAGTGTCCGGCTTACGCATGGTCGGCCTTACCGCGCGGGCGGAGTCATGGCGCGCCGCTCTCGGGCGAGAAGCTGGCTGAAGCCGTCAGTGTCCACCGCGGCCGAAATGAGGAATCCTTGGGCGCAGTGGCAACCGATCTGGCGCAGGAACTCGAGGTCGGAGGCCGTTTCGACGCCCTCGGCCGTGACCTGAAGCCCCAATTGCCGGCCCAACTGCACGGACGACCTGAGAGCCGCCGCCTGGCTTTCGTCGCTGGCGGCGCCGCTGACAAAGGCGCGATCGATCTTCAGTTCAGTGAACGGGGTCGAAATCAGGCTGTACATGGAGCTGTAACCTCGGCCAAAGTCGTCTTGTGCCAACCCGAAACCTTTCAGGCGTAACCGGCTGGCGCCCATATAGTATTGGCCTTGTGCCGTCGTTGTCTCGTCCTCGAGCAATTCGAATGTGACTTCCGACGGCGCCACCCCGCGGGTCAACACCATGTCTTCGAGTTCGTCGGGTAGATCCGGGTCGTCCAGGAACTGCGTGGGCAGGTTGACCGAGACCGGGACGCGAAAGCCTTGCTGCCCCCACTGCAAGTGCCCGTGCAGCGCGTCTTGCAGGATTTGCCGCAGCAGCGCCTTGTCCAGCCCCAGGCGGCGGATGGCGGGAAGAAAGGCGCCGGGCGACAGGCATCCCAGTTCGGGGTGCAGCCATCGCGCCAGCGCCTCGGCCCCCACGAAGCGCCCGGTGGCCAGCGACTGCTTGGGCTGAAACCAGGCCTGCAACTGTCCGTGGTGCAGCGCGTGTTCCAGGGCAGTGCGGTCCGAGGCGGGCCCGGTCCCGGGGCGGCCCGGCATTGACTGCTGGCGGTCCCGGCACAGTTGGCTGGCCAATTGGCTGGCGTCGTGCACGGTGAAAGGCTTGCAAAAGGTGCCCAGCACGTCCAGACCCTTTTCCCGTGCCATCAAGGCGACACTTTCGATGAGGCGCCGCAGGCAGGCCGATACGATTGCCAGCGCGGGCGCGCGGTGCTGCCTGGCGAGCCGGTCTATGAATTGCACGCCATCCATGCCGGCCATGTTCAGGTCGATCAGGACCAGGTGATATGCCTGCAGCTCGGTCTTGGCCAGGGCGGTCTCGGCACACGATGCCACGTCCGCCTGCCCGAATCCGGCCGCTGCCAGCTGATCTGCCAGATGGACGCATTGCAGCGGATGGTCGTCCACGATCAGGACCCTGTACTCGGACAGCGTTTTGGTCATGCGGCTTCCTTCAGGGTCATCAACGCCTTGCACAGCGCCGAAATGGGCAGCGGCTTGAGCAGCACGGTCGTCATGCCGGCTTCAGCGCTGCGCCGCAGGTCTTCCGTGAATGCGCTGGCGGTGATGCCCACGATCGGCCGGGTGTAGCCCTGGCTGCGCAGCGTGCGGGTGAGCGCGTAGCCGTCCAGTTCGGGCATCTGCAGGTCCGTCAGGATGGCGTCGAAATCAGGAAGTTCGGGCAGCGCCAATGCGTCGTTGCCGTCTGCCGCCAGGACGACGGTGCAGCCCAGATGTTCCAGCTGTTCTCGAAGGATCTGCCGGCTGACCGGGTTGTCCTCGACGACCAGCAGGAGCATGTCGAGCGAATCGCAAGATGCCGGGGGGGCAGGGGGCGCCTTCGTGACGGCGCTGTCCTGTGCAAGGCGGACGGCGCCGACGATGCTGGCCAGACTATGACTGTCGGCGGTCCAGCTGTTGGTCGCCGGCTGCGGCTTGATGCCCGGCGGATGCGCAATGACCCGGGCTCCGCGCCAGGCTGCTGGAATGAAGTCCCGGGACCATGTTTCCACCAGCACGCTGCCTTCGCGCTGGCCATGCAGCGCGTCCTTGAACGGCATGGCCAGGGCGCCGCAATGCCGCAGCCACTGGCACAGATTGGTGACCACCTCGTTGTTGGCGCCCCTTACGAATACGGGCCGGGGATCCAGCCGGACGCCCATTTCCGGTTGCGCGCCGCCGACGCGCGGCAGGGTCAGGACGAGCGACATGCTGGTGCCCAGGCCGGGCTCGCTGACCGCGCTGAGCGTGCCGTTCATCATCTCTGACAGCCGCCGGCATATGGCTAGCCCAAGGCCGGTGCCGGGCACGTTCTGGTTGGGCTCGCCTTCGGCGCGGAAGTAGGGTTCGAAGAGCCGCGCGTGGTGCTTTGCAGAGATGCCCATGCCGGTATCGGCCACCTGGAACTTCAGGGTCGCACACTGCGCGTCCTGGCTGAGCGTCTGAAGGCGCAATACCACCTGCCCCGAACTGGTGTACTTGATGGCGTTGTTGACGAGGTTGTTCAGGATTTGCCGTACGCGCATCGCGTCGCCCAGGACCAGCGGCGGGGATGTCACGTCGGCCAGGGCATACAGGTGCAGACCCTTGGCTTCGGCGCGCGCCCCGTAGGTGCCGATGACGCTGTCCAGCATCTGAACGGGCGAGAATTCCGCGGTTTCGAGCGTCAGGTAGCCGGCCTCGATGCGCGACAGGTCGAGCGTATCGTTGATGGAGCTCAGCAGGCTTGCCGAGGACTGCTGCATGGTTTCCAGGTATTGCTGCTGCTGTCTGTCCATAGTGGTCAGGCCCAGCAGTTCGAGCGTGCCGAGAATGCCGAACAGGGGTGTTCGGATCTCGTGGCTCATGGTGGTCAGGAACACCGTCTTGGCGTGATTGGCGGCGTCTGCGTGCAGCTTGGCCTGGGTGATGGACTGCTCGACCCGCTTGAATGCGGTGACATCGTTGATGCCGCAGAGGATGACGTCCTCGGCGTGATAAGTGATTGGCGCGAATGTCAGGTACAGGCAACGCCCGTCGTTCAGGACGTATTCGCGGTCGGCGCTGAAGTCGTTTTCTGAGAGCAGGCGGGACAGCAGCCCGGCATCGCCCAGCAGCCAGTCCTTGGCAAGTTCGTTCGCCAGCAGCGGTCTGCCATCGGCGCGGCGCAACAGGCACAGTCCCACGGGCGCGACTTCGACCAGCTTGCGATTCAGGGAGACGCTATCGGCAAGGGCTTCGTATTGCCGCAGGGCCGGGGCGACGAGTTTCTTGCGGATGTGGCGGATACCGAAAATGACGGCCGCAAAGAGCAGACAGGCGCCGCCAAGTATTGCCTGGATGGCGAACGCCATGTCGCCCAGGATGCGGCTGATGGGCGTGTAGTAGACAAGCCGCCAGCCCGCTTCACCCACGGACTTGCTGAGGACGACGAAGCGGGGCAAAAGACCCGGCCCCCACCAGCCGAATGCGTCTTCCCGGCCGCCGTAACGGCTAAGGCCGGCCAGCACCTGCGGGTCGGCGGGGCTGTGCAGGACAGGCGCGTCGTGCTGGTCGTGCAGGATGTAGTTGCCCCCGCGAAGCGAGGACAGGTCGATGGCCTCGTCGAGGTCGCCGAGTTCCAGGCCGATCCATCCGGCGCGCGGCGTGTTGGGGTCGATGGGGGTGTACAGGTAGAGCGGGTTGGCGTTGTGCGTCGACGGCTTCAACCAGGTGATGGCGGTGCGCCGGTCGTGCGCCGCGCCGGGATCGGCCGCCGCCAGCGCCCGAGCGATCCAGGTTTGTTCGTCGGCACCCAGCTGGGGGATGCGGGCAGGCCCGTGCGCCGGGGGCCGGGCAGGGCGCGGCGCGACGTACGTGGTCTGGCCGTTGCGGCCGGAGGTGAACAGCAGACGGGTATGTGCGAAGGCGATGTCGTCAAGGACGCGGGGCGTGAGGATCAGCGCCCAATCGTAGACGTTTGGGGCTTCGTGTAGCGGAAACACCTTGATCTGACCCGTGTTGCCGAAGTGCGCTGGGGTGTCGGAGGCGGGCGCGGCATCGGTGTTGCGCACCAGGCTGGAAGCCAGCGACCGGAGCAGCGCCTCGCGCTGGTCGAAGAAGATCTGCGCGTTGTACGCGGCGGCGTTCATTTGCCGGCGGTACGTGGAAGCGGTGCTGGTAAAGGACCAGTACAGCAGAAATACGGCCGCCGCCGCGATGCAGGCCAACAGCGCAGCGGCGAAGAGATGCAAGAGCAGCGTGGGAGCTCGGGGGACTGGCTGGACGTCTGGCGCGGGGGTCTTTGGATCCTTGATTGGCATGCGGCCATCGTAGGCATCGCGCTAGACGGCGGATATAAGAATATTTTGAAAATACGCCAACCCTGGGGCGCACTCGCCGCCTGAATCGTACTTTTTCGATTGGTTTATGAATTTGCCATCCATAGACTCATCGACTTATGAACGCTATCAACCTGGCCGAATCCGCCACCCTCGTCAGCGAGCCGTTACGCATCCAACCTGTCCTGGACGCCAAAGGCGTCGTTCGCGAAATGGCGCTGGTCGGCGGCCAAAGCTGGCACGGTCCCGCGCTGCTTGCCAACGCCGCCTCGGCCGACGCCCTGCGCCGCGCAGGTCGGGTCTTCCGGGCTGCAGGCTGCATGGCGCCACTGTCGATCGACCATCCGCTGAACGTCAACTCTGACATTCTGCTGCCCCGCCAGCTATGCGAAGACCTGCGCATTGGCGCCGTCGCGGGCGATCAACTGCGCGAAACCCCACAAGAATCGCATCCCAGCCTGCCGATCTACCCCTGCGGCAAAGTCACGTACAACGTTCCTCTTAGCGACCGCCTGGCGCACGGCGCCACGCTTTTTCATGGTTACCAGGAATTGCGGCCCGCGCTGCGCGTGCGTTTGCTGCCGTCGGCGCAAGCATCGTTCGGCACGCTTCGCGCCACGGGGCTGCGCGTCGGCATTCCCGAAGGCATCTGCACCCGCCGTCCCCTGCAAGAGCGCTTCTTCAGCCTGCTTGGGCAAGCGTCCCGCCAAGGCCTGAAGGTCCTGGCGCAGGACATCCGCAGAATCGAAGACTTCAACTGGCTGCGCGCGCAGCCCGACGTGCTGTTCCAGGGAGAGGCGCTATCCATCGCGCTAAGCCTGCAGTACGTGCAGGATTGGCTGACCAGCGCCGGTTCCAACTGGCGCGAATTTCAATTAGGGACATAGTCGCGCCCCATGGTTCTGCCCTAGAGCAGGGGGATTCATTCCCCGCGGATCCGTTCTCAAGCCCCAGACGGATCCGGTCTCAAGCCCACGGCGGATCCGATAAAATCCGCGCATGCTTCCCACTCAAGTCATTCTGGCGCTGCTGGTGCTACAGCTTGCGCTACTCATTCCCCTGGTTGCCGTGGCCATCCAGTTCGCGCGCTGGATTCATTGGTGCTTTCTTGCCGCTCCCGACACACGGGGAGAGCGCCCCCGGTTTACCGGACCCGTGCTGGCGCTTATCTTCAGCACCCTGGCCGCCACCGACTTCATCGGCTTCGAGCCATTCCCCACGCTGTCGCAACTGAATCCCGTGCCCGAGGGCGCTCGCGCCTACTTCACGGTGGCGATGCTGGCCCTCGCGGTCTGGTGCTGGGCATACTCCGGCGCAATCCGCAGCCGGTTTCGCGCGATGCTAGGGGCCTCGTAGCGTCTACCCACGTTTCCATTCAGATTCTGCGCGTTTTCGAATACATTCGATTCAGCGCGTTGGCTGGCACGGACGGGCGCCGCCGGTCCTCATCCACCGCGACCGGGGCGACAGCCTCGCCAGGAGGTTCGGGTGATACCACGCCAGTCCGTCGACATAGCCCGCATCCTGCTCGTCATCGTCATGCTGCTGGCTTTGATGATCGGCAGCCTGTACGTCCTTAGGCCCTTCCTGCCGGGCCTCATCTGGGCCACGACCATCGTGGTCGCTACTTGGCCGGTGCTGCTCTCCATCCAGCGGCGTTGCGGCGGCCGGCGCTGGCTGGCAACGGTGGCGATGCTTCTCATCCTGCTGTTCGTGATCGTGCTGCCGTTGTACCAGGCGATTTCGACGCTGGCGCTGCACGGCGGCACTATCATGGCGGCGGTCAAGCGCCTGCCCGATTATGCGTTGCTGGCGCCTCCGTCGTGGGTACACGGCATTCCGCTGGCGGGCCCGAGGATCGCCCTGGAGTGGCAGGCGCTTTCCGACGCCGGCGCCGGCGGCTTGCTGGCGCGCATCGAACCCTACCTGACCACCGCCGCGCACTGGTTGCTGGGCCACGCGGCGATCGTCGGCGTGTTCGTGATGCACATGCTGATCACGGTGATCATCGCCGGCATTCTGTACAGCAAGGGCGACGCCGCAGCGGACTTCGCGCTGCGGTTTTCCAACCGGCTGGCCGGCCCGCGTGGCGTGGCGGCAATCAAGCTTGCCGCGTCCGCGATCCGCGCGGTGGCGCTGGGCATCGTGGTCACGGCGGTGGTGCAATCGGCGCTGGGCGGCATTGGCCTGTGGATTGCCGGGGTGCCGGCGGCCGGCATTCTGACTGCCCTCATGGTGATGCTGTGCCTGGCCCAACTGGGACCGTTCCTGCCCATGCTGGGTGGCGTTGCCTGGCTGTTCCAGAACGACATGAAGCTGGCGGCCGCCGTGCTGCTGGTCTGGGCCATCGTGGTTGGCACCTTGGACAACCTGTTGCGGCCGCTGCTCATCAAGCGCGGCGTGAATCTGTCGATGCTGCTCATCCTGTCCGGCGTGCTGGGGGGCATGTTCGCCTTCGGCATCGTCGGGTTGTTCATTGGCCCGGTCATCCTGGCGGTGACGTCGACGCTGTTGAAGGCCTGGATCGACGAGGTGCCGCCGCCGATGCAGGCCGGTGCGCAGACGGCAGACTTGGAGCCGGAGCCGCCCGAGGGCCTTGGGCAGAAAAGGGCGTAACATCCGTCTCAAGGTGCGGGCCATGTGGCCCGCTTTTCGCAATACCCGGCAATACCGATGACCAAGCTTCTGATCGCGGCGCCCAAAGGCGCTTCTGACCCATTCCTTTACCGCTTCAATCCGCTGTGCCAGGAGGAGGGACGATGAGCAGCACCTTGCGTCCCACCAAACCCGGCACGCTCAGCCTGTCGTCCCGTCCGGCCAAGCGCGCCACGGGAACCCGCAGTGCTCGTCCGCCCAGGTCCGGGCCTTCCGCCCCCGCGGCGGGAACACCCCGCCGCGAGCCTTCCGCCACAAGCCCCAGCGAGGCCAAATCCGGCGTGAAACGCGCCACCGATCGGCCCGCCCGTCCGGCGGCGTCGACGCGGCCAGCGCGTTCCGCAAGCAACGCATCGGCCCGTCCTGCCACAACCGGCACAACCGGCCGCGCCAGCCCGCCGGCCAAGCCGGCTCGTTCTGCCCCAAGCGGCGGGACCGGCAGAGCGCAACTGCCGGTCGAGCCAGGGATGAAGCGCCGCGCCGCAAAGCCCGGCACCGGCGGCGCGGATAGCCGGCAAGGCAGCCGACCGGATCGTGCACCTCAAGGTCGTTCGCCCCAAGATCGCACGCCTAAAGATCGTGCGCCTAAAGATCGTTCGCCTCAAGCCAGCGCGAGGCCATCGCGTGGCCAGCGTCCCGCCCAAGCCCCCGCTGCCGCGAACTCCGAGCGGCTGGCCAAGCGGCTGGCCACGGAGCTGCCGTGTTCACGCGCAGATGCCGAGCGCTACATCGAAGGCGGCTGGGTCACGGTCAACGGCAAGGTGCAGGAAGAGCCCGGTTTGCGGGTCACGGCCTCGCAGACGGTCAGCCTGCTGCCCGGCGCCAAGCTGGAAGAGGGCCGTCCGGTCACCATCCTGATCCACAAGCCAGCGGGCATGTACGCTGACGACCAGCCTGGTTCGGCACGCGACCTGATCCTGCCCGAGAACCTGATGCCCGGCGACCGTTCCGGTCAGCGTTACTTGAAGCGCATGTTCAATGGACTCAAGCTGGTGACGCCGCTTGAGCGCGCGGCAAGCGGTCTGGTCGTGTACTCGCAGGAGTTCGCGGTGGCGCGCAAGCTCGTTGACGAAGGCCGACACGTCGAGCAGGAGTACGTCGCCCAGGTCGAAGGCCAGCTCAGCGAGGCCGATCTGGCCCGCATGCAGCGCGGCATGGCCTATGAGGGCCGCCCGGCCACCCCGATGAAGGTGAGCTGGCAAAACGAAAACCATCTGCGCTTTGCGCTGAAGTCGCCGATGCCCGGGTTTATTGAAGCGGTGTGCGAAGCGGCAGGCCTGCGCCTGCTGGCCCTGCGGCGGCTGCGGATCGGGCGTTTGCCGATGGCAGGCCTTGCGGCCGGGCAATGGCGCTACCGGCTGGAGTACGAGCGATTCTGATGCGCGGACCGACCAGCACCCCGTTCGCCAATCTCCTGAACCGGCCCAGTCCGGAATCCGGCTCGCACCAGGATGCCGGTCTGCCGGATGCCAGACGCCGGCGGATGCTGTTCAATGCTGGCGCCCTGTGTCTGTCGGGGCTTGGCCTGGCGGGCTGCGCCGGCGGCCGGAAAACGTCCTCGCCGGGTGCGCTGAACCGCCCCCCCGCGCCGCCGCCGTCGCACGCGAAACCCTCGGCCGCCCCCGTGCCGGCGTTGCGGCCGAGCGCGAAGGTTGCCATCGTGGCACCCGCATCCGCCGCGCCCAACGCCAGCGACCTTGCCGCGCAATGGCTCGAAGACCGGGGTTATTTTCCGGTGATCATGCCGGCGTCGCGCACCCGGCTCGACGCTCCGTATGAATACCTGGCGGGCACCGACGTACAGCGCCTGGATGACCTGCACGCGGCGTTCGCCGCGCCGGACATCGGCGCGGTGTGGTGCCTGCAAGGCGGTTTTGGCTCATGGCGCTTGCTGGACAGGCTCGATTACGGGCTGCTGCGCCAACATCCCAAGCCCTTCATCGGTTACAGCGACATCACGGCCTTGCATCTGGCCATGCAGCGCCACGCCGGTTTTGTCACGTTCCATGGGCCGATGCTGGCGCAGGATCTGGTGGCGGGCAAGGGCGAACCCACCGAGTCGCATCTGCTGGCGATGCTGAGCGGCCAGATCGGGGAGGGCGCGTGGATCCAGCCGCCGCCGGACAGCCGGGCCATGGAACTGGTGGCTGGCACCGCAAGCGGGCGGCTGGTGGGCGGCAACCTGGCGCTTATTGCCGCGCTGATCGGTTCCCGGCACGAGATCGACACGCGCGATTCGATTCTGTTTTTCGAAGACGTCAACGAGGCGCTGCCGCGCGTGGACCGGCTCTTGAGCCAACTTGCAGCCGCAGGCAAGTTCGACGGCGTCCAAGGTGTGATCGTGGGCAATTTCACCCGCATCATCGGGACGAATCTGGACGACGCGCAGGCGCAGAGCCTGCTGTATCCGCTGATACTCGAACAGTTCGGCGCTCGAGGCATTCCGGTGCTGGCTGGCTGGCCCAGTGGGCACGGCGATCCGAACCTGACCCTGCCGCTCGGGGCGCGCGTCACGTTGGACACCGCACGGGCAGGGTTGCGGCTGGATCAGGCAGTGATCCGTGCAACCGCTGGCTGAAGCGCTGAAATGCCTTATTAATAGCGCATAAGTTATATTTATGCGCTATTAATAGGTCACGAACTGGCCACGGATTGCCTCATTAATAGTGCATAAAGCCAATCATGGCGCTATTATTGCGGCATGAAAAAGAAAATCGAACCCAGTTTCGAGGCCGCCGAGGCTTTGGCTCGCCTGGGCGCGCACATCCGCACCGCGCGCCTTCGCCGCAATGAAACCGAAGCCATGCTGGCCAGCCGCATGGGCGTGTCGCGCGCCACCATCAACCGGCTGGAACGCGGCGATGGCGGCGTTTCCCTGGCGCTCGCCGTTGAAGCGTTGTTGCTGTACGGCTATGGAGACCAGGTGTTCGCATTGGGTGACCCTGACCTCGATGGCGTGGGCAAACGGCTTGACGCCATGCGCCGTCCCGCTCGGGGCAGCGGCAAGGCGCAGCATTCGCATCGCGCCGATCCGTCCAGCCTGTAACGCGGCGGTCAACATCGTGCCTGCCAAGAAAACCAAAACCGTCGAAAGCGAGCTTTTCGTCTATGTGGACATCCGGGGCGAAGCCGTGCTCGCTGGCGTCCTGACCCTGGATGACAGCGACGAGAATCACTTCTTCGCCGAATTCACCTACGTGCAGTCCTACGTGAACGATTCGCGGGCGTTTTCGCTGGATCCGCTCAATCTGCCGCTAACCGACTCCGCCACCACCTACCGGACCGAAAGCCGGTACCAGACGCTGGGCGCCATTTTTGACGCCGCGCCGGATGCCTGGGGCCGCAACGTGATGCGCGTGGACAACGCGGGCGCCCGCGTGACGGAGAACGAAGTGCTGCTCAAGGGGCGGGGCATGGGTGTGGGGGCGCTTTTTTTCAGCGCCCGGCAATTGACGCCCAACATGCGCAAGACCTATCGGCTGCCCGAAGTCAGCCAGCTGGATTCGTTGGCCGACCTGCTGACCGACATCGACCAGGGCATCAAGCCCAAGGGGCTATATCGTGACATCCTGGGCAGCTCATGGGATATCGGCGGGGCGCGGCCCAAGACGATCGTGCGGGACGAGGCGGGCGAAATGTGGATTGCCAAGTTTCCGCGCAAGGGCGAATCCTACGACCGCCAGCGCGTGGAATACGCGAACCTGCAGATGGCCAAGGCCATCGGCTTGAACGTGCCGCAGATCCGTCTGGCGCAAACACATCTGGGCGCCGTGCTGCTGACGCACCGGTTCGATCGCGAGCTGCTGCCGGTCCGGCAAGGCGCAGACCCGGTCATCGCGCGGCGCCACTTCCTTAGCGGCGCGTCGCTCATCAGCCCGTCCGTGCATATCGGCAAACGCGAGCTCGACGGCCCGCGCGGCAAGGCCACGTATTCCTACGCGCGCCTGGCCGACGTGGCGCGCCGTATCTCGTCAAATCCCGTGCAGGATCTGCTCGAACTATACGCGCGCATGATCCTGAACGTCGCGGTCCACAACACCGACGACCATCTGAAGAATGTCGGATTTCTGAAAGACGAAGATGCGCGCACCTATCGGCTGTCGCCGCTTTTTGATGTGGTGACCCAGGAAGGTTCGGCGCGGCACTACCTTCACATTGGCTCCGCCGGCCGCGACAGCACGTTTGCCAATTGCCTGACCGAGTACCGGCGTTTCGGACTCCGGTCGGAAGCGGCCGCCAGGTCGATCATCGACCGCGTGCGGGACGTGGTCGGCGAGCGCAGGCGTTTCTACGAAGAAGCTGGCATGTCGCAGGCCGAAATCGAACACGTCGAGGCCTCATTGATGGCGTGGCGCCAGCCGTGGGAATAGGGCGGCTCAAACCTCGTGAACGGCGTGCGGATCGTAAGCCTGACCGCGCTCGACCATGCGCGCGTGAAAATCCCGGCTCAGTTCGGCCAGCGTGACCTTGCCGAGCCGGTCCAGAAGCAACTGCTGGGCCTGCTCGAACACGTCGTCCAGCGACGCATTGACCGCCTCTTCGACCAGGCATCCGGGCGATTCGCTGCGGTTGCCCATGGCGAAGATCTCTGGCGCGCCCAGCGCTTCGTAGATATCGCGCAGCGTGACCGCTTTGAAATCGCACGAAATCGTCCACCCGCCGCCATGACCTTTTTCGGACCGGACCAGGCCCTGTTGCCGCAGGCCGCCCATGATGCGGCGGATGACGACAGGATTGGTCTGCATGACGCGGCCCAGGTCATCGGAGGTCATGGGACCGGGGCGCTCGGCCATATGCAGCAGAACGTGCAGTACGCCGGAAAGCTTGCTGTCTCTTCTCATGCAACAGATGCTATTGCATGACGGCAGCCATGGTCAACGCGGCGCGGCACCCGAGAGGCCGCGCCCCGCGGCATGGCCACCGATCAGATCCGCTTGGCCTGCCATTCCCCCTTGCCGGCCGCGCTTCCGCTCATGCTGCGGCCGTTCACCTCGCCCGCGTAGCGCACGCCATTGGCGGTGAAGGTGATCGACTTGCCGTCCATCCGGGCGTCGGAGATCGGCACGGACCCCAGCTTGCCCGAGAGCATCTGGTAGTGCTGGTCAAGCTGCAGCGTCTGCCCGCCCAGATCCCATTTGCCCTGCACCTTGGCCGGCACGATCCACAGGAGCGCCGTGCAATAGGTCTGGCAGTTATCGGTGACGGTTTCCGAGGCATCTGGCTCCCAGTCGCCCATGCGGAAGGTGTTTGACACCACGCGCGTGCCGGCTGGCAGCTCCAGTAGTTTGGGCCGCAGCTTCTCGTTGATGGTCGAGAGCAGGAACATCGTGATCACATCGGCCTTGGACAGATCTGTGGTGAACAGGTCTTGCGCCACGAACGTGGCGCGGTCGGCCACGCCCGCGCGCTGGGCATTTTGGCGCGACAGCTCGACGAGATCCGGGTTGTATTCGATGCCTTGTGCGGTCAGCCCGCGCTGTGCGGCCGTGATGACCGTGCGACCGTCGCCCGAGCCCAGGTCCATCAGCCGGTCCTTGGGTGTGACCTTGGCCATGTCCAGCATCTTGTCCACCAGGGTTTGCGGGGTAGGGACCCAAATGACGTCCTTGCCTTCCTGGCCGACGTCGGGCACGTAGGCTTTCTGGGCGCCGGCCTTGGCGGGCGCAGTGGCAGTCTGCGCCATGGCGGCGCCCGCGCTCAGCAGCGTGAACGCCATCGCCGAGGCCAGCATCGCAAGGCGCAGGCGCGGGGTGAATACCTGGGACGCGGTTTTCGAATGGTCGAGGGAGCGTGGCATGGTGAGGGTTCCTTGGACGGTGGAGGATAGGGGAAGAGCCAGTCAGCTTGCGGCCTGGGCGGGCTTGAGCAGGCGCATCAGTGGCGCGCCGGCCGCTAGCACCGCCAGCCCGATCAGGGCGCCCGCGCCGGCATACATGGCGCTGGACACCACCAGTCCGGCGCAAGTCAGCGCCAGCAGCAAGGGAGGCAGCGGAAAGAGCGGAACGCGAAAAGGACGAGGGCGGTCGGGGTCCAGGCGGCGCAGGCGCCAGACGGAGGCGGCGACCAGCATCATGAAAAGCCAGAACACCGGCGCCGTGTAGGCCACCATGGTCTGCACGCTGTTCTGGCTGAACGCGCCCAGCGCCACCAGCGCAAGGGTGATCACGCCCTGAACGACTAGCGCGCTGACAGGCGTCTCGTTGCGCGCGCTCCAGCCCGCCAGCGCCTGCAGCCGGGGCACGTCGCGGCCCAGGGCGTAATACACCCGCGCGCCGGTAATGATGGTGCCGTTGATGGTGCTGAGCGCCGTGGCGCAGATGGTCAGGCTGAGCAGCGCCGCCGCATAGGGTCCTGCGGCCAGCTGCATGACCTCGGCACCCAGGGCGGGCGTGTCGCGCAGTCCCTGTAGCCCGAAAATTTCAAGCAGCGCGATGTTGGTCAGAACATAGGCGCTGGTGACCACCGCCGTGCCGATGAGCAGCACCCGGCTCATGTTGCGCGCGGGATCGCGCAGTTCGCCGCTGAGATACGCGGCCTCGTTCCAACCGCCATAGGTCAGCAGCACGAAGACCATCCCCATGCCGAGCAGCCCGGCGGTATTGCCCGACAGCGGGACCGGTGAAGCGGCTGCGACAGGCTCGCCGCCCGACGCGGTCAGGCTGGCGATCAGCACCGCGGCTAGCGCAATCAGGGTCAGCACCGTAAACACCCATTGCAGCCGTTTGGAATAACGCGTGCCGATCATGTTCAGGCCCGTCAGAACGACGACGGAGATGGCCGCGTGCACAGCGGGGCCCAGGGATCCCAGGGGCAGAAGCCGCTGCGCGTAATCCCCGTAGATGAATGCCACGACTGCGATCGCGCCGGTCTGGATGACGGAGCATCGCGCCCAGGCGAACATCAGCCCGACGCGCCGTCCCCAAGCGCGGGTCAGATAAAGGTATTCGCCGCCCGCGCCGGGATACGCCGAGCCGAGTTCCGCGTAGCAAAGCGCCCCGACCAGCATGACGAGTCCGCCGGCGCACCAGAGGCCGATATACACCGCTTCCGAATGCGCGTGCTGCGCGACCAGAGGGGGAAAACCGAAGATGCCGATGCCGATGACCACGCCCACAAGGACCATGGTCGCGTCCATGACCGACAGGCCAGTGGGCGCGCGGCTGTTTACCGTATCAGGGACGGCGCTCATGGGAGCGGGCGCCGCAGACATGGATTGGCGCGTAGCGGCAGGCGGGGGACAAGCGGGAAATCCGGGGGGCGCGTGGTGAGCGTGATGGACAAATTCGCGGGCAAACGCGAGCGGAGCGATGACATGCAATTCTCCCGGGGTGGACGCGCGGACGGATGCTCAGGGCAAATGTCGGCATATGCTGACAATTGCCTGAACATAAAGCGACCGTGACCGGACGAGGAAAGTTCCGCAGGGTTTTCCTGGGTCCGGTCATCATCCAAAAACGGAGATCAGCACGTTAAATTATTCATGTAAGGTCTTATATTAGGTCTTCAAACTATTGATATTTCAGGAATAAATATTCAAATGAAAATTCAAAGTTGAAGTGAAATATCTAAAGTAATTTCTTAAGTACGGCCGACGTTTTTTTGTCCGCGCGCGTTCAATAAATTCCCACGCACGTTGGAAACGCGCTGCTATCCTGCTTTTTCGTGCGCTCAACCCTGCGTCGCGGCGCGGGGAACGGCATGCCACCGCACCCACAGGAGCATCGACATGAAGCTTTCCCGACACGCGTTGTTTGCCGCCTTGGCGCTGTCCGCCATGACCGGGGCTGCCCCATCGGCCTTGGCGCATCACGGCTGGTCGTGGGCCGAATCCGAACAGATGACGCTGCAAGGCACGGTCGAGCAGGTGCAGATCGCGCCACCGCACCCCTCGCTCAAGGTGCGGGCCAAGGATGGCGTCTGGACCGTCGAGCTTGGCAATCCGAATCAGACGATGGAAGCCGGTTTCGTGGAAGGCTCCGCCAAACCTGGAGATGCCATCACCGCCGTCGGCAACCGAGACCAGGACGCCGCCGCCAAGCGCATGAAGGCGGTCCAGGTGACCGTTGGCGGCAAGACCTACGATATCTATCCCAGCCGCATCAAGAAGCCCTGACCGCGGGCCGTGGATGCCTGACCTGCTACGACTTGCGCTTGAACAGCTTCAATCCGTGCCGCCAGCGCTGTGGCTGCGCCGGTCCGGCGTTCTCTATCTGCTCGTCAACGCCGCCCATATCGTCGCCATGGGTCTACTGATCGGTTCGATCATTCCGCTGGATCTGCGCCTGCTCGGCGTACTCAAGCCGGGTGCGCTGGCCGTCCTGGCGCCCGTCTTGGCGCGCACGGCCGCAACGGGCTTGGCATTGGCGATGGTGACGGGGGCGCTGCTGTTTTCGGTGCGGCCGCTCGACTACCTGTACAACCCGGCATTCCTGACCAAGATGGGCTTGCTGGCGGCGGGCGCGGTCAACGCCTGGCTGGTGAATCGGGGCAGGGCTTGGGCAAGCGTGGCAAATGGAAGTCCGCCGTCGCCCGCGCTGCGCATTCAGGCGGCGGCCTCTCTGGTGCTGTGGCTGGGCTGCCTGGTGGCGGGGCGCTGGATCGGCTTTCTATAGCCAGGCATCAGCAGTACCCGACCCCCTGCGCATTCACATACAGCGCGAAGAGACACTGCCCGGTGACCATGAACAGCCGATTGCGGCGCGCTCCGCCAAAACACAGGTTGGCGCACCGATCGGGCAGGGCGATGCGGCCGATGGCCGTGGCGTCGGGCGCAAATACCATCACCCCGCTCAACGCCGGGCCCGGGCCCCAGCCCGCCCAGACATTGCCGTCGGTGTCACAGCGTATGCCGTCGGGAATCGCGTCGGTGCTTGCCTCGACAAAGGTGCGGCCGTCGTCCAGCGACCCGTCCTGTCCCACCGCGTAGACCAGGATGCGATTCGGCGTCGAACCGTTGTCCACGACATACAGCAGTCGCTCGTCCGGAGAAAAACACAAGCCGTTAGGGTTGTGGATGCCGCTTACCACGGCGTCCAGCCGGCCGGAGTCCGGCTCCAGACGGTAAACATGCGTCGGCAGCTCGGGTTGCGCCTGAAAGCCTTCGTAGTTCGAGAGAATCCCGAATAGCGGGTCGGAGAACCAGACCGACCCATCGCTGTGCACGACAACGTCGTTCGGCGCGTTCAAGCGCTTGCCCTCGAAACGGTCGGCCAGCACGGTCAGCGAGCCATCGTATTCGGTGCGGACCACGCGTCGACCGCCATGTTCGCAGCTGACCAGCCGGCCTTGACGGTCACGCGTGTTGCCATTGATGTAGCCGGAGGGCTTGCGGTGTACCGATACGGCGCCCGTTTCCTCGTCCCAGCGCATCAGGCGGTTATTGGGGATGTCGCTCCAGACCAGGCACCTCGCGTCACCGAACCACACCGGGCCTTCGCCGTACCGGATGCCGGTCGCCAATCGTTCGACGCCGGCGTTGGTGAGCCGGATCGTCTGGAATCGGGGATCCAGGACCTCAATGGCCGGATCGGGATAGCGCTCGGTGGGTTCCCACATATAGCCTCCTGTTCAGGCAGGCGGCAGCTTGCCGGGGTGGCGCCGCCGTGCCCATCCATCGTCAGCAGCAAGCCGCCTGCCTGGACTGCCCATCGTCCGAGCGCGGGACGCGCCGGGCGTCAGTTTCCGCTGGGCAATGACAGGGTGAAGCCGTCCTTGGCCAGGCTTTCGCGCATGTATTGGAACCGCTCGTAGGCCGACAGCGTCAGCGGACCGGTATAGCCTTCGCTCTGCATCTTGCGGGGCGGATAGTCGATGTAGGTCTTCATCAGCGGGGCAACGGCGTCGTTGATCATGACCATCGTCCACGTCCGTTCGGTGACGTTGCTCATGAAAATGTCGTAGCGCTCCTGCGGATCGGCCCACAAATCGAATACCTGGGGCACCGTCGCGACGTAGGACTCGGCGCCTTTCCAGCCCAGGTTCGTGTCCACGGCCAGTCCGCCGGTCACCGCGCCGTCGTCGCCGCGCAGGTTGAACACCGCCTTGTAGTTGGCCACGCGCACGGCGCCCGGCGACAGTTCGTTTTCCGTGAAATAGAACCACGCCTTGCGATCGCACTTTCCGGTGCCGAAGAGCACGGGCGACATGTCGTAGCTGTCGAAGATGATCGGCTTGTCCTCGCGGTCATTCGTGGGCAGCTTCACGCCCGCCACCGCGGCAAAGGTCGCCATCAGGTCCAGGCCGCCCACCAGACTGTGATCCTTGACGCCCGCCGCGATCTTGCCCGGCATCCAGGCGATGGCTGGCACCCGGTTGCCGCCTTCCCGCACCGTGCCCTTGGTGCCGCGCAGCGGCGTGTAGCCCGCGTCAGGATAGACATCCTGCCAGGCGCCGTTGTCCGTCGTGTAGAACACCAGCGTGTTCTTGTCCAAGCCCAGCTCGCGAATCTTGTCCATGATGCGGCCGATGCGAGAATCCAGCTCCACGACCGAGTCCGCGTACTTGCTCTTGGACAGCGACTTGTGGATGTAGTCCGGATCCGGCATGTTGGGCTGGTGCACCTTCATGAAGTTGATGCTCATGAAGAACGGCTGCTCGGACTTGGCGTTGCGCTCCAGGTAGTCGAGCGATGCCTTCTCCACGTAGCGGTCGAAGAACGGAATCCCGACGACGCCTTCACGGCCGTTCACCATGGGCGTGTCGACGTATTGGCCGTTGATCTTGAATTCCTCGCGCGCTTTCTCTCCCGCGTTGCCGGACAGCGCACCCTTGGTGACCCGCTGGAACATTTCCCGCACGTCGGCGGGCATGTCAGGAAACCAGGTGGGATCGGCGTAGGTGTAGGCATTCAAGTGATAGAGGCCGGCGTACTTCATCTCGTCATAACCCTGCGCGTTGGGCAGGGCATAGTCGGCTTCGCCCAGGTGCCACTTGCCGGTGAAGAACGTCTTGTAGCCCGCGGTCTTGAGCACCGATCCCAGCGTCCACTCCGCTGCGGGCAAACCGCCGCCCTGGCCTTGGAAGGCCACGGTCGTCATGCCGCTGCGGTTGGGAATGCGGCCGGTCTGCATGGCCGCGCGGCCGGGCGTGCAACTGGGCTGCGCATAGAACGAAAAGAAGGTCATGCCCTCGCTCGACAGCCGGTCGATGTTGGGGGTCGGCATGCCTCGCCCGATGCCGCCGCCATACGGACCGAGATCGCCAAGTCCGGTGTCGTCCGACACGAGAAGGATGATGTTGGGTTTGCGCGGGTCCTGCGCGACAGCCGGTGCGCAAAGTACCGCGCTGGCCAGGAAAAGCGCTGCGGCACCGCAAGTAAAAGTTCGTTTGGTCGCCATTTTCAACTCCGCTGTTTGAGAGTGAAACCAACCGCACGACGCTGCAAACCGTGCGGTTCACATTGGCCTACGTACTTGGGGGAACGTTCATGCCGGGATGCGCGATTCGCATGGCTGAACCGCAATAATTTTCATCCTACGTCCACGGATGTCAACGGAATTCTTGGCCGCGCGCGCAGATTGCCGCGCCGCTGATCCGCGCGGACCAGCGCGCGCGCACCACTCCTTCGGATCTGGCGTGGCGGGCACGGCCGGCGGCTGCGCCACAGCGTTGCCAGACGAGGCACGTAGCCCGTATCGTTATTGCGTCCCGGCGCGCGTGGGCAAGCGCGCGGCGGGCGCATCGCGGTGACCGGACGTGCGGGGTTCTCATGAGCTACTCGTTTCTCCTGGCGGGACTGGCGTTGGGTTTTTTCTTGGCGCTCTTTTGCGCCATTGCGGTTGGAAAACGACTGGGCGCAAGGCAGCAGGAGAAGGGTGGGGCGGGCGTGGCCGCCATCGAGGCGTCGGTGTTTGCGTTGCTGGGACTGCTGGTGGCGTTTACCTTTTCGGGCGCCGCGCAGCGCATGGCCGAGCGGCGCAATCTGGTGATTCAGGAAGTCAATGCCATCGGCACAGCCTGGCTGCGCATCGACCTGCTGGATGCAGCCGACCAATCCGCCGTGCGAGGACACTTCCGCGATTACGTCGACCAGCGGATCCTGTATGAGCGCCATGTCGCGGATATGACCGCGCGCGCAGGCATCGCGGCCAAGGCGTCCGCGCTGCAGCAGGTTATCTGGCGCGCGTCGATCGCCGCGGCGAAAAACGGCGTACCGCCGCCGCTGGCCGCGTCGTACGTCGACGCCGTGAACGACATGTTCGACGCCGCGACCTCGCTCTCCGCCGCCCAGAAGGTGCATCCACCGCTCGCGGCGTACGTGTTCCTGGGCTTTCTGGCGCTGACCGGCGCGTTCCTGGTGGGCGTGAACCTGGCGGCCGCCAAACGGCAAACGTTGCTGCATCAGTGCATCTATGCCGTGGTGATGACCGCGGCGCTCTACATCATCGTCGACTTCGAATTTCCGCGGATCGGCACGATACGCATCGACCAGAGCGACGCCTTGCTGGTCGCGCAGCGCGCAAGCATGGGCAATCCGGACGGCAGTCACTGACCGGGTGGCGGGGGCCCGCGCGTCCGGTGCAATCGCACTAGCGCAACTGCGTTTTGCCGGAACGCCGCAACCATGCTTATATTTTTGAAGATTTTCCAAGCCCGTCGCGGGCCGGCCTCTGGGAGACCACCATGGCGCTGAGCGATGTACGGGGGAACCCGGTTTCCAGCGATGAACCGGCATCAATGGCCGCCTACGAGCGGGCGCAAAGCCTGTTTCATGGCTACTACGGCGATCCGCTGGGCGTCATTGACGAGGCCTTGGCCGATGACCCCGTTTTCGTGATGGGCCATCTGCTGCGCGCGGGAATGATGATCACCGCCAGCGACAAATGCGTCGAACCGCTGCTGCGCGAAAGCGTGCAAGCCGCCGAAGCGCTCTACGACATTGCCAACGATCGCGAACGCCGCCACGCCGCCGCGGCCCGCGCCTGGCTCGACGGGGAATTCTCCCGATCCTTGCGGCGCTATGCCGACATCCTTGCCGACTATCCGCACGACACGCTGGCGCTGCAGGTTGGCCACATTGGCGATTTCCTGCTCGGCCGCTCGACCATGCTGCGCGACCGCGTCGCCGGCGTCCTGCCCGCCTGGGACCGCTCGATGCCCGACTACGGCTACGTCTTGGGCATGCACGCGTTCGGCTTGGAAGAGACGAACCTGTACGGGCCGGCCGAGGCGCAAGGGCGCCGCGCGCTGGAGCTCAACCCGCGCGATCCCTGGGCCGTGCACGCCGTCGCTCACGTCCTGGAAATGCAGGGCCGGATCGACGAGGGTATCGCCTGGCTGAACGGAAGACGGGGCGACTGGTCCGAGGACAACATGCTGGCCATCCACAACTGGTGGCATCTGGCTCTGTTTCAGCTGGATCGCGACGAGATTGGCGACGTGCTGGCGTTGTACGACAGCAGGCTGCGCGAAGCTTCCACGGGCCAGGTGCTGGATCTGATCGACGCCTCCGCCATGCTGTGGCGTCTGCATTTGCGAGGCGTGGATGGCGGCTCACGATGGCGCCAACTTGCCGATGTCTGGCAGACGCGCGGCGGCGAGGGGTTCTACGCCTTCAATGACGTGCATGCGCTGATGGCCTATCTGGGCGCGGGTGACGGCGCTGCCGCCCAGGCGCTCATCGAGTCGATGGAAACGGCCGCGGACGGCACGGGCACGAACGCGATGATGACCCGGGATGTGGGATTGCCGGTGGCGCACGCGCTGGCCGCGTTCGCCCGGCAAGACTACGCGCTTGCCGTCAACCTGCTGCGGGACGTGCGCCTTATTGCGCATCGATTCGGCGGCAGCCACGCGCAGCGCGACGTGCTGGCGCTGACATTGGTAGAAGCGGCGTTGCGAGACGGCGCGCGCTCTCTGGCCAAGGTGCTGACTGCCGAACGCATGGCCCTCAAGCCCGGCAGCGCGGGCAACCGCGCGCTTGCCGCGCGGGCCGCAGCGCTGTAGGTGGCGGCACGCACGGCGGCCTGGTGCCGGCTATGCGCGCCTGACGGAGAAAGCGCATGAAAAGACGAGCCAGTATTGGAATTGCAGTGGCAGCCATCCTTTGCACGGCAGGCGCCATCGGCGCCTATGTCGCGGTCTCCGCGCCCGCGCAGGACGTTCCCGTCGTCAAGTTGGGAGACGGCAAGCAAGGCCCGGCAGGAATGGCGTGGATCCCCGGCCATGAGTTCCTGATGGGCAACGATCATCAGATGTCGCAACCGAACGAGCGGCCGGCGCACAAGGTGCGCGTGAGCGGGTTCTGGATGGACGTTCATGATGTCACCAACGCGCAATTCCGCCGCTTTGTCGAGGCGACCGGCTATGTCACGACCGCCGAGAAAAAGCCGCGCTGGGAAGACCTGCGCGTCCAGCTTCCCGCGGGGACGCCACGTCCGGACGACAGTGCGTTGCAGGCGGGCGCCATGGTGTTCGTCGGCACACAGACCGAGGTGTCGCTGCGGGACTACTCGCGCTGGTGGCGTTTTGTTCCCGGCGCGAATTGGCGGCATCCCGAGGGGCCGCACAGCACCATCGCCGGCAAGGACGACCATCCGGTGGTGCAGGTGTCTTATGAAGATGCGCAGGCCTACGCCAAGTGGGCGGGCAAGCGCCTTGCGACCGAAGCCGAATGGGAGTTCGCCGCGCGAGGCGGCCTTGCGCAGGCGACCTACACGTGGGGCAACGAGCTGTCGCCGCAAGGCCGGGCCATGGCAAACATCTGGGACACGCGCCAGGCGCAACCGTTTCCGGTCGTGAAAGATGAAAAAGTGCAGGTCGGCACCACGCCCGTGCGCAGTTTTTCGCCCAATGGCTATGGCTTGTACGACATGGCCGGGAACGTCTGGCAGTGGACGTCGGACTGGTACCGCGCGGACGCTTTCAGGATTCAGGCGCAATATCGCCAGCCGCCGCAGGATCCCGCCGGGCCGGCGAACAGCTTCGACCCTGACGAACCCGGCATGCCCGCATCGGCGCCCAAGCGCGTGACCCGGGGCGGGTCCTTTCTGTGCAGCGATACCTATTGCATCAGCTACCGCGCCAGCGCACGGCGCGGCACGGACCCGCTCAATCCCATGTCCCACATCGGGTTCCGAACCGTCATGACGCCGCAGCAATGGGAGATGGCGCAGGCAGCGCAGGGCAGCATCGCCAGCCGTTGATTGTGGGCCAGGCAGGAGGCGGGCAGGGCAGGCAGTTGCCGCTGGTCTGGCAGGGCCCGCGCGCGTTGCGCGCATTCCAGGGGGAAGATCATGCACGCTTCATTCGAACACCAATATGCGCGGCGGCTGGCCTGGATTTGGCTGTGGGTCCTTTTCCTGCTGGCCGGGTGCGCGTCATCCGGCCGCGAGAGCCAAGCCGGGTTGTCGTCCTGGACCGATGGCCCCTCCCGCACGGCGATCGTGGCGTTCGTGAAGGCGGTCACCGACCCGGCCAGCGCGGAATTCGTGCCCGCCGAGGACCGCATCGCGGTGTTCGACAACGACGGCACGCTGTGGAGCGAGAAGCCCATCTACTTCCAGGTCATGTTCTCGATGGATGAAGTGCATGCGCTGGCGCCGTCACATCCGGACTGGTATACCCGCCAGCCTTTCATGGCAGTGCTGCAGGGCGACCACGAGGCCGTGGCCCGATCGGGCGTGCACGGCATGATGGAGATCTTGCTGGCCACCAACACCGGCATGCCGGTGGGCCAGTACACGCAGCGCGTGGATCAGTGGCTGGACACCGCCCGCCACCCGCGCACCAAGCTGCCCTACGACAGCATGACGTACGTGCCGATGCGCGAACTGCTGGACTACCTGCGCGCCAACGGTTTCACGACTTACATTGTGTCGGGCGGGGAAACGGAGTTCATGCGCGCCTGGACCGCGCAGGCCTACGGCATCCCGCCCGAACAGGTGATCGGCACCCTGTTTGGCAGCGAATTCGTGACGAATGGCAGTGGATTCGAGCTCATGCGGCTGCCCAAGTTGGACTTCCACAACGACGGCCCCGGCAAGCCCGTGGCGATCCAGCGCCATATCGGCAAGCGTCCGATCATGGCGTTCGGCAATTCCGACGGCGACTTGCAGATGCTGCAGTGGACGACGACCGGGCCAGGCAGACGCTTCGGAGGTATCGTGCACCACACCGACGCCAAGCGCGAGTGGGCCTACGACCGGCACTCCAGCGTGGGCCGGCTCGACAAGGCGCTGGACGAGGCGCCCGCCCGAGGCTGGACGGTCGTGGACATGGAGAAAGAGTGGAAACGGATCTACGCGCAACCGTGGCCTTGAGACGCGTCATTTCTGCATGACATAGCTGCCCGGCGCGGCCATCGGCGAGGCAGGATCGTCGTCGGGCCGCCGCCCGGCAACGCCGGACGGTGCGGGCCGCATTGGCCCTGAGCGATGCGCCAGCCACTCGGTCCACGTCGGCCACCACGATCCGCCGCATTGCATGGTGGCAGCCAGCCATTCGTCCGGGCCCGCGCGCAGATCATCCTTCGGCCCCGCGGAAAGCCGGTGCCAGCGGCCCGGATGTCCGGGCTCGCTCACGACGCCGGCATTATGGCCGCCGCTGGTCAAGACGTAGCGTATGTCCGCGTCCGTCAGGTAATGGATCTTGAATACGGAACGCCAGGGCGCGATGTGATCGTTGACCGCACCCAGCGCAAAGATGGGCGTGCGGATGTTGCGCAAGGCAATCGTGCGGCCGTTCACCTCGAATCGTCCGGCCGCCAGTTCGTTGTTCAGAAACAGTTTGCGCAGATACTCCGCATGCATCCGGTACGGCATACGCGTCGAATCGGCATTCCAGGCGACGAGGTCGTTCGGAAGGATGCGCTGACCCAGAAAATAGGTCTGCACCGCGCGGCTGGCGACATCCTCGATGGGCCGCAAGGACTGGAAGGCCGCAGCCATTTGCCCGGCGGACAGGTAGCCTTGCGCCCACATGACGCTTTCCAGCATATGCACCTCGCTCGCGTCGATGTACAAGCCCAGGCCACCGGGCTCGGTAAAGTCGGTCTGTGCCGCCAGCAGGGAGATCGTGGCAAGGCGGTCGTCCGCGTCGCCAGCCATGGTCGCGGCCGCAATGGCCAGCAGCGTGCCGCCAAGGCAGTACCCCACTGCGTGCACGCGCTGGCCGGGCACGCATCGATTGACCGCCGCCATTGCCGCCATGAAGCCCAGGCGGCGGTAGTCGTCCAGGCAGAGGTCGCGGTCGCGCGCATCGACGTTGCGCCATGAGATGCAGAACACCGTGAACCCTTGCGCCACCAGGTAGCGAATCAGGGAATTTTCGGGCGACAGATCCAGCACGTAGTACTTCATGATCCACGCCGGCGTGATCAAAATGGGCTCCGGACGCACCTGCGGCGTCGAGGGCGCGTACTGGATCAGTTCGATCAAGTGATTGCGGTACACCACCGTGCCGGGGGTCACCGCCACGTTGACGCCCACCTCGAACCGTTCCAGGCCGGGTTCCGGCAGGCCCAACAGCCTGTGCCGCACGTCCTCTGCCAGATGTCCCATCCCTTGAACCAGGTTCAGGCCCTTGTCGGTCACCGTGCGCTCAATCACTTCGGGGTTGGACCAGAAAAAGTTGGCCGGCGCAAAGACGTCGCACCATTGGCTTGCGCAGAAGGAAACGACGTCGGCGTGATGGGCGGAGACTCCCGGCACACGCGTCGTGGCCTCGGCCCACCACTTGCGCGCTTCGGAAAAACAATGCTGCCAATATTGGAAGGGTTCAGTCCGCCAGGGCGGCGTGGCGCACCTGCGGTCAAGGGCAGCCTCGGGACAGACGAGAGGGCGGCCCGCCAGGGCGATCGCGGCATGCGCGCTGAGCGCCTGGATGGCGTTTCCCGCCTGCAGCGCCAATCCGATCTGCTTGCCAGGCGCGGCCCCCAGGTGGATCAGCCAGTCGGCCATCGCGAGCGCGAGGGCGCTTGGTGAAATGCCGCCCGTCAGCTGCGCGATGAGCGCCGCTCTGAAATAGTCCAGCGCCGCCAGCGCGTTGTCCGCGCCAGGCGGCGCCGATGCCGACGGGTCGGTAACAGGTTCCGCGGCCGGATGCGCCTTCGCGGCCCTCACATGCGTCATTGGCTGGCGCGCGTCATTGCGGCCACGGCATTGCCGTCGGCCAGGAATTTGGCCGTGCTTTCCGCGATCTGCGACATTCTTTCTTGCCAGGGATTCTTGCTCTCACGCAGGGCTGCGGCGGTCATGGTGGACGTCTCGCGCGCGATCTTCTCCATTTCCTTCAGATAGCTGAACTCGCGGCCCATCAGATCCGTCATCAATTTTTGATGCAGGGCGCACATGGCGGTCAGAGAGGTCGCAGCGTTGACCTGGGCATTGGCTTCCTGTGCGAATGCCAGCATTTCCTTGTCGGTCTTGAGCTGCAGCGAGCGCAGTTGGCGCGCGAATTCGAAATAACCGGTGGCCGCGGCCAGCGCAGAATGAATTCCGTATTTGTATAGCGCCACGTAGGGTTCATAGTCGGGTTGCATAAGGTCATCCTCCAGGTCACGTGTAACCGCTCGACGCGGCACTTCGGCGGCCGACCGGCTTGCTCCAGCCAGAATAGGCCTGCCCGCGACCGGGATGTTGACCAAACTCAAGTTCCGAACGACATCCGGCTAGGCGCAGGCACGCCTACCCGCTGCTCATCTGCCGCAGCGCATCGACATCGCGGATCTGGAGCTGTCGCCGGGATACGTTGACCAGCGCGGCCTCCTGCAGGCGGCCCAGCACGCGGCAGACCGTCTCGACTTTCATGCCCAGATGATTGGCGATGTCCTCGCGCGTCATCTTCAAGGTGAAGGCGAGGGGAGAGTAGCCATTGGCCGACATCTGATCCGACATCCCCACCAGGAAGTCGGCGACCCGCTGCTCGGTCTTCATGCAGCCCAGGGTCAGCAACAGCCGCCGGTACTGATCGATATCGTGAGCGATCAAGCGATGGAACTGCTGCGCGCACGAGAAATCCTCCCGGCATCTGCCCATGATGTCCGAGAACGGCAGTACGCAGACGAGCGAATCCTCCAGCGCGATGGCATCGCAGCGATGGGTGCCGCTCTCGATGGCATCCAGGCCCAGCAACGCGCCCGCAGACGGAAAGCCCATGATCTGCTCGAGGCCGGCGCGGTTGGTCGCGCGCAGCTTCACCGACCCTGACCGCAGCACATACAGGTTCTGCAACGCGTCCCCCGCGCGGTAGACAGATTCGCCGCGGTGAATCAGCCGCCGGCAGCGGACCATGTCGCTCGGGGGAGGCCGGGCCGCGTCCGATCCTGCGCGGCAGATCCGGGCCAGGGCGCAACGGTCGCAATCGGCGGACACGCCTGTCGCACTGTCCGTGTAGTTCGTGACAACGATGGGTGAGTCCATGGCCGCGGCTCCTCGGGGGCATGTGGCGGTGACGCGGCAGCAGGCCGATCGCCTTGTCGGTATCGCTTTGTCCGTATCGCTTTGTTGGTATCGCGATGGGGGCTAGTATCGGATGCCGCGCTGCCGTGCGCTATCAGCGCAGATCGCCACGTTTTGGCCGACGACGCCTACAGATGTAGGCAAATTCCTACAGCGTGCTCAGCGCGGAGGGGCGTCGTCATCGTCGACGAGCCGGTGCCGTATCGCGTAACGGACCAGATCCGCCTGATTGCGCAAGTGCAGCTTGATCAATATCCGGCTTTTATACGTGCTGACCGTCTTGACGCTCACGAATAGCAGTTGCGCGATGTCCGAATTGTTCATGCCCGACGCCAGATGGCGGAAAACTGACAATTCCCGATCGGACAGCAGGGCGTGGGGCAGCGATTCCGCATGCCCGTGCCGGTCAAATGCAATGCTTTCAGCCAGCGACTGGCTCAGATACCGCCCGCCACCGGCCACCTTGCGCACCGCCTGCACCAGCTCTTCGCTGGCGCTGTCCTTGGTCAGGTAGCCCGCCGCACCCGCCTTGATCGCCTGGACGGCGTACTGCTGCTCGCCGTGCATCGTCAGCACCAGGATGGGCACGTCCGGGTGGGAGTTTGTGATGTGCCGGATGAGGTCGACGCCGTCGCGCCCGGGCATCGACATGTCCAGCACCAGAAGATCCCATTGCCCCTTGGCCAGAAGATCAAGCGCTTCGTTGCCGTTGCCGGCTTCGCCGCCGACGCGGATGTCTGCGGCCTGCTCGAGCAGCCGCCTCAGGCCTTCGCGCAGCAATGTATGGTCGTCGGCAAGCATGACGTTGATCATGTTGCCTCCCATTGCGAGTCGGGAGGGCGGACCGGGATGCGCACCTCGAGGCGAAACCCGCCTTTCCTGCGGGTATGAACGGAGACATCACCGCCCAGCAGGCGGACCCGTTCGCGAATGCCCTGCAGGCCAAGCGAAAGGGGCAGCTTTTTGGCCAGACTCTCCGGTGTGGCGCCAACGCCGTTGTCGGAAACGGTCAGCGCGCAGTGCGAGTCGTCACAGACAAGGCGCACCTGGACGGCGCTGGCCTGCGCATGCTTGGCGATGTTGGTCAGCGCCTCCTGCACGACGCGAAACAGGGTGGTGGCGACCTGCTTTGCCGGTTCGGCGGGGCCGATCCGGATGTCCGATTCCGTATCGACGCCATAGCGCGAAACGAAATTGGCCACCAGCCATTCGACCGCCGCCGCCAGTCCAAGGTCGTCGAGCATGACGGGCCGCAGGTCAGAGGCGATGCGCCGCAGCGACTTGAACGTGGCTTTGATAAGCTGCCGCATGGACCGCACGCGCTCGCGTGCCTCGACGTTGTCGGACGCCAGGATCGGTTCAAGTTGGGACAGCTCCATCGTCAGCGCCGTCAGGCTTTGGCCCAGGTCGTCATGGAGCTCGCGCGCAATGTGCTTCTTTTCCTGCTCGCGCACGTGAAGCAGGGCATTGGACAGACGGGTCAGCTCGTCCCGGGACGCTCTCAAGGCCTGGTCGATACGCTGGCGCTCGGTGATGTCGCGCAGAAAGATCGACAGGTACACGCCGGCGCTGGTGCAGGTCTGCGAGATCGAAGCCTCCATCGGAAACTCTTCGCCGTTGGACCGAAGACCCCATAACGGCGCGCCCAGGCCCATCTGGCGATCGGAAATTCCGGTGGTCATGAAGCGGCCGACATGCTTGGCATGCACGGCGCGAAAGCGCAACGGGATCAGGATGTCCACGCTGGCGCCGATGGCTTGGTCGGCGGAGAGCATGAACACGCGTTCCGCCGCAGCGTTAAACATCACGATGTGTTGCAACGCGTCGATCGTGATGATCGGTTCTGTGGCGGACTGGATGATATCGAGCAGCGGAGGCGCGCCAGAGGAGAGCTTCATTGCTGGATATGTGGGTGCCGGGATCGCCCTTCCAGGGGGAACTTGTCCATTGCAACACACAATTCCGCAAGCGGCGAGCGCCGCGCGTGGGCTACCGCCACGTGCACTAGTGCAGGCGGCGGATCTGGTCAGCGGGGCTCGGACTTGTGCCCGAGCGCCGCTTAGTCAACGGCCGACAGCAGCGAGTCGCTCCCGCCCGATTCCCAGGCCGCGAGCGTCCTTTCCTTGAACCGGCAAAGGGACGCGTCGCACTCTTCGGCCAACACGTCGTACTGCTTGAGCAAAAGAATGCCGCGGGGCTTTGCGCCCACGACGGCGGCGATATCATCGACAGCCCGGAATCCGCCATAGCCCGACATCACGCAAATGACGGAGTAGGTCTTGATCAGCCGCCCCTGCGTCATCAGGAACGAGCGCATGGGGGCCGCGAGCGATCGAAGCCAGACTGGCGCGATCAGGATCACGTGGTCGAACTGGTCCAGGGCAGGGCCGGCATAGCGAATCTCGGGTTGGCGCTTGAAGAGGCAATCGGTGACGCAGCGGAGGTCGCCAGCCAACCCGATGCGTGACGAAGCGTCCCGCACTTCGTGGACCTCCCATCCCGTGATCGATGCCAGCCGCTCGGCCACGGTGCGTCCTGTGCCGGTGCGTGAATAAAAGACGATGCCGATCCGCATGGCGTTCACTCCTGGCCGCAACGACGGCCTCAGACTTCCTGGGCCAGCAGCGCCTGAAGAATGTCCCGGCGGCTGACCACGCCGACCAGTTTTCCCTGCCGGACCACGGGAACCCGCTTGATCCCGCGCTTGAGCAGCACATCTGCAATTTCGGACAGGTCGGCGGACTCATCCACCGTGATGGCAGGGCTGCTCATCACGGCCGATGCCGTCTGCTCGCCCAGTTGAAGGCTGTGCAGAAACTCCAGATTCAGTGCCTCGCCTTCTGCCAGGAGCGACAGCCAGTGGTTCACCTTTCTCTGATGCGCGCTGTCCTGGCGTCGCACCAGATCGCCTTCGCTGACCACGCCGATCAACGCGCCGTCATCGCCCGTCACCATCACGGCGCTGATGTCTCGATCCAGCATGGCACGCATAATCTGCGAAACCGGGGTACGCGGGGATACGCAGTATGGGGTCGCGGTCATGAGGTCGCGCGCTTTCATGGCATTTCTCCTGGGTGGCGGGGGCACGCCCCACGCCTGTTTGCTTGTCGGTCCTATGTTGATCTCGCGCCCGGCGGTTATCTTGACATTGGTCAAGCAAGGATGGGCCTGCCACATCAATGCTGCTTATTAGCGAAAACTTGGTCAGACAGTCAGGAGTCGATCCATGACACAGAAGCTGCGCATACACTTTTGCGGGGCCGCCGGCACCGTGACCGGCTCGCGTCATCTGCTGGATGCGTCCGGGCGGCTGATCCTGATGGATTGCGGGTTGTTCCAGGGACTCAAGCCGCTACGGCTGCTCAACTGGGCGCCGTTTCCCGTGGCGCCCTCGAAGATCGAAGCCGTGCTGCTGTCGCACGCGCACCTGGACCATTCGGGGTATCTGCCCAGGCTCGTGCGGGAGGGTTTTGCCGGCCCGATCTATTGTTCCGAAGGGACGCGCGACCTGTGCGAATTGCTATTGCTGGATAGCGCCCACTTGCAGGAAGCCGATGCCGATTACCTGAACCGCCACGGCCTGTCGCGCCATCGTCCCGCGTTGCCCCTGTACACGGTCGCCGACGCGCGCAGAGCGATCGCCGCGCTCCGCCCGGTCCCGTTCGATGCGCCGATGCCGCTCCCGGGGGGAATGCAGGTCCGGTTCTCGCGCGCCGGCCACATCCTGGGCGCCGCCATCGTCGAACTCGATTACCCGGGTGGACGACTGGTGTTTTCCGGCGACCTGGGCCGCTATGACGACCCGCTGATGCCGCCGCCCGCGTCCGTGACGCAGGCGGATCATCTGATTGTCGAATCCACCTACGGCAATCGCAGCCACGGCACGCAAAGCGTGCCGGACACGCTGGCCGGCATCATCCAGCGCACCATCCGGCGAGGGGGCTCTCTTGTAATTCCGGCGTTTGCCGTCGGCCGCGCCCAGCTCCTGTTGTTTCACCTGTGGCGGCTCAGGCTGGCCGGAAGCATCCCTCGCGACCTGCCCATCTACCTGGATAGTCCGATGGCCAGCAGCGCGGTCGACGTCTATCTACGGCATACCGCCGATCAGCGATTGCCGCGTGCGGATGCCAGGGCCGCGTTCGGCGTAGCCACCTGCGTCACTGACGTCGAACAATCCAAGGCGCTGGACCGCTCGCCAATGCCCAAGATCATTCTTTCGGCCAGCGGCATGGCCACCGGCGGACGGGTCATTCACCATCTCAAGCACTATGCCAGAGACCCTAGAAACACGATCCTCTTTGCCGGCTTCCAGGCGATGGGAACGCGCGGGGCCGCCATGCTGGATGGCGC
Source organism: Achromobacter sp. 77 (assembly GCF_020541125.1). NCBI lineage: Bacteria > Pseudomonadati > Pseudomonadota > Betaproteobacteria > Burkholderiales > Alcaligenaceae > Achromobacter > Achromobacter sp. 77. Next base: position 2,898,660 of record NZ_CP059848.1, read on the forward strand.
CCGACAAGTCAAGATACATGGAGAATATGTGCCGATTCGCGCCGAGGTCGACAACCTGTCGATGTTGTCGGCGCATGCGGACGCCGACGAGATCCTGCGCTGGCTTCGTGGATTCTCAAGCGCGCCCCGGCATGCCTACATCGTGCACGGAGAACCCGCGGCAGCCGACGCGCTGCGCCTGCGCATCAAGGACGAGCTTGGCTGGCGCTGCCATCCTGTCGAGCCGTCCGAAACCGCCGTGTTGAACTGATCCGGCGCGGCGCAGGGGCAGGCAAGGGCGCGCCCGGCCCAGGCCGCCCGGGCAGCGGGCGGGCAAGGCGGGGCGCGCGTGGTCAATTGATCATGACGACCGGTATGTGGGCGGTGTGCAGCACTTTCAGCGCCACCGATCCGAGCAGCAGGCTGCCTGCGGCGCCTAGCCCCCGCGAACCCATGACGATGTGGTCGCAGTGCTGTTCGGCCGCATAGGCGGTGATCGTTGCGGCCACGGGCCCCACGCGCATCTGCGTTTGATAGCTGACACCGGCGGCATCCAGGACCGACCGCGCCTCGGCGAGCGCGGCGCTGGATTCATCCTCGTAGTAGTCCCGGATCATTTCCGGCGTGACGAACGCGCGGACGGCGCCCGACACAATGGGTATTTGCACGTTCAGCAGGTGGATCGCGCAGTCGCCATGCTCACGGATGTGATCGATCATGTACTTCACGGCACGCAAGGCGTTTTCGGAGCCGTCGATGGGAATGAGTACGTTCTTCACAGTGGCCTCAACGTTTGGGGGTAGGAAAGGCGCAGCCTCGGCTGCCTGCAACCATCATGACGCGAATGATGCTCCGGCCATTGACTGGAATCAAGGTTTGAGGCGCACCCCGACGGCGGCGTCCCCGCTCGCGCGTTGACGAAGGTCAATATTTGCCGGCCGCACCCGCGCAAGATGAAGCCTATGCAAGAGGACGTGGCCCCGCCAGCCAGTCAAGAGAGCGCCGCAGGGTGCGAGACGCGTGCAGGCAGTCCTCAGCCACTTACTGCCACCGGAGGTCACCATGTTCCGTCGAATCGCTGTCCATCTGGACCAGGGCGCCGATTGTTCGCGCCGGCTCGATTTCTGTCTGCGTCTGGCCAAGGCCCATGACGCCCACCTGACAGGGATATACGCCAGCTACGTCGCGCCGGGCTATTTCTATGACGAAGCCGGGTTGTGGGTGAGGGGGATGGATCGGGCGGTCCAGATCCACGAAAAGGCGCGCACTGCCGTCCAGAAGGCGTTCAGCGAGGCGGCCGAGCACGCCGGCGTTGCGGCGGCATGGCGGCAAGGCGAGTGGGGCACGCCCGCGGAGTGCGTTTCCCGGCACGCGCGTTCCTCGGATGTCGTCGTGGTGGGGCAGAACAACCTGAAGGATCTCGAAGCGGCCACGGGCAACGATTTCGTCGAGCAGGTGATCCTCACCTCGGGCCGGCCCGTCATCGTGCTGCCCATTGCCGGGACGTTCAGCACGATCGGCGGCCGGGTGCTGTACTGCTGGGACCGCGGCCGCGAGGCGGCGCGGGCCATCGCCGACGCCGCGCCGCTGCTGCGCAATGCTGCGGCTTTGCAGGTGTTGTCCCTGGACGAGGGATTCCCCTTGCAGCAGCCTTCGGACGTTCCCTTCGAGGACCTCGTCGCCTACTGCATCTGCCACGGGTTTCCCCAGCCCGTCCACCAGATGCGCGACGTCCGCCACGGAGACATCGGCGATGCAATTCTGACGGCGGCCGCGGATTTCAGTGCGGATCTCATCATGATGGGCGGATATGGGCACAGCCGGATGCGGCAGCTGGTGATGGGCGGGGCCACCCGGTCGCTGCTCAGCGCAATGACGGTTCCCGTCCTTCTGTCCCATTAGGCGATTGCTGCGTCGCCGATCTGGATAGCCCATGTACCGCCGTATCCTTGCCGCCATCGACGGCTCGCACGCATCCGACCGGGCATTGGAGGAGGCGGTCCGGATCAGCCGGGAAGCCGGCGCCTCGCTCCTTGTCGTGCATGCGCTGGAGGATCCGCCGGCAGTCCTGGAGGACAACCCCTACGCCGAGGATGCCCTGCGCACGCTGAAGGCCAGCCGAGAAGAAGCGGGCGCCAACCTGCTCAAGCGCGCCAAGGCTGACGCCGCGGCGGCCGGCGTCAACGCAGAGGCGACGCTTCTGGATGAGGACGCCATGCCGACGCCCGCGCGCATCCTGCGGGCCGCGCAGGCCTTCAACGCGGACCTGATCGTGTTGGGCACGCATGGCCACCATGGCCTGCGCCGCGCGATGCTGGGCAGCAGCGCGGAAGGCGTCGTGCGGATGGCGCCTGTCCCCGTCTTGCTGGTCCGCACCCCATGAAGGCGATGGTCCTGCAAGCGCCGGGGCTGCCCCTGACGCTGGAAACACGCGAGACGCCGCAGCCCGGCCCCGGCCAGGTCAGATTACGCGTGTTGGCATGCGCGGTCTGCCGCACGGATCTGCATGTCCTGGACGGCGAGCTGCCCAACCTCAGGTATCCCATCATTCCGGGCCATGAAGTCGTCGGCGTCGTGGAATCGGTCGGGGCTGGCGTCGACACGGCGATGCTGGGGCGCCGCATGGGTGCGGCCTGGCTGGCGCGCACGTGCGGACAATGCACGTTCTGCCGCGCCGGTCAGGAAAATCTCTGCAGCGAGGCCCTGTTTACCGGCTACACACTGGACGGCGGCTTTGCGACGCACATGCTCGCGCATGCAGACTATCTGTTTCCCTTGCCAGCAGCCAGAGCCCCTGCGCGGATGGCGCCGTGGCTCTGCGCCGGCCTGATTGGCTGGCGGGCATTGCGGGCAACCGGCGATGCCCAGCGGCTGGGGCTTTATGGTTTCGGTTCTGCGGCGCGCCTCCTCACACAGGCCTGCCGCCACCTGAACCGCGAGGTGTACGCCTTTACCCGCACCGGCGATGTGGCAGCGCAAGCGCATGCGCTTGCGATGGGCGCGACCTGGGCTGGCAACAGCAGCGAACCCGCGCCAGTACCCCTGGATGGGGCGATCCTGTTCGCGCCGGTCGGCGCGCTGGTGCCGTCAGCGCTGGGCGCGGTGCGCCCGGGCGGATGCGTGGTGTGCGCGGGCATCCACATGTCGGACATCCCGGCATTTCCCTACCGGCTGCTATGGGGCGAACGTTCGCTCTCGTCCGTCGCCAACCTGACGCGTGAGGACGGAAGGGAATTTCTCGGCAAGGCGCACGCGTGGGATCTGGGTGCCGATGTCCGCACGTATCGGCTTGAGGACGCCAATCGCGCGTTGGACGACCTGCGGGCGGGGCGCATTCAGGCGACGGCCGTGCTGCTGCCCTGAGGCGCGGCGGATCCCCGGTGCCGGGCGGTCTCTCATGCGCACCCTTCGCACGCGCTTGGCGTTGCCAGGGCGTCAGCGTCCGCTGTGGCCGTGCCCAGCACCGCCGCAAGTGCGGGGTCTGGCCGAAAGAGGGTAATCCCCTTGAGCCCGAGCTTGAACGCTGACATGAACAACGCCTGCGCGCGTTCGACGCTGCAGTCGGACGGCACGGGCACCGTCTTGGAAATGGCGGCGTCCACGAAAGGTTGCAAGACGCCCACCATCGCCACGTGGTCTTCAGGCGCTACCTGCTGCGCGGTGCGGAAATAGTCGGGCAAAGGTTCGTGGGGAAAATGCAGGTTCCATTGGCGCCACGCATGGTTCTCAACCGGCACGTCAACCGCAGCGGCGCCCAGCACGACGCGGCGGCGGTAAGTCCAGCCGAAAGCCGGTTCGATCCCGCTGGAGCAATTGTCCGCAAAGGCAAGGCTGACGCTGCCGGTCGGCGCATACGAAACCAGATGGCTGTTTCGCAACCCATGCCGGCGCACGGCAACGCGTACCTCGGCGGCAAGCGCATCGCCGATGGCGCCGTCCGACAGGTAGTCCGCTGCGCGGTAAAGGGGGAACGGCCCGCGTTCCCGGGCCAGTGCGGCCGACGCCGCGTAGGCGCTGTCCCGGATGCATCGGGCCACTTCGCTTGCGGCCTGGCGGCCGGCGGCGCTGTCGTATCGCAATTGCAGCATCGCTAGCATGTCCGCCAGCCCGGTCACACCCACGCCTATCCTGCGCGTGGACAATGCCTGCGCCTGTTGGGCGGGCAGGGGCCAATGCGTCAACGCGATCACGTTATCGAGCATGCGCACCTGTATGCGGACCATGCCGGCCAGCTTTGCCAGGTTCACGCTGGCGGGGCCGCCCAGTCCAAATGGGTGATCGACCAAGCGTGTCAGGTTGATGGGGCCGAGTACGCAGCATCCATAGTCGGGAAGCGGCTGCTCGCCACACGGATTGGTGGCCCGGATCGTCTCGAGTGCGCGCAGGTTGTTGGCGCGCGCGATGGTGTCAATGAACAGCAACCCCGGTTCGGCGCTGTGGACGGCCTCGCGCGCGATGGCATCCCATAAGCGCCGTGCCGAATGCTGGCGATACTGCCAAAGGCCGTCGGTTCGCTGGAATGCGCCCGCGTCGATCGCCGCTTGGCCGGGCGGGGTGTGATGAACCAGCGGCCAGGGCTCGTCGCGCTGCACCGCGGCAAGAAACGCGTCGCTGACCGCGACCGAAATATTGAAGGTACGCCAGCGCCGGCGGCCGTGCTTGGCCTGGGCAAAGTCAAGGATGTCGGGATGCGCACAGGATAGAACCGCCATTTGGGCGCCGCGGCGGCTGCCCTCGAATGCCAGGCGGGCGCACGCCGCGTCGTACTGGTCGATTGCTTCGTGGACCGTCGGGGCGTCTGCCCGCCCAGGAGATCCCGCCGCCAGCGGGGGCAGCGACGAAAAATCGTACCCGACCCCGCCGCCCATGGCCAATGTCTCAAGCGCCTGCTGCAGACCGGCCTGGAAGGAGAGTGAGGCATCATGGCCACCCACCGGCTGCACGAAACAATTGACCATGGTCGCGTGTGCCTGCGTGCCGGCGTTTGCCATGATCCGCCCCGCACCGATCGCGCCGTCCCGCATGTTCTGAAGAAACGCCGCAGCGGCGGACGCCCGCCGTGCCGGCGTCTCCGCCTGGGCCAGCACCAGGGCGACGCGCGCGTACACCTGCGCGGCATCGTGCTCTGCGCACGCCACGTACCGGTCAAGCAGCACATTCACGCACGCCGGCTGCGGCAGGAGCATGAAACGCCCCGGATCAGGAAACGCCTTCGGGAGCCCGCAGCAGCAACACCGGCACCGATGCCCCGCGCAGGATGCCTTCGGCGCTGCTGCCCAGAAGAAGACGCCGCGCGCCGCGGCGGCCATGCGTGCCGATCACGATCAGATCGGCTTTCCAGGCTGCCGCTTCATCCAGCACCCGCTGCTGGACGGTCCGGTCCAGATTCTCGTAGAGCGCGGTATCCGCGTCGATGCCGGCATCGCGGACGGTGCCTTGCGCCGTCTCCAGCATCTTCGCGCCGTTGCGGCGCATCAGATCCAGGAGTTCGCCCGCGCGATAACTGTAGGCATCGGTGGTCAGGGCAAAGGACAGCTCGTCGATGACGTGTATCAGACGGATGCGCGCCCCGGTCAGCTTGGCCAGCCGGATGGCCTCGTTCAAGCCGATCTGCGAGGTGGCGCTGCCGTCGATGGGAACAAGGATTCGCTCATACATGCTGGTCTCCGGGAAAATTGGGCACGAAACCAGTATCAGCGGACGCGCGGCGAGAATATTGATTCCGGTCAAGTTGTGGGCGACAGCGCCGCGGCAGTCTCCTTGCGTTCGCTGTAGCGATCCACCAGATAGGGGCTGGCATCCCGCGTGAGCAACGTGAACTTCATCAGCTCTTCGACCACGTCGACGATCCGATCGTAGTAAGGGGAGGGCTTCATGCGCCCGCGATCGTCGAACTCCTGGTAGGCCTTGGCGACGGACGATTGATTGGGAATGGTCAACATCCGCATCCAACGGCCCAGGATACGCATCTGGTTCACCGCGTTGAACGACTGCGATCCGCCCGAAACCTGCATGACCGCCAGCGTCTTGCCCTGCGTGGGCCGCACGGCGCCCACCGACAACGGGATCCAGTCGATTTGCGTCTTCATCAATCCCGTCATCGCGCCGTGACGCTCGGGCGAGCTCCAGATCATGCCTTCGGCCCACTGGACAAGCTCGTGAAGCTCTCGGACCTTGGGATGATTCTCGGTGGCGTCATCGACCAGCGGCAGCCCGGTGGGATTGAAGAGCCGGGTTTCGCCGCCCAAGGCTTCGAGCAAGCGTGCCGCTTCTTCGGCGACCAACCGGCTGTACGAGCGCTCGCGCAGCGATCCATACAAGAGCAGGAACCGCGGCGCATGCGTGGACCGCGCCGGCGGGAACAGCGCGGCCGGAGCCGGCGCCTTGAAGTACGCGGGATCGATATTCGGCAGATCGGCAAACACGTCAGACACGGTTGCCCTCCGCATCGATCAGCGGTTCTCCATCCTCTTTGTTGAAGGCGCCGCGTTGAGCCTGAGGCAGAATGTCCAGCACGGCCTCCGACGGCCGGCACAGCCGCGTACCCAGTGGGGTCACGACGATCGGCCGATTTATCAGGATCGGGTGCTCAAGCATGAAGCCGATCAGTTGGTCGTCTGTCCACTTCGGATCGGACAGCCCCAATTCGTCGTAAGGCGTGCCTTTCTGGCGCAGCAGCTCGCGAGCGGAGATGCCCATATCGGCAATCAACGACCGCAGCGCGGCGGCGTCCGGCGGCGTCTTCAGGTACTCAATGATCGTGGGCGTTTCGCCGCTATTGCGAATCAACCCGAGGACGTTGCGAGACGTGCCGCAGGCCGGGTTGTGATAAATCGTGATGGAACTCATGAAAACCTCTATCTAAGGAATGTCGTGCAGGCCGGCGGCCACCACTCAGCGCCGGATGGCGCCGGCCTCATACCAACCCTTGGTCCGATTGACGATCCGCACGACTAGCAGCATTACGGGCACCTCGATGAGCACGCCGACCACCGTGGCCAATGCCGCGCCAGAGTGGAACCCGAACAGGCTGATCGCGGCCGCCACGGCCAGTTCGAAGAAGTTGGATGCGCCGATCAGCGCGGAAGGGCAGGCAATGCTGTGCTTTTCTCCCGCGCGGCGGTTAAGCCAGTACGCCAGGCCCGAATTGAAAAACACCTGGATGAGAATCGGCACCGCCAACATCGCAATGATCAAAGGTTGGCCAATGATGGCTTCGCCCTGAAAAGCGAACAGCAGAACCAGCGTCAGCAGCAGCGCCGCCATCGAGAACGGCCCGATGCGCGCCAGGGCGGCGTCGAATACCGCCTGACCGCGGCGAAGCAGGGCGCGGCGCCAGAGCTGGGCAAGCACCACCGGAATCACGATGTACAACCCGACGGACACCAGCAGCGTGTCCCAAGGCACGGTGATGGCCGACAGCCCGAGCAGCAGGCCCACCATGGGCGCGAAGGCAAACACCATGATGGTGTCGTTCAATGCGACCTGGGACAACGTGAACACCGGATCGCCTCCGGTCAGGCGGCTCCAGACGAACACCATGGCGGTGCATGGCGCCGCCGCCAGCAGGATCAAGCCGGCAATGTAGCTATCCAGCTGGTCGGCGGGTAACCAGGCCGAAAAAATCTGGCGTATGAAAAGCCAGCCCAGAAAGGCCATCGAAAACGGCTTGACGGCCCAGTTGATGAACAGCGTCACGCCAATGCCGCGCCAGTGCTGCTTGACCTGGCCGAGCGCGCCGAAGTCCACCTTGAGCAGCATGGGAATGATCATCACCCAGATCAAAAAGCCGACCGGCAAGTTGACCTGCGCGACTTCGAGGCGCCCGATTGTTTGAAATAGGGCGGGCATGAGTTGGCCCAGGACGATGCCGATCACGATGCAGAGAAACACCCAGAGCGTCAGATAACGCTCGAAAACGCTCATCCCACCGCGCGTCTGCGGCATCGGCGCCGCGGCCTGTGTACTGGATGACATCGACTTACTCCTGCGTTTTGCCAATCCCGCGCAACTCAGTCTGAAGCGACATTGCATCCAGGCGGTCGATGGGCAAAGAAAGGAAAAGCTCGATACGGCGCTTGAGCACTCGCGCGGCGTCCTGAAATGCCTTGCGACGTTCTTCTTCGGTTCCTTCATGGGCTGCCGGGTCAGCAATGCCCCAGTGAGCCGTCATTGGCTGCCCAGGCCAGACGGGGCACACTTCGCCCGCGGCGTTATCGCAGACGGTAATGATGAAGTCCATTTTTGGAGCCCCCGGCACCGCGAACTCGTCCCAACTCTTGCTCCGATAACCCTCGGTGGGTAATGAAAATGAACTTAGCGCGTCGAGCGCCAACGGGTGGACCTCACCCTTTGGGGTACTGCCAGCGGAGTAAGCCTGGAAGCGATCGCCACCGATTCCTCGGAGTAGACCTTCAGCCAGGATGGAGCGTGCAGAGTTGCCCGTACAGAGAAACAGCACGTTGAAAGGGGAGTGCGACATGGGAATTCCTAGCAGCAGTGTGTGGAGGTTTTGGTATTCGGAACACAGCGGTTGGCTTGCATGGCTGATTCCGCTCATCGACATGGAGATGGACGTGAAGGCATCTCATAGGCGATTTCTGATCAGGTGGGAGTGCAGGCGCCGGAGTTTGAGACCTCGCACGTGGCACCTTCGCAGCAGTGTTCGGTGAGGTAGCCCAGCAGGCCATTCATCTGCGAGAAGTCCGCGCGATAGATCAGATTTCGACCTTGTTGCTCAAAGGTGACAAGGCCGGCATGCGACAACTCCTTCAAGTGGAAGGACAACGTGTTGCGCGCGACGCCGAGTTGATCGGCCATGACGCTGGGCATGAGACCGCCGAGGCCGGCAACCACGAGGGCGCGAAATACGCGCAGACGTTGGGGATGGGCCAGGGCGCCGAGGGCGAGAACTGCTTGAGATTCATGCATTGTTCGATCATACAACGATTGTTGAATTATTAGGTCACTTGAATTCTTTTGTTCTAGGTGATCCCCCGGGTCTATTACTTTACATAATGCACATTATGCGAACTTAGCCTGGGGCGAGCACCACATCGGTTACGGACCCCCGCAGCTCGGAGCCATTATCGTCGCCAACCCATCCAGAGCAACCACCGGCTACTCCTTTTTCAGCCCCTTGGCGCTTGAAGCGAACTCATCGGCCAACCCCTTGAGCTCTCGCTTGTAGTCGTCCAACGACCCCTCATATCCCTCCAAATACAAATCCCGCCGCGCCTTTTCCATCGCCGCTGACGTGGCAGCCTGACGCACAAACTCCGCCAGCTTCGTCCTGACGGGCTCTGGCGTTTCGCTGCGCACGGCAACGCTGTAGCTGCTGTGGAACACCATGTTCGGCACGCCAAGCTCGGCGAACGTCTTCACGCCGGGCAAATGACTGACGCTTCCTTTGCGGCCGGTATAGGCCAGCACCTTTACGTGCGGATTGTCCTTGACGCTTTGGGTGGTGCCGATTGTGGTGAAGTAGCCGTCGATCTGCCCGCCAAGGATGGCCGTCAGCCCTTCCGCGCCGCCCTTGAACGGAATTGGACGGTATTGCGTCCTCAGCCCTGAAGCCAGCCTCGCCGCAAGCGTGGAGTATGTGCCCACGCCGAGGTCGGCGACGCCAATGTCCAATTCCCGGTTAATGCCCTTCAAGTCTTCCAGGCGGTTCCAGCCTCGGTCGGACGGCACGATGAAGGCGTAGCTGCTTTGGCCCAGCGGCGCCAGGATTTCAAAGTCGGAGAACGCATAATCCGCGGCGGGTGTCGTGATCTTTGCACTGTAGAAGCCTTCGGCGTGGACCAGCAAGGTGTATCCGTCCGCGGGCCTGTTCTTGACGGCCATGATGCCGATGGCAGAGCCAGCGCCTGGCCGGTTTTCGACGACGACCGGTTGGCCCATGATCGTGCCCAGTTGTTGGGCGAACGCGCGCGAGATGGCGTCGGTGGCGGCGCCCGGTGGATACGGGACGACGAGGCGGACAGGTTTCGACGGATAAGCGGTTTGCGCAGCAGCCCCGAACGAAAACAGTGCGCTGAGGACTGCGCTGCCCAGCAGCATGCGGCGGCGTGTGACGATAGGCATGTGTTGCTCTTTTTCAGTTGTCTCCGCCTGAAAGTGTATCGATCGCCCAGCCGCCGATCTCCGTCATATTCCGCAGAACTCTTCTGCAAGAAATGAAGCAAAAAGGCATCGCCATTGCCCACGGGGATGCCGGCGACTCCTGCGATTCATGCCGTTTTGATCTGCGGGTTCAGCTATGGGCAATCCGATTGCGCTGGTCGCGCCCTCGCCCGCGATCCTGCTGATTCCCGTGGTGCTCCCTTCCCTGCCCTACGATCCGGACAAGGATCTGCTGCCCATCGCGCAAGTTGGCGCAGCCGGCGGTACCGGCGTGGCCATATGCCGGCAATTGCGCTCGATGAACGGTTGGTTCCAGGTTTCGCCAGAAACGCCCTGAAGCAGTGCGGCCGAACTACCGCCTGTTGCTCTTCTTGGCGATTCGCTTCCCGGCTAAGATTTTTTCTCGCCGGTCGCTGATCCAGTCCGTCCAGGATCGGTTGAACCACTAGCCGCCCACCGCGCACGCGTCCGCCGGCTGGAATTTGCGGCCAATGCGCACATCACCAAGGCTCGGGAAATGACCACAACCTATTTTGGCTTGCCTGTCGTGAAAGACCGTTTGGTGCGTCTCGAAGACATCCGTCGCCTCCCGTTCTACACATTCTGGGAAGAAAGCAGCCGAGGGTCGGCGATGTGTGAAGGCGATGAGGGAGAGCTTTTCGTCTATCTGAACGACTGGGAGGCATTCTCCGACTTGTTCATCAAGACCGGCAAGCATCGCCACAGCGGTTAGATTGCAAAAAAATGGGCGCTCCGCGGAGCGCCCAGATAATTGCGTTGCCGCGCGGCTTACACCTTGCCGGGCAATGCGTAGGCGATCACGTAGTCGCCGCGGTCGGGCGAGTTGCGCGCCCCGCCGGCCGAGATGACGAGGTATTGCTTGCCGTCGACGGTCGACTTGTAGCTGATGGGCGTGCCTTGGCTGCCGACAGGCAGACGGACCTTCCACACTTCCTTACCGGTGCCGGCGTCGTACGCGCGCAGGTAGTAGTCCTGCGTGGCGGCGATGAACACAAGGCCGCCTTGCGTGGCGAGCGTGCCGCCGATGGTCGGCATGCCGATGGGGATCGGCAGGCCCAGCTTCATGCCGAAGGGGCCGGTGTCCTGAACGGTGCCGACCGGCACCTGCCAGACCATCTTCTGCGTCTTCAGATCCACGGCGGTCAGCGTGCCGAACGGCGGCGCCTGGCACGGGATTTCCAGCGGAGACATGAATCGCACCTTGGCGTTGATCGCGTAAGGCGTGCCGGCCAGGGCCACGGGGCCCTGGATTGCGGCGGCTTCATTGCCGTCGCCCTTCTTGGCGTTGGCGCCGGCTTCGACCAGCTGCACTTCCAGGCCGACGCGCATGTCGTTGATGAACAGGTAGCCGTTGACCGGGTCGATCGAAATGCCGCCCCAGTTCATGCCGCCCAGCGATCCGGGCAGGTTGAGCGATGCGTCGGTGCCCGGCGGGGTGAACAGGCCCGTGTAGCGCTTGGACTTGAAGTGAATGCGGCACAGCAGCTGATCGAACGGCGTGGCGCCCCACATGTCCGATTCCTTCAGGTCGTTGGCGCCGATCGAAGGCATGCCGACCGAAAAGGGTTGGGTCGGCGAGTAGGTTTCGCCGGGAATGTTGCCGGCCGGCACCTTGCGTTCTTCGACGCGGGTGAGCGGCTTGCCGGTCTGGCGGTCCAGCACGAAGATCTGGCCGGCCTTGGTGCCGAAGACGAGTGCGGGCACGTTCTTGCCGTCCACGGGGAAGTCCGCGAAAGTCGGCTGCATGGGCACGTCGAAGTCCCAGAGGTCGTCGTGCACGGTCTGGTAGACCCACTTTTCCTGGCCGGTGCTGGCGTCGACCGCCAGGACAGACGCGCCGTACTTGCGGTCCAGCGCGGTGTGCTTGACGCCCCACAGGTCCACGGCGGCGCTGCCCACGGGCATGAAGACCGTGTTGGACTGTGCGTCATACGACATCGGCGCCCACACGTTCGGGGTCGAGCGTGCGTACGTCTGGCCGTTGGCCGGCGCGGCCTTGTCTTGCGGACTGCCGGGGTCGAACGCCCAGCGCAGCTCACCGGTGATGACGTCAAAGCCACGCACCACGCCGCCAGGCATGTCGGTGCTGACGTTGTCCGCGACGCGGCCGCCGATCACAATGGTCGTGCCGGCCAGCGTCGGGGCCGATGTCGGGTAGTACTCGCCCTTGTCGGCGCCCTTGCCCATGCCGGCGCGCAGGTCCACGCGGCCCGCTTTGCCGAAATCGGCGCAGAACGCGCCCGTGTCGGCGTCCAGCGCGATCAGTTCGGGCGTCACGCTGTTCATCAGGATGCGGCGGCGGCAGGTGGCGCCCGCGTCCAGGCTGACGGCCTTGACGGGCGTCGCGCCTTCGACGGTGGGCTGCTCCAGCGGCGCATCGATGTCGAAATAAGCCAGGCCGCGGCAACGCATCCACTTCTTTTGCTTGGCGTTGATCTCGACCTTCCAGAGTTCCTTGCCCGTGGTCGCGTCCAGCGCGATCACGTTGTTGTGCGGGGTGCACAGGAACACGCGGTTGCCGATCTGCAGCGGAGTCTGCTGGTCTTCGGCGCCGCCGCCGCCGGGGCTGACGGGCGTATCGCCGGTGCGATAGGTCCAGGCGAGCTGCAGGTCCTTGACGTTGTCACGGGTGATCTGGTCCAGCGCCGCAAAGCGCGTCCCGCCGGCGGTATTACCGTAATGCGCCCAGTCCTTCTGCTCCTGGCCCGGAGCAACGGGCTTGAGCGCGAGGGTCTCGCCTTGCGAGAGCGGCGCGTGCGGCACGAACATGCCGGCAACTGTCGCAATGAAGGCCAGCGCCAGCACGGCGGCGGCGATGCGGGACGGTGCGGGGCTGGCCGGCTGGTTCTGCGCGCGGCGCAGCAGCGGCTGCGACAGCGCTACCAGGATGCCAAAGCCTGCAAACACCAGGACACGCGACACGAGCGGCCAGAATTGCAGGCCGACCTCTGCCACCGCCCAGATGGCGGTGCCGATCAGCGCCAACGCGTACAGCAGACCGCCACTGGCGCGGCGGCGTGCGATCTGGACGCCGGAGATGGCCAGCACAACGCCGCAAATCACGAAATACCAGCTACCGTTCAGCGCCATGAGGCGCGCACCTTGGTAGCCGAAAAAGAGTCCGGCCGCCAGAATGCAGGCGGCCAGCACGAACAGCCACGCTTTTGCGAGCGCGGACAGGTCTTTATGTTGTTGATTCATAGGGGATTCCAAAACGATACGGCCATGCAGCCGGCAATGCGGCCCAACGACCGGCCCAGAGTATAAGGGTTTCTCCTTATGCCGGGCGGGGCTGCCGGACGTATCGCTTCGTCACTCCTCGGTCTGACCGAGTTCGATGCGGTGCTGCGTGCGCAGCGCCTTGGCCAGCAGATAGCCTTTGTTGTGCTCGTTCGGAAATACGCCCGTCAGGCGGCAACCGCTGACCCGGATGCCCATGCGTTCGAGCTGGGTGCGCTTGTCGGGATTGTTTGTCAGCAGTTCAAGATTGTCGACGCCCAATGCCCGCAGCATCTGGGCGGCCGGCGTGTAGTCGCGGTCGTCCAGGCCGTGCCCCAGTTCCAGGTTGGCGGTGTAGGTGTCGTAGCCCAGTTCCTGCAGCCGGTAGGCGTCAAGCTTGGAATACAGGCCGATGCCGCGCCCTTCCTGGCGCAGGTACAGCAGATAGCCGCCCTCCTGGCTCATGAGGCGCAACGCCTCCTGAAGCTGGGGACCGCAGTCGCAGCGCAGCGATCCGAAGACATCGCCCGTCATGCACTCGGAGTGCAGCCTGACGAGCGGTTGCGGGCCGGGCTGCCCGAATTTGAGGGCGAGATGATCGCGCGCGTCGGCCAGGCCATGAAAGCTGTAAGCCAGCGCCAGCGCCTCGGTGCCATCGGCAAGGCGGATGGGCAACCGGACGGTGGCGCGGATGGAGGCTTCGGGCAGTTGGACCGCGGCGGGGGACGTTACGGGATTCACGACAAACGGGCACGGGTATCGAAACGGAGGTCGACAGGATAACGTATGCGCCCGCCGCGCGCGCTTTACATCACGCGGACGCTGTCGACGTCGAACTCGACGTTGTTGCGGTCACGGTCCAGTTCGCCACGCAACTCGACCTGGGTCTTGTCGTCGATCTTCTGGCCCGCCGGGAAGTCCTCGTGATCGATTTCGACCCGAATCTGGCCCGTGCCGTCGTCAAACGTGTAGTGATCGTCACCGTCGTGCGACACGATGCGGCCGCGCAGGATGGCGTTCTGGTCGTCCCGGCCATTGGCCAGGAGCTCCTTGACCGTCGTGACGGCAACCGTGCTGGGGCCGCTATAGCCTTGGGCAGCGGGTTTGCCGGTGCTGGGGCCCGTGTAGCCCTGGGCGTGCGCCACGCCCCCCACGGTGGCGCCAGCGAGGATGGCACTGGCCAGGAACGTGCGGAGGAATGAGGAACGACGAGAGATCTGGGTCATGGTGCGGCTCCTTGCGCGGATTGCGCTTCGCTGTTGAACATGGCGCCATTTGACGCCCCGAAGATGAAGCAGACCTTATCCCTGCGCGGGGACGCGGATTCTTGCGTCACCCGTTCATGTCTAGCGGCAGCAGCAGCGTGACGCCCAACCCCCGGCCATCCAGGCCCGGACCGAAGCGTAGTTCTGCGCGATGCATGGTGGCCACGCGCGCCACAATGGACAGACCCAGGCCATTGCCCGGCACGTTTGTGCCCAGGACGCGGTAAAAGCGCTGCGTCAGCCGCTCCAGATCGGCTGGGGCCACTCCCTCCCCGTCGTCCTTCACGCTGAGCGCGACGTGCTGCCCGGCGCGTTCGGCGGTGACCCGCACCTGTCCGCCCTCGCGGCCGTACGACACCGCGTTATGGATGAGGTTGCGCAAGGCGGTAAAGAGCGCGTCCCGGTTGCCGACCAGTTCCTTTTCGCGCGCCGCAATCGTGATCGTAGCGCCGCGCGCCGCCGCAGCGGGCGCGCAGGCGTCCACCGCATCCTGCAGCAGGCTGGGGACGTCAATGCGCTCGCGCGGCATGGCGTCGGCCGATTGCGGATCCAGCCGGGCAAGTTGCAGCAGGTTTTCGACCAGGCTCGTCGTGCGCATCATGTCGGCGCGCAGGCGCTGCAATTGCGCGGCCAGCGCCGGCGCCTGTTCGGCCGGATGGCTGCGTTGCAGGACCTGGATGCGCGACGCCAGCGCCGCGAGCGGCGTGCGCAGCTCATGCGCCGCATCCGCCGTGAAGCGCCTTTCGGCTTCAAGCGCGTGGTCCAACCGGCCAAGCAGACGGTTCAAGGCTGCCGTGATGGACTGCACTTCATGCGCCCTGCTCTCTTCGGCCACCGGCGACAGGTCGGACGGCGATTTGGTCTCGATGCCGCGCGCCATGCGCGCAAGCGGTTTGAGCAGACGCCAGATCAGTAACCAGTTGATCAGTCCAAGCAGGACCCACAAGCCAACCAGCGGCCACGCCAACGATTCGAGCATGTCCCAGATGAGATCGGTGCGTTCGTCCATCTCCTGGCCGACCTGCGCCGAAAAACCCAGGGAGTCATGATGGCGCACATAGACGCGCCAGTCCTCGCCGTCGGCACGCACGTCGTAATAGCGGTCGCCGCGCCGGTCCGGCGGCACGAACGGCCGCTTGGGCGCATCTTCGCCCCGCAGCAGAACGTCTCCCGTGCGCGAGACCAGCTGATAGTCCAGCCGAAGCGCCGGCTGCGTGTCGCCCGCGGCGGGCTGGCCCGCCGTCCGGCCGATGCTGCCCTCGCCCAGTGCCAGGACCAGCCGCGCGCCCTCTTCCAGCCAGTCGTCATAGGCGTCGTTGACCTCCTTGCGTGCGATGGCCAGCACGATCACGGTGCTGACCAGCCCCACCAGGATGCTGGAACCGAGCGTCGTGCCGATCAGGCGCCGGCGCAGGGAATAGCCGCGCTCGGCCCGGGGAGTCTTGTTGCGCCAGCGCATCTCAGTCCGCCAGCCGATAGCCCTGGCGGCGCACCGTCTTGATCAGGTCCGAAGACAGCTTGCGCCGCAGGTTGTAGATGTGGACTTCGATCGTGTTGCTTTCGACTTCGTCGCCCCAGCCATACAGCGCCTCTTCCAGTTGCGCGCGGGACACGATATGGCCCGGCCGCCGGATGAGCGCGTGCAGGATGGCGAATTCGCGCGCCGTCAGCTCGACCGGCTCTCCATTGAAGCGCACCTGCTTGGCCGCCACGTCCAGCAGCACGCCACCGTGCTCGAGCGCAGGGGTGGCGTGGCCGTCGCGGCGGCGCAGCGCAGCGCGGATGCGCGCCGACAGTTCGTCCAGGTCGAAAGGCTTGACGAGGTAGTCGTCCGCGCCGAGGTCCAGGCCTTCGATACGGTCGGGCACTGCGTCGCGGGCGGTGATCATGATGGCCGGCACGTTGTCGCGACGCGCGCGCAGCCGCCGCAGCAGGTCGTCCCCCGAGACGCCGGGCAGCCCGCGGTCGATCAACACGCAGTGGTAGTCGTGGGCGGCCAGCGCCGTTTCGGCAAGATCGCCGCGCGTCACGCGGTCGACCACATAGCCGTCGAGCTCCAGCCAGGATTCGATCGACTCGCCCAGGGATACATCGTCTTCGGCCAGTAGGATACGCATGCGCCGACTATACGCGACAGGATGAAGAGAATCTTAAGACGCCCATGGCGCGCTTTCTCGGCACGCGCAATTAATCTCCGCATACCACGCGGAGATTAGATGCCATATCCTCCGCATCCGGCCCGAATCGCGAGCCGGATGCAAAGATCCCGATGTGTCAGATGCCGCCGACGCGGCTGACGCCGCCCTGGGTGACCACCTGGACGCGCTGGCCGGTCGAGATTGGCACGTCCGCTTCCTGTGTGATGACGCGCACGTCGCCTGAATCCAGGCGCACGGTGATTTCCAGGCCCGCGCGGCGCATGCTGGCGTTTTCGACTGCGTTGCCCGCCATGGCGCCGCCGACTGCGCCGCCGACGGTGGTGATGCGTCGTCCGGAGCCGCCGCCCACGGCGTTGCCGGCGACGGCGCCCAGCGCGCCACCCGCGATCATGCCCATGCCCGAGGTCTGGCTGGCCTGGATGGTGACGGGCCGCACGCCAATGACGTAGCCGAGGGTGACGGTCTGGGCGCGCTGCGCCTGGTCGAAGGTGTAGACGCGTGAGGACGCGGAGGGATTGGCGCAGCCGGCAAGGATGGCGGCAAGGCCAAGAATGCCGCCTGCGGCGAGAAGGGTCAGGCGGCTACGCGGGGCTGCCTGCTGAGGCTTTTGCATGATGGGGTCTCCGGAACGGCGGAAATGGGAAATCCAGGCCTAGCGCGGACGCGCCGGCGGGGCCGCGGGCGCAGGCGCCGGTGCGGGCGCAGGCGCAGCCGCGGATGGCTGGGCGCTGGCGCGCATGAACTTCCCATTCGCATCGAAGCCGCCTATGGCGCGGCCATTGAAGAACACGACGCGGCGCGCGGTCCACTGCGGCTGGTCGGGGCCAAGCTGGTCGTAGGCAGCCACGTCAAAGTCGTACTCCCAACCCGACATGGGCTTGCCGTCCTCGCCCGCAAACGTCGTCTTCTTCACGGATTCCGCATATCCCTTGTCGCGATAGCTGACATACCGGGTGGGCGGCATGGAATCGCGCAGCGTCGACATGTACTGGTACAGGTCTTCATCGCTGGGCGGCGTGCCGTACTTGGCCAGATCGTTCTTCGTCGCGACCGTGCCGGCGCAACCGGCCAGCACGCACGTGGACAAGACAAGGAATAGCCTTTTCATCGGGATTGCTCCTAAGTACGCGTTCGCGCCCTGACTGCGGACGCACGGCGGCTAGCCGGGTAGCGCTTGGGGAATCTTCAGGGGGTGGGACCGGCGGGACGGCTGGCCGCGCCCCGGAAGGCGGTGCGCAACAGGCTGAGCAGAAAGCCGCCCGTCAGCATGCCCAGGATGTAGACGCCGACGACGAGAACCGACGTCGGCAAGGTGATGGTGGATGTCCAGAGCGTCAGGGTGACGGAATCGAAATTCTGGACCTTGAACGACAGAACCATCGCCGTGAGCAACACAATCAATACGATGTACAGGTATCTCATGGGGCACCTTTCGTATTCGCTGTCTTAACCGCCCCGAACCCGCCCGGGGGCCTGTCGTGCGGAAAACTATGCCACTCATCGGGCGGGAAAACAAGAAAAAGAGGGCCGCTTGTGGTTTCCGGCGCGGCGGCCCTGGGGTGTGCACGGGAGGCCGGGAAGCCCCCGTACCGGTGCGATTGTCCTGCCCTGCCCGCACGCGGGCATTGTTCACCGCCGCAAACAGGAACAGAATGGCTGTCGCCGTGAAAACGGCAAGTGTGGCCGGCCCATCATCGAATAGCCGCGTCCCGCGGTCTATCGTTTTGGGCTGCTTTTTGGGGACACCTCATGGAAGCGATCAAGGATTGTTGCATGGCTGGGCACCCTCTGAACCTGGACCGGCGCGGCTGGTTGAAGGCGGGCGTTGCCGCCGGAACGGCTGCGGTGATGGCAGGCGTGGCAGTCGCCCCGAACGACGCGCAGGCGGCGTCGTTATCGCAGGCACAGCGCGACGCAATGACGCCGGACCAGGTGATTGACATGATGAAACGGGGCAATGCGCGCTTTCGCGCGGGCAAGCCCCAGAAGCACGATTACCTTGCGCAGAAGCGGTCCAGCGCCCTGGGCCAATACCCGGCGGCGGTCATCCTGAGCTGCATCGATTCGCGCGCGCCCGCCGAGATCATTCTGGACACGGGCATCGGCGAAACCTTCAACGGGCGGATCGCCGGCAACATTTCCAACAACGACCTGCTCGGCAGCATGGAGTTCGCCTGCGCGGCGGCGGGCGCCAAGGTGATCCTCGTCATGGGGCATACGGCTTGCGGCGCGGTGGCCGGCGCGATCGACAATGTTCAGCTCGGCCATCTGACCGGATTGCTCGACGTGATCAAGCCGGCGGTCGAGGCCACCAAGTACACGGGCGACCGCAGCGGCAAGAATGCGCAATTCGTGGACGCGGTGGCGCGGACCAATGTTCAGCTCACCGTCGAGGCCATCCGCAAGAACAGCCCCATTCTTGCGGGGCTGGAAAAGGAAGGAAAGATCAAGATCGTCGGGTCGATGTACGACCTCACCAACGGCATGCTGACCTTCATGGCATAGCCTGCCCCCGACGTCGCCGTACCGCGGGCGGGCGCGCCTCTCAATGGGCCGCGCCCGTCCCGCCCGTGCCCTCAGGGCGTCCGGCTCAGGCTGTAAACAGAGGCAGGCGGCAGGTTCATGGGCACGAATCGCACGCGCCGGGCGTGAAGCCCGCACTCATCGAGCACGCGCGCCGAGATCGGGCATTTCACGCCATACGTGAAGAAGTGCATGGATGCGCCCGGCGGCATTGCTTCAAACACGGCGGTAAGCAGCTTGTGGTGATGCGCGCCGCTCATGTTGCGTAGGGGCAGGCCGCAAATCGCCGCGCCGATCCCGTGCAGTTCAGGATGGCTGTCGCGCGACAGGTCCTGGGCAGGCACCTGCAGCACGGCCGCCTCTGGAAACTGGCTGCGCAACCTGGAGCTCATGTCCGAGTCCTGCTCCACCAGCACCAGATTGGATGGCGCAACGCCCCGGCGCAGCATTTCCCGGGTGAACACGCCAGTCCCGCACCCCAGTTCGAGGACTTTGCCGGCGCGGGGCGGGATCGATTCGGTGATGGCCGCGGCCAGCGCGGCGCTGGAAGGCGCTACCGCGCCGACCGCCGAGGGGTTGGAAAGCAGTGCCTTGACGAACTGCTTGCGCTCCAAGAGCCAATTCATGGCCGAGCCGGCCGGCTTGTGCCGGGCAAGGGTCTTGATGGGCGGCAAGGAAAACATCGATGCGTCTATCTCCGGGGGGCGTCATTGTCAGACAGACCTTACCTTTGGTCGGCGGCCCGGACCGGCAACGGTGCGTAAGCGCGCCTTTCATTTGGAGAGCGTCGAATCCGGAAACGAACAAGCCGTATCCAATTTCTCGGATACGGCCTGTTGCCAAACCAGCCGGGTCAGACGGCGGGGCTTAGACCCCCACGACCGACACGGCCTTGGTGACCAGATACGCCTCAAGCGCTTCGGGACCGCCTTCGGAGCCGTAGCCGGAATCCTTAACCCCGCCGAAGGGCAGCTCGGCCGAGGGCGTTGCGGGCTGGTTGACCCAGAGCATGCCCACTTCGAGGCGGCGCGACAGCTCGTGCACCGTCTTGATCGACCGGGTGAAACCATAAGCCGCCAGGCCGAACGGCAGGCGGTTGGCTTCGCGGATGGCTTCGTCCAGGGTTTCGAAGCTGCGGATCGCCGCGATGGGACCAAACGGCTCTTCGTTGAAAATATCGGCTTCGAGCGGCACGTCGGTCAGGATCGTCGGGGCGAAGAAATTACCGGCGCCACCCACGCGCTGCCCGCCGGTGGCCACGCGTGCGCCCTTCTCTGCCGCGTTCTTGACGATCTTGTCCATGGCCGCCAGGCGGCGGTCGTTGGCCAGCGGGCCCAGCGTCGTGCCTTCGGTCAGGCCGTCGCCCAGCTTGAGCTTTTCGGCGTGCGCGATGAAAGCCTGCTCGAAAGCCGCCTTGACGTTCTTGTGCACCAGGAAACGGGTCGGCGAAATGCAGACCTGGCCGGCGTTGCGGAATTTCGCGCCGCCCGAGGCCTTGACGGCCAGTTCGACGTCGGCGTCCTCGGCCACGATGACCGGGGCGTGACCGCCCAGTTCCATCGTGACGCGCTTCATGTGGCGGCCAGCCAGCGCGGCCAGTTCCTTGCCGACCGGCGTGGAGCCGGTGAAGGTGACCTTGCGGATGATCGGGTGCGGAATCAGGTAGCTGGAGATCTCGGCCGGCGAGCCGAACACCAGGCCCAGCACGCCCTTCGGGATGCCGGCGTCGACAAAGCAGTTGAGCAGCGCGGCAGGCGACGCCGGGGTTTCCTCGGGCGCCTTCACCAGGAAGGAGCAGCCCGTGGCCAGCGCGGCGCCCAGCTTGCGCACGATCTGGTTGACCGGGAAATTCCAAGGCGTGAACGCGGCGACGGGGCCGACGGGTTCCTTGATGACCAATTGCTGGGCCGCCGGGTTGCGCGACGGCACGATGCGGCCGTAGACGCGCAGGGCTTCGTTGGCGAACCAGTCGATGATGTCGGCGCCCGCCAGCACCTCGCCGCGCGCCTCGGCCAGCGGCTTGCCCTGCTCTTGCGTCAAGAGGCGCGCCACGTTGTCCGCGCGCTCGCGCAGCAGGACGGCCGCCTTGCGCATGACCGCGCAACGCTCGTGCGCGGACGTGTCGCGCCACGTCTCGAAACCGCGTTGCGCTGCCGCCAGCGCTGCGTCCAGGTCCTCGCGGGAGGCGCTGGCCACCTGGCCGATCTTCTGGCCGGTGGCGGGGTTCACGACGTCGATGCGCGCGCCGCCTCGGGCCTCGCGCCATTCGTTGTCGATCAGGAGAAGAGTATCTGGGTAACCGTTCATGAATGCTCCGTGGTTGAAATGCGGCCGTCACGTGTCAGTCGATTCGGGCAAGCGGGGCGGAAACGCCCGGCGCCTGCCGTATCGTAAGTGTTTGGGAGGGAGACGGGAAGTGGGCCGCCTTCGGACCGTCCGGCTGGCGGTCCGGCGCGCAAGGCCAGGCATGGGCACGCCGCTTGCTGTAGGCGTTTCGCCTTTCGTCACTTAACCCTGATTGCGGAGGCTCCCATGAGCTCACCGGAACCCGTTCTCTCGCCGACGCCGGTCGGCAACACCTTGATTTCCTTGGGGCTTGCGCGCGCCGCCCAACCCGCCCACGTCGCGGATGGCCGACTCCCCTGCCCCACAGCCGCCAATGATGAAATTCCGCCCGAGGCGCAATCGGCGGGTCAGGCCGAAGCGCCGGCGCGCGTGCCGCTTAGCGCCTGGCTGTCGTTGGCGTTCTATGCCATTGGCACGGCGCTTCTGTTCAGTCTGGGCGTGGCCTACCGGCTGTTCGCGTGAACGTTCAAGCCGCCTGGGCAAGCGCTTCGCGCGGGGCCTGTACCAATTTGCGGTCGGAGAGCCGGTAGGCAGTCAGCGGCCCGCCCGTCACGCAGCCCGTGTCCAGGCACACGGCGTCCGTGCGCACGAGCAGCCCCAGCGTCGCCCAGTGGCCGAACACGATGGTGTTGCCGGCGTCCGCGCGCCGCGGCAGGTCGTACCACGGCAACGTTCCGCGAGGCCAGCGCCCTGGGGTGGACTTGGCGCCGGGCGCCAGGGCCGCATTGCAGGTGCAAAGCCGCATACGCGTGAATGCGCTGGCGATGAAGCGCAGGCGTTGCTGCGTGTCCAGGTTGGCGCTCCACGCCAGCGGCGCGGTGCCGGTTAGCGTGCGCATGTGGCGGCGCCAATCATCGTCGCGAAGCATGTCCTGGACCTCGCCGGCCAGCGCCACCGCTTGGGGCACGTCCCATCCGGGAAAGAGCCCGGCATGCACGAGCACATGCCTGTCCTGGACGTGAATAAGCGGTTGCGCGCGCAGCCAATCCAGCAATTCGTCCGCATCCGGCGCGTCGAACAGATCATTCAACGTGTCGCGGGGGTCGGGGCGCAGGCAACCTGCAGCCACGCCCAGAGCTCGCAGGTCGTGGTTACCCAGCACCACGGTCGCGCGGTCGCCCAGGGCCATGACCCGGCGCAAGACCTCGGCATTGGCAGGACCGCGGTTGATCAGGTCGCCCACGAACCAGAACCGGCAGGTTGGGTCCCCCGCGATGTCGGGGCTGGCCAGCAGCGCGTCCAGCGACGGGCAGCAGCCATGTACGTCGCCGATCGCCCAGACGGCGGGCAGCTCTCCGTGCGGTGCGTCATCCGCCAATGTGAAGTTCGCGTCAACGGTCGTGGGTGTGGTGATGGTGGGTCGGCTTGATGGTTGTCTTACCGGTCTGCGTCGCATGTGTTGTCCTTGCCGCTGGCCATTTCCTGGCACGAATGGAAGAATTTCGTGCCAGAACGGCCAGCAAGCCCCGTACCCATGCAAACGTTTACATTCGAGGCGGCCGGATGCCCATGCGAAGCGCCCCCGGGTTGGCGTACCCGGACGTGGCTATCCTTCCTTTTTGCGGCGCCCCCACACGGATTCCTGCCGATAGGCGTCCGCCTGGCACAGCGTGCGGTAAAACATGGCGCCCGCGCCAATGAAATTGCCCAGCTCCTTCTCCGACAGCTTGGGTGCGACGCCTTCCAGGTACCCGGCGTAGATGGAAAGCACCCGGTCCCATTCGTCCAACCGGGGCGCCGGCGCGGACACCGAGATCATCAGTGCCAAGAGCTCATCGCGCTGCATGATTGCCTCCTGTGCAGGCCGGCGCGCCGGCCGTCATTGCCCTCGGGTCATGCGCGTCAATACGCGCCGGCCGTCCCTGCCGCGGTGCAGGAAGGCCATCAGGACGTGGCCTGCCGCCGCCGCGATTAGCGTCCAGCCCAGCAGTCCGTGCCAGGCATTGGCCAACTCGACCAGCGCTTCGATTTCCTGGTCGCGGGGGCTGAAGACCGGGATGCCGAAAGCCGAATAGCCCCTGCCCCGGCCATATGCCCGCAACAGTCCCAGTGTGGGAATGGCGATCATCATGAGGTACAGGAGCAAGTGACCGAAACCCGCCATCAGGCCGCTGTTCGGGCGGCGTCCCAGGTTGGCGAGGGCCCACGCGCCGCGTACGACGACCAGGATCAGCAGCAACAGACCCAGCGACGTGTGCGACGCCCAGAAAAAGTCCTCGATGGGGGTGTCCGGAAAAAATTGCCGCGCCGCCGCGCTGGTGAACTGCCACACCAGCAGCACCGCCATGAGCCAATGCAGGACACGGCTGACGATTCCATACCCGTCCGGGCAGTCCATCACACTGGATTTGGCGACAGGCGGTGGCATAGGGCGACTCCTTGGGAGATCGGCACAGCACAAGGGAGATCCTGCTCATGGCTCGAACTCCATGGCGGACATGGCGGGCGCCAGGGACTGCGGCGCGTAATCGTCCCATGGGGTGTTGCCCGCGTCCAGCCGGGCGTGGATATCCTGGATCGTCCAGTGCGCCCCGCCCGTCAGCTTGTCCAGCTCTTCCCACTTGACGGGCACCGATACGCCCAGACCGGGACGCGCCCGCGCCGACCAGGCGCATACGGTGGTCGCGCCAAATCCATTGCGCAGGTAGTCCGCAAAAATCTTGCCGACCCGGTTCTTCGGTCCGCTCTTGGCCACAAACAGTTGCGGTAGCGTCCGCGCCAGATGCTGCACGATCACCTGCGAAAAGCGCTTCACCGTGTCCCAGTCGTACTGTTTGCGCAGCGGCACGACCACGTGCAGGCCCTTGCCGCCGCTGGTCTTGAGCCACGCTTTCAGCCCGATTTCTTCCAGCAGCACGCGCACGAGGTTCGCAGCCTGCTGTATCGCGGGCCACTGCACGCCCTCGCCCGGGTCCAGGTCGAACAGCATCCGATCCGGCTTGCCGATGGACGTCTTGACCGCGTTCCAGGTGTGAAATTCGACCACGTTCATCTGCACCGCGGACAGGATGGCCTCGGCCGTGGGCACTTCGAGCAGCGGTGGATGGTCCGGGTCGAGCTTGGCCGGCAGGGATTTCACGCCCGGCATTGCGGCTTCAAGGTGCTTTTGGAAGAAGAATTCGCCCTGGATGCCGGCCGGCGCGCGCAGAAACGACACCGGGCGCCCCTTCAGGTGCTCCAGCATCAGCGGCGCCACCAGCGCGTAATAGCGTGCCAGGTCCAGCTTGGTGAGCTTGGTGGACGGATCGATGACGCGATCCGGATTGGTGAGCTTGCCGCCCTTGGCGCGGCTGGCCTTGGTGGCGGGCGCGGCTTTGCCGGCCCGTCTGGTCGCGCCCGCATCGCCCTCGATGTCTTTGACTGGCACTGCCTTCTCCCTGGAAATGGCCCGTACCGGCTTGTCCTGCCGCAGTCCTCGAAAGACAGAATGACGGATGTGTCCGCCGCCCGTCCACTCGCCAAACGACACCTCTGCAATCAGTTCGGGCTTTACCCAACGTACGCCACCCGCGGCGGGCGCGTTCGCGACAGGCTTCTTGTCGGTCTCGATGGACGCCAGGCGCTTTTGCAGGGACACCAGGCTGGCGTCATCGAACCCCGTGCCCACCTTGCCGGCATAGCGCAGGCTGCCATCCTGCTCGGTCACGGCAAGCAGCAGCGCCCCCAGCCCAGCGCGGCTGCCCTTCGGCGCCGTGTAGCCGACGATGGCAAATTCCTGGCGACGGGCGCATTTGACCTTGACCCAGGTATTTGTGCGACGCGACACATAGGGCGAGGACAGGCGCTTGGCCATGATGCCTTCCAGCCCCATCTTGCAGGCTGTCGCCACCAGATCCGACGGCGCGGCCTCCAGGGCCTCGCTGAACCGCAGATGGTCGTCTTCGGTGGTGTCCATCAGTTGCTGCAGCAGCGCCCGGCGCACCGTCAGGGGTTCCTGGCGCAGGTCCCGCTGCCCGATGAAAGGAAGATCAAAGGCATAGAAGACGATATCTTGCGTGCGCTCGCCGTCGAAGGCGTTCTGCAGCGCCTGGAAATTCGGAATGCCCTCGCGGTCGAGCATCACGATTTCGCCGTCCACCCAGGCCCATTTGGCAGGCAACGCGCGAAACGCGTCGACCAGATGAGGCAGCTTGGCGCTCCAGTCGTGGCCGTTGCGGGTATAAAGACGCACGTCGTCGCCTTCGATCCGCACCACCAGCCGGTAGCCGTCGAATTTCATTTCGTACAGCCAGTCCGGCGCATGGTGGGGCACGCCGTCCACCAGCGTGGCGAGCTGAGGTTTCAGATGCGCCGGTAAATCGGCGGCCACGCCGGGCAAGGCGCGTTGGCCGTCGGTCGAAGGTTCAGGTTGGTTTTCGGACCGATCTGGGGATGGCGCTTTGGCCGCGCGCAGCGGGACCACGCTGTCGGGCATTTCGTCCACCACGCTGAACTCCCGCTCCGGCCGGGCGAACGCATCGCGATCCTTGATGAGCAACCAGGGCGGCTGCTTGTCGCTTTCCTTGCCCTTTAAGCGGATCAGCGCCCACCTGCCCTGCATCTTCACGCCCTGCAGGTCGAACTTCAGGTGACCGTCCCGATAGCCCTTGCGCGGGTCGCCCACCGGCATCCATTTGCCTTCGTCCCAGATGATGACCTTGCCCGCGCCGTACTGGCCTTCGGGAATCTGCCCCTCGAACTGGTTGTAAGCAATGGGATGGTCCTCGACCTGAACCGCCATGCGTTTGACGGCCGGGTCGTAGCAAGGCCCCTTGGGCACCGCCCAGCTCTTCATGGCGCCGTCCAGTTCCAGACGGAAGTCGTAATGCAGCCGGCTCGCCCAATGCTTCTGGATGACGAAGGCGCGCGCGTCCTCGTTCGCCTCGCCGCCGCCAGCCGGTTCCGAGGTAACTTGAAAGTTGCGCTTTTCGCGGTACTTCTTGAGCGAATCGGCCATGATCAAGCCGCCTTGCGCGCTTTGCTCGCCGTCTTGGCCGCTGTCTTACCGGACGCCTTGCCGGCGCTGCCCGTGGATTTGGCCGTTGTCTTCTTTGCAGCCGTCTTTTTGGCCGCAGATTTGGCCGCCTTTTTTGCGGCGCCATTGCCGGCCTTGCCCGCCGACGACGCGGCCTTGGACCCGCCCTTGCCGCCCTTCAGGCTGCGTTGCAGCAGCTCCGTCAGGTCGATGACGTTGTCGGCGTAAGTGGGCGACTCTTCCTGCGGCTCGATGACCGTCTCCGTCTTGCCGGCGCGCGCCTTCTTCTCCACCAGTCCCATCACCGCGGCCTTGAATTCGTCCTGGTACTGTTCGGGATCCCATTGGCCGGACATGTCCTCCACCAGCATCTTGGCCATCTTCAACTCGCTGGCGCTGGGCGTCATGTTCTTGGCGCCCGCCTTGGGAAGATCCAGCCCTTCGACCGACTTGACCTCATCGCCCCAACGCATCAGGTTCAGCACCAGCGCGTCGCCCGACGGGATCAGCGCGGCCAGGTGCTGTTTGGTCTGGATTACGACCTTGGCAATACCGATCTTGCCGGTCTTGGCCAGGGTGTCGCGCAGCAAGGCATACACCTTGTGCCCCTTGTTGATCGGCGCAACGTAATACGGCCGCTCCAGATAGACGAAGGACACGTCCGTGGCGTCCACGAACTGCTGGATCTCGATGGTCTGCGTGGTCCGGGGATACGCATCGGCGATTTCGTCGGGCGACACGATGACGTACTTGCCGTCCTCGTACTCGACTCCCTTCACGATGTTGTCCTTGTCGATTTCCTTGCCGGTCCGCTTGTTGATGCGCTTGTAGCCCACCGGGTCCATCGAGCGCTTGTCCAGCCAGTCGAAATCCACGCCCGACTCGGTGGTGGCCGTGTGCAGGCCCACGGGGATGTGAACCAGACCGAAGGAAATGGCCCCTTTCCATATGGTTCTTGCTGCCATGATGGTTCTCCTGCGCCGCAATCAGCCCAAGCGCTTGACGATCCGGGCGACGCGGGCAACGCCCCCGGTTCCGCTTGCCGCGCGACCGATCAGGGCGATGCCGGCTGCCGTGATCAGCGTGCGCCGCAGGATGGTGCGGCTGCGCATGCCCGACAGCATGAGCAGAACGCCCACGCCCAGCACGATCAGATGCTCGCCCGGAAAATCCTGCCGGCGGGCATCGATATCCTTGAGCTGCGCGACCAGTGACCGCGAGCGCGGCGCGGGGCGGGTGTCGGGGACGGGTTCAATCTGCATGGAGCCTCCTCGTTGCATGGATGGTCATGCGGTGCGGGGCGGCATGCCCCGCGCCGTCTACTTCGCGTACTTGAATTCGGGCAGCGCCTTGAGCGTATCTTTGGTGGCCGCCGGCAACTGGAACTGATCGCCCGCGACCTGCATCTGTGACAGCGGAACCGTCACCAGGTGGTTACCCACGCCCAGCAGGCCACCCACCGACAACACCGCATAAGGCGCCCAGTCGGGCGGCCCGAGGATCAGATCATCCAAGGTGCCGAGCTTTTCTTTCTTGCCGTTGTAGACCGTCGCCCCGATCATCTTCGAGGCGCGGTAGCCGGCGTCAACCTTGGCGACATCGACCCGGACTTCGGTCACGGACTGCGGCGCGCCCTGCGCCTGCGCGACGCAAGCGCCGCCCGCGGCGCCCAGGACGACGGCCAAACCCAACACAGTGGTCTTTACGGTCATGATCGGTTCTCCTTGGGGTCAGGACGAGCGCTGCGAGCCGGCGGGGTCGGGATTGGATTCGGACGCATCCGACGGCTCCATATCCTCATTGCGGATTTCGTTGCCCTGCGCGTTCTCGCTCGCGTCGGAAGGCTTGACCGGCTGGCCGCCGGGCTTGCCGTCAGAAGGCTTGACGGGCAGATCGTCGGGCGTCGACGTCGCTTCCACGGCGTTGTCCTGGGAAGATGCCTGCCCAACGGAATGTCTTGGTTCCATTTTCGTCACCTTGGAATGTGCGGCGGCCAGCGAAGCGTGGCCAAAGAGGCAAACAGCAAATGCCGTGCCCGGGCTGTGCCTGATTTCGCGTGCCTCCCATGAGGAGGTGCGTTGCGGCACCATAAAACCATTGGTAACGCGTTCCCAAATGGCATCGAATCGGCAATATATTCACTTCACGGGCGGCGCCGTGATGCGCCTTGATTCGTGGCTTAACTTTTCGGAGTGCGACGATGGCCGGCAAAAAAAAGCAGAAGGACACCCCCGAGGCGGCCGAAGAGGCCGGATTGTCCAAGAAGCAGTACGAAAAGGAATTGGCGCAATTGCACGCCGAACTGGTCAAGCTGCAGCAATGGGTGCAGGAGACCGGCGCCAAGGTGTGCATCGTGTTCGAAGGGCGTGACGGCGCAGGCAAAGGCGGCACGATCAAGGCCCTGACCGAGCGCGTCAGCCCCCGCGTTTTTCGCATCGTGGCCTTGCCCGCGCCCACCGAGCGCGAGAAGTCCCAGATGTACATGCAGCGTTATCTTCCCCACCTGCCCGCCGCGGGCGAAGTCGTGATTTTCGACCGCAGTTGGTACAACCGGGCGGGCGTGGAACGCGTCATGGGGTTCTGCTCCCAGGCGCAGGTCGACAACTTCCTGAAGGCCGTGCCGCTGGTGGAGCGCGTGATGATCGATTCCGGCATCTTGCTCTTCAAGTATTGGCTGGAAGTGAGCGAGGCGGAGCAGACGCGCCGGTTGCAGTCGCGCATCAACGACCCCCGCAAGACCTGGAAGCTGACCAAGATGGACCTGGATTCGTACAGCCGCTGGTACGACTATTCACGGGCGCGGGATGACATGTTCAAGGCCTCGGACACGGCCATCTCGCCTTGGTATGTGTGCGGATCCGATGACAAGAAGCGGGCGCGGCTCAATATCATCAGCCATCTACTGGAACACATTCCCTACAAGGTCGGCCCGAAGGAAAAGATTGCGCTACCCAAGCGGCAAAAGGCCAAGGGATACGAGCAGCCGGAGCATCCGTTCCGGTTCGTGCCCGAAAAGTTCTGACGCGCCACGTCCTGACGCGACACGTCCTGACGCGCGAAGCGCCCCTTCCCCGGAGGTTCAGCCATGGCAGCGCTGCTCATCAATCAGGTTGAGGAAACCACCACCGACGACGAGATTCGCACCTTCCTGACGAAGTACGGGTTTCCATCGCCGGATCACGTCAAACGCGTCCCCAGCGAAGGCGACCGGCCCGCAGTGCTGGTGACCTTTACAGGCGCGACGGAACCGGAGCTGCAAGCCTTGCTGCCCCGAATCCAACGGGTGTTCTGGAAAAACCATACCGTTTCGGCGCTGGTCATGCGGGCGCCGATCGAGTGACGGGCGCCCGAGGGCAGCGGCGCCCTGCCCCCGCGGCTCACCACGCCGTGCGTGGACGGTAAGTCTCTTTTACATATTTCGCCAGCTCGGCCTCGACCGTCGACATCATGACGGCGGGCGGACGTTCCGGGTGCAAAAGTTGTTGCGCGGCGGCCAGGGTGCGCAGCGCGCAGCGTTCGCCGTTGGTCATCGGCTGGGCGGTGGACAGGGTGGGCGTGTACTTGAAAGCTTCCATGATGCTTCTCCATAAGACAAGGAATGACCCTCAGCCCTCTTTCAGCAAGTAGCGTGCCCAACCCATTTCCGTTGTCAGTATCGGATACTGACCCGGGCCCAGACGCTGCGTCCGGGTTCGTTCACGGCTGTCCCCGCTGGATACCCGAAACCCGCGTTTCCGGCCAGGTTCAGGTGTTCGCTGTAGGTCTTGTCGAACAGGTTGTCCACGCCCAGGGACAGCCGGACCTGCGGGTTCACCACATACCCCGCGTTGACGGAGAAGACGCCAAAACCGGCGCTGGGGCCGAAATCCTTGCCGACGACATTGCCCTCGTTGAGCGCGTAGCGCTTTTGCGGCGCGACGATGCGCCACAAGGCGCCGGCCGACCAGGTGCCGTCGTCGTAAGCGGCGCTGAGCTTGGCTTCCAGCGGGGGGATCTGCGGTAGCGGCCTGCCGTCGCTGCGGTTCTGGCCCCAGGCGTAGGCCAGCGTCGCACCCAGTTTCCAGCGCGGCGACACGGCGTACGTGGCGCCGAACTCCCCGCCGAAGATGCGGGCATCCACGTTGGTCGCCTGTGAGGTGGCGCCCATCATCCCGCCGGACGTGTAGTTGAAAAGAATGAAGTCGTCCACGTAACCCGCGTACCCGGAGAACCAGGCATCGAGCGTCTCGGTCTTGTACTGCGCGCCGAAATCCAGTTGGGTGGTCTTTTCCGGCTTGACGCCCTGGAAGGCGTTGACCGAACCGGCGGGCCCGCGCTTGGGCGAGAACAATTCCCAGTAGTCGGGAAACCGCTCGACGTGGCCCAGGCCGATGTACACCGTGGCGGGCAGCGACGCCAGATCCCTTTCATAGCGCAGAAAGCCGCTGGGCAGCGTGTCGTCGCGGCGCTCGCCCGCCGTCGGATTGGGCATGGGCATCATCTGGCCGCCCGTGGTCTGGCGGAAATCCTTGGCCGATGCCCAATCCACGCGGGCTCCGCCAATCACGCGACTGTCCGGCGCGGCGCGCCAGGTCAGTTCGCCAAAAACACCCGTGTTGGAAAAATCTGCATCCTTGACCCACGGTTGGCTGCGGTACGACACCGTGCCCGTGCCGCTGCGGGCGCGGTGGCGGCTCTGCTGGAAGTCCATTCCTGCCTCCAGATTCACGTCCGGCGACAGGATCCAGGTGCTGGCGAAGCGCCCGCCCCAGGTGGCCCGGTCCACGTCCGACGCCATGGGCATCGCCATGGAACTTGAGGGGTCGGGCGCGCGCAGGGTGTAGTTGTCCATGACGTGGTCGGCGTAGTTGTAATAGAGCTGCGCCTGCACCTGGTTCAGCACTTCGCCGACGTTACGTTTTTCAAACCGCAGTCCAAAGCTTTCCCGCTTGAACTGCGAACCGTCCATGCCGCGGCCGGCATAGCGGGCCTCGCCATCGCTGGTGCCGGCGGTCAATTCATAGAGGGTGTCCGCGTCCGGCGTGAATCCCAGCGCCACATCCGCGTTCCATTTGTCCCAGCGCGACGGCACGGTGTTGCCGTCGCCGTCCTTATAGTCCTGCGAATGCGAGTGGTTGGCGGTGAATCGGGTGTAGACCTTCTCGTTGCCGGCGGTCAGGTCCGCGGTCTGGTCGTTGCGTCCAAACGAGCCGCCCGTCAGGCTGCCGTCAAAGCGCACGCCCGGCTCGGTGAACGGCGGCGTATCCCGATCGAAGCGGACGGTGCCGGCCGACGCGCCCGGCCCCCACAGCACGGTCTGCGGTCCCTTGATGACGGTGAGCTGGTCGAAGTTCTCGGGGGAAATGTAGGAACTGGGCGCGTCCATGCGCGAGGGGCAGGCGCCGGGCATGGCGGTGCCGTTTGTCAGGATGTTCAGGCGCGAACCGAACATGCCGCGCAGCACCGGATCGCCGTTGGTGCCGCCGTTGCGGATGGCCGAAAACCCCGGAATGGTCTTGAGATAGTCGGTGCCGTCGCTGGCCGGCAGCGGTTGGCGCGGCAGCTTGGGATCGGTCGTGAATGTCAGGGGCGCGCTGGGCGCAACGCCCGTGATGACGACGGCATCAAGCGTGGTCACGCCGTCGGGACTGGATTGTGCCCCGGCGGAGAACGTGGCGGCCATGGCGGCGGCCAGGCAGGTCATGCGTAGAAATTGCTGTTGCTTGCACATATCGGAATCGGGTCCAACGTGGAATGGGGAGGTCGTGGCTTGCCGTCTTGTGCGCCAAGGCCGCGCGCAGGCACGCACCGGCGCCTGACCCCACGGATCGGGGGCCAGGCCACGAGCGGACAGGCGGACAGGCGTCAGCGGTCGGCGCCGCGCCCGCTAGCGGTGGGCGGCGCGATGCAAGCCGGAAATGCAGGGAGGAAAGCCGTCAGGCGGCGGATGGCGGCGCACGCGGCTGCTGCGGCAGCCGCGCGAGCGCACTGGAGAAGTGAGGATCGTGGGTGGCGGTCGGCGAGTCAGGCTGGGCCAACGTGGGCAGCAGCCATGCAAGCAGCCACAATGTCGGCAGCGAGGCGCCGCCCAGCATGGCGCACCCCGCGACGCAGCAATGCGGCATGGCGCCGCTATGTTGCGCGGCGTCCGGGGTGGCGTATTGATGCGCGCCTGGGATGTCGCCTGGGATGGCGCCTGGTACGGCCCCTTCCTGGCCAATGGTCACCACGCGCGGCCCGCTGGCCGTGCAGATGATGGTGGTGGCGCCGAAGACTGGGGATCCCCCTGCCCCGCCGGCGCCGCCGGCTCCGGCGAGCGCCGCCGAGGCAATCAGCGCCTGAAAGACGAACAGGGCCGCTGCGAACAGCGAAACCCATCGTCTTGCAGCAGTGGCGCATCGGTACATCGGATCCCCTTGACGGCGCAGATGGTAGCGCGGATCCGGCCCCGAATCCGGCCCGCCTCCCGCGATCTGCACCGCCCGTTGACGCATATCAAGCGCGTTTGGCCACCATCCACCGCAACGCGTCGATCACGAGGAAGACGGCGAGGCTCACGCCCATGACCGGCAGGCACCAGCCCAGCGCGAGCGCGACAGCCGCCGTCGCGATGCGGCCCGGCCAGGACAGATCGCGCCACGCCTGCGTCAGCGTCTGCCCTGCCGGGGCGGCCGGCCGGCGCAGCCACCACATCCGGTAACCCAGGACGATCATCGCCGTCAGCGCGATGCCCATCGCGGCCATCAAGAGCTGATTGGGCCAGCCGAACAGGATGCCCATGTGCATGTCCACGCCCCACCGGATCAGCTTGGCGATGAGCGGAAAGGTGTCGAAGTCCGCGCGGCTTGTGATGGCGTAGGTCGACGGATCCACCGCAATGGTGTCGACTTGCGTGGGCCAGGAGCGGTCCACCTCGCGCACCATCCAGGCCTGGCCCTCACCGCGCGGCGGGCGGATTTCGAGCTGGCTGCTGTCGATGCCGCCCTGCCGGGCCGCCTGCAGCACGCGGTCAAAGCCGGAGGCCACGTTGTCCGGCGCCATCATCATGGCCGCGTGGTCATGCTGGCCGCCATGATGATGCGCGTGCTCGCCGCCCTCGGGCACGGCCGGCGAACCGGTGGCCGGCGAACCGACGGCCGGCAGTTTCAGCGACACCGCCGGTGTAATCCATCCCAATTGGGCCCGCAGTTGGTCCACGCGCGCGCCCGCCCAGTTCGACCAGGTCAGCCCCGTGGCCGAGAAGAACACCAGGCCGATCCCGATCCACAGCCCCAACAGCCCGTGCCAGCGCCGTGCGCGCAGGCGCGGACTGCGCGCTGCCGCCGCCTTGTCGCGGCTCCGGCGTGCAAACCACAGCACAAGGCCCCCAAGCGTGGCCACCCACAACCACGACGCCGCCAGCTCGCTGTAGTTGCGGCCCAGGTCGCCCAGCATCAGATTACGGTGCAGGTAGTCCAGTTTGGTCCGGAAAGGCAGCGTGCCGCTGGTCCCGTAGACGACCATGTCGCCCTTGATGGCCAGGGTGATGGGATCAACGAACAGCGCACGGGATTCCGAGTCGCCCATGCCGGGCTGCGTGAACATGACGCGCGTGGTCTCGCCCGGTCCGGGTGCGGGCCTGACGGCAAACAAGCGCGGACCCGGGCCGATGCGCGCCCGTGCCGCCTCGACCTGCGCGGCCAAGGGCTGCGCGGTGCCGATGGAGTCCGTACGCAATTGGTCGGCGTAGATGACGCTTTCCAGTTGCGGCGTCAGGACGAACAGGGTGCCGGTCACTGCGGCCACCAGGATGAAGGGGCCGACGAACAGGCCTATATAGAAATGCAGCCGGGTGAGCAGCGCGAGAAACGCGCTGCCGCTCGCGGTCCGCGGCCGCGCGGACGCGGCGGGGCTAACCAGAGTTTCAGTGGTCATAAGGGTCTCGACAACAACGGACGCCGCCCGCAAGGGGCGGCCAGCGTGCGCGCAAGGCGCACGGCGGGCAATGTCATCCGGTGATTCGAGGCGGCGCGCGCTGGCCGAGCGGCGGGCCGGCGGCCGGCATGGGGGGCCGCGGACTGTCGGCTTGCGGCGCGGGCTGCACCCGCCAGCCGAGCAGCATGGGGATCAGCGCCAAGGCTGGCGGCGACAGCAGTGCCGGGTGCGCGCTCAGCCCAAACGGACATTCCTGACCGGCGCCGACGTGCCCGGAGGAATCCGGGTGCCCGTGATGGCCATGCGAGTCGCCGGCATGCGCGTGCGGGTCGGCCAGACCCGGCATGCCGGGAAAAACGCCTCCCCCCGCCGCGCAGAAGCCCAGCGCGAAACGGCCCTGCTTGAGCGCCTGCACATCCGGCATGTACCCGGTGGGCACCAGCGCCCGCGCGGCCAGCAACACCAGCAGAAGCAGCCGCGCAAGGGCGACGGCAGCGGCTGGGCGCAAGGACGGCGAGGACGGACAGGCGTGCATGCGGGGGTTCCGGGCGGCGGCCGATTTCGGCGCCAAGGGGGGCATTTTAAACACCGGTGCGTCATTACGCCGCGAGCGCGGCTGAGGGTGCAGGACGGATCCAAAGCCAGTCGATAAGACAATTGAGAACGATTCTTGCTAGAATTCCACCTTACGCCGCCCTTAAATGGGACCAGATCCACTTCTCACGTTCTTCGGACAGTTCTCGAATGGCCAAGCCATCGCGCTCCAAATTATGGTTTCTCGTCCACAGTTGGCTGGCCCTGCCGATCTGGATTTTTCTTTTCTTCATCTGTGCGACCGGAACCATCGCCGTCATCAGCCAGGAAATCGTCTGGCTCATCAATCCCGCCGTTCGCGCCCAGGCGCCCGATGCCGATACCCCGCGCATGGGCTACCAGGATTTGATGGACGCCATCGCCAAGCAGGAGCCCGACGCTTCCGTGCAGCGGCTGTCCTGGCCCGAGGAATCCCAATTCGCCCTGACGGCCTCGGTCGGATATCCGGGCGCGCGATTCACCTCCATTTACGTCAACCCCTATACCGGTGATGTTCAAGGCCCTGCCCTGAACTTTGACCTGCGCCAGTTCATGCGCGCGTTGCACGGCTGGCTGTTGATTCCGTTCACGAATGGCTATAGCTGGGGCTGGTACCTGGTGTCGCTGCTGTCCGTGCCGATGCTGCTCTCGCTCATCACGGGTCTCGTCGTCTACAAACGGTTCTGGCGCGCGTATTTCCAGAAGCCGCGCCTGCGCGTCGGCCAGGGCGCCCGCATTTTCTGGGGCGACTTCCACCGCTTGTCGGGGTTGTGGTCCGTCTGGTTCATCCTGCTGATCTCGGTCAGCGCGATCTGGTTCCTGGTCCAGGCCGTGCTGTTCGATACGGCCACCACGATCTCCACGCAGGGCGTCCCCGCCGTCGTGGCGCGCGACCAGGTGCCGACCGTCGCGCCCGGCGACACCGTCAAACGCCTGCCGCTCGACCAGATCGTCGGTATTGCCGAGCGCGAGCTGCCCGGCCTGGAGACGCAGCAGGTGTTTTTCCCCGGCAACGCCTATGACCCGATCACCATCTCGGGCCGCGGCGCCTATCCGCTGATGTACCAATACGCCAAGATCAATCCGTACAACGGCGCCGTCGAGGAAGTGCGCCGCCTGTCCGATCGCAGCGGCCTGGAATTCTTCACCGAATCCATGCGGCCGCTGCACACCGGCGACTTCGGCGGATTCTGGCTGAAGCTGGTGTGGTTCCTGTTTGGCCTGCTGCTGACGATGATGTCGCTGAGCGGCCTGCTGATCTGGACCAAGCGCACCGCGCAAGCCACCGCCAAGGCGCTGCGCCCTGCCCGCGCAGCCCGCACCGACGCCCGTGAGGTGACCGAATGAGCAAGACCGCCACCCTCGCCGCCGCGCCCAAGCCCAGCCTCTGGCGCCGCTGGCGCTTCCACCTGAGCGCGCTGCTGCTCATCCTGCCGATCATCTACGTTCCGAAATATTTCGATAACCTGGCGTTGTCGCGGGGGGCAATGGGCCTGGGCCAGCGCCCCGCCGGCGACCTGCAGGTCGGCCCATGGAAGCTGCAGCTTGCCGAATGGCAGGTCGAACCGCCCAAGTCTGATCCGGCCGGCATGGTCAAGACCTTCACCATGGCCCAATGCGAAAGCTGCAAGGACCAGATCCGTGCGGTCTACGTGCGCGTGGGCAAGCCGCGCAGCCTGCGCGCCGCGGGCTCGATCTTCTTTGGCAGCCCGCACCGGGCCTTTGCCACGGTGCCGATTCCTCCGCGCACCACCCCGGACGCCGATCTCTGGATCACGGCGGAGGGCTGGGACGGCTCGGTGCACCAGGCGGCGTGGCCCATCGCCACCGCCTCCCCCGCCACCGTCGAGTGGCTGAAGAAACAAGGAGC
This sequence comes from Achromobacter sp. 77, assembly GCF_020541125.1. Classification (NCBI taxonomy): domain Bacteria; kingdom Pseudomonadati; phylum Pseudomonadota; class Betaproteobacteria; order Burkholderiales; family Alcaligenaceae; genus Achromobacter; species Achromobacter sp. 77. The sequence goes on from NZ_CP059848.1 coordinate 2,935,587, forward strand.
ATCCCGATGAACGCAGTTTTCGCGAACCGCTTTCGCGCCGCCCTGCTTGGCGCACTGTTGACCGCCAGCGCTTCGGCCCTGGCGCACAATCCGATGGCCGAATGCAAGGCCGAGGGCAAGGAACAGATCCAGTGCACCGGCGGATTCTCCGACGGCAGCGGCGCGGCCGGCGTCACCATGGACGTCATCTCCTACGACGAACAGATCCTCGTGCCGGGCAAGCTGGACGCGGATTCCAAGATGTCGTTCAAGCGGCCGAACGGCGAGTTCTACGTCCTGTTTGACGCGGGTCCCGGCCACGTGGTCGAGATCGACCACGTCGACATCCAGTAAGCCCCGGCCAACCGCAGCATGCACACACAAGTCATCCGCCCCGCGGGCGCAGGCCACGAAACCCTAGCGGTGCTGGGCGCCTGCGTGGTCATCGTCGCGGCCGCCGCAGGGTATATCGGCCTGCGCGAAGCGCCGCCCGAAAGCGCGCCGCTCGCCGCCACCCAGATCGACGCACGACGCGACCTGACGCCCGCCGAACAGGGCATCTACGCCGACCTGCGCGTCGCCTACGAGGAAATCGGATTTGCCCTGCAAGCCGGCGAGCCGCTGCCCTCTGTCGCCGATCTGGCTGCGCAGGGACTGCCGCCTTTCGTCACCGACAACAGCACCGCCGCGCGCGGCGGCCACGTGTGGCGCTTGGAGCGTCAGGCGGGCAAAGCCCTGTATGTGGGGCAGACGGCGGATGCCAAGCTGGCCGGATCGTTCCTGATGCGCGCCGAAGACGGCCACGCCAAGGACGGCCATGGCCATGACGGCAGTGCGCCCGCCCAGGCCGATGTCTGGCTGGCCCGGAATGCGGCAACGCGCGTCCCGGGAAGCGCCGACGATGCCGCGTTGGCGGCGGCGGGCTGGCTGCAGGTCGCCGCCCAGTTCGATGCCGGCGTTACCCGCCAGAACAAGCCCTGACTGGGCCCTTCCCCTTCGCCTTCCGACACGAGCCTACGGATTTATGTCTGCCTTTTCGTCTTTCTCCCAGATCCTGCGCCGCTGCGCCGCGCCGCTCGCCGCGCTGGCGCTGCTGGCCGGCGCGTTCACCGCGCCCGCCCACGCCGAAGACGCCAAGCGTCTGAAGATCGGCGTGACGCTGCATCCTTATTACAGCTACGTCGCCAACATCGTGGGAGACAAGGCCGAGGTCGTGCCGCTGATTCCGGTGGGTTTCAATCCGCATGCCTACGAACCACGCGCCGAGGACATCAAGCGCATCGGCACGTTGGACGTGGTCGTGCTCAACGGGATCGGCCACGACGACTTCGCGGACCGCATGATCGCCGCCAGCGAAAAGCCCAAGATCCCGGTGATCGAGGCAAATGCGCAGGTGCCGCTGCTGGCCGCGGTCGGCATGGCCGCGCGCGGGGGCGGCGATTCGGGCAAGGTCGTCAATCCGCACACCTTCCTATCGATTACCGCCTCGATCGCGCAGATCAACACCATCGCCCGCGAACTGGGCCGTATCGATCCCGCAAACGCCCAGGCCTACACCGCCAACGCGCGCGCCTATGGCCAGCGCCTGCGCAAGCTGCGCGCCGATGCGCTGGGCAAGTTGGCTTCCGCGCCCAACGCCGACCTGCGCGTGGCCACCATCCACGGCGCGTACGACTACCTGCTGCGCGAATTCGGCCTGGAAGTCACGGCCGTCGTGGAGCCGGCGCACGGCATCGAGCCCAGCCCGGCCCAGCTCAAGGGCACCATCGAGCAATTGCGCGCGGCCGACGTCAAGGTGATCTTTTCGGAACTGAACTTCCCGTCCGCGTACGTCGAAACGATCCAGCGTGAAACCGGCGTGAAGCTGTACGCGCTGTCGCACATCTCGTACGGCGAATACAGCGCCGAGCAGTTCGAGAAGGAAATGACGCAAAACCTGGCCACCGTCGTGCGCGCCATCGAAGAGGCCGGCGCGTGACCGGCCCGGTGACCCCGCACCCGGCGGGCGCGCCCGGCCCCACGCTGACCTTCGAGCAGATCTCGCTGACGCTGGGCCGCACCGAGATCCTCAGCGATGTCGCCTTCAGCGTGACGGCGGGCAGCGTGCACGCGCTGGTGGGCCCCAACGGCGGCGGCAAGAGTTCCCTGGTCAAGACGCTGCTGGGCCAGATGCCGCATCGCGGCAAGCTCAGCGTGACGTGGCCCGGCGATCGGCCGGGCGTCATCGGCTACATCCCGCAGGCGCTGGAGTTCGATCGCGGCCTGCCCATGACCGTCAACGATTTCATGGCCGCGATGTGCCAGCGCAAGCCGGCATTCCTGGGCTTGTCGCGCGCAAAGTCGGCAGAGATTTCCGCCGCGCTGGAACGCGTGGGCATGCAGGACAAGCACAACCGCCGCATGGGCGCGCTGTCGGGCGGCGAGCGCCAGCGCGTGCTGCTGGCCCAGGGCCTGGTGCCCAGCCCATCGATGGTGGTCCTGGACGAGCCCATGTCGGCGCTGGACGAAGCCGGCGTGCGCGTGTTCGAACAATTGCTGGACAACTGGCGCGCGCAGCGCGTGACCGTGCTCTGGATCGAGCATGACCTGGAGGCCGTCGGCCGCCTGGCCGACCGCGTCACCGGGCTGAACCGCCAGGTGCTTTGCGACGGTCCTCCTAAGCAAGTGCTGACGCCCGACCGGCTGCTGACGCTCTTTTCCACCCGCCCGCGCGTGGGCGGCCAGCCGCAGGAGCACGCCGCATGAACGCCTTTTTCGATAACCTGCGCCAACTCATCCAACGCGCGGCGGAATCCGGCGCGCTGCCCGACTCGCTGGCCTATGGCTTCGTCATCAACGCCCTGCTCGCCGGCCTGATCATCGGGCCGGTGTTGGGCGGCCTGGGCACGCTGGTCGTGGTCAAGCGCTTTGCGTTCTTCTCGGAAGCGGTGGGCCATGCCGCGCTGACCGGCGTGGCGATCGGCATTCTGCTGGGCGAGCCCTACACCGGCCCGTATGGCAGCCTGTTCAGTTATTGCCTCATCTTCGGCATCCTGCTCAATTTTCTGAGCAACCGCACGCGTCTCACGCCGGACACCTTGATCGGCGTGTTCCTGTCGGTGTCGCTGGCGCTGGGTGCAAGCCTGCTGCTGGTGCTGGCCGGGCGCATCAACATCCACATCCTGGAGAACGTGCTGTTCGGCTCGGTGCTCACCGTCAACAGCAACGACCTGTCGGTGCTGACGTGCGTGGCGGTGCTGGCGTTGGCGCTGGCGCTGCCCAACTACAACCGGCTGATGCTGGCCAGCTTCAATCCGCAGCTTGCCGCCGTGCGCGGTGTACCCGTCAAGGCGATGGACTACCTGTTCGTGATCCTGGTGACGCTGGTCACCGTGGCTTCGGTCAAGGTGATCGGCGCCATCCTGGTCGGCGCGCTGCTGGTGATTCCGGCCGCCGCGGCGCGGATGCTGGCGCAATCGCTCAAGGGGTTTTTCACGATGTCGGTGCTGTTTGCGACGTTCGCCACGCTCGCCGGCATCATGTTGCCCATCGAACTGGAACTGCCGGTGCCCTCCGGCGCGGCCATCATTCTGGTCGCGGGAATCTTGTTTGCGATCGCGGCCCTGGCGCGCAGCCTGGTCCCCGGTCTGAAAGGAAACGCAGCATGAGTCTGAAGTCAGGTTATGTCACCTTGCGCCGCGCCGCCCTGGCGGTGGCGATGGCATCCGCCCTGGGCGCCGCCGTCACGGCGCATGCCCAGGAAGCCGCCAAGTCCGGCCGCGCAGCCCGGGCCGCGCAACCCGAAACCGCCAGCACCGCGCCTGCTGCAGTCACCGTGCTGGCGGCCCACCCGGTCGTATTCGCCCTGACCGACAGTCTGGCCAAGGACAGCAGCATCCGCGTCGAACGTGCGGCGCCCGCCAACCTGCCGGCCACGCGGCTGACGTCCTACTTCAGCGGCCGCGGCGGCGCGGCGCTGAAAAAGGCCGCCGCCTCCGCCGACGCGGCCGTGGGCCTGCGTTCCATCTGGCCAGACGATCCGCTCTACGCCAACGCGCGCCGCACCAACATCCGCATCGTCGAGATCGATGCGGCGCGTCCGCTCGACGGCGCGCTGAACGGCATCGCGCTGCAAAGCGACACGCGCCCCGGCGGCCAGTTCGCCGCCTATCCGTGGCTCAGCATCGTCAACCTGGGCCGCATGGCCGACATCGTGGCCGCCGACCTGGGCCGCCTGTCCCCGTCCGACGAAAAGCGCATCGGCGACAACCTGGCGCACATCAAGCGCACGCTGGTCGAACTGAATGCAAAAAGCCAGGCGGGGCTGGCGCAGGCCGAGAACGTCGCGGTCGTCAGCCTGTCCGAACGCCTGCCCTACCTGATTGCGGAATTCAATCTGGATCTGGTCGACACGATGGCACGTGACGACAAGGACTGGACGCCCGACGCGCTGGCTGCGCTGACCGCCACGCTGAAGGACAACGGCGTGGCCGCCGCGCTGTTGCACCGCGAGCCGACCCCAGCACTTTCGCAGGCCATTGAAGCCGGCGGCGCCAAGGCCGTCGTGCTGGCCACTGATGGCGCCGACCCGGTCGCGGACCTGCAGGTCAACGCGCAGCGCCTGCTGCAAGCGCTGGCGCCCGCCGCTGCCACGGCGGCCAAGTAAATCGCCACCAGCAGTGCCATCACGAACGCGCGCCGGCTTATCCGGCGCCGTCTGCCGCTTCGGCCGACAGCGCCGTTGCAGCCTCCTTCAAGCAATCGATCAGTTGCGCGCTGGTGGCCGGCAGGCCGGCTTCGCGCATCGTAATGATGCCGACGGGCGGCAGCGGCAACGCGAGCGGCACCGCAAGAATCCGGCAAAGCCCCTGGTCTTGGAAGCTTCTCGCCGCCGAGCGGGCTAGAAACCCCACGCCGTGGCGTTCGCGGATGAAAGTCAACGTCGCCAGGTAGGACGACGTTTCCATCAGATCGGACGACGGTTCCAGCCCGTGCTGGTGGAACTGCTGCTCCAGCTTGACGCGCAATGACGCCCACGGCGGCGGCATGACGCACGGCAACGCCGCCAGATCTTCCCACCCGGGATGCGCCAGTCCCGCGACCTTGCTGCCCGGCGCGGCCACCACCACCATCGGCTCCTCGAACAACGCTTCGGTCTGCAGATCCGGCGCGGCATAGCCCGGCTCCAACCTGCCCACGAAAAGGTCCAGTTCGCCCAGCCGAAGCTTGGGCAGCAGGTGCGTCAGGTCGCCCTCTTCGATCAGCACGGTCGCGCGCGCCGACCGCGCCTTCAAGGCGTGCACCGCCCGCGCCAGCAGCACCGGCAGCGCGACGGCCATCGCGCCGACTCGCGTCTTGCCCGCCGCGCCGCTTGCGGCGGCGTCGATCTCGTCGCGGGTGCGCGCGTATTGCGCCAGCACGCCGCGCGCAAAGCGCACTACCGAGGCGCCGGCCTCCGTGGGTTCCGTGCCGCGCACGGACCGCGCAAACAGCGCCAGGCCCAGCATCGATTCGACCTCCGACAGCATGCGCGACACCGCCGGCTGGCTGACGGCCATGAATTCGGCCGTGCGTCCCAAATGCCGGAATTCATCCAGCGCCACGACCAGTTGGAGGTGACGCAGCTTCAGGTTTGAGCGGAAAACGCGATCCAGGTGCGCCATCGAGGACTCCGATACCAGGGCGCCGATACATATCACCGGCGTTATCTAACGATGCGCCAATTCTATTGGATAGTTATGGTTAAGCTCACGAGAATAGGTCCGGGCCCCACGTAGCCTTGCCGGGGCCCAAATATAAAAGCGAGACCCATAAGAACGACATCCGGAGACAAAACATGAGGCACATCCCTACCCCCGATCTGGACAGGCGCAGGTTCCTGGCCGGCGCCGCCTGTCTGGGCGCGGCCGCCGGCGCTGGCGCGGTCGGCCTGCTGGCGCCCGCCACGGCCCGCGCCGCCGACTATCCCCAGCGTCCCATCACCTTCATCTGCCCCTGGCCCGTGGGCGGCACGGCGGACCAATCCATGCGCGCGCTTTGCCAGGTGGCCTCGGGGGTGCTGGGCCAGTCCATCGTGGTCGAGAACCGCGCCGGCGCGTCAGGAATGATCGGCACGAAGTCGCTGTCGCAGGCGCAACCGGACGGCTACACCATCGGTCAGATTCCCATCTCGGTCGCGCGCTTTTCGCAGCTTGGCCTGTTGCAGCTGGACCCGCGCAGCGAGCTGACCTACCTGGCGCGCACGTCGGGCCAGACGTTCGGCATTGCCGTGCTGGCCAACTCGCCATTCAAGACGCTCAAGGAAGTCGTGGCGTATGCCAAGGCCAACCCGGGCAAATTGACATACGGGCACGCCGGCATCGGCGGCGCGACGCACGTGGGCATGGAAGAGTTCGCCATGGCGGCCGGCGTGCGGTTCAACGCCATCGCGTACAAGGGCGGCGCGGCCGCGCTGCAGGATGTGCTGGGCGGCCAGGTCGATCTCCTGGCCGATTCCAGCTCGTGGGCGCCGCATGTCGAGGCAGGCAAACTGCGCCTGCTGGCGACCTGGGGCGAATCGCGCGCCTCGCGCTTCAAGGACGCGCCAACCTTGAAGGAATTGGGTTACGACGTCGTGGTCGAGGCGCCCAACGGCATCGGCGCGCCCAAGGGCCTGGACCCCGCCGTCGAGCGCAAGCTGCGCGATGCGTTCCGCACCGCCGTCAAGAGCGACGCCTTCAAGCAGGTTGCCGACCGCATCGACGCGCCGGTGATGTACCTGGACGGTCCGGATTACCAGGCGTATGTCGCCTCGGTCTATCAGCAGGAGACCGCATTGATCGCACGGCTGAAATTGAAAGAAATGCTGCAGAAAGGCTGATTCACGGTGAACTCCAACCCCTTGATCCGGCTTCACCCCAACGACAATGTCCTTGTCGCGCGGGAAGCCCTGGCCCTGGGCATGGTCGTGCCCGACCTGGGCCTGCGTGTGCGCGCGCAGGTGCCGGGCGGACACAAGATTGCCGCCTGCCGCATTGCCGCGGGCACACCGGTGCGCAAGTACGACGCCGTCATCGGCGTGGCTGCCCGCGATATCGAGGCGGGCGACCACGTGCACGCCCACAACCTTGCGTTGGCCGACTTCGAGCGGGACCCGGCGTTCTGCCGCGACGTTCGCCCCGTCGCGATGGTGCCCGAGGCGCGACGCGCCACGTTTCAGGGCTATGTGCGCGCTGACGGCCGGGTGGGCACGCGCAATTTCGTGGGCATCATCGCGTCGGTGAACTGTTCCGCCACGGTCATCCACCACATTGCGCAGCATTTCACGCCCGAGCGGCTTGCCGCCTATCCCAACGTGGATGGCGTGGCCGCGTTTGCACAGACCAGCGGTTGCGGGATGTCCTCGCCCAGCGAGCATTTCGACGTCCTGCGGCGCACGCTGGCCGGCTACGCCCGGCATCCGAACCTGGCGGGTGTGCTGATCGTGGGTCTCGGATGCGAGCGCAATCAGGTGTCCGCCTTGATCGACTCGCAGAACCTGGCCGGCGATCCGCGGGTACGCACCCTGGTGATGCAGGACACGGGCGGCACGCGCGCCACCATCGACGCGGGCATCCGCGCCGTGGAGGAAATGCTGCCGCACGCGAACGCCGCGCGCCGCAGCAGCGTGCCGGCCAGCCACCTGAAGATCGGCCTGGAATGCGGCGGGTCCGACGGTTATTCGGCGATCACGGCCAATCCGGCGCTGGGCGCGGCCATGGACATTCTGGTGCGTCACGGCGGCACGGCGATCCTGTCGGAAACCCCCGAAATCCACGGCGTGGAATACCTGCTGACGCGCCGCGCCGTCACGCCGGAAGTAGGACAGAAGCTGCTGGACCGGCTGGCCTGGTGGGAAACCTACACGGCCGGGCACAACGCGCAGTTCAATGGCGTCGTTGGCCACGGCAACCAGCAAGGCGGCCTCGCCAACATCTTCGAAAAATCGCTGGGTTCCGCCATGAAGGGCGGCACGACGCCGCTGCAAGCCGTGTACGAATACGCCGAACCCATCGACCGCGCGGGCCTGGTGTTCATGGATTCGCCCGGCTACGACCCGGTCGCGGTCACCGGCCAGATCGCCAGCGGGGCCAACCTGATCTGCTTCACGACGGGGCGCGGGTCGATGTTCGGTTCCAAGCCGGCGCCCACCCTCAAGCTTGCCAGCAACAGCAGCATGTACGCCCGGCTTGAACAGGACATGGACATCAACTGCGGCGCGGTGCTGGACGGCGAGGTGGACATCGCGCAGATGGGCCAGCGCATCTTCGACCACATCCTGCGTGCGGCCTCGGGCGCACCCACCAAGAGCGAAGCCCTGGGCCTGGGCAACCACGAATTCGTGCCCTGGCACCTGGGCATCGTCAGCTGATCCGCCCCCTTTCTGGAGTCTTTCCGCATGCCCGCACACAACCCCTTCAAGGCCGCCCTCGCGGCGCGCCAGGCCCAGGTCGGGCTATGGCTCTCCATGGCCGATCCCTATCTGGCCGAGGTCTCCGCCACCGCCGGCTTTGACTGGCTGCTGATCGATGGCGAGCACGCCCCGAACGACTTGCGCGGAACACTTGCGGCGTTGCAGACCGTGGCGCCCTACCGTTCGCATCCCGTGGTGCGCGTGGTGGCGGCTGACACGGCCCTCATCAAGCAGATGCTGGACATTGGCGCGAAAACCCTGCTGGTGCCGATGGTGGACACGGCCGACCAGGCGCGCGCCTTGGTCGCCGCCACGCGCTATCCGCCGCACGGCATCCGCGGGGTCGGCAGTGCCGTGGGACGCGCGTCGCGCTGGAGCGCCCGCGAGGACTACCTGGAAGTCGCCGACGATGAAGTCTGCCTGCTCGTGCAGGCAGAAACCGTTCAAGCGCTGTCGAACCTGGAGGCAATCTGCGAGGTGCCGGGCGTGGATGGGGTCTTCATCGGGCCGGCGGATCTGGCTGCGTCGATGGGTTATCGCGGCCGCCCCGGCCACCCCGATGTACAGGCCGCGATCGAACGCGCCATGCAGGTCATCATCGCGCGCGGCAAAGCCGCCGGCACCTTGACCTCGGACCCCGCCCTGGCGCGCCGCTACCTGGAACTGGGCTGCACGTTCGTGGCGGTTGGCGTGGATGTCCTGCTCTATGCCAACAGCGCCCGCCGGCTGGCGGCCAGCTTTGACCGTGGTACGCCCAGCGCTGCCGCCGCAGCGCCATCGGCCGCGTACTGAAGACGCAAATCGGTACGATCCACCCGCCAATCTGATCTTGCGTGCCCACGCATTCAGGCATAAATTGATCGGTACGCTTTTCGATCGGCCATCACGGTTCGTCCGCCCGAATCGCGCGCGAAGGTTGTTTTCTATCTTTTGTTCCCCAAAGGAGCGATGCGATGCGAGTAAAACACCTGCTTGGCCCAGCGACCGTAGCCCTCTCGATGCTGTTCGGGTCGGCTGTCACGGCCGCACCCGCGGAGCCTGCCCCGATCGTCACGGGCAAGCACTGGACCGAATCCGACGCCAATCTCAAGAAGGCCTATCTGCTGGGCATGGCCAACGTCCTTGAGGTCGAAAGGGCCTATCAGCAACGCCGTGCCGTGCCGGATACCCAGACCCTGGTGCCCAAGTTCTCCATGGGTCTTCAGAACCAGACGCTGGACTCCGTGCGCGATACCGTCGACCGCTGGTATGCCGCCAATCCGAGCCGATTGGATCGCCCTGTCGTGGAGACGATCTGGTTCGAGATCGTCATGCCCGCCACGAAGACGAAACGCACCCCCTAGGAGCCGCCATGAAGACGATCCGCACGATAGGTCTGGCCATTGCGATGGCATCGCTGGCCGCATGCACCAATATGACCAAGGAACAGCAAGGCACCGTCACGGGCGGCTTGATGGGCGCCGCGGCGGGCGCCGGCATTGCCGCCATCGCGGGCGGCAGTGCCTGGACTGGCGCCGCCATCGGCGGCGCGGCTGGCGGCATCGCGGGCAATATCCGCGGCGCGAACCAGTAATCCAAGCGTCACCGGCCTGATCTTCCAGGCCCCGAACGCCGGCTCGCGTGCAAGCGCCAGCCGGCGTTCCTGCGTTTGGGCGCCGCGACCTTTCCCGCCCTCGTCCCCGTCCGCCGCGCGCATGGCTACCCGCGGCGGCCAGAGGCTGCTACGCTTTGCGCCGCAACTTCACCCGGGCGATGCGGATGTTCCCTCAATGATGTACCTGCTGTGGTCCCTGCCGGCGCTGACCGTGATCGCCGCGATCGCGAGCGGGCGCGTCAACACGACCATCGCGGCGGCGCTGGGCCTGTTGGGGGCCCTGCCCATCGCGCTGTTTGCGGCGCCTGCCCCTTTTGCGCCTTCGCAACTGGCCGTTGCGCTGGAACGCGGGCTTTGGATCGGATGGATCATCACCCCCTACATCCTGGGCGGCCTGCTGTTCTGGCAGATGGCGGCGCAGGGGCACGCGTCCGATGACATGCCGGGTGCGGCATCCGGCGCGCCGGACGCGGGGCGCCGCGATGCGTTGGCGAAGCGCCGGCTGCTGTTCTTTGCCTGTTTCCTGATCGGCCCTTTCGCGGAATCGGCAACGGGTTTCGGCGTGGGAATGCTGGGCACCGTGATGCTGATCCGTCCGCTCGGCCTCGGCGCCCGCGAGGTCATGGTGTTTGCGCTGCTCAGCCAGACGCTGATTCCGTGGGGCGCGATGGGCAGCGGCACGCTGCTGGCTTCGGCCTATGCGCGCGTGCCGCCCACGCAACTTGCGCTTTACAGCATGGTGCCCGTCGCGCTGCTGATGGGCGTGTGGCTGGCGCTGTACTGGCGCACCGCCACGCGCGCGGGGTTGTCTGCGCCGGCCGCCGAGCGGGTCCGCGAGGCTGGCTGGATGGCCGCGAGCCTGGCCTTGCTGGCCGCGGCGACGGCGCTATTGGGACCGGAAACGGCGCTGCTCGCCGCATACGGACCGCTGATCGTGCTGCGTTTTCTGGCGGACCGCCGGCCCGGTCGCAGCGAGGCGCTGCGGGCAGCGCGCCGCGCCTTGCCCTATATCGCCCTCATCGCCTGGCTGGTCGCCACGCGGCTTGTGCCCGGCCTGAATCGCTGTCTTTCAGACCTTGCGGCTTTGCGCCCGTATGCGGACCTGCCGCCGTGGATGCCATTTCTGCATGCCGGAAGCTGGCTGATCGCCGGCGCCCTGCTCCTGGCCGCCTGGCAGCGACATCCGGGCGCCGTGCGGACACAGGCGCGCGCCGCCTGGCTGACCGGACGGCACGCCGTCATGTCCGTATTCCTGTTTGCCATGATGGCCGAGGCGCTGGCTGGCGCGGGCATATCGCGGGCCTACGCCGACGGCCTCTTTGCGAGCCTGCGCGACTGGACTATCCTGATCACGCCGCTGCTGGCCGGCGCGTTCGGCATCCTGGCCAACAGCGGCAACGCGCCAAACAGCCTGTTCATGCCATCCCAGCTATCATTAGCGCTTCAGGCTGGCCTGAGCGTGCCCGCAGCTGCCGCGCTGCTGCACGTTTCGGGCACGTCGATGGGGATTTTTTCGCCGGTTCGGATGTCGATTGCGGCCGGTTTGGCGCATGGCCGGGGGCAGGAACGCGGCGTGTATGTTCTACTACTGCCGTTTGCCCTGGCCGCGTTCGGCATCCTGCTGTCGCTGGCGCTGCTCGTGGTCGTCTCCGGGTAGCGGATTTCACGACGCAGGGACACGCTCGCCGCCTCAACCTTTTTTTTGTGTAGCACATGGGACTAGAACAATTAGCCGCGATCCGGGAATTGCTTATCAAGCAGTCGCCTGACAAGGCAGGCTCGAAAAACGAATCGCGTCCGCAAGGCACCGACAAGCCGCGCCGCCCGCAGGGCGCCGCCAAGGGTCCGCGTCCGCAGACCGGCGACAAGGCCAAGCGCGCGCAAGGCGGTGACAAGGGCCAGCGTGCGCCGCGTCCCGAAAAGCGCGAGTCGCCGGTCGATCCCGTGGTCGTCGCCATTTCGCGCCTGCAACGGCACTTTCCCAAGGCGTTTCCCAAGAACCCCGCGCCCAAGGTTCCGCTCAAGCTGGGCGTGCTGGCGGACCTGGTGCAGCACGCCGAGCAATTGCAGCTCGACGAAGCGCAGATCAAGGAAGCCGTCAAGACGTGGTGCGATGGCCGCCGCTACTGGGCCAGCATGGTCGAAGACGCGCCGCGCGTGGACCTGAACGGCGAACCCGCCGGCGCCGTGACTGCGAACGAAGCGCGCCACGCCAAGCGCATGGCATCGCGTAATGCGTCGCGCAACGCCGCGCGCGCCCGCGCCGAGAAAAAGGCCCAGGCGTCCGCCGAACAAACGCCGGCACCCGCCGGTGACGCCGCGCCTGCCGACGTGAAGCCTGCCGACGCGACTTATATGGACACGAAGGCCGCAGATACGAAGGCCGCAGGCGCGACGCCCGCGGACGCCGCGTCCTCCGACGTCACGCCCCAAGCGTCCGAATAAGCCCGCCAAGCGCGATACAGGCCTGCGGCAGGCCGGGAAATCCATTCCCGGCCCGCCGCAGGCCTGTTTGCATCTGGCTAAAACTGCTAGGCCGCCGCTTCCAGCGCGGCGAGCGCCTGCCTGATGTATCCCATGCCCTGGTCCGAATAGGTCAGCGTCATGGCCTGTTGATGCCCCGCGCCATCCATCTTCAGCAGCGACTTGCGCAGGATCTCGACGATCTTGTCTTCGTGGGCGGGATAAAACGACTCGTACTGGTATTGCAAAAACACCAGGCACAGTGCGTTCTCCATCACCTGCACGTCCGGGTCCTGCTTGATTCCCTGCTTCATCAGGATCGCCGCCACGCGGTCGCAGTCCTCTTGCGGATAGCCGGCTTCCTGCATGATCTGTTGCGCGATTGCCGCGTGATGCCTGGCCAACGCCTTGCGCCACGTCAGGTAACCGATGCGGCCTTCAGGATAGCTGGCGCGCGCGATTTCCCAACGGCCGATGTGCTGGCACCGCGACGCCAGGACCAGCGGCTCGGACGCGTCAGGCGCCAGCTTCATCACCCATTCGTGCAGCTTCTGCGCAAGAAACAGCTCCTGCGGACAGGACTGGCCTTCCCACGTGAACACATTGGGATCGGCGGCGTTGTACTCGTCGAAGCGGCGCAGGGTCTGCTGCAGGCGGTCGTTCATGGGATGTCGTTGTCAGGAAGCCCGGCGTGCGCTGGCCAAGGCGAAGTGGATCAGGTGCAAGGAAGCCATCATACCTGCGGCGTGTGGCCTATTCGGAACTATCGAGGCAATGCCGGCGCGGGCGTCAGCGGGCCCACGGGGGCTTGGCCAGGCCGCGGCGGCATGGGCGGCAGCCATGTCCGCGTGGGAGGTTTCAGCCCCGGTTGATTCTGAGGCCGCACCGGCGTTTCCGTCGCGGGAGGATAGCGAGAGCCCGGGCATGACGTGCCCAGGCAGTCCCGGTTGAGTTTGCCCGGGTCCACGATGCGCGGGCAGTCGGTGCCCAGACACGTGTCTGGTATGGTGCGCGCCGATGCGGGCGGCTTTGGCGCCGTGGGCAGCGGATCGCGCGCGACTGCGGTCGCGCTTGCCAAGGCGGACAGCACCGCCAGCGACCCCAAGGCCGCCGCGGCGAACAAGGATTTCATCGTCAGGCTCCACGGGAATCGGTCCAAGCCGAAGCCCGGACACGATCCCAGTGTGCCCCCGAACGCCCGCCCCTAGCAAGGCGCGGGCCGGGCCGATCAATCCAGGCGGATGTCGGTGCTGGCAACGACCTTGGCCCAGCGGGCGCGTTCGCTGCCGAAGAACTGCGCAAGTTCCGCGGGGCTCTTGGTGACGATCTCGGCGCCCTGCTCGTTCAACTGCGCCGTGACGTCCGGCTGGGTGACGATCTGCGCCATCAGCGTCTGCAGTTGTGCGGCCACCGGGTCGGTCATGTTCGACGGGGCCATCACGCCCTGCCACGTGCCCGACTCGAAGCCCTTCACGCCCTGCTCGGAAATGGTCGGAATGTCCGGCACCAGCTTCATGCGCTCGCTCTTGGAAATCGCGATCGCGCGCAGCTTGCCGGACTTGATGTGCGGCAGCGTGGCCAGAAGCCCGTTCATGATGATCTGCGTCTGGCCGCCGATGGTGTCGGTGACCGCCTGCGAACCGCCCTTGTACGGCACGTATTCCCACTGCGCGCCGGTCGCCTGCTGAACCGCGACAGCCGCCAGGTGCGGCGCGCTGCCGATTGCGGTGACGGCAAAGTTGATGCGCTCTTTCTTGGACAGCTCGACCAGATCCTGCACGGTGTTGGCCTTCACGTCGGGATGCACGGCCAGCACGTGCGGCGAATACGCCAGCATGCCCACCGCGCGCAGGTCCTTGGACGGATCAAAGGTCAGCTTGGTGTAGACGGACGGGCTGATCGCCAGCGCGCCGACGTCGCACAGGAGCACCGTATGGCCTTCCTGTGCCGACTGCACCACCAGGCCGGCGCCCAGGTTGCCGTTGGCGCCGGGCTTGTTCTCGACGACCACAGTCTGCTTGAGCACTTCGGCCAGCCGGGGCGCCAGGATGCGCGCGATGATGTCCGACGAGCCGCCGGGCGGGTAAGGCACCACAATGCGCACGGGGCGCGTGGGCCATTGCGCCGATTGGGCCCACGCCGGCACCAGCGGCGTCAGGCAAAGCGCCGCGGCGCTGCCCAGGAACTGTCTTTTGCTCGGGTTCATGCTGTCTCCACACTGATTGGTATGTGTGTTGAAATGTCCCGCGGCCAGGTGAGGCCGCGGTGGGGATATGCCTATGCCGCGCCGCGGGTCTCCACGTACAGGGCATAGAGCGAATGGCTGCTCGCCATGAAAAGGCGGTTGCGCTTGGCGCCGCCAAAACACAGGTTGGCGCACCGCTCGGGCAGACGGATGTGCCCGATGGGTTTGCCGGCGGGGTTAAAGACCATCACGCCGTCCAGCTCCTCGGGCTTGGCGTCGGCCGAGCCGTTGCTGCCCCAGCCGCACCACAGGTTGCCGGCCTCGTCGCACTTGATGCCGTCGATGGCGCCGGGTCCCTGCGCATCGACGTGCAGGCGCTTGTTCGTCAGCGCGCCGTCCGTGCCCACATCGAAGGCCCAGATCACGCGGTTGGGCTGGTGGCGGGACTCGACGATGTAGAGCACCTTTTCGTCGGGCGAGAAGCACAGGCCATTGGGCCCGGCCAGATCCGCCAGCGCCAGCGTCACGCGGCCATTGGCCGGATCGATGCGATAGACCGAATGCGGCAGCTCAGGCGTGGCCTTGTCGCCCTCCCAGTGCCCGCCGATCCCAAACGGCGGATCCGTGAACCAGATGGCGCCATTGCGCTGGCACACGATGTCGTTCGGCGAATTGAACGGCTTGCCGTCGAAGCGGTCGGCCAGCACCGTGATGCTGCCGTCGTACTCCGTGCGCGTGACGCGGCGCGTCAGATGCTCGCAGGTCAGCAGGCGGCCCTGGCGGTCGCGGGCAAGCCCGTTGCTGAAATTGGACGGCTGGCGGAACACGCTGATCTGGCCCGTGGTCTCGTCCCAGCGCAGGATGCGGTTATTGGGAATGTCCGAAACCAGCAGATAACGCCCGTCCCCAAACCCCACCGGCCCTTCCAGCCAGCGGAACCCGGTTGCAAGCTGCTCCACGCTGCTGCTGTAGATGCGGTACTTGGAGAATTCCGGGTCCAGGATCCGGACCGAGGGATCCGGATAGCGCTGCTGCGGGGTGAAACTGAATGACTGTGCGTGCACGAGGCTGGCGGGCCCCAGTGCGAGCGCGGCGCCCAGCAGCCGGCGCCGGCCGGCCTGGACTTGCGGGTCAATTTCCATCGGCTGTCTCCTCTCGGTGGTTTTTTTCTGCGATGGCGCTACGGACGGGACGGATCCGCGATCAGGTCACGGGGCCCGGATTGAACAGCGCCAGGGCGTTGTGCAGCTTGAGTTTTTCCGCACAGGTCTGCTTCTTGCCGCTGGCGACGTCCAGCATCATCTGAAAGAGCTGCCAGCCCACTTCCTCGATCGAGGCCTGTCCGGTGGCGATCACGCCTGCATCCACGTCCATCAGGTCGTGCCAGCGGCGGGCCAGCGCGGAGCGCGTGGCGACCTTGATGACCGGCACCTGCGCCAGCCCATAAGGCGTGCCGCGGCCGGTGGTGAAGATGTGAAGGTTCATGCCCGCGGCCAGTTGCAGCGTGCCGCAGATGAAGTCGCTGGCAGGCGTGGCCGCAAAGATCAGGCCCTTGCGTGTCAGGCGGTCGCCGGGCGACAGCACGCCGTGGATGGGCGAGGAACCGGACTTGACGATCGACCCCATCGCCTTTTCGACGATGTTGGACAGACCGCCCTTCTTGTTGCCCGGACTGGTGTTGGCGCTGCGGTCGGCCATGCCGCGCTGCAGGTACGCGTCATACCAGGCCATCTCCCGGATCAGCGCGTCGGCGACTTCGGGCGTTTCGGCGCGGGCGGTGAGCTGGTCGATGCCATCGCGCACTTCGGTGTTTTCGGAGAACATCACGGTGCCGCCGGCGCGCACCAGCAGGTCGGTCGCAAAACCCACGGCCGGGTTGGCGGTCACGCCGGAGAACGCGTCGCTGCCGCCGCACTGCACACCGACGGTCAGGTCGGATACCGGGCAGGTTTCGCGCTGGCGGGCGTTGAGCTTTTGCAGGTGGCGCTCGGCGGTGCGCATGATGAGCTGGATCATCGAATCGAAGCCGATGTTCTCTTCGTCCTGCAGCACGATCGTCTCCACGCCGTTGCCGCCCATGCCTTCGCCGGCGCGGATCGGAATGGCGGTGGGCGCCAAGAGGCGTTCAGGCTGCAGCTTTTCACAGCCCAGGCTGACCACCATGGACGTCCCGCCGAAATTCGGGTTGCGGGCGATGTTGTGCAGCGTGCGGATGGGAATTGCGGCGCCAGGCGCGTCGATGGCCACGCCGCAGCCGTAGGTGTGCTCGATGCCCACCACGTCGTCCACGTTCGGATACAGCGGCAGCAGTTCCCGGCGGATACGCGCGACCGCATGTTCGACCACGCCCTGCACGCACTGCACCGTGGTGCTGATGGCCAGGATGTTGCGCGTGCCCACGGTGCCGTCCGCGTTGCGGTAGCCCTGGAACGTATAGCCCTCCAGCGGCGGCAGCGGCGTCACGCGCGTGGACACCGGCAGGTCTTCCAGCGTGCGAGCCGTCGGCATCCTCGTGACGCGCTCGTTGATCCAGCTGCCGCGCGGCAAGGACTTGGCGGCGTAGCCCACCACGACGTTGTAGCGTCTGACCTCATCGCCTTCGGCCAGATCGGTCAGGGCCACCTTGTGGCCTTGTGGCACGGCGTCCACCAACTGAAGCCCGTCGGGCAGAACGGTTCCGGCCGGCAAGCCGCCGTCGTTGGCCACGATGGCGACGTTGTCGTCGGGATGAATCTTGATGAGAACGGGCGTCTGCTCGACTGCAACCTGCATGCTGAATCCTTTTGCCTGATGGATGCCCCGCTGCGGGCACCGTACGTTATCGTACAACCAAGAGAATATCGCTGAAAGGCATCGGAAAGGAATTTCGGGTTTCCCCTTGTAAATGCCGCTTCAGCTGGGTGGACACCTTGAATCCGGCAAAATCATGTTGTACGATGACTCACCTTTTACCACCGCATCCCGTTCGCAAGCACCCTCTCCGCCTGCGACGGCCATTTTGGGATGAGCGCAACATGACGACTCCGCAGGAACTCAAGGCCATTGTTTCGGAAGGATTGCTTTCCTTCCCCGTGACCGACTTCGACCAGAACGGCGATTTCAACGCCAAGAGCTATGCGGCTCGCCTGGAATGGCTGGCCCCCTACGGCGCCACCGCCCTGTTCGCGGCCGGCGGCACCGGTGAGTTCTTCTCGCTGGCCCCCGAGGAATACTCGGACGTCATCCGCACCGCCGTCCAAACCTGCAAGGGCAAGGTCCCCATCCTGGCCGGCGCCGGCGGCCCCACCCGCACCGCCATCGCCTACGCCCAGGAAGCCGAGCGCCAAGGCGCCAAGGGCGTGCTGCTGCTGCCGCACTACCTGACCGAAGCTTCGCAGGACGGCATCGCCGCCCACGTCGAACAGGTCTGCAAGTCGGTCAACATCGGCGTCATCGTCTACAACCGCGCCCAATCGCGCCTGTCGGCCGACAGCCTGGCCCGCCTGGCGGACCGCTGCCCGAACCTGGTCGGTTTCAAGGACGGCATCGGCGACATCGAGTCCATGGTCCGCATCCGCCGCAAGATGGGCGACCGCTTCTCGTACCTGGGCGGCCTGCCCACCGCCGAAGTCTACGCTGCCGCCTACCGCGCGCTGGGCGTGCCGGTCTACTCGTCGGCCGTCTTCAACTTCGTGCCCAAGATGGCCATGGAGTTCTACAACGCCATCGCCGCCGGCGACAGCGACACCACCAATCGCCTGCTGGACGATTTCTTCCTGCCGTACCTGGAAATCCGCAACCGCAAGGCCGGCTACGCTGTCAGCATCGTCAAGGCCGGCGCCAAGCTGGTGGGCCATGACGCGGGCCCCGTGCGCGCGCCGCTGACCGACCTGACCGGCGAAGAAATGGAAATGCTCGCCGCCCTGATCAAGAAGTCCGGCGCCGAATAATCGGTCTGCACCGACGCCTTCTGTCTGCCCCCGGTCCGGGGGCATTTTTTTCCCCGGACCCGTCGGGGGCGAAACCGCCCATCCCCTGGATCGGCGCCTATGAATTTTTGGAGATGACCATGAACCTGACCGGCCAGATGTTGATCGGCTCGACCGCCGTCCTGGGCGCGGGCGCTGCCCAGCACGCCATCAACCCCGCCACCGGCGACCGCCTGGACCCCGCCTACCCCGCCGGCTCCGCCGACGACGTGTCCCGCGCGGCCGAATTGGCCCGTGCCGCGTTCGATCCGTATCGCGCGCTGCCGCTGGAGACGCGCGCCCAATTCCTCGAAAGCATCGCCGAGGGCATACTGGCGCTGGGCGACGCGCTGATCGAGCGCGCGCACCTGGAAACCGGCCTGCCCGTCGCCCGCCTGCAGGGCGAGCGCGGCCGCACCGTCGGCCAGCTTCGCCTGTTCGCCCGCGTGGTGCGCGACGGCTACTTCCTGGACGCGACCATCGATCCGGCCCAGCCCGAACGCCAGCCCCTGCCGCGCGCCGACCTGCGCCTGGCCAACGTTCCGCTCGGCCCGGTGGCCGTGTTCGGCGCCAGCAACTTCCCGCTGGCCTTCTCGGTGGCGGGCGGCGACACCGCCTCGGCACTGGCTGCCGGTTGCCCGGTAATCGTCAAGGCACACAACGCGCACCCCGGCACGTCCGAACTGGTCGGCCGCGCCATCCAGCAGGCAGTGGCCAAGCACGGCTTGCCCGAAGGCACCTTCTCGCTGCTGTTCGGCGCCGGCAATGAAATCGGCACCGCGCTGGCGACGCATCCGGCCATCACGGCCATCGGCTTCACCGGCTCGCGCCGCGGCGGCCTGGCGCTCGTGGCTGCCGCCAACGCCCGCCCCGTGCCGATTCCCGTCTACGCCGAAATGTCCAGCATCAACCCGGTGTTCCTGCTGCCGGCCGCGCTGGAAGCTCGTGCGGAAACCATCGCCAAGGGCTTCGTGGATTCGCTGTCGATGGGCGTGGGCCAGTTCTGCACCAACCCGGGTCTGGTGATCGGCATCGAAGGCCCGGCACTGGATCGTTTCCGCCAGGCCGCCGCCGAAGCCGTGAAAGCCAAGGGCGCCGCCACCATGCTGACGCCGGGCATCTTCTCGGCCTACGAGCAAGGCGCGGACGCGCTGGCGCGCCACGCCAGCGTGTCGACCGTCGGCCGCGGCGAGCCGTCCAACCCGGCGTGCAACGCCGCGGGCGCCGTGGTGTTTGGCGCCAGCGCGGACCAGTTCCTGGCCTCGCACGAACTGGAAGCCGAAGTGTTCGGCCCCGCCTCGCTGGTGGTCGCTTGCAAGGACGCAGCGCAGGTCCGCGCCGTGGCCGAGCATCTGGAAGGCCAACTTACCGCGACGCTGTTCGTGGACGATGCCGACGTGGACGCCGCCCGCGCGCTGCTGCCCGTGCTGGAACGCAAGGCCGGCCGCATCCTGGCCAACGGCTACCCGACCGGCGTGGAAGTCAGCCACGCCATGGTTCACGGCGGCCCGTTCCCGGCCACCTCGAACCCGGCCTCGACCTCGGTGGGCGCCACTGCCATCCGCCGCTTCCTGCGTCCGGTCTGCTATCAGGATCTGCCCGACGCCCTGCTGCCCGACGGCATCAAGCGCGCCAACCCGCTGGGCCTGACGCGCATGGTCGACGGCAAGCTGGCCAACGCCTGATCGCGTGACGCCGTAACGCCGTAACGCTGGGCCGGACCGCGAGGTCCGGCTGACAACACCGGCCCGAGGGGGACGTCCGGCTTTCGGACGTCCCCCTCGGGCCTTTCGCCATTCCCTGCCGCTTCGGCACTACGCCGCCTTGCGCAGCCAATCCAGCAGCGCCGCCTGCGGACTGCCCGGCGGCAGCGGCTGCGGGGCAAACAGGCAATAGCGCGATCCATCCTCGACGAAACCCATGGGCGCGGCCAGCACGCCGCTTTCCAGATCGTCGCGCACCAGCCGCCACGGGCCGATGGCCACGCCCAGGCCCGCGACCGCCGCCTGCAGACTGAAATAGAAATGATCGAATGTCTGGCCGGGCGCATCTGGCGCCGGCTTAGCGGCCGCGGCCGCCCACTCGCGCCATGCGTCCGGCCGCGTGCGCGTGTGCAGCAGCGGCGCGCCAGACTTCAACGAGCCGCCGGCTGTGCTGTCGTCGAACCAGTCCGCCAGCTTGCCGGGATGGCACACCGGGCCGACCTTTTCCGCAAACAGGGGCTCGACGTGATGGCTGACCGGCCAGGTGAAGTCGTCGCGGCGGATAGCCAGGTCGATACCGCTTCCAAATGAGAACGGCCCGCCACCCGCGACCAGGTGCACTTCCATGTCCGGATGCCGGGCCTGAAAATCGGGCCAGCGCGGGATCAGCCAGCGCATCAGCAAGGTCGGCTCGCATGACAGCACCCAACGACGCCCGCTGCGGGCGCGGGCGCGCAGTTCGCTCACCGCCTGCCGCATCAAGTCCAGGCCGCTGCCCACTGCGCCGGACAGGGTGCGCCCCGCGTCCGTCAAGAACACGCGGCGGCTACGCCGCTCGAACAGCGCCACGCCCAGGTCGTCCTCCAGCAACCGCACCGCCCGGCTGACCGCGCCATGCGTCAGATGCAGCTCCGCGGCCGCGCGGCTGAAGTTTTCGTGGCGCGCCGCGGCCTCAAAGCATCGCAGCGCCAGCAGCGACGGCAGGCGCGCGTCCGAGGATGGTGATTCCAGCTCACCATTGCTGTCAGAAACCATCGTTATACGTCCTTGAGTCCCGTTGATAGGATGCACGCCATTGATATTTCGAGACAGGATACGCCATGACCGAACTGATAGCTGTCATCACAATCACGGTGCTTGCCGTCATCAGTCCGGGGCCGGACTTTGCGATGGTCACCCGCAACAGCCTGATGCTGTCGCGGCGCGCCGGCGTGCTGACGGCGCTGGGCATCGGCATGGGCGTGCTGGTGCACGTCGGCTACACGCTGGTCGGCGTGGGGCTGCTGATCCAGCAATCGCTGTGGTTGTTCAACGCCATCAAACTGGCGGGTGCGGCCTATCTGGTGTATCTGGGCATGAAAATGCTGCGCACGCGGCCGGGCAGCGGCAACAGTAGCCGTCCCGAGGCGGCAATGTCGGACTTGGCGGCGCTGCGCACGGGCTTTCTGACCAACGCGCTGAATCCCAAGACCACAGTTTTCATCGTGAGTCTCTTCATGCAAGTCGTGCGGCCCGATACACCGCTGGCGGTGCAGGTTGGCTATGGCGCCTTCATTTCGCTGGCGCACGTGACATGGTTCTGCCTGGTGGCGATATGCTTTTCGTCGGACGGCGTGCGCCAACGGCTGCTGGCCGTGCGCCATTGGATAGACCGGATCTTTGGCGGGCTGCTGGTCGCGTTTGGCGTGCTGCTGGCGGCGGCCAGCGGGTCTCGGTAAGTGCACCGCGCAAAGAGATGCTGCGGCGTCGCGCAGCGCAAGAAAAGCCTGGTGACGGATCTCTCCCGGCACCAGGCCTTCGGGACACGCCGCGCGATCACTGCGGCTTGAGTTTTCCGTCGGCGATGATCTTTGCCCACTTTGCCTGCTCGGCCGTCTGGAACGCGGTGAACTCGGCGGGCGTGTTCGGCGTGTAGGCCAGGCCCAGGCCTTGCATCTTGGCGGCCACTTCCGGCTTGGCCACGATCTCGGCAATGGTCTTGTTCAGCTTGTCGACCACGGCGGGCGGCGTGTTGGCCGGTGCGTAGATGGCCTGCCAGCTGCTCACGTCAAAGCCCGGCACCCCGGCTTCCTGCATGGTGGGCACATCGGGCAGCACGGCGGTGCGCTTGGCCGACGTCACGGCCAGCGCGCGCACCTTGCCGCTTTGCACGTAAGGCAGCGCGACCAGGGCGGTTTCAAACGAGCTGGGGATCTGGCCACCGATCAAGTCCGAAATGGCCGGCGCGCTGCCGCGGTATGGCACGTGCGTCAGGTGCGCGCCCGTCAGCTGCTTGAACACTTCGCCCGACAGATGCTGCGACGTGCCCTGCCCGGCCGAGCCGAACGCGATCGTGTCGGGATTGGCCTTGGCGGCGGCCACGACGTCCTGCACGGACTTATACGGCTGGTTGGCGCCCACCAGCAGCACATTGGAAATGCTGCCCAGCAGAATGACCGGCGAGAAATCCTTGGCGGCGTTGTAGTTGATGCTGGGCAGCAGCGACGGGTTGATTGCATGCGTGGCGATCGTGCCCAACAGCAGCGTGTAGCCGTCCGGCTTGGCCCGCGCAACCGCGTCGGCGCCAAGCACGCCGCCGGCGCCACCCTTGTTTTCAACGACGACGGTCTGCTTGAGCGTCGTGCCCAGTTCCTGCGCGATCAGGCGGCCCAGGATGTCGGACGTGCCCCCGGCCGCAAACGGAACGACCAGCGTGATGGCCTTGGCGGACGGCCAGTCATCGGCGGCGTGGACGGGTGCGGCAAACGCGGTGGCGACGGCCAGGACGGCCGACAGGCGGCTCAACAGGGGAAATGCCTTCAAACTTGTCTCCTAGAGATATGGAATTGTCGTCGTTCTTGTACGTTGTCGTACGACAATGAATCGCGAGGATAGCGTGGCGGCTTTTCGCGATCAATTTAGGGAAATTCCTATATCCAGTGTGAACGGCAGACTTGTTGTACGACAACATCTTCTCCACCAACCCGTTGTAGTACGACCTTGTATGTTGTACGATGACATACATCGCGGGTTCGATAACGCCGCGGCCACGGCATCACCGCCTTTTCATACCCCTTTCTCTTATTTGGAAGACAGCCATGACGACTCCCCAGGAACTCAAAGCCATCGTCTCGGAAGGATTGCTTTCCTTCCCCGTGACCGACTTCGACCAGAACGGCGATTTCAACGCCAAGAGCTACGCGGCTCGTCTGGAATGGCTGGCGCCCTACGGTGCCACCGCCCTGTTCGCGGCCGGCGGCACCGGTGAGTTCTTCTCGCTGGCCCCCGAGGAATACTCGGACGTCATCCGCACCGCCGTCCAGACCTGCAAGGGCAAGGTGCCCATCCTGGCCGGTGCCGGCGGCCCCACCCGCACCGCCATCGCCTACGCCCAGGAAGCCGAGCGCCAAGGCGCCAAGGGCGTGCTGCTGCTGCCGCACTACCTGACCGAAGCTTCGCAGGACGGCATCGCCGCCCACGTCGAACAGGTCTGCAAGTCGGTCAACATCGGCGTCATCGTCTACAACCGCGCCCAATCGCGCCTGTCGGCCGACAGCCTGGCCCGCCTGGCGGACCGCTGCCCCAACCTGGTCGGCTTCAAGGACGGCATCGGCGACATCGAGTCCATGGTCCGCATCCGCCGCAAGATGGGCGACCGCTTCTCGTACCTGGGCGGCCTGCCCACCGCCGAAGTCTACGCTGCCGCCTACCGCGCGCTGGGCGTGCCGGTCTACTCGTCGGCCGTCTTCAACTTCGTGCCCAAGATGGCCATGGAGTTCTACAACGCCATCGCCGCCGGCGACAGCGACACCACCAATCGCCTGCTGGACGATTTCTTCCTGCCGTACCTGGAAATCCGCAACCGCAAGGCCGGCTACGCTGTCAGCATCGTCAAGGCCGGCGCCAAGCTGGTGGGCCATGACGCGGGCCCCGTGCGCGCGCCGCTGACCGACCTGACCGGCGAAGAAATGGAAATGCTCGCCGCCCTGATCAAGAAGTCCGGCGCCGAGTAAGCCCATGCTTGCCTGATTGCCCAAACGCCCTCCCATGGAGGGCGTTTTGCTTATTGATGCAAAGAAAAGTTGGCGGAATGCGCCCCGTATGTTGTCATATGGCCCTCTCGTTTTCCTATGGCCGCGACCTTGCGCGCGGCCAATCCCGCTGGGCCGGACACCCGCGAGGCATTCCAGGAACGCGTAAACTTGCGGCTGCGCCAAGGCTGCCACGCCTTGCCCGCAGCGATTTCCCATAAGAGAGACAATGCAAACTCCCGCCCGGCCTCCCCGCTCGCGCCTGACCGATTTCGTCATCGAGGAACTGACCAAGCGCCTTGATGCGCGCCAGTACCGCGCCGGCGACAAGCTGCCTTCCGAACACGCGCTCTGCGACGAATTCGAAGTCAGCCGCACCGTCATTCGTGAAGCCGTGGCCTCCATGCGCCTGAGCGGACGCCTGGTCAGCAAACCCGGCATCGGCGTCTTCGTCACCGAAGACCGCGAAAAACCCATCGATTTCGTCGTCGAACCCGCAACGGATCCGCGCTGGGCGCTGCACATCATGGAATTGCGCGCGGGCCTCGAAGTGGAAGCCTGTGGGCTGGCGGCCGAGCGCCGCAGCGCTTCGGACCTGAGCAGCATCGTCGAAGCCTTCGATGCCTTCAACCGTGCCACGCGCGACATGGAAGCGGCCGTGAAGGCCGACTACGAATTCCACCTGTCGATCGCCCGCGCGTCGAACAACCCGCACTTTCCGGCGCTGCTCAAGGCTGCGGTGCGCGACGTGATGCTGGATCTGAACATCAAGCACGGCGGCAAGACGCCCGAAGAACTTGAAACGTACGAAACCCGCAACGTGCGCGAGCACGAAGCCATCCTGACCGCCATCATGCGCCGCGATCCCGGCGCCGCGCGGGCCGCCATGGCCCGCCATCTGGGCGACAGCATTGCGCGCTACCGCAAGCTGCTGTCGCATCCTCCGGCGGCGTAAGCCCCACTTTTACCCCTGCCCGTAATGCCAATTACGGGAATCCCCTTACTTGTTTACTTGTATGACGGCTGCCATCATACGTCTTATTGCATAACGTAATACGACGTTGGCCTCGTGACCGCCGGCGTCTTCCGCGACTGTAAGACCTGCCGTGCCAGTGCCGCCGATGAGCCCGATTCCTACCCTCCGCAGTACGTATCTCCCTTACGCCACGCGCATCCACCGGCGCACCGCCTGACTGGCCCCGTCGGCCACCCTTCCTCCTTATTGCCTTACCCCGTCCGAATGCGCGACGCGCCCTCCCCGGCCTGCCGGGGCGGCCCCCGCACGCTTGGCCGTTTCCGTCCCTTCCGCTTTTCCTAACTTTTTTCGATCTCCAGGAGAAATCTCCATGCGCAAGTTTCTGAGCTCCGCCATTGCGGCGACCTTGCTGTGCGTTGCTTCCGGCGCGCAAGCCGGCGTGACCTTTGACGCCGTCAAGAAAAAGGGCTTCCTGCAGTGCGGCTTTGCCGGCATCCCCGGATTCTCGGTGCTCGACAGCAAGGGCGAATGGACCGGCCTGGACGTAGATATGTGCCGTGCGGTCGCCGCCGCCATGTTCGGCGACGCCTCCAAGGTGAAGGGCAATGTGCTGACCGCCCAGGCGAAGTTCACGGCGCTGCAGTCCGGCGAGATCGACATGCTGTCGCGCAACACCACGCAGACGCTGACCCGCGACACGACGCTGGGCCTGATCGGCGTGGGCGTGAATTTCTATGACGCCCAGGGCCTGATCGTGAAGAAGGCAATGAACGTCAAGAGCGTGAAGGAACTGGACGGCGCGACCATCTGCGTGCAGCCCGGCACCACCACCGAACTGAACCTGGCCGACTACTTCCGCAGCCGCGGCCTGACCTTCAAGCCGGTGCTGGTCGAGAACTACGACGAAAACTTCCGTCTGCTGGAATCGGGCCGCTGCGATGCCTACACCAACGACAAGTCCAACACCGCCGCCAACATGCGCACGCGCCTGGCCAACCCCGACGACTGGGAAATCCTGACCGAGAACCTGTCCAAGGAACCGCTAGGCCCCATGGTCCGCCAGGGCGACGAGCAGTGGTTCAACATCGTGCGCTGGTCGCTGAACGCGATGCTGGAAGCCGAGGAATACGGCATCACGTCCAAGAACGTCGATGAAATGTTGAAGAGCACCAACCCCAACGTCCAACGCATCCTGGGCGTGACGCCCGGCATGGGCAAGAACCTGGGCCTGGACGACAAGTGGGCCTACAACATCATCAAGCAGGTCGGCAACTACGGCGAAAGCTATGACCGTGCGATGGGCAAGGAAAGCCCGCTCAAGCTGGACCGCGGGCTGAACAAGCTGTGGACGCAAGGCGGCCTGATGTACGGCTGGCCGGTGCGCTAACCCGCGGCCTACACGGCTCCGCCTTGCGCGGAGCCGTCTTTCATTTCCCCGGCGCGCGGGCCCGCCCCGCGCCAGATCAC
Source organism: Achromobacter sp. 77 (assembly GCF_020541125.1). Lineage (NCBI taxonomy): Bacteria > Pseudomonadati > Pseudomonadota > Betaproteobacteria > Burkholderiales > Alcaligenaceae > Achromobacter > Achromobacter sp. 77. The sequence continues at coordinate 2,962,321 of NZ_CP059848.1, forward strand.
TCTTTACACAGCATCACCATGAACAGCATCGTCAACGCCCGACTCAAACAGATCAAACCCTCGCCCAGCATGGCCGCCAAGATCGTCGTGGACGAACTCCGCCGCCAGGGCCGCGAGATCGCCGACTTCACGCTGGGCGAGCCCGACATGCCCACGCCCGCGCATATTGCGCGCGCCGGCCAGGAAGCCATCGCGGGCGGAGACATCCGCTACACCAGCCCGAACGGCACCATGGGCCTGCGCACCGCCATCGCCAACAGCCTCGAACAGACCCTGGGCGTGCGCTACGGCATGGACCAGATCACCGTGGGCGCGGGCGCCAAGCAGATCATCGCGGCTGCGCTGACGGCCAGCCTGGAACCGGGCGACGAAGTCATCGTCTGCGCGCCGTATTGGGTGTCCTACCCCGACATGGTGTTGCTGGGCGAAGGCAAGCCGGTCGTGGTGACCGGCCCCGAATCGCAAGGCTTCAAGCTGGACGCGGCCACGCTGGAAGCGGCCATCACGCCGCGCACGCGCTGGCTGATCCTGAATTCGCCCAGCAACCCCAGCGGCGCCGTCTACAGCGCGGACGAACTGCGCGCGCTGACCGACGTGCTGGTGCGCCATCCCCAAGTGTGGATCCTGAGCGACGAGATCTACGCGCCCTTCACCTACAGCGGCCAGGCGCACGCTTCGCCCGTGCAGGTCGAACCGCAACTCATCGGCCGCACGCTCATCGTGAACGGCATGTCCAAGTCCTACGCCATGACCGGCTGGCGCGTCGGCTACGGCGCCGGCCCGGCCGAGCTGATCAAGGCCATGAGCACCGTCATGTCGCAAAGCACGTCGTGCCCCAGCGCGATTTCGCAGGCGGCCGCGCAGGCAGCCCTGGAAGGCGACCAGTCCAGCGTCACGGAAATGGTCGAGATCTTCAAGAAGCGCCGGGATCTCATCGTGAGCCGGCTGAATGCCATCCCCGGCATCTCGTGCGCCATGCCGGACGGCGCGTTCTACGTGTACGCCAACGTGCAGGGCCTGATCGGCCGTCAAGGCCCCGATGGCGAACTGAAGACCGACCTGGACGTCAGCCTGTTCTTCCTGCGCGAGGCCGGCGTGGCCGTGATCGACGGCGGTTCGTATGGGCTGTCGCCGTACGTGCGCTTCTCGTTCGCGACCTCCACCGAGGTCATCGAACAGGGCATGGACCGCCTGGGCGCTGCCGTCGGCGCGTTGATGGCGGGCTGAGCCGTGGCGCAGCATAATGCTCAACGCCCGGCGCCACGGCCGCCGCGCCGGGTTTCGTGGAATGACCCGGCCACCCGCGCGGTGGTCTACCAGGCGCTGGCCCTTGCGCTGGTCGGGGCCGCCGTCTGGTTCCTGGTGCACAACACGCTGCACAATCTGTCGCTGCGCAACATCGCGACGGGTTTCGGCTTCCTGAACCGCGAGGCCGGTTTTGCCATCGGCGAAACCGTCATCGCCTATTCGCCCGCCGATACCTATGGACGCGCCATCTTCGCCGGCATCCTGAACACGCTGCGCGTGGGGCTGCTGGCGCTGGTGGCCGCGACCATCCTGGGCGTGTTCATCGGCATCGGACGCCTGTCCAAGAACTGGCTGGTCAACAAGATCACCTCGGTCTACGTCGAGGTGATGCGCAACGTGCCGCTCTTGCTGCAGCTCTTCTTCTGGTATGCGCTCATCACCGAGAACATGCCCGGGCCGCGCCAGGCGCACAACCCGCTGCCGGGCGTCTTCATCTCCAACCGCGGCCTGAAGGTGCCGGGGCTGGAAGGCGCGTCGCTGGACTGGGTGCTGGGCGGACTGGCGCTGGCCATCGTGGCAATCATCGCCGTGAGCCACTGGGCCACGAAGCGCCAGGAAGCGACGGGGCAGCCTTTCCGGCTGGGCCGCGTGGCCATCGGTCTCTTGATCGGGTTTCCCGTCATCGGGTGGCTGGCCAGCGGCGCATCGCTGACGCTGGACATGCCGGCGCTCAAGGGCTTCAACTTTGTCGGCGGCCTGACGCTGACGCCCGAGTTCGTCGCCCTCTTCCTGGGCCTGACCGTCTATACGTCCGCCTTCATCGCCGAAGTCGTGCGTTCCGGCATCCAGGCCGTCAACAACGGCCAGTGGGAAGCCGCCGGATCGTTGGGCCTGCCGCGCCGGCTGGTGCTGCGCCTGGTGATCCTGCCGCAGGCGCTGCGCGTCATCATCCCCCCGATGACGAGCCAGTACCTGAACCTGTTGAAGAACAGTTCGCTGGCAGTGGCGATCGGCTATCCGGACATCGTGTCTGTCGTGAACACCACGCTGAACCAGACCGGTCAGGCCATCGAAGGCATCCTCATCATCATGGCCGCCTACCTCACGGTCAGCCTGTCGATCTCGATATTCATGAATTGGTACAACAAGCGCATCGCGCTGGTGGAGCGTTGAGATGAGCAGCACTACGCAAACCCTGGGCGCCGACCTCGCCCCGCCCGGCGCGCAAAGCGGCGCCTGGGCCTGGATGCGGTCGCGCCTGTTCTCCTCGCCGCTCAACATCCTGATCACCGTGCTGCTGGCATGGTGCCTCTTGATGGCGCTGCCGGCGCTGGTGGAATGGGCCTTCATCAAGGCCAGCTTTGACGCCACCAATGCGCAGGAATGCCGCGCGGCCGGCGGCGCGTGCTGGGCGTTCATCATCGAAAAGCACCGGCTCATCCTGTTCGGCACCTATCCATTCGACGAGCAATGGCGTCCGCTGATCGCCACCGGCATCCTGATCGCGGTGATCGTGGCAAGCGGCATGCGCCGTTTCTGGAACGGCAAGCTGGCGCTCATCTGGACGCTGGGCCTGGCGGCGGTGGCCGTGCTGATGTGGGGTGGCGTGTTTGGCCTGACCTACGTCGAAAACGCCCGCTGGGGCGGCCTGCCGCTGACCCTGATCCTGGCCACCTTCGGCATCGCCTTCGCGTTTCCGGTCGGCGTGCTGCTGGCGTTGGGCCGCCGGTCCAAGATGCCGGCGATCAAGGCGCTGTGCGTCGTGTACATCGAGCTGATCCGCGGCGTGCCGCTCATCAGCCTGTTGTTCATGTCGTCGGTCATGCTGCCGCTTTTTCTGCCGGAAGGCTTCACCATCGACAAGCTTTTGCGCGCACAGATCGCGATCATCATGTTCGCCGCGGCCTACATCGCGGAAACGGTGCGCGGCGGCCTGCAGGCCATTCCGAAGGGCCAGTACGAAGGCGCGGATTCGCTGGGCCTGAACTACTGGCAGCAGATGCGCAAGATCATCCTGCCGCAGGCGCTCAAGATCGTGATCCCGCCGCTGGTGGGCATCTTCATCAGCCTGTTCAAGGACACGTCGCTGGTCGTCATCATTGGCATTTTCGACCTGACGCTGGCGGCCAAGGCGGCCCTGTCCGACGCGGCATGGCGAGGTTTCGGGGTGGAGGCCTATCTCTTCATCTCGCTCATCTACTTCGTCTTCTGCTATTCCATGTCCAAATACAGCCGCGCGCTCGAGCAGCGCCTGGCCACCGGGCACGCCCGGTAAACCCGAAGGAGAACAGGCATGTCCGATGCCATCATTCGTCTGCAGGACGTGAACAAGTGGTACGGCCAGTTCCACGTGCTGCGCAACATCAACCTGAACGTCGCCCAGGGCGAGCGCATCGTGGTGTGCGGCCCGTCGGGCTCGGGCAAGTCCACGATGATCCGCTGCATCAACCGGCTGGAAGAGCACCAGAAGGGCCAGATCATCGTCGACGGCACCGAGCTGACCAGCGATCTGAAGCACATCGAGACCATCCGCCGCGAGGTCGGCATGGTGTTCCAGCACTTCAACCTGTTCCCGCACCTGACCGTGCTGGAAAACCTGACGCTGGGGCCCATGTGGGTGCTCAAGCAGTCGCGCGCCCAGGCCGAGGCCACCGCCATGAAGTATCTGGAGCGCGTGCGCATCCCGGATCAGGCCGCCAAGTTCCCCGGGCAGCTCTCGGGCGGCCAGCAGCAGCGCGTGGCGATCGCGCGCTCGCTATGCATGAACCCGAAGGTCATGCTGTTTGACGAGCCCACGTCGGCGCTGGACCCGGAAATGGTCAAGGAAGTGCTGGACGTGATGGTGACGCTGGCGCAGGAGAGCGGCATGACGATGATCTGCGTGACGCACGAGATGGGCTTTGCGCGCAAGGTTGCCAACCGCGTCATCTTCATGGACCGCGGCGAGATCATCGAAGAGAACAACCCCGACGACTTCTTCGATCATCCGCAGAGCGAGCGGACCAAGCTGTTCCTGAGTCAGATCCTGCACTGAGGCGACGGATAGTCGCTCCGTCAGATCCTCAAGCCGCCTTCATCAGGCGGCTTTTTCGTGGACGTGCGCCGGGCGCGATCAGAAGCGGTGGCGCATGCCCACCGCGTACTGGGACTGATGCCAGGACGGATCGTCCCAGGCGCCGCGCATGTAGCCGTAGATGGCGTACATGTTGGTGCGCTTGGACAGGTCGTAGACGTAGCCCGTCGAATAGATCTGCTGGGTATGCGTGGCGCCATCGCGCTCGAGCGCCCCGCCGCCCGGCAGGCTGCCCTGCCAGGACGCCATCACGGTGCTCGCGCCATTGCGCCAGGCAGCGCTCGCCATCACGCCGTGCACCGTGCTGCCCGGGAAGTACACCCGCTGACCGGGTGACTGTACCGCCGGGATGGTTGAGCCGTTGCGCATCACCGACCAGCCGGCATAAAGCGTGAACGCATCCACCGTGGCGCGGCCGGCCAGCGTGTAGGCGTAGGGCCGGCGGTCGGCCCCTGCCCGGGTCATGGCGGCCGATTGCGCCGTGCCGTCCGCCCAGCTTGCGCCTTCGTAGGTGGCGGCGATCGAATAGCCCGGCTGCTCGAACACCACGGCGGCGCTGTATAGCTTGTTGGTGGACGCGGTCTGGAACCCGCCCCCGCCGTCGTAGTCCAGGCTGGCATCGACGCCCGCGCGCAGCCCGCCGACAGAGGGGCTCCAGTAGGCCACCATGTTGTCTGCGCGATTGGCGTTGTACGGCAGCAGCGCGGTCTGCGCGCCGGTGATCAGGTAGGACGCTAGGAACGCATCGTAGTCGGCCAGCGTGGCTGACGACACCGACGTCTGCCGGCCAAGCCGAAGATCGCCAAAACCGCCCGACACGCCCATCCACGCCGCACGTCCGAACAGACGCCTGCCCTGCGCCGAGTTGCCGTTGTTGGCAAGAAAGCCGCTTTCAAGCTGGAAGTTGGCCCGCAGGCCATTGCCCAGGTCTTCGCTGCCGCGCAGGCCCCAGCGCGACCCGGACTGCACGCCGGACTGCATGTTGATGGCCGTGCCGCGCTCCTGCGTGGAAAAGCCCGCGATGCTCAGATCCACGACGCCATACAGCGTCACGGCGTTCTGCTGGGCGTGCGCAGCCCACGGCGCCATCAGTGCCGCGATGCCCGCGGCCCACTTGCGTACCGCCATCGCCGGCCTCACAGGTACTTGAGCCAGGCGATATCGCGGCGCGCCGCCTTCAAGCGTCCGAACCAGCGGACGGGCCAGAACAGCGCCACCGCCAGCAGGATCGAGATCAGCCACACCGCGCCCATGCCGTCCACACCGAAATACTTGCCCTGGTTCAGGCCCCAGATGGCTTCACCGCCCAGATACAGCGCTTTCAGGACATACAGGTGCAGCAGATAGAAAAACATGGGCGCGGCGCCAAAGACGCACAGCGCGCGGACCCACGCCGCCGACTGCGCGCGCTCGATCAGCGCCAGCAGGCACAGTCCCAGCCCCAGCGTCAGCAGCAGGAACATCAGCGACGGCGGGTACTTGGTGATGTTCAGAAAGCTCATGGCCGTATGCAATGCGTCGTCATGCACCGACCATTTCTGCGATTGCCCATACCCGTTAATCGCCCGCAGCACCACGAAACCCGCCACAGCCACCAGCCCCGCCGCCCACAAACGGCGCTGACGCACGGCCGCATCGGCGCCCGGCTGGAACCACGGGCCGGCGGCATAGCCCAGCGCAATCACGCCGATCCAGGGCAGCAATGGGTACGAGGTGCGCAGGCGCAGCGTGTCGCCAACCTCGATCCAGCCGCGGTCATGCAGCACCGCCCACGGCACGTGCAGGGCGTGACCTGCCGCGAAGTGAACGGCATCAAGCGCGTTATGGCCGGCAACCAGCGCCACGCCGGTCAACACCAGCGCCCAGCGCGGCAGCCACAGCAAGGCCGCCAGCGACAGCATGGACAGGCCGATCACCCAGATCACCTGCAGGTACACAACGGAGGGCGGAAACTGAAAGGTCCACGCGAAGTTCACGACGATGACTTCGAGCGCAATGAGAAACGCGCCCCGCTTGGCCAGAAACGCCGCGGTGGCGCTTCGGTTGCCGGCCTTGGCCCCATACAGCCAGGCCGAAAGGCCCGTCAGGAAGACGAACACCGGCGCACACAGATGCGCCAGCAGCCGCGAGAAGAACAGGTCCGGCGGCGTGGCCGATACATCCATCGGGTCGCCGACCTGGTGGTGCAGGAAGAACGTCTCGCGCACGTGGTCGAGCAGCATGATGACGATGACCAGGCCGCGTAGCGCGTCGATGGAGCGCAGCCGGGCGGCCGCGGGTTGGGAAATGAAAGAAGTCATGGGGAATGCGGAACGCGCGGCGACGCGCGCCGGTCGAAAAAAGCGAGAATAGTAATGTAATAACATTACTATTCCAAGACATTTTGTCCCTGTTTGGCGCGCTGGCGTGTTGCCCGCCCCCTCGCGCGGGCGGGTGCCGCCGTTTACCCAGCCGGGGTGGGTGCGGGTCCTGCCAGGTCCACGCGGAACTGGCTCCCCTGCCCGGGCCGCGAATGCAGCGACACGCGCCAGCCCTGGTGCTCGCAGATGCGTTGGACGAGCGACAACCCCAGCCCCAGGTTGCCATCGTCAGGCTGTCCGCCGCGCACGAATGGCTGGAAGAGCGACGCCTGCCGTTCCACGGGAATCCCCGGCCCGTCGTCCTTGACTTGCACGAAATCAGGCCCCGCCGTGATGGCGACGCGTGCCTGCGGCCCGGCATATTGCAGCGAATTGCGGATCAGATTGGACAGCACGGCGCGCAAGAGCGGCGCCGGAAACAGCAAGGCGGGCTCGTCGCCGCCGGCGGTTTCCAGCGTCAACTGCATGCCACGCCGCTGCGCCACGGGCGACCAGGCTGCCAACTGGCCGCGCGCTGTGTCCGCGGCGCTCTCGCGCGGAAAAAGGCCGGCAGCATCGGCCCCGCGCGCCAGCATCAGATACGTGTCCAGCCGTTCACCCATGTCGGCCGCGGCCGCTTCGATGCGCGCCAGCCGCGCCCGGCCCGCCGCGTCCAGACCATGTTCTTCGCGCAGCAGCTCGCACGAACTGGAAATCACCATCAGCGGCGTGCGCAACTCATGCCCCACATCGGCGGTAAAGAGCTGCTCGCGCCGCAGCGCCTGCTCAAGCTGGTTGTAGGTCGAGTCGAACGCGGCCGCGAGCTGGCCGATCTCGTCCGGCGGATAGTCTTCGGCCAGCCGGGTCTGCGGCGGCTGCGCGCCGCGTGTGTTGACCTGCGCGGCCAGCCGCGCAAGCGGGCGCAGCAGGCGGCGGGTGGCCACGATGCCCAGCACGAACGCCAGCGCCAGACTGGCCGCCAGCCCAGTCACCGCGGTCAGGTGCGAGGCCGACTGGTTCTGCTCGTACTCGGTGTAGTCGCGCAGCAGCACGTAGCGCTGTCCGTCCAGGTCGTCGACCATCACGTGCCACACGCGGCCATTGCGCTCGATCTTGTGAAAGCCCGGCGCCAGCGGACGCAGCCAGTCGGGAAACGCCGCACCGCCTGGATCGCCATAAAAGAACCGGTTCGGCCGGCCCGGGTCGATGCCGGCCAGGAAATCGCCCCGCACGCGCTCCACCGCCATGCCCATGTCGATGCGTTGCAGGTGGGCCTCCAGCTTGCCCACGCTCCAGACCGACAGCCAGGTCAACAGTCCCGCCACCAGCAGCGCCAGCGCAAGGTAAGTCAGCACGAGGTGGCGGGCCAGCCCGCGCCGCACCGGGCGTGCGCCGCGGCTAGCCATCGCTGGGGGGCCGCAACTGGTAGCCGATGCCATGCACGGTGTGCAGCAGCGGCGTGTCGTAGGGCTTGTCGACCACGTGGCGGATCTGGTGGATGTGGGTGCGCAGGCTGTCGCTGTCGGGCGGGGAGTCGCGCCACAGCGCCTCTTCGAGCCGGGTACGGTGGACCACCGCCGGACTGGCGCGCATCAGCAAGGTCAGCAATTGCAGCGGCGATGGCGGCAGGCGCAGCGCCTGACCCGCGCGCGCCAGCGCCAGGGTGCCGGTATCCAGCGTCAGGTCGCCCACGCGCAGGACTCGGGACGCGCCCGCCCCGCTGGCGCGATGCAGCAACGCCTTGACCCGCGCCGCCAGTTCCGCCAGCGCGAATGGCTTGACCAGGTAATCGTCGGCGCCCGCGTCGAATCCCGTCAGGCGGTTGTCCAGCGTATCGCGGGCGGTGACCATGATGACGGGCGTGTTGCACGCCGCCTCGGTGCGCAACCGGCGGCAAAGCGCGTAACCGTCCAGCCGCGGCAGCATCAGGTCCAGCACGATCAGGTCGAATTCGCCGGTGGCCGCCATCGCATAGCCGCGCTGGCCGTCCTCGGCGCAATCCACGATGTAGCCGCGGCGCGTCAGGTGATGGGTGATGTTGGCAAGGATGTCGGGGTCGTCTTCGATGACGAGAACGCGCATGACGGGACCGCTTGGAGAATAACAATCAATCTCACATTGTAGAGGCCGAGGCGTGGGATGCCGGGTGTCGGATGCCCGGTGTGCAGCGCCTGCACCACAGGCTGGGCGCGTCTTAACGAATTCTTGAGACAGGTTGTCGGACACTGCCCGGCGATAAGAATGGTTCGCGTTACCCGCAACGCGCGGCCAACGCCCCAGAAGGATTCGCCATGCGCCCGATTGCCCTCTTCCGTGCGGCCGTGACCGCCGCCGCCCTGTTATGCGCCCTGCCCGCCTCCCATGCACGCGAGGTCACCGACCTGGCCGGCCGCGTCGTGACGGTGCCCGACCACCCGCGGCGCATTCTGCTGGGTGAAGGCCGCTTTGTCTTCGCGATGGCGCTGCTGGACCGGCACGATCCCGTCGCCCGCGTGGTCGGCTGGCAAGGCGAGCTCAAGCAGCAGGATCCCTATTCCTGGAACCAGCTCGTCAAGCGCTTCCCGCAAGCGGCCCAGGTTCCCTTGATCGGCAAGACGTCGGAAGCCAGCGTCAGCCCGGAAAAAATCGTTTCGCTGCGGCCCGACGTGGCGATCTTCAGCGTCAGCGGTCACGGTCCGGGCCGCAACAATCCCATGATTCCCGCGTTGGAGGAAGCCGGCATTCCGATCGTTTTCATCGATTTCCGCCAGCACCCGGTACGCAACACGGTGCCCAGCCTGCGCATCCTGGGCCAAGCCCTCGACCGGCAAGTGCAGGCCGAGGCCTACATTGCGTTCTACGAGGAGCGCCTGGCCCGCGTGCGCAAGGTGGTGGATGCGGTGCCGCAGGCGCAGCGGCCGCGCGTCTTCGTGGAAATGCTGGCGGGCGTGTGGCCCGCGTGCTGCCACACCACCGGCAACGGCAGCGTTGGCGACCTGCTGGAAGCAGCCGGCGGCGTCAATGTGGCCGCGCCCGTGCTGCCCGGCGCCATCGGCGACGTCAGTCTGGAATTCGTCATCGACGCCAAGCCCGACGTCTACATCGCCACGGGCAGCCGGTCGGAGCCGGGCCGGCCAGGCCTCTTGGCCGGGCCCGGCGCTGATCCCACGGTCTCTGTCGGCAGCCTGTCCACGCTGCTGGCCCGCGACGGCATCCGCGACCTGGATGCTGTCACGCAACATCGCGCCTTCGGCATCTGGCACGCCTTTTACAACTCGCCCTACAACATCGCCGCCATCGAGGCGATGGCCAAGTGGCTCTACCCCGAGCGCGCGGCGGCGCTGGATCCGCAAGGCACGCTGGACGCGCTGTATAGCCAGTTCCTGGACCTGGACAGCACGGGTGCCTTCTGGACGACCCCTGCCCCGCCTGCGAAGTAGAGCGCCATGACCGATATCGTCACCGCGACGCCGCTACGCGCGGCGTCGGTCGCCGGCGACCCCATCGCCACGTACCGGCGTGCGGTGCGCAAGCGCCTCTTGTTGACCGCCGCGCTGGTGATGGCCATCGTGGCCAGCCTGCTGGCCGACATCGCGAGCGGGCCGGCATCGCTGTCCCTGCCCGAGCTGCTGCGCACGCTGCTGCACCCCGACGTGTCGGACACCGGCACGCGCGTCATCGTCTGGCAGTTCCGGTTGCCCTATGCGCTGATGGCGGTGCTGGTCGGCGTCGCGCTGGGCCTGGGCGGCGCCGAGATGCAGACCATGCTGGACAATCCGCTCGCCAGTCCCTACACCCTGGGCGTCTCGGCCGCTGCAGCGTTCGGCGCGTCGCTCGCCATCACGCTGGACTGGCATCTGCCGGCGCTGCCGGCCGGCATGACCGTGTCCGTGTCGGCGTTCGCCTGCACGCTGCTGTCGGTGCTTGTGCTGGAGCGCGTGGCGCGCTGGCGTGGCGGGTCCACGCTGGGCGTGGTGCTCTTTGGCATCGCGCTGGTGTACTCGTTTCAGGCGCTGGTGATGCTGCTGCAGTTCGTCGCCAGCGAAGAGGCCTTGCAAGGCATCGTGTTCTGGACCATGGGCAGCCTTGCGCGCGCCAACTGGACAACGGTCGGCGTCATGGCGGCGGCCCTGTCGCTCGCCATCCCGTTTTCGATGCGCGACGCCTGGAAGCTCACCGCGGTGCGGCTGGGCGAGGAGCGCGCGGCCAGCTTCGGCATCGACGTCAAGCGCCTGCGCCTGGTCAGCCTGCTGCGCGTCAGCGCGCTGGCGGCGCTGGCCGTGTCGTTCGTGGGCACGATCGGCTTCGTCGGCCTGGTTGCGCCGCACATCGCGCGGCTGCTGCTGGGCGAAGACCATCGCTATTACCTGCCGGGCAGCGCCCTGGCCGGCGCGCTGATCCTGTCGCTTGCGTCCGTCGCCTCCAAGACCGTGCTGCCCGGCGCGCTCATTCCGGTGGGCATCGTCACGTCGCTGGTCGGCATTCCCTTCTTTCTCACCATCGTCGTGCGCGCGCTCAAGCGCGCCTGACGGCATCCCATCCCACAAGGAGACACCCCGATGAAATTCCGCCTGACGCTGACCCTCGCGGCCCTGATGATCGCCGGCACGGCCCATGCCGCGCCCGCCGAGTGCAGCATCGACGTCGAAGGCCGGCCCGGCAAGCAGTTCGGCCCTGACCACATCGTCGTGCCGGCAAGCTGCCAGGAATTTACCGTGCGGCTCATTCACACGGGCAAGAACAGCAAGGAAAAGGCCGGCCACAACTGGGTGCTGACCAAGACCGGGGACATCGACGCCGTGATGACGGACGGCATCCAGGCGGGCGCGAACAACGACTTCCTGAAGCCGGGAGACGGCCGCATCCTGGCCAAGACGCCGATGCTGGGCGGCGGGGAGACGGCCACCATCACGTTCCCCGTCAGCCGCCTGCGCGCCGGCCAGTCGTACACCTACTACTGCTCGTTCCCGGCGCACGCGCAGCACATGCGCGGCACGCTGGTGCTGCAACCCTGACGATGGCGCAGCTACGCATCCAGGCGCTGTCCGCGGGCTACGGCGGACGGCCGGTGCTGCGCCACGCTAGCGCCGGCCCCATGACCGAAGGCGCCGTCACCGCGCTGCTGGGCCCCAACGGCAGCGGCAAGTCCACGCTGCTCAAGACGCTGGCGGGCCTGCATCCGGTGATGGACGGCGCCCTCTGGCTGGACGGCGAAGACCTGGCGCAGGCCAGCGCCGCCCGCCGCGCCGAATGCGCGATGTACATGCCGCAGGCCCTGCCCAAGGGGGTGCACATGACCGTCTTCGAATCGGTGCTGGTGGCGGCGCGTTCCGGAAGGCACGGGCAACCCGGGCACGCGCTGATGGAGGACGCCATGGCGGTCATCAACGAGCTGGGCATTGCGCCCCTGGCCAGCCGCCATCTGGACGAACTGTCAGGCGGACAGAAGCAGCTTGCCTCGCTGGCCCAGGCGCTGGTGCGGCGCCCGCGCCTCTTGCTGCTCGACGAACCGCTGTCCGCGCTGGATCTGAATTATCAGTTCCACGTGATGGACGTGCTGCGCCGCCAGACGCGCCAGCACCGTCTCATCACGTTGGTGGTGCTGCACGACCTGAACATCGCGCTGCGCCACGCGGACCATGCGTTGCTGCTGCACGCGGGCGAGATCGAAGCCGAAGGGCTGCCAGGCGATGTCGTGACGCCCGACACGCTGCGCCGCGTATACCGGGTGCGGGCACGCGTGGAGCATTGTCCGCAGGGACAGGCGCAGATCCACGTCGACGGGCTGGCCGAACGCTGAACTAGACCGGCGCGGCTTCAGCGGTATAGTCACCCCTCCCGCCATCCCCTGAGTCCGCCCATGACGAGCCGCCGCGCCCTCGTGTTTCTGCTCAGCCTGCTGGCCGCGCCCTCGGGCGCCGCGGTGGTCTATGACGATCACGGCCTTGTCGTCGACGTGGCAGCCGGCAGCCGCAGCGACTGGAATACCGGTCAGCGCCAGACGACGCACGCCACCATCATCACGTTCCAGGGCAAAAGCCTGTGCGGCGCGGACGTCGGCGCCCTGCTCTTTCCCGGCGGCAAGGCGCCGCAAGCCCGCGCGTTCTTCTGCCCGGGCCCCGTCGCCGTCCTGGAAACCGATGCGGTGCTGGCCTTCTTCACAAGCTCCAGCGCCAGCACCGTGCTCGCGCATCTGCAAGTGGTCAACGGCGCGCTGCACGTGCAGCGCCTGGCCATCTCCGACAAGCCAGACCGCGACCGGATCCACGGCACGCGGTTCGAGGACGCCCGCCTGCCCGGATGGACGCGCGTGAATTCCGCCTGGAACGAAACCGTGATGATCCGGCACGCGCCGCTCAAGGCGCTGAACCTTGGTCCAGGCAAGCTGCTGGATGTGGCCGGCGATGTGGCCTACCTGGCTGTCCCTCCAGGCCGCGACGTCGTCGTGCTGCAGCCGGCCACGCACGTCAAGGACGCCCACGGTTACCTGCAATACGTGCCGGAAGTCAGCAAGTTCGTGGATACGCCCCTGGCGTTTCGCGCGGTGCGCCTGAGCGACGGGCGTGAACTGGCCCGCCTGGATTTCAAGGACACGTGCGTGGGCCTGCCTGCGCTGCAATTCGAACGGCCCGGCGCGAAGGCCGCCGCCGGCTCGTCGCCGCTCATCGCATTCGACGACGTGCCCGCGTGGCGCGCAAACGCGCTGGAACTGACCCAGGCGCAGGGCCGCGCGACGCTGCGTTTGAAGCCGGGCGTGGCATTGCCGCGCAAGGCCAGTTGCCACGCTAGCTAAACGCCCGGCCGCTCACTCAGATCAGGAACTGGCGGTAGGCCTCGTTCCCCGTTTCCTCGGCGTGCGCATAACCCAGTTGCCGCAGGAACGCATCGAGCGCCGCATCGTCGGCCACCGGCGCCTGGATGCCCACCAGCGCCGAGCTGAAGTCCGTGCCCTGGTTGCGGTAATGGAACAGGCTGATGTTCCAGTTGGGCGCCATCGCCGACAGGAACTTCATCAGCGCGCCCGGGCGCTCGGGAAATTCAAAGCGGAACAGCCGTTCGCCGCCTGCCAGCGGCGAGCGTCCGCCGACCATGTAGCGGATGTGCTGCTTGGAGACTTCGTTGTTCGTCAGGTCGGTGGCCGAGAAGCCCTCGGCCTGCAACGCCGCCAGAATGTCGGCCGATTCACCGCGGCGCGCGATCTGCACGCTGACGAAGATATGCGCGGTGCGCGCGTCGGCGATGCGGTAGTTGAATTCCGTCACGCTACGTTGCCCGATCACCTTGCAAAAGCGCCGGAAGCTGCCGCGTTCCTCGGGGATGGTCACCGCGAACACCGCCTCGCGCGCCTCGCCCACCTCGGCGCGGTCCGCCACGAACCGCATGCGGTCAAAGTTCATGTTGGCGCCCGAAGTAATCGCCACCAGCGATTGCCCGCGTGCGCCTTCGCGCTCGACGTACTTCTTCAGCCCTGCCACCGCCAGCGCGCCCGCTGGCTCCAGCACGCTGCGCGTGTCCAGGAACACGTCCTTGATGGCCGCGCATACCGAATCGGTGTCGACCAGAATCACTTCGTCCAGATGCTCGCGGCACAGACGAAATGTCTCTTCGCCCACCAGCTTGACGGCCGTGCCATCCGAAAACAGGCCCACGTCGGCCAGGATGACGCGTTCGCCGACCCGCAACGACTGCGCCATCGCGCACGAATCCTCGGTCTGAACGCCGATCACCTTCACGCCGGGATGCACCGCCTTCACGTAGGTCGATACGCCCGCCGCCAGGCTGCCGCCGCCGATCGGCACGAAGATGGCGTGCAGCGGTTCGGGGTGCTGGCGCAGGATCTCCATGCCCACCGTGCCCTGGCCGGCGATCACATACGGATCGTCGAACGCGGGGACGAACGTCAGCCCCTGTTCCTGCGCCAGCATCTGCGCATGGGCATAGGCGTCGCTATACGAATCGCCGGCCTGCACCACGGTGACGGTTGGACCGCCGTGGGCGCGCACGGCGTCCACCTTCACTTGCGGTGCGGTCTGTGGCACCACGATGATGGCCCGCACGCCCAGCTTGGCCGCCGAAATGGCGACGCCCTGCGCATGGTTGCCGGCCGACGCGGTGATCACGCCGCGCTCCAGCGCCGCCCGCGGCGTGTTGCGCATCTTGTTATAGGCGCCGCGCACCTTGAACGAGAACACCGGCTGGTTGTCTTCGCGCTTGTAGTGGACACTGTTGCCGAGCCGGGCGGACAGGCCGCGCGCCAGGTCCAGTTCGGTTTCCCGGGCAATGTCATAGACCCGGGCGGTCAGGATCTGCCGCAGGTACTCCATGGGCGTGGCAGCGCCAGCCTGGAATTCCGAGGGTGCGTTGGGGGGGGTAGCGGACATGGTTTCTCTGCTTGGGTAGGCTTGCCCGGCAGAGGCGGCCACAAAAAACCCGCCTCGTGGGGCGGGTGGCTGTGACTGTTGCGGTCGCGCGCTAACCCACCATTCCAGGAATGATGGTAATAATCAGCGAAATGCGGACGGCGCGGAAATTCATGGGCGCTACTTTCCTCTCATCGCGCCGCTTTGTCAAACGCGAAAGTTGGGCTCGATCCGCATCACATTGGCCCGCCTAGCGCGATCCGTCCCTGAAACCTTGGGCATATGCATATTGCGTCGCCATCATGAAATGGAACCATTTCCCGGCGCAATGCGTAGCACGGTATTACAATGGAAAGTTCGTGGCGGTCGCACCTTCCAAGGCGGACCCGGATACGGCCCTTTCAATTGGGCCGGCCGGTCCAGTCAAACAATAGGACGGGCGGCGGTCATGTTGGGTGGACGGCTTGCCTGCGCGTCCCTCCATACGAACCCACTCTCGACAACATCTACCGGCGTACGCCGCATAGCATGTTCGGGTTTGCGCGTTAATCGCCTGAGCCGAACAGATTCAAGGATCATGTCTCTTACTCCGAAGATTATCTATACCCTCACCGACGAAGCTCCGGCACTTGCAACCCGTTCGTTGCTGCCCATCGTCCAGGCATTCGCCAAACCCGCAGGCATCACGGTCGAGACCCGCGACATTTCGCTGGCAGGCCGCATCATCGCCCTGTTCCCGGATTACCTCGAAGACGGCCAGAAGCTGTCCGACGCCCTGGCTGAGCTGGGCGCCCTCGCGGTCAAGCCCGAAGCCAACATCATCAAGCTGCCCAACATCAGCGCCTCGATGCCCCAACTGAAGGCGGCCATCAAGGAACTGCAGGACCAGGGCTACAAGCTGCCGGATTACCCGGATGCCCCCGCCAACGACACCGAGCGTGACGTCAAGGCGCGCTACGACAAGGTCAAGGGCAGCGCCGTCAACCCGGTCCTGCGCGAAGGCAACTCCGACCGCCGCGCCCCGCTGTCGGTCAAGAATTACGCCCGCAAGCACCCGCACAAGATGGGCGCCTGGTCGTCCGACTCCAAGTCGCACGTCGCGCACATGAGCGAAGGCGACTTTTACGGCACCGAGAAGTCGGCCCTCATCGCCGAAGCCGGCGACGTCAAGATTGAACTGACGGCTGCCGACGGCACCAAGACCGTCCTGAAGGAAAAGACCCCGGTCAAGGCCGGCGAGATCATCGACGCCGCCGTGCTGTCGACCGCCAAGCTGAAGTCCTTCCTGCAGGCGCAGATCGACGACGCGCGCGCCAACGGCGTGCTGTTCTCGGTCCACCTGAAGGCCACCATGATGAAGGTCTCGGACCCCGTCATCTTCGGCCACGTGGTCTCCGTGTTCTACAAGGACGTCCTGGCCAAGCACGCCGACGTCCTAAAGCAGGCCGGCTTTGACCCCAACAACGGCATTGGCGACCTGTACGCCAAGATCCAGTCGCTGCCCGCCGACCAGCAGGCCGCCATCACCGCCGACATCGACGCCGCCTACAAGACGCTGCCGCAGCTGGCCATGGTGAACTCCGACAAGGGCATCACCAACCTGCACGTGCCCAGCGACGTCATCGTCGACGCGTCCATGCCCGCCATGATCCGCGACTCGGGCAAGATGTGGAACGCCGAAGGCAAGCTGCAGGACACCAAGGCCGTCATCCCCGACCGCAGCTACGCCGGCGTCTACCAGGCCGTCATCGACGACTGCAAGCGCAATGGCGCGTTCAATCCGGTCACGATGGGCAGCGTGCCCAACGTCGGCCTGATGGCCCAGGCTGCCGAAGAATACGGTTCGCACAACAAGACCTTCGTCATCCCGGCCGCCGGCACCGTGCGCGTCACCGACGCCTCCGGCGCCGTGCTGCTGGAGCAGGCCGTCGAGGCCGGCGACCTCTGGCGCATGTGCCAGACCAAGGACGCCGCGATCCAGGACTGGGTCAAGCTGGCCGTCACGCGCGCCCGCGCCACCAAGACGCCCGCCGTCTTCTGGCTGGATGAAAAGCGCGCCCACGACGCCCAGGTCATCGCCAAGGTCAAGCAGTACCTGAAGGACCACGACACCAGCGGCCTGGACCTGCGCATCCTCGACCCCGTCGAGGCCACCAAGTTCTCGGTCAAGCGCATCCGCGAAGGCCTGGACACCATCTCGGTCACCGGCAACGTGCTGCGCGACTACCTGACCGACCTGTTCCCCATCATGGAACTGGGCACCAGCGCCAAGATGCTGTCGATCGTGCCGCTGGTCGCCGGCGGCGGCCTGTTTGAAACCGGCGCGGGCGGTTCGGCGCCCAAGCACGTGCAGCAGTTCCTGGAAGAAGGCTTCCTGCGCTGGGATTCGCTGGGCGAATTCATGGCGCTGGCCGAGTCGCTGGACCACCTGGGCCGCACGTACAAGAACCCGACCGCCCAGATCCTGGCCAAGACGCTGGATCAGGCCACGGCCAAGTTCCTGGACGAAAACAAGTCGCCCGAGCGCAAGGTCGGCGGCCTGGACAACCGCGGCAGCCACTTCTACCTGGCGATGTACTGGGCCCAGGCCCTGGCCGCCCAGACCGAGGACCGCGCCCTGGCCGCCCAGTTCGCGCCCGCCGCGACCGCGTTCTCGGAAGGCGAGAACAAGATCCTGGACGAGCTCAAGGCAGCCCAAGGCAAGCCAGTGGACATCGGCGGCTACTACCAGCCGAACGAAGCCAAGGCCAGCCAGGCCATGCGCCCCAGCGCCACGCTGAACAAGGTGCTGGCCTCCATCGGCTAAGCGTCCCCTGCTTTGCCAGCTGGCGCAAGCTGGCTGACAGACAAGAAACCGGCAGTCCCGTTGGGGCTGCCGGTTTTTCTTTGGGCGCGCCGGATGGCTGCATTCGTGGGCGACCTCGGAGGGGTGCCTGACACCTTGCAGCGCCATTGTTGCCGGTATCCAAAATCCGACTGACTTACGGGGGCTGCCCCGACCTCCTACTGCGGATGCGCGAGTAAGTTCATTTCTCGCGGCCCCGCAGAAATGTGTGGCGCCTAACTATACCCATTAAGGGTACACTTTGGAGTGTTCGGGAATGGTGGTGCTAAAGCGCAAATCTTTTACCCGGTGGCAGGCCGCCGAACGGTTGTCTGACGCCGTGCTGTGTGGCGCGGTCCGCGAAATGGAAGCGGCCTTGTTGTCGCCGATCTGGGCGGCCATCTGTACAAGCTTCGAGTTGCGCGCCCCGGAGGCGGTAAACGTGACGGCTACCGGACGCTGCTATCGGCACGCATTGGAAGCCGATATGTGTTCTTGCACGGATATCCGAAAAGCGACAAGGCGAATATCACTGATGCAGAAAAGAAAGCCCTGCAATTTACAGGCAAGGTCTTTCTTGACCTGAAAGAAAGCGCCCTGTTAAGTGCCGTGCAGGCCGGCGTGTTAATCGAGGTGAATTGTGAGCAAACTCATTGAATCTCTGCGCGAAGATCTCGCCGCGCTCTACCATGCGGGGTCGACAGACAAAGTCACGATGCGGGACTTTGACGCTATCTGCCCTGCCCCCGTCCGGAATTTCAGTCCGGGCGATATTAAACGGCTGCGTGAAGATTTACGATTCAGCCAACCTGTATTCGCGCTGCACCTGCACACCAGCACTTCGACCGTCAAGAAATGGGAACAAGGCGACACGCGCCCTACCGGCCCTGCATTGAAGCTGCTCAATCTCCTGGCTGACAAAGGGCTCCACGCCATCCTTTGACGGCCGCCACTGCATCACGCCCGCCCCGGCATCAGCCTGTCCAGCCGCAGCCTTCCGCGCTCATCGGTCAACCGGCGCATGGCGCCATAGGCTGCGCCCATCGCTGCCATGCCGCTTGCGCCGCACAGCAGGAACATCAGCAGGATCTGGTATTTGGCCGCGTCCACCGGGTCCATGCCCGCGATGATCTGGCCGGTCATGATGCCGGGCAAGGTGATGATGCCCGCGGCCGACATCTGGTTGATGCTCGGCACGATGCCGCGCCGCACGGATTCTCGCAGCAGCGATGCGAACGCCTGGTGGACCGTGGCGCCCAGCGCCAGGCGCGCCTCGATGCCCAGCCGTTCGCGGCGCACGCCTGACAGCATGCCGTCCAGCGCCAGACTCGCGGCATTGAGCACGCTACCCAACACGATGCCCACCAGCGCAATGGTGTAGCGCGGGTCGTACCAGGGTTCTGGGCGCAACGCGGTGCTCAGGATGAACAACGCTGTAATGAGCGTGGTGCTGGCCACCGCCAGCGTGCCGACCCAGCCGTTGCCGCGTCCGGTCAGGCGCGCCTTGGGCCGGGCGGCCACCTCGCGCGCGGCCAGCGCCATCATCACGGCCACCACCAGCGCCGTCAGCCATGGCGCGGCGTGGGCGAACACGATGCGAAGGATCTGGCCGACCAGGAGCAGTTGCACCACCGTGCGCACCGCCGCCCACAGCACCTGCCTTTGCAGGTTCAGGCGCAGCGCAAAGGAAATGCCGGCGCTTAGCAGCACCAGCAGCGACGCGATCACCAGATCCAGCGCCTGCAGTTGGATCACGTCCATAGGGGCTCCATGCGGCCCTGCGTCATCCGCCAGCTGCGGCGCGCCAGACGGCCGGCCTGCTCGGCGCTGTGCGTGACGATCAGGATGCCGCCACCGCGAGTCAGAAACCGCGCCAGTTCAGCCTCGACCAGCGCCGTCGCGACCTCGTCCAATGCCGCGGTCGGCTCGTCCAGCAGCAGCACGCGCGGCTTTTGCAGCAGCGCGCGCGCGAGCCCCATGCGTTGGCGCTCGCCCGTGGACAGTTCGTGGACCAGCGCATCGAACTTGTCCTCGGCCAGCCCCAGCCGGCTCATGACGCCGACCGCCTCCGCGCGGTCCGCGTAATGCGCGGACACATGGTCATCCCACCAGCCGGCCTCGGCCTGGCAATACACCACTTGGCGCCGCCATTCGAAACCGCGCATGGCCGACCGGCGGCGGCCATCCAGCTCGGCCTCGCCGTGGCCGGGATCCAGGTCGGCAATCTGGCGCAGCAGTAGCGACTTGCCCGACCCCGACGCGCCGACCACGGCCGCGCACTCACCCGCGGCCAGATCCAGGCTCACGGGCGCCAGGCGCTCGCTGTACAGGCCGCGCAGTCTGAGCAGCGGCGGAGCGTCAGAATCGGAGTGCGTGGAAACCGGCATGGGGGGCATGGGTATGCATCATATCGAATAGTCGGCGATCCTCGAACGTCCAAGCCCTATACCGGCATACGCAAGTCGACTGATCATCTCAACGTGCAGGTATCATCAGTTCCGTTCACGCTTCTTACCCACGCGCGACGAACTCTCGGGGGCCCGCCCCGGCCGCAATTTCCAGCGGTGCGCATTGGCCAGCAACTGTGACTGAACGTCCGGCGGGTAGTCAGCGACGGTAGTGAAAGCGGGCGCCGGCTTTCCCGGCTGGCCTGCCTCACGAATGGCGCGCGGCCAACGTGGCCGCCAGCACAGCAACAACGAAGCCCAATGCGAGAGTCCGACGATAACGAATGCAGGCGAGATCAGCACGCAACCCAGCCACGTCAACGGGCCGCTTTTGCGCAGAAACGGACCTAGCGCCTCGAACTGCGCTGTGAAGGCTGGCCAGGGCAAAGGCAGCTGCGAGCTGATGCGCGGTCTCTCGACCGCTTGCAGACCGCCCTCGTCCATGTACCGGCGGATGAATTCCCATTCGGACTGCAGGTCGGAGAGACGGCTGCTTTGCCTTCCAATAAACACAGCGGTCGGAAAGGGCAGGTCCGTGTTGTCACCGGGGTACCAGCCCATCACCAACCTCAATCCGGGAATTTCCTCGGTATGCACACCCTCCCAAGGTAGAACCAGAATCCCCCCGCAGCTCGCCGGCCGATGAAGATAGACTTGACGAGTGATACGGTTGAAGCGAATCAGGAGGTGGCGTGATGTGAGCATTTCAAGGCGAGTGAAGCGAAATGCATACTTGAAATACAGCCAGAGCGCTCCAGCCGTCACCGTGGTCCCCAAAAGAAAAGTGAATAGATCACCGATATATAGGTCTCGGCCAAAGGCGACTCCAGAGCCGGATAGGACTGCCCAAAGCAATCTTCCGTCTATGTCTATCCATGAACCCACCATGAAGTACATGAAGACGATCGTGAGCAGAGAGATGAATCCTCTCTTGTCTTCTAAACCACCGCAGCGCATTTCAAGGAATGCGTCGGTGCATGCATAGACCGGCCCCTTCGTTCTAGCCTGGCCGAACCGCTTCGCAGATTGGCGCGCGCGGTCCTCCACAAGGCAATCTTCATATGCCGGCTGAATGATTGGGATCGCCTGATTCTGGTATTCCTCGAGATTTTTCCTTAACCACGCGTCCGGTTTCAGACATACGAACCAAGAGATCCACTCAGCGATGTACATCAGATGATTTCCAAAAGCGCGCTATACAAGGCGGCCAACTCTTCTTCGGCATCCTTGTAAGTCTTCTCATACTTGAACTTCGGACCACGGTAGAGGGAACGCTTGCACCACTTTTCGAGGGCATCGTCATCAAATATCGTAATGACCACCGTAAAGGCGACTGTAATTAAGGTCCCACGAAGCAACACGCGCCGCAAGAAAAGGATGACCGCTTGTCGAGCCAAAACTGCGGAGACGCGAGAAAACAAATTCCACCAGGCAGCGTATTTCGTCGTTATCGCGCGCTCGGCCAGCATCTTGATCATTGGGCGCGCCGCCGCAACCGCCAGACCTGCTTGGCTGACTATCACGACAGCGGCCAACTCCGCAGACCGCTAGCCATCTGCGTTAGCCCTGTGGACGAGGCCTTCATCGCCTTGTGACGCGTGGCGCAAGGCCTGGCGGCCCAGGCTGGCGTACCAGGCCAGGACTCCACCTGACAGTCCCGCATTGCTCGATTCGTCCGTCTCTTAGTACACGCTATCCGCCTCAGTTCGGGTGTTGATAGTGTTTGAGAAAAACTTTCTGTGGGCGGAGGGTGGGAGCCGCTCTTCCTCCTCACCCACGATGTTTTCCCTCGCGTGACGCATTCGCAGGGGCCCGCCCCGGCCGCAATTTCCAGCGGTGCGCATTGGCCAGCAACTGTGACTGAACGTCCGGCGGGTAGTCAGCGACGGTAGTGAAAGCGGGCGCCGGCTTTCCCGGCTGGCCTGCCTCACGAATGGCGCGCGGCCAACGTGGCCGCCAGCACAGCAATAACGAAGCCCAATGCGAGAGCCCGACGATAACGAATGCAGGCGAGATCAGCACGCAACCCAGCCACGTCAACGGGCCGCTTTTGCGCAGAAACGGACCTAGCGCCTCGAACTGCGCTGTGAAGGCTGGCCAGGGCAAAGGCAGCTGCGAGCTGATGCGCGGTCTCTCGACCGCTTGCAGACCGCCCTCGTCCATGTACCGGCGGATGAATTCCCACTCAGCTTGCAGGTCGTACAGACGACTGCTTGGCTTTCCCACCAACGCAAAGTTCGGAAACGGCAACGGCGTATCGTCTGGAAACCATCCGAGCATAAGGCGTTGACCCGCCATCTCCATCGAGGTTGTGCCGTTCCAGGGCAAGACAAGGACACCGCCACAATGCGAAGGTCGATGAAGATAGACTTGACGAGTAATCCGATTAAACCGAACCAGCAAGTGACGGGACGTCAACACCTCTAGACGACTGAAGCGGAATGCGTGCCTGGAGTAGAGCCAAAGCGGCAGGCCAAAAATAACGACGTCGAACGCCAAATCAAAGTACTGCTGCCACCCGATTGAACTGTCATACCACTTCATCGCGCCGAGCAGCACTGCAAAGAGAATTGGTCCCGAACTAACGGCCCACGCATATAAAATCATGCCTACAAAAATTGCAGTGGCGAGCGTGATAAGCCCCCGCTTGTCTTCCATTCCCCCGCAACGCATCTCCACATATATATCGTTAGCGGCGTACACTGGGCCGCGACTGACAGCGCGATCGCAACGTTTTGCCTGTTGGGCCGCTCGCTCTTGCGCAACATCTTCTACGTAAGACACAGCTCGTCGCGAGGGCCGTGCGCCTCCGGAATGGCGCCCTAATTCCTCATCCGATTTCAAGCAGCCCCACCACATCATCCACTCGGTCGCGTACATCAAGCCACCTCATTCAGGGCGCCATAGACGCTCGCCAATTCTTGCGCTGCGTCTTCAAACGGCTTCTCGTTCTGAAACTTTGGTCCGCGATACGAAGTACGTTTGCACCATCTTTGCAGAGCGTCATCATCGAAAATTGCAATTGCCACACTGGCTACGACCAAAATTCCCGTTCCACGGAGTAGCAGGCGGCGCAAAAATAGCGCCACTGCCTCCTTGGCAAAGAAGGCTGAAATGTCTGCCAACATGCCTAACGAGACGCTCCAGCGTGAGAGCACAGCCCGCTCTGCAACAATGCGTAGCATCGGTGCAGCCGCTCCCAAGGTTAAGCTTGCTTGCCCTGTCGCCATCAAGAGAGTAGTGACAAACCGGACCCGAAATGCTCGGGATAGCGATGTTTTTTTCTCCTTCGCCGCGTTCTGCATATCAATCAGATCATACGTCGCGGCGATCGCACCTCCCATGATCGCCAACGCCCCACCCCACAGCCGCAACCTCCCCAAGAACACCGTGGCCCCGACCCCGGTCGTGCTTCCGGCGTTAAAGTGCCTCAACACCAGCTCCGTCCCGCAGGCCAGCATTTCGATCCCCGCCGCGCCGGCGGTCAGCACGGCGGCCGCCAGCTCGGCTCTCTGCCTGTCGTCCTGAGGCAGGCTGTGCATTCTTAATCCGAGCAGTCCGGCCTCAAGCAAGAGCAGCCACCCGCTGGCCCTTACCTTGTAGAACTCGCTGGAGCGTGCATCCACCAGTTCCGTCGCGAAGGCGAATTGGACGTTCTGCTTGATCTGGCCTCGCATGACCGTCCGGTCCGCGCTGTGACCGATGGCCTGCAGGTCCTCTAGCCTGAGGTTGACGGCGCGCTCGCCGATGCTGGCGGCGAGCCAGCTGCGGGTGGCCCTGTGGACGAACCATTCGTTGCCTTGCGAGGCGTGGCGCAAGGTCTGACGGCCCAGGCTGGCGTACCAGGCCAGGACTCCACCTGACAGTCCCGCCTTGTTCGATTTGTCCAGCGCTTCGTACACGCTATTGGCCTTGTCAAAGAGCTGCGCTAGCGTCTTTGCCATTTCGAGGCCCGTCCGCGTGTACTGGTAAATGGTGTCGCCGGCAGCGAGCGCCGGCTCGGATTTTGCGGATTCGCGGATGCGATCCATTTCCGCCAGGATGGCATCCTGATTCAGTCCAAAGCTTCGCAGCGCGAGGTTCTTGCGGTCTTGCACCCCACCCTGCCACCACTCTTGGATGACGTTGGCACTGCTTTCGCATCCTTCCGCACCGAAGACGCACAGTCCTGTCTGACCCGCAAACCGCCAGCCGCTGGCAAGGTCGGCATCGTCATAGACTTCCAACCCATCCAGTAATTGCTCGCTCTGCAACCAGGCTTCGTATGGCAGTGCCCGACGCGCCGCTTCCTGTTCCGCAATTCGACACTGGGTCTCGAAACCCGCGAGCGCCTGTTTCATGGCGTAGATTTGCAACGCCGCTTTCGGGTCCGGCGGAGTGACGTACTTGCTTTCGAAGCGGGCGCGGTATTCGCCGCTGTCCAGTTTGGCTTGCACCCGCGCCCTTATCGTGGCTTCATAGTTGCGCACGTGCTCCTGGGCTGCCGCTTCCCAGCGTTTCTGCTGCGCCTCGTCGAGGATCCAGTTCCGCCCCCGCGCCATCTCGGGATTGAACACCTTGTCCCGTTCGATCTCGATGTAATGCTGCGCCTCCAAGGCAGCGGACCTTTCTTCAAACTGATTTCGCACATCGCCGAACGCCTGCGCCACCAGAATCTTGCGTTCGTTGCTGATGCCATTATTGGCCCCACCCCTGTTCAAGTAGTCCTTCAGCGTCTCGACGGCCTCGTTTCGCCAGGCGTTGAGTTGCTGAGTAATGCCGATGGGGTCGCGCAGCACGATAGCCGCGCCGCGGGCTCGGGTGACCGTTGGCCTCAAATCCGACGCGACCAATTGCGGGGCGTGGTGATAATCCGGGTCGGAATAGAGCTGATCGGCAAGTGTGGGCGCCAGGCGGGTATGGGCCGCGGCGATGCTCTCGGCAATGCCATCGTTCGTGGAAGACATGTCGAGCACGTCGGGAGCAAACGAGCAGCTGCTGGCGATTTCCTTGATGTCGAATGCTTGCAGCTTGTTGCGCAACGAATCGGTATCGCGCAACTTGTCGAGCATGCGCTCGGTAAGCACGTCCGGAGTGAACAGCAGGCGCGCTTCCTGGATGTCTTCCGGGGCCTTGAACAGGATGGTCCAGCCGCCATATCCGAGCAGGCGGCGCGGTTCGGGCGCGTACTGCAAATCTGGCGAGTAAGGCCAGAATGGAGAGAACACCCCTGTCCCTGTCGCTCGCCACGCGCTTTCGCAATTCCATTTTCCGAAGCGCTTGATGAACGCGTACAGGTAACCCTGGCGCATGGCGCGCACGGCGTAGCGGACGCCTTTGGCTTGCAACGCGGGCAACCCCAGGCCGAGATTGCGAGGCAGATCCGGCGCCAGCGCGGCAAGCGCTTCCGGATCTTCGCTGGTCACCACGGCATAGCGCAGCGGAAGAATGGCAACTTCGGACTTGCAGTCGACGCACGGGCTGGGCGCTTCGTCCCGTCGAGTACTGCGCGCGACGTCGACTGCCTGCGATAGCAGCGCTTCCAATGACACCTGGTTCATGACCGCGGTCCAGAACGCCGTGATGGTGAAATGTCGTGCTGAAGTGCGCTGGCTTCCCCATCATTGGCGCCAACGATAAACAGAAAAATCGGACGAGATTGGGCGGGCACGCGGCGCTCCGGTGGCTGCGGCCCGGCTCGAAAGACGTTATTGCTGAGGCGGCCGCTATGGGGTGGGCGTCCGCCGCGTACCCTGACCGGAAGCGCCCTAGCTTCCCACCTGATGCACCCGAGGACGATCGCCGTGATCGTGCTCGCGCATCTGAACCGTGTACATCAAAAGCTTCTTAAATATGCCCGTCGTCCCAACCTTGTGCATGGCACACGGAGGATACGCTCGGGTTCTCTGGCGCAACGCCCCACCCAGGCCGCTTACTCAGAGCATATGCGCCAGAAACTCCCGGCTGCGCGCATGCCGGGGCGCGGCAAAGAACGCGGCGGAAGGCGCTTCCTCGACGATGCGGCCGTCGTCCATGAAGATGACGCGATGCGCCACTTCGCGCGCGAAGCCCATTTCGTGGGTCACGACCAGCATGGTCATGCGTTCGTCGGCCAATTGCTTCATGGTGCGCAGCACTTCGCCGGTCAGTTCCGGGTCCAGCGCCGAGGTGGGCTCGTCGAACAGCATGATGTCGGGCTCCATGGCCAGCGCGCGGGCAATGGCGACGCGCTGCTTCTGGCCGCCGGACAGGCGCGTGGGATAGTTGTCGCGCTTGTTCAGAAGGCCGACCTTGCGCAGCAGTTCTTCGGCCTTGGGCACGATCTGGGCGCGGGTCATACCTTTTACGGTGATGGGCGCCTCGATGATGTTCTGCAGCACCGTCATGTGCGGAAACAGGTTGAACGACTGGAACACCATGCCCATCTTCCGGCAGATGCGGCGCACGTCGGCGTCGCTGGCGTATTGGCTGCGCGCGCCGGTGACGGCGGCCGCCATGGTTTCGCCTTCCACCACGATGCTGCCTTCGTCGATGGTCTCAAGGTGATTCAGGCAGCGCAGGAACGTGCTCTTGCCCGAGCCCGACGGGCCGATCACCGCGACCACCTCGCCCTGCTCCAGGGTCAACGAAACGTCGTCCAGCACCCGGTTCGCGCCGAAGGATTTGACGATGTGGCGGGCTTCGATCATGACCGGGCGCGTGATCAGCCCGGCCGGGGAATTACTGGTCATATTTGGCATAGCGCTTTTCCATGTGCTGGAAGAACCACGTCAGGAGCAGCGTCATCAACAGGTAGAAAGCCGCGGCGACCAGGAACGGCGTGGTCGTGAAGTCGCGCTGCACGATCCCGCGTGCGGTGCGCAGGATGTCATTGAGGGCCAGCACGTAGATGAGCGATGTGTCCTTGACCAGCGTGATGGTCTCGTTGCTCATGGGGGGCAACACGCGCTGCACCATCTGCGGCAGGACGATGCGGCGCAGCGTCTGCAGGTAGGTCATGCCCAGCACCTTGCTGCCTTCGTATTGGCCACGGTCCACCGACTGGATGCCGGCGCGGAAGATTTCGGCGAAATATGCGGCGTAGTTCAGGGCAAACGCCACGACGGCCGCCGGAAAGTCGGGCAGCCGGATGCCGATCACCGGCACGAACGGCAGCGCGAAATAGATGAACAGCATCTGGAGCATCAGCGGCGTGCCGCGCATCAGCCAGATATAGCCATTGACGGCGCGGCTCAGCAGCGGCCACTTCGAGATGCGCGCCAAGGCCAGCACCAGGCCCAGCGGCACGGCGAGCGCCAGCGTGATGAAAAACAGCGTCAAGGTCACTTTCGCGCCTTGCGCCATGGGCCCCAGAAGGGAAAGTACGTAGTCCATGCAGTGGGTTCGCGCCGCGCGGGCAAGAGAGAATCATGGGCGAGCCCGCCTGGCCTTGCGGCGCTGCGGCGGGCTGCGAACTGCAACGGCAAAGGCGCTCCGGCCGGTTGGGCCGCGGGCGCTTTTCTCGTTTACTTGATGATGTTGGCGCCGAACCACTGCGTGGCGATGCGGCCGGCGGTGCCGTCCTGCTTCATCGAGTCCAGCGTCTTGTCCAGCTTGGCCAGGAGTTCGGTGTCATCCTTGCGCACGCCGACGCCGTAGTCTTCCGTGCCGAAGTTCTCTTCCAGCACGCGGTATTCGCCCGCGCGCTTGCTGATGAGGTAGCGGCCCACGACTTCGTCGACGACGATGGCGTCCAAACGGCCCGCGGCCAGGTCCATCAGCGCGGTGACGTTGTCGCCGAACTTCTTCACTTCCTTGATCTGGGCGGCAACCGGATCCTTGGCAATGGCGTCGGTGGCGCTGCTGCCGTCCTGCGCGCCGACGACCTTGCCGGCCAGGTCATTCTTGACCTTCACGGGCGAGGTGTTGCCCACGATGATGATCTGGTGGTTGGCCATGTAGGGCGCGGTGAAGCTGATGTTCTTCTTGCGCTCTTCCGTGATGGTCAGGCCGTTCCACAGCACGTCGACGCGCTTGCCGTTCAGCTCGGCTTCCTTGGCGCTCCAGTCGATGGGCTTGAACTCCACTTCGATGCCCAGGCGCTTGCTGGCTTCCTTGGCCATGTCGATGTCAAAACCGACGATCTGGTTGCTGGCGTCGCGAAATCCCATGGGCGGGAAATTGTCGTCCAGACCCACGACAACCTTCTTGGGCGTGGCCGGCGCCTGGGCGCTCGCGGCGGGCGCGTTGTCGCCAGGACCGCAGGCCGTGAGCAGCGAGGTTGCGGACACAAGAAGTACAGCAGTCAGTTTTTTCATCGTTGTGGGGTGCGCCAGGCGCAGGTAGGGGAATACCGGAAAGGCTGGCCAAAAAGCCGCGAGGCAGTATTTTAGCGTTCCTGGCGGGAAGCGCCGGCGGGCGGTCGCCGACGTTTCTGCAGTGGTTGCGTTTCGAACCCCCAACGAATGCCGGCGCGCGTCTGAGGCGGTTAAGTAACGGACGAGAAAAATAATGTTAATACTCGTCACTATTGACACATTAAGTTGTAAGATCGCGATACAACGCCCCGAATATTGCGGACTTCGACACCCTGGGTCTCCAGGCTCGTTTACGGCGACAGCCGCTGGCGGCATGGAGAAGCAGGTCATGAAGAAGGTCAAACAATGGTTGGCGGGCAGCCTGAACGGCGCCAACCGCCCCCGCCCCGCCGTGGCGGCGTCTCCCCTGCTGATGGCGCTGGAGCCTCGCATCGTCTATGACGCTTCGGTGGCGGCGCTCTCCGCGCAACCCCACCAGGCCGATCCCGCGCCCGAGATCCATCGCGCCGGCGAACCTCAGGCCGACGCCCCTTCCCAAGCTAACGCCACGCCGCCAGCCGTTTCGGCCGGTCAGCCCCGAGCCTCGGATACGCCCCCACCCGCCGCCGCCCAGGCCCAGTCGGCGGGCCGCCAGACTGCCCAGGACGGAACCCAGACCGCCGACAGGCAGCAACAAGACCAGCAGGCGGCCGCCGACGGCATCGCGGTGTCGAGCCTGCAATCGCAGGTGGTGTTCATCGATCCCAGTGTCGAAAAGTATCAGACCCTGATCGACGGGCTGGCTCCTGGCACGCAATATGTCGTGCTGGATGCCCGATCCGACGGCTTTGCCCAGATTGCGCAATATCTCCAATCGCATCCCGGCGTGGACGCGATCAGCCTGATTTCGCACGGTTCCAACGGCGCGATCCAGGCCGGTTCGACCTGGCTGACCGCCTCCTCGCTGGCGGCGCACAGCGCCGACCTGGCGCGGATCGGCGCGGCGATGAACCCGGGCGGCGATTTCCTGATCTACGGATGCGACATCGCACAGCAGGCCGATGGGCAGGCGTTGGTGCGCCAGATCGCCGACCTCTCGCACCTGGACGTCGCGGCATCGACCGACGCCACGGGCGCCGCGACGCGGGGCGGGGACTGGACACTCGAGTATCACGCGGGCGACGTTCAAGCCACGTTGAACGCATCGCCGATCGCGCTGGCGCAGTACGGCGGGCTGCTCGCGGTTACGACCGAAACCTACGATACCGCCGCTTCCAACAATTTTTCTGCCGTTGGCCAGTCGCAATTTACGCTGAATGGCATTACGTACACGTTTGACCGGGCGACCAATTCCTTCGCCTACAACGACAGCAATAGCCCGAACGGGCCGACCGATATTACCGATGGCCCGACTGACGGCGTGCTGATGCTCAACGCCGACGGCGCCTCAGTCATGAGAAGCGTGACGATCTCGCTAGCCAACGGCCACACATTTTCGCTGCAAGGCTTCGATCTCAGTTCCTTCAATGGAGACCTGTACATCCAGGCTAACTACAAGGATGGATCGCACAGCGCACTGATCCAGTTGGCGACGGCTACGGTAGGCGGATTCGTGGGTACGGTATCGAACCAGAACCAGCTGGGTTCGGCGTTCGACAACATCGTCTCGTTTTCACTGATCGACCAGAACGATACCGGCGCCTTCGAACCCTCCCTGGACAACCTGGCTTATATCGAAGTGGGCGCGTTCGTCACCACCAGCCCCGGCAATGCGGCGTGGTCATCGGCCAATAACGGCGTAGGCGGCACAGCGGTCGCCATCGATCCGGGCCTGACGCTGAGCGGAACGTCCACTGCTATCTCGGCGACGGTACGGATCACCAATTTTGTCGTCGGCGATCAACTGGGATTCACGGCGCAAAACGGCATCTCAGGCAGCTACAACGCAAGCGTCGGCGAGCTCCAGCTGACCGGCAGCGCAAGCCTCGCGCAATGGCAAGCCGCGCTGCGGTCAGTCACGTTTTCCAGCACGATGGCCTCGCCCAGCCTCTCGGACACCACTCGGTCGATCGCTTTTTCGTTCAGTGACGGACAGAACGACAGCGATGTTGCCACCCGCAATATCACGATCACGGAAACGCCCCAGACGCCACTCGTCAGCGACGGCTCGCCCGCCAACACCAACTACGTGGCGGGCTCTGCAGGCATCGCCGTCAATAGCACCATAAGCGTCAGCGACGCGGACAGCCTGAAGCTGCCGGCCGGGACCGTGACGATTTCTGCCGGCTACGTCGCGGGCGATACCCTGTCGTTCAATAACTCCAGTGTGTCCCTGTACGGCGACATCATCGGGAGCTACGACTCGGCGACGAGAACCTTGTCCTTGACTTCCGTGTCCGACAACGCCACCGTAGCCCAGTGGCAGAACGCACTGCGGGCCGTGACGTTCTCGGCTGGCGCCTCGACATCCGCCGGCATGCGCGACATCACATTCTCGGTGCGGGACAGTGCCAGCACCAGCGCGCTGCTGCATCACAGCGTCCAGGTTGAAACGCCGCTGGCTGTCATCCCCGGTGCCGGCTCCGCGTCGTTCACCAGCGGCGACAACACCATCTCCACGCCCGTCGCCGTCGACGCGGGCCTCACGCTCAGCGGCGGCAACAGCGCCACGTTGGCCAGCGCGACCGTCGCGATCACCGGCAATTTCCAGGTGAATCACGACGAACTCGTCTTTATCGGCAATCCGGCAACGTCGGGCGACATTTCCGGCGTCTACGACAGTGGCACGGGCGTCCTGACGCTGACCTCCGCCGGCGGCGCCTCGCTGGCGCAATGGCAGACCGCCTTGCGATCCATCCGCTTCACCAATGATCTGGTCGTGCCCAGCAGCGCCACGCGCACGGTCAGCTTCCAGATCAGCGATGGCACGCAGACCAGCGCCGTCGCCGCGCGCTCGGTGACCGTGACAGCGACCGACCAGACCCCATTGCTGGGCAACAGCGGCAACACTGCCCATTTTGTATCCGGCGACAACTCGGCCTCCACGCCCGTGGTCGTCAACAGCGCCATTACCGTCAGCGATGCGGACGGCGGCCCGCTGCAGCAGGCTGTCGTCACCATTTCCGGCAACTACCAGCCAACCGACCTCCTGCGTTTCGTCAACAATAATTCGGCCCTGTACGGCAACATCTTTGCTACCTACGTCAATGGCGTATTGACGTTGAACTCCAACGGCAGCACGGCAACGCTGGCCCAGTGGCAAAACGCGCTCCAGGCAATCACGTTCACCTCGACCGCGGTCGTGCCGACCACCGCCACGCGCACCGTCAGTTTCAGTGTCAGCGACGGCACAAAGATCAGCGCGGCCGCCCAGTCATCGATAACGGTTACGGCCTCCACGCAAACCCCTATCCTGTCCGGCTCGGCGGGCAGCGTTACCTTCACACAAGGCGACAACGCGCCCGGTACCGCCATCGTGATCGATGCTGGCATCATGGTCAGCGACCTCGACAGCGCCACCCTGACGCAGGCCAACGTCGTGATCGCCAGCGGTTATGACAGCAACGGCGACGCGCTGCTGTTTACCAACGACGGCGCGACGATGGGCAACATTACCGGGTCCTATTCGTCCGGCGTGCTTGTGCTGACTTCCAGCAACGGCTCGGCCACGCTGGCGCAATGGCAATCCGCGCTGCGTTCCATCCGGTTCACGGACATTGCGGCGGTGCCCAGCACGACACAGCGCACCATCAACTTCGCCATCACCGACGGCTTCAAGGTCAGCGCCATTATCCAGCGCACGATCGATGTCGAGCGGGTTGATCAGTCGCCAGTGCTTACGAACAGCGGCGGCAGCTCAACCTTCACATCGGCCGACAACGCGCCGTCCACGCCCATCGTGATCGACGCGTCGCTGACGCTAAGCGATCCGGACACACCGACCATGGTCTCGGCC
The DNA here is from genome assembly GCF_020541125.1 of Achromobacter sp. 77. Taxonomy (NCBI): domain Bacteria; kingdom Pseudomonadati; phylum Pseudomonadota; class Betaproteobacteria; order Burkholderiales; family Alcaligenaceae; genus Achromobacter; species Achromobacter sp. 77. The sequence continues at coordinate 2,994,801 of NZ_CP059848.1, forward strand.
ACGGTAAGGATTACGGGCAATTACCAGATGGGCGAGGACGTGCTGGCGATGGGCAGCGGCTCGTTTGGCGACATCCAGGCGATTTTCGATGCCGCAACGGGCACGTTGACGCTGACCTCGGCCGGCGGCTCCACCACCGCGCAATGGCAGGGCGCGCTGCGCTCGGTCACTTATGCCGCCACGTCGGCCGTACCGCAGACCTTCGACCGCACCATTTCCTTCTCGGTCAACGACGGCGCCAAGTCGAGCGGCATCTCCGACAAGGCCATCATCGTCATCGCCACCCATCAGACGCCCGTGCTGGGCAGCTCGGGCGACACCGTGACCTACCTGCCGGGCCAAAGCGGAAAAATCATCGACAGCGGCCTGACGCTGACGGACCGCAATGTCGCGGGAGCTTCGCTCGTCGCGATGACACTGGAAGCGCGGATTACGGCGGGCCTGCAGCAGGGCGACATCCTGAACTTCGACCTGCCGCCATCGACGCTGACGAATGGGATGGCCGTTACCTATGATGCCGCCGTGGGCAAGCTGACCATCGCATCCACCGGCGGCACGCTCGCGCAGTGGCAATCGCTGCTGGCCAACATCCACTTCTCGGCCGCGGCCAGCGCGCCGCTGGGTGCGCGCACAGTCGAATTCACCATCAGCGACGGCGTCAAGACCAGCGCGCCGCTGTCCTACACCGTTGACGTCATCAGTTCGGCGCCCGCATTGTCCAGCCCCAGCACGGGCCCCGTCTCGTTCGTGGCGGGTGACAATACGTCGTCCAGCCCGGTCGTCATCGATGGCGGCCTGCTCCTTGCCTCCCCGCTGGGCAACGTCGTCGACTCGGCCGTCGTCGCCATCACGGGAAATCTGCATTCCGCCGAAGACGTTCTGTCGTTCGTCAACAACGGCCTGACCATGGGCGACATCACCGGCAGTTACAACGTGCTGACCGGCGTGCTTACCCTGAACTCGGCGAGCGGCACCGCCACGCTGGCGCAATGGCAGGCCGCGTTACGCTCGATCACCTACGCCGACACCCGGGTCTCGCCCAACACGGCGACGCGCACGATCAGTTTTGCCGTCAATGCCGGCCCGCAGTTCAGCAACGTCCTGACGCGCGCCATCACGGTGACGGCCACTGACCAGACGCCGTTGATCTCGTCCGGCAGCACCGGTGCGGCATCTTTCGTGGCAGGTGACAACACGGCTTCGACGCCCGTGACCGTGGACGGCGGCATCGCATTGTCCGACCTGGACAACGCGACGCTGGCCTCGGCCACCGTGCAGATCGGCGCCGGCTTTCATGCCGGCCAGGACGTGCTTGCGTTCGCCAACGACGGCGTGACGATGGGCAATATCGTCGCGGCCTACGACGCGGTCAACGGCACGCTGACGCTGACCTCGGCCGGAGGCACCGCCACGCTAGCGCAATGGCAGGCTGCGCTGCGCGCCGTCACCTATCGCAACACGGCCGTTACGCCAGATACCGTCACCCGCAGCATCGGCTTTGCGGTCAACGACGGCATCAAGAGCAGCACCACGCTCACGCGCGACGTCACCGTCACCGCCACCGATCAGACGCCGGTGATTTCCTCCGGCAGCACCGGTTCCGCGTCCTTCGTCTCGGGCGACAACACGGCCTCAACGCCCGTGACCGTGGACGGCGGGATCGCGCTGTCCGACCTCGATAACGCGACGCTGGCCTCGGCCACCGTGCAGATCGGCGCCGGCTTCCATGCCGCCCAGGACGTGCTTGGCTTTGCCAATGACGGCCTGACGATGGGCAACATCGCCGCCACGTACGATGCGGCTCATGGCACCCTGATGCTGAACTCGGCGGGCGGCACCGCCACGCTTGCACAGTGGCAGGCCGCGCTGCGCGCCGTCACCTACACCAACGCCGCCATTACGCCTGATACCGCCCCCCGCAGCGTCAGCTTTGCGGTGAACGACGGGGTCAAGTCCAGCGCGACGTTGACGCGAGACGTCACCGTCACCGCCACCGGTCAAACGCCGGTGATTTCGTCCGGCAGCACTGGCGCGACGCCTTTCATTTCGGGCGACAACATGGCCTCGACGCCGGTGGCCATCGACACCGGCATTGCGCTGTCCGACGCTGACAACGCGACGCTGGCCTCGGCCACCGTCCAGATCGGCGCGGGATTCGTTGCCAGCGAGGACCTGCTTGGCTTTAACAACGACGGCCTGACGATGGGCAACATCGCCGCCACCTACGATGCCGTCCACGGCACGCTCACGCTGACCTCGGCAGGCGGCACCGCCACCCTGGCGCAATGGCAGGCCGCGCTGCGCGCCATCACCTACACCAACACCGCCATCACGCCCGATGCCGCCTCCCGCAGCATCGGCATTGCAGTCAACGACGGCGCCCAGACCAGCGCGGTCTTCTCGCGCGATGTCGCCATCACCGCAGTGCGGCAGACGCCGCACCTGAGCGACGACAGCGCTTCGCCCGTCTACACCGCCAGCCAGGATGCCAGCCCCGTCGCGGTGGGCACCGGCATTACGCTGACCGACCGCAATGCCACGCCGCCCACCTCGGCCACCGTGTCCTTCGGCGGTACGTTCGATCCGCAACGCGATGTGCTGGGCTTCGCGGCAACCTCGCAAACCGGCGACATCGTGGCCAGCTACGATCCCGCATCGGGCGTGCTGACGCTGCGCTCGGTCAATGGCGCAGCGACGGTGGCGCATTGGCAGGCCGCACTGGCCGCGGTCACCTACCGCGACTCGCAAGCCGAATCCACCGACGGCACGCGCACGTTGTTGTTTAGCGTGGCCAATGGCGACAAAACGAGCGCAGTCCTGCAGCGCACGCTCCACATCGAAGGCGTGTCCGCGTCCAGCCAGGTTGGCGTTCCCATCCTGCCGCAGCCGCAGCAGAATGTGGACACGGCGCTTCGGGATGACAACGGCGAGACGTCCGAGCGCTATCTGAATCCCGCCCAGTCGCCGGCCATCGAGACGGGCGTGTTTGAATTGCCCACCGGGCGCGTGGGAGACGCAAGCACGCCCTTCTACACGCTCGTTGCGCAAGAAGGCCATAATCCAGGCATGGCGCCCAGCCCGGTTGGCGTCTCCAAGATCGAGCAAGTCGCCGGCGATTTCCGTTACATCCCGCCGGAGCTCGACTTCACCTCGCGCGTCCAGGCGTTGCCTTCCGTGGACATCCCACAGCGATATGTCGCAGGCGTTGCGTTCTCGGTGGTCGTGAAGATGCCGTTCGTGATGGATGCGCAGGCGATGCGGGCCGACCTTCACTCCATCACCACCGCAAGATTGCCCGGCGGCGCCCCGCTACCGGCCTGGCTGCACTACGACGCCGATTCCGGCGAGCTGACAGGCACCCCCCCGGCTGGCGTGGACCAGCTGCGCATCGTGCTTCAGGCCGGCGGCTTCAGCCGCGAGTTCGTCCTGCACTTCGAGGCCCGGGACAACCAGCCGGCCGCCCCGGCCCGCCCCGGCGCCAGCGAGCCCCGCGCCGCGTTGCCCGCCGCCAAGGACTCGTTGGCCGCGCAATTCGCCAACGCGATGGCCGCCCTGCACATTTCGCACAACGACGCGGCGCCGTCTGCGGCCACCCACACTGCAACCGAGCACCGGTCATGACCCAAGGTTTCGCCCTTACCCCCGCATTTACTCCGATGAGAAACGCCGACGTGAACAAGAAGACGCCCCAGGGACGCGTGCCGCGCCCCGCCCTGATCGCCGCCGCCCTCGCCCTGGTCTGGCTGACTGGCTGCGCGATCAAGCCCCAGCCGTTCACGGAGATCGATCGCGCCGCCACGGCCAGTGCCGAGCGCGCCAAACTGTTCGACCAGCAAGAGCCCGTCAGCGGTCCCATCACGCTGGACCAGGCCATGGCGCGCGCGGTCCGCTATAACCTGGACCATCGCCTGAAGATGATGGAAGAGGCGCTGTCGCAGCGGCAACTTGACCTGTCCAACTTCAACCTGCTTCCCAAGCTGACCGCGCAGGCGGGCTACAACCACCGCAACCACCCGCTGGCCTCCGGTTCGGAAGGCCTGTATACCGGCGAAGAGTCGCTGATCCCGTCCTTTTCGACCGATCAGAACAGCCGCACTGCCGACCTGAACCTGTCGTGGAACCTTCTGGACTTCGGCGTCAGCTACTTCGAGGCCAAGCAGCAAGCCGACCATGTGCTGGTGCTGGAACAACGCCGCCGCAAGGTCGTGCAGCTTCTCATGCAGCAGGTGCGTGAAAGCTACTGGCAGACCTTGGGCGCACAACGCCTGCGCGACCGCGTCGGCCCGTTGCTGGAGCAGGCACGCGTGGCGTTGGAAGACTCGCGCCGCGAGCAGGCGCAGGGTCTGCGCTCGCCGATCACCACGCTGACCTACCAGCGCATCCTGCTGGACCTGATGCGCCAGCTGGAAGTGGTACGCACCCAGCTGGAAGAAGCCAAGCCGCGCCTGGCCGCGCTGATGAACCTGGACCCCAGCTCAGACTTCACGCTGGCCGGCAGCGACAGCTTCCAGGTGCCGGCATTCGACATGCCGATGGACAAGATGGAAGACATGGCGCTGCAGCGCCGTCCCGAGCTGGTCGAGGCCAGCTACAACGAACGCATCAGCGTAAATGAAACGCACAAGGCCATTGCCAAGCTGTTGCCTGGCATCGAGCTGAGCCTGGGAACGCATTACGACAGCAACAGCTTCCTGGTTTACAACACCTGGCAGTCCGCCGGCGTCAGCATCAGCTGGAACCTGTTGAACGCATTGAACGCGGGCAACATCCGCGGCGCGGCGCAGGCCCAACTGGATGTGGCCCAGGCGCAGCGCATGGCGCTGAGCATGGCCGTGCTGTCGCAGGTGCACCTGTCGCGCAGCCAGCTTGCCGCCAAGACCCGCCAGTTCGATCTGTACAAGCAGGCCAACGACGTCGATCAGCAGCTTCTCACGCACACCCACAATGCCACCGTCGCCACGGCGCAGGGCAAACTGGACGAGATTCGCGCGGCCACGGCGGCAATGATGTCCGAGCTGCGCGTGTACCAAAGCTATGGCGAGCTGGAAAGCGCTTACGGCCAGATGCTGGCCACGCTTGGCCTGGACCCGTTGGGCGAGAAGCTGGCGAGCAACGATCTGGCATCGGTGGAAGCATCGATCGCCCAGGAGCAGAAGCGATGGGGCGCGCTGGCGCGCGGCGCGGATGCCCCCGGCGCCGATACGGCGGCCGCTGCGCAAAAGTCCGCGCTGGCCGCCGCGGCGCCTGCCACCGCGATGCCCGGGACCCTTCAGAAATGACGCACTTTTTTCACGGCCGGGCGGTTGGCGCGGCCGCGTTGCTGCTTGCCACGCGACTGGCGCTGGCCGCGCCGGATGCCGTGGCGCCCGCCGCGGCACCGGCGGCCGACGAACCGGGCTCGAAGATCCGCGTTCAGCTGGTGGCCCGCGACCAGGTCGAGGTCTCGAGCGAAATCTCGGCCAAGATCGCATCGCTGCCTTACCGCGACGGCGACATGTTCCGCGCCGGCGACATGCTGGTCACACTGGATTGCTCGCTGTTCAACGCCCAACTGCGCAAGGCCCAGGCCGACGCCGCGGGCGCAGGCGAACTGCTCGCCGTGAACCGCAAGCTGCGCGCCACGAACTCGATCGGCGACCTGGAGGTGCAGCAGGCTCAGGCCAAGCACAATTCCAGTTCCGCGGACGTTGCCTACATGCAGGCGACCGTGCGCAAGTGTGCCATCGCCGCGCCCTTCGATGGCCGGGTCTCCAAGCGCAGCGCGTCGCCGCAGCAATTTGCCGAGCCGGGCAAGCCCCTGCTGACGATCGTCGACACCAGCCATCTGGAATTGAAGATGATCGTGCCGTCCAAGTGGCTGGTCTGGCTGAAGGCCGGCCACGCGCTGAGCGTGCAGGTCGACGAGTCCGGCAAAGCCTATCCCGCCAAGGTGGCGCGCATCGGCGCCCGGGTCGATCCGGTCACGCAGACCGTTGACGTGACGGCTGCCTTGACGACGGGCGCGGCCGAGCTCTTGCCCGGCATGAGCGGCTGGACGACCTTCGCACGCTGACGGCAACACGGTAACGGCATGACCGCATCACAGACGGCGAACGACGCCACGCAACAGGTCCGGCTGGACGGCAGGCAGTTCGCGCTGCTATGGCAGCTATCGTCCCGCGCACGCGCGGCCGCCAGTGAGAAGACGCTGGGCTTCACCCTGGTCAATGAAACCCTGGGGCTGGTGCCGTATCGGCAGGCCGCCTGGTGGCGCGGCGACGCGCCGGGTCATATTGCGGCGGTCTCGGGCCTTCCGCAGAGCGATCCCAACGCTCCCTACGTGCAGTGGCTGAGCGCGGTGTGCAAGGTGTTGGCCCGTGGACCTCGCTCCACGCCGCCGGACACCGCCAAGGTGCAAGGCCAGCCGGCCCCCGTCCTGCCCCGCCGCCCGCAGGTGCGCACGTTCACCGCCGAAGACCTGCGCGCCGATGCGCCGCACCTGGCCGACGAATGGAGTGCCTGGTGGCCGGCGCACGCCGCATGGCTGCCGCTAGCCGACCGCACGGGCCGGCCCCTGGGTGGCGTGGTGTTCGCGCGCGAACAGGCCTGGTCCCCGGTGGATTCGGTGCTGCTGGCCGAACTGGGCCAGGTCTGGGCGCATGGCTTCGAAGCCTTCGCGCCGCGCGCCACCTGGCGCGCCCGCGCGCGCAGCGCGCTGCGTCCCGGCCGTACGCAACGGCGGGTGCTGCTTGCCCTTGCAGGCTTGTGCCTGATCCCGGTGCGGCTGACGGTGCTGGCCCCGGCGGACGTCACCCCGCAAGACGCCTACGTGGTCCGTTCGCCGCTGGACGGCGTCATCGACCAGCTGCACATCAAGCCGAACCAGGCCGTCGATAGCGGAACCCCGCTGCTGAGCCTGGACGCCACCACGCTGCGCTCGCGCCATGCGCTGGCCGACAAGAATTTCGCCACCGCGCAAGAGGAGTACCGGCAGACGGCCCAGCTAGCCGTCACCGACGACCGAACCCGTCTGGACATGGTGGAACGCCAGGGCAAGCTCGACCAAAGCCGCGTCGAGCTGGACTACACCGCGCGCCAGTTGGCGCGTGTGAATGTCAACGCGCCGCGCGCGGGCGTGGCGATCTTCAGCGACCCCAACGAATGGACCGGCAAGGCCGTGGCGGTGGGCGAGAAGATTCTGCTGCTGGCTGATCCCGCACGCGTGCAGGTGACCGCCTGGCTGCCGGTGGCCGACAACATCGACGTGCAACCCGGCACGCCGCTGACGTTCTATCCCAAGAGTTCACCGCTGTCGAGCTACGACGCGCAAATCGAATCAGTGGCCTGGCGCGCCGAACCCACGCCCGATGGGGTGTTGGCCTATCGGGTGCGCGCCAGCCTGCATGCCGACGGCACGCAGCCGCCGCTGGGCTCCATGGGGACGGCCCGCATCCAGGGCTCGTGGGTGCCGGCCATTTATTACGTGCTGCGCCGCCCGCTGACCCAGGCCCGCCAGTGGCTGGGCTGGTAGCGCCGCTGTCACCATGGCCCGCCTTCCTCAACTCCGCCAGGAACTGACGCTGACGCCGGGCGCCGCCACGCCCGATGGCGCACCGACCTGGATGCTGCATGACCCCGCCGCTAACCGCTTTTTCCAGATCGGCTGGCCCGCGTTCGAAATCCTGTCGCGCTGGCCCCTGGACGATGCGCAGGCCATTGTGAACGCCGTCAACCGCGACACCACGCTGACCGTCACGCTGGACGACCTGGAGGCGCTGGCACGCATGCTGCGCCAGCAGAACCTGCTGGTGTCCGAAACCAGCGCCGACACCGAGCGGCTGCAACAGCACGAGGCCGCGCAGCAGACTTCGCGAGCGATGTGGCTGCTCAAGCACTACCTGATGATCCGGATTCCGCTATGGCATCCGATGGGTTTCCTGCGCGCCACCGCGCGCCATGTGTCGTTCGCCTTCCGCCCGGCGTTCTGGTGGCTGGTCGCGGCCGTTGCGCTCGTCGGCCTGGTCCTGGCCTCGCGGCGCTGGGACGAATTCCTGCACACCTTCCAGGGCTACGCCGACTGGCGCGGCCTGATCGGCGTAGGCATCGCCCTCGGATTTGCCAAGATCCTGCACGAACTGGCGCATGCCTATACGGCGCAACGCCATGGATGCCGGGTACCGACGATGGGCGTGGCGCTGCTGGTGATGTTTCCGATGCTGTACACCGACACCACCGAGGCGTGGAAGGTACAGGGCCGACGCGAACGCCTTCAGATCGGTGCGGCCGGCATGCTGAGCGAACTGGCGCTCGCCGCCTTCGCCACGCTGTCGTGGAGCCTGCTGCCGGACGGCCCGCTACGGTCCGGCGCTTTCCTGCTTGCCACCACGACGTGGGTGGCCACGTTGGCGATCAACGCCAGCCCGTTCATGCGCTTTGACGGCTACTTCCTGCTGTCGGATTGGCTGGAGATGCCAAACCTGCATGACCGCGCTTTTGCCATGGGCCGCTGGTGGCTGCGCGAGCGGCTGTTCGGACTGGGCGATCCGCAGCCCGAACCGTGCAGCACGCAGCGACGACGCTTCCTGGTCGCCTTTTCGTTCGCCACCTGGCTATATCGCCTGATGGTGTTCATGGCGATTGCGCTGATCGTTTATCACGCCTTTTTCAAAGTCCTCGGCATGCTGTTGTTCTGCGTCGAGTTGTGGTGGTTCATCCTGCGCCCCGTGTGGAACGAGGTCAAGGCGATCGGTTCGCGTCGTGAGGACCTGCACTGGAATTTCCAGACGGTGCGCAGTGCGCTGCTGGGCGCGGCGGTCGTGGCATTCTTTGTCGTGCCCTGGCATGCCGGCGTCAGCGCACCGGCCGTGCTGGGACCGCAGCGGGCGCAAGGGCTGTACACCGTGGCGGCAGGCTATCTGGCCGACACCCCGCCGCCCGCTCGCGACGGCCAGCGCGTCCAGGCCGGGGATGTCCTGGCCGTGCTGGTGTCTCCCGACCTGCAGGCCACGCTCGCGGCCGCCACGGCCGAAGAAAAGCAGTTGCGGTGGCAAGTCGAACAGCAACCCTTCGACGACCGCCTGCGCCAGCAAGGCACGGCGCTGACAAGCCGATGGTCCGCCGCGCGCGAAACCGTGGCGGGTCTGCAAGCGCAGATCGCGCAGCTGAGCGTGCGCGCCCCTTTCGACGGCATCGTGCAGGCCGACGGTGAAGGACAGGCGCCAGGCACTTGGCTGCCACGCGGAGAACGGCTGTACGACCTGGTCGCGCCGGATGGCGTGAAGGGCAATGCTTACGTGGGAGAAGAAGCGGTTGCGCGGCTGGCGCCGGGGCAATCCGCCGTGTTCGTCGCGAGCCTGCCCGAAATGGCCGCCCGCACCTGCCGCGTCCAGGCCATCGACCCCGTCAACGTATCCACGCTGGATGAGCTCAGCGTTGCCAGCACGTACGGCGGTCCGATTCCGGCGGAGCGGGACGCAAAGACGCATGGGCTGGTGCCTTTGCGCGCAACCTGGCAGGTACGCTTTGCGGACTGCGACGGGGCACCTGGCATGGACCGCGAGCTGAACGGCACCGCGCAACTGGGCGCGGGGCGCCAGAGCTTCATCGGCGCCGGCATCCGCCTTGCGGTCGCGACGCTGCAACGGGAAATTGGCTTTTGACGGAATCCATGCAGGTCCTGGCCGGATCGCGCCAGCCTGCCGGCTGGCCGCGCCGTGCTAGGCTGGCGGCCTTCTCCCATCAGGAACCTGCATGCCGCCCGCCATCCGTCTTGGCCCGCTTGTTTTCCCCGCCGAACTCGCCGTGCTGGCCGCCGCCGCCCTTGTTGGACTGCTCGCGGCGCACCTGCTGAACCGCACCGGCCGGGATGGCCGTCGCGCCGACGTCTCCGGCGTGCTGTGGGGCGCCCTGATCGTGGGTCTGCTGGCCGCGCGGCTGGGCTTTGTCTGGCAATACCGGGATCCGTTCGTGCAGAACCCCTTGGCCGTGTTGGACGTGCGCGACGGCGGTTGGGCCGGCACGTGGGGTCTGGCGGCCGCCTGGATCTATGCCGTGGCGGCCATGCTGCGCCGCGGCGTGCCAAGGCCGGCCGTCATCGGCGCCCTGGCGTTGGCCACGGCCACCTGGCTTGCTGGGGGCCGCCTGCTGGCGCCGCCGGATCAACCGCCGCCGGCGCTCGCGCAGCTTCGCCTGCAGGACCTGAACGCCGTCCCCGTGGCGCTATCCGCCTATCAAGGCAAGCCCACTGTCGTCAATCTGTGGGCAAGCTGGTGCCCGCCGTGCCGGCGCGAGATGCCTGCCTTCGAAGCGGCGCAAGCTGCTCACCCGGACGTGCACTTCGTGTTCCTGAACCAGGGCGAAGCCCCGCCCGAGATCACGCAATATCTGCGTCAGCATGCGCCGGCGCTTCAAAACGTGCTGATGGACCCGGCCAGCGACGCGTCCCGCCAGCTCAGCAACCGCGGCCTGCCGGCAACGCTATTCCTGGATGCCAGTGGACGGATGGTGGACCTGCGCGTGGGCGAATTGTCGGCCGCCACGCTGGCCCAGCGCCTGGATGCCTTACGCGCCGCGTCCAGCAAGCCGTGAAGCGCGTTGCAGGAATTCGGCGTTCAATTCCCTGACATCCACGACGCCCAGCAGGCCCATGTCGCGCTTGACTTCCTCGGCGATCAGCGCGATTGCGTGCGCCACGCCGCGCTGCCCCGCGACCGTCGCTGCATAGTTGAACGGGCGCCCCACGAACACGCAGCGCGCGCCCAGCGCCAACGCCTTGATCACGTCCGTTCCGCGGCGCACGCCGCTGTCCAGCATCACCTCCATGCGGCCGCCCACCGCGTCCACGATGGCGGGCAAGGCGTGCAGCGGCGGCACGCTGCCGTCCAGCTGCCGGCCACCGTGGTTGGACACGATGATGCCGTCCATGCCCAGCGCGAGCGCCGTCCGCGCGTCGTCGGGATGCAAGACGCCCTTGAGCACCATCTGCCCCCGCCAGCGCCGGCGGATGGCGGCCACGTGCTCCCAGTTCAGGTGGCCGCGGTCGGAGAAGTCGCGCAGCACGCTGGCCGACAGGATGGGCGCGCCCCGGGTCGCATAGTTGTTCTCGAAGTGCGGCATGCCGTGACGCAACAACGTGCGCAGGAACGTGCCAAACAGCCACCGGGGATGCGTCAGCCCCTGCCACGCCAGGCCCAGGCTTGGCCGCAGCGGCGTCGAGAACCCGGCGCGCACGTTGTTCTCGCGATTCGCGGCCACCGGCGTGTCGACCGTCAGGACGAGCGTGCCGACGCCGGACGCCGCCACGCGATCGATGAGCGCGGCGATCTGGGCGTCGTCACCGGGCAGATAGGCCTGAAACCAGGTGCCCGGCGCCTGCTCCATCACGGTTTCCAGCCGGATCAGCGACGAACCGCTCATGATGCAGGGCACGCCGGCCTCCGCGGCCGCCTTGGCCATCACGATATCGCCGCGGTAACCGGATATCGCCGAAATGCCCATGGGCGCCACACCCACGGGCGCGGCGAACTCCCGGCCCAGCACCGTACACCGGGTGCTTCGCGCGGACACGTTCACCAGCACCTTGGGCAGAAAACCATATTCGGCAAACGCGTCGCGGTTGCCGCGTTCCGAATGGCCGTCCTCGACCGCGCCTGACACGTACGCATAGATGGGTTTGGGCAGCCGCTTTCTGGCGGCGGCTTCGAAGTCGTGCAGACTGAGCATGCGGCGCAGCGGATCGGGCATGTGGGCTCCTCGGGGCGCTCGCGCGGCGAGCGGCCGTCCTGTCGTTGTCGGTATTGGCGGGCACTATAGGCGTGACGGCAGTTTGAATAAAGTGACTTTATTGATCTTGTTCCCTACACTTTTATTCGCCCTCATCAGCCTGCTCCGCCGGATTACATCCTCTCATGACGCTCAAGCAACTCGAAGCCTTCTACTGGGCCGCCACCTGCAAGAACTTTGCCATCGCCGCGAACCGGCTGAATATTTCGGTTTCGTCGTTGTCCAAGCGGATTGGCGAACTGGAATCGTCCATCGGGGCCGAACTCTTCAGCCGCAGCGCCCGTAGCGCCACGTTGACCGCGCTGGGCGAACAGCTGGTGCCGCACGCCAAGGATCTGCTGCGCAACGCCGACCAGTTCATGCAGCAGGCCAGCAACAACCTCAGCTATTCGGGCCGCTGCCGGTTTGGCGCGGGCGAGCTGACGTCACTGACCTGGATGGCCCGCCTGATTGAAGTGATTCAACTCGACCACCCCGATCTGCTGGTCGAGCCCTTCGTGGGCGTGGGCGAACTGGTCGAGCGCGGCCTCGAAGAAGGCGAACTCGACTTTGCCGTCATCGCGGGCCCCTCTTCCCGGCCGTCGATCGCGTCGCGCGTCATCGGCAGCGCCCACTTCGAATGGGTGGCCGCAACCGGCGCCGTCCCCAATCCCCAGACGCTCACCCCCGCCGACCTGCCCGGCCTGACGCTCATCACCCTGCCGCAAAGCTCGGGCGCCATCCGCGTCCTGGACGACTGGCTGACCGAGCAACGCGTGTCGCCGGGCCGCAACCAGTGCTGCAACGGTTGGGGCGGCATCGCGGCCATGCTCCGCCAAGGCCTGGGGCTGGGCTTCCTGCCATCGGCCTGGGCACGCATCCTGATCGACCGGGGCGACTTGCACCCCCTGCCCGGATTCGCGCCCCTGCGCCCCCTTACCTACACCTTCCAATGGCGCCGCGACGACACGCGGCCCATGTTGGAAACGCTGCGCGCGCACGCCGAGGCCTGCCTGGATTTTCATGCGCCCTCGGGAATGGTGTGAGCGCAAGTGCCTCTCGGTGAAGGTCTCGACAGTTTCACAAAAGCGTTCTATTGAGCAGAAAATTATTCGCTTTATCTCCCCTTTTGGCGGGCGTAGAGTCCAGTCGGACTGACTTGGAGATAAGGCCCCATGCCGGATTCCGGATTCACCCCGCACGACCGCCCCGCCCGGCTTGTTCGCCTGGACCTGTGGCTGAACCCCGTATTTGACGAAATCATCGGCGCCACGCCCGGCATCGCGCTGTCGGTGCTTCCCGCGAAGGGCGACGACGCCCGCACGCTTGCCGGATTGAAATCCGCTCATGCCTACCATGTGTCCGCGGCCAAGGACGAGCTGCCGCGCCAGTGGTTTGTCGGCGAATCATTGATCGCGCAGTGCCCGAACCTCGTGTGCGTCTCGTCGGGCGGCGCGGGCTACGACACCATCGATGTGCCAGCCTGCACGGCCGCCGGCATCGCCGTCGTGAACCAGGCCGGCGGTAACGCCGAGTCCGTGGCCGAACACACCTACGCGCTGCTGCTGGCCGTGCAACGCCGGATCGTCGAATCGCATAACCGCCTGCGCCATGACACCGGCTTTTCGCGCGAAGACCTGATGGGCCACGAGATCCACGGCGCGGTCATCGGCTTGGTGGGCATTGGCAAGATCGGCACCTGCGTGGCCCGCATTGCCCAAGGCTTTGGTCTGCGCGTCATCGCCCACGATCCGCTGCTGGACGCCGCGACCATCCGCGCGCGCGGCGCTGAACCGGTCGGGCTGGACGAACTGCTGTCGCAGTCCGATATCGTCTCGCTGCATTGCCCGCTGGACGCCTCCACGCGCGGCCTGTTCGGCGCGCGCGCCTTTGCGGCGATGAAACCCGGCGCGGTGTTCATTTCGACGGCCCGCGGCGGCATTCATGACGAAAGCGCGCTGCATGACGCGTTGCGGGGCGGACACCTGCGAGGCGCCGGGCTGGACGTATGGGAGCAGGAACCGCCCGGCCGGTCGGCCCCGCTGCTGGCATTGAACAACGTCGTCGCCACCTTCCACACCGCGGGCGTCACGCACGAAGCGCGCCGTAGCGTCGCCCGTTCCTCGGCAACGCAGCTTGCCGCCATGCTGCGCGGCGAGCGGCCGCCGCAACTCGTCAACCCGGAGGTCTGGCCCCGGGCTGCCGAGCGCATTGCCAGCCTGACATAACAACGCGGCATTCGTGCCTGCCGGCGCCGCAAGGCACGCGACAGGCCGTGACCGCAAAAACATCCAAAGGAGACAACCATGCAACAACAGACCAAGCGCCGCACGCTGCGCACCCTGGCTACCCTGCTCGCAGGCGCCGCCCTGTTTTCCGGCGCCGCGCAGGCGGCCGGCTATCCCGAACGGCCGATCAACCTGATCGTGTCTTACGGACCGGGCGGCGGCACCGACCTGGTCGCCCGGATGATGGCGCCCTTCCTGCAAAAGTACCTCGGCGGCGACGCGCGCATCGTGGTGCTGAACCGGCCGGGCGCGGGCGGTGCCATCGGCTTTGCGGAACTGGCGCGCGCTCAGCCGGACGGTTACACCATCGGTTTCATCAACACGCCGAATCTGCTGACGATTCCCATCGAGCGCAAGACGGACTTCACGTGGCAAAGCTACGATCTGCTCGGCAACCTGATCGATGATCCGGGCGCGTTCTCGGTGCTGAACGACAATCCGATCAAGAACCTGGCGGAATTGGCTGCCTATGCAAAGCAGAATCCCGGCAAGGTCACCGTCGGCACCACGGGCACCGGCTCGGACGACCACCTGGCCATGCTCCGTTTCGAACGCGCCTCCGGCACCAAACTGAGCCACATCCCGTACAAGGGCGCCGGCGAGGTGCGTGGCGCATTGGCAAGCGGCGAGATCACGATCGGCGCCATCAACGTGGGCGAGGCGCTTCAGTACCGGAAAGGGGGCACGCCGCTGCGCTTTTTGGGACAGATGGGCAATACCCGCTCTGCCGCGCTGCCCGACGTGCCCACCTTCAAGGAACAGGGGTTCGACTTCGAACTGCCTTCGCTGCGCGGCCTGGCCGCGCCCAAGGGCTTGCCGGACGAGGTCCGCACGAAGCTGGTTTCGGCCGTCCAGCGCACGGTGGAAGATCCCCAATTCCAAGCCAAGGCCCGCGAGATGTTTGCACCGCTGCACTACCTGCCGCCCGCGGAATACGCCAAGGAACTTTCGGCCGGCGAAGCGCAATTCCGCCAGCTCTGGAAGGAAGCGCCCTGGCTCGACAAGTAAATGGGCCGGGCAAAGGCCCCATGGCCTTGCCCGGCTTGCACGCGCCCCATCACCGCATCGCGGCCAGCATCAGATCCAGATTCTGCACTGCCGCGCCCGATGCGCCCTTGCCCAGGTTGTCGAACACGGCGGTCAGCAGCACCTGACCGTGCGCGGCATTGCCATACACGCCCAGCCGCAGGTCGTTCGTGCCGTTCAGCGCCTGGGGATCCAGGTTCGCGTGCGTGACGGCCTCGTCGCGCGGCACGACTTGAACATGGGCGGCGCCCGCGTAGTGCTGTTGCAGACAATCATGCAGCGCCGCGGCGTCCACGCCGGCGGGCAGCAGGCGCAGGTGCAGCGGCACGGTCAGGACGATGCCCTGGCGGAAAGCGCCGTAAGACGGCACGAACACCGGACGCTGCGTAAGGCCCGCATGCCGCTCGATCTCGGGCGTGTGCTTGTGAGCCAGACCCAGGCCGTAGACCTGGAACGCGGGCCCGCGCGCGCCTTCCGCGCCTTCGTAGGCATCGACGCTGGCGCGCCCGCCTCCCGAGTAGCCGGACACGGCGTTGATGACCGCCGGATAGTCGGCGGGCACCAGCCCGGCCTGCACCAGCGGCCCCAGCAGCGCGATGGCGCCGGTGGGATAGCAGCCCGGGTTGCTGACCCGCAGCGCATGCGCAATCCGCTCGGCCTGACCCGCGCGCATTTCCGGAAAACCATAGACCCAACCCGTGTCCGTGCGGTGCGCGGAACTGGCATCGATGATGCGGACCTTGGGATTGACGACGGAGGCGGCGGCCTGCCGCGCCGGTTCGTCGGGCAGGCACAGAATCGCGATGTCGCTGGCGTTGATCGCCTCGGCGCGGCGCTGCGGGTTCTTGCGGTCGGTCTCGGGCAGCGTCAGCAACCGCATGTCGGTGCGGCCGTGCAGCCGCTCGTGGATCTGCAGGCCTGTCGTGCCCTGGTCGCCGTCGATGAAAACTAGAGGTTGGGTCATGGTGCGGTCCGGATGGTTGGGCGTTGCCTGATTTGTTCAGGAATGCACGTCATCTTCGATCCCGCCAGCAGATAAGAAAAGTCGAATATCATGACCGTTTGATTCAGTTTCTCTGAATGACAAAGGCGCGGCGGCGCCGCCACCGAAACCCATCCCGGAATCCCTCATGCGCGAAATCAGCCTGGACCGTCTGCGCACCCTCGTCGCCATCGCCGACCTCGGCTCGTTTGCCGACGCCGCGCGTGCGCTGCATCTGGCGCCGCCCACCGTGAGCCTGCACGTGTCAGACCTGGAAGCCCGCGTCGGCGCGCCGCTGCTGACGCGCAAACGCGGTCAGGTCAGGCCCACGCCCATCGGCGAAACGTTGCTGGAACGGGCGCGCCGCCTGCTTGCCGAGGCGGACCAGGCGCTGGACGACGTGCAGCGGCAGGTGCAAGGGCTCGCCGGCCGCGTGAGGCTCGGGGCCTCCACTGGGGCCATCGCGCATCTGCTGCCGCAAGCGCTGGAAACGCTGGGCCGCGATCATCCCGGCATCGACGTGCAGGTGGCGGTACTGACCTCGCAGGAGACGCTGCTGAGGCTGGCCGAAGGGACACTGGACGTGGGACTCGTCGCGCTGCCACAGCCGCCCATGACGGGACTTGTGCTTCGACCGTGGCGCCGCGATCCGGTGATGGCCTTTCTGCCCGCGTCCTGGAAAGCGCCCGCGCGCCTCACGCCCGCGTGGCTGGCCGAGCGGCCGCTGATCCTGAACGACGCCAGCACCCGCCTGTCGCGGCTGACGGGCGAATGGTTCATGGCCGCCGGTCTGAACCCGCGCGCGCGCATCCAGTTGAACTACAACGACGCCATCAAGAGCCTGGTGGCCGCCGGTTATGGCGCGACCTTGTTGCCGCATGAGGCGACCGCGCCGCAACCCGATCCGCGCGTCATCATGCGGCCGGTGCGGCCCGCCTTGTGGCGGCCGCTGGGCATCGCGCATCGCGCCGGGCAAGTGGAAGCGGCCACGCAGCACGTGCTGGACGTGTTGTGGGAATTGCGCGCATCGGGCGGCAAGGCCGCGGCGTCGTCATCGAACCGCCTCAGCCCGTCTTGCGCAGCCTGACCGGCGCAGACGCGCCACGGCGGAAAAACGCCGCCCGCTGGCTTTCCTCGCGCAACCGGCGCGCGCGTGAGCGGAACAGGTCCTTACGGCCCACGATGCCCAGCAACCGGCCGGAATCGCGGTCGATGATCGGCACGCGCCCCGCCCCGGACAACGCCATGCGGTCGGCGATCTGGCTGGCCAGTTCATCGGGATGGCCGAACACCAGTTCGCGCCCGTCCAGCGCCTGCGCCAGCGTCCGGTCGTCCGGCTCTCCTTGCAATGCCCACGCCAGCGTGTCGGCGCGCGTCACCTCGCCCACCACGACACCTTGCGCGTCCAGCACCGGATAGCTCGTGTGGACGGGCTGCGCGGTGGTGAAATGCGTCACGGCCTGCGCCACCGTCATCGTGTCGGGCAGCGTCTGCACCGGGCTTGTCATCACGTCGGCGACACGCAAGAGGTCAAAGGGATCGACGCGATATTCGCGGCTGATATGGTGGCCGCGGCGTGCGATCTTCTCGGTCAGGATCGACCGCTTGAGCAGCAGCACGGTCACGCCATAGGCAAACACGCACGCCGACAGCACCGGCAAGAGCGCCTGCAGGTTGCCGGTCAGCTCCACGGCAAAAAGCGTTGCCGTCAGCGGCGCGCGCATCGTGCCGCCCATCATCGCCGCCATGCCCACCAGGGCCCAGAACCCCGGGTCTGCCTGCGGCAGCACGGGCGACGCCAACGCGCCCAGCGCGCCGCCAAAGATCAGCAGCGGGGCCAGCACGCCGCCGGACGTGCCCGACCCCAGCGCAATCGACCAGATCGCAACCTTGACCACCAGCAGCACCAGCACCGCCTGGAACGCCAGATCGCCCGCCAGCATGTGGCGGATGTTGTCGTAGCCCACGCCCAGCGCGGCGGGTTCTATCAGGCCGCCGATGCCGATGGCCAGTCCGCCGATGGCGGGCCACCACATCCAGTGGATGGGCAGCTTCTCGAACAGGTCTTCGGCCGCATACACCAGCGACGTAAGCACGCCGGACCCAAGGCCCGCCAGCACGCCGACTGCGGCGCACGCCACCAGATGCCACGGCGTGAAGACAAACGTGCCGGCATACGCAAAGATCGGGCCGGGCTCCATGACGAAGGCGCGCGTTGCAGCCGCCACCAGCGCGGCCACGGCCACGGGCAGGAAACTGCGCGGCTTCCATTCGAAGAGCAGCAGTTCAACCGCCAGCAACACCGCGGCCAGGGGCGTTCCAAAGATGGCCGTCATGCCGGCCGCCGCGCCGGCGACCAGGAGTGTCTTGCGTTCGCCGTCGTCCAGGTGGATGGTCTGCGCCAGCAGCGACCCGATCGCGCCGCCCGTCATGATGATGGGTCCTTCGGCGCCGAACGGGCCGCCGGTGCCGATGGACACCGCCGACGACACGGGCTTGAGCACCGCCACCTTCGGCTGGATGCGGCTCTTGCCGATCAGGATGGCTTCCATGGCTTCGGGGATGCCGTGGCCGCGGATCTTTTCTGAGCCGTAGCGCGCCATGAGGCCGATGATGAGGCAGCCGATCACCGGGATGGCCACCGATCCCCACCCGAGACGGCCAGTGGTGATGGGCAGGTCGACAAAGGAAAACAGGCCGTGATAGGCCAGGTTCGTGCAAAGTGCGATCAGGCGCAACAGGATCCAGGCGGCCGCGACGCTGGCCAGGCCGACGGGAATGGCAAGACCCATCAGCAGGACGACGCGCCGGTCCGTGGTGAAGTCGCCGAGCCGCAGTCCGGGCCGGGCGGAAGAGGAAATGGGAGGCATGGTCAAAGCAACTTGGGAGTATTCGCACGGAATTTGAGAAAAGTCATATATATCGTAGCACGACATATATTAGAATCGCGCGGTGAACGCCTCCAAGACCCCCTCTCGCCTGTCTCCCGCAGACTACGAACTGCTCGCGGACTTTCGCTATGCGTTGCGAAAATTCGCGGCCTTCAGTGAAAGCGCGGCCGCGGGCCTGGACCTGATGCCGCAGCAGCATCAGGCGTTGCTGGCCATCAAGGGCACGCGCAAAGGCGCTCCCGGACGCCGGGGCCTCTACGTTGGCGAAATCGCCGACCGCCTGCTGATCCGCCCGCATACCGCGGCTGAACTGGTGGGCCGTCTGGCGCGGCTGGACCTGGTCAGCCGCGAAGCCGACCCGGAAGACGGACGCCGCGTCGAGGTCGTGCTCACCGCCAAGGGCGAGCGCATGCTGGAAAACCTCTCCGCCTCGCATCTCGAAGAACTGCACGCCATGCGTCCGCTTCTGACGCGATTGCTGGCGCGCATGGGCGCCGACAACGGCAAGGACTGATCCCCCCTCTCCCTTACACCTGTTTGGCATAAGCTCATGCCGTCAGGTAATGCGCCTCGTGATAAATTGTCGCCCCGCGACATATCAATGCGTCGCGAGGAGAGATTGTCTTGGGTGTTGCAATCAAGCGCTGGCTGGGCTCGTTCGCGCCAGCGCCCGTGGGCGTCAACGGACGCGAAAAACTGTACGGCGCAGTCGGCGCCCTGCTCGGCCTGTTCTGCACCGAGTGGGTGGGTCGTCACGCGCTGGGCGCGGACAATCCGTGGTTCATCGCGCCGATGGGCGCGTCGGCGGTGCTGCTGTTCGCCGCGCCTGCCAGTCCGCTCGCCCAGCCCTGGTCGTTGATGGCCGGCAACCTCGTGTCGGCCCTGATCGGCGTGTTCTGCGCGCAATTCATTCCCCTGCCCGGCGTTGCCGCCGCCGTCGCCGTGGCCCTGGCCATCGGGGCCATGTTTTCCCTGCGCTGCCTGCATCCGCCCAGCGGCGCGGTCGCGCTGACCGCCGTGCTGGGGGGACCTGCCGTCGCCAAGCTCGGCTACGGTTTCGCGCTGTGGCCCGTGGCGCTGAATTCGGTCATTCTTCTTGCCATCGCCGTCGTCTTCAACGGCGCGCTCAAACGCAACTACCCCCGCCGCCACGCCGAACCGGCCGCCGGACACCATACGCGCGACCCCATCCCCAGCGCGCGGCTGGGCTTTTCGCGCGCCGACCTTGACGAAGCGCTGAGCCAGCGCGGCGAGCTGCTGGACATCAGCAAGGAAGATCTGGAAGACATTGTGCTCGCTGCCGAACTGCGCGCCAGCGTGCGCCGCTTTGGCGATGTGCGATGCGCCGACATCATGTCGCGCGACGTGGTGACCGTCTTGGAAAAGGACCCGCTGGACTACGCGGTGCGGCTCTTTGACAAGCACCGTTTGCAGGCGCTGCCGGTGCTGGATTCGGCAGGCCGCTACGCGGGCATGATTGCCCAGGGCGATGTGCTGGCGCGCAAGAGCCGCCCTGCGCCCGTCGCCACGGATGCCGCCTTCGCGTCCGATCTGCTGGTCGCCGACTGCATGCGCAGCGAAGTGCCTTTCGCCACGCCCGGCCTGCCCGTGATCGAGCTGGCGCGCCCGATGTCGGACAGCCTGCATTGCGTGCCCGTATTGGACGAGGGCCGCCATCTGCAGGGGCTGGTGACGCAGTCCGACCTGGTGGCTGCGCTGTATCAGATGGCCGTTTCGGCCAACTCCCAGCCCGCCGGCACGCACAAGCTGGCCGCCTGAGCCTCCGTAGCCCTACGGATTCCGGCGCGGGTTTGCCGCAAGGCATAATGGCCGGCGTGAATCCCCTATCCCGCGCGCGCACCTTTCTCTGCTGGCTGGTCCTCTTCTGTCTGGGCGCAATCTGGATCGCGCGCCAGGAGTACGCGGATCAGTACGAGCGCTTCTTCCAAAGCACCAGCATCGCCCAGCGCATGCTGAGCCAGAAGACGGTGCAGCACGAAGCCGTCCTCGCCACGCTGGCCGCGCTGTCGCATCCGCCCGCTCCCGAGCGCCTTTTTCCCAGCCTGCAGCCCGCCCTGCCCCAGCTTCTGGGCCTGGGCTATCTGCCGGGTGGTGTGTGGTCGGGCAGCCTGCCCGAGCCCGCCGGCCTGACCACCGCGGTGCAACGCGCGCGCCAACTGGACCGGCCCGTCACCGTCGCCGTGGACGACGCGCGCTACTGGCTGGTGTCCCCATCGGGGTGGAGCCTGCTGATCGACGCGCGCCACCTCGTGCCGGCCGCTGACTTTCCCCCGGGCCTGGGCAATCTGACCCTCACGGTGGATCGCAAGCCGCTACCCCTTCTGGACAAGCAGCCCGACGCGTCTCTGGCCGGCTGGACGCTGGCGCTGCAAAAGCCGCTGGGCGCGGCCAGCCAGCCGTTCCAGATGCGCAGCACGCGCACGCTGACGCCCGCATCCTGGCCCTGGGCCGTCTGGCTCGGATGGGCCGCGGCCAGCGGCCTGCTGGTGGCCGGCGCAGCCGCCTGGCAACGCTCGCGCGCCGAAGCGCGCCGCCAGCAGGAGCAAGTGCGGCTGTCGGCCATGGCGCGCCTGAGCACGCTGGGTGAAATGGCCGCCGGCATCGCCCATGAACTCAATCAGCCGCTGACCGCCATCCTGGCGCAAACCCGTGCCGCCCAGCGTCTGCTCGATGACGAAGACGAGCGCCCCGCCGTGCGCCATGCGCTGCTGGCCAGCGCCGAACAAGCCAAGCGCGCCGCCGACATCATCAGCCGCATGCGCGCGCTGGTGCAGCCCAGTTCCCCCGCGCGGCGCGAAGCCATCGATCCGGAGGCGATGATCGCGTCGCTGCGCTTCCTGCGCGAACCGGAGCTGGCTAGACAAGGCATCCGGCTGACCTGGACCAACGCCAGCCCCGGCGCGCGCCCGCTGGGTGACCGCGTGGCCCTCGAACAGATCCTGCACAATCTGGTGCAGAACGCGGCGGACGCGCTGGATGGCGCCACCGGCGCGCGCAAGATCGCCCTTGAAGGCCGCGTGGTGGACGGCCAGTACCAGTTCAGCGTCAGCGACACCGGCCCCGGCATCGCCGCGGATGCAATGCCGCGCCTGTTCACGCCGTTCTACACCACCCGCGACCAGGGCATGGGCCTGGGTCTTGCCCTGTGCGATACCTTGGCCGGGTCGATGGACGGCCGCATCGCCGCGCGCAACCTCAGTCCCGCGGGCGCCTGCTTCACCGTCAGCCTGCCGCAAGCCGGAGCCGCCGCATGAATCCCAACGACCATTCCCCGCTCGTGTATCTGGTGGATGACGACGATGCGGTGCGCGATGGCCTTGGACTGCTGCTGCGCAGCGTCGGCTTGCGCAGCGCGGGCTACGCCGACCCAACGGCGTTTCTGGATGCCCTGGCGCAGCCCGTGATCGGCTGCGTGGTGCTGGACATCCGCATGCCCGGCATCAGCGGCCTGGACGTGCTTGCCCAGCTTGCCGACCGGTCCGACCTGCCCGTCGTCATGCTGACCGGGCACGCCAACGTGGACCTGTGCCGCCGTGCATTCAAGGGCGGCGCCATGGAGTTCCTGCAGAAGCCGGTCGACGACGATGTCTTTCTGGATGCGGTGCAGGCGGCCGTGCGCACGCACATCGCCAGCCGTGAACGCCTGGCCCTCACGCAGGCGGCGGCGGACCGCCTGGCGCGTCTATCGGCGCGCGAACACGAGGTTCTGGCGCGCATCGTGCGCGGCATGAGCAACAAGGAAATCGCGCGCGAGTTCGACCTGTCGCCGCGCACGGTCGAAACCTATCGCGCCAACGTCTTTGCGAAGCTGGAAGCCGAATCCCTCGCGCAGCTGATCCGCCAGTACGCGACCCTGCTCGACTGATACGCCTCCGTAGCGCTACGGAGGCGCGCGCGTAGTCGGGCGTATACCGGGTTTTCGGCCTTTTGGCCACACTGTCTGCTCCTACCGCAACACCTCACAAAGGATGCAGACCATGAAGAAGCTTTCGCTTGCCGCCCTGATTTCCACGCTGGCCTTTGCCGGCGCCGCCCATGCCGCCGTGCTGAGCGAGAGCAACCTGTCGATGACCGACGCACAGAAGCTGGCGACTGCCACGGTCGCCGCCTGCCAGGCCAAGGGCTACAACGTCAGCGCCGCCGTCGTGGACCGCGCCGGCCTGCTCAAGGCGTTCGCGCGTGCCGACAACGCTGGCCCGCACACCATCGAAGCCAGCCGCGCCAAGGCCTTCACGGCCGTGTCGGCCAAAACGCCCACGCTCACCATGATGGAAAACGCGCAGAAGAATCCCGGCGCCGCCAACCTGACCGACATTCCCGGCTTCCTGCTGCTGGGTGGCGGCGTGCCGATCAAGGCCGGCAACAGTGTGATCGGCGCCATTGGCGTGGCCGGGGCGCCCGGCGGCAATCTGGACGCGCAATGCGCCGATGCCGTGCTGGAAGAAAACGCCGCGCTGTTCAAGTAAGCGCGCGGCCGCGCCCTGGATTAAGGCTGCCGGTCCCTGGCCACGGCACGCGCCAGCGCCAGGTGCTTGCTCAGCAGCAACGCGTCCGCGGCGGCCGGATCGCGGCGTTGCAGACGCTCGCTTTCCGACGGCTCCAGCTCGGCGGCGCGCACCAGCGACATCAGATCGCGCGTGGTGGTCTCAAGCACCGGCGTCAGGGTGTCTTCGATCAGCTCGCCCTTCACGTAGGCCTGCATGCGGGTCGACAGATTGCGCGTATGCGTCAGGTTCGCCTCGGCCAGCATGCCCGCTTCGTAGCGGATGCTGGTCTGGCTCCTGACCTCGTCCCTGATCTGGAAGAATCGGTAGTTCTGCGACTCCTTGTCGCGCGTCAGGTCCAGCGTCTGCTGCGGCGCCAGCGCGGTGTGATAACTGGCGGACAGATTGGCGCGCTGCTCCTGGCTGACGCCCAGATCGAACAACGGCCGGCCGCTCACGCTGCTGCTTTGCGAGACCTGATACGTGAACTGGTCGACTTCGCTGGTCTTGTACGGATTGCTCGCGTCGCCATTCTGCGAGATCGAGGCCGAGAAGTCCGCCACGCCCGACAGCAGGCTGCGGTACGTGTAGCCGGCCGCAGCGATGCGCGGCGCCTGACTGGAGGGTGCCGCGCCCGCTTCGTAGCTCTGGTGCAGTTCGGCGAAAGCGTCCTTGAATAGCGACATCATTGCCTCGTTGCCCCGGCCCCGGGTGCGCGCGGCGTCGAACTGCTGCAGGTAGTCGCTGACGGCAGCGGCGCGCTGCTGGGCGTTGCCAAAGAGCGCGGACTTGCTCACGTCGACGTCGACCTTCACCACGCCCTCGGCGCTCTTGATCGCCAGCGAGCGCTGCTTGCTGTCCGCGGAAAACTCGACGGATTGCGAGATGACGCCATTGGCCGTGGTCGTGGCTTGCAGTGAGACCGACGACAGCACGGCCGTGTCAAACTTGGCCAGGCCGGACCACGCCATGCGCGGCGGCACCGACGCCAGGCCATCCACCGCATCCTGGAACGCCTTGGACAGACCCGCAATCGCCTTGCGCTCGGTTTCCGAAAGCTCGCCCTCGGCCACGTCGATCTGCACTTCCAGACCGTCCGCACTGTTGCGCAGTCCCACCTCCACCTTCACGCCGCTGGCGGTGGTGATGCGCAGCGTGTACGCGTCTTCGGGTTGGCCGGCCGAACCGGTCTGCACGGCGCCCAGGGCGCCTACCTGTCCGGCGCCCGGCAGCATCCGCGCCGATTGCAGGTAATTGCCGCCATCGGTCGTGAACCGCTCCAGCAGCGCCGAGGCCACGCCCTCGAGCCGGCCAGCCAGCGTGCGGGCCGCGAGTGTTTCGGCCATGACGGCGGAAACCTTGTCCGACGCCTCGCGCTCCCAGACGACGCCCGTCGCAGCGGGCTGCGTCGTGTAGGTCAACGCGGGGGCCGTGCCCTGCCCCAGCGTCACCGTCGTGGAGGCGGGCGCCGCGGCGATCTCGGGCGGATCGCCCGCCCGGGTCACGCCCGTGGCAGGCGGCGTCAGGCCGATCGTGGTCACGGCGCCTACGGAGGCAACGGATGTCATGGCGTGTCTTCCTCTTGGCGGCCGCGCGGCATGTTCGCCCGCCCGGCCGGGGTTTCCTTGAGAAATGTAACGGCACGGAAACGCCAGACTTAAGCCCCGGGCGGGCAGCCCCGGGCGGGCAGCCCCGGGCGGGCAGCCCCGGGCGGGCAGCCCCGGGCGGGCAACGAGACCGCCGGGTGCGGGGCCTTGCCTCATTCACGCGTGGACCGCAGCCTCTCGCGCCGCCGCAGTGAGTGCGGCGACCAGCGTGTCGGCATCCCTTGCCCCGTCATACCGCACGCCGTTGATGAACAGGGTCGGCGTGCCGTTCACGCCGCTGCGCACGCCGCCGCTGAAGTCCACCTCGATCTTGGAATCGAACGCGCCGCCGAAGGCGCGGTAAAGCACCTGGGCCGACAGGCCTATTTCCGCACCGTAGGCGAACAGGTCGTTTTGCGTCAGGGCATGCTGGCGCTCGTACAGCAGGTCGTGCGCCTGCCAGAACTTGCCCGCCTGCGCGGCCGCCTCGGCAAACTCAGCGGCCGCGACGGCGTCCGGATGCAATTCCGAAATCGGGAAATTGCGGAACACGAAGCGCATCTGGTCCCCCAGCGCGCGCTGTACGGCCTTTAAAACCGGATAGGCTTCGCCGCAATACGGGCATTCGTAATCGCCATACTCCACCAGCGTCACGGGCGCGCCTTCCGGCCCCTGGATGTGGTCCTGCGCATTCACGGGAATGAACAAGCGGCTCATGATTGCACTCCTTGCAAGGCGGGGGCCAGTTTGTCGAGCGCGTCCAGGATGCCGTCGGCGCCCGGGTTGATGCCCAGCGGCGACACGTAGCTCCACCGGATGACACCCTCTGCATCGATCACAAAGAGCGCGCGCTCGGCGATGCCTTCCGGTTCGCGGTAGACCCCGTAGCGCCGGGCAACCTCGCCCTTCGGTTCGAAATCAGCCAGCAGCGGGAAATGCAGCTTGCGATCGGCCGCGAACGCAGCGTGGCACCAGACGCCGTCCACCGAGATGCCGACGAGCTGCGCGCCCGCCTTGTGGAATTCGGGAAGGATCTGGTTGTAAAGCGCCATCTGGTCGCCGCAGACCGGGCTCCAGTCCGCGGGATAGAACGCCAGGATCAACGGCCGGCCGCGCAGTTCTTCCAGCGCAACCGTCTGGTCCGGCGTGGCCGGCAAGGCGAAGGACGGGGCGGCCGTGCCGGCTGGCAAGGCGGCCGCGGGGTAGTCGTGTGACATGGAAACGTCTCCTGGACGCGCCGCGCGCGGCGCAAGGGTCTGGACGGCAGCCGACCGGCTGGGGATCAGCGTTGGGCGCGCGTCGACTCGTACAAGAACCACGTGCGGCGTTCGGCCTCGTCGATCCAGTTCTCGATCAGGCTGGTCGAGGCGACGTCGTTGTGGGCCTCGCACACGGCGTGCGTCGCGCGCAGAAAGCCCGTCAGTCGGCGGTTGTCGTCGGCCAGCTCAGCCAGCATGTCCCCGGGGGTCACGTAATCGGCGTCGTTGTCGGCAAGACGCTGCAGGCGCTGGATGTGGCCGATCGAACGCAGCGTGGTGCCGCCCACCTTGCGTGCGCGTTCGGCAATGACGTCCGTCGTGGCGTAGATCTCGTCGCCCTGCTCGTCGAGCATCAGGTGATAGTCGCGAAAGTGCGGGCCCGACATATGCCAGTGAAAGTTCTTGGTCTTCAGATACAACGCGAACATGTCTGCCAGCAGGCCCGTCAGGGCGGCGGCGATGTCGACCCTGGCCTCGGCGCCCAGATCGGTGGGCGTGCGCAGGGGAGCGGTGATGCGGGTTTGAAGCGAAAGATCGTTCATGGAATTCTCCGGGTTGGCTTCACGAATCGGGTATCGATTCCCGATGGAAACCAGAATAGCCACGGCGCCGCGCCGGCAAAATCGGCTCATCGTTTTCTCCAGTCATACGAAGGTTTACCCAGGAAATACGGGTGTTTTCTTTCAAACATGGCTGATAATGTGCGGGTCTCATTGCGCGCCCCTGGATTTCCGCCCGACCCGCGCGCCCCTACCCAGAGGTGGATCTTGCTCACGTCGACACTCGGCAGCGCGTCAGGCCAGCCGCCGCAACCGGTGCGTCCCGGCGCGCCGCAGACCACGGGCATGCGCCGCATGCAGTTCCTGTTCCGTGCCGCCGCCCTGCTGCTGGCGCTGGCCATTGCGCTGGTGGACACGTTCACCGACTTTGACGGCGCCGTGGCCGTGCTTTATGTGGTGGTCGTGCTGCTTGCCGCGCGCACCTCGCGGCGCCTGGACATCATCATGGCGGGCGCGGGCGGCATCCTGCTCACCATCGCGGCCTATCTGAATTCCCACGGCCTGAACCACGTGGGCTCGCCCACTGCCCGCGCGCTGGTCAGCCTGGCCGCCATCGGCATCACCGCGCTGCTGGCGCTGCAGAACCAAAGCGCCACCCGCAGGCTTGCCTCGCAGGCGCGGCTGCTCAACCTGTCACACGACATGATCTTCGTGCGCGATCACCAGGGTGTCATCACCTTCTGGAACCGCACCGCCGAAGACACTTACGGCTGGCCCGCCAGCATGGCCCTGGGCCGCGTCGCCGATGCGCTGCTGCAGACGCGTTATCCGGACCGGCGCGAAGCCATCGAGGCCGAACTGCTTGCCACCGGCAGCTGGGACGGCACGCTTGAACAGAAGACGCGGGCGGGCGCCACGCTGGTGCTGGAAAGCCGCTGGGTGCTTCAGCGTGATCATCATGGGCGCGTCACGGGCGTCATGGAAACGCACCGCGACGTCACCGACCGCAAGGCCGCCTACACCGCACTGGTCAGCAGCGAACGGCGCTACCGCCGCATGTTCGACGCCAGCCGCATTGGCGTCATCCAGGAAGACTGGCGCGCCGTGCGCGCCGAACTGACCGCCTTGGGCCTCATGGACGGCCCCGCCCTCACCACCCATCTGGCGCGCCATCCCGAATTCATCGGCCAGGTCCGCAAGCTGACCAAGGTGGATGACATGAATCCCGCCTTCCTGGCGATGGTGGGCCGCCCGGCCGGCGAGCCCGGACCGTACTCGGTCGACGACATTCTCTGCGAGGACGACCGCATGTTCGCGCGGTCGCTGACGGCGTTTGCCCAGGGCGACGCCTTTCACGAAGGCGAAACCGAAGTCGTGCATGCGGACGGCGCGCGCGTGCCGGTGCTGTTCACCATCACGTTTCCGCCCGCCGACGACGTGAACGGCGCCGTGCTGGTTTTCGTGGTGGACATCACGGAACGCCGGCAGGCGCAGGACGCGCTGCTGTTGGCGCAGACCGAACTTGCGCACGCCGCGCGCGTCGCCACCCTGGGCGAGCTCACCGCGTCCATCGCGCACGAGGTCAACCAGCCGCTGATGGCGGTGGTCACCAGCGGCGACGCGGGCATGCGATGGCTACGCCGTCCGCAGCCCGACTTGCGCGAGGTCGAGCTGGCGATGGAGCGCATCATCTCCGAAGGCCGGCGCGCCAGCGAAATCGTCAAGCGCATCCGCGCGTTCCTCAGCAAGGCGCCGGTGCAGCAGGCCGCGCTGGACATCGGCGCCGTCATCGAGGAAGCCACGCGCCTGGTCGCGCACGAGCTCAGCCGCGAGCGCGTGGCGCTGAACGTCGACATCGAAC
This sequence comes from Achromobacter sp. 77, assembly GCF_020541125.1. Classification (NCBI taxonomy): domain Bacteria; kingdom Pseudomonadati; phylum Pseudomonadota; class Betaproteobacteria; order Burkholderiales; family Alcaligenaceae; genus Achromobacter; species Achromobacter sp. 77. The sequence goes on from NZ_CP059848.1 coordinate 3,023,438, forward strand.
CGGGCCTGCCGCCCGTCCTGGGCGACCGGATCCAGCTGCAGCAGGTGATGGTCAATCTGATGGTCAACGCCAGCCAGGCCATGGCCGGCCAGTTTCAGGCCCGCCAGCTATCCGTCGGCGCGCGCCGCCACGAGGACGGGGGCGTCGCGGTCACGGTGCGCGACACCGGCCCCGGCATCGCGCCTGGCGACGTGGAACGCCTGTTCGATCCATTTTTCACCACCAAACCGCAAGGCATGGGCATGGGCCTGCCGATCTGCCGAACCACGGCGCAGGCCCATGGCGGCAGCCTTACCGTCGACAACACGCCCGGCGCGGGCGCCGCATTCACGCTGACACTCGCCGCCACCCAGGGGGAATCTTCCGCATGAACACCCGCACCGCCAGCGGCGCCGCAAGCGCCGCCCCGCAGTCGCAAGTCATCGTCGTCGACGACGAGGCCAGCGTCCGCGCTTCGCTCGACAGCCTGTTCCGCTCGATCGGCCTGCGCACCACCCTGTGCGCCTCGCCCGCCGAACTGCTGCAGACTCAGATTCCCGACGCGCCCGGCTGCATCGTCCTGGACGTGCGCCTGCCGGGCATCAGCGGCCTGGATTTCCAGGATCAGCTGGTGCGCCAAGGCATCGATCTGCCCATCGTGTTCATCACCGGGCACGGCGACATCCCCATGACCGTGCGCGCCATGAAAGCGGGCGCGGTGGACTTTCTGTCCAAACCCTTTCGCGAACAGGACATGCTGGACGCCGTCTCCGCCGCCATCGAACGCGACACGCAGCGCCGTTCGCGCGATGCGGCCATGGACGGCCTGCGCGCCCGCTACGAGACGCTGACCCCGCGCGAACGCGAGGTGATGGCGCATGTGGTGTCCGGGCTGATGAACAAACAGGTGGCGGGCCTGATCGGCCTGAGTGAGATCACGGTCAAGATTCACCGTGGCCACGTCATGCGCAAAATGGGGGTCCGGTCGCTGGCCGACCTGGTCCGCCACGCCGAGGCGCTGGGCATTTCCGCGCCCTGACCCGCGCTTGGGACAAACCTCTGTATGATTTCCGCGGCAGGCGCAAAGGTTCATAACGGAACATGCCGGACATCGGATGCGTATCGTGACCCGACCGGCCCGAAGGATTTTCTGATATGAACCACATTCCCACTATCGCGGTTGTCGACGACGACGATGGGGTCAGGATCGCGCTCTCCAGCCTGCTGCGCTCGCTCGGTTACGAGGTTCGGGCCTACGGGTCGGGCCCCGAATTCCTGAACGACGCGCATGCCCAAGAGCCGGATTGCATGATCACCGATGTCCAGATGTCGCCCATGACGGGCGATCAGCTCCAGGCCGAGCTCATCGCGGCCGGGCGCCGGTTCCCGTTGATCTTCATGACCGCCTTTCCCACCGAGGCGGCCAAGCAGCGGCTGCTCGCGCTGGGCGCGTGTGCCTACCTGGACAAGCCCGTTGATGGCGAAGCGATGGCGCGGTGCGTCGCGCACGCATTGCAAGGCTGCCAACCAGCCCGATAGGCGGTGGTGGCGGTTTGGACACATCCGGCGCCAAACCCCGCTTATACCTTCGTATGACGCGCCAAGCCCAGCGTAGGATTTCCCGGCAGCGCATAAGGCCCTAGTCTATCCCTGCGGTCCAACTAACCCCGGAGAACCCGACATGAGCACGATCACCACCCCCGACGGCGTTGAAATCTTCTTCAAGGATTGGGGCCCCAAGACGGCCCAGCCCATCATGTTCCACCATGGCTGGCCGCTGTCCGGCGATGATTGGGACGCCCAGATGCTGTTCTTCCTCGCCCAGGGCTTTCGCGTCATTGCGCACGACCGTCGCGGCCATGGCCGCTCCGCCCAGGTCAGCGAAGGCCACGACATGGACCACTACGCGGCCGACGCCGCCGCAGTCGCCCAGCACCTGGATCTGCGCAACGCCGTGCACATCGGCCATTCCACGGGCGGCGGCGAAGTCGCCCGCTACGTGGCCCGCCACGGCGAGCCGCAGGGCCGCGTCGCCAAGGCCGTACTGGTCAGCGCTGTACCCCCGCTCATGGTCAAGACCGAGTCCAATCCCGGCGGCACGCCCATCGAAGTGTTCGACGGCTTTCGCAAGGCACTGGCCGACAACCGCGCCCAGTTCTTCCTGGACGTGGCCGCCGGCCCGTTCTACGGCTTCAACCGGGAAGGCGCCAAGGTCTCGCAGGGCGTGATCAACAACTGGTGGCGCCAGGGCATGATTGGCGGCGCAAAGGCGCATTACGAAGGCATCAAGGCCTTCTCCGAAACCGATCAGACCGAGGACCTGAAGGCCATCACGGTGCCCACGCTGGTGCTGCATGGCGATGACGACCAGATCGTGCCCATCGACGACGCGTCGCGCCTGGCGGTCAAGCTGCTCAAGAACGGCACGCTGAAGGTGTATCCCGGCTACCCGCACGGCATGCTGACGACCCATGCGGACGTGATCAACGCCGACCTCCTGGCGTTCATCAAGGGCTGATCGTCCGGTGAAAACAAAAAAGGAAGGCGACGCCTTCCTTTTTTTCGCCTGTAGCTTCGGGCTGCCCGGCCGGGAATGGCCTTTGCCACCGAGCCTAGTTCGGCTTCTCGTCCTCGCCGGCGTAGCCGTCGATATAGGCGCGGCCCGAGCATCGCACCATTGCCACGCAGGCCGGGCTGCCGGTCTTGGCCGTGCACGTCGCGCGCGACTCGTCGCGGGCGGTCTTCGGATCAGGGTTGAGCGCAGTGAAGCTGGTCCCGCGGCCCTTGGCCCCCTTGGCCCACGCCATCCCCACGCAGCTGTCCGTGTACGTCAGCACCTTGCGGCAGTCCTTGCAGTCTTCCCAGTCCAGCAGTTTGGACAGGGCGTCCTTTTCGTTGGGATAGCCATCCGAGTACACCAGTCCGCCGGTGTCGTTTTCGGCGATGGCGCCCCAGTATTCTCGTTGGTTCAACTTCGCGGACAGACTTTCCAGCTCCGCCTTCGAGGCCCGCAGGGGCGCCCGCATGTCGGCGGCGCTGTAGCCCGGGCCCACGCACAGCGGCATGGTGGTCAACCGGCACTTCCCGTCGGGACTGCCGGCCGTGCAGCGGCGGATCGCCTTCTTGGCCGCCATCTCCGGCGACACGCTGTTGCCGGGAAAAAGATCCTGGACGGAATTGCGGGCGTACACCATGCAACTGTCCGAAAACCAGCTCAGCACCTTGCACTCCTTGCCGCCCGCCTTGCGGCATTCGGCAAGCGCGGCCGCTTCTGCCGACTTGCCGCCGGTTTCGGGCAACACCCAGTAAATCCGCGAATGCTTGCCGTCGGTGGCAATGCCGCCGTACAGCTTCTCGGCATGCGCGTTGGGCGAGGCCATGCCTGCCACCAAGGCCAGGGCGGCAAATGCGGCACGGATCAGGAATTGAAAGCGAGCGGGCATGATCGTCACAAAGTCCAGTGGATTGGGCGGGGACGATCTTAGCGCAGCCGGCCCCGGTTCCGTCCCTGTATGCATGGACGTTGCGGCATATTAGGTAACAAAATTAACACATCGCCTGACGAACTCCGGCCCCGTTTTTCGGTAAAAATGTCGCACTTCACGACGCGGCGCAGCGTTGCGTTTACTCCGTCGCCCTGCGCAACCGGAGTCGCTTTACCCGCCCTCCGTCACGAATAGAGACAAGCGGTCCGTCCTTCGGCCTATAGAGGCAGGTCGGCTCGGGAACCTGGACAACACACATGAAGTCGCCTCAGCATTCCAACCGAAACCGCGGATCGATTCTCCTGGTTGCGGGCCTCGTTGCCGTGCTGGGTCTGGCCGGCTGCGCACCGATGCCGACGGGCGGAAGTTCCACCCTGCCCTCGCTCAGCCAGGTGTTCAAGTCCGGGCTTTCGTTCTCGCCCAGCGTCAACGTGGCCAAGAACATGGAAGGCCGCTCCATCGATGACGCGATCGCGGCGCTGGGCGAGCCTTCCAAGGTTCGTGCGGTCGGCAACACCATGGAGCTGGAATGGTCCGACTTCCAGTCCGCTCCGTACACGGAATGGGTCGTGGACAGCAGCAGCCAACAGGTCGTGGGCATGATCCCCGGCAACAGAAATGCGGCGCCCACGCCGGTATTTCAGACCAACACCACGGGCCACTATGCCAACCGCACGCGCATCTACGAATGCAAGGTGCTGATGCGCATGAAAGACAGCGTCATCGTCGACACCAGCGTGGACGGCAATGTGTGCCCGGAGTTCATTTCGGCCCTGCGCAAATGGGCCGGCGAGGCCGAGGCCAAGAACTACGTGGTGAACTGAGCGCCCGGCGGGATGATCCGCAATCGCTAGAAAATGATCTTGATCCCGGCGTTCAGGTTGTAGCTGCTTGACTTGCGGCTGCCGACGCCTTGCTCGGTACCGGCTTGCACATTCAGGAAGGTGTTGCCGCCCACAAGGCTGTCGTACCCCAGCGTCAGACCCACCCGCGGCCCGCCAAGTTTGTTCTTGAAGGTGATGTCTCCCTGCGTGGCCGTGGCATAGCGGCTTGACGAGTGGCCGGCGGTGGTCAGCAGATTGACCGTCGCCCACGCCGTACTGACCTTGGCGGGATCGTCGTCCCATGTCTTGGACAGACGCATGCCCAGCCGGCCGGTCAAGCTGTTCACACCGGGAAACGCCACCGCGCTTGCCACGTCCTGGCTGTCCGAGAACCTGATCCGTTGATAGATCACCTGCGCCTGGGGCTCCAGCCGGGGGTTGCTGGCTTCGTCGCCAACGGCGAACGATTTTCCAGCCTCCGCCGAGATCAAGCCGCCCCAACCCGTGGTGTTCAACTGGCCTGCGCCGGCCGCCGAGTTCGCCTTGACGTCGTAGCGGCTGACCTGCGTGACCAGATCCAGATAACCGCCCTTTCCGTCCAGCAGCGTGTAGTAGCCACCCAGGCTGTATGCCGACTGATTGCTACGCCCCGCATCGACGGTTTCATTGCTGACGTTCAGATAATGGTCCACGTCGGTCTTCATGGTGCTGGCAGACGCAAACACCCCCGCACTGCGGCGCGACAAGCCTTGGAAATTCACATACACGTCGGTTCCAAGCTGGACGCCCGCCAGGCTGGAGCGCGTCGCGATGTCCTGCGCGGCCAGTCCGGTGCTATTGCCGCGATTGCGCCCAGTGTCGGCCAGGGCGCGCGCCCACACAAAGGGGTAAACCTTGCGGGCCAGGCTCTCGGTGGATCCCATCCGTTCGTTCAGCGTGCCGACGGTCAGTTCGCCATGGCGCGCGGCCTGATTGCCCAGTTGGGAATACAGCGAAACCTCGGGCCGCGCTTCGGTGCGCACATACCAATTATGCGGAGACGCCTGCACGCCATTGACGACACTTGATCCGTGTTGCAACCGATAAAGAAAAGCCCCTCTGCGGTTAGCGCCCGGCGTTTCCTCCCGTTGCACGAACGCGTTGTCGGTCGGGCCATTTGCCTGGACCACCATCACGCCGTCGCCCGTAAGCGCGTCCCCAACGGAGGATTCACCCATTTGCAGAACCAGATGCGTCGTTCCGACGGCGCCGCCGCCGAGCCGAATGAGATCCGTGAACCCGGTTTCCGTCGACTGCACATGCAGCTGGACGATACCGCCCTGGCCGTTCAGATTGTTGGCGACCAGCACGGTGCCGCCAGATGGGCCATTGGCCGTGCCGGGCGGCATGAAGTTGATGCGGCCGGCAAGGTTGATCTCGCCAGCGAAGCTGATTGCGGTCCCGTGACCGGTGGTCGCGTATGCGGGATTGAATGCGGGATTGTCCGGGTCCGTGAACATGTTCCAGCGGCTGGAGGCATCCACATTCAACGTGTCCGGCAAATACATCCAGCCGTTCAACTCTGCATTGCGCAAGGTCAGCGTGTGTTGCGGCGGGAGCTTTGCCATGACGCCCGCCACGCTAGACATCGAGCCCAGCGTCGTACCGTCAATGGCCAGTTCGCCCTGGTACAGGTGTGTCAAGCCGGTGTAAGTCAGCGGGCCCGTCAGCGTCGTCAGGCCCGGGCCCGCTTTCACCACGTCCCCCGTGCCTGCAATCGCGTTGCCGATCACCACGTCATCCGCGCGGTTGAACACCAGCCTGCCGTGGTTGATGAAGGCGCCGTTTCCGATGGCGCCGCTTGTGCCGCCCGCGCCGAGTTGCAGCGTGCCGCCGTCAATCTGCGTCACGCCGTGGAAGTTGCCGTCTGCTGCGATGGCCAGGGTTCCCTCGCCCGTCTTGGCAAAGTGGCTGCCGTCTCCGCCCAGCACCCCATGCAGCACCGATTGCTGTCCGTCTTCGATGTCGATCGCGCCGGTGCTGTTGACGACCACATCATGGTGGAGGGCCGCATCGTCCTGAAGCTGCAGCGTTCCGCCGTCCAGCGTCACGGCATCGAGCGTGCTGCCAAGACTGTCGCCGCTGGCGATGGCCAAGGTGCCGCCCTTGATGCGCCACGGCGTGCGTGCCTGCGTGGGCGCATTGGCCAACTGCCAGGTGCCTTCGGAAGTTTTCTCGAACGCAGAGAAGCCCTGGTAGACGTCGTTGGTGGCGCCAACGCCCCCCGCCGCGCCCAGCTTCGAGACGTCGAAGGCCATTGACGCGCCCGTGATCGGGTCAACGCCCGCCTCGCCATCGAGCACGAGCGTGTTGTTGGTGGATCGTGTGGCGTCCACAGTGCCTTGGATTTCGCTGCCGGCCTGCAACCGCAGCACCGAATTGTGGGCCGTGTCGGCGTACAGGATCGCCACCGATTGCGCCGACCCCGTGCCCGGGACAATGCGGCCGGCGTTCGTGATCACGGTGTTGGCGCCCAGGACGTGTATGCCATAGCCGCCCAAGGACGTGCCGCCAGCGGTTGACCCATTAGGTCCGCCCACAGCGCCGCCGCCTCTACCGCCCAAGCCGCCGGGTGCGCCCCCCCCGCCGCCTCCGGCGCCGGTCTGGTTCGACACCACGTGCTCGCCGTCCGTGCCATTCAGGTTGGTGGACGCGCCGGGCTGCCCGCCGGCCCCGCCCAAGTCTGTACCGCCGCCGTCCCCGGCCGCCCCCCCGCAACCACTATCGGCGCCGACGCCGCTTCCGCAACCAAAGGGATTGATGCTGCCTCCCGCCCCACCGCCACCCCCGCCATACCGATAGTTGCCCGCGATCCCATCCAACCCTGGCTGACCGCCGTTGCCACCGTCGCCTGGCAGCATAGGCACTCCCTCCAAGGGAATGTCGCCGCCGCCGCCGCCGCCGCCGCCCGCGCCGCCCACGCCATCGCCGCCTCGCCCTCCTGCGGCCGACCCCCGGTTGTACGAGCTGCCGCCGCCGCCGCCGCCGCCGCCACCGGCCCCCCCTTGCAGCAGGTCGCGGTTGGTCAGCACGGCGCCGTCCGCGGCCAGCTCGACGCCGTGCCCGCCCTGGCCGCCATTGCCCCCGGCGCCGCCGCTGCCGCTTACCTGGCCCCCGCCCCCGCCGCCGCCACCCCCGCCGCCACCGGCGCCGCCGATCAGGCGTTCCACGTTGACGAAAGGCGTGGTGTCCGTGATCACGACTGCTGTGTGCCCCGCGCCGCCGTCGCCGCCCCGCATGCCAGTCGCGCCGCCCAGGCCGGCCACACCGCTTTCACCGATGATGTCCGCCAGCGCAGAGACCGGCGCCAGCAACGCCACGCCCGCGATAAAGCACGTTGCGCGGCGGCGTTTGAACCCACTTGGGCCAGCGTTTCCGAGACTGGTGAATAGGGATGTCGTTGTTTTGACGTGGCCGGTTCCGGCTGAAACCGAATGCACACCGTTTCCCACAAACTCGTACCGTGAACGCATTTGCCCCCCATGCACAGATTGGCTGATAAAACCGCATCGACATCGCCTCGCGCGCCAGGATGGGCACCGGAATAGCCGCTCTCATCAAACGCGAGCGAGGCATGACCTTCGCATCAGGGTGAATGCTAGAAAACTCTTCCAAATAAATATTGAGCACAAATACTCGGATTTAGTCTGATAACCAGAAATTCAAATTTCTTGTAAACCGGTTTTTTCTTGACGAGAACCGAAATTAATATTCGGCAATAACGCAGGTCCTTTCTAATATTTTTATTAAGAGACCTGCTCGCACCTGGATGCGCCGCCTACGCCGGTGTTGCATACAAACACCACGGGCGATTACGCCAACCGCACGCGCATTTGCGAGTGGAAGGTGATGATGCGCATGACGGACAGCGTCATTATCGACACCGGCGTCGACGGCAATGTATGTCCGGCATTCATCTCCGCCCTGCGCAAATGGGCCGGCGGGGCCGAGTCCAAGGCCAAGGATTACTTCGTGAACCGAGCGCCGGGCGGGATGATCCGCAATCGCTAGAAAATGATCTTGATCCCGGCGTTCAGGTTGTAGTTGCCGGACTTGCGGCTGCCGATGCCTTGCTCGGTGCCGGCTTGCACATTCAGGAAGGTGTTGCCGCCCACGAGGCTGTCGTATCCCAGCGCCAGACCCACCCGCGGCCCGCCAAGTTTGTTCATGAAGGTGATGTCACCCTGCGTGGCGGTGGCATAGCGGCTTGACGCGTGGCCGGCCGTGCTCAGCAGGTTGACCGTCGCCCACGCCGTACTGGCCTTGGCGGAATCGCCGTCCCATGTCTTGGACAGGCGCATGCCCAGCCGGCCCGTCACGCTGTTCACGGCGGGAAACGCCACCGCGCTTGCCACGTCCTGGCTGTCCGAGAACTTGATCCGCTGATAGATCACCTGCGCCTGGGGCTCCAGCCGGAGGTTGCTGGCTTCGTCGCCGACGGCGAACGATTTTCCAGCCTCCGCCGAGATCAGGCCGCCCCACCCCGTGGTGGTCAACGGGCCTGCGCCGGCCGCCGAGTTTGCCTTGACGTCGTAGCGGCTGACCTGCGTGACCAGATCCAGATAACCGCCCTTTCCGTCCAGCAGCGTGTAGTAGCCGCCCAGGCTGTATGCCGACTGATCGCTACGCCCCGCGTTGACGGTTTTCCTGCTGAGGTCCTGATAATGGTCCACGTCGGTCTTCATGGTGCTGGCGGACGCAAACACCCCCGCACTGCGCCGCGACAAGCCTCGGAAATCCACATACACGTCGGTTCCAAGCTGGACGCCCGCCAGACTGGACCGCGTCGCGATGTCCTGCGCGGCCAGTCCGGTGCTATTGCCGCGATTGCGTCCAGTGTCGGCCAGGGCGCGACCCCACACGAAGGGGTAAACCTTGCGGGCCAGACTTTCCGTGGATCCCATCCGTTCGTTCAGCGTGCCGACGGTCAGTTCCCCGTGGCGCACGGCCTGATTGCCCAGTTGGGAATACAGCGAAACTTCGGGCCGCGCTTCGCTACGCACATACCAATTATGCGGGGAGGCCTGTACGCCATTGACCACGCTTGAACCGTGTTGCAACCGGTAGAGAAAAGGCCCTTTGCGGTTACCGCCCGGCGTTTCCTCCCGTTGCACGAACGCGTTGTCGGTCGGGCCATTTGCCTTGACCACCATCACGCCGTCTCCCGTAAGCGCGTCCCCTGTGGAGGCCCCATCCATTTGCAGAACCAGATGCGTCGTTCCGACGGCGCCGCCGCCCAGCCGAATGAGGTCCGTGATACCGTTTTGCGTCGACTGCACATGCAGCTGGACGATACCGCCCTGGCCGTTCAGGTTGTTGGCGACCAGCACGCTGGCGCCGGATGGGCCATTGGCCGTGCCGGGCGGCATGAAGTTGATGCGGCCGGCAAGGTTGATGTCGCCAGCGAAGCTGATTTCAGTCCCGTGACTGGTGGTCGCGTACGCGGGATTGCCCGGGCCGGTCATCATGTTCCAGCGGCTGGAGGCATCCACGTTCAACGTGCCCGGCGCATGCATCCAGCCGTTCAATTCCGCATTGCGCAAGGTCAGCGTTTCTTGCGGACCCTGCCCGATGACGCCCGCCGCGCTTGAAATCGAGCCCAGCGTCGTGCCGTGAATGGCCAGCTCTCCTCCGGTCAGGTATGTCTTGCCGGTGTAAGTCAACGAGCCGGTCAGCGTCGTCGAGCCCGAGCCCGCTTGCACCACGTCTCCGGTGCCGGCGATCGCACCGCCGATCACGACGTGATTCGCGCGGTTGAACACCAGCGTGCCGTGGTTGATGAACGCGCCGCTTCCGATGGCGCCGCCTACGGCGCCAACGCCGAGTTGCAGCGTGCCGCCGTCAATCTGCGTCACGCCGTTGAAGTTGCCGTTTGAGAAGATGACCAGGGTTCCGCCGCCCGTCTTGGCAAAGTGACTGCCGTCTCCGCCCAGCACCCCATACACCAGCGATTGCCGTCCGTCTTCGATGTCGATCGCGCCGGTGCTGTTGACGACCACGTCACGATGGAGGGCGGCATCGTCCTGGACCTGCAGCGTTCCGCCGTCCAGCGTCACGGCAACGTCCACGATGCCAAGACTGTGGTCGTCGGCGATGGCCAACGTGCCGCCCCTGATGCGCCATGGCGTGCGTGCCTGCGAGGGCAGATTGATCAATTGCCATGTCCCTTCGGAGGTTTTCTCGAAAGCAGAGAAGCCCTGGTAGACGTCCTCGCTGGCAACGTACGCTGCGCCGCCCAACTTCCACACGTCGAAGGCCACTGAAGAGCCGGTCATCGGGTCGACGCTCGCCGCGCCGTCGAGCACGAGCGTGTTGTTGGTGGATCGGGTGGCATCCACCATGCCCCGGATTTCGCTGCCGGCCTGCAACCGCAGCACCGAATTGTGGGCCGTGTCGGCGTACAGGATCGCCACCGATTGCGCCGACCCCGTGCCTGGGACAATGCGGCCGGAGTTCGTGATCACGGTGTCGGCGCCCACGACGTGTATGCCATAGCCGCCCAACGACGTACCGCCAGCGCCAGACCCATTGGGTCCGCCCACGGCGCCGCCGCCTCTGCCTCCCAAGCCGCCGGGTGCGCCCCCCCCGCCGCCTCCGGCGCCGGTCTCGTTCCCCGTCGCGGACCCGCCGTCCGTGCCATTCAGGTTGGTGGACGCGCCGGGCTGCCCGCCGGCCGCGCCCAAGACTGTACCGCCGCCGTGCCCGGCCGCCCCCCCGCAACCACTACCGGCGCCAGCGCCGCTTCCGCAACCAAAGGGATTGATGCTGCCTCCCGCCCCGCCGCCGCCACCGCCATATTGATGGTTGCCCGCGGTCCCATCCAGCCCTGGCTGACCGCCGTTGCCGCCGTCGCCTGGCAGCATGGGCACGCCACTCAAGGGAATATCGCCGCCACCGCCGCCACCGCCGCCCGCGCCGCCCACGCCATCGCCGCCTCGCCCTCCTGCGGCCGACCCCAGGTTGAACGAGCTGCCGCCGCCGCCGCCGCCGCCGCCACCGGCCCCCCCTTGCAGCAGGTCGCGGTTGGTCAACACCGCGCCGTCCGCGGCCAGCTCGACGCCGTGCCCGCCCTGGCCGCCATTGCCCCCGTCTCCGCCGCTGCCGCTCACCAGGCCCCCGCCTCCACCGCCGCCTCCTCCCCCGCCGCCAGCGCCGCCGATCAGGCGTTCCGCGTTGACGAAGGGCGTGGTGTCCGTGATCACGACTGCCGTGTGCCCCGCGCCGCCATCGCCGCCCCGCATGCCGGTCGCGCCACCCAGGCCGGCCACACCGCTTTCACCGATGATGTCCGCCAGCGCGGAGACCGGCGCCAGCAACGCCATGCCCGCGATGAAACACGTTGCGCGGCGGCGTTTGAACCCACTTGGGCCAGCGTTTCCGAAACCGGTGAATAGGGATGTCGTTGTTTTGACGTGGCCGGTTTCGGCTGAAACCGAATGCACACCGTTTCCCACAAACTCGTACCGTGAACGCATTTGCCCTCCATGCACAGATTGGCTGATAAAACCGCATCGACATCGCCTCGCACGCCGGGACGAGAAGCGCAACAACCCCTCTCATCGGAGGCGAACGACACAAGCGGTTTGCAATAGGGGTGAATGCTAGGGAACTCTTCGAAATAAATATTGAGCACAAATACTCAGATTTAATCCGGTTACCTAAGAATTAACGTTTCTTGTATATCGATCTTTTGATTGACGCGCGCCGAAATTAATATTCCGCTATAAGGCGAGATTTTTTAATATTTTTATTAATACCGTCACATCGATCGAAATACTCGCGACGCGGCCTGGATCAACGACAGCATGGATTCATTGCATGTCGGCACGCCGTGTCGATGCCCAGGCCACCCACCGCGACCGCGCGCCCTCGCCCGCGGGTAAGGGCGCCCGGCAATCGGCGCTACAATCCGCGCCGGATTTCCGCTGCGTGCGCCCTGCGCCACCCGGCCCGCGCCCAAGCGCATGGCATTGCCCCCGACAAGCCAGGCGAACCCTGTCGCACTTCCCCCCACCCCATTGATCGTTTGTCCGGTCGCACCGGATGCTTTGTGCTGTTCTGGAAATCGAGGATTTCATGTCTCGGCAGTTGTTGGGCCTGGTGCTCGGGCCCCTTCTTGGCTTGTTCGTTGTCTGCATCGGCAACGCCTTCATCTCTTCCCTGACGACCTTGCAGTTGGACGCGGCCGGCGAATCGGCCACCGTCATCGGCATCATTTCGTCGTCATACTTTATCGGCCTGACGCTGGGCGCGATCTTCAATGACCGCCTGATCCTGCGCATCGGCCATATCCGCGCCTACAGCAGCTTTGCCTCGCTCATCGCCGTGACGGTGCTGCTGCAGGGACTGATCTTCAACCGCGAAGCCTGGTTCGTGCTGCGCCTGATCAACGGCTGGGCGAGCGTGGGCGTATTCCTGGTCGTGGAAAGCTGGCTGCTGCTGGCGGGCGATGCCAAGGTGCGCGGGCGGCTGCTGGCGCTGTACATGATTGCGCTGTATGGCTCGGGCATGCTGGGCCAGCTGGAACTGGGCGCCATCACTCAGCTGGGGCCAATGGCGCCGTTCATGGTGGCCGGCCTGCTGGCGTCGCTGTCCGTGATGCCCATGGTCATCATTCCGCGCGTCTCGCCGCTGGTGGAACGCGTCGAGCCGTTGCTGCCGCAGCATCTGGCGCGCATGACGCCCACGGGCGTGATGGGCTGCTTCGGGTCAGGCGTCGCGATTGCCGCCGTCTACACGCTGCTGCCGCTGTATCTGCAGCGCATTGGGCTGGACGTTGCCGAGGTCGGCAAGATGATGGGCGCCGTGATCCTGGGCGCCATGGTCCTGCAGTATCCGGTGGGGCGCTGGTCGGACCGGCGCGACCGTCAGGTGGTGCTGATCGCGTTGGCCGTGTTCTGCGCCGTTCTCAGCCTGCTGATCCTGGTGCTGCCGCCCGCCTCGCCGCTGCTGATGCCGCTGTTGTTCCTGCTGGGCGGCGGCGTCTTTGCCATTTATCCGGTGGCCGTCAGCCATGCGGCGGATCGCGCGCCCGCCGACGCGCTGGTGCGCATGATCCAGGGCTTGCTGCTCATTAATTCGCTGGGCTCGGCGCTCAGCCCCCTGGCCATCTCGCCCGTGATGACGAAGTTCGGCGAAGCGGGTCTGTTCTGGTGCTTTGCGCTGCTCAACCTTGGGCTGGTCACCTTTTTCGTCTGGCGCCGCAACGAGCGCCCGGCGCCGGCGCCGGTGGCGCCCTTTGCAGCGGCCGCGCAGATGTCGCCAGTGGGAGTGGAACTGCGCGTGACCGAAGACCTGTTCCAGGGCGCGCTGGACCACGAGATGACCGAGGACCTGACCCACGCGGTGCCCGGCGCCGAGGCAGCCGAGCCCGTGCTTTCCACAGTGCAGGAGGTCCCGCCGGCGGCCTGACCGGCGGCTGCATCAGCCGCGCTGGTTCAACGCGCGCGCAATGCGGTTGCGCGCCACCGTCGTGCGCGGCACCTTGAACGGGAACCAGCTGCGCACGTCCTCTTCCAGCCCGATGCCGTGCATGAAGTTGTAGATGGCCTTCTTCAGGCCTTTGCCCAGCGCGTCGTGATCCACGCCCGTGGGGTCATGAAAGCCCACATCGTTCTTGGCAAACGTGACCTCGGGCAAGGGTTTGAGCTTGATGCCGTATTCGTCCGGATTCTGACCCACCGGCGAATGCACCGTACAGGCGAAGCGGTGAAAGAACCCGCTCTGGATGCAGTCGTTTTCGAATAGCTGGCGCACGTACTCCAGCGCATCGACGGTGTCCTGCACGGTCTGCGTCGGAAAACCGTACATCAGGTAGGCATGCACCAGCACCCCGGCATCGCTGAACGCACGCGTCACGCGCGCCACCTGATCGATCGACACGCCCTTTTTCATCAGATTCAGCAACCGGTCCGAGGCGACCTCCAGGCCGCCGGAAACCGCAATGCAGCCGCTGTCGGCCAGCAGTTCGCACAGTTCCGGGCTGAAGGTCTTTTCGAAGCGGATGTTGCCCCACCAGGAAATCCCGGTGTTGCGCTCGATCAGCTCGGCCGCCAGGGCCTTGAGCGCCTTGGGCGGCGCGGCTTCGTCGACGAAATGAAAACCCGTCTGCCCGGTCTCGGCCACGATGGTTTCGATGCGATCGGCCAGCACGGAGGCCGACGCGCCCTCATAGCGGCCGATATAGTCCAGCCCCACGTCGCAGAAGCTGCACTTTTTCCAGTAGCAGCCGTGCGCGACGGTCAGCTTGTTCCAGCGGCCGTCGCTCCAGAGCCGGTGCATCGGGTTCAGCATGTCCAGCAGCGACAGATAGCGGTCCAGCGGCAGGCCGTCCCACGTGGGCGTGCCCACTTCGGCAAATGCAACGTCGGGCTCGACCAGGTTGATGTAGCGCACTGCGCCGCTGTCGGCATCGCGCACGAAGGTGCGCACCAGGCGCTGACGCGACCGCTTGCCCTGCACGTGTTCCAGCAGCGCCAGCAGCGGCCGCTCGCCCGCGTCCAGCGTGACGAAATCGAAGTAATCGAACACGCGCGGGTCTTTCAGTTCGCGCAATTCGGTGTTGACAAAGCCCCCGCCCAGCACGGTGACGATGCTGGGGTCTTGCGCCTTGATGGCCTGCGCGATACGGAAGGCGGCGTACACCGCGCCCGGAAACGGCACCGACAACAGGACCATCGTCGGCGTATGGCGCGCCAGGGCGGCCTCGGTAAGTTCACGCAGCGTCTCGTCCACCAGGTTCAGCGGGGCGTCCAGCGCCTCGGCCAGCGGGTCGAACGTGGGCTGGCTGCCCGCAAGCGATTCGGCATAGCGCACGAACTCGAAGCGCGGATCGATCGCGTCGCGCAGCACGTCGGCCAGGTCATTCAGGTACAGCGTGGCCAGGTGCTTGGCCCGGTCCTGCAACCCCAGCGCGCCAAACGCCCAGCCCAGCGGATCGCCGCCGTCCTCGTCCATGTAGACGTCCAGCGTCGCAAAGCGCGGCCCCTCGGGCAGGTAGTTGCGCCCCGCAATGCGATGCGCCAGCGTGGGGTCGCGGCCTTGCAGAAAGGCGATCACCGGGCCGATGGTGGCCAGATAACGCGCCTGCATGGCGACGAATGCCTGGATGGGCTGCGTGTGCTTTTCAAGGGGCAGCGCGTCGATGCGGCTTGCCACGGCCCGCAGGCCGTCGGCCGAGAGCAGGCGCAGCACCAGGGCCAGCGCCAGATCTTCCTGGAACGCAGTGACGTCGCGCGACCGCAGGAAGCCGGTCAGGTAGGCGGTGGACGGATAGGGAGTGTTCAGCTGCGTCATCGGTGGAATCACCGACAGCACGCGCAAGGGCAAGGTCGACATGAGGCACGGCAGGGCTGCCGTCAGAAAGCGGGGATCGGATGCAATTATAGGCAGCCCGCCTTCGCGCCCTATAAGACGCCGTCCAGCCAGTCGAGCGCGCGGCGGTTCAAGAGCGACCGGTTCGCCGATTCGCAATGATCGCCGGCGCCCTCCTGCGCCGTGAAGCGCAGCAGGGTCTTGGGGCAGCGCAACTGATCGAAGAACTGCAGGGTGCCGGCAGCAAGCGGGTCGTTTTCGGCCAGTGTTACAAGGGTGGGACACGTGATGCCCTGGATGCGGCCGTCCAGGGTGAATAGCTCCACCGCGCGCAGGTAGTCGCGCAGATTGTCCACGCCGTGCACCCAGAAGCCGCGCTGCACCACCTTCCACGTGAGCGCCGGACTGGACAAGACGAACTGCCACAGGCGGTCCATCACGGGCGCTTCCAGTTCACCCATGTTCGCCGCGCTTTCCGGGCTGGCGCCGAGCTTGACCGCCAGCGGCCGGAAAAGGCCCGCGACGCTCCATTGCCCGGGGTCCGCAATGCAGGCCGCAAGCCGCGGTTCGCCCGACGCCGCGCGTGGCGCCAGATGCCCGCCCAGGCTCCAGCCGCTGAGGGCAATGCGGCTTGCGTCGACGATGGGCAGCGCGACGGCGCAGTCCACCACCGCGCTCACCACCGTCTCCCAATCGGGACGCATGGGCACGCCCTGTTCGTAAAGCATGCCGCCCTGCCCGGGGCCGTCGAACACCAGCGCGTGGTAGCCCCGGCTCGCGGCCGCGACGGCGCTCGCGAAGTACATGTCGGTCACCGTGGCGTCATAACCGTTGGTGAAGATGACGAGCGGCCTGATGTCGGCCTCCTGACCCGCAGCCGGCACCAGATAGGCAGGCATGTACGCGCCGTCCAGCGCAATGCGCATCGGCCTGACCGAATGCGCGAACAGCGCCAGTCCCCGGTCGAAAGCCGCCATCTGCTTGCGAAAGGCCGCAAGCAGCCGCGCGTCCGTGGGCGCGCCGTACAAGGGCCGGTAAGCCGTCGAATAGAAGGCGCTGGCGCGCAGATGCAGTTCACGCGCGCTGGCAGGCAGGTTGCGGCGTTCAGCGTCTTGCGCCTCGGCGGCCAGACGGTCGCCCGCCGCCATCCAGGCCTCGAAGAACGCCGTGTCGTCTCCGCTACCCACCGCGCGGCCCACCGCCAGGATTTCTCCCAGATCCGCCCCGCCGTAGGACATGTAAGCGACCGGCCGCGTGCCGAAATCGTCGTGCAGTTCGTTCTGGAAAGCCAGGCCCATGGGGTTCTCCTGCGTCAGGACGGCAACGCCGCCGCAATCACAATCTACAAACCGGCGGACTATCGTTCAATACGGCAGGCCGGCCGGCTGGCACATTGCGCGGGTCCTCCATTATGGCAACCGAAGGAGTCATCCATGCCCATCAATGCGACCCCCACGCCCGGCGCCAAGCTGCTGTCCCCGCACGACCACACGCTCATCATGATCGACTTCCAGTCGCAGATGGCGTTTGCCACCCATTCGATCGATGCCGTCACGCTGCGCAACAACGCCGCGCTGGTGGCCCAAGCCGCCGCCGGCTTTGGCGTGTCCACCATCCTGACGACCGTTGCCGAAAAGCGCTTTTCCGGCCCCATGTTCGAGGAAGTCACTGTCCCGTTCCCCGGCCGGCCGCTGATGGACCGCACCTCCATGAACACCTGGGAAGACGCCGCCGTCATCAAGCAGGTTAACGAAATCGGCAAGAAGCGCATTGTGCTGGCTGGCCTGTGGACCAGCGTGTGCATCGTCGGCCCGGCCCTGTCCGCGCTGGACCAGGGCTTCGAGGTCTATGTCATCGCCGACGCCTGCGGCGACGTGTCCGCCGAAGCCCACAACCGCGCCATTGAGCGTATCGTTCAGGCAGGCGGCCAGCCCATCACGGCATTGCAGTACCTGCTTGAGATGCAGCGCGACTGGGCGCGCATCGATACCTACGACATGACGACCGGCATCGCCAGCAAGTTCGGCGGCGCCTACGGCCTGGGCATCCTCTACGCCAAGTCCATGTTCAACGCCCACGAAGCCTGACAGGAGCATACCCATGAAGGTCTACCTTGTGTCGTTGGGACTCGGCCTGCTGGTCGGTATCATCTATGCCCTGTTCAATGTGCGATCGCCGGCGCCGCCCGTCATCGCCCTGGTTGGCCTGCTGGGCATCCTGGCGGGGGAGCAGATTCCCCCGCTGGTCAAGCGCCTGCTGGCGGACGAGCCCGCCCGCACGTCCTTCATCCATGAACAGGTAAAACCGCACATGTTCGGCGAACTGCCTAGCTGCCCCAAGGCATCCGCCGACACCGCCCAACAACCCGCCGATGCATGTGGAGACAAGCGCAATGGCTGATACCCTGGACCCCGCGCCCAAAGGCGCCCCCGACCTCATCCTGCATCAGGGCCGGTTCACCACCCTGGACCCCGCCAATCCCATCGCCGACGCCGTCGCCATCAAGGACGGCCGGTTCACGCGCGTGGGCGCCGCTGGCGACATTCTGCCGCTGGCCGGCCCGGCCACCCGCACCATCGCGCTGGGCGGACGCGGCGTGCTGCCCGGACTGATCGACAACCACCTGCACATCATCCGCGGCGGCCTGAACTACAACATGGAACTGCGCTGGGACGGCGTGACCAGCCTGGCCGACGCCATGGCCATGCTGCGCCGCCAGGTAGCCATCACGCCCGCGCCGCAGTGGGTGCGCGTGGTCGGCGGCTTCACCGAACACCAGTTCGCGGAAAAGCGCCTGCCCACCATCGAAGAACTGAACGCCGTGGCGCCCGATACGCCCGTGTTCATCCTGCACTTGTATGACCGCGCCCTGCTCAACGCCGCCGCCCTGCGCGCGGTCGGCTACGACAAGAACACCCCCGCGCCTCCCGGCGGCGAGATCGTGCGTGACTCGGCCGGCAATCCGACCGGCCTGCTGCTTGCCAAGCCCAACGCGTCGATCCTGTACGCCACGCTGGCCAAGGGCCCCAAGCTGCCCTTCGAATACCAGCTCAATTCCACGCGCCACTTCATGCGCGACCTGAACCGCCTGGGCGTCACCGGCGCCATCGATGCGGGCGGTGGTAACCAGAACTACCCCGAGGACTACCAGGTCATCCAGCAACTGGCCGACGCCGGCCAACTGACGATCCGCCTGGCCTACAACCTGTTCACGCAAAAGCCCAAGCAGGAAAAGGAAGACTTCCTGAACTGGACGGCCACTTCGCAGTACAAGCAAGGCACCGATTATTTCCGCCACAACGGCGCGGGCGAAATGCTGGTCTTTTCCGCCGCCGACTTCGAAGACTTCCGCCAGCCGCGTCCCGAAATGGGACCCGAGATGGAAGGCGAACTCGAGGAAGTGGTGCGCACCCTGGCGCAGAACCGCTGGCCCTGGCGCATGCACGCCACCTACGACGAGACCATCTCGCGCTCGCTGGATGTATTCGAACGCGTGAACAAGGACGTCCCGCTGGCGGGGCTGAACTGGTTCTTCGACCACGCCGAGACGATCTCCGAACGCTCCATCGACCGCATCGCCGCCCTGGGCGGCGGCGTGGCCGTGCAGCATCGCATGGCCTATCAGGGCGAATACTTCGTCGAACGCTACGGCCCGGGCGCCGCCGAAGCGACGCCCCCCGTCAAGCGCATGCTCGAAAAAGGCGTCAACGTGTCTGCCGGCACCGACGCCACCCGCGTGGCTTCCTACAACCCGTGGGTGTCGCTGTCGTGGCTCATCACCGGCAAGACGGTGGGCGGCCTGCGCCTGACGCCGCAACGCAACTGCCTGGACCGCGATGCTGCCCTGCGCATGTGGACCGAGAACGTCACCTGGTTTTCCAACGAGCAAGGCAAAAAGGGCCGCATCGCCGTCGGCCAACTGGCCGATCTCGTCGTGCCGGATCGCGACTTCTTCTCGTGCCCCGAGTCCGATATTGCGGACACCAGCAGCCTGCTCACCGTCGTGGGCGGCAAAGTGGTCTGGGGCGCGGGTGAATTCGCGGCGCACGACGAGGCCGCGCCGCCGCCCGCCATGCCCGACTGGTCGCCCACGCGCCTGTTCGGCGGCTACGGCGCCTGGGGCGACAACGAAGGCAAGCCGCTGCAGGCCACCCTGCGCGAGGCCGCGGCCGCCTGCGCCTGCGCCAATGACTGCAATGTCCACGGCCACCAGCACGCTGGCGCCTGGGCCAGCAAACTGCCGGTATCCGACCTGAAAGGGTTCTGGGGCGCTTTGGGCTGCGCCTGCTGGGCGGTCTAGGGGCGCATCACGCGGCCGAGGCGTCACCCCCTCGGCCGCGCGTGTTACGCCTGAACCGTCACTTGGCAGTGATTCCCCCTTCGCGGATGACCTTTGCCCATTGCTCGATTTCGGCGTTCAGGCGCGCCTTGGAAGCGTCCACATCTAGCGGGTCCGCGTAAACACCTTGCTGCAGCATCTGGGCCTTGGCGTCGTCCTTTGCCAGCGCGGTGGTCAGCGCCTTGTTGATCTTGGCCACGATGGGCGCTGGCGTGCCGGCAGGCGCCATCACCCCGAAGAGCGAGCTGACGTTAAAGCCGCTGAAGCCTTGCTCTTCGGCGGTGGGAATGTCCGGCAACATCGAGATGCGCTGCGGCGTAAGCACCGCCAACGGACGCAGCTGGCCCGACTTGATGAAGGAGATCGCGGCGGGCACCGTCTCGGTCATCGTCTCGACCTGCCCGCCGACCAGATCGGTCATGGCCGGCCCGCTGCCGCGATAGGCCACATGCACAATGTTGACGCCCGCGATCTGCTTGAACAGCTCCATGGCCATGCGCTGCGGCGCGCCGGCGCCCGAAGAGGCAAAGTTGAGCTTGCCCGGATTGGCCTTGGCGTAGGTCACCAGTTCGGCCAGCGACTTGATGGGCAGCTTGGGATTGACCACGGCCACCAGCGGCACGAAGCCGACCACCCCCGCGGGCACCAAATCCTTGCGCAGGTCGTACGCAATGCTGTCTTTCTCCAGGGTCGCCATGACCGAGTGCGAGGTCAAGGCGCCCATCAGGAGCGTATAGCCGTCCGGCTGCGCGCGCGCTACCTCGGCGGCGCCGATGTTGCCGCCCGCCCCGCCCCGGTTCTCGATGACGACCTGACCGCCGATCGCTTCGCTCAGGCGCTGGCCCACGATGCGCCCGATCACGTCGGTCGCGCCGCCCGGCGGGTAAGGAATGATCAGACGGATGGGTTTGCTGGGGTAGCTGTCGGCGGCCTGCGCGCAAGCCTGACCGGGCAAGGCGAACGCGGCAACCGCGATAAAGCCGGCCGCGACGAAATGGACGCGCTTGCGCGCGGCGTGCTTGCAGATCATGGTTGTCTCCCGATGCGCTCTTCTGGCTTGAAAGCTTTAAGCGCATGTTCGCAAACTACCGGCTGCGAAAAGGGAAAAATAATTATGGTCTGACTAAAAAATCCTTGCGGGTATTACGGCGTCTGGATGAGGGACCGGCGGTCAATGCGCCGACGCATCCAGAAACCGATGCACAATCCGCACTGCGGCGGCGCCCTCTGCGATGCTTGCCAACACGTGTTTCACCGACCCCGCGCGCGCCGCGCCCACCGCAAATACGCCCGGCTGCGAACTTTCGTAAGCGCGCGCCTGCATCGACCCCGCTGCGGCCAGGCCCGTATGGATATAGCCCTGGTCGTCCGTATCGAGCCACCCCTCCAGCCACGCCGTGTTCGCTTGAACGCGCATCGCTGCGCCATCGCCCGCCTGCGTTCCCGTCGCCACGATCAGGCTGCGCGCCTCGATCATCCGGCCGTCGTCCAGCCACACGCGGTAGGGATAACATCCGCCGTCAAAGCGGCTGACGGTGCGTAGCGGCAGCAGGTGCGCGCCAAAGCGCCTGCTCTGGTCCTCGGCGCGGCGCAGCAGCGGGCCGTCGCACAATCCCGTGATCGTGCCGGGAAACCCGTTCAGTATGTCCAGCCCGGGCGCGTCGCCGCAAGACAGCGAGCCGCCCACCAACAGGGTCTGCAAGCCCTCGGACGCGGCGTAGGCCGCGGCGGCCAGGCCTGCGGGGCCGCCTCCGATCACCGCCAGATCCATCACGGGGTCTTCCTGCCCTGCCCGCGCTGTCGAGCGCAGGATCGCGCCGCCATAGGGCCGCTGGCGCAGGTAGCCGATGCGGCGCAGCACGAATGCGCGCAGGATGATTTCCGCCATCGGCCGGTCTTCCAATATCAGCGATTCGAGGGCCGCGCGGCTCAGGCGCAGCAGCCGGCTTGGGGTGCTGGCGCGCACGGTGACCGAGTTCGGCCTGTCGGTGAAGAGGTCCAGGCTGCCGGTGAATTCGCCATCACGATGCACGAGCAGACTGCGCAGGACGCCGCCCGCTTGCGCTTCCAGCACCTCGATGTACCCGTGCAGCAGGATGTAGAAGGCGGCTTCGCGGTCGCCGCTGTTGAGCAGCACGTGGCCCGGTTCGGCTGAAACCTCGTGGCCGTACGCCGCGGCGCGCTCGATCATGGCGCTGGGCAGCATGGGAAAGGCCTGGGCGTGCAAGGCGGCCAGATCGGCGGGCGGAGTAGCCGGCGCGGCGCCGGCAGCAAGTCGACTCATGGGGACGCTATCGGATCATCCGGGAGAATTGGCGGGATATTGCGAAGACGTTACCGCCGGGCAGCAGCCGTGTCTTGCGCACTTGCGTCCTGATTTGTATGAAAGCGCCATGCGCGTTGCATGGCCGGTCGCGTGCCGGCTAAAGGGTCAACCGCCGTGTTCCCTGCGCCAGGCGCCGGGCGCCATGCCCACCACGCTGGTGAACACCCGGGTCATGTGCGCCTGGTCGGCAAAGCCGCACAACAGCGCGATGTCGGTGATCGACCGGCCCGGCGTGCGCAGCAACGCCTGCGCTTTTTGCACCCGCTGCTCCAGGAGCCACCGATGCGGCGTCGTGCCGACCGTTTGCCGGAACGCCTTGATGAAATAGCTGCGCGACAGATTGCAGGCCTCGGCGATATCCGCAATCGACGCGTCTTCCCGCAGCGACGCCAGCAGCATGTCCTTGGCGCGCGCCTCCATCTTGCGCGACAGCACGCGGGTGCCGCCCGACGCTGCCCATCCGCTGGTGGCACCCGCCCCGTATTGCGCCAGCAGGTGCGTGCCCAGGGCCAGGTTCAGATGCTCCACGAACAGGCTGCTGGTCTGCGCGGGATTTGCCACAACGCTCGCCAGCACCTGCGAAAGATGGCCCAGCACCGGATCCGGCTGCCCGGCGCGCGGCGTCAGGCTGCTGACGCGCGTCCCGCCCTTCTCGTCGTTGATCCGCTCGATGAAGGGGCGCGACAGCTCGACCAGCAGGAAGTCGAAACCGCCCAGCATGTCGGCGCGGTAATCGTCGGTGAAGTCGCGGATGTAGATCGAACCCGCATCGAAATCATGCGTGGACGCGTGATGACCGTGCAGGATGCGACGGCGATGACCGCCCTGCAGCGCCACGCCCACGAGAAAGCCGCGATCGGACGCGGGCGTCTGCACGCTGCCGAAGTAATCGTTGTGGGTGCGCTTGCGATAGAGCGTCAGCCCGCCGCCATGAAATTCCTGGTCCAACGCCAATTGGCTCGCCGAGCAACCCAGCGTGTCGGTGGGCCGCGCCGGTTGCGAGCCGGAAATCAGGGGTTGGGTGGCGGGCATCGGATATGTCCAGATCAGGGCGAACGCGCTAACGGGCTCGAAGATAGCAGGCGATGCTGCTTCGCAACAAGCAACATTTGGCAAGCATCCCCGGCCCGCCAGGGCCCGTCAGCGGTCGACGACGCTGTCCACAAACGCCGCCAGGTCGCGGTTGAACCTGTCCGCTTCCTCCATGAACGGCGCGTGCCCCGATGCCGCGTACACCGTGCTCTTGACGCGCGGGTTCAGTTGCCGCGCCCGCTCGATCGACGGATGAGGCTGGACCAAGGCGTCGTTTGCTCCGTAGATCAGCAGCAGAGGCTTGCGCGCCGAGCCAAGGCCGCGCGCCGCCGCGACCGTCATGCCTTGCACGGCGGCCTGCATGTCGAAGGACGCCATGGCGGCATTGGCCAGCAGCCGTTGGAATGTGACGGCGCCGGGCGGCTGCGCAAAGCACAGACCGATGAATTCGCGCTCCGCGTCCAAGTGGGTTTTCAGGTCGGGGGACACCATGTCGCGGTACAACGCGGGATGCTGCACGATCTGCTTCGGATCCAGCTCGATCACACCCCCCACATAGACGGCGCCCGCGATTCCCGCATCGCCGTACGCGGCGAGGTAGTTGGTCGTCACGGCAGCGCCAAGCGACCAGCCGACGACCACGGGGTCCGCGGCCCCCGTCGCCTTCATCACCGCGGCCAGATCGTCGGCCCAGCGCCGGCCGTCTGTATACGCCGCCGCGTCCGACGGCTTGCCCGATAAACCATGGCCGCGCAGGTCGTAGGTGATCAGCCGGTATCGTTGCAGCGCTGGGCTGGCAAGCTGGGCCTCCCAGTTGAGGCGGCTGCCCAGCAACCCGTGCACGAAGATGACGGGCGGGCCATCGGCATTGCCGGCCTCCTGGACGGCGAGCGTTACGCCATCGGGCGCCTTGATGGTGTATTGCCGTGGCTGCGCGTGCGCGGCCGCCGAGACCACGATGACCAAGACCGCCGCCGCCACCCGGCGGAAAAAAGTTCTGCGTTGCATGCTGATGCATCCGAAAGATTGAAGGACGGCCAGTCTCAACCCTCACACCCATGTCAAGGTCAAGCCCCCATCTGCTAATCTTTCCCGCATGAAAACGCCCGCGCCTTCCCCCCCATGTCGATCGGCGAGCTTGCCCGCAGAACGGGCGCAAGCCTGCGGTCGCTGCGCCACTACGACGACCAGGGTCTGCTTGTCTCGGCCCGGGCGGACAATGGATACCGTACCTTTCCCGCAGCCGCCGTCACGCAAGTCAGGCAAATCCAGCGCCTCATCGCTGCCGGCTTCTCGTTGGCGGAAATCCGCGGGTTTCCCGATTGCATGCGGCTGATCGAAGGCGCTGCGGCATGCCCGGAGACGTCCGAGGTGCAGCGCCGCCGGCTGGCATCCGTCGAACGCCAGATCGCCGACCTGGAGCGCCGCCGCGCCCGGCTGCGCCAGATGCTGGAAGATTCCGCCCCCCCTTGCCCGCAATGAAACGCGGATAAGGCCCCAACCTGTAGCGCACGCTTTCCTACCGGAATTCCATGGCTACCGAAACGCCCCGCCGCCCCGTCCAGAATGCGCCGCGCTGGTTGCGCTGGCTGCCCGGTCTGGCGTTGTTGCAGTCCTATCAGGCGGCGTGGCTGCCCAAGGACATTGCCGCCGGCCTCGTCCTGACGACCATGCTGGTGCCGGTGGGCATCGCCTACGCCGAAGCCTCGGGCGTGCCCGGCGTCTACGGCCTGTACGCCACCATCATCCCGCTCCTGGCGTATGCGCTGTTCGGTCCAAGCCGGATCCTGGTGTTGGGACCGGATTCCGCGTTGGCAGCGCCCATCCTGGCTGTCGTGCTCAGCGTCTCCAACGGCGACCCCATGCGCGCCATCGCCGCGGCAAGCATGATGGCCGTTGTCTCGGGGCTGTTCTGCATCGTGATGGGCTTGATGCGCCTGGGGTTCATCACCGAGCTGTTGTCCAAACCCATCCGCTACGGCTACATGAACGGCATCGCGCTGACCGTGCTGGTCAGCCAGTTGCCCAAGCTGTTCGACGTGTCCATCAACGACGCCGGCCCATTGCGGGAAATGCAGCAGCTGGCGCTGGCCGTCGCCGATGGACAAGCGCACTGGCCAAGCTTTGCGGTCGGCGCGGCCAGCCTGGCCGTGATCCTGATGCTAAAGCGTTTCGATCGCGTGCCAGGCATCCTGATCGCCGTGATCCTTGCCACGCTGGCGGTCAAGCTCGTCGGATTGGATGCCCAGGGCGTCAAGGTGCTGGGCGAGATTCCGCAAGGATTGCCCAGTTTTGCGTGGCCGTGGCTCAGCAACGCCGATCTGGTCAAGATCGTGCTGGGCGGCTGCGCGGTGGCGCTGATTGCCTTTGCCGACACCAGTGTGCTGTCGCGCACCTACGCCGCGCGCACGAACACGCGCGTGGATCCGAATCAGGAGATGGTGGGACTGGGGGTGGCGAACCTGGCAGCCGGTTTCTTCCAGGGCTTTCCGATCAGCAGCAGCGCATCGCGCACCCCGGTGGCCGAGGCGGCGGGGTCGCGCACCCAACTGACCGGCGTCGTCGGCGCGCTGGCCGTCGCCGCGCTGCTGATCGCCGCGCCGAACCTGCTGCGGCACCTGCCTAACAGCGCGCTGGCCGCGGTGGTGATCGCCGCCGCCATCGGTCTCTTCGAATTCAGGGATCTGCGGCGCATTTACCGCATCCAGCAATGGGAGTTCTGGCTTTCGATGCTGTGTTTTGCGGGTGTCGCCGTCTTCGGCGCGATCCCCGGCATCTGCCTGGCGGTCGTCATCGCCGTCATCGAGTTCCTGTGGGACGGCTGGCGTCCGCACTTCGCGGTGCTGGGCCGCGTGCCGAACCTGCGCGGCTATCACGACCTGAAGCGTTATCCGCATGCCACGCTGATCGACGGACTTGTCCTGTTCCGCTGGGACGCCCCGCTCTTTTTCGCCAACGCCGAACTCTTCCAGCAGCGCCTGCTTGAAGCCGTGGAGGCCTCGCCCACGCCCGTACGGCGCGTGGTGGTGGCTGCCGAACCCGTCACCAGCGTGGACGTCACCTCAGCCGACATGCTGCGCGAACTGTGCGAAACCCTGTCGCGCGAAGGGGTCGCGCTGCACTTCGCGGAAATGAAGGATCCCGTGCGCGACAAGCTCAAGCGTTTCGAGCTGTCGCGGCTATTCAGCGACGACCGCTTTCATCCGACCGTTGGCAGCGCGGTGGACGATTACCTGCAAGGCGACCACGCATCCTAGAACCGGCTCCCTTTTGCCGCGCTGGACCATCGATGCACGCTTGCCGCTCAAGGCGTCACCTGATACCCCCGCTGCTGCATGCAGGCGGCGTACGCGGAAGACGCTGCCGCAGCCTGCTGGTTCTGGTTGGCGCGGTCCTGACGCCGATCCTGCCGCTGGCGCGACCCGCCCACCACCATTCCCGCCGCCGCTGCGTCCTTTGCCTGGTTTTGCCGGTACGCCTGCTTGGTGTCGTCGTCCATGCGGTCGTAGACCTCCTCGTGCTGTTGTCCGCGCGCACCGGCCACCGCGGCGCCCGCGGCCGCGCCAGCCGCCGCGCCACGCGCACGGCCACCAGCCTCGCGCGAATCCGGGCTGCTGCTGGCCGCGCTGCCTATCTGCGCCTGGCATGCCGCGATGTCTTGCTGGGTAAGTTCGGGGGATTGGCCTTTGAGCGGCGTGACGGTCTGCGCGGACGCAGTCAGGCAGACGCCAGCGGCCAGCATGGCCACGCAGGGAAAGATGATCGTATTCATGACAACCCCCATGGAAGTCAGAGCCCTGATTCACCAGCGTAGCGCTGGGTTCTGCGCCGGTGCAACATGGGTTATGCGGCTGGCCTGGGCGCCTTGGCGCAGCTCGCTTCGTGCTTGCCCGACCAAATATCCAAAACTCTTATATCTGAAATGTCCACAAACCTATAGTTCTTTAGAACCCGTTGACATAAAGAGGGGCATTGCCGATGATGCGGAAGGCCGCAAGCGCTGGGCCGTCCATAAGCACAACACCGCGCCTGTTCCGCGGGACGCGGCAACCAGAGAGGCAAGCCATGGAGACAACCCCACGCAACCCCGCGCGCCGCCGCATGCTGGCCGGCAGCGCCAGTGCCCTGGCCGCGGCCGGGCTGGGCGCCGCCGGCATCGCGCGCGCCAGCGATGCGCCCGCCAAGCCCGCAGGCGCAGCGCCAGCCGCGGCCCCCGCCGCAACCGCCGCCAAGCCGCTGCCGCCTTACGCGGCGTGGAAAGACGCCGACAGCGTCATCGTGCACAGCGCCAACACCATCGAGACCCGCCGCAGCGCGTTCGGCGATGGCGTCATCACGCCGTCGCGCCAGCTATACGTGCGCAATAACCTGCCGCCGCCCGACGCCGCGATCCTGAACGACCGCGATGCATGGAAGGTCGAGATCGAAGGCGTCAAGCAGCCCCGCACGTTCACCGTGGGCGAACTGAAGACGCTGGGCATGGAAACGCTGGCGACCGTGTTGCAGTGCTCGGGCAATGGCCGCGGGTTCTTTCCCCACAAGCCCAGCGGCACGCCTTGGGAAGTGGGCGCGGCCGGCTGCGTGATGTGGACGGGCGTGCCGGTGCGCACCCTCGTCGAACACCTGGGCGGCCTGGCGGGCACACCTGCCTTCATGACAGGCACCGGCGGCGAGGTGCTGCCCGAAGGTCTGGACCCCAAATCGCTGCTGGTGGAACGCTCGGTGCCGCGCGAGGCGATGCAGGACGCCCTGTTGGCCTGGGAGATGAACGGCGAGCCGCTGTCGCTGGCGCACGGCGGCCCGTTGCGCCTGATCGTGCCGGGCTACACCGGCGTGAACAACGTCAAGTACATCAAGCGGCTGGCGTTCACCGCCGAACAGAGCCCCGCGAAGATCCAGCAGACCGGCTATCGCCTGACGCCCATGAACGCCAAGCCCAGTCCCGATCAACCGTCGGTCTGGGCCATGGAACCCAAATCCTGGATCAACGCGCCGGGCGCAAACGGCCAGCCGGTGAAAGCCGGGCGGGTGGTGGTGCGCGGCGTGGCCTTTGGCGGCATGCATGCGGTCAAGCGCGTGGACGTGTCGATCGACGGCGGCAAGACCTGGCAACAGGCCGCGTTGATCGGACCGGATCTTGGCAAGTACGCCTGGCGCCAGTTCGCGCTGCCGGTGGAACTGTCCGCCGGCCAGCACATGCTGGTCAGCCGCGTCGAAGACACGGAAGGCAATGTGCAGGTCGAAAACCGGTTCGAAAACGCGCCGGGCTATATCAACAGCAGTTGGCGCGACCACGGTCTGGCCATCAACGTGTCCTGATCGAGGCAGCATCGATGCACAACAGTCAAGTCATGCAGCATGCAGCAACCCGCTGCCCGATCGGGTGGCGGGCTTCCTTTGCGCTCGCGGCAGGTGTCTGGTTGCTGACGGGCGCGCAGGCGTGGGCGGCCGAACCGCCCAATGCCGAAGCGGGCCGGGCTTTGTTCCTGAAGGCGACCACCCCGGCCTGTGCCGTCTGTCACACGCTGGCCGACGCCGGCGCGGCAGGCACCATCGGTCCCAACCTGGACGAGCTCAAGCCCGATGCCAACCGCGTCACGCAGGCCGTGCGCAACGGCATCGGCGTGATGCCGGCCTTCGATGCCTTGAGCGATGAGCAGGTGCAGGCGTTGGCGAAGTACGTGTCGGGCGTGACCGGGGCACAGTAACCGGCCCGTGCATCGCGGACAGCGTCATCGTGGTAGGCTTTCCGCCAGCCGGATTGCCTACCCATCCTCATGTTCACGACGACACGCACCATGACGCTCAGATCGCTCGCCCTGCTGCTTTCCGCGGCGGCCCTGACCCCGGCGCTTCATGCGCAACCGGCTGGCCACGGCGCCGCCTGGACGCCGACAGTCCCGACGGCATGCCGCTTTTCGGGCTGGACCACCAACGACAAGCCCGCGATCCCGGTGCGCGCGGCAGCCTCCTACGGCGCCAGGCAGTTGGGCGCGCTGCCGACCACGCGCGGCGACAGTCCCGACCCCGATGTGGATCTTTACAGCGTTACCTTCGACGTGACCGAGGCGCGCGACGGCTGGCTCAGGATTCGCAACGCCAGCGACGCCATGAGCGGCAGCGACCGCCACCCGCCTCGCCCCGTCTATCAAGGCGAAGGCTGGATAGCCGCCGCGGACGCGCAGGTCGGCATCCAATCGGCGCGCGGATACGCGCGCCCCGACGCCGCCAGCGAACGGCTGCTCGACTTGGGCGGCGACTGGCTGACCGAACGCGCCACCTTGCGCGGCATCGTGGCGTGTGAGGGCGAATGGCTGCTGCTGGATTTCGAGATGCGCAACAGCGCCACGTTCGAACGGCTGGCCGACAAGGACCGCACGCGCGGTCGCGCGTGGTTTCGCGGCGTGTGCGCATCGTCCGAGACCACCTGCGACATGCGCTCGGTCGACGGGTAATCCGCGCTACCGGCGCTCAAGCGGCCAGACTTCCACCACGCCGTGCGCCACGGCGCAGGGCGTGCGGGTCACCTTTTCGATGGCCTCGGCCATATCGGCCGCTTCGATGACGGCAAAACCGGCAATCGGCAGCGGCGCATTCATGAACGGCCCCTTCGCCGTCACCACACCGGACGCGTCCGGATTGCGCACCTGAACCGGCGTGCCCGCGATCCCCATCAGCACCCCCGCATGCTGCAATGCTGCGTCGTGCGCATGCGCAGCCTCGCGCACGGACACAGGGGTGCTGTCGTAGCCCGCCTGATCGCCGTAGCCGATTGTGATGAACATGGGCATGGTCTTCTCCTTGAGATTGGCGCCGCGCCTTGTGGCGAGACGCGTGGCGTGCTCATGCGCTATCCCCGCAGCCGCGCCGGATTGCCAACCACCTTTGCACCCGCGGGCACATCCCGCGTCACCACGCTGCCCGCGCCGATGATCGCATCGTCCCCCACCGTCACACCGGGCAGGATGATCGCCCCGCCGCCGATCCACACCTGCCTGCCGATGTGCACGGGCCGCCCGAACTCCAGCATCGCGCGCCGCTGCTCGGGGTCGTGCGGGTGGTCTGCCGTGTAGATCTGCACGGCCGGGCCGATTTGCGTGCCTTCGCCGATGGTGACCTGCACGACGTCCAGGATCACGCAATTGAAGTTCATGAAGACGTTCGCGCCCAGCGAAATGTTGTAGCCGTAGTCGCAATGAAACGGCGGGCGGATCAGCGCGCCCTCGCCGACACTGGCCAGGCGCTCGCAAAGCAGCGCATGCCATTGTTCGGGCGGCTCGCCCAGCAGCGCGTTATACCGCTGCATCCAGGCGCTGGCGGCCAGCTGGTCCGCCTGGATCTCGGCGTCGGCGGCCGTGTACAGCTCTCCGGCCAACATCCTCTCTTTCTGCGTGCGTGTCATGGCAGTCTCCTGTCCGGTACGTTGCAGCATACCGAACATTGCCGTGCCGCTACGCCGTTTGCGGCAAAACCCCGACGTAACGGCCGCGCGGCCGGATGACCTGCGCAACGCTGAGTTGTTCCAGACCGTGCGCCAGAAGGCCAATGCTGCGCGCCGTGGCGAACAGCCCGAATGCCGCATCGTCCGGCAGGCCGCAATGCGCCGCCAGCGCGGCCAGGGCGACGTCGATGTTGGGATGCAGACCCGTCAGTTGCGTGGCCTTGCCAATGAAGCGCGTGATGACCTCGGCCGGTTCGAAGCGCGCCAGCAACGCGGCTGCGCGCGGGTCTCCGTCGGGATACAGGTGATGGCCAAACCCCGCCAGCGGCAGGCCCGTGGACAGGTAATGCGCGATCACGTGGTCCTCGCCCTGGCGCGCCACGTCATCGAACAGCGCCTTGACGCGGCCGGACGCGTCGCCGTGCAGCGGCCCGGACAAGGTGGTGAGGCCGGACAGCAGGCACGCCGGCAGCGACGCGCCCGTGGACGCCGCGATGCGCGTGGCGAATGCCGAACTGGTCAGTTCGTGGTCCACCAGCAGGACCATGGCGGTGCGCAAAAGCTCAGCGGATTGCGGCGATAGCTTCCACGCCTGCGCAAAACGCAGGTGCAGCGGGCGCTTGCCGTGCTGCGCGCCAAATGCATTGGCCAGTTGGCCGACGAGGCTCTGGCACTCGGTGTGCAGCACGCGTGTCATGCGACCGCGGGTGGAATGCCCGGTGGCGGCTAGCGCGGCCAGCGACGTGAAGGCCGCGACCCGGCCGGGCGAGGACACGCGCACCGCGCACGAAAAGTCTGCCAGCTGATCGGAATTCCACAGCAATTGGGCCACCTCCTCCAGGCTGGCCGACGCGGCCAGCGCGACGGCATCCTGCCCGCGGTAGTACAGGCGTTGCCGGTGAAAGGTGGAAATGGCCGTGGGAATGCTGGGCTCGGCGCCGAAAAGCGTGTTGGTCGCCAGGGTTTCGTGCTTGCGGCCCGCCTGCTTGCGCTTGGCCAGCCCGGCAACGTCTTCGGCGCGGTACAGGCTGCGGCGCGTATCTGCCGGATCGGGCATGACTTCCAGCTTGCCGCGGCTGACGTAGGCGTAGATGGTTTGCGGCCGCACGCCAAGCTGGCTGCACGCTTCGGCCATCGATATCCAGGTGCCCATGATCTTCTGTAGCAAAGTTTATATGTTGATTTTATAGATCAATATTGCTTTACAAATCAATCATTAAATACCATGGGATCCATGTTCAACGCGGACCCGCAGCCGGTCCCCCAACAGAGCCGAACCGACATGAAGCCCCAGGTCCTGCAACTCAATCCCATCCTGATCCCGGCGGTCAACGACGAGCTGGCCTCGCGGTATCAGGTGCACAAGTTCTTCGAGATTCCGGATCAGGCGGCCTGGCTGCGCGAGCACGGCGCCGGCATCGAGGCCGTCATCACCGGCGGCCACACCGGCATCTCGCGGGCCATGCTGGAACAGCTGCCGGGCGTGAAGGTAGTGGCGGTCAATGGCGTGGGCACCGACGCAGTGGACCTGGCCTATTGCCGCGGCCGCGGCCTGCCGGTCACCGCCACGCTGGGCGCGCTGACCGAGGACGTGGCCGACCTGGCGATCGGCCTCTTGATCGCCGCCTGCCGCAACCTGTGCGCGGGTGACCGTTTTGTGCGGGAAGGCCTGTGGGAACAATTCCCCTCGCCCAGCGCCATCCCGCTCGCGCGCCGCTTCAGCGGCATGCGCGTCGGCATTGTCGGCATGGGCCGTGTGGGCCGCGCCGTCGCCACGCGCGCCGCGGCCTTCGGATGCCAGATCCGCTACACCGACTTGCGCGCCATGGACGACCTGCCGCATGAATTCGTGCCCGACCTGATCGAACTGGCGCGCAGCTCCGATGCGCTGGTGCTGAGCGCCGCGGCCGACAAGGCCGAGGGCATCGTCAACGCCAAGGTGCTGGATGCGCTGGGCCCGCGCGGCTTCCTGGTCAACGTAGCGCGCGGGCGTCTGGTCAACGAGGCGGACCTGACCGAGGCGCTGGTGGCCGGGCGCATTGCGGGTGCGGGGCTGGACGTCTTTGTCGATGAACCCCGCGTGCCGGCGGCCCTGCGCCAGTCGGATCGCACCACGCTGCAGGCGCATCGCGCCAGCGCCACCTGGGAGACGCGCGCCGCGATGGGCCAGATGGTGCTGGACAGCATCGCGCAGGCCTTGGCCGGCGAACGTCCGTCGATGAGCCTGACGACCTGAGCCGCAAGGCACGCATTGAGAACTGTCATGACGGACCTGGTCTTTCCCGCGCTTGCACCCACCCTGCTTCCGATCGCCGGCAGCGCGGCCCGCTTTCCGGTCGCGCGCGTCTTCTGCATCGGACGCAACTATCGCTGGCTGCCCGACGAGCCGCGTCCCACCGACATGCCGGCGTGGTTCATGAAGCCTGCCAGCGCGGTGTTTCCGGCCAGCGGCGCGTTGCCTTATCCCGCGGACACGGCGGACTTCTGCCACGAGATCGAACTGGTCGTGGCGATTGGCCGCGGCGGAAAGGACATCGAACCCAAGGACGTCGAAGCGCGGCACATCTGGGGCTATGCGGCAGGGCTGGACATGACCCGGCGAGACGCGCAGCAGCAGGCCAAGCGCGCGGGCGGCCC
Organism: Achromobacter sp. 77; assembly: GCF_020541125.1. Lineage (NCBI taxonomy): Bacteria > Pseudomonadati > Pseudomonadota > Betaproteobacteria > Burkholderiales > Alcaligenaceae > Achromobacter > Achromobacter sp. 77. Next base: position 3,056,853 of record NZ_CP059848.1, read on the forward strand.
GTGGGAACCGGCCAAGGCCTTCGATCATTCCGCGCCCTGCACGCCGATCGTGCCGGCCACCGTGTGCGGCCATCCTCGCCAAGGCGCGGTGTGGCTGACGGTCAATGGGCAAGACCGCCAGCGCGCCGACTTGTCCGGCCTGCTGTGGTCCGTGCCCGAGCTGGTGGCGATGCTGTCGCGGTCGGTAACGCTGGCGCCCGGCGATCTCGTCTACACCGGCACGCCTGCGGGCGTTGGCCCGTTAACGCCTGGCGACGTCGTCAGCGCGGGTGTGGCCGATATCGGGGCTTTGACCATGACCGTTGCCCGCCCTCGCGCCGCCTGACGGCTCACGCCGATTCCTTCCATCACCCATCGCTATTCCATCCGCCCCAGGAGTCACGCTTTGAACGAAAGCACCACCCAAAAGATTGCGCTGGTCACCGGCGCCGGCAGCGGCGTCGGCCGCGTCACCGCCGTCGCGCTGCTGGACGACGGCTGGACCGTCGTGCTGGCCGGCCGGCGCGCAGACCCTTTGCAGAGCCTGCAGGCCGAGGCCACCGCACGCGGCCAGACTGCGCTGGCCGTGCCCACCGACGTTACCCGCCCTGAAAGCGTCGAAGCCCTGTTCAACACCATTGAAAGCCGCTTCGGCCGGCTGGACCTGCTGTTCAACAACGCCGGCGTCAACGCCCCCGCCGTGCCCATGGACGAACTGCCGCTGGAAAAGTGGTTCAACGCCATCAACACCAATGTGACGGGCGTCTACCTTTGCGCGCGCGCGGCTTTCGGGTTGATGCGACGCCAGTCGCCGCAGGGCGGCCGCATCATCAACAACGGGTCGATCTCCGCGCATACTCCCCGCCCCTTCACCGCGCCCTACACCGCCAGCAAGCATGCGGTGACGGGCCTGACCAAGTCGCTGGCACTGGATGGCCGCGCCTTCAACATCGTGGCCGGGCAGATCGACATCGGCAACGCGATGACGGAACTGTCCGAACGCATGACGCGCGGCGTGCTGCAAGCCAATGGCACGGTCGCGCCCGAGCCCATGATGGACGCCGTGCACGTTGCAAAGGCGGTACGCCACATGGCGTCGCTGCCGCTGGACGCCAACGTCCTGACCATGACCGTCATGGCCAGCGCCATGCCCTTTACCGGGCGCGGCTAAGGCCCTGACTGCGCCCCCAACCCGCGCCCCGGATGCAGCACGCCAGGGCGCTTCACAGAGTTGACAGAAGTTGACCACCCCGAGGAGACAAGCATGACCTTCACCACGCTGGCCAAGACCCTGGCCTTTTCGGCAGTCCTTGCCGCCGTGCCCGGCCTGGCCGCGGCGCAGAGCTATCCCGCCCGTCCCATCAGCATCATCGTGCCCGCGCCGCCGGGCGGCGGCATCGACATGATTGCGCGCGTCGTCGGCGAAAAGCTGTCGCAGTCGCTGGGCCAGCCCGTCATCGTCGACAACCGGCCGGGCGCCTCCAACAACCTGGGCACCGCGCTGCTCGCCAACGCCAAGCCCGATGGCTACACCATCGGCATCGTGGGCGGCAGCCACAACATCAACAAGTACCTCTTCAAGAACCTGGGCTGGGATCCGCAAAAGAGCTTCGAGCCGATCGTCTACACCCACGAAATTCCGCTGGTGTTCGCGGTCTATCCGAAAATCCCGCCCAAGACGCTGCCCGAACTCGTGGACTGGATGAAGGCGCATCCCGATGACGCCAAGGTCGCCACGTCTGGCCGCGGCAGCGCGCAGGAAATGGCGGCCGAAATGTTCCGCATGGTCAGCGGCGCGCCCATGCTGCTGATCCCGTACAAGGGATCGTCCGCCGCGCACCCCGATCTGCTCGCGGGCCGCACTGTCCTGTACATCGACACGCTGAGCGCGATGCAGGAGCAGGTCAAGGCCGGCAACGTGCGCGCGGTTGCCGTGTCCACCGCGAATCGTACCAAGGCGCTGCCGGACGTGCCGACCGCGCAGGAACAGGGGTTGAAGGGCTACGACGCCAACACCAACGGCGGCTTCCTTGCGCCAGCGGGCACGCCCAAGGAGATCGTCGCCAAGCTCAACGCCGAGATCAACGCGGTGCTCAAGCAGCCGGCCGTGCGCGCCAAGCTGGAAGCCGCGGGCATCGAAGTCCAGGGCGGCACGCCGCAGGAATACGCGGCGGTGATCCAGTCGGACCTGGACAAGTGGGGCAAGGTCGTTAAAGAGGCGAAGATCGAGGCCGAGTGACCTTTGACCGGCATGCAAGAGACTGCGGCGCCGCCGCAGCCTCTTGCACGCGCGTGGCGCGATCCGATGGAGCCCGGATCGCGCTACGTCGCCTTTCCGGTAACCCTGAGTATTGCCAAGGTAACAGGGCGTTAAGGGCCTTTTACCCCTGCCCGCCGCGTCCCTTCCGTCGCGAATCCCCCGAAATTGCTGGGCATCCGCACGCCCGCGCCCGCCGTGGCCGCGGGCGCCGGCGGCATGCGCCGCCCTCTATGCCGCGCAAGAGTTGCCTTGACACCCTTCTCGCCCCCCTTCTATGGTCGAGCCCGCCGGTCGATTTGGCACTATTAATTCCCCATGCAGCCCGTCTTGCGGCGCCCACCGGCACCGCGACCCGATGGCGCGCCGGCGGCGACCGGCGATGGCTGCATATCGCGATAGAGAGAGAGAAGAAGGACATGGCGTCTACACGCAAGTCGGAAGGAAAGGGTTTGCGGACGGGCAACGCGGCAGCGGCCGCCCTCCTGGTGGCGGCGATCACTGCCGCATTCGCGGCGATGAGCCCGACGCCTGGGAACGCAGCGCAAGAGAAGGCCGCAGCACCGGCTGCCGGAGCGCCGGCCGCCGGAGCGCCGGCCGCCGCACTATCCGCTGCCTCGGCATCGGCTGCCGCGGAACCGGCTAACCCCGCCTCGGCCACGTCCGCGCCTTCCGCTGCCGCCAGCGCGCAGGCCGCCCTGCCTGACGCCGCATCGGTCCTCTACGCGATCCACCAGGTCGACAGCAAGGGCGCCGACTCCGCAGACGTGGCTAACGGCAGCGTGGCCACCTATTGGTTCGGCCACGCCTTCGAAATGGATGGCACGCCGTACTACTCCGGCTTCGTGTGGGAAACCGCCGAACGCTATGGCAAGCCGGGAGAGGACGATGTGGGTCCGATGACGACGGTGAACCTTGCCGAGGCGACCTTCACCCGCGATCCCGCATCGCCTTCAAGCCCCTGGAAGTTCCGTGGCATGGAACCGACCATCGGCGAGTTCGGTGCGTACGAGCGGCCGCCGGAAGTCGACACGCGGCGCAAGCCGCGGGAATACCGCACGGCAGCCGGCAAGCTGCTGCTGGCGGTGCCCACCGAGACGTTCGACAACGGCATCACGATCAGCGGCTACACGCTGCTCGTCTTCACGCCGCCGGAAAAGCGCCAGGATGAGGCCAAGGACAAGGTGTGGGCGTATGCGGGCGAGGTGATTGCAGGCGAGGACAACGGTCCGGCCTGTGCGGACGGCGACGTCATGCCGTGTACGCGCAGCGAGGGTGAACTGGTCTTTAGCGCCACCGGCACCGCTGACCTGCCGCGCTTGACCGTGCAGTTCTCCGGCAACACCATCTCCGGCCCGGGCAAGACCCGCAAGCTGGGTCCGGCCGACGCCGTCATCTACACCTACGACGCAACGCGCAAGGCCTACGTGGCGCAGCAATGACCCCAGGGGCCCTGCCGGTCAAGCCGTGACCGGCGCGGGCTCGCCCGCCAGTTCCAGCCGGTTGCCGCCCATTTTCTTGGCCCGGTAGAGCGCCTGGTCCGCGATGGCCAGCGCGTCCATGATGGTGGGCGTGTCGCCCTCGAAGCGGGCCAACCCGATGCTTACTGTCGCGGCAATGCCGATGCCGTCCATCCGGTTCGAGACGGTGACCGCGAAACGCTCGGCCATGGCCTTGCCCAACGTGTGGGCGCCCTTCGCGTCATCCCCCCAGAGCAGCGCGGCAAATTCCTCGCCGCCGATGCGCGCAAGAATGGTGTCGTCACCGAGGACCTCGCGCGCGGTTTCGGCAAATGATTTCAGCACCTGATCGCCCGCCTGATGTCCATAGCGGTCATTGACGGACTTGAAGTGATCCAGGTCGAATGCCAGCACCGCCACCGTGCCCCGCCCTTCCTTGCCGTTCAGGATGCGCGCGCCTTGTTCGACGAACCAGCGCCGGTTTCCCAGCCGCGTCAGGTAATCGGTCTGCGATTCCATCAGCAGCTGGCTGTGAGTTTCGTCGCGGATGAGCTTGAGCAGCATCATCGGCAGCACCACGGAATACAGCACGCCTTCATAGATGGTGAGCTTGCCGGCCAGCGCCAGAACCTGGCCGCCAGACTCGGTCGCGAACCACGGCAGGACAAGCGCACGTGCTGCATATACGGCGGTATGCACCCCGGCAACCGCAACCACGATGTACCGCGAGCGCCGTGGCTTGAGCGCCTGGCAGCGCAACAGCTCCCAGGCCGTCAGTCCGCTGACGAGCGCAATCGGCACCGAGCTTACGTGCGTCCACATGACGTCCAGCCAGCGCACGCCGCCGATCACCCAGGTCAGCCCCATCCCGACCAGCACAAAGACCGAGATGCGCACATATCGCCGTCCGCTCAGCGCGGCAACGCCATTGAGCACCAGCAGGTAGCCACCCAGGATGACCAGATTACTGATCGCCGCGCCGCTGACACCAGGCAGGTCGCGGCGATACAGCGCTGCCGCGCAGCCGACAGCCAGCGTGGCGAATCCAGTTGCCAGGATGCGCAGTTCCTTGCTGCGTTTGGGATTGGCCCGCTGCTCCCAGAACATCAGGCCGGCGCTGACAAGCAGTGTTCCGACTGCCAACAGGTAAAGAGTGAGAAGATCGACGTACATCTCGAAAGTCAGGAGATTTCGCCGAAATATCGCGGCGGCTGCGGGATTTTACGGGGCTTTCCCACGCGTGCAACATCCTTACCGGGGCCTGTCATCCGACCCCGGATTTTTGTTCTATCGACAGGTCATTCTTGCTGATACGGCCCCCAAAACCGGAGATTCCAATCCACGGAACTGGCCCGGCGTTTCACCGCGCGCGCTGCCCGCTCTGCAAACCGCGGCATCATCCCCGGCGCGCGGCTTCGATGGTCGCAATGTCGATCTTCTTCATCGTCATCATCGCCTCGAATGCACGCTTGGCAGCTGCCTGGTCAAGATCCGTGACTGCCGCGAGCAGCGCCCGGGGCGTGATCTGCCAGGACACGCCCCATTTGTCCTTGCACCAGCCGCAATCGCTCTCCTGGCCGCCATTCGAGACGATCGCGTCCCACAGGCGGTCGGTTTCGGCCTGATCGTCGGTCGCGACCTGAAAGGAAAACGATTCGTTGTGCTGAAATGCGTCGCCGCCATTGAGCCCCACACAGGGAATGCCCATGACGGTGAAGTTGACCATCAGGATGTCGTCCTGCTGACCCGACGGGTAGTCGCCGGGCGCGCGATGGACGGCGCCCACCTCGCTGTCCGGAAACGTCCGGGCGTAAAAATTCGCCGCGTCGAGCGCGTCGCCGTCGTACCACAGGCAAATCGTGTTTTTGCTGGCCATCTTGCTCCTCCTTGGCAGGAAAGTGATGCGCTCAACCCTTGCTGCAATGCGCGACGTTCAAGCATAGTGCACGCCGCGCCAGCCGAAAACCGGGCACGGATCGCGCCTGAGCCGTCCGCGCCTGCGCCGGCCGCCTGAGCCGGCCGCCCCCACGCCGGCCGCCCCGCATGCCGGCGCACGTTCACACTGCAATGCGGCCGTCGATGCACGTCACGGATTGCCCGCCTACGCGAATGGCCCCGTCCGCACCAAACGCGATGTTCAGCCTGCCCGACCGCCCCACCGCCGCGCCCTGCGTGCTGAGGTATTCCGTCCCGAACTGCTGCACTTGCCCCGCATCGCGGATGAACGCCGCCACCGATCCGTTGCCGCTCCCGCACACCGGGTCTTCGTTTGCGCCCAGGCTGGGCGCAAAGGCGCGCACTTCGATGGCGCTTTCCGCGCCTTCGCCGTACGCCCCATACACCACGATGCCGGCGGCCTGGTTGCGGCGGTCGAACTCGGCCATGCGGGAGAAGTCCGGGCGCAGCGTCAGTACGGCCTGCGCGCTGGGCAACTGTGCGATCGTCCACACCGGGCCCACATTGACAAGCTTGGGCGCGGGATCGTGCAGCACCGCCGAACCCAATATCCCTTCCATCTCATCGACAAGGTCTGCGCCGAGCTCGGTCAACTGGGCCACGGGAAGCGTGAAGGCAATACGCGGACTGCCGCCGGTGATCTCGGTGACCGACAGGTCGATCAGGCCCGCGGCGCATTCCTGCACCAGCCTGCCGCCGCGCGCCTGGACGATGCCAGCTTCCAGCAGCGCGTGCGCCGTTCCCAGCGTGGGATGCCCCGCAAAGGGCAGCTCGGCCTGCGGGGTGAAGATCCGGACTAGATAGTCAGCGCCGGACTGCGTTGGCGGCAGCACAAAGGTGGTTTCCGACAGATTCGTCCAGTTGGCGATACGCCGCATCTGCTCGTCGGTCATGCCCTGCGCCAGCAGCACCACCGCGACGGGATTACCGCGATAGGGTTCGCTGGTAAATACATCCACCTGCTTGAATGGCACGCTCATGACTTGCTCCTTAACATGAAGCGCCGCCCGGACAAGGCCGGGCGGCAGCTCTCATTCAATACCCGGATGCCTGTCCGCCAGCCGTTGGCGGCGCACACGCAGCGCATCCAGCTTTTCTTCCAGTGCCGCGATCTCGGCATCCACGTCCTGCACACTTTGTTCAATGTGCTCGTACGCCTGCTGCAACAGCACCTTGGCTTCCTTGCGGCTGGAAGCGGTCGGTGTCTCGCCGCGCAGCGGCCGGTTGGCGGTCTCGGGCAGGAAGAACGAGGTGATCAGCCCGATGAGCGACGCCGCCATCAGGTAGTACGCCGGCATCATCAGGTTGTCGGTCTCTTCGACCAGCCACGCGGCCACGGTGGGCGTAAGCCCGGCGAAGATGATGGCCACATTGAACGAACTGGCCAATGCGCTATAGCGGATGCGCGTGGGGAACAGCGCCGGCAGCGTGGAGGCCATGATTCCGATCAGGCAGTTCAGGAAAATGGCGATCAGCAGCAGTCCCAGGAAGATCAGCGCGGTGTTGTCGCTGCCGATCAGGAAGAACGACGGGATCGCGGTGACCAGGAGCCCCAGGCTGCCGACCAGCAGAAACGGCTTGCGCCCGACCTTGTCGCTGACGAAACCCACCACCGGCTGCACGAACAGCATGCCCACCATCACCACGACGATGATGAGCACCCCGTGGCCTTCGGTGTAGCCCAGGCTGCCCGACAGGTACGTCGGCATATAGGTCAGCAGCATGTAATAGGTGATGTTGGTCACCAGCACCATGCCGATGCTGACCAGCAAGGCGCGGCGGTATTTGGCGAAGATCTCGCGGAACGACACCGACGGCTTTTCCTGCACGGCGTCGCGATCTTCCTTTTCCATCCGTTCGAGCTGCTGCGTGAAGGCCGGGGTTTCTTCGGCCGCATGCCGCAGATACAAGCCCAACAGGCCCAGCGGCCCCGCCACGAAGAACGGAATGCGCCAGCCCCAGTCCAGAAACGTCTGCTCGCCCAGCATGGTCTGCAACAGCACGACCATGCCCGCACCCACGACAAAACCGGCTATCGAGCCGAAGTCCAGCCAGCTGCCCAGGAAACCCCGCTGCCTGTCCGGCGCGTACTCCGCCACGAAAACCGCCGCGCCGGTATATTCGCCCCCGACGGAGAAGCCCTGCGCCAGCTTGCACAGCAGCAGCAGGATCGGCGCCCACAGGCCGATCGTGGCGTATGCGGGGATGAGGCCAATGCAGAACGTGCTGATGGCCATGATGATGATGGTGAGCGACAGCACCTTCTGGCGCCCGAAGCGATCGCCCATGATGCCGAAGAACACGCCTCCCAAGGGTCGCACCAGAAACGGCACGGAAAACGTGCCGAGCGCGGCGATCGTTTGTACGGCGGGCGAAGCGTCCGGGAAGAACACCTTGCCCAGTGCGAACGCCACGAAGCCGTAGACGCCAAAGTCAAACCATTCCATTGCATTGCCAAGCGCCGCCGCCGTGACGGCTTTCTTGAGCTTGGTGTTGTCAATGACGGTGATGTCGCCGATCTCCAGCGGACGGACCTCTTGCGACAACGAGGGGGTTTCTGCCATGGTGCGGCATCCATAAAACGAGACATGCCGATTATGGACCCGATTTCGGCGCCGGTCATCGCCCGCTGCATTGCGCAAGGCGCGAACGCGCGCCCATAATGCCCCACCCACCAGATACTCGCCGGAGCCATCGATGCCACAGACCCCCAAGCCGCCGCTGATCTACCTGGAAGACCTGTCCGTCGGTGACGTCTTCGTCAGCAAGACCCATGCCTTGGACGCCGAGCAGATCGTCAGCTTTGCCTCGCAGTTCGACCCGCAACCCTTTCATCTGGATCCGGAGGCGGCGCAAGACACGCTGTTCCAGGGCCTGGCGGCCAGTGGCTGGCATACGGCGGCGCTGACCATGAAGCTGCTGGTCGAGAGTTTTCCCGTGGCGCGCGGGGTCATTGGCGCAGGCGCCGAACTGGCGTGGCCGCTGCCCACCCGGCCGGACGATGTGGTCAAAGTGACGAGCACCGTGATCAGCATCACGCCATCGCGCTCTAAGCCCGATCGCGCCATCGTGGTCGTGGAATCGATCACATCGAATCAGCGCGACGAGGCGCTGCAGAAGCTGACGAGCAAGGTCGTCGTCTTCCGCAAGCCTTGATAAGCCGCAGCGCCGCCCGATCAAGCCGCCGCGGCGTCGGGCACTTTGGCGATGACCTTGATCTCGAACTGGAATCCGTACAGCCAGGTGACGCCCACCGCCGTAATGTTCGGATACGGCGCCTCGCCCCAGAATTCGGGCACCACTTCCCACATGGTTTCGAACTGCGACTGCGGATCGACCATGAAGACCGTCACGTCGACGACGTCGTCAAACGTCGCACCCGCCGCGTGCAGGATGGCGTTCAGATTCCGGAAGGCCATCCGCACCTGCTCGCGCAGGTCGGGCTCCGGCGACCCGTCGTCATGGCTGCCGACCTGGCCGGACACGAACAGAAAGCCGTTGGAGCGAACCGCCGGCGAGTAACGGTTGCGCTCGTAGAGCGCATGGCGATTGGGAGGAAAAACAACGTCGCGTTTGGTCATGGGGTTCTCCTGGTGGTGGGCTGTCCGACAGCCCGCGTTGACATGGGCAAACTGTAAAAGCGCCTGTCCCGCTGATAAACGGTCAACTGCATCCATCACTATTTGTAGAATCCAAACAATCCCAATTCTCTTCGAGCAGCCATGGACAGATTCGACGCAATGACCGCGTTTGCGCGCGTGGTGGAAACCGGCAGCTTCACCAAGGCCGCCGAAACCCTGCACATGAGCAAGACGAGCGTGACGCAGCTGGTCCAGCAGCTTGAGGCGCGCCTGCGGGTGCGCCTGTTGAACCGCACCACGCGCAAGGTCAATGTCACGGCCGATGGCGCCGCGTACTACGAGCGCGTGAGCAAGCTGCTGGCCGACATGGACGATGCCGAGACCAGCCTGTCCAGCGCCGCGGAAGCGCCACGCGGCCGGCTGCGCGTGGACGTGCCCAGTCCGCTGGCGCGCATGGTGCTTGTGCCCGCCTTGCCGGACTTTCACGCGCGCTATCCCGACATCCAGCTCGACATGGGCGTCAGCGGTCGCATCGTCGACCTGATCGGCGAAAACATCGATTGCGTCGTGCGGGGCGGCGAGCTGACAGACCAGTCCCTGATGGCCCGCCGCGTTGGCGACCTGCAACTGGGCGTCTACGCGGCGCCCTCGTACCTGAAGCTGGCCGGCAAGCCCGCGCACCCGCGCGAGCTTGAAGACACGCACCACCGCATCGTGGGTTTTCTGTGGCAACGCACCGGGCGCGCGCTGCCTTACGCCATGCGTCGCGGCAAGGAGGTCGTCAATGTGCACGGCCGCTACGTGCTGGCGGTGGACGACGGCAATGCCTACCTGGCGGCGGGGCTTGCCGGCATGGGCGTGATGTGGCTGCCGGACTACATGTCCGCGCCGCACCTGGCCAAAGGCGAGCTGGTCCCGGTCTTCGAGGACTGGAGGCTGGACCCGATGCCGATGTACGTGGCGTTCCCGCCCAACCGCCACGTCAGCGCCAAGCTGCGCGCCTTCATCGACTGGATCGTCGAGGTGGTGGGCGCGTATTCGCCCGCGGGCCGCGCCTAGCGCGAAGCCACTACCGCGCGGCCGCGCCTATTTCCTGGCAAGCTCCCCCGCCAGTTCCAGCGCCCGCGCCAGAAACGCCGACGCATCGTCCTTGCGGTAGCTGACGATCACGGGCGACACGAAGGCATCGGCCTCGATGCGCACGTGGGCCACATCCTGGCGCTGCAGGCGCTGCACGGAGGCGGGCACCACGGTCACCCCCAAGCCCGCCGCGACCAGCCCGATCGCGGTCTGCAGTTCGTTGGCCTCTTGCACCACCTGGAGCGAGTAGCCGGCCGCGCGAAACAGGCCCAGCACATGATCCGCGTAGTTCGGGCGCGGACGCGCCGGAAACAGTACGAAAGGCTCGCGCGCCAGACGGCTGACGGCGACGCTGCCCTGGCCGGCCAGCGGATGATGCAAGGGCACCGCGGCCATCAGCGGCTCGGTCATCAGCACGCGCCGCTCGATCGCGGGGTCATCCAGCAGGATGCGGCCAATGCCCAGATCGATGCGCCCCGCCTTCAGCGCCTCGAGCTGCGGCAACGTGTTCATTTCCATCAGGCCCACTTCGACCCGCTCATCCGCGCCGCGCAGCAGCCGGATCAATTCCGGCACGAAACCGTAAAGCGTCGACGGCACGAAGCCGATGCCGAACCAGCGCCGCTCGGTCTGGCCCAACCGGCGCGTGCCTTCCAGCACTTCGTCCAGACGGGCGGTCAGCAGGCGCGATTGCTCCAGCAGGAAACGGCCCGCCTCGGTCAGGCGCAGCGCCCGCGTGGTCCGTTCGAACAGCTGCACGCCCAGCTCTTCCTCCAGCTGCTTGATCTGGCGGCTGAGCGGCGGCTGCGCAATGTGCAGCCGCGAGGCTGCCAGCGTGAAACTGCCTGCGTCGGCCACCGCCTGGAAGTACCGCAAATGCCTGAGTTCCATGCCGATTAAGACCCTGGAGGTATGAATTGAAACCCATATAGTCTTGGACACTTGAAAAAAAGGCAAGCGATACTGCGCCATCGGGCAGGCACTGTCGATCAGAGTATTAATCGCGCGCGAGCCTCGCCACCAATAAATCAAGCGTCACGGAGACAACCATGCGCATGCGCCATGTATTCAGACCCTTTGCCCGCGCATTGCTGGCCGCCTCACTGCTGGCCGGCGCAACCGCCGCGCAGGCCGATGCCTATCCGGATCACCCGGTGAAGTGGATCGTGCCCTTCCCGCCCGGCGGCGCGATGGACAGCATCGCGCGCACGCTGGGCGAATCGATGGGCAAGCAGCTGAACACGTCCTTCATCGTCGAGAACCGCGCCGGCGCGGGCGGCAACATTGGCGCGGCGGCCGTGGCGCGCGCCAAGCCCGACGGCTACACCATCCTGATCGTCGCCAACGGCATGGCCGTCAACCCGGCGCTATACCAGGACCTGAACTACGACCCCATCAAGGACTTCGCGCCCATCTCGCTGCTGGCGGTCGTGCCCAATGTGCTGGTCACCAATCCGGCGCGTACCGGCGCGACCAGCGTCGCGGACGTGATCGCAAAGGCCAAGGCGCAGCCCAAGCACTACACATACGCCTCCGCGGGCGTTGGCACCTCCATTCACCTGGCCGGTGAGATGTTCGTGTCGATGACCGGGGTGGACATGCTGCACGTTCCTTACAAGGGCAGCGGCCCCGCCGTTGCCGACCTGCTGGGCGGCCAGGTCGATTACATGTTCGACAGCATCACGTCCGCCAAGCCCCACATCGCGAGCGGCAAGCTGCGCGCGCTGGGCGTCACCACCACCAAGCGGTCGGCCGCCCTGCCCGACGTGCCGACGATGCAGGAAGCCGGCGTGCCGGGCTATGAGCTGATGCCCTGGTTTGCCGCGTTTGCGCCCGCCGGCACGCCGCCGGAAGCGGTAGCCAAGCTGAATGACGCCATGCGCGCCGCGCTGGCCGATCCCAAGGTGAAGGCGACGCTGGATTCGATCGGCGCCGAGCCGATCGGCAGCACGCCGGACGCGCTGCGCGACCATCTGGCCAAGGAAACGGCGCAGTGGAAGGATCTGGTCAAGGAACGCGGCATCAAGATCAATTGACTGCAGGCCGCGGCGCCGCCGTGGGGATGGGGTATCGTTGACAGCTCCCCTCCCTGCGAAGGATGCATCATGGCCCTCAAACATGCGGATCCCGGGCAAGTCATCGATCTCAAGCCCTACGGGGCCGCGCTAGCGCAAAAGCAGTCGATCGCGCTTTTCAAGTCCGAAGACCTAGAGGTCATGCGCCTGGTGCTGCTCGCCGGCAAGACCATGGCCTCGCATGACGTCGCCGGCGAGATCACCCTGCAGTGCCTGGAGGGCAGCATCGAGGTCACCGCCGAAGGCGCCACGCAAGTCCTCTACCCCGGCCACCTGATGTACCTGCCGGGCCGCGCGCCGCACGCGCTGTTCGCGCTGGAAAACGCGTCGGTGCTGGTGACCGTGGCGCTCAAGCGCGCGTAGCGCATGCGGCCGGGGTGCCGAGCTCCCCGGCTTGGCTCGATGCGCCCGGCCCTACTTCGCCGCGCGCCCCTTGACCGCCTTGCCCAGCACCTGAACGAAGGCGTCATTGAACGCGGGAATATCGTCCGGCTTGCGGCTGGACACCAGCACGCCGTCCACGACAACTTCCTCATCCACCCACTGGACGCCCGCATTGCGCAGGTCATCCTGCAGCGACGGCCAACTGGTCATCCTGCGCCCCTTGACCACCCCGGCCGAAATCAGCAGCCATGCGCCGTGGCAAATGACGGCCACCGGCTTGCCCGCATCCATGCAGGCGCGCACCAGTTCCTGGGCCTTGGGCTGCATCCGGATCTCGTCGGCATTGACCACACCGCCGGGCAGCATCAGGGCATCAAAGACGTCCGGCTCGGACGCAGCCTGCAGAAACGTGAGATCCACGGGGAACTTGTCGCCGGGCTTGTCGTGGTGCATGCCCTGGATCGGGTCAGTGCGCGCCGATACCACCACGGTGCGGGCGCCTTCTTCGTGCAGACGGTCGCGCGGCCCCGTGAGTTCGACCTGCTCGAATCCGTCGACGGCCAGAATCGCGATGTTGATGTCTTGAAGTGTTGCCATGTTTGCTCCTGTGCGGGGCATGCGAATACTGCGGCGCAGCGCAACGCGCACGCTCGGCAGGCCCAATAAATAAGATTTAAGGCCGCGCCGCTGCGACCGGCTTGGGCGCCTCTGCGGGCGTGATGCGCCAGATCGTGTTCGACAGGTCGTCGGCCACGATGAGCGCGCCCTTCGGATCGACCGTCACGCCCACCGGACGGCCGCGCGTCGTGCCGTCGTCGTCGCGAAAGCCGGCGACGAAATCCACGGGAGGACCGGACGGGCGCCCATCCGTGAACGGCACGAAGACCACCTTGTAGCCCACCGGATCGGCGCGATTCCAGCTGCCGTGCTCGCCGACGAATACGCCATTGGCAAACCGGTCGCCCATCGTCGCGGTCGAGAAGTCCACGCCCAGCGCCGCCACGTGCGAACCCAGGCTGTAATCCGGCGCGATGGCCGATGCGACCTTCGCGGGGTCCTGCGGCCGCACACGTTCGTCCACGTTCTTGCCCCAATAGCTGTAGGGCCAGCCGTAGAACGCGCCTTCCTTGACGGTCGTGAGGTAGTCGGGCACCAGGTCCGGGCCCAGCTCGTCGCGCTCGTTGACCACGGCCCACAACTGACCCGTATCCGGCTGAATCGTGAGCGCGGTCGGATTGCGCAGGCCCGTGGCATAGGTCTTGTATTCGCCCGTGCTGGCGTTGATGCGCCAGACGCGCGCCCGATCCACTTCCGCCGTCATGCCGCGTTCGGTGATATTGCTGTTCGAGCCGATGCCCACGTACAAATACTGCCCGTCGGCGCTTGCCGTCAGCGCCTTGGTCCAGTGGTGGTTGATCTCGGCGGGCAGCGGCGTGACCGTTTCCGGCGGTCCGCTCGCCTTGGTCTGCCCCGGTTCATAGGCGAACCGCACCAGCGCGTCCTGGTTGGCCACGTACAGCTGATTGCCGACGAGGGCCAGACCGTACGGCGCGTTAAGGTTTTCCGCAAAGACGGAGGCCTCGTAAGTGCCATCGCCCTTGGTGTCGCGCAGCAGCGTCAGCCGGTTGCCGCCCTTCACCGGACTGGTGCCCCGGGCCTTGATGATGCCCGCGATCACGTCCTTGGGTTTGAGGTCGGGGGCACTGCCGCCCCGGCCCTCGGCGACCAGAATGTCGCCATTGGGCAGCACAAGCGTCTGACGCGGAATCTTCAGGTCCGTGGCGATGGCCGAGATCTTGTAGCCCTCGGGCACCGTCGGCACCTTGTCGCCCCATTTGGCGGGCTTGGCGATCACCATGTCCGGCAACAGCCCCCGTTCGGGTTTGGGCAGGTCGGGCGACGGTCCATACTGGCCTGCGGTCTGCGCGCCGCACACGCCTGCAATCACCAGCATCGAAACGCCGGCAAGCAATCTCGTCTTCTTCATAGCGGCCCCCGGATGTGCGGCGTGCGAAAGCCCAGCCAGAGGGCAACGAGGGCCAGCACCGCGCCCACGACAGACAGGATCAAGCCGTTGGGCATGCTGGCCCACGCGTCGCGCGCATGAATAAACGCATTGAACAGCCCCACCAGCCAGGCTGCCAGCAGCACCACGGCATAGGGAACTACACCGCGCGCCCGCTGCGTGACCCTGAACAGGTCGACGATGGCAAACAGCAGCGCCACCGCCCCAAATATCAGCCCGCCAACGAGCAGCCAGGACGCGAAATTATTCCATTGGATGTGAAAAGTCTGCGCATACGCCGCGTCTGCGAGCGCCGCGCCAAGAAACAACGGGAACATCCCGGCAAGGAACACCGCAGGGAAGCGGCGCACGGTAAGGGCATACCGGTTTTCGATGAGTGTGGTCACGGGAATCGCCTCGTGGGTTGCGGGCACAACCTGCTGCCCGTGGTGGGCGGCGCAGCAAGTGGCATGCCTATAACGCCTTCCGGAGGGTGCTACACGCCGAACTGGACGGATAGATCCCCCAGCCACGCGCTGGCCATCGGTTGGCGCCCTGCCAGAAAGCGCAGCGGCCCATCAGGCGCGATGCGCCAACTTGCGGACCCGAAGCGCGCCATGCCCCGCAGAGCGCAACGTGTGCGGATCAGTCCCGCTTTGCCACCTTGAACCGTCCACACGGCAAGGCGCAACGGCACCGCGAGGCGCAGGCCTGGCCGAAATTCAACGCTTGCGACGGCCGTCCCGCCGGTCGCCATGGACGCCTGCTCTTCGGCGACTAAAGACGCGTACGTTCCATCTGCCGGCAATGGCACGAAGTGGCCCATCTGTTTCGGAATGCCCCACAACTGCCTACCGCCCGCCGCAGCCGCCTCGTCGTCGACCCAGATCGGACCCACGGTGCACGCCGGCGCCAGCAGCCCCGCGTGCCGCACTGCCGTAGCGAAGAGCAACTCGTTGTAGGCCAGCGTGCCGCCCGATTCGTAGGCCGTCCAGACCGTGGCGCAAATGGCGTGGCGTCCCAGAGTGACCAGGCGCGCATCGCCGGGAGGAAGCATGGGCAGGTCGGCAAGCGGCACACGCCACATGCTGAGGAGTGCATGGCCGCTCAGTTTCCACGGCGCCTGCGGATACGAAGATGGCGAATCCGTGGGCATTGCGTCGTCCGCCAAGCCCTGCGTCATGCCGCTCGAAGGAGGCATCATGCTGGCAATCTCCTGTTCGGAAGCGATGGTGCAAAGACAACACCGCGCACGTTGCACTCGATCTTAAACGTCCCTGCGACAGAACGCCGCACACGATTCCATTCCGTCAGAATGCGTGAAGTTCTGTAATAGAATCCCGCCCATGCCTACTCACCGGGACTCTGCGCAAAAGCCCCGCGGCCTGCCTTGGCGGTTTCTCGTCTGCCTGGCAATGGCCGCTTTCGTGCTGCGCGCCCTGATCCCGAGCGGCTTCATGGCGGCGCCGTCCACGACGTCGCTGATGCTCTCGTTGTGCGAAGCCGGTGGCGCGATCAGCGTGACCTTCGACCTGCCGGCAGAGCCGAAGTCCAAGCATGCGGCAAGCGATGCCTGCGCCTTCGGCGCGCTGGCGGCGCATGCGATTCTGCCGGAGACGGGTCTTGCGCCCGTGCTGACGGCGCAAGCGGCGTACGCCGCCCCAGAAACTCCCGTCCACAGCGCGGCGCCGCCCCTGCCCGCGCTGGGGCCGCCCCTCGGTTCACGCGCCCCGCCTTCCCTGTCTTCCTGATCCGCCGCGCCCGCGCCTAGCGCCGGGCCCGGCCGCGCCTTGCCGACCGGCTTTTCCGCGGTCGGCAGATTTTGTCGAAGACATCGAAGAAGAGGGATCCTCTTGACCATCGCTCGTTCGCACGCGTGCCTCGGCACGTCCCTGCTCCTGGCCGCTTTCAACGCCGCCGCCCAAACCTCCCCCGCCACCCTCGCCCCTATCACCGTGATGGGCGGCGCCGAAACCGCCCTGACGACCGAAGCCTCCACGGGCTCCAATCTGGGCCTGACGCCCATGCAGACGCCGGCCAGCGTCGACATCATTTCGCGGGAACAGATCGAGTCCCGCGGCGATGCCAGCGTGATCGAGGCCATCACCCGCGCGCCGGGCTTTTCGGCCGCGCCCCATCCGGGCAACGGCAACAGCGCCTTGTCGGTGCGCGGCTTTACCGACAGCACGTCGGTCATGCGCCTGTACGACGGGCTGCGCCAGTACGGCGGCGTCGGCCTGACGTTTCCGTTCGATACGTGGTCGGTCGAGCGCATCGAGGTGCTGCGCGGGCCCGCGTCCGTAATCTATGGCGACGGCGCGATCGGCGGCGTCGTCAACGTGATCCCCAAGCGTCCGACGCGCGGGCCCATCCAGAACGAGGTGCAGGCCACCATCGGCACGCAGGACACGGCGCGGCTGGGCCTGGGCAGCGGCGGCGCGCTCAGCGATACGTTGTCGTATCGCCTGGACGTCAGCGGCAACTACACGGACGGCTACGTGGACCGGGGCCAGGCGGGCGATGCCACGTTCTCCGGCGCGCTGCGCTGGGACGCGACGCCGGACCTGAACATGACGCTCAGCTACGCCTACGGCTACCAGCGCCCGATGCGGTATTTCGGCACGCCGCTCATCAACGGCGAGCAGGACGACGCCGTGCGCAAGCAGAACTACAACGTGTCCGACAGCTTCATGCGCTTTCGCGATCAGTGGACGCAACTGGACACGGTCTGGACGCCCAACGACGCGACCACGGTGCGAGCTCGCCTGTACCACGTGCAAAGCGACCGCGACTGGCGCAATGCCGAGCGGTACGTGTACAACCCGGCAACCCGCCTGATCGACCGCTCGGACAACACGCAGATCACGCACGACCAGACCCAGACCGGCCTGACGACCAGCGCGGTGTTCAAGGGCCAACTGGCCGGCCTGGACAACACGGTGTCCGTGGGCTTTGACGTCAACCACGCCACCTTCAAGCACATCAACAACACGTACACCGGCAGTTCGGGCCCCGTGGATCCCTATGATCCGGCACATGGCCACTACCAGAGCAACGTGCCGTTCATCCCGCGCTATCGCAACGAGGCCGACCAGTTTGCGCTCTTCGTGGAAGACCGCCTCGCGCTGACGAGCAAGTGGTCCCTCATCGGCGGCCTGCGCTACGACCATGCGAAAGTGACGCGCGACGATCTGGTCACCGGCCAACGCGCCCTGTCCAGTACGTATGCCGACGTGGGTTGGCGCGTGGGCACCGTGTACGACCTGACGCCGGATCTGGCCATCTACGCACAGTATGCGGAAGCGGCCGATCCGGTCAGCGGCCTGTTGATGCTCAGCCCGGCCAACGCGGGGTTCGACATGTCGCGCGGCAAGCAGATCGAAATCGGCTTGAAGCAGAATTTCCTGGACGGCCGCGGCGAGTGGACGCTGGCGGCCTACGAGATCCGCAAGACAAACCTGTTGTCGCGCGACGCCGATGATCCCAGCCTTCGGGTGCAGGTGGGCGAGCAATCGTCTCGGGGGCTGGAGGCATCGCTGTCGCTGGCGCTGGCGCCCGGCTGGACGATCGACGCCAACGCCACCGTGCTGCGGGCCAAATACGACGACTTCTCCGAGTCCGTCGGCGGCGCGGCCGTGTCGCGCGCGGGCAATGTGCCGCCCAACGTGCCGCAACGCCTGGCAAACCTGTGGCTGAGCTGGAACTTCCAACCGGGCTGGACGGCAATGGGCGGGCTGCGGTATGTGGGCAAGCGCTATGCGGACAGCGCCAACACCGTCGAGTTGCCGTCCTATACGACCACCGACCTCGCGCTGCGCTGGGACGTCAACAAGGACACCGCCATCACGGCCCGGGGTTTCAACGTCTTTGACCGCGCGTACTTCACCACCGCGTACTACACCAATACGCAGTGGTTCTACGGGCCTAGCCGCCGGTTCGAGCTGACGTTGAACCACCGGTTCTAAGGGGCGCCGACCATGGATGCCAAGGCGCGCCTGCGCAGGCTGACCTACCTGGCTCACCGCTGGCTGGGCGTGGCCGGCTGCCTGCTGATGTTTGGGTGGTTTCTCAGCGGGATTGTCATGCTGTATGTCGGCTACCCGAAGCTGACGCCTCACGAGCGTTTCGCCAGCCTGCCCGTGCTGACAGTGGACGCTTACCGTATGCCCGACGCGGCGCAGGCCGCGCCCGGCCCCGCCGTGCTGACGTCGGTGCGCGGCGAGGCGACGTTCATCCTGCCGACCCCGGATGGTCCGCGCGCATGGTCCGCGTCGACAGGCAATCCTGGCGGGACGGTGACGGCGGACATGGCGGTGGCCGCCGCCCGCGCGTTCTGGCCGGCGGGCACCGCGCGCCATGCGGGCCTGGTGGAGGAGGACCGCTGGACGCATTCGCACGGGCTGGACCGCCATCGCCCGCTGCATAAAGTGAGCATGTCGGGGGACGCGGACGGCACGCTGTATGTCTCATCGGCGACAGGCGAAGTCGTCCTGGATGCGCCCCTTGCGCAGCAACGCTGGAACTACGTGGGCGCGTGGCTGCATTGGCTGTACATGGCACGCGACCGGTCCGTGGATCCGGTCTGGAGCTGGACAGTGATCGTGCTGTCTGCCCTATGCACCGTGCTGGCGATCAGCGGCGCGGTGGTCGGCGTGTGGCGCTGGCGCTTTCGCGGGCGCTACAAATCCGGCGCACGCACGCCGTACCGCGAGGCCTGGATGCGCTGGCACCACATCGCGGGCCTCGTCTTCAGCGCGTTCGTGTGCACGTGGATCTTCAGCGGCCTCATGTCGATGAATCCCGGCGGGATTTTCTCCGCGCCCCACGCAGGGCCCGACAGGCGAGCCATGACGGGCGTGCAGGCAGGCACGGCGGTAGGCACGGCGGTAGGCACGGCGGTAAGCACGGCAAGCATGGCGCCGTTGCCGGTGCTGCAAGCGCTGCATGACGCGGGCTTTCAAGCTGTCCAGCTCGAATGGCGGTGGATGGCCGGGCACCCCTACGTGCTGGCGCGCGACGCATCGGCCGACAGCCGGATCATCCGCCGGCAGGACAACGCGCTCATCGTGCAGGCGGACTGGCAGCCGCAAGCCGTCATCGATGCCGCCCGCGCGCTGTTTCCCGACGCGGCAATGCAGGCACAGGTGCTTGACCACTACGATGCGTACTACTACGCCCGCCACGCCGAAGCCATGAACGGCGGCGCGCCGCGTGGCCTGCCCGTGCTGCAATTGGACTTCGATAACGCAGCGGGGGATCGCGTCTACGTGGACCTGCGCACCGGCGAACCGGAGCTCAGCCTGTCGCGCGCGCAGCGCGCCGGACGCTGGCTCTTTTACTTCCTGCACAGCTGGGACACGCCCGCCTTGTTGAATGCCGGCGTGGGCCGCGACGTGGCAATCATTCTATTGAGCCTGGGCGGCCTGGCCATCTGCGCCACCGGCACCTTGCTGGGCGCGCGGCGGCTGAGAAACACGCTCCGTGGGAGCGGCGCGCGCTGACCTCACGGCCCGACCCGGCGGCCATGTGCAAGCGAAGCGGCCAGACGGGCGATTTTGACGCGCCGTGCGTCAATCCGAATGCGGCTGCGGCGGGGTGTCCATCGTCGCGTCGACCTCGGAGATCGTCTGGCCGGGATATGCGGCACGCGCCGCGGCCGCGGCGGCATCGCGCGTCGGATAAGCGCCCGCATCCTCCTGGACGCCCAGCAACGCAATACCCCGGAAGCCCCAATGACCATCCGCGCGTTGAAAGACTTCGACGATCATTGCGGTTCCTCTTCGCCGCTGGGCGCGGGACGATTGCCGCTCCCGCCGGTCGGCGCCCCGCTGCGCGCCTCGGCTTCCTCCTGGGCAACGGCCTGATCGAAGCCCGGCTGGTCATGGCTGCGCGCGCTCGGCGGATGGTCGATATCGGGCACGCGTTCCGGGGTGGTGGCGGGACCGGACGGGCGCAGCGCGCCCGCGTTGACATCGGGCTGGCCCGGAATGGATTCACGAGCGCTGCCGGATTTGGATTGAGTCATGGACGGCTCCTGTGCATCAAGGGTGGTGAAAGGGCGAGCAAGTGCCGTTCCTGACCGGCATGCGGCGACGGTCTGCGCGAGCAGCCCGCCCCCGGGCCGGCCGCTCAAGGCCCGCCGGGCAACGTGCGTAGAAACGCGGCAATGTCTCGGGCATCCTGTTCGCTGACCCCGAGGTCGGGCATCGCCGTGCCGGGCTTGACGGCGGCGGGGTCGCGCAACCAGCGCTCCATGTTTTCGGGTGTGTTGGGCAGGACACCCGCGATATACGCCCGCTCGCCCATCTGATCCAGCGCCGGTCCCACGTAGTTCCATGCCCCCGGCACGCCCGGAATCGCGTGACACGTGACGCAAAGGTACTGCTGAAGCGCGATGCGGCCCGCCATGGCGTCTGCCTCCCGGACCGGGGGCTGGGCCGATGCACGCGGCGCGGCGACCGCTTGTGCCGCGCCGTCCCGCTGGTAGTCCTGGGCAGACATCGCGGGCAAGACGCGCAAGAATGCCACCACGTCCCAGATCTCGTCGTCGGTCAGCCGGTACTGCCACGCCGGCATGCCGGTCATCTTGATGCCTTGGCGGGTCAGCCAGAAGATCTCTGCCGCGGTACGGGTGCGTGCAGACGCCACCAGCGCGGCGGGCGCCGGATTCAAGCCCAGCGCGTACGGTTGCGGCGCCACGCCGGGCCCGCCGTGGCACTGGGCGCAATTGGCGCGATAAAGGCGCGAACCATTCTGGATGCGCACGGGCACGTCGAGATCGGGCGCCGTGATGTCCGCTGATCGCATCTTCACGGCCCGCGTCAGCGCGACGTCCAGCAGATGATGCACCGGCGTGGTGTGCGGCGACGTTGCGGTCACGTCGTACCCGCCGAAATACACCACCGCGCCGCCCAGCACACCCGCGGTGGCGGCAGCGCCCGCTATCGTCAGGGCGGCGGTTCGCTTCCAACGCTTCATGGCGCCCTCGCGTCGCCGCGGTCGGCATCCCGCAGCAGATAGGCTGCGATCGCTTCAGCGTCCGCCTGGCGCAAGCCCGTGTCGGGCATGGCCGTCCTGGGATTGACGGCGGGCGGGTCCATCAACCAGCGCACCATGTTCTGTGGGGTGTTGGGCAACAGCCCGGCAATGTAAGCCTGCCGCGCCATGTCGCCCAGCGGCGGGCCAACGCGAGACGCCGGGCCGCTGACGCCCGGCACGGTATGACACGCCGTGCAGCCGCGTTCGGCGATCAGCCGCCGCCCCCTGTCGGCATCGGCCCCGCCCAGCCGCCCGTCCGCCGCACCCGGGGAAAAGAGCGGCGCCTGCCCATCCTGACAGGCAACCAGCGCAAGACTTGCCAGCAACGTGGGCAAGAGGCGGTTGGGTCGGGCAATCCGGCGCAAGGCGGTCTCCTGATTCGCGCGGAACCACGCTGAACGCGCACCCGCCAGCAACCCGCGTGCCCACTGCGCACGTACACGGGAATGGAACGTGCTGATGGCGCCCATCGCGGGGCCGACGGCATCCCACCCGCTGGGCCACCGCCGCGCCGGATCGCCGGCTCGCGGCGGGGGATCATCCACCACCAGAACATGGCGAAACTCCTTCTCATCCTGATCGCCGGATTGCCGACCACCGCATGGGCGCAGCCCAGCGGTGAGGACGCCGCGCGGATCGCCGACATCGGCCGGGTGCTTTACGTGGGCGCGACGGCGATCTTCGTGGGGGTGGCCGCACTGATCGCGCTGTCGATGTTTGGCCCGGCGCCCCTGCGCCACAGGCTTTCGCGGCCCGCCCTTATCGTGGGCGCGGGCATCGTGTTTCCGGTCGTGGCGCTGACCGCGTTGCTGGTCTACGTGTTGACGCCATCACCGACCGCGGCACGCGAGGCCGCGTACGCCGCGCGCATCGAGGTGACGGGTGAGCTGTGGTGGTGGCGCGTGCGCTACCTGGACGCGCAAGGCGGGCTGCTCTTCGAGACGGCTAACGAGATACGCATTCCGGCCGGCAAGCCGGTGCAATTCCTGCTCAAGTCGGGCAACGTGATCCACAGCTTCTGGATCCCCGAACTGGGCGGCAAGCTCGACATGATCCCGGGCCGCGTGAATAAGATGCGCGCGCTGGCGCGCACGCCCGGCACGTTTCGCGGCCATTGCGCCGAGTATTGCGGCGCACAACACGCCCAGATGCGGTTCGACGTGCAGGCGGTGGACGCCGCGGCGTTCGACGCGTGGGTGCAGGCGCAACGCCAGCCTGCCCGTGCCGCCGAACCAGCGCTGCGGCAAGGCGAGCGGCTATTCATCCAGGCCTGCGCGCAATGCCACACCGTGCGCGGCACGGCGGCTGGCGGAATGCTGGGACCGGACCTCACCCATGTAGGCAGCCGGCCTGCCCTGGCGGCCGGAATCCTGCCCAACAACGTGGGCGCGATGGGCGGCTGGATCGCCGGCAGTCAGCAGATCAAGCCCGGCAATGCCATGCCGTCCTTTGACCGATGGCCGGGCGAGGATCTGCGCGCCGTGGCCCGCTACCTGGAAAGCCTGAAGTGACGCCCCCAACCACCCCGCCCCCGCTTCCCAACGCGCTGCCGCGGCCCGCGGACGAATTCGCGCAGCTCGAGCGCGCCTGGAAGCGGCCAACGGGATGGCGGTCGCTGACGGTCGTCAACAACACGTCCATTGGCCTGCTATACATCGGCACCGCGTTGCTTTTCTTCATCCTGGCTGGTGTGCTGGGGCTGATGATGCGCACGCAGCTGGCCGCGCCCGACAGCAACCTGATCGGACACACGCTATACAACCAGCTTTTCACCATGCACGGCACGGTGATGATGTTTCTCTTCGCCGTGCCCGCGGTGGAAGCCGTGGCTGTGCTGCTGCTGCCCAACATGCTGGGCGCGCGCGACCTGCCATTTCCCAGGTTGTCGGCCTACGCCTACTGGGCCTATGCCATTGGCGGACTGGTGTTCTTTTGCAGCATCTTCGTGGGGCTGGCGCCCGATGGCGGCTGGTTCATGTACCCGCCGCTGACCAGCGCGCAATACTCGCCCGCCGTGAACGCCGACCTGTGGCTGCTGGGCATTGGCTTCATCGAGATCTCCGCCATCGCCGGCGCGATCGAGCTTGCCGTGGGCATCCTGCGCACGCGCGCCCCAGGCATGACGCTGGACAAGATCCCCGTGTTCGCCTGGGTCATGCTGGTGTTCTGCGGCATGGTGATCGTCGCCTTTCCGGCCGTGATCGTCGCCACCACGCTGCTCGAACTGGAACGCGCCTTTGACATGCCGTTCTTCATCACCGGACGCGGCGGTGATCCGCTGCTCTGGCAGCATCTGTTCTGGTTTTTTGGCCACCCCGAGGTCTACATCATCTTCCTGCCCGCCGCCGGCATGGTGTCGATGATGATTCCGGCAATGACGGGCACGCCGCTGGTGGGCTACCGGCTGGTGGTGCTGGCGGTGATCTCGACAGGGTTCCTGAGCTTTGGCCTGTGGGTGCACCATATGTTCGCCACCGGGATCCCGCAGTTGTCGCTCAGCTTCGCGTCGGCCGCGAGCATGGCGGTGTCGGTGCCGACCGCGATACAGATATTCGCCTGGATCGCGACCCTTGCCGCGGCGGTGCGGTTAAGGCCGATCAAGACACCGATGCTGTACATCCTGGGGTTCTTCTTCGTGTTCGTCATCGGCGGCCTGACCGGCGTCATGGTCGCCGTGATCCCGTTCGACCTGCAGGCGCACGACACCTACTTCGTCGTGGCGCATCTGCATTACGTGCTATTCGGCGGCATGGTGTTTCCGCTGTTCGCGGCCTTCTATTACTGGACACCGTTCATCAGCAAGCGGCCCCTGTCCGAGCGGCTGGGCCGCTGGGGTTTCTGGCTGATGTTCGTGGGCTTTAACGTGGCCTTCTTCCCGATGCACTTCACCGGCCTGGCCGGCATGCCGCGCCGGGTGTACACCTATGCCGAAAGCCAGGGGCTTGGTCCGCTCAACCTGCTCTCGACCGTGGGCGCATACCTGATCGCCGCGGGCGTGCTGGTGTTCCTGATCGACCTGGCGCGCAATTTCCGGCCGACCATCGACAACAACGCGGGCAACGTCTGGCGCGCGGGCACCTTGGAATGGCTGCCCAGCGGCAGCTACGGGCTGCGCAGCGTGCCTGCGGTAAGCAGCCGCGAGCCGCTGTGGGACCAACCGGGCCTGGCGCAGCAGGTGGACGACGGCCAGCATTATCTGCCGAACGCACCGGCCGGCCTGCGAACCACCCTCGTGACCAGCGCCCTGGAGGCCCGGCCCGACTACGTGCTGCCGCTGCCCGGCCCCGCGTGGTCGCCCCTGCTGGCGGCCGTGGGCACCGCCGGCTTCTTCCTGCTGCTGACGTTCAAGCTGCTGCCGCTGGCGGCGGCGTTTGGCGTGCTGGCCGTTGTCGCGCTATGGCGCTGGCTGTGGGACGCAGACACCGGTCCCGATTACCCGCCCGTGGACATCGGCGGCGGCCTGCGGCTGCCCATGATGTGCTCGGGCAGCGCGTCGCATGCGTCGTGGGCGATGGTGCTGCTGCTGATTGTCTGCACCAGCATCTTTGGATCGCTGATGTTCAGCTACCTGTTCCTGTGGACCACGAACCCGCAGGCCTGGCCCGATTCCGGCGACTTGCCTTCGCCGGTCCGGCCAATGCTGTCGGCCATGATGTTGCTTGCGGCCGCCGCCCTTGCCCTGGCCGCCGGGCGGATGATGACGCAGAACCGCCAAAGGGCGCTGCGCGGCTGCGTGGCCGGGGCGGCGCTGTTACTGGCCGCCGCGCCGGCGCTGGATCTGGTCACGCATTGGCAGGCCGGCCTTCGGCCGCAGGCCAGCGCCTACACCGCAGCCACGTACGCGGTTGCGGGCCTGCAGGCGTTTTTTGGCGGCCTGGCTGTGGTGATGGCCGCCTTTACCGTGGCGCGGTCGATCGCAGGGCGGCTGCGCCCCACGCGCCGCGCCGCGCTCGACGCCACGCGGGCGATGTTGCTGTACGCCGTGGCGCAAGGGCTCATCGCATTGGCGCTGCTGCACGCCTTTACGCGGCTGACGGGATGACCATGAAAACGCGCTTTTCGGTCGAACTGCTGTACCTCATCGCCGGCCCGCTGATATGGCTGGCGCACTTCCTCTCCATCTACATCGTGAACGCGCTGGCCTGCGCCCGGTCGGTGCTGGCCGGGTTGTGGCTGGGCCTGCCCATCTCGTCATGGATCATCGTTGCGGGCAGCGCCGCGGCGTTGGCGGCGATGGCGGTGGCGGCCTGGCGCCAGCGGGCGCGGGTGCGGGCCCGGAACGCGCCGCCGTTTCACGCCTGGCTTGCCGCCACGCTATGCGGCCTGTCCGCGGTGGCGGTCGTGTGGGAAACGCTGCCGGTTTTCCTGCTGCCGGCATGCCAGTAGCAAGGCGCGCCGGTCGCCCCCTGCGGCAACGCTATTCCGCCCATTCCGGGTCGCCGGTAAACACCACCGTCAACCAGCGATCCGGGCTGTCGGCGCCCAGCGCGTTGCCGATCTCGTCGCGCAGGCTGTCCCATGCCGCGACGGTGCGCGCGGGCATATCGGGAGGCACAATGAAATACAGTTCGATTTCCTGCGAACGCCCCACCTTGGCGACATACGCGCGATAGGACGCGAAGCGATAGCGTTCCACGAACGCCTGCGCCACCGAGTCCACATGCTGCTTCAGGTCGGCGGGCGTGACCAGCAGCATCTCGGACAACGCCTGGCGGATGACCGACAGCGGCAAGGGGATGATCACCGCGCACACGACCGCCAGCACGGCCGGGTCGATATAGGGCGAAATCCACTCGTACCGGGTGCCCTGCACGCCGTATCCAATGCAAAAGGCCACCAGCAGCGCGGCGGTGATGCTGGCCGACATGATCCAGCCCTTCAGGTCCATGTGCAGGAATGCCGAGCGGATCCGGCGATTGGCGCGCGCCTCGGCCAGCGCAATCGCCACACAGGCGGTCAGGGTCAGCACGGCATAGATTAGCGCCAGGCCGAACTCCAGCTCGCGGCCTCCCTTGAGCAGACTGCTCACCGCGTTGATGAGGGCGTAGACGGCCACCCCGCTAAGCAGTATCCCGTTCAGCGCCAGCACCATGGGCTCCAGATGCCAGAAGCCCATCGTGAAGCGTTCGCGAAGCTTGCGCGGCAGCCCGCGGGCCGTGGCGTAAGACGTGATCAGCCGCACCACCACCAGCGACAGCGCGCTCATGCTGGCGTCCACCAGCGAATACACGCCGTCGAACACGATGGAGAACGATCCGGAAGCCACCCCGAAGCCGATACCGATGACGGCGATGCAAAGCGTGACCGCAATCGAGATCCGCAACACGCCCTGCTCCGTGCGCAGGTCAAACAATGCCGTGCCTGAGGTCATGGTTCCTCCGAGGGGACTGCCGTGGCGCTCACGATAACCGTATTGCCCCCGATTAGGGGGACAACGACACCATGACGGGATACCCCCTCGGTGGCGAAGGTCTTTTGCCACAACCTACTTAACGTAGGTTACGATTGGTAGGTTACTCCCTTGCGAACAGGACTTTCACCATGCACGCCCTCATCGTCGTTGCCCATCCGGACCCCGCGTCCCTCACGCACGCCATTGCCGATCATGTCGCCCAAGGCGTTGCGGACGCAGGGCCCCAACATTCCTTCGAGCTTGCGGATCTGGCCGCGGAAGGCTTCGATCCCCGGTTCTCCCAAGCCGACGCCGCCCTGCACCTGAGCCCATTCAACCCGCCCGCCGACGTGGCCGCCGAACACGCGCGCATCGATCGGGCCGACGCGCTGGTGCTGGTGTATCCCGTGCATTGGTGGTCGTTTCCCGCGCTGCTGAAGGGATGGATCGACCGCGTGTTTACCAACGGCTGGGCGTACGATGCCAATCCCGACGGCAAGGTCATCAAGCGGCTGCAACGCCTGCAGGTGCACCTGATCGCCAGCGGCGGCGCGGATATGCGCACCTATGCCCGCCACGGCTACTTCGGCGCGATGAAAACCCAGATCGATCACGGAATCTTCGGCTATTGCGGCGCGCGCGTGGCAACATCCGACTTGCTGGTGGCGTCCGACGCCGGCTATCCCGAAGCGCACCTGGCCACCGCCCGGGACATCGGCCAACGCATCTTTGCCCCGCAACCCTGAAACCGACCTCGATAGCCGCCCTGATGACGTCCCACCCTGCCCGTCCCCCCCGCCGCCGGCTGTCCAAGGACGCGCGGCAACGCCAGCTCATCGAGGTGTCCTGGGCGCTGATCCGCGATGAAGGCACGGACGCCCTGACGCTGGGCCGGCTTGCCGAGAAAGCGGGCATCTCAAAGCCCGTCGTCTACGACCACTTCGGCACTCGCAACGGGTTGCTGGCGGCGCTTTACCAGGATTTCGACCTGCGCCAGACCGCGATCATCGACAGCGCCATCGCCGCGAGCAAGCCGACCCTCGCCGGCAAGGCGGACGCCATCGCCACGCAGTATGTGGAATGCGTGTCGGTGCAGGGGCGCGAGATTCCCGGGGTGCTCGCGGCGCTGAACGGCTCGCCGGAACTGGCCGCCGTCAAAAGGCAGTATCAGCACGCCTTCATCACCAAATGCCAGGCCATCCTCGCCCCGTTCGCCGGCCGGCAAGGCGTGTCCCTGGCCGGCATGTGGGGCATGCTCGGCGCGGCCGACGCGCTCTCGCAAGCTGCCGTTGCGGGCGAAATCACCCAGGAAGCCGCGCGAGCCGAGCTGTTCCGGATCATCGTGGACCTGGTCAAACGCGCTCCCGCCAGCTAGCGTCCCGATCCGGCCTTACTTTGTCGCGACGATCACGTGCGCCTGGATCCGGCCCGTAATCGGGCCCGCGCCGTAGCGGTCGGCCAACGCCTCAGCCGCCCGTTCCGTGGCCAGCTGCATGAGGCCCGCGTCGCGCGCTTCGATCTCGTTGCGCAGCGGCGTGCCCTGGCAGTAGGCGGTGGCCGCCTCCAATGGCCCCGCCGCGCGGCTGACGTCCGCACGGGTGTCCATCCGAATATCGTCAAAGCCTGCGCGGCGAAGGTCGTCGCGGATCTTTTCCACGTCGTGGTAGCCGTGCGGCGTGCGCGCCAGAAAGCGTGGCGGGTCCTGCGGAAACACAGCCGCCATCGCGCGCGTCACGTCGTCGGCGAACTCATTTTCCTCGATGCGGTCCCACACGCTGAAGACGAAGCGCCCCCCGGACTTCAGCACCCGGCGCGCCTCGGCAAAGCCCGCGGTCCGGTCCGAGAAGAACATGACGCCGAATTGGCAGCACACCACGTCAAACGACGCGCAGTCGAACGGCAGATCCAGCGCATCCGCCCAGCGCCATTGCACCGCGCAGCCGGCACTCTGCCGGGCGGCCGCGTAATTGAGCATCGGTTGATTCAGGTCGGTCGCCACATAACGTGCCCCGGGGTCCAGCAGAGGCGCCAGCGCCCGCGTCACCGCCCCGCTGCCTGCCGCGGTCTCCAGCACGGCCCGGGGCGCAAACCCCGCGACCAGCGCCGCCATGTGGTCGGCGTAACCCTGGAAGATCAGCGGCACCATAAGCGTGTCGTAAAGCGCCGGAATCGATCCCGCAAACACCTTGTCGAAGTCGGCCATGATGCGGCTCCTTTAACACGTTGCCGACGCCCGGCATCCGCTCAACGAGCGTCGAGCAAGGATGCACAGACGCCCACCAAGTCGTCGAAGCGATGCAGGAGAACGTCCGGCGCGAGTTCGGCTGCGGGAATTTCGGAGTATCCGAAGTCGACCAGCACCAGCGGCGTTCCTGCCCCTCGAGCTGCGCCCGCGTCGGTATCGGCATCCCCGACCATGACCGTGCGCGCCAAATCGCCCGACACCGCCTGCACGGCCTCGATCAAATGCGCTGGATCGGGTTTGGCGGCTGACACCGCGTCAATGCCCACGACCCCGTCGAACAGCCCGGCCATTCCCAACTTGGTCAGCAAGTTGCGTGACAGCCCTGTGGGTTTGTTGGTGCAGACGACCAGGATCGCACCCGCCGTGCGAAGCCGTTTCAAGGCATCTATGGCGCCTGGAAATGCTTGGGTTTCATCGGCGATATGGTCGCTGTAATAGGCGATAAAGCCGCCAAACAGCGCGGCCGCGCGCGCGGCTGGTTCCGGTTCGCCCGCGGTCTCTAGGCCAAATTGCAACAGCCACCGCGCGCCGCGGCTGACGTGGGGACGCCCGCTTTCATAGGGTAAGGGCGGATAGCCATGCGCGATCAGCACGGCGTTCACCGCCCCGATCAGGTCTGGCGCCGACTCGACCAAGGTTCCGTCAAGGTCGAAGGCAATAGTGGCCCCTGCCAGGGCGCTGAGGTCGGTCATGGTGAAACCCTCTGATTGAGGTCTGGCGGCACACCAGACCCCACAGACGCTAGCTTAACGCCGACCCGCCTCGCCTACACTAGCCGCGCCGCCTCACTCCACCGACGCGCCCGACTTCTTCACGACTTCCGCCCAGCGCGGAATCTCGGTCGCCATCAGGTCGCGCAGCTGATCGGGCGTGCTGCCCACCAGCTCCATGCCCATGGTCTTGCCCAGCTTTTCCTGCACGTCGGGCTCTTTCAGGATCAGGGCGATCTCGGCGGCCAGCTTGTCCAGGATGGGCTTGGGCGTGCCCTTGGGCGCGTAAACCGCCTGCCAGGACGCCATCTGGAAGCCGGGCACGCCCGCTTCCTGCATGGTCTGCACCTCGGGCGCGAGTGCAATGCGGTCTTTGGTCGTGACGGCCAGCAGCTTGAGCTTGCCGGTCTGCAGGAGCGGCAGCGCCGCCGTCATCTGGTCGAACATGAAGGTCACCGCGCCGGACGATACGTCCACCATCGCCGGCGGCGTGCCCTTGTACGGCACGTGCGTGAGCGGCACGCCGATCATGCCGGCAAAGAGCTCGCCGGCCAGGTGGGTCGAGGTGCCCGCCCCCGAAGACGCAAAGGTGCGCTTGGTGGCATCGCGCTTGAGGAGCGCAATCAGGTCGGCCACCGAATTGACGCCCAGGTTCGGAGCCACCAGCAGCACGTTGGGCAAGAAGGCGATCAGCGACACCGGCTCGAAGTCCTTGACCGGGTCGTACTTCAGGTTCTTGTACAGGCTGGCGTTGATCGCGTGGGTGCTGATCGTGCCGCCGAACAGGGTGTAGCCGTCGGGCGGCGCCTTGGCCACGTAGGTGGCGCCGATGCCGCCCGCGGCGCCCGGCTTGTTCTCGACGACCACGTTCTGATGCAGGCGGTCGCCCAGTTTCTGCGCCAGCACCCGGCCGACCACGTCGGTCGAGCCGCCCACGGTAAACGGGACGACGTAGGAAATGGGCTTCTGCGTGGGCCAATCGGCGGCGCTGGCGGGCAAGGCCAGCGTGCCAAGGACGGCGCCGGCCAGTAGCGCGGCAAGCGCGCCGCGTCGTTGCGTGTTCATCATGTGTCTCCTGCCTTGTTTTATAGGTATGCGTATGGGGGTGCCGGCAGCGCCGGCGGCGAGGCTCAGCGGCCTTGTTCTTTGCGCCAGGCGGCGAACTTGTCCTTGGTGCCCGGGTCGGTCGGCGGATACAGGCCAAGAATGGAAGCGCCGCCTTGCACCTGACTGGTGACGAAGTCCTCGAAGGCCGTCATTTCCACGGCCTCAATGGCGATCTCGTCGGCCAGGTGCGCAGGGATGACCACCACGCCCTCTCGATCGCCCACGACGATATCGCCCGGCCACACCGCCACGTCGCCGCAGCCGATGGGCGCGTTGATGTCCAGCGCCTGGTGCAAGGTCAGATTGGTGGGTGCGGACGGACGCTGGTGATAGGCGGGAAAGCCCATCTCGGCGATTTCGGGCGAGTCGCGAAAGCCGCCGTCCGTCACCACGCCCGCCACGCCGCGCTTCATCAGCCGGGTGACCAGGATGGAGCCCGCGGACGCGGCGCGCGCGTCCTTGCGGCTGTCGATGACGAAGACGGCGCCTTCCGGGCAGGTCTCGACCGCGGCGCGCTGCGGATGCGCGCGATCCTCGAAGACCTTGATGGTGTTCAGGTCTTCGCGGGCCGGGATGTAGCGCAGCGTGAAGGCCGGGCCCACCATGTTGGGCAGGTTGGCGTTCAGCGGCCGCACGTCCTGGATGAACTGGTTGCGCAGGCCGCGCTTGAACAGCGCCGTGCACAGCGTGGCGGTGCTGACGCCGGCCAGCCTGGCGCGGGTTTCGGGATTCATTTGGGACACGATGGCTCCGGGAGTTTGGGGCGGATGTGGGTAGA
The DNA here is from genome assembly GCF_020541125.1 of Achromobacter sp. 77. NCBI lineage: Bacteria > Pseudomonadati > Pseudomonadota > Betaproteobacteria > Burkholderiales > Alcaligenaceae > Achromobacter > Achromobacter sp. 77. The sequence continues at coordinate 3,088,900 of NZ_CP059848.1, forward strand.
TGAGGGAATCAGAAGATCGCGGGCTCGGGCACGGGCGCGCCGAATTCCGTTTCCAGAAAATCGAAGTCGCAGCCGTCGTTGGCCTGCAGGATGTGCCGGGAGTACATCCAGCCGTAGCCGCGCTCGTAGCGCTTGGGCGGCGGCGTCCAGGCAGCGCGGCGCGCGGCCAGTTCCTCGTCGCTGATGTTCAGGTTGATGCTGCGGGCGGGCACATCCACGGTGATCGTGTCGCCCGTCTTCACCAGCGCCAACGGGCCGCCGATGTAGCTTTCGGGCGCGACGTGCAGGATGCAGGCGCCGTAGCTGGTGCCGCTCATGCGCGCATCGGACAGGCGCAGCATGTCGCGCACGCCCTGCTTGACCAGCTTGGTCGGGATAGGCAGCATGCCCCATTCCGGCATGCCCGGACCGCCTTGCGGGCCGGCATTGCGCAGGATCATGATGTGGTCCGCGGTCACGTCCAGGTTTTCGTCCTCGACGGCGGCCTTCATGCTGGGATAGTCGTCAAACACCAGCGCCGGGCCCGTGTGGCGCAGGTATTGCGGCGCGCACGCGCTGGGCTTGATGACGCAGCCGTCCGGCGCGATGTTCCCGCGCAGCACGGCCAGCGCGCCCTCGTCGTAGATCGCCTCGTCCAGCTTGCGGATCACGTCGTCGTTGTAGACCTCGGCGCCCGCGATGTTCTCGCCCAGCGTCTTGCCCGTGACCGTCATGGCCGACAGGTCCAGGTGGTCATCCTGCAGCCGGGTCATCAGCGCGGGCAGCCCGCCCGCGTAGTAGAAATCTTCCATCAGATAGGTGTCGCCGCTGGGCCGGATGTTGGCGATGACCGGCACCTTGCGGCTGGCCGCATCGAAGTCGTCCAGTCCCACCGCGCAGCCCGCGCGGCGCGACATGGCGACCAGGTGAACGATGGCATTGGTGGAACAGCCCATCGCCATGGCGACATTGATGGCGTTCTTGAACGAGGCCACGCTCAGGATGCGCTGCGGCGTCAGGTCATCCCAGACCATCTCGACCACGCGCCGGCCGCATTCGGCCGACATCCGCATGTGGTTCACGTCCGCCGCCGGGATCGACGAGGCGCCAGGCAGCGTCATGCCGATGGCTTCGGCGATGGCGGTCATGGTGCTGGCCGTGCCCATCGTCATGCAGGTGCCGTAGCTGCGCGCAATGCCGCCTTCCACTTCCGTCCATTGTTCCTGCGTGATCTTGCCGGCGCGGCGTTCGTCCCAGAGCTTCCAGGCATCCGATCCGGACCCCAGGATCTTGCCCTTCCAATTGCCGCGCAGCATGGGGCCCGCAGGCACGTAGACGCATGGCAGGCCGGCGCTGATGGCGCCCATGATGAGGCCCGGCGTCGTCTTGTCGCAGCCGCCCATCAGCACCGCGCCGTCCACGGGGTGGCTGCGCAGCAGCTCCTCGGTCTCCATCGCCAGGAAGTTGCGGTACAGCATGGTGGTGGGCTTGACGAAGGATTCGGACACCGAAATGGCGGGCAACTCCACCGGAAAGCCCCCGGCCTGGAACACGCCGCGTTTGACGTCTTCGACGCGCTGCTTGAAATGGCTGTGACAGGGATTCAGGTCGGACCAGGTGTTGATGATGGCGATGACCGGGCGTCCGGCCCAGTCGTCCGGGCCGTAGCCCATCTGCATCATGCGGGAGCGGTGGCCGAATGAACGCAGGTCGTCCTTGGCCATCCAGGCGGCGCTGCGCAAGCTTTCGTAGGTGCGTTTCATGGGAGATACGAGGGATGCGGGGAGTCGGAGTGAAGGCATTTAAACACTAATACATTAGTGCGTCAGCTAGGTAAATACCCGCTACACTGCGACATTCGTTATCAGCCTTTCCCCACGCGGGACCCGGACACGCTTACCTGATGCAAAGCCAAAAGCTCAGACTGGATCGCTCCCGCCATGCGGCCCCCCAGGTTTTCGACCATCTGCGGCGCCAGATCATCTCGCTGGAGCTCGCGCCCGGCGCGCCGCTGTCGCGCGTCACGCTGGCGGACTGCTACGGACTGAGCCAGACGCCCATCCGCGACGCGCTCATGCGCCTGGCCGAGGAAGCGCTGGTCGAAATCTATCCGCAGCACACCACGGTGGTCAGCCGGATCGACATCGCCGCCGCGCGCCAGGCGCATTTCCTGCGCCGGTCGCTGGAGCTGGAAATCGTCCACTTGCTTGCCCAGCGGGCCGACCCGCTGCTGCTCCAGCGCCTGCAGTCCTCCATCGACCTGCAGCGCGCCGCCCATGCCAGCGGGCAATACCAGCAGTTCATCAACGCGGACCAGGCATTTCACCGCGACATGCACGAGGCCGCGGGTGTGGCCAGCCTGTGGGAGATGGCGCAGCGCTACAGCGGCCATCTGGACCGGTTGCGCCGGCTGCATCTGCCCGAAACCGGCAAGGCCGAACGCATCCTGGACGATCATCAGCGCCTGCTGGATGCCATCGCCGCGCAGGACCCGGCGCGGGCGCAGCAGGTGCTGCGCGAGCACCTGTCCGGCACGCTCAGCCAGGTCGCGGAAATCTGCAAGCGCTATCCCGAGTACGTGGTGGCCGACTAACCGCCGGCGCGGGATCCGCGCTTCGACTCAGTCCAGCGGATAGCGCTGGATGACGGTCTTGCCGCCGCGCTCGGCAAGCGTCAACAGCGCGTCGCCCGTCTGGTCCAGGCCCAGCAACCCGCGCTCCTGCGCATGCGACAACTGGAACGGCCGCCAGGATCGGCCCTTGTCGCGGCTGTAGAAATAGGTCTTGGTGTAGTCGGCGCCCGAGAACAGATGCTCGGCATAGGTCTTGATGACCCACGCATTGCGGCCGAACCACGCCTGCCCGATCCAGGTCGAGGCGCCGCGCACATCGGGCGACCGCGACCGCTTCACCCAGGCCATCCCCGGCTTGTCCAGCTGGTAGATGCTGTCGCCCGCGGTCTCGAACACGGGCTGATCACGCGTCAAAAGCGCATGGGCATCCTGCGACGGAACCCGGGGCACCTCCGGGGTAATGCGGAACGCAGGCGAGGCGCCTTCCTGGAATTGCACCTCGAAGCGCCGCGTTTCGATCAATTGGGGCGCCTCCTGGCCTTCGGGACGCACCCGCGTGCGCCAGCTCCAGCCCACCGCCCGCGTCTCGTCCAGCGGGTACAACGACCAGCCATACCCAAGCTGCTCGACGCCGTAAGCCTTGCGGTCCCGCTCCGCCGTCTCGGCAAACTTGCGTTCGAACGCGGCCGAATCCGGCCAGACCTGTTCCTTGAGCCGGGTCGCCGCCCAACGCTTGGCGCCGTCGCAGCTATAGAGCAGGCGCACGCCGGTCTCATGGTGCTCCAGCGCAATCGCCAGCCGGTCGGTCAGAAAAGCGGTGTGCTGCTGCGGCACGCCCAGCGTCACGTCGGGATCATAGGTCCAGGTGGCGCCCAGGTCGTCCGAACGCAGCGTGTCCCAGGCGGGCGGCTGATCGCCTTCGCCCGAACTGCGCAGCGTGCTGGTGATGAGGTACAGCGGCTGGCCGCCCGGCGCGCCGATCAGGGTCACGCCGGTATCGCCGCTGATGGAGCCCAGCAGCTCGAACACACCCGTGCCGTGGCCCCCATAAATGAGGTTGCGGGCATCGGTGGTGGTGCGGCCGGTCTGCAGCATGGTCAGGGCCAGATCGCCCTGGCCGTGGGCCAGCGTGGTGATCGCGCCGGCCTGCGCCAGCCGGATCCGCTGCTTCTGCAGACGTTCCTTCAGGGCCGGAACCTGCGTATCCAGCACGGGCGCCTGCGCCAGGCCCTCGATGTCCTTGGCGGTGACCAGAAGTTGGCCGGTCAGCAATTGGCGCTCGCCGAAACGCTGGATGGCAACCCGCGAGTATGAAGCCAGCGCGGGCCCGTTCAGCTCTCCCACGAACTCGCTGCGCGGCAGCGGATCGCCCATTGGGATGATCTGATAGATGCCCCGGGCCAGCACGGCGGCGGAGATGACCGCAAGGCCGGCGGCCACGAGTCTGATGGTCTTGGGTCCAGGCATGCTGGGCATAATGCCAGCCCCCCGCGCCGCCAGCCATTTATCGAACGGACGAAACTATAGCGCGTTGCGCCCGGTTCTCTATACTGGCGTAACGCATGCTCACGTCTTGCCGGACGCGCGCCCCTGCCCCGACACCACGGAACCGCCCATGACCGCAAGGCCTCCCTCTGCCCTATTCGCCCTGGCCCTGTTTGTCGCGGCTAGCGGCAGCCCGATCGCGCACGGCGCCGCCGCCAACGATCCGGCCTGGGTGCCGGTCGACCCGCAGGCGATGCCGGGCGTGTTCTACGACAGCCATTCGATCCGCGCCATGTCGGAGAATCCGGCTGTCAGGGCAGTGACCGTGGCCTGGTTCTACGCCCAGCCCCGGATTTCCGAGGCCAACGGGCAGCCCTACGGCTCGGTCACCCAGCCGGTGACAATGAACTGCAGCGCCAACACGTATACGGTCACCCAGGTCTTGCACCACGCAGGCAACGACGCCACCGGGGCGATCGTCGAATCGATTCCGGTGGCGGGTATCCGCAACGCCCCCGTCACGCGCGACCCGGTGCAGCGCCGGCTGCGCGACCTGGTCTGCGCGGCCAACGGAAAAAGCGCGCGAAAATAGCGCGCTTTTCCCGTCGACGCCGCCCGGGGTCAGACCTGCGCCAGCGCCTGGTCCAGGTCGGCGATCAGGTCGTCGATGTGCTCGATCCCGATGGACAGGCGCACGGTTTCCTCGCGCACGCCGGCCTTTTTCAGTTCCTCGGCATTGAGCTGGCGGTGCGTGGTGGACGCCGGATGCGTCGCCAGCGACTTGGAATCGCCAATGTTGACTAGGCGCGTGAACAGCTGCAACGCATCCTGGAAGCGCGCGCCGGCCTCGCGGCCGCCCTTCACGCCAAACGTGAATAGCCCCGGCACCTTGCCGCCCAGGTACTTCTTGGCGAGCGCATGGTCGGGATGGTCCGGCAGACCCGCGTAGTTCACCCATTCCACCTTTGAATGCTCGCGCAGGTAGCTGGCGACCTTGACCGCGTTCTCCACGATGCGGTCCACGCGCAGGGCCAGGGTCTCGATCCCCTGCAGGATCTGGAACGAGTTGAACGGCGAGATCGCGGCGCCGGTGTTGCGCAGCGGCACCACCCGGGCGCGGCCGATGTACGCGGCCGGTCCGAAGGCCTCCGTGTACACCACGCCGTGGTAGCTCACATCCGGCTCGTTCAGACGCTTGAAGCGCGCCTTGTGCTCGGCCCACGGAAACTTGCCCGAGTCGATGATGGCGCCGCCCAGGCTGGTGCCGTGTCCGCCCAGATACTTGGTCAACGACTGCACAACGATGTCGGCGCCATGCTCGATGGGACGCAGCAGGTACGGCGACGGCACGGTGTTGTCGACAATCAGCGGCAGGCCGTGGCGATGCGCCAGCTCGGCCAGCGCGGCGATGTCGGTGATGTTGCCCAAGGGGTTGCCAACCGATTCCGCGAAGATGGCCTTGGTGCGGTCGTCGATCTGCGCCTCGAAGGCGGCCAGGTCGGACGGATCGGCAAAGCGCGTGGTGATGCCGTACTGCGGCAGCGTGTGCGCAAACAGGTTGTAGGTGCCGCCATACAGCGTGCTGGACGACACGATGTTGTCGCCGGCTTCGGCAATGGTCAGGATCGCGTAGGTGACGGCGGCCTGGCCCGAGGCCAGCGCCAGCGCGGCGATGCCGCCTTCCAGGGCCGCCACGCGCTGCTCCAGCACGTCAGTGGTCGGATTCATGATGCGGGTGTAGATGTTGCCCGCGACCTTCAGGTCGAAGAGGTCCGCGCCGTGCTGCGTGTCGTCGAACGCGTAGGCCACCGTCTGGTAGATGGGCACGGCCACCGCGCGCGTGGTCGGATCGGGCCGGTAGCCGCCGTGGACAGCCACGGTTTCCAGGCGCCAGTTGGGCTTCTTCGCTTCAGTCATCAGTCTCTCCGGTAAATGCGTGATTGAAAATTCAGATCAGGCGGCAAACGCGCGTGCGGCGCGCAGAATGCGTTCGATGTCTTCATGGTTGTTGTAAGCGCCGACAGACAGGCGCACGTAACCATACTCCACGATGCTCGCCACGACACCTGCCTGCGCCAGGTGCGCAAGCGCCGCGGCGGGGTTGGCGACGCGCAGCGCCGTGGTGGTGCTGCGCACCTCGTCGCCCGGCGGCGACACCACCTGCGCGCCCAGACTCCGCAGTCCATCGCTCAGGGCCTGCGACAGCGCCAGCACCCAGGGTTCGATGCGTTCGGGCCGCGCCTGTTCGATAAGGTCCAGCGCGCCTGCCCAGCCCGCAAGGCCGGGATAGTTCAGGTTGCCCGTTTCCAGCCGGCGGGCATCCGTCGCGTCAGACACCGCCACCTGCCATTGCAGGCCGGACTTGTCCAGCGTGGTCACGCCGGACGGGCCGACGTAGCGCGGATCCAGCGCCGCCAGCAGCCGCGGCGACACGTGCAGCAGCCCCACCCCCAGCGGTCCCAACATGCCCTTGTGCGCGCCGCACGCAAACGCATCGACGTGCCAGTCGTCCACCTGGGCGCGCAGCAGGCCCGCACCCTGGATGCCGTCGACCACCAGCCAGATGCCGCGCTCGGCGCAGCGGCGTCCCAGCTCCCGGATGTCGGTCCGCAGTCCGGTGCCGTACTGCACCCAGGACACCGCGATCAAACGCGTGCGGGCGTCGACGTGCTGCCACAGGTCATCCACCGTAAAACGATGCGCGCGCGCCTGCGCCACACGCACCTGCACGCCGCGCCGCCGCAGATTCAGCCATGGCAAGGCGTTCGACGGATGCTCCTGGTCGTCGACGACGAGGTTGTCGCCTTCCTGCCAGGCCAGTCCTTGCGCGACCGTGTTCAACCCCTCGGTGGTGTTTTTGGTGAACGCCAGACGACGCGCGTCGCCGCCGATCAGCCGCGCCAGCCGCACCCGCAACGCGTCGGCATCGCGCAGCCATTGCGGCTTGTCGCTGCGCGCATGCGTGATGCTGTCAAAGAAGCCAGCCACCGCGTCCGACACCCGCGGCGACAACGGGCTGGTGTATGCAATGTTGGCGTATGCCTTGTCGCGCGTGATGGGAAACCACTGTCTGAATTCGTCCTGCCAAGCCATGCGCAACCTTCGTCGCCGGACCACCCGGCATGCGGGCATTCTAGGTATATGACGCGCATCTGGATAAGGCTTAGTTTTCATATTGATATGCGTATTAAGTCGCTCGGCAAGCCGCGCCCCGCCCATAGAATTCGTGCCTCTCTTGCACACAACAACCTTGGGAACAGCATGCGTTTGATTCATCTATTCAAGGCCGCGGGCGTGGCCGCCGCGATGACGCTTGCGGGCACATCGCAAGCCGGCACGGTGGACACCATCAAGAAGCGCGGTGAATTGGTCTGCGGCGTCAGCCAGGGCTCGGCAGGCTTGTCGATCGCGGACAAGCAAGGCCGCTGGACCGGCCTTGACGCGGACCTGTGCCGCGCGCTGGCGGCTGCCGTGCTGGGCGATCCGGAAAAGACCCGCTTCGTGCCGCTGAGTTCGCAGCAGCGCTTTCCCGCCCTGCAGTCCGGCGAGATCGACGTGCTGAACCGCAACACCACGATCACCTCGGGCCGCGACGCCGGGCTGGGCATCGTGTCCGCCGGCATCGTGTTCTACGACGGACAGGGCTTTTTGGTGCCGCGTAAATTGGGCGTCAAGAGCGCCACCGAACTGGAAGGCGCGCAGGTTTGCGTGCAGCCCGGCACGGTGAACGAACAAAACCTGGTCGACTACTTCAAGAAGAACAAACTCACCTATCGGCCCGTCGTTATCGAAAATCTGGTCGAACTTGAACAGGCCTTCTATGCCGGACGCTGCGACGTCTACCTGTCGGATGCGTCCACGCTGGCCGCCAGCCGTGCGGCGCGCGCCAGCCAGCCGGACGACTTCGTCATCCTGCCCGAGCGCATCAACAAATCACCGCTCGGCCCCTTCGTACGCCAGGACGACCCGAACTGGGCCGCCATCGTGCGCTGGACGGTCAACGCGCTGGTCGCCGCCGAGGAGTTGGGCATCACCGCCCAGAACGCCGACAGCCAGGCACAAAGCAGCGACGCGCAGGTGCGGCGGCTGCTGGGCGTGGATCCCGGCATTGGCAAGAGCTTTGGCTTGGACGAAACCTGGGCACGAAACGCCATCAAAGCCGTGGGCAATTATGGCCAGGTGTGGGACCGCAACCTGGGCGCCGCCACGCCGCTCAAGCTTGAGCGTGGCCTGAATGCGCAGTGGAACAAGGGCGGCCTGCTGTATTCGCCGCCGTTCCAGTGACGCGTGTCGCTTGATGCGTGTCGCGCGATGCACATTGCGTGATGCATATCGCGTGATGCACATCGCTTGATGCGCACTTCATGATGATTCGCGGGCGGGCCGCCGGGTCCGCCCTTCTTGTTCTTTCCTTTGCCGCATGACCTGCCATGACCGCCACCACGCTCCCCTATCCGTTGACTGCGCCCTGGCGCCGCTGGTTGCCTGCATTGGCGTGGGGTTTGGGACTGGGCGCAATGGCCGCCATTCTGGTGCTGCACATCGAATCGGTGCAGGCCGCACGCGGTATCCAGGGCGGGTTCGGCTTCCTGCTTCAGCCAGCGGGCTTCCGCATCTCGGAAAGCCTGCTCAATGTCACGCCCGAAGATCCTTACTGGATGTCCCTTGCGGCGGGACTGGCCAATACGCTGACCGTCGCCTTCGTGGCAACACCCCTGGCGACCGTCCTGGGCGCGGGCCTGGGATTCATGGGGTTGTCGTCCAACCCGCTGGCGGCGCGCGTCGCCGCCCTTGTCATTGCCCCCTTGCGAAATACACCCGTGCTGTTGCAGCTCTTCGTCTGGTACGGGTTGCTGCTGCGCCTGCCTGACTTGCGGCAGGCATGGTCGCCGCTGCCTTCCGTGCTGCTATCCAATCGCGGGTTGGCCTTGCCCGCGCTGCATGGCTGGCTGCCTTATGCGGGCGTGGCATTGGCCGCGCTGGCGCTGGGATGGCAAGCCCGCCGCCGGTGGACCCATGCTGCGTTCACCGCCGCGTTGACCGCAATACTGACCGCCGCCGCAATCGCGTGGGCACTATTGCCGCCCATGCAGATCGACCTGCCCGTCAAGCGTGGGCTCGGCTTGCAGGGCGGCTGGCAACCCAGCATCGAGTTCGCCGCCCTGACCATCGGCCTCGTGGTCTTTCACGCCGCCTACATCGCCGACATCGTGCGCGGGGCGGTGCGCGCGGTTCCCGTTGGCCTGGTCGAAGCCGGTCAGGCCATGGGCCTCACGCCCTACAAGGTGCTGCGGCTGGTGATCGCGCCGTACGCCACGCGCGTCGCGCTGCCGCCCTATGCCAACCAATGCCTGGCGCTTGTCAAGAACAGCACGCTCGCCATCGCAATCGGGTACCAGGAACTGATGGCCGTCATCAACACGGCCATCACGCAGACGGGGCTGGCGCTGGAAGGCATTGCGCTTGCCATGGCCATTTACCTGACGTTGGCGGTCTGCCTGGGCGGCGGGCTCTCCGCCTGGAATGCGCGCAATACCCGACACGGCCCGGGCGACACGCACGGGGCGCGCCTGGGTGACCGGGCGTGCTGGGATGGCGCTGGGGGCAAGGCCAGGACGCTTCGACGCAACGCGATGTCGGCCGTTCTGACATTGCTGCTGGCCACCGTGGCCTGGTCGCTGCTCGACTGGGCAGTGCTGCGCGCTGTGTGGTCGGGCAATCCGGCGACCTGCGCGAATGCGGCGGGCGCCTGCTGGGCCGCCGTGGGCGAAAACCTGCCGCTGTTGCTCTATGGCACCATGTCCGACGCGCACCGGGGGCCGGCGCTGATCGCGTGCCTGGCGCTTTTGGCTGCCATTACCGTCTTCCTGGGCGCACGTCACGTACCGGCGCGCCTACGCATTGCCCTATTGACGGCGCTGTCAGGCATTACCGTTGCAGCCCTGACGGGCTGGCCATGGGGCGGCGACCTCATCGGCCCGCAACGCTGGGGCGGACTGCTCGTCACGTTGATTCTGGCGATCGCGGCGCTGGTTACGGCCGTGCCGCTCGCCTTCGCGCTCGCCCTGCTTCGCCGCTCAGGCAGCCCGGCCGGTTCACTGGCCGCCGCCGGTCTGATCGAAGCGGTACGCGGTGTGCCGCTGGTGACCCAGCTGCTGTTCGCGTCCTTTGTGTTGCCCATGCTGCTGGGTGGTGGCGTGTCGAAGTTCAGCACGGCGCTGGCGGCGCTGACGCTGCATACCGCTTGTGTGCTGGCCGAAGTGCTGCGCGGTGCGCTGCAGGCGATTCCGCCCGGTCAGATGATGGCTGCACGCGCCTTGGGCATGCGGCCCGCGCTGGCCTATGCGTGCGTGATCTGGCCACAGGCCCGCCGCATCGCCTCGCCCGCCGCGTTGGGTGTGTTTGTGGGCGCGGTCAAGGACACGTCGCTGGTCAGCATTATTGGTGTGTTTGACGTGTTGGGCGCGGCCAAGGCGGTGGTGGCGGGCACCGACTGGCGCCCGTATCACGTCGAGGTTTATCTGGCCGTGGCGCTGCTGTATCTGGCCGCCAGCCTGGCGCTATCGCGCGTGGCACGCCGCATGGAAGGCCGCCGCGCTTGAATAGCGGAGAGATCAGCCGCCTGCCCCACCCGCCATGCCGCTGTTTGCCGCAGTCATGCGTTGCAGCCACGCCGGCCGAGGCGCCGCGTCCAGCCAGTTTTTGACGATCAACCCCAGTTCGGTGTCGCCGGCGATACGCAGGCGGCGCTGGAAGAACAAGGTGTCGGCATCGGTTTCTTCACGCATGAGCGCCAGGAAGTCCGCCAGCTTCGCGCCCAGTTCAAGCTCCGCGGCGCCGTTGGACCCGCGGTTCCACAGGGGCCGGAACGCGCCATCGCGCACGACAAAGCTGCTGCGCAGACCCAGGTCTTCGACGGTGATGGCAAAGCTGCGGCCGTTCAGTTCCGCTGGCGGCTCCAGCCACTTGAGCCGGCGCGCCAGCTCAAGCCCCGCCACGAAATGCAGCGACACAAACGGGCCTGGCACGCGGCGGCCCAGCTTGGCGAACATAGGCGGCAAATTCAGGGCGGCGCTCATGCGACGGCCTCCTCGAGGCCAATGCCGGCCTTGCCATAGTAGTAACCGTTGCAGCGGCCGATGCCCGCGGGCGGCGACACCGGCTCGGGCTTGGTGCCTTGCCGCATCGCATCCAGCGCGGCGATGGCCTCAAGCGTGCCCGCCGATTGCGGGCTGACGCGCAGCACATCGACGCCCATTCCCGCCAGTTCCGGCGCTTCGGCCAACAGGTCCAGGCAGGCGGCCGATTGAACCTGGATGCCGTTGATGCCCAGGAACTCGCGCGATTCGCGCGTGCGCATGTCCAGGCCATCGGGATGCTCGATGCAGCGAAAGCCGCAATCGTCCTTTTTCAGGCGGAAGTGGCGGGCCGTGAAGCAGCGGGCGGAAAACGCCAGCGCCATCCTGCCCCACACCATGACCTCGGCCTGCATGCCGGAAGGACGCTCTTGCAGCAGACGTTCCAGCGTGATTCCGTCCATTTCCAGCGGCGCGACAAAACGCACCGCGCCGCGATTGGCAAGCCAGCTGAGCGTGCCGCCATGGTACGCATTGATGTGCGGACCGGCAACAAAGCCGCGGCCGCTCAGGTGGCGCACCGCGCCCAACTCGCCCGCCTCGACCATGAAATCCTGCTGGTCGCAAAGTTTCTTCAGGGCGCTGGCTTCGGCGCCAGTCTCGATCAAGGTGCGGCCCGACAGCACGACCGTCTTGCCCACCGCGCGCAGGTCGCGCGCCAGTTCAAGCCAATCGTCGGCGCGCAGTTCGTGACGCCGGCTACAGACGGTCTCGCCCACGTAGATGATGTCCGCAGGACTTTCGGCCAGGGCGGCGTAGAAATCCATGGTGCGTTGGCGCGGCCAGTAGTACAGCAAGGGGCCGACAGAAATCTGGAATGGGATGGGGGTCATTTCCATGGACGTTCGAAAGCGCCTTGTGTGACTTGTGAACCCTCGGCATGGCGCGCCAGCATGGCGTTCCATTCGGGGCGCGGAGAAAAGCGCGATGCGTCCGCATGCACGCTGTCCAGCGCGGCGCGCAGCGTGGACACCACCTGCGTGACATAGGCCGGGCTGCGTTGGCGCCCTTCGATCTTGATGGCCGACACGCCCATTTCCGCCAGCTTGGGCAACAGGCCGATGGCGTTCAGGCTGGTGGGTTCTTCGAGGGCGTGATCGGCTTGCCCGTCCACTTCGAAGCGCCCCTTACACAACGTGGGATACGCGGCGGGCTCGCCCGGTTCGTATCGGTCGATGAGGATGCCCGACAGGCGCGCATCCATGCGGCCGTCTTCTTCGACCCAGCGCACCGCGTGTGCGGGTGAACAGACGCCCTTGTTGTTGGGGGAATCGCCGGTGGCGTACGACGACAAGAGGCAGCGGCCCTCGGCCATAACGCACAGGCTGCCGAAGCCAAAGACCTCGACCTCGACGCTGACGTTGGCGCAGATGCGGGCAATCTCCGTCAGCGTCAGGACGCGCGGCAGGACCACGCGGCGGATGCCGAACTGCTCTTTCATGAGTTCAATGGCGTCCGCGTGGGTGGCCGAGCCCTGCACCGACAAATGCAGCCGCAGGTCGGGATAGCGGTCGCTTGCGTAGGCCAGCAGTCCCGGGTCGGCCATGATGACGGCGTCGGCGCCCAGGTCGTGGGCGGCGTCGACGGCGGCCTGCCATTCGGCCATGCGGCCCGCCTGCACGAAGGTGTTGACGGCAAAGAGCACATGCCGCTGGTGGCGATGCGCCAGTTCGACGCCGGCGCGGATGTCGGCTTCGGTGAAATTGAGCCCGGCGAAATTGCGGGCGTTCGTGGCGTTCTTGAGCCCGAGATAGACGGTGTCGGCGCCCGCTTCAATCGCCGCTTTCAAGGCGGCCAGACTGCCTGCCGGGGCCACGAGCTCTATGGGAGAGGTTCGAGTTTGCATGACGGCCAGTCTATGGGCCGCCCGCCCCCCGGGCCTTGTCGAAAATCAAACGGCGTGGCGCGCGCGGCGCCTTTTTGTGCGGCCTATTCCTCGGTGTACAGGCCGCGCTCCACGGCATAGACAGCGACCTGCACGCGGCTCGTCAGATTGAGCTTCTTCAGCACATTCTGCACATGGATCTTCACGGTGCTTTCGCTCACGTCCAGTTCGCGCGCGATGACCTTGTTGCTGGCCCCGCGCGCCAGCCATTGCACGATCTGGGTTTCACGCGCGGTAAGACGATGGCGCTCGGCCGAGCCGGGCGGCGGCGGCGTCTGGCTGGCCTGGCCGCGGAACTGTTCGACCAGCTTGGCCGTCATGCTATCGGCAATGACGGCTTCGCCGTTGGCGGCGCGCCGGATGGCGGACACCAGCGCGTCCGCGTCGATGTTCTTGACGAGATAGCCGCGAGCGCCGTCGCGAAGCGCCTGGCCCAGCTCGTCGGCCTCTTCCGAGACGGTCAGGATGATGACCGCGCAATTGGGCAGGTCCTGCGTCAGCAGCTGCAGCGTTTCCAGCCCCGACAGGCCGGGCAGGTTCAGGTCAAGCAGCACGACGTCGGGCTTGAGCTCCTTGGCGCGCTTTATTCCTTCGACGCCGTCGCCCGCCTCGGCCACGACCTCGAAGTCGGGCTGGCGCTGCAACAGCAGGCGGACACCGGAGCGGAACAGGGTGTGGTCGTCGATGAGCAGGATGCGGATGGTCATGATGGGCAAGGATGTCAGGCTGCCTGGCGTTCGGCGCCAGGCAAGGTGAGCGCCACGCGCGTGCCGGCGCCGGGCTGCGATTCGAGTTTTATCACGGCGCGCATGCGGGCGGCTCGCTCGCGCATGATGTGCAGGCCGACATGGGATTCGCCCCGTTCGGCGACATCGGCCGGATCGTAGCCCTGGCCATCGTCCGAAATCAGCAAGGTGAAATCCCGGCCATTCTCAACGGCGATCCGCACGCGGCTGGCTTCCGAGTGCTTGCGCACATTGGACAGCGCTTCCTGCAGGATGAACAGCACCTGCAACTGCTGCTCCGGCTGCAACGGCGCACCCTCGCCCTGGGTAAACGTCAGGTCGGTGTCGATGCCGGTCTGGCGGCGAAAACGCGAAACCGTGTCCTCGATGGCGGCTTGCAGGTCGCCCTGCGACAACTTGCTGCGGAAGTTGGTCAACAGTTCGCGCACGTCCTGGTAGCTTTCGTCCACGCCGGTGCGCAAGAGCGGCAGTATCTCGCTGACTTCTTCCTCATCGCCGCGCTTGATGGCGGCATCGAGCATCTGCAATTGCAGGTTCAGGAAATTCAGCCCTTGGGCAAGGCTGTCGTGCAGGCCCTGCGCCACCAGCCCGCGCTCCTGCACGACGGCCAATTGGCGCGCCTGCGCGCTCAGGCGCCGGTTGTCCAGCGCAACACCCAGATGCTGGCCCAGCGTTTCCAGCAACTGCGACTCGGACGCGGCCAGCCGGCGGTGGGTACGGAAATGCAGCGAATACGAACCCAGCACTTCGTCACGCGTCACGATGCGAAACACCGCCACGCTGGCAAAGCCCTCGCGCTGGCAGTTCAGATCCAGTTCGGGTGGCGACTGGCGGAAGTCCTGGATGACGATCACGCCCGCCTTGCGCGTGGCGACACCGCAATAGCAGTCGTCGACCTTCATGCAGTGTTCGGACTCGACCAATTCTTCGGACAGGCCCACGGACACCACGAGGTTCAGCTTTTCGTTGTTGGGATCCAGCGCCCGGATGCTGCCTGCTTCGGCATCGAACTGCAGCATCACGCGGCGCAGGAAACCATCGCACATGGCCTCGATTTCATTGGGCTGGTTCAGGAATGCCGCCATGTCATACAGCGCCCCGATGTCGCGGTTCTGAGCGGCCAGCTGCGCCGTCTTCTGCTCGACCCGCTGCTCCAGGCTGGTGTACAGGTCCTGCAGCTCGTCCGCCATGCGGTTGTAGCCGCGGGCCAGCACGCCGAACTCGTCCTGGCTTTCGACCGGCAGTCGCGTGCTGAATTCGCGATCGGCCATGCGCTGCAGGCCGTCGCGCAGACGCAGCACCGGTGAAATGATCCACAGATACAGCAGGTAGATCATGGCAAGCGTGCCCGCGCTGGCGATTGCCGCCAACACGCCCTGCGACAGCCGCAGCGACGTGGTCTTGCCGGCGTTGTCCTGTTCGATCATCCGGACCAGCGTATCGGCGCGCGCCACGAACTCGGGCAACGTTTCCAGATAGCTTGATGCGTCCGGCTGGCCAATGGCGCGCAGCGCCGCCGGCTTCATGATGTCGCGCCAGTACGCGGCCACGTCGTGCCATTGCGCGCGGATGGCGTTGTCGTTGGGAATGAAGAGCGGCCGCGCGGGGTTGCCCCGTGCCAGGCGCGCGATGGTGTCGTCCAGAATGGCAACTTGTTCGGTAGTGCGCACTTCGCGCCCGGCCTGCGGCCGCATCAGTTCGACGGCGACGCGATTGGCTCGCATCCGCAGGCTGCCGGTATCGTTGATGGCAGCGCCCGCGCCTTCCAGTTGCCAGGACAGCCACAGCGTCCAGCTCACCATGGACAGCACCACGACCAGCGCCAGCAGCGAGCTTGCCACGATGCGCGTGGACAGGCGGTGCCGAGGCGACGGCAGCACGTCGGAGGGAGTGGCGGTATTCGAGGACTTCATGGGTGTCGGGGCGAAAAGCGCGGATCGGGCATCAGTGTAGTCGCTTCCCGCCCGCCTTCCGGCGCGATTGCGCGCGTTTTAGCCCCACGCGATCAGGTCAACCCAAGGGTGCGGCACAGAAAATCCGCAACCTGGGCAGGGTCGTTCAGCGGCAGGCAGGGCAAGGCGATCTCAAGCGGCGCATCCGTCACGACGGCCAGGAATGAAGAATCTTCGGTATGCAGCGGCGGCTTGCCCAGCGCCGGACGGTAGACCTCGATGCGCGGAATCGCGGCCTGCTTGAAGCCCTCGACCAGCACCAGATCGGCGGGCGACAAGCGCGCCAGTTGCGCCTCAAGCGTGGGTTCCGGCGTGTCGCGCAGTTCATGCACGATGGCATACCGGTATGGCGAGGCAATCATGACTTCCTGCGCGCCCGCAGTCCGAAAGCGCGCGCTGTCCTTGCCGGGGGGCTCCATCTGAAAATCATGATGGCTGTGCTTGATGACGTTCACCCGCAGGCCGCGCGCGCCAAGCAGCGGCAGCATGGCCTCGATCAGGGTGGTCTTGCCGCTGCCGGAGCGGCCGGCGATACCGAATACGGGAGTCATACGAGTGCGGGTTCCGTCAGCAAGGGACATACGATGGGCAAAAACGTGTCCGCCCGCGGGGAGTATGCCAGCAAAGCGCCCGCCACCAGGTCGAAATACCACCCGTGCAGGGACAGGCTGCCCGCGTCAACCGCCCGCCGCACGAAAGGCAGGTCCTCCAGGTTGCGCAGCGAGATCAGAATGGAAGCCTGTTCGCAGGCGCGCCGGCGCTCTTCCTTGGTGGCGTCCGGCATCTGCCGCAGCACCTGCTCGCGCGCGGGTTCGGCGATGTCCATCCAGCGCCCAAGATAGTCGGTCTCGCCGTCGCGGCGGATGCCGCGCTCCATCAGTGCCCGGATCCCGCCGCATTGGGCGTGCCCCAGCACGATGATGCGGCTGACCTGCAACTGCTCCACTGCAAACTGGATTGCTGCCAGGACCCCTTGAAGGCCGCGGTCCTTGCTGCACGGCGGCACCAGATTGGCCACATTGCGCACGGTAAAGATGTCGCCGGGATCACAACCGAGCAGCATGGCCGGGTCCACGCGGGAATCGCAACAGCCGATCAGCAATGTGCTGGGATGCTGGCCGTCGCGCAGGTTGCGATACAGCGACGGCGCGTCTTCGTAATACTGTTGCTGAAAGCGCTGGAAGCCGCCAACCAGTCGTTCAAGATCCTGCATGTCAGCCTCCCGTTTGCGACATGAAGCGCACGATGCGTTCGGGCCGGGCGTTGAATTCGTGGCGTTCCGGCTTGGCGGCGATGCCAGCCCGGATGGCCTGGATGAGATCGGCGTCGCTGGCGCCGGCGCGCAGCAAGCGTCCGAGCGGCACCTGGTCTTCCTGGCCCAGGCACAGATACAAGGTGCCGTCCACGCCCATCCGCACGCGGTTGCAGGTGGCGCAGAAATGACGCGACATGGGGGTGATGACGCCCAGCACGGGCGCGCCCTGCCCGCTGGTCCAGTAGCGCGCCGGGCCGTTGCGTGATTCGGCCAGCGACGGCACCAGCCCGGCGTCGGCGGCCAGGCGCGCGCCCATCGCGTTCAGGTCAGTGTGCGTAAAGCCGCGGCCGCACTCGCCCATCGGCATCGGTTCGATCAGCCGCAGCACGAAGCCCTGCTCCACCGCATAGGACAGCAGGCGGCGCACTTCGGATTCCGGCGTGGCCGCATGCACCACGCTGTTGAGCTTGATGGGGGAAAAGCCAGCCTGCCGCGCGGCCGACAATCCGGCCAGCACGGCGTCCAGGCAATCGCGTCCGGTGATCTGCGAGAACGCTGCCGCGTCCAGCGTGTCCAGGCTGATGTTCAGACGGTCCACCCCCGCTGCCCGCAACGACTGCGCATGGCGCGATAGCTGCGTGGCGTTGGTGGACACGGACAGGTCGCGCAGCCCGGGCATGGCGGCGATGGTGGCCGCCAGCCCGGCCACGCCCTTGCGCAGCAGCGGCTCGCCGCCGGTCAGCCGGACCTTGGCCACGCCCAGGCTCACGAACAGTCCGACCAGCCGGGCCATTTCGTCGTGGGTCATCCAGTTGGCCGGCGTTTCGAAACCCTTGAAATCCTTGGGCAGGCAGTAGCTGCACCGCAGGTCGCAGCGATCGGTGACCGAAACGCGCAGATAGTCGATGCGGCGGCCGAAGCCGTCCGCCAGGGCGGCGGGGGCTGGCTCATCCATCATGCGGCGCTCCCGGCGAAGACCCGTTCGGGTTCGCCGTCGTCCAGATCGATGCCCGAAATCTTGGCGCGCCCGACCAGCAGCTTGGTGTATTGCCGCCAGGCGGTATCGCGGCTCATGGACGTAAGCGCCGTGGCAATCTGCTTGGCCACGTGTTCGTAGGGCAAGAGCCGCCCTTCGACACGCCGAACCACGCGCACGATGTGCAGGCCGTGCCGCGTCTGCAGCAACTGCGGCAGCAACCCGCCCGAAGGCAGCGCGAACACCGCGCGTTCGAATTCCGGCACGGTGTCGCCGCGCCCCAGTTGGCCCAGATTGCCGCCGACGGCCGCGGATGGGCAATTGGATTGTTCGCGGGCCACCTCGGCGAACCGCGACGGATCGGCCAGCAGCTCGGCCAGCACCACGTTGGCATGCGCCTTCAGCATGTCCAGGTTCACGTCGGGCGTGACCTGGAACAGGATGTGGTCGGCCTCGACCAGTTCGCCCACCATGAAGCGTTCGGGGTGCATCTGGTAAAAGCGCCGGCACGTCTGGTCGTCGGCTTCGGGCGCCGGGGCCTGGCTGGCGAGCAAGGCCCCGATGGCGCTTTCCTCGTCGGACACGTCCAGGCCCTGCCGGCCGGCCTCGTCCAGCAGGACGCGCCGCAGCACCAGGGCCGTCACGGCCTCGCGCATGGGATTGCCGGCTTCTGCGTGCAAGGGCAGTTCACGTTCCAGATCCGCGTCGTTCAGTTCGACGCCATTGACGATGACAGGCATGTTCGGCTCCTAAGACGGGGTATCAGCGCGGACGGACCAGTTGCCAGGCGCGGCCCAGGTAGCCCACCGACGCGAAACCGCTCCAGACGTGCACCAGACGGGTGAACGGGAAGATCACGAAGAGCGTGAGGCCCATGAAAAGGTGCGCCTTGAACAGTAGCGGCACGCCGGCGATGTAGCTGGCGGCGTCGCCCTGGAACGTGACGATGTGCTGCGCCCAGGTCATCAGGTGCACCATCATTTCGCCGTCCATGTGGCCAGCCGACAGCGCGATCGTGGACAGCCCGAGCAGCAGCGTCACCAGAATCCACAGCAGCAGGATCTTGTCGCCGGGCCGCGTGGTGTGGGCGATGCGGGGGTCGGTCAGGCGGCGGTGGATCAGGATCAAGAGGCCGATCAGGCACAGCCCGCCCATCACGCCGCCCGCCACCATCGCAACCATCTGCTTGAGCGAGTGCGAGACACCCAGCGTGTCCCACACGATGACGGGGGTGAGCAGGCCGACCAGATGCCCGAAGAACAGGCCCAGGATGCCGATGTGGAACAGGATGTTCCCCAGCCGCAACTGGCCGCGATGCAGCAGTTGCGAGCTGTCGGATTTCCAGGTGTATTGCTCGCGCTCAAAACGCGCCAGGCTGCCGAGCAGAAAGATCGTCAGTGCGATGTACGGATAGATGCCGAAAAGAAACTGGTTCAGGGAGTTCATGATGCGTCGTCCTGGGCATTAATGAGTCGCGGCGGAACGGGGATGGAAGTGCACGGTCTGCACCCCGCCTCCCGCAAACGGCCGCAGCAGCGGTTCCACGCCGTCGGGGCCGGCCCCGAAGGCCTCCATCGCCTCGTCCATGTCGCGCACCGGCGCCTCGGTCTGCACGCGCGGAATCACGCGGGACTGGGCGCGCAGCACGGCAAAGACGCAGGCGTAGGAGCTTTCGCTTTTGGCCAGGCGCGCGCCGATGGCCGCCAGCACGTGGATGGCTTCGTCCAGCAGCTCCTGGGCTGTGTCGGGATCGATGACTCCCAGGAATTCCAGGAACAGCGGCACGTGGTCCGGCAGTTCCGACACCATCGGCTCGAAGCCGTGCGCGCGGTAGGTTTCCAGCAGGTCCACCATCGCCTGGCCGCGGTCGCGGCTTTCGCCGTGGACGTGCTCGAACAGGTGCAGCGAATGCGAGCGGTTGCGGTCAAAGGTGGCGACGTAGTTCTCTTGCAGGGGAATCAGGTCGTTCGAGGCCAGGTAGCTGACCAGCGGTTGCAGGGTTTCCTCGGCGTCCGGATAGGCCGCCAGGGCCTCTTCCAGTTCGCCCAGGTAATCCAGCAGCTCCGGCTCGGGATAGCACAGCATGGCGGAAAGCAGTCGGTACAGGCTCATGGTGTTCTCCTTTCCTCAGGCCGAAACGGCCTTCTTGCGCGACTTGGGCATTTCGATGAAGATCTCGCTGCCCTGCGGCTTGCGGCCGAACAGGGTGCCTTCCGACACGCCGCCCGAGCAGCCGTTGCCAAAGGTGAAGCCGCAGCTTCCCTTCTCGTTGAAGCTGTCTTCAACCACTTCCTTGTGGCTGCTGGGCACGACGAAGCGGTCTTCGTAGTTGGCGATGGCCATGATGCGGTACATGTCCTGCACCGTTTCCTCGGTCAGGCCGACCTGCTCCAGCAGGGCCGTGTCGCGTTCGCCATGGACGGTCTCGGACCGCTTGAAGGCGCGCATGGCCAGCATGCGTTCCAGCGCTTGCAGCACCGGCGCTTCCTTGCCGGCGGTCAGCAGGTTGGCCAGGTAGCGCACGGGGATGCGCAGCGTCGACACGTCGGGGATCATGCCGCTCTTGCCCACGGTGCGCTGGGGCATCTTGCCGGACTCGGCGGCCGTCTGGATGGGAGACAGCGGCGGGATGTACCAGACCATCGGCAGCGTGCGGTATTCGGGGTGCAGCGGGAAGGCCACCTTCCATTCGACGGCCATCTTGTAGACGGGCGAATTGCGCGCAGCTTCCAGCCACGAGTCCGGGATGCCCTGCTCGCGCGCCGCGGCAATCACCTCGGGCGAATGCGGGTCCAGGAACAGGTCGAGCTGCGACTGATACAGATCCTGCTCGTTCGCGGTGGCGGCGGCATTTTCGATCTGGTCGGCGTCATACAGCAGCACGCCCAGGTAGCGGATGCGGCCCACGCAGGTTTCCGAGCACACGGTCGGCTGGCCGGCCTCGATGCGCGGATAGCAGAACGTGCACTTCTCGGCCTTGCCGCTGTTCCAGTTGTAGTAGATCTTCTTGTACGGGCAGCCCGAGATGCACATGCGCCATCCGCGGCACTTGTCCTGATCGACCAGGACGATGCCGTCGTCTTCGCGCTTGTAGATGGAACCGGACGGGCAGCTGGCGACACAGGCCGGGTTCAGGCAGTGTTCGCACAGGCGCGGCAGGTACATCATGAAGGTGTTCTCGAACGTCGAGTACATCTCTTTCTGCACGCCTTCGAAGAGCGCATCGCGGCTGCGCGAGCTGAATTCGCCGCCCAGGTCGTCTTCCCAGTTCGGGCCCCAATGGATCTTGTCCATCTTCTTGCCCGTCAGCACCGACACCGGGCGCGCGGTGGGCGGCGTCTGCGACAGCGGCGCGTTCTTCAGGTGCTCGTAGTCGTAGGTGAACGGCTCGTAGTAGTCGTCGATGGCGGGCAGGTTCGGGTTGGCGAACAGGTTGGCCAGGATGCGCAGCTTGCCGCCTTGGCGCGGTTCCAGCTTGCCGGCGGCCGTGCGGCTCCAGCCGCCCTTCCACTTTTCCTGGTTTTCCCATTCCTTCGGATAGCCGATGCCGGGCTTGGTTTCAACGTTGTTGAACCATGCGTACTCGACACCGTCGCGGCTGGTCCAGACGTTCTTGCAGGTGACCGAGCAAGTGTGGCAGCCAATGCACTTGTCCAGGTTCAGCACCATGCCGATTTGGGCGCGTATCCTCATGATTGCTTCTCTTCTTGTTGCAGTTCTTCGACGAGCGGGCCTTCCAGCCAGTCCACCTTCTTCATCTTGCGCACGACCACGAACTCGTCGCGGTTGGCGCCCACGGTGCCGTAGTAGTTGAAACCATAGGCCTGCTGCGCGTATCCGCCGATCATGTGCGTGGGCTTGAGCACCGTGCGCGTGACCGAGTTATGGATGCCGCCGCGCTTGCCGCTGGTTTCAGCGCCCGGCACGTTCACGATCTTTTCCTGTGCGTGGTACATCAGGCACATGCCGACCGGCACGCGCTGGCTCACGACCACCCGGGCGGTCAGCGTGCCGTTCACGTTGAACACTTCCACCCAGTCGTTGTCGACCAGTCCGGCCTGCTTGGCCTCGGCTTCGGACACCCACACGTGGGGGCCGCCGCGGCTGAGGGTCAGCATGCGCAGGTTGTCCGAGTACGTGCTGTGGATGCCCCACTTCTGGTGCGGCGTGATCCAGTTCAGGACCAGTTCCTTTTCGCCGTTCGGGTATTTGCCCAGCATGGGTGCAACCGTCTTGGTGTCGATGGCGGGTTTGTACACGCAGGAGCCTTCGCCAAAGTCCAGCATCCAGCGGTGATCCTGGTAGAACTGCTGGCGGCCGGTCAGGGTGCGCCATGGGATCAGTTCATGGACGTTGGTATAGCCGGCGTTGTAGCTGACCTCTTCGCTTTCCAGACCGGACCAGGTGGGCGCCGAAATGATCTTGCGCGGCTGCGCCTGAATGTCGCGGAAGCGGATCTTGTCGTGCTCGCGTCCGACCGCCAGGTGCGTGTGGTCGCGTCCGGTGATCTTGCCCAGCGCTTCCCAGGCCTTGACCGACACATGGCCGTTGGTCTCGGGTGCGAAGGTCAGGATCATCTCGGCCGCGTCGATCGCCGTGTCCAGACGCGGACGGCCCTGGCTGACGCCGGTTTCGGTGACGCTGTCGTTGATGCCAGCCAGCTCGTGGACCTCGTGCTGGGTGTTCCAGTTGATGCCCTTGCCGCCGTTGCCCAGCTTGTCCAGCAGCGGACCCACCGACGTGAACTTGCGGTAGATGTCGTTGTAGTCGCGTTCGACCACCGTCATGGACGGGGCCGTCTTGCCCGGAATCAGGTCGCATTCGCCGAGCTTCCAGTCCTTGGGTTCGAAGGCCTGGCCCAGTTCTCCCGGGGTGTCGTGCATCAGCGGGGTCAGCACCAGGTCGCGGCGCTTGCCCAGGTACGGACCGCCGATTTCGCTGAATTTCTTGGCCAGCAGCTTGTAGATTTCCCAGTCGGTCTTGCTTTCCCAGAGCGGCTGCACGGCTTCGCTCAGCGGGTGGATGAAGGGGTGCATGTCGGACGTGTTGAGGTCGTCCTTTTCGTACCAGGTGGCGGTGGGCAGCACGATGTCGCCGTACAGGCACGTGGTGCTCATGCGGAAGTCCAGCACCGTCAGGAGGTCCAGCTTGCCTTCGGCGGCGTCGTCCTCAAAGGTGACTTCGGACGGCTTGATGGCGTCGGCTTCATCGCCGAACACGGCGTTCTGGGTGCCCAGGAGGTACTTCAGGAAGTACTCGTGGCCCTTGCCGCTGGAGCCCAGGATGTTGGAGCGCCACACGAACATGTTGCGCGGGAAGTTGGCGGGATCGTCCGGGTTTTCGCAGGACATGCGCAGCTCGCCCGACTTCATCTGTTCGACGGCGTGCGCGACCGGATCCTTGCCCAGGCTGTCGGCCTGTGCCACGACGTCCAGCGGATTGGTGCGAAGCTGCGGCGCCGACGGCAGCCAGCCCATGCGCTCGGCGCGGGCGTTCAGGTCGATCATGCTGAGTTCGCTGTACTTGGCGCGGTCGGCGGTGGGGCCGAGCACTTCCTGCACGTTCAGCTTTTCGTGACGCCATTGGCTGGTATGGGCGTAGAAGAACGAGGTGCCGTTCATCTGGCGCGGCGGGCGCACCCAGTCGGCGGCAAACGCCAGCGGGGCCCAGCCGAACTGCGGGCGCAGCTTTTCCTGGCCCACATAGTGCGCCCAGCCGCCGCCGCTCTTGCCGACGCAACCGCACATCATCAGCATGTTGATGATGCCGCGGTAGATCATGTCCATGTGGTACCAGTGGTTCAGGCCGGCGCCGACGATGACCATAGACTTGCCTTCGGTGTCGTGCGCGTTCTGGGCGAACTCGCGCGCCACCTGGATGACCTGCGCGCGCGGCACGCTGGTGTGCTTTTCCTGCCAGGCGGGCGTATAGGGAACGTCGTCGTCGTACGAGGACGCGACGTTGCCGCCGCCCAGGCCGCGGTCCAGGCCGTAGTTGGCCATCTGCAGGTCATACACCGTGGCGACCAGCGCCTCGGTGCCGTCCGCCAGGCGGATGCGGCGGGCGGGCACGTTGCGCACCAGCAGCTCGTCGTGTTCGCTGCCGAAGTACGGGAAGCCCACGCCGACCACGTCGTCGGACTTGCCCAGAAGGCTGAGCGTGGGGAGGATTTCGCGGCCCGAGCCGCCATCCTTGGATTCCAGGTTCCAGCGGCCGACCTTCTCGCCGCCGTTGACGGCGCCCTCGCCCCAGCGAAAGCCGATGGTGCCGTTGGGCGCCACCAGATCGCCGGTGGACTCGTCCAGCACCAGCGTCTTCCAGTCGGGGTTGTTCTGTTCGCCAAGCGCGTTGTCCAGCTGCGAGGCGCGCAGGAAGTGGTCAGGAGCGTAGAAGCCGTCGCGTTCCTTGAGCTGCACCAGCATCGGCATGTCGGTGTAGCGGCGCACGTAGTCCGTGAAGTAGGCCGACTTGCCCGACAGGTGGAATTCCTTGAGGATGACGTGGCCCATGGCCATGGCGAGCGCGGCGTCGGTGCCCTGCTTGGGCGCCAGCCAGATGTCGCCGAACTTGACCATTTCGCCGAAGTCGCTGGACACGGCCACGGTCTTGGTGCCCTTGTAGCGGACTTCGGTGTAGAAGTGCGCGTCCGGGGTGCGGGTCTGCGGCACGTTCGAGCCCCAGACCATCAGGTAGGTGGAGTTGTACCAATCGGCCGACTCGGGCACGTCGGTCTGTTCGCCCCAGATCTGCGGGCTGGCGGGGGGAAGATCGCAGTACCAGTCGTAGAAGCTGAGGCAGGCGCCGCCCAAAAGGCTAAGGTAGCGGGCGCCGGCGGCGTAGCTGACCATCGACATGGCGGGAATCGGCGAGAACCCGATCACGCGGTCCGGGCCGTACTTCTTGATGGTGAGCGCGTTGGCGGCGGCAATGATTTCCGTGGCGGTGTCCCAATCGGCGCGGACAAAGCCGCCCAGGCCGCGCACCGACTTGTAGCGCTTGGCGCGCTTGGGGTCCTGGCTGATCCATTCCCAGGCCGCGATCGGGTCCATCGTCTTGCGGGCTTCGCGCCACATTTCGATCAGGCGGCCGCGGATCATGGGGTACTTCACGCGCTGCGCCGAATACACATACCAGCTGTACGACGCGCCACGAGGACAGCCGCGGGGCTCGTGGTTGGGCAGGTCGGGACGGGTGCGGGGGTAGTCGGTCTGCTGGGTTTCCCAGGTGATCAGGCCGTTCTTGACATACACCTTCCAGGAGCAGGAGCCGGTGCAGTTCACGCCGTGGGTGGAACGCACCACCTTGTCGTGCTGCCAGCGCGCGCGGTAGGCGTTCTCCCACTTGCGGTCCTCGTTGACGGTTTCGCCGTGACCGTTCGCGAAGGTGGACTTCACCCGCGACATGAACTTCAACCGGTCCAGAAAATGACTCATTGTGTTTCTCCAAGAACGCCGGCCTGGCCGGCGCGTACTGCGATCAATGCTGATGAAACAACTTTAGGGCTGGGCTGTCTGGCCGACCATTCGCCGGTGGCACAACCCGGGTTCGGCAGAGTGACTAGTTACCCGGGTAGGCCGAACTAGTCGGGCCGCAAGGCCGCCGGGGCCCGGCCACGCAACGTGTGCGCGGCCGTGCCCCGGCGAACGCTCCTTAGCAGGGAATGGGCGCGTTGCGGCGTGCGTAGTACCACCACGTGATCAGCATGCAGGTGGCATAGAAGCCGATGAAGCAGAACAGCGCGGTCTGGACGCTGCCCGTCATTTCGAGCGACGTGCCGAAGCTGCGCGGGATGAAAAAGCCGCCGTAGGCCCCGATGGCGCCGGAAAAGCCCAGCACCGCGGCCGATTCCTTGGCCGCCTCCGACATGGCCTGCTTCTGCGCGGCCGGACCCTTGCCCTGCGCCGCCTGCGTGCGTTCGCGCAGGAAGATCACCGGAATCATGCGGAACGTGGAACCGTTGCCCAGGCCGGTCAGCGCAAAGAGCACGATGAACATGGCCAAAAAGCCGTTGAAGTCGCCCAGGCGGCCCTCACCCGGCAGGAACGTCACGACGCCAGCCACCGCGGCAATCATGGCCGCGAAGGTGAAGAGCGTGACCCGGGCGCCGCCCAGCTTGTCGGAGATCCAGCCGCCCACGGGACGCGTCAGCGATCCGACCAGCGGTCCCAGGAAGGCGTATGCCATGGGATTGACGGTGGGAAACAGCGTCTTGGTCAGCATGGCGAAGCCCGCCGAGAAGCCGATGAACGACCCGAACGTGCCCACGTACAGCCAGCACATCAACCAGTTGTGCTTGCGCTTGAAGATGACCGCCTGGTCGGCGAACGAGGCGCGCGCATCGGCGATGTCGTTCATGCCGAACCATGCGGCGATGGACGCCAGCGCGATGGGGATCACCCAGATGAAGCCCGCGTTCTGCAGCCACAGATTTTGCTGCGCGCCATTGGCGTTGATGACCTGCGGTTCGCCGCCGGCAACGCCGAAGACGCCCATGGTGATGACGACCGGCACGACGAACTGCACCAGCGACACACCCAGGTTGCCGATGCCGGCGTTCAGGCCCGTTGCCAGCCCCTTCTTTTCCTTGGGAAAGAAAAAGCTGATATTGGCCATGCTGGAGCTGAAGTTGCCGCCGCCAAGGCCGCACAGCAGCGCCAGCACCAGAAGGGTCGGAAACGAGGTGGTGGGATCGCGCAGCGCGAAACCCATGCCCAGCGCCGGAATCAGCAGCGAGGCGGTGGAGATGGCCGTCCATTTGCGCCCGCCGAAGACGGGCACGAGGAACGAATAGAAGATGCGCAGCGTCGCGCCCGACAGCGCGGGCAGCGCTGTCAGCCAGAAGAGCTGGTTCTTGGACAGCATGAAGCCGGCGCGGTCAAGGTTGACGACGACCACGCTCCAGAGCATCCAGATGCTGAACGCCAGCATCAGCGCCGGGATCGAGATCCACAGATTGCGGTTGGCGACGCGCGCGCCCGTCTGTTTCCAGAAACCGGGATTATCCGGCTCCCAGCGCGCAAGGACTTGAGTGGACATGAGGTTCTCTCAGGATGGTGGGTGGGTCAGGCGGCTTGCTGCCGGGCGATGGCCGCGCTTTCGGGCCGGAAACTGAAGTGCATGAAGATCAGCGAGACGCAGACGGTGCCGTACAGCAGCATGAAGGCGCTGGAGCGGATGCCGGTCAGGTCGAGCAGGACGCCGAACATGATGGGAAGCACGAAGCCGCCCAGGCCGCCAGCCAGTCCGACGATGCCGGACACGGCGCCGATGTTGTCGCTGAATTCATCGGAGATGAACTTGAAGACCGAGGCCTTGCCGATCGCCATGGCGATGCCGACGACGAACAGCAGGATGGTGAAGGTGACCGGGCCAAGCGCGATGCCGAAGGAACGCGGGCCGCCGGCGGTCATGACGGTGAATTCGGTTTGCGGATAGCTCAGGAGGAAGAAGGCAACCCAGCACACCCACATCACCCACCACGTGGTCTTGTAGGCGCCGTAGCGGTCGGAGATCCAGCCGCCGACGGCGCGCAGCACGCCGCCGGGCAACGAGAAGCACGCGGCCAGCAGCGCGGCCAGCTTCATGTCGAAGCCGTATTCGCCGATGTAGTACTTGGTCATCCACAGGGCCAGCGCCACATAGCCGCCGAACACAACCGAGTAATACTGGCAGTAGCGCCACACACGCGGATCCTTCAGCATGGCGAACTGGGCCGACAACGAGGCGCCGCCCGCGACGCGGTGCGAGGGATCGGACGACGAGAACATCCAGAACAGGATGGCGGTGACCAGCAGCGCCACGGCGTAGACCTGCGGCACGATGACCCAGGCGCCGCCGGCAGCCGCGATGAGCGCGGGGGCCACGAACTTGGTGATGGCCGAGCCCGAGTTGCCGGCGCCGAAGACGCCCATGGCCAGACCTTGCTTGTTGCGCGGGAACCAGCGGGCCACATAGGGCGTGCCCACGGAGAACGAGCCGCCGGTCAGGCCGACGAACAGCGCCAGCACCAGGAACTGCCAATATTCCGTGGCGTAGGACAGCAGCCAGATCGGCACCACCGCCAGCAGCATCAGCACGAAGAACACGGGACGGCCGCCGTAGCGATCGGTCCAGATGCCGAGCGGCACGCGCACGAGGGAGCCGGTCAGGACCGGCATGGCGGCCAGCAGGCCGAATTGCGTTTCGGACAAGCCGAGCTGCGCCTTTATTGGGATCCCCAGCACGGCAAAGATCATCCACACCGCAAAACAGATGGTGAAGGCAAACGTGCTGGATATCAGGACCCGCATCGGCGCACCGGCCGAGGATTGATGTGCTGCCATGGTTAGTCTCGCTTTTTGCTGACAAATACGTATGTCGGTAGCCTAAGCAGCCCTCCCAGTTGCAACCATTCCCCAGCCGACCAAAGGGCTATTTCCGAAGTGCCTAGTCATGCGGGTGTTCCGGACAGCCTTGCGCTGGATCAAGTGCCCGGATCGCGTCCCGATGCGGCCAGATGTAATATGTATTTCAAATACACGTTCAAAACCGCAACGGCGCGCGCCCCGCGCGCACGGGCCACACCATGACCACCCTGCTTTCCATCGACGAACCCGCAAAGAAGCCGCGCCCCGCCCCGCCCGAGTGGGGCGCGTTCACTGAAATGGGTTTCCGCCCGCTGTATCTGGCGGGCTGCTTCTGGGCGCTTTTCTCGGTGTTGCTATGGGTGCACGCACCCGCGCGGCTGACTGGCGTGCTGAACGGCATGTTCTGGCATGCGCATGAAATGCTGTGGGGCTTCGTGGCCACGATCGCCGTGGGCTTCCTGCTGACGGCGGGCGCCAACTGGACGGGGAAGAATCCCCTGAAGGGCAATCCGCTTGCCGCGCTGTGCGGGCTGTGGATCGTGGCGCGCGTGGGGTATCTGCTTCCTGGGCGCACTGCCTTCGTCGTCGCGGCGGCGGCGGACCTGCTGTTTTTCCTGTGGGCGGCCGGGGCACTGGGACGCGCCGTCGTGGTCACGCGGAACCAGCGCAACTATGGCGTGCCGTTCCTTCTGCTGGCGCTTGGCGCGACCAACGGGCTGTACCTGTGGGCGACGGTCCAGGGCGACTACGTGACGCTGATGCGCTATTTCAATGCCGGGCTGCTGTCGATGGCCGTGCTGACCTTGCTGATCGCCCGGCGGGTCATGCCCTTCTTCGCCAAGCGCGCCGTTGCGGGCCTGGACATTCCTCCCCATACCAAGAGCGGTCACTGGCAGCTTGGCTTTGGCGTCGTCGCCATCGCCTGCCTGCTGGCCGGCGTGCAGCAGGCCGCCGCGCTGGCGCTTGCGGCAAGCGGCGCGATTGCGCTGGTGCAGTGGGTGTCCTGGAAACCGTGGGCCGTGCGGCGCGTGCCGCTCCTGTGGATTCTCTATGCGGGGTATCTGGGTCTGGGGATCGGCCTTCTGGTGGGTGCCGCGCAACTGTCGGGCATTGTGGTCCGGCAGGCTTGGCCCGCGCACGTCATCGGCGTGGCCGGGTTCTCGGTGTTGATCCTGGGCATGGTGACCCGCACCGCACTCGGCCATCTGGGCCGGCCGCTGCATACGGACCGCAGCATGGTCCTGAGCTACGCGCTGATGATCCTGGCGGCGTTGCTGCGGTTGGCGGCCCTGCTGCCGACCGCGGCAACGCTGGGCCTGCTGCATGCGTCGGCCACCGCTTGGGCGCTGGCGTTGGGACTGTACCTGTGGCGGTTCTTCCCCATGATGATCCGCCCGCGCGCGGACGCGGCGGCCAAGCAGGCGGCGCCCGTCATGCGGGTGATGCCGGTGTCGCGGCCCAAGAGCTGAGGGCGCCGCGTCAAAGACACCGCCTGCCCCCGCCCTATCGCTTCACGACCGGCCTTCGCG
This sequence comes from Achromobacter sp. 77, assembly GCF_020541125.1. Lineage (NCBI taxonomy): Bacteria > Pseudomonadati > Pseudomonadota > Betaproteobacteria > Burkholderiales > Alcaligenaceae > Achromobacter > Achromobacter sp. 77. Next base: position 3,118,761 of record NZ_CP059848.1, read on the forward strand.
GCGCTCCATCGCGGCAACTTCACGCCGCATGGCCTTGAGCCAAGCCTTGAGCAGCGATTCGTCCGAGAACTGCATGACCTCGTGTTCAAGTTCCTGGATGTACTCCTGGATGTCCTTGATGTCGTCATCCAGCTCTTGCATCACCGTTTCCGGATCGAAGGTGGCGAACGGGTCCAGCTCATAGCGCAGCGTGAAGCCTTCCTCGGCAAACTGAACCTGGGTAAGGATCTCGTCGAGCTGCGCGGCCAGCACCGCATTGGCCGCTTGCAGCTGATCGTTGGGGATGTCGGCGGCGGCCTGCACGGTGGCGCGCAGGTTGGGATCCTGGGCGGCCTGGGCCAGCCGCTCCCGCTCTGCCGCTTGCAGTGCGTCCCAGGCGACGGCGTTCGTCACGGTCGGCATGCGGACCACGCGAGCGTATTCCAGCAGCTCTTCCGCGTCTTCGTCGTCGTACTGATCCTGGATGACCTGCAGCAACTGCATGGGCGACATCGAGTCCAGGTCGGCAACGTCCAGGTCCAGCGCATCGGCCAGTTCTTGCCGCGCGCTTTCGGTCAGTTCGGCAAGATTGGCGTCGTAATCGGCCCCGCGATGTTTCTTGTAGAGCGTCTTGAGGCGCGCGGTGTCGCAACCGGCCGGTAGCGCCGACTTGGCCGACAGCACCAGCAGTTCTTCCGAGAACTCCGTGACCAGTTCGGACACGAACTCGCGTTCGGCCTTGGACAGGCCCATTTCCTTGTAGGCGTGGTCAAAGCACAGCACCAGTTTGTAGCGCAACTGGTTCAGCTTGTCTTCGAGCGGCCGCAGCGTCTCGGTGTATTTGTGGTGGTAATCCGCCTCGATCGACTGCCATTGCGCCAGCCGGGCCCGTTCGGCCGTCAGTCGTTCCTGCAGGCGTTCGCATAATTCACGCGGACTTTCGAGGGATTTTTCGCTCATGGACCCACTCCTGTTGCAAACCGGGGTATTGAAAACAGCCGCCACTCTAAACGATACGCGCAAACCCTTCTTGAATATCGGCATCAATAACGCTAATCATTATTATTAATATAGAATCTCGGCTGTCCGCTATCCCCTTGCCTGGCAGCCCTGATGTCCCTGCGCTTCCTTGCGGGCCCCACCCCCTCACGCAAACGCCTGATCCTGATCGCGGCCGCCCTGGCGCTGGCCCTGCTGATTGGTGTGGCGCTCTGGCTGGCGGGCAACAAAGGCCCGGCCGCTCCGCCTCCCCCGAACTACGGGAAGCTCCCCGTCGCGGTGAGCGTCGCCGCTGCGCGCGTCGGTCCGCTGCAGCGAGACCTGCACGCGCTCGGCACCATCACGCCGCTGGCGCAGGTGACCGTGCGCAGCCAGGTCGACGGCGAACTGGTCAAGCTGCACTATCGGGAAGGCCAGACCGTCGCGCAGGGCCAGTTGCTGGCCGAGATCGACCCGCGTCCGTACCAGGCCGCGCTGGCGTCTGCCGAAGGCGAGCTGGCGCAGACGCAGGCGCTGCTGGATAACGCCGAAGCGGACCTGCGGCGCTACCGCAAGCTGGCGCGGCAGGAAGCCGTGGCCGGCCAGCAGCTCGATACCGCCGAGGCCCAGGTAAGGGCCTACGCCGCGCAGCGTCAACGGAACCTGGCGCAAGTCGCGGACGCCCAGCGCCTGCTCGGCCACACGCGCATTCTGGCGCCGCACGCCGGCCGCGTGGGATTGCGGCGCGTCGATGCCGGCAACCACGTGCGTGCAACGGACGCGGACGGATTGACCTCCGTGGTCCAGATGGCCCCCATCTCGGCCCTTTTCAGCATCTCGGAAACTCGCCTGGACATTCTGCGGCAGGCGCAGGCAAAGACACCCGTGCTGCGCGTGCAGGCCTGGGATGCCGACGAACGCCGGCTGCTTGCCGAAGGCACGCTCGAGGCGCTGGACAACCGCATCCAGGCGGCCAGCGGCACGGTGCGGCTGCGCGCCCGTTTCGACAATGCCGACGAATCGCTGTTTCCCAATCAGTTCGTGAACATCCGGCTGGCCGTGGTGCAGGAAGATGACGTGGTGACCATTCCGGCCGCGGCGGTGCAATACGGGTCGCAAGGCGCGTTCGTGTTCGTCATCGGCGACGACAACCGCGCCACCCGCCGGGTGCTGACGCTGGGCCCGGCAAACGCCGGCCGCATCGTGGTGCTGACGGGCCTGGCCGCGAACGAGCGCGTGGTTGTCGAAGGCGTGGACCGCCTGCACGACGGACGCGACGTGCAGATCGTCGACCCGCCCGGCCACGACGAGGAGTCCGCATGAGCCTGTCACGCCCATTCATCCTGCGTCCGGTCGCGACGTCGTTCCTGATGATTGCCCTGCTGCTGTCGGGCATCCTGGCCTGGCGCATGCTGCCCGTGGCCGCGTTGCCGCAGGTGGACTACCCGATCATCCAGGTGTCCACGCAGTATCCGGGCGCCAGCCCCAATGTGACGGCGCGCGCGGTCACCGCGCCGCTGGAGCGGCGCTTCGGGCAGATACCGGGACTGAAGCAGATGTCGTCCACCAGCGGCAGCGGCATCTCGGTCATCACGTTGCAGTTCGCCCTGGACGTCCCGCTGGGCGTGGCCGAACAGGAAGTCCAGGCCGCCATCAGCGCCAGCGATTCGCTGCTGCCGGGCGATCTGCCCACTCCGCCCGTGTACCGCAAGGTCAACCCCGCCGACGTGCCGATCCTGACGCTGGCCGTCACGTCGGATTCGCTGCCCCTGCCCAAGGTCTACGATCTGGTGGACACCCGCATGACGCAGCGGCTGTCGCAGTTGTCGGGCGTGGGCATGGTCAGCCTGGCCGGCGGGCAGCGTCCGGCCGTGCGCGTGCAGGTCAATCCGATGGCGCTGGCCGCGCGCGGCCTGAAGTTGTCGGACGTGCAGGAGGCGATCGCCAAGGCCAATTCCAATCAGCCCAAGGGCAGCTTCGACGGCCCCGTGCGGTCCGTCATCATGGACGCCAATGACCAGTTGCAGAGCGCGCAGGAGTACCGCGACCTGATCGTCGCCTGGAAGAACGGCGCGCCAGTGCGGCTGGGCCAGATCGCGACGGTAGAGGACGGCGCCGAGGACCGCTACCTGGCGGCGTGGGTCGACAGGCAGCCCGCCGTGCTGGTGAACATCCAGCGCCAGCCCGGCGCCAACGTCATAGCGGTGGCCGACCAGGTCAAGGCATTGCTGCCGCAATTGACCGCCAGCCTGCCCGCCGCCGTGGAGGTGCGTATCCTGACCGACCGCACCGAAAGCATCCGCGCGTCCGTGCGCGGCGTGCAGTGGGAACTGGGCTTCGCGGTGGGGCTGGTGGTGCTGGTGACGTTCCTGTTCCTGCGCAACCTGCCGGCCACACTGATCCCCAGCCTGGCCGTGCCGCTGTCGCTGATCGGCACCTTCGGATTCATGTATCTGGCCGGCTTTTCCACCAACAACCTCACGCTGATGGCGCTGACGATCGGCGCGGGCTTCGTGGTGGACGACGCCATCGTCATGCTGGAGAACATCGCACGCTACCGGGAGCAGGGGCACAGCCCGATGGCGGCCGCGTTGAAGGGCGCCGGGCAGATCGGCTTCACGCTCGTTTCGCTGACGCTGTCGCTGATCGCGGTGCTGATCCCGCTGCTGTTCATGGAAGACGTGGTGGGCCGGCTGTTCCGCGAATTCGCCATCACGCTGGCCGTTGCCATCCTGATATCGCTGGCTGTATCGCTGACCCTCACGCCCATGATGTGCGCGCGGCTGCTGCCGCCGCACGCGCCGTCCAAGCCCGGACTGCTGGATCGCCTGCAGGCGCGCTATGCAGGCTGGCTGGACACGACGCTGCGTCATCAGCGGCTGACGCTGCTGGTGATGCTGGCGACCGTCGCGCTCACCGCGCTCTTGTATGTCGCGGTGCCGAAGGGCTTCTTCCCGGCGCAGGACGGCGGGGTGCTACAAGGCGTGACGCAGTCGTCGCAAAGCACCTCGTTCGACGCGATGTCGCGCCGCCAGCAGGCGGTGGCGCAAAGCCTGCTCGCGGATCCCGACGTCGCCACGCTGTCTTCCTTCATCGGCATCGACGGCATGAACGCCACGCTGAACACGGGGCGGCTTCTGATCAACCTGAAACCCTGGAACGAGCGCACCGCCCCGCTGGCCGAGATCATGGCGCGGCTGGACGCGCGGGCCCGCGACGTGCACGGCATCTCGCTCTATCTGCAGCCCGTCCAGGAACTGAACATCGAGGATCGCGTCAGCCGAGGCCAGTATCAGTTCAGCCTGACCTCGCCGGATGGCGCGCTGCTGTCGCGCTGGACCCGCGCGCTCATGGAGCGCCTGGCGCAAGCGCCCGAACTGGCCGACGTTTCGTCCGACCTGCAGGGCGACGGCCGCCAGGCCTATCTGGAGGTCTCGCGCGACGCCGCCGCGCGTCTGGGCCTCACGATGGACGATGTGGCGCAAGCCTTGTACAACGCATTCGGGCAGCGTCAGGTCGCCACGCTCTTTACGCAGTCGAACCAATACCGCGTCGTGCTGGAAGTTGACCGCAAGATGGCGGCCAGCCCCGAAGCGCTGGAACGCATCCATCTGCAAACGGACGCCGGCCAGCCCATCCCCTTGTCTGCGCTGGCCACCGTCAGCGAGCGCGCCGTCCCGCTGGCGGTCAATCACCTGTCGCAGTTCCCCGCAGTGAACCTGTCCTTCAACCTGCCGCCCGGCGAGTCCCTGGGCCAGGCCATCGCCGCCATTGAGTCGGCGCGCCAGGAGACCGGCATGCCCGAGAGCGTCGAACTGCGGCTGCAGGGCGCAGCGTCCGCCTTTGAGGCGTCGCTGTCGAACACGTTGTGGCTGATGCTGGCCGCGGTGGTGACCATGTACCTGGTGCTGGGCATGCTGTACGAAAGCGCCATTCATCCCGTCACCATCCTGTCCACCCTGCCCTCGGCAACCGTAGGTGCGCTGCTGGCGCTGCTGCTGACCGGCCGGCCGCTGGACCTGATTGCCGTCATCGGCATCATCCTCTTGATCGGATTGGTCAAGAAGAACGGCATCATGATGGTCGACTTTGCGCTGGAGGCCGAGCGCACGCGCGGCCTGGCGCCGCAGGCCGCCATCCGCGAGGCCGCGCTGCTGCGCCTGCGTCCCATCCTGATGACGACGCTGGCCGCGCTGTTTGGCGCGCTGCCGCTGATGCTGGCGACGGGTTCGGGCGCTGAATTGCGCCAGCCGCTGGGCTGGGTCATGGTTGGCGGACTGCTGGTCAGCCAGGTGCTGACGCTGTTCACCACCCCCGCCGTCTACCTGTTCTTTCACCGCCTGGGCCACCGGCGCGCTCAAGCCGCGCCGGCGCCCAACGCCGAAGGCCCGGTGAAATGATCCGCGCATTGCTGCACCGTCCGGTCGCCTGCATTTTCCTGGCGCTGGCGCTGACGCTGCTGGGCGCCGTGGCATGGCGGCTCTTGCCGGTGGCGCCGCTGCCGCAGGTCGACTTTCCGACCATCGAAGTGCGAGCCGACCTGCCCGGCGCCAGTCCCGAAACCATGGCCAGCACGGTCGCGGCGCCGCTGGAGCGGGCGCTCGGCAGCATCGCCGGTGTCAGTTCCATGAGCTCGTCCAGCAATCAGGGCGCAACGCGCGTGCAATTGCAGTTCGACCTGGACCGCGACATCGACGAGGCCGCGCGCGACGTGCAGGCCGCAATCAACGCCGCGCGGGCCGAACTGCCCTCGGGCATGCCGGGCAATCCCAGCTACCGCAAGGTCAATCCGTCGCAGGCGCCCATCATGGCGCTGGCCCTCAGTTCCGCCACCCGGCCCGCGGGCCAGCTCTACGACCTGGGTTCCACCGTGCTGGCGCAAAAGCTATCGCAGATCAGCGGCGTGGGCGAAGTCACGATGGGTGGCAGCTCGCTGCCCGCCGTGCGGGTCCAGGTGAACCCCAACGCGCTGGCGCACTACGGCGTGGCCCTGGACGACGTGCGCGAGGCCATCTCCAACGCGGCGCCGATGGGTCCGCAAGGCCAGCTGGATTCGGCCGCGCGGCGCTGGGAAGTCGGCGCCCCCGAGCAGCCGCGCCGCGCCCAGGACTACGACAGCCTGATCGTGCGCTACCAGGACGGCGCGGTGATCCGGCTGTCGCAGGTAGCCCGCGTCAGCGATTCGGTCGAGAACCGCTACAGCAGCGGCTTTCACAATCGCAATCCGGCCGTGGTGCTGACCATCAGCCGCCAGCCCGGCTCGAACATCATCGAAACCATCGACGCCATCAACCAGGCGCTGCCGGGCCTGCGCCAGCTGATGCCCGCCGACGTGGACCTGACGGTGGCGCTGGACCGCTCGCCCGGCATCAAGGCGACGCTGCGCGAAGCCCACATCACCCTGGCGCTGGCAGCCGGGCTGGTCATCCTGGTGGTGTGGCTGTTCCTGGGCAACGCGCGCGCCGCCGCGATTCCCAGCGTGGCCATTCCGGTCTGCCTGATCGCCACGTTTGCCGTCATGTACGCGTGGGGTTTTTCACTGAACAACCTGTCGCTGATGGCGCTGATCGTGGCCGCCGGCCTGGTCGTGGACGACGCCATCGTCGTGCTGGAGAACATCTCGCGCCACCTGGAGCGCGGGCTGACGCCGGTCAAGGCCGCCCTGCGTGGGGTGCGGGAAGTGGGATTCACCTTGGTGGCGATGACGGTCGCGCTGAGCGTGGTCTTCGTGTCGATCCTCTTCATGGGCGGGCTGGTGGAACGGCTGTTCCGCGAGTTCTCGATCACGCTGGTGGCCGCCACGGTGATTTCGCTGGTTGTCTCGGTAGCCATCATTCCGGCGCTATGCGCGCGGTGGCTGCGGCCCGTCAGCCCCGCCGCGGCCAAGCCATCGCGCATGCAGGCCGTATTTGCCCGCCTGCACGACGGGTATGGCGTGTCGCTGGCGCGCGTACTTGGCCATGCACGCATTACATTGCTGCTGCTGGCCGGCGTCGTGGGGCTGAACGTCTACCTGTACGTGCAGGCGCCGAAGGGCTTTTTGCCCGTGCAGGACACCGGCCAGCTCATGGGCTTCGTGCGGGGCGACGACGGGTTTTCGTTCCAGGTGATGCAACCGAAGATCGACCAATACCGGCAACTGGTCTTGAAGCACCCCGCTGTCGAGGACGTCATCGGCTACAACGGCGGCGGCCTGGGCATCAGCAATTCGCTGTTCCTGATCCGCTTGAAGCCTGCCGCCGAACGCAACGAGTCCTCGACCGAAGTCATCAACTGGATGCGCACCCACGCCCCTGCGGTGCCGGGCGGCATGTTCTTTCTGAACGTGGACCAGGACCTGCGCATGCCCGGCGGCTTCGGCAATTCCGGCGACCACGAGCTGGCCATCATGGCCAGCGACGTGCCCGCGCTGCGCGAATGGTCGCGCAAGATTTCCAAGGCCATGCAAGAGATCCCCGAGCTGCGCGACGTCGACGCCCAGGGCGACGGCGCCACGCAGCAGGTCGTGATCGACATCGACCGCAGCGCGGCGCAGCGGCTGGGCGTGGACATGGAGACCATCAGCAGCGTGCTGAGCAATTCGTTCAGCCAGCGCCAGGTCGCCACGCTTTACGACGCCATGAACCAGTACCGCGCCGTCCTCGAACTGGACCCCCGCTACACCGAGGATCCCGAGGTTCTGGAACGGGTGCACGTGGTGGCCGCTGACGGCAACCGCGTGCCGCTGACCGCGTTCGCCACCTACGACAATGGCCTGGTCAACGACCGCGTCTTTCACGACGGGCTGTTCGCCGCCGTGTGGGTCGGGTTCTCGCTGGCGCCCGGTGTATCCCTGGAACAAGGCCTGGCCGCCATCGACGCGGCCACGGCAAAGCTGATGGTGCCTTCGCACATCCAGACCCGGCTGGGCGGCGATGCGCGCAACTTCCAGCAGACCCTGCAGGACCAGCCCTGGCTGATCCTGGGCGTCTTGGTCGCCATCTATCTGGTGCTGGGCATCCTGTACGAAAGCCCGCTGCATCCGCTGACGATCCTGTCCACCCTGCCATCGGCGGGCGTCGGCGCCCTGCTGGCGCTGCGGACGGCGGGCATCGAGTTCACCCTCATTGCGCTGCTGGGGCTGTTCCTTCTGGTGGGCATTGTCATGAAGAACGCCATCCTGATGATCGACTTTGCCCTCAGCCTGGAGCGGCGCGAAAACCTGACGCCCGAACAGGCCATCCACCGCGCCGCCATGCTGCGCTTGCGGCCCATCGTCATGACCAATCTGGCGGGCCTGCTGGGTGCCGTGCCCCTGGTGCTGGGCATGGGCGAAGGGTCGGAACTGCGCCGCCCGCTCGGCGTGGCGATCGTCGGCGGACTGATGATCAGCCAGTTCCTGACGCTGTACACCACCCCGATCGTCTACCTGGCGCTGGAACGCCTGCGCGGGCTGGCCTGGGGAAAGCGCCGCATGGCCTGACCGCGCATCCTGCAGGCCCGCCATCTTCCCGCTAGCCGGAAAATAAAAAGCTCAATAGAATCGTTTGGCACGCTGACGAAAGCCGCCTGATCCGGCCCCGGTGCACATTTGCGCCCCTGGAATGCGGCTTTCCGCCGGCGATGCCGGCGCGCACGCCTGACTAAGCGTCGCTGCCGGGCTTTCCGGCGTTCGCGGTGCGGGGCCCTAAAAGCGCCGACACCGGAACTCGCAGTTTGGCCTCTGACAGACATGGTGCCCAATGTGGCCGATGACTTGTTCGAATGGACTGCTGCTGATGGGCATGCTCAGCCTCGGCGGATGCGTGCAGGTGGGGCCCGACTTTGCGCCGCAGCGCGTCGACTGGTCCAGTCAGTGGGACACGCCGGCGCTGCGGCAGGCCACCGAATCCGGCACCCAGCCGGATGCGCGGCAATGGTGGCGCATTTTCAACGACCCCGTTCTTGAATCCCTGATTGCCCAAGCGGACGCGAACAATCCGGGCGTGCAGGTGGCCGGCCTGCAGATCATGGAAGCGCGCGCCCAGCTGGGCATCGCGCGCAGCGGCCTGTTTCCGCAGTCCCAGGTTGTGGGCGCGGACGCGCTGTACCAGCATCGCGCGTCGCGCTCGGCCGAGGGCAATCCCCGCCCAAGCAGTTTCTGGCAATACAGCGCGGGCTTCAACATCGGCTGGGAGCTGGATTTCTGGGGCCGGTTTTCCCGCGCCATCGAGTCCGCCGACGCGGCCTACTTCGCCGCCGAAGCCAATCGCGAAGACGTGCTGGTGCTGCTGCACGCGCAGGTCGCCGAAAGCTATTACGCGCTGCGCACGGCCGAGGCGCGGCTGCGCATTGCCCGCGACAATGCGGCGATCCAGAAGCGCAGCTACGAGATCACCGAACGCCTGTTCAAAAGCGGCGAGACCGACGAACTGGACCTGCAGCAGGCCCGCACGCAATACCTGGGCACGCTCAGCACCATCCCGGAATTCGAAAGCCAGATCGCGCGCACGCGCAATGCGCTGGCGGTGCTGGTCGGCAAGCCTCCTGGTCCGATGCCCGAATTGCCCGACCTGGCATCCAAAGAGGCCGTGATTCCGCTGATCGACAAAGCTGTCCTGCAGGACGTGCCCGCAAACCTGCTGCTGCGGCGCCCGGACATCCGCGCCGCCGAACTGCGTATCGCGGCGCAGTCCGCGCAGGTGGGGGTGGCCAAGGCGGAGCTCTACCCCTCGCTGACGCTGCTGGGGAGCATTGTCTGGACCGCCACGTCGCTGGCCGGCACGTCGGGCGGCGCGGCGCTGCTTGCCGGTCACAGCCTGAACTGGAACGTGTTCGACCACGGCCGGATCACCAACACGGTGCGCCTGCAGGACGCGCGCCTCCAGCAGCTTATCGTCATCTACCAGGACGCCGTGCGTCAGGCGGCGCGCGAAGCCGACGACGCGGCCACGGGGCTCATCAAGGCGCTGGAGCGGGACGGCATTCTTTATGACTCGGCGCTTGCGGCCAAGCGTTCGCTGACGCTGGCCAATGCGCTGTACCGCGAGGGATATTCCGATTTCCAGCGGGTACTGGACGCCCAGCGCGCGCTGGCGACCCAGCAGGACACCTATCTGGTGAACCGGGGAAACGCCGTGAGCGACCTGATCGCGCTGTACAAGGCGGTGGGCGGCGGCTGGTATAGCGGCCAGCCGGTGATCGATCCAGCCACACGGGACCAGATGCAGCAACGCACCAATTGGGGCGACCTGCTGACCGAAGCCGGGCGCCCCGCCCCGGCCTCCGCGATTTCCAAGACCACGAGGCGATCCGATGACTAGTCCCCGGTCCGCGCCGCCATCGGGCAGCCCAGCCAGCCCCGCGCCCGCAGCCAGTCCCCCGCCGCCCGCCGCGCCGCCGCCCGCGCCGGATCCCGCCCGCAAAGGTATCCGGTGGGTCGTCGTGGTGATCGTCCTCAGCCTGGTCTGGTATCTGCTGGCGGACCGCTATACGCCCTACACGCAGCAGGCGCGGGTGGAGGCCTTCGTGGTCCCGGTGGCGTCCGAAGTGGCGGGCCGGGTGACCCAGGTTCGCGTGCGCAACAACCAGGACGTCCCGGCGGGCGCCGTGCTGTTCGACGTCGACGCCGAGCAGTACCGCATCGCCTTGGACCGTGCGCGGGCCGACCTGGACGCCACGCGCCGCCAGATCGGCGCCAGCACCGCCGGCATCGATTCGGCGCAAGCGTCATTGCGCGCGGCGCAAGCCAACGAGGTCCGCGCGCGCCAGGACAGCACCCGCCTCGAGCGCCTGTACAGCGACGACCGGGGCACGGTCTCGCTGCGCCGCCTGGAGATCGCGCGGGCCAACCTGGCGCAGGCGGTCAGCCAGGTTGCGGCCGCGCGCGCCGAGGTGCAGCGGGCGCGCGAGCAGGAAGGCGGCAGCGAAGAAGACAACGCCAAGCTGCGCAGTGCCGCCGCCGCCGTCGCAAAGGCCGAGCTGGACCTTGCCAACACGCAGGTGCGCGCGCCCGCGGCCGGCCTGGTCACAGACCTGCGCACCGATGTGGGCCAGTTCGCGGCGGCGGGCAAGCCCGTCATGACGCTCATCGCCATCCATGACGTGTGGATCAACGCGGAAATGACCGAGAACAATCTGGGACACGTCGACCCCGGCACGCCGGTGGCGATCATCCTGGACGCGCTGCCCGGCCGGATCTTCGAGGGCCGGGTGCGCAGCGTGGGCTATGGCGTAAGCGTTGGCACGCCCACGCAGCCCGGCAGCCTGCCCACGGTGCAGAACAGCCGCGACTGGCTGCGTCCGGCGCAGCGCTTCCCAGTGGCCATCGACCTCGATCCCGGGCAGCTCCCCTCCCTGCGCGGCATTCGCGTGGGCGGACAGGCGGAAGTGATGGCATTTCCCCAGCCGGGCAATCCGCTCAATCCGCTGGGGCGCCTGTATTTGCGGCTGATGAGCTGGCTTTCCTATGCGTACTGACGACCGCCCCGCTCCCCGCGACCCGCGCGGCCAGCGCGCCCTGCGACTGGGCGTCGGGACGGCGCTGTGCCTGGCGATCAGTTTCGGGCTGGACATGCCGATCCCGATGGTCGCGCCCGTGCTGGGCGTCTTCCTGCTGGCGCAGATGAACCGGCCGCTGTCCCTGAAGGCCGGCGTGGGCCTGGCGCTGGTGGCGGCGTTCACCACGGGCACGGGCCTCGTGCTCATCCCGTTGCTGCGCTATTACCCGGCCGCCGGCGTCCTGATCGTCGGCCTGTGCCTGTTCCTCGCGTTCCGTCATGGGCTGCGCGGGGGCAACAACCTGGTGTCGACGTTTCTCATCATCGGCCTGACCATGATTTCGGCGGCGGGCACCTTCGACTTCGGTCTGGCCGTGACGGTGATCGAGGCGCTGGTCAAAGGCCTGCTGCTCGCGGCGCTGATGCTGGGCGTCTGCCACGCGCTGTTCCCGGATCCGCCTGGCCTTCCGGCCCCGCCGCCCCCGCCCGTGCTATCTGCGGGCGAGGCTAACCGCATGGCCCTGCGCGCGGCGCTGGTGGTGCTGCCGGCTTTCCTGTTGGCAATGACCGATCCGCTGGGCTACATGCCCATCATCCTGAAGGCGGTCAGCCTGGGAAGGCAGAGCTGCGTCACGGCTGCGCATGGCGCGGCGCGCGAAATACTCGGTTCCACCCTGCTGGCCGGCGTGCTTGCCGTGGCGTTCTGGATCGGACTCAGGCCGTTTCCCAGCCTGTGGATGTACTTCCTTTGGATGCTGCTGTTCGCGCTGGTGATCGCCCGCAAGCTGTATCGGCTAAGCCCCACGCCGCACGCCCCGAGCTTCTGGTTGAACACCCTGATCACGCTCATCATCCTGCTTGGCCAGTCGGTCCAGGACAGCATTGCGGGCAATGATGTCTACACGGCCTTCGCCATTCGCATGGGTCTGTTCATCGCGGTCACGCTGTATGCGTGCCTGATGCTGCAGTTGCTTGAACCCCGGCCGCGCGGACCGGGCTTTTCCGCACGCCATCCGTTCTCACGCCTTAAAAGGAGTCCGCCATGAGTGTCCAAGACATGCCTACCCCCCCTGCGCCAGCGATGGGCTGGCGCTTCAAGTGCGGAATCGCCCTCTTCATCCTGGCTTTCGCGCTCTGGTTCCTTATCCCGATTGGCGCCGTGATGGACATCCCGGGGTCACGCATCGCGGCGTTGACGGGCGCCATCTTCATCGCCAACAAGGTGCTGCTCATCACTTGCATCGCCGTCATGGGCAAAGAGGGATTCCAGCAGCTCAAGGCCATCATCGGCGGTCACGCGAAGAAACTGGCGCCCGTGCAGAAGGTGGGGCCGGTGCGCCATGCGATCGGCATGGTGATGTTCATCCTGCCGCTGCTGACCTCGATGCTCGAACCTTATGTCGACCAGATCTGGCCGGGCCTGCGCCCCCGGATATGGCAGGCGCAGCTGCTGGGCGACGTCATGCTGGTGGCCAGCTTCTTCGTTCTGGGCGGCGATTTCTGGAACAAGCTGCGGGCGTTGTTCGTACGGTCGGTCTAGCTCACGCGTCGCCCTTGTCCGCATCCGGCGCGCGGGGCGTGGCGGTGAGCCGCTGCGCCATGAAATCCAGGAACTCCTTGGCCAGCGGCGGCAAGGTGCGCCCCTGCAGCGTCACCGCCTGAATGCTGCGCTGGCGCATCTCGGGGTTGCTGAACGGCACCGCGGCCAGCGCAGCCCCCTGCGGGTCGCCCATCAGCGTCAGGTAGCCCGTCAGCGCCACGATGCGGCTGCCCGGCAGCATGGGCAAGAAGGCCGCCGAATTGTTCGATACGTAGGCCGGCTCGATGTGCAGCCCGGCGTTGGCGCAGGCGTTGTCGAATAACTGGCGGACGGTCGTGCCGGTATCGCCCACCGACACCGGCACCTCCGCCAGGTCACGAAGGCTGACCGTGCGGCGGCTGGCAAGCGGATGCCGCCGGCACATCACCGCGTACACCGGGGCCCGGGTCAGCAGCTCGGTCTTGAGCCGATCGTCCTGTGCCACCGTGTAATGCAGCGCGATCTGGGACAGCCCCTCCAGAATCCGGCGAATCACCTCTTCCGGCCGATCCACCTGCAGATGAAAGCGCGCCTCGGGCCGCATCTGCTTGAAGTCGGCCATGCACATCGGCATGAAACGGTGCGCGAAGCCCTCGCTGCAGGCCAGCCGGATGGTGACGTCGCCCAGCGCACTGCGCCGCCGGATCTCGGTGGTGACGCGTTCGGCCTCCAGGGCGGCGGCCCGGGCGTAGGCGGCCAGTTGCAAGCCTGCCTCGCTGAGCTCCATGCCGCGCGCCTGACGCTCGAACAGCACGATGCCCAAGCTGTCCTCCAGCTTGGCGATCTGCCGGCTCACGGCGGACGCCGCCACGTGCAGGGCCGCCGCCGCGCCCGCGATCGATCCGCAGCGCGCGACTTCCAGGAAATATCTGAGGCCTAGGGAAATCATGGCGGGCTCCCGAAGACATGCCATTTAAGCAACGTAAAAGTGCGAAATATCTAATTGTGGCACGTTAAGAAGCGCAATAAATTTGTGCTTCCAACCCCCGCACCGAGAACCGCCATGACCCGCGAACAAGCCATTCTCCACGCCGTACAAGCGTATGACAGCGGCGTCCTTCTGGACACCCTGGCGCGCCGGGTCGCATTTGCGACCGAAAGCGAAGTGCCCACGCAGGCGGCGGCGCAGCATGCATACCTGAAGGACGAACTGGTTCCGCGCCTGTCGGCGCTGGGCTTTTCCTGTGAGGTGCACGCGAATCCGGCCGGGGTGGACCTGCCGATCCTGGTCGCGCGCCGCATCGAAGCGGCCGAATTGCCCACGGTTCTCATGTATGGCCACGGTGACGTGGTGCGGGGCAATGCCGCCAAATGGGAATCCGGCCGCGACCCCTGGCAGCTCAAGGTCGAAGGCGACCGCTGGTACGGGCGCGGCACGGCCGACAACAAGGGTCAGCATTCGATCAACCTTGAAGCGCTGTCCCGCGTCATTGATGCGCGCGGCGGCGCGCTCGGTTTCAATACCATCTGGCTCATCGAAACCGGCGAGGAAGCCGGCTCGCCGGGTCTGTCCGACTTCTGCAAGACGCACCGCAATCTCCTGGCCGCCGACGTCTTCATCGCCAGCGACGGACCGCGCCTGAACGCCGCCCGGCCCACGCTGTTCATGGGCTCGCGCGGCGCGATCAATTTCGAACTCAGGGTGCGGTCACGGGACCGCGGCTACCACTCCGGCAACTGGGGCGGACTGCTCGCCAATCCGGCCATCCGCCTGTCGCACGCCATCAGCTCGCTCGTGGACGCCAACGGCCGCATCGCCGTCCCCGGGCTGCGTCCCCCGCCCATCCCCGCCGCGGTCGCCCAGGCCCTGGCCGACCTTGAAGTCGGCGGCGGGCAAGACGATCCGGCCATCAACACGTGGTGGGGCGAACCCGGCCTGACCTCGCCTGAAAAGGTGTTTGGCTGGAACAGCCTGGACGTGCTGACCTTCGGCGCGGGCGACCCGGCCAAGCCCGTGAACGCCATCCCCCCCGAAGCCGTGGCCTGGTGCCAGTTGCGCTTCGTGGTGGGCACCGACTGGCGCGGCCTGCAGGATCATGTGGCCGATCATCTGCGCCAGCTTGGCCTTGCCGACGTGGAAGTGCGCATCGGCATGCAGGCGGGCGCAACGCGCCTGTCGCCAGACACCCCGTGGGTACGCTGGGCCGCCGCCTCGCTGGAACACACCACCGGCAAGCGCCCGGCGCTCCTGCCCAACCTGGGCGGCTCCCTGCCCAACGACATCTTTGCCGACCAGCTTGGCCTGCCCACCCTGTGGGTCCCACATTCCTACCCCGCCTGCGCGCAGCACGCGCCCAACGAGCATCTGCTGGGCAGCGTCGCCCGGGAAGGCCTGGCCATCATGGCCGGCCTGTTCTGGGACCTGGGAACCCAGGGCGCCGACGTACTCGAACAAGCCTGCGCCCAATCGTCCACTTACGCCTGACAAGACCGAGCCCCGCCATGACCGCCAGATTTCGCACCGCCCTGTTGGCGTTGACCCTTGCCGCCACCGCCGCCCACGCCCAAGACGCCCACGCGGCCTATCCGGACCAGGCCATCAAGATCGTTGTCCCCTTCACACCCGGCGGCGCCACCGATGCGGTGGCGCGCCTGCTTGCCACCAAGCTGTCGGGGAAGTTCGGCCAGCCCGTCATCGTTGAAAACCGCCCCGGCGCCTCGACGCTCATCGGCGCCGAAGCGGTCGCCCGCGCCAAGCCGGACGGCTACACGTTGATGCTGTCGGGCAGCACAACCTACAGCGTCCTGCCGGCACTCAAGCCCGCGTTGCCCTACGATCCCGTGCGCAGCTTCGAGCACGTGGGCATCGTCGCGATGGCCCCCGTCGTGCTGCTGGCGCAGAATTCGCTGCCCGCGGCCACGCCTCACGAGGCGGCCGAACTCGCGCGCCAGCAGACTGCCAAGGGCGGCCTGATGTACGGCACGTTCGGACCGGGATCCGCCCCCCACCTGACGGGCGAAATGTTCGCCCAGGCAGCCGGCGCCAAAATGGTGCCGGTTCCCTACAAGGGAAGCGCGCAGCTCATCACCGCGCTGATCGGCGGCGAGATCGCCCTGGCCGTGGACACGGTGTCGGCGTCGGCGGCCCAGGCGCGCGCCGGCAAGGTCCGCGCGCTGGCCGTCACCGGCGATCAACGCATGCCGCAATTGCCGGACGTGCCGACCTTCGCGGAAGCCGGCATGGCGGATGTGTCGTTCGTGGGCTGGTACGGCCTGGTCGCGCCGGCCCAGACGCCATCCACCGTCATGCACACGCTGAACCGGGCCATGACGGAAATCATGCACGACGAACAAGTGCGCAAGAGCGTATCGGACCTGTCGCTCAACCCCGTCTTCCTGCCTGGCCAGGCCTTCAGGGACCAGATCACGATCGAGATCGCCAGATTCAGCGCCGTCGCCCAGCGTGCAGGCATTACGCTTGAGTGACCGCAACACGGGACGCCCACCGGCGTCCCGCCTGCTTTGCGTGCCGCGTCATCAATCCGGCACCATGCTGCTGATCTTGGATCCTTCCAGCCCCATCCCCGCCATCAGGCCCTGCTCGCCAAACGGCACCGCGTACACGTCCTGCGTCAGGGTCGTGGTCGAGATGCTGGCAGCATAGCCCTGGTCGACCACGACCAGGCTCGGGCCCGCGCCCAGCGCCCAGCCGTCGCTCTGATTCAGATACGCCAGCGCGGGCTCGTTCATGAAGAACAGCGCGTACGAGAACTGTTGCGCGCCCGCCTGCAGTCCGAACGACAGCGCCGAGATCGAATAAAAGCCCTCGACCTGACCGCGCCGGATCAAGGCGCCCGAGCCGCGCTCGCCACCCACCAGGAAACCGCCCTTGATGATGTTGGGAAACACCAGCACCGCAACGGCCTTGTCGCCCAGTTGGCGGATGCGCGGGTCCTGCGTGTAAAGCTGCTCTAGCGCCGCCGTTGCGTCGGCGCTTATCTCCGCCGCCGACGCCGCCCGCGCGGACGGGGAGACGCTGATCAGGGCGGAAAAAGACAAAAGGCTGGCACAAAGCCAGCCAACGAATTTCACAGGCAACACGGACGCTCGGTTCATACGGCCTCCCCGGTTAGACAGGGCGAGCGCCCGATGCGCTCGCCCGACCTGCCGGCTCAGTATTCGAGAGGCGTCCCGCGGGTGTCAATGGTCCTTGCTTACCCGTGCTGCCGCGCCCCTCATACCTTGGGCGGCGTCGTCTCCCGTTCCGGATGGCGATGTTTGCCCAAGGCGGCAATGAACGCTTGCGGATCCTCGCCGCCCAGCAGCAGTCCGCCATCGTTCGGATCGGGGTCGATGCCCGCCGCGGCGTACACCTGAACGCCGTCGCCGACACCCATCAGCGTCTTGCCGTGGCGATAGGCGTCGCGCAGGAACTCCAGCGCCCGTCCGTCGGCCGCCAGGCGTTGCACGGCGTCGGCGCCACCGACAACCACCGCGCCGTCAAACACCACGGACGGATGGTTGTCCAGCGACGCATCCGCATCGAACGCGCCGCCCTCGCCCGTCTGCATCGGACCAATGCGCTGGCCCACCAGCCGCACGACGGCGCCTGCCTGCATGAGCGCGTCTGCCACGGCGGACAGCGCCTTGCCGTCCACGCCTTCCGCCGCCAGGATGGCGACCTTGCGCGTCGCCACGCCGCCGTCGCCAGGGCGGGCGGTCAGCGACAGCGAGGGCGACACCTGCACTTCGGACTTGGGCGGAGTCTTCGTCGCGCGCGGCAAGGGATCCGGCAAGGGCATGCCGATCTCATCGGCCACGCCCTGCGCCAGTTCGTCCGACACATTGCGCAGGGAAGCGACCATGCGCTCGCGGATCTGCGGCACCGTCACCTTGCTGAGCTCGAACGCGAAGGCGTCGATGATGTGCTTGCGTTCCCAGGCGGTCTGGCTGTCGTAGAACAGCGTGGCCTGGTTGTAGTGCTCGGCAAACTTTTCCGGATGTCCGCGCAGTTCGTCGCTCGTCACCGGCTCCGGAAACGACACGAAGCCGTCCATTCCCGCCTGGAACGGACAGCCGCCGGCAAGGGAATTGGGCTCGTAGGACACGCGGCCCCGATGAATAGTCTGGCGATGCATGCCATCGCGCTGGTTGTTGTGCACCGGCGCCAGCGGCGCGTTGATGGGGATCTCGTGGAAGTTCGGGCCGCCCAGGCGCGAGATCTGCGTGTCGACGTAGGAATGGATGCGGCCAGCCAGCAGGGGGTCGTTCGTAAAGTCCACGCCGGGCACCACATGCGCGGCGCAGAAGGCCACCTGCTCGGTCTCGGCAAAGAAGTTGTCTGGGTTGCGATCCAGAACCATGCGGCCGATGGGCACGACCGGCACCAGTTCCTCGGGCACGATCTTGGTGGCGTCCAGCACGTCGAAGCTGAAGCCTTCGGCCTGGTCTTCCGTGAAGACCTGCACGCCCAGCTCCCATTGCGGACCATGACCCGCGTCGATGGCTTCCCAGAGGTCGCGGCGGTGATAGTCAGGGTCTGCGCCCGACACCTTGACCGCCTCGTTCCACACTTGCGAGTGCGTCCCCAGGATGGGATTCCAGTGGAATTTCACCAGGCGCGACTCACCCTGCGCGTTGACGAACCGGAACGTGTGCACGCCAAAGCCCTGCATCATCCGGTAGCTGCGCGGGATCGCGCGGTCCGACATCACCCACATCAGCATGTGGGTGGACTCGGGCATGAGCGACACGAAGTCCCAGAAGGTATCGTGCGCGGACGCGGCCTGCGGCATGCCATGGTGCGGCTCGGGCTTGACCGCGTGGACCAGGTCCGGGAATTTCATCGCATCCTGGATGAAGAACACCGGCATGTTGTTGCCCACCAGGTCCCAGTTGCCCTCGTCGGTATAGAACTTGACGGCAAAGCCACGCACGTCGCGCGCCGTGTCCTTGGATCCGCGCTCGCCCGCCACCGTCGAAAAGCGCACGAACACCGGCGTGCGCTTGCCGGCCTCGGCAAACAGCGACGCGGCGGTCAGGTCGGTCAGCGGCTTGTAGCACTCGAAGTAGCCGTGGGCCGCCGAGCCGCGGGCGTGCACGATGCGCTCGGGAATCCGCTCATGGTCGAAGTGCGTGATCTTCTCGCGAAGGATGAAATCCTTCAGCAGCGCCGGCCCGCGCAGGCCAGCCTTGAGCGAATGCTGGTTGTCGCTGACGCGCACGCCCTGATTGGTGGTCAGTTCCTGGCCGCCGCCGTCCGCGCGCACGCGCGGCAGTTGGCCGTCGACACGGTTCACGCCCGGGGTCGCGGCGTCGCCGGTCTTGTCCGACACTTCCTTTTCGGACAGCGAGCTTGCGCCGACGGCGGGGTCCACGGCGCCCACGTGCGCGCCGGCGTACGGGCAACGCGCGGCCTGCTCGCCGTACTCGGCTTCCTTGTTGGTGTTATGGGGCATGGCGCCCACGGTGGCGCCCACCGCTGCCGCGCGCTTGAGCGCGGGGTGGCTCGGCTTGCCGGCCGGTCCGCTTGCGGGACCGCTGTCGGTGTTCATGTAGGCGGTGTCCAGTGCACCGCCCTGGCCGGCCTTGGCTGGCTTTTTGCTTGCCATGAGTCTTTCTCCTTAATGGGTCAGCATCGAGTCGCGCGCCTGTTCGGCGCGGGATGCGCCAATGGCGGTCTCGACCTTCTTCACTTCTTCGGGCGGCGGCAGCACGGCGGGGAAGCCGAGCGACTCGATCCACAGTTCGCGCGACCAGCCCTGCGTGTGATAGAGGTGGTGGTCCTCGTCGGTCGCCACCGCGTCGTAGGCTTGCTTGAGGATCTTGGCCTGCTCGCCCGACTGCTGCTCGGCAATCAACCCGATCAACGACCAATTGGCGTGATCCTTGGTCTCGGCCAGCACCACGCATTCGGTGGCCACGAGCTGCGCGGCTTCGGGATCGCCGGCCGAAATGGCCATCTTCATGGCCTTCACCAACGATTCGCCCAAGTGCCGCACCACGTCGCGGCCCGGCGACTTGGCCTGCGGGTCGAGCTTCAGTTGCTCGAAGACGGTCAGCAGCACGCGGCGATGCGTGCGCGTTTCTTCCAGATAGCCCAGCCATTCCTTCTTCAGGTCTTCGTTGATGGCACACGACACGGCGGTCTCGTAGATGGCGAGGCCGCCAATTTCGGTTTCCAGGGCCTGGTACAGCAGTTCCTTGATCTGATCGGCGTTTCCGGCTTTGCGCTTCATGGTTGGGCTCCTTGTGGTAGGTCATCAACGATCCGCACGCGGCGATCGTTCCGGATGGAGGCGCGAACCCAGCAATTGCCGTTCCTGCGATGGAAAAGCGCCTGCAAACGCCGCGCAGACGGGCGTTGCGGGGCGTCGCGGGGGCCGGCCGATCCGCACACGTTGCGCATCGCCCGGAAGAAAATACAAAGCCCCGCGCGCCGGACGCGCCGCCGATTCCCGTAGAATCAGGGTCGTTACCCATCAAAGCGCCAGCGCGCCGCGCCCTCACACAGGGTCGGCAACGTGCGCAAGACGTGCAGCCGCATGACCCTGAATGACCTCTGCGCAATCGCGATGGCCTTGCTGCTGACTTACGCCGGCATGGCTTGCCTGGCCCTGGCCACCCCCCGCCACTACCACCAAGTCTGGACGCGCAATCCCCGTGCGGCCCACACGCGCGTGCTGCGCGGCGCTGGCGCACTGCTGATGGGGCTGGCGATCCTGCCTTGCGTCGGACTGTGGGGCGATGCGCTGGGCATGATGGTCTGGCTGGGCTGGCTCTGCGCGGGCGCGCTGCTGTGGTTTGGCAAACTGTCCTGGACGCCACGGCCTGCCGCAGGCGCTGCCGCCCTGGCGGTGGCGATATCCCTGGTGGGCGTGGGCATCGGGTTTTGACGGTGTTTTACTGAGCACCTGGCCGCGACCCATCGCAGCATTGCGCAATTTCGCAGACCATTTTGCCTGTTTGACGTCGGTCAACCTGCGCCCAGATGCCAACCATTCAGCACCATATGTGGTGGTAGAGTTTTCGAATTCCACTACATATGGTGCCAACAATGGAAATCCAACACATCCTCAAGCGCGACGGCCGCGTCGTTGCATTCGATAGCGAGAAGATCGCGCAAGCCATGGCGGCGGCGGGCCAAAGCACCGGGGAGTTGGACCTGCAAGGCGCACGCGCCCTGACCGGCACCGTCATCGCAAAGCTGGACGGCAATGTTTGCCCCGGCGTCGAAACCATCCAGAACCGCGTCGAGGAAGCCCTGGTCCAGGCGGGCCATTGGCGCACGGCGCGCGCCTACATCGTCCATCGCGAGCAGCACGCCCGCCTGCGTTCCCTGCGCCACACGCTGGTCGACGTGGAAAGCGCCATGGAAGAGTATCTGGAACAGCGCGACTGGCGCGTGAATGCCAACGCCAACCAGGGATACAGCCTGGGCGGCCTGATCCTGAACGTGGCCGGCAAGGTCACCGCCAACTACTGGCTGTCCAACGTCTTCACGCCCGAAGCCGGCCACGCCCACCGCGAAGGCGACATCCACATCCACGACCTGGACATGCTCAGCGGTTACTGCGCCGGCTGGTCGCTGCGCCAGTTGCTGACCGAAGGCTTCAACGGCATCCCGGGCAAGGTCGAATCCACGCCCCCGAAGCATATGTCGGCCGCCATCGGCCAGATCGTCAACTTCCTGGGCACGCTGCAGAACGAATGGGCCGGTGCGCAGGCATTCAGTTCGTTCGACACCTACATGGCGCCCTTCATCCGCCGCGACGCGATGACCTACGCGGACGTCAAGCAATCCATCCAGGAACTGATCTTCAACCTGAACGTGCCCAGCCGCTGGGGCACGCAGACGCCCTTCACCAACCTGACCTTCGACTGGACTTGCCCGGCCGACCTGAAGGACCAGATCCCGTACGTGGGCGGCGAGGAAATGCCGTTCTCCTACGGCGACCTGCAAGCCGAAATGGACATGATCAACCGCGCCTACATCGAGGTCATGATGGCCGGCGACGCGAAGGGCCGCGTGTTCACGTTCCCCATCCCCACCTACAACATCACGCCGGATTTCGACTGGGACCACCCGAACACCGAGCGCCTCTTTGAAATGACGGCGCGCTATGGGCTGCCCTACTTCCAGAACTTCCTGAATTCCGACCTGGAACCGCACATGGTGCGCTCGATGTGCTGCCGCCTGCAGCTCGACCTGCGCGAACTCTTGAAGCGCGGCAACGGGCTCTTCGGCTCGGCCGAGCAGACCGGGTCGGTCGGCGTGGTGACCGTGAACTGCGCCCGCCTGGGCCATACGTGCCGCGGCGACGAGGCACGCCTGATGGAACGCCTGGACTATCTGCTGGCGCTGGGCCGCGATGTCCTGGAAACCAAGCGCAAGGTGGTGCAGCGCTACATCGACCAGGGGCTCTACCCCTACACCCGCCGCTACCTGGGCACGTTGCGCAACCACTTCAGCACGCTGGGCGTGAACGGCATCAACGAGATGATCCGCAACTTCACCGACGACGCCGAAGACGTGACCACGCCCGCCGGCCACGCCTTTGCCGTGCGCCTGCTGGATCGCGTGCGCCAGCGCATGACCGAATTCCAGGAAGAAACCGGCCATCTCTACAACCTGGAGGCCACCCCGGCCGAAGGCACCACATACCGGTTTGCCCGCGAAGACCGCAAGCGCTATCCCGGCATCCTGCAAGCGGGCACGGACGCGCAGCCTTACTACACCAACTCCAGCCAGTTGCCGGTGGGCTACACAGACGATCCCTTCCACGCGCTGGAACTGCAGGAGACGCTGCAAAGCAAGTACACGGGCGGCACGGTGCTGCACCTGTACATGAACGAAGCCGTGTCCACCGCCGAGGCCTGCAAACAGCTCGTGCGCCGCGCGCTCACCAACTTCCGCCTGCCCTACATCACCGTCACGCCCACGTTCTCGATCTGCCCGAATCACGGTTATCTGGCGGGGCACCACGAGTTCTGCCCCAAGTGCGACGCGGAGCTGCTGGCCAAGCAATCGGCCTGCTGCACGCCGGCGTAGCGTTTCCGGACCCGGACCGGCGCGTGGCCTCCCGGCGCGCGCTGTCCTTCACCCGCCGGGCATGCGTCCGGCATTCACTCCCGAGGAAATCTCATGCAAACCTTGACCGCCCCCGCCGCCACGTCCGCTTCCGCCGTCCAACTGGACGACAGCCAGCGCGTGCGCTGCGAAGTCTGGACCCGGGTGATGGGCTACCACCGCCCGGTGTCTTCCTTCAACACCGGCAAACAGGGCGAATTCAATGAGCGCCGCTTCTTCGTCGAACGCAGTGCCTGAAGGCGGCTCGCCCGTGGGCGCTTCGCAGGCCGGCGGCGCCGGCCGGCCCGCCAGCCAGGCCGTGCGCCTGCTGACCGACCGGCCAGCCTATGCCTCGCCGCCCCAACCCGTCATCCAGCCCCTGCCCCGGCACTCGCCCGCGGTCGGGGGGCTGGTGCCTTTTTCCACCGTGGACTGGCCGGGCCAGCTGGCGGCGGTCGTCTTCATCTCGGGTTGTCCGTGGCGGTGCCACTATTGCCACAACACCGAGCTGCAGACGCGCGCCGCCCGTTATGACTGGCGCGAAGTCCGTGCCTTCCTTGAAACCCGCAAGGGCCTCCTGGATGCGGTCGTGTTCTCCGGCGGCGAGCCCTTGAGCGAACCGCGCCTGCCCGCCATGATCCGCGACATCAAACGCATGGGCTACCGCGTGGGCCTGCACACCGCAGGCATCTATCCGTTGCGGCTGGCCGACGTGCTGCGCCATCTGGACTGGGTGGGCATGGATATCAAGGCGGACGCCAAGGGCTATGACGACATCACGGGCCGTCGCGACTCGCAGCGCCCGGCGCTCGCGTGCCTGACGCAGTTGCTATCGGCAGGCACGGACTTCGAATGCCGCATCACCTGGCATCCGGACTGGCTGGACGAACCGCGCCTGATGACGCTGGCGCGCGAACTCTCGCGCCGCGGCGTGCGCCAGTTTGCGGTGCAAGCGGCACGCGCCGCGCCCGGCGCCCCGGTCGCGCGCGCGCTCAGCAACCAGGCGCAGGCCGAGCTGCGGCAAACCTTCGAGGAATTTGCCTACCGCTGAGCCAGGTGAGCGGCCAGGGTGGCATGAAACCGCGGCGACACCACGGCGCCTACATTGCAGCGGGACCACGGCGACACCGCCTTGGGGTCCACGCTGAACACGCGGCCCGGCGCCATGATGACCTTTTCGGGCATCAGCGCCTCGGCCAGCGTCAGCGAGTCCGGCACGCCCGGAAACGCCGCCCACAGGTACAGCGAGCTGGTTGGCCGCGTAAACACGTGGGCGCCCAGCGCGTCCAGCACCTGCAAGGCCTGTCCGGTCGCGGCCTCCAGCCGTTGCCGCAGCCGCACCAGATGCCGCTCGTAATGGCCCTCGCGCAGCATCACGTCCACCATGCGTTCGCAGTATTCGGAACTGCTGACATGCACCAGCGCCTTCAGGTCGGCCAGATCGCTGGCCAGTGCCGCATTGCAGGCGATGAATCCCACGCGCAGCGCCGCCGAGAACGACTTGGAGAAGCTGCCGATGTACAGCGTGCGCTCAAGCTGATCCAGCGCCGACAGCCGGACCGAGGACGTGGGCTTGAAGTCCGCCAGCGGATCGTTCTCGACCACCATCAGGTTGTAGCGCTCTGCCAACTGCAGGATCTTGTAGGCCTTGGCCGGCGTCATGTCCGAGCCGGTCGGGTTGTGCGCGATCGATTGCGTGAAGAATAGCCGCGGCTTTTCGCGCTGCAGCAACGCTTCCAACGCCACCACGTCCGGCCCGTCGGGCAGGCGCGGCACGCCCACCATCCGCACCCCGGCCAGCTTCAGCTTGCCAAAGAGCGGGTAGTAGCCTGGGTCGTCCACCAGCGCCGTCGACCCCGGCGGCAGGAAGTACCGGATCACCAGGTCCATGGCCTCGTTGGCGCCATGCGTAAGCACCAGTTGCGACGGCGCGGCGTTGATGCCCACATCGCCCAGCTTGCGCACCAGGCTTTCGCGCAGCGGCGCGTAGCCGAAACGGCTGCCATAGCGGAATAGCGCGCCGAGCCCCGTGCGCACCACCTTCTGGTGGTAGCGGTCCATGCGCATGTCCGCCAGCCACTCCACCGGCGGAAATCCATCGCCCACGGCAACCGCGTCCGGCTGGGTCTTGAGCTGCTCGCGCATGAGCCACACGATATCCATCGCCCGGCTCAGTTGCCCCGGTTCCTCGTCCGACGCGGGGCGCGCGTGGTCCACATCCAACACGTAAAAGCCAGAGCCGCGCCGCGGCTCGACCAGCCCGCGCGCCACGAGCATTTCAAATGCCACGACGACCGTGTTCTTGGCATAACGGTGCAATTGCGCCAGCTCGCGCAAAGATGGCAACTTGTCGCCGGCGCGATAGACGCCGTCTGCGATCTGCTGGCCGATCAGATTGGCCAGGCTTTCGGCGATGGGCGCCGGGCGCTGCGGCCGGCCAGGCGGATTGGCGTCTGCCACGTTCGGATCTCCGTGAATGCGTTGCCTAAAATTGGTGCAGTGCAATGGTACTGTTTGCCCAAACTGTACCTCTGAATAGCGGTACAGTTTACCTAGAATCAGGCCACTCGATTCTTATACGGAGACACGCCATCGTGGCCGATTCACGCCTGCCCAACTTCCGGGCCCTCACGCCCGCCCAACGCCTCGCTGCCATTGCCGACGCCGCCTCGCTTACGGCAGAAGAGCGCAGCCTGCTCGCCGAGCCCGGCGCCCTGGGCCTTGCCCGCGCCGACGGCATGATCGAAAACGTGCTGGGCACTTTCGAGCTGCCGCTGGGCGTGGCGGGCAACTTCCAGGTCAACGGCCGCGACGTGCTGGTGCCGATGGCGGTGGAAGAACCGTCCGTCGTGGCTGCCGCTTCGTTCATGGCCAAGCTGGCGCGCGAGTGCGGCGGCTTCGAGACATCCAGCACCCGGCCCCTCATGCGTGCGCAGGTGCAGGTGCTGGGCCTGACCGACCCGCATGGCGCGCGGCTGGCCCTGCTGCGCGAGCGGGAGCGGATCCTGACGCTGGCCAACAGCCGAGACAAGGTGCTGATCGAACTGGGCGGCGGCTGCCAGGACATCGAAGTGCACGTCTTTCCTGACACGCCGCGCGGTCCGATGATCGTGATGCATCTGATCGTCGACGTGCGCGATGCCATGGGCGCCAACACCGTCAACACCATGGCCGAGGCCGTGGCGCCGCTGGTCGAGGAGATCGTCGGCGGGTCGGTGCGGCTGCGCATCCTGTCCAACCTGGCCGACCTGCGGCTGGCCCGCGCCCGCGTGCGTCTGACCCCGCAGACGCTGGACACCAAGGAGCGCAGCGGGGCCGAGATCATCGAAGGCGTGCTGGATGCCTACACGTTCGCCGCCATCGACCCGTACCGCGCCGCCACGCATAACAAGGGCATCATGAACGGCATCGACCCGGTGATCGTGGCCACGGGCAATGACTGGCGCGCGGTCGAGGCCGGCGCGCACGCCTACGCCAGCCGCTCGGGCCGCTACACGTCGCTGACGCATTGGGAAAAGGACACCTCCGGCGCCCTGGTCGGCACCATCGAAATGCCCATGCCCGTGGGCCTGGTGGGCGGCGCCACCAAGACCCATCCGCTGGCGCACCTTGCACTGAAGATCATGGACGTGCGCTCGGCGCAGGAGCTGGGCGAAGTCGCCGTCGCGGTCGGCCTGGCGCAGAATCTGGGCGCGCTGCGCGCGCTTGCCACCGAAGGCATCCAGCGCGGCCACATGGCGCTGCATGCCCGCAACATTGCCCTGGTGGCGGGCGCCACCGGCGCGGAGATCGACGAAGTTGCCAAGCGCATGGCGGCGGAAAAGGATGTCCGCACCGATCGCGCGCTGGCCTTGCTGGAGGAACTGCGCGCAGCCCGATAACCCGCAAGGCAGGTATCCGAGACGGCGCCGCCCCCCCCACGCGCGCCGTCCGATAAACACAGGAGAGAGACATGAAACAAAGCCTCCCGGCGCCCTCTACGCGCCTGGCTGAAGTCTGGAGCGACACGGTGGATCTCAGGCATCTGGCCTGGGCCATCGGCATCGGCATCACGATCAGCGTCGCGGGCTTCTTTGCCGCCAGCCGCTGGCTGCGCGGCATGGTCGCCTCGCCCGAGCTCGCGCACGCCTACGCCATGCTGGCCGGGCTGGCGGGCTGCGTGCTGGCCGGCGTGATCTGCGCGCGGCTGTTTCCGCCCAAGCGCGAGGTCATCGAGCGCAGCGCCACACATGATCCCGCCTGGCGCGCCGAGGTGCTGGCCGAACTGGCCGAGCAGCCGGGCGGCCTGGGCACACTGGCGGACCTGCCCGAGCCGGTCGTGCGCGAACTGAAGGAACTGGATCTGTACGACCTGTTCGCACAGCCTGCTGCCGCAGCCGGCTCTGGTGCCGGTAATGGCATCACCGGTGGCATCACAGACAGCGGCACCAACGCCGCCGCCGCGCCGCGCGGCGCCGCCAAGGAGGCACTGGCATGAGCGACCCCGCACTGCTTGAACAAATCATGGTGGCCGCCGGCATGGGCCTGTTGGGTGCGGTCGTGTTCGCCGCCATCGGCCTGGTGTCCGGCACCGACGAAACCACCACGCTGGCCCCGCTGACCCTCCTGGTGGTGCTGCTGGGCGTGCCGCCGGCCGGCGTCTTCACCTTTTTCCTGGCGGGCGCGGTGGCCAAGCACATGACGCACGCCGTGCCCACCGCGCTGCTGGGCATCCCGGGCGACACGCTGGCCACGCCATTGCTGCAGGATGCAAACATGCTGCGCAAACTGGGCGTGCCGCACATTGCGCTGCGCAAGATGGTGTCCGGCGCCATCGTGGCGGCCTTTGTCGCGGTGCCGCTGGCGGTGCTGTTTGCCGTACTGCTTGCGCCGTTCGGCGCCGCGATCACCAAGTCGGCCCCCTGGATCTTCCTGGCGGCCGCATTGCTGATCGCATATTTCTCCGCGGGACGCTGGGCCGCCGTGGCGCTGCTGGTGCCGTTCGTCATGGTCATCATTGCGCTGCAAAGCCTGACGGCCAAATACGGCGTCAAGCTGAGCATCAGCTATTTCCTGGGCATTGCGATCGGCCCGCTGATCGCCGACCTGTTCACTGTCCTCTCGCCGCAAGGCCGCGGCAAGATGATGCGCGACAAAGTGCGCACGTTCTCGCTGGCGCCCGATGTGAAGGGCTGGTCGGGCTACTTCCCGAACCCGCTGAAGGTCATGGACCGCGTGCAGACGCGCTGGACGCTTGCCACCGCGGCCGTCTCCAGCGCCACGTTCGTGTTCAGTCCGGTCGCCATGACCGTCGTGCTGGGCGAACTGGTGGGCTCGCGCGTCAAGCACGCCTATCACCGCCTGACCACGGTGCTGAGCGCGCGCAACGGCGTGACCGAAGCCACCTACATTGCCGAGGCCCTGATTCCGCTGATCGCGTTCGGGCTGCCCCTGAGCCCCGTGGCCGCGGGACCGGCGGCGCCGCTCTTTAACGCGCCGCCGCGCTTTACGGTGGATGCGGCAACGGGCCAGACGCACAACCTGCACAACCTGCTGAATCACTGGGAATTCCTGGGATACGGCATGCTGGCGGTGCTGCTGGCGGCGGTGGTGTCCTATCCCTTCGCCATGAACTTCGCGCGCCGAGCCGCGCTGTTCGTCTCGCGCCGGGTCAGCCACGAAGCCATCATCGCCACGTTCGTGGGACTGATCATCGTGATCAGCGTCTGGGAAGGCCAATTCCTGGGCCTGCTCGTCATCCTGACCATGGGCCTCATCGGCGGCCTGCTGTCGCGCCTGTTCGGTTTCAACACCGGCGTGCAGTTCATGGGCTACTACACCGCCATGCTCTCGGTGCCGGCGATCGTCAAGCTGCTGGGATAAAGCGTGACGGATGGGCGGGTATTTAGCCCCGCCCATTGCCGCGCCACTTGATTCTTCGCAAGGCGGCGCTCCCCACCTTGCTCTAGCCTCTGGTCTCTTGACCAGAGGAAAGACTCATATCATGACGTGGTTCAAATCACTCACCCTCGCCGGACGCGAGTTGCTGCCCATCGTGCAGGGCGGCATGGGCGTTGGCGTATCCGCCCATCGCCTGGCCGGCGCGGTTGCCAGCCAGAACGCCGTGGGCACCATTGCCAGCGTCGATTTGCGCCATCACCACGCCGATCTCGTGGAAAAAACCGAAAAATGCAATGACCGCGACACGATCGACACAGCCAACCGCGAAGCCCTGCATCGTGAAGTGCGCGCCGCGCTGGACACGGCGCAAGGCCGCGGCCTGGTGGCGGTGAACGTCATGAAGGCCGTGCGCGACCACCCCGCGCTGGTGCGCCAGGCCTGCGAAAGCGGCGCCGAGGCCATCGTCATGGGCGCCGGCCTGCCGCTGGACCTGCCCGAAATGACCGCCGACTTCCCCAAAGTGGCGCTCGTGCCCATTCTGTCCGAGGCCCGGGGCGTCGCCGCCGTCCTCAAGAAATGGATGAAAAAGGGGCGCCTGGCCGACGCAGTCGTCATCGAACACCCTGGCTATGCGGGTGGCCACCTGGGCGCGGCCCGGCTCGACGACCTGCACAGCGAGCGTTTCGATTTCAAGAAGGTGCTGGCCGAATGTCACGCCCTCTTCAGTGAATTGCAGTTGGGCCGCGATGCGCCCCGCCTGATCGTCGCGGGCGGCGTCGGCAGCCACGAACAGGTCCGGCACTGGCTCAGCAACGGCGCCGACGGCGTGCAGGTCGGCACCGCGTTCGCCGTCACCCACGAAGGCGACGCCCACGAGAACTTCAAGCGCGTGCTGATCGACGCCGATCCCACCCAACTGGCGGAATTCACCAGCGTGGCCGGCCTGCCGGCCCGCGCGGTCGCCACGCCGTGGCTCACGCGCTACCTGCGCCAGGAAGGCACGCTTCAGGCCAACACCCGCGCCGATCCGCGCCGCTGCAGCCAGCGCATGGACTGCCTGACGCAATGCGGCCTGCGCGACGGCATCGCCAAGTTTGGCCAGTTCTGCATCGACCTGAAGCTCGCAGCCGCCATGCGCGGCGAAGTCAGCCGCGGTCTGTTCTTCCGCGGCGCATCCAAGCTGCCGTTCGGCAGCGCAATGCGCTCAGTGCGCGAGCTGATGGATTACCTGCTGCACGGCGAAATGCCCGCCGCGGCCTAAGGCCTCAGCAACCCTCAGATGATCTCCGGCAGGCGCCGCAGATCATCGATCACTTCAAAGGCGCCCTCGTCCAGCAACCGCTGCCGCTGTTGCGGCCCGTTGTGCGAGGCGCCGACGAATCCCACCGCCCGCATGCGCGCCGCCCGGGCGGCGCGTACACCCGGCACACTGTCCTCGACCACGACGCAGTCCAGCACCGCGGCCCGCATCTGCCGCGCTGCATACAGGAATATGTCGGGCGCCGGCTTGCCCTTGGCGACCTGCGCCGTGCTGAACACGTGGGGCGCAAACATCTCCCACAGACCCACCATCTTCAATGCTGCCTCAAGCTTGGCGGGCATGCTGCTGGACGCCACGCACAGGTCCAGGCCGCGTTCGCGCAAGACCCTCAAGGTTTCATGCACATGCGGCAGCGCGCGCAGCTCGGTGCGGAACGTGCGTTCCAGCCGGTCGGCATACTGCCGGGCGAATTCGTCGGGCAGCGAGCAGGCGTTTTCGGCCTGCAACGTGCGCCACATGTCCGCATCGGGAATGCCGGCGAAGCGCTGCGCGGCCTCTTCAGGCGTGATCGCGATGCCGTGTTCGGCCAGCGCGCGGGACTGGGCGCGCGCAGCAATGATTTCGCTGTCGATCAGGACGCCATCGCAATCGAAGATCACCAGGCGTGGAGCGGACGTGTGCATGAAACCTCCATCGTGTCGTGCGCTCCATGATAGGCCAGCCGGGTTACCGCGCCGATCTGGCCGAATGACCTGCGTCTGGCGGCGCAAGCAGGCGAGTCCCCGCGCGCACGACCCGGTCCGCCCGCGTCAAAGACGGACGCCTTTCACGCGCCGCAGACGCCAGGCCACCGCCACACCCGCCAGACCCGCGGCCGCGACGATGAACGAGGCGGACGTCCAGCCAAAGCGGTCGATCGCCCCGCCCACGGCCACCGGTCCAATCACCTGCCCCAGGTTGCTGCCCTGCATGACCAGTCCCACGGATGCGGCGGTCAGCGCCGGACGCGGGGCGACCAGCGGCGCGGTGCCCAGCAGCGTGGCCGGGATCAGTCCGCCCACGGCCGAGAACAGCACGCACAGCAGAAAGGTGGTCATGGCGGGCAGCGCCGATCCGAAGATCAGGAGCGCCACGGCCGCCATCACCGAACTGGCCAGCGCGATCAATGTGGACCGGCGCCATCCGCGCGCCAGCAGCACGCCCGCGCCCAGGTTGCCCACCACATTGGCGGCGCTGGCGATGGCGCTGTACAGGCCGGCTTTGGCAAGCGTCAGCCCCAATTGCTCCATCAGCAGCACGGGCAGGAACGTGAAGAGCGCAAAGAACATCAGGCTGTAAAGCGTGAAGGACAGTGCCAGCAGCACCGGGCCGGCCGCGCCCATGGTGTCGGCGGTGTCCTGGCGCAGCCCCTGCCACGACAGGCTGGCTCCCCGGGGCGTGGGCGGCGCGAGCACGGCGATGCTGACCAGCGCCGCGCAGGCGGCAATGCCCGCGCACCACCAATAGGCATGCCAATCGTCAAACGCCTGCGAGGCAAGCATGGCAATCGCCATCCCGGCCGGCATGTAGCAGCTCCAGAGCGCGAACGCGAAGTCGCGCCTGCCGCCCGCGACGATGCGCTGCAACGCCGCGGGGCCGGCTACCGTGACGAGCAGGAAACCCAGCCCCTCGACGATCCGCGACCCGAGCAGCAGGCCGTACGTCGGCGCCAGGGCACCGGCCGCGGTGCCCGCCGCCGTGGCCGCCAGGCCCAGTATCAGCATGCGCCGCGCGCCAAAGCGTGCAATCACGCCGCCCGCGGCGATGCCGCCCACCATGCCCAGCACCGAGAACACCGCCGTCAATGTGCCGATGGAGGCCAGATCCAGTCCCATGTCCTTGCGCAGGAGCGGTGCGGCAATGATGACCTTGCCCACCTGCAACGCCGCCACGACGCCCGCGCCGACGATGGCCAGCACCGCGCCCCAATGTTGTCCCGCTGCGCGGCTGTCTGCCCCCCCCCCCATCAACCTTGCCCATCCTGCCCTCGTTTTTGCCGGAATTCCGGCATCATGCCGCGCAAAGCCGATCCCGCGAAGTGATAACCTTTTGACGTTTTTGATCGAAGAAACAGATCAACATGATTGATGCCCTGACCCTGGACCAACTGCGCGTATTCGCCGCCGTGGCGGACACGGGCAGCTTTCGTGCGGCCGCGCGCCGCCTGGCGCGGGTGCAATCCGCCGTCAGTCACGCCATCGCCAACATGGAAGCGCAACTGGGCGTGCCGCTGTTCGACCGCACCGGCCATCGTCCCGTCATGACCCCGCAGGGGCAGGCCCTGCTTGCAAACGCCCGCGACATCCTCTTGCGGGTCGATGCGATGCGCGCCCGCGCCCAAGGGCTGGGCGAAGGCGTGGAATTGGAACTGTCGCTGGTCATCGATACGCTCTTTCCCATCGAGCAGGCGGGCGCGGCGCTCAACCGGATGCGCGCCGCGTATCCCTCGGTGTCGCTGCGCGTGTCGGTGCTGCCGCTGGGCGGGCCGGTAGCGGCGCTGCTGGCCGGCACACACACCCTGGGCATTCTGGCCGGCGAGCATTTCAGGCATCCGCGCATCGCCGTGCAGGCATTGGGCGCCGTACAGATGGTGGCCGTCGTCGGCGTCTCGCACCCCTTGGCGCAGAACGCGCGCGCCGGGCAGGCGCTTGCGGCGGCGGACCTGGCGGATCACTTGCAGATCGTGCAATCCGATCCGTCGCCCCTGTCCGAAGGCCGCGACTTTGCCGTCCTGTCGCCGCAGACCTGCCGCGTCAGCGGACAGGACACCAAGCATGCGCTGATCCTGTCCGGACTCGGATGGGGCCGCCTGCCGCTTTGGCAGGTGGCGCGCGATCTGGCCGAAGGCCGCCTGCTGCGCGTGCCCGCCGCCAGCCTGGGCCGCGACAGCCAGATCGCCATGGAAACCTATCTTGCGCACCGCATCGACCGGCCGCTGGGGCCGTCCGCGCGCGCGCTGGCAGCAGCGCTGCAAGCCGGCGCTCAACCCTGAGCCTTGGGCGGTTGGGCGTAGCTCACGCCCATGCCTGCACGCACGTCGTTCTGAATGCCATACGGCGCAATGGGATAGCGCAGGCCGTTGGCCGACAACGCCTTCATGCCTTCAATGGCAATGGGCAGATAGCGCGGCGGCAGGGCCATGAGCATTTCTTCATCGGGCACCCCGCCATATCTGCGCTCGGCAAAACAGGGCAGCGACAGGCTGGGTTCGCCCGTGGCGAGCGCCCTGCCCCAGGAATCCGCACAGGCTGTCTCGCCCACGACGCTCCAGTCAAAGCGCCGGTAGTTTTTCCATTGCAGGCCGTTGATCAGGATGATCATCTGGCCCGGCGTGGCATACACCAGACAGATGTCGGGCGGGTCCAGGCGTCCGGATGCCAGCGGCGACACCACCATCGCCCGGTACTTGCCGGCCGGCACACAGGACAGGGCCTCCTGGCGCGCCCGAGCGTCCGCTTCGGTCGCGTGCCAGACGCCCACGTATTCCTTGCCCTGCTTCCATGCCTCGTCCTGCGGGCCCAGCCCGATAACGGCGCGGCATTGCGCGCCAACCAGATCGTCACCCGTGATGCCCACGGTCCAGCCTAGCCGCGCGGCCATGCCCACGATCTGGTCCGTGGTGTGGGTGGCCTGGGGCCGGCGCAGGCCTTTCACGCCTGCCATGTCCGCCTCGTGCTCGTACAGCTTCATGCCGATGACCGTGGTCTTCAGGCGCAGCAGCCGGTTCAGGTCGTCGACCAGCGACGCCCAATCGAGCGGGGGTTCCTGTCTTGTCTCTTCCATGTTCGTCCTTGGGACTGTTGTACGCGGTCTGGCCGGCCGTCCGCCGGGGCTGCCGCACGCGGCTAAGACTACAACGCGTCAGGCGAACCCGTCGATGCCCCGCATCAGCGCCGCCGCCATCCGGGGTTGGCGTAATTGGTCCAGCCACCAGCGCAGCGCGCGTCCATCGTGATCGCTGCGCCAAGCCAGGTACAGCAGGTTCGGTTCGCGCGGGGTTTCCGTGGCCATTTCCACGAGTTCGCCTCGCGCCAGCAGCGATGCCGCGCGGTGCCGCGGCACCCAGCCAACCCCCAGTCCGGCGCGCTGCGCCAGGATCTTGGCCCGCATGCTGGGCACCGCCAGCGTGGCCTGGCCGCCCACCCCGCCGTAGCCGCGAGCCGCCGCGCCGCGCGCCGTGTCGGCGACGACGACGGCACGATGCTGCTGGATCTGGTCCTGGCGCAGCGGCGCCTTGGCGCGCGCAAGCGGATGGCGCGGCGACACGGCGAACAGCCACTCCATTTCGCCCAGCGCCGCCCACTGCAGGTTCGGCATGGTTTGCGGTTCGTTGGTGGCGCCCACGATCAGGTCCGCGCGGCCCTCGCGCAGCGCCTCCCACGTGCCGCCCAGCACCTCGTGCGTGAACCGCAGCCGCACGCCCGAGTCCAGCTTGTCGAATGCCTGGATGAGCGGCGCCATGAGCTCGAATTCCAGGATTTCGTCGCTGACGATGCGCAGCCGGTCCTCCCAACCGCTGGCGACCTGCCGCACCCGCTGCGTCAGCCGGCTGACGTCCTGGGCCAGCCGCCCGGCTTCGTCGGCCAGCAACTGCCCCGCGGGCGTGAGTTGCATCCGGTAGCCCTGGCGGTCGAACAACAGGGCGTCAAAGCGCTCCTCAAGCTGGCGGGCGGCGTGCGACACCGACGACGGGGCCTTGCCCAGCTTCGCGGCTGCCCGGGACAGGCTGACGCTGTCGCGGATGGCTTCCAGCAGCGCCAGTTCATTCGGGCTCAACATGTGCGATTCCTTCGAACGTGTTCATGCGCCAGATCGTACGACAAAGCGCCGGGCGAGGCGCAACATGGCTACACCTCATCCCCACTCCCCAAGGAACCCATCATGAACCGTTTTGAACAAAAGACCGTCCTGGTCACCGGCGGCACCAGCGGCATCGGCCTTGCCGCGGCCCTAGCCTTTGCCGCCGAAGGCGCCCGCGTCATCGTCACCGGGCGCGACGCCGCCGCCCTGGAAAAGACCCGCGCCGCCTTGGGCGCAAACGCGCTGGCCATCCAGAACACGGCCGGCGCGGCCGGCGCGGCTGCCGCATTGGCCGACGCCCTGGCCTCGGCAGGCGTGCGCCTGGATGCGGTCTTCGTCAACGCAGGCATCGCCAAGTTCGCGACGCTGACCGACGCCACGGAAGATCTCTGGGACCAGACGTTCAATACCAACGTCAAGGGCGTCTACTTCCAGCTCCAGGCGCTGGACCCCTTGCTCAACACGGGCGCCTCCATCGTGCTCAACGGGTCCATCAACGCCCACATCGGCATGCCGGCATCGTCGATCTACGCCGCCAGCAAGGCCGCGCTGATCTCCCTGGCCAAGACGCTGTCGGCCGAATGGCTGCCGCGCGGCATCCGGGTCAACGTCGTCAGCCCCGGTCCGGTCGCCACCCCCATCTACAACAAGCTGGGGCTGGATCCCGCCACGCTGGAGAAGACCGCCGCCAGCATCCAGGCGCAGGTGCCGCTGGGCCGCTTCGGCACGCCGCAGGAGATCGCGGCGACCGTGCTGCACCTGGCCGCGCGCGAGTCGGCCTTCATCGTGGGCACGGAGATCATCGCGGACGGCGGCATGAGCCAGCTGTAAGCCAGGCGGCCGGGGCGATGGCCGCGTTCAGGACTGGCGTATCAGGCATTCATGCCCCCCTATGGGCCGACTGAACGCAGGGCGCGCTTGCAGATCCGCTCGGTGGCGGCTTTGGCGCCGGCGGTAGCGGCGCCAGCTGACCATCGCGCGCAGAGCTCACGCACCCAATCTGGCTGATCCTTACTGGCATCGTTGAGCCAGTTGGCCACAGAGTCCTGCACATAAGTGGCCGGATCCGCCCGCAGCGGTTCGAGCAGCGGCAACGCGATGGCCGGATTGGCCTTCAGCGCCGGAACGTGGGCGCACCAGACGCCACGTGGCCGCAGCGACTCGCTGGCAAAACGCCGCACGCGCTCGGACGAGTGGATTGTCCAGGGCGCCAGACAGGCCACCGACGTCTCGAGTTCGGCCGTCAACGGCGGCCGGACGGCCAGCCAGGCCCATTCCCGCACACCAAAATGCGCATCGTCGGCGAAAGGACGGATCATATCCAGCCGCGCTCGCACCGGCAGCCCAGGCAACGCGCCCACCATGAAGCAGGCCCAGCCACGGACGGTGTCCGAGGCATGTGCTTGCAGCCGGTCGATCGCTTGCGGCCCCAGCGTGTCCAGCAAGATCAACGCCGCCCGCTGCATCCGCTTGGATATTCCCGCCATCGCGTCCGCACGCATCACGGCCAGCGCCTGCGCACCCACTTCGGGTACGGCTGCCTGCATCAAACGCGCATAGTCCACCGCCAGGCACTCTGTCAGCGTCGTGGCCGGCGCGCCCGCATTCAATTGGGCCAGCCTTGCCGGCGCGAGGTCCTTCACGCCTCGCCCGGCCGGCTTGTTCCGTGCCGGCGCAACGCCATTGGCCGCGCCTTCCTCCGCCTTGTCTGTTCTCTTGTTCATAGCCCGGCATCCTGCCGTGCGACCCTGCCGGCATCCGTGCCGCGCCACACTTTCGTCAGCAACCCGCCCAACTGACCCTGCTCGGCAGCACTCAACCCGCCAAAGAGCGAGCCGATCCACGTCGCATGCTCCTTGAACAGCCTGCCCGCGATCCGCCTGCCTTTGGCAGTCAGCGTCACTGCAATTGTGCGACGGTCGGCCTGCCCACCTTCGCGCGTGACGAATCCGTCCCGCTCCAGCCCGTCCACCAGGCCGGTAATCGTCGCGCGCGTCACGCCGGCGCGCGTTGCCAGTTCGTGCGGCGACAGCCCGCCCGGCTGGCCTTGGAGCAAGAACAGCAACACGAATTTGGCTTCGGACAATTGCTTGGGGGCCAGCCTCATGGCGCAGTCCCGGTCGATGGCGCTGGCCAACGCCAGTACCTGGAAACACAGGCGCACGCCGTCTGCGGACGGCAGCCCTCGTCGGGACACCTCGTCCAGCAAGGCGTGATGTTTGGGTTCGAGCATGTTCGGATGAAAGCCAGAGGGAATTGATTTTGTGCCATATAGTATGGCGGCTAATTAATTGAGGCAAATGCAACGTGAAGCGCCGCATGATCAACGGTTTGCGTGCCTGCGGACCTCGAGACGCACTACCCACGCGACACCGAGGTACTCAGGCTCGCGACTCCTGGGAACCAGACTGGCTTATCATGCTGACCCTTCACCCATCAAGGAATCCCGCAGCATGTCCGACATCCCCACGCCCTTCGACGTCCAGGCCTTCATCGCCCAAAGCATGGAAGGCATGCAGGCCGCCACGGCGGCGCATTGCGCGACCTGGCATCTGGATGAGGCGGAGCAGTGGTCAGTGGACATGGACAGCGAGCGCATCGTGTTCCAGCTTCCCGGCGGCGTTGTCGCCAGCGCGCCGGTGCAGATCATCGGCACGTCCAACAGCGACGACGGCAGTTTCCTATGGGGCTGGGATCACCCGTCCGTCCCGGCCGAGCTGGCTGAACACGCCCAACTGGCGCTGGCCTTCGGGCGCGCGCACGGCCTGACCGCCTACACCACGCGCAAGATCATCTGCGACGACTCCCAGGCCTGGGAGTTCGCCGCCGTCGCAATGCGTCTGGGCGAAGCCACCGGCACGTATCGCGCGCAGGCATCGGATACCGCGCAGGTGTGGATGACGTTCGGCCAGGTGTCGCTGTCGGCGGCGTCCGAGCAGTAAAAATTCAAGGTGTCAGACACCGTATCGCGTCCTACCGGTACAGCACCGTCGGCAGCCACATGCCGATCCCCGGGAACATGTACAACAGGAAGATGGCGACGACCTGGATTCCCATGAACGGCATCATGCCCAGGAAGATCTGGTTCAGCGTCACGTGCGGCGGTGACACCCCCTTCAGGTAGAAGGCCGACATGGCCACCGGTGGCGACAGGAATGCGGTCTGCAGGTTCAACGCCACGAGCAGGCCGAAGAACAGCGGGTCGATGCCGAACGTATTGAGCAGCGGCACGAAGATCGGCATGAAGATCACAATGATCTCGGTCCATTCCAGCGGCCAGCCAAGCAGGAAGATGATGATCTGCGCCAGCAGCAGGAACTGGATCGGCGTCAATCCCAGGGACAACACCCATTCCTCGATGATGCGCTGTCCGCCCAAAAGGGCGAACGCCGCCGAGAAGATGGACGATCCCACGAACAGCCAGCAGACCATGGCGCTGGTCTTGGCCGTCAGGAACACCGATTCGCGCAGCACCGGCAGGTTCAACCGGCGATAGGCCAACGCCAGCAAGGCCCCGCCCATCGCGCCCATGGCGGCAGCCTCGCTGGGGGTGGCCAGGCCGAAGCCGATCGACCCCAGCACGGCCGCGATCATGACCGCCAGCGGGAAGAACGAGCCCATCAGCATCTTGAAGATTTCCAGCCGCGCCCACGTCAGCGCGGCGTAGAACACCGCCAGAATCACTGCGCATATGCCGGCAAAGATCCAGAAGCCCGTGGGCGCCGCGATTCGGGGTTCGGCCTCGGCAGCCGCGCCGGATTGCGCGGGTGCTGCGGCGCCGGCTGGCGGTTGGGAGGCGGGCGTGCCGGGTGGCTCGCTCAGCCCGGACGCCGCGGGCGCGCTGCCTGGGGGTTCGGCCAGCTCGTTGGAAGGCGGTTCGGGCAGGTCGTTCGAGGGCGGCTCGGCCAGCCCATCGACGGGCGGCTCGCTCAACCCCGAGCCGGAATCGAAGTCGCTGGAGCCCAGGCGCAATTCAGCGGGAATCTCGTAGACCTCGGGCGGCTTGGTCAGTGCGTGGTGCACCACCGCCAGCATCAGCACGGTGACGACCAGCGGCGTCAACGCCATGGCCATGTTGCGCGTCAGGTACCCGAACGACACCGCGCTGTTGCGCCGGCCCTTGAACATCGCGGCCAGCATGCCGGACACGGCGCGCGTGTAAGGCCCGGCCGCCAGCGCCGCCGTCCCGGGCGGCAGCGGCACGCCGCGTTCGTTCTCAGGCAGCGGCGGCGCCATGTCGGGCCGCAGCTTGGCCACGATGATGACGTAGACCATGTACAGGATGGCCAGCATGATGCCGGGAAACAGCGCGCCCGCGTACAGCTGCACCACCGACACGCCGGTGGTCGCGCCATACACGATCAGCATCACCGACGGCGGCAGCAGGATGCCCAGGCACCCGCCCGCCGTGATGGAACCGGCCGTCAGGCGCACGCTGTAGCCGGCCTTGAGCATCGCCGGCATCGCCAGCAGCCCCATCAGCGTGACCACCGCCCCGACAATCCCCGTGGCCGTCGCGAAGATGGCGCAGGTGGCCAGCGTTGCGACCGCCAGCGCGCCCGGCAGCCGCGCCAGCGCCAGGTGCATCGACCGGAACAGCTTTTCAATGAGGTTGGCGCGCTCGACCAGATAGCCCATGAACACGAAGAGCGGGATCGAGATCAGCGAGTCGTTGGTCATGGTGGCGTATGTGCGCTGCACCATCAGATCCAGCGTCTGCCCCAGGGACCGCCCCGGGTCCGAACTCTGCATGTAATACGCCAGGAACGTGAACAGCACGCCCATGCCCATCAACGTGAACGCGGTCGGAAATCCCAGCATGATCGCCACCACGATCAGGGCCAGCATCAGCAGCCCGATATGACCGGTGGTGAGGTTGTCCCACGGCGTGAGGAACGCGATCATCAGGAGCACCAGCGCGATGCACGACAGGCCGAACCACAAAGCCTTGTGAATTTTCATCGCTGGGACTCCCCGGATTTGACGTAACGATCGAGCTTGGCGATGTCTTCGTCCTTCACGTGCACCATCTCCTTGAGCTTGTCGACGTCCACTTCCTCGACGTCTTCTTCACGCGACGGCCAGGCGCCCTGCTTCAGGCACAGGATGCAGCGCATGACCTCGGCCACGCCCTGCAGCAGCAGCACCGCGCCGGCGGCGGGAATGAAGGCCTTGAAGGGATAGATGGGCGGCCCGTTGGCCATCAGTGACGAGTGTTCGCGGATGGCGATGGAATAGCCGGCGTAATACCAGCCGGCCCACACCAGGGCGATCACGCCGGGAAAGAAGAAGACGATGAACAGCAGCAGGTCCAGGCCGGCCTGCACGCGCGGCGGCAGAAAGCCATACAGGATGTCGCCGCGCACATGCCCGTTCTTGGCCAGCGTGTAGGCGCCCGCCATCATGAACAGGATGCCGTAATACATCATCTGCAGGTCGAAGGCCCAGGCGCTGGGCTGGTTCAGGATGTACCGTGCAGCGACTTCCCAGCACACGTGCAGCGTCAGCACCACGATCAGCCAGGCAAAGGTCTTGCCCACCAGGGTGGAAATGCTGTCTATGAAACGTACGATTCGGATCATCGATGGTCCTGGAGTCGGGTCCGCTCACGCAGCGGCTGTCCTGCCGCAGGCGCGCACGGACCCTGGACACGCATGGCGAGGCTCCGCGCGCCGGCTTAGCGGCGCACGGGGTCGGCGTGAAACCGCGTCAGGCTGGCTTGGTGCTTCGCGAGAAGTAGTGGTTGTAGGCCATGCGGTAATTGACCGTGGTGTCGCCGTGCCAGCGCCCCACCCGCTCGGCAAACGCGCGCTGCGAATCCAGGACCTTCTTGAAGAGCGGATTTTCGGCGGACCGCTTGGCGATCATCTCGTCCCAGATCTTGAGCTGCTGCTGCAGGATCGCGTCCGGCGTTTTGTAGAACTTGACGTTGTGATCCTTCTGCAGCTTGATGTAGTCCTGCGAATAGCGGTTCGCCGCCTTCCAGGACATGTCCGCGCTGGAGGCCTGCGCGGCATAGCTCAGGATGTGCTTCAGGTGTTCCGGCAAGGCGTCGTACTTTGCCTTGTTGAACAGCACCTCGAACTGTTCGGCGCTTTGGTGAAAGCTCTGCAGCATGCAGATCTTGGACACGTCCTGAAAGCCCAGCGCCAGGTCCGACGAGGCATTGTTGAATTCCGCGCCGTCCAACAACCCGCGGTCCAGCGCCGGCACGATTTCACCGCCGGGCAGCGCGTTCACGGCCGCGCCCATCGCCGTATACATGTCGATGGCCAGGCCCACGGTGCGGAACTTCACGCCCTTGACGTCCTCGACCTTCGTGACGGGCCGCTTGAACCACCCGAACGGCTGGGTCGGCATCGGTCCGTACATCAGCGACTGCACGTTCACGCCCATCGCCTTCTGGATCTCGACCAGCAGCTCCTTGCCGCCGCCGTATTCGTGCCAGGCCAGCAGCATGTTGGCGTCCATCCCGAACGACGGACCCGACCCCCACAGCGCCACGGCCGTGTTCTTGCCGTACCAGTACGCCACCACGCCGTGACCGCCGTCCAGCGTGCCCGCCGAAACCGCGTCCAGCAGATCGAACGCCTTGACCACGGCGCCCGCGGGCAGCACTTCGATCTTCAACTGGCCGCCGGCCATTTCGTTGACCTTGTTGGCGTAGTCGCGGGCGAATTCGTGAAAGATGTCGTTCGCGGGCCAGGTGCTCTGGAACCGGAAGGAGATGGGCGCGTTCTGCGCCTGGGTGATGGCGGGAAATCCTAGCGCCACGGCGCCGGCGGCGGCGGCGCCGGAGATGAACTTGCGGCGGCGGGGCTTTGTAACGTGTTGCATGGCTTGTTGTCTCCTGGGGTGGACTACATGGACCAGCGTGTAGTTACTACGGCTGCAAGGGTGCGGCGCGAACGGCCTGCGGTGGGCTTTCGTCTGCCGTCTGATGCGTCTGATGCGCAACTTTGGAGTGATTAAACCTGCCTGACAAACGGCTGACAATCAGCTTTTAGTCAGGAATAACCCTAGAAGACGGACTAGGCCGTAATAGCGAAAGGCCAGCAAACCGCGTGTTGCGGCGTGCTGGCCTTGTTGCTGACCAGGCGCGGCCCCGTGCGAGGCCCGCAGCGTGACGACGGTGCGCTACACCGCCGACACCGACCCCGCCTCACCGCCGCCATCGCGCAGCGGCGGGGCCGTCACGAT
This sequence comes from Achromobacter sp. 77, assembly GCF_020541125.1. Classification (NCBI taxonomy): domain Bacteria; kingdom Pseudomonadati; phylum Pseudomonadota; class Betaproteobacteria; order Burkholderiales; family Alcaligenaceae; genus Achromobacter; species Achromobacter sp. 77. The sequence goes on from NZ_CP059848.1 coordinate 3,160,943, forward strand.
CGACGTCAGCGCCGGTTCGGCCGGGCGCAGCGCGGCCAGGTCGGGGCGTGGACGACTCAGCGCGTCCGTGCCCGCGAAGGCCTGCTCCATCGCCTGCGCCGCGGCCAGCACCTGAAGGTCGCCACGGAAGCGGCCCACGATCTGCAGGCCGAACGGCATGCCGTTCGCATCGCGCCCGCAAGGCAAGGTAAGCGCCGGGTGCGTGGTCAGCGTGACGACATAGGTCAGCGCCAGCCAGCGGTAATAGTTCTCCTGGGCGACGCCGTTGATCTTGTCCGCATACAACTGCGTCCACGGGAAGGGCGACACGGGCGTCGTGGGCGAAAGGATGAGGTCGTAATCGTCGTAAGCGCGTTGAAAACGCTTGATCAGGCGTGTCTGCTCGGCCTGCGCCCATGCGCAGTCCTTCAGGCTCATCGCCGCGCCCATCTCGAAGTTGGCGCGGGTGTTGGGGCCCAGGCTGGACGGATCCTTCTCGTACGCATCGCGCATGCCGGCGACGAAGGCCTCGGCGCGCAGCACGTCAAAGCATCGATGGGCCTCACCGACATCCAGGTCGATCGGATCGCAGGCCGCGAACAGATGACGCATGGCCGCGATCTTTTCGCGGAAGGTGGCGCGGATGCCGTCGTCCACGTCACACGCGCCGAAATCTTCCGTGTAGGCCACACGCAGCGAGCCGAGGTCGGCGATGCCGGGGTTCAAAAATTGCAGCGGGTCCAGCGGATAGCTGAGCGGATCGCCAGCGTGGGGGCCGGCGGAGGCCGCCATCTGCAGGCAGGCGTCAGCCACGGTGCGGCCCATCGGTCCCACCACCGAGATCGGCGTCCAGCCCAGCGGTTTGCGCACGCTGGGCACGATGCCCGGGGATGGCCGGAATCCGACCACGCCGCACTTGGACGCGGGAATGCGCAGCGAGCCGCCCGTGTCCGAGCCCGTGCAGACCGGCAGCATGTCGCTGGCCAGGGCGGCGGCCGAACCGCCCGACGAACCGCCCGCATTCAGGTTGGGATTGAAAGGGTTGCCGGTGGCGCCCCACACCGTGTTGCGCGAGTTGGCGCCCGCGCCCATCTCGGGCACGTTGGTCTTGGCGGCGACGATGGCCCCGGCGCGGCGCAGGCGCGCCACCAGCTCGATGTCCTCGTCCGGCACGTGGCCGCGATACAGAGGCGAACCGTAGGTGGTCAGCACGCCGGCCGTGGGCTCCAGATCCTTCACCCCCATCGGCAAACCGTGCAGGAGGCCCAACGGCTCGCCGGCCATCACCGCACGCTCGGCCGCGCGGGCCTCCGCCCTCGCCCGCTCAAAGGCGGTGGCGGTGACGGCGTTGATGTACGGGTTCACGGCCTGGATGCGCGCGATGCACGCTTCCAGCAGTTCCACCGGCGAAAGCTGGCGGGCGCCGATCATGCGCCGCAATTCCACGGCGGTCAGCGATACCAGGGAGTCGTCCAATGCCATCGTCGTCTTCCTTCAGTCGATCTTGATGTTGGCCCGTTGCGCGACCTCGCGCATGATGGGCAGTTCCTTCTGGATCAGCGCCTCGCCTTCCGCGGCGCTGGCGAAGGCCGCCTCAAAGCCTTGCGCCTCCAGGCTCTTGACCACTTCGGGCGATTCCACCGTGGCCTTGAGCGCCTGCTCCAGACGCGTCTTCACGTCGGCGGGCAATCCGCGCGGCGCGGCGACCATCAGCCACGTGTCCATCGCGACCGAGGGATAGCCCTGTTCGGCGAACGTGGGCACGTCGGGCAGGAAGGCCGAACGCTTTGGGCTGGACACCGCCAGCACGCGGACCTTGCCCTGCTTGCTTTGCGGCAACGCTGCGGCCACGGTGTCGACCGAGAACGGAATCTGCCCGCCGATCAGGTCGGTCATCGCGGGCGAACTGCCCTTGTACGGCACGTGCGTCATTTTCAGCTTGGCGGCGGAGATGAACGCCTCGCCCACGAAATGCGCGGTCGTACCCGTGCCGAACGAGCCGTACGGCGGCTGGTCATGCGCCGGATCCTTCACGTACGCGACGAACTCCTTCAAGTCCTTGACCGGCACCTTGGGGTTGGCCAGCAGGGCCAGGCCGGTGCGGCCGACAATGCCGATGGGCTCGAAACTCTTGACCGGGTCATACGGCAGGTTGGCCTGAATGGCCGGGTTGACCGTGAAGGTCGTGCCCGAGCTCACCAGCAACGTGTAGCCGTCGGGCGCGGCCTTGGCCACGTAGCTGGCGCCGATCACCGTGCCCGCGCCCGCGCGGTTTTCCACCACGACCGTGCGCCCCAGTTCCTGCCCCAGCTTCTGGGCCACCACGCGGCCCAGCACGTCCGTGGCGCCCCCTGGCGGAAAGGGAACGATCATCGTGAGCGGACGCGAGGGATAGGCGTCCTGGGCGACGGCCGGCGCGGCCGCGCCGAGGGTGCTGGCAAAAGCGAGACTGACTGCAAGAAACGAGGTTTTCATGGCGGTGCTCGATGGTAGGTGGTGGAGATGCGGCGCGTCTGTCGGCGCCTAGTTGCCGGCCGTGAGCGAACGCCCACGGCTCAGGAATCGGTCATATTCTTCGTCGGGCACGAACAGCCCGCCCGTCGTCCAGGCCAGATGCGTGGCCTGCGGCAGGTGCGCCTGCAGGCCCTGCGCCCGCAGCCACGCCCGGCCGGCATCGGTGCCGCACAGATGGCGGGGGCCGCTGAAGCCCGCAGCGGCGGACGGTTCGATGCGCAGGCCTTCGCTGTCCTTTACGCGCGCCAGGTCTGCGTACAAGGTGTCGTCTTCCACGGTATAGACCCCGCGCAGTTGCGCGCCCACGGCCGCGTAGGCCAGTTCGGAGGCCGTCGGCACCGCCAGGCCGTCGGCCTCGGTCACGTTGGTCAGCCCCACGTCGTACACCGATGCGGACGCCGGCGCGCCGGGCAGCTCGCCGCGGCCCGCCATCATTCGCACCAGGAAGCACGGCGACTGCACCGGCTCGGCAAAGAAGCAATGCACGTGGGGGCCGAAAAGCTGCGTCAGGCCGAACGCGATGCCGCCCGGCGCCCCGCCCACGCCGCAAGGCAGGTAGACAAAGAGCGGATGCTCGGCATCCACACGCACGCCGGCTTCGCCTAATTGCACGCGCAGGTGCAGCGCGGCGGCGGCGTAGCCCATGAACAGGGACGCCGACCGCTCGTCGTCCACGAAATACCCGAACGGATCCGCTTCGACCTGCGCCCGGCCCGCGGCCACGGCCTTTTCGTAGTCGCCCGCGTGCTCGACCACCTCGACTCCGCGCGCGCGCAGCCGCGCCTTTTTCCATTCCTTCGCGTCGGCCGACATATGCACCGCCGAGCGGAATCCCAGCGCCGACGCGATCACGCCGATCGACAAGCCCAGGTTGCCCGTGGACCCCACGGCGACCTGATAACGGGCGAACACGGCGCGGGCCTCGGGGCCGGCCAGCTTGCGGTAGTCGTCGCCCTGGCGCAGCACGCCCTCACGCATGGCCAAGGACTCGGCAAATTCCAGCACCTCGTGGATCCCGCCCCGCGCCTTGATCGACCCGGCCACCGGCAGCGCGTGATCCGCCTTGATCCACAACCGGCCCGCGTCCTGCGGCAGGCCCATGGCCGCCTGCATGGCGGCGGCGGGCAACAGCGGCGACTCGATCACGCCGCCCGTCGCGGCCAGCTCGGGAAATAATTCCGCCAAGAGCGGCGCAAACCGCGCAAAGCGCTCTTGCGCGGACAGCACCTGGTCCATCAGGAAGTGCGCGCCCGGCCCAGCAGCCGCACGCGTTTCAGGGCCGGTCCACAGCACCGGCTTTGCTTGACGGAGCGAATCCAGAACGGGGGATTTGGAGGGAGCGTCGGATTGAAACATGGCTGTGCTAGCGAATGAGAGCGCAAGGAATGCCCACATCCTAGAGGCGGCCGACGCTTTGCAGCAATATCAATGGTTAGAATTCTTCTTTGCGCTTTCCGCAAACCTTGGATCCGACCATGAACCCTCGCGTCCTGCAGGAGATTTCCCTGCGCTATTTCCTGGAAGTCGTGCGCACCGGCTCGGTCAGCGAAGCCGCCGCCCGCCTGGATGTCGCCCCGTCGGCCGTCAGCCGGCAGATTGCCCGCGTCGAACGCGAACTGGGCACGCTGCTGTTCGAGCGCCGCGCGCGCGGCATGGTCCCGAACGCCGCTGGCGAACTGCTGGCCGCGCACGCCAAGCGCATGCAGCAGGACGTGGATCGCGTGGCGGGCGACATCCTGGCGCTACGCGGCCTGCGCCAGGGCCATGTGCGCATCGTCAGCACCGAGGGCTATGCGTCGGAATTCGTCCCCGCCGCCATCGCGGCGTTCCGGCAGCACTACGCCGGTATCCGCTTTTCACTGGATGTCTGCTCGCAGCAGGAAATTCCCCAGCGCATCCGGGACGGCTCGGCGGACATCGGCGTCACGCTCAGCCTGACGTCTCAGCGCGATATCCGCGTGGAAGCGCGCGTGCCTGCGCCGGTGCGCGCGATCCTTTCGGCCGGCCATCCGCTGGCCGACCGCCGCGAGTTGGCGCTGGCGCAATTGATGGCGTATCCGCTTGCGCTGCCCACGCCCGATTCCACGCTGCGCCAGCTGATCGACATCAGCTGCAGCCGCCAGCAGTTGCACTGCGAGCCGGCGTTCACCAGCCGCAGCATCGACGCGCTGGTGGGTTTTGCCAGCGCGGGCGGCGGGGTCGCCTTCTGCGGCGAACTGGCGATCCGAAACCGCCTGGCGTGGGGAAAAATCGTCGCCGTGCCCCTGCGCGACCGCGAGATGAACGAGCGCCACTTCGAGGTGCAGACGCTGGCCGGGCGCATCATGCCGGAAGCCGCCAAAGCCTTCATTGCCAGCATCGCCGAGGCCGCGCGGGCGGCGTCGGGGCCAATCGGCCCCGCCTAGGCGCGCTGCGGTCAGTACTGGTAGCGCATCGTCAGCATCGCGCTGCGGCCCGCGGCCCACGCGCCCTGGCTGTAGAAGCCGATCTGGCTGTAATACTTGCGGTCGAACACGTTGTTCACGTTCAGTTGCGCCGACAGATTGCGGTTGAAACGGTAGCGCGCCATGAGGTTGGTCACGGCATAGCTGCCCTGCCCCACGCGCTCGTCGCCGTTGGGGCCGCTGGCGATGGTGTAGACGTGGCTTTGCCAGTTCACGCCCCCGCCCACGGTCAGGCGGTTCCAGTCTCCCGGCAGTTGGTAGGTCGTGAAGACGCGCACCAGGCTGCGCGGCTGGTCGGTCTGGATCGCGTTGCCGTCGCCATCGCGCGCGGTCCAGTGCGACCACCCGGCCGCCACATTCCAGCCCGGCGTCACTTCGCCCGACAGTTCCAGGTCGAACCCGCGGCTGCGCGTGCCTTGCGCTGCCGTGTACGCCTGGTTGGTCGTGCCCGGCACCATCTGGCCGGGATCCGCCTGCGCCACGTTGTCCTGGTCGATCTGGAAGACGGCGGCGCTGGCATTCAAGCGGCCGTCCAGCCATTCGCCCTTGATGCCGGCTTCATACGACTTGCCTTCCAGCGGGTCCAGCCAGTTGCCGTTGCGGTCCTGATAGGTCTGCGGATTGAAGATGCCTGTGTAGCTGACGTACGCCGTATAGGTGTCATTGATGTCGTACAGCAGGCCGGCGTATGGCGTGAAGTCGTTCTTGTCGAACTCGGTGCGCCCTTCGCCGCCAAAACCGACCGAATTGGTCTTCCAGGTGCTGTAGCGCCCGCCCACGATCAGCTTTAGCGGGTCCGCGAGGTTCAGGCGCAGCGCGCCGTACCAGCCGGTCTGCGTGGTGGTGTAGCGGTTGGCAATGATCGAATCGTTCCAGTCGGGTTCAGGATACGAGCCGTCCCAGTCCAGGAAATTGCCCACGGCGGCGGCGCCGATGGCAGACCGGTAGTTGAAGTCGCCCTTCTGACGGTTGAAGCTTGCACCCACCACGGCTTCGTGGCGGCGGCCGAACAATGTGAACGGGCCGTTTGCCTTCAGGTCCAGCGCGTTCTGCTTGCGGTCGCCCAGATACCAGGCCGGCGAGGCGCCCATGCCCAGTCCGGTTTCCCGATCCGGCCAGCCGTACAGGTACAACAGCTTGCCGTCCATTTCATTCTTGGAATACGAGCCCACGGCCTGCACACGCCAGTCGTTGTCGAAGCGGTGCTCCAGGCTGGCAAACGCGCCCTGCGTGGTGCTGCCCCACGAGGACCAGCGCGCGCCGGTGTTCAGCGACCGGCGCCAATCGGTGCGCCCGCCGTCCGCATACCAGAGCGGAAAGCCGCCCCACGTGCTGCCCTTTGGCTCGTTGTCCTGGTAGTTGTAGCCCACGCTGAGCGTCGTGCGCGAGGTCAGGTCGGCGTCCACCACGCCGTAGAAAACCTTCTTCTTGTTCTGGTAGTAGTCCAGGAACGAATGGTTGTCCTGGTACGCCGCCACGATGCGGCCGCGCACGCTGCCCTCGGCATTGAGTGGCGTGGACAGGTCTGCCGTGGCGCGATAGGTGTCCCACGTGCCCACGCCCGCGCTCAGGTCCGCCTTGAACTCGCGGCTGTCGGCGTGCTTGCGCACCAGGTTGATCGAGGCCGACGGATTGCCCGCGCCCGTCATCAGGCCCGTGGCGCCCCGCACGACTTCCACGCGGTCGTAGATGATCGGGTCGACGGACGACTCGCCTGCCGCATAGCCCACGTCGAACGCCGTGGGCACGCCGTCGTACATGTAGTTGGTGATGCTGAAGCCGCGCGAATTGAAGGTGTAGCGCTCGCTATCGAAGTTCTGCACCGAAATGCCGGGCGTGCTGGCCATCACGTCCGCCAGCGACCGCATGTCCTCGTCGTCCATGCGCTGACGCGTCATGACGGTGACCGACTGCGGCGTCTCGCGCAGCGACAGCGACAGCCCGGTGCTGGCCGCCGTGGCGCGCGGCGTGTAGGAACCGGTTCCCTCGGTCGTGTTCGCGTTGGCGGTGTCGCCCACCACCTGCACCGACGGCATCGTGGCGACAGCGGCCTCCTGCGCGACCGCGCCTGCCGAGGCCAACGCCAGAAAAACCATCGCCGACGTGCGGCGCAGCACAAAGCGAGGGTGAACAAGGGGGCCGCGCGCGACGCGTCTCTGATCTTGCATTGTGGCTTCCTACCGAATTGGAATAAGAGTGACAAATCGGCACGAAGTTTAAATGCAAATACTTCTCATATCCACTAATGTTGTATTTTTCCAATTGCCCTGGGTCAACTGGACGCTTTTGCGGGGCGCTGCACCGCTCGCACCTTGCCGCTCTCGCCGCCTCCGCAGTAGAACGTGCCGCCGCCGTCGGATTCCAGTCCCGACACGCCCACGCCCGCCGGCATCTCCACGGCCTCCAGCACTTGCCCGGTGCGCGGTTCCAGGCGCCGCAGCTCGCTTTCTTCCGCTTCCCAGGTGCCATGCCACAGCTCGCCGTCCACCCACGTCACGCCTGTCACGTAGCGGTTGGAATCAATCGTGCGCAGCACCTTGCCGGTGGCGGGATCGACCTGATGAATCTTGCGGTCGCGGTAGGCGCCGACCCACAGACTGCCTTCGGCCCACGCCATGCCGGACACGCATTCGCCTCCGGGCGCGGGGATCGTGGACAGGATTTCCCCGCTCGAGGGGTCCACCTTCTGGATGTGGCCATCGGCAATCTGATAGAGATAGGTGCCGTCGAAGGCCGTGCCCGCGTTGGCCGTGATGTCGAGCGCGCGGGAGGTCTGTCCGGTCACGGGGTCCATGGCGACGAGGCGGTCGCCCGTGGCAAACCACACTTGTTCGCCGTCGTACGTCAGCCCGTGGACTGCATCGACACCGGGGAACGGGCCATATTCACGCAGGATTTCGGCTTGAGATCGTTTCATGTCGGCTTCCTTTTGTAGGGGTCCGTTCATGCTAATGGCCCGGCAGAATCACCGGAAGTAACAAGCTTGTCGTGAATCCTGGCACGGGCGGCAGCATCCAGCGCCGCGCGCGCCCCTGGCCGAAGGCCTGCACCTTGCCGGCTGCGGCCAGCGTCTCAAGCGCGCGCTGCACGGTGCGCTGGCTGGACCCGACGACCAGCGCCAGCGCCGAACTCGACCAGCCCTCGCCGTCGGCCAGAAAGGCGAGCAGCGCGCCCGCCTCCGGATCCGATTCCTCGCCCGCAGGCGCCAGCAGCGCCACGTCGCTCGCCACAAGGGGCTTGAGCGCGTAGCCGTGCCGGGTGGCCTGCACGTCGGCCAGCGGGCCGATCACGACCCGCAGACGGCCCATTTCGACACGCAGGCGCGCGCGGTGCGTGTCGTCGAAATAGCGCGTGCGAAAGGCCTGGGCGATGAGCGCCTCGCGCGTTGCCTCGCCGGGCCAGTTTTGCGCCAGCGCCCGCAACAGCGCAAACAGCACGGGGCGGCCGGCCAGCGCGATGGTCCCTTGCGCTGCGCGCACGGCGTGCCGGCAGGCATCCACGACCAGCGCCCCGGACGCGAGCAACGCCTCGACCTCGTCCAGCGACAGGGTCCTTTCGCTGTCGTGTGCGATGCGCCGCGCCGCCGGCGCGTCCAGCGCCTGTTCGGCGTGTTCCACTTCCGCCATCAGCGCCGGGATCCTTGCCTGGCCGGCGCACTGCGCCGCGCGCGTGAGTGCGGCCCGGCCTGCCGCAGCCTGCTGGCGGCGTATGGCGATGCCCGCGACAATGAGTTCATGAATGGCCCGCGACGCCCACGGCAACGCGGCCACGTCCAATCCGGCGAGCGTGCGCTCGGCTTCTTCAAGACGCCCCAGCAGCAACTGGCGGCGAGCCGCCAGGTGACCGGCATGCGCCGCATTGACCACATCGCCGTGCGCGTGCAGCGTGGCGCGCGCGGCATCCAGCGCCTTCTCGCCATTGCCCAGGTCGCGCGAAGCCAGCGCGATTTCGGCCCCGGCGACGACGCAGCGGGCCCGCGCCACGGCCTGTCGCGGCCCAAAAGCGCGGGCGGCGCCTTGCAGCAGGCTACGCGCGCGCGCCAGATCGCCCAGCTGCGCCATGGCGATGCCGCGCAAGGCCAGCGCGGGCGCGTCGCTACGCAGCGCCACGTGGTTCAACGCGCCCAGCGGGTCGCCCGCCGCCAGCGCGCGCGCCGCAGCCGAGATCAGAAAGTCCATGGAAAGTGCGCCACGCCTTGCCCCATTATTCTGGCCAGGACACAAATCTACACCGGCGCGCCGCGCGCTTATTGCGGGGACGACACCGGCATGGGGGAACCGCCGGGCGAGATCAGGAGCGGATAGGGATTGAGCGCCCCGCCCCCGGCATAGATGCCGTAGTGCAAATGCGGCGGCGTGCCTTTGGCGTTGCCCGTATTGCCGACAAAGCCCAGCACGTCGCCCGGCGCAACAAGCTGGCCGCGGCGGATATCCGCATAGCCGTCCAGGTGCGCGTAATAGTGCATCTGCCGGCCCGGCCCCATCACCCAGACCACCTGGCCGCCCAGTGTGTTCTCGCCGATGCGTGTGACCACGCCTTCGGTTGCCGACAGCACCGGCGTGCCGCGCTTGGCGAAGATGTCGATGCCCTGATGCGTGCGCCCGCCCGACCGCGAGGCGCCCCAGGTATCGGCCAGCCGCCGGGGCGCTACGCCCTGCACGGGTACCGGCAACGACAGCGGCGCGTCCTGCCAGGAAAGCCGCGCCATGTGCCAGGGTGCGCGCGCCGATTCGGGCAGGCGCGGCCAGACCCAAACCGCCAAGGCGGCCAGCGCGGCAAGAACGAGGAGTCGTCGGGTAAATCGCCAGGGGGTGCGGGCATCCATGCAGGGTTCGACGGACGGGCGGGCCGAGGGTTCCTGCCCGCCGGGTGGCGACACAGTGTTGCGGCAGCGGCGACGCGCCGGCCATGATGCGACCCCATTTTGTGCTTTGTCCCCGGTCCGGGCGTCCCGACAGGCCCTCCGGGGCCGTCGCAGCGTGTAAACTCCCCCCTTTTTGACTCTGGTGGTATGTTGCAAGCCCCCCAGCGCACAGGTTTAAGCGGCCCGACGCTCATTCGCTTGCTGACTCGCCTGACGGACGCGGAAGTCCAGCAGTCCAGGCAGTCGCTATCCGACCATCTGAGCCAATGGCTTGGCTGGACGGACGCGATCGCCCTGTCGGCGGCGCTCAATACCGCTCCGCCCGTGATTGCGCCCGGCGCCCGCATGTTCAGCAGCGCCGAAGAACGCGAATGCGTGCGGGTGCGCACCACGCTTGCCGACGCCATCGCCAGCGACACGGCGGCCACGGCCGCCAAGCGGGTTGCCCCGGCTCGGGCGCCCGCCAAGAAATTGGCGGCCGTCCTGGCCGAAGATGCGTTCGATTATTCGAGTTTTCGCCAGCGGTATCTGTCGTTGCAGCACACGATGGAAACCAGCGTAGGCAACCTGCGCAGCCGGCTGCGCGGGATGGTGGCCGCCCGCAACGGGGAGTGGACGCGCCTGGCCGTCGTGGACGCGATCATGGACCGCGCGCTGCTGCCCAAGGAGCGGGCCCTGCTGGGCGCCATCCCGAAACTGCTGCAGGTGCACTTCGACGGCCTGCGCAAGGCCGAGGAAGCGGCGCTGGCGCAGGCTGCGGAGCAGGCCCTGGCTGAACCGGGCGCGCCGGCCGATGCGACGGCCGACGTGCCAGGCGATACCCAGGCGCCCGCCGTTGACGCCGCGCAGGCCGGGACGTCGCCGCCCGCCCCGGCCATTACCGCCGGCGCGTGGCTGGACACGTTCCGTGCCGACATGCGCGCCGTTCTGCTGGCCGAATTGGATGTTCGTTTACAACCGGTCGAAGGGCTGCTCGCCGCCCTTCGCACCAGCTAATTAGGACACTATGTCCAAGAATCTGATCAATATCGTGGTTTTCCTGGCCGGACTGGCCGTTGTGGGCTGGATCGGCGCGGGTTACGCGGGCACGAACCCGCTGGCGCTGGCCGTGACGCTGCTGATTGGCGTCTGTTACCTGGCGGGCGCGCTGGAACTGCTGCGCTACCAGCAGGCAACGTCGTCGCTGACGCGCGCCGTATCGGACCTGAACGAAGCGCCGGGCAGCCTCGGCGCCTGGCTGGACAAGCTTCCGGCCGGTCTGCGCAACGCGGTGCGCCTGCGCATCGAAGGCGAGCGCGTGGGCCTGCCCGGCCCGTCGCTCACGCCGTATCTGGTGGGCCTGCTGGTCCTTCTGGGTATGCTGGGCACTTTTCTTGGCATGGTCGTCACGCTGCGCGGCACTGGCCTTGCGCTTGAAAGCTCGACCGATCTGGCCGCGATCCGCGCGTCGCTGGCCGCCCCCGTCAAGGGTCTGGGCTTTGCTTTCGGCACCTCGATCGCCGGCGTTGCCGCGTCCGCCATGCTGGGCCTGTTGGCCGCGCTGTCGCGGCGCGACCGCGTCCACGCGGCGCAGCTTCTCGATACCAGGACCGCGACCACGCTGCGCGTGTACTCGCAAGGCTACCAGCGCGAAGAATCCTTCAAGCTGCTCCAGCGCCAGGCCGAGATCATGCAGCGGCAGGCCGAAGCCATGCCCGCCATCGTCGGCCAGCTGGAATCCATGATGAAGAGCATGGAACAGCAGAACCAGGCGCTGAACGAACGCCAGATCGCCAGCCAGACCGCCTTTCAGGGCAAGGCCGAAGCCGCCTACGCCCGGCTGGCGTCCGTCATGGAACAGTCCATGAAAGACAGCGTGGCGCAAAGCGCGCGCTCCGCCGGCGAGGCCCTGCAGCCTGTCGTGCAGGCCACGATGGACAGCCTGTCCCGCGAAACCGCCACCCTGCAGGACACCGTGGCCCAAGCCGTGCGCCAGCAGCTCGAAGGCCTGACGGCAGGCCTGCAAGCCGCGACGACGGACGTCGCGGGCATCTGGAGCCAGGCGGTCGCTGGCCAGCAACGCGCCAGCGAGGCCATGGCCCAAGACCTGCGCGCATCGCTCGACCGCTTCGCCCAGACCTTCGAACAACGCTCGGCCAGCCTGCTGGACAGCGTGTCGGCACGTCTGGAGGCGTCGTCGGGCGACATGTCGCAAGCTTGGACCGAAGCGCTGTCGCGCCAGCAGCAGGCCGGCGAAAAACTGGCCGGCGACAACCTGCAGGCGCTCACCGCCGCGGCCGCCAGCTTCGAGCAGCATTCGGCGTCGCTCTTGCGCACCCTGAACGCGTCGCACGCCGCGCTGCAAACCGACCTTGCCTCGCGCGACCAGCAGCGCCTGGCCGCCTGGACCGAAACGCTGGGCACGATGGGCGCCACGCTACGTCAGGAATGGGAGCAGTCCGGCGCGCAGGCCACCGTCCGCCAGCAGGAAATCAACGACACCCTGGCGCAGACCGTGCGCGACGTTGCCGAACAAGCCGCCGCGCAGGCGGCCCTGCTCGAAGGCGTGTCGGCCCGCATGGAGGCCGCCGCCAACGGCGTGTCGGACCAATGGACCCGCGCGCTTGCCCGCCAGGAAGAAGCCAGCAGCAAGCTGGCCGCCGGCAATCAGGCCGCGTTGGAAGCCGCCACGGCGGCATTCGAGCAACACGCCGCATCGCTCCTGCGCACGCTGGACCAGTCGCACACCGAATTGCAGGCCGCCCTGGCCGCGCGCGACGAAGAACGCCTTGCTGCGTGGCGCGACACGCTGGGCGCCATGACCGCCAAGCTGGGCCAGGACTGGGAACAGGCCGGCGCGAACACCGTCGCCCGCCATCAGGAAATCAACGACGCGCTCGCCCAGACCGCGCGCGGCATCGCCGGTCAGACCGAAGCGCAGGCCCGGCTGCTGCAAGACGTGTCGACCCGCCTGGAAACGGCGGCAGGCAGCGTCACGCAGGCCTGGACGGACGCCCAGACCCGCCAGGAAGACCTGGGCAAGCAACTGGCCGCCGACAATCAGCGCGCCCTCGAAACGGCGGCGGCCGCCTTCGGCCAGCATGCCGACGCGCTGCTGCGCACGCTGGACCAGTCGCACGCCGACCTGCAGGCCGCGCTGGCTTCGCGCGACGAAGAACGCCTGACCGCCTGGACCGGCTCGCTGACGGCGATGGCCGCCAAGCTGGGCGAAGAATGGGAACAGGCCGGCACGCAGGCCGCCCTGCGCCAGCTGGAAATCAGCGACGCGCTCAGCCAGACCGCCCGCGACATCACCGCCCAGACGCAGCAACAGGCCGCGCTTCTGGAAACCGTGTCGTCTCGTCTGGAGACCGCCGCCGGCGGCGTCACGCAAGCCTGGCTAGACGCGCAGACCCGCCAGGAAACCGTCGGCAAGCAACTGGCCGACGACAACCGCGACGCGCTGCAAACCGCGTCCGCCGCCTTCGGCGCGCATTCGGCCGAGCTGCTGCAGACGCTGGAACAATCGCACACCGCCCTGCAAGCGGCACTGGCCGCCAACGACGAGGAACGCCTGACCGCATGGACGGCCAAGCTGGCGGACATGGCCAATGCGCTGCGCACCGAATGGCAGCAGGCAGGCGCGCAGGCGGCCGGCCTGCAACAAGAGATCTGCGACACCCTCAGCCTCACTGCGCAGGACATCACCGCGCAAACGCAGGCCCACGCCAGCGAAACCATCGCCGAGATCGGCCGTCTGGTCCAGGCCGCGTCCGAGGCGCCGCGCGCCGCCGCCGAAGTCATCGGCGAACTGCGCCAGAAGCTGTCGGACAGCATGGTGCGCGACAACGACATGCTCGAAGAGCGCAACCGCCTGCTCGAGACGCTCGGCACGCTGCTGGACGCCGTCAACCACACCGCGGCCGAGCAGCGCACGGCCGTCGATGCCCTGGTGGCGTCGTCGGCGGACATGCTGGAACGCGTGGGCGCGCAGTTCACCGACAAGGTCGAGTCCGAAACCGGCAAGCTGACCGAAGTCGCCTCGCTGGTCACCAGCAGCGCGGTCGAGGTCGCCAGCCTGGGCGAATCCTTCGGCGCCGCCGTGCAGGCCTTCGGCGAATCGAACGACAAGCTCACGGCGCATCTGCAACGCATCGAAGCGGCGCTGGACAAATCCATCGCGCGCGGCGACGAGCAACTGTCCTACTACGTGGCGCAGGCCCGTGAGGTCGTCGACCTGAGCCTCATGTCGCAAAAGCAGATCATCGAGAACCTGCAGCAGCTTGCCGCCCAGCGCGCCACGGCCGGAGCGGAAACGGCATGAGCGAGGATATCGACGGCGGCGTGGAGCCGACGGCGCCGGCCTGGGCCGTCTTTGGCGACCTGATGTCGGTGCTGCTGGGCGCCTTCGTCCTCATCCTGGTCAGCGTCGTCGCGGTGCAGTTGCAGTTGTCGACGCAGCTTGAGGAAGAGGTCAAGCAGCGCCAGGAAGAAACGCAGCGCCGCGAGACGCTGGAACAGGCGCTGGCCGGCCCGCTTGCCGCTGGCCGCGTGACGCTCGTGAACGGCCGCATCGGCATCAGCGGCAGCGTGCTCTTCGCCCTGAACTCCGATCAGCTTCAACCCGAAGGCCGCGAGATCCTGAAAAGCCTGATCGAACCGCTGTCCGCGTACCTGAAGACCCACAATGAAATCCTGATGGTCAGCGGCTTCACCGACGACCAGCAGGTACGCGAGGGCAACCGCCGCTTTGCCGACAACTGGGATCTTTCCGCGCAGCGCGCCCTCACCGTGACGCGGGCCCTCATTGACGAAGGCGTACCGTCGTCAATGGTCTTTGCCGCGGCCTTCGGGGCCGAGCAGCCGGTCGCGTCCAACGCGGACGAGGAAGGCCGCGCCAAGAACCGGCGCGTCGAAATCACGCCCATCCCCAAACCCTCGAACGAAGCGGGTAAGCCCGGTGCGCAGTGACGGCAGCCGCGAGGCGGTCCTGAACCCGCGCGCCGTGCTGGACGGCTGGCGCGCCAGCGGCGCCGACCGCGCCGACCCGCTGCGTTTTCATCTGATCGACGCGCTGGCACGCCGCGCGGCCGCGTATGACGGCCCCGTCCGCCAGCGGCTGGATGGGCGGCTGGCCGACCTGATCCAGGCGTACGAATCGGGCCTGACGGACGCGGGCGCCGCCGAGGACCTCCCTGGCTCACCACCTGCCCCCGAACACGGCCCCCTCGCCGGCCTGGTCGCCTACCTGGCCGGCCCCGGCGCTGCCGGCCCTCCGCAGGCTGCGGACGCGGAATCCGACCGCGCGTGCGCCGAGCGGCTCGACCCGCTGGGCCTGCGCGCCGCCTATCCCGAGCTGCCGCTTCTCGACGAGTTCCAGACGCTCTGGTCCCGCTTCAGCGCCGACCGCCAGGTCCGCCAGTCGCAGGAACAGGTCCACAAGAACGCCGGCCCGCTCAACTCCAATCAGCTCGTGCACCGCGCGCTCTCCCTGATGCGCGAAATGTCGCCCGGTTACCTGCAGCAGTTCCTGTCGTACACGGATGCGCTGATGTGGATGGAGCAAATGACCGCGGCGGCCGCCCCGGCGCCCAAGGAAGCGCCCCGCGCCGGCGCCGCCAAGAAGTCCGCGCGCAGTAAGCCCCGCAAGCCAGCCAAGGAAAGCAAGGAATCCGCCTGAGGCCGATTTGCACGCGGCGGCTCGGCGCAGTACGATACGTTCCATATACGAAACATATACGGAACACATCCACCATGGGTATCGTCAAAATTTCCGAGCAGATGCACGAGAACCTGCGCGTCGCCAGCGGCGCCCTCAGCCGCTCCATCAATTCCCAAGCCGAACATTGGATGCGCATCGGCATGCTCTCCGAGCTCTATCCCGAACTGCGCCATGCCGACATCTGCCAACTGCTGATCCGCATCGACCAGGCCGAAGGCTTCACCATCGCTTCCCTCTCGCAAGGGTTGCCGCAACCCGCGCAGCAGGAGGCCGCATAAATGGCCAAGAAGGTTTCCATCAAATCGGCCGCCGACATCGAAATGGCCCGCAAGGCGGGCGCCATGGCGGCCGAAGTGCTGCACATGATCGGCGAACACGTTCGCCCCGGCGTCACCACCGACGAGCTTGACCGCGTCTGTCACGACTACATCGTCAACGTGCTGAAAGCCACGCCCGCCAACGTGGGCTACCACGGCTTTCCCAAGACCATCTGCGCGTCGGTCAATCACGTGATCTGCCACGGCATTCCGTCGGCCAAGGTGCTCAAGAACGGCGACATCCTGAACATCGACGTCGCGGTCATCAAGGACGGCTGGTTTGGCGACACCAGCCGCATGTACTACGTTGGCCAGCCCAGCCCGCTGGCCCGCCGCCTGGTCAACACCACCTATGAAGCCATGCGCGCCGGCATCATGGCCGTCAAGCCCGGCGCCACGCTGGGCGACATCGGCCACGCCATCCAGACCGTCGCGCACCGCGAGCATTTCAGCATCGTGCGCGAATACTGTGGCCACGGCATTGGCCAGATCTACCACGACGATCCACAGGTGCTGCACTACGGCCGGCCCGGCGAAGGCCTGGTGCTGCAGCCCGGCATGATGTTCACGATCGAGCCCATGATCAATGCCGGCAAGCCGCAGACCAAGCAGTTGCCCGACGGCTGGACCGTCGTCACCAAGGACCGGTCGCTGTCCGCCCAATGGGAACACATGGTCGTCGTCACCGAGACCGGCTACGACGTGCTGACCACCTGGCCCGACGGCTTCGGCGACTACCCGCCCATTCCCTGACCGAAGCGCGTCCTTGCCGCACAGCAAGGACCGGAGTGCGGGGCCGCAAGGGTACGATCAACATCGTGCCCTTGCCGTTTGCGCGGCCCCCGCCGCTCCATTCCCATGCCCGCCCTGCCCTCCACCTTCCGCCGCCTTGCGGCGTCGAACCTTGCCGCGCAATTCTCCGAGCAGATCGCGCTGGCGGCTGCGCCCTTGTATGCCGTGCTGACCCTGGGCGCCACCGCGGCGCAGACCGGCTATCTGCAGACCGCGCAGACGCTTCCGTTCCTGTTGCTTTCCCTGCCCGCCGGTGTGCTGGCCGACCGGATGTCGCGCCGGTCCCTCATGACTGGCGCCGAATGCGTGCGCGCGGCAAGCCTGATTGCACTGCTGACGCTTTTGTGGACGGGCGGCCTCAGCCTGCAATGGCTGGCGGCGCTGGGCTTTGCCGGGGCGGTGGGCACCGTCGCCTACAACGTCGCGGCCCCCGCCTTGGTGCCCAGGCTGGTCCCTCCTGCTGAACTGTCCAACGCCAACCGCTGGCTGGAGCTGGCGCGCAGCGCCGCCTTTTCTGCTGGTCCGGCCGCGGGCGGCGCGCTGGTCGGGTGGATGGGCGCATCCACCGCTTACGTGCTTGCCACCACGCTGTCGCTGCTGGCCGCCGTGTTTCTTGCCGGCCTGCCGCAAGATGCGCCCAAGCCCGCCATGCGGCGCCATCCGCTGACCGAACTGCGCGAAGGCGCGGCATTCGTCGCCACGCATCCCTTGTTGCGCCCGGTTCTCTTGACCGCCCTCTTCTTCAATACCGCGTGGTTTGTCCTGCTGGCCATCTATGTTGCGTACGCCGTGGATCGGCTGGGCTTGTCGGCCGCGGGCGTCGGCATCACGCTGGGCATCTACGGCGCGGGGATGCTGGCCGGCGCGCTGGCGGCACCGTGGCTCGCGCGCCGGCTGTCGTTCGGCGCGATGATCGGCGCGGGACCGCTATCCGCTTTGCTGGCCAGCATCATCCTGCTGACGACGCTGGCCTTTCCGTCGGGTGCATGGGCGGCGGTCGGCTTCTTCCTGTTCGGCGCGGGTCCCATCCTGTGGACCATCACCACGACCACCCTGCGCCAATCGGTCACGCCCAACGCCTTGCTGGGCCGTGTGTCATCCGTCATCGTGACGGCCAATTTCGGCGCGAGGCCCATTGGCGCCCTGATCGGCGCGACCTTGGCTGCGAAGTTCGGCGTAGAAGCCTGCCTCTGGGTGTCGACCGCCGGCTTCTTCATCCAGTTCGCCGTGCTGTTCACGTCGCCGGTGCTGCGGTTGGAAAGGCAGCCAGAATTGGTTCCTGCGCAACCCGCGATCAAGGCCAAGCAATCCCGCTGACGAACGCCGTGGCCCGCGAGACGACATCGCCGCATCCGCGGCCCATCGTGATCACATGGTCACGGTCTGCCAGCAGCTGCAAGTGCACATTCGTGTTGCGCGCCGTTTTCGCGATCTCGAACGCGCCGGATACGGTCGCGACGTCGTCGTGCCGTGCATGGATAACGAGGCACGGCGCTCGCACCATGTCCATCCGGCGCCGTACCGCGGCCGCCAGCTTACCCATCTGGCCCAGCGCCCTCCACGGCGTACCCGGCAAGCCCGCGCGGCGCGGCCGTCCCGGCACCGCGCGATGCCGGGCGATGCCCAGCATACGCAACACCGGCAGCAGGAAGGCCGTGCTTGCCCGGCGCGGACCCGCACGGTCGTCATGACGGAGCACGGGCGATAACGCCAGGACGCCGGCTACGTGGAACGGCCGCTCCTGCGCCAGGGCAAGGGCCAGCACGGCGCCCGTGGCGATTCCGCCGACGACGATGCGATCGGTCCGGCTGGCCAGCATATCCGCCCCCCGGCGCACGCTGGCCAGCCAATCCATCCACCCTGCGCCGGCCAATTCTTGCAGCGACCCGCCATGACCCGCCAGCTGGACAGCCATCACGCTGTAGCCCTGTTCATTCAGGCCGCGCGCCAGTTCGTGCATTTCCCAGGGCGCGCCGCCCAGGCGGTGGATCAGCAGGATTCCCGTGCGCGCGCGCTCGCCCTTGCCCACAAGCAACTGCTCGCCCGCCTGCGGCGATAACGGTGGCAGTTGGCCGTCGCATGCCGTCGCCGTCCGGATGACCGATGCCGCGCACGGGTCCGGACACGCCGTCACCTTGCAGACCATGTCAATCGTGGTCATGCCGACGCCCCCCCGCGCTGATAGCGTTCGGGCGGCAAGCGTGCACCCACGGCGACGCGATACGCCTCGAGCGTGCGGAACATCTTTTCTCCCAGGCGCAGATGCGTATCTGCGAACGCCCGCGCGTTGGCCACAATGGCCTGAGCATGCCAAGGCCGGTTCCGGATCTGCAGGATGCAGTCGGCATACGCCGCGACGTCACCGGGCGCGGCAAGCCAGCCGGTACGGCCCGGCACGACGATCTCCGGCAGCCCACCCACATTGCTGGCAACGACGGGCCGCTCGCCGGCGAAGGACTCGGGCACGATGCGCGACCAGGCTTCGGTCGCGGACGGAACCAGCACCACGTCCGCGGCGCGGATCATGTCGGGCACGTCGGTCCGATGACCTGCAAACACGACATGCTCCGCGATGCCCAGATCCACGGCCAGGCGGTACAGCGAATACGCATACGGTTGTGTGCGCGCGGTCGCCATGCCCACGACCAGGGCCACCGCGGGCACGCCTTGGATGCGCAGGCGTTGCACCACGCGAAGCAGATCGGCCTGGCCTTTCTCCGGGCGCAGCATCCCCACGGTGGCGATGACGTAAGACGCCTTGGGCGCCGGTATCCCCAAGCCGCGACGGATCCGCAGGACGGCATCCGGCGCGTCACCGGACTGAAAGAACGCGTCGCCGGCCCACTCCCCGACCACGCTGATCCGGTCGTCCGGCACCAGCCGGGCCGCCAGCAGTTCTTGTTTGCCGACGTCGCTGGTGGCGATGACGTGGTCGCAGCCGAGCTTCCATTCCAGCCGGCGGCGCAGGGATGAACGCATGGGCTTGGCAAAATGACGCGTGCGCACGACGGCGCACAGATCCCGGCACAGCGCGGCCGTCTTGGCGTCTGCGCGGCTATGGCTATCGATGACCTGGATGCGCATCGCCTGGACGGCCCGGCGCAGCGCCAGGACGGTCCTGGGCGAATAGGCAGGGTTGAAGTCAATATCCACGGTCGTCAGCTTGCGCTCCCGCGCGGCGTGGCTCACGGCGCTGCCCGAGGGCGACGCAATGGCCACTTCGTAGCCGTGAAGGTGCAGCCAGCTCGCCTGCTCCAGCGTGCGGAATTCCAATCCGCCCAGACTGCGCTCAGCCAGCGTGTGCAGTATGCGCATGATGATCCAATACATCCAGACAGGCCGCCAGCACTTCACCGGGCGTGATCGAATTGATGCCGCTTGGCGGATGCCGCGGCACCACGAACGCCGACCCGCGCCGGCGCCAGAACCACTCGGGATTCGCTTCGTTGAAAACGCCCACATACGGCACGCAAGCGCCTTGCGCGATGTGCGAGGGGCCGCAATCGTTGGCTACCACCAGCCGCGCGCGCAGCATGATGGCGCTCAGCTCGGCGATGGGCCGGCAATAGGCAATGGAGAAGTCCGGCCGCTGCATCGCGCGCAGGGCATCCCGCTCCGAGGCTTCCTGCTGGCCCAGCACGAAGAGAAAACGGGTGCCGGCGCCCAGCAGCGGTTTCAGCCTGTCGGCCAGCCGCAGGTAGTTCGACAGGCTCCAGCGCTTGAAGTCGCCGGCGCCGCCCCCGGGAATCATCACCACGTCGCCGCCCAACGGCACGCGCAGGTGCGGACGCGCCAGCGTATAGAAACATGCGCGCGTCGCCCCCTCCAGGTCGAATGGCCGGTACGACGCCAGCAAGCGCAGATTGGCCTGGCCGATGTATTCGGTGATGTCCTTGCGATGGCAATGCGTCCAGGCCACGTCGCTGAAGCGGGCATTGCGAAAGCCCAACCGGATCGCCGGACGGCGCAGCAGATTGACCACGCCGAATCGCTCGCTGCTGTGATGCAGGCTGACGGACATGCGGGTCTCGGATTTCAGGCTGCGCAGGTAATCGATGAATGTCGAGGCACGTACGAACTCGTCGACCCACGGCAGCGCCCGGTAGAAATTGCCCACGTCGTCACGGGCGACCACCTTCAGCCGGCGCGATGGCCACCATGTCTTGAGCTGATACAGCGTTGGCATGGCGACGATCTGGTCGCCCAGCTGCGGCTGGCTTCTGACATACACAACGATCTCCGACACCTGCGGCCTCCGTATTGACGGCCAGTTGGCCGATGGCCGGCAATGTATCGGGAGGCGTCAGGCAAATTTCCCGGATCTCTTTAACAATTGTGAAGAAGCATTAAGCGGCCCGGCATACCACTGCACAACGCCGGCGGCCGCGCGCGGCGGGCGGGTCGGATCAGGCCGCTTGCCAGCGAATCACGAAGCGGGCGCCGCCCAGCGGGCTCTCGGACACCAGCGCCTCGCCGTTGTGCCATCGCGCCACGCGGCGCACAATCGCCAGGCCCAGCCCGGTACCGCCAGTGCCGCGCGCTCGGCTTTCGTCGAGCCGGATAAAGGGATCGAACACGCGCTCGCGATCGGCGGGCGGCACGCCCGGCCCATCGTCGTCCACCGTCAGCACGTACTGCCGTGGCGCGGGGCTGGCAAGTCCGACCTGCACCTGCCCGCCGGCGTGGCGGATGGCGTTCTGCAGCAGGTTGAGCAAGGCGCGCGTCATGTAGCGCGGGTGCAGCCGCACGTCGCCTGCATCGCAGTGCGTCACCACGCACTGCACCCCCGACAATTCGGCCTCGAACGACGCATGCTGCACAACGGAATCGAGCCACCCGCGGGCGTCCTGGGCTTGAAGCGGAATGTCGTCGCTCTTGTGTTCCAGGCGGGCGTACATCAGCAATTCCGACGCCATGCTGTCCAGCTCGGCGACATCGTTCTTCATGTCCTCGACCAGTCGCCGGCGCGCGGCGGGATCGGCCTCTTGCTCGATCATGTCCAGCTCGAACGACAAGCGGGCGATGGGCGTGCGCAGTTCGTGCGATACCGCGTTGGTCAGTTCGCGCTGATTGCTGATCAGCGCGCTGATGCGTTCGGACATCTGGTTGAAGGTGTCGCCCAGCCCACGGATGCTGGAAAACCGCGACAGCTGGGCGCGCACCCGCAGGTCGCCCTGCCCCATCCGCTGCGCGGCGGTCTTCAGCGCCTCCAGGTCGCGCCAGACCGGCAGCGCCCACACCAGCATGAAGGCGCACAACAGCACGCCCAGGGCAGCGTAGATTGCAACGATCACCCACGTGCCGACGAGCGGCTCGGGCGGCAGCTTGACCATCAGCCACTGTGCGCCCGGGCCCGGTATGGCGGCCACGAAGCTCATCAGGTTGTCGCGCAGGAAGAACCCGCCCGCATCGATGGTGCGCCGCTCATCGCGGGTCAGCGCGAAATCGGCCGCGTTGTAGTCGGCCGGCTCCAGCACCTGCAACGCCAGTCCGTAATGCGGCGCCAGCGTGTTGCGCACGTAGTCGGGGCGCGCGTCCGGCGGCACGTGGGCCAGCTCCTGCTTCAGGCTATGCAACTGGCCTCGGACAGCTTCGCGCGTGTAATTGGCCGTCTCCGACTCAAAAAGATAGTTTGCCGCCCGGTCGACGACTTCGTTGGACAGCACGAAGCCAATGGCCAGCACCACGAAGATGCGCAGGACGAACTTAAGCATCGTCCAGCTCGTGACCCTTGGGCGAGAACAGGTAACCCTTGCCCCAAATGGTCTTGATGCGGGCCGGATCCCGCGGATCGTCATCGAGCTTGCGGCGCAATTTGCTGATGCACACATCCACGGTGCGATCCAGCCCATTGAATTCGACGCCGCGCACCGCGTTCAGCAGATCGTCGCGCGTCAACACCTGCCCAGCCTGGCTGGCAAGCGCCCAGAGCATTTCAAATTCCAGTGTCGTCAGGTCGACCTCGACCCCGGCCACCATCACCGCGCGCGTCTGGCGGTCGATGGACAGCGCGCCGAAATCCAGGCGTTCAGGCTGCAGCTCGGTCTGGTTGTGGCGCCGCATCAAGGCGCGGATCCGCGCCAGCAGGACGCGCGGTTCCACGGGCTTGATGACGTAATCGTCCGCGCCGGACTCCAGGCCCAGGATGTGATCCAGGTCGTCTTCGCGCGCCGTCAGCATCAGGATCGGCGCAGTCGAGAACGCACGCAGGTCGCGGCAGACCTGCAAGCCGTCGCGGCCCGGCAGCATCAGGTCCAGGATGGTGATGGCCGGCTCGTGGCGGCGGAACGCATCCACCGCGTGATCGCCACGATAAGCCTGGGCAACATTGAAACCGTGTTGTTCCAGAAACTGCGCGATCAGGCGCGCCAGCTTCGTATCGTCTTCGACTAACAGGGCCTTGGTCATGGTGGGCAGACAGAGGTTCATGCACCGTCACAGTGCAATGGCGCGGCAAGCATACACCGAAAGAAAAATACTCAATCCGGGCCATGACTTTGTCGAGCGGCATTGAACTCACGTCTGCGGGCGCGGCTCATTCGTTGAGCGACATTGGCCGATCCCCGCCCGGAGGCAAACGAAACAGACGCCTCACCCCATTCAAGAACGCCCCATAAGGCCGCCCGAGCACCAGCATCATCACCGCCGCGCCGAATACGCCGCGCACCAGACCGTCGCCAGAGGCGCCGCTGAAAGCGATGATGGCCGCGTAGATCGGCACCTGGAAACTCATCAGTGCCACGCTATCCCACAGCAGCCGGGACGCGCGCGTGTCCGTCGCGCGCCGCATCACCCAGTCGCGCCACATCCCATACGGGCGCCCCACCGGAATCATCAGCGCGCCGCCAAGCAGCCGAGCGTGGAACACCTGTTCCCAGGTCATTCCCGCTATCCAGCGCTCGTTGATGACGCCGGTGGTGGTAAAGAACAGGATCAGCGCCAAGGTATCGGCGAGATAGGATCGGGTAGAAAGTGGCATTGGCGTCTTGGCTGTCACCTGCGGTTTTCCTGAAACTGTTCCGGCTGCGCATTCCCCGGTCTGTATCTGGCGGTGGCCCTTGCCGCCCGCTAGACTGCGGCGATCCTGTACTTCCGAACGCCCCGCCGGGCTGGCTGTCATGCTGAAAATTCTGGGTAAGGCCTCGTCCATCAACGTGCGCAAAGTGCTGTGGACGTGCGCAGAACTGAACCTGCCCTTCGATCGCGAAGACTGGGGCAGCGGTTTCCGGCCGACGTCCGATCCGCAATTTTTGGCGCACAATCCCAATGCGATGGTGCCCGTGATCCAGGATGGCGACTTCGTCCTGTGGGAGTCCAACACCATCATCCGCTATCTGGCGGGCCAGTATGACGGGCGGCATCTTTATCCGGCCGAGCCCAAGGCGCGGGCCCGGGTGGATCAGTGGATGGATTGGCAGGCAACGGACCTGAACCGGTCCTGGAGCTACGCGTTCATGGCGTTGGCCCGGCAGTCGCCTGCGCACCAGGACGCCGCTGCCATCGACGCGTCGTGCAAGGAATGGGCGCGATTCATGGGGATCCTGGACCAACGCCTTGCCGACACCCGGGCGTACGTGGCGGGCGACACCTTCACGCTGGCCGACATTCCCGTTGGGCTGTCCGTGAACCGCTGGTTCGAGACGTCCTTCAGCAAGCCCGCGCTGCCGTCGGTGGCGGCCTATTACGACCGCCTGGCCGAGCGCGACGGCTACCGGCAGTACGGCCGCAACGGGACGGCCTGAGAACGGGGCGAGACCGGCGCCGGCCGGGCCGGCGCAGTCATCCTTGCTACTTCACGACGCCGCAAACCAGGCGTCCGCCCCCGCCGCCCAGCGGCTCGGGCTTATCGCTGTAGTTGTCGCCGCCCGCGTGGATCATCAGCGCGTGCCCCTTTACGTCGGCCAGCTTCAGATGCGGCGCCAGTACGGTTTTCGTCGCGCTGCCGTCGGCCGCAACGGTGAGGAATGGCAGGTCGCCCTGGTGTCCGTCGGTAGCCATCGGTCCCTTGTGGGCCTTGGTGCCCTTCGGGTCCAGATGGCCGCCCGCGCCGCCGCCCGGGGCGGTCTTGCCGTTCACCATGCCCGGCTCGCAGGAGCCTTTCTCGTGGACATGGAAACCCCGCTCGCCCGGCGGCAGGCCTTTGAGGTGGGGCGTGATCTGCAGCCCCTCCTTGGTGTCTTTCAAGGTGATGGTGCCGGCGCTCTTGCCCACGCCTTCTGGCGTCAGGAACGACATCGAGACGTCTTCGGCCAGCGCCGCGCTGGACGCGCCCGCCAAAGCCAGCGCCGTGACAAGCATCGAGAATTTCTTCATGAATTGCCTCCTGGAAAGATGCCCGCGAACTGCGGGCGGCCAACGGAGCGAGACGCGCGCCTCGCGCGATGGGTGGCGCCAATGAAGATAGCACCGGCGCCGAGCGGTCCGCCAGCAAACTTCATTCCTGATACAAGGTTTGACACGGCGTAGGACACCGCGCCGTTTATCCGTTCACCAGCAGGATCACCGCGTGCAGCAGCACGCCGATCAGCCCCCCGACCAGCGTGCCGTTAAAGCGGATGTATTGCAGGTCGCGCCCCACGCTGAGCTCAAGTTCATCGACCAGATGGCGCTCGTCCCAATTCTTGACGGTGCGTGAAATGTGCTCGGTGACGCCCACGCGCAGCCGGCCGGTCAGCCGCCGCGCGCCGCCCAGGATGTGGTTGTTGATGGCCTCGCGTAGCCGCGGGTCTTCGCCCAGTTTGCGGGCCAGCGCCAGCAGCGCGCTTTCCAGGTGCGCGGCCAGCGCGGAGTGTTCGTCCGCCAGGTCGCGCCGCAGCGCCGCATGGATGTCGTCCCACAGACCCTGGACGTACTCCTGGACCTTGGGATGGTCGATGGCCCGCTGCTTCAGCGCTTCGACCTGGCCAGCCAGGGCGGGATCCGTCTTCAGGCGTTCGATGTAGTTCATCACCCAGGCCTCGTAGTCCCGGCGCACCGGATGATCGGGCTGGGACAGCACATCGCGCAGCTCTTCGACCAGCGCGCGCGCCAGGCGGTCGGCCAGGTTGTCGGCAATGTTGTCGACGGACTTGACCACGTCGACGGCGGCGATGATGCGCGGCCATTCCTTGCGGGCGAACTTCACGAGCAGCGTCGACGCCCGTTCCTTGACGTCTTCCTCGGCCAGATAGCCGCCCAGGCGTTCCAGCGCGGCGTCCAGCAATTCCTGGTGCCGCCCGTCGCGGGTCAAGAGGCCGAGGACCTCGCCCGCCGTGGCGGCCGCGTCCCAGCGGCGCAGATTGCTGACCACGAACTCCTGGATGACGCCCCGCACGGCACGGTCGTCCAGCAGGTCCAGTGTCTGCAACGCCACCCGGCGCGCGCCGTCGCTCAGGGCGCGGGCCTGGGCGGGCCGCGCCAGCCAGCGGCTGAGCCGCGCGGCGGGGTCGAAGACGCGCAGCTTTTCGATCAGGGTATCGGGGTCCAGGAAGTGATCGCGCACGAACACCGCCAGGCTGTCGCCGATACGGTCCTTGTTGCTGGGGATGATGGCGGTGTGCGGAATGGGCAGGCCCATGGGCCGCCGGAACAGCGCCACCACGGCGAACCAGTCGGCCAGCGCGCCCACGGTGGCTGCCTCGCAAAAGGCGCGAACCCATGCCCACGCGCCCTGCCCGCCCATGACGTGGCTGGTGATGAAGCCGCTGACCATGGCCACCAGCAGCGCCAGCGCCGCGATCTTCATGCGGCGCAATTGCGTGCGCCGCGCATCCAGGGATGGCGCGGCGCGCACGCCGGAGAGCCGGTCGGAACGGAAAGTGTCGGTCATGGAGAATCCGGTGATTCGAGGTGCAAGCATACCAATCGCACGCCGCCCGGCCATTGCGACCGGGCCTGCCCGAAAGGCCTACTCGCTCAGAAACTCGGACAATGCCTCCAGCCCTTCGATGTGGTCGGAAACCACCTTTGCGATGAACGCAATGGGCACCGACAGCAGCGTGCCCCAGATGCCCCACAGCCACGTGAAGAGAAGCAGCACGATGAACACGGCGACGGCATTCATGCGGGCGATCCGCCCCGACATCCAGGTGGTGACGAGCACACCGATCAAGAGCGCGATCGCGACCGAACTCATCGAGATCGCCAGCGCCGGGCCAAGTTCTCCGAACTGGACCAGGCCGGCAATGCCGGTCCCGACCGCGGTCATCAGCGGGCCGAAGTACGGAATGATGTGCAGCGCGCCGGCCACCACCGCCCACGTCGCGGCGTTTTCCAGCCCGAGCCAGCGGAACGCCACCCACGACAGCAAACCCAGCGCTACGTTGGTCACCAGCATCATCGCCATGTACATGTGGATGGAGTTGTTGATCTGGTCCAGCATGTGCACGCTGATCTTCTTCTGCGACAACGTGTTGCCCGCCATCTTCACGAACTTGCGCTTGAACGCATTGCCCGACAGCAGCAGGAAAAAGACCAGGAACACGCACATGGTCGCCTGCCCTACGAAGGTCGCCAGGCCTTTCGAGCCCCACAGCAAGATGTCGTTCAGGCCCGCCTCCGGTTTCGCGACGACGACCCGCCCGCCCGCCTTGGACGCGCCGGATTCCTGCAGGATGCTTGCTGCGTTGCGCAATTTTTCCAGGAACGACCCGTCCCCGCTCAACAGGCCGCCCAACGTGCGGGACAGCTTGCTGGATATCTCGGGCAACGCATTGATGATGCCGGTGACCTGGTCCTGCGTGAAATAGATCACACAGCCAATACCGACCGCGATGGCGCCCATGACGGCCACCGTGCCCAGCCACCGGGGCACGCGGTGCCGTTCCAGCATTGCCACGACCGGGTCCAGGGTGTAGGCGACGACAATTGCCATGACCACCGGCACGATGAATTCCTGGGCAGCCTTCAAACCGAACAGCACCGCCAGCACGGTCAGCGTCACGAGACAAAAGCCGCTGACGCGCACAAGCGGCGTCGGCGCGGGCGGCTTGATAAGGCCGGCGTCCTGGGCCGTGACCTTTTCTTCTGGCGGTTCGGGTTTTTCCTCGGCCGGCGGGGCCGTCACCGGCTCCGGGCCCTGCCTCTGAGTGGAGGTGTCCACTGGCGTCGCGCTGTCCATCATTCCCCTCACATCCAATTTGCGAAGGCCTTCAGCAAGTCTCGTGCCCGCGGGCGCTACCCGGCGCTTACCGCCAGCAGACCGGGTTCGCCGTCATGCCGCCGCTGCGCGCGTTCGAGGATGAATTCGATCATCATTGCCAGCGCGCGCGGGTGATGGCGGTTGGGCATATACAGCATATACATGCCGCGCCCGAAAATGCTCAGCCGCCAGTCCGTCAACGCCGGTAACAGTTCGCCGCGCGCAATGTCTTCATGCACCACGTAGTCCGGCACCACGCCCACGCCCAACCCCGCGCGGATGGCGTCGCGCAGGAAGGCGTAGTTGCGGGAAATGACGGTGGGTTCCAGCACCACATGCTGGCGGGGCTGGCCGCCGTAGTAGGCCGACAGGCGCAGCGGCCGCCCGATCACGGCGGCGCTGATGACGGGCGTGCCGGCCAGGTCTTCCGGCCGCTGCGGCAGGCCGCGGCTTGCCGCATAGTCGGGGGACGCGCAGGCCACGTAGCGCACCTGCCCCAGTTCCCGCGCGACCAAGTGCTGCGGCGGGTCGGACATGATGCGCACAGCGATGTCGACCTCGTCGCGCAGCAGGTCTTCGACGCTGTTCTCGAACAGCACGTCCAGCACGATGTCGGGGTAGGTCTTCTTGAATTCCAGCAGCCAGGGCGTCATCACGAACTGCCCGTACCCGCTGGGCACGCTCAGGCGCACCTTTCCCTGCGGCGTTTTGCCCAGCGTTTCGATCGACTCGCGCGCGGCCGCCAGTTCGTCCTGAATGCTGCGGCCGTGCTTGTACAGCTTCAGGCCGATCTCGGTAGGTTCCACGCGCCGGGTCGTGCGCCGCACGAGCTGCATGCCCACCGATCGCTCGAGCTGGCTCAGGTGATAGCTGACGTTGGCCCGCGTCATTTTCAGGCGGCGCGCGGCTTCACTGAGATTGCCCGCGTCCAGGATTTCGACCAGCAGAGTGAGGGATTTGGTGTCCATGACGGCGCTCCTTGCCGTGCATTGTCAAATTTTCTTGTCCGGAGTGTCAATTATCGATGCCATTGTCAAGACATCTTTGCTGGGAAAGAATAAAGCCATAACAGACGGGCCACGCCTGGCCCGCCCCAGGCTCCGCTCGCGCAGCCGTCGGTGCTCCGGCATGCCGGCGCCGCGCGCGAGCAGGAAGCCATTAAGGAGACACTGTCCATGACAGACAGCGCAAGCACCGGCGCGGCCCAGACGCGCCGCCATGAAGACATTATGGTCGTCGTCATCGACCATCCTCCCGTCAACGCCCTGAGCGCCACCGTGCGCCGCACGTTGTCCGAGGCCATCGCGCAGGCGCAGACCGACACGCGGGTGCGCGCGATCCTGCTGATCGGCGCCGGCAAGAATTTCATCGCGGGCGCCGACATCCGCGAATTCGGCAAGCCGCCGCAACCGCCCCTGCTGCCGGACCTGTGCAACCAGATCGAAGCCAGCGCCAAGCCGGTCATTGCCGCATTGCATGGCGCGGCGCTGGGCGGCGGGCTGGAGATTGCGCTGGCGGCGCACTACCGGGTGGCGATGGCCAGCGCCAAGCTAGGCCTGCCCGAAGTGAACCTGGGCCTGTTGCCCGGCGCGGGCGGCACGCAGCGCGCACCCCGTTTGATGGGCGCCGCCGCGGCGCTGGATCTGATGCTGAGCGGCAAGCCCCTGTCCGCCGATGCAGCCCTGGCAGCGGGGCTGGTCGACGCCCTGGCCGCCGAGGACGACCCGTTGGACGCCGGCCTGGCCTACACACGCCAGCTGCTGGCGCTGAACGCAGGCCCGCGCCGCACGCGCGACGCGGCCAACGCGCTGGCGGACGAGACTGCGCAACGCGCGGCGGTGGACGCCGCGGCCGAACGCGTGGCCGCCACCACCCGTGGTCTGTTCTCCCCCGCCAAGATCGTGCAAGCCGTGCGCGCCGCGATCGACCTGCCCTTCGACGAGGGCCTGCGCACCGAACGCGCCCTGTTCCTGCAATGTCTGGACAGCCCGCAACGCGCCGCGCTCATCCACGCGTTCTTCGCCGAGCGTGACAGCGCCAAGATTCCCGAGCTCAAGGAAGCCCGTTCCCGTCGTCTGGAACGCGTGGGCATCGTGGGCGGCGGCACAATGGGCGCGGGCATCGCCGTGGCGGTGCTGGATGCCGGTCTGCCGGTGGTGATGGTCGAACAGGACGATGCGGCCCTGGCGCGCGGCCGCACCCGCGTCGAACAGGTGTACGACCTGCTCGTCAAGAAAGGCCGCATCACCGCTGACGAACGCGCGGCCCGCCTGGCGCGCTTTACCGGCGCCACGGATTACGACGCGCTCGGCCAGGCCGATCTCATCATCGAAGCCGTGTTCGAGGACATGGCCGTCAAGCAGGCCGTCTTTGCGCAGCTGGACCGCGTGGCCAAGCCCGGCGCGGTGCTGGCCACCAATACCTCTTATCTGGACGTGGACCGTATCGCCGAAGCGACGCGCGGGCCCGCCGACGTGCTGGGCCTGCACTTCTTTTCGCCCGCCAACATCATGAAGCTGCTGGAAGTGGTGGTCGGTCGTCACACCGCGCCGGATACCGTCGCCACCGGCTTCGAGCTGGCGCGCCGGTTGCGCAAGATTCCCGTGCGCGCGGGCGTCTGCGACGGCTTCATCGGCAACCGCATCCTGGCCGTGCACCGGCAGGCGGCCGACATGATGATGGAGGACGGCGCCTCGCCGTACGACATCGACGCCGCCGTGCGCGCGTTCGGCTATCCGATGGGTCCCTACCAGATGGCCGACCTGGCAGGCGGCGACATCGGCTGGGCCACCCGCAAGCGCCGCGCCCCCACGCGCGATCCCGCGCTGCGCTATGTGCAGATTCCCGACCGCCTCTGCGAGCGCGGCTGGTTCGGGCAGAAGACCGGCCGCGGGTTCTATGTGTATCCCGACGGCGCCCGCCAGGGCACGCCCGACCCCGAGGTGCTGGCCATCATCGACGACGAACGCCGCCGCGCCGGCGTCACGCCCCGCCCATTCACGCAGGAAGACATTTTGCGGCGCTATCTGGCCGCCATGGTCAATGAAGCCGCCAACGTGCTGCATCAGGGCATCGCGCTGCGCCCGTCCGACATCGACGTGGTGTTCCTGTCCGGCTACGGCTTTCCGCGCCATCGCGGCGGCCCGATGCACTACGCCGACAGCGTGGGCCTGGCGCACATCCTGGCCGACATCCGCGGCTACGCGGCCGAAGACCCCGCGTTCTGGAAGCCGTCGCCGCTGCTCGTGCAGCTGGCCGAATCCGGCCGCACCTTTGGCAGCCTGAACGCCGCCTGATCCAAACTCCTTTTAGGAACCCCAATGCGCGAAGCCGTCATCGTTTCCACTGCCCGCACCCCCATCACCAAGGCGGGGCGCGGCGAATTCAACCTGATCGCCGGGCCCACGCTGGCCGCACACGCCGTGCGCGCCGCCGTGGACCGCGCCGGCATCGACCCCGCCCTGATCGAAGACGCGTTCATCGGCTGCGGCTATCCGGAAGGCGCGACCGGGCGCAACATCGGCAGGCAGGCCGTCATCCGTGCCGAGCTGCCTGTCAGCGTCGGCGGCGCCACGATCAACCGCTATTGCGCGTCCGGCCTGCAGGCGATCGCCTCGGCCGCGAGCCGCATCGTGATGGATGGTGCGCCCGCCGTGATCGCCGGCGGCGTGGAACTGGTATCGCAGATCCGCACGCGCGACGACGGCGTCAGCGGCATGGACCCGTGGATCGTGGCCAACAAGCCCGAGCTGTATCTGCCCATGATCGAGACCGCCGACATCGTGGCCGCGCGTTACGGCATCAGCCGCGAGGCGCAGGACCGCTTTGCCGCGCAAAGCCAGGCGCGCACCGAGGCCGCGCAGGCCGCGGGCCGCTATCGCGAGGAGATCGTTCCGGTCACGACCACCATGTCCGTCACGGACCGCGCGACGGGCGCCATCACCGAGCGCGAAGTAACGGTGGACAAGGACACCTGCAACCGCCCCGGCACCACCTACGAGGCGCTGGCCGGCCTGGCCCCTGTCCGGGGCGAGGGCCAGTTCGTCACGGCGGGCAATGCCTCGCAGCTGTCGGACGGCGCAGCGGCCTGCGTGCTGATGGAAGCCGCCGAAGCCCAGCGCGCCGGCATCCGGCCGCTGGGCGCGTTCCGCGGCTTGGCCATCGCCGGCTGCGAGCCCGACGAAATGGGCATCGGCCCGGTGTACGCGGTGCCCAAGCTGCTGGCCCGCCACGGCCTGAAGGTGCAGGACATCGACCTCTGGGAACTGAATGAGGCATTCGCGTCGCAGGCGCTGTATTGCCAGGAAAAGCTCGGCATCCCCATGGATCGCCTGAATGTGGACGGCGGGTCCATCGCTCTGGGCCATCCCTTTGGCGTCACGGGCGCGCGGCTGGCAGGCCACGTCCTGATCGAGGGCCGCCGCCGCGGCGCCCGCTACGCCGTCGTCACGATGTGCATCGGCGGCGGCATGGGCGCGGCCGGCCTGTTTGAAATCTACTGAGAGACCCGCATGGATCTGGAATTCACCCCCGAAGAAATCGCCTTCCGCGACGAGGTGCGCGCCTTCCTGGACGCGAAGCTGCCGCGGCGGCTGTCGGACAAGGTCAGCGAAGGCAAGCTGCTGACACGCGATGACATGACCGAGTGGCATGCCATCCTGAACACGCAAGGCTGGCTGGCCACGCATTGGCCCGTGGAATACGGCGGCACGGGCTGGAACGCATCGCAGAAGTACATCTTCGACAACGAATGCGCGCTGGCCAATGCGCCGCGCATCGTGCCCTTCGGCCTGAGCATGCTGGGACCCGTGCTGATCAAGTACGGCACCGAGGCCCAGCGCCGCTACTGGCTGCCCCGCATTTTGGACGGGTCGGACTGGTGGTGCCAGGGCTACTCGGAACCCGGCGCGGGCTCGGATCTGGCGTCGCTCAAGACCACGGCCGTGCGCGACGGCGACAGCTATGTCGTCAACGGCCAGAAGACGTGGACCACGCTGGGCCAGTACGCCAACATGATCTTCTGCCTGGTGCGCACCTCGCAGGAAGGCCGGCGCCAGGAAGGCATCAGTTTCCTCTTGATCGACATGAACAGCCCGGGCATCGAAGTGCGCCCGATCATCACGCTGGACGGCGAGCACGAGGTCAACGAGGTGTTCTTCTCGGACGTGCGGGTTCCTGCCGAAAACCTGGTGGGCGAGGAAAACCGCGGCTGGACCTGCGCCAAGTACCTGTTGACCTATGAACGCACCAACATCGCGGGCGTCGGCCAGTCCACGGCCGCGCTGGAACGCCTGAAGGCGGTGGCCGCGCGCCAGAAGCGCCACGGCCGCCCGCTGGCCGAAGACCCGGATTTTGCCGCGCGCCTGGCGCGCGTGGAGATCGAGCTGGCCAACATGCGCACGACCAACCTGCGCGTGGTCGCGGCGGTGGCCGGCGGCGGCGCGCCCGGCGCGGAGAGCTCGATGCTGAAGATCCGCGGCACGCAGATCCGCCAGGAGATCAGCGCCTTGAACCGCCGCGCCATGGGCCCGTACGCGCGCCCCTTCGTGCCCGAGGCGTTGCACGACGGTTATGACGCGCCCCCCATCGGCCCGGACGGCGCAAACAGCGCCGCGGCGCAGTACTTCAACAACCGCAAGCTGTCGATCTTCGGCGGCTCCAATGAAATCCAGAAGAACATCATCTCCAAGATGATCCTGGGACTGTAAGGGCTGGCCATGAATTTCGAACACACCGAAGACCGGCGCATGCTCTCGGACATGCTGCGCCGCTTTGTCGCCGAGCAATACGACTTCACCACGCGCATGCGCCACGCCGAATCGCGCGAGGGCTACAGCCCCGAGTTCTGGCGCCGCTACGCCGAGCTGGGCGCCATCGGCGCACTGTTCACCGAGGCCGATGGCGGCCTGGGCGGCGCGGGCTTCGATATCTCCGTCGTCTTCGAAGCCCTGGGACGGGGCCTGGTGGTCGAGCCCTTCCTGGACGCCGTGATGGTCGGCAGCGCCATCGCCGCGGCGGGCTCGCCGGCGCAGCGCGAGGCGCTTGACGGCCTGATCGCCGGCAGCCTGACCGCTGCATTGGCCCACGCCGAACCGGCGTCGGGCTACGACCTGAATCAGGTGGCCACGCGCGCCGAATCCAGCCCCGACGGCTGGGTGTTGAACGGCGCCAAGGCCGTCGTCTACGCGGGCGAGCATGCCGACCTGTTCCTGGTATCGGCGCGCACGGCAGGCAATGTTGACGACGAATCGGGCATCGGCCTGTTCCTGGTGACCCGTGGCACGCCGGGCCTGGCGCTGCGGGGCTACGGACTGATCGATGGCGGCCGCGCCGCGGAACTGGTGCTGGACAACGTCAAGCTCGCCCCCGACGCCCTGCTGGGCGACGCGCAGGCCGGTCACGCGCTGCTGGAACGCGCCGTGGGCCGCGGCATCCTGGCGCTGTGCGCGGAAGCCGTGGGCGCCATGGACTGCGCGCGCGACGCCACGCTGGAATACCTGCGCACGCGCCGCCAATTCGGCGCGCCGCTCGGCAGCTTCCAGGCCTTGCAGCACCGCCTGGCCGACGTGCTGCTGGAAATCGAGCAGGCCCGCTCGGCCGTCATCAACGCGGCGGCAGCTGTGGACCATCCGGATCGCGCCACGCGCGAACGCGCGCTGTCCGCCGCCAAGGTCACGATCGGCCGCATCGGCACGCTGGTGGCCGAGGAATGCATCCAGTTGCATGGCGGCATCGGCATGACGTGGGAACTGCCGCTGGCGCACTACGCCAAGCGCCTGGTCATGATCGATCACCAGCTGGGCGACGAAGACCACCACCTGCGGCGCTACATCGCGCTGGGGCAGGCATGAGCGCGCAGGCACGGCCATGATCGACTCCCCATCCTCGACCCGCGCCCGCCCCTTTGCCGCACCCTTTGCCGCGCCGTTTCCGGTACGCACGGCGCAGGACGTCCAGCGGTTGCAGGCGCGGCCGCTGGCGGACACGCTGACGGTACAAAGCACGTACGAGATCTTCTGCAATTCCGCCGACGCGTTCGGCGACACGCGGGCGCTGACCTTCCTGCGCAGCGCCGACCCGGCAGACGATGCCATCAGCTGGACCTACCGTGAACTGCTGGCCGGCATCCACCAGACCGCCAACCTCTTGCACAGCCTGGGCCTCCGCGAAGGCGACGCCGTGGGCGTGCTGCTGCCCGGCTGCCTGGAATACCACCTGGCGCTGTGGGGCGGCGAGGCGGCAGGCATCGTGCAGCCGCTCAATCCCCTTCTGACCGACGACAAGCTGGCGTCCTTGATGACGACGGCGCGCGCCAAGGCGCTGATCGCCTATGGGTCCGACGTGGAATGCGGCTCGTGGTCCAAGGCGCTGCGCCTGATGGAACGCGTGCCGACCCTGAAAACGCTGCTCCGCGTGGCGCCGTGGCACGAGGCCGAAGCCGACCGCCCCGCGCTGCCGGACTTCGCGCGCGATTTCAACGCGGCCCGCGCCGCCCAGCCCGCCGACCGCCTGGTCAGCGAACGCGTCATCCGCGCCAGCGATGTGGCTGCCTACTTCCACACCGGCGGCACCACGGGCGCGCCCAAGCTGGCCATCCACACGCACGCCAACCAGGTGTTTTCCGCGTGGGCGGCCGTGCAGCTGCAAAACGCCGGGCCGGGCGACGTGGTCATCAACGGCTATCCGCTCTTTCACGTGGCGGGGGTGCTGCCGGCGTCGCTGGCGGCGTTGTCGGCTGGCGTCGAAACCGTCATTCCCACCACCCTGCTGCTGCGCAACCGCGATGTGCTGCGCAACTACTGGCGTCTGGTCGAAAAGCACCGCGCCACCTCGCTGCAAGGCGTGCCGACCATCCTGGCCGCGCTGGCCGAGGTGCCGCTGGACGGCGCCGACATCTCGTCGCTGCGCTACTGCCGCACGGGCGCGGCGCCCCTGCCCGCCGAGCTGGCCGCGCGCTTCAAGCGCCTGTTTGGCCTGCATGTCAGCGAAAGCCTGGGCATGACCGAGATGGCCGGCATCACGTCGATCTCGCCGCCGGGCTGTGAATTTCCGGTCAATTGCGTGGGGTTTCCGCTGCCCTATGTACAGGTGCGCATCGTGGGGCTGGACATGCCCGCGGGCCAGCCCGCGCGCGACCTGCCCGCCGGCACGCCGGGCATGGTGCTCATCAAGGCGCCCAACGTCATCCCGGGCTTTCTGGATCCCGCGGACACCGCGCACGCCTTCACTGAGGACGGCTGGCTGATCAGCGGCGACGTCGGCTTCATGGATGCCGAGGGCCGCCTGCATCTGCAAGGGCGCGCCAAGGACCTGATCATCCGCGGCGGCCACAACATCGATCCCAAGACCATCGAAGACGCCCTGGCCACGCATCCGGCCGTGCAACTGTGCGCGGCGGTCGGCGCCCCCGACGCCTACGCGGGGGAATTGCCGATCGCGTTCGTCACGCTGGCCGAAGGCCGTGACGCGACCGAGGCCGAACTGGTGGCCTACGCCGCCGCGCACGTGGACGAAGGGCCCGCACGGCCCAAGCGCGTGGTGATTCTGGACAGCATGCCCATGACCAACGTGGGCAAGATCTACAAACCCGATTTGCGCCGCCTGGCGACCGCCGTGTCGGTCGAGGCCGTGGTGGCGCGCACCCTGCAAGCGGCTGGCCGCGCCCAAGACGATCCCGTCTTTCGCGTGCTGGCCGATGCGCAACCGGATGTCGCCGTAGAAGCCGGCGCCGGTGCGCCCGCGCCGCTGATCGCCAGCCTGCGCGAGGCGCTGTCCCGGCTGCCTGTCAAAGTCGACGTGCGCGATTGACTGGCATCCCATAACAACACCCACCAGGAGACAACACCCATGGCCCGACTGCCCCTGCGACGCGCTTGCCTCGCCGCCCTTACGCTCACCCTGGCAAGCGCCGCCTTGCCTTTTTCCGCCAGTGCGCAGACCGACTTTCCCACCAAACCCATCACGCTGATCGTGCCCTTCCCGGCCGGCGGCTCGACCGACCGGCATCTGCGCATCGTGGCGCAGGATGCCTCGAAGTATCTGGGCCAGCCCGTCATCGTGGAGAACCGCCCCGGCGCGGGCGGCACGCTGGGCACCGCCACCATGGCCAAGACGGCCAAGCCGGACGGCTACACCATCGCCCTGTACACGCTGGCAATGCTGCGCATGCCTTACATGCAGAAAAGCAGCTGGGATCCGATCAACGACTTCACTTTCATCCTGGGCCTGTCGGGCTACACCTTCGGCTTCACCGTCCGCTCGGATTCGCCCTACAAGACGTTCAACGAGTACATCGAAGCCGCGCGCAAGGCACCCGGCAAGATCGACTACGGCTCGACCGGCATCGGCTCGTCGCCGCATCTGATCATCGAAGAGATCGCCATCAACGCGAACGTCAAGCTGAACCATGTGCCGTTCAAGGGCAACGCCGACATGCAGCAGGCGCTGCTGGGCGGCCACGTCATGGCGCAGAGCGACGCCACGGGCTGGGACCAGTTCGTCGATTCCGGCAAGATGCGCCTGCTGGTCACCTTTGGCGACAAGCGCACGACCCGCTGGCCCGACGTGCCCACCGCGCAAGAGCTGGGCTACAAGGTCGTGTCCACTTCCCCCTACGGTCTGGCCGGTCCCAAGGGCATGGACCCGGCGGTCGTGAAGATTCTGCATGACGCGTTCAAGAAGGCCCTCTTCGATCAGGCCAGCATGGACGTCATGAAGCAGCTCAATCAGGAGCCGGCCTATCGCAGCAGCGAGGACTACAAGGCGTGGGCGCAGGCGACCTTCGTCAAGGAAAAGGACCTAATCGAGCATTTGGGGCTGATGGCCAAATAGCAAGCGGCGGTTCGGGCGGCAGGGTTGCCGTCCGCCGGAGCCAGACCGTAGGCGCGGCGTGCGGACAGATTTTGCATGCAAGAAATGTCCACCGCCGCGCCTGCCTTTTGTTAGACTGGCTGCCCGATGATTTTCCACACCGGCAGCCCCTGCCGCGCCTCATGATCCAGGACGTCCAGCCAGACCCCAGCGCCGACGACATCGCAAGGGAAGTGTCCGCCGCCATCGTGGCGCACAAGCTTCCGCCCGGCACCCGGTTGCGCGAAGAGGCCCTGGCCCGGGTCTACAAGGTCAGCCGCACCAAGATCCGCGCGGCGCTTTTGATGCTGTCCAAGGACAAGCTCATCAACATCGTGCCGGACAAGGGCGCCTTCGTCAGCAAGCCGGATGCGAACGAGGCGCGCGAGGTCTATGCGGTGCGCCGGATTCTGGAGGCCGCGCTGGCCCGGGAATTCGTGGCGCGCGCGACGCCCGACGATTACAAGCGCATCGACGACCACCTGGCCGAGGAACGCCGCGCGCTCGACAGCGGCGACGTGCAGACACGCAACCGCCTGCTCAGCCATTTCCACATCCTGCTCGCCGAAGCCGTCGGCAATTCCGTCCTGACCGGCATGTTGCGCGAACTGTCGGCGCGCAGCGCGGTGATCACCGTGCTGTATCAGACCTCGCACGATGCCCATTGCTCGTCGCGCGAGCATCACGCCTTCATCGAGGCGGCGCGCGCGGGCGATGTCGAGCGGGCCTGCGCCCTGATGGACGAACACCTGGAGCACGTTCTCACCGCGCTGGACTTCAACGGGGACAAGCAGGCCGGCAGCGACCTCGTCGCCGCGCTGCTGAGCTGAGGCCCCTTCCGCTATCCTGCGCGCAGCAATTGCTCCATGCGCTGCTGCAGCCAGCGCTCGGTCTCGTTGAGCACCGCCCCCTGCATCCATAGCGTGCGCACAGCCAGCATGGGCAGCGCCAGTTCCGCGCAGGGCAGCGGCCTGAGCGTCGTACGAAAACTCTCGTACTCCGCAATGTTCAGGGGCAGGATCGCAAAGCCCAGCCCGTCGGCCACCATGCCCGCAATGCTGTAGAAGCTGTCGGTGCGCCAGACCGTCGGGCTCAGCACCATGTCCTCCACGCCTTCCATCTGCATGACCAGCTGGCGGTGACGCGCCAGATCCTCGCGCGACACCTGCGGCAAGCCCGCCAGCGGATGGCCGGACGCGACGAAAATCCCTTGCGCCACGTTGCCCAGGGATTGGTGCGCGAAGTCGCTGCCGGGATCGCCCCGGTCGAAGTGGAACGCGATGCTTGCCCGGCCCTGGCGCACGTAATCGGCGACCTCGGTCGCGGTGCCGTTCAGTTGCGTCAGCTCCAGCGCCGGAAACCGCTCGGCCAGTTCCACCACCAGCGCGCCCAGCACCAGATAAGGCAAGGCTTCATCCAGCGCAATGGACAGGCGCGCCTCCTGGCCGCCGGCG
Source organism: Achromobacter sp. 77 (assembly GCF_020541125.1). Lineage (NCBI taxonomy): Bacteria > Pseudomonadati > Pseudomonadota > Betaproteobacteria > Burkholderiales > Alcaligenaceae > Achromobacter > Achromobacter sp. 77. The sequence continues at coordinate 3,199,976 of NZ_CP059848.1, forward strand.
AACGCCAGCGCCCGCTGCGACAACCCGCCGGCCTGGCGCAGCAGTTCCTTGGCTTCTAGCAGCATCACCTCGCCAGCCGGCGTCAGCACCGCGTTGCGGCGCGACCGGTCAAACAGTTCCACCCCAAGATCCGCCTCCAGCAGCCCCACCGCCGTGCTGACGGCCGACTGCGCGCGCCCGATGCGCCGCCCCGCCGCCGAAAACGAACCCGCTTCGGCGGCTGCCACGAATTGCCGTAATTGATCCAATGTCCACTGCATGGAGTGCTCCTGATTAACCATCTATTTTATAGATGGAATCCAACTTTTTATGGCCAATATCTAGATGGATAATGCGATCCGTGATCCCGAGCGCGCCCGACGCGCCGGGATCATGGTTTTCAATAAGGAGTAGAACCATGCAGCGGACTCATTCGAACGCTGTTGCCGCGGCCACCCCCGGCCGCTGGCTCGTGCTGGCCATCGTGTCCAGCGCGTTGCTGCTGATCGTCGTGGACATGACGGTCCTGTACACCGCCCTGCCGCGGCTCACCCACGAACTGGGCGTCACGGCCTCTGCCAAGCTGTGGATCGTGAACGTCTACGCACTTGTCGTGTCCGGCCTGCTGCTGGGCATGGGCACGCTGGGCGACCGCCTGGGGCACAAACGCCTGTTCATGATGGGGCTGGCCGTGTTCGGCGCGGCCTCGCTGGCTGCCGCCTACTCGCCCGGCGCAATCGTCCTGATTGCCGCGCGCGCGTTGCTGGGCGTGGGCGCGGCGATGATGATGCCCGCCACCCTGTCCATCCTTCGTCTTGCGTTTGCCGACGAGCGCGAGCGCGCCGTCGCGATCGGCGTCTGGGCGTCGGTCGCCTCGGGCGGCGCGGCGCTGGGGCCCGTCGTGGGCGGCCTGCTGTTGGAGCATTTCTGGTGGGGTTCCGTGTTTCTCATCAACGTGCCCATCGTGCTGCTGGCGCTGCCGCTGGCGTGGCGCTTCATTCCGGCCAGCCGGCCTGACGCGTCGCGCCCCTGGGATCTGGCCGGCTCGCTGCAAGTGATGGCAGGCATGGTCCTGTGCGCCTACGCGCTCAAGGAACTGGGCCGCGCGTCGCCTTCCTGGCTGCACGCCGCGCTGGCCTGCGCAGCAGGCGCCACCATGCTCGCCATCTTCGTGCGGCGGCAGCGGCGGCGTCCCTACCCGCTGATCGACTTCTCGATCTTCCGCAATCCGTCCTTCAGCTCTGCCGTGGCGGCGGCGCTGTTTGCCGCAGCGGCGCTATTGGGCATGGAACTCGTGTTCAGCCAGCGGCTGCAACTGGTCCTGGGCATGTCGCCCATCCAGTCCGCGCTTTTCATCCTGCCGCTGCCGCTGGCCGCGTTCGTCGCCGGACCGCTGGCCGGTCTGCTGCTGGGGCGCATCGGCAGCCGGCGCCTGCTGTTCCTGGCGCTGCTGGTGTCGGGACTGGGCATGGGCGGCTATCTGCTGACCTACGACGGGGCCGTGATGCCGCAACTGATCAGCCTGTGCGTGCTGGGCCTGGGCATTGGGGCCACCATGACAGCCGCCTCCAGCACCATCATGCAAAGCGCCACCCCCGAGCGCGCCGGCATGGCCGCGTCCATCGAGGAAGTCTCGTACGAGCTGGGCGGCGCGCTGGGCGTGACCTTGATGGGCTCGATCCTGTCCGGCGTCTACGCGCAGTCGCTTTCCGTGCCGGCAGGCGTGACGGCCACCGGCGCGGCGCGCGACAGCCTGGACGAAGCGCTCATCGTGGCCGGCAGCCTGCCCGCGGACTTGGCGGCGACGCTGACATCGCTGGCCCGAACCGCCTTCGAAACCGGCTACGCCGCGGTGATCGCCACTGCCACGATCATGCTGCTGGGCACGGCCGCGTTCGTGCTGCTGAACCGCACCCGGCGGACAACACAACCGGGCTGAAGGCGCGCCCGCCCGGCCGCAACGTCAGCACACCGCGCGGCGCGCGCCGCTCAGCCGTTGCGGAACGCGTGATCCAGGTCCGCGATCAGGTCTTCCTCGTGTTCCAGGCCGATCGACACCCGGATCAGCCCTTCGGACACCCCCGCCGCATCGCGTTCCTCGGCGGGCACGCCGGAATGCGTCGTCGATGCCGGGTGGCACACCAGCGTTTCCGTGCCGCCCAGGCTGACGGCCGAGCGGAACAGATGCAGGGCATTGATGAAGCGGAACGCGCGCTCGCGGCCACCTTCCAGCACGAAGGCGAAGGTCGAACCCGGTCCGGTGCACTGGCGCTTGTAGACCTCTTGATAGGCGCGGTCCGCAATCAGTTCAGGGTGGAATACCCGCACCTTTTCGTACGGGTTTTCCGCCAGCCACTGCGCGACGCGCGTCGCCGTGCGCGCCGCCTGCTTCATGCGAAGCACCACCGTTTCCATCGACCGCGTGATCATCCAGCATGAATGCGGGTCCAGTTGCGAGCCGAAGGCGCTGCGGATGGCGCGCACCTTCTTGATGAGCGCCTTGCTGCCAGTGACCGCCCCCGCCACCAGATCGCTGTGGCCGCCGACGTACTTGGTCAGCGAGTACACCGACAGGTCCACGCCGTGTTCCGCCGGCTTCTGAAAGATGGGCCCCAGCAGCGTGTTGTCGCATACCGAGATTGGCCGGTAACCATGCCGCGTTTCGAACGCATCCAGCTCGTTCTTCATTGCCTCGAAATCGAACAGCGCATTGGTCGGATTGGCGGGCGTCTCGACATAAAAAAGCTTGACCGGCCCTTTCTCGGCAGCCGCTTCCAGCGCCGTGCGCATGCTGCGGGGCGACAACCCGTCCGCGACGGGGTGCGACCCAATGCCCCACTCCGGAAAGATCTTGCCGATCAGCGTCTCGGTGCCGCCATAAAGCGGCACGGACTGCACCAACTGGTCGCCAGGCCGCAAAAAAGCCATCAACACCGCGCTGATCGCGGACATGCCGCTGGACGTGACCGCCGCGTCCTGCGAGCCGTCCAGCAGCGACAGCCGGTCCTCCACGATCTCCAGGTTCGGGTGATTGAACCGGCTGTACACCAGCCCCGCCGTCTCGCCCTGCGGCAAGGGCTTGCGGCCCGACACCAGGTCAAAGAACGCCGCGCCGTCTTCGGCCGTGCGGAACGCAAACGTGGACGTCAGAAACACCGGCGGCTTGACCGCCCCCTCGGACAGATAGGGATCGTAGCCATAGGACATCATCTGGGTTTCGGCATGCAGGGGACGGCCGAAGATGTCCTTCTTGTGGTAGCTCGAGTACGTCATGGTGTGCCTCTTTCTGGTGTTCCAGCCAAGCGGGCAGGCGCGTCACGCATCTTTCAGACAATAACGCCGGGGCGCGAGCGAAACATTGCAGGTTGTGACCCGCACCAGATCAGAGGCGCCCCGGCGCCGCGAGCGGCACCGAGGTGGCATTCAACCAAGCGCCCGCAGTCAGAACGGCTGCAGGCCAAGCGCGGCTCGGAACCGGTTCTTCACGTGCACGCCGTCGCGGGACGGTAGCGCGCGGGGCGGCTCGTCGGGGCTGATGAACGCCTGCACGAACGTGACGCCGCGCCGCGCCCGCACGCGCTCGGCGACTTCCCCCGCCTGGCCGGTTTCGCGGACGCTGAACGCCTCCCGGATGCCGAACCCGCGCGCCACAGCCACGAGGTCCGTGCCCAGGCTGGTGTGGCTGCGCTGCATGCCGGTCTCGCCAAAATGCCCGTTATCCAGCACCAGGATGGTCAGGTTTGGGGGCTGCTTGGCACCGATGGTGCCCAAGGTGCCCACGCCCATCAACTGCTCGCCGTCGCCGGTGATGACGAGCACCGCGCGCTCGGGTTGCGCCAGCGCCAATCCGAGCCCCAGGGCCGCCGCTCCGCCCATCGCGCCCCATAGATAGAAGTTATGGTCGCGGTCGCCCGCGGCGAACACGTCGTAGGACGGCGATCCCAGCCCCGAGATGACGAGCGCATCGGGCGTGGCGGCGATCAGTTGCGACACGAAGGCGCGGCGCTCGACGGCGCCTTGTGGATTCAGGTTCGTCGACATCAGTTGCGCTCCCACTTCTTACGTCCGATCAAGGTCTGCGACAGCAGCACGGCCACCTGTTCGCCCGCGAGAAACGCCGAATCCAGCGCTGCGCCAACGATCTCTCCCACCTCGTCGGGGTCGGATGCCCGCAGCACCGTGATGCCCATCAATTCCAGCGCCTGCTGCGTGGTCCGGCCCATCGGCCCTTGCCACGGATTGAACTCGGCGTATTCGCCGCGCATCGTCACCAGCGTCAGGAACGGGAAGTTGCAACTGCGCAGCAGCGAGAACATGTTCACGCAATTGCCCACGCCGCTGCTTTGCATCAGCAACGCGGCGCGCTGGCCGCCCAGCCACGCGCCGCTGACGACCGCAACTCCCTCTTCTTCTGTGGTCAGGACCACGTCGTTGATGTCCGGATCCTGCTGCGCCTGCCGGATCGCGTAGGCATGGCCCGCGTCGGGGACGTAGGCGATCTGGCGGATGCCGCCGGCTTTCAGCGCGTCGAACACGGCTTGTTGCCAGGCGGGCGCCTCGGTGGTCGTTGAAGTCATGGTGGGTTTCCCTGTGGCTGAAGTGCTGCGAGCCATCTTATATCGCTATAGAATTACCAACTAAATAGAATTTGCTGATGGATTTAATCACTCATCCGCATACCCGGAGCGCCAATGGACTTGAAGCAACTGAAGGCGTTCGTAACCGTGGCCGAGACCGGCAGCGTGACCAGCGCCGCCCGCCTGCTGAACATCGTGCAGCCTGCGGTTTCCCGGCAATTGAAGCTGTTGGAAGACGATATCGGCACGCCGCTCTTCACCCGCGGCCGCCTCGGCATGGAACTGACCGACGCCGGCAAGACGCTGGAGGACTACGCGCGGCGCGCCTTGAACGAGTTGGACCGCGCTCGCGCCGAGATCCGGCCGTCCAGCGGCACGGTGGGCGGCATCGTCACCGTGGGCCTCTTGCCCAGCACGGCTGACATGCTGTCCAGCGCGCTGCTGTCTGCCGTGGCAGCCCACTATCCCGGCATCCGCCTGCGGTTGACGGCGGGGTATGCCGGCCATCTGCAGTCGTGGCTGGAAACCGGCGACGTGGACATCGCGCTGCTGTACGACTCCAAGCCGAATCCCGCATTGAAATTCCGCACCTTGCTGGAAGAGAGCCTGTGGTTCGTCGGCCCGCCGGACAGCGGACTCGACACCCGCACGCCTGTCCGCATGGCTGACATCATCGGCCGGCCTCTGGTGTTGCCGGGCGCCCCGCATGGCCTGCGTTCGCTGGTCGAGCAGGCCGCACGCACGCAAGAGACCGAGCTGCACATCGTGGCCGAGACCAATGCCATGAGCGTGCAGAAGCGTCTGGTGCTGGACGGCCACGGCTACACCATCCTGCCCTCGATCGCCGTGGCCGACGACGTGGATCGCGCAATCCTGGCCGCTGCACCGGTCGTGGATCCGTTGCTGGTGCGACGCATCGTGCTGGCGCAACCCGCCACCCGTCCCATCGCCAATTCCGTGCATTGCGTCCTGAACGAGTTGATCCAATGCGCGCGCGATGCGGTGCGCAATGCACGCTGGCCGTCCGCCCGCTGGTTGTCCAAGTAGCCCCGCGCGCCGGCCGCGCCATCTCCCGCCGTGATGAATTCCATCACGAAATTCTATTTATTCGGCCTTTTCATAACGGATTAATCTGGGACACCTGACAGCGCTTTCTGGCCGACATGTCCCACCTGATTGATACCGAACTCCCCGCCGGCGCAAGGACGGAAACACGGCTGATCCCCGGTCCGGCCGGTCCGCTGGCGTTGCTGATTGACCGCCCCGCTACGCCGCACGTTGGGGTGGCCATCGTTACTCATCCGCAACCGCTGTTGGGCGGCACGCCTCGCCACAAGATCCCGCACAGACTGGCGCACGGCGTCCGGGATGCAGGATGGATCGCGATACGGCCCAGCTTTCGGGGCGTGGGCGCCAGCGCCGGCGTGTATGACCATGGCCTGGGCGAATCCGAAGACATTCTCGCCGTCGTGCACGCCGTACGTGCCGAGTCCCCCAATACACCGCTGGCGCTGATTGGCTTTTCATTTGGCGCGTATGCCCTGGCCCGCGCGATTCGCGCGCTGACCGACCAGGACGCCGCGCCTGACGCCGCCATCCTGGCCGGGCTGCCGGTCGGCGCCGTCGAGGGTGACCGGGTCTACGACACGCCGCCCTTGCCCGCCGGCGTGGTGCTGATCCATGGCGAATCGGACACGCAGGCGCCCTTGCAGCCGTTGCTGGCGTGGGCGCGGCCCACCTCCCATCCGATCATCGTCGTCCCCGGCGCGGACCACTTTTTCAACCATTCGCAGGACCTGCTGCTTTCCCTCGTCCTTGCGCATCTTCCCAAGGAGGCCGACAAGGCTCGTACAGATTGATCGCGGCGCCCTTTCACACCTCCCCGGTACGCCATCGAGCAAGAGGGAGGGTTCAACAAGGAGACAGACATGCGCTTTCCCATCAAGCGTTGGGCGTGCGGAGCCCTCGCGTCCGCATTCAGTGCGGCCGTCATGGCGGCCGCGCCGTATCCGGATAAACCGATACGCCTCATCGTCCCCTGGCCCGCGGGCGGCTCGGCGGACACAATCGGCCGCGCGCTGGGCGATGCCTTGGGCAGGCGCCTGAATGCGACGGTCGTGGTCGAAAACGTGGCGGGCGCTTCCGGCACCATCGCAACCACCCAATTCGCCCGCGCCGCGCCGGACGGCTACACCCTCCTGCTGGCCAGCAGCTCGGCCAACGTCTCGGCGCCCAATCTGTACGCCAAGGTGCATTTCGACCCGATCAACGACTTCGCGCCGATCGGTGAAGTTGCGCTGGTGCCCAGCGTGCTTATCGTCTCGGAGAACTCGCCGTTCAAGCGTCCGATCGACATCGTCGCCGCGGCACGCAAGCAGCCCGGCAAACTGACCTACGGCTCTGGCGGCACCGGCAACTCGGGGCATCTGTCCGGCGAACTCTTCCGCACGATCAACAAGATCGAGGTCACGCATGTGCCCTACAAGGGCAACAACCCTGCCTTGACCGACCTGATGGGCGGGCGGCTCGACTACATGTTCGACAACGGCGCAATCGGGCACATCCAGAGCCAGCGCGTCCGCGCGTTGGCCGTTGCCGCCGACGCCCGGCTCAAGGCCATTCCCAACGTGCCGACGTTCAAGGAACTGGGCATGGCGGGCATGCAACTGACGACGTGGTTCGGCCTGGCGGCGCCGGCCGGCACGCCCGCGCCCATTGTGGACAAGTTGAGCAGCGCCCTGAACGCCGTGATGTCCGATCCCGCCTATTCGCAACGGCTCATCGCAATGGGTGCCGAATTGCACCAAAGCACGCCTGCGGCATTCACGGCTTTCTGGGCAGAGGAACTGGACCGCTACCGCCAGCTCATCCAGTCCGCAGGCATCCGGGTCAATTGACGCGCAAAAGCGCACGACAGCCCATCAAGGAGACAGGCATGAAGGCAACTGCATTTCAACGGATTTTCGTGACCGGGGCGCTGGCGCTGGCGGCTAGCGTGGCGCATGCAGCGTGGCCCGACGATCGTCCGATCGAACTGGTGGTGGGATTCGCGCCCGGCGGCGGCACGGACGTCATGGCGCGGCTGGTTGCCCAGCACATGGAAAAGCGCCTGGGCGGCAAGGCGCGGATCATCGTCATCAACAAGCCGGGCGCGGGCGGAGAAATTGCGGTGCGCTACGTTGCCGCCGCCAAGCCGGACGGCTACACGCTGGGCATGATCAACGCCCCCGGCTTCGTTTATCTACCGGTCAGCAAGGGCGCGAAGTACAAACCCGAGGACATCCGGCTCATCGCCCGTCTCGTCGACGACCCGCTGCTTTTCATCAAGCGGCGCGGGTCGAAAGCGCCGGACGACCTGCAGTCACTCGTCACAAAGCTGAAGCAGTCGCCCGAATCGCTGTCCTTCGGCCACAGCGGCGACGGCACGACCGGACATCTGGCCTTGATGGACATGGAGCGCAGCCAGAACGTACGCGGCACAAGCGTGCCGTTCAAGGGCGGCGGCGATATCCGTCTGGGGATCCTGGGCGATCACATCGACTACGGCTTGATTACCGTGAGCGAAGTGCCGGAACTGGTTGACCCGAAAGGCCCCTTCGAGGCCATCGCCATCGCCAGCGACAAGCGCCACAACACCATTCCCACCGCGGCGGAGTCCGGGGTGACGCTGCGATATTCGTCCGAGCGCGGCATGGGCGGCCCGGCGACCTTGCCGGACGCCATCCGCGACAAGCTGGAGCAGGCGCTTCAAGACACGCTGAAGGATCCTGCCTTCCTGGCGGCATCGGGGCGCGACGCCGCCGTGCTGGCCTTTCAGCCGGGCGAGGAATGGAGGGCCAGCCTGGCCCGGCAGACACGCGCCTTTCAGGAAGAGGCGAACACGAAAAAGTAGGCGCCTGATGCCGGGCAGCGCTTGCGCCGCTGCCTGGCATCCACCTTCCGGACGCCCCTTGCGATGTGTTTTTTGGCCCTGTTTGTTTTTTTTATGTACTTTAATTAAACAAAACCTAGGGTAAACGCCCCCTTTATCTCCGGAAAAAGCCGATCTATAAACACATACTGTTTTTTTTATGTGTTTTTCTAAGATGAAAATTGCACTCATTGGATGCGGCGAAGTCGGACATTGCTATACCCGCGCCTGGACCGCCGCCGGACATCGCATCGTCGGCATCTGCGACCTGCGTTCGGACGCCGACATGGCGGACCGCGCGCAGGCCGCAGGGGCAATCTTGCATGCCGAACCTGGCGCCTGGCTCGCGGAAGCGGACGTCGTCGTTTCCGCCGTGTACGGCTACAACGCCGCCGAGGTCGCGGCCCAGGCGCTACCGCATATGCGCGCCGATGCGGTGTACGCCGACTTCACCACCGCCAGCGCCCCCGACATGCAGAAGGCCGCCGCCGCAGCTGCCGCACACGGCATTCCCTTCATGGACGTCGCCATCATGGGCGCCATCGCCCTGCTGGCCGAGAAGACGCCGCTGCTGTGCGCCGGCGATGGCGCGGCGGTTGTGACGGCGCTGGGCGAAAGCGCGGGCGCGACAGTCCGGATCATCGAAGGAAAGCCTGGCGATGCGGTGCGCCTGAAGCTTCTGCGCAGCATCATGACCAAGGGCATGGAAAGCCTGGCGGTCGAATGCCTGGTGGCGGCCGAACGCATGGGCCTGCGCGATTCGCTGTACGAAGTGCTGGCCGACATCGACCGCACGCCGCTGACGGCGTTCATGGATTCGTTCGTGCGCTCGCACGTGCTGCACGCGCCGCGCCGTCTGGCCGAGGTGCGCGAAGCGCGCGACCAGTTGCATGAAGCGGGTCTGGAGCCGCTGGCGCTCAACGGCGTCGAAGCGCTCTTTGCCCGGTCCGCCCGCGGCATCGAGGCCGCGCGCGCGAACGGTGAGGCCCCGGCCGCCGACACGGTCCAGGCGCGCCTTGCCTGGCTGACCACGCTGGCCCGCCAGTCCTGACACCCCACCGCGCCCCAGAGCGCGGACCGAATCCGCAATAACACTTAGTGAGGAAGACAATGAAACTGTTCAAGAAACTGCTGGCCGCATCCCTGGTGCTGGGCTGCGCCGCGGCGCAGGCCGCCGACCTGGGCTCGGCGCCGATCACCCTGATCTCACCCTTCCCGCCCGGCGGCGGCACCGACACGCTGACGCGCATGATCGGCAGCGCGATCAGCCAGGACGCCGGCTGGAACATCGTGGTCGAGAACAAGCCCGGCGCCGGCGGTAACCTGGCGCTGGACGCCACGGCCCGCGCCCGCCCGGACGGCCACACGCTCGTCATGGCGCAGACCGACAACATCGTGCTGAACCCGTGGCTCTACAGCAAGCTCAGCTACGACACCTTCAAGGACTTCAAGCCGGTAGGCCCCGTGGCCTCCTCGCCCAGTGTCTTCGTCGTGCTGCCCGACTCGCCCTTCAAGTCGCTCGGCGACGTCGTGAAGGCCGCCCAGGCCAAGCCCAACCTGGTTTCGCTGGGGATCCCCGGCATCGGCGGCACCGGTGACCTGACCGGCTATCTGTGGCGCAAGGCGGCCAAGATGGAACTGATGCACGTGCCCTACCGTGGCTGGAGCCAGGCCTTCCCCGATCTGGCCAGCGGCCGGATCGACATGTACGTCGGCTCGGTGGCGTCGCTGCTGCCGCAGATCCGCGGCGGCAAGGTGCGCGCGCTGGGCGTGGTCGCCAATGAGCGCTCGCCCGCCCTGCCGGACGTGCCCACCTTCCCGGAAAGCGGCTTTCCGACCATCAACCAATCGATCTGGTGGGGCCTGATGGCGCCGGGCAAGACGCCGGACGATGTCGTCGCCGCGCTGAACACCGAATTGCAGAAGGTGCAATCCAACCCCGAATTGATCAAGAAGCTTGAAGAGGCCGGCTACAGCGTCCTGAAGGGCTCGCCCGAGGACCTGGCGCGCCGCCATCGCGCCGATCACGACGCCTTCGGCAAGGTCGTGCAAGAAGCCGGCATTCCCAAGCAGTAAGCCCCACACGTATCCATCCAGCGATCAGGAGCAGAGATGACAGGTTTTGAAATCCACGCCCGCCAACGCGCGGTCAGCAAGGAACTCGTCGAGAAATTCCGCCAGGTGCCGGTGGCCAACGTCAGCGACTGCATGTCGCGCATGACGGCCGGCGGCGCTCGCCTGCGGCCCATGCACGACGGCACGCCCCTGGCCGGGCCGGCCCTGACGGTGCGCACACGTCCCGGCGACAACCTGCTGGTGCACAAGGCGCTCAGCCTCGCGCAGCCGGGCGACGTCATCGTGGTCGATGCCGGCGGCGACCTGACCAACGCGATCATCGGCGAGATCATGACCACCTATGCCGAGTCGCGCGGCATCGCGGGCATCATCATCAACGGCGCCATCCGCGACTGCGGCACCATCCGCCGCAGCGCCTTCCCCGTCTATGCGGCGGGCGTCACCCACCGCGGGCCGTACAAGGACGGACCGGGCGAGATCAACTGCGTCGTCGCGCTGGACGGCATGACCATCGCGCCGGGCGACCTGATCCTGGGTGACGACGACGGACTGCTCGCGGTGCCGTACGAACAGGCCGAAGCCATCTATCAGGCGGCAGCGGCAAAGCACGACGTGGAAACCAAGATGCTGGCCGATATCGCCGCCGGCACGCTGGACACGTCGTGGATCGACGCCCGCCTGCGCTCGCTGGGTTGCACGGGAGTCTAGCCATGCGCGATGCGGCAGTCAGCAGGCCCGATCTGCGCGTCGTGCGCCTGGATCTGTGGATCGATCCCGCGTTTGACGAGGCGATCGCGCGGGACGCCACGCTGGACCTGCGCGTGCTGCCGGCGCAAGGCGACGCGGTGACCGCGGCCGGCTTGGCCGGCGCCCATGCCTACCACGTCAGCGCGGCCAAGGACGAAGTCCCCGCGCGGTGGCAGGTGTCCGCCGACCTCTTGGCCCAGTGCCCTCAGTTGCTGTGTGTCTCGTCCGGCGGCGCCGGTTACGACACGGTCGACGTGGCCGCCTGCACCCGCGCGGGCGTGGCGGTGGTGAACCAGGCCGGCGCCAACGCCGCGTCAGTGGCCGAGATGACCTTCGCCCTGCTGTTGTCGCTGGTCAAGCGGCTGGGCGAATCGGAAGCCGCGCTCAGGGCGGGCACCGCGGTGAGCCGCGAGGCACTGATGGGCCGCGAGATCGAAGGCCGCGTGATCGGCATTGTCGGCATCGGCGAGATCGGGCGCCGCGTCGCCCGTATCGCGGCCGGCTTCGGCTTGAAGGTCATTGCCTACGATCCGCTGCTGGCCGACGCGCAGATCGCCGAACGGGGCGCCGCGCCCGTCAACTTTGATGCGCTGCTGGAACAGGCCGATATCGTCAGCCTGCACTGCCCGCTGAACGCCGTCACGCGCGGGATGTTCGGCGCGGCGGCGCTGCGCCGAATGAAGCGCGGCGCGCTCTTCGTCTCCACCGCGCGCGGCGGCATTCATGACGAGGACGCGCTGCTTGCCGCGCTTGAGTCCGGCCATCTTGCCGGCGCGGGCCTGGACGTCTGGCAGGTGGAGCCGCCGCCGCCACGCAGCGGCCTGCTGCACCGCCGCGACGTGGCCGCCGCCTTTCACACGGGCGGCGTCACGCACGAAGGCCGCCGCAAGGTGGCGCAGGGCTCGGCCACGCAGATCATCGACATGCTGGCCGGACGCAAGCCCGCGCGCCTCGTCAACCCTGAGGTCTGGCCGCGCTTTCTGGCGCGTCTGGCCGAGCATGGGGTGAAGGGGTAGCGTCCGCCGTTGGTATAGTCGCAACTTTGAAAACCGGGAAGAGCCAGCCTCCTCATGTCGAGCGCCAGTGATTACGTCTACGGCGAATTGCGCCGCCGCCTGATGGCCGGATCGTTCCTGCCCGGCGAACCGCTGCGCGAGGAACACATCGCCACCCAGCTCTCGGTCAGCCGCACGCCCGTGCGCAACGCGATCGAACGCCTGATTGCGGACGGCCTGGTCACCCGCGAAGGCCGGCGCGGCGCGGTCGTGCTGGGCTGGCAGGACCGCGACATCGACGAAGCCTTCGAGCTGCGCATGCTGCTCGAACCCTACGCCGCCAAGACCGCCGCCGAACGCGCCACGCCCGAACAGATCGACGAGCTGGAACGCATCAACCAGTGCATGCTCGACGCGGTCAATTCCGGCGCGCCCGACCACGTCGCCCAGGTCCAGCACAACAACAACCTGTTCCACCACGCCCTGCTCGAGGCCGCGCAGTCCGCGCGCGTGCGCTCCCTGGTCGAGAACCTGCTGGACATGCCGATCATCATCGGCTCGTTCTATTTCTACGGCCGCGAAGACATGCTGCGCAGCGTGGAACACCACCGCCAGATCATCGCCGCGATCCGCGCGCGCGACCCCGAATGCGCGCAGATCGCGGTGCGCTTTCACCTGGCGTCAACGCATCTTCTGTTCCGCTCGCACCGGAAGGACAGGAAGACGGGCGGGTAGGCTCGCGCAGGCCGGCGGCCAGACGCCTTAGATCTGTCCCGGCACCACCCGGTTGCGGCCCTGCCGCTTTGCTTCATACAGGCCCCGGTCGGCCGCCTGGATCAGCTCCGTGCACGGTTGCCCGTCCAGCGGCACGGCGGTCGCCAGACCGATGCTCACCGTCAGCCACGGCCCGAAGCCCGCGTCGCGTTGGGGAATCTGCATGGCTTCCACTGCGCGGCGCAGCTTTTCGGCGGCCAGGCGCGCGCTGCCGCCGGGCGTTCCCGGCAGCACCAGCGCAAATTCCTCGCCGCCAAAACGCGCCGCCAGGTCGGTGGACCGGTCGCAACTGGCGAAGATGGTGTTGGCGACGCGCTTGAGGGCTTCGTCGCCCGCAATGTGGCCGTAGGTGTCGTTGTAGGACTTGAAGTGATCCACGTCGATCATCAGCATGCTGATCTCTCGGCTGTCCCGGCCCGCGCGCTGCCACTCGGCATTCAGGTACTCATCGAAATAGCGCCGGTTGCCCAGCCCGGTCAGGCCGTCCGAATTGGTGAGCCGGCGCAGTTCCATGTTGCTTTCCAAGAGTTGCTGCTGGCTCTGGCGCAATGCCTGATAGGCTTCGTCGCGCTGCACCAGCGCCATATAGGAACGCGAGTGGTAGCGGATGCGCGCAATCAGCTCGATCGAATCCGGCAATTTCACCAGGTAGTCGTTGGCCCCCGCCGCGAAGGCTGCACTCTTGATGGCGGGATCTTCCTTGGTGGACAGGACGATGATCGGGATGTCGCGCGTCACGGGATGGCCGCGGTATTCGCGCACCAGGGACAGGCCGTCCACGCCGGGCAGCACCAGATCCTGCAGGATGACCGTGGGCCGCGTCTGGATCGCCACGCTCAGCGCCTTGTAGGGATCCGAGCAATAGTGGAAATCGATGTTGGCTTCGGGCACCAGCGCGCGCCGGATGGCTTCTCCCACCATGACCTGGTCATCGACGAGCAACACCATCGCCCCGTGCGAATTGAGATCCGCGGAAACCGTGTCTTCAGGGGATGGCAGCATAGTGGGTCCTTGATGTCCTACGTTGTGCCGCGCCTCAGGCAAACGCCCGGATGACGCGAGACGCAATTTGATCGAGCGGCCGAATCTCGACCGCGGCCTTCATGGCGGCAGCCGCTTTCGGCATGCCATAGACCGCGCTGGTGGCTTGGTCCTGCGCGATGGTGAGGCATCCGCGTTCGCGCAGCGCCTTCAGGCCGCGCGCCCCGTCCTGGCCCATGCCGGTCAGCAGCACGCCGACCGCAATGCCGCGCCAGTGCTGCGCCACGCTATGGAAGAAAACATCGATGGAAGGCCGATACAGGCTTTCGCGGGGGCAGTCGGTGTACCGCAGGGTACCATCCTCGCAGAGCGCCAGATGATCATCCGTGCCCGCGAGCAGCACCTGGCCGGGCAGCGGCGACTCGCCTTCGCGCGCCAGCCTGACCGGCAGCGGCACCTGGTCATTGAGCCAGTCGGCCATGCCGGCCGCGAACGAGGCGTCCACATGCTGCACCAGCACGATACCGGCTGGAAAATCCAGGGGAAGATCGCGCAGCAGCTGCGCCAGCGTCGCCGGGCCGCCGGCCGAAGCGCCGATGGCAAGCAGGCGCCGCGCGCCGGCGGACGCGGCGGGCTTGCTGACCGGGCTGAGCGCCGGCCGGTTGCCGTAGCGGCCGATCAGCCACCCGATGTTGCGGATCTTGCGCAACAGCGGCGCCGCGGCCGTGCGCATGTCCGTCGCACCCACCATCGGCGTGTCCACGGCATCCAGTGCGCCGTGCCCCATGGCATCGAAGACGCGCGAGGTATGGCCCGCCACGTCGGAGGTCACCACCACGATGGCGCAGGGCGTTTCCGCCATGATGCGGCGCGTGGCCTCGACGCCGTCCATGACGGGCATGATGAGGTCCATCAGCACGACATCGGGACGGTCGCGCGCGCATTGCTGCACGGCCTCCAGGCCGTCTGACGCCGTCCAGGCAATCTCCAGCCCGGGTTCCAGCGCGATGACGCGCCGCAGGACTTCGACGGCAAGCGGCATATCGTTGACGATCCCGATTCTCACGTCCGAGCCTTCCCGATGAGGTCTTCCACGGCGTCGAGCAGCGCATCATCGTGAAAGCTGCCCTTGGCCAGATAATAGTCGGCGCCGGCGTCCAGCCCGCGCTGCCGGTCCTCTTCCCGGTCCTTGTACGACACCACCATGACGGGCAGCGCCTGCAGCCTGGGGTCGGCCTTGATGCGCGTCACCAGTTCGATGCCGTCCATCCGCGGCATGTCGACATCGGTCACGATCAGGTCGAAGTCCTCGTTGCGCAACATGTTCCAGCCGTCCATGCCGTCCACGGCGACCGCCACATCGAACCCGCGGTTCAGCAGCAGCTTGCGCTCAAGCTCGCGAACCGTCAATGAATCGTCCACCACCAGCACGCGCTTGCGGCGGCGCGCGGCCGCCGCGCCCGCCCCGCTGTCCACCCGCGACAGGCGCCCGCCCTCGATAAGCTTCTGAACGGACACCAGCATGTCCTCGACGTCCAGAATCAGGAGCGGCGTGCCGTCGTCCATCAGCGAGCCGGCCATGACGTCCTGCACCTTGCCCAGCCGGGGGTCCAGCGGCTGCACGACCAGCGTGCGCTCGCCCACGTACCGGTCGACGGCGATGCCGTAGAGGCGGTCATGATCGCCCACCACCACCACGGACAAGGTATCGGCGGCCGGGGCGGCCTCGCCGGCGCGCAGGATCTGCCGCGCCGACACCAGGCCGATCTGCCGTCCCTGGAAACGGAAGTGCTGTTGGCCTTCCAGCTGCTCGATGTCGGTGGCGTCCACCTGCAACGCGTGGCTGACGTAGGCAAGCGGAAACGCGTAGATCTCGTCCTGCACCTGGACCAGCAGGCTGCGCACCACCGACAGCGACAGCGGCATCTCCAGCACGAAACGCGTGCCCCGCCCCTGCTGCTGGTGGACCCGCACGGCGCCGCGCAACTGGCGCACCATCGTCTGCACCACGTCCAGCCCAACGCCGCGCCCGGAGATTTCAGTCACTTCGTCGCGCGTGCTGAAGCCCGAGAGGAACAGGAATTCCAGCAGTTCGGCTTCGCTCAGGCGTGCCGCGGTTTCCGCATTGGTCAGCTTGCGTTCGACCACTTCCTCGCGCAGGTGATCCAGCGATATGCCGGAGCCGTCGTCGGCCAGTTCGACCAGCAGCATGCCCGCCGAATGGCGTGCCGACAGCGTGATCAAGCCCTCGGCCGGTTTGCCCGTCAGTTCGCGCTGCGCGGGCGACTCGATGCCGTGGTCCACGGCGTTGCGCAACAGGTGCATGAGCGGCGCATCCAGTTTTTCCAGGATGTCCCGGTCCACCTGCGTGTCTTCGCCCTCGATCTCCAGGCGGACCTGCTTTCCCAGTGAGCGGCCCAGGTCGCGCACCATCCGCGCCATGCCGCCCACGCCGTCGCCAAAGGGCCGCATGCGGCACGCGAGCGCGGTGTCGTATAGCCGCCGCGTCAGGTGGTTCATGCGCCAGCCGAATTCGTCGACTTCACTGGCGCGCAGCGTCAGTTCCCGCTGGCATTGTTCGAGGATGCGGTGGGCATCGTCCAGTGCCGCCTGGCCGCGCGCATCGAGCTGCTGTTCGGCCAGCACGGCGCGCACCCCGTCCAGCGCGTGCGCCGCGCCCGCCTGCAGCCGCCGCAGCCGCAGCATGGCGGCGCTGAAGGGCCCTACCCATTGCGACTCGACCAGCGTTTCGCTGGACAGGCCCAGCAGCTTGTTCAACGTATCGGCCGTGACTCGCAGCACCCGCTCGCCCTCGCCCGCGCTGCGGTCCGAACTGCGGCGCGCGGGCGGCACCGCGGCGGCCGCGTCCACCACTTGGGGCTTGTCTGCGGGCGCCGGGGCTGCCGGGACGGGCGCATCTTCCGTCAGGCGTATCGGCGGCAGATGGCCGCTCGGCCGGGAAGGACGCGCCACCGCCGCCGACGACGTGGCGGGCAGATTGGGCGCGCTGCTCAGCCGCGCCACCAGGTCGCCGATCTCGGCATCGAGCTCCACGCCAGGCGTGGCCACACGCTGCAGCAAGTCCGTGCCCAGCAGCAAGGCGTCGATGTCGGCGGCTTGCAGACGCAGACGGCCCTCCTGGGCGGCCACAAGGCAGTCTTCCATGGCGTGCGCGATACGCACGGCCGGATGCAGGTCCACGATGCGCGCGGCGCCCTTGAGCGAGTGGGCGGCACGCATGCAGGCCTCGAGCTGCGGCGCGGACGTGGGATTTTTCTCCAGGGCGAGCAGCCCGTCGTTGAGCACCTGCACCTGGGTGCGGGTCTCGATCTGGAACAGTTCAAGCAGCGACGCATCGCGCATCTGATCGGGATTCACGCGAGGCTCCGTTCCAATGCCTGCATCAGCAGGGTTTCATCCAGCACGCCCACCGCGCGGCCGCCGCAGCGCGCCACGCCGCGCGAGTACTTCAGGCTGGCGCCCTGCACCGTCGAGGGCAGCGGCTCAAGCGCGTCCAGGTCCACTTCGTGCATGCCCTCCACTTCGTCCACCGGCAGCACCACGGCGCGGCCCGCGCCGCCGACTATCAGCATGCGCGCGGTGGCGGGCCGCTCGCGCGCATGCGGCGCCGCGGCGTCCAGCCCCAACAGGCGCGTCAGCGATACGCAGACGGTCAGCGTGCCGCGCACGTTGGTCATGCCAAGCACGGCGGGATCACGCCGGTGCGGCAGGCTGATGATGCCTCGCGTGCCGGCAACCTCGTCCAGCGATCGCGTCGGCAGGCCTATCCACTCACGATGCATCCTGAACACCAGGAGCGACGACAGGTTGGCCGCGTGCTGCGGCGGCGCGGCTTCCTCGTCTTCCTGCATGGCGGGCGGCAGACGGTCAAGGATGCGCTTGGCTGCCGCGGCATACACCGGACAGTTGCGGCAATGCACGTGTTCGGCCAGTTGCGCGCAGCTTTTGTCCCCGCGGATGCCGATGCGGTTCCAGCAGTCGTCCACGCCAGAAAGCGATGCCATTGCGTCAGTCACGTCGCGCCTCCCCGCGCGCCGCGCGCGCCTGCAGGCGGCGGGCGCCTTCTTGATCCCCGTCCGACGCCACCAGCGCGGCCAGATGCAGCAACGCCTCGCGGTGGTTCGGATCCAGGTAGAGCGCCTTGCGGTATGCGGCCTGCGCCTGCCGCGACTGGCCTTGCGCATCCAGCAGCAAGCCCTGCAGATGCAGGGCCTCGGCGCTGGCGCCATGAATGTCCAGATGCGCCTGGCACTGCGCCATCGCGTCGCGCACCCTGCCCAGGTCGGCCAGCGCGGCGATCTCGCGCAGCGACGCCTGGGCCGCCTGCCCCGCGCCTTGCGCGGACGGCACGTCGGCGATCGCGGCATGCGGCACGGGCAGCCGGGGCGCGGGCGCCTGCGCCACCGGACGGCGCGGCGGCGTCCAGGCATGCACAAGGGGCCGCTGGCCGGCCAGCGGCGCACGCGCGGGCGTCGGCGACTCGACCGGCGCCGGCGCGGGCGTGGCGCGAAATGCAAAGGACCGCGGCAGCGGCACCGCCGGCAGGCGGCGGCCCGTCAGAAGACTGGTTTCGGCGGGTCCCACGAACAGCAAGCCGTCCTCGCGCGCAAACCGGCGGAGCACTTGCACGGCGCGTTCCTGCGTGGCCATGTCGAAGTAGATCAGCAGGTTGCGGCAGAACACGAAGTCATACGGCGCGGCGCCTGCCAGCAAGTTTGGATCGAACAGGTTGCCGGGCTGAAACCGGACCTGCCCGCGCACCCGCGCCGCCAGTTGATGGCCTTCCGGCACTTCGGAAAAATGGCGGTCGCGGAACGCCAGATCGCCCCCGCGAAACGAATTGCGGCCGTACACGGCGCGCTGCGCAAATTCGACCATGCGCACGCTGATGTCCACCGCATCCACCTGAAACCGATGCGCCGGCACGCCCGCATCCAGCAGCGCCATCGCAATGGAATACGGCTCTTCACCGCTGGAACACGGCACGCTCAACACACGAAGCACGCGGTTTTCGCAGCCCGGCGCAAACAGGCGCTCGCGCGCCAGCGTCGCCATGGCGACCTGGGATTCCGGATATCGGAAGAACCAGGTCTCCGGCACGATCACGGCTTCAATCAGCTGCTGCATCTCGTCGGGCCAGGCCTGCACGCGCATCAGGTAGTCCTGCTCGTCGTCCACGCCGGCCGCGTGCATGCGGTGCCGCACGGCGCGCTCGACGGCCGCCTGACCGATGGACCCGCTGTCCAGTCCCATGCGGCGCTTGAGCAGCCCGCTGAATTCCTCGATCAGGCTCATGGCTGCGCCTCAGTCATCGCAGCCTCGCCACCAGCCGGAAACAACATTGCCCGCACGAAATCGGGCAACAGGTCATCCACGCTGACGGCTTGCACCATGCCGTGCGCGTCGGACAGAACGGGACCCAGATAGCGCGCCTCGGCATTGTCCAGCGCATGCGGCTGAAACGCCGCCGGGTCGTAGTGGACGGTTTCGGTGGCCTGCTCCAGGATCAGGCCAAGCAGGCGCTCGGCGCTGGCCGGACCAGCGCGGTAGCGCACCAGCGCAAGCCGCGTGCTGGTCACCGCGGCGCACGCCCCTGCACCGGCCAGCGCGCTCATGTCGATGACAGGCACCGCCGTGCCGCGGCGCTCCATCATGCCCGCGACCCAATGCGGCGCGCCCGGCACCTGCTTGAAGACGCGCAGCCCCAGCACTTCGGCGATGTCCGCGGCGTCCAGCGCATAGCGGTCCGCGCCGATCCGGAAAAGCAGATACAGCCGGCGCGCCGGGCCGGCATGGCCCGCGGCGGCACGTGGGCGGACGGAGGAAGCAGTCATGGACGCAATCACACCTTGAAGCGCGACACGCCACTGCGCAGGTCATTGGCCACCAGCGTCAGTTCTTCGATGGCAAGGCTGGACTGCCGCAGCGATTCAACTGTCTGCTGGGCCGCGTCGCTGAGCTGCTGCAAGGCCTGGTTGATCTGTTCGGCGCCGGTGGCCTGGGCCTGCATGCCTTCGTTGACCATCTGCACGCGCGGCGCCAGCGTCTGCACCTGCTGGATGATCTGCGACAGCTGGTCGCCCACCTGCTGCATGTCGGCCATGCCGCGGCGCACTTCCTCGGAGAACTTGTCCATGCCCATCACGCCGGCCGACACCGACGACTGGATCTCGCGCACCATCTGCTCGATGTCGTAGGTGGCCACGGCCGTCTGGTCCGCAAGGCGGCGGATCTCGGTGGCCACCACGACAAACCCGCGGCCGTACTCGCCGGCCTTCTCGGCCTCGATCGCCGCGTTCAGTGACAACAGATTGGTCTGGTCCGCAACCTTGGTGATCGTGGTCACCACCTGCGTGATGTTGCCGGCCTTTTCATTCAGCACCGCCAGCTTGGCGTTGACCGAGCCCGCTGCCCCGACAACGTTGCGCATCGTGTCTTCCATGCGCGCCAGACCCACCTGGCCGCTGCCCGCCAGCGTGGCGGTCTGCTCGGCCGCGCTGGAGACTTCGGTCATGGTGCGCACCAGTTCGCGCGACGTCGCGGAGATCTCACGCGAGGTGGCGCCGATTTCCGTCGTGGTGGCGGCCACTTCCGACGCGGTGGCCTGCTGCTGCTTGGACGTCGCGGCAATTTCCGTCACCGACGTGGCCACCTGCACGGCCGACCGTTGCGTCCTGCCCACCAGGCCGGTCAGTTCGTCGACCATGCCGTTGAAACCCGTTTCGATGGCGTTGAACTCGTCCTTGCGCGCCAGCTTCAGGCGCCGGGTCAGGTCGCCGCTGCCGGTGGCTTCCAGCGTCTTGACGATGTCGCGCATGGGGTTGGCGATGGCGCGCATGAGCAGGTAGCCGCACACGATCGACGCGGCAATGGCCATCAGCAGAGACACAATCATTCCTGTCTCGGCCGCTTCCACCGATTGCTGGATGCTGACCGCGGCATCGTCCGCCTGCTTCTTGTTTTCGCTCACCATCCTTGCCAGGATGTCGCGCCCCCGGTAGAACGAGGGGCGCAGCTCGGTCACGATGCGAGCCTGTGCGCGGGCCGGTTCGGCCAGCATGGCCGGCGAAAGAATATCGGCGCGGATGCGCTTGTACTCCTGCAGTTCCTTCTGGAACGCGTCGAACATCTGCTGATCGTCCTGCCGGGAAATCGTGCGCCGGTAGAACTCGATGTGCTCGTCAAGCTGCTGGTCGTTACGCGGCAGGGCTTCCAGCGCGACACGGCGGTCGGCCTCGGTGGGCGCGTTGAACGCGTCCTGCACCACGACGAAGCCGCCGAACCATGACGCCCGGATCGACGTGCTGTAGTAGATGCCGGGCACCGCGTCGGTGTTGATCATCTGCGCTTCTGCTTCGACATGCAGAAGCCGCCGGTAGTCCACCACCACCATCAGCGTCATGATGGCCAGAATGGCCAGGAAACTGACCAGAATTCTTTGGCGGAGCGTCACATTCTTCATACCGGGAGACCTTTGTCCTAAATCGACTCGTCGACGCCCTGCCGGGACGCCCCTGGGTTATTCCCGCGCCGGCTAAGCCGCACCCGGCGCTTTTTACGGGAATATGGGAAATTTCGACAATTATTACAAAGGTGCCGCGCCGCAGCCATGAAAAACGCGGGAAAACGCGAAACATGGCGGCCTTGTAGGAAAAAAGCAAAGGTCTCTTACATAAAATCAATCGCGCGCGTGTCCGAACAGTTACATCTGCAGTGAGCCGGCCGCGCGCCACAGCGCGACCGGCGGCCGGTCCTGGACCCAGTCGCGGGCCTTTTCATAGGCGTGCGCCAGTTGCAGCACGGCCAGGTCGCCCCGGGGCGGACCGATCAGCTGCATGCCCATCGGCAGCCCATCGGCATTGAAACCCACCGGCACGCTGATGACCGGGCAACCGGCCAGCGTCCAGGGCGTGACGGTTTCCATCCAGCGGTGATACGTGTCCATGGGCCGCCCCGCGATCTCCTTGGGCCAATCCAGGTTGACGTCGAACGGAAAGACTTGCGCGGACGGCACCGCCAAAAAGTCCACGTCCTCAAACATGCGCAGCACAGCCTGATACCACGCGCTGCGTTCTTCCGTGGCCTGATAGACCTGCCGGGCCGTCATGCCTTCCAGCCCCTCGACCTCCCAGATCAGCGCGGGCTTGACCAGCTTTCTCGTGTCGGGATTGTGGACCAGGTCGTGGAACTGCCCGCCCACCATCAGGTGACGGTGCGCCAGCCAGATGCGCCACAGGCGGTCGCCCGCGAACGGCACCCGGTAGGCGTCGACCTGGCAGCCGGCCGTCTCCAGATCCTTCAGCGCCTGCTCGCACAGGTCCAGGATGCCCGGCTCCATCGCCAGGTAGCCGTCCCAATCGCCCAGCCAGCCGACCCGCTTGCCGGCAAGGTCCACGTCCAGCGGCTGCGCGTACAGAGCCGGATCGTCCGTCAGCGACAGCGGCGCGCGCTTGTCGTGGCCGGCGATCACCGACAGCAGCAGGGCCACGTCGCGCGGCGTGCGGCCCATGGGGCCTTCGTAGGAAAGTTGCTTGAGAAAGACTTCGGGCGACGGGCCGGACGGCACGCGGCCGGCCGAGGGGCGCATGCCGTACACGTTGCAAAAGGCCGCCGGGTTGCGCAGCGAACCGCCAAAGTCGCTGCCGTCCGCCACAGGCAGCATGCGCGCGGCCAGTGCCGCCGCCGCCCCGCCGCTGCTGCCGCCCGCCGTCTTGGTGGCGTCGTAGGGATTGCCGGTGGCGCCATACACGCGGTTGTAGGTGTGCGAGCCCAGACCGAACTCCGGCACATTGCTGCGGCCGATGAAGATCGCGCCGGCGGCGCGCATGCGCTCGACCAGGATGGAGTCATGCTGCGTCACCGTGTCCTTGTAGACCAGCGAGCCCATCGACGTGACCATGCCGCGCACGGCGGTCAGGTCCTTGGGCGCCTGCGGCATGCCATGCAGCCACCCCTGCCACTGCCCCGCGGCCAGCTGCGCATCGCGCGCATCGGCTTCGCGCAGCAGCTCGTCGCTGTCGCGGCGCGCGACGATGGCGTTCAGCTTGGGATTGACCTGGTCGATATGCGCCAGATACGCCTGCATCACTTCGCGGCAGGACACCCGGCGGCCACGGATGGCGTCCGACAGCGAATGCGCGGGCATGGCCACGATGTCATTGAGCGGGGCGGAAGTCGGCATGGCTTTTCGTCTCCTGGGCGCGCGCCGCGGATTCGCCGGGCGCGCATGTTGTCATGGGGCGCAGCGCGGCGGCCGGCCGCGCGCATCGCGACAATACTACGCAAATCGGTGGCCCCGCGCCTGGGAAAAGCGCCGGTTGTCAGGCGCGGCGGACGCCGTCAACGTGCCTGCCCGCACGGCCCCATCCCGGCAATTTCCGCCAGGCGGGTCTTAGCGATTGGCTCAAGCAACCCTGCCGACAATTGCGCCAGGTCAAACCGCGCGATTCGCCCGCCGTCCTAACATCGCCTCCTGCCATCCCGCCCGGAGACTCTCTTGACCACCACCGCCCCCGACGACCTCTGCACCGAAGCCGAAATCCAGGACATGGTCCACACCTTTTACGGCAAGGCGCGCGCCGACGAAGCCCTGGGCCCCATCTTCAATGGCATGGTGCACGACTGGGACGAACACCTGTCCACGCTCTCGGATTTCTGGTCCGCCGTGATTCTGGGCACCCGGCGCTTCACGGGCATGCCCATGCCCAAGCACGCGGCCATGCCCAACCTGAAGGCCGAACTTTTCGAACGCTGGCTGGTCCTTTTTAGCGAAACCACCGACGCCCTGCCCAATCGCGCCCTGGCCGACGCCGCGCAGGAAATGGCCAGGCGCATGGCCCGCAGCCTGTGGTACGGCTACCAGCTATCGCGCGATCCCAACCAGCCGCTGACCGAACTGCGCCCCGCCTGACGCCTTGCAAGGTCAGTCCACGCGCCACCACCCCGGCAACAGTCCGCGCACCTTGGCGCGCCGATAGCGGTCATCAATGAGGTGCACCGTGCCCTCATCGTGTTCGGTCCGGATGACCCGGCCGGCCGCCTGCACCACCTTCTGCATGCCCGGGTACAGATATGTGTAGTCGTACCCGTTCTCCTCGCCATAGCGCATGTCCATGGCGCGCTTCATGTTCTCGTTCACCGGATTGACCTGCGGCAGGCCCAGCGTCGCAATGAAGGCGCCGATCAGCCGCTTGCCCGGCAGGTCCACGCCTTCCGAGAACGCGCCGCCCAGCACCGCAAACCCCACCCCCTGCCCCGTTTCGGTGAACCGCGCCAGGAAGGCCGCCCGCCCCGGCTCGTCCATGCCCGGCGTCTGCAACCAGATCGGCACCTGCGGATGGCGCTCCCGCATCAGGTCGGCCACGCGTTTCAGATAGTCGAAGCTGCTCAGAAAGCCCAGGTAATTGCCCGGCCGCTCGGCGTACTGGCGCGCGATCAGGTCCGCGATGGGCGCCAGCGAACGTTCGCGATCGCGAAAGCGCGTGGACACGTTGCCCACGACGCGCACCGCCAGCTGGTTGGCCTTGAACGGCGCGGCCACATCGATCCACGGGGTGTCCTTGGGCAAGCCCAGCGTGTCCCGGTAAAACTGCTGCGGACTCAGCGTGCCGGAGAACAGCACCGTCGCGTGGGCCGCGGCATGCCGGGCGGCCAGATACGGCGCGGGAATCACATTGCGCACGCACAGCGTCGAAGGCGGGGTCTTGGCGCTGCTGACGCCGGCGTCGCCAAGCGTCACATCGAATAGCGCGTGCGAGCCGAATTGCTCGGCCAACCGCATGAAATGCAACGCCTCGAAATAGAACCCAAGTAAAGGATCGTCCTGCGGCAGCGGCGTCTGGCCGATGAACTCGGTGATGGCCGCCACCGCCTTCTGCACCGCCGTCAGCACGCCGGCCGGCGCGGCATCGTAGGCCTGATAGCGTTCGGCCTGCTTCTTGTTCAGCGCGTTCCACGACCGGTGCAGCCCGTCCAGCGATTTCTTCAGTGCCTTGGGCGCCGCGTACCGCGCGGCGGTCAACCGGCTCTGGTCGAGTTCGCCGGTGTACATGCGCCGCGCACGATCCACCAGGTTATGGGCCTCGTCGACCAGCACGGCCACCTTCCATTGATGCGCCTGCGTCAGCGCATGCAGCATGGCCGTGGCGTCGTAGTAGTAGTTGTAGTCGCCCACCACCACGTCGCTCCAGCGGATCAGCTCCTGCGACAGGTAGTAGGGACACACGTCGTGCGCAAGCGCGGTGGCGCGCACGGCGGGCGCGTCCAGCCGCGTGTATTCAAGCGCCGCGGCGCGGGCCTGCGGCAGGCGGTCGTAGAAGCCGCGCGCCAGCGGGCAGGAATCGCCATGGCAAGCCAGATCCGGATGTACGCAGCTTTTATCGCGCGCTTGCAGATCCAGAATGCGCAAGCCAGGCTTGGCGGGCTGCGCATTGATGGTTTCCAGCGCCTCGACCGCCAGCCCCCGGCCCGACCCCTTTGCCGCCAGGAAGAACACCTTGTCCAAGCCCGTGCCCGGACTGGCCTTGAGCAGCGGAAAGATCGTGCCCAGCGTCTTGCCGATGCCCGTGGGCGCCTGCGCCATCAGGCAGCGCCCATCGCGCGCCGTGCGGTACACGGCTACCGCCAGATCGCGCTGCCCGGCGCGGAACTCGCCATGCGGAAACGCCAACGTCTCCAGCGCTGCGTCACGCGCCTGCCGGTGCGCGAGTTCGGTCTTGGCCCATGCCAGGAAACGCTCGCATTGCAGCTGGAAGAACGCGGCAAGGTCCGCCGCCTGGTGGGTCTCCACCAGTACGGTCTCTTCCTCGGTCGCCACGTTGTAGTACACCAGCGCCACCCGCACGTCGGCCAGGCCCCGCGCCTGGCACAGCAGATGGCCGTACACCTTTGCCTGCGCCCAATGCACCACGCGGTGGTTTTCGCGCACGCTGTCGAACTGCCCGCGGTAGGTCTTGATCTCTTCGAGCTGGTTGGCGGCAGGGTCGTAGCCATCAGCACGCCCGC
This sequence comes from Achromobacter sp. 77, assembly GCF_020541125.1. NCBI lineage: Bacteria > Pseudomonadati > Pseudomonadota > Betaproteobacteria > Burkholderiales > Alcaligenaceae > Achromobacter > Achromobacter sp. 77. The sequence goes on from NZ_CP059848.1 coordinate 3,226,039, forward strand.
GCACCAGCAGGTCACCGAACACGCCCGACAGCGACACTTCGGTTTCGTAGTCCGGCCCACGGCGCCCTGTCACGGCCGCATGGCCAGCCATGCCTTCCAGGCCGCTGGGCGCGGGCGTGAAACGCAAGTCCAGATCCCCCGCCCGCGCCGTGAATTCGCACAATGCCCGCACCGCCACCGCATAGCTCATGCGGCCTCCTGCAACCAGCTCACGTGGCACACGCGCACCGGCATGCCGTGCGCGACGCAATATTGCAGCCAGCGGATCTGGTTGTCCTGCAGCTTGTCGCCCGGCCCCTTCACCTCGATCAGTTCATAGCGGCGCTCGGCGGGCCAGAAGCGCACCAGATCGGGCAGACCGGTGCGGTTGCCCTTGACGTCGCGCAGCAGCCGCGTGAAGAAAAGCTTCAGGTGCGCGGCCGGCAGGCAATCCAGCGCCTGCGCCAGCAACGCTTCGGACAAGGCGCCCCAAAACACGAACGGCGACTGCAGGCCCGCCTTGTCCGCATAACGCTGCAGAATCACGTCCCGGTAAGCCGGCGTGTCAAGGAGGGCCAGGCAGGCCTCGAACTGCGCCTGACGCCGGGCATGAAAATCCGGGGCTTCCAGATCCGCAGGACCGCGTTGGAACGGGTGAAAGAACGCGCCCGGCAGCGGTGCGAACACGGCCGGCCAGCACAGCAATCCGAACAGCGAATTGATCAGCGCGTTCTCGACATAGTGCACCGGCGCGTCGTCGTGATGCAGGTGATCGCGCGTCACGTATTCGACCGCGGACGGTTGCGCCGGGCGGGCCAGCGCCAGCTCCGTGCGCGGCAGGATCGGTGCCGCGGCGCGTGCCGCCGCGCCCTGCCCCAGCCCGCGCCGCAGCCGCGGCATCATGCGTGCCACGCGCTGGCTCTCTTCCTCGCTTTCGGGCGCGCTGGCGGCTTGCTGGGCCAGCGTCATGGCGTCTTCGAAGCGCTGCATCCTTTCGTACACGCGGATGCGCCGATGCCGCGCGCCGGGATAGCCGCAGGCCGCGTACACGCGCTGGGCGGCTTCCCAGTCCTGTGCGCGTTCGCAGGCTTGACCAATGCGCAGCAACACCTTGGCGCGGCGCTTTTCCAGCCATGCGTTGCCGCTGATGCACGCCTGCGCCGCCTGCAACAGATCGTCCACCGCCGCCCCCTCGTCCAGCGCCTGGCGGCAGGCGTGCAGCGCCAGATAGCAATCCACGTCCGCCCGCGTCTGAAAGGCCCGCGACGCCGCATCGAACGGCACGGTCTCGTACTGGAACACGCCCAGGTCCGCCAGCACGAACTCCGACCAATCCTGATGCAGATTGCCGAAGAACATGAGGCGCAGGCGTTCGCAACGGTCCGCCACCAGCACACGCCAGACGGCTTCGGCGGATTGCGGCGCCCAATCGCAGAATGGCCGGGTTTGCGTCAGATCGGCGCGCAGCGCTTCAAGCATGTCGGCCTTGCGCACGCCCGGCCTGGCTGCCGCGTGCGAGGCGAACACCCGGCAGAGCTCGGGCTTGGTCAACAGCACGAACAGTTCATCCAGCGCCATCGGCGCGCGCCGGTCCAGCCACCCCAGCGCTTCGAGCGGCCGGGCCGCTTCCTCGACGGCCGGGATCTCTTCGTACACCAGCCGGCTGGCGCGAAACCATGGTCCGCGCCGCATCAGCATGCGCACCATCAACGCCTGCGACGCCTGAGGCAACGCCGCGAAGTCCGCCAGAAAGCGGCAATCGTCCTCGTCCAGCAGATCGGCGTAGCGGTCCGAGACCCACGCCAGCGCGCGCTGGAAATTGTGGAGATAGTAGTAACGGTGCGGGGGCAACATCGGCGGCGGCCGGCTGGACTGTTTATTTATCCAGTAATCATAGCAGGCCGGCAGTCTTCGCTGAACCGCAGGCCCGGGGCCGCCCGGCAACCCGCCGCCCGCCCCAAACTGCCCGCACCGCCTCTCGCGCAGGGAAAACTCGGCAGGTCGGCGGCTCATCTACTCACGCATGAAAAACGGCGCCGGAAAGCCTGTGCTCTCCGGCGCCGTTTGCCGTCCCGCCCATCACAAGGCGGGACAGTCAATCACGACATCGTCACATCACTGCGCGCGCACCGGTTGCGGCGCCGCGCCGATTTCCTTGCGGACCTTGGCAACGTCGGACGCGCTGACCGCCGCGCCCTTGTTGCCCCAGCTCGACCGCACGAAGCTCACGACATCGGCAACTTCCTTGTCGGTCATGCGCCAGTCGAAGCCCGGCATCGCGTACGCGGTGGGCGCCGAGGCCGTGCCCGGCATCTGCGCGCCCTTGAGCACGATGTGGATCAGCGAGGCCGGATCGGCCGAGTTGACCGTCGAGCTCAATGCCAGCTGCGGGAACGTTTCGGTATAGCCCTTGCCCGTGCTGCGATGGCAGGCCGCGCAGTTGTTCAGGAAGGCCATCGCGCCGTCGCTCTTGTCCTTGCCGGACCGCAGCGCTTGCGCCACGGTTTCGTCATAGGCCAGCGGCTTGGTCGCGTCCTTGTTCACGGGCGGCAGGCTCTTCAGGTACACCGCGATGGCGTTCAGGTCGTCATCGGTCAGATGCTGGGTGCTGTCCTCAACCACCTGGGCCATGCCGCCAAACGCCGCCGAATGGCCGTTGCGGCCGGACTTCAGGAAGGTCGCAATGTCCTCCTTGCTCCAGCTGCCCAGGCCGTCGGTCGCGTCGCCGCGCAGGTTCTTGGCCAGCCAGCCTTCCACCACGCCGCCCGACAGGAAGGCCGAGCCGTCCGCGTCGGTCAGCGCCTTTTCCTGCAAGGCCACGCCGCGCGGCGTGTGGCAGGTGCTGCAATGGCCCAGGCCCTCGACGAGGTACTGGCCGCGCAGCAGCGCCTGCTTTTCCGCGCCGCTCGTGTTCACCGTGACAGGCGCCGTCGCAACGTCAGGCGCGAACATCCAGCGCCACACCGTCAGCGGCCATCGCATGGACATCGGCCAGACGATGTCGGTGTCCTTGTTCTCCTGCTTCACGGGCTCGACGCCGTGCATGAAGTAGGCGTACAGGGCCTTCACATCCTCGGGCGTGACGTTGGCGTACGCGGTGTACGGCATGGCCGGGTACAGCGAATGTCCGTCCTTGGCCACGCCGTGGCGCACGGCCCGGTCGAAGTCCTCGTACGAATAATTGCCGATGCCCGTTTCCTTGTCCGGCGTGATGTTCGTCGAATAGATCATGCCCAGCGGCGAATCGATGCCCAGGCCGCCGGCAAAAGGCTTGCCGCCCTTGGCCGTGTGGCAGGCGATACAGTCGCCGGCGCGCGACAGGTATTCGCCCTGCTTGATCATCTGCGCGTCGCTGGACGCTGGCGTGCCGTCGGCCGCGAACGCGGCGCTGGCAACGAGGGCCGAGAAGGCCGCAACAATGGTGTGCTTGATCATTGTTCCGTCTCCTTAAGCCTGGACCAGCGGGCCGGGGTTCTTCAGATACTGCTCGCGGATCGCCTGCGCCGCCCAGTAGGCCAGCGCGCCGACCAGACCGGTCGGGTTGTAGCCCATGTTCTGCGGGAACACACAGGCGCCCATCACGAACACGTTCGGCACGTCCCAGCTTTGCAGGTACTTGTTGACGACGCTTTCCTTCGGGTTGCTGCCCATGATGGCGCCGCCCGTGTTGTGCGTGCTCTGATAAACGCGCGTGTCGTAGTGCGAACCCTTCTTGCGCACGCCCACGAAATACTTCTCGGGGTTCATCGCCTTGGCCACGGTCTCCATGCGCTTGCCCATGTAGCCCAGCATGTCGAACTCGTTGTCGTGCCAATCGAACGTCATGCGCAAGAGCGGCTGGCCGTAGGCATCCTTGTAGGTCGGATCCAACGACAGGTAGGCGTCGCGGTACGACATCACCGAACCCGAAATGCCGATCGTCATGTAACGCTGGTACGCATCCTGCACGCCGGCCTTCCAGGCCGTGCCCCAGGTCGCGGTGCCCGGCGGCGTGGGCGTCTGCTTGATGGGACGCCCGCCCGTGCGCACATGGCGAATGCTGGCGCCGCCCAGGAAACCCAGCGGCCCGTGGTCGAACTGGTCGCCGTTCAGGTCGTCCATGCCCACGCCACCCGCGCCCGTGCCGACGAAAGGATTGAGCTGCGTGCCCTTGGGCAACAGCACATTGACCCCACCGTTCATCTGGTAGGCGTAGTTCTTGCCCACCACGCCTTCGTTGGTCTTCGGGTCATACGGCTTGCCGATGCCCGACAACAGCAACAGGCGCACGTTGTGCATCTGGTAGGCCGACAGGATCACCAGGTCGGCAGGCTGCTCGATCTCCTGGCCCTTCGCGTCGATGTACGTCACGCCGACGGCCTTCTTGCCGCTCGAATCCAGAATGACCTTGATGACCTGCGCCTGCGTGCGCAGCTCAAAATTGGGCTTCTTCAGCAGCACCGGCAGAATCGTCGTCTGCGGCGAGGCCTTGGAATACATGTAGCAGCCGTAGTTCTCGCAGAACCCGCAGAAATTACAGGGGCCAAGACGCACGCCGTACGAGTTGGTGTACGGGCCCGACGCGTTGGCGGCCGGCGTGGGATACGGGTTGAAGCCGACTTCGCGCGCGGCCTTCTCGAACAGCGACGCCCCGTGGGTCGTGGCCAGCGGCGGCAGCGGGAATTCCTTGCTGCGCTTGCCTTCCAGCGGGTTGCCGCCTTCGACGATCTTGCCGTTCAGGTTGCCGGCCTTGCCCGACGTGCCACAGACGTATTCGAACTTGGAGAAGTACGGCTCCAGTTCGTCGTAGGTCACGCCGAAGTCCTGGATGGTCATGCCTTCCGGAATGAACTTCTTGCCGTAGCGCGTTTCGTAGCGCGTGCGCAGTTCCAGTTCTTCGGGCAGCACACGGTAGTGCATGCCGTTCCAGTGAAAGCCCGCGCCGCCCACGCCCGTTCCCAACAGGAACGAACCGTTCTGGCGGTACGGCACGGCCACGTCGTCCACGTTGTGGCGGATCGTGACGGTTTCCTTGGACAGGTCCTGGAACAGATAGCCGCGAACCGAATACTTCAGCTCGTCGATCACCTTGGGATACTCGGCATCCTTGGGCGTGTCCTGCATGCCGCCGCGCTCCAGCGCCAGCACCTGCAGGCCCGCTTCGGTCAGCTCCTGGCCCAGAATGGCGCCCGTCCAGCCGAACCCGACCAATACCGCATCAACTTTGTCTTTCTTGATCGCCATGATTTAACCCTTCTCCCCAGAGATCGACACGGGGCCATAGGGGTACTTGACGTTGGGCTGGTCCGCCCAGTCCATGAAGTCGGCGCGCGCGCCGGGAAAGCCCACCATCTTCCAGCCCACCATGCCCTTGTTGCCGCCATAGATCGGATCGGCGAGAAAGCCTTCCTTCGTGTTGGCAAGCAGGAAGCTGAAGAACGTCTTGGACGGCACGGATTCGAACGCGATCTTGCCGGACTGCAGATCCTTCAGGATCTGCTCCTGCAAGGCCTTGTCCAGCTCGGCGTATGCCTTGCCGTGCGTTTTCACGCACCAGGCATCACAGGCCTCGATGCCGTTGCGATAGACCTGGCGGGGATTCTGGTCGAGCTGGTAGCCCAGTTCAGGCACCTGGTCGGTGTGGAACGGCCCGTCCATGTACCACAGCTTGCCGTGGCCAAAGGGCGTTTCCATCTGACGATCGATGAACTCCGGCACGCCGGCCGCGATGGCGCCAGGGCCGTACTCGTCGGCGGGAATCAGGTGATCCACCGCGGCCACGATGAAGGCCCATTCGGCCTTGGTGAAATAGGTGGGCTCGTACGGCTTGGCCGCCTTTGCGGCATTGCCGTCGGCGGCGTTGGTACAGCCGACGGTCAGGCCGCCGACCGCCAGCGTCGACGCTGGCACAATGGCCATCGCCTGCAGAAACCGCCGGCGCGGTTGTGCGTCATCAGTCATGGACATCTCCGTGAATATTCCAAGTTGTCCTAGCGCGCTACCGAACATGCAACCTGGAAACACGAACTGCCCGAGCTAGTGACAACATGCTCTTTTCTTGCTCAAGATCAAGACTGCTCTTTGAAAAGGGACGTAAGAGCAGGTGTCGGCATTATGCGCTTCTGATCCGCTCGTTCGACCGTATCAGTTGGAATTTCTTGACGTGGAAAAGTCTTTTGCATTAAGGACAACGTAAGAACATCTGAAAAGCATTGCTTTCTGACAGCAAGGTGAACAAAAACCGTCGTCGGCCGTCCAGTACAATCCGCGTTTGGCGACGTTGTGATCGCCCATTTGTCTGGACCCCAAGCATGTTGCGTCTGTCTGAAATCAAGCTGCCGTTGAACCACACGCCCGAGGAACTGCCCGCGGCAATCCTCAAGAAACTGGGCATTCCGGCCAGCGACCTGAACGGCTTCACCATCTTCCTGCGCAGCTACGACGCGCGCAAAAAGCACAACATCCTGCTCATCTATGCGCTGGATGTGGACGTGGCCAACGAAGCCGCAATCCTCGAGCGCTTTCACGACGACCGCAACGTCAAGCCGTCTCCGGACACCGAATACAAATTCGTCGCCCAGGCGCCCGCCACGCTCGCCAAGCGCCCCATCGTCATCGGCACCGGGCCCTGTGGCCTCTTTGCCGGCCTGGTCCTGGCGCAAATGGGCTTCAAGCCCATCATCCTGGAACGCGGCAAGGCCGTGCGCGAACGCACCAAGGACACCTGGGGCCTCTGGCGCAAGCGCATCCTGAATCCCGATTCCAACGTTCAATTCGGCGAAGGCGGCGCGGGCACGTTCTCGGACGGCAAGCTCTACAGCCAGATCAAGGATCCCAAACACTACGGCGAAAAGGTGCTGAAGGAATTCGTCCTGGCCGGCGCGCCTGAAGAAATCCTTTACGTCAGCAAACCCCACATCGGTACGTTCCGCCTGGTCGGCATGGTCGAAGTCATGCGCGACACCATCACCAAGCTGGGCGGCGAAGTCCGCTTCTCCAGCCGCGTTGAAACCCTGCACCGCGAGAACGGCAAGGTCACCGGCGTCACGTTGGCAAACGGCGAACACATCGAAGCCGACCACGTCGTCCTGGCCATCGGCCACAGTGCCCGCGACACCTTCCAGATGCTGCTGGACCAGGGCGTCTTCATGGAAGCCAAGCCCTTCTCCATCGGCTTTCGGATCGAACACCCGCAATCGCTCATCGACCGCGCACGCTTCGGCCCCAACGCCGGCCACCCCATCCTGGGTGCCGCCGACTACAAACTGGTGCATCACGCCAGCAACGGCCGCTCCGTGTACAGCTTCTGCATGTGCCCCGGCGGCACCGTCGTCGCGGCCACGTCCGAACCGAACCGCGTCGTCACCAACGGCATGAGCCAGTATTCGCGCAACGAACGCAATGCCAACGCCGGCATCGTCGTGGGGATTTCACCTGAGGTCGACTACCCCGAGCACGTGCTGGCCGGCGTCGACTTTCAGCGCAAGTGGGAATCGCAGGCGTTTGAGCTGGGCGGCCGCGACTACAGCGCGCCGGGGCAGTTGGTTGGCGATTTCCTGCAAGGCAAGGCGTCGACTGAATTTGGCGCGGTGCAGCCGTCGTACACGCCGGGCGTGCACCTGACCGATCTGGCCACCGCCCTGCCCGACTTCGCGATCACTGCGATTCGCGAAGCATTGCCGGCGTTCGACAAGACCATCAAAGGCTTCAACATGCCCGATGCCGTGCTGACGGGCGTGGAAACGCGGACGTCGTCGCCGATTCGCATCAAGCGCGATAACGAGACGCTGGAGAGCATCAACACGCAAGGATTGTTTCCCGCGGGCGAAGGTGCGGGTTATGCGGGCGGAATTCTGTCGGCGGGGGTGGACGGGATCAAGATTGCGGAAGCGGTGGCGCTGAGCATCATGGGCCGTCTGGGCTAAGGGGTCGCGGTCAGGGATTAGGGATAAGTGAAGATCAGCCTGCCGCCCGGCGCACTCGCCGGGCGGCAGTTGCAATCACAAATCCGCCGCGTCCCGCAGCCGCACGCCATCCAAATCCGCGGCATTCAGCGCGTCATACATCACCCGGTCGACCACCGGGTCGATCGACATCAGCGTCTGGCGGAATATGTGTGCATTCCCGACGCGCTCGTCTCGAAATACGAGATTAGCGCCGCCCACGACGCTGTAATACAGCTCGTCTTCGCCGGTCAGGAAATTACGATCGTACTTTTTCTTGACCCGCGACGCTCCCACATCCAGCGCATCGAGCGTGCGAATCACGCTGCAAAAATAATATTGCGGTCCTGGCGAGCCGTCGGCCTGCGTATAGTCGCAAGCGCTGAATACAAAGGCCTCGGGATCAACCGATTCGAACACTCGCTTCAACGGCTCCGAGACGATCCAGATGCCGCACCACTGCTCGAATTGCCGAAGCGCTCCGCCTTCTTCCGGCACATGGACGATGTGCGGCCGTTCGCAATATTGCGAAGGATCGCCGTCGGGCGGTTCCATCGTGTACATGCCGGGCCGAATCAGCTTTTCCTCGTTGGCGATTACCAGGCCCGGGCCAATGCCATCGCTCCAGTGGCTTGCGCTAAGGACGAAGTATTTTCCCTTCTGCGATTCAAACGTCATCACGTGAGCATTCTCCGGGGCAGATCCAAGGCTCACCATCGTACCGCCAACGCGCTTATTCAGATGGCCGCGTCTGCGTCAGCCCCGTGGGCGGCCCGTCAATTGCCGTCCACCCTGCATCCACCGCCAGGCTGCTGCCCGAGATATAGCTCGCGGCATCCGACGCCAGAAACGCCACCGCCGCGCCCACCTCGGAGGGCTGACCCCAGCGGTTCAGCACCGTATGGCCGGCGTATGTGTTGTAGATGTCGGGACGTTCCTTCAGCGGCTCGGTCAGACGGGTCTCGATGATGCTGGGCATCACCGCATTGACGCGCACGCCGTAGGGGCCGACCTCCGCCGCAAACGCCTTGACCATCTGCTCGATGCCCGCCTTGGTGGCGGCGTAAATGCCCAATCCGGGCTCGATCGTCACGGCACGCATCGACGAACACAGGATCATGCTGCCCGCGCCCTGCTTCATCATCGGCCGTCCGAAGTGGCGCATGAAGTGAAACGCGCCGCGAAGATTCAGGTTCACCACCTGGTCGAACTCGTCTTCCGTGTAATCGACGATGAGCTTGCGGATGTTCAGCGCTGGTGTGGCTACAGCGATGTCTATCTTTTTTTGCTCGGTTAAAACCCTGGCGGCCAACTGCGCGATGAACTCGCCGCTGGCCGCATCGGCCTGCATCCAGCCGGCCGCGCCGCCGCCGTCGATGATCTGCTGCGCAGTGGCTTGCACGCCAAGTTCGTCGCGGTCCGCGCACATCACATAGGCGCCCATCGCACCCAATGCGTGCGCCGACGCTTGCCCGATGCCGGAAGCGGCGCCGAGTACGACTGCGGTTTTGCCTTGGAGACTGAATAGTTGGGGGTAGTTGGTCATGAAGCTTCGATGAAGACTGTTATGGATACGGACTGGCTTGGTGCGGCCGTCGGACTGCTCAAAATGGATTCGGACCGCTCGCGGAGGCCATCCAACAGCACAAGGCGCAAACGCTTGGCTATTATCCTTGCATGATCCAAGCCCCGCCCATCGCCATCGCAGCGCAGATTGATGACGCCAGACGCGTCATCGAACGCCATCTCGGAACCCGCCTTGCCGCCATCCATCTGTTTGGCTCTGCGGTCGCCGGCGGGTTGCAACCTCACAGCGATATCGACCTGCTCGCCACCGTGACTGAGCCTCCCGACACGGCAACGCTCCATGCTTTGGCGCTGGAACTACTGACGGTCTCCGCACCGCCGGGCCAGTCGCCCAGTTTGCGCGCGCTTGAAGTCACCGTGATGACGCTTCAGCACGCCGTACCTTGGCGTCACCCGGCCCGGCGAGAGCTTCAGTTTGGCGAATGGCTGCGCGAGGATTTGCTGGCGGGCATCGTGGAGCCGCCCATGCAGGACCACGACCTCGCCATCGTTCTGACAAAGGTGTTGGGCCACAGCATCCCAGTCGTCGGTCCGCCTGCCGATCAGATCCTTTACGCCGTACCGCGCCAGGATCTGACACGCGCACTGCTGGACACCGTCGCCCAATGGAACCATCCAGAGGACTGGGCGGACGAAGAGCGAAACATCATCCTGGCGCTGGCGCGCATCTGGTACACGGCTGTGACGGGGGAAATCGCATCAAAGTCAGACGCGGCGACGTGGTTGCTGGAAAGGATCGACCCACCCCATCGGCCGATCCTCAGCAAGGCGCACGCGATCTACCTTGGACGAGCCACGGACGATCTGGCGGAACGGCACGCAAGGGAAACGGCCGCGTTCATCGCTTACGCGCGCCGCGCTGTTGAAAGGACTTGCGCCGCTGGTTGAGCGGCGGATGTAAAAAAGCCGGCATCAGCCGGCTTGGTTGACTTAGCGCGCCATACCGATCTGCAGCACCGACGGGTCGCGCTGCATGTACCGGTTCATGATCTGGCTCAGAATCGGGTTGCCCGCGTTCTCCGCCTTCGGCGCCGTCAGGCTGACCACGGCCGCGCACAGCTTGCCCGCCTGAACGGTGTGCCCCTTCACATCGGCTTGCACCGTCGCCGCCATGGCTTTTTTCCAGGCCGCGGCAACCCCATCGACCGCCTGCTGCGCAACGCCGCAATCCGAGTAGGACAGCGATAGCACCACCGCAGGCACGTCCTTGACCTGCACGTCCGCAATGATGCCGCCAAAGTAAGGCGGAATGCCTTCGTTGCTGGATGCCGCAGCTGCTTGAAGCTTCTGCTTCGCACCCTCCAAGTCGGCCGGCGATGACATCAACACCTTTGCCGGATCCACCCCTTGCAAGCCAAAGACCGGCGAGATGACAGCCGCCTGCACGATCCGCCCGCCATCCGAAGGTACGGAGTCCTTCAGGCCGGCAATGGAAGCCTTCACGATCTCGCTGTCCGCAACGGAAGGCTTGGGCTGAGACAACGCCTTCATGCCCGAGGGCGCCGCCGCCTGCACCAACGCCGTATCAAGCGGCAAGACAAACGTCGGCATACCCATCGTGCCCCGCCAAGGCTGCTGCCCGGTGGCTTTGGTCAGATCGGGTTTATTGGGCTCGCCGTTTGCCATCAATCCGGCCACATCGCCGTCCACGGGCTTGAAGTCTGCCTGCTTCAGACGATCGGCAAACTTTGCCGCCGATTGTTTGTCCCTCAGCCCCCAGTAGGTGACATTGCTGGGCGACTGGCCAAAGCCTGCGAAATAGGACAAATCATTGAGAGGAATATGCGCGCTGTCGGACCATTTATCCAGACCGTAGCCCATGGATTGCAGCGCCGTGATCGCCTGCGCGATAGACAACCGGCGCATCGCATCGGCGGTGGGCCCATCTTTTTCAAGGCCGCGCCACGCCTGCATATCAAGGAAGGATATCTGTATCGCTTCAGGGGCACTCAACACCACCTGCGGTACTTGCTTCAAGGCCTGTTGCAAGGTTTGCGTGCTGTCCTGTGCTGCCATCGACGTACCGCAAACAGTCATCAAGCCAAGTGCAAGGGCCTTTAAGCGCATCCGATATCTCCTGTGGGCTGGTGGTCAACTAAGCCCCGGGGAGTATATCAATGGTCGGTCACCAATAAAAAAGTCAGCGTAGGGGCTTTGCCCCGGATTGCCAGATCAAAATCAGAATTTTCTGATACGAATCACTTCTCATTACCACTTAATCTCCCTCTCATTCATCGGCTCAAAACGGGGGGGAAGCATGGAGAAAAAGCAGAGCGCTTTGCTGACAATTGGTGCCCTAATTCTGACGGTTTCGCCGATTCAAGGGCACGCGGAAGTCAAGGCTCCGGTGTGGATCATCGACGAATTCGTTTCCGATGCAGGTCAGATGCAGCTTGACGGCAATCTGACCTATATAAGCAGCTCCTCAAAGTCTGCGGCGGGATACCGAGGGGGATTCCTGAGTATCACCCCCACCTACATGATTCCTATTTTGAGCAGTGTTGATGAAGTTCATCAGCAAGCTGACCGATTCATTGCCATGCTGGGCGTTCGCTATGGACTTACCGATTCCACTGAGATTGGCGTACGTGCTACAGGGGCATGGACCCAGACTCGCAGCTATGCGAGCGAATCTGGCTCATCAACTACAGAGCAAGAGTTGTCATTCAACTCGGTATCGATAAACGGTGCCACACGGCTTTATCAAGGTGCGCAATCCAGCGCTTTTGCGTTCGCCACGATCGGCCTCGTCGACCGAGTTTCTCTCAGACCATACCGTCCGAAAAACATCAATTTTCATACCTTCACCCTGGGCATGGGCGGCTACGTGGTGGACGACCCTGTCGTCTTTTCGTTGGCCGGATCCGCAACGCTCGCGCGGGATGTCAAGTTCGCAGACGGCAGCTATAGGCGCGGAGCTCTCTTTTCGCTCTCGCCTGGCATCTCATTCTTGGCGAATGACCGTACGACGCTTTCTTCTGGACTAGAGTTTTCCCACCAATTGGCAGATCGCTTTAATGGAAACAAGTTGGATCTCAATCGAAGTCAGACGAGACTTTCCTTAGGAGTGGGCTACGCATTCAGCGAAAAGCTGACGGTTCACGGCAATTATTGGACGGGCTTGGCAGGACTCGCGCCCAATAGCACCGCGCAAATCAGCTTCACTTACAAGAACTGACCGTGGACTGCCCGTTTATGAACAGGTCATTCAAACCCTGTTGGATCCTGATCCACGCATTCTTGCTTTTTCCCCCTACAACCCTCGCTTCCGACACAGAAAGCGAAAGAAATCGCCTTCGCGTCTCGTGGAAGAGCATGCGCGACGAGGGGGTCGTTCGACAGCAATTCGACTTCTCGTGCGGAGCGGCTTCCATTGCAACATTGCTGACCTCCCACTTCTTGGATCCCGTGGATGAGATGACGGTGCTCAAACTGTTGCCTTCGGTGCATCGTCCGTACTCCTTGGCGGATATGGTCAATGCTCTGAACGCCTTGGGATATGAATCTGCCGCAGTTCGTCTGGACCTGGCAACGCTACAGCAACTGACCGCACCAGCCATCCTTTTTATGCAACCGCGACGAGCCAAGACCACAGTAGGACACTTCGTTGTTCTGAGAAGGCTTGGATACGCGAGCGTTTCGGTTGCTGATCCATCCTTGGGAAATAGAACTTACTCCCTCAACGACTTCCGGCGCAGGTGGAGCATTCCAGGTAATACGTCGGAAACTGCCCAGGGCATAGCGTTGATCGTCCGTAAAACTGTTGATTCTATCGATAGGGAGGATCCGAACCACAGGAAGCATGACTATTTCCGTCGAGCCGAGTCACCCATCCTTCTTCGCGGTCCGACACGTCGTTATTCCCCGCACGTGTTGAATAAGCGCCCATGAAACACGTTAAAGCCAATTTCCCTGCTTGCATTGAAAGCTGTATGAGCGGGGCCTTGCCCCGTTCCCACTTTGGAGAATTCAATGAATGAACCTGCATTTCGCAGTTACGGATTCGTCGCTTTGGTATGCCTAACATCCGCCTCAGCGTTTGCCTCCGGGCACACCAACCCTGACTGGTCTGACAGTTTTACTAGCGAGCAAGTCAACTTGCACGTCTTGAGCGCCGAAGAGCAAGAAGCCTACAGAGGCGCCGTAGGTCCAATGTTAGTGCCGGTCATTAGTGGCGCCGCAGGAGCCGCAGCGTACGTAGGGGGATCATTGGCCTCGGGGAATACCCCTACGGTGTCAGGCGCCCTGCTTGCCGCCGCGGGAGGCGCAACTGCGGGACTGGTTCCAGGGCTCGGGCTAGGCGCGGCAGGCACGGCAGTGATTCAGGGGGGCATCGGTGTGGGCACAAGCGCAGCAATTGGTGTCATGGACCGTGGCCCCATCACCGTTTCCCCACAATATCCTCATGCCGCATTCGGGATAGGTGGCGGATGCGACCCCATCCGCTGCATTTATAAGGACGGCGTTCTTAGGCCAAGAAACTTCGGAGAACACCCCTAATCTCTGACCCATCGCTGATGCGTCGACAAGGTGCCCGTGACATTACAGGGCGCTGTATGTCATGCAGGGTCAGGATCGGCCCTGCCTTAATGACGCGCGGAAAAATACTCCAAATGCCCAACGACGACCTGTACATTATTGCTACGAACACCGTTCTGATATTCGTTGCTTCTGCAGCCGCAAGAAAATGCTCCAAATACCCTCGATTAAACGCACGCCGTATAGCAATTGCGATATTTCTGATGTGCTTCGTTTCGGTGTACTTAGTTTGTTTTTATGCGCGAGCGCTGCCTCTGGAAAAGAGCCTGCTGTCCGGAGGCGTGACAGCATCCGTGATCACCATAGCCTTCTTTGCGCTACGTTGGGGGTGGTCACGCCAAAGATAGTGTTTTGATCGACGCGAAACTCTCTCCTTCGTTGGCCGAAATTCAGGTTCGCGACGGATTCCAAGCCGTTGTCTGACCTTATCGTCGATCAAGCTGCATCTTGGCGCGCTCGAACTTGTCGCGGAACGCCCCGGTCTTTGCCTGCTTACGGCAGCATCCCACCCAGTGTTCCGTCCCGCATGGCCCCGAGGGCTCAAGCCAACCCAAAAAAAGGACAAGCCCGCTTTTACGCGGGCTTGAAGGCGTTGCAACGGACTTTGAAGCCCGTCTACGACGGACGCAGGATCACTCCCACTCAATCGTCGCCGGCGGCTTGCTCGACACGTCGTACACCACCCGATTAATCCCGCGCACTTCATTGATGATTCGCGACGAAACGCGAGCCAGCAGCGGATGCGGCAGCGGTGCCCAATCAGCGGTCATGAAGTCGAACGTCTGCACCGCACGCAGCGCAACCACGTACTCGTACGTGCGGCCATCGCCCATGACGCCCACCGACTTCACCGGCAGGAACACGGCAAATGCCTGCGAGGTCAGTTCGTACCAGGTCAGGCCGCTGGCCTCGTCCTTGGTGTTGCGCAGTTCTTCGATGAAGATCGCGTCAGCACGGCGCAGCAGTTCGGCGTATTCATGCTTGACTTCGCCCAGGATGCGCACGCCCAGGCCCGGACCGGGGAACGGGTGGCGGTAAACCATCTGCGGCGGCAGGCCCAGTGCCACGCCCAGTTCGCGGACTTCGTCCTTGAAGAGTTCGCGCAGGGGTTCAAGCAGTTGCAGGTTCAGCGTGTCCGGCAGGCCGCCCACGTTGTGGTGCGACTTGATGGAGGTGGCCTTGCCCGTCTTGGCGCCGGCGGATTCGATGACGTCGGGGTAGATCGTGCCCTGGGCCAGCCACTTGGCGCTCTTTTGCTTTCCGGCTTGTTCCTGGAAGACTTCGACGAATTCGCGGCCGATGATCTTGCGCTTGGCTTCGGGGTCGGCAACGCCGGCCAGCTTGCCCATGAATTGCGCGGTGGCGTCGACGTGAATGATCTTCACGCCCATGTTTTCGGCAAAGGTCTGCATGACCTGCTTGCCTTCGTCCAGGCGCAAGAGGCCGTGGTCGACGAAGACGCAGGTGAGCTGGTCGCCGATGGCCTTGTGGATCAGCGCGGCGGCAACCGATGAGTCCACGCCGCCGGACAGGCCGAGGATGACTTCGTCGGTGCCGACCTGCTCGCGGATGCGGGCGACGGCCTCAGACACGTAGTCGGGCATGTTCCAGTCGCCCGAGCACTCGCAGATCTCGTTCACGAAGCGGGCCAGCATGGCCTTGCCCTGAACGGTGTGCGTGACTTCGGGGTGGAATTGGACGGCGTAGAAGCGGCGGTCTTCGTCGGCCATGCCGGCGATCGGGCAGGACGGCGTGGACGCCATCAGCTTGAAGCCCGGGGGCAGCTCGGTGACCTTGTCGCCGTGGCTCATCCAGACCTTGAGCATGCCGTGGCCTTCGGGCGTGCTGAAGTCTTCCAGGCCTTCCAGCAGCTTGGTGTGGCCATGGGCGCGGACCTCGGCGTAGCCGAATTCGCGGTGGTCGGAGAAGCTGACCACGCCACCCAGTTGCTGCGCCATGGACTGCATGCCGTAGCAGATGCCCAGCACGGGCACGCCCAGCTCAAACACGGCGTGCGGGACGCGCATGGAGCCCTCTTCGTAGGCCGAAGCGTGGCTGCCGGACAGGATGATGCCCTTCAGACCCTGCGCCATCTGTTCGCGCACGAAGGCGTCGTCGACGTCGCCAGGGTGGACTTCGGAATAGACGCCGGCCTCGCGGACGCGGCGGGCGATCAGCTGCGTGACTTGCGAACCGTAGTCGAGGATAAGAATGCGCTGGTGCATGGAGACTCTACCCGTTGGAAATAAAACCGCACCGGCAGACCCGCTGATCGTTGCGGTTCTGCCGGTGCGTGATGCATGACATTGTAGTTGACTGTGCGGATCAGTCGGCGCGGTAGTTGGGCGCTTCCTTGGTGATCTGCACGTCGTGCACGTGGGACTCGCGAACGCCCGCGGAGGTGATCTCCACGAACTCGGCCTTGGTGCGCATGTCGTCGATGGTGGCGGCGCCGCAGTAGCCCATGGAGGCGCGGATGCCGCCGACCAGTTGGTAAATGATGGCGAGCACGCTGCCCTTGTAGGGGACGCGGCCTTCGATGCCTTCGGGGACCAGCTTGTCGGCGTTGTTGGCCGGGTCCTGGAAGTAGCGGTCGGCCGAGCCTTCCGTCATGGCGCCCAGGCTGCCCATGCCGCGGTACGACTTGTACGACCGGCCTTGGAA
Source organism: Achromobacter sp. 77 (assembly GCF_020541125.1). Classification (NCBI taxonomy): domain Bacteria; kingdom Pseudomonadati; phylum Pseudomonadota; class Betaproteobacteria; order Burkholderiales; family Alcaligenaceae; genus Achromobacter; species Achromobacter sp. 77. The sequence goes on from NZ_CP059848.1 coordinate 3,242,730, forward strand.
CAGCACGACTTCGCCGGGGGCTTCTTCGGTGCCGGCGAACATGCCGCCCATCATGCACGAGAACGCGCCGGCGGCCAGCGCCTTGGCGACGTCGCCCGAGTAGCGGATGCCGCCGTCGGCGATGAGCGGAACGCCCGTGCCTTCCAGCGCCTTGGCGACTTGCGAGATGGCATGGATTTGCGGCACGCCAACGCCGGCCACGATACGCGTGGTGCAGATGGAGCCAGGGCCGATGCCGACCTTGACGCCGTCGGCGCCGTATTCGACCAGCGCGCGCGCGGCGGCTGCGGTGGCGATGTTGCCGCCGATGACTTCAACCTTGGGGTAGTTCTGCTTGACCCAGCGCACGCCTTCGAGCACGCCCTTGGAGTGGCCGTGCGCGGTGTCGACGATAAGGACGTCGACGCCGGCGGCGACCAGCTTTTCCACGCGTTCTTCGGTGTTGCCGCCCACGCCCACGGCCGCGCCAACGCGCAGCTGGCCTTGGCCGTCCTTGCTGGCCATCGGGTGCTCGGTGTTCTTGACGATGTCCTTGACGGTGGCCAGGCCACGCAGTTCAAAGCCGTCGTTCACGATCAGCACGCGTTCCAGACGGTGCTTGTGCATCAGGGCCTGCGCTTCTTCGAGCGTGGCGCCTTCCTTCATGGTGACCAGGCGTTCCTGCGGCGTCATGATGTTGCGCAGGGGCTGATCCAGGTTTTCTTCGAAACGCAGATCGCGGTTGGTGACGATGCCGACCAGCTTGCGGCCTTCGACGACCGGCAGGCCCGAGATGCCATGCTGGCGCTGCAACGCAATGGCGTCGCGCACTTTCATCTGGGGGGTGACGGTGACCGGATCGATCACGATGCCGAATTCGTGGCGCTTGACGCGAGCCACTTCACGCGCTTGGGCGTCGGCGGAGAGATTCTTGTGGATGATCCCGATGCCACCCTCTTGCGCCATGGCGATGGCCAAACGCGATTCGGTGACGGTGTCCATGGCGGCGGACACGAGGGGAATATTCAGGCTGATGTTGCGAGTCAGGCGCGTGGCCAGGGAGGTGTCGCGCGGCAACACCTCGGAATACGCAGGCACCAACAACACATCGTCGAAGGTGAGCGCTTTTTGTACGAGACGCATGGGTAACTCCGGGCGCAAAGCGAGATTATACGCCGCCAGTCTGATTTGACTAGGTGTTAACCATAGGTCGAGGTGGATATTTATGACACCGCAACGACACGACAACCTGAGTGACTTATTTTTACCCGGGTCATATTGACAGGGAATTTTGACGGGGTAATAATCCCACCCATAAATTTACCCGGACAAAAAAATGATTCCAAACCCTTCTGACTCTCATACCGCCTTCGAAGGCCATCGGCTGTTGGCGGCGGGCTCGCTGGCCGACGTCGCGCTGGCGGTCAAGCAGGCGCTGGCCGCGCGCCGTAATGACGCCGTGCTGGTGTTCCAGGATTCGACAGGCAAGCAGGTCGATCTGGACGTAAGCGGTGATGATGCGCAGATCGCTGACCGGTATGCCCGGACGGACACTGCCGCCCCCGTGGTTCAAGACACGCCGCCCGACGAGGCGCCGCGCGGCCGGGGCCGCCCGAAACTGGGCGTGGTGCCGCGAGAGGTGACCCTCTTGCCGCGTCATTGGGATTGGCTGTCCGCCCAGCCAGGCGGCGCTTCGGTGGCACTGCGCAAACTGGTGGAGCAGGCCCGCCGCGACAACGAGGCGCAGGACGCGCGACGCCATCGCCAGGAGGCGGCGTACCGGTTCATGACCAGTGTCGCGGGCAACCTGCCTGGTTTCGAGGAAGCCACGCGCGCGCTCTACGCGAACGATCGCGACGCCTACGCGCGGCATTTGGGGCAATGGCCGCACGACGTGCGGCGCTATGCGATGGCGCTGGCGTGGGACGCTGCCCAAGCGCCAGCCGAAGATGTTTGAATCCGGCCGCGGGCTGCCCGGCGCCAATGGGCGCCGCCGCGCGCGGCAGACTACAGCGCAAGCCGAAGGCGTGCCCCGCAACCATCCCGCTGGATTTATGAGGTATGTTCCCGGAACACCCGACGGATCCCGACCATGCAGTCCGACGAAAACTACCTCCTCTACGACGGCGATTGCCCCTTCTGCTCAAACTACGTGCGGATGATGCGGCTACGCAAGGCCGCCGGGCCCATCGCCCTGCTGAACATGCGCGACCATCCCGAGCTGGCCGCGCACCATCGGGCGCAAGGCTACGACCTGAATCAGGGCATGCTCCTGCATCTGGATGGCCGCGATTACTGGGGCGCCGACGCGATCCACCGGCTGGCGTTACTCAGTACCGGCAGCGATGTGTTCAACCGCCTGAACGCCACCATCTTCAGCAACGCCTGCCTGTCCAAGGCGCTATATCCGTTCATGCGCACGGGCCGCAGCCTGACGTTGGCCTTGCTGGGCAAGAAGAAAATGCCTTGATGCGTGCGCCGCGCAACCCAGGCAACTCGCGCAACTCGCACACGCTACGCGCCCTAAGGCCACGCCTGCTGGCCGCGGGCCTCGCAACGGCGCTTTGCTGGCAGGACGCTTGCCCGCCCCGCCGTTTTATCCAATCAATCCGGAACTGACCTGATGATCTACCTTATTGGCGCCCTGCTTCTCGCATGCACGCTGGCCGCGGCCGTCTATCGCCGCATGCAGCGCCGGCCCGCGGACTCGGGCCGCGCCATGTCCCGCGACATGCTGGCGGGCGCGGCAATCTTTGCATTTATGGGGCCGGCCGTCGGCATGCTGGTCATGGCCGTCGTCATATCCATCGGTGCGCAGGATCCGGAGCTGCTCTTGTTCGGTCTCTATGGGCTGCCGTGGGCCTATCTTTTCGGCGGCATACCGGCGCTGCTTTGCGGGATGACCGCAGGCGCGCTCAAGCCTGCCGCGCCGTCCTGGCTGGCAATCCTGCGCATGGGTCTGATCGGCGCGGCGTATGCCTTCGTCTTCCTGCTGACGTTCGGCGCGCGCGACCGGTCCCTAGCGGCCCTGGGGTTCCCGTTGGTCATGGGCGCCCTGCCCGCTGCGGTGGCCGGCCTGTTGTGCGCGCGGGTGCTCTACGGCAAGCCGGTGGCGGTTCGCCAGCCGGCTTAGCGCCGACAGCCAGGATCGCACGTCACGGCTTTGCGGTGCGCACGAAGAAGAATCGCAGCATCTCGGCCGTGGCGTCCGGACCGGACCGATCCGTGTAGGACCCTTGCTCCGATCCACCCGCCCAGGCATGTCCGGCGCCGTGAACATCCCAACGTTCGGCGACGATGTCGCCCGTGGCGTCGCGGTACAGATGCCGGGTGCTGTGCCGCTTATTGGCGGCGCCAGGAACGCGCACGGTTTCAACGCGCGCGCCGGGCCCCACGCTGGCCGCGATCACGTTGTCGGCATTGCCGGGGTGCACGGTGGCATCGCGGTCGCCGTGAAAGACGATGACCGGCACGCCGGCATTGGCCGGCGCGGCCGTCTTCAGGCCCACGCCCTTCATGGCGGACAGCGCCGACGGAAGATCCGACGCCACGCCAGCAGCCAACCCCGAATGCACGCCGGCCGCCGCATACAGGTCGGGATAGGCGCCGGCCAGGATCGCGGCCATGGCCCCGCCCGCCGACAGTCCGGCGACATACACGCGCGCCGGATCGATGTTGTGGGTGGCCATGACCTCGCGCGTCATGCCCGCCAGGATGGCGGGTTCCCCGCGCCCTTGCTGCTGGTGGTTGTGCTTGAACCAGTTCCAGCACTTCTGGGGATTGGCATCGCGCGCTTGCACGGGATACAGCACGTAAAAACCCTGTTCGCGGGCGGCGTCGTTCATGGCGGTGCCCGCCGCGAAATCGTCGGCGTCCTGGGTGCAGCCGTGCAGCATGACAACCAGAGGACGCGGCGCGCCCTCTGGGTTGGGCGGCACATACAGCTTGTAGCCGCGCTGTCCGGACGCATTGCGAAATGATCCCGACGTGAACGTATCGCCCGAGACGGCGGCGGTGTGCGTGGGCGGGGCGGCTTCGTTGAACGCGGGCCGGGCCGCACCAGAGGCCCGGCCGGAATCGGGAACCTCCCAGGCCTCAACGTCGATGACGTCGGCATCGTCGTTGCTCGGCGCGGCAGCGGCCGGCAAGCCGCGCAGCGCGGCCTGGATCGCGGCGGTGGCAGCCGTCAGATCGCCGGCTTGCGTGAGCTGGGTGGCGCGGTTCATGAGGTGTTGGAATTCAGGGTGCATTGAGTGACCTTTTTGCGGCGTGGACGATCAGCGGATGCGCTGACGCAAGGCGGCTTTGACGGCGGGGCTGGCATGCAGCGCCCCCAATACCGTTAGAGATTCGATCGTGGCAAGCGCGAGCTCGGGCGTGACATCGGCCGCGATGGTCGCCAGGCCCAGCACCCGTATCTGAAGCATTTCGCCCGCGGCTTGAACCGCCAGCAGCTCCTGGGCGGTGTAGTGCTGGATGCCAAGCACCAGCGTTTTACGGCTGACGGCCTGACGCACCGCGTCGCCATGGGTGGCAAGTTGATTGCGGATCGCCGTTCGGATCAGGTCCGTACGGTTTGCATAGAACCCTTCCTGGACGAGCAGATCGATCTGGCCCAGGTCGACATAACCCAGGTTGATCGTGATCTTCTCGTCTGCAGGTTTGGGGGTGGAGGCGAGTTGTGAGGTGCGAGGCGGCATGGATCGAATCATAAACCATCCACTTGGATGGTCTATGGATGTTTCAACTTGATATATCCGCGCTGGTCCCGTTGATGCTGGCAAGGCGCGCGCCGCTCCGCTACTGTGGTCTTGAACCCCAGGGGATTCCTATGCCGCGACGGCTTGTTTCGGGCTTGCTCATGTTTGCTGCATGCGCCACCGCAGCCAGCGCACAGCCGGTCCCGCCCGATCTGCATGGCGCCCTGATCGTCTCGTCAACGTATCGCTACTACGCGTCGATCCTGTACGGCTCCGCTGCGGCGGCTCGCGGCAGCGCGCTCGCCGCTTGCCGCGAAGACGAGCCCCACGCCACCTGCGCGGTGTATGCCAGCTTCAAGAACCAATGCGTGGCGGTGGCTGCGAACGGCGCGCAGCACGTCGTGGCCATTGGCGAGCGTGCGTGGGACGGGCAGCGGACCGGGGAGTACGTTCTGGGCCTGTGCCGCGACAAGACGGGATCCGAATGCAGGCTGGTGCTGACCGCGTGCTCGACCCAGGCGCAGCAGTTGCAGGATCAAGGCGCCCGCGCCGACGCGAACGGGGCGATGCAATTTGCGCCGGACCTCGCGCCCCACCACTAGAAAACCGATGGGTTCATCCCTGTCCGCCGCGGCGGGCCGCGTCCGGGGTATCCAGTTTTGCCACGCGCTGCAGGAACGCATCCAGCGCCGGGTTGTCGTGCTGCGCGTGCCACGCCAGGTACATGTCCGCGTACAGATTGCGCTGGTCGATGGGCCGGAACACCACGCCTTCAAAGCGCAGTTCCCGCGCCGAATCCGGCACGATGCCCACGCCCAGTCCCGCGCGTACCAGCGCCAGCAGCGTATGCGTCTGCCCGGCGCGCTGCACGTACTGCGGCTGCACGTCCGCCAGGCCGAAGGCGCCCACGATGCGGTCATAGAAGTACTTTCCTTCCCGCGGCGAATACAGCACGAATGGCTGGCCTTGAAGCAATCGCAGGGGCACGGTCTCGTGTTCGCACAACGGCGAATCGGCGGGAAGCGCCAGGACCAGCGGTTCGCGTTCGACCAGGCGAGATTCGATGCCGGCCTGCTGCGGCACGCTGCGCGCCAGGATGGCGTCCAGCTCATGGGCCAGCAGCAGACGGGCCAGTTCGGTGGTGACGGTTTCTCGAAGCTGGATCTCCACGCCCGCCAGCAGCTTGCGCGCCTGCACGATGAGCGACGGCATCAGGCGGTACGACGCCACGGCAGTAAAGCCCAGCGTAATGTGGCCGGCCTCGCCGCCCGACGTACGGCGCGCGGTGGCGGCCGCCTGTGCTGAAAACTCCAGCAGGTGGCGTGCATCGCGCAGAAAGCGCCGGCCCGCGGCGCTTAGCACCACTTGACGACTGTTGCGCTCGAACAGCGTGACGCCTAGATCCTGCTCCAACAACTGGATCTGGCGCGATAGCGGGGGCTGCGTCATGCACAGCCGTTCGGCGGCGCGGCCGAAATGCAGTTCCTCTGCCACCGCAATGAAGCATTCGAGCTGGCGGAATTCCATCGATTCAATCCTTGAATTGATTGATGCTATTTATAGCTCGAACGGATATCCATGGACAGGCCTCCCTATACTCGCCTGCAGGGCCGCGTATCCGGTCCGCCAAGCATCAGGAGCCTTACCCGCAGCACCATTTTTTGCGGCCTCGCCGCCATCAACGCCATAAAAGAGAAAATCCATGGAGACAAAGAACCCCGCCCGGATTCGCGTCCGGCTCCTCGCCGCGGCGCTGGCCCTGGCCGCCACCGCGGCCGTGCCCCACGCAGCCAGCGCCGCCGGCTATCCGGAACGCCCGATCAATCTCATCGTTCCCTTCTCGCCCGGCGGCGGCACCGACATCTCGGCGCGATTGCTGGCCGCGGCCCTGGGTGAAAAATTCTCGTCGTCGGTGGTGGTGGACAACCGGCCGGGCGCGGGCGGCCAGATCGCCGCCGACCTGGTGGCCCGCTCGCAGCCCGACGGCTACACGCTGCTGTTCGCGAATTCGGGAATGCTGGCGATCAACCCCTGGATCTACAAGCTGCATTCCGACCCGGTGAAGGCGTTTGCGCCCGTATCGCTGTTTTCGGACCTGCCGTTTGTGCTGGTGGTGCCCGCCAGCCTGCCGGCCAAGAACGTGGCGGAACTGGTCACGCTGACCAAGTCCCAGCCGGGCAAGCACACGTTTGCCAGCTCGGGCACGGGCGGCGCGCCCCATCTGTCCGGCGAAATCTTCCAACAAGCCACGGGCGTGGACCTGGTGCACGTGCCCTACAAGGGCGGCGGCCCGGCGATGACCGACCTGATGGCCGGCCGCGTCGACATGCTGTTCGCGTCGGTTCTGGAGACCATGCCCTACGTCACGGCCGGCAAGCTGCGCGCGCTGGCCGTCACCGGTGCGACGCGCTCGCCCGCCATGCCGGACGTGCCCACCATCGACGAAGCTGGCGTGAAGAACGCGCAAAGCGGCTCGTGGACGGCGGTGCTGGCGCCTGCCGGCACGCCGCAGGCCGTGATCGACAAGCTTTCCGAGGCCATCCGCGCCGTCGCGGCCGATCCGGCCGTCAAGGCCAAGCTGGAATCGCAGGGCGCCGTGGCGCATGGTTCGACGCCAAAGGAACTGCAGGATCTGGCCGCCAGCGAGCGCGAACGTTATGGGCAGATCATCAAGTCCCGCAACATCCAGACCAATTGATTCCGGTCCCGGCCCGCTTCGGCGGGCCTTTTCCTCTAATTAGATAAGCCGTATCCATGACTGCATCCCTTCCCGCTTCCGCCGCCGATCTGCTGATGGTCGGTCCCCTGCTGCCCGACCTGGTGGCCGACCTGGAATCGCGCTACCGCGTCCATCGCCTCTGGGAGGCCCAGGACAAGGCGGCGCTGCTGCGTGAGCACGGCGCCGCCATCCGCGGCATCGCCACCAGCGGCCGGTTTGGCGCGACGAAGGAACTGATCGATGCCCTGCCCGCGCTGGAAGGCATCTTCAGCTTTGGCGTGGGTTACGACACCATCGACATCGCGGCCGCCAAGGCGCGCAACGTCGTCGTCACCAACACGCCCGGCGTGCTGGACGCCTGCGTGGCCGACACCGCGTTGGCCCTGATGCTGGCCGTCTCGCGCCGTATTGCCGAAGCCGACCGCTTCGTGCGCGCGGGCCGCTGGCCCACCGAAGGATTCGGCCTGGGTTCGCGCATGACCGGCAAGCGCTGCGGCATCGTCGGCCTGGGCAACATCGGCTTGCAGATCGCCCGCCGCGCGCAAGCCTTCGACATGGAAATTCTTTACACCAACCGCAAACCCCGCGCCGACGCGCCCGCGTCGTATCGCTATTGCCCGACCATCGTGGATCTGGCGGCGCAATGCGATTACCTGGTGCTGGCCGTGCCGGGCGGCGGCGCCACCCGGCACATGGTGAATGCGCAGGTGCTGGAGGCGCTGGGCCCCCACGGCTGGCTGATCAACATTGCGCGCGGCACGGTGGTCGACGAGGCCGCGTTGGTGGCGGCGCTGCAGAATAAGCGCATCGCGGGCGCGGGGCTGGACGTGTTCGAACATGAGCCCGCCACGCCCCCGGAATTGAATGCCATGGATAACGTGGTGATGCTGCCGCACATCGCCAGCGGCACCCACGAGACGCGTCGCGCGATGGCGGATCTGATGCGCGCGAATCTGGATTCGTGGTTCCGCGAAGGCCAGGTGCATACGCGGGTGGTGTGAACGCAGCGCGACCTGCGCTACCTCCCTGTGGCCCGTTCTGGGCGCAGTTGGGAAAACACCCACTCGCTCCTTGGACGCTGGCGGACTATACTGGATATATAAACAGTATTTTCCGCCATGCCGTTCAAAACCCCGCTCTCCCACGCCGACCTGCGTTTCATCCGCGAGCGTCAGCCCTGGAATCCCGATGTGATCACCCTGCTCTGGGAGGTCAAGCGTCTGCGCTCGATTCTTTTGCGCGCGTACCAGTTGTCCGGCGATTTCAAGCGTCCGGCTGGCATCACGGGCGAGCTCTACGACGATTTCATGCGGGACCTGCACCACGAACCCTGTGTGCTGGAGCGCGACGACATGAAGGACGCGCTCATGGAACCCGCCAACAGATTGCGCAAGGGGATGGCGCCCAGATAGGACTGGAGCGCGGGCGGGCACGAGAGTATCGTCAAGACGCATCCCTGATCCAGGAACGGAGGCGCCCATGACTGAAAAACCCGAAATAGACATCGAGGCCGGCGCGTCCCAGATGGGCAACCTGGTGCAATTCCTGCTGTGGATCGCCGCCCGGCCGCGCACGTATGCCGAGACGATGGAGGCCTGGCGCACCAATTGCCCCCGGCTGTCGGCCTGGGAAGACGCCACGGCGAATGGCCTGATCGACATGTCGCCGGGCGAAAGCTCGGTGCGCGGGGAAGCGGTGGTGGTGCTGACGGAAAAGGGGCGGAACTTGCTCGCGTGAGGCCGTTTTACACGGTTGCCACCGGCGTGGCCGGCGATCCGACCGCGCCCGGCAGGTTCAAGGGCGGGGCCGTCAACAGGAAGCGGCTTCGGCCGTTGGCTTCAAGCCACCGGGCAAGCTTGCCCAGATACCACATCTCGCCTATCGGCATGCCGAGCTTGAAGATGCAGTGATGGTGCAGCGGCAGCGCCGCGCAGCAGGCATTGGGCTTCTGGGTGGGATAAATCTCCAGCGCATGGTTGTCGGACGCCATGGCCGCGACTTTCGCGTCCGTGATCCACTGCAGCAGTTTCTCGTCGCTGCCGTCCAGGCCGGCGCAGATTTCATGCAGCGTGTGCGGGTCCGGCTGGCGCTGCTTTTCCAGCAAGGCATCGCCGAATTCCGTATGAAAGAGCACGATGTCGCCCTGCTCGATCTCGATCTTGTCCGCCTCGAGGATCCGCATCAGGTCGTCGTAGCCCACCGATTTCTGCGCACGGCCGTAATGCCTGGCCAGATCCACCATGACGCCGCGGCTCTGCAGGCAGGACTCGGCCAGGTGCGTGATGTCCAGCTTCTTGGCGTTGGAGGCGGCTCCGTGGCCCAGGTCTGTCTTGGCGAAACCATTCTCCACGTCGTAATCCACCGGCCCGACCACATGATCGTTGGGCCGGTAGCCGTTGTAGTAGACACGCTCGGGCAGGCCGTCGCCATTCGCATCGAATAGCGCCCCCACGTGCGCCAGCGAATCCCATTGCGTCGAGTACTGCAAGCTCATCTCGACGATGTCGTCGCTGAGCACATCCACGCAGCCCGGCCGCAACCGGCCGAGCGGGAAATTCATGTACTGGTCGCCGTCTCTTTCGGTGGGGCGCAGCTTGGGCGGATGGCGACGGACGTTGACGCCGTTGCCGCCCGGATAGTCCAGCGGCAGAGACAGGCAAAAACTCACGCCCGCACGGACTTCGCTTATGCCCTTGAGCACGTTGTCCGGAGTGATGTAATTCAGGCAACCGCGCTGATCGTCAGGACCGAAGTCCCCCCAGTTCGATCCTTCGGGACGGTTCTTCCATCTCATGCGTCGCAACTCCTTGGCGTTGAAAGCGGATTGACTTAAATTTATCACGTATAGGATACTATCATCATGGATGTGAAAACTGCAGCTCGAGTTCTGGATGTGCTGAACCTCTTTGCCGAGGAGCAGAAGCCATTGCTGTACAGCGAAATCGCCACGCAGATGCAGATCCCCCTGTCCAGTTGCCACGGTTTGCTCAAGACCATGGTGGCGCGCGGCTATCTGTATGAAATCGGCAAGAAGCATGGCTATTACCCGACGCAGAAGCTGATCCACGTCGCTACCCTGATCTGCCGCAACGATCCGCTCAATGACGTGATCGAGCCCGTGCTGGAACGGGTGCGCGACCTGACTGGTGAAACCGCCCTGCTGGCCAAACTGGCGGACGACAAGGTGGTGTACCTGATCGTGGCGGAATCCAAGCAGACGATCCGTTTCTCGCACCAGCCCGGCGGTTTCAAGGCCGTCCACGCCACCAGTTCGGGCAAGGCGCTGCTGTCCGTGCTGTCGCCTGAAGAACGCCAAAAATGGTTCAAGGCCTACGGCGGATTTACCGCCTTCACCGACCGCACCATCACCACCCGCGCCGCTTTCGACAGCGATCTGCAGGCGGGCGTGGCGCGCGGTTGGCAGCGCTCGGTCGGCGAGAACGTCGAAGACGTGATGTCCATGTCCCTCGGATTCCGCGCATACGAACAACCCTTTGCCATCGTGGTGGCCGGCCCCCTGGGCCGCATGCTCAAGAACGAAGCCACCACTGGAAAACAGCTGGAAGAGGTCAAGGCACTGATGCACGCCGCCCTGCCCTCGGCCAACCTCACCTTCGTAGGAGAAGACAGTAGATGAACAAGCGCAGCTTTCTTACCGCGGCCTGCTCGGCCATCCTCGCCGCCATGCCGGTCACCGGGGCGCTGGCCCAGGGCAGTTATCCGGACAAGCCGATCCGCGTGATCATGCCGTGGGCGGCGGGCGGCCCGACGGACGTCGTCGGCCGCGTCGTCGCTGTGCAAATGGGTGAAATCCTGGGCCAGCCGCTGGTCATCGAAACCCGCGCAGGCGCCAGCGGCACCATTGGCGCCGCGCAGGTCGCCAAGGCGCCGGCAGATGGCTACACGGTGCTGATGAACCCGTCGGTCCAGGGCATCTATCCGGCCCAGTTCAAGAGCCTGAGCTTCGATCCGATCAAAGACTTCCGGATGGTGGGTGTGCTGGGCACGGTGCCGATGGTGGCCGTCGTCCCGCCCACGTCCAAGTTCAAGACCTTCGCCGACCTTATCGAACATGCCCGCGCGCAGCCCGGCACGCTGACCTTCGCATCACCCGGCGTTGCCACCCTGCCTCACCTGGCGGGCGAGCTGATCAATTCGTCCACCAAGGCGTCCATCTCGCACGTCGGCTACCGCGGCAGCAGCCCGGCCCTGACCGACGTTGCCGGCGGCCATGTGGATCTGATGTATGCGCCGCTTGCCCCCGCCCTGCCCCTGATTCAGAGCGGCAAGGTTGTCCCCCTGGCCGTCACCACCAAAGCCCGGCTGGCCGACTTGCCCAACGTGCCCACCATCGCCGAAAGCGTCCTGCCCGACTTCGACATCGTCACCTGGTATGGCATGTGGGTGCCCAAGGACACGCCTGAACCGATCATCGCCAAGCTGAATGCGGCGATGGTGCAGGCCTCGAAGTCGCCCAAAGTGGTCGACGCGCTGAAATCGCAGGGCACGATGCCCAGCACGATGAGCTACCGAGAGGCTGAAGCCTTCAACCTGGCCGAAAGCGCGCGCTGGATCAAGGTGATGAAGGACGCCAACATTCAGCCCGAATAACTGTTGCACCCCGCGCCAGCGCCCTAAGCGCTTGAAATAACTCGAGGTAATGAAAAGGCATAAGAAATTCCCAGTTAGGGAATTTACTTATGCCTTTTAATTATTTGTAAGGCGCATACTTGACGGGCCAGAATTCGTCCTTGGCATAAATCAAGACCAATGGAACTTCGTCAACTCGAGGCCTTCGCGGCCGTCATGTCCACCGGCAGCGTCACCGCGGCCGGACGGCTGCTGGGACGCTCGCAGCCTGCGATCAGCCGGTTGCTGCAGGAATTGGAGGCCGAAATCGGCTATCCCCTGTTCAACCGCAGCGGTCCCCGCGTGACGCCCACCGAACAGGGCTTCCTGCTTTACGACGATGTTGAACGCGCGTTGTCCAGCCTGCAGCAGATCCGCAGCCGGGCCGACGAAATTGCGCGCGGTCAGGCGCAGCCGCTGTTGATGGCTGCCACTTCCGCCCTTGCCGCCGGCCTGGTGCCGGCCGCCCTCAAACGCATCGAAGACCGCCTTGGACCCGCCCGCGTGCAGTTGCGCAGCGCCTCGCCCGAGCGCGTGGTGCACGCCGTGCTGTCGGGCGCCGCGCAGTTGGGCGCGACCAGCCTGCCGCTGGAGCACCGCGGCCTGACCGTGCACTGGATTGCACAGGCGCCTTGCGTGGTGGCATTGCCCGAAGACGATCCCGCCGCGCGCCACGCCGTGGTGCCGGTGTCGGCGCTGGCCGGACGCCGCCTCATCACCATGGCCAACCCCTATCGCCTGCGCCGCCGGCTGGACGCGGCCCTCGCGCACAACGTGCAGGCGCTGGGCACCATCGAAACCAATTCGTCCGTCAACGCCCTGGCCGCGGTCCGCGCGGGCCTGGGCGTATCGGTGCTGGAACCCGTGACCGCCTATGGTTCGCCGATGGCGGGCGTGGCGATCCGTCCCATCGATCTGGACATCCCTTTCTTCTTTGGGGTCATCACCCCGCAGTCGCAAACGCTGTCGCCCGCCTGCCAGGCGATGGCCGACGCGTTGGCCGAAGCCGCCGCAGACCTGCTGCCCGGCTTTGTGCTGCACGACGCGTCCGAGCATTCGGCGCTGCTGCAGTCGATCTACGGCGATGACGCCCCTGTCATGGAAACACCCGCATCATGAATCTGCCCCTCGCCACCCCGCCGCAAGGCCTGCCCGCCCTGGAGGCGCGCCTTCGGCAAGACCTCTCCTGGCTGGAAATTCCCGCCAAGAACTGGGTGACGCCCCGGCTGGTCGACGGCCAGCAGGCGCTGGATGTGGCGATTATCGGCGGCGGCATGGCCGGCTTGGCCGCAGCCGCGTCTCTGAAGCACCTGGGCATCGATGCGCCGATCTTCGATCAGGCGCCCGAAGGCTACGAAGGCCCGTGGGCCACGACGGCCCGCATGGAAACGCTGCGCTCGCCCAAGCAACTGACCGGTCCCGCGCTGGGCCTGCCCGCGCTGACCTTCCGCGCCTGGTTCGAGGCGCAATTCGGCTTGGCGGCCTGGGAAGCGCTGGACAAGATTCCCCGCCTGCAATGGATGGACTATCTGCGCTGGTACCGCCGCGTGCTGAACCTGGACGTGCGCAACGAACACCGCATCCTGTCCGTGCAGCCGCGCCCCGATCAGCTGGTTGAGCTGGACATCCAGTCGCCCGCCGGACGCACGACCGTCCTGGCTCGCCGCGTCGTTCTGGCCACCGGCCGCGACGGCTTGGGCGGCGCATACGTGCCCGACTTTGCAAAAAAGCTGCCGCGCGACCGCTGGGCGCATTCGTCCGACGTGATGGACTACAACACCCTGGCCGGCAAGCGCGTCGGCGTCGTGGGCGCGGGCGCGTCCGCCATGGACAGCGCGGCGACCGCGCTGGAAGCCGGCGCCGCCAGCGTCGATCTGCTGATACGCCGCAATGACATCCCGCGCATCAACAAGGGCAAGGGCGCGGGCAACCCGGGCCTGACCCACGGCCACCTGACGCTGCCGGACGAATGGAAGTGGAAGATCCGCCACTACATCAACGCCGCGCAAGTGCCGCCCCCGCGCGGCAGCACGCTGCGCGTGTCGCGCCATCCCAATGCGTTCTTCAACCTGGGCTGTGGCGTGCTGGACCTGGCCCTGGTCGATGACGAGATTCACGTCACCACGCCCAAGGGCGTGTTCGTGCTGGACTTCCTGATCTTCTCCACGGGCTTTCGCATCGATTGGACCGTGCGGCCGGAGTTCGCGCCGCTGGCGCCCCATGTGCGCGCCTGGGGCGACCGCTACACGCCGCCTCCCGGCGAGGAAGACCAGGAACTGCACGACTCGCCCGATCTGGGACCGGTGTTCGAACTGCAGGAGAAAGTCCCCGGCGCCTGCCCGGGCCTGGATCGCGTGCACTGTTTTTCGTACCCCGCCGCGCTGACGCACGGCACGATCTCGGGCGACATCCCCGCCATCAGCGAAGGCGCCAAGCGCCTGGCGCAAGGCATCGCCGGCCTGTTCTACCGCGAAGACGTGGTGACGCACTACGCCAACATGGAAGCGTTCTCGGAGCCCGAAGTGTTCGGTGACGAGTGGACGCCGGCCGCCGCGCCGGCCACGGCTTCGCAGGCGGAGACCGCGCAATGACCGCATGGCTGCTACGCCGCGTGGCGCAGGCTGCGGTGGTCGTGTTCCTGATGACGCTGATCGTCTTCGTGGGCCTGCACGCCATCGGCAACCCCGTGGACATCCTGATCGGCCAGGACGTGGACCAGGTGGACCGCGCGCGCATCATCGCCGAACTGGGGCTGGACAAGCCGCTTTGGCAGCAATACCTGGCCTTCCTGAACGGCGCGCTGCACGGCAACCTGGGCAACAGCTTCGTCTACAACATCCCGGCGATCGAACTGGTGATCCAGCGCCTGCCGGCCACGCTTGAACTGGCCATCACCGCCCTGTCCTTTGCCGTCATCATCGGCCTGCCGCTGGGCCTGTTTGCGGGTCTGTATCCGGACAGCCGCGCGGCCAAGATGATCATGGCGGGCAGCATCGTGGGCTTTTCGCTGCCTACCTTCTGGGTGGCGCTGATGCTCATCATGGCGTTCAGCGTGTCGCTGGGCTGGCTGCCCGCCAGCGGCCGCGGCCAGACGGTGGAGTTCCTGGGCTTTCAGTGGTCGTGGCTCACGGCAGACGGCTGGCGCCACCTGATCCTGCCGGCGTTCAACCTGTCGCTCTTCAAGATATCCCTGGTGATCCGCCTGACCCGCGCCGGCGTGCGCGACGTGATGCCGCTGGACTTCGTGAAGTTCGCGCGCGCCAAGGGCCTGTCGCCGTTTCGCGTGGTCTGTGTGCACGTGCTGCGCAACACCATGATTCCGCTGGTGACGGTGCTGGGCCTGGAGCTGGGCTCGACCATCGCATTTGCCGTCATCACCGAAAGCATCTTTGCGTGGCCCGGCGCCGGCAAGCTGATCCTGGACAGCCTGAACGCGCTGGACCGCCCCGTGATCGTGGCCTATCTGATCGTGGTGGTGTGCCTGTTCGTGACGCTGAACCTGATCGTCGACATTCTGTACAAAGTGCTGGACCCCCGGGTGCGGCTGGAGGCCACGGCATGAGTTCCGTATCCCAAACCGCGCAGGCGCCCGCCCTGCGCCGCGAGTCGCCGTGGCGCCGCAACCTTGCCGAGTTCATGTCGTCCAAGACGGCCGTGCTGGGCCTGGTTGTCGCCACTCTGCTGATCCTGGCCGCCGTGCTGGCGCCGTGGATCTCGCCGCAGAATCCCTATGACCTGCTGCAGATCGACGTACTGGATTCGCGCCTGCCGCCGGGTTCCATGAATGGCCTGGACACGTTCCACTACTGGCTGGGCACCGACGGCCAGGGCCGTGACCTGCTGTCGGGCATCCTGTATGGCCTGCGCATCAGCCTGATGGTGGGCGTGGGCTCGGCGCTGATCGCCGGCATCATCGGCACGCTGCTGGGCCTGTTGGCCGCCTACGCCGGCGGCAAGGTCGACGCCTTCATCATGCGTCTCGTGGACCTGATCCTGTCGTTCCCGTCGATCCTGGTCGCGATGATGATCCTGGCTTATCTGGGCAAGGGCGTGGGCAACGTGGTGCTGACGCTGGTGATTCTGGAATGGGCCTACTACGCCCGCACCGCGCGCGGCCAGGCCCTGGTCGAGCGCCGCCGCGAATACGTGGAAGCCGCCCGCTGCCTGGACATTCCCAACTGGCGGATCATGTTGAAGCACATCCTGCCCAACTGCCTGCCGCCGCTGATCGTCATCGGCACGCTGCAGATTGCGCGCGCCATCACGCTGGAAGCCACGCTGAGCTTCCTGGGACTGGGCGTGCCCGTGACCGAACCGTCGCTGGGCCTGCTGATTTCCAACGGCTTCCAATACATGCTGTCCGGCGAATACTGGATCAGCTTCTACCCCGGCATCGCGCTGCTCATCACCATCGTGGCGATCAACCTGGTTGGCGACCGCCTGCGCGACGTGCTGAACCCGAGGACCCACAAATGACCGACCGCTCTGCCTCGGCTGGCGCGCCGGCCACGCTTGAAGTGCGCAACCTGCGCACGCACTTCCACACCCGCGCGGGCGTGCTGCCCGCCGTGGATGACGTCTCTTTCACCTTGCCGCGCGGCAAGATCCTGGGCCTGGTCGGCGAATCCGGCTCGGGCAAGTCCGTGACGGGCTTTTCCATCATGGGTCTGGTCGATGCCCCAGGCCGTATCGTGGGCGGCCAGGTCCTGTTTCAGGGCCGCGACCTGACCACGCTGCCCCCGCGCGAACTGCGCCGCCTGCAGGGCAACCGCATCGCCATGATCTTCCAGGATCCGATGATGACGCTGAACCCCGTGCTGCGGGTGGACGTGCAGATGATCGAGACGGTGCGCGCGCATAACAAGATGAGCAGTGCCCAGGCCCGCATCCTGGCGCGCGACACGCTGGGCATGATGGGCATCCCCAGCCCCGAGGAACGCCTGCTCGCCTATCCGCATCAACTGTCGGGCGGCATGCGCCAGCGCGTGGCCATCGCCATTGCCATGCTGCACCGGCCGGACCTCATCATTGCCGACGAACCGACCACCGCGCTGGACGTCACCATCCAGGCGCAGATCCTGTCCGAAGTGCAGAAGCTGGCCCAACAGCACGGCACCAGCCTTATCTGGATCACCCACGATCTGTCGGTGGTGGCGGGCCTTGCCGACGACGTGGCCGTCATGTATGCCGGGCGCATCGTCGAACACGGCAAGGTCGACGACGTGCTGGACCGTCCGCAGCACCCCTACACCGTGGGCCTGATCGACAGCCTGCCCATCAACAATGCGCGCGGCCAGCGCCTGCGCCAGATTCCCGGCATGACGCCCAACCTGCTGCACCTGCCGGCCGGCTGTGCCTTCGCGGCGCGCTGCGCGCGCGCCACCGCCGCCTGCGGCCAGCAACCCGGCATCACCGAAGCCTTACCCCAACACGACGTGCGCTGCTTCCATCCTTCCATCCAGATCCACCGCGAGGTGGCGGCATGAGCGCCACCTCCACCGCCAACGCCCCCACGCCGCTGATCGACCTGCGTCAGGTCAGCAAGCGCTTTGGCGAACGCAAGGTCGGCGCCGCCGGCCGCGCCATGCAGTCGCTGGGCCTGTCCAAGCCGCCCGCGATCACGCGCGCCGTGGACCATGTCGATCTGATCGTGAATCCCGGCGAGGTCGTCGGCCTGGTCGGTGAATCCGGCTGCGGCAAGTCCACGCTGGGCCGCATCGCGGCGGGCCTGCTCACGCCCTCGGGCGGCGAGGTCCGCATCAATGGCGTGCGCCCGGCGGACATGAATGCGGCCGAGGCCCACGCCGCGCGCCTGAAAGTGCAGATGATCTTCCAGGATCCCTACGCCAGTCTCAACCCGCGCCTGCGCGTGGACGAGATCGTGGGCGAGGCCGCCCGCATCCACGGCCTGGTCGGCAACGGCGACTTCGACGACTACGTCAGCGCGCAATTGGAACGCGCGGGTCTGGACCCGTCGCTGCGCCAGCGCTACCCGCACCAGTTCAGCGGCGGCCAGCGCCAACGCATCGGCATCGCCCGCGCGCTGGCGGTGCAGCCGTCGATGCTGGTCTGCGACGAAGCCGTGGCCGCGCTGGACGTCTCGATCCAGGCGCAGATCCTGAACCTGTTCATGGACCTGCGCGAAGAACTGAACCTGACTTATCTGTTCATCAGCCATGACCTGGGCGTGGTCGAACACCTGTCCGATCGCGTGGTCATCATGTACCTGGGCCGCGTCGTGGAAACGGCGACGGTGGAAGAAGTCTTCCGGCGTCCCAACCACCCTTACACGCAAGCCCTGCTGGCCGAAATCCCCAGCCTGAAATCGCGCCACAAGATCTTCACCGCGATCAAGGGCGAGATTCCCAGCCCGCTCAATCCGCCCACCGGCTGCCATTTCCATCCGCGATGTCCGCACGCGATGCCGCGCTGCAAGACCGAGGTTCCCACGTTGAAGGGAATCGCCATCAACCACCTGAGCGCCTGTCACCTGAACGACATGGCCTGACGATCACTGGCCGCGGCACGACCGCCGCGGCCGCTGGACCCACACCGTTCCCCCTTCACCAAGGATCCCGGACAATGAAACGCCTGATTCTCTCGACCCTCACCGCCGCCATCCTGGGCGCCTCGGCCGCCGCCTCCGCGGACAACCTGTCGATCGGCTTTGCCGACCCGTTGTCGTCGCTGGACCCGCAGCTGAACAACCACGCCGGCGACCGTTCGGTGGCCCTGCACTTCTGGGATCTTCTGATCGAGAACAAGTGGAACAAGCTGCAGCCGGGCCTGGCCGTGAGCTGGAAGCCGCTGGACAACACCACCTGGGAATTCAAGCTGCGTGAAGGCGTCAAGTGGCAGGACGGTACGCCGTTCACCGCCGACGACCTGATCTACTCCTACACCCGCGCCCGCGGCGTGCCGGGCAGCGTCGCCACCTACGCCGGCTACCTGCGCACCATCGACACGATGACCGCCAAGGATCCGCTGACCCTCATCATCAAGACCAAGGCCCCCAACCCCGACCTGCCGCTGAACCTGGCGTCCATCCACGTCGTCAGCAAGCACGTCGGCGAAAAGTCTTCGACCGAAGACTACAACTCGGGCAAGGCCATGGTCGGCACCGGCCCGTACAAGTTCGTCTCCTACACGCCCGGCGACCGCGTCCTGATGGAACGCAACGACGCCTACTGGGGCGACAAGCAGATCTGGGAGAAGGTCAACTACCGCTACATCAACAACGCCGCCGCCCGCACCGCCGCGCTCTTGGCCGGCGACGTGGACGTGATCGACAAGGTGTCGGTGTCCGACCTGGCCAAGCTGGAGAAGGCCGCCAACATCTCGGTCTACCCGTACGACGGCCTGCGCGTCATGCTGCTGCAACCCAGCTTCAACCCCGCGCCCAACCAGTACATCACCGACAACAACGGCAAGCCGCTGGACAAGAACCCGCTCCTGGACGTGCGCGTGCGCCAGGCGCTGAACCTGGCCATCAACCGCAAGGCCATCGCCGACCGCATCCTGCAAGGCGCCGCCACGGAAGCCAACCAGTGGATGCCCAAGGGCACCTTCGGCTACAACCCCGAGATCAAGGACATCCCCAACGACGTCGCGCAAGCCAAGAAGCTGCTGGCCGAAGCGGGCTTTCCCGACGGTTTCAAGCTGACCATGCACGTGCCCAACGACCGCTACCCGCAAGGCCCGGAAACGGCCCAGGCGGTGGCGCAGTTCTGGACCCGCGTGGGCGTCAAGACCCAGGTGGAAGTCGTGCCGTGGGCCGTCTATTCGGGCCGCGCCAACAAGAACGAATTCGCCGTCAGCATGCTGGCGTGGGGCAACGGCACGGGCGAAGCCAGCTACGCGCTGGTCAACATCCTGGCCACCGTCGACGCCAAAAAGGGCCTGGGCGCGTCCAACTGGGGCCACTACACGAACCCCAAGGTCGACACCGCGCTGGAGCAATCCACCTCGGAATTCGACGTGGCCAAGCGTGAAGCCATCCTGCGCGACTCCGTCAAGCTCGTCTCCGACGACGTCGGCATCATTCCGCTGTTCCACTACAAGAACATCTGGGCCACCAAGAAGGGTCTGAAGGTTACCCCGATGACCAGCGACCGCACGGCCGCCATGATGGTCACCAAGGTCTCGGACAAGTAAGCCATGGCGCCGACCCTGCACATCAGCCCCGCGGACGCCCTCATCGACGTCCCGCGCCAGATCCGCGTCGAACACGTCGCGCCCGGCGCCACCGTCGAGATCACCGCCCTCACCCGCCGCAACGGCGTGCTCTGGCAAGCCCAGGCCGCCTACACGGCAGGCGAGGACGGCGCCGTCGATCTGACCCGCGACGCGCCCGTCTCGGGCGACTACACCGGCCTGGCCCCGATGGGGCTGATCTGGGCGCAGTCTCCCGATGACGGCAAGAGCCGCGAGTACTTCAACCAGCCGGTGACCGATGCCCTCGTCACCGAGGTGGTTGTCCGCGTCGAAGGCGCCGAGGCGCGCGGCAGCTTCACGCAACGCCTGGCGGTTGACGGCGTCACGCGTGTCGAGGTCCGCGAGGAAGGCCTGGTCGGCACCCTGTACCTGCCCGCCGGCAGCGCCCCGGGCTCGCATCCCGCCGTCATGATCCTGAACGGGTCCGGCGGCGGCATCAACGAACCGCGCGCCGCCCTGTACGCCTCGCGCGGCTACGCCGCCTTCGCGCTGGCGTACTTCAAGGCGCCCGGCCTGTCGGACTACATTTCCAACACCCCGCTTGAGTACTTCCAGACGGGCCTGCGCTGGTTGCGCAAGAAGGTCCAGCCCCTGCACGACTTCGTCGCCATCAGCGGCCAGTCGCGCGGCGGCGAACTGGTGCTGCTGCTGGGCGCCACCTTCCCGAAGGAAGTGTCGGCAGTGGTGGCCTACGTGCCCGGCGCCGTCGTGCACAGCGGCCAGAACGCCTGCGACCCCAAGATCGGCCGCGAAGGCCCGACCTGGCTGCTGGGCGGCAAGCCCATCCCCCACGTCTGGGAAAACAACCGCACGGCCACCTGGGCCCCGTTCGATGAAGGCCCCGCGCCCCATCGCCACGAGAAAGCCATTTTGACGGCCTTGCAGGACCCGGACGCCGTGGCGCGTGCACGCATCCGCGTGGAAGACATCGAAGGCCCGGTCATGCTGCTGTCCGGCACCGACGACGGCTCGTGGCCGTCCAGCCTGTACTCGAAGATGGTGCAGGACAAGCTGACCGACGTGCGGCACCCGTACCCGGTCCAGTGGCTGGACTACGAGAACGGCGGCCACTCGATCCTGTTCCCCTACGTGCCCACCACCCAGCTTGTGTATGCCCACCCCGTGTCGGGCAAGATCAGCACCAGCGGCGGCAACCCCAAGGACAACGCCCGCGCCGACCAGGAATCCTGGGAAGGCGTGAAGACGTTCCTGGACGCGGCGGTAAAGGCCAAGGGCGCGGCGGCTGGCAAGCCGGCAGCGACCGCGAACGATGCCTCGGGCAACGTCCGCTGAACGAAACTTTAGGAGACCTCCTCAATGGCACAACAACCGATCGTCTACGACATCAGCAAAGACATCGTCGACCAGCTCGTGGGCCTGGCGCCCGGCACCCAGACTTTTGACGTGCGCCACAAGCGCGACAAGGTCGCCGCCGCCACGCAAGGCAGCTACGACGCCCTCTTCGACCCCGCCCTGCCCGGCCTGCCGCTGGCCGACCGCCTGCTGGTCGCGCTGTACGCCACGCGCATCACGCCGTCGCCGCTGTTGGCCGCGCACTATCGCGCCCGTGCCGTCGAGGCCGGCGTGCCGGCTGCGGACATCGCCGTCGCCGAATCCGGCAAGCCGGCCGATGCCGCCGACCCGCGCCTGGCCGCCATCCTGGAATTCACGCGCAAGCTGATCGAAAAGCCGGTCGAAGGCGACGAAGCCGCGTTGAAGACGCTGCCGGCTGCGGGGGTTTCCACCCCGGCCGTCGTCACGCTGTCGCAGCTGATCGCCTTCCTGTCGTATCAGACGCGCCTGGTGGCCGGATTGGTCGCGATGAAAGCGGCTGAAGGGCTTGAGGCGGGTGCTGGCGCCGCGGATGCCACGTCCGTCATCAACCCCGGCAACACCGAACCCGGCGCCGTCATCAAGGCCCATGGCTTCACCAACGAAGTCCTGGAATGGAAGGCTTGGCTGGACGTCGTCAACGTCGACACCGCCACCCCCGAACAGATCGCCGTCCTGGAAGAAAGCCACCCCAAGGCCAAGGCCTCGGACTATTACCTGTTCCTGGTCCACCAGCCCGAAATCCTGCGCCAACGCTCCACGGCCTTCAACGCCATCATGTACGCGCCGGGCGGCCTGTCGCGCGCCGAGCGCGAACTGGGCGCCACCGTGGTGTCGCGCGTGAACGGCTGCGTGTACTGCGCGTCGGTGCACGCGCAGCGGTTCGAGCAACTGGCCAAGCGCAATGACGTGATTGGGCAGGTGTTTGAGAATCCGGTCACGGCGGGCACGACCAAGCGTGAACAGGCGATCGGCAAGTTTTCGATCCAGATTACCGAGGCGCAGGCCGACGTCAACGCGGCCAGCATCCAGGCGCTGAAGGATGTGGGTCTGAATGACGGGGAGATCCTGGATCTGCTGCATTCGGACGCGATCTTTGCGTGGGCGAACCGGTTGATGCTGAATTTGGGTGAGCCGGAGCTGGTGACGGTCTGACGGGCAGTCTACATTCAGCCGGTGTCTGACACCCGCATACGCTCGCTTGAGTTCCCTCGCCTGCGCATACGGGTGTCAGACACGCGGAAGGATCGGCTGGTGTCAGACACTCGGAAGGATCGGCTTGTTACACTGTCCCTTCCCGCACCTACACGCGCCCCGCCCCAGCGGGGCGCTTTGCCTTTCCCCATGTCCGAAAAAACCCACGACATCCGCCCCGGCCAGTCGATCGAACTGCTCAAGGCCCTGCACATCCTGACCCGCGACGGCAAGATGAACCAGGACAGCCGCCGCAAATTGAAGCAGGTCTATCACCTGTTCCAGTTCATCGAGCCGCTGCTCAAGGATGTCCAAGACCAACGCGGCGCCATCACCCTGGCCGACCACGGCGCGGGCAAGTCGTATCTGGGCTTCATCCTGTACGACCTGTTTTTCAAGGATCAGCCCGAGGCGCTGAAGAACGGCTCCCACATCTACGGCATCGAAACCCGCGAAGAACTGGTGAAGTCGTCGGAAGATCTGGCCAAGCGGCTGGGCTTTGGCGGCATGTCGTTCCTGAATCTGTCGGTGGCGGAGTCGATCACTTCGGACAAACTGCCCGCGTCGATAGACGTGGTGACCGCCCTGCACGCCTGCAATACGGCTACCGACGACGCGATTCACTTTGCGTTGGAGAAGAAGGCCAAATACATCGTGGTCGTGCCGTGCTGCCAGGCCGAGGTGGCGTCGGTGCTGCGCAAGAACAAAGCAAAAGCACTGGCGGACCCGCTGGCTGAGATCTGGCGGCATCCGCTACATACGCGGGAGTTTGGCAGCCAGATTACGAATGTGCTGCGGTGCCTGCAGCTTGAGGCGCACGGATATCAGGTCAGCGTGACCGAACTGGTCGGCTGGGAGCATTCGATGAAGAATGAGCTGATCATCGCGCAATATAAAAACCTGCCGACGCGCAAGCCCGCGCAGCGCTTGACCGAGATGTTGGAGCGGATCGGACTGCAGGAATTGAAGGATCGGTTTTTCTTGCCGCAAGCTGCGTAATACTGAAAAGGACCGCCTGCGGCGATGAATTTTTCCCATTATCTTGATCGGGTTCGTGCGGTGTGCGACGCACATGGCCACGCGCTACACCTCAACCCGGGTGCGGCGGCATCAGGGCTTGAAGCGGTCGAGGCGGAACTTGGTTTTCCCCTCTCTGCGGACGCCAGGCAGGCTTGGCTTCTGGCCAATGGGGCCGAGCGCGATGTGCCGGTATTCATGCGTCCGGGCTATCTGACGGCCTATGATTTTCTGCCGCTTGAAAAGGCGATTGCAGGACGAGCACGGATGGCGGACCGCGCGCCGCGATATGCCGGATATATGGAGCCAGAGCCACGCGATGCGCGCATCAGGGACGGCTGGTTTCACCCGGGCTGGCTCCCCTTCGCCAGCTTTGGCGGCGCAACGATGCTGCTGATGGTCGACCACTCCCCAAGCGAATCCGGCACACCGGGGCAGATCATCGCATTCACTCATGACCCGGATCAGATCACGTGGGTGGCACCAAGCTTCACCGCGCTACTGACGGGATCAATCGCTGAGATCGAAGCCGACCCCGAGGAATTTCTGGGGGATTTTTAAGGCCGGGGATCAGACGCCCCCAGCCCATTCCCACGACCGAAGTAAAATCCGCTACCCATGCGCTTCTCTGACTTCGACCAACGCCTCGCCGCCCTCGGCGCGCTGCCCGTTCACCGCGGGCGGGTCATGCGCGTCTGGCTGCAAGGACAAGCGCTCGACACCGGCACGCGGCGGCGTAGCGCTGAGCATTTTCTGCCCCTCGCCGTTCGCGATGCAGTGCCCGCCTTGACGGCAGAACTTGACGGCCTTGCGCGCATCCGCTCCGAACATGCCGGCAGCGACGGTTCGCGCTTGCTTGTCGAACTGGCCGACGGGCAGATGGTGGAAAGCGTGCTGTTGCCGCGCGACGGACTGTGCGTGTCCACCCAGGTCGGCTGTGCGGTCGGCTGCCGCTTCTGCATGACCGGCAAGAGCGGCTTGATTCGTCAGGTCACCAGCATGGAAATCCTGGCCCAGGTCGTGCTGGCGCGGCGTCAGCGTGCGGTGAAGAAAGTCGTTTTCATGGGCATGGGTGAACCGGCCCACAACCTCGACAACGTGCTCGAAGCCATCGACCTGCTTGGCACCGAAGGCAATATCGGGCACAAGAATCTCGTGTTCTCCACCGTGGGAGACCAGCGCGTGTTCGACGCGCTGCCGCGGCAACGCGTCAAGCCTGCACTGGCGCTGTCGCTACACACGACCAAAGCCGAGTTGCGAGAGCATCTGCTGCCACGCGCGCCCAAGATTTCGCCGGAAGCACTGATCGAACTTGGCGAGCGATATGCTCGCGACACCGACTATCCGATCCAGTATCAATGGACGCTGCTCAAGGGCGTCAACGACGGCGACGACGAACTCGATGCGGTCGCGGATTTGCTCAAGGGCAAGTACGGCGTGCTCAACGTCATTCCGTTCAATAGTCTTGAAGGCGATACCTACCAGCGCCCCGATGCCGAGCGCACCCGCGAAATCGTCCGCTATCTGCACAGCCGTGGCGTGCTGACCAAAGTCAGGAATAGCGCGGGGCAGGATGTGGACGGCGGCTGTGGCCAGCTGCGCGCGCGTGCCGTAGGCGCCGAGCAAGTAGTCGAGCTGCGCCGCACGCGCACAGCCAGACCGGCAGCCGCCTAGTCTGCCTTGCGAGCGGGCCCGTCACGCCCGAGTCGAGACCTGTCCCCACCTTGCCGAAATCCCGGCCACCGCCTGTCTCATCCGGTCCACGACCTCCCTGAATCTCCCGGCCCCCAACCGTTCCGCCATCGCCGTCACCGTAATCGCCCCCAGCGCTTCCCCTGTAGCCGACATGATCGGCACGGCCACCGCACTGGTCCCCGGCATCAGGCCCACGGGCGCATGTGCCAAGCCCTCGCGGCGGGCTGCATCGACCCGCGCGATCACGTCCTCTACCCGCTCGCCCAACACCTCCAACCGCGCCGCATTACTGCGCACCAGCCGCGTGCTGTCGTCTGCGTCCAGGCTGGCCAACAACGCCACCCCGGAGACCCCGACCCCAAGCGGTCTGCGAACACCCACCTCAATCGACAACACCTGTATCGGATGCCTTCCCGTGCGGCGCCCAATGCAGATCGAGTCATGCCCATGCCGGATGCTTAGAAACACGGTATCCCCGACTTGATCCGCAAGCTCCGCCATATAGGGATCGGCCAAGGTCAACAACGGGAACCGCCGCGTTCGCGCCAGCCCGAGCAAGGTGATTTCCTGGCCAATCAAATACCGGCGCGTCTCCGGGTCCTGTTCTACCGCCTCTTCCTGCACCAAGGTCTTGAGCAGCCGATGCACGGTCGGCCGGTTCAGGCCGGACATGCGCTCCAGGTCCACCAAGCGCACTCCCCGTTCCTGCCCGCACGCGATCAACCGCAGCAAAGCCAATGCGCGCCGGACGGTCTGGGCGCCGGCCGCGCTTTTATCCTCGGAGCCGCTCATGCGGCCTCCGGTTTCATGACGGACTTTGCCGTTTGGGCGATGCCGCGCTTGGTAATGATTTCGCCCAGCGATGCATAGTTTGGCCCGCCGATGCGGCAGATGGGGCGCAGCATTGCGGTGTCGATCTTGCCGTCTTGCATCAGGCCCTCGCGGATGTGGAACATCACGACTTCGCCCACAAAGAATTCGGCGCCGGTGTTGCCGAACGGCGTGACGCTGTGCAGCCGGCATTCCAGACTGATGGGCGCGGCGGCCAGGCGGGGGGTGGCGACCACCACGCCGGGGATGACGGGGAGGCCCAGCAAATCGGCTTCGCTGACTTCAGGCGGATGTTCCTGAGCGCTTTCGTGCAAGGGGTCCAGCAGCGTTTCGTCGGCAATGTTCACGACGAAATGACCGTTGTCCATGATGTTGCGGCCGGTGTCTTTGCGCTGGCCGGCCTTTCTGCCGATGTTCACGCCAATCATGGGCGGCTGGTTGGAGACGAAGGTGTAGCAACTGAAGGGGGCCAGGTTGACGACACCGTGGGCGTTGACGCTGCTGATCCAGGCGATCGGCCGGGGCACGATGATGCCGCTCATCAGGCGGTAGGTCTGCTCGGGGTTCAGGTCACTGGCGGGAAAGTGCATGGTCGTCTCGCTCCGTAGTCCGGATATTGAACATCAGTTTAAGGGCGCGTCCATGCGGACTTCATGCGCCGAGCGTCATTTTCCCGTGAAGCAGGGGCAGATCGAAAGGAGCGCCTAACCCAGCGTTCCAAAAGAGTCCAATATCCGGACCTTTTTGAAAAATTGCCGTTGTTCAGCGCGGCGCAAATTCCTAGAGTGTCAACAAACAAACAAAACGCGATGACACGCACAGGAGACTCACCATGAACCGCACCGCGCTCCGCGCCTGCGCCACAGTGGCGCTGACCGTCCTTACCTCGATGGCGCACGCCGCCTGGCCCGACAAACCCGTGAAGATCGTTGTGCCCTACCCGCCCGGCGGGAATGTGGACGTGGCGGCGCGGCTGATCGCGCCGGGGTTGCAGGCGGCGCTGGGACAGCCGTTCATCGTGGAGAACAAGCCGGGCGCGGGCGGCATGATTGCCGGCGAGCAGGTGGCACGGTCGGAACCGGATGGCTACACGCTGTTCATGGCGGCCAACGGTCCCCTGCTGTTTTCGCCGCTGATCTTCAAGCGCGACGCCTACAAATGGGACCGGGACTTTGCGCCGATCAGTTCGGTGTCGTATACGCCACTGGTGTTGCAGGTGCGGCCGGAGCTCAAGGCCAAGAATCTGGAAGAGCTGCTGGCGCTGGCCAAGAAGGAGCCGGGCAAGCTGAACATGGCATCGCCCGGCGCGGGGACGACGAATCACCTGGTGAGCGAACTGCTGCAGTCGCTGACCGGGGCGCGCTGGACGACGGCGCAATACAAGGGCAATGCACCCGCGACGACGGATCTGCTGGGCGGCCAGGTGGATTTCAATTTCGACCAGATTTCAGTCGCGTTGCCTTACGTCAAGGAAGGCCGGTTGCGAGCGCTGGCCGTAACCACGGCCAAGCGCGTGCCATCGATGCCGGACGTGCCAACGTTTGCGGAAGCCGGCGTGCCGGGCATGGAAGCGGCGACGTTCACTGGATTGCTGGCCCCGAAGGGCACGCCGCCCGAGGTGCTGAACAAGCTTAGCGAGGCGCTGACCAAGATCCTGGCGCAGCCGACGATCATCCAGCGCTTTGACGATCTGGGCGCACAGGCGCGCGGCAGCTCTCCCGAGGAGTTCACGCGCTACCTGGCCGCGGAAGATGCGCGCTGGACGCCGATCATCAAGCGCGCCGGCATCACCGCGAACTGAACACTGCCCGAGCCGGCAACCGGGCGGCCCTCAGAGCAGCCAACCCGGCCGCCACTTGGATTTACGGGGCGCGGCAACGCCGCCCCCTCCCCCGACACTTCGACTGAGACGGAACACGCCATGAGCAGACGCAGCATCTATGCCGAAGGCTTCAGCCACAAGAACCCCATTCCCGCCGCCTGCCGGATCGGCCCCATGCTGTATTCCGGCAGCATCCAGGGCACGGACCCCGCGACGGGCGCCTATGGCGACTCGCTGGAGCGCCAGTGCGAGCTGATGTTCGACCACGTGCGCCGCATCGTGCAGGCGGGCGGCGGCTCGCTCGATCACATCGCCAAGATGACCGTGTGGATGCGTGACCGCAGCCAGCGCGCCGCGCTGAATGCGGTGTGGCTGCAAGCCTTTCCGGATGCGCAGAATCGTCCGGCGCGCCACACCATGCAGGCGGACCTGGATGGCGACAAGCTCATCGAGTGCGACTTCGTGGCCGTGATCGAATAAAGGAGCCGGAAGATGCCGCAATATCAAGCCTTCAATCCCAACCCGACCGCACCGGCCTATCGCCTGCCGCCCGGATCGTGCGATAGCCAATTCCACGTGTTCGGCCCCGCCGACCGCTACCCGGTGCGCCCGGGCGCGGCCTATGAGATGCCTAGCGCGACCATTGAAACGGCGCTGGGCCTGCACCGGCTGCTGGGCATCCAGCGCGGCGTGATCGTGCAAGCCACCACGTACGGCGCCGATCACCAGGTTGTGCTGGACGGCCTGGCCGCGGCTGGCCCGTCGTATCGCGGCTGCGCGAATGCCGTGGTGCTGGCCGAATGCGACGACGCCTATATCCAGAAGCTGCACGACGCCGGTGTGCGCGGCGCGCGCTTCACGCGCCAGGGGCTGGGCATCAGCATGGCGCCCGAGGTCTTCGACCGCGCCATCGCCCGCATCCGCGAATTGGGCTGGTACGCCAAGTTCCAGCCGGAACCCGACGGAATGATGGCGCAGGCAGCACAGTTCCAAAACCTGGAAATCCCCGTGCTGCTGGACCACATGGGCCGCGCGGACCCGAGCGCGGGCGCCGCCGACCCCACGCGACGCTTGCTGGAGTCGCTGCTCTCGCGCGGCAACTTCTGGGTGATGCTGTCGTTGACGGAGAAGATCTCGCGCACGGGCGAGCCCTGGGACGATGTGATCCCGCTGGCCCAGGCGCTGATCGCCGCGAACCCGGACCGCGTGGTGTGGGGCAGCGACTGGCCGCATCCGGTGTCGGTGAAAGCCACGCCCAACGAAGGCCGGCTGCTCGATCAGTTGGCGCGCTATGCCGGCGATCAGGACACGCTCAGGAAGATCCTGGTCGACAACCCCGAGCACCTTTTTGGATTCGACGAATGAAACTGCTCAGTTTTATGCATGACGGCCAGGCGCGCTTTGGCGCGCTGCGCGGCCAGGACGAGATCGTAGCGCTGGACGGCCACGGCCACGACAGCTTGCGGGCCGCGCTGGAAGCCGGCGATCTGCCCGCGCTGGCGCGCCTGGCCGAGTCGCTGCCCGCGACGCACCGGCTGGATCAGGTGCGGCTGCTGCCGCCCATCCCCGCCCCCGAGAAGATCATCTGCGTGGGCGTGAACTACGGCAAGCGCAACGAGGAATACCAGGACGGCAGCGCGCCGCCGGCCTATCCCAGCGTATTCCCGCGCTTTCCGGGATCTTTCGTGGGACATGGCGAACCCTTGCTGCGCCCGCCGGAGTCCGAACAACTGGACTACGAGGGCGAGATCGCCATCGTGATCGGCAAGGCCGGCCGCCGCATTGCCGCGGCAGACGCCTGGCGCCATGTCGCGGGTCTGACGTGCTTGAACGAAGGCACGGTGCGCGACTGGCTCAAGCACGGCAAGTTCAATGTGACCCAAGGCAAGAACTTCGACGCCAGCGGTTCGATGGGACCGTGGCTGGTAACCGCGGATGAATTCGATCCGGCCGCGCCGCTCACGGTCAGCACGCGCGTGAACGGCGAACTGCGCCAGCAGGACACCACCGAGAACCTGATGTTCCCGTTCGCCGAGCTGATCCGCTACATCTCCATCTGGACCACGCTCAAGCCAGGGGACGTGATCTCAACCGGCACGCCGATTGGCGCGGGCGTGCGCTTCACGCCGCCGCGCTTCCTGAAACCCGGCGACGTGGTCGAAGTGGAAGTCGCCGGCATCGGCGTCCTGTCCAATCCCGTGGCCGATGAACCGGCCGTGTCCGCATAAGGAGCCGACATGCTGAATGAAAAAGACCGCGACCGCGCCGCGAGCCTGCTGCTGGAAGCAGAGCGCAGCGGCGTGCCCACCACGCAACTGGACCAGGTCTTTCCGGACATCGAGATCGCGGACGCCTACGCGATCCAGAAGCGGATCATCGACGCCAAGCTGGCTGCGGGCGCCAAACTGCGCGGCCACAAAATCGGCCTCACGTCCAAGGCGATGCAGAGCACCGTGGGCATCGACGAACCGGATTACGGACATCTGCTGGACACGATGTTCTATCAGGACGGCGAGACCATCCCGACCGACAAGCTCATCGTGCCGCGCGTCGAGGTGGAACTGGCCTTCGTTTTGGGCAAACCGCTTCGCGGGCCGGACGTAAGCCTGTTTGACGTACTGGATGCCACGGATTACGTGGTGCCGGCGCTGGAGCTGATCGACGGACGCAGCAAGTATCCGCGCCGCATCGTCGACAACATTGCCGACAACGCCGCATGCGCCGGCATCGTGTTGGGCGGCCGGCCCGTGCGTCCGATGGACGTGGATCTGCGTTGGGTGGGTGCCCTGCTCTTGAAGAACGGCGTGATCGAGGAGTCGGGCGTATCCGCCGCGGTCCTGGGGCATCCGGCGCTGGGAATCGCGTGGCTGGCCAACAAGCTGGCCCTGCACGATACGGGGCTGGCCGCGGGGCAGATCGTGCTGGCGGGGTCGTTCACCCGCACGGTCGCGGTCAAGCGGGGCGACACGCTGCATGCCGACTACGGCAAGCTCGGCAGCATTTCGGTGCACTTTTCCTAGGACCAGACGTGGAACTTCCGATCAATACGTTCAAGCGCGCGCTGCGCGAGCAGCGTCACCAGACGGGACTTTGGGTCACGCTTGCCCATCCGAACAGCACCGAGCTGGTGGCGGCCAGCGGCTTCGATTGGCTGCTGCTCGACACCGAGCACACGCCGGCGCTGTTGCCCACCGTCATGGGGCAACTGCAGGCCGCGGCCGCCTATGGCAGCCATCCGGTCGTGCGCCCGTCGTGGAACGACAAGGTGCAGATCAAGCAATACCTGGACATTGGCGCGCAGACGCTTCTGCTGCCGTATGTGCAGAATGCCGCGGAAGCCGAAAGCGCCGTGGCCGGCATGCGCTATGCGCCACGCGGCGTGCGCGGCGTAAGCGGCACCATGCGCGCCACGCGATACGGCCGCGTGCCCGACTACATGCGCCGCTGCGAGGAAGAGCTTTGCCTCCTGGTTCAGGCCGAGACCGGCGAAGCGCTGGAGAATCTTGACGCCATCATTGCGGTGGACGGCGTGGACGGTGTGTTCATCGGGCCAGCCGACCTGGCGGCCAGCCTGGGATATCCCGGCGAGCCGCAGCATCCCAACGTGGTGGCGGCCGTCGAACAAGCCATCCGCCGGGTGCGCGCGGCGGGCAAGGCGCCGGGCGTGCTGACCACGGATGAAACGTTGGCACGGCGCTACATGGCTGCAGGAAGCCTGTATACGGCGGTGGGCGTGGACGCGGCGATCCTGGCGCGCCACTGCGATCAACTGGCGGCGCGGTTCGCGGCCACCGCGTCTGAATAGGGTCGTTTCAATTTCGCGGGCCTCTGGCGCGCCGGGCGCGCGCCAATCGCCTGCCAATCAATCGCTTCCAATCAATCGCCCGAGCTTCGGCGCAGCCGGTCCGTCGACTCCTTGTTCAAGCGCTTCGCTTCGTCTTCCGCGTAGCCTTCCTCGCCTGACTCGTACTGACCTTCATACATGCAGCTGCTGCGCAGCATGCCGCACTCGCCGACGACCGAGGAGCAGCCTGCATTCAACGCCGCGAGAAACAACAAGACACTGCAACGGCCTAACGTTTGAATCGACATATCGCTCCTTGAGAATGGGTCTGTAGCGCCGGGGTCTGTAGTGCCGGTTGGTCCGGCACAGCAATGCCATTCAGCATGGACGAAGACGCCAGGGTCCGCAACACGTTGCGTATCGAATTGTCTCTGGCCGCAGGCCGGTGAACCACGCGCCGATTCGCCATCAAAGATGCCGGTGACTGCAGCCCATCACTTGCCCTGTCAGCTCGCCAATCAACCGCGCCAGGCCTTGCGCGCTTTCCCGGTCCAGCCCTTCACAGCGCACCATTCGAAACCCCATCGCCAGGCTGTAGCGCCAGTCCAGCTCAAGAATGTGGTAGCTGCGTCCGCGCTGTTCGCAGTGCCATTGCGCGGCCGGGTTCTCGTAGGCTTGGCCGATGAAGTCCACATGCGCGTCGGCCGGCATGGGAGAGGCGGGTTCGTTCGATCCCGGGGGGCTGGGTGCGCATAGATTCTCGCCGACCATGACGCGCGGGTTCGCGCCGTCAAACGCCAGCAGCAGGAGCGGGAAGTTCCGAGGATCGGCGTCGTAATCGTCCCTGACCGAGGCGCTGAGGTAGGGCCGGGCCGCCGGACCCAGACAGTATTGGACGCTATGCCAAGCCGCGTCGGCTTCGTCAAAGCTGTCGCGGCTGGCGCTGTAGGGAATGTTGTCGCCTTGCGGGGGCAGGACGTAACCGCCTTCCAGCAGCCGCGCTTGCAGGGCGGGCCAGTCAGGCGGCGCCAGATGGAAATCACGGGGAAAGATGAATTGATGGTGTTCAGACATGACCGGTCATCCAGGCGCTGGGAGGGATGGCGCGAAACCGGATGAGGACCGATTCACGCCAACGCGACGAAGCCGCAGTATTACAGAAACTACCCGGCGCCACGGCGTGTTCGTCATCATTTCACCGCCGCGTTTCCTCCGTCGGCAAACAGCGCGGAGCCGGTGACGAAGCTTGCCATCGGGCTGGCCAGGAACAAGGCGGCCGACGCAATTTCTTCTGGCCGCGCAATCCGCTTCATGGCGTGCAATCCTGCGGCCCACTCCTTCTGCGCGGCGTCTCCGGCCATCGCCGTGTCCACACCGCCCGGCATCAGCGCACTTGCCCGGATGCCTTGGCCGCCGTAGTCCGCGGCGATGCCCTTGACCAGCCCCATCAGCCCCGCCTTGGCCGCGCCGTAGGCCGCCATGCCGGGCAATCCGACGCTGGTGCCCACGAAGCTGGACGTGAAGATGATGGCGCCACCGCCTCGGGCCAGCATGGCCGGGATCTGATGGGCGCTGCCAAGGAAGGCAGCGGTGAGATTCACGTCGATCGTGGCTTGCCAATCGGCAAAGCTGATGTCGGCCAGCGGGCCGATCGGGCCCGTGGCGCCGGCGTTGTTGAAGGCGATGTCCAGGCCGCCGAAAGCGTCATTTGCCTCGGCAATCAATCGCGCGTGCGTGTCAGGCTGGCTGGCGTCGCCCGCGACGGTACGCACCCGCCCGCCCCGGTCGCGGATGCTGGCGGCCACGGCGTCCAGGGCCGCCGCGCCTCGGGCATTGAGCACGACGTCGGCGCCTTCGGCACTGAATAGCAATGCGGCGGCGCGTCCGATGCCGGACGATGCGCCGGTGATGAGGGCGACTTTCCCTTGCAAGAGGGGCATGATGTTTGTCCTGAGTGAATAGCGGGCCGCCATTGTCGGAACCGTACGCCGCAGCGGCTATCCGGTTCTTGCGCTCTCCTCTATGCAGGTGGTGCGCGTGCCCTGGAAAAGGCGCACAATAATCGGCGGCGCCCGCCTGAGATCGCATCCCCTGCCGGGCCCAACACCGCATGTTGAATTCCCGGCTTTCAACAGGCCGAACGAAAGGAGCGACCTCATGCGCGCTTTCGTACAGAAGCCCAAAGCGGCTTTTCACCCCGCACCGCCCGAACGGCGCGCACGAACCGCAGCGGTGCATCCCGCCGATGCCCGCCTGGCCATGTCACGGTCAGGCGATGCATCGGAGCAGGAAGCGCAGCGGGCGTCCGAACAGGTGATGCGCAGCCCACGGCTTGACCCCGCGCAGGGCTTTTCGCCGATCCCCCTGCACCCGGCCGACGCGCGCAATGCGGCATCGGTGACCGACCCATTGCCGCTTGCCAACGTGCTGGCGGCCGACGGCCATCCCCTTGACGCCGATACCCGCGCGTTCATGGAGCCGCGATTCCAGAAAGATTTCAGCCACGTCCGGCTGCATTCGGACGCGCGGGCTGGCGCATCAGCCCGCGCCGTCCAAGCCCGCGCCTTCACGATCGGCCATCACATCGTCCTGGGCTCAGGCCAATACGCACCCGGCACCGCCGCGGGCCAAGCGCTGCTGGCACACGAACTCGCCCATGTGGTCCAGCAGTCATCGATCAGCGCGCAGGGCCCTCGCCTGTTGCAGCGCGAGCCCAGCGGGCCGACGTACGGCAATCTGCCGCGGGACGCGCCCGCGTTCGGGTCGTCGCGCGACGTCATCAAGCTGCAGAACGTGAACGGCACATGGCGGGAGGTCGGCGGAAAATATGGCAGGACCGCGCGCGGTAACTATGACTTTGTCGTCAAAGACGGAGAAATCTACGCGGTCAAGGCCAAGAACACAATGAACCCGCTGGGCCACACCGAAGCGGCGCGCGGCGGCCGTGTCAACTGGGCAGGACAGGTGGAATTCGAGGCGGGCAAGGTCAAATCCTGGAACGACGGATCGGGTCACTACCGGTCGTTGTCCAGCATGCGCCAGCCCGCCGTGCAGGCGGGACTGCCTGACGAAAAGTTCATCCAGCACCCCGAAACCGCCGTGCGGCCTCGCCCCAAATCGTCCTTGCCGCAACTGCCTGTGGAACAGCCCGCCACCAAGCCTCGCGTGCCCGGCGAAGCGCCGAAGGTCGGCTCGGGCCCGCCCCGCATGGCGGAATTGGAGGCACGTTACGGAAAGGCGCCCACCGCGGTGCCCGCCACCGCCGCCAGCACAGTCGTGGCCGAGGAAGCCGGTTCGCTCTTGAAGGTTTCTGGCCGCACCGCTTCGGCAATCGGCAAGATCGGTAGCGCCGCGGGCTGGGTCGCGGACTTTCTGATGCCCGGGCCGCAGGACGCGATCATGCTGATGGTGCAGTTTGCCATGACGTATGCCGAGGCGCAGGAAGCGGCGCGTGCGGAAGGGATGCGCACGGGCTTTGGCCATGGTCTGGCAGCCGGATTGCTGCGGTTGAGCCGCAGCTGGATACGCGAGAACCTGGCGCCGAAAGGCATCAGCCGCAGCGTCGCGAGCGAGGTGGCGGCAACCACCGGGTATCGCGAGAAAGGGGTGGTGCAAGGGCTGGTCGCGGGCATTTCGTTTGCCGAGCGGCTCAATGCCGATCAACGCAAGGCGATGCTGAAGGAAGGCACGCGGGCCATGCGCGCCAAAGGTGACGACGTGACCTTGCGTGCGCGCTGGGAGCGCGGCTATACCGCTTACGACATCATCGACCTGTCCGTGGCGCTGGCGCCGCGCATCGATGAAATCCTGGAGGAAGCGCGCAAGAACGAGGCGCTGCGCCAGGCTGCCGAGAACTGGGAAAAACTGAAGAAATATGGCCCTCTGATGCCGTTGGCGCCCTTGTTCGAGCCATAGCGGCTGTGGCATATTTGCCGTGCCCAGCCCGCCCGGTTTTCCCTTCATGCGCACCCCACCCAATCCCTTCGCCCCGCCCCGCAAGCAGCGCGCCGCGAAAACCAATTCGCTGCTCTGGATCCTGGAGCCCTTGGCGCGCGACGCCGGCTACATGCATCGCAAGATGTTCGGGGCCGACGCGGCCTACCTGGACGGCTTTCTGTATCTGATCGTCGCCGACCGCGACGATCCCTGGAACGGGGTGATGGTCAGCACGTCGCAGGACCGCCACGCGGCGCTGCTGGCGGACATTCCCGAGCTGCTGCCGCATCCGGTGCTGGGCAAGTGGCTGTATCTGCCGCAGTCGAGCGAATCCTTCGAATCGACCGCGGCCACGCTGGCGGCGTTGGCGCTGGCGCGGGATCCGCGGATGGGGGTGGCGCCCAAACCGAGGGCGCGGCGCAGCAAGGCGCGCACCATCGGCCAATAAAGCGTCCCCCGGCAGCCGCGCCACGCGCGGCGGGTCAGTCACCCACCCGCACCACCAGCTTCCCGAAGTTCTTTCCTTCAAGCAGACCGATCAGCGCTTCGGGCGCCTGTTCCAGCCCGTCGACGACATCCTCGCGCCAGCGCAGCTTGCCTTCGCGGATCCACTGCCCTGCCACGTGCAGGAATTCGTCTTCCTGTTCCTTCGGAAAGTCGAACACGATGAACCCTTGCAGCGTGATGCGGCGCGACAGGATCTCGCGCATGGTGGCGGGCAGGCGGTCCGGGCCGCGGCGGTCGGCGGGGCCGTCGTTGTAGTTGGCGATCAGGCCGCACACCGGCACGCGGGCAAAGTCGTTCAGGAGCGGAAGCACGGCGTCCCACACATGGCCGCTGACGTTTTCGAAGTAGACGTCGATGCCGTCGGGGCAGGCCTCGGCCAGCTTCTGCGCAAAGTCGGGCGCGTGGTGGTCCACGACCACGTCAAAGCCCAGTTCCTCTTTGACGAAGGCGCACTTTTCGGGGCCGCCCGCGATGCCCACGACGCGCGCGCCCTTGATCCGCGCGATCTGGCCGACGACCGAGCCAACGGCGCCGCTAGCGGCCGCAACGACCACGGTTTCGCCCGGTTTGGGCTGGCCGATGTTGAGCAGCCCGACGTACGCCGTGAGGCCGGGCATGCCCAGCACGCCCAGCGCGGTCGACGGCGGCGCAATCGCCGGATCAAGGCGGCGCAGACCGCTGCCGTCGGACAGCGCGTAGCGTTGCCAGCCGGCAGACGACAGCACGATGTCGCCCTCACGCCAGTCGGGATGGCGGGACGTCTTTACCCGGGCAACGGTGCCGCCGACCATGACGTCCCCGATTTGCATGGGCTCGGCATAGGATTTTTCGTCGCTGACGCGCCAGCGCATGTAGGGGTCCAGCGACAGGGTCTGGACTTCCAGCAGCACCTGGCCGTCGGCCGGTTCGGGAATGGGCGCGCGCTCGACGCGGAAATCAGTGGCCTTGGGGCGGCCAACCGGCCGGGATGCGAGAACGACGCGCAGATTCTGGGGGTGTGTCATGGATGGCTCCTTGAGTTGAGTCGAACATTTCGCGACAAGGGTCATCCTAGGGATGCCGCAGAGTTACAGATAGACTGATAGCTCGTAAACCAGATTTCATGGATTGATAATGTCAACCGACTTCGACCCCGCCCTGCTCCGCACCTTTGTGGCGGTCTGCCGATACGGCAGCCTGAGCCGCGCCGCCGAAATGTCGGGCCGCGCGCAGTCGGCGCTTAGCACGCAGATCCGCCGGCTGGAGGACATGGTCGGCAAGCGGCTGCTGCATCGCACCGGCCGCGGCATGGCCCCCACCACCGAGGGCGAGTTGCTGCTGAGCTACGCCAACCGGATCCTTGCGCTGGGCGAGGCGGCCGCGGCGCGGCTGCGCGAACGGGCGGTGGCGGGCAGCGTGCGCATCGGGCTGTCCGAGGACGTGGCGGTGGCCGCGTTGCCAGCGGCGCTGGGGCGGCTGCGGCGCGCGTGCCCCAACCTGCATCTGGAGGTCGTCATCGACGACGGCGAGCGGCTGGCCGCGCGCTGGCAGGACGGCACGCTGGACGTGGCCGTGGGCGCCTGCGTGGGATTCACCGAAGAACCCATCGAGACGTGGACGGTCGATCTGCACTGGGCCTGCGGGATCGACGAAACCCTGGACCCGGAACAGCCGCTTGACGTGATCGTGTACGCCGAGCCGTGCTCATGGCGCCGGCTGGCGTTCGACGCGCTGACGGCGTCGGGGCGCGATTTCCGGGTGTCGCTGACCAGCCACAACGTAGGCGCCACGATCGCCGCCGTCGAGAACGGCCTGGGCGTGGCCTTGCTGACAACCGAGTGTCTGCGGCCCGACACCATGCGCGTGATTTCCATCGGGGACGAAGGCGCGCTGCCGCTGACCGCGCAATTCGGCCTGTACGCGGCGCACCGTCTGAATGAAAGCGGCCAGGCTGCCCTGACCCTGCTGCGCGAAAGCTTGCGGGGGTGGACTGCGCAGGCCATGCCGCGCGAGGCCGCGCTGCTCCCCGCCTGAGCCGCCGGACACGCGCCAGATTTGTTACTCCTGGCCGCCGCCTCCCGGTGCCACACTATTTCCGTACCCGCGCCGCTCGCTTGGCGCCTTTGGCACCGAACCACTCAGGAGGATCCAGTCATGACCACGCCCCCCGAATCCCCCGGCAATGGCGCCCGCCCCGCCATGCAAACGCCCCCGGTCGTTTCCGGGAAAGACTGGGAAGCCGCCCGCCTGCAACTGCTCGCCAAGGAAAAAGCCCACACCCGCGCGCGCGACGCCCTCGCCGCGGAACGCCGCCGCATGCCCTGGACGGCGGTGGACAAGGAATATGTTTTTGAAGGCCCAACGGGCAAGGTGACGCTGCGCGACCTGTTCGACGGCCGCCGGCAGCTCATCGTCTATCGCGCGTTTCACGAGCCCGGCGTCTTCGGCTGGCCGGATCATGCGTGCCGCGGCTGCTCGATGGTGGCGGACCAGGTGGCCCACCTTTCGCACCTGAATGCCCGCGACACGACGCTGGTCTTCGTGTCGCGCGCGCCGCAGGCAGACATCGACCGGTTGAAGGCGCGCATGGGCTGGACGATGCCGTGGTTCACGCTGACCGACAGTTTCGACGCGGATTTCGGCGTGGACGAATGGCACGGCACCAACGTGTTCTTTCGCGACGGCGACCACATCTATCGCACGTACTTCCTGAACAACCGGGGCGACGAGCAGATGGGCGGCACGTGGAACTACCTGGACATCACACCGCTGGGGCGACAGGAGACCTGGGAGGATTCTCCGGCCGGCTATCCGCAGACGCCGCCCTACAAATGGTGGAACTGGCACGACAGCTACGCGCCCGACGCGCCGCCGGACCAGAAATGGGTCGAGGTATCCGACGCGGGAGAAAAGGCGTTTCGCAATCACTGCGACCCGAAGTAGCCTGCGTCGCGGCAAGCGGCTGTTTTAAGATACGCGCTGGCAAATTCCGCAGCGCGCCCCATGAACATCGATACTAGTTCCCGCAATCGTCGCCATCGTTTCCGAGTCAGCCTGCATGCCGGGTGAACTGGCTGACTGGAAACGCGCCTTCCAGCCTTGCCGCATTCCAGCGATTGCCGCACTTGTGCTCCTGGGCATTGCCATCTACTGCTTCAATGCGGCAAAAGACATCCGCCTGCCCTATGACCCCGCCAAGCTGAACACGATCCAGCTTCGTGTCGACAAGGTCGCCAGCTGCGATGCCCAGGCGCGCATACGCGGACGGTTGGAGCGTTACACCGTGCCTTGCGTCTATTCGGGCAACTATCCCTACATGGTGTTCAAGTTCTTCAAGGCGACCTACAACGTCCGGTACACCGAGGGCGAGCACGTCGAATTCATGGTGCTTGAAGACCAACAGCAGCTTACCGACGGCACGATTGCGCGCCAATACAACATGGCCATTCCCGTGCGGGTCTATGGCGTGCGCAAGAACGGCGAAACGCTGGTCGATGCCAAGCAGATACATGACGAAAGCCATTCGCGCAAAGTGCAATTCAACATGAACGGTTGGATCGCGTTGGTGCTGGCTGGCTGGGCGGCGGTGATTACCTTCAGGCGGGCCCGAAAGATCCTGAACCAAGCAATGTGGTGACGCTCAGGCGCGCTGGCGGGCCCCGTCCAGAACGCGGGTCCAGGCCTGCGTCAACGTCAGCGCGTCTGCTTCGGTCACGTACTGCGGCGCCCCCCGCGCCATGGCGGCAAATAGCAACGAATCGCAAGCGGGCTGCCACAATGGGTTCAACACGTGTTCGGTCTCGCCATCTTCCTCGACCAGGATGAAGGCGCCGCCGCCATCCACCTGTTCGGCGCGCTTGCGCAACTGGTCATGGATCAGCAGAAAGCCCGCATGGACCGGCGAACGCGCCTTGTCGTCCCGCCGCGCGGCAGCCAGCGTGCCGCGCCAGTCGTCCTCGTCGTTCGAGGTTGGCTCACCACCCTGTTGCGACCAACGCATCCAGGCCCGGCTGTACGCCCGCCAGGCGTCTTCAGGCAGGTTGTCCGCCAACGCCTGCGCCTGGCTGCGCGACAACGTCCCGATCAGCTCAACGATCTCCAGCACGCCCTCGCCAGTCGGCCCGAACAGGGCGGAGAGCGGCAATTCTTCCAGCAAAGCGATCGCACTGGCGCGCCAATAGCCGGGTTGGGCGACCAGATCGGACATGTCGCCCTGCTTTTCGACCCGCACGCGCCACAGCCGGCCCGGCCAGCGGCTTCCGATGACGATGGAGTCAAGCGCCTGGTCCACCACGATCCATGGCGGAACAGGCTTGACGAGCGACACGCGGTCCGCGGATCGAATCAGCTTGAATGCGGGATCGGGAAGATCGAACCAGTACCCGACAGGCATTGCCTGACGCACCGGCGCAAGCCCGCTTTCCGTCACGTCGCCGCCGCAATGCCGGCACACGCGCGCCTCGCGCAGGATGGGCTTGCCGCAGTGCAGGCAATCGACATGCGATGACAGAATCGGCTGGCCGGCCAGCGGCGAACGATTGGCGATGTTTGCCAGAAAAACGGCCGCCACCGGCGGACTGATCAGACAAGCCAACACCGTCCACCCCACCCCATTGCGGCCACGCTTACGCGCCATGAAGCCCACCACGATGGCCAGCGCGATCCAGAGAAAGATGATGAATAGCATGGCGCGATGTTAACCGTGGGAAAGCTTCGGTCTTGAGCCACCGGGA
The DNA here is from genome assembly GCF_020541125.1 of Achromobacter sp. 77. NCBI lineage: Bacteria > Pseudomonadati > Pseudomonadota > Betaproteobacteria > Burkholderiales > Alcaligenaceae > Achromobacter > Achromobacter sp. 77. Next base: position 3,283,801 of record NZ_CP059848.1, read on the forward strand.
TTCAGCTGGCCACAGGCATCGGGGACCCGCAAATAAAAGCCCCGGCTCAAGGCCGGGGTGGGATCAGGTCTTAAATGATGGGTCGTAGGCTTGCGCCCATTGGAAGCCATCACCAACCTTGAGGGGATTCTATGCTTTCCCGTCGGGCACGGTCAAACCACGGCGGCAGTTTTTCCACTCAAGGCGCGGCAACATGCCCCAAACACTGCAATACCGTCCCCTTCTGATCGAAGCGCTCATCAGCAACGAGCGCATCAGCAGCTATCAGAACGTATTTCTTCCCGGCAACGATGTGGAACTGATGGGCGTGTACTTATGGAACGGCTTCGTCTGCGGCGCGCTTTACCCTCTGATGGCCGCCGTGGAAATCACCTTGCGCAACGCGATCGACCAAGCGCTCGTCGCCGACATGGGCCGGTTCTGGTGGGCGGGTGGCAAGCTGCGATACCGCACATTCGCGCCCGGCGCCGAGGCGCCGCATCCAGTGCAGGCGGTGCGCGAAAACTTCGCCAAAGCGACTCGCAGCCATGCTGCCGAACAGCGCCGCCGCCACGCCGTGCGCGGCAACGTAATGCCGCAACATCACGGCATTATTGCGAAGACGGAATTCTCGACCTGGGAGTTTTTGCTGGACGCGGAGTTCATGGGCCGCGGAATGATCTGGCCCAAGCACTTGTCGGCGGTATTCCGCGGCCCGTGGCCGATGCATCGCGGCGCAGCAGTGCTGGCCCATGCGCATGATCTGGTCGCGACCTTGCGTGACTTCCGCAACCGCCTTTTCCACCATGAACCGGCATGGAAGCGATACGGCGTGTTGAGCGAACCGGATGCCCTACAGCACCTTCGAGAAAAAATCGGCAAGGTGGAAAGCCTGCTGGCGTTGATCCACCCGGAAAACCTGCGGCTGTTGCAAGCCAATGGCCTGCTGCGGGACGCGCATCGCGCCTGCTCGTCAGCGGAGATTCGGCGCTTTCAGCACCTTGCCCGAACCCATCAGGTCAATTCGATGGATGACTTGACCGCTCTGGCCGCTTGTTGCGCGCGGGAGAACACCATCCTGGCCGCACAAACAGCGCAGCGGCCACAGCAACGATTTTTGATTCGCTCGCCTTGAGCGCGCGGGCAGCCGAGGCAGCTTTCCTATCGAACGGACATTTTTGTCCTCGCAAGATCGCCCCCATCGCCTGCGCGCGCAAGCCGGAGTAATCTCCAGCCAGGAGATGATTCGAAGTGCACCGTGGTCCCCTACAACAAGGAAGCGCAAATGCTTGATATCAATTCAAAATTCCGCAGAACCGCCGTGGCGGCCGTCACATTCGGCATGGCCGGCCTGCTCTTTGCGGGCTGCACCACGACAGACTCGCGCGCCACGGCAACCGCCGCTGAAAAGCGACAGGAGTTGGATACCGCTGCGGCGGCGACGCTGTCCAAGCTGTATGAGTCGGCGCCGCAGTCCAAGCAGTTGGTGGAACGTGCCCGCGGCGTGCTGGTGTTTCCGGCCGTGCTGAGCGCCAGCTTCATCGTGGGCGCCCAGCATGGCTCGGGCGTGCTGCAGGTCGGCGGGCAGGACAAGGGCTACTACAGCATCACGGGTGGCTCCATCGGCTTTCAGGCGGGCGCGCAGTCCAAGGCGATGGTGCTGCTTTTCATGACGGACGACGCGCTGGCGAAGTTCCGCGCCAGCAGCGGCTGGACCATCGGCGCGGACGCCACCGTCGGCGTGGCCAACGTGGGCGTGAACGGCAGCATCGATTCCTATACCGCGCAGCAGCCCATCGTGGGGTTCGTGATGAACAACGGCGGCCTGATGGCGGGCGTCTCGGTGGACGGCAGCAAGATTTCGCCGCTGCTGCTGTAGGACAAAACGGCCGGCGCGCACATCGCGCGCCGGATCAATCTTTACAAGGAGATCACGCGTGATTACCGCAGACGACAAGAAGCACCTTGCACGCTGCGTCGAGCTGGCCCGGCAGGCGCTCGATGCGGGAGACCAGCCGTTTGGATCGGTGCTGGTGTCGGGCGACGGACGGGTGCTGTTTGAAGACCATAACCATGTCTCCAGCGGCGACCGCACGCGGCATCCGGAATTCGAGATCGCGCGCTGGGCGGCGAACAACGTGCCGCCCGCGGACCGCGCGGCCTGCACGGTGTACACGTCCGGCGAGCATTGCGCCATGTGTTCGGCGGCGCACGGCTGGGTGGGACTCGGCCGGATCGTGTACGCCGTGTCGTCCGCCCAGTACGCCGAATGGATGCGCGAATGGGGCGTGCCGCCCTCGCCCGTGCGGTCCCTGCCCATCGCCGAGGTGGTCAGCGGGATCGAGGCGGAGGGACCGGTCCCGGAATTCGTGGAACCCGTGCGACTGCTCCACGAAGAGAACGTGCGGCGGCGAGCCTGATGGGATTGCACGGGCGAGACGGTGAAGCATTCTGTTTTCCGCTTAACGAATGGATACAGCTACGCTAAACACCGCAATTATTTGCGCGCACGGGCGTGATAAGTTTGCGCCCGTGCCGTAATCGGGGTCAGGTTTGTACGGCACATCCCTTTCCTCTCTTGATACAGACCATGCACACTCACGTTGCCCGCGCCTCGGGAATCAAACGCAAGTCCGGTAATCTGCTTCTTGCTCTGGGACTGGCCTGCGCAGCCGCCGCTCCCGCCTTCGCGCAGAAGGATCCCGGCGCGGCCATCCTGCCTCCGCGCGCCAATTCGGGCAGCCAGGCGCCGGCGCCGCAGCAGGCCCCCGCTGCGCAACCCCAGGTTCAACAGGCGCCCGCCCGTCAAGCGCCCGCGCAACAGGCCCCCGCCGGCGGCGCCCTTGCGCCGGTGCAAAAAACACAGATCAACGACCAGGCCGCGTACGAGCGGCTGCTGAACAACAGCGGCGTGACGCTGCAATGGCTGTGGTCCGCCAAGCGCGGCAAGATGAACGCGATCGACGACAACGACGTGGTGCGTCTTGACGGCACGCAGGCCAACCATGAAGGCACCTTGAAGGTCAAAGGCGAGGTCGTCTCCATTGGCCGCGACAGCTTCGTGCTGCGCGGCACGATCCTGATCCTGGACGCGCCCGACAAGGGCCGCCGCTGCGAGCGTACCGGCGACTACGAATTCAAGGCGACCGGCAAGCGCAAGTACTGGCGTCTGCAGCAGATGGAAGCGTGCGGCGGCCTGACCGATTACGTCGACATCTACTACTGATCCACAAGAAGCGACCCGCCGCCCCCATGCCCCCGACCGCGATCAAATGGCTGGCCAGCATTGTCCTGGGTCTGCTGATCGGCAGCGCCAGTTTTGGCGTCACCAATCCGCTGCTGCAAGCCCTGTTCGGCCTGAACCAGCCCGCCGGCGGCACCTACGTGCCGCTGGACGACACCGCGCTGCAGCGGATGCAGATCGCCAGCGCCGTGCTTTACGCGGTGATCGCGGTGATTGCCGCCGTATTGCTGGCGCGCATCGGGAATTTGCGCCGGCAGATCGGTTGGGGGTGCCTCGCGCTGGGCGTGACGCTGCTGCTGACCGTGCCGATTGCGCTGCTGCAGATGGACCCGGCCATGCACACCGGCGGCGGCGCGGACGCGCGGGATGCAAACACCGCGCTGTTCTTCTTCCTGCTCATCTTTGGCCTGCCGTATCTGGGCGGCGGCTTGCTGCTGACGATCGGCGGCGCGGTGCTGATTCGCAAGAATCGGGATAGACCGGCATGAGATAGGCCGCGCGGGGCCGCATGGCGCTTTGCAGTCTGAAACGTTTAGCCGCCTTTGGTCAAAATGACCCCTTGAAGGACCCCGGTACAATCCCCGCGCTCTCCCCTATTTCTTTCCCCGGCTGTCCCATCCCCATGTCCAATCTCATCGTCCACGGCGGCACGCCTTTGCGCGGCCGCGTCGTCCCCTCGGCCAACAAGAACGCGGTGCTGCCGATCCTGTGCGCCACGCTGCTGACCGACCAGCCGTTGCGGCTGCACGGGGTGCCGGACATCACCGACGTGCGCAAGATCCTGGATATCTTCCGCACGTTGGGCAGCGACGTGCGGTTGGACGATGCGACGCGCACTCTGGAACTGCATCACAAGAACACCATGTTCGACGCGGCGGCGCACCGGCTGCCGGAGGAGATGCGTTCGTCGATCATGCTGGTGCCGCCGCTCCTGGCCCGCTTTGGCGTGGCGCGGCTGGAAGACAACGTCAAGGGATGCACGCTGGGGGTGCGCGAGATCGATCCGCACGTGGACATCTTCCGCTCGTTCGGCGGCGAGGTGGAGCGCGCCAGCGGATCGCTGCTGGTGCGCGCGGGCGGTCCGCTCAAGCCCACGCATCATTGGCTGGACTACGCGTCGGTGACCACGACCGAGAATTTCGTGTTGTGCGCCGCCGCCGCAGAAGGCGAGTCGTCGCTGACGAATGCGGCGTCCGAGCCGCACGTGCAGGAGTTCTGCCGCTTCATGGCCATGATGGGCGCCGACATCGACGGCATCGGCACGTCGCGGCTGGTGGTGCGCGGCGGCAAGCGCCTGGGCGGCGGCGAGTTCACGTTCGAAGAGGACTTCCACGAAATCACCACGTTCCTCGCGCTGGGCGCGATCACCGGCGGCGACGTGGTCGTGCGCAACCGCACGCCGGGCAACTTCCCGCTGATCGACCGCACGTTCGCCAAGTTCGGCGTGCGGATCGAACACAAGGACGGCTGGTCGCGCGCGCTGCGCGATGGTCCGCTGAAGGTGCAGACGCCGTTCACCAGCAACGTACTGACCAAGGTCGAAGCGGCGCCCTGGCCGTACTTTCCGGTGGACCTGCTGCCGATCTTCATTGCGCTGGGCGTATGCGCCGAGGGCAATGCGATGTTCTGGAACAAGGTCTACGACGGCGCGCTGGGCTGGACGGGCGAGCTGTCCAAGTTCGGCGCGCATGTGTTCTCGTCGGACCCGCACCGCGTGGTGACCTTCGGCGGCAATCCGCTGACGCCGGGCGTGGTCGAAAGCCCCTACATCATCCGCGTGGCGATCGCGCTGTTCATGGTGGCCAGCAGCATCAAGGGCCGTTCCGAGATCCGCAACGCCACGCCGATCCGCCGGGCGCACCCGCGCTTTGTCGAAAACCTGCGCAGCCTTGGCGTGCAGGTCGAGTGGGCGAACGACGAGTAAACAGACAGCCCGGTCAACTTGCCGGCGGCGCCGCCACCGCCGGCGCCGGCGCGATCGGGGTCAGGCCGAATCGCTTCATCGTTTCCATCATCCGGGCTTTGTCCGGCGGACCGCCGCCATTGATCAGCGCTGCCATCTCGCGGAAATAATCCGCGCTGATTTCAGGCGTGTTCATGACCAACGCCCGGGCCATGACGCTGTGCGGATTGCTGAACGCGTGGGCCACGCCGGTGGGCGTGGTCATCGAGTCGCCCGGCCCCAAGTCCCGCGTTTGCCCGCCGACCGTAAAGCGCAGCGTCCCCTCCAGCACGTAGATCAGCTCTTCATTGTCGTGACTGTGGGGCGGCGGCACGTTCGAGCCCGGCGGCACCCGCAATTCAAACGCCCCCATGTGGTTGCCTTGCCCGCTTGGCTGAAGATAGCGAATCTCCAGTTGGCCCACCCTGATCACTTCGTCTGCATCGAATACGGCGTCTTCGTTCATGGCATACTCCGCGTAAAGTTCCTTTACTCCGCAGTGTACAAATTTTTTACGCCATGTCCAGCAGAAAAAATAGCGCCGCATCCGAACCGCAAGCTGGCCTGCCGATGATCGGTTCCTTGCTGCGGCTGCCGCGCGAGCATGTCGTCGCGCGCATGCTGACCACCGTCAACGCGCAGGGTTTCGACGTGTCATTGACCGAACTCGGCGTCTTCATGTACCCCGGCCCGCACGGCCGCCGGCCAATCGAGCTGGCGCGCCAATGCAATGTGTCGCGTCAGGCGATGAACTACGTCCTGGCTGAACTGGAGCGGCGGGGCTATCTGCTGCGACGGCCTGGCCCGGCCTCCAATTCGACCGAGCTGCAGCTTACGGCGCGCGGCCAGGAGATGTATGCGCTGATGCGCACCTGCGTGGCCGACGTCGAACAGGAATGGAAGGAACACCTGGGCGAACAGCGCTTTAACGCGCTGCGAGAGACCTTGCAGGACCTGTCGGCGTGGCTGGGCAAAGTGGATTGATGCCATCGGACGGTGCGCAATGCAGGACCGCGAGTTTTTGATTTAAGCCACGCTGCTGACACGGAGCTGAATGTTATTGTCTTGCCTTCCCTGCACGCTTGCGGCCTGCCGCAGCCGTGACGTGAACGCCAATCAAGGAGCCGCAATGAAGTTGATCCCGACCCTGTTGCTGGGCGCAAGTGCGCTATCGCTGACCGCGGGCGCCACCGCTGCGCCGGTCACCTATGATCTTGATCCCTCGCACACGTACCCCAGCTTCGAGGCCGATCATTTCGGCGGCCTGTCGACCTGGCGCGGCAAGTTCAACCAGTCCAGCGGCGTGGTCGTGCTGGACCGCCAGGCGCGCACCGGCACGCTGGAAGTCACCGTGGACATCAAATCGGTCGACTTCGGCCACGACGAGATGAACCAGCACGCAATCGCGCCCGACATCTTCGATGCGGCCAAGTACCCCACCGCCACGTTCAAGGGCAAGTTCACCAAATTCGACGGCGACAAGCCCGAAGAAGCGACGGGCGACCTGACGCTGCGCGGCGTCACGCGCCAGGTCAAGCTTGAGATCGACGACTTCAAATGCATCGACCACCCGATGGTCAAGCGCGAGGTCTGCGGCGCCGATGCCTCCACGGAATTCAGCCGCAAGGATTTCGGCATGAACTTCGGGCTGGACATGGGCTTCAAGCCGGAAGTGAAACTGAAGATCCAGGTCGAGGCGATCCGCCGGCAGTGACGCCCAGCCTTCCTACCCTTGTCCGGCCCGCGCCTGCGCCAGAAAGTCCAGCACCGCCCGGTACGATCCTTCGTTGCCGGCCGCATTGGCGGATGGCGTGCCGCCCGCATCCAGCAGCAGCCCGGACATCGCGTGCGGCTTGTTGATGAGCGTGGCCGGCAGGCAGGGATAGTGAACGTGATGTCCTGCGCCCGCGCAGACGTAATGGCGCGTCGGCAGGTCGTGCGCCTGGCGCTGGCGCACCACCATTTCCGAATACGCGGTGCTGGGCCAGAAGCCATCGTCCGATGCGCTTACCAGCATGACCGGGCCGGGATAGTTTTCCACGGGAATGCGCGCGCGCTCGACGGCCGCCGCATCGCGCGTGGCGCTCAGGAACGCCAGGGTCTGGCGGTACGGCGGATCCGAGGCGTAGGCGGCGTCCCAGTCGGCCGTGGCGTTGTCCTGCCACAAGTGTGGCAAGGGCTCGCCATGCCGGGTCCAGACCTGGGCGTTGCGTCCCGTGCCCGGCGCGCCCGCGCTGACCACCCCGTGCGTCACGGGCGACGGCACATAAGCGACGACGGCGCTTACCAGGTCGGGGAAATGCGAGGCCACGAGCAATGAGGTTTCGCCGCCGCGGCTGATGCCGGACACCGCCACGAAGCCGTCGCGGGGCTGCAGCGATTTACGGACCCACTTCAGCGCCGCCTCGAAATATTCCAGCGGCATGTCATTCAGGTATTTCGGCCGGCCATCGTAGTTGAAGATCGCCAGCGCCAGGCATTGGTAGCCGCGAGCGGCGAACAGCGCGGCGCGGGGCGCATTGACGCCGCCCGACGAACCGTTCATGTAGACCACGACCGGATGCGGACCGGGGCCGGCGGGCACGTAGAGTTCGCCGGACACCATCATGCCGTCCACCGTTTCTCGCACGGACCGGTGCGTGACGCCATCGGCCAGGAAGTCCTGGATCATCGTGGCGTCGGCGATGAGCGTGCCGCTGGCGGCATGGATATGCACGGTCAGCGCCTGGGTGTTGTCGGGCGGGAACACCACGCGGTCCATGTCCTGGCACACCATGGACCAGACAAGTCCCATGGCCGAAGGCTCGGCATACGAGCCGGACACTGGGCAATCGCGCCGCAGGTCCAGCCGTCCGTCATGGCCGGCCACGAACACGGCTTCCGAGCGCCACGTCGCGCCGCACATGCTCATGCTGGCGGTGACGGTGATGAAGGCATACGCCGGAAAACCTTCGATGTGGATGTCACGCTCGACGTCGATGAGCGCGCGTTCGGGCGTTACGGTGATACGGGGGTGCGTCACGGTCGTCTCCCTGACAGTCGCGGTCTCATGCCTTCAGATCGGTCTTGGGCACGCCGTTGGCCTTGATGACCTGCGCCCACATCGCCGATTCGTCGGCGATGACCTTGTCCAGGTCGGCGGATGACGTGAACTCCACGGCCACGCCCTGCTCGGCAAACTGCTGGATCAGGCTGGGGTCGCGCGTGCCTTCGCGCACGGCGTGTTCCAGCGTTTTCACCACGTCGGCAGGCATTGCGGCGGGGCCCGAGATCATCATGCGGGTGTAGAGCTCGAAGTCGTCGACGCCCGCTTCCTTCATGGTCGGCACATCGGGCAGACTGGACAGCCGCTTGTCCGCGGTGACGGCCAGGACCTTCAGCTTGCCGGATTTGATGTTGGGCAGCGCCGAGGTCGGAAAGTCGAACGTGCTCTGTACGGTGCCGGCCATCAGATCCAGCAGCGCCGGGCCGCTGCCCTTGTAGGGCACGTCCTGGAACTGCGTGCCGGTCTTGGACTGGAAATGCAGCAGCGCGAGGTGGTTGATGACACCGCGGCCCGCGTGCGCGCACGTGATGTCGTTGGGCTTTTTCTTGGCCAGAGCAATGAATTCCTGCACGGTGTTCACGCCAAGGTCGGGATGCACGATCAGCAGCATGGGCGATTTGCCCATGGATCCAAGCTGCTTGAAGTCCGACGGCTGGTACGGCAGGTTGTTGTACAGCAAGGGGTTCAGGATCATGCCGTTGGTGCCGGCAAAGCCCAGCGTGTAGCCGTCCGGCTCGGCGCGCGCCACCGCGACGGTAGCAATGATGGCCTGCCCGCCCGGACGGTTCTCGACGACGACGTTCTGCTTGAGCGTCTTGCCCATGCGATCGGCCAGCGCGCGCGCGGCGATGTCGGTCAAGCCGCCGGGCGCAAAGCCTACCAAGAGGCGCACGGGCCGCGTGGGAAAGGCGTTCTGCTGGGCCCAGGCCGGGCGCGAGATCAACGGCAAGGCGGCAAGCGCGCCCAGGGCATGACGGCGGGTGAATCGCATACGGCTCTCCAGACAAAGGCAAAGGCCAACGCGCGGCCGACAAGGGCCGCGAGGCAAGACAATGAAAAGGGGAAGGACGTACAGGCCGCCGCCGAACGGCGACGGTCACAATGATCGTATGTTGTATGCAATACAACCGACGGGCTATCTAGGGATATCCCGCAAGCGTTGGCGCCAAGGCCCGCCGGTCAGGGCTTGGTCATCAATTTCTTCCAGCCTTCCAGACCCAGCTTGTTCATCGTGTCGATGTTCTTTTCGTAGATCTCGGCGGCGTCCGGGAACGATTCAACGGCGCGGTCGATGCTGTCTTCGCGCAGCAGGTGCAGGATGGGATACGGCGAGCGGTTGGTGTAGTTCTCGATATCGTCCGGCTGCGTGTCGGCGAACTGGAACTGCGGGTGGAAAGTGGCAACCTGCAGCTCTCCCACCAGACGCATGCGCTTGAGCAGACGGTCCGAGAGATCTTCGAATTCGTTGAACTCCAGGAAGTCGTCCAGCGCATCGGGAAGGATCAGCAGCGTGGTGTCAATCTTGTCGGGATCGGTGTCGGCCAGCAGCGCCAGTTCGTCCTGCAGATCGGTCAGCACGCCCTCGGCGTCGGTGGCGTCGCTGACGGCAAAGCGGATCTGGTCCTTGACCTGCACCGCCTTGGCGAAGGGACAGAGGTTCAGGCCGATCACGGCCTGGTTCAGCCAATGGCGGGTTTCTGCGACCACATTGGCGTAGGCGTCGGAAGTGGAAATCATGGAATCAGTCCTGGAAAAAGAAAGAGCGCAAGGCCCGGGGCCCCGCGCTCTGCATGGCACGCGTGTGTATCAGGCGGCCGGCATGGCGGCCATGGTCTGGGCCACGGCGGCGGTCAGCTTCTTGCCGTACGGCACGTGCAGGAATTCGTTGGGACCGTGCGCGTTGGACTTGGGACCCAGCACGCCGCAGACCATGAATTGCGCCTGCGGGAACCCCTTTTGCAGGATGCTCATCAGCGGAATGGTGCCGCCCTGTCCGATATAGCCGCAAGGTGCGCCGTAGTACTGCTGCGAGGCCGCGTCCAGCGCCTGCGTCAGCCAGGGCACCGTGGCGGGCGCGTTCCAGCCGGTGGCGGCGCCTTCGTTGGCCTTGAAGATCACCTTGGCGTTGTAGGGCGCATCGGCTTCAAGCAGTTCCTTGATTTCCTGGGAGGCGGCCACGGCGTCGACCAGCGGCGGCAGGCGCAGCGACAGCTTGAACGCGGTGCGCGGACGCAGCACGTTGCCGGCGCTGGACAGCGGCGGCAAGCCTTCCGCGCCCGTGACCGACAGCGTCGGACGCCAGGTGCGGTTCAGCAGCGCCTGCTCGGGTTCGGTGGTCATGGGCAGCACGAAGCCGCCGTCAGCGCCGCAGCTCCAGGGGAAACGGCGCCACACTTCGTCGCCCAGGATGCGGGCGGTGGCGGAAACCTGTTCGATGCGTTCGGCGGGGATTTCGCAGTGCAGGCTTTGCGGCAGCAGGCGGCCGGTGCCGCTGTCTTCCAGGCGGTCCAGCAGATGACGCAGGATGCGGAACGAAGACGGCACGACGCCGCTGGAGTCGCCCGAATGGACGCCTTCGTCCAGGACCTGGACTTCCAGCGTGCCGGACACCATGCCGCGCAGCGACGTGGTCATCCAGAGCTGATCGTAGTTGCCGGCGCCCGAGTCCAGGCACACCACCAGCGCCACATTGCCCAGGCGGTCGCGCAGCGCGTCCACGTACGGCAAGAGGTCATAGCTGCCCGATTCTTCACAGGTTTCGACGATGCCCACGCAGCGCGGACGCGGAATGCCTTGCTTGTCCAGCGCCATGATGGCGGTCAGCGACGCGTACACCGCGTAGCCGTCGTCGGCGCCGCCGCGGCCGTAGAGCTTGCCGTCTTCGTATTTGGGCGTCCACGGGCCGAGGCCGGCGCGCCAGCCCGAGAATTCGGGTTGCTTGTCCAGATGGCCGTACAGCAGCACGGTGTCGCCGTTGTCGCTGCGGGTGGCGGGCGCGTCAAAGAAGATGACGGGCGTGCGGCCCGGCAGGCGCACCACTTCCAGTTTCAGGCCGGAAACCTTCTGCGCTTCGACCCACTGCGCCGCGTCGCGCACCACACGCTCGATGAACGCGTTCTTTTCCCAGTCGGCATCGAAGGCCGGGCTCTTGGCGGGAATGGCGATGTAATCGGTCAGCGCGGGGATGATCTCGTTGTCCCACTTGTCGTCCACAAAGTCCTGAAGGGCTTTGGGATCAAGGGTGGGCGGCAATGCGTCTTCGGGGATGCGTGCGTTCATGGCGCTGGCTTCCTGTGTGCGGAAAAGGGGCAAACCGCTATTTTATGCCTGCGCGCGAGCGCCGGCAGATTTTCATGGGGCGCTATTTGGCTGCGTAGGCCTCGATCCGGCTCCAGACCTCGCGGGCCAGGGGTTTGGCGTTACCGACCGACTGGTACAGGCGGATTTCCATGTGGATGTCGTTGCGGGCGCCGTCGGCCCGCACGAGGCTGCCGTTACGCAGGTCGGGTTCGACCAGCGTGTGCGGTAGCCAGGCCAGGCCGAAGCCCTGGCGCGCCATCGCGTGCAAGGCGTCGGCCAGGTCTGACTCGTACGTGGTCTGCAAGAGCGGCACCTCGCACAGGCCGCGCAGCTTGTCGTGCAGGATGCGACCCAGCGACATGCTGTCGGCGTAGGCCAGAAACGGCACGGGCGGGTCCGAGGCCAGCTTGGGCACGGCATGGCGGGGATGGCGGCCGCCCGGCGCGACCGGCGCGCTGACCGCCACCAGCTTGTCCGCGCCCACACGGCGGCAGCGGTAATTGGGATTGTCGATCTTGGCGTACAGCGGTTCGTGGGCATGGCACAACAGGAAATCGACCTCGCCGTCCTCCAGCATGTCCACGCCGTAATTCAGCGTTGTCGTGATCACCTTCAGTTGAAAGGCCGGCAGGCTGCGCTGCACGCCCGCCATCAGCCCGGGCAGGACGGAATGCGCCAGCGTCTTGCCGGACGCAATGGTGATCTTGCGGGCGCGTTCCTGCTCCGGCTTTTGCAGGGCCTCGCGCGTCTCTTGCAGGATGTCCAGCACGTCGATGGCGGCGGCCAGCACGCTGCGGCCGGCGGCGTTCAGCGTGGACACCTGGTGGCCGCGCTCGATGAGCGGCACGCCCGCCCATTCCTCCAGCGCCTTGATGCGGCGCCCGAAGGCCGGGTGCGTCACGTTGCGCGACTCGGCGGCCTGAAACAGGTTGCGCGACTTCGACAACGCGACGAAGTCCTCGAGCCATTTGATGTCCATGTGTCCTCTCCTCCATCCCCGGCCCGCCCCGTGTCTGCCCGGGGCTGGGCGCGTGTTTTCCAGCGGCTCAGCGGCTGTGCCGATCCGGCACAACGCTTGCGCATTTTGCACAAGACAGAAACACCTTGCAACTAACATCCCTTCGACCACTCCTGGAAAACCCTATGCCCGACTCCCCCGTCCTGCTCAAGTCCATCCGCAGTCATTACGTTGGCGGCGCCGAAGTGGTGGCTGGCGGACTGCCGATGCAGCAGCAAAAAGTGGTCGGCAACGCGTCGCCCCGGCTGATCGACATGAATGGCGGCTACAGCGCCGGCCAACTGTATGTGCAGGAGTACCGGCTGGCCCAGCCGACCCGCCCCTACCCCGTGCTGCTTTGGCACGGCGGCGGCATGACGGGCGCGCAGTGGGAAAGCACGCCGGACGGGCGCGATGGCTGGCTGTGGCGGCTGCTGCAGGCCGGCTACGACGTCTTCGTGTCCGACGCGCCGGAACGCGGCCGCGCTTCCTGGGCGATGTTTCCCGAAATCTACGACTCGGCCCCGATCTTCCGCTCGAAGGAAGAAGCATGGCGGCTGTTTCGCATTGGCCCGGCCTCGGGCTATGCACGCGCCGGCGAGCCGCGGCAGGCGTATCCCGAACAGCAATTTCCCGTCGACGCGTTCGACACCTTTTCCAAGCAGTTCGTGCCGCGCTGGCTGACCCACGGCGACATGGCGCTGGACGCGTACCGCGCGCTGCTGGACCTGGCGGGCCCGTGCGTCGTGATCGGCCACAGCCAGGGCGGCGGCTTTGCCACGCAACTGGCCCAGGAATACGCGGCGACCGTGCGCGCCGTCGTGGCGGTCGAGCCCACCGGTACCCCGGCCCAGGCCAGCTGCCAATTGCCCCCGCAGCTGTTGATCTGGGGCGATCACTTCAACGCGGACGACACCTGGCAGCGCTACCGCGCCCAGACGGACGCCTACTGGAACGCCCTGCGCGCGGCCGGCCAACGCGCCGACGTGCTGGACCTGCCCGCTGCCGGCATTGCCGGCAACTCGCACTTCTGCATGCTGGATCGCAACAGCGACCACATTGCCGGATTGATCGTCGATTGGCTCGACCGCAGCCTCGACTAACCTTCTCGTGGAGATACAGATGACCCTGAAGAAAACCACCATCGCCCTGGCGCTCCTGACCGGCGCCACGCTGGCGGCCGGCGCTTCGGCCCAGCAGTCCGACTACCCGAGCAAGCCCATCCGCATGATCGTGCCGTTCGCCCCGGGCGGCACCGCCGACATCATCGGCCGCGTTTTCGCCGCGCAACTGGGCACCGAACTGGGTGTGACGGTGGTGGTCGAGAACAAGGCCGGCGCGGGCGGCTCGATCGGCACGCGCTACGTCGCCGACGCCGCGCCCGACGGCTACACGATCCTCCTGGCTTCCTCCAGCACCCACGGCACCAACCCGGCCGTCTACAAGAATCTGACCTACGATGCGTCGCAGGACTTCACGGCCATCACGCAGCTGGTCACCGTGCCCGGCGTGCTGAGCGTCACCAAGGACTTCCCCGCGGCCGACCTGAACGCGCTGATCGCGCAATCGAAGGCCAATCCGGACAAGTACACCTACGCCTCGTCCGGTGCGGGCGGCCTGGGCAACCTGGCGATGGAACTGATGAAGTCGATGACGGGCGCGCATCTGATGCACATCGCCTACCGCGGCGCCGGTCCCGCCTTCACGGACGTGATCAGCGGCCAGGTGTCGATGATCTGGGAACCCGTGCCCGCCTCGCTGCCCTACATCAAGAGCGGCCAGATCCGCCCGATCGCCATCGCCGCCGACGCGCGTTCGCCGGAACTGCCCGACACGCCGACCTTCAAGGAAGCCGGCCTGGCGCGCTACGAAGCCAATGCGTGGAACGGCCTGCTGGCCCCGAAGAACCTGCCGGAAGCCGTGAAGACGAAGCTGCACGACGCCTCGGTCAAGGCGCTGAACACGCCCGAAGTGAAGGCCAAGATGGCCAGCCTGGGCGGCACCGTGGTGGCCGGTTCGTCGGACGCCTTCCAGCAAGTGATCGCCAGCGACGTGAAGAAGTGGAAGAACGTCGCCAACGACGCCAAGATCCAGCTCGACCAGTAAGCGCCAAACAAAAGACCCCGGCGCGTTGCGCGGCGGGGTCTTTGCAGGAAGCTTGCAAGCCGGCCTTCAGGGCCGGCTTTTTTGTTGGCGCGTAACGTTGCAGGGCGGGATCAGGCGCCGATGAGCGCCGGCTCGCCGCCGCCGTTGTCCAGCGCCGGCGCATCGGCCTCGATCACCCGGCCGGATTGCAGCTTGAACACCGCCACCGCTTCGCGCAGGCGCTGGGCCTGCGTTTCCAGCGATGCCGCCGAAGCCGCCGCCTCTTCAACCAGCGCGGCGTTCTGCTGCGTCACGCTGTCCATTTGCGACACCGCCTGGTTCACCTGCTCGATGCCCTGCGACTGTTCCTCGGAAGCGCTGGAGATCTCGTTGATGATGTCCGCCACGCGGCGCACCGACGTGACAATCTCCTGCATGGTGGCGCCGGCGGCCTCCACCTGATCAGAGCCCACCGACACCTTCTGCACGGAATCGTCGATCAGGCCTTTGATCTCCTTGGCGGCCGCCGCGCTGCGCTGCGCCAGCGCGCGCACTTCGCTTGCCACCACGGCAAAGCCCTTGCCCTGCTCGCCCGCGCGGGCGGCTTCCACCGCGGCGTTCAGCGCCAGGATGTTGGTCTGGAAGGCAATGCCGTCGATCACGCCGACGATATCGGAGATGCGGTGCGAGCTGTCGGCGATGCCGCGCATCGTGCCCACCACGTCGCCCACGGCCTGGCCGCCGCGCGTGGCCACTTCGGACGCGGCCATCGCCAGTTGTGCCGCGCTGCGCGAGCTGTCGGCGTTGTTCTTCACGGTGGAGGACAGCTCGTCCATGCTGGCGGCCGTTTCCTCCAGCGAAGCGGCCTGCTGCTCGGTGCGCGAGGACAGGTCGATGTTGCCTGCGGCAATCTCGCGCGAGCCGGTATGGATCTCTTCAACCCCCAGGCGCACGGCCGACACGGTGCGCGCCAGGCTGTCCTGCATGCGCTTGACGGCGGCGTACAGCACGCCGATTTCGTTGTTGCCGCGCTGCTCGATGCGGTTGGTCAGGTCGCCGCTGGCGATGCGGTCGAACAGGCGTCCGGCTTCATGCAGCGGACGGAAGACCGCCCGGCCGAAGACCACGTACAGCCCCACGACCAGCGCCGCCACGACGACCAGCAGACAGATCAGAAACACGATGGCGGTATTGATGCGCGCGGCCGAATCGTGGGCCACGCGCTGGCCGATTTCGTCGGCAAAGTCCACGTACTGCTGGTTGGCCTGGGTGAACTTGGTGCCCAGCGGGCTCACCTTCTCCTGGTTGATGCGGCCGGCCTCCTTGGCGTCGCCGGCCCGGATCGCGGCGATCAGGGGAAAGATGGCTTCGCGCACGTAGACGTCGTAGGCGGCCAGCGCAGCCTCGAACAGGGGTTTGCCCTGCGGCGAGGTTTCGGGCAGCTTGCGCGCGGTCTCGATCTGGCTGGTGGCCTTGGCGACATAGCTGTCCATGCGCTGCATGTTGCTGGCGGCGGTGTCCAGGCTCTTGCCTTCCAGCAGCGCGCTGTGCGCGGCCAGCAGCACCACGCGGGCGCGCAGCAGGTCCGATGCCGCGTCGTCCAGCGAATTGGCGCGGACCAGGTTGGTGTCCAGCATCACCTCGATCGAGGTGCGGTTGGACGTCAGTTGCTGATAGACCGCGATGCCGGTCACCAGGAAAAGGGCAAAGAAGACGGCCAGGGCGGTCGTCAGGATTGCGCGGATACTTAAATTCTTGAACATTGAAAGCCACTCCGGGGTTTGCGTAACGCTCTCCCCTTAACGGCGCAATGCAATGAAAAGTTAAATATCTCATTGGGTTACATGCAGGCGCCCGGACCCGGGCCTCACGCAAGCGCACAATGCAAAACCGCCGCGGACGTGCCGCGGCGGTTTCTGTGGCTACGGTTCGGGGTGTCACCCCCGGACGCTTACTTCAGCCAGGCGCGCGCGTTGCGGAAGATGCGCATCCACGGGCTGAACGCGCCGCCCGAATCCGCGGTGCCCCACTTCTCGGGCGCCCACGACATCATGACGTTGCGGGTCACGCGTTCCGGGTGCGGCATCATGACCGTGAAACGGCCGTCTGCCGTGGTCACCGAGGTCAGGCCGCCGGGGCTGCCGTTCGGGTTGAACGGATAGGCTTCGGTGGCTTGGCCGTAGTTGTCGATGAAGCGCGCGGCGGCCAGCACGCGGCCGGCGTCGCCCTGCTGCGAGAAGTCGGCAAAGCCTTCGCCGTGAGCCACGGCGACCGGCACGCGGGCCCCTTCCATGCCGGCAAAGAAGATGGACGGCGACTTGGCCACTTCCACCATCGACAGGCGGGCTTCGTACTTTTCGGACTGGTTGCGCGTGAAGCGCGGCCAGTGCTCGGCGCCCGGGATCATCGGCGCCAGCGCAGCCATCATCTGGCAGCCGTTGCACACGCCCAGCGCAAAGGTGTCGGGACGCGCAAAGTACGCGGCGAACTGGTCCGACAGCTTGCTGTTGAAGCGGATGGTGCGCGCCCAGCCTTCGCCGGCGCCCAGCACGTCGCCGTAGCTGAAGCCGCCCACCGCGACCAGGCCTTGCATTTCCGCCAGGTCCAGACGGCCGGACAAGAGGTCGGTCATGTGGACGTCGATGGCCTCGAAGCCCGAGGTGTCGAAGGCCCAGGCCATTTCGACCTGGCTGTTGCAGCCTTGCTCGCGCAGGATGGCCACGCGCGGACGCTTGCCGGTGTTGATGAACGGCGCGGCCACGTTCTCTTGCGGGTCGAAGGCCACGTTCGGGCTCATGCCCGGATCCTTGGTGTCGTTCCAGACGTCCAGTTCCGCCTGGGCGCACGCGGGGTTGTCGCGGCGCGCCATGATGCGGTGCGAGACTTCGGACCAGGCGCGGCCGAGGTCGGCGCGCGGCTGGCCCCAGACCTTGCGGCCGTCGCGGTAGAACTCGACCTCGTCGGCGGCATTCAGGCCGCCGATGACATGCGAGTGCGCCGACAGGCCCGCGCCGCGCAGCACCTGCATCACGGCGTCGCGTTGCGAGGCCGGCACCTGGATGACGGCGCCCGCTTCTTCCGAGAACAGGGCCTTCAGGGTCAGTTCGTCGCGCTGCACGGCGACCTGTTCCGGACGGATCTTGTAATCGCCCCAATCCGCCGATTGCGGATCGAAGGTCAGCATGTCCAGGTTCACCGAGATGCCGGTGCGGCCGGCGAACGCCATTTCGACCAGCGTGGCGAACAGGCCGCCATCGGAGCGGTCGTGGTAGGACAGGATGGTGCCGGCTTCGGCCAACGTGCGGATGGTCACAAAGAACGCGCGCAGGTCTTGCGGCGAATCGATGTCCGGCACGGTCTGGCCGACCTGGTTATACGTCTGCGCAAGGATCGAGCCGCCCATGCGATGGCGGCCGCGGCCCAGGTCGATCAGGATCAGGACGCTGTCGCCCGCGTCGGTGCGCAGCTGCGGCGTCAGGCTGGCGCGCACATCGGCGACCGGCGCAAACGCGGTAATGATCAAGGACACTGGCGCGACGACCTGGCGTTGCTCGCCGTCCTGTTCCCAGGAGGTCTTCATGGACAGGGAGTCCTTGCCGACCGGAATGGACAGGCCGGTGGCCTGGCACAGTTCGCTGACGGCGGACACGGTGTCGTACAGCGCGGCGTCTTGCCCGGCCACGCCGCAGGCGGCCATCCAGTTGGCCGACAGCTTGATGTCTTCCAGGCGCGCCACGTCGGCGGCGGCCAGGTTGGTCAGGGCTTCGGCCACGGCCATGCGGCCCGAGGCCGGGGCGTCCAGCATGGCGATGGGGGTGCGCTCGCCCATCGACATGGCTTCGCCGCGGAAACCTTCGTAGTCGGCCAGCGTGACGGCGCAGTCGGCCACCGGCACCTGCCACGGACCGACCATCTGGTCGCGGCTGGAGAGGCCGCCGACGGTGCGGTCGCCAATGGTGATGAGGAAAGACTTGTTGGCCACCGTGGGGTGGCGCAGCACGCGGTAGGCCGCTTCGGTCAGGTCGATGCCGGCCAGGTCCAGCGGCTCGGACACGCCGGGCAGGCGGGAGACGTCGCGGGTCATGCGCGGCGGCTTGCCCAGGATGACGTCGATGGGCACGTCCACGGGGCGCACTTCGGCCTCATTTTGCGGGCGGATCGTGTCCAGGCCGGGCAGGCCCTCGCCGTCCACCACGCGCAGCTGGCGCTCTTCGGTGGCCACGCCCACCACCGCATACGGGCAGCGTTCGCGGCGGGCGATGGCGTCAAAACGTTCCAGGTCCTGGGGCAGGATCGACAGGACGTAGCGTTCCTGCGATTCGTTGCTCCAGATTTCGGCGGGCGACAGGCCCGATTCTTCGAGGGGCACGCGCTTCAGATCGAAGATCGCGCCGCGGCCGGCGTCGTTGACCAATTCGGGGAATGCGTTGGACAGGCCACCCGCGCCCACGTCGTGGATCGCGATGATGGGGTTGTTTTCGGCCTGCTGCCAGCAGCGGTCGATGACCTCTTGCGCGCGGCGTTCGATTTCGGGGTTGCCGCGCTGGACGGAGTCGAAGTCCAGCTCAGCCGAGTTGCTGCCCATGCTGATGCTGGAGGCGGCGCCGCCGCCCATGCCGATGCGGAAACCGGGGCCGCCCAATTGAATCAGCAGCGCGCCGGGGGGAATGACTTCCTTGTGCGTGAGGCCGGCGTCGATGCTGCCCAGGCCGCCCGCGATCATGATGGGCTTGTGGTAGCCCCAGCGCGTGCCGCCGGCGGTCTGCTCGAACGAACGGAAGTAGCCCAGCAGGTTGGGACGGCCAAATTCGTTGTTGAACGCCGCGCCCCCGATGGGGCCGTCGATCATGATGGACAGCGGCGAAGCGATGCGATCGGGCAGGCCGTGGTGGTCGGCTTCCCAGGGCTGCAGCGCGTCGTCAAAGCGCAGGTGTGACACGGTGAAGCCCGTGAGGCCCGCCTTGGGCTTGGAGCCGCGGCCGGTGGCGCCTTCGTCGCGGATTTCACCGCCGTTGCCGGTGGAGGCGCCGGGGAACGGCGCGATCGCGGTCGGGTGATTGTGCGTTTCCACCTTCATGAGCGTGTGAACGGTGGTGTCGCGGCGGATGTACTTGGCGCTGGCGGCGCCCTCGCCCGCCAGCCCCGGCACGCCGGCCTGGAAGCGCTGCGCGGGGCCGCCTTCCATGATGGCGGCGTTGTCCGAATACGCGACCACGGTGCCTTGCGGCTGTGCCTTGTGCGTGGCGCGGATCATGCCGAACAGCGTGTTGGGCTGCGACTGGCCGTCGATGACCCATTCGGCGTTGAAGATCTTGTGGCGGCAGTGTTCGCTGTTGGCCTGCGCGAACATCATCAGTTCGACGTCGGTGGGATCGCGGCCCAGGTCGGTGAAGGACTTGGCCAGGTATTCGATCTCGTCGTCGGACAGGGCCAGGCCCAGCGTGGTGTTGGCTTCGACCAGGGCATCGGCGCCGCGCGTCTGGACGTCGACCGTGCGCATGGGCTTGCCCGCCAGCGGCTGGAACAACGCCTGGCCGTCGAAGCTGGCGTCCACCACGGTTTCGGTCATGCGGTCGTGCAGGCAGTCGGCCGCGCGCGCCAGCATGGCTTCGTCGAGCGACTTGGCGCCGAGCAGGCCGCGTTCGGGCGTGATGACGTAGCGCACGCCGCGTTCGATGCGATGCACCGACGACAGCCCGCAGTTGTGAGCGATGTCGGTGGCCTTGCTGGCCCAGGGGGAAATCGTGCCCAGGCGCGGGATCACCAGCAGGGACACGCTCTTGGCGGGCGCGTCGGCGGTGCTGGGCGTGCCGTAGTCCAGCAGTTGGGTGAGTTGCTGCTGCTGTTCGGCCGTCAGGGCGGCGTCGGTGCTGACGAAGTGCTCGTAGCGGGCGGATATGTCGGCCACCGGCAGGCCGGCTTCCTTCAATTGCGCCAGAAGGCGATCACGTCGAAAGGAGGACAGGACGGAGGAACCAGGCAGATGCTGAACTAGGGACACGATGCGGGCGCCGTATAAAGAGGGGTGCAAAGCGGGGATTTTACCCGTTTAAGGGGTTTTCCCGGAGCCGAAGTTCAATGGAGGTTCTGCCACCCTCATCCGGCCATTGTTACAAAAGAATTCCGCGTGGTGTCTGGCGTGGATGGTGCACAGCAATATCGGTCCGCCACCGCTGGGGGCAATGGCGGTTTTCCCCTCGCGGGCCCTGCCCGCCGGGTGACGCTTTGCGCAATGCAGCATGTTGCGGCCGCCCCGCATTGCGGGAAAACACGAACACCCTCGCCCGCGGTGCGACGGTAGGATGCAGCGACCCTATCCAACAAGAAAACGGGCGCCCCACGCCCGCTGGCCGTTGCCTCACATGTCCCGCCCCGACGCCCCCGCCGAGCCCGTAGAACCGATCATCCCCGTAGAAGCAGATCCCGCCGTGAAGGTGCCGCTGGCCGTCGAGGACTGGCTGGCCGTGATCCTGCTGGCGACCCTGGCCATCATCACCTTCCTGAATGTGCTGGTGCGTTATTTCACCGATCAGTCGTTTGCGTGGACGGAAGAAATTTCCGTGTTCCTGCTGATCGTGCTGACGATGGCGGGCGGCAGTGTGGCCTTCGTGCGCAACCATCACATCCGGATCGAGATCCTGGCGGACTCGGGTTCGCCGCGCCGCCAGCGCATCATGGCGCTGATTGCGAACAGCTGCGTGCTGGCGTTCTTCGTCTTGCTGACCGTGCTGTCGGTGAAGCTGGTGTACGACGAATTCATCTACGAGGAAACCTCGCCGGCCATCGGCGTGCCGACGTGGTGGTATTCGATCTGGCTGCCGGTCATGGCCGCGGCCATTTCGCTGCGCACGCTGGGCACCCTGCGCCGTCTGGCGCGCGCCCCGGTCCAGGATGCCCCGCGATGATCGCCGTCATCCTCTTTACGGTTTTCATCGTCCTGATGGTGATCGGCGTGCCGGTCGGCGTGGCGCTGGGCATCGGCGGCACGGTCGCGATCGTGCTGACCAACCTGGACACGCCGTGGTATGGCCTTCTGACCGTTCCGCAGAATTTCTACGCCGGCCTGGCCAAGTACCCGCTGCTGGCGATTCCCATGTTCGTGCTGGTGGGGTCGATCTTTGACCGGTCCGGCGTGGCCAAGCGGCTGGTGGACTTTGCGATCGCCATCGTCGGTCGCGGTCCCGGCATGCTGCCGCTGGTGTCGATCGCGGTGGCGATGTTCCTGGGCGGCATTTCAGGTTCGGGGCCGGCCTGCGCCGCGGCCGTGGGCGCGGTGATGATCACCGCGATGTCGCGCGCGGGCTATCCGGGGTCGTTCTCGGCATCCGTGGTGGCCGCCGGCGCGGCCACCGACATCCTGATCCCGCCCTCCGTGGCCTTCATCATCTACTCCGTGCTGGTGCCGGGCGCCTCGGTGCCCGCGCTGTTTGCCGCCGGCATGATCCCGGGCATCCTGGCCGGTTTCGCGCTGATCATTCCGGCCGTGTGGCTGTCGCGTAAATACAAGATGGGCGCGCTGGAAGCGCACTTGCCCCGCCCGCCCTTCTGGAAGAGCCTGCGCGAGGCGTCCTGGGGCCTGGCAGCGCCCGTGCTGATCCTGGGCGGCATGCGGTTGGGGTGGTTCACGCCCACCGAGGCGGCGGTCGTTGCCGTGTTCTATGGCCTCTTCGTGGGCGGCTTCATCCATCGCACCATCAAGTTCCGGGACCTGTACACGATCCTGCGCGAAGCCGCCGAGCTGTCCGCCGTGATCATGCTGGTGGTGACGCTGGCCGGGATCTTTGCGTGGGCGCTGTCCACGCTCAGCGTGATCGACCCGATCACCCACGCCATCGTCAATTCGGGCCTGGGCGAATGGGGCGTGCTGGCGCTGCTGATCCTGCTGCTGATGACCGTGGGCATGTTCCTGGACGGCATCTCGATCTTCCTGATCTTCGTGCCGCTGCTCATGCCGATCGCCAATGCCTACGGCTGGGATCCGGTGTGGTTCGGCGTGATCCTGACCTTGAAGGTGGCGCTGGGCCAGTTCACCCCGCCGCTGGCCGTGAACCTGATGGTGTCGTGCCGCATCGCGCGCGTGCCGATGGAGTCGACCGTGCGCTGGGTGGTGTGGCTGCTGGGCGCGATGTTCCTGGTGCTGGTCGCGGTGCTGGTGTTTCCCGAACTGGCGCTGTGGCTGCCGCGCAAGCTGGGTTATTGAGAGAGGCTGGACGGGGCCGGCCCGACTGGGTGCCCGGCCGTGGATGACAACAACAGAAAGACTCGCATAGAGAGGAGACGCAACATGAAATTCCGCAACCTGATCGGCGCGGCGCTGTGCGCGGCGGCCGTGGTGGGCATGGCGCCCGCGCATGCGCAGAACTACAAGCCCGAGTACAAGCTCTCCATCGTCGTGGGCACCACCTTCCCGTGGGGCCAGGGCGCCGAGATCTGGTCGAACCTGGTGCGCGAGCGCACCGACGGCCGCATCAACATCAAGGTCTACCCCGGCACCTCGCTGGTCCAGGGCGACCAGACCCGCGAGTTCACCGCCATCCGCCAGGGCGTGATCGACATGGCCGTCGGGTCGACCATCAACTGGTCGCCGCAGGTCAAGCAACTGAACCTGTTCTCGCTGCCCTTCCTGATGCCCGACTACGCCGCCATCGACGCGCTGGTGCAGGGCGACGTGGGCAAGGACATGTTCAAGCTCATCGAAAAGGCGGGCGTGGTGCCGCTTGCCTGGGGCGAGAACGGCTACCGCCAGGTCAGCAACTCCAAGCGCGAGATCAAGCGCCCCGAGGACATGAAGGGCATGAAGCTGCGCGTGGTGGGGTCGCCCCTCTACATCGACACCTTCACCGCGCTGGGCGCCAACCCCACGCAGATGAGCTGGGCCGATGCGCAGCCTGCGCTGGCCAGCGGCGCGGTCGACGGGCAGGAGAACCCGCTGTCGATCTACACCGGCTCCAAGCTCTACACCGTGGGCCAGAAGTACCTGACGCTCTGGAACTACGTGGCCGATCCGCTGATCTTCGTGGTCAACCGCGAAGTCTGGAATTCCTGGTCGGAAAAGGACCGCGACATCGTGCGCCAGGCCGCGCTGGACGCCGGCAAGCAGCAGATTGTCATCGCGCGCAAGGGTGTGACGCCTGAAGACCCGTCGCTGCTCAAGGAAATCGCCGGTCACGGCGTCACCGTGACCACCCTGTCGCAAGCCGACCACGACGCCTTCGTGAAAGCCACCAAGCCGGTCTACGAAAAGTGGAAGAAGCAGATCGGCGAGGACCTGGTCAACAAGGCCGAAAAATCGATCGCTGAGCGCAAGAAATAACCCGCGAAAGTTTCGCAGCAAGCCCCAGGGGAACCGGCGGCGCAAGCCGCCAACCGAGGCAGGGACGCTAGAATCCCGCCCACCACACGGGCGCCGGCCACAAACCGGCGCCCGTTATTTTTTTGGAGTGTCTGACACCCGCCCTATTCCGGGTAGCTGACATCCAGGATATCCAGCTCATCGATGCCCGCCGGTGTGCGCAGCACGACCGTGTCGCCTTCCCGCGCCTTGATGAGCGCGCGGGCCACCGGCGAGATCCAGCTGATCTTGCCGGCAAGCGGTTCGGCTTCGTCCACGCCGACGATGGTGACAGTGTGTTCTTCGCCCGCCTTGTCGACATAGACGACGGTGGCGCCGAAGAAAGCCTGATCGCGATTGGGTTGGGCCTTGGGGTCCACGACCTCGGCAATGTCCAGCCGCTTGGTCAGAAAGCGCATGCGCCGGTCGATCTCGCGCAGGCGCTTCTTGCCGTAGAGGTAGTCGCCGTTTTCCGAACGGTCGCCGTTGGACGCGGCCCACGACACGACCTGCACGACGGCCGGTCGTTCCACGTTCATGAGCTGCGTCAGCTCGCCGCGCAGGCGTTCGTAGCCCTCGGGCGTCATGTAGTTCTTGGTGCCGGCTGGCAGCGCCTGGGCCTGCGGCAGGTCGTCGTCGTCCTCGTGGTCGGACTCTTTAACAAAGGCTTTGTTCATGGCGGTTGCATCGCGATGTCGCGATCACTGTCGAAGCTTGTGAAAATGGGCGGCGCGGGCCGCCCGCGTCAGAACCAGTCGTGCCAGACCGGCTTCAGGTCGGGAGGCAGCGGCGGCAGTTGGCCCAGATCCATCCGGCTTTCCTTGGGACTGTGAAAGTCCGAGCCGCGCGAGGCTAGGAAGCCGTAGCGGCGCGCCACCTCGGCGTACTGGCGCGCTTCTTCCACGGTATGGCTGCCCGTGTTGACCTCGATGCCCACGCCGCCCAGTTGCAGGAATTCGTCGAACAGCGCGGCGAACTGCAGTGGGGTGTACTTGTAGCGGCCCGGATGCGCAATGACGGCCTGACCGCCCGCGCCGCGGATCCAGCCCACCGCGTCGGCCAGCGTGGCCCACTGCATGGGCACGTGACCGGGGCAGTCGTCGCCCAGGTGCTTGTTGAACACGGTCTGCACATCCGGACAATAGCCGGCCTGCACCAGATAACGCGCAAAGTGCGTGCGGCTGATCAGTTCGGGATTGCCGGCAAACGGCAGCGCGCCTTCATACGCGCCGGGCATGCCCATGTCCGCCAGGCGGTCGCCGATGCGCTTGGCGCGGGCGGCGCGTCCCGAGCGAGTCTTGCGCAGGCCTTCGATCAAATCCGCGTTGTTGGGATCGAACCGCAGGCCGACGATGTGCACCGTAAGGCCGGCCCAGGTGACCGAGATCTCGACGCCGGTGGCGAACCGCATGCCCAGTTCCTGAGCCGCCGCCGAGGCTTCGGCGATGCCGCCCACTTCGTCGTGGTCGGTCAGCGCCCAGACATCCACGCCATTGGCGAACGCGCGCTGCGCCACGTCGCGGGGCGCGAGAGCGCCGTCCGAGACGGTGGAATGGCAATGCAGGTCGATGTTCAGCGTGGGCGATTTCATGGGGCTATTGTAGAGAAGGCCCGGCGGCGCGCCTAGCGCCGGCCTGTCCCCACAAAGCCGCCCGCCCGTTCAGGCCAAGAGGAAGTCCGCCACCGGATCGACCTGGTCGTCCACGATAAGCGTGGGGGCATGGCCCACACCGGGCACTTCAAGCGCCTGCGCACGCGGATTGCGCTTGCGCATTTCTTCAACAGTGGCGGGGGTCAGCAGGTCGGACAGCTCGCCTCGCACGATCAGGACCGGGCAATCGAGCGCGTCATACGATCGCCACAGGATCTGTTCGCCGGCCGCCAGTTCCTCGGGCGTCTGGGCCCCCAAAGCCTGGGCAATCGCCAGGTCGTAGTGCTTGACCCACTTGCCGCCCTGTTCCGGATACAGGTATTTGGCCAGCTCCGCCCACTGCGCGTCGGTGTGCGGACCGAAGGTTTCCGAATTGGCGCGCATCGTCGCCACGGCCTCTTCGAATGTGGCGAATTCGCCGGGCGCGCCCACGTACTGGCCGATGCGCGACAGGGCGCCGTTCTCCAGACGCGGCCCCACGTCGTTGAGCACCATTCTGTCCAGACGCAGTCCCTGGGCAGGCGGCAACATCCCGGCATGCGGGCGCATCGCGGCCATGGCCTTGGCGAACGCGGCGGCGCCCGACAGCGCCATGCCGATCAACCCGCCCATGGACGTGCCGACCCACGACAGGCTGGCCGGGCGCAGGCGCGCGATCAGCGTCACCATGTCGGACACGTACTGCGGCACCGTGTAGAACGCCGGATTGACCAGCCAATCCGAGCGGCCGCGCCCCACGACGTCGGGGCAGACCACCCGGTAGTGGCCGGCCAGCCGGCGCGCCAGCACATCGAAGTCACGCCCGCTGCGGGTCAGGCCGTGCACGCAGAGCAGCACCCGGTCATTGGCGGGATCGCCCCACTCCCAATAGGCCATGCGGTGCAGACCCGCCGGGCTGGCGCAGGTGACGAATTCCAAACGGGGTTCCAGGCTGGCTTGCACTTCGGTACGCTCCACGGGTTGCGCGCGGCCGGCACGGCGGCGCCGCTTTGGCCGCTATCTTATCGGTTATGAAAGGCCGGTGCGGCCGGCTCTGGACTATCGCGGACTTCGTGGCTACGATCCCTGCATCTCCAAGCCGCCGCTGCCGCCCGGCGCCCGTCCGACATTGCCGATGGCTATCGGCGCGATGCATTCATTAAATTGGAGTTGCACACCTTTCAAGGCGCACAGTAAAAAGCTTCAGGCATTGCCAGATCAGTCTTCCCAAAATTGATATGGAGTCCGTATGCAGCAAAGCAGTCCCGTCCCCCCGCTGACCGAACAGCCCGCCGTTCAAACCGGCGTCGTCGTCTCCCCTCCCCCCGCCCCCCCCAAGATCCTGCAGGACCTGATGGCCCGCGCCGACGTGCAGATCAATGGGTCGCGCCCCTGGGACATGCAGGTGCATGACAAGCACATGTACGAGCGGGTGTTCGCCAGCTGGTCGTTGGGACTGGGCGAGTCGTATATGGACGGCGAATGGGACTGCGAGCAACTGGACGAACTCTTCACCCGCCTGCTGCGCGCCGACATGGGATCCGCGGCGCTGGGCGTGGCCCGCATCAAGCTGATCGCCGAACACCTGCGCCACAAGCTGTTCAACCTGCAATCCAAGCACCGCGCATTCGAGGTCGGCGAGCAGCACTACGATGCGGGCAACGACGTGTTCGAGGCCATGCTCGACAGCCGGATGATCTACTCCTGCGCCTATTGGGAACACGCCCAGACGCTGGAGGAGGCGCAGGTCGCCAAGCTGGACATGATCTGCCGAAAGCTGCAACTGAAGGAAGGCGAGACCTTGCTGGACATCGGCTGCGGCTGGGGCGGACTGGCCAAGTTCGCGGCCGAACGCTATGGCGTCAAGGTCACGGGCGTGACGGTGTCCAAGGAGCAACTTGCGCTGGCGCAGGAACGGGTAAAAGGCCTGCCGGTCGAGCTGCTGCTGCAGGACTACCGCGACCTGCAGGGCCGTTTCGACAAGGTCGTCTCGGTCGGCATGTTCGAGCACGTCGGCCCCAAGAACTACGACACCTACTTCACCAACGTGCAGCGGCTGATGGCGCCGGAAGGCATTTTCCTGCTGCACACGATTGGCATCGCCGCCACCAGCCAGAGCACCGATCCGTGGATCGACCGCTACGTGTTCCCGAACGGCAAGCTGCCGTCGGCGCGCGAGATCGCCACCGCCGTCGAGGGCCGCTTCATCATCGAAGACTGGCACAACTTCGGCGCCGACTACGACCGCACGCTGATGGCATGGTGGGAACGCTTCGAGCGCGCCTGGCCGACGCTGGAATCGCGCTACGGCACCCGGTTCTACCGGATGTGGAAGTACTACCTGATGTGTTGCGCGGGCTTTTTCCGGTCGCGCGAGGGCCAACTTTGGCAGGTGATCCTGACGCATCCGCAGCGGCACGACACCTACCGGTCGCTGCGCTGAAGCCGCCGCGGCCGCGCTTCACTCGGCAAGCCGCCCCAAACCGGGCGGCTTGTTGTCATTGGCGCGCTGCTATGCGCCCGCTTCTTCCCGAATCATGTCCGCCGCGCGCTCCGCGATCATGATGGTCGGCGAATTGGTATTGCCCGACGTGATGCGCGGCATGATGGATGCATCCGCGATGCGCAGCCCTTGCAGCCCATGCACGCGCAGCCGCGCGTCGACCACCGCGCCTTGGTCGGCGTTGCGGCCCATCGCGCAGGTGCCCACCGGATGGAAGATCGTGGTGCCGATTTTGCCAGCGGCCTGGCGCAGTTCGTCCTCGGTCTGGAAGGCCGGACCCGGCAACCATTCCTCCGGCTGGTAACGCTGCAGGGCGGGCGCGGCGGCGATGCGGCGCACGAGGCGGATCGAATCGGCGGCGACTTGCAGGTCTTCTTCGGTGCTGAGGTAGTTGGGGCGGATGACAGGGGCCTCGCTGCCCTTCTGCCCCGCCGGGCCTTGCGCATGCACGCTGCCGCGCGACGTGGGGCGAAGATTGCAGACGCTGGCGGTGAAGGCGTCGAAGCCATGCAGAGGTTCGCCGAAGGCGCCCAGCGACAGCGGCTGCACGTGAAACTCGACGTTGGCGCGGTCCTGGCCGGGATCGGATTTTGCAAACGCCCCCAACTGCGAGGGCGCCATGCTCATCGGCCCGCTGCGGCTCATCAGGTATTCCAGCCCGATGCCCGCGCGGCCCAGCCACGTGGAGGCGATTCGGTTCAATGTCTTGACGCCGTTCACCTTGATGATGACCCGCAGTTGCAGATGGTCCTGCAGGTTCTCGCCCACGCCCGGCAAGGCATGACGCAGCGTGATGCCGCTTTCGCGCAGGCGCGCAGGCTCGCCGATGCCCGAGACTTCCAGCAGGTGCGGCGAGTTCACGGCGCCCGCGGCCAGCACGACCTCCCGCCGCGCCCGCAGCGACATCGCGCGCCCGGCGCGGTTCACGCGCACGCCCACGCAACGCTTCGCGTCGAATTCAAGCTGCTCGGCCAGCGCACCCGTCATCACATGCAGGTTCGGGCGTTTCTGCACGGGGCGCAGGAATGCCTTGGACGTATTCCAGCGCCAGCCGCTGCGCTGGTTGACCTCGAAATAGCCGCTGCCGAAGTTGTCCCCGCGGTTGAAGTCCTGCACGCGCGGAATGCCTTCCTGTTCGGCTGCGGTGGCAAAGGCTTCCAGAATGTCCCAGCGCAGCCGCTGCTGCTCGACGCGCCATTCGCCGCCCGCGCCATGAAATTCGTCGGCGCCCCGGTGGTAGTCCTCGCTGCGCTTGAAGACCGGCAGCACCTGATCCCAGCTCCAGGCCGCGTCGCCGGACAAGGCGGCCCAATCCTCATAGTCCTGTCTCTGGCCGCGCATGTAAATCATGCCGTTGATCGACGAGCAGCCGCCCAGCACGCGGCCGCGCGGATAAATGAGCGAGCGCCCGCCCAACCCGGGTTCCTCGGCGGTGCGGTACATCCAGTCGGTGCGCGGGTTGCCGATGCAATGCAGGTAACCGACCGGGATGTGAATCCAGTGATAGTTGTCGCGCCCGCCCGCCTCCAGCAGCAGGACCTGCACGGCAGGATCGCGGGTCAGGCGGTTGGCCAGCACGCAGCCGGCCGAGCCCGCGCCCACGATGATGTAGTCGTATGTCTCCATAAGCTCTTCTTATCAAGTCCGGGCCCGATAAGGACGCCGGCACGGTGAGCCGCCCCGGCTGCGACGCGGTGCGCGCGCCGGGAATCTGCCGAGACTCTGGCGCACGGCGAGGCGGCTGTCCAATCAAATGTTGAAAAGGGCTTTATTAGTGTCTCTAATAATGCTCGGCAGTTTCACGGCGCATCAGGGGTCAGACGCCCCCACTTCTTCTGGAAGCATTCATGGATCTGAAGCACATCCGCACTTTCGCCGCCGTCGCGCGGGAGGGCAATCTGACCCGGGCGGCCGAGCATCTGCACCTGACGCAGCCCGCGCTGAGTCTGCAGCTCAAGAACTTCCAGGAATCGCTGGACCTGACGCTTTTCACCCGCACCGCGCAAGGGCTCGCGCCGAATGCGGACGGGCGGGCGCTGCTGGCGCCGGCGCAGCGCGTGCTGGATGCGCTGGACGACTTCCAGCGCGCCATCGGCGCGTTGCGCGACACCGTCCAGGGCGAACTGCGGATCGGCACGATCCTGGATCCGGAGTTCCTGCGCCTGGGCGCCACGCTGCAATACCTGGTCGAGCATTACCCGAAGATCCGCCCCACCCTGCGGCACGGCATGTCGGGATCGGTCGGCCGGCAGGTGCGCGCTGGCGACCTGGATGTGGGCTTCTACCTGGGCCCCCCGCACCCAGCCGGCCTGCATGCCCAACCGCTCGCTTCGTTTTCCTATTACGTCGTCGCACCCAAGGGCTGGAGCGCGCAGGTCGCCGGCCGGGGCTGGGCCGAGATCGCAGCGCTGCCCTGGATCTGGACCCCGCCGGATTCCGTCCATCACCGGCTGCTGTCCGACAAGTTCGACGCGTTGGGCATCACGCCCCACGCGGTGGCCGAGGTGGACCAGGAGGCCTCGATGCTGGATCTGGTTCGCTCGGGCGTGGGGCTGTCGCTCGCCCGCGATTCGATCGCCCTGCGCGAATCGCAGTCCAGCGGCCTGCAACTGGTCAAAGGCTTGTCGATCCAGGCCGAGCTGTCGTTCATTACACAGACGGCGCGGCGCGACGATCCCCTGGTCGCGGCTGCCTTTGCCGCGGTCCAGGCGGCGTTCGCCTGACACCGGCAGCGCCGCAGCCTTAACGCCGATCAAGCGCCAGCACGTCATGTTGCGCTGCGCCAAACAGGTGCAGACCGCACACGGATATGCACCGATCCGAGGCATGCCCGCCCAGGACCGCAACAGCCGCGCCTTCCTCCGCGAGGCCGCCGGCGCGCCCGCTTTCCCTATGAACCACAAGGAAATTCCCGCCGTCTGCATGGCATTCGGCATACCTGGCATGGACTTTGCTTGATAGCGCTTGTGCGGGTGCAAACCCGGCAAGACAACGTGAGCATTACCGGCAATGGCGCCCCGACCGAAAGGTCCAGGGCGCCGTTTGTCTTTTGAAATCCGAAAATCCAAGCCTGGGGAAATCCCATGAATGCAGCGGCCATATCCGATTCCTTGCAGACGCTGGTTGTCATCGGCAACGGCATGGTGGGCCATCATTGCGTCGAGCAATTGATCGCCCGCGGCGCCCTTGAGCGTTAT
Source organism: Achromobacter sp. 77 (assembly GCF_020541125.1). Lineage (NCBI taxonomy): Bacteria > Pseudomonadati > Pseudomonadota > Betaproteobacteria > Burkholderiales > Alcaligenaceae > Achromobacter > Achromobacter sp. 77. The sequence continues at coordinate 3,315,055 of NZ_CP059848.1, forward strand.
CGCATCACCATCTTCGGCGAGGAGACCCGCCGCGCCTACGACCGCGTCCATCTGTCCGAATACCTGAACGGCCGCGACGCCGAGTCCATGGCGCTGGGCGACGCCGCGCTTTATGCGCAGGAAGGCGTGACCCTGCGCCTGGGCGAGCCCGTGGTGGACATCGACCGCCGCGCCCGGGAAGTCGTCACCGCCAATGGCCGCTTCGCCTACGACAAGCTGGTGCTGGCAACCGGCTCCTATCCCTTCGTGCCGCCCATCGCGGGCGCCGAAGGCCATTCGCGGCTGGTGTACCGCAGCATCGACGACCTGGACCTGATCCGCGAGGCGGCCAGCGGCGCGCGGCGCGGCGTGGTGGTGGGCGGCGGCCTGCTGGGCCTGGAAGCGGCCAATGCGCTCAAGTCGCTGAATCTGGAAGCCCACGTCGTCGAGTTCGCGCCGCGCCTGATGCCGGTGCAGCTGGACGAGGCCGGCGGCGCCGCGCTCAAGGCGCGCATCGAGGCGCTGGGCGTGGGCGTACACCTGTCACGCGCCACGCAGGACATCAAGCCCGGCACGCAGTACCGCTACCGCATGCGCTTTGCCGAAGGCGCGCCGCTGGAAACCGACCTGATCGTGTTTTCGGCCGGCATCCGTCCGCAGGTGTTCCTGGCGCGCAAGGCCGGACTGGCGCTGGCCGAGCGCGGCGGCGTCGCCATCGACGACCACTGCCGCAGCAGCGACGAACACATCTACGCGATCGGCGAATGCGCGTCCTGGAACGGCACGGTCTTCGGCCTGGTGGCGCCCGGCTACCAGATGGCGCGCATCGTTGCCGCCGAACTGTGCGGCGCGCCCGAAGCGGCCTTTTCGGGCGCCGACATGTCCACCAAGCTCAAGCTCCTGGGCGTGGACGTGGGCTCGATCGGCGATGCCCACGGCGCCACGCCGGGTTCGCGCAGCTACCGGTACATCGACGAGGCGGGCGCCAGCTACCGGCGCCTGGTCGTGTCTGCCGACGGCAAGCGCGTGCTGGGCGCCGTCCTGGTGGGCGACAACAGCTACTACGACACCCTGCTGCAATACGCGCAGAACGGCATCGCGCCGCCCGCGGATCCGTCCAGCCTGATCCTGCCGCAAGGCCAGGCCGCGCCGCTGCTGGGTGTGGACGCCCTGCCCGCCACCGCCACGATCTGCTCGTGCCACAACGTCAACAAGGGCGCGATCTGCGACGCCATCGACGGCGGCTGTACGGACCTGGCCGGCGTCAAGGCCTGCACCAAGGCGGCCTCGGGCTGCGGCGGCTGCGCGGGCCTGCTCAAGCAGGTGGTCGAGCACGAACTGGCCAGCCGCGGCGTTGTGGTCGACAAGAGCCTGTGCGAGCACTTTGCCTACACCCGCCAGGAGCTGTACGCGATCGTGCGAGTGAACGGCATTGAGACCTTCGACGAACTGCTGGCCAGCCACGGCCGCGGCCACGTCGGTTGCGAGATCTGCAAGCCCGCGGTGGGCTCGATCCTGGCATCCTGCTGGAACCGCCCCATCCAGGACCCGCACCTGGTGCCGCTGCAGGACACCAACGACACCTTCATGGCGAACATGCAGAAAAACGGCACCTACTCCGTGGTGCCGCGCATGCCCGCCGGCGAAGTCACGCCCGACGGCCTGATCGCCGTCGGCGCCGTCGCCAAGAAATACAACCTGTACGTCAAGGTGACGGGGGGCCAGCGCATCGATCTGTTCGGCGCGCAACTGCACGAGCTGCCCGGCATCTGGTCGGAACTGATCGCCGCCGGCTTCGAGACGGGACACGCCTACGGCAAGTCCACGCGCACGGTGAAGTCCTGCGTGGGCAGCACCTGGTGCCGTTTCGGCGTGCAGGACAGCGTGAAGATGGCGCTGGACATCGAGCACCGCTACAAAGGCCTGCGCGCCCCGCACAAGCTGAAGTTCGCCGTGTCCGGATGCACCCGCGAATGCGCCGAGGCGCAGAGCAAGGACATCGGCGTTATCGCCACCGAGAACGGCTGGAACCTGTATGTGTGCGGCAACGGCGGCATGCGTCCGCGCCACGCGGAACTGTTTGCGACCGACCTGGACGACGCCACCCTTATCCGCTACATCGACCGCCTGCTCATGTTCTACATCCGCACGGCCGACAAGCTGCAGCGCACGTCCGTGTGGCGCGAATCGCTGGAAGGCGGGCTGGACTATCTGAAGCAGGTCGTCATCGAGGACAGCCTGGGCCTCGCCGCCGAGCTGGAAGCGCAGATGCAGCTGGTGGTGGACCGCTACGAATGCGAATGGGCCAACGCGCTCGGCGATCCCGAAAAGCTCAAGCGCTTTCGCACCTTCGTCAACGACAGCCAGGGCGATCCCGACATCAAGTTCGTGCAGGAACGCGGCCAGCCCCGGCCCGCGCCGGCGCCCGCCGCGCGACGCGTCATTCCCATTGCCGAGGAGATCGTCTGATGGCGGCCCAACCTGCTCAACACCCTGTCTGGCGCCACGCCTGCGACCGCCGCGACCTTGTGGCCAATTCCGGCGTCGTGGCGCTGGTGGACGGCGCGCAAGTGGCGCTGTTCTACCTGCCCGACGCCGGCGGCCAGACGCTGTACGCCGTGTCGAACCGCGACCCGAAATCGGGCGCCAACGTGATTGGCCGAGGCATCGTCGGCCAGCTGGCTGGCGACCTGGTGGTGGCCTCTCCGCTCTACAAGCAGCACTTCCGGCTGGCGGATGGCAGCTGCGTGCAATTCCCGGAACAACGCCTGCAGACCTGGCAGGCGCGCTTTAACGGCGACGCGGTGGAAATCGCCTGACGGGCGCCGCCGGATTCATTCCTACCCGAATTCATTCATACCTTCAGCAAAGCAACAGGAAACATCATGTCCTACCTAGCTCCTTCCGAGTTCGTCACCAAGATGGTGGACGCGGGCGAATCCAAGCTCTACATGGCGACGCGCGACGTCCTGATCCGCGCCTTCATGGCCGGCGCCATCCTGGCGATTGCCGCGGTCTTTGCCGTCACCGTCACGGTGCAGACCGACTCGCCCATTCTGGGCGCCGCGCTCTTTCCGGTGGGATTCTGCATCCTGTACCTGATGGGCTTCGACCTCTTGACCGGCGTGTTCGTGCTGACGCCGCTGGCGCTCTTTGACAAGCGGCCGGGTGTCACGATGGGGGGCATTCTCAAGCACTGGGGCCTGGTGTTCATCGGCAACTTCCTCGGTGCGCTAACCGTGGCCGTGCTGATGGCCATCGTCTTCACGTACGGCTTTTCGGTGCCGCCCAACAAGGTGGGCCAGGTCATCTCGCACATCGGCGAGAACCGCACGCTGGGCTACAAGGAATACGGCGCGGGCGGCATGCTGACCATCTTCATCCGCGGCGTGCTGTGCAACTGGATGGTGTCGCTGGGTGTCGTGGGCGCCATGATCTCAACCACCGTCAGCGGCAAGGTCATCGCCATGTGGATGCCCGTCATGCTGTTCTTTGCAATGGGCTTTGAACACTCCATCGTCAACATGTTCCTGTTCCCGTCGGCGATGATCATGGGCGGCAATTTCTCGATCATGGACTACATGATCTGGAACGAAATCCCTGTGGTGCTGGGCAATCTGATCGGCGGCATCTCGCTGACGGGCCTGACCCTCTACACCACCCACATGAAGACCGCGCCCAAGCGCCGCTTCAGCTGATTGCCGCCAAGCATGGACAGCTACACGCCCGGCGCGCCCGCCGCCTCGCTCAAGGTGGCGGTGGGCCAGCACACCGATCCCGGCGTCAAGTCCGTCAACCAGGACTTTCACGGGCTGTGCGTGCCGGACGAACCGCTGCTGGGCGCCAAGGGCATTGCCATCGCGCTGGCCGACGGCATCAGCAGCAGCAACGTCAGCCACATTGCCAGCGAAACGGCCGTGGCCAGCTTCCTGGAAGACTATTACTGCACCTCCGAAACCTGGTCGGTCAAAAAGTCCGCGCAAAAGGTGCTGAGCGCGGCCAATGCGTGGCTGCACGCGCAAAGCCGCCAGCGCCACGGTCAGGACCAGGACAGCGGCTATGTCTGCACGCTGACCGTGATGGTGCTCAAGGGCGCCACCGCGCACATCCTGCACATCGGCGACGCGCGCATCTATCGCCTGCGGGACGGCGCGGTGGAGCAGCTGACCGAAGACCATCGCGTCTGGGTCGCGCACGACAAAAGCTATCTGGGCCGCGCGCTGGGCCTGGCGCCCCACCTTGAGATCGACTATCACACCCAAGCCGTCGAGCCGGGAGACGTGTTCGTGCTGGCCACCGACGGCGTCTACGAACACGTGACGGACGACGACCTGCGCCACGCCGTCGCGGCGCACGCGGACAATCTGGACGACGCCGCCCGAGGGCTGGTCGGCCAGGCGCTTGCGCGCGGCAGCGACGACAACCTGACCGTGCAGATCGTGCGTGTGGACGCCCTGCCCGCGCGGCAGGCGGGCGAGATCGCCCAGTACTCGGGCAGCCTGCCCTGCCCCCCGCTTCTGGAGGTCGGCCAGACCTTCGAAGGCTTTCGCATCACGGACGAATTGCGCGCCAGCAGCCGCAGCCACGTCTACCTGGCCGAAGACCTGGACAGCGGCGACACGGTGGTCATCAAGATCCCGTCGCTGGACCTGCGCCACGACCCGGCCTACCTGGAGCGCCTGCTGACCGAAGAATGGCTGGCGCGCCGCATCGACAGCCGCCACGTCGTGCGAGCCTGGCCGCGCACGCGCCAGCGCCGTTCGCTCTACACCGTCAGCGAATACCTCGAAGGCCGCACGCTGACACAGTGGATGGCCGCCAACCCGCGCCCCGAACTGGAACCGGCAATCGCCATCATCGAGCAGGTCGCGCGCGGCCTGCAGGCCTTTCACCGGCTGGAGATCGTGCATCAGGACCTGCGGCCGGACAACATCATCATCACGCCGGACGGCACGGCAAAAATCATCGACCTGGGCTCGGCGCGCACGGCCGGCATTCAGGAGCTCGGCGCCGATGGCGACGACGCCATGCCCGTGCTGGGCACCGCCCAGTACGCCGCGCCCGAGTATTTTTTAGGCGAAGCCGGCACCGCGCGGTCCGACATCTATTCGCTGGCCGCGATCCTGTACCAGATGCTGTCGGGACGGCTGCCCTACGGCGCCGAGGTTGCGCGCTCGCGCAGCCGCGCCGCGCAATTGCGCCTGACGTACGTGTCCGTGCTGGACCGCGAGCGCGAGATTCCCGCATGGGTCGACGGGGTGCTCAGCCGCGCCCTGCACCCCGATCCGCAACACCGCACGCCCGAGCTGTCCGAATTCACGCACGCCCTGCGCCACCCGGGCGACATGCTCGGCGCCGAGCGCCTGCCTCTCCTGGAACGCAATCCGGTCGCCTTCTGGAAGGGCCTCTGCCTGATCCTGGCCATCGTGATCGTGATACTTGCCTTCAACCGTTGAACCGAGGCCGCCATGTCCGCCCACCTCCCCACCGTATCCCTGATCGGCGCCGGTCCTGGCGATCCCGAACTGCTGACGCTCAAGGCCGTCAAGGCCCTGGGCCGCGCGGACGTGGTCCTGGTTGATGACCTGGTCAATCCCGAAGTCCTGCAGCACTGCCCGCGCGCGCGCATCGTGCATGTGGGCAAGCGCGGGGGCTGCCGCTCGACGCCGCAGGAATTCATCCAGCGCCTGATGCTGCGCTACGCCCGCCAAGGCCTGCGCGTGGCGCGCCTGAAAGGCGGCGACCCCTGCATCTTCGGCCGCGGTGGCGAAGAAGCGCAGTGGCTCAGCGACCACGGCGTCGCCTGTGAAATCGTCAACGGCATCACCGCCGGGCTAGCCGCGGCCACGTCCGCCGGCATCCCGCTCACGCAGCGCGGCATGGCCCAGGGCGTTACACTCATCACCGCGCATTCGCAAGACGGCGCGACGCCCGATTGGTCTGGCTTGGCGCGCAGCGGCACGACGCTGGTCGTCTACATGGGCGTGGCCAAGGTGCACGACATGCGCAGCCAGCTGCTGGCTGCCGGGATGGCCCCGGACACGCCCGTCGCGATGATCGAGCGCGCATCGCTGCCTGGCCAGCGGGTCTGCGCCTCGACGCTGACCGCCATGGCGGCCGACGCCCAGGCCTTCCGGTTGCGCAGCCCGGCCGTGCTGGTCATCGGCGACGTTGCGGCTTGCCGGATGTTCGGCGTGCTGGACGACGCGGCCGGCGCGACGATTCCGCAACGCCGCATGGCCTGAGGTTTGCGCGGTGCCCCGCGCATTGATAACGCATAGAGATTCCGATGGCCGAACGCCACATGCCGCCGCCGCTGCGCTTTCTGCTCGCCGCCCGCCGCAGCGAGCTCCAGGGCCTGGAAGCCCTGGCCGCCACCTGCGATCTGGTGCTGCGCATCAGCGCGCTGGTGCACGCGCTGCAAAAAGAGCGCGGCTATTCCAACCTGACCCTGTGCAGCCCCGCCGACCGGCTTGAGCCGGCGCTGGCGGGCCTGTCCAGCGATGCGCAGGCGGTTGAGACCGACGTGCGCGCCTTTCTGGACGGCCTGGAAGCCGACCCGGCAGGCGCCAGCGGCCGGGCGCGCCTGCTCAACTGCATCGCGTATGCCCTATTCCGGCTGGACGAACTGCCCGCCTTGCGCCGCGAGGTCCGCGACCGGCGCGTGCCGGTCGAAGACGCCGACGCCCGTTTTACCCAGGTGATCGGCAGCCTGCTGGCGGTGGTCTTCGAGGCCGCAGACGCCTCGCTCGACCCCGGTGTGACGCGCCTCCTGGTGGCGCTGTTGAATTTCATGCAGGGCAAGGAACTGAGCGGCCAGGAGCGCGCCTGCGGCGTCATGGGCTTTACCGCCGGCTGGTTCGACGACGCGCGCAAGGCGCGGATGCTGGGTCTGGCGGCGAACCAGGCGCGCAGCTTCGGTGTCTACACGCAGTACGCGCAAGGGGCGCCGCTACAGGCGTGGGATCAGGTTCAGCAACAGGCGCAGCCGGTGCAACGCATGCGCGACATGGCGCAACACACCAGCGACGCGCAGCGCGTGGACACCGGTCTGGCCGAACTGTGGTTCGACCTGTGCACCGCACGCATCGACGCCATGCGCACGGTCGAGACGCAACTGGCGCAGGAACTGGCGCAACAGTGCGCGCGCCGCATTGCCGACACCCGCCAGGAACTGGACGACCGCCGCCTGCTGCTCAGCCGGTACACGGATCACGCCAGCGGCCGCGCGCCCAGCATGGTGTTCAGCGTGCAAAGCCGCATCCTGGACGTGCCCCCCGAAGACGGCGTGGGCAACGAAATGGAACGCTCGATCCTGGACATGATGCGCGAGCAGACCCTGCGCATGCAGCGCGCCGACGACGCGCTTAGCAGCGTGCGCGGCGCGCTGGACGAAAGAAAGCGCATCGACCGCGCCAAGCTGCTTCTGATCAGCCGCTACGGCCTGACCGAGCAGGCCGCGCACGAACGCCTGCAACGCGCGGCAATGGACGGCGGCCTGTCGCTGGCGGACGTGGCGCGGCAGATCATTGCCCAGCTGGGCGGCAACTGAATCGCCGCGGGTTGCGGCGGCCGGCCCCGCTGAAGGCGGTCCAGCGGAACATAGGCTAGCGGAACACCCGCTGCACCAGGCTGACGGCTGCTGCCGCCAGCGCCACGCCCGCCACCACCCGGAAATGGTCCAGGCTGGCCAGCAGCACCGCCTGCTCGTTCAGCAACTGCGCGATCCGCGCCGTGGCAAGCTGCTGGGCCTGCCCCGGCCCCGCCACCGCCGCAAAGTGGGCGGATAGCTGCGCCATCACCGCTTCGAAATGCGCGTTGCCGGTCGCGATGCCCGTCTGAAGCACCGTGTAGTGCCGCGACGTGAACCACTGCTGGCCGACGGTGGCCAACATGATGCCCAGCGCCTGGCCAACCTGCGCCAGCATGTTCTTGACCTGCTGGGCATGGGCGAACACCGCGGGATCGCCCGTCAAGCCGGTAAAGGTCTGCATCGCGGTCGTGGGCATGAGCATCATGATGAAGACGCCATAGCAGGCCAGCGCCGGCAGCACATCGGTCCACAGGTTGGCAGTGGGAGTCAGGCGCGACATCAACACGCCGAACGCCGCCAGCGCCAGAAAGCCGGTCACGAAGAACTTGCGCGGCGACGGCCAGCGCGGCAGCAATTGCGACATCACGGCCCAGGTCATGACCCCCGCACCCAGTCCCATCGCAAAGAATTCACCCGCCGTCATCCAGGTCTGACCCAGCCCGCGTTGCAGCATCAGCGGCACCAGATAGCCATTGGCGCCAAGCATCACATAGCAGGCCATGAACAGGCCCAGCCCGCAAAGGAAACGCACTTCCTTCATGCCGCCCAGCCGCAGCAGCGGCGCGCAGTTGCGCGTTTCGGACCACACAAAGTAGCCCAGCGCGGCCACGCCCGCCGCCGCGGACAGCGCCAACCACGCAAACTCGCTGAAGAAGTCGTAGTAGGCGCGCTGCAAGGCATGCAGCACCAGGAAACTGCCCGCGCCCAGCGCGGCGATCGGCGCGAGGCGCACGTTGCCGGACAGCACCGACCCCGCCTCGCGGCCCGGCATGACCAGCATCACCGGCGCCATCGCCAGCAACGACAGCGCCGCGATCAGCCAGAACATCAACGGCCAGCCGTCGTGCTCGACCGCCATCGCGGCCAGCCAGGGCGCCAGCGCCGTGCCCACGCACAGCCCCGTCGCCAAGGCCTTGATGCCCAGAAATCGAGCCGGACTGGGCGGAATCAGGTTGACCGTCAGCCGCGACGACGTGAGCATCGCCGCGCAGCCCGCCGCCATCAGGACGCGGCCCAGCAGAAATTGCCCCGGATCCTGCGCCAGCGCGCACAACGCGGCCCCCGCGCCGGCGGCGGCCAATGACGCCAGCAGGTAGGCGCGCAGGCCCAGCCGATGCGTAAGCCACCCCTGCAAGGCGATCATCATCACCGCCACGCAGGCGTAGATGAGCGCGATATGGGTATATTCCTCGGGACTGGCGCCGATTTCGCCCATGATGGGCGCCGCGCCAAACGTCGCCATGCCGTTCTGCAGAAAATCGATGAACGTCAGGGCGCCGATGACCAGCAGCAGCGCGACCGGGGGTTTCGGTGGGGACATGATGCGCGGGCTCAGCGGTTGGCGTCGATGATGGCGCGCACCTGCGCGTCGGCCTGGGCCAGCTCGTCGGCATACACGGCCGTCGTGTAGACCTGCAGTTCTCCTTGCGCCGCAACCAGCCGTTTGCCGTCGCGCGTCTCGGTGTCCACCTCGACCCGCATCGACAGGCCCAGTTGCAGCGGTTGCGCCGCCACCTCCGCCGGGTCCAGCGCGATCCGCACCGGTACGCGCTGCACCACCTTGATCCAGTTGCCGGTGGCATTTTGCGCGGGCAGCAGCGAGAAGGCGCTGCCGGTGCCGGCGTCCTGGCCGAGCACGCGGCCGTGATAGACCACGCCATCGCCATACAGGTCGGTCGTCAGCCGGACAGGCTGGCCAATACGCACATTGCGCAGTTGCGATTCCTTCAGGTTCGCCGTGACCCACAGCTGGTCCAGCGGCACCACCGACATCAGCGGCGCGCCAGCGGCCACGCGCTGCCCGACCTGCACGCCGCGCTTGGTCACCACCCCGCCCACCGGCGCGACGACTTTCGTGCGCGCAAGGGCCACGCTGGCGTTGCGCAACTGCACGGCCGCGGCCTGCACGTCCGGGTGCGATTCGACCGTGGTGCCGTCGATCAGCGCATGGTTGCGCTTGAGCTGTTCGCTGGCGACCGCCAGCGCGGCGCGCGCGGTGCGCACGGCCTGCTGCGCGTGCACCAGTTCCTCTCCCGGAATGGCGCCGATCCTGGCCAGCGCCGACCGGCGCGCCACGTCTTCCTCGGCGCGGGCCAGGTCCACCTTGCGCAGCGCCACGGTGGCGCCGTCCTGCCCGGCCATCGCGAACTGGCCGCGCACCTGCCGCACGCTGCGCGCCAGATTGGCGCGCGCCGCGTCCAGCGCCAGTTGCGCGTCCACCCCGTTCAGCTCGATCAGCACCGCCCCCGGTTCGACCCTGTCGGTGTTGTCCGCGCGGATCGCGGTCACCACCCCGCCCACCTGCGGCGTCACCTGCACGACATTGCCTTCGACGTAGGCGTCTTCCGTCGACACCCAGCGGCCGTCTGCATGCGCGGCATACGCGCCGGCCAGCAGCGCGACCGCCAGGATTGCCGCTCCGCCGGCGGCCACCTTGCGCGCGAAGGCGTTGCGCGGCCGGGATGAGGGGGATGGAGAATTTGGGGCGGCTTCGGTGTTCATGGCTTGCAAGCTTGAGAGAGGAATGATCGGGCGGGATGGCGGCTTATGACCGGGTTTGCGTCACAGCGCCGGAATCGGCGGTCGCGGGAGTCTCGGATGCGCCGGGCAGATAGCCGCCGCCCAGCGCGCGGATGAGTTCCAGATGCAGCGTGCGGTTGCGCGTGTCCAGTTCGATCAGCAACTGCTTTTGCTGCAGCACCTGACCTTCGGCGGACAGCACCTGCAGGTAGCTGCCCACGCCGCTCCGGTAGCGCGCGGACGCCATGTCGTAGGCCTGCTGCGTGAGGCGCAACGCCTCGCGCTGCTGGGCCGAGCGTTCAGCCTGCCACCGCAGGGACACCAGTTGGTCCACCACGTCATGCAGCGCCGTGACCAGCGTGCCGTTGTATTGTTCGACCGCCGCGTCGTATTCCGCCTGGCGCGCGCCCAGGTTGCCGCGCAGCCGGCCACCGTCAAAGACCGGCAACGACACCGCCGGGCCAATGCCCAACACGCGGCTGCCGGCGTTTAACAGGTCCGATAGCCCCAGGCTCTGCAAGCCGGCAAACGCGGTCAGGCTGACGTTGGGATAGAACTGCGCGCGAGCGGCCTTGATCTCGGCCCCGGCTGCTTCGGCGCGCCAGCGCTGCGCCACCACGTCGGGCCGGCGGCCGACCAATTCCGCCGGCACCGTCGTCGGGATCGCCTCGGCAAAACGCCCGCGAAGCGCCGGCCGCCCCAGCTGAATGCCCGCATCGGGGCCCCGGCCCACCAGGGCGGCGACCTGATTGCGCGTCAGCGCAATCTGCTCGTTCAACGCGGCAATGCGCTCGCGCGTGGCGGGCAGCGCAGCTTCGGCCTGTGTCATGTCCAGACGTGAATCCAGCTGCGCGTCGACGCGGCGCTGCGTCAACGTTAGCGTGGTCTCGCGTTGGCGCAGCGTCTCTTCAGCCAGATCGCGCAGTTGGTAGGCAGCGTCAAGTTTCAGATACGCGCGGACCAGCGAGGTCGTGAGCATCAGCTCGGCGGCATGCAGGTCCACCTCGGCGGCCTGCGCGCGTTGCAGCGCCGCGTCCAGCGCCGCCCGGTTCTTGCCCCAGAAATCGATCTCGTAGCCCACGCCCGCCTGCAGGTCCGCCGTCCAATCCCAAGCGCCGGCCAGCGGCTGCGGCGTGGTGCTGTGCTCGCTGAACCGCTGGCGCGTCGCGCGGCCGCTAAAGTTTCCTTGCGGCGACAGCGGCGCCCCCGCGACGCTGGCCAGCGCGTCGGCCTGCCGCACCCGCGCCGCCGCCGCCCGCAGGCTGGGCTGTTCGGCCAGCGCAGCCAGCACAAGCTGGTTCAACTGCGCGTCGCCGAAGGTCTCCCACCACGCCTGCGTCGGCCACGCAGCCGGCGAGACGGGCGATCCTTGCAAGGATGCGCTGACTGCCAGCCCGTTCGCGCTGCCGATCGACGATTGGGTGTGCAGACCGCCCGTGCTTGCACATCCGGCCAGAACAGACGCAGCCAGGACGAGGCCTGCACTGCGCCATAGGCGCGGGAGGCAATGGATAGACGATATGGGCGCTTGCATGGTCGAGAGAGCTTTTAATATGCCCAGGCTGTATATGCCTAGGCAGATAAATGGATAAAAAAAATCGCCGCCGGAAAACCTACTCCGCCCGCGCGTTGATCAGGATGCGAGACAGCAGCTTGTGCAGCACCTGCGCTTCGGCTTCCGAAAAGCCATCCAGCAACTGGCGAAACGCGAATTCGGTAGCCTGGCGCGCCTGCGGAAACGCCGCCTTGCCCTGCTCGGTCAGCTCGATCAGCGAGCTGCGGCGGTCGGCTTCGTTTTCGACGCGGCGGATAAAGCCCTTGGCCACGATCCGATCCAGCAGCCGGGTCATCGCGCCCGAGTCATACGACAGCACGCGGCAGAAGTCGCTGAGCGTGCGGCCCCACCCCTTGACGATGCAATTGAGCACAACGTACTGCTGAACCGTGATCTGCAGCGGCGCCAGTTCGCGGTCCAGCGCATCCAGAATGCCGTTGCGCACGGAGGTCACCAGGAAACCCAGTTCGCCGGTGCACAGTTCGTCCAGCACGGAAGGCGTTGCGTTGCTCATGATGGGTCTGGCGCGTCGCAGTTGAAATCAATGAATGGGATATTAGCTGCCTAGGCAGTTACTTAGCAAGGGGAATCTTTTGAGGCGTGGTGAATTCGGAACGCCGCGTCGACGTTATCCGATGCCGATCCGCCGCGCGCCCTCGCGGAAAAGAGCCTGCGTCTCGGGCTCCAGCCGGAACGAGGCCAGAAAGTCTTCTACGCGGTACGACGGCTGCGCTTTGCGGATCGCCGGCAGAAATCCAAGCGCCTGGTCCGTCCTGCCAGCGAGCGCCAGGCAGCACGCCGCAATTGCCAGGATGTGCACGTGCGCATTGGGCCGGGCGGCCGCCTTGACCGCCCACCCCGCCGCCTCGTCGATCCGGCCCAGCCGCACCAACGCCAGCGCACGCACGGCCAGCATGCCGAAGAGCAGCGGATCGAAGGGGCTGAGGTGACGCGAATGGTCTGAGGCGCCGATGGCCGCTTCGGCATCGCCCATCTGGCAATCGACAAAACCCAGCGTGTAATGCGCCAGCGCGAAATTCGGACTCAGGTCCACGGCGATCCGCAACTCGCTCACCGACTGGTCCTGGCTGCCGCGCAGCCACAGCGCGCGCCCCATCGCCCAATGCGCCGCCGGATCCCGGCCATCGGCGATCAGGCTTTGCCCGGCGGACTCGAATGCCTGATCGATGGCCGCCTCCTGCTCGCCCCAGCGCTGGAATGCCGTCTGCCAATGCGTGAAGGACAAGCCCGCGTAGGCGCGCGAGAACGTCGGATCCAGCCGGACCGCCATCTCGAAGAAGTGGCGGGCCTGTTCGTTGTCAGTGCGGTTGAACCGGTACATATGCCACAGGCCGCGATGATGCGCCTGCCAGGCGTCCAGCGAATTGGGCGGCGTCAGGATGGCGCGGTTGCGCTCGGCGGCCTCGATCTCGATGTCGACCGACGCCACGATCCGGTTGCCGATCTCGTCCAGCGCCAGCAAGGCGTCGTCGAACGGATGGTCAAGCACGTCCGCCCAGACGACACGCGCGGTGCGGGATTCGACGAGCTGCACGTCCACCGCCAGGCGGTGCCCTTGGCGCCGCAGCGAGCCGCTGACCACGTAGTCCACGTTGAGCGTGCGCCCGGCCTCCTCCGGTCCCACGCTGCGTTGGTCCAGGGCAAACACGGTGCCCTGCGCGATGACGAACAGGCTGCGCAGCTTTGCCAGCCGCGCGATGACGTCAAAGGCCAGCCCGTCCGCCAGCCCGCCCCGGACGCCCGCTTGCGCCGACCTATCCACGAACGGCATGACGGCGATCGATGCCCGTCCGCGCCGGTACGGCAGCGCGTCGGCCGGACGCGTTGGCAAATCCGTGTCGGCCACGTCCTGCGGCGCGATCCGGGCCGCAGACGCCTCCGGCAGCGGGGCAGGTTTCATCAGCGCTGCGGCGCCTGCCGGGGCCGGACTCAACGCGGGAACCGATGACGGGCCGCCGCCTGCCCGCCGGGCGCGCACATCGCGCCACGCTTCGCGCAGCGGCCGCCCATCCAGCCCCTCGGCCTCGAAGGCGCGCACGGCCGCGGCCAGATGCTCCTCGCCTTCACGCCATTGCCCGCGCAGTCCCAAGGCGTCCAGCTTCAGTTCATGGGCCTGGGGATCGAACGGCACGAGCGCGAGCCACGTGTCCAGGCAGGCAAACCGTTCCTCCGACCCCTCGGGCAGGAGAACGGCCTGATTCGCCAGCACGGCCGTGTGGCAGGCCCGCAGCCGCCGCCGCTGCGCGGTCAGCCAGCTGTGAAAGAACGGGCTGCGGCCAATTTCCAACCCTTCCAGAAAGTCCCCCGCGAACATGGCCGCAAGCGCGCGCAGACGCTCCGGGCTGGCCTTGCGTATACCCGCCTGCATGGCCGCCCCGATGTCGATGACGTCCACACGGCAGTCGGACAGGTCCAGGCGCACGGCGTCCTGCATCGTCTCGACCCGGCGGCGGCCGGGCTCGTCCAGCAGGCCCCGCGCCTTGCTCAGGCACCAGCGTAGTTCGCCGCGCGGATCGTTCGGAATGTCCCACAGCAGTTCGCACAGGTGCGAGCGCATCACGGCGTTCGGGGCCAGCGCCAGGTACGCGATCAGCGCCCGCAGCTTGCGCGACGGCGGCAGCGCAAGCGGGACGCCGCCCCGGCTGATGCGCATCGGCCCCAGCATGTGCACGTGGATGCCCGCGCCGGACGAATCCACGCCGGACGAATCCACGCCGGATTCCACGCCCGCTACCACGCTCGCCTCCACGTCCCGTTCCTATCGTTGTTTCCGGGGCGCACGGCACGCGAACATCGTCGCGGCGCTGGTTGCATCACCCCGGCGCGCTGGCCACGGATGCCGTCGCGCACCCCACGCACTAACGGAGACTCACCATGTCCATTTCCTCCCTTGCCACCAGTGACGTGCGCGAAACCGCACAGCCCGACCTGGCTGCCTTGAAGACCCGCCAGCAAGGCACCTGGTCCTCCGGGGACTACGCCGTCGTCGGCACCACGCTGCAGATCGTAGGAGAACAGCTTTGCGAAGCCCTTGATGTCCGCGCCGGCCAGAAAGTGCTGGACGTCGCCGCCGGCAACGGCAATGCAACACTGGCCGCCGCCCGCCGCTGGTGCGACGTGACCTCGACCGACTATGTGCCCGCGCTGCTGAGCCGCGGCCGCGAGCGCGCCGCCGCGGAGCGCCTGAAGGTCGAATTCCAGGAGGCCGACGCCGAGGCGCTGCCGTTCCCGGACGCGTCGTTCGATGTCGTGATGTCGACCTTCGGCGTCATGTTCACGCCCGACCAGGACAAGGCCGCCGCCGAGCTGATGCGCGTGTGCAAGCACGGCGGCAAGATCGGCCTCGCAAACTGGACGCCCGACGGCTTCATCGGCCAGATCTTCAAGACCATCGGCAAGCACCTGCCCCCGCCCGCCGGAGTCAAATCCCCCGCGTTGTGGGGCACCAAGGCGTGCATCGAAGAAATGTTCGGGCCGCAGGCCGCATCGATCACGTGCGAACCACGTCACTTCGTGTTCCGCTACCGCTCGCCCGAGCACTGGATGCAGGTCTTCAAGACCTACTACGGCCCGTTGCTCAAGGCGTTCGGCGCGCTGGACCCCGCGGCGCAGACGGCGCTGACGGCCGACATCACCGCCCAGATCGACCGCTTCAACCGGTCCGGCGATTCGGCGGTGGTGGTGCCCAGCGAATACATGGAAATCGTGATCACCCGCCGGTAAGCGCATGGCAAACCCCGCCTCGCAAGAGGCGGGAGCTTCCTGGCGGCTGGCTGTGTGGTCCATGGCGCAGCGCCCTCCCGGCTGTCGTCCGGCGGGCGCCGGGCAACCGTTGTAGAGGAACCTTCCGTTGAAGTAGGCAGCGGCATGCCCCGCCGCTGCCGCACTGGGTGCGAGCCCATAGCCGAAATCATACGCCCGCGACTCGCCGACCGGCGCAAATGCAGGCGCGCGTGAATCCGACGTGTAAAGACTAGGTGTCTGACACCCTGGCGAGACGGTCGCCGCACCACGGATGTGCCCCAAGGGTGTCAGACACCAGCGCACCTGAGACACCGGCGCACCTGCGCAGCAGCCCCTACGGCAAGTTCTCGCGGAAGATCACCTGGCTGCGCGCCAATTCCACCCCGTTCATCGCGCTGCGCTTATCCCGCAAATTGCTGAAAATGCGCACGCAGCTCATCAGCGCTTCCATGGGGCTTTGCGTGATGACGGCGTCCATCGTGCCGTCGATCAGGAGGGCACGCGTGTCGGGCGTCAACCCGTGCCCGATGAAAACCACGCGGTGCTGCTGCCCCGCCTCTTTCAACGCCCGGGCCACGCCGTCCGATGCGCCGCCAATGTTGTAGATGCCGGCAAGCTGCGGATACTGCTCCAGCAACTGGCGCGTCTGCTCGTAGTTGCGCTGCGCATCGTCATAGCCTTCGCGCAGGTCCACCACCTGCATCGCCTGGAACTGCTCGGCATACAGCTGTAGAAATCCGCTTTCGCGCTCTTCATGGGCGCGGTAGTGCCGCGATCCCGCGATCAGCGCGACGTGCGCCGCGCGCAGGCCGATGAAGCGCGCGATCAGGTAGCCGGCCGTGCGCCCCGCCGCGCGGTTGTCCAACCCCACGTACGCCGTGCGGGCGCTGTTGGCGATGTCGGAAATCAGCGTCACCGTGGGCACGCCCTGCTGCGCCAGCGCGTTGACGGCCTCGCGCACCACCGGATGTTCCAGCGCCATGAATGCGATTCCGTCGGCGCGCTTGCCGTGCTTGGCCAGCGCCTGCGCCAGTGCGTCCGGATTGAAGCTTTCCACGTATTCGACGTGGCACTTGGCGTTCAGCGGCGCAAAGTGCTCGTGCGCAAAGTTGACGGTGTCGCCCAGCATGCGCAAATAACGGTTGCTGCCGCGCGGCAGCAGGAACACCAGCCGCATGGGCTCGGGCGCGGCCGCCGCATACGCGGCTTCGTCCGGCAGATAGTCCAGATCGATGGCCGCCTTGAAGACCTTTTGCGCGGTGGCCGGGCGCACGCCCGGACGGCGATTGAGCACGCGGTCGGCGGTGGCGGTGGACACGCCGGCGCGGGCGGCCACATCGGCCAGGCGGGCAAGTCCACGGGAGGAGGCGGTTTTATTCACATCAAAAACCATCATGAATAAGATTTGACGATGATACCGCCTATTCACTATTGTCCACTCTGCCGCACGGCTTAGGCGGTTTTGTGGCACATCAAAAAACATCATAAGCACGACAACGGAGACAACCATGAAGCTGCTTACACGCCGCAGTGCCCTGCGCCGCCTTTGCGCGGTCCCCGCCCTTGCCGTCGCCGGCACCGGCTTTCCGCTGATCGCCCGCGCCGCCGATTACTCGCTCAAGTACGGCAACAATCTGCCGGTGACGCATCCGCTGAACATCCGCGCGCAGGAAGCGGCCGAACGCATCCTCAAGGAAAGCAACGGCCGCGTTGACATCAAGATCTTCCCGAACAACCAGCTTGGCGGCGACACCGACATGCTGGCCCAGGTGCGTTCCGGCGGCATCGACTTCTTCACGCCGTCCGCCCTGGTGATCGCCACGCTGGTGCCGGTGGCCGCCATCAACGCGGTCGGCTTCGCGTTCAAGGACTACGACCAGGTCTGGAATGCCATGGACGGCGCGCTGGGCGCCCACGTGCGCGCGGCCATCGCGCAGCGCAAGCTCTATGCCTTTGAAAAGATGTGGGACAACGGCTTTCGCCAGACCACCAGCAGCAAGGGCCCTGTCAATACCGCCGCCGACATGGACGGCCTGAAGATCCGCGTGCCGGTGAGCTCGCTGCCGATCTCCATGTTCAAGGGCCTGGGCGCCGCCCCTGCCAGCCTGCAATTCAGCGAGGTCTATTCGTCGCTGCAGACCAAGGTGGTGGACGCGCAGGAAAACCCGCTGCCGATCATCCAGGTCGCCAAGCTGTACGAAGTGCAGAAGTACTGCTCGCTGACCAAGCACATCTGGGACGGCTACTGGTTCATCGCCAACGGCCGCATGTGGGAAGGCCTGCCCGCCGACCTGAAGACGGTCGTCGCGCGCGGCATCAATGAAGCGGGCCTGGCACAGCGCGAAGACATCAAGAAGCTCAACGCCTCGGTGCAGTCCGACCTGGAATCCAAGGGCCTGGTGTTCAACCAGCCGTCGGCCGACAGCTTCCGCGAGCAACTGCGCACCGCGGGCTTCTACAAGGAATGGCAGGGCCGCTTCGGCAACGAGGCCTGGGGCCTCCTGGAGCAGTCCGTCGGCAAGCTGGCCTGAGGTCGCGCGTCATGGCCTCCCTGTCCGCTCCCCACGCCGCGGCGCCCGCGCTGCCGGCCAATCCCCTGCGCCGGGCGGCCGGCGCGCTCGACACCGTGCTGGGCACCGTGGTCGAACACGTTGCCGCAGCCATCGTGCTGGTCGAGATCATCGTCCTGTTTGCCGGCGTGGTGGCGCGCTACGTGTTCCATAGCCCGCTGGTCTGGTCCGATGAACTTGCCTCCATCCTGTTCCTCTGGCTGTCCATGCTGGGCGCCGTCGTGGCCCTGCGGCGCGGCGAACACATGCGCATGACAGCGCTGGTGAACAATGTCAGCCCGGCGCGCCGGGCACAGCTGGAAACCGCGGCGCTGGCGGCATCGCTGGCCTTCCTGGTGCTGATCCTGGCGCCCGCCATCGAATATGCGCACGAAGAGCATTTCATCATCACGCCCGCGCTGGAGCTGAGCAACGCCTGGCGCGCCGCCGCCATCCCGGTCGGCATGGGCCTGATGGGCATCATCGCGCTGCTGCGCCTGTTGCGCACGCAGCCGCTGCCGCAGGTCGCGATGGCGCTGACCGGCGTGGCCGCCGTCGTCGGCATCTTCTGGATGGCGCAGCCGCTGTTCTCGGGGCTGGGCAAGCTGAACCTGGTGATCTTCTTCGTGGGCATCGTCGCCGCCACCGTGTTCTCGGGCGTGCCGATCGCGTTCTCCTTCGCGCTTGCCACGTTCTCGTACCTGGCGCTGACCACCAACACGCCGATGGTCGTCATGGTGGGCCGGCTGGACGAAGGCATGTCGCACCTGATGCTGCTGGCGGTGCCGCTCTTCATCTTCCTGGGTTCGCTCATCGAAATGACGGGCATGGCGCGCGCCATGATCCAGTTCCTGGCCAGCCTGCTTGGCCACGTGCGCGGCGGACTGTCCTACGTGCTGATCGGCGCCATGTACCTGGTGTCCGGCATCTCGGGTTCCAAGATCGCCGACATGGCGGCCATCGCGCCCGTGCTGTTCCCCGAAATGAAAAAGCGCGGCGCCAAGCCCGGCGATCTGGTCGCCCTGCTGTCGGCCACCGGCGCGCAGACCGAAACGATTCCGCCGTCCATCGTGCTCATCACCATCGGTTCGGTGACGGGCGTGTCGATTGCCGCGCTGTTCACGGGCGGCCTGCTGCCCGCCGTAGTGCTGGGCCTGGCGCTGTGCACCGTGGTCTGGTGGCGCTACCGCAAGGAAGACCTGAGCCTTGTGCAGCGCTTCACCTTCAAGGAGATCGGCCACTTCTTCATGATCGCGCTGCCCGCCGTGGCCCTGCCCTTCGTGATCCGCGCCGCCGTCGTCGAAGGCGTGGCGACCGCCACCGAGGTCTCCACCATCGGCATCGTGTACTCCGCCGTCGTGGGCCTGTTGATCTACCGCTGCTTCGACTGGGCGCGCGTCAAGCCCATGCTGATCGAGACCGCGTCCCTGTCCGGCGCCATCATGCTGATCGTGGGCTGCGCGACCGCCATGGCGTGGGCGCTGACGCAATCGGGCTTCTCGGGCGACCTGGCCAAGCTGATGGCGGGCATGCCCGGCGGCAGCTACGGCTTCCTGGCGGTGTCCATCGTGGCCTTCATCATCCTGGGCAGCGTACTGGAAGGCATCCCCGCCATCGTGCTGTTCGGTCCCCTGCTGTTCCCGATCGCGGTGCAGGCTGGCGTGCACGAGGTCCACTACGCGATGGTCGTGATCTTTGCGATGGGCATTGGCCTGTTCGCCCCGCCCTTCGGTGTCGGTTACTACGGCGCCTGCGCCATCAGCCGCGTCGATCCCAACGAAGGCATCCGCCCGATCTGGGGCTACATCGGCGCACTGCTGATCGGCCTGATCGTCGTGGCCGCCTTCCCCTGGTTCTCCATCGGTTTCCTGTGACGCGACGCGGCCCCTCGCGGGCCGCGCCCTTCCCGTCCCTCAGCCACCCCTTTTAAAAAGATCCATCATGAGTCGTTTCCTAGGCGAGATCCGCCAACTCGGTTATGTCGTGCACGACATCGAAGCCGCCATGGACTACTGGAGCACCAAGCTCGGCGTGGGCCCCTGGTACTACAACCCCCGCGTGCCGATCGTGAACTATGAATACGACGGCCAACGCCACGAGCCCCACAATTCCGTCGCCTTGGCCAACTCCGGCTACGTGCAGGTCGAACTGATCCAGACCCGCAACGACGTGCCGTCCATGTACCGCGACTTCCTGCAGGCCGGCCGCACCGGGCTCCAACACGTCGCCTACTGGACCGAAAGCTACGACGCCGATCTGGAGCGCCTCTTGGCGCAGGGCTTCAAACCCAAAATGAGCGGCGAAGTCGGCGAAAAGGGCCGCTTCATCTATTTCGACACCGAATACCACCCCGGCACCGTCATCGAGCTCTCCGAAGTCGCGGGCCCCAAGGGCCGCCTCTTCGACCTGATCCGCGAAAGCTCGGTGAACTGGGACGGCAAGGATCCCGTCCGCGCCTTCCCCGACCTGAGCCGCCTCTGATACGCCCCTGCCGCACACCGCCACCATGAATTCCCAATCGTTTACCGCCACCTACCTGATTGAAACCCCCGTCGACCCCGCCAAGGTCGCGGAAGTCATGGCCGGCGAGCAGTCCTGCGGCACCTTCACGCGCGTTCAGGGCGAAACCGACGAGCTGCGCGCCCGTGCACGCGCCCGCATCGAATCCATCGAAACGCTGGAAACCGTCGACGTGCCCAGCCTGCCCAACGCCTATCTGGCGCGCCAGGCGGGCGGCATGCCCGGCAAATTCCAGCGCGCGCGGATTCGCATCGCGTTTCCCGTCGCCAACGTGGGCGCCAACCTGCCCACGCTGGCGGCCACCGTCGGCGGCAATCTGTACGACCTGGGCGAGGTCACCGGCTTGCGGCTCGAAAGCATGGAACTGCCCGCCAACTATCGCGCACAATTCGACCTGCCGCAGGTCGGCATTGCCGGCACGCGCGCGCTGACCGGCGTGGACAAGGGTCCGCTGGTCGGCACCATCATCAAGCCCAACGTCGGCCTCTCGCCCGAGCAAACCGCGCATCTGGTGGCCCAGCTTTGCGCGGCCGGCGTGGACTTCATCAAGGACGACGAGGTGTGCGCCAACCCGGCCCACGCCCCGCTCGCCCAACGCGTCGCCGCCGTGATGGCCGTGGTGCGTGCGCACCGCGAACGCACCGGCCGCAACGTGATGGTCGCCTTCAACATCACCGACGAAACCGACGCAATGCGCCGCCACGCCGACCTGATCGAACGCGAAGGCGGCACCTGCGTCATGGCCAGCCTGAACTGGTGCGGCTATTCGGCCATCCAGACCTTGCGCCGCAGCACGCCGCTGGCGCTGCACGGCCACCGCAACGGCTTCGGCGCGCTGTCGCGCCACCCGCTGCTGGGCATCGGCTTTCAGGCCTACCAGACGCTGTGGCGGCTGGCGGGCGTGGACCACATGCACGTGCACGGCCTGCAAGGCAAGTTCTCGCAGGAAGACAGCGAAGTCGTCGACTCGGCCCGGGACTGCCTGGCGTCGCTGACGCCAGGCATCGACGACGCCGTCATGCCCGCCTTCTCGTCCGGTCAATGGGCCGGCACCGTGCCCGCCACCTGGGCCGCCGTGCGCAGCGACGACCTGCTCTTCATGTCGGGCGGCGGCATCCTGGCCCACCCCGACGGGCCCGCCGCCGGCGTGCAGAGCATCCGCCAGGCCTGGCACGCCGTGCGCGACAACCAGACCCTGCAAGACTACGCCCGCAACGCGCCCGAGCTGCAGCGCGCGCTGGAATTTTTTGGAAGCCGCGCATGATTGGCGGCGCCGCGCCGCAGGTGTGCTGGTATGGCGACGACTTCACCGGCGCCACCGACACGTTGGCCGAGGTCGCTCGCGCCGGGCTGCGCAGCCTGCTTTTTCTGAGCGTGCCTTCTTCCGCACAACTGGAACGTGCCGGGCCATTGGATGCCATCGGCATCGCGGGCGCCGCCCGCGGCATGGCGCCTGCGGAGATGACGGACGAGCTGCGGGCGGTCGGTGCATTCATGGCAAGCATCGGGGCGCGCGTGCTGCACTACAAGTGCTGTTCCACCTTTGACAGCGCGCCGCACGTCGGCAGCATTGGGGTGGCGGTGCGCGAATTGCGTCGGCATTTTGCGAATTCCATCGTGCCGATCGTGGGTGGGCAGCCCAGCATTGGCCGGTATTGCAGTTTTGGAAACCTCTTTGCTCGCGCGGGGTCCGCGCTGGAGGTTCACCGCATTGATCGCCACCCGGTAATGAGTGTGCATCCCGTCACGCCGATGCACGAGGCGGATCTGCGGTTGCACCTGGAGGCGCAGGGTTTGGCGGGCATACGCTCGGTGCCGCACACGGCCTACCCTTCGGCCTTGGAACCAGATGCGAAAACGGTTGCAGCCACAGCCGATGCCACCGCCGCGCACTCAGCCGCGCTCGATGCCTGGATCGATCAGGTCATCGACAGCACCGACGGTCCGCTGCTGCTGGATCTGGTGGACGAATCGCAGCTCCCCGTCATCGGCCGTTTGATTCAACGCGCCGCTTCCCGCGACCCCCTCTTGGCCGTCGGCCCCAGCAGCGTGCAACAGGCGCTGGCCCGCGCTCGGCCCGAGGGGTACGCCGGCGCGGCACCGGCGACGCCACTCGGCCCTGCCAATGGCCCGGTGCTGGTCGTCGCGGGCAGCCTGTCGCCCGTCACCGCCCGGCAGATCGCCGCGTGCGAAACCTATACGCGCCAAGCGCTGCACGTCGAACGGCTGCTGGCGGATGACGACTACGCCGCGCAACAGGTCGCATTGGCCGCCGCCACGCTGGCCCAGGGCCGCAACGTGCTGGTGCATACCGACAAACCTGCCGGCGCCGTCAACGCAGACCAGACCGCCGCCACCGCCCGCGCCACGGCGCGGCTGGTCGCGGACATCGTGCGCGCCAGCGCCCAGGCCGGTCACCGGCTGAACCGCATTGGGATTGCCGGTGGCGACACGTCCAGCCAGGCAACGCTTGCGTTGGGACTGTGGGGATTGGCGTTTCGCTGCGTGCTGGCGCCCGGCGTGACCGTCAGCGTCGCACGCAGCGACGATCCGGTGACGGATGGCGTTGAGCTGATGCTCAAGGGCGGGCAGATGGGTGGGGATCGGCTGTTTGACGAGTTGGCGGCCGGCAAGGTCTGACCCCCGGCCCACGCGTTCTGACGTGCCGGGGAGGCTAACGGCCATGCCAATACCGTCTCGCACGCTCGCGCTGTCCCCACACTTCCAACGCATCCGGCAGCGACGCCGCCATCACGGCGCCGTCCCGGTCGCTACGCCAGAAGCTGGCGCCCGCCCGGCTCCAACGCAGCTCCACCGCCCGTGCCGGGTGGCGGAACCGGTTCAGGTGCCCAGCCTGCGCAATGGCATGGACGGCCTGCGTCGCGTTCACCAGGTCATGCCCCGACGACGACCCTGACCCGTGATGCGGCGCCAGCACCACATCGGCACTGGCAAGCCCCTGCGCCACCATGTCCCGCTCCTGCGCCACGCCGACGTCCCCTGTCAGCAACAGAGAATGGCTTTCCCCCTCCACGCGCAGCACGCAACTGTCGGCATTGCGGTCATCTGCCTTCGCGCTGCGTTCTGACGGACCCGGATGCAGGAAGGTGAACAACACCCCGTCCGCTTCCCACCCGAGTCCACGTTCGCACCGCGCCATCGTATCGGGCAACACCGGTTCGGCATTACCGACGTCGGGCCACAACCTTGCGTCGCGCCGTAGATAAGCGGGCAGATCGAACGACGTATAACTTCGCCCCACCGGCACCGCCCCCAGCACCGCGCGCGTGCCGCCGACATGATCCATATCTGCGTGCGACAGCACCAGCACATCCAGCCGCCCTATCCCCCGCGCTTGCAGAAATGGCGCGACGACCCGTTCGCCCGCATCGCTGCCGCCGTAGCTGCGCGGGCCCGCGTCAAACAGCAACGACTGAGTCGCCGTTTCCACCAGGATGGCGCTGCCCTGCCCCACGTCCATCGCGCTCATGCGCCAATGGCCCGGCTCAGGCTTGTCGGGCCGCCAGAACAGCAACGGCAGCATGCAGAACCACCCAAGGTGCCGACCCGGCCAACCCTTCGCCTGCAGCGCCCAGATCATGCCCGCCACCGCCAGCAGCAGCCAGGGCCAGCCGGCCGCGGCAACCGGCACGCTCGACCAGCTTGCATTGCCGACCCACGCAACCGGCGTCATGGTCAGGTCGAACGCGGCCAGCCCGGCCTGCCCGGCCAACGCCGCCAGCGCCTCGGCGCCGGGCACGGACGACAGTGCCGCGCACAGCAACGCCAGCGGCGTCACGATGAATGTCACCGACGGAATGGCGACGGCATTGGCAAACGGCGAACCCAGCGACACCTGATGCACCAGAAAGGCCAGCAGCGGCATCAGTCCTACCGTGACCATCAGCTGCACGTGCACGGCCTGCCGCAGCCGGGCCGCGCATCGCGCGCGCCAGCTGGCATCCACATCGATCGGCGCGGCCGCGATGCGCAACAGCACCGCCACCGCGCCGAACGACAACCAGAAGCCCGCAGACATCGGCGCCCATGGGTCCAGCGCCACCACGGCGGCCGCCGCGCAGGCCAGGACCCGATCACCCGACAAGGGCAGCCGCGACAACGCCGCCCCCAACACCACCAGCAGCATGAAAAACGTGCGGCGTGCGGGCACGCCCCAGCCCGCCAAGAGGCAATACAGCAACGCAACCACCGCCGCTACCGCCCCGCCGGCAACGCGCGCAGGCATCCGCTCAGCCAGGCCCACGCCCCGCCACCGCACGCGCCGCCAGAGCGAAGACGCCAGCAAGCCAGCAATACCGGCAATCGATGTCACGTGCATGCCGCTGATCGACACCAGATGCGTGATGCCGCTGCGATTGAAGATCCGCCAGTCGTCGCGCGCCACGCCAGCCTGATCCCCAATCGCCAACGCAATCAGCACCGGCGCGTAACGATGCTCGCCCAACGCCGCGCGCATGCCCTCGCGCACGAGATGCCGGGCGCGTTCGATGGCAATGCCGGGCGTGGCCCACGGCCGGTCGTCCAGGAGGACGGGTTGCCCGCGCACGGTTCCCGTGGCGCGAATGCCGTTGGCAAACATGCGCCCCTCCACGTCCGGCCCCGCGGGGTTGAGCAACCCATGCGGCCGCCGCAGCACCAGCGCCATTCGCCACACTTGCCCGGGCAGTACCTGCGGCACGGCCTGGTTGGACCCCGCGCCAGCCTGCCAGGTGACCTGGACGTGCGAGGGAACGCCGGGACGAGCGGGCGGCATCACCTCGGCCAGGAAGCGCTGACGCTTCGCGTCGCCATCGGGCAATGCGGCCACGCGCAACACCAGCCGCGACACCTGATCCTGATGCGCGTCGGCAAGCCCATCGTCCAACCGTTGCTGCGCTTGCAGCGCCGCATTCAAGAAGCCGGCCGAAAGCCCCAACGCCAGCGCCGCCAGTACCCGCCATTGAAAATTCCCGACGCGAACCCACACGGCGCAGGACGCAGCGCACCCGGCCGCCGCCAGCCACAGCCCAATCGAACCCGGCAGAGACGGCAGCATCTGCACCAGCCCCGAGCCCGCGACAAACGCAATACAGAACGAGCGGCCCGTGATGGCGTTCTCCCAGAAACCGAAGAGAATAGGTCACGGCAAGAATGGGATTAGCGGCAAGTGAACGAATCGATCCCCCTCGGCCAGCCGCCACCGTCCGGGCGTCAATGCAATAGGCCAAACGAAGAAATGGATTGGGTCTGGCTCCCCGTCAGACCATGTGCACGCCATTGCTTGAGCGGCAGCACACGGCCTGGGGGCTCTTCAAAGTTGAGGTTAGTTGCCGACCGGAATCGGATTGTCGGCGATCGACTGATTGAAGGCGTTGACGAGTTCATGCTCGCTGGAGCCAGGGTTGTCTCGCAGGGCTTGAATGGCATCGACATACACTTCGTCCTTGCCACTGGCCAAGCCTTTCATGGTGTCCGCCACGAAGTCGGCCAGCGGCATGGCGCGTGCATCCCCACTCTTGAAAATCAGGTCAGTATCGACCCAGGGCGGCGCAACCTCGATGACCTTCACTCCGCTCTGACGCAGGGAAAAGCGTTGCGACAGCGTGTAGGAGTGCATCGCGGCCTTGGTAGCCGAATAGAAAGCGTTGGTGGCGATCGGAACGAAAGCCAGCACCGACGAGTTATGAATCACAACGGCATTGGCTTGCTGCTTAAGATGGGGCAGCAATGCGGCGGTCATGCGGACGGGGCCAAGCAGATTGGTGTTCACCGTTGCAAGAATGCTGGCCTCGTCGACATCGCCGGCGGCGTCGTCAAAGGGCATGATGCCGGCATTGTTGAAAAGCACATTCAGTTTTGGATAGTCGGCAACCAGTTTTGCTGCCACCGCCTTGATCTGAGTCGGGTCCTGGACATCCAGCTCGATGCCTTGCATACCCGGATTGGCGCGGGTCACTTCATCCAGCAAAGCCTTGCGACGGCCACTGATGATGACTTGGTTGCCCAGCCTGAGAAAAGCCTCCGCAATACCGCGACCAATGCCTGAGGTGCCGCCAGTGATGAATATCGTATTTCCGGTCATGTTCATGATGAATCCTTTAACAACAAGTGAGATAACGGGTTCTGCAGCGAGGCGGGATCACTTGACCAAGTAACGTGCGCCCGGCGACGAGTGACCAAAGCGGTTGGAAAGTTGCTTGCGAGCGGCCTCGAAGTTGTCCCATTCCGCGCCGTCTTGCAGTGGGGGAATGGTCACGACCTCCCCGATATCGAGGCCGGCCAGAGCGGCGTCGACCATGTCCTCCGTGCGCATGACGATCTCGCCCGGAAGGTTGCTGTGCGGCAGTCCGGCCACGTCCCAGAACTCAGTCGCGGTGGCGCCTGGCAATACGGCCTGAATGCGCAAGCCCTTGGCTGCCAATTCATGATGCAGGGATTGCGTAAGCGCCAGGACGTACGCCTTGGTGCCGCCGTACACGCCGTTCAGGATTTCCGGGCCGATGGCTGCGATGGAAGCGATGTTGATGATGGTGCCGCCACCTTGCTTGATGAAGACGGGCGCGGCGGCATAGGTCAGGCGAGTCAGGGCTGTGACGTTGAGGTCGATCATCTTGACCATCTCGCCAATCTCGCTCTGCGCAAGCGGCGTCACCGCGCCGAAGCCGGCGTTGTTGAGCAGCAGGTCAATGCCGCCATTGGCCAGAATGGTTTCGACTCGCGCCACTCCCTCGTTGCTGCCCAGATCAGCCTTGACGGTTTGCACGTTGCGTCCGGTAGCGGTCGAGACCCTTTCTGCGACCGCGCTCAGGCGATCCTGGTTGCGGGCCACCAGGATCAGGTCGAACCCCCGACGAGCCAGTCGATCGGCATAGACGGCGCCGATTCCGGAAGACGCGCCCGTGATAAGTGCGGTTTTGTCAGTCATGGTCAAGCTCCTTAGTTGATGTGCCGAGTTGCGTTGTTGATGCGATGAAGCCATTGTGCTTTCAGCTGAAAAGACATTTCAGACAACAAACACGCAATTTCTGCCATCACTGACGCCGCAACACAAACACTACGCCCTTAAGTGACTGTCTGATAAGGAATAATTGACATTGCAGAGTTTCGATGGCAATGTCCTCATAAATCAAAAAAACGCATTTAAGGACTTCCATGATCAAGCGCATCGGACTGGTCGTCTATCCGGGCTTCCAAGCTTTGGATTTGGCTGCCCTCACCGTTTTCGAATTTGCAAACGGCTTGCAGAAAGACGTGGTGTACGAATTCGCTGCCTTATCGGTCTCGGGCGGACTCATTGAAAGTTCGACCGGCGTCGTTGTCGGCACCGAGGCGATAGGTTGGGGAAGCTATGACACGCTGCTCATCGCAGGTGCTACAAGCATTCCAAATGCGACACCTGACCTGATCGATAAAATTCGACACGCAGCCGGAGCAACCCGGCGCGTGGCAAGCATCTGTACAGGTGCCTTCATCCTGGCCAAGACTGGCCTGCTGAACGGTAAACGGGCCACTACGCACTGGTACTTCGGAAGACTTCTGCAGGAGCAAAATCCCGAAATTCAGGTTGATGAGGACAAGATCTTCGTCAAGGATGGCGACATGTGGTCATCGGCCGGTGTGACAGCGTGCATCGACTTATCGTTGGCGCTGGTCGAGGTTGACCTAGGCGTGGAAATCGCCAAGACCATATCGCGCCTCATGGTCGTCTACCACCGCCGCACGGGTGGGCAGTCTCAGTTCTCGGCGATGGCGGAAATGGAGCCTAGCTCTGATCGCGTCAAGGAAGCCCTGAGATTTGCAAAGGAGAACCTGAGCAAGGATCTGAGCGTCGAGGATCTGGCGGAACACGTGCATTGGAGTCCCCGTCATTTCAGCCGGATTTTTCAAATGCAAACAGGCATGGCGCCCGCAAAGGCGATTGAAAAGCTAAGAATCGAGGCTGCCGAGACGCTCATTGATCAGGGCCATGCATCAGTAAGCCGTATTGCCTCGCTGACGGGATTTGGCGATGAAGAGCGCATGCGTCGCGCATTCATGCGGTCGCATGGCGTTACGCCGAAGGCCTTGGTCTTGCAGGCCCGCAGCAAGCGCGACAACGTTTATATCAACTGATTCCAACACGCCGGAAAAATGTTCCCGGCGTGTTTTCCGCGCGCCGCGATTACGGAATTTGTGGAAAATCGATTGCCGTATCGTTCACGCGATTGAAGATATTGGTGAATGTAATCACAGAGACGACCAAGCCAATTTCAATGATTTCGGCATCGCTGAATCCGGCGGACTTGATATCGGTAAAGGCCTCGTCGGCAAGCGTGCCAGGGTTGCTTGCAAGCTTGCGAACAAAGCGGGTAAGCGCATCGAAACGCACGTTTCCGGTAGATTGATCTGCAATGACCTGCTTCAACGTCTCTTGCGGAACGCCTGCCAGCTTGCCAACCAGAAAGTGCGCGGCTTGGCAGTAATCGCAACCCGATGCCGAACTGACGGCCAGCTTGATGACTTCCTTTTCCTGTCTGCTCAAGGTGCCGGGCACACTGTCCGCCTGCAAGATGGCTTTCAGGGCGGCAGGGTTGTGTGCGCCGATGGCCGCGTAGGCATTCGGGACGCGACCAGCCGCCTTGCTGATCTGGGAAAAGAGTTCTGCAGTGGCTCCAGAGGCAGACTCAACCGGAGGGGTAACGATTCGGGACATGACTAACTCCTTTGAGAGCAAAGATGGGAGTAGTCACTGTATTTCCCTCAACGACGTTGCTGAAGACGAGCAAGGCTCAACAATATGCTCATTCGTCTCACACACCTGAAAGCGCTGAATTCGCGAACATGACCAATACTGACTGGCTCAGCAACCTGCTGGATATCGTGACCGTGAGAGGGCGCCTGGAGGTGCGCTGCTTGTTTGGTGCCCCGTGGCGCGAGACGTTTGAACAGGCGCCTGCCGACGAGATTCCCTATCACGTGATACTGAGCGGCAGTGCCGTGCTTGAACTTCCAGATCAGCCGCCGCAGCTTCTTGAGGCAGGGACGATTTTCATGGCGGTTGACGGTGGCCCGCATGTCCTGCATGACGGAAGTGGCAAGGCGTCCCTGCCGATCAAAAAGCGCAGTCTCGCCAACATCACGGTCGGCGAAAATCAAGGGCCGGGTGCCAAGATGGACATGTTGTGTGGACGCTTCATGCTGAAGCAACCCTATGACGGGCTCATGCGCAAGCATCTGCCTCCTGCTCTGATCGTCAACACCAATCCGGATAATCAGACCGACCGCGGCACCGAGCTCAATAACCTGATCGGTTTAATCCGCAATGAGTCAATGAATGAGCAGCTAGGCGGCCTCGCCATCCTTAACGCCTTGTCCACTGCGCTGATGGCAGTCGCATTGAGACATGCGGCAAAAGCCGAACAAGCCGCATCTGGATTGCTGGCATTAACCAACAACCCGCGCTTGGCGCCGGCCTTGAATCAGATGTTTCAAGCGCCGGGACAAGCCTGGACACTCCCGGACCTGGCTGCCCTTTGCAATATGTCCCGCGCCACGTTTGTCAGGCACTTCCAGGAAGCGCTGGATTGTTCAGCAATGGAGTATTTGCTGGACATACGCATGTCAAAGGCTGCACAACTCTTGCGCGAGAGTGGCGAATCCATCGGCGGCATCGCCGAGCGCGTGGGTTATCAGTCGGACGCGGCGTTTCAACGCGTTTTCAAGCAGCATCTTGGCGTGACTCCCGCGCAATGGAGAAAATCACCTCGAGCCGGTCTGGCGAATTGATTACCCCTGACTTTGGTGCGACGCGCGCCCGCATGCGATGTACCGCCCGGCCGCACGCTGTACAGTAGCGCCACCCGACCATCACACCCCGCTTCCCCATGAAAGGCTCCCGCAACTCCCTGTCTTCGCTGCGCATTTTCCTCACCGCTGCCGAAACGCTGAACTTCAGCCGCGCGGCCGAAGCGCTTAGCCTGACGCAAAGCGCGGTCAGCAAACACGTGGCGGCGTTGGAGGGCCGATTGGGCACCGCGCTCTTCAAGCGCATGCCCGCGGGCCTGCGGCTGACGTACGCAGGCGCCCTGTACCTGGAACGCATCAGCGCGGCGGTGCGGCTCATCGACGAGGCTGACGCGCTGGTCGCCAACCCCGCGTCGCGCGTCGCCCTGAACGTGGCGGTCTCGCCGTCGTTTGCGCAGTTTTTCCTGCTGCCCAGGCTGGCCGAGTTCTTTGAATTGCATCCCGAGATCCGCGTCAACATCCGCCCTCGCCTGCTGCATGGCCGCGACCGATCTGAACGGTTCGACGCGGAAATCCAGCTTCACACGGGATATGTGTCGGGCATGAGCGCGCAGTATCTGTGCGGCCGCGAAATGGCGCTGGTGGCAGCGCCCTCTGTGATCAAGCGCCATCCGGTCAAGTGCGTGGACGACATCGCCCGATTGCCGTTGCTCAAGCGCGCCCAGCGTGGCTATGGCTGGGACGAGTGGCGGGCCGACGTCGCCCCGCTGTGGTCCGGTCCCGCCGCCACCGCGGCGGAATACGAAGGCTTTTCGATCCTGCTGCCGGCGGTGCTCAATGGCTTGGGCGCGGGCATCATGCCGCTGTGCATGGTGCTGGAGCATCTGGAGTCGGGACGCCTGGTGCGGCCCTTCGGCGAGGCCATCGAAGGCCGCTACGGCTATCACCTGATGCAGCCCCGTCCCAACGTCGGCGGCCCCTACTGCGAAGCGTTCTGCGAGTGGGTCATCGCCCAGGGCCAGGCGCTGAACAAGCAAACGCGGCAATACGCGGGCATCGCCTAGAACCTGACTGTTTTCAGGCCGCGGGCCGCGCAACAGCGCCTATTCCAGTTTGGAATATCCTATGCGCATACTTCCTTTGCGGGGGGCCAACGCGCGCACCACAATGACGTGAATAATTCATGGATCACCATAAAAATCATGTTCAAGTGGAAAAAACTGCTGGCCGCCATGGCCGTTCCCGCGTGCCTGGCAAGCGTGCAATCCGCCTCGGCGGCCTATCCCGATAAACCCGTCAAGATCGTCGTGCCGTATTCGGCGGGCGGCAGCTCGGACGTGGTGGCCCGGGCGATCAGCGATCAATTGAGTGCCGAGCTTGGGCAGTCTGTCGTTGTCGAAAACCGCGCGGGCGCGGGATCGATGCTGGGCACCGCCTATGTGGCGACCGAAGCGCCCGATGGCTACACGCTGTTGCTGGCCGACGTGCCGTTCACCATCGTGTCCGCGCTGTACAAGGACCGGGTGAAATACGACGCGAAAAAGGATTTCGCGCCGATCACGTTGTTGGGCTTGTCGCCCATGTACCTGTTCGTGAATCCCGGGTTCGAGGCGCAGGACGTGCCGTCGCTGGTCAAGGTCGCTTCGGCCAAGCCCGACACCGTCTCCATCGGCTCGGGCGGCAACGGCTCGCTGACCCATCTGATGGCCGAGCTGTTCATGCAGAACACCGGCACCAAGCTCGCGCACATCCCCTACAAGGGCGCGTCGGCATCGGTCAATGACTTGGCCGGCCGCCAGATCGACGCCAGCTTTACGACGATGGCCTCGGCCGTTGCCCTGTTCCAGAGCGGCAAGATCAAGCCGATTGGCGTGTCCTCGCCCGCCCGTCAGGCCGGCACGCCGGACGTGCCGACTTTCCAGGAACTGGGCTACCCGGGCCTGACCGTGCAAAGCTGGTGGGGACTGGTCGCGCCGGCCGGCACGCCTGAGCCCGTCCAGAAAAAACTGTCGGAAGCGATGGCCAAGGTTATGCAGTCCGAGCCCGTCAAGCAGCGGCTCGCCAGCGTGGGCATGAACCTGCCGCCCGACACCAGCGCCGCAGCCCTCAAGGCGTTGCTGACGCAGGACTTCGCCCGCTGGGCCGATCTGGTCCAGCGCGCCAATATCACCTTCGAATAACACGCACGCAGCGCCCCGCGGCATGCGCGCGGCGCCGGAGACATTGATGACGACAAGCTGGCAACAGCAGGCCGCCGACGACGCGGCCTTGATGCACGATTTCCAGACCCTTTGCAGTTTTGGCGGACGCCTGTCCGGCACCGGGCAGGACGATGCGGCCATGGACTGGGCGCTGAATCGGCTCCGGGAAATCGGACCCGACGTGCGGCGCGTGCCGGTGCCCTACGATGGCTGGCGCTGCCTGTCCAGCCGCCTGACCCTGCTAGGCGACGCGCCCGAGGATCTGGAGTGCGTGCCCCTGCTGCGCTCGGCCTCCACCCCCGCGCAGGGCCTGGAAGGTGAAGTGCTGGATGTCGGCGCGGGCCGCCCAGAGGACTTCGAGCGTGCCGGCGATGCCGTGCGCGGCCGGATCGTGCTGGTGCGCCATGAATATCCGTTCTCGCAAACGCACGTGCACCGCCGCCGCAAATACGACATGGCGGTCGCTCAGGGCGCCGCCGCCTTCCTCATTGCCAACACGCTGCCCGGCGCGGGCCCCTTGTCCGGCTCCTCCGGCCGCCCCCGCGACGGCGCGGGCATTCCCGCGGCTTATATTGGCCACGAAGCCGCATCCGCATTGACCGCCCGGCCCGGCGCCCGTGTCCGCTTGCAGATCCAGGGCGAAGAGTTGCGCGATTCGATGGCCTGCGCGGGCGTTCTGGATATGCCCGGCGGCCGGGACAGCCGGATCGTGATCAGCGCCCACATGGACGGCCACGACCTCGGCCAGAGCGCACTGGACAATGCCACGGGCGTTGCCGTCGCGCTGGCTGCCGCGCGGTTGCTGGCTAAACGGCTGGGGCCCGGCACGCCCGGGCTGCGCATCTGCTTCTTCACCGCTGAAGAATGGGCGCTGGCCGGGTCGGCCCGCTACCTGGCCGACATGCCGGCCGCCGAGCGTCAACGGCTGAAGTTCGACATCAATCTGGACACCGTTGCGGGCGACGACACGCTCTGCGCGCTGATCAGCGACTATCCGGCGCTGGCGGACGTGGTCCAGGACACCGCCGCGCGCGCCGGGGTGCCCGTGTCGCACTGGCTGCCTTTCATGCCGAACTCCGACCACGCCAATTTCGCCAAGCAAGGCATTCCTGCCCTGCGTCTGGTTGCGGGCTTCGAGAAGCCCGAATCCCGCGTGCGCCACATCCTGTCTCGCGGCGATTTGCCGGACATCATCCGGGAAGACGAACTGCGCAACGCCTTGGCCGTCACCTGCGCGATGGCGTCGCTGGCGCTGGAAATGACCGATTCGGAACTGGATGCGTTGAAAGCCGGTTCCACTTGCCCGCGCGTCTAGCGCGACCTCGGCGACCTCGATTGCCCGGCCGCGATGCGAGCCGGGCACGCCGCTTGCTGAATATCCGGTTCCACAGGCAGCACCCCGCTGCCTGATCCTTCCAAACCAAGGAGACCGATATGGCCGATCATGTGATCAAGGTGCTGAACAACCTCATCGAAACGTCGAAGAACGGCGAGAAGGGCTTCGCTTCGGCGGCCGAGGACGCGAAGGCTCCCGAGTTGCAGGAACTCTTTCGCAACCGCTCCCGCGATTGCGCCGCCGGCGCCGCGGAATTGCAAGCGCTCGTGGCGCAGATGGGCGGCGAGCCCGAAGACAGCGGCACGGTGGCCGGCGCCATGCACCGTGGCTGGACCAACATCAAGGCAGCGGTGTCCAGCCGCACCGACCTGACGCTGCTCGAGGAATGCGAGAAAGGCGAGGACGTGGCCAAGGCCGACTACGACAAGGCGCTGAAGGAAACGCTGCCGGAAAACGTGCGCGCCATCGTCGAACGCCAATACCAGGGCGTGCTGCACAACCACGACCAGATCCGCGACCTGCGTAACCGCTACCGCGCCACGACGTAAGCGTCGCGCTGCGAACTCAGCAGCACGTGACACGCCGCCTGTCCGATGCAACATGCGCCGGGCAGGCGGCGCGCCCTTGCCGGGCTATCGCATCAGTTCGGCATAGACGCGCTTGAACAAGGCAAAGCGCTCTTTCAGCCCTGCCAGTCCCCCGTTGATGCGCCGCGTAATCCGGGCAAAGTCTTCCAGATCGTCGTCATGGGTCCGGTCGTCGGCCAATTCATTCAACCCACGCGACTGCCAATACCAACCCGCGCTCAGCGCCGCCCATTTCGGGTCGGCCAGCAACTCGGGCGCATTGACCAGGTCCACGCCCATCGCGTCGCCCGCCGAATCGTAATTGCTGCGTCCCGTCAGCTGGATGATGCCTCGCCCGCGATATCGGTAACCATCGTTGCTCAGTGCATCGCCATTGCCCATCCGGTTTGCATAAACCAGATTCGCGAGTCCCTGCGGATTATTCACGTAGGGCAGCGCGGAAGCTTCATCCGGGAATCGTTTGGGCCACACCTTCGTCAACCGCACGGCGGTTGAGTAATTAAGGTCTTCCTCGATCCGGTTGTATTGGCTGGATTCATAGCCCGTCTGCGCCAGAAAACTCGCGATGCGATCAGGAGTTTCAATTTCGTATTTCTGAAACGCGGGCGCCAACGCTTGCGCCCACTCGGCGGGGGCTCTGCAGTTGGGAAACACGCGTTGAAGTTGTTCGGAACTCAGCATGGCGGTTCCTCTGCTTGCTTAAAGGTTCGTGCCGCCCGGGCGATAACGTCGCGAGCCCGATTTTCACGACGATCCGGGGCCGGTCAACGATTGTGAGCCTGCCGGGAAAACCGTCCATACCTCAAATTGCGTACACGCGCCGCCCCGGGCTTGCGCAGCCTCGCCGTAGACGCAGGAAACAATTTATGACACACTCAGATATTTTTGGATACGTTATTACCTTCTCGTCAATCAACCGACACCAAGACCATGAATCGATCGACCAAGAATATGCTGAAACTCGCTGTTGCCTGCGCCGCCGTCCTGGCGGCAACCGGATGCGCGAAAGTTCCGCTGGCTTCCGCAGAAGATAATCAAAAGGCCAAAACCTTTGCGGCGCCGGACACCGGAAAATCCGGACTGTTTGTTTATCGCGACAGTTATGCGGGCAAGGCATTGAAGAAAGACGTGTATATCAATGGCAACTGCCTGGGCGAAACTGCCGACCGGGTTTTCTTCTATACCCAGGTCGAAGGCGACAAACAGCATAAGGTGTCGACCGAATCGGAATTCTCGCCAAACGATCTGCTGCTGACCATGGAATCCGGCAAAAATTATTTTGTCCGTCAGTTCATCAAGCTGGGCGTGTTTGTGGGCGGCGCTGGCGTCGAACAGGTGTCCGAAGAGGAAGGCAAACGCGTGATCTCCAAGCCCGAAGTGATGCTGGCCGTCGAAGGACAATGCGGCTAGGCAGTGCGACCTCCCGCGCCAGGACCGAGTCCTTCGCGTCCCACGCGGGAGCTTGACACCTTCCCCCTGTCCCCGGGAACATACGCCATTCACCCGGGGAGCGCGTCCCCGCGCAACATCCGCCCGGCATGCCCCATTCCCTTCTGACTCCCCTCGCCCATCACGCCCAGGACCTGCTGTCCGCCGTCCGCCGTGACGCGCCGCTGGTGCAGTGCCTGACCAACTTCGTGTCCATGAACTACGCGGCCAACGCCGTGCTGGCAATTGGGGCGTCGCCCGCCATGGTCCATGCCGAAGAAGAGGCCCCCGAGTTCGCCGGATTCGCCGGCGCGGTTGTCATCAATATCGGCACGCTTTCCTCGCCCTGGCTGCAAAGCATGCTGCTGACGGCCAAGGCCGCCGCGGACGCGGACACGCCCTGGGTGCTTGATCCGGTCGCGCACCACGCCACCGCCTTTCGCCGTGACGCCATCCAGCGGCTGCTGGACCTCAAGCCCGCCATCATCCGCGGCAACGCATCCGAGATCATTGCGCTGGCCGGCGGCCTCAGCGCGGGCAAAGGCGTGGACGCGCGCGACGCCGTGGCGCATGCCGAGCAGTCTGCCCGGGACATCGCCACCCAGCGCCAGACGGTGGTGGCAGTGACGGGCGAAACCGATTACGTGACGGACGGCGCACGCGCCGTACACATCACGGGCGGCTCGCCGCTGATGCCGCGCGTGACCGCCACCGGGTGCGCGCTTAGCGCGGTGGTCGGGGCGTTTGCCGCGGTATCGCGCAACGATGCGTTTGCCGCGGCCGTGGCCGCGCTGTCGTGCTTCGGCATTGCGGGCCAGCGCGCCGCTTTGCATGCCGACGGACCAGGATCGTTCGCATGGCGGTTCCTGGATGCGCTGGCCGCGCTGGAAGCGGATTGCCTGACGCGCGAGTCTCCCCTGCGTTGATTTGGCCCCGTGCATGTCACGGGTAGGTCACACACCGTCCCCAAAATTCTTTCCTTCAACACGGAGGAAAGACGGTGAAGCCACACCTACGCAAGATCTATGCAGTCACCGCCAGCTTTGCGCTGGTAGCCGGTCTGTCCGCCTGCGGCGGCGATGACGATGATGACGACACCACCGCCCCCGAGACGCCGCCGCAGGCCAGCGTGCCGCAAGGCGCCACGCTGGACGTCGCGATTCTGGGCACCACGGACCTGCATGCGAACGTGCTCGGTTATGACTATTACAAGCTTGCCGAAGACAAGAGCTACGGCATGGACCGCACGGCCACGCTGATCGCCAATGCGCGCAAGCAGCACCCGAACACGCTGCTGTTCGACAACGGCGACACGGTGCAGGGCACGGCGCTGTCGGACTATCAGGCCCTGGTGTCGCCGGTGCAGTGTTCCGACATGATCGCGATCTACAAGCAGATGAAGCTGCTGTCGTACGACGCGGCCACGATGGGCAACCACGAGTTCAACTACGGCCTGCCCTATCTGTCGCAGATTACCAATGTGGACTTCGGGCTGGCCGGCATCGGCAAGGGCACGGCGCAGACGAACCCGGCGGGCGCCAAGGATTGCGCCGCCCCGGCATTTCCGTTCGTGTCAGCCAACGTTGTCTCGGCCGCCTCCAAACAGCCGATCTTCAAGCCGTACGTCCTGCTGGAAAAGACCTTCAAGGCGACCGACACCACCGGCAAGTCCATCGACGTGCCCCTCAAGGTGGGCGTGATCGGCTTTGCGCCGCCGCCCATCATGCAATGGGACAAGGCCAATCTGGAAGGCCACGTGGAAGTCACGGGCTGGAAGGAGACCGCGGCGCGCTACGTGCCGGAGATGAAGGCCGCGGGCGCGGACCTGGTGGTGGCGCTGGCGCACGGCGGCATCGACCTGGCCACGGCTTACAGCCCCGACATGGAAAACGGCGCGGGCTATCTCAGTCAGGTGGCGGGCATCGATGCGCTCATCACGGGCCACCAACATCTGCTGTTTCCCGACACGAACGCCAAGTCGCAGTTTGCCGGGCAGCCGGGCGTCGAACTGGAAAAGGGCTTGATCAACGGCGTGCCCACCGTGCAAGCCGGCCAATGGGGCAACAACCTGGGCCAGATCACGCTCAAGCTGGCGTATGACCAGGGCTGGAAGGTGCAGAAGGACGCCACGCAGGTGCAGCGCATCTCGACAAGGCTGACGGCGCAAAGCGGATCCACGCCCGCGACCTACGTCGCGCCTGACTCGGCCGCGCAGCAGCTGGTGCAGGCCGAGCACGCCGCGACCATCGGCTACGTGAAGACGCCGATCGGCCAAAGCCAGTTCGACATGGCCACGTACTACGCGCTGGCGGGCGACGTGTCCGCGCTGCAGATCGTGAATATGGCGCAGATCGACTACCTGTCCGACTACATCGCCAAGAACAGTCCGTCGTACGCGGGCCTGCCGATCCTGTCGGCCGCGGCGCCGTTCAAGGGCGGCCGCAACGGTCCCGGGGACTTCACGTATGTGAAGCAAGGCAACGTGGCCATCAACAACGCGGCCGACCTGTACCTGTACCCGAACACGCTGCAAGTGGTGCGAGTCAGCGGCGACATCGTGCGCCAGTGGCTGGAGAAGACGGCCGAGCAGTTCAAGCAGATCGACCCCGCACAGGTCGCGCCGCAGGACCTGATCGACACCGGCTTTCCCACGTTCAACTTCGACGTGCTGTATGCGGCGGGCAACGCGCTGCGGTATGAAATCGACGTGACGCAGCCGAAGGGCTCGCGCATCAAGGCGCTGACGTACAACGGCGCGCCGCTGGACCTGACCGCGCAGTTCCTGGTGGTGACCAACAATTACCGCGCCAGCGGTGGCGGCGATTTCCCCGGCTTGGCCGGCGGCAAGGGCGACATCGTGCTGCAAGCGCCGGATGCCAGCCGCGACGTGTTGATCGCCTACATCAAGAAGAACCCCACGCTCGACCTGGCCACCTTCGGGCTGGATCGCAGCTGGCGTTTCACGCAGGTGAGCGGGCTTGCCGGACCGGTGGTGTTTTCGTCGGTGCCGGGCACGCTGGCGATGGCCACGGCGCACGGCG
Source organism: Achromobacter sp. 77 (assembly GCF_020541125.1). Lineage (NCBI taxonomy): Bacteria > Pseudomonadati > Pseudomonadota > Betaproteobacteria > Burkholderiales > Alcaligenaceae > Achromobacter > Achromobacter sp. 77. The sequence goes on from NZ_CP059848.1 coordinate 3,354,072, forward strand.
TGACCAACGTCTCGGTGTACGACGCAACGCCGGACCCGGTGACGCAGCTGTCGCGTTATGCGCTTGATCTGACCCAGTAAGCGGCCCGCCGCCTTACCGGTAGTACACGCAGATGCGCTTGCCGCCGATTTCGTGCACGTCAATCGGCAGCTCGTACAGATCGCTCAGCACGTCAGGCCGGATCAGTTCGGCCGGCGTGCCGTGCCGGGCGATCCGCCCCTGACGCATCGCCACGATGCGGTCCGCGTAGCTGGATGCGAAATTGATGTCGTGCAGCACCAGCACCACCGTCTTGCCCAGTTCATCGGCTGCCCGGCGCAGCGTGCCCATCATGGCGACGGCGTGCTTCATGTCCAGGCTGTTCAGCGGCTCGTCCAGCAACACGTAGCGCGTGTCCTGGCACAGCACCATGGCCACGAACGCGCGCTGGCGCTGGCCGCCGGACATCTCGTCCAGGTAGCGGCCGGCCAGCGGCTCCAGATTCAGATACGCGATGGCCTGGTCGATATGGACCTTGTCATCCATCGTCAGCCGCCCACCCGTGTGCGGGTAGCGGCCAAACGCCACCAGATCCCTGACCGTCAACCGCAGCGGCAAATGGTTGTCCTGACGCAGGATGGCCAGGCGCCGGGCCAGCTCGCGGCTGTCGGCGCGCGTCACGTCCAGGCCTTCGACCAGCACCCGCCCCGCGCTCATCGCCAACAGCCGGCTCACCATGGACAGCAAGGTGGACTTGCCCGCGCCGTTGGGCCCGATGATGGCGGTGACGCCGCCTGCCGGCAGATCCAGGCTGACATCGTCGATGACGACGGTGTCGCCGTATTGCTTGCTGACCTTCTGGATTTCTATCATCGGCGCCCCCTGCGCAGGATCAGGACGAGGAACATCACGCCGCCCACGAATTCAATCACCACGCTGACCGTGGTGTTCAGCCCCAGCACGCGCTCCAGCAGCGTCTGGCCGCCGACCAGGAATATGACGCTCAGCAGCATCGCGGCCGGCACGGTGTGGCGGTGCCGGTCCGACCCCATGGCGTGATACGCAAGGTTGCTGACCAGCAGGCCGAAAAACGTCACGGGCCCGACCAGCGCCGTCGACACGGACACCAGCACCGCAATGGCCGCCAATGTCAGCATGAGCGTGCGGCGATAGTCCACGCCCAGGTTCAAGGCAATATCGCGCCCCAGCGCCAGCACGTCGTAGCGCCGGCGCATGCGCCAGATAAGGAGCGAAGCCGCACAGACGGCCGCCAGCGCGATCGGCAGCAATTCGATGCGCACCGAATTGAAGCTGGCGAACATGCGGTCCTGCAGCACCAGGAATTCATTCGGATCGATCAGCCGGACGACGAAACTGGACAGGCTGCGAAACAGCAGTCCGAAGACGATGCCAACCAGCATCATCAGATGCAGGCTGCGCACGGCATCGGAGAACAGCCAGCGGAACAGCAGGCACGCGAACGCCGTCATCGCGCACACTTCCAGGAGAAAGGCCGCGACCGGATGACTGGCGGTGGCCGCCGCCTGCCCAAAGCCAAACACCACAACCGCCTCGATCAGCAGGTACATCGCATCGAAGCCCATGATGGCGGGCGTCAGGATGCGGTTGTGGGTAATCGTCTGGAACAGCACCGACGACACGGCGACCGCATAGGCCACCAGCAACATCGCGAGCAGCTTGCCGCCGCGAAAAGGAATGACGAATGACCACTGGCCATTGGCGCTCAGCGTCATGAAGGCCACGATGCAGAGCAGCGCAAAAGCGCCCAGCGCCGCAAGGCGCCACGTCTGCGGCGCGCGCGCGGCCAAGGGCGTTATCGAGATATCAGCCAACGCGATTCCTCCGCGTGCGCAGCAGCCACAAGAACAGAATGCTGCCCAGCACGCCCACCACCGTCCCGATCGGAATTTCGTAGGGATGGATGACCAGGCGGCCAATGATGTCGCAGGCCAGCACGAACACGCCGCCCAGCAGCGCCACCCACGGAATGGCGCGGCGCATGTTGTCGCCCAGCACCAGACTGACGGCATTGGGCACGATGAGGCCCAGGAACGGGATGCTGCCGGCCGTCACGACCACCACCGCTGAAATGGCGGAAACGATCAACAGGCCCACCAGCGTCAGCCGTGCATGATTCAGTCCCAGGTTGGACGCGAACTCGCGGCCCATTCCCGCAACCGTGTAGCGGTCGGCGGCGGCATAGGCCGCGCAGGCCAGCGCAAAGCCGATCCACAACAGTTCGTAGCGGCCGCGCAGCACGCCGGAGAAGTCGCCGGTCGTCCACGCATGCAGGGATTGCAGCAGATCGAAGCGGTACGCCACAAAGGTTGTGACCGCCTGGATCACGCCGCCCAGGATCAGCCCGATCAGCGGCACGATGAACGGCGTGCGCAGCGGCACGCGTCGCAAGAGGGCCAAGAACAACAAGGTGCCCGCCAGCGCGAAGCCCGTGGCCGTCAGCATCTTGCCGATGACGGGCGTATCGGGCGCCAGCAGCGTGATGACCAGAATGCCGAGCGTGGCGGACTCGACGGTGCCGGCCGTCGTGGGTTCCACAAAGCGGTTGCGCACGAGCATCTGCATGATAAGGCCGGCCACGGCCAGCGCCATGCCCGCCAGCAGCAGCGCAAGCGTGCGCGGGATGCGGCTGACCATCAGCAGGCGCCACGCGCGTTCGCCCGCCTCGCCGCCGTCCCACAGCGCGGTCCACGGCATCTGGCCAGCACCCAGGCTGACGCTGGCCACGCACAACAACAGCAATACCACCACCACGGCCGCCAGGCTGCCCCACCCGCCGATTGCGCGCCGCCAGTTCACCAGCCGCCCTTCCCGTCTTGCATGTTGTTTACTTTCCCTGCGCCAACGCCGCCGCGATCTGGTCCACGTTCTGCTGCATCGCGGTCAGGCCCGCGCTGCCCAGCAGGTACCAATTAAAGCCGTTCAGGTACACCACGCGCTGGTTCTTCCAGGCCTTGGTCGGACGCACCAGTTCGTTGTCCAGCATGCGCTCGGCCGACACGCCTTCTCGGCCGATGGCGGCGTCGCGGTCGATGACGAACAGCCAGTCCGGATCGGTCTGGGCGATGAACTCGAACGAGATCGCCTGGCCGTGGTTCGACACGTTCAGGCCCGACGCGGCGGGCTTGACGCCGAACGCGTCGTGGATCACGCCAAACCGCGAGCCCGGGCCGTAGGCGCTCATCTTGCCGCCGGTGGTCAGCACGATCAGCGCCGTGCCGGAATTGGCCGCCTTGCCCTTCAGCGATGCAATGGACGCGTCCAGCGCCGCCAGCTTTGTCTTCGCCTCGTCTTGTTTGCCGTACAGCGCGGCCAGCATTTCGGTGTTGCGCTTGACGCTGCCGACCAGATCCTTGGCATCAACCGTCAGGTCGACCGTGGGCGCAATCCTGGAGAGCTCGTCGTACTTGGGCGCCGAGCGGCCCGCCACGAAGATGACCTGCGGCGCGGCGGCGTGGATGACCTCGTAGTTGGGCTCGAACATCGTGCCTGCCTTGAGGTAACGCTTGTCCGCAAACTGGCTCAGGTGCGGCGGCAGCTTGGCGGCGCTGGGCACGCCCACGGGGTCTACGCCGAGCGTGTGCAGGGTATCGAGCACGGCCAGATCCAGCACGATGGCCTTGGTTGGGTTCGACGGCACCGCGGTCACGCCACGCGCATGCTTGACCGGCGTGGTGGACTGCGCGGCGCAAACCGCTGCCGCGGCGCTCAGCGCCAAGGCCATGCCGGTGCGCGTTGCCCAGCGGCGGGCAGCGCCCGCCTGTTTTCCATTGTTCATGCAAACCTCTCTGTTGCGGGGCGCTCTCGCGCCCCCGTAAGACTCAGAACTTCACGCCCACGCCCAGCCAGTAGCGGCGGCCGTCCTCGACATAGCCGAAGTCGTCGTAGGCGACCTCTTTGTCGAACAGGTTGTAGATGCCGGCGTAGACCGACACGGTCTTGTTCACGGCGTACGAACCGCCCAGGTCCACGAAGGTGTAGGACGGGGCCACCAGCGCGTCCGAAGACGGGCCGGTCACCGGCTGGCTCTCGCGGCCGCGGAAGTTCACGCGCGCCCAGGCCTGCAGCGCGTCGGACGGCTGCCAGTTCACCGTGGTGGTGAACAGGTGCTTGGGCAACTGGTTCAGCGGCTCGCCCTTGTATTGGCCCGACTTCTGCTCGGACTTCGTGAAGGTGTAGCTGCTGGTCATCGACCAGTCGGCCGCCAGCGGCAACTTGAGGCTGGCTTCGACGCCGCGCGACACGGCCTTGTCCACGTTCATGTAGGTGGTGGGATTCGAGCCGAACTGGTTGGGGCCGTCCGTGCACTGCGTCAAGGGGCAGGCCACCCGGGTGATCTTGTCCTTGAAGTCGTTGTTGAACAGCGTGACGCCGGCGCTCACGCCTTGGCCGTCGTCATACAGCAGGCCGATTTCCTGGGTCACGGACTTTTCGGGCGTCAGGTCCGGGTTGCCGTACATGTTGCCGCCACGGCTCGTCTGGCCCCAGCCGGCCACGGTCTGGCGCAGGTCGGGCGCGCGAAAGCCCGTGGAGACGCCGCCCTTCAGGGTCCAGCGTTCGGCCATGTGCCACACGCCGTACAAGCGCGGGCTGAAGTGGTTGCCGAAATTCTCGTCCTCGTCCATGCGCAGGCCGGTCGTGACGGCAAAGCTTTCGGTCAGGCGCCATTCGTCTTCGGCGAACAATGCCCATTGATACCGTTCGACCTTGCTCGGGCCGCCAGCAAGCTGGTTGCCCGTCTGATCGTTCAGGCGCTGGTTCAGGTAACTGCCGCCCAGCGTCAGCATGTGCGAACCCAGCGGCAGCGACCAACTGGTCTGCAGGTCCAGGTTCTTGATCTTCATCTGGCGCGAGCGGTTGTCGAACTCTTCCTGCTGCACGTAGCTGTCGGACACGCCCCAGCCCCAGCGGCCAGTGTGCGACAGCGCCCACTTGCTGCTGCGGTAATCGGTTTCCGAGGACGCCGGGCAGCCCGTTCGCGGGCACGCGGTGCCGGGCGGCAGCGGCTCGACCGTCTTGCCCAGGGTGTCCTGGAACTTCTGGCGCATCGTGGTCGCTTCCAGCACGATGTCGTGATCGCGGTTGGGCGTGAGCGCCAGCTTGGCGGTCACGCTTTCGGCATTGCGCTTGCGAAAGCCGTTGTAGATGTCGTCTTCGTCGCGCTGCGTGGCCTGGCCGTAGATCTGCAGGCCCAGCAGGTCGTTCTTGATCGGGCCGGCCAGGTAGAAATTGCCCTGGTAAATGTCGCCCGAATTGCTGCTTTCCTGGATGGTTGTATCCATGCGGATTTCGCCATGCCATTCTTCAGGCACCTTGCGCGTGATGATGTTGATCACCCCGCCCATCGCGTCCGAGCCGTACAGCGACGACATCGGCCCGCGCACGACTTCAATGCGCTCGATGGCCGACAGCGGCGGCGTCCAGCCGCCTTCGACGCCCGTCGAATCCGAATTGGTGCGGGTTTCGCGCGAGTTCTGGCGCTTGCCGTCGATCAGGATCAGCGTGTACTTCGGTCCCATGCCGCGCAGGCTGATGTCCTGGCGGTCGCCGCCGCCCGTGACGATGACGCCGGGCACTTCGACCAGCGCGTCGTTCAGGTCGCGGTAGAACTTCTTGTCCAGGTCTTCGCGCGTGATCACGCTGATCGAGGCGGGCGCATCCTGGATGCGCTGCTCGAATCCGCTGGCGGTCACGACCACCGTGTCCATCGTCGTGGTGGCGTCGGCGGCCTGGGCCCAGACCGCTTGCGGCGCAATGCCGAAACCCGCGGCGCACAAGGCGGCGGCCAGTTGCGTGCGCGACGCGGCGATGCGCGGGCCCGTAGCCACTTCTTTCCTGCTCATGATTCCAACTTCTCCCGTCCCCGGTTTGCACCGCGCCCCACGCGCAGCGTTTCGCCGGCTCCCACTTATTAATGAAAACCATTCTCATATTAGAATTGGGGCTTGCAGCACGCGGCAACACGCTTTCCGCAACTTTTATCTTCTTTGCACTTCTTGACACTGCGCCGTGCACCCTTCGGCCAAACTGCCGGATGCACGACGCCCAACACGCATGCTCTTGAATCATTCAGCGGTGGCGCGCCGCATCCTGCTCATCGACGACGACGTCGAGCTGGCGCAGATGCTGCGTGAATACCTGGAACCGAATCAGTGCCAGCTCACGCTGGCGCACACCCGCTCGCAAGGCCAGACCCTGCTGGCGCAGGACGACTTTGACCTCGTGCTGCTGGACCTCATGCTGCCCGACGGCAATGGTCTGGACCTGCTCAAGCACTACCGCCAGCGCTCACGCCGCCCCGTCATCATGTTCACGGCCCACGGCGGCGAGACCGACCGCGTATTGGGGCTGGAATTCGGCGCCGACGATTATCTGGCCAAGCCGTTCAGCCCACGCGAACTGAAGGCCCGCATCACGGCCGTGCTGCGCCGCTTCGAGCAAGCCCCCGCCCCCGCCAGCCCGTCCCTCAGCCTGGGCGCGCTCTCGCTGGACCCGGCGACGGGCCGCGCGCGCCTGGGCGGGGACGAGGTCATGCTGACCGGCGCCGAACAGCGCATCCTGGAAATCCTCATGCGCGCGCCCGGCCAGGTGATCGCACGCGACCAGATCGGCATGTATGCGCTGGGCCGCGCCCCAGACCGGTACGACCGCAGCATCGACACGCACATCAGCAGCCTGCGCAAGAAGCTGCGCCTGGATCAACACGCCGACATGCTGTCCATCCGGAATCTGCGCGGGCTGGGCTACGTGCTGGCGGGCGCCGCGTGATGACGCTGCTGCCCGCCCGCTCGCTCTTCTGGCGCGCATTCCTGACGTTCTGGGGCGCCATGGCGGTCATCCTGGTCTGCGGCATGGTGCTGACCGCCAGCGTGGCCTGGTACCGCTTCAATTCGCTGGATGGCCTGAACCCGGGCAACCTCACGCGTGACGCCGCGCAGGTAGCGCGCACGCAGGGCGAAGGAGGCCTGGCGCGCTGGGTCCGCGCCATGGACGACAACTACTCGGCGCTGAAGATCTACATCATGGATGCAGAGGACCGGGACATCCTGGGCAGGCGCCTGCCCACGCGGCTGCATGACTGGCTGGTCGCATACCGCGCGGGACCCGACCGGGCCACGCAGTCCGACTACGCGCCGGCCGATCCCGCCGGCGAGCGCGTCTCCTGGTGGGAACCCCAGACGCTGCTGCTGCCGGACGGCTCGGAAATGCTGATGCTGTTCCTGCCCTTTGACTCGTCGCGCTGGGAGGTGCTGGCGTTGTCGCCCGTCGCGCTCGCGCTGCTGCTGTTCGCGCTGGCGGTCACTGCGCCCTTTTGCTGGGCGCTGACCCGCCACATCACCGCGCCGCTCGCGCAACTGCGCCAGGCCACGCATGCCCTGGCCGCGGGACGCCTGGACACGCACACCCCGGCCAAGCTCGCCACGCGCAAGGACGAACTCGGCCTCTTGGCGCGCGACTTCGATGCGATGGCCGTGCGCCTGAAGGCGCTGGTCGATACGCGCGAGCAGCTCCTGCACAACGTCGCGCACGAACTGCGGTCGCCGCTTGCGCGCCTGCGCCTGGCCTCGGAACTGGCGCGGCGCAACGACGAGCGGCGCGATCTGCAGCTGGACCGCATCGAACGCGAATGCGAACGCCTGGACGCGCTGGTGGGCAACACTTTGCGGCTTGCCCGCGTGGGCGCGCTGCCCGTGCCCACCGAACCGCTGGATCTGTCGGAAGTCGTATCGGGCGTGGTGGACGACGCGCGCTACGAGGCGGCGGGCCGGCGCCTGCGCATCGATTGGGAAACGCCGGCGCCCATCCTGATCGCCGGCGACCGCGCCAGCCTGGCCAGCGCGATCGAGAACGTGCTGCGCAACGCCTTGCGCTACGCGCCCGCCGAAAGCGTCATCCGCGTACGCCTGCTGACCAGCGCCACCGAGGCTAGCCTCGAAATCGAAGACCGCGGTCCGGGCGTCGCCACGCAGGAACTCGCGTCGTTGTTCGAGCCCTTCTATCGCGCGGGATCGGCCGCCGCCGCCAACGCGTCAGGCGGCGGCGCGGGGCTGGGCCTGTCGATCGCGCAAGCCGCGATCGCCGCGCACAAGGGAACGATATCGGCCCGCAACGTGGCGCCACAGGGACTGAGCGTGCGCATGGACCTGCCGCTGCTGACGACGCCAGCGTAAGACGACGGGCACGGCGCCCAGGTCGAGGACGTGGCGGTCAGTCCGCGTCGGCCAGAATGGCTGCGGGCAGCCTGGGCAACACCCGCATGGCATTTGCGGTCGTCGCGTGCGCCACCTGCCCCGGCGTGATGCCGCGCAGGTCCGCCAGCACCTCGGCAATACGTGCCAGTTCGCCGGGACGATTGCGGCGGTTCGGCTCGTGCAGCCAGGCGGGCGGAATGTCGGGCGCGTCGGTCTCAAGCACCAGATGCTCCAGCCCGACGTCCACCGCGTGCCGGCGAATTTGCAGCGCGCGCTCGAACGTCATCGCGCCGCCCATTCCCAGGGCAAATCCATGATCGATGAAGGCCTGCGCCTGCTGGGCGCTGCCATTGAACGCGTGCGCAATGCCGCCGATGCGCGGATGGCGGCGCAGGTATTTCAGCAGGATGTCCTGGGATTTGCGCACGTGCAGCAGCACCGGCAGGCCAAATTCGACGGCCATGTCCAGCTGCGCGGCGTAGAAGCGCTCCTGGCGCTCGCGCGGCTCGCCGGACGAAATTTCCGGCACGAAGAAATCCAGTCCGATTTCGCCAATGGCGACAAAGCGCGGATCGCCAAGCGATGCCTTGATCGCTTCGCGCAACGCGTCCAGATCGGCGTCGTCGGCGCGTTGGACGTACAAGGGATGAATGCCCAGCGCATAGGCGCCGCCGGCGATGCTGGCGGCCAGGTCACGCACGATGGCGAAGTTGGCCCGTTCGATGGCCGGAATCACGATGGCCTGGACGTCGGCGCGGGCGGCGTGGTCCGCGACCTCGGTGCGGTCGGCATCGAATTCAGCGGCGTCCAGGTGGCAATGGGTGTCGATGAGCATGGGCGTGTCCTCCGAATGCGGATTATCCGCCCGCGGCCGCCGTGCGGACCAGCGACCGGCGGCTTTCGCTGCGGACCGGGCTAGCCGGACACCAGGCGGCCGTTTTCCATCAGCAACTGACGGTCGGCGCGGGCGGCAAGTTCGGGATCGTGCGTCACGATCGCAAATGCCGTGCCCGACTCCTGGTTCACCCGGGTCAGCAATTCGAACATGTTGTGGGCGGTGTGGCGGTCCAGGTTGCCCGTGGGCTCGTCGGCCAGCACGCACACCGGTCGCGTCACCAGGGCACGCGCCAGCGCCACGCGCTGGCGTTCGCCGCCCGACAACTGCCCCGGAAAGTGGCCTTCGCGGGCCGACAGGCCCACCAGACCCAGGACTTCGCGCGCGGCCTCGCGCGCCTTGTCGCGGTTCTCGCGGCGCACGATCAGCGGCATTGCCACGTTGTCCAGCGCGGAAAACTCCGCCAGCAAATGGTGGAATTGGTACACAAACCCCAGGCTGCGGTTGCGCACCGCGCTTTTCCGCGATTCGGACAGCCCGATGCCCAGTTGGCCATCCACGGTGATCGAACCGCTGGTGGGCACGTCGAGCAGTCCCAGGATATGCAGCAAGGTGCTCTTGCCGGATCCCGAAGCACCCACGATGGCGACCATTTCGCCGCGCGCGACGGACAGGCTGACGTTGCTGAGCACTTCGATGCGGGCGGGGCCTTCGTCGTAGACCTTGACGATGTTCTCGGCCTGCAGCGCCGGGGTGGCGCCGGCCTGGGGCGTGTGCGTCGGGGAATCAATCATGGCGCAGCACCTGTGCGGGTTGCAGGCGCGAGGCGCGCCAGCTCGGATACAAGGTCGCCAGCAAGGACAGCACCAGCGAGGTCACGCCGATGGTGACGATGTCACCCACCTGGGGATCGGACGGCAGCGCGCTGATGAAATAGATCTCGCGCGGCAGGAAATGCACGCCCAGCATGCGCTCGATGAACGGCACGATCACATCGACGTTGTAGGCGATGGCAATGCCGCCGGCCACGCCCAGCAAGGTGCCGATCACGCCGATCAGCGCGCCTTGCACCAGGAAGATGCGGGCCACTTCGCCCGGCCCCGCGCCCAGCGTGCGCAGGATGGCGATGTCCGATTGCTTGTCCTTGACGGCCATGACCAGCGAGGACAGCAGGTTGAACGCGGCCACGGCCACGATCAGCGCCAGGATCAGGAACATCATCCGCTTTTCGGTCTGGACCGCGGCAAACCAGGTGCGGTTGTTGCGCGACCAGTCGCTGGCCATGACATAGGGCGGCAGGACGTTGCGCAGCTCGGCCGCCACCTCGGGCGCCTTCTGCATGTCGGCGATGCGCAGGCGCACGCCGGCGGTGCCGCTTTCGCGGAAAACGCGGGCGGCGTCTTCGTTGTCGACGAATGCCAGCGAGGAATCGTATTCATAGTGGCCGGACGAGAACACGCCCACCACGGTGAACTGACGCATGCGCGGCGCGAAACCGGCCGGGCTGATCGAGCCCTGGGGCGCCATCATCAGCAGCGTGTCGCCCACCTTGACGCCCATGCCGTCGGCCAGTTCATTGCCCAGCACCACGCCGAAGCCGCCGGGTTTCAGGTCTGTCAGCTTGCCCGACACCATTTGCCGGGGCAGGTCTGACACATTGCCCTCGGTGGCCGGATCGATGCCGCGCACCTGAACGCCGCGCAGCGCCTGGCCCCTGACCAGCATGCCCTGCGCCGCGACGAAGGGCGCGCCCGCCTTGACCTCGGGGTTGCGCTCGGCGGCGGTGGCAAACTGTTGCCACTGCTCCAGCACCCGTTCGGGCGACGCGCCGGGAAGGTAGAGTTCGATGTGCGGCAGCACCGACAGCATGCGATCGCGCACTTCTTTCTGAAAGCCGTTCATCACGGACAGCACCACGATCAGGGCGGCGACGCCCAGCGCGATGCCCGCCATGGAGCTGGCGGCGATGAAGGAGATGAAGCGATCGCGGCGGCCGCGTCGCTGGCGGATACGGGCAAGACCCGCATAGCGGGCGCCGATCCAGAGTTCGTAGGGTATTTTCAGCACGTGCGCATTATTGCATTAACCGTCCGCAAATCGCCGCGCGGATGTGCGGATCCTAGACCAGCCGTGACAACGTATGGCAGTTCCGGAAGGCGCTAAGTTCCCCATGCCGCCGCGGACTACAATCGCGCCCATGCTGATCGTCATTCCGGGCGCGTTGCCCGCCCTTCCCGTCGCCGCCGAACTGGCCAAGCTCCTGCCCGAGCGCGCGCCCACCCTGCACGGCTGGCTGCAGGCCGCGGCCGCCCGTCTGCAGGCTTACGACCTGCGCGCCCACGGCTGCACGGCCTTCGAATCCTGGCAACTTGCACGGGCGGGGTACACCGCCGAGCCCGGCCTGCTGCAAAGCGCGGGCCTCGGCCCGCTGCTGGCCGTAGAACAGTCCAGTGCCTCGCCGCAAGAGCCCGTCTGGCTCTGCGAACTGGTTCATCTTGCCCTGGGCGCGGACCAGGCCTCGTTGCTGGATCCCGCCTTGATGGACCTGACGGAATCCGAAACGGCCGCCCTGCTGGAGACCGCCCGCCCCCTCTTTGACGGCACCGGCTTCTCGGTCGAGCCGCTTTCGCCCCAGCGGTGGCGGCTGCGCCTGCCGGCGGACCTGCGCCCCCAGACGGCCAGCCCGGCAGCAGTGGCGGGAAAGCGCCTGAATGACTGGTGGCGCCAGGATGCAGAAGCGCGTCCGTGGCGGCGCCTGCTCAATGAGATCCAGATGGCGTGGCACGAACACCCCGTCAATGATGACCGGGCCGCGCGCGGCCTGCCGCCCGTGAACGCCCTGTGGCTGTATGGCGGCGGCACGCCCTGGACGGCGGCGCCCGCCAGCCCGGCCCAGGTGCTGACGGAACTGGACGCGCCGCAACGCGCCGGCGACTGGGCCGCCTGGCTCGACGCGCTGGCTGACCTGGACGCGCGCCATCTGCGCCCGCTGGCGGCCGCCAAAGGCCTGCCCGCCACGCCTATCGAACTGCTGCTGCTGGGCGATGACCGCCAGGCCGCCCTTGACCTGAAACCGCGCGGGGGCCTGCTCGGCATGCTGCCCGCGCCCAAGAAGAACTGGAGCGCCTGGTGGTCTCACCCCGCTTAACGATCCGTCCGGCCGACCTGGCCGCCTGCCACATCCTCGAATCCTCCGGCATCCATCCGCTGCTGGCCCGCCTGTGGGCCGCGCGCGGCGTGACCCATCCCGACCAGACCCGCCTCGCCTGGCCGTCCCTGCTGCCGCCGGCCGGCCTGACACACTCGGCGCACGCCGCCGCCGTCCTGGCCGACGCCATCCAGGCGGGCAAGAAGCTGCTGATCGTGGCCGACTACGATTGCGACGGCGCCACCGCCTGCGCGGTCGGCCTGCGCGCGCTGTCGGCCATGGGCGCGGATGTCGACTTCCTGGTGCCCAACCGGTTCGAAACCGGCTACGGCTTGTCGCCTGCCGTGGTCGAGCTGGCCTGCCGCCACCGCGCCGGCAAGCCCGACATCATCATCACCGTGGACAACGGTATCGCCAGCGTCGACGGCGTGGCCGCCGCCAATGCCGCCGGCATCGGCGTCGTCATCACCGATCACCACCTGCCGGGCGACACCCTGCCCGAGGCGCTGGCGATCGTGAATCCCAACCAGCCGGGCTGTGGCTTTCCGTCCAAGAATCTGGCCGGGGTGGGCGTCATCTTCTACATGATGCTGGCGCTGCGCGCCGAACTGCGCCGCCGCGGCGTGTATGCCCCCGACGGCGGCCCGCGCCTGGACGCGCTGTCCGACCTGGTTGCGCTGGGCACCGTGGCCGACGTGGTCAAGCTCGATGCCAACAACCGCCTGCTGGTCACGCAAGGCCTGCAGCGCATGCGCAGCGGCCGCCTGCAGCCGGGACTGCGCGCGCTCTTCGCCGTCGCCGGCCGCGAGCCGCGCAGCGCCAACGGCTTCGACCTCGGTTTCGCGCTGGGTCCGCGCATCAACGCCGCGGGCCGCCTGGCCGACATGAGCCTGGGCATCGCCTGCCTGACCACGGACGACGAGGCGCAGGCGCTGGAAATGGCGCGTGAATTGGACAACATCAACCGCGAACGCCGCACGATCGAAGCCGAGATGCGCGAGCAGGCGCTGGCCGCCATGGAAGCGCCCGACGCTGCCGCGGGCGCAACCGTCTGCGTGTTCGACCCGGGCTGGCACCAGGGCGTCGTGGGGCTGGTCGCCTCGCGCCTGAAGGAAAAATTCTGGCGTCCCACCCTGGCCTTCGCGCCCGCGGGCGACGACGAGATCCGCGGCTCCGGCCGATCGATCCCCGACGTGCACCTGCGCGACGCGCTGGACCTGGTGTCCAAGCGCCATCCCAACCTGATCCGCAAGTTCGGCGGCCACGCGATGGCAGCCGGCCTGACGTTGGGCAAGGCCGATTTCCCGGCCTTCGCCCCCGCCTTCGACGCTGCGGTGCGCGAACTCACCGGACGCGACACCTTCGAACCCATCATCGAAACCGACGGCTCGCTGGAAACCGGCTACGCCAACGCCGACGTGGCCGGCATGCTGCAACAGCAGGTGTGGGGTGCGGGCTTTGCCGCCCCCCTGTTCCTGGACGAATTCACCGTGCGCAACCAGCGGCTGGTCGGCGAAAAGCACCTGAAGCTGTCCCTGGAACGTGGCCACCAGCGCTTTGACGCCATCTGGTTCGGCCACGACCAGTCGCTGCCGGAACACATCCAGGCGGCGTACCGCCTGGAACAGAACGTGTGGAATGGGATGGTGTCGGTGCAACTGGTGATCGAACACGCCGGATAAGTGCGCGACGGTGTCTTATGAGACACCGTCCACCCGCAGCGCTACTTATTCACCAGCTTCGCCGGCTGCGCCAGCGCCACCAGCGCGCCCACCACCAGGCAGCCGCCCAGCATGTACAGCCCCGTATTCGTGGTGCCGGTCATGTCCTTCAGCCAGCCCACCAGATACGGGCTGACAAAGCCGGCCAGATTCCCCACCGAGTTGATCAGCGCAATGCCCGCAGCCGCCGCCGTGCCGCCGAGCAGCGCTGTCGGCAGGCTCCAGAACAGCGGCAGCACCGTGCAAATGCCAATGTTGGCCACGGTCAGCGCAAAAATCGCCAGCACCGTATTGCCGCTCCACAAGGCCGACAGGAACAGACCGACGGCGCCAAACAACGCGGGCAATGCCACGTGCCAGCGGCGCTCGCGCTGCCGGTCCGAATTGCGCGAGATCAAGATCATGCCGATCACGGCGAACAGGTTGGGCACTGCCGTCAGTAGACCGATCGCCAGCGGACTCTGCACACCGGTGTTCTTGATGAGGCTAGGCATCCAGAAGCCCACCCCATACAGACCCATCACGAACGAAAAGTAGATCAGCGCCATCGCCCACACCCGCGGCTTGGTCAACGCGGCGCGGATCGGCGGATCTTCCTTTTGCTGTTCCTCGGCCGCAATGTTGCGGATCAGCACGGCCTTTTCATTGGCCGTCAGCCACTTGGCCTTGTTGATGCGGTCATCCAGATAGATCAGCACCAGCACGCCGATCACCACCGACGGAATCCCTTCCAGCAGGAACAGCCACTGCCAGCCCGACAGACCGTGGTCGCCGTGAAAGGTCGCCATGATCCACCCGGAAATCGGGCCGCCGATGAGGCCGGACATAGGCACGGCGGTCATGAAGAACGTCGTGATGCGTCCGCGCCGGGCGGCCGGGTACCAATAGGTCAGATACAGGATGATGCCCGGGAAGAAGCCCGCCTCGGCCGCGCCCAGCAGGAATCGCAGCAGGTAGAACATATGCACGCTGGTCACGAACATCATGCACGCCGAGATGATGCCCCACGTGATCATGATCCGGGCGATCCAGATCCGCGCCCCCACCTTGTGCAGGATGATGTTGCTGGGAATCTCGAAGAGGAAGTAGCCGATGAAGAAAATACCGGCGCCCAGCCCATACACCGTTTCGCTAAATTGCAGTTCCTGCAGCATCTGCAGCTTGGCGAATCCCACGTTCACGCGGTCCAGGTACGCCACCACATAGCAGACCACCAGCAGCGGCACCAGCCGCCAGCCCACCTTGCGGTAAATCCGGTCCTCTTCGCTGGCGTCGAGCGCCGGCGAGAGCCCGGGGGGCATCGTGTTTTCCATCACTGTCTCCATTCCTCTGGCGGAATAGGCCGGCGCGGGCCGGCGTTGTCGCGGTCCGCGCCCCAAACGGGGACATCGCGGCCATCAGGCAAGGCTAGAGCCGTCGGGTTGACAAAAAACTGAACAACTGGAATTGCCCCCGCGTAACCCGGGAAACAGGACCCGCCACCCGTGCCCGCGATGAACGCCCGCGAACAGGCTCCATCCACGGTAAAATGCCAGGTTTCGCACAAAGTCATCAGGACAGGATCATCATGGAAGCCGAACGTCAGAACCAGCTCGCAGCCCGCCTCGCCGACTACGCGGAGCGCGAACAGGCTCTACGGAGGTATCTTTGACTACGATGCCAAATCTGAACGCCTCCAAGTCGTAAACGCCGAACTCGAAGACCCGGCCGTCTGGAACGACCCCAAGCACGCCCAGGATCTGGGCCGTGAAAAGAAATCGCTCGAGGACGTGGTGGAAACGCTCACGAGCCTGGGCGCCGGCGTGGCCGATTCCCAGGAACTCTTCGAAATGGCCGCCGCCGACGATGACGGCGACACGCTCGAAGCGATCGAACTGGACGCCGACGCCT
Organism: Achromobacter sp. 77; assembly: GCF_020541125.1. Lineage (NCBI taxonomy): Bacteria > Pseudomonadati > Pseudomonadota > Betaproteobacteria > Burkholderiales > Alcaligenaceae > Achromobacter > Achromobacter sp. 77. The sequence goes on from NZ_CP059848.1 coordinate 3,369,876, forward strand.
TCCAGGAAAAGCTCGAAGCCCTGGAATTCCGCCGCATGTTCTCCAACCCGGCCGATCCCCTGAACTGCTTCCTGGACATCCAGGCGGGCGCGGGCGGCACGGAAGCGCAGGACTGGGCGTCGATGCTGCTGCGCCAATACCTCAAGTACGCCGAACGCAAGGGCTTCAAGGCCGAGATCCTTGAAGAATCCGATGGCGAAGTCGCGGGCATCAAGTCGGCCACGATCAAGATCGAGGGCGACTACGCCTTCGGCTACCTGCGCACCGAAACCGGCGTGCACCGCCTGGTCCGCAAGAGCCCCTTCGACTCCTCGGGCGGCCGTCACACGTCGTTTGCCAGCGTCTTCGTGTATCCGGAAGTGGACGATTCCTTCGAGGTTGAAGTGAACCCAGCCGACCTGCGCGTGGACACCTACCGTGCCTCGGGCGCGGGCGGTCAGCACATCAACAAGACCGACTCGGCCGTGCGCCTGACGCACATCCCGACGGGCATCGTCGTGCAGTGCCAGAACGACCGTTCGCAGCACCGCAACCGCGCCGAAGCCATGCAGATGCTGAAGTCCAAGCTCTACGAACTGGAAATGCGCAACCGCATGGCCGAGCAGCAGAAGCTGGAAGACTCCAAGACCGACGTGGGCTGGGGCCACCAGATCCGTTCGTACGTGCTGGACCAGAGCCGCATCAAGGACCTGCGCACGAACGTCGAAATCTCCAACACGCAGAAAGTGCTGGACGGCGACCTGGATCCCTTCATCCAGGCCAGCCTGAAGCAAAACGTCTAAGTTCCGCGATTCTTCCCGCTTTTACGCACCCAGAGGTCCACGAATGTCCGACACCATTGCTATTCTCACCGGCGCTTCGCGCGGCATCGGCGCCGCCATGGCGCGCGGCCTGGTCAAACCCGGCACCCGCCTGATTACCCTGGCGCGCCGCGAAGACCCCGAGCTCGCCGCCCACGCGCGCTCGCAGGATGTGCAGCTGGAACAACTGTCCGTGGACCTCTCGGACTTGAAAGCGGCCGAATCCGCGGCCGAACGCATCTGCGCCGCGCTGCCGCGCGACGCTAAGCGCTATTTGCTGATCAACAACGCGGGCACGGTGCATCCGGTGGCGCGCACCGACGAACTCACCGACGGCGCGGCCATCACCGCCGCCTTCAACCTGAACGTCACTGCCGTCATGCTGCTCACGGCGCGGTTCCTCGCCGCCGTCGCTGACATCAAGGCCGACCGCCGCATCCTGAACATCTCCTCCGGCGCGGGCCGCAATCCCAACGCCGGCTGGGGCGTGTACTGCGCCACCAAGGCCGCGCTCGACATGCACGCCCGCGTCGTCAAGCAGGAACAAGGCGCCGACGGCGCCCGCATCGTCGCGCTGGCCCCCGGCATCGTCGACACCGACATGCAGGCCGCCATCCGCGCAAGCGACCCCGAAAGCTTCCCCGCGCTGGCCAAGTTCCAGGACTTCCATGCCACCGGCAAGCTGTCCTCGCCCGCCAACGTAGCCTCCCGCATCCTCGCCTACCTGGATCGCGAAGATTTCGGCACGACCGAAATCGACGACATCCGCAATTACGACTGATCCCCCGACCATGACCGACCACTCGACCACTCCGGCACCCGCCCAGGATGAAAACCGCTTGATCGCCGAACGGCGTGCCAAGCTGGCCAAACTGCGCGAAGCCGGGGTCGCGTACCCCAACGATTTCGTCCCGGACGCCCGCGCCGCGGCCCTGCATGACAAGTACGACGGCCAGGAGCAGGAAGCCCTGGCCGCCGCCGCGGTCAACGTCAAGGTCGCCGGCCGCATGATGCTCAAGCGCGTCATGGGCAAGGCCAGCTTCGCCACGCTGCAGGACAGCACCGGCCGCATCCAGATCTACCTAGACCGCGGCACGCTCGGCGAAGACGTCTACGCCGCGTTCAAGCAGTGGGACATCGGCGACATCATCGCGATCGAAGGGTCGGTCTTCAAGACCAACAAGGGCGAACTGTCGGTGCACGCCGCCTCGGCGCGCCTCTTGTCCAAGTCGCTGCGCCCCCTGCCCGACAAGTTCCACGGCGTCGCCGACCAGGAACTGCGCTACCGCCAGCGCTATGTCGACCTCATCATGACCGACGCCACGCGCCGCACCTTTGAAGCGCGCAGCAAGGCCGTGGGCAGCATCCGCCAGTTCATGCTGAACGCGGGCTTCCTTGAGGTCGAAACGCCCATGCTGCACCCGATCCCAGGCGGCGCGGCGGCCAAGCCCTTCGTCACGCACCACAACGCGCTGGACATGGAAATGTTCCTGCGCATCGCGCCCGAGCTCTACCTCAAGCGCCTGATCGTCGGCGGCTTTGAACGCGTGTTCGAAGTCAACCGCAACTTCCGCAACGAAGGCGTGAGCCCGCGGCACAACCCCGAATTCACGATGATGGAGTTCTACGCAGCCTTCGCGGACTACCGCTGGCTCATGGACTTCACCGAAGAGCTGATCCGCCAGGCCGCCATCTCGGCCACCGGCAGCGCCGTCCTGACCTACCAGGAACGCGAGCTGGACCTGTCCAAGCCCTTCGACCGCCTGACCATCTGCGAAGCCATCCTCAAGTACACCGACGGCTACACCCAGGCCCAGCTCGACGATCCGGCCTTCGTGCGCGCCGAACTGAAAAAGCTGGGCGCCGACGCCGACGGCCCCGTGCTGTCGCGCGCCGGCCTGGGCGCGCTGCAACTGGCGCTCTTCGAAGAGACCGCCGAAGCCAAGCTCTGGAACCCCACCTACATCATCGACTACCCGGTCGAAGTCTCGCCGCTGGCGCGCGCCTCCGATACCCGAGAAGGCATCACCGAGCGCTTCGAGCTCTTCATGACCGGCCGCGAAATCGCCAACGGCTTCTCCGAGCTGAACGACCCCGAAGACCAGGCCGAGCGCTTCCGCTCGCAGGTCGAGGCCAAGGACGCCGGCGACGAGGAAGCCATGTTCTACGACGCGGACTACATCCGCGCCCTCGAATACGGCATGCCCCCGACGGGCGGCTGCGGCATCGGCATCGACCGCCTGGTCATGCTGCTGACCGACAGCCCCAGCATCCGCGACGTCATTCTCTTCCCGCACCTGCGCCGTGAAGACTGATCGTCGGCGCGCGTCATGATCTTCAAGATCCTGATGCTGCTGCTGGTCGTGGCGGGGCTGGTCTACTGGATCAAGCAACCCCGCCGCGTCCAGCCGGGCACGCCCTACCGGTCCGCCCCCGTGCGGCGGCCGGCGTTCATTGCCTTGTGCGTGGCCACCGCCATCTCGCTCATCGCCGCGATCCTGACCGCCCTGCTCTGGATGGGCGGCGTGGCTGGCGGCGTCACGGGCGGCGGTTATCACGGCGAAGCCGATTTCCTCTTGCCCGTCGCGGCCTCGCTGCTGGCGCTGTCGGTCGCCTGCGCCGTCGGCGCGTTCATCAAGCGGCGCGGCTAGGCTCCACGGGCCACCTGCCCGCCCCCGCGGGCAGCGCCGGCAACGCCGCCTGCAACATGGCGTCGATGAACGCGGCGGGGGCCAGCCGCCCGCCCGGCTTGTACCATTGCACCGTCAAATTCATCGCGCCCAGCACGCATCGCTTGATGACGCGCGCATCCCCCCGCAGCAACCCCGCCTGCACCGCCCCCGCCACCACGGACTGCCACATCGCCTCGTAGCGGTCGCTCAGCACCTTGACCGACGCCTGGCTCGGCGCCGACAGGCTGCGCCATTCGTACACCAGCGCGTTCATCGCATCCCCGCCCGCGCCGTGCAGCATGCTCCACATATGCACGCGAAACAGCGCCGCCAGCCGGTCTGCCGGCACGGCATAGCAGTCCAGAGCCTTCTCGCCCAGGTCGATCACCTCCTGGATACCGTTGTTCATCACGGCGACCAGAATCTCTTCCTTGCTACGGAAATGGTGGAACAGGCTGCCCGACTGCAACCCCACCGCCTTGGCCAGCTCACGCACCGTCGTGCGCTCATACCCGCGCTTGCTGAAGAGCCGGCCGGCCGCCAGGACCAATTCCTGGCGCCGCTGCGTCTCCGCGCCCTCGTCCCGCGACACAGCGGTCCCGGTCTTGTCCATGCAGGTCAAACCCTCTGGATGATGGTCGCGGTCGCCATGCCGTGCCCGATGCACATGAGCTGCATGCCCAACTCGCCTTCGGTCGCCTCCAGCCCCGCCAGCATCTTGGCCATCAGGCCTGCGCCCGTGGCGCCCAGCGGATGGCCGTGCGCAATCGCGCCGCCCCACGGATTCACGCGCGTCAGGTCCGCGCCCAGTTCGCGCTGCCAGGCCAGCACCACGCTTGCAAAGGCCTCGTTGATCTCGATCCAGTCGATGTCCTCCAGCGCCAGGCCCGCACGCGCCAACGCCTGCCGCGCCGCGGGGATCACGCCCGTCAGCTGCATCACGGGGTCCGAACCCACCACCACCCGCGCCAGGAAGCGCGCCCGGGGCCGCAAGCCATCGGCCAGCGCCGCGTCCTTGTCGCCCAGCAGCACCGCCGCCGCGCCATCGGCGAGCTGGCTGGCGTTGGCCGCCGTCACGCCGCCCTCTCCCGGCGCGCGCATCGCCGGCGCCATGGCCGCCATCCGGGCGGCGTCCGTCGTTTCGCGGATGCCTTCGTCGCGGCGCGCAGCTTGCGCCGGGCCCGGCAGCAGCTCGGCATGCAGCCCCGCGCTGGCCGCCGCCCACGCGCGCGCGTGACTCTCGCGCGCCCACGCGTCCATGTCGGCCTGCGACAGCCCCCATTGGCTGGCGATGCGCTCGGCGCTCTCGATCTGGTGAATCAGCGGATAACGCGCCAGCAACGCCGGGTTCAGCGATTCGAATCCCCGGAATTCGCTTTGGCCCAGCGTCACGTCCAGGAACATCGGCACGCGGCTCATGCTCTCGACGCCGCCGGCGACCACATAACGCATGTCGCCCGCGGCGATGGCCTGCGCGCCAAAATGCACGGCCTGCTGGCTGGACCCGCACATGCGGTTCAGCGCCACCCCCGGCACACGCTCGGGCAGCCCGGCCAGCATGGCGGCCAGCCTGCCGATGTTGGCGCCCTGCTCGCCCGCCTGGCTGACGCAGCCGGCGATCAGGTCCTCAACCTTGTCGCCCGGCAGGCCCGCGCGCGCCAGTAGCGCGTGCACGGTGTCCGCCAGCAGCGAGTCGGGCCGGGTCTCGGCCCACCATCCGCCGCGACGCCCGAACGGCGTGCGCACGGCTTCCAGGATCACGGCTTGGTTCATGCCGTCGTCTCCTCAACATAGAGCGATTCGATTTCGTTGGCGTAGGCGCGGTAGATGCTGGCGCGCCGCACCTTCATCGTTGCAGTCACTTCGCCATCGTCGTGGTCCAGTTCCTTGGTCAGCAGATGGAAACGCTTGATCTGCGAGACGGGCGCCAGCCCGGCGTTGGCGCGCGTGACCTCCTGCTGGACCAGTTCGCGCACCTGCAGGCATTCCGCCAGCGACCGGAAATGCGTGAACGCGATGCGGCGCGATTCGGCCCATTTGCCCACGGTGTCGAATTCCAGCTGGATCAACGCCGTCACGTACTTCCTGCCGTCGGCAATGACGATGCACTCTTTCACATACGGACTGCCCTTGACCGCGTTCTCGATCTCGGACGGCGTCAGGTTCTTGCCCCCCGCCGTGATCATGATGTCCTTGAGCCGGTCCACGATGCGCACGCGCCCGTCTTCCTGCGCCACGACGTCGCCCGTGTGCAGCCAGCCGTCACGCACGGTGTCCGCGGTCGCCTCCGGGTTCTTGTAGTAACCCTGGAACACCATGTCGCCACGCACCAGCAGTTCGCCGGATTCGCCGATGCGCCACGCCACACCCAGGATCGGCTCGCCCACCGTGCCCACCTTCACGCGGTCCGGATGCTGTCCGAAGATCATGCCCGCCGACTCCGTCAAGCCATACACCTCGATCAGCGGCACGCCCAGCGTGCGAAAGTAGCGCACCACGTCCGGCGGAATCGGCGCGGCGCCTGTCATTGCCACCCGCACACGACGCAGGCCAATGAAATTCTGCAGCGCGCGCAGCACCAGCCAGTACCACAGCCAATGCGTCAGCCGCTCGCCCACGCGATACTGCGCGGGGGACTTCTCCAGAAACGGCGCGCACTGTGCCAGCGCATTGCGGTACAGCCACTGCTGCAACCGGCCAGCCTCCTGCATCTTGATCGAGATCGCGGCGTGCAGTTTTTCCCAGATGCGGGGCACGCCCAGGAAAATCGTCGGCGCGACTTCGCGCAGGTCCTCCTGCACGGTGCGCAGCGACTCGCCAAAATTCACCTGCGTGCCCAGGTAGATGGGCACGAACGTGGACAGCATCTGCTCGGCAACGTGACACAGCGGCAGGTACGACAGGTGCACGCTGGACGCATCCATCGACAGGCGATCGGCGATGCCCGGCGCCACGCCGCGCATGTTGCGGTAGCTCAGCATCGCGCCCTTGGGCTTGCCGGTGGAACCCGACGTGTAGATCATCAGCCCGGTGTCGTCCAGGCGCTGCCCGTCCAGCATCGTATTCAGCGCGGCCAGCTCCACGGCTTCGCGCTGGCCGCCATCGGCCTCGACTTCGGCAAAGGTCACGATGCGCGCCCGATCCGCCGCACCATACGCGCGCAGACCCTTCGTTTCAATGACCACGATGCGGCGCAAATTCGGCAGCCGGTCCGCCACGTGCAGCACCTTGTCGGTCTGCTCCTGGTCTTCGCAGACCACCAGTTCGACGTCCGCATGCGCCAGCACGTAGCCCATTTCTTCGGCCGGGCTTGTGGAATAGACGCCTACCGCCACGCCCCCGGCCGCGCACGCCCCCATCTGCGTCAGCAGCCACTCCACCCTGTTGTCCGAGACGATCGCGACCCGCCCGCCCGCGCTAAGCCCCAGCGCGCGCAGTCCCAGCCCCACGCGGCATGCGCGCTGCCAGTACTGGTCCCAGGTCAGCGGCTTCCAGATGCCAAAGTCCTTCTGCCGGATGGCAACCGCCGACGGCTGGCGGCGCGCCTGCTCGCGCAGCATCTGCGGCAGCGTCAGTTCAGGCCAGGCGCCCGGATCCCTGTGCGCGTCCATCATGACAGCCAGCGCTTGCGGCGCTTGTAGTGCTTGATGTCGCGAAAGCCCCGGGCCTCGCCCGTTCCGCCCACGCCCAGATAGAACTCGCGCACGTCGGGATCCGCCGCCAGCTTGTCGGCCGAACCGTCGATCACCACCTTGCCCGTCTCCATGATGTAGCCGTAATGCGCCACCGCCAGCGCAACCGAAGCGTTCTGCTCCACCAGCAGCATCGACACCCCCTGTTCGATATTGATGCGCGCGATGATCGAAAAAATGCTCTCGACCAGCATGGGCGACAGGCCCAGCGATGGCTCGTCCAGCAGCATCAGCGTGGGCTGCGCAATCAGCGCGCGCCCGATGGCCAGCATCTGCTGTTCCCCGCCGGACAGATAACCTGCCAGTCCGCGCCGCCGCTCGAAAAGCCGCGGAAAGTAGCCGTAGACCAGATCGAAGTCCGCGCGCGCGGCGGGCCTTCCGGTCAGCGCATAGGTTGCCGCCACCAGGTTTTCTTCGACGGTCAGGTCTTCGAACACGCGGCGCCCTTCCATCACGTGCGCCAGGCCCGACCGCACCAGGTTCTGCGGCTTGATGCCCGCCGTGTCGCCGCCAGCGAACACGATCTGGCCACGCACCAGTTCCCCGTCCTCCAGGTCCAGCAGACCGGATACCGCCTTGAGCGTGGTGGATTTGCCAGCCCCGTTGCTGCCCAGCAGCGCGACGATGCTGCCGGCCGGCACCGACAGGGACAAGCCGCGCAGCACCTGCACCGCCTTGTTGTAGACGACCTCGATGTTGTTGATGTCGAGCACCGCCTTGGGCGGCGCGGCGGCGTTCATGCCTGAACGAACGCCCTGTCCTGCCACGTCCTGTCCCTGGTTCACGGCAGCCTCACTTGAGCACGATCCAGTCGGACGCCGGCACCATCTGCTTTTGCTTGACGTCCGCGCGATAGATCCGGCCCACCGGGATGGAGTTGCCCTTGATGGTGATCGGCACGCCGATCAGCCCGCCCGTATCGAAATCCTTGATGCCGTCCAGAGAGGCCTTCATGTTCGCGGCGGTCAGTTCCTTGCCCGCGTCCAGCGTGCGCTTGGCGACTTCCGAGAACAGCATGGCGGCCAGGAATCCCTGCATGTAGCCCGTGCTCTGGTACTGCGGCCGCATTTCGCGGATCTTCTTGAGCATCGGCGCGTCGGCGGCCTGGTCGTAGTAGTAGCGGTACGGCATCACGCCCATGAAGCCCTCGGCGTCCTCGCCCATCTGCATCACGGTCGAGTTGTCCATCGTCCAGAACGTGCCCATGTAGCGCGTCTTCAGGCCCATGCGCTTGCCCTGTCCCACAAACTCGGGAATCGGCGCCAGCACGTAGCCGTGGAAGATGGTGAAGTCAGGGTCGGCGCGGCGCAGCTTGATGACCTCGGTCGACACGTCCACGCTGCCCGGCGGCGTCATGATCTCGGTAGCCACCTTCAGGCCCAGCTTTTCGGCCACCGCGCGCGAACTGGCGATCGGATCACGTCCGAACTCCGTGTCCGAATACACGAACGCCACCTTGGCGCCCGGCTGCTCCTTGGCGATGTAGCGCAGCAGGATCCCGAACATCTCGGTGTAGTCGGGCCCCAGCATGAACTGGGCGGGATACTTCGCCGGATCGTTCAGCTCGGTCGCGAAGGACGCGCCCGTCATCAGGATGTCGCCCGTGCGGTTCAGCTCGGCATTGATGGTCTTGGAAAAGCCGGTCGAATCGCCGTAGTAGAAGTTGACCTTGTTCTGGCTGGTGATCTTCTTGAACGCCGCCACCGATGCATCCACCTTGTAGGCCGTGTCCTCGGGCACATAGCGCAGCTTGCGGCCCTTGATGCCGCCCTGGTCGTTGATGATCTTCACGTAGTCCGTGATCCCGGCATGGATGCCCTGCCCGGCAAAGGCAAACACGCCACTCAAGGGAATCGAGCCGCCCAGCACCAGGTCCTCGGCCGCCTGCGCCGCGGGCGCCGCCGCCAATGCCGCCGCCAGGCCCAACGGGGCCAACAACCTCGATAAACCGCTGCCTATCCGGATGCGCTTCATGGTTTGTCTCCTGGGTCTTATGGGTGGCCGCCGTCACGCCGCACGCATCGCGCTACGTACGGAAAGGCCAGAGGTGAAAGAATCGGCGCACGCGCCGCCAGATTTCCGCGAGCCCGTGCGGCTCGAAGATCAGAAAGCCCACGATCAGCAGGCCGAAAACGATGGTGCGCACCGGTGAGATCAGCCGCAGCGCATCGCCGCCCACGGGCAGCCAGCCGACAACAAGCTTCAGAAACTCCGGCACCATCGTCATGAAAAGCGCGCCCAGGATGGATCCCAGGATCGAGCCCATGCCGCCCACGATGATCGCCGCCAGAAAGAAGATCGACATGATGAGCGGAAAGCTCTCGGGCGTGACCACCCGGAAAAAATACGCCCACAGACCGCCCGCCACGCCGGCATAGAACGAGGACAGCCCGAACGACAGGAGCTTGTAGCGCAGCAGGCGGATACCCAGCACCTCGGCGGAAATGTCGCGGTCGCGGATTGCGATGAACGCGCGGCCGATGCGGGTGCGAAAAAGATTCGCCGCGCCCAGCACCATCAGCACGGTCACGGGCACGATCAGCCAATAGATCTTGAAGGACGTATCCAGGTCCAGCCCCAGGATGCGCGCGGGCGGCACCTGCAACCCCGAGGTACCGCCCGTGAATTGCCAGTTCGCGAAGATGAAGTGCGCGATGAACGACGCGGCAATCGTCGAGATCGCCAGGTACAGTCCCTTCACCCGCAGCGAGGGAATACCCACCAGCAGCCCACCCAACATCGCCACCACGCCGCCCGCCAGCAGATTCACCAGGACCGGCGTGCCCAGGTGCAGCTCCATGACTGCGACCGTGTACGCGCCAAGGCCCATGAACGCCGCCTGCCCCAGGCTGACCAATCCGGTGTAGCCGGTCAGGATGTTCAGCCCCGTCGCGCTGGCGATGTTGATCGCGACCAGGCACGCAAGATAAAGCCAATAGGCATTCGCCACGAAGGGAAACAGCACCAGCGAGGCCGCCAGCAGCGCCAGCCACACATGCTGCGTGCGCGTGTCGAAAAGCGCCTCGTCGGCCAGGTAGGTCTGTTTGGCGGTCGCGATACGCATGGATCAGAGCCTCTCGATTTCACGGGTGCCGAACAGGCCGTAGGGCCTGGCCATCAGCACGACGACCAGCACGACGAACGTGGCCAGCAGCTTGTACTCGCCGCCCAGATAGGCGCCCGCCCAGGCCTCCAGCAGGCCGATGAAGATGCCGCCGACCAGCGCGCCCGCGACGCTGTCCAGGCCACCGACGATCACCACGACCAGCACCGACAGCCCGAACACGCCCATCGACGACGAGATCCCGCCGATCGCGCCGACAATCACGCCGGACACCGCGGCGATGGCGCCCGCCGTCACCCAGGCCAGCGAAAACACGCGCGGCACATTGATGCCCATTGCATAGGCCGCGCCCTGGTCCGACGCCGTCGCACGCAGCGCCACGCCGCCGCGCCAGTAGCGAAACACCACCAGCACCAAAAGCGCCAGCACCACCGCCACCCAGAAGCCGTAGAACACCTTGGGTGCCACGAACGCCTCGCCCACCATGACTGGCGCGCGCGGCATGAACTCCGGCAGGCGCCGCTGGTCCGCCGTCCAGATAAGCTCGACCGCGCCGACCAGTATCGACGCCAGACCCACGGTAATCATGAAGACAGAGATCGGCGATTCGCCCAGCATCGGACGTATGGTCAGCCGCTCGACGACGGCGCCCAGCGCGCCCGACACCACGACCGCGCCCGCGATGGCCAGCCAGATTGGCCATTGCATCCCCGACGCGAACGCATAGAACACGTATGCGCCCAGCATCAGGAATTCGCCAATGGCGATGTTCACCACGCGGGTCGCTTTGTAGACGATCACAAACGCCAGCGCGGCCAACGCATACAGGCCGCCGCTGCCCAGTCCCGCCAGCGACACCTCCAGGAAGAACAGCCAGTCCATCAGGCCGCCTCCCGCAGCCGCCGCCGCAAATCGCCTACGTCGCCCGCGCCCAGATACGCCTTGATGACTTCCGGATTGGACTGCACCTGCGCCGGCGTGCCGTGGGCAATCACCTGCCCGAAGTTAAGCACCACGACGTGATCGGACAAGTCCATCACCATGCCCATGTCGTGCTCCACCATCAGCACCGTCACGCCCCACTCGGCGCGCGCATCCAGGATGAAGCGCGCCATGTCGTCGGTCTCTTCGCGGTTCATGCCCGCCACGGGCTCGTCCAGCATCAGCACCTTGGGCTGCATCGCCAGCGCCCGCGCCAGCTCAACCCGCTTTTGCAGCCCATACGACAGCGCCGCGACCGGCGCGTGGCGGATGTGATCGATCTCCAGGAAATCGATGATGCGTTCTTCGATGTCCGCCCGCAGCGCCATCTCCTCGCGGCGCGCGCGGCCCAGGTAAAAAAGCGCATCCAGCACATTGGTGCGCAGGTGCGCGTGGCGGCCCAGCTTGATGTTGTCCAGCACCGTCATGCCGCGAAACAGCGCAATGTTCTGGAAGCTGCGCGCCAGACCCAGCTTGGCGCGATCGGGCGCGTGCATGCGTGTGATGTCGCGGCCCTCGAAGTGGATCCGTCCCGCCGCGGGCTTGTAGAAACCGGAGATCGTGTTGAACAGCGAGGTCTTGCCGGCGCCATTAGGGCCGATGACCGTGGTGATGGAGCCCTGCTCCACGCGAAAGCCCACGTCGGTAAGCGCCTTGACGCCGCCAAACGCCAGCGTCACCCCATCGGCCTGCAACAAGGCAGGCCTGTCGGACTGATCCACCATTTGTCTCCCCGCTTTGATGCGAAGTTATTCTGCCGCCTGGGGCGGACATTTTTTACGACGGTGAACCTGGCGGCCCTGCGAGGCAGGAGATGCAACGAACCTGTCTTTACCTTCGCCAGTACAGCGCCGGAAAATCGTTCTATGCGTTACGCTAAGCGTGCTCAAAACCCAACCAAGCAAGCGCTTGGTTCAGAACATAGCATCGCGGTTTTTTGATCGACAGTTGGTATTTACCCGACAACGGAGACTCGCCATGACCCAGGAACCACCGAAGTTCCAGACGCTGTTGCTCGAGACCGACGGCCCCGTCGCCACGCTCACCCTCAATCGCGCGGACGCGCTCAACGCCATCGACGTGGCCATGGCGTGCGACCTGTTGCGCGCCGCGCAGTGGATCGAAACGTGCGACGCGGTGCGCGTCGTGCTGCTGCGCGGCACGGGCAAGGCATTCTGCGCGGGGGGAGACATCGGCATGTTCACGGGCGAACCCGACAAGGTACGCGCCACGCTGTCGGAACTGTTCACGCCGCTCAATGCATTCGTTGCGCGCATCCCGCGCATGGACAAAGTATGGCTCGCGCAGGTCCACGGCGTGGCGGCGGGCGCGGGCCTGTCGCTCGTCCTGGCCTGCGACCTCGCAATCGCCGATGCGGGCGCGCGCTTCATGACGGCCTACCTGAAGCTCGGCGCGACGCCCGATGCCGGCATGTCGCATGGCCTCATGCGCGCCGCCGGTCCCAAGCGCACACTGGATCTCCTCTTGCGTCATGACGCCTTCACGGCCGACGAGGCGCAGGCCTGGGGCATCATCACGCGCACCGCGCCTGCCAGCGAACTTGCTGCCGCGGGGCAAGCTTATGCCCAAGACATCGCCCGCCACGCGCCGCACGGCATTGCGGGCGCCAAGGCATTGCTGCGCAGCGCCGCGCACGCGCCGCTGGAAGCCCAGTTGGCCGAGGAAACGGCGCGCTTCCTGCAGTCGGCCGCACGCGCCGATTTCGCCGAAGGCGTGGCGGCGTTCCGCGAAAAGCGGCCGCCCCGCTTTACCGGCCAATAGCGTTAGCCCGTTTCGCCGACGCTTGCCCAGTCGGGCGCCCGCTTCTGCACGAAGGCGCTCAAGCCTTCGCGCGCCTCTGGCGTGGCCGCGGCGTTGCAGAACACTTCCACCGCCGTGGCCACCCGGCGCCGATACTCGTTGTCGTTGCTGTACACGAACGCGCGCCGGCCCATCGCCAGGACCTCCGGCGGCTTCTGCGCCAGCGACCGCGCCAGCGTGCGCGCCTCGTCCAGCAGTCCGGCCTCGGCAGCGACACGCGACACCAGCCCCATCGCCTGCGCCTCGCCTGCACTGAACGTGCGGCCGGTAAAGAGCAGATCGAACGCCCGATGCTTGCCCACCACCGCCGGCAGATGCACGTAATGAATGGCGGGCAGCACGCCCACGTCGATCTCCGGGTAGCCAAACGTCGCGCTGTCGGCGGCCACGATCATGTCGCTGGAAATCGCCACCGTCATGCCGCCGCCGCGCACGGCCCCAGACACCACCGAAATCGATGGTTTGGTCAGGTTGAACTGCGCGTCATACAGCTTGATGTAGAGCCGGGTCAGCAACTCCCGCACACCCGCGGGCGTGCTTTGCAGCAGCTGCTTCATGTCCAGCCCGGCGCAGAATCGCCCGGGCAGGCTGCTGGCCAGCAGCACCGCCCGCACGCCCGCATCCGCATTCGCCTTTTCCAGCGCACCAATCAGCGCGTCCAGCACACCCACGTCCAGCGCGTTGACGGGCGCATGGCATAGATGGATTTCCGCAATGCCATCGCGGACTTCGTAACGCACCGGATTCATGCCGTTCCTTTATCGAAGGGGTGCTGCTGCACGCTGCCACTGACCAGCATCGCGGCAATCTCGCTTGCCTCAAAGCCCAGCTCCGCCAGGATTTCACGGCTGTGCTCGCCCAACATCGGCGCGGGCCGCGCGGCCTTGCGCGGCTGCCGCCCAAAACGCACGGGCAGCCCTATATTGCGCACTTCGCCTAGCGCCGGATGCTCGGTCGTCACGATCAGTTCGCGCGCCGCGACCTGCGGATGCGCCAACGCCTGGTCCAGCGTATGGATCGCCGAACACGCGATTCCCTTTGGTTTTAGCAATGCCAGCCATTGCGCCACCGACCGCGTTTCGATGCGCGACTGCACCAGGGCGACGGTCGCATCAAAGTTGCGGACTCGCTCGGCATTGGTCGCAAACGCCGGATCGTTCACATATTCCTGCAACCCCGCCGCCGCGCAGAAGCGCTGCCACTGCGCGTCATTGCCCACACCCAGCATGAGGTCGCCATCGGACGCGCGAAACGCCTGATACGGACACATGGCGGGATGGCCCGTGCCCATCCGGCGCGGCACCTTCCCCGTGCGCCAATAATTCTGCGCCATGTAAGACATCAGCCCCAGCGACGTATCCAGCAGCGACACATCCAGGTATTGCCCCTTGCCCGTCTGCCCGCGCTCGAGCAGCGCCGCCAGAATGCCGCTCAGCGCAAACGATCCCGTGCCCAGATCCACCGGCGAAAAGCTGGCGCGCGCAAAATTGCCATCCGGCTCGCCCATCGTGCTGATCATGCCGCTGAAGGCCTGCAGCATGACGTCGTAGCCCGGCTCGTCGCCCATCGGCCCTTCACGGCCGTAGCCCGAGATCTCGCAGTACACGAGACGCGGATTGAGGCGGCTCAGCGTCTCGTAATCGACGCCCAGGCGCGCTGCGGTCTTGCCGCCAAACCCCTGCAGCACGACATCGGCCTGGCCGGCCAGGCGATGGACCACCGCCCGCCCCGCTTCGGTCTTCAGGTCCACCGCGAGGCTGCGCTTGTTGTGATTGACCGCCAGGAACGTGGCGGACTCGCCGGCCTCCTGCGGCAGCCACGCACGCGTGTCGTCGCCGGTGCCCACCGGCTCGACCTTGATCACGCGCGCCCCCAGCTCGCCCAGATACTGCCCGCACAACGGTCCGGCCAGCACCTTGCTCAGATCCAGGACCGTGATGTTCTTCAATGGCGTCATGCGATGCCTGCCTTCCATGTTCACTGCTCCGCCTTCAACCCGATCGTCTTCGCCGCCTGCGTCCATTGCGCGGTTTCCTGCTTGAAGAACTCGTCCAGCTTGGCCGGCGCCACCTGAAAGGCCTCCGCGCCCCGCTCCTGCATGGCCTGGCGGTAAGCGTCGCTGGCCACCACCTTCGCGACCGCGGCACGCAGTTTCTGCACCACGTCATCCGGCGTGCCGGAGGGCGTCTGCAGCGCGAACCAGAATTTCAGATCCAGGGCGGGATAGCCCGCCTCCTGCAGCGTCGGCACATCCGGCAACAGCGGCGAACGCGCCGCCGACGTGATCGCCAACGCCTTGAGCCGGCCGCCTTGCACTTGGCCGATGCTGGTGGACATGCTGTCGAACAGAAAGTCGACCTGACCGCCGATCACGTCCGTCACGGCGTTGGCGCTGCCTTTGTAAGCCACGCCCACGGCCTGAAAATTGGCCAGTTTCTGCAGCGAGGCGCCATACACGTGCGGCGAGCTGCCCGGACCAAACGTGGCGTAGCTCAAGCCCTGCGGCGCGCGGCGCCCGCGCTCCACCAGTTCGGCCAGCGTCTTGACGGGCGTGCGCTCGGGGTTGACGACCAGCAGGTTCGGCATGGCGCCCGTCGTGCCAACCGGCACGAAATCCTTGGCCGGATGCATCTTCGCGCTGGGATACATCAACGGATTGATGGCCTGCATGGCCACCGTGTTGTGCATGAGCGTGTAACCGTCGGCCGGGCCATTGAGCACGCTTTGATAGCCCACGTTTCCGCTCGCGCCCGGCTTGTTCTGCACGATGACCTGCTGCCCCAGCTCGCGTGCCAGCGGCTCGGCCACCAGGCGTGCGATGAAATCGGTGGGCCCGCCTGCGGAAAACGGCACGACCAGCGTGATGGGCTTGGCGGGCCAGGCATCTGCAAACGCGGGGGCCGACAGCGCCGCCGAAGCAAGGCAGGCAGCGAATAGTTTGTTGAGCGTCATGTTGTCTCCTGTGATTTTTTCTTGGATGACGCTCATTATGGAAAGCGGATTGATATATTAGAAATACCGTTTAAATATGCAGGCCATAACCAAAACATGATGGCCCGCACCGTCCGGAGCCCTCTCATGTCCATGTCCATCCGTGCGATGCAGTGCTTTGTCGCCGTGGTTTCAACGGGTTCGATCAGCCGTGCGGCCGCCGCGTTGCACGTAGCCCAACCGGCGCTCAGCCTGCTGATCCGCAACCTCGAGGAAGATCTGGGCGTCGTGCTGCTGCATCGCAGCGCGCGTGGCGTCACGCCGACCGCCGCCGGTTCACGGCTGCTGGCGCATGCGCGCGAGATCCTTGGCCGCATCGACGCGGCGCGCGCGGACGTGCGCGAAGACATCAACGCCCCTCGCGGAACGGTATCGCTGGCAATGTCGATGTCGATGGCCAAGTTGCTGACCGTGCCGCTCCTGCGCTTTTCCCTCGCCCAATGGCCGGGCGTCTATCTGAAGATCATCGAATCCAGCACCGGCTACATTCCGGGCTTTGTCAGCTCGGGGCACGCCGACCTGGGGCTCACGTTCAGCGACGAGGCGTCGGTCGACCTTCGATTTCAGCATCTGATCGACGAAGAGCTGGTCGTGGTGTCGCCGCCCGCGGCAAAGCGCGGCAAGCGCGCGGCATCGGATCTCGTTGGGCTACCGTCCATCACCCTGCGCGCGTTGTCGGCGCTGCCGCTGGTGTTGCCAGGCAATCCGCATAGCCTGCGCCGGCTGCTCGATCAATACCAGCAGCGCGAACAGGTGCAATTTCGCATCATTGCCGAGGCCAACGCCATTCCGCAGCTCATCGAGCTGGCGCAGGCCGGCGTTGCCAGTACGATCCTGTCCTACGAGGCCGTCCGCCAGGAAGCCGCGCGCGGCCAGGTCGTGCTGCGCCGGATCGCCAAGCCCAGGCTGACGCGTCCGGTCTTTCTGTGCCGTTCGGATGTCTTGCCGCTGTCGATGGCGGCAGCGGCCGTCGCGGACCGCGTCGCTCGCATCATCACCGGCGCTGGCCCGGCCGCGACGCGCGCGTAGCGGTCAGATGCCGCGCTTTTCGACGGCTTGCGCCCAGCGGCGCGCGACGGAGGGAGACGTGGCGCAGGTGGCGGACTCGGTCACCACGCGCACCGCGCGTTCCAGCAACTGGATGTCGGCCTCGTGCTGGCGCGCGACGTGGGGGTCTTCGAAGAAGATGACGCGCTGGCATTGGTGCTCCAGCACCAATTCGGCAATCTGCGCATCGCCGCCCAGCGGGCCGCTGAGGTAACGGTGAACCCACGGCGTATCCTTGGGCCAGCCGCGCGACCAGGCCAGCTCGTTCAGGCGGCCGCCGGTCGTGCCCGTGGCCACGCGCCGCGCAAACCGGGACAGCACATCGAAGTGCTCGCTGGCGAAGGCCACCATTTCGTCCTTGAGCGCATCGTGGGCGATCATCGCCAGCGTCTGGCCGGAGAAATTGAAATGGCGCGACACGGACGCGTCCGGCGCCAGCCCCGCATGGATGCGTTCGACCTCCATCCACTCGATGGCGCCGGCCAGCGTCGAAATGAAAGGCCGGCCATGCGTGATGCACTGCCGCTTGAGCGCAAGCGCTTCCGGAAAAATCGAGGACGGATCCACGGGATCGATCAGGTAGATCGCGCCGTCGAACGGCGCCTGGCCATCGCGGCCTTCGGTCACGCGCGCCACCAGCTTCATCAGACCGCCCTCGCGGCCGTACGGGTAGCGGATCAGGCCGGCGTAACCCTGCAGCATGCCCTCGCGCACGATCGCATCATGGGTGCGCCCCACCGTGTGCAACTGCACGCCCAGCTCGCGGATGGTGGACGAGCACGAACGCAGCCAGGTGAACAAGGCGGCGTCGGGGGTTTCGTGGTGCAAACGATTGGCGGCCAGGCCAAAACGCAGTTGGGCAGCGGGCATCGGTAGACTCGGCTGGAAAGGACAACAAACGGATCCCCGATGATACCGTGGCCTGCGCGACGCCGGCATGTCAAAGACGGCGGCAGACCATCTCCGACCAACGGCATGGCGCGGCCGCGCCCAAAAAAAACGCTCCCGGAAAGGGAGCGTTCTTGGCAAATCGCGTTCAGTCGGCTTCGTCGATCCAGGCCATCTGGATGGCCTCCAGGATCTTCTCGCCACAGTGCGCAGGATCGTCGGAAAAGCCCGGCAGCGCCATGACCCAGTCGCGCAGCTGCGTGAACCGCAGCGCCTTGGGGTCGACGTCAGGATGCGCGTCGTACAGCGCGGCGGCGATCTCGTAGGTGTCGGTCCACTTCATCAATGGCCCTCTTTGGCGTGATTGATCGTGTACTTGGGAATCTCGACCGTCAGGTCGGCGTCGCTTACCAGCGCCTGGCACGACAGGCGCGAGGTCGGGGTCAGGCCCCAGGCCTTGTCCAGCAGGTCTTCCTCGTCGTCCGTTGCGTCTTCCAGCGACGAATACCCTTGCTTGACCACCACATGACAGGTCGTGCAGGCGCACGACAATTCGCACGCGTGCTCGATATCGATGTGGTTATCCAGCAGCACACGGCAGATCGACACACCCTTGGGCGCGTCTTCGATCACCGCGCCTTCGGGACAGTAGTCGGGATGAGGCAATACAGTCAGTTTCGGCATAACTTCTTATCAGGCGATTTCGTCAAGTTTGCGGCCGGCAAGCGCGGCGCGGATACTGCGGTCCATGCGGCGCGCGGCGAACTCATCCGTCGCGGCCGACAGGGCCTGCACGGCTTGCGTCACGGTGTCCACGTCCTGCGCCTGCTGCGCAGCAATGGCCCCTTGCAGGCATTCATCCACGCGCTTGCGTTCGTCCGGGTCCAGCAGGTCGCCGTCGACGGCCAGCGCGGCCTGCACCGATTCCACCAGCTGACGCGCATCCACCTGCTGCTCACGCAACATGCGCGCCTTCGCATCGGTGTCGGCCTGCGCCACGCTGTCGGCCAGCATCTTGGCGATCTCGTCATCGGACAAGCCGTACGACGGTTTGACCGACACCATCGCCTCGACGCCCTGGCTTTGCTCGCGCGCGGTGACGCTCAGCAGGCCGTCCGCGTCCACCTGGAAGGTCACACGGATACGCGCCGCGCCGGCCACCATGGGCGGAATGCCGCGCAGTTCAAAGCGCGCCAACGAACGGGAATCCGACACCAGATCGCGCTCGCCCTGCACCACGTGGATGCTCATGGCCGTCTGGCCATCCTTGAAGGTCGTGAATTCCTGCGCGCGCGCGACCGGAATGGTGCTGTTGCGCGGGATGATGCGTTCGACCAGGCCGCCCATCGTTTCCAGACCCAGCGACAGCGGGATCACGTCCAGCAGCAGCCAGTCCTCGCCAGGCGCGCGGTTGCCCGCCAGCAGATTGGCCTGCAGCGCGGCGCCCAGCGCCACCACTTGGTCGGGATCCAGATCGGTCAGCGGCTCCGTGCCAAACACCTTGGCCACGGCAGCGCGCACGACGGGCATGCGCGTGGCGCCGCCCACCATCACCACGCCGCGCACGTCGGCCGGCTTGAGCGCCGCATCGCGCAGCGCGCGGCGCGCCGTGTCCAGCGTGCGCTCGATCAGCGGCTGGGCCAGGACTTCGAATTCTTCACGGGTCAGCGTCAGCGCGACATCGCGTCCGCCCGACAGCGTCAGCTGCAAGGTCGTCACGTCGGACTCCGACAGCGTTTCACGCGCGGCGCGCGCGGCCATCAGCAAGCCCCGGCGCTCGGCGGGCGACATCTCGCCCAAGCCCAGCTTCGCCACGGCGTGGTCCGCGATCAGGACATCGAAGTCGTCGCCGCCAAGCGCCGTATCGCCGCCCGTGGAGATCACCTCAAACACACCCTGCGTCAGGCGAAGGATGGAGATATCGAATGTGCCGCCGCCCAGGTCATAAACTGCGTAAACACCCTCGGCAGCATTGTCCAGCCCGTAGGCAATCGCGGCCGCGGTCGGCTCATTCAAGAGGCGCAGAACGTTCAGGCCCGCCAAGCGCGCGGCGTCGCGCGTGGCCTGACGCTGTGCGTCATCAAAATACGCGGGCACGGTAATGACCGCACCCACCAGTTCGTCGCCGAGCACGTCTTCGGCGCGCTGGCGCAGCACCGCCAAGATCTGCGCGGATACCTCGACCGGGCTCAGATCGCCCTGCGCCGTGCGGATTCGCACCATGCCGGGGGCATCCACGAATTCATACGGCGCACGCGTCGCGCGCGCTTCTTCCAGCGACCGGCCCATGAAACGCTTCACGGACACGACCGTGTTCAGCGGATCCTCGGCTTGCTGCGCCAGGGGCTCACGGCCGGTCGTGACCTTGCCGCCAGGAAAATAACGCACCGCCGACGGCAGCAAGGCATGGCCTTGTGCGTCGGGCAGCACTTCGGCAACGCTGCTGCGTACGGCAGCAACCAGCGAATTGGTGGTGCCCAGATCAATCCCGACCGCCAGCTTGCGCTGGTGCGGCGCGGGCGATTCGCCGGGCTCGGATATCTGCAATAAGGCCATGATTCTTTTTTCTGGTCAGTAGGCCGCGCCGTGCAGGCGCCCGTGTCGGGCACGCCCCAGCGCGCCGTTGGCTATCCCGCGGGCTGCACGTTGGCCAGCTCCTGCGCCAGCTTTTCCACGAACATCCATTCCCGCACCTTGCGCCCGGCAGCCGCGTAGTCGCGTTCCTCATCCAGGAGGCGCGTCAGCGTGGCTCGCATCTCGGCGCGCGCCGCTTCCAGCTCGGCTTGCAGCGTGTCCAGCACGCCGGCGTCATCGCGCGCATCGTCCAGCATCTCGCGCCAGGTCATCTGCTGCATCAGAAAGGCCGCGTCCATGGACGTGTTGCTTTCCGTCTGAAGGTCCACGCCCGCCTGCTCGCAGAGGTAGCGCGCCCGCAGCAGCGGATCCTTCAATTCGCGATATGCCTCGTTGGCGCGGGCGGCCCACTGCATCGCCACGCGGCGCTCCGCAGGGCTGGCCGTCGCAAACCGGTCGGGGTGAACCTTCGCGGCGACGCTGCGCCAGGCGTGTTCAAGCGCCTGGCCGTCCAGGTCGAATCGTGCCGGCAAGCCAAACAGGCTGAAGTGATCGTCACCAGCCAAGACTTACACCGTGAACGACTCGCCGCAGCCGCAGGTCGCCTTCTCGTTGGGGTTGCGGAACTTGAAGCCTTCGTTCAGGCCCTCGCGGGCGTAGTCCAGCTCCGTGCCATCGAGATAGGAAAGGCTCTTGGGGTCAATGAAGACCTTCACGCCAAAACTCTCGAAGACGACATCTTCCGCCTCGACCTCGTCGACATACTCCAACTTGTAGGCCATGCCGGAACAGCCCGTCGTCCTAACGCCGAGCCGCAAGCCTATACCCTTTCCGCGCTTTTGCAAGTAGCGGCCGATATGGGTGGCAGCCTGTTGGGTCAGGGTAACGGACATGATCAGCCCGCCACAGCTTCGGCAGTGGCCGAATGCTTTTCTTTGTAGTTCTGCACCGCGGCCTTGATCGCGTCTTCGGCCAGGATGGAACAGTGCACCTTCACCGGCGGCAGGGCCAGCTCTTCGGCGATCTGCGTGTTGCGGATGCTCATCGCTTGATCCAGCGTCTTGCCCTTGACCCACTCGGTCACGAGCGAGCTGGAAGCGATGGCCGAGCCACAGCCGTAGGTCTTGAAGCGCGCGTCTTCGATCACGCCGGCTTCGTTCACCTTGATCTGCAGCTTCATGACGTCGCCACAGGCCGGCGCGCCGACCATGCCGGTGCCCACCGACTCGTCCGACTTGTCGAACGAACCGACGTTGCGGGGATTTTCGTAGTGATCCAGAACTTTGGTGCTGTAAGACATGTTAATTCTCCACGTATTTCGAGGCGCGGGCGCTTAGTGCGCGGCCCACTGCACGGTGTTCAAGTCGATGCCTTCCTTGGCCATTTCCCACAGCGGCGACATATCGCGCAGCTTGCCAACCCGGCTCTTGAGCAGCTCGACCGCAAAGTCCACTTCCTTCTCGGTCGTGAAACGGCCCAGCGTGAAGCGGATCGAGCTGTGCGCCAACTCATCGTTGCGGCCCAGGGCGCGCAGCACGTACGAGGGCTCCAGGCTGGCCGACGTGCAAGCCGAACCGCTGGACACCGCCAGTTCCTTGATCGCCATGATCAGGGATTCGCCTTCGACGTAATTGAAGCTGACGTTCAGGTTGTGCGGCACGCGCTGGTCCATGTCGCCGTTGAGGTAGACCTCTTCGATTTCGGACAACCCCTTCCAGAGGCGGTCGCGCAGCATGCGGATGCGCTCGTTCTCGGTGCCCATTTCTTCGCGGGCCAGACGGAACGCTTCGCCCATGCCGACGATCTGATGCGTGGCCAGCGTGCCCGAGCGGAAACCGCGCTCATGGCCACCGCCGTGCATCTGCGCTTCGATGCGGATACGCGGCTTGCGGCGCACATACAGCGCACCGATGCCCTTCGGGCCGTAAGTCTTGTGGGCCGAGAACGACATCAGGTCGACCTTCAGCTTTTGCAGATCGATTTCCACCTTGCCGGTCGCCTGAGCGGCGTCCACATGGAAGATGATGCCCTTTTCGCGGCAGATTTCGCCCAGCGTTTCCACGTCCTGGATCACGCCGATTTCGTTGTTCACCATCATCACCGACACGAGCACGGTGTCGGGACGCAGCGCAGCCTTGAAGACATCCAGGTCGATCAGGCCGTTGTCCTTGACGTTCAGATACGTGACTTCGAAGCCTTGGCGTTCCAGTTCACGACAGGTGTCGAGCACAGCCTTGTGCTCGGTCTTGACCGTGATGATGTGCTTGCCGCGTTCGGCGTAGAAGTTGGCTGCGCCCTTAATGGCGAGGTTGTCGGATTCGGTGGCGCCAGAGGTCCAGACGATTTCGCGCGGGTCGGCATTGACCAGCTTGGCGACTTCTTCGCGGGCGCGTTCGACGGCCTCTTCGGACTCCCAGCCAAACGCGTGGCTGCGCGAGGCCGGGTTGCCAAAGTTTTCGTACAGCCAGGGCACCATGGCGTCGACGACACGCGGGTCGACAGGCGTCGTGGCCGAATAATCCAGATAGATCGGACGGGTGGTCATTTCTACAACTCCTGATGCTTCTTATACGGTGGCGTTGGCAGCCACAGTCGTGGTCGGGGCGTTGGCGGCGGTCGCGCCTCCCACCCGGTTCACACGCACTGCGCAGGCCTGCGCTTGATTGGTGGCTTCCTGCAGTTGGCGCACACGCTGCTGATCAACGAGATCCTGCAGGGACACCGAATCCAGGTAATCCACCATCTTGCGATTCAACGTCGCCCAGAGTTCGTGCGTCATGCACTTGCCCGGCTTGCCGTCGTTGCCGCTCGTACAGTCCCGCTTGCCACCACAGCTGGTCGCATCCAGCGGTTCGTCGACGGCGAAGATGATGTCCGCGACCGTCACATTGCGCGCCAGACGCGCAAGCGAATAACCCCCGCCCGGGCCGCGGACACTGTCCACGAGCTCGTGACGGCGGAGCTTGCCGAAAAGCTGTTCAAGATACGAAAGCGAAATGTTCTGACGCTGGCTGATGGCCGCAAGAGTGACCGGACCGCTATGCTGCCGCATAGCCAGGTCGATCATGGCAGTCACGGCGAAACGCCCTTTGGTAGTTAGCCGCATGGTGAATTCCCTGTGATTCCGGCAGTGGCCGCCAGCGAATCCAGCGGTCAATACCCGAGTAATTGGCTCAAGTATAGCCTATTCCCGACTAATTTGGTATGGCTCCGGGCTACAAAAAACCGCGCATCTGCGCGGTTTTTCACTGCCTTATACCTGAAGAGCGGCTCTGCGAGCGGCTCCACGACCATGCAATCAGGCAGCCTGGTACTGGGTAGCGCGCTTGCGGACCAATTCGAGGACGCCCTGACAGGCATCTTCCAGGTAATCCAGAACCTTGCCGAAGCCGTCGGCGCCGCCATAGTAAGGATCGGGCACGGTGGCTTCTTCGAATTCATTGGCGAAGCGCATCAGCAGCATCAGCTTGTGCTGGTATGCCTTGGGGCATTGCTGCTGCATGGCGGACAGATTGTCCCAGTCCATGGCGAGGATCAGATCGAAGTCACGGAAGTCTTCCGCGGTGACCTGACGCGCCTCGCAGTGAGTGATCTCGTAGCCGCGCTTGCGAGCTGCAGCCTGCGCCCGGGCATCAGGCGCCTCGCCAATGTGAAACGCGTGCGTACCCGCGGAGTCGATGCGAACGACATCGCCCAAACCCGCGTCATTCACCAAATGGCGAAACACGCCCTCTGCGCTCGGCGAGCGACAGATATTGCCCATGCAAACGAAAAGTACCTTGGTCATCATGGAAGCAAGTGTGCGGGAAAACCCGAGATAAGGCAAGCTTTTTTTGCGCCCGCGCAATTGACGCAGCGCAAATCAGAGGCCGGCATAACTACAACAAAATCATGGGCTTGCAAGCTTATATTCAGGTAACCATTGAGATGCAAACGGCGCAAAATTCCCGAATGGTTACACCATGATTGCAACGCACCACTTTTTGCGGCTATTCAGGAAGCAGTAAGCGTCTGGACATGAATTGAAACATCCATATCCCGCTACACCGCCCCATCGAGCAGCACCCGCTGCTTGAGCGCATTGAGAGAATCCCGAGCTGCGGCCGCCTGCTCGAATTCGAGGTTGCGCGCGTGATCCATCATCAGCTTTTCCAGGCGCTTGATCTCGCGGGCCAGCGCCTTTTCGTCCTTCAGCAGTTCGGCGGGCACTGCGGCCTCCAGCGTGTCATGCTGGGCGGGCGCCACGATGCCGTCGATCAGCTCGCGCACGGCCTTCTGCACACCGCGAGCGGTGATGCCGTTGTCGAGGTTGAATTGCAGCTGTTTGGTGCGCCGGCGGGCGGTTTCATCCATGGCGCGCTTCATCGAGTCCGTGATCCGGTCGGCATAGAGGATCGCATGACCATTGAGGTTGCGCGCCGCGCGGCCGATGGTCTGGATCAGGCTGCGCTCCGAACGCAGGAAGCCTTCCTTGTCGGCGTCCAGAATGGCCACGAGCGACACTTCGGGAATGTCCAGCCCTTCGCGCAGCAGGTTGATGCCCACCAGCACGTCGAACGTGCCCAGGCGCAAGTCGCGCAGGATTTCGACGCGCTCTACCGTATCGATGTCCGAGTGCAGATAGCGCACCTTCACGCCATGCTCGCTCAGAAAGTCGGTCAGGTCTTCGGCCATGCGCTTGGTGAGCGTCGTGACCAGCACGCGATCTCCTTGCGAGACACGCGCCTTGATCTGCCCGAGCAGATCGTCCACCTGCGTGCGGGCGGGCAGCACCTGCACGAGTGGATCGACCAGCCCCGTGGGGCGCACCACCTGCTCCACGACGTTGTCCGCATGTTCTTGTTCGTACGCGGCCGGCGTTGCCGAAACGAACACGCATTGGCGCATCCGCGCTTCGAACTCTTCGAGCTTGAGCGGGCGGTTGTCCAACGCGGACGGCAGACGAAAACCGTACTGCACCAACGTCTCCTTGCGCGACCGGTCTCCGCGATACATGGCGCTGAGCTGGCCGATGGTCACGTGGCTTTCGTCGATGAACATCAGCGCGTCGGACGGCAGGTAGTCGATCAGGGTCGGCGGCGGCTCGCCCGGCGCGGCGCCGGATAGATGGCGCGAGTAGTTCTCGATGCCCTTGCAGAATCCCAGCTCCTGCAGCATTTCCAGATCGAAGCGGGTGCGCTGCTCCAGACGCTGCGCCTCGACCAGATGGCCGTCGTCAACGAAGCGCTTGACGCGTTCGCGTAGTTCTTCCTTGATGGTTTCGATGGCGCGCAGCACGGTGTCGCGCGGCGTCACATAGTGCGATCCGGGATAGACAGTGAAGCGCGGCAGCTTCTGGCGGATACGGCCAGTCAGCGGGTCAAACAATTCCAGGCTTTCGATTTCGTCGTCGAACAGCGTCACGCGCAACGCGAGCTCGGCGCTTTCCGCCGGGAAGATATCGATGGTTTCGCCCCGCACGCGAAACACCCCGCGCGTGAACTCCGCGTCGTTGCGGGTGTACTGCATGGCGACCAGGCGCGCGAGAATCTCGCGCCGGGCGATCTGATCACCCGCACGCAGGATCAGCACCATCGCGTGATAGTCGCCGGGGTTGCCGATACCGTAGATGCACGACACGGTGCCCACGATGATCGTGTCGCGGCGCTCAAGCAGGCTCTTTGTGGCCGACAGCCGCATCTGCTCGATGTGTTCGTTGATGGACGAATCCTTCTCAATGAACAGATCGCGCGTCGGCACGTAGGCCTCGGGCTGATAGTAGTCGTAGTAAGAAACGAAGTACTCGACCGCGTTCTTCGGGAAGAACTCGCGCATTTCGGCGTAGAGCTGCGCGGCCAGCGTCTTGTTGGGCGCAAGCACCAGCGCCGGGCGGCCCATGCGCGCAATGACGTTGGCCATGGTGTAGGTCTTGCCCGACCCGGTCACCCCCAAAAGCGTCTGGTACATGAGGCCGTCTTCGACACCCTGGGTCAGCCCTGCGATGGCCGTGGGCTGGTCCCCCGCCGGCGGATAGGGTTGGTAGAGATGAAACGGGCTGTCAGGGAAATCGACGAATCCCGGACCTGCGGCGGGAGCCCCCGCGCTCGGGTCTATTGCGCTCTTAGGCATGCTAGACTGTTCCAGGGTAAACCCCCCATTATCCACAGCACCTCGTACTGCGTCCACCCACCTCATCAGAGTCCCATGAGCACCCTTTTCGATTCCGTCGAGCTCGCGCCGCGCGACCCCATTCTTGGTCTGAACGAACAATACAACGCGGATACCCGCCCCGGTAAAGTGAACCTGGGCGTGGGCGTGTATTACGATGATCAGGGACGGATCCCGCTCCTGGGCGCAGTGCGCAAGGCCGAAACCGCCCGCATCGAAGCCGCTGCCGCCCGCGGCTATCTGCCGATCGAAGGCATTGCCGGCTACAACGCCGGTGCGCAGGCCCTGCTGCTGGGCAAGGACTCCGCGCTGGCCGCCGCTGGCCGCGTGCTGACCACGCAAGCCCTGGGCGGCACCGGCGCCCTGAAGATCGGCGCCGACTTCCTGCGCCAGCTGTTGCCGGGCTCGAAGGTGCTGATCAGCGATCCCAGCTGGGAAAACCACCGCGCGCTGTTCGAACGCGCCGGCTTTGAAGTCGGCACGTACGCCTACTACGACGCCGCCACCCGTGGCCTGAACTTCGAAGCCATGCTGGCCGACCTGAAGGCCGCGCCCGCCAAGACCATCGTCGTGCTGCACGCATGCTGCCACAACCCCACCGGCGCTGACCCCACCGCCGACCAGTGGAAGCAGATCGCCGCCGTCGTGAAGGAAAACAACCTGGTCCCGTTCCTGGACATCGCCTACCAAGGGTTCGGCGACGGCCTCAAGGAAGACGCCGCAGTCGTGCGCCTGTTCGCCGACATGGACATGACCATGTTCATCAGCTCGTCGTTCTCGAAGTCGTTCTCGCTGTACGGCGAGCGCGTCGGCGCGCTGACCGTTGTCGCCGGCAGCAAGGACGAAGCCACGCGCGTGCTGAGCCAGCTCAAGCGCGTCATCCGCACCAACTATTCGAACCCGCCCACGCACGGCGGCACGGTCGTCTCGACGGTGCTGAACACGCCCGAGCTGTTTGCCCTGTGGGAAGAAGAACTGGCCGGCATGCGTGATCGCATCCGCCTGATGCGTGCTCAACTGGTCGACAAGATCAAGGAACACGGCGGCAAGCAGGACTTCAGCTTCGTGCTCAAGCAACGCGGCATGTTCTCGTACTCGGGCCTGTCCGCCGCCCAAGTGGACCGCCTGCGCGAAGAACACGGCGTCTACGCCGTGTCCAGCGGCCGCATCTGCGTGGCCGCGCTGAACAGCGGCAACATCGACAAAGTGGCAGCCGGCATCGCAGCCGTGCTGTAAATCACGTCGGCAGTGCGCCGTCAGCAGTCAAAACGGGACCTTCGGGTCCCGTTTTTGTTGGCACCGTGCCCCGCTTGCTTTTTTGCGCTACGTCCCCCAGAATGGCGCTGTATATATGTACAGTCCGCTCACACCGGATCATCGCCATGGCCAGCAAACTCACGGATCGCCAACAACAAATCCTGGACCTCATCAGGCAAACGGTCGCGCGCACCGGCTTTCCGCCGACCCGCGCCGAAATTGCCCAGGCCTTGGGTTTTCGCTCTCCCAACGCCGCAGAAGACCACCTCAAGGCATTGGCACGCAAGGGCGCCATCGAACTCACGGCTGGCGCCTCACGCGGCATCCGGCTCAAAGATGCCGCCGCCGCGCCGGTGCAATCGTCGCTTCCCATCCCCGCCCTCGCCCAGCTTCTCCTGCCGCTGGTCGGCCGCGTGGCAGCTGGCAGCCCCATCCTTGCAGCTGAGCACGTCGAGCGCGAAGTTGGTGTGGATCCCAGCCTTTTCGCCCAAGCCCCCGACTACCTGCTCAAGGTGCGCGGCATGAGCATGCGCGACGCGGGCATCCTCGAAGGCGATCTGCTGGCCGTCAAGAAGGCGTCTGAAGCGCGCAATGGCCAGATCGTGGTGGCCCGTCTGGGCGACGACGTCACGGTCAAGCGGCTCCAACGCCAGAACGGCCATATCGAACTACTGCCTGAAAACCCCGACTTCGAAACGATCGTGGTCAAGGCCGATCAGGAATTTGCGCTTGAAGGCATTGCGGTGGGTCTCATCCGCACTCAAGCGCTTCACTGAGCTGCAGTCCTCTGGCGGGCGTCCCCCACCCCACCCAAACTGGCAGGCAAGCCCACCAAAGCAAAAACCCCGCTCATGAGAGCGGGGTTTTTGCTTTCGGGCGTCAACAAGGCCTGGTGACGCCTTTCGGCTTCGGGCACCCTCTTTCGAGGGCGCCCCGGCGTTCAAGACGCCATCAGTGCTTCATCACCGGGTCGGTCGAGCCAGGTTCCGCAGGTTTGGCAACCAGCGGCTCCTTGACGGCTTCTTCCTCCGCCAGGGGCTCCGGCAGACGCTCCAAGGCCAGCTCCAG
This sequence comes from Achromobacter sp. 77, assembly GCF_020541125.1. Classification (NCBI taxonomy): domain Bacteria; kingdom Pseudomonadati; phylum Pseudomonadota; class Betaproteobacteria; order Burkholderiales; family Alcaligenaceae; genus Achromobacter; species Achromobacter sp. 77. The sequence continues at coordinate 3,398,878 of NZ_CP059848.1, forward strand.
CACCTTGTCGATCCAGCGGACCGGCACGATCTCAAGGTGGTTCTTGACGTTATCCGGGATCTCCGCCAAGTCCTTGACGTTTTCTTCCGGGATCAGAACCGTCTTGATACCGCCGCGGTGGGCCGCCAGCAGCTTTTCCTTCAGACCGCCGATCGGCAGGACTTCACCACGCAGCGTGATCTCGCCCGTCATGGCGACATCGGCGCGCACCGGGATGCGCGACAGCGCCGAGACCATGGCGGTGGTGATCGCAATACCTGCGGACGGACCGTCCTTGGGCGTCGCGCCTTCCGGCACGTGCACGTGCATATCGTGCTTTTCGAAGACGCTATCGGCAAAGCCCAGACGGCGAGCCCGCGAACGCACAACCGTGCGCGCCGCCTCGACCGACTCTTTCATCACATCGCCGAGCGAGCCCGTGCGCTGGATGACGCCCTTGCCGGGCATGTCCGCGACTTCGATCGTCAGCAGGTCGCCGCCGACTTCCGTCCACGCCAGGCCGGTCACCTGGCCGATCTGGTTTTCCTTTTCGGCCATGCCGAACGCGTAGCGGCGCACGCCCAGGTAGTCGCTGAGGTTGTCGGCCGTGACGTTGACCGCCTTGACCTCCGGCGTCTTGCCCTCGGCCTTGGCGCGATCGCTTTGGGTCAGCAATTGCTTGATGACCTTGCGGCAGATCTTGCCGACTTCGCGTTCGAGCGCACGGACACCGGCTTCGCGGGTGTAGTAGCGCACGATATCGCGCAGCGCGCTGTCGTCCACGGTCAGCTCGGTATCCTTCACGCCGTTGTTCTTCATCAGCTTGGGCAGCAGATGGTCGCGGGCGATGTGGATCTTTTCTTCCTCGGTGTAACCCGACAGGCGGATCACTTCCATGCGGTCCAGCAGCGCCGGCGGAATGTTCAGCGTGTTGCTGGTCGCCACGAACATGACGTCCGACAGGTCGAAATCGACCTCGATGTAGTGGTCCTGGAACGTATGGTTCTGTTCCGGATCCAGCACTTCGAGCAAGGCCGACGAGGGATCGCCGCGGAAATCCATGCCCAGCTTGTCGATTTCATCAAGCAGGAACAGGGGATTGCGCACGCCGACCTTCGACATGTTCTGCACGATCTTGCCGGGCATGGAACCGATATACGTACGGCGGTGGCCGCGGATCTCGGCCTCGTCGCGTACGCCGCCCAGGGCCATGCGCACGAACTTGCGGTTCGTGGCCTTGGCGATCGACTGACCCAGCGAGGTCTTGCCGACGCCCGGAGGGCCGACCAGGCACAGGATCGGCGCCTTCACCTTGTCCACGCGCTGTTGCACGGCAAGATACTCGAGGATCCGTTCCTTGACCTTTTCGAGACCGTAGTGGTCGTTGTCCAGCACCGTTTCGGCGTTGCTGATCGAGTTGTTGATCTTGCTCTTCTTTCTCCAGGGGAGATTGATGAGCGTATCGATGTAGTTGCGCACCACCGTGGCTTCGGCCGACATGGGCGACATGAGCTTGAGCTTCTTGAGCTCGGCATCGGCCTTCTTGCGCGCCTCTTTGGGCATGTGGGCAGCGATGATCTTCTTTTCAAGCTCTTCGATGTCCGCGCCCTCTTCGCCTTCGCCGAGCTCTTTCTGAATGGCCTTGACCTGCTCATTCAGGTAGTAGTCGCGCTGGCTCTTTTCCATCTGCTTCTTCACGCGGCCGCGAATCCGCTTCTCGACCTGGAGGATGTCGATTTCGGTTTCGAGTTGCGTGAGCAGACCTTCGAGGCGTTCAGAGGTGCCCGTGATCTCGAGCATCTTCTGCTTCTGCTCGAGCTTCAGGGGAAGATGCGCGGCGATCGTGTCAGCCAGGCGGCCAGCATCGTCGATGCCAGCCAGCGAGGTGAGGATCTCGGGCGGGATCTTCTTGTTGAGTTTTACGTATTGCTCGAACTGAGCAACGATGGCGCGGCGCAAGGCTTCGGTTTCGGAGCCCTGCATGGCGTCCGGTTCGATGGGCGACACCTGGCAGGTGAAGTGCGAATCGGCGTCTTCGATGGAGTTGATGCGGGCGCGCTGCGTACCCTCGACCAGCACCTTTACGGTGCCGTCAGGCAGCTTGAGCATCTGCAGGATGCCGGCGACGCAACCGATCTCGTAGACGTCTTCAGGCGTGGGGTCATCTTTGCCGGCGGACTTTTGGGCCACCAGCATGATGCTTTTGCCCGCTTCCATCGCGACCTCGAGCGCGCGGATGGAGCGCGGTCGGCCGACGAACAGCGGGATGACCATGTGCGGGAACACTACGACATCGCGCAGCGGCAGCAGGGGAAGGTCGATCGGGTCGGAAGGCAGGGTCTGGCTGGCAGACATATGAGGTTCCTCGGTATGACTCGGCGTATGGGGACGGGGCACCCGGGTAATACCCGAGCAAACTCGTCAATTACGTCTGTTATGGGAACAATAGCCGAAAATTCAAGATCTCGGCCGCCTGGATCACCAAAAGGCCCCAAAAAGGCCCTGGAACCGCCTTCAGTATGCGGCCATGACGGGCGGCTGAAAAGTGCGATCGGGGATGTAGGCGCGCCCTAGGTAAAAAAACCCGTTACTAGAACGGGCTTTTTTGAAATATCAGGCGGCGGCGTCGCGGACTTCTCCGCGCTCCGGCTTCTCTGGCGCGGCATTTTCATCCGCGTAGATCAGCAGGGGCTTGCCCTCGCCTTCGATGGCGTTTTCGTCGAGGACCACGCGCTTGACGTTGCCCTGGGAAGGCAGGTCATACATGGTGTCGAGCAGTGCCTGTTCAATGATGGAACGCAGGCCGCGGGCCCCCGTCTTGCGGCGCAGCGCCTTGCGGGCGATGGCCTTGAGCGCAGCCGGGCGCACGTCGAGCTCGGCGCCTTCCATGGCGAACAGCTTTTGGAACTGCTTGAGCAAGGCGTTCTTGGGTTCGGTCAGGATCTGGACCAGTGCGGCTTCGTCCAGCTCGTCCAGCGTCGCGACCACGGGCAGACGACCGACCAGTTCGGGAATGAGACCGAACTTGATGAGGTCTTCGGGTTCCACTTCGGAGAAGAGTTCGCCCACGCCGCGCTCGGACTTGGCACGCACCGACGCCGAAAAGCCGATACCAGACTTTTCAGTACGGTCGCGGATGACCTTTTCCAGCCCGTCGAAGGCGCCGCCGACGATGAACAGGATGTTGGTGGTGTCGACCTGGACGAAGTCCTGGTTCGGATGCTTGCGGCCGCCCTGCGGGGGAACCGACGCCACCGTGCCTTCGATCAGCTTGAGCAGGGCCTGTTGCACGCCCTCGCCCGACACGTCGCGCGTGATGGACGGGTTGTCGGACTTGCGCGAGATCTTGTCGATCTCGTCGATGTAGATGATGGCGCGCTGGGCCTTTTCGACTTCATAGTTGCAGTTCTGCAGCAACTTCTGAATGATGTTTTCGACGTCTTCACCCACGTAGCCCGCTTCGGTCAGCGTGGTGGCGTCGGCCATGACGAAAGGCACGTTCAGCATGCGAGCCAGCGTCTGGGCCAGGAGCGTCTTGCCGGAGCCGGTGGGCCCGATCAGCATGATGTTGCTCTTGGAGAGCTCGACTTCGTCGCCCTTGATCTCGCCGTGGCGAATGCGCTTGTAGTGGTTGTAGACGGCCACGGCCAGCATGCGCTTGGGCGACGTTTGCCCAATAACGTACTGGTCGAGGAAAGTCTTGATTTCAGCCGGAGTGGGCAGCTCGGAACGAATCGCCGCGCGCGCGGTGGCCTGCGCCTCTTCGCGGATGATGTCGTTGCACAAGTCGATGCATTCATCGCAGATGAATACCGACGGACCCGCGATCAGCTTGCGGACTTCGTGCTGGCTTTTATTGCAAAACGAGCAATGCAGCACCTTAGCGTCTGCCGATCCCTTTTTTTCAGGCATATTTCTTTCGTATCTCAGGTAAAGATGCGCCAGGCCGGGTACATGGCCTAGCGCATGCGCTTACTCAAACATGATGGCAGCGGGTCTGGATCAACCGGGAAGTCAGCCTTCGGACCGGGAGGCCATGACCTTGTCCACCAGTCCATACGATACCGCATCTTCGGCCGACATGAAGTTGTCACGTTCCGTATCCAGCTCAATGCGCTCCATGCTCTGCCCGGTGTTGTGGGCCAGGATGCGGTTCAAGCGCTCGCGCAGGTCCAGGATTTCGCGAGCCTGGATCTGGATGTCGGAGGCCTGCCCTTGGGCGCCGCCCGAGGGCTGGTGAATCATGATGCGCGAGTTGGGCAGGGTGAAACGCTTGCCCTTCTTGCCAGCCGCCAAGAGGAACGCGCCCATGCTGGCCGCAAGGCCGGTGCACAGGGTGGACACGTCCGGCTTGACGAACTGCATGGTGTCAAAAATGGCCATTCCCGCGTACACCGACCCGCCAGGCGAGTTGATGTACAGGGAAATGTCCTTGTCAGGATTCTCCGATTCCAGGAACAGCAACTGAGCCACGACAAGGTTGGCCGTGGCGTCGTTCACCGGCCCCACCAGGAAAATGAGCCGTTCGCGGAGCAGACGCGAATAGATGTCGTAGGCGCGCTCGCCGCGCCCCGACTGCTCGATCACCATGGGAATGTAGCCCAGGCCGGTGGGGGTCACCGAAGACCCGCCATTCATTGCCGCATAGAAATCGGTGAATCTCTGCATAGTGTTACGCCATCCCCATCAACTGATCGAAAGGCACCTTTTCATCGGTGACCTTGGCCTTTTCCAACACGTGCGCGACGACGTTGTCTTCAAGCACGATAGCCTCGATTTCAGCACGACGCTGGCGGTCTGCCAGGTAATAGCTGACAACCTGGGCGGGTTGTTCGTAGTTCTGGGCGAATTCTTCGATGCGCGCGCGGACCTGTTCCGGCTTGGCTTGCAACTGAGCTTGCTTGACCAGTTCGGAGACCAGCAGGCCCAGGCGGACACGGCGCTCGGATTCGGTCGAGAAGGCTTCGGCCGGGATCGGCACGGATTCGGCATTGGGCACGCCGCGCTGCTTCAGTTCTTCGCGGGCAGCGGAGATACGGCCTTGCACGTCGTTGTCGACCAGGGCCTTCGGCACGTCGAACTTGCCGGCTTCGACCAGGGCGTCCATGACGCTTGACTTGGTGCGGCCTTGCGAACGGACCTTCACTTCGCGCTCGATGTTGCTGCGGATGTCGGCCTTGAGCTTTTCGACGTCGCCTTCGGCTTGGCCGAGCGACTTGGCGAATTCGCTGTTCAGTTCGGGCAGGACGCCTTCAGCCACTTCCTTGACGGTGATGGTGAATTCGGCGGTCTTGCCGGCAACTTCCACGCCTTGGTAGTCATCGGGGAACTTGAGCTGGAAAACCTTGGTTTCGCCAGCCTTCAGGCCACGCGCGGCTTCTTCGAATTCCGGCAGCATGCGGCCTTGGCCGAGCACGAACGGGAAGTCTTCGGCCTTGCCGCCTTCGAACGGCACGCCGTCGATGGTGCCGGCAAAGTCCAGCGTCACGCGGTCGCCGTCGGCGCTGGCGCGGCCTTCACGGGCTTCGAACGTGGCGCGTTGCTTGCGCAGCACGTCCAGCGTCTGCTGAACTTCAGCATCGGTGACGGCGGTTTCGTAGCGGGTGACGGCCAGGGCGGACAGGTCCGGCACGGCGACTTCCGGGTAGACCTCGAACGTGGCGGTGAACGCCAGCGTGTCGTCGGAAACGCCTTCCGTCTTGGGCTCGAGGTTCGGGGCGCCGGCGACGCGCAGCTTGGCGCCGTCGATGGCTTGTTCAAAGGCACGGCCAACTTGGCTATTGATCACGTCGTAGCGGATGCTGGGACCATGGCTGCGCTCGAGCATGGCGAGCGGCGCCTTGCCCGGACGGAAGCCGGGGACCTTGGCGGTCCGAGCCACGCGCTTCAATTGCGCCTGGACTTCCTTTTCGACGTCGGCCACCGAGACGGCCAGATCAACACGGCGCTCCAGGCCGGAGAGGGTTTCAACCACAGGCTGCATTAAAAGACCTATTTTCCGAGAGATGAGATTACGGGCGGATAAACGCGGCATTTTACCGGAAACTTCCGGAACCCTGACGCAAAGGGGCGCGAGCCCCGGATTTGCCCGGATGCTCGCGCCCCGTTTATCGCCCAAAAAGCGAGGATCGACGCCTGGCTCAGAGGTTACTTGGCCTTGGCGATGCGGTCTTCGATGTGCTGCGCGCGCTTGGTCGAGGACGGGTGGGAGCTCATCATATCGCTCTTGCCGCCATCAAGCTCGGCCAGCTTCTGGAACGCGGTCACAAGGCCACGCGTATTCTGCTTCTTGGACTGCAGCAGGTCGAACGAATAATCGTCCGCCGCGCTTTCCTGCGATTGCGAGAACTGCGCATTGATGAACTTCTCGGTCAGGTCGCCCAGTTGCGAGGAGCTCAGTTGGGAGACGGTCGCGCCACCCGCCGCGCCAGCCGCGTCACGCGCAGCCGACACGGTGTAGGCGGTCTGCATTGCCTTCTTGGTGTGGCCCAGCGCCACGTGACCGATTTCGTGGCCGACCACGCCCATCACTTCGTCGTCCGTCATCATGTCCATGAGGCCGCTATAGACGCGGATGCAGCCGTTGGCCATTGCCCAGGCGTTCACGTCCTTGGTGACATAGACCTTGTAGCTGGCTTTCTGGCCATTGACCGTGCTGCCCAGCGACTTGGCGATCTTCTGCAGACGAGCGTCGTATTTGCTGCCCGGCGCGGCGATCTTTTCCTGCGAATCGCTCTGTGCGCATGCCTTGTCCGACAGGGTCTTGATCTCGGCATCGCTCAGCGTGGCCGCCTGGACGACCTTGGCGCCGGCGCCGACGAGCCCACCGATATCCAACGCATGTGCGGCCGAGTAAGGGGCGAGCGCAATGGCCAACGCGGCGACGGTGTAGCGGATCTTCATGGGAACAAACTCCTATTGACTTGTTCTATGCAAACGAGGCGGCAATTCTATATACGCCTCCAGCTTTCGACGTATTTCGGCACAGAGTTTCGCAAATGCGAATTTCGCTTACCAAAAAGCCGAGCGCTTCGAAGGACGCCATGCTAAGCATCCTGCCAGCGGCAAGCCGCCGGTTGAAAGAGATGTCCGCTGTCTCATGGCGTTGATAGAATTGCCGCCGCGCATTTTTTCGCAAAACCACAACGGCTCGCACCCATCATGATCCCGAATCCCCCTCCCCGCCTCGGGCTGCTGCCCAGTCTCATCTTCAGCTCGCGCTGGCTGCAGCTTCCGCTTTACCTGGGGCTTATCGTCGCGCAGGGCGTATACGTCATGCTGTTCCTCAAGGAACTGTGGCACCTCGTCACCCACGCAACCAGCTTCGGCGAAATGGAGATCATGCTGATCGTGCTGGGCCTGATCGACGTGGTCATGATCTCCAACCTGCTGGTGATGGTGATCGTTGGCGGCTACGAAACGTTCGTGTCGCGCCTGCGCCTTCAGAACCATCCCGATCAACCGGAATGGCTGAGCCACGTCAACGCCAGCGTGCTGAAAGTGAAGCTGGCCATGGCCATCATCGGCATCTCCTCGATCCACCTGCTGCGCACCTTCATCGAAGCAGGCACGATCGGCACGCCGAATGCGCGCTTCACTGAAGCCGGCGTGATGTGGCAGACCATCATCCACGCCATCTTCATTCTTTCCGCATTGGGGATCGCACTGGTGGACAAGCTCTCGACCGGCAGCAACGCCAAGCACTAAGCGTCCGCGCAAAAAAAAGCCCCCACGCGACAAACGTGGGGGCTTTTTTATGGATAGAACACCGGGCGCACCCAGCGCGCTACCCGAGAGGTCTCAGGCCGCTACCTTGATGTTCTTGGCGCTGGGGCCCTTTGGGCCGGTTCCAACGTCGAAAGTGACCCGCTGGTTTTCCTGCAGCGACTTGTAGCCCTCGCTGCGGATTTCGGAGTAGTGAGCGAAAAGATCCTTGCTGCCGTCGTCGGGCATGATGAAGCCATAACCCTTTTCGGCGTTGAACCACTTGACGATGCCGGTTGCCATGGGATGTCCTTGACCTAAAAAGCGATTGCTCGCGGGACGCCAGATCTTCAAGGATGGGAGAGGATAGCAACCGCGGCACCACTGACGGCGACCAAGGAGAACGCAGACCGCGTCGCTTGAGAATCTCGCTGAAACCAGTTTATTGGCGAATCTGGAAAAACGTCAAATGTCCGAAAGGCCTGTTTTTGATCCCGAAAACGGGCCCTACACCCGCTAAAAAGCGCAAGCCAGGCCGCTGGGCGGATTGAACATTTTCAACTTGCCACGCACCGATACACCTAGAAACCGACACGCCCGGCCTGCTTCGCGAGGCACCGCGCCCTACCCGGCGAATCCGCCGGCTTCCAGAAACTCGCGTTCGGCCTGGCTCGTCTGCCGTCCCAGCGCCGCGTTGCGGTGCGGGAAGCGTCCGAAACGCTTGATGATGTCGCGATGCAGGACGGCCCACTTCACGGCTTCTGCACCCAGCGGTTCCATCAGGGCGACAGCGCGGTTCTGTGCAGCCAGGCTCTCGGCATGCTCGAACGGCATGTAGAAGAACTGGCGTAGCGACGCATCGACTTCCAGATCATGGCCCGCGGCGATCGCGTGTTCCGCGAAATGCAGCGCCAGCGCGTCGGTGGCGAACATATGCGCGGTGTCCCGGTAGGCATTGCGGGGAAACTGGTCCAGCAGGATCATGAGCGCGATCGCGCCCGAGGGGTCATCCAGCCAGGCATCGAGCCGGCGCGCGGCTGCTGCCATATGCGCCGCTTCGAAGCGCTGGCGAAAGCTGGCGTCGAACTGTGCGTTCTTGCTGAACCATTGGGGTGGCCCGGCTTGCAGCCAAAAGGCGACCACATCCTGAGGTTGCGTGACAAACGGCGTGGGGGTGGTTGCGGTCATGGCGATGCGTGCATAAGGGTGAGTGCGCTGCCATTCCCAAAAGAATCGGTAGCGCGACGGAAAATCAGCCGCCCAGCATAACGCGCAGAAAACAAAAAAGGCCCCACTAGGGGGCCTTCTTGCGAAAATTCAGAGCCTTACAGGACCTGGATCTTCGTGGCTTGCGGGCCCTTGGGGCCATTGGCCGTCACAAAGCTGACGCGCTGGTTCTCTTCCAGAGACTTGAAGCCCGAGCCCTGAATTTCGGAGAAGTGAGCGAACAGATCCTTGCCACCCGCTTCCGGGGTGATGAAGCCATAACCCTTTTCCGAATTGAACCACTTAACGACGCCGGTTTCCATACTGTATTTCCTAGAGATAATGGGCAAATGCCCGGAGGTCACGAATCAATCAAGGAGGGGACAGTAGAACAATAACGCTGAGCCGGAAACGGCACCGCACTGATCGAAAATCGCAACGCTTGTGATCGTGTGCCGACACTATCGTTATATTCCCCTCACAAGTCAACATAATCCTAAAAAACACGTGCCAATAATGCAACAAAGAGAAACTGCGCGGTTATTCTGCACGTTTTTAAAGGGTAAACGAGTCCCTGCATAGGTGTTAACACCCATACATCATAAAAAAACAAACAAGGCTTATATAAATGCCATCAAAAGCGCGTACGACCTGCAATACGCCGTTCGGATGACACTATGGTTTGCCGCCAGGCTTACTCGTCGATAGGTAAACCCAACAAGTCGAGCGCCGCGCCAAAAGCATCGGGGCCCGAGCAAAGGAAAACCGCCACGTCGCCGGGGTTCATATTTTCCAGCACTTGGTCGATCTGTTCTTGAGCATTATCAACATTGTCGACATTGGCGGCGTGTATATCCGCTCCGGCATCGACTTTTTCGCGAGGCACGATGTCTGCGATTGCATTGAGATCATCCACGCCCATGACGACATAAGCGCTGATGCTCTCGCCGTCCAGGGTGGTGTGCAGCTCGACGCCGCCCGCTACGTCGGCAACGTGCCGACTGAGTATTTCCATTTCCATCTTCCTTGATTTGCGGGCTGAACCCGCCTGGGCACGCACCTCACAGGTGCACACGCACGCCCAGGCGCGACTATAACAGCCTTAGGCTAACGTTTCTTGACGCTGGGGCCAAGCGACTGGCGAGCAGCCCCGGAAGTGGCCGCCACGGTACGGCAACGCACCCCGGCTTCGGCCAGCACCCGGGCCAGCGGCTTCTGCGCGGCGAGGAAAGCCGTCTTTTCGTCGGCGGCCAGCTTGCAGATGAACAACTGAGCCTGGAGTTGCGTGCGGCGCGCCTTGCGGTTGTCGGCTTCCTTGGCGAGCCATTCGCCCACCCAGGCCGCGGCAGCCTCGGCATCTCCCTGCTGCTTGACGTGCCCGAGCAGGTCGTAGACGGTCACGCCGTCGATGCGCTCATCCTCGCCGCGGGAGAGGAACAGCTTGGCGGACTGGCCCGTGTAGCCTGGAACGACCGCCAGACAATCCCGTTCTGCGGGTTTTTTCATGGTGTTTTCGAATGTGGTTTAGCAAGAACCCCGGACTGTAACGCAGGCGCGCCCGCCGTCCTATTGCCGTTGCGGAAGTCTGCTATCGTCAACGTGTTCTTTCATCCCAACATGGTGGACATCATGCAACGCGATTTCGATCTGGTCGTCACGATTCTGGGCGCCCTGCGCGACGCCCCCGGCCCCAACCTGAGCACGCACGACATCAAGAACGCCGCCCTGGCGCCGCACCCCGAAGAGCAAGGCCTGCAGCTCATCGCGCATCACCTGGACCTGCTGGAAGATGCCGGCCTGGTCAAGCAGATCAGCGAGACCGCGGCGACCGCTGGCGCCACGCGCTGGCGCATCACGTGGAAGGGCTACGACGCCCTGGAGCAGGATGAGGACGACGAAGACGAAGACGACGAGGACTTCGACGCCGAAGAATGAGACGCTGCGCCGAAAGGCGCAGCCGGACGATCCGCGCGGCTTAGCGCAATGATTGCGCCGTTTGCCGGCGTTGCCGGATGCGCCGCGTCAACAGCGCCGCCGCGGCGCCGATCACGAGACTGAACATGAAGGCGGCGATCGACAGCATCGCCGCCAGCTCATCGAATCCCCCCTGCCGCGCCAACACCAGCACGGCCACGAATATCGCCACCGACCACGCCACAAGGCCGATCAGCAGCTGCTTGACCGTCCGCAGGCGGCCGCACAAGGCGCCGCCGGCAAGTGCGGCGGCCACCATGGCAGCCATGGACCAGAACAGATACTCGTAGTGCATGGGAACGGTCTCCGCCAAGGGCATTGAGGCGCACGCATTATAGGCGGCGCCTGCGTGCCGCCGTTTGCTCCCCTGCCCGGCCGCGAACCCCGGTCAGGCCAACGCCACCACGCTGATTTCCACCAGCGCGCCGTAGTGCAGTTCTCGGGTGGGCACGATGGCGCGGGCTGGCCGGTGGCTGCCAAAGCATTCCTCGTACACCGCGTTGACCTCATCCCACAGGCTGACGTCCGGGATGTACACGGTCACGTTGACCACCGACGACAACGAGGAACCGGCAGCGTCCAGGATTGCGCGCACGCTGCGCAGCGCCTGCCGCGTCTGGCCTGCCGCATCCGCCGCCAGGACGGGGCGCACGCCAGGTGCGGCCGGCGGCAAAAAGCCCAACTGCCCTGAGACGAAGACGAACCCGTTGGCGCGAATCGCCTGAGAATAATGGCCCGCGGGCGGGGTGGCGTCGGGCGTCTGGATGAGGTCCATGTGAGCGTCCATGTGAGCGTCCACGATGATGCGCGGCTTACCAGCCACGGAAGCGTTCCCAGTGCGCCACCACGCCCGGCTCGCCGGTACGCACAACCTCGTAGGCGTCGTGCTGAGCGCACGTCGCGCAAGCGTGGTTCGGCACGATACGCACTTTGGCGCCGATCGGCAGGTCGGGCAACACCGCGGCGCTGCCAGGGCGCACCTTGATGATGCCCTGCTCCTGGTTGGTTTCGGCAAGCAGCACGTCCGGGTAAACCGCGCCGTCCACGTCGCACACCAAGCCGTACAACTGGTCCACCGGCTGTTTTGCCGTGCCACGATCCCGCGACATGGCCATCCACCCAGCGTCCACCAGGATCCAGCCCTTATCGGGCTGATGGCCGATAACGGTGGTCAGCACCGTGGCGGCGATGTCGTCCACGCTGCACACCCCCAGGCCGGCCATCACGAGATCAAGGAAGACGTACACGCCGGCACGGACCTCCGTGACGCCTTCGAGGTTCCGAGCAAAGTGCGCGGTGGGCGTTGAGCCGACGCTGACCACCGGGCACGGCAACCCCGCGTCGCGAATCGCCTGCGCGCAACTGACGGCGGCCCACCGCTCCTGTTCGGCCATATCCGCGATCGCCTCGACGCTACGGCAGCCATACGATTCGCCCGCGTGCGTCATGACGCCGCGCAGGCAGGCGCCCTCTTCGTGCAGCACGCGCGCAATGGCCAGCAACTGGCCGGTGTCCTTGGGCTGCACACCGGCGCGGTGACCGTCGCAATCGATTTCGATCAGCGCCGGGATGGCATCGCCGGCCGCCTTGGAACGCGCCGACACCGCGCGCGCGGCCTCGATGCTGTCGACCACCACCGTCAGGTCGATGCCGCGCTGGCGCAAGGCCAGCACGCGGTCGAGCTTCGACGGAGACACGCCGACGGCATACAGCAGATCCGTGACGCCAGCGGCCGCGAATTGCTCGGCCTCCTGCAGCGTCGAGACGGCGGCAGGCCCTTGCGGCGTCGTCATGAGACGGCGCGCGACCTCGATGGATTTGGGCGTTTTCAGATGGGGACGCAACCTGACGCCGTGGCCGGCCATCAGCGCGTTCAGCCGGTCGATGTTTCGCGTCATGCGCGTTTCGTCCAGCAGCAGGCAGGGCGTTTCCAGCGAATCCAAGTTGGGCGCGGGGCTTTCCAGGGTCATGGGAATCTCTTGAGGGATGAGGGGAGCGGCAGGCACGGCTGGCCCGTCGGGATCAGGACGAAGTATGGCGCGCTCGCCGCTTCCCATGTTTAATTCGAAATTAATATCCCATTAAGACCAGCCTGAATGATTACGACCGACGACCTGCGCTTTTTCCTGAGTCTTTCCACTGCCGGATCGTTGGCGCAGGCGGCGCGCTCGCTGGACGTGACGCCCCCAGCAGTCACGCAGCGGCTCAATGCGCTGGAAAAGCGGTTGGGCGTGAGACTGGTCAACCGATCGGCTCGCGGCATCGCACTGACCGACGAGGGCCGCCTGCTGGCCATGCGCGCGGGGCAGATAAGTCATGACCTGACGGTGCTGGCCGATGAACTTGCGGGCAGGCGCGGCGTTGTGGCGGGGCATCTGCGGGTAGTGGCGCCGCTGGGCTTTGGCCAGCGCTACATCGCCCCGCTGGTGGCCGACTTCCGAGCGCGCAGCGAGAACGTAACGGCCAGCCTGACGCTGTCGGACGGCCCTCCCCGCCTGGCGTCGGACAACTGGGACGTCATGGTGCACATTGGCGAACTGCGCGACTCCACCCTTGTCGCGCACCCGCTGGCGCCGAACCGGCGCATGCTGTGCGCGTCGCCCGCGTACCTGAAGCGGCGCGGCACGCCGGTCATGCCTGAAGACCTGCGCAACCATGACTGCATCGCCCTGCGCGAGAACGATGAAGACGTGACCCTGTGGCGGTTCAGGCGCGCCCGGGGCGCAGCAGTCGGGGTTCGCATCGCGCCCGTGTTGTCGTGCAACGCGGGGGCCACTGCGCTGGAGTGGGCGTTGGGCGGACACGGCATCGTCGCGCGTTCGGAATGGGACGTGGCCACGCACGTCCGTGCGGGCGCACTGGTCCCGTTGCTGGCCGGCTGGAGCCTGCCCGATGCGAATGTGGTGGCGCTGGTGAAATCGCGGCAGGAACTGTCCGCGCGCACGGCAGGGTTTCTGACGGCGCTGCGCGCGGCCTTCGTCGCGCCGCCCTGGCGCGGCGGGGCGTCCTAGGCGGGAGGACGGCTCAATCGAGCATCGCTTCCGCTTCGATCTCGATCAGCCATTCGGGCAACGACAACCCGCTGACGATGATCCACGACGACGGCGGCGGATCGACCTTGAAGCGGTCGCGAAGGGCCTGCGCCACGACCTCCTGTTCGGTGCTGACCGTGTCGCAAATGTAGATCCGCAGCATGATGACCTGCGACAGATTGCCGCCCGCGGCCGCCAGGACACGTTCGACATTGTCCAGCGCCGCTTCAGTCTGCACTTGCAGCCCGGGTCCGACCGTACGCTCGTTGGCATCGACGCCGACCTGGCCGGACAGCAGCATGCGGCGTTGTCCGGTAACGATCACCGCCTGGCTGAAACCGTACTGCACGGAATTGAACACCGTATCGGGATTGACGACGACTCGGGACATGGGCTTCTCCTGTGCAGTCCGGCGGGGGACGGCTGGTCATTCTAGCAACCGCACTGCGGACGACGAAGCGCCAGCGGCACCGCGCGTCGAGTCGACCAAACGCGGTATGGAGCCGCGGCACGGCGTTTGCTACGCTGGACCGGTCTGTTCAGCCAGGGTCACGGCCATGAGCGAGAAGATCCGAGTTCTATGCATCCAGCCCGCCACGACGTCCGCGCGTTTCGCGTTCCTGGTGATTGCTCTGAAATGGTCATTGGGCGCCACGCCCCGGCCGTCGCGCCTGCAGATCGGCCCGCATGATCTGGCGCCCGAAGGATCGGAAGGCGCTTTCTGGCAGTTTGCGCTGCGGCACGCGTTTTCCAGCCAGTCCATTCTGGTCACGCGCGGTGCGCACTGGGATGTGTCGGCGTCGGTGGAGGGCGACGAAGTCCGCGCCTTCGGGCGGACTTTTGCGCTGAGGCAGTGTCTTTTCTGACCTCGCAGTGCGCTATGCCTGCGTCTCAGGCGTCGACTGGCGCCTTACGGTGATAGGCCGCAAGCTCTTCGGCCGTCCAGCGCTGGCGCGCTTCGTCCTGACAGCAGGTGCGATACACCAGCGCGCCGACGTCCAGAAAACGCTTCACGTCGGCGTCCGACAGCTTTCCCTGCACCTGCAACAGGCAGTCGGCCAAGGTGGAAAGCACGCCGTCCCAGCCGTCAAACCTGCCAGGCGCCACCGGTAACGTGATCATGCGCGCCATCATTTCACTATGGTCCATGCTGAGTCTCCCCTCTGTCGCGGCGCCGCTCGATCCGCTCTCGCCTGGCGCCCCCAGGATGGCTTGCAGCAAGTAGCGTTCCTGAAGGGAAACGTAGAGTTCAACGCGCTGGCGCCCGCCCAGTCACCGGATCCGGCGCGCGTCCCCGCAACAACGACCCCGGATGGGCTTGCAGGTAGTCGGCCAATTCGCGCAACGACCGCGCGGTGCGGGCCAGTTCCTGCAGCAGCGTGCTTGTGTTGGCCGGCAAGCCCGCATCGGGACTCAGCAACCCGCCCACGGCGCCCAGCGATCGGCTGGCTTGGCGCAGCATCGCGGACGCTTCGGGCGCAAGCTGCGTGTCCAGCCGCTTGACCAGCCTGGACGTGCCCTGCAGCAGGTTGCCCAGCTCAGCGCCCAGGCCCTCCAGCGGGATCTTTTCGATCTTGGTCAGGATTGAGTTCAACTGCAGTTGCAGCTGATCGAGGTTGTTTGGCACCGTGGGGATGAATGGCGCCTCTTCCATCTTGAACGTGACGGGCTTGGCATCAGGAAACACCGCCATCGCAATGTACAGCTGGCCCGTCAGCAGGTTGCCGATGCGCAATTGCGCACGCAGGCCCTGCTCGATCATGGCCGCCATCAGCTTGCCGCTGGGATGCTCCAGCGACGATCCGGAATACTCCCGGATCTCTTCGAACGTCTTCGCGCCCAGCCGCTCCGGGTATAGCGTGGCATCTACCAGCGCGTAGAACTGGTTGGTCGTGCGGTCCAATTCCAGCCCGATGGCGTCGACCTGCCCGACCGAGGCGCCGAACGCGTCGATCGGGGCGCCGACGGAAAGGCCCCGCACCGACTGGTCAAACCGCATGCGGATATGCAACGGCATGCCATCCGGCTGCGCCCGCGCAGCGGTTTCTGAGGGGTAGATGACGAACGTGGCCTCCGGCTTGGCCGCGGCATGATGGCGGGTCTCTATCGAATCGAAGGCGACGCCCCCCACGATCACGGACAGCAGGGATTGCGAGCGCACTTCAAGCCCCCGCGCATCCACCGAGAAATCCACGCCGCTCGCATTCCAGAAGCGCGTGCCTTCGTTCACATATGCATCGTTCGGCGCGTCCACAAACACCTGGATGTCCACCCCCTTGCCGGTGCTGTCCAGCCGGTAGCTCACAACCTGCCCCACCGCGATGCGCCGGTAATAGACCGGCGAGCCGATATCCAGCGACCCGAGGTCGTGGCCCTTGAGCGTGAAGCGCTTGCCCGGCCGGTCCTGCGTCACTTCGGGCGGGACCTCCAGGCCGACGAACGCGAATTTGGTGGCCTTGCCGGGATCGACGCCGCCGCGAAGGCCAGCCGGGTCCAGGCCGATGTAGGCGCCGGACAGCAAGGTGCTCAGGCCGGAGACGCCGCTAAGCGTGAGCCGGGGCCGCACCACCCAGAACAAGGTGCCCTCTTGCAAGAGGCCTGCCGCCTCCTTGTTGAGCCGCACCGTCGCGATCACGCCCGTTCTGTCTGCGTTGAGCGCCACGCGCTCCACGAGGCCGACATTCACTTCCTTGTATCGGACCTGCGTCTTGCCCGCCTCCAGCCCTTCTGCCGTCTGGAAACTGATCGTGGCCTGCGGGCCGGCGTCCATCCAGACCTTCAGCACCAGCAGCAAGCCGCCCAGCGCCGCGACGATCGGCACCAGCCAGATCCAGGAAACGCGGCGGCCACGGCGGGCCGACGGGCGCTTTTGAGCGGCAGCAGAAACAGTCTCGGGCATTGAAGGCATCCTTCGTGAGCACGCGTCCGGACTCTGGGTGCAATCCCGCTAAAGCGTCGCGCCGGCGGGCCCGCCGCGCAACAAGGGTAATCCCGACGTTTGCGCATGCCCGCAGACTAAAGAAAGAGTAGGATAGCCATCCCAGTAAACAGGAAACTTCCGTGAATATCGAAATCCGTCCTGCCGTGCCTTCGGACGCGGCCCAGATCCATGCCTTCATCACCGAACTGGCGATCTACGAGCGCGCCGCCCATGAGGTGATCGCCAGCGCTGAAGATGTCGAGCGCACCTTGTTTGCGCAAGGCGCCCCGGCCCGCGCGTTGATGTGCCTGGTCGAGGGCAAGGCCATCGGCTACGCCGTCTATTTCTACAGCTACTCCACCTGGCTTGGAAAGAACGGCATCTACCTGGAGGATCTGTACGTCACGCCCGAACATCGAGGCATCGGCGCGGGACGCGATCTGCTGCGCCATCTGGCGCGCGAGGCGGTCGCAAACGATTGCGGGCGGCTTGAATGGAGCGTGCTGGACTGGAACCAGCCCGCGATCGATTTTTATCAATCCATTGGCGCCCTGCCTCAGGACGATTGGGTGCGCTATCGGATGGCCGGCGACGCATTGCGCAATTTCACCGAAGGCCGCCGCTGAGGCGGCCACTACGGCAGCCACTTAGGCAGCCACTAAGACAGTCAGACCGCTCAGAACTCCGGCAGGTCGAACAGCGTGTGCAAGGTGGAGCTGGGCACCGGGACGGACGCGAGATGCTCGCGGCCCCGCGCATCCACCAGCACGCGCACCGCGCGCGATGCGACGGTCAAGCCGTCCACGCTGATCGCGGTCTCGACCTCGGCGCCTTCCTTGAGAAGTTCAATGACTTCGGAGGCTGCCGCCGTCGTGGGCTCCGAGATCCACCCGGGAACGCCGCGCACGGCCTGCCCCCAGCGCACGTAGGCGATATGGCCACTCATGGCCTCCTTGCGCACGGCGACGATCACATACAAAGACATCCAGGCCTCCCTAACGTGTGGCCTGGATCGTATAACAGCCTGGCGTCCGCGGCATGACCGCGCCAGTGTCAGGGCTCGATGTCGATGGGCGCAAAGGACTTCACCAGGTCGTCGAGCTGCTTGAGTTGCGTCAGGAAGGGCTCCAACTTGTCCAGCGGCAAGGCGCTGGGACCGTCGCACTTTGCGTTCTTGGGGTCGGGATGGGCTTCCAGGAAGAGGCCCGCCAGACCGACCGCCATGCCCGCGCGCGCCAGTTCGGCCACCTGTTCACGGCGCCCGCCGGATGCGGCGTCCAGGGCCGATCGCTGCTGCAGCGCGTGGGTCACGTCAAAGATCAGCGGACGGTTGCCGGATACTTTTTTCATCACGCCAAAGCCCAGCATGTCGACGACCAGGTTGTCGTAGCCGAAGCTCGTGCCGCGGTCGCAGAGAATCAGCTTGTCGTTGCCGGCCTCGGTGAACTTCTCGACGACGTTGAGCATCTGCGTGGGACTGAGGAACTGCGGCTTCTTGATGTTGACCACGCGTTGCGTCTTGGCCATCGCGACGACCAGGTCGGTCTGGCGGGCCAGGAATGCAGGCAGTTGCAGGATGTCGGCGACTTCGGCGACCGGCGCGGCCTGCCAAGGCTCGTGCACGTCGGTGATGACCGGCACGCCGAACTCCGTTTTCACGGCTTCGAAGATCTTCATGCCCTCTTCCAGTCCGGGACCGCGATAGGAATGGATGGACGAGCGGTTGGCCTTGTCGAACGACGCCTTGAACACGTAGGGGATGCCCAGTTTGCGCGTCACGCGCTGGTATTCCTCGCAGGCGCGCAGCGCCAGTTCCTTGGATTCCAGGACGTTGATGCCGCCGAACAGCACGAAAGGCCGATCGTTCGCGCAGGCGATCGAGGAGGAAATTACGACTTCTGGGGCGGTCATGATGGGAATCCTGTAAAGGTAAGGCAGGTGATAGTGCGTAATGTACAACCTGCCTTACTGCGGCATCCATCTGCCCGCCCCCATTTTCCGGCCAGCACGGGCCGAAAAACACGCGGGCGTTGCGGACCAGGCTTGTCAGGCCCGCTCGAGCGCCGGGTCGCTGACCAGCCGGTAGGCCACCGCGCCGATGATCGCGCCCACGATGGGGGCCACCCAGAACAGCCACAACTGCTCCAGCGCCCAGCCGCCTACAAAAAGTGCCGGCCCGGTCGACCGCGCCGGATTCACCGACGTGTTGGTGACCGGGATGCTGATGAGGTGGATGAGCGTCAGCGCGAAGCCGATGGGAATGGCGGCAAAGCCCGCCGGCGCGCGCCGGCTGGTCGCGCCAAGAATCACGAAGATAAAGCCGGCTGTCAGCACCAGTTCGGTCACCAGCGCGGACAGCAATGTGTATTTGCCGGGTGAATACGCGCCATATCCATTGGCGGCAAAGTGGCTTGCCCGCAGGTCAAAGCCCAGCTTGCCGTTTGCAATGCATGCCAGGACCGCCGCCGCCGCAATCGCGCCCAGCACCTGCACGATGACGTACGGCAGGATTTCCTTGGCGGGAAAGCGTCCGCCCGCCACCAGCCCCACCGTGACCGCAGGATTGAAGTGCCCGCCGGAGATGTGACCCACTGCGAAGACCATCGTCAGGACGGTCAGGCCAAACGCCAGCGCCACGCCCAAGAATCCGATGCCCAACTGGGGAAATCCGGCGGCGAGCACCGCCGCGCCGCACCCGCCCAGCACCAGCCAGAAGGTGCCGAAGAACTCCGCGCCGCAACGCTTGGGTAATGAATACATGACCACTCCTCGATATCGGAAGCCCTAAGGTAGGGGCGGGCGGGAAGGTAATGGTCAAAATAGCCGGATGGCGGGCGCCCTGGGATCGGACAGATGGGGGATGCAGGGGGACGAAATTCAAGGTCCAACTCACCCAGCCTCGTTGACGTCAAAAAACGGCGAGTGCTATGTTTTCAGCGGCCCGCCTTCGCCGGAGGAACACCGTGAAACTGCTACTCGCATTCGCTCCCTTCATCGCCTTCGCGTTGTTGGAGCATCGGATCGGCACGCATGCAGCCCTGGTGGCGGCGACCGCCGTCGCCGCCCTGCTGGTGATACGGGACTGGTTCATTCTTCATGTATCGCCCAAGACGCTGGAAGTCGGCTCCCTGATCCTGTTTGGCGCGCTTGCCTTCGCGACGCGCTTCGCGGGCTTCAGCCCGTCCCTGCTGAGCGTCCGGCTGCTGGTGGACGCGGGCCTCCTGGCAATCGTGCTGGGCTCGATCTTTGCCGGCCGGCCCTTCACGCTTCAGTACGCGAAAGAACGCGTGTCGCCCGAAGTCGCCGCCCTGCCGGCGTTCCGGCGCACGGCCGAGCGGATTGCCTGGGCATGGGCGGCCGCCTTCATGGTCATCGTCGTCGCGGATCTGGCGATGATGTACGTGCCGGCGTTCACCGCCACCGCGGGCACGGTCGTCATCCTGGCGGCGCTGGCTGCCGCGGCCTGGTTTACCGCCTGGTTGCCGAAGGCGGCCAAGCGGTGACGGCGGCTGAGAACGCCGTCCCGACGCCAGCAGAACGTCAATCCGCCTGAACGCGCTCGGGCCACCGCACGTCGGGCACTGCATTCAGGGCGGGCTTTGCGAACAGATAGCCCTGAAAGCGTTCGAAACCGGCGGCCTGGAGCCAGCACCATTCCTCGACCCGTTCCACGCCCTCCGCGACGGGCGTGATGCCCATGGCGCTGCAAGCGCGCGCAATGCCGCAAACGATCGCCTGGCGGGGGCCGTCCAGATGAATGTTCTGGATGAGTTGCCGGTCGATCTTGAGCTTGTCCGGCTGAAATTCGGCCAGCAACGACAGGCCCGCGAACCCTGCCCCGAAATCATCGATCGCGACACCGATGCCTGCCCGGCGCAGGCGTGCGATCGCGTCCCGGAAGGCGAACGGGCGCTCAATGGCTTCCTGTTCGGTGATTTCCACGATCACGTGCTGCGACAAGAGGTCGCAGGCCGCAATCTGATCCACCAGGCGGCTGACCGCCGACGGGTCTTCGATCAGCGACATCGGCAGCAGGTTGACCGACAGCTTCACATTTTCCAGACCCAACCGCCGCGCCAGTTCGAATGCCGCGGCTTTCGATTCCAGATCGACGCGGTAACGCTGAGCGGGATCGAGACTGGCGAACATCTGTTCGGGGGATTCTCCGGATCTGCCGCGGATCAGGAACTCGAAGGATGTGACCTCGCGCCGCATGGGATCGACGATCGGTTGCAGCGCAAAGGGATACGCGCGGGCGGGCGCTGCGGGGTCTTCCTGGATCGCAGCCGCGCCGCTCGCCGCAAACCGCCAGCGGGCAGCATCTTCGCCCTCGACGATATGATCGGTCCCCCGCGCGGCGGCATACCAGCCCAGGATCTTCACGACCCGGTCGTCGCCACGCGCCAGCCGGGCGGAAACTGTCATTTTGGCAAGAATGCGCGAGGACACCTCTTGCGGGCCGAGCTCGCGCAGATCAAGCAAGGCCATCGCATCGCCACCGAACCGGCGGGCCGGCCCCTGGTCCTGCATCAGCAACACGACGTTCTTGTGGGCGTCGTCGCGCCGTATCGAATCGAAAAGGCGCGATACCGCTTCATCGGGGCCCTCCAGCAGCTGCACGAAGTGCACACCGTCAAAGAGCATGATGCCGGTCACGTCCAATGCGGCGTTGCGCGCCCGGGCGGGCGTCAACAGATCGGTCAGATCCTGCGCATTCATGGTTTCGGCAGCACGGCTGCGGTATATCAGTGTGGAAATCATGTCGTGTTCTTTCACGAACGGGTCGGACGTGGGTGAGGCGCTGCGGCGGAGCCCTGAGGCGGCGGGCGGGGGTACGCGAAGCATGGGCGCGAGGCAAGCAAGCCTGGAAGTCCGGCCAGATTCAGCGGCGCGCAATAAACGTCAGTACCGGGTGCGGATTCGCGGACGGCGGCAAGACGGAGAACGGCTCGGGGGGAAACGTGGGTTGAGCCGGAAGATTTGGCCAAATATCCCTGAAATGATCGGTCCGAAACCTAAATCACTGAAAACATGGGAAGTTTGGTGGTGCGAAGGAGGGGACTCGAACCCCTACACCTGTTACGGCGTCAGGACCTAAACCTGGTGCGTCTACCAATTTCGCCACCTTCGCAATAGGCCAAGCCCGCTATTGTAGCTTGCTTGTTAAAATCTTGCGTCATGAATCCGCGCCTCGATGCCCTGCACCCCTACCCGTTCGAAAAATTGCGCGCGTTGCTGGCTTCTGCCAGCTCGCAGCCGGACGGCATTACGCCCATCAACCTGTCGATCGGCGAGCCCAAGCACGCCGCGCCGGAACGCGTGGCGCAAGCCATCCGCGACGGCATGGCCGGGCTTTCCGTCTACCCGTCGACGAAGGGCGATCCAGCCCTGCGCCGGGCAATTTCGGAGTGGCTGGCGCGCCGCTACAGCATTCCGGCGCCCGATGCCGAAACGCAAGTGCTGCCGGCCCTGGGGTCGCGCGAGGCGCTGTTTGCGTTCACGCAGACCGTGATCGATCCCGCGGCCGGTTCCGTGGTGATCTGCCCCAACCCGTTCTATCAGATCTACGAAGGCGCCACGCTGCTGGCGGGCGCGACGCCCTACTTCGTCAACGCCGATCCGGTACGCAATTTCGGCAGCGACTGGAACCAGGTGCCCGAAGACATCTGGAAGAAGACGCGCCTGGTGTTCGTGTGCTCGCCGGGCAACCCTGCCGGCAACGTGATGTCGCTGCAAGAGTGGGAAACGCTGTTCAAGCTGTCGGACCGTCATGGTTTCGTGATTGCGTCGGATGAATGCTATTCCGAGATCTATCTGGACGAGGGCGATCCCCCGCTGGGCGGTTTGCAGGCGGCGCGGCGTCTGGGGCGGGACGACTACCGCAACCTGGTGGTGTTCTCCAGCCTGTCCAAGCGGTCCAATGTGCCGGGCCTGCGGTCGGGCTTCGTGGCGGGCGACGCGGCGCTGATCGGCCGGTTTCTGCTGTATCGCACGTATCATGGCAGTGCGATGAGCCCCATCGTGTCCGCGGCCAGCATTGCCGCGTGGACGGATGAGGCGCACGTGAAGGAAAACCGCCGCCAGTACCGCGAGAAATTCGACGCGGTGCTGCCCATCCTGCAAAAGGTGCTGGATGTGTCGCGGCCGCAGGCTTCGTTTTATTTGTGGGCGGCGACGCCCGGTTCCGATACGGCTTTCGTGCGCGACCTCTATGGCCGTACCGGTGTTACCGTGCTGCCAGGCAGCTTCCTCGCGCGCGAGGCGCACGGCATGAATCCGGGCCAGGGACGCATCCGCATCGCCCTGGTGGCGCCCTTGGCCGACTGCGTGCAGGCGGCCGAGCGCATCGCCCATTTTGTACATACTTCTGTTTGACCAACCTTTAAAAGCTGAGCCGCTATGACTCTCGACCTGCAGACCACCATTGAACAAGCCTGGGAGAACCGGGCCAACCTGTCGCCCACCGACGCCAGCGCCGAAGTGCGCGAAGCCGTTGAGCACACCATCGACGGGCTGGACCTGGGCCGCCTGCGCGTGGCCGAGAAGATCAATGACGACTGGGTCGTGCACCAGTGGATCAAGAAGGCCGTGCTGCTGTCCTTCCGCCTGAACGAAAACGCCATCATGGGCCAGGCGCCGCTGCAGTTCTACGACAAGGTGCCGCTCAAGTTCTCGGAATTCGGCGACAACGCGTTCAAGCAAGGCGGCTATCGCGTGGTGCCGCCGGCCGTGGCCCGCCGCGGCTCGTTCATCGCCCGCAACGTGGTGCTGATGCCCTCTTATGTGAACATCGGTGCCTACGTCGACGAAGGCACGATGGTCGACACCTGGGCCACCGTCGGCTCGTGCGCCCAGATCGGCAAGAACGTCCACCTGTCGGGTGGCGTGGGCATTGGCGGCGTGCTTGAGCCGCTGCAGGCCAACCCCACCATCATCGAAGACAACTGCTTCATTGGCGCGCGCTCCGAAGTCGTGGAAGGCGTGGTGGTCGAAGAGAACTCGGTGCTGGCCATGGGCGTGTTCCTGTCGCAAAGCACCAAGATCTACGATCGCGCCACCGGCAAGATCACCTACGGCCGCGTGCCCTCGGGTTCGGTCGTGGTGCCGGGCTCGCTGCCCTCGGCCGACGGCACGCACAGCCTGGCCTGCGCCGTGATCGTCAAGCGTGTCGACGCGCAGACCCGCGCCAAGACCAGCATCAACGACCTGCTGAGGGCTTGATGAGCAATTCGGCCGTACTGGATCTGGTCAAGGACCTGATCGCCCGTCCCTCCGTCACGCCCGCGGACGAAGACTGCCAGGCGGCGATTGCCGCCCGGCTCGAACGCATCGGCTTTACCTGCGAGACCATCGCGCAGGGCGGCGTCACCAATCTGTGGGCCCGGCGCGGCAGCGCCGCGCCGCTGACGGTGTTTGCCGGCCACACCGACGTGGTGCCCCCGGGCCCGCGCGAGAAGTGGAACAGCGATCCCTTCGTTCCCACGGAACGCGACGGCTGGCTGTACGGCCGCGGGGCGGCCGACATGAAGAGCTCGATCGCCGCCTTTGTGGTGGCGGCCGAGGAATTCGTGGCGGCCCACCCGCAGCATGACGGCTCGATCGCCCTGTTGATCACGTCCGACGAGGAAGGCCCGTCCATCGATGGCACCGCCATCGTGTGCGACGCGCTCAAGGCGCGCGGCGAGCAGCTGGATTACTGCATCGTGGGCGAGCCCACGTCGGGCGACGTGCTGGGCGACACCTGCAAGAACGGCCGCCGCGGCTCCTTGTCGGGCAAGCTCACGGTCAAGGGCATCCAGGGGCACGTGGCCTACCCGCACCTGGCGCGCAACCCTGTTCACCAGCTTGCGCCGGCGCTGGCCGAGATCGTCAGCATTGAATGGGACCAGGGCAACGAGTATTTCCCGCCCACGACGTTCCAGGTGTCCAACCTGAACTCGGGAACGGGCGCGACCAACGTCGTGCCCGGCGAGGCCGTGGCGTTGTTCAATTTCCGCTTTTCCACGGCCAGCACGCCTGAAGGCCTGAAGCAGCAGGTTCACGCCGTGCTGGACAAGCACGGCCTGGAGTACGAGCTGGATTGGGAATTGGGCGGCGAGCCCTTCCTGACCCCGCGCGGATCCTTGACCGACGCGCTGGTGCAGGCGATCCACGCGGAAACCGGCGTGACCGCCGAGCTGTCGACCACCGGCGGCACGTCGGACGGCCGCTTCATCGCCAAGATCTGCCCGCAAGTCATCGAGTTCGGCCCCGGCAACGCCACGATCCACAAGGTCAATGAGCGCATCGAGGTCGCCTCGCTGGAACCGCTCAAGAACATCTATCGGCGCACGCTGGAAAACCTGCTGCTGCCCGCATGATGCCCGCGCCGGCGGGACGCCAGTCCCGCCGCGCACGCTTTCCAGCCCCCTTTCAGGGGGCGTTTTTCCGTTTTCCCCCTGGGACGGTGATTTGAATGCCTGATACGAACGCAACCTCCCGCGACGAACTGCAGACCGTGCGCGACCTGATCCGCTACGGCGTTTCGCGCCTGAACGGCGCCCAGGTGTCGCTGGGACACGGCAGCGACAATGCCTGGGACGAGGCGGTCTACCTGACCCTGCACGCGCTGCACCTGCCGCTGGACACGCTGGATCCGTTCCTGGATGCGCGCGTCTTGCGCGAAGAGCGCGAGCGTGTGCTGGACCTGCTGGACCGTCGCGTGGCCGAGCGCGTGCCCGCCGCGTACCTGACGAACGAAGCCTGGCTTCGCGGCCACCGGTTCTACGTGGACAAGCGCGTGATCGTGCCGCGCTCGCCGATCGCCGAGCTGCTGGACGAGGGGCTGTCGCCGTGGGTGCAGGATGCGCTGGCCGTGGAAAACGTGCTGGACATGTGCACCGGCTCCGGCTGCCTGGCGATCCTGGCGGCGCTGGCCTTCCCGTACGCGCACGTGGACGCGGTGGACGTGTCCCCCGACGCCCTGGAAGTCGCGCGCCGCAACGTCGACGACTACGGGCTTGCCGACCGCCTGGACCTGCACGAAAGCAACCTCTTTGATGCCCTGCCCGCGCGCGAATATGACGTGATCGTCTGCAATCCGCCCTACGTGAACAGCGGCTCGATGCGCGCTCTGCCGCAGGAATACCTGCACGAACCGCAACTGGCGCTTGCCGGCGGCGACGACGGCATGGACCTCGTGCGCCGCATCCTGCAAGCCGCCCCGCAATACCTGTCGGAGAACGGCGTGTTGGTGCTTGAAATCGGCCATGAGCGCGATTTCTTCGAGGCCGCCTTCCCGCAGCTGTCGCCCGTCTGGCTGGACACCGAGGAAGCCTCGGACCAGCTGCTGCTGCTTACCCGCGAGCAACTGAGCCTGTGATACGCGCCAACGGATTGACCCTGCGCCGCGGCACGAAAGTGCTGCTGGACGGCGCCGAATTTGTCGTGAACCCGGGGGAACGGGTAGGCATCGTGGGCAAGAACGGCGCGGGCAAGTCCTCGCTGTTCGCGCTGCTGACCGGCGCGCTGGACGCAGACGCCGGCACCTTGTCGCTGCCCGCCGGTTGGCGCATCGCCAGCGTCGAGCAGGAACTGCACGCGGACGACCGCCCTGCCCGCGAGTTCGTGATCGACGGCGACACGCATCTGCGCGCATTGCAGGCGCAGCGCGCGGCGCTGTCCGACGACCAGGGCACGCAGATCGCCGAAGTGGAAGCCGCGCTGGTGGAAGCCGGCGCCTGGAGCGCGGCCTCCCGTGCCGAGCAACTCCTGGCCGGCCTGGGCTTCAAGCCCGCCGAATGGACGCAACCGGTCGAGAGCTTTTCGGGCGGCTGGCGCATGCGCCTTGCGCTGGCCCGCGCGCTGATGGCTCCGTCCGAGCTGTTGCTGCTGGACGAACCCACCAACCACCTGGATCTGGACGCGATGCTGTGGCTGGAGAAATGGCTGGCCGCCTATGAAGGCACCGTCATGCTGATCTCCCACGACACCGAATTCCTGGACGCGGTCGCGCGGTCGATCCTGCATTTCGACCATGCCAAGCTGACGCGGTATCGCGGCGGCTATGGCGACTTCCTGACGCAGCGCGCCGAGCGCCTGCGCCAGTCCAGCATCGCCTACGACCGCCAGACACGCGAGGCGGCCCGCCTGCAAGGCTTCATCGACCGCTTCAAGGCCAAGGCGTCCAAGGCCAAGCAGGCGCAGAGCCGCGTGAAGGCGTTGGCGCGCATGCAGGTGCTGGCGCCGCTGCAAGCGGAAGCCGGCATCGACATTCGCATCCCCTCACCCGACCAGGTGCCGGATCCGCTGCTGACGCTTGAGCATCTGTCGGCGGGCTACACGGACGCCGAGGGCAATGCCATGCCCATCCTGCGCGATGTGACGCTGATGGTTCGCGCGGGCAGCCGCGTGGGCGTGCTGGGCGCCAACGGCGCCGGCAAGAGCACACTGATCAAGACCCTGGCCGAGGAACTGCCCGTGCAGGCCGGCGAGCGCCGCGCCTCGCGCGGTCTGGCGATCGGATACTTCCACCAGCACCAGCTCGACATGCTGGACGTGGACAGCACGCCAATCGCGCACCTGGCCCGCCTGGCGCCCGAGGCGCGCGAGCAGGAACTGCGCAATTACCTGGGCGGTTTCGGTTTCTCGGGCGATACCGTCACCAGCAAGGTCGGCCCGATGTCGGGCGGCGAAAAGGCGCGCCTGGCGCTGTCGCTCATCGTCTGGCAAAAACCCAACCTGCTGCTGCTGGACGAGCCCAGCAACCACTTGGACGTCGAGACGCGCGAGGCCTTGGCCACCGCCCTGGCAGACTTCGGCGGCAGCATGCTGCTCGTGTCGCACGATCGCCATCTGCTGCGCACTACCGTGGACAGTTTCTGGATCGTGGCGGACGGCGCGGTGCGGGAGTTCGACGGCGACCTGGAGGACTACCGCGACTGGCTGGCCGCGCGCAATGCGGACGAACGCGCCGAGGCGCGGGAAAGCGCCGAAAACGGCAGTGACCCCGTCGTCGATCGCAAGGCGCAGCGCCGCGCCGAAGCCGAACAGCGGCAACGCCTGTCCGCCCTGCGCAAGCCGCTGGAGTCCAAGCTGGCCAAGGTGGAATCCGAGATGGAAAAACTGCGGAGCAAACTCGCGGCCCTGGACGCGGTGATCGCCGATCCGGACCTGTATTCCGACGCGCGTCGCGCCGAACGCCAGAAGGTCATGGCGGACCACGGCGAACACGGCAAGCGCATGGGGGAACTGGAAGAGCAGTGGCTGGAGCTGCAGGGCTCGCTGGAAGAGATCGACCAGAGCGAAGCCTGACCCAAAAGAAGTGGCCCACATTTAAGCGGGCTTCAAATAGAAACCGGCCCCGAATTGGGGCCGGTTTTTTTGGGCTAGCTGTTTTCGGCTGGCCTATAACCGCGCACTTGCCTTGACAGGCCTCGGGCGCGCGCCTGCGGTCACGAGTAAGGACGCTCGCGCAGGCGGGTGTGGTTGTCGATCACGGTGTCGATCACTTCGCGCAGGATGGTCTCGGCCAGATCGGGCGGCACGCCGGCTTCCAGTGCCAGGCGCCGGATGCGCTCGACCTGCTGGGCCTCGCGCCTGGGGTCCACCAGATCCATCCCGTGGTTGGTTTTCAGTTCGCCGATCATGTCCGTGCAACGGAACCGCACACCCAGCAGCAGCATGATCTGCTGGTCGATCTCGTCGACTTCGGCGCGCAGGGACGCCAGCTCGGCTTTGGGGGAATCGTTGTTGGCCATATGTGTCAACCCTGAACAATGTCGAGCTTGGCGATGCCAAGCGCCAAGGTTTTGGCGCCGACATCGCGGAAGTGGATTTCCGCCTGGGCGTCCTGTCCCGCGCCGCTCAGGCCGATGATCGTGCCGTCGCCGAAACGCGCGTGACGCACACCCTGCCCCACACGATACTGCTTGTCGCCCACCGTGACGCCGGTAGCGACACCGCGGGGTTGACGCGGCGCAATGGTGTTGGTCGGCTTGCGGCCAAAGGCATCGCCACGGTTGCCGCCGCCCCACCCTGCACCTGTCGCGCTGACCGGGGCCAGCCCGGCCTTGGGGGTCAGCCACTTCAGGTGCTGCTCGGGAATTTCATCCAGAAAGCGCGAGCGCATGGCGTATCGCGTCTGGCCATGCAGCATCCGGCTTTGCGCCAGGCTGATGTACAGGCGCTGCCGCGCGCGCGTGATCGCCACGTACATGAGGCGGCGTTCTTCTTCCAGGCCGGCCGGCTCGAGGATGCTGTTCTCGTGCGGGAACAGCCCTTCCTCCAGGCCGGTGATGAACACGGCGTCGAATTCCAGGCCCTTGGCGGCATGCACCGTCATGAGCTGGACGGCATCCTGGCCTTGCTGGGCCTGGTTGTCGCCGGCCTCGAGCGCCGCATGCGACAGGAACGCGGCCAGGGGCGTCAGGTTGTCGCCTGCAACCGCAGGCGCGTCCACCACACCCGGCATGAGCGTGGAGGACGTGTCACCGTCGGGCACCTGGCCGGCGGGCATGCCGTCGTAGTTTTCCTCGGACGCAAACACCGCCGCGGCCGTGATGAGTTCGTTCAGGTTTTCCAGCCGTTCGGCGCCTTCGCGCTCGGCCTTGTAATGGGCGTTCAGGCCGCTGGCCTCGAGCATGTGCTCGACCATTTCGGGCAGCGGCAGCTCGCGGGTTTCTTCGATGAGCCGATGAATCAGCTGCGCGAACTGGGCCAGATTGGATCCGCCCTTGCCCGCAACCCGCGCTACCGCGCCATACAGGCTGGTGTCGTGCTCGCGTGCGGCATCGGCCAGTTGTTCGAGCGTACGTGCCCCGATCCCGCGCGTCGGGAAATTGACCACCCGCATCCACGACGTATCGTCGTGCGGATTGGCCATTAGGCGCAGGTAGGCCAGCGCGTGCTTGATTTCCTGGCGCTCAAAAAAGCGCAGACCGCCATACACCTTGTACGGGATGCCGGCCGAGAAAATGGCGTGCTCGATGACGCGCGACTGCGCGTTGCTGCGATACAGCACGGCGATTTCCCGGCGGTCGCTGCCTTCATGGATAAGGGAACGGATCTCGTCCACGATCCACTGCGCTTCCATGCCATCAGACGGCTGCTCGATGACGCGCACCGGTTCGCCCTCGCCCTGGTCGGTCCAGAGATTCTTGCCCAGGCGTCCCGAGTTGTGGCCGATGAGCGCGTTGGCCGAATCCAGGATATGACCGTACGAGCGGTAGTTCTGCTCCAGGCGGATCACGGTGCCATGCGCATAGTCGCGCTCGAAGTCAGCCATGTTGCCGACGTTGGCGCCGCGGAAGGCGTAGATGGACTGGTCGTCGTCGCCCACGGCGAAGATGGCCGCGCCACCGCCCGCCAGCAGGCGAAGCCACTTGTACTGCAGCGTGTTGGTGTCCTGGAACTCGTCGACGAGGATGTGGCGGAACCGGCGCTGGTAGTGCTCGCGCACGGGCGCGTTGCGCGACAGCAGCTCATAGGCGCGCAGGAGCAGCTCGGCAAAGTCGACCACGCCTTCGCGTTGGCACTGCGCTTCGTAGAGCTGGTAGATCTCGATCAGGCGGCGGCGGTGCGCGTCGTAGGCTTCGACGTCGGCGGGGCGCAGGCCCTCTTCCTTGGCGCCGTTGATGAAGCGCTGCACATCGCGGGGCGGGTACTTTTCGTCGTCCACGCCGTTGGCCTTCATGAGGCGCTTGATGGCCGCAAGCTGGTCCGTGACGTCCAGGATCTGAAAGCTCTGCGGCAGGCCGGCGTCGCGGTGATGCGCGCGCAGCATGCGGTTGCAAAGGCCGTGGAACGTGCCGATCCAGAGGCCGCGCGTATCGATCGGCAGGATGGCCGACATGCGCGCCAGCATCTCGCGGGCTGCCTTGTTGGTGAACGTGACCGCCAGAAGCCCAAAAGGCGAAGCCTGGCCGGTTTGAATCAGCCAGGCCATGCGGGTGGTGAGCACCCGGGTCTTGCCGCTGCCCGCCCCGGCCAAGACCAGGGCGTGCTGCGGTTCTAACGTTACTGCGGCGCGTTGTTCAGGATTGAGCTTCTCTAGCATCATGCCGCGTAGCGGCGCAGATGTTGAGCGAACTGCTCAAGCCCAGCGATGCCGCTTTGCTGGGCGCGCTGGCACCAGGCCTGCAGGTCATGAAGAAGTTGTTCGCTGCTGGCGCTGGAGCTTTCCCAGATGCGGCCGAGTTCACGGCGCATCTGAACCAGCGTCGACAGCGACTTGTTCTGGGCAATGGCCTTGTCCACGGCAGCCAGTTGCTCGGGCTGCAGGATTTCTTCGTTGCGGTGGATGGCACGGCGCACGCTGTGCAGCTTGGTGTAGCCGCACTCGGCGTTGCCTTCCTGGCGCGAGGCCTTCAGCTTGGCCAGCTCTTCGCGGGCGGCGCTCTTGATCACGTCCGCATAGCGGGCCATGACTTCGTAGCGGTGCGTGATCACGCCTTGCAGCGTGCGCAGGTCGATGCCCGTGCGGGAGTCGTCCAGCTTGAGCTTGGGCGCAACCTTCTTGATCTTGGCCAGGCCGAAGAACTTCAGGATGTTGATGTAGCACCAGCCGATGTCGAACTCATACCACTTGGCCGAGAACTTGGCGGACGTGCCGTGGGCATGGTGGTTGTTGTGCAGCTCTTCGCCGCCGATCACGATGCCCCAAGGGAACACGTTGGTGCTGGTGTCCGGGCT
The DNA here is from genome assembly GCF_020541125.1 of Achromobacter sp. 77. NCBI lineage: Bacteria > Pseudomonadati > Pseudomonadota > Betaproteobacteria > Burkholderiales > Alcaligenaceae > Achromobacter > Achromobacter sp. 77. The sequence continues at coordinate 3,430,363 of NZ_CP059848.1, forward strand.
GTTGTAGTTGCGGTAGCCCCAGAAGTGGCCGATGCCGTTGACGACGCCGGCGGCCCAGAAGGGGATCCAGGCCATCTGGACAGCCCAGACGGTGACGCCGATGGCGCCGAACAGGGCGATGTCGATGGCGAGCATGGTCAGCACGCCCCACAGGCTGTGCTTGCTGTAGACGTTGCGCTCGAGCCAGTCGTCAGGCGTGCCGTGACCGAACTTGGCCATGGTTTCCTTGTTGTTCGACTCTTCGCGGTACAGCTCCGCGCCGCGGAACAGCACCTTCCAGATGCCGAACAGCATGGGCGAGTGCGGGTCACCTTCTTTTTCGCATTTGGCGTGATGCTTGCGGTGAATGGCCACCCATTCCTTGGTGACCATGCCGGTCGTCATCCAGAGCCAGAAGCGGAAGAAGTGCATGACAGCCGGATGAAGATCCAGACCGCGGTGCGCTTGGCTGCGATGGAGAAAAACCGTGACCGCAACAATCGTGATGTGCGTCACGACCAAAGTGAAAACGACGATCTGCCACCAAGTCGCTTGGGTCAGGCCGCCGGCAATGAAGGAGAGGATGTAATCCATAAAGCTGTTATGAGCCTCGCATGAGAAGTGGCTGAAAGTTTAGCTTACCTTAGCCGTCTGATGACAATCTAGTTTCAAAATAGTTATTGAGAGAAATCAAGGACTAAGCCGCGGTTTTGACCAAAAAAGCCGCGCTCGCGGCGCTTTGGGCGCACGCAGAGCCTTCAACGGCGCCATTCCGGTGTCCACGCCCCCGGGAGGGAGAGCTGCGACTTTCGCAACGGCACCGGGTTTTGGCTACATTTGGCGATTAAAGTTCCAGTCAGGCAAGTCCGCCGTCTTGAAGAGGCCACGATAGCCGGGCACACTGCCCGCCGTCACGCCCCAAAACTGTCTCTTTTGTCCCACTAATGCCCCTGAATCTAATGCGTCACCGTTTTTACATCGCCCTCGCCGCGCTTGGCGTGGGGTTTTCGGCGTCTGCCCAGGCGCAAACGCTGAAGTCCGGGGACGTTGCCGTCCTGGCCTCTTACTATGAGATTCGTGGTTCGGACTGCCTGGCGTTGCGGGCGCCGCGCGTCGCGATCACCCAGATGCCGACGCTGGGCAAGGCCAGCATCCTGCAGACGCGCGGACAATCCAACGATTCCGGGCGCTGCGCCTACAAGTCGGTGCCGGTGGCACAGGTGGTCTACCAGGCCGACCGGCCGGGCTCCGACACCCTGTCCTGGGAAGTGAAGTACCAGAACAAGACGATCGGAACCCGCCGCTACAGCGCGACGGTAGGGGTCACACCGGGTCCTTGACGCCGGCTTCTTCCTGCAAGGCGGTTTCGGCGCCGGCTTCCTCGGCGGCCACCGGCTCGGCAAACTCCGCATCCTTGGCGTCTTCGGCGCTTTCCGAAGCTTCAGCGGCACCGGAAGCCGCTGCCTTCTTCTTGCGCTCGAACACGGCGGCAAAGAACCCGTCGGTGCCGTGCACGTCCGGGCGCAACTGCACGTAAGGACCTTCCAGCTTCAGGGTCTCGCACCGGGCGCCCAGGATTTCGGCGGCGTCCACGCGTTCGAAATCCGGGTGGCTGGCGAGGAACCGGTCAGCCTGGACTTCGTTTTCTTCGGCCAGCAGGCTGCATGTGGCGTAGACCAGACGCCCGCCGGGCGCAACGCAGCGCGCCGCGCTGTTCAGGATGCGCTCTTGAAGCTGACCCAGTTCAGCCAGCGCCTCGGGGTGCTGACGCCATTTCAGGTCCGGATTGCGGCGCAGGGTGCCGATGCCGCTGCAGGGCGCATCGACCAGCACGCGTTGCGCCTTGCCTGCCAGGCGCTTCACGCGCGCATCGTTTTCATTGTCGATCACCACCGGCACGACATTCGACAGGCCGCTGCGCGCAAAACGCGGCTTGGCGCGCGCCAGCCGGGCCGCCGAAACATCAAAGGCGTACAGACGGCCGGTCGAACGCATCAGCGCGCCTAGAAGCAGCGTCTTGCCGCCTGCGCCCGCGCAGAAATCGATGATCATCTCACCGCGCCGGGGAGCAACCAGGAGCGCGAGTAACTGGCTGCCTTCGTCCTGGACTTCGATGCTGCCGTTCTCGAATTGGGGCCACCGGTTGATGGCGGGCCGCCCTTGCATGCGGATGCCCCACGGCGAAAAAGGCATCGCCGTCGGCTCATAGCGGCCCGCGCTTTGCTGCAGTTCGGCCAGCATGGCATCGCGCTCGGTCTTGAGCGGGTTCACGCGCAGGTCCAGGCTGGCCTGGCGGTTCAAGGCCTCGACCAGCGTGTCCGGGCTTTCCATGGCGCTCAGACGCTCGTCCAGCCAATCAGGAATGCTGCCGCGCACGGCGCGGGGCAAGGTTGCCACGTCGATGCGCGACACGCGCTGCAGCCATTCGGCTTCGGCCGCGTCCATGCCCTCTTGCAGGGGTTCTGCGCCCACCGTGGCATTCAGACCCAGGATGGCCAGGCGGCGCGAAGCGGGGCCGACGCCGCTTTCCGCGTACTGGCGGTAGCGGCGAAGGTGACGCAGCACGTCATAAACGGCCTCTGCGACTTCGGAGCGGTCGCGCGCGCCCAGGTTCGGGTGGTGGCGCAGCCAGTGCGACAGCGCAGCGTCGGCCGGATAGGTCCATTGCAGGATCTCGCCCAGCACGCGCTGCACCTGGTCGATGCGGATGGCGCCGTGCGAGAGGCGCGGGCGGTTGGATTGGGGCTTTTGCGGGGCGTGATCGCCGCCGCGGTGTTCGCCACGTTGACCGCTGGAGGCACGGGAATCGAAGGAACGGGAATCCGGGCGGCTTTGCCCTTCGCGGCGGTCCTGGCCATATGAATGGCGGTCACCGCCACGGGCTTCGCCGTGCTGGCCGCCGAAGGACGAGCGGGAATCCGGGCGGCCCTGACCTTCGCGGCGGTCCTGGCCATACGAATTGCGGTCACCGCCACGGGCTTCGCCGTGCTGGCCGCCGAAGGACGAGCGGGAATCCGGGCGGCCCTGACCTTCGCGGCGGTCCTGGCCGTACGAATTGCGGTCGCCACCGCGGCCTTCGCCGCGCGGGCCGCCGAAAGACGCGCGGGAATCCGGGCGGCCCTGGCCTTCGCGCCAATCTTGGCCATACGAATTGCGGTCGCCGCCGCGGCCTTCGCCACGCGGCCCGCCGAAGGACGAGCGCGAATCCGGGCGGCCCTGGCCTTCGCGGCGATCCTGGCTGTATGAATTGCGGTCGCCACCGCGGGCTTCGCCACGCGGCCCGCCGAAGGACGAGCGCGAATCCGGGCGGCCCTGGCCTTCGCGGCGATCCTGGCTGTATGAATTGCGGTCGCCGCCGCGGCCTTCGCCACGCGGCCCGCCGAAGGACGAGCGCGAATCCGGGCGGCCCTGGCCTTCGCGGCGATCCTGGCCGTACGAATTGCGGTCGCCACCGCGAGCTTCGCCGCGCTCCTGGCCGTAGCCGCCGCGATCGCCACCGCGATCGTCACGGGCGCGGTCGCCGGATTCGGACCGGTCGCGGGGCGCCGGCTTGCGGGCGTCGCCCTTGGGGCGGGAGAAGAAGGATCGGCCGTCGCGGCCTTCCGTGGCGGCGCCGAAGGAGCCGGCCAGCCGGGAACGCGGGGATTGGGGTTTGGTCATGGTGTAGTCCAGTGGGGCGCAGGCGCTCGCGCCCGATAAATGCTTTTCAGGCCGTTCAGACGGCCGGCGTCCAGGAAAAAAGGCGCACGGGGTCGCCCTGGACGGCCACGCGGTGATCATTTGTCAGGGTAACCCGGCCTTCGGCCAGCCAGCGAACGGCAGCCGGAAAAGCCTGGTGTTCGACGGCCAGCACGCGCTCGGCCAGCAACTCCGGGGTGTCGCCGGCCAGAACCGGCACGCAACCCTGGGCAATGATGGGGCCGTGGTCCAGGACCGGGGTGACGAAGTGCACGGTGCAGCCATGCACTCGCACGCCCGTCGCCAGGGCCTGGGCGTGCGTATGCAGCCCCGGAAACGCGGGCAGCAAGGAAGGATGGATGTTGACCAGGCGGCCGGCGTAGTGATTCACGAAACCGGGCGTGAGCACCCGCATGAATCCGGCCAGGATGACGTAGTCGGGCTCGTACCGGTCGATTTCGGCAGCCAGCGCGGTGTCGAAGGCTTCGCGGCTGGCGTAGTCCTTGTGATACAGGGCGGCCGTGGGGATACCCTGCCCGGCGGCCCATTCGAGGCCGGCGGCGTCGGGACGGCTGGCGATGACAGCGGCAATTTCCGCTGGCCAGGATTCGTCGCGGCAGGCCTCGGCCAGCGCCTGCATGTTGCTGCCCCGTCCCGAGATCAGGATGACGAGGCGGCGCTTGATAGAAGATATTTCCGGCAAGATGAAGAATTCCAAGGGAAATCGGGCGGGTCCGCCCCCGTGATCCGGAATCGGAAAAGGGCCCGCGCGCGCAGCGCGGAAGCGCCGGCGCGAGAGGACGCTGGCGGGATACGAACAAACCCGTAATCCAAAATTGTAAACTCTCGCTCGTGAAACCATCGCTGCGTATCTACCGATCCCTGCCCCCGCCCGACCGGCGCGCCCCTTGCGCGCTGACGATCGGCAATTTCGACGGCGTCCATCGCGGCCACCAGGCCATGCTTGCCCGCGTCTGCCAGGTGGCCCGCGAACGCGGACTTACGCCGGCCGTGATGACCTTCGAACCGCACCCGCGGGAGTATTTCGCCACCCTGAACCAGCGTCCGGAGCTGGCGCCGACCCGCATATCCGGGCTGCGCGACAAGCTGGCCGCGCTGGCACGCTACGGCATCACGCAGGTCGTGGTCGAGCGATTCAATGCCCGGCTGGCCGAAATGTCGGCCAATGCCTTCATCGAACACCTGCTGGTGCAGGGCTTGCAGACCAAATGGCTGCTGGTGGGCGAGGACTTCCGTTTCGGGCACAAGCGCAGCGGCGACATCGATCTGCTGCGCGAGGCCGGCATGGTGCATGGTTTCGAGGTCCAGACGCTGGCCGATGTCACGGACCGCCAAGGCCACCGCATTTCCAGCTCCGAGGTCCGCACCGCGCTGGCGGTGGGCGACCTGGAGCGCGCCCGTCATCTGCTGGGACACCCCTTCCATATCAGCGGCCACGTCATCCATGGCCAGAAGCTTGGCCGGACCCTGGGCTATCCCACGATGAACCTGCGCGTGGCCGAAAGATGCGCCGCGCGTTCGGGCATCTACGTGGTGCAGGTTCACGGATTGGCCGACCGCGCGCTGCCTGCGGTGGCAAGCCTGGGCGTGCGGCCGACGGTCGAGGACCGCGGCAGAGTGCTGCTTGAGTCACACTTGCTCGATGAGACCGTCAACGCATACGGTAAACTCGTACGCGTCGAATTCCTGCAAAAGCTGCGGGACGAAGAAAAATTTCCTGATCTCCCTTCCCTGACTGCCGCCATCGCCGAAGACGCGCGAAACGCGCGCGCCTATTTTGCCGTTCATGGACTATAAAAAGACCCTCAACCTGCCCGATACTCCCTTCCCCATGCGGGGCGACCTCGCCAAGCGCGAGCCCGCCTGGATTGCGCAATGGGAGGAAAACCACGTCTACCAGGCGATCCGTGCGGCCAGCCGCGGCCGGCCCCGCTTCGTCCTGCATGACGGCCCGCCCTATGCGAACGGCGACATTCACATCGGCCACGCGGTCAACAAGATCCTGAAGGACATCATCGTCAAGAGCCGCAACATGGCCGGCTACGACGCGCACTACGTGCCGGGCTGGGACTGCCACGGCATGCCCATCGAGATCCAGATCGAAAAGAAGTACGGCAAGCACCTGCCCGTGGCAGAAGTGCAGTCCAAGGCACGGGCCTACGCGCTCGAGCAGATCGACCGCCAGCGCAAGGACTTCAAGCGCCTGGGCGTGCTGGGCGAATGGGATCGTCCGTACATGACGATGAACTACAGCAACGAGGCCGACGAGATTCGCGCCTTGGGCCGTATCCTGGACAAGGGCTATGTGTTCCGCGGCTTAAAGCCCGTGAACTGGTGTTTCGACTGCGGTTCGGCGCTTGCCGAAGCCGAGGTGGAATACGCCGATCGCGTGGACCCGGCTGTCGACGTGGCCTTCCCGTTTGCCGAACCCGCCAAACTGGCCAAGGCCTTCGGCCTGGAATCGGTCGAAGACGGCGCCATCGTGATCTGGACGACCACGCCCTGGACCATCCCGTCCAACCAGGCGCTGAACGTGCATCCGGAAATCGAATACGCGCTGGTGCGGGTCACGTCCGAAATCACGCCCAAGTTTGGCCCCCTGCTGCTCATCGCCAAGGAACGCGTCGAAGACTGCCTGAAGTCCTGGGCGCTCGACGGCGAAGTCATCGCCACGGCGCCCGGCCAGGCGCTGTCGGGCATTGAATTCCGCCACCCGCTGGCGCAGTTCAACGCCGCCTACGACCGCAAGGCGCCCGTCTACCTGGGCGACTACGTCACGGCCGACTCCGGCACTGGCGTGGTGCACTCGGCGCCTGCCTACGGTATCGAGGACTTCATGTCGTGCAAAGAGCACGGCATGAAGGACACCGACTTCATCAGCCCGGTCATGGGCGACGGCAAGTACGTCGACAGCCTGGCGCTCTTTGGCGGCCTGTCGATCTGGGACGCGAATCCCAAGATCGTCGAAGCCCTCAAGGAAGCCGGCGCGCTGATGCACGTTGAAAAGCACAAGCACAGCTACATGCACTGCTGGCGCCACAAGACGCCCATCATCTACCGCGCGACCAGCCAATGGTTCGCCGGCATGGACGTCGCGCCCAAGGACGGCAACCCGACCCTGCGCGAAACGGCGCTGGCCGGCATCGACGCCACGGCGTTCTACCCTGCCTGGGGCCGCGCCCGCCTGCATGCCATGATCGCCAACCGCCCGGACTGGACCCTGTCGCGTCAGCGCCAGTGGGGCGTGCCGATGGCGTTCTTCGTTCACAAGGAAACCGGCGAGCTGCATCCGCGCACGTCCGAGCTGCTTGAACAGGTGGCGCAGCGCGTCGAACAAGGCGGCATCGAGGCCTGGCAGGCGCTCGATCCCCGCGAGCTTCTGGGCGACGAAGCCGACCAGTACGAAAAGAACCGCGACACGCTCGACGTGTGGTTCGATTCGGGCAGCACGCACGCCACGGTGCTGGGCGGCAAGGACGGCGAATTCGCCGGCTCGCACGGCGCCGAACTCGGCTGGCCCGCCGACCTCTACCTGGAAGGCTCGGACCAGCATCGCGGCTGGTTCCATTCGTCGCTGCTCACCGGCTGCATGCTCTACGGCCAGCCGCCCTACAAGGCCCTGCTGACGCACGGCTTCGTGGTGGACGGCCAGGGACGCAAGATGAGCAAGTCGGTCGGCAACGTGATTGCCCCGCAGAAGGTGTCCGATTCCCTGGGCGCCGAAATCCTGCGTCTGTGGGTCGCGTCCACCGATTATTCCGGCGAGCTCTCCATCTCGGACGAAATCCTCAAGCGCGTCGTGGAAGGCTATCGCCGCATCCGCAACACGCTGCGCTTCCTGCTGGCCAACCTGGCCGACTTCGACGCCGTGTCGCAATCGGTGCCCTACGGCGAGCTCTTCGAGATCGACCGCTACGCGCTCGCCATGACGGCGCAGATGCAGGCGGAAGTCCAGGCGAACTACGAGCGCTACGATTTCCATCCGGCCGTCTCGCGCCTGCAGACCTTCTGCTCCGAAGACCTGGGCGCGTTCTATCTGGACATCCTGAAGGACCGCCTGTACACGTCCGCACCGGACAGCCGCGCGCGCCGCTCGGCGCAGACGGCCCTGCTGGATGTGACGCAGACGCTGCTCAAGCTGATGGCGCCCATCCTGTCGTTCACGGCCGAAGAGGCCTGGAAGGAACTGGCGGCCTCGGCCCTGAAGAACCAGGCCGATGCGGCCCGCACGACGATCTTCACCGAGGTCTATCACGTGCTGCCGCCGTTTGCCGACGCCGAGACGCTGACCGCCAAGTGGGCGCGCCTGCGCGCCATCCGCGCCGAGGTCCAGCGCAAGCTGGAAGAAGTGCGCACGGCGGGCGACATCGGTTCGTCGCTGCAAGCCGAGGTCGACCTGTACGCCAACGGCGAAGACCAGCAATTGCTGGCCAGCCTGGGCGACGACCTGCGTTTCGTGCTGATCGTCTCGCGCGCCACCGTGCACGCTGGCGAAGGCGAAACCCGCATCGAGGTCACGCCGTCGGCGCACAAGAAGTGCGAACGCTGCTGGCACTGGCGCCTTGACGTGGGCCAGGACGCCGATCATCCCGAGATCTGCGGCCGCTGCGTGTCCAACCTGTTCGGCTCGGGCGAAGCCCGCGACAAGGCTTGAACATGACCCGCCCCTCCGAACACGGGGTGACGGACGCCGCCCCCGCCCGCGCCGCGCCGGCGCGCGTGGGCGGCTGGCTGGCGCTGGCCTTGCTGATCATCGTGCTGGACCAGTTGACCAAGATCTACTTCAACACGGCCTTCCAGTACGGCGAGCGCGTCAACATCCTGCCTTTCTTTGACTTCACGCTGGTGTTCAACCGCGGGGCAGCCTTCAGCTTCCTGGCCTCCGAAGAAGGCTGGCAGCGCTGGCTCTTCACCGGCCTTGGTTGCGTGGCGGCGGTGGTCATCGTCTGGATGCTGCGCCGCACGCACGGCCAGCCGCGCTTTTGCCTGGCGCTGACGCTGATCCTGGGCGGCGCCATCGGCAACGTCATCGACCGCGTGGTGTATGGCCACGTGGTGGACTTTCTGCTCTTCTACTGGAACGACTGGCAGTTCCCTGCCTTCAACCTGGCCGACGTCGGCATCACCTGCGGCGCGGTGCTGCTGGTGCTGGACGAACTGCTGCGCGCCCGCAAGCCGCAAGCATGACAAAAGGGGGGCATGTTGCCCCCCTTTCGTTTCCAGCGGTTTTCGTCTGCATTGATGCCCCCTCTAATCCATGACGAACGGCGCGTTGCGGCAATGCAGAATAAAATCCCTTTCAATTCCTCGATTACACGGCGCTGAACCCGCCGCCCTGCCCTCATGCTCGATCTCGCCCGCAAACGCATCGTCCTCGGCCTGACCGGGGGCATCGCCTGCTACAAAATCGCCGAGCTGGTGCGGCGCCTGACCGAACAAGGCGCCACGGTGGACGTGGTGATGACCGAGGCGGCCACGCACTTCATCACGCCCGTCACCATGCAGGCGCTGTCGGGCCGCCCCGTGTTTGTGGACGCCTGGGACGCCCGGGTGCCCAACAACATGGCGCACATCGACCTGACGCGCGGCGCGGACGCCGTGCTGATCGCCCCCGCCAGCGCCGACTTCATGGCAAAGGTGGCGCACGGACTGGCCGACGACCTGCTGTCCACGCTGTGTCTGGCGCGTGCCTGTCCGCTGCTGGTGGCGCCCGCCATGAATCGCGAGATGTGGGCCAACCCGGCCACACAGCGCAACGTCGAAACCCTTCGCGGCGACGGCGTCACGGTGCTGGGACCCGCAGCGGGCGAACAGGCCTGCGGCGAGACCGGCGATGGCCGGATGCTGGAAGCGCATGAGCTCCTGACCGACCTGATCGCCTTCTTTCAGCCCAAGCTGCTTGCCGGCCGCCACGTGCTGCTGACCGCCGGCCCCACGTCCGAACCCGTGGATCCGGTGCGCGTGCTGAGCAACCGGTCATCCGGCAAGACGGGCTACGCGCTGGCGCGCGCCGCGCGCGAAGCCGGTGCCCGCGTCACGCTGATCACTGGCGCGACCTTCCTGCCCATTCCTCGCGGCGTGACCGCCCTGCCTGTCATGACCGCCCGCCAGATGCACGACGCCGTCATGGCCAGCGTGGGCGACGCGGACATCTTCATTGCCGTGGCCGCCGTGGCCGACTGGCGCGTGAAAAACGTCAGCACGCAAAAGCTCAAGAAAACCAGCGAAGGCGGCGGCGCGCCGGTGATGGAATTCGAACCCAATCCGGACATCCTGGCCGAAGTGGCCAAGCTTGAGAACGGCCCGTGGTGCGTCGGCTTTGCCGCCGAAACCGAAAAGCTGGCCGAGCACGCTGAAGCCAAGCGCACGCGCAAGGGCATTCCGCTGCTGGTGGGCAATCTGGCGCACAAGGTAATGGACGCCGACACCACAGAGCTGGTGCTGTTCGATGCCCAAGGCACCCACCCGCTGCCTGCCGGCAACAAGCTGGACGCCGCACGCCGGCTTATCGCCGAAATCGCGGCGCGCATGCCAGCCTGACCGGGCATCTTGGATACCCCGGCTTGCATTAACGCGCGCCGGCTTATCCGGCGCCACGCATCAAAAAAAACGCCAGTCCCGAAAGGGTCCGGCGTTTTGCTCTATGGCGACTTTCGCGACCATGGAGACTGAAGCCGCCACCCGCGCGTTACTGCTCCAGGCTGATGTTCGCGGCCTTGACGATGTCCGCCCATTGCTTGCGGTCATTGTCCAGGAATGCGCTGAACTTCTCGGGCGTCATGCCGGTGACGGGCTCCGAACCCAGGCCCGCCATCTTCTCGACGAGTGCCGGTTGCTTCAGCACGTCCTGCAGCGCGGCGTAATAAGCGGCCAGCACGTCCGCGGGCAGACCGGCGGGCGCGAAGACACCTTGCCACGTCGGCATGTCAAAGCCCTTCAGGCCTTGCTCGTCCAGCGTCGGCACGTTGGGCAACTGGGCGGCGCGCTTGATCGAGGCGACGGCAATCGCCTTGACCTTGCCTTGCGAAGCCAGCGGCGCGGCGGTCGAGATGTTGTCCATCGTCATGGCGATGTGGCCGCCGAGCAGGTCGGTGATGACCGGCGCGGCGCCGCGGTAGGCGGCGTGCGGCACTTTCACGCCCAGCTTGTACAGCATGGTCTCGGCGATCAGGTGGTTCGAGATGCCCACGCCCGCGGTGCCGTAAGTGGCCGTCGGCGTCTTCTGGAAGTATTCCTTCAGTTCGGCCAGGTTATTGGCAGGCACGTCCTTGTTGACGATGACCACATTGGGCTGCACGGCAGCGAGTGTGATGGGCGTGAAGTCGGTGGGCTTGTAGTTCGTGCCCTTGGGGTTCAGGACATGGGTGATGGCCATGGAACCGGCGGCGGCGATGCCGATGGTGTAGCCGTCGGCGGGCGCCTGGCTCAGGCGGTACGCCATGATGTTGCCGCCGGCGCCGGCCAGGTTCTCGACCACGACGGGTTGGCCCAGGCGGGCCGACAGCGGCTCGGCCAGCAGGCGGGCCAGCGTGTCGGCCGAACCGCCCGGCGCAAAGCCCACCAGCAGGCGCACGGGCTTGGCGGGCTTCCAGGCGTCGGCGGCATGGGCCGAGGCAGCCGAGAGCGCGGCAACGGCGAACAGTGCGCCAGCGGCGCGGTGCAGGGTACGGCTGATCATGAAAAAAACTCCCAACAGTTGATTGACGAAGTCGGCTTCGTCTCCTCTCGCCGCTCGCCCGAAGCGGCCGCGCGAGTCCGTGCGGCCAGAGTTTCGGGATTGCGTCCGGCGGCGTTATTCCAGTATTTGTGCCAGGGCCTGGGCCACCAGGCGGTTGGACAGCAGCACGGGGCGCCCCGACGCCTGCGCCACGGCATCGCGCATGCGCTGCGCGTAGCCCACGCAGTGCATGACGATCAGGTCGCAGGACGCCAGTTCGCGCCCGGCCGCCTCGAAGTTGCGGGCGGCCTGCTGCGCGTCGGCCTCGTAGGGCGAGGCGTGCACAACCTGCGTTTCGCATTCCAGCGGCACGGCCATGTGAAAAGCGTCGACCTGGGCCTCAAGCGGAACGACCAGCCCGACCTTGCGGCAGTGCTGCGCAAGGCCAGCAACAAGGTGGTCCACGACCTGCTGCGGCTCCACCACCAGCGTGCACATGGGCGCGATGGCCGTGCCGGTGCACAGCGGCACCAGCACGTCGTACCCCTGCCCGTCGGCCTCTCGCATCACGTGCGCCAGCCGGGCCTCGGCAGCCGCGGCGTCCAGTTCGATCTGAGAACCGTCTCGCAGGCGCGTGGCAAAGCGGTATTCGCGGGGCCGCGGCGCCAGCGCGGCCAGCCCCGCAGCGTCCAGGCCGTCCAGCGCGCCGAACTCGTCGATGCGCACGTGGGCGCCCAGCACGCGCGCCATCTCGGGCACAACGTCGCTGCGCGGCGATTGACCGATCGTGAAGAACGCGACGCGGCGCGGTGTGCGGGCGCTCATTGCGCGGCTCCGTCTTCGCGGCCCACGGTCTGCAAGTGCGCCATCGAGCCGTAACGGGCCTGCAGCGCGTGCCACTCGGCATCGTCGAAGAAAGTCATGGCGCGCTGGCCGTACAACTTGGCGATCTCGATGCAGAAGCGCATGGCGACGTCCGCGTCCACGGCGTTGGTGACGCCGGTGGCGCAACCGGGCACGGTGGTCTGCGCGGTCAACGCCACGCCGACGACCGGCGCGTCCGTGGCGATAGCCGGCTGCATCAGCGAATTGACGTGCCACAAGCCGTTTTCGTAGGGCGTGATGTCCTGGGTGGTCAACGGCAGCGTGACCGGCAGCTCACCGCTGACCCAGCCCATGACGTCGAGCATGGTTTCGGGGATGCGCAGCAGGTAGCCCTGCTTGGCCACCGGGGTCAGCGCCACGCCGCGCTTGTTGACCAGGCGGTTGCCGCGCGTGGTGTCCACCGACAGGATCGCGTCCATGCGCGGATCCACCTCGTGCGACATCATTTCGCGCATGGGGAACGGCGAGCGCATCATCGGCACCGGATGATGCGGCCGCGTGCCGGCGCGCGGGCAGATGTGCGTGCGGATGCGGACCGTGCCGGGCAGTACGTCGCCCTGCTGCGCCATCGCCATCAGCTTGAGCGCGGCGGCGATTGCGACGACGGCGCCGTCGCTGTCGGACACCAGGCCCGTCACCGCTGGGCGCGCGCCGATGCCGCCCAAGCGGCCCACGATGCCCAATTGCGGGGCCGAGGCATCCGCGCCGGGAATCACGATGGACAGGAAGTCGGTGGCAAGACCGTCACGCTCCAGGTGCGTGACCTGCACTTCGCAATGGCCGGCGTCGCGCAGCACCTGCGCCACGGACTCGCCCGTGACGTGCGCGGACGACAGCAATTCGATAACGTCGATGACCTGCTTCATGCCGGGATTTCCACGGGGCCGGGACGGAACATGCGCGGTTCTTCGCGCCCCAGGAAGAGCGGCGCATCGTGCGGACCGACCAGCGCGATCTTGTGGCCGCGCACGCGCAGACCGGCGCCTTCGGGCAGGCCGAGCACCGGCATGGCCGGATTCAGCGTGCAGAACTCGGCCAGACGCTGGGCGCGCGTTTCGCCGCGGTGGCCCGGAGGGTGCGCGTTGGTGTAATGCGGATTGATCTGGAAGGACAACAGGCCCAATGCATCAAAGCCTTGCGGGTCGGTGATGGGCATGTCGTTCGTCGTGCAGATGGTGGGACACGTCAGGTTGGAGCCCGCGCTCCAGCCCAGATAGGCCGCACCCGCGCGCACACGGCGCGTCACGACCTCGAGCAGGCCCTGGCGGCGCAGCTGGCCCAGCAGATTGAACGTGTTGCCGCCGCCGACGATGATGACCGACGCGGCCTCCAGCGCGGCAACGGGATCTTCGGCCGTATGCAGGCCCTGGATGGCCAGCCCCGTGTCGGCCAGCGCGGACGAGACCAGCGCCGTGTAATCGTCCCAGTTGCGCGTGACCCCGGCGTACGGCACGAACACGGCCGGCGCGCCTTGCGGCAGGGATTCAATCAGTTCGCGGATGTCCGGCATGGCGTGCACCAGATAGCCGGCGTCGCTGCTGGAATTGCTGAGGAGCAGAAGGTTCATGGAAGTCAGAGTCCGAAGGGGTAAGGGTTCTGGGCGCGGCGCATTGCGGCCAGCGCCGTGAATTCAGGCGGTCAGTTCAGCCAGTAGGGATCGTTCAACTCGCGGCCCAGCGCGCCCACCTGCTGCAGAACCGATTCGCGCAGCACGGCCACGCGCGCCGCGTCGGCCTGGAAGGAGACGAACGACAGGCATAGCCCGCGCAACTCGCCGGTGGCCGGGTCGCGCACGGCGGCGGCCACGGCGCCGATGCCGGGCATCGCCTGGTCGATGGCGACCCCGCAATGGTCGGCGCGCGTCTGCGCCACCAGGCGTGCCAGGTCGCCCACGGTGGCCGGGCAGTCGCGCCCTTCGACGGGCAGCGGCTGGGCGGGGTCGGCGCCATACAGCGCCTCGAATTCGGCATCGGTCAGGCGCGACAGCAGCGCGCGCCCCATCGCGGTGCCGGACGCGGCACGGCGCGAGCCGGGCGGCGACAGCACCTGCACGGGGTGCGAGCCATTCAAGCGTTGCAGCACGACGGTTTCACGCTGGTTGAGCGTGGAGAGATAGGCGGTCAACCCGCTGTCGTCGGACAAGCGGGCCAGCACGCCGCGGCAGGCTTCGTCCAGCGGCGTGGCGGCCATGCCGGCGCGCACCGCCTGCGCCAGCAGCGCGCCGGGGCGGTAGCGGCGCGTGCCCGCGTCCTGGTCGAGCAGGCCGTAGTTCTGCATCTGGTTCAACAGGCGCGACGCCGTGCTTTTGGGCATGGACAGCCGCGCCGCGACCTCCGTGAAGCTCAATTCGGCCGCGCCTTCCGCATAGAGCGAGAGCACGCGCTGGACGCCGTCAAGAATACTCATACTTGTTCCATAAAACGGAACCTAAGTTCCTTATTAGAGAACAAGAATAATGCAAGCGATGGAAACAGGTCAATACGGCCCCGGAAAGAAAAAGGCCCCCGCGTTCACGGAGGCCTTCAAAGTGCGGACGAGTATCCGGCGGGTCTTACTTCGTGGCCAACTCGGACCATTGCGCCAACGGCAAGGGCGGGTGCGCATCCAGGATGCGGCCGAGCACCAGCTTCATTTCATCCCAGCCGCCGCGGTTGGTGGGCCAGACCGACGGTGTGATGGCGTTCCATGCGCCGTCCGTCGCACGCTCGGCCATCTTGAAGCGGAACGTGTAATGCCCTGCCATGCCCATGCGCAGATCCGACACCACCAGCGCATCGTCGATGACGTCGTAGCGTAGCCAGTCGTCCGTGAACCAGCGCAAGCGCTCATGCAGCGGCACACCGGCCAGGACGCGGCCCGCCTCCAGGTTGAGCGGCAGCCGCACCCATTCCGGGGGATGGCGATCAAAGAGGCTGCTGACCGATTCGTAATAGCTGCCATCGCCACTTTTGGCGATTACGCGCCACACCAGCGTATTGAAGGGCATGGGGATGGCCCGCACCTGTGTGACTGCAATGCCCTGCGCCTGCATCACCTCGTGCACGCGCTGCTCGGCCGCCATCCTGCCTGCCAGCCCGAAGCCCAGATAAGCGGTGCTGAACACCAGCGCCCCCACCAGCACGCGCCGAGCGGTGCGGGTGATGCCGGAGATGATCGCAAACACGACGCCTATGAGCAGCGGCACGGTGTACACCGGGTCAATGATGAAGACGGACGACCAGCTCTCCGGCGTCAGCGCCAGCGGCCAGAACAATTGGGTGCCGTATACCGTGAAGGCATCCAGGATGGGATGCGTGATCAGCACCAGCCATATCGTCAGAAAGAGCCGCCGCCCGCTATAGGGCGCAGTGGGCCAGAACCTGCGTATCAGCCACGCCAGCAACATCGCAAGGCCCGTCAGCACGAACACGGAATGCGAAAAGCCCCGGTGATACGTCATGAGCGACACCGGATCCGGATAGCGCATCAGGACGTCCAGATCCGGCAGGGTGGCCAGCGCCGCGCCATAGACAAGGGCGCGTCTGCCCTGCACGCGCCCCAGCATGGCGCCCTGGATGCCGGCGCCCAGCACCGCTTGTGTAACTGAATCCATGTTTCTCCATCGTCGAGCGTTCCACCAAAAAGCCTACCCGCGATACGGCTGGCCCTGCAGGCGTTAACATACCCGATTGCGTTCAGCTAATTTTCAACTTTGCATTCATGGATGAATACATCACTCAGATCGGCCAGTTCATCGAGGCCAACCAGGCGTGGGCCGGACCGATCACATTCCTCCTCACGATGGGCGAGTCCATGGTGCTCCTGGGGCTGTTCATTCCCGCCACCGCGCTGCTGCTGCTCACGGGCGGCCTCATCGGCTCCGGCACGCTCGCGCCCTGGGGCGTGATCGCCTGGGGCATCGCGGGCGCCATCGTGGGCGACGCGCTGTCGTACTACTTGGGGCGCTGGGCGGGCCCGAGCGTGCTGCGGCGCTGGCCGCTCAAGCAGCAGCGCACCGGCGTGGCCCGGGCGCGGCTGTTCTTCTACCGGTACGGCTTTGCGTCCGTGCTGATCGGCCGGTTCCTGGGCCCCATCCGCTCCACGATTCCCACCGTGGCGGGCGTGATGGGCATGGCGCACAGCCGCTTCCAGATGGCCAACGTGCTGTCGGCCGTGCTGTGGATGCCGCTGATGCTGGCGCCCGGCTACATCACCGCGCGCAGCCTGGGCACGGCGGAAAACGCCCAGCAGATCGCCATGATGATCGGCGCGGGGCTGTCGGTTTTGCTAGGATGCGGGCTTCTCCTCGCCATGGTGCGCAAGCGCCGCCAACCGGTGCGCGTGCGGCGAGGCAATTGATCCGGAGAGCGTCATGGCCATCGATGCCGAGCCCAAGAACGGCGATTTCGCGCGCTATATCGAAGAGTTGACCAGCGCCGGCGGCGCCTCGCCCGGCCGCATCGCAAGCCGGCGCGACGCCCGCAGGCAGACGTCCCCGGTGACTGTGCCCATCCCCGTGGCGGCGCCGCCCTCTCCCACCCCGGGTTCGCTGTCGGAAGCCCCGTGGGGCAATACGGCTTCGTCCGCCCCGCGGTCGCGCTCTGCGTCCCAAGCGCCTTTGGCGACGGCGCCGGGCCAGCCCGACGAAGCCAACATCACCCTCGCCCGGCAGGCGGGACGGCGCAAGCTCGGCGTCGTGTTGACCGTGACCGGCATCATGGCGGGCTGGGCGGCCGCCAACATCGCCTTCCGTGCGCTGCAAAGCCCCCGGTTCGAACTGGACGAGTTGATGCCAGCGATATTCCTGGCGTTCTTTGCCTTCATGCTGTTCAAGGCGGCCCGCGGCGCCCGCAATCCCCGCAAGACGCCCCTGAACAAGTTGCCGCCCCTGACGCCTTCCTCGTATCGCAAGGACGGCGCCTGACGCGCCGGCGCGTGGCCGGCGGGCGTTGGTGCTAACATTTCCGGCCATTGAATCAGCCCCATCCCCGGAGTGAAAGTGAACAACGTAGTCGGATTGAACCAGGCCCAGGCGGCCACGATGCTGAAGCTGCAAGGCCACCTGAACAGCATGATCAATCCGGACTGGGTCAATGGCGGCGCCCGCTTCCTGCGCGCCGCCTTCGTCGAGTCGGCCGAAGCGCTGGAACACTACGGCTGGAAGTGGTGGAAGAAGCAAACCATCGACCTGCCCCAGGTCCAGATGGAACTGGTCGACATCCTGCACTTTTACCTGTCGGACACGATCGTTCAATCGGCGGGCGACGTCGAGGCCGCCGCGCGCGCGCTGGTCGCTGACCTGGCCTCGCCCGCCACCGTCACGCTGGACGGCAAGTCCCATGACCTCGCCGCCCTGAACGTGCCGGAATTGCTTGAGCTGATCGGCGGCCTGGCGGTATGCGGCCGCGCCAGCTTCAAGGTCCTGGAGCAGACCATGACCGCGTGCGACATGACCTGGAACGACGCCTATACGCAGTACGTGTCCAAGAACGTGCTGAACATCTTCCGCCAGCAGCACGGCTACAAGGAAGGCACCTACATCAAGATCTGGAACGGCGAGGAAGACAACGTCGTGCTCGCGCGCCTGCTGTCCCAGCAGGATCCGGCCAGCGCGGACTTTGCCGACGTCCTGCATCGCGAACTGGAAGCGGCCTACGCGCGGCTGTAAGCCGCTGCTGCCCTCTTAAAGACCCCGCGGCCGAGCTTTAGCCAAATGCCGCCTTCCTGCGCCGAAGAATAGTAGGCGTCTAGTGCCGTACATGGCCCCCTCGCACTCGGCACTTCCCCATTACTTCGAACCTTGGGGAAGCGTCGCGCCTGGCGTGCCTCGGTGTGGGAATAAAAAAACGAACCGATGTCAGCCTCCGACCTCTACGTGGGAGGCCGGGAGCTCCAGGCACGGCCGAATCCAAAGCCCCCGCATTTGAGCGCAGTTTAGATATCCTCTGATTTCCTTGCATGGTCCCTGGCAATACAAGTGACGTTTCACACTTGATTGACTCCCATGGAAGACAAGGATGGCCCACCAGAGTGACTTGCGCTTCACCTTCCGCGTGGTCGACGGGATGGAATTCGACGTCATCGAATTTACCCTGGACGAAGCGCTGTCCGAGACCTTCCGCCTTGAACTGGACCTGGCCAGCTCCGATCCCGCGGTCGACTTCGGCCAAGTGCTGGACCGGCCCGCGCTGTTCACACTGTGGCACGGCGAACAGCCGGTGCGCCACGTCCACGGCCTGGTCAGCGCGCTGGAACAGGGCGAGACTGGTTTCCGCCGCACCCGCTACCGTGCCGTCATCGAGCCCGAACTGGCACGGCTCAAACTGTCCTCGGATTGGCGCGTCTTCCAAACCCAGAGCGTCCCGGAGATCATCGAGGGTGCGCTCAAGCGCCATGGCATTCTCAACCATGGCTTGATCGTCACCAATCAGCACCTGCCCCGCGAGTACTGCGTGCAGGCTGGCGACACCGACTACCAATTCCTGGAGCGCATTGCACGCGAGGAAGGTTTCTACTACACCTTCCTGCATAACGCCGATGGCCACCGGCTGATTCACAGCGACCGGCTGGCCGTCCAGGGCAGCATCGGCGACGCCCCGGTGCTGTACAACCCCAACGCCGGCGGCGACGCGGCCGCCCCAGCGCTGCGCCGCTTTCGCTACGTCGAGAACGTACGCACCGCGCAACAAACCCAGCGCGACTACGTGTTCACCAACCCCGGCTACGACCAGCAACACAGCCTGCGCGGCCGTGACCTTGCGCAGGACGCTCGTCGGCCTTACGAGCGGTACGACTACCCCGGCCGCTACAAGAGAAACGAGGCCGGCAAACCCTTCACCGAGAACCGCTTGCGCGGCCACCGCCGTGACGCGCGCATCGCCCGGGTCGAAGGCGACGACCCACGGCTGCTACCCGGCATCTCCTTCGAGCTGGCAGGCCACCCTCGAGATGAGTGGAACAGCGCCTGGCGCCCGGTGCGCATCCAGCACCACGGCATTCAGCACACCAGCCAGGCCGAGGACGGCGCGGATTCCGAGCAGGGCACCCGATACAGCTATGCTGCCGAACTGGTCACCGACTGCACCGAATGGCGCGCCGAGCCGCTACCCAAGCCGCGCATTGACGGCAGTCAGCCGGCCACCGTCGTCGGCCCGCCCGGCGAAGAGATTTACTGTGATGAATGGGGCCGGGTGAAGATTCAATTCCCCTGGGACCGCCTGGGCAACTTTGACGGCCAAAGCTCCTGCTGGGTACGTGCGGCGCAGAACTGGGCTGGCGCGGCATGGGGGCACATGGCCATCCCGCGCATCGGACAGGAGGTGTTGGTCAACTTCATGAATGGCGATCCCGACCAACCCATCATCATTGGCCGCACCTACATGGCCACGCAGCCACCGCCCTACGAGCTGCCCCGGCACAAGACCCGGATGACGATCAAAAGCCAGACCCACAAGGGCCAGGGCTTTAACGAGATGCGCTTCGAGGACGAGGCCGGGCTGGAAGAAATCTACTTCCATGCCCAAAAGGATCAGAACAACCACGTCAACAACGACGAAACTACCTTCATCGGGCATGACCGCGTGGAGCGCGTCGAAAACGACGAGACCATCCATATCGCCGGCAACCGCGCCCTGAGCGTCGCCGGCACCGACACGACCCAGGTGCAGGCAACCTCGACGCTATTGGTGCAGGGGAAACGCACGGTAAATGCTCAAGCCGACGACGTCCTGCATGTCGGGGGGGACCAAACCACGAGCATAGGCGGCAGTTATCTCATCCGTGCCGGCAGACGCATGCAACTTAACGCGGGCGACGAACTCGTCCTTGATGGCGGCATCAGTCTCACCCTTCAGGCCGGGGGGCAGGCAATTCGCCTGGACCCAAGTGGAATCCACAGCAGCGTGCCCATCCGGTTAGGCGCCGCGCCGCGTCCGCTGACTTCATGGGACTCCGAACCCTTGACGCTAGCACCGCATGAGTACCTGCGCGCCGCGCAGGAAGGCGCACTGCTTGTTTCCCCAACCTGCGAGTTCGATGCTGATGGACGCTGCAAAATTCACCTACGCCACTGACCGGTTACCCGGGTTGATCCAGCAGGCGGAAATTCCGTTGCCGCCGGACCTGGATCGCCATTGTGTGCTTCTGGATGCCGCAATTGACGACAACTTGCTCGCATCCCTTTATGCGGAACGCGATGCCGAGGGGTGGGCGGTCGAGCCGCTCTTTCTGGGCACCCCGCTTCAACCTTTGAGCAACGTGGGACCACATCTGGTCCAGACATGGCGCGGCAGCCGTGTCATCGGCGACATCCTCAGCCGCATGGAACACGAACCGATGGGCATCACCTTGTTCCCCAAGGACGGCGCAACCTGGGAGCAACTCTGCAATCACTGCCGAACATGGCTCAGCGTCACGGGAGAAGGTGAAAGGCCCATGCAGCTGCGCTGGTTTGACCCGCGCTGGACTCGCGCCTTGCTGACGGTGCTGACGCCGGTACAACGCCAAGCCCTGGCCGGTCCGTGGCAGGCGTTGTCGTGGCACGACATGGGGCGCTGGAACCATTGGGCGTCTGACCCACTCGATGCCGAGGAAGAATGGACACGTCCCGTCTTCGACAAGGCGCTGTTGGCCCGCCTGGATGATGAACGCCGTTGGGATACCGCCGCCGCGCTGACGCTGGACTACGAGCAATGCTTTCCGCGCGGAGACAGTGATGCGGATCATCGATGGAGCTACCGGACACTAACGGATGCCGCCTGTTATGGCATCACGCAGCTCGCAAGGCTGGAACGCTGGTTTCGCCTTGCCTTGGTCCATGGCCAGGACTTCCATCGTCGCCATCCGCACGTCGAGTCCCTGCTGCGCGACGCTACCCGCCTGCAGTCGGAGCGCCTCTCCTTGCTGGAAGACCTCTTTGAAGAAGGAAAGGCCTCATGACAAGCGCCGCGACGCTCCCTCCCCCCAAACATGCCGACAGCGATCTCGACAGCAAGGCCGAATGCGCACCGCGGTGTTCGGAACCCATGGCCGACATCGTCCACATCACGGGCGAAGGCAACATCTACTACGTGCTGACGGAAAAACAGCAGGCTGCGCTTCGCAAGCAAATCGAAACGGTCGATGCGCTCATGAAGCGGTTCCGGGAAATAACCGCCGACGCCGTCAAGCCGACTCCTTGCGCCGCCTCCAGCGGAAAGGCAAGCGTAGACACCTGTCCCTGCCAGGGCTGCCGCAAGCTGCGTTGGGCCAGGCAAGCCGAAGCCGCGGGCTTGATGGCACTCGACGACATCACGCCAACAGCCGAGCTGGAAAGAATCGAATCCGCCGAAGACATCCGAGGGCGCCTGTCTCAGCTGCGCGAACAGCGCAAAGAATTTGCCGATATGTGCAATTGGTGGAACCGGGAACTCACCTGCAAGATTGGTCAGCACATGCCGACAGCCATCGATGGCATCATCGCCGACCTCGAAAAACAACTGCCTGCCGCCGCCAAAGACACCGAAACCACCGCCAGCGCCACCATGCCATCGGTTTCGGAAGGTGGCCGAGAGCAGCGGCAACGTCAAGTCACCGTCGCCGCCGACAGAAACGGCATTGTCGAAATCATCGTCGTCAGCCGTCCCGACAAGCACTACTACATCCCGCAGCGCTACCTCGCCGTGCTTCGCGAGCACTTCCGCGTGGATGTCAGCATGCTTAATGCAAAATCCCCGCTAAACGACGACGACTTGCGGATTCGCGGCAAGCAGCTGATCACCCGAATCCGCGAACGGGTGGCCCGCGGGCTAAACGAAGACAGCGCCAAACCGCTTGGCAACCTGGAAGCCAAGCTTGTGACATGGACTGCCAAGGACGACTGCGCGCTCAATGCGTTGCACTTGGAAGCGATCAACTTGAGCTCGAACAAGCACGACAGCGCCCCTTACGCTGCCAACGCAGAAGCGCATTTGCTGCGATTTGCCGCGCAGGCCAGCGTGGGGTTCACGGGCTTTGACCCCAAGAACGGGGAGATATCCGTTGGCATGAAGGCGCAGGCAAGCTTTTCGCTTGCCGAGGGCAAGATCAGCCTGGAGCGATACCTTCCCAGCCAAGGCGGATACGATTGCTTCTTTGCCTATCGCAATGCCGACCGTCAAATGATTTACCACCGCTTCGGCGCCTTCCGCATCAAGGGCGCGCTGGAGCTGAGCTGCTTTGTCGGGGCAGTGGCCTCGGGGTCCGCAACCGCGGGCGTCAAGTGGAAAAGCAGCCCCGCGGGTGGCAGCGCCCTGCTGACATCGCCTGAGCTCAGCAGCCGCGGCGGTGCGGTCAGACTGCAGGGAAGCGCCTTCGCCGGCGCACAAGCGGGCGGTTCATTGATGGGTGCATTTGAATGGATGACCCCAGAAAACCAGCATCACCCCGACGCCACCTGGCAGGCGTTGCTTGAGGTAAAGGGCGAAGGCAACGTCGCCTTCGGCGCAGGCGCGGAGCTGGACTTCAAAATCGTGATGACCGGCCTTCGGCTGTATTTCCACGTCAAGGCGCAGGTGGTGCTCGGGCCTGGCGCAGCAGGCGGCTTCGCGACCATGGTCAACCTGGAACACATCGGCAACCTCATCATGGTGGTTTACCGCAACCTAAGCAGCGTCGATTATCGGCACCTTCTGAGCATTGATAACAAAGCCTTTACGTTGTTCGCTCAAGTCGTGATGAAGACGTTGAGCACCCCCGGCGCCACCATCGAATCGATACTCAAGGGAGGGCTACGGTCGATCGAAGAATGGTGGGATGAACGCAATAATCGTATCGGCGCAGCCCAGGGACTCGCCAAGCGCATTCTCGAAGGCAAACCGCTGGAAGTTCATGGTCAAAGTGTTGCACTCAATGAACTCCCGCCCGAGGTCATGGGGCCGGCAATCTACACGTTGGGAGTCGACTATGTGCTGACCTACAGCGAGGACCGCGAACGAGCAATCATCAAGTTGCTGCGCGCCGTGCGGACTTGGCGGCACTTCTACTTGACGCTGGAGCGTGTGAACGAAAGCGGAACGCGCGAATCGGCCGAGGATGGACTCAAACACATCAGAAGCTTCCTGAATGATCAGCAGACAAGGGAGTTTTCGCGGTTCCTTGATGCGCTGGCTGCTTCCCCCGGTCAAGCCCCGGTCAACACCCAGTTGGCGATGTCGCCCTGGAATCCCGTCCTTCCTCATAACAAACATCAAGTGCTGGTGACGGCGCACAACAAAGAACTTCATCGCCGTGGCTCAAGCATGAAAGCCTGAACTTAGGAAATTTTATCGATGCACCGTCTTCTATTGCCCGTGGCAGGGGCGTTCGCCCTGAGCGCCTGTCACGCCCCCCCGATCGACAGCCAAAGCCTGTCCGCGACTCACGTCGCCGCCATCGCCAAGCGCATCGAACAGCGCTACCACCAGCATCCTGCCCAAGAGCGCCTGGCCTTGCTCAAGCAGGTCGTCACCGCCATCGACAACATGGTCTTTATCGAAGGCGGCACCTTCGAGATGGGCGATTTTGGCTGGGCGAGCGAATACGACCCCACCAACATGTGCGAATGGCCATGCGGGCAGGATCTCGACGCGTTGTTGCCGCTGGTGCCCGAAGCCGATGCCCGTCCTTTGCACAAGGTCCGTCTCGACAGCTTCTACATGGCCAAGTACCACACCACCATCGGCGAGGATGATCACTATCGACTGATGAACGGCAAGCCCCTGTACCGTTCGGAACTCACTGACGAGGAGAGAGCCCTCGGCTTGACCATCCCGTATCGCATCAGCGAGGCCCGCCAGTTCAAACCTGATTTTCCGGCGCGCAGCCAATGGCAGGACGGCAAGGACTACTGCCTGTGGCTGGGCGAGATGAGCGGCCTGCCCGTGGACCTGCCCACCGAAGCGCAGTACGAGTATGCCGCCCGCTCCGGCGGCCGCTATGTCGTCTATCCCACCGACACCGGCAGCCTGGACTATGGCCGAAATGTGCACAGCGGGGAGTTCGGTACCCACCGTTTGATCGCCGTCGGTTCATTCCCGGCGAACCCGATTGGCCTCTACGAAATGGGTGAGAACGCCAGATCATGGGTGAACGACTGGTACGACCCCCAGTACTACCAGCACTCGCCGGTCGACAATCCGCGCGGCCCGGAAAGCGGCACAGAGAAAGTCATGCGGGGTGGCATCTACTACGAAACCCCTCAGTTCTCAGCTATGACCACGTTCCGCTTTCCTGCGACGCCAACATTGAAAGACTACTACGCCGGAATCAGCTATCGCTGTTCCATCCAGCAAGCCGAGCCATTGAAAAAATGAAGCTCGCGATGCACCGTCTTCTATTGCCCGCGGCAGGGCTGTTCGCCCTGAGCGCCTGTCACGCCCCACCAGTCGACAGCCAAAGCCTGTCCGCGACTCACGTCGCCGCCATCGCCAAGCGCATCGAACAGCGCTACCACCAGCATCCTGCCCAAGAGCGCCTGGCCTTGCTCAAGCAGGTCGTCACCGCCATCGACAACATGGTCTTTATCGAAGGCGGCACCTTCGAGATGGGCGATTTTGGCTGGGTGAGCGAGTACGACCCCACCAACATGTGCGAATGGCCATGCGGGCAGGATCTCGACGCGTTGTTGCCGCTGGTGCCCGAAGCCGATGCCCGGCCCCTGCACAAGGTCCGCCTCGACAGTTTCTACATGGCCAAGTACCACACCACCATCGGCGAGGATGATCGCTATCGACTGATGAACGGCAAGCCCCTGTACCGCTCGGAACTCACGGAAGAAGAGAGGGCGAGTGGTTTGAGCGAGCCCTACCGTGTCCGCCAGGCAAGGCAATTCAAGCCGGACCTCCCTGCGCGCAGCCAATGGCAGGACGGCAAGGACTACTGCCTGTGGCTGGGCGAGATGAGCGGGCTGCCCGTGGACCTGCCCACCGAAGCGCAATACGAGTATGCCGCCCGCTCCGGCGGCCGCTATGTCGTCTATCCCACCGACACCGGCAGCCTGGACTATGGCCGAAATGTGCACAGCACGGAGTTCGGCACGTTCCGTTTGGTCGCCGTCGCTTCATTCCCCCCGAACCCGATTGGCCTCTACGAAATGGGCGAGAACGCCAGATCATGGATGAACGACTGGTACGACCCCCAGTACTACCAACACTCGCCGGTCGACAATCCGCGCGGCCCGGAAAGCGGCACAGAGAAAGTCATGCGGGGTGGCATCTATTACGAAACCACTCAGTTCTCAGCCATGACCACGTTCCGCTTTCCTGAGACGCCAACATTGAAAGACTACTACGCCGGAATCAGCTATCGCTGTTCCATCCAGCAAGCCGAGCCATTGAAAAAATGAAGCTCGCGATGCACCGTCTTCTATTGCCCGTGGCAGGGCTGTTCGCCCTGAGCGCCTGTCACGCCCCACCAGTCGACAGCCAAAGCCTGTCCGCGACTCACGTCGCCGCCATCGCCAAGCGCATCGAACAGCGCTACCACCAGCATCCTGCCCAAGAGCGCCTGGCCTTGCTCAAGCAGGTCGTCACCGCCATCGACAATATGGTCTTTATCGAAGGCGGCACCTTCGAGATGGGCGATTTCGGCTGGGCGAGCGAATACGACCCCACCAACATGTGCGAATGGCCATGCGGGCAGGAGCTCGACGCGTTGTTGCCGCTGGTGCCCGAAGCCGATGCCCGTCCCTTGCACAAGGTCCGCGTCGACAGCTTCTACATGGCCAAGTACCACACCACCGTTGGCGAGGATGATCGCTATCGTCTGATGAATGGTAAGCCTCTCGGCGACATGGAGCTCCTCGAAGAAGAGAGGGCGCGTGGTTTGACCGAGCCCTACCGTGTCCGCGAAGCAAGGCAGTTCAAGCCGGACTTCCCGGCGCGTGCTCATTGGCAGGACGGCAAAGATTACTGCCTGTGGCTGGGCGAGATGAGCGGCCTGCCCGTGGACCTGCCCACCGAAGCGCAATACGAATATGCCGCCCGCTCCGGCGGCCGATATGTCGTCTATTCCACCGACACCGGCAGCCTGGACTATGGCCGAAATGTGCACACTGGGGAGTTCGGTACCCGCCGTTTGATCGCCGTCGGTTCGTACCCGCCGAACCCGCTTGGTCTCTACGAAATGGGCGAGAACGCCAGATCATGGATGAACGATTGGTACGACCCCCAGTACTACCAGCACTCGCCGGTGGACAATCCGCGAGGCCCAGAAAGCGGCACAGAGAAAGTCATGCGGGGCGGCATCTACAACGAAACCCCTCGGCTCTCAGCCATGACCATGTTCCGCTTTCCTGAGACGCCGACAATGAAAGACTACTACGCCGGCATCAGTTATCGCTGTTCCATCCAGCAAGCCGAGCCATTGAAAAAATGAAGCTCGCGATGCGCCGTCTTCTATTGCCCGTGGCGGGGCTGTTCGCCCTTAGCGCCTGTCACGCCCCCCCTGTCGACAGCCAAAGCCTGTCCGCGACTCACGTCATCGCCATCGCCAAGCGCATCGAACAGCGCTACCACCAGCATCCTGCCCAAGAGCGCCTGGCCTTGCTCAAGCAGGTCGTCACCGCAATCGACAACATGGTCTTTATCGAAGGCGGCACCTTCGAGATGGGCGATTTTGGCTGGGTGAGCGAATACGACCCCACCAACATGTGCGAATGGCCATGCGGGCAGGAGCTCGACGCGTTGTTGCCGCTGGTGCCCGAAGCCGATGCCCGTCCCTTGCACAAGGTCCGCCTCGACAGCTTCTACATGGCCAAGTACCACACCACCATCGGCGAGGATGATCGCTATCGACTGATGAACGGCAAGCCCCTGTACCGTTCGGAACGCACGGAAGAAGAGAGAGCGAGTGGCTTGAGCGAGCCCTACCGTGTCCGCCAGACGAGGCAGTTCAAGCCGGACTTCCCGGCGCGCAGCCAATGGCAGGACGGCAAGGACTACTGCCTGTGGCTGGGCGAGATGAGCGGCCTGCCCGTGGACCTGCCCACCGAAGCGCACTACGAATATGCCGCCCGCTCCGGCGGCCGCTATGTCGTCTATCCCACCGACACTGGCAGCCTGGACTATGGCCGAAATGTGCACAGCGGGGAGTTCGGTACCCAACGTTTGATTGCCGTCGGCTCATTCCCCCCGAACCCGCTTGGTCTCTACGAAATGGGCGAGAACGCTATGTCTTGGGTGAACGATTGGTACGACCCTGAGTACTACCGCAATTCACCTGTCGACAACCCCAAAGGGCCTGACACAGGGATCAAAAAGGTTATGCGGGGGGCCGATTACCTCTCAGATCCACAAATGACCGCCATGACGATGTTCCGCTTTCCCGAGACGCCGACAATGAAAGACTACTACGCCGGAATCAGCTATCGCTGTTCCATCCAGCAAGCGGAGCCATTGAAAAAATGAAGCTCGCGACGCCCTATCGGCGCTAGCGCTGGCCGAAGCGCGTCTCGCCGAACAACGCCTTCAACTCGCGCGGTTGCGACCGCCAGTATTGCTTGGGCGCGCTGACCTGGCCGCCCAGCTGGGCGGCCGCGTGCCACGGCCAGCGCGGGTCGTAGAGCATGCCGCGCGCCAGCGCGACCATGTCGGCCTGGCCCTGCGCAATAATGTCCTCGGCCTGCTGGGCCTCGGTGATCAGCCCCACCGTGATGGTAGGCATGCCGATCCGGCGCTTGATTTCCTCGGCGAAGGGAACCTGGTAGTTCGGCCCAACCGGGATCTTCTGCTGCGGCGACACGCCGCCGCTCGAGACGTCGATGAACTCACAGCCGCGCGCCTTCAGCGCTTCGGCGAAGGTCAACGTCTGCTCCAGGTCCCAGCCGCCCTCGACCCAGTCGGTCGCGGACACGCGCACACCCAGCGCCACCGATTGCGGCACGATCTCGCGCAGGGCCAGGAAGACTTCCAGCGGAAAGCGCATGCGGTTCTCCAGCGATCCGCCGTAGGCGTCGTCGCGCTGATTCGACAGCGGCGACAGGAACTGGTGCAGCAGATAGCCATGCGCGGCATGCAATTCGATGGCGTCAAAGCCCAGGCGTAGCGCGCGCCGGGCGCTGTCGACGAACGCATGGCGGATGCGCTCAAGGCCCGCCGCGTCCAGCGCATGCGGCGCGGGCTCGTGTGCGTTGTGCGGCACGGCGGACGGCGCCCATCCCTGCCAGCCGCCAGCGCTTTCGGGAACAAGCTGGCCGCCGTTCCAAGGCGCGTCACTGGAAGCCTTGCGGCCGGCATGGCCCAGCTGGATGCCCAGCTTGATGGGCGAGTAACGGCGCACGGCGGCAACCACTTTGCCCAGTGCGGCCTCGGTCTCGTCGGACCACAGGCCCAGGTCTCCGGGAGAGATGCGGCCGTCCGCCTCGACCGCGGTAGCCTCGGTAAAGAGCAGCGCCGCGCCCGACAGCGCCAGATGCCCCAGATGAATCATGTGCCAATCCGTCGCGCAGCCCGCTTCGGCGGAGTATTCGCACATGGGTGCGATGACGATGCGGTTGGCTAAGGCGACATTGCCGATTGACGTGGGGCTGAACAGATGGCTCATGCGGGCAGGCTCCGGTTGCGTTGGACGACACAGCATAGCGCCCGGCCGGGCAAACGCCGTCAATCCCAACGCCCCCGGCAGGGTTACCCCATCGCCTACTGCCCTTCGATCACCGAATCCAGGAACTGGCGCGTGCGCGCCTCCTTGGGTTGGCTGAACAGCACGGACGACTCGGCATCCTCGACGATGTTGCCCTGATCGAAGAACAGCGTGCGGTCCGAGCTGCGTTCGGCGAACTTCATCTGGTGCGTGACGATGATCATCGTCATGCTGCGGCGGGCGGACAGGTCGCGCAGGATCTGCAGGATGCCGCCGACCAGCTCGGGGTCGAGCGCGGACGTGACTTCATCGAAAAGCATCACCTGCGGGCACATCGCCAGCGCGCGCGCGATGCCCACCCGTTGCTTCTGCCCACCCGATAGCTGCGCGGGATAAACGTCGAGCTTGTCGCCCAAACCCACCATATCCAGATACTCGACGGCGCGATCGCGCGCCTGGTCGCGCGGCATGCCCAGCACGTGCAGCGGCGCCTCCATGGCGTTGCCCAGCGCCGTCATGTGCGGGAACAGGTTGAAGTGCTGAAACACCATGCCGATCTTGCCGCGCACCTGGCGCAGGTGCGCGGAGTTGACGCCGGCAGGCCGGCCCTGCGCATCGGTCCACATCGGCTCGCCATCGATCTCGATGTCCCCGCTGGTGGGCGGGTCCAGCGTCATCAGCACGCGCAGCAACGTGGACTTGCCCGAACCCGACGGGCCGATGACAGCCACGGTCTGCCCCGCCGGGATCTCGAGATTGATGCCTCGCAGGACTTCCACGTCTCCAAAACGCTTGTGCAGATTCTTGATGCTCACGCTGGCGCTCATCGCTTTCCTCCATATCGTTGCAGGCGGGCCTCCAGGCCGCGCACGCCCCAGGCCGCGACCAGGCTCAGCGCCAGGAACAGCAGGCCCACCAGGGTCAGGGGTTCGGTGTACCGGAACGTCGCGGATCCGATCATCTTGCTTTGCTGCAGCAGCTCGACCACGGTGATGGCCGACAGCAGCGGCGTGTCCTTGAACATCGCCACCAGGTAGTTGCCCAGCGCGGGCACCACCGGCGGGATCGCCTGCGGCAGCACCACGCCCACCGCCGTGCGCCAGCGCGACATGTTCAGGGCCGTGGCCGCTTCCCACTGGCCGCGTGGCACCGCCTCGATGCCGGCACGGTACACCTCGGCGCAATAGGTGGCGTAGTGCAGGCCCAGCGCCACGATGCCCGTCATGAGCGGCGACATCTGCGCGCCGGTCAGCGGCAAGACATAGAACAGGAAATACATCTGCACCAGCAGCGGCGTGCTGCGCACGAACTCGATGAAAAACGCCGTGGGCATCGACACGATGCGCAGCCGCGATCGCCGGAGCATGGCGAGCACCAGCCCCAACGTCACCGCCACCAGCATGCCGAGCACGGTGGCCTGGATCGTGATGACGAGCGCAGACCCCAGCGTGGGCAGGATTTCCAGGGCGAAAGACCAGTCAAATATCGGTGTCATCGGACTCGGACCCTCCGCTCAAGCAGACGCACGCCCGCGGTGATCAATAGGGCCACGGCAAAGTACATCAGCAGCATCAGCGTGAAGATCTCGGTCGTGCGCAGGGTTTCGCTGCGCAGCAGTTGGCCGCGGAACGTCAGGTCGGTGATGGTGATCAGCGACACCAGGGCCGTGTTCTTCAGGAGTTCGATCAGCAGGTTGCCGGCGGGCGGCAGCATGGCCGGCACGGCTTGCGGCAGCACGATGCGCTGCATGATCTGACGGCGCGTGAGGTTCAACGCCACGCCGGCTTCACGCTGCCCGGGCGGCACGGCCCGGATGGCGCCGCGCACCACTTCCGCCCCATACGCGCCCGCATTCAGCGCCAGCACCACGATGCCGACCAGCATGGCCGGCAGTTGCACGCCAAAGAGCGGCAGCACGAAGTAGAACCAGAAGAGCTGCACCAGGGCCGACGTGCCGCGAAAGACCTCAACGTAGATCGACGCCGCCCAACGCACGGGCCGCAGGGTGGACAGGCGGCCCAGCCCCGACAGCAGCGCAAGCGGCACCGCCAGGACCACGGCGCCCGCCATGATCTGCAGCGTGACGACCAGCCCCTCGAGCAGGGGCGGCACAAGCTGCGCGATATGTTCAGACATCAACTGCATCGGCGCCCCTTACTGTCCGCTGCAGAGCTTGTCCGCGGTCACCCCTTGGGGCAGTTCGTCGGCCGTAAAGCCGAACGGCTCGACGAGCTTCTTGTGTTCGTCGGTGCCGATGAACTTGGCGAGCTCGGCGTTGAAGGCGTCCGCGAAGGCCTTGTCGTCCGTGCGGAAGGCATAGGCGCCGTAACCGCGCACGCCCTTGCCGTCGATGACCGGGTCCGTGAACGGCTCGGCCTTTTCCAGCCCGCTGCCCGCCTGCGTCTTGCCCATCAGATCGTTGATGGTGAGCGCGGTTGCGGCATAGGCATCGGCGCGGCCGGCCTGCACACCGGACAGCGCGCTGACCGCATCCGGAAACACGACCACCTGCCCTGCCGGGATGTTGACCTTCTGCGCGTAATCGCCCTCGATGGCGCCCACCACCACGCCAAGCTTGGCGTCGGGGTTCTTGGCCACGTCTTCGTAACTGTGCAGGTTCTTGGGATTGCCGTCCTTGACGAGGAACGCTTCGCCCACGCCATAGGTGGGATTGGAAAACGCCACCTGCTGGCAGCGCTCGGGCGTGATGTACATGCCCGCCGCAATGATGTCGAAGCGCTTGGCCGCAAGACCCGGGATGAGCGAACCGAATTCGGTCAGGACCCCTTCCACCTCGTTGATGCCCATGCGCTTGAGCACCACGCGGGCGATTTCCACCGATTCGCCGGTGACCTTGGCCTCTTTGCTGTCCATGTAGGCAAATGGCGCCTCGTTGGCGTAGCCGATACGGATCTTTCCGGCCGACTTGGCGGCTTCCAGCGTGCTGGCGCTGCTGGCGGGCGCATCGCCTGCTGCCGCGGTCTTGTCGCCGCCCGAGTCCGAACACGCCGCGAGAACGCCCAGGCCAAGGGCCAACAGCAGTCGTCTGGATTGGATGAGGGTCATGAATCTTTCTCCCGAATTTATTTCTAGGTACATGGCTTCACTAAAAATAATACGCTAAGAAATGATTTCGACACGAATGATATAGACGTGAAAAAGCAGGCCTAAGCCTGCTTTTGACGTTCGTTGCCCTATGACGCGTTAGGACACGTTACGAACGGTAGATAGATATGGCACCGTTTATTGAGCGTAGGAAAAGCGTCCATTCTTGACCGTGCCCATCACCCGGGCGCGCTCATCGAATCCCTGGTGGTTTTCCTTGGTGATGTTCAAGACGCCATTGGGAACGACCAGGTCCCGGGTGTTTTCCAGCGCGTCGCGCAGTGCCAGGCGGAACTCGGGCGTGCCGGGTTTGGCACCCGTCTTGAGGGCCCGAGACACCGCCGAATCCAGCAGCATCCAGGCGCCATAGGCGTCCCCGGCGAACTGGGTCAGCGTATTGGGGCCGTATTGCTGCTCGTACTTGTCGGCGAAGGCCACCGCCACCTTCTTGACCGGGTTGGAATCGGGCAACTCGCGTGCCACCACACCCGGGCCGGTGGGGAACAGGGTGCCCTCCACGTCTTTGCCGCCGACCTGCAGGAATTCAAGTGTGCCGATGCCGTGCGTCTGGAAGACGGCGCCGGTGTAGCCGCGTTCGAGCAGCGTCTTCTGGGGCAGCGCGGCTGGCGTGCCCGAACCGGCGATCAGCACTGCGTCCGGCTTGGCGGCAATGACCTTGAGCACCTGGCCGACCACCGACGCGTCGGTGCGCTGGAAGCGCTCTTGCGCGACGAGTTTCAGATCGGACCCGGCCGCGGCCGTGAACTCCTTCAGCCAGCTGTCGCCATACGAATCGGCAAAGCCGATGAAGGCCACGTTCTTCAGGCCCTTCTTCTTCATGTCTTCGACCAGCACCGTGGCCATCAGCGAGTCGTTCTGCGGCATCTTGAAGGCCCAGGTGCGCTTGGGATCCGACTGCGGTTCCACGATGACGCTGGACGCGGCCAGCGCGATCATCGGCGTCTTGGTTTCGGCCAGCACGTCCAGGGCGGCCAGCGCGGAAGCTGTGATGTTGGGGCCGACGATGGCGTCCACCTTGTCCTCGGAGGTCAGCTTGCGCATGTTCTTGACCGCCCGGCTGACGTCCGTGCCGTCGTCCAGCACCACGTAACGCGCGGGTTCGCCGCCCAGCGTGTTGGGCCACAGGCGGATCGCGTTGTTGGTCTGGATGCCGATGGCGGCGGCGGGGCCCGTGGTGGACACGTCCACGCCGATCACGATTTCAGCTTGGGCGGACAGGGCGGGGACGGCCAGCGCGACGGCGCAGGCGTAGCGGGCAAGGATGCGAGGCATGACTACGGCTCTTGGATAGGAGTGAAGGAGATGCCGCTATTTTGCCTGATGCGCCAGCGGCGGTTATTGACGCGGCCAACCCTTGTTGCGCGGTAAGTGCCCCGCCAAGCCGTCGTTACATCGGCTTGCCGTTGCGTACCGCCGTTTTACGCGATGGGCGGGGTGGCGGGCCGTATCATCGACGGTGCCGCCTGAGGCAAGGCGCGCCGCCCCCGCGGCGGCGCCTCTCCCCACCCCGGACGCGCCGCACGCGGCTGCGTTCCCACACAGGAGTCACGTATGAAGAAAACCGCAACCGCCGCCTGGTCGGGCGATCTGAAGACTGGCAAAGGCACGATTTCCACGCAGAGCGGCGCGCTCAAGAGCCAACCTTACGGCTTTAACACCCGCTTCGGCGACACGCCGGGCACCAACCCCGAAGAACTGCTGGGCGCGGCGCACGCCGGGTGTTTCACCATGGCGTTGTCCAACATCCTGGGCGAAGCGGGCATGGTCGCGCAA
The DNA here is from genome assembly GCF_020541125.1 of Achromobacter sp. 77. Lineage (NCBI taxonomy): Bacteria > Pseudomonadati > Pseudomonadota > Betaproteobacteria > Burkholderiales > Alcaligenaceae > Achromobacter > Achromobacter sp. 77. The sequence continues at coordinate 3,464,036 of NZ_CP059848.1, forward strand.
AGCCTGGACACCAAGGCCGAAGTCACGCTGGACAAGGTCGATGACGGCTTTTCCATCACCGCCGTGCATCTGACCGTGGAGGCCGTCATTCCCGGCGCTTCCGCCGAAGCGTTCGAGGAAGCCGCCCGCAAGGCCGAAAAGGGCTGCCCGGTTTCCAAGGTGCTGAACGCCAAGATCTCGATGGACGCCAAGCTGAAGTCCTGACCGGCGCGAGGGTAATCCGGCTCCCGACGGGGCCGGATCATTGGCCCGCCCTATCCCGGGCGTGGCCAAAATCAATTTGACGGTGCAGGTGCGCTCCTGAAAAATGAGAACCATTCTCAGGAGCAGCACATGACGGGATTCATCTACGCAATATCAGGCGGCAATGCCGCCCTGGCGCAGGACGCGCGGGTTTCCGCGAACCTGCGCCGCATGGTCGGGTCGGGCATCCTGGTCGCCGTCGGCTACATCGATCCGGGCAACTGGGCGACCGACATCGCCGGCGGCAGCGGCTTTGGCTACGGCCTGCTGATGGTCGTCATCACGTCAGCCTTTCTGGCGCTGGGCTTTCAGGTGCTGGTGTCGCGCCTGGCGCTTGCCACCGGTCAGGATCTGGCCACCCTCACCGCCCGCCACCTTTCCCCGCGTTTGGCCAAGGCAGCGTGGCTGGCTGGCGAGGCCGCCATTCTGGCGACCGCGTTGGCCGAACTGATCGGCGGCGCGATCGCGCTGCGGCTGTTGTTCGGACTGCCGCTCATCGCGGGCGTCGCGGTGACGGGGATCGGTACCTTTGCGGTGCTGGCCATGACGCGCGGCAATGCCGACCGGCATGAACGCGTGATCGCCCTGCTGTTGTCCGTGGTCGCGCTGTCTTTTGTGTTCCTGCTGTTCAAGGCCAATCCGGCCTGGAAGGAAGTGGCGCATGGCGTCACCGAGACCGGCCGCGCGCTGCGCGATCCGCAAGGCTTTTTGATCGCGCTGGGGATTCTGGGCGCGACCCTCATGCCGCACAACCTCTATCTGCATTCGGGCTCGCTTGCGCAGCGGGCGCGGGACCTGCCGCCGCAGGCGCTGGGCATGGCGATGCGCGTGGCGCGCAACGACACGATCGTGTCGCTGGGCGTGGCCATGCTCATCAATTCGGCCATCATGATCGTGGCCGCCGCCTCGCTGTCCGGATCCGGCATGACGGTGTCCAGTCTGGACGATGCGCATGCGGTGATCGGCCACACGCTGGGCATCGGGGCGGCAATCGTGTTTGCCGTGGCCCTGTACGCCGCCGGCCAAAGCTCCACCATCACGGGCGTGTTGGCCGGACGCATCCTGTCCAAGGGATTCCAGGTCGGCAGCACCTGGTCCGACCGCCGCCGCGCATTGATGACGCGCTTGGTGGCGGGCGCTGCCGCCGTCGGCCTGCTGGCGTTCACGGGTGGCAACGATCCGGACGGGTTGCTGGTGCTGAGCCAGGTCATCCTGAGCCTTGCCCTGCCCTTCGCCCTGGGTCCGCTGGTCGTGCTGGCCTGCCGCAAGAGCCTGATGGGCCGCTACGTGCTGAAAGGCGCGTGGGCCTGGGCCGCCATCGGCGCCACCGTGGGCATCGTCGTGCTGGACGCCTATCTGCTGCTGGATATCGTGGCCTGATGTGGCCAGCGCCGCCTGCCAGCGGCAGGCAAAAAAAAACGCCAGCGATCAAAGCTGGCGCTTTTTTTGGCGAGGTGCTTCAGTGGTACGCGGACACGACCGGGTGTTGACGGCGGCCGGCGTCCATATTGTGCAGGACCTCGCCGACAGCGCCGCCCAGTGCAGCCATGCGCAGCTTCAGGCGCAACCAGCGCGAGCGTGCGGTGGGACCGGACAGGGTTTCCGCCTTGATGGCCTCGCGGATCAGGGACCGCTCCAGCGCATCCGACATACGGGCATTTTTCAACGCGGTATCGCTCATGATTCTCTCCTTGAGAAAGCGCGATGTGGAACAACGTGAATCCATCTTAGATCCGCGTATGCTGCGTTGCAATAAAAACTACAAACATTTTTTTTGGCGTTGCGCAATGGGTACAAACACCACCACAACGGTGCATGGCGCACACGGTTACGCACCGAGTTTGTGCGACGCCCTAGGCCGATCGGCCGGGCAGGTGCGCCTGAATCAGCTTGTCGGCCATCGAAGCCACCCGTCCGGCGGGCCCACCCGCCCCGAAAAGCTGGCTGGATACGAACGCGCCTTCGATCAATAGCAGCAGTCCATCGGCCAGGGCTTCGGGATCTTCCGCGCCCATCCCGGCGGCCATGGCGTTCAGCCGGCGGCGCAATTCGCGTTTGTGTTCAACGGCCACGGCGCGGGCCGGATGATTGGGTTCGGGGTATTCGACCGCGGCGTTCGTCAGCCCGCATCCCCGGTAGCCGTTCTGCACCGCACGTCCTGCCATGCCGGTCAGGTAGTCGAGCAACTGGGCGCGCGGATCGCCCGGATGGGCGGCGCACGCGGCGTCAAAGCGCGCCCAGAATTCAGCGTCGTAATCGCGCAGGTACGCGGCCGCCAATTCGTCCTTCGAGGAAAAACTGCGGTACAGGCTGGGTTTCGTCACCCCAGCCTGGTTGACGATGGCGTCCACGCCCACGGCGCGGATGCCGTCGCGGTAGAACATCTCGCGCGCGGTCTTACGGATGCGGTCAGCCGCCAGGAGCGGTTTGGATGGCGTGGCGCCGGGGGCGGCGGACGCGGGGGAACTCTTGCTGGCCATACGAGGCTCCTTTTCTGCGAAACAGCGCGAGCGGCCATCTGCGAAAACAGGGTCGCCAAAAATCGCTTGACGGTGTTACTGACCGGTACGTACTATCCGCAATCCTTAATACGTACCGGTCAGTAACATGAGTATAGCCCAGCCTCCATTCCCCTTCCGCCGCGCCGGTCAGAAGTACGCGTTCGTGGTGGTTGCCGTGATTTTCCTGTCGCTGCTGGTCGCGGCCGGCCTGCGATCGTCGCCCAGTGTGCTGCTGGTGCCGCTGGAAGAAACGTTCGGATGGAGCCGAAGTTCGATCTCGTTTGCCGCCGCGCTGGGCATTTTTCTGTACGGCCTGGTTGGCCCCTTCGCAGCCGCCGCGATGGAGCGCTTTGGATTGCGGCGCGTGCTGATCACGGCGCTGATCCTGATGTCGGCCTCCAGCGCCGTCAGCGCCTACATGACCGAACCCTGGCATCTGATCATGACCTGGGGCGTGTTCTCGGGCATCAGTTCGGGCGCCGTGGCGATCGTGATGGGCGCGACCGTGGTGAACCGCTGGTTCGTCAAGCACCGCGGACTGATGATGGGCCTTCTGACCGCCAGCGCCGCCACCGGCACGCTGGTGTTCCTGCCGGTGCTGGCCGCGCTGGCCTCGTCGGGCGACTGGACGCGCGTGGTCTGGACGGTGGCCGGCGCCGCGGCCGCGCTGGTGCCGCTGGCCTGGTGGCTGGTGCCCGACCGCCCGTCCAGCGTGGGTCTCGTGCCCTTTGGCAGCGATCCGCACGCGACGCCCGCCCCCGCCGCGCCGCGCACCGGCATGGTGGCCGCCACCTTCGGCACGCTGGCGCGCGCGGCCCGCACGCGCACGTTCTGGTATTTGTTCGCCACCTTTTTCGTGTGCGGGTTCACGACCAATGGCCTGGTGGGCACGCACCTGATCGCACTTTGCGGCGACCACGGCATGCCCGAAGTGCAGGCGGCCGGCTTGCTGGCCATGATGGGCATCTTCGACCTGCTTGGGACCACGGCCTCCGGCTGGCTGACCGACCGCTACGACCCGCGCAAGCTGCTATTTGTCTACTACGCGTTGCGCGGCCTGTCCCTGATGTACCTGCCCTATTCCGATTTCTCGTTCTACAGCCTGTCGATCTTCGCGATCTTTTTTGGTCTGGACTGGATTGCCACGGTGCCGCCCACGCTGCGCCTGACGACGGAAGCCTTCGGCGAACGCGACGCCTCGATCGTCTTCGGGTGGATCGTCGCGGGCCACCAGATGGGCGCGGCTAGCGCCGCGTGGATGGCCGGCGCCCTGCGCGAAGCCCAGGGCAGCTACCTGATGGCTTTTGTGATCTCGGGCTCGACCGGCATCATCGCCGCCGTGCTGGCGCTCATGATCGGCAGAAAGCGCGTCGTGGCGCAACCTGCCTGAACTCGCTCTTGCGCTTGCAGGCAGGCGCCTGCATGCGAACGGGCCGCGGCGCGCCGCCCTGCCCTCAGGCCGCGCCGCCGGTGCGCCCGCGCAGGTTGTAGGCCTTCTTGCCGCCCACGTGTTTGCGGATGAGGGCTTCGGCGCGTTCGCCGTCGCGCGCCATCAACGCCTGCACAAAGGCCTCGTGGTCGGCCACCGCCGTCGTCCATTCGTCCAGATCGAAATTGGACTTGTAGCGCAGCGCCTGCACCTGCAGGTTCAGCCGGTCGTAGGAGTGTGACAACGCCGGGTTGTGCGCGGCGCGATTGATCGCGATGTGCGTGCCCATGCTGGCCGCAAAATACGCGCGGATGTCCCGTTTTTCATAGTTTTCAAGCATCTGCGCATGCAGCCGCGCGATCTGCGCCAGCTCCGCTTCGGACGCGCGCTCGGCGGCGCTGCGCACCGCCAGCCCTTCCAGCACCGACAGCACGTCGAAGATGTTCTCGATGTCCTCGGCGGACAGCTCGATCACCATTGCGCCGCGCTTGGGCTGCAGCGTCACCAGCCCATCCGAGGCCAACATCCGGTACGCCTCGCGCAGCGGCGTGCGCGAAATCTTCAGTTGATCGCATAGATCCCGCTCGTTAAGCCACGTGCCGGGCTTGAGCGTGCCATCGATGATGAGCTGGCGCAGCCGTTCCGCCACGACCGCCGGCAGCGTGGGATGGTGAATGGCCAAATCGGGGACGGACACATCGGCAATCAGGGGTTCAGGGTTAGCCATGGGTTGTTCATGCTCGCAACATCGACTACTTTTGTATCTGGTATACCAAACACCAACGGCATACCAACCTGACCCAATCATAGAGCAAGCAGCCCCTGGGCAGGACTCATCCACCAAAGGAGACCCTATGAACAAGCATGCTCGCGCCTGGACCGGCGTATTGATGCTGGCCGCCGGCCTCGCGGCGGCCAGCCCCGCCTCGGCGCAGGATCCGGTCAAGTGGCCGGAACGTCCCATCCGGCTGGTCGTCGGCTTCGTGCCCGGCGGCGGCACCGACGTGTCGGCCCGCATTCTTTCGGCGCGCCTGTCCACCCTGCTGGGCCAGCAGGTCGTGGTCGAGAACAAGCCAGGGGCTTCCGGCCTGATCGCGGCCGACTATGTGGTCAAGGCGGATCCGGACGGCTACACGCTGCTGCTGGCCAATATGCAGTCCACCGTGGCCGCGCCTTACGTCGTGCAGTCCAACATCGATCCCAACAGGGATTTCACGGCGGTGCGGTACATCGGGTCGGTGCCGAACGTGCTGGTCGTCAATCCGGCCAAGCACGCGTACGCCACGGTGCAGAACCTGGTGGACGACGCCCGCGCCAAGCCCAAGCAACTCTTGTACGCGTCGTCCGGCATGGGCAGTCCGCAGCATTTGAGCGCCGCGCGTTTCTCGCAGATTGCCGGGGTGCAGATGGAACACGTGCCGTACAAGGGCAGCGGCCAGGCCATGACCGACCTGCTGGGCGGCAGCGTGGACCTGAACTTCGACACGCTGCCGGGCGCGATCAACCAGATCCAGGCAGGCAAGCTGCGGCCGCTGGCGGTGACCAGCCCGCAGCGCAGCAAGCGCCTGCCCGATGTGCCGACGCTGGCGGAATCCGGCATCAAGGGCCTGGACGTCGTGCAGTGGTACGCGGTCCTAGCCCCGGCCAAGCTGCCTCATCCGATCATGGAAAAGCTTGACCGGGCGCTTGCCCAGACGCTGGCCGATCCCGAGGTCGCCGCCAAGCTCGCCGACCAGGGCATGGACCTGGGCGGCGGTCCGCAATCCCCCGCCGCCTTCGCCTCGTACGTGCGGGACGAATGGAGCAAGTACGGCAAGCTCACCGCAAGCCTGGGCCTGACGAAGCAGTAAGGCCCGCAGCAAGCCCCGCAGTAAGCCCCAACAACGGGCACGACTCACCTGGCGGGGGACGATCCCCCGCGCATGCAAAAGGAATCCCATGACCGCTACTTACACCCCGGGCTCCTCGCCCATCCTGCTGCACCGCGACGGCGACATCGCAACCGTGGTGCTGAACCGGCCGGAAAAGCTCAACGCCTTCACCATCGACGGCTGGCGCTTGCTGGGCGACACGTTTCTCGAACTGGACCGTGACGACGGCGTGCGCTGCGTGCTGCTGCGCGGCGCGGGCGAGAAGGCATTTTCGCCGGGCAACGACATCGGAGAGTTCGAGACGGCCCGCAGCAACAAGCGTCAGGCCGTGGAATACGGCGCCGTCATGCGCCGCACGATCGAGGCGATCGGCGGGTGCCGCCACCCCGTCGTGGCGCAGATCCATGGCATTTGCGTGGGCGGCGGACTGGAGATCGCCAGCCTGGCCGACGTGCGCATCTGCGGCGAGAGCTCGCGGTTCGGCGTGCCCATCAAGAACCTGGGGCTGGTGATGTCGTATTCGGAACTGGCCCCGCTGGTTCGGCTGGTCGGCCCCACCGTGGCGCTGCAGGTGCTGCTGGAAGGCAACATTTTCGACGCCGCCGAGGCCTTGCGACTGGGCGTGGTCTCGCGCGTGGTGGCCGACGACCAAGTGGCGGCCGACGCCCAGGCAACGGCCCGCCGGATCGCGGACGGCGCGCCGCTGGTGGCCCGCTGGCACAAGAAGTTCGTGCGCAACCTGGTGCAAGGCAAGGCGCTGACCGATGCCGACCGCGACGAAGCTTTCGACTGCTTCGACACCGAGGATTTCCGCGCCGGCTACCGCGCCTTCCTGGCCAAGGCCAAACCGCAATTCAGCGGCCGCTGAACGAACGATCGAGGAACACGCATGCACAACGACAACCGCGGCTCCGGCCGCCCGCCCTTTTCCGCTTCCGATGCCCCCGCCGCCGGCGCGCTGGCCGGCATGCGCGTCATCGAGCTGTCGCAGATCATGGCCGGCCCGACCTGCGGCATGATGCTCGCGGACCTGGGCGCCGATGTCATCAAGGTCGAGAAGATCGACGGCGGCGACGATTCGCGCCAATACCGCGATCCGCAGATCAATGGCATCTCCGCGCCTTTCCTGATGCTCAACCGCAACAAGCGCGCCATTGCGCTGGACCTGAAGCATCCCGACGGCAAGAAGGTGCTCTTGCGCATGATCCGCGACGCCGACGTGGTGACCGAGAACTTCCGCAAGGGCACGATGGAGAAGCTGGGCCTGGGCTACGACACGCTGCGCAAGGAGAACCCGGGTCTCATCTATTGCGCCGTCTCGGGCTATGGCACGACGGGCCCCTACGCCGACAAGGGCGGATTCGATCTTGTGGCGCAGGGCTTCTCGGGGTTGATGGCCATCACCGGTGAACCCGGCGGGCCGCCGCTGCGCACCGGCAACTCGGTGGCCGACATCAACGCCGGCCTGCTCGCGGCGTTCGGCGTGCTGGCGGCCTACCAGCACAAGCAACGCACCGGCGAAGGCCAGATCGTGGAGACCTCGTTGCTGGAGGCCAGCCTACAGCAGCTCTACTGGCATGCCGCCATCTATTTCGGCAGCGGCGTCTCGCCGGGTCCCACGGGGTCGGCGCACGTGCTGAGCGCGCCCTATCAGGCGTTTCCCACGCGCACCGACTGGATCATCATCGGCGGCGCCAACGAAAAGAACTGGCAGCGCATCGCGCAGGCGCTGGGCAAGCCCGAATGGGCCGACGACCCGCGCTTTGCGCGCAATCGCGACCGCATGCAGAACCGCGACGAACTGGTGGAGGAGATTTCCGCCATCCTGAAAACCCGCGACGCGCAGGAATGGCTGGACATCTTCGATGCGGCCGGCGTGCCCGCCGGTCCGGTGCACTCGATCGCGCAGGCGTTGTCGCACCCGCAGACGCTGGCGCGTGAAATGGTGGTGGAACAGGAGCATCCCGTGGCGGGCAAGGTCCGCACCGTGGGCATGCCCGTGAAACTGTCCGCCACGCCTGCCCGGTATCATCGCGCCGCACCGCGGCTGGGCGAGGATTCCATCGCGATCCTCGGCGAATTCGGCTATGACCGGCAAGAGATCGACGCGCTGATCGACGCTGGCGTGGTTGCGGCCGTGGACCGCGAGCCGGTGCAGGCCTGAGGCTGAATAAACGCAAGGCGGGAGACCGCCTTGCGTCAGGTTTTGCTTACTCCACTTCGCCCAGGTACGCCGCGCGCACCTTGGGATCGTGCAGCATGTCGCGCGCAGGACCCGACAGGGTGATCTCGCCCGACTCCATCACGTAGCCGCGATGGCTGTTCTCCAGGGCCAGGCGCGCGTTCTGCTCGATGAGCAGAATCGTCACGCCTTCGCTGGCAATGGTGCGCACCACGTCGAACACCTTTTCCACCATCAGCGGCGCAAGCCCCATCGACGGCTCGTCCAGCAGCAGCAGCTTGGGGCGCGCGATCATCGCGCGGCCCATCGCCACCATCTGCTGCTCGCCGCCCGACAGCGTGCCGGCGGCCTGCTTGCGGCGTTCGGCCAGGCGCGGGAACAAGGTGAAGACGCGGTCCGTGTCCTGGCGGATCTGCGCGGCGTCGCGGCGGATGTACCCGCCCATCGCCAGGTTTTCCTCGATGGTGAGCTGCCCGAAGATGCCGCGGCCCTCGGGCACCATCACCAAGCCTTTGCGGACCAGTTCGTGCGACTTCTGTCCGCCGATGGATTGGCCGGCATAGACGACCTCGCCGCCGGCCAGCGGCACCAGACCGCAGATGGCGCGCAGCGTCGTGCTCTTGCCCGCGCCGTTGGCGCCGATCAGGCAGACGAGCTCACCGTCGTCGACGCGCAGGTCGATGCCGCGCACCGCGCGAATGCCGCCGTAGGACACTTGCAGGCCCCGCAGCTCGAGCAGGGGTTGGGATGCCGTCATGTTGCCTGGCCCTCGTTGTGGATGAGCGGATCCTGCGCAGCCCCGGCGCCCAGATACGCTTCAATGACCTTGGGATCGCGCTGCACCTGGGCAGGCTTGCCCATCGCCAGCACCTTCCCGTATTCCAGCACCAGCACGCGATCGCACAGGCCCATGACGAGCTTCATGTCGTGTTCGATCAGCAGCACGGTGACCCCGTCGGCGCGGATCTTTTCCACCAGCTTGCGCAGCACGACCGTTTCCGAGGCGTTCATGCCGGCGGCGGGTTCGTCCAGCGCCAGCAGCTTCGGATCCGTTGCGAGCGCGCGGGCGATCTCCAGACGCCGCTGGTCGCCGTAAGGCAGCGACCGCGCGACGTCGTTGGCGCGATGGCCGATGCCCACGTAGTCCAGCAGTTCCTGCGCGCGCGCCTCGATGGCGGCTTCTTCGGCACGCGTCGCGCGGGTGCGCAGCACGGCACCCAGCACACCCGCGCGGGTGCGCATGTGGCGGCCGATCATCACGTTCTCGATCGCGCTCAGGTTCGCAAAAAGGCGGATGTTCTGGAAGGTGCGCGCCAGGCCTGCATACGCGACCTCGTGCGGCTTCTTGCCCGACATGGATTCGCCGTTGAACGTGCAGGTGCCTTCCTCGGGTATGTAGAGGCCGGTCAGCACGTTGAACAGCGTCGTCTTGCCCGCGCCGTTCGGGCCGATCAGGCCATAGATCTCGCCTTGTTCGATGTCGAAACTGACGCCCGACAGGGCCTGCAGCCCGCCGAAGCGCTTGCCCAGTCCCTGGGCTTGCAGCAGTTTGCTCATGCCGCGCCTCCTTGCGTCTTGGTGGCAAGTTCGCGCTTGCGCACTGCCGACGGCCACAGGCCGGCCGGACGGAACAGCATCACGCACACCATCGCCAAGCCGAACAGCAGCATGCGGATGCCTTCCGGATCCAGCACCACGGCGCCGAACAGCATGTGCTGGACGGGTTCCACGACGGCGCGCAGGAATTCCGGCAACGCGGCCAGGATCAGCGCGCCCAGGATGACGCCCGGAATGTGGCCCATGCCGCCAAGCACCACCATGCACAGGATCGAAATGGACTCCATGAGCGAGAAGCTCTCGGGGCTGACGAAACCCTGCATCGACGCGAAGAGCGCGCCCGCGACGCCGCCGAACGATGCGCCCATCGCAAAGGCCAGCAGCTTGATGTTGCGGGTGTTGATGCCCATCGCCTTGGCGGCGATTTCGTCTTCGCGGATGGCTTCCCACGCGCGGCCGATGCGCGAGTTCTGCAAACGCACGCACACCAGGATGATGATCAGTGTCAGCGCCAGCAGCAGGTAGTAGTACTTTTCCGGCCCCGTGAACCGGATGCCCATCAGGTTCTGCGTTCGGCCAAAGACAAACTCGCCCACCTTGAAGGTGTCGATGCGGTTGATGCCTTGCGGCCCGTTCGTGATGTTGATCGGCGCGTTCAGGTTGTTCAGGAAGATGCGGATGATCTCGCCAAACCCGAGCGTCACGATGGCCAGATAATCCCCCCGCAACTTCAATGTCGGCGCGCCCAGCAGCACCCCGAACAGGCACGCGACCGCCAGCGCGATCGGCAGGATCGCCCAGAACGGCAGGTGCAGCCCGAAATGCGGCGAGGCAAGCAGCGCCCACGTGTAGGCCCCCACCGCGTAGAACGCGATATAGCCCAGGTCCAGGAGACCCGCGAAGCCCACCACGATGTTCAGGCCCAGCGACAGCATCACGTACAGCAACGCGAAGTTCAGGATGCGGACCCAGCTCTGGCCGGCCATGCCGATGACGAACGGCAGCACGGCCAGGACGACGCCGATCAGGGCGATGCCGATCAGGTTGCGGGTGGAGAACCCGCTTTTCTTCAGATGGGCGTTCATGCGCGATCCCCCACCCGTTCACCCAGGAGACCCGAGGGACGGAAGATCAGCACCAGCACCAGCACGAAGAACGCGAACACGTCCTGATAATGGCTGCCCAAAAAGCCGCCGGTCAGGTCGCCGATGTAGCCCGCGCCCAGCGATTCGATGATGCCCAGCAGCAAGCCGCCGGCCATGGCGCCGACCAGGTTGCCGATCCCGCCCAGCACGGCGGCGGTGAACGCCTTCAGGCCCAGCATGAAGCCCATCGTGTATTGCGACACGCCGTAATACGTGGCGACCATCATGCCGGCCACGGCAGCAAGCGCCGACCCGATCAGGAAGGCTGCCGAAATCACCGTATTGATGTTCACGCCCATCAGGCCCGCGACCTCGCGGTTCTGCGCGGTGGCGCGCATTGCGGTGCCCAGCCGGGTCTTGTGCACGACGGCCAGCAAGCCGCCCATGATGAGCGCCGCGATCACCACGATGGCGATCTGCAGCGTGCTCATGCGCGCGCCGGCAAACTCGAACACCTGCGGCGACAGCACTTGCGGGAAGTTCAGGTAGTTGCGGCCCCAGCCCATCATCGCCACGTTCTGCAGGATGATGGACACGCCGATGGCCGTGATAAGGGCCGCCAGGCGGGGCGCGCGGCGCAGCGGCCGATAGGCCACGCGTTCGGCCGTCCAGCCCACCGCCATGCACAGGGGCACCGAGACCAGCAGGCCCACGCCCAGGACCACAAAGGCCGAGACGCCGGGATCGCCGCCCACCAGCGAAATGGCGATCGTGGTGGCCGCCATCGCGCCGATCATGACGACATCGCCATGCGCGAAGTTGATCAGCCCGATGATGCCGTACACCATGGTGTAGCCAAGGGCGACCAGGGCGTACACGCTGCCGAGCGTGACGCCGTTAATCAGTTGTTGAATGAAGATATCCATAGGGGCCGCTGAATAAGCCTGGAAGAATCGCGCGGGGCGGCCAGGGCGCAAAGGCCTGGCCGCGCGTCGCGCGCCGCAGCGCCGGACGGCGCGAGCGGAAAAAAGCGGGCGGATCGTGGCGCGTGGCCTGCGCCGCCCTGGTTTCGAGCCGGCTTAGTTGGCCTGGCTGACCATCGTTTCGACCATCTCCCACTTGCCGTTCTTGACTTCGTAGATGGTGACCGAGATTTCCTTCAGATCGCCCTTGTCGTCGTAGGAAATGTGCTCGCTCGTCGCGCCCTTGCGGTTCAGCTTGGCCAGCTTGGGCAGATACTTTTCGGGTTCGGCGGAACCGGCCTGTTCGATGGCCGTGATCATGTTCCAGGCGCCGTCGTAGGCGTACGGCGCGTACACGCCGGGGGCCTTCTTGAAGCGGGCCTGGTAACGCTGCTCGAAGTCCTTGCCCGCGGCCATCTTGTCCAGCGGCACGCCGGCCAGCGAGGCGTAGGTGCCGTCGGCGGCGTCGCCCGCCAGCTTGATGAACGTGTCGCTGCGCGTCATTTCGCCGGACACCAGCGGCGCCTTCAGGCCCAGCGTGGCGAGCTGGCGCTTCATGGGGCCGGACTGCGCGTCCAGGCCGCCGTAGAAGATGGCGTCAGGCGCGGAGCCCTTGATGTTGGTGAGGATGGCCGTGAAGTCGTTGGCCTTGTCGGTGGTGTACTCGCGGCGCACGACCTGGCCGCCGGCGGCCTTGACGGCTTTCTCGACCTCGTCGGCCAGACCTTGGCCGTAGGCGGTGCGGTCATCGATGATCGCGACCTTCTTGGCCTTCAGGTTTTGCACGATGAACTTGCCGACCGCGGCGCCCTGCTGGGTGTCGCTGGTCATCATGCGGAACGTGGTTTCGTAGCCCTGCTTGGTGTATTCGGGCGAGGTCGCCATGGCGATCTGCGGCAGGCCTGCCTCATGGTAGACGCGCGATGCCGGAATGGTGGTGCCCGAGTTGAAGTGTCCCAGGATGCCCACGACGTCCTGGTCGACGAGCTGCTGGGCCACCTGCACGCCCACGCGCGGGTCAGCCTGGTCATCGCGCGAAACCAGCACGAACTTGGCCGTCTCGCCGTCAACCTTGATGCCCTTCTTGTTGGCTTCTTCGAGCGCCAGGTTCAGACCGTTCTGCATGTCCTCGCCGTAGTGCGATTGCGGACCGGTCAGCGGGGCGGCAAAGCCGAACTTGATGTCGGCGGCCTGCGCGGCGGCGGTCATGCCGGCAGCGGCGATGCTGGCGGCGAGGAGCTTCAAAGTGGTGCGCAACTTCATGGGGAATCCTCCGAGGTATCGGACTAAGGCCTTGTTATACCTGAGCTTTTAGCCAGGCTTTTGGTTTTTTACTACCGCGGGCCCAGTGATCTCCGGGTCCCGCGCATGCATTTTCTGCAGAGTCTGAATGCCGGATTGCGGCAGCCAGACCAGAGGTGCGACCGGATTTTCGTTCCAGTGCAACCTAGCCCGATATTGGAGATAACCCTTGGATGCCCAAGGGTTACCCCTGGTGACGATTAACCGATCGTCATGAGGCTAGCGTTGCCGCCTGCCGCCGCCGTGTTGACGCTGACGGAACGCTCGGTCAAGAGGCGCTCCGGCACGTAGCTGGCGCCGGCCGCCAGCGCGTCGGACGTGAGTCCGTGCACCGCCAGAATGGCGCCCGGGCGCCGCGCGATGCGCTGATTCAGCGCCTTGAGCGCATCGCCATCGCCTTCGAACAGCACCGCCTGGTAGTCGGCGTCGTCGACGTCGGTATCGGCCAGAATGCCCGCCTGGCCCTGCTGTTCGGCGTCCAGCGTCGCCAGCAGCGCCTGTGCGGCCGGCGTGTCGGCAAACCAGGCGTGGTTGCCGGTCAGGCGCGCCACGGACCACTGCGCACGCGCGCCCGCCTCGGTGGCGGCCACGCAGTACACGGCGCCGCGCGGCTCGACCATGTAGGTATTGGTCTCGCCGGTCGGGCCCGGCAAGGCGATGCGCTGCGGCAGCGGCGCCGCGGCGTCCAGTGCCGGCGGCAGACCGGCGGGGCGCGTGCCGAGCAGGCGGTACATGTACAGCGGACCGCCCGCCTTCGGACCCGTGCCCGACAGGGCTTCGCCGCCGAACGGCTGCACGCCCACCACGGCGCCCACGATATTGCGGTTGACGTAGACGTTGCCGGCGTGAACCTGGCCCGTCACGTGCGCGATGGTTTCATCGATGCGGGTGTGCACGCCGAACGTCAGCCCGTACCCCGTGCCGTTGATCGCATCGAGCAGCGCGTCCAGTTCGTCGCGCTTGTAGCGGACCACGTGCAGGACCGGCCCGAAGACTTCGCGGGTCAGCTCGCTGACGTTGTCGATTTCGATGATGGTCGGCGGCACGAACGTGCCATGGCGGCATTCGCCGTTCAGCTCGACCTGGTCGATACGATGACCGGCCGTGCGCATGGCTTCGATGTGACGCTGGATGCCGTTGCGCGCCTCGGTATCGATGACGGGACCGACATCGACGGACAGGCGGTCGGGGTTGCCGACGGCGAGTTCGCGCATCGCGCCGCGCAGCATGGTCAGCACGTGGTCCGCGTTGTCTTCCTGCACACACAGCACGCGCAGCGCCGAGCAGCGCTGACCCGCCGAATCGAACGCGGAACTGAGCACATCGAACACCACCTGCTCGGACAGCGCCGACGAATCCACCACCATGGCGTTCTGGCCGCCGGTTTCGGCGATGAGGGGGATGGTGTGTCCGTTATCGTCCAGGCGATCGGCCAGCGTGCGGGCAATGATGCGCGCCACGTCGGTGGAACCGGTGAACATCACGCCGCGCACGCCAGGGTTGGCCACTAGTTGCGCGCCCACGGTCTCGCCGCGGCCCGGCAACAACTGCACGGCGCCAGCGGGAACGCCGGCCGCGCGCAGGATGGCCACGGCTTGCGCGGCGATCAGCGGCGTCTGCTCGGCCGGCTTGGCCAGCACGGTATTGCCCGCCGCAAGCGCTGCCGCTACCTGGCCGGTAAAGATTGCCAGCGGGAAATTCCACGGGCTGATGCACAGCACGGTGCCCAGCGGACGGTGCGTATCGTTGCTGAATTCCTGCTCGGCCTGATCGGCGTAGTAACGCAGGAAATCGACGGCCTCGCGCACTTCGGCGATGGCGTTGGGCAGCGATTTGCCGGCTTCGCGCACGATCAGGCCCAACAGGGTCTGCATCTGCTCTTCCAGCAATTGCGCCGCGCGGCGCAGGCATTGGGCGCGCTCGGCCACGGGCGTGGACTGCCAGATCGGCGCGGCGTTGGCGGCCGCGCGCAGGGCGACTTCAGCGTCGGCCGAATCGGCCTCGATGACATGACCCACGACGTCGCGCAGGTTGGCGGGGTTTCGCACCTCGATGGCCTTGGCGGCATCCCAGTGTTCGCCGCCTTCGCCCAGCATGGGACCGGCGCGCCACGGCGTGCCGGCGCTGGCCAAGAGCGCCGCCGACAGCGAGCCCAGGCGGTGTTCGTTGCTCAGATCCAGACCCGCCGAATTGGCGCGGGCGCCGTCTTGGGGATTGCCGTAGAGCTCGCGCGGCAGCGGGATCTTCTCGTGCGGCGCGCCCAGCGGCGTGATGCGCGAAGCGGCTTCCACCGGATCGGCAACCAGCGTCTCGACGGCAATGGAATCATCGCCAATCAGGTTCACGAACGACGTGTTGGCGCCGTTCTCCAGCAGGCGGCGCACCAGGTACGCCAGCAGCGTTTCGTGCGTGCCGACCGGCGCGTAGATCCGGCAGGGACGATTGAGCTTGCCCTGCGCCAGTGGGCCCACGACTTCTTCGTACAGCGGTTCGCCCATGCCGTGCAGGCACTGGAACTCGTACTGGCCGGGGTAGTAGTTCTGGCCGGCAAGCTGATAGATCGCCGCCAGCGTGTACGCATTGTGCGTGGCGAACTGCGGGTACACGGCTTCGGGCGCGGCCAGCAGCTTGCGGGCGCAGGCAATGTAGGCGACGTCCGTGTACAGCTTGCGGGTGTAGACCGGATAGCCTTCCAGGCCATCGACCTGCGCGCGCTTGATTTCGCTATCCCAATAGGCGCCCTTCACCAGGCGCACCATCACGCGGTGACGGCTGCGGCGGGCCAGGTCGATCACATAATCGATGACGAACGGCGCACGCTTCTGATAGGCCTGGATGACGAAGCCGATGCCGCTCCAGCCTTCGAGTTCGGGCGTGAAGCAAAGCGCTTCCAGCAGATCCAGCGAGATTTCCAGACGGTCGGCTTCTTCGGCGTCGATGTTCAGGCCGATGTCGTAGCTGCGCGCCAGGATGGTCAGCGCCTTCACGCGCGGCAGCAGCTCGGCCATGACGCGCTCGCGCTGGGCGCGCGAATAACGCGGGTGCAGCGCGGACAGCTTGATGGAGATGCCGGGGCCTTCGTAGATGCCGCGTCCCGCGGCGGCCTTGCCGATGGCGTGAATGGCTTGCTCATACGATGCGTAGTAGCGCTCGGCGTCTTCGGCCGTGGTGGCCGCTTCGCCCAGCATGTCGTATGAATAGCGGAAGCCGCGCGATTCCATCTTGCGGTTGTTGGCCAGCGCCTCGGAGATCGTCTGGCCCGACACGAACTGTTCGCCCATCATGCGCATGGCCATGTTCACGCCCTTGCGCACCAGCGGCTCGCCGCCCTTGCCGATCAGACGCGTCAGCGCCTTGGACAGCGACTGCTCGCTGCTCACGGCCACCAGCTTGCCGGTGATCATCAGGCCCCACGTGGCGGCATTGACGAACAGCGACTGCGAGCCGCCCATGTGCGACTTCCAGTCGCCGCGGGCCACCTTGTCGCGAATCAGCGCATCGCGCGTGGCGCGGTCGGGAATGCGCAGCAGCGCTTCGGCCAGGCACATCAGCGCCACGCCTTCCTGGCTGGACAGCGAGAATTCCTGGATCAGGCCTTCCACCCCGCCGCCGGTGCGCTTGCCGCGCAGCTTCTTGACCAGGCCGGCTGCCATCGCATGCACCTTTTCCAGGTTGGGCACGCGGGCCTGGCCCAGCAGCAGCGGCACGCACTCGGGCTCGGGCCGGCGGTAGGCCGCTGTGATGGCGGCGCGCAGCACGGATTGCGGTTGCACGTCCTGGCCGAATTCGTAGAACGGCGGCGTCGGCGCGGAATGGGTGTCGGCCGCGTCGTCCTCGCCAGCCGCGTCGGCGCTCAGGTGCGACATCTCGGCGGGCAGATGGCCGCGCTCGATCTTGTCCAGATAGGAAAGGATCGCCTGCTTGTGCAGCCAGTGAGGCGTGCAGTTGAGCTTGTGGGCGGCGGCTTTCAGGCGGTCGCGGAGTGCGTCATCGACTTTGACGCCGAGGGTCGTGCTGGCCATAAGAGATTGCTTCCTGTCGCATGGCAAAGGTGTAACTGGGCCCGATCGGAACCCAGTAGGGGTAGGACCGTATGCTAGACAGGTTGCAACCGCGTTTGTATTAAGGTTAACCCTAGGTTAAACCCTAGTTAACCGATTGAGATCGCGGAGGTTATCCGGATCTGCGGGTCGGATCATTGCTTGAGCGCGGAACATCCCATCATCTGAACCGAGCCCGATCCCGCGGGCGTCTGGCCGCGGATCGCCGCCGCCATCACGCCGGCCAGGCTAACCACCGCGCGTTGCTGCGCGGCGATCAGGCTGGGGATCGCGTCGTCAGGCACCGCTTCGGTGACGACGCTGCGGCACAACAGGCCCGTGCCCTTGGCATCCACGGGGCGCACGCGCCAGGTGGCATCCAGCTGTGCCATGCGCCCGGACACCATCTCAAAGCGCTGCACGTCGGTCTGAATGCGCCAGATCGGCGCGCCCGGTCCGGGCTTGACCATCTGCACGTCCAGCGCGCCCAGCTCGCGCTTGAGCGCGTCGGACAAGGCATTGCGCAACTCGTCGCCCAGCGGCGAGCTCCAGCGCTCGGAATACAGGGCGGAAATGCTGCCGTCGCCGGTGCGGACCATGAGTTGCGGCTGGTCGGCCTGCGTGGCAAGCGTGACGGGCTGCACCTCGATCAGGAACGAGGCGGAACCGGGCGCCGCGCCCGGCGCCCCCGCCCGCTCGGGCGTCTGCAGGGTGTAGTAGTGGACGGGCGGTGACGAGCCGCAGGCCGCCAGCGCGCCGGACAGCGCCAGCACGGCCAGCGCGGCGCGGCTGCGTCCGCGGGCAAACGGGGTTGCGAGGCAAGAGAGTCGGCTTTTCATGAGCGTCTAGTTCCTGACTGGGCCGGCGCCCGGGATGGGGTCGTCGCCTCTGCCGCGCAGCAGGGCTTCAGGGTTGGATTGCAGGAAGTCGGCCAGCGCCCGCAGCGAACGGGCGGCGCGGCTCAGTTCCTGCATGGCCCGTTCCGCGTTGACCGGCAACGAAGCGTCGGTGGCCAGCAGCGAGTTGATGTTCGCCATTGAGTCCTTGGCCGCCTTGAGCGCCTTCTGCGCTTCGGGCGCCACCTGCTTGTCCAGGCGGTTCATCAGCTTGGACGTGCTGGCCAGCGTGGCGCGCAGGTCCTCGCCGATCTTGTCGAATGGAATCTTCTCGATCTTGGTGACGATGTTGGTGACCTGTTGCTGAAGCTGATCCAGATTGCCGGGCACCGTCGGAATGATCGCCGGTTCTGACATCTGGAACTCGACCGGCTTGGCGTTCGGGATGTTGTCCAGCACCACGTAAAGCTGGCCGGTCAGCAGGTTGGACGTGCGCAGTTGCGCTCGCAGGCCATGCTTGACCATCACCCCCAGCAAGCGGCCGCCGGCCACGTCGCCTTCCTTGATCGCGCGCTCGCGCACCTCTTCGTAGACGCGGCCAAGGCGTTCGGGATACAGCGTGGCGTCCACCAGCGAATAGAACCGCTTGGTCTCGGGGTCGAAGTCCAGCGTGATCTGCGTGACGTCGCCCAGCGTGATGCCGTTGAAGTCGATCGGCGCCCCCACGGCCAGCCCGCGGATCGACTGGTCAAAGCGCATGCGGATGGGGAAGGCTTCGCCGTCCGGGTTGGCCTTGGCGGCGGCCTCGGTGGCGTACAGGTCGAACTCGGAGTCCGCCTGGGCCGGCGTGTCGCCGTCGCGCGCGGTCTGCACGGTTGCAAAGGCCACACCGCCCACCGCCATCGACACGAGCGACTGGGTGCGCACCTTCAGGCCGTCGGCGTTGACGCTGAAGTCCACGCCGCTGGCGTTCCAGAAGCGCGTGCCGCTGGTCACAAATTTGTCGTTGGGCGCATCGACGAATACTTCGACGTTCACGGCGCGGCCGTTCTCGTCCAACGCATAACCGATCACGCGGCCCACATTGATGCGGCGGAAATAGACGGGCGACCCGATATCCAGCGAGCCCAGGTCCGACGCCTTGAGCATGAAGCGCTTGCCCGCGCGGTCGTGGGTCACGGCGGGCGGGGTTTCCAGGCCTTCGAAAGACAGCTTGGTGGCCCGTTCGGTGCCGTCCTTGCCCTCTTCCGCGTCCACGCCGATATAGGCGCCCGACAGCAGCGTGCCCAGGCCCGATACGCCGCTGACGTCCAGCCGCGGCCGCACCACCCAGAAGTTGGTGCCTTCGCGCGCCAGATCGGAAACGTCCTTGGCCAGCTCGGCCTTCACGACGACCTTGCTGCGGTCCGAATTGAAGCCGATGGATTTGACCGTGCCGATGTTCACGTCCTTGTAGCGAAGCTGGGTCTTGCCCACCTCCAGCCCTTCGGCGGTATTGAACGAAATCGAAATGTCGGGGCCCGCCTGCATCCAGGTCCGCACGACCAGCGACAGGCCCATCAATGCGGCCACTACAGGCACCAGCCAGATCCAGGAGATCCGGCTCTTCTTCTTGCGCGAGATCGCGGGTGACGCGAATTTCTCTTCACCGGATCCGGGTGCTTGCTCGGACATCTACTTTTTCCTTGTTCTGAGCGGAAAACAACGGCGCGAGGCCTTTCCTAGCCCGCTTGCTTGCCAGCGGCAGACGCCGGCGCATGCCGGCCCTCCACCGGCGCTGATTCGATTTCGGTCTGACCTTCCAGGTCCCAGCTACGGCGCAGGTCAAAGCTCATGGCCGCGAGCATGGTCAGGATGACGACCACGCCAAACGCGGCGGCGCCCGCGCCAGCGCTGATTTCCATCAGGCCTTTGAAGTCTGCCAGAGCCGCCAGCAATATAACGACAAAAACATCCAGCATGGACCACTGTCCAATGAATTCAACCATCTGATACAACCGCGTACGCGCCCCCAGATTGGTTGTGCTACGCCATTGTTCGGTCAGCAGCAGCAGGATCAGCGCCATCAGCTTGGTCAGCGGCACGGCCACGCTGGCAATGAAGACGATAAGCGCGATGTCCCAGGAACCCATCTGCCACAGCTCGACAACGCCGCCCAGGATGGTGTGCGCGCTGTCGCCCAGCAGCGAGCTGACGTTCATCACGGGCAGCACGTTCGCCGGTATGTAAAACACCACGGCCGCCAGAAGCAGCGCCCACGTGCGCGCCAGATGATCGGGCTTGCGGTAATGCACCACGGCGTCGCAACGCACGCAGTGATGGTGCGCTTCGGGATCGGCATCGCGCGGCAGAGCCTGCACCTGGCCGCAGACGTGGCAACCGGTCAGGAGGACGTCCGGCCCGGCCTCGGGCACATGCACGGGCACCACGTCGACGGATTCGGCATACCGCCACAGCACGTGCGGCGACAGCCTGCCGAGCATCGTGAGCAGCACGGTCAGGATGCCGAACGCGGCCAGCCCAATGCCCGGCGACACCGCGGCCATGCCGGCCAGCTTGACCACCGCGACCAGCACGCCCAGCAGAAACACCGGCACCATGCACCACGGCCGCAACATGCCCAGCAGCCGCATGGCGCCGTGAAACCCGGCGGGCTCGCGGTGCTGCGACAGCGGCCCCAGCACCCACAGCAGCACGGTCAGCTGCAGCAGCGGGAGCGCGAAACCGGCCAGGCCGGTCATGATGGAGACCACCCAATGGCCTTGGCGCCAGGTGATGGAAATGGCGTCCAGCAGCGAGGCCTGCTGGACCATGCCTTGCACGGACATCGACGCGACCGGGTAGGCGTTGGCCACCCCGAAGACGATCAGGGCAGTGATGGCGAGCGCCAGCCAATTGGACAAAGTAAGCCCGCTGTAGCGCCAGAGCACGGCGCCGCAGCGGGCACAATTGGCGGTCTCGCCAGGTTCAAGCTGATGTCGGCGATAAATGCTTGCGCAGTGCTCGCACTCGATCAGCGGCTGGCGGTCCGCGGTCATCAGTCGACGAGTTCGACTTCCTGCTTGTCCGGCGCGTCCGACGAAGGCGGCTTGCCGCTTTCGTCAAAATCCAGCGTGACCTTGCCCGACTCGTCCAGATCCACCGTGACCGAACCGCCGTCGACCAGCTTGCCGAACAGCAGCTCGTCGGCCAGCGCGCGCCGGATGGTGTCCTGAATGAGGCGTTGCATGGGACGCGCGCCCATGAGCGGATCGAACCCCTCCTTGGCAAGGTGTTCACGCAGGCGCGTGGTAAAGACTGCTTCCACGCGGCGCTCATGCAGCTGGTCTTCCAGTTGCATGAGGAACTTGTCGACCACGCGCATGATGACCTCGTGGTCCAGCGCGGCGAACGGGATGATCGCGTCCAGGCGGTTGCGGAATTCAGGCGTGAACATGCGGCGGATTTCCGCCATTTCGTCGCCCACCATCCGCGAATTCGCAAAACCGATCGACGGACGGTTCAAGGTCTCGGCGCCCGCGTTGGTCGTCATGATGAGGATGACGTTGCGGAAGTCTGCCTTGCGGCCGTTGTTGTCGGTCAGCGTGCCGTGGTCCATGACCTGCAGCAGGATGTTGAACACATCCGGGTGCGCCTTTTCGATTTCGTCGAGCAGCAGCACGCAATGCGGCTGCTTGGTGATTGCCTCGGTGAGCAGGCCGCCCTGGTCGAAGCCCACGTACCCCGGCGGCGCGCCGATCAGGCGCGACACCGCGTGACGCTCCATGTACTCGGACATGTCAAAGCGCAGCAGCTCGACGCCCAGCGTGAAGGCCAGTTGGCGCGCCACTTCGGTCTTGCCCACCCCGGTGGGGCCGGACAACAGGAAGGCGCCGATCGGCTTTTCCGGCTTGCCCAGGCCCGAGCGCGCCATCTTGATGGCGGCGGACAGCGCATCGATGGCGCCGTCCTGGCCGAACACCACCGTCTTCAGGTCGCGGTCCAGCGTGGCGAGCTTGCTGCGGTCGTCGTTGGAGACGGACTGCGGCGGAATGCGCGCGATCTTGGAAACGATGTTTTCGATGTCGACCTTGCCGATCACCTTCTTCTGGCGCGAACGCGGCAGCAGGCGCTGGGCGGCGCCGGCCTCGTCGATCACGTCGATAGCTTTGTCGGGCAGGTGACGGTCGTTGATGAAGCGGGCCGACAATTCAGCGGCAGCCGACAGCGCCGCGGCCGAATAGCGCACGCTATGGTGCTCTTCGAAGCGGCTCTTCAGGCCGCGCAGGATCTGCACGGTCTGCTCGATGCTGGGCTCGGCCACGTCGATCTTCTGGAACCGGCGTGACAGCGCGTGGTCCTTTTCGAAGACGCCGCGGTATTCGGTATAGGTGGTGGCGCCGATGCACTTCAACTGCCCGGACGACAGGGCCGGCTTGAGCAGGTTGGAGGCATCCAGCGTGCCGCCCGATGCGGAACCCGCGCCGATCAGCGTGTGAATTTCGTCGATGAACAGAATGGCGTCGGGGTTGCCGCGGATCTGCTTGAGCACGCCCTTAAGACGCTGCTCGAAATCGCCGCGGTACTTGGTGCCGGCCAGCAGCGCGCCCATGTCCAGCGAATAGACCTGAGCGGCCTGCAGGACTTCGGGCACTTCGCCGCGGGTGATGCGCCAGGCCAGGCCTTCGGCGATGGCGGTCTTGCCAACGCCGGCCTCGCCCACCAGCAGCGGGTTGTTCTTGCGGCGGCGGCACAGCACCTGGATGACGCGCTCGACTTCGTGCTCGCGGCCGATCAGGGGATCGATCCGGCCCGCAAGCGCGGCGGCGTTCAGGTCGGTGGCGTACTGATCCAGCGGCGACTGACGCGAATCGCCCTGCTCTTCACCATTGGGCTGTTGCTCTTTCTGCACGGCGGCGGACTCCACCTGCGGCTGTTTGGTAATGCCATGAGACAGGAAATTGACCACGTCCAGACGCGTGACACCCTGCTGTTGCAGGTAGTACACGGCATGCGAGTCTTTTTCGCCAAAAATGGCCACCAGCACGTTCGCGCCCGTGACGGGCTTTTTGCCCGTGCCGCCGGCCGAAACATGCATGATCGCGCGCTGAATGACGCGCTGGAAACCTAGCGTGGGTTGCGTGTCGACTTCGGCGCCGCTGGGGATCACCGGGGTGTTTTCCGAGACAAACTGGCGCAGGTTGCGGCGCAGGTCATCCAGGTTGGCCGCGCACGCGCGCAGGACCTCGACCGCCGAAGCGTTGTCGAGCAAGGCGAGCAGCAGGTGCTCGACGGTAATAAATTCGTGCCGGGCCGAACGGGCCTCGACGAAAGCCATATGCAGGCTGACTTCAAGCTCTTGAGAAATCACGCTTCCTCCGTAACGCATCGAAGCGGGCTAATACACGATTCATATTCTATGCCGATCATGGCGTAACGCCAGCGATTTCAAAAACCACGCTGTCGTGCCGGCCATGTGTATCCATGACGGTTAGCGTATACCGGCCGTCGTGCGCCAGCACCAAATTAAACGGATGACCCGCGGCGCCATGACTTGCGACACGACCATCGAGCATCCACCATACTTCGCCTTCAGCGCCCTGGACGTCGACGTCCAGCGCGACTTGCCGCCCGCCGGGCACGGGCCGCAGCACCGAACCGTTGGCCACGCCGCCGAGCCGCAGCGGTCCCTGGGTGGCATCGGCATAGCCCGCAAACGAGGGCGGCGTCGTTTCATTGAGCATCCAGGCGGCCCGCTGTTCGGGACACGCGCCCGAGGGCTCGCTGCCCAGCCTGTAACCCAGGGGCCAGCATGTCACCACCGCCTGCACCGTTTCGGGCCTGACGCGGACCTGCTGGGCGCCTTCCGGCAACGCCGCCACAATGTCTTGCAGTAGCGGCGCCGCCACATTCGCCCCGAAAAATCCCGGGTTCGGCGTACCGTCGGGTCTGCCGACCCATACGCCGATCGTCCATCTGTCGGTCACTCCGACCGCCCAGGCGTCC
This sequence comes from Achromobacter sp. 77, assembly GCF_020541125.1. Lineage (NCBI taxonomy): Bacteria > Pseudomonadati > Pseudomonadota > Betaproteobacteria > Burkholderiales > Alcaligenaceae > Achromobacter > Achromobacter sp. 77. The sequence continues at coordinate 3,488,029 of NZ_CP059848.1, forward strand.
CGGAAGCCAAAACTGGTCCCGGTTTTCCAGGCCAGTTGCCGTCCGGGGCTGCCCGACTGGTAGAACGGCCGGTCCGGGTGTCCACCGCCTTCGAGGATGTCCCGGACGATCCAGGCCGCGCCAGGACTCATCATACGGGACTCGACAAGGGGTTGCTCCGCCGTCAGGCGGGGCCGCCCCGAGACGCCGCCCCGGGCCAGCGCGCGATAAGCGCCGACCAGTTCTTCCAATGTGGTGCCGCCCCCGCCCAAAATCAAGCTCAGATTCGGCTCCGCCCCTGCGGGCATACGTAACTTCACGCCTCCCGCCAGCATAACCGAGGCAAAACTGACCGGTCCGACCCGGTCCAGCAGGTCCACCGCAGGCACGTTGAGCGACCGCTGCAAGGCCTGCGCCACGCTCACCGGCCCGGCGAACGCCGCCTGGAAATTGCCGGGCGCGTACCCGCCAAACGACATGGGCGCGTCCATCAGCAGGCTTTCCGAATGGATCAGCCCCTCGTCCAACGCCTGGGCATACAGGAACGGCTTCAGCGTGGAGCCCGGCGAACGCACGCCGCGCACCATATCCACATGCGAGTAACGGGAATCGTCGGAAAAATCTGCCGATCCCGCGTAAGCCTTGACCTCCAGCGAGTCGTTGTCCATGACCAGCACCGCCATCGACACCTTGGGCGGAAGGTTATCGACCCGATCCAGCAACATTTGTTCCACCGACGCCTGCATGTCGGCATCGAGCGTGGACGTGACGAGTGGCGGCCGTCCGCCGGCGCGGCGCGGGCCGCCCGCCTCCAGCAGCAGGCGCTGCGCGGCCAGGGGCGCCAGCCAGCGCGCCCTGAGCGGCGGCGCAATCACGGTCTCGATCTTGGCGTCGGCCACCTCGGCCGGTGTCCAGCGGCCCAGTTCGGCCATGCGGTCCAGCACCTTGTCGCGCGCGGCCTGCGCGGCTTCAGGGTGGCGGTCGGGGCGCAGCCGCGACGGCGCCTGCGGCAAGGCAGTCAGCATGGCGGCTTCGGCGGGCCCCAGGTCGCGGGCGGGCTTGCCCAGCCACAGCCGCGAACCCATTTCGACACCCTCGACGATGCCGCCCATGGGCGCATGCGTCAGGTACAGGGACAGGATCTCGTCCTTGCTGTAGTGCATTTCAAGCTGCACGGCGCGCCAGGCCTGCCGCAGCTTGGCCGACATCGTGCGCGACGGCTTGCCGGCAAGCTGCGGATCGATCAGCCGCGCCACCTGCATGGTCAGCGTCGATCCGCCCGACACGATGCGGCGGTTGGTGGCCCACTGCCACCCGGCACGCGCGAGGGCCACGGGGTTCACCCCCGGATGCCAGTAGAACCAGCGGTCCTCATAGGTGAGCAAGGTTTCCAGGTAGCGGGGCGAGACCTGGCCGGGCTGGACCGGATAACGCCAGATGCCGTCGCGGCTGGGATAGTTGCGCAGCGGCGTGCCATCGGCCGCGACGACGACCGCCGCCCCGCCCGAGTCGATGGGGGGCAGCGGATACAGGCGGTCCAGCGCGAATAACAACGCGGCCAGCGCTGACAACGCGCTGGCCGCGAAGATGCCGCGCCGCCGCCAGCGGCGGGCGCGCGATGCGCCCGCCCCGGGTGCGGCGGCGGCGTTCAAGGACGCTTGGCGCCGCGATCGCGGATTTCGACCGTGCTCCATTGCTCACCCACGCCGCGGATTTCGGGGCGGTACATATCCTCGGCCACCGTCGACGGCACCGCATAGCGGCCCGGCGTCACGACGCGCACCAGATAGAACACGTCCACCTTGCCACGGCCCAGCGATACCGCCGCCACATAGCGGTCGTCGCGGAACTCGCGATGCTTGATGTTGGAATCCGACATGGCGTCGGCCACGCGGCGTCCGCCGATCTTCCAGTCCTGCATCTCGGGGCTTTGCGACAGGTTCAGGTTTTCGACCTCGAAGCCCGCCGGCACGCGATCAACCAGCAGCCCGTCCGGGATGTTCTGGTTGGCGCTGGCCTGGACCCACACCACCAGCATGTCGCCGGTCTGCAGCGTGCCGCCATCCCACGGGCGGCCATCCGGACGGTACCAGCCGCGCTTGAGCTGGATGATGTCGTTGCGCGGCGCGGGGGTCGCGGTCGGGCTGCCCTGGATGTCGTACTCGACAAACAGAGATTGGCTGCCGGTGTTCTGGATCTGCGTGCCCGCCAGATCCGCCGCGGCCAGCGACACCGTCTGGTCGCTCTTGCCGCCGGACAGCGGCTTGCGCTCGCCATTGACGGTCAGCACGGCTTCCCACGGCGTGTTCTTGCTGCCGCCCGCGGCGCGCGCGGCCAACAGAAGCGCCATCTGTTCCTGCGTGGACAGGTACGAACGATTGCCCAGGCGGCTGGAGAGCTGGTTCAGCAGGTTTTCGCTCCGCTCGTGACGCAACTCGTACTGCGAAACCAGCGCATAGGACAGCGCGTAATCGCGCACGCTGCTGCCGTAATCGCCCATCCATTCGTCGTAGTAGGCGCTGCTGCGGTTGTTGATGTTGATGCCATAGGCGCGCGTCATGGCCAGGTCGAGCGCCTGCTTCATGCGCCCTTCGTCGCCCATCAGCTTGAAGGCGGCAGCCAGTTGCACCAACGGCAGCGGCGAACGCGCGCGTTCCTGGTAGTTGTCAAAGAGCTGACGCACCGTCGACAACGGGGCCTTCTTGTCGCGCGCCAGCACGAGCGCGGCGGTGGCCAGGCCGGCGAAGCGGCGATGGTCTTCGCGCAGCACGTTGGCATCGCTGCTGTCGATGCGGTTGGCCTCGACGTTGCGGCGCAGGTTGGCCGACCACGTGCCGAACGCGCCCGTGCTCTGCTGCACCTGTTCCAGCAACCAGGTGCGGGAACGGTCCAGCGACGATTCGGGCACGTCGAAACCGCGGTCCCGTGCGTCCTGCATGAAGCCGACTGCATAGGCCGTCAGCCACACATCGCGCGAGGACGAGCCACTCCAGAGGTTGTACGAACCCACCGAGTTGCGCATGCCGGACAGGCGGCCAATGGCGCCCGCCACCTTGGCGGCGCGCTCGGCCTGGGTGCGCGGCTTCAGGCCGAACTGCTTGGCCGACTCCTCATCGAGCATCACCCACGGCATGGTTGCGCTGATGGTCTGCTCGGTGCATCCGTACGGATAGTTGAGCAGGTCTTCGACCAGGCGGTTGACGTTGAACGGCGGACGGTTGGACACCGTGAGGCTGACGGTGGTGGAGTCCGGGTAGTAGGACGCAACCCACGATGCCTGCGCCGGCTGCGATTCGCCCGGATTCAGGCGCAGACGCCGGACCTGGCGTTCGGGCGCGTGCGCCGGCTGCACCTGCAGCACGGACTCGCGCACGATGTGCACAGGCTTGGCGCCGCCCTGCCCGTCCACCGTCAGGCGCATCAGGCCAAGGCCGTACGAACCGGTGGTGGTGGCGGTGAAGCGCAGGGTCGTGCGCTGCTTGTCCTTCAACGTCACGGTGCGCACGCCATCGACGATGGCCAGCGGATCCAGCGCCTCGAGCTTGACCGAGATCTTCTGCTCGGCGCCGCTCAGGTTGGTGACGTCCAGCGCAATGGCGGCCTGGTCGCCCGGCGTGATGAAACGCGGGGTGTTCAGTTCGGCCACGATCGGCGCGGCCACCACCATTTCGGCGTCGGTGCTGCCGTAGTTGTCGGGCGTGAACGCAACCGCCATCAGGCGCAGCGTGCCGTTGAAGTCGGGCAGGTCCAGCGGGATGTCGGCCTCGCCCTGCGCGTTCAGCGCAACGGGCCCCGAGAACAGGTCCACCAGCTTGACCTTCTTGGGCAGGCTCTTGCTGTCGCCGCGCATCGCGGCGTCGCCGCCCCACTTCAGCTTGCCCTTGGTGCCGTCCATCTTTTCGATGAGCTTGCCGTACATGTCCAGCAACTCGGGCGCGTAGCGGTGCTTGCCGAAGAAGTAATTCAGCGGGTCGGGCGTGGCGTACTGGTTGATGTTGAGGATACCCACGTCGACCGCGGACAGCGTCACCATCGCCTGCTTGCCCTGCGCGCCGTCGACCTTCACGCGCACGGTCGTCTTCGTCTCCGGCACGACCTTGGGCGCGGCGGTGAGCTTGACGTCCAGCTTGCGGTCGGCGCTGGCGATCGGCAGGAATGCCAGGCCCAGCGCACGGGCCGGCGTGACGCGGTCGCCTTCGCTGCCCGGACGGAATACCGCGGCCGCCACGTACAGGTCGTGACGCTTCCATTCCTTGTCGACTGGAATCTCGACCTCGGTGCCGGTCGCCTTCACCGCCACCCACTTGGACCACAACATGCGGTCGCCTTCGACGGTGATGAGCGCCTGGCCGTCATGCGGCGGCGTGAGCGTCAGCTTGACGGTGTCGCCCGGCTTTGCCGGCACGCCTTCCAGCTTCATCTGCACGCGGTCGGGACGGTTGCCCATCGCGTCGGCGTCCTGCGCATTCCAGCCGGCATAGAAGCGATAGCGCATCGTTTCGCCGGTTTCCGGATCCGTGATTTCCAGGCGGTAACGGCCCCACTTGACCGGCACCGTCAGCTGGGTGCGATCCTTCAGCGCAATTTCGCGCGAATCGACCAGTTCCTCGGTTTCGGTATAGCCGCTGTTCCAGCCGCGCTGGTCGTCGAAGCGCCAATAGTATTGACGCTCTTCGCGGAACAGGCGCATTTGCGCCTGCGCAAGCGGTTCGACCTTGCCCTGCGCGTTGGCGCGGATCACTTCAAAGCCTGCCGGCGCGTTCTCGCGGGCCACGTCGCTGTCGAACTGCGGACGCACGGCGATCAGCTTGTCGGCGGGCCAGACGGTGCGTTCGATGGAGCGCACCACCGGGCGGCCGCCGGATTCCAGCAAGCTGGCCGACACGCGTACCTTCATCGGCGAATGCGTGCCAGAGGCGTTCGGGTTCACGTCCAGTTGCGCGCGGCCTTTGTCGTCCAGCGCGGTTTCCGGCAGTTCGCCAAAGCTGCGCCGCGTATCGTCGGCCACGTCGCCGAAAATAAAGCCGGGCCATTGCTGGGCCAGCGCGAAACGGTCACGCTTGACCTGGAAGGTTGCCAGCAGGCGGTTGCCCGCCGCGGGCGCGCCATACAGGTAATCGCCCTGCACATCGACGGTCAGTTCCTCGTCGGGGGACAACACGTCCTGGCCCGAGGTCAGCGCCATCTTCATGCGTTCGGGCAGAAATTCTTCGACCTGGAATTTCCAGGAGGCATCCGGCGCGCGCGAGGCCGGATCGACGCGCAATTCCAGCATCCACGTGCCGGTCTGCGCATCCAGCGGCAGATCGATTGCGCGCTCGACGTAGCCGGGCAGGTCTTTCTGCGGCTGCCACAGTGCGGTCTGCACCGTGCGGCCATCGGGGCGCTTGATGGTGGCGGTCAGCGGCGACGGCGTCAGCACGCGGCCGTCCAGGTCGCGCGGCAGCACCGACACATGGAACGTTTCGCCAGGGCGGTACAGGTTGCGGCCCGCATACACGAACAAATTGTTGGCGCGCGACGCGTGGCCGCCCGTGTCGAACTCGGACAGGTCCAGCGCGGGTTCGCCCAGCGCCAGCACGGTCATTTCCTTGTCGCGCGAGGCGCGGATGACGCGCGCATTGGCAAAGCTGCCGTCAAAGCGGACATGGCCTTGCGCATCGGCAGCCGCCTTGGCCAGCGGCTTGCCGGCGCCGTCCACCAGTTCGAACACCGCGCCCGAAATGGCCTGGCCGGACTTCAGCGACACCGAATACGCTTCGATGCGATCGCTGTAACGGCGCGCGTGCAGCCCGATGTCGCTGACGTAGAAATAGGTGACCTGATATTCGTAACGGAACCGGCCCGGCTGGCTCATGACCGCGACATAGATGCCCGGCTCCTGCAGTTCCTTGATGCCTTCGACCGGCAGGAACGTGACGTGGCGGCGGTTCGGCTTGTCGTCGGTGACGAAGCGGCCCTGATAGACGCTGGTCGTCAGCGAATTCAGCCGGTCCAGGTCCCAGTTGCTGACCGAGCCCTTCAGGCTGCGGTTGCCGGCATAACGCCAGTCGTTCTCGTCGTAGCCGTGGTCGTCCTCGTCGTCCGAGGCGGCCGGCGTGCGGCCCACGCCCAACACGGTGTCGAAGAGTTCGGGCACACGTTCGGGCGATACGCGCAGGAATTGCACGTCGACCTCGGGCACGTTGACCGTGGCCACGGGCAGGCCGCCGTTCTGGCCGGCGGGCAGTACCACGCCGCGGCTGGCGAAGTAGAACGAAGGCGGCATGGCCTGCGTGCTGACTTCGCAATGCGAGGCCTCGGCCAGCGCGACCTTCTCGCCCGCGCCCGGCAGGCCCGAGCGGACCGTGATGGCGTACGAGCGCTGCGGCTGCACGTAGGGGAAGTACACGACACGCGGATTGTCGCCGACGACCCAGTTGCCCTTGACGATCTTGCCCTTGGGCGCGGAATCGCCAGGACGCACGGAGGCCGGCTGCTGGCCGGTTGCGGCCGCCGATTCGCTGTCCTCGTCAGCCTTGCCGGCCGTCGAACCCGTGTCGGTGACCTGAAGGAAGGCGTCCAGATTGCTCTTGGCATCCACCGGCTGCGTGAACGTCACGGCCAGCGACAAGGCATCGTTGTATTGGCGAGGCTGGCAGTTCAACGCGGCGAAGGGATCCGCGGCGCCCACCGTTGCGGTGGCCGGTAACGCTGGCGCCCCGCCGTTCGCCGCCTGCGGGGCAGCGGCAGTTGCCGTCTGCGCCGCCGGAACCGCTGCCGGCGTCGCCGGTTGCTGTCCCTTGCCCATCCACCAGCCCACGCCAATGGCGCCGGCCAACACAGCGACCCCGGCTACTGCCAGCCAGGTCTTGTTGAACTTTCCACTCACGGCGAAACCCTCCCCGCCCACTAGAATGCAACGCTCCTTAGCGGCGGAGCTGCCGACCCGCATGCGCCGCGCGCTTCCCGTTACGCGGCGAAACCGTTCATCCCGTCATCCGGGATGCAACCGGCAGCACAACGCCGCCATGGCTGGCGGCGCTGTCTTTTTTCGTTTTCAAACCGGTTCCATCACGCACTGCAACGGGTGCTGGCGCGCCCGAGCATATTGACCGACCTGCGCGATGCGCGTGGCCGCGAGGTCGCGCGGGTAAACCCCGCAGACACCTCGACCTTCGTGATGGACCTGCAGCATGATCCGCGTCGCCTCTTCCTGATTCTTATTGAAGAATTTCTGCAGCACTTTCACGACGAACTCCATCGGGGTGTAGTCGTCATTGAGCAGCAGCACCTGGTACATCGGTGGCGGCGCAGCGCGAGCCGGCGCCTTTTCGACGACCAAGTCATGCTGGGAATCCAAGGTAGAACTCATAGGGCGGGTATTCTATTTAAACTGGGGACGGCAACCACTCAACTTACTGAAAATTACACGCAGAAATACGTAGTATCCATACTTGACTAGGTCAAGAAAAGCGGCGCATTATCCACGCATTCTGGGGTTTTCAATTCACCGAAAATCTGCCAGAAAGCCGGAGGGGGGACAGGGGTCTAGACCACAATGCCCTTCTGTCAACATACGATTCAATGAGGCAGGCCGCATGTCTGATACGACCGCAACCGCCGTCCAAGGGGACAATCCCAAATCGACGGGCACCGTCAAATGGTTCAACGATGCAAAGGGGTTTGGCTTCATTACGCCCGACGATGGCGGTGAAGATCTGTTCGCCCACTTCTCGTCCATCCAGATGAATGGTTTTAAAACCCTGAAAGAAGGCCAGAAAGTGGCCTTCGAGATTATTCAGGGGCCTAAAGGCAAACAGGCGCTTAATATTACGGCAGCCTGAGTTACCCTTTAAAGCGCAACGGTAAGGTTGCGCCATTATCCAGGCGGGGCTTTCGGGCCCCGCCTTGTTATTTTCTAAATACTCCGCCGGACCATGCTGAAGATTGCAGTTTTGTTTCCCATTGTGCGCACACTGTTCAAAACAACGTTCACCAAGGCATCGTCAGCGGGAACCTCGGCGGGCCGCAAGGGTTCGGTGATTGCCGCCGCAGCCATCGCGTTCGCAACCGCCGCCCTGCCCCTGCCGGCCAGCGCCCAGCAACAGACCGGTCCGCAACCCAAGCTGCCGACCACACAGCTGTCGGCAGGCATCCATATTATCCGCGCGGAAGTCGCAGACACGGACGCCACGCGGCGCGACGGCCTGATGTTCCGCAGGGAACTGCCCGGCAACGACGGCATGCTGTTCGTCTTTGACCGCCCGGACGTGCAGTGCTTCTGGATGCGCAACACGCTGCTGCCCCTGTCGATTGCCTTTATCGCCGACGACGGCACGATCGTCAACATCGAGGACATGGCGCCGCAGACCGAGGATCCGCATTGCGCGAAAAAGCCCGTGCGCTACGCGCTGGAGATGGCGCAGGGGTGGTTCGACGCCCACGGCATCTCCGCGGGCAAGAAGCTGGACGGGCTGCCCTGATTCGGCCCGCAACTGTCAGCACCGATACAAGACAAAGGGAGCCCGAGGGCTCCCTTTGTCTTTGGGGCGGCGGGTACTGTCCGCCCGGGGTCACTGCCTTACACGCGCTCGACGATAAGCGCGATGCCTTGGCCGACACCGATGCACATCGTGCACAGGGCATAGCGGCCACCGGTGCGATGAAGCTGGTTGATGGCCGTGGTGGCCAGACGCGCGCCGCTGGCGCCCAGGGGGTGGCCCAAGGCGATGGCGCCGCCGTTGGGGTTCACGCGCGGGTCATTGTCGGCGATGCCGAGCTGACGCAGCACGGCCAGGCCTTGCGCCGCAAACGCTTCGTTCAGTTCGATCACGTCCATCTGATCCAGCGTCAGGCCGGTCTGGGCCAGCACCTTTTGCGTGGCGGGCGCCGGGCCGATACCCATGATGCGCGGCGCGACGCCTGCGGTCGCCATGCCGACCACGCGGGCGCGCGGGGTCAGGCCATGACGGGCGGCGGCCTTTTCGTCGGCCAGCAGCAGCGCGGCGGCGCCGTCGTTCACGCCCGACGCATTGCCGGCGGTGACGCTGCCGCCTTCGCGGACCACACCCTTGAGCTTGGCCAGCGACTCCAGCGAGGTTTCACGCGGGTGCTCGTCCTTGGACACGACGATGGGATCGCCCTTCTTCTGGGCGATCGACACGGGCACGATTTCGGCGTCGAAGACGCCTTCCTTCTGAGCGCGAGCCGTCTTTTCCTGGCTGGCCAGCGCGAACAGATCCTGGTCGGCGCGGCTGATATTGAAGTCGTCGGCGACGTTTTCGGCGGTCTCGGGCATCGAGTCCACGCCGTACTGCGCCTTCATCAGCTTGTTGATGAAGCGCCAGCCGATGGTGGTGTCGTAGATGGCGGCGCTGCGCGAGAAGGCGCTGTCGGCCTTGCCCATGACGAACGGGGCGCGGCTCATGCTTTCCACGCCACCGGCCAGCATCAGGCCGGCTTCACCGGCGCGGATGGCCCGCGCGGCGGTGCCGATGGCGTCCAGGCCCGAACCGCACAGGCGGTTGACAGTGGCGCCGGGCACTTCGATCGGCAGGCCGGCCAGCAGCGTGGCCATGCGGGCCACGTTGCGGTTGTCTTCGCCCGCCTGATTGGCGCAGCCCATGATGGCGTCGTCGAGTTCTTCCCAGCGCACGCCGGGGTTGCGCGCCACGAGGGCCTTGATGGCTACGGCAGCCAGATCGTCGGGCCGCACCGAAGCCAGCGCACCGCCATAGCGGCCGAAGGGGGTACGGATCGCATCACAGATAAAGGCATTCACGGTCATGGGAAGCTCGGAGTGAAGTGAAAGAACTCGGGATCGGACGATCTTAACGCAGCGGTTTCGCGCCAAGTTGGTGCGTTGCACGGATGTCCGCTGCACGGACAGTGTCCAATGGACGTTCACATTAGTCGGCCTTGCCGCGCCCGAAAACGGGCGCCTGTGCACGCGTTCAGGGCGTCCCGGCCTTGGCCGCGCGGCCCGCCTCGACGATGGCTTGCCGGCGGAAACGGCCGGCGGCCAGATGGTAGAAAGGTTGCGGGCAGAATTGGCGCGACACGCCGGACGCCAGCAGGGACGCCACCAGCAGCCAGAACAGCATGGGCTGGCTGCCCGTCATTTCCATCACCACCACGCTGGCCGTCAACGGCGCCTGCGTGGCGGCCGCCAGAAAGGCGGCCATCGACACCAAAACCAGCACGCGCTGGTCGACGCCGTTGCCCGCGAGCTCCCAGATGTGGTGGCCGATGCCCGCGCCCGTGGTCAGCGCCGGCGTGAAGATGCCGCCGGGAATGCCCGCCCAGTACGACGCCACGGTCGCGAACAGCTTGGCGATGCCAAACCCGTCCGGCACCGAGTCCTTCCCGTTGAGCAGATCGGCAGCGGCGGCGTAGCCGGTGCCGTACACGCTGCCCGCGGTGCACAGGCCGATGACCGCCAGGGCCAGGCCCATGATGAACGCCGTCCAGATCGGATGCGCCCGGATCCAGCCGCGCCACGATTGCGGCGCCGCCAGGACGGGGCCCTTGCCCAGCAACCGCGCGAAGATGCCGCCCAGCGCGCCGTTGAGCGCGCCGCAGATGACGATCCACATCAGCATGTTCTGGGACAGCGGCGCGCCGCCGAACACGCCGAAATAGGGATTGTTGCCTTCAACGGCCACGACCAGAAAGCCGGCGGCCAATACGCCGATCAGCACCAGCCGCTGCCAGCGCAGCACCGTGCCGCGGCCCAGTTCCTCGATCGCGAAGATGACCCCGGCCAGCGGCGCGTTGAACGCCGCCGCCAGGCCGCCCGCGGCGCCCGCGGCGATCAGCTCGTTGGCGTGAAAACCGCGCAACTGCAGGCCGCGCCGCTTCCAGAAGTCGCCCCATGCCAGCATCAGCGCCGCGCCGACCTGCACCGAAGGCCCCTCGCGGCCAATCGACGCGCCCGCCAGCATGCCAAAGAACGCCAACGGGATTTTCCAAAGGCTTTGCGCCAAGGACACCAGGCTGCTTTGGCTGGGCCCCGGCGGCAGCGACAACGCGCCGATGACCTGGGGAATGCCGCTGCCCGAGGCGTTGGGCGCGAAGCGCAACGTGAGCCAGCGCAAGGCGGCAAGGCCGAACGGCATCACCAGCAGCGCGAGCCATCCGTTGTAGGCCACCCACTGCCGGTTCCACGCCAGCGCCTTGTCGGCAAGGTAGGCAAAACCCAGCGACATGAGCGCCACCAGCGCGGCACCGCCCAGCAGCAGCCCCAGTTGCACGCTTTTGCGTGACAGCCGGTTGACCTGACGCACCTTGCGGCGCGTGAGCCGGCGTGTTCGGGCAATGACGCGGCGGACGGGGTCGGGCAGGGGCATGGACGAGAAAGGGGTGGTTTGGCGGGTTGCCAACCATACCATCCCCGCCTGACCCGTAACCGAACGGCCGCCGCCCATCGCGGGGCCGGCCGCCTTAGAAGGACGACCAGTCGTCGTCCTGCGAGGCGTTGGCCAGCGCGGGCCGGGCCTGCACCGGGCGCGCGGCCTGCGCGGCAGCGGCGGGCTTGCGCGCGGCGGTGCGTTCCGACGGCAGCAACCGGGCTTGCGCCTGAACCGCTGTCGCGCCGCCCGCATCGACCTTGAAGCGGCGCACTTCCTGCGCCAGGCGGGTGGCCTGCTCCTGCATGCTGGCTGCGGCCGCTGCCGCTTCCTCGACCAGCGCGGCGTTCTGCTGGGTCACGGCGTCCATCTGCGACACGGCCTGATTCACCTGGCCGATGCCGGCCGATTGCTCTTCCGAGGCGCCCGAGATCTCGCGCACCAGGGTTGCAACCTGGCGCACGCTGTCGACCACTTCGCGCATCGTGCGTCCGGCTTCGTCGACCTGACGCGTGCCGCCTTCGACGCGGGTCACCGATTCATCGATCAAGGCCTTGATCTCCTTGGCGGCCACGGCGGAACGCTGGGCCAGCGTGCGCACCTCGCCCGCCACGACGGCAAAGCCCCGGCCCTGCTCGCCCGCACGCGCGGCTTCCACCGCGGCGTTGAGCGCCAGGATGTTGGTCTGGAATGCAATGCCGTCGATCACGCCCGTGATGTCGGCGATGCGGCGCGAGCTGTCGGAAATTGCGCTCATGGTCTGCACCACGCCTTCGACCACTTCGCCGCCGCGCACGGCAACGCTGGACGCCTGGCTGACCAGACGGTCGGCTTCCCCGGCGTTGTTGGCGTTTTGCTGCACCGTGCTGGTCAGTTGCTCCATCGACGCCGCGGTCTCTTCCAGCGAGGACGCCTGCTCTTCCGTGCGCTGCGACAGGTCGGAGTTGCCCTGCGCGATCTGGGACGACGCCGAAGCGATGTTCTCACAGCCGTCGCGCACGTCCTTGACGATGCGAGCCAGGCTTTCGTTCATGGCCTTGAGCGCCGCCATCAGGTCGCCGGTTTCGTCGCGCGTGGCAACGCGGATATCGGCAGTCAGGTCGCCCGCGGCCACCTGGCGCGCCGCCGACACGGCCTCGCTCAGCGGACGCACGATGCCTCGCGTCACCAGCCACCCCAGCAGCATGCCGATGGCCACGCCCGCGATCGCAAGCGCAATCATGACAGCGCGAACCGTGTTGTAAAGATCCGTCCCGTCCTGCACGGAACTCTCGGCGGACTTTTCCTTGTTGACCGCCAGGTCGGTCATCAGATCATCGAGCTTTTGCGACGTCGCGATGACGCGCTTGTCGATCTCGGCCACGCGCGCGTCGGTCTGCGTCAGCGGCTGCGACTTGGCCGCCTCGAAGAACGCCATGGCCTCGCGCTTCCACGCCTGCTCGGTTTCATTGAACTGCGCCAGCAGGCGCTTGGCCGGTTCGCCGTAGAAATTCTCGGCCGCCTTGTCCCGCAGGCCGTCCATGGTCTTGACCGCATCGTCGAACTGCTTGCGCAGCGCCAGCCGGGCTTCCTCGGAGGAGGCGGCCAGGTACGCGTTGCGCGCACGCCCCGCGTAGATGAGGTTGAGGTTGGCTTCCTTCAGATCCGAAATGCCGCGCAGTTCGGTGTCGTAAAGCCTGTCATTCATTTCATTGATTCGCGACAGCCCCCATACGCCGAACGCCCCGATCGCACCGCCAATCACCGCCACCAGCAAAAACGCGCCCGTCAGGCGTGCCCCGATGCGCATTCCCGAAAATAACCGCAACATGCTTCCCTTCCCTGTGAGTGCCCCGGCTTGTGGCGGCGTTGCCGCAGCCCTGCGCTCCGGGGTGCAGGCGCAGGCCGGAGGAAACGATAGCGACGTTTGGCTTAGGGCTTACCCTGAAGAGAAGCCAGTTCCCGCGTCAGTTTCGTGTAATGAACTCGACAATCGACAGGGGTTTTTGAAACTGAATTTTTCCTGAACAAAAGAAAACCCCTCGCCGGGGCGAGGGGTCGTTTTCACGGGGTGCGGCGGGGGGCCGCAAGGCGCCCGGAACGGGAAATCAGGCGAAGTTCTTCGCCGCGAAATCCCAGTTTGCCAGTGCCCAGAAATTCTCCAGATACTTGGGACGCGCGTTGCGGTAGTCGATGTAGTACGCGTGTTCCCAGACATCACAGGTGAGCAGCGGCTTGTCGGCCGTCGTGAGCGGGGTGGCGGCGTTGCTGGTGTTGACGATGTCGACCGAGCCGTCGGCCTTCTTGACCAGCCAGGTCCAGCCCGAACCGAAGTTCCCGGCAGCCGACTTGTTGAAGGCTTCCTTGAAGGCGTCGAAGCTGCCCCACTTGGCGTTGATGGCGTCAGCCAGCGCGCCGGTGGGAGCGCCGCCGGCCTTGGGAGCCAGGCTGTTCCAGTAGAAGGTGTGGTTCCAGACCTGAGCGGCGTTGTTGAAAATGCCACCCGAGGACTTCTTCACGATGTCTTCCAGCGACAGCGTTTCGAATTCCGTGCCCGGGATCAGGTTGTTCAGATTCGTGACGTACGTCTGGTGATGCTTGCCGTAGTGGAACTCCAGCGTTTCCTTGGAGATGTGCGGCGCCAGGGCGTCGAGTTCGTAAGGCAGGGGGGGAAGAGTATGTGCCATGTGATGGTTCCTTCTGTTGAGAGCACGATCAAGCCGGTCAATTGTATCGGCAACTCCTGAGGATACCGTGTTAACCCCGCGCTGGCGCGGGGTTAACGGGCACATGCTTATTACCGGGCCGTCCAGGCGCCCGCGCGCGACCGCGGGCATCGCGTCACTTCGTGTAGCGCAGTTCCCTGCCGCCGGCCGTTTCGACCAAGGCGCCGTCGTCGGCCACGGTCAGGACTTTGTGCAGGGGCGCGCTGGCCGCGCCGTCCGGCACGTCGATATCGATGCGAATGGACCGGGTGGCCGGATCGATGCGGCTCACGTCCGCCTCATGCCAGCGTTCGCCAGCCGGCAACGGCACGAAGACGGCCAGGGACTTCAGCGCGCCCTCGGCGATGGGCACGCTGACGCCGTCCGCGCCTTCCGATCGGCGCGGCCCGCCGCCGTAATCGGCATCAGCCGACGACGCCGCCACATCGATGCTGACCGGCCTGCCGCGGTGATACACCCGCACCGTCAGCATGCCGGGCTCAGCGGGCAGACTGTCGGCGCGCACGCTGGCGATGGCTGAAAACGGCCGCAGCGGCGGCGTATCCAGGAAAATCTGCTTGCCGTCGGCGCGCCAGGCGCCGTGCGCGTTGATGTCGACGGCGCCATAGCTCAGGAAGTATTCAAAGCTGCCGTCGTCGCGCAGCAGCAATTCGCTGCCGACCTCCCGAACACCGACGAGGAAATAGTGCCCGGGAACGCGGATGGCTTCGGTGGATTTGTTCGCGGCCTTCGCGCCCAGGCGCCGGCCTTGCGCGGCCGGTGGCGCGCAGTCCGCCTGCAGCGTGACGCCCGCGTGCTGCAAGGTCTGCGCGAATACCGGATCGGACTGGCAGACAAGCGCCATGCGAAACGACTGCCCGGACGGCGCCACGGCCGCGTCGAACCGCGGGTGATGCCGCGCCAGCAAGGCCAGCATCCCGGGCTGGCCGGTTTCGAGCGCAACCCACGCAGGCCCACGACCCGAGGCGGCGCCGGCGTCCGGGCTCGCGCCCGCCTCCAGCAGCGCATTTGCCAGGTCCTGGCGGCCCAGCCGTATCGCAGCCGTCAGCGGCGTGTCGTCGCCGGCCACCGGCGCATCCAGGTCGGTTCCCGCGTCCTTGAACTGGCGCAGCACCTGGACCACGGTGTCGTGCCGCGCGGTGATCAGTTGCCGGCTTTGCAACAGCATCGACACGACGCGCTCGGGCAAGCGGCGTCCATCACGCGCGCATGCCGATTCGTGGCCGGTGAACCCGGCTGCATGCAGTTGCGCAAAGTAGCCGGGCTTGTCGACCAGCACGAACTCGGCGTTGTCCGGCAGACAGGCCTGCGCGATCGCCTGGCCATTCGCGGCACTCACGCGGCGCACCGTGTCGATGTCGCCTGACACCACGGCGGCGTTGAGCAACGCGTACGGGTTGGGCGCTGCCGGTAGCCGCGGGTCGTCGAACCGGGCGCCGGCGCGCAGCAGCCGATCCAGCATGGTGGCGTCCTGACGGCCGATCAGCCAATACAAGGCGCTCTCGCCGTCCGGTGCGATGGCGGCCGGGTCCGCGCCCTTGGCGAGCAGCGCGTCGACGACGGCGACGTGGCCGGACGTGGCCGCCAGCAACAGGGGCGGCGTGCCGCCCGCATCCGCCGGCTCCGCTGGCGCGGCATTCCGCCCGGCCGCCGGCGCCGGCGGATTCACCGGCACGCCAGCGTTGATCAGCATCAGGGCGAGCGCCGTATCGCTGTTTTCCAGCGCCTGGCGGATGGCGCCCGCGTCCAGGGTTTTCATGTCGAACCCCGCGTCCGCGAACATGCGCAGGACCGCCGCGCCCTGCCCGCCCGGTCGCCGCAACAGCTGCGCCACCGGCGAGTTGCCGGGATCCTGCAACGCCGCGCGCAAGGCGTCGGGCGTCATCGCGGACAAGAGATTGCGCAGCAGCGTCGTGTCCCCGGCCCGCACCGCGGCATCCAGCGCCGACTGGCGGTCATAGCCATCGCGCCGCAAGCCGGGATCGGCGCCCCCGGCGAGCAGCGTCTTGACGACGTCAGACTTACCGGCTTGCACGGCATCGGCCAGCGGCGTGTTGCCATGCGGCTCCGCGGCGTCGCCATCGACCGGCGCCCCCAGGGCCAGCAGGCGCCGCACCGTCTGCGCATCGCCGCGCTGTGCGGCCAGGTTCATGATGGGCCGGTTGCCCATCTCGGGTTTGGCGAAGAGCAGACCGTCTGAGCCCACCTGCGGGCCGCGTTGCGCAAAGGGCATGTCCGCGCGCAGCAGCAACCCGGCGGCCTCCGGGTGCCCGCCTTCGACCGCCGCCTGCGCCGCGTCCAGCCACACATCGCGTTCCCCGCTCTCGCCCCACCCCGTGGCGGGGATCGTGCGCGGTCCCTGCTCCATTAAGAACGACACCGCCTGCGCATCACCCCGGTAGGCGGCGAACGCCAGCGCGGTCAGCTCCTCTTCATAAGCGGGACGGCTGCCCGAGGCGGCCAACGCGCGCAGCGCTTCTGCCCCTTCGGTCAATTCCACCAACGGGAGCCAGCACAGGAAGTCGGCCGCCGGCCGCACCCGGCCTTGTCCGTCCGTTATCGCGCTCGACGCGGCGGCCTTGTCCGCGGCGTCCAGCGCCGCATAGGGACGGCTGGCGCCGGCGCCGAACAAGGCAACCACCATCCGCGTCATGTTCTTGCGATCGACAAGGCGCGGCAGGTAGGTCATGCGCACCGCATATTCGAAATCGCGGTTCAGCAGGAATTCCAGGGGCGTGTCGTTGGCGTCGCCGCGCTGGTCCGGGTTGGCGCCCGCGGCCAGCAGCGCCTCCATCGTCTCTGGCGAGCCGTACAGCAGGGCCAGGTGCAGCGGCGGGCGCCGCGACTCGTACGTGATGTCATCCAGCGCGGGTTTGGTGGCCAGCAATGCCGCCAGCATCCGCGCGCGGGCCGGCAGGCCGGCCTCGTGAGTCTGACGCAGTCGCGCGGAATCTTCCGGCGTCAGGTCCCAATACACGTACTGCGATCGCAGGCCGCGGGGCGGCATCAGCAAAGCGTGCAGCAACGGCACGCCGTTCAAGGCATAGTCGCCAGGGCGATCCACCTGCGCCAGCGCGGCCAGAAACGCCGCCTCATCGTTGCGGCTGACTGCCGCGAACAGCGCCTCGGTCTGCGGGGTGTCGGCGTTTTTATACTCGCGGTACGGCGACGCACAGTTGCAATCGGCGGCTGCGGCTGCGGGCGGCGTGACCGAAGGCGCGGTGGCTGCGGGCGCTGCCGCCGCCGCCACGGAGCCAACCCCCGTTGCCCATATCGCCGCGGCCAGACCGGTAGCCGCCCATTTCAGATTTCTGTCTTGGAACATCCTGCCGCCAGGGTTTGCGTGGAAAGGATTTGCGGCGCGGAAAGATCAGCTTGGGTCGCGCGTGGAACGCGTGGATTGCACCTGGACCTGCGCGCCGCCCTGCGCGAAGTTCAGGTCCAGCGGCTGGCCCGCCGATAGCGCGGCCGCGTCGCGAACAATGCGGCCCTGCTCGTCTCGGGCAATCGCGTATCCGCGCGCCAGCGTGTTCCCCGGATCCAACGCGCGCAACTGCGCGGATGCGGCGGCAAGCCGGTTGCGACGCTCGACGAGCAATCGCGCCTGGGCCTGGCCCAGACGGCGCACGGCGCCGGCCAGGC
Source organism: Achromobacter sp. 77 (assembly GCF_020541125.1). Lineage (NCBI taxonomy): Bacteria > Pseudomonadati > Pseudomonadota > Betaproteobacteria > Burkholderiales > Alcaligenaceae > Achromobacter > Achromobacter sp. 77. Next base: position 3,505,685 of record NZ_CP059848.1, read on the forward strand.
GTTCCGCCGCCCGGCCCGTGTCGGGCACGCGATGAGTGAGGCGCTGGGCCAGCAGATTGACCCGCGCGGTGCGCCGTCCTTGCGGCGCCGACCAGGCCGAGGCCAGGCGGTACTGCAGGCTGTTCAAGCGTTCGCGCTGGTGCTGCAAGCGCTGCGCCGGGGAAACGAGCTGCGCGGTGGCGCGATCCAGGCGCTGCGCCGCCCGCTCCAGCCGCCGTTGCTGGCCCCGCACCATCGTTTGCAGGGTCTGCATGACGCGGCCGAGCAATTCGGCGCGCGGCGCGCATGCCAATTCGGCCGCGGCAGTGGGCGTGGGCGCCCGCAGGTCGGATACGAAGTCCACGATGGTGAAGTCGGTCTCGTGGCCCACGCCGCTGATGACGGGGATCTCGCTGACCGCCACCTGGCGCGCCAGGTCCTCGTCGTTGAAGCTCCAGAGGTCTTCGATGCTGCCGCCGCCGCGCACGAGCAGCAGCGTGTCCACTTCGGCTCGTTCATTGGCCAGACGCAATTGGGCGGCCAGCTTGCTCGCCGCGTCCGCACCCTGAACCGGGGCCGGATAGATGATGACCGGAACCTGCGGCGCCCGCCGGGCCAGCGCCGAGAGCACGTCGCGCAGGGCCGCCGCATGCAGCGAGGTGATCACGCCGATCGCGCGGGGCAGCCGGACCGGCTCGCGCTTGCGGGCCGGATCGAACAGCCCCTCGGAAGCAAGCTGCTCTTTCAGTCGCAAAAAGGCCTCGTACAGATTGCCTAATCCTGCCCGTCGCATGGCGTCAGCCTGCAGCTGATAGTCGCCCCGCGGCTCGTACAGGGAAACCCGGGCGCGGATCTCGACCTGGTCGCCCGCCCGGGGCACGAAACCCACGGCGCTGGCGCGGCTGCGGAACATGACCGCCCGCACGGCGGCCCGGCTGTCCTTGAGCGTGAAGTACCAATGCCCGGATGCCGCCTGCGTGAAGTTGGAAATCTCTCCACGCACCCACAGCGCCGGGATGCTGCGCTCCAACAACTGCCCCACCGCTTGGTTCAACTGGGCAACTGTAAGGATTTCCCGCGCAAATGCGTTGTTTGTGACTGGGAGTTCAATTGTCATGGGGCTTTCCGATGCGAACCTGTCCACAGGGCAGGCGGAGCGGGCCGCAATGATACCGCGTCCCCAGGAATTTGCAGCAACGGCCCAGAAACGCAGCAAATTCGGAGTAAGTGCATGATTTATATATTCTTTTATGCGATAAGACGCTGCGCTCAATTGAAGCAAACAAGCGCAAGCCCTGTGCCCATAAGCCTTCTGGCTGAGTTCTACACAGAATTATCCACAGATTCTGTGGATAGTTTGGGATCGCCCCGCCTTGCCACAGGCGCGCCGCGCCGTTACAGTTTCGGCTTGTTCAGACGCCACGACGCGCCCCATCCGGCGCCTTCGGCTTCTCAGGAGTTGACGCTTTGCTTTCCATTCTGCGCGAGGCCGGCTGGCCCATCTGGCCCCTGCTGGCGACATCCGTGCTGGGCTTGGCGCTGATCTTCGAGCGCTTCCTGTCCCTGCGCCGAAGCCTGGTGATGCCGCGCGGCCTGAACGATCAGGTCGCCGATATGCTGCGCAATCACCAGGACACACCCGAATCGATCCACCGGCTGGAACGCAATTCGCCGCTGGGCCGCGTGCTGGCCGAAGTGATGCGTCATCGTCACCTGCCCCGCGAAGAGCTGCGCAACGTGGTCGAAGACACGGGCCGCGCCGTCGCGCATGATCTCTCCCGCTACATTTCCGCCATCGGCACCATCGCCGTGGTCGCGCCGCTGATGGGCCTGTTCGGCACCGTCGTCGGCATGATCGAAATCTTCGGCTCCTACACCCCCGGCGGCGGCGATCCGGCCCAATTGGCGCGCGGCATCTCGATCGCCCTGTACAACACCGGTTTCGGCATTCTTATCGCCATTCCCGCCATGATCGCGCACCGCTACCTGCGCGGCCGCGTCGACAACTACCTCAATGCGATGGAACAGGCCGCCTCGCGCCTGATCCGCGCCCTCGCGCCGGCGCGCGCCCCCCGCGAGGCCCGTCCATGAATTTCCGCGGATCCCGGGGCGATCGCGATGAGCTGGACATCAACCTGATCCCGCTCATCGACGTCCTGCTGGTCATCCTGATCTTCCTGGCGGCCACCACCTCGTTCACGCGCTTCACGCAGTTGAAGGTGACGCTGCCGCAGGCGTCCTCCGAACAGGACACGCCGCCCGCGCTGGAAGTCGCGGTCAGCCAGGATGGCCGCTACGCCCTGAACGGCACCCTGATCGACGTCTCGACCCCGCCCGAAATCGCCGAGGCCCTGCGCCAGGCCGCGGCCGGCAAGACCGAGCCGCTCATCATCATCAACGCCGACGCCCAGGCCACCCACCAGTCCGTGATCAACATCATGGAAGCCGCCCGCCTCGCCGGCATCGGCCGCGTCAATTTCGCTGCCCAGACCAACCGTTGAAAACCAGACGCGCATCACTGCTGGCCCGCCAATGGCAGCGCGGCGGCTGGCTGTCCACCGCCCTGCGGCCCCTATCCGCGCTGACCGCCTGGGCGGTGACGCGCAAGCGCGAACGCTACACCAGCGGCGCCAAGGTGGCGTACCGCGCCCCTGTGCCGGTGGTCGTGATCGGCAACATCTACGTCGGCGGCACGGGCAAGACGCCGATGGTGATCGCCACGGTCGAGAACCTGCGGGCGCGCGGCTACACGCCGGGCGTGGTCAGCCGGGGCTACGGGGTCAAGGTCGGCCCCCACCCCCGCGTGGGACTGGGCGACCTGGAAGCCGCCCGCTTCGGCGACGAACCGGCGTTGATCGCCCGCGCCACGGGTGCGCCGGTGTCCATCCACCCCAGGCGCGCCCTTGCCGCGCAGGCCTTGCTCGACGCCCATCCACGGGTGGACGTCATCGTCTCGGACGACGGCCTGCAACACCTGGCGCTGGCGCGCGACATCGAAATCGTGGTGCAGGACCAGCGCGGGGTGGGCAACCGGCGCCTGCTGCCCGCCGGCCCGCTGCGCGAGCCCGCCAGCCGGCTGGCCGACGTGGACGCCGTGGTGACCAATATCGGCACGCCCGACGCCGGTCCTGCGGTGTCCCTATCGGTGTCAGACACCGACAGCCCCCTCCCGCGCCAGGTCCAGATGTGGCTCGAACCCGGCCTGGCGCGCCATATCGGGGGACGCGACACGCAGCCGCTGTCCGCCTTTGCCGGCCAGCCCCGCGTCGCGGCCGCTGCCGGTATCGGGAATCCGGAGCGCTTTTTCACCACGCTGCGGGCAGCCGGCATCACGCTGTCCGCGACGCTCGCGCTACCCGACCACCACGACTACGCCACGTCGCCGTTCCAGGCGCTGGACGCCGACGTCATCCTCGTCACCGCCAAGGACGCCATCAAATGCGGCGCCCTGAACGATCCCCGGTTGTGGGAAGTGCCCGTGCAAGCCGCGTTCTCCGACCCGGCGCTCTTTGACTGGCTGGCCGACGCGCTGCGCGCCCGAAAAGCGCGCCCAGGCGGCGGCCAGAACGGCGGGGCCAAAAACCGGGGCCACAACCCAACGGCGTAACCGGCGGCTTGCCGCAAGCCCGACGAACCGCGCGCTGTCCGGCGGCAAAACTGTTTTAGAATCCCGGTCATGGAATCCCGCCTTCTCGACATCCTCGTTTGCCCCTTGTGCAAGGGCCGCCTCGAACACGACCGCCAGCAGGCCGAGCTGATCTGCCGTGCGGATCGCCTGGCCTTCCCGATCCGCGACGGCATTCCGGTCATGCTGGAGTCCGAAGCGCGCGCGCTGGACGACGCCGCAGCCCCCCGCTGACCGCCGCATCGTGAGCTTCATCGCCATCATTCCGGCGCGCGCCGCCTCGACCCGCCTGCCCGACAAGCCGCTTGCCGACATCGCCGGCAAACCCATGGTCGTGCGCACCGCGGATCGCGCCGCGCTGTCGGGCGCCTCGCAGATCTTCATCGCGACCGATGACCTGCGCGTGCAGCAGGCGGTGCAGGCGCACGGGCTGCGCGCCCTGATGACCCGCGGCGACCACCCCACCGGCACGGACCGATTGGCCGAGGCGGTCGAGCAACTGGCCCTGCCCGACGATGCGATCGTCGTGAACGTGCAAGGCGACGAGCCCCTCATCGAACCCGAACTCATCGACGCAGTCGCCGCCAAGCTGCAGGCCTATCCGCAGGCGGACATCGCCACCTGCGCGTGCCCGCTGGCCGACGCCGAGGCGCTGTTCAATCCCAACGTCGTCAAGCTCGTCTGCGCCGCGGACGATCGCGCGCTGTACTTTTCGCGCGCCCCCATTCCGTGGGCGCGCGACGCGCTGGCCGGCGGCGCACGCGTGCTGGCCGACGGCCTGCCCGCGTGGCATCACATCGGCCTGTACGCCTACCGCGCCTCGTTCCTGCGCCGGTTCCCCACGCTGCCGCAAGGCACGCTGGAACGCTTCGAATCGCTGGAACAACTGCGCGCCATGGAGCATGGGCACACGATCGTCGTCCATCGGGCGTCGACGCCTCCTGCGGGCGGGGTAGATACCCCGGCCGACCTGGAGCGCGTCCGCTTGATCTACAGCAAACCGATATAAGGGTTATTTCGCATGGCGCAGCCCCGCATTGGCTGCTGCGTTGCGGCATAATCCCCCGGATCACAAAAAATAAACCCCTTCAGGAGCACTCATGCGTCTCATCTTGCTCGGACCCCCCGGCGCCGGCAAAGGCACCCAGGCTGCGTTTCTAACGCAGCACTTCGGCATTCCCCAAATTTCCACCGGCGACATGCTGCGCGCCGCCGTGAAAGCGGGCACCCCGCTGGGTATTGAAGCCAAGAAGGTCATGGACGCCGGCGGCCTGGTTTCCGACGAGATCATCATCGGCCTGGTGCAAGACCGCCTGACGCAGCCCGACTGCGCCAACGGTTACCTGTTCGACGGTTTCCCCCGCACGATCCCGCAGGCCGACGCGCTCAAGAGCGCCGGCGTCAAGCTGGACTACGTCGTGGAAATCGCCGTTCCCGAAGAAGACATCATCGAACGCATGAGCGGCCGCCGCGTGCACCAGCCCAGCGGCCGCAGCTACCACGTGCGCTTCAACCCGCCCAAGACCGAAGGCAAGGACGACGTCACTGGTGAAGACCTGGTCCAGCGCGACGACGACCGCGAGGAAACCGTGCGCCACCGCCTGTCGGTCTATCGCGAACAGACCCGTCCCCTGGTCGACTACTACTCGGCCTGGGCGCAGCAGGATCCCGCCGCCGCCCCCAAGTACCGCAAGATCTCCGGCGTGGGCGCGGTCGATGAAATCAAGTCGCGCCTGTTCGAAGCCGTTCAAAGCTGATCGGCGCCTCGACGGCCCAAAGGCCTTCGGCGCCGGCCGGACGCACCGCGTTCCGGCCCTGGCCCGAAGGCCTTGTCGCATCCGGCGCCCGGCGCGCCGCCTTCCTTCCCTTGAACTGATCTGGTGGTACACACATGGAAATCGCGAACAAGGTATTCATCGTTACCGGCGGCGCATCCGGCCTGGGCGCCGGCACCGCCCGCATGCTGGTTGAAAACGGCGCCAAGGTCGTCATTGCCGACCTGCAGGACGAGCCCGGCGAAGCCCTCGCCAAGGAACTCGGCCAGCGCTACGTGCATTGCGACGTGACGCAGGAAGCCGACGGCAAGAAGGTCGTGGCCGCCGCGCTGGAACTGGGCTCGCTGTTCGGTCTGGTGAACTGCGCGGGCGTTGCCCCCGCCGCCAAGATCGTCGGCAAGAACGGCGCGCATCCGCTGGACCTGTTCCAGAAGGTCGTGTCGATCAACCTGATCGGCAGCTTCAACATGATGCGCCTGGCCGCCGAGGCCATGAGCGCCAATACGCCCGAACCCACCGGCGAGCGCGGCGTGATGATCAACACGGCGTCGGTCGCCGCGTTTGACGGCCAGATCGGTCAGGCGGCCTATGCCGCCTCCAAGGCGGGCGTGGCCGGCATGACGCTGCCCATCGCGCGCGACCTGGCCAAGACCGGCATCCGCTGCATGACCATCGCCCCGGGCATTTTCGGCACCCCGATGATCTTCGGCATGCCGCAGGACGTGCAGGATTCGCTGGCCGCCAGCATCCCCTTCCCCGCACGCCTGGGCCGGCCCGAAGACTACGCCAAGCTGGTCCACAGCATCATCACCAACGACATGCTCAACGGCGAAACGATCCGTCTGGACGGCGCCATCCGCATGCCGCCGAAGTAATCCAGCGCAATGGCCGGCCCGCCTGGGCCGGCCGTGCTGGCGGCCGGCATTCCGTCCCCATCCTCCGCGGCGATCCGGCCCGCATTCTCTTCAGTAGTCATCCATGAGCCTGTTCCGTTCGGCCGCCACGGTCAGCAGTTTCACGTTGCTGTCCCGCATTTCCGGCCTGGTCCGCGACATCCTGGTGGCCCGCGCCTTTGGCGCCGGCCCCATTACCGACGCGTTCTGGGTTGCCTTCCGCATTCCCAACCTGCTGCGCCGCCTGTTCGCCGAAGGCGCCTTCGCCCAGGCGTTCGTGCCCATCCTGGGCGCCGCGCGCAACAACCGCTCCGAAGAAGAAGTCCGCACGCTGCTGGACCGCGTCGCCCTGCTGCTGACCGCCGCATTGATGCTGGTCACGCTGATCGGCATCATCGCGGCGCCCTGGGTGGTGTCGGCGATGGCCAGCGGCCTGCGCGGCGCGGCGCGCGACACCGAATTCGGCGCGGCGGTCTGGATGACGCGGATGATGTTCCCCTACATCCTCTGCATGTCCCTGATCGCCTTCGCGTCGGGCGTGCTCAACACGTGGCGCCGCTTCGCGGTCCCGGCCTTCACGCCCGTGCTGCTGAATCTGTCCATGATCGGCGCCTGCATCTGGCTTGCGCCGCGCATGGACGTGCCGGTGTATGCGCTGGCGGTCGGCGTCATGATCGGCGGCGTGGCGCAACTGGCCGTTCAGTGGGTGGCGCTGGCGCGCCTGGGACTCACGCCGCGGTTTTCGCTGCGCTTTGGCCAGGCCTGGGCCGATCCCACCGTGCAGCGCATCCTCAAGCAGATGGCGCCCGCCACGCTGGGCGTATCCGTCGCGCAGATCTCGCTGCTCATCAACACCAATATCGCGACGTGGCTGACGCCCGGCAGCGTGACGTGGCTGTCGTTCGCCGACCGCCTGATGGAATTTCCCACGGCGCTCCTGGGCGTGGCGTTGGGCACCGTCCTGTTGCCAAGCCTGTCCGCCGCGCACGCCCGCGACGATCACGGCGGCTACAGCGCGCTGCTCGACTGGGGACTGCGCCTGGTCCTGCTCTTGGGCCTGCCCGCCGCCGTCGGCATGGCGCTGCTGTCCGATGGGCTGGTCGCCACGCTGTTCCATTACGGCGCCTTCGACGCGCAGGACGTCTTGCAGACGCGCTTGGCGGTGATCTCCTACTCGGCGGGATTGATCGGCCTGCTTGCGGTCAAGATCCTGGCCCCCGGGTTTTACGCCAAACAGGACATCCGCACGCCCGTGAAGATCGCCATCGCCGTGCTGGTGGTAACGCAGCTGCTGAACGTGGCGCTGGTCCCCACGCTGGCACATGCCGGACTTGCCCTGGCGATCGGCCTGGGCGCGTGCCTGAATGCCCTGGCGCTGTTGATCGGCCTTCGCCGCCGCGGCGTCTACCAGCCGGGCGCCGGCTGGACGGCGTTTGCCCTGCGCCTGGTGCCCGCCCTGGCGGGGCTGGCCGCGCTGCTCTGGTATGCGGACACCCGAATCGATTGGATCGCCCTGCAGGCGCATGCCGGCCAGCGCGCGCTCCTTTTGGCCGGCGTTCTGGCGGCCAGCGGCGTCGTGTATTTCGGCATGTTGTTACTGTTTGGATTTCGTCCCAGGGACTTCGGACGACGCCCGAAGCCGTAATTCCCCCTGTTTGGGCTACATTGCCATCCAAAAGCCGGCCAAACGCCGGCTTTTCGCACTAAATTCGTCAAGAATTGACAAGCCGGCCGTAATCTTTGGTAAAAAACCTTTATGATTTAAAAATTGCGACTGAGAGGACCCCCTGCTGGCCCCGGCTGGCGGGAATATGAAGTGAAGTACGCCCAAGGACAACCCATGGCGGACCAGGTGATCAATTGGCTGTTACTGCTGCGCTCTGGCAAAGCAACGGCCCAGGACTACAACGACTTCCTGGCGTGGCGAGCGGCCGACCCTGTCCATGAGAACGCCTGGCAGCAATTGACGGGCACCCTGGCGGGATCGTCGTTCGGCCGGCTTGGCGATGTTTACGCCACCGGCAGCGGCGGCGGCGTCTCGGGCGCTGCCCCCTCGCTGATCCCTCCCCCGCCCGCGGCCATCATGCCGCCCCGCCGCCGATTCCTGACTGGTGCGCTTGCGCTCGCCGGTACGGGCGCGGCCGCCGCTTACGTCGGCAACGCCTTCTACCCGCTGAACAACGTCGCCGCCGACGCAGCCACGGCAACCGGTGAACGCCGCCGCTACCTGCTGTCCGACGGCAGCCAGCTTCTGCTCGACGCCCGCAGCCGCGTCGACCTGGATTTCACAGCCGCGTACCGCCAGGTCCGTCTTCTCGATGGCGCGGTCACCGTGTCCGTCGCGCCGGACGCCCGCCGTCCGTTCCTGGTCCAGACGGCGCAGGGCACAGTCCGCGCACTGGGCACCCGCTACATGGTGCGCCAGCAGGCGCAGCGCACGGTCGTGGTCGTGCACGAGCACGAAGTCGAAGTCGAGACCATGTCGGGCGCTCACGGCACCATCCGCGCCGGCACCGGCGCCCGCTTCGACAATGCCCGCATGGACACCCCGCGCGCCGAGCTGATGGCCGAAGCCGCCTGGGAGTCCGGGTGGGTCGAAGCCCGCGGCCGCCCGCTGGCGGAAGTCATCGCCGCGCTGCGCCCCTATCGCAGCGGCACCCTGCGCGTGTCGATGGCCGCCGGGGGCCTGCCCGTGTCGGGCCACTTCCCCCTGGACGACACCGACGCCGCGCTGGACAGCCTGCAGGACCTGATGCCGATCCAGGTGCGCCGGTTCACGCCCTGGTTCGTGTCCATCAGCGTCGCGGCCTGACAACGACGGCCACGAAGGTCTGCCGGGCGCGGCGCTTTCCGTTGTATACTACGCACCGTGTTTTTATCCAGTAGGCGCCGCGAATTTTCCTCGCGTTTTCAAGAGGATCACTCGCAAGGGTTCTCCAACCCGGGAATTCTTCCCAGCAGCGCCCTCCCGCCCGGTTGACGGGCGCTCCATCGGTTAAAGCGACATTAAAAGCTTGCATTCCCCACGGGGCTTGCTACAATGTTCGACTTTGCCGAATTCAACTTACAAAGCAACATGGCCAATACCGCCCAAGCCCGCAAGCGCGCTCGCCAATCCGTTGAGCGCAACAAGCACAATTCCAGCCTGCGCTCGATGCTGCGCACCGCCATCAAGCGCGTTCGCCAATCCATCGCCGCTGGCGACAAGGCTGCGGCTGGCGAAGTGTTCCAGAAGGCCACCAGCGTGATCGATCGCGTGGCTGACAAGAACATCATCCACAAGAACAAGGCCGCTCGCCACAAGAGCCGCCTGGCTGCCGCCATCAAGGCGCTGGCCTAAGCCATTCTGCCGCCCCGGTTTTCGGGGCGTCACGAATACGGCAAATGAAGAAGGATGCCCGCGGGCATCCTTTTTTGTTGGCTGCCGGTTTTCGCGGCGGCAAGACGCCACAGGCCACTGTCCCTGTTACGCGCCCTGCGCGGCAGCCAGCTTGGCCTCGATGGCGGCCGCGGCGTCGCGCAGCGTTTCCATGAAGGCGCCGACCAGCGGATTGCCGGGACGATGCTCCGGAAACACCACGTTGACGCGGAACGGAAACGACCGCGTCAGCGGCCGGATGTGCAGCCCCCGCCCCACGAAGTCCAGCGCCGTCAGCGGATTGACGATGGCCACGCCCAGCCCCTGACGCACGAACGTGCAAACCGACACCGCCGTGGGCGTTTCCACGATGGACCGGGGCAGCACGCCCGCCTGGGCGAATGCGTCGTCGATCTGGACGCGGTAGGGATCGTTGGCGGACAGGCTGACGAAGGACTGCCCTTCGAAATCGGCCAGGCCGAGGGCCGCGCGGGCCAGCAGCGGATGGCCGTCAGGCAGCACGCAGACCTCATCGACCTGAGTCAGCAATTCCAGCCGCGTGCCGGCGGGAGCCGAATCCTGCTCGGTCAGGCCCAGATCGTAGCGCTGCGCGGTCAGCCATTCTTCCAGCAGCGGCGACTCCTGCGTTTCGACCGATAGGCTCACCCCGGGGTGGCGGCCGTGAAAGCGCAGAAACGCATCGGGCAGGATCGAATGCGAGAACGCCGGCAGCGAAATCACCGAGAGCTGCCCTTCCCGGAACGCCCGCAGACGCGCGGCGGCGGACGCCACGCGCTCCAGGCCGGCGTAGGACTGCCGCACCTCTTCGAAGAGCGCCAGCGCGGGCCTGGTGGCGCGCAGACGCCCCGCGACGCGTTCAAACAGCGCGAAGCCGATGGTCTGTTCCATCCGCGCCAGCTCGCGGCTGACGGTTGGCTGCGACGTATTCAGAAATTCCGCCGCGCGGGTCACACTGCCGGCGATCATCACGGCACGGAAGACTTCGATGTGGCGATGCGTCAGCATCCCAACTCCATATCAGGAATGAATCGATCCCGAAAATCAAAGCATTTTACTGGATGACGTAGGGCAGGCATCATGCCGCCTTCGATTCACTTTCCTCACGGTTCCGCTTCCATCATGACCTTCGATCCGCGCCAGCTCACCCAACTTGCCGCCGAACACGGCACGCCGCTCTGGGTGTACGACGCCGCCGTCATCCGCGAACGCATTGCGCAATTGCGCCGCTTCGACACGATCCGCTACGCCCAGAAGGCGTGCTCCAACCTGCACGTCCTGCGCCTCATGCGCGAGCAAGGCGTGGTGGTGGACGCGGTGTCCCTGGGCGAGATCGAGCGCAGCCTGGCCGCCGGTTTTGATCCGCGCAGCGAACCCGAAGGCATCGTCTTCACGGCGGACCTCATCGACCACGCCACGCTGGCTACCGCGCTCAAGCACGGCATCACGGTCAACGCCGGGTCGCTGGACATGCTGGACCGCGTGGGCAAGGCGTCGCCGGGCCATCGCGTCTGGCTGCGCATCAACCCCGGCTTTGGCCACGGCCATAGCAACAAGACCAATACCGGCGGCCCGCAAAGCAAGCACGGCATCTGGATCGGCGACGTGGCCGAGGCTATTTCCATCGTGCGCCGCCACGGCCTGAAGCTGGTGGGCGTGCACATGCACATCGGCTCGGGCGTCGACTACGGCCATCTGTCCAGCGTGTGCGATGCCATGGTGGACGTGGTGAAGTCGCTGGATCACGACATCGAGGCCATCTCGGCCGGCGGCGGGCTGTCGATCCCCTACCGCGATGGCGAGCCGCGCATCGACTGCGATCACTACTTCGCGCAATGGGATGCAGCGCGCCAGCGCATCGCGGCGTATCTGGGCCACGGGATCCGCCTGGAGATCGAGCCGGGGCGCTTCCTGATCGCCGAATCCGGCGTGCTGGTCGCCGAGGTGCATGCCATCAACCGCCGTCCCGAGCGCGATTTCGCGCTGGTCGACGCGGGCTTTAACGACCTGATGCGCCCGGCCATGTATGGCAGCTATCACCGGATCTCCGTGCACGCGCCGGACGGCACGCCCCCGCAGGACGCGCCCGAAACGCGCATCGCGGTGGCCGGTCCGCTGTGCGAATCGGGCGATGTGTTCACGCAGAACGAAGGCGGCGTCATGTCCGACCAGTTGCTACCGCGTCCGCGCATCGGCGACTTCATGGTCTTTCACAACGCCGGCGCATACGGCTCGTCGATGTCATCGAACTACAACAGCCGTCCGCTGGCGCCCGAAGTCCTGCTGGACAAGGGCGAGGCGCGCCTGATCCGCCGGCGCCAGACCGTCGCGGAGCTGCTGGCGCTGGAAGCTTGAGCGAACCTGGGCTTCAGGTGGGGAACGCCTCGCGCAACGCGAAGGTCGCCTGCTTGAACACGCCCAGGTCGGTGCCCACGGCCACGAAATGCATGCCCATGTCCAGGTAGCGCCGCGCGTCGGCATGCACGGGCGCCAGAATGCCCACGGCCTTGCCCTGCGCGGTCACCCGCTGGTACAGATGGCGGATCGCCTCCTGCACCTCGGGGTGGCCGGGATTGCCCAGATGGCCTAGCGCCGCTGCCAGATCCGACGGGCCGATGAACACGCCGTCCACCCCCTCGACGGCGGCGATTTCATCCACGGCCTCGATGCCAGGACGGCTTTCGATCTGCAACAGCACGCAGATGTTGTCGTTGATCGTGTGCAGGTAGTCGGGCACCGTGCCATACCGGTTGCTGCGCTGCGCGCCCGCCACGCCACGGATGCCTTGCGGCGGATAACGCGTGGCGGCCACCGCGCGGCGCGCGTCCTCTTCGGATTCGATGAAGGGAATCAGCAGGTTGTAGAAGCCGATATCCAGCAGGCGCTTGATCTCGACCGGATCATTCCAGGACGGACGGCCGACGGCCGCGCTGGCGCTGCCCTGCAGGGCCTGGAGCTGCTGCAGGAACATCGGCACCTCGTTGGGCGAATGCTCGCCATCCAGAAGCAGCCAGTCGAAATCGGCCAGGCCGACGAGCTCGGCGGTGATGTGGCTGGACATGCACATCCAGAATCCGATAAGCCGTTCGCGGGCCAGGATGCGTTGCCGGAAACGATTGGGAAGAGGTGAGTTCATTGCCGCCTTCATGTCAGAAAAAAATGCCGTGTCGCCGGGACGATCGGCATCAATGGATCTCGGGCTCGCCCGCGGACGCGGCGCGCGCCTCGGACTGCAGGAAATCGAAGTCGCAGCCGGTGTCGGCCTGGCCGATGTGCTTGAGATACAGCACGCCGTAGCCGCGCTCGAAGCGGGGCGGCGGCGCTTGCCAGGCCGCACGCCGCTCGGCCAGTTCCGCGTCCGGAATCAAGAGGTCCAGCCGGCGGTTCGGCACGTCCAGCGTGATGCGGTCGCCATCTTTCACCAGCGCGAGCGGTCCGCCCACATACGATTCGGGTGCGACGTGCAACACACAGGCGCCATAGCTGGTGCCGCTCATGCGCGCATCGGAAATGCGCACCATGTCGCGCACGCCTTGCTTGAGCAGCTTTTGCGGGATGGGAAGCTGCCCCCATTCCGGCATGCCCGGCGCGCCTTGCGGTCCGGCGTTCTGCAGCACGATGACGCTATCGGCATCCACATCCAGATCCGGATCGTCGATGCGCGCGGCCATGTCGTTGTAGTCCTTGAAGACGACGGCGCGGCCGGTGTGCACCTGCAGGCGCGCCTCCATCGCGGGCGGCTTGATCACCGCGCCATCGGGCGCAAGATTGCCGCGCAGCACCGCCAGGCCATCGCGTTCGATAAGCGCCTGCGCCCGCGGACGGATCACGTCTTCATTGAAGATGCGCGCCCCCGCGATGTTCTCGCCCAGCGTGCGGCCATCCACCGTGCGCTGCGCGGTGTCCAGCAGGTCGCCCAGCTGCACCAGCATCGCCCGCAGGCCCCCGGCGTAGTAGAAGTCTTCCATCAGGTACTTGCCCGCCGGCCGCAGATTGGCCAGGACGGGCGTGGTGCGCGCCAGGTGATCGAAGCGGTCCAGGTCGAGCCCGAAGCCGCTGCGGCGCGCCATGGCGATCAGGTGCACCACGGCATTGGTCGAGCCCGACAACGCCAGCACGGTGCGCACGGCGTTGTCATAGGAGGCCGCGGTCAGCAGGTCCGAGGGCTTCAGGTCTTCCCAGACCATGTCGACGATGCGCTTGCCCGTCAGGCTGGCCATCTGCGCATGGCGTGAATCCGGCGCGGGGATCGACGATGCGCCCGACAGGCACAAGCCCAGGGCCTCGACCGCGCCCGTCATGGTGGACGCCGTGCCCATCGTCATGCAATGGCCGGGCGAACGCGCGATGCCGTCTTCCACGCCCTGCCAGTCTTCCTCGGTGATGTTGCCCGCGCGCAGTTCCGCCCAATACTTCCAGGTGTCGGACCCCGAGCCCAGCGTGTTGCCATTCCAGTTGCCGCGCAGCATCGGCCCGGCCGGCACGAAGATGGTGGGCAGGTCCATCGACACGGCGCCCATGATGAGCGCCGGTGTGGTCTTGTCGCAGCCGCCCATCAGCACGCAGCCATCGGCGGGATACGAGCGCAGCAGCTCCTCGGTCTCCATCGCCAGCAGGTTGCGGTAGAGCATCGTCGTGGGCTTCTGGAAGGGCTCGGACAGGCTCATGGCCGGCATCTCCACCGGAAATCCTCCGGCCTGCCAGATGCCGCGCTTGACCTCTTCGACGCGCTGCTTGAAGTGGCTGTGACAGGGGTTGATGTCGCTCCAGGTGTTGATGATGGCAATCACCGGCTTGCCGGCGTAATCGGAGCGGTGATAGCCCATCTGCGCGGTCCGCGACCGGTGGCCGAAGGACCGCAGGTCCTTCACGCCGTACCAGCGGTGGCTGCGCAGGTCTTCGGGTTTCTTGCGATTGTTGGAATGGCTCATGTCTCGCTTCCTCTGCTCTGTGGCGGGGTCAATGCGTGTTCATACCATAAGACGCCCCGTCGGGGCGCGATCGCCAAGACGGACTCAGGCGGGATCCAGCAGGTATGGCGTGCCGGCGCGCTCGCAGATGCCGCGCAGGCGTTCGGCCAGCGCCGCAGAAATCGGAATGCCTTCGCGCAACCGGCGCACGCGCTCGGCCGCTTCGGGCTCGCCGGCCACCAGCACCGGTTCGGACGGGTCGGCCGGCGGCGTGTCGTGCATGGCGTCGATCATGTCGTCCATGTCCGACTCGAACGACCCCGCCGCGCGGAAGGCGTCGGGATTGAGCGCGAGAAAGAAGTGCCCGACGTCGTCGGGTTCGCCGGGACGGCGCGTGGCGGCGCGACGGGCCGCGAACGCGCTGCCGCTGAGCGTGCCGCCCAGGATCTGCGCCATCATCGCCAGGCCATAGCCTTTGTGGCTGCTCATGGCGGTTGTGCCGCCGAGCGGCGTGAGGCCGCCTTCCGGGCGCTTGAAGATGAACTGCATCGCGTCGTCCGCGTCCGTGACCGGCGCGCCCTGCCCGTCCACCGCCCAGCCCGGCGGCAAGGGCTTGTCCAGGAAGTCGTAGACCTTGACCTTGTTGGCCGCCACGGTGGTCGTGGCCATGTCGAGCACGAAGGGCTCGTTATAGGCCGCGGGCGCGCCGAACGCGATGGGATTGGTGCCCAGCATCGGCATCGCGCCGCGCGTGGGGACCATGATGACGCCGTTGGCGCTGCTGGTGACCAGCCCGACCACGCCGCGTTCGACCGCGATGCGCGCGTAGACGCCCGCCGCGCCGAAGTGATGCGAGTTGCAGACCGAGACCGCGCCCACGCCATGCTCCAGCGCCTTGTCCACGGCCAGGTTCATGGCCTGCGCCGCAACCGGATAGCCCAGCCCGCCCATGCCGTCGATCAGCGCGCTGGCGCCGCTGTCGCGCACGACGCGCGCGCGAGCGTCCAGCCGCAGCGTGCCGGCGCGCCATTTTTCCTCGTAGGCGGGCAGCATGGAGATGCCGTGCGAATCGATGCCGAAGAGGTCCGTGCGCGCCATCAGGCCCGCCGTGGTGTGGGCCAGATCCTCGGCCATGCCCCACGCCATCAGCACCTGCAAGATCTGCTCACGCACTTCTTCCACCGGCACGGCCGTGGCGTTTGCTCCGTTCCCTGACACTGTCTGTCTCCTGTTGTCTTGTTGTGTGGCGGGCGGCGCTGGCGGCGTCAGTCCCGGTCCCGGTCGACCAACCGGTGACGGGCCTGGCCCAGATGGAACTGCATCGCGACGCGCGCGCGTTCGCCGTCCTGTTCGCGGATCGCTTCCAGGATGGTCGCGTGCTCGTCCACGACGCGCTGCGCGCGCTGGCGCGAACCCGTGCGCGTCAGATTGAGCGTCAGGCGCATGAAGCCGCTGATGGATTCATGGATGCTTTCCAGCACGCCCAGATAGAAGTCGTTGCCGCTGGCCTCGGCGATGCTGGCGTGAAACGCCAGGTCCGCTTCCGCCGACACCTGGCCCTTGGCAAGCGTATCGGCAAATGCCGCATGCGCGTCGGCGATCTTGCCCAACTGCTCGTCGGTGCGCCGCAAGGCCGCCAGGCGCGCGGCGTCGCCTTCAAGCGCCACGCGCACCTCTTGCGCGCGCAGATAGGCGCCGACATTCTGCACATCGTTGAACGCCTTCAGGCGCGGTGCGGGCTGGTGGCTCACGAAGGTGCCCAAGCCCTGGTGCGCGGTAATGAGGCCGTCGGCGCGCAGCCGCAGCAACGCTTCGCGCACGACCGGCCGCGACACGCCGTAGCGTTCGGAAATTTCGTTTTCGGAGGGCAGTTTGTCGCCGACGTTCAGTCCGCCAGAGACGATCTGTTCGAAGATCTGGCCGTAAAGCTGGTCCGCCAGCCGTACCCGGTGCCCGCGTTCCAGCACCGGCGCGGCGGACGCCTCCGGATCGCCGGACGCAGTCGGCGCGGGTTGGGGGGATGCTTTGGGTCGAGCCACGTAACCTCCTGGTAGTAGGGCCTGTCCACGCGCGGGGAACAGGCCCTGACAGACTGCTGCGACACGCGGACGGCGCTCATCGTACCCGCAATGCGGGTCCGGCGCGCCGCGGCCGTCACGCCGTGGCGGTCTCGCGGTCCCAGGCGGCCAGCGCGCGGGCCACGGGCGCCACGCGTTCACGCTCGGCGCTGGAGATGCCGGTCAAGAGCGGCAGCATGGGACCCATGTCCGCCACGCCCGACAGCGTCACGGCGTCGTGCAGCACGCGGATGGGACTGATGCTGTCGCGGCAGTCTTCCAGCCCGAGGTACTGTTCGCGCACGGCTTCGGCCTCATCGTAGCGGCCTTCCTGCAGCAGATGCAGCAGGCGCATCGACCCGCGCGGCGCCACGCAGACCGATCCGGACGTAAAGCTCTTGAGCCCGAATTCGCGGTAGTGGACGATGGCCGGGCGCTCGCCGATGCCGCTGACGACCCAGCGCGAATCCACGGCCTGCAGCAGCGCCGACAGGTAGGCGTCTTCGGACGGATCATCGCGCACGACGGCGTACTTGAAGGCGACCAGGCGGCCTTCCTCGATCAGGCGCGCCGCGGTTTCCGGCGCCAGGTAGTCCGCCGACTTGATGTAGACCACCGCCGGCTTGCCCAGCGCATCCGTGAAACGGCGCACGCCGTCGGCAAGCCCCGCGTCGGTGTAAGGAAAGGACATGGGCAGCAGCATCGCCGTCGGGAAGGCGCGCGAACGCAGGATGGCGGCCTGGTCCATCATCTTGCCGTAGTCGGGGCCCACCGACGGCAGGATCCAGGTGTCAGGGCCCGCCAAGCTTGCCAGCATGTCCACGATGCGGGCATATTCGCTCACACCCACGTTGTAGAAGTTGGCATTGCCGCCATACATGACGTTGCGCACGCCGCCCGCTTCCAGGTGGCCGAGCAACGCCTTGTTGGCCGATTCGTTCAGCGACAGATCGGCATTGCGGGCCAGCGGCGGCACGGCGATGACCGAGCGCTGCAGATCCTGGGCGGTGACCGGGGTGGTTTTCATGGAAGGGCTCCTGGCGGGTGCGGTTGTCAGAGAAGTAGGGTCGAAAAAGTATACTTGGTTGACAAGCTATAGCTCAATACCTATATTTGTTTTACAAGTTGAACGGCAGCACGCAAGGCGCATGAGGCGCGGGCCGCATGCGTCTTCGAGTTCCCGGCTTGCCGGGAGCGGAATACCCCCAGAAACGATGCGCGGCCACGCGCACACCGAGGAGACGAATTCCATGTATGCAGCCCCTGCGCGAGGCCGGCTTCTTGCCGCCGCCCTCCTGACGGCCACCGCCTTTGCCCTGCCGGCCTCGCCGGCCTTCGCCGACTACCCCGAGCGGGAAGTCAAGATCATCGTCCCCTTCCCTGCCGGCGGCACCGCCGACATCGCCGCGCGCGTGGTGGCGGCCGAATTGGGCAAAAGCTGGAACAAGCCCGTGGTGGTGGACAACAAGGCGGGCGCCGGCGGCAACGTCGGCTCGGCCGAAGCTGCGCGCGCCACGCCCGACGGCTACACCTTTTTGATGGGCACCGTCAGCACGCACGCCATCAACCAGTCCGTGTACGCCAAGCTGCCGTATGACCCGGTCAAGGACTTCGTGCCCGTCACGCTGG
The DNA here is from genome assembly GCF_020541125.1 of Achromobacter sp. 77. Classification (NCBI taxonomy): domain Bacteria; kingdom Pseudomonadati; phylum Pseudomonadota; class Betaproteobacteria; order Burkholderiales; family Alcaligenaceae; genus Achromobacter; species Achromobacter sp. 77. Next base: position 3,523,929 of record NZ_CP059848.1, read on the forward strand.
TGATTCCGGTGCCCAATATCCTTGAGCTCAACCCCAAGTTCGCCGACAAGCACGGCATCCGCACCGTGGCCGACCTGATCAAGTACCTGAAGGCCAATCCCGACAGCGTCAACATGGCGTCCACGGGCAACGGCACTTCCACGCACCTGTCGGGCGAACTCTTCCAGAGCATGACCGGCACGCGCATGACGCATGTGCCCTACAAGGGCAGCAGCCCCGCGCTGACGGACGTGATGGCCGGATCGGCGGACCTGATCTTCGACAACCTGCCCTCGTCCATGGGATTTCTGAAGGCCGGCAAGCTTCGTCCCCTGGCCGTTACGACGTCCAATCGCTCGCCTGCCCTGCCCGACGTGCCCACGATGGCCGAAGCCGGCGTGAAGGGGTACGAGGCATCGAGCTGGTTCGGGCTGCTGGCGCCGGCCGGCACACCGCCCGAGATCGTCGAGAAGGTCCAGCGCGACGTGGCCGCCGCCTTGCAGCAGGAGCCCGTGCGCGCACAGCTTCAGGCGCAAGGCGCGACGCCGTCCGGCAACACGCCCGCCCAGTTCAAGCAGTTCATGGCCCAGGAAACCGTCAAGTGGGCCGACGTTGTGAAGAAATCCGGCGCCAAGGTCGACTGACCCTGCACCGATCCGGGGCCTGCCCGCAACGCGTGAGCGGCGGGCTCTTCATCATCACGCGAACCAGGAGACACCATGAACAAACTGATCAGCGCCGTATTCGCGGCGGGCGCCGTTGTGCTTGGGTCGCCGGCGGCCCATGCCGCCGGTTACCCCGAAAAGCCCGTCACCATGATCGTGCCCTTCGTGCCCGGCGGGTCCTCCGACATCACCGCGCGTTCGGTCACGCCGGCGCTGTCCAAGACCCTGGGACAGACCTTCGTCGTCGAGAACAAGCCGGGCGCGAACAGCGCCATCGGCGCCCAGGCGTTGGCCCGGTCCACGCCGGACGGCTACACCATGATGGTCGGCTCCATCGGCACCTTCGCCATCAACGAAGCCCTTTACAAGAACCTGTCGTACAACCCCAGCAAGGATTTCACCTACCTGACGCAGGCAGTGCGCAATCCCAACGTGCTGGTCGCGGCGCCTTCGTTCCCGGCCAGCACGGTCGCCGAGCTGGTTGACTACGCGAAGAAGAATCCGAATCGCGTGTCGTACGCCTCGTCGGGCACGGGCTCGTCGGATCACCTGTCGGCCGTGCTGTTCCGCCAGCGCACGCAAAGCACCGGCGTGGACGTGCCTTACAAGGGCGGCGGCGCGGCCATCGCGGACCTCATCGGCGGACAGGTCAACGTGTCCTTCCAGAACCTGGGCGCGGTGCAGAACCACATCAAGGCAGGCAAGCTCAAGGCGCTAGCCATCACGGGCGACGCCCGCACGCCGGACCTGCCCGATGTGCCGACGCTGACGGAGGCCGGCATCAAGGACATGGTGGTGTATTCCTGGCAGGGCTTTGCCGTGCCCAAGGGCACGCCGCAGCCCGTCGTCGACAAGCTGGCCGAGGCGCTGCGCACCGCACTGCGAGAGCCCCAGACCCAGAAAACGCTGCAAGGCATGGGCTTCGAAGTCGTCGCCAACACGCCGCAGCAGTTCGCCGATTTCCAGCAGGCTGAAGTCAAGCGCTGGAAGGACGTGATCCAGAAGGCCAACATCCAGCTGGAGTAACGCTTCGCGGGATGCCTGCGTGCGGGCGTCCCGCAGCGGGTGCGCAGCCGCGCCTTGGCTGCGCACCTGGCCCGCAAGGTCCCCGCTTGAATCAAGTAGCATGAAACCTTCGCCACCCAACCGTACGACAACATGACCACCAAGCAACGCATCATCCAGGTCGGCTCGCTGGCCGGCTCCCCTTCCGCCAACCAGCGCCTGGCCGATGGCTATGACGTCATCGAATTGTGGAAGTACCCGGACCGCAAGGCTGCGCTGGCCGAGCACGGCAAGGGCATCACCGCCGTCGTCACGTCCGCCAATTTCGGCGCCAACGCCGATCTCATCAACGCGCTGCCGGACCTGAAGGCCATCTGCAGCTGGGGCGTGGGCTACGAAACGATCGACGTCGAGGCCGCGCGCAAGCGTGGCGTGCTGGTCAGCAATACGCCCGACGTGCTGACCGATTGCGTGGCGGACCTGGCCTGGGGCCTGCTCATCGCCGGCGCGCGCCGCATGGGTCAGGGCGAACGCTTCGTGCGGGCCGGCCAATGGGGCCAGGTGCATGGCAGCATCCCGCTGGGCCTGCGCGTCAGCGGCAAAAAGCTGGGCATCGTCGGCCTGGGCCGCATCGGCGAAGCGATCGCCAAGCGCGGCACGGGCTTTGACATGGACGTGCGGTATCACAACCGCAGAAAGCGCGACGACGTGGCCTACGGCTACGAGGCGTCGCTGACGGATCTGGCCAAGTGGGCCGATTTCCTGATCGTGGCCACCGTGGGCGGCCCCAGCACGCGCCACCTTGTGAACCGCGACGTGCTGGAAGCCCTGGGCCCGAAGGGCATCGTCGTCAACATCGCGCGCGGCCCGGTCATCGACGAAACCGCGCTGGTCGCAGCCCTGCAAGACGGCAAGCTGGGCTGCGCGGCGCTCGACGTCTTCGAGCACGAACCCAAGGTGCCCGAAGCGCTGATGAAGAGCGACAAGGCCGTGCTGCTGCCGCACATCGGCAGCGCCACCGAGGAAACGCGCCTGGCCATGGAAAACATGATGCTGGAAAACCTGCAGTCGTTCTTTGAGACCGGCCGCGTGATCACGCCGGTGGAATAACCGGCATTGTTCGTCCGGGGCCGCCTGCGCGGCGCCCGGCCAGGCCTCAGACACAAAAAAGCCTCTCGGCGCCCATACCGAGAGGCTTTCGACTTTCCGGCCCCCGCGTGTCCGGTCAGTCTTTGTCGCGCAAAGGAACGTGGGCGTTGCCGCCCGGCGCGGTTACTTCGTCGGCGTCGTGGCGCCAGACTTGTGCGTGTTTGCTGCGCCTGCCGAATGCTTGGCGGACGACTTGTCAGCCTTGTGATGCTTGTGATGCGCCTGGGTCTTGGTGTCGCCGGTCTTGCTGGCGCCGGCCGCAAACGCCGACGGTGCGGCGGCGAGGCCCAGGCACAGGGCCGAGGTGGAAAGAAACGCAGCAATGCGGGAGTGAGTCGTCATTTGTGGTACTCCTGGTTGGTGAAGGCCGAAGGCCTTTTGCCGTTACGGGGCGGCACGATGCCGCAAGTCCCGTATGCGGTTTGAAGCCCGCCCCTTCAGAAGGTTCAACGAAGAACCACAATTTTTCCGTCACTCAAGAATTGTTGCCCCCACGCCGCACTCGCTTTGCTCGCTTGCTGCCCCCCGAGGGGGCTGCCCCGCCTTCGGGCGGCCGGGCGGCGGGGCGGCTGTTCTACTGCAGGCGTTACGCCGCACTCGCTTTGCTATCCCTCGAACGCCAGCAACGCCACAGTGGCGAACAGCATCAGCGCGAAGCAGGCTCTCAGCTTGCGTTCAGGAAGCCGGTAGGCCAGCCGCACGCCAATGGGCACGAAGATCAGGCTGCCGATGGCTAGCGGCGCGCCGACCATCCAGTTCGCCTGTCCCGCCCACGTGTAGGTGATGAGCGCGATGGTGGAACCCGGGATCACCATGCTGAGCGCGAGCGCCTGTGCGGTGGTCTGCGGCAGGCGAAAGACCGTGGTGATGATGGGCACGGCCAGCACGGCGCCGCCGACGCCAAAGAATCCGCCCAGCGTTCCGCACAGGATGCCCAGCACACTTGCGCGGCGCGGCGTGAAGACCGGCGCGGGGCGCTTTGGCGGTGGCGCGCGGCGCGCCGCCGGACGCGAGGCGCGCCAGGTCTGCCAGACGTAGAACAGCGCGATGAAGAACAGGAACACCGCGAAGCTCTGGCGCAGCAAGGTCGAGTCGATGCCCAGCGCCATCCGCGCGCCCACCCACGTGAACACCACGGCGCCCGCCGCGCCCGCCAGCGCGACGCGCTTGTCGATGCGGGTCTGCTGGTTGTACTTGCGCACTGCCATCATGATGGTCGGCAACACCATGATGAGCGCCGTGCCCTGCGCAAGCTGTTGGGACATTCCCATCAGGAGGACGAGGGCAGGAATGGCGATCAGTCCGCCCCCGATGCCCAGCACGCCGCCCATGAAACCGATCAGGCCGCCGGCTGCCAGGCAGGCGGCGATGACGAACAGACTCACGTGTTGCTCCAACAGACGTCGCGACGCATCAACGCAGCTTTTCCAGTGCCGCGTCCAGGCGATCGACCGCCCAGATCTCCAGGCCTTCGATGGGCTGGCGCGGCGCGTTGGCCTTGGGAATGAGCGCCACCGAGAAACCCAGTTTGGCGGCTTCGCGCAGGCGTTCCTGGCCGCGCGGGGCGGGCCGGATCTCGCCGGCCAGGCCCACCTCGCCGAATGCGATCAACCCGCGCGGCAGCGGCCGGTCGCGCAGCGACGACATGATGGCCAGCAGCACCGGCAGGTCGGCCGCGGGTTCGGTGATGCGCACGCCGCCGACCGCATTGACGAAGACGTCCTGGTCGAAGGTCGACACGCCCGCGTGCCGGTGCAGCACGGCCAGCAGCATGGCCAGACGGTTGCCTTCCAGGCCGACCGTCAGCCGGCGCGGATTGGGCGCGTGGGAACTGTCGACCAGCGCCTGGATCTCGACGAGGAGCGGACGCGTGCCTTCCTGCGTGGCCATGACGCACGAACCGGCGACTTGCTGCTCGTGCTGCGACAGGAACAGTGCGGACGGATTGGCCACGCCGCGCAGGCCGCGGTCGGTCATGGCGAACACGCCAAGCTCGTTGACGGCGCCGAAGCGGTTCTTGAAGGCGCGCACCAGGCGGAACGACGAATGCGTGTCCCCCTCGAAATACAGCACGGTATCCACGATGTGCTCGAGCACGCGCGGTCCGGCCAGCGCGCCGTCCTTGGTGACGTGGCCGATCATGACGATGGCAATGCCCGTCTGCTTGGCCAGCCGCGTGAGCTGCGCCGCGCACTCGCGCACCTGCGACACCGATCCCGGCGCCGCCGTGAGTTCGCCGCTGTAGAGCGTCTGGATGGAGTCGATGACGGCGACGGTGGGCTTTTGTTCCGACACCGCGGCCTGGATGGCTTCGAGGCGGATTTCGGCCAGCAGGTTGACGTTGCCGGTTTGCAGGCCCAGCCGGCGCGCGCGCAACGCGACCTGTTCGGCGGACTCTTCGCCCGTCACGTACAGCACGTTGGTGGTTTCGGACAGCGAGGCCAGCGCCTGCAAGAGCAGCGTCGACTTGCCGATGCCGGGATCGCCGCCGATCAGCACCACGGCGCCGGCCACCAGGCCGCCGCCGAGCACGCGATCGAATTCGTCCAGGCCGGTGGGCTGGCGCGGCGTTTCGCGGGCCTCGATTTCGGACAGGCTGCGCACCGGGCTGGACGAGGCCAGCGGCGCATAGCGGTGCGAGGCCGCCGCGGGCGCGGACGACTCCACCGTTTCTTCAAGCGTGTTCCAGGCGTTGCAATGCGGGCATTTGCCCTGCCACTTCGGGGTGGTGCCGCCACAGTCGGCGCACACATAAACGGTACGGGTTTTTGCCATGCGCGAAAGTGTACCCGGCAACGCGCCCGCGCCGCGCGAGAACAATGACCGGAATGTCACGCCTCGAGACGTGGCCCGAAGGTCATTTCTTTCAGGCAGCATTCACAAAAAGGGACACACAGCAGTTACATGATGCAAACACAAGAAATTTACTGCCCGATCCTTTTCAAATCGCGCATAATCGCCAAGTGCAGCGCATCTTGTCGAACCGTCCAGACCGGACGGCATCCGGCACGATGGACGTCCTCTGGACGCACTTCGTGGCCAATCGCGGCGCAATCACCCGCAGCCTCCCCAGAGGCCGCTCAAACCGGAACACGACCCCAGCACGACTAGACGCCGGACCACCGGCGCGGCGCACGCAAAGGTCAAACGCGGATACGTCGTGCCACCCGGCGTATATGCGAGGAGTACGCGCATGAGCATTACCTATCGCCCCCCATTTGACGAAGACGATGAACGGGATCTGCGCGCCCTGTACCGCAAGCCGGGTCCCGGCGCCAATCCGGAACTGGATGCGGCGGTACGACGCAGATGGCACCCTGGCCATAGCTGGCACCCCGGTTGGGGCGCAGCCGCCTGCGCCGTGATGGTGGCAGGCTTGTTCGCCTGGACCGACATGCGCGAGGCCATCGACGACACCGAACCCCAGATGCAGCTGGTCGCCGTGCAGGCAAACGAGGCAAAGCAAGAGGCCGCCGCGGCGTCGGCCGCGCCGGCCAGCGACGCGCCGCCCCTGCGCCGCGTCGTCGCCTTGCAGCCGGAACCGGCGGTTCCCGCCCAACCGGCCGCGGCGCAGCCCGCCCTGGCCGTGACTGCCGCGGCTCCCGCCGCGCCCGCCCCGGCAGCGGCTGAAACGGCGGCCACCGAGACTGCGGCCCAGGAAGCGGCGCCGGCCGCTGCCCAGGAAGCCCCCGCGGAATCGCAACAGGTCGCCGCCTTCACCGAGCAGGACATCGAGGCCCGGGTGGCCCAGATTCGGGGCCTGATCGTGGACGACCGCGAAGAAGACGCCGTTCACGCATTGCGCGAGTTGCAGCGCGGCGCACCGGATTTCGCGCTGCCGGACGACCTGCAGGAGCTGTCCCGCCAGAACCCGGCGTGACCCACCGGGCCGGCCCCTGCGCCGGCCCGCCCCCGCGCTGGCGCGGGCCGCCCCCAGGCCCGAAGAATTGAGCAATTTTTGGGCGGCTTCTTGCTAACATAGCCGCCATGAGTCCGAGCTTCCACCACCGCAATCTTCCCCATTTGCTGCTCTATGCGCGCGAAACGCTGATGGCGCATTTCCGTCCCGTGCTGCACGCGGCGGGCGTCACCGAACAGCAATGGCGGGTATTGCGCACGCTGAGCGAGGTGGGCTCCCTGGAACCCAACCAGATCGCCCGCGCCTGTCAGATCCTGAGCCCCAGCCTGACGCGCATGCTGGCCGGCATGGAAGAGCAAGGACTCATCAAGCGCACGCGCTCCAGCGCCGACCAGCGCCGTCAGGAAATTTCCCTGACCGTCAAAAGCAACAAGCTCATCGACCGCATGCGTCCCATGGTTGACGCCAAGTACCAGGAAATCGAAGAAAGGATCGGCAAGGAATTGCTCGATCGCCTGTACCGCGACGTGGACGCGATGGTCGATCTCATCAAGCGCGACGGCCCCACGCGCGATGCCGGCACGCCCTGACGCCCTTCCCCCTTTCCCTCTTAGGCAATCCAACGTCCATGGACCTTCTGACGAATTCGTTCAAGCAAGCCCTGCGCGACCGCAAACCTCAGATCGGCCTGTGGGCCGGCCTGGCCAGCGCGTACACCTCGGAAATTCTTGCGGGCGCCGGCTTCGACTGGTTGCTGATCGACGGCGAACACGCGCCCAACACGCTGGACTCCACCTTGGCCCAATTGCAATCCGTGGCGGCCTACCCGGTGGCGCCCGTGGTGCGCCCGGCCTGGAACGACCCGGTCCAGATCAAGCAGATCCTGGACACCGGCGCGCAGACGGTGCTGGTGCCCATGATCCAGTCCGCCGAGGAAGCGGCCGACGCGGTGGCCGCCGTGCGCTATCCGCCACAAGGCATCCGCGGCGTGGGCAGCGCGCTGGCGCGCGCGTCGCGCTGGAACCGCATCCCGAACTACCTTGAACGCGCCAACGACGAAATGTGCGTGCTGGTGCAGATCGAGACGCCCGCCGGCATCGAGGCGCTGGACGCCATCCTGGCCGTGGACGGCGTGGATGGCGTCTTCATCGGACCTGCCGATCTGTCGGCCAGCATGGGATATCTGGGCCAGCCCGAGCATCCGGAAGTCGAAAAGACCATCGATGACGCGATCACGCGCATCGTGCGGTCCGGCAAGGCCGCGGGCATCCTGCACAGCGGCGTGGCGCAGGCCAAGCATTATCTGTCCTTGGGCGCTACGTTCGTGGCGGTGGGCGTGGACGCGGTGCTGCTGGCACGCGCGGCCGAAGCGCTGGCGGGCGAGTTCAAGGAAGTGGCGGCAGTGGCCGCGGGCAAGGGCCCGTACTGACGGGCGCGGCGGCGCGTCCACCACAACCAGACGCCGGTCAGGCTAAGCACCAGCGTGACGACGCCGACCAGCGCCACCGCCATCTGCAAGGGCCAGCCCCATAGCGCCGCCATGTGCAGGCTGGTCAGCCAATGCTTGACCGTGTCGCCCGCCGCCCGGCCCGTCGGCAGATGGCTGCCCACCAGTTGCCCATTCACGGCATCGAACACCACCGACGTGGCCCCGCTTCGTGTGCGCAGATCGCGGCTGCTGCGCACACTGTAGCGGTACAGGTTGCGGCGCGCATCCAGCGCCAACCAGTGTTCGCCCAGCACCGCAAACCCCTCGCGGGCGGCCAGCTGCGCCATCAATTGCCGGCCCGCGTCGCGCGCGCGCTCGGGGGACATCGGGTCGCCGGCCGTGGCGGCTGCGCCGCGCCGGGGATCGGGTTGATAACTCAAGCCAGCGCGCATCACCGGGTCATAGACCGCCGGCAGATTGAGCGCCACACTGCTCCATGCCATTAGCGTCAAGGCCGCCCACAGCCACAGCCCACCGGCGCGGTGCACATCGAAATTGCGTTTGTGGGGACCGCCCTGCCAACGGATGCGCCAGGCGGGCGCCCAGCGCTGCCACACCGATGAGGACGGGGCCTGCCTGCGCGAGCGGTTTCGCGGCGGCAGCGTGAGCCAGGCGCCGACAAAACCATCGAGCGTCCAGGCCAATGCGACGATGCCGAGCAACAGTTCGCCGATGCCCTCGAACAGCAGCGCCGTATGGATGCGATGCAGAAACGGCATCAGGTTGCGCAGCCCTTCGCGCAGATCGCCCCAGCGGCGCTGGCCCAGAATGGCGCCATCGTACGGATCGACAAATATCTCGTGCAGCACGGGTCCTGCGGCGCCGTCCTCGCGCAGCCACACCGGGAACGCCACGCTGCGTCCGGCCTGTCCGCCAAGCGGCGTGGCGGGCATTACTGCCGCCGGCACAAAGCGGGCCACGCGCTCGCGCAGCGCCAAGGCGTCAAGCCGCGCGGCGCCGCCCGTTGGCTGCGGCACGCCGTGCAACGCGGGAGCTGCCGCGGCGTCCAGCGCGTCATACCACGCGAGCGGGATGCCAGTCAGCGCCACCAGGCAGAGAAAGCCGGCCAGCACCAGGCCGGTCCAGCGATGCAGGCTTAGCAGCGCCGCGCGCACGTTCACCAGCGGTAGCTCACCGTGCCGATGATGCGGCGCGGCTCGCCGTAGTTGCACGCGCCGTTGTAGCAAATGGACGGGATGTAGGTCTTGTCCGTCAGGTTGGTGACGTTGAGCGCATACAGCCACGGGCCGCTTTCATAACTGACCCGCGCATCGATCAACGTGTAGCCCGCGCCCCCCAGCGAACCGCTGGACGGCCGGTCGGGACGCGCCGACACATAGCGCAGGCCGGCGCCCGCCTTCAGGCCCATCAACACCCATTCCGACAGGTTCACGTCGGTCCATATGGAAGCGGCATGCCGCGGCGTGTTGAAGCGCTCGCCCTCCTCGCCCGGCAGATTGCTCTGGACCACACGGGCGTCGGTCCAGGTGTAGGCGGCGATCACGTCGACCTGCGGCGTGACGCGCGCACGCGCTTCGAGTTCCAGGCCGCGCGAGCGCACCTTGCCGGTCTGCACCAGAAAGGTCGGATCGACCGGATCCGGCGTGAGCACGTTCTTGCGCTCCAGGTTGAAGAGCGCGGCGCTCAGCATCACGTCTTCACCCGCGGGCTGGTATCGGATGCCGACTTCGTACTGCGTCCCGCGGCTGGGCTCGAAGCTGCCGTCGTTGCGATCGCGGCCGCTGGTGGGTTCGAACGACTGGCTGAAACTGGCATACGGCGCCAGGCCGTTGTCGGCCAGGTACACGACACCCGCGCGGCCCGTGAATGCCGAGTCCTTGTCGTTCGAATTGGTGGACGGCGCATGCAGGGCGCGATTCTCCGCGCGCACGTTGTCATGCCGCCCGCCCAGCAGCACCACGACCTTGTCCGCAATCTTGATCTGATCTTGCAGGTAGATGCCAAGGCGATGCTCGGTGTTGCGGCGCTGCTGCCAAGGCAAGGCCACGACGTCGCCGGGCAGGTACACCGGATCGAAGACATCGATGGGCGGCAGATTGCCGCGCAGGCGGTCGCTGTTGTAGGTCGAACGCGTGTAGTCGAAGCCTGCAAGAAACGTCTGCGTGACGGGGCCGGTCTCGAAGCGCTTCTCGATGTTGGTGTCGATCGTCTGCACCGTGGTGCGGTCGTTAAAGCCGCGTGCGGAGCGGGCCACCCGGCGCTGCGTCGCCGCATCCACGTCGCCCTGCAACAGGACATAGCGCATGTTGAGGTCTGCGTCGTAATAGCGCATCGATTGGCGGAACTTCAGCGTGTCGTCGAACGCGTGCTCGATCAGCACGGCCAGCGAGGTCGATTCGATATCGAATCGATTGTGGTTGGGCTCGCCCAGAAAGCGCGACCGCGGGATCTGGCCGTTCGGGTTGGTCCAGAGCGAACCGGTGACCGGCACTTCCGGCGGATTGAACGTCTTGCTGCGCTGATAGTTGGCCAGGAGCGTGACCGAAGTGGCCGCCGTCGGACGCCACGTCAGGGCGGGCGCGAAGTAGGTGCGATCATCGGAGCCGTAATCGACGAACTGCTTGCTTTCGCGGAACAGGCCGGTCAGACGATAGGACCACACGCCAGCCTCATCGATGGGGCCGCCGATGTCCGCGGAAATCTGCCGGCGGTCGAAGCTGCCGCCGTCCACATTGATTTCACCCATCGATTCGCCGGGCGGGCGCTTGGTCACGGTGTTGACGATGCCGCCCGGCGCCGCGGCGCCGTACAGCACCGATGACGGGCCCCGCAACACCTCCACGCGTTCCAGGCCGTACGGCTCCTGCTTGCCGTTGTACTGATTGATCATGTAGCGCATGCCGTCGCGGTAGTAGCTGCCGGTCTGCGGGTTGGCCTCGAAGCCGCGGATGAACATCGTGTCTTCGAAGACCGAGCTCTTGGCGACGAGGCCGGGCATGATGCCGGGGGTGTAGCCCAGCGCCTCTTGCAGGCTCTGCGCCTTTTGATCACTGATCTGCGCTGCGCTCACCACGGAAATCGATTGCGGCGTTTCGATGATCGGCGTGTCGGTCTTGGTGGCCGTCGCGCTGCGCGTGGCCGCGATGCCCAGCACCGGGCCGTCCGGACGTTCGATCTGGGCGGTGACCGCGATGGGCTCCAGCAAAGTCACGTCCCGACGCCCCTGGCGCAGCACAAAACCGCCGTCGGGCAAGCGTTCGGCCACGAGGCCCGTGCCGGTCAGCAGCGCCGCCATGCCGGCTTCGGGCGTATAGCGGCCGCGCACACCGGGGCTATGGCGGCCGGCGCTCAGGTCGCCGTGGCCGCTGACGAACAGACCGGCTTCGGCGGAGTACAGATTGAGCACCTGGCTCAATGGGCCGGGTGGAATGTCGAACTGGCGGACCTGGGTTTCGGCCGCCTGCGCGCGGACGGCGCTGACGGGCGCCGCGACGCCCAGCGCCACGCCGATCGCGAGCGCCAGCGGGAGGATGCGCGCACGGCGGATCGGACGGAGGGGAAAAACAATCAGGGGGTTGGTCATGCCACGAATCCGCGATATGGGTGTTGAATTGCCCATAGGCCGGATGAGCGCGGCAAAAGCGGCAAACTAATTTGTAACGGCGGGGTCTCAGCGTGGCTGCAGGGTCGTCCACCACGGCATCGGCTGACTGATCCGTAGCGGCAAGGCCTCGCTCAGCAGGCGCAGCGCGCGATCGCTGTCATGCAGAGGGAACGTGCCCGTCACGCGCAGCGCGGCCACGTCGTCGGCGCAGCCCAGATGCCCGCGGCGGTATCGCGCCAGTTCCGCCACGACCTGCGCCAGCGGCGCCTCTTCGAATTGCACGATGCCGCGCGTCCAGTTGTGGTCGGCGGCTCGCAGCGCCGCGGGCGCCTCGATGCCTTGCGCGCCGCCACGCATGCGCATGCCGGCGTCGACCCGATAGCCCGCCGGCGGCGCGCCCGTGAAATGCGCCTGCACCGCGCCCTCCAGCACCGCCAGCGTGGTTTCTCCATCGAGGCTGCGCACGTTGAACCGCGTGCCCAGCGCCTGCATCCGGCCTTCAGGTGTGTCCACCACGAAGGTGCGCCCCGGGTCGGCCGCGGTGGCGATCATGATCTCGCCGCGCAGCAGCACCAGGCGGCGCTGGTCGCGGGTGTAGTCCACCTTCAAAGCGGTATCGGTATTGAGCCGGACCCGGGTGCCGTCGGCAAGCTGGGCCTCATGTGAGCCGCCCACCGGCGTGACCAGGTCAGCCTGCCAGGCCGCCCACGTGCGGCGCCCCACTGGCGACTGCGCGGCGCCCAGTCCCAACAATCCTGCCGCGCCGCCGATCAGCGCAACCGTCAACAACCTGCGGCGCTCACGCCGGCCCTGCGCCGCGGCGTTCAGGCTTGCCACGCTGGCTTCACGGTCCATCGGCTGCGCGATCAACGCATCGAAGTGCGCGCCAACGTCCTCCACGCGCTGCCAAGCCCGGCGATGCGCCGTATCGGCGTCCAGCCAAGCCTGCCAGCGCTCGCGTTCTTCTGCGCTGGCCGCACCCGAGGTGAGCAGCGCATACCAATGCGCGGCCGCTTCCAGGATGCGTGAGTCGACGGCGGCGGCGCTCATCGGCTGCCCGCCGTGCCGCGGCACAAGCCGTCCGGCTGCAGGTCGGTGTCGAGCAAAAAGCACAGCATGGCCTGCGCAATGTCGTTGCGCACGGTCCGTTCGGACACACGCAACTGCGCCGCGATCGCCTCGTGTGTCATCCCGTGGATGCGATGCATCAGGAAGGCTGCGCGCGCGCGCACGCCCAGACGATGAAGCTTGCGATCGATCTCGACCAGCGCCTGGAGCGCCTGGACCTGCACTTCGGGGGATGGGTGGGTGACTTCAGGACGCGCCGCCAGGGTCTCGGCCCATGCGTGCTCGATGTCGCGGCGGCGCCAGAAATCGACCAGCAGGCCACGCGCGATGGTGGTCAGGAATGCGCGCGGCTCGCGCACGTCGGCCAGCGCATGGCGTCGCACCAGCAAGGTCACGAAGGTGTCTTGCGTCAGGTCGGCGGCCTGATGATTGTCCTGAAGACGGCGATTCAGCCATTTCTGCAACCAGCCGCAATGCGCGGTGTACAGGGCAGAAAGCGATGCGGCAACTGCTTGCTCTCGGTCCGACACGGCGAGCATCCAAAATGGAAATGATAGTTATTATTATACAAACAACGGCTGGGCGGGTTGGTCGGGATCTCCCTTTGCGGCAGGCAAAAAAAACGCACCCGAAGGTGCGTGGGTTCATGCGGGCAGTGCCGGGTTCATGAACGGCCGGCCAGGCTGCCGCCGCCGTCCACGCCCAGCACCTGCCCGGTAATGAAGCCCGCGTCGTCCGACAGCAGGAAGGCAATGGCGGCCGCCACTTCGGCCGGGGTGCCCAGCCGCTTCATGGGCACCGATGCCAGCGCCCGCTTTTCGTTGTCGCTGCCGGCGGGCCGGGTGGCGCGGAACATTTCGGTTTCGATGGGGCCCGGCGCAACCGCATTGGCGGTGATGCCGTATTCGGCCAGTTCCAGTGCCCAGGTGCGCGTGCAGCCCACCAGCGCGCTCTTGGCCGCGGAATAGGCGGTGCGGTCCAGTGCGCCGTGGATGGAACGGCTGACCACGTTGACGATGCGCCCGGCGCGGCGGGCCTTCATGGATTCGATGAACGCCTGCGTCACCTGCACCGCCACGCGCACGTTCAAGTCCAGCACGTTGTACAGCGTGGCCAGGTCGATTTCGCCCAGGGGCTGCGGCGACACGATGCCCACATTGTTGACGACGGCGTCGACCGGGAATTTTTCGCGGATTTCGCGCAGGACTTCTTCGGTACGGCCGGCGTCGGCCAGATCACAGGCGTACAGGTACCCCGGAAAATCGACGTCGGCCGTGTTGCGCGCGATGCCCACCACATGACAGCCCATGTCGGACAACCGCTGAGTAAGCGCCCAGCCTATGCCTTTGGTGGCGCCCGTAATGAGCACACATTTGTCCTTCATGGGATGAAACCTCGCAGTCTGTTTTCTTGGTCAAAAACGGGCGCCTGAGCGCCCGGTTTTCAAAGTAGACACCATCCGGCGTCGTGTGTCTTGTAATTTGCGTAGCAATTCTTGCCCACCGGACGCGTCAGGCATCCCGGGTGACGGGCACCCGCGGGGCCAGGGCGCAGAGCAATTCGTAGCCGATGGTGCCGGCCGCGCTGGCGACCTCATCCACCGAGGGGCCGTCTTCGCCCCATAGGCAAACCGGCGAGCCGACGCCTGCGGACGGCACGGGCCCCAGGTCCACGACCAGCATGTCCATCGACACCCGGCCCAGCAATTGGGTACGGATGCCGGCGACCACGACCGGCGTGCCGGTGGAGGCGTGACGGGGGTAGCCGTCAGCGTAGCCGCAGGCCACGATGCCGATGCGCATGGCGCGTTCCGCGCGGAACAAGGCGCCATAGCCCACCGAGTCCCCGGCCTTGATTTCCTGGACGGCGATGATTTCCGAATTGAGCGACATGGCGGGCTTGAGCCCGAACGACGCGGCTTCGGCGTCCGCAAAGGGCGACGCGCCGTAGAGGCAGATGCCCGGGCGCACCCAGTGCGACTGGCTCTCGGAGCCGACGGCGATGTCGGCAAAGCGCAAGGCGGCGGCCGAGTTGCAGACGCTGATCGCGCCCGGCAGCTTATGTGTCACCGAATTGAAGACGCTGAGTTGTTCGTTCACGCCCTGCGGCCCGTCCGCGCAGGCGAAATGGGTCATCTTGCCGACCGAGCCCAGCGTGCCCTGCTGCTGAAGCAGCATGGCGCGTTCGAAGGCGGCGGGAAAGGCCGCCGGGGTGAAACCGAGGCGGTTCATGCCGCTGTTGAGCTTGAGCATGATGTCCACGCGGCGCGACAGGCGGGCGCGGGCCAGCATGTCGAGCTGATCGCGTTGATGGACGGTGGTGCTGAGGTGGTAGCGGTCGACGATGTCCAGGTCGGATGGGTTGAAGAACCCTTCGAGCAGCAGGATCGGCCCGCCCCAGCCGGCCTCGCGGCAGCGCACGGCCTCTTCGAGGTCGAGCATGGCCAGGCCCTGCGCCTTGGAAAAGCCGGCCACCGCCTGTTCGATGCCGTGTCCGTAGGCGTTGGCCTTGATGACGGCCCAGATCGATGGCGGCACCCCGCCGGCAGCGGCGGCGGTCTGGTCCAGGTGGCGGCGCACGGCGTCAAGGTTGTGCGCAAGGGCAGAAACGGAAACGGTAGCGGAGATTGGGCGCGGCATGGTGTGAGATCCTGTGGCGTCCAAGTCTAACTGATCCGGCGCCCCCGACGGCAGGCGGTCAGATCAAGCGCGGGCGACTACTCTAAAATGAGACCGTTTTCCGCTTTGCGCCGTCTTTGCAGACCTGGTCTGTTCACAGGCTACTTTCCATGTCCATCGATCACTACGAGAATTTTCCCGTTGCCTCGCTGCTGCTGCCGCGCAGGCTTCGCGGCGCCGTGACCGATATCTACCGGTTCGCCCGCGCCGCGGACGACATTGCCGACGAAGGCAGCGCGACCGACGAGGAGCGCCTGGCCCAACTGGCCGCGTTCCGCACCGAGTTGCACCGCATCGGCGCCGAACCCGGCACGCCCCCGGCGCCCGGCCTGCCGCCCCTGTCCGACATCTTCGCGCCGCTGGCCCAGACGATCGCCCGGCACCAGTTACCGATCACGCCCTTCTACGACCTGCTGTCCGCCTTCGAGCAGGACCTGACCGTCAAGCGCTACGACGACTACCCTGCCCTCATGGACTACTGCAGCCGCTCGGCCAATCCGGTCGGGCGCCTGATGCTGCACCTTTTCGAGGCCAGCACGCCGCAGAACATCACCGAGTCCGACGCCATCTGCACGGGCCTGCAGCAGGTGAACTTCTGGCAGGACGTGCGGGTGGACTGGCACAAACACCGCGTCTATCTGCCGCAGGAAGACCTGCGCCGCCACGGCGTCTCGGACGAAGACCTGGCCGCCTGCCGCCTTACGCCCGCCTGGCGCGAGCTGATGGCCTTCCAGGTCGAACGCACGCGGGCGCTGCTACACTTCGGCGCTCCGCTGGCGCGCCGCCTGCCCGGCCGCATCGGCCTGGAGCTGCGCCTGGTGGTGCAAGGCGGGCTGCGCGTCCTGGAGCGGATCGAGGCGAGCGGCTACGATGTTTTCATGAATCGCCCCGAATTGGGCGCCAAAGACTGGGCCATCATGTTGTGGCGCTCCATCAAGTAACAGGCCGTGCCTAATGACCCCTGACGAGTATTGCCAGGAAAAAGCCGCCAAAAGCGGTTCCAGCTTCTACTATTCCTTCCTGTTCCTGCCTCCCGAGCGCCGGCGCGCCATCACGGCCCTGTACGCGTACTGCCGCGAAGTGGATGACGTGGTCGACGAATGCACCGATCCGTCGCTGGCGCGCATCAAGCTCGCCTGGTGGCGCACGCAGGTCGACCAGATGTTCGACGGCAAGCCCGATCACCCCGTGACGCGCGCACTTCAGCCGCATCTGGAGACCTGTTCGATCACCCGCGCCCGCCTGCTGGCCGTGATCGACGGCATGGAAATGGACCTGGACCAGACCCGCTACCTGGACTGGCCCGGCCTGCGCAAGTATTGCTGGCATGCCGCCGGCGTGGTGGGCGAGCTGTCCGCCGGCGTGTTCGGCTATTCCGACCCTAAGACGCTGGTGTACGCCGAAAAGCTGGGCCTGGCGTTCCAGATGACCAACATCATCCGCGACGTGGGCGACGACGCGCGCCGCGGCCGCATCTATATCCCGGTCAACGACATGCAGCAGTTCGAGGTCAAGGCCTCGGACATCCTGAATGGCGAGTATTCCGACCGCTTCAGCGCGCTGATGAAGTTCCAGGCCGACCGCGCCCGCGAGCTGTACCGCGAGGCGATGAGCAACCTGCCCGAGGCGGACCGCCGCGCGCAGCGGCCCGGACTCATGATGGCCGCCATCTACCACGCGCTGCTCGACGAGATCGAGCGCGACAACTGGCAGGTGCTGCACCAGCGCATTTCGCTCACGCCCCTGCGCAAACTCTGGCTTGCCTGGAAAACCTGGGTGGGCGGCGGACGCGGCCTGGTCCGCCGGTTGGCGCGGTGAAGGCGGCAGTCATTGGCGCAGGCTGGGCCGGGCTGGCGGCCAGCGTCGCCCTGCGTGAAGCCGGCGCGAAAGTCACGGTGTTCGAGGCCGGGCACACCCCGGGCGGACGCGCGCGGCGCGTCTTTCACGGAGAATTCGAAGCGCCGCTGGACAACGGCCAGCACCTCTTGTGCGGCGCCTACAAGGAAACCCTGGCGCTGATGCGCCGCGTGGGCCGCAACCCGGACGCCCTGCTGATGCGGCGTCCCTTGCGGCTTGCCAGCCTGGATGGGCGCTTTAACCTGTCCGCTCCCCGCATTCCGGCGCCGCTGAACATGGCCGTGGCCGTGTTGCGTGCGCGCGGCCTTTCGTGGGGCGACCGGTTTGCGATGCTGCGCCTGATGCGCGGCTTGAAGACCATGTCCTGGATGCCGCCGCGCGACTGGACGGTGCTGCATCTCTTGCACTATCACGCGCAGTCCGACGTGCTGATCCAGCAGGTATGGGAACCGCTATGCCTGGCCGCGCTGAACACGCCGATCGCCACGGCCAGCGCCGTGCTGTTCGCCCGGGTGCTGCGCGACAGCCTGGCCGGCGCGCGCGAAGACAGCGATCTGCTTCTGCCCTGCACCGACCTGTCGGCGCTGTGGCCGGACGCCGCCGCCCGCCAGGTCACCATGCGGTATGGCAGCACGGTGCGCCAGCTGCATCCGTCAGCCGATGGCATCGACATCAACCAGGAACGCTTTGACGCCGCCGTGCTGGCCGTGCCGCCCACCTTCGCCGCGCGGCTGCTGGACGGCCCGCTACGCAAGGCCGGCGCCCCCGGGCTGCTCGATGCGCTCAAGGCCTTCGACTACCTGCCCATCGCGACGCTGAACATCCGCCTGGCAAGCCCGTGGCGCTTGCCCGAGCCGATGATGATGCTGCGTGAGGACGCGGCCCGCGGTCATGCCGGCCAGTGGGTGTTCGACCGCGCCCAGCTTGCCGGCGACACCAAGGCCGGCGAACTGGCGCTCGTGGCCAGCGCCGCGGTCGGCATGGGCGAACGCAACCGGCGGCAGGTGATCGAAGCCCTGATCGACCAGGTGGCCGAACAGGCCGCCGCGCATCCGCTCAGGCTGCCGCCGATGCCGGACGTGTCGGCCGCCGAACTCTTCATTGAAAAGCGCGCGACGTTCGCCGCGGTGCCAGGACTTATCCGCCCGCTGAACTCCACGCCGTGGCCCACGCTGGCGCTGGCCGGCGACTGGACCGACACGGGCTACCCCGGGGTGCTGGAAGGCGCCGTGCGCAGCGGCTTGCTGGCCGCCCGCGTGCTAAACCCCCGCGCGGACTGACAAGGCCGGGCGAATCGCGCGTCGCCCTTGCCTCAAAAGGGCCGGACAGCGGGCCTGCTAGTCGAACAGGTCGGCCTGGCGCGGGTCCGCCGGGGCCAATTCATGGCCGATCTGCGCGGCGACATCGCGCAGGATGTTCTGCGCAAGATTGAAGGCGGTATTGGCCGCCGGCACGCCTGCATAGATGGCGTTCTGCAGCAGCACTTCCTTGAGTTCGTCGGGTGTCAGGCGCGAGGCATCCTGCGCCGTCAGCGCGGCGCGCACGTGCAGCTCGAATTCTTCCCATCGGCCCAGCGACAACGTCACCGCCAGCACCATCATGCGCCGCGCCTTGTGCGGCAGGCCGGGGCGGCTCCAGATGTCGTGCCACGCGTAGCGCGTGATCATGTTCTGGTAGTCGGCAGTGAACGTGGTGGCGCGATCGAGCGATCGCTGCACCCATTCATCGCCCAGCACGGCGCGGCGGTTCGCCAGGCCGCGTTCGAAATCGTCTTGCCGGCTCATCAGGTCAATCTCCATTCAGATCGGGGGCTGGCGCGTGCAAACGATGCCGCGCCCGCCCCCGGAGGATCAATTCACCTGGATGTTATTGGTTTTCACGACCTCGGCCCAGCGGGTCTGTTCCGCGTCGACAAACTTGGCAAAGTCGGCGGCGCTGCTGCCGACCGGCGTCAGGCCCAGCTTGGCGAGCTTCTCGCGGGTATCGGGACGCGTCAGCGCCTTTTGCACGAGTTCCTGCAGCTTGGCCACCACTTCCGGGCTGGTGCCAGCCGGCAGGAAGAAGCCGTTCCACTCGACCACGTTGAAGTTCTTGATGCCGGCTTCGCCCACCGTCGCCACATTGGGCAGTTCGGGCATGCGCTTGTCCGACGAGACCGCCAGCGCCTTCAACTTGCCGCCGCTGACGTAGTTCAGGCTGGACGCGGCGTTGGCGAAGTAGACGTCGACCTGACCGCCCATGACGTCCACGATGGCCGGTGCGCCGCCCTTGTAGGGCACGTGCACCATATCCAGGCCCGCATCCTTCTTGAGCAGCTCGGCGGCCATCTGCGCAAGGCTGCCCGGTCCATAGGACGCAAACGTCAGACGGCCGGGCTTGGCGCGCGCGGCATCGATGAAGTCCTGCAGGTTGTTGAAGCTGGAGCCCGGAGCGGCCACCAGAATGTTGGGCACGCTGATGGCCTGCGAGACCGGGATGAAGTCTTTCTTGGCGTCGTAGGGCAGCTTGCGCAGCACCGGATTGATCGCGAAGGACGACGCGTCGAACAGCACCGTGTAGCCGTCGGGTTTGGCCCGCGCCACGAACGCCGCGCCGATGGAACCGCTGGCGCCGCCCTTGTTCTCGATCACCACGCTCTGGCCGGCGACTTCGCCCATGCCTTGCGCGATGATGCGCGCGGCGTTGTCCGCGCCGCCACCGGCGGAATACGGCACCACCACGGTGATGGGCTGCTCCGGATAACCGGCGGCGTTCGCGGTGCCAAACGTGGCGCCAAATGCGGTGGCCAGGCCGATGGCGGCTGCCAGCGGGCGAATGGCGGCCAGGGCCGTGCGACGGGTTTTCTTCATGTGTGCTCCTCGGATCTCCCCTGCGGGGATGTTCAATCGTTCAAGGGTCGTGGCGCGATCCGTCGTCAGACGGTCGCGATGGGGTTGACCGGCGCGCCCACCAGACCGGGCACGTACATGGGCGCCGCGGTCAGGAAGAAGGCATGCCGGCCGTGCTGGCGCAACCATTGCGCCAGCGGGGTCAGGTGCCAGAGCTCGCCCAAGGGCAGGCCCAGCTTGAAAAGACATTGCTCGTGCAAGGGCAGCAGCGCGCCCTTGCCCGCGTCCAGGTGATGGTTGCGCAGCTCGACCGCATGGTTGTCGGCGGCAATGGCCGCGATGCGGCTGTCCTTGATCCACGCCAGCAGGTCCGCATCCGCGCCGTCCAGCACGCAGCAGCTGGTCTTCAGCCGCTCCTGCTCGTCATCGCCCAGCGTCAACGCCAGGTCGGCCAGGCCGGTATGCAGGCACAGCACATCGCCGGGCCGGACCTCGACGCCATCGGCGCGCATCACGTCCATCAGTTCGCGGTGGGATACCTTGCGCTGCGCATCGCCAAAATGCGCGCGCAGGTCCACCATGACGCCGCGTCCCTGGATGCCGTGGCGCGCCATCGGCGCAATCGACAGGTCGCGCGTGCCGGTAAAGCCTTCGGCGGCGGGCTCGCTGACCGCGAAGCCGTTGTAGCCGGTGGGCTGCGGCTGGCCCGTGCCGTGCGCGTCATACATGGAACCCACGTGGCCCAGCGCGTCCCATTGCGTGGAATATTGCGGCGACAGGGTGACGCGGTCATCGCTGATGACGTCGGTGGCGCCCGGCACGTCGCGGTCCAGCGGATAGCGGTAGACCGGCACGCCGTTTTTCTCGGCCGGCAAGATCACCGGCCCCTTGCGGCGCGGATTGAGCACCGGCGCGCGCGGCACGGTCAGCGGCAGGCTCAGCGAAAACGACATGCCCGTGCGGATCTCGGCGACGGCGGCCAGGCGCGCCTGGCTGTCCAGATGGTTCAGCGTGCCAAGCTGGTCTTCGCTGCCAAAATCGCCCCAGTTCGATCCATCCGGACGGCGCAGATACCGTTGCGCTGCATTCATGATTTGTGTCTCCTCGCCCTTTTCGCCGGACGATGCCTGTCTTTGTTTGTTACGGCTTATTGCACCACGGAGGCGTGCAGCAAGTGGTCGATTTCGTCCGCTGTGTATCCCAGGGCGGACAGAATTGTGCGGCTGTGCTCGCCCAACGCCGGTGCGGCGCGTCGGGCGGCGTCTTGTCCGGCTTCATGGGCGGCTGCTTGCGCGCCATCCTGCACGGCGCCGCCGAAGTGCGCCCATTGCGCCAGCCCGAGATAGTTGCCCGCCTGCTCGCTGCGATAGGGGCGCATGAATCCCATCGCCTCCACCTGCGGGTGGTCGAACATGTCTTCAACAGGCCGGACCTCCGCGCACGGCACGCTCTGGCCGAAACGCTCGGCCCATTCGCGTGCCGACGCCCGCGCCAAGGCCTGGCGTACCAGCGGCACCAGCACTGCCGCCTGCGCGGCGCGCTTTTTCACCGTGTCGTAATCGGGATGATCGGCCAGATCGGGCAGGTCCAGATGGCCGCACAGCGCGCGCCAGAAATGCGGCGTATTGGCCGAGATGTAGAGATGGCCTTCGCGCGTGGGATGGATGCCCGTGATCCCGCCCGAGCGCATGTCGCGTTCGATGCGGCGCGGCTCGCCCTCGGCCCACACCAGACGGGCCGATTGCATCGCCAGCGCGCTGCCCAGCAGCGACACTTCGATGGCCTGCCCCCGCCCGGTCTTCTCGCGCTGATAGAGCGCGGCGGACACACTGTTGGAGATCAGCGCGGCGCCGTAGTAGTCGACCACCGATCCGTACAGCACTTCGGGCGGGCCGTCGGGCTTGGCTTGCGCCGCGCACATCCCCGTCATGGACTGCAGCACCTGGTCGTAGCCGGCGTGGCGCGCCATCGGACCGGCTGCGCCGTAGCCCGTCATCGCGCAGTAGATCAGGCGCGGGTTGATGGCGGCCAGCGTCGCGAAGTCGATGCGCAGGCGTTCCGGAACGCCTGGCCGGAAGTTGTGGACCAGCACGTCGGCCTCGCGCACCAGCCGGACCAGCACCTCGTAGCCTGCCGGGTCCTTCAGGTTCAGGCACAGGCCGCGTTTGTTGCGATTGATGCCCAGAAACGCGCGGCTCTCGGCCGGCAGCGTCGACGGGTACTTGCGCAGATTGTCACCTTCGGGCGGCTCGACCTTGATGACGTCCGCGCCCATGTCGCCCAGCAGCGCGCAACCGTAGGGGCCCGCGATGTAGGCACTCAGATCCAGGACCTTGACGCCGGCCAGCGGCAGTTGACCCGGGGTTTCAAATTCCATCATGCAATTCATCCGATAAATGGCTCGGCCGCGCGTCGCGCAGACCGGTTCAGGCGGCCCGCCCGGCCGCCAGCAACACGTCGCGGGCGCGGCGCACGAAAGGCGCATCGATCATCTTGCCGTCCAGCAAAAAGGCGCCCACGCCCGCCTGGGCCTCGCTTGCCGCAACGATGCGTTCGGCCGCGCCGATCTCTTCGGCGCTGAACCCGAACACCTCGTTGGCGATGGCGACCTGGCTGGGATGCACGCAGGATTTGCCCAGGAAACCGAGGGATCGCGCCAGCTGCGCCTCAGCGCGAAAGCCTTCGCCATCGCGCACCCGGGCGTAGGCGGCGTCCATGGCGTACTTGCCCGCACAACCGGCGCCAAGGCGCAACGCCAGCATCACCGCGCGCAGCGTTTCGGGCTGGTAGCGGTCGATGCCCAGCGGTTCGAACAGATCGGCCAGCCCCAGTTGCAGGCCGGCAACGCGCGGATGCGCCGCGGCCAGCTCGGCCGCACGCGCCAGCGCCTGCGGCGTTTCCACGGTGACCAGCAATTCGCCCTCGAAGCCGGCCTGCGCGGCGCGCGCCGCAGCCTCGCGGAGCGCATCGGCGGACTCGACCTTGGGCAGATTCACCATGTCGATCGGCAAGCCGCCCAGTGCATCCACGTCTTCGGGGAAATACGACGTGTCCGCCGCATTGACGCGGACGATAATTTTCTTGGGATGTTCCGATTGCGCCGCCCGGAAGGCCGGTGAGCCCAGCCAGTCGGCCAGCGCTTGGCGCGCCGCGGGCTTGCGCGAGGGCGCGACGGCATCTTCCAGATCGAAAGACAGCGCATCCGCTTCGCTAGCCAGGGCTTTGTCGAATAGTTCCGGGCGCGACGCCGGCACAAAAAGCTTGCTTCTCATTGTGGTCTCCTGGGCGCATTGTGATCGCGCGGGCGCTTGCCAGGGGAAAGCGGGCATACGATAAAAAGATAGAATTCCTATCATCATGAATACCGACTTCCTGCACACGCTATCCGCCGTCGCCCAGCACGGCTCCATGGCCGAGGCCGCGCGCCGCCTTGGCTTGACGCACGGCGCCGTGGCGCAGCAGGTGCGCAAACTGGAACAGGAGCTGGGGGTGCCGCTGGTTGCGCGCGCCGGGCGCACCGTGCACCTGACGGCCAAGGCGATCGAGCTGATCGGACCGATGCGCGAGGTCCTGGAACGCATCGAAAAGATCCGGTACCTGGCGCGCTCCGGCGAGATGATGGGCGAGCTTCGGCTGGGCGCCGGCAACACGGCGCTGAACTCGATGGTGCCGGCCATTCTGGAACATCTGGTCGGACGCCATCCGCTCATCAGCGTGGAGATCCAGCCCGGGCATTCCGCCCGCTTCTATCCGGCCATCGAAAGCGGCGAGCTGGACGCCGCCATCGCGCTGGAGGCGCCCTACCCCCTGTCCAAGAGCCTGGGCTGGCAGTTGCTGCGCGAAGAACCCTATGTGTTGGCGGCCGCCCCGCGCCATGCGGGCCGGCACCCGCACAGCCTGCTGACCGCGGAGCCGTTCATCCGCTACCAGCGCAGCGACTGGAGCGGACGCCATGTCGACGACTACCTGCGCCGCGTCGGCATCACGCCGCGCGACCGGTTCGAATTGAACGCGATTGAATCGATCGCGGTCATGGTGAGCCGGGATCTTGGTGTGGCGATCCTGCCCCAATCGACCAATGGCACGATCGAACGGCTGGGCCTCTTGGCCTTGCCGCTGCCCGAGCACTGCGAGCCGCGCCGCTTTGGCCTGATCTGGTCGCGCGTGTCGCCGCGCCTGGCGCTGATCCAGGCTTTCCGGGACATTGCCATCATGGAATACGCCAAGGCGCCAGGAACGGGCAACGCGCCCGTGCAATGACCGCAGGTAGGGCAAACGCGCTGGCGCGCCCCGTGCAGTCTTCCTATACTTGTATTGTCCTCAATACAACATATCAGGAGACAACTCATGCCGGGACTGCATCGAATCGCCGCGGGTTGCGCGCTATTGGCCGCATGCGCCATGCCGCTGGCCCCCGCCCTTGCCCAGAACGACGCCATCAGGCTGGTGGTGGGCGCGCCGCCGGGGGGCACCACCGACACCGTGGCGCGCAGCATTGCACAGCACATGGCGCTGGACCTGAAACGCCCCGTGGTGGTCGAAAACAAACCGGGCGCAGGCGGCAACATTGCCGCGGACTACGTGGCCAAGAGCAATCCCGACGGGAACACCTTGCTGGTCACGTTCACCAGCTTCTCCATCAACGCGACGCTCTACCGGAACCTGCCCTTCGACCCCGTGGCCGATTTCACGCCCATCAGCATGCTGGCCAACGTGCCCAGCGTGCTGGTCGTGCGCAAGGACTTCCCGGCGCGCACCATGCCGGAGTTCGTCACGCTGGTGAAGGCCAGCCCCGGCAAGTACACGATGGCGCTGGGCGCGATCGGGTCGTCTCTGCACATGGCCGGCGAGCGCATGAAGATGATGGCGGGCCTGGACATCCTGAACGTGCCGTACAAGGGCACGGCGCCCGCCATCACCGACCTCTTGGGCGGGCAGGTGGACATGATGTTCGCCAGTTCGCTCAATGCGCTGCCGCACATGAAGAGCGGTGCATTGCGCGCGCTGGGGGTATCCAGCCCGAAGCCGCTGCCGCAGTTTCCCGGCGTCCCGCCCATCGGCGATACCATCACGGGTTTCGAATCGAACGCGTGGTTCGCGCTCTTTGGTCCCGCGAAGCTCCCGGCCGACAAGCTGGCGGCGCTGAACGCGGCCGCGCGCAAGGCCGTCGATACGCCGTCGTTCCGCAAACTGCTCGAAGGCGAGGCCGCCACTGCCGTGAGCAGCAGCCCGCAGGAACTGGACAAGTTCGTGCGCCAGGACATCGCGCGCTACGCCGAAATCGTCAAGTTCACCGGCGCGACCGTCGACTGAACCTCAACCAGGAGTCCCCTCGTGCCCGCCAGCCCGTTGCCGCTTTATCACAAGGTCTATCTGCTGCTGAAGCAACGGCTGGAAGCGGGCGGATTCGCCACGGACAGCGCCATGCCGGGCGAAAACGCGCTGGCCGCCGAATACGGCGTGTCGCGCCTGACGATCCGGCGCTCGCTCGACGCGCTGGCGTCCGATGGCCTCATCGAGCGGCGTCAGGGGCGCGGCACCTTTGCCCTCGCGCCCGCCACGTTCGGGGCGCCGCAGCACGGCGCGGGCATCGACGCACTGATGGCACACCTGGCCCGCATGGGCATGCACACCCAGGTGCGCCTTTTGGAACTGGACAACGCGCCGGCCACGCCGCTGGTGGCCGCGCGCCTGGAACTGCCGCCGGGCGCGCTTGTGCAGCGCGCCGTGCGCGTGCGCAGCCACGAAGGACAGCCGTTCTCGTACCTGACCACGTTCGTGCCGGACGACATCGGCCGGCGCATCCGCCACAAGGACCTGGGCGCCAAACCCCTGCTCGCCATCTTCCGCGATCTGGGCGTGCACGTGGCGCGGGCCGAGCAATCGATTTCGGCCGTGCTGGCCGAACCCGGCATCGCCGAGCTTCTGGACGTGCCGGTGGGATCGGCTTTGCTCAGCCTGCATCGCGTGGTGCGCGATGCGTCCGGCCGGCCGGTGGAATGGCTGCATGCGCGCTATCGGCCGGACCGCTACGAATACCGCATGGACATGCAAGCGCACGACATGCCCGGCCAGCCCACGTGGCTGCCCGCGCCCGTTGCCACGCCTTCGGACGGCGCCTGAGCGCCGCAGGTGGTGCCGGCTAGCGCAGCAGGCTGACCGTGGCCAGGCCCGCCGCCGTCAGCGCCAGCGACCCGGCCAGGCTGAATCCGGCGTAGCTCAGCGCGCTGACGTACGCCCCGCGTTCCAGCATCGCCACGGTTTCCGCCGAAAAGGTCGAGAACGTGGTCAGTCCACCCATGAAACCCGTGATGGCCCCCAGCCGCACCCAGGCCGGCCATTCCGGGTGCCCGGCCACCAGCGCCAGCGCCACGCCCACCAGGTAGCCGCCCGCAAGATTCACCGCCATCGTGCCCCACGGCCAGGAGCCGGCATTGAGCCACAGGCCCATCAGCCAGCGGGCCCACGCGCCCAACATGGCGCCCAGGCCCACGGCCAGGAAATTCAGGGGAACCAGCGTTTGATAAGCGGACATGGAGCTCAGGCGTTGCCGTGTTGTTTGAGGCGCAGGGAAAAGACCAGCAGCAGTATGCCGAAAAACACGGCGTAGATGCCGATGACCCACACCAGCGCCAGCGCGCCGGCGCCCGGCTGCATGATCAGCATGGCGCCGAAGATCACCGAAACCAGCCCGGACAGGCCCAGCAGCCATTCGTTGCGGATGGCCTTGCGAAAGCGCACGGCCGCGATGATCTGGAACACGCCCGCCACGATCGCCCAGATGGCGATGATGTAGAGCAGGATCAGTGCGGTAAGGCCCGGCCACAGAAAGGTGACGATGCCGGCCGCCACGCCCAGCAGGCCCACGACGATCAGCGCCCACAACGGCTTGCCGTTGTCCCGGATGCGGAACCCGGCAATCAGCGCCAGCACGCCGTCGACCAGCGCAAAGGCGCCCCACACCAGCACCAGCGCCGACAAGGTGATGGCCGGCATGAACATGGCCATGAACCCGAACAGGATGGCGACGACGCCGCGAAGCGCCACCCACCCCCAATGACGACCGATTTGATCCACGACTTGCTGTTGCAGCATGACGACCTCCGGTGTTTGCAAAGGGTGGCCTATCTTAGCCCCGCCGGGCGGCGGGCGCACCGGGTGACACGCGTTCAGCTGTCGTTCAGACTCGGCGCGACAGGCATTTCGGCCCGAAATCGATTGAAATTTTCGCGCGCGCAAAGGCCGGGCTTTTTTAAGAGTAATTCTCATTAAATGTTAGAATCCGCCCGCTTCCCGCCTCATATTCCATGGACACCCAACCCGTTCCCCGACGCCGCGCCTACTGGCTCAAGACCCTGCATCAGTGGCACTGGATCAGCGCTGCGCTCTGCATGGTGGCGATGCTGCTCTTCGCCGTGACGGGGCTGACCCTGAACAACGCGTCGCACATCGAATCGAAGGCCGTGGTGACCAGCCGCGAGGTCCGCCTTCCCGACACCGCGCTCCAGCAGCTTGCCGCCACGCCCACGCAAAAGAAGGCGCCCCTGCCCGCCGCCGTCGCCGCCTGGCTGGACGACGCGCTGGACGCCTCGACGGCCGGCAGGCCCGCCGAATGGTCGGATGGCGAGGTCTATCTGTCGCTGCCCCGCGCGGGCGGCGATGCCTGGCTGTCCATCGACCGCGCCAGCGGCGACGTGGAATACGAGCGCACCGATCGCGGCTGGATCTCGTACCTGAACGACCTGCACAAGGGCCGCAACACGGGCCTTGCCTGGAGCTGGTTCCTGGACATCTTTGCCGTCGCCTGTCTGGTGTTTTCGCTAACCGGGCTGGTGCTGCTCAAGATGCACGCCGGCAACCGCAGCGCGACCTGGCCGATGGTGGGCCTGGGTCTCGTGATTCCACTGGTGCTGGCGCTGCTTTTCATCCATTGATTCCATCGATACGCCCTGGAGATTTCCATGCGGAAGTTGCTGTTGCCGGCGCTGCTCGCCGGCCTGATCGCCCGAACCGCCCACGCGGCAGACATCGGCCTGTCCATCGAGGTGCCGCGTCTGGACGTGGCCGAATACCACCGCCCTTACGTGGCGATCTGGATCGAGAACCCCGACCAGAGCGTGGCGGCCGACCTGGCGGTCTGGTACGACGTGGCCAAGAAGAACAACGAAGGCACCGAATGGCTCAAGGACATGCGCCAGTGGTGGCGTCGCAGCGGACGCAACCAGCAGTTCCCGGTGGACGGGGTCAGCGGCGCGACCAAGCCCGTGGGCAAGCACGCGCTGTCCTTTGACGCGGCCAGCAAGCCCCTGGCGCAGCTAAAGCCGGGACAGTACGCCGTGGTGGTCGAAGCCGCGCGCGAAGTGGGCGGCCGCGAACTGGTGCGCATCCCCTTCCAGTGGCCGCCGCAAAAGGCCGAGCAACTGGTCGCGCGCGGCGAACACGAACTGGGCGCCATCGCGCTCGACCTCAAACCCTGACCCCGTCCTAAAGGAACGCAACGATGAAAACCGCCGCCAAACTGGCCGCCGCGCTGGCGCTGTGCCTGCCCTTTGCCGCCCACGCGCATGACGTCTGGATCGTGCCGTCCTCCACCGTGCTGTCGGGGACCGATAGCTGGATCACCGTGGACGCCGCGGTCGGCAACGACAAGTTCTACTTCAACCACGCGCCGCTGCGCCTGGACGGCCTGACCGTGACCGCGCCGGACGGCAATGCCGCCGAAGCCGAGAACATCAACCGCGGCAAGCTGCGCAGCACCTTCGACCTGCAGCTCAAGCAGGCCGGCACCTACCGCGTGGCCGTGGTCAACGACGGCGTGTTCGCGCGCTGGAAGGAAGACGGCAAGAACAAGCGCTATTTCGGCAAGGCCGACGGACTGGCGCAGGCCGTCCCGGCCAAAGCCGATGAGCTTGAAGTGTCGCAAAGCCTGGGCCGCGTCGAAACCTTCGTGACCGCGGGCAAGCCGTCGGCAGTCAAGCCCGTGGGCCGTGGCCTGGAGCTGGCGCCGGTGACACACCCGAACGACCTCTTCACGGACGAAGCCGCCACGTTCCAGATGCTGCTGGACGGCCAGCCCGCCGCGGACCTGGACGTGACCGTCGTGCCCGGCGGCAGCCGCTATCGCGACAAGGTCGGCGAGATCGCGGTCAAGACCGGCAAGGACGGCAAGTTCTCGGTCAAGTGGCCACAGCCCGGCCTTTATTGGATCGAAGCCGGCATGGAAGACGCCAAGGTCACCGTGCCGCAGGCCAAGAAGCGCCGCCTGTCGTACGCGGGCACCGTCGAAGTGCTGCAACCGTAAGGCAGCGGCGCGCGTGGCCAATGCCCCTTCCTATGCACCGCGCGGCGCGGCGGCGCCCGCCGTTCGCATCGCCTATGGCGTGATGCCCGCGCGCCCGGCCGCATTGGCCGGCGCCACCATGGGCACCACGTGGTCCGCGCGCATGGCGTTGCCCGCAGGCGTGGCCGACGCGGCGGCGCGGCAGGCCATCCAGGCCGCGCTGGACGAAGTGGTCGCGCAGATGAGCACGTGGGAGGCGGACGCCGACATCAGCCGCTACAACCGCGCCGCGCCTGGCTGGCAGACGCTGCCGGCCGAGTTCTTCCATGTGCTGCGCCATGCGCTGATGCTGGCCCAAGACAGCGGCGGCGCCTACGACCCCACCGTGGGGCCGCTGGTCAATGCGTGGGGTTTCGGTCCGCATCAGCGCGCCTTCGAACCGCCCTCGCCCGCCGCCATCCAGGCGGCGCGCGAGCGCTGCGGCTGGCAGCGCGTGCCGCTGGACGACGACCGCCGCGCGGCCTGGCAGCCCGGCGGCGTGTATCTGGACCTGTCGTCCATCGCCAAGGGGTTCGGTGTGGACCGCGCCGCGATGGCGCTCGATGCCTTGGGTATCACGGATTACCTGGTCGAAGTCGGCGGCGAATTGCGCGCGCGCGGCAAACGTCCCGACGGACAGCCGTGGCGCGTGGCCATCGAGGTGCCGGACGCCAGCGACGACCATGCGCTGGCCTTGCCGCTGGAGAACTGCAGCATCGCCACGTCCGGCGACTACCGGCGCCACGCGGGCGACGGCGATGCGCGCTACGCCCATACCATCGACCCGCGCACCGGCCGGCCGGTGCGCAATCCGGTGGCGTCCGTGACGGTGCTGCATCCTGTCTGCATGCAGGCCGACGCGCTGGCCACCGTGCTGACGGTGCTGGGCGACACCGATGGACTGGCCTACGCGCGCCGCCATGGCCTCGCGGCGCTTTTCATTTTGCGCGGGCATGACGCCTGGCGCGTCGTCGCCACGAGGCAGTTCGAGGCTCTGGCCCTTGCGCCCTGAATGCTGATGCCTCATACCCGGTTGATTGCAGCGGCGTGCGTGGTGCTGGCCTGGCTACTGCTGTGCCTGTGGGCCTGGCGGCGCGCCCGCCGCCAACACGCGCAACATGCGCTGGCGCTACAGGCCCTTGGCGCCCCCGCGCCCGAAGACGCCCT
Organism: Achromobacter sp. 77; assembly: GCF_020541125.1. Taxonomy (NCBI): domain Bacteria; kingdom Pseudomonadati; phylum Pseudomonadota; class Betaproteobacteria; order Burkholderiales; family Alcaligenaceae; genus Achromobacter; species Achromobacter sp. 77. Next base: position 3,554,557 of record NZ_CP059848.1, read on the forward strand.
GCTGGTTGCCTATGCCAGCCAGACCGGCTATGCCGAATCCCTGGCCACGCAGACCGCGGAATCGCTGCGCGCCGGCGGCCTGACCGTGCGCGTCGCCTCGCTGGACCAATTGAACATTGCACGGTTGGCGGCGTACCGGCGCATGCTGTTTGTCGTCAGTACCTACGGCGAAGGCGATCCGCCTGACGCGGCCGCCGCCTTTGCCGGCATGATGCAAGCCACGCCGCACGGCGCCGCGCTGGCGGGCGCGCATTACGCCGTGCTGGCGCTGGGCGATAGTGAATACGCGCAGTTCTGCGGTTTCGGCCACCGTCTGGACGACTGGCTTCACGCGCAGGGCGCGGCGCCGCTCTTCGACCTGGTCGAAGTGGACAACGACGACGCGGCCGCGCTGCGTCATTGGCAGCATCACCTGGGATTGCTGGCGGGCCGCAGCGACCTGCCCGACTGGGAAGCGCCGGCATACGACACCTGGCGCCTGACCGGCCGGACGTTGCTCAATCCCGATAGCCAGGGCGGCCCCTGCTACCTGCTGACGCTGACGCCGCCTGCCGGCAGCCCCGCGGCATGGCAGGCGGGCGACATCGCCGAGATCGGCCCCCGGCGCGAACGCGGCGGCGAACTGCAGGCGCATCGCGAATACTCCATCGCTTCATTGCCCGCTGACGGCGCCATCGAACTGCTGGTGCGCCAGATGCGCGGCGCGGACGGCGCGCCGGGGCTGGGCAGCGGTTGGCTCACGCACATTGCGCAGCCCGGCGACGACATCGCGCTGCGCGTGCGCGCCAACCGCAATTTCCATCCGCCCGAGGACGGCCGTCCGCTGATCCTGATCGGCAATGGCACGGGCCTGGCCGGCCTGCGCGCGCTCATCAAGGCGCGCCGCGCGGCCGGTCACCTTCGCAATTGGCTGGTTTTTGGCGAGCGCAATGCCGCCCACGACCGGTTCTGCGGCGACGAAATCGACGCGTGGCGGCAAGACGGGACGTTGGCGCGCGTGGATTGGGTGTTTTCGCGCGACCAGGCCGAACGCCGCTACGTGCAGCATTGCCTGCGCGAACAGGCCGGCGCCCTGCGCGACTGGGTGAACGCAGGGGCCGCCGTGTACGTCTGCGGCAGTCTGCAAGGCATGGCGGGCGGCGTGGATGCCGCGCTGCGCGAGATCCTGGGCGAGGACCGCCTGCAGGCGCTGCAGCATGCCGGGGGCTACCGGCGCGACGTGTACTGAACGTGCGCCGGATTGCCCGGCCCGGTTACTGCAGCTTGATCTGCGCGCGGTCGATCACCGTCTTCCAGCGATCGCGTTCGGCGCTGATCTGCTCGCCAAACTGCGCCGGCGTGTTGCCCAGCGGAAACGCGCCCGTCTCTTCCATCTTTGCGGCGGTCGCCGGGTCGCGCACCGCACGGGCAAAGGCATCGGCCAGCTTGTCGCGCACGTCGGCCGGCATGTTGGCCGGACCCACCACGCCGTACCAGGCCGTCACGTCGTAATCCTTGTAGCCTTGCTCGGCAAAGGTCGGCACGTCCGGCAGGCGCGGGTTGCGCGCCGTGCCGGTGATCGCCAGCGCCTTTAGGTGATTGCTCTTGACGTAGGGCAGCGACGACGGGAAATTGTCGAAGATCACCGGCACCACGCCGCCCACCGTGTCGGTCAGCGCAGGCGCCGAACCGCGGTACGAAATGCTGTTCATCTTGCCGCCGATGATCTGCAGGAACCAGATCATGCCCAGGTCGTTCACGCCGCCCGCGCCCGCATTGGCGTAGCCGTCCTTGCCGGGATTGGCGCGCACGTGGGTCACGAATTCGGCCAGCGTCTTGGCCGGAAAATTCGGATTCACGCTGAGGATGTTGGGGCTGGTCACCAGGTTGCTGATGGGCGTGAAGTCCTTGACCGGGTCATAGGCCAGGTTGGGAAACAGGTGGGGCGCCGTGCCGTGCGTGCTGACGGTGGCCAGCCCCACGGTGTAGCCGTCCGGCTTGGCGCGCGCCGTGGCCGTCATGCCGATGGTGCCGGACGCGCCGGTGCGGTTTTCGACCACGATCTGCTGGCCCAGGATCTCGCCCGCCTTGGCGGCGGCCACGCGGCCGACGATATCCGTGGGGCCGCCGGCCGGGAACGGCACGATCAGGGTGATCGGGCGGTCAGGAAAGGCGGCGTGGGCGGCCGGCAGCGCGGCGGCCAGCGCCAGGGCGGCGCAAGTCTTGCGGAACATGATGGTGGATCTCCTGGAACGGCTGTTGTTATGAAAGGGGTTGCGCCGCGGCCGGATCGCGGCGAAGGATGCGGCCAGGCCGCGGCATGTTTGCCGCGGCCGGAAACACGGGTGTGCCATTGACCAGCACGTGCGCCACGCCATCGGATGCCAGCGTCGGCGCCTCCCACGTGGCGCGGTCGATCACCGTCTCGGCATCGAACACCACGATGTCGGCCCATGCGCCCACGGCGATCCGGCCACGGTCCGTCAGGCCGAAAACGCGTGCGGGCAACGCGGTCATCTTGGCCACGGCCGCCTCCAGCGTCACCAGCCGGGCCTCGCGCACATATCTGCCCAAGACCCGCGTGAAGCTGCCCCACAGCCGGGGATGCGGATGCGCGTCGTTCGGCAGGCCGTCGGAGCCCACCATGCAGCACTCATGCTGGAAGATGCGGCGCACTTCGTTCTCGTCCATTGCGAAATAGATCGCGCCCGCCGGGCACAAGCGTTCGGCCGCCGTCGTCTTGTCGCACCCCCAGCGCGCCGCGATATCGCTCAGATATTCGCCGTTGCACTCGGGGTGGGGGGTCGACCACGTGATGCGAATGTCGTCGATGGTGTCGGCACGCTCAGGGATCAGGATGGTCGAGCTGCCGGGATACGGGTAGATGTCCAGCGCCACGTCCACGCCCTCGGCACGGGCGCGGTCGATGTTGGCAAGCGTGGCGGCGCTTTTGCCCCAATTGCGCGGCATCATGCACTTGTGATGCGACAGCACGGTGGCGCAGCCGGTGTTGCGGCCGATGCTCAGCACCTCGTCCACGGCGGCCTCGACCGCGTCGCCCTCGTTGCGGATATGGCTGGTGTGCATCGCGCCCCGTGCCGCCGCCACGCGGGCCAGGCCTTCCAGTTCGGGCGGTTGCGCCACGCCCCCTGGCTGATAGGCCAGGCCGGTGCTAAAGCCCACCGCGCCGGCGTCCAGCGCGTCGGCCAGCATGCGCTGCATGGATTCCTGTTCGGCAGGGGTCGGTTGCGCCGCCGGGTCGCGCATCGCGGCAAGGCGCAGGTTCGCGTGCCCCACCAGCGCGGCCACATTGATCACCGGCTGGCGCTCGCGCAATTCGTCGAAGTAGGCCTGCATGCTGGCGAATAACGGCGTCTCGCCCAGCAGCGCCAGCGCGGCCGCGGTATTGCCGGGCAGCGGTGCGGGCGCGCCGCTTACCCCACAGTTGCCCACCACCACCGACGTGACGCCCTGGCTGGTTTTCCAGGCAAGGTCCGGTTTTTCCACGAACATCAGGTCGTCATGCCCGTGCACGTCAATGAAGCCAGGCGCCACGATCTTGCCGGCAGCGTCCACGCGCCGGGCGGCCTTGACTGCCGACAGGTCGCCGATGGCCGCGATGCGTTCACCCGCCACGCCCACGTCGGCGCGCTGGCGCAAACCGCCCAGCCCGTCGATGAGCCAGCCGCCTTCGATGATCAGATCCAGAGTGCCCTGCATGGTGTTCCTGCCTTGATGAAGGCCCTAGTATCGTCGGCGCGATCAATCTGGAAAAATTGTTTTTATTGATCCATCTATCGCGTTTTGAAATGCATCGTCTACCCAAGCACGTCACGTTGAAGCACCTGACCGCGTTCGTCGCGGTGGCGCAGGAATCCAGTTTCACGCACGCCGCCAAACGCCTGTTCCAGACGCAGTCGTCGGTTACCAGCCTGGTGCGCCAGCTTGAAGACGCGCTCGGCACGCAGCTCTTCGCGCGCACCAGCCGGCGCGTGCTGCTGACCCCGGCCGGCGAGGAATTCCTGCCGCGCGTCATGCGGCTGCTGGCCGATTTTGATGGCGTGATCGAGGACGTGGTGCGCTTTGGCGCGCTGGAACGCGGGCGGGTGGGCGTGGCGGCGGCGCCGTCCGCCATCACGCAACTCATCGCACCGGCGGCCGCCGTGTTCGCCGCGCAGTATCCGGCGGTGCGCGTGTATCTCAGCGACGACAACTCCGGCCGCATCCAGCGCAAGGTGGCCGCGCGCGAGGTCGATTTTGGCCTGACCAGCCGCTGGGCCGACGCCCCCGGCCTGCAGTTCGACGCCTTGCTGGAGGACCGCTTTGGCGTGCTCTACCGGCAGGACGACGCCAGCCTGCGCCCGGGCCGCGACGGCGCGATGCGCTGGTCCGATCTGGCCGGCCGCAAGCTGGTGGGCGTGGTGGATGAAACAGGGATCATGGCGCTGTTGCGCGCCCGCGCGGACCTGCCGATAGAGGCCGCGGCGCCGTTCTATGAAGCGTCCAGCACCACGTCGCAGGCGGCCCTGGTCAAGGCGGGAATGGGGGTGGCGCTGCTGCCGGCATTGGCTGCGCAGCGCGTGATGGAACCTGGCCTGGCCTACGCACTGCTGGCGCGCCCGACCGTGGTGCGCACGCTGTGCATCATCCGCAACAAGGAATACCCATTGAGTCCGGCGGCACAGGCATTGATCGCGGCCATCCACGACTACCTGCGAACGGCCCCACTCCCCCCGGGCTGCCGCCGACTATCCGCGGCGCGGCAGAAGCACTAATCGCGCCAATAGGTGTCTGACACCCTCACTTCGCGCTCAGCTTTTCATCCAGCGCAGCCAATCCGGCCGCGAACACGTTCTGTCCCACGGCCTCAGCCACATCGCTGAGCCGCGCGCCTTCCACGCGGAAGTCGGCCCACCACTGCACCAACGTGCCGCCCCCCTCGGTGACGGGATGCAGCGATATGCCCGCCACGTAGTCGCGCATGGGCAGGTCGGTCTCGATGATGGCGTAACGCAGCGCGGTGTTGGGATCGTCCAGCATCAGCAGCTGTTCGCGCACGAAGCCGGACGGCTTGAGCGTCAGGTGCCGCACCGAGCCCACGGCGTCGTGGCGGCCACCCTCTTCCAGGCGGCTTTGCGCCACGCCGGGATGCCAGCCTCCAAGACCATTGAAGTCGCGGAACAACGGCCAGACCTTGTCCAGCGGCGCGTTGACGATGGCGGTGATGTGTACGGTGTGCGGCATACGGGCTCCGGCGGACGCGATGCGCGTCGAATCAAGGGGAAACTGCGGCTATGCGAATCAGAAGGTCAGGTTCTTGAATTCACGCGTGGCGGCCGTCAGGGCCTGTTCGGTTGGCAGGCGCTCCATCGAGCTGGCGCCGTAGAAGCCGTGGCAATGCTTGCAGGCGCGCAGCACGTACGCGGCATCCTCGGGCATTGCAATCGGACCGCCATGGCAAAGCACGATGATATCCGGGCGCACGGCCAGCGCGGCCTCGGCAATACGGTCGATGGCGCCCACGCAATCGTCCAGGGTCAGGGCAGTTTCGGCGCCGATGGACCCGCCGGTGGTCAGGCCCATGTGCGCCACGATGATGTCCGCGCCCGCGCGGGCCATGGCCACCGCATCGTCCTCGTTAAAGACATACGGCGTCGTCAGCATTCCCTTCTGATGCGCCAGGCGGATCATGTCCACTTCCAGCGCGTACCCCATGCCCGTCTCTTCAAGATTGGCGCGGAAGTTGCCGTCGATGAGGCCGACGGTGGGAAAGTTCTGCACGCCGGCGAAGCCCTGGCGCTTCAGATCGTCCAGGAAGACATCGAAATCGCAGAAGGGGTCTGTGCCGTTCACGCCGGCCAGCACCGGCGTCTTCTTGACCACCGGCAGCACTTCGCGGCCCATGTCCACGACGATCTCGTTGGCGTTGCCGTAGGCCAGGAGGCCCGCGAGCGAGCCGCGGCCGGCCATGCGGTAGCGGCCCGAGTTGTAGATCACGATAAGGTCGATGCCGCCCGCTTCCTCGCATTTGGCCGACAGCCCGGTGCCCGCGCCCCCGCCCACGATGGGCGTGCGGGCGCGCACCATGGCGCGAAACTTGTCCAGCAGTTCGTGACGGTCAAAACGCGGCATGGCGGCAATCCTTAATGTGCGGCAATTTCAAGAAAGTGGTCGACCGCCGTTTTCGCGAACAGCGGATCGTTGATGTGGCAAGGCACGCGGATCAGCCGGCGGTCTGCCGTCTGCCGCAGATTGGCTTCAAGCGCGGCAAACAGCGCGGCATCGGCTTCGGGGTCCCAGAACGCCTGGCCCGGCGCGTCCAGCGCGGACACGCCGCCCTCGGGGATCAGGAAACGCACCGGCCCGTCGCAGCGGTTCAGCCGGTCGGCAATCCATTCGCCCTGCCGAGCGTTTTCCTCGGCGGTCGTGCGCATCAGCGTGACCTGCGGGTTGTGCGGGTAGAACAGCCGGCCGCGGTAGCGCTCGGGCACCGTGTCCATCGCGCCGAAATTGACCATGTCCAGCGCACCGCACGAGCCGACATACGGCGCGCCCGTGCGCGCCACCGCGCCGAAGCGGTCTTCAGTGCACGCCAGCACGCCGCCGAACAGCAGATCGCAGACCTCGGTGGTGGTCAGGTCCAGCACGCCTGCCAGCAGTCGGCTGTCCAGCAGCTTTTCCATCGACTGGCCGCCCGTGCCCGTGGCATGAAACACCAGGCAGTCGAACTGCGATTCCAGCAGCGGCGTGACCTGTTGCACGCAGGCGGTGGTGACGCCGAACATGGTGATGCCCACGGCGGGCCGGCCGTCGTCGGCGGCCGCATTCGCCGCCTGGCGGAACGCGCCGCCAATAGCCCCGGCCGCATTGGCCAGCACGCGGCGCGAGATGCGGTTCAGGCCCGCCACATCGGTCACGGAATACATCATCGCGATGTCGGACGGTCCCACATAGGGCGCGACATTGCCCGAGGCCATCGTGGACACCATCACTTTGGGCGTGCCGATGGGCAGCGCGCGCATCGCGGGCGTGATGAGCGCGGTGCCGCCCGATCCGCCCAGACCCAGCAGCGCGCCGATCTCGGCGTTGCCGGCGGCATAACGCTCGAACGCCAGCGCCATGGCCGCGATGGCAGAACCCCGGTCGCCGGTGAAGACCGCGCCGGCGCCCTCCGGATGGCTGCGCGCGATCTCCTGCGCCGAGACGTTGGCGGCGCTGGGCGCGCCCGAGGTCGAGACGTCCACCGACACCACGTCCAGGCCTTCGCGCCGGAGCAAATCCACCACGTACTCGGCCTCGTGGCCCTTGGTGTCGTAGGTCGCGGCCACAAACACCCGCTGCTTGGTATGCGTCATGACTCCTCCGCGGGCGGCTACACTCCGTGCGCGCCTCGATATGTGAGGCCAAAGGCCTGTAGAATCCAGAAATGAGACGAAAGAATCATACTGAGACACCTGTCTCACGTCAATCCGACTCCCCCGCCCGCAAAGGGTCCGCGCCCGCAGGCGGCGCCAAGCTGATCGCCCCGGCCAGCCCGCAGGCGGCCGCCAGCGGCGAACCGCCCCACGGGCCGCGCGCCCGGATGCGCAAGACGCTGCTCGAGGCCGCCCAGCAATTGATGGCACAAGGCGTCACGCCGTCCGTCGCCGAACTGGCCGAGCACGCCCGCGTCTCGCGCGCCACCGCCTACCGCTATTTCCCCAGCCAGAGCGCGCTGATCGCGGCCGTGGTCGACGAGAGCCTGGGCCCCATCCTCGCCTGGAGTTCCGACGCGCCCGACGCCGCGGCCCGTGTCGACGAGCTGCTGCGATTCGCCTATCCGCGGCTGGAGGCCCACGAAGCGCCCTTGCGCGCCGCCATCCTGGTGTCGCTGCAACAGCACGCGCAAGCCAGCGCCGGCAAGGCCGACGCCGAGCCCCGGCTGGTGCGCGGCCATCGGGTCGACATCCTGAAGCGCGCCATCGCCCCGCTTGCCGCCGACCTGACGCCGGCACAACAGGAGCGCGTCGCGCAGGCGCTGTCGCTGGTGTACGGCACCGAGGTGTTCCTGGTGCTCAAGGACATCTGGAAACTCGACCTGCCCGGCGTCACCGACGTCGTGCGCTGGACCGCCAACGCCATCATCACCCAGGCCCTGGCCGAAGCCAAAGCCGGCAAAAAATAGACCGGCCCGGACAGCGGACCAGATCCGCGTCCGCGCTCGCCGCTGTCATTCCCACGTCATTCCCCGCCCGCATAGTGGCGCGCTTCGCGGCAGTGCGTGTTGCACGCCGCCATGACGTTGGAGTGTTGTAGATGCAGTTCGAAGTATCCCGCCTGCGGCGAGCCCTCATGCCTTTGTCGCTGGCTTGCGTGACCCTGTTGAGCGCTTGCGGCGGCAGCGATGACGATGACGAAGTCACCCCCGAACCGGCGCCCCCCGTCGTGACGGATCCCACACCGCCCGCCGAGCAGCCCAAGCCGGTCGAGACCGGCGCGTGGTCCACGGGCGACCTGCACGTGCATACGTTCCAGTCGGACGACGCCCAGGTCAGCCTGGAAAGCGCGCTGGATCAGGCGTTCGACCGCTACAAGCTGGATTGGGCCGCGATCTCGAATCACCTGCGCCTGTCCGCGCGCGACCATACGGGCGTGAACCTGCCGGGCGGATCGATCCCGTTCTCGCAAGGCATGGCGCAATACGAGGTGCCCTTCATCAAGCAGGCGCAGGCCGCGGGGCGCTACGCCGGCAAGATCATCTTCTCGTCGTTCGAATGGGACATGCCCACGCACGACCACGTCAACATCGGCATCGGCTACAACGATCCGCAGTCGGCCAAGTCGCTGGAGGCGGTTGCCGAGTTCGAATACCTGTTCACCAACCGCGATCCGAACAAGTTCGACCCGCTGCTGGTCTCGCGCCTGTCCGGCCAGACGCGCGCCTACACCACGCACGCCGACGCGCTGGCCGCGCTGAAGTGGCTGCGCGACAAGCACCCCGACAGCTACATGCTGCTGAACCACCCCTCGCGTTACGCGGGCAAGTACACCATCGCCCAACTGCGCGAGATGAACGACCTGGCGCCGACCGTCTTCTTCGCCATCGAAGGCATGGTCGGCAACCAGATGGAACCGGACCGCGGCGGCTACGCCACCGCGTACACCACGCCCTTCCTGCCCAACCGCACTTTTGGCGGCACGGACTACCTGGTCGCGCACCTGGGCGGCACATGGGACGCGCTGCTGGGCGAAGGCCGGCGCATCTGGAACGTGGCGGATTCGGACTATCACTTCCGCACGGCCTCGGGCCTGTACAGCAGCGGCTACGCGCCCGGCGAATACAGCAAGACGCACGTCTGGAAAGACGGTGACGACATGGCGGCGGTGGTGGCCGGCCTGAAGAGCGGCCGCATGTTCGGCGTCTTCGGCGACCTGATCGACGCGCTGGACTTCCAGGCCAAGGGCTTGGCTGGCGCCGCGCACATGGGCGGCGAGCTGAAGGCGGCCAAGGGTGAAAAAGTGGAAGTCACCATCCGCTTTCGCAGCCCCGACAGCAACAACTACGAGTACCCGATCGAAAGCGGCAATCCGACCTACGTGAAGCCCACCGTGCATCACGTGGACCTCATCGTGGGCGACGTGACCGAACGCGCCCAGGCAGGCACGCCGGAATACGACGCCGACACCAATCCCACCACGCGCGTGCTGGCCCGCTTCACCAAGGCGGACTGGAAGGTGGACGACGAAGGCTACAACGTCATCACCACCACGATCACCGCCGACAAGAGCCAGTACCTGCGCCTGCGCGGCACCAATCTTGGCGTGGACGTGGCCGGCGAAACCGCTGCGGGCGAACCGCTGCCGGACGCCAAGATCGACCTGGCCGACAACGTGGCGCGCTTTAACGCGATCAACGCGCGCAACTACAACGACCTGTGGTTCTATTCGAACCCGGTGTTCGTGACCGTCGCGAACTGATCTGATCAACCCGCCTGCGCCGCCCTATTCGGCGGCGCGGCGCAGGCAAAAAAATGCCCGGCTCGCGCCGGGCATTTTTCTTGGTGCAGCAGGCTTACTGCAAGGTGCGGGTGAAGACGAACTTGCCGTCCTGCCAGTCGACCGGCACCACGTCGCGCGGGCCGAACCTGCCTTCCAGGATCAGGCGCGCCACCGGGTTCTCGATCTGCTGCTGGATCGCGCGCTTCAAGGGGCGCGCGCCAAACACCGGATCGAAGCCGGAGCGGGCCAGTTCCGCCAGCGCCGGTTCGGTCACTTCCAGCCGCATTTCCTGCTTTTCCAGGCGTTCGCCAAGGCGGCGAAGCTGGATGCGGGCGATGGACTCGATGTGCTGCGCTTCCAGGCCATGGAACACCACCACTTCGTCGATGCGGTTCAGGAATTCCGGACGCAGCGTCTGCTTCAGCTCGTCCCACACCACTTCCTTGACCACGTCGTACGGCTGGCCGGCCAGCGTCTGGATATGCTGCGAACCCAGGTTGGACGTCATCACGATGACGGTGTTGCGGAAGTCCACGGTGCGACCCTGCCCGTCGGTCAGGCGGCCGTCGTCCAGCACTTGCAGCAGCACGTTGAACACATCCGGATGCGCCTTTTCGACTTCGTCCAGCAGCACCACGCTATAGGGCTTGCGCCGCACGGCTTCGGTCAGGTAGCCGCCCTCTTCGTAACCCACGTATCCCGGCGGCGCGCCGATCAGCCGCGCCACCGAATGCTTCTCCATGAACTCGCTCATGTCGATGCGGATCATGTGCTCTTCGGAGTCGAACAGGAACTCGGCCAGCGCACGGGTCAGTTCGGTCTTGCCAACGCCGGTCGGCCCCAGGAAGAGGAACGACCCATACGGACGCGCCGGATCGGCCAGCCCCGCACGAGAGCGGCGGATGGCGTCGGACACCAGGCGCACGGCCTCGTCCTGGCCCACCACGCGCTTGTGCAGGAACTCTTCCATGTGCAGCAGCTTTTCGCGTTCGCCCTGCATCATCTTGGACACCGGAATGCCGGTGGCGCGCGAGACGACTTCGGCGATTTCCTCGGCGCCGACGCGGGTGCGCAAGAGGCGCGGACGGGTTTCGTCGCCTTCCGCGTTTTCAGCGGCCTCGGCGGCGCCTACTTCGGCGGCCTTCAGGCGCGCCTCAAGGTCCGGCAGCTTGCCATACTGCAGCTCAGCCAGCTTGTCGAACTGGCCCTTGCGCTGCAATTCCGCCATCTCGGCGCGGACGTTGTCGATCTCTTCCTTGATGGCCTGCGTGCCCTGCACGGCGGCCTTCTCGGCCTTCCAGATTTCCTCGAAGTCGTTGTATTCGCGCTGCAGCTTTTGCAGCTCGTCCTCGATGACGCCCAGGCGGCGCTTGGACGCGTCGTCCGTTTCCTTCTTGACGGCCTCGCGCTCGATCTTGAGCTGGATGATGCGGCGGTCCAGCTTGTCCATCACTTCCGGCTTGGAGTCGATCTCCATGCGGATGCGCGCGCCGGCCTCGTCGATGAGGTCGATGGCCTTGTCGGGCAGGAAGCGGTCGGTGATGTAGCGATGCGACAGCTCGGCGGCCGCCACGATCGCGGGGTCGGTGATCTCGACGCCGTGGTGGATTTCATAGCGTTCCTGCAGACCGCGCAGGATGGCGATGGTGGACTCCACGTCGGGCTCGTCGACCAGCACCTTCTGGAAGCGCCGCTCCAGCGCCGCATCCTTTTCGATGTACTTGCGGTATTCGTCGAGCGTGGTCGCGCCAATGCAGTGCAGTTCGCCCCGCGCCAGCGCCGGCTTGAGCATGTTGCCCGCGTCCATCGCGCCTTCGGCCTTGCCCGCGCCCACCATGGTGTGCAGTTCGTCGATGAAGACGATGTTGCGGCCGTCGTCCTGGCCCAGCTCTTTCAGCACGGCCTTCAGGCGTTCTTCGAACTCGCCGCGGAACTTGGCGCCCGCCAGCAGCGCAGCCAGGTCCAGCGACAACACGCGCTTGCCGCGCAGGGTCTCGGGCACCTCGTCGTTGACGATGCGCTGCGCCAGGCCTTCGACGATGGCGGTCTTGCCGACGCCGGGTTCGCCGATCAGCACGGGGTTGTTCTTGGTGCGGCGCTGCAGGATCTGGATGGTGCGGCGGATTTCGTCGTCGCGGCCGATGACCGGGTCGAGCTTGCCCTGGCGGGCGCGCTCGGTCAGATCAAGCGTGTATTTGGACAGGGCTTCGCGGTTGGCCTCGCCTTCCGCGCCGGAGACGTTTTCGCCGCCGCGCACGGCGTCGATCGCGGCTTCCAGGGCCTTTTTCTGCAGGCCCGCCTCGCGCAGGATGCGGCCGGCCTCACCCTTGTCGTCGGCCAGCGCAAGCAGGAACAGTTCGCTGGCGATGTAGGTGTCGCCGCGGCGGGCGGCTTCCTTGTCGGTGCGCGTCAGCACGCCTTGCAGGTCGCGGCCCACCTGGACGTTGTCATCGCCCTGCACTTGCGGCAGGGACTTGAGCGCCGTCTCCAGGGCGGGGCCCAGACGGTTTACCGCAACGCCCGCCCGCGCCAGCAGGCTGCCGGCGCCGCTGTCGGAATCCGACAACAGGGCGGACAGCACGTGGACGGGTTCGATATAGGGGTGATCGTTGCGGGAGGCCAGACTTTGCGCGTCGGCCAGCGCTTGTTGGAACTTGGTCGTAAGTTTGTCGAATCGCATAATGGTCGTATTGGCTTGTGGGGAGCCTGACCGATACGTGCCGGCTGGCTCGATAACCTGAATATGTGGCCGGATGAGACAATTTCAACACCCGGCGCCCCTCATGGTCGTTTTCGACGTGCAGCAGCAAACTTAGCGATGAGCATATACGTTTTTGTGTACGGAACCCTACGGGCAGGCGAAATCAACGACCTCGCCCGGGCCGCCGCACGGCGCGGCCTGCCCCCGGCCAGCCATGTCGGCGCCGCCAGCGTGCCCGGCATGCTGGTCGATTTTGGCGACTGGCCCGGACTCATCCCCGTGGACGACGGCAGGCGGGTCCGCGGCGACGTCTTCCGCGTCGGCACGGCTCTGCTCGCCCTGATGGACGAGATCGAGGAATACGAGCCCGGCAAGCCTTGCTGCTTCGTGCGCAGGACGGTCTGCGCCCGCCTTGAAGGCCCCGGCGAACCCCTATTGCTGCACTGCGAGTACTACCCGATCGATCCCGCGTGGCGGGCCACGGCGGTCGATATCGCCGGGGACGACTGGATCGTCCACCGGGTTTCCCGGACAACGCCGGACGACCGGAAGGGCCCCTCGTAAGACGTCCGTAGTAACAACGGACTACAATAGACGCCTGTCTCGTGCTTCACACCCGTTCCGGCGCCCGCCGCGCAATGGGCACTCTAAAGGTCATCGTATGCAAAAACGGGTCCCCATTGCCCCTGATGCCGCCCACTGTTCCACGTGCATGCTGGGCCATGTCTGCGTCCCCGTGGGCATGGCAGCCGCTGAAGTCGAAAAGCTGGACGAGCTGGTGAAAGAACGCGTCCGCGTCGAAAAAGGCAAGACGCTCTACTCGCTGGATCATCCGCTGGACGCCGTGTACGGCGTGCGCTTCGGCAGCCTCAAGACGCAACTTGAAGACGCCACCGGCCAGATCCAGATCACCGGCTTTCACCTGCCCGGCGAGATCGTCGGCATGGACGGCATGCTGGACGGCAAGCACGTGTCGGCCGCCGTGGCGCTCGAAGACTCCGAGGTCTGCGTCATCCGCCTGAACGAAGTCGATCGCGTGGCCTCGCACCTGCCCTCGCTGCAGCAGCAGTTCCGCCGCCTCATGAGCCGCGAAATCACGCGTTCGCACCAGATGCTCGCGTCGCTGGGCTCCATGCGTTCGGAACAGCGCCTGGCCGCTTTCCTCCTGAACCTGTCGCAGCGTTATGCCTCGCTGGGCTATTCCTCGACCGAGTTCGTGCTGCGCATGAGCCGCGAAGAAATCGGCAATTACCTGGGCCTGACGCTGGAAACGGTGAGCCGGCTGTTCTCGCGTTTTGCGCGCGACGGTCTCATCAAGATCAACCAGCGCGAAGTCCGCATCCTGGACCTGCCGGCGCTCAAGCAACTGCTGGGACACGAGAGCTGCTGAGCAGTCGCCGCGCCATGCGTCGGGCGCCTGCCCTCCTGCCTGCCGCGCTAGCGGTGGCCGCCGTGCTGGCATTTGCCAACGCGCACGCCCAGACACCGCTGCCGGACCCTTACGACTACGACGAAGCCACGCCCGCGCCCAAGCGCGCGGCGCCGCTGCGCTGGCAGACCGTTGAACTGGGTCGGCCCGGCCACCGGTACAAGATGCCGGTCTACGCCAACCGCGACCTGACCAAGGACGACCTGCGCGGCATCAAGCAGGTGCTCATCGTCATCCACGGCGTCAAGCGCGACGCCGACCAATACTTCGAAACCGCCGCGGCGCTGGTCGCCGCCGACCCGGCGCGCGCCGGCGACACGCTGGTGCTCGCTCCCCGGTTTTCCGGCTCCATCGACTCCGGGTTTGCCGGCATGGCCGCCTGGCGCAAGGCCAGCTGGGAAGACGGCCAGGAAAGTATTCAGGCCGCAGGCCGCCCCGCCCCCGTCGCCTCGTTCCAGGTCCTGGATGATTTGCTGCGCAGCCTGAACGACCGCAAACGGCTGCCGTCGCTGACCGGGCTGGTGCTGGCCGGCCATTCCGCCGGCGCGCAACTGGTGCACCGGTACGCGGTGCTGAACAATCTGGATGGCGCACTGCGCCGCGACGGCCTTACGCTGCGCTACGTGATTGCCAATCCGTCGTCCTACCTGTACCTGACCAACGAACGGCCCCGCGCCGACGGCAAGGGCTATGCGCCGTACGAGCGCGGCATCTGCCCGACCTACAACCAGTACAAGTACGGCACCGACAAGCTGCCCGCCTACGCCCGCGAAACCGACGACGCCACGCTATTCGTGCGCTACGCCGCGCGCGATGTGGTCTACCTGCTGGGCGGCGCCGACAACAACCCCGAACACCGCCTGCTGGACAAGGCCTGCGGCGCCGAAGCCCAGGGTGCCACCCGGCTGGCGCGCGGCACGGGCTATGTCCAGTACGAACACATACTGGCCGCGCGCGGCGGCAAGCCCGTCACCCTGCGCCACACCGCCTTCGAAGTCGGCGGCGTCGGCCACGACGGCAAGCGCATGTTCGGGTCGATCTGTGGCGTTCGGGCGCTGCTGGGCAGCGACGCCCAGGCTAGCCGCACCGCCGCGGCCTGCGACATCATCAAGCCTCGCGCCAGATAACCGCTCCCCCTAGGGAAATTCCGCAGCCTCCCGCCTTGACAGGCGTTCGTGGCAGGCCTAAAACTTAACCTTATGGTTAAGTTAAATGATGACGCGCTCGATGCCATCTTTTCCGCGCTGGCCGATGGCACGCGGCGCCGGGTGCTGGCCGACCTGGAAAACGGCACGGCCTCGGTCAGCACGCTGGCCCAGCCGCATGCCATGTCCCTGCCCGCTTTCATGAAACACCTGCGGGTGCTGGAAGACGCCGGACTCATCGCGCGCGCCAAGGACGGCCGGGTCGTGAGCTGCACGCTGTCGGCCAAGCCCCTGGGCGCCGCCGCCGGCTGGCTGGCGCGCTACGAGAAGTTCTGGACGGGCCAACTGGATTCGCTGGCGCGATACCTGTATCACGAAGAGGAAATCCATCCATGGAAAACCGACTCTCCCCCATCGAGTTGCGGCTCCAGCGACGCTTTGACGCCCCCGTCGAACGTGTCTGGCGAGCCTGGACGGACCCGCAAGCGCTGATGCGCTGGTTCGGCCCGGCAGGCACGCAGCGCGTGCTGCTGGCCGAAACCGACGTGCGCGCGGGTGGCGCCTATCAAGTGGGCTTCGTCACCGCCGACGGCACGGAGCACCACGCCAGCGGCCGCTATCAGGAAGTCGCGCCGCATCGCCGCCTGGTGTTCACCTGGGCGTGGCGCGACACCCCGCAGGAAGTCTCGTTGATCACCCTGGAATTCACGGCGGCGGGCGCCGGCACCGAACTTGCCTTCCTGCAGACGCCCTTCGTCGACGAAGCGACGCGCGACGGCCACGAAGACGGCTGGTCGGGCGCCCTGGACCGGCTGGCAAATCACCTGGCCGGCGCGGCCTGACGCTGAACCCGAGCCCGGGCCAACGCGCCCGGCACGAAGAGGAGACGCAAGATGCAAACCGATCATCCCGTCGTATCCCGCAACGAATGGCATATAGCGCGCGAGGCGCTCTTGCGGCGCGAAAAGGAACTGACCCGCGCCACCGACGCCGTGACCCGCGACCGCATGGCCTTGCCGTGGGTGCAGGTGGACAAGCCCTACCTGTTCGAAGGCGCGCAGGGAGCGCAGCGCCTGCAAACGCTCTTTCACGGCAGGCGCCAGCTCATCGTCTATCACTTCATGTTTGGTCCGGACTGGGAGGAAGGCTGCGTGGGTTGCTCGCTGCTGGCCGACCACCTGGACAGCGCGCTCATGCATCTGCGGCACCATGACGTGTCGGTGGTGGCCGTCTCGCGCGCGCCGTTTGCCCGGCTGGCCGCGTTCAAGGTCCGCATGGGCTGGGCATTTGACTGGTATTCCTCGGCGGACGGCGACTTCAACTTCGATTTCGGCGCGTCCGTGCCGCAGGCGGATGGCGCGGTCGAGGAACGTCCTGGAGCCAGCGCCTTCTTTCGTGATCCCGACGGCGAGATCTTCCACACCTACTCGGCCTTCGAACGCGGCGTGGAGCGGCTGGCGGGCGCGTACAACTATCTGGACATCGCGCCGCTGGGCCGCAACGAAAACGGCCCATATTTCGACGTACGCGACTGGGTGCGCCACCATGACCAATACGGCGACGCCCCCCGCCACGCCTGCCACGGCCAGCGCTAAGCCGCCGGCCACGGCCGGCATGGCGGGTCTCTGGCTGGCCTGCCTGGCGGCCATGGGCGCCGGAATGGTCGTGGACACATGGCGCACGCCCGCCGCGTTGCTGGCCAGCGAATGCGGTGCGCCGGGCACCCTGGCGCAACTGGCCTGGCGGCACGCGGCGCTGATGCCCGCCAGTTCCGCCGCGATGGCGCTGGCAGCGCTGCTGCCTTGGTCCCGGCTTCCCTGGTCCCGGCGTCCGGGGGCAAAAACGCCGCTGGCAAGCCGCCTGCTATGCCTGATCCTGATGGCGATCGGAATGGTGCTGGGCGCGCGCCTGGGCGTTCAAACGGCGCAGGCGCTGGGAACCGCGCCTTTTTGGGGAATGGTGTTGGGCATGACCGCCTGCATGGCCGCCGCGCTGCTGCCGGTGGCCGCGCTCAGCGCCTGGCGCCGGTAAGCGGACGGACCGCGGGCGGCTGCGCCTCGATTGGCGCCGCGCCAGGCGCCTGGATCTCCAGCGCGGACGTCGCCTGCGCCACGCACGGCAGGATCCAGCCCTCTTCCTTTTCGTCCCGCGACAGACCGGGCCATTCGATGCCATACACGACGGATCCCTCGACCAGCAGGCACATGCAGGCACGGCACGTGCCATTGCGGCACGAACTGGGCAGCTTGATGCCCGCCGCCTGCGCGGCCAGCAGCACGGACGTGCCGGCGGGCGCCTCAAAGCGCAGGCCTGCCGGCTGGACAAGAACGGGGTACGAGGACATGGGCGGTGGGACGGCAGCCGCCGTTCAGGCGGCGTTGTCCTGCCAGTCCAGCTTCCAGGCACCGGACAGCACGTTCTGCATCCACAGCACGCAGGTCAAGGTCTTGGCGTCCGTGACCTCGCCCTGGCTGCAGGCCGCTATCAGGTCTTCGGGGCGCGTGCTGATCACGTCCAGGAATTCATCCTGGTCGAGCTGGCGTTCCCCCGCCTGCAGGCCGCGTGCAAAGAAGATGTGAATGATCTCGGTGGAATAGGCGATCGCCAGATGCAAGGCGCCCGCATGGGCCCATTGGGCGGCCGTATAACCGGTTTCCTCGAGCAGTTCGCGCTTGGCGCACACCAGCGGGTCCTCGCCCGGATCCAGCTTGCCCGCCGGAAACTCCGTCATCACGCGCCCGATGGGATAACGGAACTGGCGCTCCAGCAGCACCCGGCCGTCGTCCAGCAGTGGAATCACCACCACCGCGCCCGGGTGCACCACGTATTCACGGATGCCGGTGTGGCCGTTGGGCAGACTGACGGTGTCGCGGCGGATCTTCAGGAAGCTGCCGTCGTACGGCGCCTCGCTCGCGAGCAGCGTTTCGACGAGATGGGTATCGGCGGGTCGGGTCATGAGGACATCTGGATCATGGACAGGAAGGGGCGGATGGCCGTGCGAGGCACGCCTGGCAGCTTACCATCGCCCCGCCGGCCGCCGCCCGCCGGTCAGCCGAACTTGCGCGCCGCGTCCAGCGCGAGGCCCGCCCCGATGCTGCCAAACAAATCGCCTTCCACGCTGCGCGCCTCGGGCACCAGCCGGGACACGCTTTCACGCAGGCGCGGCACGCGGCTGGAGCCCCCGGTGAAGAACACGGTGTCCACGTCCGCCGTGGACACGCCTGCATCGCGCAGCAGCTGGCCCACGGTGGTCTCGACCTTGTCGATCAACCGCCCCACGCATGCGTCGAACGACGGGCGCGTCACCTCGACGCCCAGGTCCGGCGCGATGCGCGACAGGTCGATACGCGTGGCGGGCGCATCCGACAGCGCGATCTTGGCTTCCTCGACCTGCACCGCCACCCAGTGGCCCGCACGCTCCTTGACCAGGTTCAGCAGCAGGTCGATCTTCTGGCGGTCGCCGGCCTCGGCGCGGATGTAGGCAAAGTGCTCGGCCGCCTTGCGCGTGTAGGCCTGGTTGATGGTGTGCCAGCAGGCCAGATTGCCGTACTGCGTCGACGGCACGTCCTTGCCGCTGCGCAGCTGGCTGCCCAGGCCCAGCAGCGGCATCACATGCGCCAGGCTCAATTGCTTGTCGAAATCGACCCCACCGATATGCACACCGCCATAGGCCAGGATATCGTCGCGGCGGTCGGGCTTGGCTGCACGGTCCGGCCCCAGCCGGATCAGCGAAAAGTCCGACGTACCGCCGCCAATGTCGATCACCAGCACCAGCTCTTCACGGCTGATCTGCGACTCGTAGTCGAACGCCGCCGCCAGCGGCTCGAACTGAAACTCGATGTCGGTAAAGCCCACGCTGCGCGCGATCTCTTCCAGCGTGTCCTGCGCCGTCTGGTCGGCGGCGGGATGGTCGTCCACGAAGAACACGGGACGGCCCAGCACGGCGCGGGTAAAGCCGCGCCCGGCGGCCGTTTCGGCGCGCGCCTTCAATTCGGCGATAAAGCGCGTCAACAGCACACGGAACGGGATGGAGCGGCCCTGCACTTCGGTCGAGCCGTCGATGAGCGAGCTGCCCAGCAGGCTCTTCATCGAGCGCATCAGGCGCCCGTCATAGCCGGCCAGGTAGTCGGAGATGGCCGCCCGGCCATAGCTGACCTCGGCATCCTCGTCATGAAAGAAGATGGCCGACGGCAAGGTGGTCTTGCCGTCTTCCAGCGTCAGGAGCGCATGTTGGTCGGGACGGCTCCAGCCGACGGTGGAATTGGAGGTGCCGAAGTCGACGCCGCAGGCGGTGGAAATCATGGGAATTCAGGCGCTTAGAGCAAAACGGCGCACAAGTGTACCCGCTCTGGCTCCGGCCCTGGATTCCCACCCGCTTCTATTGCTGCTGGCGGCGTTGCTCCAGTTCGCGCAGGCACTGCTCCAGGCCGGCCTGCATCTGCGTGCGCGACGTGGCGGCACGGTCGGACACCGTGCGGCAGCGCTGGAATTCGGCCTGGCTTTGCGGCGTATCGCGGATCACCACCGGCGGCGTCTCGGGCGTGACCGTCATGCGCAGCGTCGACGGCGGCGACAGGCTGCCCTGGCTGGACGGAAACTGCATTTCCTGCGTCGTGCCGGGCACGGCGTTCTGGGCTTGGGCGGCGCCCGCCGCGCACAGGGCAGCAAGCAGGAAGGCAGAGACGTGGTGTTTGTTCATGGAAACCTCTTCGATAAGTCAGCGCCCGGTCCGATGGCCGGCTGCGACCCTATCGTATTACGCGACGTGGCGCCCGCGTCGTGCCAAGACGCTACACGGAAGCCGCCAGTTGTTTCCTCGCATTTCCGGTCAGCCCCGCTTGCCGGATTGCCCTCAAGATGGGCGCCGCGATTGGCGCAACGGGTCCAGCAGCGACGACAGCCCGTTATGGTCCAGTTCGTGCATCAGCGCCAACAGGCGCCCCAGCTCTCCAGGCGGAAAGCCCTTGCGCGCGAACCACGCCAGATAAGGCCCCGGCAGATCGGCAATCAGCCGCCCCTTGTATTTGCCGAAGGGCATGTCGCGCGTGACCAGCAGCGACAGCAGCGCCGGATCCATCACGTTCATCGCGGCCCGCCGCCGGCAAAGAGTTCGGCGGACAGCACCGCGGCGATCTTCACGCCAAAGCTCGAAATGTCCGGCAGCGTCGCGTTGTGGTGCGCCCGGATCTGCGCGCCATCCGCGTGCGGCTTGTCGTGCGTGGTGTGCGCATCGGCCGCCAGCGTAACGGGCAATCCCAGCCCCGCCGCGCGCCGCACGGTGGTGTCCACGCAGAACTCCGTGGCGTAGCCGCACACGACCAGTTGCGTCACGCCCCGGTCCGCCAGCACCTGCGCCAGATCCGTGCGCAGAAACGAATCCGGCGTCGTCTTGCGGATGCGGATATCTTGCGCGGAAGTCGCCAGGCGCGTGTCCAGATCCCATCCCGGCGCGCCATGCGCAAGGTCCGAGCCAGGGCTTTCATGTTGAACATAGATGACCGGCACGCCGGCCGCGCGGGCGCGTCCGGCCAGCGCGTTGATGCGCGACAGCACCTGCGCGGCCTCGAACGGCGGCGGCGAGGTTTCGAACAACGCGCGCTGCACGTCGATCACGATAAGAGCGGTATTCATGGATTGTCGTCAGGAAGCAGACTGGATCACGATGCGTGGCTCGCACCGTACCGGAAAATTCACGGAATTGGCAATGAAGCAGAAATGGTGCGCGCGCTCGTGCAGCGCTTGCGCCAAGGCAGCGTCGCCGCCCGCCGCGATCGTGACCTGGGGTTTGAGCGTGACCGAGGCAAACGCGCCGCCGCGCTTCGGGTCTTCCACCATGACGCCTTCGGCCTCGTCCCGGTAGGCCTGCACGGTCACGCCTTCGACCGCGCACAAGTGCAGATACCAGAGCATGTGGCAGGCCGACAGCGAGGCCACCAGCATGTCCTCGGGATTCCAGCGCGCGGGGTAGCCGCGAAAGGCCGGGTCCGACGATCCCGGCACGTCAGGCTTGCCTGCGGCCCGGATCAGGTGGTCTCGAGAATAGGCCGCGTAGCCGGCCGTGCCGGCGCCGGTGTTGCCGGTCCATTCGACCGAAACTTTGTAATGGTGTTCGCCTTTCATGCCTGTCGCCCTATCGCCGCGCCGGCAGCCCGATGCCGCCTCCCGCGCAAGGAACGCCGAGCTTAGCGCACGCCTGCTTGTCCCAGTTGGCCAATTTGGCGGCGTTCGGGTCTTACATCCCGTTTCAGCATCGGACAGTTACTGTCCGTATCGTGAAAACGCGTCTGGCCCTCAGTCAGGCCGTCACACAGGAGCTCGCCATGATGAAAACCACCCTGACCTGCACCCTGAGTCTTGCGCTGCTTGCGGGCTGCGCCCCGCCCAAGCCGATCACCGCCCGCTCCGTGCCGGTGGACAACCACACCGCCCGCAATTCCCTGGATTGGCCGGGCAGCTATGAGGGCGTCCTGCCCTGCGCCGATTGCCCCGGTATCCGCACGCGCCTGACGCTGATGAAGGACGGCCGCTACGAAAAGCTGACCCAGTACCTGGACCGCCAGCCCCAACCCGAAGTCGTGTCGGGCACCTTCAGCTGGGAGTCCGACGGCAGCACGATCCGTCTGGACGCCGCGGGCGACAGCCAGCGTTACTTCGTCGGCGAGAACCAGGTAACGATGCTGTACCGCGACGGCACCCGTCCCACCGGCCCGCTCGCGGGTCATTACGTGCTGCGCCGCGCGCAATAAGGCATCGCGCCGCTGCGGGCTTTGGGGCTATCCTCTGGCATCGATCGCGCCCGGCGGCGCGTCCCCTCCCGCAAGGAAGCCATGAAGACCGATCACGAACTGCTGTCTGCCTTCGCCCCAACGGGCGTGCTGCGCGCGTCCATCAACCTGGGCAATCCCATTCTCGCCAACGCCGACCCCGCCACTGGCCAACCCGGCGGCGTGTCGGTGGATCTGGCGACCGAACTTGCGCGCCGGCTGGGCGTGACACTGGAACTCGTCGTCTTCAAATCGGCGGGCGAATCCGTCAGTGCGGTGGCCGCCGAACAGGCCGATGTCGGCTTTTTCGCGATCGACCCGCTGCGTGGCGAGCAGATCGCCTTCACGGCGCCGTATGTCGTCATCGAAGGCGCGTACCTCGTCCGCCAGGACTCGCCGATTGCCGCCATGGACGAAGTCGACCGCCCGGGCCAGCGCGTCGTCGTCGGCAAGGGCAGCGCCTATGACCTGTACCTGACGCGCGAACTCAAGCAGGCCGAGATCTTTCGCGCCCCCACCTCGCCCGCCGTCGTCGACACCTTCTTGAAGGAAAACATGGAAGTCGCCGCGGGCGTCAAACAGCAACTGGAAGCCGACGCGCAACGCCTGGGCGGCTTGCGCCTTCTGGACGGCCATTTCATGCTGATCCGCCAGGCCATGGGCGTACCCAAGCGCCGCGGCGACAAGGCCAGCGCCTACCTCTCGGCCTTCGTCGAAGCCATGAAGAAATCGGGCTTCGTCGCCGAGGCGCTGGCGCGCCACAAAATCCAGGGCGCCGCCGTGGCGCCGCTGGAACCGGCAGTGCAGTCGTAGACGTAGTCTTAGGCGCGGGAACGCCGCACGGCCGGGCGTCTTCAATCAGCGGCCCGGCCGGCAGCGATGGACTAATGGCTGATCATCCAGGGCCTCGCGCCCGCGAATGACTTGGCGCCATCGCCGGTCGTGCGCGTCCGGCCCCGCGAACGCCCGCCGCTGCAGCACCCGCAGTTCATGCCGTGCCCCGCCCGCGTGCTGCGCGGCTCATTGGCGCTGCGTTCATTGGCCGCGTGCGCCCGGTTCATCGCCGAGGACAGCGCAGACACCGCCGGCGCACCCGCCACGATGCGGCCCGACAGCGCCCCGCACTGCGGGCATGCGGCCGGATCCCGCCACTGCGCCAAGGGCCGCAACACGGCAAACTCGCCGCAATCCGCGCAGGCATAGTCATACATCGGCATCGTCGTCTCCTACAAATCGCGCGACAGCGGCATGTCGACGTCGCCCTTGATGTGCTTGACCGGTCCGCTGGCCGACGGCTGGATGTCGAAATCGAAAATCTCCGTCGGCAACCAGAGCGTCGCGCACGAATTGGGAATGTCGACCACGCCGCTGATGTGCCCCTGCACCGGCGCGCAACCCAGCAGCGAATAGGCCTGCGCCCCCGAATAGCCGAACTTCTTCAGGTATTCGATGGCGTTCAGGCACGCCTGCCGGTAGGCCACGTTCACGTCCAGGTAATGCTGCTTGCCAGCCTCATCGACCGAAATGCCTTCAAAAATCAGGAAGTCCTTGTAGGCCGGCGTTATCGGACTGGGCTTGAAGATCGGATTGCGGATCGCATACTTGTCCATGCCGCCCTTGATCAGCGACACGCGCATGTGCACCCAGCCGGCCATTTCGATCGCGCCGCAGAACGTGATCTCGCCGTCGCCCTGCGAAAAATGCAGATCGCCCACCGACAACCCGCCGCCCTTCACATACACAGGAAAAAACACCCGCGCCCCGCGCGACAGGTCCTTGATGTCGCAATTGCCGCCATGCTCGCGCGGTGGAACCGTGCGCGCGCCCTCGCCCGCCGCGCGATCGCGGTCCGCGCCCTGCAACGCGCCCATGTGCGCGGTCTTGGGCGCAGGCGGATTGGCCAACGGCGGCACGCGATTCGGATTGGTATCGATCAACGCCTGCTCACGCCGGTTCCATTCGTCCAGCAGCTTGCGGTCCGGCAGGCACCCGATCAGTCCCGGATGAATCAGACCCGCGAAGCTCACGCCCGGTATATGCCGCGACGACGTGAACATGCCGTGAAAATCCCAAATGGATTTCTGCGCATGCGGAAAATGATCCGTCAGAAACCCGCCGCCATTGTTGCGGCTGAAAAACCCATTGAACCCCCACAGGCTGTCGGGCTTGGCGCCGATATCCAGCAGGTCGACCACCAGCAGGTCCCCCGGCTCCGCGCCCTCCACGCCCACGGGCCCGGACAGAAAGTGCACGGTGGACAGATCCACATCCCGCACATCGTCGGCGCTGTCATCATTCTTGATCGCGCCGCCCGTCCAGTCATAGGTTTCCAGGATGAAATCGTCCCCGGGCTTTACCCACACCGCCATCGGAATATCCGGATGCCAGCGGTTATGGATCTGCTTGTTGTCGTAGGGGGACTGTTCCAGATCGACACTGATAAGCGTGTTGGTCATTCTCTTTCATCTCCGTCGTAAAGCGTTGATAAAACAGAAGGGTTGGCCGCTGGCTGTCTAAAATGAAGCCGCAACTTAGGGTTCGTAAGCCATTGATCTGTAAAGGACGGTAGGACAGTTTTAGACAGCGGTAAACTGGCTTTTTGAACAGTTGCCGTATCCCACGGCAGGCTATTGGAAGCGCATAATCATGACGCCGAAGTACGCGGTTGATACCCAGGTATTCAATTGGATTCGGGATTTCGGGTTTGAGCTTTCCGCTTACCTACCCGCACAATTCTTCATTTCGGCCGTGCAAGCGGCAGAACTGCAAGCGGCCAAAGACGCCGCACTCCTCAATCTCGTCGAGGTTTGAGTTGACGACACTCATCCCGCCGAGAGCTTCGTTTTTGGCGCGAAGGGACTGGGGTTTGGGCAGTGGAAGTGGTCAGACGGTGTGACATACGAACGAATACTGGAGGCATTGAACTCGGCCAATCGAAAGGCGGATAACGTCGAAGATGCCTTAATTGGAGAGCACGCGATCAAGAATGGCTTGATCCCTCTCACCGGGGACAAAATCCTAGCGGAGACGATGAGTAGCTTAGGAGCACAGGTCCGCTTTGTTGAACATCCGTCCAAGAGTGAACGCGGAGCGACTCCATGTGCAGCCACTACCAGACCCTGAAAGACGCCGAGCTGCTGCTGAAAAAGTTCGGAGTAACCCGGCCGGGCATCCTGGGCAGGTACGACATGTGGCCGCGCTACCAGGGCATCTTCGTCCGCCGCCCGCCCGAGCATGACGCCGGCGACGAGGCCGTGCCCAGCATCGAAGCCGTGACGGGCCGCTGGGGCATGATCTCAGGATCCACCCGAACGGACGCGCTGGCCGGCGCGGAAAAGCTGTCAACCTTCAACGCTCGCGACGACCGCGTCGCCAACGCTTTCACCTTCCGCAATGCCTGGCGTCGGGCTCAGCACTGCGTCATCCCGGCCGATGCGATCTTCCAACCAGACTGGCGTTCCGGCAAAGCAGTGGCCACCCGGTTCACCCGGGCAGACGGCGCGCCGCTGGGCATCGCCGGGCTTTGGGATCGCTACCGGGACGCCGCCGGTCAGTGGCACAAGAGCTTCACGATGCTCAGCGGCTTTGCCACCTTGCCCAGACCCTGCAGCACCTTGAACCCACCGGACAGCGCCTGGAACGTGTCAACGATGTCCTGCGTGTTCTGCCGGATCGTCTCGATTGACGACGTGTTCCGCGCCGTGGCCTCCGCGCTGCTCGCCATGTCCTGCTCCATCTGCACGACTCGCGCGTGCAGCGACTTTATGAAGGCGTCCGACAGATGTTCCTCAGCCATGGAATTTCCTTTGAAGCGACATCATCCCGTCCCCTATAGACGTAAAAAAACCCGCCGTGGCGGGTAAAATTCGAGGTTATGCACTGGCGCCGCCCTGAAGCGCCGCGCTCGGCCGCTCAAGTGACACTGCGGCTTCCCGATCAATTATCAGACGCACCAAAAAGTGCGGCGACACATCGCCCCAGAATGAGAAATGATTAAATCCGAGCGCTTCCCAGGAGCTGACGGAATACGCGGGTTGGCTTGCGTCGTCGTTTTGCTCACGCATGCGTTCGCTATGTTCTTCATGACCACCGCGGGCCTTTACCTCGCTGGTACGGGAAAAATTGGCGTTTGGCTGTTCTTCGTCCTCAGCGCATTCCTCCTGACTCACAAGTTTCAGACATCCGGTTTTTCAGCTTCCGTACTGGCCTCGTATGCTCTCGGCCGGGTGCTGCGAATTCTGCCGCTGTTCGCCATCGCTGTTGGCGTGTACTTCGTGCTGGGCACGGCCGGCATAGATTCCGCGCGAGACGTGTGGCTCGCTCTGACGTTTCAGAAAGGCTACGCGCATCTCTGGACCATCCCCGTCGAGTTCACCTTCTACGCATGGCTCCCCCTTGTTGCAGCCCTGCTCATAGCGGCGCGCAAGCACAGCATCCGAACCGTGACGGGTGCCGCCGTCGCTCTGATAGCGATCCAGCAAGCGCTGTGGCCCCACTGGCGCACAGAAATCAACGCCGTCGGGACACAGTGGTATCTGTCGAGCTTCACGATCGGCTGCTACCTTGCCACCATCATCAACGACGTGCGCGGCCGCATTTCCGATCGGACCTCGAATGTCATCTGCGCTCTGGTCACTGCAGGGTTGGTGATGGGAAGCCCCGGCGCACGCCACGCACTTTTCGGCGTTCCCTACGACACGGCGCTGGCTGACAAATTCGTATATATCAGCGCCGCCTGGGGATTGTTCATTGTCGCGACGATCGACCTTAAGGGCGTCTTCGGCCGCTTGGTCGATTCGGCGTTCATGCGCAAGATGGGCGCCTGGAGCTATTCCGTCTACCTGTTCCACTGGCTGGTGTTCATGCACCTGCAGACGAGATTCCAGGGCAGCCCGCTCGCCATGATCGCTGCCGTGGTCATCTCAATCTTCGTTGGTGCGGCTGCCTATCGTTACTTGGAAATGCCGCTTGAACGCTTCCGCCACCGACTGCAAGCGCGGTTCCTCGCGCGCGGCGAACAGCCCCAGGGAATCGGTGCCCTAAAGCGCACGCCGCGCGCGTAGCCCCTCGTGTAGCCGCCTGGAGTCAGGCAAGAATCTCCGCACCAGCCCGGAACAAGTCGTCGAGCTGCTCGCTCGTCCAACCCAACGCCTCGGCACCCGCATTCAACGCCGGGCTGGTGCGGGAAAACTCGGCAGCTGTTTCAAATGCGAGCCGATGCAGAGGATGGGTGTTCGGGTCAGCGGCCCACGCTTCCACGTCGTGCAGCAAACCCGCTTGCATTAACGCTGCCAATGCTTGGAAGCGAGAAATGATTCGCGGTGCGGTCGAAGCCGAAGGTGGATCAATCAAGACGGGTTGCCCATTCTCGTCCGCGGTTATCAACTTCCCGGACTCTTGTCCGGACAGAAGTTCGATGTACCTTTCTTCGCTGATCCCAACCGCATTTGCCGGGATGTCGGCGCCGTGGATGTCTTCTCGGTAGAACCCAACGGGACTCGCAGAGAAATAAATCATGTTCAATACCCCAAAGCAATCCAGCGAACCGTGCCGTTCTGTCCGACGCCGGAAGGGTTATGCAAGTAAATTTCGCACTGTGACTTGCTCACCGATCGGTAAGCAGTGCACATCGCGGCAGCATCCGTGTCCGTAACACCGGTAAAGTTCGCAGTGGGAAACGCGATGGGAAATGTCACGATCACAGATCCGTTGACCGCGTTGGCGTTGCCCCATTGCATAATCAAAGCGTTGATAAAACAGAAGGGTTGACCGCTGGCTGCTTACATGGAAGCGATAAGCGCACACCCGGGCTTCGTGAGCCAATGATCTGGAAACGACGGTAGGACAGTTTGAGACATCGGCAAGCTGGCTTTTTGCACAGTCCACGACGCATGTGCCGCAAGTGGCTGGGGCAGCGGACCAGGAATGCCGATCAAGCAACAGTTATGATGCAAGCCAATCATCGCGCTACATCAAGGTTTTCCAGCATGGCCGTACCGCATCACCCGTTCCTCGCCACCGTTCTACTCATCACCGCGTGCGCCAGCGCACCCGCCTTTGCCGACGACGGCTGCATCGCGCGTGTCGATGCGGAGCTGGCCCGCATCAAACAGGCGCAAGACGTGCAACGCACGCGCGAGGCCGCCAATAATCTGGAATTGAACCGGGAGCTTTGCCAGGGCCGGCTGGACCTGCTGGACGCGCGCTTTGCGCTCAGCGACGACTTTGAAGCATGCCGCCGCGACGGCGTGCAGTTTTCGGATCGGGTCACGCGCACGCTGACGGGCGCGTCCGACGATCTCACGGATATGAAGGCGTCGTGGATCCGGACCTGTGGCCTGCACATGAAGAATTGAACGCGGACCTGCGATTGCGGCCGTTCAAGCGCCGCAACCGCAGTCATCCGCTAGCGCACGTCAAGCCGCCTTCTTTTGGGCGTCGTGCGGAAAGAAAATGGCGCGGCTGGGATCAAAGCCATAAAGGTGCGCGTATTCCGTGGCGTCGGCCGCCAGCGCCAACACCGATTCCAGAATGAAATCCGCCTTCGCGTCCGACAGCAACGCACTGAAGTTCAAGCGCACAAAGCCGGGTTTTTCGATTTCCCGGCCATCCAGAATGGCCTGACGCATCTGCAAAGACTGCGCGTCATCGATTTCCAGCAGACGATGCACGTACGGACCCGCGCACGCACATCCGCCACGAGCCTGAATGCCAAAACGGTCGCTCAGCATCCGCGTCACCAACTGCTGATGCACGAACCCGCCCTTGCCGTCGCGCACCCGGAAAGAAAAGATCGGCAGGCGATGCGCCGTCAGCGACCCCAACAGTTCCAGGCGCTCGGCGCCCTTCCACGCCGTCAGCGCCCGCTGCACGAAATGCGCGTGGCGCTGCTGCATGAAATCCGCGCCCAATGCTTCCTTGACCAGCACCACCAACGCGGCGCGGATGTCCCCCACCACGTTCGGCGTACCCGCTTCCTCACGCGACTCCAGGCTGCCGCTGTAATCATGGCCCACCGGGGACACGAACTTCACCGTGCCGCCACCCGGCCACGTCGGCGTCGTATCCAGCACCGCATCGCGGCGCACAATCAGGACGCCCGAGGCACCCGGGCCACCAATGAACTTGTGCGGCGAAAACACGATGGCGTCGATCTGCGCATCAGGCGCCGGCGACATGCGGATCGGCAGGTACGGCGCGCCGCCTGCATAGTCCCATAGCATTTTCGCGCCGGCTGCCTTCACCCGCCGCGTGATGCCTTCGACGTCCGCGACGATACCCGTCACATTCGACGCCGCCGACAGCGCGCACACGACCAGCGCGCCCGCCGGCGCGTCCAGTGCTTGCGCCAGTTGCGCCAGATCCGGCCCGCCTTCGGGGCTTTCTTCCAGTTCGACGATGTCAGCGCCGCATTCGCGCCACGGCAGGATGTTCGAATGATGCTCGTAGGGTCCGATAATGACCCGGACCTTCCGGCCAGCCGCCACCGCCGCCTTCACGCCAAACAGATTCACCAGCCGGTTGATGCCGGCCGTAGCGCCCGAGCCCGAGAAAATCACCGCGTGTTCGTCGCCCGCCCCGCAACCGCGGCCAATCGCCGCACGCGCCTCGCGCCGCAGACGCGTAATGAAGCCGCCGCAGAACGAGGCTTCCGTGTGCGAATTGGCGTAATAAGGAAGCACCTGTTCCAGCACAAAGCGCTCGACCTGCATCAGCGCACGGCCCGACGCCACGTAATCGGCGTAGACGAGCGGCTTGGAACCAAAAGGTCCATCAATGCTGGCGTCCTTTCCGATAAGCCCGTCGGCAAGCGCGGCGGCTATATCGGAAGTCTTCAAGCTGTCCTGAAACTGCTGCAAAGGCGAAGCCGGGGCGCCTGCGGGCGCACCGGCGAGGGTCGTATTCATGAGGCGATAGATCCGAAAAGTTCGGAAATATCATACGATGGATGCCCAGATGAAACATCACCGTTTTTTTGCTGTTTTTTCGCACAAACGGGTCATATGATCGAATCTATGGAAAAAATAGACAAGCTTGATCTAAGCATCATCAACTGCCTGCAAAAAGACGGTTCCTTGTCGCAGCGCGAACTAGCCGATCGGGTCGGCCTGTCCCAGAACGCATGCTGGCGCAGGCTTCAACGCTTGAACGCATGCGGCATCATCCGCGGCACGCGCGCAGAGGTCAGCCTTGTCGCCCTGGGCCTGGATCTGACCGTCTTTGTCATGATCCGCACCAGCCACCATGCCAAGGCCTGGGCTGACGGATTCCGCCAGCACGTCGAACGACTACCCGAAGTCACCGAGTTCTATCGCATCGGCGGCGATTGGGACTACCTGATCAAAGTCGTCTGCCGCGGCATGGCAGGGTACGACCGCTTCTATCAGAAGCTGATCACGGATTTTGAGCTCTCCACGGTGACGGGGTTCTTCAGCATGGAAGCCATTATCGAAAACCGACCGCCTGATTTGCGGCTGCTGGAGGATTGAGGGGAATCGGGCGGCGTCGCTGATGACCGCATGTTTTTACCGGCTGCTTGCGCCCTGACGGTCATGTGTTTCAATACCGGCTACCTATGCCCTACCATTCACAGGTTTAAATGCCAGCCGCCCTTTCAAAACGGCCCGGCGTTTCGCTTGCCAGTTGCCGGTGTAAAAACGGCAATGCGTCTACGGTGCCGCCAGTCCGTTAAAATGCTTCGCACCGTGCGTAAGCACCCCTGTCAAGTAGACACTGGCTGATAGACGATCGGAGCAAGGGTTAACCGAGGCATGAATTGCACCGGCGGTAGGCCACCCAGCGATTCGTGTGGGCGGTATTCGTTGTAATCGACCAGCCATCGGTCGGTAATTGCTTGAACCTGCTCGAGGTTGGCGAACAGATGTGCATTAAGAACTTCGGTGCGATAAGTGCGATTGAACCGCTCGATAAAGGCGTTTTGATTCGGCTTTCCCGGTTGGATATAGCGGATCGAAATGCCTTGGGCTGCGGCCCACTCGGTAAAGGCGTCGGAGATCATCTCCGGGCCGTTGTCCAGGCGTATTGCGTCGGGAAGCCCATAGCAATCGATCAAGCGGCTCAATACGCGAATCAGGCGCGCCGAAGGAATGGACACGCCTATCTCGATGGCTAGGCATTCCCGATTGGCTTCGTCGATCACGTTCAGCGTTCTGAATCGTCGGCCGCAATAGAGCGCGTCATGCATGAAGTCCAGCGCCCAACAGCGGTTGGGCTCCGTGGCCAGGTCCAGCGGCTGCCGAGGCCGTTCCGGTAGCCGCTTCTTGCAGCGCCGAGGCAAGTTCAAGCCCATGTCGCAGTACACCCGATGAACGCGCTTCTTATTCCAGCAACGGCCGTCGAGCCGCAGTCGGGAAAAGCATTTCCAAAATCCCCAGCGGCCATGCCGGCTAACAATGGCATTGAGCGCATCAATGACTGACGCATCTCGTTCAGATGCGGGCATTGGCCTCTTGTAGTACGCCGCCCGCGATAGGCCGGCAATCTGACAAGCGCGCGTGATTGAAAGCTTGGCTTGCACCAACTGTTCCACCACCTCGCGCCTGGCCGACGGCGTCAGGATTTTCGGTTTAGGACGTCCTTGATCGCCGCATTCTCCAGCGCCAAGTCAGCAAACATGCGCTTGAGCTTGGCGTTCTCAGCCTCCAGCTCGCGCAGTCGTTGCAACTCGGACACTTGAACACCCGAGTACTTGCTCTTCCACAGGTAGTACGTAGCGTTGCTGATGCCGTGTTTGCGGCATAGTTCGGCGACCGGCATGCCGGCTTCGCCCTCCTTCAACACGGCAACGATCTGGCTCTCTGTAAATCTGCTTTTCTTCAAGGGAGTCTCCGACTCATGGAGGCTCCGAAATTCTACCGGCTGGTGCCTACCTGAAAGGGGAGCTTACGCCGCGTTCTGCATCTGGAGCATGCGAGACCGCCGTATCCAGCGGACGCTTGCGCGCTGACGATGACACTGTCGGGCCCTTTCCGCTTGGCAATTCGCGGGCCGAATGGCTGCGGCAAAAGCGCGTTGCTACCGATGCTGGCGGGGGAGTTGATTCCGCACGAAGGCCTCTGCGACGTACGCGTGCCGACAGCGATGCTAGATCAGCGGGCGTCCGTCATTCCGGAAGATAAGTCCCTGCTGGAGACGCTTCATGCGCTGGGCGCCACGTTATCGGAAGGTGACCTTCGCAGCCGGTTGGCGTTGCTGGGCCTGGGATCCGAGCAGGTCAATGCGCCCGCAGGGACCTTGAGCGGCGGGGAGCGCCTCAAGGCTGCCCTGGCATGTGCATTGTGGCGGAAAGCGCCCGCGCAGTTGCTACTGCTGGATGAGCCGACGAATCATTTGGATATTGAGTCGGCGGAGGCGATGGAGAAGGCGCTGCGAGGGTATCCCGGTGCGATGGTCGTGGTGTCGCATGATGAGGCGTTTTTGGAGGGGATTGCGCCTACGCATGAAATGTTTTGGGAGTTCCAAGGCTGGCGGATCACTGCGGCATAACACATTGGCCGATGACGTATACGTTAGAGATCTAATCAAATTCAATAGAAGATCGAGTACTCACGGGGACCCAATGTCGAGCGCTTGGTTGACCATTTACGGACACGGCTACTTATCCTTAAACGGCTTAACAACGACGCTTCCAGCCAAACCCGCGTATCCCCCAATCGCGGCAATGCAGAGACCGACAATCCCAAGCCAAAACGAGATTTCAGATCCTAAATATGCGACCCCCCAACCAACTCCTACAAGGAGAAACTGAATTGACGAACGAATATTTCCGTCCTTGATGATAATTCTCTTGATCGCATTATTTGAATGGGACGCCAAGATTAATTCCTTTAACGAACTCGCCAATTTCAGTTGATACGGGGCTGCCCGCGTACAGGCCGGACTGCTCGATAACGCTGTCGCAGTTGGGCTTGGACGTGCCGATACTAGCGCCGAGACAAGCGCTGCCAGTCATGGAGCCAAAGCCGAAACTGCCTCCCGCATTGACCTTGCTTTGCCTGGCGTTGTGGCAGTCCGTGCGTGGTGGCTTGCCACGCTCAATTGTGGCCGAAGTCGGCTCGGCTACCCGGGAAGCACTACGGCAGCACGAGCATGTAGCAACGCTGGGTAATCCTCTAGAGAATGATTTAGATTACGTTACCTAACAATTATCGCTACCTCCAAAGGGCTTTGTCCCCACGGCCGCCGCTTTAGACGCATACATCCCGACCGCGCCGACCACCATCCCAATGAATGCGAACAAATAGATATCAAGCCACAAACCAATCCCACACATCCCCATTCCAAAAATCGACAGCAACATACGAGTCGGCCGAGTGAAATTTCCATCCTTAATCAACGATTCGCTCACCTAAACTGCCCAATAGATTTGTCTGCACACCACTACCTTTAGCAAACTTACCTAGTTCGTTAACAACCGGATGTGTGATGACCCAATCATCCGCCACACCGGCGCAAATGGGTGCGAGGAACTTTTCGCACTGGTTTGGATACTCTTCAGTCAACAGCTTTAACATGGTTCGCGCCAACTTCTTCGCAATGCTTACTGCAATGATCTGCGCCTTGGACGGCCCCCGATCGGAAAATTAGCGCAGCGATATCGGGTATATTAGGTCGGCGTAGGCCCGATATTTACGCCAAGAAAAAAAGATCATTTTTATTTTTCGCTCTCATCTTTTCGTTTATCCAACCATTTCGGAGGATACGGTGGATCCTCAAAGGGACGAATCTTAAGAAGATAAGCCTGCGCGGAATATCCACCAAAAGCCGCAATTCCCAGCCCGACGATATATAACCACTCCGTATGCCATCGATACAGATCAGCCAAAACCAGCGCCCCCCCAAAACAACAAAAAAAACAATATATCTATAACGCATGTGTCCATCGCGGACGGCATGCCGTTCAAACAATTTCTGAAGTTCATGCCTCATTTCGCGTACCTTGATTTTAGGTATTCTCCGAGTTCGTTGAGCAGAAAGGTTCCGCCTGGCGCGGCTTTTCCCGCCGTTTGAACACCAATATCTATTAACCCCGAAATTCCGTAGGCATGCGAATTAGGCCTCATAATTTGCTCTAGTCCTCCAAACGCCCAGCCCGCAACGACTGTCTCGCTGCCCACTAGGCGGACAGCTGGGGACGCGGTACCAGAATAATAGCTTGCAGACTCTATGCCGGCGCCTATTCGTCCCATTCCGCTCGCTAGATACGCCAGGACGTCCATTCTCATTCCGCATATCGAGAAAGTCGGCTGCCGTAATGTTTCTTTGAAGCCCAGCGGCACAATCGCCTGTTACGCAATATCGAGCCATCGGGGAATGCTGCAAAAACTGAAGCCCAACGCGATCCATTGGATCGACGCGTTCCGGCGTCAGAGCGTACGAAAGCCCGGTCGGAATTGTCCCACCGCTAGCGTGGGAAACAATAAGGCCCTGAAGCTGCCGGTCCAACTCCGGCGAACCAAACTCCCTGAGGATTGGCTGTCCGCTCTGCGTTCTGCCGACCTCGATAAAGTTCGCTCCTCTGTCGCTTATGCCTTCGTAGCCGACGACCACAGCAGGTCCACCCGCGTAGGACTCGCCATTAGGCATGGCAACATCCATTTCTCGCATCTGTGCCTGCATCTGTTCAACCGTATAGCTCAGACCCTGGGCCCGTGCCTCAGCTGCAATCCTTGTGGCGA
The DNA here is from genome assembly GCF_020541125.1 of Achromobacter sp. 77. Taxonomy (NCBI): domain Bacteria; kingdom Pseudomonadati; phylum Pseudomonadota; class Betaproteobacteria; order Burkholderiales; family Alcaligenaceae; genus Achromobacter; species Achromobacter sp. 77. The sequence goes on from NZ_CP059848.1 coordinate 3,589,251, forward strand.
GCTCCTTCTCGTCGGGATGAAGCTGTTTGCTCTACGAACCCCCAGTGTCCAGGACGAAATTCGGGCCAGCCTTCCAAAAAATCCTCGATAAGTCCCGAGAAAGTGTCGGCATCCGATCGAACGGCGCGCGGTAGGCGTAAAACGCCGTTTCGTAACCATGCCAGCGCTCGCTTTCCGCAGCCTGGCAAGTCCTGACATTCAAGCGACATGGCGGATCTAGTGGCTCCCACTGCGGCTCAGGTCCGGACGGCCGGGTCACGCCGAAGACTTCCCAGATCCGCGCATCGTCGACGTAGGGATGCTTTTTCGGATCGGCAATCGGCTCGAATCTATGCGCAGCGTCCGCAGATGGAAAAAAATGTACGCGATTTTCAGCCGAATCGAGAAACTTTAACGAAATTCCGCACGCTACCACGCACCTCAGCCTTTCGTGTTTGGAGCGAATCAACCCACGAGCGCAATAGTTCGCCGTTTAAAAGAATGAAACTTAAATTTTGCGATTTTCCCGGAATTTACCATTTTGTTGAACTGTCCGTCTGAATCCACCCGGACTAATTCGGGGTTAGGTTGTCTGGCGGCACTAGGATGCTACTAGCTTCCCATCCTCGCCAATCCAAATCAATCCGGGCAGCTCGTAAAAATAGTAAGTCAGTTCCAGATCGTTCATACCAGTAGCCTTAACAGGCCACCTACTACGTACAAATTCCATAATTTCCGAAATCGGAGCCTTCCAATGAGCCTTTGGATCTTCAATAGTTAATTTCGGATTAGGATTTTCCGAAGAGATATAACAATCAGCGGCAGGCACGATAAACATAACTCTGCCATCATTAAGCATCCTTTCAAGAAGCAGAAAAAAAATTTCTTTCTGCTCTTCAAATGTCGCTTCTGAATTCCATCCGCACACAGCCCCAAAGAGACCAGACACCCATTGCCCAAAAGCTGCCCGAGTGATTTCGTTTTCATGCTCAATATTCATAATTACCTCAGAAATTTTATTTCCGGCCTATACCCCTTCCCCACAGCCGCGCCCGGAATGTCGATAGTCCACGCATTACCGCCCTGCACCGTGGACGAGGCAAAGTCACGCAGATTAAAATTTCCGAGCGGCGTTGTTACCACATAAATTTTTCCCTTACCCGGAATATCTCGAGCAATAGGCAATTCCGCAGCACCTGAAAGGTCTAGAAAGTATCTTTGAATTTGGGCGTCAGTCGCTCCAGAGAAGACTGCAGCATTCCCGGATTTCGGAAGCTCCGTAAAAGTCGCCGCTCCTATTCGGATAGTACCTAAAGTATTCTCGTTGAATAGATCCTTCGTTTGCTGCAAGGCGGAAATCTCGCCACTGGCGCCCTCGTTGAAAATTAACCCTGGCCCCTGCTCGTCAGGCAGCGGCGAAGTCGTCGTAGTTCCGCCCGTCGGCCCATTATTCTCCTGCCCCGGCACACCGCCCACGTTGGGTATTTGTCCCGACTGACCCGGCAACTGTGTCTCCGGAATCTTGCCGATGCCGTCACTTGGCGGAAGCCCGACCGGTGGAATTGGTTCGCCCGGCCGTCCCGGCAAACCCTCCGGCACATCACCTGCGATGAATTTCGTCACCGCAAGCAATAGCGCTTGGTTGTCCTGCAGCCCCGGCGTCTTGGCCATTAGTTCGGCCGCCAGAAGGTTGATCGTCAAATATTGTGCTGGACTGAGCACCGTTTCACGGCAAGTTGGCGAACGGAAACAAGCACTCAAGCCCGCCATCCCTCCCCGCTTTAACAGAGTCCCCACACCGTTGTTCTCTGTCTCCAACCTTGCACTGCTAACCACCGTGGCAACGTCCGCCCCCAATCCGACAGACACTCCCGCCAACAGCACGGAAACCAAGTTGTTACGAGCCTCTTTGTCCTCACGAGACAACGCTGACCCGGCTTTTCCGCTGGCTGCGTCCAGAAGCGCGTTCAACACCGATGCCGCACCAGCCCCCAAGGCGGATGCCCCACAGCCATCACCGCGTGCGGCACCGGCCGCGCAGCCCACCACCGTATGCAGTGCCGCGCGAGCGGCCTGCGCCTCAGCGCCATCTCCCAACATATCGGCGTAGAGTTTTACCTGCTGAGTCGTTAGTCCCTGCAGGTAATTCACTGCGCTGGCTCGAGCGAATTCGGAAGCGCCGCCTGTAACGTTGCCTGCCGCACCACCCAGGATCGCTGTGGCGATCAATCGATATTCGCCAGTTGGCCCCCACTTCGCTGCGTCGTCCAGCGCATCGGCTAGTCCGGCGATGCGTACAGGATCACCGCCGCCCAATTTCTTTAACTCGTTGGCCAGTTCGCTTTCCAACGCATCCGCTTCCTTCGCCCGATTCGTCAAAAACTGCCCCATCTGCCGCTGGGCTTCCGACGCAATCTCAAACCCCGCCTCGATCTTCTCCTTGTCAAAGATCGGCTTGAGCGCATTCAGCGTGTCCGACGTGTCCCGGTTCAACGCTGCGATTGTTTCGGCAGCCGTCTCACCGGTCAGCGCCAGTTGCCCCGCTTCATCACGAATGACGATCGTGCCGCCGCTGATGCCGCTTTGCGTCGTAGAACTGCTGTTGCCGCTTGCCGCGACCACGATCGGGGTGCCCATTCCAAAGCCGCTACTACCCGTCGAAACGGACGTACCCGCATCTTTGGACGCGCCTCCTGCGACTTGGCCGCCCTTGGTGGTACCCAAGTCCGAGTCGCCTGACTTCCCGCCAAACCCAAACCCGCCCCCGATGGACACCTGACTGCCGCTGTAGCGCGCCGTGTTCTTGAGATCTTCAGTGACCAGTGTTCCCGTGGTCAGCTTGTTAAGGCCGTCGGCGACCGCCTTGTCGCTGCTGGCAATGACGCTGCCGATGAGCGTGGTGTTGTTCTTGACGTCGATCAGGAAGCCGCCATCGCCCGCCCACAAGCCGGTTTGCTCAGTCACGGTCTTGAAGTTGCTGTTGATCTTGCCCGTGCTGGCGTTGGCCGAGATGCTGCTGGACCCTACGCAATATGGTGGGATGCACAGGCTTATGCCAAAACCCGCACTCTTGTTCTTCGAGTCGTACTTGCTGCTGTCTTGCAAGCGTTCCAGCAAGAGATTGCCGCCAACCGACGCGATGATCTGATCCGCCTTCGCGGCCGCACCCTTTAGCGTGGTGTCGCCGCCGGACTGGATCGCCAAGACATTGCCGGCGGTCACGTTGGTGTTGGTCCAGCTTTCGTCCTTGCCGTTGGCGTTGCCTCGACCCACCGAAGCGCCAAGTTCAAGCGTGAAGCCGTTTTGCTGCCCGCCGGAGGAGTACCCGATACCGATACTGGCGCTGCTGCTCTTGCTGGTGCTCTTTTGCTCGAAGACGTTGCGCGCGGCCTCCAGCACGATGTCGCCTTCGGCTTTGAGCACCGCGTTGTTGCCAGCCGACAGCGTGGAGCCGGTGACCGTGATGTTCGAGTCCTTGCCCGCGCCTTGCGCAACGACGGTCAGATCCTTGCCTGCGGCAACGGTCGACCCAAAGGCGCTGGAGGCGTTGCGGTCGGTTGTGCTGCTGCTCTTGCTGCTGCCTAGGCTGAGCTTGATGCTGACGCCGCCAGCTTGCTGGACCGCATTGGCGTCCTTCACATTGGCCGCTTGCTGGACGGCATCGTACGCGTTGACGGCTGCCAATGCAGTCGTCGCGCCCGCCAGCCCCTTCATCACGGAGTTGTCCGTTTTACCCGCAGCGTCAGCCATGCGCACGCCAGTCTGCACGGCATCGGCGATTGGAGTGCTGGCGGTAAGGGTCAGCCCAGACTGCTTGATCTCGTGAAATTCCCTTTCCTGCGTGGTGTCAAATGCCGCTCCGATGTTCACCTCTTTTCCGATCAAGGTGATATCGCCCTTGCGTGCAATGACGTCGCTGCCCATGATGTTGAGCGACTTGGCGGCGTTGATCAGGACATCGCCTTCAACGCTGCCAACGGTGCTGGCGTTGTGGAATACCTTTTTGCTGTCGAGCGAGTCCGTCTGTTTTCTGGAACCGTAGCTAAGACCACCCAGGGCGCCAAAGCCGGACTTCTTGACCATCTTGTAGTCGTAGCTGTCCTGGGCGTTCTGACCGGCTAGGATGTTGACGTCGCGCTCGGCGGACAGCACCAAATCCATTTGCGCGCCGACGTTCGAGCCCGATACGTTCAGGTCGCGCCCTGCCATCAGGACAGCGGTGTCGCCAGTGAAGGTAGTGGCCAGGGACTGCTCCCAGTCAACTGCCTTTTTGATGTGCGTCGTCTTCGACGACATGAACCCTTTTTTCGTGTAGTGACTTTCGTCATACGCCGAGCCGGTCTGCACGCCAGCCATCAGATTGATGTCGCGGCCCGCCCCCACGGCCAGCTGTTCGCCCGCCGTCACGTCCGCGGCACGCGCATTGACGTCCTGCCCGGCAATCAGCGTAAGGTTGCCATCCGCCGCAATCGACGAACCGACTTCCGAGCTGGTGCTCAGGTCGTGACGGTTCTTCTTGTTGCGGACCAGCGATTCACCGTGGCTTTCCTGCAGTGTGGCCAGGTTGATGTCGCGACCCGCTTGCAGGCGCGCGTCTTCCGTGGCGGTGACTTGCGAAGCCGTCAGGTTGATGTCGCGGCCGGCTTGCATGCTGAGGTTGCCGGCGTCGACGCGGGACACGCCCGAGATGTACGAACCCCACGTGGCGCCGTTGTTCTCCGAGGCGGAGGTGGACGTCAGCGCGATGTCTCGGCCTGCCGACAGGGCGACGTTGTCGCCCTTGATGAGCGAGACCAGGTTGATCAGGTCTTCGCGCGCGGCGAGGTCGAAGATGGCGCCCTGGATCCGGCCGCCGGCCTGGTTGACGATGTTGGCGGCGGTCATGACGGTGGCGTCGCGGGCGCCGATGGTGCCGCTGTTGTTGATGTCGCCGCCAGCGGTGAGCTTGACGTCGCGACCGGCCATGAGCGTGCCGTCGCCCTTCAGATCGCCTTCACGCACCAGCAGGTAGACCTGCGGGACCAGCACAGTCTCGGTCGTGCCGTCAGGCAGCGTGATGGTCTGCTCGACCAGCCAGACGAGGTCGGTGGTGAGCTGGCGTTGCTGCGCTTCCGTGAGCGCGGCGCCGAGTTTGATGCCGTTGTTCAGGGCGAAATGCGCGCCGTTGGCGAGCAGTTGCTTGTACTGGCTGTCGTTGTCGCCAAAGCCGTCCAGGAAGCGCTGGCCGGTGGTGGCCAGGATTTGGTCGGAGACGAGCTTCTGTTCATAGAAGCCGTCGCCCAGGCGACGGGGTTCGCCGGACGGCGTGAGGAATTTTGCGTCGGCGGGAATCAGGGCGTTAAGACCTCCGGGGGTGTTGCCCAAGCCCGTCTTGATGGCGCCGGATGCGCCCGCGTTGCCGACGGGAGCGCCGGGCTGTTGCAGGAGGCCGAACAGGTAGTCGCTGGAAACGGACTCGTGGTTGCCGATGAAGCGCGGGTCGGTGGCGACGACATAAGGGGCATCAGGTGTGCCGTTGACGGCGAAGAGCTGGCTGTCGGGAATCGTGGCCGGGTTGGAGACGGTGCGCACGACGTTGCCGCCGGGCAGACCGAGGCTGGCGATCAGGACGAGGCAGGCCGTCCGGCGGGATAGAGAGACGGCTAGAACGGCTCAACCCCTAGCAGATGCGTCCAGCTGAAAAGGGAGTGTCATAAATTTTGTGTTTGGGGCCTAACATGTTGCTCAAGGAGCATGTATGGCTACCAAGAAAAAGACACCGCTGAGGGAACTGCCGGCGATTCCCGCAGAGTTGGTTGATCAATTCGTCAAAGGCCCTATGACCGCCGAGGCGGTGCAGGACCTGTCGATGGCGTTCAAGAAGGCGCTGATCGAACGGGCCCTGGGAGCGGAATTGGGCCACCACCTGGGCTATCCGGCGGGCGGCGAGCGCCCCGAGCAGGCCACCAATCAACGCAACGGCAAGAGTTCCAAGACAGTCCTGACCGATGACGGGCCGCTGCGGGTGGAGATCCCACGCGACCGCGATGGCAGCTTCGCCCCGATCCTGATCCCCAAGCACGAGCGCCGCTTTACCGGGTTCGACGACAAGATCATCGCCATGTACGCCCGCGGCATGACGGTGCGCGAGATCCAAGGGTTTCTGCTCGAGCAGTACGGCACGGAAGTCTCGCCGGAGTTCGTCAGCTCGGTGACCGACGCGGTGATGGACGAGGTCACGGCCTGGCAAACGCGGCCTCTGGAGACGATGTATCCGGTGGTGTTCTTCGACGCGCTGCGGGTCAAGATCCGCGAGGACGGCGTGGTGCGCAACAAGGCCGTTTACTTGGCGCTGGCGGTGTTGCCAGACGGCACGCGCGACATCCTGGGCCTGTGGATCGAGCAGACCGAAGGCGCCAAGTTCTGGATGAAGGTGTTCAACGAGCTCAAGACCCGCGGCACGCAGGACATCCTGATCGCTGTCACTGACGGTCTGAAAGGCATGGAGCAGGCGCTGAACGCGGTGTTCCCGGCCACGACGCTGCAGACTTGCATCGTGCACCTGATCCGCTCCAGCCTGGAATACGCCAGCTGGAAGGAGCGCCGGACGGTGGCTGCGGCGCTAAGGCCGATCTACACGGCGGCGACCGTGGAGGCAGCGCTGGCCGCGCTCGTGCAGTTCGAGCAAGGCCCTTGGGGCCAACGCTACGCGCCGATCGTTGATGCATGGCGCCGGGCCTGGGACCGTGTGATCCCGTTCTTTACGTTCCCACCGGCGATCCGCAAGGTGATTTACACCACCAATGCGATCGAGAGCATTAATGCCCAACTGCGCCGCGCGGTGAAAACGCGAGGTCACTTCCCAAGCGACGAAGCCGCCACCAAGCTACTGTGGCTGGTCTTGCGCAACATCACCGGAGCCTGGGGCAGCGCCACGCACGACTGGAAGGCCGCTATGAACCAGTTCGCCGTGATTTATGCAGAACGCTTCACCGACCCGTATCGCTGAGATAGCATCCATAAGCCTGATAGAAACAACTATCAGGCTTCTAACGCCTCAAACACAAAAATACTGACACTCCCGCTGAAAAACTTCCCTATCCCGCCCAACACAAACCCACACATTTAATCCCGCCTGTGCGCCAAACACTTAGTCGAAAGAAACATCGAGCCCGGCAATCACAAAGACCAGCCGATAAAAAGATCTTGTGACTGGTCGACGCTCAAGAAACCTCCAGCCCCCCCTGCAGGTACGAAAGTCTTAACGCGGCAAGAGCCAAGCTTTACGCACCTTGTGAACTTTCAAAAACTTTCCGATGCGACGACCCACACACTTTGGTCATTCAACGAGACAGTTGTTTTCTCTACTCAGGAAATTGAAAAGTTGGAATCTTGTAGACGTGATCTGCAGAATTACCAGATTTAAAGAATATATTGTCATCCAAATGATTCTTTACGCGGTCTCGCACAGCATCAACCTCGGCATAGCGCTCGTGCATATCAAATAGAGATTCGGTAAGCTGAATATATACCGTTTCCGGACCCAGTTGCTCAACTCGGTACGCCGGCGCTGACATTAGCTTTTCCAGACCGAAAAGTTTCACGTATGCCGGACCAAATATTTGAGCCCAGAGAATGTCCGGAAGCGTCCTAGACAAGGTATGCGTGAAGACAAAAATATTGCCGGTGGACGGCGCGAACCCGTTTTCGAATCCGACCATTTTGTACTCGGTCGCAACGCTATCGCAAAATGCATACTCCACGCCAAACCGAACCGCTAGGTGCTTAAGATAGCGAGTTAACGCGTCCACGCACTTTTGCGTTTCAACGTTCACGTACATAGCATGATTGGCAGACTGAGGCCCACGCAATGGGTATGTTCTTTTTTTAAAGCGCCCCCATCCTTTCGGAGTTGATTTGCGTTTCCACATTATAGAATTTTCTGTGTCTCCTATGAGGGTGCGCACCTCCGACATTGTTAGTTGAAGATTAATTGGCTCTACGAACCCCCAGCGTCCAGGACGAAATTCGGGCAAGCCTTCCAAAAAATCCTCGATAAGTCCAGAGAAAGCGTCGGCATCCGCGAAGGAAGGCGTCAACAAAGCCGAACAATCAACATCTATAAAACGACTTTTCATTTTAGATTTCTTGAGCTTGCGAGCCCATGTTCGAACGCCCCCGCTAGCATCTTCCACCAATTCAAGCGCACCAGGCCGCAATGAGGAACCCAAATACTGCGGAACTGGCCCGTAAATAAATCCGGGGGCGACAAAAACGCATTTCTCGCCGACCCTTCCCGCCCGCCAAAAGCCACTCCCGACCCGTTTCGGGTGGCACCTTCGATTGTGTTTACCTAGAAATGGTGCGCCCTAGATGCCTTCTCCATGTGATACGAAAAGTAGTGACGTCACGAGTTTCCTCCCATCGGCAAACGTGTCCTATTTACCGTCACGTTTTCGCACGCTTTAAATTTCGTGACGGCGACAGGCTTGGTGCGGACCACGCCATCTGCAACCACAAGCTCCCGTAGAACTGCATTCGGATGCTGGTAGAGCGTCTCGTAATCTTTTCCCGCCTCGAGAACCGCAGTGATGCCATCGCTGAACTCACGGGTGTGCATGGACACGCCGATTGCATTGGGACCGCTCCACCCGCCGCCATAGGCATAGATATCGATGGGTATTCCAGCCATGACGACATACTCCGAATAGTACTTTTCGTCGATATCGGGCATGGGCATGCCGATGACGGTATTGGTGAAGCCTCGAACAATTGGATCATTGGCCTTGAAACTGTACGGCTTTGAGTTTTCTTGACACGTACGATTAAGAATGACAGTGGTTGCTACTCCAAAGTAAACTCGAAGCCGGGCATTGGCCGCGGGGTCGTATTCTTTTGGCAAGTACGGACTTTTCGGAGCACAACCAGCCACAAGACCGGACAGAACAATCATCGCCAACTTTGTTTTAACTGCCGACTGACACTTCATACGCCGCCTTTCATCGCAAACATTAGTAGAATCGGGTTCGCAAAAGACCATCCGCACTTGCGGTGTGTCTCACTTCCCGTACGCATCCCTTGGCGCCGCAAAGCGCAACGCCCCAATCTTTTCGCATTGATACGGGTACTCTGCAGTACACCGCTGTAACATGGTTCGGGCCAACTTGTTCGCAATGCTCGCTGCAATGTTTTGCGCTGCCTTAGAAGGACCTCGATTGGAAAATTCGCGAAGCGATATCGGGTACGTGTCTTCGGCAAGGCCCCGATACTCTCCGGTCTCTGCGTCGTACAGTCGAAAGTTGACGCCAACGCTGGGCTCGTACTGTTGATATCCGGCAAATCCGTTGGGTTCCCCAACGGCCACAACATACTTTGCGCCGATGGTCGCAGCGTTTTCTCTCAGTGTGCTCGGCCTGGCCGATTTCGGGTCCGACTTGCGGATCCTGATTGTCGCTGCAATTCCCCCCGCATCCATTGCGATTGGGAGTTCATTGTTCAACGCTATGCATACCGCCTCGCCTGCATAAGCAACTGAATAGGCTGTTTTTGCGCCCAAAATACCAACCTGATCGATTTTCTCTTTGAAATCGCAATCAGATATATAGATCAGAACCGGGCTGATTTTCTCCTCTGGCGGCGGATTAGCGGTTAAAGCTGCAGGTGGCGAGCCCATAATGAATGAGCAGCCAGAGAAGGCGAATAGAGAAATCACTGCAAAAGACTTCGAAGTATCAACCATTGCAACCGCAGCATCCTCCACAACACTATCAATCAGAACACCCCACCATTAGCCCTACGTGTTCCCCATCATATTTCGATAAATTTGGCGTTAAATATATCCGAAGAGGGCTTTAACTTCGGTAAATTAGGGAGGTTCATTCACTTCTTCGGATCAAAACGCGGCGTGCCTTTTCGGGCAGACTGCCGGGTTTCTAATTCCAACAATTCAAACAATTTCTTCAAGCTGCCGGGCATCCCCCACACCTTAACCGAAATGCCATGAACGGAGAGCCGCAATAACGGCGAACCAATCTGGTATGGATGCACTTTTATATATTTAAACTCAAACTCATTTAGTGTAAAAAAACACCACACAAGTCGGTCATCATATACAGTCAATCTTGTAAGGATCTCTGTGGAATAAAGCACCCCTTTCCTGCACACAGTCGTAACGCGGACACTCAGGCGTTCAGACCGCCCTTTTTCCACCTTTCTCCTGCGACCAGGCACAAACCACAAAATCGAAAGCGCCAGAACCAATAGCCCGAAACCTATCAAAATTGCATATTCTTGACCGACCTCGAAACGATATGCCTTCACTTTTCTCCTCCGCCAGATCTATAGGTCGGATCAACCGTAACATTTATCGGTAGCACTTTTCCCACACCAACTCCCACCCCCACTCCATTCACATATCTAGAGGGCACGTACCATGACTTTTCGTCCCATGCCATGGGGTTACTTGGCGTCACCTGCATGGAAAATGCCCCTGCACCAAAATTGAATACAATCGGGCCGGAGTACTGAGGGTCCCCATAAATTCCCGCGCTAAGCCCAATATCAAAAACACCACCCACCATATAGTCTGGCTTCAAGTCAAAAGATCCTTTGTTCCAGGATGCGGCGTATCCTGCACCCACTCCAGGAGAAGCCGGCAAGTGAAACGCTCCCTGAAATATGAAATTTGGATTATTTCTATAGTCCGAGCGTGGAATTCCGGCCGAGAAATCTCCCGTGTTCCATCCTGGAGAGAATGACCCAAGTGAATCATACTTTTGGGGAAACACAACCAGCTGACCCGGGGGCGGAGCTGACCAACTATATGGAGATGAATCATTTCCGGTGTTAGCCAAGATCAACTGTCGCAAAGTATCATTTGGATTTGACATGGCGCCCGAGCTCTGTACAAGCCAATATCTGCCGCCCCCGTCTCCCTGGAGTGACATCCCAGTACTGTCAAACAAATTTGCTGATGACGTCGTGTGATCCAGAGGTACTACCATTCCACTACTTGCAGACTCTCCGTATGACGAATTGTTAGCTGCACGCAATGCGGATTCAATTTGATCCGCGGAGATATCCGACCCATCAGCATTTGTTGTTCCTTTCATTCTCGCATCTGCTGCAACCCGTTGTGCCAAGCTTTTCTCTTCAGGATGAAGTTGCCGATTAAACATATCCGCGACGGCCGCTCCGCCCGCCCCGCTACGCCCACCGACGGCGGCGCCGGCAGCGCTTGCGATGACATTCAATAGCACGTTTGTGACCTGATCCTTCATCGCCCCCGACAAACCAGCGACGGCGAGTTCAACTTGTTCGCGCATCAAGCTGGTGGCTATATCGCCTGCAACCGTCCCTGCCACTGCTCCTGCAACATTCCCGCCCCCCAACGCGGCGCCAATTCCTGCAACCGCGGCATGGAGCGCAATCGCGCCAGGTTTTCCCTCCCCCCAAAGATCCGGGTCATCCTTCTTCAGATCCTTCAGCACATCCCCCGCAATCTGCATCCCCAACTGACCAAAAACCTGCTGAAATTCAAGTTGCTCTCGCACCTTGTCCTTGTCGAAGATCTGCCCGATGCTGCCATTCGCGCCCGCGGTGTCTCGGCTCAGACCCGCCGTGCTATCGCGGCCCGTCTCCTTATCTGAACGAACGTCAATCGTGCCGGGCGCAACGGCGGCGTAGGTGGTGCCCGAATCGCTGCCGCCCGTTTGGCCAAAGCTCAACCCCGACGGACCGAATCCATTGGCACCGCCTTTGTTTGCGATGTCGAAAGCGCCGGACATTCCCAGGTTCACGCCAGCCGTCGTGGACTTGTATGTCGCCTTGTTCTTAACATTGGTAACGCCGACCGTCTCGGTGGACAGCTTGTTCTTGGCTGCCTCCGCATCGCTGGCGATTACCGCCCCGTCCAGTTGCGTGTGCTTGCCCACGTAGATATCAAAGCCGCCGCTGCCCGCGTACAGGCCTGACTGCTCGATAACGCTGTCGTAGTTGGACTTGGTCTTGCCGATACTGGCGCCAATGTATGCGCTACCCGTCATCGAGCCGAAGCTGAAGCTGCCCCCCGCATTGACCTGGCTTTGCTTGGCGTTGTAGCGGTCTGTGTCCTGCTGGCTTACTATCGTCAGGTTGCGGCCAATGTCCGCGCGGATGCTGTCTGCGCGGGCTTGGGCACCCATCAGGGTGGTGTCCCGACCTGAGATCAGGGTCAAATTGTCGCGAGCGCTGATCTGCGACTCCTGGTACGTCGTGCCGTTGCCGTTGGCGTTACCCTTTCCGGCGTAGCCGCTGGCGAAGATGTTGATACCGCCGCCGCTGCCGCTGTCCGACACGCCGATGCCAATGCCGACCTTCCAGCCGCTGTTTTTGTTGGTTGAGGTTTCTGTCGAAGTTTGCGCTTGGCTAAGAAGGTGCAGGTCGTTAGTCGCCGCCAGCAGAACGTTCTTGCCGGTGACATCGCTTCCTATGATCGACAGATTGCCGGAACCAGCGACACCCTTCTCTCCCAACGCGACGATAGAGACATTGCCGCCGGACATGATGGACGACCCAAATGCGGTTTCCTGGCTGCGTTTCGTCTCGCTGACGGATTTGCTGGAGCCCACGCTGATTTGGATCTGCGCGCTTGCGGCTTCCTTCTGCGCGGTGGTGGCCTCCGCGCCCTTCGCAGCGTCCATCATCCTGTCGGCCTGTACTGCCTGGTACGCTGCCTGCCCAACCTTGACCGCAGCAAGACGCCCACTCTTGGCTTCTCCAGCCTGTTGGAGCGTGCCATGGATTTGTTGGGCCGCACCCAGCATGCCGCCCGCCACGCCGATAGTGATTCCCGATTGCTTGAACTCGTGATACTCGTGCTGGCGAGCTTCGCCCACGCCTGCAACGATGGCCACGTTCCTGCCGGCGATTGAGATATCGCCATCCTGCGCCAGCACGCTGCTGGCGAACACACCGACGTCGCGTCCCGCATCGATGGTCACGTTGCCGCCGACGCTTCCTACGGTACTCGCGGAGAAACCGCCGCTCTCTCCCTTCATCCAATCGGTCCTGGCTTGCTTGCTGTAGCCAATGTTGAAGCCACCGCCACCGCCAAGGCCCGATTTCGTGACCTTTTCGTATTGATAGTCCTTGTATGACTCCGCGGCTGCGGCGATCGTGATGTCCCGATTTGCCGCGAGCAATACGTCGTTATCTCCGACGACGTTGGACCCTTGGACGGTCAGGTCCCGGCCGGCCATCAACGCAACCGTGTCACCCATGAAGTTGGAGGCCTGAGCGAGCTCAAATTCACTGGCCGTTTTGGTATGCGTCGTCTTCGACGACATGAACCCTTTGGTCTTGTAGTGGGTCTCGTCGTACGCCGAGCCGGTCTGCACGCCCGCCATCAGGTTGATATCTCGTCCGGCACCCACGGCCAGCTGTTCGCCCGCCGTCACGTCCGCTGCACGCGCATTGACGTCCTGCCCGGCAATCAGCGTAAGGTTGCCATCCGCCGCAATGGACGAACCGACTTCCGAGCTGGTGCTCAGGTCGTGACGGTTCTTCTTGTTGCGGACCAGCGATTCACCGTGGCTTTCCTGCAGTGTGGCCAGGTTGATGTCGCGACCCGCCTGCAGGCGCGCGTCTTCCGTGGCGGTGACTTGCGAAGCCGTCAGGTTGATGTCGCGGCCGGCTTGCATGCTGAGGTTGCCGGCGTCGACGCGGGACACGCCCGAGATGTACGAACCCCAGGTGGCGCCGTTGTTCTCCGAGGCGGAGGTGGACGTAAGCGCGATGTCGCGGCCTGCGGACAGGGCGACGTTGTCGCCCTTGATGAGCGAGACAAGGTTGATCAGGTCTTCGCGCGCGGCGAGGTCGACGATGGCGCCCTGGATCAGGCCGCCGGCCTGGTTGACGATGTTGGCGGCGGTCATGACAGTGGCGTCGCGCGCGCCGATGGTGCCGCTGTTGGTGATGTCGCCGTCGGCGGCGAGTTTGACGTCGCGACCGGCCATGAGCGTGCCGTCGCCCTTCAGGTCGCCTTCGCGCACTAGCAGGTAGACCTGCGGGACCAGCACAGTCTCGGTGGTGCCGTCGGGCAGCGTGATGGTCTGCTCGACCAGCCAGACCAGGTCGGTGGTGAGCTGGCGCTGCTGGGCGTCGGTGAGCGCGGCCCCGAGTTTGATGCCGTTGTTCAGGGCGAATTGCGCGCCGTTGGCGAGCAGTTGCTTGTACTGGCTGTCGTTGTCGCCAAAGCCGTCCAGGAAGCGCTGGCCGGTGGTGGCCAGGATTTGGTCGGAGACGAGTTTCTGTTCGTAGAAGCCGTCGCCCAGGCGACGGGGTTCGCCGGACGGCGTGAGGAATTTTGCGTCGGCGGGAATCAGGGCGTTAAGACCTCCGGGGGTGTTGCCCAAGCCCGTCTTGATGGCGCCGGATGCGCCCGCGTTGCCGACGGGAGCGCCGGGCTGTTGCAGGAGGCCGAACAGGTAGTCGCTGGAAACGGACTCGTGGTTGCCGATGAAGCGCGGGTCGGTGGCGACGACATAAGGGGCATCAGGTGTGCCGTTGACGGCGAAGAGCTGGCTGTCGGGAATCGTGGCCGGGTTGGAGACGGTGCGCACGACGTTGCCGCCGGGCAGACCAAGGCTGGCAACCAGTACGGGACCGGTTGCGGAGGCGCCGTTGGCGCCAGGCGCCGCGCCGCTGAGTGAGACCGACAGGTTGCCGCCGGAGGTACCGACGGGCAGCTCGATGGGTTCGGCGGCGAGGGTGCGGTTGTAGTCCTCAATGTGTTCCTTGCGCTTTCTGCCGCTCGGCTGGGACAAGATGGCGCGGCCAACGCGCGTCACCACGCGCTCGCCTCCCGCTCCAATATTGTTGATGGCCGGCCCGCTTACCGACAGCGTGCCGCCAGCCGCGATCTGGCTCTTATCGTTCGTGACGGTCCCGACGAGCGTCATGGCGCCGCCAGACAGAATCTTTCCAGGATCCGATGAGATGGTGCGGGTTTCGGTGACGGTTTCCTGGACGTCGTAGATCGTGAGGGTGTACCTCATGCGATTCTGGAAATCCAGATTGAACGCCGCTATGCGCGCATCCAGCTCATCGAACGGCACCTTGTAAGCGTAATGCGCTTCTTCGTAGGCCTGCCGGCGCACTTTTTCCGCCGCATGGCAAGCGCCGTCGTTCGCGCGGCATGGAGGATCTCGCGGTACCCACTGCGGCTCCGGGCCGACCGGCGGCGTCACACCGAAGACGGCCCAGACTCGCTCATCGGTACCGTACGGGTGCGTAACCGGCGGGTACACCCAGTTGTCCCCAAACCGAGTTTCGGGCGTACAAACTTCGATGTCATTCGTGATTGAACAAAGAATTCTGCGCGGGACCTCCACCCGTGCGATGGGACCCTCATCATCCGTAATGCCCGTGTACCAAGGCGCGTAATCGAAGGGAGGACCATATCGAGAGGCGGGATAGTTGTCGGACGGAAGCAAGAACCCGTGCTGGGAGTCGTTTTCAAGAAGGTCGATGCCCTTTTCGCACCTTGGGCGGTCTTTGACGCAGAACCAGTTGGATTCCATGTCGTACATTTCGGTGGAGCCGGCCGGCGTCACGTACACCTTCGGCACGGTCAACACCGGCACAACTTCGCTGGCGTAGTTCGTATTGATGTTCTGCAGCGACACCGCGGAAATCACCGCGTTGCCCGCAGCCTCAATCGTCGCCGACGCATTGACGAGCGACGCAGCCTGCCCGATCGCCTTGCGATTCGCGTCCAGCGCGCTCCCGATGCGCATATCCCCGGCCGCGTAGATCAGCCCATGTTCGCGATTCACGAGCGAACCCACGCCGATATCCAGATCGCCGCGGGACGCAATGACCGCGCCGCCGCCGGGCCCTGCTCCATTGACGATTTCTCCCGCTCGGATGGCGAGGGTGTTGCCGTAGATGCGGCCGAAGTTTTCGACGCGGCCTGCGTTGATGTGGGTCGCGCCGCCGTCGATGAGGCCCGAGTTCGTGAGGCCGTTGGTGACGTTGATGGTGTTGTTGCGTCCGGCCAGCAGCTCGCCGCTGGCCTGGTTGTTGAGCGCGTTGGCCGTGATGGTCAGGTCACGGCCGGCGCTGACGGTGGCGCTGTTGTCCATGTTGCCGCCGACCGACATCGTCAGGTCGCGGCCGGCGGCGAGGTCGCCGGTCTGGTTTAGCGATCCGGTGTACGTGAAGGACAGGTCCTGAGCGGATTGCAGCAGGCCCAGGCCTTGCAGCGCCTGGATCGTAACCGCGAGGCGTTCGCCGGCCAGCAACTTGCCCTGGTGGTTCTTCAGCATTGCGGCCTTGATGGTCGCGTAGCGCTCAGCGGCGATGTTGCCGCCGGTGTTGTCCAGCTCGCCGGTATCCAGCGTCAGGTCCTGGCCCGCGCTGATGGCGCCGGACTGGTTGTTGATGCCGCCAGCGACGATGGTGGCCGTTTTGGCCAGCACGCCTTTGGGCGGCGATCCGGATGCGGTCAGCGTGGCGCGGTTGTCCAGGCTGGCGGCGTTCAGGGTCAGGGTGTCGTCGGCCTGAATCAGGCCGCCCTGGTTGTCGACGGCGCCGGTCGCAACCAAGGTGAGATTCGCGCCCGCCAGCGTGCCACCGGCATTGCCGATACGCGAGGCATCGATGCGTGCGTCGTTCGCGGCGGCGATCAGGCCTGCAGTGTTATCCAGTTCGCCGCTCAATTTGACGACGGCCTCGCCGGCAGACGTGATCTTGCCGTCTTGATTGCGCAAGTTGGCGGCGGCGATGTCGACGCTGCCGCCGTGCAGGACGGCGTTGCGCGTGGTGATGTCGCCAGAGGTCGTGAGCCCGAGCTTGCCGACGGCTGAGACGTTGCCGCCGGACATATCCATACCGCCTGCGGCCAGGGTCATGTCCTTGCCGGCCGCGCTGATGCCTGGATGCGTGATGAACGCAGCGGTCAAGTTGACGCTGCCGGGCAGGCTGAGCGTGCCGTGCTCGCCGACACCAGCGATGAAGCGGCCGCTGTTGTTGAGCGCGCTTTCTGCCGTGGCGGTGACGTCGCCACCCGCGAGCACCGAGCCCGTGTTGGTCAGGCCGGTGTCTGACACCAGGGAAGCGGCTCCTGCCGCAGACACAATGCCTGCGTTCTTCAAGAGGCTGCCGGACTGGAGGTCGATGTCCGCGGCGGATTGGATGCGGCCGTCGGCCGTGGTTGAGAGCGCGCCCTGGGCAACGATGGTGACGTTGCCGGCCTGAGTGGCCGCGACGCCGCCCAGCGTGGCGTCGCCGCCCGCGCGCAGCGTCATGCCTTGTCCGGCGGCAGCCGAACCCATGACGTTCAGCGCGCCGCCCGCGGTGGCGGTCAGCGCTGCGCCCGCTTGCAGGCTGGACGCCGAACCCGTGTCGAGATTGCCGTGTTGCGTCTCCAGCGTCAGGTCGCCTTCCAACGCGGCCACGGTGCCGTTGAGGGTCATGCCGCTGCCCGCGCTGAGGGTTTGGGTGATGCCAGCGAGCATGCTGCCGGCGGCAAGCAATGTGCTTTGTGCAGTGGACGTGAGCGTGCCGGCGGCTTGCGCCAGGCCTGCCGCACCGACCGCGACGTTGCGGCCGGTCAGGGTCAGGTTCGCATCGCTGGCGGCGGTGCCGTCCACGCGCGCATCGCGCGCAGCCGACAGCATCATGTCGCCCACGGACGCCAACGCTCCGGCGGCGCTGACGTCGCGTTGGGCTTGCGCCGTGAGGGTGCCCGCGGCCTGCAGCTGCGCGCCCTGCCTGGCGATCACATCGCGGCCGGTAACCAGCAAATTGCCCGCGCCCGCCTCGCCCAGCGCGGCCGCCGTGCCGCCCAGGCGTGCATCGCCGGACGCCGCGAGCGTCAGGCCTCCGCCCGCGACGATGACGCCGTCGGACTCCAGGTCCGCGCCCGATTGCGCGGTGAGGTTCTGCGCGGCCTGCATGCGGCCGGTGGCGCCGACGCGCAATTGCCCGCCCGCGTCGGCGGTCAGGTTGCCGGCAAGCGCCGCCACGGTGCCGTCGACGCCCAGATTACGCTGTGCCGTCAGGCTCGCGGGCGTGCCCGCCGTGACGAGGCCGGTCACAAAGAGATCCCGGGCAGCCTGGGCTTGCAGCAGGCCTGCCTGACCCGCGGCAGGCTCCGCGGTGCCTGCGGTGCCGGCGACGCGCAGATCCTGGCCTGCGCCTAGGAAAAGTTTGGCGTTGCCTTGCGCCAGCCCGCTCTGGCCCACCGTCAGGTCCGTGCCCGCTTCGGCGCGCAGGGTGCCGTTGGCGACCGTCTTGCCGTTCAGTTCGGCGCGGGAATCTGCGGAAAGATAAATGTCAGCTTCACCGGAGACCGCGCCATTTGCGAGCAGGTTGCCGCCAGCCTGAGCAGTCAATTGCTGGGCGGCCTGCAGGGTGCTGGCCGACCCGAGCGTCATGTCGCCGCCGCTGGCGGCTTGAAGCGTGCCAGCGTCAGCCAGTAGCGTGCCGTCCACTTGCAGACTGCCTTGCGTAGTGATCTGCGCGGATTGACCCGCGATGAGGGCGCCCGCCAGCGACGCGTCGCCTGCCATGGCCGTCACCGAGCCGTCCGCTTGCTGGCGTGAGGCGGAAGATGTCGCGAGAGTTTCGCCCGCCTGCACCTGCAGATCGCCAGTCGCGAGCGTTGCGCCATCAAGCGTCATGTCGCGCGCCGCCTGCATCGACAGGTCTTTCAGCGACGTGACCTTGCCCAGGCTTTGCAGGCTGCCGCCAGCCGTCAGACCAACGGGACCGGCCGCCGCCAACTGTGCATTCGCGCCGAGAGCGACGTCGCCGTCGGTCAAGACGGTCATGCTGCCGGACGCGGCCGTGATCGTGCCGTCGACCGCCAGCGTCTGGCCCGCCGTCAGCGCAGTGTTGCCGTTGGCGCGGAGCGTGCCAGCCAGCGTCATGCCGGCGCCCGCCTTGGCGGCAATCTCGCCTTCGGCGTCCCATTGCGCGGGTGCGTCCATGCGCAGATCGCGCGCCGCGTCGATGCCGATGCGGCCGGTGGCGGACCCCTTGCCCGTCACCCGTGCGTCGCGCCCGGCCATCAGCGACAAGTCGCCGCGCGCGCCGACAAGTCCGCCCAGGTTCAGGTCCGCGCTCGCACGTATCTGGGCGGGTCCCCCTGATTGAATCTGAGCGGTCGCCCCCGTCGTCAGGTCGCCGCCAGCCTGCGCATGCAACGCGCCAGCTGCGGTGACTTGGCCAGGCAGCACCATGTCGCGGCCCGCCTTGAGCGCTACCGCGCCTGCTGCGGTGACCAGACCGCTGGAATTCGTGCCGACTTGCGCCGCGCCGGTGGCGGTGCCCGCCGCGCCGCCGTTGCCCGCGTTCGAACCGCCCGCCGCCGACCCGGAGCCGGACCCCGACCCGGAACTCGAACCGGAACTCGAACCACCGGAGCCCGCGTTCCCCGTGCCTGCGCCACCGCCCGGCGGCGTCCCTCCCGGCGCGATGTCGCCGCCGATCCGCACATTCCGCGCGGATTCAACCCGCACGTCTTGCCCGCCCATCAGCAGCGAGCCGCCCAACGACAGATCCTGCCCGGCCGCGACACGGAGCGCTCCCTGCGTCTGCACCGCGGCCTGCGCGGCGACGCTTACGTTGCCTGCCGCGTTCACATCGATCGAACCGCCCGCGCCCACCGCCCCCGAAATCGCGGCATTGCGGCCGGCGGCCAGCGCCACGTTGCCCGCGGCTTGCGCGGCGCCGTCCACCGCCACGTCGCGTCCCGATGCCAGCCGCAGATCCCGCGCCGCCTGCACGGCGGCGCTGGGCGCGATACGAACGTCGCCCGATGCGCTGACTTCCAGGTCGCCGGTCAAGGCAACCAGGTTGCCGCCCACGTTCACACCGACGCCCGCCTCGGTGCCGATCAGCCGGATGCTGTTGGCGTACATGCCGCCCAGCGCCGCGGTGTCCAGCGCCACGACGGGCGCCGGGCCCTCGCCTGGGCCAGCGGTCGCGTTGCCGGTGGCGTAGTCCACGCGCGCCGCACCCGCCGTGACGTTGAGCCGGTCGGCCCAGACGCCGGCGTTGATTTCCAGCGTCCGCGCGATGAGGTCGACCTGGCTGGCGGCGGTGCCGTTCAGCCCCTGGCCCTCGACGCGCAGCTTGCCGCCAGCCACTTCCAGCGCGATGTTGCCGTCAGGCCCCACCTGCGGACGGCCCGTGGTCAGCGTGGCGCGATCGGCGTTCAGAAAGCCGCAACCGTTGCAGGTGATGCCTGCCGGATTGGCGACGATGACGTTGGCGCGGTTGCCCGCGACTTCAAGCGTGCCCATCAGTTGCGACGGGTTGGGCGCGGTGACCTGGTTCAGGATGGTGGTGGCGCGCTGGTTGCCCAACATGACATTGCCGGCCACCTGGCCGGCCAGTTGCGTCTGGCTGGCGCCGCCGCTGTTGTTCAGCACCACGCCGGACGGTCCCACGTTGAACTGCGTGTAGCGGTTGTTGGACACGCCGCCCGCCGACGGCGGCGCGATGTTGACGACCGGCACGCCGTTGGTGACGCCCACAATCGGCTTTTGCCCGGCCACGTTCTTGTCGACGGAGATCGGCAGCGTCTGCGCCAGCACGGGCGTCCAGACCTGCGTGAAGACGATGGACCAGACAATCAACGAACGGAGCTTGGACATCATGCGCACCTGACGGGGAACAGCGGATTTAGAACTCGAGCATTACGGCCATCGCGAAGACGGTGGACGCGGTTTTGAGTGATTCGGGTTTCTTGAGCGGCCAGCCGGCCGAGAGGTCGTAGCTGGCGCTGACATGGGGAATGGACAGACGGCCGCGCAGGCCTGCGACCGCGCCGACCAGCGTCCGCCCGGACAGGTACTCGGCGGACGGGCCGCCCACCCGCCCGACGTCCAAGCCGGTATAGAGCTGCTGGCCGGCAAGGCCGGTCAGTTCGTCCAGGTTGAACGACAGATCGTTGCGCAACGTCCAGCCGTCTTCGGCGGCGAGCGTCATCTGGCCATCGAAGCCGCGCACGGCGTAGCGGTTGCCGATCGTGAAGTAGTCAGCCGGCACAATGGCCGTCTTGGCGTGCTGGATCTGCCAGTTGGCCTGATAGGCAAGCGTTTGCCCGGCAACCTGGAACGGCAGATAAGCGCCCGCGTTCGCGGTAAGAATCGTGCTGCGCCCGTTCCAGTCCGGGTCGCCGTAGATGTAGCCGGGCTCGTCCGAGAACTGAGGCAGCGTGCCGCGCACGCCGCCGCCGATGTCCAGCACGGCCCGGCCGACGTAATGGCGATGCCCGTAGCCGATCTCGTAGCCCGTGACGTCGCGGCGCTGGACGTCGATGGCAACGTCGTTCAGGGTGCTGTCGGTGCGCTTGCGCAGCACGGTGAGTGACAGGTTGCCCTTGTAGGACGTGCCCCGATACGGCACGACCGATACGCCTGCCTGGATCTGTTTGGTGGTGCCGCCGTAGACGATGGGTTCTTCGAAGCCGGCGACCGTCTGGCGGTATGTGGATTTGCTGGCACCCGCGAAGACGGTCCAGTAGCCGAACGGCACGTTGTAGTTGATGGAAGCGGCGCGCGTGTGGGAGTCGGCGTCGCGCCAGTGCGCATTGCTGTTCCACGAGACCGACAGTTGATCGTAAAGGAACAGCGGGGAATCCAGGGTCAGGCCGGCATTGAGTTGATACTTGCCCACCGTATCCATGCCGCCGTTGTCGCCACCCAGGTAGCCATGCCAGCGCTTGCCGGTGCCTGGCTTGATGAGAATGTCCGAGTCGCCCAGTTCGGGACCGGGCGCGATATCGATGGCGGCGTCGGCCTGGCTGCCCAGCCGCCGGATGTTCTCAAGCGCCTGGTCCAGATCACGCTGATTCAGTTCGCCGCCCGGGCCGGTCGGCAACGCCGTGCGCCACCAACCGATGCCGTCCTGGCTTTGGACGGCGGAAATTCGGCCTGGCAGATAACGCAGCGTCAGCGACCCGTCTGCAAGCGACTGCTCGGGCACGACGACACGCGCGGTGACCAGGCCGTCGTCGATCAGCAAGCCGATCAGGTGTTCTTGAAGCGCCCGCAACCCGCCGCCGCCCACGCATTCGCCCAGCACGATGGCCGTGGCGCGCGCCAGGAGATCCGGCGGTTCGGCCCCCTCCCAGATCACTTCCCGCAAGACGAAGCACGGGGTTTCGGGGGGAAGGGTCAACCCGCCCGGCTGGACCGCGGAGGGCGCTGACAGCACGTCGGGACGCTCTGCCGCCCGCGCGCGTTGAGCGTCGATTTCCTGCTCCTGCCGGCGCTGGATTTCAGTGGTGCGCTGTGCGGCCTCAGGGGCGGGTTGCGCCCACGCCGAACTGATGCCCGCTCCAGCGCAAAGCGCCGCCCAAATCAACCATGCTCCGTGAAAGTGCTGCGATCCGCTCATACGTCTGGACGCCTTCGGCCAACCGCCGTGCGTCGTCTCCTGTTGATCGATTGGGGCTGAATTTTGCCGTGCAATACCGTTTATTACAATATATATCTATTGTTTCTTTATTTAATTCTTCGCCTTTACCCCGTTTTGTCGGGCGTATCGCACTGATTGCCGTCTTTTATTGATATTTCTTAAAGACGGAACTCGGGTCCGTAACAAATCGACTTCGAACCGGCGCGCCGACATCTACATCAGCCGCCTTTGTAAAACGCTGGCGAAACGGCAGAAATCAGAGAACTCTGAAATATCGGGCCGGGTTAACCCGAATGCCCGCATATCTACGAATCGTCAATAATTCGCCAACGTTTTGTCGTTGATCCGTCCCTTTGCCTGCCTTGCCCATGTCTGTATCCGTTCGGGACGCCATCGTTTCGTCTTCCCACCTTGCGTCTTCCGCGCCTGAGCTGTCCGAGGTCGAATTCGGCCTGATCATTGCGTCGCATGCGTTCAACCGCTGGATGGTGCGCTGCATGGCGTGTGCGGGGCTGCCCGAACTGACGTCGCTGGATATCCTGGTGCTCAACCACGTATTCCATCGGGGCCGGGGCAAGAAACTGGCCGACATCTGCTTCACGCTCAATGTCGAAGACACCCACCTGGTGAATTACTCGCTCAAGAAGCTAGAGCGCCTGGGCGTTGTCCAAAGCGCCAAGACGGGCAAGGAAGTGATCTACACCACCACCGACGCCGGCGCGGCCGCCATCCAGCGCTACGCCGAAGTGCGCGAGCAGTGCCTCGTCAAACCGTTCATCGACTCCCCCGCCGCCGACAACGCCAGTCATCAACTGGCCAATACCTTGCGTGCCCTTTCGGGCCTGTACGACCAGGCCGCCCGCGCGGCCACCTCGCTGTGAGAACCACGTTGTCTAGCATTCCTGTTTCCGCCCCTGCCCCGCTGCTGTCCGTGCGCGGCGTATCGGTCGATTTCAATACCGACACCGGCGGGTTTCGCGCCGTCGACAACCTGGATTTCGACGTGCGGCCCGGCCGCACGCTGGCGATCGTGGGCGAGTCCGGTTCGGGCAAGTCAGTGACGTCGATGGCGATCATGCGCCTGACTGACTACAGCGGCGGCCGCATTTCGACCGGCCAGATCCTGTTCCGTGGCAGCGATGATCGCGAGGTCGACCTGACCCAAGCCAGCGACGAACAGATGCGCGCGATTCGCGGCAACGACATCGCAATGATCTTCCAGGAGCCGATGACGTCGCTCAATCCCGTGTTCACCATCGGCGACCAGATCGTCGAAGCGATCATGCTGCACCAGCAGCTGTCGCGTTCGGCGGCGCGCCAGTCGGCGCGCAAGCTGCTGGAAAAGGTGCGCCTGCCCGATGCCGAACAGCTGCTGGACCGCTATCCGCATCAGTTGTCGGGCGGCATGCGCCAGCGCGTGATGATCGCGATGGCGCTGTCGTGCCAGCCGCGCCTGTTGATCGCCGACGAGCCGACGACGGCGCTTGACGTCACGATCCAGGCGCAGATTCTGAACACCATCCGCGAACTGCAGCGCGACCTGGGCACCGCGGTGATCTTCATTACCCACGACATGGGCGTGGTGGCCGAGATGGCGGACGACGTGGTCGTCATGCTGCGCGGCAAGAAGGTCGAGCAAGGCACGGTGCAGGAAATCTTCAACGCGCCCAAGCAACCTTACACGCGCGCGCTGCTGGCCGCCGTGCCGCGCCTGGGCAGTCTGACAGGCCGCGACCTGCCGCTGCGCACGCCGCAGACCGTGCTGGAAGGCGACACGCTGCGCGAGGTGGGCGAGACCCGCGAACAGGACACCGCACGCTACGACGAACCGGTGCTACGCGTGGACAAGCTGACCACGCGCTTTGACGTGGGCCACAACCTGTTCGGCCGCGTCACGCACCGGGTGCATGCGGTCGAGCAGGTCAGTTTTGACGTCTATCCCGGCGAGACGCTGGCGCTGGTGGGCGAATCGGGCAGCGGCAAGTCCACCATTGGCAAGACCTTGCAGCAGCTGGTGGCGCCCACGTCCGGCGCGGTGCGCTACAACGGGCAGGACATTTTCTCGATGGACAGCGCGGGACGCCAGCGCCTGCGCCAGGAGATCCAGTACATCTTCCAGGATCCGTATGCGTCGCTGGACCCGCGCAAGACCGTGGCCTTCAGCATCGCCGAGCCGATCCGCACGCATAGCCTGCTGAGCGGCGAAGACGCCATCGCGCGGCGCGTGGGCGAGCTGCTGGAACAGGTGGGCCTGAAGCCCGAGCACGCCACGCGTTATCCGCACGAGTTCTCGGGCGGCCAGCGCCAGCGGGTGTGCATCGCGCGCGCGCTGGCCAGCAATCCCAAACTGATCATCGCGGACGAGTCCGTGTCGGCGTTGGACGTGTCGATTCAGGCGCAGATCCTGAACCTGCTGATGGATCTGCAAAAGGATCGCGGACTGTCGTACCTGTTCATCACGCACGACATGGCGGTGGTGGAAAAGGTGAGCCACCGCGTCGCGGTGCTGTACCTGGGCCAGATCGTCGAACTGGGCACGCGCCGCCAGATCTTCGAATCGCCCCAGCACGCCTACACGCGCAAGCTGCTTGCGGCGGTGCCGGTGGCCGAGCCCGGCCGCCACATCGACACTTCCTTGATCGAGGGCGAGATCCCCAGCCCGGTGCGCCGCGTGGGCGATGAGCCCGCGATCGTTCCTCTCTTCGAGTTTGCGCCCGGCCATCAGGTCGCCCGCGCCGCCTGAAACCCCTTTTATCCGTCGGTCCGACCCGATTTCCCGTCCCTGGAGGCGACCATGCAATTCCTTCGCACCACCCTCTCCGCCACCGCGCTGACGCTGGCCCTTGCCGCCGCGCTGCCCGTGTCGACGGCGCACGCCGCCGGCACGCTCAATGTGGCCATCAACCAGGATCCGGGAAGCTGGGATCCGATCGACACGTTCGTGACGTTCTGGGGTTCGGTCGGCAGCAACCTGTACGACGGCCTGACCATGCGCGGCGCCGACCTGAAGCTGCAGCCGGGCCTTGCCACCAGCTGGGAATACCTGGACGACAACAAGCGGCTGCGCTTCAAGCTGCGCGAAGGCGTCAAGTTCCATAACGGCGAGCCTTTCAATGCCGAGGCCGTCAAGTTCACGTTCGACCGTCTGCTGGGCGCGGAAGGCGCCAAGGGCCCGCAGAAGTCGAACTACGACTCGATCGGCGAGGTCAAGGTGGTGGACCCGTACACGGTCGACTTCATCCTGAAGCAGCCGGACCCCGTGCTGTTGACGAAGCTGGCGGGCTACGGCGCGATGATCGTGCCGCCCAAGTACATCACCGAAAAGGGCGAGGACAACTTCAATACGCATCCGGTCGGCACCGGTCCGTTCAAGTTCGACAGCTACCAGCCCAAGGTCAACGTGACGCTGGCGCGTAACGACGAATACTGGGGCGGCAAGCCCAAGCTGGACAAGGTGGTGTATCGCTTCATCGGCGAACCCGGCACGCAGGTCGCCGAATTGCAGGCCGGCCGCATCGACATCGCCACGCTGATCCCGCTGGGCCTGATCGAAACGGTGAAGAAGTCGGGCAACGCCGACGTGATCTCCACGGGCGGCCCGGTGGCCTTCGCGCTGCGCTACAACACCAAGAACGGCATCACGCAGCACCGCGACGTGCGCCGTGCGCTGATCATGGCGGTCGATCGCGACGCCATCGTCAAGCAGCTCCTGCTGGGCCAGGCCAAGACCATCGCCAGCTTCCAGGGGCCGCAGTCGTTCGGCTACAACCCCGAGCAAAAGCCCCTGCCCTTCAATCCTGCCGAAGCCAAGAAGCTGCTGGCGGCCGCCGGCGTGAAGCCGGGCGCCACGGTGCAGATCGACGTGCGCGGCAGCGACTCTAACTTCCGCGAAGTGGCGCAGGCCGTGTCCGGCTACCTGCAAGGCGTGGGCGTGCGCGCCACCATCAAGCCGTATGAAACCGGCGTGCTGCTCAACGACATCATTCCCGGCGGCAAGACCGGCGAGATGTGGCAGAACCAGTGGGGCGGCTGGACGTACGACTACGACAACACGGCGTACCTGATGTACCACTCGGGTCAGAAGTGGAATCCGTACGACAACGATCCCAAGCTGAACGCGATGCTGGAAGCGCAGCGCACGGTCTACGACGTGAAAAAGCGCGAAGCGATGCTGCACGAGATCGCCGCGTACGTGGCCGACCAGGCGCTGGAACTGCCGCTGTACAGCCTGAACACGATCGTGGGCGTGAACAAGCGCGTGAAGAACCTGGAAGTCCCGGGCGACATCCGCTTCCGTTTCCTGGATACGGCCGTAGAGTAAGTCCCCCCCGAGCGCTTCGCGCCTCCCCCAGGGGCATGCCTGCGGACCGGCAGAGCCGGATCCGCGGCATCCCGCTTGGGGTGTGCCTCGTTGAGGCATCGGTGCGAATCGATGCTGCGTTAACACCCTTTTCCCGCCACGGCGCAAGCCGGTGCGGTGCCTTATGACCGGATTTCTCATCAAACGCGTGTTGCAGGCGGTCTTTGTGATCGTGGCCGTGACGCTGCTTGTCTCTTATGCCGTGCGCCTGACCGGCGACCCTGCGCTGATGCTCAGCCAAGGGTCCGGCAGCGTGACCGAACAGGATCTGGCCAACATCCGGCAGGCGCTCGGATTGAACCGGCCGTTCCACGAGCAGTACCTGTCGTACATGCAAGGCCTGCTGCACGGCGATTTCGGGCGCAGCTTCATGGGCGGCACCTCTGTCGCCAAGCTGATCGGCGACGCCCTGCCGGCCACGCTGATGCTGGCCTTCACGTCGCTCATCGTGTCCATCCTGATTTCGCTGCCGCTGGGCATCCAGGCGGCCATCAAGCGCGGCAAGCCCACGGATCAGGCCATCCGCATCCTGTCGCTGGTGGGGTTGTCGTTTCCCAACTTCTGGCTGGCGCTGATGCTGGTGCTGCTGCTGTCGATCACTTTCCCGCTGCTGCCGCCATCCGGCTGGAGCGGTCCGGCCAGCCTGGTGCTGCCGTCGCTGACGATGGCGATCATCCTCAGCGCCACCAATATCCGCCTGGTGCGCACGACGATGCTGGAAACGCTGTCCGCGCAATACATCATGGTGGCGCGCAGCAAGGGGCTGAAAGAGCGTGTCGTGCTGTACAAGCACGCGCTGCGCAATTGCGCCATTCCGCTGATCACATATCTGGGCCTGCAGTTCGGCGGCCTGATCGGCGGCATCGTGGTGATCGAGATGGTCTTCAACTGGCCCGGGCTGGGCACGCTGGCATTCGACGCCATTTCCGGCCGCGACTATCCGGTGCTACAAGGCACGGTCACCGTGCTGGCCACCGTCATCGTCCTGGTCAACCTGATCGTCGACATCGCCTACGGCATCGTCGATCCCCGTATCCGCACGCGTTGAGCATCATGCAGACAACCACTTCCCCCGCCGCCCCGAAGGCCATGAAGCCGCGCAGCCGCTATCGCTCGCTGGAATTCGTGCTGGGCGCGCTTCTGACCGGCGTCATGGTCCTGCTGGTGCTGGCGTCCGGCTGGCTGTTTCCGGACGGCGGCGAATCCATGGACCTGGCCGCGCGCCTGATGGCGCCCTTCGCGTCGGCCGCCCACCCGTTCGGCACGGACCCGCTGGGCCGCGACGTGCTGGCGCGCGTGATCGTCGGCGGCAAGATCTCGTTGCTGGTGGGCTTTGCCTCGGTGCTGGGCGGCGCGCTGCTGGGCATCATCATGGGTCTCATTGCCGGCTACTACCGCGGCTTCTGGGACATGATCGTCATGCGCTTTGCCGACGTGCAACTGGCGCTGCCCTTCATCCTGGTCGCCATCACCTTCATCGCCATCCTGGGCGGCGGCCTGTTCAACGTCATCTTTTTCATGATCGTGTCGCAATGGGTGCAGTACGCTCGTCTGGTGCGTGCGCAGGTGCTGGCGCTGCGCGAGCGTGAATTCGTGCTGGCTGCGCGCGCCTTCGGCGTGCGCGACCTGGCCATGATCCGCCACCACATCGTGCCCAACCTGCTGGGTCCGCTGGTGATCCTGATGACCCTGAACGTGGCCAACAACATCCTGCTGGAAAGCAGCCTGACCTTCCTGGGTCTGGGCGTCGATCCCATGATCCCGAGCTGGGGCGGTATGCTTGCCGATGGCCGCACGTACATGCAGACGGCCTGGTGGGTCAGCGTCTTTCCTGGCCTGGCCATCATGCTGACGGTGCTGGGCCTGAACCTGCTGGGCGACTGGCTGCGCGACCGCCTGGATCCGACCGGCAAGGTCTGATGAATCGATCCGCACCCTGGGCGCGGAAGGAATATTGAGTATGTCGTTGCTGGACAAGAGTTTCGATCGCACGCTGGACGCCTGGACGCACGCCTACATGGCGCCGGGCTGGCGCGGCGCGGTCGTGGAAGGCTGGTTGTTCGAGAGCGCCCAAGCCCGCCGCGCCGCGCAAGACCGGCTGCAACAGGCCGGCGTGACGGCGCGATTTCGCAGCGCCTACAAGCCGCTGCTGCACTATTTCCTTGAAGAGGTCGAGCACGACGGGCTGGTCTCGGCCGAGATCCGCTACCCCTTGCACGAGCACGCGCAGGCCAAGCGCTTCACGCTCGAAGCCTACCCCCTCGTCGCGCTGCTGAAGGACGTCCGCGTGACGATGCTGCCCGGCGCAAACGACCTGCACTACGACGTCACCCTGGGCTATGCCGACGGCCGCACGCTCGACGCCCGCGTCTTCGCGCCCAATCAGCTGGGGCACGCGCCGGACGGCACGCCAGAGCTGTCGCCCACCGGCTGGCTGCGGGTGCGCGACGCGAGCGGCGCGGTGCAAACCGATGCCGCGCAGGCCACCGAATACCAATTGCTCTTTCGCAGCATCATGGACACGGTGCGCACCCACACCTGGGGCGCGCACGAGCCGTATTTCGACCGGCTGGAGATCCGCGTCGACCTGCCCGGCATCGACTTCGCGCTGCCGGTCGACGAGGAAATCGTCAGCACCTTCGAGGCGCTGCACGAAGACATCTATTTCTCGCTGCTCGAGCACTTCCAGCAGCACTCCGGCCGCCCTTCCGGCGACCGGGGCCTGCAACCCGGCCAGATCATTCCCGACATCCGCCGCCACGATGGCGCGCCGCGCGTGCAGATCTCGGTGGAACCTTTCGCACCCGTCGCGCCCGTGACGCCGGCGGCGCCTGCCGGTCCGCTGGCGCAGGTGCGCGAGCCGCTGTCGCCCGCGCAGATCGCCGGGTGCATGGCGGCCTTTGGCGGCGACACCTTCCAGGCCGTGTCCCGGCAGGGCCGTCCGGTGCTGGGCACCTATGTGCGCGGCCCGGGTCCAGCCGTCTTCATTTCGGGCGCGCAGCACGCCAACGAAACCTCCGGCGTGGTGGGCGCCCTGCGCGCCGCGCAGACGCTGGCCGCGCGCGGCGATGCGCATTTTGCGCTGATCGCCTCGGAAAATCCCGATGGCTACGCGCTGTTCAACCGGCTGCGCGAGCAGCATCCGCGCCACATGCTGCACGCCTCGCGCTACAGCGCGCTGGGCGACGATATCGCCTACCGCGAGCGCGCGCCGTTCTTCGAACGCGAAGGCCGCCATCAGGCGCATGCGATCAGCGGCGCGCAGCTGCACATCAACCTGCACGGCTATCCCGCGCACGAATGGACGCGCCCGCTGTCGGGGTACCTGCCGCGTCACTTTGAGCTGTGGACCATCCCCAAGGGGTTCTTCCTGGTGCTGCGCCATCATCCGGGCTGGGGCGAGCGCGCCCGGCATCTGATCGAAGGCGTCACCGCGCGGCTTGCCCGCAACGTGCCAGGGCTGGTGGAATTCAACGCGCGGCAACTGGAACTCTTTCACGCACACGCGCTGGAAAAGGGATTCGACGTGCTCAACGGCATTCCCGTGCAGGTCACGGAAACCGATCGTGAAGAATTGCCAATGGCGCTCATCTCGGAGTTTCCGGATGAAACGGTCTACGGAGACCGATTCGTTTTCGCGCATACTGTGCAGATGGAAACCGTCCTGGCGGCCACCGATCTGTATCGCGCGGGACTATAGACGCCTGGATCCCGCCGCTTGAACCCGCAATAACAAAATGAACATCCGAGAACGCAACCACGGCGACGATCTGGCCCTGGTGGACATCTGGCTCCGTTCGGTGCGCGCCACCCACACTTTCCTGACGGAAAAGGAAATCCAGGCCATGTACCCGAAGGTGCTGAACACGTACCTGCCGTCGGTAAGGGTCTGGGTCTGTGAGGACGATGCCGGCGAAGTCGCCGGCTTCATGGGCCTGACCGGCAACAAGGTCGAAATGCTGTTCGTGGATGCCAACAAGCGCGGCAAGGGGGCCGGCCGCCGGCTCCTTAACTTTGCACGCTCGCTGCATGGCACGCTACTGGTCGACGTGAACGAGCAGAATCCGCAGGCGCACGGCTTCTACAAGCACTACGGATTTCAAGACGTGGGACGCTCGGCCCACGACGACGCCGGCCGCCCTTTTCCCATCATTCACATGAAGCTGGCCGGATAAGGCAACGCGTTCAGGCGCCGCCCGCTTCGTGCCGGGCGCGCCACGCTTTCAAGGCCTCGCGATAGCGGTCCATGGCTTCGTCATAGAGGTCATAGACGCAAGGAATGCAACCGCTGTTGCAGCATTCGCCGGGCTCGGGGCGTTCAGGCGGAACGGGCGGCGGATCGTCGTCCGGGGATTTCTTCTTGCTCATGGCGCCATGTTAGCGCCGCGCGTCATGCGCCGGCACGGCGCGGGCGTTCACACGCCTTCGCGCTTGCGCCAATCCGCGCGGCGGATTTCGTAGCAGACCTTGGGCTCCGGCGCATCGCCCGTCATGCCGACGTAACGCAGCCCCGTCTTTTCCATGACGCGCTGCGACGCCAGGTTTGAGCGCAGCGCCACGGCGCCCAGCACGTCCACCGGCAGCAGGCGAAACCCCAGCCCGATCAACGCGCGGGAAATCTCCGCTGCAAAGCCCTTGCCCCAACAGTCAGGATGCAGCGCATAGGCAAGCTCCACGCCGGCCCGGCCGGGCGACGCCGTCGCCTTCAGCCCGGCACGGCCAGCGGGCAGGCCCGTCTCGCGGTCCTGCAGCACATACATGCCGTAGCCGTGCTCGGTCCAGTGGACGATGTTCTGCGCCACGTAGCTTCGGCTGGCCGCCGCGTCGCGCGTTCCGCCCATCGATTGCATCAGATCGGCATTGGCGTGCATCTCGATCATGAACGGCAGATGCGCCTGCGACATGCGGCGCGCGTAAAGACGCAGGGTCTGGAAATCGTCGGGAAATTCGGTGGACGGCATGGCAGGCTCGATCATTATTCCGGATAAGCCCGCATGGCGGCCGGTTGATCGGCCTTGAGCGCATCCAGGATGCGCTTGCCCACGCGGCCGTCCTGCGGCAGGTTCAGGCGCGCCTGCTCCTCGCGCACAGCGTCGCGGGTCTTTCCGCCCGGGATGCCGTCGGCCACGCCGATGTCATGACCGCGTCCGTACAGTTGCTTCTGCAGTTCCTTGATCTGCGCACGCGACAGGCCAGGATCGTCAGTCGGCCACGCCGTGACGAGCGCCGGACCGCCTTGCAGGCGGTTCAGCAGCAGCGACACCGCCAGGCCGTAACGGCGCGACTGGTTGTAGTGCAGGATGGCGTCAAAATTCACGGTGGCCAGGAACACCGGGCCGCGTGCCCCGGTCGGCGCGAAAAGGTACGCCTGCTGGTCATTGCCCGACGGCAGCTTCAGCACCGAGCCGTCGCCCTGCTTGACGCCGGCCTGCGCCCACTGCGCGATCGTGCGGCGATCCTGCGACCCCACGTACTCGGCGTCGGGCTCGGCGGGAATCGCGGCGGCCAGCTCTGCCGGCACGCGCACTTCCACGACGGCGGGCAGACCATGCGTCCATTGCGCGCGGCGCTTGCGCAGGTGGTTGGCGGTGGAAGCCAGCGCGTCGGGCAGCGAGTTGTAGAGGTCGATGCGGCCGTCGCCATCGCCGTCGGCAGCCAGTTCGTAGAACGACGTGGGGATGAATTGCGTCATGCCGAACGCGCCGCTCCAGGACCCGACAAACTTGTCGGCGGGCACGACGCCGTCGCGCAAGAGGCGCACGGACGCGTAGGCGTTCTTTTCCCAGAGCGTCTTGTTTTCGGTGCAGGCGCGCGTCAGCCAGGCATTGAGCACGTCGGTCTTGCCGACCTGGCGGCCATAGTTGGTTTCGATGCCGAAGATGGCGACCAGCGTCGCGGGATCGACCTGATACTGCTGGCTGATGGCGCCCAGCTGCGCGCCGTACTTGCCGAGCACGGCCTTGCCGTCCTGCACGCGCTCGTCGTCGACCGTCTTGGCGATGTAATCCCACCAGCTTTCGCGGCCCTCGGGCTGGCCCTTGGCCGACGCAACGGTCGTGGGCAGCAGCGTGGCGTTGGCCGTGTACTTGTTCCAGTCGGCAACGGTCAGGCCGTTGGCCGTGGCGCCCTTGCGCAGCTTGTCGATGCAGGCCTTGGTGTCGAGTTCGGTGGGGACGATGACCGTCGGTGCGGCGGGCGCGGCGGCCGGGGCGGCGGAGGCAGCGGGCGCGGCGGCGGGCGCAGCGGAAGCAGCAGGTGCTGCCGCCGGCGCAGTAGCGGGCGCAGTAGCCGGCGCGGCATGGGCAGCCGGCGCGGGCGTGTCGTCAAAGCTGCGCTTGGGTTTGAGCGCGGGTTGCGGCTGTTCGGGCGCGGGCGTCTGGATGCGCGATCCGGTGGCAGATCCGGGCGACTGCGCCTGCGCGGCGCCGGCGGCAGCGGCGGTCAGGGCCGCGGCCAGCAGCACGCGCGAAAAGCTGTCGATTCGAGGACGGGAGAAACTCTGGCGCATGGCTTTCCTGAAAAATCGAGGTCAGCCGGGATCGTACCGCGACCAGCGGCCGAAATCGAACGCGGTCCCTGCCCTGCCAGCGGACACCGGCCGATCATTGCGGGGCGGGCGGCGCCTCACGCAACTGCGCCAGGCGTTGCGCGGCCATTTCATACCCTTGAGCCGCGGCGGCCTCGTACCAGCGCAGCGCCTCTTTCATGTCGAAGTGTTCCATGACGAGGCCCTGCAGATATTGCGCGCCCGGATCGCCACGCTGGGCAGCAGCCAGCATCGCCCGGTCGGCCATGCCGTCCTGGCGCGGCGATTCGCCATAGATGTGGGCGTTGCCGCCCTCGATGGTGCCACCCAGTTCGCGCATCGACGGCGGGGTCTGATCGAAGAGCTGACGCCAGAACAGCGCCACGAGCACAACGAACAGCGCGAAGAAAAAGGTCCAGGTGACGATCCGTTTAGCGGTCATGTTTCTCTCAGATAATGGGCAGGCTTGCGCCCGCGGACTTCAGGGATGATCGGTGGCGGGCGCAAACCAGTATTGGAACAAATCGCCGTCATTGGTGTACCAGGGCAGTAGCATGCCGATGCTGTCGGACTCTCGCGCCACCGTCAGCAGCAGCCCGCCCGCGTCCTTGCGCAGGATGGCCACGTGACGCCGCACGCCCATGGACTCATGCTGGCGCCAGTCATGGCGCACGCTGACCCACAGCCGGCCTTGCGTGCATCCGGCAGCCCGCCAGATGGCATTGCCGGGATGCGGGGGTTCGCCCTCGGCTGCCGTGTCGGCGCCTTCCTCTTGCAGGACAAGCTGCGACACCTGACGCGCACCGTGCTCATCGCGCGCCTCTATCTGCCACCCGAGAGCATCCGGGACGAACGAGACGGTTGCGCGGGGCGACGATTTCCATGCGGGCAAACGGGCATCGCGCATGCCCGGCAGATCCAACGGATACGTCAGAAAGCCGCGCAGGTCCTCCAGCAGGAACGCATCGGCACCGCCGGCGCGCCGTTCACCCTGCGCGCGATAGACGCCGGCCAGGTCGGGGCATTGCGCTGGATCCGACGGCAGCACGACCGGCGTGCCTTGCTTGAAGGGCGGCCATTTGACGGCCACGTCGTCGACGCGTGACACGCTGCAACCGGCCAGCGCCGCGGTCAGTAGCGTGACCGCGGCAATCATCGCCGTGCGCCTGCCGCCGCAGGGGCGGCTGCCGTTGCCGGCGCATAGCCCTACGCACTGGCCGCCGCGTATTTTCAACATCAATTCCGCTTCTCCCGTTGCAAGCCGAAGCTGTTGCAGGCCCCCGCACGCGCAGCGGGCCGCCATTCGCCGCCCCCGCGCCGCCAGGCGTCGAACTATATCCCGAATCCTCGCGCGCGTTGCCAAGCGGCCAGCGCGGGAGAATAATCGGCAAATCGCTTCCGCTTCCCCGCGCCATGACACCGTTCCGAGGCAAACTCCGCATCCGGCACCTGGAAATCGTGCTGACCGTCTCAGAATTGGGCAACCTGTCCAAGGCGGCGGCCCAATTGCACAGCACGCAATCGGGCCTGTCGCGCGCCATTGCGGAGATCGAGGAACTGGTGGGCGCGCGGCTCTTCGAGCGCACCGCAAAGGGCACCACCTGCACGCCGCTGGGCGACGCCATGTGCCGCCACGCGCGCCAGCTGCTGACGGGCTTTCGCAAGGCCGAGGTCGACCTGGCCGCCGTTTCGCGCGGCGAGGAAGGCAGCCTGACGGTGGGCTGCTTTTCGATGTTTGCGGGCTGGCCGGTGGCGCAGGCTGCGCGCGACTACCGCGAGGCGCACCCGCGCATCACGCTCACCATCGAGATCGGCACGCACGAACGGCTGATCGAGGACCTGGACGCCGGCGCGCTGGACGTGCTGATCAGCCGTTTCTCCAGCACCGTCAATCCGCAGATCTACCGTTCGACCACCTTGCTCGAGGACGCCGTGGTGCTGGCCTGCGCGCCGCATCATCCGCTGACCCGTCTGCCGGGGGCCACGCTGGCCGATTATGTCGCGTATCCGTGGATCACTGCGCTGCCTGGCAGCCGCATCCGCGGCGAGCTGGAATTGTCCCTGCGCCAGGCCGGTTTGGCGATTCCGGATATGATCGGCGTCCTGTCGCTGGAATTCGGCCGCGAACTGCTGCTGGACGGTCAGTATCTGTGGATGCTGCCCGGCAGCGTTGCGGCCGTCCGGCAGGCGCGCGGCGAACTCACCGTGCTGCCCGCCCGCCCCGCCTTGCGCAAGTCTCCGCTTGCCGCCATCTGGCGCCGCGACCGTCCCAGCACCCGTCAGGCGCGCGCCTTCGCGGCCCAGCTCGAACGCACCATTCTGGCCGATGGCATTGCGCTGGCCGCCTGAGCCGCGCGCGCCCCCCGAACACGCCCCTTTTTCATACCGGAGCACCCATGTACGAATGGCTCAACGCATTGCCCAAGGCGGAATTGCACCTGCATCTGGAGGGCACGCTTGAACCCGAGCTGCTGTTCAAGCTGGCGCAACGCAACGGCGTGGCGCTGCCCTGGCCCGACATCGACGCCCTGCGTGGCGCCTACGACTACAACAACCTCCAGGAATTCCTGGATCTCTATTACCGCGGCGCGGACGTGCTGCGCACCGAGCAGGACTTCTACGACCTGACCTGGGCGTACCTGCTCAAATGCCGCGAGCAGAACGTGGTGCACACGGAACCCTTCTTCGATCCGCAGACGCACACCGACCGCGGCGTGCCTTTCGAGACGGTGTTGAACGGCATCAGCCAGGCGCTGGCCGACGGCGAGAAGCAGCTGGGCGTGACCAGCGGCCTGATCCTGAGCTTCCTGCGCCACCTGCCCGAAGAACAGGCCATGCGCACGCTGGAG
This sequence comes from Achromobacter sp. 77, assembly GCF_020541125.1. NCBI lineage: Bacteria > Pseudomonadati > Pseudomonadota > Betaproteobacteria > Burkholderiales > Alcaligenaceae > Achromobacter > Achromobacter sp. 77. The sequence continues at coordinate 3,625,357 of NZ_CP059848.1, forward strand.
CAGGCGCTGCCCTACCGCGATGCGTTCATCGCCGTGGGTCTGGACAGCAGCGAGCAAGGCTTTCCGCCGCGCCTCTTTCAACGCGTGTTCGACCGCGCGCGCGCCGAAGGCCTGCCCGCCGTGGCGCATGCCGGCGAGGAAGGCCCGCCCGAATACATCTGGGAAGCGCTGGATCTGCTCAAGGTCCTGCGCATCGACCACGGCGTGCGCGCGGCCGAGGATCCCGAACTGATCGCCCGCCTGATCGACGAGCAGATTCCGTTGACCGTCTGTCCGCTGTCCAACACCCGGCTGCGCGTGTTCGGCCACATGCGCGAGCACAACATCCTGTCGCTGCTTGATGCCGGCGTGAAGGTCACCGTCAACTCCGACGATCCGGCCTACTTCGGCGGCTATGTCAACGAGAACTTCCACGCGCTCTACGAGCACCTGGGCATGACGCGCGAGCAGGCGCAAGCCCTGGCGGACAACAGCCTGGACGCGCGCATCACCCGGTAGCGCCTTCCAGCCATGCGGGTTGCGCATGGCTCTGTTCGAAACCGGCATGCCCGGCGCGGCACTTTCCTCCCTACCATAGTCCGGCGGCAGCAACGTTTGCCGCCGCTGGACGATGAACAACGAGACAAGGGGCAGGATATGAGTGAACGCGTGAAGGCGGCGCTGCGCAGCGGCACGCTTGCCGGCGTGCGCGACGGCGGCGTGTGCCGCTTCGGCGCCATTCCCTATGCGCAGGCGCCTGTGGGCGAACTGCGATTTGCGCCGCCGCAGCCGGCCAGCTGGCGGGGTGAACTCGACGCCACGGGACTGGGCGCCGTGGCGCCGCAATTGCCCTCGCGCCTGCGCGGCGCCATGGGCGACTTCGATGCCGAGCAATCCGAAGACTGCCTGCACCTGACGGTGTGGACCCCGGCCGCGGACGGCAAGCGCCGTCCCGTCGTGGTCTGGCTGCACGGCGGCGCCTGGCAAAGCGGCGGCGGCGCGCTGGACTGGTACGACGGCTCGCGCCTGGCGCAACGGGGCGACGTGGTCGTCGTGGCCGTCAACTACCGGTTGGCCGCGCTTGGCTGGCTGTACGTGCCGGGGCATACGGCCAATGCCGGGCTGCTGGACCAGGAGATGGCGATCGGCTGGGTGCTGGCCAATATCGAAGACCTGGGCGGCGACCCCGAGCGCGTCACGGTGATGGGGCAATCGGCGGGCGCCTCGTCGATCTGCGCCATGCTGACGCGCCAGCCGCGCTTCTCGCGCGCCATCCTGCAGAGCGCCGCGCTGGGCCGCGGCTTTCGCAGTGCGGCGCAGGGCGAAGCCTTGGGACAGGTCTATCTGCGCGCGGCCGGGGCCGAATCGCTTTCCGCGGCCCGGAAATTGCCGGTGTCCGCGCTGCTGGCTGCCCAACAAGCACCCGAGGTGGCGCAGGCATTGCAGGCCGAAGGCAGCAGCCGCAGCCTGTTTTCACCGGTGCTCGATGGCCAGGTGCTGCCGCTGGACATTGCCCCCGCGCTGATGACCGCCGCGGGCCGCGCAGACGTGCTGGTCTGCTACACGCGCGACGAGATGGCCGCCTTTCCAGACCACGGCACCGACGCTGCCAGCCAGCAGATGGGCGACGCCGTGTTCGGCGCGCCATCGCGGCAGTGGGCCGGGCACGCCGCCGCGCAAGGCCGCGACGCCTGGCTGGCGCGCTTTGACGTCGCACCGACGGATCGCTTTGGCGCGTGCCATTGCATCGAGCTGCCTTTCGTGTTCGACACCCTGCAAGCCTTTACCGGGGCGCCCATGCTGGCCGGTCTGCCTGCCGCGCATGCAGAGCAGCTTGCGCGCCAGACGCAGACCGCCTGGCTGGCCTTCATCCGGTGCGATGCGCCGGCCTGGCCGCAAGCGCCGCACATGCAGATCCTGGCCTGAGCCCGCCACGCCACCCGCCATGCCGCATCTGGCGCCGGGCTTGCCCCCGCGCCTTGCACACCAACAACACAAGGGGAATTCCATGTTCAAGCAATGCCTTCTTGCGATGGCGCTCGCGCTGCCGCTTGCCGCCACCGCCGCCTATCCCGAAAAACCGGTCAAGATCATCGTTTCCAATCCGCCGGGCGGTCCGGTCGACGTCATGCTGCGCGTCCTGGCGAGCAAGCTGGGCGCGGCCTGGGGCCAGCCCGTCGTCGTGGAGAACAAGCCGGGCGCCTCGGGCATCATCAGCACCGGCGCGCTGGTCAAGTCCGCTCCCGACGGCTACACGTTGGGCATGGTGGTCGCTTCTTCGGTGACCATCGTGCCGTTTGCCGTCGATAGCCTGCCGTTCGACACGCAAAAGGACCTGCAGCCCATTTCGCTGGTGGCGCGCACGCCGTTCATCTTCATCGTGCCCAAAGACAGCCCGCTCAAAACCTGGGAAGACTTCGTGCGCGAAAGCCGGGCGCGCAACCTGAGCGTGGGATCGTTCTCGATCGGCACCGCATTCCACCTGGTCTGGGAACAGACCGCGCGGCGCGCGGGCATCAAGGCGCTGTACGTTCCCTCGTCATCGTCCGGCAAGACCCAGAACGACCTGATCGGCGGACAGCTGGACGTGGGCCTGGACGCACCGTCCAGTTCGAAGGGGCTGATCGACAGCGGACGGTTGCGGGCATTGGCGATCACCAGCCCGCAACGCTTCGGCGGTCTGCCGGACACGCCCACACTGAAGGAGTCCGGCCTGGACTACGCGCCGCAGCCGTGGATCGGCCTGATGGGGCCGGCAGGCATTCCGAAGGACCGTGTCGCGCAGATCCAGAAGGCGGTCAGCGACATCCTGAAGGATCCCGCCATGCAGGCCCAGATGCAGACCCTGGGCATGATCCCCATCGGCAGCACGCCCGACGAACTGGCCGCGACAATCCAGGCCGACCGCGCCGAGATGGGTCCGCTCATCAAGGAGCTGGGGATCAAGCTGCAATAGCGCGGGCAAAGCCGCGGCGGCTTGCGTGGGGCGCGGGGCCGGCGTGGTTACGCGGCCTTGCGGGCATCCCGCATTGACGCGTCGCCAGCCGGTGGCTACAGTGGCCGGCAGCCTTGCGGCGCGCTGCCGGCCGCATTCCCGAACCACCCGCAGTCCTGCCGCGGGTCCAACTTTTTCGGATACCCATGAACAGCTACCGCGTCGGCATCGCCGGCTTCGGCGCCATCGGCCAGGCCGTGGCGCAATCCCTCGATGCCGGCCTGCCCGGCCTGACGCTCGCCGCCGTCGCCGTGCGCGATCCCAGCGCCCCGCCCGCCTTCTCGTGGAAAGACGGCGCGCCCGCCTTCACCACCATCGACGGCCTTGCCGACCATTGCGACGTGGTCGTGGAATGCGCGCCCGCGGCCGTGTTCCGCAACATCGCCGAACCGGTATTGCGCGCCGGCAAGAAGATGGTGGTGCTCAGTTCGGGCGCCCTGCTGCGCCACGAAGACCTCATCGACATCGCGCGCCAGCACGGCGGCCAGGTCATCGTGCCGTCGGGCGCCATTCTGGGGCTGGACGCCATCACCGCCGCTGCCGAAGGCGTCATCCATTCCGTCACGATGATCACCCGCAAGCCGGTGCGCGGCCTGCTGGGCGCGCCCTACCTGACCGACAACAACATCGACATCGAAGGCATCACCGAGCCTCGCCTCATCTTCCGCGGCTCGCCGCGCGAGGCCGCCGTGGGCTTTCCGGCCAACCTCAACGTGGCTGTCAGCGTGTCGCTGGCGGGCATCGGCCCGGATCGCACCACGCTGGAAATCTGGGCCGATCCCTCGCTCGATCGCAACCTGCACCGCGTCGAGGTCGTGTCCGACTCCGCATCGTTCTCGATGGAAATCCAGAACATCCCGTCGGCCAATCCCAAGACCGGACGCATCACCGCGCAAAGCGTGATCGCCGCACTGCGCAAGCTCACCGGACCGCTGCGCGTCGGCACCTGAGGCCCCTCCTTTAAGCCGCCGCCCGCCGCAACGCGTCGCCGTGGCGCGACGCCGGCATGGGCCCGACCTGCCAGCGGCCCGTTCCGTCCAGGTCCAGCCGTTGGGTATGGAACGCATCCAACGTGCTGCGATGGCCCACGCTGACCAGCATGCTGTCCGGCAACGCCTCGCGCAGCAGGCTGTACAGCATGTGCTCCAGCCCTTCGTCCGTGGCCGACGTGGCCTCGTCCAGAAACACCAGCGCGGGCCGGTTGTACAGCACGCGGGCGAACGCAATGCGCTGCTGCTCGCCCAACGACAGCACGCGTGACCAGTCGTGCACCTCATCGAGCCGGCCGGCCATATGCCCCAGGTTGACCTGCCGCAACGCATCGGCCAGCCGCGCGTCGTCGGCCGGTTGCGCCAGCCCCGGATACGCCACCGCGCCGCGCAGGTCGCCCAGCGGCAGATACGGACGCTGCGACAGGAACAGCGCTGACGCGCCCTGCGGCCGCCGCACCACGCCGTGGGCATACGGCCATAGTCCGGCCAGGGCGCGCAGCAAGGTGGTCTTGCCGCTGCCCGACGGCCCCTTGATCAGCAGGGCTTGTCCGGGGTGCAGGCGCAGATTCAGGTTGTCCAGCAGACAGGCGCCATCCGGGCGCGACACATCCAGGCCCTCGATCTCCAGGCCATCGGGCAGCGTCTGGGTCTGCACCTGCGGCAGCGCACGCGCGGCCTCGTTGGCATCCAGGAATCCATTCAGACGATCCAGCGTCGCGCGGTACTGGGCGAACGTGTCGTAGGAACTGCGAAAGAACGACAGCGATTCCTGCACCTGCCCGAAAGCCTGCGAGGTCTGCATGACATCGCCCAGCTTGATTGCCCCGCTGAAAAAGCGCGGCGCCTGCAGGATGAACGGAAACACCACGGCGATCTGGCTGACCGACAGGTTGAAGCCATCGAACTTCAGGCCCCGGTATACGCGCGCCCACAGGTTGGCGATGTAGGACGTGAAGCGCGTCCACAACGTCGCCCGCTCCACTTCCTCGCCCTGATAGAACGCAACGTTCTCGGCGTTCTCGCGCAGTCGAACCAGCGCATAACGGAAGTTGGCCGTCAGGCGCTCGGACAGGAAGTTCAGCTTGATGAGCGGGCGGCCGATCTTGAACGCCAGCCACGTCGCGACGATGACGTACAGATAAACCACGAACACCATGGCGCGCGGAATCTCCACGCCGCTCAGCGTCAGCGGACCCGACAACCCCCAAAGGATTGCCGTAAAAGCCACCAACGACACGATCGCGCTGATCGCGCCGATCGCCAGCGTGCGCGACCCCGTCACGAATTGCGCGATGTCCTGTTCGATGCGTTGGTCGGGGTTGTCGACGGGTTCAGCCAGGAAGTGGCCGCGGTAGTAGGCGCCCGCGCCCAGCCAGTCGCGCGTCAGCCGTTCGTTCAACCACACGCGCCAATGAATGTCGAAGGCCTGGCCCACGTAGCTGTCGGCCAGGCTGCGCACCACATGCACGGTGGCCAGCACCGCGAAAATCCCCAGGAAGTGCCAGAACACCGACTGGTCCAGCGCCTGCAAGGCACTGTAGAAGCCGTTGTACCAGAACGAAAACAGCACGGTCATGCGCACCGCGAACATCGCCAGGAACAGCAGCAAGGCCAGGGTGAGCATCGGGCGCCAACTGCGCCGGGGCGTCAGGTACGGCCAGGCCAGCCGCCAGAACTTCCGGCCCCAGACCGTGGTGCGCGTCAGGATCAGGGTGACCACCGCCAGCGCCACGGCGGAAATGCCGAACGCGCGCGCAAGCCACAGGGCGCTTTCTGCAAGTTGCTGCTGCCAATTCAGATCCATGAGCCCGGAACCTCGCAATGACGTTCCTGGTTAGACGTCCGGATCCGGCGCAGTTCCGGCAAAACTGTCGCTTTAAGCCTGGCTTAAGCCACTTCCAAGGACATTGAAGGCACGTTGAAAGTCGAGACGCGATTTCATCAAGTTGGACCGAGGTCCAGGTTGGCGAACAGGTCCGCCAGCGTGGGCACGCTGCGCGCGGGCCATATCGCGCTCAGGTCGAAACTGGGCAGGCGCTCGCCGTCGCGCACCTCGCAAAAGCGCACGCCGCGAAAATCCATGGACCGTATCCAGCTGGGCAGCAAGGCCACGCCGCAGCCGCCCGCTACGCACGACAGCACCGTCAACGTGCGGCTGGCCTCCTGGTTGACGTGCGCGTCGTGTCCCCCTTTGCGCATGGCATCCAGGATGTCCGCATAAAATGCCGGCAACTGTGACTGCGGGTACATCACCAGGCCGGCCTGTGCGATCTGCGCCATCGACACCTGACCGTCGGGCGGCACCTCGAACTCGTCGGGCACGGCGGCCACCAGCCGGTCCCGTAGCAACTGGCGCTCGCGCATGCGGCCGCCCACGGCCACGGGTGTATGCATCAGGCCGATATCGATCTCGCCCGTCTGCAAGGCCTCGGCCTGTTCGGCGTTGCTCATTTCACGCAGGATGATGCGCACGCCCGGCGCCTGCTGGCGCATCTGGCGCAGCGCGCGCGGCAACGTGTCAAAGAGCGCGGAGGACACCAGACCGACCGTCAGTTGCCCAGCGCTCCCCCGCCCGATCTCGCGCGCACGGCGCGCCGCGGCGTCGATGCGCGCCACGCTGGCGCGTACGTCTTCCAGGATGGCCTGCGCGGCGGGGGTAGGCGTCGTGCCCTGACGCGACCGATCGAACAGCCGCACGCCCAGGTCTTTTTCCATGCGCGTCAGCGCCTGGCTCAACGCAGGCTGAGCAATGCCCAGCCAGTCCGAGGCGCGGCTGACGCTGCCGTGGTCCACCACCGCCAGGAAGTACCGAAGGTGCCGGGTTTCCATATTGATCCAATATATATAAAGCGCTTTTCCACAATGGAAAACTATACCTCGACTTCCTAGAATCCCGACTTACAGAACATTACATACTGGCCATGTCGTTCCCGCGAACGCCGTGCCGAATCAGGAGACTGCTTTGCCCTCGCCGCTTCCAGGCGCCGCCGTCGACACCCACGCCCACGTGTTCCACCAAGGTCTCGCCCTGGCCGACACGCGCCGCCACACGCCGGACTACGATGCCACGCTGGCCGAGTATCTGGACTTGCTGGACGCGCACGGCATGAGCCACGGCGTGCTGGTGCAGCCCAGCTTCCTGGGCACGGACAACAGCCATCTGGTTCAAGCGCTGCGCGCGGCGCCCGCCCGGCTGCGCGGCGTGGCCGTGGTGGCGCAGGACATCGCTGAAACCGAATTGCAGGACCTGGCTGCCGCTGGCGTGGTCGGCATCCGGCTGAACCTTGTCGGACTGGACAGCCCCGCATTGCAGACGCCCGCCTGGCAGTCGTTGCTTGCCCGCGTGAATGCGCTGGGGTGGCATGTGGAAATCCATCTGCAGGCCGCGCGCCTGGACGGCGTGATGCCGGCGTTGCTGGCCGCGGACTGCCGGATCGTGGTGGATCATTTTGGCCGCCCGGATCCCGCGCTCGGCGTTTCGGACCCCGGTTTCCAATATCTGCTGCGCCAGGCGGACAGCGGCCGCGTGTGGGTGAAGCTGGCCGCGCCCTACCGCAACTGGGGCGCTGCCGCCTGCGCGGCCTCCGGTCGGTTGGCCACGCAGCAACTGCTGGACGCCTATACCCCCGAACGCCTGATGTGGGGCAGCGACTGGCCCCATACCGAACATCGCCACCTGGCGTCCTATGCCGCGGCCACGCAGTGGCTGGACGCCTGGATCGACGACCCCGCGCAACGGCGCGCCGTGCTTGCCGACACGCCGTTGCAGCTATTCCAATTCAAAGGAGACGCTCCATGACCCCTCTCATCAAACGCCTGGCGCAACGTAGCGCGCTGTTTGCCGCCGCCGGCCTGCTGGCTGGCGCCGCCGGCGTCGCACACGCCGCCTACCCCGAGCGCGCGGTCACGCTGGTGGTGACCTATCCGCCCGGCGGCACCGTGGACGTGGTCGCCCGCCTGATCGGCCCGAAGCTTGCGGCCGAGCTGGGCCAGCCCGTCGTCATCGAAAACCGCGGCGGCGCGGGCGGCATGATCGGCGGCGCCGTCGTCGCCAAGGCCAATCCCGACGGCTACACGCTGATGCTGGACGCCTCCAATCACGCGCAGAATCCCGCGCTGCACAGCAAGATGCAGTTCGACACGCTATCGGCCTTCGCGCCGGTGTCGCTGCTGCTGCGCGTGCCCAACGTGCTGGTCGTGACCCCGTCGTACGAAGTGAAGTCGGTCGCCGACCTCATCAAACTCGGCCAGCCCGATGCCAAGGAGCCGGTGTACTTTGCCTCGGCCGGTCCCGGTTCGGCCCAGCACCTGGCGGGTGAACTGTTCAACCTGCTGGCCAAGACCCAGTTGCAGCACGTCGCGTACAAGGGCGGCGGCCCGGCCATGATCGACGTGATGTCGGGCCAGGTGCCCGTCATGTTCGCCAGCATGGGTTCTGCCTGGCAGCACGTGAAGAACGGCAAGCTGCGCGCCGTCGCCGTTGGCGGACTGGAGCGTTCGAAGACCGCGCCCGCCCTGCCCACCATCGCCGAATCAGGCGTGCCGGGCTACGAAACCTACGAATGGAACGCCGTGTTCGCCCCGGCCGGCACGCCGCCCGCCATCGTGGAACAGGTGTCGCAGGCGCTGGCCAAGGTGCTGAAGGATCCCGCGATCGCCGAACAGCTTGCCGGCATCGGCGCCGAACCCATCGGCTCCACGCCTGCCGAACTGGACACGTTCCGCCGCGCCGAGATCGAAAAGTGGCAGCGCGTCGTCAAGGAAGCGGGCCTGAAACTGGATTGAGTACTGCCGGGCCTGATGGGCCCGGACACCGCGTAGCCGGTTTGCGGCGCTCATGCTGGGCGCCGTTTTTTTTTGTGCCGCGCGGGCGAGGCTATCATGACGCCTTGGACAGCTTTACCGCAGGAACCCGCTGGATGGACAAGATCCGACTCGACAAATGGCTGTGGGCCGCGCGCTTCTACAAGACGCGAAGCCTGGCCTCGCAGGAAATCGGCAAGGGCCGCGTGTTTGTGAACGGACAGCCCGCCAAACCCGCGCGCGAGGTCGGCGCCGGCGACGTCGTCGCTGTCCGCAAGGAAGACCCCGCGCTGCAGGTGCGCGTCGTGGCCGTGAGCGGCGTGCGAGGCCCCGCGCCGGTGGCGCGCCTGCTGTATGAAGAAACGCCCGAGAGCGTGGCCGCCCGCGAGCGCGCCGCCGAAATGCGGCGTCTTGCGCCGGAACCGGCGCTGGGCATCGACGCGGGACGCCCCACCAAGCGCGATCGGCGTCTCATTGACCAGATGCGGGGCAAGTCTTGATGAAGCGCGGCGGCTCGGGCGGCCTGGTCTATTCCACCGAGTCCGGGCGCATGTGCCCGCAATGCCGCCAGCCTGTGGCGCAATGCCAATGCCAGGCGGCCAGCCGCGCGGCCCCGGCGGGCGATGGCGGGGCGCGGGTATCCCGCGAGACCAAGGGCCGCGGCGGCAAGAGCGTGACGCTGGTGCGCGGACTGGCGCTGGCGCCCGACGCCCTGGCCGCGTTGGGCAAGCAACTGCGGACCGCGTGCGGTTCGGGCGGCACCGTCAAGGACGGCGTGATCGAGGTGCAGGGCGACCACTGCGACCGCATCATCGACGCGCTCACGAAACAAGGCCACCGCGCCAAGCGCGCGGGCGGCTGAACCGTATCAGGACAGAACAATGGAAATTCCCGTGACGGACGTCGCGAGCTGGCACGCTCATGTGTACTTCGACGCGGCAAGCCGCGATGCCGCGTTCGCCCTGCGCGAACGGATCGTCGCGACGTTTGACGGCCAGATGGAAATGGGACGCTTCCATGAGCGCCCCGTGGGCCCGCATCCGCAATGGAGCTACCAGATCGCCTTCGGTCCGCAGCATCTGGCCGAGATATCCACCTGGCTGACACTGAACCACGGCGCGCTGGATGTGTTCATGCATCCGAACACCGGCAATTCGCTGCGCGACCACCGCGACTGCGCCGTATGGATCGGGCGCAGCCACGTGTTGAACCTGGCTGCGCTGGGCGGCTGATCCCCTACAGCGCGCGACCCACGATCAGCGAATCGATCGCCGTCTGCGCGTCGTCGCTCTTGCCGTCGTAGGGCAGGCGGCTCAGCACATAGCGCATGGCGTTCAGGCGTGCGCGCTTCTTGCAGTCGGACTTGACCACGATCCACGGCGCATCGGCGGTATCGGTGTGGGCGAACATGGCTTCCTTGGCGCGCGTGTAATCGTCCCACTTGTCCAGCGACGCCAGGTCCACCGGGCTCAGCTTCCACTGCTTGAGCGGATGCACCTTGCGCTGCTGGAAACGGCGGCGCTGTTCTTCCTGGCTGACCGAAAACCACAACTTGATCAGCGTGATGCCGCTGCTGACGAGGTGGCGCTCGAAATCGGGCGTCTGGCGCAGAAACGCCAGGTACTCGTCCTGCGAGCAGAATCCCATCACGCGCTCGACGCCGGCGCGGTTGTACCAGGACCGATCGAACATGACGATCTCGCCCGCAGTGGGCAGGTGCTGCACGTAGCGCTGGAAGTACCACTGGCCCTTCTCGGTGTCGGACGGCTTTTCCAGGGCGACCACGCGCGCGCCGCGCGGATTCAGGTGTTCCATCATGCGCTTGATGGTGCCGCCCTTGCCTGCCGCGTCGCGCCCTTCGAACAGGATCACGACGCGCTGGCCGGTCGCCTTGACCCACGCCTGCAGCTTCAGCAGTTCGACCTGCAGCTTGTACTTCTGCTTTTCGTAATTGCGGCGCAGCATGCGGTGGCGGTAGGGATAGACGCCCTCGCGCCAATCTCCGGCCAGTTCTTCGTCGGGATTGCGGCGCGCCCCCGGTGACTGCCGGTTGGCATCGAGCAGCGCGCGATGCACGGCCTGCGCGTCATCGGCCGACAGCGCATCGATGACGGTGCGCAGGGCCGCGCGCGCCTCGCCCGGTTCGCCCACCTGGTAGCGGCCGGCGATATCGGCCAGCACCGCCGCGGTCTCCTGCCGCGCCGCATCCTGCCGCGCGGTCACGCGCTTGCTCAGTTCGACGGCGGGCTCGATGGCGGGCTCGGGGGCAGATGCGGCCGCCGGGCGGGCATTCGCCGTGCGCTTGGCCGCGCCCCTGGCCACGGCGGGGCGCTTGACCGGCGCCTCCGGGGCGGCTTCGTCTTGATCGGGAGCCTGCGATATCTTGTCGGTCATTCGTCCTGTCCTTGCTGCGCCAAAAACTTCAACCCTAGCTTGCGTCAGGGTGCGCGAAATTGATCGGGATCAAAGTTTGTAACATTTTTACACTACCCCGGCCCCTTTACACTTCACCCCCCTGTTCCCTCCGATCGCGACACCCATGTGGTCATTCATCAAGCGATGGTTCGCCGGCCCCCCGGCAGCCGAAGACCCCTTGCAGGAAATCGTGCGCTTTGATGACGCCGGGCTGACGCGCTCGGGTGAACTGGCGCGCGCGATGGGCCTGCAGGAATTCTGGCCCTGGCGCGACATTCATGAATTCGGGTTCGTTTTCACGCAGGCGATTTATCCGGACCCGTGGTTCGGCGACTACATGGAAAGCCTGTGGTTCGTCCGCGTGCCCACCGACGGCGGCGGGCTGATGCGGATGGACTTCGACGCGCGCGTGCTGGACATCAATCAGTTGCCCCCCGCCCTGCTCCGCAACCTGCCCGGCCTGGACATGGACGTGTTGCGCGCGGGCCTGGCGACCGCCGAGCGGGGCCTGCGCCACTTCGAGGGCGAAGGCGAGTGGGTGGCCTGGCGGCGCACGGACGCCGCCTCTGCCGACCTGCCCGCCGCTACACGCGATCCAGACCCTGCTTGAGGTCCGCCAGAATGTCCTCGGGCGTTTCCAGCCCCACGGACAGCCGCAGCAATCCTTCGGACAAACCGTAGCGCTCGCGGTCCTCGGCCGAATAGCTGGCGTGGGTCATCGACGCCGGATGCTGGATCAGGGTCTCGGGATCGCCCAGGCTGACCGCAATGCGCGCCAGCTTCAGGCTGTTCAAGAGCGTCTTGCCGGCGGACAACCCGCCCTTCAGCTCGAAGGCCACCAGTCCGCCACCCGCCGCCTGCTGGCGCGCCGCGATGTCCGCGCCCGCCGTGCCGGACAGGCCCGGATAGAACACGTCGGCCACTGCCGGGTGCTCGCGCAGCAGCTTGGCCACCTTCAACGCGGATTCGCTGTGCCGCTGCACGCGCAGCTCCAGCGTCTTGATCCCGCGCAGCACCAGAAAGGCCGTGAACGGCGACAGCGTCGCGCCCGTGAAGTAGCGCAACCCCTGCAACCGGATGGCGTCGATATGCGGCTTGCGGCCCAGCACCGCGCCCGCCAGCAGGTCGCCGTGCCCGCCCAGATACTTGGTGGCCGAATGCAGCACAATGTCCGCGCCGTGCTCGAGCGGCCGCTGCAGCACCGGCGTGGCGAACGTGTTGTCAACGATCGTCAGCAGCCCCTTGCCGCGCGCGATCGCGGAGATGGCCGCAATGTCCACCAGCCGCAGGTTGGGATTGGCGGGCGTCTCGAAGTACACGGCCCGGGTCTTGGGCCCGACGGCGGCGGCCACCGTCTGGGGCTTGGTGAAGTCCGCGAACACGGCCCGCACGCCAAAGCGGGCCAGCCCCTGCGTGAACAGCGTGAAGGCCGTGCCGTAGACAATCTGGTCGACCACGATCTCGTCGCCGCTTTGCAACAGCGAAAACAGGGTGGCCGAGATGGCCGCCATGCCCGAGGCCGTCACCACGCCGGCCTCGGCGCCTTCCAGCGACGCCAGGCGTTCCTCCAGCAGTGCCTGCGTGGGATTGCGCGTGCGGCCGTAGACATAGCCTTGGGCTTCGCCAAGCCGGATCCGGTCAAAGGCCTCGATGCTGTCCTGCGTGTAGGTGGACGTCAGGTACAGCGGTGGCGACAGCGCGCCCTGTTCGTCCAGCGGGTCGTAGCCCAGGTGGATGGCGCGCGTCGCAAAACCGTGTTGCGGGTGGTCGGTCATGTCATTCACTCCTGTCATCGGTGGATGCAGACGCGCATCGCGCCTGCCCTGAAATCGGTTCGCGCCGCCGGCCCGCGGCATTGACGGGGCCCAAGCGAGTCTTTACAGTCAAACGCCGTATCCCCGTTTTCACGCGCCACATGAACGACCCGCAAGCGCCCGCCACGGCTGCCGGCCCGGCCGCTCTGGCCACGGCTCCGCCCGAACCCGGCTGGCTCCTGAAGGCCGCCACCTGTCTGGTCTATTCCGCGATGCTGGCGTGGACGGTCTACAGCAGCCGTCCGGAAACGATGCTGGAGGTTGCGCAACTGGCCTTCGGTGGCGCCATGCTCCTGGGCGCCCTGCTGCTCGTCGTCCTGGGCGTCTTTTCCCTCTGGAAACGCTTTCGCACGCCGCGCAACCGCGTGCGCATCATGCTGGGCGCGGGGGTGTTCCTGCTGGCCGCCGTGGCCGTGCCGCTTGCCGAACGCAGCCACGACAACCGCCAGCGCGACATCGCCAACACCGAAATCCGCAAGGCCATCGACGCGCTGCGCATGCAGGCCGGCGGCGGCTCCGGCGTGCCCGAAGACGTGCCGGCCATCGACCCCTCGCCCAAGGCCACGGGTCCGTACGGCGAAATGGAACGGGCCATGAAAACCGTGGCCGGCGAACGGCTTGCGCAGCATCGCGCCTACCTGCAGGAACTCAAGGAAATCGGCCTGCCCCGGCTCTTTGACGCCGGCCGGCTGGCGCGCGACTCGGGCCTGATCGAAAGCCGCCTGATTCTGGAACAGGCCGAAAAGCTGGTGCCTGCCTACCGCCAGCAAAGCCTGGACGTGCTGGACGAAATGCCCGCGCTGGTGCGCTCGCTGACCATCTCCGAACCTGAAAAGGCAAAGATCCTGCAGGCGCTGACGGACTCGCGGGCGGCAAGCAACGAGAAACTGCGGCGCGTCTGGGACCTGGAAACGCAGATCCTGCACGAGTTCGGGCTGATGATCACGCTGCTCGATGACAACCGCCAGTTCTGGTACGCGGACCGCAACGAATTGAAGTTCGGCCGCAACGCCGACCTGACGCGCTTTCACCAGCACCAGGACACCGTCAACCGGCTGGCCCGCGAGCAGGAACGGCTGGCGACGCAATCCCTGGCGGCCATGCCGCAGGTGCCGCTGCGCTGAACCGGATAAGCGTTCCATCACGCCACGCATGCGCTAGCGTTTGTGGTCGGCGCGGCGCGACAGCCACTCGCCGGTGAACTGCACGATCGACACCAGCGCGATCAGGATCACGATCACCTCGAACATCACCCGCGTCTCGTAGCGTTCGTAGCCGTAGCGGATCGCCAGATCCCCCAACCCGCCCGCACCCACGGCGCCCGCCATGGCAGACGCGTTGATCAGGGCGATCACGCTGACCGTCATGCCGCCGATGATGCCCGGCAAGGCTTCGGGCAGCAGCACATGGCGCACGATGTGCCACCGGCGGCAGCCCATGGCGCGCGCCGCCTCGACCAGGCCGTGGTCCACGTCGTTCAGGCTGACCTGCGCAATGCGCGCAAAGAACGGAATCAGGTTCGCCGACAGCGGCACGATGGCCGCCCACGTGCCCAGCGTCGTGCCTACCAGGAAGCGCGTGAAGGGCAGCATCGCGACCAGCAGGATGATGAAGGGGATGGCGCGGAAGGTATTCACCGTGACCGACAACGCCTTGTTCAAACGCGGACGCGGGTACAGACTGCCCGGCGCGGTGACGGTCAGCACCACCGCCAGCGCCAGGCCGGCGCCTATGGCGATGGCCGCCGAAATGCTGACCATCGTCAGCGTCTGCAGAAATGCCTGCAGGTATTTATCAAGCATCGGTAGCGACATAGCCAAGTACCTTGATCTGATCGGCCACCAGCGCGGCGCGCGCGGCCTCTTCCTGTAATGCGCCCGCGGGCACCGACACCAGCAGGCTGCCTTGCGCGTGGCCACGCAGCCGGTCCAGTCCGCCGTGCAGCAGCGTCGCGCCTGGCCCCATCGCAGCCAGCGCCTGCAGCGACACGCCGTCGGGCCTGCCCTGGCCGGTAAAGCGCAACCGCAGCACCGCAACGCCAGGACGCCCGTGCAGATCGGGCACCAGCCGTGCCGCCAGGTCCGCCGGCAGATCGTGCTGCAACGGCCGCAGCAGCGCGCGCGTGGCATCCGCCTGGGGGTTGCCGAACACGCGCCACACCTCGCCCAGCTCGACCTCGCGGCCGCCATCCAGCACCAGCACGTTGTGGCAGACCTCGCGGATCACGGCCATGTCATGCGTGATCAGCACGACGGTCAGGCCCAGCTTGCGGTTGATGTCCAAAAGGAGCGCCAGGATGGATTGCGTGGTCTCGGGGTCGAGCGCGGACGTCGCCTCGTCGCACAGCAAGACTTCGGGCTCGTGGACCAGCGCGCGCGCAATGCCCACGCGCTGCTTCTGTCCGCCGGACAGCTTTGACGGGTAAACATCGGCCTTGTCCCGCAGGCCTACCATCTCAAGCAGCGCCTCCACCCGCGCCCGCGCGGCAGCCGGCTTCACGCCCGCCACGCGCAGCGGCAGCGCGACGTTTTCGGCCACCGTCTTGGCCGACAGCAGATTGAAGTGCTGGAAGATCATGCCGATGCGGCGGCGCAGGTCCACGAGCGCATCCTCGTCCAGCCTGCCCACGTCCACCCCGTCCACAAACACGCGGCCCGCGCTGGGCCGCTCCAGCATGTTGATCGAACGCAGCAGCGTGGACTTGCCCGCCCCGCTGCGGCCGATGATGCCGAACACCTCGCCGCGCACAATCGAAAACGACACGTCCGACAGCGCCGCAACCGGGCCCGCGGGGCCCTGATACTGCTTCTGCAGGCCCTCGAACACGATGTGCGCGTCGCGCGCCGGCGCTTGCGTGGCGCGCATGGCGTCCTGGGGCAGGGAAAGTTCGCGTTGCATGATCACCTAGAAGACCGGGATCACCGACCCTTCGAACTTCGTCAGGATGAACTGGCGCACTGCTTCGGAGTGATACGCCTTGACCAGCTCGGGCACCCACGGCGCGTCCTTGTCCTGTTCGCGCACCACAATGATGTTCACGTAGGGGTTGTTGTCCTTCTTCTCGACCGCGATGCCGTCGCGCGTGGCGATCAGCCCGGCCTGGTACGCAAAGCTGTTGACGATGGCGGCGGTGTCCACGTCCGGCAGCGATCGCGCCAGCACCACCGATGCGCTTTCCACGAAATCGAACTTCTTGGGATTGGACGTCACGTCGGCCAGCGTGGCTGTCCCGGTCGCCGGATCAAAGCCGTCCTTCAGCGTGATGAGACCCTGGTCGCGCAGGATGACCAGCGCGCGCGTCTGATTGCTGGGATCGTTGGGAATGCCCACCTTCGCGCCGTCCGGCAAGTCCTTGAGCGACTTGTACTTCTTGCTGTAGAACGCGATGGGCGAGATCAGCGTGTTGGCCACCGGCACCAGCTTGTAGCCGCGCTGCTTGATCTGGTCGTTCAGGAAGGGAATGTGCTGGAAGGCGTTTGCCTCGAGATCGCCGTTATTCAGCGCCTCGTTCGGGCTGGCGGTGCCGGTGATGACGACGGGCTCGACGGCCAGGCCATTTTTCTTGGCCACCTGCGCCACCACTTCCCAGATCTGCTCGTCCACGCCCCCGCGCACGCCCACTTTGAGCGGCTTGGGGTCGGCCGAGAAGGCGGGGCCGTGAAACATGGCGGCGGACGCCAGCACCGCACCCAGCAAGCGCTTGAAGATCGGCGCCCATGCGAAACGCACGGGCTGCGCGCTGCCGGAAACGGACGCGTCCGCCGCGGCCTCGGCCGCAAAAGTACGAATAGTCATGATGGAATCGCCTCTGAACCCGTGCAGTGATGAGAGGAGACGATTCTAGGGACGGGGCTTGAGCGCGCGAACGACTTGTTCGTTGAGTCGTTATTACGCGGTTGATTCGATATGGCGCGTTGTCATATCGCAGTCCAGGCATGGCGCCCCCGCCATGCGCCGGACCGGCGGTCAGATGTGCCCGTTCAGAACGGTTTGACCACGACCAGCGTCACGATGGCCGCTGCCGCCAGCACGATGAACGGCGCCTGCAGGTCGATCAGGGGCGGCCGCTTGCCACTGCCGCCGGCCATGCGCCGCAGCGAGGCGCTCTGCATGCCGAGCAAACCGGACAGGCTGATCGCGAAGGCGACCTTGATCCAGATCCAGTTCATCGCAAACCAGCCGAACGTCATGGCCAGGTGCAGTCCGATCAACCAGGTGATGACCATGGCCGGCGTGGTGACGAACAGCGTCCAGCGGCGCAGGACGTGGAGCATCCGGCGTTCCTTGGGCGCGTCGTCGCCGTGCTCGGGCTGCGACGTCAGGAGAAAAAGCGACACGAAGAGCGAGCCCACCAGCCACGCCACGGCGGCCGCCACATGGGCCATTTTCAGGAGTTGGTATGTCATGGGCGGCATTATCGCCGCTCGCGGCCAGCGCGATGCGGCGCGCGGGCCTGCAGTGTTTGCGTTACGGCAAACGCGCCGGCGGTGGATGCGCCGGCGGCAACGGCGTCAATTGCCGGTTTGCGAAGCCGGTGCGGGAGCAGTCGCCCCTTCGGCGGACGAGCCCGTGGCGGCAGGTGCGGCCGCAGGCGATTGTGCGGCGGGCGATCCCGCGGCGGGCGATCCCGCGGCGGGCTCCCCCGAGGCGGGCGTCTTTGCCGCCGGCGTAGGCGTGGCGGGCGCTGTAGCGGGCGCCGGCTTGTCGCCGCCAGCCGCGGCCGGGTTCAGCGTGTCGGCCGGCGCATCCGGCGCCACGACCGGATCGGCCGGCGCCTGGGCCGGGGCTGTGGCGGGAGAAGCCGCCGGCTTTGACGCGGCTCCCTTCGGCCGCGCGGACGGCTCGCGCGGCGCGGCGGCCGCCTTGGCGTCGGGCAGGTACCGCTCCAACAGCTGGAAGAACCCGTCATAGAACTTGGGGCGCGTCACCGTCTGGCTTGCCGTCTTGACCAGCGAGTCGTCGCTGCCGCCAAACGGCATCGAGACCTGGCCCAGCACGCTGACCCCCACGCTGGCCGAGTTGCCCGTGCGCTTGATCGAATAGCGGTCCTGCACGGCATTGGCGAACACGGTGGCGCCTTCGTGCGCGCTGCCGTCGGGCGCGCACTCCACGTTGAAACTGATCTGCGTATGCTGCCCGTCCTCGCCCTCGAAGTTCTTGTGGCCGGTGACGCGCGACGGTTCGTACTTGTCGATGTTGTACCCCTGGCTGAGCAAGGCGCGCCGGCCCGCGTCGCAGGCGGCGCTGCTGGCCGCCGGCACGCTGCGCGAGTAGGTGTCGCTTTGCGCGAAGTCCTCTCGCTCGTAGACGGGCTTGGGGGAAGAACATCCGGCCAGGACGGCCGTCAGGGTGGCGAACAGGGGAAAAACGATACGGCGGGTGGCGCGTGGCATGAGAGGTCCGGCGTGGAGCAACGACGTGCATTATCCGATAAGAAACCCGGCCGTTTATTGGGGACGGAATTGATCGGAGATATGTTGAAACAGGTTCGCATTCCGCCGTTTCCAGGCCAATGGCCGTGTCCCTATATGCGAGGCCGCCTCTGGGAATATCAGGCGTCGTAATTCGTATCGAATTCGATCCGCGGTTCATGACCTGCATGCAACAGGTTTGCCGCGCCAGCGACAGCGACTACGGCAGCAACGACGACAGCGCCATCAACGCGCGCCGGCGGGCGCCAAGGGCTGCTTGTCCACCGCCCCCAGGATTTCCGCCGCCAGACGCACGCGCGCGTCGTTCGGGTAATTGCGGTTGGCCAGAATGACGATGCCGAGCTTGCGCGCGGGCACAAACGCCACGTAGGCCCCAAAGCCGTTGGTGGACCCCGTCTTGTTGATCCAGGTCTGGGCCTGCGGCGCCAGCGGCGGCTGCAGCGCCTGAGCCGGATGGCTCTGGCTGTTCAGCGTGCCGGCGTTGGCCGTCAGCAGCGAATCCAGCGGCACGGGATACGGGAACTGCTCCCACACCATGTCCTGGGTCATTGCGCCCACCTGGTAATAGCCCACGTGGGTGTCCGCAATGGCGCGGCGGATGTCCTTGTCCAGCACGTCCATGTCCATGCTGGCCTCGACGAAGCGCAGCAGGTCGCGCGCGCTGGTTTTCACGCCATAGGCCTCGGCTGCCAGCACGCCTGGATTCACGCGCACCGGCGCGCCCTGCTTGTTGTAGCCCTGCGCGTAGCGCGACGCCTTGGCGGCGGGCACGTCGATGAACGTGCTGGACAGCCCCAGCTTCGGAAAAAGGTCCTTTTCCATCGCCTGGGCAAACGGCTGCTTCAGGCTTGCAGCCGCCACGACACCCAGCATGCCGATGCTGGGATTGGCGTACGAGCGATACGTGCCGGGCGCATGCTCCGGCTTCCAGGCCTTCAGGTATTGCATCAATTGCGCGTTGTCGCGGACCTCGTCAGGCACCTGCAACGGAAAACCGCCCGTCGTGTGCGTCGCCAGGTTCAACAAGGTCAGCTTGGCAAATTCAGTGCCGGCCAACTCGGGCAAAAATCGCGCCGGACTGTCGGTCAACTGCAACAAGCCCTTGGCCTGCGCATACGCGGCAAGCGTCACGGTGAAGGTCTTGCTGATCGAGCCCACTTCAAAGATCGTGTCCCGATTGACGGCGCGCCGCGTCTGCAATGATTCGACGCCATAAGTGTAGAAACGCTGGCGGCCTTGGTGCGTCACGGCGATCACCATGCCCGCGATGTCGTGTTGGCGGATAACCGCGCGGGCCGCCTCGTTCACGACGCTGTCGATGTAGGGCAGCTCGGAGCGCGCGACAGCCGAACTGGGCAGAGCGCCAAGAAAGCCAGCCGCAAGGAGGCTGGCGCAGAAATATCTACGGGTGAACATGCAGCGTTCTCAGGAAGGGGACGGACCGACCGGCGGGACCGGCGGCGCGGCGATGCCGAATCGTACCGCGCCGCGCCTGCCATCAGGCGCCCTTCCCCTGCTGCGGCCGACGGGCAGGTCCGCCGACCGGGACGCCAGCCATCGGCGCCCCGCGTCAGGCCAAGGCCGGCTCGGCACGCGACGGCTGGATCGCATCCCTGTGCACTGTGCCGTCCTGCGCCGCGGCGCACGTATCCTTGCACACCTTACCGTCCTTCATCACCAGGACGATCCGGTCCGGATCCACCAGCAGCGACAGGTCGTCCAACGGGTTGCCGTCCACCATGACGACGTCGGCCATGTAGCCGGGACGCAACATGCCCAGCTCGTCGGGCCGCTGCATGATCTGCCCGCCCAGTCGCGTGGCCGCCACCAAGGCCTCGACCGGCGTCATGCCGATGTAGTCGACGAAGTATTGAAGGTCGTTGGCGTTCGTGCCATGCGGCATCCACGCAAAGCCGTAGTCACCGCCCGGCAGGATGCGTATGCCGCGCTTGTGCATCTTGCGCAGGCTTTCCGAGGCAATCTCCAGCTCGCGCTTGTAGCCCATGCTTTCCGCGATCGCGGGGGTGATCCCGTAATCGGACGCGTGGTAGGCCGTGCGCACCAGCCAGCCGATGCCGGGCGCGACAAAGTGCCTGTCCTTGTTGGCTTCCAGCATGTCCAGCGCTTCGTCGTCCGCGAAGCTGGCGTGATAGACCATCTCGATGCCATGTCGCACGCATTGCTTGACCGACTCGCTGGACCGGGCGTGCGCCGCGATCCGCTTGCCGTAACGCTTGGCCTCGGACGCCAGCATCGCGATTTCATCTTCCGCGAAGGGCGACATCTCGGCCGGCAGGCCCGCGATGTATTCGCCCGACAGATTGATCTTCAGGTGGTCGACGCCGTACTTGATGAACGTGCGGACCGAACGGCGGATTTCCTCCGGGCCGCTGCAGACGCTGCCAAAGCTCAGCTCTTCGAAATGCATATGCGGCAGCGTGTTGTCGCCCAGCGCGCCGATGGTCGTGATCTCCTGGCTGCCGGCAAGATAGCGGGGCCCCGGGCACTCTCCGGCCTCGATTGCATTGCGCAGCACCACGTCCAGCCGCGGCTTGGCCGCCGCGGCGCCGATGGCGGAGGTCCAGCCCATTTCCAGGTAGCGCTTGGCCACGCGCACACACCACAAGATATGTTCCTCGGGCGGCATGAACTGGATGGCGGCCAACGTGGGCTGGTCGTTCCAAGAGAAATGCGTGTGCGCCTCGGTCATGCCTGGCATCAGGAAACGACCCTTGCCGTCGACCATGCGCGCGCCGTCCCGATTGACCCGGCCGGGCAGGCGCGCCACCTCGGCGATGCGCCCGCCATCGATCAGCAACTCGCCGTCAAAGACGTCATCGCCGCTTCCATCAAAGATGACAACGTTGGTAATCGCAATTCTGGACATGAGTGGTCTCCTCCCGGACCGCGCGGGGCCGGAATTTTTTATGAAAAGTATTGATGCGGGTTGGGGGCCGCGGATCTGCCCGGCAGGCGGGTGTTAGCCCGGCTGATCCGCATGAAACGCCTGGAACGCGGCGATGCAGGCGCCGGGCTGCTCGAACGTCGTCCAATGGCCGCAGCCTTGCACGACGGTGCAGCGGCTGCCGGGGATTCGCGCGGCCATGGCCTCTACGCGCGCGGGCGGCGCGACGCCGTCCTCGTCGCCCGTCACCAGCAGCACCGGCACGCCCAGCCGTTCCAGATCCGCGGCGCGCGCGTCGGCCAGCGCTTCGCAGCTTTGGGCATACCCTTCCGGCGGCTGCCGCATCACGCTCTCCCTGACCAGCGCCAGCACCGCGGGCTGTTCCGCCTTGGTCCGGCTGCTGGTGGCGCCCTTGACGATGGCGTCGGCAATTTCCTGCAGGGCCGGTGCGCCCTGGCGCGCCAGCGCCGCCCGCGCCCGGATGCCCGGCCGGCCCGCTTCGGGGGGCTCGGCAAGCGGGCCGAACAGCGCCAGCGAGCGGACCTGTGCGGGGGCTTTAAGCGCAAGATGCTGCGCGACGATGGTCCCCAGCGAATGCGCCGCCACATGCAAGGGGCCGCAATCCAGCTCCTCAAGCATGCGCGCCAGCGCGTCTACGTAGCCCGCGATCGACAGGGTGTCGTCCGGCAGTGGCGATCGGGCGCTGCCCGGCAGATCCGGACGGATGACACGAAAGCCCGTCAGCGCGCCCATCAGCGGCGTCCAGGTATTGGAAGAGCCGCCCAGGCCGTGGATGCACAGCAGCGCGGGGCCGTCGCCGTCGATTTCCACCGACAGGCCCTTGATGTTTTGTGTCGTCATGCCGGCGCTCCCACGAATTCGTTCTCGATGCTTCCCAACCCCTCGACCTCCACCCGCACCACGTCGCCCGCAGCCAGGTACCGGGGCGGCGTCATGCCCATGCCGACCCCTGCCGGCGTCCCGGTGGCGATCACGTCCCCCGGATAAAGCGTGATGCCGCGCGAGATCGTCTCGATCAACGCCGGGATGTCGAAGATCATGTTCTCGGTGGGCCCGTCCTGCCGCAACTCCCCATTCACCCAGCAACGCACACGCGTCCTCGTTCCATCGAACGCATCGGCCGTGACGATCCACGGCCCCATCGGACAGAACGTATCGAACGACTTGCCCATGTCCCATTGCTGATGCCGCATCTGCACGTCCCGGGCGGTGACGTCGTTGATGACGGTGTAGCCAAAGACATGATCCAGGGCCTCGCCGCGCGCGATGTTCTTGCCCGTCTTGCCGATGACCACGCCCAGCTCGGCCTCGTAATCGATCTGCGCCGACACGCCAACCGGCAGCAGGACTTGCGCCCGCGGTCCCACCACGCATTCCGGCACTTTGGTGAAGACGATGGGCCAGGCCGCCGGGTTGGCGTCGTTGTCCTTGAAGACGGACGCCGACAACTCCTTGGCATGCGCGTGATAGTTGCGCCCGACGCACCACAGGTTGCGCCGGGGCCGGGGCAGCGGCGCCCGCAAGACGACGTCCGACAGGCGCAGCGGCGCCAGCGTGGCGGGCAGCGGTCGGCCAGTCGCGAGGTGATCAATCACGGCCTGCGCGCCGAGCTGCCTGCCCGCGTCGTCCAGCGCCAGAGGCGCGACCGTCACGCCGTCCTCCGACACCAGCCCGACGCCGGGCTCTCCATTCATCAAGAAACTTGCAATGCGCACCGCGGTCTCCTTCGTGCTTCTGAAAGTCGGCGAGCGGCTGGATGCGTCGCCATCAGTCACGACTGTAGGAGCGCGGCTGGCACTGCGCTTATCGATCGGTGCGGGAACTTATCGCAGAGTCAGATCGCGTGCTAGGTGTATACACCTAGAGCCCGGCAATGCCTGAAATCGCGCCCATAAAATTCCCGCAAATGGCCTCGGTGGACAGGGGCACCGGCGAGAGTCAGCGCGCTCATCGCCCGATCAGAAATTGGGAGACAACGCATGCAGGAAACTTACGCCTTGCACGAGGGCGCATTCGGCCGCGCGGTCGTGCTGGAGCTGCGCGGGGACCTCATCGCGCATGCGCACGCAGAAATGCAACTGGCCCTTTGGCTGGGTGGCGCCCGGGCCGAAGCGCACGTCGGCTCGAAACTGGTGCGCTACAGCGAACAGCTTGCGCTGGGCACGAACACCTATGAATCCCATGATGCCCGCCTGCTCGACCGGTCGGGCCCGGCCGTATTCCTTGTCCTGTACATTGCCAAGCCCTGGCTGGACGAGCGCCGCGCCGCCACCGGCAGGCCATTCCATTTCACCGCGCCAGGCGTGCCCCTCGATCCGGCGGTGCGCCAGACCTGTTGGAGCCTGCTCGACAAGATCGTCGCGCCGCAGGACCACCCGCGCGCCGACATCGACGCCGAAGTCGAGGCGCTGCTGCATGCTGCAATCGAATCATCTTCCCAGGCGGGCCGCCCGTCCGGCCCCGCGCCCCGACCGCAGACGCTGGACCGGCGGCTTCGCACCGCGATCCTGTACATGCGCGACAACGTGCATGAACCGGTTGCCGTGGAAGACATCGCCAGCAAGGTGGGACTATCGCGCGGCCATTTCTTCGCGTTATTCCGGGACCAGCTCAACACCACGCCGCAGGTCTTCTGGAGCGCGGTGCGTGTGGAAGAAGCCGTGCGCAGACTTGTCCAGCAGGAACAGCCGCTGACCTCGGTGGCGATGGACCTGGGCTTTTCCACGCCGGGCAACTTTTCGCGCTTCTTTCGCGATCACATGGGGGTTTCGCCGTCGCGCTTTCGGCGAGCGGCGACGGGTTCCGCGCCGCATCTATTGACTGGAATTCCCTGAAGGAGAAAGTCGCGCAGGTGATGGCGCTACGACTGGCCGCACTCCCAGCGCGGCACCACGTCGAATGGCTTGTCCGCCAGGGGCGCCAACAACGTCAATGCCGCGGCCGCGCTCGCTGCATCGATCCACGCCGTCGACCCGTCCGTCGGCACCGGCGGCGCCCCGGCCATCAGCCGGTCCAATTCCGCCTGCATGGCCTGAGGCAGATATGCCTTCAGGATTCCGATGTTCGCCCTGACGCAGGCCACGGCCTCGGCCGGCGTGAACCCCTCTTCGACCAGATGGCCGATGTCCGACGGGCGGCGAGCGTGTTGCCCTTCAAATCCGCGCGCCATGCCGCGATGTCGCCATAGCTGGTGTGTCCGGCGTCGATCAGTTGACGCAGCATCGCAGGCAGCGCAATGCCGCAGTCTTCGGCCAGTTCGGCAAGAGCCGCCATTCGTTGATTCCTTTCGTTAAAACTCGAGCACATCCAGAAAGCCCTCGGCCTCGTCCGCGTCCCCAAGGACGGCGGTCAGCGCCTGCAAGGCACGCGCCCGGTGCTCGGGCTTGATCTCCCAGTCATCGTTGCGCAGGTCTTCGTCGGCCTCCAGGCAGACAAGACCCACCGCGGCAGCGGCGGCGGCGAACGTCGGCAGGTCGGGGGCCACCATCCCCGCATCCCAGACGCCCGCGCCGTGCCGGGCATGGAGGATCTGGCCGGTACCGGTATCCAGGATGAAGGGGTCCGCGTTCTGGTCGGCGATCATCAGCCAGTTGTCCCGCCAATCGTCGACCCGTTTTCCGCTCACGGCATCCCAGCGATAGCCGGCCTGCCGGTCCCACAGCTTACGCAAGGGTGCAAAGCTGATATTGGTTTCGGACAGCGTGATGCCGACCGGCCCCACGTTCTGGTGACGGGTGGCGCCCCACGGACCCACCTGTTCGTAAAAGTCGGCCACCCCCTGCGGCAGCGCAAGGCTGCCTTGCCACTGTTCGCGCGGCTGCGGGCGCAGTTCGCCAAACCGGGCGAACTGCGCCCGGATGTGTTCGAAGGAATTCATGTGAGTGCGTGTCCTGGCAAGCGCCGGCGGCTTGGAGATGAATCGTGCGGCGCCAAGACCGCATTTTGCTACATTTGAACGCCCTGCCTTATTGCGTCCACGGACAGACCATGCGCCCACCGTTTGCTGTTTCCGCACGCCCCGCCCCCACCCCGGGCCTTCTTCGTTGGCGGATCCTGACGCCACTGGCCGTCCTGGCCGCGCTTTTTGCCGGCTCGGCCGCCCACGCGCAGCAATGGTTCGAGGTGCCGCCGCGGCCAGATCACCCGAACGTGTCCATTCGGATCGGTGGCCTGCCGGAAACGCGGCAGGCCTCGGGGACCGCCAAGGGGAAGATGGAAATGCGCTACACCGCCGCCCAGACGATCCCGGGCGGGGACAAGCAACGCGCAAGCTATGACCGGGCGGTCACGGACGTGCTGTTCGATTGCCGGCGGGCGCAGGTCGGTTTCCTGCCGTCCACCACCTACTACCTGCGCGACAGCCTGGTGGCCGCCATCAAGGACGAGACCTTGGACGAAAGCCAGGTGCAGTTCGTGCGCTTTGCGCCAGGCAGCCCGCAAATGAAGGCATTGCAGGCCGCCTGCGGCAAGTAGCGGACTACGCCAGCATCAGCGCCCCGCGCGCTTGCCCCGGCGCCGGCGCCGGATCCTGGCCGCGCCGCGCGCTGTCCTCGGCCAGCCGGAACACGCCCACCGCCCGCACCAGCTCGCGCGCCTGATCCTGCATCGACCCCGCGGCGGCCGCGGCTTCCTCGACCAGCGCCGCATTCTGTTGCGTGACTTCGTCCATCTGCGCCACGGCCCGGTTCACCTGATCGATACCGCTGGCCTGTTCGTGGGAGGCCGCGGCGATCTCGCCCATGATGTCCGTGACGTGCTGCACCGCCGTGACCATCTCCTGCATGGTTGCGCCCGCGCTTTCGGCCTGCCGGGCGCCCGAGCCGACCTTGCCGACGGAATCCTCGATCAAGGCCTTGACCTCGCGCGCCGCCTGCGCGCTGCGCTGGGCCAGCGAGCGCACCTCGCCCGCCACGACGGCAAAACCCTTGCCCTGCTCGCCCGCGCGGGCCGCTTCGACCGCCGCGTTCAGCGCCAGGATGTTCGTCTGGAAAGCGATGCCGTCGATCACGGACACAATATCGGAAATCTTGTGCGAACTGGCCGAGATGTCCTGCATGGTGCCCACCACCGCGGACACCGCCGCGCCGCCGCGCAGCGCAATCTCCGATGCGCTGGCCGCAAGCTGGTTGGCCTGGCGCGCGTTGTCGGCGTTCTGCTTCACGGTGGAGGCCAGCTCTTCCATGGACGCCGCGGTTTCCTCCAGCGATGCGGCCTGCTCTTCGGTGCGGCTGGACAGGTCCGTATTGCCAGCGGCGATCTGGCCCGACGCGCTGGAGATGGTCTCCGATCCTTGGCGGATCGCGCGGACCGCGCCCGCAAGCCTGTCCTGCATGTCTTGCAGGGCTTGAAGCAGCCGTCCGGTCTCGTCCCGGGACGCGGCTTCGATACGCTGGCCCAGGTCGCCGCTTGCCACCGTCTCGGCAGCCTTGACCGCCCGGGCGAGCGGACGCGTGATCGAGCGGCTGACCCGCCAGGCCAGCAGGGCCCCCACCGCCAGCGCCAGCGCCGACAGGCCCGCGTTCAGGCGCTCGGCCTCGTCGATGACCGCCTGGCTTGCGGTTCCCGCTTCGTCCATCTCGGCCGCCTGCTGCCGCGAAAGCGCAATGATGTGATCCTGCAGGCTGTCCAGGATGGGCAGCGTCTCCTGCAAGAGCCGCTGGCGGGCGCCCTCGCGGTCGCCGCTTTTGAGCACGGCGCCAACCGACTGGAATGACTTTACGTAACGGCCGCGCGCTTCTTCCAGCGTGCGCAGCCGCGCGGCGGCGTCCGCGGTCTTCATCAACGGCCGCATCGTGGCCAGGGCCTCATCGATGCGCTTGCGGTTGGCCTCGATCTGCTCGAACAGCCGCTGCGTTGCGGCCGGATCCGCGTTGACGATCAGTTCCAGATTGGCGCGCGCGTTGGCGCGCGTTGTCACGTCGACCACCGATATCGCGTTGGCCTTCGCCCAGGTCTCCTGAGTGATCATGCGGTTGATGCCGCCTATGCGCGTCAACTCGTAGTGCGACAGGCCAGCCAGGGCCAGCAGCAGGGCCAGCACAGCGCCAAAGCCCAGGCTCAGCCGGGCGCCAATGGAGAGATTGCCGAAATGGATGCGAAGCGTCTTCATGAGGGTCTCTTGCAGGGGTGTCGATCTTCAGCCATTGCCATGCAATCAGGTGCAGCGTTAACACACGGAAATTTCATGGAACATCGAACAGGGGGAAAACCCCAGTCTAGGTTTGATGTCACATTTCGCAAATATTTATCCGTTTAATAATTTGCGATTGAACAAAGACAACGCACTTATGCTGCGCAGCAGCAACGTTATTGACATCAACTTGACGTACTACAGTATTCAGGCGCTTTATACGGCGCATGCAGGCTTTGGGGAGCTTCCGATGAAACCCTTGGAAAACAGCGTGACCGTCTCGCTGGCGACGACGGCCAATGACGCGCTGGTGCAGGCCTTCGCGCGCCTGTTGCCTCAGTTGTCCGCAAACGCGGCGCCGCTATCAAAGGCGGATCTGGACGAAATCATCCACGCGCCGGGCAATCACGTATTCATCGCCAGGATGGCTCCCGATCAGCGCATCGTGGGCACCCTCACCCTTGTGCACTTTCGCGTACCCACCGGCATCCGCGCGTGGATCGAGGACGTGGTGGTGGACGAAGAGGCGCGCGGCTTGAAGGTCGGCATGGCGCTGACGCGTGCGGCCATCGCAAAGAGCCGCGAGTTAAAGGCCCGCACCTTGGACCTGACGTCCAGCCCAGGGCGCATGTCCGCGCACCATCTGTACGAGTCGGCCGGCTTTGCGATGCGCGACACGCGCGTCTACCGGTATCAGGGCTGAACGCCCCGGCGCTATTGATAGCGCTCGCGGTATCCGACGGGCGACATGCCGCAGTACTTGTTGAAGATGTCGCGAAAAGCCTTGGTGTCGTTGTAGCCGACTTCGTACATCACCTCGGCGACGCTCTTGCGCGACGTTTCCAGACGCTGCTTGGCGGCTTCGACCCTCACACGCTGCACGTATTCGACGATGCTGTTGCCCGTGGCCTGGCGGAACCGCCGCTCCAGCGTACGGCGGCCAAGCGCGTGGCGGCCCGCCAATTCCTCGACGGTGATCTTTTCGCGGTAGCGGCCTTCGATGTATTCCTGCACCGCCCGCACGATGTCGTCCGCGTGCGACTTCTGTCCCATGAAGACGGAAAACGGCAGCTGGCTTTGCCGGCTCCAGTCCAGCTGGAAATACTTGGCGCACCAGATGGCGGTGTCGCGATCCGTGTATTTCTCGATCAGGTGCAGCACGAGGTGCGCGGCCGAAAATGCGCCCCCGCTCGTGTACACCCCGTTTTCCGCCATGACGACGCGATCGCTGGTCCACTGCACCGTGGGAAAGAGGCTGGCGTAAAGGTTTTGCGCCACCCAATGCACGACCGCCTGCTGTCCGTCCAGGACGCCGCCCGCGGCCAGCAGCGCCGCGCCCATGCACAGGCTGGCTACCTCGCCGCCCTCGCGGTGGTGGCGCGACAGCCATTCGATCAGTTCGCGGTTGGACAGCACCGCGTCCGACACCGATCCCAGCAGCGGCGGCGCGATGCAGATATCGATATCGGTGGCGTCGGCCAGCACCATGTCGGCCTGTACCTTGATGCGTCCATCGTCCAGGCTGACCTCGCGCGTGAGGGCCAGCGTGCGCACATGAAAACGCGGCGCGCGGCCATGCGCGCGCAGATATTCGTTGGCCACCATGAACCCGTGGCGCGCGGTTTCCAGGGACGCAATATTGGCCCCCTTGGGCAGCAGGAACGCGACGTTTTTCATGTTGCCAAGCATACGCCTGCACGCTGACGCAATCCACCCGCAAGATTGTCGCAATCGCCTATCTGAAACCCGCGCGGATCCCGATACAGTGGCTCCTGCCGACCCAGAAATCCGGACGGCGGCCGGGATGGATTGCGGACGCCCGGCCAAACCAGAACAACACGGACGTGAGGAGTGATCGATGGACAAGTACATAGATGGTTTCCTGCTGTGCGTACCCAAGGCCAACCTGGAGACCTACAAGAAAATGGCCACGCACGCCGAAGGCATCTGGCGCGAGCACGGCGCGCTGGATTACCGCGAAGGCGTGGCCGACGATATCGACGGGGAAGGGTTCGCGTCCTTCAGCGCGGCCGCTGGCGCGCGCGAGGGCGAGGTCGTCGTCTTCGCCTGGATCCTGTATCCCAGCAAGGAAGCGCGCAACAGCATCAACGCCAAGGTGATGTCCGACCCGCGCCTGGCGGACATGTGCTGCGAGGGCGTATTCGACGTCAAGCGCATGTGCTGGGGCGGTTTCGCCACATTGGTCGGCAACTAGTCAACGCGGCCGCGCACTTTTGCGCCGCCGTTCAACCTCCCTGGAGACCCACCATGGCCACCCAAGCAGCCAAGCCCATTCCCGACGGCATGCACACGCTGACGCCGCACATCATCTGCGAAGGCGCGTCCGACGCCCTCGCCTTCTACAAGAAGGCCTTCAATGCCGAGGAACTGATGCGCCTTCCCGGCCCCAACGGCAAGATCATGCATGCAGCCATCCGCATCGGCGATTCGGTGCTCATGCTGATGGATGATTTTCCGGAATGGGGCAGCCTGGGACCGAAGGCGCTCAAGGGCACCCCTGCCGTGCTGCACCTGTACGTGACCGACGCGGATGCCGCGATCGAGCAGGCGGTCGCAGCAGGCGCGCAGGTCACGATGCCCGCCGCCGATATGTTCTGGGGCGACCGCTACGGCCAGGTGGTCGACCCGTTCGGCCACCGCTGGTCCATCGCCACGCACATCCAGGACCTCACGCCCGACGAAATCCTGCAGAACATGGCGAAGATGGGCCCGATGGACGGTTGCGGCGATCCACCGAAGCAGTAATTGCAAGGCAGACGCGGCTCGCGACGGGCCGCGTCCCACGCCATCAGTGGGCCAGTTGCGGATACGGCCCCAGGAAGTCCAGCTTGCCGATCGGCACGCCTGCCTGGCGCAGGATGCCGTACGCGGTGGTCACGTGGAAATAGAAGTTGGGCAGCGCGAAGCTCAGCAGATATTCATCGCCCTGGAACTCGGGCTTGAAGTCGCCAAAGCTCAACGTGATCCGGCGCGCTTCGGCGCCGTCAATCTGCTCGGGCTTCACACTTTGCAGATACGCGATCGTGTCCGCCACGCGCTGCTGCAATTGCTCAAGGGTGCTTTCGGTGTCGGCGAATTTTGGGGCTTCGCCTTGCGACAATCGCTGCGCCGCGAACTTCGAGGCATCGCTGGCGCGCTGCACCTGACCCGACAGCGGATACATATCGGGCGCGAGCCGCGCGTTCACGAGATCGGCAGGGTCGATGCCGGCGGCCTGCGCATGCGCGGCGGCCTTTTCGAGCAGCGCGGCCAGCACGTTCAGGCCGCGAATGAAGACAGGCACGGACGCCTGGTACATGGACAAGGGCATGGCGGAGATTTCCGTAAGGGTGTGAGTGTGCATCCGCGATGTTACGCCGCGCCCGCCCCGCAAGCCGCCGGTAGCCGCGACATCACCGTTCCTTGCGCCTGAACAATCCCGCCAGTCCGCAATTGCCCAGCGATCCCGCGCGCTCACTGCGCCCCGGCAATCGCCCCCGTGCGCCGCTGCCCCTGAAAGAACCGCCACACCAGCGCCGAGGCATCCGGGCCACTGCGCGCGTGATAACGGATGGACGGATCGCCCCCGCTCCAGGCATGTTCCAGCCGCGTGATTTCACACAGGCGCAACACGGTCTTGCGGCCCCGCAGCACGTCCACCCGGCGGTAGGCCTTTTCGGTGCCCAGGCCCAGCACGCGTTCGACCGGCAGCGCGTGCGGATCGGCGGCATTCAGCGTGCGGAATTGTTCGAAGAGCTGCTTGGCGTTGCGGGGCGCCACGGCGGGATCGAGCTGGCCATGCAGAATCAGCGCCGGCATCCCCAGTTCGAAGACGGCGGGATCCGAGACCGACTCCAGCAGCGGGGCAAGCGGCTTGATGCTGCCGCGCCGCATGGTGCCCAGGCCGTGGCCCGCGTTGTGCGCGTCGCCCACGACCGGTCCCGAATGCATGGCCACGGCGGCGATCAGGCGCGGATGCCGCAACGCAACCAGCGCCGCCATGCCCGCGCCCGCCGACAGGCCCGCCACATAGATGCGTTCGGGATCGACGCCGTGGCGCGCCACTTCGGATCGGATCAGCGCCGCGATCAGGTCGGCCTCGGCGCCGCCATGGTCGTCGTCGGGCTGAAACCAGCGCCAGCAGCGCTGCACCTGACGCGCCAGCGATTGCTGCGGATACAACACCATGAAGCCGCCGGCATCGGCCCACTGGTTCATGCGCGACCCGCGCGCGAAAGCCACTGAGGTCTGCCGGCAGCCGTGCAGCATCACGACCAGCGGCATTCCCGCGGGCGGGGCGGTGGCCGGGGTGTAGCGCGAAAAGGCCAGCCTGCGACCCGTCTTGTCAGAGAATTGGCGCAAGGCTTCCCAGCGCCCGGCGCCCAGCGGCGCCGTCTCGCCCGCTGCCGCCCTGCCCGCGCCCGCGGCGCCAGCGGGCCGCGCCGTTTTCGCTGCGCGTCCGGTCGTGACGCCGGCAGCCTTCTTGCGGGCCGGGGCCGCGCGCTTGCGGGCGGGTTTTGGGGCCGCCAGGCGCATCGCCGCGCGTTGGAGCCGGGTGATCTTCTTTGCCGCTTTGAAAAACAGACTGCTGAAACTGCGCGCCATTGAGTGGGCCTGTTCGGAAGTTCCTGTTTGCCGCGCCATCCGGAGGAGCCGAGGGCGTCAGCGCCAGACGGCGGTCGCCGCGGCTATGCCGCTTCGCAAGACAGATGCCTGGCGCGTGATGAGAACTTTCCAACCGTGACGCCGAGTGCCGGATTCATGGGTGCTTCCCCTAAGAGTGTCGATCATGGCCGCGCCACGCGCGGCCGACGTGCAAGCCCAAAGTGAAGAACGCGCGCCGCCTCTGCCGGGCAGTTCGTTCGCGTCAAATTCGCGCGTTAAATGTATCACAGGGTAACTAACCGCCTTGCCTGCGCGGCTTGTCCTGTTCGCCCCACTCGCCGGGATCGCCTCCCTGGGTCTCAACCTTGCACCAGATCAAATCTTTCCGGTATCGGCCGGCCGAACTGAACCCTTGCGCTTGAGCGCCCGAACCAAAAGGCCTAAGGTGGGCAACTTGTCACAAACAGGTCCCCCATGTTTCCCAACGACCGACCCCAGACCCTGGGCGAAGAAATCGCCAACAGCATCAGCCACGGACTTGGCGCCGCGGGCGCGCTGGCTGGCGCACCGCTCCTGATCGCCGCCGCAGTGCGCCAGGGCGATGCGGCCTTCATTGCCGGCGCCGCCGTATTCGCGGCGTCGATGTGCCTGCTGTATCTCGCGTCCACCATCTATCACGCGCTGCCGCGGTGCCGCGCCAAGCAGATCTTCAACGTACTGGACCATTCGGCCATCTACCTGCTGATCGCCGGCACCTACACGCCGTTCGCGCTGGGCGCGCTGCGCGGACCGTGGGGCTGGACCCTCTTTGGACTCGTCTGGGGCCTGGCGCTGCTGGGCGTGGGCCTGAAGGCGAGCAAGCGGCTCAACCGGCCCGCGCTGTCCACCGGCCTGTACCTGGCAATGGGCTGGATCGTCGTCATCGCGGTCAAACCGCTGCTTGAGCTGGTGCCGTCGGGGGGGCTGTGGTGGCTCGTGGCGGGCGGCCTGGCGTACACCGGCGGCGTGGTGTTTTTCGTCTTCGACAACCGCTGGCGCTACAGCCATTTCATCTGGCATCTGTTCGTGCTGGCCGGCACCGTCTGCCACTTCTTTGCCGTGTTCTGGTACGCCGCCTAACGCCGCATCGGCGCCCGGCCAGCCGCAGGCGCCTGCCGCAAATACGCCGTCGGCGGATGGCCCAGCACGCGACGGAACATCGTTGAAAACGCCGCAGGGCTTTGATACCCGAAATCCAGCGCAATCGCCGTGACGGGGTCCCCCTCGGCCAGGCGCGCCAGCGCCAGCACCACACAAGCGCGCTGCCGCCAGGCCAGATACGACATGCCCGTATGCTGCCGGAAAACCCGGCTGAACGTGCGCAGGCTTACGTGCAGCCGGTCGGCCCATGCCTGCGGCGGCATCCGCGCATCCGGCGCGGCAATGAAGGCGCGGCATAGCGGCGCCAGGCGCCTGTCGCGCGGCAACGGAATATGCAGGGGCAGAACCGCCGCGCGCTCGATCTCGTGCAGCAGCAAGGCAGCCAGTGCCCCATCCCGGCCGCGCGGATCATAGGCGGCGGGCATGTCCACCGCCTCCAGCAACAACTCGCGCATCAGCGCGGACACTTCAATCACCTCGCAGACCGTGCGGTCCGCGCGCGCCGCGCCCGGCTCGATGTACGCGCTTCGCGTGCTGACGCCCAGCATGCGGACCTGATGCGTCACACCCGCCGGAATCCAGACGGCGCGTTGCGGCGGCACCACCCAATTGCCGTCGCGCGTCACGACGTGCATGACGCCCGTCGCCCCGTACAGCAACTGCGCGCGCCGATGCGCATGCGCCGGCAGCAGACCGCCGGGCGGATAGTCGTTGCCGATGGCCACCACCGGGCGGTCCAGGTTGTCGTAGCGGTCGATATGGGTATTGCGCATGGGGCTCCGCCGGGATCGAGGCGCCAGCTTGGATGCGACGCGTCCACGGCGCAAGGCGTTGGCCGAAACGAAGACATCATTGTCCCACCCTCGAAAGCGGGCCAACCGCCGGCGTCCTATCGTGGCGCTTTTTCTGATTGGGCAACGACATGATCTATCTGGTGTTGGCGCTGTTTGGCGGTCTGAGCGGGGTCACGACGGTGCTGTTCGGCTTTGGCGGGGGTTTCGTGGTCGTGCCGGCCCTGTATGGGGTGTTGACGTCGCTGCATGGCGCGGACGACGCGATGCGCCAGTCGGCGATGCAAATCGCGGTGGCCACTTCCACGGGCGTGATGATCGTCAACTCGGTCTCGGCCACGCGCAAGCATTGGCGCGCCGGCAACCTTATCGGTGAATACGTCTGGCCGCTGGCGGGTTATATCGCGGCGGGCGCACTGCTGGGCGCGCTTGCCGCCATGCACGCCGGCGGCGACTTCGTGCGCCATGCATTCATCGTCTATCTGGCGGCGACTGTCCTGGATTGCGTGCTGCGCCAGGGCTTCATGTCTGGGCGCGACGGCGTGGGGCCGCGCGGGCTGGACCGCGTCACCGCGATGGGCGGCGGCGTCGTCATCGGAATGATTGCCGCGTTTCTAGGGGTGGGAGGCAGCGTCATGACCGTGCCGCTGCTGCGCCGGCGGGGCCTGCCCATGGCCAAGGCCGCCGCCATGGCCAATCCGCTATCGCTGCCTGTCGCGCTGGCGGGCACGCTGGCCTACCTGGCCGCCGCGCGCGACCTGCCCCACGCGCTGGCGCCATGGATTGTGGGGTATGTGGACATATTGGCCTTCGCGGTGCTTGCGATGGGGTCGCTGGCCGGGATTCACCTTGCCGCCCCGCTGATCCCGCGCATCCCCGACCGTGTGCACGCCCGCGTCTACGTGCTGCTGCTGATTCTCGTCTTGTTGAGCATGATCGCGCTCTAACCCTGGATTTTCGGCAAACCTAAGGAAACATCGCGGCCAGCAGCGACTACGAAACCGCGCAAAACGTTTCGGGCGCGGCCCGGGGGCGCCCCCCGCACAGGCTCGGTCGTCTCGTGGCCTGCCGAAACAGGAAAACACATCGCGAAACTTGTCCCCTGGCCGCCCGGATCGTCATCATGGTCGGACTATCAACCGGAACAAGGAGTTTTCATGCAGCGTTCCACTTTTGCATTCCTATCCGCCGCCGTGCTGACGACGGCGCTGTCCGGTGCACCCGCCCTGGCTCAACAAAGCGCGCAGGCCCCGGCGCAGACGCAGGCCCAGCCCGGCATGGCTCCCGCCATCCAGAAACCGACGGATCAACAATTGCAGAAGTTCGCCTCGGCTTCGCAGAAGATTTCGGGCGTCGTTGACGAATACCGTCCCAAGGTCGACGCCGCCAAGACCGATGACGCCAAGCAGAAGGTCGTTCAGGAGGCGGACGCCAAGATGGTCAAACTTGTCCGCGCCGATGGGCTGTCGGTCGAGGAATTCAACGGTATTGGCCAAGCCGTGCAGCAAGATCCCCAGCTTCGCGACCGTCTGATGAAGATGGCGCCGGCGCAGCGCTGACCTGCAACGGCATCCCAAACGGACACCACATCGGATTCCGCTCGCGTACGACGCGGCTAATTCGATGACTCGGCGCCGCGCTCCCTGCTGGGGCCGCGGCGCCTTGTTCATTGGGCCTGTCAGGTCTTCAGGCGATAACCCGTCTTGAAGATCCAACGCACGCCGATCAGGCACGCCACCAGGAAGACCAATGTCATGCCCACGCTGATTTCGATACTGACGTCCGACACCCCGAAGAACGCCCAGCGGAAACCGCTGACCAGGTAGACCACGGGATTGAACAGCGTGACGGTCTGCCAGAACGGCGGCAGCATGTTGATGGAATAGAACGTGCCGCCCAGGAACGTCAGGGGCGTGATGATCATCAGCGGAATGATCTGCAGCTTTTCAAAGCCGTCGGCCCAGATGCCGATGATGAAGCCGAACAGGCTGAACGTCACCGCAGTCAACACCAGGAAGGACAGCATCCAGAACGGGTGCGCGACGTCGAAGGTCACGAACAGCCGCGCGGTGGCCAGCATGATGAGGCCCAGGATGATGGACTTGCTGGCAGCCGCTCCCACGTAGCCCATCAGGATCTCCACGTAGGAGATCGGCGCCGAATGGATCTCGTAGATCGTGCCGGAAAAGCGTGGCATGTAGATGCCGAACGAGGCGTTGGCGACGCTTTGCGTCAGCAGCGACAGCATGATCATGCCGGGCACGATGAACGCGCCGTAGCTCACGCCGTCGATTTCGACCATGTGCGATCCGATGGCCGAGCCGAACACGACAAAATAAAGCGAGGTCGAAATCACCGGCGACAGCACGCTTTGCATCAGCGTGCGCCAGGCGCGGGCCATTTCGAAAAGGTAGATGGCGCGTATGGCGTAGAAGTTCATGATTGACCGTGCACCAGGCTGACAAAGATGTCCTCGAGCGAGCTTTCCGAGGTATTCAGGTCCGCAAATTCGATCTGCAGGCGGCTCAGGTCCTGCAGCAGACGCGAGATGTCGCCGCCCCGTTCGTTGTCATAGGTATAGACCAGCTTGTAGCCATCGGCGGACAGCTCAAGCTGGTAGGCGTCCAGCGCCGTGGGGATGCCCGGCAGCGGCGCCTTCAACGTCAGCGCAAGCTGGCGCTTGCCCAGCTTGGCCATGAGCGCGTTCTTTTCCTCGACCAGGATGATCTCGCCCTTGCGGATGACGCCGATGCGGTCCGCCATTTCCTGGGCTTCTTCGATGTAGTGCGTGGTCAGGATGATGGTGACGCCGCTTTCGCGCAGCCGACGCACCATTTCCCACATGCCGCGCCGCAATTCGACGTCGACGCCCGCGGTGGGCTCGTCCAGGAACAGGATGGCCGGTTCGTGCGACAGCGCCTTGGCGATCATGACTCGCCGCTTCATGCCGCCGGACAGCGCCATGATGCGGCTGTCTTTCTTGTCCCACAGCGACAGCTCGCGCAGGACCTTTTCGATATAGGCGGGATCCGCCGGCTTGCCGAACAGCCCGCGGCTGAAGGTGACGGTGTTCCACACGCTTTCAAAGGCGTCGGTGGAAATTTCCTGCGGCACCAATCCGATCTTGGACCGCGCGGCGCGAAAATCCGTCACGATATCGTGACCGTCGGCCAGCACCCTGCCCTGGGTGGGATTCACGATGCCGCAGATGATGCTGATCAGCGTGGTCTTGCCCGCGCCGTTCGGCCCGAGCAACGCAAAAATCTCGCCGCGCTGGATGTCCAGGTTGACGTTCTTGAGCGCCTGGAATCCGGACGCATATTGCTTGGATAAGCCTTGTACTGAAATGACTGGCTGCACGCGAGCCCCCAACTTGACCATAGCCGGAGGATTTTACCCGCCGCGCAGACCCTGCTTGTTCAGCGTGGCGGAACGGTGTGTTTGATTTTTGGAAACACTGGCCTTAGAAGTCTTCGTCCTCTTCCACCTTTGGCATCAGGTAGGCCGTCAACGCGCTGGAAAAGCCGGCCATCACCCACAAGACGAAAAACGATACGGTGTAAAAGCCCATGCGGCCCGTGGGAACGTATCCAAAAATGGTCACGTCCAGCGGGTCGATCAGGGCGAAGATCAGCGCGCTTCCCGCTGCGGCGGCCAAAAACGATGGCCACAGGATCCACATCAGCGATCGCAATCCCATGCGTGCACTCCCCCGATCAAGGTTTGGCGGCTGCCGGGCTGGCAGCCGCCGGCGACTGCGTCCCGGCCGCGGCAGGCGCGGTCTGTTCGATGACCAGCCCCCGCTTGACCACGCCCTCCTGGATGGGCTGGCTGGCAAACTGGGTCATCGCAAAGTAGATCGTGATGAAGCAGCCTATCATGGCGGCAAACGGACCCGCCATCAGGATCCACGGCCAGGGCTCGCGGTACCAGGGCTTGACGGGATGCGCCGGGTCGGCGGATTCGAGGGTGATGTGTGCAGCGTTCATGAAATGTCCTTGTAGTGCCCAGGGCGAGTGTCAGCCCTACTCGGGCACGTAGAAACTGGCGGCTTCATCGGTTTCGACCTGGCGGTTCTCGCCGTCCTGCCCCTTGGCCCGCAGCGTGATGGCATGCGCGCCGGGCGTGGCCCCCGCCGGGGCGCGGATGACCATCGGCACCAGCTTGTTGGCGGCCGGCTCGACCTCGACCACGTCCGATCCCTGCTGCCCCGCCATCACCGCCAGGTCGGGCATGCCTTCGGCCGTCAGGCGCAGGCGCATTGGCGCGTCCGAGGTGTTGATGATCTGCAGGCGGTAAACGTTTTCGATCATGCCGCCCGCCACCTCGCGGCCCAGCACGCCGCGGTCTCGGATGACGTCGACGCGCAACGGGTTGCGGACCACCAGCGAGGCCACGAAGGCCACCGCCAGAATCAGGATCAACGTGCCGTAGATCAGCACGCGAGGCCGCAGCAGATGCGACCGCGCGCTCTTGGTGGACAGGCCGTCCAGCATGGCGCGCTCGGACGTGTAGCGGATAAGACCGGGTTCGTACTGCATCTTGTCCATCACCTGCTCACAGGCGTCGATGCACGCGCCGCAGCCGATGCACATGTATTGCAGGCCGTCACGGATGTCGATGCCCGTCGGACAGACCTGCACGCAGAGACTGCAGTCGACACAGTCGCCCAGCCCTTGCGCCTTGTGGTCGACCTTGCGCGAGCGGCCGCCGCGCGGGTCGCCCCGGCGCTTGTCGTACGTGACGACGAACGTGTCCGGATCGACCATCACGCTCTGGAAGCGAGCGTAAGGGCACATGTACTTGCACACCGATTCGCGCATGAAGCCGGCATTGCCCCAGGTGGCAAAGCCGTAAAACAGCATCCAGAACCATTGCCACGGCCCGAGCTGGAGCGCGAACAGTTCGTGGCCGAGTTCGCGGATGGGCGCGAAGTAGCCGATGAACGTGGATCCCGTCCACCACGCCAGCGCGATCCACAGGAAGTGCTTGGTGAATTTCAGGCGGAACTTGCGCCAGGTCCAGGGCGATTCGTCCAGGCGGATGCGCGCAATGCGGTCGCCTTCGACCTTGCGCTCGATCCACATGAAGATTTCGGTGTAGACGGTTTGCGGACAGGCGTAGCCGCAGAACAGGCGCCCGGCCACCGCCGTGAAAAGAAACAGCGCCAATGCCGAGATGACCAGCAGCACGGCAAGATAGACGACGTCCTGCGGCCAGAGCACCAGTCCGAACAAATAGAACTTGCGCGCGCCCAGGTCGAACAGCACGGCCTGTCGCCCGTTCCATTGCAGCCAGGGCAAACCGTAGAAGATGATCTGCGTGATGAAGACGAACGCGATGCGCCAGCGGGCAAATATGCCGCTGACGGACCGCGGGTAGATCTTGCTTCGCACCCCCGCCAGCGTCTGTTCCAGGGTTTCCTGGCCAGGACGCGGCGGCCGCGTATGCGGCCGCCAAGGCGGCGGGTCACCGCCAGGCGAACTGCTGACGCTTGCGGTTGACCCATCTTCCATTTGCTGCTCCGTGCTGGTTAGTGCTTAGTGATATGGAAGGCCGCTGCGCGGCCGTCCATTTACGTGCTGCCGGCTCACTGCTTGGCCGCGCCGGACTCGGCGGGCGATGCGGCGGCCTGCTTCTGCGCGTCGGGCTTGTTCGACAGACCCCAGACCCAGGCAGTCAGGATCTTGATCTGCTCGGGGCTCAGGATGTGTTCGTGTGCCGGCATGCGGTTGTCGCGGCCTTCAAGAATGGTCTTGACGATGCTGGCTTCCGAGCTGCCGTAGAGCCAGACGTCGTCGGTCAGGTTCGGCGCGCCGACGAGCTGGTTGCCCTTGCCATCGACACCGTGACAGGCGACGCAGAAGTTGGCGAACTCGCGCTTGCCGCGGAACACGCGGACCGGATCGGCGGTCAGGCCCGACAGCGAACGCACGTACTGCGCGATGTCGCCGGCCATCTTGGGATCGATCGAGTCCTTCCAGGGCGGCATGATGCCGTGGCGGCCTTGCTTGATGGTTTGCATGATGGCTTCGGGCGAGCCGCCGTGCAGCCAGTCGCCGTCGGTCAGGTTGGGGAAGCTGGGCGCGCCCTTGGCGTCGGAACCGTGGCACTGCGCGCAGGTGTTCAGGAAAAGGCGCTGGCCGATTTCGCGGGCGCCCGGATCCTGTGCGATCTGCGGCACGGTCATGGTTTCGAAGCGCGCGTAGATGGGACGCACGGTCTCGGCCATCTTGGCCTGCTGCTGCGCCACTTCCTCGGTGCTGC
Source organism: Achromobacter sp. 77 (assembly GCF_020541125.1). Classification (NCBI taxonomy): domain Bacteria; kingdom Pseudomonadati; phylum Pseudomonadota; class Betaproteobacteria; order Burkholderiales; family Alcaligenaceae; genus Achromobacter; species Achromobacter sp. 77. The sequence continues at coordinate 3,665,646 of NZ_CP059848.1, forward strand.
TGTATCCCAGCTTGCCCTTGTACTCGCCCAGGCCCGGCATCAGGAACAGGTAACCCAGCGCAAAGGCGCAGGCCAGCAGATACATCCACGTCCACCAGGTGGGGACCGGGTTGTTGAGCTCGGTCAGGTCGCCGTCCCAGACGTGGCCGGTGTCCTCGACCTGGCCACTGGCCGGCTTGGCGCTGAGCCAGCGGCGTTGCGTGTACAGCAGCCACACGCACCACACCACCCCGCCCACGGCGACGATCGAGATGAAATACCCCCAGAAGCCATTGACGAAATCGCTCATGACCGATTCGCTCCATCTTGTTGTGCCTGCCCGAATTCATCGGGCAGTGCGAACGGCAGCATGGCCGATTCGCGGTTGGCGCTCTGGCGGCCGCGCGAGCAGGCCCACCAGACGATGCCGAAAAAGGTCGCCATCGAGATGGCGGTGACGATTGCGCTGATATAGCCGACCATGATCAGCCTCCCGAGGCCGCTTGAGCGGCCGGCTGCGCCGAGGACTGCTGGGACTTCTTGGCTTCTTCGGCCTTCTTGGCTTCTTCAGCCTGCTTGGCCAGCTGCGCCTTGCGAACGCCTACGCCCAACCCTTGCAGGTAGGCCACCAGCGCGTCTTCTTCGGTCTTGCCTTCGATGGCCTTCGGCGCGGCGGCGATTTCCTCGTCGGTGTAGGGCACGCCCAGGGCGCGCAGGGCACGCATGCGCTGGTCGACGTTCTGGCCGGTGATGACCGTCTTTTCAAGCCACGGATAGGCGGGCATGTTGGATTCCGGCACCACCTTGCGCGGATCGCGCAGGTGGATGCGGTGCCAGTCGTCGGAGTAACGCTCGCCCACGCGGGCCAGGTCGGGGCCGGTACGCTTGGAGCCCCACAGGAACGGGTGGTCGAAGACCGATTCAGCTGCCACGGAGTACGACCCGTAGCGCTGGACCTCGGCGGCGAGCACGCGGACCTGCTGCGAGTGGCAGCCGACGCAGCCTTCGCGGATGTAGACGTCGCGGCCCATCAGCCGCAGCGGGCTGTAGGGTTCGACGCCCGCCACGGGCTGGGTGGTGCTGTGCTGGAAGAACAGCGGGATGATCTGGACCAGCCCTGCGAAGGAGACCACCAGGATGCTGGCGATGATCATCCAGCCGATGTTCTTCTCGAGGGTCTGGTGAGAAAAGAAGCCGTGATTCTTGTTGGCCATGATGTCCTCGTCAAACAGTGGCCGGCACGGCGGTCGCGGGGACCGTCGGACGGGCGGCATGGGGATCGTCTTGCGGAATGGCGGGATTGACCGCCGTGGCGCCGCTCACCGTCTTCCATACGTTCCAGGCCATGACGAACACACCGCACAAGAACAGGGTTCCACCCAGCAAACGGATCAGGTAGTACGGAACGCGCGTCTTCAGTTCTTCGACGAAGCTGTAGACCAGGGTGCCGTCCGGCGCCGTGTCGCGCCACATCAGACCTTGCTGCACGCCGGCGATCCACATGGCGGCGATGTACAGCACCACGCCGATGGTCGCGATCCAGAAGTGCAGTTCGATGGCCTTGACGCTGTACATCTTTTCGCGGCCGTACAGGCGCGGGATCAGGTAGTAGAGCGAGCCGAACGAAATCATGGCGACCCAGCCCAGCGCGCCGGAGTGCACGTGGCCGATGGTCCAGTCCGTGTAGTGCGACAGCGCGTTCACGGTGCGGATCGACATCATCGAGCCTTCGAACGTGGACATGCCGTAGAACGACAGCGCGGTGACCATGAACTTCAGGATCGGATCGGTGCGCAGCTTGTACCAGGCACCCTGCAGGGTCATGATGCCGTTGATCATGCCGCCCCAGGAAGGTGCCAGCAGGATCAGCGAGAAGGTCATGCCCAGCGACTGGGTCCAGTCGGGCAGCGACGTGTACAGCAGGTGGTGCGGGCCCGCCCACATGTACGTGAAGGCCAGCGCCCAGAAGTGGACGATGGACAGGCGATACGAGTAGATGGGACGGCCGGCCTGCTTGGGCACGAAGTAATACATCATGCCCAGGAAGCTGGTGGTCAGGAAGAAGCCCACGGCGTTATGGCCGTACCACCACTGCACCATGGCGTCCTGCACGCCCGCGTAGGCGGAGTAGGACTTCCACATCGACACCGGCATTTCAATGTTGTTGAAGATGTGCAGGATGGCGATGGTGAGGATGTACGAGCCGAAGAACCAGTTGGCCACGTAGATGTGCTTGGACCGGCGCTTGATGATGGTGCCGAAGAACACGATGGCGTAGGCGACCCAGACCAGCGTGATCAGGATGTCGATGGGCCATTCGAGTTCGGCGTATTCCTTGCTGCTGGTAAAACCCATGGGCAAGGTGATCGCGGCCGCGACGATGACGACCTGCCAGCCCCAGAACGTGAAGGCGGCGAGTTTGTCGCAGAACAGGCGCGCCTGACAGGTGCGCTGCACGACGTAGTAGGACGTCGCGAAAAGAGCGCTGCCGCCGAAGGCGAAGATCACGGCGTTGGTGTGCAGCGGGCGCAGGCGGCCGTAGCTGAGCCATGCGGTGTCGAAATTCAACTGAGGCCAAATTAGCTGCGCGGCAAGAAACACACCGACAGCCATGCCGACAATGCCCCAGACCACGGTCATGATGGCGAACTGCCTCACGACCTTGTAGTTGAAGGTATCGGACTTGCTTGCGATTGCGGGGCAATCGTTCATCACCCATCCCCTAAAGTAACAAGAACTTCCAGGCTTCGATGATGGGACTAGTCACAGGAGTCGGCGTTGATTTGGATCAACCGGGTTGCGACGCCTTGGACATCGCTGCATAACCGCAACGCTCTTAGGGGTATCTGGGCGTGAAAAGACCTGGCCGGCGGCTGCGGCAAGGGGCGCGCAACCGTCAGCGGCGGCCGGCGGCGCCGCTGTCGTCGTCGCGCAGGATGGCCGTGCCGGCGTTGTCGGTGTCGTCGTACTGGCCATTGAAAACGGCCCACCACAACGACACGCCGATGGCGAGCACGAACAGCAGCGAGAGCGGCAGCAGAAGGTACAGGATGGTCATGATGCCGTCCCCAGCGCGCTGCCGGCTGCTGGGGCGCCCGACCAGTCGCGGCGGCACAGGCGCCACGAGTTGTAGGCCACCGCCAGCGACGACAACAGCATGGTGATGGCAGCCAGCCAGGGCGTGACCCAGCCAACCAGCGCCAGCGGCGTCATCAGCAGGTGCCAGACGAGCGAGCCGTAAAGGTTCTGCCGCGCCTTGCGCCGCGCCTCGGCAAGCAGCGCGTCCAGCGCGGACTCGGGCATGTCGGGGTGCGCCGCCAGCGCGCTGTGCGCGGACGCCATGGCGGTGGGCACCGCCATGGACATGGCGCAGGGGCAGCTCATGACCAGCAGCGCCACCATGACGGGAATGCTGTGGGCGGGATCGATGTAGGCCCAGCCGGCAGCGGCGGCCAGCGCCAGCGCAACCTGCGCCATGACGAACCGGGACGCCACGCGGTCGGCGCGCGCCCCCAATTGCAGGCGCTGGTCTTCGACGCGGGCATGGCGGCGGCCGGCGGCACCCGCGCCGCCGAAGGATTGGCGGGCGCACAGTTCGAGGTAGCGCGCGGTGAGCAGGAACGCCACGAACATCGTGACCGAGTCGAAATAGACTTCGCCGCGGCCGGTGTAGGTGGCGTGCACGCTGGGGATGAAGGCGGCGACGATGCCAAGCGCCACCGGCACGTCCATGCCGGCGCGCCCCTGCCGCAGGTTGGCGCCGGCATGGCGCCAGATGGGCCATGCCGAATACAGGACAACGGGCACGGTCAGCGCGAAGCTGGCCCAGTTCATGAGAACGATGGCCCAATCCAGGGTTTCGAGCGCGTCGGCGGGCATGGATTCGTGGCGCAGATAGCCGGGCCACGCGAACATCATGACCTGCATCATCGCCAGCCACGCGAGCGACAGCCGCACCAGCGCGTGGCGGCGTTGCTGGCGGTCGGCGTCGGGCAGGCTGGGCGGGACGGCGAAAATGGATTTGGCACGCATGATGGCGATGGTAATCAGGCCCGCCCCTGGCCGCCTTGATCTGAATCAAGGCGGTCGTGGCGATTTGCCGCCGCACCGGCCGCCCCCTGTCCGTCCCCCCCTGTCCGTCCCCCCCTGTCCGTCCCCCCCTGTCCGTCCCCCTGTCCGTCCCCCTGTCCGTCCCCCTGTCCGACCCCCTGTCCTTCCCCCTGTCCTTCCCCCTGTCCTTCCCCCTGTCCTTCCCCCTGTCCGCCCCCCCTGTCCGCCCCCCATCCGCCCGCCCACGCCATCCGTCCGGCCATGGCCGATATGGCCGGTGGCGTGCGCGGCGAACGCCTGATACAAGATCATCCTGACGGCCTGCATTTTCTGCGCGGCCTGAAGGGCATCGGCGCGACCACCCCCGCACCTGGCCGCCCGCCGCTGGGCGCGGCGCAACTGCGCCGGGTGCTGGCCGCGTTTGACGAACAAGGCGCCACGGTGACGTATCACCTGGCGTTCGGTATGTGGAGAAAGACCATGCAGCGGCCTAATGGCGTTTTTGTGACGGGCACCGATACCGGCATCGGCAAAACCCTGGTGTCGGCCATCCTGGCCCGTGCCTGGAATGCCGATTACTGGAAGCCGGTGCAGACGGGCGTGGCCGAAGAGCCCGGCGACACCGACACCGTCGCCCACTTGGCGCGGTTGCCGCCCGAGCGCCTGCACCTGCCTGCCTACGTGCTGCAGGCGCCGCTGTCGCCGTGGGCGGCCGCCACGCTGGAGGACACGATTGTCGACGCCACCACCATCGTGCCGCCCGCAACGCGGGCACCGCTGATTGTGGAAGGCGCGGGCGGCCTGTATGTGCCGATCGACGACACGCACATGATGATCGACCTGATCGCGCGCCTGGACATGCCGGTGGTGCTGGCGGCGCGCAGCGGACTGGGCACCATCAACCACACCTTGCTGAGCCTGAAGGCGTTGCAGCGGCGCGGCATCCCCGTGCTGGGCGTGGTCATGAGCGGCCCGCCGTCCGCGGGCAACAAGGAAGCCATCGAGCGCTTTGGCGGCGTGCGCGTGCTGGCGGAGATCCCGCCGCTGCCGCGCGTGGACGCCGCGGCCGTCGATGCATTGGCCCAGGGCATCGCGCCGCTGGCCGAATGCCTGGCGGCGCTGTATGACGCCGAAACCGAAGCGGACTAGCCCAGACGCCAGCCCGGCGGGCCCGGCATCACTGCCGGGCCATGTCGATAAACGCCCGCAGCGCCGATGAGACGCGGCGCTGCCGGGGGTAATACAGCATGAAACCCGGAACCACGGGACACCAATCCTCCAGCAACCGCACCAGCCTGCCCGATGCAAGCAGGTCCGCCACGTAGCTTTCGGGAACGTAGCCAATACCGATGCCATCGCAGGCCGCGCGCACTTCGGCATGCACGTCGCTCAGCGCAATGCGGCCCGGCACGTCGATTTCCACCTTTTCGCCGTCCTTCTCGAACTCCCATTTGAAATAGCGGCCGCTGGGAAACCGGTAGCGCACGCAGTCGTGCCGCAGCAGGTCGGCCGGCGTCCGGGGCGCCTCGCGCCCCTGCAGATAGCCGGGCGATACCACCACCACCGCGCGCAGCGGCGGGCCGATGGGAACCGCGACCATGTCCTCGGGCACGGCTTCAAGCAAACGCACGCCCGCGTCGAAGCCGGATTTCACGATGTCCACAAAACTGTCGTCTTCCCCTATTTCCAGGCGGATGTCCGGATAAGCAGCCAGAAAACGGGCCGCCATGGGCATCAGCAACAGGTACGAGGCGGCGCGCGACGTGTTGATGCGCAGCGTGCCGGCAGCGGAACCGCGAAAGTGGTTCATTTCGTCCAGTGCGTCGCCCAGGCCATGCAGCACCGGCTGCAGGCGCTCGGCCAGGCGGTGGCCGGCTTCGGTCAGGGCCACGCTGCGCGTGGTGCGGTTGAACAGGTTCACGCGAAGCCGCTCTTCCAGGTTGCGGATGGCGTAGCTGACCGCCGAGGTCGACAGACTGAGCTCTTCGCCCGCCTTGCGGAAGCTGCCCAGACGGGCAACCGCCGAGAACGCGGCAAGATGGGATAAGTTGTCGAGCGACATGATTATGCAAATTTATTCAATAAATCATGCCGAAATTCTAGCTTGAAGTGGGTTGTCGGCGGGCTTATTGTGAACGCCTGCTCAATAAACATCCCAAGAGGCCGTCATGATCCAAGCCCGAGGCTACGCCGCGCACAGCGCCGACACTCCGCTGGTTCCCTTCAGCTTCACCCGCCGTGAACCGGGCGACGATGACGTGCTGATCGACATCCTGTACAGCGGCATCTGCCACTCCGACCTGCACCAGGCGCGCGGCGACTGGGGCAATTCCATGTACCCGATGGTGCCCGGCCACGAAATCATTGGCCGCGTCGCGCAAGTGGGCAAGAACGTGACGCGATTCAAGGTCGGCGACTACGCCGGCGTGGGCTGCATGGTGGACTCGTGCCGCCATTGCAAGGCGTGCCGTCTGAACCTCGAACAATATTGCGAAGAGAACGCCACGCTCACCTACAACGACAGGGAGCGCGGCAGCGACCAGCTGACGTTCGGCGGCTACTCCGATCGCATCGTGGTGACCGAGCACTTCGTCGTGAAGGTGTCCGACAAGCTCGACCTCAAGGCCGTCGCGCCGCTGCTGTGCGCCGGCATCACCACTTATTCTCCGCTGCGCCACTGGAAGGTGGGGCCGGGCAAGAAGGTCGGCGTCATCGGGCTGGGTGGCCTGGGCCACATGGGCGTGAAGTTTGCGCATGCAATGGGCGCGCATGTGGTGATGATCACGACTTCGGCCGACAAGGCCCGCGATGCCAAGCGCCTGGGCGCGGACGAGGTGCTGGTCTCGCGCGATGCCGACGCCATGGCGGCGCACGCCGGCACGTTCGACTTCCTGCTGAACACGGTTCCCGTCAGCCACGACGTCAATCCCTACATGGCCCTGCTGGCGCTTGACGGCACCATGGCGCTGGTGGGCGCGCTGACGCCGCTGGATCCGATCCCCGGCGCCAACCTCATCATGGGCCGCAAGTCGCTGGCCGGCTCGGCGATCGGCGGGATGCAGGAGACGCAGGAAATGATGGATTTCTGCGCCGAGCACAACATCGTCAGCGACGTGGAAATCGTGCCGATCCAGGCCGTGAACGAAGCCTATGAGCGGCTGGTGAAGAACGATGTGAAGTATCGCTTCGTGATCGACATGGCGTCGCTGAAGGAAACGCGCGCTGCCGCGTAAGTCCGCTTCCCCGATGGCCTTCTGGGTTCAGTCGGGAAACTTCTCGTCGTGGGCATCACCGAGGCGGCCGAAATACGTGACGTGCCGGCCCGCGATCCACACCGCGTAGCCCACGCAGCCCGCCGCGCAACTCAGGCGCTTGAATTCGGGGTACATCACCTCGCCCCGCTGCGCGCCGCGAATCGCGGCTTGCAGCGCGGCCCGATCAAAGTCATTGGCAATGGCGACATCCGGCACATCCAGCGGGATGTCCAGCGTCTGGTCATCAGGCAGGTAGTAGGCGGTGCGGCGGGACCGGTAGTCGACCACATAGGATTCGACCCCTGCGCCCGCCAGTTGACTGATGACTTGGCCGAAGTGGATGCGGCCTTGGGCGGATGCCTCCGCGGTTTCACGAATGATGGATTGCGTGGACGCGTTCATGGATGGCTCCTGACGAAAAAAAGGAGAAGACCGTTCCGGCGCCTCGGCCTTCGCACCGTCCAGCGTACTGCGGGAATGGCGCCATCGCGAAACAAAAAAAGAGGGTGCCCGCAGGCACCCTTGAATCCACCCTACAACAGCACCTGCGACTACACACCTGCATGCGGCGCCCGGCGTCCCGCGGGACAGGCCGGGCGCTGCCGGCTTACGCAGCCTTCTGCGCCTTGCCGTGTTCGAACTGCGCCTCTTCGGTCGAGCCGGTCAGCGCGGTCGTGGACGACTTGCCGCCCTCGATCGTCTGGGTCACGGCGTCGAAGTAACCGGTGCCCACTTCGCGCTGGTGCTTCACGGCGGTGAAGCCCATTGCGGCGGCGGCAAATTCCTTCTGCTGCAGTTCCACGAACGCGCTCATCTGGCGGCGGGCGTAGCCGTGGGCCAGCTCGAACATGCCGTAGTTCAGCGCGTGGAAGCCGGCCAGCGTGATGAACTGGAACTTGTAGCCCATGGCGCCCAGCTCGCGCTGGAACTTGGCGATGGTGCCGTCGTCCAGGTTCTTCTTCCAGTTGAACGACGGCGAGCAGTTGTAGGCCAGCAGCTTGCCCGGGAATTGGCGATGGATGGCGTCCGCGAACTTGCGGGCGTATTCCAGGTTGGGCGTGGACGTTTCGCACCAGATCAGGTCGGCGTACGGCGCGTAGGCCAGGCCGCGGGAAATGGCTTGGTCGATGCCGGCGCGGGTGCGGAAGAAGCCTTCCACCGTGCGCTCGCCGGTGATGAACGGACGATCGTTTTCATCGACGTCGCTGGTGACCAGGTCGGCGGCGTCGGCATCGGTGCGGGCCAGCAGCAACGTCGGCGTGCCCATCGTGTCGGCGGCCAGGCGGGCCGACACCAGCTTGGACACCGCCTCGCGGGTGGGCACCAACACCTTGCCGCCCATGTGGCCGCACTTCTTCACGGAAGCGAGCTGGTCTTCGAAGTGGACGCCCGACGCGCCCGCCTCGATCATGGCCTTCATCAGTTCATAGGCGTTGAGCACGCCGCCGAAACCGGCTTCGGCGTCCGCCACGATGGGCGCGAAGAAGTCGATGTAGCCTTCATCGCCGGGGTTCTTGCCTTCCATCCACTGGATCTGGTCGCAGCGCGTCAACGAATTGTTGATGCGGCGAACCACCTGCGGCACGGAGTTGGCGGGATAGAGCGACTGGTCGGGATACATTTCGCCGGCCAGGTTGGCGTCACCGGCGACCTGCCAGCCCGACAGATAGATGGCCTTCAGGCCGGCCTTGACCTGCTGCATGGCCTGGTTGCCGGTCAGGGCGCCCAGCGAATTGACGAACGGCTCGCTGTGCAGGAGTTCCCAGAGGCGCGTCGCGCCGCGGCTTGCAAGCGTGTGTTCGACGCTGATCGAGCCGCGCAGGCGGATGACGTCTTCGGCGCTGTAGTCGCGCTTGATGCCCTGCCACCGGCTGTTTTCGGCCCAATCTTTCTGCAGGTTGCGGATTTCGGTTTCGCGATTGCTCATGGTGATGCTCCTGGTCAGTAGTGAGAGAACTTCAAAGGATTCGCGTCGTGCATTGCGTGAATCGTTGGAGAAAGTCTATGCCTGTGCTGCGGAGCAATGTGAAGGCAGGTCTTATACAAGACGAAAAATGTTAGCTATTTAAATCAATGAGTTATGAACACGATTTTGTATAATGAAATGCGATTGTCGTTTATGAAATGCCACCCCGCTGCTGCGCAACACGGGCTTTCACATGCCGAGAGTTACATTTCACGTTGTGGAAAATCGGGCCCCTTCCAGCGCCTACAATGCCGTCATCCCGTTTTTGAATTCCTGCTATGACCCTGTCTCACGGCCCTCTCGGGCAGAGCGTGGCCTACGCCTCGCAATACGATCCCTCGCTGCTGTTCCCCATTGCGCGCTCGCACAACCGCGCGGCGCTCAATCTGAATGACGGCAACCTGCCCTTCACCGGGGTGGACCTGTGGAACGCCTACGAGCTGTCGTGGCTGGACGCCAAGGGCAAGCCGCGGGTGGCGATGGCGACGTTCTCGGTGCCGGCCGACAGCCCCAACATCATCGAATCCAAGTCGTTCAAGCTGTACCTGAACTCGTTCAACCAGACCCGCCTGGTCAATTCGGCGGCCCTGCGCGGCCGGCTGGAACGCGACCTGAGCGCCGCCGCGGGCGCGCCGGTGGGCCTGGACTTCTTCTTGCCGCAGCGCTTTTCCGAGCTGCAGATGGGCGAGCTGGACGGCATCTACATCGACAAGCTGGATATCGAGATCGACACCTATGAGCCCGCCCCCGAGCTGCTGCGCACGCGGCCGGGCGACGTGGTCGAGGAAACGCTGGCGTCGCGCCTCTTGAAGTCGAACTGCCCCGTGACCGGCCAGCCCGATTGGGCCACGGTGCAGATCCGCTACCGCGGCAAGCCGATCGATCGCGAGTCGCTGCTGCGCTATGTGGTGTCGTTCCGCCAACACGCCGAATTCCACGAGCACTGCGTCGAGCGCATCTTCAGCGACATCATGCAGGCTTGCGGCCCGGAGCACTTGACGGTGTATGCGCGCTACACGCGCCGCGGCGGACTGGACATCAACCCCTGGCGCAGCAACTTCGAGGCGGCGCCGCCCGCCGATAGGCGAACCGTCCGCCAGTAACGCGCCTGCCACGAAGAACGGCCGCCCCAGGGCGGCCGTTTTGTTTTTGCTGTTCAGCAATTACCGATCTGCGTTCACTTCACGAACGGCTCTGGCCGCGGCGTGTCGTCTTCGGACGGCGGCAGCACCGGGTACCGGATGACCGGCTGGTCGCCCGTCAGCGTCTTCAGGAACGCCACGATCTGGCCGTTTTCATCGGGCGTAAACGTGCGGCCCAGTTGCAGGCGGCCCATGACGTCGACGGCCTGCGTCAGCGTGGCCGCTTCGCCGTCGTGAAAGTATGGGTAGGTCAGCGCCACGTTGCGCAGCGTCGGCACCTTGAAATTGAAGCGGTCCGCGTCCTTGCCCGTGACCGCGGCCCGGCCTTCGGCCTTGTTCTCGGTGATATAGGGGGTGACCAGCCCCATCTTCTGGAATGAGTTGCCGCCCACCGCCACGCCGTTGTGGCAAGCGACGCAGCCGCTGTTCTTGAAAAGGTCGTACCCGGCCAGTTCCCGGACGGTCAGCGCTTTCTTGTCGCCCTTGAGCCACTGGTCGAAACGCGAATTCGGCGTGACCAGGGTTTCTTCAAACGCGGCCAGCGCGCTGGTCACCTCGTCGATGGTGATCGTGTCCTTGCCGAAGACCTGCTTGAATTCGGCGCGGTAGCCCTGAATGGAATTGAGCACCTGCACCGCAAGCTCGTGGGTGGACGCCATTTCCATGGGGTTCTCGATCGGGCCGCCCGCCTGTTCGCGCAGGTCCTTGGCGCGGCCATCCCAGAACTGGGCGATGTTCAAGCTGGAATTGAGCACGGTCGGCGAATTGATGCCGCCCTGCTGCCATTTGTGGCCGATGGAGGCCTTCAGGTTGTCGGACCCGCCCATGGCGAGGTTGTGGCAGGAATTACAGGAGATCGCGCCGGAGCGGGACAGACGCGGATCGAAGAAGAGCTTCTTGCCCAGTTCGACCTTGGCGGGTTCCTTGATGACGGCGGGCTCGATCGGCTGGATGGGTTCCTGCGACGCGCTCCACGCCTGATTTGCCCACAGTCCCAGTACGAGTCCCACGGCCAGCAGCGTACTTGTCTTTCTCATTTGCTTCTCCTGTGAATAACCAGTTCAACCACATGGTTATTACATCGGGGAAGCCATGCCCTGGCCTTGCGAGGCATCAAGCGGCGCCGGCCGGGGCGCACGCGGCAATGTCGTGCTTGATGGCGCGCAAGGCAGCGCTGGCGCCGTGCGGGGCGATCAAAGGGGTTGGGGCGCCATGCGGTTACGGCGCCCGAGGTCTCACGGCATTACGGCCGCGCTGCTGCCGCCGCTGCGGGCGGTTCGGCGCGGCGCGCCTGCACCGCGATCCACTGCGCCAGGAAAGCGGCCACGGCGAACGCCACACCCGCGCCCACCCACGGACCTTGCCGCAGGCCGGCGTCCAGGAGCAGGCCGAAGGCGAGCGGCCCCAGCGCCGAGCCCACGTCCATGCCCGAATACACCAGGCCGTAGACCGAGCCCGTCGAGCCCTTGGGCGTCACGCGGCGGATCAGCATGTCGCGCGACGGTGCCGCCACGCCCGAGCAGAAGCCCGCCAGGCCCACGACGGGCGCGGCCAGCACTGCGGGCACCAGCCCCAGCGCCAGCACGACCAGCGTCAGGCCGGCCAGGATCAGCGCCACCATGACGGTGCGCTCGGTGCGCGGGTTGGCCGACACCAGGAAGCCGCCGGCCGCCATGCCCACCGCCGAGGCGACCATGTACCCGGACAGCGCGGAACTGGCCGTGACCTTGGACAGGTCGTAAAGCTGGCCCAGCAAGGGAATCGTGTAATTCTGCACCGACGAAAGCGCGATGGAAGTGCAGGCAAAGAAGAGGAAAGCGCCCCACAGCGCGGGCTTGGACAAGAGCGCGGACAGCGTGGCCAGAACGCCCTCTTGCGGTTTGGCGGCGGGCTTGGGCGCGCTGGCGGCATCCTTGGCGTCGCCGCCGGCCTCGACGGGCGACGGGCCACCCAGCAGGTCGCGTCCCAGTACCGTCAGCAGCAGCACCAGCGCCACGAGGCCGGCGGCGCTATAGGCTGCCACGCGCCAGTTGGCCAGCAGCGTGATGGTGGTGATGAACACGGGCGTGAGCGCCCACCCGAGGTTGCCAGTCAGGCCGTGCGTCGAGAACGCATGGCCGAGCCGCGGGGCGGTGACCCGGTGGTTGATGAGGGAGTAATCCGCCGGATGGAACACCGAATTGCCGATGCCGCCGACGACGGCGGCGGCCATCAGCATGACGTAGCCGGTGGCCGACCCGATCAGCACGCCCGACAGCACGAAGCAGCCCAGCCCGAACCAGAGCACGGGGCGCGCGCCGATGCGGTCCACCACGAAACCCGAGGACGCCTGGCCGATGCCGGAAACCACATAGAACGTCGATACCAGCAGGCCCAGCCGCGCGAAGTCCAGCCCGAACTGAAGGCCCAGCGCGCCGTACAGCGACGGCAGCACAAGCTGGAAGAAGTGGGACGACGCGTGCGCGACGCCGATGAGCAGGATGATTTTCCAGTCGCGCCGGCGTACGTCGGCGTCCGAGAGCAAGGGGGTGGCGGCGGTAGCGGTGTTCATTGCACAAGGCCGCGAAGGCGGCAGGATGCGTTCCGCCCGTGGCGGTTCGCGGGTTGTCTCCGGCGGCGCGCGGGTACTTGCCCGGGCCTAATTTTTTTGCGACTGCAGGGTCTGCAACTGCGCCGGGCCGGCTTATTCAGCCGGCCCGGAAAATCGATACTACATGGCTTTTTCGCGGATCGCGGGCCAGGCGCGTTGCAGGTAGTACAGCATCGACCACACCGTCAGCACCGCGGCCACGATGATCAGCACGTCGCCCAGCAGCTTGGTGCTGACGCCGTAGATTGTCTGGTTATACAGCAGGCACGGAATGGCGATCATCTGCGCCGCCGTCTTGAACTTGCCCAGCCGGTGCACGGCCACGCTGGCGCTGGCGCCGATCTTGGCCATCCATTCGCGCAGCGCGGAAATCGTGATTTCACGGCCGATGATGATGAGCGAGATGAAGGCGTCGACCCGGCTCAGGTCAAGCAGCACGATGAGCGCGGCGCAGACCATGAGCTTGTCGGCCACCGGGTCCAGAAATGCGCCAAATGCCGATGTCTGGTTCCAGCGCCGGGCGAGCCAGCCGTCGAACCAGTCGGTCAGCGCGGCGATGATGAAGGCCCATGCCGCCAGCGTATCGCGCGTGGGAACAGACATCCAGCTTTCGGGCAGATAGAACAGCCCGACCACCAGCGGAATCATGGCGATACGCAGCCACGTCAGAATAATGGGAACGTTAATTGGCATAGTGTCCGTATCCTAACAGCTAGAGCCCACCCCCGAAGCGCCTTTGGCGCTTCCCCCTCAAGGGGGCGCCTCTGCGGACCGGCGGAGCCGGATCCGCGCGGCCCGGATTGCTCGTCGGGTGGAGTGGTTGAAATTTGGGGTTTGGCATATCGGTGGTCGGCGGCGAGGGTGACACAAGTTCGTGACATCTGGGCGATTCCAGGGTGTCAGCGCAGCGCCTCGTAGATGCGGATTGCCAAGTCTTGCGAGATGCCGTCTACCGAGGCCAGGTCCTCGATGCTGGCGCGGGCAACGCCGGAGAAGCCGCCGAAGCGGGCCAGGAGGCGCTGGCGGCGGCGGGCGCCCACGCCTTCGATTTCTTCCAGGCGCGAGACGTTGCGTGTCTTGGCGCGGCGGGCGCGCATGCCGGTGATGGCGAAGCGGTGGGCCTCGTCGCGCACCTGGGCGATCAGCATCAGCGCGGCGGATTCGCCGCCCAGGGCGACCGGCGGACGGCCGTCGGCGAAGACCAGGGTTTCCAGGCCGACCTTGCGCCCTTCCCCCTTGGCCACGCCCACCAGCGTCTGGATGTCCAGCCCCAGTTCCGCGAAGACCTTGCGCGCGACCTCGACCTGGCCCTTGCCGCCGTCGATGAGGACAAGGCCGGGCATCTGCGCGTCGCCGTCGGCCACCTTGGCAAAACGCCGGGTCAGGACCTGGCGCATGGCCGCGTAGTCGTCGCCGGGCGTGATGCCGGCGATGTTGTAGCGGCGGTACAGCGAAGGCTGCATGTCGTGGTGCTCGAACACCACACAGGAAGCCTGGGTGGCTTCGCCAGCGGTGTGGCTGATGTCGAAACACTCGATGCGCAGCGCGTCAAGCGCGGCTTCGTCGGTGTCCAGGTCCAGCGCTTCAGCCAGCGCCAGCGTGCGGGCCGCCCGGGCGCCGGATTCGGTCAGCGCGCGGGCAAGCGCCATTTCGGCGTTCTTTGCCGCTTGCTCCAGCCACGACCGGCGCGTGCCCTGCGGCCGCGACAGCACCCGCGTCGGCCGGCCGCCCGACTGCTCGACCAGCAGCGCGATCAGCTCGGGATCGGGCAAGGTGTGCGAACACACCAGGATCGGCGGCATCGCGTTCTCGGTGTAATGCTGGGCCACGAAGGCTTCCAGCACCTGCGGCGCGGCCTCGCCTTCGGCGTGCGAAGGAAAGAACGGCTTGTCGCCCAGATGGCGGCCGCCGCGCACCATCGCCAGATTCACGCAGACCTTGCCGCCGGCAATGGCCACCGCAATGATGTCGGTGTCTTCGCCGCTGACGTTTTCCATGGTCTGCTGGTGCAGCACGCGCGCCAGCGATCCCATCTGGTCGCGCAGCGCCGCGGCTTCTTCGAAGCGCAACTCCATGGAGGCCTGCTGCATGCGGGCCTCGATCTCGCCCATGACGTCCTTGGCCTCGCCGTTCAGAAAGCGGACGGCGCGATGCACGTCGCGGTCGTATTCGGCCGCTTCGATGGCGCCCACGCAAGGCGCCGAGCAGCGCCCGATCTGATGCAGCAGACAGGGGCGCGAGCGGTTGGCGAACACGCTGTCTTCGCACGTGCGCAGGCGAAAGACCTTTTGCAGGATCTGGATGGTTTCGCGCACGGCCCAGGCATTGGGAAACGGGCCGAAGAACTGGCCGCGCTTGTTGGTAGCGCCGCGGTAGTACGCGATGCGGGGCCAGTCATGCCCCGTGATGTGCAGGTACGGATAGGACTTGTCGTCGCGAAACAGGATGTTGTAGCGCGGCTTCAGGCTCTTGATGAGGTTGTTTTCCAGGATCAGCGCTTCGGCCTCGGAGCGCGTCACCGTGACTTCCAGCCGCGCCACCTTGGCCACCATCTGCGCGATGCGCGGGCTGGACAGCGTCTTCTGGAAATACGACGAGACGCGCTTCTTCAGGTCGCGCGCCTTGCCGACATACATGACCTCGCCGGCCGCATCCAGGTGCCGGTAGACACCCGGCAGATGCGGCAGGTCAGACAGGAACGATTTGAGATTGAAGTCGTCGGGCATTCTGGTAACGGCTTTCGGCCTGCAAGGTATCCCAATCGGGCGCATCGAAACGCGGCATCAGGCGCCGGATGCGCGCAACGGACTCGGGCGCATGGTCGAACTCAAGGCGCGACAGCAGGTCGTCGGCCAGGTCCGGGCGGTTGCACACCAGCACCATATCGCAACCGGCGCGCAGCGCGGCGTTGGCCCGGTCCAGGATGTCGCCCGCGACCGCGGCGCCTTCCATGGTCAGGTCGTCCGAGAACACCACGCCATCGTAGCCCAGGCGCTTGCGCAGGATGTCCTGCACCCAGCGCTTGGAAAATCCCGCCGGGTGCTTGTCCACCTTGGGATAGATCACGTGCGCGGGCATGACGGACGGCAGGACCGCATCGCCCAGCCACGCGTAGGGCGCGGCGTCGTCCTTCATGATCTCGTCCAGCGTGCGCGGATCGACGGGGATCTCGTGGTGCGAGTCGGCCTCGACGTAACCGTGGCCCGGGAAATGCTTGCCGCAGGCCGACATGCCGGCCAACGCCAGGCCTTGCACCAGCGCGCGCGACAGCATGGTCACGACGCGGGGATCGGCGTGGAAGGCGCGGTTGCCGATGACCTTGCTGACGCCGTAATCCAGGTCCAGCACCGGCGTGAAGCTCATGTCCACGCCGCAGGCGCGCAGTTCGGCCGCCAGGACATACCCGGCCTCGGTGGCCAGGCGCATCGCCTGCAGCGGATCCTGATCCCACAACTGGCCCAGCGCGCGCATCGGAGGCAACGGCGTGAAGCCGTCTTCGCGGAACCGCTGCACACGGCCGCCTTCGTGGTCCACCAGGATCAGCAGCGGCTCCTTGCGCGCCTTGTGGATCTGGCGCGTCAGCGCGGTGAGCTGGGCGCGGTTCTCGAAGTTGCGGGCAAAGAGGATGACGCCGCCCACCAGCGGGTGGCGCAGGCGCTTCTTTTCCGCCTTCGTAAGCGTGTATCCCGCCACATCGACCATCACGGGGCCGGGGGGCAGGTCCGCCTTGGATTTCTTTTTGGCCATGGAGGTGTCCTTGTAGATGTGCGGCAAGCCGGCGGGAAACATCCCGGGCTCAGGGCTTGCGCTCGACCACCACGTACGCGGCGGCCATGTCGGATTCATCGGTAATGGAAACGTGGGCCGCGCCGAACCGTTCGGCATACCAGGCCTGCAATTCGGGCGCGATCACCAGCACCGGGCGGCCGCCCGGCGCATTCAGCGTCTGCACGCGCCGCCACGTCATCGGCATGCGCATGCCCAGGCCGATCGCCTTGGAAAAGGCTTCCTTGGCCGCAAAGCGCGTGGCAAGGAATCGCAGCCCGCGGACCGGGTCGCGCGCGCGGCGGGCATGGAATTTGAGGAGTTCTTCGGGTCCCAGGATCTTTTCGGCGAACCGGTCGCCGTGGCGCGCCAGCGCGCGCTCGATCCGGTCGATGCGCAGGAGGTCCATGCCGATGCCGGCAATGGCGCCGGCGGGCGTGGCGGAAGAAGAGTCGGACATCGGCATCGCCTGGCTAGCGGTCAAAACGCGTCATCGGCCCGCGTTCAAAGCCCGCGCAGCGCGTGCAACCGCGCCTGCACCATCAGCGCCTTCATGTCGCGCACGGCTTTTTCCCAGCCGTCGAAGATCGCCTGCGCCACGATGGCGTGGCCGATGTTGAGTTCGGAAATGCCGTCCAGCGCGGCCACCGGCTTGACGTTGCCGTAATGCAGGCCATGTCCCGCGTTCACGCGCAGCCCGTGGCGCAGCCCTTCGGTCACGGCCAGGCGGATGCGCTGCAGTTCGGCGTGGGCGGCCTCGCCCTCGGCCTCGGCATAGGCGCCGGTGTGCAGTTCGATCACGGGCGCGCCGGCCTTGGCGGCGGCGGCGATCTGAACAGGGTCCGGATCGATGAAGAGCGAGACGCGAATGCCGGCTTCGGTCAGCAGGGCCACGGCGTCGGACACCGGGCCCATCGCGCCGGCCACTTCCAGCCCGCCTTCCGTCGTGAGCTCGGTGCGCTTTTCGGGCACCAGGCACACGTCGCTGGGCTTGACCGCGCAGGCGATCTCAAGCATTTCCGGCGTGACCGCGCATTCCAGGTTCATGCGGGTGCGCAACTGCGGGCGGATCGCGTAGACGTCGGCATCCTGGATGTGCCGCCGGTCTTCGCGCAGATGCAGCGTGATCAGGTCGGCGCCGGCGTCCTCGGCGCGCAGCGCCGCGGCGATCGGGTCGGGGTACGCCGTGTGGCGCTGCTGCCGCAGCGTGGCGACGTGATCGATATTTACACCAAGTTCTATCATTGCACTTTCGTTGTTTCTTCCCAGCCGCCGCCCAGCGCCTTGTACAGCTCCACGCGGTTGATCAGCGCGGCCAGGCCGGTTTGCACCAATGCGAGCTGGGCGTTGAAAAAGTCCACCTGCGCGGTCTGCACCTGCAGGTAGCTGTCGATACCGTTGGTATAACGCAAATTCGACAACTCCAGCGTCCGCGCCGACGAATCCTGCAGCGCGCGCTGGGCATCGAGCTGCGCCCCGTAGGTGGCCTCACCCGCCAGCGCATCCGAGACTTCGCGGAACGCCTGCTGGATGGTCTGCTCGTACTGCGCCACGGCGATATTGTCGCGCGCCTTGGCCAGGTTCAGTCCTTCGCGGATGCTGCCGCCCGCAAACAACGGGGTCGTGATCGACGGCGAGAAGCTCCAATACCCCTGCCCGCCCTTGAACAGATCCCCCAGCGACGGGCTGGCCACGCCCAAGAGGCCAGTCAGCGAGATGGTCGGGAAGAACGCCGCACGCGCCGCGCCGATGTTGGCGTTGGCGGACAGCAGCTGGTTTTCGGCGGCGGCGATGTCGGGCCGGCGCTCCAGCAGGTCGGACGGCAGGCCCGACGGCACCGCGGCCAGCACCTGGTCGCGGCCGAACGTGGCCGGCGGGGGCAGCGTGTCGGGCAGCGGCGTGCCCACCACCAGCACCAGCGCGTTCATGGCCTGCGCGCGGGCACGGGCCAGTTGCGCCAGGTCGGCAGAGGCCGTGTCCAGCAGCGACTTGGACTGGTTCAGGTCCAGTTCGGAGGCCACGCCGCCGTCGAAGCGGCGCTTGACCAGGTCATACGATTCCTGACGCGAGGCCAGCGTGCGCTGCGTCAGGTCCAGCTGGACTTCAGCGGCGCGCAGGTTGAAATACGACTGCGCGACCGAACCCACCAAGGTGATGTGAACGGTCTTTTGCGCCTGCTCGGTCGACAGATACTGCTGGTACGCGGCTTCGGACAGGTTGCGCAGGCGGCCGAACAGGTCGATTTCGAACGTGGTCAGGCCGATGCCGGCCTGGTAGGAGCTGCTGATCGAGCTGGAATCCGGACCGCCGGCCCGCATGTTGGCCGGCAGGTGCTGGCGCTGGCCCTGGATGCCGGCGCCGATGCTGGGCCACTGCGCGCCGCGCTGGATGCCGTATTGCGCCCGGGCCTCTTCGACGCGCTGGACCGCGACGCGCAGGTCGCGGTTGTTGACCAACGCAAGCTCGATGAGGGCCTGCAGGCGGGGATCGCGGAAGAATTCGCGCCAGCCCAGGTCCGCCGCGGGTGTGCCGGCCTGCGGCACGACGTCGGCGGCGGGCTGCGAGCCCAGCGTGGTGGCGCGCGAGTACGCGCCGTATTGCACCTTGGGCTGATCCGGCCACGCCGGGCTGACCGGCGCGTCGGGACGCTTGTAATCGGGCGCCAGCGAGCAGCCGGCCAACGCCACCGCCACAAAGGCGGACAAGGCGGTCTGTCTGAACATCAGGGCTTTCATTCCTTGCCCTCCTGGCCACCAGTGGGTTGTGCGGTCTGCGGCGTCGCCGGGTCAGCGCCCTTTTCGGCCGCCGCCTTCTTTTCGGCCTGCTCCTGCTCGAAGGCGCGCAGTTCGGCGCCGAGCAGACGCGGGCGGGTCTTGAACAGGCCCAGCACCACCACGAAGAATGTCGGAACGAAGATCACGGCGAACGGCGTGGCGGCCAGCATGCCGCCCAGCACGCCCAGGCCCACCGCGCGCTGGCTGGCCGCGCCCGCGCCGGTGGCCAGCGCCAGCGGAATCACGCCCAGGATGAACGCCAGCGACGTCATCAGGATGGGCCGGAAGCGCAATCGCGCGGCCTCCACCGCGGCCTCGTACAGGCCCATGCCGCGCGCGTACTGGTCCTTGGCGAATTCCACGATAAGAATGGCGTTCTTGGCCGCCAGCCCGATCACGGTCACCATGCCGACCTGGAAGTACACGTCGTTGGACATGCCCAGCGCACTGACCAGCGCCACCGCGCCCAGCATGCCCAGAGGCACCACCAGCATGACGGAGATGGGGATGGCCCAGCTTTCATACAGCGCGGCAAGCACCAGGAACACGACGAGGAGCGACAGGCCCATCAGGATGGGGGCCTGGTTGCCGGCCTGCAATTCCTGGTACGACAACCCCGTCCACTCGTAGCCGAAGCCTTGCGGCAGCTGAGCGACCAGCCGCTGCATTTCTTCCATGGCCTCGCCGGTGGAGTAGCCCGGCGCCGAGCTGCCGCCGATACGCATCGACTCGTAGCTGTTGTAGCGCACGACCTGCACCGGTCCCTGCACCCATTCGCCCGTGACGAACGTGGACAGCGGCACCATGCCGCCCTGCGCGTTGCGGGCGTTCAGCTTGAGCACGTCGGACAATTGCATGCGGTACGGCGCATCGGCCTGGACCCAGATGTTCTGCATCCGGCCCAGGTTGGGGAACTTGCTCAGGTACGCCGAGCCGACCGCGGTCGAGATGAGCGATGCGGCTTCGTTGAAGTCCACGCCCAGCGCGGCCGCCTTGTCGCGGTCGATGTTCAGGCTGAGCTGCGTGCCCGCCGACAGGCCCGTGATACGGACTTGCGACAGCACGGGGCTCTTCATGGCCTCGCCCATCAGTTGCGCGGTGGCAGCCGCCAAGGCCTCGGTGCCGGCGGCGCCGCGATCCTGCAGGCGCAAGTCGAAACCGGTGGCGTTGCCCAGCGACGAGATGGCCGGCGGCACCAGCGTGAAGACCTGCGCGTCATGGATGCCCATGAGCTGCTTTTCGAAGGCTGTAAAGGCGATGGCGCCCGCCGAATCCTGCCGTTCCTTGCGGTCCTTGAAGTCCTTGAGCGTCGTGAAGGCGATGGCCGCATTCAGACCGTTGCCGTTGAAGCTGTAGCCCTGCACGGCAATGATGTTCTCGACGGCGGGAATGCCCTGGAAGTATTTTTCGACCTGCTCGATGACCTCGACGGTACGGTTGGCGCTGGCGCCGGTGGGCAGCTCGATGTTGCTGACCACGTAGCCCTGGTCTTCCTCGGGCAGGAACGACGACGGCAGGCGCAGGTAAAGCCAGCCCAAAAGCAGGACCAGCACCAGGAACGCCAACATCATCCGGCCGCCCTTGTGCAGGATGCGCGACACCCAGTTCTGGTAGCCGTGCGTGGTGGCGTCGAACTTGCGGTTGAACCAGCCGAAAAAGCCCTTCTTGTCCTCGTGGTGGCCCTTGGCCACCGGCTTGAGGATCGTGGCGCACAGCGCCGGCGTGAAGGTCAGCGCCAAGAGCGCCGAAAAGAAGATGGACACAGCCATTGCCACCGAGAACTGGCGGTAGATCACGCCCACCGACCCGCTCATGAAGGCCAGCGGCAGGAACACGGTCACCAGCACCAGCGTGATCCCGATGATGGCGCCGCTGATCTGCGGCATGGCTTTTTTGGTGGCCTCTTTGGGCGGCAGGCCCTCGGTCGCCATGATCCGCTCGACGTTTTCGACGACCACGATGGCGTCGTCCACGAGAATCCCGATGGCAAGCACCATCGCGAACATGGTCAGCACGTTGATCGAGAAGCCCAGCGCCAGCATCACGGCGAACGCCCCCAGCATGGCCACCGGGACCACGAGCGCCGGGATCAGCGTGTAGCGCACGTTCTGCAGGAACAGGTACATGACCAGGAACACCAGCACCATGGCTTCGGCCAGGGTATGGAGCACCTGCTCGATGGAGACCTTGACGTAGGGCGCGGTGTCGTACGGCACCGAATACTGGATGTTGCCCGGGAAGTACTTGGACAGTTCCTGCATCTGGTTGCGCACGCCTTGCGCGGTGGCCAGCGCGTTGGCGTTGGGCGACAGCACGATGGCGAAAGCCGCCGTGGGCTTGCCGTTCAGGCGGGCGCCGAACTGGTAGTTGTCGGCGCCGACCTCGATGCGGGCGACGTCGCGCAGCAGCACCTTGGAGCCGTCGGTGTTGGCGCGCAGGACGATACGGCCAAAGCCGTCGACCGTGCTCAATTGGCCGTTGGCCGTGACCGTGGCGGTGATGCGCTGCGATTCCGGATTGGGCGGCGCGCCGATGCTGCCGCCGGAGATCAGCACGTTCTGGCTGGCGATGGCGTTGTTGACCTCGGCCATGCTGAGATTGAAGCCGACCAGCTTGTTCGGGTCCAGCCAGACGCGCATCGCGCGAGGCGCGGCGAACAACTGGAACTGGCCCACGCCCGGCACCCGCGAAACCGGGTTCTTCACGTTGCGGGTGATGTAGTCGGCCAGCGCCGTCTGGTCCAGCGAGCCATCGGTGGACGACAGCGTCACGATCATCAGAAAGCCGGTACTCGTCTGCTCGTACTGCAGGCCCTGCTGCTGCACCGCGCTGGGCAGCTGGGCGATCACGTTGGACACGCGGTTCTGCACGTCCACCTGCGCCAGGTCAGGATTGGTGCCCGGCGCAAACGTCGCGGTGATGGTCGAGGTGCCGTAGGAGTCGCTGACGGACTCGTAGTAGATCAGGCCCTTGGCGCCGTTGAGCTGGTCTTCGATGATGCTGGTGACCGACTCGGCCACTTCGGGGGCCGACGCGCCCGGGTAGGTCGCGGTGATCGTGATGGCCGGCGGAGCCACATCGGGGTACTGCGCAACCGGCATGTTCGGGATGGCCAACACCCCTGCCAGCAGAATGAAAAGGGCAACTACCCAGGCGAAGATTGGTCGATCGATAAAAAATTGCGGCATGTGGGCTGACTCTGAAAGCGATGCTCACCAAAGAGGAACGCGGCGCTTGCTGCGCCGCGTGCCGCTTACGATTTCTGGCCGGCGGCCTTGTCCTGCGGGGCCGGCTCGGCCGGCTTGGCGCCGGGCTGCGGGGCGGGTTCGGCCGGTTTGGCGCCGGGCTGCGCGCCAGGATCGGCGGGCTTGGCGCCAGGCTGCGCGGCGGGCGCGCCGCCCTGCGCGGGCGTGCCGTTCCGATTCCATTGGCTGACCTGCACCGGCGCGCCGGGGCGGATCTTCTGGAAGCCTTCGACCACGACCACGTCGCCTGCCTTCAGGCCGCTGGTGACCAGCCAGTTGTTTTCGTACGCGCCGCCAGTGGTGACCGGGGCCTGCGCGATCTTGTTGTCGCGCACCAGCATCAGGCTCTGCTTGCCGTCGGCCGTGCGCTGCAGCGCCTGCTGGGGAACCAGCAGGGCGACATCGTCAAAGCCCTGCTCCAGGCGGACCCGCACATACATGCCGGGCAGCAGGATGCCGTCGGGATTGGGGACCTCGGCGCGCAGGTTCACCTGGCCGGTGCTGGGATCCACCGTGATGCCGGTGAACAGCAGCTTGCCGGGATGTTCGTATTCGGAGCCGTCTTCAAGCACGACGGTGGCGCGGGCGGCGTCCTTGCCCACTTGCTGCAGACGGCCGCTGGCAAAGGCGCGGCGCAGGGCGGCCAGATCGGCGGTGGACTGCGTGAAGTCGACGTAGATGGGATCGAGCTGCTGCACCGTGGCCATTTGCGTGGCGGACGTGGATTCGACCAGCGCGCCCTCGGTGACCAGCGGCTTGCCGATGCGGCCGGTGATCGGCGAGGTGACGTCCGTGTAGCTCAGGTTGATGGCGGCGTTGTCCTGCGCGGCCTTCGCGGCGGCCACCGTGGCGTCGGCCTGGCGGAAGGACGCCACGGCGTTGTCGTATTCCTGCTTGCTGACGGCGTTGGCCTTGACCAGCGGCGCGTAGCGGTCGGCCAGGAGCTTGGCGCTGAACAGGTTGGCCTGCGCCTGCTTCAACTGCGCCGTCGCCTGATCGTAGGCGGCCTTGTAGGGCGCCGGATCGATCTTGAACAGCAGCTGGTTTTCCTTGACGTCGCCGCCCTGCTCGAAGGTGATGCGCTGCACGATGCCCGTGACGCGGGCGCGAATCTGCGCGTCGCGCACGGCATCCACGCGGCCCGGCAATTCCGAAACGATGGGCGCGCGCTGCGGCTGCACCGTGACCACGCTGACCTGGGGCATGCCGGGATTCATCTGGGGTCTTTCCCCGCATCCGGCCAATATCAGCGCGAGGACGCCACCGGAAACAGCCAGACCCGAAATTCGTTTAGGCGAAAACCGCATTGAAACCCCCGCGTAGCGTAATGAAGCGCGTCGTGAAATCGCGTCAGGTACCGCAGCAATTCGAACGTGCCGAAGAGCAGCGATCAAATCATGACCAAGCGTCACCAACGACACGTGAATAGCCCAGTAATGTAACTCAGATATTGGGGAAATCACGTACTTTTGGGGGGTCCGGGGGAACTTTCAGGCGCAATTGCGCAACAGTTATTTGCTGTTGGCGAGCTCTCGGAGATTGCCCAGGAACGCATAGCCGACGCCATGCACCGTGTGCAGGGGCAGCCGCGCACCCGCTTGGCGGACCTTGGTGCGCAGCCGGCAGATCGCGACATTGAGCGACCGCATGTTCATGCCGCCGCGCAGGTGTTTCACTTCTTCGCGGACCAATTCACGCTGCGGATTCCTGACCAGGCATGCGAAGCAGGCGCGCTCGACTTCGGTGAGGTCCAAGCGCGCGCCGTTGGGCAATTGCAGCGTCCAGCCCCAGTAGAGCAGGCTCCACCACCCGTCCACCGGGTCTTGGGGCAGGCCCGGCGCCCAGCCGGCGGGCGGTTGCGTCCGCGTGGGGCTGCACGGGAGGCCGCATGCGGGGTTGCTAGCGGACGTACGCGCGGGCTTGCGCGTGCCGGGCTTGGCAAGGAAGGGAGCGGGCACAGGAGCATTCAAGGCGGATCTCCGCCAGGATGGCCGCCGGCATGCAAGGGGCGGCGCGTCCCGGAACAAGGTTGCGGAATGTCCTTGAAGGCTACCTGCACGGCGCGGATTTCAGCCCGTCGCCGCGCATCTATCAGACCAATCCGACCTGCAAACCCCGCCAACGACGGTAAGCCGCCGCTGCGCTACGAATGATGGGTCCCGTTGCGATGGATATCGTGCGTGACAAAGCAGCTGTCCTGCGTGGGCCGGGCCAGGATGCCGGGTTTTTCAAGCGTATGGCGGATGTCCGCCAGGCCAGACTCCCAGTGCTCACGCATGGCTTCGGTGCCGAACTCGTAATCCTTGGAGTAGCGCTCGCGGTGCTTGGCTTCGTAGATGAGGTTGACGATGTTGGTGGCCGGCGTGTGCGAAAGCTTGCGGATGTCCGCCAGGTCGGGCGCGCTGCGTTCGCTTTCCGGCAGGCGTTCCAAGAGGCGCTGCAAGCCGTGCCGCAGTTTCAGGACGCGCCGCAGCTGGTCGGTGACCAGCCGGGTGCGGCTGGAATACTGGATGTCCTTTTGCCGCTCGGCCACCTCTTCCAGCGACGTCGGCAGCGGGCCCCGCGCGGGCCACAGGTCGACCTGGAACGCCAGCGTGTCGCGCATGTTGTCCGTGGTCAGCACCTGCGCAAGCGGCGTGTTCGATACGATGCCGCCGTCCCAGTAATGCTCGCCATCGATCTCCACCGACGGAAAGCCGGGCGGCAAGGCGCCCGAGGCCATGATGTGCTCGGGCCGCAGGGTGTCGTGCAGGCTGTCGAAATACGCGAAATTGCCCGAACGCACGTTGACGGCGCCGAAGCTGGCCCGCACCGCGCCGCTGTTGAGCAGGTCGAAGTCCACGAACTGGCGCAGGGTCGCGGCCAGCGGCGTCGTGTCGTAGAAGCTGGTGGAGGCGGCGCCGCGCCCGCGCACCAGGTAAGGCGGCGGAAAGCGCGGCTTGAAAAAGCCCGGCTGGCCGGTCAAGAGGGCTTGCAACGCGGAGACCTGTCCGTTCATGGCGGGCGAGCCGAACCCGAACGGCACCCCTTCGAACATGCCGTCCAGGGTATCGCCCCACGGCAGCGCGGCAAAGCCCGTGGGCCGGCAGATGCTTTCCCAGAAGCCGCGCAGGCGCTCGACGCGCTCGTCTTCCGGGGACCCGGCGATGATGGCCGCGTTGATCGAACCGATGGAAATGCCGGAAATCCAGTTGGGCCGGATGCCGGCTTCGTGCAGGCCCTGGTACACCCCTGCCTGGTACGAACCCAACGCCCCGCCCCCTTGCAGCACGAGCGCGACGGTGTCGTAGGGCGGCGTGTCGCCGGTGTCTTCGGCCAGGGCCTGGCGGCTTGCAGTCATGCGGCGTCCTCTAGCGCTTGGTCTTGTCCGGCACCTGCGGCGTCCCGACGCCGGCCCGGAACGGATACTTGGCGAAGATCTCCGCCACCACCTTGTCCACGTTCTGCTGCGAACCGGCGCTGCCGGGATTCTGGACTTCGCCGACGGCGACGCCCTCCCAGACCAGTTGCCGCCGCCGCGCATCGACCAGGTCGACGCTGAGCGTGCCCTCGGTGTATTGATAGACGTCGTCGCCCCACCCGTAGCCGGGCCAGCCGCCGTAAAAGCCGGTGCGGTAGCCGTAATACGGGCCCATGGGCGCGAAGCCGGGCGTGACTTCGGTCTGCTGCTGGAGCTTGGCGCCAAAGTTCAACAACAGGTCGGGATTCGTGGCGCTGTAGGTATACCCGCGCATTTCCATCTGGCCGCGCGCCGCGCTCTTCAGGCGTTCAGTCAGCAGCGTGTTGTAGCCGGCCTTGTCCGTACCCAGCGGAGACATGTAGCCGAAGGTCTGATACTGCGCGAAATTGGCCTGGTGGTCATAGTCGCTCTTGACCGTGGGACCGGAGGCGCAGGCCGCCAGCAATACCGTCATGGAACCCGCCGTCAGCATTTTCAACGCTTTCATGTCGATCTCTCCGTGAGTTCAAGGCGACAACATAGTGCCGCGAAGCCACCAAAGTTTCAACAGAATCTCATTCGCAACCACCAGACCTCCGCCCGGAATCGTCGCGGCCGCATTGCGCCCCGCGCCCGGTCCGTTACACTTCCCGTCGCTCCCGGCCACTCCTACCGACACGCGCATGCTTGAACTCGACGGCTCCATTTGGTTTCGCTCCGGCGCCCAGACCTGGGGCGGCAAGAACCGCATCGACCTCCTGGCGCAGATCGACGCCACCGGATCGATCACGGCGGCGGCACGCGCCGTGGGCATGAGCTACAAGGGGGCCTGGGACGCCATCGACGCCATGAACAACCTGGCCGGTGAACCGCTGGTGCTGCGCGCGGCGGGCGGCAAGGGCGGCGGCGGCACGCAGCTCACCGATCGGGCGCGCGGCCTGATCGCGACCTTCCGGGCGCTCGAAGTCGAACACCGCAAGTTCATGGACAACCTGACGCGCGCGGGGCTGGATGCCAGCGGCGACATCGATCTGATGAGGCGATTCATGCTCAAGACCAGCGCACGCAATAAATTCCTGGGGACCGTCATCGAGATCCGCGCGGGCGCCGTCAACGACGAAGTGCTCCTGCGCATTGCCGGCGGTCATACCGTCACGGCCACAATCACCCGTGAAAGCACGAAAGAACTGGGCCTGGCTCCCGGCAAGGAAGCCATCGCGCTGGTCAAGGCGTCGTCGGTCATCGTGGGCGCGCCGGGCCCGGGCCTGCGCCTGTCGGCGCGCAACCAGTTGCAGGGGCGCATCGCCGACCTGCGGCCGGGGGCCGTCAACAGTGAGATCCTGATCGCGATGGACGGCGGCACGACGCTGGCCGCCATCGTCACCAACGAAAGCGCGGCCGATCTGAAACTGGACGTTGGCGCCGAAGCCGTGGCGATTTTCAAGGCGTCCAGCGTGATCCTCGGCGTGCTCGACTGACGCGCAGCCGCCCGTGTAGGCGGCGGCCGCCCCGGCGCACTAGAGCCCGACGTTCTCGTCGTGACGCCCCACCCTGCCCTCGCGCACTTCGAAGACCTCGTCGGCCAGCGCCTCGACGTCCGCGGGATCGTGCGTGATCAGCAGCATCGGCACATCCAGCTGGCGTTGCAGCGCGTCCAGCTCTTGCCGCATCTTGCCGCGCAGTTGCGAGTCCAGCGCGGAAAACGGTTCGTCCAGCAGCAGGATGTCGGGCTGCAGCATCAGGGCCCGCGCCAGGGCGACGCGCTGCTTTTGCCCGCCTGAAATTTCGTGGGGGTAGCTGCCGACAATGGCGCCCAGCTCGAACGCGTCGACCCAGCGCCGGGCCTCGCGCGTGACCTCGCGCCGGGGCGGATTGAACCACCCGCGGCGCAGGCCGAAGGCGATGTTCTGCGCCACGGTCAGGTGGGGAAACAGCGCATAGTCCTGGAACAGGTAGGCCACGCGGCGGGTCCGCGCGGGCAGGCAGATGCTTGCCTGGCTGTCGAACAGCACCCGTCCGTTGACCTCGATGCGCCCTGCATCCGGGCGCAGCAGTCCGGCCACCGCGCGCAGGGTCAGGCTTTTCCCCGCGCCGGAAGGCCCGAACAGCGCGATGCGCTTGGCGGCCGACTTGAATTGCACGTCGAGTTCGAACTTCCGATCGCCCGACACCATGTGCTTGCGCACGGAAAGGTCGATGCTCATCGCCCGCCTCTGTTGCGCTGGCCGGCGCCAATAGGCACCAGCTTGCCGGCGGCCAGAAGCACGACGATGCAGGTCACGGACGTGACCAGCACCAGCATGTTGGCGGTGGCGTCGTCGCCGGCCTGCACGGCTTCGTAGATGGCGACCGACAAGGTCTGCGTGCGGCCCGGCAGGTTGCCCGCGATCATCAGCGTGGCGCCGAACTCGCCCAGCGCCCGCGCAAAGGCCAGCAGCACGCCCGCGGCGATCCCGCGCGCGGCCAGCGGCAAAGTGACGCGAAAGAACACGCCCGCCTCGCCCACGCCCAGCACGCGCGCCGCGTTTTCAAGCTGGCCATCCACGCTTTCGAAGGCGGCGCGGGCCGACTTGAACACCAGCGGAAAAGCCACCACGGACGCCGCGACCAGGGCGCCCTGCCAGGTGAAGACGAGTTCGATGCCCCAGCCCGCCAGCGTTTCGCCGATGATGCCGCGCCGGCCCAGCAGCACCAGCAGGTAGTAGCCCAGCACGGTCGGCGGCAGCACCAGCGGCAAGGTCAGGATGGCGTCCAGCAGGTCGCGGCCTGGCCAGCGCCAGCGGGATAGGCAATACGCCGCGGCCGTGCCGGCCACGGTCGCCAATAGCGTCGCCCAGCCTGCCACTTTCAACGAAAGCAGCAGCGGGACCCAGACCGGATCACTCATCGGTATTCACTACGATTGAACGGACACTCAGGGCTTTTGGAATCCATAGCGCGACAGTATCGCCTGCCCGGCCGGCGACAGCACATACTTGACGAAGCTTTCGGCTTCGTTGGCGGCGGCCTCGCGCGTGGTCAGCGCAATCGGATAGGTCACCGGCGTCTGCGATGGCACGCGCACGGCCACGTTGACCTTGCCCGGCATGACGGCCGCGTCGGTGGCGAACACAAAGCCCGCATCGACCTCGCCGCGCGCCACGTAATCCAGGCTCTGGCGCACGTTCTGCGCCAGCACGCTCTTGGCCTGCACGGCATCCCACAGGCCCTGGGCCTGCAACGCCGCCTGCGTGTAGCGGCCCACCGGCACCGAGGACGGATTGCCGTAGGCAATGCGCTTGATCTCGGAACGCTCCAGGTCCTTGAGCGTCTTGATGCCGGCTTTGCTGTCGGTCGGGACGATCAGCACGATCTCATTGGCCGCAAAATCAACCCGCGAAGCGGGCTTGACGGCCTTTTCCTCGACCGCCTTGTCCATCGCCTTCTGGTCGGCCGACGCAAACACGTCGGCGGGCGCGCCCTTCACGATCTGCTGAAGCAGCACATCGGAGGCGCCAAAGTTCAGGATCACCTTCGTGCCGGGGTGTTCCTTTTCAAAGCCTTGCGCGACGTCCTTGAATGCGTTGGTCAGGCTGGCGGCGGCCGACACCACCAGTTCCCCGGCGCTGGCATTGGCGCCCCACGCGGCGGCGAGCGCCAGGGTCAGCGCGATGAGCGGGCGTTTGTGAAGCATGTCCTTCTCCTGTGGAAGCCAACGATTCGGCATCGAAATATATCCAGGTATATAACGCTCGTCAATTTTTGGCCGGGGCCGCATTTATGAAATATCAAGGAATAATCCAGGCCAGCCTGACGGGCTGCCTTCTAGCCGCGGGCAACCGTCGTGACGTCGACGGATTCGGGCGCCAGGGCGGCGCGCAGGAAATCGAGCGCGTCTTCGGGCCGGGCGGCCCCGCACATGAAAATGTCCAGGGCCGCGAAGCGATGCTCGGGCCAGGAATGGATGCTGATGTGGGATTCGCTGAGCAGGATAACGCCGGTGACCCCCGCCCCTTCCCCGAAATGATGGAAATGCGCGCTCAGCACCTGCGCGCCGGCCGCGTGGGCTGCGGCGGTCATCTGGCGTTGCAGCGCCTGCGCGTCGGTCAGCAGACTGGGCGCCACGCCGCGAAAGTCGGCCAGCACGTGGCGGCCGGGTGTTGCGTGGACGGTCACTTGTGGGATCCGCCCGATGACCAGCCCGATCCGCCCGAATAGCTGCTGCCCCAGCTGCTGCTACTGCTGCCGCCGGCCAGGCGCGTGCCCGGCGCACTGGCGCTGGTGGTGGCCAGCACGACCACCACCGCGTAGATGGCATACAACAACTTGCCTTTCATCTATTCGTCCTCGCCCATCAGCGTGTCGGCCAGGAGGGCCGGAAGCCAGAGAAACACCATCCCGATCAGCACTGGAATGAAGCGGCCGTCGAAGATGTTGCCGAAGTTCAGGAACAGCATCGCGATCAGCGCGCCCTTGGCCCACTTGCGGTAGCCGCCGGCGGCCTTGCCGGACGACATGCGCATGGCCTTCTGGCGGTTGAGTTCCGGCCGGTCGAACCACTGCGCCAGCTGCGCCGGCGACACCGGCGCCGACGCCGACCAGCCCAGTTCCTTGTCGCCCAGTTCTCGGGTCAGCTTCAGCGTGCCGACCTTGTAATCGGTGATTTGCGTGCTGTCGCCCACCTTCACGCGCCAATTGAAGGCGCCCAGCGCCATTTCCACGCGCGAGGTGTAGTCGTACAGCTTTTTGTATTCGCGGTTGCGCCAGCGCACGCTGGAGGCGTTGTTATGGCTGGGCCAGGTGTCGCAGACCTGCACGCGTTCCCAGCCTTCGTCCGACTCCACCAGCCACACAAACCCCTTGGCGGCGTTGAACAGCAGGTACTCGGTCCAGCTGGACGGCTCTTCGGGGTCGGGATCGGCGCATTTCATAAGGCCGATCAGCGTGTAGTCCACGCCTTCCATCTTGGCGACCGATCCCAGCGGGAGCGTGGCGCGGATTTTCTCGACGCGCCGCGCCTTTTCGATGACCTCGGCGGTGGGACCGGAACAATCGACGGCCGCCGCGCATGACGGGCAAACCACATTCGTGGCCATGGCAGCCACAAACGAGATCGGCGCGCCGCAGTTGGGGCAGTCCAGCGCCTTGATCTGGCCGCGAAAGCGCCCCGCCGTTTCCTCGACCTGCTCTGCGGTGCGCAGCGAGCCCGCCTGCATGGCGGACAGGTCGAACGCTTTGCCGATGTAGAGCTCGGGCTGCGGACCGTCGGAATAGTCGAGCGTGAGAAAGGCGTCCAGGCTCCGGTAGTCGGCCACCTTGGCCTGCCAGCCGTCACCCGGCACGAAGGGCAGCTCGCCCTGGGCGCCGCCGGCCTGGCTCACGCGCACGTCCGCCGCCACGAAGCGCTGGCCGTCCAGCTTGAATTCGTCGCCGGGCGAAATGCTGTCGAACGCCGGCATTTCCTGTGCGGTCTTGGCCTTGCGCCGCCGCGTGACGGCGTACTGGCCGGACGCGTCCGACAGCCAGCCGTCCGTGCCGTCCTCGAACCACAGGTACCACTCGTTCCAGAAGCCCTCGTCAATGCGCATCTGGATGCGGCCGATGACGTCAAAGCGCTTGCCGTCGTGCGCGCCCGCCGCGCCCAGGCACAGCGGCGAATAGTCCTCCAGGACCTCCGCCGCCTCGCCGATGCGCTTGACCGACTCGGCATCCTTGAGCAAGGTGCTGCGGCAGGCGCCGCAGACCGCCATGACGGAGGCTGCGGACGTGAACTTGACTGGGGCGCCGCACTGCGGACACAGAACCTGCTGCATGGCGCCTTAACTGGTGAGTTTCTTCAGCACTTCGGCCTTGGCCGAATCGTAATCCGCCGCCGTGATGAGGCCCTTGTCCAGCAGGTCTTTCAATTGCTGCAGGCGCTGGACCGGATCGGCCTGCGCGGGTTGGGCCGGCTGCTGCGCCTGCTGCGGGGCGGGTTGCTGCGGGGGTTGCTGCGTAGTCTGCTGCGGCTGGCCTTGCGCCGCGCCCAGGCCCTGCGCCATCGTCTGGCCAAGCGCCGCGCCCGCAGCCAGGCCCGCGCCGATGCCCGCGATACCGCCCTCGTTCTGGGCCGCCAGCGGGATCGACGTCGCGGTCTGGTACTGCGTGAATTTGCCCAGGTCGCCAGCCATGCCCATCGAGATCCGGGTGTCCAGCGCCTTTTGCAGTTCTTCGGGCAGCGACACGTTCTCGACCGTGAAGTTGTCCAGCTTGACGCCATAGCGGTCGAACACGGGCGCCAGCTGCTCGGCGATGCTCTGCGACATCAGCCCCTGGTTGCCGGCGATATCCAGGAACGGCACCTTGGAACTGCCCAGGGCAGTCGTCATGGCGGCCACGACCATGTTGCGCAACTGCGCCTCCAGGTCGTCCACCGTGTACACGTCGCGCGTGCCGCTGATTTCGCGATAGAACTTGCCGGGATCGGAGATCTGGTACGAATACACGCCGAACGCGCGCAGGCGCACCATGCCGAACTCGCTGTCGCGCAGCGTCACCGGCTGGGCCGTGCCCCAGCGCCGGCCCAGTTGCAGCCGCGTGCTGAAGAAGATGACGTCCGACTTGAAGGGCGATTCGAACAGCTTGTCCCAGTTCTTCAGGTAGGTCAGGATCGGCAGCGTCTGCGTCGTCAGCTTGTACATGCCGGGGCCGAATACGTCGGCCACCTTGCCTTCGTTGACGAACACCGCCATCTGCGATTCCCGCACGGTCAGGCTGGCGCCATACTGGATTTCGAAATCCTGCATCGGATGGCGCCAGGCGAGCACGCCGTCGCGATCCTCGTTCCATTGCAGGATGTCGATGAACTGCTTGCGAATGAATGAACCGAGACTCATGGAAAGTCCTCCTGTCAGATCGGGGATTGCGCGCCGCGCTCAGGTCAGGCAGGCGGCGTTGACGATGCCGGCCGCCAGCGAGATCGAGCCGATCAGGCCGCCCATGGCGATGTTGTTTTCCGCGATGGCGTCGGTCATGCCCTTTATGGCTTTGGATACGACGGCGTACACGACGATCTGCACGATCATCGCCGCCACGCCCCACACCACGAACATGACGAAGCTGGCATGGACCGCGATGCTGGAACACAGGGTCAGGCTGAAACCGACCAGCGCGCCGCCATAGGACAGGGCGGCGGCAATGTTGCCCTCGCGGATGAGGTCGAATTCCTTGTAGTGCGTGACGGCGGTGTAGACCGCCGTGAAAACGCCCAGCATGATGAGCGCTGAAACGATGTAGATCAGATAGGTCACCGCCGGATGCATTGCTTCTCCCATTGCCAGCCTCCCAATTGCGCGCAGTATATACGTCGCGTTCGATATACTGCGAACGCATTTTTTGGCTCGGACACCCTATGCGCGACCGCGTTCTCATTCTTTCGGTACTGATCGTCGCGTCCTGCGGCTTGGGCTACGAGCTCATCAGCAGCGCGCTCGCCAGCTATTTGCTTGGGGATTCGATCCTCCAGTTCTCGTCGGTGATCGGCTGCTATCTCTTCGCCATGGGCATCGGTTCGTGGTTGTCAAAATATGTAAGAGACGAAGACGTTCTGAATCGCTTCATCGACGTCGAGCTGCTGGTGGCGCTGCTGGGCGGCGTCTCGGCCGCGGTGCTGTTCCTGGTGTTCGCATGGCTGTCCGCGCCCTTTCGCGCGGCCCTGTATGTGGGCGTCTTCATCATCGGGTTGATGGTGGGCATGGAAATCCCGCTCGTGATGCGCGTGTTTAACCAGCGCAAGGCGGAATTCCGTGAAATCGTCAGCCGCGTTTTGACCTTTGACTACCTGGGCGCGCTGGCGGTGTCGCTGGTGTTTCCGTTGCTGCTCGCGCCCAAGCTGGGGTTGCTGCGCACCAGCTTTCTCTTTGGCATCCTGAACGCCAGCGTGGCGCTCTGGACCACGTGGCTGTTCCGTGCCGAAGTCAGCCGGCCCGGCGAGAAGGCCGTGCGCGCGGGCGTGGTGATCGGCATCCTGGGGCTGGGGTTCGTCTACTCCGGCAGCATGACCGCCTGGGCCGAAAAAGGCCTGTACGGCGACGACGTGATCCATGCGGAGACCACGCAGTACCAGCGCCTGGCGGTGACGCGCTGGCACGACGACCTGCGCCTGTACATCAACGGCAACCTGCAGTTCTCGTCGCGCGACGAACACCGCTATCACGAATCGCTGGTGCATCCGGGCCTGCAGGCGCTGCCCTGGGCGCGCAACGTGCTGGTGCTAGGCGGCGGCGACGGCCTGGCCGTGCGCGAGATCCTCAAGTACAAACACGTCGAGCACGTCACGCTGGTGGACCTGGACCCGGCCATGACGAACCTGTTTTCGCGTTCCGAGCCGCTGGTCAAGCTGAACGAAGGTTCGCTCAAGGACCCGCGCGTCACCGTCATCAATGACGACGCCGGCCGCTGGCTGGAATCCCACGCGCAGGTGTACGACTTCATCGTGGTGGACTTTCCCGATCCGTCCAACTTCGGCCTGGGCCGGCTGTATTCCGTGCCGGTCTACCACCTGATGGCGCGGCACCTGGCCGAAAACGGCTACATGGTCGTGCAGTCCACCTCGCCCTACTTTGCCCCGCGCTCGTTCTGGAGCGTGGACGCGACGCTCAAGGAAGCCGGCCTGAACACCTGGCCGTATCACACCTACGTGCCGTCGTTCGGCGACTGGGGCTTCATCCTGGCCAGCAAGCGCCGCGACTACGCGCCGCCCGAGAAGATCACGGTGGCCACGCGCTACCTGGACCCCGTCACCGTGCGCGAGCTCTTTCATTTTCCCGCCGACATGCCGGCGCTGGCCATGCCGCCGAACCGCCTGAACGAACAATCGCTCGTGCGGTATTTCGACGAGGACTGGCGCAAGGTCATCCGCTGATGCGCCGGCGCAGCTTCCTCCTGGGCGCTGCCACGGCCGCCGCCGCAGGCTCGGTCGGCTACTGGCGATCGCACGTCGTCGAGACGACACCCGACGTGCACTACCCGGGCATGCAGGCCGGCCACGCGTTGCGCGACAAGGCGGCCCTGCCGCATCCGTCGGGCACCCGGCAGCACCAGGTCGCCATTCTGGGCGCTGGCGTCGCCGGCCTGTCCTGCGCCTGGAAGCTGGCGCGCGAGGGCTTCACCGATTTCGTTGTGGTGCAGGGCCCCGAATTTGCGGGCAATGCCGCGGCAGGCCAGCGCGACAGCCTGGACTACCCGACGGGCGCGCATTACCTGCCGTTGCCCTCGCTGGCGTCGACCCACGTGCGCGAGATGCTGGCCGACTTCGGCATCATCGAACGCGGCGTGGGCGACGCGCGTCCCTACTATGACGAAGCCGTTCTCGTGCATTCGCCGCAGGAAAGACTGCTGCGCAACGGGCGCTGGGAAGAAGGCCTGCTGCCCATGACGGGCGTGCCGGATGCCGACGCCGCGCAGCACCGGCGCTTTCTGGCGCTGATCGATCAACTGCGCACGCAGGTTGGCAACGACGGCCGCAAGGTGTTCTGCATCCCGCTGGAACTGTCCTCGCGCGATCCGGCCTGGCGCGCGCTGGATGGCCTGACGTTCAAGGCGTGGTTGACGCAAGAGGGCTATACCTCGCCCGCGCTGCACTGGTACCTGAACTACTGCTGCCGCGACGACTACGGCGCGCGGCACGACGAGGTGTCGGCGTGGGCCGGCCTGCACTACTTTGCCAGCCGCGACGGCCATGCCGCCAACGCCGGCGAAGGCGCCGTGCTGACGTGGCCCGGCGGGCTGGCCGTGCTGGCCGACCGCATGCGGGACGCCATCACCAAGCAGCTCGGCCACCCCGGCTGGCTGCTGCAAGGCACGGCGATGCGCATCGACGAACTGCCCGCCGGCCCGCGCGTCCTGTGCGTGAAGGACTCGCCGGACGGCGCCGCCAGCGCCTATGCCGTGCAGACGCGCCGCACGGTGTGCGCCATGCCGCTTTTCGTCGCGCAGCGCCTGCTGCCCGACCTGCAGGCGTACGGCTACGACCCGGCCGTGCACACCGCGCCGCACGCGGCCTGGATGGTGTCGAACTTCGTCATGGACGGCTACCCGCTCGAAGCCCCCGGCGAGCCCCTGTCGTGGGACAACGTCGTCTACGAAGGCCAGGCGCTGGGTTACGTCGTGTCCACCCACCAGCTGCTGCGCGTGGCGCGCACGCCGCGCAGTGTATTCACGGCATATCACGCGCTAAGCGGCCAGACGCCGCAAGCGGCGCGCGACTGGCTCACGCGCGCCAGCCCGCAGGATCTGCGCGACATCGCCGCGGCGGATCTGGTTGCGGCGTACGGCAAGGAATTCTGGCGCAACGCCCGCCAGCTTGAGATCACGGTGCGCGGCCACGCGATGGCCTCGCCGGTCTGCGGCTACCTGTCCAATCCGGGCCTGGCTGCCCTGCGTGCGGTGGACGGACCGGTGCTGTTCGCGCACGCCGACCTGTCAGGGTATTCGGTCTTCGAAGAGGCCTCATGGTGGGGCGTCAAGGCGGCAGGGCGTATCCTGGGCCACCACGAACAAGGATGAAAATCGACATGGGCAATCACGTCATCGTGCTGGGCGCGGGCATCGTCGGCGTCTGCTGCGCGCTGGAACTGCGCCGTCGCGGCATGACGGTCCTGCTCGTCGACCGCCAGGAACCGGGCATGGAAACGTCGCTGGGCAACGCCGGCGTGCTGGCCCGCAGCTCCTTGATGCCCTTCAATCATCCGGGGCTATGGGGGCAATTGCCGCGGCTCTTGAAGAACGACACCGTCCAGTTCCGCTACCGCTGGCCGTATCTGGCGGCGAACCTGGGCTGGGCGGCGCGCTTTCTGATGAGCGCGCGGCCGGCCGTCTTCCAGGAAACCGCGCGGGCGCTGGACGGCCTGATCCGGCTATCCGCGCCCGAGCACCTGAAGCTGCTGGACCAAAGCGGCGCGCGCCATCGGTTACGCGACACCGGATGGATCTTCCTGTACCGCTCGGCGCAGGCGTGGCAGGCCGGCGCGCTGGCGCGCCGCACGTTCGCGCAGTATGACGTGCCCACGCAGGAACTGGACCCCGCGGCACTGGCCGAAGCCGAGCCCGCGCTGTCGCCGATCTTTCACCGCGCGTTGTGGATCCAGGGATCGTATTCGGTGGACGATCCGCACGAGGTCGTGGCCGCCTACGCCGATCTCTACCGGCGCGAAGGCGGCCAATTCCGCCGGCTGGACGCCCGCGGCATCCGTCGCGACGGCGCGTCGTGGATCGTGAACGGGGCGACGGCGTCCGAATCCCTGTCGGCCGGCCGGCTCGTGGTGGCGCTGGGTCCGTGGTCCAAGGCGCTCTTGAAGACCACCGGCATCGACCTGCCGATGGCGTTTGAACGCGGCTATCACATGCACTACAGCGGCCGCGACGGCGCGCGCGTGACGCGACCCGTGTACGACACGGGCGGCGGCTACGTGCTGTCGCCGATGGCGCGCGGGCTGCGCCTGTC
The DNA here is from genome assembly GCF_020541125.1 of Achromobacter sp. 77. Classification (NCBI taxonomy): domain Bacteria; kingdom Pseudomonadati; phylum Pseudomonadota; class Betaproteobacteria; order Burkholderiales; family Alcaligenaceae; genus Achromobacter; species Achromobacter sp. 77. Next base: position 3,703,311 of record NZ_CP059848.1, read on the forward strand.
CACGGGCGTGGAGCTGGACGCCTGCGACGCGCCCGCGCGGCCGGATCAGCTTGCGCTGGCCGAACAGCGCGCGCGCGAGGCCTTCCCGTTGGGCGACCGGCTGGATGCGGCCGCCTGGCTGGGCCGCCGCCCCACCCTGCCAGACAGCCGCCCGATGATCGGCGAGGCGCCGCGTCATCCCGGCCTGTGGCTGGCACTGGGACACCAGCACATCGGGTTCAGCACCGCGCCGGGCACGGCAAAGATTCTGGCCGATCAGATGGTGGATGGCAGCGCCGACGCGCGCCATACGGCCTTCCGGCCCGGCCGCTTCATCTAGCGCGCCACCTGTTCCACGTCCCAGCCGTCAAACAGCGCGCCGTACTCGTCGGCCAGGTCATTGAAGGCGTCGCAGCGCCGGAAGAGCTTGTCCGCGGGCAGGATCTCGACCATGCTCACGCACATCGTCCAGCCGCCGTCTTCGTCGTCGGCCTGTTCGAGGCTTTCCAATTGGTACTTGCTGTCGGCGATCTTGCGGAAGATCAGTTCCAGCGCGTGTTCCTGCGAGGCCATGAAGCAATAGCTCCATTTCAAGCGGCCGAACGTATCCCAACCGTTCTGCGCCATCTTGCTGTACATGCCGTCAATCGACGCCTGGCTGACTTCCATCGCTGCTGCTCTGCTTATCGTTTTTCAAGAGGCGGCGATGGTAGCAGAGGTCTGGCCCTGTGCTGGGCAACAGTCCGGGAAAAAGTCCGGGCAGAAATTCGGGGCGAAAAAAAACGCGGTCCTTGCAGACCGCGTTTTCTTCGACATCAGCCCAGCAACAGCGCGTCGTCCGACAGCTTCTCGCCCCGCACCCGCTCGAACATGGCAAGCAGGTCCGGCACGTCCATGCCGCGGCGTTCGTCGCCGGACACGTCCAGCACCACCTGGCCCTGGTGCAGCATGACCGTGCGGTCGCCGACGTCCAGCGCCTGGCGCATGCTGTGCGTGACCATCATGGTGGTGAGCTTGTTTTCGGCCACGATGCGCGCCGTCAGTTGCAGCACGAAGTCCGCGGTGCGCGGGTCGAGCGCGGCGGTGTGCTCGTCCAGCAGCAGGATGCGCGACGGTTGCAGCGCCGCCATCAACAGGCTGACCGCCTGACGCTGGCCGCCGGACAACAGGCCGATGCGGTCGGTCAGGCGGTTTTCCAGGCCCAGCCCCAGTGTGGCCAGACGCTCGCGAAAGCCGGTTTTCATCGAGGCCTTCACGGCGCGGCTGTAGCCACGCGATGCGCCGCGCATCTGCGCCAGCGCCATGTTTTCCTCGATGGTCAGGTCTTCGCAGGTGCCCGCCATGGGGTCCTGGAACACGCGGGCCACGCTGCCGGCGCGCGCCCACACGGGCTGGCGCGTCACGTCCACGCCATTGATATCGATGCGGCCGGAATCGACTGGCAGGTCGCCCGACACGGCGTTCAGGAACGTGGACTTGCCCGCGCCGTTGGAACCGATCACGGTCACGAACTGGCCCGACGGGATTTCCAGCGTCAGGCCGCGCAGCGCGCGGGTCTCGATGGGCGTCCCCGCGTTGAAGGTGATTTTCAGGTCTTTTGCGGACAACATATCAGCGCCCCTTCTTGCCGACCAGGCGGCGCTTGAGCATGGGGATGACCAGGGCGATCGTGACGAGCACCGCGGTAACGAGGTTCAGGTCCTGCGCCTTCAGGCCGATGAAATCGCTATTGAGCGCCAGGGCGATGAAGAAGCGGTAGACGATGGCGCCGATGATGACGGCCAGCGTGGCCAGCACCAGTTTGCGCGACGGCAGGATGCTTTCGCCGACGATGACCGCGGCCAGGCCGATAACGATGGTGCCGATGCCCATCGAGATGTCCGATCCGCCCTGCGTCTGCGCAAACAGCGCGCCCGCCAGCGCGACCAGCGCGTTGGACAGCGCCATGCCGCCCAGGATCATGCGGCCGGTGTTCACGCCCTGCGCGCGGGCCATGCGGCCGTTGGAGCCAGTGGCGCGCACCGCCAGGCCGGTCTGCGTGGCAAAGAACCAGTCCAGCGCCAGCTTGCACAGGATGACGATCACGATCAGGATCAACGGGCGCGCGACGTAGTCGGAAATCCACGCCGGCTGCAGAATCGTGAAGACGGTGGGTTCGGTGATCAGCGGCACGTTGGGCTTGCCCATGATGCGCAGGTTGATCGAATACAGGGCGATCATCATCAGGATGCTGGCCAAGAGATCCATGATCTTGAGCTTGACGTTCAGCCAGCCCGTGACCAGCCCGGCCGCCGCGCCCGCGATGGTGGCGATGATGGTCGCGGAAAACGGATCGGTGCCCGATGCGATCAGCGTCGCACAGACTGCGCCGCCCAGCGGAAAGCTGCCGTCCACGGTCAGGTCGGGGAAGCGCAGCAGGCGAAAGGAGATGAACACGCCCAAGGCCACCAGGCTGAAGATCAGCCCGATCTCCAGTGCGCCTAACAACGAGAACAATGACATGGGTCAGATCCAATCAAGATAAGAAACGAGCATATTAAAGAAGTGAAACGCGCGATTTCTTGCGTTCACGGGTCAGTTTTACCCGAGCTTTCGCAATAAACGTTTCCCGGCATGGATTTTCTCTCGTTTCCCGCCCACGTGTCTTCCCGCCGGCGGCGCCAGCAGACGTGCGAGACCTGTCAAGGAAGCAACAACGCCGGGCCGCGAACGTCTTGTGAACGCTGCCGCCCTATGGAACATCGGGTAAGCCAGACACCACGAAAAACGCAAGAAAAACCCCGCGCACGCCGGATAGGCATGGCGGGGCCGATATCGCGCCGTATTATTTCACGACCACCGCGGCCGACTTGATCAGCGCGTCGGACAGGGTCACGCCCTGCTTGGCGGCCGCGCCCGGATTCACGTAGAGCTCAAGCTTGGAGCTGGTTTCAGACGGAATCGCGCCGGGCTTCTCGCCCTTCAGGATGCGCACGACGATCTTGCCGGTCTGCACGCCCAGATCGCGGTAGTTGATGCCCAGGGCGGCAATGCCGCCGCGCTTGACGCTGTCGGTGTCCGACGCGATCAGCGGGATCTTGGCGTCGTTGCCCACCTTGACCAGCGACTCATACGCCGACACGACGTTGTTGTCGGTGTTGGTGTAGATGACGTCGACCTTGCCGATCAGGCTGCGGGCCGCCGAAGCCACGTCCACCGAGCGCGGAGCGGCGGCTTCGACCAGGCTCATGCCGGACTTGGGCAGGATTTCCTGGAGCTTCTTGACGACCACGACCGAGTTGGCCTCGCCCGGGTTGTAGACGATGCCCACGCGCTTGGCGTTGGGCAGGATCTTCTTGATGAGTTCGACTTGCTTGTCCAGGGCCAGCAGATCCGACACGCCGGTCACGTTGGTGCCCGAGGCGTCCATGCTGGACACGAGTTGCGCGGCGACCGGATCGGTCACGGCGGAATACACCACCGGCACGTCCTTGGTGGCGGCAACGACAGCCTGCGCCGACGGCGTGGCGATCGCGACGATGGCGTCCGGGCGGTCGCCGACGAACTTGCGGGCGATCTGGGCGGCGGTGCCGTTGTTGCCCTGAGCGCTTTGATACTGCCACTTCAGGTTCTTGCCCGGCTCGTAGCCGGCTTGCTTGAGGGCGTCCTGCACCCCGTCACGCACGGCGTCCAGCGCCGGATGCTCGACGATGGCGGTCACCGCGACGGACTTTTGCTGCGCGACGGCCGGCGCGGCGATAGCCATTGCCAGCGCCATCGCGCCAACCGTCAGAAAATGGTGTTTTCCGATCAGCATATGTTTGCTCCTTGAACCCGTGGTATTGCTTGTTGAAGTTGCCGGTGTCTTCATGGCCGCCGCGGGATTTGCCACCCGGGTTTGCCACCCGTTCGGCCAGCCATAAAGCCGTATAGTCTAACGTGCCGCCCACCAAATGGAGTTGGGGGGAATCCCTGTAATGGTGCATGCATAACGGCATGCCCCGCCACGGGGCAGCGGCGTGAATATACTGACCACCGCCGGGCGAACGCCGTTCATCCCGTTCCGCGCGCCCGGCGACGGCATCCCGAGGCCAGCCATGATCAAACGCGCATTGGGCCGATCCGGCCTGCAGGTTCCCCCGCTCACATTCGGCGGCAACGTCTTCGGCTGGACCGTCGACGAGGCCGGCACCTTTTCGCTGCTGGACGCGTTGCTGGACGCCGGCCTGAACTTCATCGACACGGCGGATATGTATTCGCGCTGGGTGCCGGGCAACCAGGGCGGTGAATCCGAAACTCTGATCGGCAAGTGGCTCAAGCGAACGGGCAAGCGCGATCAGGTCCTGATCGCCACCAAGGTCGGCATGGAAATGGGGCCTGGCCAGAAGGGGCTGTCGCCCGCCTATATCCGGCGCTCGCTGGAGGCGTCGCTGGCGCGCCTGCAGACCGACTACGTGGACCTGTACCAATCCCACCAGGACGACCCGGACACGCCGCTGACCGACACCCTGGGCGAATACGCCAAGCAGATCGAAGCCGGCAAGGTGCGCGCGATCGGCGCGTCCAACTACACGGCCGTGCGGCTGTCCGAAGCGCTGATCGCCAGCGAGCGGCACAGCCTGCCGCGCTATGAAAGCATCCAGCCCGAATACAACCTGTACACGCGCGAGCCCTTCGAATCCGGGCTGCAAAGCCTGGTGAAGACCCAGCAGATGGGCACGATCAACTATTTTGCGCTGGCCAGCGGCTTTCTTAGCGGCAAGTACCGCAGCCCCGGCGATGCAGGCAAGAGCGCGCGCGGCAAGAAGATCGTCGAGACCTACCTGAACGACCGCGGCTACCGCATCCTGAAGGCGCTGGACGAGGTGTCCGAGGACGCCGGCTGCACGCCCGCGCAGGCCGCGCTGGCCTGGCAGATCGCGCAGCCGGGCATCACCGCGCCCATTGTCAGCGCCACCTCGCTCGCCCAGCTGGACGAACTGGTCAAGGCCGCCAGCCTGACGCTGACGCACGACCAGCTGGCCCGGCTCAGCCAGGCCAGCGATTGGCGGTAAGGCGCTAGTCCAGCGTAACGCCGGAGTCCTTGACGACCTTGGCCCAGCGCTGGACTTCGCTGTCGACGAACTTGCCGAACTCGGCGCCGGTCAGCGTGGGCACGCCGGTGCCGTTGCCCGCCCAGGTTTCCTTCAGCTTGGGCGTGTTCAGCGCCTTGGTGATCTCGGCGGCCATCCTTTCCGTGGCCTCCTTGGGTGTGCCGGCGGGCGCCCAGATCGCGTACCAGGTCGACACGACGTAGTTCGGCACGCCGGCCTCGGCGGCAGTCGGCACGTCAGGCAGCGACGGTGAACGCTCCGTGGCGGCCACGGCCAGCGGCTTGATCGCGCCGGCGCGGATGTGTCCGGCGGACGAACCCAGTCCGTCGAAGGCCAGATCCACCTGCCCGCCGATCAGCGCCGACAGCATCGGGCCCGCCCCCTGGTACGGCACGTCCACCAGCTTGACCCCGGTCTGCATGGCGAACAGCTCGCCGGCCAGGTGGTGCGTGCTGCCCTTGCCCGCGGTGCCGAAGTTGATTTCGCCCGGCCGCTTCTTGGCGTAGTCGATGAACTCCTGCAAGGTCTTGACCGGCAGCTTGCCGGCATTGATGACGACGACCTGCGGCGGCTGCGCCACCAAGGCGACCGGCACGAAGTCCTTCTGGATGTTGTAGCTCAGGCTCTTGTACAGGGACGGCGCCAGCGCATGGTGCGCCCCGCCCATGAAGAACGTGTAGCCGTCGGGCTTGGCCTTGGCGGCAACGCCGGCGCCCACGGTGCCACCCGCGCCGCCCTTGTTGTCGATGACCACCGTCTGGCCGAGCTGCGTCGTGAGCTGCGCGGCCAGCGGACGGGCGAACGTGTCCGTGCCGCCACCGGCGGGGAACGGAACGATCAGCGTGATGGGGCGTTCGGGCCATTGCGCGGCGGCAACGCCGCCAAAACCCAGGGCTGCCACGGCGAACACGGCCGCGGCGGTGGTGCGATAGTTCATTTTGTCTCCTCTTGCTGCATCGGGGGACGGCGCCTGTTTTTTGGCGTCTCGTCGCTGGAATATCTTTTTCTTCTGAATGCTGAGGGCAGGTCTTCTCGGAATATTGGATGGGGATGCGTCTCCTTGGATGCGGTAAAAAAATGCCGGCCCCGCGGGGGACCGGCACGATGTGGGGTTATAGCGCCTTGTAGGTGTCGCGCAGCACGTTCTTCTGCACCTTGCCCATGGTGTTGCGGGGCAGCTGGTCAATGATATGCACGCGCTTGGGCACCTTGAAGTTGGCAATGCGCGACTTCAATTCCGCCTGCATCGCCGAGGCGTCCAGCGACGCGCCGTCCTTGGGCACCACCACCGCCACCACGGCCTCGCCGAAGTCCGGATGCGGCACGCCGATCACCGCGGATTCCGACACGCCCGGCATGTCGTCGATCAGCGTCTCGATCTCCTTGGGGTATACGTTGTAGCCGCCCGAGATGATGAGGTCCTTGCTGCGGCCGACGATCGACAGGTAATCGTCGGGCGCGGCGCGGCCGGCGGACTCGCCGCCCCAACGGCCCACGTCGCCCGTCTTGAACCAGCCGTCTTCCGTAAATTCCTCGCGGGTCTTTTCGGGCATGCGCCAGTAGCCCGAGAACACATTGGGGCCACGCACCTGCACGTTGCCGATCTCGCCCGCCGCGAGCGGCTTGCCGGCATCGTCGACCACGCGGACCTGCACGCCGGGCAAGGCGCGCCCGACGGTGCCGGCCAGACGCTCGCCCAGCGCGGCGTCGTAGGGATTGGACGTCAGCATGACGGTCTCGCTCATGCCGTAGCGTTCAAGAATGGGATGGCCGCTGCGCTCCTTGAAGTCCGAGAACGTCTCGGCCAGCAGCGGCGCCGAGCCCGAGATAAAGAGGCGCATGTTGGCGCACACATCGCGGTTGAACCGCGGATCGGCCAACAGGCGCACGTAGTACGTGGGTACGCCCATCATCACGGTGCTTTGCGGCAGGTAGTGCAGCGCCTGGTCGGCGTCCAGCTTGGGCAGCCAGATCATCCGGGCGCCCGCCAGCAGCGCGCCATGCGAGGCCACAAACAAGCCGTGCACATGGAAGATCGGCAGCATGTGCAGCAGCACGTCGTCCTCGCGCCACCCCCAGTATTCATGCAGGGTGCGCGCATTGGCCGCCAGGTTGCCGTGCGAGAGCATCGCGCCCTTGCTGCGGCCCGTGGTGCCCGAGGTGTAGAGGATCGCGGCAAGATCGTCCGGCTTGCGTTGAACCGTCTTGAAGGTCTGCGGCAGGCTGCCGGCGGCCTCCAGCAGCGTGCCGGTGCGGTCCTCGTCCAGCGTGAAGACGTGCGGGCAGCCGGCCTTGTCGGCGGCGCGCTTGACCCAGTCCAGGTTCTTGCTGGCGCACACGACGACGGACGGCTCGGCGTTGCCCAGGAAGTATTCGATTTCGGATTCGCGGTAGGCGGTGTTCAGCGGCAGGTACACCAGGCCCGCGCGCAGCGTGGCCAGGTACAACAGCAGCGCCTCGGGCGACTTCTCGACCTGCACGGCCACACGCGCGCCGTCGGGCAGGTTCAGCGATTGCAGCAGGTTCGCCAGGCACGCGGTCGCGCGTTCGATGTCGTCCCAGGTGTATTGGAGGTCGGGCGTTTCCAGCGCGACTTTGCTGCGGTCTTTGGGAAAGCCGCCTTGCAGGACAGCGTATAGGTTGGCGTTGCTCACCTGTCTAGTCTCCGGAAAAGGAAGGGTCTTCGCCGGCCAGGAAGGCACGCACGCCTTCTCTGTGGTCCCGGCTTTCGGCATAGGAGAAATAATCCTGGTACTCGTCCTCGGTCAAGGCCGCGCCCGTGGCGAGCCTGGCGGACAAGCGCTTATTGATGCGGGCGGCCAGCGGCGCGCCCTGGGCGATGCGGTCGGCGCTGCGACGGGCCGCTGCCGCGACCTCGCCGTCGTCGACGATGCGGGTCAACAGGCCCAGGCCGCGCGCCTCGTCGGCGCCGAACACACGGCCTTCCAGCAGGATGGCCAGCGTCGCCGCCCGGCCGGCCAATGCCAGCAGGCCGCGCATTTCGTCCGGGGCCATCGGAAAGCCCAAGCGGTTGATCGGCACGCCGAAGCGGGCCGATGCGCCGGCGATGCGCAGGTCGCATTGGCAGGCGATTTCCAGACCGCCGCCCACGCACACGCCTTCGATCTGGGCGATCACGGGTTGCGGGCATTGCGCCACGGCCTGCAAGGCGGGGGCCAGGATCTCGCGGTGATAGCGCTGCACCCCGGCCAGATCGGCGCGCTCGGCAGGAAACTCGCGGATGTCGGCGCCGGCCGCAAAATTGCCGCCCTCGCCGCGCAGGATCACGCAGCGCACGGCATCGTCCTGCGCGATGCGCGTGAAGACCTCGCGCAGTTCGCGCCACATGCCGACCGTGATCGCATTCAGGCGTCCCGGATGCGACAGCGTCACCCAGGCCAGATGCCCTTCGCGCTCAAGCCGCACACGGTCTTGGCCTTGGCCATGGCCAGCCACGTTCTCCGTCATGTCCCCTGCCCTCGTTGTTGTTGATGGAATCCGCCGCCGTGTTTCCGGCGGTCAGGCCACGCGCCCCACGCCGCGGCTGATCTGGGGCTTGCCGTCGTTCAGGCGCTGAAGGTTGGTGTCCAGTTCGTCCAGGTCATACAGGTAATTGACCATCATGGCGCACGATTGCTTCAGCCCCTTGGGTGACGTATCCGCCGCCCAGTTCAACCGCTCGATGCGCGCGCCGTTGCCTAGGTGAAAACGCGCCACCGGGTCTACCGGCAGGCCGTTCTTCATGGATTGCAGATAGCACGCCGCCAGCCGGAATCCGGCGCGCTTGACGACGTCGGGCGCCTTGCCCTGCGCGGCCTTGGCCAGCCGCGCGACCCAACGCTGACCGTCCGGCACGCCCTCGCGGTTGCGGTCCTTGGCGCGGGTCTTGTCTTCGCGCACGATGGCCTCGACCGCCTGGGCGTCCTGCTTGCCCAGCCAGTCGGTGAAGCCCGGGATGGGCGACAGCGTGGCAAAGGCCTTCAGCTTGGGCAGTTCTTCCAGCAGTTGCTCGACCACCCGCTTGAGCAGGAAGTTGCCGAAACTGATGCCCTTCAGGCCGGGCTGCGTGTTCGAAATCGAATAGAAGATCGCCCAGCGCGCCTTGTCCAGGTCTTGCGGCGGCAGCGTGCTGTCCAGCAGCACCTGCACGTTGTCGGCCATCTGGCTGGCAAACGCCACTTCCACGAAGATCAACGGCACGCCCGGCATCTGCGGGTGGAAATAGGCGTAACAGCGGCGATCGGGCGCGACGCGGTGGCGCAGGTCGTCCCAGGACTTGATCTCGTGGACGGCCTCGTAAAGGATCAGCTTTTCCAGCAGCGATGCCGGCGAATCCCAGGTCAGCGGGCGCAGCTCCAACAGACCCACGTCGAACCAGGCCGACAAGAGGCCTTCCAGTTCCTTATCCAGCGACTGGATGCCCGCCACCTGCTTGCGCCAGCGCAGCATGTCGGCGCGCAATTCGACCAGAAAGCGCAGGCCCTGCGGCTGGGCGTTGAATCGCTTGAAGAGCCGCACGCCTTCGCCGCCCTCGCCCGCATAGGTGGCGCGGATCTGCGCCAGCGCGGCCAGCATCAGGCGGCGGTCCTTGCCGTCGGCCGCCGAGTACTGCTCGCACCAGCGGCGCGCCAGCTTGTTGGCGGCGACGTCGGTCAGACGCGCCTCGAACAGGCGGCGGACTTCCGACTCGCTGGGCAGGCGGCCGCGATCCCACAGCCGGCCCAGCCGGGTGATCAGGCTGGCGCTTTCAGCCGCGGCGTCGACGACATCGGCCTCGGGCTCAGGCGTGCGTGCGCCGCGCGCGGGCGCGAGATTGGCGGGTGCGGACATGGGCGGGCTCCTCGATGACGATGGGATCGGACGGCGCCGCATCGGCGGCGTCTTCGTTGCTGAGAACGCGCAGCGCTTCAAGCTGACGCATCAAATGGGTGTGCGCCAGCGCCTGCGCGGCGTCGGAATCGTGGGCCTTCAGGGCCTCGAAAATGGCCAGGTGTTCGGCGCAGGACTGGTCGATGCGGCCGGGCCGGGACAGGCTGCGATGGCGCGACAGGCTCAGGACCTTGCGCAGGTTGCCGACCATGTCGGACAGCCATTGGTTGCCGGCCAGTGCCTGAACGGCTTCGTGAATGAGGTAATTGGTCTTGTAGTAGGCGTCGATGCGGCCGGCCTTGGCATGACCGGCCAGCGCGGCGTGCAGCGGCTCCAGCTCGGCCAGTTGCGCATCGGTGGCCTTGCGCGCGGCCTCGAAGGCGCAGCGCCCTTCCAGCATGGCCATCAGCGGGAAGATGTCTTCCAGGTCCTGCGCCGACAGCTCGTTCACGAAGCAGCCGCGGCGCGGCTCCAGCCGCACCAGCCCTTCTGTGGCCAGCACTTTCAGCGCCTCGCGGAGCGGCGTGCGCGAAATGCCCATTTCGCCGGCCAACCGCAATTCGTCGATCCACTCTCCGTTGCGCAGCGACCGCGCGTGGATCATGCCGCGCAGGCGGTCCGCGACTTCCAGGTACAAGGCTTGCCGGACGATGGGCTGATTCATGGGCAGGCGGCGCGGAAAACGCCGTAATTCATAATTATGAATAAGCCGATGATAGACCCGGGGTGGGAAAAAGGTAAACCCCCGGGAGACTCGGGACCTTCCCTAACAAGACGAAGTGGCGTGCATGAAAGGGGGACAGGAGAGCGGCTGAGACTAGGATCAGAAATGCAAAACGCCGTCCACCGCATGCCGCGTCAGCGAGCGCGCCCAGCGGCGAGCGGGTAGCCCGTACTTGCCTTCCACCACCTCGGCGCGGGCCAGCAAGTCAGCGGGCGTGATCGCCAGGCTTGGGCCGGAGAAGGCCAACACGATCTGATTGCCGGCCTCGACTTCGGGCAACAGCACGATGCGGTCATCGAACGCCTTGGACAGGTTGTCGATGTTCTTGCCAAAGCTTTCGTGCCGGCCGAACAGGTTCACGGCCAGGATGCCGACCTCGCCCAGCACGCGGCGGCAGTCGCGGTAGAACTTCACGCTGTCGCGCACCGGCCCTTCGGCGGCGGCGTCGTACAGGTCCACCATCAGCACGGGGCAGCGCCCGGCGTTCAGCGGGTCGGCCACCCAGGCGCCGGCGTCGGTGTGTTCGACCTGCAGTCGGTTGGCGCCCGGCAGGCGGAAGAACATGTGGCACGCGGCGGTCACGCGCGGGTTCCATTCGACGGCCAGCAGCGGGCTGCGCGTGTGCTTGGCGCAAAAGCGCGCCAGCGAGCCTGCGCCCAGGCCCAGCATGCCGATGGCCTCTTCCTTCGGTGGCTCCAGGAACAGCAGCCAGGCCATCATCTGCGCGGTGTACTCCAGCACCAGCGCAGACGGATTCTTGATGTGCATCGCGCCCTGCACCCATTCGGTGTTGAAGTGCAGATAGCGCACGCCGTCCACTTCGGAAAGCGTCGGCTGGTCGAGTTCGGAGGGAAAGTTGGATTTGTGCATGGGCGCGATTGTAGGCCCGCGGCCAGCCTCTTCGGCTACGCCGCCGCTTCCCAGATGCGTTCCAGCAGATCGGGGCCCGGCACCTCGGCCTCCAGGCTGGCATCCAGCCGCAACACGCGCTTTAGGTAAAGATGCGCATCGCATTCCCACGTGACCCCCAGCGCGCCGTGGACCTGGATGGCGTTCTGCGCGACGCGCCGGCTGGCCTGTCCGGCCAGCAGCGGCGCGAACAGGCAATCGCGCGACGCGGAATCCGCGCCGGTATCCAACGCGGCCGCGGCTGCCCACCCCGCAAGCCGCGCGTCGTCCAACGCCATCCAGTCCTCGGCCAGACGATGCTTGATTGCCTGATTGGCGCCGATGGCGCGGCCGAACTGCTGGCGTTCGCGGGCATATGCCGCGGCGACATCCAGCGCGGCCGACGCCGCGCCCAGCATTTCGGCCGCGCGCAGCACGCGCAGGCGCGTGCGCAGAACCTCCCACGTGCCGGGATCGGTTTCGATATCCGCGCTGGCCACGACCTGCGGGGTGGCCGCGACCGCGACGGGCATCGTGGGATCCAGGCCGCCCACGCCGCGCACGGGCGACAGCAGCATCAGGCGCAATGACGCCGCGCCCGTCTTACGCACGGCCAGTGCGCGCACGTCGTCGCACGCGCCTTCGATGAAGGCCGACCCGTCGGGACGCAGGGCCGCGTCGGCATACCAGGTGTCACCCGCCATCATGCCGCCGGTCCACCCGGCGGGCACGCCCCGTGCGTGGCATAGCGTCGGCAGCAACGCCATGTTGGCCACGAGCGGCAGGCTCAGCAGATGACGGCCCGCCTCCTCGGCCACGATCCAGGCCTCGCGCATGCCCAGCCCCAGCCCGCCGTGGGTATCGGGCGCAAGCAAGGCCGGCCAGCCCTGCTCCGCCAGGTCGCGCCACAGGGCATGGCGCGCCGCCGCGTCCTGTCCGATTGCGGCGCGCGCCACGGCCACGGGATGGCGCTGCGACAGGAAACGTTGCGCGGCATCGCGCAGCATGCGCTGGTCTTCACTGAGATGCAGATTCATGAGGCGTCAGGCCTTGGGCAGGCCGAGCATCTGCTCGGCAATGATGTTGCGCTGGATCTCGGACGTGCCGGCCAGAATGGTTTCGGCGCGCGACCACAGATAAGCGTGCGTCAGTTGCGCGGCGCGCGCATCGGCGGCGTCCACGCCCAGGCTGGCGTCTTCGCCCAGCAGTTGGAGGGACAGCTCGAGCAGACGCTGGTGCGCCTCGCTCCAGTGGATCTTGGTGGACGACCCTTCCGGTCCAGGGGGATCGCCGCGCATCGCGCCCGCCAGCGCGCGCTGTGACTTGAGCGCCAGCACATGGCTGTCGGCGGCCAGCCGCGCCCAGCGGTGGCGCACCGGCGCAGACGAGGCAGGCGTGCGCCCGTGAGCGTCGGGCTGCAAGGCCAGCTCGCGCACCTGCCGCAGCTCTTGCGCAAAGCGCACGAGCCGAGGAATGAAATACGTGCCGCGCTCGAAGCTGGCGGCGGCCATGGCGATTCGCCAGCCCTGGTTCAATTCGCCCAGCAGCGCGTCCTGCGGCACAAAAACGTCATCGAAGAACACCTCGCAGAATTCGGCCTCGCCCGTGATCTGCCGGATGGGTTCCACGCGCACGCCCGCACTGCGCATGTCCACCAGCAGGAAGCTCAACCCCTTGTGCCTGGGCGCGTCGGGATCGGTGCGCGCCAGCACGAAGCACCACTGCGCCCGGTCCGCGAACGACGTCCAGATCTTGTGGCCGTTCAGGCGAAAGCCGCCCGGCTCGGCCTGCGCCCGCGTGCGCACGGCCGCCAGGTCGGACCCCGCGCCCGGCTCCGAATAGCCCTGGCACCACACCTCGCGGTTCGTCAGGATGCCAGGCAGAAAGCGCTGCTTTTGCGCCTCGGTGCCAAAATGCAGCACGGTGGGCGCCAGGATGCCGTGGCCGATCAGGTTCACACCCAGCGGCGCGCCGCAACGGGCGTGCTCTTCATGAAAGACCGCCTGGCGCGACAAGGGCAACGCCTTGCCGCCGTAGGCCTGCGGCCAGCCCAGCCCGGACCAGCCATTTGCGCACAGCGTGTCTTCCCAGGCGCGCCGGTAGTCCAGGTTGCGCGGATCGGCGCCGCCGGGCCACGACCGCGCAAAGCCGGCGTAGGCCGCGTCGAGCCAGCGGCGCAGGTCGCGCCGGAACGCTTCGTCTTCCTGCGCCGCGCCGTCCTGCGCGGCGGTTTCCAGCCTCGTCATGCGGTCACTCCAGCCGGATGTTCGAGTCGCGCGCGACCTTGGCCCACGTCGCCACATCCTGCTGGATGAACGCGCCGAAGGCCTTGGGGTCGCTGCCGATGATGTCCAGCCCCAGACCCACGAACTGTTTTTTGACCTCGGGCTGCTGCAGGATCTGCGCGATGTTCTGGTAGAGCTTGTCGATCACCGGCTGCGGCGTGCGCGCCGGCGCCACCAGGCCCAGCCACGGCATGGCCGAATAGCCAGGCAGGCCGGAGGCGTCCACCGTCGGCAGCTCGGGCACCGAGGCCGACGGCTTGGCAGTCGTGACCGCCAGGGCGCGCAGCTTGCCGTCCTTGACGAAGGGGCCGGACGACGCCCACGCATCGAACATCACCTGCAGGCGTCCGGCCACCAGATCGTTGAGCGCCGGCGCACTGCCCTTGTACGGAATGTGCGCCATCTGGACCCCAGCCATGCTGTTGAAAAGCTCGGCCTCCAGGTGCGTCGAACTGCCTGTGCCGACCGAGCCATAGCTGACCTTGCCCGGATTGGCCTTCAGGTAGGCGATGAGCTCGCCGACGTTCTTGGCCGGCACCGACGGATGAACGCCCAGCACGTGCACCACCGACGCCACCTGCGAGATCGGCGCAAAGTCCTTGATCGGGTCGTAGTTGACCTTGGCGTAGATGCTGGGCGCGATCCCCAGCGAGGACGCGGCCATCAGCAACGTGTAGCCGTCCGGTTCGGCGCGCGAGACATAGTCGGATGCGATCATCGTGCCGCCGCCCGGCTTGTTCTCCACGATCACCGGCTGGCCCAGCCTGCCGCTCAGTTTTTCCGCCAGCAGGCGGCTCATGATGTCGGTCGCGCCGCCAGGCGAGAACGGCACCACGATGCGCACGGGGCGGCTGGGGTAGTTGTCCTGGGCGTGGGCGGCGCCGGTGATGCCCATGCAAGCCAGTGCGACGCTGGCCAATGCTTTCTTGATCATGCTTGTCTCCTCCTGGGGGGTGCGCGATCGCGCTACGGGGTTGCGGGCAGGATCAGGGCGTCCAGCACCGCGACGCCCTGCCCTGCCTCTTTGATAAGCAGTGGGTTCACTTCGATCTGAGACACGTGCGCGGGCGCGGCCAGCAAGGCGTTGCCGATCGCCACGATGCGCTGGCACGCCGCCGCCACGTCGCCGCGCGGCTTGCCGCGAAAGCCGTCCAGCAACGCAAACGCCTTGAGTTCGCGCAACATCTGCAAGGCGATGTCCTCGTCCACCGGCAAGAGGCGGTGGCTGGTGTCCTGGTAGATTTCGGTCAGCACGCCACCCAGCCCCACGGTCAGCACGGGCCCGAAGACCGGATCGAGCGTGGCGCCGACGATGATCTCGGCGACGCCACGTTCCATCTTCTGGACCATCACGCCGTCGATGCGCGCGCCCGGCTGCGCGCGGGCCGCCGCCTGCGTTACGTCCGCCTAGGCCGCGCGCACCGCCTCGTCGTCCGCCAGGTTCAGCGCAACGCCGCCAGCTTCGGTCTTGTGGGCAATGTCGGGACTCAGGACTTTCACGGCGACGGGATAGCCCACTCGACGCGCGTCGCGCACCGCCTCGTCCGCGCTGCGGGCTACCCCGATGGCGGCCTCGGGCACACCGAACGCGGCCACGTAGGCGCGCGCCTGCGCCTCGTTGCACGGCAAGGCCGGCATGGCCACCGTGTCCAATACCGGTTGAGCCGCCTGGCGCCGGGTGGCGCGGGCTTCGCACCACAACAGATAGGGCGCCAGCGCGGCCACGGCCAAACCAAGGTCCTCGAACACCGCCACTTCGGCCTCGCGCAGCGCCGCGCGGCTTTGCGCCTGGCCCGTGTCGATGGCCACGAACAAACGCCGGTGCTGGCGCGATGCCTCGGCCAGCGCGTCGGCCATGCGGTCAAGCATGTATCCGGGCGCATACACGACCACCACGTCGATGGCGTCCGACGTTCCCAGCGCCTGGAGCACGGTGCGCACGAACGCCGGATCGTTGACCACATTGCCGGTGACGTCCACCGGATTGCCCACCATGCCGTAGTCGGGAATTCCCCCGCGCAGCACCTCCTGCAGGTCCGGCGGCAGATCGGGCAGCGACAGCCCCGCACCGATGAACTTGTCAGCCAGGATGGCGCCCAGCGCACCCGACATCGTCAACACGGCCACGCGCTTGCCTGCCGCGCGGTGCCGCAGCGTCGCCAGGCTGGCCAGATGCGCCATCTGCGCGAAGTCCGTGGCCTCGATGACATTCAGTTGCCGGAACGCCGCCGCATACACGCGGCGATCGCCGGCCAGCGCAGACGTGTGCGACTGCACCGCCTGCGCACCTTTGTCGGTGGCGCCCGCCTTCAGCGCGATCAGCAGCTTGCCGCGCCGTTCGAGTTCGCGGCACGCCTGCACGAAGCGGCCGCCATCGCGCAGCTGTTCGATGTAGCCCAGCACGATCTCGGTCTGCGGATCGGCCGCCAGATATTCCAGATACTGCGAAAAATCCAGGCAGGCCTCGTTGCCCGTGTTGATGAAGTGCGAGAACGGCAGCCCCACACGGCGCGCGATGGCGTACACCGCGGCGCACACGTTGCCGCTCTGCGTCAGCAGGCTGACCGACCCCGGCCCGTCCTGCGCGGGCGCAGTCTTGAAAACCGAGGCAAAGGCGGTGTGCGCCTGCGTATTCAGGTTCGCAAACCCCATGCAGTTCGGGCCGGCAACCGCCATGCCGCTTTCCGCCACAAAGGCTTCCAGCTCGGCCTGCAGGCGCGCGCCCTCGTCGCCCGCCTCGGCAAAGCCCGCGGCATAGACGATCGCAGCGGGAATGCCCTTGGCGTGACAGCGGCGCAGCATGGGCGTTACCTCCGCCGCCGCGATGGCCAGCACCGCCAGGTCCACCGGCTCGGGCACGGCTTCGATCTCAGGCCAGCAACGCAGGCCAAAGACTTCCTGGTACTTCGGGTTGACGGGATAGATGCCGCCTTCAAAGCCGAAGCGGGTCAGCAATTCGAGCGGCATGCCGCCGATCCTGCCCGGGTTGCCGCTGGCGCCGATCATGGCGATCGAACGGGGATTAAGCAACGGTTCAAGGCGGGACGTCATGCGGTTTCACCCGTCTTTCCCGAGACCGCGCCGGACTGTTCGGCCGCCTTGTTTGCATCGCGGGCAGGCAGGTCCTTGTTGCGCTGGATGGCCTGGGCCAGGCCTCGCTGGCGCACCGCCTGGAATTCCTCGGTAAGGTGAGAGAGCTGATGCGTGTCGAAATGGGCCGACAAGGCCGTGCGAAAGCCCTGCGCGTCGGCCGTGCGATTCAGCGAACGCTTCAGGAGGCGCAGCCCGAAGGGCGGCGCCTGCGCGATGCGTTGCGCCAGTTCAAGTGTCGCAGCCTCCAGATCCGCCTCGGGCACCACCCGGTTGACCATGCCGATGCGCAGCGCTTCCTCGGCGCCGACCTTTTCGCCGGTGTAGAGCATTTCCTTGGCCTTGCGCAGCCCCATCACCCAGGGATGGATCAGCACCTCGGTGGCGGCCGCGGCCAGGGTATGCCCCACCGGGTCAGAAAAGTACGCAGTGTCGGCGCACACCACCAGGTCGCACATGTTGGCGATCATGAAGCCGCCAGCCACGCACGCGCCCTGCACCTGCGCCACGACGGGCTTGGGAAAGTCCCAGATGCGCAGGCAATAGCCGTAGTAGCGGCGCGACTCATAAGCCCAGCGTTCCTCGACGGTAAAGTCCGCGCGCTTGGCCTGCGCTTCCTTCAGGTCGTGCCCGGCCGAGAAATGCGCGCCACGGCCGGCCAGGATCACCACCCGGATGTCGTCGTCCTCTTCAGCACGCGCCAGCGCGTGGTCCAGCTCGTCCAGCATCTGCTGGCTTTGCGCGTTGCGCGCGGATTCGCGGGCCAGGCTGATGCGGCATACCGCGTCAAACCGTTCGACGGCCAGGGTGGCGTATTCCATGGTCTCCTCGTCCTTGTAATGCCGCGTCATCGAATGCGGCGCGATCGGCTGGATTGAATTAACGCACCACGAATCCTAAAATACAAAATATTCAAACAATTATTCCCACAATATGAACACGACAGGATCAACCGGGGGAACCCAGAGCATGCGCCGCGCGCTCGGCCTGCTGCGCGTGCTGGCGCAGCATCAGGAGGACGGCATCGATCTGCAGGGTGTGATGACCGCGACCGGCCTGGAGCGCTCCACCGCCCACCGCCTGCTCAGTTGCCTGCTGGAAGAACAATTCGCCGAACGCGACCGCGCCACCCGCCGTTATCGGCTGGGCGTGGATTCGATGCAACTGGGGTTTGCCGCCTTGCGCCGCACGCCGCTGCTGGACGCGCTGCGACCCTTCGCGCAGAAGCTCGCCCGCCTGTCGGGCGACACGGTCTTTCTGGTAATCCGCCAGGGCGACTACGCGCTATGCCTGCTGCGCGAGGCCGGCTCGTTCCCGGTCAAGGTTTTCACCATCGACCAGGGCGAGCGCCGCCTTCTTGGCGTGGGCGCGGGCGGCCTGGCGCTGATGGCGGCACTGCCCGACGAGGAGATCGCCGCGCTGTACGCCCGGCACGCCGCCAGCTACGCGCACATCCGCGTGTCCAGCACCGCGCTGATGAAGGCGGTCAGGCAGACCCGGGCCGCGGGTTACGCCGAGATCGTGGACACCATCACGCCGGGCGTATCGGGCGTGGGCGTGGCGTTTCCCGTGTCCGAGCTGACGTGGGTGGCATTCAGCTTTGGCGCCATCAGCAGCCGGCTCGACGCGCCCCGGCGCGCGCATATGGGCGCCCTGCTGCACGCCGAGTGCCAGGCGTGGGCCAAGGACTACCTGGGTCAGGACGCCAAGTAAAAAGCCCGCAACGCGCCGGCGCTACCGGGACGTTGCGGGCTTGCGGCGCGAAAAGAATCAGATTCGTTCGAAGATCGCTGCGATCCCCTGGCCGCCGCCGATGCACATGGTGACCAGCGCATAGCGGCCTTGCACGCGCTGCAGCTCATGCAGGGCCTTGGTGGCAATGATGGCGCCGG
This sequence comes from Achromobacter sp. 77, assembly GCF_020541125.1. NCBI lineage: Bacteria > Pseudomonadati > Pseudomonadota > Betaproteobacteria > Burkholderiales > Alcaligenaceae > Achromobacter > Achromobacter sp. 77. Next base: position 3,722,110 of record NZ_CP059848.1, read on the forward strand.
TTGCGCCGATGGGGTGGCCCAGGCCGATGCCGCTGCCGTTCGGGTTCACCTTGGCCGCGTCCAGCTTCAGCTCGCGCGACACCGCGCAAGCCTGGGCGGCAAATGCCTCGTTGGCCTCGATGACGTCCAGCTGGTCAACCGTCAGGCCCGCGCGCTTGAGCGCCGCCTGGGTGGCAGGCACCGGGCCGATGCCCATGATGTCCGGGTCCACACCGGCGTGGGCGTAGGCGACCAGGCGCGCCAGGGGCTTGATGCCGCGCTTGGCCGCGACCGAGGCGTTCATCAGCACCAGCGCGCCCGCGCCGTCGTTCAGGCCGGACGCGTTGCCCGCAGTGACCGTGCCGTTTTCCTTCTGGAACACCGGCTTCAAGCCGGCCAGGCTGTCGGCCGTGACGTCGCGGCGCACGTGTTCGTCGGTGTCGAACACGATCTCGCCTTTGCGCGACTTGATCTTCACGGGCACGATCTGGTCGCGGAAGTGGCCAGCATCGATCGCGGCCGCGGCGCGGCGGTGCGATTCCGCGGCCAAGGCGTCCTGGTCCTGACGGTTGATGCCGAACTTTGCGGCCACGTTTTCCGCCGTGACGCCCATGTGCATCTTGCCGAACGGGTCGGACAGCGCGCCGGTCATCATGTCCAGCATGACGCTGTCGCCCATGCGCGCGCCCCAGCGCTGAGCCGGGGCGATGTACGGCGCGCGGCTCATGCTTTCGGCGCCAGCGCCCACGGCGATGTCGGCGTCACCCAGCATGATCGACTGCGCGGCCGACACGATGGCCTGCAGGCCCGAGCCGCACAGCCGGTTGACGTTGAAGGCGGGCGTTTCCTTGGAGATGCCGGCATTCATGGCGGCCACGCGCGACAGGTACATGTCGCGCGGCTCGGTGTTGATGACGTGGCCGACGGCCACATGGCCCACTTCGTCGCCCGAGACGCCCGCGCGTTCCAGCGCGGCGCGGATGACGGTGGCGCCCAGATCGCAGGGCGGCACATCCTTGAGCGCGCCGCCGAAATCTCCGATGGCGGTGCGGACGGCCGAAGCGACGATGACTTCATTCATGGTGTTTCCTCCTTGTGGTGCGTTTTGAGTCGCGCGATGCGTGGCTTGAAGTGCGGTCCATCATACTGCCGGGCCGCCGCGCCCGCGTTTCGGCCGCCGATACCGAAGCCGTATCGGAAAGGCAAAAAATACTATTGGACAGCGTTCGACGCGTTCCCCGATAGTGGCCACCGGCGCCCCTTGCGGCGCCTTTGTCCGACCCGGAGCGCCCGATGATCGATACGCTGGAACTGACTGCCATTCCCCCAGAGGACGAAGCCTTGCGCACCGAGGTGCGCGCCTTCCTGGCCGATGCGCTGGACGGGCTGGAGCCCGATGAGCGCGCGCGCTCCTGGATGGGGTTTGACGCCGGATTCAGCCGTCAGCTTGCCGAACGCGGCTGGCTGGGCCTGACGCTGCCGCGCGAGTACGGCGGCGCGGCGCGCGGGCAATTCGCACGGTTCGTCCTATCCGAAGAACTGCTGGGCGCGGGCGCGCCCGTGTCGGCGCACTGGATCGCGGACCGCCAGAGCGCGCCCCTCATCCTGAAATACGGCACGCCGGCGCAACGGGACTTCTACCTGCCGCGCATCTGCGCCGCGCAGGCTTTCTTTTGCATCGGCATGAGCGAACCGGGTTCTGGTTCGGACCTGGCCAGCATCCGCACGCGGGCCGAGCCCGATGGCGGCGGATGGCGCCTGAACGGCAGCAAGATCTGGACGACCAACGCGCACCGCTCGCACTACATGATCGCGCTGGTGCGCACCTCGGGCACCGTGGATGATCGGCATCAGGGGTTGTCGCAGGTCGTCGTGGACCTGTCGCTGCCCGGCGTGTCGGTGCGGCCGATCGAAGATCTGGCGGGCGACGCGCATTTTTCGGAAGTGTTCTTCGACAACGTGGCCTTGCCGGCCGATGCGCTGATCGGCGAGGAAGGCGCGGGCTGGGCGCAGGTCAATGCCGAACTGGCGTTCGAGCGCAGCGGCCCCGAGCGTCTGTATTCCAGCATCGCGCTGCTGGAATGCTGGCTGGCGCACTGCCGCGAGCGCGACGCCGACGCCGCAAGCCGCGCCACGTTGGGCGCCATCCTGTCGCAGATGGCGGTGCTGCGCGCCATGTCGCTGGCGGTTGCCGGCAAGCTGGCCGCCGGCCTGAGTCCCGCCACGGAAGCGTCGCTGGTCAAGGACCTGGGCACCGAGCTTGAACAGGCCATCCCGCGCCTCATCGGCGATACGCTGGGCCGGCATCCGGACCGGCCCGTGCCCCTGCCGCTGCTGCGCACGCTGGCGTATCTGGAACAGGTTGCGCCCACGTTTTCGCTGCGCGGCGGTACCCGTGAAATCCTGCGCGGGATCATCGCCCGCGGACTTGGCCTTCGATAAGGACGACCGCCATGGACAACATTTTTGGCGATGCCGCCGAACGCCTTTTTGCCCAGACCTGCACGCCCGAGGTGATCCGCCGGACCGAACAGGGCCAGCCGCCCGCCGCCGCGTGGCAGGCCTGCGAGGACGCGGGCTTTGCGGACGCGCTGGTTCTGGAAGCGCACGGCGGCGCGGGCCTGGGCCTCGCAGACGCGCTGCCGGTCGTGCTGGCGGCGGGCCGGCACCTGTGCCCCTACCCCATTGCCCACACCCTGCTCGCGCGCGCCTGGCTAAGCCGCGCGCAGCGCCCGCAAGCGGCCGGGTCTATCGCGCTTGCGCCGCATGGCGTTGCCATCGATGGCGGACGCATCGCCGGCGTCAGTGTGGCCTGGGCGCGCAGCGCCGACTACGTGCTGGCGGGCATCGGCGGCCAGACCTGGCTGCTGCCCATGCAGGCGGCGCGCGTCGAACCAAACGGCGTGCACGGCAGCCTGGACGGCGGCGCGTCGTGGGCGCTTGGCGACGCCGAACGTATCGAGGGGCCCGCGCCGCTGGACACGCTGGCAGCCGCCGCCTATGCCGGCCTGATCGCCGGCGCGATGGACCGGGTGCTGGCGATGACGCTGGCGTACGCCAACCAGCGCGCGCAGTTCGGCAAGCCCATCGGCCGCTTTCAGGCGGTGCAACAGCAGATCAGCGTGATGGCCGAACAGGTGTGGGCCGCCCGCATGGCGGCACAGCTGGCCTTTCAAGGCGACGACGGCCTGCCTCGCCCCTTGCTTGCCGCGTTGGGCAAGGCCCGCGCAAGCCAGGCCGTGCTGCAGGTGGCCGACATCGCGCACGCGGTGCACGGCGCCATCGGCGTCACCGAGGAATACGACTTGCAGCTTTACACCCGCCGGCTGCGCGATTGGCGGCTGGCGGCGGGATCGGAAGCCCACTGGCACGAGCGCATCGGGGCGGACGCGATCGCCAGCGGGACCGATGCGCTGACCTACCTGCGCACGGCGTTGTACGCCCGGCCAGCCGCCTAGCCCCGCCATGCGTTTCGCGACAACAACGCGAAACCACGCGTCGCGCTTGCGGCAATCCCGCAGGCAGGCTTAGGATGGAGCATGGTTCGTTTCGGGAGCACATCGTGAAGACAGTTGCTGAGCTTCTCAGGGAAAAGGCCAATCACGCCGTCGTGACGGTTTCTCCGGATTCGTCGGTCTTTGACGCGATCAAGACGATGGCTGACCGCGGCATCGGCGCGGTGGTGGTGGTGGAAGGCGACGTGGTGCTGGGCATGCTGACCGAACGCGACTACGCGCGCAAGATCGTCCTGCAGGACCGCTCATCGCGCACGACCAAGGTGCGCGACATCATGACGGACTCGGTCTACTACGTCGGTCCCGCCGACACGCGGGAACACTGCATGGCGATGATGACCGAACGGCATTTCCGCCACCTGCCCGTCATCGACAACGACAAGCTCATCGGCCTGCTGTCCATCGGCGACCTGGTCAAGGACGTGATGAGCGAGCAAAAGTTCATCATCCACGAACTGGAACGCTACATCACGGGCGAACGGGGTTAAAGACGCAAGGCGTGGCCGGCCGCGCCTAGCCGGCCGCACCTAGCCGGCCGCCAACATTCTCGACGCGGGGACGATCAGGCCCAGGCCCGCGGCCAGCAGCAGCACGAACACCATGCGCTTGACCGTCTTCATCGAATTCTCGGTGCTGTAGCGGCGCGCGAACCACGTCACGCCAATCACGACCGGCAGCGCCTGCACGCTCATCCAAAACGACGACGCCATGAAGGCGCCCTGCCCGGTCACGAGCGCAAGCCGCACCGTGGCGTTGAGCGAAAAGAGGATCAAGAGGCTGTTGCGGATGGTGGCCAGCGGCAGCGGCTGGCGGTACAGGTGATAGACCATGGGCGGACCGGCGCTGGAAAACAGGCCGCCCAGCACGCCCGACACCCCGCCGAAAAACACGCTGGACGTGCGCGAAGACAACTGCGCCAGCGGCTGGGTGCGCGTCACCAGCAAGATGGCGCAGGCCAGGATGGTGACGCCAAGCAGCAGTTGCAACAGCACCGCCATGGATCCGCTGATCCACGTCAGCGCGGCCACGCCCACCCCCACGCCGGCCAGGCTGCTGACCGCGGCGGGCGTCAGCAGCGACCAGTTCACCTGCGGTCTGGCGCGCAGCAGCGTGACGCCCGCGTTGACCAGCGACAGCACGCTGACCACGTTGGCGACTTCGGACACCGAGGCCAGCTGAAACACGCCCGACAGGCCCAGCAGCACCAGGCCAAACGCAAAGCCCGTCATCGTCTGGGCATAGGTGGCAAGCGCCACGCAGGCCAAAAACAGCAGGTGTTGATCGATGCTCATACGACGGGTGGAGCCAGACCTCGGCTCTGCCCGGCTGCGCGCCTGGGCGGCAGTGAGCGGATCGACGGGAAACGGCGTGGTAACAGGTTAACGAGTTAACGGGCTAATGCTTTTCGGCGGGAATGATAGCACCGGGGAAATGCGGTGATCCGGCCCTCTTCGCGCCGAATGCACACAGTTGGTCACAATCTGATGCGCTCATGCACCCCGGGCACGCCGCGCGACCGCTATCCTTGCCGCCCGGCTATCCCCTGCCGCCCGCCACCCCGACCTGGATCGCGCGGGCCTGCGTACCGAGAATGACGCCCAAACAGACCACCATCAATACGGTGACGCTGACCTGCTCCACCTGCGGCAGCGCCCAGTTCACCAAGCTGGACACCAACGAATACCAGTGCAGCCACTGCCACGCCGTCACGCTGGTCGAGGACAACGTGGCGCAGCGCCTGGAAAAAATCCTGCGCAACATCCAGAAGCCGCAGCCGGCGCCCATCAAGCCCGTGGCGCTCGTGGCGATCTCGGTGGCGGTCCTGGCCGCGGTGATCGTCCCACTGGTCGTCTCCACGCTGGGTTCGCGCCCGTCATCCGCGCCCACCCGCATTGCCGAGCCGCCCATCGACGCCTCGCTGGTCAAGCTGACCGACGTGCAGGAAATCAAGACCCGCGGGCGCACCGAACTCGTCATGATCGTGCGCAACGAAACGGGCCGCAAGATCGACGTGCCGCGTGTGTCGGCATCGTTCTTCCAGGGCGACCTGTCGCTGGCCACCGTGTCCGGCTCGGCGCCCGCGCGCTCGCTGCAACCGGGGGAATACACGCCCCTGAAGATCTCGGCGCCGGACAAGGCGTTCAGCCGCTATGACCTGCAGGTTGCCACGCCGTCGCCCGCGCGTGGCAAGAACAACGACGTGGCCGCCAGCAAGGTGCAGCTCGTCCGCAACGACGGCACCTACCGACTGGTTGGCCTGATCCGCAACCAGGGCGTCCAGCCGGCCAGCAGCACGCAGATCACGGTCATGCTGTACGGCGCCGACGGCAGGCTGATCGGCACCGGCAACGGCTACGCCACCGCCAGCCCGCTGGCCCCGGATGCGCTGACGTCGTTTGACGTGCGCTGCGAGATGCTGCGCGACGGCGAGGTCGCCGCCTACGATTACATGGTGCAAAGTGAAAGCTGATCGCTCCCCCTCCCGGCGCCTGACGCGGCCGGCCCTGGCCGCGCTGGCGCTGATCCTGTTTGCGGCGGGCGCCTACGCCGCCTGGAAGTTCACCGCCCTCGGGCCGCGCAGCCAGCCCCCCGCGCAAACCGCCGCCAAGGCCGCGCCGGCTGCGGCCGAACCGCCCGCCAGCCGCATTGTGCGCGTCAGCCCGGCCAACACGCGGGTCATCGACCATGTCCGTCTGACCACCGAGGAATTGCTGGACCCGGACTTCGCGCTGTTCGACGCCGGGGCGCTTAAGCTGTCGGCGCCGCGCCGCCTGCTCGACGAGATCGAACGGCCCGTGCTGTATGCGGAACTGGTCAACACCAGCAAGGAATACGTGGCGCTGTCGCCGCGGGCCGAGATCGCGGTGTTCGACGGTTCGCGCCCGCTGGATCTGCGCCAGTCCTGGAGCCTGCCGACGTATCTGTATCCCGGCGAGCGCGTGCCCGTGGCGCTGACCGGGCGCGTGGAACGCTTTTCCGAGGTCAAGACGAACTGGCTGCCCGCCAAGCGCGCCGCCCTGCCCGGCCCGCGGCCGCAGCTTGCCGTGACCGTGGAAAACACCGAAGCCGCCATTGGCACCGGCACGCTGAACTTCACCTACCGCTTCCGTTACAAGTACGTGACGGTGCATGGCCGGGTGCGCAACGACAGCGAGCGCGAGGTCGAGAAGGTGCGCGTGTGGGTCAGCCTGTACGACGCCCAGGACCAGCTCACCGGTGCCACCTTCAAGGAATTGCGCGTGCCGCGCCTGCCGCCTGGCGACAGCGCGCCCTTCGAGGTCGAGGTCAAGCAGTACGGCGGCAATTTCGCCCGCGTTGGCGTGGTCTACGACGCCACCGCGCCCTGATCACCCGACTGAAAGGCGTTTCCCCGGGGCGGCCATGCGGCCGCCCTTTTTCATGACGCCCGGCCTGAGATCCGCCGGTCAGCGCCGCCCCGCCCTCCCGGACGTCGCCGCCGAGCAACAGGCTATCGGGTCAAGTCTTATATAAGATATAAGACATTTGCTACCTGCCCCCACTTGCTTCTACAATTCCGGCCGACAACCCTTCTTCCAACCCGACTTTGAGCAGGCCTCACATGCTGGATACTTACCGCCAACACGTTGCCGAACGCGCGGCTCTGGGGATTCCCCCGCTGCCCCTTACGGCCAAACAAACCGCTGAACTGATCGAACTGCTGAAGAATCCGCCCGCTGGCGAGGAGCAGAATCTGGTCGAGCTGCTGACGCACCGCGTGCCGGCCGGCGTGGACGACGCCGCCAAGGTCAAGGCCTCCTACCTGGCCGCCGTGGCCCTGGGCAAGGAAGCTTGTGCGCTGATCAGCCGTGCCAAGGCGACGCAACTGCTGGGCACGATGCTCGGCGGCTACAACATTGGCCCGCTGGTCGACCTGCTGGATGATGCGGAAATCGGCACCATCGCCGCCGATGCGCTCAAGAAGACCCTGTTGATGTTCGACGCCTTCCACGACGTGAAGGAAAAGGCCGACAAGGGCAACGCCAACGCCAAGTCCGTGATGCAAAGCTGGGCCGACGCCGAATGGTTCACCAGCCGTCCGGAACTGCCGGAAAGCCTGACCATCACGGTCTTCAAGGTCCCGGGCGAAACCAACACCGACGACCTGTCGCCCGCCCCCGACGCCACCACCCGTCCCGACATCCCGATGCACGCCCTGGCGATGCTCAAGAACAAGCGCGACGGCGCCGCGTTCGAACCGGAAGAAGACGGCAAGCGCGGCCCGGTCAAGTTCATCGAATCCCTGAAGGAAAAGGGCCACCTGGTCGCCTACGTGGGCGACGTGGTCGGCACGGGTTCGTCGCGCAAGTCGGCCACCAACTCGGTGCTGTGGTTCACGGGCGAAGACATCCCCTTCGTGCCGAACAAGCGCTTTGGCGGCGTGTGCCTGGGCAACAAGATTGCCCCGATCTTCTACAACACGATGGAAGACGCCGGCGCCCTGCCGATCGAGCTGGACGTGTCCAAGATGGAAATGGGCGACGTGGTCGAGCTGCGCCCCTACGAAGGCAAGGCGATCAAGAACGGTGAAGTCATCGCCGAATTCGAAGTCAAGTCCGACGTGCTGTTCGACGAAGTGCGCGCCGGCGGCCGCATTCCGCTGATCATCGGCCGCGGCCTGACCGCCAAGGCCCGTGAAGCCCTGGGTCTGCCGCCCTCGACGCTGTTCCGCCTGCCCAAGGATCCGGTCGACTCCGGCCGCGGCTTCACGCTGGCCCAGAAGATGGTCGGCCGCGCCTGCGGTCTGCCGGAAGGCCGCGGCATTCGCCCGGGCACCTACTGCGAACCGAAGATGACCTCGGTCGGCAGCCAGGACACCACCGGCCCCATGACCCGCGACGAACTGAAGGACCTGGCCTGCCTGGGCTTCTCGTCCGACCTGGTGATGCAGTCGTTCTGCCACACCGCCGCCTACCCCAAGCCCGTGGACGTCAAGACGCACCACACGCTGCCGGAATTCATCAGCACCCGTGGCGGCGTGTCGCTGCGTCCGGGCGACGGCGTCATCCACTCGTGGCTGAATCGCATGCTGCTGCCCGACACCGTCGGCACCGGCGGCGACTCGCACACGCGCTTTCCCATCGGTATCTCGTTCCCGGCCGGCTCGGGCCTGGTGGCCTTTGCCGCCGCCACGGGCGTCATGCCGCTGGACATGCCGGAATCGGTGCTGGTGCGCTTCAAGGGCAAGCTGCAGCCCGGCGTCACCCTGCGCGACCTGGTCAACGCCATTCCGCTGTACGCCATCAAGCAAGGTCTGCTGACGGTTGCCAAGCAAGGCAAGAAGAACATCTTCTCCGGCCGCATCCTGGAAATCGAAGGCCTGCCCGACCTGAAGGTCGAACAAGCCTTTGAACTGTCGGACGCTTCCGCCGAACGTTCGGCCGCCGGCTGCTCGGTGCGCCTGAACAAGGAACCGATCATCGAGTACATCAACAGCAACATCGTGATGCTCAAGTGGATGATCGCCAACGGCTACGAAGACGAGCGCACGCTGGGCCGCCGCATCAAGGCGATGGAAGCCTGGCTGGCCGACCCCAAGCTGCTGGAGCCGGATGCCGACGCCGAATACGCCGCGGTCATCGAGATCGACCTGGCCGACGTGCATGAACCCATCGTCGCCTGCCCGAACGACCCCGACGACGTGAAGACGCTGTCGGAAGTCGCCGGCGCCAAGATCGACGAAGTGTTCATCGGCAGCTGCATGACCAACATCGGCCACTTCCGCGCGGCGTCCAAGCTGCTGGAAGGCAAGCGCGACATCCCGGTCAAGCTGTGGGTCGCTCCTCCGACCAAGATGGACGCCACGCAACTGACCGAGGAAGGCCACTACGGCGTGTTCGGCACGGCCGGCGCCCGCACCGAAATGCCGGGCTGCTCGCTGTGCATGGGCAACCAGGCGCAGGTCCGCGAAGGCGCGACGGTCATGTCGACCAGCACCCGCAACTTCCCGAACCGCCTGGGCAAGAACACCAACGTGTATCTGGGCTCGGCCGAACTGGCCGCGATCTGCTCGAAGCTTGGCCGCATCCCGACCAAGGACGAGTACATGGCCGACATGGGCGTCATCAACAAGAGCGGCGACCAGATCTACCAGTACCTGAACTTCGACAAGATCCCCGACTACAAGGACGTGGCGGACGTGATCGAGGTCTGATCCTGATCCCCCAGCCAGGCCTCGCGGCCTGATCAACGGCCCCGTGCAATCGCCCGGGGCCGTTTTTTGTTGCCTCTGTCCGAGCGATTGGGATCAGCAGGCAGCCTGTATAACGAAACGTTTCAATACAATCCAGGCATGCCGGTGAGACGTCGGCCGCCATCGCCGGGAAAGCCCCGGCGCATTTTTCCTGGAGGAAGCCTGCCAATGATCCGGCTATTGCCGCCGACGCTGTTGCTGACGCTAGCCGGCTGCGCCACCGCGCCGCCCTCGAATCCCGACAACATCTGCGCCATCTTCCGCGAGAAACCGGAATGGCACGACGCGGCGCTGGAGGTGCAGAAGAAATGGGGCGCCCCGGTGCCGGTGCCGATCGCGATGATGTACCAGGAGTCTTCCTTCAAGCACGACGCGCTGCCGCCGCGCTATTACTTCCTGGGCTTCATCCCGTGGGGCCGCGTGAGCTCGGCGTACGGTTATGCGCAGGCCAAGGACGAGACCTGGGCCGACTACAAGCGCGAAGCGGGCGGCTGGACCTCCAGCCGCGACAACTTCGCCGACGCGCTGGACTTCATGGGCTGGTACATGAACAAGACGCAGCGTATCAACGGCATCTCGAAGTGGGATGCGTATGGGCAGTATCTGAACTACCACGAGGGCTGGACCGGCTACCGCAACCGCAGTTACGACCGCAAGGCATGGTTGAAAACCGTCTCGCAGAAAGTGCAGGCGCGCGCCGAGAAGTTCACGGCGCAGTACAAGAGCTGCGAATCGAGCCTGTCGCGGGGCGGATGGTTCTGGTGAAGGACTGATTCGCCCGGGTGTCTGACACCCGCTGAATTGCCCCGGTGTCTGACACCCCCTGAGACGTCACCGCAGGCTGAAGATCATCTCCCCAGGGTGTCAGACACCGTCCACCGCGCCTCGCGCTGCATGAACGAAAAAAAATCCCGGCGGGCCGGGATTTTTTCTGCTTGGACGGTCGCCCGCCGCGATCAGAAGTCCATGCTGGCCGACAGCGAGAACGTGCGCGGGCCGCCCAGGACGAGGTAGCCGTTGCCCGGATAGCCGCCCACCGACGACCAGTAGTTGCGGTTGGCGATGTTGTCCACGCGGGCGCGCAGCGTCAGGACGTGGCCGTCCACGTCCATCATGTAGCGCAGGCCGGCGTCAAAGCGCGTCCAGCCCGGAACCTTGAGCGTGTTGGCGTCATCGGCATACGACGAGCCGGTGTAGACCACGCGGCCGTCGATGGCCAAGCCTTCGACGCCCGGGATGTCCCATTCCACGCCCATGTTGGCCTGGAAGCGCGGCACGCCGATCACGCGGTTGCCGTTCAGCGAGGCGTTGCCCGTCGACACCTGCTTGGCGTCGAGCCAGGTCAGGCCGCCCAGCAGGCGCACGCTGCGCACGGGTTCGCCGAATACGGTCAGCTCGACGCCTTGGTGGCGGTCCTTGCCGGAATTGGTCAGCTCGTTGGCGGCGTTGTAGGCCGCGCGCGGCTTTTCCGTCGAGAAGAACGCCAGGCCGCCACCCAGGCTGTCGCCTTCATACTTCACGCCCACTTCCTTCTGCTTGGACACGAAGGGCGGAAGGCTCTGGCCGACGTTCGGCACCGGGCGGCCGCCTGCGGTTGCGGGCGCGGTCGGGCCGGCAACCAGGGCTTCGATGTAGTTGGCATACAGCGAAACGCTGGGCGCAACCTTGACCACCAGACCGAAGGCGGGCGAATTGTGGCTGGCGTCGTAGGCGCCGCTTTCATTGCCGGTGTTGTACGCGTAATCGCGCTGCGACATGCGCTGATGGCGGATGCCGGCCGTAAACAGCACCTTGTCGTCCAGGAAGGACATCGTGTCGCCGATGGCGTAACTGCTCAGGCGGGTACGGCCCTGCAGCGCGGGGTTGTCCAGATCATTGCCGCGCAGCGCGCCGGCGCTGAAGGCAGGCTTGTCGTACGAGATCGGATCGTAAATGTTCGTGGGGAACGTGTTGCGGAAGTCCATCACGTACGCGTTCTTTTTCTTTAGATCGAACCACGACGCCGACACGACGAACTCGTGCCCCACGGGACCCGTGCGCAACTTGCCGCGCAGGCCGATTTCGCCCGTGTTGACGCTGTCTTCACGCGTGTTGTCGAAGCGGTAGAAGTTGCCGGCGCCGGTGCTGCCGTTGGTAAGCGTGATGTTGCCCAGGGAGTTGGCTTCGTCGCTGCGGCGCATGCCGAACGCGCCGTACGCGGTCAGCTTGTCGCTGAAGTCATGTTCCGCGCGGAGCGTGCCGAAGACGTCGCGCTCGTTGGAATACGTCCACGGCTGCGCATAGTTGGAGCTGGCGTCCGGCGCATCGGGCACGGTCGTGACGCCGGCGCCCAGAGTCACGTTGGGGCGCGGGCGCTTGAGCTTGTTTTCCTGCCAGCCGATGTCGGCGGACAGGCGCGTGTCGGCGGACCGCCAGTCCAGGCCCAAGGAGACCACGCTGGTGCGGCTATGTTCGTCGTCGATGGCCGTGTCGCCACTGCGCTGCGCGGCGTTCAAACGGATGCCGGTGCTGTCGTCCGGGCCAAAGCGGCGGGCGATATCGGTGGACAACTGGAACTGGCCGCCGCTGGAAACCCCGGTGGTGACCCGCGTCAACGGCTCGTTCGGCGCGCGCTTGGGCACCAGGTTGATGACGCCGCCAATGCCGCCGCCACCGGGCGTGGCGCCGGTCAAGAAGGCCGTCGCGCCGCGCAGCACTTCCACGCGTTCGAAGAGCTCCGTGGCGATGTACTGACGGGGCAGCAGACTGTACAGGCCGTTGTAGGCCACATCATCCGAACTCAGAATGAAGCCGCGAATGAAGTAAGACTCCTGGAAGTTGCCAAAACCGCGCGCCACGCGCACACCCGAGTCGTTCTGCAGCACGTCGCCCACGCTCTTGGCCTGGCGGTCCTGGATCAGCTCGTTGGTGTAGCTGGTCACGCTGAACGGCGTGTTCATGAAGTCCTCGGTGCCGAGGATGCCGACACGGCCGCCGCGGGCCACCTGCCCGCCCGCGAACGGCGCAGACAGACCGCCGGCCGATGCGTCCGCGCTGGCCTCGACCCGGATGGCGTCCATCGAGGTCACGGAGCCGCTGGTCGTGGCGGGCTGGGTCTGGGGAGCGGTCTGGGGTGCGGTCTGGGCGTGGACGGCGCCAAAGCACGGCAAGGCGGCGGCCATGCAAGCGAGAGTTCTGATTTTCATATCGGGGCGCTGGTAAAGCGGAAGCGGGTCCGCGTTGCGGTGGGGAGATCCGCAAAAACCCGATTCGAATCGCGTGGCTATCCGGGGTAACCGGCGCCATCCAAGCACATTCGCGATTGGGGTCTTGAGGTCTGACCGCGACGATGTTACCAAAAGAGAATCGTTCTCATTGATTCTCTCAAACAGAATTGAGGCTCGGCGTTGCAGCCAAGCAACATATTCCGCAACGATTCAGCAGGTCGTCAGCGCATCGGCCGGTTCGGTTTCCCCATACGCCGCTAACGCCTCCGCAAGCGCCCCGTCCGCGTCGGGCAACGCCGCGTCGCCCTGCTGCGGCACTTCCCCCACCGCCGATCCTGCCACCAGCACGAAATGCACGGGCTTCTTGCCGGCCATCAGCAACAGGACCCCTTCTTCACCGTCCCGCGTGGCGCCCGCTACCGCGGCGCTGCCGGCGGGCACGACCGCAAAGTCCGGATCGCCGCCCGCCACCTTGGGCAGCGGCCCCGCCCCCTTGCTGCAATGCCTGGCGCGCACGCCCAGGTCGCCCTGGATGGCGTAAAACCAGGCGTTCCAGCCGGGCGGCATGGGCACCAGGGTGGTTGCGCCGGGCCGTAGCCAGCCGTCCAGGATCAGCAACGGTTCGGGCGTGCGCAAGGGCGACTCCAGCCCCCCGAAGCTGCCGGACACGACCCGGACCTTGCCCGAAGGCGCCTGGATGGCAGGCATGTCCGCGGCGCGCAGCATCGAGGTCATGGGCGGCAAGGATTTCAGGTGCGCCGGATGATCGATGAAGATCTGCAGGCCATGCAGCCGGGCCTCGCCTACTGGCCGCTGCGCGTGCACGATGCCGCGCCCGGCCTGCGTCCAGTGCAGGTCGCCGGCATGAATGTCCTGGTTGTTCTCGATGCCGTCCAGGCTTTGCATGACGCCGGTGCTGTCTTCCAGCATCAGGGTCGCGGCGCTGATGCCCGCGTGCGTATGCGGTTCGAAGGTTGGCCCGGTCATGACGAAGTGATCCACCAGCACCACGGGCGAGATGCATCGCGAGAAATCGGTATGGCGAAACTGGCGGATGGTGCAGGCGTCGCCCATGTAGCGGCTGGAACCCGGAACGACGGCGCTAAGGTGAAGAGTCAAAAAATGCTGCCTTGCTGGTTGCTGAACATGTATTGCCGCGACAGCTTATGAGTTCGGACCGCCGGACAGTAGGGGCCAATTTCAGGAATAATTGTCCCGGCTGTCAGGACAATGCCAGCCAATATTCCGAATTCCCCTATTAAAACGCTGTATGCCTAACTACGCTCACCGCCTTGAAGACCTGCTGCTTTTCAGCGAAGTCGTTGAAAAAGGCGGCTTCTCGGCGGCCGCACGTGTGTTGAATATGCAACGTTCCAAGCTGAGCCGCCGAGTCGCCGAGCTGGAAGCGCGCCTGGGCGTGCGGCTGCTTCAGCGCAATACGCGGCGCGTGTCGCTCACCCCGATGGGCGAACGGATTCATGCCCACGCCAAAGCGCTGGCCCACGAAGCGCGTAGCGTCTTCGACCTGGCCGCGTCCATGGGCGATGCGCCCGCCGGCATGCTGCGCATCACCGCGCCTGCGCCGCTGGCGACCCGGATCCTGGGCGACCTGGTCGGCCGCTTCTGCGCGGAGCACCCGCGCGTGCGCGTGCTGCTGGACACGCGCGACCAGATCATCGACCTGGTCGGCGAGGGGTACGACCTGGGCTTTCGCGCCCAGTCATCGTCGCTGACGGACGCCCGATTGAATGCGATCGAAATCTCCCCCGTGCCGCTGGCGCTGGTGTGCAGCCCGGCGATGGCCAAATCCCCGCCGCGTCACCCGCGCGACCTGGCCACCCTGCCCCTGCTTGCCCACGGCACGCAGGACGGCCTGCACACCTGGCGCTTGACCGGCCCGGGCGGCGAAATGGAAGCGGTGGAATTCCAGCCCCGCAGCCTGAGCAGCAATATGGACACGCTGCGCGCCATGGCGGCGGCGGGCCTGGGTCTGGCGCTGGTGCCGCGCTATCTGTGCGGCGACGATCTCGATCAAGGCCGGCTGGCGCGTCTCCTGCCCGACTGGACGCCCGCGCCCGCCCGCATCTACGCCGTCATGCCGGCACGTTGCGGCGAGCCGCTGGCCTTGAAGCGCTTTCTTGAATTCACGGCGGCTGAATTGCCCGCGTACCTGACCTGAAGCGCGCCTTCCGGAGCACAGGGCCTTGCAGGCTTGGCGTGCGTCCGCCAAAGTAAGGGTTTCGCCGAATCCGAACCGGTCTGGCGCGATACGGGGCCGGAACTTTGACGTGCCGTTCAAGTCTTATATAAGATATAAGACACAAACCAAGATATAGACCCTCGGCAAACTTGTCCAAGAGACAATGACAAACTCGCCGAAACGCCTGAAAATGCCGCCTTCAGCCTGGGCAAAACCACGGAGTCCATCATGCCGCACAACACCCTAGACACACTCAAGAATTTCAAGATCGGCAACAAGTCCTGTCAGTTCTATTCGCTGCCGGCGCTGGGCAAGTCGCTTGGCATCGATGTGCAGCGGCTGCCGGTCTCCATCCGCATCGTGCTGGAATCCGTGCTGCGCAACTGCGACGGCAAGAAGGTCACCGAAGAACACGTCCGTCAGCTGGCCAACTGGCAAGCCAACGCCAAGCGCGAAGATGAAATTCCGTTTGTGGTCGCCCGCGTCGTGCTGCAGGACTTCACCGGCGTGCCGCTGCTGGCCGATATCGCCGCCATGCGTTCGGTTGCCGACAAGATGGGCAAGAGCCCCAAGAGCATCGAGCCCCTGGTGCCCGTGGACTTGGTGGTGGACCACTCGGTCATGATCGACTACTTCGGCACCAAGAACGCGCTGGACCTGAACATGAAGCTGGAGTTCAAGCGCAATCAAGAGCGCTACCAGTTCATGAAGTGGGGCATGCAGGCGTTCGACACCTTTGGCGTCGTGCCCCCGGGCTTTGGCATCGTTCACCAGGTCAACCTGGAATACCTGGCGCGCGGCGTGCACCAGGACAAGAAAAACAACGTCTTTTACCCCGACTCGCTGGTGGGCACCGACAGCCACACCACGATGATCAACGGCATCGGCGTGGTCGGCTGGGGCGTGGGCGGCATCGAGGCCGAAGCCGGCATGCTGGGCCAGCCCGTGTACTTCCTGACGCCAGACGTGGTGGGCGTCGAGCTCAAGGGCCAACTGCGCGGCGGCGTCACCGCCACCGACCTGGTGCTGACCATCACTGAAATGCTCCGCCGTGAAAAGGTAGTGGGCAAGTTCGTCGAATTCTGCGGCGAAGGCACCGCCAGCCTGACCGTGGCCGAACGCGCCACCATCGGCAACATGGCGCCGGAATACGGCGCCACCATGGGCTTTTTCCCGGTCGACGAACGCACCATCGACTATTTCCGCGGCACCGGCCGCACCGAAGAGGAAATCGCCGCCTTCGAGGCCTATTTCAAGGCGCAGAAGATGTTCGGCGTGCCCGCGTCCAAGGACATCAATTTCACCAAGCTGCTGACGCTGGACCTGTCCACCGTCGCGCCGTCGCTGGCGGGCCCGAAGCGCCCGCAAGACCGCATCGAGATCGGCAACGTCAAGAACACGTTCATCGACCTGTTCTCCAAGCCGGTGGCCGAAAACGGCTTCAACCAGCCCGCCGAAAAGCTCGACCAGACCTTCACGACCAGCGCCGGCACCAAGATCAAGAACGGCGACATCCTGATCGCGGCCATCACGTCCTGCACCAACACGTCCAACCCCAGCGTGCTGCTGGCGGCGGGCCTGTTGGCCAAGAAGGCCGTGGAAGCCGGCCTGACCGTGCCCAAGCACATCAAGACCTCGCTCGCCCCCGGATCCCGCGTCGTCACTGAATACCTGACCAAGACGGGCCTGCTGCCCTACCTGGAAAAGCTCGGGTTCGACGTGGCCGCCTACGGCTGCACGACCTGCATCGGCAACGCCGGCGACCTGACCCCGGACCTGAACGAAGCCATCACCAGCAACGACCTGGTGTGTTCGGCCGTGCTCTCGGGCAACCGCAACTTCGAGGCGCGCATTCACCCGAACATCAAGGCCAACTTCCTGGCCTCGCCCCCGCTGGTCGTGGCCTATGCGCTGGCCGGCACCGTGACGCGCGACCTGATGACCGAGCCGGTGGGCCGCGGCAAGAACGGCGACGTGTGGCTGGGCAACATCTGGCCGACCACCGAGGAGATCGACGCGCTGCTCAAGTACGCGCTGGACCCGGAAGCCTTCGAAGCCAACTACGGCCAGGTCAAGAGCAATCCCGGCAAGCTCTGGGAAAACATCAAGGGCGTCACCGGCGACACCTACAACTGGCCCGATTCCACCTACATCGCCGAGCCGCCCTTCTTCGAGGGCTTCGGCATGACCCCGGGCGCGATGCCCACGGTCAAGGGTGCGCGCGCGCTGGGGGTGTTTGGCGATTCGGTCACCACCGACCACATCTCGCCCGCCGGTTCCATCAAGGAAAGCTCGCCCGCGGGCAAGTGGCTGAAGGAACACGGCGTCATGAAGGCCGACTTCAATAGCTACGGCTCGCGCCGCGGCAACCACGAAATCATGATGCGCGGCACGTTCGCCAACGTGCGGATCAAGAACCTCATGATTCCGGCGCTGCCCGACGGCAGCCGCTTCGAAGGCGGCGAAACGCTGTTCCAGCCCACCGGCGAACAGATGTCGATCTATGACGCCGCCATGAAGTACATCGAGGCCGGCACGCCCACCGTGGTGTTCGGCGGCGAAGAGTACGGCACCGGCTCGTCGCGCGACTGGGCCGCCAAGGGCACCCAGCTGCTGGGCGTCAAGGCGGTCATCACCCGCAGCTTCGAACGCATCCACCGCAGCAACCTGGTGGGCATGGGCGTGCTGCCCCTGCAGTTCAAGGGTAACGACAGCGTGCAATCGCTGGGCATCACGGGTGAAGAAACGTACGACATCTCCGGCCTGGAAAACGGCGTCAAGCCGATGCAGGACGTGACGCTGACGATCACGCGCAAGGACGGTTCCAAGCAGGACGTGACCGTGCTGCTGCGCATCGATACGCCGATCGAGGTGGATTACTACCAGCACGGCGGCATCCTGCCGTTCGTGTTGCGCCAACTGCTGGCGGCGTAAAAGGCCCCCACGCCGCACTTGCTTCGCTCGCTTGCTGCCCCCCAAGGGGGCGGCCCCGCCTTCGGGCGGCCGGGCGGCGGGGCGGCAATTCTTCTGCAGAACGCCCCGGGACCTTGCGGTTCCGGGGCGTTTTTCATTGGCCCTGCGCCATGAATCGGCAGGTGTCTGACACCCCCCGGAGATGGTCTTGGGCTTGCCGCTATTTTTCAGCGGGTGTCAGACACCTGGTCATCTTTAATCGAACTGATAGGCGTCCATCGCCAGCGCGCCATACGACACTTCGTCGTTCAGGCGCTTTGCCTTTTCTCCGCCCGCGCCCAGCGCCACGTACAGCGGCATCAGGTGGTCGTCGTGCGGGTGCGCCTGCATCGCGCCGGGCGCCTGCGCCTGCCAGTCCAGCAGCGCGGGCACGTCGTGGTGCGCCAGCTTGTCTGCGTACCACGCTTGAAATCCCGGCACATAGTCCGCCGCGGGCGCGTTCTGCGGCATGCGGACATGGCGCAGGTTGTGCGTCAGCGACCCCGAGCCGATGATCAGGATATCTTCGTCGCGCAGGCGCGTCAGCGCGCGGCCCAGTTCCATCTGGCCGGCCGCGTCGCGGCCCATGTCCAGCGACAGTTGCACGACGGGCACGTCCACGTCGGGATACAGGTAGCGCAGCGGCACCCAGGCGCCGTGGTCCAGCGGACGGCGCGGATCGCGGTCGGCGGTAATGCCCGATTCCGCCAGCAGCGCCTGCACGCGCGCGGCCAGTTCGGGCGATCCGGGCGCGGCGTATTGCAGCGCATAGAGTTCGGCCGGGAATCCGCCAAAATCGTGCCAGGCAACCTGCTGGTCACGGGTCGACAGCGCCAGGCCTTCGCCCATCCAGTGCGGCGAAACCACCAGAATGCCGCGCGGCTTGCGGCCCTGCGCGGCGCTCCAATCGGCCAGCGCGGGGCCGGTCCGGCCGGGCTCGACGGCCAGCATGGGAGAACCGTGGGAAACGAAAAGCGTAGGCCAACGCATGGCGATGCCTCCAGAAGCAATTAACGATGCTCACATTGTCAGCCGATTCAAATGCGCAATAAACCCCCTTCATGGGGATTGTCTGTTGCCCGATCAGCATCAATCCGTCTTCTTGCGAATCCCGCCGGCCGCCCCGGCGGCGGCGTCCGGCGCAGGGCGAACCTCGCGCCCCCGCCGCGAGTGGCGGGCGTTAAACTACGTCGTTACACACTGAATGGACGTCCCCCGAAGTTATGGCCCGATCCCGCAGCCAATCCGCTCCCCGCATGACCCGTGACGCCACCCGGCTGGTCGCGCTTGCCCAGTCGCTGAATCGCTCGGGCAGCCGCGTCGAAGACGTCTTTTGGGAGACCCAGCTTGGCGAAGCGATCCCGAAGCTGCTCAAGGCCGGTCAGGACGCGCCGCTTGAAGCGGCGCTGGACCACCTTGCCCAAAGCGACGTAGGCGCCTACGAGGTCCTGATCGAACAGGCCGAAACCCTGTCCGAATCGATGACGATCGAGAAAAACGGCGTCCGGTACGACGTACTGCTGATCGTCGCGCCCATCGTCGCCTGGACCCGCTATGCCATTCCGACCGGCCCGATTTCCGCCAGCGCGCAGCAGGCCCTGCTGGCGCAGCTTCATGGGCACGTCCTTTCCAGCAACGCGCGCACCGCGCTGATGCCCATGCTGGTCAGCGTGGACCAGATGCCGCGCACGTTCTCCGAGACCTGGCAGTGGCTGCAACGCCTGGGCGCGCAGGCGCTGGGCGCCGAAACCACCAAGCCGGCGCTCAATACCGACACCGAAACGGCCAACATGCTGGCCGACACGCGCTATATCGTCGGCACGGTGGCCGTGCCCGAGGGCGAGCCGATCTTCCGCTGGCAGGAACACGTGGGCGATGCCGACGCCAGCCGCGATGCGTGCCTGGCGCAATGGGCGGCGCAAGCGCAGCCCACGCTGGCCGGGCTGCTGCCCGGCTGCGGTTTTGAAGCCCTGCTGCCCGATGCCTACTACGTCAGCAATCGCGAAGCTGATCGCCAGGTTCGTCCGCTGTCGCTGCGCGCGGCGGTCAGCTGGCTCGAAGGCGCCGTCAACCTCGAAGCCGCGCAATTGCGGGCCGTCGTGGCCGGCTGCGGCGAAGGCCGCATCGACGAATACCGCATCGGCTTTACCGCGCGCAACAGCAACGATGTGTACTACGGCTGCGTCTGGCCGCTGTACGGCCGCGAGGAAGACCTGGTCATGGACGAGGGCCAGCCCGACGTGGTCGACGAGATCGCGGCGCTGCTGAAGGAATACGGCGTGACCGACGTGCGCCGCATCCCCGGCGTGCTGCCGCCCGAATACTGCGAGGACTGCGGCGCGCCCTACTTCCCCAATCCCCTGGGCGAACTGGTGCACGCCGAGCTGCCCGAGGACGCCGAGGCCGCGCCCGCCCAGTTCCACTAGGCCTGCCATGCAAGCGGACATCTTCTGCCGGGTCGTCGACAACTACGGCGACATCGGCGTGTGTTGGCGCCTGGCGCGCCAGCTTGCGCGCGATTTCCACTGGGATGTCCGCCTGTGGGTCGATGACCTGGCCAGTTTCGCGCACATCCAGCCCGGCATCGTGCCGGGCGCCGCGCGCCAGCAACTGGCAGGCGTCGATATCGTGCACTGGCCGGAAACGCCCGACGCCGCGCTGCAGGCGCGCGACGTCGTGATCGAAGCATTCGCGTGCGACCCGCCCGAAGCATTCATCGCGTCCATGCGCCGCACCCATCCCGTCTGGATCAACCTGGAATACCTGAGCGCCGAGGCCTGGGTCGAAAGCTGCCACGGCCTGCCGTCGCAGCGGCCGGACGGTCTGGTGAAGCACTTTTTCTTCCCCGGCTTCACACCGGCCACCGGCGGCCTGCTGCGCGAGCCGGCCCTGGCCGCGGAACGCGAAGCGCTGCAAGGGTCGGCCGGCTTGCAGGAGGCCTTCCTGCGATCGGCCGGGGTGCCGGACGATGCGCTGGCCCTGCGGCGCGATGGCGCCCGTACCGTGTCCCTGTTCTGCTACCCGTCCGCGCCGGCGGGTGAACTGGCGCAGGCGTTGGCGGCAGATGCGCGTCCCACCCTGCTGCTGGTTCCGCAAGGCGTCGCGCCGGCGCTGGAAGCCGCCTGCCAGACGGCAGGATCGCCACGCGTCGTCCGCCTGCCCTTTCTTGCCCAGCCCGATTACGACCGCCTGCTATGGTGCGCCGACCTCAATTTCGTGCGCGGCGAAGATTCCTTCGTGCGCGCCGCCTGGGCCGCGCGCCCGCTGGTCTGGCAGATCTATCCGCAGGACGAAAACGTCCATCTGGAAAAACTGGAGGCCTGGCTGGCACGCTATCCGTCCCCCGAATCCGCCCATGCGCTGATCCGCGCCTGGAACCAGTCCGAACCAGGCCGCACGGCCCCGGCCATCACGTCCGCGCTGGCGCCCGACGCCTGGCAGGCATGGGTGGACGCGGCGCACGCCTGGAACGCCAGCCAGTCCGCGCTACCCGGTCTGGCGGAAAATCTGGCCGCATTCTGCGCAGAGTTGGCCAAGAAACGCTAGAATAGAGAGTTTTCTGAGTCGCCCTGAATGTGTCGGGCCTCAACTATGACGCCTCCCGGGGTGTGCAAAAGCCTGATGCGGCTTATGCAAGCACGGCGAGTGCACCCATCACCCCCGGAGTTTTATCGATGAAAACCGCTCAGGAATTGCGAGTCGGCAACGTGGTCATGGTCGGCAAGGATCCCCTCGTGGTCCAGAAGGCCGAATACAACAAGTCGGGCCGTAACGCCGCCGTCGTCAAGCTGAAGTTCAAGAACCTGCTGACCGCCTCGGCCAGCGAATCGGTCTACAAGGCCGACGAAAAGTTCGAAGTCGTTCAACTGGATCGCAAGGAATGCACGTATTCCTACTTCGGCGACCCGATGTACGTCTTCATGGACGAAGAGTACAACCAGTACGAAATCGAAGCCGAAAGCATGGGCGACGCCCTGAACTA
This sequence comes from Achromobacter sp. 77, assembly GCF_020541125.1. NCBI lineage: Bacteria > Pseudomonadati > Pseudomonadota > Betaproteobacteria > Burkholderiales > Alcaligenaceae > Achromobacter > Achromobacter sp. 77. The sequence goes on from NZ_CP059848.1 coordinate 3,744,155, forward strand.
CCTGGAAGAAGCGATGCCCGTGGAAGTGGTCTTCTACGACGGCCGCGCCATCTCGGTTGAACTGCCCACCACGCTCGTGCGCGAAATCACCTACACCGAACCCGCCGTTCGTGGCGATACGTCGGGCAAGGTGACCAAGCCGGCCAAGATCAACACCGGCTACGAACTGAACGTGCCGCTGTTCTGCGCCATCGGCGACAAGATCGAAATCGACACCCGCACGAACGAATACCGCAGCCGCGTCAACAACTGATCCGGCCCAGCGTCAAAAAAGCCAGACCTTGCGGTCTGGCTTTTTTTTTTACTGCAGCCGTTCGTCGTCCAGGAAGTCGGGCACGGCCATGACTTCAATGCCGTCCTCGGCGAGGGCTTCGCGTTCTTCGACCGTGGCGGTGCCGCGGATCGGGCGGTCGTCGGCATCGCCTTCGTGGATGCGGCGCGCTTCTTCGGCAAACCGCGGGCCGACGTTTTCAGTGCTGCGCACCAGCGCCCGCACCTGACGCATGACGGCAGCCTGCAAGGCGGCCATCTTTTCGGCGTCGGACGCGCCGGGCGGCACCAGGGGCTGAGCGGCAGGCGCATGCAGGTGCGCGACGTTCAGGCGGGGCGCGGACAGGCGCTTGGTGATGGTGGCCGACCCGCAGACCGGACACGTGACGAGGCCACGCGCCTGCTGCGCATCGTAGTCTTCGTGCGACCCGAACCAGCCTTCAAAAATGTGGCTGTGGTCGCACTCGAGGTCAAAAACTTTCAGTGCCATGGCGGGTATATGGAGTTCCGCACGCAGAATACAAGATTTGACTGGCCGGCGCTGCAAGACGTCCCCACTTCTGTCGGGACGCCTTGATAACCGGATCAGGCCGCTTCGGGCGGCCCGAAGTGCAGGCGCGGCACCGCGGCCAAGAGGCGGCGGGTGACTTCCTGGCGCGGCGCCAGCAACACCGCCTCGGCCTGTCCCAGTTCGACGATGCGGCCCTTGTCCATGACCGCGATGCGATCCGCCAGGTATTCGACCACCCCGAAATTGTGGGTGATGAACAGATAGGCGATGCCCAGTTCGGCCTGCAGTTCGCGCAGCAGGTCCAGGATCTGTGCCTGCACCGATACGTCCAGCGCCGATGTGGGCTCGTCGCAGATCAGCACCTTGGGTTCGACGGCCAGCGCGCGGGCGATCGCGATGCGCTGGCGCTGCCCGCCCGAGAACTCGTGCGGATAACGCGTCAGCGTGTTGGCCGGCAACCCGACCCGCTCGATGAGCTGCGCGGCGTGCTTCTCGCGGTCCGGCCGGCTCATGCCGCGCTTGAGCGACGCCAGCCCCTCGTCCAGGATCTCGCCGATGCGCATGCGCGGGTCCAGCGACGCATACGGGTCCTGGAACACGATCTGGATGTCCTGGCGCAGGCGCTGCAACTGGCGCCGGTCGGCGGTCAGCAGGTCCTGGCCTTGCAGCATGGCGCGGCCCGACACCCGCGCGCCGTCGATCAGCCGCAGCAGCGCCTTGCCGGTGGTGGTCTTGCCGCAGCCGGACTCGCCCAGCAAGGCCAGGGTTTCGCCCGCGCGCAAGGTGAAGGTCACGCCGTCCACGGCCTTGACCCACGACACGATGCGGCGCAGCGGCCCCTTGCGCACCGGGTAATGGACTTTCAGGTCCTGCACGTCCAGCACCACGCCGCCCGCCTTGGCCGGTTCGCCCCGCGCGCGCTCCTGCGCGGCCGCGGCGCGACCGTGTTCGGTCAGCGGCACGCCGCGCTTGTCGAACGTGGGGATGGCTTCGAAGAGCTGCTTGGCGTAGGGATGACGCGGCGCGCGGAAGAATTCCTCGGCGCTGGCGCTCTCGACGATCTCGCCGCCGCGCATCAAGGCGACGTGGTGCGCCACGTTCTTGACCACGGCCAGGTCATGCGTGATCAGCAGCACGGCCATGCCCATTTCCTGCTGGATGGTGGCCAGCAGGTCCAGCACCTGCGCCTGCACCGTCACGTCCAGCGCAGTGGTGGGCTCGTCCGCGATCAGCAGCAGCGGCTCGGCCGCCAGTGCGATGGCGATCATGACGCGCTGCTTCTGGCCGCCGGAAAACTGGAAGGGATAGTCGTCGATGCGGCGCTCGGGCTCGGGGATGCCGACCCGGCGCAGCCAGTCGATGGCCCGCGCGCGCGCCGCCGCCCCGCGCAGGGGCGTGTGCGCGGTCAGCGTCTCGATGATCTGGTCGCCCACCCGCATGACCGGATTCAGGCTGGTGGAGGGTTCCTGGAAGATGATGCCGATACGTCCGCCGCGCACGCCGCGCATGGCGCTCTCGGGCAGGCGGTTGAGGTCTTCGCCGTCCAGTTGGATCTGCCCGCCCACGATGCGTCCGGCATCCGGCAGCAGCCGCAAAAGCGCCAGCGCGGTCATGCTCTTGCCACAGCCCGATTCGCCCACCAGCGCGAAGGTCTCGCGCTGGGAGATGGCCAGCGCCAGGCGCTTGACCGCGTGGGTGATGCCGGTTTCGCCCGCGACGTCGACATCCAGGCCCTGCACGGTCAGCAAAGGGGTGCCGTCGCTCATGGCGCCTCCCCGGTCTTGGAGGCGCGGCCATCGGCCGCCAGCATGGCTTCCGGACGGCGGCCCATAAAGCCCAGGCGCGCGAGGCGGCTGGGCTTGTAGCGGCGTGTGCGCGGATCGAAGGCATCGCGCACCGCGTCCGCAAACAGGTTGGCGGCCAGCACCAGCGCCAGCATGAAGATGAAAGCGGTCATCAGGTTCCACCAGATCATGGGATCGCGCGACATTTCCAGCCGCGCGCCGTCGATCATCGAGCCGAAGGAGTTCATGCTGGGATCCACGCCGATGCCCAGGTAGGACAGCACGGCCTCATACAGAACGAGCCCCGAGAATTCCAGCACCACGGTGATCAGGACCAGATGCGCGACATTGGGCAGCAGGTGGCGCGTCATGATGCGCCAGTGCGAAACGCCGAACGCGCGCGCGGCCTGCACGTATTCCAGTTCGCGCAGCTTGAGGGTCTCGGCGCGCAGCAGACGACACAGCCCCGCCCAGCCCGTCAGCCCAAGAATCATGCACAAGAGGAACAGGCGCAGGTCGGCGCGCGCGGCGGACGTGTCGAAGAGGTCGGAATGGTTGTCGATGTACACCTGCATCATCAGCGCGCAGGCCGCCACCAGCAGCACGCCGGGAATCGACGTGATGGTGGTGTAGAGGTACTGAATGGCGTCGTCGACCTTGCCCTTGAAATACCCGGCCGCGATGCCGAAGACGATGGCGGGCGGCAGCATCGCCAGCGTGGTGAGGCTGCCGATGACGAGCGCCGTGCGGATGCTTTTCAGCGCCTGCCACAGCACGTCGTTGCCGATGCGGTCGGTGCCCAGCGCGTGGTAGCCACTGGACAGGCCGGCCAGCGCGCCCACGGCCAGGCACAACAGCGCAAAGGTGATCGTCATGGCGCGCCACGGAATGTCGGCCCGGCCGGCCAGCAGTTCCTCAGCGGCGTGGGACGCCGACCCGGTGGCGCGCGCCAGGCAAGCGAACAGCAGCACCGCGCCCGCCAACGCCACGGCCAGCCCGGCCGCCAGGCCCCAGCCCAGCCGCATGGCGATGTCGCCCGCGCGCTCCTTCTCCGGGTCGGTCAGGTGCAGCGCGGCGCCGCGCAGCCGCGGAAAGTCGCGCACCGGCTTGTCATCGACCAGCATGGTCTCTTTGGTGAACTGATGGGCGGCCAGCGGCTCGGAATAGGTTTTTTCGGGGCGGGTCAGCACGGTGCCGGCCAACAGGCCGTCCAGCGCTGACCGCACCGCCGGCGCATACACCGGCGGGGCATCGGCGGCGGCGCCCGGTGCGGGCGGCAGCAGCGGACGGTAATGCACCGAATCCAGCAGGCCGATCACCGAAAACGCGACCAGAATGACGGCCGAGCACATGGCCGGGGTGTCGCGCGCCACGCGCGCCCAGGTGGCGCGCAGGTTGGGACTGCGGCGCACGTGCCAGACGTATGCCAGCGCGCCGGCCACCATCAGCCACAGCGCGATATCGGTCCAGAGAAAGACGAACTTGGGCATGGCGGCTACTCGAAACGCACGCGGGGATCGGCCAGCGTGTAGGAAATGTCGGCCAGGATCAGCCCCACGATGTACAGGGCCGCGCCCAGGAACACCATGGCGCGCACGATCGAGAAATCCTGCGCATTGATGGCGTCGATGGTGTAGCTGCCCAAGCCGGGAATGCCGAAGAACGATTCGGCGATCAGGCTACCCATGAACAGTAGCGGCAGCGCGGCCACGGTGCTGGTCAGGATGGGCAGCATCGCGTTGCGCAGCACATGGCGGAACAGCACGACGCGCTCGGCCAGCCCCTTGGAACGCGCGGTGCGCACGTAATCCTTGCCGATTTCTTCAAGAAACAGCGTGCGGTAAAAGCGCGCCTCCGGCCCCAACCGCGACACGATCGCCACCAGCACCGGCAGCGCCAGGAACTTGATCACGTCCAGGCCGCCCGAATAGCCCGAAAATGGCACCAGCCGCAAGAGCTTGGCGAACAGCCATTGGCCCGCAATGATGTAGAACAGGCTGGATATCGATAGCAGCATCACACAGAGCACGACGCCCCAGAAATCCAGGCGCGTCGCCCGGAAGTACACCAGCGTGAGCGAAAACACGATGCTGGCGAACAGGCCCAGAAAGAAGGTGGGCACCGCCAGCGCAAGGCTGGGTCCCATGCGCGTCTTGATCTCGCGGCCGATGTCGCGGCCGCCGTCGGAGGCGCCAAAGTCCATGACCAGCAGCGGCACCGAGCGCCGGTAGAACACCGTGTCCGTCAACTGCGCCGTGCCCTGGGCCTGGGCATTGAAGAAAAGCGGCTTGTCGTAGCCGCGCTCGGCCTTCCATTTTTCGACGGCGTCCTGGCTGACGCGCTGTCCGCCGATGGCCAGCCGCGCCATGTCGTCCGGCGTGTTCACGGCGAAGAACAGGATGAAGGTAAAGAGATTGACGCCGATCAGAATCAGCACGCCATACAGCAGCCGGCGGATCACATAGCCGATCATGATTGATGCTCCTTGCGTTCGGGCGGCACGAATGCCGTCTGGCGTTCACGCCGCTTGAGCGCCACGTACGAAGGCCAGATCGCCAGCGCCAGCAGCAGGATGAAAACGCCGATGGGCCACCAGATGGGCGAATTCCATTCGTCGATCTTCTGCTGGCGCAAGGCCGGATCGATCTTCATGTACTGCAGCGTGTTGCGCACCATCTGCGTAGGCTTGGCGTTGCCGACCCACTGCTGGTAGGCCCCGCCCGACATCGGGAAGTAGCCGAACATCCACGGCGCATCGCGCTGGACGACGGCGATCATCCGGGCGATCAGTTCGGCCTTTTCGGGGCCGTCGTCCAGGAATTTCATTTGCTCGAACAGTTTGTCGAATTCGGGGCTGGCGTAGTTGGCCGCGTTTTCGCCACCGCCCTTGGCCTTGGCGTTCGGGCCGTAGAGCAGGAAGAGGAAGTTTTCGGCGTCGGGGTAGTCGGCGTTCCAGCCCCACAGGAAGATCTGCGCGGCGCCGCGCAGCATCTTGTCCTGGAAGCGGTTGTAGTCGGTGGCGCGCACGTCGAGCTGCACGCCGATCTTGGCCAATTGGCGCCGCATCCAGTCGAACTGCGGGTTGGACCCGCCGCCGCTCATCGAGTCAAAATACAGCACCAGCGGCGCGCCCGTCTGCGCGTTCCGGCCATCGGGGTAGCCGGCCTCGGCCAGCAGCCGCTTGGCCACGTCGATGGACTTGCGCACGGGCTTGCCATCGACCAGGTCATACACCACCGGATTGATGCCTTCGGGCGGGTCGCGATAGCCCAGCACGCCGGGCGGCACCGGGCCATACGCGACGGACGCCTGGCTGTTCTCGAACACGGCCACGTATTCTTCCCAGTCGAAGGCGATGCTGATCGCCTGGCGCAGCTTGCGGTTGCGCTCCTGTTGTTCGGGCGTGTCGCCCTTGCCCACCACCGGATCCAGCCAGTTAAACCCCATGTACCAGTTGGCGGTCTCGACCGTGGTGGGCAGCTTGATGCCGTGTTCCTGGTATTTGCGCGCCTTGTCCTGGCTGTCGCCGGCCGCCACCAGCATCGCCACGCCGTATTCGCCGCGCTCGATCTGCGGCACGTCGTAATAGCCCTGCATGAACTTGCCGGTCAGCGGAATGGCTTCTTTTTCGACGCTGAATTCGGCGCGGTCGATGAAGGGCGTGGGCTTGCCGCAGTCGGCCAGCAGGCCGGCGGCCTTGTCGCCAGGTTCGCCTTCGCAGGGATAGGGCTCGCCGTGGTAATTGGGGTTGCGGCCCAGCACGTGGCGGCGGTTCTGCAGCGACTCGACCAGCATGTACGGGCCGGTGCCGACCGGCCAGGTATTCAGCGACAGGTCGTGCGCGGCCATGCCGGGCTGGCTGTAGAAACGGTCAGCCTCCCAGGGAATGGGCGCGGTGAAGGTCATGGCCAGCCAGTACTTGAACTGCGGATACTTGCCGTCGACGCGGATGCGCAGCGTGTGGTCATCCAGCGCCTCGACACCCTTGAAGCCGTCGTCCTCGCGCAGATCCAGCCAGGGCAGCGTGCCGCTGCCGCCCGGCACGTCGCGCCGCAGATCCTGGTCGCGCTGACGCAGCCGGTCGCCGTAGTCCTTCAGGCCGTGAACATGCTCGGCCATGAGCGAATAGATGGGCGACACGACCCGCGGGCTGGCCAGGCGCCGGAAGGCATAGGCGTAGTCGTGGGCCGTGAGCTCGCGGGTGCCTGTCAGGGGGAAATCGGGGATGTAGAACTTGTCGTCCAGTTCGCCCGGGGCGAGCGGATAGTAGGCGTAGCTGCCGTCCTGCTTGCGGGCAAAGGCCGGGTGCGGCGCAAAGCGTATGCCGGGACGGATCTTGATGTCGTAGACGCTTTGCGCAATCTGCTCGCCAGGCGCGTCCTCGGGCAGCGGGTTGCCCGCCTTGTCCAGGTAGACCGGCGGATCGATCGACGCCGCCGCGCGCGGCACCAGCTCGTAGGGCCGCTTCAGGTAGTGATACCCGTAAAGCGGCTCATAGATGTTGTAGGTGTAGGGCGTCTCGTCGCCGGAGTAGGAGCTGGCCGGGTCCAGGTATTTGGGCGAGCGTTTTACGAAAGCGGAATACAGCGTGTTCTGGCTTTCGGCGCCGGATGGATAGGGGCTGTTGATGGGGCTTTCCTGCGAGCAGCCCGCCAACGCCAGCGACAGCAGCATGGCCGACGCCCAGAGCCGCTTCAGTACACCCATGGAAACCTTCCCGTCGTTTCGTAGCGACAGAGGATAGCAAATGGGGGGCCGGGGAAGTACCCCGGCATCCCCCTAGGGACGAAATGCGAGGGTGGCGGCCTTCAGCCGCACTGGCGCTGGCGCCAGCAGTCGTAACGCCACTTCCAGGGCTGCACGGGGTCCGGACGCGCCCACAGCCCGCGGCCAGCCGCCTTGGCCTGACGCTGCAGGTCCGGCATGGCCTTGTCGCGCAGGTAATCGCCCTTGCGGGCCGTGTAGGCCCAGGCGTAGCCGGCTTCGACCTGCACGCGGTTGGCCGAGCGGCCGTCGGCCAGGATCAGCGCGCAGACATCGCGGCCATATTGGTCCTGCTCGTAGCACTGCGCCGTGAGCGTCTTGCCGGCCACCAGATCTGCCAGGTGCTTGCGCGACGCCTCGGCGTCGGGCTGGCCGGGCTGGTCCGTGCCATGGCCTTCCTCCGGCGCGTCGATGCTGTCCATCCGGATACGCCGCTGGCCGTCAGGCGCGCGCAGCGTCACGGTGTCGCCGTCCGCCACGTTCACAATCGTGCCGGTCAGCGTGAAGCTCCCCGGTGGCACACCACCCGCAGGCGCCACGGCCGACGGTTTGCCTGCGGCCGGCGCCGAGGGCTTGCCGCTTGCCGTCGGCCCCGGGCGCTGCGGCGCCGAATCCTGCGGTTCAAGCCAGTTCACGATGGCACCCGCCACCGCCAGAACCAGGGCAACGACAAGGGCGGTCAGCTTGCTGCCGCCACGAAAGGGAGATTTGGGGCGCATCACAACCAGCCGGACTTGCGGAACCGCCAGTACAGCACCGAGCAAATGGACGCGATGACGCCCAGCGTGATCGGATACCCCCACGGAGACTTCAGTTCGGGCATGAATTCGAAGTTCATGCCATAGATGCCGGCGATGGCGGTAGGCACGGCCAGGATGGCGGCCCAGGAGGCCAGTTTGCGCGTGGTGTCGTTCTGCGCCGCCTGCCCGATCATCAGGCTGGCTTCAAAGGCGAACGCCAGCGACTCGCGCAGTGAATTGAACAGTTCATCCACCCGCAACACCCGGTCGGCCACTTCGCCGAAGTAGGGCCGCGCGTGCTCGTCGACGGCGGACATTTCGACCCGCGCCAGCCGGCGGCAGATCTCGGCCAGCGGCGAGACCACCGTATGGATGCGCAGCAGGTCGCGGCGTTGACGGTACAGCCTGCGGATATCCGAGTCCTTGGCGCCGCGGATCAGGAGCTTTTGCTCCGCGCCTTCGACGACGCTCTCGATCTTGACGGCCGCCGAGACATAACGGTCCACCAGCCAATCCAGCAGTTCGGACGCCACATAATCGCTGCCGCGCTTGAGCAGGTCGGGCGAGGCCTCCAGGCGCTCGCGCAGCGGGCTGTGGCCCGCCGTGGCGCCGCGCCGCACCGTGACCAGAAAGCCGTCGCCGATCAGGAACTGCGTCTCGCCAAAGATGGGACGTTCAGCCTCGACCTCGACCGTGATGGCGACGATCAGGATCATGTTGCCGTAGTCGATGATCTTGGGACGCCGGTGGGTTTCCAACATCTCTTCCTGGTTCTTGTCGCAGGCGCCCAGTTCGCGCGCCACCTTGGCAAGCGTTTCGGGGCTGGGGTTGCGCAGGCCGATCCACAACATGCTCTGACCCTGGCGCTGGGCGACGTACTGGCCGGCTTCTGCAAGGGGGACCTCGCGGTCCCGCCGTCCGTTCACGTAGGCGATCGATGCCACGACCTCGCCCTTGGGCGCGTCGGCGGCTTGTGCTTCAGTAGACATAGACTTCCTCGGACAAATCGATCCCTGCCGCGCAGCGTGTGGTTATCGGCCGATGATAGCCCAGCCCGCTGACGGGCCGCTGGCTCAGAAAAGGCTGCGCACCCGCTTGGCCACGTCGATGCGCGGGGCCTGCGGCTCGCGCGGCTCGGCCCGTCCGGGCGGCAGGTCGGGCAGCTTGGGCAGGTGATCAAAGAGCGGCAGCATCGCATTGGTGATGAACCGCGTGCGCGAGCCATAAACGTGCCGGTCGCCCATGCCCGTCTGCTGGTGCACGTAAAAGCGCTGCGGCACGACGAGTTGAAGCCGTTCCTTGGCCCGCGTCATGGCCACGTATAGCAGCCGGCGCTCTTCCTCGATCTCTTCGGCGGTGCCCGTGCTCATGTCCGACGGAATGCAGCCATCCACGACGTTCAGCACATACACCGCCTTCCATTCCTGGCCCTTGGCCGAATGGATGGTGGACAGGATCATGTAGTCCTCGTCGCGCAGCGGCGCGCCAGATTCATCACTGGTGGCGTCGGGCGGGTCCAGCGTCAGCTCGGTCAGGAAGCGCTCGCGCGACGGGTAGCCCGACGCGATGCGCACCAGCTGGTCCAGGTCGGTCTTGCGCACGCGCGCATCGTCGTACAGGCGCTCGAGCTGGCCGTTGTACCAGCGCAGCGCCAGGTCCACGTCGGCCGGCCACTTCAGGGTGGGGTCGCACAACGCGGCGTAGGTGTCTGCAAAAGCGCCCCACTCTTCCTGGGCCGCCGCGCCGGGCTTGAATTCGCGCAGCGTGCGCAGCGGCTCGGCCGAGGCGGACATGGCGTCCATCAGCTTGCCCGCCGTCGCCGGCCCGATGCCCGGCATCAGCTGCGCAACCCGGAAACCCGCCATGCGTCCGCGCGGATTCTCGGCCCATCGCAGGATCGACAGTAGATCCTTCACGTGCGCCGCTTCCAGAAAGCGCAGCCCGCCGAATTTGACGAACGGAATGTTGCGGCGGGTCAGCTCCAGTTCCAGCGCGGCGCTGTGGCTGGCCGTGCGAAACAGCGCCGCCTGCGACTTGAGCGTCGCGCCGCCCTCGCGCTGCGCAAGCACCTGGTCAGCCACCCAACGCGCCTGGCCGGCTTCGTCGCTGACCGTCACCAGCTCGGGCATCTGCGAGGACTTGCGATCGGTCCAGAGGTCCTTGGCATAGCGTTCGGTCGCCTGCGCGATCACCGCGTTCGAGGCGTTCAGGATGGGTTGCGAGGACCGGTAGTTGCGGTCCAGCGTGATGACGCGCGCCGGCGCGGGAAAGAGATTGGGAAAGTCCAGGATGTTGCGCACCGTGGCCGCGCGGAACGAATAGATGGACTGCGCGTCGTCGCCCACCACCGTCAAGCCCCGGCCGTCGGGCTTCATGGCCAGCAGGATTGCCGATTGCAGCCGGTTCGTGTCCTGGTATTCGTCAACCAGCACGTGGTCGAATCGCGCACCCACGTCGGCCGCGATTTCCTCGTCCGACATCATCTCGGACCAGTACAGCAGCAGGTCGTCATAGTCCAGCACCTGCTGATCCTGCTTGGCCGCGACGTACGCGCGGAACAGGTTCTTGAGCTCGTCCTCCCATTGGGCGCACCACGGAAACGAGGTCTTGAGTACGTCGCCCACGGGCGTCTGGCTGTTGACCACGCGCGAATAGATCGCCAGGCACGTCCCTTTGAGCGGAAAGCGCGATTTGGTGGAGGACAGGCCAAGTTCATGGCGCACCATGCCCATCAGGTCCTCGGCATCGCCGCGGTCGTGGATGGTGAAGGCCTCGGACAGACCGATGCGCTGGGCGCAGTCGCGCAAGAGCCGCGCGCCGATCGCATGGAAGGTGCCCGCCCACGGCAGCGACGGCGCCTGCTGCGACGCGCGCAAGTTCATCACCCGCTGCAGTACCGATCCCACGCGCCGCTCCATTTCCAGCGCCGCGCGGCGCGAGAACGTCAGCAGCAGCATGCGCTGCGGGTCCGCGCCGTTCAGGATCAGGTGGGCCACGCGATGCGCAAGCGTGTTGGTCTTGCCCGACCCCGCCCCCGCGATGACCAGCAGCGGGCCATCGTTGCCGGGCGCGCCGGCCACGCCGAATTCGGCCGCTTCGCGTTGGGCGGGATTCAGGTCGGCCAACGGATCGGGCCGCTCGGCAGCTCGCGCGGCGGCGCTGTCGTGATCGGGAGTATGCGAAAGAGGATCTTGGTCTGGCATGTCGCGGAGCCGCAGCGCTGCGGCCGCAAAAAGGAAGGAGCCAAGGCTGGCTCCGGATGAACACTGTATATTTATACAGAATTTTTGCGAATCCGTCTGAACCGCCCCGGCGCCATGCCCGATTTCCCCCGCATCCTGACCGGCACCGCCTCCTGGACCGACCCCACCCTGCTGGCCTGCGGCCGCTTTTATCCGCCCGACGCCCGCAGCGCCGAATCCCGGCTGCGCTTTTACGCGTCGCGCTTTTCGCTGGCCGAGGTCGACTCCAGCTTCTACGCGATGCCCACGCCCGACAACGCGCACCGGTGGGCCACGCGTACGCCGGACGATTTCGTCTTCAACATCAAGGCCTTCCGGCTGTTTACCGGCCACCAGACGCCGCTCTCCGCCCTGCCCGGCGACATCCAGCGCGAATTGGCCGATTGGCCGGATCCGGTCATCTACCACGACCGCGTGCCCGCCGACCTGCGCGACGAACTCTGGCGGCGCTACCAGTTGGCCATCGAGCCCTTGCGGATGCCGGGCAAGCTGGGTGCGGTGCATTTCCAGTTTCCGCCCTGGATACGGCGGGACGCCCGGGGCATGGCGCGCGTGGCCGACTGCGCGCGGCGCATGGAGGAACACCTGGTGTCCGTGGAATTCCGCCACCGCAGCTGGTTCGAGACCGCCAGCGCGACGGCGGACACGCTGGCCTTCGAGCGCGATCTGGGCGTGGTGCACACCGTCGTGGACGCCCCGCAAGGCTTTGACAACACGGTGCCCGCGGTCTGGGAAAGCACCCATCCGGACCTGACGCTGCTGCGTCTGCACGGGCGCAACGCGGCCACCTGGAACGCCTCGGGGGCCGCGTCGTCGGGAAGGTTCCAGTACGAGTACTCGGAAGCGGAACTGGCCGAACTGGTCGCCCGCTTCACCCGGCTGGCCTCGCAATCGGGACAGGCCCACGCGGTGTTCAACACCAACTTCGAAGACCAGGGCATGCGCAACGCCGCCGCCTTCGCCTCGGCGCTGACGCTGCCGGGCGTGTGAACGGGTATCAGGCGCCCACCTTGGCGGCAGGCCGCGCCGCGGTCCGTGCCACTTCAGCCAGACTCTCCAGCAGCACCTCGAACTTGCGCGCGATGTCGTGCTCCGGCACACAGGCGTAGCCCAGCAGCAGCCCCGGCCGGCGTCCTTCGTCGTTGACGTAATAACGCGAGAGCGCCCGCGTCAGCACGCCCTTGCTGCGGGCCACCTCGACCACGCGCAGGTCGTCCATGTCCGGCGGCAGCGTCAGCACCAGATGCAGGCCGGCCATGCTGGCGTCGCGATGCAGCCAGTCCGGGCCCAGCCGCCGCTCGATCAGGTTGACGAGCATGGCGCGGCGGCGGCCATACAGCATGCGCATGCGGCGGATGTGCGCCGCGTAATGGCCTTCGGAAATGAACGTTGCCAGCGCCGCGTGCGTCATCAGGTGACCCTCGCGGTACAGCTCGGCGTGCGCGGCCTGGAATGCCGCGGTCAGCGGCTTGGGCAGCACCAGATAGCCCACGCGCAGACCGGGATACAGCGTCTTGCTGAACGTGCCCATGTAGATCACCGGCGCATCGGACTCCAGGCCCAGCAGCGACGCGATCGGCCTGCCCGAGAAACGGAATTCGCTGTCGTAGTCGTCTTCGATGATCCAGCTGCCGCATTGCCGCGCCACCGCCAGCAGTTGCCGCCTGCGGGCCAGCGACATGACCGGCCCCAGCGGATACTGGTGCGAAGGCGTGACGAAGATGAACCGCGGCGGCGTGCCCACGGTGTCTGGCAGCCGCATGCCTTCTTCGTCCACGGGCAGGTGCACCGTGCGCAGTCCGTTGGCCTGCAGGATGGTGCGCGCGCCCCAGTAGCCGGGGTCCTCGACCCACGCCGTTTCGCCCGCCTCGCCCAGGATGCGCGTGGCCAGGTCGATGGCCTGGTGCGAGCCTTCGGTGATGATGATCTGTTCGGGATCGCAGTCGATCGACCGGGTCAGCGCGAGGTGCTGCGCCAGCGCCTCGCGCAGCGCCGGCAGCCCGCCGCCGTAGGAATACGTCAGCAGGTGCGGCGCGGGGTTGCGCCACAACGCGCTGAAGATGCGGCCAAACTTCTTGTGCGGAAACTCGGTCAGGTCGGGCACGCCCGGCATGAACGCCCCCCATTGGTAGGGCGAGGCCGACACGCCATCGACGATGGCCGCGCCGCGCGGCGACAGCGAGGGACGCGAAGCCGCCTCGTGCGCCTGGCGCGCGCGGCGGCCGCTGGCCAGATAGGAGTCCGGCACCGACGCATTGACGAAAGTGCCGTTGCCCTGCCGGCTGCGGGTATAGCCCTCGGCGAGCAGCTGGCTGTAGACGTGCACGACCGTGTTGCGGGCAATGCCCAGCTCGGCCGCCAGGTCCCGCGTGGCGGGCAGGCGCGAGTCCGCGGCAATGGATCCATCCAGGATGGCTTCACGGATGCCGCGGTAGAGCCGCTTGTTCATGGGCTCGCTGGCGCCATCGGCCAAGCGCAGCAGCAGCAAGTCACCGACGATGGACCGCAATTGGTTCTACCTGATTTATCAAAGTGGTTCCCACAAGTGGGGCCATCGTAGCATTAAATAAGTGCTTTACCGCCCATCACTCTCATCGAGACCGAGATGAAGAATCAGGATCTGAATACCCGCCGTTCCCTGGCCACGCCGCGCGGCGTCGGCGTCATGTGCGACTTCTATGCCGTGCGCGCGGAAAACGCCACGCTGTGGGATGCCGAAGGCAAGGAATACATCGACTTCGCAGGCGGCATCGCCGTGCTGAACACGGGCCACCTGCACCCGAAGGTCAAGGCCGCGGTCACCGCGCAGCTGGACAACTTCACGCACACGGCCTATCAGATCGTGCCGTACGAAGGCTACATCTCGCTCGCCGAGCGCATCAACCGCGTGGCCCCCATCGATGGCCTGAAGAAGACCGCCTTCTTCACGACCGGCGTCGAAGCCGTCGAGAACGCCGTGAAGATCGCACGCTCGGCCACCGGCCGCTCGGGCGTCATCGCCTTCTCCGGTTCGTTCCATGGCCGCACGATGCTGGGCATGGCGCTGACCGGCAAGGTCGCCCCCTACAAGCTGTCGTTCGGCCCCATGCCGGGCGACATCTATCACGTGCCGTTCCCCAACGCCACGCAATCGATCAGCGTGGCCGATTCGCTCAAGGCGCTGGACCTGCTGTTCAAGGTCGACATCGATCCGAAGCGCGTCGCGGCCATCATCATCGAGCCCGTGCAGGGCGAAGGCGGCTTCAACATCACGCCGCCCGAACTGATGTCGGCGCTGCGCAAGGTCTGCGACGAACACGGCATCCTGCTGATCGCCGACGAAGTCCAGACGGGCTTTGGCCGCACCGGCAAGCTGTTCGCGATGGAACACCACACCGTGCAGGCCGACATCATCACGATGGCCAAGAGCCTGGGCGGCGGCTTCCCCATTTCCGGCATCGTCGGCCGCGCCGAGATCATGGACGGCCCCGCCGCGGGCGGCCTGGGCGGCACGTACGCCGGCAATCCGCTGGCCGTGGCCGCGGCGCACGCCGTGCTGGACGTCATCGCCGAGGAAAAGCTGTGCGAACGCGCCACCCAATTGGGCGACAAGCTGCGCGCCCACCTGGAAGGCCTGCGCGGCAAGGTGCCCGGCATCGCCGACGTGCGCGGCCTGGGTTCGATGGTCGCGCTGGAACTGAACGACGCGGCGGGCAAGCCCGACGCCGAAGCGGTCAAGCGCGTGCAGAAGCGCGCCCTCGACGCCGGCCTGATTTTGCTAAGCTGCGGTGTATACGGAAACGTCCTGCGCTTCCTGTATCCCTTGACCATTCCCGACGCCCAGTTCGCACGCGCGCTGGACATCTTGTCCGAGGCGCTTGCCGCTTGAGGCGCGAGCCCTGACTAACCGGTTATTCGGCCGGCGGGCATAACGATTGCGGGCGTAGCAGGTTCCCGGCTTGGATCTCAAGCCTGAACCCTGCCGCGCCCGTCGTCGCTTGGCCCGCCGCACCCATCAAGGAGACTCCCAAATGACAGCACTGTCCCATCCCCTCGCCCGTCCCGACCTGCTGCGCGACGCCTGCTACATCAACGGCAAGTGGGTTGGCGCCGGCGAAGGCGCATCGATCCCCGTCGACAATCCGTCCACCGGCAAGACCATCGTGTCGGTGCCCAAGCTGGGCCGCAAGGAAACCGAACAGGCCATCGCCGGCGCCCAGGCCGCCCTGCCCGCCTGGGCCGCCAAGACCGGCAAGGAACGCGCCGCGATCCTCCTGAAGTGGGCGCAGCTGATGATGCAGAACCAGAAAGACCTGGCTGCCATCATGACGTCCGAACAGGGCAAGCCCGTCACCGAGGCGGCCGGCGAAATCGCCTACGCGGCCTCGTTCCTGGAGTGGTTTGCCGAGGAAGCCAAGCGCGTCGACGGCGACATCCTGCAAAGCCCCAAGGCCGGCCAACGCCTGATGGCGCTCAAGCAGCCCATCGGCGTCACCGCCGCGATCACGCCCTGGAACTTCCCGGCCGCGATGATCACCCGAAAGGCCGGCCCGGCCCTGGCCGCCGGCTGCACCATGATCGTCAAGCCCGCCCAGCAGACGCCGCTGACCGCGCTGGCGCTGGCCGTGCTGGCCGAAGAGGCCGGCGTGCCGGCCGGCGTCTTTCATGTCATCACCGGCAGCTCGCGCGACATCGGCGCGGCCCTGTGCGAAAGCGACGTGGTGCGCAAGCTGAGCTTCACCGGCTCGACTGAAGTGGGCCGCACGCTGATGGAGCAATGCGCGCCCACCATCAAGAAGCTGTCGCTCGAACTGGGCGGCAACGCGCCCTTCATCGTGTTCGACGACGCCGACCTGGACCGCGCGGTCGACGGCATTCTGGCCTCAAAGTACCGCAACGCCGGCCAGACCTGCGTGTGCGCCAACCGCATCTACGTGCAGGCCGGCGTGTACGAGGAAGTCGCCAAGCGCCTGGTCGACAAGGTCAACGCCATGAAGGTGGGCGACGGCTTTGAAGACGGCGTGACGCAAGGTCCGCTGATCGACCGCAACGCGGTCGAGAAGGTGCAGGAGCACATCGCCGACGCCACCGCGCACGGCGCCAAGGTCATCGCGGGCGGCAAGCCGCACGCGAAGGGCGGCACGTTCTTCGAACCCACCGTGGTGCGAGACGTGACGCAATCGATGCGCTTTGCCAGCGAGGAAACCTTCGGCCCGGTCGCGCCGCTGTTCCGCTTCGAGTCGGAGGACGAGGTCATCGGCATGGCCAATGACACCATCTTCGGCCTGGCCGCGTACTTCTTCACGCGCGACTACGCCCGCATCTGGCGCGTGTCCGAAGCGCTGGAATACGGCATCGTCGGCATCAACACCGGCCTCATCTCCAACGAGGTCGGCCCGTTCGGCGGCGTCAAGCAGTCGGGCCTGGGCCGCGAAGGCTCCAAGTACGGCATCGAAGAGTACCTGGAGATCAAGTACCTCTGCGTCGACCTCGGCGCATGAAAACCGGCGCGCGCGGCGGCCCGCCGCGCGCGCCTGTCGACCGCGTGACCGATGGGCGCGCCGTGTTCATTCCGATACCATCCAGGCGTGTTAGATTTGCGCGTTCCCTGGAAGAGTCCGTATGAGCAGAACCTTCACCCTTGAGGACACCCGCAGGCTGGCGGCCATCCTGGCGGAAACCGCGCAGGCGGAAGTCATGCCGCGGTTTCGCAACCTGCCCGAAGGCGCCGTGCGCGGCAAGACCTCCCCGCGCGATCTGGTCACCGACGCCGACGAGGCCGCCGAACGCCTGATCGCCGCGCGCCTGGCCAAGCTGCATCCCGGCGCCGTGCTGATCGGCGAAGAAGCCTCGGCGCGCAATCCCGCCCTCTTGAACATGCTGGTCGACGCCGATCTCGCATTCCTCATCGACCCCATCGACGGCACGCGCAACTACGTCGCGGGCCTGCCGCTGTTCGGCATGATGATCGCGGCCTGCCATCGCGGCGATGTGATCGCGGGCGTGATCTACGACCCGGTCAGCCGCGACAGCGCGCTGGCGGTGCGCGGCGAAGGCGCCTGGCTGGAACTCGAAAACGGCAAGCGGGCGCCGCTGGCGGTTGCCAGCCCCGCGCCCCCGCATGACATGGACGGCATGATCTCTACCGGCGCCCTGCCCGAGCCGCTGCGCACCACCGTCAATGGCAACCTCTCGCAGTTGGGCAGCACGGCCTCGCTGCGCTGCGCCGCGCACGAATACCGCATGCTTGCTGCGGGCCATTGCCATGTGGCGCTGTACAACCAGCTGACCGCGTGGGATCACGCTGCCGGTTGGCTGCTGCATCGGGAAGCGGGCGGCTATGCGGCGCATTTCGATGGCTCGCCCTACAAGCCCACCCACCGCACGGGTGGATTGCTGTACGCCCCTGACGCCGGAAGCTGGCATGCGGCGCGCAAGGCGCTGCTGGGGGACGCATTGGAATCCATCGAGACTTGACAGGGCGCTTGAAACCACCCCGAAAAACTGGGGTTATCCCTAGGAGTTATCCCCAGTTCCTGTGGACAACCCTATGGAAAGGTCTGTAACCGGCCGAAAAAAGCGTTGCCGGGCAAGCACTTGCTTAGACCGCTCAAAAACCGGCCGACCCGCTTCTTCTTAAAGCGCTTCCAGCGCCACCGCGCACGGCAGTTCCACTTTCAGAGTCAGCAGGCTGTCGGCGCGGGTGCGTCCCAGATTGATGGCGGCGATGGGCAAGCCGCCACGCGACGCGGCGGTGACGAAGCGATAGCCCGAATACACCATCAGGGACGAGCCCACCACCAGCACCGCGTCGGCGCTTTCAAGGGCCGCATTGGCGCGCTCCACGCGCTCGCGCGGGACTGTCTCGCCGAAGAACACCACGTCGGGCTTGACGATGCCGCCGCAGCGCGGACAGGGCGGCACCGCGAACCGCGAGAAGTCGTGGCCGTCCAGGTCGGCGTCGCCGTCGGGCGCATCGCTGGCCTCCAGCTGCATCCAGTCCGGATTCAGCGCGTGCAGCTTTTCCTGCCAGTCGTGGCGGCCGCCCCGCCAGTCGCAGTTCATGCAGCGCACGGCGTCCAGGCGGCCGTGCAGGTCCACGACATCGCGGCTGCCCGCGGCCTCGTGCAGGCCGTCCACGTTCTGGGTCACCAGGATGTCGACGTTGCCGCGCGCCTGCAGACGCGCCAGCGCCAGATGCGACGCGTTGGGCCGAACGTGCCCGAAGCGGCGCCAGCCCACCATGCTGCGCGCCCAATAGCGCGCGCGGGCCGGTTCGCCGCCCATGAACATCTGCAGCGTCATGGGCGGCTGGCGTTTCCATTCGCCTTCGGTGTCGCGATAGTCAGGGATGCCCGAGTCGGTGCTGACGCCGGCCCCGGTCAGGACGAAGAGCCGCGGATGGCGGTCGATGAAGCCGCGCAGCGCGGCCAGCTCCGGAACTGCTGTATCCAATCCTCGCTCCTCGAATTGACGCACCCGCGATGGCCACACCCGCGCGCCGCAGCTCGCGCCGCGCGAGCCGCGGCCCTCAGCCGCCCAGCCCGCAATCGGGCATGTCGCTGACCAGGCTTGCCTGCGTCACATTGCTGCCCGGCGGCACGCTGCGCGTGAGCCACACATTGCCGCCAATGGTCGATCCCTTGCCGATCGTCACGCGGCCCAGGATCGTGGCGCCCGCGTAGATCACGACGTCGTCCTCGATCAGCGGGTGGCGCGCCAGGCCCTTCTTGAGTTCGCCGTTTTCGCCAGGCGGGAAGCGCTTGGCGCCCAGCGTGACCATCTGATAGAGCCGCACGCGGTCGCCGATGATGGCGGTTTCGCCAATCACGACGCCCGTGCCGTGGTCGATGAAAAAGCTGCGGCCGATGGTCGCACCAGGATGGATGTCGATGCCGGTGTCGGCGTGGGCGATCTCGGCCACGATACGCGCCAGCATCGGCACGCCCAGGCGATACAGGACATTGGCAAGACGGTGGTGGATCATTGCCGCCACGCCGGGATAGCACAGCAGCACTTCGTCCACGTTGTGCGCGGCCGGGTCGCCCTGATAGGCGGCCATCACATCCAGGTCAAGCGCGGCGCGCACGGCCGGCAGCTGGGCGCCGAACTGGCGCACGATTTCCGTGGCGCGCTGTTGCGTGTCGGCCTGCAGGGCCGGGTCGTGGCGGCCTTCGTATTGCAGTTCCAGACAGACCTGATGCAGCAGCGCATCGAGCGCGGCGCCAATGGTGTGGCCGACGTAGAAGTCCTCGACTTCCTCGCGCAGGTCGATGGGACCCAGGCGCATCGGGAACAAGGCGCCACAGAGATCCTTGACGATCTGGCGCAGGCTCTCTTGAGAAGGGAACTCGCGCAGGCCCGCATCGTCGCGCAGGCGGCCGCGCGGGCCGCGCCACGCGACGCGGGCCTCGCGCAGGCCGGACACGATGCCGTCCAGGTTCCAGTGCGCGGTGGGGAAATGGGTGGGGCCGCTCATTGCCGGGCTCCGGACAGGGAGCCGGCGGTTCCGGCAGTCGGATGGATAACGAACATGGGTTTGCCTCGCTGACGGTGCGAAGCCCCCGGGGCAAGGCTCCGGGCAATGCTGCTTCGCAATAATTCCGTCAACTGTAACCGCTCTGGCGCGCAGGCCGAAAGTCATCCGATATGGCGTTGGGGTTATGCCGTTGCCGGCTCGACCTCGTAGCCCTGCGGATTGCCCTGCTGCCAGCGCCACCCGTCCGCGCACATGGCGTCCACGCCGTGCGTGCTGGACCAGCCCAACAGCGACGCCGCCAGCGCCGGATCGGCCCACATGCGCTCGACATCGCCCGGCCGCCGCGGCAGGACGCGCAGCGGAATCTTGCAGCCATTGACGCGCTCGAACGCGTGCACCAGTTCCATCACGCTGGTGCCCTGCCCCGTTCCCAGGTTGACCGCCACGAACCCCGGATGGGTTTCCGCATAGGTCAGCGCCTGCACATGGCCGCGCGCCAGATCCATGACGTGCAGGTAATCGCGCACGCCGGTGCCGTCGGGCGTGTCGTAGTCGTCGCCGAACACGCGCAGAAACGGCTGGCGCCCCACCGCCACCTGCGTGATGAACGGAAAAAGATTGTTGGGCAGGTCGCGCGGGCTCTCGCCGATCAACCCGCTGGGATGCGCGCCGATGGGATTGAAGTAGCGCAGCGTGACGGCGCTGAAGGCGGGATCGGCCACGCAGACGTCCTTCAGCATTTCCTCGACCATCAGCTTGGTGCGGCCATAGGGATTGGCCGGCGCCAGCGGATGGGCCTCGGTGAACGGCAGGTACTGCGGTTCGCCATACACCGTGGCCGACGAGCTGAACACCAGCCGCGACACGCCCGCCTCACGCATGGTGCGCAAGAGGACGAGCGAACCCTGCACGTTGTTGTCGTAATACTTGAGCGGGTTCGCCACCGATTCGCCCACCGCCTTGCAGCCGGCCAGGTGCAGCACCGACTGCACGGGCATGCCGCGCGCCGCCGCCTGCGCCAGCACGCCGGCCACCAGCCCGGGCGATCGGATGTCGCCTTCGACCAGCGGGATCGGCGTGCCGCAAAGCTGCTCCACGCGGCGCACGGCCTCGCGGCTGCCGTTGCTGAAGTTGTCCAGCACCAGCGGCCGCAGGCCGGCGGCGATCATCGCCACCAGCGTGTGGGTGCCGATATACCCTGCGCCGCCCGTCACCAGCACGTGCGTGTCCGGCATGTCGATGCTCCGTCAGAGATGGGCCGCCATGCCCGGCACCCACGCATGGCGGGGACGCGGGGCCTGCGCATGGCTGCGGTAGCGGTCGATCCAGTACGACGTGGAGGCATCATGGCCCCAGTCGACCACGCCCGCCGACACCGGCACCGCCAGCTCGCGCTCGATGCCGCTGGCAAGCCGCTTGCCCAGTTCCACGCCGTATTGGTCGAAGGGGTTGATGCCCCAGACCACGCTCTGCACGAACACCTTGTGCTCGTACAGGGCCAGCAGCGCGCCCAGGCTGCGCGGATCGAGCTGGCGCAGGACGATCAGCGTCGACGGCCGGCCGCCCGGATGCACCATGTGCTGCGCCAACGTCAGCGCGCGCTCCTGGTTGTCGATGTGCGCCACGTCCAGCATCGCCTGCTCCAGGCTCTTGCCGCGCAACAGCGCCTGGCGCTGCGCGAGGCAATTGGCCAGCAGCATGCGATGCGCATCGGGGCTGTCGGCGTGCCCTTGCAGGCTGGCGATGAAATCAACCGGCGCGCCTTCCTCGCTCTGATGCAGCCACTGGAAGAACGTATGCTGGCCGTCGGTGCCCGGCATGCCCCAGATGATGGGGGCCGTCGGCACGCCAACTGCCGCGCCATCGCCCGCGACCCGCTTGCCCAGCGATTCCATCTCCAGCTGCTGCAGATAGGTCACCAGGTGCAAGAGGCGCCCGCTATAGGCCGCGACGTTCAGCGAGTTGAATCCCAGCACGCTGCAATTGACCAGCCCGGCCAGCGCCAGTTGCACCGGCGCGTTGGCCGCGAACGGCGTCTGCAGGAAATGCTGGTCCATCGCCTCGGCGCCCGCGCGCATGCCGATCAGCACGTCCACGCCCACCGTCAGCGCGATGGACAGGCCGGCGACCGACCAGACGGAATAGCGCCCGCCCACCCAGTCGCACATCTTGAAGACCTGGCTGGAAGGCACGCCCAGCGCACGCGCGGCCGGCGCATTGGCGGTGACGGCTGCCAGATGGTCGGACACGTCGGCCACCCCGCCCTGCTTGAGCCATGCAATGGCGGCGCGGGCGTTGTGCAGCGTTTCCGTCGTGGTAAAGGATTTGGACGACACCACCACCAGCGTGCGGCGCGGGTCCAGCCCGGCCACGGCGTCATGGAACGCATGGCCGCAGATGTTGGAGACAAAGCGGATCTGCCGGCGCTGCAGCGGTCCGCCGAAGGCCTGCACCGCCAGGCGCGGGCCCCAGTCGCTGCCGCCGATGCCGATGTGCAGGACGGCGGAGAAGTCCGCCGTCTGGTCCACGCGCCGCACAAAGTCGGTCATGCGCGAATACTCGCAGACGGAATCCGCGTCCTGCCCTTCGGGCTGTTCGCGCGTGCGTCCGGCGCGCAGCGCGGTATGCCACGCCGCGCGGTTTTCAGTCCAGTTGACCGGTTCCCCGGCAAACAGCGCGCGGCGCGCCTCTTCCAGCCCGCGCGCCTGCAGCAGCGCCATGCCGGCGCCGTCCAGCGACGGCGACTGGCGTTGCATGGTCAGGTCCACGCACAACCCTGCCGCCTCGATCACCTTGAGCGCACTGGCGTCCAGTTCGGCATTCTGCGCAGCCTGCGCGAAAGCCATCCACTCGGGGCTGTTTGCCAGTCCGGAGTCTGCCCTTAACGCCTCAATCGCCTGTTGAGCCTTTCCCATCGCGTGATGCTCCTTAGAACGGTAAACGAATGTGAGGTGCAATGCGCTTGAACGCCTTGCGAAAGTCCTCCTCGATACGAGCCAGCGCGGCCACGTTGTCTCCTTCGAACCGGAGTACCACCGTTGGCGTGGTGTTGGACGGTCGCGCAAGGCCGAAGCCATCCGCGTAATCCACACGGATCCCGTCGAGCTCGTTGATCGACACTGCGCCGGGGAATTCCCCTTGGTCGCGCAGCGCCTGCACAAGCTCGACGCCTTCCGTGGTCTCCAGTTTCAATTCGGGGGTGGCGCAGGACTGCGGCAAGCTTTCCAGCAAAGCCGAGGGGTCCGGCGCCGACGAGAGGATTTCCAGCAGGCGGGCGGCGGCGTAGATACCGTCGTCAAAGCCATACCAGCGCTCCTTGAAGAAAATGTGGCCGCTCATCTCTCCAGCAAGTAGCGCTCCCGACTCCCGCATCTTGGCCTTTATCAGGGAATGCCCTGTCTTCCACATGGTCGCCTTGCCGCCCGCCTCGGTGATGGCGCGGGCCACGTGGCGGCTGCATTTCACGTCGTAGATCACCTCGGCGCCCGGGTTGCGCGCCAGCACGTCGCGGGCGAACAGGATCAGCTGGCGATCCGGCCAGATGATCTGTCCCGATTTTGTGACCACGCCCAGCCGGTCGCCGTCGCCGTCGAACGCCAGGCCCACCTCGCAATCCGAATAGCGCAGGCAATAGATCAGGTCCTGCAGGTTGTGGGGATCGGCCGGATCCGGGTGATGCCCCGGAAAAGAGCCATCCACTTCGCAGAACAGTTCGGTGACCTCGCAGCCAAGCGCCCGAAATAGCCCCGGCGCCACCGCGCCCGCCACGCCACTGCCGCAATCGATGGCGATCTTCATGGGCCGCGCCATGCGGATGTCGCCCACCAGGCGCGCCGCGTAGCACGGGGTGATCTGCATCTGCGTGCGCCCGCCCGGCACCGGCGCCGAATCGATCGGCTGGCGCATCGCATCGCGCAGCGCCGTCAGGCCGTCGCCGTACAACGAACCGCCCTCCATCACGATCTTGAAGCCGTTGTGCGTGGGCGGGTTATGGCTGCCCGTCACCGCGATGCCGGTGCCCGTGTCCATCAGCCGGGTCGTGAAATACACCATCGGCGTGGTCGCCATGCCGATATCGATGACGTGCATGCCCGCCGAACGCAGCCCCGCCTGCAACGCCGCGGACAGTTCGACGCTGCTCAGCCTGCCATCGCGGCCCACCACGATCGACCGCACCCCCTGCTCGTGGGCCTTGGCGCCCACCGCCATCCCCAGGCTATGGGCAAACCTTGCATCCAATTCGTCCGGTACTGTTCCCCGTATGTCGTAGGCCTTGAAAACCGCATCCAGAATCTGCGGCGTGTCCCAGCCAAAAGTTCCGTGCATGCCAGTTTCTCCGGGTGGCGTTCACTTGGGACCGTTGTGTTTGAAATCACCGTAGTACGCCGCACGGGAGTAGCGATAACCGCCGTACTTGGACCGGAAGCCAAAGCGTTCCGGCATCAGCTTCAAGCCATTGAAGAGCACGCCGTCCACCGGGGCGCCCGCCTGGATCAGGCGCTTGGCCGTCTCGCGGATCTCGCCCACCGTGTTCATGCCGGACCGCACCACCACCATCACCGCCGCGGCATGCGTGCCGACAACGGCCGCGTCGGGCGAGGACAGCACGGGCGCCGTGTCCAGGATCACCATGTCGTACTGCGTGGCCAGTTCCCGCAGGGTTTCGCCGAAGACGGGCGACGCCAGCAGCTCGGACGGATCGAAGGTGACGGCGCCCGTGGCGATGAAGTCCACGCCCTCGGACACGCTGTGCTTTCTGACGCGGCTGAGCGGGATCGTGCCGGTCAGCACTTCGAACAGGCCATCTTCCTTGGGCACGCCGAAATACCGGTTGAGCTGGCCCTTGCGGAAGTCGGCATCGATCAGCAGCACGCGCTTGCCGACGCCGCCCTGGATGAAGGCAAAATTTGCAGACAGGAAGGATTTACCCACGCCCGCCACCGGCCCCGTGAACATGACCATGTTGTTGGCCGATTGGCGCAGCGAGGCCTGCAGCACGTTGCGGAACGACCGCAAGCTTTCAATGGGTGGCGAGTTGCCCTGGCTCTGGGCCAGCAGCGCGGGCACGGTGGCGTTCTTGCGCCGGCTGCGGCGCCAGAGCTTGTCCTGCACGTCGCTGTACGGAATGGCCGCCAGCACCGGCAGGCCGGTATGGCGCTCGACGTCTTCCGGCTCGGACAGGCCGCCGAACAGGGCGTTGCGCACGAACGCGCACAGGATGGCGAAGATCAGGCCGGCCGCGGTGGCCACGCCAATGATGATCGCGGCCTTCGGACGCACCGGCTTGTCGGGCTGCACGGCCGCATCCAGGATGCGCACGTTGCCCACCTTGCCGGCGCGGATCAGCTTGAGCTGTTGCGTGTTGTTGAGCAGCGCCGTGTACAGCTCGGTGTTGACGCGCACGTCACGCACCAGGCGCACCACGTCCTGTTCCAGATCGGGCAGCTGCTTGATGTTGTTGCCCAGGCGGTTGACGTCGCCGGTCAAGGACGCGATCTGACGGTCGATGCCCACGATGCTCGGGTGCGTCGGCGCAAAACGCGTGATCAGTTCCTGGCGCTTCTGGCGCAGTTCCATCACGCGGGTCTGCGCATCCACCGACTGCCCGAGGATCAGCTTGGCCTCTTCGCTCAGGTCGATCGTGCCGCGCTTGTTGCGCAACTGGTTGTACTTGGTTTCCGCGGCGTCCAGCTCGGCCTTCAACTGCGGCAGCTGCTGCTCCAGGAACACCAGCGACTTCTCGGCCTGGGCCGACTTGCGGTTCACATTCTGCTGCACGTATTCCTGGCCGATCTGATTGAGCACCGCGGTCGTCAGCGCCGGATCGTTGCCCTCCAGGGTGACGCCGATCACGCCCGACGTACGCCCGCGCTCAAAGATGCCCAGGTGCGATTGCACGTTCTCGATGGCCGCCAGACGCGAGCTGCGCGACACCGTAAACTCGGTGCCGGGACGGCCCGACAACGCGTCGACATGCACGTCCATGGCGCCGCCGCCCGGCAGCAGGAAGCGCTCGGGCTTGCCCACCGTGCCGGTGAAGGTTGCGCCGGTCAGCTTGTCGCTGAGCGTGTAGCGGCCTTCGCCCAGCGTGGTCAGGCGAAACGGCTTGCCCAGCCATTCGTTGGGCACGTCCAGCTGCGAGATCGCGATGGTCTCGCCGCCCCACGCATAGCCGCCGCGCGGCAAGCCGGACGGATACGGCAGGCTTTCATAGCGCTGCGCCAGCCACTCGCCCACCACGGGGAAATAGCGCGGCTTGGCGTGGATGTAGAGCAGGAATTTGTCGACCGCGGGACCGACGACCATGCGCGAACGCAGCACTTCCATTTCGCCGGACGTTTCCGCCTTGGTGTCGAACATCGACGACACATCGCCCAGCAGGCTTCGCGCCTGCCCGTTCGGAAGCTCCTCCTCGACCTGCACGATGATGTCAGCCGAATAGACCGACGGCGTCACCATCACGTAGGCCAGCGCGCCGAGAAACGCAAACAGGGTGATCGCAATGATCATCCAGCGGTTGGAAAAAATGGCGTCCACGTGGGACGACAAGGGGGTTTCCTGCTGACGGGCCGGTACTGACGGCTCGAACGATTCGATGGGCAACGACATGCAGCTCTCCAGGAGAGGGCGCCGCCGCGGTTGCGGCGCCCCCAAAGGCGGGTTTTTCAGGCGGACTAATCGATGGACTTGACGGTCTGTACGGTTTGCGCGCTCGGGAACAGGTTGCTGATGAAGCGGTTCCACCGCACCAGGCTGGCCGTATCCACGAACACGACGTCTTTGGGTTGCAATTCAAACTTCGCGCCTACCGCAAGGGCTTGCGGCGATGCGGCGTTCAAGTGGTAGACCAAAGGCTTTGCCTCCTCCGTGGCGCGCACGACGAAAATTTGCGAAGGGTCGGCCGTGAGCTGGTTCGGCCCGCCCGCCAGGCCCAGTGCTTCGGTCAGCGACATGCGGCCATCGCGCATGACCGAGGCGCCGGGCAGGAAGACTTCGCCCATCACGAACACCTTGCTATCGTCGCGCGGCGTGACTCTCACGATGTCCCCTGCCTTGAGCATGACCTGGTTCAGATCCTGGCCGCGCTCGATCAGCGCGGGAAGGTTCACGCGAGTACGACGGCCATCGCGGATCACATAAACCGCACTGCGGTCGCCGGTAGGCAGAATGCCTCCGGCCCTGTTGAGCGCTTCCAACAGGGTCATGGGAACATCGTTGATCGCAACCGTACCCGGCGTCGTTACCTCGCCATCGACGAAGATGCGCTTGCTGCGAAATCCCAGAACGCGTACGGTGATCTGCGGGTCCTGTATGTACTTGCCCGAACTATTGACTATGAGATTGCGCGCCTGAAGTTCAGTCAACCCCGCCACTTTCAGCAGTCCCGTATACGGAAACTGGATATATCCAGTGGATGAGACCGTATAGCCCGGAATGCCCGAGGCGGTATCCCCGATGGCTAATTCCGTTGCCCCTGATCCGATGGCGTAGGTTTGCGTCGGAAGCACGAGCTCGGGGTGATCCCACACGACGATCGACAGGATGTCTCCCGGTCCGATGAGGTAGGGACCGGGCTTGCCGACCAGGTGGCCAATGCCTTCGTTGTCGAGCAGCGCTTCACGCGCGCGCTGCTCATCGAGCACCAGCGACGGCGTGATTTCCTTGATGACAGCCTTGGAGTTCGGGTCCAGCGGATCCGCGAGTTGATTGGCGCTGAACGTCATGCCGGGAGACAAGGCGCAAGCGCTCAGCGAGGACACGAGCGCGATAGCGGCTATGGCTCGGCTCAACGTTCCGAAAAGTGTAGTCATGGCGAATCCACTGTGAATGACTTCGTTGCTTGGAAAGGAGCCCGATGCGTAACGGGTTGCGACATTCCACACGCTTTTCCTAGTCCCGCACATTCGACGGATGCCCTAAGCCTTCTCCTACATCGTTTGGAGGTTTCGGGTCCGTTGCGCTCTCAATAAGATTTTGTCGGTAGCCACATGCTTTGCGGCACTGCACAGTCGTTGCTTGCCGCAGGGTGCTTCCCCCCGAACAGGAGTGCGCGATGGACCCGTCCCAAACGGACACGTCGGCAAGGTTCAGCGGAGCAAGCTATCTGTATCGCTTGCTCGACGCCGCGATCGTCATCACCTGCGGCCTGACTGCCACCGGTTTGAAATTCTCGGAAGAGGCCTTGACGGATCCTCCGCAGATTCATCTGTTCCTGATCTACCTTTGCGGCCTGGGTGCGATCGCGATCTTCCCGGCCTTCCGCCTGTATGTGTCGTGGCGCGGACGCCTCCTGACCGATCTGGTGGTGCGCAGCCTGGCTGCGTGGGCCACCGTGTTCGCGTTGGGCATCTTCGTCAGTTTTCTCATGCACCAGACCGGCGCGATATCCCGCTTATGGGCTGCAACCTGGTTCGGCATGACGGCACTGGCGCTGGCCGGCGTGCGCATCGCCGTGTATGCGGCGCTGGGCGCGGCGCGCGATCGCGGCATGGACAAGAAGCGCGTGCTGCTGGTGGGCTTTGGCGCGCTGGGCCACGACATGTGGCGCCGCGTGGAAAAGTACCGCGAGGCCGGCTACCAGATATCGGGAATCTACGCCGAACCGCATGAGATTCTGCCGCCGCAGGTCCGCCGTCTGCATGACCTGGACAACCTGACCACCTTCGTGCGCGAAAACAACGTGCGCGAAATCTGGATCGTGCTGCCGATGGAAGCCGGCCAGGAGCTGCGCGAGGTGCTCTATCACCTGCGCAACGACCTGGTGGACATCCGCTGGATTCCCGATGTCATGTCCATTCAGCTGCTGGGCCATCGCATCGGCGAATTCCTCGGGCTGCCCGCCATCCAGTTGAACAGTCTGCCGGCCGCCGGCGTGCGCGGCTGGGCCAAGGAAGCCTTCGACCGCAGCTTTGCGCTGTGCGCGCTGATCGGCCTGGCGCCCGTCATGCTTACCGTGGCGTTGCTGATCAAGCTGACCTCGCGCGGCCCGGTCTTTTTCACGCAGCCGCGTCTTGGCGTGGACGGCAAGGTGTTCCACGTCTACAAGTTCCGCACCATGACCGTGCACCAGGAACAGGGCGTGGTCACGCAAGCCACGCGCAACGACAGCCGCGTCACGCGCATCGGCGGTTTCCTGCGCCGCACCAGCCTGGACGAGCTGCCGCAGTTCCTGAACGTGCTGATGGGCGACATGTCGGTGGTGGGCCCACGCCCGCATGCGCTGGAGCACAACGAAATGTACAAGGACCTGGTGCAGCGCTACATGATGCGCCATCGCGTCAAGCCGGGCATCACCGGCTGGGCGCAGGTCAACGGCTTTCGCGGGCAGACCGACACGCTGCGCAAGATGAGCGACCGCGTCGAACACGACATCTACTACATCCAGCATTGGACGTTCCGGATGGATCTGCTGATCATCGCGCGCACGGCGGTATCGGGTTGGACGGGCCGCAATGTCTACTAAACCGTTGGGATGGCCTGTGCGCGAAGCGCCTGCGCCGCGGGGTGGAATGCTGGCCCGCGCGGACTTCCGCCAGGCGGTGGAGATGCTGCCGCTGGTGTCGATCGACCTGCTGCTGCGCGACGGCGCCGGCAACTACCTGACCGGGCTGCGCGCCAATCCGCCCGCGCAGGGCGCGTGGTTCGTGCCCGGCGGCCGGATCCGCAAGAACGAATCCCTGCAGCGCGCGCTGCGCCGCATCGTCCAGGACGAGCTGGGCCTCTCGCTGCCCGATCTCGCCTGGACACCGCGCGGCGTGTACGAGCACTTCTATGGCACGAATTTCGCGGGTGAGGCGGGTCGCTCCACCCACTACGTCGTCCTCGCCTACGAGGCCGAGCTTTCTCTGGATACCGCAAGCCTTCCCTTGGCGCAGCACAGCGGCTACCGCTGGCTGCCCGGGGAAGTGATCGCCGCCGATCCCGGCGTGCATCCGTACACCCAGGCCTACTTCAAGGAGTGAGAGCCATGACCAACCCCCGTCCCCCGTACCGGGCTGTGATTCTTTGCGGCGGTTCAGGCTCGCGCCTGTGGCCGCTGTCGCGCGAACTGCTGCCGAAGCAGTTCATCCGTTTGACCGATGACCGCAGCCTGTTGCAGAACACCCTGCGGCGGCTGGACTCGGCGGGCGCGCAGGCCCGTCCCATCCTGGTCTGCAACGAGGCGCACCGCTACATTGCGGCGGAACAGGCCGAGGAGCTGGGCATCAAGGACGCCGAGGTCATCCTGGAGCCGTTCGCGCGCAACACCGCGCCGGCCATCGCCGCCGCCACGCTGCGGGCGATGCAGGATGGCGAAGACCCGATCATGCTCATCATGCCGTCGGACCACGTGCTGGAGGATGGCGAAGTGCTGAGCGCGGCCTTCGCCCAGGCGTACGACGCCGCCCGTCAGGGCGCGCTGGTGACATTCGGCATCAAGCCGACCGCGCCGCTCAGCGGATACGGCTACATCCAGGCCGACGAGCCCGGCGCCATGGCGCCCGCGCGCCGCGTGCGCCGGTTCGTGGAAAAGCCGTCGCCCGAGGTCGCCCAGCGGTTCATCGACGACGGCGGCTATTACTGGAACAGCGGCATGTTCGCCTTCCAGGCCTCGGTCTTCCTGGCCGAACTGGGGCGGCTGGCGCCCAAGATCCTGGAGCAGGCCGAGGCCGCCGTGGCGACCGGGCATGGCGATAACGGGCTCTTTCACCTGGACGGCCCGGCGTTCGAGGCCTGCCCCAGCGATTCGATGGACTACGCCATCATGGAGCGCACCGACAGCGCGGTGGTCATCCCGCTGGCGGCCTCGTGGAGCGACGTGGGCGCGTGGGACGCCGTCTGGGGCATCGCCCAGAAGTCAGTGGAAGGCAACTCCACCACGGGCGACGTCATGGTGGAGGATTCGCGCAACTGCCTCATCCATTCGACCAGCCGGCTGGTCGCCTCGGTGGGCCTGGACGACATCGTCGTCATCGAGACCGCCGACGCGGTCCTGGTGGCGCACAAGTCGCGCTCGCAGGACGTCAAGCGACTGGTCGAGGTCTTCAAGGCGCAGCACCGCAGCGAGCTCAACCACCACCGCGAGGTCCAGCGGCCCTGGGGGTCGTACGACTCCGTTGGCCAGGGACCGCGCTACCAGGTCAAGCGCATCACCGTGAAACCCGGCGCGCGCCTGTCCTCGCAGATGCACCATCACCGTGCCGAGCACTGGATCGTGGTGTCCGGAACGGCCCGCATCTACAACGGCGACAAGCAGTACCTGCTGACCGAGAACCAGTCGACCTACATCCCGCTGGGCGAGATCCACAGCCTGGAGAACCCCGGGAAGATTCCGCTGGAGATCATCGAGGTGCAATCGGGCGCTTACCTGGGCGAAGACGACATCGTGCGATTCCAGGATATGTACGGTCGTGTCTGAGCAGGTTTCAGTTCCCTTCTGGCGCCCGGGCATGGCAAGGATTTGCCTGCCCGCGGCGGCCCTGTTTTTCATCGTGCTGGTCACGGTGGGCAACCTGCCAGGGCTGGCGGCGGACATGTCCGATGCCTTTGGCGACAAGCGGCTGCACCTGGCCGCCTACGCCTGCCTGACCGCGCTGATCTACCTGTCGGTGAACCGGCGTCCCGCGCTCGTGGCCATGCTGGCGGTTACCGCGTTGGGCGCGCTGGATGAATCAATCCAATCCTTTTTTCCCTACCGGCAGGCGGATCTCTTAGACCTTTTGGCCGATATCTCAGCGGCTGGTGCAACAGTAATCTCTTTGCACATTGGTAACGCAGCCATCGGCTCCTTTCGTGCAGTCACTAAGTCTTAAGGACACAACCATGCCAAAACGGGCACTGATTACCGGCGTAACTGGCCAAGACGGGGCCTATCTGGCGGAGCTTCTGCTGGCCAAGGGCTATGAGGTCCACGGCATCAAGCGGCGCGCTTCGCTGTTCAATACCGCGCGGATCGACCACCTGTACCAGGATCCGCACGACCAGCCCCGTAATTTCGTGCTGCATCACGGCGACATGACGGATTCGTGCAGCCTCATCCGCATCGTCCAGTCGGTGCAGCCCGACGAGATCTACAACCTGGCCGCGCAAAGCCACGTGGGCGTCTCGTTCGAGGAACCGGAATACACGGCCAACGCCGACGGCCTGGGCACCCTGCGCCTCTTGGAAGCGATCCGCATCCTGAAGCTGGAAAACAAGACGCGCTTCTACCAGGCGTCCACGTCCGAGCTCTACGGCCTGGTGCAGGAAACGCCGCAGAAGGAAACCACCCCCTTCTATCCGCGCAGCCCCTATGCCGCCGCCAAGCTGTACGCCTACTGGATCAGCGTCAACTACCGCGAAGCCTATGGCATGTACGCCTGCAACGGCATCCTGTTCAACCACGAATCGCCCAAGCGCGGCGAAACGTTTGTGACCCGCAAGATCACCCGCGGCCTGGCGCGCATCGTGCTGGGGCTGCAGGAATGCCTGTACCTGGGCAACCTGTCCGCGCTGCGCGACTGGGGCCACGCCCGCGACTACGTCGAGATGCAGTGGCTGATGCTGCAACAGGACACGCCCGAGGACTACGTCATCGCGACCGGCATGCAGTACAGCGTGCGCGAGTTCATCAACACCGCGGCGCGCGAGCTGGGCATTCTGCTGGCGTGGGAAGGCGAAGGCCTGGAAGAGACGGCGACCGTGCTGTTCTCGCCGGTGCACGACGTCAAGGCGGGCCAGGTGATCGTGCGCGTCGATCCGCGCTACTTCCGTCCGACCGAGGTCGAAACCCTGCTGGGCGATCCTACCAAGGCTCGCGAGAAGCTCGGCTGGACGCCCCGCACCTCGTTCGCGCAGCTCGTCAAGGAAATGGTCGAGAGCGACCTGAAGGAAGCGCGGCGCGATGCGCTGGTCGAACAGAACGGCTACGAAATCTACGCGTACAAGGAGTAGCCCGCCATGACGAACCTGGACCAACGCGTGTTCGTCGCCGGCCACCGCGGGATGGTGGGCGCGGCGATCACCCGCGAACTGCACCGGCGCGGCTACAAGAACGTGCTGACCCGCAGCCGCGCCGAACTGGACCTGGAAAACCAGAACCAGGTGCACCGCTTCTTTTCGACCACGCCGGTCGATGTGGTGTACCTGGCCGCCGCCAAGGTGGGCGGCATCCTGGCCAACCAGACGCATCCGGTGGACTTTCTGTACAAGAACCTGATGATCCAGTGCAACGTGATCCGCGCCGCGTATGCGGCCGGGGTGCGCAAGCTGCTGTTTCTGGGTTCGTCATGCATCTATCCGCGCGAGGCGCCCCAGCCCATCCGCGAGGACGCGCTGCTGACCGGTCCGCTGGAATCCACCAACGAGCCCTACGCCATCGCCAAGATCGCCGGCCTGAAGCTGTGCGAGGCCTACCAGCGCGAGTTCGGCGCGCGCTTCATCTGCGCCATGCCGACCAACCTGTACGGCCCGCACGACAACTACGACCTGCACAGCAGCCACGTGCTGCCTGCCCTGATCCGCAAATTCCACGAGGGCCGCGAGGCCGGCGCGGAAAGCGTGACGATCTGGGGCACCGGGGCGCCGCTGCGCGAGTTTCTGTATGTCGACGACCTGGCCCAGGCCAGCGTCATGCTGATGGAGCATCCGGACGCCGAGGGCATCTACAACATCGGCGCCGGCCAGGACATCTCCATCGCGGACCTGGCGCGGCTGGTGGCGCGCGTGATCGGCTACGAGGGCAAGATCGTCTACGACACCTCCAAGCCCGACGGCACGCCGCGCAAGCTGATGGACTCGTCGCGCGTGCAGGCGCTGGGC
Organism: Achromobacter sp. 77; assembly: GCF_020541125.1. Lineage (NCBI taxonomy): Bacteria > Pseudomonadati > Pseudomonadota > Betaproteobacteria > Burkholderiales > Alcaligenaceae > Achromobacter > Achromobacter sp. 77. Next base: position 3,777,703 of record NZ_CP059848.1, read on the forward strand.
TGGCGGCCGGAGATCTCCCTGACGCACGGCATCACGCTGGCCTATGGCCATTTCCTGCGCGAGCGCACGCAACAGGCGCTGCCGGTCGCCTGACGGCCGCGCCAGCATGACAGACAGGGTTACCGATGCTTGGATTCGTGAAGAAACACATCGCCGGCAATGCTTCCTTCTGGGGGCTGGTGGAATACGGCATCGGTCCCGTCGCGGCGCTGGTGGCGCTGCCGATCCTCTTTCGCCAGCTCGGCACGGTCGGCTTCGGCCAATATTCCATGATCATCGCGCTGGCCGGGTTCGGCAACGCGGCAAACCTGGGCGCGGCGGTGACCGCGACCAAGCTGGTCTCCGAGAGCATGCACGAGCCCGGCGGCGCCTATCGCGCGGCCGGCGTCAGCATGTCGCTGATCGGCTGTGCGCTGGCCGTCGTCACCTTGGCCGCCGTGCTGCTGTGGGGCGTGGTGGGGCTGGGCTGGCCGGACGCCACGTTTGGCGGGGTGGCCGTCACGATGCTGGCCATGCCCGCCCTGGCCATCTACCTCACGCAGCAGTATGACCAGCTCTTTTCCGGCTGCCTGAAGGGACGCGAAGACTTTCGCGCCACCGCGCTGTGCGAGGTCTTCAGCCGCACCGGCACGATGGCGCTGGCGTGCGCGGCCGCCTGGTACACCGCCTCGCCCACCTGGACCGGCCTGGCGCAGGCGCTGGGCCTGCTCATCGCGGGCAGCGTCAAGATGCGCGTGTTCTCGCGCGCCTACGACCGATTCATCGTGCGGCCCGTGCGCGACCGCGGCGCCATGATGGCCGCCTTCCGCTTCTCGCGCTGGTCGTGGCTGAACAGCCTGAGCGCGCTGGCGTTCGGGTCTGTCGACCGGGTGTTGGTCGGCAGCCTGATGGGACCGGCGGCGCTGGCGATCTACACCGTCGGCGTGCAAGTCGGCCAGATCATCCATACGGCGTCCGTCGCCATCTTCCAGAAGGCGATGCCGCGCGTGACGCGCCTGTCCGTCTCGCCGCCCTACCCCGGCGCCGCGGAACGCGAAATCCGCCGCATGATGCTGTGGAACCTGGCGCTATCTGCCAGCGCCACGCTGGCCGTGCTGGCGGTCAGCAAGCCGCTTCTGAACGTGCTGCTGGGCGAGAACGTCGCCAGCGGCCATCTGGGCACCTTCCAGTTGCTGATCGTGGCGTCGGGCCTGTTGTCCCTGAACGCCGCGGCGCACTTCTCCCTCCTGGGGCTCGGCAATTCCCGCGCTGTCGCAATCCTGAACGGACTGGGCGGCCTGGCGATGCTGTGCGTCATGGCGGGACTGGTTCACGTGGCGGGGGAACACGCCGCAGCCTGGGGCCGCATGGCCTACGCGGCGATCACGCTGGCCGGCGTGGCCCTCGCCATCCGTCAATCCCGCCCCGACTTTCCGGGCGCCATGCCTGCGGCCACCCGATAACCAACATGCTGAGGTCCTACATGCGCAAGCGCCATAACGAGTATTCACGCCAGCTCATCGACTTCGTCCGCGAGCTTCGTCCGCCGGCGCCCATCGCCAGCGGGTTGCTGCCCAAGGTGACGATCGTGACGCCCTCGTTCAACCAGGCCAAGTTCCTGGAGCGCACCATCCTGTCCGTGCTGAACCAGGGGTATCCGCGGCTGGAATACATCATCATCGACGGCGGGTCCACCGACGGCAGCGTGGACATCATCAAGAAGTACGAGCGCTACCTGTCCTATTGGGAAAGCACCCCGGACCGGGGCCAGTCGCATGCGATCAACAAGGGGTTCGAACGCGCCACGGGCGACTACGTCGGCTGGCAGAACTCGGACGACCTGTACTTCCCGGGCGCGCTGCGCAAACTGGGCGCCGCCGCGGCCAAGGGCCGCGCGCCGATCGTCAGCGGCAACCTCTTCGTGGCGGATGCCGACAACCGCATCTTCCGCAAGATCCACTACACGCCCGTCAACCGCGGCACGCTGACCGTGGTCAAGGCCTCCATCCCGAACCAGTCCGCCATCTTCCGCCGTGACCTGCTGCGCAAGTACGGCCTGCTGCAGGAAAGCATGCGGTACTGCATGGACCTCGAACTGTGGAGCCGGCTGCTGCGCGAGGGCAAGAATCTGATCGTTCCCGACGCGCTGGGCGTGTACACCGCGCACGACGAGACCAAGACCGCCCTGATGCAGGACGTGCTGCTGGAAGAGCGCGAACAGATCGTCAGCCGCATCCGCCGGACCGAGCCGGGGTTGGGAAAGCTGTTCGAGCTGTCCTGCCGCGCCTCGAAGGTGGCCGCGCATGCCCGGCAGGGCGACCTGACCTACCTGCTGGAAAAGCTGACCACCAAGATCTTCGGCCGGGACGACTGGGCCGCGCACTAGGCAGCCCTCACTGATACGGAACCGCAATGACCACGCGCCGCCTTTCCACCCTGCATCTCCTGGGCCTGTTCGTCTTCACCGCGCTGGCGCTGAACGACGACAGGTTCATCGTGGGGGTGGGCAGCTTCAAGCTGTCGCCCTTCGATCTGCTGTTCGTGGCCATGCTGGGCGTCAAGGCGCTGCGCCTGGCCCACCCGGGCGCCTACGCGCTGCCACGCGGCGCGCTGGGCGTGTTGCTCGGCATCCAGGCCATTTCGGTGATCTATCTGCTGGTGGTCTCCGCCCACCATCCCGGCATCGAGACCGGCGACGTGGCGCGCGATCTGCGCATCGTCTTCTATTTCCTGTGCACGCCGTTCCTTTGCTACAAGGACATCGACAGTCCCCACGCCTATGCCATCCTGCAGAAGTACATCGTGGCGGCCAGCCTGGCGGTCGCCACGCTGATGCTGCTGGAACAGGCAACCGGCTTTAGCGTCGCCAACCCGCTGCGCAACGTGCGCCTGGGCGTCTGGGCGATTCCGATGGGCGTGGTGTCGCTGCTGTACTTTCGGCGCACGCTGAACGTGTCGGGCCCGAAGGCGTACGCGCTGACGCTGTACATGGTGATGGCGCTGGTGTTCTCGCTGAACCGCAGCCAATACCTGCAGCTTGCCATTTCCGTGGTCATCGCCGTGCTGCTGGCAGGCAACGCCGACATCCGCCGCCGCGCCATCATGATCTTCGCCCCCGCCGCCGTCGCCGGCGTGCTGATCTTTGCCAGCATCGGCTACCTGGACGTGCTGACCCAGCGCATCTTCAGCGTCGAACGCCTGGACGAAGACTCCAGCTACGGCGCGCGGGTGCAGGAAATGGAAGGCCAGATGCAGTTCTTTGCCGAAAGCCCCGTCTTTGGCAAGGGTGCGGGCTTTCGCAGCTGGGTGATGGGCGAGAACGGCTTTGAACTCAGCACGTTCGCGCACAACTCCTGGGCGTTCTACCTGATGAAATTCGGGGTGGTCGGCACGATCATGATCATGCTGCCGCCGCTGCTCATCCTGCTGTTCTCGCTCTTTCGGCGCTACGCCCATCCCGGGCTGGAGATGCACCGGCGATACCTGCTCGCCACCGCGCCCATCTACATCTTCATCGACTCGATGTCCGGCGGCCTGGCCTATGCGCCCAAGACCGCGTTTACCGGCTTTCTGCTGTGTTACTGCCTTTCGCTGATGCGAAATGCCCAGATCATGCCCGTGCCTCGCCAAGAATCTCCCGCTCCCAGCCCCCGCCCGGATATCGTGCGCCGGGCGCCACCCACGCGAGTAATACCCCATGTCTGATGTCTTGTTTGTCGCACCGGACTTGCATGGCGGCGTCGGAAGATGCGTCGCCTTCATTGTGGATGCGTTGCCGGAACAGGGGGTGGACTCCGCCCTGTTCCTGCTGCGCTCGCGCAACCGCGAGTATCCCATCGCCAACCCCAAGGTCACCCGCGCATTTCCGATCATCGAGTCTCCCACCAAGCTGCGGCTGGCGCTGCCCGTGGCGTTCTTCAAGCTGCTGCAGCACATACGCCGCGAAAAGCCCGCCATCGTCTGCTCGCACGGCCTTTTGTGCAACATGCTGGTCGTGCTGGCCAGAAAGATCCTGCGCGGCAACTTCCGCACGGTGGCCTTCGAACACAGCAGCCCGGCCATCCACTACGGCGCCTCCAAGATGCGCCGCCTGAAGTGCTGGCTGGTCAGCCAGACCTACCGGCGGCACGACGCGGTGGTCGGGGTGTCGCGCGGCGTCAAGGAAGACCTGGTCAGCATGTTTCCGCCGCTGCGCGGCAAGGTGCACACCATCTACAACGGCGTGCCGCTGGACAACGTGCGGCGCCAGGGCGCCCAGCCGAAGACGGCCGATGGCGGCGACTCGCCCTATCACGTGGTGGCCGTGGGCCGGCTCGAAGCCGTCAAGGACTACGCCACGCTGATCGACGCGGCCGCGCTGCTCGACGACCCGCGCATTGCGTTCACGATCCTGGGCGAAGGCTCCGAGCACGCCGCCCTGCAAAAGCGCATCGACGACCGGCCGTCCCGCACGCAGGTCACGCTGGCCGGCCACATCGACAATCCGTTTCCGGTCATTGCCGGCGCCGGCGCCTTCGCGCTCACCTCCGTGCGCGAGAGCTTCGGCAACGTGCTGGTCGAGGCCCTGTGCCTGGGCGTGCCCGTCATCTCGACCGACTGCCCGCACGGCCCCGCCGAGATCCTGGACGCCGGCCGCTACGGGCTGCTGGTGCCGGTAGGCGACGCCGAGGCGCTGGCCGAGGCGGTGCGTCGACTGGCCTACGACGGCGAGATGCGCGAGAAGCTTGCGGCCCAGGGCCCCGAGCGCGCGGACGCCTTTTCCCTCGAGCGGCACTGCCGCAACGTCATCGATCTCTTCCGCCCGCTCATGCAGCGCGGAACGCCCTGAACAGGACAGCATCATGCAGAAGATACCGGTATCCGTCGTGGTGATGACCAAGAACGAGGAACGCAACATCGCGAAGTGCCTGAAGGCGCTGGTGGAGTTCGACGAAGTCTTCGTCGTGGACTCCAACAGCACGGACGCGACCTGCTCGATCGCCACGGCGATGGGCGCGCGCGTTTCGAATTTCCAGTGGGACGGCAAGTATCCGAAGAAAAAGCAGTGGTGCCTGGAGCAGCTTCCCTTCACGCACCCCGTCGTGCTGTACGTGGACGCGGACGAAGAAATGACGCCGGGCCTGGCCGCCGAGATCCGCGAGGTCCTGCCGCGCTTTGCCGCGGGGGCTGGCGGCGCTTTCGTACCCTTCGACTACGTGTTCTGCGGCAAAAAGCTGGAACATGGCCATCGCGTGTACAAGCTGGCGCTCCTGGCGCGCGACCGCTCGCGCTTTCTGGACTACGACGACCTGGACGTGGCCAACATGTGGGAGGTCGAGGGTCACTACCAGCCGCAGGTCCAGGGCGAGACCTTCGCGCTGCGCCAGCGCATGGTGCACAACGACCACGACTCGCTTTATCACTACTTCGACAAGCACAACCGCTATTCCGACTGGGAAGCGAACCTGCGCACCAAGGGCCTGATGAACGATCCGCGAGAGGCCAACGTCGGCGGCCGCGCATTGCTCAAGCGCATCTTCCAGGCCATGCCATTCAAGGCGCCGATCTCGTTCCTGCACTCCTATGTCTTCAAACTGGGATTCCTGGATGGCAAGGCCGGCTACGACTATGCGGTCGCGCGCGCCATGTATTACTGGCAGATCCGCATCAAGACCGAAGAGATCCTGAAGGCGCGCCAGGCCAGCGAGGCCGCATCGCGGCGCGACGCCGTTGCGGGAGCGGCCAAATGAGCACCTTGCAACGCCTGGACCAGTTCGCGCTGGCGCCGGGTCAGCGCGGACGGTCGGCGCTGACCGTGCAGTTGTGGTGGATGGTGCAGGGCACCCTGTTCCGCTGGTCGCCGCAGGTAGCCTACGGCTTTCGCCGCTGGCTGCTGCGCCGCTTCGGCGCGCGCGTCGGGCACAAGGTGCTGATCCGGCCCACGGCCACGGTCACCTATCCCTGGAAAGTGGAAATCGGCGACTACGCCTGGATCGGCGACGACGCCGTGATCTACAGCCTAGGCCCCATCCACATCGGCGCGCACGCCGTGGTGTCGCAGCGCAGCTATCTGTGCGCAGCCGATCACGATGCCGGCCGGCCCGACTTTCCGCTGCGCGAACGCGCCGTGCGTGTCGAAGACGGCGCATGGGTGGCCACGGACGTATTCGTCGGTCCGGGCGTGACCATCGGACGCGAGGCCGTGATCGGCGCGCGCAGCTCGGTGTTTCGCAACATGCCCGCCGCGATGGTGTGCCACGGCAACCCGTGCCGCCCCATCCGGCCACGCACCGCCACGCCAACATGAAAATACTCATCTATGGCATCAACTACGCGCCCGAACTGACCGGCACTGGCAAATACACCGCCGAACTGGCCGAGTGGCTGGCGGCGCGCGGGCACGAGGTCGGCGTGGTCACCGCCCCGCCCTACTACCCGCAATGGCGGGTCCACGACGGCTACCGCGGCACACGCTACACCAAGGAAACGCGCCGGGGCGTGACCGTGCGGCGCGCGCCCTTGTGGGTCCCCGAAAGACCGGGCGGCGCCAAGCGGCTGGTGCATCTGGCCAGCTTCGCGCTGTCCAGCCTGCCGTCGCTGCTGCGCGCGGCAATGCGGCGGCCGGACATCATCCTGGTCGTCGAACCCGCCCTCTTCTGCGCTCCGGCCGCATGGCTGACCGCGCGCCTGACCGGCGCACGCGCCTGGCTGCACATCCAGGACTTCGAAGTCGACGCGGCGTTCGAACTGGGCTTGCTCAAGGGCGGCGTCCTGCGCTCGATGGTCAAGCGCGCCGAACGCTGGCTGATGCGCAGGTTTGACCGCGTGTCCACGATTTCAAACCGCATGCTGGATCTTGCGCTTTCCAAAGGCATCGACCCCGCCCGAGCCGTGCTGCTGCCCAACTGGATCGACGTCAATGCCATCACGCCCTTGGCCGAAGGCGGCGACTATCGCGCACAGCTCGGCATTCCGGACAACGCCATCGTGGCGCTGTACTCGGGCAACATGGGCGGCAAGCAGGGCCTGCAGATCCTCGCCGACGTGGCGCGCCGCCTGAACCGCGAAGACCGCCTGTGGTTCCTCTTCTGCGGCCAGGGCCCCGAACGCGCGGCGCTGGAGGAAAAGTGCCGCGGCCTGACGCGCGTCATCTTCCTGGACTTGCAACCGGCCGAACGCCTGGGCGCGCTGCTGGGCACGGCCGACATCCACCTGCTGCCGCAACGCGCCGGCGCGGCCGACCTGGTGATGCCGTCCAAGCTGACCGGCATGCTGGCCACCGGCCGCCCCGTCGTCTGCGGCGCGGCGCGCGGCACCGAGCTCGCCAACGTGGTGTCGCGCTGCGGCCTGCTGACCCCGCCCGAAGACGCCGCAGCGATGGCCGAAGCCGTGCGCAAACTCAGCTACAACGCACAGATCCGCGAAACCCTGGGCGCCGCCGCCCGGCAGTATGCGATGGCGCACCTGCACGTGGATGCGGTGCTGGGCGCGGCGGAGCGGGAGTTCATGGCAATTGCGAAAAACAAGGGCCGCGCGACGCCGGCGGGAACGCGGGCGAGTGAGGGGGATGTTTGAAGGGGGGGTGTGAGGGAATTGGCGCAGATGTTGGCGGGTGCGGGGCGGCATGGAGAGCGACTTGCCCCGCGCGTCTTGCTCAGCCCGTTGAAAAACCACAATGTCGATCGTTCTCTTCCGGAAATTGGGTCTCCGGATACAGAAGAACAATCAGTTGCGGCAAGCTCCATGACGGCATGTACAACAGCAGAACCGCGAGATCAACCCAGATCATCAAAGGCAACCATCGCCGCCCCTGCTTTGTAGTCAGGGACCATTTGATCCAGCGGCCACCATAACGCATCAGCACATCACTCGGCCTTTCAGGAAGCGTGATGATCTTTGGTGGAGGTAGGGCTTCAACGTTATCCATGAAACGATGAAGCCAAGCCCAGATATGGCTCGCCCAAATCTCACCGTTATACATTACGGGTATCTTCACCAACTGAGGCTCCGGCAAGCTGCAGGTATAACCAACAAGGTAGAGATACGGTTGCGATCTACCTGTTGTCCAATCAATGCCCTGCAACTGGTCCCAATCCAGTTCCCATATTGCGTCCAAGCTTTCCTCTGGATAAGGGACGTAGTACACGCGCCGGGAACGGCGGTCAAAACGTACTTTCGAAGATCGGTATTTATATCGCAGCAGCAACACGCGCGGAAGGCAAAACCCCAAAAGCCCTAGGATCGGCAGACCTAGAATAGGCACCCAAATCAGTCCAAACCCATCGTCGACGCCCGCGATTAATGCAATATAAAAAACAACTAGCCCGAATAAAGTGAGCAGTCGAAGACCCACTCCCTCAAGTTCCCCTTGTAGCGTATCGGAAACCACTTCGATGCAATTTTCATTTAAACGCGTTGCTTCGATAGCTGGTACTTCGTGAGCGGCAGGATCCAAAGGCAATAACGTACTTGCGAAGCGAAATAGCCGCCACTTTTCCTGGATCTTTCTAAACGACGGGCGCGGCTGTCGGGCGTGCTTGGTGGCTTGCATTACTCAGGCTTCTAGGCGAGGGATGGGAAACACTTGAAATGGCGTGGGCCGGGTTTTTGCAGGCGTTGGCGGTCGCGGGACAGCATGCGATTCGTCGCCCTTACCTGCCATTCATATTCAATCCGTAGAAAAACCACAATGTCGATCGTTCTCTTTCGGGAATCGGATCTCCGGATACAGAAGAACGATCAGTTGCGGCAACGCCAGGACGGGCATGAACATCAGCAGAACCACCAAATCCACCCAGATCATCAAAGGCAACCATAGCCGTCCCTTCTTTGTGGTGAGGGACCATGTGATCCAACGACCACCGTAGCGCATCAGCACATCACGCGAATTTTGAGGGAACGCGATAATCTTGGGTGCGGGCAAGGCTTCGACCTTGTCCATAAAACCGTGAAGCCAAGCCCATATGTGGCTTGCGAAAATTTTCTCACTAAACATTATGGGTATCTTGACCAATTGAGACTCAGGCAGGTTGCAGGTATAGCCCACAAGGTAAAGATACGCTTGCGCTTGACCTGTGGACCAGCTGATGCCCTGAAGCCGATCCCACTCAAGTTCCCATATTGCATCCGAGCTTTCCTCAGATATGGAACGTAGTAGACGCGACGGCTACGGCGGTCAAACCGTACTTTCGAACAACGGTATCGATAACGTGGCGCCAAAAGGCATGGCAAAAAAAACCATATAAGCCCCATGCAAGGCAGACCGAGGGAAAGTATGAGCACACCTGCAGACCAGCCACCGAATACTCCGAACACTGCCAAAAAAAGAAAGCAGTCCAAAGAAGGTGAAAAGTCGAAGTAAAAATCCCGCGCCTTCAGTTTGCAACGTATTGGAAACGACCTCGGCGCAATCGTCGTTCAACCGTGTTGCCACGATGGCGGCGGATTCCTGCGTATCGGGCAGCGCTGGCAACAACGTACTCGCGAAGCGAAACAGCCGCCACTTTTCCTGGATCTTCCTAAACGACGGGCGCGGCTCTCGGGCTTGCTTGGTGGCTTGCATTACTTAGGCTTCTGGGCGAGGGAGGGGAAATACTTCAAAATGGCGTGGGCCGGGTTTTGTGCAGGCGTTGACGGTCGCGGGACAGCATGCAATTCGTCGCCCTTACCTGCCATTCATGCTCACTCCGTAGAAAAACCACAATGTCGATCGCTCTCTTTCGGGAATCGGATCTCCGGATACTGGAGAATGATCAGTTGCGGCAAGGCCCGGGATGGCATGTACAGCAGCAGAATCGCGAAATCAACCCAGATCATTAGAGGCAAAAATCGTCGCCCTTTCCTTGTGGTGATGGACCACATGACCAAGCGCCCCCCGTAACGCATCAGCACATCGCTCGGCTTTTGAGGAAGCTTGATGAATTTTGGTGCGGGCAAGCCTCCAACCTGGCCGGCCATGAAGCGCTGAAGCCATGCCCAGATATGGCTTGCGAAAAATTCGTGATTAGCCATTATGGGTATCTTTACCAGTTTCGGCTCGGGCAGGTTGCAGGTGTAGCCTACAAGGTAAAGGTACGATTGCGCTCGCCCCGTCATCCACCTGATGCCCTGGACCCGATCCCAATCAAGTTCCCATATCGCGTCCAAGCTTTCCTCGGGATATGGGACGTAATAGACACGACGGCTACGGCGATCGAAACGTACTTTCGAACATCGGTATCGATAGCGCGGCCCCAAGACACAAGAAAGGAAAAACAACACAACTCCCAAGCCGGGCAGGCCGAGAGAAAAAATTAACACGCCTACAGACCAGCCGCCGAAGCCCCCCATCACGGCAAACAGCAATGAAAAAAGCCCTGAGAAAGTAAATGCCTGAAGGATTACCCCCTCATGGCCATCTTGCAAGGTATCGGAAACCACTTCGATGCAACTCTCGTTAACGCTTATTGCTTCGATGGCTGGGGTTTCAGACGCACTAGGCTCCGACGGCAGTAATGTGCTCGCGAAGCGAAAGAGCCGCCATTTGTTCTGGATTTCCCTAAACGTTGGGCGAGGCACTCGAATTTTCTTGGTAGTCCGCATCACTTGGGCTCCGCGACTGGAGCAAGCAACTCTTCGTCAATAGGATCCGTGAGCCACGTGCCGCGTGTAAAGACAAGCGGTTCTCGCTGCGGGAACAGCGCGAGACTAGGCTGGTTGACGACATCCGGCCTATAACAGTAGTCCAGCATGACCTATGTGTCTTCCCGCATAACGATTTGCCAACTCAACTGGCGGGTGCCATCTTGAATGAAATCCTTGTCAACAACCATACATTCCGCATCAAAAGGGAATCGGTATTCCGGAGATGCCGCAATGGGCCCCCGAACCATGTTTAGTATTTGGCCGTTCCGCCTGGCTTTGAGCGTGTATTGGAAGACTTCAGCATGCTTTACTTGCTGCGACTCTTCGCCCGAAGTTGGATAGCCGGGCAGGACCAAAGATAGGGACAGTGTTCCTATCCTTTCTTGGGCGATAGCGCGATTTAGATCAATGCTGTCTTGCCAGCGTCCGTAAATGGGAATGCTGCGGACTGCAATATCACGCACCGACACCTCGGGGGTTTCCCAATTCGCTACCGCGCGGACGCCATAAACGGCACCGTGGAATGCGGCAAGTTCCTGGTCCAGAGAGCTATAACGGTATGCTCGATCACCCTGACTCCAAAAGCTGTGTGCCAACCAGACTTCGTCGGGCTGATATTTCGCGAGAGCGGCCTGGATGCTGAAATAAATTACTCCTAGGGTGGCGATAAAAGCCAGCACAAGCCAGCCGACTGGCCCAATGACGCCGAGGACGACGCTGGAGGCGCTTAAAAGCAGTCCAGCAGTCGCAAGTACTCCACAGCCAGCAGACGCCAGATACATTCGACCTGCTTCGGAGTTTTGTTGCGTGGCGTAGGCGCTAGCGGCACGTAATCCATCAGCGACTGCCCCAATAGCGGCAGTTACTGCGCCTAGCTTTGTCGCTAGCTTTCGCACTTCGCGGGCTGCTTCCCGCGCCATGCTCAACGAGTTCCCTTTCGCGAGTGCATGTAGCTGAATCGCGTCGCCCTTCAGCAACATGCCGGAGCTCATCACAGCGAATACCGCCGCCAACGCGCTAGCCCCGTTGGCGAACCCAGAAACTGATCGATCAATCTTCCCGTTCGCGAGATCTTTGATCGACGACCGAAGTGCCATGATGGCGGAAATGGCGGCCAGGCCTGTGAACCCATATTCCCCGCGCACGATTCCAGTCTGCGCGGCGCCGTAGGCTTTACTTTGACGAACCTGATCCAGCATCCGCTTGAACACATTTCCTTCAAGTTGGAACGGCTGCGGATTGTGCACAGACGGTTGGGCAGATGAAATACGGGTTGCTTGATCACCGATGCGCACGGTTTCGTAAAGGAGCACCGTCGCCGGCTGATTGCGCAATGGCTGCTTGACGGTAATACCCCACTTCCTTAGTTGTTCGGTGTTCATGTTTCGTTCGCCGTGGAACTGGGAGTATTGGAAATTCGCCTCGGCGCTAGACACGCGGTACGTGACAATGGTGTTGCCAACGCGGACTTCTGCGTACAGGCGTAATCGCCGGACGATGCTGCTGGCTGTGGCCTCGGGCAAACGCGTATCACCAAGCTGAGAAAGCATCTGGCTTACGAGTACATCTGAGGACTGGGTCGCTGGATAGGAGACGTTCAGTTGAAAGATGGGCGCAAAGGCCGCAATCCCAACGTCCAGCACGTTCTTCAGCGGCGGAGGGTTGGCAAAATCGGCGTGCAACTCAGGGATGCCGTGCGCTAGCGCCAACCAGACAGGACTTCTTTCTGGTGGGGCCAGCAACAAACTCCGGTACGTCGATCGACCACTTTCGCTGTGAGTCAGGTTACCCACGCAGTGTGCAACAACGCGCTCGTAGTCCTGTGCATTCTCTTTTGCACCCAAGTCAAAACAGGACTGCGCCTTGCCAAACCATCCATCCTGCCAATCCTTGGCGATGGCGCTGCCGCCAGTCCTGATCCAGCCTTCAAGGTCCTTCACCAGTGTGTCAATGTCGGCCTGTTTCCGCCTGACTGTCTGTTCATACGAGCGCATGTACGGAACAGCATTGCCAAGGAAGCGGTCCGCGTCATCGTTCGCGTCAAAGCGAACCAGGTCTCGCCTTTTGGTATAGGCTTCTGGAGTCGCACGCTTTTGAACGCTCTGCAAGTACTGCTTTATGACGGTGGCGCTTGTGTAGGCGTGATTGTTATCGATTTCATAAGCTTGCCGATCTGCCGCCGCAACTGCGACAAGATGCGCCAGTTCACTCATGACGCCGATCGGGTCGTGCAGCGCGACCGCTAGAGGAACGATATCCCTGATCGGAGCAAGCTCGACGTAAGCGCCCGGGATGACGGTTTCGTAGGTGGGGAACGCCTCCGGCGCTGATATCTCGCTCCATGTGTAGTACCCCGACTTGCCACTCAAGTCGGGTGGTCGAAGTTCCGGCGTCGCGTAAGCAAGCAACGCGATGTTGAACATATGGGGTTGCTCAACACCACCAGCGGGCCTGACCTTTGTCGCCAACCTGGAGCGGATGCCGCCCGTATCGTTCTCGATGCTCCAGAGCCTGGCATGGGTCAGCATCGTTTCGCTGGTCAGCAGGTAGACGACGTCTGCTTCTTGGGTCGCTGGGGCAGATAGATAAGGTTTGGCGCTGACCGTTTCGGGGCGAGCGAGCCGCCCGGGGATGGCATCGTCTTCGTCTGCAGGAGTCCACCAGATGCGCGCAAATCGCATGTCGTCGGTGACTTGATAGTGCTGCGTCCACATCCGGCCGTTCTGGAAGTAGCACAGGTAAACGTAGGTGCCTGGACGCAGCACGCGCAGACCGTACGCCTTGCCGGCGGTCAGCGCGGGATAGCCCTCAGCGCTGAGTGTGGGAAACACGCCTTTATCCCAGGTGCGCTCAGCAACGCCGTAGCGCAAAGGGTAGATGGGCACACACCGCTGACACGATGGCGGTGAGATGGCCTTGCCCAGTTGCTTTTCATTAGGGCGGTCGGGACTCAGCGCTTTCTTGTGGGGCGTTGTCATCGCGGGGGCCTCATAGCCCACAGGCAACACGAAGGCCTTGGACAGACCTTCCCGCAAGGTGTACACGACGACGTCGAAGGACTTGTCGTCGATGGCAACTGCGAAGCGAAATCGGACTGGATAGGAATGTCGGGCTCCCGGAAACCACAGGCCTTCCACACCACCAATGCGTGCCCAGCCTGCGCGCGCCCATTACGGCACGCCCGCCCAGGCTTGGGTATCAGACAAGTACGATTTTGAAATTCGTCAGCTTCTATTGCGACAACTGTCAGGCGCGCAAAAAAGCCAGGGCCTGTGCGGGCGGCAGCGCCACCCGCATAGGCCCTGACTCACGTCCTCGTTTCAGCTCGCGTCGCCTTTGGCGGGCGCAGGCTGCCCATTCGAGCTGCGCACCAGACCCATCTGCACCGCGATGTACGCGGCCTCGGCCTGGTTGCGTGCGTTCAGCTTCCAATAGAGCGTGCGCGCGTGGCTCTTGACGGTGGCGACCGAGATGCCGACCTGCTGGCCGATCTCGCGCATGGTCTTGCCTTGCACGAGCAACTGCAGGATTTCCTCCTGCCGCTGCGTGAGCTCGCGCAGCTCTTGCACGGACGCGTGCGCGGTGCTGGGCGGCCGGCCGGCAGGTTGCGGGTAGCATTCGCCGCCCGCAATCACCAGACTGACTGCCGCGGCCAGCGCATCGGGGCTGGAAGCCTTGGGCAGATAGCCCGCGACCCCGGCGCGCGCACACGCGGCCATCACGTTCTGGTCCAGCGTTGAATACAGCACCAGCACCAGCCTGGGCATGAAAAAGGCCATGGCCTGCGATAGAAGGCCGATGTCCTCTTCCGCGGTGCCGCTGCAACCGATCACCAGCAATTCCACTGGCTTGTTGATCGAGCTGGACATATTAAGGAGGTGGGCTGGCGAGATGGCCAGGATATCGTCGGCGTTGCGCACACGTTCCAGCACATGCTGAATTGCGACACGAAGCAGAGCGTAGTCTTCGATCAGTACGGTTGTCATCCCGGGAAGAACCTTGTGACGCATGGCCCATTACGGTTCCCATGACGCTGGCGCGACGCCGCGCAATGCGCGGGTTCACGCGCGTCGCCAGGTTCAGGGGAATCCTGTCCGCAGCCTTGGGATTGCAGTGGCGAGACTAAGTGATTCGCCCTATCAATCCATGCTTGCGGACACAACTCATGCTATCAGCGGCTACGTTCGCTGAATCTCGTTCAGGAGGATGATTGGTGGCGGAAAGCGAGGCGACAGCGACGTGAACACCTGCTTTCTATGCCTTAGCCGTATTGGCTATGCGCGGTCCCGGCAGCGTTGGAACGGGCGTTCCTGCTGCCGGGCAGGCAGCGCAAACCTTGCTTAACCGAGCTTGCGCCCATAGATCTGCCCGGCATCCACTTCGCGACCATTCGGTTCATGCCATTCCAGGGTCGCGCCGCGTTGCAGCGCCGCGTACACGGCTTCGCCCTTGTTCTTGACATGCAGGCGTTGGTACAGCGTGCACGCGTGCGTCTTCGCGGTTGCCACCGAGATGTTCAACATCCGGCTGACGGTCTTGATGGGATAGCCCCTTGCAAGCAACACCAACACTTCGTACTGGCGCGGCGTGATCTGCAGGAGCTGTGCGCCCGCGCTGACCGGCATGGCGCCCTTCGCACCGCCTTCTTCCGCATCCCGCGACGGCAAGGCGCATACGGCGGAGGCCGGCGCCTGCAGCGCCTGTTCGCTCGGGAAGCATTGCCCGCCCGCCATTACCAGGCGGATGGCGGCCTCGAGGATCTCGACCGAAGCCGTCTTCATCAGGCAACCGTACACACTGGCGCCAGGCAGGCCTTGCACCGGCATGGGCAAGGGCATGACGTCCGTCAGAAGCAGAATCCGCTTGGGCGTCAGCACGCGCTGAATCTCGTGCAAGGCGCTCCATGCTTCATCGGTATCCACTGGCAATCCATAGATCAGAAGATCGGCGCCCGCGTGCACGCCGTCGGCCTTGGACACGTCCGCAAGGCCCATCCCCTCGATCTCCCACACATCATCCAACTTGCTAAGAATTTGCCACAACCCCAACCGCAGTAGCGGATGGGCTTCAATCAGGACCATCTTGGCCATGGTGTCCTCCCGGTTTTTCGACGGGCCTAGAAGGGATCTTCGCTGTGCTGAAGATATTATTTATCCAGCCCTGCGGGGGTGGTCCGCATATCCCGGAATATCTAATGAAGCTGAACCGGGACGTTTAGGCTGGTCGACTTTGGTAGCCAACATAACGGATGGCATGGAACCCATCTTATGGTTCGGATTTGTCAAAATCAAGACGTTTCAGGGCGATATAATCCGACAAAATCAGAAATCAATCGTTAGCCTTAATCATGTTCCTAAATACGGATGAGGAACCTCATCTCGTCCTTTTTACCGCTAGGGTTTTCACCAGCATCGCCCCGTTGCACCTGCGGTTCTCCCTATGAAACGGCCGCGGTTTGCCGGCCGGCCACGCCCGGAATGCCCGTGTTACAGACGAAAAAAAGCCACGTCGGGGCATCTGCCTGACGCGGCCTTGGGGTGCCGGATGGGGAGGGAAAGCTGTCAACTTGTATCTGTCGACACATCACGCCGGTGAGCGATCCCTTCAATCGAAATAACGGTAACATTTTTATTTTTACGCCCGCAGGCGTATTTACTCCATATAGGCGAAGTCAAATACCGTATGTCCCCCCTGATGATGCCAATGGTGCATTGAAGCATGGCGTTTTCTCAGGAAGTTAGCGTAGTGGATCTCGCCATCGGTTTCGACGTAAGTGGAAGGCGAAAGCTCCTCAATCTTGTTCAGCGAAACGCCCTTGCCGTAGTGACAGAAGCCTTGGTACTGGGCGCACCGGATCACGTCTCCGCCAGGCGAGACAACAATTCCGGCGTTGCGGGCGCGCATCGGGTTGCGCACGATCGGGTTGCAGGCGTGGGGCGTCCAGGACGTCGAGCGGGGCGAATCCGAGAAGAACGCGAACAGCTCGTCGCAGTGGCTCTGGCCGTCAGTCCGGTCGATATTTGTCAATAGCCACCAGTATTCGCCGTGTTTAAAAATAATGGTATCCACGGCAGAAATATTGGTCATCAGATTAACATCCAGCTCCCATTTCAGCGGAAATTCCGTACATTTCCATAGCTCGATACTGCGATTTCCGCACGTTTCCGGAACCATGTATGTCACGCCTTCGTGTTCAAAAATATACGGAAATGAAAGGTGATAAGGCAGGTTCAGCGCGGTGCCCAACAGCCGGAAAGCCCCGTCGGAGTATGTCGCGACGGAGATCGTGCCCTTGCGGGACGTAAAATCATAGTCCTCGAAAAATATATATGGTTTTTTGTCGTGCGTATAAACGAAGGGGTCCGCGAAAAACCGCCCCTTGGGCGGCTGCAATACCATCGCCTCCGATACCACCGCCTGCTGTCTCGCGGAGGGAAACATACCGATCCGCCACCGGACATTGCGTTTCATGATGCGCCGCACAACCAGATCCGACATTAACCACGCCTGGCGCGCAATATATGCGGCGCTGTCCCACTCTGCCGGGTCGGCGCGGCGCGGACCGCTCATGATCTGCATGGCAGGCGGCGCGACGCCCGGCCGGTCATGGGCCAGCGCCTGCAAGGCGTCATAGACCATGAAGTTTCCCAAACTGAAAGCGCGGGCCTGATTCTTCAGCCAGAACACTTCCGTGTTGAAACTGCGCTGGTCCAGGAGTTCGTCGTCTTCCTGCCGCGCGCCGATGCGCCAGAGTTTCACGGTGGTGTGATCTTCGCGCTGAAAGACCTCCCAGAAGCCGGCATAACGGCTGGTTGCCACCGCAATATCCGAATAGCTCAATTGCCACACGCCCAGCCGCGACCAGCTGGAAAGTTGCGAGCGCGTCGCGAGCGACGCGCCCAGCGTGATCACCAGGTCCAGCCCCAGCGCCTGCACCTCGCGGCGCGCCTGCGGATCCTCATCGCCGGGCGCCAGCGGAATGACCGCCGTGCCGGCCTGCTGCAGGCTGTCGCGCATGTCGCGGCAGGCCAGCATGTCGCGCTGCTTCTGCGGCAGCAGCTTGCCTTCCAGGCGCGACAGCGTGCCGAACAGCGCCTTCACGCTCAGCCTCGGTGCACTGTCGGCGACCTCTCCGTTCATCACCAGCAACGCCGTGAGCTCGAACTCCTGGCTGTGGAGTAGCCACTCAACCATCTCGTGCATCCAGCCGGGTTGCTCATACCCGTCAACCAGCAATCCCACCTTATACGTCGTCATTTCTCGTGCTCCTGTATCAGGGCGATTGGCCTGCCGCGCCGTGACTGCGCAGGGCCTCGCCCGGCACACACCCGGGGCAATGCTTTTATGTTCTCGCGCTGATACTGCGGGCTTTTGAGCGTGCGTTCCAGAGCGCATTCATCCTAGGACTGGTGTCCGAGGACATTCGGCTAAATCTCAACCTCCCGCGCGGGCCGCGCCTCATGCTTCTTCCCGGCAGGACCTCGTCCGTACGCACGATGCGAAGCGCGCACGCAGCAAAAGCAACACCACGGCCGCTAGCGCTTAGGGGTAAACCCTATTGGGGATAGCAGAGGCTCGCCTCTCATCCAAGGCTCCCGCATAATGCATTGAAACAAACGTTTGAATTCAACCTTATGCAAGAAATCCGCGCCACACCCACGAGAGAAGCCATCCTGGACACCGCCGAGTCCCTGTTCGCGCAACAAGGACACGAAGCGACGTCGATGCGCCAGATCACCGGCGCGGCCGGTGTGAACCTCGCTTCGGTGAACTATCACTTCGGCTCCAAGGAGTCACTCGTGCAGGCGGTGCTCAAACGCCGCCTGGAAGTGCTGAATCGCGAGCGCATGCGCCTTCTGGACGAACTGGAGGCGCAATCCGGCGGCAAACCCCTGAAGCCCTCGCAGATCGTCGATGCGTTCTTCGGCACGCTGCTGCGCCTGGCCGCCGATCCCGCGCAGGCCGGCAGCACGTTCCTGCCGCTGCTGGAACGCACGATGACCGATCCCACGGATTTCATCCGGGCCCTGTTCGCCGAGGAATACGCCGACGTGCTCGCGCGCTACCGCAACGCGCTGTTCGCCGCCCTGCCGGACGTGCCCCGCGCCGAGATCATCTGGCGTTTCCAGTTCATGCTGGGCGCGACGTCGTACGCGATCATGGGCACCGACCTGCTGCGCTCGGTCACCGGCCTGGCCGGCGACGAAGCCGAGCAGCCCAACGACCGCGAACTGCTTCTGCCGCGCCTGATGAGTTTTCTGCTGGGCGGACTGCGTTCGCCCTTGCCGCACGTGAACGCAAGCCCCGGAGGCGCCTGACCGCCGTCCACCGCCCGCCCGGCCGGCGCGCCCTCCTTCGAAGGCCGCCACGCACCTGAAGAACAACGAGGAGACAAGAAAATGTACGCAGTCATCGTCGCGCTGGTTGTCATTGCACTCCTGGCCGCCGTGTTGCTGGGCGTGCGCCCCATCCGGCGGGCGCTGTTGTCCGCGCCGATCTTCAACCTGTATCGCAAGGTGTTGCCGCAGATGTCGGACACCGAGCGCGATGCGCTCGAGGCGGGCACCGTCTGGTGGGAAGGCGAGCTCTTTCGCGGCCGGCCCGACTGGAGCCGTCTGCTGGCCTATCCCCGCCCGCGGCTGACCGACGAAGAGCAGCGCTTTCTGGACAACCAGGCCGAGACCGCGTGCCGCATGGTCAACGACTGGCACGTCACGCAAGAGCGCTTCGACCTGCCCGCCGACGTCTGGAACTATCTGAAGGCCGAGGGTTTCCTCGGCATGATCATTCCCAAGCAGTACGGCGGCCTTGCGTTCTCCGCCTATGCCCATTCCGAAATCGTGACCAAGCTGTCGACGCGTTCCTCCGCGCTGGCCGTGTCGGTCATGGTGCCGAACTCGCTGGGTCCGGCCGAACTGTTGCTGCATTACGGCACCGAGGAACAGAAGAACCACTATCTGCCGCGCCTGGCCCGCGGCGAGGAAGTGCCGGCGTTTGCGCTGACCAGCCCGTGGGCGGGTTCGGATGCGGCCGCCATTCCCGACAGCGGCATCGTCTGCAAGGGCGAATGGCAGGGCCGCGAGGTGATCGGCATGCGCGTCACGTGGGACAAGCGTTACATCACGCTCGCGCCCGTCTGCACGCTGCTTGGCCTGGCGTTCCGCCTGTACGACCCGGACGGCCTGCTGGGCGGCAAGAAGGACCTGGGCATCACCTGCGCGCTCGTGCCGCACGACCACCCCGGCGTGGACACCGGCCGGCGCCACTTCCCGCTGAACGCCATGTTCATGAACGGCCCGACGCGCGGCAACGATGTCTTCATGCCGCTGGACTTCATCATCGGCGGCCCCGCCATGGCCGGCCAGGGCTGGCGCATGCTGATGGAATGCCTGGCCGCCGGCCGCTCGATCTCGCTGCCTTCCTCGAACACCGGCATGTCCAAGCTGACGGCGCGCGCCGTGGGCGGCTATGCGCGCGTGCGCAGCCAGTTCCGCATGCCGGTCGGCAAGTTCGAAGGCGTCGAAGAGGCGCTGGCGCGCATTGGCGGACACACCTACATGATGGACGCCGCGCGCACCATGACGGCCGGCGCGGTGGACCTGGGCGAAAAGCCTTCGGTCGTGTCGGCCATCGTCAAATACCACGTCACGGAGCGCGCGCGCCAGGTCGTCAACGACGGCATGGACGTGATCGGCGGCAAGGGCATCTGCCTGGGACCGTCCAACTTCCTGGGCCGCGCCTACCAGCAGATCCCCATCGGCATCACGGTCGAAGGCGCCAATATCCTGACGCGCAGCCTCATCATCTTCGGCCAGGGCGCGATCCGCTGCCACCCCTACGTGCTGGCCGAAATGCAGGCTGCGCAATCGCCGGACCGCAAGCGGGGGCTGGATGATTTCGACGCCGCGTTCTGGGGCCACGCGGGCTTTGTGGTGCGCAACACCTTCCGTGCGCTGGGCACGTCGCTGACCGGCGCGCGGTTTGCCGCCGTGAACGCCGACGTCTCGCCCGCCATGAAGCGCTACTACCAGCTGCTGGGCCGTTATTCCGCGGCATTCGCGATGCTGGCCGACACCTCGATGCTGGTGCTGGGCGGCAGCCTGAAGCGGCGCGAGCGCCTGTCGGCGCGGCTGGGCGACGTGCTGTCGCAGATGTACCTGATCAGCGCCACGCTCAAGCGTTTCGAGGACGAAGGCCGGCAGGACGCCGACGCGCCGCTGGCGCACTGGTCCATCCAGGACGCGTTGTGCAAATTGCAGGACGCCTTTGACGGCGTGCTGGACAACTTCCCGAACCGTGCGGTGGCCTGGATCATTCGCCGCATCGTGTTCCCGTGGGGCCACAGCCAGATCCCGCCGTCGGACCAGCTTGGCCAGGACGTGGCCCGGCTGCTCATCAGCCCCAGCGCCACGCGCGACCGCCTGACCGCCGGCTGCCATCTGCCCGCCACCGCGGACGAGCCCGTGGGCGCGATCGAGCAGGCGCTGGCCGCCACGCTGGACGCCGAGCCGATCGAAGCCAAGATCCGCGAACTGGAAAAGCGCGGCGTGCTGGACGGAAATCCGCAAGCGAATGTGCGCGACATCGCCGACGCGGCGGTGGCCATCGGCGGCATCACCGCGGAAGAGTACGCGGTGGTCAAGCGCCGCAACCGCTTGCGCGACACCGTGGTGAAAGTGGATGATTTCCCCTTTGACCTCGGCGCCGCCGACGCGGACCGGCCCACGGCCGAACGCAAGGTCGCCTGAGGGAGGTAGCGGATGGCATTCAAACCGGTTTACGTCGTCGACGGTTCACGCACGCCCTTTTTGAAGGCCCGCACGGGCCCGGGCCCCTTCTCCGCCGGGGATCTGGCGGTGCAGGCCGGCCGCGCCCTGCTGCTGCGCCAGCCTTACGCGCCCACCGACCTGGACGAGGTCATCGTGGGTTGCGCGGCGCCCTCGCCCGAAGAAGTCAACATCGGCCGCGTGATTTCGCTGCGGCTCGGTTGCGGCGATCGGGTGCCCGGCTGGACCGTCATGCGCAACTGCGCATCGGGCATGCAAGCGCTGGATTCGGCCATTGCAAACATCCAGAACGGCCGGTCGCACCTGGTGCTGGCCGGCGGCACCGATGCGCTGTCGCGCGCGCCGGTGCTGTTTTCGGACGGCATGGTGCGCTGGCTGTCGCGCTGGTACGCCGCGCGCGGCGTGGGCGCCAAGCTCAAGGCGCTGGGCGGTTTCCGGCCCAAGCACCTGGCGCCCGTGATCGGCCTGCTCAAGGGCCTGACGGACCCGGTCGTGGGCCTGTCGATGGGTCAGACCGCCGAGAACGTCGCCACGCTGTTCAATATCGACCGCGCCGCCATGGATGCGTACGCGGCGCGCAGCCACCAGCGCGCGCTGGCGGCCCGCGCCGCCGGCATGCCCGAGGTCACACCGGTCATCGACATGCAGGGCACGCTGCACGCCGCGGACGACGGTGTGCGCGAAGACTCCACACCCGACAAGCTGGCCAAGCTCAAGCCGGTGTTCGACAAGCCGTGGGGCAACATCACTGCAGGCAACAGCTCGCAAGTCACCGACGGCGCGGCCATGCTGGCGCTGGCCTCGGAAGAAGCCGTTCGCAAATGGAACCTGCACCCGCTGGGCCGCATCATCGATTCGCAATGGGCCGGACTGGACCCCGCGATCATGGGCCTGGGCCCCGTGCATGCGGCCACGCCGATCCTGCAGCGCCATGGGCTGGGCTTGAATGACCTGGACCTGTGGGAGATCAACGAAGCCTTCGCGGCCCAGGTGCTAGGCTGTCTGGCCGCGTGGCGGGACGAGGCCTACTGCCAGGAAAACTTCGGCACGCCCGCCTGGGGCGAACTGGACCCCGCGCGCCTGAACGTCGACGGCGGCGCCATTGCCATCGGACACCCGGTGGGCGCCTCGGGGGCACGCATCGTGCTGCATCTGCTGCATGCGCTCAAGCGCCGCGGCGCGCGGCGCGGCATGGCTGCCATCTGCATCGGCGGCGGCCAAGGCGGCGCGATGCTGGTCGAAACCCTGGACGAGGACCGCCCATGACGACATTGGATACGCTTTCCCACTGGCGCCTGGACCACGACCCCGACGGCGTCGCCTGGCTGACCTTCGACCGCGCGGGCAGCGCGGTCAACGCCCTGTCGGCCGACACCATGGCCGAACTCTCGGTGGTGCTTGACGCGCTGGACCGCGATCCGCCCCAGGGCCTCATCATCCAGTCCGGCAAGGCGACGGGCTTCATCGTGGGCGCCGACGTCAACGAATTCGCCACGCTGGACACGCCTGAGCAGGCCCGCGGGCTGGTGTCGCGCGGCTGGAATCTCATGAACCGCCTGGCTGGCGTGCGCTATCCGACGCTGGCGCTGATCCAGGGGCATTGCCTGGGCGGCGGCCTGGAACTGGCGCTGGCTTGCCGCTACCGGCTGGTGGCGGACCAGCCCGGCGCCTCGCTGGCGCTGCCCGAAGTCATGCTTGGCATCTTTCCCGGCTGGGGCGGCATGCTGCGCCTGCCGCAGGTGATCGGCGCGCCGGCTGCGCTGGACATGATGCTGACCGGCCGCGGCGCCGATGCCCGCCGCGCGGCCGCGTTGGGGCTGGTGGACGCGCGCGTGCCGCCACGCCTGCTGCTGGCCGCAGCGCGCCAGACGGTCCTGTCGCGCAAGCCCGCCCGGCGCGCGCGCGGCCTGGGCGCGTTGCTGAACCGCTGGCCGCTCAAAGCCATCGTCGCCAACCGCGCCCGCAAGCAGATTGCCGCCAAGGATCCGCTGGGCCATTACCCGGCCGCGCCCGCCATCGTGGAAATCTGGGAAAAGCATGGCGGCAATGCGCTCAAGGCGCCCGACCTCATCGACCGCATCATTTCGTCCGGCACGGCGCGCAACCTGCTTCGCGTGTTCCGCCTGCAAGAGCGTCTGAAGGCCAACGGCAAGCAGCCCGGCGTTGCGCCCGCGCGCCATGTGCACGTGGTGGGCGCCGGCGTAATGGGCGGCGACATCGCCGCCTGGTGCGCATACAAGGGCATGACCGTGACCCTGCAGGACCAGGAGATGTCCCGCATCGCGCCGGCAATCAAGCGCGCCGCAGCGCTTTATACGCGGCGTTTGAAGGACCCGCGCCTGGCGCGCGCCGCCTTTGACCGGCTGGTGCCGGACCCGGAAGGCAACGGCGTGCCGCTGGCCGACGTCATCATCGAGGCCATCAGCGAACAGCCCGACGCCAAACGCGCGCTGTACCGGTCGCTGGAACCGCGCATGAAGCCGGATGCGCTGCTGGCCACCAACACGTCCAGCCTGTCGCTTGAAACGCTGCGTGAAGGCCTGGCGCGGCCGGAGCGTCTGGTGGGCATTCATTTCTTCAATCCCGTGGCCAAGATGCCGCTCGTGGAGGTCGTGCACGCGCAAGGCGGCGACCCCGACGCCCAGACCCGCGCCTGCGCCTTCGTGGGGCAGATCGACAAGCTGGCGCTGCCGGTCAAGAGCGCGCCCGGCTTCCTGGTGAATGCGGTGCTTGCGCCCTACATGCTGCAGGCCATGCGCAGCGTGGACGAAGGCGTCGCGCCGGAAACCGTGGACGCCGCGATGGTGGCCTTCGGCATGCCGATGGGGCCGCTGGAGCTGGCCGACACCGTGGGCCTGGACATCGCACGCGACGCCGGCGCGCAACTGGCCGGCGGCGCCGAGCCGCCACGTTGCCTGGCCGAGCGCCTGGCGCGCAACGAGCTGGGCAAAAAGAGCGGCAAGGGCTTTTACACCTGGCGCGATGGCGAGCCGGTCAAGCAGCGCGGCGCGGATCCCGCCGCCGCGCCCGCCGGCCTGGCCCAGCGCCTGATCCAGCCGCTCATCGACGCCACGCGCGAACGGGTCGCGGGCGGCATCGTGGCCGACGCCGATCTGGCCGATGCCGGCGTGATTTTTGGGACGGGCTTCGCGCCATTCACGGGAGGCCCCTTGCATTACGAAGCAGGCAGCACCAAGCAGGACCGCAGCACAGCGGCTCGCGCCGATTAGACCGGCGAAACCAGGCCGGCAGTGGAAGAGAGACACACATCCAACTCGAGGAGGCAGTACCATGCGCAGACGTCCATTGTCCCTGAGCACCCTGTCGGCCATCCTGGTCGGCTTGGGCGCATCCGCAACGTCCTACGGCGCCGGTTTTCAGCTCTTGGAGCAGAACGCCAGCGGCCTGGGCAACGCGTATGCGGGCTCGGCGGCAAACCCGGAGAATGCCAGCATCATGTATTTCAACCCGGCAGGCTTGACCTATCTGCCGGGCCTTAATTTCTCCGGCGGGGTAAACCTGATCAAACCGTCGTTCAAGTTTTCGGACAACGGCAACAGCCGCAACCCCAGCGCGCCGGGCATTGCCGGATCGGGCTTGAACGGTTCGGTTCCCACCGGCGGCAATGGCGGGGACGCGGGCCATCTGGGCGTCGTGCCCAACCTCTACGCCTCCTGGCAACTGAACGAGCAGTGGTACATCGGTCTGGGCGTGGGCGCACCGTTCGGCCTGATGACCGAATACGACGACGGCTGGGTCGGTCAATACCACTCGAACAAGTTCGACATCAAGACCATCAACGTCAACCCGTCCATCGCCTACAAGGTCAACGAGAAATTCTCGATGGGCTTCGGCGTGAACTGGCAACACATCGACGCCACCTACAAGAAAAAAACCGTGGTGCCCATCGCGGGGCTGCCGCTGGCCACCAATGGCGACGCCGACCTGAACCTGAAGGGCGATGCGTGGGGCTGGAACGTCGGCTTCATGCTGCAACCCACCGAAGACACGCGCATCGGCCTGTCGTACCGCTCGAAGATCAAGCACTCGGCCAAGGGCGACACCGACATCGACAACATCGGCCCCACCGGCCAGTCCGTGTCGTTCGACGCCAAGGCCAACGTCGACCTGCCCGATACGTTGATTCTTAGCGCCACGCACCAGCTCAACGAAAAATGGGAACTGCTGGGCGACGTGTCGTGGACCGGCTGGAGCAGCATCCCCCAGTTGAAGATCAAGAACTCGGGTCCGGGCGCGCGCGACGATGTGCTGCCGCTCAACTTCCGCGATACCTGGCGCGTTGCCGTGGGCACCAACTACAAGTTCGCCCCCGCCTGGAAGTGGAAGTTCGGCCTGGCGTTCGATCAGTCGCCGGTGCATGACGCCGCCGACCGTCCCACGTCCCTGCCCGACAACGACCGCTACTGGTTCTCGACCGGCGTGCAATGGGCCGCCACGAAGGACACCACGATCGACGTGGGCTACACCTATCTGTACCTGCGCAAGACGGACATCGACACCACGTCCGGCAGCGCGGCCACCAAGGGCCGTGTCGCGGGCACCTACGACAGCAGCGGCCACATCCTCGGCCTGCAACTCTCGTCCCGCTTCTAGCCGTGAACGGGGGACGGCCGCGCGCCGTCCCCCGCTTTTTCAGGAGACTCCCTTGAGCAAGTTCGTCGTCAAAAACGTCGCCGTGCTGGGTGCCGGCGTCATGGGCGCGCAGATCGCCGCCCACCTGGCCAATGCCGGCGTG
Organism: Achromobacter sp. 77; assembly: GCF_020541125.1. Taxonomy (NCBI): domain Bacteria; kingdom Pseudomonadati; phylum Pseudomonadota; class Betaproteobacteria; order Burkholderiales; family Alcaligenaceae; genus Achromobacter; species Achromobacter sp. 77. Next base: position 3,803,827 of record NZ_CP059848.1, read on the forward strand.
CCGGTCACGCTGTTCGACCTGGCCGCCCGCGAAGGCGACCGCAACGGCACCGTCAAGAAGGCGCTGGCCGGCCTGAAAAAACTGGAACCCGCCCCGCTGGCCGGCGCCTCGCGCCTGGCGCTCATCACGCCCGCCAATTACGATGACGACCTCGCCCGCCTGAGCGGTTGCGATCTCGTCATCGAAGCCATCGCCGAGCGCATGGATTGGAAGACGGCACTGTACGAGCGCATCGCGCCGCACGTGGCGCCCGGCGCCATCGTGGCCTCGAATACATCCGGCCTGTCCATCGACGCGCTGGCCAACGCGCTGCCCGCCGGGCTGCGCGACCGCTTCTGCGGCATCCATTTCTTCAATCCGCCGCGCTATATGCGCCTGGTGGAGATCATTGCCACCTCGCACACGCAACCGGACGTGCTGGACCAGCTGGAAACCTGGCTGACCTCCGCGCTGGGCAAGGGCGTGATCCGCGCGCTGGACACCCCGAACTTCGTTGCCAACCGCATCGGCGTGTTCTCGATCCTGGCCGCCATGCACCACACCACGCGGCTGGGCCTGGCCTTCGACGAAGTCGACGCGCTGACCGGCCCCAAGATCGGCCGCCCCAAGAGCGCCACGTACCGCACCGCCGACGTGGTGGGGCTGGACACGCTGGCCCACGTGGTGGGCACCATGGAAAAGAACCTGCCCGACGATCCGTGGCACCGGTACTTCGCGCTGCCGGATTGGCTGTCGGCCCTGATCTCCAAGGGCGCGTTGGGCCAAAAGAGCGGCGCGGGCGTCTACCGCAAACAGGGCCGCGAGATCCAGGTGCTGGATCTGAAAAAGCAGGATTACGCGCCAGGAACGGGCAAGCTGGCCGATGACGTCGCCGCGCTGCTCAAGGAACGCGACCCGGCCAAGCGCTTTGCCGCCCTGCGCGCCAGCGAGCATCCGCAGGCGCAATTCCTGTGGAGCCTGTTCCGCGACATCTTCCACTACAGCGCCGTGCAGCTCGAGCACGTGGCCGACAACGCACGCGACCTGGACCTGGCCATGCGCTGGGGCTTCGGCTGGTCGCAAGGCCCGTTCGAAACCTGGCAGGCCGCGGGCTGGCAGGCCATCGCCGCCGCCGTGGCCGAGGACATCGCCGCCGGCCGCGCCATGAGCGACACGCCCCTGCCCGCCTGGGTGCTGGAACCGGACCGCCACGGCGTGCATGCGCCCGAAGGGTCGTATTCGGCGCGCACCGGCACGTTGCACCCGCGTTCCACGCTGCCCGTGTACGCCCGCCAGCTGTTCCCGGAACGCGTCGTGGGCGAAGCCGCCGACGATCGCGGCGTCACGATCTGGGAAAACGAAGGCGTGCGCCTGTGGAACCTGCCGCAGGTCGACGCCGGCATCGCCATCCTGTCGGTCACGTCGCGCAACCACACGCTGGGCGCCGAGGTGCTGGAAGGCGTGCTGCAGGCGGTGGCCAAGGCCGAACGTGAATTCGACGGCCTGGTCATCTGGCACGACGCGCCGTTTGCGGTGGGCGCCAACCTGCAGCAGGTGGTCGAAGCCTGCGCGGCGGGCCAGTGGGACATGCTGGAGGCCACCGTCGAAAAATTCCAGCGGGCTTCGCAGTCGTTCAAGTACGCGCAGATCCCGACCGTTGCCGCGGTGCAGGGCATGGCGCTGGGCGGCGGCTGCGAATTCCTGATGCACGCCTCGCACCGCGTGCTGGCGCTGGAAAGCTACATCGGGTTGGTCGAGGCCGGCGTCGGCCTCATTCCGGCGGGCGGCGGCAGCAAGGAGTTCGCCGCGCGCGCGGCGGCGCTGGCGGCCAAGACGGCCACGCCCGGCGAAGTCTTCCCCTACCTGCAACCGGTCTTCCAGACCATTGCGATGGCCCAGGTCGCCAAGAGTGCACTGGAAGCCATCGAGGCCGGCTTTGCCCGCGAACACGACATCGTGCTGTTCCATCCCGGCGAACTGTTGTATGTGGCCATCGGCCAGGCGCGCGCCGCGGCGCAGGCCGGCTACACGCCGCCCGCCCGCCTGCAGAACGTGCCGGTGGCCGGCCGCAACGGCATCGCCAATTTCGAGATGGTGCTGGTCAACATGCGCGAAGGCGGCATGATCAGCGCGCACGACTACCGCGTGGCCCGCAGCGCGGCCGTCGCGCTGTGCGGCGGCGAGGTCGAGACCGGCACCAAGGTCGACGAAGAATGGCTGCTGGCCGTGGAGCGCAAGGAATTCGTGGCGCTGCTGCGCACGCCCGAGACCCAGGCGCGCATCCGCCACACCCTGGAAACCGGCAAGCCGCTACGGAATTGATCCCCCCCAGGCGCCTGCGGCGCTTCCCCCAGGGGCGCCGCAAGCGGACCGGCAGAGCCGGATCCGCGCGGCCCCGCTTGCGGGAGACCATTTTGCGCGGGGGTCCGATTGATATATCTCGCTATTGTTAGTTGAGGAAATGGATATGAGCACGCAGATCCAAGACGCCTACATCGTTGCCGCCACGCGCCTGCCGGTGGGCAAGCGCAATGGCGCCTACATCACCACCCGACCCGACGACATGCTGGCCGCCGCGCTGAACGGCGCGCTGGCGCAGGCGCCCGGGCTGGACGCCGCCCGCATCGACGACGTGATCGCCGGATGCGCCATGCCCGAGGCCGAACAGGGCATGAACGTGGCCCGCATCAGCCTGCTGCTGGCCGGCCTGCCGCAAAGCGTGGCGGGCGTCACCGTCAACCGCTTCTGCGCGTCGGGACTGCAGGCCGTGGCGGACGCCGCCGCCCGCATTCGGCTGGGCGAGGCCGACATCATGATCGGCGCGGGCACCGAATCCATGAGCGCCATGCCGCAGATCATGGGCAACAAGGTGTCCATGAACCCAGCCATCTTCGCCCACGAAGAAAACATCGGCATGGCGTTCGGCATGGGCCTGACCGGCGAAAAGGTCGCCGAGCGCTGGAAGGTGTCGCGCGAGGATCAGGACGCCTTTGCGCTGGCCTCGCACCAGAGGGCCTGCGCGGCGATTGCCGCCGGCCACTTCCGTGCCGAGACCACGCCCTTTGAGGTCGTCACGCACCTGCCGGACGGCGCCAGCGGCGCGGTGCGCGTCGCGCGCCGCCTCGTCGAGGTCGACGAAGGCCCGCGTCCCGACAGCAGCCTGGAAGCGCTGGCGCGGCTCAAGCCGGTCTTCTCCACACGCGGCAGCGTCACGGCGGGCAACAGCTCGCAGATGTCGGACGGCGCGGCGGCCGTGATCCTGGTGTCCGATCGCATCCTGCGCGAGTTCAACCTGAGCCCGCTGGCGCGCTTCGTGGGCTTTGCCGTCGCCGGTGTGCCGCCCGAGGTCATGGGCATCGGCCCCGTCGCCGCCATCCCGAAGGTGCTGGAACGCGCCGGCATCAAGCAGGACGCGCTGGACTGGATTGAGCTCAACGAAGCGTTCGCGGCCCAGTCGCTGGCCGTGATCCGCGAGCTGAACCTGGATCCGGCCAAGGTCAACCCGCTGGGCGGGGCCATTGCGCTGGGCCACCCGCTGGGGGCCACGGGCGCGATCCGCACCGCGACGATCACGCACGGGCTGCGCCGCACCGGCGGCAAGTACGGGCTGGTCACGATGTGCATCGGCACCGGCATGGGCGCGGCCGGCCTGTTCGAGGCCATGTAGCCAGGCGGCGGCCAGCGTGAAGCCCTACTGGTTCAAGAACCTGTCGCCCGAGTGGCGCGCGCGGCTGATGCGGGTGGGCTTCAACCTGCATCCGGCCTTTCGCGCCACCGGCGGCCGCGTGCTGCACGTGTCGCCGGACTTCCAGCACATCCGCATCAAGCTGCCGCTCTTGCGCCGCACCCGCAACATCGTGGGATCGATGTACGGCGGCTCGCTCTTTGCGGTAACCGACGGCGCCCACCCGACCATGCTGATGTCGGCGTTGGGCCCGGATCACATCGTCTGGGACAAGGAGGCCTCCATCCGTTTCCGCAAGCCCGCCTACACCACGCTGTATGTCGACTTCCGGCTGCCGCCGGGCGAGATCGCCGAAATCCGGCGCCTGCTCGCCACGCACCACGAAACGACCCGCACCTACACGGTCGAACTGAAAGACAAGGACGACGTCGTGTACGCCGTCGTGGAACGCACGATCTACATCGCAGACAAGAAGTTCTACAAGCAGAAGAACACTGGAGGTGACAAATGCGTTTCAACCCCGGAGGGCGCACCGCCGCCCTGAGCCTGATTTTCGCGGCCTGCCTGGCGGGCGCGCCCGCCTTTGCCGACGTGGACGTTGCCGGCGTGCGCGTGCCCGAACAGCTTGCCGAAGGCAGCCAGGCGATGACGCTGAACGGCGCGGGCATGCGCACCCGCTTCGTCGTGAAGGTCTACGTGGCCGCGCTGTACGTCACCACGAAAAGCCACGACGCCGCGGCACTCATTGACAGCACGCAGCCGCGCCGCATGCGGCTGCGGATGCTGCGCGACGTGGACAGCAAAAGCCTGGACGGCGCGCTGCAGGACGGATTGCGAGACAATACGAGCTCGCAGGAACTTGCCGCGCTGATAGCGCCCGCCGAGCGCCTGTCACGCTTGATGAGCGACATCGGCGCCGCCCGCGAGGGCGATGTCATCGATCTGGACTTCGATGCCCGCGGCGTCGCCATTGCCAGCAACGGCAAGCCGCGCGGCCGCATCGACGATCCCGCCTTCGCCCGCGCCCTGCTTCGCGTCTGGCTGGGCGACAGCCCCGCGCAGGCCTCCCTGAAGAAAGCCCTGCTGGGCAACTAGGGCCTTGCGCCCCAACGGAACCGCAAGACATGGAACGAATCTGGCACAAGAGCTATCCCTACGGTGTGCCCGCCGAGATCGGGACCGACAGCGCGACCACCCTGGTGACGATCATCCAGGAAAGCTTCCGGCGCTTTCCCGGCAAGACGGCCTACATCAGCATGGGCAAATCGATCACCTATGCCGAACTGGACGCGCTGACGCGACGCTTCGCCGCATGGCTGCACGCGAACGGGCTTGGCCGCGGCGACCGCGTCGCGCTGATGATGCCCAATCTGCTGCAGTACCCCGTCTGCCTCTTCGGCGCCCTGCGCGCCGGCTGCATCGTGGTGAATTGCAACCCGCTCTACACCGCGCACGAGCTTGAACACCAGCTTGCCGATGCGGGCGCGCGCGCCATCGTGGTCGCGGACAACTTTGCGGCCACACTGCAAAAGGCGTTGCCCGCCACGCAAATCGAGCGTGTGCTGGTGACGTCCATCGGCGAGATGCTGGGTCCCATCAAGGGTCGTCTTGTGGACTTTGCCGTGCGGCGCGTCAAGCGCATGGTGCCGGCGTGGTCGCTGCCCGGATCGCAGAAACTGGGCGATGCGCTGCGCCAAGCCCGCGACCTGCCGTTCGCCGACGTGCCGCTCACGGCTGCCGACCTGGCGTTCCTGCAGTACACGGGCGGCACGACCGGCGTGGCCAAAGCCGCCATGCTGTCGCACGGCAACCTGGTGGCAAACGTCAGCCAGGCCTACGCCTGGGTCAGGCCCCTGGTGAAAGACGGCGAGGAATGCATCGTCACAGCCCTGCCGCTGTATCACATCTTTGCGCTGACGGCGAACTGCCTGACGTTCATGAAACTGGGCGCCAGCAACCTGCTGATCATCAATCCGCGCGATATTCCGGGGCTGATAAAAGAGATGGGCAAGGTGCCGTTCTCGGCATTCACTGGCGTGAACACGCTCTTTAACGCGCTGCTCAACCACCCGGATTTTGCCCACCTGGATTTCTCGCGGCTGCGCTTGACGATGGGCGGCGGCATGGCGGTGCAGCGCTCGGTGGCAGACCGCTGGCGCGCCGCGACGGGCGTGTCGATCGCGCAGGCTTACGGGCTTACGGAAACGTCGCCCGCCGTCACCATCAATCCCCTGGACACCAAGATCTTCAACGGGTCCATCGGCTTGCCCGTCCCCTCCACCGACCTGTCGATCCGCGACGACGCCGGCCGCGAACTGGGAGTCGGGGAAAACGGCGAGATCTGCGTGCGCGGCCCGCAGGTCACGCAGGGCTATTGGAACCGGCCGGACGAGACGGCGCTGGTCATGTACCCGGACGGCTTCCTGCGCACGGGCGACATCGGCTACGTCGACGAGACGGGCTATGTCTATCTGGTCGACCGCAAGAAGGACATGATCCTGGTGTCGGGCTTTAACGTGTACCCGAACGAAGTCGAGGACGTGGCCGCGCTGCACCCGGGCGTGCGCGAGGTGGCGGCGGTGGGCGTGCCTGACGAGCGCTCCGGCGAGGCGGTCAAGCTCTACGTCATCCGCAAGGATCCCTCGCTGGACGCGGACACGTTGATCGCGCATTGCCGCACGCAGCTCACGGGGTACAAGGTGCCTCGGTACATCGAATTCCGCGACGACCTGCCGCGCACCACCGTGGGCAAGATCCTGCGGCGCGAACTGCGTCCGGACGCGCAAGGCGCGGCGCCGGCCATTGCGCCCCACGCGGCCACCGACCCCATCGGCAACGCCGCCGCCCCCGCTCCCGCCATCACCCGCCAGGCGACCGGCCAGGACTGATCGGCGCGGGCGCCCCGCCTTTCCGCCCACCCGGCACTGTCGCACGCCGGCAACAGCGCCCGCGTCGGCCCCGGGCGCGGTCCTGCGCGTCAACTCGCTGAATTCGCAAGGCTTTTCTTCGGCAATTCCCAAAGCCCCGCGCTGCCGCAGGGCTTTTTTTACATCTTCCCCGACGTCCGCTATTGGCTGTGTCCATCAACACAATTAATAATAGTTATCGTTGTTATTTCTATGAGTAACTGGACGCGCCCTTAGCCGCGCCAGTGGGGAGATCCTTTTGAAACGCCATCACACTCCGGCCGCCCTGCGCGCGCGGCTGCGCCCCCGTGTTCCCGCCGCGGCCGCGCTGGCCGCCTGCCTGGGCGCGGGCGCCGCGCACGCGCAACCCGAGCAGCCCGCCACGCTGCCCGCCGTGCAGGTCCTCGGCACTGGCGAGACCGCCACCGGCCCCGTCGACGGCTACGTCGCCCGGCGCAGCGCCACCGGCACCAAGACCGACACGCCGCTGTCCGAAACGCCGCAAGCGATCACCGTGATCCCGCGCGAGCAGATCATCGACCAGGGCGCGCAGAACGTGCAGGACACGATGAACTACGCGGCTGGCGTGCGTCCGAATGCCTACGGCGTGGACAACCGCGGCGATTACGTGCGCGTGCGCGGCGTGGAGCCCGTGCAGTACCTGGACGGCCTGCGCCAGTTCTTCAACTACAACAACCCGCGCACCGAGGTCTACGGCCTGGAACGCGTCGAGGTGCTGCGCGGCCCGGCGTCGATGCTGTACGGACAGGGCAGCACGGGCGGCATCGTCAACCTGGTCAGCAAGCGCCCGCAGGCCGAACAGCAGGGCGAAATCGGCGTGCAGCTGGGCAACTTCAACCGCCGCGAAATCCAGGCGGACATCACCGGCCCGCTGACCGAGGACGGCCAGTGGCTGTACCGCGTGGTGGCCCTGGGCCGCGACAGCGACACGCAGGTGCAGTACGCGCAGGACGACCGGATGTTCCTCGCCCCGTCGCTCACATGGCAGCCCAGCGCAGCCACCTCGCTCACGCTGCTGGCCTCGTGGCAGAAGGACCGGTCCGGCACGACGCAATCGTTCCTGCCCTGGAGCGGCACCGTCGACCACAATCCGAACGGCCGCATCCCCACGCGCCGCTTCGCCAGCGAGCCGGGCTTTGACGCCTACGACACCGAGCAATTCAACGTGGGCTGGCTGTTCGAACACCAGTTCAACGACACCTGGAAGGTCCGCCAGAGCTTTCGCAATACGGTCAGCAGCGTCGACTACAAGTCGCTCTATCCGAACGTTTATGGCGACCGCCGCGGCGATTCGTACATCGACGACGCGCAGACCACCGTCGACCGCTACTACTACATCAACAAACCCCGCATGCGCACCCTGCTGGCCGACCAGAACCTGGAAGGCAAGCTGAACTGGGGCCGCACGCAGCACACCGTCATCGTGGGCATGGACTACACGCGCTACCGCGAAACCAGCCAGTCCGACAGCGGGCTGGGATCGCCGCTGAACCTGTACCACCCGGTATACGGCAACGCGCCGGACTACACGCTGACCGACACGCCCAAGCAGCGGCAGCAGCAAATAGGCTTCTACGCGCAGGACCAGATCACGTTCGACAAGAACTGGATCCTGCTGGCGGGCATCCGCCGCGATCGTGTCGAAAGCACGACCGAGGGCCAGGACAAGGAAACCGACCAGGCCACCACCAAGCGCTTCGGCCTGATGTACGCGGCCGACAACGGCTGGTCCCCCTACGTGAGCTACAGCGAGTCCTTCACCCCGATCGCGGGCGCGGACTTCTACAACCAGCGCTGGAAGCCCATGCGCGGCAAGCAGTGGGAAGTGGGCCTGAAGTACATGCCGCCCGGCGCCGACCTGGAATTCACGGCGGCGGCGTACGACCTGCGCGAAAGCAACCGCCAGACCAACGATCCGGACAACCCCAACAACCAGATCCAGGCAGGCAAGACGCGCACGCGCGGCGTCGAACTGGAGATGCGCGGCCGCGTCACCCAGAATGTGGACGTGATCGCCAACTACATCTACACGGACATCGATCCGCAGCTTGAGGGCATGCCCAAGCACATGGCGTCGCTGTGGGGCAAATACCGCTTCACGCTCGCGGGCCAGCCCGGCTTCGCGGTCGGCGCCGGCACCCGCTTCCTGTCCAAGTTCCGCGACGGCGGCGCGCCGGAAACGCCGTCGGTGACGCTGTTCGATGCGATGGTCAGCTACACCAACGGACCGTGGCGCTACGCGCTCAACGTCAACAACATCGCGGACCGCACGTATGAAGTGGTGTGCCTGGACCGCGGAGACTGCTTCTACGGCGCGCGCCGCACGGTCATGTTGAGCGGCGCCTACCGCTTCTGACGTCCAAACCGTCCCCATATCCGGGACGGATACCGCGGGTCAACCTGTACGTACATGCTGTACGTACAGGTGTACACTACGATTTTTTCAACCGTCCGACAGACGCGCGCATGAACGTCTGCAACCCAGAAAAATCGTCCTGGAGACCCCGATAGTGTCGACCGCAACTACCCGCTCGCCCTTTTTTGGCACGATGCAGAAAATCCCCGGTGGATTGATGCTGGTGCCGCTGATCCTGGGTTCCCTGATCGGCACCTTTGCCCCCGATGCGCTCGCCATCGGCGGCTTCACCACTGCGCTCTTCAAGAACAGCGCACTGCCGCTGATCGCGCTGCTGATCTTCGCAACCGGCACGCACGTCAACGCCCGCACGGGCGGTCCCATCCTGGCCACCGCCGGCACCATCCTGCTGATGAAGACGCTGGTGCCCGCCACCCTCATCATCATCCTGGGCAGCTATGTCGGTCTTGACGGCCTGTGGGGCGTGTCGATCCTGGCGATGCTCGCCGCCTTCGACAACAGCAACGGCGGCCTGTGGCTGGCCTACACCGGCCAGTACGGCGATGCCCGCGATCGCGGCGCCTACGTGGCCAGCGCGGTCAACGACGGCCCCTTCTTCAGCCTGCTGTTCCTGGGCGCGTCGGGCCTTGCCGACATTCCGATGATCGCCCTGGTGGCCGCGCTGGTGCCGTTCCTGCTGGGCGTGGTCGTGGGCAACCTGGACCCGAAGTGGCGCGACGTGCTCAAGCCCGTGCCGAATATCGTCATCCCGTTCTTCGCCTTTGCGCTGGGCACCGGCATCAATCTGGGCGCGGTCGTCAGCGGCGGCATCAGCGGTCTGATCCTGGGCCTGATCATCAGCCCCATCACCGGCGGTCTGGTCTACCTGGGCTACCGCCTGATCCTGCGCCGCGGCGGCAAGAGCGGCCTGGGCTTTGCGGCCGGCACCACCGCAGGCAACGCCATCGCCACGCCCGCCGTGGTCGCGGCCGCCGACCCCAACTTCCAGCAGTATGTGTCGGCCGCCACCGCGCAGGTCGCCGCGTGCGTGCTGATCAGTTCCATTCTGGCCCCGGTGCTGGCATCCTGGTTCCTCAAGCGCGCCGGTGAGCTCAAGTCCGAGGACGCCGATGCCACCGTTGCCCCGCCCCTGACCGAAGCCCGCGGAGAGGCCTTGTGAAACCCGCCATCGCCATCGTCGCCGACGACCTGACCGGATCCGGCGACACCGCCGTGCAATTCGTGCGGGCTGGCTGGTGCACGCACCTGTCCATCGGCGGCGCGGAGGAGGCCCTGGCCGGTCCCGCGCACGACGACGTCGAGGTGCTGGCCGTCACGACCAACAGCCGGGCGCTCAGCGCTGCCGATGCCGCCGACGTCATCGGCCGCAACGTGCGGCAATTGCGTGAAGCCGGCGTGTCGCGCCTGTACAAAAAGGTCGATTCGACCCTGCGCGGCGCGTTCAAGGCCGAGATCGACGCGGCGCGCGACGCCTGGCGCGACGACGCCATCGCGGTGGTCTGCCCCGCCTTTCCGGCCACGGGCCGCACGGTCGAGCAAGGCATTCTGTATGTGAACGGCAAGCCGGTCACCGAGACCTCGGCGGCCACCGACCCCGTGACGCCGGTAACCGAAAGCCATATCCCCACCTTGCTCGGCAGCGCCCACGTGACGCCGCTGGCGGACGACACGCCTGAAACGCTGGCCGCGCGCATCGCGCAGGCCGGCGCCACCGTGGTGGTCGACGCCGCCACCGATGACGACCTGGAACGGCTGGCGCGCGCCGTCGGGCTGCTGGGCGAGCGCGCCCTGCCCGTGGGCGCGGGCGGACTGGCCGTGCCGCTTGCCCGCGTGTGGGCAGGCGCCGACCAGACCGCGCCTGTCGTGGTCGTGGTGACCTCGCAGCACAGCGCCGCGCGCGGCCAGGCCGCCGCGCTGCAGGCTGCGGGCGCCGACACCTGGCGCCCGTCGCTCGAGCAGCTGGCTGACGACGCGCAATGGCAGGCATGGAGCCAGCCGCTGCTGCAGGCGCACGCGCAGGCCCCGCTGGAAGCCGGCACGATTCTGCTGCTGGCCCCAGAAGGCCAGCGCGCCGGCCTGGATTCCGACAAGGTCGCCGACCGCCTCGGCAGCCTGGCCGCGCAATTGATTGCCGCCTCGCGCGCGGCCGGCGTGGTCGCCACCGGCGGCGATGGCGCGCGCAGCGTGCTGTTGGCGCTGCAAGCGAACGGCATCGCGCTGGTGGACGAAGTGATGGGCGGCGTGCCGCTGGGCACGCTGACCGGAGGCACGGCCGCAGGCCTGCCCGTGGTGACCAAGGCCGGCGGCTTTGGCACCGAAGACGTACTGGTTCGCGCGGTGCGCGCGATCCGCGACAGGAGATTCAAGCGATGACACAAACCCCTCCCGCGAAGCTGCCCCTCTTGGCTGTGACCTTGGGCGACGTAGCGGGCATCGGGCCGGAAATCACGGCCAAGATGCTCATGGGCCACGACGAACTGCGCCAGAAGGCGCGCCTCTTCGTGGTCGGCGATGCAGACGTCATGGCCAATGCGGTGCGCAATCTGGGCGCCGACCCTTCCATCGTGCGCAAGATCGAGCGCCCGGCCGATGCGACCAACACGCCGGGCCTGATCGAAGTGCTGCAGGCCGGCCCGTCGCTGGCGCACGTGAAGTTGGGCGAGATCAGCGCGGACGCCGGCGACGGCTCGGTCCGATTTGTCACGACGGCCTGCGCCCTGGCGCGCGCCGGCGAAATCGACGGCATCGTCACCGCCCCGCTGAACAAGGCCGCCATGCACGCCGCCGGCCACAAATGGCCCGGGCACACCGAACTGCTGGCGCATGAGTTCGGCGTCAAGACGTTCTCGCTGGTGCTGTCGGCCGGCGACCTCTACATCTTCCACGCCACGACGCACGTGTCGCTGCGCCAGGCCATCGAAGACGTGAACCCTGCCCGCATGCGCGCCGTGCTGCGGCTGGCCGGCTCGTTCGCCACCGCGCTGGGCCGTGCCGACGAACCCGTGGCGGTCGCGGGCCTGAACCCGCACGCCGGTGAGAACGGCATCTTCGGCAGCGAAGACGCCGACATCCTGGCGCCCGCCGTGGCCGAAGCCAACGCCGCCGGCATCCTGGCCGCGGGTCCCATCCCGGCCGACGCGCTGTTCCCGCAGGCCGTGCGCGGCAAGTGGAAGTTCGTGATCGCCTGTTACCACGACCAGGGCCACGCGCCCTTCAAGTCGGTGTACGGCGACGACGGCGTCAACATCACCGTGGGCCTGCCGGTCGTGCGCGTGTCCGTGGACCACGGCACCGCGTTCGACATTGCCGGCAAGGGCATCGCGCGCGAAGACAGCCTGATCCTGGCCGCCGAGCGCGCCGCGCATCTGGCCCCGGGCTGGACGCATGTATGGGAAACTGCGCGGGCACAAACCGGAGGTTGATTCCCATGGCGCCCGCCAAGCACGACGCATTGCCCGATCTTGACCGCGCGGGAGACATCCCGCTGCACGCCCAGGTGGCGTCGCGGTTGCGCGGATACATCCGCACGAACAAGCTCGCGGCCGGCGCCGTGCTGCCCAGCGAGGCGGCGCTGTGCGACCGCTTCGGCGTGGCCCGCAGCGTGGTGCGCCAGGCACTGGCGGCGCTGGCCGCCGAAGGTCTCATTCAACGCGAGACCGGCCGTCCCGCCACCGTGGCGGCGCCGCAGGAACACCGCCGCCTGGTGCAGCGGTCCACCGGCCTTTACGAACAGTTCGCCCAATCGGGTGTTGCGCTGCGCACGCGCGTGCTGGCGCTGGGCCCGGCCGAGCCGCCCGCCAACGTGGCCGAGTTCTTCGGCACCACCCGCCTGTTATTGCTGGAGCGCCTGCGCCACGTGGCCGAAGCGCCGCTGGCCTACGTGCGCACCTGGCTGCCCGCCGACGCGGTGCCGGGCCTCGTCGCCGACCATCTGGCCGACGCCTCCCTGCACGGCGTGCTGACGCGGCAGTTCGGCCTGCGCCCCGGCGCGGGGCGCAACCAGATCCGCGCCGTCGCGGCCGACGACAAGCTCGCCAGGCTGCTCGACACACAGACCGGCACGCCGCTGCTGATGCTGCAAGGCCAGGGCATGGACCAGCACGGTAAGCCGCTGGAATGGTTCACCACCTGGCACCGCGCCGAACAACTGGTGTTCGACGTGGACGTCAGCATGGGACACGAAAGCGTGCAGCCGCGGCTGCATGACCCCGCCCCGGAACCGCAGCCGCCGGTCAACGGACACGATCCGCTGGCGCGCGCGCAGGCGCTGGTGGCGGAGCTGTCGGCGGAACTGGAACGCTTGCGCGGGCAGTCCTGAACCGCGGAACGCGGGCTGCAAGCAAATCGGGGCGGCATATTGCCGCCCCGATTTTTTTGATGCGCTCAGCGCACCATGCAAGGCCGCTTGTTGTCGAACTTCCAACCCGGCACCAGATACTGCATCGCCGAGGCATCGTCGCGCGCGCCCAGGCCATGCTGCAGGTAGAGCTGGTGGGCGCGCTCGATCGCGTCCATGTCCAGCTCGATGCCCAGTCCGCCGGTCTGCGGCAGTTCGACGTAGCCGTTGCGGATCTGCAGCGGGTTGCGGGTCAGATGCTGGCCGTCCTGCCAGATCCAGTGCGTGTCGATCGCGGTGACGCGGCCCGGCGCGGCGGCGCCCACATGCGTGAACATCGCCAGCGAGACATCGAAGTGATTGTTGGAATGCGAGCCCCACGTCAGGCCGAACGCCTGGCACGTCTGGGCCACACGCACCGACCCCTGCATCGTCCAGAAATGCGGATCGGCCAGCGGAATGTCGACCGACTGCAGCGACAGCGCATGCGCCATTTCGCGCCAGTCGGTGGCGACCATGTTGGTGGCGGTGGGCAGGCCCGTGGCGCGGCGGAACTCGGCCATGACCTCGCGGCCGGAAAACACGCCTTCGGCGCCGCACGGGTCTTCGGCATAGGCCATCACGCCGTGCAGGTCGCGGCACAGCCGCACGGCGTCCTTGAGCAGCCAGCCGCCGTTCGGGTCGAGCGTGACGCGCGCGTCGGGGAAGCGCTCGTGCAGGGCGCGGATGGCTTCGACCTCTTCCTCGCCGCGCAAAACGCCGCCCTTCAACTTGAAGTCCTGAAAGCCATAGCGGTCATGAGCGGCTTCGGCCAAGCGGACGATGGCCTCGGGCGTCATGGCCTTTTCGTGCCGCACGCGCAGCCAGCCGTCGGCGTCGGGCGCCGTCTGGTAAGGCAGCGGCGTAAGCGACGAGTCGCCCACGTAGAACAGGTATCCCAGCATCTGCACGGAGGTGCGCTGCACGCCTTCGCCCAGCAGCGCGGCCACGGGAACGCCCAGGTGCTGGCCCAGCAGGTCCAGCAACGCCGATTCCACCGCCGTCACGGCATGGATCGCCACGCGCAGGTCGAAGGTCTGGGCGCCGCGGCCCGCGCTATCCAGACCGGCGAAGGCCTGGCGCATCTGGTTCAGCGTGTGCTGATAGTTGCCGATGGAGCTGCCCGCGATAAGGGCGCGCGCGTCTTCCAGCGTGGCGCGGATCTTTTCGCCGCCAGGCACTTCGCCGACGCCGGTGTTGCCCGCGCTGTCGGTCAGGATGACCAGGTTGCGCGTGAAATAAGGCGCGTGGGCGCCGCTCAGGTTGAGCAGCATGGAGTCCTGGCCGGCGACCGGCACGACGCGCATGCCGGTGATCGTGGGCGTCTGGGAGGCTTGCGATGCGTGAAGAGTCATGATTGCTTCTTGAAAATGCCCGGCCGGCGGGGCCGGGCGCGTTGCGTCATTGCACGGAGATGCCGCCGGTCTCGATGACCTGCTTCCAGCGGGCGCTTTCCTGCTGCTGGAACTTGGTGAACGCTTCGGGCGAGTTTGCGACGACCTCCAGGCCGATGTCAGTGAAGGGCTTGCTGAGCGCCGGATCCTTCAGCGCGGCGGTCAGGGCGGCGGACAGCTTGTCGCGCACGTCGGCGGGCAGGTTCTTGGGGGCCACGACGGCCTGCCAGGCATAGACGTCGACGCCGGGCACCGAGACTTCGGCGAACGTGGGCACGTCCGGCAGCACGGGCGAGCGCTTGGAACCGGTGACGGCGATGGCCTTGAGCTTACCGGACTTGATATGCGGCAGCACGGCGTTCACGTTCTGGAACGACATGTCCACCTGGTTGCCCAGCAGATCGGAAATGGCGGGCGCGCCGCCCTTGTAAGGCACATGCAGGCCCTTGGTGCCGGTCTTCTGCCAGAAGAGTTCGGCGGTCAGGTGATCGGACGAGCCCGCGCCGGAGGTCGCGAAACTGATCGCGCCCGGCTTGTCCTTCAGCAGCTTCAGCACGTCCTGCACGCTGTTGATCTGAGGCGCCAGCTTGGGGCTGACCACCAGCACATTGGGCGTCTGCACGGCCACGGTGAGATACGTGAAGTCCTTGGCCGGATCGTAGGTGATGCCCTTCATCAGGTGCGGGGCCACGACCAGCGGGGCCAGCGAGGTGACCATCAGGGTGTAGCCGTCCGGCGCGGCGCGGGCCACCTGCGACGCGCCGATGGTGCCGGTGGCGCCCGCCTTGTTTTCCACGACGAAGGATTGCTTGAGCTGTTCGCCCAGCTTGTTGGACAGCGCGCGCGCCACCGAGTCGGTTGCGCCGCCGGGCGGGAATGGGACGACGACGGTGACGGCCTTGTCAGGCCAGGCCTGCGCCGCGCCCGCGGCGGCCATCAGGGTCAATCCAAGCATCCACTTGCGCGCATTGGTCTTCATTACTGTCTCCGGATTGGGTTCTTTTAATTACGTTAACGTTAACATTTTTATTGTTAACGTTAACATGAGTGCTTTTTTAGAATATTTCGGGGCGCCGACGGTTCGCCATCAGGACAAACCCTGACACCATCCGGCCCGCAAGGCGCGCGTCTGCGGTTAGGCTTGACGCCAATTGCACCCCGCCGTTTTCGACTCCCTTTTTGATGCACCCGCCCCGCATGCCGTCCGCCGACTTCCCTTCCCGCTCCCCGGAACGCGCCAACGTCACCGTGCGCGAGGTGGCGCAAGCGGCCGGGGTGTCGATGATTACCGTTTCGCGCGCCATCAACACGCCGCAGCAGGTCTCGCCCGCCACGCTGGACAAGGTCAACGCCGCAATCCAGGCGCTGGGCTATGTGCCCAACCTGATGGCCGGCAGCCTGCGCCTGTCGCGCAGCAACCTGGTGATGGTGCTGGTGCCCTCGATCGCCGGTTCGCTCTTTGGCGGGATGCTGACCGCGCTGACGCAGTCGCTCGAAGCCAAGGGCTTTCAGCTCATGGTGGGCCAGAGCGGCTACGACTCGCCCCGCGAGGACGCGCTGCTGCGCGCCATCATCGGACGGCGCCCGGACGGCATCGTGCTGACGGGCGTGATGCACTCGCCGCAGGGGCGGCAGCTGCTCAAGGCATCGGGCATCCCCATCGTCGAAACATGGGATGCCACGGACGCCCCCATCGACATGCTGCTCAGCCTGTCGCACGACGCCATCGGCACGGCCGTCAGCCACTACCTGCGCGACGCGGGCAAGACGCGGCAGGCGGTGCTGAGCGGCGACGATCACCGCGCCCGGCTGCGTGCCGAAAGCCTGGTTCGCGCGGCGCTGGAATCGGGCCTGCCCGAACCATTGGTGCACTACATGCCCGCGCCGACAACGCACGCGCAAGGCCGCGAAGGCCTGCGCGCCCTGCAGCGTTCGGGCCAAGGCATCGACGCGGTGTTTTGCAGTTCCGACATGATGGCGGCCGGCGTGCTGACCGAGGCCGCGGCGCAAGGGCTGGACGTGCCTGGGCAACTGGCGGTGATGGGCTTTGGCGACATGGACATCGCCGCGTCGATGTCTCCGGCCATCACGTCCGTGCACGTGGACGGCGCGGCGATCGGCGCGCAGGCGGCCGAGATGATCGGCTTGCGCGCCAACGGCCAGCGTCCCGCGCAGTCGGTGGTGGAAATCGGTTTTCGCATCGTGACGCGCGAGAGCGCGTAGGCGGCGCGCAGCAAGGCACGGCGGCCACGGACACGCAACCGCCGATCAGGCTTGCGCCAGCGCACCGGGCAGGACATGAGAACCGCGCGCACGTCGCGCGCGCTTGTCGCAGCTTGGCCGCTACGGCAAAATGTTTGCCTTCCTTGCGCCTCGCCCCGGCGCTGGCCCTTTCCATGACCGACTCCGCCCTCTTCGACCAGCACCGTTCCCGCCTTTATGGCATTGCCTATCGCATGCTGGGGGCCGTGGCGGAGGCCGAAGACGTCGTGCAGGAAGCGTGGCTGCGCTGGCATGAGGCTGACCGCGCGGCCATACAGAACCCCGAAGCATGGCTCGTCACGGTGACCACGCGCCTGTCGATCGATCGCTTGCGCGCTGTCAAGGCTGAACGCGAACACTACGTTGGGGTCTGGCTGCCGGAACCCATGCTGATGGCGGCGCCCTCCACGCCGGAACAGATCCATGAGCAGGCGGACGATGTGTCGGTGGCGTTTCTGTTCATGCTGGAACGCCTGTCGCCCGATGCCCGCGCGGCGTTTCTCATGCGCGACGTGTTCGATGCGGACTACGAAGACATCGCGCAAACGCTGGACAAGAACCCGGCGGCCGTGCGCCAGATGGTGCGGCGCGCGCGCCAGCAACTGCGCCAGGGCGCGCCGCGCGAGGCCGTGCCGCGCGCGACGCTGCAGCGCCTGTTGCAGGCGTTTGCCGACGCGATGCAGCGCAGCGATTTCAACGGACTGCTTGCGCTCCTGAGCGACGACGCCGAACTGATCGGCGACGGCGGCGACAAGGTGACCGCGTTTGCCAGTCTGGTGGGCGGCAAGCGGCTGGCGCAGCTCTTTTATGCGGGCAAGCGCCGGTATCGCGACGCGCTGGATGTCCGGGTGGTGCAGGTGAACGGGCAATGGACCCTCTTGCGCTTCATCGACGGCGATCTGGAATCCGTGCAGTCTTACGAGACCGATGGCGAACGGCTGACGCGGGTGCTGGTGCAGCGAAATCCCGACAAGCTCGCAGGCGTTGCCGCGGCGCTCAAGCGCTCGTGATGCGCGCGGGTGGCGTGTCGTTGGAAGGGGGATTGCGCTGCATCGGGTTTGGGAGTGGGGGAGTTTGCATGGGATTCGGCTGGGTTCTTTAGGCGCCCGGTGCGGCGTGGGCCTGGGGCGGACGGGGCTCCGATTGCGGTCCGGAGCCTTCGCTCCGGACTACCCCTGGCTCAACCTCGTCCGCCTTCGGCTCCCTTCGGTTTCCGCCGGGCGCATCTAAACGCCCCGCCCACCCCAGGCCCACGCCACACCGGGCTCTACGGTTGAATCTTTACGGGTGCCGGGGCGAGTCGGGTTCTTGAGGTTCTTGCACGCAGTCGTTTGGAAGAGAAGCGTCTTGCGGGGCCCGCCCCCGGGCGGCCGCGCGGGCGGCCTTCGTGGGCTTACGCGGCGTCTTGCGTCGTCGCGATGGCGCTTCGCATGTGGCTGCTTCCGCTCTTGGTGTCTGACACCCTTGTGAGATTCGCTTCACACCAAGTTCATCTACCAAGGGTGTCAGACACCGGCTACCGTCGCCCCGGCTACGCGCCGCCGCTAGCGGCCTGATGCGTTGGTGCCTGGCAGGCAACACGGAGATCCCTTGTGCGTGCCTACCGCCTCGCGGGCCGCGCTTCTACGATGGACCTGTCATCACTCACACGCAAGGACAGGCCATGTTTAAGACCACCAAGTTCGGATTGCCCTTCGTCGCCGCGGCGGCGCTGCTCGGCCAGCCCGTTTACGCCGCCTCCCATCACGCACCGTCCGGCGCCACAGCCGCGGATCCCATCGTCACCGAACTGATGACCAAGGCCCTGCCGGACATTCCCGGCAAGGACGCGCTGATGCTCATCGTCGACTATCCGCCCGGCGGGGCCGATCCCATTCACCGCCACAATGCCTACAGTTTTGTCTATGTGCTGGAAGGCAGCATCGTCATGCAGGTCAAGGGCGGCAAGGAAGTCACGTTGACGCCCGGGCAAACCTTCTATGAAGGGCCGGACGACGTTCACACGGTGGGGCGCAATGCCAGCCAGACCCAGCCGGCCAAGTTCCTGGTCGTCCTCATCAAGAAGCAAGGCGCGCCCGCCCTGACCCCGGTCAAATAACGTTGCCCGGCACGCGGCGGGGGCCTTTCGTCAGCCCGCCAGGCCTTCCCCTCGGGGCAAGGCCTTTTTTTTTGCGCGTGATGTCACAAGATTGCAGGCTGCGCCGTCTTAGCTGTAGGATCAACCCACTTGCGGCGCCGCCACCATGTCGACACCCTACCCTGCCCCTTCGGATACCCCTGCTTCGGCCGGACCGGATTCCCTGGCCGACAGCTTTGCCACCAGCTATGCCGGTGTCATGGCCTTCATCGCCGTCGCCGCCGAAGGCAATTTCGCCAAGGCGGGCGACCGGCTCGGCATCGGCCGCTCGGCCGTCAGCCGCAGCGTGCAGAAGCTTGAAGATCAGCTCGGCACGCGCCTGTTCGTGCGCACCACGCGCAGCACGTCGCTCACGCCCGAGGGCCAGCGCTTCTACGAGCAATGCCACCCGGGCGTTGAACGCATCATCCAGGCGCTGGACGACATGCGCGACCTTCGCGAGGGCCCGCCGTCGGGCCAGTTGCGCGTGTGCGCCACCGTGGGCTTCGGCCGCAAGATCGTCGCGCCGCTGTTGAAGGGATTTCGCGAGGCCAATCCGGGCATCTCGGTGGAGTTGCTGCTGGACGACGGTCCCACCGACTTCACCACCGACCGCGTGGACGTGTCCTTTCGCAACGGGCGCATGGAAGACAGCCAGGTGATCGCCAAGAAGGTGATCCCGATGCAGATGATGCTGTGCGCGTCGCCGGCCTATGCCGCGCGCCACGGACTGCCCGCCAGCGTCGAGGACATCGCGGACCATGCCTGCGTGAATTTCAAGCTGGCGTCCGGCCGCGTGTTCGAATGGGAATTCAAGGTGGGCGGACAGATGCGCAAGGTGGCGCCGCCCGGCATGCTGACCTTCAACGACGCGGACCTGGTGCTGCAATCGGTGCTGGACGGACACGGCATCGCGCAGATGGCGGCCTATCAGGTCTGCGACCATCTGCGGGCGGGCCGGCTGGTGGCCTGCCTGCCGCAATATGCGCCGGACGACCGCGGGCATTACCTGTGCTTTCTCAGCCGCCAGCACCTGCCGGCGCGCATGCGCGTGTTCATCGATTACATGACGGAGAACATCCGCGCAATGGACCTGCAGATACTGGACAGCCTGCTGGTCAAGCCGGCGTGAAGCGCAAGGCGGCAGGCGCGCCGCCAAAAAGTGCGCCGCATGGCGCCCGGCAAGCGGCGCTACTGCGTCAGCGCGACGACGCTTTCGATGCCGCCCTGCGCCATCTTGGAATAAGGACAGAGGCGCTCGGTGTTGCGCACCAGTTCTTCGGCAATGGCCTTGTCCAGGCCGGGCAGGTGGATGTTGACGTCCGCCTTCAGCGCGAACAGGCCATCGACGGGGTCGCGCCCGAACGCGATCGTGGCGGTGACCGAGGCGTCGGGAATGGACAGCCCGGACCGCTGGGCCAGCATGCTGAGCGCGCCGTGAAAGCAGGCCGCGTAACCGGCGGCAAAGAGCTGCTCGGGGTTGGTTCCGCCGCCCGTGCCGCCCAGTTCGACGGGCAACCGTAATTCCACAAGCAGTTCGCCGTCGTCCGAGATGGCGATGCCCGAGGCGCGGCCATGCGCGGCCTCCCCGCCCCGCACCGTCACGCTGGTGGTGTACAGGGGCCGGAAGTCGCCGCCCCGGTACTTGTCCAGGAGGCTTTGGGGAGGAGGCCGCAGTTTGCTCATGTAGGTCCTTGTGACCGCCGCTACTTGCTTGCACCCGAGTGGCTGAACCAGGTGTCAAAGCCGATCTTGCCCAGGCGCGGGCCGGATCCGGGCACCAGTGTGCTGTCGTCCAGCAGCGCGCCGAAATAGCGCACGCCGGCGTCCGCGTGCACGGTGCGGGAGTCCCCGATTCTACGCATGTAGCGTTGGGCCAGTTCGGACAACCTGACCTTTTCCGGACCGGCGATCTCGACAATGCCGTTCACGGGCGCGGCCAGCGTGGCGTCGGCCATGGCCAGCGCCACGTCGTCCGAGGCGATGGGCTGCACGTAGGCGGAGGACAGCCGCACCTCGTCGCCCTGCGTGCCGGACTGCACGATGCCGCCCAGGAACTCGAAGAACTGCGTGCTGTGCACGATGGTGTACGGAATGCCGGCGGCTTCGATCAGGTCTTCCTGCGCGATCTTGCCGCGGAAGTAGCCGCTTTCGGCGAGGCGGCGGGTGCCCACCACCGACAGCGCGACATGATGGCGCACGCCCGCGCGCTTTTCGGCGGCCAGCAGGTTGCGGCCGGAGGTCTGGAAGAATTCCAGGACGGCCTTGTCTTCGAAGGACGGCGAGTTGGCCACGTCGACCACGACGTCGACCCCGTCCAGGGCCGCGTCCAGGCCTTCGCCGGTGATCGTGTTCACGCCGGTGGCGGGCGAGGCGGCGATGGCCTCATGGCCGCGTTCGGCAAGCAGTTTGACGAGCTTGGAGCCGATCAGGCCCGTGCCGCCGATGACGAGGATTTTCATGATCGATCCTTAGTTGAATTGGGCCTTGTCCAGCCCATACGCCTTGTCGGCCGAGCCGGGCACGGTCTGGAATCCCACGTTCAGCCGGTTCCAGCCATTGATGGCCATGACGGCAAAGCTGAGGTCCGAGATCTCCTTTTCGGACAGTTCGCCGCGCACGCGCTCGTACACTTCGGTCGGCACGCCATGCACGCCCAGCGTGGTCAGCGCTTCGGTCCAGGCCAGGCACGCGCGCTCGCGCGCCGAGAATTGATTGGATTCGCGCCAGATGGCGACATGGTGCAGGCGCAGTTCGCGCTCGCCGGCAAGCTTGGCCTGCTTGATGTGCATGTCCAGGCAGAAGCCGCAGCCGTTGATCTGCGAGGCGCGGATGTCGACCAGGTCAAGGATCGACTTTTCGATGGTGCCGGATTTGGCCAGCATGGTGAATTCGACAAACTTCTTGAACAGTTCCGGCGATTGGGCAAAGGCGTTGAGACGTTGGCTCATGATGGCTCCTGGGTGGGTTGGGCGCTTCCCGGTCGGGTTGCCGGGCGCGGCGCTTGCTTGTTCGACGCCCAAATCGTAGGCCGGCCCGCCGGACCGCAGTAGCCCCGGCGCGGGGACCATCATGTTGCCGCAATGGCAACAATCGGCAGGCGCGGTCACGCCGACAATAGGCAGGCAATCAAGGCTCGCGCCCGGAACTCATCATGAACAGAAACGATATCTCGATGCAGGACATCCATTACTTCGTCGAAGTCGCCAAGCGTGGAAAGCTGTCCGCCACCGCCGCCGCGCTCGGCATCCCCGTCGCCACGCTGTCGCGGCGGCTCACGCAGCTGGAACAGGCGCTGGGCTACAAGCTCTTGAACCGCACGACGCGCAGCGTCAGCCTGACGGCCATCGGACAGCAGTACTTCGATCATTGCGCGGAACACGTCGAAGGCGCCCTGTCGGCGCACGAAATCATCAACTCACGGCTGAACCACCTGGCGGGCACGCTGCGCGTGTCGGTCATGCCCGGCCTGACGACGATCCTGCCGGCGGTGCTGAAAGAGCTGCGCGAAACCTATCCGCAGATCTCGTTCGAAGTAGAGCTTGGCTTGGCCGACACGGGCCGCAATGGCCAGCATTTCGACCTGATGTTGCGCTCGGGCGAGCTGGAGGATTCGGCACTCATCCAGAAGCACGTCGCGCAGGTGCAGTGGGTGCTGGTCGCGGCCAGCAGCTACCTGGACCGATTCGGCCGGCCGACCTGCCCGGAAGACCTGGGCCTGCACGAGCGCATCATCACCGGCGACCTGCAGGACTGGACTCTGGGGGAAGGCGAGAGCCTGCTGAACGTCCGCGGCCCCACCCACATCGGTACCAACAGCTCGGCGCTGGGCGTGCAGCTTGCCATCGCCGGGCTGGGCATTGCCTGGATGCCCAGCCACCTGGCGCTGTCGCAAACATTGCGGGAACTGGATCTGGAACAGATCCTGCCAGACTGGAAACTGCCCCCGGCAACCATCTACGCGCTCTCCGACAACCGCGTGACGCCGGCACGGGCGAAGGTGTTTCTGGATACGCTGCAACGGCATCTGCGCGTGAACTAGGCGCCTGCATCCCGGGCGCACACCCTGGCTCACCCCAACAAGTTTTCCCTGACGTGCACCAGATGCCGGCGCACCGCTGCCATGGCGCGGTCTGCGTCGCGGTCATGTAGCGCCTCGACGATTTCGCGGTGTTCAGCCTGGTAGGCCGCGCGCCGTTCGAGGGTGAGGCTCTTGCGCTTGAGCGCGCCCCAGGTCGCCTGCGAGCGCGCCGCGGTCATCAACGCGAAGACCTTTTCGATGAAGAGATTGTGCGTGGCCGTGGCCATCAGTTCGTGCAGTTTCGCGTCCCACACCTCGAACGCTTCAAAGCTGGCCGCGGCCTCCGCCTCGTCGCACGCATGCTGCATGGCGGTGAAATCAGCCGGCGTGCCGTGCTGCACCACCAACGCCGCAATGGCCGGTTCCAGCACCAGGCGAGCGGCCATCAGTTCGGCCGGGCTGGTGGACAGCACCTCGCCGCGCAAGAACGCCTCGGTCTGCGCCAGCGTCGACGGCGGGTTGGCGTAGGTGCCGCTGCCCACGCGCTGCGAGATCAGTCCGTCGTCCTTCAACTGCGCCAGCGTGCGGCGCACGGTAGACCGGCTGAGGCCGAATTCCTCGCTTAACGCGCGCTCGGTCGGCAGGCGATGGCCGGCGGGCCAGACGCCCGACTGCAGGTTTTCGATGATGACCGCCCGCATGGCGGAGGCTTTGTCCATGAGGACTCCCGGATGAATGCCGCGATGATACCAAATCAGTCCAATAAATTCCTGCTTATCCGGCAATAAACGGATTCGCCTGCGGAGAATTTTGGTTTATCCTGCCGAACAGCACCAATTGGGCCTGAATTATTCAAATTGGTATTTTTTGGTATCTCATCAACGGGCAGCGTAAGCCCCGCAGGAGCAAGCATGAAAATCGCGGTATTTCGAGTCAATGGTGAACGGCGCGTGGGCGTGGTCGCGGACGACGGCAGCACGGTTACCGCGCTGGACTTCGCGCCCGAACTGGCCGCGGCCGGCGCACTGACGGCGGTGCGGTGGCTGGCCGAGGGCCGCGCCCTGCCCGCCCAGACGGGACCGTCCTATCGCTGGGATCAGGTCGAGCACGAAGCGCCCCTGCCGGCGCAGCCGCGCAACCTGTTCTGCGTGGGCCGCAACTATCACGCCCATGCCAAGGAACTGCGCGACTCCGTCTTCAAGGACAACGACGCCAACCCGGAATCCTGGCCCATCGTCTTCACCAAGGTGCCGCAAACCGTGGTGGGCCCCTGGTCCGACGTGACGCTGCCCACGGGCATCTCCGACAAGATCGACTACGAAGCCGAACTGGCGGTGGTGATCGGCAAGGGCGGTCGCAACATCTCCCGCGCCGAAGCCATGAGCCACGTCATCGCCTACACCGTGGTCAATGACGTCACCGCACGCGACGTGCAGATGCGCCACCAGCAGTGGGACCTGGGCAAATCCTTCGACACCTTCTGCCCGATGGGTCCGTGGCTGGTCACCGCCGACGAGCTGGACGGACGCAACACGCGCGTGCGCTGCTGGGTGAACGGCGAGCTGCGCCAGGACGGCAACACGGAAGACCTGATCTTCGACATTCCCACGCTCATCGAAACCTGCTCGCGCGGCATCACGCTGTACCCCGGCGACGTCATTGCCACCGGCACGCCCGCTGGCGTCGGCCAGGGCCTGAATCCGCCCCAGTTCCTCAAGAGCGGGGACACCGTCCGCATTGAAATCGACGGCATTGGAAGGATCGAGAACCGATTCGTCTGACGCCCGCGCCAATGAGCGCCGGTCAATGAAACCGGCGCCGCGCAGCACGCAAGCCCATAAGGAGTGAGACATGAAACTGCGCTGCAAACAGGTGGCCGCGGCTGCCTTGCTATGCCTGAGTGCGACGGCCACGATGACCGTGCTGGCCGCCGGCTATCCCGAACGCCCCGTCACGCTGGTGGTGCCCTTCCCGCCCGGCGGCGTGGCCGACACCATCGCCCGCCCCATTGCCCAGGCCTTGGGCGACAAGCTGGGCCAGCCCATCGTCATCGAAAACAAGGGCGGCGCGGGCGGGGCCATCGGCATCGGCCAGGCGGGCCGCGCGAAGCCCGATGGCTACACGTTGCTGATGAGCCTGTCGTCGATTTCCATCCTGCCCGCGGCCGACCGGCTGCTGGAGCGCAAGCCCGCCTATCAGCTGGACCAGTTCGTGCCGATCGCCCGTATCACGGCCGATCCCACCGTGCTGGTGGTGCGCGCGGACGCGCCCTACAAGACGCTGGACGAATTCCTTGAGGCGGCCAGGAAACAGGGCGGCAAGCTGAGCTACGGCAGCTCGGGCATCTACGGCACGATGCACGTGCCGATGGAAATGCTGCAGAACGCCGCCGGCATCAAGATGATGCACGTGCCCTTCACCGGCGCGGGTCCTGCGGTGCAGGCGCTGGTCGGCGGGCAGGTCGACGCCCTGGCCACCGGCCCGTCCAGCGTCATGCAGCTCATTCAAGCTGGGCGTGTCCGCCCACTGGCGCATTGGGGCGATGGCAAGCTGGAGAGCCTGCCGCAGGTGCCATCGCTCAAGTCCAAGGGGTTGGACGCCAGCTTCGTGCAGTGGTCCGGCATCTTCGCGCTGGCCGGCACGCCGCCCGCCGTCATCGACAAGCTGCGCCAGGCGGTCAAGCAGATCGCGGAGGATCCCGCGGTGCAGGCGCGCATTGCCGGCACCGGCAGCCCGGTGCAGTACCTGGACGCGCCGGCGTTCGACGATTACTGGAAAAAGGACTCCGCTTCGCTGGAAGTGGCGGTCAATCGGATCGGCAAGGTCGAATGACGAGCGGAACGTAGCTGCTATCGGGGGGGCTTCGCGCCCCCTTTTCTCATTGCACCGTTTCGCGCCCCGCCGCCTGCCGGGCCAGCGCCTTGCGGTCCACCTTGCCCACCGCGTTCTCCGGCAACCGGTCGACCCAGATCACGTCGCGCGGCACGTAGATCCGGCCCAGCCGCGCCAGCACCTCGGCCTGTATCGCGGCCGCGTCAGGCGCGGCATCGCCATTGCCCTGCACGAAGATCACCGGCGTCTCGCCCAGGTCATCGTCCGGCGCCCCCACCACGCAGCAGGCGGCGATGCCGGGCATGCCCGTCACCACGCCTTCGATGAGCGCGGGCGAAATGTTCTCGCCCCCGCGGATGATGACGTCCTTGATGCGGCCGGTGATCATCAGATAACCCTGTGCGTCGAAGCGGCCCAGGTCGCCCGTGCGCAGCAGCCGCGGCGCGCCCGCGTCCGCACTGTCCACGCCCAGATAGCCCAGCATCAGGCTGTCGCCCGCGATGCAGATCTCGCCTTCGGCGCCTGCCGGCGCCAGGCTGCCGTCGGGCAGGCGCAGGCTCACGTCCTGCCCTTCAAGCACCGTGCCCACCGATCCCACGCGCCGCGCCGCGGGCGGATTCATGGTGGACGTGCACGTGGCCTCCGACAGGCCATAGGACACGACCAGCGGACACCCGAGGAAGGCTTCGATCCGGCGGTGCAAGGCCTCGGTGATGGGCGCCGAGCCGCAACGGGCAAAGCGCAGGCCGGCCAGGCTGTCCGGATCGAACGTCAATTCCAGCATCCGCGCATACATGGTCGGCACGCCGGTGATGATCGTGGGCCGGAAGGCGGCCAGCAGACCCGGCATGTCCTGCGCGCGGAACCGGCCTGCCAGCGCCACGCTCGCCCCCGCCAGCAGCGGCGTGAAAATTTGATTGTTGAGCGCGTTGGTGTGGTGCAGCGGCATGACGTGCAGCAGGCGATCGGCGGGCGTCAGACCCGTATGCGCCAGAACGCCGCGCGCGTTGTTCACGAGCCCCCGATGGCTGAGCAGCACGCCCTTCGGATTGCCGGTGCTGCCGGACGTAAAAAGCAGCAGCCCCGGGGCCTCTGGCGCGACATCCGCGCCGGACCAGTCCTGCCCGTCCTGCCCGTCCTGCGCGATCTTTGCCGCATCGAGCACGCGCGCCGCCGGCAGGCCGCAGCCGCGCGCGGTGGCGGCGTTGTCGCTATCGGCCAGCATCCACGTCAGCCCTACTGCCGCCACGCGCCGCGCGGTTTCCTCAACCGACAGCCGCGGCTCCAGCGGGCACGGGCAAGCACCCGCCGCCATGACGCCCAGAATGGCCAGCACCTGCGCCAGCGAGCGCTCCATCGCCACGCCAACGTAGTCGCCGGGCGCAACGCCGGCAGCGCGCAGGCCGCCCGCGGCCTGCCCCACCCGGCGGCGCAGGTCCGCGTAGGTGACGCTTTCCTCGGCGGTCACGAGCGCATGGCGCGCGGCCCATTCCGGCTGGTCCCACAAGCGTGCAAACGCCGCCACGACCGTGGCATCAGCAATCGACATGACTCAATCCCCCTGTACCGGCTCGATGTGATGGGTGGGCGCGTGGTCAGCGCAGGGCGACGGCGGCGTCGCGTTCGAATTGCCCGTCTGCGTCCAGCTCGCGCAAGGCAAGGGCTTCGCGCTCGGTCGGCGGTTCGGTCGGGCCCGCGCCGGCGGCGTCGAACTCAAAGCCCGTGCGCTCGCGCACCTCGGACAGGCAGGATTCTGGATGCCACGATTGCAGCGCCAGCCGGCCGTCGCGTTTGATGAACACGGCGATCGGCGTGACCACTCCATGAAAGCCGCCCCACGACGTCATGAAGTCCAGCTTGGGCACGAACGTGCGGCGCGAATGCTCGGTGCGCCAGGTGCAGGCGCGCCGCGCCGTGGGCAGCATCACCGCCCCGCCGCCGCCGCCGGGCAGGCGGACCTTGGGTTCGTGCCAGTCGCCAATGCACGAGTTGTTGGCGCAGCCCGCGCCGTCGATCTGCGCGGCGCCCAGAAACGTCAGGTCCATGCGGCCGCGCGTGCACAGGTCGTAGAAGTCTTCGTTCGAGAATATCGACGCCGTGTGCTCGGCCAGCACCGGATCGGAGCTGGACAACGGAATGTGCGAGGGCCGCGGGTTCACGCCGCCTGCCACGTTGATGTAGACGAAGTCCCAGTCATACGCGCGCTTGGCCAGCAGGCAGGCCAGCATGGGCATCGTGGAATTGACGCCGCTGAACGTGATTTCATCGGGGCGGATGAAGCGCGCCAGATTGGTGACGATGTACGAAAAGCCCGACCATTGCTCAGCCATGATTTCCCTCCCGCGCTTCGGGCGCTGCAGCCAGGTGCGCGCGCAGATCGCTGTTCTTGTCCATGTAGGTTTCCACCGCCGGATAGTCGATGGCGTAATCGGGCCAGCACGATCCTGGCCACGCGCCCCGCGGCACGACCGCATAGGCCTGCACCATGAAATACGGCACCAGCGTGGATTCGGGCTGCGCCTCGAACACGGCGCTATCCACCTCCTTTTCGGCCACCACCAGCACGCTGCCGGCGGCACGCGACATGATCCGGTCCCAATGCGCGGTGCCATGCACGCGCACATTGCCCTGCGCATCCACCTCCGACGCCTGGATCACCGCGAAGTCCGGCCGGATCGCCGGCACCACCCAGGTCTTCTCGCCGCTGCCGTAGGGGTCTTCCAGGCACTTCCAGCCGTTCAGTTCCGGCAGGCCGCTGCCGTGCAGGCCGCCGCAGGGCTGGAACGGCACGCCGAAGGCCGCCGCGCGCAGGCCGGCAGTCAGGCTGGCGCAGGCATGTTCCTCCAGCTCGATCTCGTGGCGTTCCACGGCACGCCGGTACCAGGGCGCCAGACCGAAGTTGCCCTCCATCGCGACGATGCCCGCGCGCACGCGGCGCAGCACGCCCGCCCGGCACAGGATGTCGACGTCGTAGCCCGGCGACTGCTTGATGAGTTCGAGATCGCGCTTTTCCTGGCGGATCAGTTCACGCACGAACGCGAACGGACCGCGATGCAGGAAGCTGCCGCCCAGCGCGATCGATGCCCCGTTAGGCACCAGCGCCGCCAGTCCCTGCAAGCTGCACTGCTTGTTCTTCTGATTGAATCCTGAAGCCATTGTCTTCCTCCCTGCTTGATGGGACGCGCCTAGCGCGCCTGCAGATATGCCGCCACGCGGTCCTTCAGCCCGGGCGCCGATGCCGAGCGCACCAGCCGTGCCAGGTCCGTGTCCGGCGTCTCCTGCGACAGCGCGGCGTAAAGCTGCACGCGGCTGTCGTCCGTGAGCGCGCTGGCGGTTTCCAGCGCCTCGTCGCCGATCCGCGTCCAGTCGGCCGGCGCCGCAAGCCGGCTGGCAAACCCGTCGCGCAATGCGTCTTCGGCATTGAACGTGGCCGCCTGTTCAAGCACCGTGCGCGCGCGCTCGGCGCCCACCAGCGACGCAAACCGCCGCGTGCCCAGCACCAGTCCAAACTTCAGACCGGGCATCCGGAACGTGGCGTCCGGCGCGCTGACGCGCCATTTGCAGGCGCCGAACACATCCACGCCCGCGCCGAAATTGCGCCCGTGCGCCAGCGCGACGGTCAGGC
Organism: Achromobacter sp. 77; assembly: GCF_020541125.1. NCBI lineage: Bacteria > Pseudomonadati > Pseudomonadota > Betaproteobacteria > Burkholderiales > Alcaligenaceae > Achromobacter > Achromobacter sp. 77. The sequence goes on from NZ_CP059848.1 coordinate 3,833,420, forward strand.
ACGGCGAGGCCGCCAGCCGCTGCAGCAGGGTTTCGATCCGCACGAAGCGCAGCAACAGATCGCCTTCGCTCTGCGTCTGCCAATCGCCGAAGTCAAAGCCCGCGCTGAAATTCTTGCCTTCGCCTTGCAGCACGATGACCTTGGCGCCCTGGGCTTCGGCCTCGTCAAGCGCGGCGATCAGCGCCTCGACCAGGTCGGCCGACAGCGCATTCATCTTTTCGGGGCGCGCCAACGTCAGCACGTGGCGCAGCCCTTGTCTGTCGATACGCAGGACGCTCATGCCGCGCTCCCCTTGCCGCCTGCACGCAGCGGCCCCAGCACTTCGTCGTTGTGTTCGCCCAGCGCCGGGGGCCTGCGCCGCAGCGCCGTCGTCTCGCCGTCGAACCGCACCGGCAGCCCGAACGTGCGCGTCTGCACGCCGTTGGGCAGCTCAAGCGGCTGGACCCAGCCCATGTGCGCGACCTGCGGATCGTCCAGCACCTCGGAATACGTGTTGATGGGCGCGCACGGCACGCCGGCCGCGCGGAAACGCGCCAGCCATTCCTGCGCCTCGTGTTCCGCAAAGATCGCTTCCAGGATGTCGCGCAGCGCGGTCTGGTTGCGCGCGCGTGCGCTGGTGTCGGTAAAGCGCGGATCGGCCAGCAGGTCGTCGCGCCCCACCGTGGCGCACACGGCTTTCCACAGCGCCTGGTTGCCGGCGGCCATGCCGAAATACCCGTTCTTGCAGCGAAATGCCTGATACGGCGCGTTGCGCGGGTGCGCCGACCCCAGCTTGACGGGATCCTTGCCGCTGCCGAAGAACTCGGACGTCTGCAACGCAGCAATGCCCAGCGTCGCGCCCAGCATCGGCACGTCGATGTGCGTGCCCTGCCCGCTTGCCTGCGCCGCGCGCAGCGCAGACGCGATGGCGAACGCGCCATACAGCCCGGCCGAAAAGTCGGCCAGCGGCACGCCGCATTTGACGGGTTCGCCGCCGGCCTCGCCCGTCACGCTCATGATCCCGCTCATGGCCTGGATGGTGAGGTCAAAGCCGCCTTCCTGCGAGCGCGGTCCGGACTGGCCGTAGGCGGAAATCGAGCAATAGACCAGGCGTGGATTGGCCTCGCGCAGCTGCATGTATCCCAGGCCCAACCGATCCATCACGCCCGGCCGGTTGTTTTCGATGAGCACGTCGGCGCGCAGCGCCAACTCGCGCGCCAAGGCCACGTCGCCGGGATCCTTCAGGTTCAGCGTCACCGAGCGCTTGTTGCGGTTGAGCGAAGCGAAGTTCTCGCTGTAGCCATCGGAGATGGGCGGCCAGCTGCGCAGCGTATCGCCGCCTTCGGGGTGCTCCACCTTGATGACGTCCGCGCCCATGTCCGCCAACAACATGCCGCAAAAGGGCCCCGCCGCGACGTTGCAAATCTCCAGCACTGTGATGCCGGTTAGCGCCGAACTGGGTGTCATGTCTGACCTCTCGTTATGAAAATTCAATATTTGGGATAAGAAAAACAGTATAAGACGCGGCTTTCAACGGTGGCATCATCCAGTCCGACCAAGACGGGAAGTCGTTGATTTCCTGGCTAAGCCTAGTGCAATCCCTAGGTGTCGCGGTTAATTGTTGACCAGCATAGCACCGTGTGGAATTCTACGTAAACCATTTATTGGAACGTCGATCCTATATTTTAGGATTTAGTAAAAGAGGACTGCAGCGGTCAAGTCGCCGGCGATACGCACGGCGCCTGTCGCATGCTGGCCCATCCACCGAGGAGACTTGCATGAGACTGTTGTGGCGTATTGCCTTGGCCAGCACGGTGCTGGCGCTGTCGGCCAATCCCGCTTCCGCGGACAACTGGCCAACGAAACCCGTGCGCATGGTGGTGCCGTTTCCGCCGGGTGGTGCAACGGACGCCGCCGCGCGCATCTATGCGCAGCATCTGGGAGACTTTCTCGGCCAGAGCGTGGTCGTGGAAAACAAGGCGGGCGCGGGTGGCGAGATCGGCGCGGAGTTCGTCGCCAAGTCCGCGGGCGACGGCTACACGCTGCTGATGGGCGCCGTGGGCAGCCACGCCATCCACGCGGCCATGCCCGACAAGCCGGGCTACGATTTCGGCACGGCCTTCGTCGGCGTGTCGATGGCCACCAGCATGCCGATGGCGGTGGCGGTCAACAGCAGCAAGATCTCCGCCAAGAACGTGCAGGAATTGATTGCGCTGGCCAAAAGCAAACCCGGCACGATCACGTTCGGATCGGCCGGCCCGGGCACCTCGCAGCACATGGCGGGCGAACTCTTCCAGGCGGTGACCGGCACGCGGCTGATGCACGTGCCTTACCGCGGCAGCGGGCCGGCCATCACGGATCTGCTGGGCGGCCAGATCGACATGGTCATCGAAACCTTGCCCGCCCTCTTGCCGCAGGTTGCCAGCGGCAAGATCCGCCTCTTGGGCGTCACGACCGCCAAGCGCGCCACGGCGCTGCCCGACCTGCCGACGTTGATGGAACAGGGAGTGAAAGACTATTCGGTCGCCACCACGTACGCCCTGCTCGCGCCGGCGGGCACGCCGCCCGCGGTCGTCGAGAAGCTGTCGGACGGGATGCGCCGCGCCGCCGCGATGCCCTCCGTGCAGCAGGCCGCCTTGAAGCTCGGCGCCGACGCCATCGCCACGACCCCGGCCGACACCAGCCGGATGCTCAAGCAGGAAACCTCGCGCTGGGCCGACGTGGTGCGCCTGTCGGTGGCGAAATGACGCGCGCCCCCGCATCGGGCCGGCCGGCCGCAATCGACCTGGCCATGGTCGGCGGCGGCTCGGTGGGCGTCAGCTTCCTGTATCAGTTCCTGCTGGCGCTGCAGGCCGCGCCCCCCGCGCGGGAGGCGCGGCCGCCGGTGATCCATCTGTTCGAACCGCAGGCCGTGCCCGGCCCGGGCGGCGCATACCAGGACGACCTGCGCAGCAACCTGCTCAACATCCCCGCCGGCAATATGTCGGCGCGCGCCGACCATCGGCTGGACTTCGTCGACTGGCTGCGCGCGCAGGATGCCGGCTGGCTCGGCGGCTACGGCGTCACCGCGATCGATCCGGCCGACTTTCTGCCGCGTCCGCTCTTCGGCGCCTACATGGGCGCGGTCTACGAACGCTGCCGCCAGCTCGCCCGGTCCCTGGGCGTGACGCTGGAGCACGTGCGCAGCCGCGTGCACCGCGTGGCGCCGCAGCCGGACGGCGGCGCGATCATCCAGCCCGAACACGGCGCGCTGCGCCGCGCGCGCCACGCCGTGCTGTGCAACGGCAACCTGCCCTCGCAGGCGTTCCCCGCGCTGGAAGGCGTGGCCGGTTTCTTCAACAGCCCGTATCCGGTGTCGGCGCTTGCGCAGGACATCGCACCCGATGCGTCCGTGTGCATCGTCGGCACCAGCCTGAGCGCGGTGGACGCCGTGGCCGCACTGCAACAGGCCGGACACCAAGGCCCGATCCTGTGCGTGTCGCGCAACGGCCGCTTGCCGTCCGTGCGCAGCCCGCACAACCGTCCCCCGGACACGCTGCAACGCCTGAGCCGAGACGGCGCCCTCGCCCTGGCCGCTCAGCACGGCGGAACGCTGACGCTGGACATCATCTGGCAAGCCCTGCGCGATGAAGTGCTGGCGTTGCAGGGTTCTCTGGACCCCGACGAGGTGCTGGGCATGGACAGCGACGCGCGATCCGCGCTGGAAGACGAGATCCGCCGGTCGTCCGCCGCCCCGCGCCCGTGGCAGGCGGTGGCCGCGGCCACCAACGCGGCGGTCGATCAGATCTGGCACTTGCTGCCCGATACCGAACGGCGCCGCTTCCAGTCGCAATGGCGATCGCTATGGATGGCCCGGCGCGCAACCTTTCCCATGCGCAACGCCTTGAAATTGCAGGCACTGTTCGGCGCGAATCAGCTCAGCGTTGCGGCGGGCTTTACCGGCTGCGAACACGATCCGGCCAGTGGCCTGTTCCGCACGCGGCTGCGCACGGCGGACGGCCAGATCGAACACCTGAGCCATCATCTGATCAACGCCACGAGCTTCTCGGTGGACGCAGCGCGCGCGGACGATCCGCTGGTGTCTGAACTGCTGCGCGAGGGCCACGCGCAGGCCGATCCGCATGGCGGACTGACGCTGGACTACGACACGGGCTGCCTGATAAATGACGCCGGCCAGCACGTGGCTGGCGTCTCGGTACTGGGCAGCCTGGCCGGAGGCACGTACTTCTGGACCACGTCCATGGATGTCAATGCCCGCCTGGCGCGCGATCAGGCCGAGCGGATCGCGGCCACCCTCCGCGCCACGCCCCTCACTGATCCAGAAACCCGCGGCGATAGCCCATTCCCTGAGAAATGGACTGCGCACAGGCCGCCACATCCGGCGCAAGCTGCTTCATCCTAGCGGCGCTCAGGCGATCCAGGGGGCCAGAGATGCCCACCGCGGCCACGGGCTGGTCCAGACTGTTGAACACCGTCACCGCCAGCCCGCCCACCCCTTCGCGCCACTCTCCGCGGTTCACCGCGTAACCGGCGCGCGCGATCTTGCGCAGCTCGTCTTTCAAAAGCGGCATGGACACGATGGTGGACGGGGTGTGCCGCACCATCTGCTCCGCGTAGCGTTCGACGTAGCCCTCGGGCTGATACGCAAGCAGCGCCTTGCCGGTCGCCACCGCATAGGCGGGCGCGCGGCCGCCCACCATCGAGTACGCGCGAATGGGCTGCGGGCTGTCGATCTTGTCCACGTACACCACGTCAAAGCCATCCAGCACCGACAGGTGCACGGTCTCACCCGTCTGGTCCGCCAGCGTGCGCATGTGGGGCGCGGCCAGTTTGCGCACGTCCAGTTGCGCCAGTTGCCGCGCCGCCAGTTCGAAAAGGCGCACGGCCCCGCGGTAACCGCCGCCGTCGTCGTCCTTGATCACGTAGCCGGCGTGTATCAGCGTCTGCAAGGTGCGATGCGTATTGCTGCGGGTCAGACCCACGCGGGCTGCTAGCGCGTCGATGGTGCGCGGCGGATTGTCCACATCGGTCACGGCTTCCAACACCATCAGCCCTTTGAGCAGCGTCTTGTCCATTCGTGATTTTTCCTAATATTTAGGACGGGAACATAGCACGGGACGCAGTGCGGGAACAGCAAATTCCGCCCGGCGGATACGCTAGCCCAGCGTGGCGCGCACGGCGGCGGACCGATCCCACAGATTGGGCAGGCTAGGCGACGAATAGCCCGAGACGAACGGCTTGGCCTGGCCGGTATCGGGGTCATACACGTGACGCGACACCGCGCCGATGTTGCCGCCATACAGGTGCACGCTGATGGACACCCTATCCGGATAGGCATTGGACACGCGATGGATGTCGCCCTCGGCCGGCGACAGGCGCTCGACGTCGCCCGGCCGAAGCGTCGTCGCCTCGCCCGCCAACGCCAACCGGCCGTCCGCATTACGCGTGAACCGCTGATTGATCTCCGCGCCGCGCAGCATGCCCACATAGCCCCAGACCTCGTGATCGTGCACGGGCGTGGACTGGCCCGGCCCCCAGACGAAGCTCACCAGCGAGAAACGCTCCAGCGGATCGCAATGCAGCAGGTACTGCTGGTAGAACTGCGGATGCGGGGCGGTACAGGCGTCGGGCAGCCAATCGTCGTGCCCCACCAGGTCCCCGAACGCCGCCGCCAGCTCGGGGCCCTGGTCCAGCCCCTGCGGCGAAGCCAGCCGCGTCGCAGTGGCAATAAAACGGCGCAGCCGTTCCAGGCCGGTGTTCGATTCAGGCATTCTCAGCTCTCCAAGGCGGGATGAAATCCCAGATTGAAAAAACAGTATCCACGATTCGGGACGCGGGCGCACGCGCGTCCCGTTTGCGGCCCCGCGCAGCGCCGTGTGCCCGCCCTTGACAGCGCCTTGCCGGCGCGTGCAGCGTATCGAACTGTCTCCAAGGTTGGAAATGAAAAACACGCATCACGATATTCCGCCCGCGCTGGCGCAGGCCGTGCGCACTGCGCGCCGCGTCGTCGTCTTCACGGGCGCCGGGGTGTCCGCCGAAAGCGGCATCGCCACGTTCCGCGATGCCCTGACCGGGCTCTGGTCGCGCTTTGACGCCCAGGCGCTGGCCACGCCCGAAGCATTTCGCGGACATCCCGACCTGGTATGGGGCTGGTACGAATGGCGGCGCGCGCAGGTCCTGCGCGCCGCGCCCAACGCCGCACACCACGCCATTGCGGCGCTGGCGCGCCATGTCCCGGCGTTGGCCGTCATCACGCAAAACGTGGACGATCTGCACGAGCGTGCTGGCAGCCGCGCGGTCACGCATCTGCACGGCAGCCTGCATGCGCCGCGTTGTTCGCGCTGCGGCGCTCCGCAAGCGTTTGCCACCGACCTGCCGCAAGAGCCCAACGCCGGCCGGCGCCTGGCGCCGCCCGCGTGCACGGAATGCGGCGCGCCGGTACGGCCCGGCGTCGTCTGGTTCGGCGAAAGCCTGCCCGCGCAGGCCTGGCGTGACGCCACCCTTGCCGTGCAGCAGTGCGACCTGCTTTTCAGCATCGGCACCTCATCCCTCGTGTATCCCGCGGCCGAACTGCCGCGACTGGCCGTCGCGGGCGGCGCCACGGTCGTGCAGGTCAACCCGGCCGCAACGCCGCTGGACGCGATCGCCCATCACAACCTGCGCGGCGCCGCGGCCCAGATCATGCCCGCCGTGCTGGCGGCGGCGCAATTCACCCCGAGCCTGCCGGCGACGTCGGCAACACCGGGCGGCCGCGAGGTTTTGTGAGCATCCGTGGCGTCCAACCACACGCCTATGACACTTGCGCGACACTTCCAGGAAAACCCTCAAATTCACCATTACATCCGCGCTATACAGTGGTGTAATGGGCTTCGTTTGTGGAGATGATCATTCCGTTTTCCTGGAGACTTCCTGACGTCTTCGTACGTTCGCCGGACGGTGTGCTGCACCGTGTGGTGCGCCACGCCACGACCACGGAAACCATCGCCAAGCTCGAAGGCATGCCCAGCAATACCCACCTGGATTGCGAATGCAAGCTCGACAACGGCGAAACGCTGTGCTGGATGGGCAACGACAAGTATCGCCAACTGAACGGCGGCGCCATCTTTCTTGCCGTCACGGCACACACCACACCCCGGGGCGAGTCGCGGCACAGCGGCGCGGTCCCGGGCGATGAAAAGGCGGCATCCGCGCCGCGCGCCTCTCGCAAGAAAGTTGCAGGGGCCAAGGCGCGCCTTCCGCCAGCTGTAGTCAATCTAAAAACCGGCAACGATTGGAGCTTGATACGCGCCTGGCGCGAGCATCTGAACATCAGTACTGCTGAGATGGCTGCCCGGCTTGGCGTCGATCACTCCATCTATATCGAGTTGGAACGGCCGCGCCCGCGGCCCCGGCAGGTCATTCTTGACCGCGTATCGGAGGCCCTGGGCGTATCGCCAGACCAACTCGATGATTCATTGTTAGGAGGACAGTTTCATTAGCGTCGCGCGCAAGGCATTGCCTCGCGCTCCCGCCGTGAATTGTTCAGACGACTTTGGCGCCGACACCTGACGGCCCGCGCATGGAGGTATTGAATATGCTCGGCACCGCAAGACGATTGACCGATGTGCTCGCCACATCGCCGGATGGCACGTTGTATCGCATCGAACGTTTCGTTTCCGATCCCGATGCGTATTCCGCGCTGGGCACGCCACGCTTTGACCCGAAGACGCATTGCGTCTGCCGCACCAGCTCCGGTGAAAAGGTCGCGTGGCTGGGCGGCCAGACCTATCAGCTTCTCAAAAGCGGCACATCCCTGACGGCGGTGGACCGACGACGCGCCTGATGCCCTGCCGCTACCGCGCAAACCGCGTCACCACGAAATCCACGAAGGTCGTGAGTTTGGGCGGCGCCTGGCGATCCTTCGCATACAGCAGCGTGATGGGCCGGGCGACCGGCCAATAAGGCTGCAGAATCGGCACCAGGCGGCCGGCGCGCACGTCATCAGTCAGCAGCAGTTCGGGCTGCAACACGATGCCAAAGCCGGCCAGCGCCGCCTGCCGCAGCGCCTGCCCATTGTTCGACACGAACCGCCCCGTGGGATACCCCATTTCCCCGCCCTCATCCGTGCCCAGCCGCCAGCCCGTGCGCCGGCTCCAATGCGAAAAATCCAGGCACTGATGCCGGGCCAGATCGCCAGGCGTGGCGGGCGTGCCGTAGCGGGCCAGATACGCCGGCGCGGCGCAGACGATCATCTGATAAAGCCCGATGCGCCGCGCCACCAGACCCGAATCCGCGGGCTCGCCAATGCGCAGCGCCACGTCAAAGCGCGACGCCACCACGTCTTCCACGCTATCGCTCAATGACAGTTCCACGCTCACGTCCGGATAGATCGACAGGTAATCGGCGATCACCGGCGCCAGCGCGAATGACCCGAACGACACCGACGACGTGATGCGCAGATGGCCGCGCGGGGCCGATCGCAGCGCCTCGGCGCCCTGCTCCGCATCGCGAATGTCCGCCAGGATCGCCTTGCACCGCGCAAAGTACGCCTGGCCCGCCTCGGTCAGGCTCTGGCGGCGCGTCGTGCGGTTCATCAGCCGCAGTCCCAGCCGGTCTTCCAGCCCTTTGACGTGCTTGGCGGCCATCGCGGGCGACATGTCCAGCTGCGCCGCGGCGGCCGTCAGGCTGCCCAGCTCGACCACCGCCACGAAGACTTCCATGCTAAGCAGCCGATCCATGGATTCCGTACCCTGAGTGTTGACTGATCCGACAATTCTAGGATTTTTCTTGCGGAATGCGACGCGCAGAATGCATTCATGCGCTGGCGGACCCGCCGGCGCCAACCCAACGGCATTCCACGGAGAACTCCATGAAGATCATCCTCATCGGCGCAAATGGCACGCTCGGCAGCGCGGTCGCCCGCGAACTCGGCCAACGTCACGACATCATCGCGGTGGGCAAGCGCCGCGGCCAATATCAGGTCGACATGACCCGCAGCGACAGCATTCGCGACCTCTTCGAACGGGTTGGCAAGGTCGACGCCATCGTGTCCGCCGCCGGCAGCCTGCACTTCGGCCCGTTGGCCGACATGACGGCGGAACAGTTCAAGATTGGCCTGCATGACAAATTGCTGGGACAGGTCGACTTGGCCCTCATCGGCCAGCACTACGTCAACGCGGGCGGCTCGATCACCCTGACCAGCGGCATCCTGAGCGACGAGCCCATCCGCTATGGCGCCAACGCCGCCGCCGTGAACAGCGCCATCGATGGCTTCGTGCGCGGCGCGGCAGTCGAACTGCAAGGGATCCGCATCAACGCGGTCAGCCCTACCGTGCTGCAGGAGTCGCTGGACAGCTACGGCCCCTACTTCCAGGGCTTCGAGGCGGCCCCGGCCAGCCGCGTGGCGCTGGCCTTCAGCCGCAGCGTCGAAGGCGCGCAGACGGGACGCGTGTACCGCGTGTGGTGATCCGCGCCAGTGATCCGCGCCACGAAAAAAAAGCGGCTTGATGAATTCATCAAGCCGCTTTTCGCGTCCGCATTGCTGCGGTTTTCCTGCGGAAACCACGCTGTGCAGCATGATCTCGAATAAGTTGGCGCGCCCGGCAGGATTCGAACCTACGACCCCCTGGTTCGTAGCCAGGTACTCTATCCAGCTGAGCTACGGGCGCCCCGAAAGAGGCGTGTTTATAACACGAAAGAATCACACCATGCAAATCGACCCCGTTTAAATCGGGAGTCGGCACAGGTGGCGACCCCGCATTTGCGCGATGTCAATGAATCGCAGGCCCCGACAGCAGTACGCTGAGTTCAACAAGAACATCAGGCAGACAGCATGGCCAAGAAGTTTCCCCTCCACCCCAAGCACCCCGAACGCATCTGCTGGGGCTGCGACCGCTACTGTTCCACCGACTCCATGGCCTGCGGCAACGGCTCTGGCCGCACCATGCACCCGGCGGAATCGCTGGGCGAAGATTGGTATCTGTTCGGAGATTGGGGCTTCGACGACGCGGACGAAAAATCGAAGGATGCAGAGAAGGAAAGCGCGGAAGAAAGCGCCGCGCATTGATCGGCATTGATCGGGCAGGAAGCCCGGCATTGCCGCCCCTGCACGTTTGCGATGTTGCTGTGCGGAGCAAGTATCAAGCATCAACACAAGCACAAGCACAAGCACAAGCACAAGCACAAGTATCAACGGCAACCGGCACTACAGAACCACGCCTGTAAAGTCGCGCGCCAAAACAAAAAGGCCTTCGATGCAAGATCAAAGGCCTTTCCATTTTTACTGCAATTTTCTTTGCCGCATTTACATCGCGATGTTTAAACCGTGATGGTTTGGCGCGCCCGGCAGGATTCGAACCTACGACCCCCTGGTTCGTAGCCAGGTACTCTATCCAGCTGAGCTACGGGCGCTCCGGCAAAGAGGCAAAATTATATCAGAATAATCGTGCCATGTTTGTAGTGACGCATAACTTCTCTTCACTACAGACCCTGCTTTTTCATCGGTCTCGCAGACATTGCGCATAGCGCAAACAACCGCGAAATAACTTGGCGCGCCCGGCAGGATTCGAACCTACGACCCCCTGGTTCGTAGCCAGGTACTCTATCCAGCTGAGCTACGGGCGCTTGAAAAAGCAAGCCTTGAATAATAGCGTTGTTTCGAAGGTTGCGCAAGTCGGATGGCACGCTGGCCTGTCTATCCCGAGTCCGCTTGTCTGTGCACATTCAGTTGCCCTCCAACCCATCGCCCACGCACCGCATGCGAAAATCTTCCGATTCTTCCACCGAGGCGGTCTTCGTGAAACACCTGCTTGTCAGCCTTGAACGGCTGCATGATTTCGACGAAGTCATCGATGTGCGCACGCCGCTTGAATACGCCGACGACCACATTCCTGGCGCCTGCAACGCACCGGTGCTCAACAACGAAGAACGCGCGCTGATCGGCACGATGTACAAGCAGGTCTCGCCGTTCGAAGCGTCCCGCGCAGGCGCGGCGCTCGTCGCGCGCAACATCGCCCGCCATCTGGAGACCACCTTTGCGGACCGCCCGCAAGGGTGGCGCCCGCTGGTGTATTGCTGGCGCGGTGGCAAGCGTTCGGGATCGATGACGCTGATGTTCAACATGATCGGCTGGCGCGCCCGGCAACTGGACGGCGGCTACAAGACCTACCGGCGCGCCACGCTGGACGACCTGCAGACGCTGCCGCAACCACTGCGCTTCGTCGTGCTGACCGGCCCCACCGGCAGCGGCAAGACGCGGCTATTGCACGCCTTGCGCGAAGCAGGCGCGCAGACCTTGGATCTGGAAGCGCTTGCCTCGCACCGCGGCTCGCTGCTGGGCGCATGGCCGCACGCTGAGCAGCCCACGCAAAAGCGCTTCGACACGCTGCTTGCGGTGCGACTGCGCGAACTCGATGCCAGCCAGCCGGTGTTCATCGAAGCCGAAAGCCGCAAGATCGGCGCGGTGGAAATTCCCGCATCGCTGCTGCGTGCCATGCATCACGGCCAATGCATTGACGTACGCGCCAGCCGCGAAGACCGCGCGCGCTTTCTCCAACAGGATTACGCGCAGCTCTTTGAGACGCCGGATTGGCTCAAGGCGCAGTTGCAGCGCATGGTCGGGCTGCACAGCCGGGACACCATCAAGGGCTGGATGACATTGGTGGACGAAGGCCGCCGCGAAGACCTCGCGCGCGAACTCATCGACCGCCATTACGACCCGGCATACGCGCGCAGCTCGCAGTCGCATTTCGTGAATCTGCCACGCGCCGAGCGGCTGGATTTCCGCCCGAATGACGCCGATGTGGTCGAGCAGGCGCAAACGCTGATCGACAGGCTGGGGTGAATCGCGGCACGCCTTTCGTTAAGCCGGGACAACTGCGGCCATCCGTGGACCGCACAAAACAAAAAACCCGCAGAGCAATAAGCTATGCGGGTCTTGAGGCAACCTTGTGTCACTGGTGCAAGTGTCTTTGGCGGAGACGGTGGGATTCGAACCCACGATGCAGTTTTTAGCCACATACTCCCTTAGCAGGGGAGCCCCTTCAGCCTCTCGGGCACGTCTCCGAAAAGAGAACGAGATTCTAGCACGATTTTTTTGGCTCTCGCCCGCGTTTCGGGCATTCACGCAAAAAAATCGTGCCGGACCTGATTCGTCAGACCTTGGTGGCGGGCGCCTGGTCCAGACCGAAGGCCTTGTGCAGCGCGCGCACGCCCAGTTCCATGTACTTGTCGTCGATGATGACCGAGGTCTTGATTTCGCTCGTGCTGATCATCTGGATGTTGATGCCCTCTTGCGAGAGCGTCTGGAACATCAGGCTGGCAACGCCGACGTGCGAGCGCATGCCGATGCCGACGATGGAGACCTTGGCGACCTTTTCGTCGGTGGACAGTTCACGCGCGCCCACGGCGGGGATGACTTCGCGCTTGAGCAAGTCCACGGCACGCGCAAATTCATTGCGGTTCACGGTGAACGAGAAGTCGGTCGTGCCGGCCACGGACTGGTTCTGCACGATCATGTCGACGTCGATGTTGGCGGCGGCGACGGGGCCCAGGATGGAGAATGCGATGCCGGGTTTGTCGGGAACGCCCAGCAGGGTGATTTTGGCTTCGTCGCGGCTGAAGGCGATGCCGGAGACAACGGCGGCTTCCATTTTTTCGTCTTCCTCAAAAGTAATCAGCGTGCCCGAGACCATTTCTTCCTCGAGCGGGATAAGGGGGTCGGTCAACGAGGACAGGACCCGGACCGGAACACGATACTTGCCGGCGAATTCGACCGAGCGGATCTGCAGGACCTTGGAGCCCAGCGAAGCCATTTCCAGCATTTCCTCGAAGGAAACGACGGCCATGCGGCGCGCTTCAGGCACCACGCGCGGATCGGTCGTGTAGACGCCGTCCACGTCGGTGTAGATCAGGCATTCGTCGGCCTTGATGGCAGCCGCCACGGCCACGGCCGAGGTGTCGGAGCCGCCGCGGCCCAGCGTGGTGATGTGGCCGTCGGGGTCGATGCCCTGAAAGCCCGTCACGATGACCACGCGGCCGGCGTCCAGGTCGGCGCGCACGCGGGCGTCGTCGATGGACGTGATGCGGGCTTTCGTGAACGACGAATCGGTGCGCACGGGCACTTGCCAACCGGCATAGCTGCGCGCGGGCACGCCTTCGGCCTGCAACGCAATGGCCAGAAGGCCACTGCTGGCTTGCTCGCCGGTGGCGGCGATCATGTCGAGCTCGCGGCCGTCGGGCTGGGGCGAAATCTCGCGCGCGAGACCCAGCAGACGATTCGTCTCGCCCGCCATGGCGGACGGGACAACAACAACTTGGTGGCCGGCGGCGTGCCACTTTGCGACGCGACGCGCCACGTTTCTGATGCGCTCGACCGAGCCCATCGAAGTACCGCCATATTTGTGAACGATCAGGGACATCTCGTACTCTGGCTGGACACCCGCCGCAAGTGTTGACGGGCAAAACCATATATTCTAGCGCGACGGTAAAAATTTGCGCAGATTGCGCAAATTTATGTCCATTCCGCGCGCAAAATCGCTGGCAGGCACGTTGAAACCGGCGATACCGCATCGCCGCGCCCCGATTACGAATCCGAACCGTCCCGGGGCTCGACCCACACGCGGCCGCGATGGCACCGGACCACATGGCCGGCCTGCTCCACCCGCAACTGGCGGTCGTGGCCCAGGCTGTGCAGCCCCCGCAACTGCCGCAACAGATCGGCCATGCGCGCATCGGTCGGCATGCGGGCGCCGTTGCGCGCCAGCCAATGGCGCAGCACGTGCGCCTGCCGGGCGGGCGACAGACCGCGCCATGCCTGTAGCGAAAAGCTCACGCCATCAGGGCTGGGGTCCAGCCGCGCAAAATCCTCGGCCGCGACTTCGTCCAGGATCTCGGCCGCCTCTGCCATGTGCCGCGCATGGCGCGCGACGATGGCGCGCCAGCCGGGCCAGCGCGCATCCAGCACGGGCGCCAGCAATTCGCGCAGCGCGGCGCGGGTGTAGCGCGGATCGGCGTTGGTGGGGTCCTGCACGGCGCGCCAGCCGATGGCGGCTTCGAGGTCGTTCGCCGCGCCCAGGATCTCGCTGCGATCCCGCTCCAGCCAAGGCCGTAAATAAGTCACGCCATCGCGCTGCGCCACCGGCGCCATGGCGGCCATGCCGGCCAGTCCGGTGCCCCGCAGCAAGCGCAGCAGCACGGTTTCGGCCTGGTCGTTGCGATGGTGGGCAAGGAGGATGTGGTGGACCTCGTGCTGGCGCGCCAACCCGGCCAGCGCGGCATAGCGCGCGTCGCGTGCGGCGGCTTCGATACCATTGCCGGCGGCCGGCTCTACCTGCACGCGCGCTTCATATAGCGGCAGCGCAAGCCGTGCAGCCAGGTCCTGACCATGCCGCGCCCAGGCGTCCGCCTGCGCCTGCAGGCCGTGATGCACATGGAATAGCAGCACCTCGATGCCAAGCGCCGGCGCAACCGCGGCTGCATGCACGGCCAGCATGGCCGAGTCCGCCCCGCCGCTGAAGGCGACGGCGATGCGGCGCGGACGCTCGGGCAATGCCGTGAGCGCCTGACGCAACGCCGCGGCAAGCGCGGCGCAAAGAGGCAAGGAGAAGCTGCCGCCCGCGTCGGCCCGAGGGGAGATGCCGGGCGGCGGGACGTCGGTCATGGCAGAGGGCGCGGGGGCCGCGGCGCCGGCACTGGGGGCCGGCGCCCTGCCCGCTTTACGCGCGCACTTCCTGGAAGGCGCCGTACGAGAGCACGCGCTGCACGCGCTGCTCGACGAGCTGTTCGGGCGTCAGGCCCTGAAGCTGGCGCAGGGCGTCGCCAAGCGCGCGGCGCAAGAGGCGCGCCATGACGCGGGGGTCGCGGTGGGCGCCGCCCACGGGTTCGTTGACGACGCGATCCACCAGGCCCAGGTCCTTGAGGCGCGGTGCGATGATGGCCAGCGCATCGGCGGCCTCGGGGGCCTTGTCGGCGCTGCGCCAGAGGATCGAGGCGCAGCCTTCGGGCGAAATCACGGCATAGGTGGCGTATTGCAGCATCAGCACGGCATTGCCCACGGCAATGGCCAGCGCGCCGCCCGAACCGCCTTCACCGATGATCGTGCAGATCACCGGAACCTTGAGTTCAGCCATGGCGTACAGGTTGTGGCCGATGGCTTCGGACTGCCCGCGCTCTTCGGCGCCGATGCCGGGGTAGGCGCCGGGGGTGTCCACGAACGTGAAGACGGGAATGCCGAATTTTTCGGCCAGGCGCATCAGGCGCAGAGCCTTGCGATAGCCCTCGGGACGCGGCATGCCGAAGTTGCGCGCGGCGCGCTCTTTGGTGTCGCGGCCCTTCTGGTGGCCGATGACCATGCAAGGCGTGCCGTTAAAGCGCGCCAGGCCGCCCACGATGGACTGGTCGTCGGCATACATGCGATCGCCATGCAGTTCATGGAAGTCGGTGAACATTTCGCGCACGTAGTCCAGCGTGTAGGGACGCTGGGGGTGGCGCGCGACCAGCGCCGTCTGCCAGGGCGTGAGCTTGGCGTAGATCTCCTTGGCGAGCGTCTGGCTCTTCTGCTGCAGACGTCCGATTTCATCGGAGATGTCTACCGCCGAATCGGCCTGCACATAGCGCAGCTGCTCGATCTTGTTCTCAAGCTCGGCGAGCGGCTGTTCAAATTCCAGAAATGTATTGCGCATGTAGTGTGGTTCCGTAGATGGGCTGCCTGGTTTGCGTCAGTATTGGACCGGCGTCGGTTCCAGACTGCGCCACAGATACCAGGTTGCCACGGTACGCCAGGGTTGCCACGCCAACGAGACTTCGCGAGCCTCGAAGCGAGAGACAGGCTCGCCGCTGAAATAGTGTAGCGAGATTGCCTTGAGCAACCCAGGATCATCCAGCGGCAGGACATCAGGCCGCTGTAGATTGAAAATCAAAAACATCTCCGCCGTCCAGCGTCCGATGCCGCGGATGGCGACCAGTTCAGAAATGACGGCCTCGTCGTCCATGGCCGCCCATTTCTCGGGGTGGACCCGGCGTTCGCCGAAATGCACGGCCAGGTCGAGCACGTATTCGGCCTTGCGTTGGGACAGTCCGGCCTTGCGCAGGCCGTCCACGCCCACGCGCAGCACGGCGACGGGCGTGGGGCGCTTGCCCACGGCGTCGATGAACTTGGTCCAGACGGCATCGGCCGCCTTGGGGGAAATCTGCTGCCCGACGATCGCCCGCGCCAGCGTGATGAAGGGCGTGCCCCGCGAGGTCAGCCAGACCTCGGGGTGCTGGGGGATGATCTTTTTCAGGATGCGGTCGCGGCGCATCAAGTGCGCGACGGCGGCTTCCCAATATTCAGGCTTGGGAATGTCGAGATCTGCGGTGGACATGGCCGGCGTATCCTGCTTGGTCACGCGCGGCGCCATTGCGTGAGGCCACCCGGTTTGTCGTCCAGCTCGATGCCGGCATCGCGCAGTTCGGCGCGGATGCGGTCGGCCTCGGCAAAGTTGCGGGCTACCTTGGCGGCCGCGCGCGCGTCGATCAGGGCCTGGATGGCGTCGGCGTCGAGCGTGCTGCGCGCGCCCTGCTCCATGGCGGCCGCCGAGTAGCGGGTGGCGGATTGGAAGTAGGCGGCCGGGGCTTGCTGCAGCAGCCCCAGCAGCGAGGCAAGCGCCTTCATCTGCCCGGCGCTGCGCGCGCTCTTGGTACGGTTGGCCTCGGAGGCCAGTTCGAATAGCGCAGCCACGGCGCCCGAGCTGTTGAAGTCGTCGTCCATGGCCGCCTTGAAGGCTTGCGCCTGCGGCTCGTTCCAGTCGATGCCCTGGTCGTCGGCCGGCACGTTCTGCAAGGCCTGGTACAGGCGATCCAGCGCGTTCTGCGCGTCGACGAGGTTATCCGGCGTGTAGTTCTGCGGGCTGCGGTAGTGGTTGCGCACGATGAAAAAGCGCACCATTTCGGCTTCGCGCGGGTTCACCGCGTAATCAGACTGGTCGGCTGCCGGATCGCTTTGGGCAATGGTCTGGCGGATGGTCCGGAAGTTGCCGAGCGACTTGGACATCTTGTCCGAATCGACCATGAGCGGGCCGCAATGCATCCAGATGTTGGCCAGCGTGCCGCCGAACGCGCCTTCGGTCTGCGCGATCTCGTTTTCATGGTGCGGGAATTTCAGGTCCGGACCGCCGCCGTGGATATCCAGGGGCAGGCCCAGCAGCGACTTGCTCATGGCCGAGCACTCGATGTGCCAGCCCGGGCGGCCCAGGCCGTAGGGCGATTCCCACTTGGTGTCGGCAGGTTCTTCGGCCTTGGCGGACTTCCAGAGAACAAAATCCAGGGGATCGCGCTTGCCGGAACCGACAGCCACGCGCTCGCCGGCGCGCAGGTCATCCAGCGTCTTGCCGGACAACTTGCCGTAGCCGGCAAACCCGCGCACGGCGTAGTTCACATCGCCGTCTTCGGCTTGATAGGCCAGGCCGTTTTGTTCGAGCTTGCCGATGATGTCGAGCATCTCGCCCACGTATTGCGTGGCGCGCGGCTCGCGGTCGGGGGATTCGACGCCCAGCGCGCGCTCGTCGGCGTGCATGGCGTCGATATAGAACTCGGTGACTTCGCCAATGCGGCGGCCGGTCTCGACCGCGCGGCGGATGATCTTGTCGTCGATGTCCGTGATGTTGCGCACGTAGTCGACAGCCAGACCGCTGGCGCGCAGCCAGCGCTGCACGACGTCGAACGACACCAGCATGCGGGCGTGGCCCAGATGGCAGAAGTCGTAGACGGTCATGCCACACACGTACATGCGCACCTGGCCGGCCTGGGCCGGTTTGAACGGTTCTTTGGTACGCGATAACGTGTTGTAGATTTGCAGCATGGCGCGATAGGCTTCGATTAGTGTTCCGTGGCGGTTCGGAAAATTGCAATCGGCGGAAGATCCGCCGACGCGTGCCGCCCCATTTACAGTGCCGACCCGTTTGCAGGGGGCTTCCCTTTTTCAGGGTCGTCCCATTGCACTTTGTTCAGGGTCGTCCCGTTGCACTTTGGCAGGCGGGTTCGCGTAAAAAGAATGACTTCGCGACCTGCTTTCCCTTCCTGCCCTGAACGCGATGGTCGAGCCAAAACCCAACCGGGGCTAAAATGGTGGTCGTCAAGTATAGCAAGCGGCCCGGTCGAGCGCGTAAGCGCCGGCCGGCCAAGACTTTTAACGGAACCCACACGTGACTATCAAGCCGCGTTTTTGCGTTGCCCTGCTCGCCCTGGCCCTGGCCAGCTCGCCCGCGGGCGTCGCCATCGCCCAGTCGATGAGCGGTGGCGCGGGCGAAAACCCCAACGCCACTCGCACCACCCTGGACCCCATCCCGCCCGAAGGCGGCTGGGACGCCCTGGCCAAGCTGCTGGAGGCCGCCAAGCCCAGCGTGGATACGCGCCTGACCCCGTCCGCCTCCCAGATCACGACGCACATCGAGCTTCTCTTGAACCGCGGCGATAACGAGAAGGCGCTGGCGATGATCGAAAAGCGCGAGGCCGAGATCAAGGACCAGCGCGGCACCGATGTCCAGCTCATGTTCCAGCATGCGCGCGCCCTGGCGGCGCTCAAGCGCACGAACGAAGCCATCGACATCTACAACGACATGACGACGCGGTTCCCCGAATTGCCGGAACCCTGGAACAACCTGGCGGCTCTATATGCAAGCCGCGGTGAACTCGACCGGGCGCAGGATGCCTTGCAGATGGCCCTGCGCGCCGACCCGAACTACGCGGCAGCCCGCGCCAACCTGGGCGACCTGCAGTTGCTGCAGGCCCTGCGCACCTACAAGGAAGCCGCCGGCGACGGCGTGCCCGGCATGCGCGAAAAGGTCCGCGAAGTTGAAACAATGTTGAAGGATAAACAAGGCAAATGATGTCCCGTTACTCCCCTCTACACCTGCTGCGCCTGACGGCGTGCTCGTTCGCGCTGGCTGCATTCGCACCGGCGCTGGTCAGCGCCGCCCCGGCAGCCTCTTCTTCCCCCTCCACCTCCGAAGGCACCAAAACCATGAGCACCAATCCCCGCGTCAAGCTTCAAACGAACCAAGGCGACATGGTCATCACCCTGGACGCCGCCAAGGCGCCCAAGTCCGTCGAAAACTTCCTGACCTACGTCAAGGAAGGCTTCTACAACGGCACGGTGTTCCATCGCGTGATCGACGGCTTCATGATCCAGGGCGGCGGCTTCGAGCCCGGCATGAAGCAAAAGCAAACCCACGCCCCGATCGAAAACGAGGCCAACAACGGCCTGAAGAACGACAAGTACACCCTGGCCATGGCCCGCACCAGCGACCCGCACTCGGCCACCGCCCAGTTCTTCATCAACGTGTCCAACAACGACTTCCTGAACTTCACGTCGCCCACGCCGAACGGCTGGGGCTATGCCGTGTTCGGCGCCGTCACCGAAGGCCAGGACGTGGTCGACAAGATCAAGGGCGTGAAGACCGGCAACAAGGGCTTCCACCAGAACGTACCGAACGAAGACGTCATCATCGAGAAGGCCGAAGTTCTTGAATAAGATCACGCTGCCCGGCCCGGTCTGGCTGGCATCGGACCTGCACCTGGGGCCGGCCACGCCGGCCACCTCGGAGGCTTTCCTGGCCTTTCTGCAGGTTGCGCAAGAAGAGGCGGCAGCCCTGCTGCTGCCCGGCGACATCTTCGACGCCTGGATCGGCGACGACGTGATCCGCGCCGCCCCGCCGTGGCTTGCCACGGTGCTGGCGGCGTTGAAGACCACGGCAGCCCGCATCCCGGTCTGGCTGGGACGCGGCAACCGCGATTTCCTGATCGGCGACGAACTGGCAAAGGCCGTGGGCGCGCAACTGCTGCCCGAGCCGGCGCTGCTGGAAACCGATTTCGGCTCGATCCTGCTGACGCACGGCGACGAATTCTGTACGGACGACGCCGCCTATCAGCAGTTCCGCCAGATGGTCCGCAATCCGCAATGGCAGGCCGAATTTTTGGCCAAGACCATCCCCGAGCGGCTGGCCATGGCGCAGCAGGCGCGCGGCGAAAGCCAGGCGGCCAACCAGACGAAGTCCATGGAGATCATGGACGTCAACGCGGGCGCCATCGAATCGATCTTCCGCGAATCGGGCGTGCGCGTGCTGGTGCATGGCCACACGCATCGCCCCGCGCGCCACGTGCTGGAGGTCGACGGCGAAAAACGCGAACGCTGGGTGCTGCCCGACTGGGACTGCGACCACGTGTCGCCCCCGCGCGGCGGCTGGCTGGTCATCGACCGAGACGGATTGCAGTTCTACGATCTGGAAACAGAAGCGTAGCCGCTGCCGTACCGCGCAAGTCAATCACAAGGGCCGCTTGAAAAAGCGGCCCTTGTGTTTTCTGCGCCCCGCCGTGGCGGGAAGGCATCAGCGTGTGAAGATCCAGGCGGCCACGACGCCACCGAAGATGATCCGGTACCACGCAAAGACACGGTACGTGTGGTTGGCCACGAAGCGCAGCACGGCGCGCACCACCACCATGGCGCTCAGGAATGCGGCGACGAAGCCCACGGCGATGCCGGACAGGTCATGCTGGGTCAGCAGGCCGAAGTTCTTGTACATGTCGTAGGCCGCCGCGCCCAGCATGGTCGGCATGGCCAGGAAGAACGAGAACTCGGTGGCCGTCTTGCGCTGGATGCCCGCGATCATGCCGCCGATGATGGTGGCGCCCGAGCGCGAGGTGCCGGGAATCATGGCGAAGCACTGGGCCACGCCCACGCCCAGCGCCTGCTTCCAGGTGATCTGCTCCAGCGTGTGGGCCGATGCGCGTTCGTCGGACGCGGTGTCGTCCGCTGCGCCCGGCGCGTCGCCTGGCGTGTGGCGCGTGCGGCGTTCGACGTACAGCATGATCAGCCCGCCCAGCACCAGCGTCACCACCACCACTGCCGGGTGGTAGAACACCGATTTGATGGTCTTGATGAAGATCGCGCCGATCACCGCAGCGGGCAGGAAGGCCAGGATCAGGTTGCGGGTGAAGGCCACCTCGCTGGGCACGCCGGTCAGCGTGCCGCGAATGAGCTGGAGCAGTCGGGCCCGGAAGACCCACATCACGGCAAGGATGGATCCCAGCTGGATGACCACCTCGAACACCTTGCCGTCGCCCGAATCGAAATTCAGCCAGTCGCCGACCAGGATGAGGTGGCCCGTGCTGGACACGGGAATGAATTCCGTCAGGCCTTCAAGGATGCCCAGGATGAATGCTTTGATCAGATAGAGCGTGTTCTCGGTCACGGGCTGGGGTCTCTTTCTGTTAGTCGTTGGCTAGGGAGGATTCGTCAGGGAAATGCTCTTGCGGGCGCTTTTCGACGCGCACGAGCGCGATGCGGCGGCCGTCCATTTCCAGGACTTCGAAACGGAAATGCTGGTGGTGAATCTGGTATTCGCAGACGTCGCCCGGCTTGGGCAGATGTCCGAAGCGCGAGAGCAGATAGCCCGCAAGCGTGGAGAAGTCCTGGGCGTCGTCGACCAGGCCTTCGGTTTCCAGCACCTGTTCGACGTGGTGCAGGTCGGCCGCCCCATCGATCTTCCAGGTGTTTTCGCCATCCGCCACGATGTCGGGCAGTTCGTCCTCGTCGGGGAATTCGCCGGCAATGGCCTCGAAGACGTCGATGGGCGTCACCAGGCCTTCGATGGCGCCGAATTCGTCGGCCACCAGCACGAGCTGGCCGCGCGAGCGCTTGAGGGTGTCCATGAGACGCAGGATGCCGATCGACTCGTGCACGATGATGGGATCGCGCAGGCGGTTGCGGCGCACTCTGCCCTCGGTGATCAGGTCGGCGATCAGGTCCTTGGCGCGGCCGATGCCCAGCACTTCGTCGAACGAGCCGCGGCACACCGGGAAAAAGCTGTGGGGCGCCTCGGTGAGCTGGCGGCGGATGTTCTCGGGATCGTCGTCGATGTTGATCCAGGACACGTCGGTGCGCGGCGTCATGATGGACCGGATGGAGCGCTCGGCCAGGGTCAGTACCCCGCTGACCATGTTGCGTTCCTCGACCCCGAACGCCTGGACGGACGGGCCGTCGGCGTGCGGCAGATCGGGTTCGTCGCTGGCGGGCGGCCGCTTGCCCAGCATGCGCAGCACGGCCGACGCCGTGCGTTCGCGCATCGGACGACGCGCATCCAGCTTGAGCAGATTGCGGCGGGCGACCTGGTTCAGCGCCTCGATGGCGACCGAAAAGCCGATGGCCGCGTACAAATACCCCTTGGGCACCTTGAAGCCGAAGGCTTCGGCCAGGAGCGAAAAGCCGATCATCAGCAAAAAGCCCAGGCACAGCACCACCACCGTGGGGTGGGCGTTGACAAAGCGCGTCAGCGGCTTGGACGCGATCAGCATGATGCCGATGGCGATGATGACCGCGATCATCATGATGGCCAGGTGATCCACCATGCCGACGGCGGTAATGACCGAGTCCAGCGAGAACACCGCATCCAGCACCACGATCTGCGTGACGATCACCCAGAAGCTGGCATAGACGCGCGGGCCGGAAGCGCCAGCGTGCCCGCTGCCTTCCAGGCGCTCGTGCAGTTCCATGGTGCCTTTGAACAACAGGAACAGGCCGCCCACCATCAGGATCAGGTCGCGCCCCGAGGGCGACAGGGGACCAATATTGAACAGCGGGGTGGTCAGGGTGACCAGCCAGGACATGACGGACAGCAGGCCCAGGCGCATGATCAGCGCGAGGCTCAGGCCCATGATGCGTGCGCGATCGCGCTGCGCGGGCGGCAGCTTGTCCGCCAGGATGGCGATGAAAATCAGGTTATCAATGCCCAGGACGATCTCTAGGACGACCAGGGTAAGCAAGCCGACCCACGCAGCGGGGTCCAGCAGCCACTCCATCAGGAGCTCCAGAAGTTACACGACCGGTAATCGTACATGGAAAATCCGTGACATGCCGGTGACGTATCCCCTCCGTAAGCCTGATGGACAGAGGCTTTGGCCCGAAAGGACTAAGGCTTGCAAGCGCCTGAACGGAGCGGGTAAGCAGGCCTGCGCGACCGGCGCGGCGGCGCTGCCCCCCCGAGGGGGCGTTTTTCATTTTGGGGCGGCCCGGCAATGAAAAAGCCGGCCCCCCGGCCGGCTCTTGCTTGTCTCAACAGACCCGTCGGCGTATCAGCCGCCGACTTTCAGCGTGCCCTTCATCATGGCCCAGTGGCCGGGGAAGGAGCAGAAGAATGCGAAGTTTTCGCCCGCGGCGAGCTTGGAGACATCGATCTTGACGGAGTCGGATTCGCCGCCGCCGATGACCTTGGTGTGGGCGATGACGCGGGTGTCGCCCGCCTTGACGTAATCCTGTGCGAGGCCGGCGCCCATGCCGTCGGTGGCGACGCCCTGCTTGTCGGCTTCCTTGGTGAGCACCCAGTTGTGGCCCATGGCGACCTTGGCCATCTTGCCGACGTGCTTGAGGGTGACCGTGAATTCCTTGCAGCTCTTGTCGACGACGATTTCCTTGACGTTGAACTGCATGGCGTCGTTGCTTTCGACGGTGGCTTCACATTGCGCGGCCAGCACGGGCAGGCTGGTGGCGGAAAGAAGGATGGCGAGGGTGGCTTTTGCCAGCATGAAATTCTCCGATGACACAGCGGTCGATGCACGTACGCCAGCCATATGCAGACGCCGTTGCCGCCGCGGACCAGTGTAGGACCGCCTTCCCATCGATCGCTTGACATCCATCAAGCCCTACCCCGCATACCCCCCAAAACTAAGGAACTTCCCCTACATTTCGTAGGGCTATTAAGCATTCAAAAGGCCAAATTGACAAACCGCAATCCGCCGCCGGGTGCATGTTCGTAGGATGCCTGTAAGCAAACACGACGAATAGAGTTCAGCATGCGCGGCAGTACCGAAGTTCACCACCGGGTCGCACGATACGTTCAAGCCGCGTTAATTGCATTTTGGCTTTCCTGTCTGTTCCTGGCGCCAGCGGCGCAGGCGCAACGCCTGCCTGACTTCCTGGCCGCCACGCCCATCACCGATATCTTTCCCGGCGCCGACCGCACCGGGCCCGTCGAAGGCAAGCCCGCCGTCGCCCGCGTCTATGCGGGCGGCAAACAACTGGGTCTGGTCTATCTCACCACCGACGTGGTCAACACCCGCGGATACTCCAGCAAGCCGATCGACGTGCTGGTGGGACTTTCGGACAACGGCCGCATCATGGGCGCAAAGCTCGTCGAGCACCACGAGCCCATCGTGCTGATCGGCATTCCCCAGTCCAAGGTCGACCACTTCATCCAGGGCTACGTCGGCCTGAACTTCGTCGAGTCCCCGCCCCGCCACGGCGCGCCGCCGCCCGTGGACATCGTCAGCGGCGCCACCGTCACACTGATGGTGATCGGCGACACGATCACCCGATCGGCCATCGCGGTGGCGCGCGCGCACGGCATCGACAAGTCCGGCGCGGCGCGCCCGGCGGCGCAACCGGCCGCCACGCGCGTCCTGGACGAGGACAAGGACACGGTGCAGAGCTGGCAGGAACTGCTCGACGCGGGCGCCGTGAAGAACCTGCGCCTGACGCCCGACGACGTCAATCAGGCGTTCCTGCGATCCGGCCGCAAAGACGCCGCCGAACACGGCGAAGGCGGCCCCGACGACACCTTCATCGATCTGTATGCGGCGCTGGTCAGCGCGCCGTCCATCGGCCGCAGCCTGCTGGGCGACATCGGCTGGCAGCGCCTGAAAGAGCGCTTGAAGCCCGGCCAGCAGGCCGTGCTGGTGGCGGGCAACGGCCTGTATTCCTTCAAGGGATCGGGCTACGTGCGCGGCGGCATCTTCGACCGCATCGAGGTCATCCAGGACGAAAGCGCCTTCCGCTTTCGCGACCGCAACCACCAGCGTCTGGCCGACGTCAACGCCAAGGGCGCGCCGGCGCTGCGCGAAGTCGCCCTCTTTGTGGTGCCTGAAGACGCGTCCCTCGACCCGGTCAAGCCGTGGCGCCTGCAACTGATGGTGCAGCGCGTGCTCAGCGTGTCGGACAAGGCATTTGTCACGTTCGATCTGCCCTACGAACTGCCCCAGGCCTACACCCGCTCCGTCGCGCCCCCGGCCGCCTCCGCGCCCAGCCCGGCGCAAGCTTCGCCCGCGACCGCGCCCGAGGCCGATTCCGCGCCCGCGCTGTGGAAGCAGATCTGGCAGGGCAAGGCCGGCCAGATCGCCATCCTGACCGTCGCCCTGACGGTGCTCGTCGGCATTTTCTTCTTCCAGGACCAGCTCACGTCGCGCCCGCTGCTGCATGACCGCCTGCGCCTGGCGTTCCTTGCCTTCGCACTGTTCTGGATCGGCTGGTACGGCCAGGCGCAGCTGTCTATCGTGAACGTGCTGACGTTCTTCTCTGCCCTGCGCACCGATTTCCGCTGGGAATACTTCCTGATGGACCCGCTGGTGTTCATCCTGTGGTGCGCCACCGCCATTTCCATGGTGTTCTGGAACCGCGGCGCGTTCTGCGGCTGGCTGTGCCCGTTCGGCGCGCTGCAGGAACTGACCAACCGCATCGCGCGGCGGCTGGGCGTGCGTCAGCTGAAGATCCGCCACGGTGTGGCGCAGCGGCTGTCCACGTTCAAGTACGTGATCTTCCTGCTGCTTTTCGGCTTCTCGCTGTATGACCTGGCGGTCGCCGAGCAGCTCGCCGAAGTCGAGCCCTTCAAGACCGCGATCATCCTGCACTTCGTGCGTCACTGGCCCTTCGTGCTGTTCGCCGTGGCGCTGCTTGTGGCGGGCCTGTTCATCGAGCGCTTCTTCTGCCGCTACCTGTGCCCGCTGGGCGCCGCCCTGGCCATCCCCGCCCGGCTGCGCATCTTCAACTGGCTCAAGCGCTACCGCGACTGCGGCAACCCCTGTCAGCGCTGCAACATCGAATGCCCCGTCCAGGCCATCGACCCCTCCGGCGAAATCAACCCGAACGAGTGCATCCAGTGCCTGCATTGCCAGATGCTGTACCACCACAAGCAGAAGTGCCCTCACCTGATCCAGAAGCAGGCCAAGCGCGAACGGCGCCCGGCGCCGCCCCCGGAGCCGGCGGTGCACGAAGTCGTTCTGCACCGCATGCCCAGCCCCACCCCGGCGAATCGCCCCAACCCGGAATCGTGAAACACGATTTTCGTACCGCGGCGCACCGCGCCGCCACTACCTAGGAGTTATCCATGTCCGACAAGACCCCCGAAAAAGCCGGCCTTACCCGCCGCAGCTTCCTGGGCACCGCAGCCATCACCGGCGCGGCCGGCCTCGTTGCCGGGGCGCAGATGTCCACCGCGCACGGCAAGGACGCCAAGTCCGGCAACGGCGGCGTGCTCGGGCACGTCGCGCCGGGTGAACTGGACGAATACTACGCGTTCAACTCCAGCGGCCAGTCGGGCGAAGTCCGCGTGCTGGGCCTGCCGTCGATGCGCGAACTGGTGCGCATCCCCGTCTTCAATCAATGCAGCGCCACGGGCTGGGGCCGCACCAACGAAAGCCGCAAGATCCTGACCGACGGCCTCACGCCCGAAACCCGCGAGTTCCTGAAGGACAAGGGCGGCGTGTTCCCCAACGGCGACGCCCACCACCCCCACCTGTCGTTCACCGACCAGACCTACGACGGCCGCTACCTCTTCATCAACGACAAGGCCAACAACCGCGTCGCGCGCATCCGCCTTGACGTGATGAAGACCGACAAGATCACCGAGCTGCCCAACGTGTCGGGCGTGCACGGCCTGCGTCCGCAGCGCTATCCGCGCACCGGTTATGTGTTTGCCAACGGCGAGCACATCATTCCCCTGCCCAACGACGGCAAGGTGCTGGACGACCCGAAGAAGAACTTCTTCTCCGTCTACACGGCGCTGGACGGCGACACGATGAAGGTGGCGTGGCAGGTGCTGGTCGACGGCAACCTGGATAACGGCGATGCCGACTACCAGGGCAAGTACTCGTTTGCCACCTGCTACAACTCCGAGAAAGGCGTCACCGTCGAAGAGATGTCGGCCAACGAGCAGGACTGGGTCGTGGTCTTCAACATCAAGCGCATCGAGCAGGCCGTCAAGGACGGCGACTTCAAGACGATGGGCGGCGTGCCGGTAGTCGATGGCCGGCACGGTTCCAAGTACACGCGCTACATCCCGGTGCCCAACTCGCCCCACGGCTGCAACGCCGCGCCCGACGGCATCCACCTCATGCTGAACGGCAAGCTGTCGCCCACCGTGACGGTGATCGACGTGCGCAAGCTGGACGATCTGTTCGCCGACAAGATCAAGCCGCGCGACTGCGTCGTGGCCGAACCGCAGCTTGGCCTGGGCCCGCTGCACACCGCGTTCGACGGCCGCGGCAACGCCTACACCACGCTGTTCATCGACAGCCAGATGGTCAAGTGGAACATCGACAAGGCCAAGCGCGCCTACAAGGGCGAAAAGGTCGACCCGATCATCCAGAAGCTGGACGTGCACTACCAGCCCGGCCACAACCACTCGACCATGGGCGAAACCAAGGAAGCCGACGGCAAGTGGCTGGTGTCGCTGAACAAGTTCTCCAAGGACCGGTTCCTGAATGTGGGCCCGCTCAAGCCCGAGAACGACCAGCTCATCGACATTTCCGGCGACGAAATGAAGCTTGTGCATGACGGCCCCAGCTTTGCCGAGCCGCACGACATGTGCCTGGTGCACCGCTCCAAGATCAACCCGATCAGCGTCTGGAAGCGCGACGACCCCATGTGGGAAGACGCCCGCCAGATCGCCAAGAAGGACGGCGTGTCGCTGGAGGACGCCGCCAAGGTGGTGCGCGACGGCAACAAGGTGCGCGTGTACATGATGGCGGTCGCGCCCATGTTCAGCCTGAAGCAGTTCGAGGTCAACCAGGGCGACGAAGTCACGGTGTTCGTGACCAACATGGAAGTGATCGAAGACCTGACCCACGGCTTCACGCTGGAAGGCCACGGCATCGCAATGGAAATCGGACCCCAGGCCACGTCGTCCGTGACGTTCAAGGCAGACCGCCCGGGCATCTACTGGTACTACTGCCAGTGGTTCTGCCACGCGCTGCACATGGAAATGTCCGGCCAGATGATCGTGCACCCCAAGAAGTCCGCGTAACGATCCATGGCTGCCATCGCAACCTTGCGACTCGCGGCATGGGCCGCGGCCGGCTTCTTGCTGGCCGGCTTCTGCCCGGCCCTGCACGGGGCCGCCGCGGCCGCAACACTGGACGTGGCGGCGGGCGCGGACCTGGCGCAGGCGGTCGCCGCGGCGCAACCGGGCGACACGCTGCGTCTGGCGCCGGGGTCCTACGCGGGCGCCGTCGTCATCGACAAGCCGCTCACCCTTGAAGGACCGCAGGACCGATCCGCCATCATCGCCGGCACGCGCCAAGGACGCACGCTGTGGGTCAAGGCCGCGGACGTATCGCTGCGCAATCTGACCGTCACGCGCTCGGGGCTGGATCTGCCCGCCATGGACGCGGGCATTTTCCTGGACCGCACCGCACATCGCGCCGTGGTGGAACACAACGACATTCTGGACAACCTGTTCGGCGTGTATGTGTGGGGTCCGCAAGATGCGATGGTGCGGGGCAACCGCATCGTGGGCAACCAGGAGCTGCGCGTGGCCGAGCGCGGCAATGGGGTGTCCCTGTGGAACACGCCCGGCAGCGCGGTGGTGGACAACGACATTTCCGCCGGCCGCGACGGCATCTTCGTGAACACCAGCAAGCAGAACCGCTTCACCGGCAACCGCTTCCACGACCTGCGCTACGGCGTGCACTACATGTACACGAACGACAGCGAGATCAGCGGCAACGTGTCCACCGGCAACGACATCGGCTTTGCCATCATGTATTCGCACCGCCTGGTTGTCACCGGCAACGAGGCCGTGAACAACGTCGAGCAGGGCCTGATGATGAACTACGCCAACGACTCGGACATCTCGGGCAACACCGTCGATGGCGCGGCCAAGTGCGTGTTCATCTACAACGCCAACAAGAACCGCTTTGCGGACAACCATTTTTCCAACTGCGGCATCGGCATCCATTTCACCGCGGGCTCCGAAGGCAACCGCATCTCGGGCAACGCCTTCATCAACAACCGCAACCAGGTCAAGTACGTGGGCACGCGGGTGATGGAATGGTCGGACGGCGGCCGCGGCAACTACTGGAGCGACAACACCGCCTTTGACCTGGACGGCGACGGCATCGCCGACACGGCCTACCGCCCCAACGACGTGGTGGACCAGCTGCTGTGGCGCGCCCCGGCTGCGCGCATCCTGCTCAACAGCCCCGCCATCTCGGTGGTGCGCTGGGCGCAATCGCAGTTCCCCGCGATCCTGCCGGGCGGCGTGATCGACAGCGCTCCGCTGATGAAGCCCGCCAGGCCGCGCGGCGCAAAAACCGGCGCGAAACGCGCCGAGGACATCCAATGAGCAATCCACTGGTGACGCTTTCGGGCGTCAGCAAACACTATGGCGACCACCGGGCCATCAGCGTCCTGGACCTGGACCTGCGCGAAGGCGAATGCGTGGCGCTGGCCGGTCACAACGGCGCGGGCAAAAGCACGCTGATCAAGCTGATCCTGGGACTGATCCGCCCCACGCACGGGCGCGTCACGCTGTTTGGCCAGGACGCGCACAGCCCGGCTGCCGCGCGCCTGCGGGACCGGATCGGCTACCTGCCTGAAACCGTGGCGCTGCATCCCGCGATGACGGGCGCCGAAACCCTGGCGTTCTATGCGCGCTTGAAGCGCCAACCACTGAAGCGCAACGCGGAACTGCTTGAAAAGGTGGGCATTTCCGGCGCGGCGCACCGCCGCGTGGGCGGCTATTCCAAAGGCATGCGCCAACGGCTGGCGCTGGCGCAGGCGCTGCTGGGCGAACCGCGCATCCTGCTGTTCGACGAGCCCACCACCGGTCTGGACCCCGCGTCGCGGCTCAAGTTCTACGAGATCGTGCATGAATTGCGCGCCAGCGGCGCGACCATCCTGCTCAGCACGCACGCCTTGTCGGAACTGGCTGGCCATGCCGACCGCATCGTCGTCATGAAGGCGGGCGTGAAGATCGCCGACGGCGGCATGTCCGCGTTGCGCCGCGATACCGGCCTGCCGATCCGCATCAGCGTGACGCTTGGGCCGGACGATGCGGCCGCCCCGCCGCCCTCCTCGGCCTGGCGGCAGATCGAGGCCGGCCGCTATGAGCGGCTGTGCCACGAATCGGACAAAGTCGAGGCCATCCGCAGCATCGGCGCCATCCGGGCGCCCATCGGCGGCCTGGACATCCAGGTTCCCGGGCTGGACGACATCTACGCCCACCTGCTTGAACGGGAAGACGCATGAACGCCGTAAGCACAATCATCGGCAAGGAAATCCGCGACGGCCTGCGCAACCGCTGGGTCCTTGCCACCTCTGTCCTCCTGGCCGCGTTGGCGCTGGCGCTGGGCCTCTTGGGCAGCGCTCCCACTGGCGCAGTCAAGGTCGATCCCCTGACCGTGACGGTGGTCAGCCTGTCCAGTCTTTCCATCTTCCTGGTGCCGCTCATCGCCATGCTGCTGGCCTATGACGCGATCGTCGGCGAGGTCGACCGCGGCACCATGGCCCTGCTGCTCAGCTATCCGGTGTCGCGATGGCAGGTCATCATGGGCAAGTTCATCGGCCACCTGGCCATCCTGGCCATTGCCACCGGCGCGGGCTACGGGTCGGCGGGACTGGCGCTGCAATGGGTCTATGGCGGCATGGATGCCGGCGCGTGGCGGCCCTTTGCCATGCTGATCGGGGCCAGCGTGCTGCTGGGCGCGAGCTTTCTGGCGATGGGCTACCTCATCAGCACGCTGGTGCGAGAACGCGCGACGGCGGCGGGCATCGCGCTGGGCGTGTGGCTGTTCTTTGTCGTCATCTACGACATGGGCCTGCTGGGCGTGCTGGCGGCGGACCAAGGCCGTCACGTCACGCCGGGCATGCTGAATGCGCTGCTGCTGGCCAACCCGTCCGACGTGTACCGCCTGCTGAACCTGACGGGCTTCGAGAACATCTCCATGTACGCGGGCATGGCGGGCGTCAGCGACCAGGCCCAGATGCCCGTGCCGCTGCTGGTGGCGGCGCAATTGCTGTGGATCGCGGTGCCGTTCCTTCTGGCCGCCTTCTGCTTCCGGAGGAAACAGCTATGACGCTGCAACGTTGGGCCGCAATAACGGCCTTCTCGGCCATCATGCTGGCGCTGTCTGCCTGCGGCGGCGACGAACCCGCCGCGCCGCCGCCCGCGCCCCAGGCGGTGACCGCCGACGCCGTCGGCCACTACTGCGGGATGATGCTCAAGGACCACGCCGGGCCGAAGGGTCAGATATTCGTGAAGGGCCGCGCGGCGCCCGTGTGGTTCTCTTCGATCAAACAGGTCTTTGCCTACACCCGGCTGCCCGAGGAACCCAAGGGGCTTGCCGCCCTCTACGTCAACGACATGGCGGCCGCGGGGCCCGATGGCGCGGCCGACCCGAAAGCCTGGGTGGACGCCCGCGAGGCGTTCTATGTCATCGGTTCCAGCTTCCTTGGCGGCATGGGCGCCGAAGACGCCATGCCGTTTTCGGATCAAGCCCGGGCGATTGCCTTCGCCCAGGCCCACGGCGGCCGCGTCGTGCGCTTTGCCGACGTGCCCGAGGACTACGTGTTTGCCCAATAGCGATCGGCCGCCGCCCTGCCTCGAAGCCTCCCTGCCCCTCGCGCCCTTTCAGTAGATAACGCCATGAACCGTCCCACCCGCCGCCGCTTCCTCGGTATCGTCGCCGCGTCATCCGCGCTGGCCCTCGCCCCCAGCTTATGGCGCCGCGCGCAAGCGGCCATCGCACCCACGCGCTGGCAAGGCGTGGCGCTGGGCGCCGATGCGGAACTGCGGCTGTACCATCCCGACCGCCAGGCGGCCGAACGGCTGATCGAACAGGCGCTGCAAGAACTTCGGCGGCTGGAAGGCGTATTCAGCCTGTACCGCGACGACAGTGCGCTGTCGGTCCTGAACCGCCAGGGGTATCTGGCCGATCCGCCATCCGATCTTGTCCGGCTGCTGAGCGAAAGCCGGCACTACGCCGAACTGACCGGCGGCCTCTTCGATCCCTCCGTGCAGCCGTTGTGGCGTGTGTACGCCGATCACTTCGCGCAGCCGGGGGCATCGGCGGCCGGGCCGGCGCAGGCCGACATCGCGGCGGCCCTGCAGCGCGTGTCTTACCAAGGCATTGAGGTCGACCCGCAACGCATCCGCCTGCAACCAGGCATGGCGCTTACGCTGAACGGCATCGCCCAGGGCTACATCACGGACCGCGTGACGGACCTGCTTCGCCATGCCGGGCTGGAGCGCGCGCTGGTCGATATGGGCGAAATCCGCGGGCTGGATGAATCGGCCGGCGCAGCGGGCTGGCGCGTCGGGCTGGCCGACCCGCTGTCCCCGGAACAGATCCTGACGCAGGTGCAGATCAGCAATCAGGCGCTTGCCACGTCCGGCGGCTACGGCACGCCGTTCGACGCCGAGGGGCGGTATTCGCATCTCTTCGATCCGCACAGCGGCCAGGCGCGGCCGCTGTACCGCAGCGTGTCGGTCATGGCGTCCACGGCAACCGCGGCCGATGCGTTGTCGACCGCGTTCTCGAACATGCCGCTGGACCGCACCGCGCAGCTGGTGCGCCGCCTGGGTGTGCAAGCGTGGATGGTGCTGCCCGACGGGCAATTGATTACGCAGAACGGCGACGCCTGATCCACCCGTCTGATAAAAGAAAACCGGCCACGAGGGCCGGTTTTTCATTGCGCCGCGCCGATCAGGCGGCAGACGGCGGGTTCAGCGTGGCAAGCATCTGCGTGAAGATCTTGGGGCTGGCGGCCAGCACGTTGCCGCTGTCCATCCAGCCTTGTTCGCCGTCGAAATCGGCGACCAGGCCGCCGGCTTCCAGGACCATCAGGCTGCCCGCGGCCAGATCCCAGGGCTTGAGCCCCACGCCGCAGAACCCGTCCAGGCGGCCGGTGGCCACGTAGGCCAGATCCAGCACGGTGGAACCCAGGCGGCGCACGCCGGTGGCGCCCTCGGCCATCTGGCGGAAACGCTGCGAGCCCTGTTCGGGGTCGCCCGCGTTGGGCCAGTGCGCGCCCAAGAGCGCATCGTGGTAACGAGTACGACCCGAGACGCGCACGCGGCGATCGTTCAGGAACGTGCCGCTGCCGCGGCTGGCCGTGAAGAGTTCGTTGCGCGACGGATCATAGATGACCGCCTGCGTGACTTGGCCGCGCTGCGTCAGCGCGATCGACACGGCGTAGTTGGGCAGGCCGTGGATGAAGTTCGTGGTGCCGTCCAGCGGATCGATGATCCATTGGAATTCCGCCTGGTCAGGACCCTGCAGTCCGAACTCCTCGCCCAGAACGGCGTGGTCCGGATAGGCCGCGTGCAGCGTTTCGACGATGGACTCTTCGGCGGCCCGATCGACTTCCGTGACATAATCGCGCGGACCCTTGCGAGCCACGCTGAGTCGTTCCAAATCCATGCTGGCACGGTTGATAATGGTGCCGGCACGCCGGGCCGCCTTGATGGCGATGTTGAGCATCGGGTGCATAAAATTCCGTACGTATGCGATGAGTTGGCTTGATGATAGGCCGCTTGCCGCCCCCCGCCGCGCCGTCGCCCCCACGGGGAAATCGACCCAAAAAACCAGGAAGGCACGAAGCCAAACGTGCCATTTTAAATGACTCAAGCATTTTCACGTGTTCGCTTCGTAATGGTGAACCCCAGCCACCCCGGAAACGTCGGTTCCGCGGCCCGCGCAATCAAGACGATGGGCTTCTCGGAACTGGTCCTGGTGGACCCCAAATTCCCGGATGTAACAAGTCAGCCGGAGGCCGTGGCGCTGGCCAGCGGCGCGCTGGACGTGCTTGAAAACGCCCGCATCTATCCGACGCTGGAAGAAGCCCTGGCGCCCGTCACGCTGGCGTTTGCGCTGACTGCCCGGGTCCGGGACCTGGGCCCTCCGCCTTGCGACATCCGGCAGGCGGCCGACCTGGCCTGCGCGCATCTGGCGGACACGGCCGAGGGCGTGGCCGCCGTGGTGCTGGGCACCGAGCGCGCCGGCCTGACGAACGCGCAGATCGCGCTGTGCCACCGTATCTGCCATATCCCGGCCAATCCCGAGTACAGCTCGCTGAACGTTGCCCAGGCGCTGCAATTGGCCGCCTGGGAGCTGCGTTACGCCCTGCTGGTGGACCAGGGGGCCGAGCTGCTGCCCCGTTCCACCGCCCAGGAGCCCGCGCGCGGCGCGGCCCCGGCCTCCAGCGAGGCGGTCCAGGCCTTTCTTGCCCACTGGGAAGAAGCGCTGGTCGGCGTGCAATTCCTGGACCCCGCCCATCCCAAGAAGCTGATGCCGCGCATGCGCCATCTGTATTCGCGCCTGTCGCTCACCCGCGACGAGGTGGACATGATGCGTGGCGTCTGCACGGCGATGCTGAACGCGGTCAAGAAAAAATAGCCGCCCAGACCGGCAGGCCGGCAACGGCACTGCCGAATGCACGAATAAAAAAGGGACGGGCATTTGCCCGTCCCTTCTTGTTTGGCCCGTCCGCCGGCAGATCGCCGGCGGTCATGCCGATCAGTCCACCTTGGCGCCCGAGGCCTTGACCACGGGGGCCCAGCCGTCGACTTCCGACTTGATGAACTGGCCGAATTCGGCCGGCGTGGTCTTCACGCCCACGGCGCCCAGCTTTTCAAAGCTGGTCTGCACAGAGGGCTTGTCCAGCGCCTGCTGCATGGCGGCGTTGAGCTTGTTGATCACTTCCGGCGGCGTGCCGGCCGGGGCCAACAGGCCGAACCAGGACGACACGTCGAAGTCCGCAAAGCCCGATTCCTGCATGGTCGGCAGGTCCGGCGCGCTCTTGGAGCGCTCACGGGTGGTCACGGCCAGCGCGTTCAGCTTGCCCGACTGGGCGTGCGGCCAGGCCGACGGCATGTTGTCGAACATGAACTGCACCTGGCCGCCGATCAGGTCGGTCATGGCCGGGGCGCTGCCCTTGTACGGCACGTGCAGGACGTCGATGCCCGCCTTCATCTTGAACAGCTCGCCCGCCATGTGGATGGAGGTGCCGCTGCCGGACGAGGCGAAAGCCAGCTTGCCCGGGTTCTTCTTGGCGTAGTCGACCAATTCCTTCACGGACTTGACCGGCACCTGGGGATTGACCACCAGGATGTTCGGCACCTTGGCACCCAGGGCGACCGGTGCGAAGTCCTTCGTCAGGTCGAACGAGACGTTCTTGTAGAGCGTCTGGTTGATGGCGCTGGTCACCGCCACGAACAGCAGCGTGTAGCCGTCGGGCGTGGCGCGCATGACCTGGTCGGTGGCGATATTGCTGCCAGCGCCCGGCTTGTTTTCAACGACGAACGACTGGCCGAGGGACTCGGTCAGTTCCTTGGCCATGATCCGGGCGATCACGTCGGTGGTGCCGCCGGCCGAGAAACCGACCACGATACGGACGGGCTTGTCGGGATAGGCAGCGTGGGCGGAACCCATTGCAAATGCGCTTGCGGCGGTGGCCAGAAGGGTGGCGGCCAGACGCCGCATGCCAGGCTTGTGACCTGTAGTCATAGTGTCTCCGTGCAGGTACTGTCCATTAGATGGACGATTTGAATTATTGGATGAACGCATTCTGCGCTATACATGCGGATGGCATCAAGGTAGAGTCCACCCTACGGACAATGGTTTTCCCTCGTCCGTTCGTTGATAACCCTTAGTTTTCAGAGATTTGCATGCAAGACAGCGATGCCGCGTCCGCCGGCCCACGCACGCTACGCCGTGGGTTGGCCGTGCTGGCCGCCCTGCGTGACCAAGGCCCGGACGGCCTGAGCGTGACCGACATTGCCCGGTTGACCGGCATTCAGCGTCCCACCATCTATCGGTTGCTGGCAGCGCTGCTGGACGCCGGCCTGGTGTTGCCGGTCACGGGCACCAAGAAGTACCGCGCCCAGCTGGCCGTGGACCCGGACACGCGTTCGCGCGACCCGCGCGTGCGCCAGCTGCTGCCCGTGCTGCGCCGCCTGGCCGACCGCACCGGCGACGCCGTGTTCCTGGTGGTGCGCGAAGAAGACGATTCCATCAGCCTGCATCGCGAGATCGGCAGCTATCCCGTGCAGATCCTGGCCACGTACGCGGGCAAGCGCCAGCCGCTGGGCGTGGGATCGGGCGGCATGGCGCTGCTGGCCGCCCTGCCCGACGACGTGGCGCGCGGCATCGTCGAGCGCAACTCAGGCAGGCTGGACGAGTACGGTGGCATGACGCCGCAAGAGATGTTCCGCCTTATCGAAAACACCCGCGCGCGCGGCTATTCGGTGGTGGGCAACCATGCGGTACGCGGCGCCCTGGGCGTGGGTTGCGCGCTGCTGGATGCGCAGGGCGCGCCCCTGTTGGCGGTCAGCGTCACGGCCATCATCGACCGCATGCCCGCGCAGCGCCAGCGCGAGATCGCAGGCTGGATCAAGACGGAACTGGCGCGGCTGGCAATGCCGGCCTGAACCGGGGATCGGCCGGGTCGCTGTCATGCACTGAAAAAAGCCACGAAGCCGAGACGTAAAAAAATGGGAGCCCCGCGAGGCTCCCATTTTCATGCCTGACGCCCTGCGCGCCTCGTTCAGGAAGCCGCGGCGCCGGTTTTGGGGTTCTGGATCTCGCGAAGCGGGATCGGGGCCTGGAAGCCGGCCTCTTCGAGGGCGCGGCGGATTTCCTGGTACAGGCTCCAGCGCAATTCCCAGTACTTGCCCGACTCGGCCCACACGCGCACGTTCACGGTGACGCCGTTTTCCTTGTAGTCGAACACCTTGACCTGCGGCGCCGGATCCTTCAACGCATCGGGACGCGCATCCACGATCTGCTGCAGCTTGGCGACCACCGCATCCAGATCGTCGCCATAACGCACCGGCACGGGGATATCCAGGCGGCGCGTCTTGTTGCGGCTGTAGTTGGTGATGGTGGCGTTCCAAACCGTGCTGTTAGGCAGCGTGAGATGAATGCCATCGCCCTGCACGAGACGCGTGAGAAACAGGCCCACCTCCTCGACCGTGCCGTCGGCGCCCGAACTGAGGGCGATGTATTCGCCGGCGCGGATGGGGCGCAGGATCAGCAGCATGATGCCGGCCGCGATGTTCTGCAACGTACCCTGCAAGGCCAGGCCGACGGCAAGACCGGCGGCGCCCAGCACCGCGATCAGGCTGGCCGTCTGCACGCCAAAGCGCGCCAGCACCGCGATCACCGTGAAGATGCGTACCGCCCAGATCACGGTCGTGGAGAACATGGGAACGATCGTGGGATCGATCTTGGGCGACCGCGTGGCGGCCCGGCGAACCCAACCGCCCAGTAACGACGACACCCACCAGCCGATGCCCAGAATAAGCAAGGCGACGAGCAGATTGATGCCCATATCCATCAGCCTCGGGGCCCAGATATAGAACTCTTTGACGGCCTCATCCATGGAGGAACCTCCTGCGAAAAAAATCGACGGAAGAATGTATCAGAAGCGGCTTGCGCAAAGCGTCGCGGCGCCTGGCGGGAGTGTCAGGCTTTGTAAAGAGAACCGACCTGCAGCATAGGTCTTCCGGCGCCGGCAGGCAAAGCCGCGTTACGCAGGCACGATGCGAAAGTGGTTGTCCCACGAAACATCGCGCGACGGCGGCAGGACCGGCTTCTCCTTGCCTTGAGCGTCGGTGCGGATCATCGCGCCCAAACCGCTCGTGACCAGAAAGCCGTCTTGCGCGGCGGGCGCGACGCCGCAGCCGTCGGCAAGCGCGGTGGTCCCCAGGCATTTGCCGCTGGCGGCATCCCAGTAGATTACCTGCCCGCCAACCGGGCTGGACGTGGCCACGATGCCGCCTGCGGCATCGACCGCGACGGAGCCGACGTAGTTGCGCATGTTGCGCAGCGTCTCGGGCGGTCCTTCGAACAGTTCAAGCGCCGCGCCGCGGCGGTGCCGTCCAACCAGCGCGGGCCGGTCGGCGGCCGGCCCCATGTACTGGCAACCGAACCACACCGCGCCATCGGCCGCCAGCGCCAGATGCCGGATCGACAGCCGATGCAGCGAAGGCGCGAGCTCCACCTTTTCCAGCAGCTGGCCGGTGGCCGCGTCGATATACGCGAGCGACGGCCGCATGGTGTCCAGGTTCAATTCCAGCTTGCCGTAGTCCGGATGCGTCAGGATGCCGCCATTGGCCACGCATAGCGTCTTGCCGTCCGGCAGCAGCACGACTTCGTGCGGACCGATGCCGCCGGCGTCGAACTCGCCCACGCGCCGGTAATCGCCGCCCGGCGTGGCGTCGTACAGACCCAGCACGCCGCGCCCGGCCTCGAAGTCGTTTTCCGTGGCGGCCAGAAGCCGCCCGCCTTGCACGAACGCGCCGTGGCCGAAGAAGTGGCGGTCGTCGGGCAGCGCCAGCGCCACCGGCTCGCCCCCGGCCAGCGAAAACCCCAGCGCGAAAAAGCCCGGCTGGCGGCCGAACACGACCGCGCGCCCCGCGGCGCCATCGATCGCAAAACTGTGGCCGCGGGCGGGCATCGGGATGGCCAGGCGGTCGCGGCCGGTCTCGTCCAGCACCACGGCCTCGTCGCGCCCGCCACGCTTGCGCGCGGTCAGATACAGCGGCCCGCCACCGGCTGGCATTGCGGCGCGCGCGGCGGCGGGCGGCAAGCCCAGCGCGGCGGCCAGCGCCAGGAACCGGCGCCGGTCAATCACCATCGAGCGCATTGAATCCAATGGTCACGCCCAGCGCAGGCGCCAGGTTCTCGTCAACGATGGCCTTGGCGTTCTTGAGCGTCAGCGATGCCAGCATGAGCAGACGGCGTCCCTCTTCACTGGCCAGCGCCGCATCCAGCGGCACCGGCACATCGCGCAGCGTCTGCGCCGCGCTGGACAACTCGCCCCGCACCGACGCATCCATCCAGCCCTCGCCCGCCGGCAACGGGTACGCGCCAGCCACATAGAACGCCTTGAGCGCGTCCACGTTGGCGGCCAAGAGGCTGGTCGACAGATTGCTGCGCCAGAACGCCGCCCGCTTTGGCCGCGCGGCCTGCGGCGAATCGCCCAGCACCGGTTCGATCTTGACGTCGCGTGCGAACTGCAGTCCGGTCGACAAGGCCTTCATGGCCTCGGCCGCCACCTCCTGCGAACTGCGGTACAGGTCGTTGCCCGGCTTGGGCGCGGCGAACTGACGGCCGAACGCGCCCTGCGGGCTCCAGGCCTCGCCCACATCGCGCGAGATGCTCGCCACGTTGGACGCGATGGCCGTGGCATAGCCGCAGGCGTAGGCAAAACCGGGCGCGCCGGTCTGCTTGAGCAGATCCGGTTCGCCATAGAGCACATATTCCAGCGCGGGCAGCCCTTGCACCGCCACGCTGCGTCCGGCCAGCGCGCCGGGCTGGAGCAGCGCGTCGTCCTGGGCCGCGATCAGCGCCTGCACCTGGCGGGGCATCACGCCACGCGTATCGGGCCAGAACGCCAGCCGCTCGAAGCGGTTGGCCTGCACCAGCGGGCCGAAGCGCAGGATCTCGACCCCCGACCACGCGTGCGCCAGCGTGCCGAAGGCGTCGCCGACGCGCTTGGCGCCTGCCGCGTCAGGCTTGGCGCACCAGCCGCCCAGCGCCCCTTCCAGGGCCGCGGCGGCGTCCGTCATCTTGGCCACCGCCGGCCGCGCGTAATCGCGCGCCAGGCGTTCACCCAGGTCGGCGGGCAAGGCGCCCTGCGCGGCAATCGGCGCAGACAGCGGGGCCGCCAGCATCAGCGCCACGGCCGCGGCGCGCTTGAACGGAAGGCGGACAGAACGGGCCATCACAGCGACTCCAGGAAGCGGATCAGGTCCGCGCGTGCGTCGGGCGTCATGTTCACGACGCGGTCGCGCGCGGGCTGGGCCGCGCCGCCATGCCACAGCACGGCTTCCAGCAGCGTGCGGGCGCGCCCGTCATGCAGCCAGGTGGCGTTGGGATTGACGGTCTTGGTCAGGCCGATGCCCCACAGCGGCGGCGTGCGCCATTCGCGGCCGGTGGCCATGCCGTCGCTGACGCCGTCGGCAAGGTCGTCGCCCATGTCGTGCACCAGCATGTCGGTGTACGGCCAGATGAGCTGGAAGCGGTGTTCCGGCTGCTTGGCATTGCGGCTGGTCACGTACTTGGGCACGTGGCAGGCCACGCAATTGGCCTCGTAGAACAGCTTCTTGCCGGCCAGCACGCGCGCGTCGTCCGCATCGCGCCGCTGCGGCACCGCCAGGTTCGTCGAATAGGTGGTGATGAAGTCCATCAGCTTGGCCGGCACTTCCTCCGGGCCGAAGCGCGGCTGCGCGCCATGCGGCATGTCCAGGCATTGCGGCTGCGCGGCGGTGCAGTCGCCGGAATGCTTGGGGAACATCGGCGTGGACAGGCCCATGTCATTGGAGAATGCCGCGGCGCTTTGCTGCTCGACCGTCGGCTGTCCGGCTTTCAGGTTGAAGCGGCCCAGCGCCCGCTCGCCGGTGCGCGCGTCGGTGACCCAGTTGGCCTTGCCGACGATGCCGTCGCGCTTGTCCGCGCCGATGTTGGCCAGGATGTCGGCCTCGTGGATCGATTCCAGCAGGCCCAGGCCGATCATCGGCGGCGCCAGCCGCGGCGAGATCTGCGTGTCCGCGCGCATGGGCCCGTAGCCCAGGTTCTCGATGCGGTAGGTGGGCTTCATCAGCGTGGCGGTCTCGCCGCCGCGCAACGCCACCGGCACGGGTTCGTACTCGATCTCCATGCGGCCCTCGGCGGGCAGGCCCGCGACCGCGAAATTCTGAAGCTGCACGCCGTAGACGGGTTCCGGCAAGGCCGCGATCTCGCCGGCGCCCAGCTTGGGATGCCCCCGGTCCGCGCCTTGCGGCACAGCCAGGCGCAGCAGCAAGGCGACGGCGTCGGTGCGTTCCAGCGGATCGAAGCCCGGCACCGTGCCGCGGCCGTCCTTGGTGTGACAGGCCTGACAGGAGCGCGCATTGAAGAGCGGTCCCAGGCCGTCGGACGCCTGCGTGGACGCGGGCGCGGACACCCAGTCCTTGCGGAACAGGCCGTTGCCGACCTGGAATTCCTGGCGGCCTTCAAAGCTCATGTTGGCCGACGGCTGCGAAAAGATGTCGGCGTTGATGAGCTTGTTGGTGGTGGCGGCGCCGGCCTGCATGGTCTCGAACGATTCGATCTTCGAGAAATCCTGCGTGGGCGCCGTGATGGCGGTGACGCGCTTCTGGTCTTCGGGCGTCAGGTCGTCACGCCCGCCGGAAGCGGCGGGCGCGGCGGCGGCGCCGGCATGGGCCGACGCCGCCAGTACGGCGGCTAATACGAGTTTCACTTGAATACGGCGTCAGGTTTGTCCAGGCTGTCGGAACCTTCGATGGCGACCTTGCCCAGTTCCAGCAACGTAATCACGCGCTCCAGGCTGCGCGTTTGCGCCACCAGGCTGTCGATGGCTGCCTGCACCACCGCGTTGCCCTCCTTGTTGCCGTCCGCGATCATCTGGTCATAGGTCTCGACCGTCTCGGCGCGGGTCTTCATGGCCTGCATGGCCGCGACCGTGGCGTCCAGCTTGGCGCGCACCTCGGCGTCCAGCTTGGGATCCTTGGCCTTGACCAGTTCCGACAGGCTCGCGCCCGACACGGTCTTGCCGTCGATGCGGGTGTACGAACCCAGATAGACATTGCGGATGCCGATCTGGTCGTAATAGTGCGAGTTGTGCGTGTTGTCCGAGAAGCAATCGTGCTCTTCCTCGGGATCGTGCAGCATCAGGCCCAGCTTCATGCGCTCGCCCGCCAGTTCGCCGTACGACAGGCTGCCCAGCCCGGTCAGCATGGCGATCAGGCCCGCCTTCGGATCCTCTTCTACGGCCTTGCGCGCGGCGCCGTCCTTCTTCCAGTTGCCCACCATTTCTTCCAGGTCGGTCACCAGCAGGTCCGTCACGGCCTTCAGGAATTCGATACGGCGTTCGCAGTGGCCGCCGGTGCACTGCTTGGGATCGAAGTCGGTGTGCGGGCGGTTGCCGGAATGGCGCTCCTGCGGCGTGCCCTTGCGGTCCTTGGGCGCGGCGCCGGTGCCGTTCAGGTCCTGGCCCCACAGCAGGAATTCGATCGCGTGGTAACCCGTGGCCACGTTGGCTTCGTTGCCGTCGGCCTCGTGCAGCACTTCGGACAGCAGTTCGGGCGTGATCTTGCTGACGTCGACCGTCTTGCCGCCCACCGAGATCTTGGAATTGGCGATGACGTTGACGGCGTAGAAGGCGTTCTCGTCGTTTTCGGTGCCGTAAGACGCGTCGACATAGTCGATCAGGCCTTCATCCAGCGGCCATGCGTTCACGCGGCCCTCCCAGTCGTCGAC
Organism: Achromobacter sp. 77; assembly: GCF_020541125.1. Lineage (NCBI taxonomy): Bacteria > Pseudomonadati > Pseudomonadota > Betaproteobacteria > Burkholderiales > Alcaligenaceae > Achromobacter > Achromobacter sp. 77. The sequence continues at coordinate 3,875,663 of NZ_CP059848.1, forward strand.
GATGGGATTACCGAAACGGTAGGCCTCGGTCTGCTGGTAGGGCACGCGCGCCACGATCCACGCTTCGCGCGCGGCCTTCAGGGTGTCGGCGCTGGGCTTGGCGACCAGCGCATTGATGGCCTCGCGCAGCTTCTTGGCTGCCGTCAGCGAATCCTCGTAGCCGGCCAGCGCCAGATCGGAGTACGTGGCGACCACGGCCTTGGGTTCGACGGCGGCCATTGCCGTTCCGCCATACACCGCAGCAGCCAGCACCGCCCCCAAAAGCAACTTGCGCATCGAATCTCTCCCGTCATCCGGACGGCTCGCCCCCGCGGCGGACCGTTCCGGCTTGAATTTTGTGGATGCGAGTGTAAACAATTTTCGTTTGTTATTCAGGCCCTGTTCAGATAGCTGACAACTTTTTGAACAAAAAAAGTATGCTGCGGCAGGCCGCAAATAGTCTTGCCGGCCCTGCTTTTTCACTCTGGAATTCGCCCCATGGAATTGCGCCAACTCCGTTACTTCGTCCGCGTCGCCGAACTGGGCAGCATTGGCCGGGCCGCGCGAGACCTGGGCGTGGTGGCCTCCGCGCTCAGCCAGCAGATCAGCCGGCTGGAAAGCGAGCTGGCCACGCGGCTGCTCACGCGCAGCACCACGGGCGTGACCACCACGCCCGCCGGCGCGGCCTTCCTGCGGCAGGCGCAGTTGACGCTGCGGCACGCGGAAAGCGCTGTCGCGGCCGCGCGCGAGGCGCGGCTGGCCGGCACGGTCAGCATCGGTTTCGCGCCCACCACCGCGTCGCTGCTGGCGCGTCCGTTCTATGCCGCCATGACCGAGCGCTATCCCAACGTGCGCCTGCATCTGGTCGAGGGCCTGTCGGGCAACCTGGGCGACCTGCTCAACGCCCGCCGGCTGGATCTTGCCGTCCTGTTTCAGAACGACAGCGCGCAAGGCCGCAGCGTGGTGCCGGTGCTGGACGAACGCCTGTTCCTGCTGGCCCCGCGCGGCATGATGGAGCGCCCCGATGGCGAGCCCGTCCGCATGGCCGACCTGGCCGGGCTGCCGCTTGCCGTCACGAGCAAGGCGCACGGGCTGCGCGCGTGGGTCGAGGCGGCCTTCGAGCGAGCGGGCATCGAGCCCTGGATCGGCGTCGAGGTCGACGGCCTGACCACGCTGATGGACCTGGTGCAGGCCCATCCGATCGCGACGATCCAGCCCGGCGCGGCCGTGGCCCGCGTCGAAACCGGGCTGCTCAGCATGCACCCCATCGATGACCCATATCTCTTTCGCCGCAACCAGATCTACTGCATCAGCGACGACGAACTCTCGCCCGCGGCCCTGGCCGCGCGCGTGGTGCTGCTGGACGCCATGCGCGCCCTGGTCCGGCACGGCGGCTGGCCCGGCGCCACCCTTCTCGATTCGTGATGCCCCCATACGCTTAGGATCCCTAGGCGGTCGGTTTTCTTGAAGATAAATTGATCCACATCAAGTCGCGGCAGCGTGTCGCGACGATTTACCTTCACGAAATCCGATGACCACTACTCCGAATCGCCCCGGCCGGCTGGGCATTTCCTCCATGCGCCCCCAATGCTCCGACGCCGAGTGGCAAGCCCGCGTGGATCTGGCGGCCTGTTACCGGCTGGTCGAGCTCTACGGCATGGCCGACATGATGGCCAACCACATCTCGGCCCGCGTGCCCGGCGAGGACAACGCGTTCCTCATCAACCCCTACGGCATGATGTACGAGGAGATCACGGCGTCCAGCCTCATCAAGGTCGACCTGGACGGCACCATCCTGTCCAAGCCCGATTTCGGCGATCTGAACTACGGCATCAACAAGGCCGGCTATGTGATCCACAGCGCGGTGCATGCCCACCGCCACGAGGTGGACTGCGTCATCCACACCCACAGTTGGGCGTCGATGGCCGTGTCGTCGCTGGAATGCGGCCTGTTGCCGCTGACGCAGACCGCCATGCGCTTTCTGAAGATCGGCTACCACGATTACCAGGGCGTGGTGCTGGGCACCGACGAACAGGCCTCGCTGCTGGCCGATCTGGGCCAGGGCGAGGCGCTGATCCTGCGCAATCACGGCGCGCTGACCGTGGGCCGCACCGTGGGCGAGGCCTTCAACTGGATGCACCGCCTGGAACTGGCCTGCCGTTCGCAATTGGCGGCCATGGCAACGGGCGCTCGGCTTCAGCCCGTGCCGCAACCGGTGCTGGAAGAAACCTGGAACAACTACCAGCCTGGCACCCGCCGCCCCTACGGCGTCATGGAGTGGCCCGCGCTCTTGCGCAAGCTGGACCGGATCGATCCCGGCTACCGCGACTGACCTTCCGATTTTTCAGCGTCCCGGCCGGCGTGGCGGCACGGGGCCCTCATCACACGACAACGACCACGCGAGGAGACATCATGAAAACTGCCCAAGCCCTGCTCGCTTGCGCGGCGCTGGCGGGCGCCTGTACCGCGCCCGCCGCCATCGCCGCCGGCTATCCCGACCGGCCGGTCAAGGTCATCGTGGCCTTCTCGCCCGGCGGGACCACCGACACGCTCACCCGCAGCGTCACGAACACGCTCACGCAGAAGCTGGGCCAGCCCTTCGTCGTGGAAAACAAACCCGGCGCGGGCGGCAACATCGGCACCGAGTACGTGGTGCGCGCCGCGCCCGACGGCCACACGCTGATCGTGAACTCGGTCGGTCCCATCGCCGTCAATCCGTCGCTGAACAAGCTGTCCTACGATCCGCTCACCGACCTGGTGCCGATGGTGCAGATCGCGACCGTTCCCAACGTGCTGGTCGTGCCGCCGTCCTCGCCCGCCAAGGACATCCAGGGCTTTCTGAAATACGTGAAGTCCGCGCGCGATCTGAACTACAGCTCCACCGGCGTGGGCACCTCGTCGCACCTGTCCAGCTACATGCTGATGGACGAACTGAAGGTCAACGCCACCCACGTGCCGTACAAGGGCGCGGACGCCGTGAACGACCTGCTGGCCGGCCGCATCGACTTCATGTTCGCAACCATTCCGTCCGTGATCGGGCACATTCGCGCCGGCAAGCTGCGCGCGCTGGCGGTCAGCACGCAGCAACGGTCCGCCACCCTGCCCGAGCTGCCGACCATCGCCGAATCCGGCTATCCGGGTTTTGACGCGGGTTCGTGGTTCGGCTTCTTCGCCCCCAAGGGCACGCCGCAGCAGGTGGTCGATCTGGTCAACCGCGAAGTCAACGCGACGCTGCCCGCCTTGAACGAGCAGATGCTGCGTGAAGGCGCCGAGCCGGTCGGCGGCACGCCGGCGCAGTTCGCCACCTTCATCAAGCGCGAACACGACAAGTGGGCCGTGCTGGTCAAGAAGTTCGATCCGCAGGCGCATTGACGCGCTGGGCCGCAAGCGGCAAGCCGCTACGCGAGGTCCGCCCCCTCCAGCTTCCACCCCAGCGCGTACCACCACGCTGCGGCGGGATCGGCATCAAAAGCCGCGGCGGCGCCATCGCGCAAGGTTCGCGCCGCGGCCGGCGTGCTGGCCTCGACGACAAACAGCGGCGACAGCACGCGGCCGCTGGCGGACTCTCGCGGCAGCGGGGTGCTGAGGGCCGCGTCGGGCACCAGCAGGCAGGACCGCACGAAGCCGTCGACCTCACGCAATTCGGCGCCGGCATTACGCGCCAGTCCCACCGGCGCACCCGCACAGCCCACCGGCAAGGGCAGCACCACAAGCTGGCTGCCGCTGCCCGCGCCGGTCACCGCTTCCACCGCGCACACGCGGCGCATCGGATCGCGCATGCGGTCCAGGTTGGCCACCGACCAGGCGGTCTGGCGTTCGAACGCGGCGCGGTAAGCCGCCGTGGTGAACGCGCCCAGCGACTGGGTGCGGTACAGGCCCAGATACTTGCGCCCGCCCTGCACGGACACATAGCGCGCGCCCGACAGGAAGCCGGGAATCCGCACGCGTTCCTCGACATGCTCGCGGTCGTACCAGCGGTTGAAATCGGGTTCATCGGCGGGATCGACGTCGGTCGCGACAAAAAGCAGCCCGTTGGGCACAAGCGGGAATTCGGAATCAGGCGTCATGGCGGCAGAGGGTCTGGATGAGCAAGGCCTCATCTTCGGGCGCAGGCCGCCGCGCGGCAAACCAATAAATCTTGCGCCCGGCAACAGAATTACTGAAAGCGATCCGGGGTTTTCACCCTTGCCAACGGGCCGGTTCGGCCTGCGGGGCCACCACTGCGGCCGTGAACTGATCCGACGCGCGGCAGGCCAGCTCGGCGACCAGCCGAATGGCGTCAGACCCGCCGCTTTCCAGGTAGCTCACCACCAGCAGTTGCGGCGGCGCCGGCAGATCCGTGCGGATCACCTGGATCTCGCCGCGCGCGACGTACTCATAGATGGGGGGCAACGGCACAAGCGCGCGGCCGAACCCGCTGCGCACCAGCCGCGCCAGCGCCGAGATCGAGCTGACGAAATGCACCTTGCCTTGCGGCATGCCCACCTCGCGGTACAGCGCCTTGAGCGCCTCGTGCGGCTGCGATCCCGGGCTCATCGTCAAAACCGGCTCGCCCAGCAGGTCATGCACCGTCATGGCGTCTTCACCCCCCGCCGGCCCGACCCATCCCATTTCCATCGGCAGGCACGGCATGCTGATGATGCCCGTATCGTTCAGCACGTCCGTCTGGAACGCGATGTCCAGCGTGCCTTCGCGCAGGCCGCGATGCAGGGCGCGCGTGGTTTCCGACGTGAGCTGCACCTCGATGCCCGGATACGTCGACCGCAGGTTCGTCAGAAAACCGATCAGCCACGTATGCACGACGGTTTCGATCGCACCGATGCGCACCAGGCCGGCGACCTCGTCGCCCCGCTTGCCCAGCGACAGGATCTGCTGCCGGATCTCGAGCAGACGCTCGCCGTAGTCCAGCAGCCGCGTGCCGACCGCGGTCAGCTTCAGCTCCTTGGCGTCGCGTTCGAACAGGCGCGCGCCGATGTCTTCTTCCAGCGACGCGACGCGGTTTGCCACCGCCGCCTGCGTGATGTGCAGGCGGTCGCTGGCGGCGCGGAAACTGCCCAGCCGGGCGGACCACAGAAAGGCTTCGACAAAACGCGTGTTCATGGGCCAGATGCTACTGCCATCCCGGCGGGCGCGCGCATGCCCTCCCGCGCGGCAAGCCGCTATGTCCCCTTATGTGGTGCGCCTTGCACCATTTTGGTTCACGCCGGGCACCAGCCTGAAGCGGCAAGCGGGCGCGCCACGGGGCGAACCCTCCCGCGCGCAACCTGGCACGGGTATTGCTTGATGACTGGTATGCAAGCTTGTCTACAAGCGCCCCCACTCAAGCAGCCCAGGAGCCCCACATGATCGATCGCAACGCACCCTACGCCTTCAACGCCACCCGCCGCCGCCTGATCCAGGGCGCCGCCATGGGCGCCGCGGCGCTCGCCGCCCCGGCGCTGGTGCGCGCGCAATCGGGTCCGGTCATCCGCATCGGCTTCTGGCCCGTGGCCGCAGGCCTGCCGTTCTATGCCGCCATCGAGAAAGGCTACTTCAAGGAAGCGGGCCTGAACGTCGAGGCGCTGAAGTTCGCCGGCGCGCAGCAGGTCATGGAAGCCATGCTCGCGGGCCGTGCCGACGGCAGCGCCAACGGCACGGGCTCGGCCAACCTGGCCATCGGCGAGATCGCCTCGCCCGGCCTGTTCAAGATTTTTGCGTCCAACCCCAGCAACGTAAAGAACGTGCTGGACGAGTTCATCGTCGCGAAAGACAGTCCCATCAAATCCATCGCAGACCTCAAGGGGAAAAAGGTCGGTTCTGGTCCCGGCATCCAGAATTCCACGCTGGCCAAGGCAGTACTGGAGCGCGCCGGCGCAACCGGAGCAACCGTGGTCGAGTTGGCAATCAGCCAGCACGTCGCCGCGGTTGCCGCCGGCCAGTTGGATGCGTGCTACACGCTTGAACCCACGGGCACCGTGGGCCGCCTGAACGGCACGACCCGCGTGCTGGAAACGGGCGTGATCGCCAAATACGTGCTGGGCGATCCCATGGCGCCGTGGTTCGGCGGCTCGGCCTCGCTCACCACCGCCTTTCTGAAAAAGCATCCCGAGGAAAGCAAGAAATTCATCGCCGCGTACGCGCGCGGCATCGAACTGATCCGCACCAAGCCCGCCGAGGCGCGCCCCTTCCTGAAGGGCTACACCGCCATCGAAGGTCCGATGACCGAGGAAGTGCCGCTGGCCGCCTACACGCTGCACAACGAGTTCACGCCCAGCGACGTGCAGTACTTCCAGAAGTTCTTCGACCTTTTCACCGACAAGGGCATCTTCGCGCAAAAGGTCGACGTCTCGACCATGCTTTACAAGGGCTGATCCATGACCGCGACCACGGCTACGGGCGCCACGCCCGCCCCTTCCACGGCCTCCAGCACCGCGCCGCCCAAGGCGCAGCCGGCCATGTCCAAACCGCCGCGCAAGTTCAACAGCGTGCGCCTGCTTCCTTTGATCGGCCCGCTGGCGCTGTTCATCGTGTGGGACCTCGTGGTGCGGCTGCAGCTGGTCAGCCCCGTGCTGCTGCCCACGCCCAGCGCCACCATCGTGGCGCTGGTCAAGGGCATGGCGGGCGGCCCGCTGCTGGCCGACTTCCTGTCCTCGCTGAACCGCACGGTGCAGGCTTTCCTGATCGCCGGCGTGATCGGCGTGCCGCTGGGCGTGCTGCTGGGCAGCAATGAAAAGGCCTACCGCAGCGTCGAGTTCCTGGTGGACTTCTTCCGCTCCACGCCGTCCTCCGCGCTGATCCCGCTGTTCCTGATGATCTTCGGCGTGACCGACATGAACAAGATCGCCATCGCCGCCTTCGCGGCCGTCCTGGTGATCCTGTTCAACAGCGCCTACGGCGTCATCAACGCCCGCAAGCAGCGGGTGATGGCCGCGCGCGTGATGGGCGCCTCGCGCTGGCAGATCTTCAAGGACGTGCTGATCTGGGAAAGCCTGCAGCCCACCTTCGTCGGCCTGCGCAGCGGTGTGTCGATGGCGCTGGTCATCGTGATCGTGGCCGAGATGTTCATCGGCTCGGACAGCGGCCTGGGCAACCGGATCATCAATGCGCAGCAGGTGCTGAACGTGCGCGAGATGTACGCCGCGATCCTGGCGGCCGGCGCGCTGGGCTATGTGCTCAACATTCTCTTTCTCGTGCTGGAAAAGCGCGTGGTTCACTGGAGCGGCCGATAATGTCCACCGTCATCAATCCCGCCATCGCCCCCGGACCGGCCGCCGCGCCTTTTCAACCGGGCCCGCTGGGCACGCACATCACCATCCGCGGGCTGACCAAGTATTTCGCCGGCTGGCCGCTGTATGAAGACTTCAACCTGGACATTCCCAAGGGCAAGATCGTCTCGGTCTTCGGTCCCAACGGCTGCGGCAAGTCCACGCTGATCAACATGATCGCGGGCCTCATCCCCATCGATGCCGGCGAGATCCTGTTCGACGGCAAATCGCTGGCGCAGACCAAGATCGGCTACGTGTTCCAGAACTACCGTGAAGCCATGTTCCCGTGGCTGCGCACCATCGACAACATCGCCTATCCGCTGCGGCTGGAGGGCCGCAGCAAGGCCCAGGTCGACGCGCGCGTCGAGGAACTGGTGGCCTCGTTCGACGTGAAGTTCGATCTGAACCGCTATCCCTACGAACTTTCCGGCGGCCAGCAGCAGACCGCCTCGATCATGCGCGCGCTGGCGCCCGGGCCCGAGGTGCTGTTCCTGGACGAACCGTTTTCGGCGCTCGACTTCGAGATGACGCTGTTCATCCGCGAGAAGCTGCAGGAAGTCTTCCTGCAGACCGGCACCACCATGCTGCTGGTCTCGCATGACCTGGAGGAAGCCGTGTACCTGGCCGACCAGGTGCTGCTCCTGACCAAGCGCCCCACGCGGGTCGCCGAGATCCTGGACTACACGGATGCGCGCCCTCGCACGGTCGAGACGCTGTCCGAGCCCAGCTTCATCCAGATGAAGAAACTAAGCCTGGAGATCTTCCAGCGCGAAGTGCGCAAGTAACCCACGCCATCACCGGGAGCATCCGCCATGACACAGGAAACCATCGACCAATACGTGCGCAGCGCGCTGGCGCTGTCGGGGTATGCGCTGCGCGAGTCCGCCACCGAGCAGGTCGCGCAGCAGTTCGCCCGCATCCACGACATCGCCGCCGCGTTTGCGGACGAACCGCTGCCGGTGGAACTGGAATCGGCTTCGGTGTTCCGCCCGTGACCGGCCCCGCTCACGATATCGCCCGCCAGGTGCGCAGCGGCGAACGCAGCGCCGTGGCGGTGCTGGACGCCACCCTCGCCCGCGTGCGCGAGCGCGATCCCCGCTACAACTGCTTCACGGCCCTGACGGAAACCCGCGCGCGGCAGGAAGCGCTGGCCATCGATGCGCGCCGGGCGCGCGGCGACACGCTGCCGCCGCTGGCCGGGGTGCCTTACGCCGTGAAGAACCTCTTCGATGTCGCCGACGAAGTCACGCTGGCCGGCGGACGCGTCAACGCGTCCAACCCGCCCGCCAGCCGCGATGCGATGCTGGTGGCGCGGATGCGCGAGGCGGGCGCCGTGCTGATCGGCGCGCTGAACATGGACGAGCACGCCTACGGCTTCACCACGGAAAACACGCATTACGGCGCGTGCCGCAACCCGCACGACACGGCCCGCATCGCGGGCGGCTCGTCCGGCGGCAGCGCCGCTGCCGTGGCCGGCGGTCTGGTGCCGCTGACCCTGGGGTCGGACACCAACGGCTCGATCCGCGTGCCGGCCTCGCTGTGCGGCGTCTTCGGCCTGAAGCCCACCTTCGGCCGCCTGCCGCGCACCGGTTCCTTCCCCTTTGTCGGCAGCCTGGATCACCTGGGGCCCTTCGCGGCCAGCGTCAGCGATCTGGCCGCGGCCTACGACGCGTTGCAAGGCCCGGACGAGTCCGACGTCGCCTGCGCGCAGCGCCCCGCCACGCCCGCGTTGCCGGCCCTCTCCGAGGGCGCGGGCGCGCTGCGCGTCGGAGTGCTGGGCGGCTATTTTTCGGAATGGGCGGGGCCGCAGGCGCGCCGCGCCGTTGAGATTGCCGCGCGCGCGCTGGGCGCCACCGATGAGGTCGACTTTGCCGCCGCGGCGCAGGCCCGCGCCGCCGCCTTCGTCATCACCGCGGCCGAAGGCGGAGCGCTGCACCGCCGCCGGCTCGTCACGCACTACGACTACTACGAACCGCATTCGCGTGACCGCCTGGTGGCCGGCAGCCTCGTCCCTGCTGCCTGGGTGCAACAGGCGCAGCGCGTGCGCCATCGCGCCTATCTCGAAGCGCTGGCGCTTTTCGAACACTACGACGTTCTCATCGCCCCGGCCACGCCCGTCAGCGCCACGCCCATCGGCGCGGACTGGCTGACGCTGGCGGGCAAGCAACTGCCGGCCCGCGCCAGCATGGGCCTGCTGACGCAACCGATTTCCGCGATCGGCCTGCCCGTCTGCACCGCGCCCACGTGGCCGGAGCTGGACGAGGACGGCCATCTGCCGCTGGGTGTGCAGCTTATCGCCGCCCCGTGGCGCGAGATCGACTGCCTGCGCGCAGCCCATGCGCTGGAACAAGCCGGCGCAGCTCGCGTCCGGCCAGTCTGACGCCCATTCCGCCCCACCACCCGCAACGCCTGGAGCCTCGACATGGACACCGCCTTCGCCGCCATCGACATGCCGCGCACGCTGGCCGACTCCGCGTACACCGCGCTCAAGCGCGACATCCTGGATTTCCGCCTGGCCCCGGGCGACCGCTTCACCGAGACCGAGATCGCCGACCGCCTGCAGGTCAGCCGCACGCCCGTGCGCGAGGCGTTGTTCCGGCTGGAGCGGGAAGGCTATCTAGAGGTGCGCCAGCGCAATGGATGGCTGGTCAAGCCGCTGGATTTCGAAACGCTGGATCATTTCTATGAGCTGCGCAGCGTGCTGGAAGCGGCCGCGGTGCATGCGCTGTGCGCGCCGGACCAGTCGCCCGATCCGCTGCTGGCGCTGCGCCCGCTTGCCGAGACGTGGCTGGTGGACGAAAGCGAGCGTTCGAGCGATTGCGAATGGCTGGCGGATCTGGATGAGCGCTTTCACGTCGAGCTGGTGGCGGCCGCCGGCAACCCGGAGATCGCGCGCGTGCACCGCGCCGCCACCGAGCGGATCCGCATCGTGCGGCGGCTGGATTTCACCCAGCCCGACCGCATCGGCACCACGTACCGGGAACACGCCGCGATCCTGTCCGCGGTCCTGGCGCGCGATGCCGTGGGCGCGGCAGACCTGTTGCGCGCGCATATCCGGGACAGCCAGAACGCGGTGCGCAAGATCACGCTGCACCGGCTCTACTCGACCCGCCGCGCCAAGGCCGCGTGAAGGTGAAGGACACCGCCGCGCCCGGCGCGCGGCTTAGCGCCCCCGCGGCCTCAGCCGGCGCGCAGCCAGCGCTGCAGCACGCGCGAGATGAACGGCATGCAGAAGAACACCATGATGGGTGTAAGTACCACGCTCGTGATCAGCACGCGCCAGAACACCGGCAGGATGTTCAAGTGTTCGCTCACCAGCATCGAGAACACCAGCAGCACCGGAAAGTAGGCCAGCCAGATGCTGACCGCCTGCTTCCAGCGCGGCGGCGTGCTGGCCTTGGGCGCAAACCAGCCTTCCGTGCCCTTCACGCGATGCTCGTGGCTCGCCCGCACCAGGCTGGCGCCGCGCTCCAGCCACATGCGGCGCGGCAGGGATTTCTCCCACCGGTTCAGGCTCGCCTCGTCCGTGAAGCGCAGCAAGATCTGATATTCGTCGCCGCCTTCGGGCGGCTGCAGCACGCCAGATCCCAGAAACCCCGGGAAGCCCGCCGCCAGGATTTCGCCCTGGCGCATCCAGGACAGGAAATCGCTATAGCGTTCGGGCGCGATGTGCCGCGTCACCATCATGGTGACCGGAACGGAAACGGCGGATGCGGACATGGTGATACTCCTGGGGCAGCGTGCAGCGTGTTATGCACGTTAACCCTAGCAAACGGCGTGCCAGCCTTGCAGCGCAGCAATCCCGCCTTGCGAGGGCTTACCGGGTCTGGCGCGTGGATATTTGCGCACCGCAACACACCCCATATTGGTGATTACCCCTACCTCACGCACCAAGCTGGTGCATACCGGAGATAAGCAGCAATGGACATCAATCTGCCCGACGTCGTGGCCGAGGTCACCGCGGTTGTCGAACGCTATGAAGCGGCGCTGGTTTCCAACGACGTGGAAGTGCTGGACACCCTGTTCTGGAACAGCCCGCATACCCTGCGTTACGGCGCCGGCGAAAACCTCTACGGTTACGACCAGATTCGCGCCTTCCGCGCACAGCGTTCGCCGCAAGGCCTGGCAAGACAGGTCCTGCGCACCGCCATCACCACCTATGGCCGCGACTTCGCCACCGCCAACCTGGAATTCCAGCGCGACGGCAGCGCGCGCACCGGCCGCCAGAGCCAGACATGGATGCGCACCCCCGAAGGCTGGCGCGTCGTCGCCGCCCATGTCAGTCTGATGACGTGACCTCGCCAATCGCCCGCGTACCATCAACGCGCGTGGGACCTGCGGGCATCAGGCCGACATTGCCAAACGCCATGTGAATATTCGCAAACGGCATTGAGCCCGGACTTCTGCAGGTCTACACTGGCCGTTCCCTTTTCCTTGTTGGAGCCCCTGCTCATGAGCACATACAAGATTGCGGTTTTCGTCGGAAGCCTGCGCGCCGCCTCGATCAATCTGCGCGTGGCGCGTGCGCTGGAAAAGCTGGTTCCGGCCGACTTCAAGTTCGAGTATGTGAGCCTGGGCGACATCCCGCTCTACAACCAGGACAACGAAAACAACCTGCCCGCCCCCGCCGCCAAGCTCAAGCAGCAGATCGCCGACGCGCAGGGCATCCTGTTCGTGTCTCCTGAGCACAACCGCTCGGTCCCGGCCGCCATCAAGAACGCCATCGACTGGGGTTCGCGTCCGTGGGGCCAGAACTCGTGGACCGGCAAGGCCGTCGGCATCCTGGGCGCATCGCCCAGCGCGGCGGGCACGGCCATGATGCAGCAACATCTGCGCAACATCCTGGCCGCCGAAGGCGCCAACGCGCTCACCACACCGGAAGTCTTCCTGCAGTATTCCGAAGGCCTCGTCGACGACCAGTTCACCATCACCAACGAAGGCACCCGCAAGTTCCTGCAGGGCTGGGTGGACCGCTACGTCGACTGGATCAAGAAAATGAACGCCTGATCTGCCGCCGACGCCGGCCACGCCCCGCGCGTGCCGGCGCCGATCGCCCGATCTACCTCCGGGCGATCAAGCCCCTCGATGCGTCGAGGGGCTTTTTTTATGGTCGGGTGTCAGACGCCCTCGCATTTTCCAGCTCGCCCCCACTTATCCCCTCCAACTGTGGAGAAAGGTGAGGACAGCCTTGGGGCAGATCCAAAATTTCCTGTCTCGGCAAGCACTTGCGACGCGCGGTCAATAAATGCGCAATCATCCTTATGGACGATTTCTGATGGAGTTATCCCCGGTTTTCGGCGTTGTTGGGGGTGTCAGGGCGACGGCGCACGCCCGAGTGTGGATTTGTCCCCGCCTTCTGTGGACAAGGATGAGGACAGTATGAGGGCAGGTGGAAAATCCTGTTTCATATCAATGCCCTGCGGAGCGTGGTCAAGAAAGGCCCAAACGTGGTTTAACCGTGCTGGGGTTGTCCCCGCCGAATGTGGATAAGCCTGAGGACAGTCTGCGGGTACTCTGCCAAAAGCCTTGCAGATCATCGACTTGCAGGGTGCGGGCAAGAATCGCTCACCGTGCTGCCGCCGCAGCGCGTGGGATGAGGATGAGATGCGACGGTGGACAAGCGGACAGGCTTGTCCCCATGGAATGTGGACAAGCCTCTGAACAGTCGCACAACAAGTACAGAAACTCGTTATGCGACAGTCACTTGCGAGGCGTGGTCAAGCAATGACCAGCGGCGGGATCAGGAATCGCCTTCCAGGCGCATGCCGATCTTCAACCCTACCTGCCAGTGCGCCACCTTGCCGTCCTTGATGTGGCCGCGCACTTCGGTCACCTCGAACCAATCCAGGTTGCGCAAGGTTTCGGACGCGCGCTCGATGGCTTTCGCGATCGCATCGTCGGTGGACTTGGTGGAAGAGCCCACCAACTCGATCTGCTTGTAGACATGATTCGACATAGCTCGTCTCCGCATAGGGGGTGAGTCGTGAATCGTCGGTGCTTTCGCCGTGTTCCGGCGCTTACGACCGGCAATCCATTCGAACACACAGGATACCTGCGCAGCGATAGCCTAGTGTTACGAGTTCCGTCGCGCGGTCTCGACCGGCGACGGAATCGCTTTTGCAATGCGAAGCAAAGGAGATCACCATGCCTGAACGAAAGACCATCGAGCGCGCGAAGCGGGACAAGCGCGAAGGCAAATCAGCATCGACGCAAGCCGGCGAATTCGTGCGCGAGGAAATCGACAATGTGCGCGAGGGCAAGCATGGCGTGCGATCCAGCAAGCAGGCGATCGCAATCGGCCTGTCCAAGGCGCGCCGCGCCGGGGTGAAGCTGGGCACGCCCAAGAACGCCAGCGCCGAGACCAAACGCAAGGCAGCGCAGGACACCCGCGCGGCGCATGACGGCCATGCCAAGTCAAGCACGCGCTCCAAGGCCACGACCAAAGCCCTGAAGAAGGAAAGCACCAAGCCCGCGTCGAAGTCCGCACTGTCACGCAACGCGACCAAGACGGCCAGCAAGCGCACGGCTGCGGACCGCTCGGCCGCCGCGCGCAAGGCAGCGGCGACCAAGGGTGCGGCCGGCCGCTCAGCCGCAGCCAAGAAGGCGGCACGCACGCGGGCGGCGAACAAGCAGGCCGCAGGCGGGCATCATGCGGCGCATTGATATGGCGCACTGACGAGGCGAACGAATGCGGCGTGGCGATACCGCAGCAATTTCTGAACGCGCGGCTAGCCCGCCTCGAATGCCTTGAACCGTTCCTGCAGAAATTCCCGCAAGCGCCGCACCGCGGGCGATAGCAGCATGCGATGCACGCACAGCAGATAGAGCGGCGACGGCTCGCTGCCATAGCCGGCCAGCAGCTCGACCAGCCGGCCCGCGCGCAAGTCGCTCAGCACGTCGTAGCGCGATTTGTACGCGATGCCGTGCCCAGCCAGCGCCCAACGCCGCACCAGGTCACCGTCGTCGCCCACGCGATCGCCTTTGACGGGAATGGTGAGGCTGGTCCCCTCATGCTCGAAAGTCCAGCGATCGTGCAGCGTTTCGCCCAGCACGAACGACAGGCAGTTGTGGCGGCGCAGGTCCGCCGGCGTTTGCGGCACGCCGTGCCGCGCAAGGTACGCGGGCGCCGCGCATACGACACGCCGGTTGTGTTCGGATAGCGGCAGTGCGACCAGGCTGGAATCGTTCGGCGTGCCGTAACGCACGGCGATGTCGACCGGTTGCCGGTACAGGTCCGCCAGCCGGTCGCTGATGCGTAGCTGGAAGTTGACGCGCGGGTGCTGGCGCTGGAACTCGTCCAGCCACGGCAGCAGCACGTGGCGGCCCAGGTCGGACGGGATCGATACCGACAAGGTGCCGGCAATGTCCGTCTTGTCGCGCGCCATTGCGTTCTTGCCGGCTTCCAGGGTGGATAGCGCCGAGCGCGCATATTCCAGGTAGCGTTCGCCATCGCTGGTCAAACGCAGGCTACGTGTCGAGCGCACGAAAAGCCGCGTTTCCAACGCCTCTTCCAGCCGCTTGAGCGCGGCGCTGGCCACCGCCGGCGTCAGGTCGAGCTCGCGCGAGGCGGCGGAGAAGCTGCCCAGATCCGACGCGGCGACAAAGATCTTCAAATCCTCGAATCGGACCAATTCGCCCTCATTTTCAAAAATTTATTGAAACTGCCTGCGATGCTAGCCCGTTTTTCATCGGTGCGGAGTGGGTAATCATGCATTCATTCCCCCGACACGCAAGGAGTCGCCGCATGAAAATCGAACTGAACGGCAAGAAGGCGCTTGTCACCGGATCGTCCGGTGGCATTGGGCTGGCGATTGCCATTGGACTGGCCGAGGCCGGCGCGCAGGTCGTCCTGCACGGCCGCAATGCAACCAAGCTGGCGCAAGCCGGCCAGACCGTCACGCAGCAAGTTGCAGGCGCCCAGGTCACGACCGTGCAGGCGGACCTGGCCACCGCGGACGGCGCCGCCTCGGTATGCGCCGCGCATCCCGACGTGGACATCCTGGTCAACAATGCCGGCACCTTCACGCCCAAGTCCTTCACCGAAATCACCGACGACGACTGGCAGTCCATGATGGACACCAACGTCATGAGCGGCATCCGGCTGTCGCGCTACTACCTGCCGCGCATGCTGGCCGCCAACTGGGGCCGAATCGTGTTCATTTCCAGCGAATCCGCCGTGCAGATCCCGGCCGAGATGATCCACTACGGCGTCAGCAAGACCGCCCAGCTCGCGGTCTCGCGCGGCCTGGCCGAGCTGACCGCGGGCACCAACGTCACCGTCAACGCCGTGCTGCCCGGCCCCACCCGGTCCGACGGGGTCGCCGACTTCTTCGCGGAAATGGCCAAGGAGCAAGGCGTCTCGCAAGCGCAGATGGAGCAGGACTTCATCGCCCAGCATCGCCCCACCTCGCTGCTGCGCCGGCTGGCCACCGTGCAAGAAGTGGCCAACATGGTCGTCTACACCTGCTCGACCCAAGCGTCGGCCACCAACGGCGCGGCCCTGCGCGTGGACGGCGGCGTGGTCCGCTCCATCATCTGAACCCCTGAACCGCCGGACGCTCCCGCCATGAAAGCCATTGCCTACTTCAAGAACCTGCCCGCCGACAACGCCGACGCCCTGCAGGACATCACCGCCCCCGAACCCGTGCCGGGCGACCACGACCTGCTGGTGGACGTGCACGCCATCTCGGTCAACCCCGTGGACGTCAAGATCCGCGCCAACCGCAAGCCCAAGGACGGCCAGCCCGAAATCATCGGCTGGGACGCCGCCGGCATCGTGCGCGCGGTCGGCGCGCGCACCAGCCTCTTCAAGCCGGGCGACCGCGTCTGGTATGCCGGCGCCCTGACCCGTCCGGGCGCCAACAGCGAACGCCATGTCGTGGACGAGCGCATCGTCGGCCACATGCCCAAGAGCCTGGATTTTGCGCAGGCGGCCGCCCTGCCCCTGACCACGATCACCGCTTGGGAACTGTTGTTCGACCGCCTGCGGGTGCTGGACAACGCCGCGCCCAGCCAGCGCAGCCTGCTGGTCATCGGAGCGGCAGGCGGGGTTGGCTCGATCCTGGTGCAGCTGGCGCGACAGCTCACCGGCCTGACCGTGATCGGCACGGCCTCGCGACCCGAGACCCAGGCCTGGGTGCGCGACCTGGGCGCGCATCACGTCATCGATCACACCCAACCGCTGGCCGGCGAACTCAAGCGCATCGGCTTTGACAATGTGAGCTATATCGCCGGCCTGACGCACACGGACACGCATTTCCCGCAGATGGCCGAAGCGATTGCGCCGCAGGGCAAGATTGCGCTGATCGACGACCCGGCCGTGATCGATGTGCGGCTGCTCAAGGGCAAGTCAGCCTCGCTGCATTGGGAATTCATGTTTGCCCGGCCGCTGCACAACACGCCCGACCTCATCGCGCAGCACGAACTGCTGAACCAGGCTGCCCGCCTGATCGACAACGGCACGCTGCGCACCACGCTGGGCGAGCACTACGGCAAGATCAGCGCGGAAAACCTGCGCCGCGCCCACGCCTTCATCGAAAGCGGCAAGGCGCGCGGCAAGATCGTGCTGGAGGGGTTCTAGAAACGCGGCGATCCCGAACGGGATCGCGTGCGCCGGCGCGCCGCGCCGGGCGCGATCAGGCCAATCAGCCTCGGCCTTCGCGCTTGGCGCGCGCGTGCGGGTCGTTGATTTCGGCTTCCAGTTCGGCGATCAGCCACTGGAACCAGCCGTTTTCCGTGCGGGCATAGACGGCGGCCGCCGGCGTCTTGCCTTCGCGCCAGCCCGGCTGGTGCGTGTCCATCCAGGCCGACAGGCTCTTGTGCGGCGCCAGCAGGCCGGACAGCCAGGACCACACATAATCGGGCACGTTGCGGCGAAAACCCTTGGCGCTGGCGTAGATGGTGGGCTCAAGCGGCAGGTTGCCGGCGCGAGCCAGTTTGGCCTGCGTCCGGCGAAGCGTCTCGACCGCAGCCTGCAATTGTTCGGTGCTGAGCTTTTTCACGTAACGACTCCTGATTCTGGTTTGAGCGGATTATCGCCGCAGGGCGCGGCGCTTACCAAGCTGCCATTCACTTTTTCCGCGCTGGCGCAAGCCCCAGCAGAAGCGTGGCGGCAAAACGCTCTCCAGGTTCCAGCACCTGCATGCCGGTTCGGGTCTCGCCCGCCGCCGCCAGATTGAACGCATCGGCCACGTTGCTGACCGGTTCCACGCAAAGGAAATCCGCGCCCGGCGCCGTGTAGACCACCAGATGCGCGAACGCCGGGTCGGCATGCAGCGCCAGTTCGTGGCCGTCGGGCCAGTGCAGCGTCGCGCGGCCCTGCCATTGCGACAGGTACGTGTCGCAGCCTTCGGCGGACTGGCGCAGCTCTCGCACCGTCGTCGTCTTGCTGCCCGTGGGCAAGCCATTCTCGTCCGCCGGCCAGATGCGCCGGGCGTGCAGCGTGACGCGCTGCGCCGTGAAATACGGATGGATGCCCATCCCGCACGGCATTGGCGTGTCGCCTCGATTGGTGATGGCCATCTTCAGGCTCAGCCCACGGCTGTCCAGCCGCCAGCGCTGCACGCATTCAAACGGCCAGGGCCAGCCCAGCACGCCGGCCGGCTGATCCAGCACCAGATCGACACTGTCGGGCGTCAGATTGCGGACCTGCCATGACTGGAACAGCCCCGAGCCATGAATCGCCTGCGGCCGGTTGGGCACGGACTGCAATGCGTAGCGGGCGCCATTGAACGTGAAGACGCCATCGCGGATCCGGTTGGAATACGGCGCCAGCGGATAAGATCCGGCGCGCGGCCATCGGCCCGCTGGCCATTCGGTGGCGGTCAGCGGCACGATCCAGTCGTGTCCGCCGGTGGACAGCCGCGTCAGCCGGCCGCCCCCGCCGGGCGCGAACTCGGCGTGGTGGTCGCCGCTGGAAATGGACACGCGCTCGCTGGCATCCAGCACGTCAGGAACGGCAATATCGGGCATGGCGTTGAAACTCCCGCGGCGTCCACACGCGCCACGTCGGGACGATTGTGCCCGGCGGCGCGTTGGGGCTGCAAGTTGGCGCGGTCGTGCGACCGGTCAAGCGCCCCGCGCGGCCCACCCCAGATCAGTGGGCGCCCGCCGGCCTGCGCGTGTCGGCCTTACTGTCCTTGCTGCGCCGGGAATTCGTGTCCAGGGCGCCGTTGTAGTTTTTCCGGCTGGAAGACGATGAGCCATCGCTATAGCGGGTGTCGTAACCGCCCGTGTAGTTTTTCCGGCTTGAAGAGGAAGAGCCGTCGCTGTAACGCGTATCGTAGCCGCCGGTGTAGTTTGACCGGCTGGTGGAGTTGCTGCCATCGCTGTAGCGGGTATCAAAACCGCCAGTGTAGTTTTTCCGGCTGGTGGAGGTCCTGCCATCGCTGTAGGTCGTATCGAAGCCGCCTTGGTAGTTGGAGCGGCTCGACGACGTGGTGCCATCGTCGTACCGGCAATCTTCCCCGCCCTGGTAATTGGCTCGGCAGCTGTCTGCCTGGGCGCCCCCGGCGGCGAGCAAGGAAAGCACGACGAAAGACAGCATGGATTTGACTTTCATTTTGATCCCGATGGCGTGGAGGTCGATGTCATCTCACCGCGTTGCTATGCGGCCAGGCAACTACCATAGCGACATTTGTCGCGGGCAACTGCGCGTCCATTTCCGAAGGTTATTTCAGCCGATTTCGGCGCGATTCAGCCTGTTTCGTATGCGCACCATTCGTCCAGGCGCCCAGTCATGCGAAAAATCGCAACCCGCCGCCAAATCGCCACGCCGCTGTTCAGCGGCGCCCTCCCCGCCCCGATACAATCACGGGCATGAATTCTGCACTGCAAAATACCGCCGCCGACGCCCACGCGGGCCACACCCCCATGATGCAGCAATACCTGCGCCTCAAAGCCGAGGCCGGGCCGTTGCTGTTGTTCTATCGCATGGGCGACTTCTATGAAATGTTCTACGAAGACGCCGAGCGTGGCGCGCGGCTGCTCAATCTGACACTGACCAAGCGGGGCTCGTCCAACGGCGTGCCCATCCCCATGGCTGGCCTGCCGGTGCATGCCATGGAGCAATACCTGGCCCGGCTGGTGGCGATGGGCGAGTCCGTCGCCATCTGCGAGCAAATCGGCGATCCGGCCGCCTCGAAGGGGCCGGTCGAGCGCCGCATCGTGCGCATCGTGACGCCCGGCACCCTGACCGACGACGCCCTGCTGCCCGCCAAGGCGGATCGCGCGCTGGCGGCCATCTGCGTCAGCGGCAGCGCTCGCGCGCCGCGCGCGGGGTTGGCGTGGCTGAATCTGGCCAGCGGCGAGTTCCGGGTGACCGAATGCGCGCCCGCGCAGCTGGAATCGGAATTGCACCGCATTGCGCCGGCGGAGATCGTTTGCGCCGACACCGCGGAGTTCGACTTTCCGTTCGAGGGCGCCCGCTCCCGCGTGCCGGACTGGCACTTCGAAAGCGACGGCGCGCGCGCACACCTGCTGGCGCATTTCAAGACGGACACGCTGGCGGGCTTTGACATCGAAGACATGCCCGCCGGCATCTGCGCGGCCGGCGCGTTGCTGCGCTATGCCGCGCGCACGCAGTCGCAGGCGTTGGCGCACGTGCAAAGCCTGTCGGCCGAGCGGCCCGGGCAGTTCGTCCTGCTGGACCCGGTCACGCGCCGCAATCTGGAACTGACGCAGACGCTGTCGGGCGAAGACTCGCCCACGCTGTTCTCGCTGCTGGACGGTTGCCGCACGCCGATGGGCAGCCGCCTCTTGCGCCGGTGGCTGCATCACCCCTTGCGCGAAAACGACCAGGCGCTGGCGCGCCAGCAGGCCATTTCGGCGCTGCTGGCCGGGCGCATGGACGTCGAGCAGACCTTCGGCTCGGCGGGCCTGCTCGAAGCCCTGCGCGCCGCGCTGAACGCCTTTCCTGATATCGAGCGAATCGCTGCGCGTTTGGCGCTGCGCTCCGTGCGCCCGCGCGAGCTCGCCAGCCTGCGCGACGCGCTGCAGGCCTTGCCCGCGCTGGCCGATCTGGTCGAACCGATGTCGGCCTCGCCGCGCATCGGCGAACTGATCTCGCATCTGTCCGTGGATCCTGCCCTGGCCGCCCTGCTGGTGCGCGCCATCGCGCCTGAGCCTGCCGTGGCCATCCGCGATGGCGGCGTGCTGGCAGCCGGCTTTGACGCCGAACTCGACGAGCTGCGCGCATTGGCCGCCGACGGCGGAGACTTCCTTGTCCAGCTCGAAGCGCGCGAGCGCGAGCGCACCGGCATCAGCAACCTGCGCGTGGAGTTCAACCGCGTGCATGGCTTCTATATTGAAGTCACCAAGGGCCAGGCGGCGAAGGTGCCCGAAGACTACCGCCGCCGCCAGACGCTCAAGAATGCCGAGCGCTACATCACGCCCGAGCTCAAGACCTGGGAGGACAAGGTGCTGTCCGCGCAGGACCGCTCGCTGGCCCGCGAAAAATGGCTGTTCGAGCAATTGCTCGACGTGCTGGCCGAGCACGTTCGCCCGCTGTCCGACTGCGCCGCGGCGCTGGCCGAGTTGGATACGCTGGCCGCGCTGGCCGAACACGCGCAGCGCCACGACTGGATCGCGCCCGAGCTGTCCGAGCAGGCCGACATCGACATCGAGGCCGGCCGCCATCCGGTGGTGGAACGCGCCATCGAACGCTTCACCCCCAACGGCTGCCGTCTGGATCCCGCACGGCGCATGCTGCTCATCACCGGCCCGAACATGGGCGGTAAGTCGACGTACATGCGGCAGGTGGCGCTGATCGTGCTGCTGGCGCGCATTGGCAGCTTCGTGCCGGCCTCGCGCGCCCGGATCGGCAAGATCGACCGTATCTTCACCCGCATCGGCGCAGCCGACGACCTGGCGGGCGGACGCTCGACCTTCATGATGGAAATGACGGAGGCCGCAGCCATCCTGTCGGCCAGCACGCCCAACAGCCTGGTGCTGATGGACGAAATCGGACGCGGCACGTCCACGTACGATGGCCTGGCGCTGGCATGGGCCATTGCGTGCCGCCTGCTGTCGCACAACCGCGCGCTGACGCTGTTTGCCACACACTACTTTGAGCTGACCCGCCTGCCCGCCGAGCAGCCCACGGCCGCCAACGTCCACCTGGCCGCGGCCGAGTCGGCGGGCGGCATCGTCTTCCTGCACGAAGTGCGCGAAGGCCCCGCCAGCCGCAGCTACGGAATTCAGGTGGCCCAGCGCGCCGGCGTGCCCGCCGCCGTCATCCGGCAGGCAACGCGCGAACTTGAACGCCTGGAAGCGCAAGGCGCCCCCACGCCGCAGCTGGGGTTGTTCTCGGCTGCTGCCGAGGCCGACGCCCAGGCGTATGCGCAGGCCGAACGTGCAGACACCATCGAGGCGCTCGACTCCCTGCGCGAGGAGCTTTCCGCCATCGACCCCGACAGCCTCACCCCGCGCGAAGCGCTGGATGCCCTTTACCGCTTGAAGAAGCACCTCCAATGAACCTCGATCATCCGCTTGCGCTCCTGGGCAATCAAAGCCCCAACGACTTCATGCGCCGTTACTGGCAGAAGAAGCCGCTGCTGATCCGCCAGGCCATTCCGGCGTTCAAGCCGCCCGTCACCATCGCGGCCATCAAG
Organism: Achromobacter sp. 77; assembly: GCF_020541125.1. Lineage (NCBI taxonomy): Bacteria > Pseudomonadati > Pseudomonadota > Betaproteobacteria > Burkholderiales > Alcaligenaceae > Achromobacter > Achromobacter sp. 77. The sequence continues at coordinate 3,897,495 of NZ_CP059848.1, forward strand.
AAACTCGCGCGCCGCGACGACGTGGAGTCGCGCCTCATCTGGCGCGAGAACGGCGAATGGCAGATGGAAAACGGCCCCTTTGCGCGTCTGCCCAAGGACAACGAGGGCGACTGGACGCTGCTGGTGCAGAGCGTGGACCTGCACAGCGATGCGGCCGCCGAGCTGATGGCCCAGTTCCGGTTCATTCCGGACGCCCGCCTGGACGACGTGATGATCAGCATCGCCAGCCACGGCGGCGGCGTCGGCCCGCATTTCGACAGCTACGACGTGTTCCTGCTGCAGGCCGCGGGCGAGCGCGAATGGCGCTATGGCCGCCAGAAGGACCTGTCGCTGGAACCGGACTTGCCGCTCAAGATCCTGAGCAACTTCCAGCCCGAGGAAAAGGCGGTGCTGGCGCCCGGCGACATGCTGTACCTGCCGCCGCAGGCCGCCCACGACGGCATTGCCATGGGCGATGGCTGCATGACGATCTCCATCGGTTTCCGGGCGCCGACGCAGGCGACGCTGGCGCGTGGCCTGCTGGAAGCGGCCGCGGACCAGGTCATGGCCCGCGTGGGCCTTCTGGGTGGCCCCTACGGCGAACCCGCCCTGCCCGGCCCGAAGCTGTCGGCCGTCTACCGCGATCCGGCACAGCCGGCCGTGGACACGCCCGCGGCGCTACCCGACGCACTGGTGGCGGCCACGCTGGAAACGGTGGAAAAGCTGCGCTTTGACGACGCGCTGGCGTCGCGCTTTCTGGGGTGCTGGCTGACCGAGCCCAGCAACCTCAGCGTGTTCGATGCGTCCGAGGGGATGGACGTCGATCTGGAGGAAGACTGGCCCACGTCGGGACGTCTGGTGCTGGACCGCCGCAGCCGCATGCTCTATCGCGGCAAACAGCTGTTCATCAACGGAGAAACCGCCATGACGCCCGCGGATGCGGCGTTGCGCCTGCTGGCCGATTCACGTAGCCTGGATTGTGCGCATCCCGCCTGCGCCCGTCTTTCCGACGAAGCACGGGCATGTCTGGCCGATTGGCTGGACTCGGGCTGGATTCATTACCGAGCCGAGTAGTATCTGGAAACGTTCGCGTATCCGTGTCACACAGAAAGAAATCAGGTCTGTAAACCGGGTCACATCAAGAAAGACATAACACCAAGCTGAAAGGTTTGTTGCCGTTGGGATGCGAACGATTTAACTTTCCTACGCGATCGGCCTGAACCTTCCTGTAGCCTGAGTTCTGGTTTCCCCTAACGGGGTTTCAAGAGTCGTCATCTACAGGAGTTCAAATAATGATGAGCAAAACCTTGATTATTGCCTCGGTGCTGGCCGTCGCGCTCAGCGCTTGCAACAAGAAGGAAGATGCCCCGGCGCCGGCGACCAGCCCGACTCCCGGCGCCACCACGCCCGCACCTGGCGGCACGCCGCCGGCCTCGCCCGCACCGGCGGCCCCGGGCACGACGCCTGGTTCCGGTTCGACCACGCCGGGCGGCTCGACCACCCCCGCGTCGTAATCCTTCAGGCACGAACCCCCGCACTGAAGACGCAAAAAAAACCCTGGCATGTGATGCCAGGGTTTTTTTGTGCCTTGCCGGAACGTAAGCGACGGAAGTCCGCGCTTGCCGCCGGCCGGGCATGGGGCCCCGACCGGGGGCCCTGCCGGTGGCCGCTGCGCGTGAGCGCGCGGCCCGGCGGTTCTATTACATCTTGTCCTTCAGGACGCTCAACAGGCGCTGCGCGGTCGGGCTGCTGTCCGGCGTACCGTTGGCGTCCAGGACCGAGACGGTCGTCTGTTCGCCGTTGCCCACCAGGTGGATGCGGTACTGAGCTGCCTGCGCCTTCTTGTCGCCAGAGAACATGCGGCTGAAGAAGCCAGGCTGTTCCATCTTTTCGCCGGTGTCGGTGTCGACATAGCGGACGAAGTAGTCGCCGGAGGAACGATCGCGGTCATCGACTGCGAAGCCGCCGCCATCGAGCGCCACGCCGACACGACGCCAGGCGCGGTCGAAGGATTCGCTGACGATGAGCGACGCGCCCTGGGCACGAACGTCCTGCTGCACGGCGGGACGCTGCGGCGAGGCCTCGGCCTGCTGCACCAGCTTGCGGGCGTTGTCGACGTCGGTACCCAGGAAGACCATCATGCGCGCCAGCATGGCGGCGTTCAGGCCCGGGTCTTCCTTGCCGTTCTGCCACTGCACCTGGCCGCCGTCGGAACCGACACGCTTTTCGAGCATCTGGCGGTGGCTGACGTAGATTTCGGTGTGACCGTTGACGCGTTCGACGCGGGTGCGGAATTTCTCGCGCTCGCCGCTATCCCACGCCGATTCCAGCACCGCCCCCAGCGCCTGGCGCAGCCAGCTTTCGGGGATCTTGGCGCGGTTCTCGGCCCAGTCGGTTTCGATCAGGCCGGCACCGGGATTGTTGGTGGCGACGGTAAAGCCGCTTTCGGTCCAGAAGTCGATCAGGCGGGGGAAAACCTGCTCGGGCGGACGGTCCACGACGAGCCAGCGCAGATCGCCGTCGCGTTCGACGCGCATGTCCGAACGGTTGGGAAGCACGTTGCTGGTCTTCGGGGCGCTGGCCTGGGCCACACCCTGTTGCTGGAATTCAGAGAAGGTGGTGGAACCCGAGGCCGGCGCGCGGTAGCGGGGATCGCTATTGGCCTGCGTCAGGTCGGGCGGAATGCTGAGAGGCTCTCCACGCTGGTTTACCGCGCTCTTGTAGTCGACCGATTCTTCATTGCCCAGGAATTGGTTGACCTCGGAGCACCCGGCCAGCAACACCAGAGACATCAATGCCGACAAACCGGCATGACGTTTGTTCATACGTTTCCTCACGATATTTAGAGCAGTCCCGTTTCCTGGAGCGCATTGCGCACCGTTGCGTGATGCTGCGCGCTCAGTTCGACCAGCGGCAGCCGGTAGCCCAGCGCGCTGCGGCCCATTTGGGCCAACGCCCACTTGACGGGGATGGGGTTGGCTTCGACGAACAAAACCTTGTTCAGACGCGCCAGGAACGCGTTAAGTTCACGGACCTTGGGCACATCGCCCGCGAGGGCGGCGGCACAGAGGTCGCGCATGAGCTTGGGCGCCACGTTGGCCGTGACGGAAATATTGCCGCGTGCGCCCAGCAGGATCAGGGCCGCAGCGGTGGGATCGTCGCCGCTGAAGACCTGGAAGCTGGCAGGCGCTTCGCGCAGCAAGAGGCCGCCGCGGGCGATGTCGCCGGTGGCGTCCTTGATGCCGATGATGCCCGGCACCTGCGCCAGGCGCAGGATCGTCTCGTTGCTCATGTCGGCAACGGTGCGGCCCGGCACGTTGTAAAGAATGGTGGGCAGGTCGACGGCTTCGGCGATGGTGCGGAAGTGTCGGTACAGGCCTTCCTGCGACGGCTTGTTGTAGTACGGGACGACCGACAGGCCAGCCTGCGCGCCCACTGCCTTGGCGTGGCGGGTCAGGTGGATGGCTTCGTCGGTGGAGTTGGCGCCCACGCCGGCAATGACCGGAATGCGGCCGGCGGCATGTTCGACGGCAACGCGGATGAGTTCCGCGTGTTCTTCCATGGAGACCGTGGGCGACTCCCCGGTGGTGCCCACCACCACCAGCGCGTCGGTGCCTTCCTGGACGTGCCAGTCGATCAGCGACCGGTAGGCAGCGTAGTCCAGGCTGCCATCGGGTTGCATTGGGGTGACCAAGGCCACCATGCTGCCCTGGAAATTAACGCCTGCGGCGGTAGCAGGGGATGCCATAGATGTCGGGCTCCAAAACCCCGCGGCGGGATTGCCCCAGGGCCTGATTCAGTGAAACCGCTGAGTTTAACGGATATTGGGTGGAATCTTACAGAAACCACTGAACGATCGTCGTTCCCAGCCCGAGCACCGGTTGCATCAATAACCAGAGCACATCGGTGACCAGCAGGACAATGACGATGATCAATCCATACGGCTCGATTTTCGAGTATTGCCAGGCCAGGCGATTGGGCAGCAGGCTGAAGAGAACGCGTCCGCCGTCCAGCGGCAGGATGGGCAGCAGGTTCAGCGCCATCAGCACCAGGTTGACGTTGACGCCCGCCACCGCCATTTCGAACCAGAAGCTTTCGTGCAGGCCGCTTTCCATGAAGAGCCGCAGCGACAGCGCCCACAAAATGGCCATGAACAGGTTGGCGGCCGGTCCGGCCAGCGCGACCCAGGCCATGTCCTTCTTGGGACGGCGCAGGCGGCCAAAGTCCACGGGCACCGGCTTGGCCCAACCGAAGAGCAAGCCGGGACTGCCCATGAGCTTGGAGGCCAGCAGGATGGCGACCGGCACCAGCAGCGTGCCGACGGGGTCGATGTGCCGCGCCGGGTTCAGGCTGACCCGTCCGGCCTGGTAGGCGGTCGGATCGCCCAGCATGCGCGCCACGTAGCCGTGCGCCGCCTCATGCAGGGTGATGGCGAAGATAACCGGTATCGCGTAGACCGCAATGGTTTGGATGATGTCATTCATGGCGAACCGGATTGTAGATGAGCCGCGCGCCAGCGCGGCGCGTCTCGTGCATCGTGGCGAGGGGGAATATCAGACAAGTCCGAGGGTAGCGGGATCGCCGCGGCCCAGGCGCACGACGACCGGCTCGTCGCCGGTCAGGTCGATCACGGTGGTGGGCGCTTGCGGGCAGGCGCCCGCATCGATGATGGCGGCCAGATCGTGGTCGTAGCGCTCGCGGATTTCCTCGGCGTCGTTCAGCGCCTCGGTTTCATCCTTGGGGATGAGCGTGGTGGACAGCAGCGGCGAACCCGCCTGTTCCAGCAAGCCCAAGAGGACGGCGTGATCCGGCACACGGATGCCGATGGTCTTGCGCGAGGGGTGCGACACGCGCCGCGGCACTTCCTTGGTGGCTTCGAGGATGAAGGTCCAGGGGCCGGGCGTCGCGGCTTTCAGCAGCCGGTATTGCTTGTTGTCGACGCGGGCGAAGTGGCCGATTTCGGCCAGGTCGCGGCACAGGAGGGTGAGGTGATGACGTTCGTCCAGTCCGCGAAGGCGGCGCAGCCCGTCGGCGGCGCTTTTGTCGTCCAGGCGGGCGACGACGGCGTAACTGGAGTCGGTGGGCACGGCCACCAGGCCCCCGTCATTGAGCCATTGCGCGGCTTGCTTGAGCAGCCGCGGCTGGGGATTTGCGGGGTGGACAGAGAAATACAAAGCCATGGGTTTATCCTAACATCCTTGAAGGCCGCCCAATAGCGCGGCGATGCAAAATGGCGGTAATGACGATCCGCCCGGAGAACCAGTATGCGCCTCGATAATTCGCGCCAGAGCGACAATGTGGAAGACCGCCGTTCCAGCGGCCCACGAATCGGCGGCCGCGGGACCATTGGCATAGGCACGATAGTACTTGCCTTGGTGGCGATGTACTTCGGCGTCGATCCGCGCGTGGTCCTGGACATGGCGGAAGGCCCGGCCGTGCAGGAGCAGGCGCCCGCCTCGGCCCCGCCAGCCAACGATCCCCAGGCGGTCTTCGTGTCCAAGGTCCTGGGCGAAACCGAAGACGTGTGGACCGGCATCTTCCAGAAGGAACTGAACCGCCAGTACGTCGAGCCCAAGCTGGTGCTGTTTCGCGGCGCCACGCCCACGGCCTGCGGCACCGGCCAATCCGCCATGGGCCCCTTCTACTGCCCGGGCGACAGCAAGGTCTATATAGACCTGTCGTTCTTCGACGAACTGCAGAACCGGTTCAAGGCCCCCGGCGATTTCGCGCAGGCGTACGTGATTGCGCATGAAGTCGGCCATCATGTGCAGCACCTGCTGGGCATCTCGGACCAGGTGGACCAACTGCGCCGGCGCAACCCCTCGCAGGCCAATGCGTTGTCGGTTCGGCTGGAACTGCAGGCGGATTGCTTTGCCGGCCTCTGGGCGCAGCGCGCGGATGCCGCGCGCAACATCCTGGAAGGCGGCGACGTCGAAGAAGCGCTGGCGGCCGCCACCGCGATCGGCGATGACCGCCTGCAGAAGCAGAGCCAGGGATACGTCGTGCCCGATGCCTTCACGCACGGCAGCTCCGCGCAGCGTGTGCGCTGGTTCAAGCGTGGCCTGGAAAGCGGCAGCATCAAGCAGTGCGACACGTTTGGCGCGACGTCTCTGTGACGCCCGGCGCTGCGCGGCTCTCGCCCGCTCCGGGCCGCACGGCGCCAACACCTGTATATCCATCCAGGCCACAGACCCCGGCCGTCTTCATCTTGTAAGATTACGCCCCCTCGCAATGCTGCGCGCGCGTGTTTTCACCGCGGCGCGGCGGGGCGCCGCGCATGCCGCATGCACGTTTTGCTTCGCGCGCCCCCAGACCCTAGATTCGTTTCCATGGCCAACAAGTTCGAACCGCTAATCACCGTTGATGAGGTGCAAGAGATTCTTGCCGAACCCAAGGAAACCGCCAAGCCGATCCTCTGGCTGCCGAAACCCGCCGCGGGCAATGCCCAGTGGATGGAGTTCAGCTGTCCATGCAAGATCAAGGGCGAGGTGCGCGAAGACGTGATCTTCCGCGTCATGTACCGGGGCGCGCGCACGGCGGTGCATGGGCAGGCCACCATCTTCCTGACCGAGGCGTTCTGCGCCAGTCTCTTCGTGGGCCCGCACCGGGTGTATGGCGTCGATACCGACGATTCGTTCCACACCAGCCTGGTGGGCGCGGACCGGCCGCAATACCGCAAGCCGCTTGCCGACCGCAGCCATGAACACATCTGGGTCGAGGAAGGCGAAGGCTATGCCGAGCCCATCGTGCCCGCGCTGGACACCATCGGCGCGCTGATGCAGTATTTCCTGCCGCGAGCGAACCTGACGCTGGCCGGCGGCTTTGCGCATCCCCTCAAAGGCCGCCAAATCGAACTGATCCTATGAGCAATTTTCTGGAAGCCTCCGGCTGGACCGTCCTGCCGGCGGGCGAACACGCCATTCGCGCCGTCTCTCCCATGACGTTGGGCCTGGACGGCCAGCACGCCGCCTTTTTCATCGCGCATCCCGATGAGTCGTCGTTCTACCTGACCGACGCCTGTGAGACCGCCATGCATGCGTCCAGCTTTGGCATCGACGTGGCGGCCAAGCGCATCGACATCCTGAACGAAACGCCGGGCGTCACGCTCGCCCATTTCGACCGGTCCGGCGCCATCGTGGCCGAAGGTCCGATCGAGCAGTTGCAGGAAGCGCTGTGGGACGCGGTGAAGCTGGCGATGGCCTTGTCGTTCCAATGCGCGAAATGGATGCCGCGGTTCAGCCAGCTGCGATTCCGCGCGCAGGTGGGCCGCGCGCTGGCCGAAGGCGTGGGCGTGAACCGCATGGTCAAGGGCGCGCGCGCCAAGGGCAGCAGCGGTCACACGGCGGACTTCGCGTACGCGGTGCGCGCGGCGGGCAGCACCGCCCTCACCTACATCGAGCCGATCGCCCTGAAGGCGGGCAAGAAGATGGACTGGACGCAGGTCTACCAGACCCACGGCAAGATGTCGGATGTGAAGATGGCCGATGCGCGCAACTCGCGCATGGTGATTCTGGAAGACGGCGCATCGGCCGAGGAATTCAAGAAGGCCGTGACGATCCTGGAGCAGTCCGCCACCGTGCAGACGCTGGCCAAGACCCGTGACTGGCGAGAGGTGTTTTCGGCCTAGCCGTCTCAGGACGGCGTGTTGGTCAGGCCGTCGACGATTTCGCGGCCGTGCACGATGGCCGCATGCACGGCCTCGCGCGGACTGTAGACGAAGCCGCCGCCCGCAAACTGGGGCACGGGGTATTCGTCGCCGCCTTCGAGTATGGCGCCTGCCTGGACAACCATCACCGAGGCAGTGAAGACAGGGCCGCTGGCTTCGGGCGGGGGCTCGATAGCGCCGCCGCCCCGGGACACCTTGGCCGTGAGGCGGTATCCCTTGTAGATCAAGTTGTTCTGATGCACTTCGGTAGTCCTCTATCTGCCGACGAGCATACTCCGTGATTTCATGACAATCCGGATAAGTTTTGTAACTCAAGCAGAAAATAGAAACACTGTTGCGCCAACGCAGGCATGTCCCCGTTTCTCAAATGTTGAGAAGCGCATCCGCTTTCATGCCTGAAAGGTAGCGCCGGCGCGGCTTGCGAGCCGGCGCCTGCGCTGCACGCAATGGCGCCCACCGCCAATTCCGGGGGATTACCCTAGGGTCTGTTGCGAAAGCGCATCCTCGGACATATTCATCCCTGTCACGCGCATGTAGTCGTCCAACCGCCAGCCCTTGCCAAGCAGGATCATGCGGGTATGCAGGTCATCGCGCACGCGGGGCGCCACCTCGCGCCCCAGATAGGTGAGCTGCTTGCAGCGCAGGTCCACGTAACCAAGCGCATAGTGGCGCGACAGTCCCATCCACAGGCGGTGCGCCCCGACGGACTGGCGGGCGCCGCTAAGAATGCACAGGCCCGCGTCCAGCGCCCACCGGTACACCGCGGTGGCCAGGCCCATGCCTTGGTAGGGCGCTGCGTACTTCGAATGCGGCGCGCGCACGTAGGGATCGGCGCGCCGGCCCACTTCGATCAGCCGGTTGAACACCGTATAGCCCGCCAGCCGGTCCCGCCGCACGTCCACCACATACACGTAATACTCGCCGTCGGCCTCGCGATAGCGAAGCACGATGCCAGGAATGTCGGTCTTTACCTCCGGCAATCCATGCAGGCGGTCCATCGGACGATTCATGCGGTTGTGGATGGCATCGAGCTCCTTGTCCACTTCTTGGGGACTATGATTAACGTCGATGCGCAATTCCGTCACGATCGACATGACGTGACGGAACGCGTGCAAGGCCAGCGTAGGCAAGGCCACCTCCTGTACAGGGTTGAAGAACGGTCCGCGAGGGACGGGAGACGTAAAAAAAGCCGCATCCGCGGCTTGAAAAGTTGTGTGCGGGTGCACCGCCGGTCAGGGCGGTGAATGGGGCCAGGCGAGGAATCGGTCACGCGGCTGCATGCGCGTCCCTTTGGGCTGCGGGCTGGTCGCCCGCCAAGCCAAAAAATGCCGGGAATTGCCGCTCGCCCTTGGCCGTGATGCGCAATGCGCGCGAGTCCAGGTCCTTTGCGACCCAGCCGCGCGCGAGCAGCGCGTCGAGCAGCGCCGCGCCCAAGGCGCCGCCCAGATGAGAACGCCGTTCGCTCCAGTCCAGGCACGCGCAAGCGAAGCGGCGGCGGCGCTGGCGCGCCGGGGCCACGTCGACGCCGACTTGCGCGAGCGACGCTTCGCCCAGCGGCGTGAGCACATAGTCGCGCCCGTCCGGCGTCAGCCAATGCCGGCCCAGCATCGCGTCGTGGATGCGCACGGCCAGCGTGCCGGCCATGTGGTCGTAGCAGGTGCGGCTGTCGCGCAGCGCGGACGGCGTGGTCGGCTTGAACGGCGCGCGCTCGGCGCCCGCCACCACCAGCAGCGCCTCCAGCGCGTGGCCGACCTCGCCGCTGGCCAGGCGGTAGTAGCGGTGCTTGCCCTGCACGGCCATTTCCACCAGGCCCTGATCGCGCAGGCGCTGGAAATGGCTGCTGGCCGTGGACGCGCCGATGTCGGCGGCCGCGGCCAGTTCCGTGGCGGTGCGCGCGCGGCCGTCCAGCAACAGGCACAGCATGCGTGCGCGCGCGGGATCGGCGATGGCGCCTGCCACGGCGGACAGGTTGATGTCGGCGAACTCGGAATCCATGATTCGATATCGGCCAAAGTGTTGTGTGTAGGCCGTAAGCATACTTCGCCGCATCGAAACTCGCATCAATCGCCCAGACCATGTCCGCCTCCCCTCCCTTTTTTGGCTGGAAAGTCCTTTGCGCCACCTTCGTGCTCGCCGTCTTCGGTTGGGGCGTGGGTTTTTACGGTCCGCCGGTATTCCTGCACGCCGTCGTCCAGCGCACCGGCTGGAGCGTCGCGCTGGTATCGGGCGCGGTCACGCTGCACTTTTTGGCCGGCACGGTGGTGGTGGCCAACCTGCCGCGCCTTTACCGCCGCATCGGCGTCGCCCGCACGACCGCCGGCGGCGCGGCGCTGCTGGCCGTGGGCGTGGCCGGATGGGCGGTGGCGCAGACGCCCGCGCAGCTGTACGCCGCCGCGGCGTGCAGCGGGATGGGCTGGGTGACGTTGGGCGCCGCCGCGGTCAACGCCCTGATCGCCCCCTGGTTCGTGCGGCGGCGTCCGGCCGCCCTGGGCATGGCCTACAACGGCGCCAGCGTCGGCGGCGTCGTCTTTTCGCCGCTATGGGTGTTCCTGATCGCGCATGCCGGCTTTGCGCACGCGGCGCTGTGGGTCGGGCTGGCGATGGTCGTTGTCATCGGCGTACTGTCGCGCAAGGTGTTTTCGGTGACGCCGCGACAGCTTGGCCAGGCCCCGGACGGCGACGCGGGGGGCAAGCCGCCCACCGCCACCCAGACCGCGCCGGCGGCCGCCGGCCCGCTGCGCCGCGACCGCGCGTTCGTGACGCTGGCCGCAGGCATGGCGCTGGGCCTGTTCGCCCAGATCGGCCTGATCGCGCACCTGCTGTCTCTGCTGGCGCCGCTGCTGGGCGCGCAGACGGCGGGACTGGCAATGGGACTTGCCACCGCCAGCGCCATCGCCGGACGCTCGCTCGTCGGCTGGCTGATGCCTCCGGCGGCCGACCGCCGCCGGATCGCCTGCGCGGCCTATGCCGTGCAGATCGCCGGGTCGCTGGTGCTGATGTTGGCCGGGGACCACGCGTGGGCGGTGTGGGCGGGCGTGGTGCTCTTCGGGTCGGGCATCGGCAATGCCACGTCCCTGCCGCCCCTGATCGCGCAGGCGGAGTTCGCGCGCGAGGACGCGGCCCGGGTGGTGCCCCTGATCGTGGCGCTGTCGCAAGGCGCCTATGCCTTTGCGCCGGCCGCCTTCGGGGCGCTGCGGACCCTGTTGCAGCCGACGGGGCTGGCGCTGCCGGGTTTCCTGGCCGCCGCCGCCGTATTGCAGTTGGCCGCCATCCTGTGCTTTGCCGCGGGTCGTGGCGCCCACGCCAGGCGCGGCGCGCTCTGACGCCTCAGGCGCCGCCGCGCCGCGCCACCAGGCCGGCCATGACCGCGTCGTCGCGTTCGTTGACCAGCCCCTCTGCCACGCCCTCGCGATCGGCCGCGTTGCGGTTCTGGCTGACCTTCCATTTGCCTTCGATGCGCGCGATGGGAATTTCCACGCCGATGATGGCGCGCATCTGCGCGGCGATGAAATCGGCGGGCGCCTCGTCCACGCGCCACGGCTGGGCGCGCGCACGCTCCTGGCTGTCGGTCAGGGCCTCCAGCTGGGCGCGCAGCCACGCCGGATCGTCCTGGATGACAGGCGTGCCCCACACGTGGACAGCCACGAAATTCCAGGTGGGCACCACCTTGTGCGTCTCCGCCTTGGTCGCGTACCAGGACGGCGTGATGTAGGCCTGCGCCCCGTGAAAGGCCACCAGGCACTCGCGTCCCGAAGCCAGCTCGGCAAGCTGCGGATTGGCGCGTGCCACGTGCAGGCGCAGGACGCCATGCGGGCCTTCGGGATAAAGCAGACAGGGAATGTGATTGGCCATCAGCCCGCCGTCGCCGCTGGTGCAGACGACGCCCAGCGGGTGGGCGCGGATGAACTCGTGCTGGATATCCAGCGAATCTTCGCGAAAGGCGGACGGCAGGTACATGATGGCGGCGCGATGAAAAGGTCGGGAAAGCGACAACATACCGCGCGCGTGGCCCCACTGAAAGAGCCACACCCTCCGGGTTTCATGGAGCCAAGCACCTCGTGCGCCAACTGGCGCCGCCAATGCGTCTCGCTGCTATCGTCGGGATCGCGCGTAGGCGGCGTTCATGCGTTCGCGGGCCTCGGTTTCATGCGCAAAGGCGCGATCGTAGTTTTCAAGGCAGCCGGGCGTGGGACTGGGCCATTGGATCGCGGCGATCGCTTCGGTCAGTTCATCGCGGGCCCGCTGCCATTCCTTGACGGCGGCATACCATTCGTTGGCGGTGTCCATAGATGTCTCCTTCTATGTGCACATGCCCATCGTAGCGCTGGCCACAGCCGGCAAGACAGCGTTTTCGCATGGCCAGAAGGATGATGCGGCCAGGCGCGCAGCCGATGCCCGCAGCCAAAAAAATAGCCGCGGCAGCGCGAGTTTCGGGCAGATAATTGCCAGCATGAATCGTGCCGGTCGTGAGTCCGCCGCCGCGGACGCCGTTGCCTGAAAAGGAAAGCCCCCATGAAGCCCAACCTCGCACTGTGCGCGGCCTGCTGCGCACTCATCGGACTGGCCGGTTGCACCAATCTGCCCAAGGCCAAGGACTATTCCACCGCGCTTGGCGAACCCCAGAGCCAGCTCCAGCAGGACCCAAACTGGAGCGGCGGCCGCATCTGGGTCCGGCCGGGGCCGCCGATCGGCAGCCAGTTCGACAAGAAGCTGCTCTTGGAGAATGTGACCTACATTCCCGGCGACCGGCCTGACGAGTTGGACTTTCGCGACAATGCCGAACTGCGGCAGCGCGTGCTGGACTACATGAACGCCGCCTTGCGCCGGGAGTTTTCGCAGGCCGGATATCAGTTGATATCGGCGCCCGCGCCGCGCTCGGTGCGGCTGCGGGCCGCCATCACGGGCACCTTCCGCAACGATCGCGATCCGCGCCCGGGCGAATACGTGCCGATCGGCTACGTACTGGGCCAGACGGCCAAGGCCGCGGGCCTGCGCGATCAATCGGCGCGGCTGTTGATCGAAGCCTCCGCGCGCGATGCCACCACCAACCAGCTGCTGATCGCCTCGATGGGCGCCGTCACGGGCAGCAACCTGCCCGAGAGCCGCAAGCCCACGGCGGCCGACGTGCAAGGCGCCATCGACGACTGGGCGCGCCGGGTTCGCGAGCAATTCGACCGCATCTGGGTCGCGGAAATTCCCAAAACGCCGTGATGCGCGGGTGACCATTTTCCGCTGCATATCACGATGTGATGAATATTGACGTCAACCCTCACTTACCCAGGGACCACGGCTAATGCTACTGTTCCGCCTGTGCAAGGAGTACATGCAATGGATCAGAAAACAAAGCCCTGGGCATTTCCCAAACCCCACCCCGAAAACACGCCACGCGGCGAGCGCAACAAACAAGAGTTCGACACGCCGCCCAAAGAAGAAAAGCCCGCGGCCAAACCGCGCGCCAAAAAGCAGACGCCTGCGACAGGACGGGCTCGCCCGTGAGGCTGGCGGCAAAGGTCTGTGCGTCCGCCGGGGCAGCGCTTTGCGCGCTGTCCATGGCCGCCGCCGCAACGCCCGACCTGCAGACGGGCGACATGGTTTTCCAGCAGTCGCGATCGGCGCAAAGCCTGGCCATCCAACAGGCCACGCATTCGCCCTATAGCCACATGGGCATGATCGTGACGCGCCAAGGCCAGGCCTACGTGCTCGAGGCCGCGGCGCGCGTCAGCTACACCCCCCTCTCGCAATGGATCGCGCAAGGCGAGGGCGGCCATTACGTCGTCAAGCGGCTGCGCGACGCATCGCAGCTCACGCCCGACGCGCGCGCCCGCCTGGCCAAGGCGGGCGCCGCCTATGTAGGCAAGCCCTACGATCTGGTGTTCGCCTGGTCGGACGACCAGATCTATTGCTCCGAACTGGTCTGGAAGATCTACGAGCGCGTCCTCGGCGTGCAGATTGGCGCGCTGGCCCCGCTGAAAAGCTTCGATCTGGCCTCGCCCGCCGTGCAGGCCAAGATGCAGGAACGCTACGGCAAGCGCATTCCCTGGGAAGAACCCATCATCTCGCCGGCCGCCATGTTCGCGTCGGACCAACTGGTGACCGTCGGCACCTTCTGACGGCGGCGCCGCGCCGATAACGGCGCGCGCCGTGGGGCATCATGCCTGCGCCGCCCGCCTGAAACGCTCAGCGTACCGGCACGGTGTCCTTGTAGAGCACCCCGTCCTTCATGATGACCAGGAAGTTTTTCTCCGGGTCACCGATCAGCGAGATGTCTTCAATGGGGTTGCCATCGACCAGCAGCAGATCGGCAAGCGCTCCCTCGCGCACCACGCCCAGGTCGCCGCGGTAAGGATTGCGCTTGCCCGACAGCTTGAGCAATTCGGCGTTCGTGCCGGTCGCCATCATGAGCGTCTGTGCCGGCGTGTACCACCGCGTGAGGCTGGCAAGGATCCTGCCCTGCTGCGCCGCCAGCTGGCTGGAAAAAAGGATGTCGGTGCCGAACGCCGTCTTCAGTTTGTACTTGATCGCCAGCTGATAGGTCCGGTCGGTGCCGGCAAAGACCTCCTGCGCTTTTTGCCATTGGTCCGAGCCGCGGGGAAAGGCGTCCGCCAGTTCGTCCGGGAAGGGCTGCGTGCTGAGCCATGCGCCCGATCGGGCCATCAGCTGCGCCGTTTCCTCGTCCATCATGCTGCCGTGCTCGATGCTCTGCACGCCCGCCTTGATGGCCCGCTGGATGGCGGTGGGCGTGTAGGCGTGCACCGCCACGTAGGTACCCCAATCCGTCGCGGCCTCCACCGCCGCGCGAAGTTCGGGCTCGGTGAACGTCACGACGTCCAGCGGGCTGTGCGGCGACGACACGCCTCCGCCGCCGGTCAGTTTGATCTGCGTCGCGCCCTGCATGAGTTGCTCGCGCGTGCGCAGGCGCACTTCGTCGGGGCTGTCGGCAATGGTGCTGTCGCCGGCCAGATCGTGCCGCGACGCTGGCGCCCCTAGCGTGCGCGGCAGGTCCGCCATCGAACGGAAATCGCCATGCCCGCTGGTCACGCTGATCATCGCGCCGGACGGGTAGATGCGTGGGCCCGGGATCACGCCCTGGTCCACCGCCTGCTTCAGGCTGAACGCCGAGCCGCCCAGGTCCCGCACCGTGGTAAAGCCGCGCATCAGCGCCTTGCCCGCCTCCACGCCCGCGACAATGTTCAGGTAGGTCGGATCCTGGGTCATCGCCACGGCCAGCGGCACGCCGACGAACATGCTGTGCCAGTGCATGTCGATCAGCCCCGGCATCAGCGTGCGCCCGCCGCCGTCGATGACCCGCGCGCCGTCGGCCGGCACCTTGTCGCGGGACACCTTCTCGATGACGTTGCCGTGGACCAGCACGCTGCTCGCCGGACTCAGCTCGCCCGACACGCCGTCGAAGATGCGCACATTTTCGAAGAGGATCCGGGAATCGGCCGCGGCCTGCGCGCCCGGCGGCGGCGCCGCTTGGGCCGCGGGCAAGGAATGGGAATGCGCCGACCCAGCCCCGAAAATCAGCAATGCCGCCGTGAATGCAATACCAGTCCTGACAACCATGATCGCGCCTCTGGGTAAGTCATCCGCCCTCAGGACGGAAACAGGATCGGGATCAGCATCACGCTGACCACCAGGGAAAACAAGGTCAATGGCGTTCCGATCTTCAGATAGTCGGCAAAGCCAAAGCCCCCCGCCACGCTGACCAGCGCATTGGACGGCGTGGACACCGGCGACATGAACGCCGCGGACGACGCGATGGCCACCGTCATCGCAAACGCGTAGGGCGAAGCATGCAGGCTTTCGGCGATGCTGATCGCCACCGGGCCCATCAGCACGGCAGTGGCCGTGCCCGACACCACCACGCCCAACGTGACGGTCGCCACGAACACCAGCGCCAGCTGTCCGTAGATGCCCCAGTCGCCCGAATAGTGCAGCAGGAACTGCGCGGCCATATCGACGCCGCCGCTGCGCTTGAGCGCCAGCGCAAAAGGCAGCATGCCGACGATCAGGATCAGCGCGCGCCAGTTGATCGACCGGTACGCCACGTCCAGCGTCACGCAGCCGAACAGGCCCATCATCAGGCCGCCGATCAGTCCCGCCATCACGTTGGGCACCCAGTCGGTCAGCATCAGGAACACGACCGTCGCCAGCGAGAACAGCGCGTGAAGGGCGCGATTGGGCACCGGCACCAGCGAATCGGCTTCGACCGGCATGGCCAGGCTGACCAGATCGTGCTCTTCGGCCTGCAGCGAGAAAATGCCTGCCCACGGGCCGACCACCAGCAGCGTGTCGCCCACGCGCATCTTTACATTCGGCAGGTCGCGCATGGCCTCCTTGCCGCGCCACAGACCGACAACAAAGAGCCCGTGCCGCGCCAGCACCACGGACTCGCGGGCATTCGCGCCCTCCAGCCGCGACTCCGAGGGGATGATGACCTCCACCATGCCCACGTCGCGCGCCTGATCGGTGAAGTACACCCCGGACATCGCCAGCCGCTTGACCTGATGCCGGGCGCAGAATCCGTCGATGTCGAAACCCTCGGCGTCCATGTCCAGCAACAGGATGTCGCCCGCTTCCAGCACGTCGTCCGCCGTGGGGCGCATCACGGCCCGGGCGAAGCGCGAATGGCGTTCGATCGCGATGACGAACGCCGCCTTGCCCAGTTCGCCCGCCCACATGCCAAGCTGACGTCCGGCCAGATCGGAGTCGTCCTGCACCAGCAGGCGGCAGGCCCGGTTCTGCAGGGAATACTTGGTGGCCCAGTCGCCGAAGCTGGGCCGGTTCGCGGCGCGCGGCCCCTGGCCCGCGTCGATCAGATTGCGCGCAAACAGCATGTAGGCGATGCCGCCGGCCAAGACGACAATGCCGATCGGCGTGAAGTCAAAGAAGCGAAAGCCCTCGTAGCCCGCATAGCCCAGCGCGCTGTTGAGCACCAGGTTCGGCGTGGTTGCCACCAGCGTCAGCATGCCGCTCATGGCTGCCGCCGCGCCCATGGGCATCAGGATCCGGCGGCTGGCCATGCCGGACTTGCGCGCGATCCGCAGGACGATGGGAATGAAGATGGCGACCACAGCCGTAGAGCTCATCACCGCGCCCATCGAGCCGACGGCCCCCATCACCAGCAGCACCAGCCATCCCTCGCTCTTGCCGCCATGCCGCAGCAGCAGGTCGCCCACGGCCTGCGCGACGCCCGTGCGCACCAGCCCCTCGCCCACGACGAACAGGCAGGCGATCAGGATGATGTTGGGATTGGAGAACCCGTCCAGCGCCTCGCGGTAGGTCACCGTGCCGCTCAGGGGCAGCAGCAGCATGACCAGCAGCGCCACGGCATCGGACCGGGGCCGCCCGATGACAAACAGCACGACAGCCGCGCAGAGGATGGTGAGTACGATTGCCAGTTCGCTGACCATTGCCGTGCGGCTCCTTCGCGCGTCCCTAGAACGCCGTGTTGCCCGTGCTGATCGCCCACACGCCAATGCCGCACGACACCAGCACCAGAATCAGGATCGGCCATTCATACGGGGCAAAGATGTTGCCGCGCTGCTCCCGGCGGGAGATCAGAAAAAGGATCGTGCCAGGCGCATAGATGACGCAAGACAGGACGAAATACCGGAAACCGCCCGCGTACACCAGCCCGGCCGCATAGACCGTAGCGGCCACCGCCAGCGCCAGCTCGACCTTGCGCCGCCCGCTCCAGCCGTTATAGGTTTCGCCGCGCACGGTCAGCATCAGCCCAAACGCGGCCACGAAGAAATACGGCATCAGGCTCATCGAGCTGGCCATGTTCTTGAGCAGCACGAAGGTGTCTTCGGTAAAGAGTGTGACGATCAGAAAGAGCTGCACGATGCCGTTGCTGAGCCAGAGCGCGGCCGCCGGCACGCCGTGCCGGTTTTCGCGGCCCAGGAACGACGGCATGATGCCCGCGCCGGCCGCGGCGCGCAGCACTTCGGCCGCCAGCAGGATCCACGCCAGATAGGCGCCCGCCACCGACACCATCAGCCCCACGCTGACCAGCATGCTGCCCCACGGCCCGACCACCGCGCGCAACACGCCCGCCATGGACGGATTGCGCAGCGCCGCGATCTCCGCGCGCGGCAGCACGCCGTACGACAGCATCGTCACCATCACCAACAGCGCCAGCACCAGCAGAAAACCCACAATGGTCGCAACCGCCACGTCCTCGCGCCGCTTGGCGTAGCGCGAATAGACGCTGGCGCCCTCCACCCCCAGGAACACGAACACCGTGACCAGCATCGTGTTGCGCACCTGCTCGAAAAGACTGCCCTTGCCTTCACCGCTGAGCCCCTCGGCGATGTTCGCGCGCAGCACGTCCAGGTCGACGGCAAAGGCGGCAAAGACGATGAAGATCGCGATCGGGACGACCTTGGCGATGGTGACGACCGTGTTCATGCCGGCGGCCTGACGGATGCCGCGCAGGATCAGGAAATGGGTGGACCACAACAGCACCGAAGACACCAGCACGGCCGGCACGGTATCGCCGTCGCCGAAGAATGGCAGCACGGCGCCTAGCGTGCCCTTGAAGATGACGAAGTAGCTGACGTTGCCCAGGCAGGCGGCCGTCCAGTAGCCCAGCGCCGCCAGAAACCCCAGATACAGCCCGAAGCCGGCCTTGGCGTACGCGAAGATGCCCGTGTCCAGATCGGGACGCCGGCGCGCCAGGAACTGGAAGACCATCGCCAGCGTCAACATGCCCGTGCCGGCAATGGCCCAGGCCACCAAGCCGCCCACCGGACCGGTATTGCGCGCAAACACGCTGGGCAGCGAAAAGATCCCCGCCCCCACCATCGAGCCCACCACCATGGCGGCAAGCGCCATGCGAGAAAGTTTGGCAGTTTCCCCGCTCACGATCTTCTCCTGAAAAAGACCCAGTGCTTGCCCTGCCCGCGCGGCCGTCCCCCGCCGGGACGGCCGCGCGCGCCGATCCCTCGCTAGGCGGCATCCCGCGAGATCGGGCACGTCATGCAATGCCCGCCGCCGCGGCCCCGGCCCAGTTCCGCGCCGACGAAGGTGATGACCTCGATGCCCGCCTTGCGCAGCAGCGTGTTGGTGTAGACGTTCCGGTCATAGGCCAGCACCACCCCGGGCGAGATGCAGACCAGGTTGGCGCCGCTGTCCCACTGCGTGCGCTCGCGGACATAAGCGTTGCCGCCCGTCTCGACCACGCGCATCTTCTTGACGCCCAACGCCTCGCCGATCACGTCCACCAGCGAGCCCTTGTCCTTGTGCAGCTCCAGCGAGCCCGGGGTGTTGCCCGGCCGGTACGAGAACGCCTGGACGTTGTTGACGATGTCGGGATACATCAGCACGCAGTCGCGGTCCGCGAAGGTCAGCACGGTATCCAGGTGCATGGCCGCCCGCAGCTTGGGCATGGCAGCCACGATCACCCGGTCGGCCGCGTTCTTGGCAAAGAGCGTGGCCGCCAGCTGGCTGATGGCCTGGCGCGACGTGCGTTCGCTCATGCCGATCATCACCGTGCGGTTGCCGATCGGCATGACGTCGCCGCCTTCCAGCGTGGCCAGCCCGTGGTCGGCCGTGGGATCGCCCCACCAGACGTTCACCTTGCCGGCAAAGCGCGGATGGAACTTGTAGATGGACGACGTCAGGATCGTCTCTTCGTGCCGCGCGGGCCAGTAAAGCGGATTGAGCGTCACGCCGCCGTAGATCCAGCAGGTCGTGTCGCGCGTGTACAGCGTGTTGGGCAGCGGCGGCAGCAGATATTCCGTGACGCCTGCGGCCTCCTTGATCAGCATGAGCTGTTCGCCGCCCACCGACTCGGGAAACTCGTCGGTCGACAGCCCCCCGATCAGCGTCTCGGCCAGCTTGCGCGGCGCCAGCCCGTCCAGGTAGCTGCGAATCTCATCGAGCAATCCCAGCCCGACCTGGTTCGCCACGACCTGGTTGTCCAGGATCCACTTCTTTGCTTCGGGTATCGCGACCGTTTCGGCCAGCAGGTTGTGCATTTCCAGCACGTCCACGCCGCGGTCCCGCATCTTGGTCATGAAGTCGAAATGGTCCCGCTTGGCGTTGTCGACCCACATGACGTCGTCGAACAGCAACGCATCGCAATTGGAGGGCGTCAATCTTTCGTGGGCGCGTCCTGGCGCGCAGACCATCACCGTGCGCAATTGCCCGACTTCTGAATGGACTCCAAATTCCTCGGTATCAGCCATGACTAGCTCCCAGACGTTAAATGGCGATCCAGCCGTAGATCAGGCCGACAATGGCGGCCAGAGCTCCGACGCATGCCACGATGAATACGACCAACTCCCAACCAGTGAAGAACGACCTGCCCTGCTCGCGCCGGGCCCAGAAGTACAGGACAGACCCGGGCGCGTACAACAGCGCCGACAGCAGCAGGAATTTCAATCCGCCGGCGAGAATCATGAACACCGTGTAGACGGCCGCGATGCTGGCAAGCGTCAGGTCGCGCTTGCGGTCCTTGCCGTCGACATACGTCTCGCCGCGCTTGGCAAGCTGCCAGCCGAAGCCGGCGACCAGCAGGTAGGGAATCAACGACATCGCGCTGGTCAGGCTCAGCATCAGCGCAAAGGCGTCGCGGGACCAGTACGTGCTGATGACGAACAGCTGCACGATGATGTTGGTCACCCACAGGGCCACGACCGGCACGCCGTTCTTGTTCTCGCGGGCGAACGCGCGCGGCATGTCTTCGTTCTTGGAAGCCGCGTGCATCACTTCCGCGCAGATCAGCGACCAGGCCAGATAGGCGCCCAGCACCGAGATCAACAGGCCCACGCTGACGAACACCGCGCCCCACGGACCCACCACCGATTCCAGCACGCCGGCCATCGACGGCTGGCGCAGTCCGGCGATGTCGCTCTGCTGCATGACCGCATAGGGCAGCAGCGACACCAGCACCATCAGCAGCAGCGCCGTCACAAAGCCGATCAGCGTGGCCACCCCCACGTCCGAGCGCTTGGACGCGAACCGCGAGTACACGCTTGCGCCCTCGATCCCCAGAAATACGAAGACGGTCACCAGCATGGTTCTTCGCACCTGCTCGAACAGGCTGTAGCCGCTCATTTCGCCCCAGAAGTTGATGCGGAACAGGTCGACCTTGAACGCCACGAACAGCACGACGATGAACACCAGGATCGGAATGATCTTGGCGACCGTTACGACCGCGTTGATGAACGCCGCCTGCTGCACGCCGCGCAGGATCATGAAGTGAAACAGCCAGATCCCCACCGATGCCACCGCGATGGCGATGACCGTATTGCCGTCGCCGAAAACGGGAAAGAAGGCGCCGAGCGTGGACTTGATCAGCACCCAGTACGACACGTTGCCGATGCAACTGCCGATCCAGTAGCCAAACGCGGACAGAAAGCCCATATAGTTGCCGAAGCCCGCCTTGGCGTACGCAAAGACGCCCGCGTCCATGTCGGGCTTGCGCTCGGCCAGCGCCTGGAACACGCGCGCCAGCGTGTACATGCCCGCCCCCGCAATGATCCACGCGATCACCGCGCCGACGACGCCCGTCGCCCCGCCAAAGGTCCTGGGCAGCGAGAAGATCCCGGCGCCGATCATCGACCCCACCACCATGCCGGTCAAGGCAAGCAATCCAAGCTTCTTGGGAGTACTGCTTTCCATCATGCACCTCCAGTAATGAGCAAAGACGTGAGCGGGTCGGCCGATTTTCCGGGTGTGGCCCGGACCGGCCGGCTCAGCTGCGGGCAACGCGTGAACTGCGGCCTGCGCCGTACACGGTGGTCATCGTGATAAGTAGGGGCACGCCAATGAACGTGCCCGGAATGCCCCACACAAACCCCCAGAAAAAAACAGCAAACATCACCATCAGCGGCGACAGCGCAAACGCGCTGCCGGCAAGCCTGGGTTCCAGATAGCAGCCGTAGACGATCTGGATGCAGTTCAGGACGACGAGCACCGCAATGCTGGTCTGCAGCGATCCCACCTGCACGAACGCGAAGAACGCGGGAAACACCGTCGCCACCAGCGGCCCGAGGAAGGGGATGTAATTGAGCAGGAAGGCGAGCCCGCCCCAGGCGGTCGCCAGTTCCAGGCCGGCATAGATCGCAAACAGCCAGACCGTCACGCCCGTCAGCACGCTTGCGATCGTGCGGATCACCATGTACCAGCGCAGCTTGGCGGCAACCTCGCGCCCGATCGCCATCCAGCGCTGCGCCCGGGCTTCTCCCAGCAGGCGGATCAGCCGCGCCGGCGCCTCGTCCAGCTCGAACAGCCCCAGCGCAATGAAAACAAAGGCGATGAAGATCATGCCCAGCATGCTGTTGATCCGCAGCGCCACCTCCTGGATCGCCCGCACCAGCCACGACACGTTGAAGCTGTCCTGGAACATCTGGATCGCCATCGCCCCATGCGGGTGCAGCGTTTCGGTCTCGAGCGTGAACAGACGCTGAAAGCGCGCGGCGTTGGCCATGACCCACTGCGCGACCAGGCTGAAGCCCCAGGCCGCCAGCGACAGGAACACCACCGACACGACCACCGTGACCACCAGCGCAAGGATCGCGGCCAGCGGCGCCGGCATCCTGCGGCCCAGGTACTGGCGCAGCGGCGCAACCAGGCAGATGACGAACAACGCAAACGCCAACGGCACGAAGATCGGGCTGGCCAGATACAGCAGGCCGAGTAGCAGGAGGGCAAAGATGCCGGACATTGCGAAGGACGTCATCGTGGTATCACCCCATCAACGCGCTTGACCAGATAGGCATAGAACGGATTGGAGGTCAGCCGGGTCAGCGTGTCCATGCCGATCACGAAGGCGCCGACTTCGCCGCGCATGGACATGGCGCCCAGGCTGATGCCAAATTCTTCGATGTTGTCCGGATGCGTGCCGTACAGCGCGTCGTCGGTCGGGAACGGCAGTGCCACGTGCGACAGCGAATAGACCTCGCGCGGATAGTCCATGCCGATGGCCCGTTCCACGACGGCAGTGGCGTTCGGCTCAATGACGCGCTCGATCATGGCGCTGGACGTGGGGCTGGCGTTGGTGACGAGCGTCAGGCGATAGTTGCGCTTTTCGCCGGGCAACGTGCCCGCCAGCTGCCAGGCCACACCGCGCCGGAACAGCGGCCCAAGCTTGGTGGCCCGGTTCAGGTCGAACAGCACCAGGTCGCTGCCGTTGGCCGGCAGCCGCGCATACAGCGCGTTGATCAGCGCGCGCGTGCTGACGGTGAAATCCAGCACGGAGTGGAACGTGATGATGGGCGGCAACCGTTCCAGGCCGCCCGCGCGCTGCTGCGCGACCAGCCTGTCCTGCAGCGTCTGCGTCAGCTCGAACGACTGGCGGGCCGCGTGGACCGGGAACGAGTTGTACTTGAAGGGATTGAACTCCGGCACGATGCTCAGCCACGCGGCCTTGGCAAACGCAGGCAGGATGGCCGGCAGGCCCGCCAAGCCCGCGAAGCGCGCGAACGACGTGATGCCGACCATCGGCGAGATCAGCACCAGGCGGTCGGGCTTGTCGAGCTTGGGGTTGTCCAGCGCATCCAGCGCGTGCATCAGCGCCAACGCCCCGCCGTTGGAAAAGCCCACCATGTGCAGCGGTTTGGGCGCCGGCACGCGGCGGCGGGCTTCGCGCACGGCCAGGCGCGTGGCCGCCGCCCAGTCTTCCCAATGCGCATCCGTCAGCCCGCCGGGCACCGTGCCGTGGCCCGGCATCCGGATGGCGATCGCCACGTAGCCGACGGATTGGTAATGGGCGGCGACGTGACGCAGGCTGTAGGGCGAATCGGTCAGGCCATGCAGCAGCACGGCCACGCCCCGCGGTTCACCCGCCGGCAGCAGCATGAACGACCGGTTCCAGTCATGCGCGAAATGCTCGGGGTACACCTTCGCGTCCGCGAAATAGCGGTTGCTGTCCACCTTGTCCTCGGGCAGCAGCTTGTCGCCCACGTTCTGCCTGACCAGCGCAAAAAGCTGATCCTCATGCGCCAGGTAATCGTCCCAGGTGCTGCGGTCCAGCCGCTCGGCGTCCAGTTCCTGCGGCACATACGTGTGCCACGCCGCCAGCGGCGGCCCCTGCTGGATGTCGTACAGGCGCACGCCCATGAGCGTGAAGACGATCAGCAACGCCACCCCGGCCACGATGAACAAGGCCTTGCGCAGCCGGCGCCACCGCGGGCGCTGGACGGCGTCGGTGGGCTTGCCGGTGTTCACTGCGCGGCTCCCGAGGGGGAAGAACCTGTCCCCGCCGGCAGTACGGGCGTGGACGTGGGGGCCGGCGATCCCGCGGCGGGATCGCCCGCCGCGGGCGGCGCGTCCGCCATGACCACTTCCGGCTGCTCGTCCCCGCCGCCCAGCGCCACGTACAGCGACACGCCGTTCTGCAATTGCGAGGCCCGCAGCGTCAGCATCTGCTGCTCCGCGTTGAACAGGCCGCGCCGCGCATCGACGACTTCCAGATAGATGGAGATGCCGTTCATGTAGCGCAACTCGGCGGTTTCAGCCAGCCGGCGCTGCGCCTGGATCGCCGTCTCCTGCGCGGTGACCTGTTCCTGGAATCGCTTGCGGTTTTCCAGCGCGGTCGCCACTTCGCTGAACGCGGTCTGCACCGTCTTGCGGTAGTTGGCGACCAGCTCGTCGCGCTGCGCCGTGGCCAGGTCCACCGCCGCCCGCCGCTGCCCGTAGTCGAAGATCGGCCACCCGATCCCCGCGCCGATGTTCCAGATCTGGCTGGGCGATGAGAACAGGTCCGACAGCTCGGTGGACGCGTAGCCCAGCGATCCGGTCAGCGCAATGCGCGGAAAGAGTGCCGCGCGCGCCGCGCCGATGTTGGCATTGGCGCTGCGCAGGCGGTTTTCCGCCTGCCGGATGTCCGGCCTGACCACCAGCAGCGAAGACGGCAATCCGGGGCTAAGCGCATCAAACTGCCCCGCGGCCTCGATGGGCTGGCCAGCGGCCATCTCGTGCTGCAGGTCTTCGCCGACCAGCACCCAAAGCCGGTTCCAATGCCCCGCCGTGGCGCGCTGCCATTCGGCTAGCTGGGTCTGCGCCTGGGTCAGCAGGATGGCGGACTGCTCGAAGTCGACGCGCGACGTGACGCCGGCGTCCAGGCGGTCCTTGGCCACGCGAAGCGCATAGCTGCGCGTCTCCACCGTGCGCTGCGCCAGCGCGATGCCCTCTTCGCCCGCCTGGGCGTCGTAATAGGTCGAGGCCACGTTCGCGATCAGCGACAGGCGGAACGCGCGCCGGCCTTCCACCGTCGCCAGGTATTGCTGCAATGCCGAGGCGGTCATATTGCGCACCCGCCCCCAGAAGTCCAGCTCAAACGACGAGACCATCACCTGCGCGTTGAACTGATTGAATTGCACGGTCTGCCTTGACCCGGCCAGCGCCGGGTCCAGCACGGTCAGCGGCTGCTGGTTGCGCGACGCCGCCGCGCCGGCGTCCAGTTGCGGCAGCTGATTGGCGCGCTCGATGCGGTAGAAAGCGCGGGCCTGCTCGATCCGGGCCGTGGCCGCTGCCAGGTCCTGGTTCAGCTCCAGCGACCGTGCAATCAGGCGCTTGAGCTGCGCATCGCCAAAGAACTGCTCCCAGGTCACGTCCTGCGCCGCCTTGGCATCCGGGGGGACCTCGCCCGGGAACATGGCGGGCGTGGCCACTTCGGGCCGGCGGTGCTCGGGCGCAAAATTGCACGCGGACAGCCCACCGATAAGCAGCGCGGCGGCGGCAATGCGGGCGGGGGTCATGGATTCTCTCCCCGCTCTTCGGCCTTGGCCGGACCGCTATCGCCAGGCTTGGGCGCAGGTTTCCGGGGCCCGGACCAGCGCCGCGCCACCATGTAGAAAAGTGGCGTGAAGAACACCCCGAACAGCGTGGCAGTCAGCATGCTGCCCATCACGCTGGTGCCCACCGCCTGCCGGCTGGCGGCGCCCGCGCCGGTCGCCAGCACCAGCGGCAGCATGCCCAGCACGAACGTGACGCTGGTCATGATGATGGGACGCAGGCGCTGGCGGGCCGCGTCGACCACCGCTTCCTTGCGGTCGCGGCCTTCAAGCTCCTCCTTCAGCGCGAACTCCACGATCAGGATGCCGTTCTTGGCGGCCAGCCCGATGATGGTCACCAGCCCGATGTTGAAGTAAATGTCCGCCGACATGCCGCGCCCCAACGTGAACGCGGCGGCGCCCAGGATGCCGAAGGGCAGGATCAGCAGCACCGACACCGGCACGGACCAGCTTTCGTATAGCGCGGACAGCAGCAGGAACACCACGACCAGCGACAGGGCCAGCAGCAACGCCACCTGGTTGCCCGCCTGCTGTTCCTCGTACGCCGTCCCCGTCCACTCGTAGGTGATCCCTTGCGGCAGGACCCGCGCGGCGATGGCCTCCATTTCGGCCAGTGCCACGCCGCTGGAGCGGCCGGCGGCGGCCTCGCCCGAGATCGTGATGGAGGGAAAGCCGTTGTAGCGTTCCAGCTGCTGCGGACCGTCGATCCAGCGCATTCGCGAAAACGCCGAGAACGGCACCATCTCGCCCCGGTTGTTCGGCAACTGCAAGGCGGCGATGTCCTGCGGCTGCATGCGCTGATCGGCCTCAGCCTGGATGAACACCCGCTGCACCGAGCCATCGTGCAGGAAGTCGTTGACGTAGTTCGAGCCGAACGCCAGCGTCAGCGCCTGGTTGACCTGCGCCACCTGCAACCCCAGCGCGCGGGCATGCACGCGGTCGATCTCGACATACAACCGCGGTCCCGGCGGCATGCCGTCCAGCCGCACGCCGGTCAGCAGCGGACTGGCGGCGGCGGCCGCGATCATCGCCGCGCCCGTGGCGGCAAGACCCGCGCCGCCCTGCGCCGTGCGGTCCTGCACTTTCATGGAAAAGCCCGACGCGTTGCCCATCGACGGGATCGGCGGCGGATTCAGCGCAAAGATCATCGCCTGGGGGATCTGGCGGAAGGCCAGGTTGCTGCGCCCGACCAGCGCATCGACCGCCTTGCTGCGATCCGTGCGCTCGCTCCACGGGTACAGGTCCACGAACGACAGCGCGGCCGTCTGCCCCTGGCCGAAGAAGTTGAACCCGACCACCGACGCCACGTTGCGCACGGCAGGCTGCTCACGCAGCAGGCTTTCGGCCTGTTGCACGGCCACCTCGGTCTGGTCGGCCGTGGTGCCGGGCGCGCCGGTGTACGACACGAAGAAATAGCCCTGGTCTTCCAGCGGCAGGTAGCCGCCCGGCAAGCGCGAGAACAGAAAGATCGTCAGGCCGCACACGCCCAGGAAGATCAGCATCCAGCGCAGCGGCCGCACCAGCATGTGCTCGACCGCCCGCACGTACTGGCGCGTCATGGCGTCAAAGCCCGCGTTGAACTTGTCGAACACCCATTGCTTGGCCTTGGACACCCGTCCCTTCGGCGGTTTGCCGTCCGGCAGCTTGAGCAGCGTTGCGCACAACGCGGCGCCCAGCGACAGCGCCAGCACGGTGGACACGACGATGGCGACCGACAGGGTGATGGAGAACTGGCGGTAGATCGCGCCGCTGGACCCGGGAAACATCGCCATCGGCACGAACACCGCCACCAGCACCAGCGTGCTGGCGATGATCGGCCCCCATACCTGGCCGACCGCCTTGCGCGTGGCTTCCGGCGCGGAGAGCTTTTCGTCCTGCATGATGCGGGCGACATTCTCGGACACCACGATCGCGTCGTCGTTCAACACCCCGATCGCCACCACCATGCCAAACAGCGACAGCAGGTTGATGGATGCGCCAAACAGGAACAGGCCCGCGCAGGTGCCGATCAGCGCAATCGGCACGATCAGCGTCGGGATCAGCGTGCTGCGCCAGCTTTGCAGGAACAGGAACACCATTGCCGTGACCAGCAGCAGCGCCTCCACCATGGTGACCAGCACCGAACTGATCGAGGTCGTGATGAAGGGCGTGGTGTCGAACGGCACCGTCCAGCCGACGCCCGCCGGAAAGACCGATTCCAGCTCCGTCATGCGCTGGCGGACCTGGCGCGCGACATCCAGCGCATTCGCGTCATTGGCCAGCTGGATGGCGATGCCGGCGGCCTCCTTGCCGTTGACGCTGAGGCGGAAGTTGTAGCTTTCGTTGCCCAGCTCCACCCGCGCCACGTCGCCCAACCGCACGAGCGAGCCGTCGTTGTTCACGCGCAAGATGACCTGGCGGAACTGCTCGGGCGTGGAGAAACGGCTCTGCGCGACGATCTGCGCGTTGAAGTCCGCGCCGCGCGCCAGCGGCAGGTCGCCCAGCGAACCGCCGATCGTCTGCGCGTTCTGCTCCTGCACCGCGCGCATCGCGTCGCTGGCCGACATCTGAAAACTCGCCAGCTTGCGCTCATCCAGCCAGATCCGCATGGCGTAAGACGAGCCAAACAGCTGCACATCGCCCACGCCACGGATGCGGCGCAGCTCATTCAGGATGTTGTTGGACGCGAAATTGCCCATCTCGACGGCGCTGACGTTGCCGCTTTCGGACTGCAATGCCAGCAGCATCAGGAAGCCGGATGACGCCTTGGTCACGGCCACGCCCAACTGGCGCACCTCTTGCGGCAGCCGCGGCTCGACCCGGCTCAGGCGGTCCTGCACCTGGCTGCGCGCCACGTCCAAATCCGTGCCGGGCTCCAGCGTCACCGTAATCTGCGCCGTGCCGTTGGCGCGGCTGACCGACGCCATGTACAGGAAGTTGTCGACCCCGTTCATTTCCTCCTCGATGATGGAGGTGACGGTGCGATCGATGGTGGTGGTATCGGCGCCCCGGAAGGTCGCCTGAATGGTGATCGACGGCGGCGCGATGTTCGGGTACTGCTCGACGGGCAGCAGCACCACCGAGATCAGGCCGAACAACAGGACGAAAAGCGCCACTACCCAGGCGAATACCGGCCGCAACACGAAGAATGAACCCATGGCCGGCTCCGTCAGGGTTTCGCGGCTTGCTGTTCGACTGGATCGACCTGCTGACCGGGCCTGATTCTGTGCCAGCCGTCCACCACCACCCGCTCTCCGGGTTCAAGGCCGCTACGCACCAGCCAGTTGCCGGCGACCTGCTCGCCGACCTGGATTTGTTTAGGCACCGCCGTGTCGCCCGGCCCGATGACGAACACGGTGGCCGTGTCGCCGTTCAACCGCGCGGCCCGCGCCGGGATCAGGATGCCCTCCTTGCGCACGCCCACCAGGATCTGCCCGGTCACGAACTGGCCCGGCAGCAGTTCCCGCTTGGCGTTGTCAAAGCGGGCACGTATGGTCTGAGCGCCGGTCGTCCGGTCCACGCTCAGGTCCGCAAAGTCGACGACGCCCGTCTCGCCGAACTCGCGGCCATTGGCCAGCATGAGACGCACCGGAAATGTGTTGCCCGCCGTGGCCAGCGCGCCCGAGCGCGCGTAGTCGGTCAGGTCCATGATGGCGGTGTTGGATTTGGTGAACGTGGCGCTGATCGGCGAAAGCTGGTTGACCTGCGCAAGCAGCGTTGCGCCCGATGCGCTGACCAGCGCCCCTTCCGTGACCAGCGCGCGTCCCACCCGCCCCGCGATGGGCGCCCTGACCGTGCAACGGTCCAGGCGCAACTGCGCCAGCGTGACCGCGGCCTGCGCATCGGCGACATTGGCCTGCGCCTGGCCCAGGGCGGCGAGCGCCGCCTCGTACTCCTGTGCGCTGACCGCCTGGCGCTGCACCAGCGGACGGAACCGGTCGGTGACCGAGCGCGCATTCTTCTGCACGGCCTGCGCGCGCTGCAGCATGGCATTGGCCTGCGCCAGCTGCGCCTTGTAGTCGCTCGGGTCGATCTGGAACAGCGGGTCGCCGGCCTCTACGTCGCTGCCCTCGGTGTACAGCAGCTTCTCAACGATGCCATCCACGCGCGCCCGCACTTCGGCCGTGCGGATGGGTTCGATCCGGCCCGGCAGATCCACGTTCAGATCGACCGGCTGGCTCCCCACGGTCATCACGAAAACCTTTACTGGCGCCAGGGGGACGGCAGCCGCATCGTTCCGGTCCCCACACCCCGCCAACACCATCGTCCAAGCACTCAACGCATACAACACGACACGACGGACATTGCTGCTCGCTTGCATCATCCCCTACTCCCAGGCGGTCGGACTCAAGGTCCCACTTCCCTCTCCCCCCACCGGTGGAAAGGGCCCAGCTCGGACAGCTCAATGGCGCGGCGGGTGCGCCGGTTCAGCGTATTTTTTGTGGATTACGGGCGCGACGCGGCGCAAAGGGAAGACGGCGCCGGAAAAGGGAGGAGGGCCCGATCGGGAAACATCCGATCCAGGAAGAACCTGCCCAACTGGGCAAGGCCGATACGTGCCAGGCGTGCGCCGGCCGCATCGTGATACCAACAAGACCATCGACTTTCGCACAAGGATCCTTTATGTCCGGGACAAGGGAAACTGGCTGACAAAGTGTTGCGTGGTCATTCTGCGGACATTGCGCTGCGATCCGCTTACCGGCGCTGGCACGTTACCTGCTGGGGCGCGGCGTTTCGGGACAGCTTAAGTAGCGGCGGCACTTAGCGCAAGCTTTTCTCGATGGTGTCAATCGACCGCATGGCAGCATTTTTCACGCCTTGCAGCGAAACCTTGGCGCATGCGTGCCCGGATTGGTGGTCGCAAATATGCGAATTTCCGCGGCCTGTTTTGCGCGCAGCCCAAAACAGGCGCAATCACGCCTTACGCCAATGCAAGGTAATTATTTCCAGAAGCGGAAAATTGGCACTAATTGAAACTTCGCGGCGGTGGGAGGCGCGGCAGCCGCTGCGCGCGGCCGCCGGCAACGTTCAGCTGCGCGGACGAATCTTGCGCACGACTTCCAGCAGATCGTCCAACGACACGGGCTTGCTGATGTGCGCCGAAAAGCCGGCACTGACGGCTTCTCGCATGTCTTCCTTGGCGCCAAACCCGGTAAGCGCGATGGACGGCAGAGCGACGCCGTCCTCCCGCTGGCGGATGGCCCGCATCAGCGCATAGCCGTCCATGTCGGGCATGCCGATGTCCGACAGCAGCAGATCGAACGGGGACTGATCCAGCCGTTCCA
The DNA here is from genome assembly GCF_020541125.1 of Achromobacter sp. 77. Classification (NCBI taxonomy): domain Bacteria; kingdom Pseudomonadati; phylum Pseudomonadota; class Betaproteobacteria; order Burkholderiales; family Alcaligenaceae; genus Achromobacter; species Achromobacter sp. 77. The sequence goes on from NZ_CP059848.1 coordinate 3,928,154, forward strand.
AGGCCTCGTGGCCGCTGGAGACGGCCGTCACGATGGCCCCTTCCAGATCCAGCAGTTCGCGCATGACCTGCAGGACGTCCTCGGAATCGTCGACCAGCAGGACATTCAACCCGTCGAGCGGCATGTCGCCATTGGTTTGGGGCGCGTCCTGTTCTTCGCGCGCGCCGGCCAGGTCCAGCCACACCGTGAACTGGGCGCCGGCGCCCAGGCCGTCCGAGTGCACCTCGATCGTGCCTCCATGGGCGCCGACCAGTTCACTGACGACCGCAAGTCCGATACCCAGCCCGGGGCTGGTGCCGGCCTTCTGACGCACGTCACCCTGGCTGAACATGTCGAAGACCCGGCCGACAAACATCGGGTCGATGCCCTGGCCCGTATCGGCCACGTCCAGCCTCAACCGGTTGTCTTGAACGGCGAGCTTGAGCGCGACCCGCCCTCCTTCCGGTGTGAACTTGATCCCGTTGTTCAGCAGATTCCAGATCACCTGCTCGATGCGCACGGGGTCGGCATCCAGGTAGATCGCCAGGGCGGGATCGAAGTCCGCGCGCAGGTCGACGCCGGCGGCGGCGGCGGCGGGCCTGAGCACATCGAGGATATTTTTCGCGATGGCCACGACGTCGATGATCGATTTGTTCAGCGCCAGCTTTCCCGTGCGCACGCGCGACAGGTCCAGCAGGTCGTCGATGATGCGGGCCTGGCCCCTGACCGACCGCTGGATCAGATCGATGGCACGCGCTGCCGGCGCCAGGTTGCGCACGGCTGGCGCGCGGGCCAGCAGCTCGGCATTGAGCTGAATCAGATTGAGCGGGTGCTTGAGTTCGTGCGACACGACCGCGAAGAATTCGTCCTTGAGCATGCTGTCGGCACGCGCGCGATCCAGCCGCGATTCCTGCTCGGCATCGCGCAGCTTCAGTTCCGTCACGTCGCGCACGATCTTCGCGAACCCTTGATAGACCGGGTCGTCCATGCGGTTCACGCCCCCGGTGCAGTACACCAGGCTGCCATCCTTGCGCTTGTGCCACCGCTCGTCCGGCGCGTAACCGATCTGCCGGGCACGATCGAGTTCGTATTCCGGCCGGCCGGCGGCAATGTCCTCGTCGGTGAAGATGATGGATATCGACTTGCCTTCGGCTTCGGCGCTGGTGTATCCGAACATCAGCTCGGCGCCGATGTTCCAGTTGGTGATGATGCCCTGGTTATCCAGCGTCATGATGCCGAAGTCGCGGGCGCTTTCCGTCATCAGCTTCAGGTGGGCTTCGCCCAGACGAACCCGGTCTTCCGCCTTGCGCCGGTCGGTGATGTCGATGAACGTCAGGACCGCGCCTTCGATGCGGTGTTCGGCACTGCGGTAGGGCAGCAGCCGCGCCAGATACCAACGGTCGGTGGCGCTGCGCACCTCACGCTCAAGCGGCCGCAGCGATTCGAACACGCCCGCGGCATCCTTGGCCAGGTCCGGATATTCCAGCCGATGCGTGATGTCCAGCACCGAACGGCCGGCGTCGCTGGGAATCACATTGAAGATATCGGAGGCGCGCGGCGTGAACCACTGAATGCGCATCATGCGGTCCACGAACACCGTGGCGATGTCGGTGGACGCGATCAGGTTCTGCAAGTCGTCATTGATCTTGGCGGTTTCGTCGACCTTGGTCTTGAGTTCCGCATTGACGGTAATAAGCTCTTCGTTGACGGACTGCAGTTCTTCCTTGCCGGTTTCCAGCTCTTCGGTGGTCGAACGCAGCTCTTCGTTGATGGCCTGCAGCTCCTCGTTGGAGGCCTTCAGTTCCTCCGTCGAGGTCTCGGCCTGCTCGATGGTGGCCTGCAACTGATCCTTGGTGCGCTGCAGCTCTGCCTCCAGCTGTGTCAGCACGGCGGCAGAGCCACTCGTCGGGCCCTGGCTGCCATCGGCGCTCATGACGTCTTCGACTTCGTCGAACAGCACCAGCATGTAGTCGCTGGCGGACTCCTCGTGCCGGAACGGCCGCACCACCATGTTGATGTAGGCCTGGCGGTCTCCGAAGGTCATCTTGACCCGTCGCGCCTCAACGCTCTTGCGCGAATGCAGCGCCTGGAACATTGCCGTGCGCAGTTCGGTGCGAAGTTCGGGATGCACCGACGCCGGGAGATTCCGGGAGGGCTCGCCGCCCGGATGGCGCAGGAAACGGCCTGCGCGGTCCGAGATATGCACGATGTCGCTGTTGGCATCGACGATGACGCTGGGTGGCGCGTACATTTCAAGCGCGCGCTGGTGCACCGCGGCGTACGACACCTTGGTCTCACGCACCGGCGCGGTGGAGGCGTGGATGGGCCGCACGTGACTGAAGCCGCCGTCCGTCAGTTCGGGCATGCCGCTCAGCTGCGCCGGGGTCTCGCGCGCGGCGTAGATGCGATAGCGCTTGTCCACCACCTGGAACAGCTGCGGGCACGCATCGGCCGATTCGGAGCTGCCCAGAAAAAGGAAGCCGCCCGGTTTCAACGCAAAATGGAACATGCGCAGCACATCGCGTTGCACCTCGCGATCCAGGTAGATCAGCAGATTGCGGCAGCTGACCAGATCCAGCCGCGAAAAAGGCGGGTCGCGCAGGATGTTGTGCACGGCAAACAGAACACGCTCGCGCACGTCTTTCTTGATGCGGTATTCGTCGTCCTTGCGGCTGAAGAAGCTTTGCAGCATTGCCTCGGGCACATCGGCCTTGATCGCCATGGGATATGCCGCCGCCCGGCCCACCGTCAGCGCCGTTTCGTCGATGTCGGTGGCAAAGATCTGGATCCTGGGCGGCTGAGGCATCGCCGCAGCCCGCGCGCTCATCAACATGGCGAGCGAATACGCCTCTTCGCCCGTCGAACAACCCGCCACCCATGCGCGCAACGCGGAATCCGGCGCATGACTGAGTGCCTTGAACAGCTTGGGCAGCACGAATTCATCCAGATTGGCGAAGGCGTCCCGGTCACGGAAGAACTGCGTCACGCCGATCAGCATGTCGGATAGCAGCTTGGGGGTTTCGTCGCTGCGTTCCTGAAGCAGCTTTCCATAGTCCGCCAGGGTCGCGGTGCCCGTGATCTGCATGCGGCGCTCGATCCGGCGCAGCACCGTGGCTTTCTTGTAGTGACGAAAGTCGTGCGCCGTGCGGGCGCGCAGCAAGGCAAGGATCTCGCGCAACGTGTTGCGATCGTGCTTGGACTCATCCGCCGCCTGCTCGGCGTCGGCCGCGCCCGCGGCTTCCTCCTCGGTCAGCGGCGGCAGGTGGATGCTGCCCATGTTCTCCGCGATTTTCCTGAGGCGATCCGGCATGATCGACACCGGCAGCACGATGTCCACCGCGCCCGTTGCGATCGCGCTTCGCGGCATGGTGTCGTGTTCGGCGTCCTGGGGCGACTGCGCGAACGTCACGCCGCCCTGCTCCTTGATACGGGCAAGGCCGACCGACCCGTCCGATCCGCCGCCGGACAGGACGATGCCGACCGCTCGCGTTGTGTGCACGTCGGCCAACGTCCGGAAAAACGTGTCGATGGCGATGTGGCGGCCTTCCGGTCTGGCCGTGCCAGCGGTCACGCGCAGATACCCGTCGTTCATCGCCAGCGTCGCGCCCGGGGGTATCACATAGATGTGATCACGCTGGATCGGGACCGGCTTGGTGACCTGCGCGACCGGGATGGCGGTGCTGGACTGCAAAATCCTGTCAAGGACGCTTTCGTGGTCCGCGGACAGGTGCACCACCACGACGAAGGCCATGCCGGGCTTGGCCGGCATATGCGAAAAAAATGTTTTAAGCGCGTCGATCCCCCCAGCTGAGGCGCCCAGGCCGACCACAGGAAAGCTGAGGTCACTACGGACGACGCCGGGCTTGTTGTTTGGAACGGACGGCGAATCGGACATTTTTTGCCTGTGGTGACGGGCTGAAGGGTATCGGCAATGATACAGGTCGCGAAAAGCGCGGCGGCCTCACGTCACGGTGCAGGCCCCGGAGGCAGTGCGCGCTTGTGCGCGGTGGCGTTGAACTGGCGCTCGATCACCGCCACGGCGTCCGGCGCAATTTCCTCTCCTTCCAGAAATCCATCGATCTGGGCATACGTGACGCCGTACGCGTCCTCATCCGGGCGCAACGGCCTCAAGGACTCGAGGTCGGCAGTGGGCACCTTTTGCACCAGCCGCTCCGGCGCCCCAAGCAACGTTCCCAACGCCCGGACCCGCCGCTTGGTCAGCCCACGCAGCGGCAGCACATCCGCCGCCCCATCCCCGTGTTTCGTGAAGAAACCCATCAACGCCTCGGCCGCCTGGTCCGTGCCGATGACCAGGCAATCCAGCGCACCGGCAATCGCGTACTGCGCGATCATGCGCTGCCGGGCCTTGATGTTGCCCGCGCCGAAGTCCTCGGCCGCCTCGTCCGCGTAGGCCAGGCCCGCCGCGCGAAGCGCCTCGCGCTGCGCGTCCACCGCCGGCTTGATGTCGATGCGCATGCGCCGGTCGGGTGCGATGAAGTCCAGCGCCTGCGCCGCATCTTCCTCGTCGCGCTGCTCGCCATAGGGCAGGCGCACCGCGATAAACGTGGCCGGCCTGCCGTGGGATCGCACCCGCTCGACGGCAAGCTGCGCCATTCGCGCCGCCACCGTGGAGTCCACCCCGCCGCTGATGCCCAGCACATAGCCCGCGCGCCCCGAGCGGACGAGGTAATCGGCCAGGAATGCGACCCGCGCTTCCAGTTCGACGGCCGCGTCAAAATCCTTGGTGACGCCCAGTTCGCGCGCGATGGGGTCCTGCGGGCGCAATGCCGTGTTTTGGGGTTGCATTTCACTCCTTTTGCTTCTGGCCGGTTCCCGCAGCAATCCGTGTGCCCGGCCGCCTGGACCGCAGCGCCCTCGCGCACGCGCGCGGGCACGCCATTTGCTCGCCCTTGCCGGGTGACTGCGTTTTGCTTTGGGAGGCGCCACGATGGCCCCGGATTGGTCGACGATGTTTACGTTTTCCGTCGCCCCGCTGGAAATCTTCATCCGCGGGACGATCGTCTATTGGTTCATCTTCGTGCTGCTCAGGCTCGCCGGGCGGCGTGATGTCGGATCGCTGGGCGTGGCCGACATGCTGGTGCTGGTGCTGATTGCCGATGCCGCGCAAAATGCGATGGCCGGTGAATACAAGTCCATCCTGGATGGGATGGTGCTGATTTCCACCATCCTCGGCTGGACGGTATTGGTGGATCGTGTCAGCTATTTTTGCAAGCCCCTTGGCCGCCTGCTGGAGTCGGATCGCGTGTGTCTCGTGCGGGATGGCGTGGTGTCCAAACGGGCACTTCGGCGTGAATACCTGACCGAAGACGAACTCATGAGCCAATTGCGGCTCAAGGGCGTGCTTGAGCTGTCCGAAGTGCGACGCGCCTACATGGAGCCGGATGGGGACATCAGCGTCATCAGGCGCCGGGCGCACAGCCGCTTTCGCCGGATGTAGACCGGCCGCGGCGAACGTCCGGCGCTCAGGGCATCGTATGCGCGTCCTCGGTCAGCACCTGCATCAGGGCTTCGACGGAATAAGGCTTTTGCATGACTGGAAAGCCCAGCGCCCGGGGCCCTGCCATCGCCTCGCTGTAACCGCTGGCCAGCACGATTCGGATGCCGGGCCAGCGCTCCCGGATCCGATAGGCCAGATCCATGCCGTTCATGCCGGGCAGCACCAGGTCAAGAATGGCCAGGTCGAACCCGCCGTCGCGCTGTTCAAGTTCCTTCAGGGCCTTTTCGGCGTCAACGGTCCAGGTGAGCTGTTGACCCAGCTCTTCCAGCCATGCCGATACCACTTCACCGACCATGCGGTTGTCTTCCACCAGCAGCACCTCGCGGCGCACCGGCACGTTGGCCAGCTCACCGGAGACGGGCGATTCGGCCGTGGCGCCCGACGCCTTGGCGGCCGGCAGGTAAAGCGTGAACGTCGTGCCCGTGCCTACCGTGCTGTCGACGGTCACGTCGCCGCCCGATTGCCGGACAAAGCCTTGCACCTGGCTTAGCCCCAGGCCGGAGTTTTCATGCTGGCCCTTGGTCGTGAAGAAGGGTTCGAAGACATGCGCCAGCACCTCCGGCTCGATCCCGGCGCCGGAATCCTGCACCGACAGCGCCACCTGCGGCCCATTGAGCCTCGCCAAGCCGCCCAGCGTCGCGGTGTCGGGCACGATCTGGGCCGATATCTTCAATTGGCCGCCCGAGGGCATCGCGTCCCGCGCGTTGATGACCAGGTTGAGCAGCGCCGACTCAAGCTGGGTGGGATCGGCGAAGATCGTACAGTCGCCCGGCCCGAACTCGTAGCTGACCGCCACGGACGACCCCACCGTGGTTTCGAAGAGCTGCCGCATCGAAGCCAGGCTATCGCGCACGTCGAACGCGTGCGGCTGCAGCGGCTGGCGCTTGGCGTAGGCAAGCAGCTGCCGGGTAAGCTGGGCCGCTTTTTCCGTCGTGTCGATGATGATGCCCACATAACGCATCAGCGAAGCAGGCAGGTCGGGATAGCGCTTGATGAATTCCGCGGAGAACCGGATCGCCGTCAGGAAATTGTTGAAGTCATGCGCCACGCCCCCCGTCAGCCGGCCAATGGCCTCGTTGCGCTGGGCATGGTGCATCGAATCGCGGGCTTCCTGGAGCTGCTCGTGCCGCTCTTTCTGCTCGGTAATGTCGCGCGTGATCTTCGCGAAGCCGACCAGTTCGCCGCGATCGTCAACGACCGGGTCGATCACCACGCTGCACCAGAACCTGCTGCCGTCCTTGCGCATGCGCCAGCCCTCGGCCTCGAAGCGCCCCTCGCGCCGTGCCGTTTCCAGCGCGCGCTCCGGTACGCCGGCATTCCGGTCCTCGGGCGTGTAAAAAACGGAGAAGTGCTGACCGATGATCTCGTCCGCGCCATAGCCCTTGAAACGTTCAGCGCCCGGATTCCAGCTGCTGACGCGGCCGTTGGCGTCCAAAAGGTAGATGGCGTAGTCCCGTACTGCCCCTACCAGCAGACGATAGCGATCCTCGGACGGAAAATCCGGTAAAGAAGTCATGCAATGTCCCCACCTGCGTGTCTATTCATGCTCAAGCCCCGTCAGCAAACGGCGTGCCATCCCGAAAACTCTGTTACAGCCGCCAGCCCGCGGGCACAAAATTTGCTCTAACAGCGATCAGTAGGCGGCGCATTCCTGGCGCCGTCCGGGCATAGAGGGCCTTAGCAATGCAACCCATTCGTAAAGCTGTATTTCCCGTCGCGGGCCTCGGCACGCGGTTTCTTCCCGCCACCAAGGCCATGCCCAAGGAGATGCTTCCCATCGTGGACCGGCCGCTAATCCAGTATGCCGTCGAGGAAGCGGTCGCCGCGGGCATCACGGAACTGATTTTCGTCACCGGCCGAAACAAGCGCGCCATCGAGGATCATTTCGACCGCGTGCCCGAACTGGAATACGACCTGGAATCGAAAAACAAGAACGCCCTGCTGGAAACCGTCCGCAACGTCATTCCGGACAACGTCAAATGCGTGTACACCCGCCAGCCGGCTGCCCTGGGGCTGGGCCATGCGGTGCTCTGCGCGGCGCCCATTGTAGGCAACGAACCGTTTGCCGTGCTGCTGGCGGACGACATGATAGACGCGGATGCCCCCGTCATCGGCGAAATGGCGAAGGTAGCCCGGGAGTTCGACGGCAGCGTCCTGGCGATCCAGCAGGTGCCCAAAGCCAACACCCACCAGTACGGGATCGTCTCCGGCAGCCGCAAGGCGCACGGCGTGATGAGTCTGACGGGCATCGTGGAAAAGCCCAAGCCCGAGGACGCGCCGACCGACCTGGCGGTCGTCGGGCGCTACATCCTGGAGCCCGAAATCTTCGCGCTGCTAGAGAGCACCCAGGCGGGCGTGGGCGGCGAAATCCAGCTGACCGACGGCATCGCCGCCCTGCTCAAGGCCCGAAACGTCTTCGGGTTCGAATACGAGGGCGTGCGCTACGACTGCGGCAGCAAGGAAGGCTTTTATCGCGCCACGATGGAAATCGGACGCAAGTATCACAACCTGGGTTGAAAGCGCGGCGCGCTCCAATCTTTACAAAGGAAGCTACCTCATGACCGATTCGAAACCCGCCCCGCCCCCCAATCCGCCGCCGTCGCCTCACGTGGATCGCGCAGAGACCGGCTACACGGGTCAACCAACCGAGGACGGTCCGCCCACAGGGGACGTCAATCAGAACCCCGACACCAATTCGGGGTACCCCGCCGGCGGGTCCCAGGCGCCCGCGGGCAAGGATCCGTACGGACGCCCCAAGAAATCCGAGTCCTGACCATACCTGACCGCCCTGCCCAGGAGACCACCGCGCATAGGCGCTGCGGTTTCTTGGGCCATCGCGACGCCATCTTCCTTCCGTTTCCGGCCGACGCAGACGCCTGATCTGCGCACAGTTGGCCAAAGTTCAGATGTTTCCTCTTTACGCCCAATTTCTCAAACGCGCCGCCGCCTATCGCGACGCGATCGGACAGGACAATGTCCGCCTACCCCTGCAAACCATTACCGCCGTCTTGCTGGCCTATGGCTGGATGCGGTGGCAGCAGATGCCGGATCTGGCATGGGGCGCCTTTTCCGCGCTATTTGTGGTGCGGGCCACGGTGGAGGGCACGGTCGGCGAAGCAGCCGCGCGCATCCTGGGCGCAATGATCGGGGTGGCGCTGGGCATTGCCCTCGTGCCACTTGCCGCGGTCACCAGCCTGCCGGCGCCATGGAGCATCGTCGTCGGTGTAGGCACCGCCGCTTGCCTGACGATACGCTGGCCCTCCTTGAACTACAGTCTCGTCACGGCGACCATCCTGACCGTGACCCCGGACGCCGACCTCGTTGCAGGCGCCGTCAACAAGACACTTGCGATCGTCGTGGGCTCGGCCGCCGGCATCCTGGCCGCCTTTGCCGTGCTGCCGCTATCGGCCCGTCACAGCATGCGGTACAACCTTGCCGCCTCGTTGCAGCTGTACGGGGAATTGCTGGTCGAATGGGCCGCCGCCCTGAACGAAGGCCGAGAACGCCCGCGGCCGCGCGACAAGCCCGCACTGGAACGCGCGCACTGGCGGGCGATCGACATGGCACGCCAGTCCCGATCGCTGCCGATCGATTTTGTGGGCCGCGACACGCAGGCGCAGCGACTGCAGGACCGGATCGAGGAGTTATGGCTTACCGTCCCGCTGATGGAGCGCGTTGGCGGCGTGCAAGTCACCGAGAACGTCTCACGCCGTCTGGGCCCTGCCCTGCATGCGGTTGCGCAGGCAGCGCAAAGGCAAATCGACGGCCTGGCGCGCGCCATTCGTGAACGGGGCGCCGACGCGCCCCTGTGCTGCACCCGTCAACAATTTGCTCAGCTGGACGCCGTGGTGCAGGAAGCCGCCAGCGGCGGCGGCTTCACGTGTGACGAACGGGTGGCGGTGGATCTGATCCGCTGGTCCTGGCACGAGGTCACGCGGGAATTGGATGCCCTGTGCGACACCGTGCAGCCTGCCGCGCAACAGACCCCATCCCAGGCCGGGGCCTGACGCGCGCCAGGCGTCAAGGCGTGAGCACCACCTTGATGCACCGATCCTCCTTGTCTCGGAAGGTCTTGTACATATCGGGTCCGGCCTCAAGCTTTGCGCGGTGCGTGATGACAAACGACGGATCGATCCTGCCCTGCACAATCAGGTCGAGCAGCTCGTCCGACCAGCGCCGCACGTGGGTCTGGCCCATGCGCCAAGTCAGTCCCTTGTTCATCGACGCGCCAAACGGAATCTTGTCGATCATTCCCCCGTAGACGCCGGGGACCGACAGGATGCCGGCGGGCCGGCACACATATATCATCTCGCGCAGCACGTGCGGCCGGTCGGTCTCGGCGCCCACTGCCTGCTTCACCCGGTCGTAAAGGTGCTCCATCGAGCTGCTGGCGTGAGACTCCATGCCGACCGCGTCGATGCATTTCTCCGGGCCCTTGCCGTGGGTCAGCTCCTTTAGCCGCTCAACCACATCCTCGTCCTGGAAGTTGATCGTGACCGCGCCGCAGTCGCGCGCCATCTTCAGCCGCTCCGGCACGGATTCGATGCAGATCACCTGGCGCGCGCCCAACAGGATCGCGCTCTGGATCGCCATCTGGCCCACGGGTCCGCCGCCCCACACGGCGACGGTGTCGGTCGGTTCGATGTCGCACTGCTTGGCCGCCTGCCACCCGGTGGGCAGGATGTCCCCGAGGAAAAGAACCTGTTCATCCGACAGCGCGTCGGGCACCTGCACATGCGTCGAATCGGCAAACGGCACGCGCACGTATTCCGCCTGGCCGCCGGCATAGCCGCCGGTCAGATGGGTGTAGCCGAACAGCCCCGCCGTCGTATGCCCGAACATCTTGGCCGCCTGGTCCGCGTTGCGGTTCGTGCGCTCGCAGACCGAAAAGTTGCCCTTCTTGCATTGGTCGCATTCGCCGCAGGTGATGGTGAACGGAATCACAACCCGGTCCCCCACCTTCAGGTTCTGCGCCTGCGCGCCGACGTCCACGACCTCACCCATGAACTCGTGACCCATCACGTCCCCGGACTTCATGCCGGGCATGAACCCATCGAACAGATGCAGGTCCGACCCGCATATCGCGCACGCGCTCACCTTGATGATCGCGTCGCGCGGATGCTCGAGGATCGGATCGGGCACCGTGTCGTAGCGGATGTCGTGTTTGCCGTGCCAGCAAAGTGCTTTCATTGGAATCTCCTTTGACGTGACCGCAACACGCGATCAGGCCTGGCGCAGCAACTGCCATGCCGTCGCCGATCCACACCCCGGCAGCCGCCCCTGCGCCGACCAACTCCGTGCGGATCTTCGCCTTGGCGCAGATGGGAACAGGACATGCGGACCGCGCCGCGACGGCGCGCTTGCGATGCCATTCAAGGAAAACGCCATGGAACTCGTCCGCACACCTGTTGACCCTGCCGCCCCTCGCCGTCTGCGGCGCGCCAGCTTTCTGCTGGGTTTCGCCATGGGCGGCTTCTTTGACGGCATCCTGCTGCATCAGATCTTGCAATGGCACCACCTGCTATCGAACGTGCAGGTTGGACCGCTGGGGTCGCTGGGCGCCCAGGTCGCGGCCGATGGCGTCTTTCACGCCATCATGTACGTCATCGCCGCCGCCGGGCTCATCGAGTTGTTCCGCGCCCGGTCGGCCGCGTCGCCGGGCACGCCGATCCGCCCGCGCTGGGGCCACTTCTGGATCGGCTTCGGCAGCTGGCACATCATCGATGCGCTGCTCTCGCACTGGATCACCGGCATTCACCGCATCAAGATGGACGCGGAACAGCCGCTCATCTGGGACATCGCGTGGTTTGTCGTATTCGGCCTGGCGCCGCTGCTGGCCGGCTGGAAGACCCGCAATCATCGCCGCCCGCCGCCCACCGGCCGCACCGGCAAAACGCTCGTCGGCCTGCTCGCGGCAGCGGTGCTGGCGGGCGGGATGCTGAACCTTTTTCCCTTGCGTGCCGACGCGGACACCACGGTGGTCGCGCTGCGCCCGAGCGCGTCCCCCGCCGAGATGTTCCAGGCGCTGGCCGCAACCGATGCCCGCATCGTCTGGTCGGATCCGCAAGGATCCGTCTGGGTCATGACCGCCGTCCCCACCGCGCAAAAATTGCGCCTATTTGCAGCCGGCGCGATGTACGTCAGCGGGTCGGTTGCGCCGGCGGGGTGTTCGGCATGGCTGAAGGCCGGAGCCTCGAGCTGACGCGTCCGGTTGACCCAGCCGGCCGGTCAGCAATGCCCCCTCATTGCCGTCAGCGGCGCGCGCGCAATAGCCAGCACGCCGCCCCGCCGATCACCACCGCGGCCGCCACAAGCGACGTGCTGGGTTGGTTCATGGCGACCTTCGTATACACGCTGCGGCGGCCTGCCTGCTGCTCCGCGGGATGCGACCCGCCGCCTTCGTAGAGCGAATCCGATCCGCCCCCAGCTGGCGTGCCGCCGCGTTGCTGGCGAAACAGCCACCCGGCCATGCGATCGGCCAGGGACGGCATGTTCTGGCCCAACGTCGAGATGGCGCGCGACGCGCTTCCGACATACAGGTCGCGAGCCGGATGCTCGGCCGCGTGCAAGATGGCGTCGGCGACCGCTTCGGGCGCATACACCGGCGGCGGCAGCGTCGGCTGCACGTCCATGTAATTGCGCGCATGCGACGTAAAGCCGGTGGCAATCGACGCGGGCTTGATAAGCGTGACGGAAACCGGAGCGCCTTCTTCGCGCAATTCCATGCGCAGCGCATCGGTAAAGCCCTTGACCGCATGTTTGGCTGCGGAATAAGCGCCCTGCAACGGCACGGCGCGCTCCGACACTTCACTGCCCACGTTGATCAGGGCGCCCCCGGATTTTTTCAGGTGCCGCACCGCCACCATCGATCCGTAGACCACGCCCCAGTAATCCGTGTCGAACAGTTTTCGCTGATCTTCCAGCGGCACCGATTCGAGCTTTCCGAAGATCGACACGCCCGCATTGTTGACCCACGTATCGACGCGGCCATAGCTCTGGATCGCGCGCTCCAGGATGCGATCGTGATCGTCCTGCACGCCCACGTCCGCGGCCACGCTGATGGCGGACCCGCCGCCACGCACAATGTCGTCCAGCACGGCCTTCAGCGCCTCTTCCTGGCGTGCGACCAGCACCACCTTGGCGCCGCGCTCGGCGGCCATCCTGGCCGTTGCGGCGCCAATGCCGCTGCTCGCGCCCGTGATGACCATCACCTGGTCGCGTAGCGGTTTCAGTTTGAGTTTCATTGAGTGCTCCCGATTGGCAACGCGAGAATCGCGCTGGCGGCGGGGCCAGCAATCTCCATTCCTGATTCGCGCCGCATATGCGGCGCCGTCGGCCCCAGCCGGGCGCCGTTGCTCCTGAGCGCGCCACGCCAGCGATCCCAGCGCCATCCCCAGCCCGAACGCCCCATACACCAGCGCAAGCGCCCACGTACCAAGCCGGTGCTCGAAACCGGGCGTCAGGCGTTGCGGCGTCGCCCGGTAATCCACCAGGCATGCAATTGCCGCCGCAGTCAACCCGGCCACGACGCCCGGTCCCGGCCGATACGTGGCGGGCATCGCCTGCGTGGCCCGCGCATGCAGCACGCCCCAGAACACCGCCGCCGTATGGTGGATTGCATAGCCGGTGGCGGTATGCCGCCAGCTGGGCGCATCGGCATGCAGCGCCGGGCTTCCCCACACCCAATGGCTTGTCGAATTCGTCGGTGCAGTCCAACTTGCGGCCTGCCTGCGTCCCGCGGCAGCCAGGACAAGTGTTGAAAGCACGCTGGCGGCAGAGCCGCTGACTGCGCCCTCGCGCAAAGCGGTGAGCCATGGGTTCATGAGCATTCCTTATCCAGGTGAATGGGAACGCAGCTTGCGGCCCCGGGCAATGAAAGGCGGCGCGCGAGCGCGTCCGCCAGGGAGATTTGGCTTGAAGATCTTGTTGACAGGCGCCAATGGCTTCATAGGCAGCCGCCTCGTTCATGCCTTGCTGGCCGAGGGACACACACTGGTCTGCCCCGTGCGCCGCCCGCCGTCAGGGCACAATGCGCCCGACGCAACTTTCGTACCCATGGATTTCAGCGGGGCGCTGTCGGAAGACGCCTGGATGCCGCTGCTGAAAAACGTGGACGCCGTCATCAACACGGTGGGCCTCTTTCGCAAACGGCGCGCGGGCGACTTCGCCGCGGTGCACGTGCGCGCTCCGCAGGCCCTGTTTCGCGCCGCCCAGCGGCAGGGCGTCCGGTGCGTGATCCAGTTTTCCGCGCTTGGGGCCGACGCGGGCGCGGCCAGCGGCTTTCATCTGAGCAAGCGCGCCGCCGACGACGACTTGCGCATGTCCGGCATGCCCGCCGCAATTGTGCAGCCATCGCTGGTGTATGGTCCGGGCGGCGCGAGCGCGGCGCTTTTCAACCGGCTGGCCGTGCTGCCGTTGCTGCCGCTCGCTGGCGGCGGGCGCCAGCCGGTGCAGCCGGTCCATCTGGACGACGTGGTGGACGGCGTGCTGGCGTTGCTGAAAACCCCGCCGCAGACGCCTGTGACGATCGCGTTCTGCGGCCCCGCCCCAATCACCTTGCGCGGGTACCTGGCCACGCTGCGCCGCGCGCTGGGCCTGGACACGCCGCTACGCGTCGTCTCCATTCCCATGACGATGGCGACGGGCCTGGCTGCCGCCGCCTCGCTGCTGCCGGGCAGTCTGATCGATCCCACGGCGCTATCGATGCTGGAGCGCGGCAACACCGCCGACCCCACCCCATTTTCTGCCTTGCTCGGGCGTGCGGCGCGCGCACCCGACCGCTTCATCGTCCCGCAGGCACGCGACAGTCAGCGTGCCAGCGCACTGCTCGACGTCACGTTGCCTCTGCTGCGGTTCAGTATCGCGCTGGTGTGGTTGTGGACGGCCGCGGTGTCCTTCGGCCTGTACCCGGTTGCAGCCAGCCTGGACCTGTTGCGCCGCACCGGCGTGCCAGACCTCCTCGCGCCGTTCGCGCTGTATGGCGCGGCCACGCTGGACGTGGCCTTTGGCGTACTGACGCTCGCGCTGCGCGGCCGCGCCCGACAGTGGCTGTGGATCGCACAGGCGGTTCTCATCGTGGGCTATACCGCGATCATCACTGTGCGCCTACCGGAATTCTGGATGCACCCGTTCGGACCCTTGTCGAAAAATTTACCGATGCTTGCAGCGTTGGCACTGCTTTACCTGCATGAACCCGCCACGGCCAGGAAACGCCAATGGAATACCTGATCCTCAAGCTCGTCCACGTGATCTCGGCCACGCTGCTGTTCGGCACCGGCATCGGGTCGGCCTTCTATCTGCTGTGCGTGGTGCTGCGGCGCGATGTCCATGTGATCGCCGGCGTGGCGCGGCTGGTGGTCATCGCCGACTGGCTGTTCACGGCGTCCACCGCCGTTCTGCAACCGCTCACCGGCCTCTATTTGGTTCATCTCATGCAATTGCCGCTGGCCACGCCGTGGATCGGCTGGTCGCTCGCGCTGTACGGCGTGGCCATCGCCTGCTGGTTGCCCGTGGTGTGGCTGCAGATGCGGATGCGCGATGCTGCCGCGGCGGCGGATCGCTCCGGCGAACCCCTTTCCTCCGGGTTCTGGCGCAGCTTTGCGTGGTGGGTCGCGTTGGGGGTGGTCGCCTTCGTCGCGTTCCTGGCGATCTTCTATCTGATGATCTTCAAGCCTGCTTGAAAAGGCGCACCCGGCCGCCCGCCGGGAACGCTTGTTGCGGCACCGGCGCACCGGATCGAATGGGGCATGTCATCGCCGCCCGCATGGCGTCCGAATCCCGCGCGCCGGCTTTCGATGCTACCGCGCACCACAAATCCCGAAAGGTACTCGGGAACAGGAGATCACTATGTTTGCCCATAACAAACGGCTGCAATACACGGTTCGTGTCAGCGAGACCAATCCAGGTCTGGCCAACCTGCTGCTGGAACAGTTTGGCGGCCCGCAAGGCGAGCTTGCGGCGGCCTGTCGTTATTTCACTCAGGCGCTGGCCGAGGATGATCCCGGCCGCAAGGACATGCTGCTGGACATCGCCACCGAAGAACTCAGCCATCTGGAAGTCATCGGCACGATGGTCGCCATGCTGAACAAGGGCGCCAAGGGCGTGCTGGCCGAGGCCACAGAATCCGAGGCGGAAATCTACCGGCGGCTGAACGGACCTGGCAACGATTCGCACGTCACGCAGGTGCTTTACGGCGGAGGCCCCGCGCTGGTCAACTCCGGAGGCCAGCTGTGGAATGCCGGCTACATCGACACCATCGGCGATCCATCCGCCGACCTGCGGTCCAACATCGCCGCCGAGGCGCGCGCCAAGATCATCTACGAGCGGCTCATCAACGCGACGGACGATCCCGGCGTCAAGGACGCCCTGGGCTTTCTGATGACCCGTGAAGTGTCGCACCAGCGCTCCTTCGAAAAAGCGCTGTACTCGATGGAGCCGAACTTCCCGCCCGGAAAGCTGCCGGGCGATCCGCGGTTTGCCTCGGTCTACTTCAACATGTCGCAGGGCGAAGGCGACACGCGCGGGCCCTGGAACAGCGACGCGAATTTCGAATACGTGTCCGACCGGGAGCAACAGGGAGCCATCGATGGCGACGGCATGCCCAACGTGAACCTGACCGAAGAGGAAGCGTTGGCCTTGCAGGCAATGGCGGCACGGACCGCCTCCGACCCCGGCAGCGACCCGGTGACAGGCACCGAACTGGGGCAGGTGAACTCGCCCGACGAGTTCAAGCAACCGTAAACCGCTGCGTGAGACTATCCCCGCCACTGCCCTTGCGGCACGGCGGGGTTTATTGGAGGCGTGAATCGACGGAATGTGAACGCGAGCGCGTGCGTGCCGCAGCACATCTCGCGCCAGCAAGCGCTGTGCCGCCGAGCCCGGACGGCCGTCCGGTCAAGGATGCGTTTGCGGCACTGCCCAGGCATTCGGCCGTGGCACCCGGCCCTCACGCCGCGCGCGGTCGCGGTCGGCGCAGAAGTAGGCGACCGTCCGCGCAATGCCGTCGACGGGATGCACGCGCGGCAACCACCCCAGGCTGCGCTTGGCAAGCGAGATGTCCGGACACCGATGAGTCGGGTCGTCCACCGGCAAGGCACGGTGAACGACGGGCACGCGCGAGCCAGTCAGTTCGCGCACCATGTCTGCCATTTCCAGCATCGTCAGCTCCACCGGATTGCCCAGGTTCACCGGCGTGTCCACCTCGATCGGGCTTTCCATCAGACGAACCAGCCCGTCGATCAAGTCGTCCACATAGCAGAAAGACCGCGTCTGCGTGCCGTCCCCGTAGACGGTGAGCGGCTCGCCAGCCAAGGCCTGCACGATGAAGTTGGACACCACGCGGCCATCGTCGGGCGACATGTGCGGCCCGTAGGTATTGAAAATGCGCGCGATCTTCACCACCACGCCCTCGTGACGGGCGTATTCCATGAATATCGTCTCGGCGCAGCGCTTGCCCTCGTCATAACAGGAGCGAGGGCCCACGGGGTTGACGTGGCCCCAGTAGCCTTCGCATTGGGGATGCTCCAGCGGATCGCCGTAGACTTCGCTGGTCGACGCCTGCAACACGCGCGCGCCGGTGCGTCGCGCCAGCTCCAGCAACTGCATCGCGCCAAGCACGCAGGTGCGCAGCGTCTTGAGCGGATCCGCCTGGTAATGCACGGGCGATGCCGGGCAAGCCAGGTTGTAGATCCGGTCCACCGCCATGTCGCCCAGGGGCTCGACCACGTCGTGGCGAATCACCGTGAAGCGCGGATGCGACGCCAACGCCGCGACATTGCATGCCCTGCCGGTCTGAAAATTGTCCAGGCACACCACCTGCCAACCGTCGTTGAGCAGCCGCGCGCAGAGGTTCGAGCCGAGAAAGCCGGCGCCGCCGGCGACCAGCGCGCGGCCGGTACGGGGGATTGCATCCATCATGCTGCCTCCATCAACGTCTCGAACACGCCAAGCCAATCCGACACAAAACGGTCCATGCCGAAGCGCTGCCGCGCCATGTCGCGGCCTGCAGAGCCCCAGGCCCGCGCAAGCTCCGGCTCGGCCAGCAACTGGCGCCCCACTTCCACCAGCCGGTCCAGCCGGTTGTCCACGTAGCCGTTCTCGCCGTTGCGTATCAGCACCGGCAGTTCCGTGCCGCCAAATCCCACTACCGGCACACCGCAGAGCATCGCCTCCACCAGCGAGAGGCCCAGACTGGCGTATCGGATGGGGCTGAAGAAATACCGGTAGCGCGACATGAACGCCGCCACTTCCATGTTGGGCACCTCGCCCAGTCCGCCCAGCCGCTCGGAATCCATGCCGATCAGATCCAGCGGCGTGCGGGCCCGCACATGTTCGAATACATCGACGCCGATGCGCCGGCCACGGCGCGCCAGGTGGTTGACCACGACGATGCCTTTTTCGATGCCGCCGTCATATGTCACGGATGGCTCGGGCACGCCATGCTCGACCACGCGGCTGGGCATGTCCGCGCAATCCCACATCACGGCGTTGTACGGCGTCACGTGCACGATCATGCCCTTGTCATGTCGGAACAGGTGGCGCGTCTCCGTGGGATGCGGCATGGGCGGATCGTGTTCCAGATACGCGGATGGCAAGGCGCGCTGCGCGTCGCTGAGCAACAGCCGCGCGTCCTCCAGATTCTGGCGCGACTGATACAGCACGCAGTCGAACTCCATATCCCGCAAGTTGAAGGCGGGCGCCTCGGTGAGGCCCGCGCCCCACGGGATGCGGTTGCCCAGCGCCCCGTAGCCGGGCGCGCGGCCGGGCAGAACCGGCACGATGAAGTCATGCGGCACCTGACTGAGCGCATACAGATAATTCCCATGCACGTGCCAGGTCAGAATGCGCAGGCGGCGCTGCGGGTGGACGGCAGGCGTCATTGTCTTCCCCTTGCAAGCTGGTGGTTCGCTTCACGAAGCACCTGAGGCACCGTGACAGCCAGCGCGCACGGGTGGCCGATCGGACAATGCTCGTAGGCGCAGGGCCGGCACGGCGCATCGCCGGCCAGCACCACATGCAGATCGTGGTTGGTGGGCGCCCACCGCCGCGCGTCGCTTCCGCTGGCGATGACGACGCTGGGCGTGCGCACTGCCGCGGCGATGTGCGACACCCCAGTGTCGTTGCACAGCAGGAGCCGACTCGACTCGACCAGCGCGGCCAGGCTACCCAGCGTGGTCTTGCCGCATAGGTCCGGCAGATTGCGTCCCGACAGGCGTCTCAGCTCATCCGCGAGTGACCGCTCAGCCGCCGTTCCGGTCAGCGCCACCTGCCACCCCTGAAGCAGCAAGGCTGTCGCCGTGCGGCCATAGCGCTCCAGCGGCCACCGGCGCGATGGCAGGCGCGCGCCGACGTGCATGAGCACCAGGCGGGCAGCATCCAGCGAATGGACCTTCAGCAGGTCTTCGGCAGCGCGCCGGTCTTCCACCGTGCACGGGAATTCGAGCTTGTCGTCGTCAGCCGGCACGCCAAGATGCCGGAGCAGCGCCAGGTATCGATGCGGCTCGGGCAAGTCGTCCGGCCAGGGCATCCACTGTCCCGGAACGCCCTCTTCTGCCTGCGACACAAAGCCGCCGCAGCGCCTGGCGCCCAGTTGCCCGACGATGGGATTGCTTTGCGCGCCGCTGCCGTGCATCTGCAGCGCCACGTCAAACTGCGCGTCGCGCACCCGCGCATAGAAATCCGGCAGCCCCTCTTCGCGGGCAGGCTGCTCGGGAAACGCCTCGATGCCCGGAAACTCGATCAGCTCGTCCACGTAGCAGGCAAACCTGCCGACGAACTCGCGCGCGTTGGCCAGGCCGATCAGGGCGATGTGCGCGTCGGGAAACGCCTTGCGCAACGCGCGAAGCGCCGGGACCGCGCAGAGCATGTCGCCCAGTTGCAGCGCCCGAAAGACCGCAATACGCGCCGGCGCGGGGGCAGATCCGAGCAGCAGGCTATTCATGCGGCGCTCCTCGCAAAGCGCAGCAACCCGACCGTGCGCCAGAAAATCGACAGGAGCGGAATGCATGCCGACGTGATCGCCAGGTCGGCAACGTTGCGCAATGACATGCTTGTTCCCCGGATACGGCGCATGAAAAAGTACAGGGTCAGCGCGGCCCATGCGACAGCTGGCGCGATGGCCGCTGCCGCATGGCCAGTTGCGAACAAACCAGCCGCCAGCAAAAAGGCGCCCGTAACGCTCAGGTAAAAGCGCGGGCCATGCCGGCGGATGCGTTCCTGATACAGCGCGGGGTACTTGCGGCGCAGCAGCATGTCGAACATCACCTTTTTCTGCATGCCCAGCCCAGCCGCGAAACTCACCGGCCGCACCGGGTGCTGCACGCGCGCGTGCTCGCATCGCGCGATGCGCAAGCCGGCATCGAGCAACGCAAATTGCAGGTCCGAGTCCTCACGCCAGGCCATCGTGTAGCGCGTGTCGAATCCGCCGACCGCCAGCAACGCCGACCGCCGCACGAAGCAATTCGCGGTGATGAATTCGGCGCGCGTCAAGCCCGAAGCATCACGCTCGTAGTCGCTGGGCGGGTCCGGGATGGGCATTTCCGTGACGCCGGTCACCGCCGCCACGTCCGGCGCGAAGCCGCGCAGTCCCTGCGCAAGCCAGTCCCGATGCGGAATCGTGTCGTCGTCGGTGAAAGCGATGATCTCGGCCTTGGCACTGCGCCAACCCAGGTTGCGGGCGCCCGACGGCCCGCGGGTGCCGGACACAGGCAGGTAGCGCACCGCCGGCGCATCGCCCCAACGGGCCGCATAGGCCGCAACCTGCCGGTGCGTGGCCTCGCTGGCGGCGTCGTCGCACACCAGGATCTCGTACGGCACGGAGAGCCGCTGCCGGCAGAGCGCCTCAAGGCACCGCGCCAGCAGGTCTGGCCGCTTGTAGGTCGGCACCACCACGGATACCGCGACCGTTGCGCCCGGGGCCGTCATCGCGGCTTCTCGACAAGGTAGGAGCCGATCACCAGCGCATCCAGCGGCGAGGTCCAGAAGCATTCAACGGCATCGCGCGGCGTGCAGACCACCGGTTCGCCACGCGTATTGAACGACGTATTGACCAGGACCGGCACGCCGGTCAGGTGTTCGAACGCGGCCAGCAGGTCGTAATACCGTGCATTCTGATCCCGCCGGATGGTCTGCACCCGCGCCGTGCCGTCGATGTGCCGCACCGCCGGAATCTGCTTGGCGCGATGCGGCAGCACGTCATAGACGAACAGCATGAACGGCGCGCAGATCGAGGCCGTGCCGCGTCCGTCGAACCACTGAGCAGCCCGCTCCTCCATCACGACGGGCGCCACGGGGCGAAAGTCCTCGCGGTCCTTCAGACCGTTTAACCGGGCCTGCATCGCGCTGTCCCGGGGCGACGCCAGGATGGAGCGTGCGCCCAGCGCGCGAGGGCCGAACTCCATGCGGCCCTGGAACCAGCCCAGCACCTTTTCCTGCGCGAGCAACGCCGCAGCCTCGCCCGACACATCGCTCAACTTGCGATAGGACAGGTGCGCCTTGTCCAGGAAGCGCTCGATCTCCTCGTCCGAGTATGACGGCCCCAGATAGGCGTGTTCCATGGTCCACGCGCGCTTGCCGCCGCGCCGATGGTAGTCCACGTACAGCGCCGCGCCCAGCGACGTGCCGGCATCGCCCGCGGCCGGTTGCACCCACACCTCATCGAAGGGGCCATCCCGGGCGATGCGCGCATTCATCACGCAATTGAGCGCCACCCCGCCGGCCATGCACAGGCTCTTCGCGCCCGTCTTCTCGTGCAGCCACTGCGCCATGTGCAGCGCGGTTTCCTCCAGCACGTACTGCAATGAACTGGCCACATTCTTGTGGCGGTCTTCAAAGGGCGCGCCGCGGCGTCTGGCCGGGCCGAAGCGCTCGGTAAGGCGTGCGGGTTGCAGCGAATAGCCGCCCTCTTCCTCCAGGCGAAGGATCTCGCGGAATTCCTTGCGGTACTCGGGCTTGCCAAACGAAGCCAGGGCCATCACCTTGTACTCGTCCGACGAATGCAGAAAGCCCAGCCAGGTGGTGACTTCCTCGTACAACAGGCCGAGCGAGTGCGGCAGGTCGATCTGCTTGAGCCGCGCGTACTCGCCGCCAGCGAAGTGCCCATAGCTCGTCGTCGTGCGTTCACCCCGGCCGTCCATCGTCAGCACCGCGCATTCCGCGCACGGGGCCGCCAGGAACGCGCTGCTCTCGTGCGAGAGGTGATGGTCCAGATAGATCCATCGATCCGTGATGTGCTTGAGCGTCAGATCGTCAAAGCGTGGCGACTTCAAATGCAGCGGGGCGCCATCCAGAAGCTGGCGCGGCGCGTTCACCAGATACGAGAGAAACAGCGCGTCCCACGGCGACGCGCCTTCCGCGCCAGCGCCGGCCCGCGATGGCTCCAGGGGCAGCGTGATCTCCTGCGGCAGCGCCGCGCCGCCGGCCAGCAGCGCCGGGTCGTAGGAATAAACGATGTGATCGACGTCGCGCAGTCGAATGTCCGCCGCGGATAGACAATAGTCGATCGCGTAATACGGCAACTGCCAGGTGGTGAACGGGACGGGTCGCTTGCCGTGCTTGACGCGGGTAAAGCGTTCTTCCTCGGCGGCTGCCACCACGACGCCGTCATGAACCAGTGTGGCGGAGCAGTCGTGATACGCCGCATTGATGCCGAGAGTGAACATGAAATCGTCTCCTAGACGGCGCGCGGGCCCGTCTGAAACCGTGGGTGATGCCCAAGCAGCTCGCGGGCCGCAATCGCGACTTCCCCGGGCGGTACGCCCGCCAGGCACGCATGGTGTCCCTGCGGGCACACGCTGCGATAGCAGTACTTGCAGGGCACATCGTTACTTAGCACCCGGGCGTCGGTGCGCCAGGGCGTATGCTGCGGATTGGTCAGCGCGTACAGGTCCACGATCGGCGCACCGACCGCGGCGGCGATGTGCGCCGGGCCGCTGTTGTTGCAGATGACCACCGCCGCGCCTTCGAGCGCGGCGCCCAGTTCGCCCAGGGTCAGGCCATTCGACAGGTCGATCAGCCCCGGCAGCCAGCGCCTCCCCTCAGCCAGCGCTGCGGCCAACGCGGGATCCTCGTGGCCGCCGAGCAGCAGAATGCGGCGGCCGTCGCCGCGCAACGCGATCAGCGCCTGCACCATCAGCGCGGCCGGATACCGGCGCGACGCCGCCGTCGCACCCGCATGCACGCAGATCCATCCGTCGGTTTCGGTGACGCCCGCGTGGTGCAGCTTGTCACGCAGCGACGCGCGGTCGCGCTCGCGCACCCTGAACGACATGCAATCGTCTTTGCTGCGGGCGCCCACGGTGGCCACGAGGTCGAGCTGACGCTGCACCTCGTGCCGGATACCGTCTTGCGGCTCGACCTCGCGCACCCAGTCGCTGATGAGCCGATACGGGTTCTCGCGGCAATGCGCCAGCACGCGCGGCACGCCAGCCAGGTGACAAAGCAGCGCCGCCGGCAGGGGACTTTGGCTGAACGTCGTGAAGACTACCGCCGCGTCAGGCCGCAGCGCGCGCAGCCGGCCGATGGCACCCACGTCTGCCTCGCGGCCCTGCGATGCGTTCTTGACCCAAGCGGCGTCATAGGCCATGACGGTGTCCACTTCCGGCATGAAAGGCGCGAGGGCCGCGCCCGATGGCGAGGTCAGGAGGGTGATGCGGCGAGCGCCTTGCTGGCGCAGCGCGCGCATGGCCGGGGTGCACATCAGCACATCGCCCATGTTGTCCAGCCGGATGCAAAGGACATGCGCGTCGCGCGGCCACGGCGCATTCCCGTTCATGCTTGCGCTCCCGGACGCACGGTGGCGTCTTCGGCAACAATTCGCGCCGCCGCATCCAGGTCCGGGGCGCGGCAATACGGCTCCCGGTCTGGGCCCGTGCGCCACTCGGTTTCGTTGCCCACGTCAAGCAGGATGCTGCGGCATCCGGCCCGATTGCCGGCTTCCACGTCATCCAGGATGTCGCCGATGAACCAGGACTCGGCCAGGTCCAGCCCAAGCTCCTGCGCGGCCCGCAGCAGCAGCCCTGGCTTGGGCTTGCGGCAGTCGCACGCCATTGCGTAAGGCTGCACCACGCCCTCGGGATGATGTGGACACCAATAGAACCCGTCCAAATGCGCGCCTGCCGCGTGGAACATTGCAGCCAGTTTTACGCCCACCGCGTTCAGGGCATCGGCCGCGAAGAGGCCCCGCGCGACCCCCGGCTGGTTGCTGATGACCACCAGGCGCAGGTCCGTCTGAGCAAGCCGGGACAGGCCCGCCAGCGCCATGGGCGCATATGCCATGCGCTCGGGCGCCACGTTGTAGGGCACATCCGCGAGCACGGTCCCGTCCTTGTCCAGAAACACGGCTGCCCTCAAGGCCATGACGTTTCCTTCATCGGCAACACCATGACTTCAGGCACCACCGTTTCCGGAGGTTGCGTCAATACGAAGCGCACGGCGCGCGCCACGTTGGCGGGATCCTGCAGCGTGCCGGTGTCGATATCGGGAAAGCGGTCCAGGAGAAACGGCGTGCGCATCCCGCCCGCGATCACGGCGCTGACTTTGATGCCCATGCCGCGCAGTTCCGCGTGCAGCGCATGCGACAAGCCCATCAACCCCCATTTGCTGGCATGGTAGGCAGACGCGTTCGGCCAGGCCCGCCGTGCTGCGGTGGAGGCCACGTTGACGATATGCCCGCCGGGGCTCAGACGGTTCTTGCCCAGCTTGGCCATCAGGAAGGGTCCGGTCAGATTGGTGCGCAGCACGCGCTCCCAGACGTCCGCCTCCAGCTGGTCGATGGGGGCCGTCACGTCAACGCCGGCGCTATTGACGATGGCGTCCAGCTTGCCGAACTGCCGCACGACGGCATCCATGCATTCGGCCACGTCCGCTGCAACGCCGACGTCCATGATGCAGGCCATGACGTCCGCGCCGCTTTCCTTCAGCTTGGTGGCGACCGCATGGGCGCGCTGCTCGTCGATGTCGCTGACAGCGACGCGGGCGCCTTCGGCCGCCAGCTGCTCGCAAAGCGCCGCGCCCAGGCCGCTGCCGCCGCCAGTGACCAGGATTACCCGCCCGTCCAGGCTCTCGAATTCGTGCATGGTTCCGCTCCTTTAAGCCGCAATGCGCGCGGCGATACGATCTTCCCGAGGCGTCTCGGCCGCCATGCGCTCATAGACGGACTGCAAATCCTGGCCCACGCGCTTCCACGTATAGAGGCGGCGCGCGCGCATGCGTCCCGCCTCGCCCATCCGCTCGCACAAGGCCCGGTTCCCCGCCAGTTCCGCAAGCCTGTCGGCCAGGCTGTCCGGGTCCTTGGGCGGCACGAGAAACCCCGTTCTACCGTGCACCACGGTGTTGCGTATTCCGCCCGTGTCCGCGCCGATCACGGGCCGCGCGCACGCCATCGCCTCGACGGGCGTAATGCCAAACGGCTCGTACCAGGGGGTTGTCACAAACACGTCGCTCGCGCTGTAGTAGGCGGCCAGTTCCTCGCGCCGCCGCCGCCCCGCGAACTCGACCCACTCCGCCACGCCCTCTTCGCGCGCAATACCGCGCAATCGGCCGATCTCGGGGGTGGCCAGTTCGCTGGCATCCTCCGTGTTGCCGCCAACCACGCACAGCCGTGCCTGGACACCATGGCGGTGGCGCAGCCGCGCAAGGGCACGAATGACGTTATCCACGCCTTTGCGCGGCACCATTCTTCCCAGCTGCAGCACGGTGAACACGCCGTCGTCCCAGCCCAACGCCTTGCGAGCAAGCGCCATGGGCTGCGCGGTCATTTCCGCGGCGTCGTAGCCGCAGGGAACGATATCGATGCGGCGCGGATCGGCCCCGTACAGCTCGATGAGATCGCGCCGGTCTTGCGGACACTCAGCGATGAGACGGTCCGCGCGCCGCGCGATGTCGTCCTCGATGTCGAAGCGCGAATCCGGAAACAGATCAGCCGACTGCTGATACTGGCGCCGCACCTTGCCCAATGCGTGGAACGTGACGGCCAGCGGCACGCCATAATGCTGTGCCACCGGCAGCGCCGCCATCGCCGACATGAAAAAGTTGGCATGGATGACGTCATACCCCGCGGGCTGACGGCCGACGTACCGCATCAGATACGCGGAGAAGTCGTCCATGTAGGGCAGCATCTGCTCTTTCGGAAGAAAGCTGGCGGGCCCTGCGGGAACATGAATCACCTTGACGTTGCGCATCCACCGGAACTCCGTATCCAGCGCCGCGTTGTCCCTGCGCGTAAATACATCGACCTCCATGCCTGCGCGCGCCAGTTCACGCGCCACGTTTGCGACGTACACGTTCTGTCCACCGCTATCCACGCTGCCCGCCAGCGCAAGAGGCGAGGCGTGTTCGCTGATGATGGCAATCTTCTTCATGAGGGCAACTCCGTTATTCGAGCCGGAACCGTGCCGGCATCGCGTCTCGCAACGCAGAAACGCATGCCGGTGACAACGGCCGCTCGCATTCGTGGACGAGGGTTGCGCACCTCATTTTTTGGGGGATTCCGCGCGATTCGTCCGCATCGGGCATACGCTGGGGCAAGAGCAAGTCGTGTGCCGATACGCTTTCACGCGCGTCGAATGGAAGCACCGCTTTTATCCGGCACTTCTTACAAGCGCGCGTAAGAAGTGCCGGGGTCCGCGAGCCGTCAGGACTCGCGCCGTTGCTGAGCCCGCGCCGCCGGCAGCAACGCGCCCACCGTGGCCAGCAATTCGTGCGGATCGACGGGTTTGGACAGGTGCACCTGAAAGCCCGCCAGCAACGTGCGCAGGCGGTACTCCTGGCTGACGTGGCCCGACAGCGCGATGGCAGGCAGGCGGTGCGAGAGCGCCGCCCCCCGCTCCGCTTCCATCGCTCGCACCCGCGCCACGACCTCGTAGCCGTCCACGTCGCCCAGCGAAAGATCGCAGATGAGCACTTGCGGCCACGTTGCCGCGGGCATGGACTCGAACGCGGCCATGGCAGTTTCACCATCCGCATACGTCGTTACGTTGGCACCGTTGTCCTTCAGGATTTCGGCCACCATCTCGCGTGCCTCGGCCTGATCGTCCACCAGCATGATTTGCGCGCCGCTCAGATTTGGCACGCTGACGTCCGCGCGCAGCGGTGCTGGCTCCATGGCGCGCACGGGAAAATCGACGGAGTAGCAGCGTCCGCCCGAGGGTGCGGCCGTACTGTGGAACGTGCCGCCCTGGCGCTGCGCCCGCACGGCCAATTCCGCCGGATCCAGCGCTGCCGCGACGCGCAGGCCGTCCGTCGGGTTCTGCATGCCATCGATGGGCAACAGCGCGGGATCCGCGTCCTGCTCAGTGCGGCCGTCCGTGACCGACAGCCGCGTCAGCGGACCCTCGCGGCGCAGGCTGATCTCGATGCGCCCGCCCGGCGGCGTGACCGCTATCGCGTGCAGGCACAAGTCCCACACCAGCTGCTGCAACGCGCTGGGGTCGCCGGTAATGCGCGCCGCCTCGTTGCCGATCAGCGTGTAGACGTTCACGCCTTTGTCCTGCGCGACTTCCCGCGAGCCATCCAGCACGCCAGCCACCACGGCAACCAGGTTGACAGGCTGCCGGGTATCCCTTCCCATTGCCTCTTCCAAGGCGGACTGCTGCCGCTGCAAGGTCCACATCTGCGCGTAGATGCCCTGGCGCGCCAGCAGATCGTCGTGGCGTCCCTGCTCGACAACCCTGCCCCGGTCCAGGACCGCGATGTTGTCGGCATGCACAATGGTCGATAGCCGGTGCGCAATGATGAGCGTCGTGCGGCCGCGCGACAGCCGCTCCAGTTCCGCTTGGATCGCCCGCTCGGTACGCGTGTCCAGCGCCGAGGTCGCCTCGTCGAACACCATGATCGTCGGATCCTTCAAGATCGCGCGGGCGATGCCCACGCGCTGGCGCTCGCCACCCGAGAGCTTCACGCCGCGTTCGCCCACAGGCGTTTCGTATCCACCCGGCAGGCTTTCGATGAAATCGTGGATGCGCGCGCCGCGTGCGGCCTGCACGATCTGATCGCGCGTCGCATCCGGCCGGCTGTACGCAATGTTGTAGGCGATGGTCTCGTTGAACAGCATGGTGTCCTGCGGCACGATGCCCACCACGCGCCTCACGCTGCGCACATTGACGGCGCGCAGATCGTGTCCATTGATCAGGATGCGCCCGGCATCCGGGTCATAGAAGCGCAACAGCAGGCGGCCGAGCGTCGATTTTCCCGAGCCGCTACCGCCCACCACAGCCAGCGTCGTCCCCGCAGGCACCGTCAGGTCCACGCCCCACAGGATCTGCCGTCCCGGTTCATAGCCGAAATCCACGCCTTCGAAGCGCACTTCGCCAGTTCCCGCCTGCAATGACGGCAGCGCGGCGTCGTCCCCCGTTTCCGGCGGGTATCTCAAGAGGTCGCAGACGCGCTCGGCATTGACGAACGCTTCCTTGGCCTGGCGGAAAATGAGACCCAGCGTATTCAAAGGCAGGCAAATCTGGATGATGTAGGCGTTGACCAGCACCAGATCGCCCACCGTCATTTCGCGTCCCACCACCTGCTGCCCGGCCAATAGCATGACTGCCGCCACGCCGCAGGCGATGATGCCGCTCTGGCCGACGTGCAGGCGCGACAGCGAACGCTGGTTGCGCTCGCCGACGCGCGTCCACTCCTCCAGCACGCGCGACAGGCGGTCCGATTCCAGCGCTTCGTTGGCATTGAGCTTGACGGCCTCATAGTTGAGCAGGCTGTCGACCATCTGCCCGCTTGCGCGCGAGTCCAGCTCGTTCAATCGGCGCTGATAGGCCACGCGCTTGCGCAGCAGCACCGTGGTGTAGGAAAAATAGGCGATAAAGGTGACGGTCACGATCACGGCGAACCAGATGCTGTATCCCATGACCAGGATCAGCACGACCGACACGATCTCCACCAGCGTCGGCAGCAAGGTGAATAGCCCCGTGCCAAGCAAGAACCCCACGCCCGCAGTGCCGCGCTCCACGTCGCGCGCCAGCGCCCCAGTCGGCCTGCCGCCGTGAAACCGGGCGCCAAGCTGCTGTAATCGCGAAAACACGCTGACCGTAAAGTCCGCCACGGTGCGCAGCGCAACCCGCGCGAACACGACATCGCGCAACTCGGTGAAGACACCGCCCCCAAATCGCATGAGCGCGTAGCCCAGCAGCAGAAAAACCGGCAACACCAAAGGTCCTGGCGCGCTGAACAGATCGACGATGGCCTTCAGCACTGCCGGCACGGCCACCATCAGCAGCTTTGCCGCCACAAGCAGCGTTACGGCCGCAGCAGTGCGCCCCCGGTATTTCCATAGCGCCCGCAGGATGGTGCGATTGACCTCCTTGCGGGAAAAATCACTGGTGCTGCTGTCCGGCTCGCTCATCGTTCGCGCCCTCCTGAGGAGCCCGGCGGGCCAGCAACTGGCGTTCCGAGGCGCCCCTCACGCAGCAGACCAGCCTCGCGCTATCGCACCTGCAGCGCTTCCCGCCGACCCTGCACGGCCGCCTTGAACAGCGAAGCGACCGCGGCGGCAAACGCCTCATCGAACCACGGGTTCGCGCCGCTGACCGCCACCACGATCCCGTCCAGGCACACGCTGCCCCAGACCTGCGTATCCCGGGCGCGAAGCAGATGGGGCCTGAGCGCCATCACCTCGTGCGTTCCCAAGCCCGTGCGCCAGCTCACGCGCGCCTTGCCGCGGGCGTAGGCGCCATAGTCCGCGTCCCACTCCGCGGGATCGCCGATGCTTTCCTCGTACAGGATCGCGTCCGCGAACTCGCAGCTGCCCGGATGGGCCAGCGGATTCATGACCACCACGTGCAGGAATCCGCTTTCGCCAACGCGGGTATTCGAGAGGGCGGCCTCCAACATGGGCCGGGCGAGCTGCACCGCCTCTTGCGCGGCATCGCGCTCCCAGTAGGCGGCCAAGGGAATTGCGGGCATGTGGAATCCTCCTGTTCGAAGCGTGCGTGCAGCAAAACCCGTACCTGTGAACCACTCGGGACGGAACGACGCTTGCTGACCACGTGACCGATGCTGCGATGCGTATTGACCCCGTACCGGCAGCATGCCCCAATACTCCGGCCGGATGAACAGGAGACAGCAATGTCAAACCAAACCTACAAGCGTGTCATGGAAGTGGTTGCCGCCGCCGCCGACGGCAATACCTACCGCATCGACAGATATTCTTCGCAGCCCCTCGGCGACGGAAAAGCCCGCTCGTACTGCTGCCTTCCCGATGGCCAGCTCGTGACCTGGGAAGGTGACGGACACTACAAGCTTCCGGATGGCACCGTCGTCACCATGGTGGCGTCAAGGCTGTGCCAATAATTGCCGGGCCGCTACATTCCGCGGATCAATACGCCGACCAGAAACAAGACGGCGACGGCGCCTATCCAGAAGGCAAGCATCAACCAGGGCCCGCGGCCGGTCCTGGCCCCGCGCCGCGCGGGCCGGCCGCGCGAAGGTGACTCGTCTGCAGGTTTCATGATGCTCTCCTGGGCGCCCCATTTCAGCGCATAGTACGAATTACGGCCCTGCACGCGCAAGTGCCGCGCAGGGCCGTCGTCGCCGCAGCAGGTACGCTGCCGCGCCTCCCACTACTTTGCCTTGCCTGCCTTGGCGGCCTCGGCGTTGGTCTGCTGGAGCGCCAGCATGCTCAGCTTCTCGTCGGTGGCCTTTTCTTCGGCCAGTGTCTCCTTCAACAGCTTCAGCGCTTCGGTCTCGCCCAGTTGCTTGGCAAACGTGCACAGCGTGCCGTAGCTGGCGATCTCGTAGTGCTCGACCTTCTGCGCCGCCGCGATCAGCGCGGCATCGCGCACCGGGCCTTCTTCGACATCTTCAATCACGTCGCGGCCTTCTTCCACCAGCCCTTCCATCGCGGCGCACTTGATGCGCTTCAAACGGAAGTCCGCGCCTTCAACGATCTTGTCGATGCGTTCGATCTGACCACGGGTTTCTTCTAGGTGGGCGGTGAATGCGTCGGCCAACGCAGGGTCGCTGGCAGCGCGGGCCATCTTCGGCAAGGCTCGCGTCAATTGCTTTTCGGCGCTGTAGATGTCGGACAGCTCGTGCACGAACAGTTCCTTCAAGGTCTTTTGGCTCATGATCACTCCTGTAGGTGGATCGATTGGAAAGCGGGCCTGGCCCAGCCCCTGTACAGCAAGGCGCATGCCGGTGGGCCTTGATGCAACGAGTGGCGGGCAGGCCCGCTTGAACGGCCCGGCGCCGGACAGGGCGCCGGCGCACGCGTGTGCGCTACTTCTTGGCGGACACGCTTTGCTGCAGCGCCTTGGCGGCCTGCAGATGCTGCTGAAGACTGGGCAGCGTTTCGATCGCAAATTGCTTGACCTCGGGGTCCTTCACTTCCTTCGAAGCCTTTTCGAACAGCTTGACGGCGTCCTCGTGCGCATCCACGCCGATCTCGTCCGCGTAAGCCTTGTCGAAGCCTTCGTCGCGCAAGCCCATCGCCTTGAGCTTGGCGGACTGCATCATCGACGGATCCTTCGGGGGTTCGAAACCCTTGCTCTTGGCCAACGCCTCGAGCTTCTGGCCCACCTTCGTGTGATCGTCGATCATCATCTGCGCGAACTTCTTGACCTCGGCGTTCTGCGACTTTTCCAGCGCCATCTTGCTGCCAGCAATCTCGAGATGACCGGACTCGGCCGCGTCGCTCAAAAAGCCACGAGCCTCGCTGTCCAGCTTGTTCGTTGCGGCGGGCACCTGCCCGCCAGGGGCGGCGGGCGTCTGCGCCAGCGCAACCGAACCCATGCTGAGGACAATTGCAGCGCCAAGCCCTGCCTTCAAAAGACGGTTTTTCATTCGGACCTCCAGTAGATGTAGCGTCGCCGGATGACGGCGCGATGCCGTCTGACGAACGGCCACGTTCCAGCAAACGTCATTCCCAATGGCGAGCTTCGCTTCGCGCCCGGCGAGCATCGCCGGGCTTATTCAACCGAAATCGCCTTCGCCCACCGCTATCGGCCCATCGGTCGGAACCCATTGCGTACGATGCGCCAGGTCGCGCAACGCGTCCTCGCTGCGCTCGAAAGCGCGCAGCAATTCCGGCGCCGTATCGTCCGCGGCGCCAAAACGGCGCCGCAGCACATCACCGGATATTTCGAACTGCCGCGTGACGCCGGCGGTTTCCATCTCGAACACAATGGCGTCGCCTTGCGCTTTGGCGTTGGTGGCTTTGGTGAACTTCATGCGGTCCTCCTGTCGTGTGGTCGATACGCGATGCCCGAGCGCCGCAAGTCGCGGGCCTGACCGAACCGCGCCAATGGGCGGTGCCGCGAGCTGTTCACGCACGCGCCGCGACGCCAGTCATTTTTTCCGGTCGTGTAGAAATCCCCTCACCCCGAACGCGTCACGAGGCGGGCGTCACGCAGAGCGCAATCGCTTTGCAATCAGAAGACCGCGCGCGTGCGCGATGGGAACGCCAGTTGCGGGCATCAAGGTGTCACAGCGACACAGTTATCGGATTCTGGTTGGGGAACCCGATGGCTGGCACGGCCTCGCCACGTCGCTGTGGCCTTGCGTTTTGTTTGAACCGTGAGTCTTTGCCCCGCATGGCGGGGCACTTTTTTGAGGATCGACGGACAGGTCTTACGGCGATGTAACAGAGAAACGCGAAGTTACACGCCCTTCGTTGCGCGAGCGTTTTGCGCTGGGCAAACTAGGCGCTCGCATCTTTTGGGAGAGTTGCCATGCAAGTGGATATCCAGAAGCTGGGAGCAGACGCCGCGCGCCAGGGGTTGACCCTTTTGGATTGCCCCTACCTTCGCACCGCAGCCATGCCTGCGCACACCGGCGAATCCGTCAATGAATGGCGCAGCCGCGTCGAGATGTGGAAAGCCGGCTGGAAAGACGGCGTCAAGTCTCGGGCAGTGAGCCGCGCCCCTTCGTCCCCCTTCATGAGCACGCGCAGGTAGTCTCTGCCTGCTGTGCATGTCCCGCCGGGCCCTGGACCTCGTCCAGGGCCCGAGTTGCTTGGGGCGCTGAATGCCCGGCCAGCTGACTACTGGTCGGTCGCTCAAGGCGATCTGAGGTTAGTCGGGAATTATTGCACTTTGTTGCACCCCGGCGGAGGCAGTTTTTGGAAAATCCCGTTGCAGCACGATTCTCATACCCCACACTCTCTGGAGCGCACGATGAATACTGAACAAGGTATTTGCGTAGATGGATTCAAAGTCCACTGCGACGTCATTGAGTTGCCCACCGGCAAGTATCGGTTGGACGTCACGACCCGGCGTGACGGCGACCTTGAGGACCAGCAGGCTGTCTGGCCCATTCCGAGCGGCAAGCTGTTTTCGGCTCAGCATGAGGCCGAGCGGCACGCGAAGTGGATTCTCAAGGGCATCCGGCGCGTCGACCCTAGCGGCACGCCGCAGTTCTGCCTGACCTGACGCGCGCCGCGCGGGGTCCGCTGGAGCGCCTTCGGGCGCTCTTTTCATGTGACGTACCGGCCGCCCGGGCACGCGCATTGCTAGGCCTCGACGGCCACACCCGGCCGGCAGCTTCGCGAACCACGCTCCGGTCTTTTACCCTCGGGAGCATCCATGGATCGGCCTTGCCACGGCTCACAACCGGATTCAACGTTCACGGCCTCTGCGCTTGCGCGTCTTCCGGCAGCGCGCGGCCTCTTTTCGGGATCGTATTAAGTGCCCCGCCAGACCTCCCCAGCCGGCCAGGCGCTGCCGGACCCGCGGACCTCGATGCTGAGGGGTCTGATGGGAACGGGTCTGCTCATCGTGTGCGGGCTGGGCGTGTTCGCGTTATGGCGATACCTGGACGCCGGCCATCCCGCTGTTGGCGCCGCGTTGTTGGGCGGCTTGCTCGCGGCGGGCGCGACCGCGCTGGGCGCGTTGCCGGTCGCGTTCTCGCAACGCGTGCCCGAGCGGGTGCAGGACACCCTGCTGGGATTCGGCGCGGGCATCATGCTGGCCGCCTGCGCGTTCTCGTTGATCATTCCGGGCCTGGACGCGGCCCGGCAACTCGGGAGCGGCCCCTGGGGCGCGGGTCTGACCATCGCGGGCGCCATCCTGCTCGGGGCACTGGCGCTGCTGCTCTTGGACCGCGTGCTGCCCCACGAGCATTTCATCAAGGGCAAGGAAGGCAAGCCGGCACGCAACCTGCGCCGCACCTGGCTGTTTGTGTTCGCCATCACGCTGCACAACTTTCCGGAAGGCCTGGCGATCGGCGTCGGCTACGCCGGCGCCGATCCCGTGCAGGCGGGTTCGCTCGCCATGGGCATTTCAATCCAGGACGTTCCCGAGGGACTGGTGGTGGCCATTGCCCTGCTCGCCGCGGGCTATCGGCGCGCATTCGCCGTTGGCTTCGGGATGGCATCGGGTCTGGTGGAACCGCTGGGCGCCGTGCTTGGCGCGGCCATTGTGGGCTGGTCGGCCTCGCTCTTGCCCTGGGGATTGGGCTTTGCGGCTGGCGCCATGCTGTTCGTCATCAGCCACGAAATCATTCCCGAGACTCATCGAAAAGGCCACGAGGTTCCCGCGACCTGCGGCCTCATGCTGGGATTCGTGCTCATGATGCTGCTGGACACGGCGCTGCAATGATGTCGCCGGACGTTGCGGCGTGACCGGTATAAGCGGATCCCCCTACACCGTTGGATGTCGGCCGCGTTGACGACGCCCATCCGATTTCAGTAATGTAAATCGGTGAGCCTGCCGGCTCACTTTTCCCCTGTAAGCCATTCCATCTGCAAGCCAACCCCAGGAGCTCGAACATGAAGAAGCACCTACTGATGATTGGTCTCATTGGCTCGCTGACCTTTTCGGTCACCGGCCAGGCAGCTGATGCGAAAAAGCCTCTCGGCATGTGGCAATGCCAGGACTTCCTCGACGTCCAAGAGAGCTTTCGTCCCGTCGTCGTCAGCTATGCAGAAGCGCTGAACAACAAAGGCAAGCCCGAAGAGGCCGTGGTCGACGTAGAGGGCATCAGCACCCGCACGCCGATGCTGGTCAAGCAGTGCAACGAAAACCCCAAGCTCATGCTGCGCGACGCCTTGGCGGGTCTGAAAAAGTAAATGTCTCGACGCCCCTGAGGCTCAGGCTTCGGGGGCTTACCTCGGCTTCCCTAACGCACGAGGAACAACATTTGCTGCGGTCGGCGCTCCGTGCATGGGAGGCCCCGTAATGAATTCATGGATATTTGGAGATTGGCTCAACGCGCACCCGATGGCGCTTTGGATCATCGCACTCGGCGTGGGCGCGGTGCTTTTCATGGTGCTTGCGACCGTGCTGAAGGTGGTGCGCGCGCGGCTGGAGGCGCGGGCGCAATTGCCTGGCCATGGTTTTGCCAGCGCCATGTCGCAGATACTGCGGCGGACCAACTGGGTCGTGCTGGCGCTGCTGTGCCTGATGGCCGGCATCGACGTCAGCGATGCGCCCCTGCCCTGGAGCGGCGCCACCATCAGCCATCTGTGGTTCGTGCTGCTGGCGCTGCAGGGCGCCTTGTGGCTGGAGCGCGCCGTCGACGTGCTGGTGCGCCGCGCGGTGCTTGCACGTGGCGACGCGAGCCGCGTGACCGCCACCCTGCTCGGCCTGCTGCTACGCACCTTCGTCTGGGCCGTGGCGCTGCTGGCCATGCTGGACAATCTGGGTGTGAACATCACGGCGCTGGTCGCCAGCCTGGGCATCGGCGGGGTCGCCGTGGCCCTGGCCGTGCAGACCATCCTGAGCGACCTCTTCGCCTCCATTTCCATCGGCCTGGACAAGCCGTTTGAAGTAGGCGATTTCATCGTGTTCGGCGCGGTGGCCGGCAGCATCGAGCACATCGGCCTGAAGACCACGCGCATCCGCAGCCTGGGCGGCGAACAGATCGTGTGCTCGAATACCGAACTGCTCAAGCAGACGATCCAGAACTACAAGCGCATGCAGCAACGGCGCATCGTCTTCTCGGTACGCATCAGCTATAAGACCGACGTCGAACGTGCCGCGGCAGTGCCCGGCATCCTGCGCGACCGGATCAACGAGCAGAGCGATGTGCGATTCGACCGCGCCCACCTGGCGCGATTCGGCGACAGCGCGCTGGAGTACGAGGCCGTCTACTACCTGATGAGCGCGGATTACAACCGCTACATGGATACGCAGCAGTCCATCAACCTGGGCATCATGCGGTCGCTCGAGGCGGCAGGCATCGCGCTGGCGCTGCCCGAACGCATCGTCCACGTCAGCGCCGCCGAGGGCGAGTCCGAGGCGGAGCCCGTGATGGCCTCCGAGCGTGGGTAAGCGCGAGACGCGCATCCCGGGCGTAAATCAACAGTGCTGCGAATGATGGGCGCGGCTTGCGCGAGGGCAGGCACGGCACTTGCCGCCCAGGGACGTTTTCAAGGAGAGCACCATGAACGCACACCCTTCCCGCAGCCTCGATGCACCCGGCGCCCGCGATCCGCGGCACGCAGGCGCGAACGCGGATGGCAATCCCGCCCCGGAACCGTCAACCGAAGACCAGGTGGACATCGCGGACCGTGTCCAGAAGGGCCTGGGCAAGGCCAATGACCGCGAACGCGCACGCGAGGGCGAGTCCGTCGGCAAGGCGCCGGCCATCGATGGCAATCCCGCTCCGGAAGCGGACACCGACGGCGGGGTGTTCAAGCCCGCTGACGACACCCCTGCCGTGCTGCCCAAGAAATCTGGCCCGAAGGCATAGCCCTTACCACCCGAGAAGCGGCGTAGCCATGACCGGGCGAGCGCTTGCACCTGGCCCGCCCGCTACAACCCCAGCGACAGCAGCATCAGGAATGCGCCAAACAGCACAAAGTGCGTCAGGCCCTCGATGGCGTTCGTCTGCCCGTCGTTCAGGTTGATGGCCGCGACAACCAACGTGACCAGCATCATCAGCGTCTGCAGCGGCGTCATCGCCATGTTGATCCGCTGACCGGTGATCAACGCCATCGCCTCCATCGCCGGCACGGTCAGGATCACCGTGGACAGGGACGCGCCCAGTGCAATATTGACCACCGACTGCATGCGATTGGCCAACGCCGCGCGAAACGCCGTCAACATCTCGGGCGCCGCCGAGATGCCCGCCACAACCAGCGCGATCAGGCCGACGGGTACGTCCATCCCTTTCAGGCCGCGGTTCAGCGAGTGCGACATCAGTTCGGCCAGCGCGCCCACCGCCACAATGCCCACCGCCATCACGACTGCCGACTGGCGCCAATTTGGCTGCGCGCCCGCCGGCGCGGGCTTGCGCGTCTTCTTGTCCGGATAGCTGTAGCTGAAAAAATAGCTGTGGGGCCCGGTCTGCATGCGCACGAACACGCCGTACATTAGCAGCATCGACACCACCGTGAAAGCGCTGTACGCCCGCCAGCTTGGCTGCGGAACGAACTCGGGGATGATCATCGACACCGTGACGGCGGTCAGGATCATCACGCTGTACGTGCGCGCCGAATCGTCGTTGTAGGCTTGCTCGCCGTGCTTGAAGCCGCCGATCAGCGCGGCCACGCCAAGGATCCCGTTGATGTCCAGCATCACGGCCGAATAGATGCTGTCGCGCACCAGCGTCGGCGAGCCCGCCTTGGCCGACACGATCACCAGCACGATCACTTCGACCAGCACGGCCGACAAGGTCAGGATCATGCTGCCGTAGGGGTCGCCCAGCTTCTGCGCGATTCGTTCCGCATGGCGCGCAACACTGAGCGACGCGGCAAGAATCGCGGCGATCAGCACGACCGTTTCAACAAGGCTGCCGGCCTGGCCTAGCCCTTCCAGATGCGGCTCAACAAAGAGCCCCGCGACCGCGAGCCCGCAGGCCAGCAGCAGGAACATTTCAGACTGCAGTAGAGATTTCATTGCAATGTGACGGGGCGAAAAACACCGTGAGCCTAGCACGTGCCATGCCGCGTGGAGCGCAAGCGTTCGGGCATGCAGCTTGCTGTCATTGAAAGTCCGCGCATATAAGGATGGAGTGCCATGCCGAAGAGGAACGCAGCAAAGCCGCGCGCAAAGTGCAAACCGCGATCCAGCCCAGGGAAGACCGGCAAAGCCAACGCGATTTCCCATTTTTTCGACCGCTTCGCGTCGCAGGTGACGAAGTGGGCAGGATCACCTGTCGCGTTCGGCATCGCCCTGATCGCGGTCGTGGTGTGGGGGATATCCGGCCCTGCCTTCGGGTTTTCGGAGACGTGGCAGCTCGTCATCAATACCGGCACCACCATCATCACGTTCCTGATGGTGTTTCTGATTCAGCAAAGCCAGAATAAAGACAGCGAGGCGCTGCACCTGAAGCTGGACGAACTGCTGATTGCAGTGGAAGGCGCGGACGAGCAATTGGTGGATGCCGAACGCCTGGACGAGGACAAGCTACTTGCCCTGGCGTCCGCGCTGACGAGCCGGGCGCGCAAGCAGCATCGGCAACGCGCACGCAGTCGCCGCCGGCGATGAAGGCGAGCGGGTCAGGCGCTCGCCTAGCCCCGCGAGTGTCGGCCCGTGCAGCAAGCACGGGCGCGTCGCACTGTTGCCTTCCGCTATGGAATCGATGAAACGTCCCGGCCCGCCGGCGCGGCCGGCACGGGCGGGCTCTGCCGGTTTCGCTGCGTGGGCGGAATGGTCTGCATGACTGGAGACTGCTGAACGCCCCGGGCGGAATGATTTTGCTGCACACGCAATTTGCGCAGCCGCGCCACTTGAATATCCAAAAGCGCCCGAAGCCGCTCGATCTCCGCGTCGTCGGCCGACCTGGCGGCAGCGGCGCGCACGTCCGCCATCATCTTCTCCAACCGGGCCAGTTCCGGATCCGACATCGGATCGCTGACGCGCCGCACCTGCATGCGGCCCATCAGTTCGGCAACCCGGTCGCGCATGGCCACCGCTGCCATGGCGCGCAGCGGCTGGCGCAAAAAGCGCGGCCATCCCAGCGTCGCACCGGCGGCCAGCGCGACCGTCCGGGCCCACGCCCCGCCCGCTCTGTTGAGCGGCAAGCGTCGCGGCATGGGGACATCGAGCGCCTGGCGGTCGCGCTCCATCTTGGCCAGCAGGGCCTCTTTATCAGCCAGCGTGGTCGTCTTGGGCATAATGGCTCCGTGCAGCAGCGGTATCCAGGCGCACCTGATGACTCAGTTCCGCGAAGGGCGACGCTTTCGGCGCGCTCCGTGTCGAAATGGCCAGCGAAATCAGCGTGATCAGCAGCCAGGCGCCGGCCACCAGCCAGGCGGCCAGCTTGCGATGCTCGGTATCCCAAAAGCTCACAATCGCAGCCACCGAGATAAAGCCCAGCGTGCCCAACCCGCAAAACACAAGGGCCACGCTGCTGATGACGGTAGCAACCAGCGCCGACCGGTACAGGGATAACTCGATCCCCACCAGCTCCACATAGTCCCCCGACCGTTCGGCGGCAAAAGCCGCGATGCGGCGCAATCTACGCAATCGTTCTGCAATCATGGCGTCTCCTTGGCGCGTGGCTGTCAAGCCTGGCGGTCAAGGCTCGCGCAGCAATTGCCATTCCCGCGCCAGGACGACTACGTCCGCCCCGAGGCGCGCCCGCCAGTCAAACGGATCAACAGGCCCGCCAGTTGCTCGAGCCGGTAAGGCTTGGGCAGAAGCGGGATGCCGTCCTGTCCGGCCTTTTTCACTTCCTCGCCCATGAACCCGGTCATCAGCGCCACTGGAAGCCCCGGGTTCCGGATACGCACTTCGCGAGCCAATTGGATGCCGCTCTTGCCGCCCGGCATCATGGCATCCGTCAACATGACATCCACGCGCTCATGGCCGTTCAGCACTTCCAACGCCTCGGCGGCACTGGAAGCGGGCGTGACCGCATAACCCAGCTCTTGCAGCATGCTGGCGGTCAGCGCGGCGACTTCGGCGTCATCTTCCACCAGCAAGACATTCAACGTCGAGGCGCGTTCCCGAACCGCACGCACATCGGCCGGGCGGCCGCGCGTGGCGGCCTGTTTTGCCGACCGGGGCAGACACACCGAGACGGTGGTGCCCATGTCCGGCTGTGTGGAAAG
Source organism: Achromobacter sp. 77 (assembly GCF_020541125.1). Taxonomy (NCBI): domain Bacteria; kingdom Pseudomonadati; phylum Pseudomonadota; class Betaproteobacteria; order Burkholderiales; family Alcaligenaceae; genus Achromobacter; species Achromobacter sp. 77. Next base: position 3,967,588 of record NZ_CP059848.1, read on the forward strand.
CTCGATGGCGCCGCCCGACTGCTTGGCAAACCCATACGCTTGCGGCAGCCCCAGGCCCGATCCCTTGCCAACATCCTTGGTGGTGAAGAATGGCTCGAACACGCGCGCCGCCACCTCGTCAATCATGCCCGTGCCGGTATCCGTCACGCGCAACGCGACGTGGTCGACCGTCAACTCGCCCTGCCCCGGCGCGGCCACGTTTTCGGTCCGGATCTCGATCACGCCACCGTTGGGCATCGCATCGCGGGCATTGACCGCCAGGTTCAGGATGACGAGTTCCAGCTCGCCGGGATCGACCTCCACCGGCCACAGGCCATCGGCCAACGCCAGCGAAACGACGATGTCGCCGCGCAGGCTGCGCTCCAGCATGTCGAGCATGTCGCGAACGACCGTGTTCAAGTCCACGACCTGCGGACGCAAGGCCTGGCGGCGGGCAAACGTCAGCAACTGCCGCGACAACGAGGCGCCCCGGTCCACCGCCTGCCGCATCGACGCATACAGGCGTGTGCGCCGCGCATCGTCGATGGGACGCTGCAGCATTTGCAGTCCCCCCGAAATGACCATCAGCAGGTTATTGAAATCGTGGGCCACGCCACCCGTCAGTTGTCCCAGCGCCTCAAGCTTCTGGGCCTGGCGCAGCGACTCTTCAATCCGGCTGCGCTCGAGCATCTGTTGCTGAAGTGCGGCATTGGCCATTTCCAGCTCCCGGGTCCGGCTTGCCACCATGGACTCGAGCGCCTGGGCCGCCTGCTTTTCGGCCAACAACAGAGAACGGATCTCATACTGGCGCATCCTTGCGCGCGCCGCCGTCTGCACCATTGTCGTCAGGGCAAGGCTTTGGGTCGGCCGCTCCAGCAGCGACACGTTGCCCAGCAGTTCCGTCATCTTCTTGCGCCACCGCACGACGGGTCCGCTCTGCGACTTGCCGGTCAGCACGACAAACGGCAGTCCGGACCAGGCCGGCTGCGCCTTCAGCCATTCGCTCACCAAGTCCAGATTCTTGCCGAACAGCCCTTCCTCGGTGATGCAAGCCGTCAGGGCGCCGGTTTCCGCCTGCATCAGCAGGTCTTCCGCATCCTTGCACACGTAAGTGGAGAAGCCGGCGCGCTGCAGCAGCCGAGCGCCCGCCGAGCCATCGCGACCGATCGGGGCATATACCAGAACACGCGCTTCGGCATCCTCAGGACGAAGCATCGGGTACGCTCAATAGTCGCAGGTCTTCACCCGTGTACTGCGGGGTGCCCGAAAACAGTCCATGGAAGGCGGTCAAGGGCGGCCCCAGGGTCAGACCTGCCGACGACATGGTGAATTCGCGCATCACGTGTTCATGCGCGCCGCTGCGTTTCTTGACGACCGAAATTGCACGACGCACGCGTCCGCCGTATTCGAAGTAGCGCAACATGATCACCGTATCGCTGAGATAGCTGATGTCCAGCGGCGTTTCCATCGGGCCCACCAGACCATGCTCGGCAAGCACCATCACGGTCGTCACCCCTTGCTGGCCAAGGTAGCTGAGCAGTTCGTGCATCTGCAGAATCAGAAACCGTCCGTCGGGCATGGCGTTCATATACCCGTTCAGGCTGTCGAAAATCACGATGCGCGCCTCGCCCTGCTCGACAGCGCGCCGCACCAACGCCGTGAATTCGCCCGGGGACATTTCGGCGGGATCGATTTGCTTGAAGTTCAGCAACCCGGCATCCAGCGCGGTATCCAGTTCCATCCCCAGCGCGCGGGCACGCGCAAAAAATGTGGACCGCGATTCGTCAAACGCAAAAATTGCCGCACGCTCGCCTCGCTGCGTTGCGGATGCCGCGTAGGTGGCCGCCAACGAGGACTTGCCCACGCCGGCCGCGCCAATCAGCAGCGCGTTGGTGCCACGGTCCAGGCCACCGCCCAACAGGCTGTCCAGCTCCGCGTTGCCGCTGGGGGTGGGCGTCGGATGAAACTCCTTGTGATGCTCGGCCGCGACGAGCCGCGGATAGACCTCCAGCCCGCCCCGCTTGATCGTGAAGTCGTGATAACCGCCCCGAAAGTCCACGCCGCGCATTTTGAGAATGCGCAGCCGCCGCCGCTGGGCACCGAAATCGACGGCCACCTGCTCAATGGCGATGACGCCGTGCGAGATGGAGTGCAACTGCAGGTCGTCGTCTTTGGCCGCCTGGTCGTCCAACAGAATCACGGTGCATTGGCGATTCGCGAAAAAGTGCTTCAATGCCAGGATCTGGCGGCGATAGCGCAGCGACCCCTGCGCCAGCAGTCGAAGTTCAGAGAGGCTGTCAACGACGACCCGCGACGGATTCAGCGATTCCACCTTGTCCAGAATGAGCCGCGTGGTTTCGGTCAGCTCCATCTCGGCGGGGTGCAAGACCGTGAGCTCCCGCTCGGGGTCCAGCACGTCTTCCGACACGATTTCCAGGATCTCGACGCCATCCAACGACCATCCATGACGATGCGCGACGAGGTCGAGCTCAGCCGGACTTTCCGACAGCGCGACATACAGCGCGCCCTCGCCCTGGCGGACACCCTCCAGCAGAAACTGCATGCCCATGGTGGTCTTGCCAGTCCCTGGCCGCCCTTCGCAGAGATACATCCTGTTGGGATCCAAACCGCCGCCCAGAATATCGTCGATCCCGGGATTACCGGTCGAAATGCGGGGGTCAGGCTTGAAAGCCGCAGTCTGTTCTTCAATCGATGCGCTCATGGCTTTCCCGTGAATACGAGTGAAGCACCAAGCATATCGCCATCGTCAAATGGGATCAGCCGCTTAGACGGAAAGAGATGTTACGTACTGAATCGCTGCGCCGGGCCACAAGCGGCTGTGCAATAAAAGGAAAACCCAGGGCGCAGCGCCGCCGGACGAGGGCCCAATATGTCCCCAAAAAATAAAAACCCGCCTTCCAGAATGTGGAAGGCGGGTTTTTTATTTTTACTTAATACTTCGATTTACTCGAACGAAATCTGAAGCTGGGGATTGATCTTCCATTCGAAGCGGGCACTTGCCTCGCCGCCACCGGCGTCTTGGGCCAGCACCACGTAACGGCCCTCTTGCGGCGTGGGCGGCACCAGACCGCGCAGCGTGCCGGTGGCCTCGTCAAACTTCAGGCCTTCGGGAAGTCGGGCAGGCGTCGTGCCGTCCTTGTCGAAGAGCGCGTAGCGCACCGCGCCGCTACCGCCCGTGGCGTTCACCACCGGCAATGCCGTCGGCATCGTGGCGCCGGCCGTAAGTTCGATCGGGTTGGTCGAGATTTCGAGCGCGGGCGCCAGGTTGAAGTCGACCGGAATCGAAACGCGGGCGCCGCCTTCGTCGCTGATGGTGGCGGTCAGGCCGGCCATTTTTTCCAGAGACTTGGGCACCGCGCCACTGACGCGGCCGCTGCCGTCGAGCACCAAGCCGGACGGGATACGCATGGCGCTGCCATCAGCGTTTGAATAGGACACGGCGTAGTTCCCGGTGCCGCCGCTGACGTTGATGAACTTGACGGGGCTCTTGATCCGGCCGCCCGCCGTCGCTTGAATGGAACCGCCTTCGACATTCAAAGGCGGGTTGATAGTCAGTTGCACCGCCCGGCTGGCCTTGCCGCCACCGCTATCTTCGACTTGGATCAGATAGGTCAGCGTCTTGGGGCTGGCGACGGAGGGTGCGGCGCCCGAGAGCGAGCCGTCGGATCCGAACACCAGGCCGGCGGGCAGTTCGGCGGGCTTGCCGCTGGTGTCGAGCAACCGGAAGTTCAAGGTGCCGGTTCCGCCGGAGGTACGCACACGGATCAACTGGGAATTAAGCGTTGCGCCCGACGTGATGGACAGCCCCTTGTCGGGAGCAATGGCCGTGCCGCGGGACCGGGCAATTTCCTGACCGCCCGTGGACGTCGGGGAGGCGGCAGGCGTGCCCTTGACGGGCGCGGCGCGTTGCGAGATTTTGCCCACGGGCGGTTTGAAGTCTTCGGCAGCGATGGCTTGGCCTGGCTTGACTGCGATCAGTCCAACAGCGACTCCCAAGCACGCGAATCGGGAGATTATTTTTTTATTCATAACAGTCCTTGTGACTCAATCAACGATGCGCTCTGCGCGTTAAATATCACTCAACAGGCCGAGCGTAAAAACGCTCGGCCTGCGAGACCCAATAACCGCGTGCGCCTCAGACAAACTTGACGCTCCGCCATGTCTCTTTGCATTTGCATCGCAGAACCGCGCAAGGCTGCAGGCCACGATCAGCACTGACGTATCGGAAGACTGGGCGAGACATTATTTCAAGAACAAGAGGCTGGAATGGAGAGTAAAACTACCCTTTTGCCAGCACATAATCGGATTACCCCTCGCTCGAGCGCCAGTCAGTGCCGGGCTTTATCAGACCGATGAACAGCCGGGCCAACGCAAGCGAAGAATTGATATTCAGCTTGGAATAAACACGCGCCTTGTGGTTGTCGACGGTTCGCACGGAGATATGCAGATGTTCCGCGATTTCCTTGCTGGAATGCCCCGCAATCACACCTTGGACGATCACAAGCTCACGTTGCGTCAGCAGCGCCTTTCGCGCTTCTTCCTGTTCCGCCCGCACGCGATTCAAATGCGCGCGGCGGCTCAGGCGCAGCGCAAAGTGAATGGCATGGGATAGACGGCTGGAATTGAGCGGCTTGGCAAAGAAGTCCACCGCACCACGCCGCATGGCCTCGACGGCGTCGCCGAATTCAGGCTCGGACTTGATGAAGATCATCGGCAGGGCGGCGTTTGCCTGAGCCAAATCGCGATCGACAGCCCTATCTGCGGTCAATTTTCCAAAGTCCATGATCAGGCAGTCGCACTCGCCCTCGGAATAAATGGACAGGAAATCACGCACTGTCCGGCTCTGTATGACGTCGATGGAAAAATTGGCCAGAATCCGTCGAACGGCCCATTCCGATGACTCGTCCTCGTCGACGATGTAGGCCTTGGCGCCGATGGGAAATGGGTCCGCGTGGGCCGCCCGCACCGCCACCCCGCGCGGCGCATGGAACGCGTCATGGATAAACCGAGGGTGATACTGCCCCCAGTGCAGCGACTGTTCGGAATACGGCATCGTCTGTTATGGCAAGAACGCAAAATCGCGCATCCCGGCAATCTGGGCAGCACTGCGCGCAAGTGACGAAGTATAGGAACGCGTCCACAAGCATTCCCATCAGAAATCTTCGATTCTTTGGACCGTCCGTCTCGCAGGCGCCTCGCGTGGCCACGGCATTCACTGCTGCCGGCGTTTTCATGATGGAAGTCAACATCGACGCTGGCCTAATCCGCAATTCTGTCCGGATGGTCGTCATGCCGGATAAATCGTGCGAAACGAGCCTCGCGCCCACGCTCGCCGGTGAAGCGCGACTCAACGATGCGGTGAGCGTGGGAGACACAAATGGCCCGCAGACTCAAGTCGTTCATCCTGGCCGCCGTGTTGTTGGCGCCCCTGCTCGCGTTCGGGGCCGCTGGCGACGAGGCGCGTTCCACGGCCCCTGCCCTTGAATTGACGCTGGAGACAGCCCCCGTCGAGATCGACGGCCAGGTTCTGTTCTGTTCACGGTTCGTGGGTTGTCATCGTTTCCGGCCGAGAAACGGGCGCAATCCATTGGGCGAAGAATCGAGGAAGCGGCCGGCGATGCCGCCTTCGCGAGCGCCGGGCTGAAAGTGGACACCCTCGAAACCGGCGCGGTCATCCTGGCAGGCAAGACGGCATTGATGGTCGTCACGGATGCGGACGCCCAGCTCGAGCAAACCACGCGCGAAAACCTCGCGGCCTTGCACCTGGCGCGCATTCGCCAGGCCATCCTTGAATACCGGCTGACCCGCAGCACGGACTACCTGATCAAGGCGGCGCTTCATGCTGCCGGGGCCACCATCCTGCTGGCGGCCGGCATTGCGGTCTTGCTTCTGCTCAACCGCTGGCTGGACAAGGCCGTCTCCAGGGTTCTGAAGCGTCGCGTTCACGACGTGGACATCCAGTCGTTCGAGGTCGTGCGGTCGGACACGATCTGGAAAGCGTTGCATGGCGTAATCCTGGCGGTCGGGATCATGACCATCGTCGTGTCGATCTACGTATACCTGCAATATGTGCTTGCGCTCTTTCCCTGGACCCGTTCCGTCTCGAACGACCTGCTCGACCTGTCGACCCGTGCTGCCCGCAGACTTGGGAAGTCCACCGCCGAGATCATTCCCGACGTCCTGATCCTGACCCTCATCTATTTCCTGACCCGCTTTACGCTAGCCCGGGCCCGGAAATTCTTCGCCGCCGTGGAACAAAAGCGCGTCGTCTTCACGCAGTTCGAACCGGATTGGGCCATGCCGACCTACAAGCTGCTCCGGGTGCTGATCCTGGCGTTTGCGATTGTCGTTGCATACCCCTACATTCCGGGCTCCGAAACCGCAGCCTTCAAGGGCATCTCGATCTTCATCGGGCTCGTGCTGTCGTTAGGCTCTTCAACGGCAATATCCAACCTTATCGCGGGCTACCTGATGACCTACCGGCGGGTTTTCAAGGTTGGGGATCGGGTGAAAGTGGGCGATGTCGTCGGCGAAGTTGTGGCCGTCCGCCTTCAGGTGACGCATTTGCGTACGAATAAAAACGAAGAGGTGACCATACCGAACTCCCAGATTCTGAACAGCGACGTCACGAATTACAGTTCCCTTGCCGGCACCAAAGGTTTGATTCTTCGCACCACGGTCGGGATTGGCTACGAGGTGCCGTGGCGGCAGGTCGAGGCGATGATGCTCACCGCCGCCGCGCGCACCGCCGGTGTGCTTTCAGATCCGAGCCCCTTCATTCTCCTGACCAAACTGGGAGATTTTTCGGTTTCATACGAACTGAACGTTTATGTGCGCGACACAGAGATGATCGGCAAACGCTACGCCGAACTGCACCGCCACATCATTGATGTCTTCAACGAATACCAGGTGCAAATCATGACGCCTGCCTACGAGGGAGACCCCGAACAGCCCAAGGTCGTCCCGCCGGAACATTGGTACTCCGCGCCTGCGTCTCCGGACGTAAGACCCAAGCCCTGACACGCGCGACGCCGCCCGCGATCTATTTGCCGGGTGAATCAACGGTCGGCAAAGCGAAGCCCGGCGGCGAATGGGTCCACGGGAAGCCCTTCAACGCCATGTCATAGGCGGTGTCGTAGAGCGATCGCATGTATTCCGTGTCGAACTCCTCTCGATGCGGCGCCCGAAAGCTCGAGGGAATGAACGCAAGGTTGAACTGGACGCCATCACGGTGCGCTGTCGTGTAGATGCGGTAAAGATCGCCGATACCCTGGCTTTGAATCATGGACGCCACCGCGGGGCACGGTGATCGTCTGGCTGTTGTTTTGAGCTTGTATTTACCCTACCAGGGTCAGGACGGCAGACCGGTCCATGATCCAGATCACGACAGCCGCAACCGAGGCAACTACCAAAAAGGCGCGCCGGGCATTCCGAAGTCCCGCCGATGGCAACGAAACCGCCTTTTTCCCCTTCAACCGCCCTTTCTCCCAAACCTTCAGGACCAACAGGTAGCCGGCATAAACGAGGGGATACGCAATCAACAGATTCAAAAAGGTGCGATGCGGCAGCAGATCGTCGTGCGCCGTCAGCGCCAGCGCGCAGGCGGAACTGACCAGCAACATGCCGCTTTCGATGTAATCCTGGATCGACGCGATGGCCAGCTCTGCTTTGGGTGTTCCCCGCTGATGCCGGACAACGCCACGGCCCGCAGTCAACCCAGCCATGGCGGCAAGCCAGAACGAGCAATAGGAAAGAAAGTACGCCCTTCCGTCCGAGGAAGTGAAAAACGAAGCAGCGTCGCCGTCGTTCAGAAACATGATCACCACCACCGGAGGGGCCAGCAACAGAAGCGCCAGCCCAAACAGCGCCCAATCGGCGCCGGTCAACTTTTCCATGTGGTTCATCTACTTGCGCTCCGACAAGGCATCGTCATATTCAGATAACGGCAGCGGGCGGCCGAACTGAAATACCGTTCCGGTGGAATGCACGGCAATCAGGGTACGCGGCCGCCACGCACGACTCATTCGGCTCTGGCAAATTCACGCAGTGTGTTGTTTCTGAAAAGGATCGGGCCAAGATAGCGCGCACCGCCTTCTGTCAGATGGATGCGATCGTAAGAAATCAGCTCATCGTCCGGGGTGACAGCAGGGCAGCCATTATCTGCGCATACCGCGTTGAAGAAGTCCACGTATGTCCCAAAGCCCGCAACGCCCTCTTGCAGCGTTCGGCCGACTTCCAGTTGGTCGGCGTTGGGGAAAGACCGCACCTCGGCCCGCTGCTTCGCCGTCATTCTCATCATGTTGCGAATGTCCGGTGGCGCAAACTCCTTCGTGCCGACCACGAACAAGCGCTGATCCGAACGCAAATTCATGTGTTGAATTGTCTCTCGCAGTCTGGATGCGGACCATAGATGCCAGTTTGCGACCAGGAAAATCACGTCAGCCTTCGCAACCTGAGCCGTGGACTTCTTCAAGGAGCGGGCGTTCGCACACATGTGCCGCTCGGCTGCCGGAATGTGCGCCGACACATCGTCATCCGTCCAGACAATCTGACATTGCGCAGGCACGTAAATAGTCCGGACCTCGTCGGCCTTCCAGGCGCCGGCCTCGGCAGCCATATTCACGAAATCCTGCGCCTGGCTGTCTCCGATCACCAGCACGCGGCGCTTGCCGACTTCGTCGAAGTCCTTCTCAAGCGCGTTGAAGCGAGTGATGACGTAGGGCGTCTGCGCCTGAACGTTGTCGTACTCCTGCCAGCGCTTCTGTTCCTCGTTGTGACGAACAATGGCGCCCTGCCAGACCCACAGCGCCATGCCGATTCCAAAGACGGCCAACGATCCAAGTCCTAGGGTCCACATGGCCGGCCGGGTCTTGAATTTGGCGCGGTCCCGAAATGGCATTTCGACCACACGCCAACTGATCCAGCCCAACACCAGCGCCAGTCCGGTCAGGATCAAGCTGCCCCGAATCCCGAAGCCGGGCCGGATAATGTGCGCGAACGTGAATAGAGGCTGGTGGACCAGATAAGCGCTGTAGGAGATTAGCCCTACCCACACCAACGGCCGCACCGACAGAATCCGCCCCAGCGAATTGGTCCGCGTGGCGCCCAAGAGAACGAACGCCGATCCCACGGCGGGAATCAGTGCGGACAGGCCCGGGAAGAACACGGCGCTGTCGAAAGTCAGGATGGCGCCAAACACGCCGGCAGCCCCCAGCCAGCCGACGACGCCGCGAATATTCGGACGGGTTGCCAGGAATGTCCCCAGGGGGGACAGGGCGGCGAGGGAGCCGATCAACAGCTCATAAGCGCGGGTCGGAAGCCAATAGAACGCGGCGAGAGAACGCCCAGTTTGTACCGCCGCCTCGCTCACCGCCAACGATGCAAGCGCGCAAAGCAACAAGACCCAGACAACGGATCTGCGCGCAAAACGCCAAATGGCGATCATAAGCAGCGGGAATAGCACATAGAACTGCTCTTCGACGCTGAGGCTCCATGTGTGAAGTAGCGGGTTATCCAGACCTGCGGTGAAGTAGTTCGTCGTGTTCCAAAAGAAGATATTGGAGACGAAAGTGGTCACCGCGACCAGCCCCTGTCCAAGACGAACCAGTGCATACGGCCCCTGCAAAAACCAGGCGGCAATGGTGGTGCCGATCAGGACGGCCAAGAGCGCGGGAAGAATACGCCGCGCGCGCCGTTCATAAAAGCTGCCGAACGAAAACGACCCGGCATCCAGTTCACGCGCGATGATCGTCGTGATCAGGTAGCCGCTTATGACGAAGAAAATATCAACGCCGACAAAACCACCCGCCATCCCGGGAATTTTCGCGTGAAACAGAATGACCGCCAACACTGCAATAGCGCGTAGTCCGTCGATTTCAGGCCGGTATTTCAGATGCACGTCTGACATTCGTAATGTTCTTCTAATCTGCTTGATGTGATAATCGGGCGGCCGCCGCTGTCGGCCCCGGGCGATTATAGACACCGATTTTCTGCCAGCCCTGTTACGGGCGGGATTCTGCAGGAGCTTTCAGGCGTCTCTCTAGCTCGGTCAGAATATCTCGTGCCAGCATTGCATATTCCTCGGTGCAGGCATTGAGAACATCCCGGGCTCGGCTAGCAGCCCGATCGAATGAACGGCGGCACTGCGCCAACTGTTTGCCGACCTTGCTCAGTGAGACCAAATAACGCGGGGCGTTAAATTGGCCATTCAGGAATCCGTGTACCTGTTCAATACCCGGAACGGCCAGCAGCTATGCACCGAACAAAGCGTCGGGGCGCTGTGTTCCAAAATCAGGGGGGATTGGGTTAAGACGCCTGGCCGCGAGCGGTTCACCTTTCACGGCCTGCACGCCTACTTTGCGACGGTGCTGGTGGGCAGGGACGAGAACCCAGAAACGCACGCGACGCCGGCAACGACGCGCCGCGTTGATGGCGGGCGCCGGGTGGCCGAAATCGAGGGCAGCACTTAATGCGTGCCACCATTTTGCATGTCACCATTCTTGATTCATGCCACCATTTTGCAGAACGCAGAAAAGAAAAAAGCCGCTCTAGGCGGCTGATTTCTAAGGAATTCTTGGGGTGGCTGATGGGACTCGAACCCACGACAACCGGAATCACAATCCGGGACTCTACCAACTGAGCTACAGCCACCACTGGTACTGCTAAGCACTGCTGAACTTCTACAGCGCTTTCGCCGCAAACTTCTCTGAAACGTGTTTCGAAGGAAGCTCAACAACGAAGAGGCCGAATTCTAGCACGTTTTTTTAAAGCGTGTGAAATCACTCCCAAGCAGCACGTTTGCCACCCGCGGCAGCCTTGCTATCCTTGCGCTTGGTTAACCAATGGAGGCCGCGTCTCAAGCCCTCGCCATGGATCGCATACACGCATTTTTGATCGAATATTGGCCTCATATTGCCTTTGCCATCAGCATCGTGGCGGGCACGGGTGCGGCGGTGCATGCCGCGATGACCAAGCAGGATGTGCGGGCGGCCATCGGCTGGGTGGGGGTGGCGATGTTCTCGCCGATCCTTGGGGCGCTCTTCTATTTCGTCGCCGGGATCAACCGTATCCGCAAGACGCGGGTGTCGCAGCAGCGCGACGACGCCATGCTGGAAGATGCCGAGCAGGTCGAGACTGCGCCGGTCGATGTGGTGGCGATCTCGGGCGAGCAGTTCGCGTCGCTGAAGGTGCTGGGTGACCGGGTCAGCCGGTTTCAGCTGCTGGCCGGCAACGAGGTCCGGCCGCTGGCCGGTGGCGACGAGACGTATCCGGCCATGCTGCAGGCCATTCGCGAGGCCCGTCACACGGTGGCGATGCAGAGCTATATCTTCGACAACGATCCGATCGGGCGGGAAGTGGCCGAGGCGCTGATCGAGGCGCAGGCGCGGGGCGTGCAGGTGCGGGTGCTGATCGACGCGGTGGGGTCCAAGTACTCCCGTCCGCCGATCGTGCGCATGCTGGCGCGGGCGGGCGTGCCGGTGGCGCGGTTCATGACCAATCCGATGGGAGTGCTGCGCATGCCCTATGCCAATCTTCGCAGCCACCGCAAGGTGCTGGTGGTGGACGGCCGGGTGGGCTTTACGGGCGGCATGAACGTGCGGGCGGCGTTTGTCAGCGCGCTGGCGGGCGACGCCACCAACCACGATACGCATTTCCGCGTGGAAGGACCGATCGTGACGCAACTGATGTCGGTGTTTGCGCATGACTGGAATTTCACGACGCACGAGTCGCTGCCCGCCAAGCCGTGGTTCGATCCCGACTTCATGCCGCCGTCGGGCCGCGTGCCGATCCGCTGCGTGCCGTCCGGGCCCGACCGCGCGCTGGGCAGCACGCACAACATGCTGCTGGGCGCCTTGGCCGTGGCGCGGCATCACGTGCGGATCCAGTCGCCGTACTTCCTGCCGGACCAGACGCTGATCGGGGCGCTGGCCACGGCGGCGCGCCGCGGGATCATTGTGGACATCGTGATCCCGGGCAAGAACAACCTGCGGCTGGTCGATTACGCGATGACGGCGCAGTTGGACCAGGTGGTGCGCACGGGCTGCCGCGTCTGGCGCTCGAGCGGCGCGTTCGACCACTCAAAGCTGATGACGGTGGACGGGGCCTGGACGTATGCCGGCTCGTCGAATCTGGATCCGCGCAGCCTGCGATTGAATTTCGAGCTGGACACCGAGATCTACGACCGCGACGTGGCGCGGTGGCTCGATGCGCGCTTCGATGCGCTGGTCGCCAACGCGCACCGCGTGACGCTCGAGGACCTGCTGCAAGCGCCCTTTGCCAAGCGCCTGCGCAACAAGGTGATCTGGCTGGCCACACCCTATCTGTAGCGCCCCCCTGCCCCGCGTTGATCATCCGCATTGATCACGCACACAGCTCGCCGTGGCTAGCCGTCCGAGGCGGGCACGGCGGCGTGGCGGACCGCGAACACGGCGCTGGCCTTGAGCATGGCGCGGCCATCCACCTGCAGGCGGCAAGTCGCATAGATCAGGCGCTTGCCCTGCTTGTCGATCTGCACGTGCGCCTCAAGCCAGTCGCCGGGGTTCACGGCGTTCAGGAATTCAACGGACATCTGCGCCGTGACGACGGAGACGTGGGCGTCTTCCGAGATGACAAGCCCCAGCGCGCTGTCGGCAAACGTTGCCAGGAATCCCCCGTGCGCCATGCCGTGCATGTTGCCGTGCGCCGTGGTGACACGCAGCCCCAGCACGTTGTCGGCCTTGCGGCGGTAGAACGGGCCAAGATCGTTCAGGTGGCGCATGAACTGGCTGCTGGGATACCAGGGCGTGAAACCGGCGGGGATGGAGTCTGTCATGGCTGCCGCTGCAAGAGTCCCGAGGGACGATCCCCGAAAGTATTGCAGACGTGCCCGCCCCGGCATAGCGGGGTGATCGGCGCGCGGACGCCAGATCAGCGGACGCGGGTGCCCGTTGGCCCCGCTTGCGGCTTCTGCGGGTAAGATTTACGGCACAACAATCACCCTACATGGCAGGAGCAGTGGAAGATGGCAAAAGTCGGCATGGTTGGAATCGGCCTCATGGGCCACGGTATTGCAAGCAACCTGGTCAAGCACGGTCACACTCTGACCGTGCTTGAGCATCCGGGCAATCAGCCCCTGGACTCGCTCAAGGCTGCGGGTGCGGTCAGCGTGGCCAGCGGCGCCGAGCTTGCCGCGCAGTCGGATGTGATCATCCTGTGCGTGACCGGCAGCCCGCAGGTCGAAGCCGTGCTGCTGTCGCCGGGCGGCGTGCTCGAGGGACTGCGTCCGGGCACCGTCATCATCGACTGCTCGACCGCCATCCCCTCGTCCACCGTGAAGGTCGCTCAGGCGGTCACCGAGAGCGGCGGGCGCTTCCTGGACGCGCCCATGACGCGCACGCCCAAGGAAGCCGCCGAAGGCCGGCTGAACCTGCTGGTGGGCGGCGATGCCGCGCTGTTCGAGGAATGCAAGCCGCTGCTGGCCTGCTTTGCCGAAAACATCACCCATGCCGGGCCGGTGGGCGCGGGCCACCGGATGAAGCTGCTGCACAACTATGTGTCGCTGGGCGTGGTGGCGCTGCTGTCCGAAGCCGCGGCGTGCGCGCTGCGTTCGGACATCGACCCGGCCGTCTTCACCGAGGTCCTGGCAAAGGGCGGCGGCGGCGGCGTGGCGCTGGAGCGCATCAAGCCGTATCTGCTGGAACAGGATCCGTCGTCGCTGCGCTTTTTCATGTCGAATGCGCAGAAGGACCTTTCGTACTACAACACCATGGCCGCCGAAACCGGCGCCGTGCGCGAGATCGGCGCCGCCGTGCAGCACACGTTCGACCAGGCCGTCACGCAAGGCGGCGGCGAGCGTTATGTGCCCGAACTGGTGTCGCTGCTGAAAGACCGCTAGCCGTCCCGCTCGCCAGGGATGCGCCGCATCCCTGGCGGGTTGCCGCAACGCGGCGGGTTCAGCGCCCGGCAGCGGCCGCCACGCGCGGCGCCCGCAGGACGCCGCGCGGCGGCAGGCGCAGCGAAATCAGCGCCGCCAGCAACAGCAGCACCCCGGCCGACCCGAACGCGACCCAGTGGGTGCCGAAGGTTTCGAAGGCCCAGCCGCCCAGCCACGAGCTGATCATGCCGCCCACCTGGTGGCCCAGATACGTCAGCCCATACAGCACGCCGACCAGCCGGATGCCGTACACGTCGGCCAGAATGGCCGAGGACAGCGCGATGCTGCCGGCCCAAACGATGCCGCCGATGGTCGCGGCCAGATACAGCTCCCAATGCGCGCCCACCATGACGAGCGCAAAGAATCCCAGGCCTCGCACCAGATAAATGGTGGCGAGAATGTTGCGGCGTTCGACCTGATCGGACATGCGGCCCAGCACCAGCGTGCTGAAGATGGCGACCAGGCCGATCAGACCGATGCCCAGCGAGCTGGTGGTGGGGTCAAAGCCGTGATCCATCAGCATGGGCATGCCATGCGTGCCCAGCAGGTTCATGCTGAAGCCGCAGGCAAACAGACCCAGCGCGACCTGCCAGAACGGCAAGGTGCGCAGCGCCTCGCCCAGCCGCGGCGCGGGCGTCTTGGCGGCCGGCTTGGCCGAACTGGATTTCTCGATGATCTGATGCGGCAGCAGGTCGGTGTGCTCGGGCGCCTCGTCGCGCATCACGAAAAGCGCAATGGGGATGGTCAGCACGGCAAACAGCACGGCAAAGCCCAGCAGCGTTTCCTGCCAGCCCACCGCGGAAATGGCGTAGGTGAGTGTCGGTGTCATCAGCGCGATGCCGGCCATCGAGCCCGTGGACAGGAAGAAGAGCGCCATGCCACGCTGGCGCGTGAACCAGCGGCTGATCACCGGCGTTAGCGCGACGGGGCTGGTGAAGGCAAGGCCGATGGACAGCGCGACACCGAAGGCAAGCAGGAATTCGAGGGGGCTGCGCGCGAAGACGGTCCAGATGGAGGCGGCGACGACGATGGCCGTGCCGGTCAGGAGCACGAAGCGCGTGCCGCGGATGCTGACCAGATAGCCGGCGAGCGGCATGCCCAGGCCATAGCACAGCATGCCGATGGCCACGATGCCCGACAGCAGGCTACGCGAAAAACCCAAGCCTTCGGCCATGGGCAGAAAGAACGGCCCGATCCCCATGCGCAGGCCGACCGTAAACAGCGTGAGTACCGTGGCGGCGCCAACGATGTTCCAGCCGAAATACCAGCCGCCCGACTCTTGCTTGTCCAATTCCTCTTCTCCTCGGTGTCTTTTTTATGGCCGGTTGCGCGCCAGGACTTGCAGACACCGAGGGCAGGCACGGAGGGGGCTCCGCTGTCGACAGGGGGTGGGAAGGACCAGGCGTGATGCGGCTTGCTTGCGCCGGCGGACGTGCGCCGCCGGACGCGTCACATATTACTCCTGGCTATATGCGAGCGGGACGGGGAAATGGAAATCCTGTCCGGTGAGCGGTCAGCGGATTGAAGCCGTTTGGCGGGTGCGGATGGCGCCGTGGCGGCCGGGTGTCGGACAACTGCCGCGGCGGCGCGGATCAGCCCGCCTGTTCAAGGAACGCCTGCAGCGCCGGGACGGTATTCAGGACGTGTTGGCGCATGGCGGCCTCGCAGCGGGCGGCGTCGCGGGTTTGCAGGGCGTCGATCAATTCCTGATGCGATTCGCGTACGCGCAGCACGCGGCCGGGTTGGGCGGCCCACAGGCGCATGTAGGGCTCGACGACAGAGTGCAGTTCCGAGATCTGGTTCAACAGGCGCGGCTGCTTGCAGAAGCTGCACAGGTATTCGTGGAATTCGCGGTGGGCGGCGGTCCAGTCCAGGTCTTCGTTCGCGCCCTGGTCCAGCTGCGCCAGCATGTTGACCAGCCGGCGGATGTGTTCGGGCCCCATGTTGGCCACGGCGTTGCGCGTCGCCAGCCCTTCCAGCACCGAGCGCATTTCAAAGACCTCCAGCATTTCCTGCTGGTTCAGGCCGCGCACCACGGCGCCGCGGTTGGCGCGGATCTCGACCAGGCCCTCGGAGGCCAGGCGGCGCAGGGCGCCGCGCACCGGCATGCGGCTGGTGCCGATTTCAGCCGCCACGACGTCCGGCACCAACCGCTGGCCGGGCGCATAGTGGCCCAGGCGGATTTCACGCTGCAAATGCAGGTACGCCTCGTCTTCGGCGCTGATGGCTGTCTTCTGGAATTGCAGCACTTTCGTCCCCGGGCTTGGAAAGCCGCCATGATAGATAACGGCGAAAATAACACAAATTGGATCCAATGATCCATGAATACAAATCCTAATGGCCGGATGCGCGCCGCTTGCGTTTAATCCAGGGCAGGACGCGGCATGCCGCGCCCGCTCGGCCGGAAGGGGCAAGAGACCCGCCCGGCCCATACGCTTTCCATAACGCGATCAAGGGGAATCCATGAAATTTCGTCTCATCCGGGCGCTGGCAGGCGCTGCCGCCGTGGCCTTCGCGGCGCAGGCCGGCGCGCAAGCCACGGACTGGCCGCAACATCCCGTGCGCATCGTCGTGCCCTTCCAGGCCGGTTCCGCCACGGACCTGATCTCGCGCCAGCTGGGCGCGGCGCTGTCCGCCGAACTGGGTCAGCCCTTCGTCATCGAAGCCCGTCCCGGCGCCGCGGCCGCCATCGGCAGCGCATCGGTCGCGCGGTCCGCGGCGGACGGCTACACGCTGCTGATGGGCGGCCCGGCCGCCGTCGTCACCAACCGTTTCCTGCAAAAGCGCCTGGCCTACGATCCTGACGCGTTCGAGTTGGTCTCGATGGTGGCCTACACCCCGAACATCCTGCTGGCCAACCCCAAGCAACCCTTCAAGACGCTGCCCGAAATGGTCGCCTATGCGCGCGCCAACCCCGGCAAGCTGACCTATGCCTCGTTCGGCACGGGCACGACCTCGCACATGGCGGGCGAAATGCTCAAATCGGTCGCCGGCATCGACATCCTGCACGTGCCGTACAAGGGCGCAGGCGAAGCCATCCCCGCCCTGCTGAGCGGCCAGGTGTCGATGTACTTCGACACCATCATGACCGGCCTGCCCCAGGCCAAGAGCGGCGCGCTGCTGGCGCTGGGCATGTCCAACTCGCAGCGCTCGGCGCTGGCGCCGGACATTCCCACGATCGCCGAGCAGGGTTTTTCGGGCTACGACATCGCGCCGTGGTACGGCCTTGTCGCGCCGCAGGGCACGCCCGCACCGATCCTCGACAAGCTCAACCGCGCCGTCAACAAAGTGCTCGCCGATCCCGCATTGCGCGGTAAGCTCGCCGAAGCCGGCGCCGAGCCGCGTGGCGGCAGCCGCGAGGAATTCGCCGCCTTCATCAAGGCCGAGATTCCGCGCACCAAGCAGCTGATCGACCAGGCCGGCATCACCCCGCAGTAATTTTTCCAACGAGTTCCAGCATCCATGTCCTCCCCCTTCGATTGGTCTTTTCCGTACGCTTCCCGAAAAATGCCGGTCCTGGCCGCCAACGCGGTCGCGACCAGCCAGCCACTGGCTGCGCAGGCGGGACTACGCATGCTGCTGGCCGGTGGCAATGCCGTTGACAGCGCCATTGCCACCGCGATCGCCCTGACCGTCGTCGAACCCGTGATGAACGGGATCGGCGGCGACATGTTCGCCCTGGTCTGGCACGACGGCCAGCTCCACGGCTTGAATTCCAGCGGCTGCGCGCCGGCCGCGTGGACACCCGAATACTTCAACGGCCGCGACGCGATGCCGGGCACCGGCTGGGGCACGGTCACCGTGCCGGGCCAGGTCGCCGGCTGGAAGGCCCTGTCCGACCGCTTTGGCAAGCTGCCCTTCGCCAAGCTGTTCGAACCGGCCATCGCCTACGCCGAAGAAGGCTTCGCGGTGTCGCCCACCATTGCGCGCCAATGGGCCAACCAGGCGCCCAAGCTCGCCGCCGAACCCGGCTTTGCCGACGCCTTCCTGCCGCAAGGCCGCGCGCCGCAAGCCGGCGAATGGTGGCGCTTTCCGGACCAGGCCAAGACGCTGCGCGACATCGCCGAGACCGGTGGTGAAAGCTTCTACCGCGGCGAACTGGCCCGCAAGATCGCGGACTTCGCCAGCAAGACGGGCGGCGCCCTGAGCGCGGTGGACCTCGCCGAGCACCGGCCGGAATGGGTCAAGCCCATCTCGCAATCGTTCCGCGACTACGAGCTGCACGAGATCCCGCCCAATGGCCAGGGCATCTCGGCGCTGATGGCGCTGGGCATGCTTGAGCAATTCGACCTGGAAGGCATGGGCCGCGACAGCGCCGACTACTACCACGTCAGCATCGAAGCCATGAAGCTGGCGTTTGCGGACCTGCACCACCACGTTGCCGATCCGCGCCACATGCGCACCGACGCGCGTGCCCTGCTCGACCGCGCCTATCTTGCCGAACGGGCCCGCCTGATTTCGATGGACCGCGCCAGCGTGCCCACCGCAGGCACGCCGGCTACCGGCGGCACGGTCTACCTGACCGCCGCCGACGCCAGCGGCACGATGGTGTCCTTCATCCAGTCCAACTATCACGGCTTTGGCTCGGGCGTGGTCGTGCCCGGCACCGGCATCAGCCTGCACAATCGCGGCCTGAACTTCGTGCTGAAGCCGGGTCACGCCAACCAGGTTGCGCCGCGCAAGAAGCCGATGCACACCATCATCCCGGCGTTCGTGACGCGCCGCGGCCAACCTCTCATGTCGTTCGGCGTGATGGGCGGGTCGATGCAGGCGCAAGGCCATCTGCAGATGGTCACGCGTCTGGCGGCGTTCGGCCAGAACCCGCAGGCCATGAGCGACGCGCCGCGTTTCCGCGTCGAGAACGGCCCTGTCGTGAACGTGGAGTCGCACCTGCCGGCCGACGTGGTCGATACGCTGCGCGCGCGTGGCCACAACGTGGCGGTCGCGCCGGTGGACAGCCTGGAGTTCGGCTCGGCCCAGCTCATCTGCCGCCTGCCGCAGGGTGGCTACGTCGCCGCGTCCGACTCGCGGCGCGACGGCCAGGCCGTCGGATTCTGACCACGCGGGGCACGCCGGACCGGGCGCCAAAGTTCGGCGACAATCCGTGACCGCTCGCGCGCCGGCCGCAAGCCGCGCGCGTCGTCACACGCGTGCAGCGGGGACGGTGAATACTGCCGCCTCGTTGCCGGAAGGATCGATATGCCCCGCCTGGCCTTGCCGCCTCTTGAACCCCGTTGTGTCGCGCGTAGCGCATTGCGCCGCGCGCGACGCCTACCCGCATTCCTTGCCACGGGCTGCTGCGCCCTGCTGCTGGCCGCGCCGCTACCGCCGGCGCGCGCCGCGCTTCCGCTGGCCGTCGACGGACAGCCCTTGCCCTCGCTGGCCCCCATGCTCGAGCGCGTCACGCCCGCAGTCGTGAACATCTCGGCGCAATCGGACGGACAAGCGGCCAACCCGGCGCGCGCGCCCGGCGGCATGCGCCAGAACGTCGGATCGGGCGTCATCGTGGACGCCAGCCAAGGCAACGTGCTGACCAACCACCACGTGATTCGCGGCGCCGCCACCATCCGCGTGTCGTTGCAGGACGGCCGCAGTTTCAACGCCACCGTCGTGGGCAGCGATCCGGACACGGATCTGGCGGTGCTGCGCATCCCCGCGCAAGACCTGCAAGCGCTGGCGTTGTCCGATTCCAGCGATTTGCGCGTGGGCGACTTCGTGGTCGCCATCGGCGATCCCTACGGCTTGGGCCAATCTGCATCGTCGGGCATCGTGTCGGCGCTGGACCGGTCCAGCCTGCGCGCCGCCGGCTACCAGAACTTCATCCAGACCGACGCCTCCATCAATCCGGGCAACTCGGGCGGCGCGCTGGTCAATCTGAACGGCGAACTGGTGGGCATCAACACGATGATCTACACGCCGTCGGGCGGCAACGTGGGCATCGGCTTTGCCATTCCGTCCAACCTGGCGGGCGAGGTCATGCGGCAGTTGCTGCAGCACGGGCAGGTGCAACGCGGGGGGCTGGGTCTGGACACGCTGGACATCACGCCACGCAATGCGCGCCAGCTTGGCCTGGCGCCGGGATCGACGGGCGTGGCCGTTGCCCGCGTGGCGGATGGGTCTCCCGCGCAGAAGGCCGGCATCCAGGCCCGCGATCAGATCCTCTCGATCGACGGCAAGGCCATCGGCTCCAGCGCGCAGTTGCGCAACGCCGAAGGCCTGCTGCCGGTGGGCCGCCAGGTGCGCCTGGGGCTGTCGCGCGCGGGCGCAAAGCGGGACGTCGTGTTGCGCATCGAACCCGAACAAAACGAGCGCCTGCATGGCGGCTCGCTGGACGCGCGCTTCAATGGCGTCGAGTTCACCGAGGTGGGACGCGCGCAGCGCGTACAGGGCAATGACGGCGCGGCCGTCAGCGCCACCTATCCGGACCGGGGTCCGGTGGCCGCGCGCCTGCAGCGCGGCGACATCGTCATCGGCGTGAACCAGCGCCCCGTCAGCAAGCTGGCGGACCTGCGCGACCTCTTGAGCGGCGCGGGCGCGCAGCCGCTGGTGTTGACGCTGCTGCGCGGCAAAGCCGCCTACACGCTGCAAGTCAATTGAGACCAGCGCCGGCGGGGAATCGTGGCAGAATGGCCCGATTCCGGCTCAGCCGGACCTTGGGCCAAGCGCGCCCGCAACTGCCACCGCGGGCACCCTGCCCGCCCGAAGGAGCATGGATGAACCGCATTCCGACTCACCCTCGCCCGGCGTTGGCCGGACTGTTCCTGGCGGCCAGCTTGGCCGCCTCGGCCGCGGCGGCGCAGGACAACGTGCCGCAGATCATGCAGGTGCCGGCAGACAATAGCGTCGCATGGCGCGCGCCGGCTGAAGGCGTCATCACCTACGAATGCCGGATGATCCAGACCGACGGCGCGCGCTACGCCTGGGTCATCGCGGGCGCCAGCGCCACGCTGGGCGCAGGCCAGGCGGGTTCATCGGAGCCGCGCGGCACGTACAAGAGTCCGCCTGAAAGCTGGCGGGCCGCCGACGGCTCGACATTGACGGGGATGGAAACCGTACGCGCATATGCCGGACCGGATCGGCTGTACGACCAGCTCGTGCTGGCCAACCCATCAGCAGGCGTGGGCGTGCTGACCGGCGTCACGTACATTCAGCGGCTGGTTCGCGCAGGCGGCGGCGTGCCGCAAACGCCCTGCTCGCCGGACAACAAGGGCCGGAAAACGCAGGTGGCATACCAGGCCGATTACGTGTTCTGGAAGCCGAACTGATTCCCGCCGGCGTGACGGGCGATCTGGCCTGTCGCGCCTATTACGGCGTTACCGACATGCCCTTTTTCAGTGCTTCGACCAGCCCGGGATGCCGGGCTTTTTCTTGCGCCAACGTATAGACCGAAAAGGTCACGACCTTTTTGCCCGACGCCGCGAACAGCGCTGTCAGTTCGGCGGGACGGCCGGACAGCCTGCTGGTCGCATCAAGTTGAAAGACGCCGATGCTGCCGACCTTGAACGCGCCGTCGCCCGTCTTCTTGAACGTGGGCACCGCGGCCTGCTGCTGCGATTGGAAGCCTGCGGCCATCGCCCCCAGCGTGAATGCGTCGTCATCGCCAACAGCCTGTTCAACCGGCACATCGATCACGATGATGGCCTGCATGGCCGCGCGGTTCAGGTAGATCTTGCCCGAGACCTCGGGCGTGGCCGGATCGGACGGAAACTCGGTTTCGGTGAAACCCGCCGGGATGGCGACGTGGAGCTTGCCGTCCAGGACCTGAAGCGGCGGTGGCGGCGGCGGCGGCGCCACCGCGGCGTCCACGGGCGCGCCATTCGGATCCTGCGCAGCGGCGGGGTCGCCGGACGCTTTGGCATCGGCGGGCTTGGCATCGGCGGGCTTCGCTTCTGCTGGCTTCGCTTCTGCTGGCTTCGCTTCTGCTGGCTTCGCTTCTGCTGGCTTCGCTTCTGCTGGCTTCGCTTCGGCCGGCTTGGTTTGCGCGGGCTTCGCCTCGGGCGGTTTGACCTCCGCCGGCTTAGCGTCTGCTGGCTTAGCGTCTGCTGGTTTGGCTTCTGCTGGCTTAGCGTCTGCAGGCTTGGCTTCGGCAGGCTTGGCTTCGGCAGGCTTGGCTTCGGCAGGCTTCGCTTCAGTCGGCTTGGCGCCACCCGTCGAGGCATCCTGGGTCTGCGCAGGCGCGGCCGTTGCGGTCAGGGCCAGCGCCAACGCCAAAGTCATTTCTGCGAGCCGAGCGTTGTGCGTTTGCATAGCTATCCGATGTTTAGGCTGAGCTTCCAATACTACAACGCCCGCGCGGCCCTTTTGGGTCGCGGCCGCGCAATGAGGGATTGTGGGAAGGTGTGGCCGGTGGTCAGCCAGACATGGCAAAGCCCGCGCCAGAATGCGCGGGCCTTCGGTTTGCCATGATCGAAGTTCGGGTGAGCGGACTGAGAGTGGAGCTAGGGAGGTGGCCGCTTTTTTCGCGTCTGTGGCCGGGTAAGACGCCCAATCCGCTCAGTGCAACCGCGGTGCAGGGCGCAAGCGGCGCGCGCCAGGCGCGCCGCTCATCACGTCTGCCGCTTAGAAGCGATGACGGATACCAACCATGCCGACCGTGCTCTTGACGCCGTCGATGAACGCGAAGTCCGTGGCGTAGGAACCCAGCGCGTACACGTTCGTACGCTTGGACAGGTTGTACGTGTAGCCGATGCTGTACACGTTCATGGCCGAATCGCCACCGGTCAGCAGATCGCTGTCCGGATCGGCACGTTGCCACGAAGCCAGGATCGAGCTGGCGCCGAGCGGCACGGTCAGGCCGACCATGTACGAGTTGGCCTTGAAGTCTTCGACGCCAACGTTCGAACGGAAGCCATCGGCGATGGTTTCGGTGCTGCCGAAGGCGTTGATGCTCTGGCCGGTGAACCAGCCGTCACGCGTCTGACCGAAGGCGGCCGCCAGCTTGACGACTTCGAAGTCGTACGAGGCGCCGACGTTCCACGACTTGGGCGTGGCATCGTTGCCAAGCTGGTTGGCGGGGTTCAGCTGGTCGTACGTCAGGGCGACGTTCAGGGGGCCATTCACGTAGCGCACGCCGGCCGTGATGGCGCGGGTGTTGTTCGCGGTGCGAAAGCCCGTCTGCGCCGCGGTCGTGTCAGCGACGTTGAACGAGTAGCCGATGCCAGCCTGGAAGCCGCCGAACGACGGGGTCGCGTACTGGACCATGTTGTCGTAACGGACGGTGTTGGCTGCGCTGAACGCGTTGCCGATGTTGGCCTGGCCGTAGCTGGCGCCGAACGGATCGATCGCGCCCAGGTACTTGGAGGCGATGTTGGTCTGACGACCGAATTCCAACAGGCCCCAGGACGAGCTCTTCAGGCCGATGGTGGCTTGGCGGCCGAACAGGCGGCTGCTCTGGCCCGATTGGCCGTTGGCCGAATTGAAGCCGCTTTCAAGCGTGAACACGGCGGACAGGCCGTCGCCCAGATCTTCCGAACCACGCAGGCCCCAACGCGAGCCGCTGGAAACGCCATTGCTCATGCCGACCTTGGATTCGTGGAAGCCATCGCCCTTGATCCGCTGATAGCCCACGCCCGTATCGATCAGGCCATACAGCGTCACCGAGGTTTCCGCCTGCGCCATGCCGGACAGCGCGGCGAAGATGGCGGTGGCGAACAGAGTCTTTTTCATTACAGATTCCCATTGATGTGAACAGACATGCGCAGGTAGCCAGACCCGCGTTGCGGGCGGCACAGTGATGCACACGGCGCATGGCAGGAACGAATTCTAGGGACGCAATATGTCAGTTCTGGGGACGCAAGGGATGCGGCGCAAAGAAGCGGAAACCAATCGTCTTTTTGTGGCGCGAGACCGACAGCGGCGCACGCGCGCGCCACACCGGCAGGCGTGTCACGCGCGTGTGATATGAAGGCAGGAAGCCGCTATTTGAAGCTGCAATTTGAAGTGGCTACGCGATTCGGCTAGGCGAAGCGCCGCGCAAAGGTGCGCAGCAGTTGGCGCGCATCGTGCGTGGGTCCCAGCCCGGCGACCATCGCCGCTACGTCGTAGCCCTCTGCCTCGAAGACCGGCGCGCGGCGCGCCAGGCAGGCCGACATCAAGGTGGAAGAGAACTCGGGGTGGAACTGGACGGACCATGCGTTCGGTCCATAGCGCAAGACCTGGTGCGGATCGTGCCGCGACCGCGCCAGCACCTCGGCGCCCGGCGGCGGCGTCAGCACGCTCTGCTCATGCGTGAGATTGGCAAGAAAGCGCGGCGGCAGCGCGCCAAACAACGCATCGCCGGCGACGTCCGCGCAAAAATCGATGGCATGTTGGCCGATCTCGCGGCCTTGGGGATGGAAATCGACCACGCCGCCCAGCGCGTGCGCCATCAACTGATGGCCGTAGCAGATGCCCAGCAGCGGCAACTGCGCGCGATGCGCGCCGCGCAACCATTCGGCAGTGCGTTCGCTCCAGGGTTCGCGATCCGTCACCATGGACCAGGAGCCGGTCAGCACGGCCCCGGCCAGCGCGTCCCACGCGGGCAGCGCCTCATCATCGTGGGGTTTGCAAATGCGTACCGGCAGGTCCGGGTCGTCCAGCGCGGCCAGCATCCAGTCGGCCTGTTCGCCTTGCGCCCGCCGCAGGTCTTCGGGCGGGCGGCCCATCTGGATGATGGCGAGGGGTTTCCGGGTCATCGACGACGGTTCTACGGCGTTGGGCAAGGCATTAACGGTGGACTATTTATCGAACAGGCGGCGCAGGCGCTGGGACTCGGCCAGGTTCAGGCGCTTGGCCTCGTCTTCCGCGTATGCCCGCTCGCCGACATCGTAAGAGCCTTCGTGCAGGCACTGCTTGCGATTGGACTTGCACTCGTTGCTGGCCCGAGCGGGCGTGGTAGTGGTCGCGCTGGCCTTTTCCTCTGCCGTCGGCTTGGTGGACGAGCAACCCGCCACCAGCGCGACGAAGAACAAGGCCGCGCCGCAGCGGCTGATCGTAAGCATCGACATTTTCCCGGCCCTACAGAAATGCTGTAGGCGCTTTTATAGCAAAGCCTGGCCGGAAAAGACGTGTTAAGTCGTAGCAAAAGCGGGGTAAGGCGGCCGCCCTCCCCGCTTTGCCACGCAATGCCTACTCGATTTCGATGCCGGCTTCGTCAATCAGCGCCGTCCACTGCGCGGTGTCGCGCCGCACCGTGTCGGCAAGCTGCTGCGGCGTGCTGGAGACGAACTCCACGCCCTGCGACTCGAATTTCTGGTTCAGCTCGGGATTCTTCAGGGTGTCGACCACCGCCGCGTTCAGCTCGGCCAGCACCTCGGGCGGCGTGCCCGCCTTGGCAAAGAGCGCGTACCAGGTTGTGTACGACACGCCTGGCAGGGTCTGCGAAATCAGGGGCAGCTTCGCCGTGTCCGCGCCCTTGCTCGGCGCGCTCATCGCCAGCGCCTTCACGGACCCCTTGTCGATCATGGGCTTGAGCGACGGCATGCTGCTGAACAGCGCCTGAACCTGCCCCGATGCCAGGTCGGTCAGCACCTGCGAGGTGCCCCGGTACGGCACGTGCACCACGTCCACCTTGGCCTTGCTCTTGAAGAGCTCCATGCCCAGATGCGCCACGCCCCCGACGCCTGCCGACCCGAAATTGACCTTGCCGGGATGGGCGCGCGCGTAATCGACGAGTTCCGGCACCGAATTCACCGGCAACTGCGCGTTCACCACCAGGACGTGCGGGCTTTCGGTCAAGAGGCTAATCGGCGCCAGCACTTCCAGCACCTTCTTGCCCTGCATGGCCTTGGACGGCACCGTCATGTTGCCCGAGGCAGGCATGAGCAGCGTATAGCCGTCCGCTTCGGCCCCCAGCACCTGGTTCAACGCCGGCACGCCGTGACCGCCCCCCGCATTCACAACCACCACGGGCTGCCCCAGCTTTTCGCCAAACAGCTTGGCGAATTCGCGTCCGACCATGTCCGCGGGGCCGCCTGCCGCGAACGGCACGATCATGCGTATCGGCCTTTCGGGATAGTCGGCGTTGGCCGCGGCAAAGGGCGCCAGGCCCGCCATCAGGGCGATCGCGCCGAGCGTGTGCTTGAAGTTCATTGTCTTCCTCCTGTTGTATTGAATAGCTGTTATTCGGACGCAGGCAGCGACGGCCCAATGTCCAGCGTGGCCTTGGCCAGCGCGTCGTCAAGCCACACGGGCCGCAGTTCGCCGCGCGCGATGGCGGCCATGCGGCGGGCTTCGGCGCCGGCCTTGGCCAGGGCTGCCGCCACCATCGTGTCCACTTCCGCCGGGGCGACCACGACCAACCCGTCGTCATCGCCCAGGATCCAGTCGCCCGGATCGACGCGCACACCGCCGCACTGGATCTGGCGGTTCACACTGCCGCCGCCGGCCTTGGCGGGCCCCGCTGGCGATATCGCAGCGGCGAACACGGGTAGCGGGCCCTGGCGCAGCTCTGCCGCGTCGCGCACCGCCCCGTCGATCACCACGCCGGCGATGCCGCTTGCGGCGGCCTGCGCGCACATGATTCCGCCCATCACCGCGCGTTCGGTGTAGCCCTGCGCATCCACCACCAGCACATCGCCGGGTTGCGCAAGCGCGAGCGCCGCGTGGATTGCCAGGTTGTCGCCCGCCGGGACCGACACCGTCACCGCGCGGCCGCGCACGGTCCATCCCGTCCGCAGGGGTTTGATCGCCGCGCGCAGATGGCGCGCGCCGGCGTCCGCCAGCAGTGTGCTGGTCAAGCCGGATTCGTGGATGTCGCGCATGGGGTCACTCCATCAAGGCCGAAACCACGGCCGGGAAAATGCTTTGATAAGCCTCGCCATAGCGCGTGCCCGCCGTCTTGCCTCGGCGCCCGGCCTGCGCGCCGCGTTGCAGCGCGACACGCTCGTAGTACGCCCACAGGTTGCTTTGCGTCGGCATGGCCTGCATGGCCTGCCACTTGCGTTCCCACACCTCCGTGATGTCCAGCAGCACATTGGGCTTGAAGCCGCACAACTCGGTCTGATGGGGCTCAAAGCACAACACTTGCGGCGGCACCACGAAGTCGGCCCCATGCCCCGGCGCCATCGCCTGCATGCGGGCGCGCAGCGTCATGTCGAACGTGCGGCAGTGATCGAGGTTGGAAGGATCGTGCTCGGGGTGGGTGAGCACCACCGACGGCTTCGTGCGGCGCAGCGTCTCCGAGATGCGGCGCACGGCGTCCGGCGAGTCGGGCAGCGGATAGTCGCCCAGGTCGTGAAAATCCACGCTGCTCACGCCCAGGATCTGGGCGGCGGCTTGCGCTTCGGCGTGACGCTCGGCCTTGACCGCCTCGCGCTGCGTGTCGCCTTTCCACGCCGAGTTGGACTCTCCGTTTTCGCCATAGCTCAGGCAGACCAGATGCACCGGTACGCCACGCTGCGCGTGCAGGGCCATCGCGCCACCACAGCGCCAGACAAAATCGCCCACATGGGCAGTTACCACCACCATCGAATTTGCCATCCCGGCCTCCCGAATCAACAGACTGGGTGCATTTTAAATTTACGAAACGATGTTGTATTACGTACAATCAGCAAGCAAAAATGCACCTCTTGGAGAATTCATGAGCAATGATGGCGTCGTGGCCGTTGAACGCGCGCTCAGCGTGCTGGACTGCTTTCGTCCCGGCGCGGAGCACCTGTCGCTGGCCGATTTCGCATCCCGCCTTCCCTTGCACAAGACAACGATCTTTCGTCTGCTCAATTCGCTGGCGCGATGCGGCTATGTGGTGCGAGAGCCCGACGGCCGCTATGGGCTGGGCCCGCGCGTGCTGTTCCTGGCGCGGGTCTACGAGCGCGGCTTCGACCTGGAGGCCGTCGTCATGCCGGTGCTGGAGCGGCTGTCGGCAGACACCGGTGAAAGCGCGGCGTATTACGTCGAAGGCGGAGAACCGGGCCAGCGCCTGTGCCTTTTCCGGCATCAACCGCACGAAGGCCTGCACAGCCAGGTCATTGCCGGCAGCGTGATGCCGCCCGACAAATCATCCACGGGCCAGGTCTTTGCGATCTGGGCGCAAGGCGAACGGCGCGATCAGGTCCGCCTGCCGATCTTCTCGTGCGGCGCGCGCGATCCGTATACGTCGTCCTGGTCTGTTCCGGTCATCGGCCAGGAAGATCGCTTCGTCGGCGCGCTGACCATTGCCGGCCCCTCGGCACGGCTCAAGACCGTGGACGCCAAGGCATTCGAGGCCATGATCCTGGAACGCGCCGACGACCTGTCGCGCAGGTTGGGGGCCTCATCCGACATGCGCGCCGTGCTTTACCGGCCGGAGGCGTCGTAGCGCAACCCGGGAGCCGGTTTCCGCACAGGCATAACCGGCCCTTAACAGGCCTATTAGTAAGGCTAATGAATAAAACCGGGATTTTTTCGGCAAAATTCCGGACTCAAGAAGTCATCCCCCCACCCGAGGCAAGGCGACTGCGCCGTGCCTCTCAGGAACTGCCCCCATGACGCAACTGCAAATCAACGGTCAGACCCAGGACGTCAACGTCCCGGACGACATGCCGATCCTATGGGTTCTGCGAGACGAGCTGGGCATGACCGGCACCAAGTTCGGTTGCGGCATGGCGCTGTGCGGCGCCTGTACGGTGCATATCGACGGCACGCCCGTGCGCGCCTGCCTTACTCCCGTCTCGGTGGCTTCCGGCCGCCAGCTGTCGACCATTGAAGGCATGGATGCCGATCCGGTCGGCCGGGCGGTGCAGACGGCCTGGGTCGACAACAACGTCGCGCAATGCGGCTACTGCCAGGCGGGCCAGATCATGACGGCGGTGAGCCTGCTGAAGGCCAACCCTACTCCCACCGAACAGGAGATTGCGGACGCCATGAGTGGCAACATCTGCCGCTGCGGCACCTACCCGCGCATCCTGGCCGCCATTCAACAGGCCGCCAACCGCCTCGCCCAAGGAGGCAAGCAATGACGGCCGCCGCTCAACTTTCGCGCCGCGCTTTCCTGCAGGGCAGCCTGGGCGTCTTGACGCTTGCCGTCACGGCCAAGGGATGGGTCACGACCGCGGTGGCCGCCGAGCAGGCCGCCAAGGCGTATGGCGCCGACAGCATGCCTGGCGGCACCGTGGACGATCCGCTGGTCTTTGTCAGCATCGCCGCCGACGGCGCGGTCACCATCGTGGCGCACCGCGCGGAAATGGGCACGGGCGTGCGCACCAGCCTGCCGATGGTGGTGGCCGACGAGATGGAAGCCCGCTGGGAACGCGTGAAGGTCGTGCAGGCGCCCGGCGACGAGGCGCGCTACGGCAATCAGAACGTGGACGGCTCGCGCAGCATGCGGCACTTCCTGATGCCGATGCGGCGCGTGGGCGCCGCAGCCAGGCAGATGCTGGAAGCCGCCGCCGCAGCACGCTGGGCCGTGCCCGTTGCCGAGGTCAAGGCAGAACAGCATGAAGTGCTGCATGTGCCCACCGGCCGTCGTCTGTCCTATGGCGACCTGGCGGCGGACGCGGCCAAGCAGCCCGTGCCGGCCAGCGACGC
Organism: Achromobacter sp. 77; assembly: GCF_020541125.1. Lineage (NCBI taxonomy): Bacteria > Pseudomonadati > Pseudomonadota > Betaproteobacteria > Burkholderiales > Alcaligenaceae > Achromobacter > Achromobacter sp. 77. Next base: position 3,996,983 of record NZ_CP059848.1, read on the forward strand.
GCTCAAGCTCAAGGACCGGTCCGAATTCCGGTACATCGGCAAGGACCAGGTTCGCCTGGTGGACCTCGAAGCCATCGGCAAAGGGCAAGCCACCTACGGCATGGACATGCGCCTGCCCGGCATGGTCTATGCCGTCGTCGCGCGGCCTCCCGTCGTCGGCGGCCGGCTGCGGCGTTTCGACAGCGCCAAGGCGCTGGCCGTGCCCGGCGTGCTGAAGGTCGTCGAGATTCCCCCCATGCAGGGGGCCCCCGCATTCCAGCCGCTGGGCGGCGTGGCCGTCGTGGCGCGCAACACCTGGGCCGCTCGCCTGGGACGCGACGCGTTGGAGATCGAATGGGACGATGGCCCGAACGGCAGCTATGACTCGGCCGCCTACCGGCAAACCCTGCAGGCGGCGGCGCGCGCACCCGGCAAGACGATGCGCAGCCAAGGCGACGCCGCCAATGCCTGGGCCAAGGCGCCCGAAGCCGAGCGCGTAGCCGCGGAATACTACGTGCCGCATCTGGCGCACGCATCGATGGAACCGCCAGTCGCCACCGTGCAGATCAAGGGCGACAGCGCCGAGGTCTGGACGTCCGTGCAGAATCCGGCCGCCGCTAAAAACGCAGTCGCCACGCGACTGAAGCTGGAACCGGCCAACGTCAAGGTCAACGTGTTGCTGCTGGGCGGCGGCTTCGGGCGCAAGTCCAAGCCCGACTTCGTGGACGAAGCCACCATCGTGGCCCGCGCCATGCCCGACGGCACGCCGGTCAAGCTGGTCTGGACGCGCGAGGACGATATTCATCACGACTATCTGCATACCGTGTCGGTCGAGCGCCTGGAAGCCGTCATGGACGCGCAGGGGCAAGTCCAGTCCTGGCTGCACCGCAGCGCCGCCCCCACCATCGCCTCGCTGTTCGCGCAAGGCGCCAAGGGACAGCAGATGTTCGAATCGGCCATGTCGGCGATCAACATGCCCTACCGCATTCCGAACGTGCGCGTGGAGACCGCCGAAGTCGACGCCCACGCCCGCATCGGCTGGTTCCGGTCCGTCGCCAACATTCCCCATGCCTTCGCGGCCCAGTGCTTCATCGACGAACTGGCCCACCGCGCGGGCAAGGATCCGAAAGCCTTCGCGCTGGACCTCATCGGCCCGGCCCGCCAGATCGACCCCGGCACGATGGCCGACACGTGGAACTACACCGAGTCGCCCGAACGCTACCCCTACGACACCGGCCGCCTGCGCGGCGTGATCGAGGCCGCCTGCAAGGGCGCGGGCTGGGGCCGCACCTTGCCCAAGGGCCATGGCCTGGGTTTGGCCTTTTGCTACAGCTTCATGAGCTACACGGCCACGGTCGTCGAGGTGGCCGTGGACGACAAGGGCGAGGTCCGCATCGTCGCCGTGGACATGGCGATGGACTGCGGCCCCCAGATCAACCCCGAACGCATCCGCGCGCAAATGGAAGGCGGCGCCATCATGGGCCTTGGCCTGGCGCTGACCAGCGAAATCACGTTCGAAAAAGGCCGCGTGAAGCAAAGCAACTTCCATGACTACGAAGTCCTGCGCCATAACGCCTCGCCGCGCGTGATCCGCACGCACCTGGTCAATGACGATCACGCGTTGCCGCCGGGCGGCGTAGGCGAGCCGCCGGTGCCGCCCGTAGCCCCCGCCCTGTGCAACGCCATCTTCGCCGCGACCGGCAAGCGGATCCGCAGCCTGCCAGTGCGCAAGGTGGCATGATGGAAAGCGTTGATGTGCGCGTGCTGCGCGCGGCGCGCGATTGGCAGGTGGACGGTCATCGCCTGATGCTGGCCACCGTCGTCAAGACGTGGGGGTCATCGCCGCGGCCCGTCGGCGCGATGATGGTGCTGCGCGAGGACGGCCGCTGCATCGGATCGGTCTCGGGCGGCTGCATCGAGGACGACCTGATCCACCGGTACACGCGGGCCTACGGCGACGGGGTCATCCCGCAGTCGGCGCCCGAACTCGTGCGCTATGGCGTCACGGCCGACGAGGCGCACCGCTTCGGGCTGCCTTGCGGCGGCACGCTTGAGCTGCTGCTTGAATTCGAACCCGACGGCGCGGCGCTTGACGCATTGGTCCGCCGGCTAGAGGCGGGCCACCTCGTGCAGCGGACCGTGGATTGCGCGTCCGGGGCCGTGACGCTTGGCGACGCATCGGCGCCCGAGGCCCTGCATTTCGATGGCGTCACGCTGTCCAGCACGCTTGGCCCCCAATACCGGCTGCTCCTCATCGGTGCCGGATCGCTGGCCGAATACGTCGCCACCATGGCGCTTTTCAATGACTTCGCGGTGACCGTATGCGACCCGCGCATCGAGCACCTGGGCACATGGTCCGTGGACGGCGTGGCCTTCACCACCGAAATGCCCGACGACGCCGTGCGCGCGCTCGCCCCCGATTCCCGAACCTGCATCGTGGCGCTCAGCCATGACCCCAAGCTAGACGACATGGCCTTGCTGGAAGCGCTGCACAGCCCCGCCTTCTACGTGGGCGCCATCGGCTCACGCCGCAACGCCGCCAGCCGCCGCGAGCGGTTCATGGAACACTTCGATGAAACGGAAGCGTCGCTGCAACGGCTGCACTCGCCGGTCGGACTGCACATCGGCAGCAAGACGCCCGCCGAGATCGCGGTGAGCGTCATGGCGCACATTCTGGCGGTCAAGAATGGGGTCACGGCCCGGTAAGACCCGGCGCCGCTCGCAGGCGCCGCCCGCCGTCAGTCCGGATTTGCGCTTGTCTTTGCCCGAATCCCCGCAAACGGCCGAGCCGAAAGCTCGCTGATCAATCCTCAAAAGCTCTATAAGATCAGCGAATCAATTTACCCATTCGTCCCATGGCCCGTCGCAACCTCAATGACCTCCTTTATTTCGTGACGGTCGCGCGCGAAGGCAGTTTCACCCGTGCGGCGTCGCTGCTGGGCGTGACGCAATCGGCGCTCAGCCAGTCCGTCAGCGGCCTGGAAACGCGCCTGCAGATCCGCCTGCTCAGGCGCACCACGCGCAGTGTTTCCCCCACTGCGGCGGGCGAACGGTTGCTCAACGCCATCGGCAACCGCTTCGACGAGATCGAGGCAGAGCTGGACGAGTTGACCGAACTGCGCGACAAGCCGGCGGGAACCGTGCGCATCACCTGTGGCGACTACGTGCTGCACAGTATCCTGCTGCCCAAGCTGACGCCGCTGATGCGCGAGTATCCGGATATCAAGCTGGAGTTCGACGTGAACTACGGATTCCGCGACATCGTGGCGGACCGGTTCGACGCCGGTGTGCGCATGGGCAAGACCATCGACAAGGACATGATCGCCGTGCCCATTGGTCCGCAAATGCGCCTGGCCGTGGTGGGATCGCCCGGCTATTTCGAATCGCGCCCCGTCCCGAAGGTGCCCCAGGATCTGATGCAGCACGCCTGCATCAATCAGCGCATGCAAAGTTCAGGCGGCCTGTATGTGTGGGACTTCGAGCGCCGCGGCCGCCAGGTCAACGTCCGCGTGGACGGCCCGCTGATCTTCAACACCACCAAGCCCCAGATCGACGCGGCGCTGGCGGGACTTGGCCTGTCGCTGTTGCCGGAGGACGAATTGATGCCCTATCTGGAATCCGGCCAGCTGGTCCGGGTGCTGGAGGACTGGTGCCCCAGCTTCGAGGGATACCATCTTTACTACCCCAGCCGGCGGCAACCGTCGCCGGCGTTTTCGCTGGTGGTCGCCGCGCTGCGGGTCAGCAGGCCGGCGCGAGGCTGAGGCCAGGCCTCCCGCGCGCGATGTGTACCTGTCTATACTAGAGCCCGCATTTTCACCGCTCACACGTTGCATACCCAGGATCCCTCGTGGCTGCCTCCCCTCCCCGATTGCCTGTCCCAGCCAATGCCCCGCCCGCTCCGCTGTACGCGCAGGTCAAGCAGATGATTGCGCAGCAGATCCGCAGCGGCGCCTGGCCCGCGCATTACCGCGTGCCGTCGGAAGCCGAACTGGTCGAGGAACTGGGATTCAGCCGCATGACGATCAACCGCGCACTGCGCGAATTGACATCGGAAGGCCTGCTTGTGCGGATGCAAGGCGTCGGCACCTTTGTCGCGCAGCCCAAGGCGCGCTCGGCCCTGTTTGCCGTGAACAACATCGCAGACGAGATCGCGGCGCGGAACCACCGGCACCACAGCCGCGTGGTGCGGCTGGCTGAAGAGCCGGCCAGCGCCGAACAAGCCCAGGCGCTGGAAATCCGCGCGGGGCAGCCGGTCTTTCATTCGGTCATCGTCCACTACGAGGACGACGTGCCGATCCAGCTGGAAGACCGCTACGTCAATGTTCGCCTTGCGCCCGACTACCTGAAGCAGGACTTCACGCAAAGCACGCCCTATGAATACCTGACCCGCGTGGCGCCGCTGAGCGCGGGCGAGCACGTGGTCGAGGCGATCCTGGCCAAGCCGCGCGAGTGCCAATTGCTGCAGATCGAACGCGATGAGCCATGCCTGCTCATCAGCCGGCGCACCTGGTCCGGCGACCGCGCGGTGACGCTGGCCCGCCTGATCCACCCCGGCTCGCGCCACCGCCTGGAAGGCAAGTTCACGACGTGACGTCCGCGCCATTGCGGCGCCCCCTGCTTCTTTCGCCAATGCCGAATCCCCACGGGTTTCGGCATTTTTCATTGGGGTAATCCCTGATTCGAAAACAAGTCATCTACTCTTGTCTATACAACCATAGGCGTCATAAGATTCGATGACCTTGGCGCTGGATCACCGCGCGCCTCGACCCGATCCAGGAGACACACTTGAAGCCTTCGACACGATTCCGCGACGCCCTCATTCGCGCACCGCGCGGCAGCCAACTCACGGCCAAGAGCTGGCTGACCGAAGCGCCCTTGCGCATGCTCATGAACAACCTCGACCCCGACGTGGCCGAGAACCCGAACGAGCTCGTCGTCTACGGCGGCATCGGCCGCGCAGCCCGCGACTGGGATTGCTACGACAAGATCGTTGAATCCCTCACGGCCCTGAACGACGACGAAACGCTGCTGGTGCAATCGGGCAAGCCGGTGGGCGTGTTCAAGACGCACGCCAACGCGCCCCGCGTGCTGATCGCCAACTCGAACCTCGTCCCGCATTGGGCCACGTGGGAACACTTCAACGAGCTGGACGCCAAGGGCCTGGCCATGTATGGCCAGATGACCGCCGGCAGCTGGATCTACATCGGCAGCCAGGGCATCGTGCAGGGCACGTACGAAACCTTCGTCGAAGCGGGCCGCCAGCACTACGGCGGCAACCTCGCCGGGCGCTGGGTCCTGACCGCCGGCCTGGGCGGCATGGGCGGCGCGCAGCCCCTGGCGGCCACGCTGGCCGGCGCGTGCTCGCTCAACATCGAATGCCAGCAAAGCCGGATCGACTTCCGCCTGCGCACGCGCTATGTGGACGAACAGGCCGCCAACCTGGACGACGCGCTGGCCCGCATCGCCAAACACACGCAAGCAGGCCGCGCGGTGTCCGTCGCGCTCTGCGGCAACGCGGCCGAAATTCTGCCCGAGCTCGTGCGCCGGGGCGTCAGGCCCGACATGGTCACCGACCAGACCAGTGCGCACGACCCCTTGAACGGCTACCTGCCCGCCGGCTGGACCTGGCAGGAATACCGCGATCGCGCTGAGCGCGAGCCGGCGGCGGTCATCAAGGCCGCCAAGCAGTCGATGGCCGTGCATGTGCAGGCCATGCTGGCATTCCAGCGGCAGGGCATTCCCACCTTCGACTACGGCAACAACATCCGGCAGATGGCCAAGGAAGAAGGCGTTGCCGACGCGTTCGACTTCCCCGGCTTTGTGCCGGCCTACATCCGGCCGCTGTTCTGCCGGGGCGTGGGGCCGTTCCGCTGGGCCGCGCTGTCCGGCGACCCCCAGGACATCTACAAGACCGACGCCAAGGTCAAGGAACTGATTCCCGACGACGCCCACCTGCACCGCTGGCTCAGCATGGCGCGCGAACGCATCAGCTTCCAGGGGCTGCCCGCCCGTATCTGCTGGGTGGGCCTGGGCGCGCGCGCCAAGCTGGGCCTGGCATTCAACGAGATGGTCCGGTCGGGCGAGCTGTCGGCGCCCATCGTCATTGGCCGGGACCACCTGGATTCCGGCTCCGTCGCCAGCCCCAACCGCGAAACCGAGTCCATGCGCGACGGCTCGGACGCCGTGTCCGACTGGCCGCTGCTCAACGCCCTGCTCAACACCGCCAGCGGCGCGACCTGGGTTTCGCTGCATCACGGCGGCGGCGTCGGCATGGGCTTCTCGCAGCATTCCGGCATGGTCATCGTGTGCGACGGCACCGACGCCGCCGCCGAACGCATCGCCCGGGTGCTGACCAACGATCCGGCCACGGGCGTGATGCGGCACGCCGACGCCGGGTATCAGATCGCCATCGATTGCGCCCGCGAGCAGGGCTTGAACCTGCCCATGGTGACCGGCAAGCGCGACTGACCGAACAACAATGATCGCAAGCAGCCGGGCAACCGGCGTGGGAGAAGTGGAAATGGAATTGCATGTGAAACCGGGCCACCTGACGCTGGCCGACCTGCGGCGCGCCTTCCGGCAGCCCGTCAGCCTGACGCTGGATCCCGGCGCCGCGCAGGGCATCGACGCCAGCGTGGCCACGGTTGAACGCATCATCGCCGAAGGCCGCACGGTCTACGGCATCAATACCGGCTTTGGCCTGTTGGCTTCCACCAAGATCGCGCGCGAGGATCTACAGGCGCTGCAGACGTCCCTGGTGCGTTCGCATGCCGCCGGCGTGGGCGAGGCGCTGGACGACGCGATGGTGCGCCTCATCATGGTGCTGAAGATCAACAGCCTGGCCCGGGGCTATTCCGGTGTGCGCCGCAAAGTCATCGACAGCCTGATTGCGCTGGTCAACGCGGGCGTCTATCCCCACATTCCGCTCAAGGGTTCGGTGGGCGCCTCGGGCGACCTCGCCCCGCTTGCCCACATGTCGATGGTGCTGCTGGGCGAAAGCCAGGCGCGCCATCAGGGCGAATGGCTGCCCGCGCGCGACGCCCTGGCGCGCGCCGGCCTGACGCCGCTGACGCTTGCCGCCAAGGAAGGCCTGGCGCTTTTGAACGGCACCCAGGTGTCCACCGCGTTTGCCCTGCGCGGTCTGTTCGAAGCCGAAGACATGATGGCGGCCGGCCTCGTTTGCGGCAGCCTCAGCGTCGAAGCCATGCTGGGCTCGCGCACGCCGTTCGATGCCCGCATTCACGCCGCGCGCGGCCAGACCGGCCAGATCGACGTGGCCGCCGTCTACCGCAGCCTGCTGGGCGAGGACAGCGAAGTCGGCCATTCCCATGCCGACTGCGGCAAGGTGCAAGACCCCTACTCCCTGCGTTGCCAGCCCCAGGTCATGGGCGCCTGCCTCACGCAGATCCGCCAAGCGGCGCAGGTGCTCCAGATCGAAGCCAACGCCGTGTCCGACAATCCCCTCGTGTTCGTCGAACAAGGCGACGTCATCTCGGGCGGCAACTTCCATGCGGAGCCCGTGGCCCTGGTCGCCGACAACCTGGCGCTGGCGCTGGCCGAGATCGGCGCCCTGTCGGAACGGCGCATCGCGCTGATGATGGACAAGCACATGTCGCAATTGCCGCCGTTCCTGGTCCACAAGGGCGGCGTGAACTCCGGCTTCATGATCGCCCAGGTGACGGCCGCGGCACTGGCCAGCGACAACAAGGCCTTGGCGCATCCGGCCAGCGTGGACAGCATGCCCACGTCAGCCAACCAGGAAGACCACGTCTCGATGGCGCCCAACGCGGGCAAGCGTCTGTGGGCCATGGCCGACAACGTGCGCGACATTCTGGCCATCGAATGGCTGGGCGCGTGCCAGGGGCTGGATTTCCGCGAGGGGCTCAAGACCTCTCCGCAACTGGAACAGGCGCGCCGCGCCCTGCGCGACAAAGTGCCCCACTACGAAGAAGACCGCTTCTTCGCGCCCGACATCGCTGCGGCCAGCGGCCTGCTCGCCGCGCAGGTCATGAACGGCCTGATGCCCCCGGGCCTTTTGCCCAGCCTGTGATGCCGTCCGTGGCGGCCGGATGACGCCGGCCGCCATTGCCACGCCGCGTGCACGCGCCCACCAGAAGGCGCCCCTCGCGGCGGCTGATGCCGAACGTCCAAGGGAACACGAGAGAGACACAATGCAAGCAACCAAGCAGTCCGACGCACCGCCCCCCGCGCAGGCGCTCACACGGGGCCTGAATGCCCGGCACATCCGCTTCATGGCATTGGGATCGGCCATCGGCACGGGGCTCTTCTACGGATCGGCCAAGGCGATCCAGGCAGCCGGACCGTCAGTGCTGCTGGCGTACCTGATCGCCGGCGCCGCCGTGTACATGGTGATGCGCGCCCTCGGCGAAATGGCGGTCCGCAATCCGGTATCCGGCTCGTTCGGCCACTACGCCACGCAATACCTGGGCCCGCTCGCGGGCTTTCTCACCGGCTGGACCTATGCGTTCGAGATGATCATCGTCTGTCTGGCCGACATCACCGCGTTCGGGCTGTACATGGGCTTCTGGTATCCCGACGTGCCGCGCTGGATCTGGGTGCTTTCCATCGTCTGCTTCATCGGCGCCATCAACCTGCTGTCCGTCAAGGTATTCGGCGAACTGGAGTTCTGGCTGTCGCTGCTGAAAGTCAGCGCCATCGTCGCGATGATTGCGGGCGGCCTGGGCATCATGCTGTTTGGCCTGGGACTGGGCGCGGACAGCGCTGCGACCGGCGTGCACAACCTCTGGGCGCACGGCGGCTTCATGCCCAACGGCGTGGGCGGGCTGATTGCGTCGCTGGCCGTGGTGGTGTTCGCGTTTGGCGGCATCGAGATCATCGGCATCACCGCCGGCGAAGCCAAGGACCCGGGCCGCACCATTCCCCGCGCCATCAACGCCGTCCCGATGCGCATTCTGCTCTTCTACGTGCTGACGCTTTTCGTGCTGATGTCCATCTTCCCGTGGACGCAGATCGGCAGCAAAGGCAGTCCGTTCGTGCAGATCTTCGACAGCCTGGGCATCGACTCGGCGGCCACCATCCTGAATATCGTCGTCATCTCCGCGGCCGTGTCGGCCATCAACAGCGACATCTTCGGCGCGGGCCGCATGCTGTATGGCATGGCGCAGCAAGGTCAGGCGCCGCACGGCTTTGCCTCGGTCTCTGGCAACGGCGTGCCGTGGATGACGGTGGTGGTCATGTCCGTGGCGTTGCTGGTCGGCGTGTTGCTGAACTATCTGATCCCGGAGAATGTATTCCTGCTCATCGCCTCCATCGCCACCTTCGCCACCGTATGGGTGTGGCTGATGATTCTGCTCTCGCAAGTGGCGATGCGCCGCAAGATGCACGCCGAAGACGTCGCCGCATTGAAGTTCCCGGTTCCGTTCTGGCCGCTGGGTCCCTTGCTGGCCATTGCCTTCATGGCGTTCGTGATCGCCGTGCTGGGTTATTTCCCCGGCACGCAGATGGCGCTGGGCGTGGGCGCGGTGTGGATCGCGCTGCTATGCGTGGCGTACCGCTTGTGGGTGCGTCCCAAACGCCCCGGCGGCGGCGCCCCCGTGCTGGTGACGCAGGGCTCGGATTGATCGACGCGGCGCCGGTCAGGGCAATCCCCTGGCCGGCAGCTGCCGGAAGGAGAAGTGCATGAGACAAGTCTGGCGACATTGCCACGCGGCCACGATGGCGGGTGGCGCGTATTCCCTCATCGAACACGCAGCCATCGTGACCCGCGCCGATCGCATCGAATGGATCGGTCCAGAAGCCCAATTGCCAAACGTGGACGCCGCGCACGTGCATGACCTGGGCGGCGCGTGGGTCACGCCAGGCCTCATCGACTGCCACACTCATCTGGTGTTCGGCGGCGACCGCAGCCGGGAGTTCGAGCAACGCCTGCAAGGTGTCGACTACGCCACCATCGCCGCCCAGGGCGGAGGCATCGCCAGCACCGTGCGCGCCACGCGCGCGGCCACCGAAGACGAGCTCTACGCCAGCGCCCGCCGCCGCGCCCTGCAACTGCTGCGCGATGGCGTCACCACGCTGGAGATCAAATCCGGCTACGGGCTCGATCTGGAAAACGAACGCAAGATGCTGCGCGTGGCCCGTCACCTGGGCCAGATGCTGCCCCTGACCGTGCAGGCAACCTGCCTGGCCGCGCACGCGCTGCCCCCCGAGTTCCAAGGCCGCCCCGACGACTACATTGATGAAGTCACTCAGCGCATGCTGCCCGCCCTGGCGGCCGAGGGCCTGGTCGATGCCGTCGACGCCTTCTGCGAACATCTGGCGTTCACGCCCGCTCAGGTGGAGCGCGTGTTTCAGGCGGCGGCACGGCTGAACCTGCCCGTGAAGCTGCATGCCGAGCAACTGTCTTCGCTGCACGGCGCTAGCCTCGCCGCGCGCCATGGGGCGCTGTCAGCGGATCATCTCGAATACCTGACCGAATCGGATGTGCGGGCGATGGCCAAAGCGGGGACGGTGGCGGTGCTGTTGCCTGGAGCCTTCTACGCGCTGCGCGAGACACAACTGCCGCCGCTGGATCTGCTGCGCCAACACGGTGTACCCATCGCCATTTCGACGGATCTGAATCCCGGGACGTCGCCCGTGCTGTCGCTGCGCTTGATGCTGAGCATGGCGTGCACGTTGTTCCGGATGACGCCGGAGGAAGCGCTGGCGGGCGTGACGGCGAATGGGGCCCGGGCGTTGGGCTTGTCAGCGACGCGCGGGACGCTGGAGGCGGGCAAGGTGGCGGATTTTGTCGTTTGGGATATTGCGCATCCGGCAGAGCTGGCTTACTGGGTGGGCGGGGATTTGGCCAAGCGCGTGGTTCGGCATGGGGCGACGGTGAATTTGACGGGCTGACGTTGCGATTTAGTTGATTAAATCAACGACTTGTCCGAGAATGGTTGCTTTCGGACGAGACGCCATCATGACCTTGCAAACCCCGCTGACCCATCTTCTGGGTATCCGATACCCCATCATTCAAGCCGGCATGAGCTGGGCGTCTTCCAACGCGGAACTGGCTGCCGCCGTGTCGGCCGCCGGCGGCCTGGGCGTGGTGGCATCCGGCCCGATGTACCCGGAGGCGTTGCAAGCCGCGCTGCGCAAGCTGCGCACCCTGACCGACGCGCCCTACGCGGTCAACATCCCGCTGTACAACAAGCGGGCGCGCGAACATCTGGACATCGCCATCGCCGAAGGTGCTCCGATCATTATTGCCTCGCAAGGCGGGCCCCGAGAGCATCTGGCCCGCGTGCACGATGCCGGGATGAAATGGCTGCAGGTCATTGCCAGCCCCGTCCACGCCGAGAAAGCCCAAGCGGCGGGCGTGGATGGCGTGATCGCGGTGGGCCTGGAAGCCGGCGGACATCCTGGCCCTGACGAGATCACCACACAGGTGCTGCTGCGTGCAACGGTGCAGCGCGTGGACTTGCCGGTCGTCGCCGCAGGCGGCATCGCGGATGGCGCCGGCATTGCGGCGGCGTTGTGCCTGGGCGCGGCTGGCGCGCAACTGGGAACGCGCTTCCTGCTGACGCCCGAGGCGAGCGTGCACGCCGATTACAAGGCGGCCGTGATGGCCGCCGGCATCAGCGACACCACCTTGGTCGGCCGCGGCCGCTCGCCGGTACGCATGCTGCGCAACGCTTTTGCCCAGCAGTACCTGAACGCCGAACGCACCAGCAGCGACGAAGCACTGGACGGCTTGTTCGCGCAAAGCACGTTGAAGCAGGCCGCGCTGGAAGGCAATGTCGACCTCGGCAAGGTGGAAGCCGGTCAAAGCGCGGGACTGATCGGCGACTTGGTGCCGGCCGCCGAATTGATGCAGCGCCTGGTTCAAGAGACGCTGGTTGCGATCCGGCGGCTTAGCGCGCTGGGGTGAAGCGCAACTCCGCCGCCCCCCCGCGCGCCTTACTTCTTCGTCAGACCAGCACTGTCCACCAGCTTGCGCATCGCAAGCTGGTCTTTTTCCACGCATTGGGTGGCTTCCTGCGGCGTCAGGGTCCAGAGCTCTACACCCTGAGCGTCCATCAGCTTGCGATACTCCGGCGACTGGTTCACGGCCTGCACGGCCTTGTTCAGTTTCTCAAGCACCGCTTGCGGCGTGCCCTTGGGCGCGGCCAGGCTGTACCACGACGCCGATTCAGCGCCGCTTACCCCTGCTTCAGCCAAGGTGGGCACATCGGGAAACAGGGCCGATCGTTTGGGGTTGGCATACGCCAGGGCCTTCAGTTTGCCGCTGCGGATGAACTGCACGCTGGCCGCCAGGTTCAGGACGGCCATATCGACCTGCCCGCCCACCAGATCATTGATGGCCGGCGCGGCGCCGCTATAGGGGATGTGCATGATGTCGACCTTGGCCTGCTGACGGAACAGCTCGCCGCCCAGATGCGGAGAACTACCGGGCCCGGCCGACGCGTAGTTGATCTTGCCCGGCTCCTTGCGTGCCAGCGCGATCAGTTCGGGCAACGTGGACACCGGCAAGGACGAACGTACGACCAGCATATTCGGCTGGTTGGCCACGATGGTCACAAAGGCGAAATCCTTGATGCCGTCGTAGGCCGTCCGCTGCATCAGGGGCGTCACGACATGCGCGGCCGACGTCCCCAGCAGCAGGGTGTAGCCATCCGGCTTGGCCCGCGCCACGAAATTTGCGCCGATCGCCGCACCGCCCCCGGCCTTGTTCTCCACGATGACCGGCTTGCCCAACTGTTTTTCCAGCTCGCGCGCCAGCGCGCGTCCCAGCACATCGGCGGGGCCGCCGGCGGCATAAGGATTGACCAGCGTGATCGGCTGGGTTGGGTAGGCGTCCGCCGCCAGGCTCGCACCGCTGCAAATCATGCTGACACCCAGGCCGCACAGCAATCGCTTCAAGGTCTTCATCGTTGTCTCCTGATCCTCATCGGGATGCTTTTTTTGTATTGCTAAATGGCGCCAAGCTGCCTTAACGCCGTGATTTCCTCGGCCGACAGCCCCAGCCTTGCGCGCAATACCTCGTCGGTATGCTCGCCCAGCAATGGCGGACGTTCGACCTGCGGATCTTCATAACCCTCGAACTTGAAGGGCACCGGCACCGCGCCAAAACGGCCGATGCGGGGATGGTCATAGCTCGAGACCATGCCGCGCGCGCGGACATGCTCGTTATTCAGGATTTCGCCGACATCCAGAATCGGCCCGGCCGGCACGCCTGCCGCATCGCAACGGCGGCAAAGCTCGTCGCGATCCAGCCGGGCCACGGCAGCCCGCAAACCGGCCATGACTTCCTCCCGGCGGGCTACCCGCACGGCATTGCGCGCCAACTCGGCATCCGCGCCCCATTGCGGTAGATCCAGAAGGTCACACAGCGGTTTCCAGTGTTGATCACTGCCGGTGATCTGCACCCATTTGCCATCGCGGCATTCAAATGCCGCCGACGGCACGCGGCCTGGGTGTTCCGTGCCCATGCGCGGCGGCACCTCTCCCAAGGCGAAATAGCGCGCCGCCGCCAGCGACAACAGACCCACCTGCCCGTCCAGCATCGAGAAATCGATATGGCACCCGCGCCCGCTACGCTCGCGGCCGACAAGGGCGGACAAGATGCCGATCGCCGCCCACAGGCCCGAGGTCAGGTCGGCCACCGGCAATCCCGGCTTCACCGGTCCGCCATCGCGCTCGCCGGTCAGACTCATGATCCCGCCCATCGCCTGGAACACCGTGTCATAGCCCTTGCGCGGCGCGTAGGGCCCGGTCATCCCAAAGCCGGTGCACGAGAAATAGATCAGGTCCGGGTTTCCCGGCGCGATGTGGGCCTTATCCAGGCCGTAACGCGCCAGGGTGCCCACCGGAAAATTCTCGACCACCACATCGGCATCCTGCGCCAACCGGCGTATCACCTCCTGGCCCTCGGGCTTGCGGAAATTGACGGTGATCGATTGCTTGCTGCGGTTGAAGGCCAGGTAATAGGCCGACTCGTCCCCGTCCTCGCCGCGCACCTTGGGTTCGAATCCGCGCGTCTCGTCGCCGCCATCGGGCTGCTCGACCTTGATTACCGTGGCGCCCAACTCGGCCAGGATCATTGACGCAAAAGGGCAAGCCAGCACCCGCGACAAATCCAGGATGGTGATGCCATCAAGCGGCTTCATCGCGACGCCCCCTGACGAAAACCGCGCATGATGACATTGGCATCGCGGCCCACCCCCAGCGCGTCTTCCAGCCCCAGGTCCGCGCACCGATGGAACGCGCGCTTGGTCAGGCCCATGGCCGCCGCTTCCCACCCGGCAAGACGCTCGGCAAAGGCCAGCGCCTGCGGCATGACGTCGGCGGCGGGCACGGCCCGGTTGGCCAATCCCAACGCCACCGCCCGATGGCCGTCGATGGGCTCGGCCATGGCCACCAGCTCGAAGGCCTGCTTGCGGCCCAACTGCCGCACCAGATTGGCCATCACCACGGCCGCCACGATGCCGTGACGCAGTTCGGGATAGCCAAAGCGCGTGTCCTCGGCCATCACCACCATGTCGCACGCCAGCGCAAGTCCTGCGCCGCCGCCCAGCGCATTGCCATGCACGGCGGCAATGACAGGTTTGCTCATGCGCGAGAAAACCAGATGCAGATCGGTGGTCAGGCTGGCGCGCGCCAGCACGGCCTCGGGATGCTCGGGCGTCAGCGCCGAAAACTCCGTCGTATCCGCGCCGGCGCAAAAGGACTTGCCGTTGCCGGTCAGCACGATGGCGCGCACCGCGGGATCCTGGTCGGCCTCGCGCAGCGCGGCCAGCAACCCGGCGGTCAAGGCGGTGTTCAGCGCATTGTGCTTCTCCGGGCGGTTCAGCCGAAGCACGCGCACCGCGCCTTGGTTCTCGACAATCAATTCAGCCATCGATTTGCCTCTATTTAATTGATTTAATCAACTTTATGAATAAAAGAAAGCCTGTCTTGGACAGGCAATCGTCTCAGCGCGGCTGGACGCCGCGGCCGCGGCGGGCCGGCACTTCGGCCTTCAAGTCATTGAGCATGTCCAGCATGTGCGTCGTCATCTTTTCCAGGGCTCGCTCCAGCACTTCGCGTTCGTCTTCGCTCAGCACCGCCAGCATTTCCTCGTTACGCTCAACGGCAGCGGGAAACATCTCTTGATAGAGCTTTTTCCCGGCACGCGTCAGGTCCAGGTTGACCCCGCGCGCATCCTGGGCATCCGCGCAGCGCTCGATCAGGCCGCGCTCGATCAGGTCGGACACCGTGCGGCTCGCCTGGCTTTTGTCGATGTTGGCTTCCCGAGCCAGCGCGTTCAACGACATATTGGGCGCGGCGCCCAGCAAGGCCAGGATCCGCCACTCACGCGGGCCCACGCCATAGCGGCTTTCGTTCAGGCCCGCCGCAATGCGGCTGGACACGTAGGCCAGCCGGTTCAAGCGATAGGAAAACAGCTCCTTGAGCGCGGCGGGCGCGGTACGGCCCGAGGAAAGCTTGCTTCGAGTTGCCATGGAGTTCTCTTGGAGCGGTTGCGGTGACGAGGGCATGATATACAAACGCCGCTCAAGCGCCGGCGCGGATCAGCGGATTGAAGCCGCTGTCGGCCACGCGGCTGTGCAGGTCGCGTCCCAGCACCGCGCGGCAGCGCTGTGACACGACAGCCAGTGCGTCCAGGTCCAGACCCGTGCGCACCCCCATGGATTCAAACAGATTGACCAGGTCTTCGGTCGCCACATTGCCGGTATGTCCCCCGCCATACTTCACCTTGGCCGGATGGCCGCCCACGCCGCCCACGGCGCAATCGAACCAGCGTACGCCGGCGTCCAACGCCGCCACATAATTCACCAGGCCGGTTGCGCGGGTGTCATGAAAATGCGCCACCAGCGTGAGTTGCGGGAATTCGCGTTGCAGGGCGCCATACAACTGGCGCACGGTTTGCGGCGTGGCCATGCCGGTGGTGTCGCCCAGCGTGACGATGTCCACCCCCAGCGCGGCGTAACGCTCGGCGCCGCGCAGCACGCTATCGGCCGAGACCGCGCCCTCGAAGGGGCATCCGAACGCCACCGAGATCGTGCCGATCATGCGAAATCGGCCGCTGGCCAACGCGGCCATGCCAGCGATGTTGTCCCATTGATCCGCACGGCTGCGCTTCAGGTTGCGCTCGGAATGCGACTCGCTGGCCGATACCAGCAAGCTGATCTCGTTGGCGCCCTGCCCCTGCTCCAGATCGGCCAGCGCCCGCTGCACGGCGCGCTCATTGGCGCAGGTCGCCTTGTACCAGACGCCGTCCCGCCGCGGCAGCGCGGCCAGCATCTCGCTGGCGTCGGCAAACTGCGGCACCACCTTCGGATTGGAATACGAGGTTGCCTCCACGCGCTCAAAGCCCAGCGCCGCAAATGCGTCGACCAATTCGGTCTTGACGCCTGTCGCAATGAAATCCGGCTCATGCTGCAAGCCATCGCGGGCAAAACACTCGCACAGCACCACGTCGCGCGTCATGCCTTTTCTCCCAGGCCGAACAGGCTGACCGCGTGGGCGCGCAACTTGTTCTTCTGCACCTTGGAGCTCCCGGTCATGCCGATGTTCTCAAAGGTATCGACGATTTCCAGATAGCGCGGCACCTTGAAATTGGCGCAACGGCTTTTGCACCAGGCGATGAGCTCGGCGGTTTCGGCCTGCTGGTCTTCACGTAGCAGCACAAAGGCGGCCGGCACTTCGCCCAGCCGCGCATCCGGCACGCCCACCACCTGCGCCATGCGCACGGCCGGATGACCGTGCAGCACCTCTTCAACCTCGGCGGGCGCCACGTTTTCGCCCCCGACCCGGAACATGTCCTTCAAGCGTCCCACCATGCGCAAGCGGCCCTCAGCATTCATTTCTCCCAGGTCGCCGGTGTTAAGCCAACCATCCGCGCTCAGTGCGCGAGCGGTTGCCTCGGGCATCTTGTAATAGCCCTTCATCACGCTCCAGCCACGCGCCTGGATCTCGCCTTGCCCGCCCGGCGCCACCACCGCGCCGGTCGCCGGATCGACCAGACGGATTTCCATGCCGGAATGCGGCAAGGCCCAGCCCTGCGCGCGCAGCGCAAACGCATCATCCCAGGCCGACATGACGATATTGGGCGAGGCCTCTGATTGCCCATAGGCGTTGCACACCGAGGGCACGCCCATGACATCGCGGATCTTCTGCATCACCTCGGGACCTGCCGCGGCCCAACCGCCCCGCAAATGGATACGCCGGCGGTCAAAATCCGGGTGGCCCATCAGCATCAAGAAGATGGTGTCGTTGCCAGACGTCAGCGTGCAGCGCTCTTCGTCCAGCATGCGCAAGGCGTCGCCCACTTCAAAACGCGGCATGGTCAGCAGGCAGCACCCCGTCACCAGGCTCACTAGAATGGACAGCGTGGTGCCGGCCACGTGGAAGTACGGCCGGATACTGAAATAGCGATCTTCCGGCTGCACGCCCATGCGCTGCGCCACTGCCGCCGCGTTACCCAGCATATTGGCATGGGTGAGCATGACGCCCTTCGGAAAGGACGTCGTGCCCGACGTGTATTGAATCAGCAGCACATCGTCGCTGCTGACGGCGCGCATGGCGGTATCAAAGCCGGCCGCATCAGCACGGGTTGCGCCTTCGATGAAGTCTGCCCAGGCGGTCGTGCCCGGCAGACTGCGATCACCCAGCACCACCACTTTCTCCAGCCTCGGCAGCACCGCGCCTGGCAGGCGTTCAGCCAGGGCGGGCTCCACCGTTTGCAGCAGATCCAGGAAGTCGATGCCCAGAAACGTATCGGCCGTCAGCAACAGCTTGACGTCTGCCTGTTGCAGGCAGAACGCCAGCTCTTCCGTCTTGAACCGGGTATTGACCGGTACCGTCACCGCGCCTATCAGGGCGCACGCGTAAAACAGCTGCAGCCAGCCGCCGCCATTGCCGAGAAAGATGCCGACATGGTCGCCTCGGCGCACACCGGCCGCATACAGCGCCTGCGCGCGCAGCCGCGCCCCGGCGGCCAGTTCATCCCAGCTGAAACGTTCGCCCGGGGCGACAAAGGCCTCTTGCTGGCCTCGCGCCGCCACCGTCTGTGCCAATACGGCCGCCAGCGTCATCGTCTTCATGCCTGCGGCTCCTTGCCAAAGCCGGCAATGGCGCCTTGCCAATCCGTGCCGCGCAGGTTTTCCTCGATGGCCAGCAGTTCGATGGCCATCGCGCCTTCGCGCGTCGTGGCAAGGCCCTGGTCGATGCTGCGTTTGGTCAGCCGCATCGTCAGCGGCTGGGCCCGGGCCATGGCCGCCGCCATCGCCAGCGCTTCCGGGCGCAGCGCATCGGGCGCATACACATGGTTGACCAGCCCGATCTCGCGCGCCTCGGAGGCGTCGAACCGGCGGCCGGTAAACAACAGCTCTTTGGCCTTGCGAGGGCCGGCAATACGCGGCAGACGCTGCGTCGCGCCCACCGTCCCCCAGCCCACTTCGGGGTAGCAGAACACGGCCTCGCTGGAGGCCAACACAAAGTCGCAAGCGCCCGCAATCTCGCACCCCGAACCAAACGCCGGACCATGGACCACCGCCACCACAGGCTGCGGCAGGCGTTCAATGGCGGCATAGGCGGCAAAACCCTGCACCCGCCGCGCCGTCATCTCCTGGCTGTTCATGGTCTTGCGCTCTTTAAGGTCAGCGCCCGCGCAAAAGGCCGTTCCGTTGCCCATGATCAGCGCCACATGCACGCCGGGGTCCGCCGCAATCGCCTCCATGACATGCACCAGCTCGGCGCACATCTGCGAACTGAGCGCGTTACGACTCTCGGGCCGGTTCAACGTCACCGTGGCGACATGGTCCTGCACGTCAAACAGAATCGTGTGATAAGTCCGGGTCATGCCTGCTCCTGATCGGTCGGTTGCTGTCACCGCAAGAAGCCGCGGCCACGGAGCGACTATAGGCTTATTAGTTGATTTAATCCACCATATTTTTGTGAGGCGGCCGTGTTGGGTTGGGCTGTCACTGAGGCATCGATAGAGGGGGACGGGTCGAGTCGAATCGTTCGCGGGGGGCGGGGCGAAGATCAAACGTGACTGAGCAATGGCCAAGGCTCGCAAAAGCCCTTTGAACAGGCATGCCCGGCGCGGGGAGGTCACTTCACGTTATCGGTCGAGAGATGAAAGTGGGAGTCTGTCGGCTCGATGGCCGTTCCCCGGTCCGCGATGCGGCGTCGTCAGAGGCGCGATTATTCTGATGATTGCCTCGTTTACGACTCACACAGCACCCAATCGGCTGATTTGATTGGGCTATTCTGGCGCGGCAGGAGGGGCTCGAACCCCCGACCTCAGGCTTAGAAGGCCCGTGCGAAATCAGGCTAACACCTTGATTTTGCGCGGGTCTTTTTTATTCGTGTTGGAACAACTTTGGTTTTTGCGCTACGATTTCATGCGGCTTTGCCGCCTTCTGTTCTAACGCAAAATGTCCTACTTCATCCCCCCATCCCAGGGCCCCGGTGACTGCTGGACCTGTACCCACTGGCACTGAATGCTTGTCGAGCTTTAGACTCACCCTTCGGCTACCGAGGGACAATAATGAACCAGGACGCAGAAGTTACGGAGGTGAATGAGGCGCGACGTATCGCCCGAGCTTGGGCAGTTCGCAACGGTCAGAATGCCGATCGATGCGAAGTGCTAGCCAACGGGTGGTTCGAGGCGGGGCATGATGTTTGCACTGGCCGCGCGCTGGAAGCTTATTTGTCTAGCCGGCTCAAGTATTAACCGAGTCCGATATGTGCAGCCACTACCAGACTCTGAAAGACGCTGAGCTGCTGCTCAAGAAGTTCGGCGTGACCCGGCCGGGCGTGCTTGGCAAGTACGACATGTGGCCGCGCTACCAAGGCATCTTCATCCGCCAGCCGCCCGAGCATGACGCTGGCGACGAGGCGGTACCGAGCATGGAAGTCGTCACCGGCCGTCGGGGCCTGATCTCGGGATCTACCCGACCCGACGCATCGGCCGGCGCCGAGAAGCTGTGGACCTTCAACGCCCGCGACGTCCGCGTCGCAAACGTTTTCACCTTCCGCAACGCCCGGTGCCGTCACAACGCCAGGTTGCCGCCTCAAGCGAACAATCACCCTCTTGTCGCCTTCGCCGAGTGCATCTGCGTCCACCATATCAAGCAGCGAGGCGCGTAGGCGGTTGCGTGAAGTGAGTGTAAGGGGATCGCGACCTCAGACCTTACGCCTGTTTCAATATAGTCGTAGGTCCGTTCAATCATTAGGCGTACCGTGGACTTGTGGCATACAGCCACAACAACCTAAAAGGTATCCACATGTCTTCGACCATACGCATGAACTCTCCTCCTAACCAATCAGGCAGCCTGAACGAGAAAGACTTGCCGGGCAAGCAACCAGAAAAGCAAGCGGAACGACAAAAGGAAGACTCCGCGCACAAGACCGATCCGATAGAACGGAGCGAGAAAAAGGCACCCGAGGTCGGCGGGCATTCTGGACCCCGGAAGTCGTGATCGACCGTAGACTTGTTCTTCGGAGAATCCCTCGGCTTCTATAGGTCAATGCAATTAAAGACACCACCCATTGGAGGAGTGTCTAATATTACCGGAGCTCACCATGAAGAACCTAAGTAGCTCAGACTTCGACATTGATGGGCAGCCAATGCCGTCAAATACTCAGCCTCAAAGCAGCACGCCAGCTAGTGGAGAGAAAACCGCTGGCCAGCCTGGCCTAGTTGGGAACGGAAGCGCGGATAGTGTGCGCTCGGCTAAAAGTCTGCAAAAAAACTCCTCGCCGCCGATTCGTTGGTTTGGCGCCGAAAGCCCTTGGGTAACCGCCGGCTTGTCCGCGGCCACAGGGCTTATCCTGGGAGTCATGTTAGGCCGCAACCGGTAGAGTCTTGCCCCAGTTCGATTGACTTCGCTACGCAAAGCCGCTATCCGTTGAATGAACAACTCAGCCAAGTCTCAGCGCTGTGGTGTTACAGATTGCCGCAGCGTCATCCGGATGTCTGCGATGCCCCTACGTCAACCGAACGCCTGGGCCATCGTGCTAGTCCGCACTTACGCACTTATTTAGGCATCTATCATGAAACGTACACCTCCATCCCACTCTTCGCCCGAAATGCAACCCCAAGGGCAGAACAAGACAGAGAGCGCTGTGGCGCCTGCCCAGGCGCGGCCTACAAAAGAGGAAGGTTCCAACGTGGTGAAAAATGGCCGCGGGCACGGTCCGCGCGCACACACCGACTGGAAGAAATAGTCTGCGTCGAACCTCAATTAGCGGGCGGCGCTGCTCCCGGGAGTGCGGGATGCAATAACGACTTGGTTCTCCGAGAAT
Source organism: Achromobacter sp. 77 (assembly GCF_020541125.1). Taxonomy (NCBI): domain Bacteria; kingdom Pseudomonadati; phylum Pseudomonadota; class Betaproteobacteria; order Burkholderiales; family Alcaligenaceae; genus Achromobacter; species Achromobacter sp. 77. The sequence goes on from NZ_CP059848.1 coordinate 4,018,238, forward strand.
CGGCAGCGCTTGCCGAATGGCCAAGGGCGTTGATAGCGCAGAGTAGACCGCCTTCCTAACATCGCAATCAGTCAGCAACTAAGCACAGTACTTGGGTGCCCCATAGTTGCGCGGCGGTGGGCTTCGAACTCTCAAGCGAATGGCACCTCCGCCTGACCCCGCTGCACTCCCCCTTCCAGTGTAAGTTACCTTCACCGTATGACGGACTCCCAGCGCGCATATTCGGTACCGACAGGGGCCTGTCGTCGCCAGTAAAAACGAACCAGATATCGACTTCATCCACGCAATCCGCCCAATATTAAAAAGGGGCGCGCGAGGTTGAGCACTTCTGCCCAGAAGTCTTCTTGGGACCTGCGTCACGCTGACTTTCCCTTCCCTCGCAAGAACGCTGCAACCCCTCCTTTCAACGACTTAGCATCGTAGGTCGAATTCCTGACGGCAGCCTGCAATACAACCCTTCGAGCGTCGGTCGACATAGACTGCCAAACGGTCACGACCGCAGCCCCCAGGCACGCAATGACGCGTCGTTCCTGCTCGTCAAGAACCCCAGGGGCCAGCATCTCAACAGCTACGGGCAGTTGCACGCCACCCTCGTTTAGCCACCGCTCAATGTCATGGTCATCTTGATGGTCGTGGTCCATGGCGAATCCTAAAAATGATCACCCTTGGCGAGGCGCGCAATCTTCGCCTTAAGTGCAGACTTAGTAAACGCTGCTTGAGCACTTTGACGATTTAGCACCTGTTGGCGCGCGTCAAGCGGAAGCTCATCCCAAAGGCTCAAAATGGACGCGCCAAGGAAGGCGAGAATTCGACGTTCAGACTCCTCGTACTCCTCCATAGCGAATGATTTGGCCAGCGAAGCTAGCTGCGAGCCCCCTTCATTGTCCCAACGATCCTGAGCGTTTACACCCGGTGACTGTGTCATGGCATCCTCCCGGCGGTTGCTTGAACCTAGTGTAGGCCAGGGACGGTCAGAGGCTTACGCTTGTTTCAAATCAGTCTTAGGACGTACATGCTATTGGGCGTACCGTGAACAGGTGGCATACGTCACGACAACTCAAGAGGTACACATCATGACTTTCCCTACTCGCTTCAGCGCCGCCGGTCCCCCTTCGCAACCCGGTCAGGACAACCAACCGAACAAGCAGCAAGAACAGCAAACCCAGGAGCAAAAAGAAGAAGCCGCGCGCAAACAGGCTCAGGGCGATCCGACCAAGCAGCGCACGCCCCAGTAACCTTGGGCAGCCGCCGCATTTATGTAATTAGACGCGGCACCTGTAGCTAGGCATCCACAGCAAGTTTATAAGCGCTGGCTCATCGCATGGACGCGAGAGCTGGCGAATGCCATTTTTACTAGGCCATGGCGCTTCTTCCTTTCTGCCCTAAGCATCGCAGAGACGTCGCCAGACCTTATTCCCTTCTAGCACCTGGCGCCGAACAGATGCCGGCGTCGCTCCGATTTGGGCCTTCGAGTCGAAGTAGACCGGCCGCGCATGTTCGCAATAATCAACGCCGACCCGCTCCGGAGTCGCGCACCCAGTCCCGCTCAAGCTCAGCAGCAATAGCGTCATCGCCCATACGGGCCGTTTCCAATTGCACATCACGCGCCTCCTTGTGGGCCTGCGCGGCCTGTTCCTTAAGTTCCGCGGCCCGTCGCTCACGTTCCGCCCCCTTGCCAGTGCTGCGCCCCCGTAGATATGCCCCGAGGGCGAGCGCTAAAGCGGCACCGAGCGCCACCAAAAATCCCTTGAATCGCTCAACAAGTTGCAGCATGGCCGACCTCCCTCATTACGGCGGCGTAGTTCCCTGTCCATTTTGAGCGCAGCGCTGCGCGCTCGTCGGCCGTCCCGCGGGTGTACGCCCCAGGCCGCCAACTGCGTAGGTAAAGCGCCCACGCACCTTCCTCGTCGCCCAAGGTGGGCAAAGGCCCCGGATCAGACCAGAGCAGCAATCGGGCGAGGCCGGCGGCCAGCACGTCGTCGAACTCGATTGCATTCCAGATCGCCACGTCGTTGGCCGCAACGCCACGGGCGCGATACAGCTCAGCGGCGGCGGCACGCGTCGCAGCATGAAGGCGCACTCCGCGGACCATGCCGCCCCCCTGCTCCGCTTGCCAGAAACTCTTCGCCGGACCTGTCGGTCGCGGCGGATTGCCGACCAACTGCCTGCGGTGGATGAACCGGCTTTCCTGCAGGCCGATGCCGAGCAGCTCGATGCGCGCGGCCGGCGTGTCCATCTTGCGAGGGAGCAGCGCCAGCGCGGGCTCAATAGCTGTCCTGATGATGTCTGAAAGGCTCATGGCTTGTGGCTCCGTATGTGCTTGGCCGTCACCGCGGCCACGTAGAAGGCAGCGGAAGCCGCGAGCGCCGCGTCTCCAGCGCTGGCCCACCCGGCCACGAAGATGCGGCAGGCCGCGCCCGTCGCCGTCAAGCAGATGGCCGACAGGCCGATCCGTTCCAGCGTGGTGTCCTTGATGGCTCGGGCAAACACGGCCAGGCCGGCGCCACCGGCAACCACCAGCCAGCAGACGAACGCGAGAACGGCCCACAGCGTCAGATAGATGGTGCCGTCCATGTCATGCCCCCTTGCCGCGCACGCGGTCGATGACTGCCTGCCAAAGTGCGGCGATAGGCGCGGCCTGCACCGCTTCCCAAGCGCGCGAGACGATGGCCATGCCGAACATGCCCATCAGGAAGCCCGCCAGACCTTCGGGAATCCCCAACGCGAGGGACAAGTACGGCGCAGCGTAATAGGCCACCAGCGAGCCGCTGACAGCCATGCTGATGCGCGCTGGCCAACTGCCCTGTAGGTAGCGCATGGACACAGCTGCGCCCAGGACGCCGGCGAACTTTGCCGCGAAGGCGTCGAAGTCTTGGATGTTCAATCGCGTCTCCTTGAGACGAAAAAAAGCCCGCTGGTTGCGGGCGACTTATGGAGATGACGGGACGAACTACTGCCAGCCCGTCACATCGATCACGGCAATATCGTTCTCTTCCGCATCGCTTACGAAGCGGGTGTTGCGAAGTGGGGCCCAGCCAAAAAGCGAGGCCACCTGATCCTGGATTTTTGAATAGACGCCGGTGCTGCGCGCGGCGTAGTTCTCGCCCCACCAGATAGAACTCCAGCCACCTCCGGCGACGGGGTAGCATTGGAAGCCACGCCGCTGGAACGAAGGACAGTAGGCCCATTTGCGCGCTGGAAGTCCGCCCACCTCCATCCCGTCTATGTAGCCGCTGCCGGTTCCATCTGAATTCCAGTACCGCGGGATACGCAGATTTCCGTAGACGTTCATCGGCCTGGCCGTACTCATGAAGATGTGCCGACCGTCCTGCGCCCATATATCCATCGGGCCGCCCGTCACCCATGGCCAATCAAAAATGTAGTATTCGACGGCCACACCAGTGAAAGTGACGGTATATGTCCCGTTCCCGTTGTTAACCAGGCTGCGCATGGCGGCAAAGCCGCCGCCGGTCGGTACGAAGAAAACCACGGGGCGGACAGCATTGAAAGTAAATACTCCGCTGGCCGTGCCCATGTATCTCAGGAACATGTTGACGTTGCGACTATCGCACAGCAGGTTTCCGGCCGTATCCCACAGCTCAAACGCTGCATCAGCCATTACTTAACCCCCCATAGAACAAGCATGTTTGCCCGAACCTGATTCGGAACATCGGTATAGGACCAGGAGAGAGTCGAACCATTGCGGCGAATGGTCGGAGCATTGGCTCCGCCGCCGGCGACAGTAGCCAAAAACCAGGAGTTTGCGGTGTCAGCGAGCTGCGGGATCACAACGGTGCCATTGGCCGAGTTGGTGTAGAACTCGGCCAGTTGGCGCGCTATCCGCATCCCTGGGCTGAATAGCAGGACGCCCTGGGGCGACCACAATTCAAGAGGCATCACCGCCATATCAGCCCCCGAATCGTGCGCCGAGTACGCCGTTTGGATAGTAGTAGCGCATTCCCGTGTTTGTGATCTCCGTTCTCGAACCGTCCGCCTGGGCGCCGTTGAACGACATCAGGCCAGACCGCATGTTCAGGTTGAACACCGGCAAGCCGTTTGGATTGATCGCGTCTGAGGTGAGGTTGTCTTTCAGGTTGGCGGAGCCGATGGTGGCGCGGCCTATGATGGCCTCGTTCATGAACACCTGCCCGCCCTGCACCACAAACGGCGCTTTCACGGATCCGGTGGACTCGTCCAGGATGGCCACGCGCCCGGCGGCCAGCAAGATTTGCGACGTAATGACGCCTTGATTGTTCTCGACCCCCACGCCGATCCCGGCCATGTACGGAACGCCGCCCACTGTAAGCTGGGTTTTGATCGTGTACATGGCCGCCAGGGCATTTACGATGGCGTCAATCTGCACCTGGGCGTCTCCGCCGTCGTTGATCTTGTCCAGCAGCGCCTTCGCAAGCTGCGTTTCAGTGATCTGGTTGGTGAGATACGCCAGGATCTCGTCGGCGCTATTGCTCGACGTGCCGATAACGCCAGGATTCCCAATCGGGAAAAAGTCCCCTGGGATGCCCGTGCGATCCACTAGCCTGGCCCAAAAATACAGGCGCTTGCCAGCGGACAACCCCATCATGTCGTGGGTGTTTTGCGGGAATGCGAACTCCCCAAGCTTGATGGCACTTTCCCGCGACTGCGATTCCGAATACCAGAGTTCCGTCCGCTCGATGATGTAGTTGCCGGCAGGGAAACCCCAATTCAGTCGGATCCCAAACACCATACCCTGCGCGGTCAAGTGCGTGACTTGCGGCGGCGGCAGGACACTGCCTTGCAACTCGGTGGACGCGGACAAGCCCCACGCCGACGGGATGTTCGCGGCGTTAATGGCGCGGACCCTCGCAAGGTAGCGCCCGGTGCTAATGCCCCGAATTTCGACGGATGCCGAGCCCGTCCGGCCCGCCTCAATCCAGTCGGAGTTGTTGCGTCGCCACTGGACTTGATACTCCACAGCGTCCTGCACTTTGTCCCAGGTAATGAGCGCGTTGTGGGTGGCTATCGTCTGGTCCAGTGTCGAATACGACGACAATGCCACGTTCTCAGGCGCGGACATCACCATGGGAGGGATAACCGTAATCGGAGGGTTTTCCAGGCGCGTGCCGTAGTCCACGGCGTTGAACTTGCCAGGAACGTGCTGCACGGCGCTGATGATGGCGGTCATCACGTCCTCGCGCACCACGCTGATTACGCGGAATAGCTGCGTCGACAACTCCTCAGATTCCAGCGTCCAGACGGCTTCCGGCTCTGGAAGGTCAGTGAATGGCTGGGTGACAGTGATCTCCAGGGTTCCCCCCTGGATCCCAATCATGTCCGCCGTGATCTCGGTGCTGTCGGCCGTCCAGATCGTCTGGTCGGCGGTGATCATGGTTCCCACCGCACCCTGCACAATGCGCGTTTGCGTCAGGCCGTTGGGCATGTTCAGGATCAAGCGGTCGCCAGCTCGCACCCCGATAGCCAAGTCCACTGTGACGGTTGTGGCGGTGGCAGAACGAATTCGGCCGCCAATACGGCGGCCGGTGCGGTTCTTGTCGGCAATCCGGATCACAGAACCCGGTTTCACCACCGCCTGTTCAAGGCCCACGCCGAAGGTGATCCCTTGTGTCTCCCGCTGAGAGGTGAGCAGCGCCCATTTTGCTACGCGCACGGCCTGCCCGCGCGACGTGCAGCCGAAGGCCGTCAGCTGGTGCATCCGCACGCCGTAGCGGGCGATCGCTTCCCGATCCTCGACCGCCTCCATCTTCGCGATGCCCTGGTTCGTGTTGTCGTTCCACGAAACTTGAACCACGGTATAACGAGTTCGCCGCGGGCTGCCGGTGTAGCCGAACTTTCCATCCAACACGTTCGCATTGGTGAAGTTGTAGACCGGCTCGCTCGGCATATCGGCCGACGCCGCAACGGCCCCATTCATCTCGTAGACGATGCCACGAAAGACGCTGGCAAGATCGGACATGACGCGATATGCGTCCGCTGCCTGCTGAATGTAGACGTTGCACGTAAACCGCGGCTCCATGCCCCCAAACCCGTCCGGGATCATTTCGTCGCAGTACTGCGCGATGGGATAAAGCTGCCACTTCGCCATCGCCAGCCGCGCCGGTTCCAGGAACGCGCCGGCGCCATACCGCTGACTCGTCACCATGTCGTACCAGATCCAAGCGGGATTGTTGGTCCACGCCTGCTTAAACGTCCCATCCCACAAGCCGGTATAGGTCCGCGTTTCGGGATCGTAATTGCTAGGCACTGCGATGATGCGGCCACGGAAACGGTACGCGCGGGTGGGGATGGCAGAAAACTGGCTGGCGTCTACCTGGATTCCCACCACGGCGGACATCGGCATGCGCAGCTTGGCATCCAGCACGTTGGTGATGGACTGGATCCAAGTGGCGTTGGTCAGGGTGTCGGTGGCGGAATCTATGGACAAACGGCGCACACGAACAACCCACCCCGTCTGCGCGCCTTGCGGAAGGTCGATGCGGTGGGTTCGCGCGTAAGTCTGCGTGGTCTTCCCGTCGAACGCTGATACCAGAACCTCCTGGAACGGCCCGCCGTCGGTCTGCAGATCAATGGCGTAATCCACGCGAGTGCCGTCGCGGTCTCCATTGCCGGTGTCGACCTGGATGAGCCCCCGAACCTCTAGCGTTATGCGAACCGCCGACAACGTGCGATCAGTGATCGTCTGGACCCAAGGAACGCCGTATTTCAGCTCGACGCCCAGGCCAATGGTGCTTTCTGCCGCCGGGAACCCCTGGATATAGTCTTGTGACTGCGTGCCGTTGCGGAAATCCACTCGGACGCCCTGAAAGTTGAGCGACCCGCCATCGTTCTCGATGGGCGTTCCGTCCAGGTAGATGCTGCGCAAGATGGAATTCAGCCCGGCCACAGGGCCGACGATAGGCCCCTCACTGATCAGGTCAAGCACCTTGGCATACGAAATGCTGTGCAGGCTATCAGGAGCCTCCACGGGCGAACGAGCACCGCCTCCGTCCTTGCCCCCCTTGCGACCCACAATCGTGATACCGCCTTGACGCGCGATGTTTCGCATGGGCCCATCAAAAGAAAACCCGCCGGCTTCGGCGGGTGAAAGTAGACGTTGCATCATTACCTCTATGCTTGATCTTCGGCATAAATGCCGGCCGACACCACGGCGCTGCCGGCCCAGCCCTCACCGTAATGAACCGGAACGCAATTGCCCTGCGCGGTCGTGTTCACGGCCCCGTTGAAGTTGTAAGACGCACCGTTATCCGGGCTGTCCTTCGTGGAGAGCCCAGTTTGCGTCGGGCTCGCCAACTGAATGACGCCGCCCAGCGCCACGACGGCGCCCATTTTCATAAGCGAAGTTCCGAACGCCGCCATAGAGCCCGCACTGAAGTAGTTGATCGCAGCGCCGACAGCCACCATTGCTGCGCCGAGGATCGTTTGAAATACGCCCCCCCGCTTGGCCCCCTGGATGACCGGCGCAAACCGGATCTCTTCCTCGTCCGAAGCGGCATGCTCAAGCCTGTCTTCTCCGATGTTGCTGCGGCCTAGGAAAACCGCGTAGCGCACGCCGCGATCCCCAGACGTGATCATTTCTCTTTCGAACCCGGGCAGGATGGCGCACAGCGCTTGGATGGCCTCTGCGGCACTTCGCACGGCTAGCCGGTGGACGCGACCAAACCGCGTTCCCAGCACCCCATACAGCCGGATGGTGCGTAACTGGTTATCCATTGGCCACTTCCTTATGTCGCAGCACGACGCGCGTGATCTCTTGCCAGTACCCGCCATACACCTCGCGGGTAGACAGTCGGCCGTACAGGTGATGGAGCATGGTGCCTTGCATGGGGAATAGGTCCGGTCGCTCCGACAGCGTGCCATCGCCGAGGTAGACGGCGCCATGGTTGGTGCGCTTCGCCAGGTGGTTCATGAGGATCACATCCCCGCGCTGGATAGTCTCGCCAGAGGCCAGCGACCGGAAGCCAGCAGCGGCGAAGTTGTCTAGGTAGACCTCTTGCTCGCCTTCCCACCAGCCATCCGCACGGGCAAAGTCGGGAAGGTGAATCCCCATCTCCCTCGCGTGGAAATCCCGGATCACGCTGTAGCAGTCGAGGACACCATGATGGAACGTGCGCCCCAGTAGCGGCGCTTGATACCCCGAGGGGGAAAACGCCTCGATGGCGAGAGCTTGAGGCGCCTCCTGACCAATGTCCTTGCGCACCTCCACGATGTACCAAGGCACCGCCCCTACCCTCTCGGCCATGGCCTCGCAGGCCACCAGATCCGCCTCCGATGGTGAGGCCGTGTTGTCCGGGTGCGAATGGACGAATGCGACCACCGCGCCCATATCCTCGGCCGCAGCCCAGTCCTCCGGACAAGTCACAAACCCGGCCTCCGGTGCATCGGCCACATTCCGGCCGCGCACGTAAATTTCGCGGCCCTCGGAATCGGACACCACGAAACCCACGCTTTCGGTCGGGTACACCTCCTCGGCATGCCGGCGCATGGCTGCAAGTGTTGCTTTCTTCATGCTATCGAACCCGATCAGCGGCAGGGAACCCACCAAAGTTGATGACAGCCGCCACCGGCTCCACGCCCTGCTCAGCACCGAACCGGAGCTGGCAGGAACGCACCAGACCGGCGCAGTTGTCCTGGTCCGGACTGGACACCGGCCGGTCCTGACCGTCGAAATATGCGGACCCTGTGTACTGGCAGTAAGGGCCGCGATAACCACCTATCCATTTCCACGGGCAGATCGTCGCCACGATCTGGCGCCCAGGTAGTTGGCGCCCATCGAACGCCAGTCCCGTTGCAAGCTCGAACTCAACCATCTCCGGTGTTTCGTTCAGCTTCTGTTCGACCAGCCACACCTCAAGCGGCAATTCCTGGTTGGGGTCATAGTTGGGGTTGCCGTCCGGGAAGTTCGCTGGGTCGAGATACTTGGCCAGCGTTTCGCGGACGGTCAACACACAGCCCACCAGATCATCCATGGCGATGCACAGCGAGGAGATCACGCCGGCAACCGGCTCGCCGTTCTCGTCTTTGCCGATGTTGCCCACAGCGAGGGTCGGCGATGGCTGGGACGCTTCGCCCGTGCGTTGGAAATCGCGGGCTTCCAACGCCCAGGGCGTGTACTCCTGGCCCTTCCAGAAGATCGGGCCGCTTTGGTTGTAATTGTGAAAGCGGAGGGTGGGCCCGCCCTGGTTGCTGGTGTCCAGCTCAAACAGGCGCACCGCATCCCCCGGCTCCAGTTTCTGGATGTCGGTGGTGATGCTCATGAGGGAATTTCCTTCTAATTGGCGGGCTCGCCAGCTGCTCGGTCGACAAGAGCGGAGGCCTTCAGGGCGTCAATCTCGGCGCGCAGCAGGTCGATGATTTGCTGCTGCCGCTGGGCCGTCAGAACCAGGTCCGGGACCAGTTTGGAGTAGTCCACGCTCTGCGGCAGGATCATGCCCTCAAACCCCGCCATCTCCATAACCGCGTCTTTCTCGCCGTTCACAGCGCGCGGGTGCGTGTAGGCGAGCTCGTGAGCCAAAACCCCGATATCGTCTTGATCGTTGGCTTTCCAGGCGAAATCTCGGATCTTCACGCCCATGATGCGAACGCGGCCGGCCTCCTTATCGGAATCCCCTTTCAGCCGCTTAAGCCGGTAATCCGAGGAGACGTTGAACGAAGTCCCGGTTGCAGATGTGGTGATCGACCCGACTAGACCGCCGGCCGTGTTTTGGAATGCGATAGCCGCGCCATCGTTCAGCGTTTTTGGGGCCATCAGCATGCCCCACAGGCTTGTCCCGCCCGCGTATGTGCAGGTTATGGCGGTGTTAGCTGCACGCACCGAAGGAGGCGCGCCCAATGTCCACTCTCCCAAACGGGAGACGCTGCCGCATTCTTGATCCGCGCTTTGGAAAATCAGCCGCGAAAGTAGCGACCCGGTTCCGTGACGGCTGAACAGAAGACGAGCCACGTTTGCCGTCGTGTCATTAGCGAGCGTCACAAAACTAGCATTCGTCGTTTCGTTCTCACGGGCAAGAAAGCCGGCGGATCCGCCGGCGGCAACGGGGACCGCCTGGACATACGTCGAAACCGCACCACCTGCCGAAAGGCCCTTGAACCTAACGGCCGTGGCGCTGTGCATGCCGGGGAAATCCCCGGTTATGATCGCTCCCGCACCCGTGCTGCTCAAGTTCAGCGTAGTGCCGTTCCATAGGGCCTGCGTCACCGCAGGAAGCTGCCCGACCGGCAGGCGCACATTCGCATCCAGCTGCGGGATACCATTGGCCACGCCGATGAGCGCGGTTGAAACCGACTCACCCCAGCCGGACCAGGTCCCGCTGGTCATGGCGCGGATAAAACGACGGTTGTTGTCGGCCCCCGGGGATGTGACGGTGTAACGCTGCACTGCAACGACGCCATTCGCGCTCCCCAGCACCTCAAGAATCCCGGGCAAAGCCGCCGGGTAATTTGCGCCCGCCTGCGCTCCAGCAGCCGTAGACTGCCGATAGCTCCCTGGCGAAACGTAATTGTTCAGGTCGTGGATCGTGGTGGGCAGCAAAACCGGTACAGGCAACTGCCCCATCAGGAGGCGTGCATCTGACCCCAGCGTGGCGAGCCCAAAGGCCGCGCCGATAGCGGCAGCGATGGCGTCAACGTTCTGGTTCAGCTTGATGAATGCGTTTCGCAAAGCATCGCCGGTTCCATCGTTTGGGCTGAACCCCACATTTACTTTTACGAGCGGGTCCATGGCTCCCCTATGGTTTGAAAATTTGGTTGAAGGTGGCGGAAACCGTGTAAACGTCCCCTCCAACAGGATTGAGGCTGTACGCCGGCGCCTCGTAGTAGCCCTCCACCCCCAATGGAGGCGTCCAGAGGAAAGACGCACTGCCTGCGTGTCTGTCCAAGAAAGACATGACCGCCTGCATTTCCTGCTTGCTGCCCGAGAAAGTGAGCGGCCAGGACTGCACTTTGTTGTTGATGCCGTCGCCGGCCACCTGGCGATACCCGTCTCCGAACTGCGCTGTCAGGCGCCGGAATGTGACGGTGCCCGTAGGCTGGCCAGAGGCCTTCCACATAAATCGTTCAGCCATCAGGCCCTCCCATTTCGCGCATTCCAGGCGGTTCCGCCCTGGCGATAGGAACGGTCGACAACGCGTTGCGCCACCGCCTCCATCTGCCTCAGCATCTCCCGCCCCATTTCGTCGTCTTGACCCGTCTGTCGGGTTTCGCGGCCCGAGTCGTTGAAAATCACCTGGTTGGTGATCTGGTAACTGGCCCCACTCCCCACGGCTCCACCCGTCACGCTGTTCTTCAGTGGGGTGACATAGCCGCCGTTCTCTCCGCTCATCAGATAGGTTTGGCCCCCCTCCGTGTACAACTCGGGACCCAACTCCCTGACGCGGTAGAGCGAATTTGCTGCCGTGGGACCGCCAGAGGCACGACCACCCGACAGGCTCCAGCCCGTCATGCCGTCTGTGTTGCCTAAGGCCGCCATCCCGGTGCCCTGGTAGCTTGCACCGGCAGATATGCCACTGGTCGCGGCACCAGCAAGCAATCCGGCAAAGTTGCCTACCATCCCGACCATCGCCTGGCGCGCCGCAATCCTGGTCAAGTCAGCAACTACGGAAGTGGCGAAGTCCTTGAACGAGAGTTTCCCGGTCGTCACGAAACGGACGATTGCGTCCTCCATGCCTTGGAATGCGTTGGAAAACAGCGACTTCGTCTGCGCGGCGACGTTGGCCGCCAGATCCTGGTAGTTCTCGAGTGCAGAAGTGGCGCCATTCTTCCAGTTGCCCTGCGCCTCACGCACCTGGTCGAAATACTGCTGCTGCATCGACAGGCGCAGATCCAAGTGTTCCTTGAGGAGTGCTGTCTCGCTCCGGTAGGTCTCCTGCGATACCTGGCCCGACGCCATCGAGCGGTCGAACTGCGCCTGCTGGCGCTGGTAGTCCCGCAAGATCGCCTGACGTGCGCGAAGCTCCTCCTGCGCGCGGTCACCCAGCCCCACGCCGGCCACCTGGTCTGCATACTGCTGCTGCTCCAGATCCCGCGTCGCGGCCAGGCTGGCGCGCAGGGCTTCGACCTTGGCGGTCTCCTGCTTGGTGCGTAGCTCCTTCTCAGCGGCCACATTCAGATCAAGTTGGCGGCGCAGCAGGTCCTGCTGAGCGAGCAGGCTCTTCTGATCCGCCGTCAGGACCTTCTTGTCCTTCAGGTCTGCGATCTGCTGCTCGAACTCGGCACGCTTCTGACCCCAGGTGGCGAGCTTTCCTTCGCTGGTGATCTGAGCCTGAAGAGAGGCCTCCGCCTCGCGATACTGCTGCAAGAGCTTGGTTGCCGCATCGTCGGTGTAGGCCTTTTTGGTGCTTCGGTCCTCGAACTGTCGATCGATGGCAGCGCGCGCCGCCTTGATGTCGGACGCGGCCAGCGTCGTCCCGTCTTTCTGCGCCTTGGCGATGCGGTCGTCTAGGTCTTTCAGTGCCTTGCCGCGCTTCTCCGCCTTTGACGCGCCCTCTTCAATCAGCTTGGAGATTTCCTGCCGTGCCTGGATCGCATCACGGTTGATCTTGAGCTGTTCCGCCTGCGCTTTCGCGGCGTCTTCGGCCTCCTTCTTCTGAGACTTCAGCGAATCAACGAGGGACTGGGCATTTCGCAGGCCCGCCTTCTCCTTGTCGCTGATCGATGCCCCTCCCTCAGCAGCGAGTCGGATGATCTCGGCCCGTTGACGAACCTCGCGTTCAGCGCTCCTGATCTTTTCATCGACCGACTCTTCCCGGCCGATGTCCAACATCTTGCCCCAAGCCCACGACGCAGCTGCGCCCAGCTTGTTCCAAGCCGATTCAAGCGATCCTAGGTTTTCCTTTTGCGCCGATGTACGCCCAGTGAGCTCCACCGCCGCCTGCCGGGCGACCAGTTCCACCGCCTCCTGCGCCCGCCCCTGCTCCTTCAAAGCCAGGACCTGCGCGTATACGGAGCCGGTCAAAATTCCGTAGCGCTCGTTCAGGTCAACAACCGCCGCCACGGGGTCCTTGCCGAGCTTTGCGAAAATCTCGACTGTGCTCTCAATCCCCGTGCCAACCGCGCGCTGCATTTCAGCAGCGATAAGTGCCACGTCCGACAGTGCGGTACCGGAAAGCTTCCCGGAGGCCGCCACGGCGTTCAGGGCTTGAACTGCTCGCGAATGGCTTCCGGTAATCTCGCCCAGGCCACGCGCCATCGCGACGAGATTGCCCGCCGTTACACCCGCGGCATTGCCGGTCAGGATTAAGGAATCGCGGAAGTTCTCCGCTTCGGAAGATCCTTTTACCCAAGCCACTGCCACCGCTGCTGCCGCCCCTGCCGCCAAGGTGTACGGATTGATGAGGCTCAACAGAGCGCCGCCCAACGCCCGCGCCGCCGGCACGATGCCGCCAAACATGTCTTTCAGCTGGCCGCCCTGCTGAAGCAGAACGGTCAGCGGCTGCTGCCCGCCTTGCAGCGAAACAACGATGTCAGTGATCTGGGCAGGCACCCCCCTCAGCGCGGCAGCCTGTTGCGCAGCGCTAATCCCGTACTGGTTAATCTGCTTGGTCGCACCAACCGCAGCGGTGCCGGTCGCGGCAAGCTTGGTCTTGATCTCATCCAGGATCGAGGTCGGAACGCCCCGCAGCGCCGCGTTATAAAGGATCTGCTCCTTGCGGGTCATGCCAATGGTGTTGGCCTGATGGATCAGCGAATCAACGCGCCGTCGCTCCGCAGCCGTCAACTTGGCATAGTCAGCTTGAGCCGACTGCGCCATGTCGGAGGTACTACGCTTGGCCGAAGCAACCGCAGTGTCAAACTGCGAGGTATCGACGACGATGTCTAGGCGCGCGGTGCCAATGCTTTCCTGTGCCATGTTCAACTCTTATGGAAAATTTCCAGGGCCGCCCGCTCGATGATCCGAACGTCGTCCATGATTTCCTGCTGTTCGGCCCTGGAAAGCTCTTGACGGTCCAGGTCGTGAAACAGGACCCCGTAGTCCAGGCCTATCGGCCCTCCCGTCCCTACGCGCCACTGCGTGTAGTTCCGGGTAAACAGGTTGAATGCAGGCACGTGCTCCTGCCACAGCTCGACCGTGGGCCTTTGGAAGTAGCGGGGCTTCAAACCGGCTTTTGCTAAGGTCGCGGCTGATGGCGGCTCCCACAGGAACGCCGCCACAGCCTCAGTCAGTTTTTTTTGCGCTCGACCCGAATCGCATCGTTGAAGGCGCTCGCGATGGCGAGATCGGCACCGGGCTGATGCTCGCAAAGCAAGTCGAATGCCTCCTTGCTAACGGGCATGTCCGCATCCCATTTCTCGATCAGCACGAGCAGCAAGTCGGCGGTCGAAATCTTGTCGGCCGCCAGCTTCTTCATCAACGCGTCATACTCTTTGCCCGTCTTATGGCGAAAAGTCACGTTCAGTTCTTGCTGGCGCCCCTGGCCCACAATCGTCACCTTCGCGTCGATAGTCGGGTTGGCTTTGATCTGGAACGTCATTACGCGCCCTCGTAAGTGACAGGATCAGCAATAAGCGACAGCGTGAACGTGTTCTGCAGGTTCACGTTCTGGCCGCCGGTCGGATTCTTGTTGAAGGACGGATAGCCGTAGTAATAGGTGATGGCGCCATCCGGATACTTCGTTTCCAGCACCACCGGGGCGCGCAAGCGGTCCAGCTTGATGAGCGCCGCATACCACGCCTTATTGAGGTCGTAGTCGAGCGTGTAGGTAAGCACTGTCGGGCTCTTGACCGTCGGCTTCTGCCGTTGCTTTCCGGTCGGATCCTCCACGTACTGGAACTGGTGGTATTGCTGCTCACCACCGGTGATCTGCACGTCCGTGATCTGGTCCAAGCTGAACCAATCGGTGACCGCCTGGTAAGCGCCCGCCCCGCTGCCTGCGGGGTGCAACCGCAGGTCCGTTGTGTCCGCACCCTCCAGCTTGAAGCCGTCCGCAGTGGCGCCAGTGGCGCGGTAAACAGCCTCGGTCAAGGCGGCCCAGCCGGAATCGATGACCAGAATGTCACCGTCCTCCGGCGGGGTGACGGTAGACGCGAGCGGATCGACGCCGTTCGCAATCGAAGAAATCGCCACAGCCAGGGCAATCGTTTTCGAAACCCGGAATTGCGACCCGTTGATGAAGATGGAAGCCATTTGTGTTCCTCAAATGAAAAAACCCGGCGCGCGGCCGGGTTCGATGTAAAAGCGGGGGAAAGTCAGGAGGGAAGGAACCAGATACCGAAGTCCTGGCGGGTGCCGTACTTCTTGATGGCCTCTTCGTAGAGGCTGGTGGGCGAGCCATACGGCTCGACAGCAGGAAAGTCGCTTTCACACAAGGCGGTGCCGACCTGGTCCGCGATGTCACTTGCCTGCGCCCGCGTGGCGGCCCACACGAACAGCTGCACGCGCTGGTGCCGCTTCTCGCGGCGTTTTCGCCCCACGTACCACTGGTCTTGCCCGCCGGAGCCTTGGTAGACGATCAACGGAAACACAGGCTTGTCCGGGGTGACATCTGGATAGGCACGCCCGCCGACCAACGGCCCCAGCACTGCGAGCAATTGGGCTTCAAGTGACATCGCGCACCTCCTGTCCTGCCAAAAGATCCGGTAGCCGTTGCCGGCCGCGCTGAATCATTGCCGCCTGTGCGCGAGCCGAGGCGGCCTCGTAAGCAGGCCGCAAGAACGGATAGGCGGGCACCCATTTCGGGGTCGCAAGCTTGCGGCGCTTGTCGGTCACATAGGTTCCGTCGGGCTTCTTGATCACCGGATAGATCTGCCAGTGCCCAAACTCCACTAGGTGGCCGTGAGGCGCCTTACGCTTGTTCCAGGTGACGGCGTACTGGACTTCTTGATCCGTCGAGTACCGTTCCCGGAAAGCAAGGTAGATGGCGGCGCCCAAAACGCCGTTGTGAGTATTCACCCGCGCTTTGGCCTCATCCCGCAGCACCTCGCCGCCAGCAACGGCCATGGAGCGCGCCAGGCTGACCCGCGCGGGTCCTAACAGCCGTTCCAAGCTCGCAGACCAGCCCGACGTATCAAACGTCGCCTGTAGCCCCTTAGCCATCGCTGCCCCCCTGCTCGCAGATCAAGTCCGTCCACTGCCGTCGCCCAAGGTCCATCCGCACGTTTTTGATTTCAAAGGGTTCGCCCACCGGTTGCCCGTCGTACAGCTCCAGGACGCGCATCCCCTGGTCGATGCCGCGGCGGAACCGGATCCGGAAACTGTATGCGTTGATGGACGCGCCAATGTTTTCCTGATTGCGGGTAATGGCGCCCATACCGTTCTGACCGCGAGGATCTGCCGGTACTGTTGCAACTTCCACCCAGGGTCCGTTCGGCTGCCCCGCGTCGTCCTGCCAATCTTCCCGCCGTTCGATCCGAATCCTGGTGCGCAGCGTCCCGGCCCTCATGGCATCATCTCCCGCCTATCAGCGCGCAGGAGTTCCGGCACCCCTTGGGGAAGCCGAGCGGCGCTTGCACCGACAACCACCTCTTCGCGGTTGGCATACAGGTTGCCGAGCGTCAGCCGCACCGCCGCCCTGACACGAGGTGTCGCCACCATGCCGAACAGCACGCGCTGAAAGCCTATCTTGGCTTCCTTCAACCGCTCCGTCGCAAGTGCAGTTGCCATTTGGCGCGCAGCCGGGTTGCCCAGTTCAGCCGCGGCGGTCATGGCAGCCTCATATGCCTCCTGCGCATCTCCGGCTGCCTGCGGCAGCGCGTCCTGTGCCGCGATGAGGTCGGACTGAGCCGAGAAGAATGCCCTGTTGAGATGGCCAGCGACTGCGCTTTCGGCAGCGGCGAGCAAGTCGGCCAGCAATGGCACGTCCGACGGGTCGGCGTTGCAATGAGCAATGCACTCTTCAGGCGTCAGCAGCGGCATGCTCAGTCCTTCTTGCCTTCGGCCAAGGCGGACGCCAGCTTCTCGACACCCCAGCGCTTGTCATACTTGATTTCTGCCGCGTCCAGCTTTGCAAAGAGGTCGAGTTTTTCCGCGTTCTCGGTCGGCGTTGACTCCACCGCACCCAGCTCCGACGCGCCGGCCACCAGCTCCGGGGGGCACTCGTCACCGGCCTTGTAGTGCGCCGGGTAAATCGCACCATTCGGCACGCCGCGAAAATCTTTGATCAGTTTGACCATTTGAATGCTCCTGTTCGATTGGGACAGGGGCGTGCTGCCCCTGTCCCAACCGCGTTAGGCTGCCGCGGCGATCTTCAGAGCGCGCATCGGTTCCGGGTTGTGAACGCCGCCCCCCACGCGCTTGGTCGTGTAGAACAGCACATACGGCTTCGCCGTGTAGGGATCCCGCAGCACCCGCACTCCCACGCGGTCATAGACGGTATAGGTGCGCTTGAAGTCGCCAAACAACACCGAAATGGCGTTGGCAGCGACGTCCGGCATATCAGGGACCTCGGTGATCGGGAAACCGCTCAGCGTTGCCGGCTGGCCGGCCACATACGACGGCTGCCACAAGTAATTGCCCTGGCCGTCCTTGAGCTTACGGATGGCTCCCTGCGTCTTGCGGTTCATACTGAACCGCGCATTGCCGGTGAACGCCGACGGCAGGTCGTAGATCAGGTCGATCAAACCATCAGAGGTAATCGCCGCCGCCGCCCCGCTGTTAACCGCCTTGATTGCGCCGAACGGATGCTTTGCGGCGTTCGCCCCGCCAGTCACATAGGTCAGGATGCCGAAGGGCTTGTTGGCCCCATCACCCGAGACAAACGCCAAGCCTTCTTGCTTGGCAAACTCGGTTTCGACTTCGCCTGCCAACCACGATTCCAGATTGATCGCCGAATCGTCGAGGATCTGTTGCGTCGCGGCGGGGTTTGCGTAGATTTCTCCCCAGCCGAAGCCCAGCGATGCGAATGTACCCGCGCCAGTTTGCGGCCGTGCCGTGGTTTCGCCAACCCAGCCAGACGCGGTGCCGCCCATGTTGAACAGCTTGGAATGGCCCGCCCCGGACACCGGCTGAACGTGCGCCAACTGGCGCATCGGCGACACCAGCACCAATTTGTCGGTGATGGTGCGATCCCACTCCACGGGGGCCAGATAACCGCCCTCATCTGCGGCGCCCTTGTTCAGCGCGGCCTGCACGTCGCCCTTCTTGAAGTGCGCGTTGAAGGCGTTGCTGTATTCCGAGTCCAGCGGGCGATGGCCGGTGCCGTCGCCCATCTGCGCCGACGCAATCTTCATGTTGGCGTCGTCGATGGCCGATTGAAGCCGGGAGATGTCCGCGTTGATCTTTTCGACCTTGAAGGCCTGGAGCGCATCATGCGTTCCCTTCTTGACCTCGTCGAGCTGCTTGGAGTGTTCGTCCTTGAACGTGGCGAACGCTTGGTTCAGCTGCTCGATGAGGCCCTTCACCTCACCCGGGCTGCCGGCGTCGGCGCGAACGGAGACCAGCCCGCGGGGTACGCGGGCATTCGATTGTTGCTTCATGTTTAACCTCGCAGGGTTGAAAGTGTGGTTTGCAGCAGGGCTGCTACGTCGCCACCAGCGCACGGCATGGTGGTTGTGGCAGCGCTCGGCTTGCCGGAAAAAAGTGCTTTGAAGGTGTCGCGCCTGGACGTCCGGCTGTAGCCGGCACGCGCCATGGCGGCCTCCACTTGTGCCAGCGCACGCCGCTCGACGCTAGCCTGCGGCGCTTGGGTGACGGCGGCGTCGTCCAAGAGGCCAGTGGCGAACCCATCTTCCACAGCCTGGTCAGCGCCGATCCACGTTTCCTTGTCCATCAGGGTCGCCGCCTGCTTCGGAGTCAGTCCGGTTCGGGCGGCGTAGACCTGCGCCATCGCATCGTCGAACGGCTCCAACTTCGCCGCCGCTTCAACCAGGTCATGGCGATTGCCGATTGCGACCGCCCACGCGTTGTGGATCATCAGGAAAGATCCTTGACCCATTAGGATCTCGTCGCCCGCCATGGCGATGACGGACGCTGCAGATGCCGCCAAGCCCAGGACCTTGATGGTGACTTTGGCCTTGTGCTCGCGCAGAGCGTTGTAGATCGCAACCCCCTCGAAGAAGTTGCCGCCAGGTGAATTCACGTTCACCGTCACGTCACGGCCGCCGACGGAGCGCAGCGCGGCTTGAATCCGCTTCACAGTCACGCCGCTGCCGTCCCAGGTGTCCCCGATGGCGTCGTAGATCGAAATGGTGGCGTCTTCGTCCGTGCCGGCGGCGCGCACTTGGGGCGCCCACCGCTCCAGCGCGTCCGGCCGCAGATCGAAGTCGGCGGCACCCAGGCGGGCGTCCGCCTTGATCTCAGGCAGTTGCAGCAGGCTCATTGGATTTTCCTTTTTGGGTAATGGGATCGCGTAGCTTGTTTGCCTGCGGGTCATCGCTCGCGGGTAGGTCTGACAGGTCGCGGATCTCGTTCTGCCACATCCACGGGGCATGGCCGCCAGCGCCGGACGCCTTGGCAAAATAGTCCGCTTGGTCCTTCAATGTGCCGCGCATTAGAGCCCGCTCGTTGAACTTGTAGGCCAGCTCGTCCAGTTCCTCGTCAGTCAGGAAGGTGCGCATCGCCGCCTGTTCCCATGCCGTGAACCAGAACTGCAGCCCGTACTGCACGAAGAAGATGCCCAACTGCTCGATGCCCGACCCCCAACTGGTGTCGTCCATCATCAAGAGGGGCCGCGGCACGCCGAAGGCGCGCGCTACCTCTTCAATCTGGGCGTTGCGGTTCTCGATGTGCTGCGCTTCGGCTGCGGTCACCTTGAACTTGTTTGCCTTGGCGCCTTCTTCCAACAACATCCAGCGCTCGACGTTCTCAGCTCCTGCAAAATCCGTGTCCAGGGAATTGCGCATCCGCTCATAGGCTGTATCCGATAGCGCCTTGGGCACCTCCACGGCTCCCCCCGCCAGGTTGCCCGTCCGGAATACGCGGCCAGCGGCGCGTTCCGCGTCGCGCGCCAGAGCGATGGCATCGCGTGCGAGCTTCATGCGCCCCAGCCCTTCCACCCCATCAATAGTGATGTCCCGCAGGTGGAACACTTCCTTCTGGGATAGCTTCACCTGCTGACCATCCGGCCGGGTGTACGTGTAACGCATCTCCCATCCAACAAGCTCGGCCTTGACGGACCCGAGCGCCATCGGCACCAATGCGATAGGCCTGCCAGCCGACCAGATAACCCTGGCATACGCATTGCCCTGCTGTAAGACATGCAGCTGCATCATGCTTTTGAATTCGAATGGCGTTTGCCACCCGTTCGGCTTGAGCTTCATCAGCCGATACCCAGGGTGGCCCTTCGCGGCCGCCTTGGATGCGTCGTTTCGGATCAAGTTGAGCGGCAGCATGCCAAGTGAAGTGACGATCAGCGACACGCACCGCAGTGCGGCCATGTTCCGCAGCGATTCCACCCGGCTGCTGTAGTCGCCGGTTCGGATGTATTCCAGCAGCGCCGGATCATCCAAGCCTCGGAAAGCCTGCCCCCTGGGCTGCTGCGAAGCCTGCGCGCGTTCGAGCGCTATGGTGGGTTCAAGCCTCGGGCCAGCCTCAGGTGCAGACTCATTGGCCGTGCTGCCCAGAAAGCGGTCCAGTAGTTTCATGGGTTCTCTCAAATAGATCGAATGCCGCGGGATTCGTACACCGAGCGGCCGGAGGCCTCCGGGTTGAGCGACAACAGGAAAACGGCGTCAAAGAGCGCCATGAGCGGGTCGATTTTTGCGGTGCCCGAAACCTGCTTGTTGATGGCGATTGCGTTCCCCTGCGGTACCGTCTTTGCATTGCCGACACACCAAGCCATTAACGGCCGCCCCCCGTGCAGCATCTCTTGCCCGGCAACTTTGCGCTCCGTGGTCTTGATCGCGCCATTCAGGCGCCATCCCTGTGAAATAGCAGTGATTTCCTCCAGGGTGAATCCGCGCCCAGGACTGGTTAGCTCGTCAACAATGTCACCGATGCCTGAACCGTCCACGCCGATGGACAGCTTCTCTGGCAACAGCCCGCGATCACGGACCTGGCAGACGATGTCAGCCACCTCAACCACGTCATCGCCCGGCCGGTCCACAATAGTCAGGTCGCCCTGTTTATCGAAGTCGAGCAAAGCAGGCGCAATTTCTGCCCTGCGTTCCAGGACAATCTTGTGCGCCCAGGCGCGCCCCCAATGCAACCAACGGCGGGTTTCAATCTCCCGCCCCATCAGGGCAAGCCCCAGCAAGTCATCCAGGCCGCCTCCGTCTATGCCGACCACGACCACTTCGCAGCGGTCCAAGAACGCGTCTAGGTCGGCTAACGTTGGATCGCCTTGCGCTTGCCAGAAGTCGGCACCAGCCCAACGGTCTGACCGCAAGTTCAGGCCGATTTGCACGTTCAGGTGCTTCGCCAGAAACTTCTGGCTTGACCCATCGCGCTTGACAATGTGCTTCTTAAGCTCGTCGGCCAGCCATTCCGCGCTGACGGAGCGGCCAAGGTTCGGGTTGGTGATGTAGAAGTTTTCGGGCAGCAGGTAGGCCTTCGCCTCGACCATTTCATCGGGGAATTCGTACAGAATGCCCAGGGTCTTCCCGTCTTCAACCTTGCCGTCGCGCACGTCACGCCAGTAGTCGAGCTTTTCCTTGAACACCCCGGCCGGCGGATCATCGCTCTGCGTGGTCAGGTAGATCACCCATCCCTCATCGCGGGAGACCTGGCCGCCCAAAGCCTCCATGAACATCGCCGCAGCGTTCGCACGCTTGCCGAATAGCCACAGCTCGTCCACCAAGACCCGGCCGGATTTCTTGCCCGATACCGTGTCGGTATCCGCGGCAACAACCTTCAGGCTGTTGCGCGTTACGCGATGGGTAATGGTGCGCACATGATCCTGGACGTGGAACATGTCCGACAGTTCTTCGTCAGCCCGGATCATTGCGGCAGCCGGCTTGAAGCTGTTGTCTGCTACTTCCTTGGTTGGCGCCAGAATCAAGTGCTCCTCTTCTTCGCGCCAGCACATGACCAACGCCGTCAGCATGATGCCGGCGGCAATAGTCGATTTCGTGTTCTTCTTGCTGATCAGCAGCCCGTATTCGCGGATCAACTGCTTCCCCGTGGCCGCCTCATATCCTCCAAAGATGGCACGCACGAAGTCAAATACCCAATCCTCGCTGCACTCCCCGAAATTCGGTTTGCCGGGCAGGTCCACCACACGCAGTTGCTTAAATATCTCCAAGGCGTATTCGGCTTGGTCAGCGAAGATGGGCGGTGGAATAATTGACTGGCGCGCTCGCAGGCGCGCCGCCCAATCCGGGCAGGCGGTAGTCCAAGACATGGCTTAGCCCTTCCCAACAACACGCAGATGGGTCGGAGGCGGTGGCGGAGCGAATCGCCCGCCACTTGCGGCTTTATTGGCTGCTTCTTGCTTTGCGCCTTTCTTGCCCTGCTCGGCAATTTTTCCGTGCGTGAAAGGCATCAGCGCTTTGGCCGCCTCCAGCCGAAGCTTCGGTTCTTCACCCACGTCGTTCATGATGGCCACGAGCACCGCCCGTGGGTCCGAGGTAAGCCCGAGAGCTTTCAGGCCGATCTCGTCCATAGGATCAGAGCCGGTAGCAGGGCCTTGCGATCCGCCATCCGGCGGTGCCGGCTCAGCCTGCGTGGCCGTTTTGTTAACCGCTTTTTTGTTAACCGATTTGTTAACTTGGGCGCTGCGCCCAAGCGCTGCCAGTACATGCTTGTCACGCATCAGTCGGGCGGCTGCTTGGGCCGCCCCGTTTTCGCTGTAACCCGCATGGATAGCGGCTTTCGCACCGGATAGACCCGACAGCAGCGCGTCAACGAATCGGCGCTTTTTGTCGGTTAATGCCATAGGTTTTGGTTAACAAAAAAGGGTTAACAATTTTCCAAAATGGGGAAATTTTCCGCGCGTGAGGGAACAGGTGGTTTCCAGTGTCGAGCCGCCCTAGACTTTCGACCCGCCCCCCCTGCCTGTCGGCCGACCACCGGCCGCCGCCCGTCTGCCGATGGCTCAGGGAGCCGCGCAGACGCCCCACAGGACGTTACGATTGACCAGGCGGGCCTCGGGTCCACCTCGATGCTGAGGCGCGCTACGGCTTCCTGCTGGCGTGGATGGACAGGCCACGCCTGACCCACCGTTCCACCTTGGTCATGTCCGGCGTTGCGCCGGTCAGGCGTGCCGCGATGGCGACGCCCGCCAAGTACCAGCGCACCCACCACGCGACGCGGAGGAAACGCTTGACCGTGATCTGTGCCATTACGTCCGACTCCTGTATCCCATGTCCTGCCGTGTCTTGGCGTCGTGGCATCCGACCTTGCGCCCGTGCGCATCACGCGAGACGCACAGAACTTGCGAGTTCTCGTCTGTGTCCGCGCCTCCATCGTGCAGGCTGACCTCGTGGTCCAGCTCGAACCCTTCCGGGTACGCGGTCACCATTCCGCAGTGGGCACAATGCGGGTCAGCGGACCAGACGCGCAACCGGCGGTCTTGCAGCTTGCGGCCCGTCATGCGCTTGGCGCTGGGCGTCGGCGCAACGGCCAACCTGGAGCCGGCCATTGCAAGGCGCGGCTTGAGTGTCGTGAGCTTCATGCCGATTCCCTGTGTGATCTTGCCGGGTGCTATCCACTGCACACCGCCCGGCGGCGATGCCCCTATCCCCGCACGCCATGCCCAGCGTGCGGCCCTCGATAGCGAGAAGGTGGAGTAGTACGATAAGGAGCCCCCCGGAGCAGCTCGGCGTTCGGGGCTGTCAGCCTTTTGATCGCGGCGCGCGGGCAAGGAGACTAGGCAATGCGCATCCTTATCGTTGACGACGACAGAGCTTCTGCCCAGTTGACAGCTGAGTGTTTGAAGATGGACTCGGAAGTTACAGTCCAGATTGCCTGCGATGGCGCGGGCGCTCTACGCATCGCGCGCGAATTCGCCCCCAACGCAATTCTCTTGGATGTCAAACTATCAGGCGTCTCTGGACTTGACTTGGCCATGCAGTTGAAGGCGGCCTGCCCTGAAATACCCGCCCGCATAATCATCTTTAGCGGAAGCGTCCCGGACGGCGAGCCCGGCTTGCTACCAGAAGGCGTGGATGCTTGGCTTGCGAAACCCGCTCACCTGAGCACTCTATTCGAATGCATTTTTGCAAGCGCGCGGTCGAACAAGGGTGAAGCCCGCGATTGACGGTGGGTTAGTCTGTTTCAATTGAGGCTTAGGTTATCAGCGGTGCTGAGCGTACTGTGAGGGGGTGGCGTTGGTCACAACAACTCGAGGCAGATGCCCACGGTTGGATTGCTGTAAACACTGCCGGACTTCGTCCGCTGCAGACACCGTGGAACCTAAATGCCCTTCCCCTTTATCAATCAGCTCGTCACAAGTCTGCACCAGATTGCCGAGGAACATTTTTCGCGGAACCGCACTGGACTACCGGCGCAGAAGCCAGTCCTCACCGCTCAAGCCTTCGTATCGTCCCAGAAAGCAACCGTTGTGATTGAAGATCCTTGGACCCCAGACAACTATCACTATGCGGGTTAAGTGCGCAGCTCGGCACCACGGATGGTGGGTCCGTAAGCGCACGAGATGAACAATACCGTTCGGATGGAGGCCGCGTCATGCCACTTGACCACACCAAAAGCGCCACTGAACTAGTGGCGGTAGACGCTAACGGGATTACGTATATCATCCAGCGCCGCTACAGGGCAGCGCCCAACCACGACGGAGCTTGGGCGAATTACTACTACTGCTTGCGCGACGGTCAGCCCGTCACGTGGCTTGGAGATAATAGCTACCGATTGCCGGACGGGGCTGTAGTTCTCGCGATCGAATGCCGTTTGCCGGACCTGACACCATTGAACTGAAGCACCTGGAATTGAGCACGGCTTAAGCTCGGGAGCCGGTAGCCCCCCTGTGACCCATGACTATGTCGCCAGAAAAAGATGCGTAGGGTGAACTACCGCGTCTGGCAGGCACACTACTTGCCCAACCTGTGTCGTCGCCCGCGCGAAGGAGGCGAAACCAAGGAGCAAGGTCATGAAGGAACCGTCACAGGGCAAAATCTGCCGCGTAGTTCGTACTCATGTGGGCAAACTTGTCGGCGCATCGGGTGCTGTAGTGATGCGCGTCGAACACTTGCCGTTGGCCGATTTGCCACCGGACGAAAGACCGAACGTGACCATTTTCATTTTGGATCAAGGCCAAGCCTCGATACTAGACGAGCAGCTTATCGATTCCTTCGACGTGACCTCGATCAGTTCCGCCCGCTAGGATGCCTCCGCCCAGGACGGCGCGCGGCCTCCTCGCTCGAATCTTGCAGTAGGGACAAAGCAGAATCCGGGCCTGCGGGGCTTAATCGCCCTCAGATCAGGCACGGAAATAAATGCGAGGGCAACTGACCTCACGCGTGTCAGCGATCCCCATGCGGCTTTAAACCGAGTTGGAGGCAGGTCATCGTGCTCGAAATTCCGGACAACTATCGCGAGTTCTTTGTAATTCACGATCTGCTCACGATTGACGCCTATGGTCGCGAGACGATTGTCGGTCTCGATCACAGCGAATCTGCTGAGCTTATTTTCCTTACGTCGGCCGAAGGGCCTGGGGCTCGGTTGGATTGTGCAACGCACTCCCGACTAAAGACTCTGCTGGTGTTGGCTGATGCCGCGCAGAAGCGAAGGCGGGCATAAAAGAAGCAAAACCCGCCGGCTTTCGCGTGGCGGGTTTCAGCGTACGCACTTATTCAAAGTGACTAAACGGGGAGAACTTTAGCAGAGAAAATTTAACCCTGCAAGAAGTTCAGTCGCACAGCCCCTTTGCAGACAGCAGGTCGGCTGCGTACTCCATCGCCAACGCTTCGACGCCCTTCTGACCCGCGCCCCGCTCGCCCCCCTTCTGCTTCGTTGTCCGCGTGCCATAGAGCCACAGCTTGATCTTGCCGTTGTGATTGGTAGCCGTCGCCGCGCTGACGTTCGCGCGTTCCGCCGCCGCGGACAGCTTTACGTCCTTGCCGAAGTAGCGCGCCACGATAGCGTCCCGAAGGACGCGAGGCGTAGGGTGCGCTGACAACGCATCGCACGCCGCCGCGTCGGAGATCTCACGCACCGCTGCGAGCCAATCATGACGGTCTACTGTGCCCTGGCAGCACTTGCAGCGATCCGACCGGGGCGCGAAGCGCGCAACGAGAATTGCACGGTAGAGGCGGGGCAGCTTTTCCAGCGCACCGAAGATGTATGCCGCCTGCCCCGCGCCGTCGGTGCCGCCTAGCCCCTTACCAGAGGCACCGCTATCGGCCTCGGCCATACGGGCCATCATGGGTTTGTCGTACACCTGATCCGTATGGTTGTAGGCGAAGGTCAGCGCGGCATGCGCAGTTTTGAACAGCCGGCCCGAGTGCTCTTCAACGATAGGCGTGGAAGGCATGCGAGAGAGTGTCAAGGTAGTCATCAGATAATTCCCGGGGAATAAGTCACTTTCGCGGGCAGCATTTCCCGCATCCATTGCATAGCTGCTTCCCATCCCAGGGTGACGGTGTGCCGTCCCCGAACGGGAAAAATCTTGGGGTTCACGTCATGCGCGTCTACCATCACGGCCTCGCCGCGCGCCCCCGTCTGCCTGTAGATCAGCACCGGCACGCCCGCCTCCCCCGCCTGCTCCATGGCCTGACGCCACCAGGCGGGGAGGCAAAGCACGTTTGCGTGCTTGCATTCGACGCTGATACGGGCAAAGGCAGGCTCATCGGCCACCACGTCGCTGTCGCCGGCCTGGTTGCGCACGCGACGGCGCCAGGTCGTGCCGGTCGCCTCCGTCAGCAGGATCGCCACCTTGCGTTCAAAGGCCGCGCCCTTGTTCCGTTGCATCGCACTCATGCCGCGTCCCCGGCGTCCATCGGCACACCCACAGCCGCCTGGGCCATGCCAAGCACCGCCAGGGATGGCACGCGGCCGCCCTTCCGCTGTGCTTCGGCCAGGATGCGTTTTGCCCAGCGTCGCGGATCGCGGCCAGAATCGTTCAGGATCGCGCCCGCCCCCATCGCCTTCAGTGCCTTCGCCGCTTCTTCGGGCGTGGTCTGCGTAGCGCCCGGAGCAGGCAGCGCAACGGACGGCGCGGGGATCGCAGCCCATTCGCTGCGGCTCAGTTCCTCCGAAAGCGCCCGCTCCCAGCGGGACTGCATGACCGAGTAGCCGCAATTCAGAAGGTCATGCGATCCTACGCGGACAGCAGCCCAGTACACCGCCGGATGAGTCCACTGCCCCATTTCGCCACGACGGCGCGCGGTCATCCCAGCAACGGCGTCGTGAAAGGCGTTCTCAGGAATCAGACCCGGGCGGCATGCCCGGATGAACTCGCCCACCGCGGGCGGCCAGTCGGGGAACATGCGGCGGCAGGTGCGCAGCCCTTCGGCCACTTCCTGCGGCGTCACGCGATCATCGTCCAGCGCCTCGGCCCATGCCGTCTTCCAGTTCTCGATGCTCAGCATGTCCGGGAAGTCCTTCAGCCAGCGCCCCCCGTACGTGCCAGAGAGGCGATTCCACAGGTGGTCGATGAGGGAAATGCCTTCCAGCTTCGCCAGCGGCACGGACCAGCCGCAGCGCTCATTCGTCGATTGTGCGACCGTCGTCATAGTCGGGGCCTCCATGGGTGCGATTGCGGTTCACGTAGTCGGTCGGGTTGAACTTGCCGGGGCGCGGTGCGCCGCTGGCTGCGGTGCCGCTGGGAGCGAACAGGCCTTGCCAGCTCTTGCCGATGGCGTGTTCGATGACAGCCTCGGGCTTGTGGCCTTGCTGGCGGAAGTTCGCCAAGTCCCTGACCTGCTGCCGCGCGGCCTCTTCGGTCAGCGGCTTGCGAAGCTGCACACGGTGACGGACCCAGCGCCCCCACAGTTCCGCGTCCAGCCACACGGGAAGTTCCACGGTCAGCGGATCGAATCCCGGCGAGCGCTTGCGCGCGCCTTTGGGTTTATTGATGGTTCCTTGATGGTTCAATGACGGATCGGGTGCAGCACGTTCACCCCGTGACGTCGTCAGATTCACCCCGTCGTGTCGTGAGCTGCACCCCGTCGTGTCGTCAGATTCACCCCGTTCGTTACGGGGTGCAGCAGGTTCGCCCCGTTGTTGATCGGCGGAATGTTCCACGCGGGGTGAAGCAGGTGCGCCCCGTGACAGATCCATGTCGTAGCAAACTGGCCGCTGATCCGCGCGTCGGATGTAGGCCGCCACTAGATCCTGATTGCCGCGCTGGATGATCTGCAAGGCCTCCAATTCGCGCAGCTTGTTCTGCACCGTGCGGCTCGACAGCCCGGTATCCTCGGCCAGCGTCGCCACAGAGGGAAATGCCCCCTCACCTTTCGGCCCGGCGTAGTTCGCCAAGCACAGCAATACGTGGCGCGCGGTGGGATCTTTCACGATCCTCTGCGCAAGCGCCCATGTCATGCCCTGAACGCTCATGACCGTTCTCCATACGAAAGTTGATACCCGCGCTCCGCCTCTTCGGGCCATTTGCCCATGGCGATGATTCGCAAGCGCGTAAGGCGCAAGCCGGGGATGAAATAGGTGAGCTTCTGTTCCAGCGGTGCTGGTGATTGGTCTATGAACCAGTGGCAAGGGCCGCAGCCAAATGCAATGGCCCAGTCGTGCGCCTTGATTCCCTTCCCCTTGCCGTCGCGCAGCAGGTTGGAATGGCAAGCCACCGTGGTATCCGTGCCGCCCTGGCAGTACCTGGGCACGCGCAGCAAGCATTCCTCGCCTTTGGCAAGGTCCAGCAGAGCCTGATTGCGATACACGGTCTTGGGCGGCTTCTTGCCCTTCTTGCGTGCCTTCATGGCGGCACGTGGCGGCGGCATCGGCGTTGCGCGCATCATCGGCGCACCACGCTTCAGCGGCGTCTTTTGCCTCAATGGGGCCTTGCGCGTCAGCGACATACCGCCCCCGTCTGCTTCTTGACCCGATACCATGCCGGGAACTTCCACGCGTTCACGCGACGCTTAACCAGGCCGGCACGTGCTGCGTCGAAAACGATCGAATCGACCGCGCATGCCGCAGCGACTTCCCGGGACGTGCTGGACCACGGGTCCACGGCCTTCATGGCAGGCTGCACGATGGCCCGCAATGCAGCCACGTCAACACGGCCCCGCGTATCAAGAATTGCCTGACGGACCTGCTCCACCGTTTCAGATGGCACCTGGTAGCCGCGAAACATATGTAGGCAGTCAGCCATAGATGCCGCTCCACTTCACGAATGGCTGGCGCACCGCCTCATGGAACAGGGCTGCAGCCTCGGCGTCGTGGTCCAACTGCGCCCGGCTTGTAATCCCGCATGCGCTCCGGACGAACTGCGCCGCGTGCTGACTGGCGCTCACGCCTTCGGGGGCGGCACCCACGCGTGCGACAACCCAACGCTGGAAGTTCGCGCTGTTGCACATCATTGCAGCCGCGCGCGACAGCGCCGCCCCCTTGCGCTCCGTGGACGGCACGCGCAGCCGCACGGGTACACCGGAAGTTCCGCGCTGAATCATTGCTCGGCCATCCCGCTAAGCCGGCGCGCGACGCCTGCGACCGCTTCCATCAGGGCGCGGCCCGCAGCATCCACGCGCTGCATTTCCTGCTGGTCAACACCGCCATCAGCCAGGGCGTCATACACCTCATGACCGAACCTGCCATGCGCGATCATCAACGCCGCGACCTGCTCCAGCACTGACATGTCGCTCTCGCCGCAAGACTCGGGCGCCTTGACCAGCAGATAGCCGTTGCCGTGCGCGAACGCGGCCAGGATGCGCACATCCCCCGTCATCCGCACAATGCGGTCGGCCTCAGCCAGCGTCAGATGATGCGTGGTGTTGTTGGGGTTGACCTTGTTGCGCAGCACGGCCGGCGACATGCCGACAACCGCCCCCAAAGCCTCGCTGCCGCCCTTATAGTCATGCACCGTCAAGTCGGCCGCAGTGGTGATGTTCATATGTGAATTTCCTGAACGTATTTATTGCTGAGCAGCGGTCGTACGATGCGCTGCATGGAAAAACGATTTGCGACCTACACGTCCAGCGGCCCGATCTGGACCTTGTCGGCCGGCTTTGCCGGTGCCGTCGGCTGCGGTGCCGGCTGGGTCGGCGTCGTCGCGCTATCCATGCGCTCTCTCCTGAAAATGGGTACGCGAGATGCAATGCATTGATGTCATGCCGCGCTCGCCTCTTCGGCCAACTCGGGCCAGATTCGGTTGCAGTCGATGGGGCGAAGGTCTCGCCTCGTGACGGCACCTTCAGTGGCTTGCTCAATGGACGCGCAGTGCTCGACCGGCACAGGCCGGCGTCCTGTGCGCCACTGATAAACGAGCGCTGGGGATACGCCCACGCATCGAGCTAGCGCCGCTGCGCTGATCGACCCATCCCGACTGAGGTAATTGTTCAGATCCATGGCTTCAACTATAGCGTTGCTACAGATTGCTCGCAAGCCATGCTATAGATTTATTTGAATAGCATCGCTATATGAAATTTTGGACGATTGAAGAGGAAGCCTCTGCCCTGCGCGCGCGCTTTGATGGCGTGAATCGCGCGGCTTTCGCTCGCGATCACCAAGTGAAGGGTGGTCAGGCGATGATCTACCAGCACATCACGGGTAGGCGTCCACTCAACTTAGAGGCGGCCATGGCGTACGCCGAGGGTTTTGGCTGCTCGCTGGCAGACATCAGTCCGCGGCTTGCGGCGGAAGCACAAAAGGCCGCAGCACTGGCCTCTGAGTCCGTCCCACCTGAACCGGTGCCAGCCGCACCATGGCCCTTCCGTACGATCCCCGAGGACCAGTTGCGGGCACTACCCGAGTCGCAGCTCAATGCGCTCGAGGGAGCCATTGCGCTCGCAATCGCCCAGATGAAGCTAGGGATTCAGGTGTCGCCACCGCCCGCGGCCCCGGCGAATAACGTCATTCCTATGGGGGCTCACAAGCCTGGCGGCCTGGTCGACATGGACCATGCCGATGACCCCTTCCCTATGCGAATAGCAGGCTTGCCGCCGGCTCCCTGGGAAGGCGGGAATACGACCTACGAGGCCGAGCGCAACCCGAAGATCCGAATCAGCACGCAGGCGGGTGTCATCGCGAATGCCGGCCCGGGCGAGCCGCACGCGGCAAATGACAGGTTCGAGAAAGTACCCGAGCTTGCCGAGGTGCGCCTGGCCGCCGGCGACGGCATCGAGAACCACAGCGAAGACCAAACCGGCATGATCCAGTTCCGCCGCTCATTCCTCAAGGCGGTAGGTGCCGACAACGGAAAAGCGCGAGTGGTGTATGCGAAAGGCGACAGCATGGAGCCGGTAATTCGTGACGGCGCCGCCCTGCTTGTCGTTCCGAACGAGAACCTGACGCTGCAAGATGTGGCGAGCGGTGGGGTGTACGCCATCAACTATGACGGGAAGATGCTCGTCAAGACTGTGAGCCGGGACAAACTCACTGGGCGTTGGGTCGCGCGCTCGTTCAACCCAGCCTACGTTGACATCCCGCTGGAGAATGGCCATCCCGTGCGAGTGCTTGGACAGGTCGTATGGGCTGGCGCGAAGCTGCGGGACGATGAGGCCGGACAGTGGGTACGGTCATGATGAACCGCAGCTTTATCTAAGTTCAGCCGCGATGTCGCGGCACTCACTTCTTAAGGTAACGAGATGAGAATGTCATTGCTGTTTGTCGCCGCCATAGTGACCGGATGCGCCAGCTCGGGATCGAAGATAGACCAAGCAAAGGTGCAGGCCATTCAGCCAGGTGTCACCACCTACAACGACATGGTGCGCGATTTTGGGTCGCCCTTGAGTCAAGCCTTCAACCAAGACGGGCTTCTCACCGCTCAGTGGTTCTACTTCTACACTGCGGCTTTCGGCATGAACCAGGAGCAACAACACCTGACTGTACTGTTCAACAAGGACAAGACCGTCAAAGACATCGTCAGTTCGGCTGGTGGTGGCAACGGCGCTCGTCTCGGCAGATAGGCGATAGCCTTGTGTGCGGAACAGCCGGACAAGGGTGCGGCATTAGCGAGTTAATACTGGTGTGATGAAGTGGTCCTACAAAACGCCACTGGAGACTTGGGCATGTTCAAACAGATGAGAGCCGGACGTGATTCCTCCGTTAGATGATCGTGGTCTGCTCCCGGCAGGCGTTCATGAATGCGCGCTTGATGAGGCGGAAAGGTGGGCGCAGGAAGACCTCCATCGGCAGGGAATCTGGGCCGGGTTACGAAGTGTGCTTCCTACTATCCGTTCGCCCTTCACGCATCGAGGGTTGCCACCGCCTCCGCTGACCCTCGCCGGGAGCTATTTCTCTGACAAGCCGGCCCCTGGCGATATTGAAGCAGTACTCGCTCTACCACCTGACGTTTCAGCAGCAGTGATTGGCGAGTGTTACGTGTGCTTCCAAGCAAACCGTCACAGATGGCATGTGGAGCAGCGCGTAGACTACTATGTAATGGTTGCGGGAATGGGCAATGATTTTCGGGATTTTTTCCAGTACGTCGGCATCAAAACCGGCGCTGCGAAAGGCTTGCCAGCTAAGGAGCGGCGCGGCATTGTACAGGTGACGACATGGTGAATGACACGCGCAATCTGGTGCATGGTGAGGCTCTTACTTGGATGAGCCAAGCGAACGCCATGTGGGATGCCATCAAAGACACGGGCCTGGTCACCAAAGAAGAATTCTGGGCCAACAACCCGTACCTGACCAAGGTAACTCAGCTCTACGAAGAGGATTTTCAGCTTGCCAAGCTGACAGATGAATCTGATCTTCTGTTCCATGCGGAAGGCCCTGGAGCCGGCCATGAAAGCCCGCGGCTGGACACTGTAAATTGGCTCGGCGTCCGAATGGAGCGCCGCCTTCGTGAGTTGGCCCAATCGTTGACTCCGCTGGTTGAAGCTGACGCTCGTGTCGCCGCCCGCAAACTTGATCTTCGCCTCACGGGAATTGCTCCTGGCAGCCTTTACATGGGCATCGCTCTGGCCGAGATCGGGGTGTCGCTCCCAGGCATGGAGGCGTCCGATATATCGCTTGTACAGTCTATTCGGTCCGCGTTACAGAGCATCCAAGTCATTCCTCAATTTGTGACCGACGTGGATGTTAGCTCTGAGATCATGGATGCATTTCCGGACCCGGCCTTGAGAGACGCTTTGATGGTGGCTGCATTCGAGATCGCTCCCACGGGGCGGAAGGGAATCCACACGCTGGAGATCTCCGCGCCGCGCACCAGTATTCGAACGGGAACGCTCGGCCAGCGTGAACGAGTAGTTCTTCGCGAGGCAACCCATCGACCCTTTATGAAGGAGCGCAGGCGAGGCTCGTTTGTGGGCCAAGTGCGAGAAATAGACCTAGACTCCAGCAGATTTCAGCTGAGAGGCGTAGAGGGCGTAGGCACACTACGCTGCGTAAGCAAGTTCGACGAGAACCTGAGCAAGCGCGTGCTGGGCCGTACTATTAGTGTCTCGGGTTGGTACGATGTGGATAAGGATGGGCGTCCGCGATTGATGGAGGTATCTGAATACAACATTCATCCCGCGCAGATTCAACGCCGTCTTCCGAAAGGAATTTGATAACCAAGGCCACCTCCGGGTGGCTTTTTTTGTTGCCTGACTATCTCTAATTGATCATGACTATCCATGTACTAGGTCAGCCCAAAACCTAGGCACCGGAGCAGTTCATGATTCGCTTTCTGATCACGCTCTTAGTGGTGCTACTAGCCCTCTGGGCCACACCGGCCTACTAAGCCCTCCCATCAACGGCCCGCCCCCGCGCGGGCTTTTTTTCGTCCGTTACAAATTATCCATAGCATTGCTATTGCCTTTAAACTGTAGCGTTGCTATAGTTGCCCACCGAAGCACGAGTCGCACCGCTTAGAGCCAAAGGCCGGCCCGCGATGCTGCTGCAGTACCGCTCTTTAACAACCGAGGCCGCCCGCCCCCGCAAGGGAGGACGGGCGAAACAGGACAACCAACCAGGCGCTAGCGCGCCCCCGGACCCTGTGTGCTTGGGCTTCCACAGCCAAGCAACGCCCAGCCGGGCGTGGCGAGGATAACCCCGGCATCCCCACCCCGCTGAAAGCGGGCTTCGATCAGCGTTGCGCGCCGGCGTTTACCGAAACGAGGCGGTGCAAGCAGTCGAGGACGGCGCCGCTGGAGCGGAGGGTGCGCATGCACCTTGCCCTTGGTGTCCGGAGACTATTGCCGACATGTCATCCTCCGACGCATACTGGTTTCTCCAACCGTTGGTGGAGGTGCCCACCATGTATGACGACATTCGTAGACGCGGCGCTATGGCGGCGCGAGACGGAAAAACCCTTCTCGACTGTCCTTACTTCACCGCCGACCAAATGCCACACCACACGGGTGAGCCTATCGAAAAATGGCACGCACGAGTGGACGCTTGGGAGTCTGGATGGAGAGAGGCAACTTGGGAACGAACCGCTAGGCGCCCAATGCCGAACCATCAGTCGGTCAGGGCGTCCTCAGTGGACCAAGTCCAACCAGGCTCGCACTGCAGGTTGTTTGCCAAGCCGCGCGCCCCAACTTGAGCGCTGCACAGAGGCATCCCGTCATGCCCGCGGGGTGGAGGTCGGACTGGCGCTCGCGATCGCGCCGGATTTATAAGCGACAGATGTTAAGCGCGACCGGAATTCGATGCTAGATGGGGCGGCCGAAGGCGGTGCCCCGCCGGCAGCAACTGGCTAAACCGCAACTGGGAGCAGATTCGGCCCGCGCCTCTTTACGATGGCACATCGGTCACCCCATAATTGGCCCTCCCAGCACTGCGCATTGGAGTCGCGATGAGCATCGTTGAGCCCCCGGATTGTGGGAAGGCTGTCCACCCCGAGAGCGTAGCGCTCTTAGATGAACAATACCGCTACAAACTCTTAGTAGAGGCCGTCCTCGACTACGCAATTTTCCTTCTTGACGCTGATGGTTTCGTGGCAACTTGGAATGCCGGAGCGCAACGCTTTAAGGGTTACGAAGCGTCCGAAATCGTCGGGCAGCATTTCTCGCGCTTCTACACTAAGGAAGATCGGGATCTCGGCATACCGCAGCGGGCATTAGCGACTGCCTCGCGCGATGGCAGATTTGAAGCCGAGGGTTGGAGAGTTCGCAAGGACGGCTCCAGATTTTGGGCCAGCGTCGTAATCGATCCGATAAGGGATCGCTCAGGTCGGCTGATCGGGTTTGCGAAGGTCACGCGCGACATAACGGACAAGCACCGCAGCCAAGCCGAATTGCACGCGACCCAGCTGGCGTTATACCGCGCTCAACGGCTCGAGGCTCTCGGACGCGTTACCGGAGGCCTGGCCCATGACCTCAACAACTTTATTTCGATCATCAACGGGGCCGCTGAACTGCTACGAAGTCCTGACCTGGCGGCCGATAAGCGCCTTAAATATCTCGATGCGATTAAAGATACCGCAGAGCGCGCCTCCCACCTGACCAAGCAGATGCTCGCATACGCCCGCCGCCAGCCTCTCGAGGCGTCAAACATGGACGCAGCCGCTTGCGTGGCGGGGATGAAGTCGATTTTCCAGACCGCGTTGGGCTCTTCTGTGCTGCTGGAATATGAGCTTCCAAAAGAGCCCTGCATCATATCTGCAGACGTGAGCCAGCTAGAAAGCGCATTGCTAAACTTAGTGGTCAATGCGCGAGACGCCTTGCCTGCCGGAGGAGCGGTAAAAGTCGCTGTAAGAACCGTAGAGGGGTACCAAGATGGCCAGAAGCGGGTGGTTCAAGGGCCCTTTGTGGCAGTCAGCGTGTCGGACAATGGCGTGGGCATTCCCACGGAGATACAAGACTATATTTTTGAACCGTTCTTCACGACGAAGCCGGTTGGAAAAGGCACCGGTTTGGGACTGAGCCAAGTGTTCGGATACGTCACGCAAGTGGGAGGCCACGTAGATGTGGTGAGCACTCCTCAAGTTGGCACGACTTTCACACTCTACTTTCCCAAGACAGCTTCCTGAGGACCGACTCCATGCCGGCCCTCATTTTAATGACAGGAGCGTCGCCAATTCTCTGATTATCTCTCGGGGCGCCCAGGGTTTGAGCAGGAACTTTGCGCTTCCAGCCAACTCGTCTACCGATGGATGGTATCGCCCAGAGGTAAGAAGCATGACCATATTGGGCGATTCCTGCAGTATCAGCGCAGCCATCTCAACGCCGTTCATGGATCCGGGCATTTCTATGTCCGAAACTATCGCGCTAATGTCTGCATCCTCTGCTAGGCGCAGCAGAGCCTGATCGGCGCTTCCCGCCTCAACGATGGCGTAGCCTTCGGTCTTTAAAATCTCGGCGAGGATCCAGCGGGCAGTTTCATTGTCGTCAACAATAAGAACGCGCTTCGGATCGCCCGGATTATCAGCGTGAGTCATAAGGTCGACTTGAATGATGGCTGAAAGGAGCGTGCGAACTACCACAACAGGTGAGCACGACATACTTCATGGCGCATGCGATTAAGACATGCAGAGACGCTTCCTTGCGCCCGTCCCAAGGCCGCAGCAATCGCCGTTCCTACAAACCACCGTTGTATCAACTACCGGAGCCAAAATGCTCATGCTACTCGTCCGCTTCATCGAAGAACTAATCGACGTCCTCAATTTCGGCAATTCGATTAACAGGTAGTTCGTCGTCGTTCAACGTCAAAGGGCCGAACCCCTTGCTTCAAAGGATTCGGCCCCACTTGCTAGGTTCCAGCCCGCTTGCCTTAAGGCAAGCCAGCCAGTTCTTAAATCGGTTTAATCATTGTCGCCTGAGGACCTTTCTGTCCTTGGCCGGCGACGAACGTCACGCGCTGGTTCTCTTCAAGAGATTTGTGCCCGCTGCCCTGAATCTCAGAGTAGTGAGCGAAGAGGTCCTTACCGCCCAGCTCCGGCATGATAAAGCCGAAGCCCTTGTCGTTGTTGAACCACTTCACAATACCAGTTTCAATCTTCAATGTAAGTCCTAGATTTTCCAGGGAAAAGTATCCCTGCACTCACTATGGGTCATTAACGGCCACAAAGATACGACCGTTTCTAAATGACACATGTGCCGGCGATGCTCTGGACCGCAATCTGAAAACGCTCCGTGGCCGGTCCCGCCCATTAAGTGACCACCGCGCAGCTCTGCGCAGATTCCCATGACCTTGACTGAAACCCTCGCCTGGGGCCTGGGCCTGCTCGCGTTCGCGCGGCTGGTGCTGGCGCCCCTCGGTGATTACCTCTCCCGCCGCCACGCCGCGGCCGATCCCTGGAACCCGACATGAACACTATGAGCGCAAGCGCGCCTCCAGTACGCCACCGTCCCCCCATCACGATCAAGCGGGCAGCTCGCAAGCTGGGCGCCCTGATCGCTCCCCGCGACCACGCCGGCAAGGGCCACTGGAGCGACGACGCGGAGATTCCGCTGTGGGCCTGGCCCGCCAGCCTGGCGCTGGCCGCGTTCTTCCTCTACGGCCCACAGTTCCTGGGCTGGCTACTCGGATACCGCTGCTAGACGCCACGCGGACCACGCCTCTTCACCTATTTACGTTGTGTTGGCGGCATCGCCAGCGACTCAAGCAGTTCCCCGTCTGCATCACAGCCGAGTCCCAAAAGAAGCGTGTGGACATCCACACCTTGGCGGGCGGCTTCCTCTTGTGCAACTCGCCAGCACTCCACGAGGCGCGCCTCCTCAACACCAACTTTCATTTCGTGAATCGGCTGAGCGGGCCGATCCGCAGCGGTTTCCCCGCACAACCGGCTTTCATAGCAGAACCGCTCCAATCCCCTGCGGATAGCCGCGCCAAACCGGCTATTCGAGTCTTCCATTCTGACCTCCTTCCAACGGAAGAATCTTAGCTCAATCACAAAGTGGCCAAACCATGAACGCTCCCCCCGCATCGTTCAAGACGATGATCAAGGACGGCACGATCAAACGCGCCGACGCAATGAAAGTCCGCTATTCCGATATCCGCGTGAAAGAGGGTTTCAACCTCCGCGACCTGGATGACGAATACGAAACCGGTATCGAAGCCCTGGCCTCCTACATTTTGGCTGGCGGCACGTTTCCCGCACTCGAGGTCATCGCCCTGCCGGACGGCTCCGGCGTAGAAGTGGTGGACGGCCATCGTCGCTATGACGCCATTGGGCGGGCAATCCAGCGCGGCGCCCCTATCGAGTGGGTTGCCGTCGTCGGGTTCCAGGGCAACGAGATAGAACGCCGTGCGCGCATCTATACCAGCAACGAGGGGGTGAAGCTGCGCCCTCTGGAGGCCGCTCGCGGCTTTAAGCGGTTCCGTGGCATGGGATTGGATACGGAAGAAATCGCCGCCCTGGTCCACCGCAGCCGGCCCCATGTCGAAAACTACCTCGTTCTGGCCGACGCCGAACCAGACGTACAAACGCTGGTGCGCAGCGGCGCAGTTTCTGCCGAGGTGGCGATAGACGCGGTTCGCCGATACGGTGCCCAGGCGGGTCAATTCCTGAGCGGCAAGGTGGTCCAGGCCAAGGCCGCAGGCAAGTCCAAGGTCACCGCCAGCACCATCCACGGCCGCGCCCTGCCCCGCAAGGTCGTCTCCCCGCTCATCAGCGGCGTGGACACGTTCATGCAGGGACTAGACGCCAACCAGCGCGCGACCCTCTTGGACATCCAGGAAGGCCGCGTAGCCGCCGAAACGATCACCATCCCGGCCGCCGCCCTGCTCGATCTGTTCCAGGCCCACGGCGCCGTTGAAACGGCCCGGGCCAAACAGGCGGAGAAGCAGCGCCGCCAAGCAGAGGCCGCGGCTTCCGCCAGCCAGGCCGAAATCCCCACCGCAGAGGTTGCCCACGCATGAGCGCCCCCCAAAACCTCGACGACCTGGACGACGTTGACCTGGCCGCGCTGTCCACCCGTGTTTTGCACGACATGGTCGCAAAGATGGCCCCCGAAGAACGCCAGCGCTATCGCGAAGCCCTCGACGCCGCAGACGCACCCCTCCGCAGTTTCCTGGGCGCCGCCCTGGGCACTCCCGAAACGTCGACCTCCGCCCCCGGAAAGAACTGCACTATCTGCCGCGGCGCATTCTCCGGCATGTCCTGGGACACGCTTTGCCCTTCCTGCTGGGAAGAAGATCTCCGGAACGATTCGGCGGACCGGCGTGGCCGCGCTCTCGCGGCTGGTCGCGCACCGACAGCAGCTGTGCGCGACGTGATAGCTGAGCGCCAGCGGCAAATTACCGCAGAGGGCTGGACGCCTGGGCATGACGACCTCTACCACGAGACGGGACAGCTGGAGTCGGCCGCAGGTTGCTACGCGATGTTCACGCTGGCCTATCCGCCCGGAGATCCCGTCAGCTTCTGTCCCTGGTCGCCCAGTTTGTGGAAGCCGAGCGCCGACCCTCGCCGCAACCTCATCAAGGCCGCCGCCCTGCTCCTGGCCGAAATCGAACGCCTGGACCGCGCCGCCCTCGCCGCCCAGGTCCCGCAGCAGGGAGAGGCGTGATGGACGTTGCCGTGTTGTTCGCTCGCCAGGACAGCACCTACAAGGCGTTGCCCGACGTGGACGTTTACGACATCGACCGGGACGCCAGGACGTTCCAGGGCGGCATGCCCGTGGTAGCGCACCCGCCCTGCCGGGCTTGGGGCCGGCTTCGGGCCTTCGCCAACCCCCGCCCGGATGAAATGAACCTTGCCCGCCTGGCCGTGGCCCTGGTGCGGGAATTCGGCGGCGTTTTGGAACACCCGGCCGGCAGCACGCTATGGGCCGCCCAGATGCTGCCGCGTCCTGGTGGCGCCCGCGATCAGTACGGCGGCTGGACCTTCGCCGCCCCACAGATGTGGTGGGGCCACAAGGCCGAGAAAGCGACGTGGTTCTACATCGTAGGCGTGGCGCCCGCAGACATGCCGCCCGTGCCGCTGGTGCTGGGCGATGCAACCCACGTTGTCCAGTCCCGCAAACGCCAAGACTACCGCCCGCATATCACCAAGGCAGAGCGCGAGCATACCCCCCCCGAGCTGGCCGCGTGGCTGGTCGAGGTTGCGCGGCGCTGCCGCAATGAGAAAAGGATTGCAGCATGACCGACGAAAACAAAACCGCCCTGCTGTCCAAGCTGCGCGCCCCTGTAGCCGATGACCTGATCCATCGACTGCGCTGCACATACGCGATGGGACCGATGATCGACGGCGAGCCTGAGTTTGGATGGCGGGATTGCAGTGGTCCAGCACCAGAAGGATTGCGTCTTCCATCCCCGATCATGCTGGAAGCTGCGGCAGCAATCGAGCGCCTGGCCGCCCAGCTCCGCGAGTGCGCCGACACCCTCGGGGCCGACCAGATCGACGAGCAGCGCGCCATGCGGGCCTACGCCGATTCGATGGCGCTGCTGAAGGAGAAGCCTCATTTATGACGCATTTGAAGCGCCAATGTCTCATTAGTGGATTTAGCCCGCCAAGCGCGGGCTTAGTTTTGGAGGATCAGATGAACGAATATCTCTCGGCGTCTGACCTGGCCGAACTGGTCGGGTGCAAGCCAAACCAGAGGGCGATGATGGCGCGCTGGCTCAATCGCCACGGCTGGCGCTATGTCGTGGACAAAAATGGCGTCCCGCGAGTGTTGCGGGCTTATCGAGATAAGAAACTGGGAGCAGTAGATGGCCAGCAAAAAGCCGGTCTCACGTCAGGCCCGAATCGCCAAGCCTTCACCCGCGTGGGAGAAGACCGGCGTGGCCAGACTGTACAAACGCGTCGGCAAGCAGCGCATTAGTTGGATCTACAAGCATGTGGACGGACGGAGCCAAACGCTGGCCTCGTGCGCCCTCGGGGACCGATCTGCGCGCTATGACGCCGAGCGCCTCGCGACGAAGCTAGCAGTGGAGATTCAGCAG
This sequence comes from Achromobacter sp. 77, assembly GCF_020541125.1. Taxonomy (NCBI): domain Bacteria; kingdom Pseudomonadati; phylum Pseudomonadota; class Betaproteobacteria; order Burkholderiales; family Alcaligenaceae; genus Achromobacter; species Achromobacter sp. 77. The sequence continues at coordinate 4,058,925 of NZ_CP059848.1, forward strand.
GGCGTCGTAGTGGCCGGCGCGGTGTCCGAGATGATCGAGCGGTTCGAACTCAAGGAAGACCCCACGTACTATCAGGACCAGTCGAAGGACGGCAAGAAGATTCGCAAGGGCATGTACACCAACCTGACGAAGTTCTTTGGCAGGATGGTGCCCTCCGAAATGACCGCTCAGCATGGCTACCAATACCTAGAGGACCGGGCAGCCGCGGGAGCCCCAATCAAAGCGAACAAGGAGCTTAGCCAGTTCTCCGTCATCTGCCACTTCGGCGTACGCTGGGGTCTGTTGGCCGCGAATCCCTTCGTTAACATGATGAAGAATCGTTCGACGACCGAAGCGAAGATCATTGATCGTCGGCAGGTCCTGCGCTTCTACCTCTGGTCCGTGAAACAGCGCGAGAACTACAGGACGATGGGCTGCGCAGCGATGTTCACCTATTTGACCGGGTTTCGTTCGTCGGAGGCTCGTCCATTCCTGAAGACTGGCCTGACGCACGAAGGCGTGACGGTACTGTCCACGAAGCGCAAGAAAGGCCAGATCGAAGTTGTGAAGGTGCGCGAGTGGTCGCTGCGGCTGCGCGTGGTGGTGGCCCGAGCGCTGGATCGCAAGAACACCAGCAGCCCTTACCTATTCGCGCCCACGAAGCGATCGGATTCGTACACTCGGCATGGCTGGGCGTCCAGCTGGAAGGACGCGCAACTGGCCTGGATCCGGTCTTTCGATGAGTCCGTGACGGAGAAGAAGCTGACCAAGCATCCGCTGTACTTCAATTTGCAGGATGTGCGCCCTGCTGCGATCACGACGAAAATCCAAAACCGTGACCACGACGCGTACGATTTCGCAGCGCATGCGAACCCGGCGACGACGCACAAACACTATGACAGACGGATCGTGAAGAAGGCCTCGGCGACGGAGTAAAGTTCTAACGCAGGCTTTTTTATTCTAATGATTGCCTAGTTAACGAACTTCAATGCCACGCAATAGCTTGATTTCATTAGCAGTTCTGGCGCGGCAGGAGGGGCTCGAACCCCCGACCTCAGGCTTAGAAGGCCCGTGCTCTATCCAGCTGAGCTACTGCCGCGCGGTGTGAAGACGCCCGGAACCTGTCCGGGCCGCGCATTTTACCCTGTTGCGGAAAAAAGTTCGTCGCCCCTTAGCCGGGCGCGTCCTAGCGGGTCCCGCCCTACTCCTCGCCAATGTCCGTATGCGTGGACACCCACAGCACGATCGCATCCTCCGGGCTCAGGCTGATCACCCGGTGCCCCATGCGGCTGTCTATATAGAAGCTCTCCCCCGCCTTCAACCGCGCCGGTTCATAGAACTCGGTATAGAGCTGCACCTCTCCCTCCAGCACATAGACAAATTCCTCTCCCCCATGGCGGCTCCAGTCCTGGAATTCGTCGAAGGAGCGGGCCTTGACGCGCGTGTGGAACGGCATCATGCGCTTGTGGGACAGCGCGGTGCACAGCAGGCGGTGGTCGTAGTACGGGGTTTCGTATTGGCGGCCTTCGCCCTGGCGGCTGAGGCTGCGGCGGCCGGTGCCCATGTGGGCGTCGGACGCGGTGAAGAGTTCGGCGACGTCCAGGTCCAGGCCGGCGGCGATCTTGATCAGGTTGTCATAGGTGGGGGACAGCAGGCTGTTCTCGATCTTTGACAGGGTCGACGCGGACACGCCGGTGGCCTCGGCCGCCTGCTTCAGGGTCCACGCGCGCGCCTGGCGCAAGGCTCGCAGCCGTTGTGCCAATGCGCTCTGTTTGTTGCCTTGCATTCTCTACACCCTGTCATGCCCGCAGTAGTCGGGCCTGAATAATCAGGCCCGCAATAATCAGCCCCGCGATTGACGTTCACGCCACCAATCGCGCGCCTGGTAAGACCAATAAGTCAGCTGAACCGCCGCCGTGCCCAGGCTCCCGCCATTCCAGGCCAACCCGAACGGTTCGAAGAGCTTGTAGCGCTGCGTGTCGCCGGTGATCCCCTCGGCCACGACGCGTCCGCCTATGGAGGTGGTGTTCATGCCGTGGCCGCCGAACGCCGTGCAATACCAGACGCCGGGTCCCAGCAGCCCGATCTGCGGCATCAGGTGCCGCGCGTAGGCCATGCGTCCCGACCACGCCGCCTCAACGCGCACCCCCTGCAATTGGGGGTAGACGCCAAGCAATTCGCGGCGCAGGGACTCGGCCAGATCGGGCGGGTCGTCGACACGGGTGGTGATTCTACTGCCCCAGCCGATGCGGCCGCCATCGAGGACGCGGTAATAGTTGCCGGCGCGCCGGTCGTCGCCGATGGCGGCGGTGCTGCGGATGGCTTCGCGGACCCGGTCGCCCAGCGGTTCGGTCAGCATGATGTAGGTGGCGATGGGCAGCATGGCGCGCCGCAAGGCGGGCACGACGTCGCCGGTGTAGCCGCCGGTGGCCAGCACGACGGTGGCGGCGTCGATCTGCCCTTGCTCGGTCTTCAGGTGCTTGACCGCGCCGTCGAGCGTGGCGTGCACGACCGGCGAGTCTTCATGGATGCGCACGCCCAGCCGGACGCACTCGCGGGCCAGCGCGCGGGCGTAGTTCAGCGGGTGGAAGTGAAAGGACGACGGGTCTTCGATGCCCTGGAAATAGACATCGGACACGAGACGCTCCCGGACTTCGCTGCGCGACAGCAGCCGCACGTCGCGCCCGAAGTCGCGCTGCTGGCTGTCGCACCACTGGCGCAACGCGTCGGTCGCCTCGTAGCGCACGACGCGCAGGCGACCGTCCACCTTGTGGGCGTCGGCGATGCGCAGATCGCGGATGTTGTTGCGGATGATCTCGACGCCTTCCATCGACAGCCGGTAAAGCTGGCGGTAGTGGTCTTCGTCGACGTGCTTGCGGATGGCATCGGCGCCGGCCGAAAAGGCCGGCGACACCGAGCCGCCGTTTCTGCCCGACGCCCCCCAGGCAATGCGCCGCGCCTCCAGCAAGGTGACGTTGCGGCCGCGCCGGGCCAGTTCCAGCGCGGTGGACAGGCCTGCCAGGCCCGCGCCGATCACGCAGACGTCGGCGCTGGCCGCGCCCGCCAGCGGCGGATAGTAGGTTTCGCTGTCGGCGAGCGTGCGCTTGTAATACGTGTCGATGTACTCGGAGACCATGGTGTCCGCTCAGTGCAGGCCCGCGCCTTGCAGGCCCCCGGTCAGGCGCTTTTCCAGCCAGTTGGCCAGGCGCAGGAGCGGGTAGCAGTAGATGAAGTAGATGGCGGCGATCATGCCGTAGATGAACAGGGATTTCGCCGGGAAGGTGATGATGAAGACTTCGCCCTGGCGGGTCAGCTCGGTGATGCCGACGACCGACAGGATGGCGGTGCTTTTGATCAGCATGACGTAGACGCCGCTCATGGGCTGCACGATCAGGCGCATGGCCTGCGGCAGGATGACCAGCCACAGGATCTGCAGCGGTCGCAGTCCCAGCGTCATCGCGCCCTCGGTCTGGCCGCGCGGCACGGCCTGGATGGCGCCCATGACAATTTCCGCCACGTAGCAGGACGTGTAGACCGACAGCGCCACGAAGGCCGCCGTGCCGGAATCCCAGTGCAGCATTTCAATGCCGGAGCTGGGCAGCACGAAGTAGAAGATGTAGAGCTGCACCAGGAACGGCGTGCCGCGCAGGATGTGGATGTACAGGCCCAGGATCTGGTGCACCCCGCGAATGCGGTAGCTGCGGATCACGCCGATGACAAAGCCCAGCAGCGACCCCGCGATGATGGCCACGAAGGAGATCTTCAGCGTCTCCCAAAAACCCTTGAGCAGAAAGGGCAGGACGACGCCGGCGGTGGAGAGATAGGATTCCAGCATGGTTACCTCGCGTTCCAGGCCGGGCCGGCCAGCCACAGGCTTACGCCCTTGGACAGCAGCAGCATGACGCAGTAGATCAGCAGATAGCCTGCGGCGATGGTCAGGAAGGCTTCGTTGGGCACGATGCGTTCGCTGTTCATCTGCACGCCGGCGGCCACCAGTTCAAACACCGTGATCAGCGACAGCAGCGAGGTGTCCTTGATCAGCACGGCGGTCTGGCCCAGCAGCGGCGGCAGCGTATTGGCGAAGGCTTGCGGCAGCACCACATAACGCAGACGCTGGTGGTAGTTCATGCCGCAGGCCTTGGCCCCTTCGATCTGGCCGCGCGGCACGGACTCGATGCCGACGCGGATGATTTCGCTCATGTAGGCCGCGTGGTGCACGGTCATGGCGATGATGCCCAGCACCATCTCGCTCCAGCCCTTGGCGCCGGGCACCAGGTACGGCACCGCGTAATAGACCAGGTAGATCTGCACGAGCAGCGGCGTGGAGCGCACGAATTGCACATAGGCCGCCACCGGGCGCCACACCGCGCCGCGGGACGACATATGGGCAAGCGCCAGCGGCACCCCGGCCAGCACGGACAGCACCAGGCTTGCGCCCGCCGCGATCAGCGTATTGGCCAGGCCTTCGGCGAATTGGCCCGTGTACTGGCTGACGATGCGCCAGTTATAGAAATCGATCAGCCAGTCCATGGGAGGTCCCGTCTCCGATCAGTGGTCTTTCTTCCAATCGGTCGAGTACCAGTACTGCACCAGCTCCGGCAGCGAGTTGTCGGCGGTCTTCAGCGTCTGCCAGTTGTCCAGCCAGAACTTCAGACGGAAGGCGTTGGGGCCGACGGCGAACGCCAGCGGCTCGCGCACCATGACGCCTTCCAGCACGCGCAGGTTGCCGAAGTCCACGAGGAACTGGTTGGCGGTGGACAGCGACATGATCCCCGCGTCCAGCCGGCCGCTGGACAGCGCCTGGCCGACCGGAGCGCTGCCGCCCGAGAACTCCTTCAGCGTGGCCGAGGGCAGCATCTTCTTGCCGACTTCGGCATAGGTGCTGGCGCCCAGCGCGCCGACGGTGACGCCGGACTTGTTCAGTTCGGCAAAGTTCTTGTACGGGGAATCCTTGGGCACCACGGCGACGGTGTCGGCGTAGAACATGGGCAGCGAGAACAGCACCTGCGCAGCGCGCTGCGGCGTGGGCGTCATGTCCGCGGCCACCATGTCGGCCTTGCCAGACAGCAGCGCGGGCAGCAGGCCCTTCCATTCATAATCCTGCAGCACCAGCTTCACGCCCAGGTCGTCCGCCATGCGCTTGGCCACTTCCACCGCCAGCCCCGTGCGCTTGCCCGACTTGTCCATGAAGCTCATCAGCGGCCCGGATGTCTGCACCGCCACGCGCAGTTCGCCGCGCTTGATGATGTCGGAAAGTTCGTCCGCCTGTGCCGGCAGGGCCACGGTGGCGGCCGCCAGGGCGACGCTGGCCACGCCCAGCCATTGTTTGATCTTCAGCATTTCTAACCCCTTTGGTGATTGGACCCATATCGTTCCGGGCAAGGCACATCGCGCCGGCAGCGCCCGGATAAGCCGGACCGGCGGGACTACAGAATCTTTTCCAGGAAAGCGCGGGTGCGCGCCTCTTTGGGGTGGCCGAACACTTCGTCGGGCGTGCCCATCTCCACGATGCGGCCGGCATCCATGAAGAGCGCGCGGTCGCCCACGTCGCGGGCAAACCCCATTTCGTGCGTCACAACCGCCATCGTCATGCCGTCGCGCGCCAGTGCGCGCATCAATTCAAGAATGCCGCCCACCGTCTCGGGATCGAGCGCCGACGTGGCTTCGTCGAACAGCATCAGTTGCGGATCCATCGCCAGCGCGCGTGCAATGGCCACACGCTGCTGCTGACCGCCAGACAACTGGCTGGGATAGCGATCGCCAAATTCCGCCATGCCGACGCGGCCCAGCAGCTCGCGGGCGTAGCGCTCGGCGTCGGCGCGGCTGCGCCCGCGCACGACGCGCTGGGGTAGCGCCACGTTGTCGAGCGCAGTACGGTGCTGGAACAGGTTGAAGTGCTGGAACACCATGCCCACGTCGGTGCGCCAGCGGTTGACGTCGGTGGCCGGGTCCGTGAGCGACACGCCGTTCACGCGGATGCTGCCGCTGTCGATGCTTTCCAGGCCATTCAAGGTGCGCAGCAAGGTGCTCTTGCCCGAGCCGGACGGCCCCACCACCACCATCACCTCGCCACGTTCGAGCTGGCAATCGATGCCATCCAGCGCCAGATGCGGGGGATGCCCGTCGCGCTGATAGGTCTTTCTGACTGCCTGAACTACGAGCAAGGGTTCGGCCACGAATTCACCTTCAGGTGCAGGGCACCTCAAAAATATTTCGCATTTCACGTCATAGTTTCGTATAGTAAATTTTTTTCCAGAATCGCCACTTAGGCATAACCCTTAAGCGAAGACGCTGACTTCGCAAGGCATCGAAGGAACCGGCATGGACACTCCTCAAGACATCCTGCGCAATCTCGGACTCAATTCCAGCGCGCTCACCGGCGGCACCCTGATCGCCCGCAGCCCGATCGACGGCGCCGAGCTGGCGCAGGTGCATGAGCACACGGTGGCCCAGGCCCACGCCGCCATCACCCGCGCCCGCCAAGCCAGCCTGGCATGGCGCGACGTCCCCGCCCCCCGCCGCGGCGAGCTGATCCGCCTGTTCGGTGAGACCCTGCGCCAGCACAAGCAGGAACTCGGCCGCCTGGTCAGCCTGGAAGCCGGCAAGATCGTCGCCGAGGGCGAAGGCGAAGTGCAGGAAATGATCGACATCTGCGACTTCGCCGTCGGCCTGTCGCGCCAGCTCTACGGCCTGACCATCGCGTCCGAGCGTCCCGGCCACCGCATGATGGAAACCTGGCATCCGCTGGGCGTCGTCGGCGTCATCAGCGCCTTTAACTTCCCCGTCGCCGTCTGGTCCTGGAACGCCGCGCTGGCGATGGTTTGCGGCAACGCTGTCGTCTGGAAGCCGTCGGAAAAGACGCCGCTCACGGCCCTCGCCTGCCAGGCCCTCTTCGCGCAAGCCGTGCAACGCTTTGGCGACGCCCCCGCCGGCCTGTCCGAAGTCCTGATCGGCGGCCGCGAAGTCGGCGAAGCCTTGGTCGACTCGCACACGGTCGCACTGGTGTCCGCCACCGGCTCCACCCGCATGGGCCGCCAGGTCGGGCCGCGCGTCGCGCAGCGCTTCGGCCGCGTCCTGCTGGAACTGGGCGGCAACAACGCCATCATCGTCGGCCCCACCGCCGACCTGGACATGGCCGCGCGCGGCATCGTCTTCGGCGCCATCGGCACCGCTGGCCAGCGCTGCACCACCACCCGCCGCCTCATCGTTCACGAAAGCATTGCCGACGAACTGGTCCAGCGCCTGCACAAGGCCTATGCCAGCGCCCCCATCGGCAACCCGCTCGACAGCGGCAACCTGGTCGGCCCCCTGATCGACCGCGCCTCCTTCGACGCCATGCAGGCTGCCCTGACCGCCGCACGCGAACAAGGCGGCAAGGTCACCGGCGGTGAGCGCGTGCTGGCCGACCAATACCCCGACGCCTGGTACGTGCGCCCTGCCATCGCCGAAATGCCCGGCCAGACCGACGTCGTCTGCCATGAAACCTTCGCGCCCATCCTCTACGTGATGCGCTACAAGGACTTCAACGACGCGCTCGCCATGCAGAACGGCGTGCCGCAAGGCCTGTCGTCCGCCATCTTCACCAACGACCTGCGCGAAGCCGAAACCTTCCTGTCGGCCGCCGGCTCCGACTGCGGCATCGCCAACGTCAACATCGGCACCTCCGGCGCCGAAATCGGCGGCGCCTTCGGCGGCGAAAAAGAAACCGGCGGCGGCCGCGAGTCCGGCTCGGACGCTTGGCGCAACTACATGCGCCGCGCCACCAACACCATCAACTACTCGCGCAACCTGCCGCTGGCCCAAGGCATCAAATTCGGCGAATAACCGCCGATCTCCCTGCCGCAAGGCCTGCCGGATCCGCCGCGCAGCGCCTTCGCGCAACACCTTTCTCCAAGCCCCGCGCATTGTCGACAATGCGCGGGGTTTTCGCATTGCTTACAGCCCATACAACCAATTAGCCTGACTTACAAACTGTTGCCGGGGACGGTGCTACATTGCCTCATCACAAAAACCATACACGTCCTCAATGACCTCCAGCCGTCCCTTTCATCGCTCTCCCACTACCCGCCTCGTCGCCGCCATCCTGGCCCTGGGCGCGGCCGGCTCCGCCGCGGCAGGCGTGTCTTACCGGCTGGACCGCCCCTCTGCGGCGCCCGGCGAAACCGTCACCATCGAGGCCGTGTTCTTCAACGAAGGGGGCTCGCGCGTGGACTGGCAGGCCCCGCCTGAACTCGTCCTCCAGTGGCGCAGCCCCAACGGCCAGATCGTGCGCAGCCTGGCCAAACTGAAAAGCGGCCGCGACAACTACAGCGTGCCCGTCAACAACTTCGCCCGCATGTCCTGGACCGCCGAAGTGCCCGCCACCGCGCGCGGCCTGCAAGCCGTCTCCATCGAAGGCCAACCGTCCATGATGGCGCTGGACGCCACCGGCCGCGATAGCGGCACCCTGGCCACCACGCCCGCCCAAACCCCCGTCGTCGACGCCCGCAGCGGCCAACCCGTCCCGCCCGCCGCCGTCGCCGCGGCAGGCGCCTCGCCCGAAGCCGGCCCCGCCCCCGCCGCCGCCGTCGAACAGACCGTCGAACAGGCCGCCTTCGACAAATTCCGCAGCGCCTTCTCGGCCTACAAACCCGTCTACTTCGCCGTCGGCACCCGCGGCCTGACCACCGCCCGCTTCCAGATCAGCGCCAAATACCGCCTCATCAGCCCGCGCGGCAGCGCAGACACCTGGCACGACGACTTCTACCTGGGCTACACCCAGACCTCGCTCTGGGACCTGGAAAGCGACTCCAAGCCCTTCATCGACACCACCTTCAACCCCAGCGTCTTCTGGCTCTCCGACGACGTCTGGAAATCCGAAAACCAGAACTGGCGCATCGGCATGAACGTCGGCGTCGAACATGCCTCCAACGGCAAGGACGGCGACGACTCGCGCTCCCTGAACGACGGCTACATCGAACCGCGCTTCCATTACCGCTTCGACGGCGGCAGCACCCTCACCTTCGCCCCCAAGGTCAAGGCCTACTTCGCCGTCGCCAACGAAAACAGCGACTACTCCGCCTACGCCGGCCACGTTGACTGGCAACTGCGCTGGGCCCAGGACAATGGCGCGGTCGTCACCGCCATGTACCGCCAGGGCGACCAGCGCCGCCGCACCACCCAGCTGGACTTCGCCTGGCCGCTGCAGCGCACGTTCCTGAACTGGAACGGCTACCTGCACCTGCAGTACTTCAACGGCTACGGCGAAACGCTGCTTGGCTACAACCAGCGCAACGAAAGCCAGTTCCGCGTGGGCCTGTCGCTGATTCCGTAAGGCCTTAACGCGGCACGGAATCGTTGAATGAAAATCGCCGGCTTGAAATGCCGGCGATTTGCTTTGCGCGCGCGATTGGGGGGGCTACCTCTATTGGCGGGACGGTGTCAGACACCCGGGAGAGCGGGGCGTCAGCCCGTGACGGCAATTCAACGGGTGTCAGACACCTTGGTATAGAACGCCGACGCAAGACACCCGAACGCCAGATAAGGCCGCCCGCGCGGCCGACATCTGGCAGCCCCGCAAGATCTTCCGAACCCGAACAGACCGGTAGAAAAAGGTCAAGCAAGCCACCCTCCCCAACGGCCGTCCGACCTTTTACGACGCAGCCCGGCGCGGCGGCGGCCTGGGTGCGCGGGGCGTGTAGATGCGCCCGAGGGAATCGGAAGGCAGTCGCCGAAGGCGACAACGACGATGACGACGGGGAAGTCCGGAGCGAAGGCTCCGGACCGCAATCGTAGCCCCGCGCACCCAGGCCGCCGCCGTGCCGGGCGTCTCAAGAACCCGCACCAAACCCGCCCCAGCCGCCGCAAGAACACCGAAACAACCACCGAAACAACCACCGAAAGAAACCACCAAAGAAACCAACAAAGAATCCAACAAAGGGATTTCCCTCAATCCCCCCGAAACTCCAACCCCGTCCCGTAAACTCCGCCCCAAAGCGCACCCAAAAACACCGCGCACCAAGGGGATCCGGGCCGCTAGTCCCGGACAGATAAAGCACAAGCAAAGCCATTCATGTTCGCCGACCTGAAGCACCTCTCGCACCACGCCGCCTGGCGCCGCCAGCTTGAAATGCTGCTCGAATCCGCCGGCGAAGGCATCTACGGCATCGACCTGCGCGGCCGCTGCATCTTCATCAACAGCGCCGGCGCCGACATGCTCGGCTACACCCCCGATGAACTGGTAGGCCGCAACATGCACTACCTCATTCATCACTCCCACGCCAACCGCACCCTGATGCCCGTCCACGACTGCCGCATCTTCAAAGCCTTCCGCGACGGCCGCGGCGAACGCGCCGACGACGAAGTGCTCTGGCGCCGCGACGGTACCTGCTTTGACGCTCAGTACGCCTCATACCCCATCCGCAACGACCAGGAAGTCGTCGGCGCCGTCGTCACTTTCTCAGACATCACCGCTCGCAAACAGATCGAACGCGAACTCCAAAGCACCCAGGCCTTGCTCGAACGCCGCGTCGGCGAACGCACCGCCGAACTCAGCGCCGCCCACGAATCCCTGCGCCGCCTGTCCTCGCACCTGAGCACCCTGCGCGAAGAAGAACGCGCCCACATCGCCCGCAACATCCACGACGATCTCGGCGCCTCATTCACCGCCTTGCAGCTCGACCTGAACTGGCTGCGCCGCCAGCTCAGCGCCGCGCCCGACCTCCAGGCGCACCTTGACCGCATGCTCGAAGTCACCCAGACCGCCATGGGCGCCACCCGCCGCATCCTCAACGACCTGCGCCCCGTCGTCCTCGACCACCTGGGCCTCTGGGCCGCCCTTGAAGCCCTGCTGCAGGACCTGCAGACCCGCAGCGGCCTGCAGTGCCGCTACCTTTGCCCGCCCGACACCGAAAGCCTGCGCCTTGACCGCAACGCCGAAATCGCCATCTACCGCATCGTCCAGGAACTGCTCACCAACGTGCAGCGGCATGCCCGCGCCCGCAGCGTCAGCGTCAGCGCCGTCTGGGGCGCCGACGGCCTTATGCTCACCGTCGAAGACGACGGCGTCGGCATGCAATTGCCCGAAGACCGCCACACCTTCGGCATCCTTGGCATGCGCGAGCGTGCCCGCGCCATTGGCGGCGATCTTGCACTGGACAGCGCCCCCGGCGCCGGCATGCGCGCCCGCCTGCGCCTGAACCCGCTGGCTGCTTGAAGGAAACCGCGCCATGCCCCTGAACCTGCTTATCGTCGACGACCACCTCATCATCCGCCGCGGCCTCGCCCGCATCCTGGAAGAAGACCCGCGCGTCGCCCTTGTCCACGAAGCCGCCGACGGCCCCGCCGCGCTGCGCGCCCTGCGCCAGGCCCACTACGACGCCATCGTCCTGGACGTCGCCCTTGGCGAGCGCGACGGGCTGGATGTACTGAAAAGCGTGCGCGCCGATCATCCGGGATTGGGCGTCGTCATGCTCTCCGTCTACCCCGAATCCCAGTTCGCCGTCCGCGCCCTGCGCGCCGGCGCCCATGCGTATCTGAATAAGGGCTGCGAGCCCGAAGAACTGCTTGCCGCCCTGACCAACGCCGCCGCCGGCAAGATGTACGTCACGCCCACTGTTGCCGAACTGCTCGCCCACACCGTGCGCCAGGACAGCTCCCGCCCGCCCCACGAATTGCTGTCCAACCGCGAATTCCAGGTGTTGCAGCTGCTGGTGGCCGGCCGCTCCGTCTCGGCCATTGGCGAACAGCTTGCCCTGTCCGTCAACACCATCTCCACCTATCGCAGCCGCATCTTCGAAAAGCTCAACGTCCGCACGCTGGTGGAATTGGTCGCCTACGCCAACACGCACCAGTTGGGTGCGATCTAAGCGCCTGCCGCACTATCCCGGCGCAGCCCGCGCACCACGTAGTAAGGCCCCTACACGCGTATCGTTGAACCGGCGATACCGGCCGCCGCCGGCCAGCCCCATGATGGCTCCATTCCCGACCGAAGGAGCCACCATGTCGCTTTTCAGCAACCCGTTTGACGCCAACAGCCGCCTGGCATGCGGCTGCGGACGCCACGCCTCGCAGGCCGAACACGAGCGCGCCACGCAAGCCGTCTTGCAGGGCGACGCCGCCGGCAGCGCCGTCGAACAGGCCGTCATGCGCGCCCTGTTCCCGCAGGATGCGCTGCGCCGCCGCTTCCTGCGTGCCGTCGGCAGCGGCACCGCCATGGCCGCCATCGCGTCGATCTTCCCGTTGGCCGCCGCCAAGGAAGCCTTCGCGCAGACCGCCGGCCCGCTGGAAAAACAGAAGCTCAAGGTCGGCTTCATCCCCATCACCTGCGCCACGCCCATCATCATGGCGCACCCCATGGGCTTTTACGGCAAACAGGGCCTGGACGTCGAAGTCGTCAAGACCGCCGGCTGGGCGCTCATTCGCGACAAGGCCATGTCCGGCGAGTATGACGCTGCCCACATGCTGTCGCCCATGCCGCTCGCCATCTCGATGGGCGTCGGCGCCAGCCGAGCCGTGCCGTGGACCATGCCCGCCGTCGAAAACATCAACGGCCAGGCCATCACGCTGTCCATGAAGCACAAGGACCGCCGCGACCCGAAGGACTGGAAGGGCTTCAAGTTCGCCGTCCCCTTCGACTACTCCATGCACAACTATCTGTTGCGCTACTACCTGGCCGAACACGGCCTGGATCCCGACACCGACGTGCAGATCCGCTCCGTGCCGCCGCCCGAGATGGTGGCCAACCTGCGCGCCGACAACATCGACGGCTTCCTGGCGCCCGATCCCGTCAACCAGCGCGCCGTGTACGACGGCGTGGGCTTCATCCACACCTTGTCCAAGGCCATCTGGGACGGCCACCCCTGCTGCGCGTTCTCCGCCAGCAAGGAGTTCGTCACCACCATGCCCAACACCTATCAGGCTCTGCTGAAAGCCATCATCGAAGCCACCGCCTACGCCCGCAATCCTGCCAACCGCAAGGAAATCGCCACCGCCATCGCCGCGCCCAACTATCTGAACCAGCCCGTCACCGTGGTCGAGCAGGTGCTGACCGGCACCTACGCCGACGGCCTGGGCAAGGTGCTCACCGATCCCAACCGCATCGACTTCGACCCCATGCCCTGGCAGTCGTTTGCCGTGTGGATCCTGACGCAGATGAAGCGCTGGGGCCAGGTCAAGGGCGACGTCGATTATCAGAAGGTCGCGAGCGACGTGTTCCTGGCCACCGACGCCGTGCGCCTGATGCGCGAAGCCGGCCTCACCCCGCCCGCCGAAACCGGCAAGACCTTCAGCGTCATGGGCAAGCCGTTTGACCCCAGCCAGCCCGAGGCTTACCTCGCCAGCTTCAAGATCCGGAGGACCTGATGGGGTCGGTGCAACACTGGCGGGCCACGTTCCTGTCCATCGCCCTGTTCCTGGCGTTCCTGCTGCTCTGGCACGCCGCCACCCGCCCCGATGCGGGCGAGGCGACGGTGGACCCGGCCTACGCCGCGCTGGTCGGCAATGCCGCGGCCAGCGGGTCCAAGACGCCGTTCCCCGGTCCCGCCGAAGTCGGCGCGCAGCTGTGGCAGCACCTGAAGGATCCCTTCTACGACCGCGGACCGAACGACAAAGGCATCGGGATCCAGCTGGGCTACTCCGTGGCGCGGGTGCTGACGGGCTTCGGCCTGGCTGCGTTGGTGGCCATCCCGCTCGGGTTCCTGATCGGCATGTCGCGCACCGTTTACCGCGCGTTCGACCCCTTCATCCAGGTGCTCAAGCCGATCTCGCCCTTGGCGTGGATGCCGCTGGCCCTCTACACCATCAAGGACGCCAACACTTCCGCCGTCTTCGTGATCTTCATCTGCTCGCTGTGGCCCATGCTGGTGAACACCGCGTTCGGCGTGGGCGCCGTGCGGCAGGACTGGTTGAACGTGGCGCGCACGCTGGAAGTGTCGCGGCTGCGCACCGCGCTGCAGGTCATCCTGCCCGCCGCCGCGCCCACCATCATGACCGGCATGCGCATCTCGGTCGGCATCGCGTGGCTGGTGATCGTGGCCGCCGAAATGCTGATCGGCGGCACGGGCATCGGCTACTTCGTCTGGAACGAATGGAACAACCTGTCCATCTCCAACATCATCTGCGCCATCGTCTTCATTGGCCTGATCGGCATGCTGCTGGACAACCTGCTGGCGCGCGCCGCGCGGCTGGTGAGCTATCGGGAGTAACGCGCATGAGCGAATCTTTCCTGCAGGTCCAAGGGCTGGGCAAGCGCTACCCGGGGCGCGATGGCCGTCCGCAGCCGCCCGTTTTCGAGAACATCGATTTCCAGATCGACAAGGGCCAGTTCGTCTGCGTCATCGGCCACTCCGGCTGCGGCAAGACCACCATCCTGAACGTGCTGGCCGGCATCGACGATAGCAACGAAGGCATCGTCATCATGGACGGCCGCCAGATTTCGGGGCCGTCGCTGGAACGCGGCGTCGTCTTCCAGGCGCACGCGCTCTTGCCGTGGCTGACGGCGCTGCAAAATGTGGAATTCGGCGTGCGTTCGCGCTGGCCCGCCTACAGCCGCGAACAGGTGCGCGCGCACAGCCAGCGTTACCTCGACATGGTCGGGCTGGGCCACGCCGCCGGCAAGAAGCCCTGCGAACTGTCCGGCGGCATGAAGCAGCGCGTGGGCATCGCCCGCGCCTTTGCGATTCAGCCCAAGATGCTGCTGCTGGACGAGCCCTTTGGCGCGCTGGACGCGCTGACCCGCGGCGCCATCCAGGACGAGCTGCGCGCCATCGTCCAGGAAACCCGCCAGACCGTCTTCATGATCACGCACGACGTCGACGAGGCCATCCTGCTGTCGGACCGCATCCTGCTCATGAGCGCCGGTCCGTACGCCCGCATCGCCGAATCCGTCACCGTGGACCTGCCGCGCGACCGCACGCGCGCCAGCCTGCATCACGAACCCCGCTATTACGACATCCGAAACCATCTCGTCGACTTCCTGGTCGACAAGGCCATCCACAAGGAGTGAACCACCATGATGTCCCGCGCTGAAGTCACTGAACTCGTCGTCACCCGCAAGCTGGAAAAAAAACTCTCGTGGGGCGCCATCGCCGAAGCCGTCGGCCAGAGCAAGGAATGGACCACCGCCGCGCTGCTGGGCCAGATGACCATGACCGAGGAACAGGCGCAGGCCGCCGCCCGCGTGCTGGATCTGCCCGCTGACGCCGTCGTGCAGCTGCAGGTCGTGCCCTACAAGGGCTCGCTGCCCAGCACCGTGCCCACCGATCCGCTGATCTACCGCTTCTATGAACTGATCAACGTCTATGGCACCACGTTCAAGGCGCTGATCAATGAAGAGTTTGGCGACGGCATCATGAGCGCCATCGACTTCAAGATGGATCTGTCGCGCGAGGCCGACCCCAAGGGCGACCGCGTGCAGATCGTGATGAGCGGCAAGTTCCTGCCGTACAAGACGTACTGAAGACACGCCAGGCGGGGCGGGCCCCGCCTGCGGTTAGCCCTCGGCGGCCAGTTCTTCCCAGCCCAGTTCGCGGGTGCGCTGCAGCGTCACCGTGACCTGGGCCGCCGCTTCGCGTACCGCCTGAACCAGCGTCAGGCCGTTCAGCAATCGCGACGACACGCCCGCCATGAACACGTCGCCCGTGCCATGCACCGACGGCGGAATGGCGATCTCGGGGTGAGTCACCACCGTGACGTCGTCCCGCGTGACCACCACCAATTGCAACGTGCCCGGCGCGGCCGTCATCGGCGCGGCGCTGGTCGCGACGATCCACTGCGGCCCGCGCGCGATCAACTCGCGGGCGGCGGTCACCACTTCGTCGACCGACGACAGCGCGCGGCCCACCAGCAATTCCAGCTCGAAATGATTGGGCGTCATGCCCTCGGCCAGCGGCACCAGCAGATCGCGATACTGCGCGACGAGCCCCTCGTCCACGTAGAGCCCGTCATTGCGATCGCCCATTACCGGGTCGATGAACACCCGCAGCTCAGGACGCGAGGCCCGCACGGCCGACAGCCATCGCGCCAGCAATCCGGCCTGCCCCGGCTGCCCCAGATATCCGCAGACCACCGCGCGCGCCACCTGGCTCACGCGCCGCTCGTCCAACCCTTTCAGCAAGCCCTCGAACCAGTCCAGCGGCACCGCGCCGCCGTGCAGCGTGGGATAGTGCGGCGTATTGCTGAGGATGACGGTGGGCAGCGCAATCGCGCGCAGTCCCGCCTTGCGGAACACCGGCATGGCGGCGTTGTTGCCGACATAGCCGTAGACGACCTGGGACTGGATCGAGACGACATCCACCTGCGCGGTGCGGGCGGGCAGCGCTGCGCCCGGCATGGGGGCAGCGGGAATTGCGGTCATGAGGATTGCTCCGGGGTGTGGACGGGGGGTAGACGAGCGGGTCAGCCCATGCGGGTGATGAAATAGATCTTCTTGACGAAGTGGTCGACTTCCCAGCGGCCCGTATAGCCTTCGGGCATGACAAAGGCTTCGCCCACGGTCAGCTCGTGCACCGTGCCGTCCGGGTCCACCAGACGCGCGGCGCCTTCGACGATATAGCCGAATTCGATGTAGCCGGTGGTGTTGGACTGGAACGAGCCCGCCGTGCTTTCCCACACGCCGGCCTCGGCTTTGCCCGCGTTGCCTTCAAAGGCGGTCACGGTACGAAACGCGGCATCGCCCGAAATCGGGCGGCGCGGCTTGCCGGGCACCGGGTTCTTCATCGGGCCGGCATCGATGCGGACAAGCCGCGATTGATCGTTTTTCATGGTTGATCCTGTGTCTTCCAATAGCGAGTGAGTGCGCCAGCGGCGGGCGCTCAGTGCGCCGCCACCACCAGCACCTCGGCCATGGCCCGGCTGACCGTGCGCATGCGGTGCGGCAATTCAGAGTCGAAATAGACGGAATCGCCGGTTTCCAGGCGGAACTGGCGTTCGCCCACGTGGACCTCTATGGCGCCCTTGAGCACCAGCAGGAATTCCTCGCCCGGATGCGGAAACACCGCGGCGGCGTCCGGAAATTCACGCGGCGGATGCACCACGAAAGGCTCCATCGCCTTGACCTTGCGCCGCCCCGCCAGCGACTCGTAATGGTACTCGCTGCCCAGGCCGCGCCGCTGCAGGGCCTCCCGGTCGGCCACGCGCACCACGCTGACCACTTCATCTTGCGCGGCGCCGTCGTCCCCGACCAGTTGGGACACGCCCACGCCATAGGCCTCGGCCAGGCGCAGCACGGTGGAAATCGACGGCTCGCTCAGGCCCCGCTCCAGCTTGGAGAGATAGCTTTTGGTCAATCCCGTGCGCTGCGCCAGCTGTTCCAGGGACAGGGTTTGCTGGCGGCGCAGGGTGCGTAGGCGGTGCGGCAGGTCGATCATGGGCGGGGAAGGCGCAAATACAACCGGCAAGAATGCCCCAAAAGCCCGCCGCCGTCGAGCCGCCCGCCCTGCTTCGCCTAGCTCAGCACATCAGGATGCGCCCGCAGGGCGCGGCGCGCGTAGTACGAGAACCCCACCTGCGACCGCTTGGGCGTCAGAATCCAGTCGTGCGCCTCGCGGCCCAGTTCCGGCGGAATCGGCTGGATCTTGCCCGCGGCCATCGCCAGCAGCTGCATGCGGGCGGCACGCTCGAACTGCAGCGCCAGCACGCAGGCTTCTTCCACCGACCCGGCCGCAATCAGCATGCCGTGATGCGACAACAGGATGGCGCGCTTGGAGCCCAGCGCCTTGGAAATGATCTCGCCTTCCTCGTTGCCCACCGGCACGCCCGGCCAGTCCTTCAGGAACGCCACGTCGCCGTAGAGCGGGCAGTTGTCCATGTGCGAGACCTCAAGCGGAACCTCCAGCATGGACAGCGACGCCACATGAAGTGGATGCGTGTGGATGATGCAGTTCACGTCGGGCCGTGCGCGGTAAATCCACGAGTGAAAGCGGTTTGCCGGATTGGGCATGCCGCCGCCTTCCTGAACACGCAGGTCTTCGTCCACCAGCAGCAGGTTGCTGGCCGTGATCTCGTCGAAGCCCAACCCCAAACGCTGCGTGAAGTAGCGGTCGGGCGCGTCCGCGCGTGCCGTGATCTGTCCCGCCAGCCCCGAATCATGCCCGCCGTCAAAAAGGATGCGGCAGGTCAGCGCCAGCCGCTCGCGCAAGGTCCATTGCGGGGTGTCGAACTGCCGCTGCATCTCGGCCTGCGCGCGCGCAATCAGTTCGTCCTTTCCCAGGTGCATCGTATCGGCCATCATGTCTCCGTCATGCCGTTTCCATCAACGGCGTAAATCCCGGCAAGGCACGCATGCGGGCCAGCCAGGCAGTGATGTTCGCAAAGCCGGACAGGTCGTAACCGCCCTCGCCCGCCATGCTCGTGTAGGGGTACAGCGCGATGTCCGCGATGGTGGGCGAGGCGCCCACCAGAAACTCGCGACCTGCCAGGTGAGCGTCCATCAGCGCGGCGGCCTTCATGCCCGCCGCGCGCCACGCCACCATGTCAGGATCGTCCGTCTTGGCGGTCTGGCGCAGGTGAATCAAGAGGCGCGGCTGCGCAAACGCGTGCATGTGCTGGGTCTGCTCAAAACTCAACCAGCTCGACACCTGCGCCTGCGCCAGCCGGTCCTCGGGCAGCCACGACGTGCCCATGCCCAGATACCACAGGATCGCCTGCGACTCCGCCAGCCACTGCCCTTCCGGCGTCAACAGCGCCGGCACCTGCCGCCACGGATTGATGCGCGCGAACGCCTCGGTCTCCAGGTCGCCCTGAACGATGTCGAACGTGCGCCGCTTGACCGGCAAGCCCATCAGCCCGCAGGCCAGCCGGATCTTCCACGCGTTGCCCGACCGCAGCGTATCGGCCAGTTCCAGCGGCTTGCCCGCCAGCGGGTGGGACGCCCCGGTATTCATGCGTAGCTCCTTTCCATATGCGTGTCTCCTATTCCATCTTGATATTGGCGCGCTTCACGATCTCGGCCCACTTGGTCTTTTCGCCGCCAATGAAGCGCTGATATTCGTCGGGCGTACCCGTGTAAAGCTGCGTGCCCTGCGCCGCCAGCCGTTCCTTCAAGTCGGACGAGGCCAGCGTCTTCTGCAAGGCCGCACTCAACGCCGCCACCACGTCCGGCGGCGTGCCGGCGGGCGCGAAGAACGCATTCCACGAACTGATCTGCAGGCCCGCATCGCCCGCCTCGACGCTGGTTGGCACCGCGGGCGCAGACGGCAATCGCTTGTCCGACGCCACCGCCAGCGCCCGCAACTTGCCCGATGCGACGTGCGGCATGATGACCGGACTGGCGTCCATCACCACATCCACCTGCTCGCCGATCGCCGCATTCACGGCCTCGCTGCCGCTCTTGAAGGGCACATGCACGATGTCCACGCCCGCCGTCAGTTTCAAGAGCTCCAAGCCCAGGTGCGGCGAGCTGGCGTTGCCGGCCGAGCCGAAATTCAGCTTGGCGGGATTGGCCTTGGCATACTTGACGAATTCGGCGAACGACGCGCCGGGCAAACCCGAACGCACGGCCAGCAGATAGGGCGACCCGGACACCATGCCCACCGGCACAAACTTGTCCGCGTCATAGCTGAGCTTGGCGTAGATCAACGGGTTCACCACCTGCGTGCCCACCGTCCCCATGAATATTGTGTATCCATCGGCCGGCGCCGTCGCCGCCACCTGCGCCGCGATCACGCCCCCCGCACCCGGCCGGTTCTCGATCACGATCCCCTGCCCCAACACGTCCCCCATTCCCTTGCCCACCTGCCGCGCCACGATATCCGTGATGCCGCCAGCGCCAAACGGCACCACCAGCCGGATCGGCCGCTCCGGAAACGCCGCCTGCGCTTGCCCCGCCAATCCTGCCGTCATCGCCAATGCTGCCACCATGCCCAAGACCTTCATGCCATTCCCCTTGTATGCGCCGTCGCGGCGCTATGACACAAAGTGTCCTATAGAGCATTGATTTTCCGCAAGGGGAATTTGATTAGGGGAAACCTGGGGCGAGGGGAATGGAGTTCGGTTTTTGGCTTTGCCTGGCAACACCCGCCATTGCGTGGGCATGTTCTCGTTCTGTGCGAACGGACAGCCTGCAGTTGTAAAAGGCCAACTTCGCGATAGGCGCGATTAATTTGCGCAACGGTCTAAGCCCGCGGATTCGGGGCATGCGCATACGGGCATTGCGGAGGGCGCACGGGCATCTCTAGGCACTCGGCTGTAACTTGGGAGCTGTACGGGAGGAAGGCTGTGCCTTGCATGGAAGGCCCCGGTGCCCCCGTGGTCAGTGGCCGCTTTCGGCCATGAGCAGGCATTGCAGCCTCCGAGACATTGTCCCGCCACCACCAACACGTCGAGTTCAATTGATCAGGATGCAGATAGCATCTAACGTGGGCGTAGAATTCGTGCCTAAAGCTACTAAGATTTCCGCTAGCTTCTAAATCAACGCTCGCGATCTACCAAGGGGATTGGAATTGGACTGGAAACGGCAGTTGGTGATTGCTCACCTCGTAAAACAGAAAGTCGCTGAGGTGGACATCAATCAAGTGTTCGAGAATACGTTGCCCGAAGTCGCAGCTAGCGAGAGGCAACTGCAGTCCATCGAGGCAAAACTGGACTTCCCACTCGATCCTCAGTATCGAGATTTCCTTTCAAACGCCAACGGCTGGCGCGCTTTTTGGCACAGTGTTGATATTTTTGGCGTTGATGACTTTTTTGGGGGCCCACGAGCTCAACGAGCAAGCGATCTGGTCGAATCGCTAGAAGACTTGCAGCCGCTCTGCGGCTTCGACAAGCGGGATTTATTGCCGATCGCGGTGGCATCTGAAGATATAGATGTCATGCTGATGACTCGGCCCCACACTGCCACACCTGGTCAGGTATTCTGGTTCGCAGGAGGACTGATCGAAAGATTCGTCGGATTCGAAGAATGGTTCCTGGCGATGGCCGACTACATTCGTGCTGACTATCAATATCTATCCAAGGATCATCACTAGTCGGTGTCGACTTTAGCGGTTAAGAACAACAAATCAGTGACCGCTCAGGGTCGAAAGCAGACGGCCACCAAGGTCTGCAACCGGCCAGAAGCATACGGTGCGAAAAAGCAGCTCAGCGCCTTCGGTGATAGCCCCGCCAGCGGTCGGAGATAAGCGACGGTACCAACTGGATCATCACCGCCCAATCGAGAAACGCGAGCGAGCAGCAAGAAAATGAACTTTCGCCTTGCCAACACGATCTTCACGGTGCCAATTTTGGCACTGACTGCCATGGGATCGGCTTTCGCTCAAGGTAGTGACACATCACCTGCTGGCGGACCACGGGTAACCCGGCAATTCGATTTTTCAGCACCTGCCTTAAATTTCGAAAGCACCGTTCCACGAGATGCGCACGTGCAGACCGCGCCCATGGAGCCCAATCCGCCGGACACCATCGGCAACGTGAAGGTGATTGGAAAAATCACGTCGGATAGAAATAATCCGGAGATCGAGACCAGCATTTTGGGCTACAACCTGCCGGCGCCCGCCACGGCATGGCGACTCTGCACTTTCGAAGTGGAAGCACTTGGGTATGTACCGCGAATATCCAAAAGTTCGGACGACCTGACAGAAGTGGGACTTCTCGCCCAGAAAGCCGACAACGGGAAGCCAAAGAGTGCCGCTATCAGTTATTGCTTTGTCCGCGAAAAACAGGCCGTGGGCGTTTTCTTCATCGTCGACGTGAGCCATGCCGCCAGCATGGATGCCGCGAACAACCTGGTGCATAAAGCCGATCGATACGCCACTGCGCTCATTGACAGCCTTTCATGGGCCAATGGGCAGCAATCGAGCTTCGGCCGGGAAATGCAGGAGATCCCGCTTCGTATCGGCAGCGTGGAACACCGGATTCGCATCCCGAATGGATGGGACATTCCCATCAACGATTTTCACGGACCACTTCCTGCCGAGCTGCACATGGTCAGGCGTAAGAACGGAAAGGATGTCGGATTGGTCTGGCTCTTCGTTCAAAACATGAAGGAGAAGCCCGACCTTGAAACAGCCGGTGCCGCGCTCGTGAAAGATTACTTCGTCAAGCAGACATCCGACGCGCGGTCGCCCGTGATGCTGTCGAGCGAAGAGGATAGTGCGTTGGCGGACCAGGGGTTTTCCGCGCGCACCTTCCGGTTTTCCGTCGAAGACAAGAACGGCCGCGACGCGGGCGATATCGAGGCGCTCGTCGCATGGAAGCATGGTCAGCTTTCCGTGCTGACGCTGTGGTCTGCGTGGACAGCTTCCGCCGATAGGAACACGTTCTTCTCGCGGCTTCCGGGCCTGTCGGTTTACGACATCCTGCGGCAGGCCGTGCTGAAGACGCAACCGTAGAATTTGCAGCGCCATTTTGATAAAAGCAAAGTTGCTGAGCACCTGAGGATCGATAGCTGCCATGTCCGAACCCTATTCCGCCTTTCTCAAATTCCAGATGCCCCGCGAGAATCTAGCCAGATGGCTCGCTGCCCCTGTGCCGGCGGCATCAAGATGGCCGGATTGGCGCACCATTGGCGGGCAGTGGTATCTGTCGGGAGGCAAGGATCTGGCTGCCTCCAGCGATCAGGATTTGGGCAAGCTTGTTTCGGAATGCGACGCCATGCTGGCTCGCCATTCGGACAATCGCGCGGCGCTGCGGGCCATTCTGCAATCCGCCGAGGCCGACAACATCAAGGTTGCAGCCTACGATTCTTCGGAAACGCACTTCGTTGCAGGGTCGCTGACCTATTCCGAAAATCTCTACGACCTCATCGTTTTTTTGACGGTAGCGCGTGGCGCGGCCGATTTTTTCGAGGCGGATGGTCGAGGCCTTGCGGTGGTTCACGATTACATCTGGGGCGAGGAAGGCGAACGGGAAACCGTTGCTGCGCTTGGACTGGACGGAATAGGCAGATCCGAGTTTCTGGCTTCCGATGCGTTCGGTAATGCCGCTGGCGCATTCGAGCGCATGGTGGACGCGATGCTGGACGGCAAAGACGACCCGGAGTTTCACCCGCGAGATCAACTCGACCGTCTTTGAGACCAGGCCTGCGGCAACGCGCAGCAGTGGTTGTCATACTGTCTGCCTGCGCGATCCCCAGGCGCAGGCAGCCCGGACCCGACACTCGCACCGCAAATTGGCGATGTTTTCATGGCTGCTAACATCGGCGCACTCAGAAATTCGACGCGCACGCGGCGCATTCCGCAGGATGACGAAACTTTTCTTTGCCTTTTGGGCCGCAGCGCTGCGTACCGCCCTCGTCTGCGCACCCTTACGGTCGCAGCCTTCCTGCCTGGCGGAGCCGGCACACGCGAAAAGGCGGGCATCGATCGCCGGACGCGGGTGCGCGCTGCGACAATCGCTTTGCGCCCTGCTGTGGGCGTGCACCACCGCGCACGCGTCTGCCGCCGCCATGACGCGCGAGGAGATCGAAGCCACGCTCGCGGCTGCCATGACCCAGGTTGTAAACCAGTACGTCGATCCCCTCGACTCACGCGTACTCGTGGTGAACGGCCTGAGCGCGCTCAAGGCGCTGCCAGGCGCTGAAGATCCATCGCGCAAGGCCGCGATCGAACAGGCCGTCCTGACCGGCCATCAGACGGAAGGCATGACACCCCAGATCCGCATCTTGACCGGCGAGATCCTGCGTTTTGCCGACGGCACGCCGCGCGAGATGGCGTTGGACGCGGCCCTGCGCGGCATGATGGCGGGTCTGGACCCCTACAGCCGCGTCGCGACGCGCGCTGAACTGGCAGCCCCGCCGGCATCCGTCGGCCTGGAGCTGTCGATCCGGGACGGTGCCCTGACCGTCGTGCGGCCCCTGCCCGGCAGCCCGGGCGAACGCGCCGGCGTACAGGCCGGCGACATCGTGACCCACGTGGACGGCCGTGCCACCGCAGGCCTGCCCTTGCCAGAAGCCGTCGCATTGC
Source organism: Achromobacter sp. 77 (assembly GCF_020541125.1). Classification (NCBI taxonomy): domain Bacteria; kingdom Pseudomonadati; phylum Pseudomonadota; class Betaproteobacteria; order Burkholderiales; family Alcaligenaceae; genus Achromobacter; species Achromobacter sp. 77. Next base: position 4,082,777 of record NZ_CP059848.1, read on the forward strand.
TGCGCGGCACGGCAGGCACCCGCCCCACGCTCACCCTGCGTCGGCCGGGTTCGGTCAGCGCAATCACGGCGCAGCCCGTGCGCGGCCCCGTACAGGCGCCTCCCACGGTGCGTTGGGATCTGGATGGCGCGATTGCGGTGATCCGGATCTCCGCTTTCGACAGCCGAACGGGCCGCCAGTTGAAAGATGCGCTCGACGCAGCGTCCGCGCATGCCGGAGCGCCGCTGGCGGGACTGGTGCTGGACCTGCGCGGCAACGCCGGCGGGCTGCTCGACGCAGCCGAACAAGTCGCCGGCATGGTGTTGCCCGAAGGGTCCGAGATCGGCAGCTTGCGCGGTCGCACGCCGGACAATGCGCGCACCTTGCGCGCCCGCGCCCCCCTCGTGCCGCAGGGGGTTCCGGTGGTGGTGCTCGTCGATCACCGCACGGGCGCCGGCGCGGAGATCGTGGCGGCCGCGCTGCAGGACCACGGCCGTGCCTTGCTGGTCGGCACGGCAACCCTGGGCGCTGGCACGATCCAGACCGTGCGGTCCCTGCCCGGCAACCAGGGCGCGTTGGTGATCACCACCGCCCGCGTCCACCGCGCCGATGGCGCCCGATTGGACTTGGTAGGGGTAGCGCCGGACATGCTTCTGGACGGGACCGGCCGGCGGGTCACACTGCGCGCCGAGATTGCGGCCGATTTCAACAGCGCTTTGGCGCAACGGGTGCGCGCGGCGGTGACAGCTGCGCCTGACGGTGCCGACACGGCGTTACTGGCGGCGCTGACTGCGCTGGCGGCAGCTACCACCGGCGATTGAGGCTGGCGTCGCCTCGACAAAGATTCAAGGAGCGATTCAATGAATACCGGCCAGATTCCATCAGACTATGTGCCGCTTTCGGTAGCGGGACTGCCCACGCTCTATGGGCCGAAAAGCGCGTGGTGCGTCTGGATCACCGCGTTGCCACTGCCCGCAACGTCGCGATTGCGCGGCGCCGATGCCCTTCCCGCTTCAAAGGGCTACGCGCGCGACGACGCGATCGCACAAGCCGGGGAAGTCATCGCTTACCTTGAAAATGACGATGGCTCCGGCGAAGCGCCGGCGTCAACGATGATCGAAGCGGCGCGCTGGCTGCTGGACCATGACGAGGCGTTCTACCAGGCGGTAATGAAGGCGATGCTGGCGGATCTGCCGCGCCTGCGCGCCGAGCAGGATGGCATCGTTCTGGACGATGACGCCTTCCGCCTGCCGCAGCACTGGGATGGCCAAGCCTTGCGGAAACTGATCCGTCTGAACAGCATCACGCTCCACCCTGTCGAAGGCGGGCCTTATATCGGCCTGGACTTCCGCTGCGCCTGGGAGGAGGAGCACGGTTACGGATTGATGATGGCCGGCACCACCGTCATCGAGTCTGGAGGGGCCGACGTCGGCACCTTGTCATGGATTGCGGCGCGGCACGCGAAGTCCCAGGGCTCGGAACCATAGCGCCGTGCAAAGAATGATCTATTGAGTCGGCAGCAAATCGCCAACCGATGCCGCCACCCGCAATGCGGGGTGCGAGCATCATGCGACATCCGCCACGATTTTCCCCCTCGCGGTTGCGGTCGAGATAGCTTCGTAGGCAACTTCCGCGGATCGCAGGTCGAACCGCCGGGGAGCGAGATACGGCATGAGCTTGCCCGCTTCGACCAGCCATGTGGCCTCGCGGAACGACTGCGGCGCCAACGCATGCTTGCCCCACCCCAACGCGCTGAAGCTTCATGTGAGGGAGCAGCTTGCACACTATGCGGCTGATCTGGGCATCGCGGCTAAGGAGTTGACTTGAATCAATCTCTCTCGAGAAATGCTTGCCAACGAGACTGCTCTCCCCTGACGAAATTCTCGTAGTATGGGCCGCTTCGAAAATCGGGCCGAACACCCAGCGCGGCGAAAGTCCGATTCAGTTCGTCGGACTGCAGAACTTCCGCGATCGCGCCTGACAGCCGCTCAAGGACGCTGGCCGGCAATGATGGCGGCGCCACCAGGCAGTATCCCCCGTCAGTCGCAAGATCCGGCAAGCCGGCCTCAGCCGCGCTCGGCACTTCGTTCAACAACGAGCAACGCTCATCACCGGTCGTGAGCAGGGCAAATGCCTTTCCGGCTCGCACCAGCGGAAGCACGCCGGCCGGCTCCCCGAAGACCATGTCAAGTTTGCCTTTGGCGAGGTCGTCCAGCGCCGGTGCCAGCCCGTCATAGGATTTATGGGTCAGCTCGATGCCGGTCAAGCGCCCCAGAAGTTCGGCAAGCATCCGGCTCGAACCCGTTCCCGCCGCGCCAATAACGAAACGCTTAGGATGCAGTCGGGCAAGGGCACACAACTGCGCAAAATCGCGGGCGGCGGTATGTGCCCCTACCACCAGCACGGCAGCCACACGCACCAGACCGCTGAGAAACGTGAGGTCCTCGAAGACGTCGAACAACGGTTGCCGCCCACTGGCTGGCGTAAATACGGTCGCACCATTGCCCGCGATACCGATGGTGTAGCCGTCCGCCCGCGAGCGCGTGACGGCGTGAACGCCTTGCGCGCCACCCAAGCCGACCGTGTTGGTCACCACCACATCCTTGCCCAGGCGCGCAGCCAGCAGCTTGGCGAACGCTCTGCCGTAGCTATCCACTGGTCCTCGCTTCGGAAACGGAACGAGGACAGTGAGCGGCCGCGGCACGCCTCGCGTTCCGCCTTGCGCCCGAGCAAGAATGATGTCGTGTACCGCGCGTGCATCCTCGGACAAGTCCTCATGCCGGCGACTGAACAGTGACACGTCACGCAAGACGTCCGGCTCCAGGCTGACCGAGCGCAATTGCTTCATTGAGAACGTCGGCACACAACTGGCCGGAAGCAGTGCCACGCCCAACCGCTCCTTCACCATCTCGAACGCGGTCGAGGCCGACGTTACCTCCTGCAATACGTCGACCGAGACACCGTGCGCGACCAGCACACGGTCCAGCCCCCGGCGTCCGCCGTTCGCCGCGTCAAGCACGATCAGACGCTCCAGAGCAAGATGTCCAATCGAGACCTTGTCGCGACGGGCAAATGGATGATCGCCGCGGCAGACCAGCACGAAGCGATCCTTTAGCAACGAGGTGCGCTGCAACTCACACGGCCCAAAATCACCGACTGCCAACGCAAAATCCACCGTCCCTTGCCTGACGGATGCCAGCGCGGCGTCTTGCGCCTGCTCTTTCAATTGCACCGCAACGCCAGGGAATTGCCGTGCGACGTCTGCCAGACAGCGCGGCAATAGCCTGCCGGACAGCGAAGGCGTGGCGGCCACACGCACCACGTGCAGCATGCGCTCTCCCGCCTGCTGCGCTTGTGTCAGGACGTCTTCCAGCGTCTTCAGCGCGACCCGCAACTGCGAGACCAGTTGTTCGCCAGCCTGCGTCAGCACGACATGGCGCGTGGTTCGCTGCAGCAGAGAAACCCCAAGCGCCTGCTCCACGGACCGGATGCTCTGGCTGACCGCCGGCTGAGACAACCCCACTACCCGCGCCGCAGCGCTGAAACTGCCCGTCTCGGCTACGGCGAGTAAGACTCGCAACTGACGCAAAGTGACATGCATGGCGCGATATTTATAAGTTGAACTTATGAGTCTAGCCGAAGAATTCATTTATCTCGGGCCGGAGCAACGGATTCAATTCAGTACTTTCCCGAAGGATCGAAGCATGGAAAAGCGTTCTATTGACCTGCGACCCAACCCGCCAACGCGGGTCTGCGTCATCGGCGCGGGCGCCATCGGCGGCTTTCTTGGCGTTCAGTTGGCGTGCTCCGGTGTGGATGTCCGCGTCTTCGCACGTGGCCAGACCCTGGCCGCCATCAGGCAGCACGGCTGGCGGCTCGATATCGGTGGCCAGCGTATTCGCGCAAGCGTTCTCGCCTTCGACACCGAGATCGGCAGCGGCTTCGAGCAGGGTGATCCATGGATGCCGGACGTCGTCCTGTTGGCCGTCAAAGCCCATTCCCTGCCATCGCTGGCCCCTCTGCTCGCGCGCCTGGTCGGCCCGGGAACCATCGTCGTGCCAGCGATAAATGGTGTTCCGTGGTGGTTTGGTGCGGGCAAATCTTCGCTGGCAGCGCCGCTGACCAGCACGGATCCGCATGGCGAACTCGGACGCGCGGTTCCGCCAGATCGGATCATCGGCGCAGTCGTGTACCCGTCCTGTTCCAGTCCCGAGCCCGGCATCACCCGGCACGGCGCGGGTTCGCGGCTGGTTTTCGGCAATGTCGTTCAAGATGCCGACAAAGAACGGCTATCGCAGTGGGTAACGCTGCTGCGCCATTGCGGGCTCGACGCCCATACGACGGAAGACATCCGCACGGAAGTCTGGAGCAAGCTGCTCGGCAACGCATGCTTTAACCCCGTCAGCATACTGACCGATTCCGCTACCGACGTCATGATCGACGATACAGGCGTACGTGGCGTTTTCACGCAGATGATGTGCGAGTTACTGGCGCTTGGAAAGAGCCTGGGTATCGCGCCGACGGTGTCGCCCGCGGAACGTATCGCAACGACGAGGCGCCTTGGCCACGTCAAAACGTCCATGCTTCAGGACGCCGAGGCAGGACGTCCAGTCGAACTGGCTGCCATCCTGGGCGCGGCGATCGAGTTGGCCGCGCAGACTGGCGTGGACATGCCCCACTGCAGCACGGTTCACGCATTGGCGGCGCTTCGAGCCCGGTCGCTGGCCGCGGCATCCAACACGGAGACGCCCCATGGCAATTTCCGCTGAACTGATCGCCGCCGTGTGCGCGCAACTGTATGACCGATCCCTGCGCGGCATTCCTGATGACACCCGCCTGGCGCTCGCGCAAGCGGAACAACGCGAATCAGATCAAACCGCCAGGCACACGTTGCGGATCATGCTGCAGAGCGCCGATGCAGCCAAACAATCCAATCATTTCGTCTGCTCCGACGCAGGGATACCCGTCTACTTCGTGCGCGTGGGTACGCAGGCAAAGTTGGATGGCGACCTGCGCCGGGCGATCGTCGACGGTTACGAAGCGCTGGTGGACACCATCAACCCGCCACTGCTTCCCCATGTCACCCATCCGCTCACACTGCAGCGCGGCCACACCGGGCCGGGCATGCCCATCATTACGTTCGACGTCGTCGACGGCAGCGATTGCCTGGACATCACCTGCAGTCCCAAGGCACTCGGCTCCGGGCGGTGGGCAGCGCTAAAGATATTCAGTTTTCCCGACCTGGCGACCATCGAAGCCTTCATCATGGAGGCCGTGATGGAAGCCGGTACTCAGCCCTGCCCGCCAGTGGTTGTGGGCGTTGGGATTGGGGGAACCTTTGACTATGCCGCCAAATTGGCCAAGGAAGCCACGCTGCGTCCGATCGGACAGGTTCATCCCGAGCCATTCGTGGCGGACATGGAGCGCCGGCTGGCAGCGGCAGTGAACCAGACCGGGTTTGGCGCCATGGGTACGGGCGGAACGAGCACAGCCTATGCCGTGCACGTCAGCTACGCTGCCGGGCACGGTTTTATCCCAGTCGCGGTCGCCTTCAATTGCTGGATAAACCGCCGCACCCGAGCTCGCCTGCATAACGACGGTCGCGTTGAGGTGATCGAATGACGCCGACCCTGCACCGATTGCGCTTCCCGCTTTCCGCCGAGGCCGCGCTCAAGCTGCGCGCGGGCGACCTTGTGGTGCTGGACGGAGAAATTCTGGTAACGGCTGGGCTGCCCACTCATCAACGGCTACTGCGCGCGCTCGAGGGGCATGAACCGCTGCCGCTGGCGATGAAGGATCAAAGCCTGTTCCATATCGGCAGTTACAGCGAACAACGCGGCCACCATTTCGACGTGCGCTACATCAACCCGACGACCAGCACCCGCTTCAACCCCTACATGCCCACACTGATCCGGGAATTGGGCCTGCACGCCGTCGGCGGCAAGGGCGGCCTCGATTCGGCGAGCGTCCAGGCGCTGCGGCGAACGGGCGGCGTCTACCTGTCATTCCTCGGCGGCGGGTGCACGCCGCTCACCCAGGCCGTGAAGGAAGTGCTTGAAGTGGGATGGCCCGACATGCTGACCCATTACCGCATCGTGCGCCTGCGCGTCGAAGGGCTGGGGCCGACCACGGTGGGAATCGACGCCCACGGCAACAGTCTGTACGAGGATGTCCGCCGCAGCGCTCGGCAGAGACTTCCCGACATCCTGGCGGAGCTGGCGCGCACGCGCAAGCCGCCCGAAAGCTAAATCAGCAAGGACCTGGCTGCCGGCGTCACGGCGGCCAAATAGATCAATAACAGGAGACAACATGACAAATCCCCGGATTCCAGCTCGGCGCCGCGCCGTCTCGGCCATATTGGCCAGTTTGATCGCCTGCGGCGGACTGCTGCTCTCTTCGCCTGCTCAAGCCCAACCGGCATCTTGGCCAAGACAACCGATTCGTTTGATCGTCCCGTTCGCGCCGGGAGGCCCCGCCGACGCGCTGGCCCGCTTTATCGCCGCGCGCCTGGGCCCCGAGCTGGGACAGACGGTGATCGTGGAGAATCGCGCCGGCGCGGGCGGCACACTTGGAGCCGCCGAAGTGGCCAAGGCCTCCGACGGCCACACCATCCTCTTCTCGTCGACGGGCGCACTGGTGATCATTCCCGCCATCACGAAGAACGTGAGCTACAACCCAGACCGGGATCTCGTCGCCATCGGCTTGGCGGTGAACACGCCGCAGGTCGTGGTGGTGGCCTCCAAAAGCCCCTACACATCGCTTTCAAGCCTCCTCGGGGCAGCCAAGGCAAAGCCCGATACGCTGAACTTCGCGTCGGCGGGCAATGGCACCACCACGCAACTCGGCGCGGAATTGCTTAAGCGTTCCGCGGGCGTGTCCATCACACATATCCCCTACCGTGGCGCCGCGCCCGCCATTGCCGACGTAATCGGCGGCACCGTGGACATGATGGTCGCGGACGCGCCCGCCGTGTCCGCCTTCATTGCCGACGACCGGCTACGCGCTCTGGCGGTCACATCCTCCAATCGCATCTCCACTCTGCCTCAGGTACCCACTACGGCCGAGGAAAGCCTGCCAGATGTGATCAGTGGGACTTGGTACGGCATCATGGGGCCCGCCAAGCTGCCCCGAGATGTGGTGGAGAAGATCAACGCCGCGCTGGGCCGCGTGTTGCGCACACCCGAGGTCGACGCGTTTATCAAAGGACAAGGCGCCGATCCGATGGGAGGCACGCCCGAGGAGTTCGCCATCTTCATTCGGAACGAGAGCCAGAAATGGGGCAAGCTGGCGCAGCAGGCCGGCGTGCGGATGGACTAAAAACCGGGCAAGACGCGACGGGAGAAACTCAGCACGCACCTCGCAAGTAAGTCTCCGCGAGCCGGCTCCAGAAGGCCGCACCCACGCACAGGTTGTCGTCGTTGAAGTCGTAATTGGCGTTATGCAACGCGCGCCCACCGATGGCGGGCCCGTTTCCAAGCCGCACCAGTGCGCCCGGGACGGCCTGCTGCATATAGGCGAAGTCTTCACTTCCCATCAACGGCGGCATATCTCCCGTCACCCGATCTTGTCCCACCAGCTCGCGGGCTACGGCCAGCGCCAGCGCCGTGGGTGCGTCGGCATTGTCGACGACCGGATAGCCCTCCACGTAGTCGATCTTCACGCTGGCCTCGTGGCTTTCCGCGGTGGATGTGCAAATCTGCACGATGCGCTCGCGCAGCCGCGCCCGCACCTGCGGGCTGAACGAGCGCACCGAGATGCCGATCTCGGCCTCGCCCGGAATCACGTTCAGCGCATCACCGGCACGCAGCCGGCCCACGGACACCACGGCGGCCTGCGACGGATCGATATTGCGCGACACGACCGTCTGCAAGGCCATCACGATGGCTGCGGCCGCGACCACCGGATCGGTCGCCAGATGCGGCCGCGCGGCATGTCCGCCGTTGCCGATGACCTTCACGAACACCCGGTCGCCCGCGGCCATGAACGGCCCGATGCGTGACAGGAAATGTCCCACGGGCGCGCCCGGATGGTTATGCATGGCCAGCACCATATCGCATGGAAAGCGCTTGAATAGCCCCTCCTCGACCATGCGCTTGGCGCCGCTGTCAAACCCACGCTCTTCGGCGGGCTGAAAAATAAGATGCAGCACGCCCGAGAAATTCCGCGTGCGTGCCAGATGACGAGCCGCGCCCAGCAGCATGGCCATGTGGCCATCGTGCCCGCACGCATGCATGCGCCCTTCGGTCTGGCTGGCATAGGCAAGCCCCGTCTTCTCGGCGATGGGCAGCGCATCCATGTCGGCGCGCAGACCCAATCGACGGGCCCCTGAGCCCGCGCGCAGCGTGGCCACCAGCCCTGTGCCCGCCAGGCCCGTGACGACCTCGTAGCCCCATTGCGCCAGCAGCCCGGCCACGCGGGCCGACGTGGCGTGCTCCTGGAACGCCAGCTCGGGCTGCTGGTGCAGCGCGCGGCGCAGCGCCGTAAGCTCGGTCTTCAGGTCCTGCAGGTCGGCGAGCGTGGTGCGCGTGTCGGCGTCACGGGTGGCCATCGCGCGATCCCGGTGGCGCCGACCAGCTTCACCAGCGCGCCCCACTTCTCGTACTCACGCTTGAAGAACGCGTCCAGCTCTGCCTGGGACATGGGCGCGTAAGGCGGCACGCCTTCGTTTTCCAGGCGGGAACGGATCGCGGGGTCCTCCATCGTGCCTTGCACCGCTTCGCGTAGCTTCGCGACGATCTCAGGCGGCACGCCGCTGGGCAGGCAGAACGCGTTCCAGGTCACGATGTCGTAGTCCGTCTCCAGGACCTCGGCGACCGTCGGGATCTCGGGCGCGGCCTTGAGCCGCTCCGTGCCCGACACGGCCAGCGCGACCAGCCGTCCCGCCTTGACCTGCGGACCCAGCACCGACCATGCGTCGAAGGCGAACGTGAGCTGGCCGCCGGTCAGGTCGGTGAGCACCTGGGGACCCTGCTTGTACGGCACGTGCAGCAGATTGGGCACGCCCATCTTCTGCGCCAGCACGTGGCACGCGATGTGGCTCGACGTGCCGTTACCGTTGGAGCCGTAGCTGGCCTTGTCGGGATTGGCCTTGACGTGCGCCATCAGCTCCTTGAGCGACTTGATCCCCGAGCTGGCCGATACGACGAGCACCACGGGCACCTGGATGGTGACGGCCAGCGGCTCGAACGCCTTGACCGGGTCAAAGGGCAGGTTCGCGTAGATGTGCGGGTTGATCGCGTAGGTGCTGGCCGTGCTGTAGAGCACCGTGTAGCCGTCGGGCTTGGCCCGCGCCACGGTCGCCGCGCCGATGTTGCCGCCAGCGCCCGCCTTGTTCTCCACCACGATGTTGGCGTCTAGCCGCTTGGCCAGCCCGGTACCGATCATGCGCGCCACGATGTCGGTGTTCCCGCCGGGCGCGAACGGCACCACGACGGACACCGGCTTGTCCGGATAGCCGGGCGCGGCCTGCGCGCTTCGCCAGGGCAAGGCGCCCGCCCCCGCCAGCGACAGCAGCGGCAGCCCGGCCAGATGTGCGCACAGGGCGCGACGTTTTTCGTTCATGATTTCCCCTTGTCGATTTATTTGTTGGAATCCGGCGCAAACCGGCCCACGTGCGCACTGACCTCGAACCGGCCGGCGTTGGCCGACGCGCGGTGATAGTCGTGCAATTGCATCGGCGTCGCCCACCACACGCCCTCGGCGTTGGCGATATGGCTGAAAAACTTGTCCAGCAGGCGCAGGCGCTGAGCCCGGCCCGAGATCCAGTCATGGACGGTGATCATGCACAGTCCGCCCCATTCGCGCACGCCCTCGAATTCCTCGATCCAGCTTTCGAGCACGGCGTTCGGATTGGCCGGGTGCGTCTTGTCGCGCGGCCCGTTGGTGTAGCGAAAGTACAGCGCGTCGTCGATGGTCCAGGTCACCGGCACCTGCACCAGCCCGTCGATCGAATACGGATGGTCGAAGCCCATCAGCGAGCTGTCGTAGGCCACGCCCGCGCGGCGCAGCGCCGCCAGGCTGGCTTGCGAATGCTCGAACGACGGCGCGCGGTAGCCGCGGCAGGCCGTCCCCGTCTGCTGCTGGAAGACTTCGATGCTGCGTCCCAGGTAATCGTCCAGCGTGGCGTCGTCCAGCGTGTCCAGCCGCTCGTGGAAATAGCCGTGATAGCCCACCTCATGCCCTGCCTTCAGCAGCATGGGAAGCAGATCGGGATAGGTGGCGGCCACCACGCCCGGCACGTAGAACGCGCCCTTGATTCCCCACTTATCCAGCAGGGCAAGGATCCGCGCCACGCCTTGCCGCGGGCCATACCGGCGCTGCTCCAGCTCGCCCAGCGCCACGGGCTGCTTGTCGCGCGCGGTCCAGAAATACGGGGACTCGGCGTCCAGGTCCAGCGTGAACGCCACCGCGCAACGCTTGCCCTCGGGCCACGCGTACGCCGGAAACGATATGCGGTTGTCTTCATGCATCTTGATTGCGCGCATGGAGGTGTCCATGTGATTTCTCCTTGATGATTTGCCTTCGTGGTTCAGGTCGGGGCACGCCGGTTGATGCCGCCCCCGCCATCCACCGACAGCACCTGGCCCGTCGTGAACGACGCCGCGTCGCTGGCCAGAAACAGCACCGCCTGCGAAAGTTCGCCGGGCTGGATCATGCGTCCCAGCGGGATCGCGGCCGCGATGCTCTCCAGATGGGCGGGCGGCAGCACGGGGCTGTTTTCGCCCTGCGCCAGCCCCGGACGGACGGCGTTGACGCGGATACCGTGCGGGGCAAGCCGCACCGCAAGGATGCGCGTCGTCTGCTCCAGCGCGGCCTTGGACGGCCCGTAGATCGCGCCATTGCCTCGGGCCACCTCGGCCGACGCCGAGCTCACATTGACCACCGACCCGCGAATGCCCGCGGCGATCCAGCGCCGCGCCAGCGCCTGGATCAGCTGCAACGGGCCCAGCAGATTCACGTCCAGGATTGCGCGGCACAGTTCCGGTGGCGCATCCAGGATGTCCGCGAACGGAAAGATCGCCGCGTTGTTCACCAGCACATGGGGCAGGGACTGATCGTTCCAGCCCGCGACCAAGCGCTCGATGGCTACGCAGTCGGTGACGTCCAATTCAATGTGACGCGTTTCTCCGGCGCGACCGTCGTCCCCGGCGCGGTCGGCACCGGTCACCCTGGCGCCCGCCAGTGCAAAAGCCTGCACCAGCTCGCGCCCGAAGTGACCGTTGCTGCCTGTCACCAGCACGTGGCGGTCCGAGAAATCGGCCGCGCTCATGCCGCGGTCTCCATCAGCGCATCCAGGTTGGCGTTGCCGAAGTCGCGCGTGCCCGCCTCCATCTCGCGGATCATCGCGATCAGGCGCGACACCGTCGGCGTGTCGATGCCGGCGGCTCGGCCATGGGCCACGATATCCGTGATCTGCGGATCCACCTCGGTCGGGCGCTTGCGCACCGCCAGGTCGCGCCACACGCCGCTGCGCGGCTTGCCCACCCAGCGGCGGCAGTGATCCGTGATCTGCTGCATCTGCGCCCAGGCGTCGTCCACGCTGGCCGACGCAGTGAAGGCATCCGGTGCAAAGCCATCAAACGGCGCCGGGTCCACGCCGCTGGCGCGGGCCACCGTCACCACCTCGCGGCAAAGCGCGCGCCACAGCGGCAGATAACGCCGGTTGCCCAGCTGCTCCACGATCGTGTCGTTGGACATCGCGGTCGTGAACAGCAGCGACCCGATGGCGACCTTGCTCCACTTGTAGCCCATCAGACGGTCCGTCCACCCCGACTGCGGATCCACCTGGCGCAGCAGCGCTTCCACCTGTCGCGAACGGACCGTGTCGCCGCCGTCGATCTCACCGACCCGCAGGCTGCCCAGGCCGCCGAACTGGATGCGGCCCGGCCCCACGTAGTCCGATGCAAAATTCACCAGCGCGCCCAGCGTGCGCGCCTGCCCGACCACGCTGGCGATCGTCGCCTCGGTCAGGCCGTTCTGCAGCGCCAGCACCCACCCGTCAGCAGCCAGTCGCGGCGCGATCGACGCCATCGCCGGGCGCGTGTGCTGTCCTTTCACTGACAGCATGATCCGGGCATACGTCCCGTCCACCTCGGACGCCAGGCAGGCCTTCATCCGCGAAAAAGTGCTCTTGCCGTCCGGACCGACGATCTCCAGCCCTCGCGTGCGCACCGCTTCCACATGCTCGGGCACCACATCCACCAGCAGCACATCCTGCCCTGCATCCGCCAGCTTTGCTGCCACCACGCCGCCAATCGCGCCGCCCCCCCACACAACAATCGGATCCTGACTCACCGCCTATCACTCCCTTGTTACCCGCGCGCCTTCAACGACGGCCTCAGGGAGAAATTCTGAAAGCAGCAGACATATAATTCAATTTCGAAATTTGATCGAATGCTTGCACTAAACGCATGTATTTCTGCAAAGGGAAGTCTGCATGAACTACCGCGCCTACGAAGCGCTGCACGCGTTCGTCGAAGGCGGCAGCGTCGCCCAGGCCGCGCTGCGCCTGCATCGCACCCAGCCCCAGGTCAGCCGCCTGCTGGCGCAGCTGGAAGAAGAAGCCGGCTTCGAAATCTTGCGCAAGACCGGCCGCCGCCTGGAACTTACCGACGACGGCCATGAGTTCTACAAGCGCGTCTACGGCCTGCTGCGCGCCCAGGACGCCGTGGCCGACTACGCCGAAGACATGCGCCAGGGCCGCCGTGATCGCGTACGGGTCCTGGCCGCCAACCACATCATCGACGGGCTGGCCATCGAGGCCGTGGGCCGCTGCCGCCTGAAGAATCCGGCGTTCACCGCAGCGCTCAACGCGCGCATGCCCGCGGAACTGCAATGGTGGCTGGCGCAGCAGCAATTCGACCTGGCCTTGGTCCAGCTTCCGCTGGAGCATCCCGCCATCGAAACCGAGCTGTTGTGTCAAAGCGAAATCGTCGCTGTCATGCACCCGGATCACCCGTACGCCAGGCGCTCGCAGATCGGCCCCGAAGACCTACAGACCGAGCCCTACATCAGCCTGGGCCGCCGCAGCATTCTTGAACAGCGTTGCCTGGCCGCCTTCGAAGCCACCAACGCCGCCGCGCACAGCGAGCTCGAAGTCTCCTTCAGCACCATGGCCATCCAGCTGGCGGCCATGAACTGCGGCATTGCACTGGCCGATCCCATGGCCACGCTCGCGCAGCGGCACCTGCACATTGCCGTCAGAAAATTCCGCCCCACGGTCAAACTGCACTACGGACTCGTCTTTCCCAAAGGCAAACGCCGAAGCCCCGCAACGGAGCAACTGGTCGATGAACTGCGCAACGTCGCGAAGGAAAGGGTTCCCGAACTGCGGCGGCTTTTGAGCATGAAATGAGCTTTTGAGACGGCGTCCATTGTTTGGCCGGCGGGTTGCGGACGGTCGTCTGCCCTCGATTTGATGTGTGACTTCGCGCCTTGCCTGCGCCTCGGCAGTTCTCTACAATAAAGAATAATTATCATTTGCAAACGTATGCGATGTCCCCTACCAAGCAGGCCCAAGTCGAGACGCTCTATGCGGACCACCACGGATGGCTGCGGGGCTGGATACGCAAGCAATTAGGTAATTCCTCCGACGCCGCCGACCTGGCTCACGACGTTTTCCTGCGCTTGCTGGGCCGGCCGGCGGTGATCGAGACGCGCGAGCCGCGCGCCTATCTCAGTACGATCGCGCGCGGGCTGCTGGTGGACCACTGGCGCCGCAGCGAGCTCGAGCGGACCTGGCTCGCGGTGCTGGCGCGCACGCCCGAAGAACTGGCGCCGTCGCCAGAGAACCGGATGCTGGTGCTTGAGGCGCTCATCAAGATCGATCAAATGCTGGATTCCCTCAAGCCGAAGGTGCGCCAGGCGTTTCTGTGGGCGCAACTGGAGGGCATGCGCTGCCCACAGATCGCCGAACGTCTGGGCGTCTCCCTTGCCACCGCCGAGCGCTACGTGGCGGCGGGCTTGCGCCAATGCTATGCCTACCGGTTTGGTGACGCGTGAGCGAGGCTGCCGCGATTCCTGCCGCCGTGGTCGATGAGGCCATCGCCTGGTCGGTCAAGCTGAACTTCGGCTCACCGGATCCTGACACCTGTGCCGCCTTCGAGCGCTGGCGCCGCGCGGCGCCCTTGCATGAGCGGGCCTGGTTGCGCATGCAGGCGCTGAATGCCGACTTCACCGCCGTGCCGCAGGGGCTGGCGCTGGACACGCTCATCGCCATGGGAACGGCGCACGACGCGCGGCGGCAGCAGCGCCGTGCCCTGGTCAAGGGCATGCTGCTGCTGGGCGGGCTGACGGGCACGGGCTGGGCCGTGCGCGAGCACACCCCATGGCAGCGCATGCTGGCGGACGTGAGCACCGGCGTGGGCGTGCGCGACCGCCTGACACTGGAGGACGGCACCTTCCTGGCGCTGAACACCGACAGCGCGGTGAGTGTCCGGATGGAAGGCGACAAACGCGTGCTTGTGCTCTATCGCGGCGAGATATCGATCCAGACCGGCGCCGATGCGCTGTCACCCATCAAGCGGCCGTTCCTCGTGCAGACGCCGTACGGCGCGGTCCAGGCGCTGGGCACACGATTCGTGGTGCGCCTGGATGACGATTGCGCCCGGGTCAGCGTGCAGCAGCATGCGGTTGCGCTGCGGCCCGCCGACGGCGCCACCCCGGTGATCGCCGAGACAGGCCAGACCGCCCAGCTGGACCGCCTGGGCGCACGGCTGATGAACAAGCCAGCAATGGTGGCCGATGCCTGGCTGGACGGCGCGATCGAGGGCACGGACATGAGGCTGTCGGATCTGCTGGCCGAATTGTCGCGATACCGCCATGGCCGCATCAGTTGCGCGCCGGAGGTCGCGGATCTGCGCGTATCGGGCACCTATCATGTGAACGACACCGACCGGACGCTTGCGTTCCTGGCCCAGACATTGCCGATCCGGCTGCGCTACAGGACCCGCTACTGGGTTGCCGTCGGGCCCGCGTGAAGCCCTGGCCCGCCCGGTTTTGCGGCTGCCACGATTTTTTTGATGAAAAGTGAGGGGATTTGCGTTTTCGACCGGCCTACAGGGAAAGACATCTTTCAACCTGGCCTATCAAGATTTCGCAATGACCCTCGCTCGTACCTCCAGGACGGCGCGCCTGACGCCCGTCCCGACCGTGTTGTCCACCGTTCTTTCCGGCCTGCTATGCGGCGCCGCCCTAGGCTTCATTGCCCCCGCTGTCCAGGCGCAGGCCGGTGTTGCCGCGCAGGAAACGGAATACACCTTCGCCATCGACGCCGGGCCGCTGGAGCCGGCGCTGAACCAGTTTGCCCGCGCCGCCGGCGTGAATGTGTCGTTCGATGCCGCGCAGGTGAGCGGACTGCGAACCGAGGGCCTGCAAGGACGCTGGAGCGCCGGGCGCGGCTTGAGCGCATTGCTGTCCCGTACCGGATTCGAGGGGGTCAGGCTTTCCAGCGGCGGCTATGCCGTGCGGCGCCTGCCCGGCGGCGGCGCGACCATGCTCGAACCGGTCACCGTGACGGGGCAGGAGTACCGCCTCATGACCGAAGGCACCGGCTCCTACACCACGTCGGCGGTCACCATCGGCAAGGGCGAGCAGCAGCTGCGCGACATTCCGCAATCGGTCAGCGTGGTGACCCGCCAGCGCCTGGACGAGCAAAACCTGACCTCGGTGTATGACGCGCTGGAAAACACCACTGGCGTGACCTTGCAACAGAGCCCGCAGGGCGGCAAATACATCTATTCCCGCGGCTTTAACAACAGCGTGATCCAGTACGACGGCGTGCCGCTGGAACGCAGCATGTATGGTCGAGCCAGCAACTATTCGGGCGGCACCGCGTTTTATGACCGCGTCGAAGTGCTGCGCGGCGCGGCCGGCCTGCTGCAAGGTTCTGGTTCGCCTGGCGGCGCGGTGAACCTGGTGCGCAAACGGCCGTTGCAGGAAGACCGTTTCATGGTCGAGACCCAGGCCGGAAGCTGGGACCGCTACGGCATGCAGCTCGACGGCAGCGCTTTGCTGAACGAAGACGGCAGCCTGCGTGGCCGCGCCCTGATCGACCGCCAGGACGAACACTCATTCGTGGACCGGGTGAACCTGAAGAACACCACCGTCTACGCCACGGTCGAGTACGACTTCTCGCCGCGCACGCAGGTGAATCTGGGCTACAGCTACGAAGACCTGCGAGGCCGCCCTTCGATGTCGGGCCTGCCGCGCTACAGCAACGGTGAAGAGGTCGGGTTCAAGCGGTCCACCAGCTTCGGCGCAAACTGGAACCGCCAGAAGACCTCGAACCAGGGCTTCTACGCCGACTTCACGCATGCGTTCAACGACGACTGGCGCTTCAAGATGACCGGCGCCTACGTGAAGGAAAGTCAGCAGCTGAAGTACACCACGTCGAGCCGAGCGGTGAATCCCGTAACGCAGATGGCGACCGTCAGCGTGGCCAGGACGGTGGCCGACATCGACACCTCGGGCGTGGACGCGAATCTGACCGGCAAGTTCCGTGCGTTCGGCCGCACCCACGAGGTAGTGGTGGGCGCCAACTACGGACACACCAAGATCGACACGTCCTACGCGTATCTGGTCAACTACGCGACCTTCAACGCGTTCAACTTCAATCCGGACCTGCCCGAGCCCACCACGGCCGAGATACGCGCAGGCACTGACGAGGCGCGCATCGGCTCGAACCGCGAACTGGGCTTTTACGGCACCACGCGCCTGCAACTGGCCGATCCCCTGAAGCTGGTGCTGGGCGGCCGGTTCAGCCGTTCCAACCGGGTCTGGACGACCGACACGACGACCGCCGGCGAGCTCGTCAACGGTCAGACCAAGCAGGCCAACACCCACTTCACGCCTTATGCCGGCCTGATGCTGGACCTGTCGCCGCAATGGACGACGTATGTGAGCTACACCGACATCTTCCAGCCGCAAAGCGAGGTGAATGCCGCGGGTGAGTCCCTTAAGCCGATCGTAGGAGAAAGCTACGAACTGGGCTTGAAGGGCGAGTTGCTGGACGGCCGCGTCAATACCGCGTTCGCGCTCTTTCGGATCAACCAGAACAACCGCGCCCAGGTCGATTTCAACACCAGCCCGACCTGCGCTGCCGGGTATTTCTGCTACACCGATGCGGGCAAGGT
Source organism: Achromobacter sp. 77 (assembly GCF_020541125.1). Lineage (NCBI taxonomy): Bacteria > Pseudomonadati > Pseudomonadota > Betaproteobacteria > Burkholderiales > Alcaligenaceae > Achromobacter > Achromobacter sp. 77. The sequence goes on from NZ_CP059848.1 coordinate 4,099,888, forward strand.
GCGCAGCCAGGGCTTTGACGCGGAGATCAGCGGCGAACTGACCCCAGGCTGGAACCTCTTTGCCGGCTATACCTTCAACACGACCAAGTACCTGAAGGACCAGGACAGCGAAGGCCAGGCGTTCGCGTGGTATACGCCCAAGCACATCTTCCGGCTCTGGACCACATATCAATTGCCTGGCGACTTGAACGCCTTCACGGTGGGCGGCGGCGTCAATGTGCAGAGCGGGCAGTCGCGCCAGATCGGCGCCACCACCGTGCACGCCAGCGGACGCGCCGTATGGAGCGCCTACGCGAAGTATCAGATCAACCGCAATTGGGCCGCCACGGTCAACCTCAACAACATCTTCGACAAGACGTACTACAGCGCCGTCGGCAACCTGGTCAACGGCGTGCATTACGGCGATCCCCGCAATGCCATGCTGACGCTGCGAGGCACGTTCTGACAATGAAGACCGGTCTGCGCCAGCGCATGAGCTGGCTGCACACCTGGTGCGGACTGGTGTGCGCCTGGCTGCTGTGCCTGATCTTCCTGGCGGGCACCATCAGCGTGTTCCGGGAACCGATTACGCGCTGGATGACGGCCGAACCCGTCTTGCCGCCCGCGACGCAGGTGCTGCCGCAGGAGGCCGTGCTGGCGGCGGCCTCGCGCTTTCTGGCTGACCAGGAAGGCGACGCGCGCTTCTGGCGCATCGAGCTGCCCGAAGCGGCGACGCAGGCGATGCGGCTGGTTTGGCGCACCAACGCGGGCGTCACGCACGAGGCCGCGATGGATCCGCGTGACGGCTCCCTGCTGCCCCAGCCCTGGGGACGCAAGAGCGAAGGCGGTCGCCATTTCATGACGCTGCACTACAGCCTGCATGCCGACACGTTCGGCTTCTGGCTGGTGGGCTGGCTGACGATAGGGATGCTGGCCGCACTGCTGTCGGGCATCGTTGTCCACAAACGCATCTTCAAGGACTTTTTCACCTTTCGTCCGGGGCGCGGCCAGCGCGCCTGGCTTGACGGCCACAATGCATCGGCCGTACTCACGCTGCCGTTCCAGGTGATGATCGCCTATACCGGGCTGGCGATCTTCTACACCAGCTACATGCCAGGCCCGCTCCGCGCGGTCTATGGCGAGCAAGGGGCGGCGCGCTGGCAGGCAGCGCTTGCCCAGCGGGCCCCGCAAGCTGGGGCCGCTACATTGCCCGCACGCCCTCAGCTGGACGGCGGTCTGCCGGCGCGCCAGCAATTGGGTGCGCTGCTGCAAGCGGCGCAGACGGCACTGGCAAGCCCCGCCCGCATGATCATGGTGGAGCGTCCGGGTCAGCCGCGGGAGCGCATCAGCGTGTATGGCCGGCCGGAGTCCGCGGCCACGATACGCGATCTCACCAGCCCGGCGGGACGCGCCGTGTTCGACGGCGCCAGCGGCGCGTTCTCCGCCCTGCATCCCGCCGCGGGCCGGCAAGCGGGCGACGCCGCACATGAAGTGATGGAGCGCCTGCATGTGGCCTCGTATGGCGGCTGGACGATCAAGTGGCTGTACTTCGTCTGCGGACTGGCGGGCACGCTGATGATGGCGACGGGAGCGGTCCTCTACACCATCAAGCGGCGCAACAAGGGCCAAAGCGAGTTCGGCGCCGCCACGCCAGCGTTCTACCGCACTGCCGAAGCACTCAACGTGGCGGCGATTGCGGGGGCCAGTCTGGCCTGCATCGCCTACTTCCACGCCAACCGCCTGCTCCCGGCAGCGCTGCCCGGCCGCGACGCCTGGGAGATCAGAGGCTTCTTCCTGGTTTGGCTGTTGAGCCTGGCGCATGCCTGCGTGCGGCCGGTGCGGCGCGCCTGGGTCGAGCAGGTAGCCTGCACCGCGCTGCTGTGCCTATTGCTGCCCGTGACCAACGTGCTGACCACCGGGCAACATGCGCTGGCCTATGCGCGCCGCGGCGATTGGCAGGCGGCAATGGTGGAATCCACCATCGTGGTGCTTGGCGGCCTGTTCACCCTGCTGGCGTGGCGCCTGCGGGCGGGGGACTGGACCTCCCCCCGGCAGGCGCGCGTGACGGCCGCGCCGCGCGGCCATCGCTGGCGTGTGCTGGCGCGCGTGCTCTGCGCGGTGTTGGGCGGCTACGCGCTGGCGACGGTGGGCGCGATCGTCCTGGCTCAAATCCTGCCGCTGGGCGGCCTTGTCAGCCCCGCGATCGGGGTGGTCGTGGCCAGCCTGCTGAGCTTTCTGATCTACACGGTGGCGGCGCTGTGGGTGTTCGCGGCGCAGGATGCGTGGCGTTGGCTGCTGACCGGCATTGCCGTGCTGGCAGCGCTGGCATGGGCGATGGGGATTGCATGAGCACCACGATCGCAGCCCTGGCCGCGCTGGCGCTGGCCTTTGCCACCTTTGCCTGCCTGGCGCTGGCAATGGACCGGCACCATGAACAGGCAACCGGTCACGAAACCACAACCTTCGGGATCAAGTGCGGCTTGCGTCTGAGCGCCGCGCTGCTGGCGCTTGCCGCGATGGCCGCCTGCCTGCAGGCCTGGGGCATCGCGGTGGCGGCGCTGGTCTGGCTGGGCATGCTGTCGTGCGGCGCGATCCTGACCACCCTCACGCTCAGCTATGCGCCGCGTCGGCTCCGGATGCTGGCCGCGATGGCGGCCTTTCTGGGCTTGGGCCTGGCCTGCGCCTGAAACCGCCCGGCGGAACATCGACACATTGCCTTATTCTTACCCCCCATAACCCATTGCCACCTCAGGACAAAAGAGAAATCCTCATGCACATTAACCGGATCGCTGCATTCACCAGCCACGGTCAAGGCGGAAATCCCGCCGGCGTCGTTCTTGCGGATCAACTGCCCTCGCCCGAGGAAATGCAAAGGGTGGCGGCCGAGGTCGGCTATTCGGAAACGGTCTTCTCCTGTCCAAACGGCGATGGCTCGTGGCGCACCCGGTACTACTCGCCTGAAGCCGAAGTTGCCTTTTGCGGGCATGCGACCATCGCGCTAGGCGCGGTGCTCGGTCAGACCTTTGGGCCGGCCAGGTATCCGCTGGCCCTGGCAAAAGCCCAAATTGAAGTGTCGGCTGAAATCCAGGACGGCGAATGGGTAAGCGTGCTGCGCTCGCCGCCGACGCGCAGCGCCCTCGCCAGCCCCGGGTTGTTGACCGAGGCGCTAGACCTTTTCGGCTACTCGGCCGACGACCTGGATCCCACGCTATCCCCCTGCATGGCCAACGCGGGGATCGACCACTTGATCGTGCCGCTCATTTCACGCGCCGCGCTGGCGCGCATGAACTACGACCTTGATCAAGGACGCCGCTTCATGCAAACCCATCGCATCGGAACCATCGCGTTCGTGTTCAGCGAGAGCGATACCCTGTTCCACGCGCGCAACGCGTTTGCCATTGGCGGCGTCCTGGAAGACCCGGCAACCGGCGCGGCCGCAGCGGCCTTTGCCGGCATGCTGCGCGACCTGGGCCGCAAAGCGCATGGCGAAATCGTCATCCTGCAAGGCGAGGACATGGGCATGCCCTGCCGAATCGAAGTGGAATTCACCGGGGAGCCGGGATCCCCCGTGAATGTACGCGGCAAGTCGTCTGTCATCGGCTAGGCGCGCGGGCCGTTCCGTCACGCCTTCGGGCGTATGACACTGCCAGCGTGCGTACCCGTGCTGGCGCCAAAGCTCCACGCCAAGCGCCCGTTGACCAACACGTAATCGATACCCTGCGCCTGGCGGGTGGGCGCGGCCCAGGTAGCGGTGTCCGCAATGGCATCCGCGTCGAAGACCACGATGTCGGCCGCGAAACCCTCGGCGATGCGCCCTCGCGCGGGAAGCCGGAAATACGCGGCCGGCTTGCCGGTCATTTTGTGCACCGCCTGTTCCAGCGTGAACAGCCCGACGTCGCGGCAATAGTGGCCCAGCACCCGCGGAAAGGTGCCCCACAGGCGCGGGTGCGGCGCGGGATCGTGAGGCATGCCGTCCGAACCGATCATCGTGCCCGGGTACGCGAGGATGCGCTCGACGTCGGCCTCGTCCATGATGAAGTAGATGGCGCCCGCCGGCTGCAGCGCATCGACCGCATCTTCCGGACTCAGCCCCATGTCGCGGGCAATACCGTCCAGATCCCGCCCCGCGTACTGCGGATACGGCACGGACTTGGTCACGATGACCCGGCTGGATACCGCAAGGCGGTCCTTGCGCAGGATCGTGGATCCGGCCACGTAGGGATAGCAATCCAGCGCCACCTTCTGACGCTGGCTGGCCTGACCGATGTGCGCCAGCGTCTGCACCGAACGCCCATGGTTGCGTGGACCGATCAGCTTGTGGTGCGAAATCAGCACGGGCGCGCCGCCCGCTGCCCCCACCGCAAAGGCTTCATCCAGCGCCGCGAAGATGCGATCGCCTTCATCGCGGATATGGCTGGCATACAGCCCGCCATACTCGCGCAGCACGCTGGCCACCGCCATCAGTTCATCCAGCGTCGCCGGCATGGCGGCCGGATACGCGGTGCCGGTGGACAGCCCGATGGCGCCGCTCTGCATGGCCTCGTGCAACAACTCCTGCATGTGCTCGATCTCGGCGGCGGTTGCCGGCCGGTCCAGGTCGTCCATCGCGGCGGCGCGCAGCGAGGTGTGTCCCACCAGGCAGGCCGCGTTCACGGCGGGTGGGTGGCGATCCAGGTTTTCCAGATAGGCGCGGAATGTCTCGTATGGAAAATCGCCGGCGTCGTTGCCCAGCAGATTGACAGGCGCAGGCACCTCGCTGCGCCAGCCCGAACGCCACGGCGCCTGGCTGATGCCGCAGTTGCCGGTCACCACCGTGGTGACGCCCTGGCTCAGCTTGGCGGGCATGCCGGGATCGATCGACAGGTACCGGTCGTCGTGGGTGTGCGTATCGATGAAGCCGGGCGACACGATGCGGCCGTCCGCCGCCAGCACCTGGTCGGCCACGGCGCCCGCCAGGTCGCCGACGGCCGCAATGCGGCCATCGCGCACGCCCACGTCGGCCCGGACGCGGTCGGCGCCCGTCCCGTCGATCACCGTGCCTCCACGGATCAGCAGATCGTAGCGTTCGTGATTCATAAGGCTCAGTCGATCTTGACGTTGGCTTGCTTGATCACCTGCGCCCAGACCGGACGCTCGGCGTGTGCGCGGTCAAACAGCTGCTGGCGCGGGCCGATGTTAGGCACATAGGACAGCGTCTTGAGCTTTTCCTGAACGTCAGGCGACTGCAGCGCCTTGTTGATTGCGCCGTTCAGGTAGTCCAGCACCTTGGGGTCGGTACCGGCGGGCGCGACATAGCCCGTCCAGGCCACGGCGCGATAGCCCTTCAACCCCTGCTCGTCCAGCGTCGCCAGATTGGGCATGGACGGATCGCGCTGCAGGTCGGTCACGGCCAGCGGCACGACCTTGCCCTGGTCCACGAACGCGGCGATGGAAGAAATATTGTCGAACACCAGGTCGGCTTCGCCGCGCAGCACGGCCAGGTCCGCCTCAACGCCGCCCTTGTAAGGCACGTGCATGAACTCCACGCCCGCCATCGCGCCGAACATCGCCGCGCTCAGATGGCCCGTCGTGCCGTTGCCGCCCGACGACACCACCAGCTTGCCCGGTTCCTTCTTGGCCAGGGCGATCAGCTCGGCGACGCTTTTGACGTTCAGGCCCGGACGCACGGCCAGCAGGTTCTGCACGGAACCGGTCAGCGCGACCGGCGCCAATTGCTTGTCGGCGTCGTACTGCAGCTTGGCGTAAAGACTCTGGTTGATCGCCAGCGTGGCCACATTGGCAAAGCCGATGGTGTAGCCGTCGGGCGCGGCATTGGCCACGGCCTGCGTGCCGATGATGCCGGATGCGCCGGTGCGGTTCTGAACGACAAAGTTGCCGCCGGTCTGCTTGGCCATTTCGGCGGCCAGCAGGCGCGATACAAGGTCGGGCGTGGTGCCGGTATTGAACGGCACGACGATCGTGACGGGATGCTCGGGATAGGCGGCCTGCGCGGCGGACACCGCGGTCAGACTCATCACTGCGCTCGCCGCCGCGAGCCAGCGCCTGGCGCTGCTTTGGAACGTGGACATGGTTTTCTTCCTTGGACTGTTATAGGTGTAGCCGCGCGGGCTCTGCGTCCCCCGCGGGTCTTGCACGGCGCCTGAACGACGCCGGTACTACGCGGCGGGGCTTGCGGCCCCGCCGGCCTGGACGGTCGCGCGAACGCTCAGTCCAGTGCGATCTGACGCAACAGCGGCAGATCGATGTTCCCGCCCGACAGCACGATGACCGCGTCGCGGCCTTCGGCAGACAGCTTTCCCGCCAGCAGCGCGGCCAGCGCCACCGCGCCGCCCGGCTCGACCACCAGGCGCAATTCATCCAGCGCAAAGCGGATGGCGGTGGCGACTTCGTCATCGCTCACCGACACGGCCGCGCTCAGGCAGCGGCTGTTGATCGCGTAAGGCAATTCCGCCGGCGTCGCTGCCTGCAGCGCATCGCACAAGGTCTTGGCGCCTGCGGGGTTGGTTTCGCGCTTGCCGGAGGCCAGCGACCTCACCGTGTCGTCGAATTCGCGTGGTTCCACCGCCACCATCCGCGCCTGCGGCGCCAGTTCGCGCAGCACCAGCGAGCAACCCGCCGCCATGCCGCCGCCGCCGCAAGGCGTGGCAAAGAGCCCAAGGTTGGCCCGCGCCGCGGCCGGCAGATCCTGCAACGCCTCCAAGGCCAGCGTGCCCTGTGCCGCCAGCACGTCAGGATGATCGCCAGGCGGCAGCAGCGTGGCGCCGGTCTCGGCCAGCAGGCGCATCCCGATCTCTTCGCGGCTTTCGCGCGTGCGGTCGTAGCGCACCACCTTGGCGCCGTGGCGCAGCGCCTTCTCGACCTTGTTTTCCGGCGCATCCACCGGCATCACGATGGTGGCCGGCACGCGCAGGCAGCGGCTGGCCCAGGCAACGGCCTGGCCATGATTGCCGGTGGAATAGGCCACCACGCCGCGCTCGCGCTGCGCCGGGTCCATGTTCAACAGTGCGTTGAATGCGCCCCGGGCCTTGAAGGAGCCCGTCACCTGCAGGTTTTCCAGCTTCAGCCAGATGGGCGCCTGCGCCCGTTCGTCCAGCGCCGGCGAGCGCAACAGCATGGTGCGCCGCACGTAGGGCGCCAGGCGCTCGGCGGCGGCGGTCACGTCGGCGTATTGCGGCACGCGCAGGGTGCCGAGCATTTCGTGTTCGATGGTCGGAGGCAAAAGCATCGCGGTCATGAGGCTATCCAGCAAGGTAGGGAAAGTCGGACGGGTCAAGCCGAAGGCGTCCAGACGGCGGGCGCGACGCTGCCGGTCTGCTCGACCAGGCGGCCGTAGGCTTCGGGACGGCGATGCTTGGCGAAATTGAAGACGGTGCTGCGGCCCAATTCGCACAGGTCCAGGTCGCAGTCGGCAACGATCAGCTCATCGTCCCAGGTCGCGGCCATGGCGATGATTTCGCCCTGGGGGTTGACGATGATGGAGTGGCCCAACAGTTCATGGCCGTCCTCAGTGCCGGCCTTGGCAACGGCCGCGGCAAAGGTGGCGTTCTGGTAGCAGCCCGCCTGGATGGACAGGTGCGAGTGCAGCACGCGCAGGTGGTGCGCCTCGAAGCCGCGGTTGTCCTGGTTGCGGCTGGGCGTGTTGTAGCCCAGCATGACGAGTTCGACTTGCTGCAGGCCCAGCACGCGCCAGGCCTCGGGCCAGCGCCTGTCGTTGCAGATGAGCATGCCCAGGTTCGCGTCCACGCCGGGCGCAATGGGCGCGCGCACCACCGGGAATCCCAGGTTGCCCACTTCGAAGTAGCGCTTCTCCAGATGCTGGACCTGGCGATGCTCGGCGAACTCGGCGTGCCCCGGCAGATGAACCTTGCGGTACTTCAGCACGATCTCGCCGTTGGGCGCGATGACAACCGACGTATTGAACCGGCGCTTGCGCACGATGCCCTGTTCGTCCGGTTCCCAGGCCAGTTCCGCGTATCCCAGGTACACCATCAGGCCGTAGCGCTTGATGGCGTCTAACAGCGGCTGCGTGGCGGGCGACGGCAGGCTGGGCTCAAACCAGGCATCCGCCTCGTCAAGATCCTCGCAGTACCAGCGCGGAAAGAAGGTCGTCAGCGCAAGTTCCGGAAACACCACGACCTGGGCGCCGCGTTGATGCGCGCGCTCCATCAGCCGGACCATGCGGCCGATCGCCACGTCGCGCCCTTCGGAACGTTGAATCGGACCCAATTGGGCGGCAGCGACGGTGACGATGCGGGACATGAGGTAATCCTGGGTTGTGTGAGCGATATCCGCCGCCAGCATGACGTGGGCGCCCGGCTGCGGGAAGACCGTCCGCCGGGCGGGACGCGGATCGCGGCGAGCCGTAAAACGGGCCCGCTACCCTTGAAAACAAAGGGTTTGCCGCCGCCGGACAAGGCTCCAGCCGGCCGCGGGACTGTGCATTTAGTAATGGGCTGCGCGCAAAACGTCATGGCGCCCGTGTGGCGCGCACGCCGCGCCGGCCTACAGGCCATAAAATGGCTGGCGCTGACATCCCTTCCACTTACGCCCCCTTCCCTATGGCCGGCCCCCTTCCCTCTGCGCCCGGAGCGCTGACGCTTCGCCAGATCGAGGTCTTCCACGCCGTGATGCTGACCGGCTCGCTCAGCGAGGCGGGCCGCATGCTGTCCGTGACGCAGCCTGCCGTGAGCCGCGTGCTGGCCTCGGCCGAGAACCGGCTGCGCTATCGGCTGTTCGAACGCGTCAAGGGGCGGCTGCACCCCACCCCGGAGGCCCGGCGCCTGTTTGTCGAGGCCGAAGAGATCTTCGGCCGCGTCAACCGGTTCAATGCCCTGGCGGGCGCGTTGGGCGCAGGCTCGGCAGGCACGGTCAGTCTGGTGTCCAGCCCCAGCTTCAGCGAATGGCTCATCCCGCACGCCATCCAGAAGTTTCGCGAGCGGCATCCCGACACGCCAATCCGCTACCGGCCGCTGGCATTTGACGCGCTGCTGCCGCATCTGCTGCTGGGACAGGCCGATTTCGGCATCGCGTCGATGCCGCCACCGGTCAACGCCAATATCGTCAGCGAAGAGATCGGGCAGGGCTGGCTGGGCTGCGCGGTGCCGCGCGGCCATCCGCTGGCGGTGCGCAGGCGCGTTCGCGCCGAAGACCTGCAAGGCCATCTGCTGATCGGCTATGGCGCCGACACGCCCTTCGGGCGGCTTGCCAGCCGCTTTCTGAACTCCGGCCCCGCGCCGGTGCAGCCGCAGATCGAAATCCGCTCGACGCCCGAGGCGCTGGCGCTCGTGCGCCAAGGCGTGGGCGTGGCGCTGATCGAATCGTTCGGCTATCACCCCAGCTTCGGCAAGGACTTCGTGCTGCTTCCCACCGAACCCGCCCTGAGCCACGCCATCCATCTGCTGCACTCGGCCAGCAGCCCGCTATCGAGCACCGCCAAGCGCTTTGCGACCGTGCTGAAGACGTTGATCCGGCAGGCGCAAAAAGACGCACCTTACTGAAAATCCATCTGCGAGATCGGCCGCAGGCGCACGCCCTCTTCCTGCAGCGCCTGACGCACAGCCCGCGCGATGTCGACGCCCTGCGGATTGTCGCCATGCACGCAGATCGTGTGCACCGGCATGGCGACCACCTTGCCGCCCACCGTGCGGATCGCCTGTTCGCGCACCATGCGCACCGCCTGCGCGGCGGCCGAGGCCGGATCGTGGATCACCGCGCCGGGCTCGCTGCGCGGCAGCGTCAGGCCATTGTCGCCGTAGAGCCTGTCGGCAAACACCTCGCAGGCCACGCGGATGCCGGCCCGGCGCGCGGCGCGCTCGGTCTCGTTGTGCGGCGTGCAGACCAGCACCAACTCCGGATCGAGCGTGCGCATGGCCCAGGTCAGCGCCTCTGACAGCGCCCGGTCTTCGAAGGCCAGCGTGGCCAGCGCGCCGTGCACCTTCACATGCGTCACGCGATGGCCCGCGGCGCGGGCCATGCCCTGCATCGCGGCGATCTGGTACGCGAGCATGTCGCCGATGGCCTGAGGGCTGTCGCCGACGATCTTGCGCCGGCCGAATCCCCACAGGTCGTTGAACCCCGGATGGGCGCCCACATCGATGCCCCGCTTTAGCGCGGATGCCGCAGTTTGGTGCATGACCGATGCATCACCACCGTGAAAACCGCAAGCCACGTTGGCCGACGTGATGAGGTCCAGCATGGCCTCGTCCGCACCAATCTTGTAGTGGCCAAAGCTCTCTCCCAGGTCGGAATTGAGGTCTACGTCGCGCATCTGAAGGACTCCGAAAAAAGCGAATTTCAATGTTTGGCATACCGTTGGCATGCAATTTGCATGCCAAGGACTTGCTGAGGCGATATGCCCAGGATCGGGGCAGGTCTGCCCACCGCGTTTTTTTAATGAACGGAGTCCAAGCAATGAATTTCAAATGGAAGAACGCCACATGCGCCGTGGCCGCAGCATTGGCGATGGCGACTGGCGTGGCGCAAGCGGCAGAACTCAATTTCGCCAGCTGGGGCGGCAACTACCAGGGCGCGATCCGCGACGCCTGGCTCAAGCCCTTCTCCAAGGAAACCGGCATTACCGTCCACGAAGACACCGATCCGCAGGTCGCCAAGATCCGCGCCATGATCGACACCAAGTCGGTCACATGGGACGTGGTGACCGAGAACAGCGCCCGCCTGACGCGCGGCATCAAGCTGGGCGTCTTCGAGAAGATCACGCCGCAGATGGTCAACCAGGACCACGTCATCCCCAGTGCCCGCAACGACTATGGCGTGCCGTCGGAAATCTTCTCGACCAACATCGGCTTCTCGACCCAGGCCTTCCCCGCCGGCAAGCCGCAACCCAGCACCTTCGCCGACTTCTGGGACGTGAAGAAATTCCCCGGCAAGCGGACCCTCCAGGACGATCCGGCCACGGTGATCGAAGCGGCGCTCATCGCCGACGGCGTCCCGCCTGCCGATGTGTACAAGGTGCTGGCCACGCCCGAGGGCCTTGACCGCGCGTTCAAGAAGATCGAAGAGATCAAGCCCCACGTCGCCCGCTGGTGGAAGAGCGGCGCCGAACCCGTCAACGCGCTGGGAACCGGCGAAGTCGTGATGGCGCTGGGCTGGAACGGCCGCTTCCAGGCCGGCATCGACTCGGGCCTGCCCATCGCCATGGGCTGGGGCGACAGCATCGCTCAGGTCGGCTACTTCGCCATCGTGAAGGGCTCGCCCAACCGCGACGCGGCCATCAAGCTGCTGAACTACATGATCCAGCCCAAGCACCAGGCCGAATTCAGCAAGTACATCGCCTACGGCCCGACCACCGAGCAGGCCCTGCCCCTGATCGACGCCAAGCGGCTTGAGCGCCTGCCTTCGACCACCGAGCGCCTGAAGAAAAGCATCTTCCTGAACTCGGAGTTCTGGGACACCCACGGCCCCGCCATCACCGAGCGCTACAACCAGGTCCGCGCCCGCTGATCCTTCTGCTTCCTTACTCAGACGCCGGCGCGTGCGCCGGCGCCCCAATGCCATGACCACGAGCACCGACGCCCTTACCCTGCCCGTCGCCAGCGTGCGCCCGGCCGCCGCTTCCCGGCGCGGCCGCGTCGCGGCCCTTGCTGCGTTGCCGCTGCTGCTGTTTCTTCTGCTGTTTTTCGCCGGCCCGATCGCGGGTTTGCTGGGCAACGGCTTCAAGGGCGAGGACGGCGGCCTGACGCTGGACCATTACCGCCACCTGCTGGACACGCCGATCTACCGGATCGTGCTGGTCAACACGTTCACCATTGCCGCAGCCGTCACGGTGGCATGCGTGGTGTTGAGCTATCCGCTCGCCTACCTGATGGCGACCGTATCGCCGACCGTGGCGCGCGTGGTGTTCTTCGCGGTGCTCCTTCCCTTCTGGTCCAGCGCGCTGGTGCGCACATCGGCCTGGATCGCGCTGCTGGGCAAGAACGGGCCGTTGAACACTTTGCTGACGACCGTGGGCATTCTCGACCAGCCCATGGCGTTCCTGTACAACTTTACCGGCGTGATGGTGGGCATGACGCACGTGCTGATGCCCTTCGTGGTGCTGCCGCTGTATGCGTCGTTCCGGTCCCTGGACGGCAGCCTGGTGCAGGCCGCGCAAGGCCTGGGCGCGGGATCCGCGGGCATTTTCAGCCGGGTCATCCTGCCGCTCACCAGTCCGGGCGCGGTCGCCGGCGGCATCATTGTCTTCATGAACGCCGTGGGCTACTACATCACCCCGTCGCTGATGGGCGGTCCCGCCCAGCGCATGGCCGCCGAACTCATTTCGCACAACATCACCGAAGAGCTGAACTGGGGATTGGCCTCGGCGCTGGCAGGCGTGCTGCTGGCCACCGTGCTGCTGTCGCTGTGGCTGTTCAACCGGCTGTTCGGCCTGAACAGCCTGATCAGCGCCAGTTCCGGCAAAGGCAGCAACACCAGCGGGTATCGCCGCACGCCGGGCGGCCGGATGTCGGCCATGCTGGGCGTGGCGTGCGCGGTGTTCCTGCTGCTGCCCATCGTCGTTGTCATTCCGATGAGCTTCGGCACCACCGACTTCCCCATCTTCCCGCCGCCCAGCTACGGGCTGCGCTGGTACGAGAACTTCTTCACGGACGGCAAATGGCTGGCCGCGCTGGCCTCCAGTACGCGGATCGCCGTGGTGGTGACGCTGCTGGCCACGGTCCTGGGCACCGCCGCCGCGCTGGGCGTCAGCCGGCTGGCAAAGCGCCATCAAGGCTGGCTGGATGCCTTCTTCATCGTCCCGATGTCGGTGCCGGCCATCGTCACGGCGGTCGCGCTGTACTACCTGTTCGCGCCCATCGGCTGGGTCGCCAATTCCATGGCGGTCATTCTGGGCCACACCGTGCTGGCCGCGCCCTACGTCTACATCACCATGCGGGCGGCGCTGCGCAGCCTGGACCCCAGCCTGGAGCTGGCCGCGCTGAGCATGGGCGCTTCCTGGCCGACGATGTTCCGGCTGGTGATGCTGCCGGCCCTGATCCCCAGCCTGATCGGCGGCGCCGTCTTTGCCTTCGTCAGCTCGTTCGACGACGTGGTCATGGCGCTGTTCCTGACCACCATCCGCAACCGCACCCTGCCCAAGCTGATGTTCGAGGGCCTGGCCAACGACTTCGATCCCACCGTGATCTCCGCCTCCTGCCTGCTGGTCGGGGCGACGGCGCTGATCCTGCTTGCAAACCTGCTGATCAGCAGGAAGAAGGAACACTGACATGCATATCGCCAACGACATCCTCCCGCAACGCCCGCCGGAACGCCAGGGCAAGGAACTGACGCTTGCCGGCATCCACAAGCGATACGGCGATTCGATTGCGCTGCCCGACGTCGACCTGACCGTGGCGCGCGGCGAGTTCTGCACGCTGCTGGGCGCGTCCGGCTCCGGCAAGACCACGCTGCTCAAGATCATCGCCGGCTTCGAATCGCCGGACGCCGGCGTGGTGAAGATCGGCGGGCGCGACGTCACGCATACGCCGATCGCGGACCGCAACATCGGCATGGTGTTCCAGAACTACGCCCTGTTCCCGCACATGAGCGTGTTCGAGAATGTCGCGTTCGCGCTGCGCATGCGGCGCCTGAACGAAGAGGACATCCGCCGCCGCGTATTTGAGGCGCTGGACCTGGTGAGCCTGGCGCCGCTGAAGGACCGCAAGCCCGGCGCGCTGTCCGGCGGCCAGCAGCAGCGCGTCGCGCTGGCGCGCGCCCTGGTGTTTACGCCCGACATCCTGCTGATGGACGAGCCGCTGGGCGCGCTGGACAAGAACCTGCGGCAAGCCATTCAGCTGCAGTTGCGCCGGCTGCACCAGGAACTGGGGCTGACCGTGGTCTTCGTCACGCATGACCAGGAAGAGGCCATGAACCTGTCGGACCGCATCGTCATCCTGGAACAGGGCAACATCGTCGAGGCCGGCTCGCCGGAAAGCCTGTACCGCAAGCCCGCCAGCGCTTTCGTCGCCGGCTTCCTGGGCGAATGCAATTTCCTGCCCGCCAACGACGGCGTGCTGGGCGTGCGCCCCGAGCACCTGCGCCTGGCCAGCCGCCTGGCCGGCGCGGATCAGCGCCACCCGGGCAAGGTCGTGGCGTCGACGTTCTGCGGCGTGCACTGGAAAGTCTTCATCGAAGCCTTCGGCAAGGTGGTCCTGGCCTACGCGCCGCTGGATGTGGACGCAGCACAGCGCACGCCCGGACAGGCGGTCACGTGGGGCTTTCATCCGGACGACGCCATGGAATTCGCCAACGCAGCATGACGACCGCCGCGCCAACCTCTTGCGGAACTGCCGCGCCGCGCATCGTGGCGGCGGGCGATCGCACGCTGCTGGTCGAGTTTCCCGACCGCATCGACGCCGAGACCAATGCGCGCGTGCTCGCGCTGTCAAAGGCGTTGCGAGGCAGCCTGCGCAAGGTCCGCGGACTCCAGAGCGTGGTGCCGGCATACCGTTCGCTCGCGGTGAACTTCGATCCGCTACTGATCGGGCACGACGCCATTGGCGAGCTGATCGGCCGCAGCCTGCAAGCCAGCGCCTTCGCGCCTGTCTCCGCACCGCGCCGCTGGGAAGTCCCGGTCTGCTATGGCGGCGCCCACGGCATGGATCTGCAGGCGCTGGCGGATCAGCATCGGCTTGATCCCGCGCGGGTCATCGCCCGGCACACCGCGCCCGTCTACCGGATCTACATGGTGGGATTCCTGCCGGGCTTCGCGTATCTGGGCGGCCTGGATCCTGCGCTGCACACGCCCCGCCGCGCCATGCCACGCGCGCACACGCCCGCCGGCAGCATCAACATCGGCGGCCAGCAGACGGCCATCGCCTCGGTGTCCGGACCCAGCGGCTGGCACCTGATCGGCCGCACGCCGTGGCGCAGCTTCGATCTGCGCCACGAGAATCCATTTCTGTTCGAGGCCGGCGACGAGATCGTGTTCACCCCCATCGATGAAGACGAGTTCGAACGCCTTGCCGCCTTGCAGGACGACCCCGCCCGGCGGCCGCGACCGCTGCCAGGAGACGGCCCATGAGCGCGCGCCTTCGCGTCGAAAAGGCCGGCTTGCTGACCACGGTGCAGGACCTGGGCCGCCCTGTCTATGAACACATGGGCGTGCCGCCGTCGGGCGCCATGGATCCCGGCGCGCTGCGCATCGCCAATGGACTCGTCGGCAACGCCCCCGGCCTGGCCGCACTGGAATTCACCCTGCTGGGCGGCGCGTTGCAGGTGCTGGATGCGGATTGCACTGTCGCCTTCGCCGGCGACGCCTTGCTGCACGCCAGCGCCACGGCCGCCTCGCCCGCGCGGTCCCTGAGCCCGTGGCAATCCCACCGCTTGCCGGCGGGCGCCACTTTGACGATTGGGCCGCTGGAACGCGGCGTACGCGGATATCTGGCCGTCGGTGGCGGCATCGCCGTGACGCCCGTGCTGGGCAGCGCGTCCACCCTGACGCGTGCCGGGCTGGGCGGCCTGGACGGCCGTGCGCTGGCGCGCGGCGACGTGCTTGCCACCGGCGACGCCCGGCGCCGTTCGCCGCGTCGCTGGCTGGCCGCCCGCGACACCGGCTGGTTCTATCGGGATGCGCCCATCGGTGTCGTCCTCGGGCCGCAGCAGGATCACTTCGCGCCCGCCGAGATCGACCGCTTTCTCGGCGCCACCTATCGCCTGGCGCCGCAGTCCGACCGCATGGGCCTGCGTCTGGATGGGCCGGTCATCGCGCACGCCCGCGGCGCCGACATCATCACCGACCCCATCGCCGCGGGCAGCATCCAGATCCCGGGCGCGGGCCAGCCGCTCATTGCCATGAACGACCGCCAGACCACCGGCGGTTACCCCAAGATCGCCACCGTCATCTCGGCCGACCTGCCTCGTCTTGCGCAGATCCGCCCGGGCCAGCCGCTGCGGTTCGAAGCCCTGGACCTGGCGCAGGCCGTGCAGCGCTGGCGCGACTACACGGAATGGGTGCGCGCCCGCGAAGACGACTTGCGCGCAGACCCGAACTTTCCCATCTTCCCCTTACTGTTTCCATGATTCCTATGTCCATCATTCATGCCATGGAAAGCCCCTTGCTCAACGCCACGGCCGCAGCCCCGGCCGCCGACGACGCGCGCGACCTGGTCGACGAGGCCTACTCGACCATGCTGGACATGATCCAGCTAGGCCAGTTGCCCATCAACCAACCGCTGCAGGAACGCAACCTGGCCAGCGCGCTGGGCGTGTCGCGCACCCCGCTGCGCGAGGCGATGAGCCGCCTGATCGGCGCCGGATTCGCCGTGCGCACGGCGCGCGGGCAGCTCATCGTTCCTGAACCCTCGTTGCGGCAATACCTGGAGATCTTCCAGATCCGCGTGCTGCTGGAAGGCGACGCCGCCGCGGCCGCCGCCACCCGCATGGCGCCGGAGGAGGCCGCAGCCCTTTTGGAGCAAGTCAGCGAGATCCGGCGCCGCAACGAGACCACCCACGAGGAGAACCATCGGGTCGACAACCTGCTGCACGACAGCATCGCCCGGGCCAGCGGCAACCGGCTGATGGCACAGACCATCCACGACCTGCGCATCAAGGCCCGCTGCTTCGACCAGAACGGCGCGCCCGAACGGCTGATTCCCGGCTGCGACGAGCACATTGCCGTTCTGCAGGCCATCCTGAATCGAGACCCCGACGCCGCGCGCGCCGCGATGCAGGCGCACCTCTGCAACGTGCGCGTTGGCCTGGTCGCCCGCCACACCCAGATTTAACTGCCTCCTTTATCCGCATGTCATTCCCTACCCCCAAGCCTCTGCTCATCATCATGAACCCGGTCACGCAGGCCGACCGGGATCAGATCGCCCGCCACTTCGAAGTCGTCTTCGCCCCGACGCCGGAGCAGTTTGCGCAAGCCCTCGCCGAGCACGCGCCACGCGTCGATGTGGTCATGACCATCGGCGCGATTGGCCTGACTGCAGGCCAGATCGACGCGCTGCCCAACCTGAAGCTGATCTACTCGATGGGAGCCGGCTACGAAAAGATCGACCTGGACCACGCCAGGCGGCGCGGCGTCAAGGTCGCCAACGGCGCGGGCACCAACGACAGCTGCGTCGCTGACCACGCCATGGGCCTGATGATCGCCGTCATCCGCGGCATTCCCCGCCTGGATCAGCTCACGCGGCAAGGCGTCTGGCGCACGCAGCTGCCTCTGCCGCCCAACGTCTCCGGGAAAAAGCTGGGCATCATCGGCCTGGGCGGTATCGGCGAAAAAGTGGCGCTGCGCGCACAGGCGTTCGAGATGCAGATCGGCTACCACAACCGCCGCCCGCGCCCGGGGTCGCCGCACCGCTACTTTCCTTCCGTGAGCGAACTGGCCGGGTGGTCCGACGTGCTGCTCGTCGCCATCCCGGGCGGCGATTCAACGCACCATCTGATCGATGGCGCCATCCTGGACCAGCTCGGCCCCAACGGCTACCTGATCAACATCGCGCGCGGCAGTGTCGTGGACACCGTTGCCTTGGAACGTGCCCTGCGCCAGCGGACCATCGCTGGCGCGGCACTGGACGTTTATGAGGGCGAACCCGAGTTGCCTGCGGCTTTGGCCGACTTGACCAACTTGGTGCTCACCCCTCACATTGCCGGCTGGTCGCCCGAAGCCATGCAATTGATGGTGGATAAGTTCCTGGAAAATGCGCGCCGGCTGTATGCGGGCGAGCCGCTGTTGACGCCGCTGTGAGGCGGGACGTTCATTCAGCCTGGGCAGAAATTCCCTGCTTGCCTGGCGCTGCTGCCAGCCGAACCCGTGCCTGGTATCAGACACGCATCCGGGGAAGCACTTCCCGGACCTCACATGCCTAGCGGCTGCATTGCTTGCTCAACTTCATCTGCGGAAAGGTCTTGCACGATCACGACCATGGCGCCCGTCGCCCGTGCAGCGCCTTCCGGCTCGGCAATCGGCTCGGGCGTGGCGAATACGAGCCGCACGCCATGCGCGGCGCGCAGACTGCCGTCTTCCCAACGCAGCACGCCCTTGGCCCTTAACAGGCGCTCTCCGACATGGCGTTGCATGTGCCGGGTCCAGTTCGCATAGGCTTCCCAGGTTACGGGCGTATGCTGCCGGAATGCATAGGACACAATGCCGTAGCGCAACACATGTGCCACCGGCTTGAAGGCGGCTGGCGCTGCCTCCTTTAACACAGCCGCGTCCAGATGTTCTGGACGCAGGCCGTCAAACAGCGCGGGCGCGCCCTCGTCCACCGTGCCAGGCGACACAGCGCGGATTGGCGCATTGGCGTTGTATCCCCTTAGCGCTGCCTTTACCGCCTGAATCGCGCCATCCCCGGCCAGATCCACCTTGGTCAGCGCAATGCGGTCGGCGATGGCGACCTGGGTGCTGGCTTCGCGATAGGCGTCCAGCGTCGCCATCCCGTGCAGCGCATCCGCCGTCGCCACCACGCCGCCGAAGCGGTAATGGCGGGCGATCAGGGGGTCGGCAGATAGCGTGTTGATGACCGGACACGGGTCGGCCAGCCCCGAGGTCTCTACCACCACCCGCTCAAATTGCGGAATTTCACCGCGCTGGCGACGGTAGTACAGCGACTCAAGCGTGTCTTGCAGCGAGCTTGTCGCCGCGCAGCAGAGACAGCCGGAATCCAGCAGCACGACATCGGTGTCATCCGCCTTGCCGACCAGCATATGATCCAGGCCGATCTCGCCGAACTCGTTGATGACCACCGCCGTATCGGCAAAGCGCGGGCTGCGCACCAGACGCGACAACAGTGTGGTCTTGCCGCTTCCCAGGAAGCCGGTCAACAGGTAGACGGGAATCGGTCCGGCATTGATGGCCATGGCGTCGGCATCCTTCTGCGGATCACTCACGGGCCGCGTCGGCGGGCGCGGGCAGGCCGCGCAGATAGTCCTGCACCTCGCGAGAGGGAATCACGTCCGCATACTTGCAATTCAGATCGAACAAGCTCATGGCGTGGCTGGCCTGGAAGCGGTCGAACGCCGCCTCTTCGGGAATGATTACCTTGAAATTGTAGGAGTAGGCGTCAACCGTGGTGGCGCGCAGGCATCCTGACGACGTGCATCCCACCAGGATCAGCGTGTCCACGTCGAGAAAATTCAGGTGGCTCATGAAGATCGTGCCGAAGAAGCAGGACGGCTTCTGCTTGGTGATGCGGATGTCTTGCGGACGCGGCGCCAGCGGCTCCACGGTTTGCGTCGCATGGGTGTTTGCCAGCACGGTCTTTTCACCGCCGCGGTGGTTCTTGCCTACCTGCACGCCACTATCCAACAGGTCGGCGCGCCGGCCGCTTTCGGTATAGAAGACGGGGATATTCTTGTCGCGCGCCAGTTCCAGCAGCGGCACAATATGCGCGACCGCGTCCCAGGCCTCGCGGCCGCAATGGGTGCGATATTGCTTCAGGCCTTCCAGGATGTCTTGAGGCGTGTCGCCGCAAAAGTTGTATTGCACGTCGATGATGAACAGCGCGGGGCGCTTGCCGAAGCCACCGCGCTTGCCGTAGCCGGCCTGAGCCAGCACTTGCTTGTCGCGTTCGGTAAGGAAGTCGTCCCAGATTCGCTTGGTGTCGCTCATAATGATTTCCGTCAGAAAGGAGATGGATTCAGTTCAAAGACGCTTGAGATAGCGGCCGCCAGGATTGGCGCGGGCCGCGTCCGTGATGCGGCCGTCCTGCGCCACGGTGCGCCCGCGCACCAGCGTGCGTATGGGCCAGCCTTTCAGGGTCATGCCCTCGTAAGGCGAATAGTCGGAGTTCGATTCCAGGGTGGCCGGATCGACCGTGCGTTGCAGGTCGGGGTCGACGATCACCAGGTCCGCGTCCTTGCCGATCTCGATGCTGCCCTTGCCCGGCATGCGATAGATGCGTGCCGCGCTCTCGGCACTGACCTTCATCAGTGTTTCCAGCGGGACGCCACGGCGGTGGTAGCCTTCGTGCAGCAAGATCGGCAACATCAGGCCGGTGCCCGGGAACCCATTGCTGGCCGCCCAGATGTCGGTGTCCTTGGTGGCCCGCTTGCGGGGCACGTGGTCGGTGCCTATCGTGGTGATGGAGCCGTCCAGCACGCCTTCCCACATGGCTTCCACATCGCTCTGGCCTCGCACCGGCGGATTGACCTTCGCATAAGTCCCGGCGGGCGATTCGTCGTTCAGGAAGAGGTAGTGCGGGCAGGTCTCGACGTAAATGGGCGGTGCGCCAGGCGTGCGGCGATGGCGCCGCGCCTCGTCCAGCGCTTCGCGGCTGCTCAGGTGCACAATATTGACCGCAGCGCCCGTCTTCGCCGCGAAATAGCACACGCGATGTACGTTCTCGGCTTCCAGGAAGTCCGGGCTCTGCTCGTTCCAGGCCTTCAAGTCGTCACGGCCTGCCGCGCGCAGGGGGTCTCTCAGGACAGGGATGACCTCGACGTTTTCGCAGTGCACGCCCATGATTGCGCCGGGGATGGCGGCCGTGGCGCGCAACGCCGAATACAGCAGGCCGTCGTCGATGTCGGTAAATCCCTTGGACAGTCCGGCCGCCCCTTTGTACATCATGTAGAGCTTGTAGGATGACACGCCGAATCGGCGAGAGGTTTCCTCGAGCGTATCCACATGCAGATTGCTGGTGATGCCGAAATGGAAGCCGAAGTCGACACAGCTTTGCGACAGCGCGCGGTCGCGCACCTTTTCAAAGGATTCACGGATGTCGGCGGAACGATGGAACGACAGCACTGTCGTGGTGCCACCAAGCGCGGCGAAGCGCGACTCGGTCTCGAAGTCGGTCTCCGGAGAGCCGAAGCCGAAGTGAACGTGAGGATCGATCAGGCCTGGCAGCACCCACAGTCCCTGGCAATCGATCGTTTCACGAGCCTCGAGCGGCGCGCCTGGTTCGGCGATTATGGCGATGCGGCCGTCAATGACGCCCAGCACGCCCTCGGTCAGGCCTTGCTGCGGCAGCAGCAGCCTTGCATTGGTCAGTAAGAGATCCAGCATGATATCGAGTTTCCTGAGTGATGCGCGTTGTCAGCAATGGGCCGTATCGGCGGCCGCCGTGTCGGTCAAGAATGCGTTGAGGACGCTGGCGGGGATCCCGCCTTCCGTGATGAGCTTGCGTTCGGCGTCCGTGAGCACCTGGGCGTAGGCCTGGAAGCGCACGCGGCGGTCCCCGTCCTCGGCGATCACGTCGATGGGCTCCCCCTTCAACACGCCATCCGCCACATTCTCCAGGCGCAGCGTCTCCGCGCCGGTCAGCCCCAACGCACGCCAGCCATGGCCTTGGGCGAACGCCAGCGGCAGCACCCCCATGCCCACCAGATTGGCGCGATGGATGCGTTCAAACGACTCCGCGATCACCGCGCGCACGCCCAACAGCGCCGAGCCCTTCGCAGCCCAATCCCGGCTGCTGCCCATGCCGTAGTCTTTGCCGCCCAGGATGACGCAGGCCTCGCCGGCATCGCGGTAGGCCGTCGCGGCATCGACAATCGGCATGAGCTTGCCGCTGGGATAGTGGCGGGTGACGCCGCCTTCCACGCCCGGCGTCAGCGCGTTCTTGATGCGGATGTTGGCGAAGGTGCCTCGTGTCATGACGTGATGATTGCAGCGGCGCGCCACATAGGTGTTGAAATCGCGCGGCGCCACGCCCTTGCCGATCAAGTACATGCCCGCGGGCGTGTCGGCGGGAATTTCACCGCTGGGCGAAATATGGTCGGTGGTCAACGAATCGCCGAACGCCGCCAGCACCCGTCCGCGCGCCAAGGCGCACGCCAAGTCGTCCAGCGCGTCGCGGCCGGGTTCGGTTTTGAAGAATGGAGGCTCGACCAGGTATTGCGAGTCCGGGTCCCAGGGAAAACGTAAGCCGGCCGGCGCGGACAAGTCTTGCCAGATCGCGCTGTCCAGGCTGGCGGGATCATAGACTTCGGCAAACAGCGAAGGGGCCGAAGCAAATGGCATCAAGGCCGCGATCTCGTCCTGGCTGGGCCAGACATCGCGCAGATAGACCGGTGCACCGTCCGCGCCCGGCCCCAGCGGCTCGCGCTCGAAATCCAGGTCGATGCGGCCCGCCAGCGCGTACAGCACCACCATCGCCGGCGACCCGATGTAGTTGGCGCGAAGCAGCTTGTGGATGCGACCTTCGAAATTCCGATTTCCGGACAGCACGGCGGCGGCGACCAGGCCGCGTTCGACAATGGCGTCTGCCACCGCGGAATCCAGGGGGCCTGACTTGCCGCCGCAAGTCGTGCAGCCGTAGCCGATCACATGAAAGCCTTGGGCTTGCAGCGCCGTCAGCAACCCTGCGGCTTCCAGATAGCGGGTAACCGCACGCGAGCCGGGCGCCAGCGACCGCTTGACCCAGGCGGGCGGCGTGAGGCCAAGCGCCAGCGCCTTCTGTGCGATCAGGCCGGCCGCCAGCATCACACTGGGGTTGGAGGTATTGGTGCAAGAGGTAATCGCCGCCAGCGCCACCGAGCCATGGCCGACGACGTCCCGGCTCGCCGGACGCGCAGCGTCCATATTCACATCGAACCCGCCTTCTGACTGCGGTACGCTCAGACGGCTGAGGAAGTCTGCGGCGACGTCCGACACATCCATGCGGTCCTGCGGGCGGCGCGGACCAGCCAGGCTTGGGCGGGCCGCCGACAAGTCGATGTCGATCACCCGGCTATAGGCGGGTACCGCTTGCGACGCGTCGCCCCACAGCAGGTTGACGCGTGCATAGGCTTCGATCAGCGCAAGTTGCTCTTCATTGCGCCCGGTCATGCGCGCGTATTCCAGCGTGCGCGCGTCGATCGGAAAATAGCCACAGGTGGCGCCATACTCGGGCGCCATGTTGGCGATCGTGGCTCGCTCGGGCACACTGAGCGCCGCCACCGCCGGGCCGAAGAATTCGACCATGCTGCCCACGACGCCTGCGGCGCGAAGTCGCTGTGTCACCAGCAGCGCGGCATCCGTCGTGAGGGCTGGCGCCTCAATGGCGCCGTGCAGCCGCACCCCAACCACCTCCGGAATGGGGAAGGTGTAGG
The DNA here is from genome assembly GCF_020541125.1 of Achromobacter sp. 77. Lineage (NCBI taxonomy): Bacteria > Pseudomonadati > Pseudomonadota > Betaproteobacteria > Burkholderiales > Alcaligenaceae > Achromobacter > Achromobacter sp. 77. The sequence goes on from NZ_CP059848.1 coordinate 4,122,835, forward strand.
CGTGGCCCAACAGGGCCGCTTCGGCGTCGATGCCGCCCACGCCCCAGCCCAACACGCCCAGCGCATTGACCATCGGCGTATGGGAATCGCCGCCGATCACGAAATCCGGATAGACCCACTCGCCGTCCTGTCGTGACTGCTGCGCAACCACCGGCGCCAAATATTCGAGGTTGACCTGATGAATAATCCCAATGCCAGGTGTGATGACGCGGAGTCCCTTGAAGGCCTGCTGCGCCCACTTCAGGAACCGGTAGCGCTCGTCGTTGCGTTCGAATTCGCGGCGCAGATTGCGCTGCATCGCCCCTGACTCGCCCCAATAGTCGACCTGAAGCGAATGATCCACGATCAGATCCACCGGAATTCGCGTGTCGACCTGCGAGGCATCTCCGCCAGCCTGGGCGACCGCGTCGCGCAGCGCCGCCAAGTCTTGCAATACCGGCAGCCCGCTGGAGTCCGGCAGGATCACGCGGGCCACATGCAGCGGCAAATCCGCCCCAGGGTGCGTTCCCCAATCCCACAGCCTGCGGATTTCCGCGTCCGATACGGCCGCGCCCCAGGCTCGGTGCCGCAGAAGATTCTCCAGCAGCACGCGGATGACATAAGGATACGTCCGGATGTCGCGCCCTTCCGATAGGGCGGCAACGGACAGATCCGCGTAGCGCAGCACCCTGCCGCTGCAGGGGAAAGACTGGATCATGGCAATCGTAATCGCGAGAATATCAATTGAAGCCATCTTACGGCCTCGAAAACAATAGTGTCAACACTATCACCAAGAATACGCAGAGCATCATCAACCTAAATAGTGCGACGACCACCTGCGCCGAAAGTGCCAACATCCGATGTGTTGGTTTCCACCTAGGGAAGACCCTGATAAATAAGCGTAAAATCCTCTGGCTGCTGTAGAAATACCCCGCCAACCCGGAATTTGATCAACCGATTGTTCATTCCAAAGAGTTGACACTTTTATAACTCCCTTGATAGGCTGTTAACACTATGACCATCTCCACGGCCCCCATCACTCCCAAGGAAGACGCCTCCGGCCCGTTGGCCGACGTGGTGTTTGACCGAGTGCTGGAAGCGATCTACCAAGGCCGGCTTGCGCCGGGCAGCGTCATCAACGAGGTGGCGCTGGCGCAGGAGTTCGGCGTCAGCCGCGGCCCGGTTCGTGAAGCGGTGCGGCGCCTGCAAGGCATTCAACTCGTCACGCGCGAGCCCTACATCAAGGCGCGCGTGGTGACCTTGTCCGCGGAATCCGCGCTGGAACTGTTTCAAATGCGGATGGCGCTGGAAGGCGTAGCCTGCAACTTGGCCACTCGCCGAATGAGCGACGAGGAAATCGCGCAGTTGCTAGCCGAACTGGAGCAGGACCGGCAGCGCCGCCTGGCCGCGGCCAGCGGCGGCGCGCCCGCTCCGCGTGTCTTCGACTTTCACGAGCGCATCGTGCTGGCCAGCGGAAACAACCGCATCATCAATGCCCTGTGCGGCGACCTCTATCACCTGTTGCGCGTCTATCGCCGGCACTCGGGCACCGTGCTCGAACGCAAGGACGACGCCTACGCCGAACACTGGCAGATCTTGCGCGCCATCCGCGCGCGCGATCCCGAGCTGGCTGAGTCGCTCATGCGCTCTCACATCGAACGCGCAGCACAACACCTCTTTGAACACCTGGCAGAAGGGGCATCCGGCATCGCCGGACATCCCGTCTCGGCCGCATAACGCCCTTTGGAGCAGCACGACATGAACAACCCGCGCCACCAGTTCCGGCAATTGCTGAAGAACGAACCTTTTCTCGTGTCCCCCGGTGTCTACGATGGATACAGCGTTCGCCTGGTTGAAGCTGCGGGCTTCAAGACCGCCTGCACCAGCGGCGCGGCCGTGTCGAATGCGCTGCTGGGCATCGCCGATATCGGCGTAATGGGCCTGGCCGAAAACGTTACCCACTGCCGCCACCTGGCAAGGTCCGTCTCCATCCCCCTTACCGCCGACGCGGATACCGGCTATGGCAACCCGGTCAATGTCTACCACACGGTGCAGATGTTCGAGGAAGCCGGCGTTGCAGGCATCAACCTCGAGGACCAGGTCAGCCCCAAGCGCTGCGGTCACATGCCCGGCAAAGACGTCGTCAGCCAGGCCGAGATGGTCAAGAAGATCGAGGCTGCCTGCCTCGCACGACGTGACGACGATTTCGTCATCATCGCCCGCACGGACTCGCTCGCCATCGAGGGCATTGAAGGCGCGGTCAAGCGTGCCCGCGCATACGCCCAGGCGGGCGCGGACATGTTGTTCCCCGATGCGGTCCGCACCGAAGACGACATCAAGCGGCTTGTCGACGCCGCAGGCATCCCCGTCAGCATCAACATGGGCTTCGGCATCCGCAACCGCCCAACCACGCCGCTGATTCCGCTGCCGCGCCTCAAGGAGATCGGCGTCAAGCGCATCAGCCTTCCGCGCATGCTGCCCGCTGCCGCCATCCACGGCATGCGCCAGGCCCTGCAGGTCATGCAAGGTGTGATCACCACGGGTGAACCCGCAGATCGCCCCGATTTGCTGGTGGGCATCGAAGACATCATGCAACTGATGGGCTACGAGCAGATGCGCGCGATGGAAAAGCGCCTGACGACGCTGGACAACTAATCGGGCACTGACATGATCGAGCGTAGCGCGTCGGCGCATTGCGTCCTGACAGGCGCGGCATCCGGCATCGGTCTTGCGTTGACCGAGCGGCTTCTGGCGGCGGGCTGGCGGGTGACCGGCGTGGACATTGCGCCCGCCGCCGTCCACGACAACGCCCAGTACTGCCACCACGTTTGCGACCTGTCCGACCCGGCCGAGCTGCACGCCCTGTGCGCGGGTCTGGGCGATTGCGCCCCGACCGCGCTGGTGCACTGCGCCGGCCTGGTGCGCACGGGCGGCGCGCTGGACACGCGACCGGAGGACGCAGCGCTGCTCTGGCGCCTGCATGGCGCAGCGCCGATGGCGCTGGTCCAGGCCTTGGCCCCGCAACTCCCAGACCGCCGCGGCCGCGTCGTGCTGGTGTCCAGCCGCGCCGTGCTGGGTCGCGCGCACCGCTTGGCGTATGCCGCCACCAAATCCGCACAGATTGGCATGGCCCGAAGCTTGGCAGCGGAGCTCGTCGGGCGCGGCATTACGGTCAATGTCGTCGCGCCCGGCGCGGTGGACACCCCCATGCTGAATGATCCCAAGCGCGGGGCCGCGCCGAGTGTGGACCTGCCGCTGGGCCGCCTGATTGACGCGCGCGAAGTTGCCGCGACCATCGCCTTCTTTCTGAGCGATGAGGCGGGCGCCATCACAGGGCAGACGCTCTACGTCTGCGGCGGCGCCTCGTTGGGGGCAATGACGTCATGACAACAGCGAACGCACCCGTGCTGGACGGAAAAGTCGTGATTGTGACCGGCGCTGCCGGCGGGCTGGGCCAGGCTATCGCCAAGCATTGTCTGGATGCCGGCGCCCGTGTGGCCTTGCTGGATCGGGACGAGGACATGCTGGCGCAATGCTGCCGGACGTTGGACGTAGCACCATCCCGAATCCTGGCCCTGCGCTGCGACATCGCGGACGTCAGCGCCTCGCGGTCGGCCGTGGAACGCGTCGCTACGCACTGGGGCGCCATCGACACGCTGGTAAACAACGCCGCCACGGTCACGCCAGGCGTGAAGGTCGCTGACCTGACACCTGAACAATGGCGGCTCGCGCTGGACGTGAACCTGACCGGCGCATGGCTGATGAGCAAGTGGGCGATTGCGCATATGGCGCGCAATGGCGGCGGCGTCGTGCTGAACATTGCTTCGCAATTAGGAAGCGTGGCCGCGCCAGGGCGCGGCGCCTATGGCGCGAGCAAGGCAGGCATGATCGCGCTGGCGCGCGCCATTGCAGTGGACCATGCCGCCGACGGGGTCCGTGCGCTGAGCTTGTCGCCCGGCGCGGTCTTGACCAGCCGTTTAGTGGATCGCTACGGCGGCGAACACGCTGCCAGCGCTGCGTTAGCCACCAAATATCCGGTCGGGCGACTTGGCACCGCGGAAGAGATCGCAAGGACCGCAGTTTTTCTGATCAGCGAGGATGCCTCGTTCATCACCGGCACGGACATTCGTGCCGACGGCGGCTACACCGCGCAGTAGCGCGGTCACCGTCTTATTCACGCAGTGCTTACACCACATAACAAGGGGCTTGAATCATGACGCACTCGATTACTTCCGCAACGCACACGCGCATGTCGCGCCGCAGAGCCCTGGGCCTGCTGGCCACGCTTGCCGGGTCCGTCGGGCTTGTCGCCGCCCCTGCCTTTGCGCAGGGTACTGACAACTTTCCAACGCGACCGGTCACGATCGTGGTGCCGTTCCCGGCCGGCGGCGCCACCGACCTTACCGCGCGCCTGGTAGCCGAAGGCCTGTCCAAGAAATGGGGGCAATCCGTCGTCGTCGAGAACAAGCCGGGCGCGGGCGGCAACGTTGGCTCGGAATACGTCGCGCGCGCAGCGCCCGATGGCTACACCCTTGTGCTGGGCGTCACGGGGTCGCACGGCATCAACACCTCGCTCTACAAGAACATGCGCTACGACCCGATCAAGGATTTCGAAGCCATCACGCAAGCCACGCTCTATCCCAATGCCATCATCGTCAACAATGACGTGCCGGCCAACAACCTGCAAGAACTCATCGCCCTGCTGAAAAAGCCCGATGCGCACTATTCCTATGGCTCCGACGGCAACGGCACCGCTTCGCACCTGGGGATGGAGCTGATCAAGAGCCAGGGCAAGTTCGAGCTCTCCCACATTCCCTATCGCGGCAGTGCACCAATGGTGACCGACCTGCTGGGCGGTCAGATCCAGGTAGGCATCACCGGCCTGCCCGCCGTGCAAGCCTACGCGAAGAGCGGCAAGCTGAAGATCGTGGCGCTGACCACCGCTGAGCGTTTTGCAAGCGCCCCAGACTACCCAACCGTTGCTGAGCAGGGCTTTGCGGGCTATGCCGCGCCGCCCTGGTCTGGCTTCTTTGCGCCCAAGGGCACGCCCAAGCCGCTCGTGGAGAAGATCTCGGCGGACATACGCGAAGCCATGTCCGACCCGAAGGCGAAGGAAAAGATGATCGCCGCCGGTAGCGAGTTCACGCCTAGCACGCCGGAACAGTTCCAGGCCTTCGTGCAGAAAGAAATTGCGAAGTGGGCCGAGGCGGTCAAGATCTCCGGCGCCCGCATCGACTAATGCAGCATCCCGCCCACCCCGCAAGCGCGGGGCTGGGCAATTGGGTTGGAGGGGCAGCTCATTCCGGCTCGATTCCGGCCGCCTTGATGACATTGCCCCATTTTTGAATCTCGGCAGCCTGAAACTGTCTCAACTCGTCGGGGGTCGTTGTCCACGCCTGGGTTGCCGAGTTCCTAAAGAACGCCTGCGCGCCGTCGCTGCCGACTGCCTTGACCAACAGCTGTCCAAGCTTCGCTGCCATCGGCGCGGGTGTGCCGGCCGGAACGTAAGCGGCGAACCAATAGCCCATGTCATAACCTTTGATGCCGGCCTCGTCCAGGGTGGGCAACTCTGGAAGTTGAGGCAGGCGTTCAAGGGTTGACGCGCCGAGCGGACGCAGTTTGCCCGCTTCGATCTGCGACAAGCCCGTCACGGTGTCAATCACCATCATGTCGATGTGCCCCCCCAGCAGATCGTTGAGTGCATTGGGATTGCTGTTGTAGCCGACCCAGACGATATCGGTCCCGGTCAGTTGCTTGAGCATTTCGCCTGCCATGCGGCTGGACGAATTCCCGCTGCCGAAGCTCAGTTTTCCCGGGGCTTGCCGTGCCGCGCGAATCAACTCATCGGCGGTGCGGTACGGAGAATCGGCTTTCACCACCAGAATCTGGCCGCCGCGTCCCAATCCTGTCAGCGGCGTGAAATCCCCCACCGGGTCATAGGGAAGCTTCTTGAATAGGTGCGGATTGGCGGCTTGCGTCGTATTGCTGGTGATTAACACCGTATAGCCGTCGGGGGTAGCTCGGCCAACATGCTGCGCGGCGATCATGCCGCTCGCGCCGGGTCGGTTCTCCACGACGACAGCCTGCCCCGTTTGTTGTGTCAGCGACGCTGACAATGCGCGTGCCAGCAAATCGGTCGCGCTGCCCGCGCCGAAGGGCACGACAAATGTCAGGGGTTTTGCAGGGTAATCGGCCGCTTGCGCCGGTACGGCCCAGGCAAGACCGAGAGCGGCCGACAACGACGCTGCCACGCGGATGATAAATGCAGTGATGCGGATCATGATTTTTGTCTCCTGTGATTATTCCGTGCCGGCGTCGAGGACCCGCACGTTGCGTATGCCACCGTCCGCGGTTGCGCTGTCAACGCACGCCAGCGGGTTTCGGCTGGAGATCGCGTCGGGCGCGTTTTGCCAGAAACTCGCGCACGACGGTCTTGTGTTCATCGCCGCAGAGCAAAATCGCCTGCATGGCGGCTGCAGCCTCCAGCGCCATCGGCAAGGTGGATTCGGCGGCATCCAATACCAGGCGCTTGGCCATGCGCAAGGCCTGGGGTGGGTTCGATGCGATGCGGCGGCCCAAGGCGGCGCTTGTCTCGTCTAGCGCTTCCGGCGCCACGACACGGGAAACCATGCCTAATTGCAGCGCGGTCTGGGCATCAATGAACTCGCTGGTCAGCGTTAGCTCCAACGCCTTTGCCCTCCCCACGATGCGCGTCAAGAACCAGGCGCCGCCGATGCCGGATACCAGGCCGAGCCGCAGGAAGCTCTCGGCAAACGTCGCGCGTTCGCTGGCCACACGCAGGTCGCACATAAGCGCCAGGTCGCAGCCGGCTCCAACCGCGGCGCCGTTGACCGCGGCAATGGACGGCACCTGCAGTGCTTGCATTGCATGCGTGATTCGATGCAGCGTCGATTTCAGCCGGGCGCGTAGCTCTGTGACCGACCCCTGCATCAAGTCGGATCCTCGAGCCATGTCTTTCACATTGCCGCCCGTGCAGAAGTACTTGCCATTGGCGCGCAGCAATACGCAGTGAACGTCTGGCAGCGTATTGGCCTGCTCCAGTGCCTCGGCAAGGGCCTCAGCCATGCGCACCGACATGACATTGCCTGAGTCCGGGTCATTAAGGCTCAATGTGAGAACGCCGTCGGCGACATCTTGCCGGATCAGCACATCACCCGGGACGCAGGCACTTCCCGAGACGCTGGATTCATTGGTTTTCATCGGTGTCTCCTTGGCTTATGTAGAAAATCGTTCGGGCTTACCCAGCACGCCGCTACTGAACATGGCGTCTATCTCGGCTGTGTCATAGCCGCATTCATTCAGGATTTGGCGGCTGTGCTGGCCCAGCGTTGGCGCGGCGGTGATGGGGTCGTGCGCGCTTGCCGCGTGAGCAGGCCCAGGCGCAAAGCCCGGCATGCGCACTTTTCCAGCAACAGGATGGTCAACCCAACTGTCGATTCCGCTAGCGGCGTATTCCTGCGAGCGGACGACATCGTCGTAGTTCGCTACCGGCGCACACAGGATGTCCAGTCCGGACAGCCGACTTACCCACGCTTCGGTGGCTCGCTGCCGAAACAACGGCGTCAGCACCCGGCGCAGTTCTTCGCGATGCGCGACACGGCACTCATTACTGGCAAAGCGCGGATCATGTTCCAGCTCGGCCGCCCCCAAGGCGGCGCACAGCGCCTGCCAGCGCTGGGGATGGTAGGCGGCCACCATGATCCATCCATCGAGGGTCTGGTAGGCTTCATTGGGTGCGGCGTAGGGAGCGGCGCTGCCAGCCTTGGCGGGTACAGCGTCCGAGGCGAAGAACGATGCGTACCCGATCTGCTGCAGCATCAGCGTAGCGTTGTAGAGGCTGATGTCCAGGTATTCGCCTTGGCCGCTGCGCTGTGCCGCGTTGCACGCCGCCAGAATCGCAATCGTCGCGATATAGGCAGTGACCATGTCGGCGACGGGCGTTGCGACTTTTACCGGCTCTCCGCCCGCGATGCCCAAGGTGCTCATCAAGCCGCTGGCGGCCTGGATGATGCCATCCACACCAGGCCGGCCTCGCAGCGGGCCGGTTTGGCCATACGCGGAGATCGAGCAGTACACCAATCCGCGGTTGCTGTCGGCCAGCGTGTCGTAGTCCAGCCCAAACGATTGCATGACGCCCGGCCGGTAGTTTTCGACCACCACGTCCGCACGGTTGATCAAGCGACGGGCGACTTCTCGGCCGCCGTCGGACTTCAGATCCAGCGCCATGCCGCGCTTGTTGCGATTCACGCTCAAATAGACGGCGCTTTCTCCCGCGATCCAGGGAGGGCCGATCTGCCGCCCAAGTTCCCCGCCCGGCGGCTCGATTTTGATTACTTCCGCACCCATATCTGCGAGCATCATGGTGCAGACGGGCCCCGCGAGTACGTGCGAGAAATCCACGACTCGCACACCTTGCAAGCTGCGTTTGAACATATCCTGGCTCCTGCGCGACACGGCCTGATAGGTGGTCGTGATCACTTGTCATGCGGGCAGAATAGGCAGGGCCGATCTAGCCGGCAAACGACTTTATCGGCAGGACGCTTTGACTTTTTGTAAAGAGGTCAGTGCAGGCGCGCGCGGTTCAGAGGGCGACGAGGGTGACCAGCCAATCGCGGAATAGACGCAACGCCCTGGATTGGGGCTTGCCCGTAGGCCACGCGAAGTAATACGTGTAATCCTCACGATCCAGAACGCGATCCAGCGGCGCCACCAAAGTCCCGTCTGTCAGCTCTTTCTCGATCAGGGCCTTTTGGGCAATGGCAACGCCATGACCTTCGATGGCTGCCTGGTAGGCAAGCAAGGAGGTTTCGTACTTCATGCCCTGCGCGGGGTTGACGTTGCGCAAACCAGCGGCGCGCAGCCATAGCATCCAATCGTCGGGCCGGGCCATCGAATGCAGCAAGGTTTGCGTCGCCAGTTGTTTCTTTTGCGACAGCCGCAGCGTGGGGGCCACCACAGCAACCAACTCGTTGCGCACAAGCTGCAGGGTGCGCATCCCCGGCCAGCGGCCATCGCCCAGCTGTATGCCTGCGTCGATGTCTTCGCGCTGGAAATCCAGTGGTGCGAACGACGTCATGACTTGAACGTCGATGTCTTTATGCTTCTGATGAAAACTCGCCAGTCGCGGGATGAGCCATCGTACGGCAAAGGTGGCGGGCGACCTGATGCGCAAGGTATCCCGGCCCAAGTTGCTGCCGGAAACCGCCTGCGTGGCCTCGCGCAGGGTTGCGAACAACGGAATCAAGTCCGACAGGTAGCGTGCGCCCGCCGGCGTCAACTCCAGGCGGCCGCGTATGCGTAAAAGCAGCGGCGTGCCCAGATAGCTTTCCAGCGCACGCACCTGCCTGCTGACCGCCGCAGGCGTCACGCACAATTCATCGGCTGCCTTGGATACGCTAAGCAGGCGTCCAGTGGCTTCGAACGCTCGGGCAGGATTCAGTGGCGGAAGTAGATCGCGGCGGGCCATGGCAGTGAGAGTCTTACGTTGACGCGACGCTACTATAGCGCCGAGCCTACCCTCGCGACCGTAGCCTGAATGCTTGACGCCGCCGAAAGGCACAGAAGCGGTGCCAACCGAGCCGGCGTTCAAGCGCATGATGGCGCCTCGATATCGCCAGACAAGCTGCGCGTCCGGACAACATCGCGTGTGTAGGCCTACACGACTGAGCCTGACCTCGGCATCGCGGCTAAAGTGATGACTCGAACAAGCGTCACCCCCAAAGCGTTATCCGGCCTCGGCGGGCAAGCTCGCTGGTCAAGATCTTCCGTATCACGCGCTTATGCCGCCATCGACGAGGATTCCCGATCCGGTGACATAAGCAGCGCCAGGCCCCGCCAGGAACGCGACGGCTTCGGCGACCTCGCGGGTCTTTCCGTAGCGGGCAATAGACAGACTTGGCAGGATGGAGGCGGCGAGATGACCTTCGGCGGGGTTCATGTCCGTGTCGATGGGGCCAGGACGAACCAGGTTAACGGTGATGTGACGGTGACCCAGCTCACGCGCCAGCCCACGGGTGAAGCTCTCCATCGCCGACTTGGTCGCCGCATAGACCGCGATGCCCGCGAATGGCACAGACAGGCCGGCATTGCTTCCAATCGTGATGATGCGGCCGCCATCGGGAAGGTATTTCAGCGCGGCCTGGGTGGTCATGAATACGCCTCGCACGTTGACGTCCAGTTGCCGGCTTATCTGCTCGAGCGATTGTTCGGAGAATGGGCCTGAGATCAAAACGCCAGCGTTGTTGACAAGGATGTCCAGCCCTCCAAGTTCTTCCGCGGTGCGCGCAACCGCGGCCTTCACGGCATCGGGGCTTGCCGCATCGGCTTGGATGGCGATAGCTTCGCGGCCGAGGGCGCGAATTTCGGCAACCAGCGCCTCGGCCTTCTCAACCGATTTTTCGTACGTGATAGCAACGTCCGCGCCTTCTTCGGCCAGCTTGAGCGCGATGGCCGCGCCGATCCCACGCGCCGCGCCCGTTACAAGCGCGCGTTTATGGGCGAGACCAGGCAAGGGATTTTTCAAGGCATTTTTCATGACGGCGTGTTCTCTTGAAAGCATGCATCCACGATGCAAAAGGAATGTCGAATTCTCATGGTTCTTGGCGTCTCCAACTTAGTGCAGCGGCCAGCGCCAGCGACGCGCCTATCGCCAATGAAGCCACGGCAAACCCACGCTGAACGTCCTGAGCGCTTGCCCCATCCGGGGCGATCGCGATGAATAGGCCACCGAACAAGGCAACACTCACTGCGGCGCTGATCTGCAAGGTGGCGTTTACCAAACCCGAGGCCAGACCGGCCCAGCGTGTTTCCACATGGTCCACGTTCAGGCGCACGAGCGCAGGTAGGGCGATACCTTGCCCTGCGCCAATCAGAAACAAGGGCAACGTCAACCACGACGACGCACCGGCCAACGCCAGCGCTGCGACCATGACCAGACCGAGCACCTCCATGAGCATGCCAACGCCGGCGGTTCGTGAGCCCATTCGGCGAGCGATGTGCGGGCTGCAAAATGGGCCAAGGAAAAACCCGACGCCAAGCGGCAGGATGGCCAGGCCGGCTGTCAACGCATCGTGCCCCAGGCCGGCGTGTTCGTACACGGCGAATACCAGGAAGAACGCGGCGAGCGCATAGAAGAGGAACGTTGATGCCAGACTGCGTCGCAACCCGCGCCCGGCAAGAAGCGATGGCAGAACCAGCGGCGTTCTGCCGGCGCTCTCCTCTGCCTTTTCGTGCTGCCAGAAGCGCCATAACAACGGCATGCTCAACGCCAGCGGCACGATGCACCACCCCGGCCATCGATGTTGCTGCCCTTCGATCAGTGGCACCACGAGCGCCAGCAAGCCCATCGCCAGCAGCACCGCCCCCCGTACGTCCAAGCGTGGCGAATGTTCGGCGCGACTTTCGCGCAGCAACTTTGTTGCGGCCGGAATGGCAACGATGATGATCGGAAGGTTGATCAAGAACACACTGCGCCACCCCAATCCCCAAGGACTGGTGGAAACCAGCACTCCGCCGAGCAGTTGGCCGCCCACGGAGGCCAAGCCAAAGGTCGCGCCGTATCGGCTGAGCGCGCGATTCTTCTCACTTGGCGGAAACATGGCGTGGATCGATGCCAACGATTGCGGCGCCATGACCGCTGCAGATATCCCTTGCAGCAGCCGGCCGGCGACAAGCACGCCCGGTGACGGCGCCAGGCCGCACAACGCCGACGCGACGCCAAATCCGAGCATGCCAGCGATAAATACCCGCTTGCGGCCATAAAGATCACCCAGACGACCGCCCAAGATCAATGTGACGGCGTAGGCAGCGGCATACACCGATATCACCAATTGCGAGACGTCGGAAGAAGCTTGCAGGTCCGTCCTGATCGCAGGTAGCGCCACGTTGACCACGAAGAAGTCCAGAGGTGGCAGCAGTGTGCCGGTCAACAGGACGGCCAAGGCGAGCCAGCGACGGGGGTCAGGGGCTGGTTTCCCAGCGGCGTGTTCGGATGACGCCAGCGCGGCTTCGAACGCGCCTGCGACGTGCCGGGGTTGAACATTCATAGCGTGAGGCTCCAATTCAGATGTGCCTGAGCGTGGGCGCGAAGGTTCGCCAGGACATTTCATGAAGCGCATGATGCTCTGAACAATATTGTTCTAACACTGACATCAATGTATATTTTCCGTACATTTTTGTACGGCGGGATGGGCATGGATTGGAACGATGTTCGCATCTTTTTGGCGGTCGCTCGCAGCGGATCCTTGGGCGGCGCGGCCCGTGCACTGAACGTGAGTCATCCGACTGTGGGTCGCCGAATCAAGGTGCTTGAGGAGGAAGCCAAGCAGGCGCTCTTCCGGAGAACAAAGGATGGCCTGGTGCTCACGGATGCCGGTGACACTGTGCGGGCGCTGGCGGAGTCCATGGAGGATTCCGCGCTATCCATGGAAAGGCGTCTGACCGGCAACGACCAGCGTCTTGAAGGCATCCTGCGAATCTCCTCAGCGGATTGGTTCGCCGGCTATGTCCTGGCGCCGGTCCTGGTCGAGTTGACACACCGCCATCCCGCTGTCGTGCCGGAAGTGATTGCCAGCCATCGCTTGCTCGATCTCTCACGGCGGGAGGCCGACGTGGCCTTTCGCATCGTGCCGTTCAGCGAACCGGATATCGTCCAGCGCCGTCTGATGCGCATGTCATACGGGGTGTATGCGTCGGCGGCGACCGCCCACGCCTTGCAGGACAACCCCGCATCCGTGGGTGTCATTCTGATGAACACCGCACAGTCGCATTTCCCAGATGTGGCTTGGGTGCTGGAAAGGTTTCCGCACTGCCGGCGCGCGTTTACCAGCACGAATCGCTCGGTGCAGGCGCAGATGTGCTTGCGGGGCGTAGGCATCGCCGTACTGCCAAGGCCGCTGGGCGATGCAGTTTCCGGATTGCAGCGCCTGGACACGCCGGATCAACCGCCTACGCGGGATATATGGGTTGGCTACCACCAGGACCTGCGCCACATGGATCGCTTGCGGGTAATGCTGGATATCGCCGACGCGATGCTATCGAATTCCATCATTCCCACACCTTGAACGCTTCCTGCGGCCATTGAGCTGGACGCGGAATACCTTCTCTCAATGGGCCGGCCAAAGAAATCTTGACACCCTACCGACCAACTAGTAGATTGGTCGACAGTCGTCCAAGGACGCGCCTCTTTCACCCTGCACGCCGTCCTTTTCAAGGTCCCACCCAAATGAGCCTCGAGCTGTCCCCACGTGCCGCCGAAATCGTCGAACAGGCCAAGCAACTGCTTGCCGCCGGGGGTTACCACGGGTTTAGCTATGCCGACATATCCGAACGGGTCCGCATTGGCAAACCCAGTATTCACCACCATTTCCCCAGCAAGGCGGACCTGGTCCTCACCGTCGTTGTCCAGCACCGAAGTCAGTCGCGAGAAGGCTTGGCGGCACTGGACCAGCGGGTTCTTGATCCGCTCGGCCGCTTGACGGCCTACACCGAGTATTGGGCCCAGTGCATCCGCGAGGGCACGATGCCCCTTTGTATCTGCGCGATGCTGGCGGCGGAATTGCCCATGATTCCCACGACGATCGCGGACGAGGTGCGCGCTTATTTCGGTGAGTTGGCCGCCTGGATCGCGGCAGTGCTCGAGAGCGGCGCGGCAAAAGGGCAATTTCAGCTCCGTGACAACGTGCAGGCCGATGCCCAAGCCTTCATGTCCACCGTGTACGGCGCCATGCTGACTGCGCGAGCGTGTGGAGACCCCCAGGCATTCGCGGCCATTTCGCGGGCTGCCCTCCGTCAACTGACCAGCTCCGCCTGACACAACCATGGCGCGCACCCTGGTGTGTGCCCTTTTTTTGCGCCCATAACCGACCAACTAGTTGGTTCATTCGCCCAACGCTGCCACAGCCATGCAGCCTGCCTCGTGATGAACCCTCATCCATAAACCACAAGGACCATTGCCATGCCACACCCCATTTCCGCGCTCGGCGTCACCCACACCCTTATCAGTCTGGCAGCCGCGCTAGCCGGGCTGTACAGCTTTGCACGCTATCGCGAAATCAATGCAGCCACTGGCGCCGGCAAGCTATATCTAGGCGGCTTGGTGGCCGCCGTCCTGACATCTTTTGGGCTGTCCAGCTCCGGCGGGTTCAACGCCGGACACGCGCTCGGCATCCTGGCCCTGCTGTCGGTGTCAGCCGCCCTGCTCATCTCGCGCACGTCATTGCTTTCGCGAGCGCGGCCTTATCTGTCGCAACTGGGGTACTCATTCAGTTTCTTCCTGCTGTGGGTCCCAGGAATCGCGGAAACGTTGACGCGACTTCCCGTGTCCCATCCGCTTGCCGACGGGCCGCAATCTCACTTGGTTCGCAGTGTGCTGGCGGGATGGCTGGCTGTATTTGTCGTGGGGGCCGTGTCCCAGTTGATCTGGATTCGATCGCAGCGGCGCGTCCGCGGACAGCGCTCGTAGCCGTCCCAACCACCAATGCACTTTAAGACGCCTGAACCAGGAGCTCTCTTGCGCTTAGCTGCCCTAAACCCGCTGGCGCCGGCCCGCGCCGACGACGCCAGCAATCCTTACCGTGTTGAGCGCCTGCGCGCCCAGACGCAAACAGAGCGTGCGGCGCGATCACAGGCGCCGCGGTTCGTACCGCTACCGGCCGTGCGTAACGCCGCATCGGAGGCTATAGCCTCAACCCCCAAGCCGCCCATCGAACCCGTTACCAAGACTCGCTCTGCCATCAATCCGCTGGGCGAGGCGTACACGGCGCATTGCCTGAAACTTGCCATCGAGGCCTATCACGCGCAGCAGGCCAGGCAAGTGGCGCATGCGCAGGCGGCAAACCGGGCCGCCCAAGAAGAAATGTCCAAACAGCAGGCGCGCACGAACGCGGCCAATGACCTCGGCACAATACAGGGCCTCTTGCCTCAGCAAGCGTACCGGTACGCGGCGGGCGTCCCGCCGGTCGTTGCAGAGCAGATGAGCGCAGCCGCATTCGTTGCGCCGGACAGGGTCGGCCCCGTCGCCGCAGCCGCGAAAGCGCGTAGCAGCACGGATGAAGCGCATGGCCGTGAACTCGACCGAGCCGCGAAAGCCGCGCGCCGTACACCTGACTCGCGCTTCCTTTTACCCGCTCGCAGCAGCGCAAACTGACGGCATGAACACCGTGGCGAGTGGCGTGGTGTGGGAAAGCGCTGGTCTACAGCGTCTTCGGACAATCGCGGACGTGTCAGACCGCGTTGATGGTTGGCGCGGACTTTGGCCGCCCGGGCCGCGTTCAGCCCGGCCCGTCGCTCGCCGCAGCCAGCAAGGGCACGATGATGTCGCTGATCGGCGTGGATAGGCCATGGGCCTGTGCACGACGCGAGATCACGCCGTTTCGTATCTCCCATTCCAGTTGGCGGCCGGCTTCGCGGTCCGTCAGGATGGACGTGCTCAGGTCGGGGGAAGCGGCTTGAAACTTGGCGAGGATTTCCTGCGGGACCTCGTCTCCAAGTTTTGCGCCTTCCGCGCGCGCGACAGACAGGCACTCTTGCAAATACGCCAAGGAGAGCTTGGCGATGTCCGGCCGGGCAAACATGCCCGCGCGGCGATGCGTGAGGGCCATGAGGCCAGCGACTGCGTTTTGCAGCAGCTTGCGCCAAGCCACAGACTGGAAATCGTCGCTTATATCCACTGCGCACTGAGTCCCCTGCAGCGCATCGGCAACCACGTGAGCTGCCGGCACGTCGGGCAGGCTCAGGCGCGCATCCCCGCGCAAACGCACCGAGCCGTCGGCTTGCGCCTGCGCGGGGAACCACACGACAGCGGGGATGATCCGCGCGGGCGGCGCATGCGTTGCAACCGCTTCCAATTGCTCGACGCCATTCTGCAACACGCAGACCACGGTATCTGGCCGGCACAATGCCGCGAGCCATTCCGACGCAGCCTCGGTCTGCGTCGCCTTGACCGCGAGGAAAACGAGGTCCATCTTGCGACCGGTCTGACCCGGATCCGTCAGTACAGGGCCGGGAACGTCGACGCGGCGATCGCCATCCAGGAGCGTCAGCCGGTCTCGGGGCGTGCGGCCGCACAAGAGCGGTGTGCGGCCGGCCTGATGCAGCGCGGCGGCAACCGTGGTGCCGATGGCGCCTGGACCAACGATGGCGATTGCGGTGTCTGTTTCGGGTGTCATGGCATGGCCTCCTTAATGGCTTGCAAACGACACCTTAAAGCGAAAACGTTGTCTGCCGCCTGAAGGCAAGCGTGCTTGCCAAGGCTGCTTGCGTCCCGTTCCAGCATGATGTGGCAGGTCTGCCATTGGCTTGGCGCAGCTTCAATGCCGGATTTCCGCCAGGAATTTCTGCGCCCGGGGCGTCTGCGGCCGGTTGAAGAACGCGTCCGGGGTGCCGGTTTCGACGATCCGGCCGGCGTCCATGAACCAGACGCGATCGGCCACTTCCCGGGCAAAGCCCATCTCGTGCGTCACGCAGACCATCGTCATGCCGTCCTTTGCCAAGCCCTTCATCACCTGCAGCACTTCGCCCACCATTTCCGGGTCGAGCGCGCTGGTGGGCTCGTCAAACAGCATGACGGGCGGGCTCATGGCCAGGGCGCGCGCAATGGCAACGCGCTGCTGCTGGCCGCCGGACAATTGCGCGGGGAAGGCATCGGCCTTGTGCGCAAGACCCACGCGTTCCAGCAGTTGCATCGCGCGCTCGCGCGCTTCGGGGCGGCGGGCGCGCTTCAGTTGCAGCGGCGCCAGCATCAGGTTTTCCATCACGGACAGATGCGGGAAGAGATTGAACTGCTGGAACACAAAGCCAATATGGCTGCGCAATGCGTCCAGGTGCACGTCCTTGCCGTAGATGTCCTTGCCGTCGACTTCGATCACCCCTTTCTGGATGGGCTCGAGCCGATTGACAGTGCGGATCAGCGTGGACTTGCCGGACCCGGAGGGTCCGCACACCACGACGACCTCGCCCCGGGCGACCTGCGCGGTCACGTCGGCCAGCGCCTGATAATCGCCATACCACTTCTGCACTTCGGAAAATCGGATCATGTGGGCACCACTTTCTGGGTAGGCGCAGGTCCGGCGCGCCGGCGGCCGATGCGGCGTTCGGTCAGGTGCACCAAAAGACTCAGGCCAAAATTCAGGACGAAATAGGTCAGCGCGAGCAGTCCGAAGACTTCAAAGGGCTTGGTCAGCAGGACGCTGTTGATCTGGTTGGCGGCGTAGGTCAGCTCTTGCACGCTGATCACGTAGGCCAGCGACGTCTCCTTTACCGTGGACACGAACTGGCTCAGCATGCTGGGCAGCATGTTATAGAGCGCCTGCGGCAGGATCACCCTGCGCATCGTCTGCAGGTAGGACAGGCCCAGCGCGCGGCTGGCTTCCTGCTGGCCGGGCGGCAGCGCCTGGATGCCGGCGCGGATGATCTCGGCCAGATAGGCGCTTTCGTAGCAGACCAGCGCGACCACCATGGTGGTCGTGCCCGCCACGGGACGACCGATGATCAGGGGCACGAAGAAATACGCCCAGAAGATGAACATTAGCAGCGGCAGGCCGCGCACCAGGTAGACCACGGCCGACGAAGGCCAATAAAAGATGCGATAGGGGCTGATGCGGCCCAGCGCCAGCAGCACGCCGCACGGCAGCGCCAAGGCAAGACTGATCGCGGCCAGGCCCAACGTGGCCACCAGTCCGCCGATGGGGCCATGCGGATATTGGCCGATCAGAAGCAGCAGCCAATTGTCTTTGAGTATGTCCCACATGTCAGCGGACTCCCAGCGGACGATAGCGTCGTTGCAGCATTGCGCCTCCGCCCATGATGACGAACGAGAGCAAGAGGTAGATCACCGTCACGACCGCGTAGGCCTCGAACGTGCGGAACGTGTTGTTCTCGATCTCGCGCGCGGCCGCCGTCAGCTCGGTGACGCCGATGGCCATCGCCAGGCTGGTGTTCTTGAGCAGCAGCAGGGTCTGATTCAAGAGTGGCGGAATGGCGATGCGAAAAGCCTGAGGCAGCACGACTTTGCGCATGGTCTTCAGAAAACTCAGGCCCAGCGCGCGCGCGGCCTCGACCTGGCCGGGCGGAATGCCGCGCACCGCACTGCGCAGGTCTTCGCAGACATACGCGGACATCACCAGCCCGATCGCGATGCACGACAGGATGAATTCGCTGCCGTGGCTGTTGAGCCAGTCCGTGACGGGGGCCGGCAGCAAGGCCGGCACACCGAAATACCAGAACAGGATGTGCACCAGCATGGGCACGTTGCGGTGGAACGCGACGTACGTCGCGATCAATCCATTGGCAATGGGCGAGCCCGTCAGGCGGATCACCGCCAACAGGCTGCCCACAAAGAACGCCAGGATCCAGGCAAGCCCGGCCAGCGCCAGGGTGGTGATCAACCCCCTGAGCAGCCAGTCCGGATACTCGCCCTGGAAAATGGCGCCAAAGTCGAAGATGTAGTGCATCGAACCAGGCTCCAGGACGCTTGGCGCGTCAACCCTTGATTTCTTCGATGCGGAAGTCGCGCTTGATGTTGAACTGCGTGCCGGGGCCAAACCACTTGTCGAAGGTCTTGGCGGCCTGTCCGGACGCCTCCATGCCGTCCAGCACCTTGTTCACCTGGTTCAGCATCGCGGTGTCGCCCTTGCGCACACCGACGCCCCACGGTTCGATGAACAGCGCCGGCTCCAGGATCTTGACGGGCACCGCGCTGGAGGCGGCCTGGTGTTGCAGCTTGACCAGCATCAGTTCGGACCCGACAAAGCCGCTCACCTTGCCCTGCTGCAGCGCCAGGAACGCACCGCTGGGATCCTTGAACGTCACGGGATCCACGTTGGGGATGTTCTTGCGCGCGCCTTGCTCGGACGACGATCCGCGCACCGCGCTGACCCGCTTGCCCGCCAGATCGGCCGGCGCCTTCAGGTCCTTGTCCGACTCGCGCGACAGGATCTTCTGCGGGCTCACGAAGTGCTGGTGCGAGTAATCGATCTGCTTGGCGCGTTCGGGCGACCACCCCAGATTCGCAGCCACGACGTCCACACGCCCAGCAATCAGCTCGGGGATGCGGGCCTCGACGGCGATCAGCTTGAGCTCCAGCGGTACGCCCAGGCTGTCGGCCAGCGCCTGGCAGACATCCACTTCGTAGCCGACGATGCCGCGCGTCTTGGGATCCTGGAAGCTGAACGGCTCGGCAGTGCCCATGGTGCCGCAGATGAATTTGCCACGGGCCTTGATGTCCTGCAGCGTGTCGGCATTGGCGGCAGGCGCCAGCGTGGCCGCCAGGCCGACGATGGCAACGAAGGAGGAGATGAACGTCTTCATGGGATTCCCTTGATGTGTAGGTATGGGTGCTACTTAAAAACCCGGTTTCAGGCCAGCCGGGCGCAGGCTTCGCGGATCCGGCGGCAGCCTTCTTCGATGTTTTCCATCGACGTGGCGAAACTGAGCCGCAGGTAGGGCGACAGCCCATAGGCTGCGCCGTCCAGGCCCGCGACGCCGGCCTCGTCCAGCAGGAACATCACCACGTCCAGGTCGCTTTCCAGCTTGCGGCCGTTGGGCGTCGTCTTGCCGAGCAGGCCTTCGACCGACGGATATACGTAGAACGCGCCTTGGGGAACCGGGCAACGGATGCCAGGCACCTCGTTGAGCAGCGCCACAATGCGGTCGCGCCGGTCGTGGAACAGGGCCGCGGCATCGCGCACGCATTGCTGGTCGGCCGTCAGCGCGACACGCGCGGCCGACTGGCTGATGGCGCTGACGCAGCTGGTGCTTTGCGAAATCAGGGTAGCCATGGCCTTGATCAACGCCTTCGGGCCGCCTGCGTAACCCAGGCGCCAGCCCGTCATTGCGTAGGCTTTGGAGACGCCGTTGATCGTCAACGTGCGCGCGGCCAACGCCGGCTCGACGGCCGCGGGCGACGCGTGGCCCTCGCCGCCATAGGCCAGGTGCTCGTAGATTTCATCGGTCAGGAGCCAGACATGCGGATGACGCGCCAGCACCTGCGCCAACGCGCGCAGCTCGTCAGCGCTGTACATCGCGCCGGTCGGATTGCTGGGCGTGTTCAACAGCAGCCACTTGGTGCGCGGCGTGATGGCGCGCTCGAGCGCGTCGGGGGTCAGCTTGAATCCGTCGGCCTCCGGGCAGGCCACCACGACCGGCGTGCCGTCGTTGACCAGGACCATATCGGGATAGGACACCCAGTACGGCGCCGGAATGATGACTTCGTCGCCGGCCTGCACGGTGGCGGCCAGCGCGGTGAAGATCAATTGCTTGGCGCCCACGCCGACGATCAGTTCATCCAGGCCGTAGTCCAGTCCGTTCTCGTGGCGGAACTTGGCGCGCACCGCTTCAAGCAGGGGCTTGGCGCCGACCGACGCGGTGTAGCGGATGTCGCCGCTGTTCAGCGCGTCGATGCCGGCCTGCACGATGTGGGCAGGTGTGGGCAGATCCGGCTCGCCCACCGTGAAATCGATGATGTCGCGCCCCTGAGCGCGCAGTTGATCCACGCGGCTCTTGGCCATCATGCTGGGCGAAGGCTTGATGGCGCGCGCGCGTTCGGCCAGGAATTCGGGGGTGACGGCGTTCATGCCAGCCCCTTTGCCGCAAACGCGGCCTGCATCCAGCTCTGCGTTTTCTCGCCGGTGGCGATTTCGGCCATGATGCGCGCTTCCTTGTCGGCGTGCGCATGGGCTGCGGCAATCAGCGCGTCGGCGTCAGACGCGGCAAAGCTGACCAGCCCATCTTCGTCGCCCACCAGGATATCGCCGGGATTGATGACCTGACCGCCGATCGACACGGGCACATTGACTTCGCCGGGACCGTCTTTGTAGGGACCGCGGTGGATGTGGCCCCGCGCGTAGCAAGGAAAGCTGTCGGCTTCGAAGGCTGCCACGTCGCGGATGGCGCCGTCGACGACCACGCCCGCGCAGCCGTGGATCTGCAGATAGCGCTTCATGATTTCGCCGAGCACGGCGTTGGACAGATCGCCGCCGGCGTCCACCACCAGCACGTGGCCCGGCTGGATCTGCAGCATGGCCTTGTAGATCATGAGGTTGTCGCCGGGGCGGGTCTTGACGGTCAGCGCCGTGCCCACGAGCTTGCCCGCGCGGTTGTAGCGCCGCAGGCCGGTGATGCCCTCGCGCCGCGCAAGGTTGTCGCTCAGATGCGGCGTGACGATGCCTGCAAGCGCTTGCAGGATGGCGGCGGGCGCGACGGGAGATGCCGGCAGTATGCGTGCGCCGGTGGAAATGGTAGCCATGACGATCTGCTTGTCCTGAATCGAAGGCCGCTCGTTCTCCGGCTTTTTGAAGCGGATCCGATCGGCAGGAATTAAGTCAGAGCGAATGGTGCGAGCTTTTGCGATTCCGAAAAAGGGATTAAATTTCAGCGAACTTCATCACTTTTCAGAATATAGGGGTTACCCCTTAAGGGAAAATTCGGAATGAACTCTGCCCATTTCACGGGCGCCGCATGCTGACGTTCAAGCAAATCGAGGCGCTCTATTGGACGGTGCGGCTAGGCACGTTTTCCGCGTCTGCGCAGAAGCTGCACACCACGCAATCGGCAATCACCAAGCGCATCCAGGAGCTGGAAGCCGATTTCGACATCGCCTTGTTTGACCGGTCAGGCCACCGCGCCGAACTGACGGCGCGCGGTCATGAAATCTACGCGCTGGCCGAACAGATGCTGGGGCACCGCGACCGCCTGCTGGCGCGCCTGAAAGGCCAGCACACCCTGACGGGCACCTTCCGCTTCGGCATCACGGAGATCACCGCGATGACCTGGCTTCCCGCGCTCATCCGTCTGCTGCGCGTCCACTATCCGCGCATCACGCTGGAGCCCCATATCGATCTGGGTGGCGACCTGCACAAGCGGCTGCTGGCCGGGCAGCTGGACATGGCCTTTCTGCACGGCGAATTCGCCGAGCCGAACCTGCAGGTCGTGGCGTTGCAGCGCCTGGAATTTGCGTGGATGGGCAGTCCCGACCTGATCGACACGAGCCACGTCTACACGCCGGCCGACATCGCCCGCCTGCCGCTGCTGCGCCAGAGCCGCGAGTCCGGCCTGAACATGATCTATGACGAATGGCTGCGCCCCCACACGGCGCAAAGCAACATTTTCACCATCAACAGCCTGATCGCGATGGCCGGGTTGACCGCCGCGGGCTTTGGCGTGAGCTGCCTGCCGCGCGACTACTTTGCCGAGATGGTCAGCACGCGGCAACTGGTCATTGCGCGCACCAGCGTGGCGCCGCCGCAATCGGTGTACAGCGCGATGTTCCGCCGGGACGCGGATGTGGCGTTTTGCGAGAGCGTGGCGGAACTGGCGGAAAGTTGCTGCGAATTTTCCGTGGGCTGGCGTTTACGTTGAACCGCGGGCGCAACCAGCACCTGGCCAGGCCAGCCGAGGATGCGGCCCACTACAAGGCCGCCCAGGCTCGCCATGGAGCCGGGGAGGCTTGCACAGGAATCAAACCCCCGGCCGGATCGCAACCTTCAGCACGTTATCCCGCTGATTGGCGAACAGGTCGTACGCGTCCTCGATCTGGTCCAGCGCGAAGCGGTGCGTGACCATTTTTGCGAGATCCAGGCGTCCCGATTGCAACACGTTCATCAGCCGGCGCATGCGCTCTTTGCCGCCCGGGCAGAGCGCCGTGTTGATCTTGTGGTCGCCCAGACCGGCGGCAAACGCGGATACCGGGATCTTCAAGTCGGCGGAATAGACGCCCAGACTGGACAACGTGCCTCCCGGCTTCAATACGCGCAGGGCGGATTCAAAGGTGCTTTGCTGGCCCAGCGCTTCGATGGCCGAGTCCACGCCTTTGCCGCCGGTGAGACGCAGGATCTCCTCGACGACGTCGCAATCATGGAAATTCAGGACGATATCGGCGCCCCACTGGCGGGATATTTCCAGACGCCGCGCATTGCCATCCACGCCGATGACCGTGGTGGCGCCCAGCAACCGGGCGCCCGCCGCCGCGCACAGTCCGATCGGGCCCTGCGCAAACACGGCCACCGTGTCGCCAATGCGGATGTTGGCGTTTTCGGCGCCCTTGAACCCGGTGGACATGATGTCCGGGCACATTAGCACCTGCTCGTCGCTCAGGCCGTCTGGCACGGGCGCGAGATTGGCCTGCGCGTCGGGAACCAGCAGGTATTCGGCTTGGGCGCCATCGATCATGTTGCCGAAGCGCCACCCCGCGGTGGCGCGGTAGCCGTGACATCCGCACATGCCACTGGCCACCAGATAGCTGCCGTCCTGCGAGGGCGCACCGTCCTGCGCGGCGTAGGAATTGAAATTCGGGCAGATCGCGCCGGCGATCACGCGCTGGCCCTCGGAATACCCCGTCACGGCGCTTCCCAGCTTTTCGATGACGCCGACGGGTTCATGGCCGATCGTCAGGCCCGGCTGCACCGGATACTCGCCCTTGAGAATGTGGATATCCGTGCCGCAAATGGTGGTGGTGGTGATCTTGATCAACGCGTCATTGGGCCCGACGTCCGGAATGCGCTTTTCGCGTATTTCGATGCGGCCCGGGCTGGCAAAGACGACTGCTTTCATCGTGGTATTCATGCCCTACCTCCAACTGTTGACGAGTGGTTGAACGGCCTTTGGCGCAGCTTCGCGCACGAGCAGCAAGGGGACGGCCACGCCGCGCGGCAGGTTCGGGGCCGGGCTGGCCATCGGCATCCTGCGCACGTCGCGCGACCGGTGCGCCCCGATCACGATCAGATCGGCCTCCCAGGCCCGGGCCTCGGCCGCCAGGCATTCCTCGAACGAGCGTTCGCCTGCTTCGACGAGCGCGCTATCGACGGCAATGCAGTTGGCGCGCACCCTTGTTGCCGCGTTGCGCAGCAGTTCGGCGGCATGCTCAAACAATAGCGTCTGAATTTCCGCCGGGAAATAGCAATTTGCGCCTGGCGCGCCGGACGACGGCTGAGGCTGGACGATACAGATCAGCCGAATGACACCGTCATGGAGAAAGGCCAGGCGTATTGCCTCATCCAACCCCGATTCAGAGGTCGAGCTGCCGTCAATCGGTATGAGAATCCGTCTATACATGGCCGCGAGCATCAAGGGTGGAAGGGAATTCCGGTTTTTCCACGGCAGGCATCGGCTTCATCGGCGCACATATAAACCGGGACCTTGACGAACAGCATCCCCTGGAGCGACAGGCCTCGAACCAGTCCGGTGTCCGACAGGATGAAGCCCGCGATCGGTTCGACGACCAGCTCGCGCGCGGCCATGGCGGTTTCGTCCAGGATCTGGATGGTTCCGCTCGCGCCCTCTTCCCACCCCGGCCCGGCCTGGAACCCGCGCAGGGCCGCGTACGACGAGAAGACCAGGATCAGCGCCTTGTCGTTCAGCCCAAGCACCGAGCCGGGCGGACTGGCGATGACGTTGTAGTAATTGCGCCCCTCGGCGGCGTCGATCAGCACACCGCGCCCGTAGGCCAACCCCAGGATGCTTCCGTCGGCGTGCAAGGCCGGCACGACCAGTACGCCGAAGGATCGGCCAACCAGCGCCTTGGCCGCGGGCGACAGACGATAGAGGCGCAACAGCGTGGCCTCGGCTTCCTGATCAACGCGGTTCAACAGGGCGGGCGGTACCGGCATCAACGAATCCGCCGGCTGTCCGAGCGCGGCGCTAGCCGGCAGCAGAGCCAGAATCAGGTGAAGCAACACGGCGAGGACGCTTGTCTGCATGGATTTCATCTTGAACCTGTCTGGCAAGCGCTTGTTGACCAAAATCACGAATTCGACGCTGACCGGCGGCCCTTGCGCTGGGGTTTGATCGAACGATCCCTCGCACGCGTGCCGCATCCTGGCCAGCACGGACGTCGCAATTGGAAGAGAGATTGACCGGCGTCAATCGCGTCCGCGGCAGCCGCGCGATCATGCTTGCATGGCCAGGCCCCGCGGCCTGGCGCGCGAAAGCGCCGGAGGCACCATGAAAAACAAGCCGAGTTCCGTTGGGAGATCGGGCCATGGCCCCGCCACCGCCCGGGCTGCCGTGTGGTGCGCCGTGCTGTCGGCGATGATGACGGGCCCGGTACCGGCCCAGGTCACGCCGCAGGACGTCATGCAGACCTTTGCGCTGCGCGTTGCGCCCGCGCTGACGGTTCCGGCCGACGAGCAGATCCGTTATGCAAGCCTGGCGCTGGGGATGCTCAAGGAAGCGGGGCTCGGCCTGTTGGGCCCGCAGTACGCCCTCGTGGTCGACCGCAATCCCAAGGTGCAGGCGGTCTTCCTCTTTTGGCTGCCCCCCATCGGCATGCCCGTCCATGTGGGCGCGGCGCCGGTGTCGACCGGCAGGATCGGCCAGTTCGATCACTTTGAAACGCCCACGGGTGTGTACCCGCATACCTTGGCCAATCCGGATTTCCGCGCCCAGGGCACGAAGAACGCGAATGGCATCCTGGGCTACGGCGCCAAGGGCATGCGGGTCTATGACTTCGGCTGGCAGCAGGCCTTGCGGGGATGGGGCAATGGCGGCGTCAGCACGATGCGCCTGCAGATGCACGCGACGGATCCCGTCCTGCTGGAGTCCAAGCTGGGAACGCCGCAATCCAAAGGCTGCATCCGCATTCCGGCAACCCTGAACCGCTTGCTCGACAGCTACGGATTGCTGGACGCCGACTACGAGCTCGCGGCCGATCTGATCGCGCCGCCGTGGGTGCTGCAACCCGGCAGGACGCCCGCCGATGGCGCCGGACGCTATCTGATCATCGTCGACACCGAACGCGAGAGCCGGCCGGGCTGGGCCGTGCCGGCGCGCGCTGCCGCACATTGATTGACCGGTCCGATCCGCCTGCCTGGTGGATTCAGGACGAGTCGACGCGATACGCAAGCCTAGAGGCGATTTCGGCCTGACGCCCGCCGTGCACTGAGAGGCGTTGCGCTTTTCGCGCCGATTCGTGCACCAGCAGCATGGGCGCGGCGCGGCGGGCGCTCCTGGTCCCGGCGCCCCGGGGGATGGCGTTAAAGCCGTCCCCCCCGCGAGCGCCCATGACGATCAGATCCGCGCACCACGCGTCGGCCTCCTGGGCCACGCGCTCCTCGAAGGATTGTTCGCCTGCCTCGAACAGCGCGCTATCGACCGGGATGCAACGTGCGCGCACGCGGCGCGCGGCGTTGCGCAGCACTTGAACGCCAAGCTCGCGCGACAGCATGCGCACCTCTTTTGGGGAATAGCAATCCGCGCCGATCCGCGAGGACAGGGGCAGTTCCCCGACCACGCAGATCAATCGAATGCGAGCGCCGTTGCACACGGCCAGACGCATGGCTTCGTCCAGCCCCAGTTCGGCGGTCTGGCTGCCATCGATGGGAATGAGGATCCGTCTATACAGGGACATGGCTGTAAACCGCCGTCATTCGATCTGCAGCGTCTTGTTCCGGCTTCCGGCCGATTTGGGTAGTGTCAGGGTCAGGACGCCGTTCTCGCAGACCGCCTTGGCGGCCGCTTCATCGATGGGGCTGGCCAGCGACACAGAGCGTTGAACCTGGCCCCAGAAACGCTCCCGGCGGATGACGTTTCCCGCCTCTTTCGTTTCACTGTGCTTTTCCTTGTTGGCCGAGATCATCACCGTGTTGCCATCGATCTGCACGGTGATGTCCTTCTTGTCGATCCCGGGCACGTCGGCCTTCAGGACGTACTTGTCGCCTGCCTCGGTGACATCGATGTCCATCCGGGGGGCCTGATCCTCCCCGTTCTGCCGGATCGGCCGCAGGAACGCCTGGAACACGTCCGCGAAGGGTTCGCTCGAAAATGGGCTGTACTGCGTCAAGCGCGACATGGCTATCTCCTTTTCGTGAGGATGAGACGCGGGAGGCTCGCCCGCCTCTCCATGTTGCCCCCGTCTGAAATCGCCAAATTGACCTTTGTCATGCAGAAATCGGGGACAAACGTCTGGCCCCGCGCAGGCCTGGCCGCGCTCGCCCCCGCGATCGGGCGAAAGCTTGACTGACGTCAACTTCCACGACCGCATCGGCGCGATGATGGCATCACGCCCAAGCCATGCGGCCCGGGCAGATACTGCTATCGGAGGGGTCGTGAAAAACGTGCTTATCCCCGTTGACGGATCGGGCAATTCCCTGCGCGCCGTGCGCTATGTGGTCGACCAGGTCCGCGAACATGGCCCTTGCGCCATCCACCTGCTGAATGTGCAGCCGCCTATTGCTTCCGGCACGATACTGGCGTTCTTTGAGCCGGATGCCATCGAGGAATTCTATGAGGACGAAGCCAAGGCCGCCCTCGCGGAGTCGGAGGCCTTGCTGGATCGCTCGGGCATCATCTATCAAAAGGCGACGCGGGTGGGCAACATTGCCGAATGCATCAAGGCACACGCCACCGAACAAGGTTGCGACCATATCGTCATGGGGTCGCGAGGGCTGGGCGCGGCCGGCAGCCTGTTTCTGGGATCGACCACGCTGAAGGTGCTGCACACCGTTCACATTCCGGTGGTGCTGATCACCTAGGCCGACGCGCCATGCCTTCGCCGGACCATCAGCGCACCCTGGCCTCGATCAGCCTGGATCTGGTCAAGGATCCGATGTTCGCATTGCTGCTGGCCGGCGGCGGCCTGTACACACTTCTGGGCGCCTGGCAGGAAGCGGCGCTGCTGCTGCTTTTTGTACTGGTCATTTTTGCGCTGACGGTGGCGCAGTCATTACGTACCGCACGCGCCCTTGACGCATTGGATCGTCTGGCCGCGCCCCGCGCCCTGCTGCTGCGCGACGGCAAGCGCCACTGGGTGCCGTCGGCCGACCTGAAGCCTGGCGATGCGGTGCTGCTTGCCGAAGGCAACCGCGTCCCCGCGGACGGCCGGTTGACGGACGGCGAGGGTCTGCTGGTAGACGAGTCGCCGCTTACCGGCGAGTTCCAGCCCGTGTACAAGCGGCCATCGGGCACGGTTGAGGGCGATGCCGAGGTGCTGAGCGGGACGCTGGTGCTGTCGGGAACCGGCACCCTGCGCGTTCTTGCCGTGGGAGACGACACGCGGTTGGGCGCGCTGGGCCAGTCGATGCGGCAACTGACGCCGGAACGCGCGCCCCTGGAATTGCAGACCCGCCATTTCATTCTGCGGTTCATGTGGGTGGGGTTTTTCCTGTCGCTGGCCACCTGGGCCCTGTACGTCTACATGCGGGGAGGATGGTTCGAAGGAATGCTGGCGGGCATCGCGTTGGCGATGAGTCTGCTTCCGCAGGATTTCCCCGTCATCGTGACCATCTTCTCCGCGCTGGAAGCCCGGCGCATCGCGGGCGAAGGCGTGCTTGTCCGCAAGCTGAGCGTGGTCGAAACCCTGGGCAAGACCACTGTGTTGTGCGCCGACAAGACGGGCACCATGACGACAAACACCATGGTCGTTCGCGCGCTTTACGCTGGCTCAGTGCGCATCGATGCCGCCGATCTCGCGGGCGCGGCGGCGGCGGATTGCGCGGCCGAGGCCATGACCTTGGCCGAAACGCTTGCGCTGGCGAGCGTGCCCGATTCCGGCGATGCAATGGAGGACGCCTTTCGCATTTTTGCCGCGTCGCTTGGCGGACATCCACCAGCGGGCGGTCTTGCCCTGGTTAAAGCCTATCCCTTCTCGTCCGCACGGTTGGCTGTGATCCACGTCTGGGCTACGGCGCAAGCGGATGACGCCCGTCTCGCGTGCAAGGGCGCGCCGGAGGCGGTGTTCAAGCTTTGCCAGCTGTCCCCGGCGCGCACGGCGCAACTGCAGGCCGAGGTCCAGCGCATGGCCGCGGCGGGGCTGAGGGTGTTGGCGGCGGCCAGCGGGCGCTGGCCGAACGGGCGGCTTCCCGATCAGCCCGACGACCTGCCGCTGCAGTTCGCGGGCTTGGTGGGCCTGGAAAATCCGCTGAAGGAAGGCGTGGCCGAGTCGGTCGCCGCGTGCGATGCGGCGGGCATACGCGTGCTGATGCTGACGGGCGATCATCCGGAGACTGCCCGCGCCATTGCCCGCCAGGCGGGCATTCCGGCCGACTACGTGGCTGAAGGCGATGTGCTGGCGCGGGAAGGCGGCGAGCATCTGGCCGAGCTGGTCGGCCGCACGTGCGTGTACGCGCGCGTGAAGCCGGAACAGAAGCTGCGCCTGGTCCAGATGCTCAAGCGGCAAGGCGCCATCGTTGCGATGACCGGAGACGGCGTCAACGACGCCCCCGCATTGCGAGCGGCCCACGTCGGCATCGCCATGGGCGCGCGTGGCACCGATGTCGCGCGCGAAGCCGCCGACCTGGTCCTGACCCGCGACGATTTCTCGGACATCTTGAACGCGGTCCGGCAAAGCCGCCGCCTCTTCGACAACCTGTCCAAGGCAATCGTCTACATCGTCGCGGCGCACGTGCCGATCGCCGGGCTGGTTATCCTGCCACTGCTCTTTGGCTGGCCGGAACTGCTGCGCCCGGCCCATGTGGCGTTCCTGGAGATTGTCATCGGCCCCCTGTGCGGACTGGCCTTCGAGTCGGTCGCGGCAGAGCCGGACCTGATGCGCCGCCCTCCCCTGCCCGTCGAGAAGCCGCTGTTTTCACTACGAACCTTTCTGATTGGCCTGGCCCAAGGGCTGGCGCTGTTGGCATCCGCCGGCGTTCTTTACGGCTGGCTGCAGCAGACCCAGACGCGCGCGGATACCGCGCGCGCCACCGCCTTCTGTGCGCTGGTGCTGGGCAATCTGACCTTGATGGTCAACAACCGCTCGCCCCACCAGCGGCACACCGGCACTTGGGACGGCGCCACCCGGCTGGCGGTCGCGGCGACGCTGGCGCTACTGGCCCTGACGCTGCAATGGCCTGCCCTGCGCGGGCTATTCGAATTCGGCCCGCTGGGCATCCGGGAATGGGCGGCGGCACTGCTGGCCGCGGTGACGGTGTGGCCGGTGGCGCGAGGACTGCGGCCGCTGGGCCGGCCGCTGAGCGCGGCAGGCGCGCTGCCATGCGGGGCCGCTCGATAACGCCACGACGCGACTGGCGTCGCCACTGCCAGGCGCACGCGCCCACCGCGGCGGTCACCGCTGTGGCGTGGCCGAATTGAGTTGCTGCTGCAGCATCTGCTCCATCATCCGCTGCTGCATTCCCATGTATTGGTCGCGCATGTATTGATGCTCCCGGACCTGTTCAGGCGTCAGTCCGGAGTAATTGCCTCTCATGGCGTTCCATCCCATCATCGGGCCTCCCCGATGATGGGGGCCGCCGCCACCCTGCGCGCAGCAAGGTCCCATGCCGCCCGTCCACATCTGGCGCATCATGCCCATGGTGTTCTGCATGAGCTGCCGATGCTCAAGCAAGAGCTTCTGCCGCGCATCCGGATCGGTGGTCTTCTGGATCTCATCCATCTGCTTTTGCATGTTTTCCAGATTCTCCCTGACTTGCGCAGCCTGCTTGTCGAAGTTCTGGACATTGCCGCCCGGCGAGGCCGGCTGGGCCGGGCGCGCGGGCGCGTCGGTGGGCGGCGCGGCAAGCGCCAAGCCAGGGGCCGACAAGGCAAGCATCGCGGCAATGGCCGCAGTCTTCATGTTCATGATCGATCTCCACCCGATTGCCAATTGCACAAGGTTCACTGCGCGCAACGCCTGCGCAGCGCCAGCATAGATCGGCCAGAAACCCCGAAATTGACAATCGTCAACATCCCCGAGGCCCCTGCGCAGGGCCGCTGCAAGGGCACCGCGGCCCGTCTGGGCCGCTTGCGATAGACTCGTGGCCTGTTTCGACGAAGAAGTGAAAAGGAGTTCAAGCAATGCCCAGCATTTTTCCAGGCGATCTTTGGGCGGTGGGCGAAGCCCGCGTCAACGGACTGCCGGTCGTCATCCGCTTTCGCACCGGTCTGCCGGCCGAGGCCGACCGCCAGATCAACGAGAACCTGATCATCATCACGTGGCCGTACGAGGGCATCGAATCGGGCATGCCCAATGATGAAGACAAGCAGCGCACCAACCGTTTCGAAGAGGCCATCGAGCAGGGCTTTGAGAATTCGGACGCCGGCGTGCAGGTGGCTTGCCTGACGGGCAATCATCAGAAAGAGTGGCGCTACTACACGCCGAATGTCGAGGCGTTTCTGGATGCGTTCAACAAGTGCCTGGCAGGGCATCCCGTGTATCCGATTCAATTGCGCATGTTCCAGGATCCGGACTGGAAGGCGCTGTCGGAATTGCAGCCGGAAGGGTCCGACCAGCTGCATTGAACGCACGCCCGCGAACACCGGGCAGGCCCGCTCAGGGCTTGTCCGTGATTCCGGCGTCCTGGATGATCCGGCTCCAGCGCGCCTCTTCCTCCTTGACGTACTCGCCCAGCGCGGCGGGCGTGCCCACATCGGGCGCCAGGCCTTCCAGCTCCAGCGCCGCGCGGAAATCCGGGTCGCCGGATGCCTTCCTGATTGCCGCGTTCAACGTGTCGATGACGGCGGGCGGCGTGCCGTTCGGCACGAACACGCCATACCAGCTATCCACGAAATATCCCGCCTCGCCCGCTTCCGCGACGGTCGGCACATCGGGGTAAGCCGGCGAACGCTGCTTCGTGGTCACGGCCAGTGCGCGCAGCTGGCCGCTCTTGATGTGGCCGCTGACGCTGGCCGAGGTTGAGAAGATCATGTCGATCTGCCCGCCGATCAGGTCGTTGATGCCGGGGCCGGCGCCCTTGTAGGGCACGTGCAGGATGTCCACCTTGCCCAGGCTCTTGAAGAGCTCGCCCGCCAGATGGGCCGAGGTGCCATTGCCATAAGATCCAAACGTCAGCTTGCCGGGATGGGCGCGCGCGTAGGCAAGGATCTCCTGCACGCTCTTGAACGGCGAGTTCGGCGACACCACCAGCACGTTGGGCGATTTGCCGATCATCGCGACCGGCGCGAAGGCCCGCTCGGTATCGTAGGGCAGCTTCTTGTGGATCGCCGGATTCACCGCATGAGCAAACGTGGCCATCAGCAAGGTGTAGCCGTCAGGCGGACTCTTGGCCACGTTCTCCGTGCCGATGATGGTGCTGCCGCCCGGGCGGTTTTCCACTACCACGGTCTGGCCCAATTCCTGCGTCAGGCCCTTGGCCAACTGGCGCGCGATCAGATCGGTGCCGCCGCCCGGCGTAAACGGCACGACGATGCGCAAGGGCCTGTCCGGGTAGGCCGCGCGTGCCTGCGGCGCGGACAGTGCGCCCAGCGCCAGGACCGCCGCGGCCAAGGCGATGCCGCCACGCGTGAAGAAAGTTTGCTGTTTCATGGTTGTCTCCTGTTTTTATCCACCCGCCTGAACTAGTTCGGGCGGTTTTGCAGGACGGCCACGCCGTCCGCCGCGCAAACGCCCTGGCCCGCCGGCCGAACGAAGAGCGGATTGATTTCGGCTTCGATGAGGCGGTCGCCCAACGCGCCCGCCATTCTTGAAAACGCCACCACTGCGTGTACCAACGCCGGCACGTCGGCGCGCTCGCGCCCGCGGTAGCCGTCCAGCAAGGGCCAGGTCTTGAGCCGCCGCAGCCCGGCCATCACCTGCGCCGGCGACAGGCCGGTTCCGTCTTCGGGCAGCATCAAAAGCGTCGTATCCCGGACCAGTTCGGCGACCACGCCCCCCATGCCAAGCAGGATGGCCGACCCCAGGGGATCCCGATGCAGGCCGACGATCACTTCCGCCGCGCCGGTCACCATCTCCTGGACCAGGAAGGCGCGAGGCGTGTCGCCGGTATGGCGCAGGACGTCCTCGCGCATCTGCCGCAGCCGTGCGGACACGTCCTCCTGCGCCACGTTCACGGCCACGCCGCCCACGTCGCTCTTATGCGTGATGTCGCGCGACAGCAGCTTGAGGACGACCCTTGGGCCCAGCGCGGCCGCGGCCTGCGCGGCCTGCGCCTCGTCGTGCACGACGATTTCCTTGACGCCAGGCACGCCGAACCGGGCAAAGAGCGCCTTGGCCTGCGCCTCATCCAGCGATCCGCCTTCTCCAAGTTCCAGGCCGCCCGGCAACACGGCGTTCGGCTGCACGTCATTGCCCGCCGGCGCGCGCGCCTGTGCCTGCCACATCGCGGCCATGGCTGCGCTGACGCCTTCGGGCGTGTGAAACGCCGGTATGCCGTAGCGGCCAAGCACCTCGGCGGCGCGGGGCGCGTGCGGGCTGATGTAGGCCATCACGGGCTTGGTGGCGCCAGCCAACGTGTCCTTCAACGCGCCTGCCATCAGTTCGGGCTGCGCCACGCCGGACGAACCGACGATCACCACCAGCGCGTCATAGCTGCTGCTGTCGAGCAGGATGCGGATGGCCCCGCGCAGCAGTTCGGGCTGCAGGCCCGCCAGCGTGACGTCGATGGGATTGCGGTCCAGCGCGGCGGGCGTGCCGGGTTGCAGGGCGCGCAGCGCCGCGCCGGTGGCGTCGTCAGGCGCCGGCAGCTCGAACCCCGCGAGGCCCAGGCAGTCCGCCACCAGCGTGCCGGCGCCGCCCGTCGATGTCAGGATCGCAACGCGGCGTCCGGGGAGCTTGCGTGCGTGCGCCAGCGCAGCCGGAATATCCAGCAGGTCCGAGAAGGTCTGCGCCCGGATGACGCCCGTATCCTCGAAAAGCGCGTCGTACATGGCCTCGGCGCCGGCCAGCGCCCCGGTGTGCGACGCGGCCGCCCGCGCGCCCGATTCCGAACGCCCGATCTTGAACGCCACCACCGGTTTACCGGCGGCCCGCGCCTTGCGCGCGGCGGCGCGGAACTTGGCGGGATGGCGAATGCTCTCGACGTACAGCGCGATGACCCACGTAGCGGGGTCGTCGGCCAGCGCGTCCACGAAGTCGGCCAGTTCCAGGTCGGCCTCGTTGCTGGTCGAAATCAGCTTGGACAGGCCCACGCCGCGGGCGGCGGCGCGCGACAGCAGCGCGCCCAGGATGCCGCCGCTTTGCGAGACGAGCCCCACCGCGCCGGGCTGCAGGTCGTCGATTTCCAGGGCGCCGCTGGCCGACAACGTGACCCGGTCGGTCAGGTTGACCAGGCCGATGGTGTTCGGCCCCAGAATGCGCATGGCGCCGGCGGCCTCGCGCAGCGCCTGCTGGCGGCGCGCGCCCTCCTCGCCGCTTTCCGAGTATCCGCTTGCCAGCACGATGGCCGCGCCCGTGCCGACGGCGGACAGCTCGCGAACGGCCTGCTGCGTGCGCTCGGCGCCCAGCACCACGATGGCGACGTCGGGCGCCTGCGGCAGCGAGCGGATGTCGGGGTAGCAACGCAAGCCGTCGATCTCGGACGCCTTCGGATTGACGGGGTAGATGCTGCCCTGAAACCCGTGCTTGCGCAGGTAGGCCACGGGCCGGCCCGAGGTCTTGGCGGGGTCGGCCGACGCCCCGACCACTGCCACGCTGCGGGGCCGCAGCAGCTTGTCCAGGGCGCTCACGGCTTCTCTCCCTGGACGCGGGCCGCCTGCGCCTGCGCCATCTTTTTCAGAAACGCGGCCACGGCGTCGCGGTGCTCGGCGCTGGTGTAGCAGATGCCTTGCGCCTGGCTGCCCATGGCGAACACCTGGTCGGCCGTCAGTTCGAACGTCTGGTCCAGGATCGACTTGCCCAGCGCCAACGCCGTGGCCGAGCCCTGGCTCAATTCGGCCGCCCACGCCTGGGCCGCCTCCACTTCTGTACCGGCCGGCACCAGCCGGTCGGCGATGCCCAGTTGCAGGGCCTCCTGCGCCGCCACCTTGCGCCCGGAATAGATCAATTCCTTCGCGCGCGCCAGGCCGACGCGGCGCGGCAGGAAATACATGCCGCCACCGTCCGGGATCAGGCCGCGCGCAATGTAGCTCCACGTGAACGAGGCGCTGTCGGACGCCACGATGAAATCGCAGCTGAGCGCCGTGTCCGCCCCCAGCCCCGCCGCCGCGCCGTTCACCGCCGCGATCGTCGGCTTGGGCATGTTGAACAGCAGCCCTTGCGCGTGGTGCACGCGCTGCTGGCGCGACCATCCGTTGAATCCGACCTCGCCCGCCGGCGCGTCCATCCTGCGCTGCATGCCCGCGATGTCGCCGCCCGAGCAGAATCCCTTGCCTTCGCCTGTCAGCACCAGCGCGCGGATCGCGCGGTCCTGTGCGACGTGCTCCAGCGCCTGGATCAATTCGCTGCGCATGGCGTCGCTGATCGCGTTGCGCTTGTCGGGGCGGTTCAGTGTCAGCGTCGCCACGCCGTCCCGCGTCTGCAGTCTGATGAATTCGTAGTCAGCCATTTCCGTGCTCCGTCGTTTCCAGGGCCAGCCCCGGAATCCACAACGTCTGCCGGGCTGGCAACACCGACAAGGTAGGCGCTACAGTGTGCAAATGCACCGCCCTATTTCCAGCTAGTGGAATTGCACTGCCATGCCCGCCGCCTCCGAATCCGCTACCGCCGCCAGCCGCCGCTTCACCGGCGTCAGCCAGAACCGCTCGTTGGAACGCGGCCTGGAGATCCTTCGCGCGTTCAAGCCGGGCACGGACCTGCTGGGCAATGGCGATCTGGCCGAACGCACCGGCCTGTCAGCGGCGACGGTCAGCAGGCTGACGCAGACACTCGTGACCAGCGGCTTTCTGGAACACGACCGGCGCGCGCGCGCCTACCGCCTGGCCGCGCCGGTGCTCAGTCTGGGACACGCCATGCACGCCTCGTCGCCGGTGCTGCGCGCAGCCACGCCGCTGATGCGCGAGGTGTCCGTCAAGCAGCGTCTGAACGTGGGCCTGGCCAGCGCCGACCGGGCCGACATGGTCTACCTGGAATCCATTCGCTACAACCGCAAGGCGTCCCTGCGCACCATCGTTGCGGGCCAGCGGGTTCCGATCGAGCTGACGTCGCTGGGCCGCGCCTACCTGGCGACGCTGGACGCCGCCATGCGCGACGCGCTGCTGGACCAGATCCGCCAGGGCTATCGCAGCGCCACCTGGAAGCCGATCCGCGCGGACATCGACAGCGCCATCGCCAAGGTGGCGGCGCGCGGATACTGCGTGGCGTCGTGGCAGCCGGGCGTGGTGGCGCTGTCCACGCCGCTACGCCCGCTGGGCGGCCCGGCAATGGCGCTGAACATCAGCCTCACCACCGACGACGCGCCGTCCGCGGTGGCGCAGCGGCATGCCCCGCATCTGCTGGCGCTGAAAGCGGGCATCGAGCACGAACTGGAAAGCCAGCATCCCGCCTGACACCTGCCCCCCTCGGATTCCCTGATGCCGCCCCCGCAAACCGCTGATACAATAAGAACCATTCTCAATCTCGACACCTTCCGTCCGGGATTGCCAACGTCTCCCCTTTCGCCGCACTTCCATGACTCGCAGCCTGGCGCCGGATCACCATCATGTGGGCGCACTCTATGTGGACCATCACCGCTGGCTGGTGAACTGGCTGCGCAGAAAGCTGGGGTGCGGCTTTGACGCCGCCGATATCGCGCAGGACACCTTTCATCGGTTGTTGGCCGCGCCCGAGCGCGCCCGCGGCCTGCAAGAGCCGCGCGCCTATCTGACGACGCTGGCGCACGGCCTGGCCGTGGACCACATCCGCCGGCGCAAGCTGGAACGGGCCTATCTCGACGAGCTGGCCCTGCTGCCAGAAGCCCAGGCCCCGTCTCCCGAAACCCGTGCCCTGCTGCTCGAAACCCTGGTACGCATCGACCGCATGCTGGACGGCTTGAACGCCAAGGCGAAGGCGGCATTCCTGATGTCCCGGCTGGACGGCATGACCTATCCCGACATCGCGGCAACCTTGCGCGTATCGGTGAGCTCCGTCGAAAAATACATGGCCGCCGCCATCCGTCATTGCTACGAACTGCGCTATGGCTGATCGCGCCGTGGTGCTGGATCGCGCCATTTCCTTTGCGGTGCGCCTGAACTCGGGCCACGCCGATGCCGCCGAGCACGAGGCCTGCCGCCGCTGGCGCGAGGCCGACGCCGAGCACGAACGGGTCTGGCGCCAGTTGCAGGCGATCGAGACGGATCTGCGCACGGTGTCCGGCTCGGCGGCGGCGTCCGCGCTGCGCGCCGCCCCCGCCCGCGGCCGCCGCCGCGTCCTTGCCATGCTGGCGTTGGGAACGGTGGGCGCTGGCGCGACACTGGCGTGGCGCGACGGCGCCTGGGATCGCATGACCGCCGACTACCGCAGCGGCGTGGGCGAGCGCCGCCGGTTCGCGCTGGAGGGTGGGGCCGAACTGTGGCTGAACACGGGCAGCGCCGTGCGGACCGACCCGGGCGGCCGGCGCCTGACCCTGCTGGCCGGCGAGCTGCGCATGGACACGGGCGCGGCGCCCGCCCCATGGGAAGTGCGCACGCGCCAGGCGCGCTTCACCGCCACGCAGGCGCGCTTTCTGCTGCGCACGATCGAAGATGCCACGCTGCTGGACATGCAGCGCGGCGACTTGCGCATTGCCCCCGTGCGCGGCGCCGAATCGCGCGCCGAACCCGGCGGGCGCTACCGCGTGACGGACCGCGATGCACGGCGCGAACCCGCCGCACCGTTTGACGCCGATAGCTGGGCCGACGGCGTGCTGACCGTGCGCGGCATGCGGCTCGCGGACTTTCTGCAGGAACTGTCGCGTTATCAGCGCGGCTGGATCAGCTGCGATCCCGCCGTGGCCGATCTGCGGGTGTCGGGCGTCTTCCTGCTGGACGACCTGCCGGGCGCGCTCAATACGCTGTCCCGCGCGCTGCCCACGCGGATCGAGCGCTACGCGGGCGTGTGGACCCGCGTGCTGCCCGCCTGAATGCCGTTACAACTTTTTGGCGATTCCGTTTACGGGTTTTGGCGTCCTCGTTCGACATAGGGAATGACAACCCTCGTTTGAACCAGGATCGCCTACGTCATGTCCCGCTCTGCCCGCCCCACCCCGACGCGCCTTCTGCGCCTGCTTCCGCTATGCGCCGCGCTGGCGCTTGCCCCCGCCGTTCAAGCCCAGTCCGCGCGCGTGACGGTCGAACAGGCCGCCGCGCCGCTTGAGACCGCCTTGAACCAGTACGCCGCGTCGGCGCGGGTGACGCTGTCGTTCGATCCGTCGCTCACCACGGGCCGGCAGGCGCCGGCGCTGCGCGGGCCCTACGCCATCGCCGAGGGCTTTGCGGCGCTGCTGGCGGGCAGCGGCCTGGTCGCCGAACAGACGGGCGAACGCCACTTCGTCATCCGGCCCGCGGCACCGTCGGTCAGCACGCTGGCCCCCGTCACGGTGACGGGCGACTCGGCCGCCGAACGCTACAACCCGCCGACCACGGTGGGCTCCAAGACGCCGCTCACGCAACGCCAGATTCCGCAGTCGATCAGCGTGGTCACGCAGGAACGCATGCGCCAGCAGGCCATGCAGACGCTGGACGATGCGATGCGCAACACGGCGGGCGTCACCGTCGAACGCCGCGACAACAGCCGCTCGATCTTCCATTCGCGCGGCTTTGACATGACGTCGTATCAGATCGACGGCATTCCCACGCAATACGACTGGCGCATGCTGTCCTCGACGGACCTTGCCATCTACGACCGCGTCGAGGTCCTGAAAGGCCCCGCAGGCCTGTACAACGGCGCGGGCGGGCTGGGCGGCGCGATCAACCTGGTCCACAAGCGCCCGCAAAAGGAATTCGGCTTCGAAGGCAGCGTCTCGGCGGGATCGTGGGACAACTACCGCTCCGAAGTCGACCTGACCGGCGGCCTGAACGAGGATGGCTCGCTGCGCGGACGGCTGGTTGGCGTCTACCAGGACCGCCGCTTCTTCTACGACAAAACCAACGAGCAGCATTCCGTGCTGTACGGCGCGCTGGCGTATGACTTCACGCCGCGCACCACGCTGACGGTGGGCGGCGGCCGCCAGGAGCGCGACATCCACGCGTCGATGTGGTCGATCCCGGCGCTCATGACCGTGGGCCCCGGCGGCCAGCCCAGTTTTTCGTTGGCTGACATCAAGCGCTCCACCTTCATCGGCGCCGACTGGAACCGTGACCAGTTCACGTCCACCGAAGCCTTCGCCGACGTGGAGCACCGACTAGACAATGGCTGGACCGCCAAGCTGTCCGGCCGCTACGCCGAAAACAAGCTGGACCGCGAACAGGCGTACGGCTGGGGGCCGGCCAATACCTCGAACAACCTGATCCAGCTGCTGTCGGCCAAGGGCCCGACGCGGCAGGCGCAGACGTCCTACGACGCCTATGCCGACGGCCCCTTCCAGCTGTTCGGCCGTCAGCACAATCTGACGCTGGGCGCCAACTACACCGACTCGCGCTTTGATAACGCGTGGAACTATCCGACGCCGAACTGGGCGCCGCGCATCGACATCACGAACCCGCGTTCGGACTTCGACCGCCTGGACTATGCCTTCAACAACAGCAACCACGCGCGCACCAAGCAATGGGGCCTCTACAGCAACCTGCGCCTGCGTCTGGCCGAGCCGCTGACGCTGGTGGCGGGCGGGCGCTTCAGCTGGTGGGACCTGACGTCCAATCAGCGCACGCTCACCGCGGAAAAGGCGCAGCAGGCCAACTACGATGGCAAGTTCACGCCCAACCTGGGCCTGATCTATGACCTGAACGACACCTATTCGGTCTATACCAGCTATTCCGAGATCTTCCTGCCGCAGAACGGATACACCACGGCGGACGGCAGCATGCTCAAGCCCCTGGAAGGCAAGCAGATCGAGGCCGGCATCAAGGGCGAATACCTGGACGGCGCGCTCAATGCCTCGTTTGCAGTCTTCGAGATCCGCGACGAGAACCGCGCCACGCTCTCGCCGGATTCCACCACGGTCTACACGGCCAACGGCAAGACGCGCAACCGCGGTTTCGAACTGCAGGTCAACGGCGAGATCCAGCCGGGCTGGAACATCTACGCCGGCTACACGTGGCTGCAGACGCGCGTGGACCAAAGCGCCTCGTACGACTCGAACGTGACCGCCGTCGCGCCGCGCCATCTGCTGCGGCTGTGGACGGACTACCGGCTGCCCGGCGTGGCAAACCGGTGGACCATCGGCGGCGGCGTCAACGTGCAAAGCGGCACCTATGTTGCCCTGCCGCAGTACAACGGCGCACGGCTGGAGCAAGGCGGTTATGCGACGGTCGACATGAAGATCGGCTACGAGATCAACCGCAACCTGGATGTGGCGCTCAACGTCACCAACCTGTTCGACCGCAAGTACTACGCGACCATCAGCTCGCCGCGCTCGCAGAACATCTTTGGCGAGCCGCAGGCCTTCCTGCTGACGCTGCGCGCCAAGTACTGAGCGCGGCATGGCAATCGCAGCGCGCCCGTTCTGGGTCCGCGTGCACCGATGGGCGGGGCTGGCCACCGCCCTGTTCCTGTGCGTGGCCGGGCTGACGGGCAGCATCCTGGCCTTCAAGGAAGACCTGGACGCCTGGTTGAATCCGCAGCTGTTCCTGGCGCCCGCCGAGGGACGCGCGCCGCTGGATCCCTTCGTCCTGCGCGACGCGGTTCGCGCACAGTTGCCGTGGGCCGGCATCGAGCAGGTGCCGCTGCGGCGCGAGGCGGACCGGGCCGTGGTCTTTCGACTGACGCCGCGGCAGGACACGGCCGCCGAGCGCATGCTGCCGCTGCCCGCCACGCATGCCTTCGCGGATCCCTACAGCGGCAAGGTGCTGGGCTGGCGCAACGAGGGTGCGGTGTCGCTCGCGCGCGAGAACCTGCTGCCCTTCATCTACCGGCTGCATCTGGATCTGACGCTGCCCGGCGTCTGGGGCCGCTTGCTGTATGGCGTGATCGCGCTCATCTGGACG
Source organism: Achromobacter sp. 77 (assembly GCF_020541125.1). NCBI lineage: Bacteria > Pseudomonadati > Pseudomonadota > Betaproteobacteria > Burkholderiales > Alcaligenaceae > Achromobacter > Achromobacter sp. 77. The sequence continues at coordinate 4,163,467 of NZ_CP059848.1, forward strand.
CTGGACTGTTTTATCGGCTTTTACCTGACCCTGCCGTCCAAGGGTGCGAAGCGCGCGGGATTCTGGCGCGCGTGGCGGCCCGCCTGGTCGATCAAGCAAGGCGCGGCGGCGGCGCGCGTCACGCTGGATCTGCACCGCGCCTTCGGCCTCTGGCTGTGGGTCCTGCTGCTGGTGTATGCGTGGTCCAGCGTCATGTTCAACCTGCGGGCCCAGGTCTACCAGCCGGTGATGTCGGTCATCATGCCGTTCGACACATCGTGGCGCGGCGCGCCCGTCCTGCCGCAGCCGCTGGCCACGCCCGCGCTGGAAGGCCCGGCCGCCCTGGTAGCCGCGCGCCGCGCGATGGACGAATTGGCAAAAGAACGAGGTTTTACCGTGGATGGCGAGGAGTCGCTGATGCTGGACCGGCGGCGCGGCGTGTACGCGTACCTGGCGCACAGCGACGCCGACCTGCGCCGCCATGTGGGCAACACCGCCATCCTGATCGACGCCAACACGGGCGAGCGGCGCGGCATGTACCTGCCCACGCGCGGCGCATGGGGCGACACGTTCAGCAACTGGCTGGGTGCGCTGCACATGGCGCACGTCTTCGGCCTGCCCTACCGGATCTTTGCCTGCCTGCTCGGGCTGATCGTCGTCATGCTGTCCGTGACCGGCGTGCTGATCTGGCGGCGCAAGCAGCGGGGCCGGTCGCATGCCGCATTGCGCCGGCCTGGCTGACACGCCGCCCAGCATGCCTCAAGGCGCGGACGGCCTGATGTTCTGGTTGTGCCGAAAGAGGTTGTGCGGATCGTAGCGGGTCTTTACCTGCACCAACCGGTCGAAGTTTTCACCATAGGCCGCGCCCACCCTTGCCGTCTCGTCCTGCGTCAGGAAGTTGACGTACACACCGCCCTGCGACCAGGGCTCGGTCGCCTTGAAAATGTCGCGCGTCCAGGCGATGCACCGCGCATCGTCTCCGGGATCGTCCCAGCGTCCGTGCACATTCATGGCGAACTGCGCGGACCGGTGCGGATAGGCCGTGGCGGACACGGGCACACGCATCGCCGCGCCGGCAATGTGGCCAAAGAAAATCTCGCAGTGCGGTGACGGCACGTTCTGGACCGCCGACACGACGGCGTCGATCAGCCCGTCCTGCAGCTCACCGATGTTGTGAGACTTCCAGTAGTTGCGCGCGCCGGGCGTCAGCAAGGGGTCGAACGCCTTCTGCCAGGCCGCATAAGGCATCGGCCCGAGGTGCTCGCCATAGGGTTCGCCCAAGGCCCGCACCGCCTCCAGCGCCTGCGGCCCCTTGTCCACCCCGCCCGTGTAGCACGCGGCGAAGGCGACGATGGGCTTTCCGTGCACGGACGCCGGCAAGAACGGCAGCGGCGGCGCCTGGCGCAGCACGGCCCACACCGTCAGCTCCGGCGGCATCGATGGCAATGCGTCGCGGTAGCGCGCCAGCGCCTCGCGGCCCTGTTCGAGCGGCAACACCACCAGACCGCCGTAAACCTCGGGGCCCACGGGATGCAGCTGGAATTCGAACATCGTGACCACGCCGAAATTGCCGCCGCCGCCGCGCAGCGCCCAGAACAGATCCGGATTCTCCGTTTCGCTGGCGCGCAGCGTCTGGCCATCGGCGGTGACGACATCGGCGGACACCAGATTGTCGATCGTCATGCCGAACCTGCGCGTCAGCCAGCCAAAACCGCCTCCCAACGTCAGGCCGGCAACGCCGGTGGTGGAATTGATGCCCAAGGGCACCGCCAGGCCGAACGCCTGCGCTTCGTGATCGAGGTCGGACAAGGTAGCGCCCGGTTCCACGTAGGCCCTGGCGCGCGCCGGATCGATGCGCACCGATTTCATGGGCGACAGGTCGATCATCATGCCGCCGTCGCAGACGGCGGTGCCCGCGATATTGTGGCCGCCGCCCCGCACGGAAATCACCAGGCCGTGTTCGCGCGCGTAGTCCACGGCACGGCGCACGTCGGCCGGCCCGGCGCATCGCGCGATGACGGCAGGCCGCCGGTCCACCGTGGCGTTCCAGATTTTTCGGGCCTCGTCGTAACCGGCATCGCCGGCCGACAGGATCTGACCCCGGGCCGCCGCCCGCAGATCGTCCAAAGTACTGCTGGACAGGTTGTTCATCACACATCTCCTTGATGGCGATGTCTTTACAAACCGCGTGTAAAGCCGTCTATCTGCTGGGGCGCGACATGGGAATTGCCTCCTTGGAAAAGGGGCCATGACCGTGTGCACATGAATGCCCGGCGAACGCCGCGCGGGGGGGAAGGCGGCAGACGCCCTGTGTCGTGCGCCGGAGCGTGCGTGATGGAAAAAGTATAGGCCTTTGGCCCGGCCGGCAGGCGCCCTATGAATCGTTTTTCAGAACGCCGCGCACGTTGAGCACGGCCAATCCTAGTTGCAGCGCAATAAGCGCCCAGGCGTCGTCGTGTAGCCCCCAGGCCACCCACAGCACGTTGCTGGCAAGAAATACCCAGAATCCGGCCGTGCGCCGGCCGGCACTTCGCGAGGCGACCAGCCAGGCGGCGGTAAGCGACGCCGCCATGGCCGGCCACTGCAGGAAGTCCCACAACGCGTCCAGCGTCATCGGCTACGGGTCCTGCTCAATGCACAGGACAGGATCAAGGCTTGGACCGGGCGCCCTGCCCGCGGTTGCGCTGGCTCTGCTGGTCCTGGCCGGTCCCGATCTGCGTGGTATGGCCCTCCTTCTTGGTGCGGTTCTGCGTGTCGCCGTGGCTCGCCTGCGATTGCCGGGGCGTGTCGTCCTGCGTGCGGTCCGCGCCGGTCTCGTTGTGCTTGTCGTCCTTCTGCTTGGTCATGATTTGCTCCCTTCGTTGACGCGGATCCGGTTGTCGACGTCGTTGACACCGGCGCACTCCACGGTGCAATCCTCGATGTGATGCTTGATGCGGCGGTTGGGGACGGTGCCCTCCAGCACGACCCGGCCATCGGTGACCGCAACCGACACGTCGCTCACGTCCAGGCCGCTATGGGCGAGCGCCTCGCAGACGTTCTCGCGAATCCGGTCGTCCGAACGGATGTAGCCCTTGGGATCGGTCCTGCGCGATGCGCGGTCGCGCCAGGCCGTCGGGCCGCGGTTGTAGCCGCCGCGCTCGGCGGTTTCGAAGGACATGGATTCCTCGCGCCAGGCCGGACGGTCGCCGTAGTAGCCGCCTTCGTCGTCGCCAAAGGACGTGGGGCCGTCGTAGGACTGATCGCGCCCGTAGGCGCTGTCGCGCCCGCCCGGATATCGGCCCTGGCCGCCCGTACCGCGGCCCTGCTCGCCATATCGGCCGCGTGCGTCATGGTGGCGGTCATCGCCGCCACGCCCGCGATCCGGCCCCTCAACCACCTGTTGACGCTGGAACGAGGGATCTTCGTTCGAGAATCCGCCGTAGCTGCTCTGGCCAGGATCCGCGCTGCGGCTGCGCACAGGCTCTCGTGTCTCGCGCGTGCCTGCCTGGCGGGTGCCTTCGCTCTGGTATCCGAACGAAGGCGCGGGATCCTGCCACGGTTCCCGCTCGCCGCGAAATGCCGGCGCGTTCCTCGGGTCTCTACTCATATCGTCTCTCCCGTTGCAAGTTGCACATCAAGCGAGCCGGCTTCGGGGGCAACTGCGCGCCCTCGCCCGCCCGCCTGGTCAGGGCAGCAAGTGCTGTGCCGGACGGACGCAGCCGGCCGGACCGCACAAGGTCCACGCTGTATGGCCGATAGGCCAAAGGCGGTCTCGGTGCTAAGAATGGGTCATGCGGTCAGAACGCCGTGGCAAGGCCCAACAACCGCATCCGGCAACACGACACACGACATTCAGGAGATGAAATATGGCTTCAGGATCCAGGCTGTCCGATGTAATCGTAAAACTCCCCGATCGCTCCACCTGCCGCGTAGAACGGCGTTTGATCGCAAGGAGAACGCAAGAAGCATCCGGTGTCCCCATCTACGTCTGCACCCTTCCGACCGGCGAGCCCGTCACGTGGCTGGGGGGAGGCAAATACCGGCTGCCGTGCGGGTCGGTGGGGGTGGCGGTGGCGCACAAACCACCTGACAGGTGACGGGGCAGGCAGTCGGCACGCGGGCGGCACGCAGCTTGCTGGCCGCCCGGGCATTCACGCCAGGAGGGACGCGAATGAATGCCATCGAACGGGTCGCCGCGTACATGCACGAGCACTCGCTGCAACTGGTGACCGCCGAATCGTGCACGGCAGGGCTGATTGCCGCCACGCTTGCCGACATACCGGGCACGGGCGCGTTGCTGGACTGCGCGTTCGTGACCTACTCGCCGCAGGCCAAGCAGAAGTGCCTGGGCGTGGCGGCGCGTACGCTGCAGCGCCACAATCTGACCAGTGAAGCGGTGGCCAGGGAAATGGCGCTGGGCGCCGCCCGCAACAGTCCGGCGAACGTCGCAATTTCAAACACGGGCGTCACCGACGGCACCGACCCCGACATTCCCGCCGGCACGCAGTGTTACGCATGGGTATTCAAGGCTGGCCCCGCCGATGGCGCGCCCGTCGTCTACACCGAGACGACGCGTTTCGACGGCGACCGCAACGCGATCCGGCGGGCCAGCGCGCAGCACGCGCTGGCCCGGATGATTGCCTATCACGAGCAGTGGCAGAACGGCGCCCCGGCCTCCCCGTCCGGCTCCGGGTCCGGCTGAGCGCCCTCGCTGACTGCCGCCGCGTCCCACCCTCTGCGCAGCGCGGTCGCGAATCCGCCTTCGACGCGTGAGTACGGCCGGGCGCTGGTGGTCACGCGCGGCAGGCAGGACCATGCGATGTGCGCGCCGCCGGCTTCCAGCTTGTCGACCAGGGCCTGGTCCTCGCTGCAGGTCAACGCCGCAAAGCCGCCAATGCGCCGGTACACGTGCGCCGCGACGCCCAGGTTCGCCCCGTGCACGTGCCGGTGGCCATCGCGGTCCTGGTAATGCGCGGCGAACGCACCGCGCGCCCGCTGCGCAAACGCGCCGTGTGCTTCCCATCCCGCGACCGATATCGTGCCGCACACCACCTCCGCGTTCAGGGAAAGCTGGTCGGCCAGCCAATCGGGCGACACGTTCGTGTCGGCATCGGTGAAGGCCAGCCAACGCGCGCCGGCATCCAGCAGATGATGCGCGCCCGCGGCACGCGCGACGCCCACGTTGCGCGCGTGGACCGTCAGCAGATCCACCGGCCATCCGGCGACGATGCCCGCGGTCCGATCCACGCAGTGATCCAGCACCACCGCGATCCGCACCGCTTCGCCGCCAAGCCGCGCATGGCGCGAGGCGCGCAGGACGGTACGCAGGCAGTCCTCGATATGGCGCTCTTCGTTGTGCGCCGGAATACACACGCCGATCATGAATCGCTTCCTTGAGGTTGTCTGCGCCATACATCCAGGCGGAACTCGGGCGCTTCGTGCCGCGCCGTGCACACCAGGCCGGGCAGCGCGCCGAGCGCAGCATGCAGCGCATCCGTGGGCTGCAGACGGTCATCGAAGTCGGGGCGCCAGTGGCAGGCCACCAGTTCGCCGCCGGCGCCCAGCGACGCGTCCAAGCCGTGCAGAAAAGCGCGAAGCGCGGCGTCGTCCAGGTAATACGCCACTTCCGACAGCACGATGAGGTCAAAGCCGTCTGGCGGCACGTCTGGCCACTGCCGCGGCAGGTCCAGCGACAGCACCGCGACGTGGTCCAGGCCCTCGCCCGCCATGCGCTCGCCGCAACGCGCGGCTGCCGCCGGAGCGACGTCGACGGCGCAGACCTGCGCGCACCGCAGCGCCAGGCATCGGGTCAACTCCCCCGTGCCGCAACCCGGCTCAAAGGCGTGGCGATAGTGTTCGCGGCCGAGCGCCGCCAGCAGCAGGCCGCGCTTGCGGCGTTCGTACCAAGCGCTTGCCACGCGCCATGGGTCGGCGTCGGCGCGGTACAGCCGTTCGAAGTGATCCGCGGCTACAGCGCCCATTGCGCGCCCTCATGGTTAAGCACCGCTTGCCCGTGCGCGGCCTGGTCGCGTTCGGCATGGCTCTGACGGATGAAGACGGGCAGATCGGCCATCACCTGCGCAAAGCCGGCGTCGCGGCACAACGGCCCCGCGCCCAGCGCGCGCGCCGCCCGTTCCACCACCACGGCCGCCGCCGCCTCCACGGCCAAGCGGGCTCGCGCGCAAGCCGTTGCGCACGACTGGCGCGGATGCGCATCGATCTCGGCAGCGGTCTCGCGCAGCACTGCCCGCGCCTGCGCCAGGGCGACGTCAACGGCGCCCAGATGCGCCAGGCGATGCGGATCGGCGGACGTCACGGGCAACGCCGCGCGCAGCGACTGTGCAATGTGCACCAGCCCGCCATACCAGCACGCCGCGACACCGGCGCCGCCGTGCAGGAAACCGGGGCGATCCACGTAGGCGCCCGACTTGCCCACCAGCGTGCACGGCACGTGGCTGAAGGCCACGTCGACGCTGGCCGACGCGCGCATGCCCACCGCGTGCCAGCCGGCGTCGGTCACCTTGACGCCATCCTGATCCATTGCCACCGCGACCAGACAGGGTTCTCCGGCCGGATTCCAGCCGCTGACGAGCGCGTGCGTCACGGATGCCGCGCCGGAGCACCAGGCCTTGACGCCGTGCAGCAGCGCCGAACCCTCGGCGCGCTGCGTGATCTGGACGCGGTGATCCGGGGGTTCGGCGCACCACACGGCCCAGCGGCTATTCGCCATCGAGGCCGCGGGCGACGCCTGCAACTCCGCCAGGATGGCGAGCGCATCGGTGTGACCCTCGAACAGTTTGGCCAGGCTGAGATCCGCTGCCGCCACGCGGGCCAGCGCCTGCCACCGTTCGCGCGTGCGGCCCGAAGCGGGCAGCGGCAGCCGGTCGCACCCCTGGTCGACAAGGATCCGCAGCCACCGCCCGGGATCGAGCGGCGCATGGGCATCTGAAAGTGCCTGATCGAGGATGTCCAGGCAGGACGGCTGAGCGGCAAGGCCGCGATGGTCTGTCATGAAAATTGGGGCACCAGGTGCGCAAGAAGATACGCCCTGTTCAGCAAACGTCGTGCCCGTCACGGCGGGGGTGGCGACCACCCCAGCGCCAGCGCGTCGCCTTCCACGCATGCGACTAACGACGCGCCCTGCCCGCCCCGCACCGGATGTCCGCCCGTGAAGTCGGAAAACGCCGGCAGCACGGTGATGCCGGGGCGCAGCCAGAAGGCCGGCCAGCTGCGCGGCACGCCCGGCACGCGCGTCTTCGGATGCACGTGGCCGGCAATGACGTGCCGGCCCTGCGTGTCCGGCGTTGGGAGATGCCGGAAGAGAAATGGGCCGTCGGCCCACGCCTGCCCAAGCTGGCGCATGCCCAGCGCCGGCGCGTCCAGGGCCCGGTCGTGGTTGCCGGCCAGCACCGCCACGTCCACGCCCGCATGCGCCTCGCGCCACGCGATCCACGCATCGCGCCAGGCCGCCTGCGCGGCGGGGCCGTGCAGCACGTCGCCCACGATCAGCAGCTCGGTTGCCTGCGTCGCCGCGATCAGCGCCGACAAGCGATTCAAGTCATCCATCGTCGCGCCGCGCGGCACGGCGATGCCCGCCTGGCGAAACACATGGCTCTTGCCCAGATGCAGGTCGGCAATCACCAGCCGGGACCGCGCCGGCCAGTGCATGGCGCGCGCGCCCAGCAGGACGACGCGTTCGCCCGCCAGCGCCATCGCCAGGCCTGCGTCAGGCGACGCGTGCATAACGCTTCTCCAGTTGCTCGGCGGCGCGCTTGACACGCGCCTGCCACGTCTCGGTGCTGAGCTGTCCGCGCAGGCTTTCGGTCCACAGCGGAAACGACAGCGGCGTGAGCGCGCGCGGTTCGCACAAAGCTAGTTCGCGGCGCTGGCAGTCTTGCAGCGCCGCCAGCAGGCGCGGCGCCTCCAGTTGCAATTCAAAGACTTCGCGCTCCGCCTGCGCCAGCAGAAGGTGATCAGGATCGTAGCGGCGCAGCACGTCATAGAGCAGACCGCTGGACGCCTGCACCTGCCGCAGCGAGCGCGCCGCCTGCCCCGGCAACGACGGCGTCAGCAGGCCGGCAACGCGGGCAATCTCCCGGAACTGGCGGCGCGCCATTTCGCCAAGATTCACGCCCTCGCGCAGGTCCTCGGCCATGTTGTCGGGACTGAGCAGCGCGCGCAGCAGCGCGTCGTCCAGCGCGGCAGGTTCGGCCAAGGTCAGCATCAGGCCGTAGTCATTGACGGTGTAGGAAATCGTGTTGGGCTGGCGCCGTCCCCAGCGCAGCGCGACCATTGCGGCGATGCCCTCGTGCACGGCGCGCCCGGCAAACGGAAACAGGAACAGGTGCGTGCCGCGCCGCGTCTTGATGCGCTCGGCCACCAGCCGGCCGTGGTCGGGCAGCGCGCTGGCCGCTTCCTGAATCCGCAGCAGCGGCCCGACCGCACGCATTTCCGGATGGTCGCCGGGATGGGAATACAGGCTTTCCACTTCGCTCGCCAACTGCGTCGACAAGGGCATGCGGCCGCCCTGCCACGTCGCGACGGGCCCGTCGCCGGCCTTTGCACGCCGCACATAGGCGACCATGCCTTCCAGCCGCACCAGCTCCAGCGTGCGGCCGGCAAACTGGAAGCGGTCGCCGCGCCGCAGACGCGCCAGGAACCCTTCCTCGACGGACCCCAGGCTGCCGCCCCGCAGATATTTCACCGCCACCGCGCCGTCGGACGTGATGGTGCCGATGGACAACCGATGCCGGAACGCGATGCGCCGGTCATGCACGCGGTAGCAGCCATCCTCGTCGCGCACCACACGGTGGTAATCCGGATACTTTGCCAGCGCGCGTCCTCCTTGCACGATGAAATCCAGCACGGCCTGCCACGTTGCGGCGTCGAGCGTGGCGTAGGCATGCGTGCCGCGAACTTCCTCGTACAGTTCGGCGGCGTCGAACCCGCCGCCCAGCGCCAGCGTCACGGCGTGCTGGGCCAGCACGTCCAGGCTGCCGATGGGCGGCATGCGCGATTCGATCTCGCCGCGCGCAATCGCCTGGCGGGCCGCGGCATACTCGATCAATTCCAGCGCCTGCGCGGGCACGCAGACGACGTTGCCCGATTCGCCCGGCCGATGCTTGGCGCGCCCGGCGCGCTGCAACAGGCGCGCCACGCCCTTTGGGCTGCCGATCTGCAGCACCTGATCCACCGCCGGGAAATCCACGCCCAGGTCCAGGCTGGACGTCGCGACCACGCAGCGCACCGTGCCATCGCGCAGACCTTGCTCGACCCCGGCGCGCAGCTTGGGATCCAGCGAGCCGTGATGCAGGGCCAGCGTGCCCGGGGCTTCCGGCCAGATCGATTCCAGCGCGCGATGCCACAGCTCGGCCTGCGCCCGGGTATTCGTGAACAGCAGCGTCGCGCGCACGTCGAACAGGCGCTTGAAGACGCGTTCGAGCTGCGACAGCCCCAGGTGGCCCGCCCAAGGCAGGGCGCGGCTGCGTTCCGGCAGCAAGGTCGAGATCTGGATCTTGCGCGGCTTGGCGCCCGCCACCAGCGCGCTGTCCGGCGCCTGCGGCAGCAGCACCGCGCGCGCCTGCTCCAGATTGCCCAGCGTGGCGGACAGCCCCCACGTCCTGGCGGCCGGTGACAGCTTCCGAACGCGCGCCAGGCATAGCTGCAACAGCACGCCCCGCTTGTTGCCCAGGAGCTCGTGCCATTCGTCCACCACGATGCAGCGCAACGCGCGAAAGCGCAGCGACGCATCGGCGTACGACAGCAGCAGCGCCAGCGATTCGGGCGTGATGACCAGCACGTGCGCCTTGCCCTGCCGCGCCAGCCGCTTGTCACGCGCGCTGGCGTCGCCGGTGCGCAACGCGACCGTCCAGTCGATGCCCAATTCGCTCGCCGTCTGCGTCAATGCCCGCGTGGTATCGGCGGCCAGCGCGCGCAGCGGCGTCACCCACAGCACGCGTGGTCCCTCGCCCGCTGCCGCGCGCAACGGTGTGTCGTCTTCAAGCGCTTCGAGCAGCGGGCCGCCAAATGCCGCCAATGTCTTGCCGCTGCCCGTCGGCGTGTGCAGCAACCCCGACTCGCCATCCAGATAACGGCGCCATGTTTCGCGCTGAAAAGGCGCGGGCTTCCAGCCGCGTGTCTTGAACCACGCGATCAGCGGCGCGTCCCTGCCCCGGGCCCCGCCACTCATCGCGCCAGCGCCTTCAGGGTGACAAGCTGATCGGCCTCGCCCGCAGGCTTGTCGTGCCGCCAGCGCAGGATGCGCGGAAAGCGCACCGCCACGCCGGACTTGTGCCGTTTGGACAGGTTGACACCCTCAAAGCCCAGTTCGAAGACCTGCACCGGCTCGACCGAGCGCACCGGCCCGAAGCGCTCGCGCGTGTGGGCGCGCAGCCAGCGATCCAGTTCCAGGATCTCTTTATCGTCCAGCCCGGAATAGGCCTTGGCGATCGGCACCAGCGCATCGCCATCCCACAGCCCGAAGGTGTAGTCGGTGTAGAGCGTGCTGCGCCGGCCATGACCGGATTGCGCGTACAACAGCACGGCGTCGATGGTGAGCGGATCGATCTTCCACTTCCACCAGTCGCCGCGCCGCCGCCCGCTTTGATAGGGCGCGCTGCGGCGCTTGAGCATGAAGCCTTCGACACCGCGCTCGCGCGATTCCGCGCGCAGTGCGTGGGCCTCGTCCCAGTCCGTGGGCGCCACGGCCGGCGACATGCGCAGCCGCGGATCGGGGTGGCGGCGCAGCAGCGCTTCCAGACGCTCACGCCGCTCTGCCTGCGGCAATTCGCGCAGGTCCTCGCCTTCCAGTTCAAGCAGGTCGTAAGCCAGCATCTGCACCGGCGCCTCGGCCAGCCACTTGGGGCCGGGCTTTAAGCGCTGGATACGGGTTTGCAGCGCTGAAAACGGCATGGGGTCCGTTTGGCCATCCTGCCAGGCCAGCAACTCGCCATCGATGACCCAGTCCACGTTCAGCGCGGCGGCGGCCGCTTCCACTTCCGGAAAACGCCCGTCCAGCCGCTCTTCGCCGCGCGACCACAGCGACACTTCGCCGTGGCGCCGGATCAGCTGCGCGCGGATCCCATCCCACTTCCATTCCAGCAGCCACTCGTCGATGGGGCCCAGAATGGCGGGCTCGCCTTCAAGCGGCGAGGCCAGGAAGAAGGGGTAAGGCTGCTGGCGATCGCCGGGCAGCTCTTCGACGCTGAGCAAGTCGCGCAGGAACGCCGGGCTGGGGGACCACGCGCCCAGCATGCGCTGCGCGATGCGGGCGATGGGCACCCCCGACATCTCGGCCAGCGCCTGCTGCACCATGCGCTGCGACACCCCGACGCGCAGCGCGCCGGTCAGCAACTTGTTGAACACGAGACGTTCGGCATAGGGCAGGCCCAGCCACGCCGACACGACGACCTCGCGCCGCTCGGTCTCGTCGCGATTGGCCACGGGCAGCAAGACCTCTTCGATCCAATCGGCCAGCCCGCGATCGGGCGCGGCCTGTACCGGATCAGGCACCAGCAACGCCAAGGTCTCGGCCAAGTCGCCGACCTGGTCATAGCAGGCGTCCAGCAGCCACGGCGCCGTGCCGGAGGCGTCGGCCGCCCAGGCGCGCAGCTCGCCCACGCCGGCAATCTTCTTGCGCGCGCTGGTGATCTTGCCGCCCGCCAGCAGATACAGCGCCCAGACCGCGTCGCGCGGCGGCGCATCGCGGAAGTACGCCACCAGCGCCGCGCGCTTGTCCAAGGTGGCGGTGCTGCGGTCAAGCTCCTGATACAACCCCGCGAATCGCTTCATGCCTGCGTCCGTTCCCCTGTCGATGATCCAGGATGTTCGTGTCCGTCCTAGTCGTCTTCTCCGTACTGCGTCACCAGCGTCTCCGCGGCGATGCCCGAATCATTCAGCGTCCGCACCAGCGCCTCGGTATCGCCGTGCGTGGCGATGACCCGCTTGGCGCCGGTGTCGCGGATCGTGCGCACCAGATCGGGCCAATCCGCATGGTCCGACACCACGAAGCCGCGATCCATGTTGCGCCGCCGCCGATTGCCCCGCAGCCGCATCCACCCGGACGCAAACCCATGCTGCGCCTTGCGAAAGCGCCGCAGCCACGGGCTGCCGGTAGCTGACGGCGGCGCAAGGATCAGCTCCCCAGCAAATCCCGTGCCCGAGGCGGCGGGGCCGTCCGCGTCGATGACCAGCCGCGTCTCGGCCAGCGGCACGCCCGCCTTGCGGTATACGTCCACGCCCGCGGCGATCGCGCCATGCAGGTAGACCGGGCGGTCGATGAACGGGATCAATTCCGCCAGCACGCGCTGCGCCTTGCCTAACGCATAGCAATACAGAATGGCCGCCTCGCCGCGTGCGGCGCAGTGGTCGCGCCACTGCACGATGTCGCGCGCCACGTCCGAGGCGCTGGGCCAGCGATAGATGGGCAACCCAAAGGTGGCCTCGGTGATGAAGGTGTCGCACGGCACGACTTCAAAAGGGCTGCACGTGGGATCGGGCTGGCGCTTGTAGTCGCCGGACACGACCCAGACTTCGCCCCCGACTTCGATGCGCACTTGCGCCGATCCAAGCACGTGGCCGGCCGGATGCAGCGACACGCGCGCGTCGCCCAACGTGAAGGTTTCGCCGTACGCATGGACCCGGTAATCCTGGTCGCCCAGGCGCCATTGCAGAATGGGCAAGCCTTCGGCGCTGGTGTGATAGCGGCCCATGCCCGAACGCGCATGATCGCCGTGACCATGCGTCAGCACGGCCACGTCCACCGGCCGCCAGGGATCGATATGAAAGCCGCCGGCCGGACAGTACAGCCCTTCCGGACGCAATTGCACGATGTCGCGCATGGCACCTCCCGATCGGCGCGGCGCAAAGGGTTCGCGGCCGCTTGCCTTGGTTATACCCCGCGCCGCCGCGCGAAATCCGCGCCAAACGCGCGCCGCTAACATCCGATGAGAATTTAAAACTTCAGTTGCAGACGAGGGGCGTCGCAAGCAAGTAGTGTGTAGCGGTGGCTCAAAGGAGAAAATATGCGTACAAATCACATCCTCACCATCATTGCCCTGGTCGTCGTGGTTTCGATCGCCGTGTCGGTCGTTCCCTGGTAGGTATCTAGCGACGAGGCCGGGCATGCCACGGAACCTTCATGCCCGCTGCCTTACCACCCGCCTTGATCGAACAGACGCTGCGCGCCGTGGCGCGCCGCTACCGCGTCGCGGCGATGTCCGCACCCACGCGCGGACTTGAAGATTCCGACCCGGCGGCGGCGCTTGCCGCCGCCATCGAAGCGGGCCGCGCGGCGTTGATTTCCGGCGCCGAGCCCCAGCGCGAGCATCAGCATCTTTTTGTCGATGCGCTGTCGCAGTTGATTCGCGACGCCCTGCGGGACCCGGGCGGAGATCCCGTTTTCCAGGCCATGGTCCTTCGCCATCAGAGTGCGCAGGTGCGCGAACATGCTTCGCTATCGGCGCACGCGGGCGCGGACCGGCGCGCCGTGCGCACGGCGGTGGCTGCGTTTGCGCATGCAGGCAAGCGTCGCCGGATGCCCGCCGGGCCGTTGGCCGATGCGCTCGCGGACTTGGATGGCGCCTGCGCCGCCGGCGAATGGCGCGCGCTGACGCAAGGCGTGCAAGCCCTGCATTGCGCACTGGCGTCCGATGAGAAGGCGGACCCAGCGCTTGCCGGTCAACTGGAGGGGTTGCTTCGCGATCCCGCCTTGGCGCGTCTTCGGCGTCAAGATGACTTGGCGTCGGATCCCCTGGTTCAACGCTATCAATCCCTGTGGCAGCGCCAAGGCCCACGCACCGGCACGCCCGAGGCCGCCGCCCAGGGGCTGCACGCCCGGCGCCGCGGTGGGGCCGTCGAGGCGCGCGCGCAAGCGTCAATTGCCGCGCTGGCCCAACACCTTGCGCAGGCGGCTGGCGAGACCTATCGGGTGGCGACGTCGCTGCGCGTGCCGGCATCGATACCCGGCAATGCCGACCGCGCCAAGAGCGAATGGGACGTGGCCCTGCTGCGCCAGTCGGGTGGCGATGCGGCGGACCCGGTCTGGGACGTGTGTCTGCTGGTGGAGGCCAAGGCTTCCACGGATGCCGCCACCACGGATCTGCCGCGGTTGCTGCGGGGCCTGCGGCTGCTCAAGCATGCCGATGCGCAGACCACTTATGTGTTCGACAGCCATCAGGGGCCCCTGCGGCTGCGCGGCGCGGCGCTGGAAGCGCTGCCGGCGGACCCTGACGAACTGGCCAGCACGATCCTGTATTTCTCGGACGCGCCCGCAGAACCCGCGCCCCGGCTGCTAAGCGCCGCGAGCCGCATGCAGCTGCTGTCCGCGCAAGAAAGTCTGGACTATGCCAGCCAGACGATTGCGGGCGAAGCGCCAGATTCGCAGACGCTTGCGCGGCTATGGCATCAACTGCTTGCGCAGCCACGCTGGAGCCCCGTGCTCAATCAGTTTCCGTGCTTGCAGCAGGTGCGGGCGTTGATGGTGCATGCCGACGATCTTGAGGCGGCCATAGCGCGGTTGGGTCAGGACGGCGTAAAAGCCTGATCGCTCGCGGCGGGAAGCGTCCCGCCCCAGTCCCGCGCATGCCGCTCGATGTGCTCGCGGATGAAGTCGGCAAGCACGCGCGTGGCCATCGACGGAAAGCGGTTCGGTGCAGTCAGCAGATAGATGGCATCGCCCACGCCCTCGGGCTCGAACGTGGGCAACACCTGAACCAGCGTCTGATCGCGCAGCATTTCCCACACGGCGTAGCGCGGCAGCAGCGCCACGCCCAGGCCCGCCAGCACCGCGTCGCGCAGGAACGGATAATCGCCCGACTGCAGCCGCGGCGCCACACGCAGGATCAACGGATCGCCGTGCGCCTGCTTGAGCCGCAGATCGAAGCGCCGGCCCAGCGATTGCGGCGCGATGAGGTCGCAACGGCCCAACTGTTCGATGTGCCGCACCGGCCCGTTGCGCGCCAGAAAGCCGGGCGATGCGCACAGGCACCACTGGATGCCGCATAGCCGCCGCGCCACGTGATCCTCGGGCGGAGACGAGGTGATCTTGAGCGCAATGTCGACCTCGGCGGAGATCAGGTCGCCGATGCCGTCGTTGATGTGCACGCGCAGCGCGATGTCGGGATGGGCGCGCGCGAATTCCAGCAGCACCGGCGCCAGATAAAGATGGCCCAGTCCCGTAGGCAGGCGGATGCGCACGTCGCCGCGCACCGCGCCATCAAGGCTGTCGATGGCCGCCTGCACCGCGCGCATCTCGTCCAGCAGCCGGATGCCGTGCTGGTACAGCAACTGCCCCGCCTGCGTCAGTTCGACATGGCGGGTGGTGCGCCGAAACAGTTGCGCGCCCAGATCGAGTTCCAGCCGCTTCAACCGGTGCGACATGTTCGACCGCGTCATGCCGCAACGCTGGGCGGCCGCGCTGAGATTGCGCGACTCGACCATCGCGACAAAAAGCCTGACGAGGTTCAGGTCCGGCATATTGTCAATCATGATTCACCATTCCCGGCACAAACCGATGGATTGTCCAATGCGTCGGCCGAGTCTAGCATCGTCTTCATTGCCCAAGACCCCTTGCCGAGGAGCGCCCGATCCCCATGCCGACCCCGCCCATTGACGCTTCTTGCGGCCCCTACGCCGGGCTGCGTGTGCTGGACCTGAGCCAGGGCATCGCGGGCCCGTACTGCGCGCAGATCCTGTGGCAGCAAGGCGCCGACGTCATGAAGGTGGAGCCGCCCGACGGCGACTGGGGCCGGCACGTGGGCGTTGTGCGGGACGACCAGAGCGCGCTGTCCATCGCCTACAACGCCGGCAAGCGCGGCGTGTGCGTGGACGCGCGCCAGCCGCGCGGCAAGGCGCTTCTGGCGGAGCTGGCGCAACGCGCGGACCTGGTGATCCAGAACTTCCGGCCGGGCGTGGCCGAGCGCATGGGGGTGGGCTACGACAGCCTCGCGGCGCGTTGCCCCGGTCTCGTCTACGTGTCCATCAGCGGTTACGGACCGGACGGCCCCTATGCCAACGCGCCGGCTTCGGATTCGGTGATGCAGGCCGACAGCGGCCTGATGTTCGCCAACCAGACGCCCGCGGGCGAGCCCCGCCGCATCGGCCTCTTGATGGCAGACATCGCCACCGCGCTGTACGCCGTGCAGGCCGCCAGTGCGGCGCTCTACCAACAGGCGCGCAGCGGCCGCGGCCAGCATGTGCAGCTCAGTCTGCTTGCCGCC
The DNA here is from genome assembly GCF_020541125.1 of Achromobacter sp. 77. Taxonomy (NCBI): domain Bacteria; kingdom Pseudomonadati; phylum Pseudomonadota; class Betaproteobacteria; order Burkholderiales; family Alcaligenaceae; genus Achromobacter; species Achromobacter sp. 77. The sequence continues at coordinate 4,179,645 of NZ_CP059848.1, forward strand.
TGCGCGGCCTTGCAGGTGAACGACATTCTTGCCTACGGCATCGCGGGGCAGCGCGAGGCGGTGGCGGTCAGCGCGCCCAATGGCGTGTTCGACACCGCCGACGCGCGCCTGTCGGTGCTGGCGCTGAACAACGATCAGTTCGCGCGCTTGTGCCGCGCGCTGGAGCGGACCGATTGGCTTGCCGATCCGGCCCTGTCCACCAACGCGGGGCGCATGGCGCAGCGCGATCGCCTGCATCGGGAAATGGCCGAGCAACTGGCGCTGCATCCCGCCGCGCACTGGGTGGAACGCCTGACGCGCGAAGACGTGCTGCATGCCCGCGTGCGCGATTACGACGGTCTGGCCGCGCATCCGCAGGCCGCGCACCTGGGATTGCTGGAACCGCTGGCGCAGCCGGGCGGCGAGCCGCTGCCCTATGCGCGCGCAGCCGGCGCCTTGTCGCGCCGGCCCCTTGCCGCCGCGCCCGCGGTCGGTGAGCACACGGTCGAGGCGCTGACCGATTGGGGCGTGCCGCCCGGGCAGATCCAGGCCCTGCTTGAGGCCGGCGTGCTATGCCAGGCTGCTTGCAGCAAGGAGGCCGTCTGATGCGCGCCCTGGTCTGCCATCGCCACGGTCCGGTCGAGGACGTCGTGCCCGGCGAGCTTGCCGACGCGCCCGCCCCCGCCCCCGACGAGGTCACCATCGCCATCGAGCATGCGAGCGTCAGCCATGCAACCAAGCTGCTGATCGAGGGGCGCTATCAAAGCCGTCCGCCCCTGCCCTTTGCGCCCGGCACGGAGGCCGCCGGCCGCGTCATCGCCTGCGGCGCCAAGGTCACGCGCCTCAAGCCCGGCGACAGGGTGGTGGCGCTGGCGCGCTGGGGCTGCTACGCCGAACGCCTGACCGTGCCCGAATACACCGTCTATCCGGTGCCCGAGGACTTGCCGCTCCTGAGCGCGCTGCCCATCCCGATTTCGTACGGCACCGCCTGGACAGCGCTGCTCTGGCGCGCCGCCATGCAGCCCGGCGAGACGGTGCTGGTGCTGGGCGCCGGCTCCGGCGTGGGGCTGGCGGCCGTCGAGATTGCGTCGGCACTGGGCGCGAACGTGATCGCCTGCGCCAGCACGCCGGAAAAGCGCCAGGCCGCGCTGGACGCCGGCGCGGCCCATGCGTTCGCCGCCGACGCGCACATGCCGCAGGCCGTCAAGGCAGCCAGCCAAGGGCATGGCGCGGACGTGGTGCTGGACGCCGTGGGCGGCGACGCTTTCGAACACAGCGTGCGCGCCGCGGCGGCCAACGCGCGCATGGTGTCGGTGGGTTTCGCCAGCGGCCGCATTCCCGACGTGCCGCTGAACCTGCTGCTTGTGAAGAACATTGCCCTGCATGGGTTTTTCTTTGGCCGCTACATCGGCTGGACGCCCGCGGACGAACGCATCGTCCACGCGCCCGCCGTGCAGCGGACCATGTCCACCCTCTTCGACTGGGCCCGCCGCCAGCGGATCCGGCCGGCTGTAACGGCGATCTATCCGATCACCGGTCTTGCCGCAGCACTCGCCGCCCTGGAAAGCCGACAAGTCGTCGGCAAGGTGGCGATCACAATAACGACGGAGACAACCCCATGCGTACCCACGACTTCCGGCGCGCCGCCTGGCCGCGCCGCGCCCGCGCAGCGATCGATGTAGCGCCCCGCATTCGCCAGCTTGCTGCCTTGGCCCTGGCGGCCAGTTGCGCCTGCTTTACGGTCGCGGCGCAGGCTGCCGATGCCTACCCCAGCAAGCCCATCACCATGGTGGTGCCCTACCCGCCGGGCGGCCCGACCGATATCGTGGCGCGGCTGGTGGCCGCGGAAATGTCCAAGACCATCGGCCAGAACATCGTCGTCGACAACAAGCCGGGCGCCAGCGGCATGATCGGCGCGGACCTGGTGGCGCGCGCCGCGCCCGACGGCTACACGTTCCTGGCCAACGCCTCGCTGCATGTCATCAACCCGTACATCTACGCGTCGATGCGCTATGACGCCTTCAAGGATTTCGTGCCCATCACGCAGCTGGCGGACGTGCCGCTGGTGCTGGTGGTGCCGCAGACGTCAAAGGTGCGGACCGTGCAGGACCTGGTGGCGCAGGGTAAGACCCAGCCGCTCAACTTCGGTTCGGCCGGTTCGGCGTCTGCGCAGCAGCTTGCGGGCGAGTCCTTCAAGGTGCGCACCGGCCTGCCGATGCAGCACGTGCCCTACAAAGGCAGCGCGCCCGCGCTGACGGATCTGGTGGGCGGACAGATTCAGCTGATGTTCGATTCCATGCCGTCGGCCATGCCCTTCATCAAGTCCGGCAAGCTGCGCGCGGTGGCGGTCACGACAAGCCGGCGCGTGGATGAACTGCCCGACGTGCCCACGATGGCCGAGTCCGGATTTCCGGGCTTTGACATCAGCACCTGGTACGGCCTGTGGGCGCCCAAAGGCACGCCACCGGCCATCGTGGCCAAGCTGTCCGAGCACGCAGCCCGGGCGCTTCGCCAGCCCAATGTCGTGACGCAGTATGCGGGCCTGGGCGCCAAGCCGGTGGGATCGGACCCCGCGACGTTTGCCCGATTCAACGTGTCGGAAGGCGAAAAGTGGCGGGACATCGTCAAGGCGGCGCAAATCAAGCCGCAGTAGTGGGAAAGGCGGGCCGCAAAGACCTTCAGTCCGGACGCGGGCACGCGCGGCGCGGGTAATCCCCCATAAGCAGCGCCGCGCCGCTGGATAAGAATTCATGGTTTGCGAGCCAACCAGTCCAGAGGTCCCAGGCATGAAGGCGTTCTTTCACGACGATCAAAAGCTTCACCATCCGCAGACCTATTTTTCGCGCGGCAAGATGCGCACGCCGCAGGAGGTGCCGTCGCGGCTGGACGGCCTGGTGCAGGCGGCGCGCAAGCTGGGCTTCGACGTCCAGGCGCCGGCCGACGACGGGGCGGGCGCAATCGCGGCGGTGCACAGCCTGGATTACCTGCGCTTTCTGCAGGATGCGCATGAAGACTGGATGAAGCTGCCCGGAGACTGGGGCGGCGAGGTCGTGTCGAACGTCTTCGTGCGCGAGCCCAACGCGCTGCGTGGCGTGCTGGCCAAGGCCGGGCGGTACCTGGCCGACGGCAGTTGCCCGGTTGGCCCGAAGACCTGGCATTCGGCCTACTGGTCGGCGCAATGCGCCATCGCGGGCGCCGATGCGCTGCTGGCCGGCGACCGCAGCGCCTACGCCATCTGCCGCCCGCCCGGCCACCATGCGCGGCGCGATGCCGCGGGCGGCTTCTGCTACCTGAACAACGCCGCCATCGCCGCCCAGCGGCTGACCCGCCGGTTTCCCCGCGTCGCCATCCTGGACACCGACATGCACCACGGCCAGGGCATCCAGGAAATCTTCTACGAACGAAGCGACGTGCTGTACGTCTCCATCCACGGCGATCCCGAGAACTTCTACCCTGTGGTGGCGGGCTTCGAGGACGAACGCGGCGTCGGCGCGGGCTATGGCTACAACATCAACCTGCCCATGCCGCACGGCTCGCCGGAATCCGTGTTCTTCGAGCGGCTGTCGCAGGCGCGCCGTGCGATCGCATTGTTCCAGCCCGACGCCCTGGTGCTGTCGCTGGGCTTTGACATTTTCGAGAAGGATCCCCAGGCCATGGTCAGCGTGACGGAAGACGGCTTCGAGCGCCTGGGCCGCGAGGTCGGCGGCCTGAGCCTGCCCACACTGATCGTGCAGGAAGGGGGCTATTACATCGATGGGCTGGAATCGAATGCGACGCGGTTTTTTGCGGGGCTGACGGGCGCTGAACGCTAGGCGGCTGCCCCGGCCAGTCACGCGCCGCAGGTAACCGGCAGGCGCATCGCCACACGCCGCTGCGCGGGCAGCCCGTGCCGGGCTTCCGCTTGCAGCACCGCGTAAAGCCGCGTTCCGGGCAGCGCGGTCTCCTCGCGAAACCCCAGCCGCGCATACCACGGCGCGTTCCAGGCCAGATCGCGAAAGGTCGTCAGCGTGACCGCGGACAGCCCCGCCGCCGCCGCATGGCCGCACGCGGCCTGCACCAGACGCTGACCGAGCCCCATCCGCTGATGTTCGGCATCGACCGCCAGCTCCCACACATGCAGGTCGTCGTCAAAGCGTTCCGCGCCTAGAAATCCGCACACGCGCTCGGCGTCCTGCGCCACCCACACCGTGCCCTGCGCGATCAAGCGCCGATGCTCGGATTCGGACATGACCGCATCGTCCGCGATCCACGCCAGCCCGGGCGCGGCGCGAAACACCGCCGCCGCGGATCGTTCGATGGCGGGCAAGAGGACGGCATCTTCGGGACGGGCGAAACGGATCGACATGGGGCGCAGAAATCTCCAAATGCAGGCGCCAGCGATTCTACGCCGCGCCATGTTTCAATCCCCCCCCGCAATCCGTTGTTTAATCGGCGATCCCTCGCGGGACACTTCACCTGGGCGGCCGCAATAGGCTGGCCCCGGCGATTCCAACAACAAGATTCAGGATGTCGCACGTGTTTCATGTCATCACCGCGTTTATCGCGCTCTACGTCATCTGGCGCTTCGTCTGGCGTCTGCGCTGGCCGGCCGCCGGCAAGGTGTTGCTGTCGGCATTGGTGCTGCTTGCCGCCGAACATCACCTCATCACCCGCACCTTCTTCGGCACCATGGCCTCGCCCGAGGTGCCCGCCGCCGTCCTGATGGCGCTGGGCTGGGCGTTTGGCGCGCTGATTCTGCTGGCCGTCTTCCTGTTCGTCTCGGACGTGGCGGGGCTTGCCGTGTCGTTGTTTTCGCGCCGCCGCGGCCGCGCGCTGCTGGGCTGCCCGCGCCTGCGCGCCGTGTCCGCCGTGGCCGCGCTGGCGCTGTCCGCGCTGGGTGTCTGGCAGGCGGTGCGCGTGCCGCAGGTCGAAACCATCGAGGTCGCCCTGCCCAATCTGCCGCGCGCCTATGACGGCTTTCGCATCGTGCATCTGACCGACCTGCACGCCAGCCGCTTGCTGCAACGTGACTGGATGCAGGCCGTCGTGGCGCGCGCCAATGCGCTTGAACCGGACCTGACGCTCATCACCGGCGACCTGGTCGACGGCACGCCCGCGGCCCGCGCCGCCGACGTGCAACCGCTGGCCGATCTGCGCGCGCCGCATGGCGTGGTGGCGATCCCCGGCAACCACGAGTATTACGCCGAATACCTGGGCTGGCTGCAGGCCTTCGAGAAGCTGGGCCTGCGCATGCTGCTGAACGAACACATGGTCCTTGACCGCGACGGCCAGCCGCTCGTGCTGGCGGGCATCACCGACAGCGTGGCCGCGCGCGTCGGCCAGCCGCTGCCGGATATCGACGCGGCCATGAAGGGCGTGCCGCCGTCGTCGGCGGTGATCCTGCTGAGCCACCGGCCGGTCGGCGCCAAGCGCCACGCGCAGGTGGGCGCCGGCCTGCAGTTGTCGGGCCACACGCACGGCGGCCAGATCCTGGGTCCGCACTTCATCACGCAACTGGCCAACGAGGGCTACGTGTCCGGCATGTATCAGGTCGGCGGCATGCAGCTTTACGTGAGCAACGGCGCGGGCCTGTGGCCGGGCTTTCCCATCCGGCTCGGACGGCCGTCGGAGATCACGCAGATTGTGCTGCGCGCCGCGCCGCCCGCCTGACGCTGGCGAGCGGGCCCTGTCGGCGGCGCATTGACAAGCGCCGCCGCGCTGACTTAGCATTCGGCCCTGCTTTTTCAACCCCTGCCATTTTCTGGGTGCAACCGTGTCTGCCATTCGTCAATTCGCCTGAACGCCGACGAGTACCGTCCTGGTACCGCGGTCAGCCTGCCCGCATTCGCTGCTCAACGCCATGTCATGAGCACACCCCGCCCGGCAGGCGCGGATCCAGGAAGCGCAACACCACCCCCTCTCTGCTTCCCCTCCCGTAAAGACTGCGTTGTCGGCTTTTCCCATCTGCTGGAGAAGACCCATGACGCTGGATTTCTGCGCCTACGCGCAATCGCTGGACCTGTTCCGATATCCCCGAACGCCCCACCTGGAAGGCTCGCGCCTGCAGGAAGGCGACGAAGGCCACGGCCACGTGCCCTATCGCACGCTGGCGGGCCAGACCCTTGTCGTTGAAGAAAAGCTCGACGGCGCCAACACGGGCATCAGTTTCAGCCCGTCGGGCGAACTGCTGCTGCAATCGCGCGGCCACTATCTGGTGGGCGGCGGGCGCGAACGGCAGTTCAGCTTCATCAAGGCCTGGGCCGCCGCGCATGCGGACTGGCTGCTGGACCGGCTGGAAGACCGCTACGTGATGTACGGCGAAACCCTGTCGAAAAAGCACTCCGTGTTCTACGACGCGCTGCCGCATCACTTCTTTGAATTCGATGTACTGGACCGCCGCACCGGCCAATTCCTGTCGACCGGCGCGCGCCGCGCGCTGCTGGCCGGCGGCCCGGTGCTGTCCGTGCCGGTGCTGTACGAAGGCCCGGCGCCCGCGCGGCTGGCCGATCTGAAGGCCCTGCTAAAGCCCTCGCTTGCCAAGACGGCCGGCTGGCGCGACGCGTTCGAGGCCACCGTGCTGCGCGAAGGCCTGGACCTGGCGCGCGCCTGGAAGCAGTGCGACAAGTCGGATCTGTCCGAAGGCCTCTACATCAAGGCCGAAGCCGACGGCAAGACACTCGCCCGTTACAAGTGGGTGCGCCGCGACTTCGTGCAGGCCATCCTGGATTCGGACATGCACCATTCGGAGCAGCCCTACATCCCCAATCTGCTCGCCGACGGCGTCGACCTGTACGCGCCGCGCCTCGCGGTGGACTGGGACACCTTGCGCGGCGCCACCCGCGCCGGAGAGACATCATGAATTACGAACAGATCCGGGCACTGGTTCCCACGCCCACGCGCGGCGCGGACTATGCCGCGTGCCTGGCGGCCTTTCCCGCGCTGGAACTGGCCAAGACCACGCCGCAGGACCCGCGCTATCACGGCGAGGGCGACGTATGGACGCACACGCAAATGGTCGTGGACGCGCTGCTCGCGCTGCCGCAGTACCAGGCTGCATCACGCGCCGACCAGGAGATCGTGTTCCTGGCCGCGCTGCTGCACGATGTGGCCAAGCACAGCACCACGGTGATCGACCCGGTAACGGGCGCCATCGGCCAGCCCGGCCATTCGCGCAAGGGCGCGATCGATGCGCGCATCGCGTTGTGGGACGCCGGCGTCCCCTTCGCGGTGCGCGAAGCCATCTGCCGGCTGATCGCCACGCACCAGGTGCCGTTTTTTGCGCTGGAAGGCTCGCGCCGCGGCCGCTCGCCCGAATTCATCGTGCGCGAGCTGTCCTGGCAGGTGTCCCTTCCGCTGCTTGCCATGCTGGCCGAGGCCGACATGCGCGGCCGCCTCTGCGCGGACGCGGGCCGCGTGCTGGACAACATCGCCCTCTTTTGCGAACTGGCGCGCGACGAGCAGTGCTTTGGCCAGCCCCGCGTCTTCGCCGACGCGCACACCGCCGTCAGCTATTTCCGCGGCGCGGACGTGCATCCGGACTACGCCTTGTTCCAGGAACCCGGTTCGCGCGTCATCGTGATGTCGGGCCTGCCCGCTTCCGGCAAGAACACCTGGGTGGCAGCGCATCATCCCGATCTGCCGGTGGTGTCGTTCGACGATGCGCGCGAGGAATTGGGGCTGCGCCACGGCAAGAACGAGGGCATGGTGGCGCACCTGGCCGTCGACCGCGCGAAGGCCCTGCTGCGCGCCCGCGCGCCCTTCGTGTGGAACGCCACCAACCTCAGCGAACTGATGCGCAAAAAGACGCTGGACCTGCTGTACGCGTATCAGGCCGACGTTGAGCTGGTGTATCTGGAAAAGCCGCGCGCCGAGCTGCTGCGGCGCAATGCCCGGCGCGACACGTCGTTGTCCAACAAGACCCTGACGGGCATGCTGCACCGCTGGGACCTGCCGCTGCCGACCGAGGCGCACCGCGTGGTCTACGCGGTGTAGCGCCGGTCAGCCCGGGCCCGGCGCCAGCATGCTGTCCCGCAGCCGCAGCACGGACGCGCACGAGGTGTCGCGATGCGTCACCAGCGACAGGGACAGCGCGCCCTGCGCGTCCGCGTCGGTCAAGCGCACAAAGGCCACATGCGGCGTCGAATAGGCGCGGGTCACGCCGGGCACCAGCGCCACACCCAGGCCGCTGGCGACCAGGCTGACCAGCGTCTGCACCTGGATCGCTTCCTGGCTGATGCGGGGCGAAAACCCCGCCTTGTGGCATAGCGCCAGCGTCACCCCGTTCAGCCCCGGCACCTTGGCCGGCGAATACAGCACGAAGTTCTCGGACCGCATGCGTTCCAGCGCGATCGGGCCGGCGCCGGCCAGCGGATGCCCGGCGGGCACAGCCAGGATCAGATCGTCGCGCTCGACCACCCAGGAATCCAGTTCGTTGTCTTCGGCCAGCGGCCCGCGCACCAGGCCGGCGTCAATTTCGTTGGCGCGCAGCATCGCCACCAGGCCGATCGTGCTGTCCTCGCGCAGATCAAGCTGCACGTCCGGGTATTGCGTCCGGAAGGCGGGCAGGCAACGCGGCAGCAGCATGTAAGTGGCCGAGCCCACGAAGCCCAGCCGCAGCGTGCCCCATTCGCCCAGCGCCACCCGGCGGGCGGCCTGGCGCGCCTGGTCGGTATGAAACAGCGCGCGGCGCGCGTCGGCCATCAGCGCGTCGCCCGCTGGCGTCGTCGAGACGCCTTTGGCGCCCCGCACCAGCAGCGGCACGCCGACCGCGTGCTCCAGTTTCTGGATCGACACCGACAGCGCCGGCTGCGCGATGTGCAGCGCGTCGGCCGCGCGGCGGTAACTGCCCAGTTCGGCAATCGTGACGAACTGCCGAAGCTGGCGCAAATCTATAGCCATAACAGATTCCGTATCAAGCAATACCGAAGCCATATTAGACGCGTATGTGCGGCGCCGATAGGATTTCCGCCATGACCACGCCTCCCTCCCCGACCGTCTCTGCGCTGGACGGCATCCGCATCCTGGACCTGACCTCCGTCGTGTTCGGCCCCTATGCCTCGCAAATCCTGGCCGACTACGGGGCGGACGTCATCAAGGTCGAAGCGCCCGGCGGCGATTCCACCCGGCGCACCGGCCCCGCGCAGGAGCCCGGCCTGTCCGCGATCTTCCTGGGGCTGAACCGCAACAAGCGCAGCATCGTGCTGGACCTGAAGCAGCCGGCCGCGCGCGAGGCGCTGCTGACGCTGGTGGACCAGGCCGACGTGCTGATGCACAGCATGCGGCCGGCCAAGATGGCGGCGCTGGGTCTGGACCCCGCCACGCTGTGCGCGCGCCATCCGCGGCTGGTGTATGCCGGCCTGTACGGCTTTGGCGAAGGCGGCGCCTACGATGGCCGCCCGGCTTACGACGACATCATCCAGGGCCTGTCCGGATTTGCCGACCTGGTCGGCCGCCAGACCGGCGCGCCGCGCTATCTGCCCACCGTCGCCGCCGACAAGACCTGCGGCCTCATCGCCGCGCACGCCATCCTGGCCGCGTTGTTCCAGCGCGAGCGCACGGGCCGCGGCCAGCAGCTGGAAGTGCCCATGTTCGAAAGCATGGCGTCGTTTGCGCTGGTGGAGCATTACTACGGCCGCCATCTGGCCGATGCGCCCGGCCCGGCCGGTTATCCGCGGGTGCTGACGCCGTGGCGCCGGCCCTGCCAGACCGCCGATGGGCACGTCTGCCTAATGCCCTACACGGACGCCCATTGGCGCGATTTCTTCAACGCCGCCGGCCGCCCCGACCTGGCGCAGGATCCGCGCTTTGCCGACATCTCGGCGCGCACCCGGCACATCGAGACGCTGTACGAACTGCAGGCCGGCATCGTCGCGGCCCACGACACCGCGTACTGGCTTGCCCTGTGCGAGCGGCTGGAGATTCCGGCCGCGCCCGTGAACCGGCTGGAAGACCTGGAGACCGATCCGCACCTGGAGAGCGTCGGCTTCTTCGTGCCGCTGCAAAGCGCGTCCGGCAGCCAATACCGCTTTCCCCGCAACCCGGTGCGCCTGCAGCAGTCCAGCGTGCCGCCCGCCATGCCGCCGCGCCTGGGCGAGCACACCCACGAAGTGCTGCGCCAGGCCGGGCTTGCACCGGCCGCCATCGACGCCCTGCTGCAAGCGGGCGCCGCCGGCCAAGCGCCCTCCCCCTCTTCCGACAACGCCAAGGACACCGCATGACCCAAGACCGCAACGCCGCGCCCGCCGCCCAACTGGGCCAGGGCTACTACTGGCAGGACCTCACGGTCGGCCAGCGCTTCCAGACGTTTCGCCGCACGGTCACCGAGACCGACATCGTCAACTTCATCAGCGTCACGGGCATGCTGGAGACCATCTTCATCGACGCCACCTACAGCCACGGCGCGATAAAGGGCCGGCCCGCCCCCGGCGCGCTGACCTACGGCCTGATCGAAGGGCTGATCATGCAGGGCATGGTGCAGGGAACGGGCCTGGCGCTGCTGGAAGTCCACAAGAAAATGATCGCGCCCGTGGTCGCCGGCGACACGATCTGGGCCGAGATCGAAGTGACCGGCGTGCGCCCCACCTCGCAGCACAACCGCGCGGTGGTCACGTCCGCGATCGACGTCCGCAACCAGCATGGCAAGCCGGTGATGGCCTACACGGCCGTGCGCATGCTGGCCGGCAGACCCGGCTGAATGCCCCTGCGGCGGCACGGGTCCCGCCAGAGGACGCGGCCGCCAGTTCGCAGTACCCATAACAGCACAAGGAGACAACCATGAAAAAAGCAATGCTGGCCGCGACGCTGGCCATTCTGGCGCTGGGAGGCGCCGCAAGCGCCCAGGCCGCATGGCCCGACCGCCCGATCACGATGGTGGTGCCCTTCCCGCCCGGCGGGCCGACCGACCTGGTGGCGCGCGTGCTGGCCAAACAGCTTACCGACCAGCTCGGCCAGACCGTCGTCGTCGAAAACAAGGGCGGCGCCAACGGCAACATCGGCATGCAATACGCAGCCGCGGCCAAGCCGGACGGCTACACGGTGCTGTACAACACCTCGTCCATCGCGCTCAGCCCCAACCTGTACCGCTCGCTGGCGTTCGACCCGGTCAAGGACTTCGCGCCCGTCTCCAGCACGGCCGTCATTCCACTCGTCCTCCTGGTGCATCCCTCGGTGCCCGCCGACACCGCATCCGCATTTGTCGATTACGCCCGCAAGCATCCCGGCAAGCTGTCGTATGGATCGGCGGGCGCGGGCAACGTCACGCACCTGGGCGCGTTGCTGCTCCTGAAGTCGCTAAACATCGACGCGGTCCACGTGCCCTATCGCGGCAGCGCTCCGGCCATGACCGACCTGGTCGGCGGCCAGGTCCAGGTGATGACCAACACGCTGAACGACTCGCTGGGATTCATCCGCGAAGGCAAGCTGCGCGCCCTGGCGGTGACCAGCGAGACCCGCAGCGACCAGTTGCCCAACGTGCCCACGGTGGCGGAAACGGTGGCGCCGGGCTTTGGCATGGGCGCCTGGCAAGGCGTCGTCGTGCCGGCAGGCACGCCCGCGCCCATCATCGACAAGCTGAATGCCGAGATCCTGCGCGCGCTCAAATCCCAGGAGATGCAGAAGCAGCTCAAGGTGCAGGGCGCGCAGGCGCTGGGGTCGACACCGCAGGAATACGCCGCCTACATCAAGAGCGAGATCGCGCGGTGGGGCGAGGTAGTGAAGGCGGCAAACGTGAAGCTGGACTGACTGCGCAGCCCACGTATTCGCCCAAACGGAAACGCCCGCGGCAAGCGGGCGTTTTCTGTTCTGCCGGCGGGCCGGATCAGCGTCCGGCGGCCTTGGCGCTCAGTCCATTGGCCACGCCCATGTCCGTCTTAGGCACGTCGCGCAGGATCACGCGCACGTCTTCGCCCGACATGTCGAGGCTGGCGCACACGGCCTGGTTCAGCGCCGCGATCAGCGCGGCCTTTTTGGCCTCGTCGCGCCCTTCGATCAGGTCCACGTCCACGCGCGCCATGCGCTTGCCGATCTCGCCCGCCACGATCACGTGTTCCGCCGGGATTTCGTGCAGCACGGCGCGCACGCTGGGCACAGGGGCCGCGATGCTTTCGACCACCGCGTTGGACGCCGCCTTCAAGAGGGCGGCTTTCTGGGCGGCCGAGTGGCCTTGCATGATCTGGACGTTCAAGAGGGGCATGGCAGGTTCCGAGGGTGCATGACGAGGAAAGCCGGCCAAGCCGGCCGGCAAGCCATCATATCGTGACTGCGCCCGCGTGCAAGCGGGTGCACGCGGGCGCATGGGGTCATGCCGACGATGCGGGGATCAGGCGGCGGCCTTGCCCTCGCTTTCCTGCTCGGGCTGGGCCGTCAACGCAGCCGCATCGGGCGTGGCGGCGTCGCCCGCCACCGGCGTCTCGGTCAGGGCCGGGGTCACCAGCTCCACGACCTTCTTGCGCGACAGCATGCCCAGGAACTCGTCGTCCTCACCCGTCACGGCGACCGGCTGGTCGCTGTGCACCAGTTGCGCCAGCACCTCGCCCAGGCCAGCCGTGGCCGGCACCGACGCCAGGTCCTCGACGAAACGGGACACGTCGCGCACGCCTTCCTGCATCGCCTTCTCGGCGGCCTCGGCGGTCAGCACGCCAGCCAGACGCTTGCCATCCAGCACCGGCGCGTACTCGTAGTTCAGCGCCTTCATGCGGTCCACGGCGTGCGCCGGGCGCGAGCGCATCGTCAGCGTCAGGCGCGCCGGATTCACGGCGTGCGTGGCGTTGAGCACCTTGGTGCGGTTCACGTCCTGCAGGAACGACTGCACGTAATCGTTGGCCGGGTTCAGCAGGATGTCTTCCGGCGTGCCCTCCTGCACCAGTTCGCCGTCCTTCAGGATGGCGATGCGGTTGCCCAGGCGCAGCGCTTCGTCCAGATCGTGCGTGATGAAGACGATGGTCTTGTTCAGCTTGGCCTGAAGCTGCAGGAGCTGATCCTGCATTTCGCGGCGGATCAGCGGGTCCAGCGCGGAAAACGCTTCGTCCATCAGCAGGATCTCGGCATCGGTGGCCAGCGCGCGCGCCAGGCCGACACGCTGCTGCATGCCACCCGACAGTTGATGCGGATACTGGTTCTCGAAGCCCGACAGGCCCACCTGTTCCAGCCATTCGCGCGCACGCTTCTCGCGCTCGGCCTTGCCAACGCCCTGCACGGTCAGGCCGTACGCCGCGTTGTCCAGCACGGTGCGGTGCGGAAACAGGCCAAAACGCTGGAACACCATGCTCATCTTCTTTTGGCGGAAGATTTCCAGGTCGCGCTTGTTCAGGCTGACCACGTCCACGCCGTCGACCAGGATGTGGCCCGAGCTGGGCTCGATCAGGCGGTTGAAGTGGCGGATCAGCGTGGACTTGCCCGACCCGGACAGCCCCATGATGACGTAGATGCTGCCTTCTTCGATGGACAGGCTGATGTCGCGCAGGCCGAGCGTGTGGCCGCTCTTGGCCAGCAGCTCTTCCTTGCTCATGCCGCCCTGCGCGGCTTGCAGCCATTTCTTCGGATGCGCACCGAAAATCTTGTAGATGTTCTTGACTTCGATCTTGCTCATCGCTGGCCTCCCGTGCGCATGCGCTGTCCATACGATTGCGTGATCCGGTCGAACAGCACGGCCAGCACCACGATACCCAGGCCGGCGAGCAGGCCCCGGCCCACTTCCAGGCGGTTGATGCCCAGAAGCACTTCATAACCCAGGCCGCGCGCGCCGATCATCGACGCAATCACCACCATCGACAGCGCCATCATCGTGGTCTGGTTGATGCCGGCCATGATGTTGGGCAGCGCCAGGGGCAACTGCACGCCGAACAGCTGCTGGCGCGGGTTGGCGCCAAAGGCGCGCGACGCTTCCAGCACTTCGCGGTCGACCAGGCGGATGCCCAGGTCGGTCAGGCGGATGAGCGGCGGCACGGCGTAGATGACGGTTGCGATGATGGCGGGGATCTTGCCCAGGCCGAACAGCATCACGACAGGAATCAGATACACGAAGCTGGGCATGGTCTGCATCACGTCCAGCACGGGCAGCATGCCCGAGCGCAGCCAGTTCACCCGTGCCATCAGCACGCCCAGCGGAATGCCGATCAGCACCGACAGACCGGCGGCCATGATCATCAGCGCCAGCGTCTGCATGCCGGCGTCCCACAAGCCCAGCACCCCGATGACGCACAGCAGCGCGCCCATCGCCAGGCTCAGGCCGATGCGGCGGCTCACGCCGTAGGCGATCGCGATGGTCACCGCGACCACCGCCCACCAGGGCGAATTGCGCAGCAGTTGCTCCAGCCACACCAACGCGTGCAGCACGGGCTGGGACATCTTTTCCAGCGTGTCCGCGTAGTTGGTGACCAGGTGATCGACGAAACCGTCGATCGCCCCCCGTACCTGACGGGCGGGAATAATTTCAGGAAACATACATTCGACTCCATTCTGGCGCGCTCGCCGCCCGTGTCGCCACCGGGCACGCTGGCGCAGGACAAGACATCGAGACTGAGACTGGCGCCAGGCACCCGGAAGGACCGCTGATTGCGCAAATCCATTCCGCATCGGTGCCCGGCACCGGAATCACTGCCACCGCGGGTGGCGGCACAAGCACGCTTGCCGGGCCGGACGCATGCGCCCGGCCGGCGGCCATCCCGGCAAAGAGTTCCGGCCCCTTGACGGACCGGTACGCGCCACCGCGGCGCGCAGCCAGGATCACAGTGCTTTACAGCGCGCCTTGGACGCGCCCGGCGACGTCGGCGGGGACCCACTTGGTCCAGACGTCGGGTTTGTTCTTCAGGAACCACTTGGCCACGGCGTTGGACTCATCGCCGGACTCTTCCATGTGGGCCAGGGTTTCATTGATGACCGGCAGCGGCACCGAGACCTTGGACAGGAATTCGGTCAGCTTGGGCGCATCTTCGGAGAACTTGGTGTTCACCGCGGTAAAGACGGGGTTGTCGGGGTAGGCGCTGGGCTCGGGCTTGGCGCACTTGGGCGACGTCAGGCACTTGTGCTTTTCAGCATCGTAGGCCGGCAGGTCCAGCTTGACCAGATCCATGGCGCCGACCAGCGGCGTGGGCGACCAGTAATAGAAGACCACGTTCTGCTTGCGCTTGTAGGCCGACATCAGGGCCGCCTTCTGCGCCGCGCCCGTGCCGGGCGAGTACAGCGTGTAGGTGTCGTCCAGCTTCAAGGCGTGGAACAGGTTGTTGCTGGTGACTTCGCAACCCCAGCCGGCCGGGCAGCCATAGAAACGGCCCTTGCCGGGTTCTTCCGGATCCTTGAATTCATCCTTGAACTTGGGCAGGTCCGCCGCCGACTTCAGCTCGGGCAGACGCTCGGCCGTGTACTTGGGGATGTACCAGCCTTCGGCGCCCATGTACAGGTCGCCAATGCGCTTGACCTTGCCGGTCTTCTCGGCGCGGGCCCAGGGATCGGCCACGCTGTTCAGCCAGATTTCGGTGTTGATGTCCAGATCGCCGCGTTCAAGCGCGGCCAGGGCGGGCAAGGTCTCGGTGGGCAAGGTTTCGGTCTTGCAACCGTAGCCCTTTTCCATGATGAATCGTTCGACGTCGACCAGGACCAGGTTGGATTCCCAGTTCATGGCGCCGAACGTGACCGGACGCTTGAGTTCACATTGCGGGGCGTCGGCGGCTTGAGCCGAACCAGCAAACGCAAACAAAACGGCCGCGGCGGCCAGGGACTTGACAGGGGTAAAACGCATTGGCTTTTGCCTCCATAGGTTCAGGCACTCACGCCAGGATGAAAGCCTGGGGCGGCACCGTGGAGCTAAGGGGGTTGTGCGGAAGACGGGCTGAACCGCCAATACAAACCGACACTAGCAACAAGACTGCCCGCGAGGGATGCGGCGTCTTGCAAGACAGGGAGCTTCAAAAACGGGTTTTTGAATACTCACAGAAAGAGAACAAACTGAACGAAGAAGGCAGCATCTTAAACGAAATTGCTGCGCCGCCCAACCCCAGGGGTGAATGAAACAGATACATTCGCGGCCAAATTGCTCCGGGAAAACCCCAGTAGATCAGGGGGAGACGGCGGATTTCTCCTAGGGAGATCAAACCCGAAAAGACAGATACATTTAGTTAATATTATGTGCCTATTAATACGTTCAGCGCGTTCCAGAGTGCACTGCAACACGGCAATTGGTTCCAGAAATCGCGAACATTCATTCAATTAAGAGGGTTCCAATTGACACCGGTGGCCCCTCACTCTCCGGACCGCGATCCATACATATAGTCCCGCCGCCACGGATAAGACAGATCCGCAGGCCCATCCAGTTCGTCCGCGCGGCCCGACGCCGGATGCTGGACAAGAATCTGATGCAGTGCGATCCACCCATGCTCGAAGGCCATGGCGCACCCGGCCAGATACAGCCGGTAAGCGCGCAGCGACCGCTCGCCCTGGTCCCCACCCAGAATGCGGGCCGCTTCGGGCAAGCGCGCCTCCAGTCCATCGCTCCAGGCCCAGAGCGTGCGCGCATAGTGCGGCCGCAGGTTCTCCACGTCCAGGTCTTCCAGTCCGCCATTGGCCAGCGCCTGCATCACCACGCTGACGTGCGTCAGCTCCCCGCCCGGGAAGATGTACTTCTCGATGAACTCGCCCATCCCGTTGCCCAGCTCGGCGTTGTACACGCCGGCCGCCGTGATGCCGTGATTCATGATCAGCCCGCCCGGCCTGAGCAGGCGCCGCAGCTTGGCGAAGTAGCTTTCCAGCTGCGTGCGCCCCACGTGCTCGAACATGCCGACCGATGCGATCTTGTCGTAGGGCTGCGATTCGTCCAGTTGGCGGTAATCCAGCAGCATCATGCGGACCCGCCCGGACAGCCCCTTCTCTTCGATCAGCCGGCTGACGTGCGCATGCTGGTTGCGTGACAGCGTGATGCCGGTGGCGTCGACGCCATAATTTTCGGCGGCCCACAGCAGCAGGCCGCCCCACCCCGCGCCCACGTCCAGGAACCGCTCGCCGGCCGACAGACGCAGCTTGCGGCAAATGTGATCGAGCTTGGCCTCCTGCGCCTGCGCCAGCGTCATGCCGGTTTCGCGGTAGTAGGCGCACGAATAGACGCGGCGCGGATCCAGCCACAGCGCGTAGAAGTCGTCGGACAGGTCGTAGTGGAACTGAATCTGTTTGGCGTCGCGCTCGACCGAATGCCGCCATACCGACATCACTTTGCGCACCAGCTCGGTCAGCCATCCGCCCCGCGCGGCGTCCATGGGCGAACCGGGCAGCAGCTTTGCCGCGGCCGCCATGACGTCGCGCATGCGCCCTTCGATATCGATGCGGCCTTCGACGTAATCCTGGCCCAGCACGCCGACGGCCCCTTCGGCAAGATGGGCCAGCGCGCTCTTGTCGTGCGTCACGAACCGCACGCGGGGGGCCGGCGCGCCGAGCACGGCGCCGTCGGGCAGCACGAGCTGCACAGGGACAGGCAGGGCCTGAAGTTTGCGTTCCACGACAGATAGCAAAGGATTCACGGCTTCTCCTCCGGATGCGTAGCGGCGCCAGGGACGCTTTCGGAAAGCACCCGCAATTTTCCTGTAAGCCCGCCCATGATAAAGTCCCCGGCTTGGCGCGGCCAGTACAGCCCCTGCACCGCCACGCGCCCTGTCCCTGCGCTTCATCGCGATCTACATGCCCCCATCACAGACATCCCGCAGCAGCCTGCCCGGTTGGCTCATCCTCATGGGCGCGCTGACGGCCATCGGCCCGTTCGCCATCGATATGTACCTGCCCGCGTTCCCCACGATCGCGGCCAATCTCGGCGTCTCCCGCGGCGATGTCGAGCGCACGCTGGCGGCGTACCTGATCGGCCTGGCGATGGCGCAGGTGTTCTACGGCCCGATGGCCGACCGCTACGGCCGCAAGCCGCCGCTGCTGGTGGGCCTGACCCTGTTCATGATCGCCTCGCTGGGGTGCGCGCTGTCGGGATCGGTCGAAGCCCTGACCGGCTGGCGCGTCGTGCAGGCAATGGGTGGCGCGGCCGGCATCGTGATTCCGCGCGCAGTCATCCGCGACCACTACGAGACCCACGAGGCGGCGCGCGCCATGTCGCTGCTGATGCTCATCATGGGTCTGGCGCCGATCCTCGCGCCGCTGATCGGGGGCCAGTTGCTGGCCATCACCTCGTGGCGCAGCCTCTTCTGGGTGATGCTCGCGGGCGGCGCGATGCTGATGACGGCGGTCATCCTCATCATGAAGGAATCGCTCACGCCCGAGCGCGTGGTGCCGCTGCGCTGGAGCACCATCCTGCAGAACTATCGCGGCCTGTTCGCGCACCGCGGCTTCATGTCGCACAGCCTGGCGGGCGGTTTTGGCCAGGCCGGCATGTTCGCCTACATCATCGGCTCGCCCCGCGTCTTCATCGAACTCTACGGCGTGCCGCCGCAATACTACGGCCTGCTGTTCGGCACCAATGCGCTGTCGCTCATCATCTGCTCGCAGATCAGCGCGCGGCTGCTGCGCACCTACACCCCGCGCCAGCTGCAAAGCCGCGCGCTGGTCACGCTGGCCTGCGCCAGCCTCGCCGCCGTCGCGCTGACGCTGGCCGGACTACTGACGCTGCCGCTGCTGATGTTGTGCCTGATCTGCTACATGGGCAGCCAGGGCTTCGTGAACCCCAACTCGGCGGCGCTTGCGCTGGCGGACCAGGGCAAGCGGCTGGGCGCGGCGTCCGCGCTATTGGGGACACTTCAGTTGTCGTGCGGCGCCCTCGCGGGTTTCGCCGTCAGCGCCTGGCAATCCGACACCGCCCTGCCGCTGACCACCACGCTGGCGGCCTGCGCATGCCTGTCCTGGACGGCCGGACGTGTGGCGCGTTCGCACACCGCCTAGCCCTGCAGCTTGATTTACTTAAGATTTTCGTATTAGAATCGCGGTCTTCACATGAAGTTTCCCGTGCAGGACTACTATGCTTTGTAGTTCAGCACTCTGACCCCAACCGCGTGTTGTGAATGCAAGCGGGCGGCAGGCAGCGGGTATAAGCACTGGGGTGAAATCACTTTCCCCCTCATCCACTAAGACTGGGTGGCCGGCCAAGGCAGCGTACAGCAGCCTTCACAGCCCGGCGGCTAAACCCCCGTCTACTCCCCCGAAGCGATGCGCGGCAAGAACGACACTAAAGAGGTGCATCCATGGCACGCGTATGCCAAGTGACCGGCAAAGGCCCGATGGTGGGCAACAATGTTTCGCACGCAAACAACAAGACCAAGCGTCGCTTCCTGCCCAACCTGCAATCGCGCCGGTTCTGGGTTGAAAGCGAAAACCGCTGGGTTCGCCTGCGTGTTTCTGCCAAGGCCATCCGCACGATCGACAAGAACGGCATCGAAGCCGTGCTGGCCGAAATGCGTGCCCGCGGCGAAATGGCCTAATCGGCCGCCCCGCCAATCTACATACTAGGAGCACGACATGGCCAAAGGTATCCGCGAAAAGATCAAGCTCGAGTCGACCGCCGGCACGGGTCATTTCTACACGACCACCAAGAACAAGCGCAACATGCCCGAGAAGATGCTGATCAAGAAATTTGATCCGGTCGCTCGCAAGCACGTCGACTACAAGGAAACCAAGCTGAAGTAATTCAGCCGGTATCCCGCAAAAAAAGGCCCTGTCATGCAGGGCCTTTTTTATTGCCGGCTTTTTATTGCCCGCTTTTGATTGCCATTAATTTGCCGCTGCGCAAAGGCCCATGTTTCAATTAGGCCGCACCGGCGGCGCCCCAGGCGCGCGCGAGGCCCGATTCAACTTCAGCCTGCGATTACTCCACCATGATCCGTCCCTGCCTCACTTTGCTGCGCCGCGCGCTTGCGCCCGCGATCCTGGCCCTGGCCCTGGCTCCGGCCGCCCCCGCCGCCGCCAAAGACAAGGAGCCGCCCATCCGCATCGGCGAGATCAACAGCTACAAGGCCATTCCCGCCTTCCTGGGCCCGTACAAAAAGGGTTGGCAGTTGGCGCTTGAAGAGGTCAACGCCGCGGGTGGCGTCCTGGGCCGAAAACTCGAAGTCATCTCGCGCGACGACAACGGCAATCCGGGTGACTCGGTCCGTGCCGCACAGGAACTGCTGGCGCGCGAAAAAGTCGAGCTGCTGTTCGGCGGGTTCCTTTCCAACACCGGCCTGGCACTGACCGATTTCGCCAAGCAGCAAGAGGTGTTCTTCCTGGCCGCCGAACCGCTGACCGACAAGATCACCTGGCAGGAAGGCAACCGCTACACCTACCGCCTGCGTCCGTCCACGTGGATGCACGTGGCGGCGGTGGCGCCCAAGGCGCTGGCCCTGCGCAAGAAGCGCTGGGCCATCGTCTACCCCAATTACGAATACGGGCAGTCCGCCGTGGCCACGTTCAAGGCCATGATGCAGTCGTTCCAGTCCGACGTGGAATTCGTCGCGGAACAGGCCGTGCCGCTGGGCAAGGTGGATGCCGGCGCGGTGGTGCAGGCGTTGGCCGACGCCAAGCCCGACGCCATTTTCAACGTGCTGTTCGCCGCCGACCTGACGCGCTTCGTGCGCGAAGGCAACACGCGCGGCCTCTTTGAAAACATGCCGGTCGTCTCGCTGCTGTCCGGCGAACCCGAATATCTGGAGCCGCTGGGCGCCGACGCCCCCACCGGCTGGATCGTCACCGGCTATCCCTGGTACGCCATCGACACGCCGGCCAACAAGACCTTTGTCGAGGCCTACAAGAAGCGCTTCAACGAAACGCCCAAGGTCGGGTCGGTGGTCGGCTATGCATCGTTGATGTCGATCGCGCAGGGCCTGAAGGCCGCCGGTTCCGTGGACACGGAAAAGCTCGTCGACGCCTTTGCCGGCCTGAAGGTGGACACGCCCTACGGCCCGATCCAGTACCGCAAGATCGACCATCAATCCACGATGGGCGTCTATGTGGGCGTGACCGCGGTCGAGGACGGCAAGGGCATCATGAAGGACTTTGCCTACATCGACGGCGCGCGGCTGCAGCCGCCCGACGAACAGGTGCGCAAGATGCGGCCGGCACACTGATGAATGTGTCCGGGCTGCTGCTGCAGCTGCTCAATGGCCTGGCCGACGCCAGCGCGCTGTTCCTGGTCGCCGCGGGCCTGTCGCTGATCTTTGGCGTGACCCGCGTGGTCAACTTCGCGCACGGCTCGTTCTACATGCTGGGCATCTACCTGGCCTGGACCTTCACCAGCCATTTCGGCAGCGGCGCGGGCTACTGGTTCGGCCTGCTGCTGGCGGCGCTGGCGACCGGCCTGATCGGCGCGGCGGCCGAACTGCTGGTGCTCAAGCGCCTTTACCGCGCCCCCGAGCTCTTCCAGCTGCTGGCGACCTTCGCCCTCGTCCTCATCATCGGCGACGCGGCCCTGGCCATCTGGGGCCCCGAAGACCTGTTCTCGGCCCGCGCGCCCGGCCTGTCGGGCGCCGTGCAGATCCTGGGCCGCCGTTACCCTGAATACGACCTTCTGCTGATTGCCGCCGGCCCCATCGTGCTGGGCCTCTTGTGGCTGCTGCTCATGCGCACCCGCTGGGGCCGGCTGCTGCGCGCCGCCGCTGAAAACCGCACCATGCTGGCGGCGCTGGGCGTGAATCAGGCCTGGCTGTTCACGTCCGCCTTCACGCTGGGCGCGTTCCTCGCCGGGCTGGGCGGCGCGCTGGCCGCGCCGCGCGTGCCCGCCACCCTCGGCCTGGACCTTGAAATCATCGCCAGCGCCTTTGTCGTGGTGGTCGTGGGCGGCTTGGGATCGGTGCCTGGCGCGTTCCTGGCGGCCGTGCTGATCTGCTCGGTCAAGGCGCTGTTCGTCTTCCTGGGCCAGGTCGCCATCGGCCCGTGGGTATTCAACCTGTCCAAGCTCACGCTGCTGGCCGAATTCGCCGTGATGGCCGTGGTGCTGGTCGTGCGGCCGTGGGGCCTGATGGGCAAGCCCCCCGCCCCTTCCTCGCACGCGGGCATGCCGGAGCGGCCCCTATCCCCGGCGGGCCCCCGCCTGCGTCTGGCCTATGGCGTGCTGCTGGCCCTGCTGGCGCTGGTGCCCGTCGCGACGCTGTACTGGCCCTACCTCAGCATCCTCATGACCGAGATCCTGATCGCCGCGCTGTTCGCCGCCAGTCTGCACTTTCTGACCGGGCTGGCGGGCATGACCTCGTTCGGCCACGCCGCCTGGTTCGGACTGGGCGCCTACGGCGCGGCGCTGCTCCTGAAACTGGCCGCCATCCCCATGGAGGCGGCGCTGCTGCTGGGCCCGTTTGCCGCCGCGTTCGGCGCCCTGGTGTTCGGGTGGTTCTGCGTGCGTCTGTCCGGCGTGTATCTGGCGATGCTGACGCTGGCGGTCGCGCAGATCCTGTGGGCCCTGACCTATCAATGGGATGACGTGACCGGCGGCAGCAACGGCCTGACGGGCTTGTGGCCGTCGGCCTGGCTGGCGCAGGGGCCCTGGTTCTACTACCTCACGCTGGCGCTGTGCGCGGCCGGCGTCTGGTGGCTGCGCCGGCTGGCGTTTTCGCCGTTGGGTTTCGCGCTGCGCGGCGTGCGCGATTCGGCCTTGCGCGCCGAAGCGCTGGGCATGGACACGCGCCGCATTCAGTGGGCCGGATTCGTGGCCGCCTCGTTCGCCGCGGGCCTGGCGGGCTCCCTGTACGCATTTTCCAAGGGCAGCATCGCGCCCGACGTGCTGGCCGTCAGCCGTTCGGTCGACGGACTGGTGATGGTGCTGCTGGGCGGCATCCAGACGCTGGCCGGTCCGCTCGTCGGCGCGGCATCGTACACCTGGCTGCAGGATGCCGCGGCGCGCAGCACCGAGTACTGGCACGCGGTGCTGGGCCTGGCGATCCTGGCGCTCGTCATGGCCTTCCCCGAAGGCCTGGCGGGCGCAGCCGCCAGGCTGCGCAGGAGGTCCGCATGACCCCGGCCTCCCCCCTGCTGCAGGTGCGCAACCTGCGCAAATCCTTCGGCGGCATCGACGCGCTGGCCGATGTGTCGTTCGACCTGGAAGCCGGCCACATGCTGGCCCTGATCGGCCCGAACGGCGCGGGCAAGTCGACCTGCTTCAATGTGTTGGGCGGCCAGTTGCGCCCGGACTCGGGTTCGGTGCGGCTGGACGGGCGCGAACTGGTCGGCATGTCCGCCGGCAAGATCTGCCGGCTGGGCGTGGGCCGCAGCTTCCAGACCGCCGCCACCTTCCGCTCGATGACCGTGCTGGAAAACGTTCAGACCGCCCTGCTGTCGCGCGACCGGTTGCTGTTCAACCCATGGCGGCGCGCCGGCCGCCATGCGGTTGAAGAAGCGAAGACCCTGCTGTCGCAAGTGCAGATGGCGGACAAGGCCAACGAGGCGTGCGGCACGCTGGCCTATGGCGACGTCAAGCGGGTGGAGCTTGCGATGGCACTGGCGCACCAGCCGCGTCTGCTCTTGATGGACGAGCCCACCGCCGGTATGGCCACCAACGAACGCCACGCGCTGATGCGCCTGACCCGCCAGTTGGCGGACACGCAGCGCATTGCGGTGCTTTTCACGGAACACAGTCTGGACGTCGTGTTCAAGCACGCGGATCGCATCGCGGTGCTGGTGCGGGGCGGCCTGCTGGCCGAAGGCGCGCCAGCCGCCATCGCGGCCGACGAACGGGTCAAGGCCGCTTATCTGGGCACCGAGACGCCGCAGAAAGCCTGACCCGCCAAGCGCCTCAACCGTCGCGCTGCGGGCGCTCCGGCTGGCATTCCCAGAAAATCCGGGCCGTGCACCCTGCGCAGATGTTCCGGTCCAGCTTGGCGTAGATCTCGTGCAACGCCGTCGCCTTGTCCGGAAAGATGTGGTCCTCGCCCAGCCGGGCCAGAAATCCGGTGCGGCGCCACATGTCCATCACCTCGGGCCGCGGCCGATGGAAATACAGATCGCCGCCCATCGCGCGCCGCGCCGCCAACTCGTCGTCCCAGACCTGCGCGCCAGCCAGGTCGATGAAGTTCATGCTCTTGGCCATCACCAGCAGATGGCGCGGCGCGCCCGGCGCCGAACGCAGGTCATGCAGCCGCTGCGCCACGTGCGCGGCCGCCCCGAAATAGACTGACCCCTCCATGCGCAGCAGCTTGAGCTGCGGGCATTCCGGCAAGGCGTCCGGGTGGTGCTCAAGGACGACGAAGCGGCGATCCGGCCCGCGCGAATCGAAGCCCATCGTGCGCATCGCCGGCCGCGACGTGCGGTGCAGGTACACCATGAGCGACAGCACCGTGCCCAGCAGGATCGCGACCTCCATGCGGATGGCGATCGTGGCGGCCAGCGTGGCCGCGGCGATGGCGCATTCGCCGCGTTGCGTGCGCAACAGGTGACGCCAGCGCGGAATGTCCAGCAGCGTCCAGGCCACCAGCAGCAGCAGCCCCGAGATCGCGGCATGCGGGATCAACGCCAGAAGCGGCGCCGACACCGCCACCAGCAGCATCAGCAGCAGCGCGGAAAACACCGACGCCAGCGGCGTTTTTGCGCCCGCCTCGAAGTTTGGAATGGAACGATTGAGCGAGCCGCAGGACAGGTAGCACGAAAAAAAGCCGCCCACGATGTTGGACAAGCCCTGCCCCACGAACTCCCGGTTCGCGTCGATGCGCTGCCCCGATCGCGTCGCAACCGCCTTGGCAATCGAGATGGATTGCGCCAATGCGACGATGGTCAGCGCGAATGCCAGGCTCAGGAGATCGGGCAGTGCGCGCCAGTCGACGCTGGGCACATGAAAAGGCGGCCACGGTTGGGCGATTGCCCCCAGCACGGGCACCGGCGCGCCTGCCTGCGGCGTGACCACGGAATTGAAGGCCCACGCCGCGAATGTCCCCGCCGCCAGGCCCAGCAGCATGTATGGCTTGCGCTTGTCCAGCCTGCGCGCCAGCAGCGCGGTGCCCAGGGTGACCAGCGTCACCAGCAAGGCGCCTGGATGCGCCTGGCCGATATGCGTGGCGATGCTTTCCAGCACCGCGCCCGCACCATGCGCCTCTGTCGAGGGCAAACCCAGCGCGTCCTTGAGCGCATGCACCGCGATCAGCACGGCCGCGCCGCTGGTAAAACCAAACAGCGCCGATGGCGAAATGAAGTGCGCCAGCGATCCCAGCCGCAAGGTGCCCACCAGCCACTGCATGATCCCGACCAGCACGGTCACGGCAAGGGCAAGCTGAATGTAGGCGGGGGTGCCCGCGGCTGCCAGCGGCGCCAGCACCGCGAACAGCGCCAGCGAATTGGCGTTGGTCGGTCCGGACATCACATGGCGGCTGGAGCCGAACAACGCCGCCACGATACAGGGCACGATGGCCGAATACAGGCCGTATTCAGGAGGCAGGCCCGCCAGCGTCGCGAACGCGACGCCCTGCGGCAGCACCAGCAACGCGCCCAACAACCCCGCCGCCAGGTCGGCGCGCAGCGTCACCCGGTTGACGTCCTCGACCCACGAACCGAACAGCCGGCGCGCGACGTTCATTCCCCCCAGCATCATCCTGTCTTGTTCCCTGGCATCGGCGTTACCGCCTGTCCGGCAAGGGTAAACGCTCGCCCCCGCCCGCGCAACGCGCCTTTTCAGCCGGCCTCGCCGCCGCGCCGCGCTTTCATGGCCTGACCGATCGCAGCCAGCGCGTCGTCCGGTATCAGCCGCGCCGCCATCGGCAGCAACTCGTCCTCTTCGCGCCGGATGTGCGCTTCGTAGGCCTCGGTGAAGGCCTGGACCTGCTCCGGCGGCAATTGCGCCGGCCGCCCCGCCGCGATCTCGGACAGCGTCTGGCGCAAGGGTTCCCACAGGCCCGCCAAGCGGCGATGATCGGCCATCAGGCCGTCCACCAGCGCGTGCAGGCACACCGCGTCCGACCCCGCCATCGAGTCGATCAAGGCTGGAAAGAGGTCTTCCTCTTCGTCTTCATGATGATGCGCGGCCGCGGTGTCGAAATACCGGCGGACGCTGGTGGCGGCGGTTTGCGCCGCCGTGTCGCTGCCGTGCGATGGCAGGTGCGCCGCCAGCCGCGCCAGCGTCGCGCATTGGCGTGCGATGCGCCCATGACAGGCCGACAGCAGCGCCAGCGGATCGTCTGGGCCCGGCGCCGCAGCCGGACCGCCTGGAAAACTCACTGCCATCGCCTGCCTCCGAATCGTGTTGCGTTAACCCGCAGTGCCGCGCCACCACAAACGGATGGAATCCCACGTGCGCCCGGCGATGCCCGCCTCGGCCACGGGCTCCAGCGCCACCACCGGAAAGTGCATGGCGGGCTTGCCGTCCACCGTCACCTTCAGTTCGCCCACCGTCGACTGCGCGGCAATGGGCGCGATCAACGGCGCCTGCGGCGCCCAGGCCGATTCGACCTTCGCGCCGGCGGGCACCGTCACGTAGGCGTCGCGCGAGAATCCCACCTTCAGGCTGTCGGTCTCGCCCTTCCAGACCTCGGGCGTGGCCACGGCCTGTCCGCGCGCATACAGCTTGATGGTATTGAACCCCTGGAAGCCCCATTCCAGCAACTCGCGGCTTTCCTGCGTGCGCAGCTTGTCCGACGCCGTGCCCACCACCACCGTGATCAACCGCCGCTGATCCTTGCCGTTGGGCCGCTGCGCCGTCGCGATGATGCAATAGCCGGCCGAAGCCGTATGGCCCGTCTTCAGCCCGTCCACACTGGGATCCAGCCAAAGCAGCCGGTTCCGGTTGGGCTGAGTGATCTTGTTGAACGTGAACTGCCTGGCCGAATCGTAGGTCTTGTAGAGCTGCGGAAAGTCACGGATGAACCGCGTGGCCAGGATCGACAGGTCGCTGGCGGTGGAATACGTGTTCGGATCCGGCAGCCCGTGCGGGCTGGCAAAGTGCGTGGCGTGCAAGCCCAGCCGGGCGGCGGTGTCGTTCATCCGCGCGACAAAGGCTTCGACGCTGCCAGACACCGCCTCGGCCAACGCAACCGCCGCGTCATTGCCCGACTGGATCATCAGGCCGCGCAGCAGGTCGTCCACCGACACCTTGGAGTTGGGCTCCAGGAACATCTTGGAGCTGCCTGCCGGCACCTTCCAGGCCCGCGTCGAGATGGTGACCAGCTGGTTGGCGGTCAGCTCCTTCTTCGTCATCGCATCGAACACAACGTAAGCCGTCATGATCTTGGTCAGGGACGCCGGCTCGATGCGGGTGGTGGCCGCGTGCGATGCGATGACCTGGCCGCTGGTCTCATCCAGCAGCAGCCACGCCTTGGCCGAAAGCGCCGGCGCCGGCATCGATTGCGCCATGGCGCTGGATATACAGGCGGTCGCAACGAGCAGGCTCGCCGCCAACTTCTTCATCAACATATAGCTGCTTCACTTCCATGTTCTGTTTTCTTCGGGCGCGCGCAACGCGCTTGGGACAAGTCCGAATCACGGGACGTTCCGCCCATGCCCGCCGCGCGCGCCGCCCGCAATTGGAACATGCGCCACAAGATAGGTTCATCCGCATGCGCGGCAATGGTCCCTGCGCGCGCACGTGACGCCCTGGATGGATCCACGCGCGCGCCCCGCAAACGCGAACCGTCAGAACGTCAGCGAACGTCACGACTTCTTGCGAAACCCCTTGCAGAAGGCACTTTTCTGCGTGGAAACAACAAACAGTGGCTTAAAACCCGCTGCAAAGCCGCTTTTACCGCCACTCTTCCGCTATCATCGGGCGCGTAGCGTCAAATGCCGATATCCGGCACGCGCTGCTCCATGTCCTCAACATACGGATTTTGACCATGGCCACGAAAGCTAAAGCTCCTGCCAAGAAAGTCACCAAGACCGCCGTCAAGGCGCCCGCAAAGAAGGCAACTGCCGCCAAGCCCGCCGTGAAGCCGGCTGCCAAGAAGGCCGTCGCCGCCAAGAAGGTCGCTGCCGCCCCCAAGGCCATCAAGGCCGCGATGAACAAGACCCAGCTCATCGCCTACATCGTTGAGCAATCCGGCGTCGAAGCCAAGTCGGTCAAGGCCGTCCTGGCCAGCCTGGAAACCTCGGTGCTGGGCTCCGTGGACAAGAAGGGCGCTGGCGAATTCACGATGCCCGGCCTGTTCAAGGTCGCCGTGCAGAAGGTTCCCGCCAAGGCCAAGCGCTTCGGCAAGGATCCGTTCACGGGCGAAGAGCGTTGGTTCCCCGCCAAGCCGGCTTCGGTCAAGGTCAAGGTTCGCCCGCTCAAGAAGCTGAAGGACGCCGCGCAGTAATTTCATTACGCGCAGTATCCGGTCAAGCCGGGAAGGGCCCGCCTCGCAAGAGGCGGGCCCTTCTTCATTTGCGCGCGTCTCTGGCTCGGCAGGTGGCGCGCGCTTTGCATCGGCGGCAAGCCGCTGCTAGAATTTTGTCTTTACGTGAAGATACTTCACATTGACACACCAGCCCGCCGCCATGAATGACCTTGTCGATCTCGTGATCTCGCAATGGACGCAGGAATGCCCTGCGCAGGACTTCGCCGCCATGTCGGTGGTCGCCCGCCTCTTCCGCCTGAACGCATTCGCCGCCCGCAACGTCAATCGCACCTTTCGCCAGTACAACCTGCATCAGGGCGAATTCGACGTGCTCGCCACGCTCTACCGAACCGGCGCGCCGTATGCGATGAATCCGCAAAAACTCGTGCAAGCCCTTTTGCTGACGTCCGGCGCCATGACCAACCGCCTGGACCGGCTGGAAGAGGCCGGGCTGCTCGTGCGCAGTCCCAATCCCGACGACCGGCGGGGCGTCATCGTGTCGCTCACCGCCGATGGGCTGCGCACGATCAAGATCCTGCTCAAGGACTATCTGAGCGACCTGAACGACCTGCTGGAACCGCTGTCCGCCGCGGAACGCCGCCAATTGGCGGGCCTTCTGAAAAAGCTGCTGATCAAGCAGGACCAGGAAACGCCTGGCAGCGTCGACGCCTGAGCTGCCTGCCGCCCACCGTCATCACCCTTTCAGCCTCAGATCAGTGACTTCTCCTACGCAATCCACGCCCACGCTCACCGCGCCCATCATCCTCCTGATGTCCGTGGCGACCGGCCTGGCAGTCGCCAGCAACTACTACGCGCAACCCCTGCTGCACACGATCGGTCAGCAGTTCTCGATTTCGAACGCCGCCGCCGGCACCATCGTCACAACGGCGCAGCTCAGCTACGCAGTGGGCCTGATGCTGCTGGTGCCGCTGGGCGACATGTTCGAGCGCCGCGCGCTTATCGTGCTGATGAACCTGCTGGCCGCGGGCGGCTTGCTGATCTCGGCCTTTGCCAGCAACATCGCGGTGCTGATCCTGGGCACCGCCCTGACCGGCATGCTGTCCGTCGTCGCCCAGATCCTCGTGCCCTTCGCCGCCACGCTGGCCGCGCCCCACGAGCGGGGCAAGGCCGTCGGGACCGTCATGAGCGGGCTGCTCCTGGGCATCCTGCTGGCCCGCACCGCGGCCGGCGCGCTGGCCGACGTGGGCAGCTGGCGCACGGTGTACTGGGTGGCCGCCATCCTGATGCTGTGCATGTCCGCCGTCCTGTGGCGCGTGCTGCCCCGCTACCAAAGCCCCACGGCAATGAGCTATCCGCGTCTGCTGGGGTCGATCCTGCGCATGTTCGTCGAGGAACCCCTGTTCCGCGCCCGCTCCCTGATTGGCGGACTGCTGTTTGCCGCCTTCAGCATGCTGTGGACCCCGCTGACCTTCCTCTTGGCCGGCCCGCCTTATGAATACAGCAACACCACCATTGGCCTTTTCGGCCTGGCCGGCGCCGCCGGGGCCTACGCCGCCAACCGCTTCGGCCGCCTTGCCGACCGCGGACTGGGCAACCTCGCCACCCGCGTGGGCCTGCTGCTGCTTCTGGGTTCCTGGGGACTGATGGCGTTCGGCCAGGTGTCGGTCGTTGCGCTGCTGGCGGGCATCCTGGTTCAGGATCTGGCGATCCAGGGCGTTCACGTCACCAACACCAGTTCCATCTACCGGCTGCGGCCCGAAGCGCGCAGCCGCCTGACCGCCGGATACGTCACCTGCTACTTCATCGGCGGCGCCTCGGGTTCGCTGGTATCGTCCTGGCTGTACGCCCATTTCGGCTGGCCGGCGGTGGTCACGGCGGGCGCCCTCCTGGCGGCCCTCACGCTGGCTTATGGCGCCCTTGCGCCCAGTGCGCGCATCCCGGAAATGCCCTCGCCCCCTGCCCGCCCCTAGCACCTCCTATAATCAGGGGTTTTGACCGCCACCGCGCCCCGGCGCGATGGGGCGGCTCACCCCTTTTTCGCCACCGCGCACGAGCCCATGCAGGAACGCTACCTCCCCACTACCGTCGAAGCGGCCGCCCAACAAGACTGGCAGGCCCGCGACGTCTATCTGGTCCAAGAACACGCAAAGAACCCCGACGGCTCCGAAAAGCCCAAGTTCTACGCCTGCTCCATGCTGCCCTATCCCAGCGGCAAGCTGCACATGGGCCACGTGCGCAACTACACCATCAACGACATGATGGCCCGCCAGCTGCGCATGCGCGGCTACAACGTCCTGATGCCCATGGGCTGGGACGCGTTCGGCATGCCGGCGGAAAACGCGGCCATCAAGTCCAAGGTCCCGCCCGCCAAGTGGACCTACGACAACATCGCGTACATGAAGAAGCAGATGAAGGCGATGGGTCTGGCAATCGACTGGACGCGCGAAATGTGCGCCTGCGATCCGCAGTATTACAAGTGGAACCAGTGGCTGTTCCTGAAGATGCTCGAAAAGGGCGTCGCCTACCGCAAGACCCAGGTGGTCAACTGGGACCCGGTCGACCAGACCGTGCTGGCCAACGAACAGGTCATCGACGGCCGCGGCTGGCGTTCGGGTGCGCTTGTCGAAAAGCGCGAAATCCCGGGTTACTACTTGCGCATCACCGACTACGCCGACGAACTGCTGGGCGCGGTCCAGAACGACCTGCCCGGCTGGCCCGAGCGCGTTCGCCTGATGCAGGAAAACTGGATCGGCAAGTCCGAGGGCCTGCGCTTTGCCTTCCCGCACCAGATCGCCGGCCAGGATGGCCAACTGATCCAGGACGGCAAGCTGTACGTCTTCACCACCCGCGCCGACACGATCATGGGCGTGACCTTCTGCGCCGTGGCGCCGGAACACCCCCTGGCCACGCACGCCGCCGCCAACAATGCGCCGCTGGCCGCGTTCATCGAGCAGTGCAAGCTCGGCGGCACGACCGAGGCCGAAATGGCCACGCGCGAAAAAGAAGGCATGCCCACGGGCCTGTTCGTCACGCATCCCATCACCGGCGCGCAGGTTGAAGTCTGGGTCGGCAACTACGTGCTCATGACCTACGGCGACGGCGCCGTCATGGGCGTGCCGTCGCACGACGAGCGCGACTTCGCCTTCGCCAAGAAATACGGCCTGCCCATCGTGCAAGTCGTGGACGTGCCCGGCAAGGAATACTCCACCGACGCCTGGCAGGAATGGTACGGCGACAAGCAGTCGGGCCGCACCATCAATTCCGGCAAGTACGACGGCCTGTCCTACAAGGAAGCCGTGGACGCCATCGCGGCCGACCTGGGCGAAAAGGGCCTGGGCGAAAAGCAGACCACCTGGCGCCTGCGCGACTGGGGCATTTCGCGCCAGCGCTACTGGGGCACCCCGATCCCGATCATCCACTGCGCCGACTGCGGCCCGGTGCCGGTGCCCGAAAAGGACCTGCCCGTGGTCCTGCCCGACGACCTCATCCCCGACGGCAGCGGCAACCCGCTGGCCAAGAACGAAGCCTTCCTGTCCTGCGCCTGCCCCAAGTGCGGCAAGCCCGCCCGCCGCGAAACGGACACGATGGACACGTTCGTGGACTCGTCCTGGTACTTCATGCGCTACACCTCGCCCGGCAACGACAACGCCATGGTCGACCAGCGCAATGACTACTGGATGCCGATGGATCAGTACATCGGCGGCATCGAGCACGCCGTGCTGCACCTGCTGTACGCGCGCTTCTGGACCAAGGTCATGCGCGACATGGGCCTGCTCAACTTCGACGAGCCCTTCACCAAGCTGCTGTGCCAGGGCATGGTGCTGAACCACATCTATTCCCGCAAGACGCCCCAGGGCGGCATCGAGTACTTCTGGCCCGAAGACGTCGACAACGTCTACGACGACCGCGGCGCCATCGTCGGCGCCAAGCTGAAGTCGGACGGTTCGGCCATCAACTACGGCGGCGTGGGCACGATGTCCAAGTCCAAGAACAACGGCGTCGATCCGCAATCGCTGATCGACACGCTGGGCGCCGACACGGCCCGCCTGTTCGTCATGTTCGCCAGCCCGCCTGAACAGACCCTCGAATGGTCCGATTCCGGCGTCGAAGGCTCCAACCGCTTCCTGCGCCGTCTCTGGTCCATCAGCTACAACCGCCGCGAAGCCATCTCCCGCGGCTTGGCCCACGGCGCGGACTGGGCGCAAGCGCCCGCTGCGGTCAAGGACCTGCGCCGCGAGGTCTACGGTCTGCTCAAGCAGGCCGACTACGACTACCAGCGCATTCAGTACAACACCGTCGTGTCCGCCTGCATGAAGATGCTGAACGCCATCGACGATGCCAAGCTGCCCGAAGGCGCCGAGGCCGATGCCGCCTATGCCGAAACCGTCGGCGTCCTGCTGCGCGTGCTCTACCCGGTCGTGCCGCACATCACCTGGCACCTGTGGCAGGATCTGGGCTACGCCAAGGAACTCGGCGACCTGCTCGACGCCCCGTGGCCGCATGTGGACGAAGCCGCCCTCGTCGCCGACGAGATCGAGCTGATGCTGCAGGTCAATGGCAAGCTGCGCGGCTCGATCCGCGTGGCGGCCAAGGCGGCCAAGGAAGATATCGAGAAACTGGCAGCCAGCCAGGAAGAGGTCGCCCGATTCCTGGAAGGCCGTCCGCCCAAACGCGTCATCGTGGTTCCGGGCAAACTGGTCAACGTCGTAGGCTGATGAGGTCAAGCATGCACTTCGCCGGGCAACAATCGCAAGTCTCCCGCCAAACCTGGCTGCTGCGCGGCGCCTGCCTGGCGCTGTTCATGCTGCTCTCCGCCTGCGGCTTCGCGCTGCGCGGCACCACCCCGATGCCCTTCGACACACTGTACGTGGGCATTCCCGACAACATCCAGTTCGGCGCAGACCTGCGCCGCGCGCTGCGCGCGGCCTCGCCCAACACCAAACTGGTGGATTCGCGCAAGGAAGCCCAGGCGATCCTCCAGCAGGTCAACGACACGCGCACGCTGCGTGAGGTCTCGCTGAACGCGCAAGGCCGTGTCGAATCCTACGAACTCGGCATCAACTACACGTTCCGCCTGATCGACGCCAAGGGCCGCGCCCTGGTCCCCGACACGACGCTGTCCATCTACCGCGAAATGCCGTACGACGACCAGGTCGTGCAGGCCAAGCAGGGCCAGATCGAAACGCTGTACAAGGCCATGCAGCGGGACCTCGTCTCGCGCGTGCTGCGCCGCATCACCGCGCCGGACGTGCACAAGGCATTCGAAGCCGCGCAAGCGGGCGGCGACGACGCAAACTCGCCGCTGTTCGACCCCAACGAGCCGCAACGACCGCGCGTGCCCACGCCCTGGCAGACGCCGTCCGTCACCGATCCGGCCATCGTCCGCTAGTCCATGGCACAGCCTCTGGACGCGGATCGGCTGGCCGAACACCTGCAGCGGCCCGGCAACCGCCTGGCGCCGCTGTACACGGTGTCGGGCGACGAGCCGCTGCTGGTGACCGAAGCCGTCGACGCGCTTCGCGCCGCCGCGCGCAACGCCGGCTACACCGAGCGCCTGTCCATGGTGATGGACGCGCGCAGCGACTGGAGCGCGGTCATTGCCGCCACCCAGAGCGTGTCGCTCTTTGGCGACCGCCGCATCCTTGAAATCAAGATACCCACCGGCAAGCCGGGCAAATCCGGTGCCGACACCCTGACCAAGCTGGCCGAACAGGCCGAAAAGCAGCCAGACGCCGACACCCTGGTGCTGATCGCGCTGCCCCGTCTGGACAAGGCCACCCGCGAAAGCCGCTGGATGCAGGCGCTTGCCCGCGCCGGCATGTCTGTCGATATCGCCAACATCGAACGCGGCCGCCTGCCCGCCTGGGTCGGCATGCGCCTGGCGCGCCAGAACCAGCGCGCCGACAGCGCCACCCTGCAATGGATGGCGGACAAGGTCGAAGGCAACCTGCTCGCCGCCCACCAGGAAATCCAGAAGCTGGGCCTGCTCTACCCCGAAGGCCAGCTGGCCCCCGAGGACGTCGAGCGCGCCGTGCTGAACGTCGCCCGCTACGACGTCTTCGGTCTGCGCGATGCCATGCTGGCCGGCGACATCGGCCGCACCATCCGCATGATCGACGGCCTGCGCGCCGAAGGCGAGGCGCTGCCGCTGGTGCTGTGGGCAGTCGGCGAAGAAATCCGCTTGCTGGCCCGCATTGCCGAGGCACGCGCGCTGGGCCAGGACGCGGGCGGCCTCATGCGCCGCCTGCGCATTTTCGGCGCGCATGAACGCCTTGCGCTGCAGGCCCTGAACCGGGTGCAGCCCAACGTCTGGCCCGCCGCCGTGCAGCACGCCCACGAAGTCGACCGCCTGATCAAGGGCCTGTCGGTGCCCGGACGCCTGTCGGACCCCTGGGAAGAAATGACCCGGCTGGCCCTGCGCGTGGCCGCCGCCGGCGGCCGACCGTGAAGGCGGCTTCGCCGCCTGCCTCCCGCCCCCCATCCGGTCCGCCGACCGGATCTCGCCCGGCCCTCTCGCCGGATATACACTGACTCTTCAGGCGGCGCCCGCGCCGCCTTCTCCACAAGATCGACGCCGCCATGTCCTCGTCCTCCATCGAACAAGCCATGCTGACCCTGGGCGAAAACGCCCGCCGCGCCTCGCGCGCCATGATGCGCGCCGATAGCGCCGCCAAGAACCGGGCGCTGATCGCCATGGCCGACGCGCTGGCCGCCAGCCACGACGAACTGAAAGCCGCCAACGAAAAGGACGTGGCCGCCGCCCGGGCAAATGGCCTGGAGCCCGCCCTGCTCGACCGCCTGACCCTGTCGGACAAGACGCTGGCGCACATGGCCGAAGGCCTGCGCCAGATCGCCGCCCTGCCCGACCCGATCGGCAGCATCACCGCCACCACCGTGCGGCCCAACGGCATGCGTGTCGCCCAGATGCGCGTGCCATTGGGCGTGATCGGCATCATTTATGAATCGCGCCCCAACGTCACCATCGACGCGGCGGCCCTGTGCCTGAAGTCCGGCAACGCCGCCATCCTGCGCGGCGGCAGCGAAGCCCTGCACTCGAACGTGGCGCTCGGCCGCATCGTGCAGACCGGCCTGGCCGCCGCCGGCCTGCCGCAGGATGCCGTGCAGGTCGTCGCCACGACCGACCGCGCGGCCGTGGGCGCGCTCATCACCATGACCGAGCACATCGATGTCATCGTGCCGCGTGGCGGCAAGGGCCTCATCGCACGGCTGTCCCAGGAAGCGCGCGTGCCGCTCATCAAGCATCTGGACGGCAACTGCCACATCTACATCGACGCGGCGGCAGACCCCGACAAGGCCCACGCCATCGCCCTGAACGCCAAGACCTACCGCTATGGCATCTGCGGCGCCATGGAAACGCTGCTGATCGACGCCGTGGCCGCCGTGTCCATCTTGCCCAGCCTGGCCGCCGCCTTCGCCGAACACGGCGTCGAACTGCGCGGCTGCCCGCGCACGCTGGCGCTGCTGCCGCACGCCACGCCCGCCACCGAGGAAGACTGGGCCACCGAATACCTGGCGCCCATCCTGGCCGTGCGCATCGTCGACACGCTGGACGACGCCATCGAACACATCGCGCGCTATGGCTCGGGCCACACCGACGCGATCGTCACGCAAGACCTGTCGGCGGCCCAGCGCTTCCAGCGTGAAGTCGACTCCAGCTCCGTGTACGTCAACCTTCCCACCTGCTTTGCAGACGGCTTTGAATATGGGCTGGGCGCGGAAATCGGCATTTCCACCAATCGGCTGCACGCGCGCGGTCCGGTCGGTCTGGAAGGCCTGACCACGCTCAAGTGGGTCTTGAACGGCGAAGGCCAGACCCGCGGCTGACCCAGCCCAAGCGCCCGACCGGCGCTACTGACGCGGCCCTGAACACGGGGCCGCGCCAAGCCCTCTACAATAGGGCCAGCTTTTTTTGCCTGAATTTGTC
Source organism: Achromobacter sp. 77 (assembly GCF_020541125.1). Classification (NCBI taxonomy): domain Bacteria; kingdom Pseudomonadati; phylum Pseudomonadota; class Betaproteobacteria; order Burkholderiales; family Alcaligenaceae; genus Achromobacter; species Achromobacter sp. 77. Next base: position 4,215,678 of record NZ_CP059848.1, read on the forward strand.
CATCCCACGCGGTCCGGCCGCGCATCGTTGAGATCCCCCATGCATTCACCCGTCATGGCAATGGCCTTCAGCCTGTTTGTGCTGTGTTTCATCACCTGCACGATCAGCGGCATCGTGCTGTTCTTCTTCAAGACCCAGCAGGTCAATGCGGCCCTCAAGCACCCCTATCTGCAGCATCGGCCGTTCAAGCAATTCCCGCTGGCGATCCAGGCCGCGATCATGCTCGATTATTTCTTCCGCCTGATGTTTCCCGGCACGCGCATGTGGTTGATCGGCAATGCCAACGACCTGCTTGCCCACGTCGATCCCAAGAAGGTTCCGCTGTCCCTGAAGTGGCCGATCGTCGGCTTCTGGGGTTCGTGCTGGCTGGGCCTGATCGCCATGATCGTCTTGTGGATCATGCTGTTCCTCGGAGCCTGAACGCATGCAGATCAGATTTGAAGACTATCCCGGCAGCATCGACGCCGCGCGCTTTCTGATCGCCGCGCGCCAGGCCGGCGTGGCCGGCCCCCGCCTGCCTGCGGAATGCCGGCCGCAGTCCCTGGGCCAGGCCTTCGCCGTGCAGCAGCGCACCGCTGAACTGCTGCGCGAAACGCGCCAGGACACCATCGCGGCCTGGAAAAGCGCCCTACCCTCGCCCGAAAAAACCGTCGTGGCGCCCATCTATGCCTCGGGCACGGCTGACGCCGCGGCCGGGCCGGTCGCCACCCGCGATACCGTCGTGCGCATCGAACCCGAAATCGCGTTCGAAATCGCCCGCGACCTGCCGCCGCGCGACACGCCCTACACCGAAGCCGAGATCGACGCCGCCGTGGGCGGCGCCCGCCTGGCGCTCGAAGTCCTGGGCTGCCGCTACGCCGCCCCCGAACATGCAAGCCTGCCCGAGCTGCTGGCGGACCACATGTTCAACCAAGGCCTCGTCCTGGGCCCGCGGATTTCATCGCCCGACGCAGCCCCCGGCTGCATGACGATCACGTTGACGGTAGATGGCGTTGAAGTCGAGCAGCACGCGGGCATCCACCCGAACGACCGCCCCAAGGCCGGCCTGTACTGGCTGGCCAATTTCCTGCGCGAGCAAGGCCTGGGGCTGACGGCCGGCCAGCACGTCATCACCGGCTCATACGCGGGCTTTCTGGACGTGCCCGCCAATCAAGACATCGAACTGGCGTACGGCGATCTGGGCGTGCTGAAGGTGCGCTTCGGCGGCTAAGGCCGCACAGGCAGCCCATCTTCAGGCCGCCTCACTTTCAGGCGAGCCCACCTTCAGGCGGCCCCACCTTCAGGCAGCGCCGCCGTTTTCCCCCAACCGCCAATTACTTCGGCGCAGGCTCGGCGATGCTGATCGGCTCGCCGGCCGCCTCAATGATTTCGCCGGCCGCCAGGCACAGGTCCTCGCGGTACCGCCCCGCCACCACCTGCACGCCCACCGGACTCGGGCCCGCGCTGCTCATGGCGCTGCCCATCGCCACGGACAGTCCCGGCAAGCCCATGAACGGCAGACCGATCTGGGTCATCTGCGCGCGCCACACGCGCGCATAGGCCGCGTCGCCTTGCAGATCCAGGTTGTCGGGAAATGGCAGTTCGGCCGACACCGGCAAAAGCAGCACCGGATACTCGGCAAAGAACATCTCCCACAAACGCGTGAGCGTGGCGCGACGCGTCAGCACGGCCGAAAAGGTCGTCAGATCCGCGCCCGCCGCCTTGTCGCGTTGCCCGGCCAGCGCCACCAACGCGCCCGGGTCGCCTTCTTTTTCCGCAGCCGCCAGCATGGCGTCGTAGCCGTCGGCCATCCACATGCGGATCTGCAGGTCGGCGGCCTCCTGCATCGGCGGCAGCGCTTCCAGCGTATCGACCGTCCAACCCGCCTCGCTCAGCCGCCGCGCCGCTTCCTGCAACGCCTTCACCACTGCGGGATCGGTATCCATGCCTTCCGGGTTCAGACACAGCGCAGCGCGCCGCGGCGCCTCCGGGCCGGTCAGCGGCGCCGGCACCCACCACGGATCGCGCGGATCCGGCGCAGCCAGCGCGGCCAGACCCAGCCGCACATCGGCAATCGTGCGGCCCAGCGGTCCCGACACGGCGGTGATCTGCCCGCCAATCGAACGCTCCGGCAGCGAGGCGTTGTAGGCCGCCACCCTGCCAAGCGACGGACGCAAGCCATGTACGCCGCACGCATAAGCGGGGTAACGGATCGACCCGGCGATGTCGGTGCCATGCGCCAGATGCCCAATGCCTGCCGCCACGGCAGACGCGGCGCCGCCCGACGAACCGCCGGGCGTCAGCGCCGGATTCCGCGGATTGCGCGTGTCGCCATGCAACACGTTGCCGGTAAACCAGCGCAGGGAAAACGCCGGCGTGTTCGTGCGGCCCACAATCACCGCGCCGGCCCGCCGCAAGTTGTCGACGACCGGACTGTTCCGTTCGGCAATCAGGTCTTTCTGCAATCGCACGCCGTTGGTCGTGGCAAAGCCCGCCTGATCCACGTTGACCTTCACGGTCACGGGCACGCCGGCCAAGAGGCCGGGATCTTCTCCGCGCGCGATTGCCGCGTCCACCTCGGCCGCCTGCGCCAGCACGTCTTCCGGCCGATGATCCACCACCGCGTTGATCGCGGGATTGACGGCATCAAGCCGCTGCAGCGCGCTTTGCGCGGCCTGCACGGCGGACACTTCACGCTTGCGGACAAGGGCGGCAAGCTCAACTGCGGACAAACGCCAAAGATCGGACACGCGCAACTCCTGAGGTCGTGGGTTTTCCTGCGGGCCAGCAAACCTTAGCGCCAGTCGCGCCGCGCGACAAGCCTCGGTTTGCCGCTAATTGCTCTCTTCAAAGACCTCGACAATCGCGTCGGCCACGGCCCGCACGCGCGCGGTGCGGTTCAGGTCGCCATGCATCACCAGCCACAGGTCATACGCCTCGGCGCGCGCTGGCCAGATGCGCACCAGGTCCGGATGGTCAGGCGCCATGTGCGTGGGCAACTCGCCGATGCCAAGACCCGCCACGACCGCGTCGATGATCATCAACCCCGAATTCACCTCGACACCGATGCGGCCATTGCGCGTGGGTTCGCCGCAAAGGGAATCCGACCAGCCCGGCAGCACGGCTTGCTGATAGGCGATCAAGGTGTGCCCCGCGAACGCGGTGCCGGGCTTGGGCTCGCCGTGCGCGTCCAGGTACGCGCGCGACGCATACAGGCCGACCTCCTTGCGCGCCAAGTGGCGATGGATCAGATCGGGGTTGTCGGGCTTGATGTTGCGGATGGCCAGATCGGCCTCACGGCGCGTCAGATTGCTGATCTGGATGCCGGTCGTCAGCACCACGCGAATGTCAGGGTGTTCGGCGTGGACCCGCTTGATGGCCTCCATCACGAAATAACGGGCGACCGTCTCCGAGGCTGCCACGCGAACCACCCCCGACAGCCGGTGATCCAGCCCCTGCATCTGGCGCTGCAGCTGGTCCGCGGCCTGCTCCATGCGTTCGGCGGCCGCAAACGCAAGCTCGCCCGCCGAAGTCGGGACGTAGCCACCGGGCGTGCGCAAGAACAGGCGCGCATCCAGCGACGCCTCCAGCGCGGCTAGGCGCCGTCCAGCGGTGGCCTGGTCGATCTGCAGCACCGCCGCCGCCCCGCGCAGCGTTCCCACACGGTAGATGGCCAGAAATATTCTCGCGTTGTCCCAATCCATTTGACGTCCGTGATGCACTTTTGCATGACTATAAAGCAGTAATACGGCTTTTTTGCATCACAACAAGCGCCTAAGCTTTGCACCTCCCGCACCCCGCCCCCTCGAAAAGAGTCCCATCATGTCATCCGCCTGCCGCCCCATCGCCGCCCAAGACGCGCTGCCCGTCGCTGCCACGGGATGGGTGCCGCTTGTCACCCTGGCCATCGGATTCGTCATGGCCATGCTCGACGTAACCGTGGTCAATGTGGCGATTCCCAGCATCGCGCTCCAGTTCGCCGTCCCGCTGACCGACCTGGTGTGGATCGTCGACGGCTACACGTTGACGTTCGCCGCCCTGCTGCTGGTCGCCGGCGCGCTGGCCGACCGCTACGGCGCCAAGACCCTCTACCTTGCCGGCTTGGGGGTGTTCACCGCCGCGTCACTGCTCTGCGGCCTGGCGCCAAACGCCGACACCCTGATCGCGGCCCGCATGCTGCAAGGCGTCGGCGCGGCGCTTTTCATGCCCAGCTCGCTCAGCCTGCTCACGCACGCCTATGACGACGAAAGCGTCCGCAACCGCATGCTGGCCGCCTGGTCCGCCATCGTGGCGGTCGCTGGCGCATCGGGACCGTTGCTGGGCGGCGCGCTGATCCACCAATTTGGATGGCGCGGCATCTTCCTCATCAACATCCCGCTGGGTCTGGCAGGCCTGTGGCTCGCCCGCCGCCGCATCGCGTCCGCGCCACGTCGCGCCCGCGCGCTCAACCCCTTGAGCCACGTGCTCGGCGTCGTGGCGCTGTCCAGTCTGTGCTTCGTGCTGATCCAGGGCAACGCCTATGGCTGGACCTCCCCGGCCATCGCAGCGACGATGCTTCTGGGCCTGGCCGCCGCCGCGCTTCTGGTGCACCGCGAACGGCAGCACGCCGAACCCATTCTCCCGCGGACGCTCTTCGCCACCCCGCAATTCTCCGCGGCCAACGCGGTGGGGTTTCTCATCAACCTCGCGTCGTATGGCCAACTGTTCTTGCTCAGCCTGTTCCTGCAGCATGCACGCGGCGCCGATGCGTTGCAGACGGGCATCGAGCTGGTGCCGATGCTGGCGGTATTCTCCATCGGCAACCTCATCTCGGGGCGCGTGTCGGCGCGGTGGAACGTGTCGGCATCGCTGTTGGGCGGCGTCTCGCTCGCGGCCGCAATGAGCGCCGTCGGCATCGCCGCGTTCACTCCCGGCGTCGCGTACTGGCCATTTGCCATCGTCGTCGCACTGGCCAACCTGGGCGTAGGGATCGCCGTGCCGGCGATGACCAGCATCGTCATGCAGGTATCCGGCCGCCAGCACGCCAACAGCGCGGCCGCCGCCCTGAATGCCAATCGCCAATCCGGCGCGCTGGTCGGCGTCGCGGTGATGGGCACCCTTCTGCATCTGCTGCCAGACTGGCACGCCACGTTGCCTGCCGCCTACGGCGTCATCACCGCCAGCTATTGCATCACGGTTGTGCTCGCATGGCGCTATCTGCGCCGCGCCCGCAACGCCTGAGCCGGCATGTAAGCATCGTCAACCAGCGGGCGGGATTTCCACGCCGCGGCCGGCATAGAACCTGTCGAAGACGGCCAGCGGCAGCACCACGTCCGCCTGCGAGCCCGGCTCGCCCGACGGGTTATGAAACGTCACGGCGTCGGGCGTGGCGCGCGTCACCAGCACCAGATGCCCGCCCTTTTTCGGCGGCTGCACAGCGGGCCAGCGAATCGACGGATGTACCGAGGCGATGAAGTAATCTGCCCGCGTCATCAGCTCAGGCAGGCCTGACGCCGGCAAGCCCACGCGCACCTGCGCACGCATGCCAAACACGTCTGCGACGTATTGCACGAACGGTGCGTAGATCAGGCCCCTGATGCTTCCGTCCGGTTCCTCGACGTACGCCCCGTAGGACAAGCTGCGCCGCGCCAGCTCCAGGGTCGGATAGGCGTGGCCGGTGCGCGCCGCAAGCACCATCTTCAGACACGCCATCCCGCACACATGACTGGCCCAACGTACGTACTCGTCCAGATCCCGCGCCCCGGAATTGCGCCACGCGGGGTCGTCAGCCAGCGCCAGTTCCCCGCGGATGACCTCGCCCGCCCGATGCGCGGATTCCCATTGGCAGAAATACGGAACGGTCGCGCGCGCAGGCGTTGGACGCATGCAAGCCTCCTGGCGATTTTCGAAAAGCCCTATCTTGCCGCCGCTCGGCTTGCATGGCAACGGCATCGGCTTTGCTTCACAATGAAGCAAACCCAACAACGGAGACCTGCATGTCCAGCCTTGCTTCGTCCAGCTCTGCTTCGTCCAGCTCTGCTTCGTCCAGCTCTGCTTCGTCCAGCTCTGCTTCGTCCAGCTCTGCTTCGTCAAACCCGCCGTCGTCGCCGTCTGGCTTGCACGGCTCCACTTCCTCCACCGCCACCCCCATCCGCCGCGTCGCCATCGTCGGCGCCGGCACGATCGGCGCCAGTTGGGCGGCGCTTTTTCTCGCGCACGGACTTGAAGTCGTGGTCAGCGATCCCAGCCCGCATGCCGAGGCCCAAACCATCGCCCGCGTGCAGGCGGCTTGGCCGGTCCTGGCCGAACTTGGCCACGTGCGCTCCGGCGCCACCGCCGACGCGCTACGCTTCGAATCCGATCTCGAAAAGGCGTTGACCGGCGTGGATTTCGTGCAAGAAAACGCGCCCGAACGCGAAGACTTCAAGACGGACCTGTTTGCCCGCATCGACGCCGTCCTACCCCCGCACGTCATCGTCGCATCGAGCTCATCGGGCCTCATCATGAGCCGGCTGCAATCGCGCTGCCGCCATCCCGAACGGTTCGTGATCGGCCACCCCTTCAATCCGCCACACCTCATCCCGCTGGTCGAAGTCGTCGGCGGCGACCAGACGTCCGCCGACACCATGGACCGCGCCATCGACTTCTATCGCAGCATGGGCAAACACCCCATCCGCCTGAACAAGGAAGTCCCCGGCCACATCGCCAACCGCCTGCAAGCCGCCCTGTGGCGCGAGGCCATCCACCTTGCCGCCGAAAACGTCGCCAGCGTCGCGGACATCGACGCCGCGGTATCGCAAGGCCCCGGCTTGCGCTGGGCGCTCTTCGGCCCGCACATGACGTTTAACCTGGGCGGCGGCGAAGGCGGTCTGGCGCATTTCATGCACCACCTCTTGGGCCCGGTGCAAACTTGGTGGGACGACCTAGGCGCACCCGAGGTCACGCCATCGTTGCAGCAACGCCTGATCGAAGGCGTCAACGCCGAGGCCGGCCACCGCAACATCGCCGACCTCGTCGAAACCCGCGACGCGCAACTCACCGCGCTGATCAAGGTGCTGCACCGGTAAAGGCCTCAGCATTGAGCCGGAGCTGCGCGCCGTCGGCGCTAATATCTGGGAACCCGTCATCGTTATGGCCATCCGCCATCGCCCGCCGATCCCCGGGGCCGCACCCGGCGAACCGACTCCGGGCGCGGCTTTTTGACGGCGTCTTGTATACGATGGCAAGCGCCCGGCGCCACGAAGGCAGATTTCCGAGTCGGCAACCCAGGGCGCGGGCTCGAAACTTGCTCGCTGAACTGAAGTCCGTCCTTTCCCGGTTTACAGAGCGGTGTTCACCGTTCTGCCCACGAGAGGAGTTTGAAACGCGTTCGAAGCGAAGCGGGGCTGCCCTGTGTGACTCGCACGCGGTGTGCACGGTTTATGCCCGGCGCGATCCTCAATTAGCGCGTTGTTTGTGAATGCGGCGCGGGCCTCAGTAACGCCCGCTCCACCGCCACCCAAGGAGTTTGTTGAATGATTTCCGTAATACACGACACCGACCGCTCCCGCTTCACCGCCACCGTCGACGGCGTGCTGTGCGTGCTGGACTATCAACTGCAAAACGGCGCCATGGCAATCACGCACACGGGCGTACCCAGCGCGGTCGGCGGCCGCGGCATCGCCGCCGAACTGACCCAGCAAGCCCTGCTCACGGCTCGCGATAACGGCTGGAAGGTCAAACCCTATTGTTCCTACGCCGACGCCTACATCAGACGCCATCCCGAATACGCCGACCTGCTGGCCTGACGCGATCTCCCGATCCGTTCTCCGCCTTTACCTGCGAGTCCCGTTCGCCCGACCTGGCTCTAATGCGCAGCGCCCTCCGCCTGCGCCATATCTTGGCTGCAGTCGCAGCGGCGCTCGGTTTGGCAGGTTTGCCTGTCGTCCCGCCGAGTTGCCGTAATTTGTTGCGGTGATCAGGCACGAGCTCTTGTCGCGCGATTGCGTTGCCTCGATCGGCGCCCCGATCCGTGGCTTCGATCCGTTGCCTCGATCCGCTGCCTGGGCCCGTTGTCTCGATCTCTTGCCTCGACTTGCGGGCCAGATCCATTGCCTCGATCCGTTGCGTCGACTCGCTGCCTTGGTCCGTCGCATCGACTCGCTGCCTCGATCCGTTGCCTCGATCCGTTGCCTCGACTCGCTGCCTCGATCCGTTGCCTCGACTCGCTGCCTCGATCCGTTGCCTCGGTCCGTCGCCTCGATTGCTTGCCTCGATTTGATGCCCTGTCTAGCGGCCATATCAATCGCCTCAGCCTCTCGCGGCCCAGGTGAAGCGACCCCTTGTTTTTTGTTCTGCCGTATCGTCAGAAGCCTAGATCTGACGAATCGAGCGGGCTTCCGGCCTCGCTTCCAAATTGGTTTTATCTGCCGGTCGCCTCGATCCGTTATGCTGACCGCTTGAACACTTCTGATTCTCTGATCCGCGTCCGGATCCAATTGCCCCAAGCCGTGCCAAAGCAACCAAGCCCCTCCAATCCCTCCTGCCCCTGCGGCAGCTCCCGTAGCTACGCCGAGTGCTGCGGCCGCTGGCACGACGGCCCGCAGGCGCTGCAAGCCCCTACGGCCGAAGCCCTCATGCGCTCACGATACAGCGCCTTTGTGCTGGACAACCTGCCTTATCTGTTGGCAACGTGGCACCCGCGCACGCGCCCTGCGTCACTCGAGCCCAACCCGCCCGGCCTGAAATGGCTGGGCTTGCAAATCAAGGCCGCGGCAGATCAGGACGCAGAACACGCAACCGTCGAGTTCGTGGCCAGAAGCCGCCTTGATGGCCGCGCCAGCCGCATGCACGAGACCAGCCGCTTCCTGCGAGAAAACGGACAGTGGTTCTACCTAGACGGCGACGTACGCTGAAGGGAAACCTCCAGCCACGATCGCGGCCGTGATTGACGCCGCGATGAGGCAGCAAGAAGATCACGATTGACGCCGTATTTAAAGCCGCGAAGTTGTCGCGATTGACGCCGTGTTTGACGCCGCAATATTGCCGCGACTTACGTCGTGTTTGAGGCCGCAATGGTGCCGCAATTGACGCCGTGGTTGGCGCCGCAATGTTGCCGCGACTGACGCCGTGTTTGGCGCCGCAATGTTGCCGCGACTGCCGCCGAGTTTGAGGCCGCGATGTTGCCGCGAGTATCGCAGTATGTGAGGCCGCGATCGGGTCTAGGATTGGGAACACGACTGTGGCCATGATGGTGCCCGTGACTGTCGCCGTGACTGCTACCACGACCGCTGCCGCGACTGTATCCATGACTGCCGCCGTTACCGCCATCATGACTGTCGCTTGTGCTGCGGCCGTCACCACGGCGTAGATTTGACGCTACACCGCGCGGCCTCTCCCGCTTAGCCCGACCAGCCAAAACGTCCCTGCTACGTCACCGGCTGCTTCATCTCCCCACCAATCGCCTGCTTCAGCGCACCCACCAGATCCTGGCCAACGCAGCCGAGGGCGCGCGCGTCTCCCACGATCGCGAGCTCGGTCGGCGGCACATCGGCAAATCCGTCCGCGGCGCCCAGTTCGACATGCGTATCAAGGCGCGCCGAAGCCGGCAACAGACTGACGCCCAACCCCGCTGCCACGGCCGCCTGCACGCCAGCCAGACTGTGGCTGTGGTAGGCGACATGCCACGGCCGCCCGGCGCTCTCCAGCGCATAGATCATCCGTTTGCGATAGACGCATCCCTGCGGAAATAGAACCAGCGGAACGACGGCCGCCGCTTGATTTCGCGCTTGTCCGCCCACCCACACCAGCCGTTCCGGCCACGCCGCAAGGCAAGGCCCTTCACCCGGATCCCGCTTGACCAGCGCCAGATCGAACTCGCCGGCCGCCAGCCCCGCCCGAAGATCCGTGCTCATGCCGCTCAAGGTTTCCAGCCGTACCTGCGCATGCCGCGCCGCAAACTCCGCCAACAGCACCGTCAGCCGCGTCACATCGAAGTCCTCGGGCACGCCCAATCGAATCACGCGAGCGCTTCTCGGCGCGGACAGGACATGCTCGGCCTCCCCCGCAATCGCAAGCAAGCGCCGCGCGTAGGCCAACATGACTTCACCGTCCTCAGTCGCAGACACATCGCCGCCGGCGCGGTCGCGCAGCAGCAAGGTCTTGCCCACGCTCTGTTCAAGCTTTCGCACCTGCTGGCTAACCGTCGACTGCGTGCGATGAACACGTCCGGCCGCCCGCGTGAAACTGCCTTCGTCCACGACGCAAACCAGCGTCTTCAATAGTTCAAGATCGAGCATTGGCTTTGAATGATTGATGTTGACGTGCCGCTCACGAGCGAATTGGATCGCTTCCAAGTCTCCCCGCCCTGACCCGCTCAGCTAGCCCGGACCGCTTTCGCCTCTATGGTTGACAACAGAAGCAGGCCGGACGCCGGGCGCTCGTACGTCCGTAGGTCGCTCGGGCCTCCCGCGTCGTGTGCGCACTTGCACGCGTACCGCTCACACGCTGGATGGGGCGGCCACTCTCCTTAAGCTAGCCCGCTTGTACCCTGGCCGCGCTTGTTAAGCATACTGCAGCTCATCGGAATATCAACTAAGGAAAGCGCATTAATTAATTTTGCAACTCACTTAAGCGGGCCTTACGCTGAAGCTCCGAACTCTGTCCGAGCACCGACATGCCTTTTAACCAAGCTCCCCGCCCGCAATGGCTGACCTTCGACTGCTACGGCACGCTCATTCAATGGGACGAAGGCTTGCACGCCGCAGTGGAAAAGATCCTAGCGGGCCGCGAGGCCGCAATGAACCGGCCGACCGCTGCGCAGTTCCTGCATATATACGATGGGCACGAGCACCACCTTGAACAGACGCCGCCCTACCGCAACTTCGCCGAGGTCACCCGCGAATCGTTACGCCTCACCATGGCGCATTTCGGCCTTGAGTACCAGCCCGAAGACGCGGAGACACTCACGGGCAGCATTTCCCGCATGCCGCCATTCCCGGAAGTCGTCGACACACTCGGCAGGCTCAAACAAGCCGGATTTAGCCTGTGCATCATCTCCAACACCGATGACAACATCATCGCGGGCAACGTGGCCCAAATGGGTGGCCATATCGACCGCGTCATTTCAGCTGAACAGGCCCGCGCGTACAAACCCTCACCCGCCATCTTCGCCCATGCTCATCAAAAGCTTGGCGTCACCCCGGCAGACGTCGTGCATATCTGCGCCAGCCCGCATCTGGATCTCGCTGCAGCACGCGACATTGGCTTTCGCTGCATCTGGATCGACCGCGGCACCGGCCGCCAACCCTTGCCTGACTATCGGCCTGACGCTACCGTAGCAACTCTGGATCGCGTGCTGGACGTTTTCAGCAAAGCCGGCTGGCTCTGATCCCCAACCCATCCCTTGAAGGTTGTCATGAACCAGGAACCCGGTTTTGCCAACGCACTCTTCCATGCAGATCCCGTTACCGCTCTACGCACGGACCTGGCGCTGGCCCTACGTGCGGCCGCAGCCCACGGACTTGGCGAAGGCGTCTGCAATCATTTCAGCGTGACATTGCCGGGCGATCCCGATCATTTCCTTCTGAACCCACGTGGCCTCATGTGGAACGAGGTGCAGGCGGACGACATCGTGCTGGTCGACGCGCACGGCAAAAAGCTTGCCGGCCGCCACGAAGTCGAGCCCACCGCCATGTTCATCCACGCCGCCATCCACCGCATCGCCGGCAAGGCCTGCGTGCTGCACACCCACATGCCCTACGCCACGGCACTCACGCTGACCACGGATCGCGGCTTGGACACCACCCTGTCCCAAAACGCCATGCGCTTTCACGGCCGCCTCGCCATCGACGGCGCCTATAACGGACTGGCGTTGGACGTGTCCGAAGGCGAGCGCATCGCGCACGCCATGCAAGGCGCGGACATCGTTTTCCTCGGCAACCACGGCGTCGTTGTCTGCGGCGAACGTCTCGACTACGCCTACGACGATCTCTTCTTCCTCGAGCGGGCCTGTACCGCCCAGGTCTTGGCGCAATCCACCGGCCGTCCCCTGGTTCCCGTCAACGCCGACCTCGCCGCCAAGGTGGCGGCCCAGATTCAAAGCGAACGCCTGCAATCCGAGCTATTTTTCGCAGCGCTGCGTCGCCAGCTACCGTAGTCAGAAGAACATCCGACTCAAACAGCAGAGCATCCGATCGAGCCAAAAACAAAACCCCCTCGCGGCGCCAGCCGCGAGGGGGTTTTTAATAAATTCCGTCGCCGTATTCCTTTGCAGCATTCCTGATACCCGCATTTCCGATGCTGGAATCCCAATGCAGTATTCCCGACGCCACAAAGACAAAACCCCGCAGGGGATACCTGCGGGGTTTTGAGCAATAAAAGCCTGACGATGACCTACTTTCACAGACGTCCGTCCACTATCATCGGCGCAAAGGCGTTTCACTGTCCTGTTCGGGATGGGAAGGAGTGGGACCACCTTGCTATGGTCGTCAGGCGTAACTGGTTGAGCAGTTGCGGGTTAGGCAACAGCTCCAATCTTGGAAGAAGCGCAACGCGTGGCGATCAGAGCCTGGGGCTCGATGATCAGCGCACGGTGGGGTGTAATTGTGTTGGCTGGCTGCTGACGGTGCAGCCAGTATTTTGTATTGAACGACACTTGGAACGCTATATCACCAGGTCAATAACCATCAGTGTTATAGGATCAAGCCTCACGGGCAATTAGTATCGGTTAGCTTAACGCATTACTGCGCTTCCACACCCGACCTATCAACGTCCTGGTCTCGAACGACCCTTCAGGGGGATCAAGTCCCCGGGATACCTAATCTTCAGACGAGTTTCCCGCTTAGATGCCTTCAGCGGTTATCTCTTCCGTACTTAGCTACCCGGCAATGCCATTGGCATGACAACCGGTACACCAGAGGTACGTCCACTCCGGTCCTCTCGTACTAGGAGCAGGCTCCGTCAAGTATCCAACGCCCACGGCAGATAGGGACCAAACTGTCTCACGACGTTTTAAACCCAGCTCACGTACCTCTTTAAATGGCGAACAGCCATACCCTTGGGACCGGCTACAGCCCCAGGATGAGATGAGCCGACATCGAGGTGCCAAACACCGCCGTCGATATGAACTCTTGGGCGGTATCAGCCTGTTATCCCCAGAGTACCTTTTATCCGTTGAGCGATGGCCCTTCCATTCAGAACCACCGGATCACTATGTCCTGCTTTCGCACCTGTTCGACTTGTCAGTCTCACAGTCAAGCACGCTTATGCCATTGCACTATCAGCACGATTTCCGACCGTACCTAGCGTACCTTCGAACTCCTCCGTTACACTTTGGGAGGAGACCGCCCCAGTCAAACTGCCCACCATGCACTGTCCCCGATCCGGATAACGGACCAAGGTTAGAACCGCAAACAAACCAGGGTGGTATTTCAAGGATGGCTCCACGTGATCTAGCGACCACGCTTCAAAGCCTCCCACCTATCCTACACAGGCCGGTTCACAGTCCAATGCAAAGCTACAGTAAAGGTTCATGGGGTCTTTCCGTCTAGCCGCGGGTAGATTGCATCATCACAAACACTTCAACTTCGCTGAGTCTCAGGAGGAGACAGTGTGGCCATCGTTACGCCATTCGTGCAGGTCGGAACTTACCCGACAAGGAATTTCGCTACCTTAGGACCGTTATAGTTACGGCCGCCGTTTACCGGGGCTTCGATCAAGAGCTTGCACCCCATCACTTAACCTTCCGGCACCGGGCAGGCGTCACACCCTATACGTCGACTTTCGTCTTTGCAGAGTGCTGTGTTTTTAATAAACAGTCGCAGCCACCGATTCTCTGCGACCCCATCATGCTAAGCGCGCAGGCGCTTCACACTACCGGGGTATACCTTCTCCCGAAGTTACGGTATCAATTTGCCGAGTTCCTTCTCCTGAGTTCTCTCAAGCGCCTTGGAATATTCATCCCGTCCACCTGTGTCGGTTTGCGGTACGGTCTCGTACAGCTGAAGCTTAGAGGCTTTTCTTGGAACCACTTCCGATCACTTCGCAAGCAATGCTCGCTCGTGCCACACCCTTGATTTACGCGCCCGGATTTGCCTAAGCGCCATCTTCGATGCAGCAACAGGGACATCCAACACCCTGATGATTTTCCGCGATCCGTCCCCCCATCGCACTGTACGACGGTGCTGGAATATTAACCAGCTTCCCATCAGCTACGCATCTCTGCCTCGCCTTAGGGGCCGACTCACCCTGCGCCGATGAACGTTGCGCAGGAAACCTTGGACTTACGGCGAGGGGGCTTTTCACCCCCTTTATCGCTACTCATGTCAGCATTCGCACTTCTGATACCTCCAGCAGCCTTTACAAGCCACCTTCGCAGGCTTACAGAACGCTCTCCTACCGCGTGCACTAAAAGTGCACACCCGCAGCTTCGGTTTATCGCTTAGCCCCGTTACATCTTCCGCGCAGGACGACTCGATCAGTGAGCTATTACGCTTTCTTTAAAGGATGGCTGCTTCTAAGCCAACCTCCTGACTGTCTATGCCTTCCCACTTCGTTTCCCACTTAGCGATAATTCGGGACCTTAGCTGGCGGTCTGGGTTGTTTCCCTCTTGAGTCCGGACGTTAGCACCCGGTGCTCTGTCTCCCAAGCTGTACTTGCGGGTATTCGGAGTTTGCCATAGTTTGGTAAGTCGCCATGACCCCCTAGCTATAACAGTGCTCTACCCCCCGCAGTAATACTTGAGGCACTACCTAAATAGTTTTCGGAGAGAACCAGCTATTTCCAGATTTGTTTAGCCTTTCACCCCTATCCACAGCTCATCCCCTAATTTTTCAACATTAGTGGGTTCGGTCCTCCAGCACGTGTTACCGTGCCTTCAACCTGGCCATGGATAGATCATCTGGTTTCGGGTCTACACCCAGCGACTAAATCGCCCTATTCGGACTCGCTTTCGCTACGGCTTCCCTATTCGGTTAACCTTGCCACTGAATGTAAGTCGCTGACCCATTATACAAAAGGTACGCAGTCACCCCACAAGGAGGCTCCTACTGTTTGTATGCATACGGTTTCAGGATCTATTTCACTCCCCTTCCGGGGTTCTTTTCGCCTTTCCCTCACGGTACTGGTTCACTATCGGTCGATCACGAGTATTTAGCCTTGGAGGATGGTCCCCCCATCTTCAAACAGGATTTCACGTGTCCCGCCCTACTTGTCTTACGCTTAGTTCCACACACAGAATTTCGTCTACAGGGCTATCACCTGCTACGGCCGGACTTTCCATTCCGTTCGACTATCCTGCGCGCTAAAACGTAAAGGCTCATCCGATTTCGCTCGCCACTACTTTCGGAATCTCGGTTGATTTCTTTTCCTCGAGCTACTGAGATGTTTCAGTTCACCCGGTTCGCTTCCACTAGCCTATGTATTCAGCTAGGGATACTGCATTGCTGCAGTGGGTTTCCCCATTCGGACATCTGCGGATCAAAGCTTGTTTGCCAGCTCCCCGCAGCTTTTCGCAGGCTACTACGTCCTTCATCGCCTGTGATCGCCAAGGCATCCACCATATGCACTTAGTCGCTTGATCCTATAACGCTGTAGGCTATAGGACCTGAGTATTAGCGTTTGTGCCGTTCATAAGTTTCAAAGCAGTCTGAGGCTTATCACCTCAGTCTTGAGAACTTGGAACAAAAAATAATGCAATCACAACCCGTGCCCATCTTCATCAGCAACGCTGATTACTTGATGAACACATTTTCGTTGTGCTTCTTCCAGATTGTTAAAGAACAAATGTAGCTGTTGGGTAAAACCCAACTGATAGCGCTGCAAGCAGCGCTATCAGTTAGTTTCTACGCTGCGCCAAACCTTGACGCCAGCTACAACAAACAACCGATAAGAGTGGACGCTTAACACGAGCACGTAAGCTCTGAAAGGAGGTGATCCAGCCGCACCTTCCGATACGGCTACCTTGTTACGACTTCACCCCAGTCATGAATCCTACCGTGGTAATCGCCCTCCTTACGGTTAGGCTAACTACTTCTGGTAAAACCCACTCCCATGGTGTGACGGGCGGTGTGTACAAGACCCGGGAACGTATTCACCGCGACATGCTGATCCGCGATTACTAGCGATTCCGACTTCACGCAGTCGAGTTGCAGACTGCGATCCGGACTACGATCGGGTTTCTGGGATTGGCTCCCCCTCGCGGGTTGGCGACCCTCTGTCCCGACCATTGTATGACGTGTGAAGCCCTACCCATAAGGGCCATGAGGACTTGACGTCATCCCCACCTTCCTCCGGTTTGTCACCGGCAGTCTCATTAGAGTGCCCTTTCGTAGCAACTAATGACAAGGGTTGCGCTCGTTGCGGGACTTAACCCAACATCTCACGACACGAGCTGACGACAGCCATGCAGCACCTGTGTTCCGGTTCTCTTGCGAGCACTACCAAATCTCTTCGGCATTCCAGACATGTCAAGGGTAGGTAAGGTTTTTCGCGTTGCATCGAATTAATCCACATCATCCACCGCTTGTGCGGGTCCCCGTCAATTCCTTTGAGTTTTAATCTTGCGACCGTACTCCCCAGGCGGTCAACTTCACGCGTTAGCTGCGCTACCAAGGCCCGAAGGCCCCAACAGCTAGTTGACATCGTTTAGGGCGTGGACTACCAGGGTATCTAATCCTGTTTGCTCCCCACGCTTTCGTGCATGAGCGTCAGTGTTATCCCAGGAGGCTGCCTTCGCCATCGGTGTTCCTCCGCATATCTACGCATTTCACTGCTACACGCGGAATTCCACCTCCCTCTGACACACTCTAGCTCGGTAGTTAAAAATGCAGTTCCAAAGTTAAGCTCTGGGATTTCACATCTTTCTTTCCGAACCGCCTGCGCACGCTTTACGCCCAGTAATTCCGATTAACGCTTGCACCCTACGTATTACCGCGGCTGCTGGCACGTAGTTAGCCGGTGCTTATTCTGCAGGTACCGTCAGTTTCCCGGGGTATTAACCCGGAACGTTTCTTTCCTGCCAAAAGTGCTTTACAACCCGAAGGCCTTCATCGCACACGCGGGATGGCTGGATCAGGGTTTCCCCCATTGTCCAAAATTCCCCACTGCTGCCTCCCGTAGGAGTCTGGGCCGTGTCTCAGTCCCAGTGTGGCTGGTCGTCCTCTCAAACCAGCTACGGATCGTCGCCTTGGTGAGCCGTTACCCCACCAACTAGCTAATCCGATATCGGCCGCTCTAATAGTGCAAGGTCTTGCGATCCCCTGCTTTCCCCCGTAGGGCGTATGCGGTATTAGCTACGCTTTCGCGTAGTTATCCCCCGCTACTAGGCACGTTCCGATACATTACTCACCCGTTCGCCACTCGCCACCAGACCGAAGTCCGTGCTGCCGTTCGACTTGCATGTGTAAGGCATCCCGCTAGCGTTCAATCTGAGCCAGGATCAAACTCTTCAGTTTAATCTCTGTATTTGTTTCGTATTCTTGGTCTGAATAAATTCAAACCAGGTCATACGTCGCTACTCAAAGGAAGTGAGGTATGTTCTTAAACTTGACGTCTAAGGTACTTCACTTCTAGTGAGCACTTGATTTCTTGTGCTTGCGATAAGGCCGAAACCCAATCGCTGCACTCGCATCAAGCGCCCACACTTATCGGTTGTTTAGTTGTTAAAGAGCGGTACTGCTAAATTCTGTACTACTGGTTTCTGCCCTCAACTTTGGCCAACTTCGCTTTCGCATCGTCGCTGTCGTTGCAGCAGAGAAACGAGATTATGAAGAAGTTTTTATCGCTTGTCAAGTCAGCTTCGCTTTTTGCTTTACGCCGTTGCGTCACTTACTTGCGGCGACCTCTTCAGGTCTCGCCAGGACTTTCGTCCTGCCCTAGCAGTTATTGAAACGTCAGGGTAAACCCTAATTTTTCAGTAACTGCCAAGCCCAAAACTATAGCACAATTTTTGCAGATCTTGCAACTGGCTCCTGCCTGATTTGCGTCGATCCTTGCAATAACCGCTTGGCGCTCATTACTGATTGCCGTTGCGGCAGGTGAGATTGGGTTGCCCCGTCACCTGTTGCACTTGCTTGGCTTCGCGTCTCAAAACTGTCTGAGCTGCGAAGGAGCGAGACTATAGCACAGAATTTTGGGCTGTCATGCCAGTGTCGCAAATTTTTGGTGTGTCGTCGGTGGCGAGGCCCGCCGACCACGGGTAACGCGATTCGCTGTCTCTCTCTATATATACAGCGAACCAGTGCGAAGCCCGTGGGTGGTAGGCGGCGGACGCGGCGGGCGGGACCACTTACCAGCGCAGGTGATGATTGTTGCGCAACCGTGCGAGATCGCGGCTCGGGGCGACTTCGTTCACCAGCCATTGGGGCGCGCCCACGTCATTGAGCAGGTGGGTATCCATGTCTTGTGCGAGGTTGCGCATACGCCGCTCGTTGCGGCGAGCACAGTACGCGTTCCACAGGCGGGTCATGAAACTGCGGTCTGGCGCCTGGGCGCTTTCCAGCACGGCGACCGGTTCGGCGTTGGCCAGTTTGGCTTTGGGGGGTGCACCGGCCAAGGTGACAGGCGGCATGAAAGGCTGAGCGGTCATCACGGGCTCCTTTTGCTTATCCGTTTTGGTAAGCGTAGTCGCCCAATTTCCGCCTGAAAATCGAATTGTTTTGGCATGATCGGTAAGCTAATATGACCAGTCGAATTCCAGCCTGGATCTGCCATGCGATTGCCCCTCAATACGCTTCCTGCGTTTCGCGTTGTCGCGGAATTGCAGAATCTTCGCGCTGCGGCGGAGCGCCTTCACCTTACACATAGCGCGGTCAGCCAGCAGATCAAGGTGCTGGAAGAGCAGATTGGTTTTTCGCTCTTCGAGCGCAGCGGGCGCGGCATCGTCCTCAACTCCGCGGGCGCGGCACTTCTGTGCAGCGTGCAAGGCGCCATGGCGCTGCTCGATGAAGGGCTTATGGCTGCGAGCGCGGCTGCGTCCGGCAGCGAGCAAAGGCTGCGGGTGTCCGTGCTGCCTTCGTTTGCCCAGCGGTGGTTGCTTCCGCGCATGGCGCGTTGGCGCGCACGGCATCCCGGCCTGGCGTTGGAGATCGAGACGTCCCAGCAATTGGTCGACTTGTTGCGCGACGGCTTTCATGCCGCGCTTCGAATCGGGCAAGGGCCCTGGCCCGGGGTGGAATCGGAGCCGCTGTTCGATGTGCCCTTGCCGCTCATCGTGCTTGCTTCGCCCGAGACGATGGCCGCCCTGCCCGACAACTCCCCCCAAACGTTGGCGCGCCAACCGCTGCTGGGCGAACGTGAGCTATGGCAGCATTGGTTTGCTGCAGCCGGATTTTCGACGCAGGTCACGCCTGTGGCGTCATTCAACGATGCGGGGATGATGCTGCAAGCAGCTGAGCAGGGGCTGGGAATTACGTTGGGCCGAGAACTGCTGGCGGCGGATGCGCTGTGCGCGGGGCGGCTTGTGCAGGTGTCGCCGGTGCGCGTGCACTACGAATTGGCGCAGACCTATCACCTGGTCTATCGGCCAAGCTTGCGGGACTGGGCGCCCCTGGCCGAGTTCAAGCAGTGGCTGCGCGACGAACTGGAAATTTCGCGCCAGACTCTGGTGACCTCCAAGTCCGAGGACGAGGCCTAGTAAAAAAAAGGTAAAGCAGCGTGCAGCCGCTTTACCTTGACCAAAACACGGCGTCCGGCAGGACCTAGCCTCAAACAGCCTGGGTTCGCTTCGCTCGAAACCCAGGCGGACGCCGCGACGGCGGCAGTCAATCTTCAGTCCCGCATCAGGCGACCTTGCGGGCGGATGCGGCGACCGGCTGCATCGAGTCGGTTTCGTTGAACCGCTGGTGCCACGAGAACGCTTCTTCGAGCAGATGCGGCGTCTGGCCGCCGCGTTCGCAGGCGCGGTCGAAGTAGTCTTGCAGCGCGTCGCGGTAAGACGGATGCACGCAGTTCTGGATGATGGCCCGCGCGCGCTCGCGCGGGGCGAGACCGCGCAGGTCGGCCAGACCGCATTCCGTGACCAGCACATCGACATCGTGCTCGGTGTGATCGACGTGGGACACCATCGGGACCACGCTGGAGATGTCGCCACTCTTGGCCATCGACTTGGACACGAAGATCGAGATATGCGCGTTGCGGGCGAAGTCGCCTGAGCCGCCAATGCCGTTCATCATGTGCGTGCCGCCCACGTGCGTGGAATTCACGTTGCCGTAAATGTCGAATTCCAGCGCCGTATTGATGGCAATGATGCCAAGGCGCCGCACGATTTCAGGCGCGTTGCTGATCTCTTGCGGGCGCAGCACGATGCGCTGGCGGTAGTGTTCCATGTTGGCGAGGATCTTTTCATACACCGGCTTGGACACGGTGATGGAGGACGCCGATGCGAATGCGAGCTTGCCCTGGTCGAGGAGCTCGATGGCGCTGTCCTGCAGCACCTCGGAGTACATGACCAGGTTCTCGAAGTCTGATGACTCGAAGCCGTGCAATACCGCATTGGCGATGGTGCCGATGCCAGCCTGCAGCGGCAGCAGCGAATTGGTCAGACGGCCGGCGTTGACTTCGCCGCGCAGGAATTGGTTGATGTGGCCCGCGATCGCGCTGGTTTCTGCATCGGGCGGCAGCGCGTTGGAGGGGCTGTCGGGCTCTTGCGTGATGACGATGGCGGCGATGCGGGAAGGATCCACTTCGATGAAGGGCTGGCCGATGCGCTGGTCTGCCGACACCAGGCCGATGGGCTGGCGGGCGGGACGACCGCCGGGGATGTAGATGTCGTGCAGACCTTCGATGGCCGCGGGCACGCTCGTGTTCAGTTCGACGATGATCTTGTCGGCCTGTTGCACGAACGACGCCGAATTGCCCACCGACATCGTCGGCACGATCGCGCCGGTTTCGGTGATGGCGGCGGCCTCGATGATGGCCACGTTGATGGGGCCCAGGTGACCGGCCCGCAATTGTTCCACCGTTTCGGACAGGTGCTGGTCGATGAAGGCGATTTCGCCTTGATTGATCTTGCGGCGCAGGGTCGTGTCGACCTGGAACGGCAGGCGCCGTGCGAGCGCATTGGCCTGCGCCAGCATCTTGTCAGTGTCGTGCCCGAGCGATGCGCCGGTGATCAAGGTGATGGAGAGCGGCTCGCGTTCGGCTCGCGCGGCCAGCGCGGCGGGCACCGACTTACAGTCGCCCGCCCGGGTAAATCCGCTCATTCCGACGGTCATTCCGTCCTGAATCAGTAAGGCGGCCTGTTCGGCTGTGGTGATCCGGGCGTGCAGTTCTGGGTTGCGGATCCGGTCGAAAGGCATGTTGTCTCCAAATTCAAAGGCTTGCGGCTTAGGGCCGGGCGCGGCGAAGGATCTTCAGCGCCCGGGCACCGTCTGACGCGGCGTTTCCCGAGGTTCCAAGGGCCGCGGATGCGGGCGATGGAACGATTTTTCGGCAGTATAGGAACGCGGGCGGAAATCTCGTAATGACTTAAAATCATCCCATTCAGTCGTTTTTTTCATCATTTGCGTTTTTGTCGCGCATCGCGCGAAGGGGCCAGCTTTCCCATGGACGTGCGCGCTTTGCGGTATTTCGTGGAAACCGTCCGCCATGCCAGCTTCACGCAGGCAGCGAAGGCGCTGTTCGTCACGCAGTCCACGGTGAGCAAGATGATCCGGCAGCTGGAAGAAGAAGCCGGCACGCCGCTACTGATTCGCGATGGGCATACGGCCCGCCCCACCGATACAGGCCGGGTCATGTACCAGCGCGGTCTGCAGGTGCTGGAGACCATGCGCCAGCTGTCGGAAGAACTGCGGCAAACCGCGGACCTGAGGCGCGGCGCGCTGGAGGTGGGCATTCCCCCGATGATCAATCTGCTGTTCACGCCGGTGGTCAAGCGGTTTCGTGAATTGCATCCCGGCATTCATCTGACACTTCGCGAAGGGACCGGCCAGGCCGTGGAAGGCCTGGTGGCCAGCGGCGAACTGGAGGTCGGAGCCACCATCCTGCCGGTCGCCCCCGACGGCGGCCTGGTTGCACAAGCGTTTGGCAGCTATCCGATTTGGGTGATTGGACCGCCCGACGCGCCCTGGTCCGGAAAAACCTCGTTGCCGCTGAGCGCGTTGCGCGACGCGCGGCTGCTGATTCCCACCGACGACTTCGCGATCACCCGGCGGTTGCGCCAGGCGTTTGCCGATGCGGGACTGCAGCCCAGCATCGCGGCGCAGAGCGCTCACTGGGATTTCCTGGTGGCGATGGCGTCGGCAGGGCTGGGGGTGGCCCTGCTTCCCGAACCCCTGATGCAGCGGATGAAGACGCGGGGCCTTAGCACCGCCAAGCTGGCGAAGTCCGGCATGCAGTGGGAAGTTGGGCATATCTGGCTGCAATCCGGCTATCTGTCGTTCGCCGCCCGCGCCTGGCTGGAGGTGTGCGATGCCGTGCTGGGCAAGCCTCGGAGCCGGGCGGCGCGCGCCCCCCACGGCTCTGGGAGTTGAATCCAAACGTTCGGCTCGTAAACAGGGGTTGCCAGGGGGCCATGGCCGCCCGCGGGCGACGCCCAAGCGCCCCAAACCCGGCCCCGTTTTTATGCCCGCCAACGGCGATATTCACCGCGCAGGCGTGAACTCTGGAATTTAGGGACGCAACAGCATTTTTGTTGCAACGGGCAGCCGGGCGGCTTGTTATGCTGCCGCCTCGACGCGAGCAACTCGCCCTAAGAACATGATCCCCACCACGTACCCTCTGCTCATGCGCGCCCGCCTCGTTCGCGCGCCCAACCTGGCGGCGCTGCTTGCCGCGCTGCTGCTGGTGTTCAGCTTGCTGCCCGCCTTTGCGGCGCCGCCCGCCACCCCAGCCGACACCGAAGCCGTGTTGGCCGCGGCGCGTAAACAGATCGACGAGATCCGCAAGCAGATCCCCGACCAAACGGACGACGCCGTGCTGCTCAAACAGCGTGGCGAAGCGCTGGATATTCAATCGAAAGCGGATGCCGCCACGGAGGCGCTGACGCCGCAGCTGGCCAGCGTGACGGCGCGCCTGAGCGAACTGGGCACGCCGCCGGACGGCGCCAAGGAAGCGCCCGATGTGGCGGCACAGCGCACGCAGCTTGAGAAAAACAGCCGCGCCCTGGACGCGCAACTCAAGCTGGCGCGGCTACTGTCGGTAGACGCCGGACAGACCGCCGAACAGATATCGGCCCAGCGGCGCAAGCAGTTCCAGGCGCGCCTGGGCGAGCGTCGCGATTCCTTCCTGTCTGGCCAGTTCTGGACCGAATTCCGCCAGGAATTCCCCCGGGATCTGGAGCGGCTGGAAGCCCTGCGCGATGACCTCACCACCGCCGTCGGACAAACGCCCAAGTGGGGCTGGCTGCTGCTCGCCGTTGTCGCCGGTCTGGCGATTGCACTGCGCGTCTGGGTTGGCCGTTACTTGCTGCAGTTGACGGCAACGCGCGTGCCGCCTGGCCGGTTGCGCCGTTCTTTCCTGGCCGTGGCCCTCGTCGCGCTGTCGGTCGCGACGCCCGGCGTGATCGCCTTGCTGATCCAGGCCGGCCTGGACTGGCGGTCGCAACTTTCGGACCGCACCGCGTCACTCCTGACCAACCTGGTGGCGACCGTGTGTTTTGGCGGGTTCGTGTCGGGGCTGGGCTTCGCGCTGCTGTCGACCAAACGTCCTTCCTGGCGCCTGCCGCCGGTCAGCGACATCGTGGCGAACCGCCTGCGCTGGCTCCCCGGCACGCTGGGCGTGCTGGTGGTCCTGATCTGGCTCGCCGAAAGGCTGCCTGTGCTGCTCGACGCCAGCCTGACGACGACCATTACGCTGACCGGCATCGTGGGCGTGCTGAGCATGGCGATGCTGGCTGCCGTATTGGCGATCAGCCGTCGCCTGCGCCGGCAGGTCATGCAGGACAGCGAAGCGCCGATCCCGCTGTGGGTCTCGCTGATGCTGGCCGCCATCTGGACGGTGCTGATCGTCAGCCTTGCCAGCCTGCTGGCGGGTTACGTGGCGTTTGGCAGCTTCCTGGTCAAGCAGGTGTTGTGGGTGCTGATCGTGCTGGCCTCGGCCTACTTGGCCTCCACGCTGATCGAGGACGGTTTCAGCACACTGTTGGGGACGGCGCACCGCGAGGGTGGCGAAGGCGAAGGGCCCAGCATGCGCGATCAGGCCGCGGTGCTGCTGTCGGGCCTTGGCCGCGTGGCGATCGCGCTGCTCGCCATCATTCTGGTGCTGGCGCCGTTCGGCGAGGCGCCGATGGATCTGGTGCAGCGCTTTGACCAGCTGCGTAAAGGTCTGGCCATCGGTGAGGCACAGATCCGCCCGGGCGCGGTGCTGCAGGCGCTGATCGTGCTGGCGCTGTCGTTGCTGAGCGTCAAGATGCTCAAGCGCTGGCTCTCGAACCGCTACCTGCCCACGACCGAACTGGATCCCGGCATGCAGTTGTCTGCCGCGACGCTGTTCGGCTACGGCGGTTTCGTGCTGGCGGTGGCGTTGTCGCTGTCCGCCGCCGGGATCGGTCTGGAACGGGTCGCGTGGATTGCGAGCGCGCTGTCGGTGGGTATCGGTTTCGGCCTTCAGGCCGTCGTGCAGAATTTCGTGTCGGGCCTGATCCTGCTTGCCGAGCGGCCGGTGAAGGTGGGCGACTGGGTGTCGCTCGGCGGCGTGGAAGGCGACATCCTGCGCATCAACGTGCGCGCCACCGAGATCCAGATGGGCGACCGGTCCACGGTGATCGTGCCCAATTCCGAATTCGTGACGAAGACGGTGCGCAACGTGACGCGGTCCAACCCGCTTGGGCTGGTGCAGATCAAGCTGCCCATGCCGCTGTCGACGGATGCCGAAAAGGTGCGCGAACTGATGCTGCAGGCCTTTGCCGATCACGAGGACGTGTTGGAGTCGCCTGCGCCCAACGTATTCCTGGACGGGATCGATGCTGGCCACCTGATCTTCAACGCGAGGGGCTACGTGTCCTCGCCCCGTGCGGCGTACGGCGTGCGAAGCGCGCTGCTGTTCACGGTGCTCAAGCGGCTGGACGAGGCCAAGCTCGAAGTGTCGTCGCCGCCGACGATGCTGATTGCGGCGGCGCCGGAGCCCGCGCAGGCGCCTGCGCCGATCGCGGTAGCCCCGCCCGCTTCACCCTGATTGCCCGCACGGCCGCCCGGCCTCGGCCCCGCCGTCTCAGCCGGGCGAATACAGGTCGGCAAACTGCTGCCGCTCCAGGCGGGGATTGCGGAGCGGCGGCGCGGTAAATGCCGCGCTGCGAGCCGACATCACGGGGTAGCCTTGCGGCGCCTGCGCCTGGGGCGCGACGGGCACGGTGCCTGCGGTCTGGACGGGCGTTTGCGGCGCGACCTGCGCCACCGCGCCGCTGTCGAACCGGTGATCCGCCGTCGTCAAGGCCGGATTGGTGCACAGTCCCTGCGCCACCAATGCCGCCTTGGTGCGGTCGTCGGTCTGGCACAGGATATCGATGGCTGCCGTTTCCAGACGCCGCGAGCGGTCCGCGTCCTTGGTCGACGCCGCCGCCTGCATCGTGCGCTCGAAGTTGCGGCGAAGACTGCATTTTTGATCTTCGATCGGAATCGCAACGTTCATCCCGAATCCCACGACGGAACCGCCGCCGCCCGCCGACACCATGCAGCTGTCGGACGAGAACGAGCCGTAGAAGCTCTGGCCGCCGACCGGCGGCGCGCTGCGCAACGTGCTGGTGCCGCTATTGCTGGAATTGAGCGTGATGCCCTGGTTGTTGCCCGCATTGGTCGACCCGGACGATGCCGAGGTCGAGGAGCTGGACGTGCTGGTCTGCGCCCCCGCCGACATGGCGGCAAGCGACAGGGAAATGGCTAGAACTATGGTCTTCATGATGTCCCCTCGCCCGGACGGCCGCAGCCGTCCGGATAATTCGGTCAGCGATTGAACCCGCCGACATGGCCCACCGCGCCGATGCCGTGTATCGACCCGAAAGCGCCGATGTTCGCTGCATGGAACGTCCCCGTCGCCGATGCGCTCGTTTCCGTCTTGCCGAATGTGGCGCCGCCGTTCGCGATGCTGTCGCCGACCATGATCGGCGCGTTGCCCGACACATGCCCGTAAGACTCGCTATTGGCGTATTGCCGTGTGCTGGTGACGACTTGCGTGCCGTCGCGGCTGAACGTGCCGCCGACCTCCGCGATGCCGCCCGTGCTGCCGAACGACGTCTGGCTCGATGAGCCGTAGCCGTTGATCTGGGTGGCGACCACCGAACTGCCGGTGGAGATGGATGACGCGGTACCGTTGATGGCGCCGGCGTGGCCGGTTACCGAACCTCCGACCTGGCCCGGGCCAGTGGCGTAAGCCGATGCGGCGAACAATGACAACGCGGCGACTGCTGCGAGCTTTTTCATTTGAGCTCCTCCTGATCCGTCTGCACGGATGCACAGGTGCCGGAGACCGACCGGCGCGGACCGTTACTCCCCCAGGTACTGCGCCCGTCCAGGGCCAGGGCGTGGGACTTTCGTATTGGTACGGAATAATTGCGCCGTCCTAGGCAGGTCGGTATCGGTTAAACGAACGACCGGGTCTTTCTGGCGGATGGACGCGCGAATTACACAAACCTGAAAGAGGAGACGCCGGGCCCATGCGGCCATGCGTATGGATGACGCCAAGCGTGCGCGAAGACCCGCCGTCCGGGCGGCTGTCAGCTCAAAGGATGGGTGTGCGCGCGGGCGGCTCGCGCATGATATCTAGCGCGCAAGAGGGCGAGCCCCCTCTTGCGCCAGGCGCAGCCACCAGCCGGTCTCGCGCCGCGCCAGCATCAGGTCCACGGCAACCATGACCAGCAGGAATCCGCACTCGGCCAGATTCAGATTGGCGACAACTTGATAGGTCGCCAGCAGGGCGATGCCGGTGACGCCGGCAAGATATGCGGGCCAAGCGGGCGGCACCCCGGACGCGACGGCTCGCGGGCGGCGCGACAGGCACAACCACGCCACCAGCGGCAGGCTCAGCATCGACAGAGGGATGTAAATGGCGATGGCCGACAGCAGCACGTCGACCGCGAACTGGGTATGCAGGAACAGGGACATCAATACGATCATGCCGACGCCCACATACCAGAGCAGGCGAAGGGAAATGAGACGAGTCAAGGTAACGGCTCGGTGATTCATCAATCTGGAAGCGGAAATTTCGGCCATACTACTCCCGGCCTTGCCCCCCCTCCCCCTTCAATCGGAGACAAAACCATGATTCAGGAGATTGCCAGCATCCACGTCCGCGAAGGACAGGAAGCGCTGTTCGAAGCCGGTGTGACTCAGGCGAAGCCGCTTTTTCTGCGCGCCAAGGGTTGCCATGGCATGGAACTGTACCGCAGCATCGAGCAGCCGCAGCGTTACACGCTGGTGGTGGACTGGGAAACGGTCGAAAACCACATGGTGGATTTCCGCGAGTCGCCCGATTTCCAGGAATGGCGCAAGCTGGTGGGCGGCTTTTTCGTCGAGCCGCCCCAGGTGCACCACGAACAGAAAGTGATCTGAACGCCTCTGCGGCGGGCCGGGCGGCAGCACCGCCCGGCGCTAATCTTGCGGCGGCTCGTCGTATTTTCGCGCGCTGCGCCGGAACGCGTCGGCGGGGTACTTGCTGGCGTTCTTCACCATCTTGCCGGCTACCGCCTGCGCGATATCGATGCCCAGTTGATCCGCCAACGCCACCAGGTACATCTGCACATCGGCGATCTCGTCAGCGGCATCCGCAAGGCGGGCGGCAGGCAGATTTCGCGACTCGTCTTCGCTTAGCCACTGAAACAGCGAAACCAGCTCGCCGGTTTCGCCCGCCAGGGCCATGGCCAGATTCTTGGGCGAATGGAATTGCTGCCATTCGCGTTCGGCCGTGAACTGGCGCAAGGCAAGCCGGATCTTTTCCAGGTCTGGCATGAGAACTCCCCCAGGAATGGCGCCTTGCTACACCGAGGCCAGGCGAGCGCTGGCCGCAAGCGCAACCGCAACCGTCGTGCGCACGTCGGCCAACGCCCTGTGAGTGGGCTGCGAGGCGCCCACGTGCCGCGCAAGGATGTCGAGTTTGTGCGACGTCAGCTCGGGCCACGCGCGGCGCGCCAGCGCCAACGTGCAGTGGGTGGCGTTCGAGAAAGGCATCCCCGTCTGGTCTGCCGCCGCGCTGAGGAAGCGCCGATCGAACGAGGCATTGTGGAAAAACACCGGCAGGTCCTCGACAAACGCCAGGAACGAAGAAAAGGCCTGCGCGACCGGTATGCCGTCGCGATCGACTTCGGCCTGCGTGATGCCGGTAAGGCGCGAAATGAAGGAGGGCACGCGCCCGCACGTGCGCACGACCTGCGTGTACTCGTTCACCACGGCGCCGCCCTCGCCGACCCTGACCGCCGCGAATTCAAGGATTTCGCAACTGGCGGTGGACAGGCCGGTCGTTTCAAGGTCGGCCACGATGAACGGGCCGCCCAACGCGTCAAGGGCTTGCGTGACCGCGGCTTGAGCTCGGGCCGCCGGCCGGGAGGGGCGTGCCGGTGATGCGCCGCTCGAAGGCGTGCGCCGAAAGAAAAAGCTCACGGGCCTACTCCGCGGGGTGCAGCGCTGCGAAGCGATCCGAACCGTCGGCAAGCTTGCCAAAGAACAGCTCGGCCGGTCGCACCCACAGACCGCGCGCGTGCGGCCAAAGATGTTCGTACACCACCATCGATTCCTCGGTCTCGGAATGGCGGGCAGTGCCCACATAGCGATACAGGCCGCCCTTGTAGTGGCGGTGCGTGGCAAGTGCTAGGGCTTCGGATTCGGTCATGGACATCGGCAGCAAATGGCGTGGCCCGCTGCGGAAACTGCCCGCGCGGGCCACGGAGGATCGGCAATGCCGTCTTTATAGCGCAATCGGGACCCGCTTCGCGCGGGCGCGGCCTCGTCACGCGGCGCGCAGACGTGCCGTGGCCTCGACGCGGGTTTCGGTCAGGTCTTCGGTGACGCCGGCCAGCTTGGCCGATTGCGCGAGCGACACTTCAACGACCTGCCCCATGATTTCTGTGACGCGGCGCGATGAGGCGACGATGCCCTCCATCGTGCCTCCTGCTGACTGGACGTGCACCGCGCCGCCTTCGACCTGCGCCACCGACGTCGTGATGAGCGCCTGCGATTTATGGATCGCGTCGATTTGTCCGAGCAGATCAGCTTTGTCGGTGCTGCGGTATCCACGGATGAAGCGGCCAAGAGTATGCCAAAGCATGGTGACCTCCAGGGGTGAGTTTGCCGGCGTGCCTGGTACACGTGTATCTAATAGATACTATTAATCCCAGAAATTATCACGACTCATCGCGTTTTTTGGGATCGGTCCAAAATAAATCCAAATCGTCGTCATGATGCACACCCGGGTAATTCCGGATTCAAGCCGCATCCAGCTCGCGATACCGACGGAAAATCCCTTCGCCAAATGGAAGACGGCGTCCGCTTGCAAAATACGCCTGCAATTCGGGCAGCGCGGTCACGCGTTCGTGCAGCGCAAACACATTGGGATAATCCGCCGCCACCGTGGCCATGCGTTTGGGAAAGGCGTACAACAGCCCGTCGACCAGGTGATACAAGGACAGGTCGACATATGTCCATTTGCCGCCACCCGCCAGCCAGGCATCCGTCCCGTCCAGCAGCCGCTCGAAGTATCCCAAAAACTTCGGAATACGCTCTTCGCGAAAAACCCGGGCGCGACGAGCAGCCTCTTCCTTCTGGTCTTCGTAATAATCGCTGGCGGAAATGGGGTGATGGGTGTCGTGCGCTTCGGCCACCATGTCGGCGATCGTGAGTTGCAGCTGGTTTACCCACAATCGTCCTTCGAGCGATTCAGGGGCAAGGCCATGTTTCTCGCCAAGGAAAAGCAGGATGTTGGCCGTCTGCCCCAGCGTCATTTTTCCGGCCACCAGATAAGGCGGGGCAAACGGCGGATGCTTGCGGGCGGATCGCATGTCCTCGATCAACGTGCCTTCGTCGGCGCCCGGATCACGCGCCCGCTCCCGATAAGGAATGCCGCCCGCTTCAAGCGCCAGGCGCACGAATTCTCCCCGTCCGGGAATGCCATCCCAATACCAAAGGTCGTAAGTCATACGGTCTCCTTTCAGTTGGCGCAGCCGAATCTGCAGTCTGCAGCCGCAGCCGGCTGTTAGCAAGACGCATGCCGCAGACGCGAAAAAACGCGGCGATAAAAAAACGCGCAGACGGCGGGCCTGCGCGTTTTCGTGGGAGGGGCGTGTGCTTACCCCTGCGCCGCCTCTTCGAGAATCAATTCGGCGCCGCGTTCGGCCACCATCATGACAGCGGCCTGCGTGTTGCCGGAAACCATTTTCGGCATGACCGACGCATCCACTACGCGCAGGCCCGTCAGCCCATTGACCCGCAAACGCACGTCGGTGACGGCCGCCGCATCCGTCCCCATGCGGCAGGTGCCGATGGGGTGATAGATGGTCTGACCGTTGCGCCGGGCGAAATCCAGCCATTCGTCGTCGGCGTCCACATCCGGCCCCGGGCTGATTTCCGCTTGCACATAGCGCTGCATGGCGGGCCGGCCCACGATGCGCCGGGCCACCTGCATGCCGCCCACCAGGCTATCGCGGTCGACCTGCGCGGACAGGAAGTTGGGCCGGATGGCAGGTCCGGCCATGGGGTCGGGCGACTTGATGTGAATGGACCCGACCGACTCGGGACGCAGCTGGGCCACGCCGATGGTCATACCCGGGTGGCGATCCAGAATGCGTTCGGCCGCGTTGGCGTAACTGGCGTGCACAAAGAAAAACTGCACGTCCGGCGTGGGCAGGCCGGGACGGCTTTTCACGAAGCCATGCACCAACCCCGTGCCGAGCGTCAGGATACCTCTGCGGCTCAGGTAATAGCGCGCCACCTGCTGCGCCAGCCGCCAGCCGCGCGACATCTCGTTCAAGGTCACCGTGTTCTTGACGCGCCAGTTCATGCGCGTGGCGAAGTGGTCGATGTAGTTTTCGCCCACCGACGGCTGCGCGTGCACGAGGTCGATGCCATGCGTCTTCAACAGAGCCGGGTTGCCCACGCCGGACAATTCGAGCAATTGCGGCGACTGCACCGCGCCCATGCAGAGCAACGTTTCGCGGCGCGCGCGCACCATGTGCTCTTGCCCGTTCTTGCGATAGGCCACGCCGACGCAGCGCTTTCCTTCGAATACCAGCCTCGTGACATGGGCGCCGCATTCGACGCTGAGATTGCGCCGGCCGGCCGCCGGTTTCAGGTAGCCGTCCACGACGCTCCAGCGCCGGCCACGGTGCTGGAGCACCTGGTAATAGCCCACGCCTTCCTGGTCGCCGCTGTTGTAATCCGGGTTGAACGGCTGGCCGTCTTCGCGCGCGGCCTGCAGGAAGGCATTCGACACGGGAAAGCGCTCGGCGACCTCTTCGAGGTGCATCGGCCCGTCCTTGCCGCGGTGCTCGCCCCCCGGCGCGTAGTTCTCGATCTTGCGGTAGATGCGATCGGCCACGTCGCGGCCCCAACCTGCCGCGCCGGCCGCCACCCAGCCGTCGTAATCCTGGGGCTGGCCGCGCACGTAGATCATGCCGTTGATGAGCGTCGATCCGCCCAAGCCCTTGCCGCGCGGCACGGCGATGACCCGGCCGTGGACGTTGTCCTCGGGCTCGGTCGCAAAGCGCCAGTTGTATTGCGGATCGACCAGCAGCTTGGAAAAGCCCGCTGGAATCGGAATCCACATGCTGCGCGCCTCGTGGCCGGCTTCCAGCAGCAGTACGCGATACCTGCCATCCGCACTGAGGCGGTTGGCCAGGATGCAGCCGGCCGTTCCGCCGCCCGCGATGATGAAATCGTAGTCGCCCATCTTTTTCCACCGGGTTCCGGATATGCGCCGCGCGCCTAGCGCGCGGCCGTCACGCCCAGCGTTTCCACCATCAATTCGATCTGGCAGGCCAGCATCGGCGCGCCGTAATGGACCTTGCAGCCGCGCGCCTGCGCCGCGACGAGCAACGCGGTGTCCTTGGGCTGCATGATGACCTCGCAGACCAGTTGATCCGCCGTCAGGCGGCTGGCGTCCAGCGGCAGCGGATCGCCTTCCTTCATGCCCAACGACGTGCCGTTGACGACCAGGTCATGGCCGGACGAATCGGCGTTGCCCACTGAGATCTGCGCGTCCGGATGCAGCGACAGGATGCGGGCCTTGAGGTCCTCGGCCTTGGCCGGCGTGCGGTTGGCGATGGTCAGGCGCGACACGCCAGCCTGCACGAGTGCAAAGCCGATCGCGTTGGCCGCGCCGCCCGCGCCGGCCAGATAGACGCTCTTGCCTTCCGGCGAGACGCCGCAACTGCGCAGACCACGGACAAAACCTTCGCCGTCCAGCATATGGGCCACCAGACGCCCATCGGCCTCGCGCCGCAGGACGTTGGCCGCGCCGATCTTGCGCGCGACAGGCGTGGCGTCGTCGGCCAATTCCAGGATGGCCGTCTTGTGCGGCACCGTGACGATCACGCCTCCCAGGTTTTCCAGCCGGCGCAGGCCTTCAACCACGGCAGCAAGGTTGTCCGGCCGCGCGTGAAACGGCACGCAAACCCCGTCATAGCCGATCTTGGCGAAATGCTCGTTCATGCGCTGCGGCGTCTTCACATGGTGAATGGGGTCGGCCAGGATGCCGAACAGGCGCGTGTTGCCGCTGATTTCGTTCATGGGTGTCTCCGGATCAAAGCTTGATGAATTCCCGCGCGACGCCGGCAATGCCTTCGGCGTCGAGCTTGTAATGGGCGTACAGGGTGGTGGGCGGCGCAATGAGGCTGTATTCGTCATAGATGCCATGACGGCGCAGCCGGGTACCGGTGCCTGCGTCGGCCAGCACCTCGGCGACCGCCGATCCGAGGCCGCCCAGCACATTGTGCTCTTCGACCGTCATCATCAGCCGGGATTGGCCCGCAGCCTTCAGGATGGCGTCGCGGTCCAGCGGCTTGATCGTGGGCATGTCGATCACGCCTACCGACAGGCCCTCTTCATGCAACTGCCGGGCGGCGGCCAGCGCGCCGTGCAGCGTGATGCCGCACGCGATCAGCGTCAGGTCGCTACCAACATCGTGGACAATCGCCCGGCCAAACTGGAACGGCGTGCCGTCTTCATAGACCTGCGGATCGCGTCCGCGTCCGATACGGAAGTAGATGGGCTCGGGCCAGTCCGCGGACGCCTTGATGGCGGACGCAAGTTGCGGCCCGTCGGCAGGCGACACCACCGTCAGTCCCGCAAGCGCGCGCATGGTGGAGATGTCTTCGGTGGCGTGGTGGGACGTGCCATAGAAGCCCAGGCTGATCCCGGTGTGATGGCCTATCAGGCGCACCGGCAGCCGGGTGTAGGCGACATCCATCCGGATCTGCTCGCAGCACAACAGGCCGAGGAACGAGGCAAAGGTGGCGACGAACGGCATCATGCCGGTCGTCGCAAGCCCGGCCGCCGCCGACACCATGTTCTGCTCGGAGATGCCGAACTGCACATAGCGATCGGGGTAGGCCTGGGCGAAACGGTTCAAGCCGTTCGAGTACTGCAGGTCGGCCGACCCGGCCACGACCGGATGCCCCGCCTTCGCCAGATCGATCAGCGCGTCAGAAAGATAAGACAGTCCGGGGTTTACCGCATTGAGGGCGCGGTACTGCCAGGAATCGGGAGAGAGGACTTGTGCCTGTGCCATTCAGATCTCGCGGGAGAGGATTTCTTCGACAGCGCTTTGCGCATCTTGAGGAGCCAGGTAGCCCAGGTGCCAGCCCGGTTCGGTTTCCATGTAGGTCACGCCCTTGCCCTTGACGGTGCGGGCGATCACGCAGGCCGGCCGGGCGCGCGAGTCGTCGTCGCGCAGGCGGCGCAGCAACGCCGTCAGGTCGGCAAGATTGTGGCCGTCGACCTCGTGGACCTCCCAGCCGAACGCCTGCCATTTCTCCTTCAGCGATTCCACGCCCATGACGTCGTCGACCTTGCCGTCGAGCTGATAGCCGTTGCGATCGACGATAGCAATCAGGCGGGACAATCGATTGTGCGCCGCGAAGAGCGCGGCTTCCCAGACCTGCCCTTCCTGCATTTCGCCATCGCCCAGCATCACGAATACGTTGAAGCCGCGTCCGTTCATGCGCCCGCCCACCGCCATGCCCACGCCGTTGGACAAGGCGTGGCCGATGGAACCGGAGCTGAAGTCCACGCCGGGCACCTTGCTCATGTCGGGGTGATCGCCCAGGGGACTGCCCAGCCGCGTGTAGCCGTCGAGCAGCTCACGGTCGATGAAGCCAAGATCGGCCAGCACCGGGAACAAGCCCACCGCGGCGTGGCCCTTGCCCATGAGGAAGCGATCGCGATCCGGCCATTGCGGCTCGCCTTGTCGCAGGCGCATCACATCGTAGTAGAGCGCCGCGAATATCTCGGCGCACGAGAACACGGAGCTGTAATGACCGACCTTGGCAATTTCAATGAGGCGGATCGTCTCAAGCCTGATATGGCGGGCCTTTTCCCGCAGCATCGCGATTTCCCCCGCGGTAGGGGTCCCCTGCTCCTTGCGCATCGCGCCTCCTCTTGTTGTATGGATATATGATATATAATATACCCATTGCGCTCGAATTGGCTATGCCGGGCTAG
Source organism: Achromobacter sp. 77 (assembly GCF_020541125.1). Classification (NCBI taxonomy): domain Bacteria; kingdom Pseudomonadati; phylum Pseudomonadota; class Betaproteobacteria; order Burkholderiales; family Alcaligenaceae; genus Achromobacter; species Achromobacter sp. 77. The sequence goes on from NZ_CP059848.1 coordinate 4,250,190, forward strand.
AATCGCTCCTGGGTTCGTCCCGCATCCCCTATACAGCAAGCCAGAAACGCCATGCCCAGCCTCAAACCGGTCAAAAAAGAGAACCTTTCCGTCAGGGTCTACAACGAAATCCGCAATGCCCTGATCAACGGGCAGTACGAACCTGGCGAACGCCTGATCATTGGCGAACTGGCACAGGAAATGGGCGTGTCCATCACGCCGGTTCGCGAAGCCATCTTCCGGCTGATCAGCGAGCAAGGCCTGGAGATGCAGGCGGCCACCGCGGTGTATGTTCCGTACGTCAACTCGGAAAAGCTGCGCGAGATCCAGCAGATCCGCTTTCACCTGGAAGGCATGGGCGCCGCCGAAGCCGCGCAGCACATCACGCGCAAGCAGCTCGACAACCTGATCGCGCTGCAGCGCGATTTCATCTCGTGCACCTCCACCGATCCCAAACGCGCCAGCTACCTGAACCGAAAGTTCCACTTCGCCATCCTGGAAGCCAGCAACAAGCCCATCCTGCGCAACACGGTCGAGTCGTTCTGGGTCATCACCGGCCCCATCCTCAAGGTGTTTCACGTCAAGACGGCGGGGCTGGATTACTCGCAGAACGAACACCGCCACGAGGCCGTGATCGAGGCCCTTGAGGCGCGCGATTCGGAAGCGGCGCGGGAAGCGATTCAGGCCGACCTGGTATGGGGCGGAAAGATCATGATCGACTGGCTGGTCGAACGGGAAAAAGAACTCGACTACCGCCCCCCCGGGGCCCGCAAATAGGAAGACGCCATGCTGAAGATTTTTGGAGCACCCAGCCGCTACATCCAGGGATCGGGCGCCCTGGAAACGTTGGGACAATATGCGGCGCTGTTCGGAAGACGCGCCGCGCTCGTCATCGACAGCTACGTCCATGGCGTGCTGGGTCCAAGAATCGAGGCGGTGTGCGCCGGGCACGGCGTGACGCTTGTGCCGCTGATCGTGGAGGGCGACCTGACGCCCGAGGTCATTGACGGCTTGCGCGCCCAGGCCGCACCCGCGGGCATCGACATGGTCATTGCGGTGGGCGGCGGCAAGTCGCTGGATGCGGGCAAGGCCGTTGCGAAGTCGTCCCACTGCCACCTGATCACCGTTCCCACGGTGGCGTCCAACGACGCGCCCACCAGCAAGAACTACGTGCTTTACGACGCGCATCACAATCTCCTTGCCGTCGAGCACATGCTGTTCAATCCCACCATCGTGCTGGTCGACACCGCGATCATCGCGACCGCGCCGGTGCATTTCTTTCGCGCCGGACTGGGCGATGCGATTTCCAAGAAGTTCGAAGCCGAGCAATGCCAGCGCAATGGCGGCAAGAACATGTATGACGCGGCGCCGCTGCTCACGGCCCAGCTCATTGCGGACGGCTGCCTGCGCACGCTGATGGCGGACGGCGCTGACGCCGTGGCCGTGGCGGGAACCGGCCAGCCCACGCCCGCATTCGAGCGCGTGGTGGAAGCGATGATCCTCATGAGCGGTCTCGGTTTCGAAAGCGGCGGCCTGTCCATTGCCCACGCCCTGACGCGCGGGCTGCCTAAGATCAACGGCATCGCGACGGCGCTGCATGGCCTGCAGGTCGCGGTGGGCCTGCTGGTGCAGCTGGACCTGGAAAGCCGCGGCGATGGGATGTTGGCCGATCTGCAACAGTGGTACGCCCAGGTCGGCCTGCCGACCACGCTGCGCGAACTCGGCGCGCCCGGCCAGCCGACCGACGCGGAATTGACGTTGGCCGCGGACCTCAGCCTGAAAGCCAGGCATGCCGCCAACTTTGATCGCACGCTGGATGTGAGCACGCTGGCTGAGGCCTTGCGGCGCCACGCCTGATCGGGCTTAGCGCAAGAAAGCGGGCGGCGCTGAGCGCCGACCCGCGCCGCTTGCCCGGTCAGAACGCGACGTTGTCCTTTCCTTTCAATCCCAGCTTGGCCCGCGCCTCGTCCGGCGTGGCGACATCGAGGTTCAAGGCTTCGAGAATGCCGCGAATGCGTTCGACCTGAACGCGGTTGGATTCGGCCAGCTGACCCGGCCCGATCCATAGCGAATCCTCCAGCCCCACCCGCACGTTCGAGCCCATGGCTGCGCCGATGGTCGCCAAGGGCATCTGGTTGCGTCCGGCGCCCAGGATCGACCACTCGTAGTCGTTGCCAAACAGGCGGTCCGCCGTGCGTTTCATGTGCATCAGGTCTTCCGGATGCGGACCGATGCCGCCCAGGATGCCAAACACGGACTGGATGAAAGGCGGAGACTTGACCAGACCGCGGTCCACGAAATGGGCCAGGTTGTAGAGATGGCTGATGTCATAGCACTCGAATTCGAACCGCGTGCCGTTGGCGTTGCCCTGCGTCAGGATGGATTCGATGTCCTGGTACGTGTTGCGAAAGATCAGCGAGCGGCTGTTTTCCAGATGCTCGCGCTCCCAGTTGTGCTTGAACTCCGAGAAGCGGTCCAGCATGGGAAAGAGGCCGAAATTCATGGAACCCATGTTCAACGACGCCAGCTCCGGCTGGAACGTGGTGGCGGGCCGCATGCGCTCTTCTACCGTCATATGCGGGCTGCCGCCCGTGGTGATGTTGATGATGGCGTCGGTCTCGCGCTTGATGCGTTCCAGGAAGGGCTTGAACAGCGCCGGATCCTGGGAAGGCTTGCCGGTCTGGGGATCGCGCGCATGCAGGTGCAGCACTGCAGCGCCGGCCTTGGCGGCGCCAATGGCGGCCTCGGCGATCTCGTCGGCCGTGACCGGCAGATGCGGCGACATGCTAGGCGTGTGGATGGCGCCCGTCACGGCGCAGGTGATGACGACTTTCGATTTGGGCTTAGCCATTGTTGTCTCCGTTGCATTGTTTGTGACGCATGAGGCGCATCAGCTTTTCGTCACGCCAGAAGCGGCGAGCGGCAAGATCCTCTTCGGGCAGCAAGGCGCGCCGCTCGTCGGACAGTGAGTCGACCAGCGCGCCTTCCCAGGCCACGCAGTCGCCTTGCGTGGCCCCGATGGATTGGTACAGGCCGCCGTAACGCCGGCAGTAATCCGCGATGCCGCCCGGCGCATTCAGATCGATGGTTTCAAAGGGGCCCATGAAGGACCAGCGCAGGCCAAGTCCGTCCTTGACCGTGGTGTCGATGTCTTGCGCGCTGGCGATGCCCTGGCTTGCAAGACGGAAGGCCTCTTGCAGCAACGCGCCCTGCAGGCGGTTCAGGATGAAGCCTTCGATTTCGCGCCGCACAAGCACGGGCTTCTGGCCGATGCCCGTCATGATTTCGCGCGCACCCGCCAACGCTTCAGGACTGGTCCAGGGCGCCGGACACAGTTCGACCACAGGAATCAGATAAGGCGGATTGACGGGATGAGCGACCAGGCACCGGCGCCTGCCGGCAAGATGCTCGGTGAACTGGCTTGCCGGGATGCTGGACGTGGAACTGCCGATGATGGCGTGCGGTTCGGCCAAGGCATCCAGTTCGGAAAAGAGCGCACGCTTGATCTCCACGTTTTCCGGTGAGTTCTCCTGGACGTAGCTGGCGCCGGCCAGGGCTTCCTGCAGGCTGGAAGACACCTGCACACGATCGACGATGGCATCGGCGTCGTCCAGCAAGCCCTGCGCTTGCAGCACGCGCAGCTGCTGCAGGATCAGGGTGCGCGCCTCGGCGAGCATGGCGGCATTGACGTCGTGAAGCCGCACTTCCCAGCCCATGCGCGCAAAGACAATGGCCCACCCCTGCCCGATCAATCCCGTTCCAATGATGGCGGCGCGCCGCACGGCGTTTTCCGTGCCCATCAGTAGAGCTTCTGCGTGAAGCCGTCCACCACGATGGCCTGCCCGGTGACGCTGCGGGCGGCCTCGCTGGCGTTGAACAGGACCATGATGGCGATATCGCGCGCGGTGACCATGCGGCCAAGCACGGCCTGGTTTTCGTATTGGGCCGCGATCTCTTGAACCGGCCGGCCCAGCGTGTCGGCCTTGGCGGCGATCACCGCGCGAATGCGGGGACCTTCGACCGCGCCGGGCAGAATGGCGTTGACGCGGATGTTATGGGGACCCAGTTCGATGGCGAGCGACTTGGTGAAACCGATCACCGCCCACTTGGAGGCCGAATACACCGACCGGCCGGCGAACCCGAGGTGCCCGGCCGCCGACGACAGATTGATCATCACGCCCGCCTTCGACTCCTTGAGCAGCGCAATGGCCTGGCGCGCGCACAGGAACTGGCCCGTGATGTTGACGGCAAGGGTGCGATCCCAGTCCGCTTTGGAAAGCGTTTCCACAAAGCCCGTGGGACCGGCGACGCCGGCGTTGTTGATCAGGATGTCCAGGCCGCCCAGCGTCTGGCGGACCGCCGCGAAGAGCTGCTCGACGCTGGCCTCGTCAGACACATCGGCATGCGCCACGTGCACGCCGGGCAATTCGGTGGGCAAGGCTGCCAACCGCGCTTCATTGACATCGCACACGAACACGGTGGCGCCGGCACGATGAAAGACCTTGGCCATTTCCAGACCCAGCCCATCGGCGCCGGCGGTGATAAGCACTTTCTTGCCGTTGAAATCGACTTCCTCGAACATGCTCTTGTCTCCTCGGATCGTTCTTATGAGCGCGAATCATCATATACGATATATGATAAAACCGGCTATGCTGTGATCCGCCAAGCGGCCCTCACCTCGTGCAAAAGGCGTGGTCCGCCAGACGGAATCAAGTGTGGTTTTTTCTTGTATATCGGCCGCTGAGGCTTTATTCATGCGGTTTCAGGGAATTCCCTGATTCGGCATGCAGCGACCGCCACTAGAATCCAAGGCGAGGGTTTCACGCCCCGCCGGCACATATATCATATATAGCAAAAGACGGACGGACCTCAGGATCCAGTCCGCATCCCATACCGACAAAGGAGCGTAGACAGTGTTCAAGTTCAACAAAATTGTTTTGGCGCTGGGTGTGTGCGGCGCGCTGGCAAGCGGCACCGCAGCGGCCGACATGAAGGTAGGCGCCCTGTTCCCGTTCAGCGGCGCGCTTGCGCTGCTTGGACAGGAAAGCTATCGCGGACTGGAACTGGCCGTGAACGAGATCAACGCCGCGGGGGGAGTGAACGGCGAAAAGATCGAAATCATCAAGGCCGACGCCGTGGATCCCACGCAGGCCGTGTCGGAAACCAAGCGTCTGATCTCGGCCAACGTGGTCGGCGTCTTCGGCAGCTACGCGTCGGGCATTTCGTACGCCGCCTCGCCCGTGACCGAGCTGGCCGGCGTGCCCTACTTCGAGTTGGGCGCCACCGCGCACAAGATCACCACGCGCGGCTACAAGTACCTGTTCCGCAGCAATCCCAACACCGCGCTGTACGGCGTGTCGGTCGTGAATGCGCTGCACGAGACCATCGCGCCCGGCATGGGCCTGAACCCCAAGGACATCAAGATTGGCATCATCCACGAAGACGGCCCGTATGGGACCGACGTGGCGGCCACCGAAAAGAAACGCGCGCAGGAACTTGGCTACAACGTCGTCGAAGTTCTGCCCTACTCAGCCAAGACCGTTGACCTGTCTTCGCTGATCTTGCGCCTGAAGGGCGCCAAGGCCGACGTGGTGCTGCAGACGGCCTACCAGAACGACGCCATCCTGTTCTTCAGCCAGGCGCGTGCGGCGGGCTTCAAGCCCAAGGTCGTGATCGGCGCGGGCGGCGGCTATTCGCTTGCCGACACCGCCAAGGCCGTGGGCGCCGACATGAACGGCGTGTTCGACCTGGACTTCCCGCAAGCATCCATCAATCCGGCCGGCGCGCCGGGGCTGGACAAATTCCTGAAGGCCTACAAGGACACGTACAAGAGCGATCCGCAATCCGGTCACAGCCTGACCAACTACGTCGGCGCCAAGGCCTTCTTTGAAGCGATCGGCAACGCCAAGTCGACCGACAAGGACAAGATCCGCGCCGCGGTGCTGGCCTACAAGAAGCCCGCGGGCCAGACGGCCAATGGCTGGGGGTTCGACTTCGGCGAAGACGGACAGAACAACGCGTCCACCTTCTACGTGATGCAGTGGCAGGACGGCAAGCTCGTCACCATCGGTCCTGACAACCTCGCTCTCGGCAAGCCCATCTTCAAGAAATAAAGCGCGATGCCAGCGGCCGGACGCCGAGGGCTTGCAGCCCCGGTGCGCGTCCGGCATTACCCGGGGTTCGAGCGCCCCGTCCCTGGACGCTGCGGGACGGGGACGGGGCGCCTCCCGCACTTAGAGGTTGCACAATGGAATTATTCATTCAACTGGTCATCAATGGCCTGTTGCTGGGCGGCGCATACACGATCATCAGCCTGGGGCTGACACTCATCTTCGGCGTCGTGCGCGTCGTGAACTTCGCGCACGGCGAGTTCCTGATGATCGGCATGTACATGGTCTATCTGATCGCGGCGCAGTTCGGCATCCACCCCTACGCCGGCCTGATTCCTGTTGCCGTGATCCTGTTCGCGCTGGGCGCGCTGACGCAGAAGGGCATCATCCAGCCGTTGCTGCATGCCGACCAGCACATCCAGATCTTCGCCACGGTGGGGGTGTCCACCATCCTGCTGAATCTGGCGCTCGTGATTTTCGGGGCCAACGTGTACCGCGCGCCGGTGGAGCTGGGCACCAATGCCATCGACGTCGGCCCGTTCTCGATGGTCACCGGCCAGCTCGTCACCTTCGTCATCGGCCTGACCCTGGCCGTGCTGCTGCACCTGTTCATGCACCGCACCTATCTTGGCCGCGCGCTGCGCGCCGTGGCGCAGCACCGCTATGCCGCCACGCTGATGGGCGTGAACGTCAACAACGTGTACGCCATCGCCTTTGGCCTGGGCACCGCATTCGTGGGCATCGCCGCGGGTCTGCTCGCGCCGCAATATCCGGTGTTCCCGACGGTGGGCACGTACTTCGTGCTGACCGCGTTCGTCATCGTGGTTCTGGGCGGCCTGGGCAGCCTGTACGGCGCGGTCGCCGGCTCCATGATCATCGGCATCGTCGACACGCTGGCGGGCTTCTACATCGCGCCCGACCTGAAGGAAGTCGTCTATTTCGGGATCTTCCTCTTGATCCTTGTCCTGAAGCCGAACGGTCTGTTCGGCATCGGCACAGAGTGACCAGAACAACAAGGAGCAAGACGTGTTTCCCGACTTTCGACATCCCAAAGCCTACGTCAGCCTCATTCTGCTGATCACGATGTTCCTCGTGCCCGTCGTCATGGGCACGCCCTTCTGGACCAACCTCTTTGTCCTGCTGTTCGTGTTTTCCGCGCTGTCGGTTGCCTGGAACATCGTGGGCGGCTATGCCGGCCAGTTGTCCCTTGGCCACGCGGTGTTCTATGGCATCGGCGGCTACACGGCCACGCTGCTGACGCAGAACTTCGGCATCTCGCCGTGGATAGGCATGTTTGCGGGCGCGGCCATTTCCGCCGCCGTCGCCATCCTGATCAGCTATCCCACGCTGCGCCTGCGGGGTCCCTTCTTTGCGCTGGCGACCATCGCCATCCTGGAAGTCGTGCGCCTCCTGGTCATCCACGAGGAAAGCTGGACGGGTGGTTCCAGCGGCATCAGCCTGCCCTTGAACATCGGCTGGGCCTGGATCGTGTTTCGCGAGAAGATCAACTACGTCATCATCGCGTTCGGCCTGTTCGTGCTGGTGACCTGGGTCTCGTGGTACATCCGCAAGTCACGCATCGGGCATTACCTGATCGCAATCCGCGAACGCGAGGATGCGGCGCTTGCGGTTGGCATCCACACCGTGCGCGTGAAGATCATCGCCGCCGTCGTGTCGGCCGTGCTGACCAGCATCATCGGCACCTTCCACATCACGTATCTGACCTTCGTCGACCCCAGCTCCGCGTTCTCGCTCGAGCTGTCCATCCAGGTCGCGATGTTTGCGCTGATCGGCGGACTGGGCACCGTGTCCGGTCCCATCGCGGGCACTTTCCTGGTGCTGCCCATTGCGGAACTGGCGCGCGGCTGGCTCAGCAGCGTGGGCAACGGCATGCACGGGTTGATCTACGGCCTGATCCTGGTGGCGGTGGTGCTGACGATTCCGCGCGGTCTGGCCGGCGCGTTCGGGCCCTTCATCGAGCGCATGCTGGCGCGCCTGCCGTACCTGGGCACGCCCCCGGCCAAGCGCAAGCTCGCCGACGAGATCCGCATCCGCAACGCCACGCGCAGCGAGCAGCCTGTGCTGAAAGCGGAGGGCCTGTTCAAGAGCTTTGGCGGCCTGCGCGCCACCAACGACGTGTCGCTGACCCTCAACCAGCACGAGATCCTGGGCATGATCGGTCCCAACGGCGCCGGCAAGACGACGGTGTTCAACCTGCTGTCGGGCTTTCTGTCGCCGGACAAGGGCGACATCACGATGCGCGACGAGCAAGGCAACTGGGTCAGCTGCAAGACACCCGACGCCTTTGCGCACAAGGGCTTGGGCCGCACGTTCCAGATCGCCAAACCGTTCACGGGATTGACGGTGCTGGAGAACATCATGCTGGGCGCCTTCATTCACACGTCCGACCGCGACGAAGCCGAGCAAATCGCCCTGAAGGTGGCCGAGCAGACCGACCTGGTGAAGTACCTGAACACCGAGGCTCGCAGCCTCACGGTGGGCGGCATGAAGCGGCTGGAGGTGGCGCGGGCCCTGGCGATCAAGCCGCGCATCCTGCTGCTGGATGAAGTGATGGCGGGCCTGAATCCCACGGACATCGAGAAATCGATCCAGATGATCCGGCGCATCCGCGATTCCGGCGTCTCGGTGCTGCTGATCGAACACATGATGCAGGCGACGATGGCGCTGTCCGACCGCATCATCGTCCTGAACGAAGGCGGCGTGCTGGTCAGCGGCGCCCCGAAGGACGTGGTCGAGAATCCCGCCGTCATCGAAGCCTATCTGGGCAAGGAGTATCAGGATGCTTAAGGTGTCGAATCTGACGTCGGGCTATGGCAAGAGCCAGGTGCTCAACGGCTTGAATTTCGAGGTGCACGCGGGCGAGATCGTCACGCTGATTGGCGCCAATGGCGCGGGCAAGACCACCACGCTCAAAACGCTGTGCGGGGTGATCGCCGCCACGCAGGGCAAGGTGGAATTCGAAGGCCAGGATCTGACTAACCTCCAGCCCTACGACATCGTGGATGCCGGGATCACGATGATTCCCGAAGGGCGCCAGCTCTTTCCGCACTTCACGGTGCGCGACAACCTGCTGATGGGCTCGTACAAGCGGGCGGCCCGCCCGATCGTCGAGCGCAAGCTGGAGGAAGTGCTGCGCATCTTCCCGCGCGTGAAGGAACGGCTGAGCCAGTACGCCGGATCGCTGTCGGGCGGCGAACAGCAGATGGTCGCCATCGCGCGCGGCATGATGGCCGATCCGAAACTGCTGGTGTTCGACGAGCCTTCGCTGGGCCTGTCGCCGCTGCTGGTGCAGCAGATGTTCGACATCATCCGCGATGTCACCTCGCATGGCGTCACGGTGCTGCTGGTGGAGCAGAACGTGTTTCGCACACTGCGCCTGGCCGATCGCGGCTACGTGCTTGAGAACGGCGCGATCGTGCGCACGGGCACCGGCGCCGAACTGCTCAGCGATCCCCACGTCAAGAAGGCCTATCTGGGCCACTGAAATCCAAGGACCATCGTCTCATGTCACAACGCTGCACATTCATCGACCATGGCAAGGGCGGCGCGCCCGATTGCATGCGCGTCGCCGAACGCGACATGGAAGCGCCCACGGGACGCCAGGTGCTGATCGAAGTCGCCTACGCGGGCGTGAACCGCCCCGACGTGTTGCAACGCTCCGGATCCTATCCCCCGCCCCCGGGCGCTTCTCCGTATCTTGGCCTGGAAGTGTCCGGCACCATCGTCGCGACCGGGCCCCAGGCGCGTGACTGGAAGGTGGGCGACCAGGTCTGCGCACTGACGCCGGGCGGCGGCTATGCGCAATTCTGCATGGCCGACGAGCGGCACTGCCTGCCGGTGCCGCGCGGCATCGACCTGCTGACAGCCGCGGCCATTCCGGAGAACTATTTCACCGTCTGGACCAACGTGTTCGACCGGGCGCGCCTGGCGCAGGGCGAGAAGTTCCTGGTTCACGGCGGCTCCAGCGGCATCGGCCTGACCGCCATCCAGCTCGCGCGCGCGTTCGGCGCCGAAGTCTGGACCACCGTGGGCAACGCGCAAAAGGCGCAGGCGTGCATCAAGGCCGGGGCGCATCATGCCGTGCTGTACCGCGACACGGACTTCGAGTCCGCCGTGCGCGAGGGCACCGGCAACGCCGGCGTCGATGTGATCCTGGACATGGTGGGCGGCGCCTACATCAACAAGAATCTGCGGCTGCTGGCGCTGAACGGCCGGCTGGTGCAGATCGCCTTCCTGGAAGGCAGCAAGGCCGAGATCGACGCGCTGCCCATCATGACCAAGCGCCTGCAGTTCACGGGCTCCACCCTGCGCCCGCGCTCGGACGAGGACAAGGCCGCCATCGCGCAATCGCTGATACAGAAGGTGCTGCCGCTCATGGAGGCCGGACAGTGCCTGCCGCTGATCCACGAAGTCTTCCCGCTGGCCGAGGCCGCGCGCGCGCACGAACTGATGGAAAGCAGCAAGCACATCGGCAAGATCATGCTGCAGGTGAAGCCATGAGCGCACGCTTTGCGAACCAGACCGTCATCGTCACGGGCGCCGTGGGAGGCATCGGCTCGGCCATCGTCGAGGCGTTCCTGGCCAAAGGCGGTCGTGTCGGTCTTGTCGACTTCAACGCGCAGGCGGGCCAGGCTTACGAGCAGGAACTCAAGACGCGTGGCCACGACGTGTGCTTCGTGCCGGCTGACGTCGCGCATTTCGATCAGTGCCAGGCGGCCTATGATCGCATCACGCGCGATCTGGGCCCCGCGACCATCCTGGTCAACAACGTCGGCATCTCGCCCAAAACCAACGGCCGCGCGCTGAAGGTCTGGGAAATGCCGCCGGCAGAGTGGAACAACGTCGTCTCGGTGAACCTGAACAGCGTGTTCTACATGACGCATCTGGCCACGCCGCACATGGTGCAGGCGCGGCAGGGGCGCGTCATCAACATGTCGTCGGTGGCCGGCAAGGCGTATTGCGATATCGTGGCGGCGCATTATGCGGCCACCAAGGCCGGTCTGATCGGGCTGACGCGCCACTGGGCGGCGGAGCTTGGCGAGCACCAGGTGACGGTGAATGCGCTGGCGCCGGGACGCATCAGCACGCCCTTGCTGAAAAGCGTGCCGCAGGAAATCAATGACGCGGTGGCGTCCGTGACCGCGCTGCGGCGGCTGGGCACGCCCGAGGAAGTGGCGGACGCGTGCCTGTTCTTCGCGTCAGATCAGGCCCGTTTTGTGACCGGTCAGGTGCTGGACGTGGCCGGCGGCTGGCTCATGACCTAGCAAAAGGCCCGTTCGAATCGAACGGGCCTTTTACCGGGGCGCACGGGGTCAGGCCTGCACGCCCAGCCGGTAGACCACGGTGTCCAGGCGGCTTACGCCCGCCGACTGGAACTTGGGCTCTTTGTCGAGGATGTCGCGGCGGTCGATGATGACCGCAGGCGAAACGCCGGAAAAGATCGCCTGCACCTCGCTGTCCACCACGGAAAACGGGGGGCCGGCCATCTCTTCTTGGGGATAGTCCAGCGTGATGAGCAGTCCCCGGTAAGACGGCGACAGCTGACCGTAGACGTGCCGCACGTAGTCGGCACGCATCGCGTCGGGCAGCGCAACGAGCGCCGCGCGGTCATAGACGCCCACGCAATGCGACAGCACCTGGGCATCCAGCTTGAAAATGTCGCCGCAGACGATCTCGATGTTGCCGGCCACGTAATGGGTCCCGTACACCGAATCGTGAATCACTGGCCGCAGCTCGTTCTCGTCAAAGAATTGCTCGACGGCAAGCTTGGACAATTCCGCGCCCAGCACGTGATGGCCTTGGGCGGCCAGCCACACCATGTCCAGCGACTTGCCGCAAAGCGGCACGAGCACCTTGCCGCCCTTTGGCACGTCCAGCGACGGCCAATATTTCTGCAATAACGGCGTGACCCGCGTCTGATGAAAATGCGTGCGCCCTTCGCGCCACCGTTCCAGCCAGAATTCCGCGTCCATGACTTGTCTGCTCCTCCAAAGGATCCGTGTCGCACACGTTGCGCGCAGGACGATCGCTGGATTGTATTCCCGGGCCGGCACCAGCGCGCTTTTCCCCGCGCGCCGCGCTTTTGGGTATCTTATGTCCCCTCGCGTTCACTTCTCCGAGCCTCATGCAACGCCGCCCCCTGCTCCTGACCTTGGCCAGCCTGATCGCCGCACCGTTGCACGCCCTGGCATCGCCCAGCCGAGACGCCATCATCCGCGGCGTGTTTTCGGCGCCGGCAGACGGTTTGCCCTACACCGCGCAGCACGCCGCGCTGATGCGCCTGTTGCGCGTGCAGTGGATGCCGGTCGAGTCCGGGGCGCCCGCCATCGATTTCGAGCAGCCCCTGCTGGGCGGCGACGATACGCTGGCCATCGTCCGCCGCACGCTCGATACCGCCGACGACGCCCTGGCGGTGCGCAGGATGGCCGAAGTCTGCCGGCTGGTGCCGCGCTATGTGCGCGCGATCGGCAAGCTGTCGCCGGGCCGTTATGACGTGCCGGCCGAAATGCGCGAGGCCTTCGACTTTCCGGAAAGCGGCGTGGGAGCGGACGGCACGTTTGCACTGCGCGATGCGCACCTGATCCTGCTGCGCGCCGCCGACTGGCGCGAAGCCGAGGGGCCGGCGTTACAGGCCGTGCTGCGCGAAGGCGATCGCTTCTGGCCCATGCCCTACATCGATGGCAAGCGGCCGTACGGCGGCGCGAGCTTCTATCAGATCGACATGGCGCGGTTGCTCAAAGCGCCTTATCCGCTGGATGCCAGGGGCTATGCCGTCACCGAACCCGCCAAGGACGCCCGCCTGGCACGGCTGCATGCCGAAACGCTTGCCGCGCTGCAGGTGTTCCTGCGCCATTCCACTGCCGCCAAGCCGAAGCAGCAGCGTTAGGCGCCCTTTGCGCGGTGCATGAAGCTGCGGATGTCGTCCAGGATCGGCACCGCGGCCAGCAGCATCAGCAACAGCGCCAGCGGCCAGGTCGATCCAAAACCGAAGTTGTAGAACGAATACGCGCCGGTCACGCCGCCCACGAAGAACAGGCTCACCATCAGGCTCAGGACGGTGAGTTTGCCGCGGTCGGCCAGCACCCGCGGCATCGTCTGCGGATCGCCTTTGGCGACGTTCCAGTAAAACAGCTTGCCAAGCTCGATGCCGATGTCGGTCACCATGCCCGTGACATGCGTGGTGCGGATCTCGGACCGCGACACCTTGGTGATCATCGCGTTTTGCAGGCCCATGATGTAGCACAGCAGCATCACCGTGCCGGGCACGTAGAACCAGCGCAGCGTTTCGAGATTGGCGCCCAACAGACCGAAGACGAGCAGCAGCACGGCCTCGAGCAGCAGGGGCAACGCATATTCGCTGGCCAGCCGGGACCTGCGGCCAAAGTTGATCAGAAAGGCCGAGCTGGCGGCGCCGGCCATGAACGACAAGAGCGCCGCCAAGCCTTGCAGCACCACGATCACTCCGCCGAGCGCCATGTGATCCGCCATCATGGACACGATGCCGGACATGTGCGAGGTGTATTGCTGGACCGCGAGGAAACCGCCCGCGTTGACGGCGCCGGCGGTGAAGGTCAGCAGATAGGCAAGATGGCGGTTGGCTTGCGGGCTTCGGCTGACGGCGGTCAGCCGGCGCAGATACGGGATGGTCACGCCAGTCCTTTCAACAGAAGAGCGTATTCACTGCGATTTGGAAACCATTCTAGACGCGCCGGGGCGGGATCGATCAAGGCCGGGATACGGGATAGTAAACGCCGCCCAGCGCGCCGTTCAGACCGCAGTACGGCCGGCCTGCGGCATCGGCCGCCCCCGCCGGCGGGATTTCCGACACCACAAGGCCGTACCCCTTGCGCGACAACGTCAGCGTCCAGCCCTCGGCATCGGCGGTCTCGACGACCAGCACCTTGTTCTTGATGGCGCCCGTGCCCCGGACATCGCACACCCAACGGCCGTTTTCCGGATGCGCCGCGGAGCCGTCGAACGACAGGCTGCCATCGGGCTGCCGCTTGATCGAGACGCCGCCCGCGAGGTTCTCCCAGTCTCCCTCGAAGCCCTGCCGCCGCTTGAGCACCAGCGACGCAAGAAAGGCATCGCGGTACTTCAGGCGGTCGGCAAGTTCCTTTTGCGGCGGATCGTTGCCGGGCGGCGACGCAAACGCCTCGTCGCGCACCTGAACGAACCAGCGCTGGTCTTGCGTCAGCGCCTTGCCCGTCGCGGCATCGAAGGTCATCCTGGCCTTGCCGAAGTGTCTGGCAATGCTGGCATCCTGCCCGGCCAGCGCGCCATCGGCGCAGATCGCCTTTTCGACCTCGGTGCGCGCCTTGGCGCAATCGAACGAGGCCGTGCCGGCCGCCCAGGCGGCCGCGTTGCCCAGCGAGAGGCACAGCGCCAGCGCGGCCAGACGGCGATTCATAGGGAAAATTCCCGCAGGTTGGCGACCCGCTCAGCCAGGCCTTCCGCGCCCAGGTAGTGCCCCAGCGAGCCCGCGCGCACGCGCTTGAGGTCTTCCTGGTAGCGGCCGGCCATCGAATCGCGGACCTGGGCATAGGCGTCGGCAAGCCCATCCCCGCACGCCTGCGCGATCAGACGCGCGGCTTCCGGGGATCCGCAGGCGACGCAGCGCGCCACACCCAGCGCATCGGGCACGGCGCCGTGCGCCAGCAGCGCGGCGACCAGCGCGACGGGCGGCTGCCGGTCGAACCGGTGCAGGGCCGTCGGGCTGACCGGCGCGCCCGCGTCCAGCAGCGCCTGAGCCGCGGCGTACGCATGCTGCATCAGGGCCACGTCCAGCGGTTGGGCGCTGCCGCGCAGCGGCGCATCGAAGCGCATGCCCTGCGCCGCCAGGCGATGCACGAGCCCGGCGTCATCGTGCGACAACGCGTGCTGCAAGGCCAGCGTGGCTAGACTGGGGGTGCCGGCCAGCGTGCCGGCCTCAAGGGGGCCGCGCCAGTCCACCAGCGCCCGCCGGTGGAAGGCGGCCACGCGGTCGGCAAGCGCCTGCGGCATCCCATGGTCGGACACGCGCTCATCCAGATACTCCAGCACGCGCAGGCCGGTGCTGTTCTCGTCTTCGTCGGGGTCGGTTTCCAGGCGGAGCGCGGCAAAGGCCGCGAGCAGGTCCGGGGCGATCGTGGCGATGCCGTCCTGCTGCAAGGCGTGCGTCCAGCCCGGCAGGCCCTGCTTCCACGCGACCACACTGCCGGCTTGCGGGCCTGGCTCCACGGCGACGTAGATGCGGTCGCAGTATTCGAAACCGCCAATCGGCAGATAGCACAACTTCCTGTTCCAGGTGGCGCCGTCCTCGGCGGCGGCGTCCTGGGCGCACTCCTGTTCGTGCTCGATCCAGCCTTGCAGGTCACGATAGTGATCGCTGCCGTCATAGAAGAGTTCGGACCAGCTCAAGGCCTCTTCATTGCCATCCATCTGAGCGCGCAGGTCGTACGCCAGTTCGCCCCCGGCGGTGAGCCGCCACAGGTCGAGCAGCGCGGGCGGGAGCGGCCCTTCGCACAGGGCCTGGATCTCGGCGATACGGGCGTCGGGCAATGGCGGCTGCACATCGATCAGCAGGCGGTCCGCGAACACCGCGATGCCGTGCTCGCGCAAGGCCTGCAGTTCGGCCGACGTGAAAAACTCGCTCATGGTGATGCTTCAAGGAAAAAGGGACTGGTCCGATTCTACTAGCGAGCGGTGAATCGTCGCCGGGCCAAGATGGCCGACCGCCGTTGATTTACGGCGTTTGTCCTGGGCCTTCTCCATGAGGCTGCGCGGCATCCCTCCGGCGCGGACCGGCGGCAGGACGCCGGTCCGCGAGGATTTCCCTAGCGCGGCGCGGGTCAGGCCTCGCCCGATTCGCGCAACTGCTGGCGCCGGTATTCGCCCTGCCGCACATGCATCCAGCCCGGGTATTCCGGCGGCAGCGCGCTGACCTTGTCCAGCGCGGCCAGTTCCTCCCCGGTCAGCCGGATGTCCGTGGCCGCCAGGTTGTCCTCGAGCTGATCCACGCGCTTGGCGCCGATGATGACGCTGGTGACGACCGGCTGGTGCAGCAGCCAGGCCAGCGCAACCTGCGCCACCGACACGCCCCGCGCATCCGCAATCAGCCGCAGCGCGTCGATGCTGTCGTAGGCGCGTTCGCGGTTCACGGGCGGGAAATCGAACGCCACGCGGCGGCTGCCCGCCTCGGCTTCGCCGTCCCGGCCGTACTTGCCGCTGAGCAGGCCCCCGGCCAGCGGACTCCACACCATCAGCCCGACGCCCTCGCTTTGCAGCATGGGGACGAGCTCGCGTTCCAGATCACGCCCGGCAACCGTGTAATAGGCCTGCAGCGACTCGAAGCGCGCCAATCCCAGGCGTTCGGAAATGCCAAGCGCCTTCATGATCTGCCAGGCGGCCCAGTTCGACACGCCGATATAGCGCACATGGCCATGCTGCACCAGCGTGTCCAGCGCGCGCAGGGTTTCCTCGATGGGCGTGGCCGGGTCGAAGCCGTGGATCTGATAGAGGTCGATATGGTCGAGCTGCAAGCGCGACAGGCTTTTCTTCACGCCGTCCAGGATGTGCACGCGCGAATTGCCCCGCGCGTTCACGCCCGCGCCGGTCGGTCCGAAGACCTTGGTGGCAATCACGACGTCTTCGCGCGGGATGTTCAGATCGCGCAGGGCCTGGCCCGTGATGATTTCCGAACGTCCTTCGGAGTAGACGTCCGCCGTATCGATGAAATTGATGCCCGCGTCCAGCGCGCGTCCCACCAGGCGGTTGGCGTCCTCCTGCTGCAGGCTGCCGATCTTGCTCCAGAGCTCGCCTTCGCCGCCAAAGGTCATGGTGCCCAGGCACAGCTCCGAGACGAACAGGCCCGTGCTGCCGAATTTCTTGTATCGCATGTTTGCTCCTTCAGGGGCTGGCGGGCGCGCCGGGTTCCGGAACGGAACACCGCTGCGGCAGCCTGCCGGGGTGCGGACAGTATGCGACGGCCGGGCCCGGCACGCGCTGCTTGATCCTGCCCTTTTTTTGCCTGATTCTCCGGCACGGCAGCCAGGCCGGACCGACCCGTCGTTTTCTCCGGAATTCCTGCCTGATTCTCCATTCCCCCACGTGGACCCGCCGCCTGAGGCCGGAGTTGGCAATACACTGGCGGACACCCAATCCTCCGCCGCCGTCGCCTCGCAAGGTGACGAACGGTGCGCCTGCGAGAGCCCGTCAATGTCCCTGAATCCTGCCCGATCCCTCGCCCCCACCGGCGCCGGTCACGACGCCGCCAGCGAACTGGCGCGGTCCGAGCTGCTGCGCATGCTGGAGCGCATGACCGGCAATCTGGAAGGGGCGCTGGATACGCCGATCGAAGGCTTGTACCTGCACCGGCTGTCGCAGCCTTCCGGGGCGAAGCCGGTCCTGCAGAAGGCGGCGCTGGCGGTCATTGCCCAGGGGTCGAAACGCCTGCTCATCGGCGAGGAGACCTATGAATACGATCCCTTCCATTTCCTGATCTCGTCGGTGGACCTGCCCGTGGTGGCCAAGGTGTCCGTCGCCAGTCCCACCCTGCCCTATCTGGGCTTGCGGGTGGACCTGAACCCCGAGGAGATCACCGCGCTCATCAGCGATGAAAACCTGCCGCCGCTGGTTTCTTTGGAAGCCTCGCGCGCGCTGTGCGTCAACCCGCTGGGCAGCACCCTGCTGGACGTCGTGCTGCGTCTGCTGCGGCTGCTGGACACCCCCCGCGACATTCCGATCCTGGCGCCGATGATCAAGCGCGAACTGCTGTACCGCCTGCTCATGAACGGCCAGGGTGTCGTGCTGCGCCAGACGGTGCTGCAAGACAGCCAGCTCAACCGCGTGGCCAAGGCGATCCGCATCCTGCGCGACAATTTCGCGCAACCGTTGCGGGTGGAAGAGATTGCGCGCGACGTGCACATGAGCGTGTCGTCGCTGCATCATCATTTCAAGCAGGCCACCGCCATGAGCCCGCTGCAATATCAGAAGCACCTGCGGCTGCAGGAAGCGCGGCGGCTGATGCTGACGGACGATGCCGGCGTGGCGCTGGCCGCGCATGCCGTGGGCTACGAGAGTTCCTCGCAGTTCAGCCGCGAGTACAGCCGCCTTTTCGGCGCGCCGCCGCTGCGCGACAAGCAGCGCTGGAAGGACGAGACCGCGCTGGCCGCCTGAGCGCTGCCCCGACCCGCGGGTCCCAAGCCGATCTCCCCCCAAGCCTCGAAGACGACCCGGATTTGTCCGCGTAATGCCGCATTTCTAGGGAATCGGCGCCGCGCGCCTTAATATGCTCGGCGGCCCACCGACGACCTGAGAGGATTTTGCATGCACGACCTGAATGACCTTTATTTCTTCGTGGAGGTCGTCAAGCATGGCGGATTCGCGCCGGCCGGCCGGGCGCTGAACATCCCGAAATCGCGCCTGAGCCGGCGCATTGCCCAACTGGAAGAGCGCCTTGGCGTGCGCCTGATCCAGCGGTCCACGCGGACGTTCGCCGTGACCGAACTTGGGCAGGAATACTACGACCAGTGCCTGGCAATGCTGGCGGGCGCCGAAGCGGCGCAGGATGTCATCGACCGCACCCACGCTGAACCGCAAGGCACCATCCGCATCGCCGCGCCGCCCGCGCTCATTTACTACTTCCTGGGCAACGTGGTGGCGCGTTACATGGAAAAGTGCCCGAAGGTGAACGTCTACCTGAAGAGCTTCAGCCGGCCCGTGGACGTGCTGCGTGAAGGCTTTGACCTGGCCGTGCGGGTGCGCTTTGGCGCCATCGAAAGCAGCGATCTCGTGATGAAGAACCTGGGCATGAGCTGCCAGAGCCTGGTCGCCAGCCCCGCGCTGGCCCGCTCGTTGCCCGACCCCGCCGACTTGCAGACGATCAGCCGGCAACCCACCCTGGCGCTTGGGACCGAGCAGCGCGAATGCCAATGGCGCCTGCTGGGCCCCGGCAACGCGCGCCTTGCCGTTCCCTTCATGCCCAGGCTGGTCACGGACGACATGCTGGCGCTCAAGCAGGCCGCGCTGCGCGGTGTGGGCGTCGTGGCCCTGCCCCTTCTGATGATCCGCGAGGAACTTGACGCGGGCACGCTCGTGACCGTGGGCGCCCCCTGGCAACCCGAGCCGGGCAGCGTGCATGCCGTCTTTCCGTCGCGCCGCGGCCTGCTGCCGGCCGTGCGCGAACTGTTGGATTTCATGGGCGCGGAGTATCGTGAAAACGCGCGCCGAGAGGCTGAAACCCAGGCGCGCCACGGCATTCCCACGCTGAACGCGCTATCGCCGGCGTTCAATTTATAGAACGCTGAGGTGCAAATCACCGGACTACCGGCTGTATCGTCCTGAAATTAGTATTCCTTCTACGCACTCAGCGTTGTTCTCAACACCGCGCACCACTGCGCAAAACTGAATCGACCAAAGGAATCAGCCATGACCAAGCCCTACGTTAAGCTCGACAAGTCCCAAGCCGCCGTTCTGCTGGTGGATCACCAGGCGGGCCTGCTGTCCCTGGTGCGCGACTTCCAACCCGATCAATTCAAGAACAACGTGCTGGCCTTGGCCGACCTGGCCGAATACTTCAAGCTTCCCACGATCCTGACGACCAGTTTCGAAGACGGCCCCAACGGCCCGCTGGTCCAGGAGCTGAAGGACAAATTTCCCGACGCGCCGTACATCGCCCGCCCCGGCAACATCAATGCCTGGGACAACGAAGACTTCGTCAAGGCGGTCAAGGCAACCGGCAAGAAGCAACTGATCATCGCCGGCGTCGTGACCGAAGTTTGCGTCGCCTTCCCCGTGCTGTCGGCCATCGAAGAGGGTTTTGACGTGTTCGTCGTGACCGATGCGTCGGGCACCTTCAACGAAGTCACCCGCGACGCGGCGTGGCGACGCATGGAACAGGCCGGCGCACAGCTGATGTCGTGGTTCGGCGTGGCGTGCGAACTGCACCGCGACTGGCGCAACGACGTGGAAGGCCTGGGCACCCTGTTCGCCAACCATATCCCCGACTACCGCAACCTGATGGCTTCGTATTCGGCCTTCAAGTCGACCAAGTAAGGCGCGCGGCCGAACTGCCGGCCGTAACCCGCTGAGACGGCAATGAAAAAGGCCCAGGCGATATGCCTGGGCCTTCGTCATTTCGCCTTGCGGGCGAAGGGATATGCCTGTTGCGCCAGGAAGGTTCCTGGCATGTCGTTGTCCAGAATGCCGTAGTGCTGCGGCAACCGGTTGCCCACCCCGCGCACCGCGGTGCCGAACAGGTAGTCGATGAAGGAAAAGTGCGCCGCGTAGTTCTTGTCGATCGCCTCGGTATCGGACGAATGGTGCCAGTGGTGAAAGTCCGGCGTAACGATGATGTAGCGCAGCCAACCCCATGGCAGCTTCACGTTGGAATGGATCAGCACCGCCTGGAAACCCACGATGATGATGTAGGCGTCGAGCACCGCCTTGGAAAACCCCAGCACGAACAACACGCCCAGCACGGCCACGCGCGTGATCAGCAGTTCCACGATGTGCAGCCGCGAGCCTGCCAGCCAATCCAGCGTGCGCGTGCTGTGGTGCACTGCATGGAAGCGCCACATGAACGGCACCTCGTGATAGATACGGTGCGCGGCGTACTGCGCCAGGTCCGCCACCAGCACCGCCACGAAAAGCTCGAGCAGATACGGCATGGACTGGATGGCCTGCTGCAGCGGTTCATAGGCCGCCCAGGAGAACAGGCGGTGAATGAAGAAGTTGATGCACAGCAGCACGGCCCCCACCGACAGGTGATTAAAGAGGAAGTGCTTCATGTCCACCTGCCACTCGCCCCGGAATACGGGCTGGCCGGGGTAGAGCGGTGTCAACTTTTCGAAAATGATGAAGACGGTGCTGGACGCCAAGAGGTCGAGGATGAACCAATCGAGTCCCAGATAGGGGTGGCCGCCTGCGTTCGATGCCGTGACGGCAACCTGGCTGCCGCCCGCGGCCACCGCGCAGCAGACCAGCACGAAGGCCGAGATATTCAGCCAGCGCTGGCGGCCAAGCACGGTATTGGCCAGCGCGATCGAGCCCGACACCAGCAGCGCGCTGAACAGCAGCGTGCGCATCGCCTCCACCGAATAGAAGCTGCGCAGCTCCGGCGTGGTGAGGTAGGCGGGAAAGTGGAACGCCAGCACGCCCAGCACCGAAAGGATCGCCAGGAAGAGCGCGATCACGCCGCTCATCATGCCGGTGCCGGGGTGGATCCGGCCATCCTGTTTGAAAAGGTCCATCACTCTGCGGTAGACCGGGGCGCGCTCTTTCATGGGTGTTCTGGAACAGTCCAAAGGGAAGCGAGTGTATCGCCGGGGACAGGGCGTTCTGTAATGAAAGGTGAACGTACGCGACAGAATGACTCATTTCAAGGAGCCCTTGCGCCCCATCAACGGGCGGGAGGCACGCCGCGGTCCCTGAGGTTGACAAGCCGTTGGCGTTGGCGTGTCATGGGCTTGACGCTGATGAGGGCGTCGAGCCAGGCGCATCGTCGGTCCCGTCAACCGGTTCCTCAAGAGGCCTTTATGTTCCCTGAATACCGCGAGCTCATTACCCAACTGAAATCCGAAAACGCTCACTTTTCGGCGCTGTTCCAGCGGCACAACGATCTGGACCAGGAAATCCAGAACATGGAGGACGGCATCACGCCGTCCTCGGGCACCGCGATCGAGGTGCTTAAAAAAGAAAAACTGCACCTCAAGGACAAGCTCTACGGACTGCTCCGCGCAGCCGACCAGAACGGTCACGACAAGCGCAACGGCAGCTGACCTGCCGCCCCATGCGGGCTACATCAGTTCCAGGCCCGCGCCCTTGACGACGGCGGCGTACTTCGCCATTTCGGACCGAAAGTACGCCACCGTCTGCTCAGGCGGCATCAGGACGATACGGTTGTTCTGAGTCGCCATCGACTGCTTGACCTTCAGCGAGTTGAACGCGCGCGCGAGCGCATCAAATCCCTCATCCTTCTGGCGGACGGCAAAGGCGGCGGTGCGCTGCTACGCTGCCCTACCCTCGTCCATCAAGGAACGTCCGCCATGAGAACCGCAGTTGGCGTCGCGTGCGCATTGGCCATGCTGCAGTGCGGCGGTCCGGCCTTTGCCCAGTATGTGGTGCGCACCCAGGACATGAGCGGCAAGTGGAGCGTGCCCAACCCGCAATACGAAGGCGTGCCCGAGCTCTTTCGCGCCAGTTCCGGCGCCAAGCGCGCGTGCCTGGATCGCGGCCCGCCCAGCAACCTGTACCGAGCGACCAAGGTGATCGACCTGCGCACAGGCGAAGAAGTGCTGGTCGTCGACTGCATCCCGATTCGCGCCGAGCAGCGCCAGCGGTCGGAACAGATTCGGGCGAACGCCTCGAAGGCGGCGCCGGCGCAGTGAGGCATTGCCCTGCGGCGCGACGCCTGGTGAAACTGCGTGCTATCGCGTCCGGGCGCCGTCCTTCTCGCCAGCGGACGAATTCACGTATTCCTTGACCGTGCCGTCCTTGTTGTAAGTCACGGTCAGCGTGCGCTGATCCTGCATGGCGCCGAACTCGCTGTTGTTGAAGTAGAACCACGACGCCGTGCGCAGCCCCTGCTTATTGACGCTCTGCGTGCGGGGCGGGCCAAAGTCGCGAACCATCTCATCGAACGTCGTGACGTTGATCTTGATGGCTTGCACCTTCGATTGCGTGACCAGGTCTCCCGGCGCGGGCGAGGCGCAACCCGCCACGAGCGCGGCCACGAAAAGCACGGACGATCTCATTGAATTTCCCCAATCCTGACGGCCGGCATGTGCGGCCGTTGTGGTGATGACGTTGTGGTTATGAATTTGGAACGAGCATAAGAATACCCCGGCCAACGATCTTGCCGTTGTCGGCGTCGGCCCGATTGCCCGGTCTGCGCCTGTCATGTTGCGGTCATCTACAATGCCGCCAGTTGCCGAGCGCGAAGTGGCGCCGGCCCGCAACAAACAGGCAGCATGACCCGCGCGAAGAAATCAGCACCCAGAAAGAAAGCCCCAGCCAGCAGAAGCAAGGCCGCAAGCGGCGGCCGCATCTTCCGGTTCCTGCGCACATTCGCGCTGACCTCGGTGGCCGCCTTCGGCGCAGCCACCTATGCGCTGAATCCGCAGTGGCGCCCTCAGTTTTCGCTTGACGACATTCTTGCGCGCGTCGGCTGGCCGACCCACGAAAAGTTCGCGCCCGCGGCGGTGCCAGCAGGCGGCATGGCGCACACGCGCTTTGCCGAGTGTCCGCAGTTCTTCCCGCAGCAACGCCCGCCGGTCGTTCCGGCCAGCCAAGCCCTGCGCGAGCTGTGCTTTTCCAACTTCGCCATCTTGCACAACGGCCAGACCAAGACGCCGGTATTCGTGGCAGAGCGCCTGAACCGCAAGATATTGACGCAGGCGCAGGACATGCAGCGGTCCGACAAGTTCTATGCCGAAGCGCGCGTGCCCCGCGCCGAACGTGCCGAACTGACGGACTACCGCGGCTCGGGCTATTCCCGCGGGCACATGGCTCCGGCGGGCGACATGTCCACGCCCGAAGCGATGGCGCAGAGCTTTTCGCTGGCCAACATGGTGCCTCAAGACCAGCGTCACAACGGCGGCCCATGGAGCCAGATCGAACAGGACACGCGCAAGTACGTAATGCGCGCCTCGGGCGACGTGTATGTCTTCACCGGCCCCTACTACGGCGACAAGCCCAAACAGATCGGCTCGGGCGTGGCCGTGCCAAGCCATCTGTTCAAGGTCGTCTACGATGCGTCCACCGGACGCTCGTGGGTGCATTGGCAGGCCAACAGCCCCAGCACCACGGCGGGCGCGCCCATCAGCTACGAGGAATTCGCACGGCGCACCGGTATGCAACTGCTGCCAACGTCGAAGCCTTGACGATGGAGCAGGACGGCCGCCGTCAGGTTATTGCCTCGACAGTCCCGTTTCGACCTCGCATGGCAATTGCTACTGGGGGTTATTTCGGCCGGGGAGATGACAGCCCCTGATCGACGGCTGGCCACTCACCTGCCCGCAGGCGCGGCAGACACAGGATCATCGCCTTGGCCACATTGCGCACCTCTTCCTGCACCGCCGTGTCCGCATCCAGATCCGCATGGCTGGTGGCATACGGCTCGTAGTAGCCGATGTAGCGATCGAGCCGCGACGACGCGCCCGCATCCACCATCCCCATCCAGTCCAGCCAATCGCACAACGCCCGCCGTTGCCCCTCGATGCCGGCCACGTCGCCATGGACCACCACGCCGTAGGCCCGACCGGCAAGATGCTTGGGATACGGCCAGCCGTCCATTTCGATCTGCTTGGCCTTCATTGCGTCCTTGCCCGACGTTGTCGTCGGATCGGGGTTGCCGCCGTCCGCACAGACCAGCCGGTCGATCATCAGCTTCAACACGCTGGGCGACTGATACCAATAGGTGGGCGCCAGCAGGATCACGCCATGCGCCGCTACCCACTGCTCGTAGATATCGTTCATCGCATCGTTGTCCTGCCCGAGCGAATGATTGGGATAGCAGCTACAGGGCCAATGGCAGAGCGGCATCGCCGTGGACACGCAGCCTTTGCAGGGATGGATGAGGTATTGATATTCCGACGTGAGCCGGCTGAGATCGAGCATGTCGGCGTGTACGCCCGCCGACTCCAGTTCTTCACGCACGATTCGAGACAGCCGCCACGTCTTGGAAACCTCGCCCGGACAGGTACCGTCATTGCGCGCCGCGCCGACGACCACCAGGACGCGCGACCGCGTGGCCGGATCGCGCTGCACCTGGGCAGAACGCGCAAGCCGGTCGTGCGCATCCTTCCATTCCACCGACAAGTCGTAATCGGGATCGGCGTAGCCTTGCCCGGCTTTGACGGTGACGGGCGCCTTGCGCCCATTTTCGTATGCGTCCCACGCAATGGCTTCCAGCCGGTCCAAGGCTTGCGCTTCCACCTTGAACGCGGGATCGTAGAAGCGGCGCATGAAGCGCAAGCGGAAGGTGTCTCGCGGCAGCTTGCCCGCGTATTGACCCGTTCGGACTTCAAGCTTCGGTTTGGACATGGCGTTGAGTCTGCGAGGATGAGCCATTGCACGCAGCAACTCCCATGCCCGCGCGAAACGCCATCGTTTGCACCGACCGGCTGGCACCGCGCAGGACGTCCGTGCTTTCAACAGCGCAACGAGTGCAGTAGGATGCACCGACCGACTGGAGGAAATTATGCAGACCGCAAAATGGGACTTTCAGATCGCGCAGCCGGAGCAGGACGGCGATGATTGGCGCATTGGCTATACGCTGATCTCTCCCATCGCCGGCGCGCCGTCCGAGCGCATTGCCATCGATGAACGGTTTCATTCCGCCCATGGCGCAATTGCCGAGGCCACCCGCCTCGCGCAGATTCACGTCGCGGATCTGAATGGCGAAGCGCCGACGTTCGAAGCACCTAGCGACTCCGAGGTGCCGTTCGACAAGGATCAGCGGTTTTAGGCGGCGTCGCCCATTGGAAAAACGCTGCTGCCACGCAAGCATGTGCCGCATGGCAGCGAAACACCGCGTTTCATACGTGCGAAAACGACCCGTTCAACGCGCGGGCGCCGGTGCACTGCCGGCCGGCGTGGCGGGGGTGGCCGGGGTAGCGGGCACCTGGATCTCTTTCTTGCGCAGTACGCCTCCCCCCTGCACGCTGCCTTGCACACTGGTGGGCGAGTTCATCTTCGCCACGCAGGTCTGCCGCTGGGATTCCGGCAGACGGTTGCAGCGCGCCAGCTCGTTCTGGCGGAGCTGTTCCGGGCTCTGCGCATTCAGGTTCTGACGATCACGCTCTTGCCGTGCCGCAGCCGCTTCACGCAGGCACGTCTCCAGCGGTTGGCCAGAGGCGCCACTCTTGCAGGTCGCGACATCCTGCTGATGCTGCGCTTGCGAGGTAGCGCTGGTGTCGGCAGCATGGGCCGCGCCAGCCGTCCACGCCAGACCCGCCAGGCAAAGGATCGCGGAAAAGCTTTTCAGGGACACTTGAACAGCATTCATCTTGTGAGCAGCATTCATGGTCGGCTCCTTGGAAAAAGGGGGATGCGCCCGGCGACGCGCCGCGCGGCACCTCCCGCCGATATATCTACCATGCGGCAATTATCGGCCGCCACGAACGCAGTAACGCGATGTGTCAGGACCCATGCCCTTCCAGGTGTGCAAGGACGGATGCGGCGACACATTCCAGCGGGCGTTGCGCATCGACATGCGTCCAGCCTTTGACGTCGCGTTGCCGCGCCACCTGGGCGCGCACCACGTACTCAGTGGCGTCCGAAGGGTCGTTCGTGCGCTGATTCACGCGTGCTGACAACGCGGCCGGTGACGCATCAAGCCAAAATCCGCTGAAGGGAACCCCTGCGCGCGCCGCGCACTGTTCAATACGCTGGCGGCACGCCTCCCGCTCAAACACTGCATCGGCGATCACTGCGCAACCGGCCTGGACCAGTTTCTGCGCGCAATCGGCCTGTGCCGCGTAGACGTTTTCGGAAAATTCGGTTTGATAAGCCGTCTCGGGCAGCTTCGCTGAGGCGGGCACTCCCCACATCTGCTTGCGAATACGGTCGCTGGACAGTATCCGAGCCCCCGGCATCGGGCCAAGCGCATGCGCAATCGCGACGGCCAACGAGGATTTTCCCGAGCCGCTGAGCCCGCCAATGGCAACCAGACGCCCAACGCGCGGCGACAGGCAGGCAAGCGCGGTATCGATATAGCGCTGGGCCTTCCCCAGCAGAGTCGTTCGCGTAGTGTCGATGGCTTCTTCGGCCTGCGCCACCAGGACGTGGGCGCGGATGACAGCTCTGATGGCCAGGAACAACGGCATCAGCGCCATGCCCGCGTCATCGTGGCGGAGATCCAGATATCGGTTCAGCACGACGTTGGCCTGCCGCAAGAACCCCTGGGAGCAAAGATCCATGATCAGAAATGCCAGGTCGTAGAGCACATCGATGGTGGCAAGGGCATCATCGAACTCGAGGCAGTCGAACAGCATCGGCGCGCCATCGATCACACAGATATTGCGCAAGTGCAGGTCCCCGTGGCAATGGCGCACATGCCCCGCCGCCGCCCGCGCGGCCAGCAGCGGCGCCTGCTTGTCCAACTCGTCACGAATCGCGGCGCAGAGCACCTTGATCTTCGGTCCGGGCAGCACGCCGGCCGCGGCAAGAAGTTTCTCGGCCGCGGCCAGCACCTGGGCCAGCCTGGAAGGCACATCCACGCCACCCACGACCGGCGCGTTGTCATGAGACTTGGCAATCTCTCCCGCAATGCGCTCCGCCAGCGCGTCGGTCAGCCCCTCCCGCTGCGCGACGGCTTCCAGCAGCGCATCGTCCGGGAAGCGCCGCATTTCCACGACGGCGTCGATCAATTCTCCCGAGCCGTCGAAATTCAGATTGCCTTTTTCGTCCCGCCTGATTTCCCGCACTGCCACATACAGATCGGGCGCGGTTCGCCGGTTGAGCTCAAGTTCACGCAAGCAGGCCGCCAAGCGCAGCGCAGCAGTGGAAAAATCGGCATAGGGAAAACGCACCGCCCTTTTCAGTTTGAAGGCGCGAATCCCGGCAAGGACAATAACGGAGATATGGGTGCGTATCGTGACGATGTCGCCCGCAGGCACGCCGTGAACATCAGGACGGGTCAAGAATTCCAGCGTGACGGCCTGGCACCGCGCGTCCGGGTCCACGTGTTCATCTGTCCGGTTCATGCTGGTCCGTCTCGCATCGCAATGCCGCTCCGTCTGGCGTGCCGGCGCCACTAGACACCTGCCGGGAAGGTTTCTTGCGCCTCATCCAATTTCCAGGTGTCGCCCCATTCAAGAGGTTCAACCGCTCGCGTCTCGTCAAGATGCAGCACGCAGTCGAACTGGCGTGGCAGGCAGGCGTAAAAATAATGGCTGCCTCGTTCCGTTTCCGGACGATAGACGACCCCAATGGCGCGCTCCAGGCGGGACGTCGACAGCGCCCGCATCACCGCTTGATCGCTGTTGAGCGGCAACATGAAGCGGCTAAGGCCCGTCTCATGGAACAGCGATTCGTAGCTTCCCCGCAGGCCAGGGCGCACCCGCATGCGCTCGGCGGGCAAGTCCCAATCGGCCGCCGCCGTCACGCTGCCCTGGTAGGTCGTCAGTCCGATCAGAAACGCCTGCTTGCCATAGGATTCACGCGCCAACTGTCCCACGGTCAACTCGCCGGCCTGGCCCACTTGGGTGGCGCGCGCGTCGCCCACATGAGAATTGTGTTCCCACACCACGATCTTAGCTGGCATGCCGTCTTCTGTCCGAGGCAAATGCCTGGCGAGCGCATCAAGCGTTTCCATCATGTGCCGATCCCGCAGATTCCAAGATGAAACGCGCTGGTCGAACATGGTTCGGTAATACTGCTCGGCGTTTGCGATCAGGCGAGCGTTCTGCTGCACGTAAAAAAGCGCATCGCTTGCCGCCTGGCCATCGCGCCTCATGTATTCGGCCGCACGGGCATTGAGATCCTGCATTTGCGCGATCACGGCGTCTCTGCACGACGCCGACAGGCCATGGTGCGCCAAGTAGCCATAGCGCTCGCTACTGCTGCCGAAATGATCGAAGCAGGCGTAACGCTGACGCGCATCACGCGCAGCCTCCGGGTCGACCTCATCCAGGTACTTCAGCACTTCGGCAATGGACGTGAACAGGCTGTATAGATCGAGCCCATAAAAGCCGACGGGCGCCGCGTCTGCGGGCAACGATTGGTTGAAAGACCGAAGCCACTCCACGAACCGGACGACCTCGGTATTGCGCCACATCCACGTTGGAAATCGCTTGAACCCCGCCAGCGCCTGCTCGCCGGCATTGTCGTCGCCTTGGCCGCGCAGATATCGGTTGACGCGATAGGCATCGGGCCAATCCGCCTCGACCGCAACTGCAGAGAATCGCCTTTCGGCGATCAGCCGCTGCGTAATGCGAGCCCGTTCTTCGTAGAATTCGTGCGTGCCATGACTTGCTTCGCCGATCAGCACGAAGCGCGCGCCGCCGATATGTTCAAGCAGCGCGTCATAGTCCGTCATTGCTCCCGTAAGCGGCCGCGCGGCCGCAGACAGTTGGGCAAGCGTGGCGGCGTGAGCATCGACGGCCGTTTCCATGTGCACTCCAAAGGCTGGACCAGGCGCATCAGCCGTTGCGCGACGAAGAAGTCGTCGTCGACGCGGTGGACGGATGCCGGCGCTGCGCTTCGTGCAGCAGATGCAGGACCTCGTCGTCCGCGGTCTGTTCAAAATCCGCATACCATTGCCCGACGCCATAGAACGGCGTCGGCGTATGCAGGCACGCGACTTCGTCCGCGTCGCCCTCAAGCGCTTGCCTGATTTCGGCTGCGGCAACGGGCACGGCGGCAACAACCCATGCAGGATTATTTTTGCGTACGGACTGGAGCGCCACGCGCATGGTCGAACCCGTCGCAAGGCCGTCATCCACCACGATGACGACTTTTCCCTGCAATGGAAGCGGTGGCCGCCCCGCGCGATAGACCGATTCGCGGCGCTCGATTTCTTTCCGTTCACGTGACACGATGGACTCGATCGCTTTTGGATCGACGCCGTAGGCCTCAATTTCCCTGGTCTGAAATAGCGACTGATCGCTGCTGATCGCGCCGATGGCGTATTCGGGATGCCCCGGCATGCCGATCTTTCGCACCACCTTGATGTCCAGGGGGGCATTCAGCTCGGCCGCGACTTCGAATCCCACCGGCACGCCGCCTCGCGGCAACGCCACCACGATCACATCCGGCCGTCCCGCATAGCTGGCCAATTGCCGCGCGAGCAACAGCCCGGCCTCGCGCCGGTTTCTGAAGAGAATGTTCATGATCTCTTGCGTCCCCAGCCAGTTGTGTTGCCAGGCCGTGACCCGCGCGGATATCAACGCGCGCCCTTGTGATCCTTCTGGCCAGTATTTTTGTGCCGTCCCAGCGACTCGGCCATTTCGGCCTTCTGCCGCTGTGCCATGGCGTCTTCCTTCTGGCGCGCCTCTTCTTTTCTGGCTTTCGGCGGGGGAGTTTTGGCGGGTTGCTGCATGATGGCCTCCTGGACGTTCGCCGCCCGACGCGGCGGGATAGCCCATCATGAACCGGCGCCACGGCGCCTTGTTGACGAAAATCACGAATTTTCCAACCACCCGTTCATCGAATCTTTGCCAGGGGCACAGACGCGCCCCGCTTGGCTGGCTTGAACGCGCCGTCCCACGAACGCCCGGCATAAAACGCACCCCATTTTTCCATTGACGATCGTCAATACTGACTCGCCCTGCCCCGGGAAAATCGATGCGAGGAGCGCCGAGTCCGGGGTGCGCCACGCGGAACACGCGTACCCCTTCACTCGTCCCTTATTCCGACAGGAGAGCCATCATGAAAGACGAAGAACTTCGCCGTCACGTGCTGGACGCCTTGGAGTTCGATCCCCGCGTCGATGCGACCGGCATCGGGGTCGCGGCTTCCCAAGGGGTCGTAACGCTGACGGGGCATGTCAGCACGTTCAGCGAAAAGTACGACGCAGAGAAGATTGCCGCACACGTGAAAGGCGTCAAAGGCATCGCGCAGGAGCTCGAAGTCCGGACCGGCTACGAGCAAGGAAACTCGGACGAAGAGCTGGCCAAACGCGCGATCACCAGTATCGGCTGGAATGTGTCCATCCCCGACAACAAGGTGCAGGTCAAGGTGCAACACGGCTGGGTGACCTTGACCGGAGAGGTCAGTTGGAACTTCCAACGCGTGGCGGCCGAAAGCGCCATTCGCCGACTATCCGGCGTCAAGGGCGTCGCAAACCAGATCAAGTTGTCGAACAACGCGCAGATCAGCGATGTGAAACAGCGAATTCAGGACGCGTTGAAACGAAGCGCCGCGCTTGAAGCACACGATATTCAAGTCGCCGTGCACGACAGGCACGTCACGCTGATGGGAAAAGTGAATAGTCTGGCCGACAGGCGCGTCGCCGAGCAGGCCGCATGGAGCGCGCCAAGCGTCATCAGCGTGGAAGACAAGCTCACCGTGGGCTGATGGTGCGCTTGCGCTGCGGCTTGCCGGCAGGCAACCGCCGAATCAATTGGCGTGACTCAACGCGCAAGATAGGCGCGCACGAGTTCCATCAGATACTGGCCTTGGGGCGTCGGCGTGCTGTCACGCCGGCGCACGATGTACACATCCCGCGTAATGTCGGGATCCAGCACCGGAATCGACTTCAGGCCATAACCATGCGCCTCGAACAATGCCGGCATGATGGTCACGAAATTGCCCGACTGCACCAGTCCGATCATGGTGGCCAGCTGATCCACTTCGATGGTCCAGGGCAACTCCAGCCCGCGAGCATTGAGGACGCTGTCGATCTGCAGGCGGGTGGAACTGACCGGATTCAGTCCCACCACCGGCAGGCCGGGCAACTTTTTCCACGACAGCTTGCGGCTGCGTGGCGCCAGCGCAGAACGCTCGGCGTACACCAGGTTAAAGCCATAGGTGGCGACGCGCTCGGCCTCCAGGGTGGGGCCGAATGACACCGGCGTGGTGATACCGAATTCCACCTCGCGTTCTTCAACCAGGCCCGTCGTGACGGTGGCGTTGCCGTCGCGGATCGACAGGTACACCTGCGGATGCCGTGCATAGAACTCGGGCAGTACCTTCGGCAGCACCGAATAGCCTACTGAGGCCACCGTGCTCACCATCAGCGTGCCTTCGTGCCCCCGCGCGCGGCGGGCTGCCTCGGTCAGGCTGGCATCCATCTGCGTCACGATAGGCAGCACGCGCTCGTAGAGCGCGCGGCCCACCGACGTCAGCACCACGCTGCGCGTCGTGCGTTCGAACAAACGCCCGCCAATATCCGATTCCAGCTTCGCGACGCGCCGGCTCAAGGCCGACGTCGTGACGCACAGCAACGCGGCGGCCGACGTGTATTGACCCATGCGCGCCACGCAGCAGAACGCGCGGATGTCTTCCAGATCGTAATTGATTCTCATGGATCAATAATAGTTGAAATTTTTTCGATAGACGTAACTATACGCGCTGGCCGAACATGCCGGCAT
Source organism: Achromobacter sp. 77 (assembly GCF_020541125.1). Classification (NCBI taxonomy): domain Bacteria; kingdom Pseudomonadati; phylum Pseudomonadota; class Betaproteobacteria; order Burkholderiales; family Alcaligenaceae; genus Achromobacter; species Achromobacter sp. 77. The sequence goes on from NZ_CP059848.1 coordinate 4,282,315, forward strand.
TACTTCGACGAGCCATCATGAATTCACAAGGCAAGGGCATTTTCCTGAAATCGATGAGCAGCTTCTTCGTGGGCGGCGCGACCGCCGTGCTGGAAGGCCTGCCGGTCGAATATCGCAGCATGGTCCTGAACGGATCGCCGCGCGAGGTCAACCCGAACGGAGAACAGGTCTATGGGCAGATGTATGTCCAGGAGTACCGCCTGGCGCAGCCCCGCCATCCGGATCCGGTGCTGCTGTGGCATGGCGGGGGCATGACCGGCTGCACCTGGGAAACGACCCCCGATGGCCGCAACGGCTGGCTGTGGAAATTCCTGGACGCCGGTTACGACGTACTGGTCAGCGATGCGGTGGAACGGGGCCGTTCGTCATGGGCACGGTTCCCGCAGGTGTATCGCGAGGCGCCCGTCTTTCGCACGAAGCGCGAGGCCTGGACGACGTTTCGCATCGGACCTGTCTACGACCCGGACCCTGCGCGGCGCGAAGCCTATGCAGGGCAACAGTTTCCCACCGAGGCGTTCGACGCGTTCGCCAATCAATGGGTGCCGCGCTGGCCGGGCCACGAGTCCATGATCCTGGCGGCCTACGAAGCGTTGATCGACCGGGTGGGACATTGCCATATCGTGGCCCACAGCCAAGGCGCGGGCTTTGCAGCCGAAATTGCGCGCCGCCGGCCAAGCGCGGTGCGCCGGGTGGTGGGCGTGGAGCCCGGCGGCATGCCGCAAGCCGCGCCGATTGAAGCGCTGCCGCCGCATCTTGTTGTGTGGGGCGACTTCATCGAACCATCGGGGTCGCACTGGGTCGGCTACCGCCAACAAGCCGAGCGTTACCTGGATTCCATACGGGGGTGCGCCGACGTAACGGTGCTGGACCTGCCCGCCAGCGGCATCGCGGGCAATTCGCACCTGCCGATGATGGACCGAAATAGCGACGAGGTATTCCAACGCGTCCTGAACTGGCTACAAAGCTGAAACAACACAAACGACAACAACGGGAGACAACCATGAACATCCGAACCCTTTCCAGCGCGGCGCTGCTGGGAGCCCTTGTGTTGGGAGGAACGAGCGCGGCGCATGCGCAGGCCTACCCCGCCCATCCCATCAAGCTCATCGTGGGCTACGCGCCGGCAGGCTCGGTGGACACGTTCGCTCGCATCATCGCCCCCGAACTGGGCCGCGAGCTGGGCCAGACCGTCGTCATCGAGAACGTCGCGGGAGCCGGCGGCATCATCGGCGTCACGCGCGCCGTCAACGCCAAGCCCGACGGGTACACGGTACTGATGGGCATCGTGTCCGACGTCGTGATCGCACCCATTCTGCAATCGTCGGCCAAGTACACCTACCGCGACCTGGCCGCCGTCGCGCCGCTGGGCACAAGCGGCGTCGGCGTGGTGGCGAATCCGAACCTGGGCGTGAAATCGTTCGGCGACCTGATTGCGCGCGCCAAGGCCAACCCGGGCAAGCTGACCTACGGCGCCACGGGCGTCGGCTCGCTGCCCGCCATCGCCATGGAGAGTTTCAAGCTCACCACCGGTACGGACATCACCTTCATTCCCTATGCAAGCGCCTCGAAGATCGCGACCGATGTCATCGGCGGGAATGTGGATATCGCGGTGTCCGGGTTGCCCGCCCTGCTTGAACTGATCAAAAGCGGGCGTGTGACGGGCGTGGGCGTCATGAGCCGCGACCGCGATATCGGCAACCCGGACTTGGCGTCGGCGGGTGAAACACCGGAACTCAACGGGATGGACTATTACTTCTGGACGGGAATTTTTGCACCGTCCAATACGCCGGAACCTATCGTCCAGACATTGAACGCCGCGTTCAGCCGCGTCATGGCCAAGCCGGAGATCCAGGCACGGTTCAAGGAATTGGGCGTAAAGGTCAGCCCGCCCACCTCGCCCACGGCGTTTGGGCAGTTCGTGGCGAGCGGCGATGCGCAATGGCAAAAGCTGATCGAAGACGCGAAGATCCCGCGGCAGTAGGAGGAAGGGACACAACAAAATGGCCCCAAGCTTTGTGAGCTTGGGGCCATTTTTTCGTCCTACCGATTGGTGGTCCACAGGATGGGCCACCAATCGTCTTTTCTTGCACTGCGGAAATCCGGAGACCCGCATGAATATTGGTCGGGGCGGTGGGATTCGAACTCACGACCCTCTGCTCCCAAAGCAGATGCGCTACCAGGCTGCGCTACGCCCCGAAGGGTGGAGACTATACCAGAAACTGGTGTCTGGCGTCCGCTGCACCCGACCCTGCGGTCAGCCGAAGCGGCCCGTGATGTAGTCCTCGGTTTCCTTGCGCGAGGGCTTAACAAAAATCTGGTCGGTTTGACCGAATTCCATCAGTTCACCCAGGTACATATAGGCGGTGTAGTCCGAGCAACGCGCGGCCTGCTGCATGTTGTGCGTCACGATCACGACGGTGTAGTCGTTCTTCAGTTCGGCGATCAGCTCTTCGATCTTGGCGGTGGAGATCGGATCCAGCGCCGAGCACGGCTCGTCGAGCAGCAGGACTTCGGGCTTGATCGCGACGCCGCGGGCGATGCACAGGCGCTGCTGCTGGCCGCCGGACAGGCTGTTGCCGCTTTGGTGCAGCTTGTCCTTCACTTCGTTCCACAGCGCGGCCTTGCTCAGCGCCCATTCCACGCGCTCGTCCATCTCGCCCTTGGACAGGCGTTCGAACAGACGCACGCCGAAGGCGATGTTGTCGTAGATGCTCATGGGGAACGGCGTGGGCTTCTGGAAGACCATGCCGACCTTGGCGCGGATCAGCGAAATGTCAGTCTTGGCCGTCAGCAGGTTTTCGCCATCCAGAAGGATTTCGCCCTCGGCGCGCTGGCCGGGGTAGAGCTCGAACATGCGGTTGAACGTGCGCAGCAGGGTTGATTTGCCGCAGCCCGACGGGCCGATGAAGGCGGTGACCTTCTTCTCCTGGATCGACATGTTCACGTTGCGAATCGCGTGGAACTTGCCGTAGTAGAAGTTCAGGTCCTTGACCTCGAGCTTGTTCTTGACTGCGGTAGCGGTGTTTTCCATTGCATTTCCCTTGGCTCCGGCGCGCCTGGCGCGCCGGGATAGCGATCTTTACTTGCGGAACAAGTTGCGGGCGATGATGTTGATGCCCAACACCAGCAGCGTGATCAGCGTCGCGCCGGCCCAGGCCAGGTTGTTCCAGTCCTTGAAGGGGCTGGCGGCGTATTGGTAGATGACGACCGGCAGGTTGGCCATCGGCCCGTTCATGTTCAGCGACATGAACTGGTTGGACAGCGCGGTGAACAGCAGCGGCGCGGTTTCGCCGGAGATGCGGGCGATGGCGAGCAGCACGCCGGTGATGATGCCGGACTTGGCGGCGCGATAGCACACCATGGTGATCATGCGCCACTTGGGGCAGCCCAGCGCGGCGGTGGCTTCGCGCAGGCTGTTGGGCACCAGCAGCAGCATGTTGTCGGTGGTGCGGACCACGACGGGAATCACCAGGATGGACAGCGCGACCGCGCCGGCCCAGCCGGAGTAATGCCCCACCTGCGCCACATACACGGCGTAGATGAACAGACCGATGATGATCGACGGCGCGGACAGCAGCACGTCGTTCAGGAATCGCGTGGCGGGCGCCAGCCAGCCGCGCTGGCCGTATTCAGCCAGGTAGGTGCCGGCCAGGATGCCCACCGGCGTGCCGATCAGCGTGCCGACGCCCGCCATCATCACGCTGCCGAGAATGGCGTTGAGCAAGCCCCCCGCCTGGCCCGGCGGCGGCGTGATTTCGGTGAAGAGCGTGTACGACAGCGCGGGCGCGCCCTTCATCAACAGCGTCAGAATGATCCAGAACAGCCAGAACAGGCCAAACAGCAATGTCGTCATCGACACGGCGAGCATGATGCGATTGACCACGCGGCGCCGGCGATAGATGCCGTTCTGCATGTTGAGTACGGATTCAGCCATGGTTTTTCCTTGTGCTTCCGGGCGTCTCAGGTCTTCTTGCCTTCGCCAGCGGACAGGCGGACCAGCAGCGCCTTGGCCAGGGCCAGCACGATGGTCGTGATGAGGAACAGGATCAGGCCCAGTTCCAGCAACGCCGCCTTCTGGATGCCGCCCGCCTCGTTGAATTCATTGGCGAGCGCCGAGGCGATGGAGTTGCCGGGCGAAAACAGCGAGCCGGACCACTTGAACGCATTGCCGATGACGAAGGTCACGGCCATGGTTTCGCCGAGCGCGCGGCCCAGGCCGAGCATGATGCCGCCGATGACGCCCGACTTGGTAAAGGGCAGGACAACGCGCCACATCACTTCCCAGGTCGTGCTGCCCAGGCCGTACGCCGATTCCTTGAGCATCGCGGGGACCAGCTCGAACACGTCGCGCATCACGGCGGCGATGAACGGGATGATCATGATCGAGAGGATCAGGCCGGCGGTGAAGATGCCAATGCCGAACGGCGGACCCGCGAACAGTCCGCCGATGATGGGAAGATTGCCCAACGTCGCGATCAGGAACGGCTGCACGTACTGCTGGAACACGGGCACGAAGACGAACAGGCCCCACATGCCGTAGATGATGGACGGAATGGCCGCCAGCATTTCGATGGCGGTGCCCAGCGGGCGGCGCAGCCAGGTCGGCGACAGTTCGGTCAGGAAGATGGCGATGCCGAAGGACACCGGCACAGCGATGATCAGCGCGATCGCGGACGTCAGCAACGTACCGATGATCGGCACGACCGCGCCGTAATTGGAATTGACCGGATCCCAGTCATTGAGCCACAGGAACGACAGGCCGTATTTGGCCAGCGATTCGCGGCTGCCATAGATGAGGGAGATGAGAATTGCCGCCAGCAGAATGAACACCAGGAAGGCGAACAGGCGGGTCAGATTCTTGAACAGCGCATCCATCAGCGCGTTTTTTGTTTGCTTCATAGGCGAAGGCGTGCCGGTAGTCACGGAATCCGCCACGCTGGGCGGAAGCGGCACACTATTATCCATTACCGCGCTCATGGATGGACTTTCCTTAGGAAACCTGGGGGGAACAGCAGGTAGGTCGAATTACAGGCGGCGGCCCCGCCCGCCAGGTGGCGTCGGGGCCGCGCGTTACTGATTTACTTCCAGACAGCCTGGCCGTCGGCGGACTTCACTTCGCCCCAGGCGGCGCGGATTTCCTTGGTCACGGCTTCCGGCAGCGGCACGTAGTCCATGGCTTCAGCCGACTTGGCGCCGTTCTTGAAGGCCCAGTCGAAGAATTCCAGCACCGCCTTGCCCTGAGCCGGCTTGTCTTGCGACTTGTGGATCAGGATGAAGGTGGCGGCGGTGACGGGCCACGAATCGGCGCCCGGCTCGTCGGTCAGGACCACGCCCATGCCCGGCGCGCTCTTCCAGTCGGCGTTGGCGGCCGCGGCGGCGAACGCCTTTTGCTCGGGCTGGACGAACTTGCCGTCCTTGTTCTGCAGTTGCGTCCAGGCCAGCTTGTTCTGCTTGGCGTAGGCGTATTCGACGTAGCCGATCGAGTTCTTCAGCTGGCCGACGTAGGCGGCGACGCCTTCGTTGCCCTTGCCGCCCTGGCCGGTGGGCCACTTGACGGCCTTGCCTTCACCGACTTGCGACTTCCACTCCGGCGACACCTTGGACAGGTAGTTCGTCCAGCCGAAGGTGGTGCCCGAGCCGTCCGAACGGTGCACGACGATGATGTCGGCCGACGGCAGCTTCAGGTCAGGGTTCAGCGCCTTGATGGCGGCGTCGTCCCACTTCTTGACCTTGCCCAGGAAGATGTCGGCCAGGACCTTGCCCGACAGCTTCAGCTTGCCCGGCTCGATGCCGTCGACGTTCACGACGGCCACGGTGCCGCCGATCACGGCGGGGAATTGCAGCAGGCCGTGCTTTTCCAGGTCGGCAGCCTTCATCGGGTCATCCGAGGCGCCGAAGTCGACGGTCTTTGCAATGATCTGCTGCTGGCCGCCGCCCGAACCGATGGACTGGTAGTTGACCGCGTTGTTGGTCGCAGCCTTGTAGTCGGACGCCCACTTGGCGTAGATCGGGTACGGGAACGATGCGCCGGCGCCGGTCACGTTGGCGGCCTGGACGGCAAAAACGGCGGCGCTCAGCGCGACGCCCACGGAAACTTGCTTGAAGACACGTTTGAACATCTGGGTTCCTTCTGTGCTCGTTAAAGGAGTCTTGGCAGGCTTTTTAGCTGCCTGTCTTTCAGCGACCCTCGCATCTTAGGAGCCCAACGTGACAAGACCATGACAGTCATGATCCCCGGTGGCCGACCGGCAAAACCAGATCCGTCCGGCTGCATTGGCAAGCCCGTCCCCGAATGAAAAAAGCCCATTTCCCCTGCGGAAATGGGCTGGCCGGGGCTATGCTCAAGCTCGGGGACCGGCATGGCGCGGCGCCCGTCACCTGGTGAAATATCAGGGACGTTTTGCCGCCGTGCCGGTGTTACACGCCCAGCTTCTGCATCAGGAACTGGTGCAGGTTGAAGGGCTCGCGGCGGCTTTTGACGCGCGCGTAGTCGCCGCTGGGTTGCTGCTGCCAGGCGAGCTGGTTGTCGCGCAGGGCATAGGTGAATGCTTCGTCGATGACGCGCTTCTTGAGCGTCTTGTCATAGATCGGGAAAGCGATTTCCACGCGCCGGAAGAAATTGCGGTCCATCCAGTCGGCCGACGACAGGTACACCGTCTCTTCGCCCTCGGCATAGAAGTAGAAGACGCGGGAGTGCTCCAGGAAGCGCCCCACGATGGAACGCACGCGGATGTTCTCCGACAAGCCCGGCACCCCGGCGCGCAGGGCGCAGACGCCGCGCACGATCAGGTCGATCTTCACGCCCGCCTGGCTGGCCTTGTAGAGCTCGGCGATGATCTGCTCTTCGAGCAGCGAATTCATCTTGGCCATGATGCGCGACCGCTTACCCGCCTTGGCGGCGCGCGCCTCGGCGCGGATCAGCGACACCATGCCCTCGTGCAGGGTGAACGGCGACTGCATCAGCGACTTCAATGCCCGCCGCGCGCCCAGGCCGGTCAGCTGGGCGAAGACCTTGTCCATGTCCTCGCACAGCTTGGGATCGGCGGTCAGCAGTCCGAAATCGGTGTACAGCCGCGCCGTGCGGGGATGGTAGTTGCCGGTGCCCAGGTGGGCGTAGCGGCGCAGACGCCCTTTTTCCCGGCGCAGCACGACCGCCATCTTGGCGTGCGTCTTGTGCGCCACCACGCCGTAGACGACATGCGCCCCCACCTCTTCGAGCTTGGAGGCCCAGTTGATGTTGGTCTGTTCGTCAAATCGCGCCATCAGCTCCACGACCACCGTCACTTCCTTGCCGGCGCGCGCGGCCGCCAGCAGGATCTTCATCAGCTCGGAGTCCTCGCCGGTACGGTAGATGGTCTGCTTGATGGCCATCACGTCGGGATCCAGCGCGGCCGCGGTCAGAAAATCGATGACGGGCTGGAACGACTGGTAGGGGTGGTGCAGCAGGCGGTCGCACTCGGCCACCGCTTCGAAGAGATCGGCCGGCTTGTCGCCGACCCGGTCAAAGGGCGCGGGCACCGGGGCGCGATAGTCGGGAAACAGCAGATCCGGGCGCGCCGCGGAATTGCACAGCTGCATGAGGCGCGACAGGTTCACCGGCCCGGGCACACGATAGGTGTCGTCCGCCTTGAGCGAGAACTCGCGCTGCAGGAACGTTTCGAGCTCGACCGGCGTCAGCTTGTCGATCTCCAGCCGGACGGCCGCGCCGAAGTTGCGCTGCGACAGCTCGCCTTGCAGCGCATGGCGCAGGTTAGTGACTTCTTCCTCGTCCACGAAGAGGTCGCTGTTGCGGGTGACGCGCCACTGATAGCAGCCCAGCATTTCCAGGCCCGGGAACAGCTCGCCCACGAAGGCGCGCAGCAGCGAGGTCAGCAGGATGTAGCCTTCGGGCTGCCCCGACAGTTCCTGGGGCATCTTGATCAGACGCGGCAAAGCCCGGGGCGCCTGGACGATGGCGATCGATGCCTGACGGCCGAAGGCATCGGCGCCCGCCAGCGACACGATGAAATTCAGGCTCTTGTTGTAGACGCGCGGAAACGGATGCGCGGGATCCAGCCCGATGGGCGTCAAGAGCGGCATCACGTCGCGATGGAACACGTCGCGCGCCCATTCCTGCTGCGCGGCGTTCCATTCGGAAGCGTGATGCAGCGCGATGCCCTCGGCGTGCATCGCCGGCAGGATGTCGTCGTTGAGCAGGTTGTACTGGCGGCCCACCAATTCATGCACGGCCTGCTGCACGCAGTCGAAAGCCTCGTCCGGCGTCATGCCGTCCGGGCCGATCAGGTTGGGCGACTGGCGCTGCTGCTCTTTCAGACTGGAAATCCGGATCTCGAAGAACTCGTCCAGGTTGGAACTGACGATGCACACATAGCGCAGCCGCTCGAGCAGCGGCGTGTTGGGGTTCTCCGCCATCGCCAGCACCCGTTCATTGAACTTGAGCAGCGACAATTCGCGATTCATGAGCAGAGGCTCGCCTGGCGGACGTGTGGGCATACCGGATTCCATACGAAAAGAGAGCGTGAAGTTTTACTGCAAAAGAGTGACGGTTCTATGACAGCGCCCATTCGCTAAGGGTACGTCAAATACGGGACGTATGGCGCATCGGCCTGACGCTTGCAAGCGCCTGTTCCATAAGCAAAAACCCGAAGCCGAAGGCGTTGTCACATGGGGTCTCTATAATCGGTCCACCTCACAGCCAATATCACGAGCCGCATGGATCAACTTCTGGCCGCGGTGGACCTCGGGTCCAACAGCTTTCGCCTCTCCATCGGACGCATCGTTCAGCAGGACGGTACGCCCCAGATTTACCAGATCGACCGCCTCAAGGAAACCGTCCGGCTGGCCGCCGGCCTGGATGCCGATAAACGGCTTAGCGACGACGCCATCGACCGCGCCATCGCCGTGCTGGAACGCTTTGGCGAACGGCTACGCAGCTTTCACCCCAACCGGGTGCGCGCGGTTGCCACCAACACTTTTCGCGTCGCCCGCAACACGCGGGACTTCCTGCCCCGGGCCGAAGCCGCGCTGGGTTTTCCGATTGAAGTCATCGCCGGCCGCGAAGAGGCCCGCCTGATCTTCACGGGCGTGGTCAACACCCTGCCCCCCTCCCCCAACAAGCGCCTGGTCATCGACATCGGCGGCGGTTCCACCGAAGTCATCATCGGCAAGGGGCTCGAACCCGGTCTGATGTCCTCGCTTTACATGGGGTGCGTCAGTTACAGCCGCCAGTTCTTCTCGGACGGCGTGGTGGACGCCCACCAGATGAAACAGGCCGAACTGGCCGCGCGCCGCGAAATCGAAGTCATCGCCAAGCAGTACCGCAAGACGGGCTGGAAAGAAGTGTATGGCTCTTCCGGCACGGCCAAGGCGCTCTTTGCCATCCTGACCGAAGGCGGCTATTCCAACCGCGGCATCACGCGCGTCGGCTTGAACAAGCTGAAAGACCGCCTCGTGCGCTCGGGCCGCGTCATTCCGTCCGAGCTGCCCGGCATCAAGATCGAGCGCGCCGACGTGCTCCCGGGCGGCCTGGCCATCATGAGCGCGTTGTTCGATGAACTGGGCATCGACGTCATGCACACCGGCGACGGCGCGCTGCGGCTGGGCGTGCTGTACGACCTGCTGGGCCGCGACGACGAGCACGACAAGCGCGATGAATCGGTGCGCCAGTTCATGAAGCGCTATCACGTCGATGTGAACCAGGCGCGCCGCGTGCGCCACGCCGCCCTCACCCTGTTCGATGCGATGTTCCCGGAAGGCCAGGAACGCGCCGAACTGCGGCCCGCGCTCGGCTGGGCGGCAGACCTGCACGAAGTGGGCCTGTCGATCGCGCACAACGCGTATCACAAGCACACCGCCTATGTGCTCGAAAACGCGGACATGCCCGGTTTCTCGCGCGCGGACCAGCAACTGCTGGCCCTGCTGGCGCTGGGTCACCAGGGCAAGCTCGTCAAGCTGGAACCCCTGGTGCGGTCGCGCCCGCAGTGGAAAGCCATTCTGGCCCTGCGTCTGGCCGTGCTGCTGTTCCGCCGCCGCGGCGAGATAGAGCCCCTGCCGCTGACCGCTTCGGTCCGCGACAACTCCATCGTGGTGCGCGTAAACCGCGAATGGCTGGCCGAACATCCGCTCAGCGACTTCACGCTGCGCGCGGAAGAAGCCGAGTGGAACAAGGTCGGGTTTTCGTTCGAACTGCTGGAGTTCTGAAGCGGCCGCGCGGGGCGGCCTGGCCGCCCCGGCGCTTCAAAATGGCGACAGATCGGTTTCGCGATCGAGCCGCCTGAGTTCCATGCGCAGCGGCCGGGTGGCTCGCCGTATCAATCTGATAGTCATTCGGCGGAGCAGGCGGCGCATGGTAGTGGCGTCTAGCGCTGAGTATTGAGGACGGCCGGCTGATCCAGGCCGAAGTGGCGGCGGTAGCGCTCGTCCATGCGCTCCATCTTCAAGAGGACCGGAAAGTCGGCGGCGTTGAAATCCGGATCCCAGGCGGGTTCGCCGCAAACCTTGGCGCCCAGCTTCAGGTAACCCTTGATCAGCGGCGGCACGCGGGCCGGCAGGGTGCTGTTGAGCTTTTCGACCGGGTAGCGGTGCAGCGGCGTGACGCGCGGCTCGTTGCCCTGGGGCATCTGCTTGGCAACCGTGCGCCAGACTTCGGCGGCGGTGACGCCATCGTCGCGCAGGCTGACGCTCGCGCAACCCAGCACGTATTCGTAACCGCCGCGGCGCAGGTATTCGGCCAGGCCGGACCACAGCAGCATGATGACCGCCCCGCCCCGGTAATCCGCGTGGGTGCACGAGCGGCCGACCTCGACGACTTCGTCGCGGATGGCGCCCAGACCCGACAGGTCGAACTCCGATTGCGAGTAATAGCCGCCGGCTTCGAGGGCTTTTTCCGGGGTCAGGATCCGATAGGTGCCGACGACCCGGTCCGTGTCGAGCTCGCGCACCATCAGGTGTTCGCAGAAGGGATCGAAGCGGTCTTGTTCGATGCCGTCTTGCGCATCTGGAAAGACGGCGCCCATGTCTTCCGTGAAGACGTCATAGCGCAGGCGTTGAATCTGCTCTATTTCTTCGGCGGTACGCGCCAGGCCGACCGCCAGGACTTTGGGGGCGGCGCCCGTCCAGGGTTCTGCGGTACTGCGGCTCGGGTTGATGCGTGCTAATTCCAGCATTGCGCGAAGCTCCTAGAGAGTCCAGCCAGTGTGGACGCCCTGTATGTCAATGACTTGACCAATATGTTACGTGACTATGAAGATTAGGCCGGTACAGAAAGTGCACATAAACAAAGGCCACGCGCCGATTTTCGACGCGTGGCCCACATATTAAAACGAAAACTCCGGGTTTACCCCAAGCTTTGCGCAAGCTTCTCGGCGGAATTGGTCGCCAGCGCCTCGTCTTCGGCCTCAACCATCAGACGCAGCTTGGGTTCCGTCCCCGAGGCGCGGATCAGGATGCGGCCGCGGCCGTCCAGTTCGGCTTCGACCGCCTGGCGCGCCGCCGTCAGACCGGGGTGCGTCTTCCAGTCCATGCCGGGCGTGAGCGGCACATTGATCATTTTCTGCGGATACATCCGCAGATCGCTGACCCAATCGCCCAGCGCAGCCGAATTGCGGCGCAGCGCCGTCAGGACCTGCAAGGCGGCCACGATGCCATCGCCGGTGGAGTGGCAGTCCAGGCACAGCAGGTGGCCGGAGCTTTCGCCGCCGTACAGCCAGCCGCGCGACTGCATCTGTTCCAGGACATAGCGGTCGCCGACGTTGGCGCGGTCAAAGCCCACGCCCAGTCGCTTCATTTCGCGCTCGAAGCCGAAATTGGTCATCAGCGTGCCCACGACGCCTTCGACCTTGCCGCGCTGCATGCGCTCGCGCACGATGGCGTACATCAGCTCGTCGCCGTTGTAGATGCGACCCTCGCCGTCGACCATCTGCAGGCGGTCGGCGTCGCCGTCCAGCGCAATGCCAAGCTGGGCGCCGCGCGCCTTGACTTCCTTGGCCAGCAGTTCGGGGTGCAGCGCGCCCACGCCCTTGTTGATGTTGAAACCGTCCGGGTTCACGCCGATCGCGTGGACTTCGGCGCCCAGCTCACGGAAGACGTGCGGGGCGATGTTGTAGGCGGCGCCGTGCGCGGCGTCGACCACGATGGTCATGCCGTTCAGGTCCAGATCGTTGGGAAACGTGCTCTTGCAGAACTCGATGTAGCGGCCCTGGGCATCGCCCATGCGGCGCGCGCGCCCCAGGCCTTCGGAGCTGACGCAGCCCAGCGGCTCGTCCAGCGCGGCCTCGATCTCGGCCTCGATATCGTCGGGCAGCTTCATGCCCTGCGCCGAGAAGAACTTGATGCCGTTGTCCTGGTAGGGATTGTGCGATGCGCTGATGACGATGCCGGCGACCAGGCGCAGGGCGCGGGTCAGGTAGGCGACGGCGGGCGTAGGGATCGGGCCGGCCAGCAGCACGTCGATGCCGGCGGCGGACAGCCCCGCCTCCAGCGCGGATTCCAGCATGTAGCCGGAAATCCGGGTGTCCTTGCCGATGACGACCTGCGGGCGCGTCGCGCCGCGCACCGCGTGCGCGCGCGCCAGCACGCGGCCGGCCGCGTAGCCCAGCCGCAGCGCGAATTCGGCGTTGATCACCGGACCGCCGACTTCACCGCGTACGCCATCGGTACCGAAATATTTGCGTCGAATCATGAACTGATAGCTCCTTGTTCAGCCGCCTGCCATACCTTAAGCGCATCCACGGTGGCCGCAACATCGTGCACGCGCACGATGGAGGCGCCACGCGCGACGCAGGCAAGCGCGGCGGCAATGCTGCCGGGCAGCCGGTCGCCGACCGGCCGGCCTGTGGCCTGGCCGATCATGTTCTTGCGCGACAGGCCGATCAGCAATGGATAACCGGTGCTGCGCAGGCTGGACAGCCGGCGCAGCAGTTGAAAGTTCTGGTCGGCCGTCTTGCCAAACCCGAAACCCGGGTCCAGCACGATACGCCGAGGATCGATCCAGGCCGCGCGCAGCTTTTGCGCGCGTGCCCCCAGGAACAGGCCAATTTCACCGATCAGGTCGGTGTACTCGGGCGGCGCCGCCTGCATGGTGCGCGGCTCGCCTTTCATGTGCATGACGCACAGGCCGCAGCGCGATTGCGAGACGGCCTCGATCGCGCCCGGCTGCCTGAAACCATAGATGTCGTTGATCATGTCCGCACCCGCGTCCAGCGTGGCGCGCATGACTTCCGGCTTGAAGGTGTCGATGGACAGCGGCACGCCGCAGTCGCGAAGCGCCTCGACCACCGGCAGCAGCCGGTTCAGTTCGTCGGACACGGACACGGGCTCTGCGCCGGGCCGCGTGGACTCGCCGCCCAGATCCAGAATCTGCGCGCCTTCGTCGATCAGCCGGCGCGCATGCGCCACCGCGGACTCGGTATCGTCGTGCTGGCCACCATCGGAAAACGAGTCCGGCGTGACATTGACGATGCCCATGACAAGCGGGCGCTCGAGATCAAACTCGAAGCGCCCGCAAAGGAAGTTATTTGCCATAACCCAGAACGAAGGACCTCAGACCGCAGCTGCCGTGTTGCCGCCTGCAGCCAGGCCGGTCGGCGGCGTATCGGACGTATCCGACGGGCCTTGCGGCGTCTTCGGGGGACGCGGGGGGCGGCCCTCCATGATGTCGTTGATCTGGTCGGCGTCGATGGTTTCCCATTCGAGCAGCGCGGCGGTCATCACTTCGACCTTGTCGCGGTTGTCTTCCAGGATCTTGCGCGCAACGCCGTACTGCTCGTCGATGATGCGGCGGATCTCGGTGTCCACCTTCTGCATGGTGGCTTCGGACATGTGCGTGGTCTTGGTGACGCTGCGGCCCAGGAAGACTTCGCCTTCGTTCTCGGCGTAGACCATGGGACCCAGTTCGTCGGTCATGCCGTAGCGCGTGACGATGTCGCGGGCGATGGCGGTGGCGCGTTCGAAGTCGTTCGAGGCGCCCGTCGTCATCTGGTCCATGAAGATCTCTTCCGCGATGCGGCCGCCGAACAGCACGGCGATCGTGGACAGCAGGCGGCCCTTATCCATGCTGTAGCGGTCGGTTTCCGGAAGCTGCATGGTCACGCCCAGCGCACGGCCGCGCGGGATGATGGTGACCTTGTGGACGGGGTCGGTTTTGGGCAGCATGCGCGCGACGATCGCGTGGCCGGACTCGTGGTACGCGGTGTTCTTGCGTTCCTCTTCGGGCATCACGATGGAGCGGCGCTCGGCGCCCATGATGATCTTGTCCTTGGCCTTTTCAAAGTCGGACATATCCACCGTGCGGCCATTGCGGCGGGCGGCGAACAGCGCGGCTTCGTTGACCAGGTTGGCCAGGTCGGCGCCGGAAAAGCCCGGGCAGCCGCGCGCCAGGATCGTCGCGTCGACGTTGGGCGACAGCGGAACCTTGCGCATGTGAACCTTCAGGATCTGCTCGCGGCCACGGATATCGGGCAGCGGCACGACAACCTGGCGGTCAAAACGGCCCGGACGCAGCAGCGCCGGATCCAGCACGTCGGGACGGTTGGTCGCGGCGATCACGATGACGCCCTGGCCGGATTCGAAGCCGTCCATTTCGACCAGCATCTGGTTCAGCGTCTGTTCGCGCTCGTCGTTGCCGCCACCCAGACCGGCGCCACGCTGGCGGCCGACCGCATCGATTTCGTCGATGAAGATGATGCAAGGCGCGTGCTTCTTGGCGTTTTCGAACATGTCGCGGACACGGGCCGCGCCCACGCCGACGAACATTTCAACGAAGTCCGAGCCGGAGATACTGAAGAACGGCACCTTGGCTTCGCCGGCGATGGCCTTGGCCAGCAGCGTCTTGCCGGTACCGGGCGAGCCCACCATCAGCACACCGCGCGGAATGCGGCCGCCCAGCTTCTGGAACTTGCTGGGGTCGCGCAGGAAATCGACCAGTTCCTGGACGTCTTCCTTGGCTTCGTCGCAGCCGGCGACATCGGCGAAGGTGATCTGGTTGGTGTTCTCGTCGAGCATCCTGGCGCGCGATTTGCCGAAGCTGAACGCGCCGCCCCTGCCACCGCCCTGCATCTGGCGCATGAAGAACACCCAGACGCCGATCAGCAGCAGCATGGGGAACCACGACACGAAGATGCTCATCAGGAGCGACTGCTCTTCACGCGGCTTGCCGGATACCTGCACGCCGTACTTCAGCAGGTCGGAAACCATCCAGAGATCGCCGGGCGAAGTCAGCGTATAGGCGCGGCCCGCGTCCGGGGTGACGTACAGCACGTCGCCTTGAACGTCGACCTTGCGGATGCGTCCCGCCTTGGCGTCGTCCATGAACTGCGTGTAGGTCACGCCGTCCTGGGTCTGAGCGCGTCCGTCGAACTGTTTGAAGACGGTGAACAGCACCAGGGCTATCACCATCCAGACAGCGACTTTGGAAAATGAATTGTTCAAGGTCGATCTCCTGCTTTCGATTCCGACCGGCGACTGTGCACCCGCGTATGGCACAGTCACAAGTATGTCAATAGCCCATTCTAACCTGTAGGACGGAGTTGCGTCCTGGCAGCCGTGGGGCCCATTTAATTACATTTGATTCTTGAGTTTTCTGGTCGTTGTCTCGGCGGGCCGGGGTTTTCTTGGCCAGGGCACCTTGCCCCGGATGGATACGGAAGGGTTACTTCAGATCGCGCGCCACCAGAAAGGTTTCAGAGGACTTGTCCCGTGACGCCTTCGGTTTGCGTTCAACCACCCTGCGAAAACGCTTTTTGAAGGATTCCACGATCTGCGAAAAGCCAGTGCCGTGGAATGCCTTGACGATCAGCGCCCCGTTGGGCTTGAGGTGGGCGCAGGAAAATTCCATCGCCAATTCGCACACATGCTGGATGCGCGCTGCATCGGCAATACCCACCCCGGACAAGTTGGGGGCCATGTCGGAAATAACAAGGTCCACCGCGCGGGTTCCGACCATGTCTTCCAATTGTTTCAAGACTTCGTCTTCGCGGAAGTCGCCCTGGATGAATTCCACGCCTGCCACGGGTTCCATGGGCAGGATGTCCAGCGCGATAATGCGGCCGTCCACGACGCCGCCCGGCCCCGCGAGCCGCTCGCGCGCCACCTGTGACCAGCTGCCGGGCGCGGAGCCCAGGTCGACGACCAGATCGCCGCGACGCAGCAGCTTTTCGGTGTCGAGAATCTCGATCAGCTTGAAGGCGGCGCGGGCGCGATAGCCCTTCTGTTGCGCCAGCTTCACATAGGGATCGTTGATGTGCTGGTGAATCCAGTCTTTAGAGAATTTATTCTTGGCCATTACCGTACAATTCCACGCATGCCTATATTAGAACTTACCTCTCGTGAGCGCAGCGACCTGCGGTCCGCCGCTCACCCTCTGCGCCCTGTCGTCCTGATTGGCGACAACGGCCTGACCGACGCCGTGCTGAAGGAAATCGACCGGGCGCTGACGTCACATGGCCTCATCAAGGTTCGCGCCGGCGGCGACGACCGCGAGGCCCGTGACGCCATGCTTGCCACGATCTGCGACACGCTATCGTGCGCGCCCGTGCATCACCTGGGCAAGACCCTGATCCTGTTCCGCCCGCTGCCCGGCAACATCAAGCCCGCCGCGCTGGCCGCCCAGGAGCCCGAAGCCCCCGCCAAGCGCCGCGCCTCGGAGCCGTACACGCCCAAGAAGCTGGCCGCCGAAGGCCGGACCCTTGCCAAGCGCCCGCGCCGCAGCGAGTCCGAAGAGCCCGCGCCCGCCAAGAAGCGTTACGTCCCCCAGGACGAACTCAACAAGAAGGGCAAGCCCATGCGGCCGTCCAACAAACGCGCCACCACCAGCGGCCACGGCATTCCGCGCCGCGCCGGCAGCGCGCTGAGCCTGCGCGCCGGGGCGCGCAGCGGCACCAGCCGCAAGACTGCAAAACGGTAAGTCCAGGCACAAAAACGGGCGCTTTACGCGCCCGGTCCACCATAGCGATCCGCAATGTACCGCGGAATTCAGACGAACGTTGCGTCAGGGCCAGGGTGGTTTGACATTTTTACTGCTTGACGGGTTTGCGTCAGATGTAACGCACACCCAGGACTTCATACTCGCGAACGCCAGCCGGGGCCATGACCTCGACCACGTCGCCTTCGCTCTTGCCGATCAGCGCGCGAGCCACGGGGCTGGACACGGAAATCAGGTTGGACTTGATATCAGCCTCGACGTCGCCGACGATCTGATAGGTGACGCGATCGCCCGAATCCAGGTCTTCGATGTCGACGGTGGCGCCAAATACGGCGCGGCCTTCGGCCTCGAGCGAGGACGGATCGATGATGTGGGCATTGGAAAGCGTGCCTTCAAGCTCGGCAATCCGGCCCTCGATGAAACCCTGGCGCTCGCGAGCGGCATCGTACTCGGCATTTTCCGACAGATCACCCTGCGCGCGAGCCTCGGCGATCGCGTTGATCACAGCAGGACGTTCGACGGTTTTCAGCCGTTGGAGCTCTTCTTGCAAGCGCTCGGCCCCGCGCACGGTCAAAGGAATGGCAGACATGTCGTTTCCCAAACAAAAAGTAGAAAAACGCCCCGAAGGAGCGTTCTCGGTGAAGGCCGCAGGACCGGCGCGCTTGCCATCTGATGCTTGAAAAAAACCTGGCGAGCGGCGCGGGCGACCAAAACAAAACCCCGGCTCGGGTCGGAACCGGGGCAATCAAGTTCATATTGTGGTCAAACTTGGTGGGAAATGCAAGCCGCCGGAGAAAACGGCCTTTTCGGCGCATTTCGCCGCTGTAACCCGCTAAAAACGGCGATTTCGGCCCAAGAACGCTGGCGATGCCGACCGTGGCGGCGAACCGTGACGCGGACTGCGGGTTTTCCGGGATCGGCTACCGCTGAAAAACACCTGAAAGATTGCCTGTGCGGCTTGAAACGGGGGCGCCAGGGCCCCGGCCCGCCGCGTTTACTTGGTGCGTCGCAACAGCGCATACAGGATGATGGCGCCGAAGGTGGCGGTACCGATGCCGCCCAGCGTGAAGTCGCCCAGCTTGATGGTGAAGTCGCCCGCGCCCAACACCAGCGTGACAGCGGCCACGATGAGATTGCGGTTGTCGGTGAAATCCACCTGATTGACGACCCAGATGCGGGCGCCGGCGATGGCGATCAGGCCGAATACGACCACCGACATCCCGCCCAGCACGGGGCCCGGGATCGTCTGGATCAGTGCGCCGAACTTGGGCGAGAAGCCCAGGACGATCGCAATCACCGCAGCAATCACGAACACCAGCGTGGAATAGATGCGCGTGACCGCCATGACGCCGATGTTCTCGGCGTAGGTGGTGACGCCCGTACCGCCGACGGCGCCCGACACCATCGTCGCCACGCCGTCGCCCACGAATGCCCTGCCGAGGTAGCGGTCCAGGTCACGCCCCGTCATGGCGCTGACGGCCTTCACGTGCCCCAGGTTTTCGGCCACCAGGATGATGGCGACCGGAACGATCAGGCCCATGGCCTCGGCCTTGAAGACCGGCGCCGAGAACTGCGGCAGGCCGAACCAGGCGGCGGCGGACACCGCGGAGAAATCGATGGGCTTGCCCAGGCCCAGGCCGTTGGCCAGCACCGCGTACACCACGCAGGCAAGGATCAGGCCGACCAGGATGAGCAGGCGCTGCACCATGCCCCGCGTGTAGACGGCGATGCCGCCCACGCAGATGATCGTGACGATGGCCATGGCGCTATCGAAGCCCGACGCCCCCATCGCGCCCTTGGCGGCGATGGGCGCGAGATTCAGGCCGATCACCGCCACCACCGCGCCCGTGACGACGGGCGGCATGAGGGTATCGATCCAGTTGGCGCCGCCGCCTGCCCGGGCATTGACGATCCAGACGATGACGCCGATCAGCGTGTAAGCCAGACCGCAGGCAATGATGGCGCCCAGCGCGACGCCGATGTTGGCGTTGGCCCCGCCGCCGGCATAGCCGGTCACCGCGATGACGCCGCCGATGAACGCGAAGCTGGAACCCAGATAGCTGGGCACCCGGCCGCCCACGAACAGAAAGAAGATCAGCGTGCCGATGCCCGACATCAGGATGGCGACGTTGGGATCGAACCCCATGAGCAACGGCGCCAGGACGGTCGAGCCGAACATCGCGACGACGTGCTGTGCGCCCATGGCGACGTTCTTGGGCCAGGACAGCCGTTCGTCGGGCGCGATGATGACGCCGGGCTCGGCGTCGTCCGCCAGGCGCCAGCGCGGAAAGTAGGAGTTGGACATGGATTCCCCGGGGTGGTACGAGAGGGTTTCAAACTGCGAGCGGGGCGCCAGTGTAAAGGGGGCCATCAAGCGGGGGCAACGTTTAAGTTTTGCCGGCCGATTGCCGTATTAGTGGAAACCCCGAAATCCCAGGCAAAGGAACAGTCATGGCGATCAACAGCATCAGCGGCACCTCCCGGATCAGCAGCCTTGCAGATCTGTGGGCCGAGAAGATCCAGGCCAACAAGGAAGCGAAGAACGCTTCGGGGCAGGATGCGGTGTCGGTGACTGCGGAAGGCAAGATCCGCGTCAACAATCCGGGCGCCACCAAGGTCGGCAACGCGCAGGCCACCGAAGAAACCGACAACGACGACGAATACACCCGCCAGATCAAGGAGTTGCAAAAGCAGCTCAAGCGCATCATGGATCAGATCGCCAAAGTGAAGGCGAGCGGCATGTCGGCCGAAATGAAGGCGCAGCAGATCATGGCGCTCAATGCCCAGGCCGTGCAGATCCAAGGCCAGATTTCCCATCTCCTGGCAAAACAGGCGCAGGCTGCCAAACAGGCCGGCGTGTCGGCCCAGGCCTGATTCGGGGCAAGCGATGTGGCGCCGTCGCTGATGGCGCGCATCAAAATTTCTGATTGGACGCTCCTCGGGCGTGCCGGTACTGTCTCCAGACAAATCTAAAACCACGGAGACAAACCATGCACGCTATGCGCACAGCCCTGGCCGGGGCGTTGCTGGCCGTTTGCGCGGCGCCGGCGCTCGCCGGCACCGTTACGGTGATCACGTCGTTCCCCAAGGACCTGACCCAGGCCTACAAGACCGCGTTCGAAAAAGCGAACCCAGGCATCACCCTGGAAATCCTGAACAAGAACACCGTGTCGGGCATCGCCTTCGTGCGCGAGACGCCGGCAGGCCAACGCCCCGAGGTCTTCTGGGCGAGTGCGCCCGATGCGTTCGAGGTGCTGGGGCGTGACAAGCTGCTGGCCAAGTCGGCCGACATCGCCAACAAGGACGTCCCCGACAAGATCGGCAGCTACCCCATCAACGATCCGGGCGGGATATATCTGGGCCAGGCGCTGGCGGGCTACGGCATCATCTACAACACCCGGTACATCGCGGCGCACAAGATTCCGGCTCCGGTGGAATGGAAGGATCTGCTGTCGCCCAAGTGGTTCGGCCACGTGGGCATCACCTCGCCGTCGCGCTCGGGCACGATGCACCTGACGGTGGAGACCATCCTGCAGGGCGAAGGCTGGGATGACGGCTGGAGCACGCTGCTTCGCATGTCGGGCAACAGCAGCGCCGTGACCGAGCGCTCGTTCGGCGTGCCGGACGGCGTGAACAACGGCCAGTTCGGCGCAGGCCCGGTCATCGACTTCTTCGGACTGTCGAGCAAGTATTCCAAGTTCCCGGTCGAGTTCGTCTATCCCTCCGAGACGGCCATCGTCCCGGCCAACATCGCGCTGATCGAGGGCGCAAAGAATACCGAGGAAGGCAAGAAGTTCATCGCCTTCACGCTGAGCCAGGCAGGCCAGGAGCTGCTGCTGGAGCCGAAGATCTCGCGGTTGCCGGTGCTGCCCTACTCCGCGCTGGCCGGCAAGATTCCGCCGGGCTATCCCGATCCGGCGGAAATCGCCAAGCGCAGCAAGGTGCATTTCGATGCGGACCTGTCGCAGACGCGCTACTACGTCGTGCAATCGCTGTACGACCAGACCGTGACGTTCCGGCTGAAAGAGCTGCAAGCGGCCACCAAGGCCATCTACGACGCTGAAGCCAAGCTGGGCGACAAGGCCAAGAGCGGCAAGGCGGCGGAACTGCTGGACCAGGCGCGCAAGCTGGCCTGGGCGCCGTTGGTGGACAGCAAGAAGGCGGCCGATCCTGCCTTCCTGGCGATCTTCGCGGGCAACAAGAAGGACGCGGCCGTCAATCAGCAGATCACGCAGCTCGAAGGCGAGTGGAACGGCCGCGCGCGCGCCAACTACGAAGAAGCCGTCAAGCTGGCGCGGCAGGCCGCCGCGCTCTGATACGCAGGACGCACTGAACGCGGCGAGCGGGCCTGACCTGCCCGCCGCGGGCAGCGCTTGTCTTCTGGCAACGATTTTCGGGAATCTCGATGAATCATTCGGGCCATTTGCGCCTGCCACCCGGCCCCGTCCTGGCGGCGCTGCTGGTGTTGGGCTTTCTGCTGCTGTTCCTGATCGTGCCGGTGGGCACGGTCTTTCACAGCGCCTTCGTCAACGCCGACGGCAGCTTCACGACCGGGCACTTCGGCGCCTTCTTCAACCAGCCGTTGATGCGGGAGGCGTTCTTCAACAGCCTGTACGTGGCGGGCTGGTCGGCGCTGCTGGCCTCGCTGATCGCGGTGCCGCTGGCGTACTTCACGGTGCGCTTCGATTTCCGGGGCGCCCTGCTGATCCAGACCCTGGGCGTGCTGCCGCTCATCATGCCGCCCTTCGTGGGCGCGGTGGCCATGCAGCTGATCTTCGGCCGCTCGGGCAGCGTGAACCTGCTGCTGAACGACTGGTTCGGCTTCACGATTCCGTTCATGGAAGGGCTGAACGGCGTGATCTTCGTCGAGGCCATCCATTATTTCCCCTTCATCCTGATGAACCTGGTCGTGGCGCTGCGCAACATCGACGGCGCCATGGAGGAAGCGGCCTTCAACCTGGGCTCGCGGGGCTTCCGGCTGTTTCGCCGCGTGATCTTTCCGCTTGCCCTGCCCGGCTACGTGGCCGGCGCGTCGCTGGTGTTCGTGAAGGTGTTCGACGACCTGGGCACGCCGCTGGTGCTGGGCACCACCAACATGCTGGCGCCGCAGGCTTATTTGCGCATCACGCAGGTCGGATTGGAGGACCCGCTGGGCTACGTGATCAGCGTCATCATGGTGGGCTTCTCGATCCTGGCGCTGTGGCTGTCGGCGCGGGTGCTCAAGGGGCGCGACTACTCCACGCTGCAGAAGGGCGGCAATTCGATCCAGAAGCGCAAGCTGGGACCGGTGGAAAGCGTGCTGGCATATGGCTGGATCGTGCTGGTGCTGCTGCTGGTGCTGTCGCCGCACATCGGCGTGTTGCTGCTGTCGCTGGCCAGTGTCTGGAGCTACGCGCCGCTGCCGGACGGGTACACGCTGGCGCATTATTCCGCGGTGTTCTCCGAGTCGCAGGGCATGATCGCCAACACGTTGCTGTACTGCGGGCTGGCCGCCGGGATCGACGTGATCCTGGGCACCGCAATCGCGTACCTGATGCTGCGCACCCGGCTGCCCGCGCGCCAATGGCTGGATTTTCTTGCCTCCGCGGCGCTGGCGATTCCGGGCATCGTGCTGGCGATCGGCTTTCTGCGCACGTTCCGCGGCATCGAGCTGCCGGGCACGGGCACGCTGCTGACCTCGTCCTGGATCATCATCATGCTGGCGTATTCCGTGCGGCGGTTGCCGTATGCGCTGCGCTCGTGCGTGGCGGCGCTGCAGCAGATCCACGTGTCGCTGGAAGAAGCCGCCCAGTCCCTGGGCGCCACGCGCATGAGCACGATCCGCCGCGTGGTGGTGCCGCTGATGGCGGGCGGCATGCTGGCGGGCTTTGTGACCAGCTTCGTCACCGCGGCCGTGGAACTGTCGGCCACCATCATGCTGGTGACCAAGGACAGCCAGGCGCCCATGAGCTATGGCATCTATCTCTACATGCAAAGCGCGGCGGGCCGGGGCCCGGGCGCCGCGCTGGGCGTCCTGGCGGTGGTCGCCGTGGGCATCGGCACATACATCTCGCACCTGCTGGTGGACCGCGCGTCCAAACGCCAGCAGCCGGCGCGCAATGAAGGGGAATCCGCATGAAGAAAGTCAGCGTCGAATGCCGCAACATTCAGCTTTCCTACGGCAACACCGAAGTGCTCAAGGACGTCAGCATCAGCATCGAGCCGGGCGAGTTCTTCGCACTGCTCGGGCCGTCGGGGTCCGGCAAGTCCACGTTGCTGCGGCTGATTGCGGGGTTCAACCGGCATAGCGCCGGCCAGTTGCTGGTGGACGGCAAGGACATCAGCGGCACCCCGCCCTGGCACCGCAACATCGGCATGGTGTTCCAGAACTACGCGCTGTGGCCACACATGACGGTGTGGGACAACGTGGCGTTCGGGCTGGTCGAGCGCAAGCTGCCGCGCGCCGAGATCCGCACCAAGGTCGAAGCCGCGCTCGATCTGGTCGGCCTGTCCCAATATGCCAAGCGGCGTCCAAACCAACTGTCCGGCGGACAGCAGCAGCGGGTGGCGCTGGCGCGCACCATCGTGATCGAACCGCAGGTGCTGCTGCTGGATGAACCTCTGTCCAACCTGGACAAGAAACTGCGCGTGCAGATGCGCCAGGACCTCCTGAGCCTGCAGCGCCGCCTGGGGATCACGACGATCTTCGTCACGCACGACCAGGAAGAAGCGATGACGACCGCCGACCGCATGGCGGTGCTGGACCACGGCGTGGTGCAGCAGATCGGCGCGCCCAGCACGCTGTTCGACTATCCGGTGAACCGCTTTGTGGCGAACTTCGTTGGCACGATGAATGTGCTTGAAGGCAATGTGCGCGAACGCACCAGCAGCAGCGTGACGCTGGCGGTGGACGGCGTGGGCGACCTGCATCTGCCGCTGGCGGGCGACGCGCCCGCGGCCACGCGGCTGGCGGCAAGTTTCCGGCCCCACACGGTGCAGATCGAGATGGCGGACGGCCTGGGCGATGCGCGCTACGTCTGGCTGCCCGGCATTGTGGAAAGTAGCGAATTCCTGGGCGAATTCACGCGCTATCAGGTGCAGGTCGGCGAACAGCGCCTGACCGCGGACCAGGCGCATCTGGCCGGGCTGTCGCCGTTTCCGGCGGGCGCGCCGGTGTCCGTGGGGCTGGAGCCGACACAGGTGCGGTTGCTGGCGGCCTGACCTACACTCGCGGCCATGGAAATCTACCAGATCCGCGCCTTCGTCACGGTCGCCCGGCTGGGCAACCTGACGAAGGCGGCCGAGGCGCTGTCGCTGACGCAGCCCGCTGTGACGGCACAGATCAAGGCGCTGGAGCAGAGCCTGGGCGTGGCACTGTTCGATCGCAGCGGCGGCCGCCTGGCCCTGGCCAAGGCGGGCGAAGTATTGCTGCCAACGGCGGAATCGCTGCTGGTGCTGGGCGCGCAGTTCAAGTCCGAGGCGCAGCAGCTGCAGGGCAATCTGCACGGCATTGTCGAGCTGGGCGTCCCCAGCGAAAAGCCCGATTTCCTGCGCCTGGGCGAGTTGGCCTCGGCCGTGACGCAGCGCTTGCCGCTGGTTGAGTTAAAGACGCAGACGCAGCCCGCGGCGACGCTGGCCGAACAGGTGAGCACGGGCCGTCTGCCTGCCGCATTGACCATCGCGGCCAACGCGCCGCGTGGCGTGCTGTGGCAACCGCTGCGCAGTGTGCGGTACCGCATCGCCATGCCCGGCGAGCACGCGGCGGTGCTCAAACGCGGCGGCTGGCGCGAAGTGGCGCAACTGCCGTGGCTGGACGGGCAGTCCGGCAGTCACACGCATCTGCTGCTGCGCGATATGTTCGAACGGCACGGCCTGTCGCCGCGCATCGTGATGCAGAACGACGACCAGGCCAACATGGACGCGCTGGTGCGGGCGGGTGCGGGCTGCGCGCTGCTGCGCGAGGAAACCGCGCTGGCGGGCGCGGCGTCCAACGACTTCATCGTGTGGGGCCTGGCGCGCGTGGACGCCGTGCTGGGCTTCATGCTGCCTTACGAACGCGCTAGCGAGCCCGCGCTGGTCGCGTTAAGCTCGATCATTCAAGCCATCTGGAAACCGCGCGCGCCCATCGCGCCCGCCCAGGCGTAAGGCTCAATCCCCGCAACAAGACTGCAATGACTGAAATCTGGTTCATCCGCCACGGCGAAACCGACTGGAATCGCCAACGGCGCCTGCAAGGCTGGCAAGACATCCCCCTGAACGAATTTGGCGTCAACCAGGCCAGCCTGCTGGCCTCGCGCCTGCACGACGAGGCCAGGCACACGCCCATCCATGCGATCTACAGCAGCGATCTGCAGCGCGCGCACGCGACCGCCGTGCCGGTCTCCGAGCAGCTAGGCCTGCGCGTGCGCGTGGAGCCCGGCATCCGCGAACGGGGTTTCGGTGTGCTGGAAGGCCTGGACCATGAGCGTATCGACGTGCTGGCGCCCGAGGCCGCGGCCGCCTGGAAGAGCCGCGATCCGCTGCGCCCGCTGGACGGCGGCGAAACGCTGGGCCAGTTCCAGTCGCGCGTCATCAGCACGGTCGACGATATCGCCAGCCGCCATGAAGGCGAGCGCATCCTGCTGTTCACCCACGGCGGCGTGCTGGACATCATCTGGCGCCATGCCTCGGGCGTGCCCCTGAACGCGCCGCGCGACGCCGCGCTGCTCAATGTCAGCATCAACCGCGTCGGCGTGGATGGCCGCAAATGGGAAGTGTTGGACTGGGGCGATGTCAGCCACGTGGCCGCCGAGGTGGGCGACGACGTGGTGCCTTGAAATTGTTGTCGGGTGTCAGACACTGTTCTCAGGTGTCTGACACCCCACGGAAGCACTCTACAGCCGACGCATCTGCTCCAAGGGTGTCAGACACCTTGTATCTTGGCCACTGTAGTGATTAGCTATCGCTACAAGCGGACCGATGAGCGTGTTCAGACACCTAGAGCCTGGACTTTGTGGTTCAGATTACGCCTCGGTTCCGCACCTCTGAGCCGGCTGGACACTGGACGGTAGCCTAGGGCATTGGACCCTGTATGTACAAGGCAAGTGGGCGCAGCGGGCTTCTTTGGTATTGGCAAGGGAGCTTAGGTTTATGTTTTTTCTCGGAATTGACGTTTCTAAGGCGAAGCTGGATTGCGCGCTGCTTGGCAGCGATGCCAACAAACGCAAGACCAAGGTCGTACCCAACTCGATAGCGGGCGTGCAGACGCTGCTGCAGTGGTGCGCCAAGCAGGGAGCCGAGCCGGCGCAGTTGCATGCCGTGCTCGAGCCCACAGGGCAATATCACGAGCAGGCCGCCACGGCCCTGCATGACGCTTCGGTCAGTGT
Organism: Achromobacter sp. 77; assembly: GCF_020541125.1. Classification (NCBI taxonomy): domain Bacteria; kingdom Pseudomonadati; phylum Pseudomonadota; class Betaproteobacteria; order Burkholderiales; family Alcaligenaceae; genus Achromobacter; species Achromobacter sp. 77. Next base: position 4,308,577 of record NZ_CP059848.1, read on the forward strand.
CTCGTTGGTCAACCCTGCCCAGGTGCGCGATTTCGCCGGGGCGCTGGCGGTGCGCTCCAAAACCGATGGGATCGATAGCTACGTGCTGGCCCGCTACGGTCAGGCGCTCAAGCCTGGGCTGTGGCGCCCCGCACCGCTGCATGCCCGTCAACTACGGGCCTTGTTGGCTCGGCGCGACGCGCTGGCCAAGGATCTGCAGCGCGAACTCAATCGCCAGGAGAAGACGCAGTTCAGTGATCCACCCGTGCTGGTCGAGGGATCCATCGCCAAAACGATCGCGTTCCTGCGCGAAGAGATCAAACGCCTGGATCATGCGATCAATGACCACATCGACCGCCACCCGGACCTGAAGGAGGATCGGGAACTGCTGACCAGCATCCCCGGCATCGGGGATCGAGCGGGGAACTCGATCCTGTCGATCATGCATAACCGGCCCATCGAGTCAGCCGAGGGCTTGGCCTCCTACTTGGGGGTGGTGCCGGTGCAACGCCAGTCCGGCACCAGTCTGAACAGCCGGCCGCGGCTATCTAAAACGGGTCCCAGCACAGTACGTGCCACCCTCTACATGGCCGCTATCGTCAGCAAGCGCTTCAACCCACACGTTGGTGCGCTTTACGCGCGACTCTTAGCAGCTGGAAAGAGCAAAATGGCCGCGCTAGGCGCGGCCATGAGAAAGCTGGTACATCTATGCTTCGGCGTGCTTAAAACTCGGACACCGTATCGGCCCGACTACGCCTGAACGCTTGACGGTCAAGACGGTATCTGAGAACAACGCCGCTTGCGTCAGGCCGTCTTGCGCGGCTTGCGCGGGGCGTTGCGGGCGAGCCTGTCGTACACGGCGTTGGGCAGCAGGCGCATCAGCTTGGCCACCACACCCATCTGCCACGGAATCACCGTGTAGCTCGTGCCCTTGTCGATTGCCGCGCGGGCGCGCGATGCGAAGGCGTCGGCTTCCATCAGGAAGGGCATCGAGTACGGGTTGTGCGCCGTCATGGCGGTTTTGATGTAGCCGGGCGCGATCGTCACCACGCCAATGCCCTGGGCGGCCAGTTCAAGTCGCAGGCTCTCGCAATACGTCACCACCGCCGACTTGGACGCGCTGTAGGCGCCCGCCCCGGGCAGGCCGCGCACACCGGCCACGCTGGCGATGCCGACCAGCCGCCCCGCCCCCGCCGCGCGCATTGGTCCGATGAAGGGCTCGAAGGTGGAGACCGTGGCCAGCAGGTTGGTGTCGACGATGGCCTTGAACACGTCGAAATCCTCGCCATGATCGGTCAGCGTGCCGGCACTGATGCCCGCGCTGGCGATGACCACGTCCACCCTGCCCTGGCAGAACGCGATGAAGTCCTGCGCCGCGGCATGCAGCGCCTGGCGGTCGCGCACGTCGACGGCATAGCAGCGGTGGACGCCAGGCAGACTGCCGGCCAGTTCCTGCAGCGCGTCCTCGCGCCGGCCCAGCAGGCCCAGCGTGGCGCCCGATGCGGCGTATTGCTGCGCCAGCGCGCGGCCCAGCCCGCTGCTGGCGCCGGTGATGAAGACGTTGACCATGTGTGCCCGTCGCTGTGTTGGCGTTGCAAAGAATTAGGGCACGCTCTCGCGTGCCCTAACGTTGACTACCGGCTTAGCCGTGCAGGGAAGCGTGAAGCTCTTGCAGCGGGTACACCTGCAGGCCGAGGCCCTGGCGCAGATACTGCATGCCTTCGACCGCGGCGCGGGCGCCGGCGATGGTCGTGAAGAAGGTCACGCGGGCGGCCAGCGCCTGGGTGCGGATGGTGCGCGAGTCGGCGATGGCGTTGCGGCGTTCTTCGACGGTGTTGATGACCAGCGAGATTTCGCCGTTCTTGACCATGTCGACGATGTGCGGACGGCCTTCGTTGACCTTGTTCACCACTTGCACCGGAATGCCGGCGGCTTCGATCTCGGCGGCCGTGCCGCGCGTGGCGACCAGCTTGAAGCCCAGGGTGTGCAGGCCGCGCGCCACTTCGACGGCGCGGGGCTTGTCCTGGTTCTTCACGCTGATGAACACCGTGCCGGATTCCGGCAGACGCACGCTGGCTGCCAGCTGCGATTTCACGAAGGCTTCGCCGAAGCTCATGCCCACGCCCATCACTTCGCCGGTCGACTTCATTTCCGGTCCAAGGATGGTGTCCACGCCCGGGAACTTCACGAACGGGAAGACGGCTTCCTTGACCGAGAAGTAAGGCGGCACGACTTCCTTCGTGATGCCTTGCGCGGCAAGGGTCTGGCCGGCCATAGCGCGCGCGGCGATCTTGGCAAGCTGCAGGCCCGTGGCCTTGGAAACGTAGGGCACCGTGCGCGAGGCACGCGGGTTCACTTCCAGCACGTAGACGTCGCCGCCCTGGATGGCGAACTGTACGTTCATCAGGCCGCTGACGTTCAGGGCCTTGGCCATCATCGTGGTCTGGCGCTTGATTTCGGCGATGACTTCCGCCGACAGCGAGTACGGCGGCAGGCTGCACGCCGAGTCGCCCGAGTGCACGCCGGCCTGCTCGATGTGTTCCATGACGCCGCCGATGAAGACGGTTTCGCCGTCGGCCAGGCAGTCCACGTCGACTTCGGTGGCGTTGTTCAGGAAGCGGTCCAGCAGCACGGGCGAGTCATTGCTGACCTTCACGGCTTCGCGCATGTAGCGCTCGAGGTCCTGCTGCTCGTGCACGATTTCCATCGCGCGGCCGCCCAGCACGTAGCTGGGACGCACGACGAGCGGATAGCCGATTTCGGCAGCGTGGGCCAGGGCCTCGCCTTCGGTGCGCGCGGTGCGGTTGGGCGGCTGACGCAGGCCAAGCTTGTTGAGCAGCTTCTGGAAGCGCTCGCGGTCTTCGGCGACGTCGATGGATTCGGGGCTGGTGCCGATGATGGGCACGCCGTTGGCTTCCAGGGCGCGCGCCAGCTTCAGCGGGGTCTGGCCGCCATACTGGACGATCATGCCGACCGGATTTTCCTTGTGGACGATTTCCAGCACGTCTTCCAGCGTCAGCGGCTCGAAGTACAGACGGTCGGAGGTGTCGTAGTCGGTGGACACGGTTTCCGGGTTGCAGTTGACCATGATGGTCTCGTACCCGTCATCGCGCAGCGCCAGCGCGGCATGCACGCAGCAGTAGTCGAACTCGATGCCCTGGCCGATCCGGTTCGGGCCGCCGCCCAGCACCACGATCTTCTTGCGATCGGTGGGCGCGGATTCGCACTCTTCCTCGTACGTGGAGTACATGTAGGCGGTGCGGGTGGCGAATTCGGCGGCGCAGGTGTCGACGCGCTTGTAGACCGGGCGCACGTTGAGCTGGTGGCGCAGCTTGCGCACTTCGGATTCCGAGGAATCCAGCAGGAACGCGAGGCGGCGGTCCGAGAAACCGCGGCGCTTCAGTTCGAACAGCGTGGCGTAGTCCAAGTCGGCCAGCGTCTTTTGCTCGAGCGCCAGCTCGATGTCGACGATTTCCTTGATCTGCGAAAGGAACCACGGGTCGATGTGCGTGATGTTGTGCACTTCGTCCAGCGTGAAGCCTTGCGCGAAGGCGTCGCCCACGTACCAGATGCGTTCCGGACCGGGTTCGCCCAGTTCGACCTGCAGCTTTTCGCGGTCGGTGGTCTTCTGGTTCAGGCCGTCGACGCCCACTTCCAGGCCACGCAGCGCCTTCTGGAACGATTCCTGGAAGGTGCGGCCGATGGCCATGACTTCACCCACGGACTTCATCTGGGTGGTCAGGCGCGCGTCGGCGGTGGGGAATTTTTCGAAGGCGAAACGCGGCACCTTGGTGACCACGTAGTCGATCGTCGGTTCGAACGAAGCCGGCGTTGCGCCGCCGGTAATTTCGTTGCGCAGCTCGTCGAGCGTGTAGCCGACGGCCAGGCGCGCGGCGACCTTGGCGATGGGGAAACCCGTGGCCTTGGAGGCCAGCGCCGACGAACGCGACACGCGCGGGTTCATCTCGATGACGATCATGCGGCCGTTCTTGGGATTGACGGCGAACTGCACGTTCGAGCCGCCCGTATCCACGCCGATCTCGCGCAACACCGCGATCGATGCGTTACGCATGATCTGGTATTCCTTGTCGGTCAGCGTCTGGGCCGGCGCGACGGTGATGGAGTCGCCCGTGTGGACGCCCATCGGATCCAGGTTTTCGATGGAGCAGACGATGATGCAGTTGTCCGCCTTGTCGCGGACCACTTCCATCTCGAATTCCTTCCAGCCGAGCAGCGATTCTTCGATCAGGAGTTCGCTGGTGGGCGAGGCTTCCAGGCCGCGGCGGCAGATGGTTTCGAATTCTTCGGCGTTGTAGGCGATACCGCCGCCCGAGCCGCCCATCGTGAAGCTGGGGCGAATGACGGCGGGAAAGCCGGAGGTGCCGACTTCGGCCGCGATGCGGCGCTGCACTTCCCAGGCCTCGTCCATGCTGTGGGCCACGCCCGACTTGGCCGATTCCAGGCCGATGTCGGTCATGGCCTGCTTGAACTTCTGGCGGTCTTCGGCCTTTTCGATGGCGTGTTCGTTGGCGCCGATGAGTTCGACGTTGTGCTTCTTGAGCACGCCGTGGTGGGCCAGGTCCAGCGCGCAGTTCAGCGCGGTCTGGCCGCCCATCGTGGGCAAGAGCGCATCGGGCTTTTCACGCTCGATGATCTTTTCGACGGCTTGCCAGGTGATGGGCTCGATGTAGGTGACGTCGGCCGTTTCCGGGTCCGTCATGATCGTGGCCGGGTTGCTGTTCACCAGGATGGTGCGGTAGCCCTCGGCCTTGAGCGCCTTGCAAGCTTGCGCGCCGGAGTAGTCGAATTCGCAGGCCTGCCCGATGATGATGGGGCCGGCGCCGATGATGAGAATGCTTTTTAGGTCTGTACGCTTGGGCATGATGCAATCTTTACTTTTGGCCGGACATCAGGCTGATGAACTTGTCGAACAGCTCGAGGATGTCGTGCGGACCCGGGCTGGCTTCGGGGTGACCCTGGAAGCAGAAGGCCGGGCGGTCGGTGAGCTCGAAGCCTTGCAGCGTGCCGTCGAACAGCGACACGTGCGTCACGCGCGCGTTGGCGGGCAGGCTGGCCGCGTCGACGCCGAAACCGTGGTTCTGGCTGGTGATGAACACGCGCTTGGACGCCAGGTCCTGCACAGGGTGGTTGGCGCCGTGATGGCCCGTCTTCATCTTGACGGTCTTGCCGCCCACCGCCAGGCCCATGATCTGGTGGCCAAGGCAGATGCCGAACACGGGCAGCTTCTTGTCCAGGAAGGCGCGGGTGGCGTCGATGGCGTAGTCGCAGGGCTCGGGGTCGCCGGGGCCGTTGGACAGGAACACGCCGTCGGGATTGAGCTTGAAGACCTCTTCGGCGGAGGTCTGGGCGGGCACCAGCGTGATGCGGCAGCCGCGGTCGGCCAGCAGGCGCAGGATGTTGCTCTTCACGCCGTAGTCGTAGGCGACCACGTGGAACTTGGACTGGTCGGGCGACGTGTATCCGCCTTCGAGCTGCCAGGTGCCTTGCGTCCAGCCGGTGCTTTCCTTGATGGACACGACCTTGGCCAGATCCTGGCCGGCCATGCCGGGAAAGCCGCGGGCGAGTTCAACGGCGCGCTCGGCGTCGGAACCCACGAGGATGCACGCGCCCTGGGCGCCCTTTTCGCGCAGGATGCGCGTGAGCTTGCGGGTGTCGATGCCGGAAATGGCAACGATGCCCTGCTCGTTCAGGTAGTCAGGCAAGGATTGCGTGGAACGGAAGTTCGACACGCGCGCGGGGCAGTCGCGTACCACCAGGCCGGCGGCATAGACGCGATTGGATTCCACGTCTTCGGCGTTGACGCCGGTGTTGCCGATGTGCGGATAGGTCAGCGTGACGATCTGGCCGCTATAGCTGGGATCGGTGAGAATTTCCTGGTACCCGGTCATCGCGGTGTTGAACACCACTTCGGCGACGGTATGGCCAGGCGCACCGATCGACACGCCTCGAAAAATGGTACCGTCCGCCAGAGCCAGAATTGCAGGAGGGAAGCGGTTGATCCCCTCGGGAAAGAGTTGCGGCAGCACAGTAAACCCCGGTTTTAGAATCGATAATCAAACCTTCGGATTATACCTTGACCGGCCGTTTTTCCCGGAGAACCGCGCCAAATAAGGCCGAAATCGGTGTTTTCGGCTGTTTTGCCGCGTCGTTGCGCGGCATTCCATGACCGCCCTCGGCCTTGCAGCGGACAGCGGCGTGGCGGCGTCGGTGATACGCTAGCAGCACCTTCAACCCTAGCCTGCTGCGAGTCGTATAAGTCCATGCCCAGCCAACTTGACGCCCTGCGTGATCACACCACCGTTGTCGCCGATACCGGCGATTTCGAAGCCATGAAGGCGTTGCGCCCCACCGACGCGACCACCAACCCGTCCCTGATTCTGAAGGCCGTGCAGCAGGACGCCTACCGCCCGCTGCTGGAAAAGACCGCGCGCGAACACCGCGGCGCGTCCACCGCCGAGCTCATGGATCGCCTGCTGGTCGCCTTCGGCCGCGCGATTCTGGACATCGTGCCGGGCCGCGTCTCCACCGAAGTGGACGCCCGCCTGTCGTTCGACACCCGTGCCACCATCGAGCGCGCGCGCGGCCTGATCGCCCTGTACGAGGCCGCCGGCATCCCGCGCGAGCGTGTGCTGATCAAGATTGCCTCCACCTGGGAAGGCATCCAGGCCGCCCGCGTCCTGCAGTCCGAAGGCATCCGCTGCAACCTGACCCTGCTGTTCTCGCTGCCGCAGGCCGTCGCCTGCGCCGATGCGCACGTGCAGCTCATCTCCCCGTTCGTGGGCCGCATCTACGACTGGCACAAGAAATCGGCCGGGGCGTCGTGGGTCGAAGAGGACAATGCCGGCGCGCGCGATCCCGGCGTCCAATCCGTCACCAATATCTACCGTTACTACAAGCACTTCGGGATCCCCACGGAGATCATGGGCGCGAGCTTTCGCAATGTCGGGCAGATCCTTGCCTTGTCGGGCTGCGACCTGCTGACGATCAGCCCGGACCTGCTGAACAAGCTGGCCTCCACCGAGGGCGACGCCCCGGCGCAGCTTCGCGTCAGCGACGCGCGCGGCGGCATCGAACGCATCGGCGCGGATGAAGTCACGTTCCGCACCCTGCTCAATGAAGATGCGATGGCCAGCGAAAAACTGTCCGAGGGGATCCGACTGTTTGTGGCCGATGCCATCAAGCTGGACGCCCTGATCGACGCGCAGCGAGGCTGAGCCAGCGTGGCGCGCGGCACCCGTCCGCGCGCCCCTTTCCTAGCGGTGGTCGTGGGAGTGCACCTGCAGCGCTTCCAGGAACCGCGATACCATGTTGTACGCGGCGATTGTCGCCGTCAGCTCGACCACCAGTTTTTCCGACCCCATGGCCGCCCGGACGGCATCGAACACCGCTTCGGGAACCTGCACGTGACGCGTCATGGCGTCCGTATAGGCCAGCACCGCCCGTTCGCGTTCGCTGAACAGACCCGAGGTCTCCCAGGCATCCAGCGCGTCGAGCTGCGCCTGGGACACGCCTTCCTTCAACGCGATCGGCGCATGCTGGTCGGACTCGTAGGGCGCGCCGTTGATGGCCGCCACCCGCATGATGACGAGCTCGCGCAGATCGCCCGGCAACGTGCTGAGCTGCCGGATCGACGTCAGGTAGTTCAGCCAGCCGTCGGCCACGGCGGGACTGTGCAGCAACATCTGATACAGATGCAGCACACTGCCCCGCTGCGCGACGATGCGTTCCACCAGGGGCCGCGCTTCGGGATGAGTCAAATCAGCGTAGGGCAAACGGGCCATGCGAACTCCGGATGGTTAAGGGCAGCAAATGCACACATTCTCACAATATCTTTGACATAATGGCACTACCTCCGCGCGTCCACGGTTACTCACTCGCATGAATGCGCCCACAGAATCCTACCCCCAATTCACTCTCGCCAATTGCGATAGCGAACCGATACATATACCGGGCGCCATCCAGCCGCTGGGGGCGCTGCTCGCGTTCGACATGGACGGCACGCTGCGCTACGCCAGCGAAAATGCCGCCCAGCTGCTCGACACGTGTCTGACGCTGGACCAGCCCTGCGCGCCCGAGGCGCTGCCGCCCGGTCTGGCATACTGCCTGTCCACGTGGATCGGCAACCCTGACCCCATTTTCGATCCGCTGACCATCACGCTGGATCGCGCCACGTATGACGTCATTGGCCATCGCAATACCGATGGACTGACCATCGTCGAACTCGAGCGCCGAGCCGACGGCGTCGGCATTGCCGCCCCCGAGCGCATCTATCGCAGCATCGAGCGCGTGCGCCGGCAGCGCGACATTCCCTCGCTTCTGGACAGCATGGTGCGCGAAGTGCAGCGCGCCACGGGCTTTGACCGGGTGATGGCGTATCGCTTCCATCCCGACGACAGCGGCGAGATCGTGGCCGAACAGCGCCGCGCCGACCTGGACGACTGGGTGGGCCGCCGCTACCCCGCCGGCGACATCCCGGCGCAGGCGCGCCGGCTCTATACGGTAAACACCCTGCGCCTGATCGCCGACGCGACCTACCACCCCGTGCGCGTGCTGAGCGGCCCGTCGCCGGAGCCGCGCGCGCTGGACATGAGCTTTTCGGTCTTGCGCAGCGTGTCGCCCATCCATCTGGAATACATGGCGAACATGGGCGTGCGGGCGTCGATGAGCCTGTCGCTGGTGATCGGCGGCCGCCTGTGGGGCATGATCGCGTGCCACCACCACACGCCGCGGGCCTTGCCGTACCCTGCCCGCCTGGCGTGCGAAGCCATGGCGCAGGTCGTTGCCGCCACCGTGTCTGGCATCGAAGCGAACGAACGGGCTGAACAATCCCGCCAGAACGCCGCGCTGGTCAGCAAGCTGGTCGAGCGCGTGTCGGCCTCTGAAAACGTGCATCAGGCGCTGTCGCAGGGCGGCGAAACGCCCGCCTCGCTGGTCCCGAACGACGCCGCGCTTTGCCTCTGGAGCAACAGCGTCACCGTGTTTGGCGGCATTGCGCCGCGCGGCGAACTGGCGGGCATTCTGAACGCGCTGGACCAGAGCGGGCAGCGCGTGGTGCACACCACCAACATCGCGCGCGATTTCCCTGAATTGCAGACCGAAATCGTCCCGTACGCGGGGCTGCTTGCCTGCAAGTTCGACCCCATGAACAACGGCTGGCTGATCTGGCTGCGCAAGGAACAGATCGAGACCCTTGTATGGGGCGGCAAGCCGGAAAAGCAGTACGCCGTCGGCAGCCTCGGTCCGCGCCTGACTCCGCGCGGCTCGTTCGAAGCCTGGCGCGAAGTCGTGCGCGGGGTCTGTCTGCCCTGGCTGCCCTCCGAACTGGAAGCCGTGGACAATCTGCGCGACGAGCTCTCACACATTTCGACCAGCCGCGCCGCCGACGTCGACCGCGCCCGCACCGCGCTGCTGGCCATGCTGGGCCACGATCTGCGCGACCCGCTGCAATCGATCTCCATGGCCGCAACGCTCTTGTCGCGCACCGATACCGGGGCGCGCATGGGTGAACGCATCCGCTATTCCAGCGGCCGGATGCAGCGCCTGATTTCGCAGGTGCTGGACCTGTCGCGCCTGCAGGGCGGGCTGGGATTGGGCATCGAAAAGCGGCTGTGCGACCTGTCGGCATTGGTCAACGGCCTCATCGAGGAAAAGCGCCAGGCTTACCCTGGCCTGCGCATTGAAACCGACGTGCCGGACGGCCTGACGCTCATGGCCGATACCGACCGCATCGCGCAGGTGGTGACCAACCTGATGAGCAACGCGCGCCAGCACGGCGCGCCGCGTCAGCCCATTGTGGTGAACGCGGCGGCTTCCGGCGACGGCGTCACGCTCAGCGTCATCAACCATGGCGAGCCGATCGCCGATGACGTGCTTGCGCATTTGTTCTCGCCCTTCAAGCCGGAGTCCGTGGGCCAGTCGCGCAACCGCACCGGCCTCGGCCTTGGCCTGTACATCGCCGAGCAGGTCGTGCGCGATCACGGTGGCGACATCTCGGTCCAATGCCGCGACGGGCTCGTCATCTTCACGGTCTCGTTGCCCCGCGCCTTGCCGGAATCAACCCCCTCTTGAACCTGGGAGACATAACTTGAACGAAGTGCGCGCCATGCGCGTCCTGCTGGTGGACGACAACGAAATGGGATCGGAACTGCTGGCCGAGTTCCTGGCGCTTTCGAACCTGGAGACGCGGTGCGCCGCCACCGGCGCCGAAGCCCTGGAGCTGGTCGGCACGTTTGCGCCGGATGCCGTGCTGCTGGATATCCTGCTGCCCGACATGGACGGCTACGAGCTGGCCAAGCGCCTGCGCGAACGCGCCAATCCGCCGCGCATCTACGCGCTGAGCGGCTTGGCGCGGCACGAACGACGCGATGCCATCAATGGCATCTTCACCGGATGGATCGAAAAGCCGGCGGACCCCGACGCGCTCCTGGCCATTCTGCACGAGGCCACCTGACGGTTCTTTCATGATGCAATCCGACACCCTTGGCCGACTGGCCGTGAAGGGCGTGCAGCTCAAGGTGCTCAGCCAGATCTTTCCGGTGCTGCGCCACGAAGTCCTGGGCCCGCTGTCCAGCGCCTCTCTCGCGGCCGCCATGCTGCGCCAAGCTCCTGAAGGCGCCAGCGACGAAGCCGTGCAACAACGCTGCGAGCGCCTCGCCGGCGACCTTTCCGACATGCTCGACGAAAGCGTGAACGTGGTGCGCGACCTGGAAGGATGGCTGAGCGACGGCGGCGCCAACGTGGCGTGCGGCGACCTGCTGCAGGACTGCCGCAAGCTGATGTTTTCGCACCTGCTGCTGTCGCACCACGGCATTCGCTGGCCGGAGCAAGTCGCCCACGCCGACGTGCCGCTGTTCAGCACCCGTTACCTGGTGCTGGCGTGGTTGTTGTGCCTGTTGCCGCTGGTGCCGGCCGACACCCACCTTGAACTGGATGCCTCCGAACCCGGCGTCTGGCGCGCCCGCGTCCCCGAAGGCGAAGCGGCCTCTGAACGGCCGCCCGCGTTCGACGCCCAGGAAGTCGAGCTGCTTGCGACGGCGGCGGGCTGGCGGCTGGAACGCCAGGACCGGTGCTGGTCGCTGCATCTGCCCGCTTAACCGATTCCATCGAGACTCGTCTCGTCAAGACCCTTCACTACAAGAACGCCATGATTTCTCCCGTCCACCAGGTGCTGCGCGAAGGCACCCGCGACCGACACGAAACGCTGGATCATGGCCTGGCGCTGGCCGACGGCGATGTGGACCGGGGCAACTATCTGGCTTACCTGCGTGCGCTTCTGGGATGGCTGGAACCGTTGGAAGAGCGGCTCTGGCAACTGAATTGGCCGCGGGAACTGCGTGCGCCGGAACGCGCCGGCAAGACCACCTGGCTGTACGAAGACCTGCGGGCGGCCGGCGATACCGCGCCCATCGTTCATTGCGCGCATCCGCCGCAGGTGGCGGCGCCTGACGCCTACGCATTGGGCGTCGCGTACGTCGTGGAAGGTTCGCAGTTGGGCGGCCGGTTCCTTGCCAAGCGGCTGCAGGCGGCGGCGCCCGACCTGCCCCGGCGGTACCTGCGCGGCTATGAAGAAGAGGTGGGACCGCTGTGGAAGGCGTTCTTGCTGTATCTGGACAGCGAGGCTGGCGCGCGGGACCGCGAGGCGCAAGCGCTGCAAGGCGCCCGTGACGCGTTTGACAGCCTGACCGGCTGGCTGCGCAGCCAGGGTGCGCTGCGGGCCTGAGCCCGGCAGCGCACCGGCAAGGCATCTATAGCTTTTCGGTTTCGCCCGACTTGGGCTGCCACTTCATCAGGCGCTTTTCGCCGACCCCGACGATGGTGTCCAGGATCAGGGCAAAGGCCGTCAGCACGATGATGCCGGCAAACACGGTGTTCACGTCGAACGTGCCCTCGGCCTGCAGGATCAGGTAGCCCACGCCGCTTGCCGACCCGAGGTATTCGCCCACGACCGCGCCCACGAAAGCAAGCCCCACCGACGTATGCAGGCTGGAGAACACCCAGCTTGTGGCCGACGGCAGATACACATGGCGCAGCAACTGGCGCTTGCGCGCCCCCAGCATGCGGGCGTTGTCCAGCAAGGTGGGACTGACTTCGCGCACGCCCTGGTAGACGTTGAAGAACACGATGAAGAACACCAGCGTCACGGCCAACGCCACCTTGGACCAGATGCCCAGGCCGAACCACATGCCGAAAATGGGTGCCAGGATGACGCGCGGCATCGAGTTGGCCGCCTTGATGTACGGGTCGAGGATGGCACTGGCGCGCGGCGACAGCCCCAGCCACAGACCAAAGCCCAGACCCGCGATCGTGCCGATGAAAAACGCCAGCACCGTCTCGGTCAGCGTGACGGCCAAGTGGGTGTAGATGTCGGCATTGGTGACGAACCACGCCCAGATCCGCCCCCAGACCTTCAGCGGCTCGCCAAAGAAGAAGGCGACCTTGGGATCGCGCGACGCGAAATGCCAGACGGCCAGGATGATGACGAGAAGCAGCAATTGCCAGATGCGCAGGCTGCCGGAACCGGATTTATTCAGTTTGGGCATGGTTCAGGCTCGCTTCTGTTGGGCATAGCCCTTGAGCACTTCCTCGCGCAGCACACCCCAGATGGCGGCATGCAGCTCGACGAAACGCGGGTCGATGCGCACTTCAGCCACATCGCGAGGACGCGGCAGATCGATGGCAAATTCTCCGATGGGATGGGTGCCCGGACCGGCCGACAGCACGATCACGCGATCGCTCATGGCGATGGCTTCGTCCAGGTCATGGGTGATGAACAGCACCGCCTTGCGCTTGGCCATCCACAGATCCAGGACCTCGTTCTCCATGAGCTGGCGCGTCTGGATGTCCAGCGCGGAGAACGGTTCATCCATGAGGATGATGTCCGGGTCGCGGATCAGCGTCTGCGCCAGCATGGCGCGCTTGCGCATGCCGCCCGACATCTGGTGCGGGTAGCGGCCCTCGAAGCCGCCCAGGCCGACGCGGCGCATCCATTCGCGTCCGCGATCCAGCGCTTCGGATCGGGCCACGCCGGCGAACTCCAGGCCGGCGATGACGTTGTCCAGCGCGCTGCGCCAGGGCAAGAGCGCCTCGCCCTGGAACATGTAGCCGGCGCGTTCGTTGATGCCGGCAAGGGGCTGGCCGAATACCTTCACCTGCCCCGACGACGGCGCCAACAAACCGGCGCTGACGTTGAGCAGCGTGGACTTGCCGCAACCGGTCGGGCCCACCACGGACACGAACTCACCTGGCGCAATGGCCAGGGTCGTGTCGCTGACCGCGGTGTAGCGCTGCGACCGGTCGTCACGCGAGACAAAGGTGCAACTTATGTTTTCCAGCGACAGTGCAGCTTCAGCCATTGGCATACTTCTCGTTGGCGCGGCGCGCGAAATCGTTGGTCCATACCTTCGACGGATCGACCTTCGCGCTGTCGAAGTCAGTCTGATAGGCGGCCAGCGCCTTGAGCGCGGTGGCCGCGCCATCTTCCGGAATCATGCCGTCAGGCGACAGGCCTTCCATGCTCTTGCCGAGCGCGGCCTTGTACACGGCCGGATCGCCGAGCAGATAGGTTTCCGGCACGACCTTGGCGATTTCGTCGGGGCCGGCCTTCTGGATCCACTTGTCGGCGCGGACGATTGCGTTGGTCAGCGCCTGGACAGTGTTGGGGTTGGCGTCGATGAACGCCTGCGGCGCGTACAGGCAACCGGCCGGCATGTTGCCGCCGAAAATTTCCTGCGTGTCCTTGAGCGTGCGCGTGTCGACGATGATCTGGATCTCGCCGGGCATTTCCAGCATCGAGACCACCGGGTCCGTGTTGGAGATGGCGTCGATCTGGCCGCTGCGAACGGCGGTCACGGCGCCCGCGCCGGCGCCCACGCCGATGAAGGAAACGTCCGAGGCCTTCAGTCCATGTTTGGCCAGGAAGAAGCTGACGACCATGTTGGTGGACGAACCCGGCGCGGTCACGCCGATCTTCTTGCCCTTCAGGTCGGCCGGGCCCTTGTAGCCCGGGATGTTCTTCTTGGACACGCCCACGCCGATCATCGGCGCGCGGCCTTGCAGCACGAAGGCGCGATAGGCCTGGCCCTTGGAATGCATGGACAGCGTGTGCTCGAAGGCGCCCGAGACCACGTCGGCGCTGCCGCCCACCACGGCCTGCAAGGCCTTGGAGCCGCCGGCGAAGTCGGCGATGCTGACGTCCAGCCCTTCGTCCTTGAAGTAGCCGCGAACCTCGGCAATCGTCAGCGGGAGGTAGTAGATCAGCGGCTTGCCGCCGACTGCGATTTGAACCTTGGTCTTTTCGAGTTTCTGCGCGCGCACGATGGCTGGGGCCATGCCCATGACGCCGGCAGCGCCGGCCATCTTGAGCAGTTCACGGCGGGTGACTGTCATTGGTTTGTCTCCTGGTTGTCGGGTTTTCCGATAGCGCCGGTCTTCGCCAGCTCGTCGATAGCCGCTGAATCATACCCCAGCGATTTCAGGACTTCCTCGGTATGTTCCCCTAATTTCGGGCCTACCCAGCGCGTCTGGCCGGGCGTTTCCGAGAGCTTGGGAACCACGCCGGGCAGCTTGACGGGGCTGCCGTCGGCGAGGCGATGCTGCTCGATCATGCGGCGCGCAAGGAACTGCGGGTCGCTGAACATATCGGCCACGCTATAGATCTTGCCGACCGGCACGTCGGCGCGCTTGAGCGCCTCAAGGGCCGATTCGATGCCGCGTCCGTCGCACCATTGCTGGATGGCCCCGTCGATCTCCTGGACACGCCGCGCGCGACCATCGTTGCGCACCAGGTCCGGATCCTCGGCCAGATCGTCGCGGCCGATGGCCCGCATCAGGCGATGAAAGATCGCGTCGCCATTGCCGGCGATGACGATGTTCTGGCCGTCGCGGGTGGTATAGGTGTTGGACGGCACGATGCCGGGCAGCGCGCCGCCCGTGCGCTCGCGCACCACGCCGGCCACGTCGTATTCGGGGACCAGGCTTTCCATCATGTTGAACACGGCTTCGTACAGGGCCACGTCAACCATCTGGCCCTGCCCTGCCTGGCATTCATCGCCCGTCTTGCCGTTCCAGCGGCCGCCGGTGGCGTCGCGATGGCGCAGCGCCATCATCGCGCCGATCACGCCATGCAGCGCCGCGATGGAGTCGCCGATGGAGATGCCCACGCGCAGCGGCGGACGGTCCGGATGGCCGGACACGTAGCGCAGGCCGCCCATCGATTCGCCGATGGCGCCAAAGCCGGGCTGATCCTTCATGGGACCGGTCTGCCCATAGCCGGACAGGCGGACCATGATGAGGGCGGGATTGATGGCTCGGAGCTGTTCGTAGCCCAGCCCCCACTTTTCCAGGACGCCGGGGCGGTAGTTTTCGACCACCACATCGGCGTCCAGCGCCAGCTTGCGGGCGATCTCCTGGGCGCGGGGGTCTTTCAGGTTGAGCGCGATGGATTGCTTGTTGCGGGCCTGCACCGTCCACCACAAGGAATTGCCCTCGTGCAGATGGCGCCAGCTGCGGATGGGATCGCCGCCGCCCGTGCCGTCGGGCCCGTGCGGGGTTTCCACCTTGATGACGTCGGCGCCGAATTCGCCGAAGATGCGCGCGGCGAACGGGCCGGCGATAAGCGTGCCGAGTTCGAGGACTTTGAGTCCGGTCAGCGCTGACATGGTTTGTCTTCCTCACATTGGTTGCCCTGCCGATGCGTTGCCGGCGGGCGTTCTGGTACCGCGAGCGTCAGGTGGTCTTGCGCTCCATCAGGGCCCAGGCGATGGTGCCGGCGTCGACGTATTCGAGCTCGCTGCCGGCCGGCACACCACGCGCCAGGCGCGTGACCCGCAGGCCGCGCTCGCCAAGGGCCTCGCCCAGGAAGTGCGCGGTGGTCTCGCCTTCTGCCGTGAAGTTGGTGGCCAGGATGACCTCCTGCACCACGCCGTCGGTGGCGCGTTTGATCACGCGGTCGAAATCCAGCTCGCGCGGGCCGATGCCTTCCAGCGGCGCGACGCGGCCCATGAGCACGTAGTACAGGCCGCGATAGCCGTGACTGGACTCGATCATGTTCTGGTCGGCCGGCGTTTCCACGATGCACAGCAGCGAGGGATCACGCTTGGCGTTGGAGCAGGTCGCGCAGACCTCGTCTTCGGAAAAGCTGTTGCAGCGCGCGCAGTGCTTCAGATCCCGCACCGCGCCGGCAAGCGCCCGCCCCAGCATGTCCGCGCCTTGCGGATCATGCTGCAACAGGTGGTAGGCCATGCGTCTGGCCGATCGCACGCCCACGCCGGGCAGGCGACGCAGCGCTTCGATCAGCGAGACCAGCGGCTCGGGTTCAGGCAGTAAGGGATCCATTGCAGCCTATGGCAGCGGCTATCAGAACGGCAGCTTCATGCCCGGGGGCAGCGGCATGCCGGCGGTCACCGACGCCATCTTCTCCTGGGAGGTGGCTTCGGCCTTGCGCAGCGCGTCGTTGAACGCGGCGGCAACCAGGTCTTCCAGCATGTCCTTGTCGTCGGCCAGCAGCGACGGATCGATCTCGACGCGCTTGACGTCGTGACGGCAGGTCATCGTGACCTTCACCAGACCGCCGCCCGAGGCGCCTTCGACCTGGATGTCGGCCAGCGCGTCCTGGGCCTTCTTCATGTTTTCCTGCATCTGCTGCGCTTGGCGCATCAGGCCGGCGAGTTGTCCTTTCATCATGATGGGAGCTTCCTTGAACGAGGGGAATGAGGTTGGCCGCCGTCAGGCGGCGGCCGATGAATCAACGTGGCGGATCGAGCCAGGCACGACATGGCCTCCGAAATCCGCCAACAGCGCTTGCACAAAGGGATCGTCGGCCACGGCGTTTTCGGCCGCCAGCTGGCGCGCCGCGCTCTCGGCCTGCGCCACGGCATACGCGGTGGCATCGCCGGTGACGCCGACCCGCACGTCCAGCCGGATGCCCTGCCCGAAATGTTCGCACAGGACAGTCTGCAGCCGCACGCGGCTTTCGCTTTCGGCCAGGGTCTTGACGGCCACGCGCAGGATGATGGCATCGCCCTGCACACCGGCCCATTCGCTCTGGCGCGCCAGTTCCGAGGCCAGGCCGGTCACCGGCAGCCGTGCGGCCAGTTCGGGCCAGGACGCCGCGTCCATGTCTGCCAGGCGCGGCGCGCGCGACTGACGCTTGCGTGCGGGCGCGGGGCCATCGCGGCGGGCGGCGGTCGGTGCGGGTGCGGGTGCGGGCGACGGCGCCGTGGCCAGCGTTTCAAAATCGTCGTCGGGGTCGGACGTGAAGCCGCTGTCAGGCATGAACCCGCCTTCGGCTTCGAAAGGAATTTCTTCGTCGACCCACGCCGGAGGGCCGTCGGCATCGTCCACGGCCGGGTTGATCGCCGCCGCGGCGGGCGTCACGGCCAGGGCGGCGGAATTTGGCGCTTTGGCGGAGGCCGGGTTCGGCGAAGCGGCGTCGGCGGGGAGGTCTTCCCAAGGCGGGACACTGTTGGGATCCGCGGATTGCGGGGCGGACGCGGCGGACGATTGCGCCGGCGCCGCTGCGGCCGGCGGGGCCGGTTGCGCGGGGGCTGCCGCATCGTTTGCCGACGATATCGAGGGGGTATGGGCGGCGTCGGGCGAGGACGCGGAGCCGTCTGTCGGCGTGGCGGCGGCTGCGGCTACGGCTGCGCCATCGAATGGCGCGCTGGCGTTGGCTGCCGGGGCACCAGGCATTGCCGTGTGGGCTGTGCTCGCGCCGGTCGTCACCGGATCGGCTGTCGGCGCGGCGGCGCCGTTGGGTGCTGAGGTGAAGGCAGCGTCAGTGGCTGCCGCATTGGCGGTGGCCGACGCGTTTCCAGCCGGCGCGTTGTCCGCTGCCGCATTGTGGGCCGGCGCGGAAGCTGCCGTGGGGCCGGACGGGCCGGCGTCGGGTCTAGCGTCGATGGGTTGCCCGGCGGCTGCAGGCTGAGCCGCTGCCGAAGGAGCGTCTGCCGACTGCGCGGATGCCGGCACCGCGGCGGTCGATACCGCGGCGGTCGATACCGCGGCAGTCGACGCAGCCGCCGTCGACGCAGCGGCCGTTGACGCAGCAGCTGGGTGAGAAGCGCCGGCCTCGGCGCCCGTGGGCGCGGCGATGGCCGCAGATGCGGTGGGCGCTGCCGTCTGGCGGGCGGGTGCGGCGGGCGCTTCCAGCGCCGTCTGCGGGCCAGCATCGCCATTGAGCGCCAGCATGCGCAGGCACGCCATGATGAAGCCTGCGTATTCGTCAGGCGCCAGCGTCAATTCGCCGCGGCTGTGCACCGCGACGGAATAGAAGAGTTGCACGGCGTCCGGATGGAGCGCCTGCGCCAGACGGGCGATGTCGGCGGCCAGCGGGTCTTCGGCTGCGGTGACGCCGGTCACGCGCTGCTCGATCGCGACGCGCGACAGCAGCACGGCCAAGTCGGCCAGCGCGCCGGCATACGACAGCCCGCGGATCGCGAGTTCATCGGCCACGGCCAGCACGCCCTTGGCGTCGCCCGAGGACAAGGCGTCGAGCAGGCGGACGAGATGGCGCTGGTCGATGGTGCCGAGCATGCCGCGCACGGCGTCCTCGGTCAGGTTGCCCGCACTGTAGGCAATGGCCTGGTCGGTGAGCGACAAGGCGTCGCGCATCGAACCCGACGCGGCCTGCCCGATCAGCCGCAGGGCCGGGATCTCAAAGCCCACGTCTTCCTGGCCGAGCACGGCCTGCAAGTGTCCGACGATGGAGTCGGCCGGCATCTGCTTCAGATTGAATTGCAGGCAGCGCGACAAAACCGTCACCGGAATCTTCTGCGGATCGGTGGTGGCCAGGATGAACTTGACGTGCGGGGGCGGCTCTTCCAGCGTCTTGAGCATGGCGTTGAACGCGTGCCCGGTCAGCATGTGGACTTCGTCGATCATGTAGACCTTGAAACGTCCCGCGCCGGGCGCATAGACCGCCTGCTCCAGGAGCTGCGTCATTTCCTCGACGCCGCGGTTGGACGCGGCGTCCAGTTCAAGGTAGTCGACGAAGCGGCCGGCATCGATCTCGGTGCAGGCGCGGCAGACGCCACAAGGCTTGGAGGTGATGCCGGTCTCGCAGTTGAGCGATTTGGCCAGGATGCGCGAGAGCGTGGTCTTGCCAACGCCCCGGGTTCCGGTGAACAGCCAGGCGTGATGCAGGCGTTGCGTGTCGAGCGCATGGGTGAGCGCGCGCACCACGTGATCCTGTCCCACCAGGGTATCGAACGATCGCGGCCGCCACTTGCGGGCCAATACCAGATAAGTCATGGCTGGATTGTAGAGCCTGATTGTTGAACCCGTTGATCGAGCGGGCTGGAATGCAAAGGGGACGGGCTTATTCCCGTGGAACGAATCCTTGGAAAATAACCCCGTCCCCTGTGAAAGCGATGTAGCAAACGCTACTGCCTTGAAGAATCCGGTTGGCGAGCCTTACTCCGGCACTGACCCTAAACGACTATGGCTGCTTCGTTCCCGACCTGACCAGGTTCACCGTCGAACCATGCGAAGGGGCCCGCCAGCCGAGATTCTAGCAGAGCTGCGCTTCGCGCGCTCGCTCGAATCTCGGCAGGCGGGCCCCGAGGGGCAATATGTGGGCCCCCTCCCCGGCCCTCCCCCCGAGGGGGAGGGGGTGGGGGCTTTGCTTCGCTTGCCCCTTCGGCTCGCTTCGCTTTGCCTTGCTTGATTGCTGTGCATGCGGCAATTGCTTGGGGCGGGGGCGTTGCTTCGCTCGCCCCTTTTGGCTCGCTTCGCTTTGTCTTGCTTTCTATGCGGGGCTGCTTTTGACGGAGGCGTTGCTTCGCTCGCCCCTTTTACTCGCTTCGCGTGGTTGCCTCGACTGCCGCAGTTCCTTTTTGCTTGGCGCGTTACTTCGCTCGCCGTTGCTTGCCCTGTTGCGCGTTACTCCAGCAGATCTATCCACGCCTTTGCGCGCGGGAAGTACAACGCGGCTCGGGCGCTGCGGCCGTCCAGGGCGGTGACTTGGGTGCAGTAGCGCTGCAATTGTTCGCCGTGGCGTTGGCGCATGCGGATTGCGAAGGCGGCGGGGGATTCTCCGGGGTGGGGGCGGCCGGTTTTGTAGTCGACGATCAGCCAGCCGTCTTCGGTGCTGAGCGCCAGGTCGATGACCGAGACTTTTCCGGCCGCGTCGATGAGGGGCCATTCGCGGCGGGCGCCGGATTGGGATAGGAGCCAGAGGCCGCGTTCGTCTGCCAGGGTGGCTTGCAGCGTTTCCAGGACGGCCTCGGCGGCGGCGTCTGCCTGGCTGGCGGGGATGCCGGCTCGGGTGAGTTGGCGGCGCATGGCGGGCAGGCGGGGCGTGAGGGCCTCGGGGGGCCAGGCTTGTATGCCGTCCTGGCCGATGCGGGCCAGCCAGGCGTGGGCCAGGGTGCCGATGGCGGCGTCGTAGCCGGCTTCGAGTTGCCAGGCGGGATGTTCGGCGGCTTCGCCCCAGGCGCCTCGGGTGGCCGTGGCGAAGCCGGCGCTCATGGTGATGCTGGATTGGCGTTGCAGTTGCGCGAGGCCGGCGGTGTCGATGCGTCGCAGGGGTTCGCCTTGCCATTCGGGGGCATCGGTTTCTTCTTGCACCGTTTCGCCATTCAGCGAAGGTGGAACGGGCGGGGTCAGGCACGGCCACAGGCGGCCCAGCAGGCTGGCTGCGGGCGGGGTCTTGATTTGGCCAGAGGCTTCGTCGATCGATACGTGTCCGACCAGATGCAGACGTTTGCGGGCGCGGGTGGCGGCGACGTAGAGGAGACGGTCTATTTCGTAGGAGGCGCGGCGGGCTTCGCGGGCGCCCAGGTAGCGCGAGACCGGGTCAGCTTCTGTTTCGGCGCGTGGCTTGACCGGGCCGAAGAGGACGCGGCCGCCGCTTTGTTCGAAGCGCACCAGGGGAGCCTGATCGCCGCGCGGCGCGCGGTGCAGGCCGTACAGGATCACGGTTTCGAACTGAAGGCCCTTGGACTTGTGCATGGTCATGATCTCGACCGCGCCTTCGTCTTCATCCGCCGCGTCGGGCGCGGCGAAAAGGCGGGAGATGCCGGCGTCCAAGGCGGCCACGTCGATGTTGCCGTGCGGGGCAAGGCGTTCGACCAGTTGGAACAGGCTTTCGGCGTCGTTGGCGACCGACAGGCCGGCGTACAGGCCGGGGCCGCCCAGGCGGCGCCACAGCGATTCCACCCACGCGGCGAAGGGGATGGCGCCCGATGCATTGCGTTTGTCCAGGAGGACCGACGCGACTTGGCGCAGGCGCGCGAATTCGTCGGGGCTGAGTATTGCTTGCGCGGACGGGGCTTGCGGTTCTGGGGCGGGTGCGTCAAAAAGCGAGCCTTGCGGGCCGGATGCCTCGGGCGCTGCCGTTGCAATGGGCTGCGGGGCGATGCGCAAGGCGCGTTCCAGCAGCACGGGCACCGGCGTGATGTGGTCGTCGCCGAAGAGCCGCTGCAACGAGGTGAGCGTCAAGCCGCAATAGGGCGCGCGCAGCACGGACAGCCAAGCGAGGCGGTCGGCCGGATGCGACACGGCGCGCACGAGTTGCACCAGGTCGGCCACCACCGGCCGCAGCGCCAGCGGCACCAGGTCGACGGCGCGCGAGCGTATGCCTTCCTGTGCGAGCCGGCGCGTGAGGTTGCCCAGGTGACCGCGGGCGCGCACGAGAATCGCGACGGGGTGCTTGGCGCCCTTGTGATCGATCAGCGCCTGGCGCACCAGTCCCACGGCAATGTCTTCGGCCTGTTCTTCGGCGGGTGGCGCGCCCTCGCGCGACCACGCCGGATGAAAGCGCACTGCGGGGTCGGGCAGCGCCGGGTGGAAGGCCGTGGACGGGCTGTACGCGATGGCGCCGGCGGCGGCGTCGCTACGCCGGGGCAGCAGGTCGACGAACGACTGGTTCACCCAGTCGACAATGCCGGCCTGCGAACGGAAATTGTCCGTGAGGTTCAGGAAGTCGGGCTTGACCTCGCCCACGCCGATGTCGGCGACTTCGAGAAACAGGCCGACCTCTGCCTTGCGGAAGCGGTAGATCGACTGCATGGGATCGCCCACGAGGAACAGGCTGCGGCCATCGCCGGACTGCCAGCCTGCCGTGAGGGTGCGCAGCAAGTCGAGCTGCGTCTGGCTGGTGTCCTGGAATTCGTCGATGAGCAGATGCCGGATCGAGGCGTCGAGCTTGAGCAGCAGTTCGCCCGGGTCGTCGGCACTACCCAGCGCGGCCGCGGCCCGCTGGGCGATCTCGATGAAGTCGACCTCGCCTTTTTCGGCAAAGCGCAGCCGCAACTGCGCCACGGCCAGGGCAAGCGTCATGAGCTGCGCGCCCAGCACTTCCCATTGGGCATCGGTGAAATGCGGCGCCGGAATATCGCGCACGGCGTGCAAGCGGCGCACCCAGGCGGCTTGCGCGTCGGCGCCTTCCAGCCAGGCGACGAAGGGTTCCTTGTGCGCGCACTTGGCCGGGAACCCCAGGTTCTTGTTGACGGTCTTGCGCAGCGAGCCGGTGCCGGTCAGCAGCAGATGCGCAACGGCGCGCCAGGCGTCCAGCAGTTCGGCGTCGGGTTGTAGCGCTTCGGTCCAGTCCAGCAACGCAGCCAGCTTGTTGTCGTCTTCGCCATCCTGCAGGTGCGCGGCGGCCAGGCGCGCCGGGCCGCAAAGCGATTCGGACCAGCCGTAGGGCATGGCGGCGCACAAGGCATCGAGGTCTTCGCCGATGGCCTCGGCCAACATGGCCTCCATGGCCTCGCGGTCGGAGCCGTGGCGCAGCAGCGGCAGCCATTGATCGCGCTGGCCCAGCATGTCGGCGATGGCGTCCTTGGCGGCCTGGACGTCGACGTCCAGGTGGCGCAGCAAAATGCGCACGGCCTCGTAGTCGTCCGCGAGATCCAGCGTGGCGCGCGCGGCGGCCTCGTAGTGCGAGCGCGCATCGTCCGTGATGTCCGGCATGCCGCCCAGCTCCGACAGCCACGGCATGCTGCGCACCAGCCCCGCGCAGAACGAGTCGATGGTGCGGATGGCGAGACGCGCGGGATGCTCGAGCAGATGCCAGCCCTGTTCGGCATTGCGCGCCAGCGCCGCGCGGGCGAGGTCCCAGCTGCGGCGTTCGTGCGCGGCCTCGGGGGGCGCATCCAGGCCGCGCCGCAGCTTGCTCAGCACGCGGGCGTGCATCTCGGACGCGGCCTTGCGCGTGAAGGTGATGGCGACGATTTCTTCGGGCCGGTTCACCGTGGCCAGCAAGGCCAGGATGCGGTCGGTGAGGAGTTCGGTCTTGCCTGAGCCTGCGGGCGCCTGGACGAGGAAGGACCGCGCGGGGTCGAGCGCCGCCGCGCGAGCGGCGTGGTCATGCGGAAGGCGATCGGGTTCGGCCATGTTCATGCGTCCTCGTCGTCAAGATGCAAGCGCAGGAACGGCAAGGCATCGCAGTATTTCAGATCGTCGCGCCGGTAGGCGACGTTGGCCGCGTACCCCGCCACGTATTCGTCGGCCAGGGATTCGATCGCCACGCGCCAGCGTTGGCGGATCTCGGGCCAGGACAGGCCGTCGAAGTATTTGCTTTCGCTGGCAAGCGTGACGCCGGGCATGCCCAGGTCTTCGTCGGCCAATCCTTGCGCGGCGACCTGCCGCGCGTGGATCTGCGCCAGCACCAGACCCGCAGCTTCGCCGCCGGCCGCGTCGGCCAGCACCGATGCATAGAACGGCAACTGCACGTTCACGGGACGGCTGCGGGACCAGTCGGGCTCGGGCTTGGCCGCCGCCACGCCGGTTTTGTAGTCGACGATGACGTTACGGCCGTCGGGAAGGCGATCGATGCGGTCCAACCGCAGCTTCAGGTTCAGCGCACCACGCTGCCACTGATGGTTTTTTTCGACCTGTGCCACCGCGAACGGCAGGCGCTGCGCTTCGAGGTCGAGCCATGAGGCCAGCACGGCCTGGGCGCGCTGGCATTCCAGCGCGCGCAAGGCTGGCGCGTATTCCTTGAGTTCTTCGCCGGCGGCCTGCGCCACGGCCTGCTCCAGTAACACCGGCAGACGGCCAGCCGAAAGCTGCTCGTGCAGCGCGTCCTGGTCGGGCATCATGCCCCACACCACTTCAAGCGCCTTGTGCAGGAACTGGCCACGCACGTTGACGGTGGCGGCGTCGGCATAGGGCGCGAGCTCCCGGCCGCCGAGGCGATGGCGCACGAACGCCCAAAGCGGATTGCGCGCCTGCGTGTCCAGCACATCCAGCCCGCCCCCGCCGCGATTGCCGGCCGCCAATGGAGGCCCCTGCGAATCGTCGAGCGATTCCTGCGGCAAGACAGCCTGCGCCGCCGTAAGCGCGGGCGTCCAGTCAGTAAGAGAGAGCGCCGCGATCAGCGGCGACGGCCGCAGCTCGCGTTCGCCGTCCATGTGGGCGTGGCTGACGATGATGTCGGGCGCGCAGCGGCACAGCGCGGCAAACATGCCTTCGGCCCATTCGCGTTCGCGCTCGGGCGTGGCGCGCGGCGCCCGGGCCTGGCGCAGCACGGCAAGCGGCAGCAGCGGGTTCGGTTTGGGCGAAGCGGGCAACACGTCGTCTGTCAGGCCCAGCAGCCAGACGCCATCCCAGTAACCGCCTTCGGCTTCCAGCAACCCAAGGACGTCCAGCCGCGCGAGCGGATCGCGCTGCGGCTGGAACGAGGAGGACCGCGCCACGCTTTCCAGCAGGTTCACGGCGGCCACGCCGCCCAGGCGGCCCGCAGCCGGCGCCAGCGCCGAAAAGCTGCCGAGCGCATCGCCCAGCGCGCCCATGACCTGATAACCCACGCTGTCGAGCGGGGCTTCGCCGGGAAAGCCCAGTGCCGTCAAGGCGGCCTTCATGCGCAGCATCCAGACGTCGCACGTGGCCTGGCGGCCGCCTTGCGTCCAGATTTCGGTGGCGTGGTTCCAGGCCTGCGCCAACGCCGGCAGATCGGCAAGCAACTTGCGCCATGCTTGCGGGGCGACATGCAATTGCCCCTGCCGCCGCCAGCGCGCGTCGATGGCGGCAAGCCGCGCGCGGTCGCGCACGTCGCCGGCGCAATGGCCTGCAAGCAACGCGGCGCCCAGGACGCCGACGCCGCAGCCCTTGCCCTGCGCGCATTCGGCCAGCGCCCGCAGCCAGGCCAGCGCGGCGCGGGCCATGGGCCATTCGTCGAGCGGCCGGCCCACGGCAACGTTGAACGCAAACGCAGGCGCGCCGTCGCGCCCGGCCAGCGCCTGGCTGAGGACGCGGCGCGCGAAGGGGGATTCGGCTTCCAGTTGCGGCGACACGATGGCATAACGCCCGGCGGGGTCGGCCTTCAAACGGCTGGCCGCCCAGTCGGCGGCGGCGCGCCATTCGGCGCCCTGATCCGCAGCCTCGAAGCGCTGCGCCACTGCCGCCACACGCTGGGTATCGCGCCATTGCGCCACGCGCGTGCCCTGGGCCTCGAATGCGTGCAGCAGGCGCTGAAAGCGGGGCGAGATGTCGGTAAACCCGGCAAGCACCAGTTGCCGCGGCGTGGCAAGGCGTCCGGCTTCGAGGGCGCGCAGCACGCGCGCGTAACCCTGGTTGGCGTCTTCGGCATCGATGCCGGCCAGCGTGTGGCGATAGCGCTCGCGCCAGCGCGCAAAGCCGCGGTATTCGTCGGTGTCCGCGCCGGACGGCACCTGCAGCGCCCATTCGTCCATCAGCAGGTCCGCATCCATGGACAGCCGCGCCGCCTGACTGGCATCCAGCAGGACGCGCTCGGCTTCTTCGAGGCGGATGGCTTCGGTCCAGACGAGCTGCGTGGCAAAACTGTCCAGCCGGTAGGCGGGCACGTCTTCGTCGGATTCGAACGCGAGTTCGTTGGCGGATTCAGCGAGCCAGGCGGACAACGGCAGGATGCGCGGCAGCTCGCTGACCTGGCGTTCCTGGCGCAGCAATCCGGCGAGCTCTAGCGTGAGGCGGCGCGACAGGCGGTTGTTCACCGTGAGCACGAGCGTGTCTGCCGCGGGCAGACTGGCGATGTCCGGCAACGAGAGATCGGAGTAGGAAGGCGCTGCGTCCTGCATGGTCATCCAAGGGCGCGCGCGGCGGGCAGCCGCGCGACAGAAAGCAATGAAAAAGGCGGAGAAAAATCTCCGCCGTAGGATACCGCGAGGCGGCCGCCGCGACGCGGCGGTTGCGGTAAGCCGAGCCCTGTCAAAACCCGCAGAGTGCGGCCAGGTTTTCCCAGTGAATCTGCATCTCGGGCGTGGTGTAGCCCCAGAACGCCAGCCCCAGCACCGCGGCCAGCGCCAGCACGCCCACCGCTCGCCAGCCTTTGCGGCGAGGGGTTTGGGATTGCGGTCCGTGGGACATGGCGGGGCTCCGGCAGGTCGCGGTCAGGCCGTGGCGGGCTGCGCCGGCGCGACCGGCTGCTCGCGCACGGGCAGGCAGAGCAGCGCCGCGATGACGGCCAGCGCAACGCCCAGCCACCAGACCAGATCGTAGCTGCCGGTCTTGGCATACGCGTATCCGCCCAGCCACACGCCAATGAAGCTGCCCAACTGATGGCCGAGAAACACGATGCCCGACAGCGTGGCCGCATAGCGCAAGCCGTAGATCTGGCCAATGAGTCCTTGCGTCAACGGCACCGTACCCAGCCAGAACAATCCCATCCAAGCCGCGAAGGCATAGAGCACCCACGGCGTCAGCGGCACCGACAGCAGCAACAGGATGCCGAACGCGCGCATGAAGTACACCACCGCCAGCAGCCGCTTCTTGCTGTATTTGCCGCCCAGCTTGCCGGCGTAGAACGAACCCAGGACGTTGAACAGGCCGATGAGCGCGATCGCGGTGGCGCCCTGCCCGGCCGTCAGCCCGCCGTCTGTCACATAGGCCGGCAAGTGCAGCGTGATGAACGCGGTGTGAAAGCCGCAGACGAAGTAGCTCCAGAACAGGAAGTGGAACGACGGATGGCGCACGGCCTGCTTGATGGCGGTGCCCAGCGACTGATGCGGACCTGCGTGCGCTTGGGGGCGGCCGCGCAGGAAATACGCCAAAGGCGCGCCGCAAGCCACGAACAGCGACAGCACCCAGAGCGCGCCCGTCCAGTCCAGCCCGCTGATGAGCAGCTGCCCGGTCGGCACCACGGCAAACTGGCCGAGCGACCCGCCCGCGCTGGCGATGCCCATCGCCGTGCTGCGGTAGGCGGGCGGCACGGCGCGCGCGACGACGGGTAGGATGACGGGGAACGTGGTGCCCGCCTGTCCCAGTCCGACCAGCACGCCGGCGGTCAGGTAAAGCGTGGCCTCGTCGGTGGCAAAGCGCGTGCCGATCAGGCCCAGCATGTACAGCACGGCGCCCAGCGCAATGGTGCGGCCAGAGCCGTAACGGTCGGCCAGCATGCCCATGAAGATACAGGCGACGCCCCACACGAGGTTCTGCAGGGCAAACGCCATCGAAAATACTTCACGGCTCCAGCCGTGCGTCAGGCCCATCGGCTGCATGAACAGGCCGAAGGTGGCGCGCACCCCCATGGCAAGCAGCACGACCAGGGTGCCCAAGACAATGGTGCGTGCGGAAATCGTATCGGTTTGGCTAGACATGAAACCCGTGTCTGGTTGTTTTTTGGGTTTGCGCCCCCTCCTCGGGGCGGCCCCACGCAGCGGTGGGACGCGAACATCATATACAAGTCGGCATGCGGGTCCGTGAATACCCGCGTTGCCGCAACAAGCTTCCCCCGAGAGGCCATCCCGGGCGAGCGCCCGGCGCGGTGATTTGGGCGTTGCCGCGCCTGCTGATAGACTTGCGTCCTGCTTCGAAGCCCGCGTCTGCAGTGCTAAACTTCGGCTCGCAAGTTCCGCAGCAATTTCAAGGCCTTAGTGCAAAGCGCCCCCAGTTCTGGCGGCCCTTTTCCGTCGATGGCGACGGCACTGCCTTGCGCCCCCCTCCTCGCTCGCCGTAGTTAAATGGATATAACCGGCCCCTCCTAAGGGTCAATTGGTGGTTCGATTCCACCCGGCGAGGCCAGCTTCGGCCTCGGCTGCGCGCGCAGATTCTTCTCAAAAAAGTCCACCTGTTCAGCCAGATGAGGGTTAATCCGGGCTACGCTCTTGCGCGCCGCGCGGTTAGCTTTGCGGCTTCCGACTTGTGACTAATTGATGCGGCCACAATCCGTCACGGTGTTTTTTCTGAAAAACCTGCAAATCGCCTTGCGCACTACTTGAAATTGCTGTTTAAATTCGACGCGTAAGCCCATAATTCATCTGGACTTTTTCTGATCCGACGAAACGCCGGCTTAAGAAATATTTGCTCACAGACCACAAGCCTGCCCAACCATGGCCTTTTCCTGGAAACGTGCAATTGCGAACGCCATAGCGCCTGCCGCGCTGGCGGTGTGCGCGCTCCTGCCCCCAGCGGCGCAAGCAGCCAAAAATTCCGACCCTTGCAAGACCAACGCCAAGTCGGCGGCCTGCAAGGCGCAACAAGCCAAAAAAGCGCCGGCGCCCAAGGCGGGCTCCGGCAAGAGCGCCGCCGCCAAGCAGGCGGCGCCGTCCGCCAAGAAGGCGCCGCCCAAATCCTCGTCGGCCAAGAAGGCGCCGCCCAAGAGCGGCAAGCAGGTGGCCGCGAAAGGCACGCCGCCCAAGAAATCGGGCGCTGCCGGCAAGGGCGGCAAGACGGACAAGGCCGCACGCGGCCGGCGCGTAGCCGCCGCCGGTGCAGCCAGCGCAGCCATGCCGCCACCCGCCGCCTCGGCGCGCGCTGAAGCCGCCGCGCTGCGGTCCAGCACCGCTTACGTGCAAGACCTTGAAACTTCCACGGTCATCTTCGCCAAGAATGAAAACGTCGTGCGCCCCATCGCTTCCATCTCGAAGCTGATGACGGCCGTCGTCGTGGTGGACGCCAACCTGCCGATGGACGAAATGCTGGAGATCACCGACGAGGACGTCGACGAGCTCAAGCACACGACGTCGCGGCTGCGGGTGGGCACCAAGCTGTCGCGCGGCGACATGCTGCATCTGGCGCTGATGTCTTCCGAGAACCGCGCCGCCAACGCGCTGGGCCGCCACTATCCGGGCGGGCTGCGCGCCTTCGTGGCCGCCATGAACGCCAAGGCGCAGTCGCTGGGCATGACCAGCACGCGGTTCATCGAGCCGACGGGCCTGTCCAGCAACAACGTGTCGTCGCCGCATGACCTGGCCCGCCTCTTGCGCGCCGCGTCGCAGCGCCCGCTGATCCATCGCTACTCCACCGATACCGAGTACGAGGTCGAGATCAACAACCGCACGCAGACCTTCCGCAACACCAACCTGCTGGTGCGCAAGCCCGACTGGGACATCAAGGTGTCCAAGACGGGATACATCAATGAAGCGGGCGAATGCCTAGTGATGCTGGCGCGCATCAACGGCCGCGATCTGGCCATCGTGCTGCTGGATTCGCAGGGCAAGCTTTCGCGCATCGGCGATGCCGTGCGCATCCGCCGCATCGTGCAAAGCGAAGTGGCCATGGCGTCGATTGCCTCGGGCGGCTGATGCCAGCCTGACCGCTCCACACGGCAAAACGAAGGGCCCGATCTAATCGGGCCCTTTTGCATGGTGCGGCAAAGCGGGTCACGCCGCGCGGCGCTTCGCGGGGACGGGCTGGGCGTCGCAGAGCGAAGGCGGCAGCCCTTCCAGGACGGCTTGCGCGTTGAGCGATCGGATCGGCACGCTGGCATCGCGCGGGATCCGGCCCTCGGCCTGCAACAGCTGATACCGCAGGCAGCACACGCGCAGGAACGAGGTGAAGTTGGCGGCCTCGCCGCGGTACTCGACCAGTTCGTCGTACAGCCGTTCGATCAGTTGGGTGACCCGCAGGCCGTCTCGGCCGGCGATTTCTTCGAGGACCTGCCAGAACAGGTGCTCGAGCCGCAGGCTGGTCGCCACGCCGTGCAGGCGCAGTGACCGGGTTTCGCACGCATATGAATGCTCGGTGGCGCGGATGAAGATTTCACACATGGGAGCTCCTGGGCATCGGCGACACGCAGCCGGACCGGCGCGCCTGCGATCGACTGT
This sequence comes from Achromobacter sp. 77, assembly GCF_020541125.1. Taxonomy (NCBI): domain Bacteria; kingdom Pseudomonadati; phylum Pseudomonadota; class Betaproteobacteria; order Burkholderiales; family Alcaligenaceae; genus Achromobacter; species Achromobacter sp. 77. Next base: position 4,338,543 of record NZ_CP059848.1, read on the forward strand.
ACGACGATTGCCGCGCCTGCCGCAATACGCCCCCCTTCCCGCGCCGATTGATGTACATCATGGATTTGAGCGCGCAAGCGTTCGAGCATAGTGAAACTGATCAGACTTCGGAGGTAGCGATGGAAAAAACCATGAAGGCCGCAGTTGCACGCGCATTTGGCAAACCCCTGGTGATCGAGGAAGTCGCCGTGCCGCGCCCGGGCCCGGGCGAGCTCCTGGTGAAGATCGAAGCCTGCGGCGTCTGCCACACGGACCTGCACGCCGTGGAAGGCGACTGGCCCGTCAAACCCAATCCCCCTTTCATTCCCGGCCACGAGGGCGTTGGCCACGTCGTGGCCGTGGGCGCCGGCGTTACCCACGTCAAGGAAGGCGACCGGGTGGGCATCCCCTGGCTGTATTCCGCCTGCGGACATTGCGAACACTGCCTGGGCGGCTGGGAAACCCTTTGCGAGCAGCAGCAGAACACGGGTTACTCCGTCAACGGCGGCTTTGCCGAATACGCGCTGGCGGCCGCCGACTACGTGGGCCTGCTGCCCAAGAACGTCGGCTTTGTCGACGTGGCGCCGGTACTCTGCGCCGGCGTCACGGTTTATAAGGGCCTGAAGATGACGGACACCCGGCCCGGCAACTGGGTGGTCATTTCGGGCATTGGCGGCCTGGGTCACATGGCGGTGCAGTACGCCAAGGCGATGGGCCTGAACGTGGCGGCCGTGGACATCGATGACGCCAAGCTCGACTTCGCGCGCCGGCTTGGCGCGGAAGTCACCGTCAACGCGATGAACACCGATCCGGCCGCCTACCTGAAGCGGGAAATCGGCGGCGCGCATGGCGCGCTGATCACGGCGGTGTCGCCCAAGGCCTTCGAGCAGGCGCTGGGGATGGTGCGCCGGGGCGGCACGATTTCGCTGAACGGCCTGCCGCCAGGAGACTTCCCGCTGTCGATCTTCGACATGGTGCTCAATGGCGTGACGGTGCGCGGTTCCATCGTGGGCTCCCGGCTGGATCTGCAGGAATCGCTGCAGTTTGCCGAAGAAGGCAAGGTCCACGCCACCGTCGCCACCGAAAGCCTGGACAACATCAACAGCGTGTTCGACCGCATGAAGAAGGGCCAGATCGAAGGCCGCATCGTGCTCGACTTCGCCTGATCGCTTTGCGCCCATACTGCCACGGGATGCGGCATTTGCCGCACCCCGTGGCGTTTTGCAGGGCGGCGGCTCGGTACAATTCCGGCCTGTCCCGATTCCCAGAGAAGCCGCATGCCCACGCAACCGACTGAGCGTCGCCGAAAGCCTGCCACCCCCCGCGCGCCACGGCGCGGGTCGGGCCGGGTAACCATCGCCGACGTCGCGCGCGTGGCGGGGATGTCGATGCACACGGTGTCGCGGGTGTTGAACGCCCCCGAAAACGTGCCCGAGCGCACCGTCAAACTGATCCACGAGGCCATTGCCCAGACGGGTTATGTCCAGGATCTGGTGGCAGGCGGCCTGGCAAGCGGCCGCAGCCGTCTGGTGGCGGTGACGGTGCCAACGCTGGGCAGCCCCGTGTTTCTGGAAGCGCTGCAGACGCTCAGCCTGCATCTGTCCCGGCATGGCTATCAGATGATGCTGACCGAAAGCGGATACGACCCCGAGCAGGAAGTCGCGGCCCTGCAAGCGATCCTGGGCCGGCGGCCCGACGGCGTGGTCATGATGCGCACCGTGCTCACCCCGACGGGGCGCACCCAATTGCGCGCCGCCCGTATTCCTGTCGTGGAAGCCTGGGATTGGACAGACGACCCGGTGGACATGCTGATCGGTTTTTCGCACGAGGCGGCGGGCGGCTGTGTGGCGCAGTTCCTGGCCGAGATGGGGCGGCGCCGGCCAGTCGCCGTCATCGGCGATGATCCGCGCGCCGGTCGCCGCTTGCAAGGTTTCACGGCGGCGGCGCGCGAATTGCGCTTGATCGCCCCGGATTCGGGCACACCGCACGTGTTGATTCCCGCGCCAGCCACGATGGGCGCCGGCCGCAGCGGCCTGGCGGAACTTCTGGCACGCGTGCCCGATGCAGACGCCGTCGTGTGCAGCACCGACATGATTGCGATGGGGGTCCTGCTCGAAGCCGCCGCGCTGGGCAGACAGGTGCCGGGCGACCTGGCCGTCGTGGGATTTGGCGACCAGGCCTACGCCGCCGCCACCACCCCGCCCTTGACGACCGTGCGCATCGACGGCTCGCTGATCGGCGGACAGGCCGCGCGCGCCATCATCGACCGGCTGGACGGACTGGCCAACGAGGGAATGCGGGTCGATGTGGGCTTTACCTTGATGCGGCGCCAGAGCGCCTGACGCCGCCCGTTCTCCCGCGCAATCAGAAGCGGTTTGAAATCGCTTGACCTTGGGGTATGTCCTTACGCCAAATATTAGCGCTAATAAAATATTAGCGCTAATATTTGGCGCATACCCAGACCAAGATCAGGAGACAACATGCTTGACCAAGCCCGCGGCGTGTACATCGTTGCGCAGACGCCGTTTCAGGAAAACGGCGCGATTGACCTGGACAGCGTCGATACGCTGAGCGACTTCTATTTTTCGCATGGCGCCAACGGCTTGACCGTGCTGGGCGTGGCTGGCGAAGCCAACAAGCTCACGCCCGAGGAATCGCTGGCAGTGGCCTCCCGCTACATCACGCGCGCCAAGGGCAAGCCGGTGGTGGTGGGCGTCAGCAACAGCAGCGTGGCCCAGATGGCCGAACTGACCAGCCAGGTAATGGACGCGGGGGCAGCGGGCGTGATGATCGCGCCGCCGGGCGGTCTGCGGACAGAGCAGGAAGTGCTGGGGTACTTCGAGGCCGTCTTTGACCGGATTGGCAACGTGCCGACGGTCCTGCAGGATTTTCCGTTTTCCACGGGCACCTGGATGTCGGTGCCGGTGATGGGCCAATTAATCGAGCGGCATCCGCAGATCCAGGCGGTCAAGGAAGAGGACCTGCCCAGCATCACCAAGATCACCAAGCTGCGCGCCCTGCCCGGCCGCCGGGTCGCCATCCTGACCGGCAACAACGCGATGTTCCTTCCGCTGGAGATGGGCCGCGGCATCGACGGGCCGATGGCCGGGTTCTCGCATCCCGAGATGCTGAGCCAGGTCTACACGCTCTACACGGCGGGCCGCGTCGACGAGGCCCATGCGGTGTTCGACCGTTACCTGCCTTTGCTCAGCTACGAGAACCAGAGCCAGTGGGGCGTGGCCGTGCGCAAAGAGATCATGAAGCGCCGAGGCGCCATCAAGCATGCGGGCATGCGCCGGCCGGGTCCCAAGCTGGACGCCACCGACCATGCCGAGATCGATCTGCTGCTCGATCGCCTCAAGCGCAGCCTGGCAGACGCGCAATAACCGTCATTCCCGAATCGCCGCGCCCCGCGCGGCGATTCGGTTATCCACCGCAGTACCGAACATCAAAAAGCCATAAGCAAGGAGACAACATGTTCAAGAGCACCAAGCAGGGCATTGCATATGCATGTGCGGGTCTGGTCGCGATGGCGGCATCGGCGGGCGCGGGCGCGGCTGAAAACTGGCCGACCAAACCCATCCGCATGGTCATTCCGTTTTCGGCGGGCGGCAACACCGACGTCGTGGCCCGGCTGATTGCCCCGCACATCGAGAAGGCGGTGGGCCAGCCCGTGGTGGTGGAAAACCGGCCGGGCGCGGCGGGCAACATTGCCGCGGACTTCGTGGCGCGCGCCGATGCCGACGGCTACACGCTGTTGATGGGCACGGTGGGCACGCAGGCCATCAACTACAGCATCTACAAGGACATCCGGTTCAAGCCGGCGGATTTTGCGCCGATCACCCTGGTGGCTTCCGTGCCGAACGTGCTGGCGGTGACGGCCAGCCTGCCGGTCAAGTCGGTGCAGGAATTGATCGCGTACGGCAAGAAGAACCCGGGCAAGCTGAGCTTTGCCTCCAGCGGCGCGGGCAGCTCGATTCATCTGTCGGGAGAAATGTTCAAGTCGCGCACCGGCGTGGACATGGTGCATGTGCCGTACAAGGGCAGCGCCGCCGCGGTGACGGACCTCGTTGGCGGCCAGGTGCATCTGATGTTCGACAACCTGCCGACCTCCCTGCCCTTCATCAAGAACGGCACGCTGCGCGCGCTGGCGGTGACCAGCGCCGAACGCAGCACCAACCTGCCCGACGTGCCCACCATGGCCGAGGCGGGTGTGCCCGATTTCGAGGCGGGCTCATGGTTTGGCGTACTGGCCCCGGCCGGAACACCGGCGCCCATCGTGAACAAGATCGATCAAGCCATCGAGAAGGCCATGGCCGACCCCGAGATGCAAAAGCGCGTCGTGGAACTGGGCGCCGTGCCCACGGTCAAGGGGCCCGCGGAATTCAACGCCTTCATCGGCACCGAAATCGAAAAATGGAAAGCCGTGGTGAAAGCCGCCGGCGCTTCCGCCAACTGACACCCTACATTGACGCCTAGCGAGCCGGCCATGTCCGACGATGACCTCAAAGCCTCTTTGCGCGCCGCCTTCCAGGGGCGCGTGCTGGACGACGCCGACGCGCTGGCGCCGCACCTGACCGACTACCGCAAGCGGTGGACGGGCCGCACCCTGGCCCTTGCGCAGCCCGACAGCACCGAGGACGTCGCCAAGCTGGTGCGCTGGTGCCGCGAGCGGCGCGTCGCCATCTATCCGCAAGGGGGCAATACGGGTCTGGTCGGCGGCAGCGTGCCGGACGGCGGCGGGCGCAGCATCGTGCTGTCGCTGGCCCGCATGAACGCCATCCTGGAGGTAGACCGCTACAACAACACGCTGACGGCGCAGGCGGGCGCCGTGCTGGCCACGGTGCAGGAGGCCGCCGCCCAGGCGGACCGGTTGTTTCCGCTGAGCCTGGGCGCGGAAGGCAGCTGCACGCTGGGCGGCAATCTTGCCACCAATGCCGGGGGCATACAGGTGCTGCGCTATGGCAACGCACGCGATCTGTGCCTGGGCCTGGAAGTGGTGACCCCCGACGGGCAGATCTGGAACGGATTGCGCGGCCTGCGCAAGGACAATACCGGGTACGACCTCAAGCAGCTGTTCATCGGCGCGGAAGGAACGCTGGGCATCATCACGGCGGCCACCGTCAAGCTGTACCCGCGTCCCGCCGCGCAGATGACCGCCTTTGCCGCCGTGCCGGACCCGCAGAGCGCGGTGCGGCTGCTGTCCCTGGCGCAGTCGTATCTGCCGGCCAGCCTGACGGCCTTTGAATTGATCAGCGGCCCGGCGGTAGAGCTGGTGCTGCAACACACGCCGGGCGTGCGCAGTCCCCTGCCCGCCAAGGCGCCGTATTACGTGCTGCTGGAATCCAGCGATGCCGAAAGCGAGGCGCATGCCACGGAGCGCTTCCAGGCGCTGATGGAGGCCGCCTTTGAGGCCGGCATCGTCACCGATGCGGCTATTGCGTCCACCTTGGCGCAATCGGCCTCGTTCTGGCAGATTCGGCATCATCTGCCCGAAGCGCAGGCCCTCGACGGCGAGAACATCAAGCACGACATCTCCCTGCCGATCTCGCGCATCGGGGAATTCATCGACGCCGCCCAGGTGGCGGTGCACGGCGTGCTGCCGGGCGCGCGCATTTTCGTGTTCGGCCACGTCGGCGACGGCAACCTGCACTACAACGTGTCGACGCCGCCCGGCGCGGATGCTCAGGCCTATCAGGCCATGCGCGCGTCGGAGAAGGCCGTGTCGGCGGCGGTGTACGAGGTCGTGGCGCGCATGAACGGGTCGATCTCCGCCGAGCATGGCGTGGGGCAGTTGCGGGTGGCATCGATCGCCCGCTACAAACCGGCCGCCGAGATGGCAATGATGGCGGGCATCAAGCACCTGTTCGATCCCTTGAATCTGTTCAACCCGGGGCGGGTGATCGCGGCGCAGTGACCGATCCAACCCCGCCCCGCGCGAACGTTCAGGGCGTGATCTTCGTGCCCAACACCGCCAGAAACTGCGCCATCCACGCCGGATGGGCGGGCCAGGCGGGCGCCGACACCAGGTTGCCGTCGGTGTAGGCCTGGTCGACGGCGATCTCGGCATAGGTGCCGCCGGCCAGCCGGACCTCGGGCGCGCAGGCGGGGTACGCCGAGCAGGTGCGGCCCTTCAGCACGCCGGCCGCGGCCAGGATCTGCGCGCCGTGGCACACCGCGGCGATGGGCTTGTTGGCCTTGTCGAATTCACGCACGATATCCAGCACCTTTTCATTCAGGCGCAGGTATTCGGGCGCGCGTCCGCCGGGGATCACCAGCCCGTCGTAGGACGAGGGCTCGACACGGTCGAAGTCGTAATTCAGCGTGAAGTTGTGGCCGCGCTTTTCCGTGTAGGTCTGCGCGCCTTCGAAGTCATGGATGGACGTGGCCACCGTGTCGCCGGCCTTCTTGTCCGGGCAGACCGCGTGCACCGTGTGCCCCACGGTCAGCAGCGTCTGGAACGGCACCATGGTTTCGTAGTCTTCGGCGTAGTCGCCGACCAGCATCAGCAGTCGTTTGCTCATGATTGTCTCCTTGGGATGAGGGTGGGGGCCAATTCTTGGTCTTCTCGTCCCATTGTGCGCGCTGCGCCGGCGGGGCGGGTGGTAATGGGATACCACCAGCGCGGGATACGACCGCGGAACGCCCCCTACTCCAACGCCACCGTCACGGGCCGCGCGCCCAGCAGGTCCACCAGCACCTTGGGATCGATGCCTACCAGATACCCGCGCCGCCCGCCGTTGATGTAGACCGCCGGATACGTCAGCACCTCGGCCTCCACCCACACCGGCATCTTCTTGCGGGTGCCGAAGGGCGACGTGCCGCCCACCTGGTAGCCGGAGTGGCGCTGCGCGACCTCGGGCTTGCAGGGTTCGACCTTCTTCAGGCCGGCCTGGCGCGCCAGATTCTTGGTGGAGACTTCGCGGTCCCCATGCATGACCACGATCAGCGGCTTGGCCGATTCGTCCTCCATCACCAGCGTCTTGACCACCGCGTGCGGGTCCAGGCCAAGCTGGCGCGCGGCTTCGCCTGCGCCGCCGTGGTCGACGTAGTCGTAGGTGTGCTCGGTGTAGGCCACCTTGTGCTGCTTGAGGAACTGGGTGGCGGGTGTTTCGGAAACGTGGCGGGCTTTGCTCATGGGTGTGCCGGTTGAAAAGGGAATGGTGGGCGGCGGCTAGCCGCGCGGGTGATGGGCCGCGTGCAATGCCTTCAGGCGTTCGCGCGCCACGTGGGTGTAGATCTGCGTGGTGGAGATGTCTGCGTGGCCCAGCAGCATCTGCACCACGCGCAGGTCCGCGCCGTGATTCAGAAGGTGCGTGGCAAAGGCGTGGCGCAGCACGTGCGGCGACAGGGGCGCATGCACGCCAGCGATCACGGCGTATTTCTTGACCAGTTGCCAGAACGCCTGCCGCGACATCGCCTCGGCGCGGCTGGTGATGAAAAGCGCATCGCTGACGCGGCCCGCCGACAATTCCGGGCGGGCGGTATTCAGATACTGCGCAATCCAGTGCGCGGCTTCGGCGCCCAGCGGCACCAGGCGATCCTTGCCGCCCTTGCCCAGCACCACCCGCACCACGCCTTCGTTCAGGCTGACGTCCAGCGACCGCACGCCCACCAGCTCGGACACGCGCAGCCCGGTGGCATACAAGGTCTCGAGCATGGCGCGGTCGCGCAGGCCGCGCGGCTGGCCGAGGTCGGGCGCCCGCAACAGGGCGTCCACCTGCTGCTCGGACAGCGTCTTGGGCATGCGCGGCGGTTGCTTGGCGGCCACCAGCGTCAGGCACGGATCGCGTTCGGCGCGGTGTTCGCGCAGCGCCCAGGCATAGAAGCGGCGCAGCGCCGCCAGCCGGCGGTTGGCGGTGGTGGCGCGGGTTTCTTCGTGGCGGAACGCGAACCAGGCCTCGATATCCGCCTTCTGCGCATCGCGGATCGGCTTGGCCGGCCCGACGGGCATGGTCTGCGCACGCTCGGGTTCACCGTGCCGGTCGGCCAGCTCCCGGGCGTAGGCCTCGGGGTCTTCGAGCCAGCGGGCAAAACCGGTCAGGTCGCGGCGGTAGGCGGCCAGGGTATTGGCGGAAAGGCCGTCCTCGAGCCAGACGGCGTCGATGAAGGCGTCGATATCGGCCTGGGAGGCCAGCGGCTGGCGGGCGGTGGACATGGCGAGATTCTACGGCGCGGCGCGGTTGGGCAGGCGCTCGCCCACGCCGGCGGCGGCGGACTTGAGCCAGGACTCGAACACCTTCAGCGCCTCGGAGCGCTCGCTGCGCTGCGGATAGCCGAAGTAATACCCCTGGCTGACGGCCAGCGACTGCGGCACGGGCATGACGAGCGCGCCCTGGTCCAGCGCCGGTTGCGCCAGAAATCGCGGCATCAGCCCGACGCCCAGCCCAGCCTGCACCGCCGCCATCACCATGGTGAAAAGCTCGTAGCGCGGACCGCCCGCTGCCTGCGGCCCGTACAGATGGCCATTGGCCGCGTACCACTGGCGCCAGGCGTCCGGCCGCGAGGCCAGATGCAGGTGCGTCATGCCGGTCAGCGCGGCGCCCCCCGCTTGCGCCACGCGATCGGCCAATTCGGGCGCGCAGACCGGCACCAGCTCGCGCTCAGGGAACAGCAGCCCGCCCTGCGTGCCCGGCCAGAGCCCGTCCCCGTGATACAGCGCGCCGTCGAACGGCTGGTCCTTGAACTGGAACGGCAGCGTGCGCACGGACAGGCTGACGGTGATGTCGCCGTGCTCGCGCTGGAAATCCGCGAGGCGCGGGATCAGCCAGGTGGTGGCCAGGGTGGGCACGACGGCAATGTGGATGCTGCGCCCCATGCCGGTCCGGCTGACAAGCCCGAAGGTGTCTTTTTCGATCTGGTCCAAATGGTGACGGATGCGGCCGGCGTATTCGGCGCCATGGTCGGTCAGCACGATGCGGCGGCGCACCCGGGTGAAAAGCTGCACGCCCAGCCGCGCCTCCAGGCTGGCCACCTGCCGGTAGACCGCGCTGTGGGTCAGCGACAGCTCCTCGGCGGCGCGCGAAAAACTGCCCAGCCGGGCCGAGGCCTCGAATGCCTGCAGGGCGCTCAGATTGGGAATGCCGTTTCTCATGGAGGGAATGCCGCCTGAAATGCGGCCCGTCGCGGCGCGCGCGCATGTTGCGGCGCACCAGGCGGGACGTGCCGGGGGATCAACAGAATGTGCAATTTTATCAATTGCGTTGTGCGCTCAGGGAACATATGCTCGGCAGTTCTACCCTAGGCTAACCACGACACCACCATGCCTCAGCAAGATTCCCGCCTTGGCGGTCACATTCTGGTCGACCAACTGGTCGCCCAGGGCGTCAAACATGTATTTTGTGTCCCCGGCGAAAGCTATCTGGCGGTGCTGGACGGCCTGCATGATGCCGACATCAAGGTCACGGTGTGCCGCCAGGAAGGCGGCGCGGCCATGATGGCCGACGCGCACGGCAAGCTGACGGGCGAACCCGGCATTTGCATGGTGACGCGCGGCCCCGGCGCCGCCAACGCGCTGGCCGGCGTGCACATCTCCAAGCAGGACTCCACGCCGATGATCCTGTTTGTCGGCCAGATCGAGCGCGGCATGCGCGAGCGCGAGGCCTTCCAGGAAATGGACTACCGCGCCGTGTTCGGCACGCAGGCCAAGTGGGTGACCGAGATCGATCAGGTCGAACGCATTCCCGAACTGATCTCGCGCGCGTTTCACATCGCGACCTCGGGCCGCCCCGGTCCGGTGGTGATCGCGCTGCCGGAAGACATGCTGGTCGAGGCCGCCAAAGTGGCCGACGCCCCGCGTTACGAAGTCATCGATGCGGCCCCCACGGCTGGCCAGCTGGCCGATCTGGAAAAGCTGCTGGCTGACGCGAAGAACCCCGTCGCCATTCTGGGCGGCACGCGTTGGGACGCCCGCGCCGTGCAGCAGTTCGCTGATTTCGCGCAACTGCATTCGCTGCCGACCGCCGTGTCGTTCCGCCGCCAGATGCTGTTTCCCGCGGACCATCCTTGCTTCATCGGCGACGTGGGCCTGGGCATCAACCCGGCGCTGCTCAAGCGCGTGGCCGATGCCGACCTGATCCTGCTGGTGGGCGGCCGCATGTCGGAAAACCCCAGCCAGGCCTACACGCTGCTGGACATTCCCGTGCCCAAGCAAAAGCTGGTGCACGTGCATCCCGACGCCGCCGAACTGGGTCGGGTGTACCGCCCCACCCTCGCCATCAACACCTCGCCGTCCGCCTTCGCCGCGACGCTGGCCGGCCTGAAGGCGCCTGCCGCCCCCGCTTGGGCCGACGGCACGAAGGCGATGCGCGAGTCGTACCTGAAATGGAGCGACCCCGACGCCATCACCACACCGGGCGCGCTGCAGCTGGGCCAGGTCATGGCGTATCTGGAAAAGACCCTGCCCGCCGATGCGATCATGACCAATGGCGCGGGCAACTACGCCACCTGGCTGCACCGCTTTCACCGCTTCACCCGCTTCGGCACGCAGCTTGCGCCGACGTCCGGGTCCATGGGCTACGGCCTGCCGGCAGCGGTGGGCGCCAAGCGCGTGTGGCCGGACAAGACCGTCGTCTGCTTTGCGGGCGACGGCTGCTTCCTGATGCACGGCCAGGAATTTGCGACGGCCGTGCAATACGACCTGCCCATCATCGTGGTGCTGGTGGACAACGGCATGTACGGCACGATCCGCATGCACCAGGAAAAGCACTATCCGGGCCGCATTTCCGCGACCCAGTTGAAGAACCCCGATTTCGCCGACTACGCGCGCGCCTTTGGCGGCCACGGCGAACGCGTGGAGACCACCGAACAGTTCGGTCCGGCATTTGAACGTGCATTGGCCAGCGGCAAGCCGGCGATCCTGCACTGCTTCATCGATCCGGAAACCATCAGCCCGTCCACGACCCTCGAAAAGATCCGCGAGGCGGCGCTGAAGGCTCAGCACTGAACCCTGCACGGGCGTCAAGACCGGCGGCGCGCCCAGGCGCACCGCCGTGCAAACCCCAACTTGCCGCCCGAATTATTTTAAGTTTAAACTTTCTAGATTCCGATCACGGAAATCCATAGCGGAGACCCAGCATGTCCTCGAACCCCTCCTTCCACTGGCAAGACCCCCTGTTGCTGGATCAGCAGCTGACCGAAGAAGAGCGTATGGTGCGCGACGCCGCCTACGCCTACTCGCAGGACAAGCTGGCGCCGCGCGTGCTCAACGCTTTCCGCAACGAGAAGACCGATCCCGAGATCTTCTCCGAAATGGGCGAGCTCGGCCTGCTGGGCGCCACCATCCCCGTCGAATACGGCGGCGCTGGCCTGAACTACGTCAGCTACGGCTTGATCGCCCGTGAAGTCGAACGCGTCGACTCCGGCTACCGCTCGATGATGAGCGTGCAGTCCTCGCTGGTCATGGTGCCGATCAACGAATTCGGCAGCGAAGAACAAAAGAAGAAGTACCTGCCCAAGCTGGCGCGCGGCGAATGGATCGGCTGCTTCGGCCTGACCGAACCCAATCACGGCTCCGACCCCAACGGCATGGAAACCCGCGCCGTCAAGACCGCCGACGGCTACAAGCTGAGCGGCAACAAGATGTGGATCACCAACTCGCCGATCGCGGACGTGTTCGTGGTGTGGGCCAAGTGCGTCGGCGGCGACTTCGACGGCAAGATCCGCGGCTTCATCCTGGAAAAGGGCATGAAGGGCCTGTCCGCCCCCGCCATTCACGGCAAGGTTGGCCTGCGCGCGTCGATCACCGGTGAAATCGTCATGGACGAGGTGGAAGTGTCCGCCGACCAGATGATGCCCGGCGTGTCCGGCCTGAAGGGTCCGTTCACCTGCCTGAACTCTGCCCGCTACGGCATCGCCTGGGGCGCTGTCGGCGCCGCCGAAGCCTGCTGGCACACTGCCCGCCAATACACCCTGGACCGCAAGCAGTTCGGCCGCCCGCTCGCCGCCAACCAGCTGATCCAGAAGAAGCTGGCCGACATGCAGACCGAAATCACGCTGGCACTGCAAGGCTGCCTGCGCCTGGGCCGCATGAAGGACGAAGGCACCGCCGCCGTCGAAATCACCTCGATCATGAAGCGCAACTCGTGCGGCAAGGCGCTGGACATCGCCCGCCTGGCCCGCGACATGCTGGGCGGCAACGGCATCTCCGACGAATTCGGCGTGGCCCGTCACCTGGTGAACCTGGAAGTGGTCAACACCTACGAAGGCACCCACGACGTGCACGCCCTGATCCTGGGCCGTGCCCAGACCGGCATCCAGGCGTTCTATTGATCGCCAGCCTGGTGTAGCGAAGAAGCCGCCCGCTTGGGCGGTTTTTTTTTGCGCGCTGCTGCAACACCAGGTGTCTGACACCCTCTGCGTCGTCGGCACAAGCTGACGAACATCCCCCCAGGGTGTCAGACACCGACCGTATCGGACTACGCCATACGTCCGATCCCTCCCCGCCTGCGCATTGCCGAAAGCCCGACTAGGCGTACGCCTGTATACCTCTTACGCTTCACGGGTCCCTTCACGAGGAGTCGCGCATGCACGGCATCACCCCCCTGCGCCTGGCGGCAGTCGTCGCCATGGCGTTCATCGCCCAAGGCGCTCAGGCCGCCACGACGCTCACCATGACCACCGAGTACCCGGCCACGTCCATGCCGGGTCAAGGCGTGTCCACGTTCGCCGAACTGGTGCGGGCCAAGTCGGCCGGCAATGTCGTCATCGACGCGAGCTTCGACGCGGCCAAGGGCATCAAGTCAGGCGACATGATCGAGGCCGTGCAGACGCGCAAGGTGGATGCGGGCGACGCCTTTGCCGGCGCGCTGGCCACGAAGTATCCGATCTTTGGCGTCTCGTCCCTGCCCTTTCTGGCCGACTCGCTGTCCAAGGCGCGCAATCTGAACAAGGCGGCGCGCCCGGCGTACGAGAAACTGCTGGCCGCGCATGGCCAGAAGCTGCTCTACACCACGCCGTGGCCCGCGTCGGGCATCTGGTCCAAGCAAAAGCTGGACAGCGTGGCGGCGCTCAAGCGGCTTTCCATCCGCACTTACGACGCGACCTCGCAGGACGTCATGCAGCGGGCCGGCGCAAAGGCGCAGAACATTTCGTTCGCGGACGCCATGCCGCGCATCGCATCGGGCGAGGTGAACGCGGTGCTGTCTTCCGGCGATGGCGGCGCGGGCCGCAAGCTGTGGGAATACCTGCCGAATTTTGCCGAGATCAACTACGCCATGCCGGTCTCGGTGGCGACGATGAACCTGAAGGCCTACGAGGCGCTGGATGCGCGCTCGCGCAAGGCCATCGACCAGGCAGCCGCGCAGACCGAGGCCGAGCAGTGGAAACGCATCGAGGGCCGCCTGCAGCAGAACTACGCGAACATGCGCAAGAACGGCGTCGCGATCAACACCGCCGTGCCCCCGGCGGTGAAGAAGGCGTTGAAGGACGCTTCCGCCGAATCGATCAACGCGTGGAAGGCGGCGGCCGGCCCGGAGGCGGCCGCCATTCTCAAGCAGGCAAGCAAGCGGTAGCCGCTGCGCCTAGTTGTTGCCGGACAGGTCAAAAAGGCTGGTCGCGTCCATTTCCAGCACGCTTTCGTCGTGCTGGTTCACGACCGTCCATGCCCAGTTGATGATGCCCAGGTCCGGGCGCGAGGACGAGTGCCGCGCGCCCTGCACGCGCGCGTGCAGGCGCAGGGTGTCGCCGGGGCGTACCGGCGTGCGCCAGCGGACTTCGCCCAGGCCGGGCGAACCGAAGGATTCGGAATCATGCAGGGCGGCGTCGACCGCCATGCGCATGGCCATCGCGCAGGTGTGCCAGCCGCTGGCGATCAGCCCGCCCCAGCGGCCTTCCGCGGCGCGCTGCGGATCGGTATGGAACCACTGGGGATCGTACTTGCGGGCGAACTCCAGGATCTCCGCTTCCGTCACGGTGACCGGCCCCGCCTTGATCACCATGCCGTCCTTGAATTCGGCGAACTTCATGTTGTGTTTTCCCCCTGCCAACGAAAACGGCGCGCCCAGGCGCGCCGTTCGTCACGCAACTGTTGTTGGAATCAGTACGTCTCGAAGTGCAGCCGGCCTTCACGGCGCAGCGCATCATGCAGGATAGACCAATCCTCGCCCGACTGCACCACCACGTCGCGCAGGGCGTCCAGCACGCCGACTTCCATGCCCTTCAGCCCGCAGACATAGATGCAGGTATTGCGGTCGGCCAGCAGCCCGCGCACGTGCGCGGCCCGTTCGCGGATCAGATCCTGCACGTAGCGCTTGGGCTGGCCGGGTTCGCGCGACAGCGCCAGGTTGATGTCGATGAAATCCCGCGGCAGCTTCATCAACGGGCCAAAGTACGGCAGCTCACGTTCGGTGCGCGCACCGAAGAAAAGCATGAGCTTGCCGATATCCGCCGTGCCGATCAGGCGGCGGCTGCGCTCGGTCATCGCGCGCATCGGGGCCGAACCCGTGCCCGTGCAGATCATGATGAGATTGGCCTGCGGGTGGTTCGGCATCAGGAAGGTGTGGCCGAAGGGGCCGATCACCTGCACGGTGTCGTTCTTGGCCAGGTCGCACAGGTAGTTGGAACACACGCCATGCGCGGCCGCGCCGCCGTGGTCCTGGGTGACGCGTTTGACCGTCAGCGACAGGTTGTTGTATCCCGCCCGTTCACCGTCGCGCGGACTGGCCAGCGAATACTGGCGCGCATGATGCGGCCGGCCCAGCGCATCCACGCCCGGCGGCAGGATGCCGATGGACTGGCCCTCCAGCACCGGGAACGGCTGCTCGCCGAAGTCCAGCACGATGTGGTGAATGTCGCTTTCCGTGTCGGCGCCCGTGACGCGATAGTTGCCCACCACGGTCGCGGTGATCGGCGTCTTGTGCGTGTAGAGATTCACGTACGGGTGCGCGGCCGACCACGGCGGCACCGCGGCGCCGGGCGTGGCGGCTGTCACGGCCGGCGCCTGCGCGAGGCCCGATTCGGCCTGCGGCGCCGGCATGGGCTGACCGCCCTCGCCCCCCGCCGCCGCATCTACCGGCAGCGGCTTTTCCTGCGGCAGCTCTTCCCAGCCCAATTGGTCCTGCACCGAATAGGCCTGGGCCCGCACGACCAGCCGCCAATTGTCGATCGAGCCCGTCGGGCACGGCGGCACGCAGGCCATGCAGCCGTTGCAGATTTCGGGATCCACCACGTAGTTGTTCGAATCGTGGGTGATCGCATCGACCGGACAGGTCTCTTCGCAAGTGTTGCAGCGGATGCAGATCTCGGGATCGATCAGATGCTGCTTCAGGACTTCCACCGGTAATGGGGCGTTCATCGCCGTCCTCCCTACGCGCGGGCACGCGGCCCGCGCGGCCTTTAGTTGAAACGCACGTACTCGAAGTTCACCGGCTGGCGGTTGATGCCCATGACGGGCGGCGCGATCCAGTTGGCGAACTTGCCCGGCTCGGTGACGCGGCCCATCAGCGACGCGACGAACGCGCGATCTTCCGGCGTGGGCAGCCACTTGTGCTGGTTGGCCTGCCATTGCGACTCGGACAGGATCTCGCCTTCCGGCGACATGCGGATGCCGGCCAGGGTGCCGATCTGGCGGTTGAACGCCTTGTGTGGCACCTGCAGGCGAAACGCCAGGCCGCTCTTTTCGATCACCTTGTTCCAGCGGCCGATGCCGGCCACCGAATCGCGGATGAAGTCGTCGCGCAGCACTTCGTTCAGCGCATTGAGCATCGGCACTTCGGTCTCGGACAGCTTGCCGTTGCTGACGTTGAGCACCCGGTACGTGTCGTTCTTCAGTTGATGGTCGTCGGTGCGCTTGCTCTCTTCATAACGTCCCTTCAGGCCCGATCCGTAGAAGATGGCGGCGTTGGACGACTGGTCCGCGCCGAACAGATCAATGGTCACGCTGTAGTGGAAGTTCAGGTAGCGCTGAATGGTGGGCAGGTCGATCACGCCCGCCGCGCGCACGGCTTGCGGGTCGTCGGTTTTCAGTTCCTTCATCACTTCGCAGGTGCGCTGGATGACGCGCGAAATGCCGGACTCGCCCACGAACATGTGGTGCGCTTCCTCGGTCAGCATGAACTTGGTGGTGCGCGCCAGCGGGTCGAAGCTGGATTCGGCCAGCGCGCACAGCTGAAACTTGCCGTCGCGATCCGTGAAGTAGGTGAACATGTAGAACGCCAGCCAGTCCGGCGTCTTTTCGTTGAAGGCGCCCAGGATGCGCGGGTTGTCCGAATCGCCCGAGCTGCGTTGCAGCAGCGCATCGGCTTCCTCGCGCCCGTCACGGCCGAAATAGCGATGCAGCAGGTACACCATTGCCCACAGGTGCCGCCCTTCTTCCACGTTGATCTGGAACAGGTTGCGCAGGTCGTACTGCGATGGCGCGGTCAGGCCCAGGTGCCGCTGTTGCTCGATCGACGCCGGTTCGGTGTCGCCCTGCGTGACGATGATGCGGCGCAGGTTGGCGCGGTGTTCGCCCGGCACGTCCTGCCACACGTCGCGGCCGATGTTTTCGCCAAAATGGATCTTGCGCTGGCCGTCCTGCGGCGCCAGGAAGATGCCCCAGCGGTAGTCGGGCATGCGCACGTGATTGAAGTGGGCCCAGCCATCGGGCTCGACGCTGACCGCCGTGCGCAGGTAGACGTCAAAGCCGTGCGAACCGTCGGGGCCCATGTCCTGCCACCATTGCAGGTAGTTGGGCTGCCAGTGTTCCAGCGCGCGCTGCAACGCGCGGTCGCCGGACAGGTTGACGTTATTGGGAATCTTGTCGCTGTAGTTGATGCCGGACATGTCTCTCTCCTGATTTTTTTAAGATGGGCCGCCAGCCGCGCGGCGCTCAGACGCGGTTCCAGTCGAATGCCGCCTGCTCGCCCTTGCCGTACAGCTTGAGCGCACCCTTGTCGCCCGCCGCGTTGGGGCGGTTGAAGATCCAGTTCTGCCAGGCGGTCAGCCGGCCGAAGATGCGGGTTTCCATGGTTTCCTGCCCGCCGAAGCGCAAGTTGGCTTCCAGACCGGTCAAGGCATCGGGCGACAGCGCGCGGCGCTCTTCCAGCGCCAGCCGCACTTCGTCGTCCCAATCGATGCTGTCGGGCGCGTAGGTAATGAGGCCCAGTTCCAGCGCGGCGGATGCGGGCAGGCTGCGACCGGCCTGCGCGCGCACCGCCTCCAGCGGCTGCGTCTCGCCGTAAAAGCGCCGTTGCAGGCGGCTCTGGCCGTTCACCATGGGGTACGCGCCGAAATTGCGCTCGCCCACCACGATCTGCGGCGGCGGGCCGTCGATGGCTTCGTCGTCCTCAACGTCCAGCATGTAGCTGCGGTCCGCGGCCAGCGCCAGTTCCAGCAGCGTGCCGGCAAAGCATGAACCCGGTTCAATCAGCGCGAACAGGCTGCGCGACGTCACGTCCAGCCGCGCCAGGGTGCGGCGCAGCATGCCGGCGGTCTCGCGCACGAACCACTGGTCGGCGTGCCGTTCCAGCGCCGCGTCGGCCGCAAGCACCGCCTCGGCGTCGCCCTCCGTCTTCAGGATCCAGGTGCCGATGTCCAGCTCGTTGGTGCGCATCGACAGGATGGCGTCGTCCAGTTCGCGCGCCATCTGCAGCGGCCACCAGGCGGCGCCCGCGGCAACGATGTCCGGCAATTCCGTTTCGACGCGGCCTTGCGGCGCACGCACCGTCCACGTCGCCTGACGCTTTTCGCGGTCGAGCTGCACGTCGACGTAGCGGTAGGACAGGCTGGTCTCGGTCTCGGTGCGGTGCAGCGGCGTCAGCGACACGCCCTGCTCGTCCGCCGGGCGGTGGCTGTCCTGCGCGAGCGCCAGGGCGCGGGCACGGACTTCTTCCTCGAAGCGGGCTGGCTTGACCACGTCGTCCACCAGCCGCCAGTCCTTGGCGCGTTGCCCGCGCACGCCCTCGACCAGCGTGCAGAAGATGTCGGCATGATCGTGCCGCACGCGCCGCTTGTCGGTGACGCGGGTCAGGCCGCCCGTGCCGGGCAGCACGCCCAGCAGCGGCACTTCGGGCAGGGCCACGGACGACGAACGGTCGTCGATCAGCAGGATTTCATCGCAGGCCAGGGCCAATTCATAGCCGCCCCCCGCGCACGCGCCGTTCAACGCCGCAATGAACTTCAGCCCGCCGTGGCGGCTGGAGTCTTCGATGCCGTTACGGGTTTCATTGGTGAACTTGCAGAAGTTGACCTTCCAGGCGTGGGTGGACAACCCCAGCATGAAAATGTTGGCGCCGGAACAGAAGATGCGGTCTTTCATGCTGGTGACGACCACGCTGCGCACCTCGGGGTGTTCGAAGCGGATGCGTTGCAGGGCGTCGTGCAGTTCGATGTCGACGCCCAGGTCGTACGAATTGAGCTTGAGCTTGTAGCCGGGGCGCAGGCCGCCGTCTTCGGCCACGTCCATGGCCAGGGTGGCGACCGCACCGTCGAAAGTCAGGCGCCAGTGCCGGTACTGGGCGGGATCGGTCCGGAAGTCGACCCGGTTGATGGGACTGCTCATCGTGTGTCTCCTCGTACGCCCTGTTCGTTGACAGGAAAAATACTGCACTACATGAATTATTATGCAGATTAGTGCAGGCGTTTTGGAGCGTCAAGCGGAATATGCAGGAAAGTGCATGTCGCGATGCGTGTCAGGCGCGCAGCAAAAAGGCCGCACCGAATGGGGCGGCCTCGGAGACGAAGGCGGCAGGCCGGCGGCGCTACAACGGCAACCCGCAAGCCTTGCGCACCTGCGTGCGCAGGCCGGCGAAGCTTTCGGCCACTTCCAGGTTGCTGGTCACCCAGGTCAGGTCGGCTTTGGCGTAGAAGGCTTCGCGCCCGGCCAGGATGCGCTTCAAGTCGGACATGGCTTCGTTGTTGCCCGACATGGGGCGGAAGTCGCCCTGCGCCATGACGCGTTCCATGTGCTCTTCGGGCGTGGCGCGCAGCCAGACCGTATAGCAATGGGTCAGCAGAAGGTTGAGCGTGGCGGGTTCGGACACCAGCCCGCCCGGCGTGGCCAGCACCATTTCCGGATAGATCTGCACCGCCTCTTCGAGCGCGCGCCGTTCGTAGCGTCGATAGGCGTTTGGACCATACAGGTTATGGATTTCCAGGATGCCGCAGCCGGCCACCCGCTCGATCTCGCGGTTCAGTTCCACGAACGGATAGCCCAGGTCGTCGGCCAGCATCTGGCCCAGCGTCGACTTGCCCGCGCCGCGCAAGCCGATGAGCGCCACGCGCTGCGTGCGGTTGGGCCGCTGCGCGCCCGCCCCCACGCCGAACAGCTGCGTCAGCGCCTCGCGCGCCCGCTGCAGATCGGACTCGGTGCGCCCGCTCAGCAACTCCCGGATCAGTAGCCAGTCTGGCGATTCCGTGGTGACGTCGCCGACCAGTTCGGCCAGCGCGCAGTTGAACGCCCGGGCAATCTGCAGCAGCACCAGGATGGACGCATTGCCGACGCCGTGCTCCAGGTTGGCGAGATGACGTTCGGATACGCCGGTCGCCTGCGACAAGCCTTTGCGCGTCATGCCGCGGATGGCGCGCAGGCGGCGCACGCGCTCGCCCAGGGCGATCAGGAAGGGCTCGCGCCGGGGCTCGATGGGCGCCGTGTCTAGCGCTTGATTCATGGTTCGACTGACTCCGCAAAAACCCTGATTACCGCTCTTTTATGCACTATAGTGCTTGACCCACATCAACGGAAGCACTATTTTTCCATCCAACGAGTCCACAGCCGATCCGGTGCAAAAAAACAGCAGTCCGAATGCGGACTGCCTGAGCGCCGACAGTGTAAAGGAGCCGCTTGGTGAGTACGCCCGACCAATTCCACGCCCTGATGCGCGATGTGACGCGCCTGACGGCCGGCCAGCCGCTGGACGCGGCGCTGCAGGCCCGGCTCAACCAGGCGGCCGGCCCAGAGAGCGCCCTGTTCCAGGACATCTTTGCCACCTGTAGGCAGGGCGTGGCCGACGGCTGGATGTGCAACCGCGAAGGCGGCGGCATCAAGTACGGCCGGGTCATCAAGCCCGCCGACGACCTGGGCGGCTGCTCGGTGGACGTCGTCGACATGAATGACCTGGCCGGCCCGCACCACGCCCATCCCAACGGCGAGATCGACATGATCATGCCGCTTACCGACGACGCGCGCTTTGACGGCCACGGCGCGGGCTGGCTGGTCTACGGACCGGGCTCGGCCCATAGCCCCACCGTCACGCACGGCCGGGCCCTCGTGCTGTATCTGCTGCCCGGCGGGGCCATCGAATTCACGCGCCCCGGCTGAAAACCGGCCCGGACGCCGCAACCGTGCCGCCAACAACAACCACAGGCACGGCGTCCACCCACCAGGACACCAGGAGACAACCGTGAATACCTGCCCCGCCGAACTGAATTTCGCCAGCCATCTTGCCGCGCTGAACGCACCGCGCGCCGCCAAGCCGGCTTACATCGACGACACGCGCCAGCTCACGTATGGCGAGCTGGCCGAGCGGGTGGCCCGCATGGCCGGCGCGCTGCGCAACCTGGGCCTGCGCCGCGAGGAACGCATCCTGGTGCTGATGCAGGACACGGCCGACTGGCCGGTGGCGTTTCTGGGCGCCCTGCACGCCGGCGTGGTGCCGGTGGCTGTCAATACCCTGCTCACCGCCGACGATTACGCCTACATCATTGCGCACAGCCGTGTGCGCGCCGTGTTCGTGTCCGGCGCCCTGCTGCCGGTGCTGCAGGCGGCGCTGGCTCAGGCGCCGGCGGATGTCGAACATCTGGTGGTGTCGCAGCCCGGCGCGGCCTTGCCCGATGGCGCCCACGCGTTCGACACGCTGCTGGCCGCCGCCCCGCTGGCGCCCGCGGCCCGCACGCTATCCGACGAAATCGCATTCTGGCTGTATTCATCCGGTTCGACCGGCAAGCCCAAGGGCGTGGTGCACACTCACGGCAACCTCTGGCACACGGCGGAACTGTACGCCAAGCCGGTGCTCGGCATCCGCGAGAGCGACGTGGTGTTCTCGGCCGCGAAGCTGTTCTTCGCATACGGCCTGGGCAACGGCCTGACCTTTCCACTGTCGGTGGGCGCCACGGTCGTGCTGATGGCCGAGCGCCCCACGCCGCAAGCCGTGTTCCAGCGCCTGGTGCGGCATCGCCCCACCGTGTTCTACGGCGTGCCGACGCTGTATGCCAGCATGCTGGCCTCGCCCGACCTGCCGCCCCGCGAGCAGGTGGCGATGCGCGTCTGCACATCCGCCGGCGAAGCGTTGCCGCGCGATATCGGCGAGCGTTTCACGCGGCATTTCGGCTGTGAAATTCTGGACGGCATCGGCTCGACCGAGATGCTGCACATCTTCATTTCCAACCGCTCGGGGCAATTGCGCTACGGCACCACGGGCAAGCCCGTGCCGGGCTATGAGGTGCAACTGCGCGACGACAACGGCGCGCCCGTCGCGCCCGGCGCCATCGGCGATCTATACATCAAGGGGCCCAGCGCCGCGCTGATGTACTGGAACAACCGCGACAAGACACGCCAGTGCTTTCTGGGCGACTGGTTGAAAAGCGGCGACAAATACGTTTGCGATCCCGACGGCTACTACACCTATGCCGGTCGCAGCGACGACATGATCAAGGTCAGCGGCCAGTATGTGTCGCCGGTGGAGGTCGAAAATATTCTGATCCAGCACGAGGCGGTGCTGGAAGCGGCCGTGATCGGGGTGCCGGACCACGACGGGCTGGTCAAGACCAAGGCCTATGTGGTGCTGCGCGACGGCTTCGAACCGGACGCGCAGACGGGCGCCGCCTTGCAGCATTACGTGAAGCAACACCTGGCGCCCTTCAAGTATCCGCGCCAGATCGATTTCCTGGAGGAACTGCCCAAGACCGCCACCGGCAAGATCCAGCGCTTTCGCCTGCGGGCGCTGGAAGAGGCATCGCTATGACGGCGGCCGCCGACTCGGATACGGTCTTTGCCGGCGTCCACGCGCGCGGGCGCGATCTGCGGCTGGAATGCCGCTGGATCGCGCCGGAGCGCAAGGACGCCCCGCTCATCGTTTTCCTGCATGAAGGGTTGGGATCGGTATCGATGTGGAAGGACTGGCCCACGCAGGTGTGCGAGGCGGCCGGCTGCCGCGGGCTGGTGTATTCGCGCTACGGATACGGCCGGTCCACCGCGCGCCCGCGGGAAGATGCGTGGACCGTGGACTTCATGCACCGCGAAGCGCACGACGTCCTGCCGGCCTTGCTGGAGGTCCTGGGGGTGAATGCGCGCCGCGACAAGCCGGTACTGTTCGGCCACAGCGACGGCGGCTCGATCGCGTTGCTTTACGCCGCCCGGTATCCGGACGCGGTCGCCGGTGTGATCGCGGCAGCCCCCCACATCCTTGTCGAAGATGTGTCCGTCACCAGCATCGCGGCCGCGCGCCGCGCCTATCTGGAATCGGATCTGCGCGCGCGCCTGAGCCGCCATCACCAGGATGTCGACTCCGCGTTCTGGGGCTGGAACGACATCTGGCTGAACCCGGAATTTCGCGCCTGGAACATCGAAGACGATCTGAGCCGCATCGCCTGTCCCGTGCTGGCCATTCAGGGCACCGGCGACGAATACGGCACGCTGGCGCAGGTGCACGGCATCCGCCGGCGCGCGCCGCAAACCGAACTGCT
Organism: Achromobacter sp. 77; assembly: GCF_020541125.1. Taxonomy (NCBI): domain Bacteria; kingdom Pseudomonadati; phylum Pseudomonadota; class Betaproteobacteria; order Burkholderiales; family Alcaligenaceae; genus Achromobacter; species Achromobacter sp. 77. Next base: position 4,361,121 of record NZ_CP059848.1, read on the forward strand.
GGAGATTCCGGATTGCGGCCATTCGCCGCACCGGGATCAGCCCGCCACCGTTATCCAGGCCGTCGCACGCTTTGTCGGCGCGCTGGAAAAACCCGGTTGACACAGGCCGCGCATCAAGGCCGAGCGTCCGCCCATAACAAGCACGGAGACAAACCATGAACCACGTCCTGACCCGGGCCGCGCTGGCCGCCGCCCTGACGATCGCCGCAAGCGGCGCGCACGCCGACGACAAGCTCAAGGTCGGCTTCATGCTGCCCTACAGCGGCACGTTTGCCGCGCTGGGCAACGCCATCGAGAACGGCTTCAAGCTCTACGTTGCCGAGCAAGGCGGCAAACTCGGCGGACGCGAGATCGAATACTTCAAGGTGGACGACGAATCCAATCCGGCCAAGGCCGCCGAGAACGCCAATCGCCTCATCAAGCGAGATCAGGTCGACGTGCTGATCGGCACCGTGCACTCCGGCGTGGCGATGGCGCTGGCCAAGGCGGCCAAGGACGCCGACACCACGCTGATCGTCACCAACGCGGGCGCCAACGCGATTACCGGTCCGCTGTGCGGCCCAGGCATCTTCCGCACCTCGTTCACCAACTGGCAGCCGGCCTATGCCATGGGCCCGGTGGCGTACGCCAAGGGCCACAAGACCGCCGTGACCATCACCTGGAAGTACGCGGCGGGCGACGAGGCCATCGGCGGCTTCAAGGAAGGTTTCGAGAAGGCCGGCGGCAAGGTCGTGCGCGAACTGAGCCTGCCGTTTCCCAACGTGGAATTCCAGTCGCTCCTGACCGAGATTGCCGCGCTCAAGCCCGACATGGTGTTCACCTTCTTTGCGGGCGGCGGCGCCGTGAAGTTCGTGCAGGACTACCACGCGGCAGGCCTGGACAAGACGATTCCGCTGTACGGCTCGGGCTTTTTGACGGACGGCACGCTGCAGGCGCAAGGCGCATCGGCGCAGGGGCTCTTGACCACGCTGCATTACGCCGACGGCCTGAACACGCCGCGCGACAACGCCTTCCGCGCCGATTATTCCAAGGCGTACAAGATGCAGCCGGACGTCTACGCGGTGCAAGGCTATGACGCCGCGCAGCTCATGCAGTCGGGGCTGACCGCCGTGAAGGGCGACTTCACGAAGAAAGACGCCTTCCGCAGCGCCATGCGCACGGCCACCGTGGACAGCCCGCGCGGCTCGTTCACGCTGTCCAAGGCCGGCAATCCAGTGCAGGACATCTACCTGCGCCGCGTCGACGGCCTGGAAAACAAGGTCGTCGAGGTCGCGGTGCAGAAGCTGGCCGACCCCGCCCGCGGCTGCAAGCTGTAGCCCGCCGAACGCGTCCGCCACGGGAGGCCCCATGGACATCAGCATCCTGCTCATCCAGAGCCTGAACGCATTCCAGTACGGCTTGCTGCTGTTCCTGGTGGCCAGCGGCCTGACGCTGATCTTCGGGATCATGGGCATCATCAACCTGGCGCACGGCAGCTTCTACATGATCGGCGCGTACATGGCGTTCGCGCTGGGCCCGCTGGTCGACCGCTGGCTGGGCGGCGGGTTTCTCACCACGCTGGCCGTCTGCGTGCTGGCGGCCGGCGTGATGGGATACCTGCTGGAAGCCGCGTTTTTCAGCTACCTGTACAAGCGCAATCACCTGCAGCAGGTGCTGATGACGTACGGCCTGATCCTGGTGTTCGAGGAACTGCGCAGCATTCTGGTGGGCAACGACGTGCATGGCGTGCCGCTGCCCGAATGGCTGCGCGGCAGCATTGCGCTGGGCGACGTGATGACCTATCCCGTCTACCGCCTTTTCATTTCCGCCGTGGGCATTGTCGTCGCGCTGCTGCTGTACTGGATGATCTCGCGCACGCGGCTGGGCATGATGCTGCGCGCCGGCGCCAGCAACCGCGAAATGATCAGCTCGCTGGGCATCGACATCAACAAGCTCTACCGCGTCGTGTTCGCCGCGGGCGTGGCGCTGGCGGCGCTGGCCGGCAGCATCGCCGCGCCCGTGTCGTCCGTGTATCCCGGCATGGGCAACGGCGTGCTCATCATCTGTTTCGTGGTGGTGGTGATCGGCGGCATCGGGTCGATTCGCGGCGCCTTCCTGGCCGCGATGCTGGTGGGCTTTGCCGAAACCTTCGGCCAGGTGCTGTTCCCTTCCGCGGCGGGCGTGCTGGTCTATCTGCTGATGGCCCTCATTCTTCTCTGCAAGCCCGAAGGGCTGTTCAAACAGGGCTAGGTCCTGTCGACCTCAAAAGGACCCACGCATGCGCGCGCCTCTGCTCAACCGACTTCTGCCCATCGCCACGCTGCTGGCGCTGGCGGCCTTTTCCTTCAGCGCCAGCGATTACTACACCGGCCTGGCAGTGAAGATCATGATCTACGCGATCTTCGCGCTCAGCCTGCAACTGCTGGTGGGCGGCGCGGGGTTGGTGAGCCTGGGACACGCGGCGTTCTTCGGCATTGGCGCCTACGTGGCAGCGCTGTTGTCGCCCGAATCGGAAGCGGGCAGCCTGGGGTGGCTGCTGCCGGCCGCCCTCCTGGCGGCCGCCGCGTACGCCCTGGTGACCGGCGCGCTCGCGCTGCGTACGCGCGGCGTGTACTTCATCATGGTCACGCTGGCGTTCTCGCAGATGGCGTACTACGTGTTCCACGACACCAAGATCGGCGGCGGCAGCGACGGCATCTACCTGTATTTCCGGCCGGAACTCTCGCTCGGCGGCTGGATGCCGTTCGATCTTGGCAACGCCGGCACGTTCTATTTCTTTGTCCTTGCCTGCCTGGCGCTGACGTGGGGCTTTCTGGCGTTGCTGCGCCGCTCGCCATTCGGCGCGGCGCTTGCCGGCATCCGCATCAACGAACAGCGCATGCGCGCGGCAGGCTATTCGACCTATCCGTACAAGCTCGCCGCCTATGTCGTCGGTGCCACGCTGGCCGGCCTGGCGGGCTTTCTGTTCGCGCTGAAAGATGGCTTCGTCACGCCGGAGCTGTTGGCCTGGGAACAGTCGGGGCTGGTGCTGCTGATGGTCATCCTGGGCGGCATGGGCAGCCTGGGCGGCGCAGTGCTGGGCACCGTGACGATGGTGCTGCTGCAAGAGCTGTTCCAGTCGCAGGACCTGTTTGGCGATTACGCACGCCATTGGCACCTGCCGCTGGGCCTGGCGATCATCGCGCTGGTGGCGCTGTTGCCGAACGGGCTGGCAGGTCTGCCGGCCCAATGGCGCGAACGCCGCCAGGCGCGAGCCGCGGACGTTCGCAAAGACGCGGCGCCCCCGGCCCGCGCGGAAAGCAAACCGGCGGCCGCGCGCCTGCCCCTCCAGGGAGAACGCCATGTCTGATGTCCTGCTCTCGGCCGCCGCGGTCACGCGCCGCTTCGGCGGTCTTACCGCGGTCAACGGTGTATCGCTCGATCTGCTGCGCGGCCAGGTGCATGCCGTGATCGGCACCAACGGCGCGGGCAAGTCCACGCTCATCAACATCCTGTCCGGTGAACTGGCGGCCAGCAGCGGCCAGGTCACGCTGGGCAGCCGCGACATCACCACCTGGCCTCAGCCCGAACGGGCGCGCGCGGGGCTGGGCCGCAGCTACCAGCGATCCACGATCTTTCCTGAGCTGAGTGTGTTTGAAAACTGCCGGCTGGCCGCGCAGGCCAGCCGGCAGCGCTTCTGGCACTGGTGGCGCGATGCCGCCAGCTGCCGGCGCAGCGCCGAGCTGGCGGGCGCGGCGCTGGACCGCACGGGCCTGGCCGGCGACGCGCGGCAGCCAGCCGGCCTGCTGCCGCACGGCCGCAAGCGTCAGCTCGAAATCGCGATGTGCCTGGCGGGCGAACCGCAGGTGCTGCTGCTGGACGAACCGCTGGCGGGCATGGGCCCCGAGGAAACCGACCGCATCCTGGATCTGCTGCAGACATTGAAGGCGGGCCACGCGATCCTGCTGGTCGAGCACGACATGGACGCCGTGTTCCGCATTGCCGAAACCATCACCGTCATGGTCAACGGCAGCGCCATCGCCAGCGGCGCCCCTGCACAGATCCGCGCCAATCCGGAGGTGCGTACCGCCTACCTGGGCGAAGACGGACAAGGAGCACATTGATGCACGCGCTGATCGAAGCAGACGGCCTGCACGTGTACTACGGCGCCAGTCACGTTCTGCGGGGCGTGGACATGCACATCGCGCCGGGCGAATCGGTGGGACTGGTGGGCCGCAATGGCATGGGCAAGACCACGCTCATCCGCAGCCTGATGGGCCACGTGAAAAGCGCGCAGGGCAACGTGCGCGTGCGCGGCAGCGACTGCACCCACGCGCAGCCGCACGCGATCGCACGGATGGGGGTGGCCTATGTGCCCGAGGGCCGCGGCATCTTTCCCAACCTGAACGTGCGCGAGAACCTGCAAGTCGCGGCGCGCCCGGGCAAGCGCGCGGGCCAGGACTGGACCTATGCGCGCGTGCTGGACACGTTTCCCCGGCTGCGCGAACGCCTCGCCCACGGCGGCCAGCAGTTGTCGGGCGGCGAACAGCAGATGCTGGCCATCGGCCGCGCGCTGATGACCAACCCCGACCTCCTGATTCTGGACGAAGCCACCGAGGGCCTGGCGCCGCTGATCGTGGCGGAGATTTGGCGCATCATCCGCGAGATCCGCGCCACCGGCATGTCCACGCTGATCGTGGACCGCAACTACCGCGCGGTGCTGGAACACACCGACCGGTGCCTAGTGATGGAAAAGGGATTGATCGTGCAGGATGGCGACAGCGCGTCGCTGGCCCGGCAGCCCGAGCAGTTGACGCGCTATCTGGGGGTGTAGCGGCGCGGCGCGTGGGGAGAAGATCCACGAAGCGTCCGCGCCACGGCGGCAACCGTCAGATCACCGCTTCGATCAGGAAGGGACCGCGCCGCTTCAGGCCTTCGGCCAGCGCGCGCGCAAAGCCTTCAACCGTATCCACGCTGACCGCTTCCACGCCCATGCCGCGGGCCAGATGGGTCCATTCAAGATGCGGATCCTGCAGGTCCAGCATGCGGCGCGCATTGCGGCCGGGTTCCTGCACGCCCACGTTCTTCATCTCGCCATGCAGCGTGGCGTAGGAACGGTTGGCCAGGATGATGGTGAGGCAATCCAGGTTTTCGCGCGCCTGCGTCCACAAGGCCTGCAGCGTGTACATGCCGCTGCCGTCCGCCTGCAAGGTCACCACCTTGCGGTCGGGGCACGCCACTGCCGCGCCCGTCGCCAGCGGCAGGCCGATGCCGATCGCGCCGCCCGTCAGCATCAGCCAGTCGTGCGGCGCGCTGCTGACGCTGTACAGCGGAAACTCGCGGCCCTGCGTGATGGACTCGTCGCAGACGATGGCCTGTTCGGGCAGATGATGCGCGATCAGGATGTTGACGGCGGCACCGGTCAGCTTGCCGGACGCGGGCACTTCATAACTGGCGGCGGGCGCCGTCAGGCGCGGCGCATCGGCGGCGATGCCCAGTTCATCGGCCAGCCACTCCAGCGCGTGCGGCAGGTCCTGGTCGGCCGTGGCCAGCACCACCTGGTTGCTGTCCTGCGGCGCCAGCAGGCTGGGCTTGCCCGGATAGGCAAAGAAACCGACCGGCGACTTGGCGCCCGCCATCACCAGGTGCTTGACGTCCTTGAGCTTGGCGACGGCCAGATCGATCGGATACGGCAGGCGGTCCACCGGGGTGCGCGAGCCGCCGCGCTCGATGCGGCGGTTCGACGTTTCCGATACCAAGCGCACGCCGGTCGCGCGTGCAATGCGCCCCGCCGCGTTCAATGCGCGCTCGCGCAGCGCGGCGCCGCCCAGCATCAGCACGGTGACTTCGCCCGAGCGGATGGCCGCAGCGGCGGCGCGCACGGCATCGGCGGTGGTCTGCGCCAGCGCGTCGTCCTTGGCCACGATGGGCGCGGGCGCGTTATCGGGCAATTCGGTCCAGGCCGTGTCAGCCGGCAGGATCAGGGTGGCGATGTTGCCCGGCGCGCGGCGCGCCACGGCGACGGCCTCGGCGGCATCCGCGGACAGGGCCGAGGCCGTCATGGTGCGCTTGACCCAGTGCGACATCGGCCGCGCCACGCCCTCCACGTCGCTGGTCAGCGGCGCGTCGTACTGGACGTGATACGTGGCGTGGTCGCCCACGATGTTGACCATGGGGGTGCGCGCGCGCTTGGCGTTGTGCAGGTTGGCAAGGCCATTGCCCAGGCCCGGGCCCAGATGCAGCAACGTCGCCGCCGGCTTGTCGGCCATGCGGGCGTAGCCGTCGGCGGCGCCAGTCACCACGCCTTCAAACAGGCCCAGCACGCAGCGCATTTTGGGCTTGCGATCCAGGGCCGCCACAAAGTGCATCTCGGATGTGCCCGGATTTGCAAAGCAAACGTCCACATCATTGGCAAGCAAGGTGTCGCAGAGGCTGTCGGCGCCGTTCATCGTTGTTTCCCTGGTAGTTATCAATGGCAGTGCGGGTGGCATGGCCACCCGCGCAACGGACATCATAGGGAGCCTGGCGGATTCGCGATAGAGCCATTTACGATCGGGCGCATGGAACCATTCCAGCAAGGTTCCGTCAGCCGAAACAAGGCGGCGGCGTGCGCCCGGGCGGATTGTGTGGCCAGCTCAAGGCGTCTGCAAAAACGGCAAGGCCTCCCGAGGGAGGCCTTGCACGGGTCGGAAGGATGCCTTATCCGGCCGCTACGGCTGCCGGTACATCAACGGATCGGCCACGGATACATCGCGCCGCCCTGGTTCCACAGCGCGTTCGTGCCGCGCTGCAGGCCCAGCTTGCTGTCCTTGCCCACGTTGCGCTCGAAGATTTCGCTATAGTTGCCCACCGCCTTGATGGCGTTGTAGGCCCATTTTTCATCCAGGCCCATGTTCTTGCCGGCGCCCGGCGTCACGCCCAGGATGCGCAGGACGTTGGGATTCTTGCTCTTGAGCATTTCATCCACGTTCTTTTGCGTGATGCCGTATTCCTCGGCTTCCAGCAGCGCGAACAGCGTCCAGCGCACGATGCCCAGCCAGTTCTCGTCGCCCTGGCGGACCATGGGACCCAGCGGCTCCTTGGAAAAGCGCTCGGGCAGGATTTCGTAGTCGTTGGGGTTGGCGACCTGCGTGGCGCGCACGGCGGCCAGTTGCGAGGCGTCGTCCGTGAAGGCATCGCAGCGGCCGGATTCAAAGGCGCGCACGACTTCGGTCACCTTGTCGATCACGACCGGCTTGAACTCGATGTTGTTGGCGCGGAACCAGTCGGCCAGGTTCAGTTCGGTGGTGGTGCCCGGCTGCACGCAGACGGTGGCGCCGTTCAGTTCCTTGGCGCTCTTGACGCCCAGCTTCTTGCTGACCAGGATGCCCTGGCCGTCATAGAAGCTGGCGGCCACGGCGGACAGGCCGAGCGACGTGTCGCGCGTCTGCGTCAGCGTCACCGTGCGCAGCAGCACGTCGACTTCGCCCGACTGCAGCGCCGTGAAGCGCTGCTGGGTGGACAGCGCGGTGCCCTTGAACTTGGAGGCATCGCCAAACACCGCCGCCGCCACGGCACGGCAGATGTCCACGTCCATGCCTTCCCATTCGCCCTTGCTGTTCGTCGCGGAGAATCCGGAGACGCCGTCCGTCAGGCCGCACTGCACGAATCCCTTCTTTTTCACCGCGTCCAGCGTGGGACCGGCCATCGCCGCCTGGGACGCGCAGGCCAGGGCAATCGCGCCGGCCGCAACCATCAATTTCCGCTTCATGTTCTGCTTCTCCTGAGATAGATGGCCGCTCTGGGCTCGTAACCGGGAGCGGCTGAAACCGGGTCCCGCCTTACTGGACCGGCCGCCAGATTAAGGCATGTCCACAGCGTGAACAACGCGCGAATCCCTAGTGAAAACCCGTAAGACGCGGCTTCGGCCGATAACGGCGCCGCGTCCGGTGATCGAACTTTATTGGCGCGGCGTCGCTCCGCCCTGCGCATCCCCCCGTGCCATACTTTTTTTGCGTCTTTGTCCGATAGTCAGCAAAGCCGCAGCCCTTTGAAAAAAGCCGGTCGCGTCACACAAAAACCCGGACGCGCACCGCTAATCGGCCGATTCATGGAGGAGACAAGTCCATGGCAAAAGCAAGCAAGTCGCAGCCCCTTCGCCCGGCGGCCACTGACCGCCGCCAGGCTCTCAGAAACCTGCTCGTCGCCGCGCTGGCCGCGAGCGGTCTGGCCGCCGGCCCCGCCCTCGCGGCCGACAACTGGCCCAGCAAGCCCATCAAGATCATCGTGCCGTACACGCCGGGCGGATCCACCGACATCGTGACGCGCATCGTGATGGAAAAACTGGGGCCGCGGCTGAACCAGACCATCGTCGTCGAGAACCGTCCCGGCGCCAACAGCAGCCTGGGATCGGCGATTGCCGCCAAGGCCGAGCCCGACGGCTACACGTTCCTGTCGATGCTGCCGGCCTACATCATCAACTTTCATCTCTACAAGCTGGGCTACACGCCCGCGGACCTGACGCCGGTCGTGCAGATGGCGGACCTGCCGCTGTTTCTGTTCGTGGCGAACGAGCTGCCGGTCAAGAACGTGGCCGAACTGGTCGCCTATGCGCGCAAGAATCCCGACAAGCTCACCTATGCGTCCAGCGGCAATGGCTCCAGCGCGCATCTGACCGGCGCCGACTTCGCGCTGCAGAACAAGATCACGATGACCCACGTGGCCTACAAGGGCAGCGCGCCGATCCTCACGGACCTGCTGGGCAACCGCGTGTCCATGGTGTTCGATCCCGTGCTGGTGCCGATGCAGTACGTCAAGCAGAACCGCCTGAAGGCGCTGGCGTTCACGGGCAAGGAACGCTGGCCCACGGAACCTGACATTCCCACGATGGAAGAGGCCGGCATGCCGGGCTTTGTCACCGGCTCGTGGGCCGGGCTGATGGCGCCCGCCAATACGCCCAAGCCGATCATCGAACGCATGGCGCGTGAGATCAGCGAAATCGTCAAGGAACCCGACGTGCGGCAGAAGTTCGTGGATGCGGGCTTCTTGCCGGTGGGCGGCACGCCGGCGCAGTTTGCCGAATTGATGAAGAAGGACTCGGCACGCTACGCCGAGATCATCAAGCAGGCCAACATCACCGTGAACTGAGCGGGCCGGGCGCCGCCGCGCCCGCCCCATCGGAGCCCTCCATGATCGACAAGTTCATCGACACCCCCGCGGCCGCCGTGGCGGACATCCACGATGGCGCCACCGTGCTGATCAGCGGGTTCGGCGGCGCCGGCATGCCCACCGAACTGATCCATGCGCTCATCGACCAGGGCGCGCGCGACCTGACCGTGGTCAGCAACAATGCGGGCAACCACGAAACGGGCCTGGCCGCGCTGGTCAAGGCCGGGCGCGTGCGCAAGGTCATCTGCTCGTTTCCGAAGGCGTCTCACTCGTGGGTCTTCGACGCGCTCTACCGCGAAGGCCGCATCGAACTGGAATGCGTGCCGCAAGGCACCATCGCCGAACGCCTGCGCGCGGCCGGCGCCGGGCTGGGCGGCTTTTTCACGCCCACCGCGTACGGCACCGAGCTTGCGCGCGGCAAGGAGACCCGCATCATCAACGGCCGCGGCCATGTGTTCGAAGAACCCTTGCACGGTGACTTCGCACTGGTCAAGGCCGACCGCGGCGACCGCTGGGGCAACCTCACCTACAACATGAGCGCGCGCAACTTCGGTCCCATCATGTGCATGGCCGCCCAGACGACCATCGTGCAGGTGCGCGCCAAGGCCGAACTGGGCGAACTGCCGCCCGAGGCGGTGGTGACGCCCGGCATCTTCGTCAAGCGCGTCACCGAAGTGCCCAACGCCGCCTTTTCCAGCTGACGCAATCCTTCAAGCAGGAGCCCGCATGTTTCGTCCCCTGACCCGCGAAGCCATGGCGCGCCGCCTGGCCCTGGACATCCCCGACGGCAGCTACGTGAACCTGGGCATCGGCATGCCCGTGCTGGTGGCCGCCCATCTGCCCGAAGGCCGCGAGATCGTGCTGCACAGCGAGAACGGCATTCTTGGCATGGGCCCGCCCCCGGCCGAGGCCGACATCAACCTGGACCTCATCAACGCGGGCAAGCAGCCCGTGACGCTCTTGACGGGCGGGTCGTATTTCCATCACGCGGACTCGTTCGCGATGATGCGCGGCGGCCACCTGGACATCTGCGTCATGGGCGGCATGCAGGTTGCGGCCAACGGCGACCTGGCCAACTGGTCGCTCAACAAGCCGGGCGAGGCGCCGGCCGTGGGCGGCGCGATGGACCTGGCCGTCGGCGCACGCAGTGTGTTCATCATGATGGAGCACAACAGCAAGAACGGCGATCCCAAGATCGTCGAGCGCTGCACCTATCCGCTTACCGGCGCCGGCGTGGTGGACCGTATCTACACCGACCTCGCGGTCATCGACGTCACGCCGGGCGGGCTTGTCGTCCGGGATATGATCGGCGGCATGACCCTGACCGAATTGCAGGCGCACACCGGCGCGCCGCTGCGTGCCGGCTGATGCTGCCGAACCTGCCTCCGCCGGGCTACGCCGCGCCGCCCGCGGCCGAAGACCATCCCGACCAGCTGCGCGGCGATCCGGACTACATGCTGACGCTGGCGCGCGGCCTGCACGTCATACGCGCGTTCGGCACCCGCCGCCATCCCCAGACCGCCGCCGAACTGAGCCGGCGCGCCAATCTGCCGCGCGCGGTGGTGCAGCGCTGCCTGCACACGCTGATCCTGCTGGGCATGGCCGAACAGCATGGCCGGCTGTACGTGCTGACGCCGCGCATCCTGGGCCTGGGCTACGCGTATTTTTCGTCCACGCCGTTCGTCTCGCTGGCGCAGCCCGTGCTGGAGGAACTGAGCGCCACCGTGAACGAGACCTGCGCGCTCGCCATCATGGAAGGCCACGAGATGCTGTACCTGGCGCGTTCGGAGGTGAACCGCCTGCTTGCCACGTCGATGGGTCTGGGAAGCCGCTTGCCGGCGTATTGCACGTCCATCGGACGCGTGCTGCTGGCAGAGTTGCCCGAGCCCGCGCTGGCAAGGTATTTCGCGGCAACCGACCTGCAGCCCTACACCGAATTCACGTTGACCACCGAGGCAAAACTGCGCGCGGAACTGGCGCGCATCCGCGAGCAGGGATATGCGGTGGTCGATCAGGAACTGGAATTGAATGTGCGCGCGATCTCGGTGGTCGTGCGCTCGGCCAGCGGCAAGGCGTGCGGCGCCGTGAACGTCAGCGTGAAGGCCGCGCGCGTGCCGCTGGAGCGCTTGCAGGAAGAATTCCTGCCGCCCTTGCGGCAGGCCGTTGAACGGATCGGGGAATTCCTGGCCGCCTGAGCGGCCAGGCTACAGGCCGGTGGTGTCCAGCGTGAAGGCGGCGGCGGCACGGCCGATGCGGTCGTTGACCGCGTGCCAGTCGTCGGTGGCGGGCGGCTCCTGCACGATGATGCGCGCATAGCCCTGCCCGTCCAGATCGCGCAGCAGGCCATACAGCGCCTGCGCGTAACGGGCCGGGTCCGCCGGCACCGCTTGCCATTGCACGCGGGCATCGACGGCGGCGGGCTGCGGGCCGTAGGCCACCAGCACGACGCGCCCTTCTGGCAGGTTGCGTCCCAGCACCACTTCCTGCATGCGTGCGTCGCTTGCAAGTTCCAGCGGCGTGCGGGGCGCGTAATGCGCCTTCAGCGTGCCCGAGGCGCGCGGCGCCGCGGCGTCGGGCGCAAAGACCTGCACGCCCAGCACGGCTTCGAGCTGCGCGGCGCTGATGTGGCCGGGCCGCAGCAGCACGGGCCCCGCGCCCGTGTCCAGGCGCGACAGATCGAGGATCGTGGACTCGATGCCCACCTCAGACGCGCCGCCTTCCAGCACGGGCATGCCGGCCGCGACTTCGTCCGGGAACTCGCTGCGCACATGCTCGGCGCGCGTGGGCGACACTTGCCCGAACTTGTTGGCGGACGGCGCAGCCACGCCGCCCTGCCCGTTCGGCTTGCCGGCGGCAAAAGCCGTCAGCAGCGCCTGCGCCACCGGGTGCGAGGGACAGCGAATGCCGATGCTGTCCTGGCCGCCGCTCACCGTGTCCACGATATGCGGCGCGCGCTTGAGGATCAGGGTCAGCGGACCCGGCCAGAACGCGTTGATCAGCAGACGCGCCTCGGGCGGCACGTGCGCCGCCCAATACGACACATCGCCGTCAGGCGCGATGTGCACGATGACAGGATGGTTCGACGGCCGGCCCTTGGCCGCGTAGATCTTGGCAACCGCCTGCGGATTTTCGGCGTCCGCGCCCAGCCCGTAGACGGTCTCGGTCGGAAAGGCGGCCAGTTCGCCGTCCAGCATGCGCTGGGCGGCGTGGGCGATTTGCGCGGCGCTGGCGGTGGCGGGCGTGGAGGAGGACATCGGTTCGCCGCTCTATTCGGGCGCCTGCATACCCAGCGCGGCCGCCACGCGGGCGGCATCGTCACGGGCCTGCTGCAGCGTGGCCGCCACGATGGTGACGTGCCCCATCTTGCGGCCGCGCCGCGCCTCGCGCTTGCCGTACAGATGCAGCTTGGCGGACGGCACCGCCAGCGCAGCCGCCCAGTCGGGCTCGCGTTGCGCGGTGTCGCTGTCGTTGGCGTACCAGATGTCGCCCAGGATGTTCAGCATGACGGCCGGGGCCAGGAGGTCGGTGCCGCCCAACGGCAGGCCGGCCATGGCGCGCGCCTGCTGCTCGAACTGGCTGGTGACGCAGGCATCGATCGTGTAGTGGCCGCTATTGTGCGGGCGCGGCGCGATCTCGTTGACGATGAGGCTGCCGTCCTTGAGCACGAAGAATTCCACGCACAGCACGCCGTGATAGCCCAGGCCCTGCGCGATGGCCTGCGCGGCCTCGGTGGCGCGCGCCTGGCGTTCGGCGTGGGCGGCGTCCTGCTGCACGGGCGCGGCGGTGGACACCGCCAGGATGCCGTCGCGGTGCACGTTGCGCGCCACGGGAAACACCACGCTGGCGCCGTCAAAGCCGCGCGCCAGCACCACCGAGATTTCGTAATCCAGCGGCATCAGCGCTTCCAGCACGCAGGCTACGCCCCCGAACTCGGCGAAGGCCGCGATGGCTTCTTCGCGAGTGTCGATGCGGGCCTGACCCTTGCCGTCGTAACCCAGGCGGGCAACCTTGAGAATGCCGGGGAACAGGGTGTCGGACGCGGCGTGCAGGTCCGCCTCGCTGCGGATGGCGGCGTGCGGCGCAACCGGGATGCCTTGCGCGGCGATGAAGGTCTTTTCCGCGATACGGTCCTGCACGATCGCCACGGCGTCGCCCGCCGGGCTGACGCGGCAACGGGTCGCCAGCGCGCGCAGGCTGTCGGCGGGCACGTTTTCGAATTCGGTGGTGACGGCCTGGCAGGTCTGCGCCAGGCGGGCCAGGCCGGCCTCGTCGTCATAGGCGGCCTGGATGTGCAGGTCGGCGACCATGCCGGCCGGGCACTCGGCGGCCGGATCCAGCACCGCCACCTTGTAGCCGAGGCTTTGCGCGGCGTGACAGAACATGCGGCCCAACTGCCCGCCGCCCAGCATGCCCAGCCAACCGCCGGGCGCAATCATGAAAGAAGTCGGTTGAGTCATACGCGTCAGGCCTCGGGCGGAACTTTCATGTCGCGTGCGGCCTGCGTCTGGCGGGCGCGGAACGCCAGCAGCTTTGCGTGCAGGCCGGCGTCGGTGCCCGCCAGCGTGGCGATCACGTGCAGCGCGGCGTTGGCGGCGCCGGCTTCGCCGATGGCAAAGGTGGCGACCGGCACGCCCTTGGGCATCTGCACGATGGACAGCAGCGAGTCTTCGCCGCGCAGGTACTTGGACGGGACCGGCACACCGAACACCGGCACCTCGGTCAGGGCGGCCATCATGCCCGGCAGGTGCGCCGCGCCGCCAGCGCCGGCGATGATGCCGCGCAGACCGCGCTGGTGCGCGGCGGCGCCGTATTCGGCCATATCCTGCGGCATGCGGTGCGCGGAGATCACGCGCGCCTCGTAGGCAACGCCAAAATCCTCCAGCATCGTCACCGCGTGCTTCATGACCTCCCAATCGCTGGAAGATCCCATAATCACGCCCACCACGGGGGAGGCTTGCGCCGCTGCGGAAGTCTGGTCTGTCATAACCGGTGTCTAGTAGTTGAGACCACGGCGCACGCGCCGCGAAATGTCAGGAAACCGCGGGACCTGCCCGCGAAAGCCCGCTATTTTACCCGGCGCGGCGGCCCCTACGGCGTGGCCGCCGTTTGCAGCCAAAGGTAGCTGACCGGATCGTCGGGGCCCGGGCCAAAGCCGCACTGCAGCGTGGTGCTGCCGGCGTTGGCCAGCGCGACGATGAAAAACAGGGCCATGACCACCATGCCCAGCGCCGACACGGGCTTCTTGAGCATGCTGTCGCCCCATTTGCGGTCCACACACAGCATCACGACGCAGAACACGATGATCGCCGTGAAGGCGACGAACGCCCACGTATAGAAATGCAGGCCAAGAAAGGGCGTACCGTAGCCCGCATCGCCCGGCGCAATATGCAGCAGCACCTGACGCCCCGCCGCAAGCATCCCGGCCAGCGCGCCCGCAATGCTCATCGCGTAGTGCATCGGCGACGGGCCGAGCCGCATGTTCAAGAGGAATCCCACGCCCGCAAGCATCAGCGCGACGCGCTGCAGCAGGCATAGCGGACATGGCAGTTCGTCGTAGGCGAATTGCCAGACAAAGGCCATGCAGAGGATGGCGGTGACCCCGAGCAGGGCCAGACCGTTGAGGATGCGTGAACCGCGCGCCGGGTTGCGTGAAAAGATCATTGCCGGCGCTTCACAGGGACAACGCCAGCGGACTGGTCATGTGGTAATTGCACCAGGCGGCAAAGATGACCAGGGTCAGCAGCCAGAACGTCACGCAGGGGCGGCGCCGGCCCACGAGCCCAAACCATACTGCCAGCGTCCCCGTCACAAAGGGCAGCATCATCACCATGCAGCGCTCCTTTTCTCGGAATTCCCGAACCAAGCAGCGCACGAGTATAGCGTAACAATCCGAAATAATTTCATGCGAAGACTGCGGGTTTGCCCGGGTGCCCGGCATGTGTATCAAGGCGCCGGTTGCACCGCTGCGGGCAAAAAAAAACCGCTCGGCAAGGAGCGGTTTTTTGGAAAGCAGGCCGATCAGGCGATCAGGCGGTCAAGCGCTTCGCGGTATTTGGCGGCGGTCTTTTCCAGCACGTCCTGCGGCAGGCGCGGCGCGGGCGGCGTCTTGTCCCAGGTCTGGGTTTCAAGCCAGTCGCGCACGAACTGCTTGTCGAAGGACGGCGGGCTGATGCCCACGCGGTAGCCGTCGGCAGGCCAGAAGCGCGACGAATCGGGCGTCAGCACTTCGTCCATCAAGTGCAGCGTGCCATCGTCGTCCAGGCCGAATTCGAACTTGGTGTCGGCGATGATGATGCCCTTGGTCGCGGCAAAGGCGGCGGCCTCGGCGTACAGCTTGAGCGTGACGTCGCGGATGCGCTCGGCCATTTCCTGGCCGACTTCCTTGACCACGTGCGCGAAGTCCACGTTCTCGTCGTGCATGCCGAATTCGGCCTTGGCCGCGGGCGTGAAGATGGGCTCGGGCAGCTTGCTCGCCTGTTGCAAGCCCGCCGGCAGCTTGATGCCGCACACGGCGCCGGTCGCCTGGTAGTCCTTCCAGCCGGAACCGATCAGGTAACCACGGGCCACCGCTTCGACCAGGATCGGCTTCAGACGCTTGACCACCACGGCGCGGCCACGCACCTGGTCGACCTCATCGGGCGCCACCACGTCCTCGGGCTTCACGCCGGTGGAGTGGTTGGGCAGGATGTGCGCCAGCTTCTGCAACCAGAATTCGGTCAGTTCGGTCAGCACCTGTCCCTTGCCGGGAATGGGGTCGTCAAGGATCACATCGAAGGCGGAAATGCGATCCGACGCGACGATCAGCAACTTGTCGTCGCCGACGGCGTACATATCGCGCACCTTGCCGCGTCCCAGCAGCGGCAGGGACTTGATGCTGGATTCATGCAAAGCAGAAGTCACGGGAATGGCCTATGGCAAAAATGAACATTCCCGCCGCGGGCGGGCGCCAGGGCGGGAAGTGGAACGAAATCGGATACCAGGCAGGAGCGGCGCCGCGCGGCGGCTCCTGCAAAGCGCATAGATTACTGCAAATAAGTTCACCTTGCCGCAGGCCAGACCCCGGGTTAGGCTTTGATCCCCATCCATAATTCGCGCCGGCCGCCCCCGGGCGTCACGGCACAACCCGTCCGGAGACAGAGTCGTATGCAGGATGCTTCCCCCAAGCGCATGCCCCACGCCGACGCGCAGGTGCACATGACAGGCGGCTGCCAGTGCGGCGCCATCCGCTACGCCCTCACGGACGAGCCCATCACCGCGGCGACCTGCCATTGCCGGGACTGCCAGTATTCCAGCGGCGGCGCTCCAGCCCACGCCCTGATCTTTCCCGCCGGCGCGGTCACGCTGCTGCGCGGCCAGCCCAAGGAGCACCGCTACCAGGGCGACTCCGGCCACACCGTCATGCGCAGCTTCTGTCCGTCCTGTGGGACGCCGCTGTTCGGCGGCTCGGAAGGCATGGGCTATGAGGTGGTCCGCGCGGGGTCGCTGGACGATCCCGAGGCCTTTCATTCCAAGGTGAGCCTGTGGACGGACTCGGCGCCATCGTGGCACCACGTGGACCGGACGGTGCCGAGCTTTGGGCGCAATTCGCCGGCATAAGCGGCGCGCAACACGTCCACAAAACAAAAGGGCTGGCCCTCGCGGACCAGCCCTTTTTTGCCTGAGCCGCCTTCACAGGGAAGGCGGCGCCGGCGGGGACCTTACTGCACCACTTGCGACAGCTTGCCCGACGCGTATTGCGCGGCGATCTCGGTCAGCGGCAGCGGCTTGATCTTGCTGGCGTTGCCGGCGGTGCCGAATTCCGTGTAGCGAGCGACACAGATTGCCTTGGCGGCGGCGCGGGCGGGCTTGAGGTATTCGCGCGGGTCGAACTTTTCGGGGTTCTCGGCGAAGAAGCGGCGGATCGCGCCGGTCATGGCCAGACGGATATCAGTGTCGATATTGATCTTGCGCACGCCGTACTTGATGGCTTCCTGGATTTCCTCGACGGGCACGCCGTAGGTTTCTTTCATGTTGCCGCCGAATTCACGGATTTCGGCCAGCAGTTCCTGCGGCACGCTGGAGCTGCCGTGCATCACCAGGTGGGTGTTGGGCAGGCGGGCGTGGATTTCCTTGATGCGGGAGATCGACAGGATGTCGCCGGTGGGCTTGCGCGTGAACTTGTAGGCGCCGTGGCTGGTGCCGATGGCAATCGCCAGGGCGTCCAGTTGCGTGCGGCGCACGAAGTCGGCGGCTTGTTCGGGGTCGGTCAGCAGCTGATCCATGGTCAGCTTGCCGTCGGCGCCGTGGCCGTCTTCCTTGTCGCCTTCCATGGTTTCGAGCGAGCCCAGGCAGCCCAGTTCGCCTTCGACGGTCACGCCCAGCTTGTGCGCGATGTCGACAACCTTCTTGGTGACTTCGACGTTGTAGTCGTAGTCGGCGATGGTCTTGCCGTCTTCCTTCAGCGAGCCGTCCATCATGACGCTGGAGAAGCCCAGGTCGATCGCGCCCTGGCAGATCTTGGGCGACTGGCCGTGATCCTGGTGCATGACCACGGGAATGTGCGGGTAGGACTCAACGGCGGCCTGGATCAGGTACTTGAGGAAGCCTTCGCCCGCGTATTTGCGCGCGCCGGCCGAGGCCTGCATGATCACCGGGCTGTCGGTCTCCGCCGCGGCTTCCATGATGGCCTGGACCTGTTCCAGGTTGTTGACGTTGAAAGCCGGAATGCCGTAGCCGTGCTCGGCGGCGTGGTCGAGCAACTGGCGCATGGAGACTAGGGCCATGAGTGGTCCTCCTTAGGTACTGTCTATTGAGAGATGGTTGAAGCCTTGCTGAATGGCGTGATTTTACGGGGGAATCGAAGAAAGGTCTTGCAACGGCCGGTATCCTATCCATTCAGGTGATACCGCAAGGGGCGGGACGGCTGATATCCCGGCTTGCGATCTCGTCCATGCGGACCAGAAATCCGGCACGCCAGGCCTTTGCCGCCCCGCTTGCAGCCTAGGGCCGTGGCCTAGGGCCTGCCCGCGTGCGGCACGTCCACCTGGGTCGCCAGGATGCGGGCCTGGGGTTTGGCCCGGCGATTGGCTTCGACGAAATCCGGCGCCGCCGCCATGAAAAGCGTCCTGCCGTCGGGACCGCCCAGCGCGGCCGCGAAGATGCCGAACTCGCCGGTGTCGATCTGTTCGAGGATCCTGCCGCCCCGTTCGACCCGCACGATGCGCTTGCCGATGGCATCGCCCACCCACAGCGCGCCTTCTTCGTCCAGTGCGCCGCCGTCCGGGGCGATCTTTGACGCGGCGATCAGCGTGGTCAGGTCGTCGCTCGCCGGCAGCTCGCCGAAGTTGGCCCAGTCGCGGCGTGGGCCCAGCACGCCATTGGGCTCGATGTCGAATTCGGAAATGCGATTCGCGAAGGTCTCGTTGACGATCAGCGTCTTGCCGTCGGGCGTAATGAACGACCCGTTGGGAAAGCACAGCCCGTCCGCCACCACCTGCGCCACGCCGTCCGGGTCCACGCGCACCAGCGTGGTCGTGCGGACCGGTTCGCCCGCCATGATGTCGAACCCGAAGTTGCCCACATACGCCCTGCCCTGCGCGTCCACCACCATGTCGTTGATGGGGCCGCCGGTCAACGCGGAGAGGTCCGCGTGGACCGATAGCGTGCCGTCCGCCTCGCGGCGCAGCAGCTTGCGGTCTTTCATGGAGGCGATCAGCAGGCGGCCATCGGGCAGCCAGCCCAGGCCGGAGGGCTGCTGGGGCACCAGGCAGACACGGTCCACGGCGCCTTGCAGCGTCACCGTGATGACCTGCCCGGTATAGAAGTCCGAGGCCCACAGCCGGTTTTCGTGCCAGCGCAGTCCTTCCAGATAGGTGTAGCCGGAAGCCAGTACGGACAATTCGCGATTCGGCATTGCTTTGTCTCCCATGTCGCCCCGCTCGGGGCGGGTTCCCAGGTGGCGCCCGGCCTGTCTTGATGAGACCGGAAGGGGCATTCTGGCATGGCTGATCCGTCCCTAAACTGACAACTGACTGTCAGGTTGGCGGCGTTAACATCGCGCCCCAGGGTTAACCCGAGCAGCACCCGGAGCCCTGGCATGTCCGTTACCGGACCGCCTGCCCCCGCCTTCATGCCGGCGGACCTGGCCCCACGGCCCAAGCGGCGGCTCCCGTTTTCCCGTATTCAACATGAACACTAAGAAGCTGACGCGTTATATCGGCATCGCCATGGTGCTGGGCATCGTGGTGGGCTACTTCTGCAACAAGTTCGCGCAGAACCAGCAAGAGGCGGCGCACATCGCCTCGTACTTCAGCCTTGTCACCGACATCTTCCTGCGCATGATCAAGATGATCATCGCGCCGCTCGTGTTCGCCACCCTGGTGACCGGCCTGGCCAGCATGAGCGACGCCAGCGCGGTGGGCCGCATCGGCATGCGCGCCATGATCTGGTTCATCGCCGCCTCGGCGATCTCGCTGTTGCTGGGCCTGGCGCTGGTCAACATCTTCCAGCCCGGCGCGCACATGAACCTGGCGATTCCAGACGCGGGGCTGACATCGGGCCTGAAGACGGGCGATTTCACGCTCAAAGCGTTCATTGCGCACGTCTTTCCCAAGAGCATCGCCGAAGCGATGGCCAACAACGAGATCCTGCAGATCCTGGTGTTCTCGCTGTTCTTCGGCGCCGCACTGTCGTTCATCCGCGGCAAGGGCCACAACACGATCTACAACATGATCGACGAGCTGGCCAAGATCATGTTCCGCGTCACCGACTACGTGATGCGTTTTGCGCCGCTGGGCGTGTTCGCCGCGATGGCCGCCGCCATCACGACCGAAGGCCTGGGCGTACTGATCAGCTACGGCAAGCTGATCGGTGAGTTCTATCTGGGCCTGGCCCTTTTGTGGGCGATTCTGTTCGGCGTCGGTTACCTGTTCCTGGGCAAGTCCACGCGCCGTCTGGGCGGCCTCATCAAGGAGCCGACCCTGCTGGCGTTCTCGACCGCGAGCAGCGAATCGGCCTACCCCAAGACGATCGAGGCGCTGGCGCGGTTCGGCGTGTCCAAGCGCATTTCCGGATTCGTGCTGCCGCTGGGTTACTCGTTCAACCTTGACGGCTCGATGATGTACCAGTCGTTCGCGGTGCTGTTCATCGCCCAGGCCTACAACATCGAGATGAGTTTCACGCAGCAGCTCACCCTGCTGCTGGTGCTGATGGTGACGAGCAAGGGCATGGCCGGCGTGGCGCGCGCCTCGCTGGTGGTGGTGGCCGCGACGCTGCCGATGTTCCACCTGCCCGAAGCCGGCCTGCTGCTCATCATGGGCATCGACCAGTTCTTCGACATGGGCCGCACCGCCACGAACGTGGTCGGCAACAGCCTGGCCACGGCCGTGATCGCCAAGCTGGAAGGCAACGAGGAGGATCTGCCCGCGGATACGGACGCCGAGATGGCCGGCGAGACGGTTTCCGGAACCATGGACGCGACCCCGCAACCGGCGCGGGCTGCCAGCCAGAACGCATGAAAAAACGGGCCATAACGGCCCGTTTTCAATGGTGCGCGCCCGCTTGACCGGCGCGAGTGCCGGGCGCAACATAAAAGCCCTTTTCGTCACGCACCGGCGAGGCGCGCATGGGCGCCGCGCCCGGCCCCGCACGCCATGAATCTTCTGTTCTCGCCCCGCGCGGCAGCGGCGCTTGCCGCCGGCCTGTTCGCCTGCATTCCCCCTGCGCATGCCTGGACCCGCATTTCCTGCGACCTGACGGGCACGGTCTCCACCTTTCCCACCACCTACCGGCAGTTCCGGACCGACGGCACGGCGCTGACGCAGGTGCTGTTCAAGCTGAAAGTCAAAGCCGCCGACATTCCCGACGGCGAAAGGGCCGACACGGACTGCGACGAGTTCGTGGACAAGGAGGTGGAGGTGGCGCTGGAGAACGTGCCAGCGCGCACCATCTTGCGGGGCAAGCCGTTGAAGGTGCGCTACAAGTACGACGAATCGCTGGGGCAAAGCCTGGCGACGCGGTACGAACTGCCGCGCTGACCTTGCCCCGGCTGGCCGGGCGGCGTCAGTAGTTTCGTCAGTCGTTTACCGAGCAGGACACGGGCGCGCCGTCCTCGAACTCGACGTCGTAGGTGTGCACCGGGTCCCAGGGCAGCGTGAACCAGAGCTCGTAGCCGTCGCCGTCTTCGTCGAACAGCCACAGCGCGCGCAGCACGGCTTTTTCCGCCATGGCTTCGGCCGTTTCTTCGGCCAGGAGCTGGTCGTCTTCGATGCCCAGCTTTTTGCAGTGCTCGTACGAATAGTTGTCGAGCAGGAAGTCGGCCGCGGCCAGAATCTGGTCGTCCAGGTTGTCCAGGATGCCCTTGACCACCTTGGATGCGCCCGCATCGGGCTCTTCACCGTCGGTCTGGATCATGACGTGGATGGGGGGCCGGCCCTCGCCGGCGGGGACGTTTTCCGCCGCCCACAGATCGGGTTCTTCGAGGTCCTGGGTGAAATTGAATCGTGCCATCTGGGGCTCCGTGAATTGGAAGGGCAAGCCGGAAACGGCAGCGGCTTGCCCGGGGCCGTGTGGCCTTTCAGCCATTTAACCAGATGCCGGCTACTTCGTCTGTGGCGGGAAGCGACGTTTTTGCGCCTAGGACATGTGCATGTCTTGCCAGACAGGCTTGCGCCGCCCATGCAGGTCAGGCCTGCGCAGGCACGGGTGCCGCCGAGTTTGCGCAGAGGTCCAGCAAAATGTCCGAAAACTGCGACTCGGCCGTCAACGCCTGTTCGCGCTTCCTCCGGATCAGGTTGATCGGCGGCAGCTCCCAGCCAAACTCCCACGGCACCATGCCCAGCCTGCCCCGCTGGCAAAGTTCGCGCGCGATGTCTTCGGGCACCACCGAAATCGACGATTCGTTCTGCGACAGGATGCCCTCGATCACATCCGTCGAATAGGCCTCCAGCACGGGCGACGGCGGCTGCAGCCCGGCACGGATGAAGTGTTCGACGATCAGTTGCCGCGTGGGCGTATTGGCCGCCGGCAGCACCCAGTCCAGCGCCGCCACCGCGGCCCAGTCGGGCTTGCGCCGCGCCAGCCGCTGGGCCAGCCGCCCGTGCGCGACCAGGCGGGGCCGTTGGCGGTACAGCACGCGATGAATCAGGTCTTCGTGCATCACCGTGGACGTGGCGCGGCTGATGATGCAGTCCAACTCGTGCTGGCGCAGCATCGGCACCAGATGATCGGTCGTGGCGCGGTGCAGGCTAAGGGTTACGCCGTGGCGCTGGTGCAATTGGCTGATGGCGGCGGTGAGCAAGGCGCTGGACACGTACGGCACCACGCCCACGTGCAGGTGCGCGGAGCGGCCGGCCTGCAAGGCCTCGACTTCGCGCTCCCACAGGTCCAGATCGCTGAGCATGTGACGCGCCCGCACCAGCGCCAGATTACCTAGCTGTGTGGGCTGCAGGCCGCTGCCCGTGCGCAGGAACAGGGGCGCGCCGAAGATGTCCTCCAGCTCGGCCAGGGCCTTGGTCACCGCGGGCTGGCTGATGCCGGTCTGCGCGGCGACCCGCGTCAGCGATTTATGGCGGTCGATATTGACCAGCAGCATGAGGTGCCGATGCTTCAGGCGGTTGGCAAGTCGGACGGCATCGCGGCTCATGACGTTTTCCAGATAACCATTTGGTTATGCAATTATGCCCATAAAGATAAAACCAGTTATTTCAGGATCCTATACTGCACGCATCATTCCCTGCCCTTCCGGTATCACGATGAATCCGTCCTTCACCACCCGACCTGAAATACGCGGCACGTACGGCGTGGTTTCGTCCACGCACTGGCTGGCCTCGCAAGTGGCCATGAGCGTGCTGGAGCGCGGGGGCAACGCGTACGACGCGGCCGTGGCCGGGGGATTCGTCCTGCAGATCGTCGAGCCGCACCTGAACGGACCGGGCGGTGAAGTCCCCATCCTGATCTGGAGCGAACGCGAGCAGCGCATGCGCGCGCTGTGCGGCCAAGGCCCGGCGCCCGCGCTGGCGACCCCCGCCTATTTCCGCGAGCTGGGCGTGGACCTCGTGCCCGGAATCGGCCTGCTGCCCGCCACGGTGCCGGGCGCGTTCGGCGCCTGGCTGACGCTGCTGCGCGATTACGGCACGTGGGAGCTGGCGGACGTGCTGCGGCCAGCCATCGACTATGCGCGCGACGGCTTTCCGCTGGTCCCGCGGATCTCGCAGGCGATCCTGGCCGTGCAGGCGCTGTTTCGCGACGAATGGAAAAGCTCGGGCGAGGTCTGGCTGCCCGGCGGCCGCGTGCCCGCCCCCGACGCGCTGTTCCGCACGCCGGCCATCGCGGCCACCTACACCCGCATCCTGGACGAAGCCCACGCCGCCAGCACCGACCGGCGCGGCCGCATCGATGCGGCGCTGGACGTGTGGTACCGGGGTTTCGTCGCCGATGCGATCGACAGTTTCTACACCAACGAGGCCGCGCTGGACACCACCGGCCAGCGCAACCGCGGGCTGCTGCGCAAGGCCGACCTGGCCGATTGGCGCGCCACCTACGACGAACCGCTGACCACGCAATATGGCCGCTACACGGTCGCCAAATGCGGCGTCTGGTCGCAAGGCCCGGTGCATCTGCAACAGCTGGCGCTGCTGCGCCACCTTGACGTGGACAAGCTGGACCCGCTGTCGCCGCAATTCGTGCACCGTGTGGCCGAAGCCGCCAAGCTGGCGTTTGCCGACCGCACCGCCTGGTATGGCGATCCCGATCACGCCCAGGTGCCGCTGGCGGCGCTGCTGAGCGACGACTACGCGCGGGCGCGCGCCGCCGGCATCGGCGATCGCGCGGCGGCCGCGCTGCAACCCGGCAGTCCGGGGGGCCTGCCGCCGAGCCTGCCCGACCTGGACGCCGCCATCCGCACCCTGGCCGCCTCGGACACGCGCTACGGCGTGGGCGAACCGACCTTCGCGGCGTTGCC
The DNA here is from genome assembly GCF_020541125.1 of Achromobacter sp. 77. Classification (NCBI taxonomy): domain Bacteria; kingdom Pseudomonadati; phylum Pseudomonadota; class Betaproteobacteria; order Burkholderiales; family Alcaligenaceae; genus Achromobacter; species Achromobacter sp. 77. The sequence goes on from NZ_CP059848.1 coordinate 4,385,164, forward strand.
GCCCGTCGACGAATGGGCCTCGCGCGAATTGTTCGTGGGCGACACCTGCCAGATCGACGTCATCGACCGCGATGGCAACATGGTGGCCGCCACGCCGTCGGGCGGCTGGCTGTCGTCAAGCCCCGTGGTGCCCGCGCTGGGCTTTTCGCTCACGACGCGCCTGCAGATGACCTGGCTGGACGATGGCGTGCCGGGCCAGCTGCAGCCGGGCAAGCGCCCCTGCACCACGCTGTCGCCCGGCCTTGCGCTGCGCGACGGTCAGCCTTACATGGCGTTCGGCACGCCGGGCGGCGACCAGCAGGACCAATGGACCGTCGCTTTCTTCCTGCGTCACGCCATGGGCATGAACCTGCAGGCGGCGATCGAGGCGCCGTCCTGGCATATCGATCACTTTCCAGGCTCGTTCTGGCCGCGCGCGCTGACGCTGAACCGGCTGACGGTGGAGTCGCGCATGCCCGCGGCCACGCTGGATGCGCTGCGCGAGGCCGGTCACGACGTCAAGGTAGGACCGGACTGGTCCGAAGGCCGCATCAGCGCCTGCACGCGCGAACCCGCCGCGGGCGGACGCCTGCTGCTGCGCGCCGCCGCCAATCCCCGTGGCATGCAGGGATACGCCGTCGGCCGCTAAATCACTTTTTCTTTCGACCGGCTCTCAGAAGCCGGACACTACGCAAGGGGTAAACACCATGACACTGCAACTCAAACGACTGCTGCGCACGTTCGCGCTGGGGCTGGCGATGGCCGCGCCCGCGCTTTCGCAGGCCGCGTGGCCCGAAAAGCCCATCACGCTGGTCGTGCCGTGGGCGGCCGGCGGCTCCACGGACATCCTGGCGCGCGTGTTGTCCGAAGGCCTGACGCAATCGCTGGGCCAGCCCGTGATCGTCGAAAACCGTTCGGGCGCGTCCGGCAATATCGGCACGGCGTTCGTCGCCCGCGCCAAGCCGGACGGCTACACGCTGCTGGTGGGCTCGATGAGCACCCACACGATGAACCAGGCGCTCTATTCCAACATGCCGTTCGACGGCGTGAAGGACTTCACGCCGATCGCTGAGCTGGCCCTCGTGACCAACACGATGGTGGTGCATCCGTCGGTGCCGGCCTCGAACCTGAAGGAATTCATCGCCTACGCGAAGGCCAATCCCGACAACGTGGCCTACGCCTCGGCGGGCCAGGGCTCCACCAACCACCTGAGCGCCGTCCTGTTCGAGAAGGCCGCCGGCGTGAAGATGATGCACATCCCCTACCGCGGCGGCGCGCCTGCGGTGCTGGACACCGTGGCCGGGCGCACGCAGGTGCTGTTCAGCGCCGGCACGCAGACGCTGCCGCACGTGCAATCGGGCAAGCTCAAGCTGCTGGCCGTCACGGAAGAACAGCGCTCGCCGCTGCTGCCCGATGTGCCCACCGTGGCCGAAACGCTGCCCGGCTATGAATTGGCGGTCTGGTACGGCGCGTTTGGCCCGGCCGGCATGCCGCCCGAACTGACGGCCCGGCTGAACCGCGAGATCAACGTGATTCTGAAGCGGCCCGATGTCATCAAGAAGATGGGCGACATGGGCGTGCTGCTGACCGACACCACGCCCGAGCAGTTCGGCCAGATCCTGGCGCGCGACGCCGACAAGTACGGCAAGTTGATCAAAGAACTGGGCATCACCGCGGAATGACGGACCACGCCCTCAGCCCGGCCGCCACGGGCGTGCAAGCCATCGGCCAGGCGTACGCGCAGGGCAATGCGCAGGCGGCCTTTCAGGCCATCGATGCCTACGCCGGCCTCGCCCTCGCGCACACGCTGTGCACCGTGAATCGTTACGACGCCAGCGCCATGCGCGTGGTGCGGCTGTATAGCTCGAACCCGCGGGCCTACCCGCCGGGCGGGAGCAAGGACAAGACCGGCACGGCCTGGGGCCGGCACGTCCTGCTCGAGCAGCAGGTGTTCGTCGGCCAGGGCGAGGACGCCATCCGCGAGTTCTTCAACGACCACGACGCCATCCGCGAACTGGGCTTGAAATCCGTCATCAACGTGCCCGTCGTCTATGGCGGCGCGTGCCTGGGCACCGTCAACTTCCTGATGCCGCGCGCCGCGGTGACGCAGGCGGACATTGACGCGGCACGGCTGGCGGCCCTCCTGGCCCTGCCCGCGTTCCAGGCGCTGCAGGCGGCACAGCGCGCCGCCTGACCGCTGCCTGGACCGGATGCCGCGCGTTGCCCGGCATCCGGCGGGAACCCCGACGCAGCAACGATCTGAAAGACATCCGGCGCAAAAGCGGGAGCCGACGCCCGGCGCCGCGGGTATATTGGGGTTATTCCCCCAACCTGCCTGGCGCTCATCATGATCAAAGGTTCCTGCCTCTGCGGCCGTGTCGCCTACGAGATCAACGGTCCGCTGACCGATGCCCTGAACTGCCATTGCGTGATGTGCCGCAAGACGCATGGCGCGGCCTTCCGCAGCCGCGCAACGGTCCAGTCCAAGGATTTTGCGTGGACCCAGGGGGAAGACCACGTGACCTGGTACGCCTCGTCGCCCGGCAACTACCGGGGCTTCTGCGAGGCCTGCGGCACGCCCCTGCTCAGCCGCTTTGACCAGACGCCCGACGTCTACGGCCTGCCGCTGGGCCCGCTGGACGACGATCCGGGCGTCAAGCCCGAGGCGCATTACCACGTCGCCAGCAAGGCGCCGTGGTACGACATCACGGATGCGCTGCCCCAGCATCCCGGCGCCATGGACGAAGCGCCCGAGCACGATCCGCAGGTGCCGCCACTGACCTTTTCACACGGAAGATGAACCCACGTCCGGCTCCGGACTTCACAGGAGACTGATATGAGCGACTTTGGCGTCGTACTGGATCCCACCACCCTGCGTTTCACGCGCACGCTGCCGGCCAGCGTGGACGAGGTGTGGGCCTGGCTGACCGAATCCGACAAGCGCGGCCAGTGGTTGGCTTCAGGCGACATGGACCTGATGGAAGGGGGCGGCGTCACGCTGCGGTTCCTGCATGCCGACCTGTCCTCCGTGCGCGAACCGACGCCCGAGGCCTACAAGCCCTACGAGGAAGGCCTCACCACGCAAGGCCTCATCACCCGGTGCGAACCGCCGCACCTCTTGAGTTACACCTGGGGCGGATCGACGGGCGCGCCATCCGAGGTGATGTTCGAACTGTCCCCAAAAGCAGATTCCGCCCTGCTCGTCCTCACTCACCGCAAGCTTGCCACCCGGGACGACATGGTCGACGTGGCGGGCGGCTGGCACACGCATCTGAACGTGCTCGCGGCCCGGCTGGCCGGGCGCGATCCGGGCCCGTTCTGGTCGGCCAATGCCGCCTGGGAGGCCGAGTACCAGCGCCGCATCCCCCGGCGCTAGAGTCGTTCAAGCGCAACTATCACGGGCCGATCTGGCATAAAAGCTGGCTAAACCGCCCGCTTTGCAGTAACATAAGACCGTGATTTTTCCGCAAAAACCGGACTTCGGTCATCCTGCGTGCCAACCTGTAGCGCCCACCAAAGGGCGCTACTGAATGAACGTCAGCGACGCGAACGAGATCCGGTTTTTTATTGGGCGCCCCCCGTCACTGCCCAGCACGCCGCTGCAGTCCTCGTGGCGCCAGGCGTTGCCGCTACCGCTGCAACCCCGCTTCTTCCGGCCAGGTGCCCGCAGCACCCACGCCGCGACCCCGGCGCGCACCGCGCGCACTTACCTCAGGGCGCGAGTATCCGCCATTTCAGACATCCCTTCGGATGCCGTGGCCCATACCCACGCTTGCCCGAACGTTTTTTTGCGTTCAAACCGCTGGACCGGTTTATCCGAGTCCGACGCGCTTGCCGCCTTGCGCGGCGCCTCATGCCGCCGGCATGGCTGCGCGTTTTGATCAAGGAGTAGAGCATGGCTAAAGAAGAACTCATCGAATTGGATGGCATCGTTGACGAAGTGCTGCCCGATAGCCGCTACCGCGTCAAACTGGACAACGGCATCGAAGTCGGCGCCTACGCATCCGGCCGTATCCGCAAGCACCGCATCCGCATCCTCGCGGGCGATCGCGTCACCCTGGAAATGTCCCCGTACGACCTGACCAAGGGCCGCATCAACTTCCGCCACAAGGACGAACGCGCTCCCGCCCCGCATCGTCCCCAGCAATACCGCCGCTAAGCCGGCCGCCCGGGCCGGCTTCATGCCGGCGCCCGGCACCTACTTTTCGCGAATCCTAAAGCCCGATTCGCGTCCTGCCGTAATGCGTGGAACGCCCGTTCATGAAAGAATGGCGCTCCCTCGCCTGGCGCAACGCCAGGCCGGATACGCACGAAGCACGATGGACCTGAAAGAAGAATTGCAAGCCGCCGCAGACCAGCTTGCCCTGGCGCGAAGAAGATTCGCGAAGGGCGAGGAAGGCCTGCGCCTGCTGCGCCAGTCGCGCGAGGCCTTCATCAACAGCCTGCGCAACACCGGCCTGACCTACGCCGAAGCCAAGACCAAATACGACAACTGCCTGGACGACCAGGAAGCCGGCCAACGCAGCGTGCAGCAGCAGATGGAATACGCCGAGCGCATGCACCAATACGTGCTCAAGCGCATCGCGCTGGCGGCAGAGCAGGCCTGAACCCGGCCTGCCCCCCCAATCCCACCGTTGGTCAGGGCTTGAACGCCCCAATGAAGATCGCCGGATCGATGCGCGCATCGTTCAGGCTGACGTTCCAGTGCAGGTGCGGGCCCGTCGCCCGCCCGGTCGCACCCACCTTGCCCACCACGCCGCCGCGCGGCACCTCGTCGCCGACTTTCACGTCGACGGCCGACATATGGCAGAACATGCTGATCAATCCCTGGCCATGGTCCAGGAACACCGTCTTGCCATTGAAGAAGTAATCCCCCACCAGCACCACCACCCCGGCAGCCGGCGCCTTGATGGGCGTTCCGGCCGGCACGGCGAAGTCCAGGCCTGAATGGGGATTGCGTTCCTGGCCGTTGAAGAAGCGGCGCAGGCCGAACGGGCTGGACAGGCGTCCGCCGTTGACGGGCCGGTCCAGGATCAGGTTGCTGGGCGTGACGCCGGCACGAAAGCCGCGGTAAGCCTCGATCTGCTCGGCCAGCTCGCGTTCGATGCGCTTGAGATCGTCCGGGTTCGGATCCACCTGGCGCCGGTTCTTGAGCGTGATGTGCTGGGCGACGTAATCCTTGGCGCCCACCGAGAAGGCCACCTGGCGCGTGCCGGCGGCGTCCTTGACCTGGACGTGTTCCTGGCCCGGCTTCACGCTGAGCGGGATGCCGACCACGGCGATCCACTGCTTGCCCTGTTCCCGCACGACCAGCACGCGCCGGTCCTGGTAGGTGACCTCGGGCGCGCTGGCCGCGTCGCCCAGCGTCAGGACGGCCACCCCGCCCGGCACGCGGGCGTCGAGCTTGCGGCTGATGTAGCTGCCCTGCTGCGCCCGCGCGGGCCAGGCCAGGCACAGGCTGGCCGCGGCCAGCCCGGCGCGCAGGACATCACGGCGTTCGAACATGGGGCTTACAGGCACAGGTTGGCCGGTTCGATGATGGTCTGGTCGCGGCGGGCGATGCGCGTGGACAGGCGGGTCTCGGTCTTGCCCTGCCAGTGGGTCGTCGTCATGACGGCCTCGACGCCCAGGCTGCCGTGCAGGATGAGCTCGTAACCATTGCGCACCGGCTTCTGTTCGAAGTTGACGCCCAGCCCCTTCCAGGCGTCCGCCACGCATTGCGTGTAGTCCTGGGCGGTGCGCGCGGTCGAGCCGTAAAAGACGGGCTCGCGGTCGCGGACGTCTTTGACGTTGGCGCAGGCGGTCAGGGCAGCCAGGACGGTAAGGGACAGGATGATACGAGCCTTCATGACGATGGAAACTCTCGGTCGGTAGGGATTGATCGGGGCGGCCAACTATACCGCACGGTCTTTTGGCGCCTTGGCCCGGCATCGCCCGGCCGAGGCGGTTTCACGCCTGCGGCGGTCGGCGGGCGGACTTGGGGCGGAAGGCCGCGATGACCTCGGGACGCGTCTCGGCGTAGGGACCGCCGATGAGGTCGATGCAGTACGGGATGGCGGCGAAGATGCCGGGCACCAGCACGGCGCCGTCGTCGCCCTTCAAGCCTTCCAGCGTCTCGCGGATGGACTTGGGCTGGCCGGGAAGGTTCACGATCAGGGCGGCATGGCCGTCCGTTTCGCGGATGACTGCCACCTGCCGCGACAGGATGGCCGTGGGCACGAAGCGCAGGCTGATCTGGCGCATCTGTTCGCCAAAACCGGGCATTTCCTTGGTGCCGACGGCCAGCGTGGCCTCGGGCGTGACATCGCGCCGCGCCGGGCCGGTGCCGCCGGTCGTCAGGACGAGATCGCAGCCGCAGCCGTCGACCAGTTCGATCAGGGTCTCGGAGATGCGGGCCGGCTCGTCGGGAATCAGCCGGTCGACCGCCTGCCACGGCGAGGCCAGCGCCCCGCCCAGCCACTCGCGCAGCGCGGGCAGTCCTTGGTCCTGGTAGGCGCCGGTGGAGGCGCGGTCGGAAACGGACACCAGGCCCACGACGAGTTCGTCGGGGTGGCTGCGGGCGATGCGGGCAATGTGGGTCATGGCGTAACGGGAATCCGGCAATGAAGCGCCGCGGCGGCGGCAGGCAGCGCGGCCGCCGTAGCTTGCCGGACGGCCGCGCGACAACGATGCTATCGCATTCTGTAGGGCGGCATGCGGCGAGGGCGGCGGCTCCAAGTGTCGCAAAAAGGGGAAACCGCCCGTCGCCCAGGGTTTCCCGCGCTTGTTCGCGTCATGGGCGCTGGATAACATCCGCTAACAATCCCGGCCCAATATCGCGGCGCGGCGCATTTTCAGGTTTTCCATGTTTAAACGCACTCTCCGGCAGCACGCGCTTGCCGCGGCGCTGGCCCTGTCCGCCGCGGCCGTGGCCGGCTGGGCGGCCCTGCACACGCTCGCCTTGAAGACCGAACCGGTGCCGGCCGCCGCGCCGGGCCTCTACATTCCCAACCTGGGCAATACGCTGGACGAGCAGACGCGCAACCTGTCGCGGCTCAGCCAGGCGCTGCGCACGGGCGACCGGCTGGTGATCCTGGGCTCGTCGGAGCTCACCAGCAACGACCTGCGCTTCGTGCCCTACCGCTTCCTGGCCGATGAACTGCAGATGCCCGTCCTGGCGTACGGCCATTCGGGTTTTCAGTCGCTGGGCATGCAGTTCGTGCTGGCGGCGCTGGCTGACGACCTGTCGCCGGCCTCACGCGTGGTGGTGATGTTGTCGCCCGGCTGGTTTGATGGCGACGGCGGACTGGGACCGGACGAATTCAAGGAGCACGCCAACCCGCTGTTGCCGCGCCTGCTGCGCCAGCCCGATGGCCGCACCGAGGTCATGCGCTGGCTGGACGCCAAGGCGGACGCGGGCGTGTACTGGTCGATGGCGGCCGAGCAGGCGTACGTGTTCCGCCAACGCCTGGCGGGCCTGTGGGCGCCGGCGTATGCCGCGCCCGCCCCCGAACCGGAGCGCGAGGGCCCGGCGATGGCGGCCCGCGTCGTGGATTGGGACGCGCTGGCCGCCGAAGCCCAGGCCGCCGAACAGGCGCTGATGACGGACAACCGCTATGCCGTGCGCGACGAATTTTTCAACAAATATTTGCGCACCATCCCCGCCGGCGGCAAGACCGCCTACCAGCCGCAACCCCTGACCGGGCGCGACGAACTGCGCGAACTGGCCGCCCTGATGGCGCTGCTGCGCCAGCACGAGGTCAATGCGCTGTTCGTCATGCAGCCCCTGCACCCCATGGTCTTCAAGGACCTGGACCGGTTCGACCCGGTCCAGCGCCAGGTCGCGGGCCTGTGCCAGACTTACGCGATGACCTGCATGGATATGTATGACGCGCCCTTCGAGGTGGGCACGCTGCGCGACGTGCAGCATCTGGGCGAGCTGGGCTGGCTGCGCGTCAATCAGAAGATCGCCGAGGTATTCCGCCCATGAAACGAACACTCTGGCTCTGCCTGCTGTATCTCGGCATCCTGGCCGTGATGGTCATCCAGGCGGATACCTCCGCCAATCTGGGCAAACCCATGGAGATCGAATTCCAATATTCGAAGTTCTAAGATTTGGGGGCCGCTTCATTCAGGGACAGGTCATAAATCTGCAATAATCGGGGCATTCTCGCCGGAACCTCGCCCCCTCCCCCATGTTCGACCTCTTCCACGGCCTAGACCTTTGGGTTGGCCTCAGTCTTGTGCTGGCCCTGACATTCGTCCTGGCCTTCGAATTCATCAACGGCTTTCATGACACGGCGAACGCCGTGGCAACCGTCATCTACACCAAGGCCATGCCGCCCCACCTGGCGGTGGTCCTGTCCGGCATCTTCAACTTTCTGGGCGTGTTGCTGGGCGGCGTGGGCGTCGCCTACGCCATCGTCCATCTGCTGCCCGTCGAACTGCTGATCAATGTCGATACCGGCCGCGGGCTTGCGATGGTGTTCGCCATGCTGGCGGCGGCCATCGCCTGGAACCTGGGCACCTGGTACTTCGGCATTCCCGCCTCCAGTTCGCATACGCTGATCGGCTCGATCCTGGGCGTGGGCCTGGCCAATGCGCTTATCACCGACCTGCCGCTGGGCGAAGGGGTGAACTGGGGCAAAGCCATCGACATCGGCATGTCGCTGGTGGCCTCGCCCATCGCCGGCTTTGCCGTGGCCGGCTTGCTGCTGCTGGCGCTCAAGCGCTGGCTGCCGCTGTCCAAGATGCACAAGACGCCCGAACAGCGCCGCGCCATCGACAACAAGAAGCACCCGCCATTCTGGAACCGCCTGGTGCTGGTCCTGTCGGCCATGGGCGTGAGCTTCGTGCACGGCTCGAACGACGGGCAGAAGGGCATCGGCCTCATCATGCTGGTGCTGATCGGCATCGTGCCCGCCAATTTCGTGCTGGACACCCACAGCACCACCTACCAGATCGAACGCACGCGCGACGCGGCCAATCACCTGCTGGTGTTCTACCAGCGCAACGAGGCCCTGCTGGGCGACTACCTGTCGCTGCGCCGCGTCGACATGCAGGAACAATTGCCGGCCAATTTCCGCTGCGATCCCACGCTGACGGTGCCGACCATCATGGCGCTGCAAAAAGACCTGCACGGCGTGTCCAACTACGCCGACCTGTCCGCGCAGAAGCGCATCGACGTGCGCCGTTACCTGCTGTGCCTGGACGACACCGCCAAGAAGGTGGCCCGCCTGGAAGGGCTGCCCGCCCGCGAGGCCGCCGACCTGCAACGGCTGCGCGCGGACCTGACCGCCACCACCGAATACGCGCCCTTGTGGGTAATCGTGGCCGTGGCGCTGGCGCTCGGCGCGGGCACCATGGTCGGCTGGCGCCGCGTGGTGCTGACCGTGGGAGAAAAGATCGGCAAGCAAGGCATGACGTACGCGCAAGGCATGTCGGCGCAGCTGACCGCCGTGGGCGCCATCGGGCTGGCCAACGTCTTCAGCCTGCCGGTGTCGACGACCCACGTGCTGTCCTCCGGCGTGGCGGGCACCATGATCGCCAACAAGTCCGGACTGCAGGGCAACACCGTGCGCAACATCCTCTTGGCGTGGGTGCTGACCCTGCCCGCCTCGATGCTGCTGGCCGCCGGCCTTTTCTGGATCGGCGTGCAGTTCACCGGCTGATGAAATCCGGCCGTGCAGGCAATCTGCACGGCCGCTGCAACACTCTGGGTACTGCGCAGGCCTATGCGCCCGCGCCCCGCGCCGTCTACGATGGCGCCATGACTACCGCTTCCCCCACCCTGCATTACATCTTCGATCCGCTTTGCGGCTGGTGCTATGGCGCCGCGCCGCTGGTGGAGGCCGCCCGCGGCATTGAGGGCCTTCACATCGAGCCCCATGGCGGCGGCATGATGACGGGCAGCAACCGCCAGCCGGTCACCGACGCCCTGCGCCGCTATGTCATGCCGCACGACGAACGCATCGCCGGCCTGACGGGCCAGCCGTTCGGCAAGAACTACTTCGACGGTCTGCTACGCGACACCGGGGCCGTGTTCGATTCGGAACCGCCCACCACCGCCATCCTGGCCGCGCAAAGCCTGGCCGGCCGCGGCCTGGACCTGCTGCGCCGCCTCCAACGTGCGCATTACGTCCAAGGCCTGCGCATCGCCGACCCCGCCGTGCTGCGCACGCTGGCTGCCGATATCGGACTGGACGCCGGCGCCTTCGACGCCGCCTACGCCAAGGCTGAGGGCGACGAGACGGCCGCGCATATTGCCGCCAGCCGCCGATTGCTGGCGCAGGTGGGCGGCACGGGTTTTCCGACGCTGGCGCTGGAGCGCGATGGCGTTTTCACGCTGCTCGAACCCAGCCGCTATCTGGGCCGCCCCGACGCATGGCGCGATCATCTGCAAACGCGCATCCAGGGCGGCGCCTGACGCCTCGCGCGCTTGCTAGGCCGCCAAGGCCAGCAATACCCCGTACCCGCCCATGCCAAGCAGCACCGCGACGCCCGTGTTGCTGACCAGGCGCGCGGCGACGCCGGTGACGACCAGCCCGCCCACGTACGGCGCGATGCGGGCCGCCTCGTTTGCCGCGCCCAGCAGATCGGGCACGATGACGGCGGCCGCGATGCCCGCGAGCAGCGACGGACCCAGCGCGGACAGGGCCGAGCCCTCGCGGGACAGGCGCCGCAGCAGCCGGCTGCGCTCGGACAGCATGAAGGGCAGCGCGCGCGTGAGGTACGTGATGACCGCCATCGCGATGACGGCGCCCCAGAATTCCAAGCCATGGGTGTTCATGCGGGCCTGCCCATGCGATAGGCGGCGCAGCCGATGACCGCGCCGGCCAGGATGGCAAGGCTGGTGTATCCCAGCGCGGCAATCAGCCCGGCCCCGCCCACGGCGGCCAGGATGGGCCATCCCATGCCGCGCCGCGCGCTCTGGCACACCAGCGCCATGAACAGCGCCGGCAGCGCAAAACGCATGACCTGCGACAGCATCGGATAGTGTTTCTCCAGGCCATCGCCGGCGTACACGCCCACGGCCGTGCCGGCGATCCAGGTCAGCCATGCGCCCAGGCCCAGCGCAATCATCCACGCCTGGCGGCGGCCGGGTTCGACGGCCTGCAGGCGGTTGAAGGCGGTGGCAAAGACTTCGTCGGTCAGCAGGAAGGCGACCTTCAGGCGATCGCGCAACGCTGCGGGCAGGAAGCGCGACAGCAGCGGGCCGTAGAGCAGGTGCCGCGCGTTCAGCAGCGAGCACAGCGCCACCACCCAGAGCCAGGGCGTTCCCGCCTTGATGGAGGCCAGCAACAGGAATTGGCTGGCGCCGGCGTAGACCAGCACGGAAATCAGGACGACCTGCAGCGGCGTCAGGCCGGCCGCGACGCCGGCAATACCGAAGGTCACGGCCACCGGAAAGTAGCCGATCATGACCGGCAGACACGATTTCAGTCCATCGATGCGCGCGCTGCCGGACGGGGCGCGCGCGGCGTCGGGGGGAGTCTCCAAGGCGCTCATTGCTTCTACGTGGTGCGGCGGGCGCCCATTTTACCTAGCGCCGCACGCGCGCTATCGCGTGGCCCGCGTGGCCCGCGGCCTCAGGGCATCGCCCCCAATGCCCGCAGTTGCGACTTCAGCCGGCGCACCTCCTGGCTCAGGTCCAGGATGAGGGCCACGGCGTCCAGGCCCGCGCCAAAGTCGTGCTCGAGCCGGCGCGCGTGCAGGGCGCGCTGCAGGTCCACGCTGTAGAAGCGCCAGTCCGAGGGGCCACTGCCGCTGGCGTTGACGATGCCGACCTCGACCAGTTGTGCCACCCATTCCACTTCCGCGCCGCAGGCGCGGGCCAGGTCGTCGGCGCTGAGCGGCTGCGACTTGCCCACGACGGTGGCACTGGTGATCACTATCTTTTTCATGCTCAGACCCCCAGGTTGCGGCGCGGGTTGAAGGGCAGGTCCTGCTGCAGCTTGCGGTAGGCGGCCTTGGCGGCGTCGCTGTCGGCGGGCGGCAGCACCAGGTCAAGGACCAGGTACAGGTCGCCCGGCGGATCGCCCGGGATGCCGCGTCCGCGCAGCCGCAGCTTGCGGCCGTTGCCGGAACCGGCCGGCACCGACACTTCGACCGTGCCGCCCGGCGTGGGCGCCTTGACGCTGGCGCCCAGGGCGGCTTCCCAGGGCGCGACCGGCAGCGTCATGTAGAGATCGCGCCCTTCGGCGCGATAGCGCGGATGCGGCTTGAAGCGCACCTCCAGATACAGGTCGCCGTTGTCGCCGCCGCCGTAGCCCGGCATGCCCTGCCCCGCCAGCCGGATGTACTGGCCTTCGCGCACGCCTGCCGGAATCTTGACGCTGAGCGTGCGGCTTTGCATGTGCGGGCGGCCCTGGTCGTCCATCTGCATGGAACGCAGGCTGATGTCGCGCGTGGCGCCCTTGATTGCGTCTTCCAGGTCGACCTCGATCGCGGCGTGGTGGTCCTCGCCGCGCGCGCGGAATTCCTGTTGCCGCGCGCCATGCCGGCCGCCCCGCCCGCCAAACAGCGACGAAAAGAACTCGCTGAATTGCGCCTCGTCGCCGGGCGCCGCACCGCGGTGGAACTCGAAGCCTTCGTCCCAGCCGGGCGGAGGCTGGAAGCCGCCGCCGGGCGACACGCCTGCCGCGAGGTTGTCATAGGCCTGGCGCTTTTCGGCGTCGCGCAGCACGTCGTACGCTTCGTTCACGTCGCGCATGCGGGTTTCGGCGTCGCTTTCCTTGCTGACGTCGGGGTGATATTTGCGGGCGAGCTTGCGGTACGCCTTGCGGATGTCGTCGTCGGACGCGCCCTGTTCCACCCCGAGAATGCTGTAGTAGTCCTTGAACTCCATGTTCCAGCTCACGTAGAGGGTTGAGGCCGCGTCCGGCACAGCCGGATCCGGCCTTGAATAGCCAGAAGATAGGGGTTATGGACCGATTTTTCAATGCGATTGCGCAGTTGGCGGCCAGGCGCATAATGGTCGGTTTGCGCGGCTTACCCCAAAGGACCGATCGTGCTGGAAATCATCGACGCCGACTTCAACGACCCTGACCACGGCCGCCAGGTGCTGGCAATGCTGAACGAATACGCCAGCGGTCCCATGGGCGGCAATACGCCCTTGCCGGCCCATGCGCAGGCCAACCTGATCCCCGAGCTTGCCCGCCGCCCGACCGTGCGCGCGTTGCTGGCGCGCATCGACGGCCAGGCCGCCGGCGTCGCAATCTACGTGGAAGGCTTCTCCACCTTTGCCTGCCGCCCGCTGCTGAACCTGCACGACCTGGCGGTGTCGCCCCGGTTTCAGGGCCAGGGCGTGGGCAAGGCGCTGCTTGCGGCGCTTGAGGACCGCGCCCGCCAGATGGATTGCTGCAAGATCACGCTGGAAGTGCTGGAGGGCAACACCGTCGCCCAGGGCCTTTACCGCAAGCTGGGCTTCGAGGGCTACGCGCTGGACGATGCGACCGGCCGCGCCATGTTCTGGCAGAAAAAGCTGGCCGCCTGAATGGCGTAGTATGTGTTTTTCGCCCCGGATTCGGGGGCGGACCGACCCTGCAGGAATCACGATGAAGATGAGCAACATCCCCTTCGGCACCACCGACTGGTCCGAAGTGGAACGCACCGAACACGCCGGCGACACCGGCATGGCTTACTGGCGGACCCGCCATTTCGGCGACCTGCGCGTGCGCATGGTGGAATACACCCCCGGATACCTGGCTGACCACTGGTGCACCAAGGGCCACATTCTGTTCTGCCTGGAAGGCGAACTGCACACCGAACTGGAAGACGGCCGCCAGTTCGTCCTGACGCCCGGCATGAGCTATCAGGTCGCTGATCAGGCCGAACCGCACCGCTCGTCCACCGCAACCGGCGCCAAGCTCTTCATCGTCGACTGACGCGCCCGCGCGACACGCCTGTATTGCACTTGCGTTACGCTTTGCAAACCAGACGCCGCGCGCAGCCTGACCATTCGTTACCCCGCCTGACCGGAGACAAGCTTTGGGCGCCCCGATTACGCTATACGTCGATTCCCTGTTTCTCAGCCCGTACGCCATGTCGGTCTACGTGGCGCTGACCGAAAAGCAGTTGCCTTTCGAAGTGCGCCCCATCGACCTGAGCGCCGGCGAACAGCGCATGCAGCCCTTCCAGTGCCGCGCGCTCACGGCCCGGGTGCCGGCCTTGACGCATGCGGACTTCAACCTGACCGAATCCAGCGTCATCGCCGAATACCTGGACGAAGCCTTTCCCGCGCCCGGCCACGCAGCCCTGTTTCCGTCCGGCATCCACGAACGCGCACGCGCCCGCCAATTGCAGGCCTGGCTACGCAGCGACCTGGCCGCCCTGCGCCAGGAACGCCCCACCGAAACCGTGTTCTACGGCGAAACGGGCCAGCCGCTTTCCGACGCCGCCCATGCCGCCGCCGCCAAGCTGATCCAGGTGGCCAATCACCTGATCGGCGTTGACCAGACGACGCTGTTCGATGCGTGGTGCATCGCCGATACCGATCTGGCGGTCATGCTCAAGCGCCTTGCGCACGACGATCTGCCCGACACGCTGCGCGCCTACGCCGATGCGCAGTGGCAGCGGCCCGCCGTCCAGAAATGGCTGGAACACAACGCCGCCGCGCGTTGAACTGATCCCTGCCCCAGGGCGGCGCTTCGTCCTGCTGCCCCGATTGACCTGCCGCAAACGCTCCGATGTTGCACCGCACCATCCATTGCGGTGTAATGGGGAGGTCAATTCCGCCGGTTCCACTGGGGACCGGCTTGGCGGCCATTTGCCGCCGGCAGCTATTTACAGGAGATCGCCATGGCCGGATCCGGCACCGATCACACGCTTGCCCCGTCCTTGAACCCCTGGACGGCCGCCTATGAATACGCCGTCGATGCCTGGCAGCGCGGCGTGCTTTACGCCGATGTGATGCGCCAGCGCGGCAACCAGTACCACGATCACATGGCCAAGCGCGCGCCCAACGTGCTCAGCATGGAATTCGAACTGGTGCTCGATGGCCGCGAGCTGCCCCGGCCGGTCAATTACGGCCTCTTGCGGATCAAGCCGCCGGCCGGCGTCGAAACGGACCCGATCAAACGCCCCTTCCTGGTGGTGGACCCGCGCGCCGGCCACGGGCCGGGCATTGGCGGTTTCAAGCCGGAAAGCGAGATCGGCGTGGCCGTGCGTGCCGGGCACCCCTGCTACTTCGCGACCTTCCTGCCGCAACCCATGCCCACGCAGACCGTCGAAGACGTGATGATGGCCGAGGCCCGCTTCCTGGAAGAGATCATCGCGTTGCACCCGGATGCCGAGGGCAAGCCCGTCGTCGTGGCCAATTGCCAGGCGGGCTGGCAGATCATGATGACCGCGGCGGTGCGCCCTGAACTCTTCGGCCCCATCATCGTCGCGGGCGCGCCCTTGTCGTACTGGGCGGGCTGGCGCGGCATGAATCCCATGCGTTATGCCGGCGGCCTGTTGGGCGGCAGTTGGCTCACGGCCATGACCAGCGATCTGGGCAACGGCAAGTTCGACGGCGCCTGGCTGGTGCAGAACTTCGAGAACCTGAATCCGGCCAACACCCTGTGGTCCAAGCAGTACAACCTCTACGCCAACGTCGACACCGAGGCCAGCCGCTACCTGAGCTTCGAAAAATGGTGGGGCGGCCACGTGTTCCTGAATGGCCCCGAGATCCAGTACATCGTCGACAACCTCTTCGTGGGCAACCGCCTGGCGACCGCGGGTCTGGTGACCTCCGACGGCATCCGCATCGACCTGCGCAACATCCGCTCGCCCATCGTGGTGTTCTGCTCGAAGGGCGACAACATCACCCCGCCCCCGCAGGCGCTGGGCTGGATTCCCGACCTGTACCAGAACGAGGCCGAAGTCCTGGCCCACGGCCAGACCATCGTCTACGCCATCCACGAAAGCATCGGCCACCTGGGCATCTTCGTGTCCGGCAGCGTGGCCCGCAAGGAGCACCAGGAGTTCACCTCCAACATCGACATGATCGATGTGCTGCCGCCCGGCATCTACCAGGCCGAAATCGCCGACAAGACGCCGGACACGCCCAACGCCGACCTGGCTTACGGCAACTACGTGCTGTCGTTCGAACAGCGCAAGCTGGACGACGTACGCGCCATCGTCGACCGCAAGGAAGAGGACGACCAGCGCTTTGCCGCGGTGGCCCGTATCTCCGACATCAACCTGGGCATGTACCGCAGCTTCGTGCAGCCCTGGCTGCGCGCCCTGGTCACGCCGCAGTCTGCCGAATGGATGCAGCGCATGCACCCGCTGCGCCTGCCCTACGAACTGATCTCCGACCGCAACCCGGTCATCGCGCCCATCGCCAAGGTGGCCGAACAGGTGCGCGAGAACCGCAAGCAGGCCTCGCCCACGAATCCGTTCCTGGTCGCGCAGGAGATGTTCTCGAACATGATCGAGACCAGCCTGAACATCTGGCAGGAGCTGCGCGATTCGGCCGACGAACGGACCTTCATGAGCGTCTACGGTTCGCCCGTGGTGCAGGATCTGGCCGGCCTGGGCGCGAAGTCCGGCCCGCCGCGCAAGCATCCGGGCGTCTCGCCGGAGCATCGCCGCTTCATGGAAGAACGCGCCGCGGAACTGCGCTCGATGCTGCAGGAAGGCGGACTGCGCGTGGCGGCGATCCGGATGCTGCTGTACGTGTCGGGCGCCGAGGGCGGCCTGGACGAGCGCAGCTTCGCGCTGATCCGCAAGATGCGCGCCGAGGCCGACAACGCCCTGTCGCTGGAGGAATTCAAGGACGTCATCCGCGAGCAGGCGCTGATGATGACGCTGGATTCGACCGCTGCCATCCAGGCCATGCCGCACTTGCTTGACGGCTCGTCGGCTGCCGAGATCCGCGCCGGTCTGGACGCCATGAAGGGCGTGCTGGAAGCGGCCGAACCGCTGAGCGACGCGGCGCGCGAAAGCCTGAACGAAATGGAGCGCATCTTCGAAGCGGCCGAGCGCCGCGCACAGCGCCGCGAACAGGGCCAGAAGGCCGAGCCCTCGCGCGGCGCCGAAGACGCGAAGATGGATGATCCGGTCACCGACCTGGTCGACAAGGCCGCGCAGGTGCCCGGCAAGACCGCCCGGCCGCATCCCGACGCCGCGCGCAAGGCCGTGAATGCGGCGTCCGCGCCCAAGGCAGCGGGCAAGACCGTCGCAAAGACCGCCGCAAAAGCCGCCTCTAAGGCCGCCTCTAAGACCGCCTCTAAAACCGCCTCTAAAACCGCCTCTCAAGCCGCCAGGTCGCCCGCCAAGCAGGCAACCAAGCCGGCCGCTCCCACCACGAAAGCCGCGTCCAACGACGCCAAGTCGCCCGCCAAGCGCGCGGCTGCCGCCCGTCAACCCGCCAAGGCCTGACAACCATGAGCCTCCCGACGTCCACGCACTACGACAAACTCATCGCACGCGCGCAGACGCTTGAACCGGCCGCGTGCGCCATCGCCCACCCGTGCGACGAGCCCTCGTTGTCTGCGGCGCTGGAAGCGCGCGACCTGGGCCTCTTGCGGCCCATCCTGGTCGGGCCGGAAGGCAAGATCCGCGACACGGCCGCCCAGTTCAAGCTGAACCTGGGCGATGCCCGCATCGTGGACGCGCCGCACAGCCATGCCGCCGCGGAAAAGGCGGTCGCGCTGGTGCGCAGCGGCGAGGCGTCGCTGCTGATGAAGGGCAGCCTGCACACCGACGAACTGATGCATGAGGTCGTGGCGCGCACGACGGGCCTGCGCAGCGGCCGGCGCATCAGCCATGTGTTCATCATGGAGGTGCCGACCTATCCCGAGCCGCTCTTCATCACGGACGCGGCCATCAACATCTTTCCGGACCTGGAAACCAAGGCCGACATCATCCGCAACGTGATCGACCTGCATCTGGGATTGGGACTGGGCGAACCGCGCGTGGCGATCCTGTCGGCGGTGGAACAGGTCACGCCCAGCATCCCCAGCACGATCGAGGCGGCCGCGCTGTGCAAGATGGCCGACCGCGGGCAGATCACCGGCGGCGTGCTGGACGGCCCGCTGGCGCTGGACAACGCCATCAGCCCGGAAGCCGCACGCATCAAGGGCATCCGTTCGCCCGTGGCGGGCGTGGCGCAGGTGCTGATGGTGCCCGACCTGGAAGCCGGCAACATGCTGGCCAAGAACCTGACGTTTCTCGCCAATGCCGAAGCCGCCGGCATCGTGCTCGGGGCGCGCGTGCCGATCATCCTGACCAGCCGCGCCGACAGCCCGCGCTCGCGTCTTGCCTCGTGCGCGGTGGCGGCAATCTACGCCCACCATCTTGCCCAGCAGCAGGCCAAACCGCTGGCCTGACGCCAGCTCCCTGCCCCCGGCCCGCCGCCGCGGGCTTTCGCGCGATTTGTCCCAACATGGAAGCACACCGCCATGAGCGACACCATCCTCGTCATCAACGCCGGCAGTTCCAGCATCAAGTTCTACCTGTATGACATCGATGCCAGCCACCAGCTCGCGCCCCGGCTGGGCGGCCAGCTCGAAGGCATCGGCACCACGCATCCGCGCCTGCGGGTGCGCGACGCCGCGGGCGAGACGCTGGTCGAGCGCGACATCGCGCCCAGCCACGCGCCCGACGTGCCCAACGCGCAGGAGGTGGTGGGCACGTGGTTGAGCGGCCACCTGGGCGGCGCGCCACTGGCCGTCGGCCACCGCGTGGTGCACGGCGGGCCGGACCTGTCCGAGCCGGTGCTGATCGATGACGACATCCTGGCCAAGCTGGACACGTTCACGCCGCTTGCGCCGCTGCATCAGCCCAACAACCTGGCGCCGATCCGCGTCATCCGCGAACGCCGGCCCTGGATTCCGCAGGTGGCCTGCTTCGATACGGCGTTTCATCGCAGCCATAGCGACGTGGCCGACCGCTACGCGCTGCCCGAGCGCCTGTACCTGGAGGGCGTGCGCCGTTACGGTTTTCATGGACTGTCCTACGAATACATCGCGCAGCGCCTGAAACAGGCGCTGCCGGACATCGCCATGGGCAAGATCGTCGCCGCCCACTTGGGGTCCGGCGTGTCGGCCTGCGCGATCCACCAGGGCAAGAGCGTGGACAGCACCATGGGTTTCACGGCGCTGGAAGGCCTGCCGATGGGCACACGTCCTGGCCGCCTGGACCCCGGCGTGGTGCTGTGGATGATGGAACAGGGCATGAGCCACGACGAGATCGAGCACATGCTGTATCACGACTGCGGCATGAAGGGCCTGTCGGGCATCAGCAACGACATGCGCGAACTCCTGGCCAGCAATGCGCCGTCGGCCAAGCTGGCGTTGAAGTATTTCGCCTGGCGCGTGGCCGAAGGCATGATCGGCCTGGGCTGCGCGATGAACGGCATCGACGGCATCGTCTTCACCGCCGGCGTGGGCGAAAACTCCGCCGAAATCCGCCAGGCGATCAGCGAACACTGGGGCTGGCTGGGCATCAAGCTGGACCCCGAGCGCAACGCCCGCCACGGGCCGCGCATCTCGACTGACGACAGCCGCATCGGCGTCTACGTGGTGCGCACGAACGAGGAGCTCATCATTGCCCAACACACGCTTGCCCTGGTGAGGCAGCAATGAGCGCGCACCTGCCGCTGGCCGGCAAGCGCGGGCTGGTGACCGGCATCGCGAATGCCGACTCCATTGCGTGGGGCTGCGCCAAGGCGTTTCGCGCGATGGGCGCCGAACTGGCGGTGACCTACCTGAACGACAAGGCCCTGCCGCACGTGGCGCCGCTGGCGCAACAGGTGGACGCGCCCTTGCTGATGCCGCTGAACCTCTTGAACGACGGCGAGCTTGAAGCCGTCTTTGACCGCATCACGCACGAGTGGGGCGCCCTGGATTTCGTGCTGCATTCGGTGGCCTACGCGCCGCGCGAGGACCTGCACGGGCGAGTCACGGACTGCTCGCGGGCGGGCTTTCTGCAGGCGATGGACGTGTCATGCTGGTCCTTCATCCGCATGGCCAAGCTGGCCGAGCCGCTGATGCGCAATGGCGGCGCCCTCTTCTGCATGAGCTATTACGGCTCGCAAATGGTGGTCGAGCACTACAACATGATGGGACCGGTCAAGGCCGCGCTGGAATCGGCCACGCGCTACCTGGCCGCCGAACTGGGCCCGCAAGGCATCCGCGTCCACGCCATTTCGCCGGGACCGCTGAAGACGCGCGCCGCGTCCGGCATCGCGGAATTCGACAGCATGCTGGACCGCGCCCAGGCCAAGGCGCCCGCGCGAAGCCTGGTGTCGATTGACGACGTTGGCGAAGCGACCGCGTGGCTGGCTACCGACGCGGCGCGGCTGATGACGGGGCAGACGCTGTACATCGACGGCGGGTATCACATCATCGATTGAGGCGGGTAATGGCTTGCAAGGTGTCAGGCACGCTGCGTGCGGCATCCAGGCGCGCAGGTCATTGCTCCAGGGTGTCAGACACCTGGTCATCCGAGGGTGTCAGACACCCAGGTCATTCGAAGGTCAGCCCAGCGTCGCCGGCCCGCCCTGGCGCCAGCGCTCGATGGCTTCCACCGCCTGTTCGGGGCTGCCGAAGATCCTGTCCGGACCGATCTTCTTGACGAGCCCCGAGCGCTGCAACGCCTCGCGGAACTTGCCGTGGCCGCCCGCGACCAGCAATGAGATGCCGCGTTCGTCCAGGATGCGCTTGAGTTCATAGAGCGCCTCGACGGCGTCGGCATCGGCCTGGGTCATGGCTTCGGCGTCCAGCACGAACCAGCGCACGTCGCCCGCCTGTTCGATGACTTCGCGCGCGCGGCGGCGAAAGGCGTCCGCATTGAAGAACCAGACCGAGGACTCGAACAGCCAGATCACGGCGCCCGGCACGGGCTGGGCCTGCGGATTCAGGTGCATCTTGCCCAGCACCGTCTCGCCGGGCAAGCGGCCCAGCAGCGCATCGCGGGGATTGCCGGACACATACATGGCGTAGAGCAGCGTTGCGCCCACGGAAACCGCGACGCCCTGCAGCACGCCGAACCCGACCACGCCCACGGCCGCCAGCACCCCGAACGCCAGTTCGATGCGCGAAATCCGCGCCAGCCGCTTGAACGCTTGCCAGTCGAACAGGCTGGCCGCGGCGAGCAGCAGGATGGCCGACAGCGCGAACTGCGGCAGCCAATAGAGCGGCTCGCTCAACAGGCCCACCACGACGGCCAGCGCGGCCGCCGCGCTGATGCTGACGAGCGGCGACGACCCGCCTGCCACCAGCCCGACCGCCGTGCGTGAATCGGCGCCCGTCACGACGTAGCCCTGGAACAATCCCGCGGCCACGTTGGCCGCGCCAAACCCCACCAGTTCGCGGTTCGGGTCGACGTGTTCGCCCGTGCGCGCCGCAAAGCTGCGGGCGGTCACGATGCCGCTGGAAAAGCTGACGACCAGCACCCCGGCCGCGCCCAGCAGGATGCTGTCCACGCCTTCCAGGCTTACGGGCAGGCGGAACGCGGGCAGGCCGGCCGGCACGTCGCCCACCACCGCGATGCCCATCGCCGGAAAGTTGAACAGCCAGGAAAGCAGGCAGGTCGCGACCACCAGCAAAATGGGCCCTGGCCAGGAGGGGCGCCAGCGCTTCACGGCCACCAGGAAAACGCACGAGGCCAGTCCCAGCAGTAGCGTCGGCAGCCGGATTTCGGACAGCCGGTGGGACAGCTCCATGAACGGGTGGATCAGGCCGCTGTTGCGCAGGCCCACGCCCGTCAGGCCGCTCAGTTGCGACGTCGCCAGCGTGACCGCCACGCCGGCCATGTACCCGATCAGCACCGGCCGCGACAACAGGTTGGCAAGCACGCCCAGCCGCAGGACCCGGGCGATGAGGCAACCCACGCCAACGGTGAGCGCGATGCTGGTGGCGGCCTGCAGCCGCGCCTCGGGTGTGGTCAGCGCCATGCCGGTCAAGGTGGCGGCAATGAGGGTGCAGGTGGCGGTGTCGGGACCGACGATGAGGGTGCGCGACGAGCCGAAGAACGCGTAGGCAAGCATGCCCGCAATGGCGGCCCACAGCCCGGCAACGGGCGGCACTCCCATCATGGCGGAATAGGCCAGCCCCACCGGCAGCGCCACCGCGGCCACGCTAAAGCCCGCCGTGATGTCGCGCCGGGCCGAGTCGCGGGTGATGCCCTGGAAGTTGGCCAGGCCAGGAATGACGCGAAGGTTCATGGTGCAGCAGGACGACCTGAAAAAAGGACTCCCACACGACGCGGGACGACCACCAAGCCTAAACCAACTCGCTCAAGGGCGGTGCAAGGTAAATCAATCCGGGTGTCTGACACCTGCCGGCCGTCAGACACCCGTCACACCGCGGGATCAGCCCGCGGCGCGGTCTTGCAGCACTGCCACGGCGGGCAGGGTCTTGCCTTCCAGGAATTCCAGGAACGCGCCGCCGCCGGTCGAGATGTAGCCGACCTGCTCGCCGATCTTGTACTTGGCGATGGCGGCCAGGGTGTCGCCGCCGCCGGCGATCGAGAAGCCTTCGGAGTCGGCGATGGCGCGGGCGACCACTTCCGTGCCATTGGCGAACTGGTCGAATTCGAACACGCCCACCGGGCCGTTCCAGACGATGGTGCCGGCCTTCTTGAGGATCTCGGCCAGTTGCGCCGCGGTCTGCGGGCCGATGTCCAGGATCATGTCGTCGTCGGCCACGTCGGTGGCCGCCTTCACGGTGGCCTCGGCGTCGGCGCCGAACGACTTGGCGCACACCACGTCAACGGGAATCGGCACGGCCGCGCCGCGCTTTTTCATGATGTCGATGACGGCGCGGGCCTGTTCGACCTGATCGGGCTCGGCCAGCGACTTGCCGATGGACAGGCCGGCGGCCAGCATGAACGTATTGGCAATGCCGCCGCCCACGACCAGCTGGTCGACCTTGTCGGCCAGCGATTGCAGGATGGACAGCTTGGTAGACACCTTGGAGCCGCCCACGATCGCGACCAGCGGACGCTTCGGTTCGTGCAGCGCGCGGCCCAGGGCATCCAGTTCGGCTTCCAGCAGCGGGCCGGCGCAGGCCACGGGGGCAAAGCGCGCGATGCCGTGCGTGGTGGCTTCAGCGCGATGCGCCGTGCCGAAGGCGTCGTTGACGTACACGTCGCACAGCGCGGCCATCTTCTTGGCAAGCGCCTCGTCGTCCTTCTTTTCGCCGACGTTCACGCGGCAGTTTTCCAGCAGCACGACCTGCCCGTGATCGACCTTCACGCCATCGACCCAATCGCGCACCAGCGGCACGGGCATGCCCAGCAGTTCGGACAGGCGCTGGCCGACCTTGGCAAGCGAATCGGCGTCAGTCAAGACGCCTTCTTTGGGGCGGCCCAGGTGGGACGTGACCATCACGGCGGCGCCGGCGTCCAGCGCCAGGCGGATGCCGGGCACCGAGGCGCGGATGCGGGTGTCTTCGCTGATGCGGCCGGCGTCATCGAACGGGACGTTCAGGTCGGCGCGGATGAACACACGCTTGCCGGACAGGGCGCCGGCCTTGGCCAGCGCGGACAGGGTTTGGACCTTGGACATAGTTGGATTCCTTCGGTAGGCGAACAAAGGGGACGAACCCATTTTCCGCAATGGCGGAAAACAAATCCGTCCCCTTATGGACTGGCGGCGTGCTTACTTGGCCGACATCAGCGCGACAGTGGTGTCGAGCATGCGGTTCGAGAAGCCCCACTCGTTGTCGTACCAGGACGAGACCTTGACCAGACGGCCCGAGACCTTGGTCAGCGACGCGTCAACGGTGCTGGAGGCCGGGTTGTGGTTGTAGTCGACCGAGACCAGGGGTTCGGTGTTGTAGTCCAGGATGCCCTTGAGCTCGCCTTCCGAGGCGGCTTTCAGGATGCCGTTCACTTCTTCGGCGGTCGTGTCGCGGCTGGCCACGAACGACAGGTCGACCAGCGACACGTTGATGGTCGGGACGCGAATGGCGTAGCCGTCCAGCTTGCCGTTCAGTTCCGGCAGGACCAGACCCACGGCGGCGGCGGCGCCGGTCTTGGTGGGGATCATGCTCATCGTGGCCGAACGGGCGCGGCGCAGGTCTTCGTGGTAGACGTCGGTCAGGACCTGGTCGTTCGTGTAGGCGTGAACGGTGGTCATCAGGCCGTTTTCCAGACCCAGCTTGTCGTTCAGCGGCTTGACCAGGGGGGCCAGGCAGTTGGTGGTGCACGACGCGTTGGAGATGACGGTGTCGGTCGACTTCAGCACGCCGTGGTTGACGCCGTAGACGATGGTGGCGTCGACATCCTTGCCGCCGGGGGCCGAGATGATGACTTTCTTGGCGCCGCCCTTGATGTGCGCGCCGGCCTTTTCCTTGGTGGTGAAAAAGCCCGTGCATTCCAGGACGACGTCGACCTTCAGGTCGCCCCACGGCAGTTCGGCCGGGTTGCGGTTGGCCAGCACGCGGATCTTGTCGCCGTTGACGACCATGAACTCGCCGTCGACTTCGACGGTGCCCGGGAACTTGCCGTGGGCGGTGTCGTAGCGCGTCAGGTGCGCGTTCGTCTTGGGATCGCCCAGATCGTTGATGGCGACGATTTCGATATCGTGCTTCTTGCCACCTTCGTAGTGGGCACGCAGGATGTTGCGGCCGATGCGACCGTAACCGTTGATGGCGACGCGAATGGTCATGACTAAGCTCCTTTTTTACAAAACTTGCTTGACGGTCTCGGCCACCTTGTCGGCGGTCAGCCCGAAGAACTTGAACAGGGCGCCGGCCGGCGCGGACTCGCCGTAGCGGTCGATGCCGACCACGGCGCCTTCCAGGCCCACGTACTTGTGCCAGAAGGCGGTGACGCCGGCCTCGACGGCCACGCGCGGCAGGCCCTTGGGCAGCACGGATTGCTTCCAGGCAGCGTCCTGCTTGTCGAAGACGTCGGTGCTGGGCATGGAGACCACGCGCACGGCGATGCCTTCCTTGGCCAGCTGCGCCTGCGCGTCCAGCGCGATGGCGACTTCAGAGCCGGTGGCGATGATGACGGCGCGGGCGCCTTCGGCGTCGCGCAGCACGTAGCCGCCGCGGGCGATGGCGTCGACGGTGGCCGCGTCGCGCTGCACGAAGGGCAGGTTCTGGCGCGACAGCAAGAGGGCCGTCGGGCCGCCGTCATGCACGTCCATGCCGATGCTGGCCGGACGCGTCACGGCGGCGTTCCAGGCCACGGCGGTCTCGGCCGTATCGCAAGGACGCCACAGCGACAGGTTGGGGATGAGGCGCAGGCTGGCCGCGTGCTCGATCGACTGGTGGGTCGGGCCGTCTTCGCCCAGGCCGATGGAGTCGTGCGTGAACACGTGGACGACGCGCTGCTTCATCAGCGCGGCCATGCGGATGGCGTTGCGCGAGT
Source organism: Achromobacter sp. 77 (assembly GCF_020541125.1). Taxonomy (NCBI): domain Bacteria; kingdom Pseudomonadati; phylum Pseudomonadota; class Betaproteobacteria; order Burkholderiales; family Alcaligenaceae; genus Achromobacter; species Achromobacter sp. 77. Next base: position 4,410,436 of record NZ_CP059848.1, read on the forward strand.
AGTCCGAGAACGTGAGGAACGTGCCGCCGAACGGCAGGTAGCCGCCATGCAGCGCGATGCCGTTCATGATGGCGGCCATGCCGAATTCGCGCACGCCGTAGTTGATGTGGCGGCCGAACTGGATGCCCTTGTCGCCGGCGCGAACGGCGCCAACGCCCTTCCAGTCGGTGAAGTTCGAGCCGGTCAGGTCGGCCGAGCCGCCCAGCATTTCCGGCAGCATCGGCGCCAGCGCGGCGATGGCGAATTGCGAGGCCTTGCGGGTGGCGACGGTCTCGCCCTTTTCCAGCGTGGCCGACAGGAAGGCCTTGAACTGGGCCGCGTAGCCCTGGGGCATCTCGCCCTTCATGCGGCGCGTGAATTCGGCGGCTTCGGCGGGGAATTCGGCGGCGTAGGCATCAAAGCGCTTCTGCCATTCGCCCTGGGCTTCGGCGCCCTGCTTGCGGCCGTCCCAGCCGTCGTAGATGTCTTGCGGAATCTGGAAGGGTTCGGACGACCAGCCCAGCGCGGCGCGCGTGGCGGCGATTTCGTCCTTGCCGAGCGGCGCGCCGTGCACGTTGTGCGTGCCGGCCATGTTGGGCGAACCCTTGCCGATCACGGTACGGCAGACGATCAGCGTGGGCTTGTCCGACTGCGCACGTGCGGCCTTGATGGCGGCGTCCACGGCAGCCACGTCATGACCGTCCACGCCGCGGATGACGTTCCAGCCGTAGCCTTCGAAACGCTTGGCGGTGTCGTCGGCGAACCAGTGCTCGACGTGGCCGTCGATGGAAATGCCGTTGTCGTCGTACAGCACGACCAGCTTGCCCAGCTTGAGCGTGCCGGCCAGCGAGCACACTTCATGCGAGATGCCTTCCATCAGGCAGCCGTCGCCGGTGAACGCGTAGGTGTGGTGATCGACGAGCGTGTGGCCCGGCTTGTTGAATTCGGCGGCGAGCAGCGCTTCGGCGAGCGCCATGCCCACGGCGTTGCCCAGGCCCTGGCCCAGCGGACCGGTGGTCGTTTCCACGCCCGGGGTGATGCCCACTTCGGGGTGACCCGGCGTCTTGGAATGCAACTGGCGGAAATTCTTGAGTTCTTCGATCGGCAGGTCGTAGCCCGTCAGGTGCAGCAGGGCGTAGATCAGCATCGAACCGTGGCCGTTGGACAGCACGAAGCGGTCGCGGTTGGCCCAGGCGGGATCCTTGGGATTGTGGCGCAGGTTGCCGGCCCACAAGGCTTGGGCGATTTCCGCCATGCCCATGGGAGCACCCGGATGCCCGGAGTTCGCTTGTTGCACGGCATCCATCGCGAGGGCGCGGATGGCATCCGCCAAGGCAAGTTTAGGGGCGGTCGGATTGCTCATTCGGAAGGCTCTTTGAAACTGGCGCGCCTAAGAAGAAATAGGGCCAGTTGAGTAGGTTGCGAAGCAGGTGATTTTAGCATCAGGGGATTTCCCGGAGGCCATCGGCCGGATGCCCTATGTAATCGCGGGTTTCAGGGCGATCGGCAAGCAATGGTAGGCTACGCGTACTCCGTCAGTCCCCTGTCATTTCGAGTCCCCTTCCCCATGCCCGCCCCCCGTTTCTACTGCGACGCCCCGCTGGCCGCCGGCGCCCGCATCGCCCTGCCGGAAGCGCTTGCCCATCACGCGCTGCGCGTGCTGCGCCTGCGCGCCGGCGAAACCGTCACCCTGTTCAATGGCCAGGGCGGCGAATACCCCGCGGTGCTGGAGGTCGAGGGCAAGGCCGGCTTTGCCCAGCTGGGCGACTTCAACCCTCGCGAAGCCGAACTGGGCGGACGCATCACGCTGGCCCAGGGCCTGCCCTCGGGCGACAAGATGGATTGGGTGGTGGAAAAGGCCGTGGAACTGGGCGCGGCCCGGGTCAGCCCGATCGCGGCGCAGCGCAGCGTGCTGCAGTTGTCGGGCGCGAGGCTGGAAAAGCGTGTCGGGCACTGGCAGCGCATCGCGCAATCGGCCGCCGAACAATGCGGCCGCAACCGCCTGATGGCCGTGGATGCGCCGCAGTCGCTGGACGATTGGCTGGGCCAACCCGCTGACGGATTGCGCGTGCTGTGCCACCCGGAAGCCACCGACGACCTGGCCACGGCGCTGCAAGGCGCATCGGATCAGACGTCCATCACCCTGCTGGTCGGCCCGGAAGGCGGCTGGTCGGACAAGGAACTGGAAGCGGCCCGCAAGGCCGGCGTGCGCGCCGTGCGCTTTGGCCCCCGGGTGCTGCGCACCGAGACGGCCGGCCTGGCGCTGCTGTCGGCGGTCAGCGCCCTGCGCGGTTGGTAGGTCAGTCGTTTTCGCCGTAGGGCGCCGCGGCCACGCCGGGCTCGGGATCGGGATGCTTGCCGGCGTGCTCGATCACATACGCAAACACGCGGCCGTTTTCATGCGCGAAATCCGCCGCGTCGGAGCAGACGGTTTCGATGCGGCCGGCGTCTTCCGCCAAGGCCGGGTCGCCGGAATGCAGGCGATACAGCCACAGCACCACGCCGGATTTGTGGTCCAGCACCGTGTCGCACAGGCAATCGTAGAGCGCGTCCAGGTTGCCGCCGAAGTATTCCGGGAAATCCACCGCCTTGACGATGGCGCGCAAGACCGCCGAGCGGCTGCGGCAGGGGTCGCAATTGGCAACAAACAAGGACAGGCCAAGCTCATGCGCGGCGTCCACCACGGCCTTCTTGTCCAGCCCGTCGTGAGCCAGCGCTCCGCCGCGCATCAGCTGCCGCTGCAAACTCGATTGGCCATTGCGCGTCATGCCTGAGCCTCCCTGAAAAAGGCGATCACTTCGTCGTTACGTCGCATCGTATCGGCATAACCCAGTTCGATCAATCGCTTGGTGTAGCCGGCTTCGAACAGCAGGTAGGACATCAGCGCCCCTCCCCCCGGACGGTGTGGATCGGACGATACACCGAGTACGCGGAAAAGCGCACGCGCCTGTGCCGGCATGTCGTGCAAATGCTCAAGCGCCATCAGATCCAGCGACTGGCTGGGGGTGATGGTCAGCACCTCGATGCGGCGCACGGCGGGCGGCACGCCCTTCGGGTCCGCGTGGTCCATCAGGTAGTTGATGCGTTCCAGGCGCTCGACATCCGCCGACAGGCCGTCAAGGAAGATGCTGGACAACGCATGTCCGCCCACCTGCGCCAGCGACGGATACGGGGGCGAATCCTCGCGATTTTCCGGATGGGTGTCGTCGCGGTAGCCGGTGCCGATCACCAGCACTCGGTGCGCGCCCAGGTGGATCGCCGGACTGATCGGCGCCAGCTGGCGCATCGAGCCGTCGCCGCACCATTCGCCCTTGCCGTGAACCTGCACCTGACGCGCCGGAAAGACGAAGGGAATGGCCGACGACGCCATCAGGTGCTCGATGCCGATGGGCGTGGGGATCGCCAGCCGCAGGTAGCGGTGCCAGGGCTCGATGGGGGTGTGCGCCTGATAGAACGTCAGGTGCTCGCCGCTGGTGTAGCCCGACGCGGTGATGGCCAGCGCGGACAGCGACCCGCCTTCCAGGTTGGCGCGCAGGTTGTGAAAGTCGAGCACCCGCTCCAGCAGCCCTTGCATGGGGGCATTGTCCAGCAGCGAGTGCGGGCGCTTGCGCGTCAGGCCTGAATACATCCAGCCCAGCGACAAGAGGCCCAGCCATCGCACGCCGGTGCGGATGAGGCCCGGCGCGTCGGCCCGGTAGATCATGTCGGTGTTCAGCGACGACCACAGGCGGCGGATGCGCCGCACACCCAGATGCGGCCGGTCGGCGCGGCAGGCCAGCGCGGCGGCGTTGATCGCGCCGGCCGAGGTGCCGCAGATGATGTCGAAGGGGTTCTGAAAACGGGAGTGCCAGTCGGGGTCCAGCAGCTCCATGATGGCGCTGAGCACCCCCACCTGGTACGCGGCGCGTGCGCCGCCGCCCGTCAGGACCAGGCCGGTGGGCGTGCGCGGGCACGACCCGCCGGCCGGCTTGACTTCAACGCGGTGTATTGACATCGACCACCGTCATCGCGGTCATGTTGACGATGCGGCGCACGGTGGAGCTGGAGGTCAGAATGTGCACGGGCGCGTTGGCGCCCAGCAGGAACGGCCCCACCGCCACGTTGCCGCCCGCGGCCGTCTTGAGCAGGTTGTACGCGATGTTGCCCGAGTCCACGTTCGGACACACCAGCAGGTTGGCTTCGCCCTTGAGCGTGGAGGACGGCAGGATGCGCATGCGCAGCGCCTCGTCCAGCGCGCAGTCGCCGTGCATCTCGCCGTCGATTTCCAGGTCGGGATCCATCTGGCGCACCAGCTCCAGCGCGCGGCGCATCTTGGCGCCCGATGCCGAACTGCCCGATCCGAAATTGCTGCGCGACAGCAGCGCGGCCTTGGGCGCCAGGTACATGCGGCGCATCTCGCGCGCGGCGGCCACGGTGAATTCGGCGATTTGCTCGGCCGTCGGTTCGTCGTTCACGTGCGTATCCACCAGCACCACCGTGCGCTCGTTGAGCAGCAGGATGTTCATGGCGGCGTACACGTTGTGGCCGGGACGGCGGCCGATCACTTCGTCCACGAAACGCAGGTGGTCGTGATACGCGCCGACGGACCCGCAGACCATGCCGTCGGCATCGCCCAGGTGCACCATCATTGCGCCGATCAGCGTCATGCGGCGGCGCATTTCCACACGCGCCATTTCCTTGGTGATGCCACGGCGGCACATGCGTTCCCAATACGTCGTCCAGTATTGGTGGAAGCGCTCGTCGTATTCGGGGTTGGTGACTTCGACGTCCTCGCCCAGGCGCAGGCGAAGGCCCAGCTTTTCGATGCGGGTCAAGAGCACCGAAGGGCGGCCCACCAGGATCGGACGGGCCAGGCCCTCATCCACCACCACCTGCACGGCGCGCAGCACGCGCTCGTCTTCGCCTTCGGCGAACACGATGCGGGCGGGCCCGCCTTCGCGCACGATGCGCTTGGCCGCCGAGAACAGCGGCTTCATGAACGCGCCGGAGTGGTACACGAACTGCTGCAGCTGTTCCTCGTAGGCTTCCAGGTCGGCCAGCGGACGGGTGGCGACGCCGCCTTCCATCGCGGCCTTGGCCACCGCCGGCGCGATGCGCACGATGAGGCGCGGATCGAACGGCTTGGGGATCAGGTATTCGGGGCCGAACGAAATGTCGAACGTGCCGTAGGCCGCGGCCACGACTTCGTTCTGCTCTTCTTCGGCCAGGTCGGCAATGGCATGCACCGCCGCCATTTCCATCTCGCGCGTGATGGTCGTGGCGCCCACGTCCAGCGCGCCGCGGAAGATGTACGGAAAGCACAGCACGTTGTTGACCTGGTTCGGGTAATCCGACCGGCCCGTGGCCATCACCACGTCGTCGCGCACGCCGTGCGCCACTTCCGGCAGGATTTCCGGCGTGGGGTTGGCCAGCGCCAGGATCAGCGGACGCGGGCCCATGGCGGCCACCATTTCCGGCTTGAGTACGCCGCCGGCCGACAGGCCCAGGAACACGTCGGCGTCCTGGATCACTTCGGCCAGCTTGCGGGCGTCGGTCTTTTGCGCAAAGCGCGCCTTGTCCGGGTCCATCAGCGTAGTGCGGCCTTCATAGACTACGCCTTCGATGTCGGTCACCCAGATGTTTTCCAGCGGCAGGCCCAGGTCCACCATCAGGTCCAGGCACGCCAGCGCCGCAGCGCCCGCGCCGGACGTGACGACCTTCACCTGCTTGATGTCCTTGCCCACGACCTTCAGGCCGTTGATGAAGGCCGCCGACACGCAGATCGCCGTGCCGTGCTGGTCGTCGTGAAAGACCGGAATGTTCATGCGCTCGCGCAGCTTGCGTTCGACGGTAAAGCATTCCGGCGCCTTGATGTCTTCAAGGTTGATGCCGCCGAAGGTGGCTTCCAGGCCGGCGATGATCTCGACCAGCTTGTCCGGGTCGGTTTCGTTGATTTCGATGTCAAAGACATCCAGGCCGGCGAACTTCTTGAACAGCACGGCCTTGCCTTCCATGACCGGCTTGGAGGCCAGCGCGCCGATGTTGCCCAGGCCCAGCACCGCGGTGCCGTTGGTGATGACGCCCACCAGATTGCCGCGGGCGGTGTAGCGGTACACGTTGGCCGGGTCGGCCACGATTTCCTCACAGGCCGCCGCGACGCCGGGCGAATACGCCAGCGCCAGATCGCGCTGGTTCGTCAGTTGCTTGGTCGGCGTGACCGAGATTTTGCCGGGGCGCCCGTGCTCGTGATATTCAAGGGCGGCTTTGCGAAGGTTGGCATCCATAGGGCGGCTACTGGCTAGAGTGTGTGACACGAAAGAGGGAGGAATTCTATTCCCATGCCGGGCGGCGCGATACGCGGGCCTCGCGCTTTCTTGAGGTCGAGCGCCGAAATCTTACAGTAAGCTGAACGTTTTTCAGACGTCCGGCCACTGGAATTCCGGGAAGCAGCCGTCCGGATCGAACAACGTCTTGACCCGTCCGTCCAGCCGGACAGTGGCCAGCCCAGGGGCCGCCGGCCCGGGGCGGGAAGCGGGCTCGTCCGCCGCCTGAACGTCGTTGCCAGGCGGCACGTCGGTCAACATCGCGCCTTGCAACCAGGCGAGCGTGCCACCGTGGCCCAACAGCAATTGCGCCAGATTGACGGTGGCCGGCGCCTCGGGCTTGAGCGCATCCAGCCGGTAGCGGCCCAGCCAGTGATAGCCGTCATTGGTGGCGAACGCGTCGCCGCCGGAGGCCAGCTGGAACAGCGCGGGCACCAGGCGCTGGACGGTGGCCGAGCGCAGCGGCTGGACATCTGCCTCGCCAAACGCCCCCAGCGTTTCCTCGACGCCATCGGCCAGCAGCACGTCCGCCGCCGCCAAGCCCGAGGCCGCGCAATGGCCCGCCGGCCAGGCAGCCGGCGCCGCCACCCATTGAGCCAGCGTCAGGTCGCCCGGCAGTCCGGCAAATTGCCGCAGGCCGGCGCTGGCCAGCTCGGCCAAGGTCACGCCCGGCTGCGCGTGCCAGCGAGGCGTGTCGCCCGCCAGCCGCGTCAACCCGGTCAGCAGCACGGGATCGACCCGCAGGCGAGGCCGGGCCGAGGGCGCGAACGGTCCCGCCGCGCCCTCCAGTTCCAGGACGACCCGGTATTCGGCGCACAATTCGCGGGCCTGCACGACGTCGGCGTCGCGAACGGGCGTCAAGACGGCGCACGTGCCGTCTGCGCCGCCCTCGCCCAGATTGCGGACCTTGCCCTGGCACACCAGCGCCAGGCGTTGCACGAAGGCCGCCCACGGCGTCTGGACGGGCCGACGTCCCAGGAGGAAGGCGCGCCGGGATGGCTGCATGACTACAATTCCTTTTTTGCTAGATGACGCTTTCGAGATTCCGATGCCCCGCCTTGCCACCCGCACTCACGATTTCCTGACATTCCAGGTGATGGAACTGTTCAAGCAGGCGCAGGCGCTGCAGGCGGCCGGAAGAGACATTATCAGCCTGGGCATCGGCGAACCGGACTTTACCGCGCCCCCTCAGGTCGTGGAAGCGCTGGACCGTGCCGCGCGCGCAGGCCTGAGCGGCTACAGTCCGGGCGCGGGGATCGCCCCGCTGCGCGAAGCCATCGCGCAGTTCTACCGCGACCAGTTCGGCGCCGCCATCGATCCACGCCGCGTCATCGTCACCGCGGGCGCCTCCGGCGCCCTGACGCTGGCTTGCGCGGCGCTGGTCAACACGGGCGGCGAGGTGCTGATGCCCGATCCGTCCTATCCCGCCAACAGCAATTTCGTGCTGGCCGCGGGCGGCGTGCCCCGCCTGATTCCCAGCACGGCCGACAAGCGCTTCCAGTTGTCCGCCGACGACGTCGCGCGCCACTGGACGCCGGCCACGCAGGGCGTGATGGTGGCCTCGCCCAGCAATCCCACCGGCACCTCGATCGCCCACGGCGAACTGGCCGAGCTGCTGGCGCAGGTGCGTGCCCGCGACGGCTTTGCCATCGTCGACGAAATCTATCTGGGGCTGTCGTACGACGGCCAGCCCCGCTCGGCCCTGACGCTGGACGACGACGTCATCGTCATCAACAGCTTTTCCAAGTACTTCCACATGACCGGCTGGCGCCTGGGCTGGATGATCGTGCCGGACGACATGGTCGCGCCGGTGGAAAAGATTGCCTCCAGCCTGGCGATCTGCGCGCCCACGCTGGCCCAGCACGCCGCGCTCGCCTGCTTTACTCCCGCCGCGCTGAAGATCTTCGAGCACCGGCGCGAGGCATTCAAGCAGCGCCGCGACTACCTGCTGCCGCAATTCGAACGCCTGGGCATCGACGTGCCGGTCAAGCCGGATGGCGCCTTCTATATCTATGCGGATATCAGCAGCCTGGGCATGGACAGCGCCGCGTTCTCGCAACGCCTGTTGCTGGAAGCGGGCGTGGCCGCGGTGCCGGGCCTGGACTTCGGACCGGCGCACGCCGCCCACACCATGCGTTTTTCCTACGCCACCGGACTGGATCGCCTGGAAGAGGCGGTGGCCCGGATGGGCGTGCTGCTGCAACGCTGACCGGACGAAATAAAGCGCGCCCCAATGGGGCGCGCCTGTTGCCGGAGCAGGACGCAGGATCAGTCGCGCGCCAGCGCGATGCCCGAGGCGAGCGCCAGGCGGCGGCGTTCCGCCTGCACCTTTGCCCCGTAGCCGTTGTCGTCCGGACCGGTGGACCCCACGTAACACGCCAGGCCGCCGTCCACGGAACCGCGGCGGTTGATGCAGTCGCGCAGGATCGTGGCGCCCACGCCGATGTTGGCAACCGGGTCGAGCGGGTTCTTGCCGACCGCGTCGAACTTGTCCTGGTGCACGCTGGTCATGACCTGCATCAGGCCCTGCGCGCCCACGTGGCTTTCGGCCAGGGGGTTGTAGCGCGATTCGATGGCGATCACGGCCAGGACCAGCAAGGGATCAAGCTGCTTTTCGCGGCTGACCTTGTACACGGTGTTCAACAGCGGGCCGGTCGCGTCATACGCGACCTTGTATTTGCGCGAGATATAGTTGCGCAGTGCCTCCGCCTGTGGCCCCGTGGCCGCCGAAGCGGTCTTCTTGGGCGCGGGCGGCGCGAGTCGGGCCGGTCCCAGCATGCCGGTGGCGTTGCTGATAGGGGCGGCGGGTACGGCCATGGCAATTGCCGACGACGTGTCGGCACCCAGTTCGGAGCCGGCTTCGGATTCGGAGCTGGCCTGCATGGATGAAGGCGCGAGGGCGGTCAACAAGGCTTTGTGCACTTGCAATGCCTGGTCGCGCAAACCAGGCAGGGCGAATCCCATGCTTACCGTCACAATGACCGCAATGCCCAGATAGACAGAGCAAATGCGCAGGGATTCGGCAAGATATTGGTGCACTCCTTGGGCCATGTTCCTGAACAGGCTGGCCACTGACGCATCGGGCATAAAACCTCCTGCGTAAAAAAGAGGGAGTCAATGTTAACCTCTCTTTGAACCTGAAATGTAACCAAATCGCTGGGATCTGTAGTGAAATACCGCGACCTTAGAGACTTCATCGCCCAACTTGAACGCATGGGCGAGCTCAAACGCATTGCTGCGCCGGTGTCGACGCAGCTTGAAATGACGGAGATTTCCGACCGCGTGCTGCGGGCCGAAGGCCCCGCCCTGCTGTTCGAAAACGCCCGCCACAATGGCCAGCCCGCGCAGATGCCGGTGCTGGCCAATCTGTTCGGCACCCCCGCGCGCGTGGCGCGCGGTATGGGCGCCGACGACGTCAGCGCGCTGCGCGACATCGGAGAGCTGCTGGCCTCGCTGCGCGAGCCCGAAGCGCCCAAGGGCCTGCGCGATGCGCTGGCCAAGGTGTCGATGCTGAAGTCCGCGCTGTGGGACATGAGCCCCAAGAACGTCAAGAGCCCCGCCTGCCAGGAAATCGTCTGGGAAGGCAAGGACGTGGACTTGACGCGCCTGCCCATCCAGACCTGCTGGCCGGGCGACGTGGCGCCGCTCTTGACCTGGGGCCTGGTGATCACGCGCGGCCCCAATGCCAAGCGCCAGAACCTGGGCATCTACCGCCAGCAGCTGCTGGGGCCGAACAAGCTCATCATGCGCTGGCTGTCGCATCGCGGCGGCGCGCTGGATTTCCGCGACCACGCGATCGCCAACCCCGGCACGCCCTTCCCCATCGCAGTGGCGCTGGGCGCCGATCCGGCCACCACGCTGGGCGCCGTCACGCCGGTGCCGGACAGCCTGTCCGAATACCAGTTCGCAGGTCTGCTGCGCGGCTCGCGCACCGAAGTCGCGCAGGCGCTGGGCAGCAACCTGTCCGTGCCGGCCTGGGCCGAGATCGTGCTGGAAGGCCATCTGCTGCCCTCCTCGGACCCGCGCGCCAACAAGCCCGTCGTCCCCGAAGGCGTCAATCCGCCGCCCGACACCGGCTACGAAATGGCGCTGGAAGGCCCGTACGGTGACCATACCGGTTACTACAACGAGCAGGATTGGTTCCCGGTCTTCACGGTCGAGCGCATCACGATGCGCCGCAATCCCATCTATCACTCCACCTACACCGGCAAGCCGCCCGACGAGCCCGCCGTGCTGGGCGTGGCGTTGAACGAGGTCTTCGTGCCGCTGCTGCGCCGCCAGCTGCCGGAAATCGTGGACTTCTATCTGCCGCCCGAAGGCTGCAGCTACCGCCTGGCCGTGGTGTCGATCCGCAAACAATACGCGGGCCACGCCAAGCGCGTCATGTTCGGCCTGTGGAGCATCCTGCGCCAGTTCATGTACACCAAGTTCATCGTGGTGGTGGACGAAGACATCAACCCGCGCGACTGGAAGGAAGTGGTCTGGGCGATGACCACCCGCATGGACCCGGTGCGCGACACGCTGCTGGTGGAGAACACGCCGATCGACTATCTGGATTTCGCCTCGCCGGTGTCCGGCCTGGGCGGCAAGATGGGTCTGGACGCCACCAACAAGTGGCCGGGCGAAACCAACCGGGAATGGGGCACGCCCATCACGATGGACGCCGACGTCAAGAAACGCGTGGACGACATGTGGGGGCAGTTGGGGCTGTAGCCAACTGCACCGCGCGCAAATAACAAAGCCCCGTCAACGGGGCTTTGTCTTTTCAGCTGGCGTCAGTTCAATCGCGTTCCGGATCATCATCCTGGCGCATGCCGCGCACGGCCTTCAGGATCTGCCAGCCCACGAACGCGCCGCCGGCAAGTTTGAGCAGTTTGCCGCGCTTGCCGCCACGCATGAACATGGCGGACAGCGACGAACTGATGATGGGATAGCGCCGCGCCAGCGTGATGGCCTGCAAGGCCCAGCGGGACGCGCCGCCCGATGCCAGGCCCGGCAGCATGCCGCGGATGAGCGCGCTGGGTTCCAGCCTGCGCCCGGCCGACACGATGTTCTGCGCCAGCGACTCGCGCTCGATTGCCGCGCGGGCGCGCAAGAGTTCGATGCGCACGGCGCGGTCGACGGTGGGAGATCGTTTGTGCATGACTCAGAACCCCTCGCGCCGGCGCACCGCCGTCTCGTCGTCGGCTTGGGCTTCGCGCACCCTGTCCAGCAACTCCGCATCGCGGCCCAGCTCTTCGAGCGTGGCCGAAAACGGCGCCGGTCCGTAGACGAGTCCGTGGCGCACCACCAGCAGCAGCACCACGCCAGCAACACCATAGAACCCCGCCAGCAGGCCAAGGGCCAGATAGCGGTCTTCCGTGGGCCAGAACGCCACGGCGATGGTGATGGTGGCCACCAGCACCGCCAGCGTCAGAAATAGCAGGGCCGCAAACGCCAGGCCCAGCAGCTTGAGCAGGCGCGCCTTTTCGTCCGCGGCTTCAAGAGCCAGCAGCTCCAACCGCGTGCGCATCAGCCCGACCAGGCTGGAGGCAACACCGAATACAGTTTTTCTTAGACCCATGGCTGAAAGAACGCCGGGCGGCAGGCAGCGGCGTGTCGCCGTGCCTGCCGCCCGGACATCCTGCCCTGTCAGCGGCGGCTGATCAGCAAGCCGAGCAGCAGGCCGGTCACGCCTGCCACCCCGATGGCTTGCCAGGGATTGTCGTGCACGTAGTCATCCGTCGCGCGGGCAGCCTTGCGGCCGCGTTCGAGAACGGCATCCTGCGCTTCGTACAGCGCCTCACGCGTGCGCCGCAGCGACGTCAGGGCGCGGTCGCGCAGTTCGTTGGCCTTGTCGCCGGTGCTGCTGGCGGCTTCGCGCAGCAGGCTTTCGGCGTCGTTCAGGCTGGTCTTGACACTGTCGATCAGTTTTTCTTTTGCGACGTCTTCGGATTTTCTCGTTGCCATTTTCTGAGCTCCTGTTGTGTGTCCATGACGAGACGATGATACCAGCGGCCAAGCGGGCGCAAACGCCCGCTTGCTACCGGGTGCTACTTGATCTGCGTAATCTCAACGGCGGACTTCACGCCGCCCTGGTCGATGTCCTGCTTCATCACCAGATTCACGGCCGGGCAATACCAGTCCGTGACCGTCGTGTTCATGCCGGGAATGGGAATGGTCAGGCCCTGGAACGTGGCCATCGTGGGATCCGAATTGCGGGTATAGGTGATCGGGTGGCAGGACTGCTTGCCCAGCGCCGTGGTCAGCGCAGTCTTTTGGCCGACGGTTTTTTCGCCGATGCGCACCGTGGTGCTGGGCTGGCCGCCAACGGGCGCTTCCTTGCCGATCTTCAGGCGAAACGACGAGCCGGGCAGCTTCTGACCCGAAGCCAGTTTGCCGTCGTAGGCAAAGAGGCCGAGCATGCGCAGGTCGAACTGGCCTTCCGAGGGTTTGGGCGCTTCGCCGGCGGTGGCGTAGCGCAGGAAGGTGGCCTGGCCGCCCTTGACCGTCATCAGGTAATCGAGCTTGGATTTGCCGGGCGGCAGGCCTGCGTAGCTGAACGTGGCCAGGCCCTGCACGCGCGCGCGGCAGTTGTCGCCATTGCTTTTTGTAACCTCGGCAAAAGTCAGGTCGGCGCCCAGCGCCAGATTGCCCGTGCCGGTCAGTTGGACCGCGCCGCCGTCGTGCATGAATTGCGCGTCGCACACGCCGGCCTGCACCGAGGCGGCCGCGCCCAACGCGCCGGCCGCTAGAACCAGGGATGCCATTTTTCGCATCGTCGTCACAAGCCACTCCAGAAAACGGAAAATGCCGTCCCCGCCTTGAGGGACGGCTGGCTTGATACTACACCGGTTGCCGCGCGCGGCGTATGTCCGAACGTGTCGTCACGCAAGCGCCGCCGCCGGGGCGCGCGTCATCAGCGACCTGATCTCCGGCACACACGAGCCGCAACCGGTACCGCAGCCCAGCGTGTCCTTCAGCGCCGCCAGATCGCAACCCTGCTCGATGCCCTTCAGGATGGCCGCTTCGCTCACGCCGTTGCAGACGCAAACCGTCCGGGAGCGCGCCGCGCCCGCGACGCGTCCCATCAGCAGCGCCGCGGCGCTTGCGGGCGCCTCACCGCCTGCCGCCCAGGCCAGCAACGCTTCTTGCGCGCGCAGGTCGCCCGTCAGCAAAAAGGCGCGCAACACGCCCTGCCCGGCCGCGACACGGCGCAGGCAGCCGCGCGCGGGATCGTCGTACGCGACCTCCGGGCGCCGCAGGTCCAGCGCGTCGGCCAGCTCATGCAGCACGGCGGCATCCGGCACGACGCGGCTCGCCAGCCGTAGCCGCACGCCCCCGGCGCCCGCCGGCAGCACGACGGCGTAGTCGAAACGGCGCAGCCACGGCGCAAGCCGGGCCCGCAACGCCACGGCGTCGCCCTGCCGCCAGGCCGCGGCCTGCCACGCAAGCCCGGCCGGTTCCGCGCGTAATGCCGTGAACTTGAGCTCCGGCTGGCGCGAGACGGGATCGGACGCAGGATTGGTCAGGGCGTTCACGCCCAACCCGGCCAAGAAGGCGCTGCCCCAGTGCATCGGCACAAAAGCGTGCCCCGGCCGCAGCGTGTCGTCCGCCTGCACCGGCAGCACCAGACCGCCGCGCCGCGAGTCCAGCCGGGCCAGGTCGCCGGCCGCAAGGCCAAGGCGGCGCATGTCGTCCGGATGCAGCGACACCCAGGGCTCCTCGACGTGCTGGATCAGCGCCCGGGCAAGCGAGGTGCGCGCCATGGTGTGCCAGTGATCGCGCAACCGGCCGGTGGTGAGCTGCAGCGGATAGTCTTCCGAGACCGTTTCGGCCGTCGGCCGCCACGACACGTCGCAGAATCGGGCCCGGCCGCTCGCCGTGGGAAAGACGCCGTCGGCATAGAGGCGCGGCGTGCCCTGTCCGGCGCGATACGGCCACTGCTGCGGTCCGCCCGCTTCCAGAGCGGCGTAGTCCAGCGTGCTGTAGTCCAGGTCCCGGCCGGCGGTCATGCGCGCGTGTTCGGCAAAGACCTCGCTTTCATCGCGATAGTCGAAGAGGACCGTCTTGTGCGGCGCGATGCGCGAGGCCAGCCGTAGGGCGACCGCCTGCGCCAGCCGCCAGTCCGGCTGCGCGTCGCCGGGCGGCGCGATCGCCGCGCGGACCCGGCTGATGCGCCGTTCGGAATTGGTCACGGTGCCGGACTTCTCGGGCCAGGTCGCCGCCGGCAACACCAGGTCGGCATGGGCCAGCGTCTCGGTGCCGGCATACGCCTCCTGCACGATCACGAATTCGGCGCGCGCCAACGCGGCCCGCACGCGCGCCTGATCGGGCAGCGACTGCGCCGGGTTGGTCGCGGCAATCCACAGGACCTTGATGCGCCCGTCCGCCACCGCGTCAAACATATCGAGCGCCGTGGCGCCCGGCACGTCGGGCAGGCTGTCCACCCCCCACAGCCGCGCGACCTCGGCGCGGTGCGCGGCGGACGCCGGATCGCGATGGCCCGGCAGCAGCGTCGCCATGCCGCCGGCCTCTCGGCCGCCCATGGCATTGGGCTGTCCGGTCAGCGAAAACGGCCCCGCGCCGGGACGCCCGATCTGCCCCGTGGCCAGATGCAGGTGAATCAGCGCCGCGTTCTTGTCGGTGCCCGCGACCGACTGGTTCAAGCCCATCGTGTACAGCGACAACGCCGCGCCCGCCTGGCCGAACCAGCGCGCAGCCCGGACGATGTCGTCTGCCGGCACGCCGCAGAGGCGTTGCGCCGCCTCGGGCGTGACGGTCTGCACGCGCGCCCGCAGCGCCTCGAAGCCCTCCGTATGGCGCGCAATGTAGTCCTCGTCGGCCAAGCCTTCGCGCAGCATCACGTGCAGCATGGCATTGAAGAGCGCCACGTCCGACCCCGGCGCAATCGGCAGATGCAGGTCGGCAAACGCGGCCGTGTCCGTGCGGCGCGGATCGGCCACGATCACCTTCATGTCCGGACGCTGCGCGCGTGCGGCTTCCAGCCGCCGGAACAGCACCGGATGCGCGTAGGCCATGTTGGACCCGGCGATCAGCACCGTGTCGGCCAGCTCCAGGTCTTCATAGCAGGCGGGCGGCGCGTCCGCGCCCAGCGTGCGCTTGTAGCCCGACACCGCGCTCGACATGCAGAGCCGGGAATTGGTGTCGATGTTGTTGGTGCCCGCCAGCGCGCGCGCCAACTTGTTGAAGACCGCGTAGTCTTCCGTCAGCAACTGGCCCGACAGATAAAAGCCCACCGAATCGGGCCCATGCTTGGCGATCGCTTCTGCCAGCCGGTCCGCGGCCATGTCCAGCGCGGGCGTCAGCCCGATTTCCCGCAGCGGCTCGCCACGGGCCTCGCGCCATTGCGCCGACAGCACGCGCGCGCCATCGCGCCGCACGGTGTCGCCAAGCGCCAGGCCCTTGCTGCACAGGCGCCCGCGATTCGCCGGATGCGAGTCGTCGCCGCGCACGCCCGCCACCGCGCCGCCGCGCACCTGCACGCGCACCCCGCAGCCCGTGCCGCAATAGCAGCAGATGGACGCGACCTCATGCGCCGCCTCACTGACGATTTCAATCCGTCGCGCCATCGGCATGTCCATGTCCTACTCCCTTGCCGCGCCTTCGCCAAGCATGAGCTGCTCGCGCAGCACGCCGATGCCGGCTCCTTCACGGATGAGCCGCATGTACCACGCGCTGTCCGCCGTATCGCCGTACAGGCAGGCGCCCACCAGCCGGTCGTTCTGTATCACTAGCTTCTTGTAGACGCCGCCCGGCATGTCGGCCAGCGTGATGGTCTCGGTCTGCGCGCCGCCCGCGAAATCGCCCGCGGAAAACAGGTCGATGCCGGTGACCTTGAGCTTGGTCGACGTGACGCTGCCTTCGTATCGGCCGATGCCATGTTGCGCAAGGTGATTGGCCGCGACCTTGGCCTGCTCGAAAAGCGGCGCCACCAGGCCGTATGCCGTGCCGCGATGGCTGACGCATTCGCCCACCGCGTAGATGCGGGGGTCGAACGTCTGCAAGGTGTCGCTGACCACGACGCCGCGATCCACATGCAGGCCGCAGCGTTGCGCCAGCTCGGTGTTGGGTCGCACGCCCGCGGCCATCACCACCAGGTCGGCGGAGACTTCGGAGCCATCCGCGAAGCGCACCGCGCGCACGCGCCCGTCCGGCCCGCCGAGGATCGCCTCGGTCTGGTGCTGAAGCAGGAACGTCAGGCCGCGGGCCTCCAGGCTTTCGCGCAGCAGCGCGGCGGCCTCGCCGTCCAGTTGGCGGTCCAGCAACGCCGCGCCCAGATGCACCACCGACACGGCCATCCCACGCGCCGCCAGGCCGTTGGCGGCCTCAAGCCCCAGCAAGCCGCCCCCGATCACCACGGCGTGGCGGTATCGCGAGGCGGCGTCGATCATCAGGTTGACGTCGCCAATGTCGCGAAACGCCACCACGCCCGCCAGGTCGTGACCCGGCACCGGCAGGATGAAAGGCTTGGACCCGGTGGCCAGCAACAGCCGGTCGTAAGGCGTGCGGGTGCCGTCGTCGGCCACGACCATCCGCCGCGCGCGGTCGATGCCGGTCACCGTGCACTGGCGCCGCAGGCGGATGCCGTGGCTGGCATACCAAGCCTCGTCGTTCAGCACGATGTCCTGCAGCGTGCGCTCGCCGGTCAATACCGGCGACAGCAGGATGCGGTTGTAGTTGGTGTGGGGCTCGGCGCCGAACACCGTGATGTCGTAAAGATCGGGCGCGAGCTTGAGCAGCTCCTCCACGGTCCGGATGCCGGCCATGCCGTTGCCGACCACGACCAGCTTCTGTCTGGCTTGCATGACCGCCCCCTTACGCGGCGGCGCGCGCCGCTGCTGCGCCGGCTTCCTGCAACGGCGCGGCCACGACGGCAAGCGCGGCGTTGGCCTGGACCGCGGTCTGGGAACGCTCGGGATTGCCGTGCCGGCGATGCAGGAAGTCCACCACGCCCGCGCGGCAAGCCAGGTACGTCGGATCGTTGGCCAGCCGCACGCGGTCGCGCGGCCGGGGCAGCGGCACCGGCAGGATCTCGCCGATGGTCGCGGCCGGGCCATTGGTCAGCATGACGATGCGGTCCGACAGCAGCACGGCCTCGTCCACATCGTGCGTGACCATGATGGTGGTCGTGCGGGTCTTGGCCACGATCTTGAGCAGCTCGTCCTGCAGATGCGCGCGCGTCAGCGCATCCAGCGCGCCGAACGGCTCGTCCATCAGCAGCACGCCGGGTTCGATCGCCAGCGCGCGCGCGATGCCCACGCGCTGCTTCATGCCGCCGGAGATCTCGCGCGGCAGCTTGTTCTGCGCCGGCAGCAGGCCCACCAAGTCCAGGGCGGCGCGCGTGCGCTCGGCCAGCTGGGCGCGCTTTTCCGTGGCGCCGAACACCCGCTCGACCGCCAGGTGCACGTTCTGGAAACACGTCAGCCAAGGCAGCAGCGAATGGTTCTGGAACACCACCGCCCGGTCCGGACCCGGGCCGGTGATCTCGCGTTCGGCGCACAGCAGCACGCCGCTCGTCGGCCGGGTCAGGCCGGCGATCAGGTTGAGCAGGGTGGACTTGCCGCAGCCGGAGTGGCCGATCAGCGTGATGAACTCGCCCTGCTCGACCGTCAGGTCGATGTCGCGCAGCGCCACGAAGGCGCCCTTGCGGGTGTCAAAGGTCTGTCCCACGCGCTCGATGCGTACGAATTTCTTCATGGCGCTATTCCTCGGTGTAGGTGAAACGGCGGGCCAGCGCGACCAGCAGGGTCTCCAGCAGCAGCCCCACGATGCCGATCACGAAAATGGCGATGACGATGTGCTCGACCTTCAGGTTGTTCCACTCGTCCCACAACCAGAAGCCGATGCCCGTGCCGCCCGTCAGCATTTCGGCGGCCACGATCACCAGCCATGCGGTGCCGATGGACAGCCGCACGCCGGTCAGCATGTAGGGCAGCACCGCGGGCAAGAGCACCTTGGTCGTGACCTTCCATTCGGACAGGTTCAGCACGCGCGCCACGTTCAGGTAATCCTGCGGCACGCGCGACACGCCCACCGCGGTGTTGATGATCATCGGCCAGATCGAACAGATGAAGATGGCCCAGATCGCGGCTGGATTGGCCGCCTTGAACAGCAGCAGCCCAAGCGGCAGCCACGCCAGCGGCGACACGGGCCGCAACAGGCTGACGATGGGCGAGAACATCGCGCGCACCGCGGCGTAGCGGCCGATCGCAAAGCCCACGGGGATGCCGACCAGCGCCGCCAGCCCGAATCCCGCCGCCACGCGTTCCAGCGAGGCCAGCAGGTTCCAGCCGATGCCCTTGTCGTTCGGGCCGTTGTCATAGAACGGATCGGCGAACAGTTCCACGGCCGCATGCCACGTGACCCCGGGCGTCGGAATCTCCGGGATGCGCATCGCCACCACCTGCCAGACCAGCACAAAGAGCGCAAAGCCGGCAACCGGCCCCACCACGGCCTTCAACGCCGATTCCAGGCGTTCCCGCCACAGCGCGGCAAATTCGGTGCCGCGGCTTGTCATCGTTACGGTAGACATCGCCAGTCCCCTTCTCGTAGCGGCCGTTAGGCCTTGACCTTGAAACCGTCGGCATAGGCCGCGGGATTGCTGCCGTCCCACACCACGCCGTCGATCAGCGTGGACGTGCGCGATTCACTGGCAGGCAGCGCCACGCCCGCGGCCTGCGCCGCCTGCTTGTAGAGGTCGATGCGGTTGATCTGCGTGGCGACCGCCTGGTAGTCCGGGTGTTCCTTGAGCAAGCCCCAGCGCTTGTGCTGCGTCAGGAACCACATACCGTCGCTCAGGTACGGAAAGTTGGCGGCGCCGTCGGCGTAAAAGCGCATGGCGTGCGCGTCCGACCATTTCTTGCCCAGGCCGTCGTCGTACTGCCCCAGCATGCGGTCCACGATGCCGCTGGCGTCCGTGTTGACGTAGGACTTGGCGGCGATGGTCTCGGCCGTCTTGCGGCGGTTTTCGGGCGACGCGTCGATCCACTTGCCGGCTTCCAGGATCGCGGCCGTGACGGCGCGCGCGGTGTTCGGGTTGCGGTTCACGAAATCGGCGCTGGCGCCCAGGACCTTCTCGGGATGGTCCGTCCAGATGCCCTGCGACGTCACCGTGGTGAAGCCGATCTTGTCCATGATGGCGCGCGCGCCCCACGGCTCGCCCACGCAGTAGCCATCCATGTTGCCCACCCGCATGTTGGCCACCATCTGCGGCGGCGGCACGGTGATCACCTTGGCGTCCTTCATGGGATTGATGCCATGTGCCGCCAGCCAGTAATACAGCCACATCGCGTGCGTGCCGGTCGGAAAGGTCTGCGCGAACGTGTATTCGCGCTTGTCCGCGGCCATCAGCTTGGCGAGCGATTCGCCGTCGCGCGCCCCGGCTTCCAGCAGCTTGTTCGATAGGGTGATGGCCTGTCCGTTCTGGTTCAGGCTCATCAGCACGGCCATGTCCTTCTTCGGTCCGCCGATGCCCAGGTGCACGCCGTAGACCAGGCCATACAGCACGTGCGCCATGTCCAGCTCGCCGTTCATGAGCTTGTCGCGCACGGCGGCCCACGAGGCTTCCTTGGAGGGCGTGATCTTGACGCCGTATTTCTTGTCGATACCCAGCACCGACGCCATCACCACCGATGCGCAGTCGGTCAGCGGGATGAAGCCGATCTTCACCTCGGTCTTTTCCGGCGCGTCGGTGCCCGCCGCCCACGCGCCGGCGCGCACCAGCGGGTCGACCAATGAAAGCAGACCGGCGCCAGCCACCGCGCGCGCCGTGCCGCTGAGCCATTTGCGGCGGCCGGCATTGGCGGTCATGTCGGCGCGGGCGGCGTCGGTCGAGGGACTGCGGGTCATAGGCGTCATGCGAGGCTCCTTGCGGGTGGCGGCAAAAAAAAACGTTCCGCGCGCCACGGATCTCTATCCAGTGGCGCAGCGGAACGTCGTTGTCCCTGGCCGCGTGATGCGGCGCGTTGCGTCGGGCGACCGCCGTTGGCCGCCCCGACTTCACTCAAGCAATCGCCGTGCCAGATTTCTGACGGTCTGCGCAAACCGCGCCGCAGCCCGCGCCAGCGCTTGCGATGCGCCCAACCCGCGCGGGTCTGGCGTCGCCGGGCTGAATCAGGGGCGGAGCCAACTTGGTGCGCAGTACGATGCCGCACCGCACCATCGCTGTGCGGCGCGCGCCCCGCCATCGTGCGCGCGCGCCCCGCGCCGCGCGCGGCGACGATGGCATGGAACTTGCATCAGTCATCGCACAGGGGGTGTTTCATGTTGAAGGTCATGCTGCTCAACGATGGCGAGGGACGCGCGGCGTCGCTGCGGCAAACGCTTGCCGCGGCGGGCGTGCACGTCGTGGCCGAGGTGGCGCCCGGCACGGACCTGGCCGCCAGCATCGCGCAGTCCGCCGCCGACGTGGTGCTGATCGACAGCGATGCCCCCGGCCGCGACACGCTGGAGAACATCTGTGTGGCCAGTTCGCACAGCGACCGCCCGGTCGTGATGTTCACCGACGACGGCAATCGCGAAACCATCCGCACGGCCTTGCGCGCAGGCGTTGCCGCCTACGTGGTCGGGGACGTGCCGGCCGCCCGCATCGAACCCCTGCTGACCGTGGCGATCGAGCGCTTCGCCATGGAAAAAACCCGGCGCGAGGAATTGCGCGAGGCGCAACTGCGGCTGGCGGACCGGCAGTGGGTGGAAAAAGCCAAGGGTATCCTGATGAAGACGCGCGCCGTGACCGAGGACGAGGCCCACCGGCTGCTGCGCGAGCGCGCCATGCAGAGCCAGAAGCGGCTGGGCGAGGTCGCCCGCGAGGTCGTCGAGATGAGCCAATGGCTGGGCAGCGCCTGACGGGCCGCCAAATAAGTTATGGCTATATGAATTAAAGAAATCAAAAGTTGTGGGGATGAGAGCCCGTCCCTATCATCGACCCACATTGAGCCGGGTGCGCCCGAGGCTGGCATACATGAAGCTTTTCCCGATTTTTGCCGATCTGACAGACCGGCTGGTACTCGTTGTTGGCGGCGGCGCGGTCGCCGAGCGCAAGACCCTGGCCCTGCTGGAAGCCAGCGCAAACGTGGTCGTGGGCGCGCCGGCACTGACGCCCGCGCTGGCGGCGCTTGTGTCCGAGGGCCGCGTGCGCCACCTGCCCGGGACGTTCAACCCCGATTGGCTGCAAGACGTCTGGCTGGTGGTGGCCGCCACCGACGATCGGTCGGTCAATGCCGCGGTGTCCCAGGCCGCCGAGGCGCGACGTATTTTCAGCAACGTGGTGGACGACCCCGAACTGTCGTCCTTCCAGGTGCCGTCCATCGTCGACCGCTCCCCCGTCATCGTCGCCATTTCGTCGTCGGGCGTGGCGCCCGTGCTGGCGCGCCGCATCCGCGAACGCATCGAGTCGCTGTTCGACCACACGCTGGGCCAGCTGGCCGGCCTGGCCGCCGTCTACCGCAAGCGCATTCGCGCCAGCCATCCCGACCTGGGCGCGCGCCGACTCTTCTACGACTGGCTGCTGGACGGCCCGGTGGCGGGTTTTCTGCGCCAGCAGCAGCCGGCGCAGGCCGAGGCCGCGCTGGCCGACGCGTTGGCCGCGCCGATTGCGCCCGCCGAGGGCAGCGTCGTGCTGGTGGGCGCGGGGCCGGGCGATCCGGGCCTCTTGACGCTCAAGGCCTTGCGCGCGCTGAACGAAGCCGATGTCATCCTTTACGACCGTCTGGTCAGCGACGAGGTCATGTCGCTGGCCCGGCGCGACGCCGAACGCGTGCCCGTGGGCAAGCTGCCCGGCGAAAACCACCACGCCACGCAGGCGCGCATCCATGGTCTGCTGGTGGAATACGCGCAGGCGGGCCGCCGCGTGGTGCGGCTCAAGGGCGGCGACGCCTTCATTTTTGGGCGCGGCGGCGAGGAACTGGAGTTTTTGCGCGCGCATGGGGTGCGCTATGAGGTGGTGCCCGGCATCACCGCGGCGCTGGCCTGTGCGGCCTATGCCGGCATCCCGCTGACGCACCGCGAACACGCCCAATCGGTGCGCCTCATCACCGCGCATTGCCGCGAAGACGAAGACAACCTGGATTGGCCCGCGCTGGCGCGCGAAAAGCAGACCTTGGCGTTCTACATGGGGGTGGGCCAGCTTGATCTGCTGACGCAGCGCCTGCTGCGCCACGGCCGCTCGCCTGACACGCCGTTCGCGCTGGTCGAGAACGGCAGCCGGCCCGAACAGCGCGTGGTGTCGGGACGGCTCGCGCAACTGCCGGAACTGGCCCGCGACCATGCCGTCCGCTCTCCCGCCCTGCTGATCGTGGGCGAGGTCGCCGGCCTGGCGCCCCAATTGCACTGGTTCGGCCAGCATCTGGGGCAGCCGGCGCTGACGGCCTAGAACCGCCGTCCGGCGCGGCATCGGCGCGGCGCCGGTTCTTCACGGCCGATGTCCCTGGCGGGCACGGCCGCATGGGGCTTCAGCCCTTTTGCTGCGTGCCGAAGATGCGGTCGCCGGCGTCGCCCAGGCCCGGCATGATGTAGCCGTGCTCATTCAGACCCTCGTCGATGGACGCCGTGTAGATATGCACGTCCGGGTGCTTGTTGAGCACCGCGTCGATGCCCACGGGCGCCGCCACCAGCACCAGCGCGCGGATCTCCTTGCAGCCGGCGCGCTTGAGCAGATCGATGGCGGCAACCATCGAACCGCCGGTGGCCAGCATCGGATCGACGATCAGCGCCAGGCGCTGGTCGAGTTCGCCCACCAGGCGTTCCAGATAGGTGTGCGCTTCCAGCGTCTCTTCATTGCGGGCCACGCCCACGACGCTGACCTTGGCGCCCGGAATCAGGCTCAGCACGCCATCCAGCATGCCGATGCCGGCGCGCAGGATGGGCACCACGGTGACCTTCTTGCCGGCGATCTTCTCGACTTCGACCTGCCCGCACCAGCCCTCGACCGTGGCGGGCGCCAGCGGCAGGTCCTTGGACGCTTCGTACGTCAGCAGCGCGCCCACTTCCTGCGACAGTTCACGGAAGCTCTTGGTACTGAGGTCGGCGCGCCGCATGATCCCGAGCTTGTGGCGGATCAGCGGATGGCGGATTTCGTGCACGGGCATGTGCGTAACTCTCCAGAGTATTTGTTGGTCAGAATGCTTTCGGCCTCAGGCGGACCCGGCGCGGCGCAGCGCACCTGCGCCGCCCGCTCGCGAGCCACACGAGAGGATCGTAATCGTTTTAAGCCCGCCCCGCCGCCGGGCCGCCCCAAGGCGGGGCAGCCCCCTTGGGGGGCAGCTAGCGCATGAAATGCGCGCGGCGTGGGGGCCTTTCCTCCGGGCCGCCCCAAGGCGGGGCAGCCCCCTCGGGGGGCAGCTAGCGCATGAAATGCGCGCGGCGTGGGGGCTCACATTCATTGTTCGGCGAGCCAGGAGATCAAGGCGTCGTCAAAGGCGCGGACGGCGCCTGCCTGCTCGTGGTTCACGATGCTGACGACCACGTAGCGCTTGCCGCTGGCCCCCAGCACGTAACCGGCGATCGAGCGCACGTCGCGCAGCGAGCCGGTCTTCAGGTGGGCCATGCCGAGCGTGCCGTTGCCCTTCAGGCGGCGGCGCACGGTGCCGTCCACGCCGGCGATGGCGAAGGACGAAATGTATTCCGGCATCACCGGCGAATTCCAGGCCACGGTCAGCATCGACGCCAGGCTGTCCGCCGACACGCGGGCGTCGCGCGACAAGCCCGCGCCGTTGTCGATGACCAGCTCGGGCATATCCAGTCCCTGCTTGGCCAGCAGCTGCTTGGCCACTTCCTCGCTGCTGCCGACGGTGGCCGGACGGCGGCCCCGCTCGGCGCCCAGCGTCAGCAGCAGGGTGCGCGCCATGACGTTGTTGCTGCGCTTGTTGATCTGGCGGATCGCCTCGGCCAGCGTGGGCGAGTCGTGCGAGGCCAGCACCACCGCGTCGGCCGGCACCATGCCGGACCGGACCTGTCCCTTGAACGTGCCGCCCAGCTCCTTCCAGAGCATGCGGAAGACCTCGGTGGCGTATTCGGGCTGCGACAGCGCCAGGCGATACAGGCTGAATTCGCCGCAGGAACCGGCCACCTTGCCGTTGACGCGGATGGTGACGCCCTGCTGGGTGATGAGCGGGTCGGTCGTGACCACCGGCGGGCCCGGACAGCGCACATCGCTCCATTCGACCTGGCCTTCGATTTTCAGGCCCGGCAGCGGCGGGTCAATCAGCGGCACCCACTTGTTGGCGACAGGGTCCGGCGTGAACAGCAGCCGCAGCGCGCCAAAGCCCACCATCAGCGCGTCCGGGCTGGCGTTGTAGGCCCGGTCGGGCGCGCCGTCGAATGCGCCCGGGTCGGTCGCGACCTGGCCGAAGATGCTGCGGTCGATCACGAGATCGTTGATCTGCTTGACCCCGCGCAGGCGCAATTCGCGCAGCAGCGTCCACAGGTCCTGCATCAGGAATTGGGGATCGCCGCCAGCCCGCAGGTACAGCGGCCCGGCCAGCACGCCCTTGGCGTCGGGACGCGCGCCGGGCGCCGTCATGAATTCGGTGCGCCAGACGTAATTGGGGCCCAGCTCGGACAGCGCCGCCCAGGTCGTGACCAGTTTCATCACCGATGCGGGATTGCGGGCTTCCTTCGCGTTGAGCGCCACGAGCCGCGGCCCCCCGACCTCCTGGACCACCAGGGACAGCGAGCTGTCCGGCAGCTTGCTCGCCTTCCAGGCCTTGACCACATCGGGGGGCAATCCCGGGACCTGCGCAAAGACGGCGTGCGCGGCCAGGGCCAGGACACCGCCGGCCAGCCATTGCTTCAGTCCGCCCACCCGCCTGATCACTTGTCCCGTCATGCCACGCCCACCCGGTTGCTCGTCCAGCAAAACCGAGAGCATACAAAACCTGGGCGGGTTGCGGGCGGCGCGAGGCCGCCCTGAGCGGCGGAGAAGACGCATTTATTTGCGCCAGCCCCTGTTCCGCCCCTATTAACCGTCCCCATTACAATAGCCGGTTGCCCCAGACCCGCCCGACGGGTCCCACTCATCCCGATACCCGCGTGACCCAGTCCTTCACCGTTTCCGATTTCGACTACGAACTGCCGCCCGAGCTCATTGCGCAGACGCCCGCCGCCCAGCGCACGGGCAGCCGCCTGCTGCACCTGGATGCCGCCAGCCAGCTCCATGACCGCCAGTTCGCCGACCTGACCTCCCTGCTGCGTCCGAACGACCTGCTGGTGTTCAACGACACCCGCGTCATCAAGGCGCGCCTGCCCGGCCACAAGATCACCGGCGGCAAGATCGAGGTGCTGGTCGAACGCATCACCGAGCCCGACCGCGTCCTGGCGCACGTGCGCGCCAGCAAGTCGCCGGGCCCCGGCATGGTCCTGCGCCTGGCCGACGCTTTCGAGGGCACCGTGCTGGGCCGCGAGGGCGAACTTTTCGACATCCGTTTTCCGGGCCCCGTGCTCGACCTGCTGGACGCGCACGGCGCCACGCCGCTGCCGCCCTACATCACGCATGCGGCGGACGCGGGCGACGACGACCGCTACCAGACGGTCTACGCGCGCGAACCCGGCGCGGTCGCCGCGCCCACGGCCGGCCTGCACTTTGACCAGCCGACGCTGGATCGCCTGGCCGGGCTGGGCGTGGCCCGCGCCTTCGTGACGCTGCACGTGGGCGCCGGCACCTTCCAGCCAGTGCGCGTGGACAACCTGGCCGACCACGTCATGCACGCGGAATGGTTCACGGTGCCCCAAGCCACCGTGGACGCCATTGCCGCGGCCCGCGCCCAGGGCGGACGCGTGATCGCCGTCGGCACCACCAGCGTGCGCGCCCTGGAATCGGCCGCCGCGCAGACCGAGGGCCAAACCGCCCCCGGCGTCCCGCTGGCCACCGCCCAGGGCGACACGCGCCTGTTCATCACCCCGGGCTACGCGTACCGTGTGGTGGACGCGCTGGTCACCAACTTCCATCTTCCCCAGTCGACCCTGCTGATGCTGGTGTCGGCGCTGGCCGGCGTCGAGCCCATCCGCCGCGCCTACGCCCATGCCGTCGCCGCGCGCTACCGCTTCTTCAGCTATGGCGACGCCATGTTCATCGAAACCCCTGCCTCATGACCGGACTCCACTTCGAACTGCTCGCCACCGACGGCGGCGCCCGCCGCGGCCGCATCACGCTGAACCACGGCGTGGTCGAGACCCCCATCTTCATGCCGGTGGGCACCTACGGCAGCGTCAAGGCGATGATGCCGCACGAGCTCAAGGAAATCGGCTCGCAGATCGTGCTGGGCAACACCTTCCACCTGTGGTTGCGCCCGGGCACCGAAATCATGGAAAAGCATGGCGGCCTGCATGGCTTCATGCAGTGGGACAAGCCCATCCTGACCGACTCGGGCGGCTTCCAGGTGTTCAGCCTGCAGGGCATGCGCAAGATCACCGAGGAAGGCGTCAAGTTCGCCTCTCCCATCGACGGCGCGCGTCTGTTCCTCACGCCCGAAGAATCGATGCGCATCCAGCGCTCGCTCAACTCCGACATCGTCATGGTGTTCGACGAGTGCACGCCCTATGAAATCGATGGCCGCCCCGCCACCGTCGAAGAGGCCGCCCGGTCGATGCGCATGTCGCTGCGCTGGGCGCGCCGCTCGCGCGACGAATTCGACCGCCTGGGCAACCCGAACGCCCTCTTTGGCATCGTGCAAGGCGGCATGTACGAGTCGCTGCGCGACGAATCGCTGGCTGGCTTGCAGGAAATCGGCTTTCACGGCTACGCGATCGGCGGGCTGTCGGTAGGCGAGCCCAAGGAAGACATGATGCGCATCCTGGCGCATGTCACGCCCAAGCTGCCCGCGCAGGCGCCGCGTTACCTGATGGGCGTCGGCACCCCCGAAGACCTCGTCGAGGGAGTGAGCCGCGGCGTCGACATGTTCGACTGCGTAATGCCGACCCGCAATGCGCGCAACGGCTGGCTGTTCACGCGCTTTGGCGACGTCAAGATCCGCAACGCCAAATACCGCGACGATACCCGTCCGCTGGACCCGAGCTGCAGCTGCCATACCTGCGGCAATTTCTCGCGCGCGTACCTGCACCACCTGCAGCGGGCCAATGAAATCACCGGCGCGCGCCTGAACACGCTGCACAACCTGCACTTCTATCTGACTATCATGAAGGAAATGCGCGAGGCCATTGCAGAAGGCCGTTTTGACGCCTGGCGCGCCCAGTTCGCCGCGGACCGTGCCCGCGGCATCGAGTAGCCGGATAAAAAAGCCCCGCCAGGGGCTTTTGCCGGCGGGTTTCGCCCCCATTTGACCGGGCAGCCGCCGCTGCAAGCGGAAGCCGCCTTGTCGCCTGGGATGACACCCTAGTTAAAGGCTGGCGATAACCTATATACAATAGTCGGCTTGCCCTATCCATGGCTCGCGCGGGGATGGGCGCATCAAAAACATAGCGATAAACCCAAACAGACTCAAACGCAGGAGAATTCAATGTCCGTTATCGATACCGCCAGCCTCGTCGTGGCCCAGGCCGCCGCTCCCGAAGGCAATGCGCTGATGGGCATGCTGCCCATCATCCTGATGTTCGTGATCCTCTACTTCCTGATGATCCGTCCGCAGATGAAGCGCCAGAAGGAACACCGCAACCTGATCGCGGCCCTGGCCAAGGGCGACGAAGTCGTCACCGCCGGCGGCCTGCTCGGCAAGGTCACCAAGGTCAACGACAGCTACGTCACCGTCGAAGTCTCCGAACTGGCCGACAAGCCCGTCGAAGTCATCATGCAGAAGTCGTCGGTGTCGACCGTCCTGCCCAAGGGAACCATCAAGGCCCTGTAAGCGTCCCAGAAGAGCCCCATCGGGGCTCTTGTCCTAGAAGGCGCCTACCGCCGCCCGCCGCGTTTCGCCCGGGCGGCCCTTTCATCTCTTTCAATGAAGTAGCCGGCAATGAACCGCTATCCCCTCTGGAAGTACATTACGGTCCTGGTCGCGGTCCTCATTGGCCTGCTGTACACGCTGCCCAATTTCTACGGCGAGTCACCCGCCGTTCAGGTGTCCAGCGCCAAGGCCACGGTCAAGGTCGACACGACCGTGTTGGCGCGCGTGGAACAGATCCTGGCCGATGCCAAGATTCCCAACGACGGCGCCTATTTCGAACTGAACGGCACGCTCGGCACGGTTCGCGCCCGCTTCCCGTCGACCGACGTGCAGCTGCAGGCCCGCGACCTGATCGAAAAATCGCTCAACACCGTTCCCGGCGACCCGCAATACACCGTGGCGCTGAACCTCTTGCCCGCCTCGCCGCCCTGGATGCGCGCGCTGGGCTGGTTCGCCCCCAAGCCCATGTACCTGGGCCTGGACTTGCGCGGTGGCGTGCACTTCCTGCTGCAGGTCGACATGCAGGGCGCCCTGACCGCCCGCTATGATTCCCTGGCTGCCGACGTGCGCTCGGTGCTGCGCGACCAGAAGATCCCCGTGGCCGGCGTCGAACGCTCCGGCATGGGCATTGCCGCCACCTTCGCCACTACCGACGACCGCGACCGCGCCATCTCGACGCTGCGCTCGCGCCTGCCCGATCTGGAATTCACCGAACGCGAAGAAAACGGCAAGCAGCTGCTGATGGCCGCCCTGAACCCGGCCGCCGTCACGCGCGTGCAGGATTCCGCGCTCAAGCAGAACATCAACACGCTGCACAACCGCATCAACGAGCTGGGCGTGGCCGAACCGGTCATCCAGCAGCAGGGTTCGGACCGCATCGTGGTGCAGTTGCCCGGCGTGCAGGACGTGGCCAAGGCCAAGGAACTGCTGGGCCGCACCGCCACGCTGGAAATCCGCATGGTCGACGACTCCCCCGCCGCGCAGGCCGCGTTGCTGGGCGGCAGCGTCCCGTTTGGTCTTGAGCGCTACAACGACCGTGACGGCCGTCCGATCCTGGTCCGCCGCCAGGTCATCCTGACCGGTGAAAACCTGCAGGACGCCCAGCCCGGCCGCGATTCGCAGACCCAGCAGGCCGCCGTCCACCTGACACTCGATTCCAAGGGCGCCCGCATCTTCCGCGACGTCACCCGCGACAACATCAACAAGCGCATGGCCATCCTGCTGTTTGAAAACGGCAAGGGCGAAGTGGTCACCGCGCCCGTCATCCGCGGCGAAATCGCGGGCGGCCAGGTGCAGATCTCGGGCAGCATGACCTCCGAGGAAGCCGCCGACACCGCCCTGCTGCTGCGCGCCGGCGCGCTGGCCGCGCCGATGTCCATCATCGAGGAACGCACCATCGGCCCGAGCCTTGGCGCCGACAACATTTCCAAGGGCTTTTACTCGACGCTGTACGGCTTCCTGGCGATCGCCGCGTTCATCATCATCTACTACCACCTGTTCGGCGTGTTCTCCACGATCGGCCTGACGCTCAACGTGCTGCTGCTGCTTGCGCTCCTGTCCATGCTGCAGGCCACGCTGACGCTGCCCGGCATCGCGGCCATTGCGCTGACACTGGGCATGGCCATTGACTCAAACGTGCTGATCAACGAGCGCATACGCGAAGAACTGCGTGCGGGGGCCACACCCCAGCAGGCCATCCATCACGGTTTCGAACGCGCGTGGGGCACCATTCTCGACTCGAACCTGACCACGCTGATCGTGGGCCTGGCGCTGCTGGCGTTCGGTTCGGGCCCGATCCGGGGCTTCGCGGTGGTTCACTGCCTGGGCATCCTGACCTCGATGTTCTCGTCGGTCGTGGGCGTGCGCGCGCTGGCCAATCTGTACTACGGCCGCAAGAAGAAGCTCACCTCGATCTCCATCGGCGAAGTCTGGAAGCCGAAGGCAAACTGAAAATAAGGCGGACGGCCCCGGCCGTCCGCCACAGAAAAGAACCGAAGGCGAAAAATGGAATTTTTCCGGATTCACCGCACCATCCCGTTCATGCGCCATGCGCTGGTGCTGAACATCATCAGTCTCGTCACCTTCCTGCTGGCGGTCTTTTTCATCGTCACCCGCGGCTTTCACCTGTCGATCGAGTTCACCGGCGGCACGGTCATGGAAGTCAACTACGCCCAGACGGCGCAGCTTGAAAACGTGCGCGGCGTGGTGTCCAAACTGGGCTACACCGACTTCCAGGTCCAGAACTTCGGCACGTCGCACGACGTCATGATCCGCCTGCCCCTGCAGGAAGGCCAGACGTCCGCCACGCAAAGCGAAACCGTCATGGCCGCGCTGAAGGCCGCCGATTCGGGCGTGGAATTGCGCCGCGTCGAATTCGTGGGCCCGCAGGTCGGCCAGGAACTGCTGCACAACGGCCTCATGGCGCTGCTGGTCGTGGTGATCGGCATCATGGTCTACCTGGGCTTCCGCTTCGAATGGAAGTTCGCGGTGGCCGGCGTGATCGCCAACCTGCACGACGTGGTCATCATCCTGGGCTTCTTCGCGTTCTTCCAGTGGGAGTTCTCGCTGGCGGTGCTGGCCGGCGTGCTGGCCGTGCTGGGCTACTCCGTGAACGAATCCGTGGTCATCATGGACCGGATCCGCGAAAACTTCCGCAAGTACCGCAAGGCGGACGTGCACGAAGTCATCAACAGCGCGATCACCCAGACCATCTCGCGGACCATCATCACCCACGGTTCGACCCAGATGATGGTGCTGGCCATGCTGTTCTTCGGCGGCCCCACCCTGCACTACTTCGCCATGGCCCTGACCATCGGCATCTGGTTCGGCATCTACTCGTCGGTGTTCGTCGCCGCCGCGCTGGCCATGTGGATGGGCGTCAAGCGCGAAGACCTGATCAAGCCGGTCAAGAAGGAAGGCGAAGAAGGCGAAGTCGCCTGATTGCCCCGGCCCTGACACCAAGAACCCGTCGCTTGCGACGGGTTTTTCTTTTGGGGCACGGGCAGGTGCGGCGAGCACGAATAGTCCACCCCACCGTTTTTGGTTAGTTTGTCCGATCCCCCGCCACGGCGGTTGATTTGTATATCCGAACAGGTATATCGTGTGGACAGAAAAACCCAAGCTTCTCTACTGGGAAGGATCTTCCAGAAAGGACTTCAAGGCGTTCCCGCTCCCCGTGCAAAAGCGAATGGGAATGTCGCTGTACACCCTGCAATGCGGCCGTTGGCCCGATGCTGCAAAAGCCATGAAAGGGCTGGGGCCGGGCGTTTATCAGCTTGCCGAAACCGAGCGAGGCAATGCGTATCGGACTGCCTACGCAATGAAGATCGACACCGCCATCCATGTACTGCATGCATTTCAGAAAAAATCCAAGTCGGGCATCAGCACGCCCCAGGCCGACCTTGATCTCATATCAAGCCGGCTGAAGCGTGCAATGGTTCGGCAACATCCCCACCGGAGCGCTCCATGACCCGCACGCCCCATCCCGGCACGCAAAATGTGCTCTATGACCTTGGCTTTGACGACGCGGCCGAGTTGACCGCAAAGGTCCAGCTGGCCATCAGGTTCAACGATTTGATCGATCAGCGTGCCCTGAGCCAGCGGGAGGTCGCTGCGCTGACCGGAATGACGCAACCCAAAATCTCTCAAATGCGGCGGTACAAGCTCCAGAACATTTCCTTGGAACGGGTGATGCAGGCGCTGGTATCGCTGGATCAGCATGTTGAAATCCGTGTGCGCAAAGCCCGCCGATCTGACGCGGCCGGCATCTCCGTCGCGGCTTGACACCAACACCGAACCGGACGAACGAGCGCGCATTCGTTACCATGCCCCTCATGAAACTCACCATCGACCACCTCGTCATCGCCGCCGCGGACCTCGCCAGCGGTACCGAATATGTCGCCGGACTGCTGGGCATCGCACCGCAGGGCGGCGGCGCGCATCTGCGCATGGGCACCCATAACCGGGTGCTGGGCATGGCGGACGGCGTGTATCTGGAAGTCATCGCGATCGATCCCGACGCGCCGGCGCCCGAGCGCCCCCGCTGGTTCGGGCTGGACCAGGGCGACGTGCGCGCGCGTCTCGAACAGGGACCGTTCCTGGCGCACTGGGCCGCGCGTGTCGAGGCGCCGCTGGACCTGACGCGCATGCAGGCCGAGCACCCCGACCGGCTGCCGCCCGCCATCGCCATGACGCGCGGCGACCTGCGCTGGCGCCTGACCGTGCCGGAAGACGGCAGCCTGCCGGCGTGGCGCGAGGCCGGCTACGAAGCTGGCGAAGGCCTGCTACCCACGCTGATCCAATGGGACGTCGAGAATCCGCCCGGTGCGACCCTGCCGCGCCAGCCGCTGCGCTTGCTCCGCCTGACCGGCTGCCATCCCCGCGCCTCGCTGCTGCGCCAGGGGTTGGCCTGGATGGGCGCGGATAGCCTGATCGACGTCGAGCAGGCCGACGGCCCGCCCCGCCTGCGTGCGCGGATCGAAACGCCGTCCGGGGTCAAAGTGCTGGCCTGACACGCGCGCGCCGGCCCCGTTTTAAACCGGCATTCCGTCACTGGACGCCGTCACCGGACGCCGTCCCCGGCCCCCGTCACCGGACGAAAAAAAGGCCGCGGATTCCGCGGCCTTGTCTGCTTCACAAGCCCTGCCTCAGGCCTTCTTCCACCAGCGCCACGGGGTGCGCAGCGGCCATTGGTACTTGCTGCCGAGCACCCGGGGGGCCAGATAGTGGCCGACCAGCACGGCGATGCCGCCGGCCGTCATCACGTCCGACAGATAGTGATCCAGGTTCACCAGCCGGCTGATCGCCACCAGCGCCGCCAGCAGCAGGAAAATCCAGCGCCAGCGGGGCGCCAGGATGCCCAGCACCACCGCCACGGCAAAGGCGGCGTAGGTGTGGCTGGAAGGAAAGGAATTGAACTGCTGGGCACGGGAAAACGATTCGCCCAGGCCGTAGATACCCTGTTCGAAATACAGCTCGGGGCGCGCGCGGGCCACGGAGCGCTTGAGCACCAGCACCACCAGCCCGCCCACCGCCATCGTCGAGAGCATCAGAAGGCTGCCGCGCGCCATGGCGGCGTAGCTGACACGCAGCGGATTGCGCCACCCGCGCGACAGTCCCACCAGGCCGATCACATAGAACGCCAGCGCCATGGCGATGTAATGGCCGCTCTCGCCCAGCTCGCCCACCCATTCAAACGACTGGTCCACGCCAGCCGACACCGATTGCTGGATCCAGATTGCAAGCGGCAGGTCGACCCACAGCGCGCAGGCAGCCGCGGCCAGCGCCAGCGCGCCTGCCAGCAGCGCCCACACCGACGTGGGATAGGGATTTCGGTATTCGTCCTGGACGGCGGAACCGGCGCCGCCATCGAGGGACGGAGTGGCTGCCGCAGGCGTGAGGCGATTGGAATTCATCGGTTCCGCACGAGCATAAAAAGGAGATCTTGCCGGCGCCACCCGGCGCTCGGACCGCTATCGTAACGGCCAACGCGCGCCCGACCAAGAAACAATTTTTGGGCAAGGGTTAAAATTCCGCCTTTCCCCTCTTTCCAGCCCCCGGGATCTACACCCGTCACGGCGATCATCATGCAAGAAACTTCTCTCAAGCGCGCGGGCAATGTCCCCGGCGAAACCCGCGACGGCGGCTCCCCCGTCCTGCCTTCGGCCGTTCCCGGCGCCGGCTCCCCCCGCAAGCTGTACATCCGCACCTTCGGCTGCCAGATGAACGAGTACGACTCGGACAAGATGGCAGACGTGCTGCGCGAGGATCAGGGCGGGCTCGAACTGACCGACAACCCCGAAGAGGCCGACGTCATCCTGTTCAACACCTGTTCGGTGCGCGAAAAGGCGCAGGAAAAGGTGTTTTCGGACCTGGGCCGCGTGCAGCACCTGAAAAAGACCAATCCGAACCTGGTCATCGGCGTGGGCGGCTGCGTGGCCAGCCAGGAAGGCGAAGCCATCGTCAAGCGCGCGCCGTACGTCGACGTGGTGTTCGGCCCGCAGACGCTGCACCGCCTGCCCGACCTGATCAAGCGCCGCCGCGACGAAGGCCGCTCGCAGGTCGACATCAGCTTTCCCGAGATCGAGAAATTCGACAACATGCCGCCGCCGCGCGTCGACGGCGCCACGGCGTTCGTGTCCATCATGGAAGGCTGTAGCAAGTACTGCAGCTTCTGCGTCGTGCCTTACACGCGCGGCGAAGAGGTCTCGCGTCCGTTCGACGACGTGCTGATCGAAGTGGCCGACCTGGCCGACCAGGGCGTCAAGGAAGTGACGTTGCTGGGCCAGAACGTGAACGCCTACCGCGGCCGCATGACCGATTCCGACGAGATCGCGGACTTTGCGATGCTGCTGGAATACGTGCACGAGATCCCCGGCATCGAGCGCATCCGCTACACGACCTCTCACCCCAAGGAAATGACCCAGCGCATGGTTGACGCCTACGCCCGCCTGCCCAAGCTGGTCTCGTTCCTGCATCTGCCGGTGCAAGCCGGCAGCGACCGCGTGCTGGCCAGCATGAAGCGCGGCTATACCACGCTGGAATTCAAGTCGGTCGTGCGCCGCCTGCGCGCCGCCCGCCCGAATCTCACGCTGTCCTCCGACTTCATCGTGGGCTTTCCCGGCGAGACCGAGGAAGACTTCGAAAAGACGCTCAAGCTGATCGAGGACGTCGGCTTCGATACGTCGTTCTCGTTCGTGTATTCGCGCCGCCCGGGCACCCCCGCCGCCGACCTGACGGACGACACGCCCCAGGACGTGAAGCTGCGCCGCCTGCAGCGCCTGCAGGCGCTCATCAACGAACAGGCGGCAACCATTGCCCGCAACATGGTGGGCACGCGCCAGCGCCTGCTGGTGGAAGGTCCCTCGCGCCGCGACCCGAACGAACTCATGGGCCGCACCGAAAACAACCGCATCGTCAATTTCCCCGCGCCCGCGCGGCTCATCGGACAAATGGTCGACGTCATCATCACCGAGGCGCACACGAACTCCCTGCGCGCCCGGGTTGCCGACGTGGACCGCACATCGCAAGAGGCTGAATGACCACTCCCCGCTCCCGCGCGCGTCGCAGCATGCCCGTCATCGTCACCCTGGACGGCGACAACACCCACCTGGCCAACCTCTGCGGCCCCCTGGACGAAAACCTGCGGCAGCTTGCCGACGGCATGACGGTCAAGCTGTCGCGCCGCGGCAGCCGCGTCACCATCGAAGGCGAGCGGGCCGAACTGGCCGGCCGCATCCTGCGCCGGTTCCACGAACAGGCCGTGCACCGCGCCCTGTCCATCGACGACATCCAGCTGGGATTGGTCGAGATCGGCGTGGGCCGCCAGGAAGACAAGCTCAAGGAAGAGCAGGCCCAGGAACTCGATGCCCTGCCCGCCCTGGACGACGAAAGCGACGGCATCGCACTGCGCACCAAGCGCAGCGACCTGCGTCCGCGCACGCCGCGCCAGCGCGACTACCTGAACAACATCCTCAAGCACGACATCACGTTCGGCGTCGGCCCCGCCGGCACGGGCAAGACCTGGCTGGCCGTGGCCTGCGCCATCGACGCCATGGAGCGCGACACGGTGCAGCGCCTGGTGCTGACCCGCCCCGCCGTCGAAGCCGGCGAACGCCTGGGCTTTCTGCCCGGCGACCTGGCGCAGAAGGTCGACCCGTACCTGCGCCCGCTGTATGACGCGCTGTACGACCTGATGGGCTTCGAAAAGGTGCAGCGCCTGTTCGAAAAGCAGACCATCGAGATCGCCCCCCTGGCCTACATGCGCGGGCGCACGCTGAACCACGCCTTCGTCATCCTGGACGAGGCGCAGAACACGACGCCCGAGCAGATGAAGATGTTCCTTACGCGCATCGGCTTTGGCAGCAAGGCGGTCATCACCGGCGACCCCTCGCAGGTCGACCTGCCGCGCGGTCAGGTCAGCGGGCTGGCGCATGCGGTGAAAGTGCTGCATGACGTCCAGGGCATCGCCACCACCAAGTTCACCAGCCGCGATGTCGTGCGCCACCCCCTGGTCGCCCGCATCGTCGACGCCTACGACCGCGCCGCCGAAGATGAAGCCTGAGCTGTCCCTGTCCGTGCAGTACGGGGTCGAGGAAGCTCGCCTGCCCCGCTGGCGCCTGCGCCGCTGGGCCGAACGCGCGCTGGGCGCCGCCCATGAAGACGGCCTGGTCGCGTTCTCGGCCGCCGAACTCAGCCTGCGGCTGGTCGGCGCGGCCGAGGGCCGCCGCCTGAACCGCGACTTCCGCGGCCGCGACTACGCCACCAACGTGCTGACCTTCGAGTACGGCGTCGACCCGCTGGGCGTGGCCCGCGGCGACATCGTCATGTGCGTGCCCGTGCTGGTGCGCGAGGCCCGCGAACAGCGCAAGCCCTTGCTGGACCACGCCGCCCACCTCACCATCCACGGGGTGCTGCATTCGCTGGGCTACGACCACATCAAGGCGCGCGAGGCCAAGCGCATGGAAGCCCTGGAAACCGCCACCCTCGCGCAAATGGGCATTGCCGACCCCTACGTCGCCGCCTGAGCGCGGCGGCTCCGGGTCAACCCTGAGAAATTGCCGGAAAATGGCGTGCAGCAAGGCGCAGATCGCGTCCAATGCACCCATTTTCCCGGCTGGCGTTACAAACGATGGGCCAGTATCGGTTATGCTGGCTCCTCCATAACTTGTCCTCCCGGACGATGTCTGACCCTTACCCTGCTCCCGAAGCGACTTCTGCTCGCTCTGCCAAACCCGCCACCAAATCCCTCCTAGACCGCCTGCTTTCCCTTGTGCGCCGAGAGCCCGAGGACCGCGAAGGCATCAAGGCCGTCCTCGAAGCCGCGCACGAGCGCGATCTGCTCGACGCGGAGTCGTACAAGATGATCAAGGGCGCGCTAGCCGTGTCCGAGGGCACTGTCGGCGACATCATGGTCCCGCGCTCGCGCATGGATCTGCTCGATGTCACGCAGCCCATTCCCTACCTGGTGGCCTCGGTGATCGAAACCGCGCATTCGCGGTTCCCCGTCTACGAGGGCGATCGCGACAACATCATCGGCATCCTGCTCGCCAAGGATCTGCTGCGCTGCATGCTGGAACCCAACATCGACGTGCGCTCGCTGGTCCGCCCGGCCGTTTTCATTCCCGAATCCAAGCGCCTGAACGTGCTGCTGCATGAGTTCCGCGCCAGCCGCAACCACCAGGCCATCGTCATCGACGAGCACGGCGGCATTTCCGGGCTGGTCACGATGGAAGACGTGCTGGAACAGATCGTCGGCGACATCGAAGACGAGTTCGACGAAACCGAGGAAGACTCCATCTTCCCTGAAGGCGAAAACCAGTGGCGCGTGCTCGCGGCCACCGACATCTCGCACTTCAATGAAGTATTCGGCTGCCAGTTGCCCGACGACGAGTACGACAGCGTCGGCGGCTGGATGGGCGGTCAGCTCGGCCGCATCCCGCGCCGCGGCGACCACGCCGACATCGAAGGCCTGCGCCTGGAAGTGGCGCGCGGCGATGCCCGCCGGGCCATCTGGCTGCGCGTCAAGCGCCTTGCCGCTCCGCAGTCCGCAGCACCCGCCAACGACGCATGACCAGCACTGCGCGCAGCCGACTCCTGCGCGGCGCCGCCGGCCTCGTGCTGGCGGGCGCCGTCCACGCCCTGACCTTTGCCCCCGGCCCGCTGCCCGGATGGGCGCTGGCGTTCACCCAGATCGCCGCGCTGGCGGTGCTGGCCCGCGTCACGCTGTACGCCCCGTCTGCCCGTCAGGCTTGGCTGCGCGGCTGGCTGTTCAGCTTCGCCAGCTATGCGCTGGGGCTGTACTGGATCTTCATCAGCCTGCACCGCTACGGCGATCTGGCCGCGCCGCTGGCGGTTGCAGCGGTGCTGGCGCTGTCGGCCTTCCTGGCCCTGTTTCCCGCCACCGCCAACGCGCTGGCGCGCCGCTACGCGCCGCTGGCCCCGGACGCCACGCCGTCCCGCATCCTGACCGCCACACTGGCCTGGGCCGCGATGTGGGCCGCGTTCGAATGGCTGCGCGCGGTGTTCCTGACCGGCTTTCCGTGGCTGAACATCGGCTACGCGCAGGTCGACAGCCCCATCGCGGGCTGGGCGCCGCTCGTCGGCGTGCACGGCATGGCGTTCCTGGCCGCGTTTATCGCAGCCGCCGCCGCGAGCCTCTGGCAGCCCTCCCGCAAGGCCGGCGTGGCCCCGCGCCACGCGCTGGCCGCCGGCATCGCACTGGCGCTGGCCGGGGCGGGCTGGCCGCTGTCGCGCATCGACTGGTCGGCGCCCGTGGGCGACCCGCTGAACGTGCGCCTCGTGCAGGGCAACATCGGACAATCCCAGAAATTCGATCCGGCTCTTCTCGAGCAGAGCGTGCGGCGCCACCTTGATCTGACGGCCATGCCGCCCGCGCCCGGCGTGCCCGCGTCGCAACTGATCATCCTGCCCGAAACCGTGCTGCCCATCTTCCAGGATCAGCTCGATCCGCGGGTCTGGGAGGTCTGGCGCGACCTGGCCCGCCAGCGCAACACCGTCATCGCGATGGGCGTGCCGCTGCACGATCGCGTGGACGGCCGCGAACGCTACACCAACAGCGTCATCGGCTTTGACGGCGCCACGCCGGTCGAACAGCTGCTGGGCGGCAATACCGCCATGCGCTACGACAAACGCCATCTCGTGCCCTGGGGCGAGTACGTGCCCCCCGGCTTTCACTGGTTCGTCGAGATGCTCAACATTCCGCTGGGCGACTTCGACCGGGGCGGCGAACGCCAGACGCCCTTTGCCGTCGGCGGCCAGCACATCGCCTTCAACATCTGCTACGAAGACCTCTTCGGCCCCGACCTGCTGCCCGCCTTGCAGCCCGGTACCAACGGCGAGCCGGGTGCGACCATCCTGGTCAACGTCAGCAACCTGGGCTGGTTCGGCGACAGCTGGGCGCTGCGCCAGCACTTGCAGATCGGCCGGCTACGCACCATCGAAACCGCGCGTCCGATGCTGACCGCCACCAATACGGGCATCACCGCGGCCATCGATGCGAAGGGCCACGTTGCCGCCCAACTCGCGCCGCTGCAGGCGGGCGTGCTGCCCGTCTCCGTCCAAGGTATGACGGGGCTGACGCCCTACGCGCGTTTTGGGGACAAGACCGCGCTCGCGCTGATCGGCCTGGCCCTCATTGCCGCGGTGGGCAGCGCCCGCCGCCCGCGCCGCGGCTGATCCCGGCTCACGCAAACAGGTTCGCGGGCAGCGAGCCTGTTTCGTCGGGCGGCGCCAACGGTCCGCTTCCCGCTCCCGTGGTTTCGATCGCCTCGGCAATGGCTTGCATGTCCTCGGCGTCCAATTCCAGCTCGGCCGCGCCGATCACGCCATCCACCTGCGATGCGCTGCGCGCCCCCACAATGGCGCCCGTCACGCCCGGCCACGCCAACGTCCAGGCCGCTGCCGCGGCAGCGACGGTGGCGCCATGCCGTTCCGCGATCGGCTTGAAGGCATCGGCCAGGGCCAGATTGCGTTCCAGGTCCGGTGAGCGGAAATCCGCGTGCCGGGACCGCCAATCGTCCGGCGGCAAGGCCCGTGCACGCGCGGCGCTGAACTTGCCGGTCAGCAGGCCCGAATGCATGGGGCTGTACACGATCACACCCGTGCCGTGTGACGCGCACCAGGGAATCAGGTCGCTGGCCGCAGTACGCTGGATCGCCGAAAACGGGGGTTGCAGCGTGTCCACGTGTCCCAGGTATTCGGCGGCGCACAACTGCGCCAGGTTGTGGTTGGATAGTCCGACAGCCCGGACCTTGCCCGCCTGCTTGAGGTCCAGCAACTCCTGCCAGTACGCCTCCAGCGGTGTGCCGTCGCCCGCAGGCCAGTGCATCTGGTAGAGGTCGATGCGCTCGACGCCCAGCCGCCGCAGCGACCCCTCCAGCTCGCGCCGGATGCTGGACGGGGCGCCGGTGCGCCGCGGCATGGCCTGCGGCTGCGCCGCCGACCACGTCAGGCCGCACTTCGTGAAGACATAAGGGCGCTCGGCGGCCGGCATCTGGGCCAGCGCCTGGCGCACGATGTCCTCGGAATGGCCCAGCCCATACACCGCAGCGGTATCGATCCAGTTGATACCGCGGTCGACCGCATGCCGGATCGCCTTGATGGATTCGGTGTCTTCCTGCGGCCCCCAGCCCACCGCCCATCCATTGCCGCCCATCGCCCAGGCGCCCAGGCCGATGCGCGTGATCTCCATGTCCGTGCGGCCCAGCGCGACGGTGGGAAAGGCGGTGCTGCTCATGGAGAAGTGCTCATGTGTCGATGTCCTTGCCGGTCTGCGGCAGCTTTTCGTGCGGCTCGCCATAGGGCGATCACGTATAAAAAACGCGTGCCTCGCAAAAAAATCAGCCGGGTACGATAGCCCTTGCACAAGCCGTTGATTTTATTGATTTCTGCCTCAATCGACCACGGCTTGCCGCGTGGTTTTCGCGCAAAACAATGCCCTTCCAACGGCTATCCATCCCTCTTTTTTCGCAACTTTTTTGTTTTTTGCCATGAAGCGACTTGCACACCAAATTTAGTTCGTGCATAATCTCGTTTCTTCGCCAACGGCACTAAACAAAACCGGCAACGAAACAGCAAAAAACGCGCTTTAAACAGCAAGTTTCTAGCAAAAACGTTGAACGGATTGATTAGCGGAACGGGGGTATAGCTCAGCTGGGAGAGCGCTTGCATGGCATGCAAGAGGTCAGCGGTTCGATCCCGCTTACCTCCACCAGTCCAAAGCGAAGAGTAGTACAGCAAGTCCAAGTCCCCTTCGTCTAGAGGCCTAGGACATCACCCTTTCACGGTGAGTACAGGGGTTCGAATCCCCTAGGGGACGCCAGTCTTCTGGCATGCAGTAGAAGTGATGCAGTTGAAGTGACAATGTAGTTGAGTTAAGCCGCTGCGGAGCGGTAGTTCAGTTGGTTAGAATACCGGCCTGTCACGCCGGGGGTCGCGGGTTCGAGCCCCGTCCGCTCCGCCAAAAGCTCTCTCGCTCAGAGTCTTTCAAGAGCTCCGTTTTCGGGGCTTTTTTGTTTTATAAGTGTGAGACCTTGTTGTTTGAAGTTTGGGACAGCAGGACGCCCTGGGGGTATAGCTCAGCTGGGAGAGCGCTTGCATGGCATGCAAGAGGTCAGCGGTTCGATCCCGCTTACCTCCACCAGTCGCAGTACAGTAGTAAAGTTGTTAGTTCCGGGTCCCCTTCGTCTAGAGGCCTAGGACATCACCCTTTCACGGTGAGTACAGGGGTTCGAATCCCCTAGGGGACGCCAGCTTGCGCTGGCAAGCAGTACAAGCTGTCTTGACACCACAGCCGCAGTAAAGAAGTTTGAAGACATCAGTAAGCCGCTGCGGAGCGGTAGTTCAGTTGGTTAGAATACCGGCCTGTCACGCCGGGGGTCGCGGGTTCGAGCCCCGTCCGCTCCGCCAAGCACATTGCGCTTACCAAACGCTGCTCGCAGCACGCATCGAAAGCTCCGGATTCCGGAGCTTTTTGCTTTTGCGGATCTGCTTCAAGGCGATGCGTTCGCGGAGCAATCCCCTCCCGCTGTACCCCTTCCGCGAGACTCGTCCGTTTTGACCTCTGGACAGCACCGGCGCGCGGCTTCATGCTTGCGCGTACACGCCATGCGAAGAGAAAAGAGGCCTACGTGACCCCCAACGACGCCGCACCCCAAGCACATCGCCAACACCTGCAAAGCATCATTGCGGGCCTGAACGAGGGCATCATCCTGCTTGAGGCCGACGGCTCGATCGCCTGGGCCAACGCCAGCGCACTCGCGCTGCACGGCGCCAACGCCATCGAAGAGCTGGGCGGCACGCCCGCCGGCTACCGCAAGCGGTATACGCTTACCTACCGCAATCATCACCGCGTGCCGGCCCGCCAGTATCCAATGGACCGCCTTGCGGCGGGCGAAGAGTTCGAAGACCTGCTGCTGGATCTGGGCCGCAAGGACGACGACGAATTCACGCGCAACCTGATGGCGCGCGGGCTGGACCTGGATGACGGCGGCCCCATTCCGTACCGCGTGCTTATCCTTCACGACCAGACGGCCCAGGTCAATGCCGAGGAACGCTTCGAGCGCACCTTCTCCGCCAATCCGGCGCCAGCGCTGATCTGCCGGCTTTCCGACCTGCGCTACGTCAAGGTGAACCAGGGGTTCCTGGAGATGACGGGCTATTCGCGCGACACGGTGCTGGGCAAATCGGCCTACGAACTGGACGTGCTGGACGGCAGCGACGACAAGGAAACCGCCGTGGCGCGGCTCAACGAAGGACAGACCATTCCGCAGCGCGAAGGCGTGCTGAAACTGCCGGATGGCACCAGCAAGTTCGTCATGGTGGCGGGCCAGCCCATCGACATGCACGACGAACCGTGCATGCTGTTCACCTTCATCGACCTGGAAGGCCGCAAGCGTACCGAAGAAGCCTTGCGGGAAAGCGAAGAGCGCTTTTCCAAGGCGTTCCAGCTGGCGCCCGTGCCGATGGCGGTCTGTGACGGCGACACCCTGAACGTGCTGAACCTGAATGACGCCTTCGCGGCGGCCACCGGCCTGTCGCTGGACGACAAGGCGGAACAGGACCTCGTCGAACTGGGGCTGCGTCCGTACGAAGGCATGCTGGCCGGCCTGAAGCGCGGCGAAAGCGTCCGCAACCGCGAAGCCGTGATGATTGCGCGCGACGGCGGCGAGCTGGACTGCCTGGTGTCGGCCGAACCGGTCATGATCGGCGGGCTGCGCCGCGTGCTGATCGTCATGCAGGACATCACCGAGCGCAAGCGATCCGAGATCGAACTGCTGACCGCGATCGAGGCAGTGATGCAGGACACTTCCTGGTTCAGCCGCGGCATCATCGAGAAACTGGCGCAACTGCGCCAGCCCGCCCCCGCCACGCGCGACGTGGCCGAACTGGCGCAGCTCACCTCGCGCGAGCGCGAAGTCCTTGGGCTGTTGTGCCAGGGGCATGACGACGACGGCATCGCCAAGGCGCTCAAGCTGTCGCGCAACACCGTGCGCAATCACGTCGCCACGATCTACAGCAAGATCGGCGTGCATCGGCGCAGCGCCGCCATTGTCTGGGCACGCGACCGCGGCATCACCGGACACGAAAGCGCTCGCAACCGCGATAAGCAGACGAAGTCCTGAGACCGGCGGAGGGCGATTTACAATTTGAATCAAAATATTCACCCCCTCGGCGTCCCCGAAGATGCCATCGCTTTAGAACTCGTGGCCGCCCAAAAGCGGCCATTTTCATTGATCGCCCTGCCAACCCGCCCCTAAATCCGCGCTTATCACCCGCATTGCGCAAATCGGCCGCCCCTTCTTACGATCCGCCGATCCAGCCCCTGGCCCACTGGCCACCGGGGCGAGATCCGGCCACGAACGAAGGAGCCCCCGATCATGCAGACTGCGACCATTCCCGTTCCAACGGTGCCCAAGCGCCCGCCCGCCTCGGCATGGAGCACCGACGCCATCATGGCGCTCTACGAGCTGCCGTTCATGGATTTGATGCACCGGGCGCAGCAGACGCACCGCGCCCATTTCGATCCGAACGTCATCCAGCTGTCCAGCCTGCTGTCGATCAAGACCGGCGGCTGTCCCGAGGATTGC
Organism: Achromobacter sp. 77; assembly: GCF_020541125.1. Classification (NCBI taxonomy): domain Bacteria; kingdom Pseudomonadati; phylum Pseudomonadota; class Betaproteobacteria; order Burkholderiales; family Alcaligenaceae; genus Achromobacter; species Achromobacter sp. 77. Next base: position 4,454,161 of record NZ_CP059848.1, read on the forward strand.
GCGTATTGCCCTCAGTCCTCGCACTACGACACCGGCGTGGACGCCGACAAGCTGATGCCCCTTGAGGACGTGGTCGCCGCGGCGCGCGCGGCGCAGGCGGGCGGCGCCCAACGATTCTGCATGGGCGCAGCGTGGCGCAGTCCCAAGCCGCATCACCTGGATGCCGTGGCCGAGATGGTCAGCGCCGTCAAGGCGCTGGGCCTGGAGACCTGCGTGACGCTGGGCATGCTGAAAGACGGCCAGGCCGAGCAGTTGAAGGACGCCGGTCTGGACTACTACAACCACAACCTGGATACCTCGCCGGCGTTCTACGGCAAGATCATCTCCACGCGCACCTACCAGGACCGCCTGGACACGCTGGACCGCGTTCGCGACGCCGGCATCAGCGTATGCTGCGGCGGCATCGTCGGCATGGGCGAATCGCGCCGCGAGCGCGCCGGCCTGATCGCCCAGCTCGCCAGCATGGAGCCCTACCCCGAGTCCGTGCCGATCAATAACCTGGTTCAGGTCGAAGGCACGCCGCTGTCCGCCGTGGAGGCGCTGGATCCGTTCGAGTTCGTCCGCACCATCGCGGTGGCGCGCATTGCAATGCCGCGCGCCGCGGTCCGCCTGTCGGCCGGACGCGAGGCCATGGACGACGCGCTGCAGGCGCTGTGTTTTCTGGCGGGCGCCAATTCCATGTTCTACGGCGACGCGCTGCTGACCACCGCCAACCCGCAGATGGCCGCCGACCAGCGCCTGCTCGATCGCCTGGGCATGCGGGTCGACGCGGCCGCCCACGCCCACCACGAGGGGCCGGCATGCCCCTGACCCCAGGCCTTCTCTATCTCGCGGCCAGCGTCGCCTGCAGCGTCACGGTGGCCGTCATGCTGAAACTGGCACGGCGTTGGCAGGTGGACGTGCGCCAGGCGATCGCCATGAACTACGCCGTGGCCGCCCTGCTCTGCTGGCTGGTACTGCGCCCCGACCCGGCGCGCCTGCTGGCGCCGCAAACGCCGTGGCTGGTGCTGGCGGCGCTGGGCGTGCTGTTGCCCAGTGTCTTTCTGGCGATGGCCGCGGCGCTGCGGCATGCGGGCATCGTGCGCAGCGATGCCGCGCAGCGCCTGTCGCTCTTCATTCCGCTGCTGGCCGCGTTCGTGCTGTTTGGCGAGCCAGTCACGGGCCGCAAGCTGGCCGCGATCCTGCTGGCGTTCACCGCCCTCTTCTGCCTGTTGCGCCAGCCGCCGCGCATCCGCCTGTCCGAGCGCACGGCTGCGGGCGACAACCGCGCCATGTGGCTCTGGCCGCTGGTGGTGTGGGCGGGCTATGGCGTGATCGACATCCTGTTCAAGCAGGTTGCGCGCACCGGCACCGCGTTTGCGGGCGGCCTGCTGCTCGCCTTCCTGATGGCGGGCGCGCTGATGCTGGCGTATCTGCTGTGCCGCCGCGTGCGCTGGCAGGCGCGGCATCTGGCCGCGGGCGTGGCGCTGGGGCTGGCCAACTTCGGCAACATCCTGACCTACGTGCGCGCACACCAGTCGCTGCCCGAGCATCCCGCGCTGGTGTTCGCGTCCATGAACATGGGGGTGATCACGCTGGGCACCCTGGTCGGCGCCCTGGCGTTTCGTGAACCGCTCACGCGTCTGAACCTGCTGGGCATCGCGCTGGCGTTGTCCGCCATCGTGCTGATGACGCCCTGGTAGGCGGGATTCAGGTGCCCGTGCGCCGCTGGCGTTCGGGCTCGGCCTCAGGGGTTGCATCCGGAGTTGAATCGCCTGCCGCACCTTGCGTGGCATTCGCCCCGGCGTCCGGTCCCGCCACCGGATCTGCAAAGGCGCCCATTGGCGCGTCGGCAGCAAGGGGGTCGGCTGGGGCGGGTTCCGCCGCGGCCTCGGGCGGCGCCGGCGCCGCGGACGGATCGGGCTGCACCATTTCCATGGCGATGTCGTTCTCGGGGTCCACCCGCGGATCCAGCACCGCCGCCGCCGGCGAGCTTTGCAGGGTGTCGGGCATCGGCACGAAATGCGTCGGCGCCTCGTCGACCTGGTGCGCGCCCGTGACGCGCGTCGGCCGCACCTGCCAGACCAGAATCACGGCGCAAGCCGAGATGAACACGTAATACATGGCGGGGCCGCCCAGCGACATCATCCAGCCGGCGATCATGGGTCCGACGCAGGCGCCCAGGCCGTACGTCATGAGCAGCACCGCCGACAGGCTGACGCGGCGCTCGGACTCCACGTGGTCGTTGGCAAACGCCGCGCCCAGCGGATACAGCGTGAACTGCAGGATGCCGAAGATGCAGGACATGGCGACCAGCGCCCAGAACGGCAACGCGATCCAGCCCCACATGACGGCGGGCAGCAGGACCAGCAGCAAGGCGTTGAACCGGATGAGACCGGCGCGATTGATGCGGTCGGACAGCCAGCCCATCGGCCATTGCGACAAGAGGCCCGCCGTGACGGCGGCGGCAACGAAGATGGCAGCCTGCGAGGTGGACAGGCCGTTCTTGGCGCCGTAGACCGCCGCCAGGCCATAGAACGCGCCGGACAGGTTGCCCGCCACGAAAAGGACAGTCATGGACAGCGGCACGCGCCGCATGAAGAACCGCACGTCCAGCGGCGCGGGCAGCGGCGTGGGCGGGTGCGAGCGCGCCGTGACCGCGAGCGGCACCAGGCACAGCACCAGGCACATCGCAACCAGGGTGAGCGGACGCAGGTCGAGCGTGGCGTAGGCGGTGAGCGCCAATTGGCCGAGCACGGTGCCCAGGCCGGAAACGACCATATACACGGAGAACACGCGGCCGCGCTGGTGGTTTTCGGTCTGCTCATTGAGCCAGCTCTCGATCACCATGAACTCGGTCACCATCACGATGCCGGAGATGACGCGGAACACCAGCCACAGCGGCATGGAATCGACCAGCGTCTGCGCCAGGATCATGCTGGTGGCGATGGCCGCACAGGCAACGAAGGCGCGGATGTGACCGACGCGGATGATGAGCTTGTGTCCCAGCCGCGCGCCGCAGACAAGACCCAGGTAGTAGCCGGCGATCAAGGTGCCGATCCACACCTCGCTGACGGACTGCGCAGTCAGGCGCAGACCCATGTAGGTATTGAACAGACCCGTGCCGATGAGCATCAGCAAGGTCGCAAAATAAAGCGACGAGAACGATGAGATCGTGGAGAGCATGGCGTGGACAACCGCTGCTGGCTTTCAGCGCCGCGGGCCGCCGGGGCGGCCCGCAACACTGGCGGTAAAACAGGAACCTGCGGGGATCAGGCTTGCGAGAGCATGGTGGCCGCGTCGCTGACTTCGAACTTGCCAGGCGCTTCCACGTTCAGTTGCTTCACGACGCCGTCGACGATCAGGGCGGAGTAGCGCTGCGAGCGCACGCCCATGCCGCGCTGGACCAGGTCCAGTTCGAGGCCGAGTTCCTTGGTCCACAGCGCGGAGCCGTCGGCCAGCATGCGGACCTTGCCGTCGGTCTTCTGTTCGCGGCCCCAGGCGCCCATGACGAAGGCGTCGTTGACGGACACGCACCAGATCTCATCGATGCCCTTGGCCTTGAGGGCGGCGGCCTGTTCGACGTAGCCCGGCAGGTGCTTGGCCGAGCAGGTGGGCGTGAAGGCGCCCGGCACGGCAAACAGCGCGATGGTCTTGCCGCGGGTCAGGTCGGCGACCTGGAACGCGTTGGGGCCGAGCGAGCAGCCGGCGGTTTCGGTTTCGATGAATTCGGTCAACGTGCCATCGGGCACGCGGTCGCCGACTTTGATCGTCATGTAGATCTCCAGGATGAAAGGGGGCAATGCATTGAGGCAGGATCGCCTCACAGCCCCCATCATAGTTCGTGCGCGGCCGGCTTGCTGCCTTTGGCGTAAGCACGAAAAGAAGATGAACAGTTCGAAACGACTCCACACGGCAGCCTCACGGAGAGGAAACGCGCGCTTGCCATAATGCCGTGGTAATGACATCGCCCGCCGCGGCCATGAGAGGCACTGCGCCGCGAATCGGGCCTTACAGGGAGATTTCGATGCGAAGATTCCTGACCGCCCTGACCTTGACCCTGGCGGCAGCCGCCCCCGTGATGGCGGCCCCCGACGCCGCCGAGCAGGCCCAATACGATTCGTTTGTCGTGGCCGCCGGCGCATCAAACGGCGCCGCGCGCGCGTGCGGCGCGTCCGAACCCGACCTGGCGCAGCACCAGGACACGGCGCGCAAGAATCTCACGCGCTATGCCGAGGAGTATGGATTTGCCGCCAGCGGGTATGACGCCGAGTTTGCCAAGGGGCAGGCCGAGGGCAAGACAATGATGGAAGACATGAAGCGGTCCGGCGTCGATGGCTGCCGGGGCGTGCTGGGCGGGTTTCAGACCGAACGGGTGATGAAGTACGAGGATATGAAGCGCGCGCTGGCAGAGGTCAGCGACGGGCTGCCGGGGGAGAAGGCGCGGTAGCCCGTGGGCTCAGCCCGCGCCGCCCTTCCCTTACAACCCGTTCTGCTTGAACCAATCCAGCATCCGCGTCCACGCCTGCTCCGCTTCTGCCTTGCGATAGGACGGGCGGTAGTCCGCGTGGAAGGCGTGGCCGGCTTCGGGGTAGATATCGATGCGGGAGGCCTTGGCGGCGGCGGAGCCCTTGGCCAGTTCTACGCGCATGCGGTCGACGTCAGTTTGCGAGATGCCGGCGTCCTTGCCGCCGTAGGCGCCCAGGACGGGGGCCTTCAGGTCATTGACGATGGCCAGGGCAGACTTGGGCTTGAGTTCGGAGGGGTCGCCCGCCAGTTGGCCGTACCAGGCGGCGCCGGCCTTGAGTTTGGGGTTGTGGGCGGCGTAGAGCCAGACCTGGCGGCCGCCCCAGCAGAAGCCGACGATGCCCAGGCGGTCCGGGTTGCCGCCATGCGCCGCCGCCCAGGCGGCGGTGGCGTCCAGGTCGGCGGTGACCTGTTTATCCGGGACCTTGCTGACGACCTCGGCCTGCAGTTTGGGGATTTCGGTGTACTTGGACGGGTCGCCCTGGCGCACGTAAAGTTCCGGCGCGACGGCGAGGTAGCCCAGGTGCGCCAGGCGCCGGCAGACGTCCTGGATGTATTCGTGCACGCCGAAGATTTCCTGGACGACGAGGATCGTGGGCAGGTTCTTCTTGCCTTCCGGCGCGGCGCGGTAAGCGGGGATCTTGCCGTCGGAAGTGGGGATCTCGACCTTGCCGGCCACGAGGCCCTTGGCGTCCGTGGCGATGGCAGTCTGTGCCGCCACCGGGCCTGCCGCCAGCGAGAAACCCGCCGCCGCGGTGGTAGCGAGAAAGCCTCGGCGGTCCAGCCGCAAGGGCGGAAGCAGGCTGTCGAAGTGCGCGTCCTGGTCTTTCATCGAAAAATCTCCGGGTAAAAGACGGGCACGGCGGGACGCGCCTCGCGTCCCTGCCGGGGCCTGCCGAGTTCACTTCAGGGAGAAGTCCACGCGCGAGGGTTGCCCCTCGTCCTTGATGCCATCGGCGTCCAGCTGCGGCGCGACGATGAACACGCGATCCGCGAGTCCTTCCTGGGCTTGCAACTTCTCATAAACCGCCTGCGCGCGGGCATCGGCCAATTGGCGCAGCTGATCCTCGCCGACGGGGGCCGCCGCGCGCAGCATCGCTTCCATCTGCGCGGCCGGAATGGTTTTGGCCATGCCGATGAAATTGCGCGGCTTGTCCTTGAGGTCGGTGTCATCGTAGACGGCTTCAAGGTATTTGGCACGTTCCGCCCCGGAGACCTCAACGCCCTTGGGGTCGGGCTTCTTGCCGCGCGGCGCGACGTCTGCGGCCTTGGCGGCGCGGATCTTGGCGTCGACCCAGGCCTGGCGCAGGCCTTCCGTGTCGGTCTTGGGATCGGCGCGGCCGCTGATGTCCAGCTTCAGGGCCGGACGGTCGGCAAGCGCCTTGGTGAGGGTCTCGATGCGCTGCAGCGAGTCTTCGGTCAGCACGGCGCTGCCCGGCGCGAATTCGACATAGGACAGCTCTTCGCCGCCGCCGAACGCGGACGCGAGCAGGCTGAAGGGCGAGGTCACCGCCTTGACCACCAGGTTCATCAGCACGCGCACGACGATGCCGCCGACCGAGAACTCGGGGTCGTCGAGCGAGCCGGAGATCGGCAGGTTGATGTCGATGTTGCCGCGCGAGTCCTTCAGCAGCGCAACGGCCAGCAGCACGGGCAGCTTGGTGGCGTCCGGGCTGTTGGTCTTGTCGCCGAAGGTGAGCTGGTTGAGCACGACGTGATTGGTCGCCTGCAAGGCCCGGTTCTTGATCTTGTATTCCAGGTCGACCGACAGCTTGCCGCGCTTGATCGGATAGCCCACGTACTTGGCCGAATAGGTGTTAAAGCGCGGCAGGTCGACGCCCTTGGCCGAGGCCTTCAGGTCCAGCGTCAGGAACTTGGCGAAAGGCTGCACGATGCCGCTGATCGAAAGCGGCGCGGTCGTGTACACGCGCCCCGTGACCTTGACCTTGGCGGGCTGGGGATTGGTGGAGGAAACGGCGGTGATGTCGCCCTCGATGCTGGACAGTTCAGCGACGTAGTTCGGCTTGACGAAGCGGTCGGTGAAGGTCATGCGGCCGCGGGTCAGCGTGACGCTGTTGACCGAAATGTCCGGCATGGCGGCCGCGCCGCTGCCCTTGGCCGGCGCAGTGGCCGCGGGCAGCGGGGCCGGGGGCTCGGCGCTGCGGCCGGGTGTCTGGGTGTCTTGCGTGATCGAGCCGCCGGCCTGTCCGGGCGCGGCCACCAGATCCATGACGTTGAGCCGGCCCTGCGCGTTGAGCAGGATGCGGCCGTAGAAATCTTCCAGGGCGATATCGCCCAACCGCGCGCCGATCTTGTCGCCCGCCACGGAGATGTCCATGCCGGTAAAGCCCAGGCGCTTCCAGTTCAGGAAGTCGTCCTTGTTGACGCGGTCCTGCAGGTCCAGGTCGGTGATGTCGACGCCGCCCTTCCAGCCGGCCTTCATTGGCGCACTGCCGGCGGCGGCGGTGAATTCGGCGTTGCCCTTGGCGCTTAGCGTGACGGCGCGGACGGTGGCGTTCAGGCTGGAGGCGAAGTACGGCGCGAAGCTGGCGACGTTCAGGTTGGACAGGTCGACCGCGGTCTTGAGCGTGAGCGGCTGCGGCGTGAAGACCCCTTTGAGGTCCAGCTTGCCGTCGCCCTGGACGCCGGCTGCGGCCACCGTGAAGTTGCTGGGGCCCGGCCCCAGGGCTAGACGATCGGCCGTGATGCGAAGGGACTGCATGGCGATGTCCAGCACCGGCTTGAGCGATTCGTCGCGGGCCTTGAACTGCGTCAGGTCGGCCTGCACGGCGGTGGCGGACGCATCGATCGCACCGCCCTTCTCGCGCACGTGCAGCTGCGCGGTGGCGCCCAGCCGGCCGTCGAGCAGGGTGATGGGCGCCGCGCTGCGCACGGCCGGCGCCAAGGGCGCCAGCGCGATGTTGCCCAGACGCACGTTCATGTCGAGCGACAGCGGCTTGATGACCAGCGGCCCCTTGGCGCGCAGCCAGCCGCCGTCGGTGCTGTTATCCATGGTCAGCCACAGGTTGATGGGCTGGTCCGGCGGCTGCGGCAGCGCCACGCCTTCGACGGTGGCGGCCAGGCCCGCCATCACATAGTCCAGCTTGCTGACCGCATCGGTGACGTAGACCTCGCCTTCATGCAGGTTGAAGGCGTCGAGCACGACCTTCCATTCGGCGGGCGCGGGGGGTTGCCCGGGGGCCGGCGTGGCGGACGCTTGATCGGCGGGCGCCGTGGCTGCCTGGTCTGGGCGCGGTGCCGGGGCTTGAGCGGCCGGCGTGGTGGGCGCTTGAGCGGCCGGCGCGGCGGGCGCTTGACCGGCTGGCGCAGGAACCGGCTCAGGCGCGCCGGCCGCGCCCGGCGCAACCTGCGGCCCGCTTGCGGCGCGCGGCTTCAGGCCGCTGGCCTTGCGCATCTCGTCCCGCACGGGCGTGGCCGTCGGTTCCACGCCGCCCAGCGCCTTCAATCCCGCGACGACGTCCTGCCAGTTCAGGTGTTCGTTGGCGTGACGACGCACATGGATTTGCGGCGCCCAGAGGCCGACCTCGCCGATATACACCTGGCGGGCAATGGGCTCCAGTTCCAGCCGGCTGACGGTCAATGCGCTCCAGGCGGCCAGATTGCCGCCGGACGGGTCGCGCACGTCCAGGCGGCGCAACCCCAGGTCGCCGACGATGCGGATCTTGGGCGGCGCGTCCTTGGGCTGTTCGAAGACGACCTGCAGATTCGAGTCGAGCAGCGCGCGCTCGACCTTGAAGGGAAGCGGCATGGGCCAGACGTCGGCCCACTTCTCGAGCTGCAGGCCGTCGAAGGCCACGCGGAGCGTGGACGAGGGAACCACATCGAACGGCCGCGCCACGCCGGTCAGGTCGAAGGGGCTGCCGTTGATGCGCAGGTGCAGGCGCGGCTGCACGTCGATGTCGGTGGCGTAGCCGAAGGTCGAGATGAACGGCACGCCGATGGTGAACTCGTCCACGACCTGCTTGCGGCCGGTGACCTTGTCGTCCAGCGTGATGGCGCCGTCCTCGATCACCATGTTGTTGAGCGAAAAGCGCGGCAACCCTTCGTCCGGCTTGGGCGGCTCTTGGGGCTTGGCGGCGGCCAATTCGGCCACGCGTTGTTCTATGTCAGAGAAATTGAAGCGCAGGACGTCTTCGCGGACGATGGCGATGTTAGGCTGCCGAAACGTCAGACGGTCGACCACCGGCGCGAACCAGAACAGCGATGTCCACGACGCGCTGGCATCCAGTTCAGCCAAGGTCAACAGCGGCGTCTGCGAGCCAGGCTGCGCCACGGTCAGGTCTTGCGCGCGGACGGTCAGCGTGAACGGATTGAAGGTGATCTTGCCCACGGAAACGTCGCGCCCGATCATCTTCGCGACGTCATCGGTCAGCACGCCGTGCAGCACTTTCGGCACCTGCCACGCTGCCACGCCAAACAGAATCAGCACGAACGCCACAATACCCAGGAGAATCTTGCCGGCGCGTCGGGTGAACCGTAGCTTGGGCATCCGCACGGGCATTGAAAGTCTCCTGATACACATTGAAGGCGATCCAACCTTCCTCTGACTGCTGGCGCGATTATCGCGCCCCCTTAACTGCTCGTCTATCATAGGCGGAACAGCGGACCCCGCCGGCCAGCCCGGCCCCGCTCTTTTCATTCATTAACAATTCTTGATCCCGATTTCCATGTCCGAGACCACCCCCACCTTGAGTCACCTGGACGAAGCCGGCCAGGTCCGCATGGTCGACGTCATCGCCAAGACGGACACCGAGCGCGTGGCGGTCGCCGCCGGCAGCATCCGCATGAACGCCGTCGCCTATGGCCTCTTGACCCAACCCGGCCAGGGCAAGGGCGAGGTGCTCAACACGGCGCGCGTGGCCGCGATCCTGGCCGCCAAGCGCTGCGCCGACATGATTCCCCTGTGCCACAGCCTGCCGCTCGCGTTCGTCGGCGTGGAATTCGCCTTGAACGACGCCGAGCATCGCATCGACATCCTGGCCACCTGCCGCACCAGCTACAAGACGGGCGTCGAAATGGAAGCCATGATGGCGTGCAGCGTGGCCGCGCTGACCATCTACGACATGTGCAAGGCTGCCGACAAAGGCATCGTGATCGAACAAGTTCGCCTCAAGTACAAGGCGGGAGGTAAAAGCGGTGAATGGCGCAACGATTAATCTTCTGTACTTCGCGCGCGTTGCCGAACTGGTCGGCAAGCGCACCGAAACCTGGCCCCTCGCGGGCGAATCCACCGGCGCGCAGTTGCTGGCCGCGTTGGGCGAACGCTATCCCCAATTGGAACCGGCCACGCGCCTGAAGCTGGCCATCAACCAGACGCACGCCAAGCCCACCGCCCCGATCCGCGCGGGCGACGAGGTCGCGGTGTTCGAACCGGTCACCGGAGGCTGACGCCATGATCCGCATCCAGGAAGCCGACTTCGACGGCGCGGCGCTGACCGCCGCGCTGCGGGAATCCGCCGGCCCCGGCGTGGGCGGCATCGTGACGTTCGTGGGCTACGTGCGCGACTACGCGCCCGATAGCCCCACCGACACGCTTTTTCTCGAACACTATCCGGGCATGTGCGAGCGCGAGCTCGAAGACATCGCCGCCACGGCCCGCGCGCGCTGGAATCTGGCTGGCACGGTCATCGTGCACCGCGTCGGCGCGCTGCACCGCAACGCGCAGATCGTCTTCGTGGCGGCAGCAAGCGCCCATCGCGGCGACGCCTTCCGCGGCTGCGAATACATCATCGACGCGCTCAAGACGCGCGCGCCCTTCTGGAAGCGCGAGACCCTCGCCGGCGGCGACAGCTTCTGGGTGGAACAGCGCCAATCCGACCAGGACCGCACGGACGCCTGGGATGAAGACACTGCCGACAATAAGGAAAATCCATGAGCGAAGCCACCCCGGTCCCGCTGGGCTGCGGCGTACTGACCATTAGCGACACCCGCAGCGCAGGTGACGACACGTCCGGCAATCTGCTGGCGCACAGCCTGGCGCATGCCGGCCATCAGTGCGTGCGCCGCGACATCGTGCGCGACGACATCTACCAGATCCGCCGCGTCATCAGCGACTGGATCGCCGACCCCGAGGTGCAGGTCATCCTGACTACCGGCGGCACGGGCTTCTCGCATCGCGACCACACGCCGCAGGCCATCCTGCCGCTGCTGGATCGCGAGATTCCGGGTTTCGGCGAACTCTTCCGCCAGATTTCCTACACCGAGATCGGCAGCTCCACGATCCAGTCGCGCGCGTTTGCCGGGTCGGCCAACCAGACCCTGATCTTCTGCCTGCCGGGCTCGAACAACGCGTGCGAGACCGCCTGGACCAAGATTCTGCGCGAGCAGCTCGACAGCGGCCACGGCCCCTGCAATTTCGCCTCGCAATTTTCGAAACGCGAACAAGAAGCCTGACCCATGCTGGATTTCGATCAAGCCCAGACCCTGCTGGCCAACGCCGCCGCCCCCCTTCAACGCACCGAGCACGTCGAACTGGCACAGGCCAGCGGCCGCGTTCTGGCCGCGCACCTTGACGCCACCGTGGACATTCCACCGGCCGACAACAGCGCCATGGACGGCTATGCCCTGCGCCTGGCCGACTGGCACCCGCAAGCGCGCCTGCCGATTCAGCAGCGCTGCTACGCGGGCGACGTGCCCGAACCGCTCAAGCCAGGCCAGGCCATTCGTCTATTTACCGGCAGCGTGATACCGGCGGGCGCCGATGTGGTCGTCATGCAGGAAGACACCACCGAAGCCGACAACCACGTCCAGATTTCGCGCGAACCCCGGCTGGGCCAGCACATTCGCCGCCGCGGCGAAGACACGATGGCGGGCGCCGCGCTGCTGCCGGCGGGCACGCTGCTGCAGGCCGCGCACGTGGCGCTGCTGGCCTCGCAAGGCATGGCAACGATTCCCGTCTACGGTCAGCTTCGCGTCGGCATCCTGACCACGGGCGACGAGCTCGTCCTGCCGGGCCAGCCGCGCGCCACCGAACAGATCTACAACTCCAACGGGCCGATGCTGGCCGCGATGGTGCGCGGCATGGGCGCCCTGCCCGTTCACGTGCTGCACGCCCGCGATACCGAAGCCGATCTGCTGGACGCCTTCAAGACCCTGCTGGCCGATTGCGACCTCGTGCTGAGCGTGGGCGGCGTGTCGGTGGGCGAACGTGACCTCGTCAAACCGGCGCTGGCCGCGCTGGGCGGCGAACTATCGCTGTGGAAGGTGCGCATGAAGCCCGGCAAGCCGGTGGCCCTGGCGCAGATCGACGGCAAGCCGGTGGTCAGCCTGCCTGGCAATCCGGTGTCGGCCTATGCCGTGTTCGCCACGCTGGTGACGCCGCTGATGCGCCGCATGCAGGGCCGCGAAGACATCTTCCCGCCGGTCAGCCAGTTGCCGCTGCGCACCGCGCAGCCGCGCCAGGACAGCCGCGAGGAATTCCTGCGCGTGCAATGCCGCGTGGCCGACGAAGGCGGCAGCGAACTCGTGCCGTACGGCCATCAGGGATCGGGCGTGATCAGCTCATTGCCGTGGTCCACCGGCTTGGCGCGCCTGCCGGCCGACGTGCTGGTGCAGGACAGGGACACGGTTTCGTATTACGACCTGCGTCACTGGCTGGCGTAGCGCTCGGCCAGCGCCAGGTCTTCTGGGGTGTTGACGTTCATGAAGGCATGCGGCGGGCAATCGTCGAACACCGCTTCGACCGCGCCCGCCCTCGCCTGCCAGAGACCCACCTTGCGGTCGCCCGACCGCAGATATTCCAGCAGGTTCGGCAGCAACGACGTGCGCAGCGCCATGCAGGCCGAATGGCGCTGGCCGTTGGCTGCGGCATAGGCCAGCGGCGCATCGGCCGCGGCAGCCGCGGCGATCAGGCGCGCGGCCAGATCTTCCGGCAGGAAGGGCGTATCGCAGGGCACCACCACCAGCCACTGCGCGGCGGATTCGGGCGGCGCTGCAGCCGACGCCTGCAGCGTCTGCAGCGCCGTCGCGATACCCACCAGCGGACCCTGCCAGGCGCCCAGTTCGCGTTCGCCATCGGCAACGACGTCGCCATACTGCGCGTAACGTTCCGGGTGCCGGTTGGCGCTGATGATGAGGCGGCCGACCTGCGGCGCAAGCCGGCGCGCGATGTGCGCGACCATGGGTTCGCCGTGCAGCGCGACCAGTCCCTTGTCCTGATGATTCATGCGGGAACCCTGCCCGCCGGCGAGGATCAGGCCGGCAAGCCCGTCGCGTTGAAATTCAGCCACCGATGTAGCTCATCTCGATCTTGCGCGATGGGTCCGCCATGTTCTGGCCGCGCAGTTCGGAATAGTTGTCGCCGCGCGCCGACCAGATGCCCGCCAGGATGCGCGCCAGTTCCTCGTCCGTCGCGCCATCGCGTAGCGGCGCGCGCAGGTCGTGGCCTTCGTGGGCGAAGAGGCACAGGTAGAGCTTGCCTTCGGGCGACAGGCGCGCCCGCGTACAGCCGCCGCAGAAGGCGTGCGTGACGCTGGAGATGACGCCGATCTCGCCGCCGCCGTCCACGTAGCGCCAGCGTTCGGCGACGCGCCCCATTTCGACCGATTCCACGGGTTCCAGCGGATACACGGCGCCGATGCGATCCAGCACTTCGCGCGATGGCACCACTTCGGCGAGATTCCAGCCGTTGCTGTTGCCCACGTCCATGTATTCGATGAAGCGCAGGACGTGGCCGCTGTGGCGAAAGCGTTCGGCCATGGGCAGGATCTGCCCGTCGTTCAGTCCCTTGCGCACCACCATGTTGACCTTGACGGGCGCCAGGCCCGCGTCCGCCGCGGCGTCGATGCCGCGCAGCACGTCGTCCGGCGTGAAGCCGCTGTCGCTCATGCCCTGGAACATGGCGGCGTCCAGCGCGTCCAGGCTGACAGTCACGCGCGTGAGCCCGGCGCTTTTCAGCGCGGCGGCCTTGCGCGCGAGGACGCTACCGTTGGTGGTGAGGGTGAGGTCAAGCGGCCGGCCTTGCGGCGTGCGCAGTTCGGCCAGCATGCCGACCAGGTTTTCGATGTGCTTGCGCAGCAGCGGCTCGCCGCCGGTCAGGCGGATCTTTTCGACGCCCAACTGCGTGAAGATGCCGGCCAGCCGGCTGATTTCTTCGAACGACAGCAGCGCCGAATGCGGCATGAAGCTGTAGCTGCTGTCAAAGACCTCGCGCGGCATGCAATAGGTGCAGCGGAAGTTGCAGCGGTCAGTGACGGAAATGCGCAGGTCGCGCAGCGGACGCGCGCGCTGGTCCAGCGCGGGCTGCCCGTGCGGCGGAAGTTCGCCGGACGCGAGGGAAGCCCGTGGCGAACTCCGGTGATCGGCAAGGATTATCACTTTGCTCATTGGCACATCATATCCCGGCGGATCGCGGTGCGCGTCCTCGCGGAAAGGCCTCTTCCAGGGTCTGCAGCCGGCCGGTGTCGCGGGCGTCGTAGCCGACAAGCTGGCCCACGTAACCGACATAGTCCGGGCCGCGCATGATGGACAGCAGGTCCTGCATGGCGGGCGTGTCCAGCGACGCCTTGCGGATGGCAAAGAAATAGCGCTCACGCACCAGCGGAATGAAGTCCAGCCCGAAGCGGCAGGCGGCCGTCTCCACGCCGACCCCTGTGTCCGCCATGCCGCTGGCAATGTGCGCCGCGATTGCCATGTGGGTGAATTCGTTGGTTTCGTAGCCCTGCACTTCGCCGATGGACACGCCGGCGCGCTGCAACATCAGGCCGACCAGATAACGCGTGCTGGAGCCGATCTGCCGGTTCACGAAGCGCACGTCGCTGCGGGCCAGGTCCGCCATGCCGCGGATCTGCTTGGGATTGCCGGCCGTGACGAACAACCCCGTATTGCGCACGGCCAGGTGGATGAGCATGTATTCGTCGGCGTTGAGCCACTGCGCATAGCGTTCCATGATGGGGGATTCGAAATCGCCCAGCGGCACCTGAAAGCCCGCGAGGTCGCATTCGTGCCGTTCCAGCGACGCCAGGGCCTCGATTGCGGTGCGATAGCGCAGTTCCAGGCCGGGCGTGCGGTTGCCCATGTGCTGCATCAGGGATTCCACGGCAAAACCGTGGCTGGCGTGCAGGCGCAGGTGCGGGCCGCTTTCGGGCAATAGGCGTTCAAGCTCTTCCTGCAATTCGGAGGCCATGCTGTCCAGCGTGGGCATCAGCCGCGCCTCGATGCGGCGGTTGGCCCATAGCAGCCGCTGCGCAAAGGGCGACAACTGCGTGCCCTGGCGGCGGTTGGTGATGAGCAACTGCGTGCCGAAGATGGACTCGAAGCGCCGCAACACGCCCCACGCGTGCCGGTAGGACAGGCCGCAGGCGCGGCAGGCGCCCGCGATGTTGCCGGTGGCGTCGATGGCCGCCAGGAGCGCAAGCATGTCCTGCAACGGCACGGGCGTCGCCTCGTCGTCTCCGCCCAATGTCCATTGCGGCCGCAGGCCGATTCGGAACTTATATGTCATTTATTTCTTATTGAAGGCGTTCAAGTACCTCGTTAGAGTACACAAATAACGCGGCGGACGGGCAATTAATATGTTTTTTAAAGCATATTATCTGCTGACAGGTCCAGACCGGCACAAGCCCCCGTTGATGGGGTCACGCAACACAGGAGGAGACCGACGTGCACCTGCGCGAGGCAAAATCCGATCTGGCATCCAGCGGTGGCGCCCGGGGCGGCAAGCTGGCCCTGGACGCCGCCCAGGCATCCACCACCCCGGCCATCGCGGCCACGGCCCGCATCCTTGCCCGGCTGAAAGACCAGCCCGGCCCGCTGCTGCCGGTGCTGCATGCGGTGCAGCACGAACTGGGCTGTATTCCAGCCGAGGCGGTGCAGACCATCGCCGAGGCCCTGAACCTCTCCCGCGCCGAAGTCCACGGGGTCATCACGTTCTACCCCCATTTCCGCACCGAGCCGGCCGCGCGCCACACGCTGGAGGTCTGCCGCGCCGAAGCCTGCCAATCCATGGGCGGCGAACGCCTGGCCGCCCATGCGCGCGCCGCGCTGGGCTGTGATTTCCACGCCAGCACCCCGGACGGCAACTTCACGCTGGAGCCCGTGTATTGCCTGGGCCTGTGCGCGCAGTCGCCCGCCGTCATGATCGACGGCCAGCCCCACGCCCGCGTTACCGAAGCCAAGCTGGACCGCCTGCTGGCCCGCACGCTGGAGGACACGCCATGAGCGCCCCCGTCGTCATCTACGTGCCGCGCGACGCCGCGGCGCTGGCCATGGACGCCGATACCGTTGCCCGCGACATCGAGCGCATGGCCGATCAGCGCGGCCTGTCCGTGCAGGTGGTGCGCAATGGTTCGCGCGGCCTGCTGTGGCTGGAACCCCTGGTTGAGATCGCCACGCCGCAAGGCCGCATCGCCTATGGGCCCGTGCAGCCGGAAGACGTGGCCTCGCTGTTCGACGCCGGCTGGCTGACGGGCGGCGAACACGCGTTGCGCCTGGGCCTGACCGAGGAAATCCCCTACCTCAAGCACCAGGAGCGCCTGACCTTCGCCCGCGTCGGCGTGATCGATCCGCTGTCCCTGCAGGACTACGCCGCGCATGGCGGGTTGCAAGGCTTGAAGCGCGCGCTGGCCATGGCGCCGGCGCAGATCGTCGACGAAATGGTGGAATCCGGCCTGCGCGGCCGCGGCGGCGCGGCGTTTCCCACCGGCATCAAATGGAAGACCGTGGCGGGCACGCCCGGCGACACCAAGTACATCGTCTGCAACGCCGACGAAGGCGACTCGGGAACCTTTGCCGACCGCCTGCTGATGGAAGGCGACCCCTACGTCCTGATCGAAGGCATGACGATCGCGGGCCTGGCGGTCGGCGCGACCTACGGCTACATCTACGTCCGCTCCGAATACCCCCACGCCATCGCCACGCTTGAAGCCGCCATCGCGCGTGCCCGCAGCGTCGGCTGGCTGGGCGACGACGTGCACGGCAGCGGCCGCCGCTTCGACCTGGAAGTGCGCAAGGGCGCCGGCGCCTACATCTGCGGCGAAGAAACCTCGCTGCTGGAAAGCCTGGAGGGCAAGCGCGGCGTGGTGCGCGCCAAGCCGCCGCTGCCCGCCATCTCGGGCCTGTTCGGCAAACCCACCGTCATCAACAACGTCATCTCGCTGGCCACCGTGCCGATCATCCTGGCCAAGGGCGCGGCGTATTACCGCGACTACGGCGTGGGCCGTTCGCACGGCACGCTGCCCTTCCAGCTGGCCGGCAACCTCAAGCAAGGCGGGCTGGTGGAAAAGGCCTTTGGGCTCAGCCTGCGCGACCTGCTCTACGAATTCGGCGGCGGCAGCGCGTCCGGCCGGCCGCTGCGCGCGGTGCAGGTGGGCGGTCCGCTGGGCGCCTACCTGCCCGAGTCGCAATGGGACGTGCCGCTGGACTACGAAGCCTACATCCAGATCTCGGCCATGATCGGCCACGGCGGCCTCGTCGCTTTCGACGACACCGTGGACATGGCGCGCATGG
Organism: Achromobacter sp. 77; assembly: GCF_020541125.1. Lineage (NCBI taxonomy): Bacteria > Pseudomonadati > Pseudomonadota > Betaproteobacteria > Burkholderiales > Alcaligenaceae > Achromobacter > Achromobacter sp. 77. The sequence goes on from NZ_CP059848.1 coordinate 4,471,132, forward strand.
CGCGTTACGCCATGGAGTTCTGCGCCATCGAGTCCTGTGGCAAGTGCACGCCGTGCCGCATCGGTTCCACGCGCGGCATGGAAACCATCGACAAGATCGCGGCCGGCAGCCAGAGCCGCGAACAGCGCGAACAGCAGGTGCATCTGCTGCGCGACCTGTGCGACACGATGCTTGGCGGTTCGCTGTGCGCGCTGGGGGGCATGGCGCCCTACCCGGTGCTGTCCGCGCTGAACCATTTTCCGCAGGACTTCGGCATCGAGTCCTCCCTGTCTGCCGCCCACGCGGCCTGAACCCGAGACCGCCATGCTAGAAACCGTCATCAAGCGCGATCGCGACATGGGCACGCCGGCGCGCGTGTCCGAAAAGACAGTCACCCTGATCATCGACGGCCAGGAAGTCACCGTTCCCGAAGGCACGTCGCTGATGCGCGCGGCCGCGGACGCCGGCATCAACATCCCCAAGCTCTGCGCCACCGACAGCCTCGAACCGTTCGGATCGTGCCGCCTGTGCCTTGTGCAGATCGAAGGCCGCCGCGGCTATCCCGCGTCCTGTACGACGCCCGCCGAGAACGGCATGGTCGTCTTTACCGAAACGCCAAAGCTGCACGACCTGCGCCGCGGCGTGATGGAGCTGTACATCTCGGACCATCCGCTCGATTGCCTGACCTGCCCGGCCAACGGCGATTGCGAACTGCAGGACATGGCCGGCGTCGTGGGCCTGCGCAACGTGCGCTACGGCCAGGACGGCGCCAACCATCTGAAGGCCGAGAAGGACGAGTCCAACCCCTACTTCACGTTCGACGCATCCAAGTGCATCGTCTGCAACCGCTGCGTGCGCGCCTGCGAGGAAACCCAGGGCACATTCGCGCTGACGATCTCGGGCAAGGGTTTCGACTCGCACGTATCGGCCGGCCAGGACCAGCCGTTCCTGGATAGCGAATGCGTATCCTGCGGCGCCTGCGTGCAGGCCTGCCCCACCGCCACCCTGCAGGAAAAGACCGTCATCATGATGGGCCAGGCCGAGCACTCGGTCGTGACGACCTGCGCCTACTGCGGCGTGGGTTGCGGCTTCAAGGCCGAAATGAAGGGCCAGGAAGTGGTGCGCATGGTGCCGTGGAAGGACGGCCAGGCCAACCGCGGCCATTCCTGCGTGAAGGGCCGTTTTGCCTGGGGCTACGCCACGCACAAGGAACGCGTGCTCAAACCCATGATCCGCAAGCACATCACCGATTCTTGGAAGGAAGTGTCCTGGGACGAGGCGATCAACTATGCGGCCTCCGAATTCCGCCGCATCCAGGGCCAGTACGGACGCGATGCGGTCGGCGGCATCACGTCCTCGCGCTGCACCAACGAGGAAACCTGGCTGGTGCAGAAGCTGGTGCGCGCCGCCTTCGGCACCAACAACGTCGACACCTGCGCGCGCGTGTGCCATTCGCCCACCGGCTATGGCCTGAAGCAGACGCTGGGCGAATCGGCCGGCACGCAGACGTTTGACTCCGTCATGCACACCGACGTGGTCATCGTGATGGGGGCCAACCCCAGCAGCGGCCATCCCGTCTTCGCGTCGCGCTTGAAGCGCCGGCTGCGCGAAGGCGCACGGCTCATCGTCATCGATCCGCGCCGCATCGAACTGGTCAGCTCGCCGCACATCAAGGCCGACTTCCACCTGCAGGTGCGGCCGGGCACCAACACGGCGCTGCTGTCCTCGCTGGCGCATGTCATCGCCACCGAGGGCCTGGTCGCCGAGGACTTCGTGGCCGAGCGCTGCGAAGAAAAGGCCTTCAAGGAATGGCGCGACTTCGTGTCGCTGCCCGAGAACTCGCCGGAAGCCATGGAAGAAATCACCGGCGTGCCCGCGCAGGCGGTGCGCGGCGCGGCGCGCCTGTTTGCCACCGGCGGCAATGGCTCCATCTACTACGGCCTGGGCGTCACCGAGCACAGCCAGGGCTCGACCACCGTCATGGCCATTGCCAACCTGGCGATGGCCACCGGCAATATCGGCCGCGAAGGCGTGGGTGTGAATCCGCTGCGCGGCCAGAACAACGTGCAGGGATCGTGCGACATGGGCTCGTTCCCGCACGAACTGCCCGGCTACCGCCACATCTCGGACAACGCCGTGCGCGCCCAGTTTGAAAAGGACTGGGGCGTCACGCTGCAGCCCGAACCAGGCTTGCGCATCCCCAACATGTTCGAAGCCGCGCTGGGCGGGTCTTTCAAGGGCCTGTACTGCCAGGGCGAAGACATCGTGCAGTCCGATCCCAACACGCAGCACGTGGCGGCATCGCTGGCGGCCATGGAGTGCATCGTCGTGCAGGACCTGTTCCTGAACGAGACCGCCAAGTACGCACACGTGTTCCTGCCGGGTTCCTCGTTCCTGGAAAAGGACGGCACCTTCACCAACGCCGAACGCCGCATCTCGCGCGTGCGCAAGGTGATGGAACCCAAGAACGGCAAGTCCGACTGGGAAGTGACGGTGGCGCTGTCCAACGCGCTGGGCTACCCGATGAACTACAAGCACCCGCGCGAAATCATGGAAGAGATCGCGCGGCTGACGCCCACGTTTGCCGGCGTCACGTACGACAAGCTGGACAAGCTGGGCAGCCTGCAATGGCCGTGCAACGACGACGCGCCGGAAGGCACGCCGATCATGCACATCGACCAGTTCGTGCGCGGCAAGGGCCGCTTCATGATCACCAAGTACGTGCCCACCGACGAGCGCAGCACGCGCCGCTTCCCGCTGCTCCTGACCACGGGACGCATCCTGTCGCAATACAACGTGGGCGCGCAGACCCGCCGCACCCCCAACGTGATGTGGCACGGCGAGGACGTGCTGGAAATCCATCCGCAGGACGCCGAGGACCGCGGCGTGGCCGAAGGCGACTGGGTGGGCATCCAGAGCCGCGCCGGGGAAACCGTGCTGCGCGCCACGCTGACCGACCGCGTGCAGCCGGGCGTGGTATACACCACGTTCCACTTTCCCGAGTCCGGCGCCAACGTCGTCACCACCGACAGCTCCGACTGGGCGACCAACTGCCCCGAATACAAGGTCACGGCCGTGCAGGTGACGCGCGTGTCGCAACTATCGGAATGGCAGCGGCAATGGTCGCGATTTGCGGACATCCAGCAAAAGCTCCTGCGCGAACGCTCGCGCGAGAGCGAGGCCGCGCTGACCGGGAAGTAACCGACAGCCAGCCAGGGATCCCATGCCTACGCCGACCACCGCCCGCCCCGACTGCACGCCGACCCAGGTCATCCGCGTGCACTCGGGGGTCATCGCCCCCGACGCCGAGACCGATTACGTGGCCGAGGAAACGCCGGTGGCGCTGGAATTCAATGGCATCAGTCACGCCACCATGCTGGCCACGCCCGCAGACCTGGAAGACTTTGCCGTCGGGTTCTCGCTGTCCGAAGGCATCATCGGCAGCGTGAGCGACGTGCGCGGCATCGACCTGCTGCCGCAATGCGGCGGCATCGTCGTGCAGCTGGAGATCTCGTCCGCCTGTGAAATGCGCCTGAAGACGCGGCGCCGCGCCATGGCTGGGCGCACCGGCTGCGGCCTGTGCGGCGTGGAAACCCTGCCCGAGGTGCTGCGGCCCGTGGCGCCGGTCGCCAATGGGGCGCCGGTGCGCATCAAGTCGGTGCTGGCCGCCATGCGCGACATGCGCGGCCGCCAGACGCTGCACGACATCACGGGCGCCACGCACGCCGCGGGCTGGGCGGGCGCCGACGGCGCCGTGGCGCTGGTCCGCGAAGACGTGGGCCGCCACAACGCGCTGGACAAGCTGGCCGGCGCGCTGGCGCGCCAGGCGGTCAACGGCGCCGACGGCATCGTCGTGGTGTCCAGCCGCGCCAGCTTCGAGATGGTGCAGAAGACGGCCGCGGCCGGGGTTGCGGTGTTGGCTTCGGTATCCGCGCCCACCGCGCTGGCCATCCGTCTGGCCACCGACGCCAACGTCACCCTGCTGGGCTTCACGCGCGATGGCGACGCCGCCATCTACACCCACCCCAAACGCATCCTTACCTGAACCGGACGCAAGACAGCAATGGAAATCGTCAACCTGATCCGCATGGCCAACCGCATCGGCCAGTTCTTCGACGCCATGCCGGACCGGCCCGAGGCGCTGGAAGGCGTCACCAACCACATCCAGAAATTCTGGGAACCGCGCATGCGCACCGAACTGCTGGATTTCCTGGCGCGCAGCCCGGACGGCGACGCCGGCGAGGAACAGCTGCACCCGCTGGTGCTGCAGGCGGTCACCCAGCATCGCGAGCGGCTGACGCCGCTTGCGCGCGTCGCATAGCGCACCCGGACCGCCCGCGCGGCGGATCACCCGCAGTGGCAGGACAGCAACAGATCCATAAAAGAGGCGGCGGGACCGGGCACTTCCGGCCCACGCACGCTATAAAGCCGCACCCCTGAGGAGACATCATGGAAAGTAGCGCCACCCTGGACCTGCCGGGCTCCCGGCCGGGATTTTTCGGCAAAGAACGCACCATCGCGGGACCGGGCTTCTCGCGCTGGCTGGTGCCCCCCGCCGCGCTGGCCATCCACCTTTGCATCGGCATGGCCTACGGCTTTTCGGTGTTCTGGCTGCCGCTGTCCAAGGTGGTGGGCGGGGCCAAGCCGCTGGCCTGCCCGCCCGACATGAGCCTCGTGGCCGAACTGTTCACCACGAGCTGCGACTGGAAGATCTCGACCATGGGGTGGATGTACACCCTGTTCTTCGTGCTGCTGGGATGTTCGGCCGCGTTGTGGGGCGGCTGGCTGGAACGGGCCGGCCCGCGCAAGGCCGGCGTCGTGTCGGCGCTGTGCTGGTGCGGCGGCCTGGTCATCTCGGCCATCGGCATCTACCTGCACCAGATGTGGATGCTGTGGCTGGGCTCTGGCGTCATTGGCGGTATAGGGCTGGGCCTGGGGTATATCTCGCCGGTGAGCACGCTGATCAAGTGGTTTCCGGACCGCCGCGGCATGGCGACGGGCATGGCCATCATGGGCTTTGGCGGCGGCGCCATGATCGGCGCGCCGCTGGCCGACATGCTGATGCGCCACTTTGCCACCCCGACCTCGCCGGGCGTCTGGCAGACCTTCCTGACCATGGCACTCGTGTACTTCATCTTCATGATGTCCGGCGCGCTGGGCTACCGCGTGCCGCCCACCGGCTGGAAGCCCGCCGGCTGGACGCCGCCCGCCAAGCAGGTCAACAACGTCATGATCACGCAGCGCCACGTGCACGTGAAGCGCGTCTGGGGCGTGCCGCAGTTCTGGCTCGTGTGGTGGGCGCTGTGCCTGAACGTCACGGCGGGCATCGGCATCCTGGGGATGGCTTCGCCGCTGCTGCAGGAAGTGTTTGGCGGCGGTCTGATCGACAAACCCGAACTGGGCTTCGGCCAGCTCGACAAGGACCAGCTCGCGGCCATCGCCGCGATTGCCGCCGGCTTTACCGGTCTGCTCAGCCTGTTCAACATCGGCGGCCGCTTCTTCTGGGCCAGCCTGTCCGACAAACTGGGCCGCAAGATGACGTACTTCGTCTTCTTCGTCCTGGGCTTCGTGCTGTACGCCGCCATTCCGTGGACCGCGCACATGGGCGCGCTGGCGCTTTTTGTGGCGGCGTTCTGCGTGATCCTGTCGATGTACGGCGGCGGCTTTGCCACGGTGCCCGCCTACCTGGCCGACCTGTTTGGCACCCAGATGGTCGGCGCCATCCACGGCCGGTTGCTGACCGCATGGTCCGCGGCGGGCATCTTCGGGCCGGTTCTCGTCAACTACATCCGCGAATACCAGCTGTCCATCGGCGTGCCGCGCGCCCAGGTGTATGACATCACCATGTACATCCTGGCCGGCATGCTGGTCGTGGGCTTCCTGTGCAACCTTGCCATCCGCCCGGTCAACGCCAAGTACTTCATGACCGACGAGGAACTGGCCAAGGAAAAAGCGCTGGCGCACGAGCGCGCCGTGGCCTCCGAAACCCACGGCGTGGGCAGGTCGAACTTCCGCACGCCGCCCGCGCTGATCGCCTTTGCATGGGCTTGCGTCGGCATTCCGCTGGCCTGGGGCATCTGGATCACGCTGCAAAAGGCCGTCGTGCTGTTCCACTGACCCCGCCATGCCGCGGCGCCCGGTGCGCCGCGCGACGGCCCCAGGGCGCGAAGCTGCTACATTGGCAGCCCGCGCCCTTCTCTTTTATGTGCCTTTCCCCATGATCCTGCCCTTCCCCCCATTCCCCGCCGGAGCGACCTCTTGAACGCGCCCGAACTGCACTGGGAAGAAAACGGCGTCGCCCGCTCGGCGCGCTGGCACTCGGAAACCGGCGCCACGCCGCCCAAACGCGTCATCGTCGCCGACGACACCCTGACCGCGGACATGGCCTACCGCCACGCGTGCGAGGGCGTGGGCCTGCTGTGGCGCGGCGACTTCCAGAACGCGCGCCAGCTGTTGCAGGCCATCACCCGCCGCGTCGACAAGCGTCCGCGCAAACCGGTAGAAACCCAACTTGAGGCCTTCAACCAGCATCGTCAGGTCCAGTCGCAGCGCGCCCGCATCCTGGGCATGCTGCTGATTCCCTTCGACGCCGGTCATACCATCCCCCTGCGCCGCGCGCCCGACGCGCATCTGGCCTGCGAAGCCGCGAACGTGCCGGGCGATACGCCCTACGTCGCGTCGCTGCGCGAACTGCTGGGCCTGATCGGCGCCTACGAATGGCGCAGGAAGGGCGTGGAGATTCCCGCCCTGAACAACCGCATCCACCCGCACTACGGCGTGTTCTCGCCGGTGCGCGGCGAATACGTGGACCTGATCGCCAACACGCCGATGCCGCGCGGCAGCGTGGCCTTCGATATCGGCACGGGCACGGGCGTGCTCGCCGCCGTCATCGCCCGCCGCGGCGGCAAACGCGTCGTCGCCACCGACATGGATCCCCGCGCGATTGCCTGCGCGCGCGAGAACCTGGAACGCCTGGGGTTGTCCGGGCAGGTCGAGGTCGAACAGACCGACCTCTTCCCCGAAGGCCGCGTGTCGCTCATCGTCTGCAACCCGCCCTGGCTGCCCGCGCGGCCCAGCTCGCCGCTGGAACATGCCGTGTACGACCCGGACAGCCGCATGCTGCGTGGCTTCCTGAATGGATTGAAGGACCATCTGACGCCGAACGGCGAAGGATGGCTGATCCTGTCGGATCTGGCCGAACATCTGAGGCTGCGCACACGCGAGCAACTGCTCGCGATGATCGAGGCCGCCGGCCTGCGCGTGATCGAAAAACTGGACACGCGGCCCGTGCATGGCAAGGCCCGCGACGCGAACGATCCGCTGCATGCGGCGCGGTCCCGGGAGATGACATCGCTGTGGCGATTGGGCGCGGCGTGAGCCTGACGGCTCAGCCTGCGCGCATCAACGAAAGAGGTGCAGCGCGCCCAGCGCCAGAATCAGCGCCGGCGGCATGACCACGATGCCCAGCCGCAGGAAACTGAGCGCGCTGATGTGCATGCCCTCGCGGCGCACCGCCAGCAGCCACAGCAGGGTCGCAAGCGATCCGCTGACGGACAGGTTGGGGCCCAGGTCGATCCCGATCAGCAGCGCCGCGGTGGTGGCGCTGGGCAGGTCGGCCATGCGCGCCAGCGTGCCCGCCATCAGCCCGGCCGGCAGATTGTTGATGACGTTGCCCGACAGCGCGGCGCCCACGCCGCCCGCCCATAGCGCCGCGTCCGCGGACAGGCTGCGCATCAGGTTAGCCAGGTCTTGCAGCACGCCGCTGGCGGCCATGCCCTCGACCAGCACGAAAAGACCCGCCACCAACGGCAGCACGCCCCACGCCACGCCTTTGATGAGGCGAATCGGGCTGGATCGCGTGACCGCCAGCACCAGCGCCGCCGACACGCAACCGGCGATCAGCGTGGGCAAGCCCAGCCGCTGGCCAAGCGCCGAGGTGATGAGCAGCGTGCCTGCGGTGATGGCCACGCCCAGCGCAGCCATACGCAGCGGCAAGGTCATGGGCGGCAGCGGCGGCGACGGCTTCAAGGGCTGGCGCAGGTCATGGCGAAACACCAGCCGCAACGTCACGTAGGTGGCGCCGATGGCCAGTGCGGACGGCAGGGCAAAGTGCGCCAGCCACGGCCCCAACGCAGGCATGCGGTCGCCGAAGACGACCAGGTTGGCCGGATTCGAGATCGGCAGCACGAAGCTGGCTGCATTGGCGATAAAGGCGCAGACATACAGATACGGCAACGGCGGCGCACCGACGACACGCGTCACCGCATAGACCGCGGGCGTCAGCACGACGGCCGTGGCGTCGTTGGACAGCAGCACGGTAACCCCGGTGCCCACCAGGAACACCAGGTCGAACAGCCGCCGCGCTGACCCGGCGGCGTGATCGGCCGCCAGCACGGCCACCCAGTCGAACAGGCCTGCCTGCCGGGCGACCTCCGCCACCAGCATCATGCCGATCAGGAACAGATAGACGTCGGTGCCTTCCAGAATGGCGCCGCCGGCCTGCCGCGCAGGCAGCAAGCCCAGCACCACCAGGGCGACCGCGCCGGCCGTTGCCCACACGTACTCGGGCAGCCGCCAGGGACGAAAGAGAATGGCCATGGTGGTCGCGGCGGCAATCAACCAGATCACGGCATTGGATAGCGACATGCTTTCAGGAATGCATCAAGGAAGTGAAGAGGAAGCCGGCGCGGGGGCCGATGTGGCGGACGCGCGCGTCTCCGGCAAGACCAGCAGGGTCACGCAGGCCAGCGCGGCAATGCCGGCCAGCGCAAGAAACGCTGCACTGTAACCCGCGTGCTGAACGATCACGCCAGCGAGCCCGTTGCTCAGTGCGGCGCCGATGCCGAATACCGTGGTGACGGCGCCCAGGCTGGCGTTGAAGCGGCCCGTGCCCTGCGTCAGGTCCAGCACCATCAAGGGCAGGACGGCGCCGAAGATACCCGCGCCAATGCCGTCGAGCAACTGCACGCCCACCAGCCACGCGGTGTCGTCGGAAAACGTGTACAGCACCCCACGCAGCGGCAGGATGAGAAACCCGATCAGCAGCAGCGGCTTGCGTCCCCATTGGTCTGCGTACCGCCCGACGGCCATCGCGGCGGGAATCATCACGAACTGCGCCGCGACGATGCAGACGGCGGTCAGCGGCGTGGCGAGCGCCGGGTTTGCCAGGGCGAGCTTCTGCCCGACCAGCGGCAGCATGGCCGCATTGGCCAGGTGAAACAGCGCGCAGCTCAAGGCCAGCAGCAGGAGCGGCCGGTTCGAGAGCAACTGGCGCAGCGGCACGGGCTGCGCATGCGCCTCCGCATTGGCGCTCTCGGCCAGGCCGCGCGCCTTGTCCGGATCGATATGCGCGGGGATGCGCAGGGTGGCCGCCAGGCTGGCCAGCGCCATCGCTGCCATCAGGTAGAACACCGCGACCGGTCCCCAGACGTACGCCAGTCCGCCCGCCAGCAGCGCCGCGAATCCGTTGCCGGCGTGATTGAACGATTCGTTGCGCGCGATGCGCGCCGTGAAGGCGCGGGCCGTGGTCAACCCGAGCGTGATGCCGGCAATGGCGGGCGCGAACACCGACGACGCGACGCCGGCGACCGCTTGCGTCAACGTGACCCAGGCGAAGTTCGGGCTGGCCAGGACGGCCATGCTGGCCACCGTCACCAGCACGGCGGCGGCGATCAGCAGCGCGCGCTTGTTCGACGCGCGGTCCACCAGCGCGCCCGCCGGCGTCTGCGCCGCCAGCGCGGCCAGCCCGGAGATCGTCATGACAAGCCCGATGCTGTCGGGCCGCCAATGGTGGACGGCGAGCAGGTAGATTGCCAGGTAAGGCCCAAGTCCATCCCGCACATCGGCCACGAAAAAATTCAGCCAATCGAGAGGACGCGTCGCGGGTGATGGAGAGTGCAAGGCAACCGTGTGAACGTGGATACCGCATGCGCGGCTAGCGGGAATGGCGCATGTTAGATCACAACGATCCGGGAGTCAGCGACATTGCGCTACGGCGCTCGCGCGTTCAACTCAGTGACAGTTTCACGGCGGCGGCGCGTCATCCGGCGCGGTCATTCGTCCCGCGCGCCGCACCCCGCTGGGCGGCTGGCCATAGGCGCGCAGGAACGCCCGCCGCATGCGGTTGCGGTCGGCAAAGCCGGTGTCCCGCGCCACGATGTCCAGCGAATGCCGTCCGGCTTCGAGCATGGCGCGAGCCGCTTCCAGCCGCAGCAGCTCCACCACCTTGGCGGGGGAATGCCCCGTCTCCTCGCGGAACACACGGCTGAACTGCCGCGGCGACAGGCGCGCCGCCTCGGCCAACTCGTCCACCGTCAAGGGATTACGCAGGTGTTCCTTGGCATAGACCAGCGCCCGTTGCACCCGGTCGGAGCGCGGTTCCAGTTCCAGCAAGGCGGAAAACTGGGATTGGCCGCCCGGGCGCCGGTGATAGACGACCAGCCGCCGTGCCACATCGCGGGCTAGCGCCGCGCCGTGGTCGTCTTCGATCAGCGCCAGGGCGAGATCGATGGCGGCCGACATGCCGGCGGACGTCCAGATGTTGCCGTCACGCACGAAAATGCGGTCGGGGTCGACGCGCACCTCGGGAAAACGGTCCTGAAGAGTGCGCGCATGCGCCCAATGGGTGGTGGCCGTACGGCCATTCAAGAGACCCGACTCGGCCAAGACAAAGGCGCCCGTGCACACGCCCGCGACCCGCCGCGCTTCGGTGGCGGCGCGCGCCACGTAGCGCGCCAGGCCGGGCGTGATTGGCCGGGGCATCAACTCGCCCGCCACGATCAGGGTGTCGGGCATGACGCCCAGGGCCACCGTCTCGATGCCCGCGTTCATGGTCGAGCGGATGATGCCGCCGCCTTCCGACAGGATGGTCACGCGGTATCCGTCGCGCTCCAGCGCGATGTTGGCGAACTCGAAGGCCGCCAGCGCGGCCAGGCCCATCACCTGGAAACCGTCTTCGAGAATGAGGCCGATCTGGCGCATGAGCGTATCCGTGACAGGAAATGACGGATATAGGCTATTAAAGCCATCGGCAGACGTCAATGAGCGAATCGTTTCTAAGGCGACAACCGCCCCATTCCACGGGAAGCTTTTCAGTCCGGCCGCCAGGCTGGACCAAGCCTCGCAGAACCTTATGTCTTAAATCGACGCTTTATTGACATTTGAGCCAAAACCGATCTGCCGCATAGTGGCTGCACCGCGATCTGATTCCAATGCAGACGCTCCCCCCACCGAGGCACCCGCATGCAACTGACCCAGAACACCATCTTCATCACCGGCGGCACCTCCGGCATCGGCCGCGCGCTGGCCGTCGCCCTTCACGACCTGGGCAACAAGGTCATTGTCGCCGGCCGCCGGCAGGCGCTGCTGGACGACATCGCCGCAGCGCATCCGGGCATTGACGGCATCGCGCTGGATATCTCCGACGCCCAGGACATCGAGCGCGTCGCCAAGACGCTGATCGCAACATATCCGTCGCTGAACGTGCTGATCAATAACGCCGGCATCATGCCGTTCGACGACCCCTCGTCCACGATCGACGACGCCGTGTCGCAGCGGATCCTGGAAACGAACCTGCTGGGTCCGATCCGCCTCACGTCCGCGCTCATCGAGCATCTGAAGGGCCAGCCGCGCGCGACGATCATTCACAACACGTCGATCCTCGCCTACGTGCCGATCGCCTCGAACGCGGTGTATTCCGCCTCCAAGGCCGCGCTGCATTCGTACGCGCTGTCGCAACGGTTCATGCTGCGCGACACCAACGTCACGGTGCAGGAAATTGCGCCGCCGTGGGTCGATACGGACCTCATCAAGAAAAGCGGCGATCCGCGCGCCATGCCGCTGGATGCGTTCATCGCCGAGACGATGCAAGGGCTGGGGTCCGACGCGCCCGAGGTGCTGGTCCAGGCCATTCGCCCGCTGCGCGACAACCCTGGGTCGAATGAGCACGCCTTCGTGCATGCGTTCAACCAAAGCCTGGTGGACGAACCGATTCCGGTCTGACGCGGCCGGCACGCGGCGCCCCCGTGGGCGCCGCCCCCTCTGGAAAGATCCCATGACAACAAAATTGGATATCGCAAGCTCCGGGCCGGCGGGCACAGCCGCGGCAGCGAGCCGCAGCGCAGAACTGCTGCCGGCCGGCTTTCTGGCGCTCGGCACCTTCGCCATCGGCACGGAAGGTTTCATGATTGCACCGCTTTTGCCGACGATGGCGGCGGATTTCCGTATGACGGTCCCGCAGATGGCGTCGCTCATCGTGGTGTTCACGCTGACGCTGGCGGTCAGCTCGCCCATCATGACCGTCCTGACCGCACGTTGGAATCGCCGCGCGGCCCTGCAGCTCGCCATGGGATTGTTCGCTTTGGGCAACGTGCTTGCTGCCTGGTCGCCCACCTTCTGGACGCTGATGACGGCGCGGGTCGTCATGGCGGTGGCAGCTGGCTTGTACGTGCCCGGCGCAAATGCGCTGGCCGGCGTAATCGTAGCGCCTGAAAGGCGGGGCAAGGCGCTGGCCATCGTCAGCGCCGGCATGACGTTGGCCATTGCGCTAGGCCTGCCGCTGGGCGCGGTGGCCGGTCACTTTCTGGGCTGGCGCGCCACATTCTCCATCGTCGCGGTGATGAGCCTGGTGGCCATCGCCGGCATCGGGGTGGGCATCGCCGCCGATGCAGGAACAGGTATTGCGGTCGCAACGTTTCGGCAGCGTCTTGCAGTCGTGCGCCAACCGTCGATACTGCGATTGCTGTCGGTCAGCCTTTTCTGGGCGATTGGCGCGTTCACGGCATACCCGTTCCTCGCACCGTACTTGGCAAGCGTGCTGGGATTTCGAGACGCCGCCATCAGCGCGACGATATCGCTCTGGGGCGTGGCGGCCGCGCTCGGCGTGACAACGGGCGGTGCGCTGACCGACAGGCTGGGCGCAAATCGCGTGGTACAGGTGTCGCTGACCATGCTGGGACTGGCGTTCCTGGGATTGTCGCTGGCAACGGCGCTGCCTGCGTCCGCCGCGCGAGCCCCCGTGTTGATCGCCGTGTTCCTGTGGGGCTTCACAGTCTGGTCATTCTTTCCCGCGCAGATGGCACGCCTTATCGGCGCGGGGGCCCCGGGACAGGCGCCGGTTGCACTGGCGTTGAATACGTCGACGATGTATTTCGGCTTTTCGGTGGGCAGCGGGCTGGGCGCCGCCATCCTTGGCGCCGGTGCAATTTGGGCAATTGGACTGGTGGCCGCGATGGCGCAGGCCGCGGCGTTTGTGTGGGATAAGCGCCGCCAGATTCCGGGGCAGGACGCAGCACCCCTCGATCCTACGCCCGCCCCGCCGCCACGTTCACGCTGATCGCGATGATGAACACGTTGAAGAAGAACGCGATGACGCCGTGCGTCATCGCCATGCGGCGACACCGGCGGTTGACGATCTGCACGTCTGAAACCTGGAAGGTCATGCCCAGCACCAGCGAGAAATACGCGAAGTCCCAGTAGTCGGGCTCGTCCGTGCCCGGAAAATCCAGGCCCTTGTGCATGGCGTTTTCATGCCCGTAATACCCGTGCGCATAGTGCAGCGCGAAGATCATGTTCATGTAGAGCCACGACAGCACGATGGTCACGGCCGCGGCCAGCATGTCGACCACCGCGCCCACATTGTTCTGCGCGCGCATTTCCACCCACAACGAGACCAGCACCATGCAGGACAGCGCGACGCTGCTCCAGAGGACGCCGCCGCGCCCGACGTCGTGCTGGCGGGCGTGCCGGCGCATGGCGGCGGCGCTGGTGCGTCCGAACACACGGGCGGTCAGGATCAGGAAGATCAGCGCCCCGGCGTCAAAGCCCAGCAGGATGGCCAGACTGGGCGGCAGGCCGGCTGCGTACAGCCCGCCCGCGACCGCGAGCAGCAGGCCGGCGCACAGCATCAGCCGGCGATGGGCATGGAAGAACGGCAGCCGGTCGGCGTTCGAGGCGTTTCCGGCGCTGTCATCTTTGAGCGGCTGCATGGCGGGCTCCTGTCTGCGCCGCGGGGCCGGGGCGTGTTGCCCGTGGCGGTCCCGCGATAGGTCCCTACGCTAACCGATACCCAGCAAACCGGCCAGCGCGCCGCCGAACAGCAGCCACAGCGGATGTATGCGCGTGCCGCTGCCCAGGATGGCGACGACGGCGGTGATCGCGCCCAGCAGCCAGGTGTGCACGGACGCCTCGGTGATGAGCGAGGCGCTGGCGGCGACCAGCCCCACGGTCATGGGGAAGATGCCCGCCTGGATGACGCCGCGCCACGGGCGGTCCTTGAATTTTTCCCACAGGCCCAGCGCGAGGACGGTAATGAGGGACGACGGGCCGAACTTGGCGATGGTCGTGGCCAGCAGGCCCGGCAGGCCGGCGACGTGCCAGCCCACCAGCGTGACGACCATCAGGTTGGGCCCCGGCGCGGCCTGGCCCAGCGCGAAGAGCGCGGAGAAGTCGGCGGCCGTCATCCAGCCGTGGACCTCGACGACCTGGCGCTGCATCTCGGGCAGGATGGTGTTGCCTCCGCCGAAGGCCAGCACGGACAGTTCGGAAAAAATGAGGACAAGGGCGACAAGGGTATGGATCATCGGCGTTGCCTCCAGACCATCAGGATGCTGAGCGGCGTCAGCACCAGCATCGTGGGCAGAAGCGGGATGCGCAGGACGGCGATGGCGATGAAACAGGCGGTGGCGACCACACCCGCAAGCCAGTCGCGGCGCTTGACGACCGGCATGCCGATCTTGACCGCCATGGAGATCAGCAGCCCGGCGGCGGCCGCCGCCAGGCCGGCGAACAGATGCTGGATGTCGGGATCGTTCTGGAAACGGTCATAGACCATGCCTAGCATGACGACGATGATGGACGGCGCGAGGATCAGGCCCATCAGCGCGGCGAACGCGCCGCGCGGGCCGCGGAATTTCATGCCCAGGGCGACGGACAGGTTGATGATGTTGCCGCCCGGCAAGAATTGGCACAGGCCCAGCAGTTCGGTGAACTCGGCGCCGGTCAGCCAGCGGTGCTTTTCGACGACCATGCGCCGCGCCAGGGGCAAGGCGCCGCCGAAGGCGGTCAGGCCCAGCATCAGAAAACCGTGGAACAGCTGGCCGCAAGTGGGGGGAGGCCGTAAATCGGCCTCGTCGGTGGAGAGTGCTGCGTTCGTCATTGTTGTGGCCGGCGCGGAACCGGCTAAGGGAGCTGGCGCGGGGAACGCGCCAGGGGTGGATCACGAGATTGCAGGCTACTCCTCGCGTCAGATAATGTCTAATATATGACTCGTCAAATACTCATATCTACAAAATATGGCAAGCGTTGATTTGCGGCTGTTGCGGTACTTCCTGGCCGTCGCCGAGGAATCCCATCTGACCAAGGCGGCGGCCCGGCTGGGCATCCGCCAGCCGCCGCTCAGCCAGCAGATCCGCGTGCTGGAGGCGGAGCTGGGCGTGACGCTCTTTCACCGGCTGCCGCGCGGCATGGAGCTCACCGAAAGCGGGCGCGCGCTGCTGGAAGACGCGCGCAACATCATCGCCCTGGTGGACCAGGCCGTTGACGGCGTGCGGCGCGTGTCGCAGGGCGAGGCGGGCCGCTTGACCGTGGGGTTCACGGGCTCGGCGGCGTTTCATCCGTTCGTGCCGTCGGTCATCCGGCGTTTCCGCGAAAGCGCGCCGCACGTGCATCTGGTGCTTGAAGAAAGCAGCACGGGCGAGCTGCGCGAGGCGGTCGCCGAGGGGCGCATCGATGTCGCGTTCATCCGCGGCGCGCATGGCGCGGACCCCGGCGTGCAGATGGAAACCGTGCTCGAGGAAGCCATGCTGGCGGCCTTTCCGGCCGACCACCCGGCCGTCAGGGGCCGCGCGCGCAAGCGCATCTCGCTGTCGGAGCTGGCGGACGAATCGCTGATCCTGTACCGGCGTCACAGCGGCCCGGGGCTGTACGACGCCATCATCAGCGCATGCCGCGCCGAAGGCTTCAGCCCCCGGGTCACGCAGGAAGCGCCGCGCATGCTTTCCACCCTGAGTTTTGTCGCCGCGGGACTGGGCGTGTCGCTGGTGCCCGCGTCGCTGCGCCGCGTGAACATCGAGGGTGTGGTGTACGTCAGCGTCACCCATCCGGCGGCGCTGCGCGCGCCGCTGAACCTGATCTGGCGCGACGCGCCCCTATCCGGCGCCGCCCGCAAGCTGATCGACGAAGCGCGGCGCCAGCGGGACGAATCCCGGGCGGGCAAAAGCCCCTGACGCGGGGCCCGCCTTTGGCCACCCCTTTGGCCCCCCCTGCCCCGGCGCTACACTTGCCGCCACCGCATCCTGCAATGACCCACGGCTTTCCATGCATTCCGAATCCCCCATCGGCGTATATGACTCCGGCGTCGGCGGGCTGAGCGTCGTCCGGGCGATCCGCGACCTGCTGCCCCACGAACCGCTACTCTACGTGGCGGACTCCGCCCATGTGCCCTACGGGGAAAAGACCCAGGCCTTCGTCGAGCAACGCGCCTGCGCCATCGCGGACTATTTCGTGTCGCAGCGCGCCCGCGCCATGGTGGTGGCCTGCAACACCGCCACGGCCGCGGCGATCGCGCTGCTGCGCCAGCGCCATCCGGCGCTCATCATCATCGGCGTCGAACCGGCCATCAAGCCCGCCGCGCACCTGACGCACACGGGCGTGGTGGGCGTCTTCGCCACGACCGGGACGCTGGCCAGCCCCAAGTTCGCCGCGCTGGTACAACGCGAGGCGCCCGAGGTTCGCATCGTGCTGCGGCCCTGCCCGCAATGGGTGCGGCTGGTCGAGCAAGGCGTGCTCTCGGGCCCCGAAGCCGCCGAGGCCGTGCGCGGGCCGGTCGCCGAACTGCGCGAGGCCGGGGCTGACGTCCTGGTGTTGGGCTGCACGCACTTTCCCTTCCTGCGCGACGTGATCCAGGACGCCGCCGGCCCCGGCGTGCCGCTCTTGGAGACGGGCGCCCCGGTGGCGCGCTGGCTGCGCCACCAGCTGCATGAACGCGGCCTGCTGGCGACCCAAGGCCCGGGCGCCCTGCAGTTGCAGACCACGGGCGAGGCCGACGCGCTGGCGCAGCTGGCAAGCCGCCTGCTGGGTACGCCCATGCCGGCCGGCACGGTGCCCGACGCGTGGCGGGGACTGCGCCCCGTTTGATCTGCCGCAGCGCCGGGAGGCGCCGGCGGGGCGAATGTGAGATACAGTGGAACGCACGCCCCCACGGCCCGCAAGGAGACGCCATGAAACGCATCCTGATTCCCGTCGATGGTTCGGAAACTTCCCTGAACGCGGTCAAGGCGCTGCTCGATGCGCGCCGCTACGACCCGGTCGAACGCGTGGACCTGCTCACGGTCCAGATGCCCTTGAAGGCCGGCGCGTTCGGCAGCGGCCTGTCGCAGGAAGAGATCGATGCCTATCACCACGAGGAAGGCGAGGCCGCGGTGCAGGCCGCCAGCGCGCTGCTGACGCAGGCCGGCGTGCCGTTCGACGTACACATCGAGGCCGGCGCGGCTGCCGAGACCATTACGCGCGTGGCCGATGAAACCGGCGCCCACGAGATCTTCATGGGGACGCGCGGCCTGGGTTCGGTGTCGGCGCTTTTCATGGGGTCGGTCGCCACGGGCGTGCTGTCCCTGACCGAACTGCCCGTCACACTGGTCAAGTAAGGAGCCGCCATGCTGAACATTCTGGTTCCCGTCGACGGCTCCGACAACGCGGACCGCGCCGTCGACTATGCCCGCCGCCTGGCGCAGGGCGCAACATCCGCGCGCATCCACCTCATCAACATCCAGACGCCGCCGCGCGGGCGCGCCGGGTTGTCGCGCCTGATCACGCAGGACATGATCGACGACTTCTATGCCCGCGAAGGCCGCGAAGCCACGGAAGCCGCGCGCAAGCTGCTGGACACGGCCGGCGTGGACTACGTCAGCCACGTGGTCTTTGGCAACGCGCCCGCCGAAATCGCCGGCTATGCGCAGGACCACCGCTGCGCCCGCATCGTCATGGGCACGCGCGGCAACGGCAAGCTGACCAACATCCTGATCGGCTCGGTGGCCAATCAGGTGGTGCAGCTGGCGCAGGTGCCGGTCACGCTGGTGAAGTAAGCCCGCCTGGGTATGATGGGGCGACTTGCAAGCCCTGGAGTCCCCATCATGGTCAACCTGCGTTTCGCGCTGGCGGCCGCCCTGGCGCTGACGTTGCTCAGCGCCTGCGGCGAGGTCGCCAAGCTGCCCGTCGAAGCCGGCATGGGGCCCGCGCCTCAGCTGCCGCCCCCCAGCACCACGCTCATCCCCACGGTGAACACGGCCAAGGCCGTGGGCTGGAAACCGGGCGCGCAGCCGCAGCCCGCGGACGGCCTGACCGTGACGGCGTTCGCCGCCGGGCTGGATCATCCGCGCTGGCTGTACGTGCTGCCCAATGGCGACGTGCTGGTCGCCGAGACCAACGCGCCGCCCAAGCCCGAAGACGCGCCGGGCGGCATCAAGCAATGGGCCGCCGGCCTGGTAATGAAACGCGCGGGCGCCAAGACCGACAGCGCAAACCGAATCACGCTGCTGCGCGATGCCGATCACGACGGCGTGGCGGAAACGCGCACGACGCTGCTGGAAGGATTGAATTCGCCGTTCGGCATGGCGCTCGTCGGCAACCAGCTGTACGTGGCGAATGCCGACGCCGTCGTGCGCTTTCCCGTCGAACCGGGCCAGACGCGCATCACGGCGCCGGGCGTCAAGGTCACCGACCTGCCCGCCGGCCTGAACCACCACTGGACCAAGAACCTCATCGCCAGCCCGGACGGCTCCCGGCTGTATGTGTCCGTGGGGTCCAACAGCAACGTGGGCGAGAACGGCATGGACATCGAGGAAGGCCGCGCCGCCATTTGGGAGCTGGACGTGGCCAGCGGGCAAAAGCGGCGCTACGCCACGGGGCTGCGCAATCCGGTCGGCATGGCCTGGGCGCCGGACGGCAAGACGCTGTGGACGGCCGTCAACGAGCGCGACGAGCTGGGCAGCGACCTCGTGCCGGACTACATGACCTCGGTGCGCGACGGCGGCTTCTATGGCTGGCCGTACAGCTACTTCGGCCAGCACGTCGATACGCGCGTGCAGCCGCCGCGGCCCGATCTCGTCGCGCAGGCCATCGTGCCCGATTACGCGCTGGGCCCGCACACCGCATCGCTCGGCCTGGCGTGGTCGGGCGGGACCACGTTGCCCGAGCCCTATGCCCACGGCATGTTCGTGGGCCAGCACGGCTCGTGGAACCGCGATCCGCGCAGCGGCTACAAGGTGATCTTCGTGCCCTTCGATCAGAACCAGCCCGGCGGGCCGGCCAGGGACGTACTCACCGGCTTTCTGGACGAGAACGGCCAGGCGCAGGGCCGGCCGGTGGGCGTGGCGATCGACAAGCAGGGCGGCCTGCTGGTGGCGGACGACGTTGGCAATGTGGTCTGGCGCGTGGCCGCCAAACCGTAGACGGGCCCCCGCGCAGGTGCTGCGCGCAGCACCTGCCCGCCCCTACAATGGCCGATCCCGAATTCCAGACTGGAGCGAGCATGAGCACGGAAAAAGTGGCGATCCTCACGGCGGCCGGCAGCGGCATGGGTGCGGCGGCGGCGCGCAAGCTGGCGGCGGACGGATACCGCGTGGCCATCCTGTCGTCGTCCGGCAAGGGCGCGGCACTGGCGCAGGAACTGGGCGGCCTGGGCGTCACCGGGTCGAACCGCTCGCCGGAAGACCTGTCGCGCCTGGTGGACGCCACCCTGCAAAAGTGGGGCCGCGTGGACGCGGTGGTCAATAGCGCCGGACACGGCCCCAAGGGCCCGCTGCTGGAACTGAGCGACGACGACTGGCACCTGGGCATGGAGTTCTACCTGCTGAACGTGGTGCGCATCACCCGCCTGGTGGCGCCGGTGATGAAACAGCAGCAATCCGGGGCCATCGTCAACATCTCCACCTACGCCACCTTCGAGCCGGAAGCGCTGTTTCCGACGTCGGGCGTGTTCCGCGCCGGGCTGGCCGCCTTCACCAAGGTGTTCACGGACGAGTACGCGCAGTACAACGTGCGCATGAACAACGTGCTCCCGGGCTTCATCGACAGCCTGCCCGAAAAGGAAGACCGCCGCGTGCGCATCCCGATGGGCCGCTACGGCACGGCGCAGGAAGTGGCGGACCTGATCGCGTTCCTGGCGTCGAGCGCATCGTCCTACATCACTGGCCAGAACATCCGCATCGACGGCGGCATCACGCGCTCCGTGTGACGCGCGCAGGATCGCCGGCCTCATGCGTTTGGCGTAGTCCCTCGTCCGAATGACGGTATTGAAGGCCCCGGCGGGCTTTTAGTACCGTAGGTTTTCACATTCGACGAGGTGTTTGGCGCATGTCCGCTACATCGTCAGCGGCTGCGCCGCAGTCCGCCCCCCCGACTCCCGGCCAAGCCTCGCGCTTTCTGGCGCAGGCCACCTTCGGCCCCACGCCGGCCGACATCGACGCCGTCGTGCGGGTCGGCTATGCCGCCTGGCTGGACGCCCAGCTCGACATGCCGCCATCGCAGACGCATTTCGACTGGCTGCTCCAGAAGAACCGCAACACCGAGGCCTTCAAGGGCAACGGCATCAATGCGCCGCTGGAATCCACGCTGTGGCGCAAGTTCATCAGCGCGCCCGATCAGGTGCGCACGCGGGTCGCGTTTTCGCTGTCGGAGATCTTCGTCGTCGGCGTGTCCGCCATCACGGCGTCGTGGCCGCTCTTCGGCGCGGCCGGTTTCATGGATCTGCTGGCCAGGCACGCCCTGGGCAATTACCAGGACCTGCTGACCGCGGTGACGCAGAACCTGTCGATGGGCTGCATGCTGACCTATCGCGGCAACCGCAAGGAAGACCCCAGGACGGGCCGCCATCCCGACGAAAACTACGCGCGCGAGGTGATGCAGCTGTTCAGCATCGGCCTGCTGGTGCTGGAGCAGGACGGCACGGTCAAGCTCGTCAACGGCGCGCCCGTGGAAACCTACACCAATGCCGACGTGCAGGGGCTGGCCAAGGTCTTTACCGGCTGGGACATCAACGGCCCGGAAACGGACGTGGAGTTTCACCGCCGCCCCATGGCGCTGAACAACGCGCTGCACTCGATGTCGGAGAAGCGCTTCCTGGGCGCGGTCATCCCGCCCGGCACGGATGGCCACCTGTCGCTCAAGCGCGCCATGGAGGTCATCAGCGCCCATCCCAACGTGGGGCCCTTCATCGGCATGCAGCTCATCCAGCGCATGGTGACCAGCAATCCCAGTCCGGCGTACGTGGGCCGCGTGTCAGCCATGTTCGATGACGACGGGAAGGGCCAGCGCGGCAACCTGAAGGCCGTGGTGCGCGCGATCCTGCTGGACCCGGAGGCGCGCCAGCCAGACCTGAGCTCGCCCTATTGGGGCAAGGTGCGCGAACCGATCCTGCGCTTTTCGGGATGGGCCCGCGCCTTCGGGGCGGATTCGACCAACGGGGAATGGGCCATGCCCGACACCACCGACAACACGATCCGGCTGGCGCAGAGCCCGATGCGGTCGCCGTCGGTGTTCAACTTCTTCCGGCCCCGCTACGTGCCGCCCGTCACCGAGCTTGCGCGCAGCCACCTGGTTGCGCCGGAGCTGCAGATCACCGACGAGACCAGCATCGCGGGCTATTTGAATTTCCTGGCCATCTACGTGGACCGCGGTTGGGAGGACCTGCAGACCGCCTACACACCCGAGATCGCGCTGGCCAAGGACCCCGAGGCGCTGGTGGCGCGCGTGGTGCTGCTGCTGGCGGGCGACGCCTTCAGCGCGCGCACGGCGGCCACCATTGCCAAGGCCGTGGCCACGTTGCCGCCGGACCGCCCGCGCGACCGAGTCCGCGCCGCCATCATGCTGGTGGCCGCCACCCCGGAATACCTGGTGCAGAAATGACAGACCGCCAAGGCCTCGACCGCCGCAACTTTCTCCTGCGCGCCATGGCGCTGGGCGCAACCCGCGGCGCCGCTCCGCTGGCGCTGAACCTGGCCGCGATCGGCGCCGCCGCGGCGCAATCCGCCCCGCCCGCATACAAGGCGTTGGTCTGCGTCTTCCTGTACGGCGGCAACGATCCGTACAACACGCTGGTCCCCTACGATCCGTCGTCGTATCGCGCCTACGCCGCCGCGCGCGGCGACATCGCGCTGCCGCGCGACGCGCTGCGCGCCACCGTGCTGCGCGGCAAGGCGGACACGCAGGGCGGCATGCAGTTCGCCCTGGCCCCCGCGCTGGCGCCGCTGGCCCCGCTGTACGAACGCGGCGAGCTGGCCGCGCTACTGAACGTCGGTCCGCTGATCGTGCCCACCACCAAGGCCGAATACATCGGCGCGCGCGTGCCGCTGCCGCCCAAGCTGTTCTCGCACAACGACCAGCAGTCGGTCTGGCAGGCGCTGGCGCCCGAGGGCGCGTCCTCGGGCTGGGCGGGCCGGCTGACCGATCTTTTCGCGGGCGCGAACGCACACCGCACCTTCACCGGCATCACGGCGGGCGGCAGCACGGTGCTGCTGGCCGGCCGCAAGGTAGCGGGCTATCGCGTGGGCATCAACGGTTCCACGCAGATCGACCTGCTGCATCGCGACATGTATGGCTCCAGCGCCTGCACCGCCCTGCTGCGCGAACTGATCACCGAGCGGCGCGAACACCTGATGGAGCGCGAGATGTCGCGCATCGCCACCCAGTCCATCTCAGCCGACACGCGCCTGCGCGCCGCCTTGGCCGACGTCGCCGTGCCCGGCGACTTTTCGTCGCCGCTCGCGCAGCAGCTGCGCATCGTGGCGCGCATCATCGCGGCCCGCGACACGCTGGGCGCGCGGCGGCAGGTGTTCTTCGTCTCGCAGAACGGCTATGACAACCACACGGGCCTGTCCGACACGCACCCGGCGTTGTTGAAGGAACTGGGCCAGGCGCTGGCGGCATTCCAGAACGCCCTGTCGGACATGGGCGTGGCCGATCAGGTCACCACCTTCACGGCCTCCGAATTCGGCCGCACGCTGGGATCCAACGGCAACGGCTCGGACCACGGCTGGGGCGGGCACCACTTCGTGCTGGGCGGCGCGGTCAACGGCGGGCGCTGCTACGGCGCCCACCCGGAAATCGCACTGAACGGCCCGGGATTCGTGGACAACGGCCGCCTGCTGCCCACGACAGCAGTGGATCAGCTGGGCGCGGATTTGGGCGCCTGGTTCGGCGCCAGCCGGGACGATCTGCGCACGGTGTTTCCGAACCTGCGGCACTTCGGGCCGGAGCCGTTGGGGATGTTGACGTCTGCGCCGGTCAAGTCTGAAGCTTAGGAGCAAGAGAGTAAGCGCATTGCACCAGCTTCTTCGCAACCGCCTCATCCACCGGTTTCATGCCATACGACCAGAGCTCGAGCATCCGGCCAATATTGCGCACCGCCTCCTGATCTTGATTGACGGACACGAACGCCTCCGCGCAATCAGCGGTCTTGAGCAGCGCCGCGCCAAGATGCTTTCGCCAGTGATTCTGTCTTGCAGACGAAACGTCGCAGACCAAGCCTAACCGCTTCAAGGCGTCGGCGGTTGGCCATCGCTTCGTTCCTCCCAGCGTAAGCGCCATGCCGTCGTTGGCGTCGCCGTGGTTATCGCGAGGCGCGTACACCGACATCGTCAACATGTCATATACGGGGGCCAACGTGGGTATCGCGCCGGGTTCGTACAACAGTCCAAAATTCTTCAGGTGCGCATCGCCGTTTCTGATGGACGCGGCCAGCAGGTACTGCGCATAGAACTGATCGCAAGCAAGTTGTCCCGCAAGTCCAGGACAAAACGCGCGGATGGTCCGCACGATACGCTCTGCAGAGCCACTGAACTTATCCCGGGCCGGCTGGCCGGTCAGTGCGCACATATCCTCAAAGCCAAGCGCTTTTCCCGCGGCATCAACATCAAAACGTCTAACCAAGAGGCGGCTGAAGTCCGACGCAAGATGGGTTTCGGGCACGTTAAGTCCCATCTCTCGCGCCGCCATCATCCCAAAATGTTCCATCAAAACGATATCTGCGCGATCGGGATCATTCAATTTGACGATCCACTGGTCGACGGCGATGGTGCGCTTGACGCCATCCTCGCCGACAGGACTGCGGGCGAGGAACTTCAAAAATCCTCCGGACACACCCGGGCCGTGACGGTCCTCGCCCAAGTAATGGCGCACGATGCCTTTCAAGTCCGACGACAACAGGCTTTGCAGCGACTCGTGGACGCTTCTTCGCGAAGGCTTGCCGCCTGCAGGCACGGCTTTGAGCTGTCCTATCAGGTTCTCGCCAACAATCGACAACAACTCCATGTCGCCAAAACTCGAAAAGTTCTTGGCGAAGAACCGTTCGAGTGTTTGCCGCAATGCCCCTTCGGGCAACGAGACCTGAAACACAGGAAACAGAAACGGGCTTGTCCAGCTTTCCGTGCGCGGAGGCATCAGTAACGAGACGGCCAACTCTCTGGGCGTATCGGGCAAATAGGTAAACACGAAGGAAGTGATGCCGGTTTGGTCCAGCACCCCTACCTTCGTCTCCTGTACGTAGATATCCAACGTCATGATTCACGCCCTTCGCGCGAGCGGCGATACGCCATTTCATTTTCGGCGAACACGTCTTCCAGCGTGGGCGGCGCGTATTCTGCCGGGACGACCTTCAACTCCAGGTCCAGGACGCGCATAAGGCGGCGCAACGTCGAGACATTGCAATCGCCACCGCCTTCGATGGCTACCAGTGCCCGTCGGCTGATGCCTGCCAGCTCGGCGAGACGCGCCTGGGTGTACTTGCGGTCCCGCCGGGCCTTGACCAGCGCGCCAATCAGCGGGTCCTTCATGTCAGCAGTCATAGGTCACCGGAAATGTGAAGTATAGGTATCAATTTATCGCTAATGGGCACGTTTGTGAAGCGTACTACCCATTTCACACCCCTTCCCTCGCATCGGAACATTCCAGGACCAAATAACCCCGGCGCCTGGCGCGCCGCCGCGCAACGGCTAGCGTCCCCCCCACTTCCGATCTATAACCTCAGACACCCCGCTCCGCCATTCGGCGGCGCGCGCGTTTCCACGGTCCTTGCGCATCGCACCATGAACTTGCCTCCCGATCTGGCGCTCCAGCCCGCCACCGAAGAAGACGTGCCGTTCCTGCTGGCCCTGCGCAAGCGCACGATGACGGCGCATCTGGAGCGTGCAGGCGTGTCGCTGGACGATGCCGGGCACCTGGCGCGCATCCAGTACCACTTCGATGACGCCCAGATCGTCTGGCTGGGCGGGCGGCCCGCGGGGCTGTTCAAGCATTACCGCGATGCCGCCGGCTGGCGCATCGTGCAGATCCAGATCGATCCGGATTTTCAGGGCCAGGGGCTGGGCCGCCGGCTGGTGGCCGGCGTGCTGGACCGCGCGGACCAGGAAGGGGCGCCCGTCACGTTGAGCGTCCTGAAAGGCAATCCCGCCCGGCGGCTGTACGAGGCGTTGGGCTTTACCCCTGTCATGGAGACCGAGCTGGAGCACGAAATGCGGTATGACCCCGGCGCCGTCCGGCCGGGTGGTTGAGCCCTTTGCGGCACATTTTTTCCGGACCGCGGGAATAAAGCGGCTCCGGCTGGCGTCCGTAGAGGGCAGTCCCCCACAATCCTCCCCACCTACGAGGCACACCATGCGCAAACACACCGCCGCGGCCCTGGCTCTCGCCTGCGCCGCCCTGTTCTCGGCCGGCGCCCACGCCCAGGCCGTCAAGACCCAGGACGGCATCCTGGTCAATAGCGCCGGCATGACGCTGTACACCTTCGACAAGGACTCCGCGGGCAAGAGCGCCTGCGTCGACGCGTGCGCGAAGGCCTGGCCGCCCGCCATGGCCGCCGCCGACGCCAAGCCGATGGGCGACCTGACGGTTATCACCCGCGACGACGGCAGCAAGCAATGGGCCTTCAAGGGCAAGCCGCTGTATCTGTTCGCCAAGGACACCAAGCCGGGCGACAAGACTGGCGACAACTTCAAGGAAATCTGGCACGTCGTCAAACCCTGATCCGGACACCTGCCTGATCAGCCCATGCGCGCCGAAGACGAAGCCCAGATCCTGGCCTGCATCCCCAGCCTGCGCCGCTATGCGCGCGGGCTGACGGGCGACCCGGATCGCGCCGACGATCTGGTGCAGGACACGCTGGAGCGCGCATGGAGCCGCTATTCCCGCTGGCAGCGGCGCGGCGAGCTGCGTGCCTGGATGTTCGGCATCATGCACAACCATTTCATCGACGGCGTGCGCGCCGCGGGCCGGCGCACCGACCAGACGGCGCCCGGCGACCTGCCCGATGCGCCAGTGCGCGCCACCCAGACCGACCAGCTCGAAGTGCGGGACCTGGACCGCTGCCTGCTGGCTCTGCCGGCGGAGCAGCGCGAGGTCCTCTTGCTGATCGCCGTCGAAGACCTGTCCTACCAGGAGACCGCACGCATCCTGTCGGTGCCGATCGGCACCGTCATGTCGCGGCTCTCGCGCGCCCGCGAAAAGCTCGGCGCGCTGATGCAGGGCCGCGAACCCGCCAGACGGCTGCGGCCCGTTCCCTCCCCGCGTGAAATGCCATGACCGACAAACGCCTCCATCCGGTTCCCGCCGCGGGCACGCCCATCACGGAAGCCGACCTGCATGGCTATGCCGACGGCCAGTTGTCCGCCACGCGCCGCGCGGAAGTGGCCGCATTCCTGGCCGCGCACCCGCAGGACCAGACCCGGGTGGACGAGTGGCAGGCGCAGCGCCGCGCGCTGCACGCCCTGCTGGACCCCGTGCTGGACGAACCCCTTCCCTTGCGCTTGCCGCTGCGCGCGCCGGCTCGGACCTGGCCGTGGCGCGCGTTGGCGGCCAGCGTGGCCGTCGCCGTGGTCAGCGCCAGCGCGGCCTGGATGCTGCGCGGCGCCGTGGATGCGCGCCATCTGCAGACGGTGCTGGCCACCGCCAGCCCGGAGCGGGCGGCTGGCGGCTATGCCCAACGCGCCGCCATCGCCCACGCGGTGTATGCGCCCGACATGGGCCGGCCCGTCGAAGTCAGCGGCGAAAACGAGAAGGCGCTGGTGACGTGGCTGACCAAGCGAATGGGCGCGCCGATGCGCGCGCCGTCGCTGTCGAAAACGGGTTATGAACTCATCGGCGGACGGCTGCTGCCGGGCGGCGCCGGTCCGGTGGCGCAGTTCATGTATGGCGCGGCCGATGGCCAGCGCCTGACGCTGTACGTCACCCGCGAAGCTGCGGGCGGACAGACCGCCTTCCAGTTCACGCAGGAAGGCCCCGTGCGGGTGTTCTATTGGGTCGAAGGCGAGTTCGGCTACGCGCTCTCGGGCGCCGTCAGCCGCGACGAACTGCAGCGCGTGTCGCAAGAGGTCTACCGCCAGTTGCAGGGCTAGGCGAGCGGTGGGCGGTGACCTGCGGGCTGCCGCTCAGCCCGCGCTGGCGCGCGCCTCGTGCAGCATGTGCAGCGTGATCTTGCGCACCTCGGCCTTGCTCATGTCGATGTGCGACCGCAGCATGCGCGCGGCCTCCTCCGCCCGGCGCGCCAGGATCGCCCGCAGGATGGCCGCGTGTTCGTCGTAGGTGGCGTCCACGCGGAAGTCCTTGGTGAAGTCCAGCCGCCTGACGATGCGGATCTTCTCCGTGACGTCGCGGTGGATCTGCGCCATCTCCGGATTGCCTGCCGCGGCCACCAGCGAGCAGTGGAAAGCTTCATCCAGCTGCGCCACCAGCCGGCCGTCCAGGATGCGCTGCGGCGCCGGCACCAGCCAGACGTCCGTCAGCGCGCCCAGAATGCCGGCCGGATCCATGTGTTCGCGGGCGCACAGCTTTTCCACGGCCGCCTGCTCCAGCACCACGCGCACGTCGTACAACGCCTCGAAGCGTTCGAAGTCGAACGGCCGCACCTGCCAGCCGCTGCGCGGCCGGGCCAACACGAAGCCTTCGCGTTCCAGCCGCGCCAGGCCCAGCCGAACCGGGGTGCGGCTCACGCCCAGGCGCGCCACCAGGTCGGCCTCGGTGAAGCGTTCGCCGGGCAGCATCCGAAAGCCGAACAGGTCATCCTTGATGCGCTGGTAGACCTGATCGGCCAGCGAGCCGGCAAGGGCCGGCGCGGGGCGGAGGGCGGGCCCGGCCTGGACGGCTTCCAGCCGCATCATCCGGTCACGACGCACGTGGCGTCTTCGGTGATCACGACCAGCGGATCGCCCGCGTTGACGGGCTTGCCGGGCACGCAGCGGATGGCGGACACCGTGCCCGACGCCGGCGCGATGACGGACAGCTCCATCTTCATGGCCTCGACCACCACCAGCGTGTCGCCGGCCGACACGCTCTGCCCCACCTGGACCGGAATCTTCCAGATGTTGCCGCACATGTCGGCGCTGACCAGCCGCTCGCCTTCGCGCAGCACGGTCTCGGCCTCGGGTTCGGCGGCAGGCGGTTCGGCCGCCACGTCCTCGGTCTTCCAGAGCGCCACTTCGGCATCGAACGCCGTCTTCTGGCGCGCCTGGAAGGCGGCGATGCTGTCCGCCTGCTCGGCCAGGAAGCGGCGATGCGCGGCGAAGTCGAACACTTCTTCCTCGATGCGGACGGTGGCACGGCCTTCGCGGAAGTCCTCGCGCAGGACATCCAGTTCCGCCTCGGTGACGGGATAGAAGCGCACCTGGTCGAAGAACCGCAGCAGCCACGGCTTGCCGTCCTGGAACACCGGGTTCTTCAGGAACTTGTTCCAGATGGGCAGCGTGCGGCCCACGAGTTGATAGCCCCCGGGCGAGTCCATGCCGTAGATGCACATGTACACCCCCCCGATGCCCACCGTGCCTTCGGCGGTGAAGGTGCGCGCGGGGTTGTACTTGGACGTCAGCAGGCGGTGACGCGGGTCGATGGGCACCGCGCACGGCGCGCCCAGATACACGTCGCCCAGGCCCATGATGAGATAGCTGGCGTCAAAAACAATGCGGCGCACCTCGTCGCGCGCG
Organism: Achromobacter sp. 77; assembly: GCF_020541125.1. Taxonomy (NCBI): domain Bacteria; kingdom Pseudomonadati; phylum Pseudomonadota; class Betaproteobacteria; order Burkholderiales; family Alcaligenaceae; genus Achromobacter; species Achromobacter sp. 77. The sequence goes on from NZ_CP059848.1 coordinate 4,500,072, forward strand.
TCCAGCCCGTTGATGCGCTGGATGAAGTCGACGTTGTTCGGCAGCCAGGGCGCGCTGGCGCGCACCGTTTCCTGATAGCGCTGCACCGCGCCCAGCGTGGCGGAATCCTCGAAGGCCATCGGCAGGTACACGACGCGCGTGGGCACCTTCAGCGTGGCCACATCGGCCAGCCCTTGTTCGATCTCCAGCAGCTTCGCAATCAGCGCGCCCTGCAGGATGACGCGGCTGTCGTAGCGGATCTGCAGCGAGCGCACGCCGGGCGACAGCTCCAGCACGCCGTCAACCGGATCCGCATTGAGCGCTTCCATCAGCAGGTGGATGCGCATGCGCAGCGCCAGGTCCAGCACGTTGTCGCCGTATTCCAGCAGCAGATAGCCGTCGCCGGCTTGCCGGTACGACACCGACGGGCGCGCCCCGTCGGCGGGCAGCGCGGCGATGATGGTCTCCGAGACCGTCGCCGGCACGGGTGCGGGCTCGGTCGCGGCGGGCGCCGCGGGCGCCAGTTCGGCGATGCGGCGGTCCTGCGCGGCTTCCAGTGCCACGGCCTGCGGGTAATCGATGCGCACGAAGCGGATGCGGTCGCCGGGCTTGACCTGCCCCACCTTCCACAGCTCGGCACGCGCGATGGTGACGGGACACACGAAGCCGCCCAGGCTGGGGCCGTCGCGCGTCAGGATCACGGGACTGTCGCCGGTGAAATTGATGCTGCCAATTGCGTATTCGCAATCGTGGATGTTGGACGGATGCAGGCCGGCCTCGCCGCCGTTTTCCCGCGCCCACGTGGGCTTGGGACCGATCAGCCGGACACCCAGGCGATTGGAGTTGTAGTGCACCTCCCAGTCGGCCGCAAAGAAGGCGTCGATGGCGTCGGGCTGAAAAAAGTCGGGCGCGCCATGCGGGCCGTACAGCACGCCGATCTCCCAGGTGTTGCCGTATTCGGGGATCAGCGCGGCGGGTGCGGCCTGCGGCAGCGTCTCGGGCGGCGCGGCCGTGGCGCCCGCCAGTTCGGGACGCACGACGGGCAGCATGTCGCCCACGCGCAGCGTGCGGCCGGCATGGCCGCCAAACTGGCCCAGCGCAAAGGTGGACCGGCTGCCCAGGTACACCGGCACGTCCAGCCCGTTGCGCACCGCCAGGTAGCTGCGGCAGCCGGACAGCGCGCGGCCGGTGGCCAGCACCTGTCCGGAAGTGACAAAGATGGGCTGCCACATCGGCACCGGCTCGCCATCCAGCGTGGCCGCGCACGCCGCGCCCGTCAGCGCCACGACGGCATCGCCGTGAAAGCGCAGCGTCGGGCCGATCAGCGTGGTCTCGATGCCGGCCGCGTCCGGCGCGTTGCCAACGATGCGGTTGGCCACGCGAAACGCGTAATCGTCCATGGGGCCGGAGGGCGGCACGCCGATGTCCCAGTAGCCCGCGCGGCCGGGATAGTCCTGCACGCTGGTGTAGGTGCCCGCTTCGAGGACCTCGATGGCCGCGGGGCGGTACGCAAAGCCTTCCAGAAACCGCGTGGACAGCTGGCCGGCGCGAAAGCGCGCATCGGCCACGATCTGGCGCAGGTAATCCAGGTTGGTCGCAATGCCGTGCAGGCGCGTGCGCGCCAGCGCGTCGGCCAGCTTGTCCAGCGCGGCCTCGCGCGTTTCCGCATGCACGATCAGCTTGGCCAGCATCGGGTCGTAGAACGCGGGCACGTCGGTGCCGGTCTCGACCCAGCCATCGACCCGCACGCCGTCCGGGAACGACACGTCGGTCAGCACGCCGGGCGATGGCTGGAACTGGCGCAGCGGATCCTCGGCGTACAGGCGCACTTCGATCGACGCGCCTTGCGGGGCGCGCGACATGGCGGCGTAATCCAGCGGCTCGCCCGCGGCAACGCGCAGCATGCACTCCACCAGGTCCAGACCGGTCACGGCCTCGGTCACCGGGTGCTCGACCTGCAGCCGCGTGTTGACTTCCAGGAAGTAGAAGCTGTCGCGCGCCGGATCGTAGATGAACTCCACCGTGCCGGCCGAACGGTAGTTCACGGATTCACCCAGCTTGACGGCGGCATCCAGCAGCGCGGCGCGCGTGGCGGCAGGCAGCAACGGCGCCGGGGTTTCCTCGATGACCTTCTGGTTGCGGCGCTGCACCGAGCAGTCGCGTTCGCCCAGCGCCAGCACGCGGCCCGCGCCGTCGCCAAAGATCTGCACCTCCACATGCCGCGCGTTGTCCACATAGCGCTCGATGAACGCACCGCCGTCGCGAAAGAAGTGTTCGCCCATGCGCTGCACGCTGTCGAACGCGACGGTCAGTTCCGCCTCGTTCTCGCAGCGCGACAAGCCGATGCCGCCGCCGCCCGCCGTGCTTTTCAGCATGACCGGATAGCCGATGCGTTCGGCCTGCGACAGCGCCTCGCCCAGGCTGGACAAGAGACCGGTGCCCGGCGTCATCGGCACGCCCGCGTCAGCCGCCAGTTCGCGCGATCGGTGCTTCAGGCCGAATTCGCGAATCTGCAGCGGCGTGGGGCCGACGAAGGCAATGCCGGCGGCCTCGCAGGCTTCGGCGAAGTCGGCGCTCTCGGACAGAAAGCCGTAGCCGGGGTAGATCGCCTGCGCGCCGTGCGCGCGCGCCGCCTCCAGCAACAGATCCATGCGCAGGTAGCTGTCGGCGGCCTTCTCACCGCCCAGCGCCACGGCCACGTCGGCCTCGCGCACATGCGCGGCATTGCGGTCCGGATCGGAATAGACGGCCACGCTGCGGATGCCCAGCCGCTTGAGGGTGCGGATGGCGCGGACGGCGATCTCGCCGCGGTTTGCAATCAGAACGGTATCGAACACGATGCGACTCCCTGGGGTGAGGCGGGTTATCGGGTGGCGGCGTTCAGGCTGGCCAGGTAGGCGCGCCAGCCGCCGAATTCGGTGATGTCCCGCGCCCCGTCCAGGCCGCGCGGTTCGCAGATGAAGCCCTTGACCAGGCGCCCGTCGGCCAGCTCCAGCGTGCCGATGCCCAGCGGCGCGGGAATCTCGGCCACGAACGCGCCAAAGGCCGTCACGGGCACGTCCCACAGCTCGACTTCGATGGCAGCGCCGCTGTCCATCTTCACCAGGCCCGGCTTGGGCGGCGTGGTGTTGGCCAGCGCGAAGAGCCGGTAGTCGCCAGCCGTTGAGGTCTTCTCCACGAACACCGCGTGGCGCGAGGTGAGCTGATGATTCAGCGGCATGCCGGTCAGGTGGGCGCCCACCACCGCGACGCGCACGGTGTCCGCGGACGGCGCGCCATCGGCCGCCAGCGCAGGCAGCGGCGCGCCCGTCGCGCCCAGCGGCAGTCCGCGGCGCGCCTGCCATTGCCTGCCGAACTGCGCCAGCGCGCGATCCTGCCACGCCAATCCGATCAGCGTGATGCCCGAGGGCAGGCCATCGGCGCGCATGCCGGCGGGCACCGCCAGCGCGGACAGGTCGGCCAGATTGGCGAAGTTGGTGTAGACGCCCAGGCGGGAATTGAGCGTGACGGGGTCCGCTTCCAGCTGGGCGATCGTGTAGATGGACGGCGAGGTCGGCACGACCAGCGCGTCAAAGCCTTCGAGCGCGCGGTGAATCTGGCGGGTCAGCTCGGCGCGGCGGTACTCGGCCTTGAACGCGTCCAGCGCGCTGTAGTTCGCGGCCTGCTCGACGATGCCGCGCACGACCGGATTGATGGCGTCGGGGTCCTCGTTCCACAACGCCTGGACCGCGGCAAAGCGTTCGGCCACCCACGGTCCCTGGTACAGCAATGCCGCCAGTTCGCTGAACGGCGCGAAGTCGATGGCTTCGACCTGGGCGCCATCGGCGCGCAGCGCGCGCACGGCGTCCTCGAACACGGCGGCGGCTTGCGTGTCGCCAAAGAATTCCAGCGACGCCGGCACGGCCAGCCGCGGCGCCTTGGGCCACGGGCGCGCCGCGCCCGCCGGCACGCTGCGCGAATAGGGATCGGCGTCGTCATACCCGCCGGCCACCTGCGCAACCTTGTCGGCGTCGTCCACGGTCAGCGCGAAGATCGACACGCAGTCCAGCGTGCGGCACGCCGGCACCACGCCCGCGGTGCTGAGCCAGCCCTTGGTGGGCTTGAGCCCGACGATATTGTTGAAGCCCGCCGGCACGCGGCCCGAGCCCGCCGTATCCGTGCCCAACGAGAACGCCGCGATGCCGCGCGCAACCACCGACGCTGAGCCCGAACTGGAGCCGCCGCTTACGTAATCGGGATTGAACGTGTTGGCCACGGCGCCGTGCGGCGAGCGCGTGCCCACCAGGCCGGTCGCAAACTGGTCCAGATTGGTCTTGCCGATAAGGATGGCGCCGGCTGCGCGCAGGCGGCGCACGACGGTCGCGTCTTCTTGCGGCGTGTAGGCGAACGCGGGGCACGCCGCGGTGGTGGGCCAGCCCGCCGCATCGATGTTGTCCTTGATGGCAAACGGCACGCCATACAGCGGCAGGCGCGAGATGTCGCCGCCCGCCGCGGCCAGCAAGAGACGCAGGCCGTCGAGCTGCTCATCGAGCTGAATGCGGTCCACGCGCCGGATCCAGGCGTTGTCCTTGTCTGCGGCGCCGCCGGGCTCGGCGGCGTAGCCGGCCAACAGCGCCTCGGGCTGCGCCCCGCCGCGATAGGCGGCCTGCCATTGCGCGATGGTCCAACCGGCGGGTTGCTTCTGCGTTGCTGCGGCATTCATGCTGGAATCCTTTCTTGTATACAAGTACGGATTCCCAAGCAATCTGCGTGCCATGTTGGCCGCGCGCGTCGCTTTCCCTCTGACGCGCGGCCAGACCGCCCGCAAGCCGCCGATGCCGGTTCCAGCATCGGGGCACGCGCCGCACCGGGATCGGGCGCATCGCGCACCGGTTTTGTGCAGACGGCACCGTTCTGATCGCACGCGCGCCACGCCCCGGCCGCCACGCGTCTTCGCGTAAACCCACCCCCTTCATACAGCAGCGTGCAGCGTTGCCAGCACTTGGCACACGTTTTGCTTTTGACTCCTGTGCGACTGCTTTTTCTGAACGTTCTCGCCGGCCCGGCCGGCCTATTCCATCCAGGAGCCACCATGAAACGCAGACTAGCCCTTAAGCAACTGACCGCCGTGAGCCTGTTGGCCATGACCGGATGGATGCCGCAGGTTCACGCCGCCGAGGACACCATCAAGGTCGGCATCCTGCATTCGCTCTCGGGCACCATGGCCATCTCGGAAACGTCGCTCAAGGACGTGGCCCTGATGACCATCGACGAGATCAACGCCAACGGCGGCGTGATGGGCAAGAAGCTCGAAGCCGTGGTCGTCGACCCCGCGTCGAACTGGCCGCTGTTCGCCGAGAAGTCGCGCCAGCTACTGTCGCAGGACAAGGTGGCCGTGGTCTTCGGCTGCTGGACCTCGGTATCGCGCAAGTCGGTGCTGCCGGTGTTCAAGGAACTGAACGGCCTGCTGTTCTACCCCGTGCAATACGAAGGCGAAGAGCTGGAGAAGAACGTGTTCTACACGGGCGCCGCGCCCAACCAGCAAGCCATTCCCGCCGTCGAATACCTGATGAGCGAAGACGGCGGCGGCGCCAAGCGTTTCGTGCTGCTGGGCACCGACTACGTCTACCCCCGCACCACCAACAAGATCCTGCGCGCCTTCCTGCATTCCAAGGGCGTGAAGGACAGCGACATCGACGAGGTCTACACCCCGTTCGGCCATTCCGACTACCAGACCATCGTCGCCAACATCAAGAAGTTCGCCACCGGCGGCAAGACCGCGGTCATCTCCACGATCAACGGTGACTCGAACGTGCCCTTCTACAAGGAACTGGGCAACGCGGGGCTGAAGGCCACCGACGTGCCGGTCGTCGCGTTCTCGGTGGGCGAAGAGGAACTGCGCGGCGTGGACACCAAGCCGCTGGTTGGCCACCTGGCCGCCTGGAACTACTTCCAGTCCGTCAAGAACCCCGTCAACGACGCGTTCATTGCCAAGTGGAAGGCCTACGCCAAGGCCAAGAACCTGCCCAACGCCAACACCGTCGTGACGAACGATCCGATGGAAGCCACCTACATCGGCATCCACATGTGGAAGCAGGCCGTCGAACAGGCCAAGACGACCGACGTCGACAAGGTGATCGCGGCGATGGGCGGCCAGAAGTTCAACGCGCCGGACGGCTACACCATCGAGATGGACAAGACCAACCACCACCTGCACAAGCCCGTCTACATCGGTGAGATCAAGGCGGACGGCCAGTTCAGCGTGGTCTGGAAGAGCAAGGGCCCGATCCGTGCCCAGCCGTGGAGCCCGTACATCCCGGGCAACGAAGGCAAGCAAGGCCTTTAGTCTCAACATCAAGGAAAAGGCAGCCATGCGCATCGCGGCAATCGCACACTTCTTGCGTCGTTTCCTTCTGGCATGGCTGCTGGCCGTGCCGGCGCTGGCCGCACCCGCGGCCGCCGCCGGCGTGGACCAGACCCTGCTTGCGCCGCTGGCCGGCGACGACACCGACGCCAGGCTGCAAGCGATTGCCGCGCTGGGCCAACTGCCCGATCCGGGCGCCGCGGCGGTGCTGCAGGCGCTGGGTAGCGACCAGCTCTACGCCACCGCCGACGGCCGCGTGCTGATCGGCAAGAGCGGCACGCGCGCCATCGACCCCGCCACGGGCACGGCCGTGGACCTGCCTGCGGATGCGGGCACGATTTCCATCAACAACCGTCTACGCCGCGCCATCGAGGCCGCGCTGGCGGGATCGCGTCTGTTCTCCGACGACGCCAACGAACGGCTCGCCGCGGCCCGGCGGCTGCAGCAGACGGGCGACCCCGCGCGCCTGCCCATGCTGGAAAAAGCGCTGGCGGCGGAAAAGAACGAGGCCGTGCGCGATGCGCTGCTGATCGCGCAGGCCAATCTGGAATTGAAAAGCGAAGACCCCGCAAAGCGCCGCCACGCGGTGCAGGTGCTGGGCGACACCCGAAACGCCGCCTTCCGGCCCACGCTGGCCGCCCTGACGCAGGAGCGCGACGGCACGTATGCGGAGCCCGACGCCGGCGTGCGCGAGGCGGCGGCCACGGCCCTCAAGCAGATCGACCGGCACCTGGCCACGATCGAATGGGCCGGCAATCTGTTTTACGGCGTCAGCCTGGGCAGCGTCCTGCTGCTGGCAGCGCTGGGTCTTGCCATCACCTTCGGCCTGATGGGCGTCATCAACATGGCGCACGGCGAGCTGCTGATGATTGGCGCCTACGTGACGTATGTCGTGCAGACGCTCTTTCGCGCGTGGCTGCCGGGCTGGCTGGACTGGTATGTGGTGGCCGCCCTGCCGCTCGCGTTCGTCGTGACGGCGCTGGTCGGCATGGCGCTGGAGCGCACCGTGATCCGCTGGCTGTATGGCCGTCCGCTGGAGACGCTGCTGGCCACCTGGGGCATCAGTCTGATGCTGATGCAGGGCGTGCGGTCGCTCTTCGGCGCGCAGAACGTCGAGGTCGGCAATCCCAGCTGGATGTCCGGCGGCGTGACCGTGCTGGGCGGGCTGGTGCTGACGTACAACCGGATCGTCATCATCGGCTTCGCATTCTTTGTGGTCTTTCTGGTGTGGGCGCTCTTGAACCACACGCGGCTGGGCCTCTTTGTGCGCGCCATCACGCAGAACCGGCGAATGGCCGACTGCGTGGGCGTGCCGACCGGCCGCATCGACATGCTGGCCTTCGGCCTGGGCTCGGGCATCGCCGGGCTGGCGGGCGTGGCGCTCTCGCAACTGGGCAACGTGGGGCCCGACCTGGGCCGCGGCTACATCGTGGACTCGTTCATGGTGGTGGTGCTGGGCGGCGTGGGCCAGCTGGCCGGCACGGTCATCGCCGCGCTGGGCCTGGGCGGCGTGAATAAATTCCTGGAGCCTTACGCGGGAGCTGTCATGGCCAAGATCACCATCCTGGTGCTCATCGTGCTGTTCGTCCAAAAGCGGCCGCAAGGCCTGTTCGCCCCCAAGGGCCGGAGCGTCGAATGAAACAGACCGCGCTGACCGACCTGAACCTGCTGGCGCGCCGCCCGCTCTTCTCGAGCCGGGTGTGGGCCGCGCTGGCTGCGGGTGTTGTCCTGCTGGCCCTCCTGCCGCTGATGAATCTGTGGTTTCCGCCGGGCCATACGCTGCACGTGTCGGCCTATGCCGTGGCTTTGCTCGGCAAGTTCATGTGCTACGCCATGGCGGCGCTGGCGCTGGACCTGGTGTGGGGCTATGCGGGCATCCTGTCGCTGGGCCATGGCCTGTTCTTCGCGCTGGGCGGCTATGCGCACGGCATGTACCTGATGCGCGCCATCGGCCGCGACGGCGTCTACCAGAGCGACCTGCCCGACTTCATGGTGTTCCTGGACTGGAAGACCTACCCCTGGTACTGGTCTTTCACCGAGCACTTCTGGTACGCGATGCTGCTGGTGGTGCTGGTGCCCGGCGTGCTGGCCTTCGTGTTCGGCTACTTTGCGTTCCGTTCGCGCATCAAGGGCGTGTACTTCTCGATCATCACGCAGGCGCTGACCTTTGCCGCGATGCTGCTGTTCTTTCGCAACGACACGGGCTTTGGCGGCAACAACGGCTTTACCGACTTCAAGCGCATCCTGGGCTTTGACATCACCGCGCCGGGCACGCGCGCCACGCTTTACTGGGTGACGCTTGCGGCGCTGGCGGGCGCGCTGATCCTGGCGCGCGCGGTCACGCAAAGCAAGCTGGGCCGCGTGCTGACCGCCGTGCGCGACGCCGAGAGCCGCGTGCGCTTCATCGGCTACGACCCGCTGGGCTTCAAGCTGTTCGTGTGGACGCTGTCGGCCGTGCTGTGCGGCATCGCGGGCGCGCTGTACGTGCCGCAGGTGGGCATCATCAACCCGGGCGAAATGTCCACCGAGAACTCCATCGAAATGGTGATCTGGGTGGCCACGGGCGGGCGCGGCACGCTGATCGGCCCCATCATCGGCGCGGGCGCCGTCAACGGACTGAAGACCTGGTTCACCAGCGTGCTGCCGGAATACTGGCTGTACGCGCTGGGCCTCATCTTCGTGCTGGTGACCCTGTTCCTGCCCACCGGCATCGTCGGTCTTGCCCGCCGCATCGCGGCCCGCATCCAGGAGAAGAAGGCATGACCACCACGCACACCGAATCGGCCATGCTGGACGGCGGCCCCAGCGGCGACGCCGGCTACGGCCGCGTCAGCCCCAAGGGCCTGGACACCAGCCACGGCGCGATCCTGTACCTGGAAGGCATCACGGTCAGCTTCGACGGCTTCAAGGCGCTGAACGACCTGACGCTGGACATCGGCGTGGGCGAGTTGCGCTGCATCATTGGCCCCAATGGCGCGGGCAAGACCACGATGATGGACGTGATCACCGGCAAGACGCGGCCCACGTCCGGCACAGCCTACTTTGGCCAGAGCATCGACCTGACCACGCTGAGCGAGGCGCAGATCGCGCACGCCGGCATCGGCCGCAAGTTCCAGCGCCCCACGGTGTTCGAGCAGCACACCGTGTTCGAGAACCTGGAGCTGGCCATGAAGACGGACAAGCGCGTGCGCCCCACCCTGTTCTCGCGGCTGACCAGCGAACAGGCCGACCGGATCGGCGAAATACTGGACCTGATCCGGCTGCGGCCCGAGGTCTGGCGCCCCGCGGGCCTGCTGTCGCACGGGCAGAAGCAGTGGCTGGAGATCGGCATGCTGCTGATGCAGGAACCGCAGCTGTTGCTGCTGGACGAACCGGTGGCGGGCATGACCGACGCCGAAACCGAACGCACCGGCGAACTCTTGAACGAACTGCGGGGCCGCCATTCCCTGATGGTGGTGGAACACGACATGGACTTCGTCAACCAGATCGCCGGCGACGGCAAGGTCACCGTGCTGCACGAAGGGTCCGTGCTGGCCGAGGGGCCGATGAGCCGCGTGCAGGCCGACCCGCGCGTGATCGAAGTCTATCTGGGGCGCTGAACATGCTGGACGTAAGCACGATCGACCAATACTACGGCGGCAGCCACACCCTGCGCGGGGTGTCGCTGTCGGTGCGCCAAGGCGAATGCCTGGCGCTGCTGGGCCGCAATGGCGTGGGCAAGACCACGCTGCTCAAGTGCGTGATGGGCGTGTTGCCCGTGGCGCGCGGCGGCATCACGTTCGACGGCGCCGACATCACCCGCCTGGCGCCGCACCAGCGCGCCGCGCGCGGCATGGCGTATGTGCCGCAGGGCCGCGACATCTTTGCGCGGCTGACGGTCGAAGAGAACATTCTGATGGGCATGGCGACCCAACCCGCGGCCCGGGCCCGCCGCATCAAGGAAGAAGTCTTCGAGCTTTTTCCCGTGCTGAAAAGCATGCTGTCGCGGCGCGGCGGCGACCTGTCGGGCGGGCAACAGCAGCAGCTGGCCATCGCGCGGGCGTTGGTGGCCGAGCCCAAGCTCATCATCCTGGATGAGCCCACGGAAGGCATCCAGCCGTCCATCATCAAGGACATCGCGCGCGTCATCCACATGCTGCGCCAGCGCGGCGACATCGCGATCCTGCTGTGCGAACAGTATTTCGACTTCGCGCGCGAATTGGCCGACCAGTTCGTGGTGCTGTCGCGCGGCGAGGTGGTGGCCCGCGGCGGGCGCGACACGATCGACGGCGAGGACGTGCGGCGGCATCTGTCGGTTTGAGGGGCGCCGCGGCGCTAATCGTTTGGCGCCGCGGATGGACTATGCTCCGGGTCTGCTGGCGCGCATTTGCATCACGCATTGGCATCGCGCATTGGCATTACGCAACACCCGAACAGGAGCTCTCATGTCCGACGTCACCATCTACCACAACCCCAAGTGCGGCACCTCGCGCAACACGCTGGGCCTGATCCGCAACGCAGGCATCGAGCCGCAGGTCGTGCTGTACCTGGAAACCCCGCCTTCCCGCGACACGCTCAAGGCGCTGTTCAAGCAGGCTGGCATCGGCGTGCGCGATGCGCTGCGCGAAAAGGGCACGCCGTATGCGGAACTGGGGCTGGACGACACGTCGCTGTCGGACGACGCGCTGCTCGATGCGATTGAACAGCATCCCATTCTTTTGAACCGCCCGTTTGTGTCGACGCCGCTGGGCGCGAAGCTCTGCCGGCCATGCGAAGGGGTGCTGGACATTCTTCCGTCCCCGCAGCAGGGCGCGTTCGCCAAGGAAAGCGGCGAGCCCGTCATCGACGCGCAAGGCAATCGCATCCAGAAGTAAAAACGGCCGCATCGAAGCGCTTTGCAAGGGAACTGACGGGTACGGTCATTACCATCGCGGCAACCGAATTATTACGCCGCGATGACGTGTCATGGATTTCCTGGAAAGCCTCAATCAGTCCCTTTTTCTTTCGATCAATGCCGACCCCGCCACGCCCGCGTGGCGGATCCACGCCGCCATGCTGGTGGCAAACAAGCTCATCCTGCTGGTTCCGGGCGTCATGGCCGCCGTGTGGCTGTGGGGCAGACAAGCCCAGCGCAGCCTGATGCTCAAGGCGCTGGCCAGCGTCGCCGTGGCCCTGGGGCTCAGCTACGTGTGCGGCGCGCTATGGCCGCATCCGCGTCCCTTCGTGATCGGCCTGGGCCACGTCTTTTTCGCGCACAAGCCCACATCGTCGTTCCCCAGCAATCACACGATCATCATCGCCGCCTTCGCCTTCGCGCTGATCCTGGACCGGCGCTGGGCGGGATGGGGCTGGCTCGCGTTGGCGGGCGCCTTGCTGGTGGGGACGTCGCGCGTGTATCTGGGCGTGCATTTCCCGCTGGATATCGCGGGCGGGTTGCTGCTGGCGCCCCTGGCTGCGGCCATCACGGTGCCGGTGTGGCAACGCGCGGGCGAACCGCTGACGGGCGTGGCGCAGGCGGTGTACCGCAAGGTGCTGGCCCTGCCGATTGCGCGCGGATGGATCCGGGCGTAACGGGGGCCGCGACAGCCGTCGCGGCCACCCTGCCGCTTAATTGATCGCGACCTTGGCTTCCTTGACCAGCTTCGCGTAATTGGTGGTGTCGGCGCCGATGCGCGCCTTCATCTCGGCGGGCGTGTCGCCGATCGGCACCGCGCCGATCTCGGCCATGCGCCGCGTGAAGTCCGGCGAACGGATGATCTTCACCATCTCGGCATTGAGCCTGTCGACCACGTCCTTGGGCGCCGCCGCGGGCGCCAGCACGCCGAACCACGTGCCCATGTTGAACGGCTTCAGGCCCGCCTCTTCCATTGTCGGCACGTCCGGCAGCGCGGCCGAACGCTGGTTGGTGGTCACGGCCAGCGCGCGCAGCTTGCCGCTCTGGATGTGCGCAAGCACCGGGGTGATGGTGTCGAACGACATGTCGATCTGGCCGCCCAGCAGGTCGGTCGTCAGCGGCCCGCTGCCCTTGTACGGCACATGCAACAGCTGCACGTTGCCTGCGCGCTCGAATTGCGCGCCGATCAGGTGCTGGCCCGTGCCCATGCCGTTGGACCCGTAGGTCAGCTTGCCGGGCGAGGCCTGCGCCAGCTTCAGCAGCGAAGCCACGTCCTTGGCCTGCAGTTTGGGATTGACGACCAGCACATTCGGCACGAGCGCCACGGTGGTGACCGGTGCGAAGTCCTTCTGGAAGTCGTAGTTCAGGTTCTTGTACACGCTGGTGGCGATGGTGTGATGCACCGCTCCCATCAGCAGCGTGTAGCCGTCCGGCGCGGCCTTGGCCACGTAGTCGGCGCCCAGCGTCGACCCCGCGCCCGGCTTGTTCTCCACCACCACCGGCTGACCCAGGCTTTTGGCCAGCTCCTGCCCCAGCGCGCGCGCCAGCACATCCGTCGTGCCGCCGGCCGGAAACGGCACGACCAGGTTCACCGGGCGCGTCGGATAGGACTGCGCCTGCGCGCCGCCCGCGAGTGAAACGCCGATCAGGCAGGCGAACGCCAAGGCGCGCGCCGTCATCGCTTTCTTTTGCATGAGTTGTCTCCTGACTACGAATGAGCTTCGCTTGTTGTTGTATTGGCCGCCGCAGGCGTCGGATCTGATGTCCTCGTACCTGCACCCGGAATCCCGCTACGCCGCCTTGGCCTGCGCCGATTCGGACAGCTTTTTGCATACTGCGTTGGTCACCTGCTCGGTCGTCGCGCGGCCGCCCAGGTCGCCGGTGTGCAGCGCGGGATCGGCGGTGACGCTTTCGATGGCCTGCATCAGCCGTGCAGCCGCTTCGGTTTCGCCCAGGTGCTCCAGCAGCATCACCACCGACCAGAATGTTCCGACCGGATTGGCCAGGCCCTTGCCCATGATGTCGAAGGCCGAGCCGTGGATGGGTTCGAACATCGACGGATAGCGCCGCTCGGGATCGATGTTGCCCGTGGGCGCGATGCCCAGGCTGCCGGCCAGCGCCGCCGCCAGGTCGCTCAGGATGTCGGCGTGCAGGTTGGTGGCAACGATGGTGTCCAGCGACGCAGGTCGGTTGACCATGCGCGCGGTGGCCGCATCGACCAGTTCCTTGTCCCAGGTCACGTCCGGAAACTCGCGGCTGACCTGCACGGCGATCTCGTCCCACATCACCATGGCATGGCGCTGCGCGTTGGACTTGGTGACGACGGTCAACAGCTTGCGCGGCCGCGACTGCGCCAGCTTGAACGCAAAGCGCAGGATGCGCTCGACGCCGGCGCGGGTCATGATCGATACGTCGGTCGCGGCCTCGATAGGATGGCCCTGATGCACGCGGCCGCCCACGCCGGAGTATTCGCCTTCGGAGTTCTCGCGCACGATCACCCAGTTCAGCTGTTCGGGCGTGCAGCGCTTGAGCGGCGCGTCGATGCCCGGCAGGATGCGCGTGGGACGCACGTTCGCGTACTGGTCAAAGCCCTGGCAGATCTTCAGGCGCAGGCCCCACAGCGTGATGTGATCGGCGATGTCGGGGTCGCCCGCCGAGCCGAACAGGATCGCGTCCTTGTCGCGCAGCGCGTCCAGCCCATCGGCCGGCATCATGACGCCATGCTTGCGGTAATAGTCTCCGCCCCAGTCGAAATCCTGGAACTCGAAACGCAGCCCGCCCTGGGCCGCGAGTTCCTGCATGACGCGCTGGCCGGCGGGAATCACTTCCTTGCCGATGCCGTCGCCGGGGATGGTTGCAATGCGATAGGTCTTCATGGTGCCAGCGCTCCGTGCGGGGTGAATGCTGCTGGCACTGTACCGAGCGCGGCGCGTGGCGCACGCGCCCAGATTCACAACATTTTCAACCTGAAGTTGAAAGTGCCCGCGCGGCCGCGACCGACTGTTGCGCGCTGCGCCAGCCCGCCTCGTGCGCCAGCAGCCAGCGCTTGCGGGCCAGGCCGCCGCCGTACCCGGTCAGCGCGGCGTTGGCGCCGATCACGCGGTGGCACGGAATCACGATGCCCACCGGATTGGCGCCATTGGCCAGCCCGACCGCGCGCACCGCCGTGGGCCGCGCGATCCGCGCGGCAAGCGTGCCGTAGCTGATGGTGCAGCCGCCGTCGATGCCCCGCAGCGCGTGCCAGACCTGCTGCTGGAACGGCGTGCCGCCAAAGGCGACCAGAAGCGCCGAGATGGCGTCCACATCGCCGTCGAAATACGCTTGCAGCGCGCGGCTAGCCTGCGAGGGCTGCGCGGCGCTCTGCAGTTGCACCGCGCCCCGGCCATATTGCCGCTGCAACAGCAGGTGCATGCGGGATTCGTAGTCTTCCCAGTCCACGGCGCGCAGGTGGTCCTGCGCATCCGTCAGCACGAGCATCCGGCCGATGGGCGTGGACACGCGTTCGAGCAGAAAGGTGTGTACCGGCATGATGCCGCTCCGCAAAGGTGTGCAAGCCGCCAATATAGACCTGCCGCCGGACCGTGCGCTGGCGGTTTTCGGACAGCTGTGTGACATTCACATCCCCGTCCGAAATCCGCTAGATCTTGTCCGCCCGGCGGCGTTAGCATCGCCTCATGAACCTGAACCACGATGCCTGCTACAGCGCCATCCAGGTGCGCGACGCCCGCTACGACGGCCGCTTCTTCACGGCCGTGAAAACCACGCGCATCTACTGCCGGCCGGTCTGTCCGGCGCGCACGCCCCTGTCCAAGAACGTCACGTTCTTCTCGACCGCCGCGGCCGCGCAAGAGGCGGGTTTCCACCCCTGCCTGCGCTGCCGTCCGGAAACGGCGCCCGAATTGGGCCCTGGCCACGAACTGCCGGCCAGCGTGACGCGCGCGCTGCAGCGCATCGAACTGGGTGCGCTGGACGAGGCCGGCGTCGACGTGCTGGCGCAGCGCCTGGGCATCGGCGAGCGGCAGTTGCGCCGCCAATTCCGCCAGCATCTGGGCGCCTCGCCCGTCGCATTCGCACAGACGCGCCGCGTGCTGCTGGCCAAGCAGCTCATCCACGAAACGCAACTTCCCATGGCCGAGATCGCGTTCGCCGCCGGCTTCGGCAGCATCCGCCGCTTCAACGAGGTGTTCCTGGACCTGTTCGGCCGCGCACCCGGCGAATTGCGGCGTTCAGGCAAGCCGGAAGTGCCCGCGGGTCGGGACGGAGAAATCAAGCTGTTGCTGCGTTATCGCCCGCCCTACGACTGGGACGCCATGCTGGCCTTCCTGCGGCTGCGCGCGATCCCCGGGGTGGAATCCGTGACCGGCGACACCTATGCGCGCACCATCAGCCTGGACGGCGCGCAGGGCACGGTCTCGGTCCGGCCGGGCGCCGGCGACGCGCTGCACGTGACGGTGCGCTTTCCCCGCCTGCAATCGCTGCCCGCGATCATTGCGCGCCTGCGCCGCGTCTTTGATCTGGCCAGCGACCCCACGGCCATTGCCGCGCAGTTTTCCACCGATCCGGTCATGATGGCGTTGATGCAGGCGCGGCCGGGTTTGCGCGTGCCGGGCGCGTGGGACGGGTTTGAACTCGCCATGCGCGCGGTGCTGGGCCAACAGATCACGGTGGCCGCGGCCATCCGGCTGGCCGGCAAGCTGGTGGCGGCGCACGGCGCGCCGCTGACGCAACCGGACGGTGCGCTGACCCATGTGTTCCCCGAGCCCGCAACGGTGGCCGCCGCCGAGCTGGCATCGCTGGGCATGCCGCGCAGCCGCGCGGCGACGTTGTCGGCGGTGGCCGCAGCCGCCGTCGCGGACCCGCATCTCTTTGACGCCGCCGTCGATCTTGAAGACGCGGTGCGGCGGCTGCGTACGATACGCGGCGTCGGGGAATGGACGGCGCAGTACATCGCGCTACGGCAACTGCGCGAACCGGATGCGTTTCCGCATGCGGACATCGGCCTGATCCGCGCACTGGAAAAGCTGGAATCCCGGCCCTACACGCCCGCACAGCTGCTGGCGCGGTCCGAGGCCTGGCGGCCGTGGCGCGCCTATGCGGCGCAGCACCTTTGGACGGCCTGACCACCGCTCGGGCGGCCGGCCTTCACCAACGCCCGTCCGAGCCTTCGCCAAAATACGCCACCAGAAAGTCGACGAACACGCGCACCTTGGCGGACAGGTGATGCCGTTCGGGGAACACCGCGTAGATGTCCGCCTGCGGCAGCGCATAGTCTTCCAGCACCTGCACCAGACGGCCGCTGCGCAGGTAGCGGGCCAGATCCCATTCGGCGCGTTGCAGGATGCCCAGGCCCGCCAGCCCCCAGGTCAGCGTGACCTCGCCGTCGTTGCTGCTGAGATTGCCGCGCACCTTCACGGTTTCACTGCGCCGGCCGCGGGTGAACCGCCACAGGCCATAGGCCGCCTCGTTCTGGCGCAGCACGATGCACTGATGCCGCGCCAGGTCGTGCGGCGTGGCCGGCGTGCCGTGTTTTTTCAGATAGCCGGGCGAGGCGCAGACCAAGCGGCGGTTGGGCGCAATCTTGCGCGCGATCAGGCTGGTGTCGGGCAGATCGCCGAAGCGCACGGCGACGTCGAAGGCCTCGCGCACGAAGTCGGCGGGCCGGTCGGTCAGTTGCAATTGCAGCGAGACCTCGGGGTATTTCTGCGCGAATTCCGCGATGGCGGGCGCGATGTAACTGCGCCCGAAGCCGAGCGGCGCATTGACCTTGAGCAGCCCGCGCGGCGCGGCCTGCCGGCTGGCGATGAGCGCATCCAGATCGTCGATTTCGCCCAGGATGCGGCGGGCGTTTTCCAGGTAGACCTCGCCCTCGGCGGTAAGGCTCAGGCGCCGCGTGCTGCGGTTGAACAGCCGCACGCCCAGCCGCGCCTCGATCTGCGCGAGGCGCTTGCTGACCGCGGCGGGCGTGACGTCAAGCTCGCGCGCCGCGGCCGACATGCCGCCCGCGCGCGCAAGTTCCACGACAAGAAGCAGCTCGCCGGAATGGCCCATCGGCGTGGACCGGCCGCTCAGTCGCGGAAGTTCTCGAACTGCAGCGGCAGGTCGACGTCGGTCTTTTTCAGCAACGCGATGGCGGTCTGCAGGTCGTCGCGCTTCTTGCCGGAGATGCGCAGCTTGTCGCCGTTGATCTGCGATTCGACCTTGAGCTTGGCGTTCTTGATGGCGGCAATGAGCTTCTTGGCCACGGGCTGTTCGATGCCCTGCTTGATCGTGACCTTCTGGCGGGCGCCGCCCAGGTTTTCGAGCGGGTCGGCCACATCCAGGCAGCGCACGTCGATGCCGCGGGCCGACAGGCGGCCGCGCAGGATGTCCAGCATCTGCTTGAGCTGGAACGCGCTGGACGCGACCTGGGTCACGACGAAGCCTTCGAGTTCGAACTTGGCGTCCGTGCCCTTGAAATCGAAGCGCGTGGCCAGTTCGCGGTTGGCCTGGTCGACGGCGTTGGCCAGTTCGTGTTTGTCGACTTCGGAGACGACGTCAAAAGTAGGCATGACACGGGATCCTGTGAAAATTGGCGGAAAAATGCAATGCCCGCCATTTTACCGGCCTCGCGCGCGGCGTCACGCCGTCACGCCATCACCACCAGCAGGCGCTCGGGTTGCAAGGGATGCGGCATGACGTGGGCGTCGATGCCGTA
Source organism: Achromobacter sp. 77 (assembly GCF_020541125.1). Lineage (NCBI taxonomy): Bacteria > Pseudomonadati > Pseudomonadota > Betaproteobacteria > Burkholderiales > Alcaligenaceae > Achromobacter > Achromobacter sp. 77. The sequence goes on from NZ_CP059848.1 coordinate 4,517,961, forward strand.
GGCCAGGAACAGGTTCCGCGGGGTCAGCACCTGCGCCGGCGCGCCCGCCGCAATGGCGCGGCCGCCGCACAGCAGCAACAGGCGGTCGCACCAGCGCGCCGCCAGGTTCATGTCGTGCAGGATCACCAGTACCCCCGTATCGCCATCGTGGGCTAGACCCGCCGCAACCCGCAGCAGGTCGCCCTGGTGCTTGGGGTCCAGGCTGGCGGTGGGCTCGTCCAGCAGCAGATAGCGCGGTTCGCCCTGCCCGCGCGCCGCCTTGCACTGCACCAGCACCCGGGCGAATTGCACGCGCTGCTGCTCGCCGCCGGACAGCTCGGGGTAACGGCGCGCGCGCAGATGCGCCACGTCGGCCCAGCCCAGCGCCTGCTCCACCAGCGCGTCCACCTGCGCGGGCGACAGCTCCGGAAACGGATAGGCGCCCATCCCCACCACCTCGCGCACGTCCAGATCGAAGCTGAGCCCGGGCTTTTGCGGCAGCACCGCGCGCAAGCGGGCCTGCTGGCGGTGCGCCAGCCGCCGCACGTCGGCATCGCCCATCCGGACCGTGCCCGAATCGGGCGCCAGTTCGGACGACATTGCCCCCAGCAGCGTCGACTTGCCCGCGCCGTTGGCGCCCAGCAGGCCCACCACTTCGCCGGGCCGCACCGCCAGCGACACCTTGTCCAGGATGCGGCTGCCCCCGCGCGTCAACACCAACTCATCGGCCGCGAGCATCATCCATGCCTCCGGCCACGCGCCAGCAGCCACAAGAAAAAGGGTCCGCCCACCAGGCTGGTCACCAGCCCGATCGGCAGCTCGGCCGGCACGACGGCCACGCGCGCCAGCCAATCCGCCAGCGTCAGCGCCAGCGCGCCGCCCAGCACGCACGCGGGCAGCAGCCAGCGGTGGTTGGCGCCCAACGTCATGCGCACCAGATGCGGCACGACCAGGCCCACGAAGCCGATGCCGCCGGTTGCGGCCACCAGCGGGCCCACGATCAGCGCGCACGCCAGCACCAGTTGCGCCCTGACCCGCTTGAGCGCATAACCCAGGTGCTGCGCTTCACGTTCGCCCAGCAGCAACGCGTTCATCACCCGCCACTGGCGCATCAGCCACCAGGACATCGCCAGCACCCACGGCCCAAGAAAGGCTAGCAGCGTCCAGTTGGCGCCGGCCAGGCTGCCCATGGTCCAGAACGTGAGGTCGCGCAGTTGCGCGTCATTGGCCACGAACGTGAACAGGCCAATCATCGCGCCTGCCACCGCGTTGATGGCGATGCCCGCCAGCAGCAGTCCCGCCATGCCGGGCACGCGCCGGCCCAGCGTGTACGCGCAGAAGGTAGCGAGCAGACTGCCCGCAAAGGCGGCCGGCGCCAGCACCCAGAAGCCGCCCGCGGTCAGCACGATGGCGGCCACCGCGCCCAGCGATCCGCCCGCCGAAATGCCGATGAGGCCGGGCTCGGCCAGCGGATTGCGAAAGAGCGCCTGCATCGCCGCGCCTGAAATGGCCAGCGCCGCGCCCGCCACCATGGCAAACAGCACCCGGGGAAGCCGGATGTCGATCAGGACATTGCGCCACAGCGCATCGTCCGGCGCGGGATTGCCAAACAGCAGCGCGGGCATGTCGCGCAGCGGAATCTGCACTGCGCCGCTGGCGCTGGCGGCCAGTGCCACCCCCACCAGCACGGCGCCCAGCACGGCCAGCGCCATCGGTGCCGAGACGCGCTTGGCGCTAGCGCCCCATGACACCGGCCGCCTCCCGCTTGAGTTCGGTCAGCGCCAGCGGCAGGCGCGGGCCCATGCCCAAGAGGAGCAGGTCGTCCATGACAATGACGCGCTTGCGCGCCGCGGCGGGCGTGGAAGCCAGGCCGGGCAGCGCCAGCAGCTTATCCACACCGCCGGACGCGTCCAGCGACGTCCGCGTCACCACGATGATCTCCGGCGCCAGCGCGCTGACGGCCTCGGCAGAAAGGGGCTTGTAGCCGTGCTGGTCCTTGAGCACATTGGCCAGGCCCGCCATCGTCATGACCTCGTTGGCCGCCGTGCCGCCCCCGGCGCCTTGCAGCGTGCCCGTGCGGTTGATGACCAGGATCGCGCGGGCGCCGGTGGCCGGAATCGCCTCGACCGCCTTCAGGTCGCGCGTGATCTCGGTCACCAGCGCGTCGCCGGCCGGGGCCACGTCCAGCGCCTCGGCGATGTTGCGGATGCGGGCCTTCAGCGAGTCCACCGACGGCGCGTCGGGCACCGTGACGATGCGCACGCCGACGTCGGCCAGACGCTTGAGCGCATCGGGCGGGCCGGCCTGCTCGGACGCCAGGACCAGATCCGGCTTGAGCGCCAGCACGCCTTCCACCGGCACCGCGCGGTAATAGCCGACGCGCGGCAGCTTGGTCGCGGCCTCGGGGTACAGGCTGGACAGATCGTCCCCCACCAGCTTGCCGCCCTGCCCAAGCTGATACACGATCTCGGTCACACTGCCGCCCAGCGTCACCACCCGCGTCGCCACCCGTTCGGGCGGCGACGCGTGCGCGCCCGCCGCCAGTAACCAGGCCGCCACTGCCAACCATTTCTTCATCGCTTTCGCTTCCTTATGCGCTCGGGGCTCAAGCGGCCAGCGGCGCGCTGCACAGGCCGACCATCATTTCGCGCCATTGCGGGATTTCCGGCTGGCCGGGCTTGCGTTCGCCAAAGAACTGCACGATCAGGTCGCCCGTGCTGGCATACACCTCCAGCGAGGTGACCCAACCGTCCGTCGTGGGCTTGTTGACCACCCACGCCGAGGCGATCGCGGTGGTGTCCAGGTGCAGGTTGAACTTGGGATCCAGCACGTTGAACCACGGCCCCGTGCGGCGCAGCGACTGCACCGGTCCGGAATGAATCTGGATCATGCCGCGGTTGCCCACGAAGCACATGATGCGCAGGCCCGATTCCGAGGCGGCCTGCAGCATGCGCTCGACGGCGTCGGCCGGCACCGGCTGCGCCAGGTCTTCACCCGCGGCCGACAGCGCCGCCAGGCGCGACACCTTGAACTTGCGCAGGAGCGGAAAGAACTCGTGCGTGTCCTTCATCGCCAGCCAAGCCTCGCGCCACGCTTGCGCGTCCTCGACCTGCGCGGCGTCCGAAGGTGGCGCGTAGGCTTGCGTGACGGGCCACTGCGCCTGGCCCGCAAATCGCGCAACCAGCGCGTCCCACGCGGCGGCATCCGTGCCGTCGGTGCGGTAGACCTTGTGCACCGCCACGCCCGCGCCGTCGAAGAATTGCAGGCTGCGGCGGCCGTCCTGCTCGACCGACCAGGCCGACTTCCAGGCGGTAAAGAAAACGCGCAGGTCGATGTCCGGCCCCAACACCAGGCCTACCGGACCGTCGGCCTGGATGTCCTCATACCGGCCGTGGCGCTCGTGCACACACCAGTCGTTGCGCGTCAGCGCCATGACTTCGCCCAGCGTGCCCAGCTCGCGGAAGATCTCCTGCGGCGTGCCAATGAGCGCCGTCGCCTGTACCCCGCCACAGCCCGCGGCCACCCATTCGGCCTCGGACACGCCCAGGGCTTGCGCCAGATTGCGGGCGCGCAGCCCGGGTTGCGAGGCGGCCAGCGCCTCGTTGCGAGCACGCAGTTGCTCTGCGCGGATGGTGAAATCGGTAGTCGTCATCGTAGGCCCTCCGGCCAGTGCAAAACACATTGCTGAAAACCGCCGCCGGGTCCGGTCAGCGCCGAATGGCGGCGGACCGAACTCAATATTGATACGTCAGCGAGACGCGCACGCTGCGTCCCGGTTCCGTGTACCAGTCCACCGGGCGCGGAATCGCGGTGGCGCCAGCGGTCGGCACGTTGATGGCCTCCCAGTACTTCTTGTCGAACAGGTTGAAAACGCCCGCCTGCACCTGCAAGCCCTTCACCGCGGCGGGACGCCAGTAGCCCATCAGGTCGACCACGCCATAGCCAGGCGCCTTGAAGTCGGGATTGGGCGCGTCGGCCGACGCCTCGGGGTACTCGACCTTATTGCGCTGCATCGCCGTGGTCAGCATGGCGTCCACGCCCCACACGTCGCGGCCATACCCCACGCCCAGCACCGCCTTCAACGGCGCCACGGAATTCAGGTACTGCCCCGTGCCCTCGTCCTTGCCCACTGCCCACGCCAGCGATCCCCACGTGCGCCAGCCCGGCGCGAACTTCCAGTGCGCGCTTGCCTCGGCGCCGTAAATGCGGACCTTGGCGCGGTTGACGTTGCCCGTCACCCCCAGCGGATACTGCCCTGCCCAACCCGGCTGCCACTGCGGCGAACTGGCGTTGAGCGGCACATCGCCATCGATGAAGTTCTGATAGCGATTATCAAAGAACGATACTGCACCGCCCAGGTCGTCGGACCCCATCTTGGCGCCCAGTTCCCAGCCCCTGCTGGTCTCCGGTTTCAGATACGGATTGCCCACGCGCAGATAGGTGCCCGGGCCGCCATAGTTGGTGTAGAGCTGCGTGGCGCTGGGCGCCTTGAAGCCGTAGGCGTACTGCGCATAGAGGCTGAGCTGCTCGGCCGCCCGCCACGTGCCCAGCAGCTTGGGCGAGAAGCGGCTGCCGCTGTTGCTGGGCGGCAGCGCGCCCGCGTTGGGATTGCTTTCGTAGCCGGCCGTGGACTGCGGCCGTTGCTCGTAGTGGTCGTAGCGCAAGGCGGGGGCCAGCGTGTAGCGCCCGTCGGCAAAGCTGAACTCGTCCTGCACCCACAGCGCCCACTGGTCGCCCTTGGATTGCGGCACGTCGGCCTGATTGGTATGCAGCATGTCGCACGCACGCGGACCGAACGGCGCGGGTGTGCCCGGACGGATCACCGGGCAATTGTCATAGCCGCTGGAGTTCTGCTCGGTCTTGTTGCCGTACCACTCGCCGCCGAACGACCACAGTTGCGACACCGACGCGCCCGCGATGCGCTTGGTCAATTCCGTGCTGGCGCCAAAGAGCGTCTGCTGGATCGAGTTGCTGCGGCCATACGGCCCGTTGGGAAAGCCGTAGCGGAACGGATCGCCCGGAATAATGCGAGCACGCGCGTCGACGCCGCGGATGCCGGTCAGCGAGTTGTCCAGGCGCACGCGCTGCCAGTACACGACGGCGTGGGCCGTGTCGATGAGGCCGCCCGAGTCCGGCGCCGTGTACGTGTAGTCGAACGACACCCGCTCGCGTTCGGTTTCCTTGCGCGTGCTGTTTTCGCCGATGAGGTAGCTGGTGCCGGGGCCTTGCTCCCACAGGTTGTCGATGTCGGCATTGCGTTTGAAGTATTCGCCCGTCAGGCCGAACAGATGCGCGCCGTCCACCCGTTGCTGCAGCTTCATCAGGAAGCTGCGCTGGTCGTAATCTTCGGGGCTGGGCTCGCTGCGGGTGGCGCCGTAGCCGCCGACGTCGCCCCGGTTATCCAGCTCGTGACCGTTGCGCACACCCGCCTGCACCAGCCAGAACGTGTTGCTGTGGATCTGCCCGGCCAGCGCGGCGTTGGCGCCCCAGCTGTTGTCCGCGGAGTCGAAGTCGGTCTTGGCCAGCGCGCCGAAGGTCTTGCCGCCGCTCAGCAAGTCCGCGGGATTCAGCGTGTGCAGGTCAGCGATGCCCGAGATGGCGCCGGAGCCGCCGCCGGTCGCGTCCGCGCCACGCACGATGTCCAGGCGCGACAGGCTGTTGAAGTCCACGGCCTCCAGGCCGCCCTTCACGCCGCGCGCGCCGTCGTCCAGCCAGGGCAGGCGGATGCCGTCCACGCGGGTCAGCACGCGGTCCTGGTCCAGACCGCGGATGTTGATGCTGTTGGTCGTGCGATTGAAGTTCACGCCCGGTTCGGCGCGCCGGCCCAGGTCGGTCCAGTTCCGAATCTGCAGATCGTCCATGCGGCGGCGGTCGGTGCTGGTGTCCCAGGCCGGCGTGAGGACGGCGGCCTCGCCGTCGATCCGCACCGGCGCAAGCTGCGTCACGCCGCCCTGCGGCAGCGCTTGCAACACGAAGACGCCCGCGCTGCGTTCCTGCACGCCCAGTCCGCTGCCGGCCAGGAGACGCGAGAACCCCTCATGCACGGAATAGGCCCCCTGCAATCCCGCGGTGCGCCGTTGACCCACCAGCGCCGAATCGAACAGCACGGTCACGCCGGCGCTGTCCGCAAAGCGTGGCAACGCATCCGCCAGCGCCCCGGCCGGGATGCTGTAGCCGCGCATGCCGGCCTGCGCCGCCGTGGCCCCCTGCGCCTGCGCGGCGGACATCGGCAGCATCGCGGCGGATGCCGCGCACAAGGCCAGCGCCGCGTGCACGGCGGCGGTCAGACGGGTCAGCCGGCATTGCGCGCCTCGGGCTGAACGGGAGCCGCTTGCGCGGCCGGCGGGGTAGTAAGCCATGGTCGTCCTTTCGATCCAACAGGTATCGGCATCTGTGTGCCCATACAGACCATGACCCTCGTGAAATCAAAACCGGACAACAATGTGCGAAAAAATTTCGGTGCGCTGAAAATCGCGCCCGCCAACACGACCCGCGAGCGGCCTGTCATGTCTTCGCCCGGCCTCATGCCGCGGCGTCGCGCGGCAGGATCGTCACCCAATACGGCGTGCGGTAACGCACCTGCACGGGCAGGGTCGCGGGCAGCGCAGCGAGCACCGCATCGGTGTCGTGCAACTGGAAGGCGCCAGAAATGCGCAGGTGCGCGATGTCGGGATCGCAGCGCACGATGCCCTGGCGGTAGCGGCCCAGTTCGGCCGCAAAGGCATCCAGCCGCAGCGCGCTGGCGTACAGCACGCCGCGCAGCCAGTCGCTGGCGTGCGGGTCCGCGGGCGTGGCCACGGCCACGGACCCGGGCGACAGCTGGCTCTGCTCGCCGGCAGACACGTCGACGTAATGCCCTGGCTGCCCGCTGCTGGCGACGCGCACGCGCCCTTCCTGCACGCTGAGCTGACAGCGTCCACCCTCCTGGCGCACGCAGAAGCGCGAGGCCTCGGCTTCGATATCGCCCAGCCGCGTGCGCACGATGAACGGGCGCGGATGGCTGGCGGGATCGGCCACCGCGTGCACGGCGATCTCGCCGCCGCGCAAGCGCAATAGCCGCGTCGCGTCGTCGAACAGCACGTCGACGGCGCTGGAGGTGTTCAGGTGCAGCGTCGACCCGTCGGCCAGCATCACGTCGCGCCGCTCGCCCGCGGCGCTGCGGTAGTCCGCGCGCCAGTCCAGGGGATCGGCCCGCCATGCGGCCCAGCCTGCCGGCCCCGCCACGATCAGGGCGATCAGCGTCTTCAGGGCGGCGCGGCGGGACTTCAGATCCGGGCGATTCAGCGCCGCCATGCCCAGCGCCGACGGAATCAGCCCGAAGCGCGCATTCACGCGTTGCGCCCGCTGCCAGGCATGTTCGTGCTCGGCCTTGCTGGCGCGCCATTGGGCGCAGGCATGGACGTCGGCGTCGGTGGCGCGTTCCGAGCTCAGGCGCAACAGCCAGCGCGCGGCCTCGCGCGCGACATTGCGTTCGACGGCAGGCAGCTCGCCCGCCGGATCGGCCTGCGCGCTCACATCACCGCCATGATGCATTGCTCGAGTCCCTTGGTGATGTAGCGGTGCACGGTGCGCAGCGACACATCGAGCCGGCTGGCGATCTCGGCGTGGCTCAGCCCCTCCAGCTGCGCCATCAGGAACGCCTGGCGGGCGGGCAGCGACAGGCCGGCCAGCATTTCTTCGATCTCCTGCAGCGTCTCCAGGATGATGAGACGCTGCTCCGCGGACGGCGCCAGCGCCTCGGGCATCAGCGCCAGCGCCTCCATGTACGCCTGCTCGACCGAGCGGCGGCGATGGTGGTTCAGCAGCAGGCGCTTGGCGATGGTGGTCAGGTAGGCGCGCGGTTCACGCAGCGCATCCAGTTCGTGCCGGTGGCGCAACACGCGCACGAACGTGTCCTGCGCAAGATCGGCGGCATCGAAGCTGTTGCCCAGTTTGGCGCGCAGCCAGCCATGCAGCCATCCGTGATGGGCGCGGTACAGCAGGTTGACGGCGTCGCCCGAGGCGAGCACGGAATTCGGCACGGATGGCTCCCTGACTCACAACTGCAAAAAATCACAACTACAAATAGAAATCAATCTCATTCTAAATGCAAAACCATGATCCAGGTCAAGTCCGCGCGCCGGCTTCGCGCCATATATCATCCCAACCACACGCGCCGCCTTCCGTGGCGCCGCTTTCTACAGGCTGATCCCCATGCTCTACGCCGTCCTGCAATTCGTCCACGTCATGGCCGTGATCCTTTGGGTGGGCGGCATGCTCTTTGCCCACTGTTTTCTGCGGCCGGCGGCCGCCAAGCTGGAGCCTCCCGTGCGGTTGCCGCTCATGGCATCGGTGCTGGGGCCGTTTCTGAACGCCGTGCTGGGGGCCATCGTCCTGATTCTGGTGACGGGCGCCTGGATGATCGGCGCGTCGGCCAGCCAGGCCGCCCAGACCGGCGGCGCGTTCTTCATGCCCCGGAACTGGACGCTGATGGCCAGCGGCGGCATCGTGATGATCGCGATCTTCGGCCACATCCGCTTCGCGCTGTACAAGCGGCTGGCCGCGGCCGTGGCGGCGTCCGACTGGCCGGCGGGCGGCCGGGCGATGGCCGGCATCCGGCGCTGGGTCGGCGTGAACCTGCTGCTGGGCATCGCCATCGTGGGCGTCATGTTCCTGGGCTAGCGAAGGGGCGTGCCGCCCCCCGGACCGATCGGACAATTGCCGGTTGCCATCGGAAATCTTGGCCTTGGTGCAATACGCCGTACATCCCCGTTGGCCACACTGCGGATGACTCTCGCGGGTCACGTCCACAACAACAGGGAACACCCATGATCAAACGTGCATTGCATCTGGCCGCCATCGGCCTTCTCGCCGCCACCGGCGCCGCCCACGCCGAGCCCATCGACAACAGCGCCCTCGCCCAACCCGGGTTCCGCGTGCACCAGGCCACCTACGGCGTGGTTTACCGCCTGCCGGCCGAGGTCAACGCCATCCTGGACGCCAAGGTCAACGGCACCCTCAAGCAGGACCTCATCGCGCTCGGCCTGAAAACCGAGGCCGACACGCCCAACCTGCCGCACGTGACCGTGGTCCACATCCATAACGCCGATCCGCAGACGCCCGCGCGCATGCTCAAGGCGCTGCCCAAGCCGCCCGGACCGCTGCCCCTGACGCTGAAGACCTTCTATCCCACCGAGGCCGCCAAGGGCGCGGGCCATCCGTGGTGGCTGGACCTGGGCGTGGTCAAGAGCGGCCAGGGCTTCGAGGACATGATGCGCTACAACACCGTGGCCACCGCCGCTCTTGCCCCGCTGCGCGACGGCCCGCTGCCGCGCGTGACGGGCCCGGTCTACGCCAAGATGAGCGACGCCGGCAAGGAGCTGGTCAAGACGCTGGGCGTAAGCGGCGTGAACACCGTGCAGGACGGCAAGGAAGTGCGCGCGCACAACCCGCACACCACGCTGGTCTACAGCATGACGCCCTACGACGCGCGCCTGCAGGAAGCCATGAAGGCCGAATCGGACAAGTTCAACGCCGTGCTGCCCGACGGCATCCAGACCACGTTCAAGGACGTCTCGATCGTGGAGATCGGCTTTGCCGGCAACGTCGTGCGTGAGATCTACCGCGTCAGCCTGGAGGACGGGTCGGTGCTGGACGTCGCGTCGGGCAAGCCGGTCCGCAACTAAGGCCGCGCAGGTAGGGCTGGCAAACGGCGTTGAAGGTCGGGGACGATCCGCGGCAGACTGTTCCCGCCTGCTGCCATTTCGTGGCAGTATTGCGCCGTCCGCCCCGCGCCCGCCCCCATGTCCCGCACTGAACGCCTCCTGGACCTGCTCCAGACCCTGCGCCGCCACCGCCTGCCCGTCAGCGGCCATCGGCTTGCGGCCGAAATGGGCGTCAGCCTGCGCACGCTGTATCGCGACATCGCCACCCTGCAATGCCAGGGCGCCGAGATCGAGGGAGAACCCGGCGTGGGCTACGTGCTGCGGCCCGGCTTCATGCTGCCGCCGCTGATGTTCAGTACCGAAGAGATCGAGGCGCTGGTGCTGGGCACGCGCTGGGTGGCCCGCCGCTCGGACGAGCGCCTGGGGCTGGCCGCCAGCAATGCGCTGGCCAAGATCGGCGCGGTGCTGCCGCAGGAATTGCGCGACGAGCTCGACGCCATCCCGCTGCTGGTCGCGCCCAGCGCCGTGGCTGTCACGGATCGCGTGGACGTGTCGCTGATCCGCCAGGCGATCCGCGGCGAACAGAAGCTGGAAATCACGTACCGCGATGACAAGGGAGCGGATTCCAACCGCATCATCTGGCCGTTCGCGCTGGGCTTTTTCGACAGCGTGCGGCTGGTGATGGCCTGGTGCGAATTGCGCGGGGACTTCCGGCATTTCCGCACCGACCGCATCGCGACGCTTACAGTTGCAGGCCGATATCCCAGGCGCCGCCACATCCTGCTCAAGGAATGGCGCGCGCTCGACCACGAGGCCCGCAAGAATTGATACCGACTACTGCCAAAATCTGACAGTACCCCTGCCTATCATGAGCGCATTCCCCCCCCCTGGAGCGCATCATGTCAGACACCAATTTCGTCATTCTGTATGTGGAAAAACCGCAGGCCAGCGCCGCCTTCTACAGCGCGCTGCTGCAGCGCCCGCCCGTTGAATCCTCGGACACCTTCGCGCTGTTTGCGCTCGACTCCGGACTGATGCTGGGGTTGTGGTCGCGCTACACGGTGGCGCCCCCCGCGGCCGGACGCGGCGGCGCGTCCGAACTGGCATTCACCGTGGCGGATGCCGACGCGGTCAACCAGCGTCATGTGGACTGGAGCCTGCGCGGCCTGCCCATCCTGCAGGCGCCTACCGACATGGACTTTGGCCGCACCTTTGTGGCGCTGGATCCCGACGGCCACCGCCTGCGGGTTTTCGCCCCCGCGCCGGAACCGGCTGCCGTCCGGACAGAGCGCGCGGTCGCCGCCGTTTGACGGCATTTTGACGGCCGTATTGGCCGCAAACGGCCGCTTGACGGCAGACGGCCGCGCCCTTGAGCGCGGCCGCCGATAATGCATCACGCACGCTGACGGCGCGCGTTCATGGCCACCGCTTCGCCGCGCTTCTTGAACAGCAGGTAATACGCCGCGGCCAGCAGCACAAGGAACGGCACGCCAAACACCAACGTCAGCTTGAAGACGCTGGTGAAGTACGTGGTCACCAGAATCGCCAGCATCGCCCCCGCGCCCAGCAGCGTCAGCACCGGAAATCCCGGCATGCGGAATGACAGCTTCGCGCCGCCCTCACGCACCCAGCGGCGGCGAAAGAAGTAATGCGTCACAAAGATCATCATCCAGGTAAAGAGCGCACCGAACATCGAGATGGCCATCATCAGCGTGAAGGCCGTTTCCGGATACAGCACATTCAACACCGTGGCGATGGCGATGCCGCTAGTGGACAGCAGCAACGCGTTCAGCGGCGTGCCGTTGCGGGACAGCCGGCCCATCGCCGACGGCGCGTGGCCCGCCCGCGACAAGCTGAACATCATGCGCGTGGTGATGTAGAGCTGGCTGTTCATGGCCGACAGCGCAGCCACCAGCACGATGAAATTGATGACGCCTGCCGCCCCCGGAATATCCAGCACCTGCATCACCTTCACGAAGGGGCTGCCGTCCTTGCCGGCTTCATTCCAGGGCACGATGGCCAGAATCAGCGCCAGCGTCAGCAGATAGAACACGACCAGCCGGACGATGGTGGCGCGAAACGCCTGCTTGACCGCACGTTCCGGGTCTTCGGCTTCGCCGGCCGCCACGGCGATCATCTCGACGCTCAGATAGCTGAAGATCGAGATCACGACCGCGATCCACATGCCCCACACGCCGTTCGGAAAAAACCCGCCATGCCCGGTGTAGTTCGCGGTGCCGTACTGCGGATCACCCCAGACCACATAGGCGCCCAGGATGATGAACCCCACGATGGCGCTGATCTTGATGGTCGAGAACCAGTATTCGATCGTGCCGAACGCCTTCACGCTCAGGGCATTGATGAGGATGAGCGCCGCCGAAAATACGCAGACCCACTGCCATCCCGGCACACTGGGAAACCAGAAGGCCATGTACTTGGCCACCGCCGTGACCTCGGTGCCCACCGCCAGCACCACGCAGGACCAGTACGCATAACGCACCAAAAAGCCCGCAAGCGGGCCGATGTAGTGCTCGGCGTAAGCGCCGAACGAGCCGGACGTGGAATGCGCGACCGTCATTTCCGCCAGGCAGGCCATGAGCAGCAGCGTGATGACGCCGCCAATGGCATAGCTGATAAGCACGCTGGGACCGGCAAAGCCGATGGCGAATTTGCTGCCCAGGAACAGCCCCGTGCCGATGGCCCCGCCGATGGCGATCATGCTCATCTGGCCGGACGTCAGCCGGCGCTTGAGTCCCTGTTCGCGTTCGGCAATCTGGCCGAACCCCTTCTGTTGTTGCATTGTCTCCTCCTGTACTGCGCATTCTTGTTGGATGTACGGCCCCCGGGGCCGGCGCGATGAGGCCCGATTTCCGGCGATCAGGTCACGGCGGACCGCTGCTTGAACTCGGGCTTGTCCCATTCCCGGTTGTCCAGCACGTCCTTCAGGATGTCGACCGCGTCCCACACGTCGGCATAGCCGAAATACAGCGGCGTCAGGCCGAAACGCAGGACCTCGGGCTCGCGGTAATCGCCGATCACGCCGCGCGCGATCAATGCCTGCATGACTTCAAAGCCGTTGGGATGGCGAAAGCTCACGTGGCTGCCGCGATCGGCATGCGTGCGCGGCGTCACCAGCGTCAGCGGGTGGCCGGCGCAACGCGATTCAACGAGGTCGATGAAAAGGTCGCCCAGCGCCAGCGACTTCTTGCGGACTTCGTCCATGCCGGCGGCGTGCGCCACGTCCAGGCCGCACTCGACCAGCGACAGCGACACGATCGGCTGCGTGCCGCACAGGTAGCGGCGGATGCCGCCCGCGGGCTCATAGGCCACGGCCATGTCAAAGGGGCGGCTGTGTCCCCACCAGCCGGACAGCGGCTGCCAGAAATCCTTGGTATGGCGCGGCGCGACCCAGATGAAGGCCGGTGAACCCGGGCCGCCGTTCAGGTACTTGTACGTGCAGCCCACCGCGAAGTCGGCGTTGGCGCCATTCAGGTCGACGGGCACCGCGCCGGCCGCATGCGCCAGGTCCCAGATGGCCAGCGCGCCGCGTTCGTGCGCCTTCGCCGTCACGGCGGCCATGTCGTGCATCTGGCCGCTGCGGTAATTGACGTGGGACAGCAGCATGACGGCGACGGAATCGTCCAGCGCCTTGTCCAGAGGCAGGTCGTCGTCGATCAGGCGCATTTCGTAGCCCTGCTGCAGCAGGTCGATCATGCCCTGGATCATGTAGAGGTCGGTGGGGAAGTTGTCGCGCTCGGACAGGATGACGCGGCGCGCGGGTTGTTTGTGCTGCTGGATGCGCAGCGCGGCGGCCAGCGCCTTGAAGATGTTGAGCGACGTGGTGTCGGTGACGACCAGTTCGCCCTCGCGCGCGCCCAGCAGGCGGCCCAGCTTGTCGCCCAGGCGCGCCGGCAGGTCGAACCACCCCGCCGTGTTCCAGCTGCGGATGAGGCCGTTGCCCCATTCGTCCGCGATGACCTGCGCGGCGCGGGCGGCGGCGGTCTTGGGCAGGACGCCCAGGGAATTGCCGTCCATGTAGAGAACGCCGGGCGGCAGATCGAATTGTTCTTTCACGCGGGCCAGGGGGTCCTGGCGATCGGCGTTGACGCAGGCTTCACGAGTGTTCATGTTCCGTTCCTTCCAACTGGATTCGGGATACATGCTATCAGCGCACTCGGTCCGAAAAATTGCAAAATCGGTCGTGACTTACCCGAGTTTTCCGCATTAAATTGCATTCACCATCATTTTTTCGAACTGGATTGCGCCATGCAGATCGACGCCATAGACCAGCGCATACTTGCCCGCCTGCAGGAGGACGGACACCTCAGCAATCAGGACCTGGCCGAACAGGTGGCGCTGTCGCCGTCCGCATGTCTGCGCCGCGTGCGCGCGCTTGAAGAAGCCGGGCTCATCCGCGGCTACCGCGCGGTGCTGGACGCCGAAAAACTGGGCTTCGAGCTGGAGGCCATCGTCCATGTGTCGCTGGACCAGTCGCGCGCTGGCTGGCACGAGGAATTCATGGCGGGCATCGCGCTGCACGACGAGATCACCGAAGCCTGCATCGTCACAGGCGCGTCCAATTACATCCTGACCGTGCGCACCCGCAACCTGGCTGCGTTTTCGAATTTTGTCGAAGACAAGCTCAGCAAGATCCCGGGCATGCGCGATCTGTGCTCGCACATCGTCATGCGCAAGGTGAAGAACCGCGAGGGCATGCTGCCGCTGGCAGCCTGGCGATAGCGGTTTCCTTCCGGCGTCCGCAACCGGAACGCGCTATACCGGCGCGTGCTCCAGAAACCCGAACACCGTCACGAAATGGCAGGCCGTGCCCGCCATGACGAAGAGGTGCCAGATGCCGTGCGCATGCCGCCAGCGCTGGTCGTTGGCGTAGAACAGCGTGCCGCAGGTATAGATGGCCGCGCCCGCCAGCAGCCACGTCAGCCCCGCCGTCGACAGCGCCCCCGCGATTGGCGCGGCGAAGGCCACGCCCAGCCAGCCCATCGCCAGGTACAGCGGCAAGGCGGGCGGCGCGTTGCGCGCCCACCAGAGTTCGCGGCTGATGCCCACGAAGGCCAGCAGCCAGATCGCCACGCCCATCGCGGCGCCCCAACGATGGTCCACGGGGCCAAACGCCAGCGGCGTGTACGTGCCGGCGATCAGCAGGTAGATGGCGCAGTGGTCCGCCTTGGCCCACATTTCCTTGCGGCGCCCCCGCGAGCAATGAAACAGCGAAGACGACGCATACACCGCGATCATCGACGCCGCGAACACCGCGCAACTGATGATCTGGCGCGTGTCCACCCGCAGCTCGGCCGCGCGCGTGATCAATGCGCCGGATGCCAGCACCGCCAGCGCCAGCCCGGCCAGATGCGTCACGCCATTGAGTCGTTCGCCTTCCTGCATGTGCGCCCCCGCGCCGGCGGCATGCCGGCGCCTGTCATCATGGCGCGCTTATATGACAGCGGCGGGACAGCGGCATCACCCCACGAAATCCACCGCGGCCGGATAGCCTTCGATGGCGCGCGCGGCCAGGACTGCGCGCTGCACCGCGATCGCCATCGCTTCGGCCGCCATGACGCCCAGCAGCATCACATTGGCCGTCCTGCCCGACGCGCCCGTGCCCAGCGCAAAGATCGTGTCGCCGTCGAGCATGGTGTGGATGGGGTTGATCGTGCGAGCCAGGCCGTCATGCGCCATGCCCGCGATCTTCTGGGCTTCGGCCTTGGTGAGCCGCGCATCGGTGGCCACCGCGCCAATGGTGGTGGCCGCGCCCGCGCGCATGGACTTGGGCAGATCGCCCGCCAGGATGGCCGCGCGGGTGTCGTGCAGCGTCCTGCCGTCCGCCGTGCGCGCGCCGGCCAGGATGCGCCCGGTGGCCGGGTCCAGCACGTCGCCCACCGCGTTGACCGCGACAATTGCCCCCACCGTCACGCCCGCCACGGTCAGCGACGCGCTGCCGATGCCGCCCTTCATGGCGCGCTGGGGACCATATAGCTTGCCTACCGTCGCCCCCGCCCCCGCGCCCACGTTGCCTTCCTGGGGTGCGTCGGCGGTGGCGGCCCGGCAGGCCTGATAACCCGCGGCGGCATCGGGCCGCACCGACGCGTCGCCCACGCCCAGGTCGAACAGCACCGCGCTCGGCACGATGGGCACGAAGGCCACGCCCACATCAAAGCCGATCTTCTTTTCTTCCAGATACCGCATCACGCCCGAGGCTGCATCCAGCCCGAACGCGCTGCCGCCCGTCAGCACGATCGCGTGCACCTTGTCGACCATGTTGATCGGATTGAGCAGGTCGGTCTCGCGCGTGCCCGGCGCCGCGCCGCGCACGTCCACGCCGCCCGTCGCGCCCGCGTCGGCAATGATGACCGTGCAGCCGGTGGGCCGGCGCGTTTCCGTGTAATGCCCGACCCGCAACCCCGCCACGTCGGTGATGCTGCCGCCGCCCGGCAGCGCCGCCGCGCCGCCGGCGCCTTGCGCGGGCATCGATCCCGCCGCCGCCGCGCCCGCGGCCACCATCATGAACGCACGCCTGTTCCATTGCTGTTGCACATCCGTCTCCATCAAGGTAATGCCTGAAGGATCCCGGGCCGACTGCGCCGGGCGTTGGTAACGCTATATGACCTGCGGCTATATTTTTACTATTCCTTATGCTTTGTGGAAAAATAGGCCGGTTGTTAGAGTGCCGCTACGCCGGAGGGCATTGCAGGCCCACATGCTCTCCACAGTGATCATCCGTGGAGCATTGCCATGAAACTCTTTCGTACGCTTTTCATCGCCGGCCTCGTCCAGGTCGCCGCCCTGTCCGCCGCCCATGCCCAGTCCGAACTGGACCAGATCAAATCCGCGGGCGTCTTCAAGATTGGCACCGAAGGCACCTACGCGCCGTTCACCTTCCACGATGCATCCGGCAAGCTTACCGGCTTTGACGTGGACATCGGCCGCGCCATCGCCGAGCGCCTGGGCGTGAAGGCGCAATTCATCGAAGGCAAGTGGGACGGCCTGATCGCCGGCCTGGACGCCAAGCGCTACGACGCCGTCATCAACCAGGTGGGCATCACCGATGCGCGCCGCGCGAAGTACGACTTCTCCGATCCGTACATCTCGTCGGCCGCCGTGCTGATCGTGCGCGACGACAACACCAGCATCAAGTCCTTCGCGGACCTGAAGGGCAAGAAGTCCGCCAACACGCTGACCAGCAATTTCGGCAAGCTGGCGCAGAGCCACGGCGCGGAAGTGGTCGCCGTGCAGGGCTTTAACGAAGCCATCGATCTGCTGACCTCCGGCCGCGTCGAGGCCACCGTCAACGACAACCTGTCGTTCCTGGACTTCAAGAAGCAAAAGCCCAATGCCCGCGTGAAGATCGCGGCCACGGACAAGACGGCGGAGTTCAGCAACTCGGGCGTCCTGATCCGCAAGAACAATCCTGAGCTGCAGGCCGCCATCAACAAGGCCCTGGCCGACATCAAGGCGGACGGCACGTACAAGACCATCTCGGTCAAATACTTCGGCACGGACCTGTCCGCGCAGTAAACCTCTGGAGCGCCCATGACGCTGCCTCCTTGGCTTCACGCCTTCCTGCCGGACTGGCTGCTGGCAAAAATAGGCGAATGGTCGGTGCCGGCCTGGGTGCAGCTGATGGCAGATTCGTTCTGGCCGCTGCTGCACGCGGGGCTGGTGTTCACGGTGCCGCTCACGCTGATGTCCTTTGCGCTGGGCCTGGCGCTGGCGTTCGTGGTGGCGCTCATCCGCCTGTTCGGCCCCGCGCCGCTGGTGGCCGTGGTGCGCTTTTACGTCTGGCTGATCCGCGGCACGCCGCTGCTGGTGCAGCTGTTCGTGATCTTCTATGGCCTGCCGAGCGTGGGCATCGTGCTGGACCCGCTGCCCGCCGCGCTCATCGGCTTCACGCTGAACGTCGGCGCCTACAACTCCGAGGTGATCCGCGGCGCGATCGAATCGATCACCAAGGGCCAATGGGAAGCGGCCTATTCGCTCAGCATGACGCGCGGCCAGGCCCTGCGCCGCACCATCCTGCCGCAGGCGGCCCGCGTGGCCGTGCCGCCGCTGTCCAATTCCTTCATCGCGCTCGTCAAGGACACCTCGCTCGCCGCCGTGCTGACGGTGCCCGAGATTTTCCAGGCCGCCCAGCGCATCGCCGCGGTCACGTACGAGCCGCTGATCCTGTACACCGAGGCCGCGCTGATCTATCTGGCGTTCAGTTCCGTCCTGTCCGCGGCGCAGGTGCGGCTGGAGCGGCGCTTCGGCCAGCACGCGATGTTTAGCGAGAAGACCCGATGATCCGGCTTGAAAAAATCGAAAAGTCCTTCGGCGGCAATCCCGTGCTCAAGCAGGTGGATGTGCAGATCGACGAAGGCAGCGTCACCGCCCTGATCGGCCCTTCCGGCAGCGGCAAGAGCACCCTGCTGCGCTGCGTGAACCTGCTGGAAGTGCCGGATCGCGGGCGGCTGGAGATCGGGCCGGAAACGGTCGACTTTGAACCCGGCCGCAAGCTGACGCGTGAACAGGTCCAGGCCGTGCGCATGCAGACCGGCATGGTGTTCCAGAACTTCCAGCTCTTTCCGCATCAGACCGTGATCGGCAATGTGATGGAAGGGTTGGTGACGGTCCAGAAATGGCCTGCCGATCGTGCGCGGGCGCGGGCGGAGGAATTGCTGCGCAAGGTGGGGATGCTGGAAAAGGCCGACGCGTGGCCCGCAAACCTGTCCGGCGGCCAGCAACAGCGTGTGGCGATCGCCCGGGCGCTTGCGCCCGCGCCGCGTGTTCTGCTGTGCGATGAGCCGACGTCGGCGCTGGACCCGGGTTTGGCGGCGGAAGTCGTGGACGTCCTGCGCCAGCTGGCCGCGGAAGGCATGACGATGCTGATGGCCACGCATGATTTGCGGCTGGCAGCGAGCGTGTCGCGGGAAGTGGTGTTTTTGCTGGATGGCGTGGTGGTCGAGGCCGGCGACTCCCGCACGGTGTTCTCACAGCCTAAGGATCCGCGCACGGCGACGTTCATCTCGACGCTGACGCAGGAAGCGCCGTAGATATGTGGGTCTCGAGGGTCTCGGTGTCTGACACCCTCTGCGAGGCTGCCGCGAGTTGACGGTCGTCTCCCCAGGGTGTCAGACACCTGCCGCAAGCCGACACGCCACCGCGAGCTCCAGGGTGTCAGACACCTGCCGCAACGCGCAGATGGCAGCCTACTTCGGCGGCAGCGAGCCCGCCGGGTCGACCGCCTGGCCGTCGTAGCGCAGTTCGAAGTACAGCCCGACCTGCTTGCTGTCGCTGTTGCCCATCTCGGCGATCTTCTGTCCTTGCGTCACGCGCTGGCCTTCCTTGACCAGCAGCTTGCTGTTGTGCGCGTAGATGCTGAGGAAGTTGGCGTTGTGCTTGACGATCACCAGATGCCCGTAACCGCGCAGGCCGCTGCCCGAATAGGCCACGGTGCCCGGGGCCGCCGAGACGACCGGCGTGCCGGCGGCGTTGCTGATGACGATGCCGTTCGAGCCCGAACCGTCGTAGCCGCGCGTGACCTTGCCCTGTGCGGGCCAGACCAGCGAAATCGCGCCGGGCGGCGCCGTGCGCCGCTTGCCGGGCGACGCGGTGGCGCGCGGCGCGGGTTTGGGTTTGGTGCTGGCCTTGCTGGGCGGCGAGGAGCGCGCCTGCCCGGCGGGCGGCTCGACCCGCAGCAGCTGGCCGACTTCGATCGTATTGGAGTTCGACAGATTGTTCCACCGGACCAGATTACTGACCGTGGTGCCCTCCTTGCGCGCAATCTGATAGAGCGTGTCGCCCGACTGGACCCGGTAATACCCAGGCTGGACCTTGGTCGTGCCGCACGCGGTCAGCAGCACAAGTAATGCCGCCATCAACGCGCCCAACCATAAGCGCGTATAGGGCCCGGCACGCCCCCGTCCGGCGGGCGGTGCGCTGCTGGACAAATTGGAAATGGGCAAGGTCGAAGCGGACACGGTCGAAACGGACAAGGTCGGAACGGACACGCTCGAAACGGACAAGGAAAGCTCTGAAACCTGGGGCACGGGGTCGCGTGTCGGAAAGAAGTGCGTTCAAGGGTACCAAGAAATCGGGACCGCTTGGCATAGAATGCCTCTCATGTCTTACGCGACCCGGTCTTACCCGACCCGCCTCCTTAGCACGCTGCGCGCCCTGCGCGCCGACGGCGTGCTGTGGCTGGCGCTGCTGGCCCTGGCGCTGCGCGCGCTGGTGCCGGCCGGTTATATGCCGGACACCCGCGCCCTGCATGACGGCCGCCTGGAAGTCACCTTCTGCTCGGCGGCGGGCAACCTGTCGGCGATCAGCCTGGCGCTCTCCGCCGAAGGCGGCAAGGCCGGGCACGACACCGCCAATACCGGCGCCCAATGTCCCTTCGGACTGCTCGCCCACGTCACGCCCGCCACCGCGCCGCCCATGGTGCCGCTGCTGCTGACGGCAGCCGTGCACGCCCCGCCCTTCTCCGCTCACCGCGCGCTGCCCGCGCAGCCCGCCCACGGCCCCCCCCTCGGATCGCGCGCCCCACCCTCGCTGGCCTGACCCCGTCCCGGATCTTCCGTGCCCCTTGCGCATCCGCAAGGGGCACGGACTGCCCCGCCGCGCGCCCCGGCTGCGCGGCCGACTCGTCAATCCAGAGGTACCCATGAATTCGCTGTTTCCCCGCGCGTCCGCCGGCGCGCCGAGCGGCGTCGCGCCCGATCCGCGGCGCCGTCTGCTGCTTTCCGCCCTGGCCCTGCTGCCCCTGGCCGGCTGCGGCAAGGACACCCCGCCCCTGCACGGCATGGATCTGTCCGGCATGCCCACCGGCGACTTCCAGTTGCAGGACACCGACGGCCAGACGCGGCGGCTGGCCGATTACCAGGGCCACCCCATCATGCTGTTCTTCGGCTTCACGCAGTGCCCGGACGTCTGCCCGACCGCGCTGACCCGCGCCGTCGAGATCAAGTCCCTGCTGGGCGCCGATGCGGACAAGCTGCGCGTGCTGTTCATCACCGTGGACCCCGAGCGCGACACGCCCGAGATCCTGCGCGCGTATACCCAGGCCTTCGATCCCGGCTTCATCGGCCTGCGCGGCACGGCCGAACAGACCCGCGCCGCCGCGCAGTCGTTCAAGGTGTTCTTCCAGAAGGTCCCCACGGGTTCCTCCTACACCATGGACCACACCGCGCTGACTTACGTTATCGATGCCCAGGGCAAGCTGCGCATCGCGCTGCGCCACGAACAAAGTGCCCAGGACAGCGCGCAGGATCTGCGCACCGTCCTCTGACCCGATATCCAAGGAAACGCTCATGAAGAAGATTTCGATCAAACCCGTGGCCGCCGCGCTCGCATTGGCGCTGGCCGGCTTTGGCCCGATGGCGCTGGCTCAGAACGCCGGACTGACCGTGGAGGACGCATGGGTGCGCGCCACGGTGCCCAATCAGCACGCGACCGGCGCGTTCATGCGTCTGACCGCCGCCGAATCCGGCCGGCTGGTCGGCGTGGAGTCCCAGGCCGCCAAGCACGTGGAAGTGCACGAAATGGCCATGCAGGACAACGTCATGAAGATGCGCCAGGTGGCGGGCATCGATCTGCCGGCCGGCAAGGCGGTGGAACTGAAACCGGGCGGCTACCACGTGATGCTGATCGACCTGGCCAAGCCCATCGCGGCCGGCGACCATGTCGCGCTGACGCTGATCGTTGAAGACGCCGCCAGGCAGCAGCGGCGCATTCCCGTGGACGCGGTGGCGCGGCCGCTGAACGCCACCGCCGCGCCGGCGGCGAGCCACGGCCACTGATCTCTATATAGTGGCCCGTGCCGCATCGCGGCACGGGCGCCATTCAGTCAGACCGGTGATATCAGGGACGCATAACGCCGGGCATGGCCCGGCGGCTGGCTCCGATTCGCCATACAATGCCTGCACATCCGCCGCCCGCGCCCACCCGGCCAGGCGGCAGCCGGCCACCGCCGCCGCGCTCAGGATGCCAGCGTTCCGCGCAGCCGGGCGCCCGTAACTGCCGGCAGGCTGGCCGGCGCCTCTGTATCTGGATATGCCCGGTAGTTCCGCCTTTTCATTCCTGCGTACCCTCTGCAGCCTGCGCTGGCTCGCCATCGCGGGCCAGGCCGCCACCATCCTGCTGGCCAGCAGCCTGCTGCGCCTGGATCTGCCGCTGGAACCGTTGTGGCTGGGCGTGGGTCTGTTGATCGGTTTCAACGTCTACGCCAGCCTGCGCCTGCGCCACCCGCGCGACCTCTCCCACGCCACCGCCTTCGGCCATCTGTTCGTCGACATGGCGGTGCTCGCCTGGATGGTGGGCTGGAGCGGCGGCATCAGCAACCCGTTCGGGACGATGTTCCTGATCCTGACCGCCCTGGCCGCGCTGGCGCTGCCGCGCAACTGGGCGCTTGCAGCCGCGCTGGCCGGCGTGCTGGGCTATGGCGCCGCCGCGATCTTCGGGCAGCCCCTGCGCGGCGACGTCGATCCCCACAGCCTGCTGCTCTGGGGCCTGGGCGCCAATTTCCTGATTTCGGTGGTGGTGGTGCTGGTGTTTTCGACCCGGCTGGCCGCCGACATGCGCGCCCGTGAGCGCGAGCTTGCCCGCCTGCGTGAACGCTTCACCCGCAACGAGGGCATCGTCGCCCTGGCCACGCACGCGGCCGCCATGGCGCACGAGCTGAACACGCCGCTCGCCACCATGACGCTGCTGACCGACGAGATTGCCGCCGAAGTCCAGGACGACGAAGACCTGCGGGCGGACGTCGCCACCCTGAGCCAGCTTCTGGCCCTGTGCCGGGAACGGATCCGCAATCTGGCGGTCCCAACCGCCGTGGATCTGGTTCGCGTGGTGGGGCAATGGCGCCTGATCCGCCCGACCATCGACCTGCAGCGCTCGGGCACGTTGCCCACCAGCCTGCGCGTCGATCCGGCCATCGCCCACCTCTTGCAGGCGCTGCTGAACAACGCCGCCGACGCGGGCGAGGCCGCCGACGCGCCCCGCGTGGACCTGCACCTGGAATACGGCTACGGCGCCCTGCGTGGCGAAGTCCGCGATTACGGACGGGGTTTCGACCCCGACCATGCCATGCTGCCGGCGACCAGCCTGTTCAACAGCGGCAAGCCGGGAGGACTGGGCGTGGGCCTGGCCCTCTCGCATGCCACGGTGGAGCAGCTGGGCGGCGAAATGACCATGACCGCGGCCGAAGGCGGCGGCACCCGCATCCGCTTTTATTTACCTCTCGGCAACCCCGGGACCTGAATGTGATGAATGCAAACGATCTTGGCCTGCTGATCGACGACGACGAACTCTACGTGCGCACCCTGCAACGCAGCCTGTCGCGCCGCGGTCTGGAAACCCGCACCGCCACCGGCATCGCCGAGGCGCTGCGCGTGGCCGAAGAAATCCGTCCGGCCTTTGCCCTGGTCGACCTGCGCCTGGGCGAAGACTCCGGCCTGACCCTGATCCGGCCGCTGCGCGCGCTGCGCGAGGACATGCGGATTCTGCTGGTCACGGGCTACGCCAGCGTGGCGACCGCCGTGGAAGCCATCAAGCGCGGCGCCGACGACTATCTGCCCAAGCCGGCCACGGCGCCCATGATCCTGCGCACGCTGGGTCTGGTGAAGCCAGAAACGGTTACGATCGAAACGACCATGACCCCATTGCACCGCCTAGAATGGGAGCACATTCATCAGGCCCTGCACGAGACCGGCGGCAATGTTTCCGCCGCGGCGCGCCTCCTGGGCATGCACCGGCGCTCGCTTCAGCGCAAGCTGGCAAAAAAACCGGGGCCGGAACGCGAAGTCATCGCGGATTGAATGCTGCGGGGCGACACATCTTTACAACACCCCCGTGTGCAGGTGCGACATATCGTCGCACCCCACCCCCTCCCCTCGGGGCGTCTGCTCCCCTAGGAAAACCCTGAATCCGACGCCATTGGGCCGGATTCCTCCCAGGCAATGCGACCATTCGTCGCACGCTTGACCAAAATCAAACCGATAGGATGGAGGTTGCTGCCTGGCAGCATTCCAGTCTGCTGCTTTGCAGCATTTCCCACCTTTCCATCCAAGGCTGTACGTGAAACACCCCCTCCTTGCGACCCTTACGCGCATATTTGGCGTCGGCGCGGTCATGCTGCTTGGCGGCTGCAACATGGAAATCCTCTCCCCCAAGGGAGATATCGGCATCCAGGAAAAGACGTTGCTGCTGACGGCGACCGGGCTCATGCTCATCGTTGTCATTCCCGTCCTCATCATGATCGTGGCTTTTGCGTGGAAGTACCGCGCTTCCAACACCAAAGCCGACTACCAGCCCAAGTGGGCTCACTCCACGGCAATCGAAGCCGTCGTCTGGACCGTCCCTTGCATCATCGTGGCGATCCTGGCCGTGATCACCTGGCGCTCCACGCACGCGCTGGATCCCTACAAGCCGCTCGTGTCCGAACACAAGCCGGTGACCATCGAGGTGGTCTCCCTGGATTGGAAGTGGCTGTTCATCTACCCCGAGTACGACATCGCCACGGTCAACGAGATCGCGTTCCCCGTGGACGTTCCGGTCAACTTCCGGATCACGTCGGCATCGGTGATGAATTCCTTCTTCATCCCCCAGCTCGGCAGCCAGATCTACTCGATGGCCGGCATGGAAACCAAGCTGCACCTGAACGCGCGCGAAATCGGCACCTACGCCGGCATTTCGGCCAACTACAGCGGCGGCGGTTTCTCGGGCATGCGCTTCAAGGCCCACGCCATGTCGCAGGAAGGATTCGACAACTGGATCAAGGAAGCCAAGGCTTCTCCCACCGCCCTGACCCCCGAGGTCTACGCGGAACTGACCAAGCGCAGCGAGCGCAATCCGGTCGTGAAGTACTCGTCGGCGCCGCCCGCCATGTTTGATTTCATTCTGGGCAGCACGATGACCAAGATGGCCGGCGTGGACTCCGCCACGTGCACCTCCACGTCGAATAATCTGATCGCAGGAATCAACTAACAATGCTCGGGAAACTCACCCTCGAGGCCATTCCGTACCATGAACCTATCGTCATGGTTACGCTGGCCGCCGTGTGCCTGGGAGGCCTAGCGGTCTTCGGCGCCATCACCTACTTCAAGAAGTGGAAGTATCTCTGGACGGAGTGGCTCACCACCGTCGACCACAAGCGCATCGGTGTGATGTACATCATCGTTGCGCTCATCATGCTGCTGCGCGGCTTTGCCGACGCCATCATGATGCGCACGCAGCTTGCCGTCGCGTCAGCAGACTCGGCCGGCTTCCTGCCCCCGCACCACTACGACCAGATCTTCACCGCCCACGGCGTCATCATGATTTTCTTCATGGCGATGCCCTTCATCACCGGGCTGATGAACATCGTCGTGCCGCTGCAGATCGGCGCCCGCGACGTGGCGTACCCGTTCCTGAACTCGCTGAGCTTCTGGCTGTTCGGCGCCGGCGTCGCGCTGATGATGATCTCGCTGTTCGTGGGCGAATTCGCCGCGACCGGCTGGCTCGCGTATCCGCCGCTGTCCGGGCTGGACTACAGTCCAAGCGTGGGGGTGGATTACTACCTCTGGGCGCTGCAGATCTCCGGTCTGGGAACAACGCTTAGCGGCATCAACTTCATCGTCACCATCCTGCGCATGCGCGCGCCTGGCATGACCCTGATGAAGATGCCGATCTTCACGTGGACCTCGCTGGTCACCAACGTCCTGATCGTCGCCGCCTTCCCCGTGCTGGCCGCGACGCTGGCGCTGCTGACGATGGACCGCTACCTGGGCACGCACTTCTTCACGAACGACGGTGGCGGCAACGTCATGATGTACGTGAACCTGATCTGGATCTGGGGCCACCCCGAGGTCTACATCCTGGTGCTCCCGGCTTTCGGCGTGTATTCGGAAATCGTTGCCACGTTCGCCCGCAAGACGCTGTTCGGCTACAAGTCCATGGTCTACGCCACGGCCGCCATCGGCGTGCTGTCGTTCCTGGTCTGGCTGCACCACTTCTTCACCATGGGTGCGGGGGCCAACGTCAATGCCTTCTTCGGCATAGCGACAATGATCATCTCGATCCCGACCGGGGCGAAGATCTTCAACTGGCTGTTCACCATTTACCGCGGCCGCCTGCGCATCACGACGCCGGTGCTGTGGACGCTGGGCTTCATGATCGTCTTCGTCATCGGCGGCATGACCGGCGTGATGCTGGCCATCCCCGGCGTGTCGTTCGTGCTGCACAACAGCCTGTTCCTGATCGCGCACTTCCACAACACCATCATCGGTGGCGTGGTGTTCGGCTGCATCGCCGGCATGATCTACTGGTTCCCGAAGGCGTTCGGCTTCACGCTGAACGAACGTCTGGGCCGCTACTCGTTCTACTGCTGGTTCGTCGGTTTCTTCCTGGCCTTCATGCCCCTGTACATCCTGGGCTTCAAGGGCATGACGCGCCGCCTGAACCACTACGACAACCCCGAATGGCAGCCGTACCTGCTGGTCGCGCTGGCTGGCGCCGCGCTGATCATGCTGGGCATCTTCTTCCTGCTGCAGCAAGTGTTCGTCTCCGTGCGTCAGCGCAAGCAGAACCAGGACGTCACCGGCGATCCCTGGGATGGCCGCACCCTGGAATGGTCGATCTCCTCGCCCGCGCCTTTCTACAACTTCGCCCACGTTCCTCACGTCGATGAACTGGACCAGTTCTGGGAAGACAAGCAAAGCGGCAAGGCCTACAAGCGCCCGGCCAAGTACGAAGACATCCACATGCCGAAGAACACCGCCGCTGGTGTCTGGATTGGCGCCTTTGGCCTGGTCATGTGCTTTGCGCTGATCTGGCACATCTGGTGGCTGTCGATCGCCGGCCTCGTGGGCATGATCGGTTCGTTCATCGTTCGCGCCTATGACCGCGACGTCGACTACTGGGTCCCGGCCGCGGAAGTCGAACGCATCGAAAACGCTCACTTTGACAAAATGCAGAAGGCCGCCTGAG
The DNA here is from genome assembly GCF_020541125.1 of Achromobacter sp. 77. Lineage (NCBI taxonomy): Bacteria > Pseudomonadati > Pseudomonadota > Betaproteobacteria > Burkholderiales > Alcaligenaceae > Achromobacter > Achromobacter sp. 77. The sequence continues at coordinate 4,544,540 of NZ_CP059848.1, forward strand.
CCATGATTCAAGCCGTAGCCACTCACCCCCACGCGGGTCACGACGATCACGCGCATCACGACGATGGATCCAAGACCGTTTTCGGTTTCTGGGTCTATCTGATGAGCGACTTGCTGATCTTTTCGGTGCTGTTCGCCACGTTCGCGGTGTTGTCCAACGCCACCGCGGGCGGACCGTCCGGCAAGGAACTGTTCGACCTGAACTTCGTCCTGGTCGAAACGCTGTTGCTGCTGGTGTCCAGCTTCACCTTCGGCATGGCCAACCTGAACGTGCACGCCAACAACAAGAGCCGTGCCATGGGCTGGTTGATGGTCACGTTCCTGTTCGGCGCGGGCTTCATCGCGATGGAAATCTATGAATTCCATCACCTGATCAGCATCGGCGCCGGTCCGGGCCGCAGCGCCTACCTGTCCGCGTTCTTCACGCTGATCGGTACGCACGGCCTGCACGTGACCTTTGGCCTGATCTGGATCATCGTCATGCTCGACATGATCCGCCGCCATGGCCTGGACTCGATCAACAAGCGTCGTCTGGCGTGCCTGAGCCTGTTCTGGCACTTCCTGGACATCGTCTGGATCTGCGTCTTCACCTTTGTCTACCTCCTGGGAGCCCTCTGATGTCGCACTCCGCTGCGGCCGCACACGGCCACGACGATCACGCCGCCGACCACGGCAGCCTGAAGTCCTACATCATCGGTTTCGTGCTCTCGCTGCTGCTCACCTTCGGCTCGTTCGGCCTGGTGATGCACGGCGCGCTGTCCCACACCGCCACCATCATTGGCGTGGTGGCGCTGTGCATACTCCAGCTGCTGGTCCAGCTGGTGTACTTCCTGCACATGGGCGCATCGAAGTCGTCCCGCGACAACCTGGCCACGTTTGTCTTCACCGTGATGATCATCTTCATCATCGTCGGTGGTTCGGCCTGGGTGCTGTACAACATGAACGTCAACATGGGCCACGCCATGTAAGACGGCCTGCCGTTCAGGCAAGCAGAACAGGCGCCCTCGGGCGCCTGTTTTTTTTGCTGCGCTCAAATGAAAGCCACGACCGCGCGTGGTGGGGAACACGGCGGCGGTGCGCGGCGCTGCCGGCGCGCCCGCGTGGGTCAGCGCGCCGGGCCGGCCGCAGTAAGGGTCACGTCGGCGCGACGCGCCAGTTCCACAGCCGTCACGCCAACGAAGGGCTGCACGCGCGCGGCCTGGTTCAGGTCGCACCCCGCCGGGCCTGCGGCCGAGTCGAGCACCTGCTTGACCGCGCGTCCGCCCATCGGGCTCACCGGACCGCTATTGCCCAACTGCCAGGCCAGCACATCCGCCACGGCCATGCCGCAACGCGCCGGCGTCCGGGGCCTGCCGCCGTATTCCAGCAACAAGCGCACCTTGTTGTCCTTGCCCAGGCTCAGCATGGTCACGAGCGGCAGCGCGTCCGGCGCGGCAACGCCTTCCAGCCGCAGGTCCGGATCGCTCCGGTCCGTGGGGTCCGCCCCCACCTTCAACCAGGCCTCGTACAGATCGTCGGGCAGCCACGGCAGGCCCAGCGGCGCGATCCGGTTGCGCAGCGGCACCGCCGCGTCCGCCGCGGCCGCAAGCGGCACACCCGCCGCCACCAGGCGGTCGGCGGTGGCGCGCAGCCGCACGCGCTGGCCGTCCCACGCCGCGCTGTTGCCGTCGGCCACCGCGCGTTGCTCCGCGCGGTTCCACACCGACAGCAGGCTGGACAGCGGCTCCGTGGACAGCGGCGCCTGAGGCGGGCGCGCGGCCTGCATCAGTTGATCGATCAGACCCGGCTGAAGATAGCGGGCCGCCAGCGACAGGCCCTCGTCCAGTCCATTGCGGTCCGGCTTCTCTTTCGTCGCGCCGTAGCCGCCCACCGCGGGATCGGCCCCGTGCGCCAGCGCGAACGTCACGCGCTCGGGGACGGGATAGGTCGCGGCCGGCGTCAGGTCGCCGCCCGGAAATTCACGCAGCGCCGAGAGCAACGGCGTTTCCCACATGGGACTGTTTCCGTAATACATGCGGATATACGCGGCATTGATGTCCGCCCCGCGCGCGAGCAGCTTTTCGGCGAACCAGAAGTTCTTCGGGGTTTGCAGCGCCGCGTGCAGCAGCGAGCGCCCGTTCTTTTCGCGCGCGTTCGGATTGGCGCCCTTTTCCAGCAGGTAGACCAGGTTGTCCTTGCCGTCGCTGTAGTAAGAGATGCGGCGCATCAGCAGCGGCGTGCCGTTGGAGTCCAATGCATCCACCGGCGCGCCCGCGGCAATCAGCATGTCGGCCAGCGCGTAGCGCTCTGCGGCCGGGCGGGTGTCCTTGGCGTCGGGCAATGCGCTGGCCACCAGCGAGAACCCATTGTCAGGGCCATCCGCCTTCGCGCCCGCATCCAGCAGCGCGCGCACCATCTCGAGCTGTTTGCGCGACACGGCCACGGCCAGCGCGGACCTGCCGTATTCGTTCACGCCATCCGGATCCTGACCGCCGGCAAGCTCGGCGCGCACCGCGTTCACATCACCGGCCTGGATCGCCTGAAAGATCGCCAGGCGCGGGCGGCAGGCATTCGCATCAAGCGCCGGGGTTTCCAGCGCGGCGCCGATGCGGGCAGCAACGTTGCCGGGAATGGCTTCCTTGGCCGCAAGGCGCCGCGTGCAATACAGCCGGTAGTCCTCGCGCGCCAGCGCCTCGTAGTAGGCGCGCTCATCGCGCGACGTCTCGCGCCGCTTCCAGCGGGCGTCGGCGCGGTTCAGGTAGGCGGCGGTGCGCGACGGATCGCGCCGCAGCACGTCGGTCAGGATGCGGTCCGCCTGCGCCGTGTCGCCCGACTCGGCCAGCCAGAAGCCGTAGTCGTTCAAGGCGGTCGTCATCTCGGCGTCCTTGCCGGCCGGATCGATCTCGCGATAATCCTGCGCCATCACAAACCGGCGCAGATCGGCCAGCGCCCGCTGGAACTCGGCCGTCTTGGCGCGCGGAATGGCGCGCGCCACCTGATGCAGGGTTCGGAACGTGGCCGTCACATCCGGCGCCGTCTGGTGCTCGAAGCGCACCTGCGCGGGAAACGCGTCCAGCCGCGAGGGATACTCGCGCAGCACCGCCTGCAGCGTCGTCATGGCCTGCGCCCGGCGCGGCTCGTCCCACGGCCGGCCGCTCGTGACCACGGCAAGCTGCACGTCCGCATTCACGGATGCAGCCTCGCCCTTGCCGTCCACCAGAAACCCTATGGCCTTGCCCGCCGGGGTGCGGCGATCGGCCAGGCCGACCCAATAAAAGGCTTCGTCTGCGCGCGGCGACCTGACCGCCACATTCTCCTCACGCGAGGCCGTCCAGCCTTCGGGGTCGATCACCAGCGGCTGCGACCGGAAATCCAGCCGGAAGTCCTTGCCCCCCTCGCGCACATAGCGGTACAGGTACAGGCGGTTCTCCATCTGCCCGACAAGCACCACGTCCTTGACGTTCTCGGTACCCCAGACCCGGCGCTCGGGTTCGCGCAGCGGATAGCGCGACAGGCGGATCGATTCGATGACCGCGCCGATGTCGGATGCCAGGGCCGGTGGCGGCGCTGCCGCCATGCCGGCCAGCGTCAGCGCGACGGCGCCAAACAGACGGGTGACAACGGGGCGGAACGGGCGCGGCATGTAGAGGAAACGTCGGCAATGGAAGGGATGCCGATGATACCTGTCCCCGCCAGACACCCTCGGGTATGTCCCAACGGGGATTGACCCGTAGATGGCACAAACCCGCCGATTATTCGTTATATAGTCGCCCCTACATTGTTTAGTTAACACCTTAGCAAACCGTTTCCGCAGCAGATCATCATGGACGCCGAGCCCGTGCCGCCCTTTACTCCCGACTCCCGCATCGCCGATCGGGCCCAACGGTTTGCCGACGCCTTGTTGCGTCACGCGCCGCCCGTCCATCCCGATGCCGGCTTTTTTGCCGCGGTCCTGGGCACCAGCATCGCGCACGAGGACCTTGCACGCAGCGGCTTGTCGCCCGCCGAACTGAAGGACCTTCTGGACTATCTGTTCCCCGGCGCCCTGACCGGATTCGACACGTCCCTGTCCGCGCTGCGCGAACAGTTCGCCGCCTATGTGGGCAAGGGCGCCAGCGATCCGCAACCCGGGTTCACGCTACTGATGCGCGTGCTGCTGGACGCCTACCGCGCGCCCGGCCCCGAGACGACCCAATGGGTCAGCAGCATCCTCGCGCACGCCTGCCTGCGGCCCGATCACCTGTGGCGCGACCTGGGCCTGTCCGGACGCGAAGACGTCACCGTGCTGCTCGCGCGCCACTACCCCGGGCTGGTGAGCCGCAACGTGGACAACATGCGCTGGAAGAAATTCCTGGCCTACTCCGCCTGCGAACACGCCGGCCTGCCGGCCGCGGCCGCGCCCGGATGCGGCGACTGCGAGGACAGCGAGTTCTGCTACCGGGCCGCGGCATAAGCAGCGGGGCGAGCCATATTTGACCCGCCCGGGCCAAATATGGCCCGGTCTCTTATCTTATGAATCAACGGCTTACGATGAACCGGGTCAAAACTGGCCCGGCTCATCGCGCAAACCCGCGCGTGGCCGGACAAAGACGGCGGCCCGCGTGCAACGCATTCGGCGCTTTTTGTTCGTAGCGCGTTGATTTCACTGCAGTATTTTTCGCTTCGCCAAACCTGGCACGGATTTCGCATATGTCGTTGCATCCCACCTTCGGGATGCTTCTGGCCCCACCGGGCCCAACGACGACACAGGAATCCGTCATGCCTACTCCCGCCTATATCAGCATCACCGGCAAGACCCAAGGCAACATCACCCAGGGCGCCTTCACCGCCGACTCGGTCGGCAACGTCTACGTGGAAGGCCACGAAGACCAGATCCTGGTGCAAGAGATCGAGCACCGCGTCAACACCCCGACCGACCCGCAAAGCGGCCAACCCTCCGGCCAGCGCGTGCACAAACCCTTTACGTTCACCAGCGCGCTGAACAAGGCGACGCCGCTGCTGTACCAGGCCCTGGCCGCCGGCGAAATGCTGCCCAAGGTCGAAGTGAAGTGGTACCGCACTTCCATTGACGGCAAGCAGGAGCACTTCTTCACCACCGAACTGGAAGACGCCACGATCGTGGACATCACCAGCGTCCTGCCGCATGCGCAGGACCCCAGCAAAGCGGACTACACCCAGCTCATCAAGGTGGCCATGGCGTATCGCAAGATCACCTGGACGCATGCGATCGCCGGCACGGAAGCTTCGGACGACTGGCGCAAGCCGCTGGAAAGCTAAGCCGGGCGAGCCGGGCCGCGCCAGTCGCCGCACGGCCCGGCCCCTTCGCGCTCATCGCGCCTCACAGGCGCCGGAGTTGCCCACACCGGTAATTCAGTCCTCTTCTTGACCATCTGCGGCCATAACGATTGCCCCAATCGTCATGGCCGCACAGGATACCGAGATGCCCCGTTTATCCGACATGCGGTTCACGTTCGCCCCCATCGCTGCCAGCGCCAACTTCGAAGTGATCGAATTCACGCTCGACGAAGCGCTCTCCTCGACCTACCAACTGCGCGTGGAGCTGTCCAGCTTTGACCCCGCGGTGGACTTTGGCGCGCTGCTGGACCAGCCTGCGCTATTCACGATCTGGCGCGGCGACACGCCCGTGCGGCACGTGCACGGCGTCGTCACCGGTTTCGAGCAAGGCGATACCGGTTTCCGAAGGACACGCTACCGCGCGGTCGTCGAACCAGCCTTGGCGCGCACGGCGCTCTGCTCGGACTGGCGCATTTTCCAGCAGCAATCCGTGCCCGAGATCCTCGAGCAGATCCTCAAATCCCATGGCATCACCGACTACGAACAGGTCGCTACCAACGAGCACCTGGCGCGCGAGTACTGCGTGCAGGCGGGCGACAGCGACCTGCAGTTTCTCGATCGACTCGCCGCTGAAGAAGGCTTGTTCTACCGGTTTGTCCATTCGGACCACGGCCACCGCCTGATCCACGGCGACCGCATCTACGTGCACGGGACGATCGAAGGCGGTCCCGTGGCTTACAACCCGACGCCCGGAGGCGACCAGCCGGAACCCGCACTGCACCGCTTCACCTACGCCGAGCACGTGCGCACCGCGCGACAGACCCACCGCGACTACACCTACACGCATCCGCAGTACGACCAGGAACACTCTTCGGTCGCGCGCGACATGCCCCATCACTCCACCCGCTACGAACGCTACGACTATCCCGGCCGCTACAAGCGCGACGAAGCCGGCAAGCCCTTCACCCAAAGCCGCCTGCTGGGCCTGCGCCGCGATGCGCGCATGGCCACGGTCGAGGGCGACGACGCGCGGCTCGTGCCCGGCGTCGCGTTCGACCTGACCGGCCATCCGCGAGAGGACTGGAACCACGGCTGGCGGCCGGTGCGCATGCGCCATCACGGCGTGCAGCACACGAGCCAGCAGGAAGAAGCCGCAGAAGCCCTGCAAGGAACCCAGTACCGCTACACCGCCGACATCATCCCGGACCGCGTGGACTGGAAGCCCGAACCCGCTCGCAAACCCCGCATCGACGGCCCGCAAATCGCGTCGGTGGTGGGTCCCGCCAACGAAGAAATCTACTGCGACGACTACGGCCGCGTGAAGGTCCAGTTCCCGTGGGACCGCCTGGGCAGGCACGACGAACACAGCTCCTGCTGGATCCGCGTCTCGCAAAACTGGGCGGGCGCCGCTTGGGGCCACATGGCGATTCCGCGCATTGGACAGGAAGTGATCGTGGACTTTCTGGATGGAGATTGCGATCAGCCCATCATCATCGGACGCACGTATCGCGCGACCAACCTGCCCCCCTACGAATTACCGCAGCACAAGACGCGGATGACGATCAAGAGCAAATCGCACAAAGGCGACGGGTACAACGAGCTGCGTTTCGAGGATGAACTGGATCAAGAAGAGATCTACGTTCATGCGCAGAAGGACCAGAACATTCACGTCAATCACGACGAGACGACGTTTGTGGGAAATGACCGCAGCGAAAGCGTCGGTCGTGACGAAATGCTGAGAGTCGGACAGGACAGGCAAGACCGGATCATGCGCGACGAGCGCATCGATGTTGGCCAAGACCGGCATCTGATCGTCAAACGCGATCAAATCATCGTTGTTGAACGAAGCCAGCAGGTGTCGATCTCCAAGGATTACCTAGAGGAAATTGGTAACCATCGAGTGGAGCGGATCGCAGCGGACTACAAGACGACAGTGGGAGGCCACATCGAAATCGACGTCGAAGGACATCATAGACTTCGAGCCGCCCAGATGGCCTCTATCACGACACAACATCATGAAGTCCATGCGGACTCGATACGCTGGAGCACGCCCGGCGGCGTTCTCTCGTTGGATTCTGGAGGTCTGAAGTTCAATGGCGCGGCCGTCAATTTCAATGCGGGCAACATCGATCTGTCGGGCGGGCAAGGCGGAGTTCCCCTCAACCTCGACGGAATGCCCATCGTGGGCGAACCGGTGTGCGTTGGGTGTTGGATCAAAGCTGCCGTCGATCACAGCCCGGTGGTGAAAACATGAGCGAGCTGAGTCGGAAACTCTTCACCGAGCTGTCGGCACCAGGGCCGCAGCGCCACCTGATCGCGGTAAGCGACATCGCCGGACTGGACGATTCAATGCGCCATGCGGTGAACGATCTATTCGGCGGCCGCTGTTATCCGCTACTACAAAACGAGAAATGGGCTGCGCTGCGCCCCTACTCGCCGCTTCTTCTTGCAGCTCGCTCCACGACTCTCGCAGATTGCGGCAACCTGATGGAAGCGTTTCACGGCCGCCTTCTCAATGCTCTACAGGGGTGGATCATCAGCACACAACCGGCCGACGCACTGGCAACCCATCTTAGCGATGCGACGCTCGCGAGGGGGCCCGACGGTTGCACGTACTTGCTGCGGTACTACGACCCTCTGGTGCTGCCGATACTTCACCAGAGGGCGGATCCAGGCTGGTGGAACTCCTTTGTCGCGCCGATTGTTTCTTGGTGGGTGCCGGGGGCCAACGTGGAGCGCCGGCTGTGGGGTCGTGTTCCGGGTCATGGCGCCCGAGCCGGCAACACCTTTCCGCTGGAGATGCTGACCATGGACGCCGACCTGTGGCAAGCGTTGGCTGAAGACCCATTTCCACATCGCTTGCTCAGAGAAGCACAAACACACGAACCGTCCCTGTTCGACACGGATTGCCGGTACGTCAGGCTTGCGCGGGTTCGAACACACCTGAAAGCGGCAGAAATGCTGCGCCTGTCATCGTCTGAAGACCTCCATGACTACGTCTTCATGGCGTTGAGCCGGCCCGCTCAGCAGCTGAGGGATGACTCGCAGTGGCAACTAGCGCTCCAAATGGCCGCATCGGGCAACGGACGGCTCGGCGCAGCGTATCTGGCGCTTGTCAGTCAGAAAACCTGAATCTTAAAAAATTCGACAATTTCTATGACCAACTCCACCGACGCTATCGAGAGGTTGGTTTTATCCAGCGGCAACGCTGCAAATCGGAATCCCGCAAACACGCCAACGGGCCCCTGCGTGGGATGCAAGCGCTCGGTAAAGATACTACCGCTTCGATACGGCGTTATCGCCAGCACGGATGTGTCTGCGCTGAAAATACTGGCCCCAGATCGGCCCCCTACCCTCGGAAAGGCGCTTGTGCCCAAATTGAGCACGCCGCGCTATGCCATACGCTGGCTCCGAGAGGGATACGTATACGTGCTTACCAAGCGGATTGGTGGACACTTCACGTGCGAGGCGGCTTATCAGGTACACGCGAGCGGCCTACTGCACCCCGTGTGGCCCGACAATCCCGGTGTACCTCGGACGGGCATTGCCGCGCTCGGATCATGGACCATCACCCTTCCAGACCCCGAGGATGTGGAGGAATCGCGATTCCTGTTTTCGAGAGATCCACTGAGCCCCGTCATCTTGGCACGCTATCGCGATATCAGCGCCTTCCGCAATCGCTTGCAAAAGTTCGACGTTCGGGGTCTCGTTCAAGGATGCAGCGTTTATCACGACGTCCTTGCTCCAGATGAGATCCCCGCCAGAGTCGCCGAGTATCTCGCAAGCTCCAATCCGGCTACCCAAAACGCGCTGGAAGATCAGGCGTTTCCGCCTTTTCGGAGCGGACTCAATCCTGGTGCCGCCCCGGCCGACATGGGTTCGATCTTGACCAGCGTTCATCGGGAGCTGTGCGTAGACCAAGGGTTCGCCTTTGTCCTGGAGGATGCAATCGGCATCGCGCAGGAGCTCAATACTTGGCGCAATGACGCGGTCGAAAAAATGCGCCCCTGGCTGGAAACGAAAGACCACGAGGGTATCAGTAACGAACGCCGTTACGCCGTGGCCCAGGCACTGGACAACGTCAAGTCCGCAATGCAGAAAGGTCACCTGGCGCGTGCGACACGGCGAGGTGAGCGGCTATTGGAACAGGTCACGAAAATCAACGCTGGGTACCCACCCGGGTTGCAGTTTGGAGGTCAATACCAGCATCTTTATACGCCCGAACGCGTACGAGAGATCGCAGCCAAAGAATCGGCGACTGCCTTCGATAGGTATCAGAAGCTTTTGGACTGGGATACCGCCAAGGCAGGTGTACAGCGCGAATTTCATCAACGCGACAAAGCGGTCCAGCAAGAAATGGATGCGCGTAGCGCGGATCACCTGGCCTGGATTGCAAGTCCGGCGATGCTCGCCGCGCTTGACTTGTACGACCGGGACGAGCCAGTGTGGGGGATGGCCTTTGCTGAACAGATCGGCCTGAGCGTGATTGGTCTGAACGGATGCCCTGATGGCAACTCACATCTGGAAAGCTGGTGGACCGACACCGAGATTGGACCGGGAAATTTGGGGCTGCGCGCGATGACGCGCAATCAGATTGCCATCGAGGTTGAAACAAGGATGGCACTGGCAAAGGCTAAAGCGGACGACGTCTTGACTGTTGATAACGCCGCCTTGCTGCTCGGTACGGCGGGGGAACGTTTTAAGAATTTGGCTGACCTTATTGCGAAGTCGGATGCGGCAGTCGACGCGGCTAGAAAGGCAGGCACTCACGCTTGGTTCACCGGCAGGCCACTGGGGCACGTTTTTACGCTCTTCGCGCAGCTCAATCAGTTCGTGCTCAAGCAAGTGCCAGGCAACGCCGTTGACCGCCGATTACTTGTTCCCTTTATGGGCCTGATGCACGCCCAATTGGGGCGTGCAGCAACGAACATACGGCTTCAAGACCTGGCGCATGCGGGTCAGGCTGCCAGCGCGTCGCGCGTTTCCGGTCAGTTGAATGCACATATCGGACGCGCCCGAGAAGCGCTTGCGCGCGAATTCCAGACCGGAGGTAACAGCGAGTTCTACAAAATTCGAGGCGGGGCAATCATCGCGCTTATCGAGGCCGTCTTGCTCCTGGCCAAGGGTAGCGCCTCTGACAAGGACACACGGCAGTGGGCGGAGTTGACTGCCGCAGGACTGACAACGGCGGCCGCAGGTTTCGAGTTGGCTGCGATGAGCGTGGGATCGGTGGCTGCAAGGTATGGTGCGCATACAGTGGCCGGCAGGGGAGCAAGGATTGCCTTAGGCGGCCTCAAGCTGGCAGGCGGAGGATTAGCCACCATTGGAGGGGGGATTCTGGTCGCATTGGATGTCGCAGAAGTGCGGAGAGCCTTTGCCCAAGGCAAGTCAACGTTGGGCTTAGCGTACGTCGCGCACGCCGTTGTAGCCATGGGCATTACCGGAATCTCCGCGTCCATATCGCTATCGACCTCCGGCCCGCTACTCCGTTGGATCCTTCTAAACACGGAGCGGCAACTCCTTCGAGCCGCCCTGCCCGTACTCATTCGCCAAGCAGAGAGCCTCGCAGCCGTCCAAATTTCTGCATTGCTCGGTTTAGCGTTGGGATGGAGCACAGCCATAGGTCTGTTGATCACCGCGGCGATTTGGGTGTTAGAGCCAGACGAGATGGAAACATGGTGCGCCCACTGCTGCTTCGGCTCGCGCTCGCAGGATAGTTTTGCCAAGCCATTCGTAGACGAGGCGACCGAACTACGAAAATTGTATGAAGCTTTGAGGACGGTGAGCTGAATGTATTTTATCGAAGCGCAGGCCTGGGCAATGCAGACAACGGCAACATTACGTGGGGAGTATGAGGATGCCATTAAGGTAGCTACAGCGGATGAAAAGGAGCTTAAGGCCAATATCGGAAAAGAATTTGTACGGGAGATCGGCATTGATGAGAAAGTCAGCGAGCATCCCAGTGCTACAGGCTCGATCTACGCGTTTAACGATATCTATATCGAGCTTCGAGCTGGCGCACTTCAAGATAAGCGTGGTTTCCTTACGCTATTCACTTTACCGGCGCTCTATCTAGTGTTGACGCTGCTGGAGATGAGTACCATCTTCAGCACAGTGTGGTGGACTCACGTCTATCCATGGTCGAGCAGGCCGGCAGATGCGGGCGACTACATTGCCGCTCTTGCGTTGCCCCTGATAACGCTGGCGCTGATTCTCGTGCTTCGTCGATTTGCATGGCGCTGGCTACGCCTCGAAAACTTTGTTCAACGCCGTCTGCTGATCCGCTTCAATCGCATTACTCGCCAGGTGTATCTGCACCGTCCTCGATACGCAGGTGGAATTGCGGTCCTCGCATGGGAACAGGTCTCGGCGGAAGCTGGGGTGGGCAAGCCTGAGGTTGCCGGCACGGGCACTCAGCTTTTGCTGGCCTGGACGCAGGACATGACGGGACTGCCTCACAGTCACCTCATGTTTGTGGGCAAGACGGCCGATGGGACCAGTGACTTGGTCAATCTCTGGGAGTTCATTCGGCGATACATGGAAGAAGGCCCCGATTCCGTACCGCGCCCCCGCAGACTGCTGACCAAGCTGCCTTGGCCTTGGCTGTCGCTCGCGGCCCCCTGGAGCTTCCTTAAGCCGCTCTGGCGAGCTGGCCAGCGGCGGCTAGTCGTTTGGCTGTCGGTGTTGCTATCTCCCGTCATGTTGATTCACGCAGCAGGGCATTGGATTTCGCTGCTCCTGTGCTGGGAGCCGCGCTGGCCCAAGATCATTCGCCAAGCGGGACTGCCAGGAAAACCGTGCCCCCCCCTGTCGGTGGCAGCCGACTGGCCACCTGTTCCCCCACCGACGAACGCTCCTCATCCCCATACGGGGCGTCCATGAACAAACCATTTGTTGTGTTGAGCGATTCGACCACACACGCCGGGAAGGTGGTCTCAGCGACGACCGGCTTCACCGCAGGAGGCTCGCCCGTGGCAGGGCATGGAGATGCCGTTCAATGCCCCCTCCACGGTGCCACTTCAATCATTGCTAGTTGCGCCGGCTTCCAAAGTAACGGCAAGACCCCTGCCCGCGAGGGTGACAGCACTTCGTGTGGCGCCATACTAGTTGCGTCTCAGCGCGGCGTGAACGCAGGAAGCTAGCCGTACTGGAGGGCAAAGACTGATGCCGCACCCAAAACCCCTACTCACGTTTCAACAAATGCTGGCCAACCTGAAGGCGCGTCCGGATTGGCAGGCGCTTCCAGACATACGGGTTGCCATGTGGCCGCAGCAGGTCAGCTTCTGCGACGACATCTCGGACGAACGGCTATTCAACGAACAGTACATTGAAAGTCGCCTATTTGCAGGAAAGGCAGCGTTCGTTCTCTACCTATTGTGTGGTGCCACATTGGCCTCGCTCGTTTGCTTCGCCTATGACGCATGGCTGAGCCATTCTGCGGGCAGCACGCTCTACAGCTTTCTTTCCAAGAGCTGGATATTGCTGACTTTCGCCGCGTTCACAGGCGTTTTGGCGATTGCGCTCCTGAAGCTGGAGCCGATATGCGTGCGCTTTAATCGCCAAGCTCAGGTCGTTCACATCTACAAGGGGCGGAAAAGCGCAGCAACGGTTGCATGGAGAGACGTGCATCCTTTCACCGAATTCAGTCCGTCCGCAGACGGCAAGTTTGCAATCAACCTCGTGTTTCAAACGGGGCCGACTGCCTTCACGATGGCTTCTGGCGCGTTCGACATCGGCGACGAGTCGGCGTTCGTCGACAACCTCACCCGTCTCGAATTCCTGCGACGCTACATGGCCGAAGGCCTGTGCGCGATCCAACCCGATCCGGCACGTACACCCTACAGGCCCAGCGGCTTTTCCAAGGCAGTCACGTTCAAGGAAGATGGGCTGCTCACTTATCTCTTCGCGATCCTGCTGGTGAAGCCCGCCTACTACCTCGCCGGCGGCCCCTTAATCGATCGCCATCTAGTCCGTCGCACGGCGAACGTCGAGTGGCCCGAGGAGGTGGAGCGCTTGTGCTCGCCGGGCGCTGATGTGACCGGTTATGACGCCACGCCCGTGCAAGCGAGCAGGGACGTCTTTCACCGCTTCAATGGCCGCGGATTCGACTTGGTAAATCTACAAGGCGAAGTGATTGGTTGAGCACTCGTTACCTCACCCCAAAATCAATTTTCCGCCGACCGGCCTTCCTCATATCGCCACTAACGGATTCTGTTCGGCTTAGCGCTTTCACGGAACCACAGCCGCCATCAGAGATGACCCACCAATGACCGAATTGCAGCCGACCCACAGCTTCGATGAGATGCTGGCAAATTTGAAAGCCGCACCAGATTGGCAACAGCTTCCCGATATCCGCCTTGCAATGTCGCCGCAGCGCGTCAGATTCGTAGACGATGTATCTGACAAGACGATGTTTAACGAGCGTTACATGGAGAGTCACGTCTTCGTTGGGAAAATGGCATTTGCGCTATACGGGACGTGCGGCGCGTTCGTCGCTACATCAACGGTCCTGGCTATTGCCATTACGCATGATGTCCTTGCGAAAAAAAGTTTGGGCGACATCGCTTTCCAGTACGGCATAATGGTTGTCTTCGCTGTCCTGATGGTCGCATTGGCATACTTTTTCGGCAGATCCGAGCCGGCTTGTGTTCGGTTCAATCGGCAAGCCCAGTTGGTCCACATATATCAGAGCCCTGGAAAGGCGATCACCGCCGCATGGCGCGAGGTTCATCCTTTTACCAAGTTCAGGCCACCCGGCGAAGGTTCGTTTTCGCTCAAACTCGTCTTTCGCATCGGCACCGCAGATTGGGTGGTAGCTCCAGGTGCATTCGATTTTGGTGACGACTCGTCCTTATCAGACAACCTCCTTCGCCTGGAATTTCTGCGCCGATACATGGCCGAGGGCTTAGGTTCCATACAGCCAGATCCGGCGCGCAGTGCGTACAAACCCAGCGGGTTCTCAAAAGCCGTCTCGCTTAAAGATGACCATCTGATCACGGTTCTGTTTGCAAAACTCGTGGCCCTGCCCGGCTACTACCTGGCCGGCGGCCCGCTCATAGATCGATATCTTTTGCGCCGTGCCGCGAATCTGCAGTGGCCTGCCGAAGTCGAACAGCTTTGCGCCCAAGGCGCCGACCTGAGCGGTTATGACACGACGCCCGTGCAAGCAAACAAAAGCATATTCCACCGATTCAACGGTCAAGGCTTCGACCTGGTCGACATCAATGGAACCGTGCTCGGCTGAACGACATACATAGATTCCCTCCGCCATGTATCCGGCGCATTACCTAACAGCATCGGAACTATCCCGGAAGGACTCATGCAACTCGTCCTGTCTGCTTCATGTCGGCAGCGCAGACACCGCGCCTGCGCAGCGGGCGTCCGGTTCCAAGAACGCGCACCCATTCGCCACTTCGACGCGAACTAGCTCATGTCCAACCAAAATGCTCTGCTCACTTTTAAAGAAATGCTGTCCAACCTGCGGGCACGATCAGACTGGCAATCGCTACCTGATATCCGTATCGCAATGTGGCCTGGCCAGGTGAGCTTTTCCGACGATCTCTCAGATCGGAGTCTGTTTAACGAGCGATACATAGAGAGCCGGATCTTCGTCGGAAAGCTGGCCTTTGTTCTCTATCTCGTATCCGGCGCATTCATTTTCACGACGAGCGCGTTCGTGTGGCTTATGTTCGACTGGATATCAGGCGGCGGGTCTGTGGCAGAGGGGCTGGTGCTGCACTGGGACATGGGCGCCTTTGGACTGTTCAGCCTCGTTTTAGGATATGCGCTAAGCAGAATTACACCTGCTTGCGTCCGGTTCAATCGCCAAGCTCAGGCCGTTCACATCTACAACGGAAAGAACAAGGCAACTACGGTTTTGTGGCGAGACGTCCACGCGTTTACCGAATTCAGCGCGTCCGCGGACGGTAAGTTCACCCTTCGACTCGTGTTCAAGACGGAACCCTCCGGCCTCGCCATGACCTCCGGCGCTTTCGATGTGGCTGATGAGTCAGCGCTCGTCTCGAACCTCACCCGCCTCGAGTTCCTTCGTCGCTACATGGCCGGAGGCCTTGCATCCATTCAGCCCGATCCGCATTGCGTTTCCGCCCAGCCAAGCGGGTTCACACCGCCCGTCATGCTGAAAGACGACGGTTTGATCGAGTTCCTCATCGCAAAATTTGTAGTGCTGCCGGCGTACCTATTGGCGGGCGGCCCGCTGATCGATCGTTATCTGCTGAGGCGCGCTGCCGACGCTCAGTGGCCAGCCGAGGTTGAACGCCTTTGTGCCACAGGAGCCGATCTGAGCGGCTACGACACGGCTCCCGTGCAGGCCCATGAACACGTGTATCACCGATTCAACGGCCGAGGATTCGACTTGGTCAATTCGCAAGGAGCTCCATGCAACCCATCGTCCTAGTCGGCCATCACCACGCCTGCCCCACTCACGGCCGCGGCACTGTCATTACCGGCGCCGCGCAAGCCCACGTCAACGGCCGCCCCATCGCGCGGGTCGGGGACAAGATCAGCTGTGGGGCAGTGATCGTGACGGGGTCGCCCACTGCCACGCTGGAGGGACGGGCCATCGCCCGGCTGGGCGACACCACGAGCCATGGTGGCGTATTGGTCGAGGGAGAATCGGCGTGGCTGGTGGACTGAGCGCATCAAAACCGATAAGTCGCCCCCACCCCAACGCCCGCATTCCGGCCGGGCGCCGGTTCGTAGTAGCGTCCGTTCGCTTCGTTGACGATCACCGAACCCGCGTAGTCGCGATCGAACAGGTTGTCGACGCGCGCATAAGCGTTCAGTTTCCACTGGCCCACCTGCTTCACGTAGCCGACGCTGGCAGCGGCCACGAAGTAGGCGGGTGCGTCCGCGTTGTTGGCGTCGTTGACGTAGATCTTGGACAGGTAGCGGCCTTCCACGCCTGCTTGCCAGCCTTCGGGCGGCGCCCAGGCCAGGGACGCGAAGGCCGCCTGGCGTGCGATGCCCGGGATCTTGTTGCCCGCGCGGATGTTGCCCGAACCGTCGTCGGCGTAGCGGGCGTTGAGCAGCGTGTAGGCCACTTGCGTGCGCCAGTGCTGCGCGAATTCCCCGGACCAGCTCAGTTCCAGGCCATCGCGGCGTGTGCGGCCGGCGTTCTGGTAACTGGTGCGGCCGCCTGAACTGCCGGCGGAGACGATCTCGTCGTCGGTGCGGGTATGAAAGACCGCGGCCGTCAGCAGGCCGCCAGCCATGCGCGCCTTGATGCCGGCTTCAAGGTTGGTGCTGACCGACGGCATCAAGCCGAAGTTCAGGCCCGGGTCGCCGTCGGGCCGGTACGAGATTTCGTTCAGCGTCGGCGTCTCGAAGCCGCGACCGTACGAGGTGTAGACGCTGACGTCGTCATTGACGGCGTAGCGCAGCGCGGCGACGGGCAAGGCCTTGCGGTAGCGCGCGCTGCCGCTGTCGTCGGCGTTGCCGGGGGTGATGTAGTGGTCGTCGGAATCGAAGCGGACCGTGCTGTATCGCAGCCCGGCGTCCAGCGTCCAGCGGTCCGCGAAGTTCCAGGAGGCCTGGACATAGGGGTCGGCGTTGTAGACGCGGTTGGTCTCGTCGCGCCGCAGGGTGCCCTGCACGCCGAGTTGCCGGCTGGGGCCCGCGCCGGTGAAGTTCTGGTAGCCCTTGCGGTCTTCCTGCATGGCGTCGTAGGCAAAGCCGCCGATCAGGGTCAGCGCCCGGCCGCCCAGGGCAAGCTCGGACGTCCAGCGCACGTCGGCGCCGCCGTATTCGCGTTTGAGGTCGATGACGCCGCCGGCTTGCGTGGCCGGGATTTGCACGGCCGGTGGAATCGACTGGTACTGCGTCGTGTCGCGCTGGCCGTAGTAGACCATCACGCGCAGCGCGTTGCGGCCGTCGACCTGGTGGTCGAAGACCAGCCCGCCCTGCGTCTGCTTTACCGTCTTGCGCGTGTTGTATTGCTCGGCAAGCGGCGCGCTGCGCGGGTCGTCCTGGAACTGCTGGTAGGTCAGGCCCAGCGGATCCTGCGCCTTCAGGTCGACGCTGTTGACGACCAGCGTCAGGCGGCTGTCGTCATTCAGTTGCAGGCCGAGCTTTGCATTGCCCAGATTCTTGCGGGCGGCGCTGTGGTCGCGATAGCCGTCGGTGGTGAAGCGCGACAGGTCCAGCACATAGTCCAGTTGACCGGCGCCCGTGCCCGACACCCCGCTTGCCATCGCGCCATAGCGCCATGTGCCATAGCTGCCGCCCCAGCCGCTGGCGGTGATCTCGGGCGGGTCGGCGCCGTCCTGCGTGAAGACCTGGATGACACCGCCGGAAGAGTTGCCGTACAGCGCCGAGAACGGGCCGCGCAGCACCTCGACGCGGTCGATGGAGCCGATGTCGATATTGGAGGTCTGCCCCTGGCCATCCGGCATCGTTGCGGGAATGCCGTCCACGTAGAGGCGCACGCCCCGCACGCCAAACGTGGAGCGTGCGCCAAAGCCGCGGCTGGATATCTGCAGGTCTTGCGCGTAGTTCTGGCGGTTCTGGATCTGCAGGCCCGGCACGCTTGCCAGCCCTTCAGACAGGTTGATGCCCGGCTGCTGCCAGCGCATGGCGCTGCCTTGGACGACGTCGACCGAAGCCGGCGTCTCCAGCACCTCGGTGCCCAGCCGTGTGCCGGTCACCACCACCGGGGCCAGCGTGTCGGCCTGCGCCAGCACGGTGGCAGCCGGCGCAAGCGCCAGTATTGTGCCCGCCGTCCACCGCCAGGTCCCGCTGTCCCGCCATTGCCGCTGTACCAAACTTCTCTCCTGTGCCTGGGCGGGAATGGGTTCTAATACCCGCCATGGAAAATACGCAAGACATTGAACGCCGGCTGTTGGACCTGGAGGTCAAGGCCAGCTTCTCGGATGATCTTCTGGAGCAGTTGAACCAGATCATCGTCCGCCAGCAACAGCAGATCGACCGGCTCATGCGCGAGGTCGCCGACCTGCGCCAGCAGGCGCCCGAGGGCGCAGCCCCTTTTCGCAGCCTGCGCGACGAACTGCCGCCGCACTACTGATTGCGAAGCCTGAAGGCGCTGCAGCCTGGTCATCCTACCCAAGGGCCCTGACTGGCGCATCCGCCATAGGGGCGCCCGCGCCCGCAGCGAATATCGTGCCCGCTGCGCGGGGCCATCGGGTTCGTGGCCACGGCTCGTCGAAGCTGGCGGGGCGCGTCGGCGACGCTGACACTATCTCACGACCAAACGTTCCATCAGCGGCATCAAAGCCTGAAATACGGCCAGAATTTTCCATTGATGGAATTATCTTTTACGGATATCCGGGTTTATCCGCATTCTAGATCGGCGCAAGATTCAGCCATCGGGAAACAGCAACGAACCACGACGGAAAGGCCGCCGGATTCGCTCCCAGGCTCTAGAAATCGGAGGTTTACCATGAAGACCCTTGCTACCGCTGTGATGCTTTCGCTGGCTGCACTGAGCGCCGGCGCCTACGCCTCGCCCAACATCGAACCCAACAACGTGCCCTTCCAGGGTGTCTATGGCACCCCCTACGAAGGTCCGACCCGCGCCCAGGTGCAGGCCGAGCTGGCCGCCGCGAAGGCCGCCGCCAAGGCCGCCGGGATCAACACCAACGCCGAACCGAACAACACGCCCTTCCAGGGTGTTTACGGCACGCCGCACACGGGCAAGACCCGCGCCGAGGTCCAGGCCGAACTGGCCGCCGCGAGGGCCGCGGGCCAGGTGTCCAACGTGGAACCGAATGACATGCCGTTCGCGGGCGTGTATCGCGGCAACTGAAGCGGCGCAGATTTACCCTCCCCTTGTTGTATGTTGGCCGCCCGGTTGGGCGGCCTTTTTTTGGCGTACTATCGGCTCAGATTCATGATGCAGACTCGCTTACCGCCAAACCGGCTGTTCACACCAGGGAGCCCATCTTGATATACCCCCGCGTTCTTGCCGCGTTGCTGCTGTCGGGCGGCATGGCGTCGGTGGCGGTTGCCGCCCCGCCCGTCATGCTCAACGACGCCCTCATCACCCAGATATCCAAGGCCGACCGCGCCTCGTTCCACGAGGCCGTGGCGCAAGCGCTGAACAGCTCGGCCGACGGCCAGAGCACCGAATGGAAAAGCGCGCACCAGCCCAAGCGTGCGGCGCCGATCACGGTGCAGCTGACTCCCAAGCAGACCACCCGCGCCGGCAACGACCGGGTTTGCCGCTTCCTGGTGGGCAACTTTGCGCGGACCAGCACCTCGGAAACGTGGCAGTTCTGGTTCTGCAAGCAGCCCGACGGCACCTGGAAGGCCAGCGCCAACTAGGCCGCCCGGCGCCCCCCGGAAGAAAAATGCGCGCCAGCCCCGTAAGGGGTGGCGCGCATTGTCATGCCCGCGCAAGACGCGCGGGCCGGTAAAGGCCGATCAGGCGCCTTCGACGCGGTTGGCGTCCAGCACGGTCATGGCCGTCATGTTGATGATGCGGCGCACGGTGGAGCTGTTGGTCAGGATGTGCACGGGGGCATTGGCGCCCAGCAGGAACGGACCCACCGCCACATTGCCGCCCGCGGCCGTCTTGAGCAGGTTGTACGCGATGTTGCCCGAGTCCACGTTCGGGCACACCAGCAGGTTGGCTTCGCCCTTGAGCGTGGAGGACGGCAGGATGCGCATGCGCAGCGCCTCGTCCAGCGCGCAGTCGCCGTGCATTTCGCCGTCGATTTCCAGTTCGGGCGCGGATTCGCGGACCAGTTCCAGCGCGCGGCGCATCTTTTCTCCGGAGGCCGAGCTGCCCGAGCCGAAGTTCGAACGCGACAGCAGCGCGACCTTCGGCGCCAGGTTCATGCGCGCCATTTCCTGGGCGGCCATGATGGTGAATTCGGCGATCTGCTCGGCCGTGGGATCGTCGTTCACGTGCGTGTCCACCAGCACCACCGTGCGCTCGTCGAGCAGCAGGATGTTCATGGCGGCATACACGTTGTGGCCGGGGCTGCGGCCGATCACTTCGTCCACGAAACGCAGGTGGTCGTGGTACGCGCCCACCGTGCCGCAAACCATGCCGTCGGCATCGCCCAGGTGCACCATCATCGCGCCGATCAGCGTCAGGCGGCGGCGCATTTCCACGCGCGCCATTTCCTTGGTGATGCCGCGGCGGCTCATCAGTTCCCAATACGTCGTCCAGTACTGATGGAAGCGCTCGTCGTATTCGGGGTTGGTGACTTCGACGTCCTCGCCCAGACGCAGGCGCAGGCCGAATTTTTCGATGCGCGAGAGCAGCACGGCGGGACGGCCCACCAGGATGGGACGCGCCAGGCCTTCGTCGACGATGACCTGCACCGCGCGCAGCACGCGTTCGTCTTCGCCTTCGGTGAAGACGATGCGCGCCTTACCGCCCGAACGCACGATGCGCTTGGCGGCCGAGAACAGCGGCTTCATGAACGCGCCCGAGTGATACACGAACTGCTGCAGTTGTTCTTCGTAGGCTTCCAGGTCGGCCAGCGGACGCGTCGCAACGCCGCCTTCCATCGCGGCCTTGGCCACGGCGGGCGCGATGCGCACGATGAGACGCGGATCGAACGGCTTGGGGATCAGGTATTCAGGGCCGAACGAGATGTCATACGTGCCGTAGGCCGCGGCCACGACTTCGTTCTGCTCTTCTTCGGCCAGGTCGGCGATGGCATGCACCGCCGCCATTTCCATCTCGCGCGTGATGGTCGTGGCGCCCACGTCCAGCGCGCCGCGGAAGATGTACGGAAAGCACAGCACGTTGTTGACCTGGTTCGGGTAGTCCGACCGGCCCGTGGCCATCACCACGTCGTCGCGCACGCCGTGCGCCACTTCCGGCAGGATTTCCGGCGTGGGGTTGGCCAGCGCCAGGATCAGCGGGCGCGGGCCCATGGCGGCCACCATTTCCGGTTTCAGCACGCCGCCGGCCGACAGGCCCAGGAACACGTCCGCGCCGCCGATCACCTCGGCCAGCTTGCGGGCGTCGGTCTTTTGCGCAAAGCGCGCCTTGTCCGGGTCCATCAGCGTGGTGCGGCCTTCATAGACCACGCCTTCGATATCGGTGACCCAGATGTTTTCCAGCGGCAGGCCCAGGTCGACCATCAGGTCCAGGCATGCCAGCGCCGCGGCGCCTGCGCCGGACGTGACCACCTTGACCTGCTTGATGTCCTTGCCCACGACCTTCAGGCCGTTGATGAAGGCCGCCGACACGGTAATGGCGGTGCCGTGCTGGTCATCGTGAAAGACCGGAATCTTCATGCGCTCGCGCAGCTTGCGCTCGACGGTGAAGCATTCGGGCGCCTTGATGTCTTCGAGGTTGATGCCGCCGAAGGTGGCTTCCAGGCCGGCAATGATCTCGACCAGCTTGTCCGGGTCGGTCTCGTTGATTTCGATGTCAAAGACATCCAGGCCGGCGAACTTCTTGAACAGCACGGCCTTGCCTTCCATGACGGGCTTGGAGGCCAGCGCGCCGATGTTGCCCAGACCCAGCACCGCGGTGCCGTTGGTGATGACGCCCACCAGGTTGCCGCGCGCCGTGTAGCGGTACACGTTGGACGGATCGGCCACGATTTCCTCGCAGGCCGCCGCCACGCCGGGCGAATACGCCAGCGCCAGGTCGCGCTGGTTGACGAGCGGCTTGGACGCCACGACAGAGATCTTTCCCGGGGTGGGGAACTCGTGATAGTCCAGGGCTGCCTGGCGGTCGGAGGGGTTGTTCATGGGCTGTGGCCTCGCTGTCTTGAATGAGCAAAATTCTAGGCGCTAAGACATAAGGCGATCATTCGGATTTAATATTGTTCCATTATGTTTTCCTAATGCCTTGTCTATGACAGCCTTCGATCCGGATGCCGTCTTCCGGAAACTGACCTCGCGCCTGAAGATGCGCCACCTGATGCTGCTGCTGCAAATCGAGCAGCACGGATCGCTGACCCGGGTGGCCGAACACATGGCGACCAGCCAGCCGGCCGTGACCAACGCACTGGCCGAACTGGAAAGCATGTTCGGCGTGCCGCTGTTCGACCGTTCCGTGCGGGGCATGACGCCCACGCCGATGGGCGCAGTGGTGCTGGCGCGCGCCCGCGGGCTGGTGCACGATCTGGGGCATCTGGTGCAGGAAATGGAAACGGTCGCGGCCGGGCACGCCGCCCACCTGCACATCGGCGTCATCCCCTTCGTGTCGGGCCAGATGCTGTCGGCGGCCATCGGCCGCACGCTGCCGCAGGGCCGGCAGCTCACGGCCACCATCCACGAAGGCCAGGGGCCAGCCCTGCTGCGCCAACTGCGTGACCACACGCTGGACGTGGTGGTGGGCTGGGCCACGCCTTCGGTGGACCTGACCCATATCGGCTTCGAGGTCCTGTATCACCAGCAGCCGCGCCTGATCGCCAGCCGCCGGCTGGCCGCGCGTCTGGGCCGGTCGCGCCTGGAATGGAACCGGCTCGCCGACCTGGACTGGATCCTGGGCACGCCGGGCAGCCCGATCCGCGAGCAGGTGGCCGACATCTTTCTGCGGGCCGGCCTGGCGCCGCCGCCGCCGTCCGTGCAAAGCGACTCGTCCAAACTGATTGGCGAAATGATCGTGGCCAGCGACCGCGCCGTCACGATCCTGCCGGCCGACATCGCGGACGAGCTGGTCCGCATCGCGGGCGCGGCCATCGTGCCGTACTCGTTCGATTGGACGCTGCCGCCGATCTCGCTTTTCACGCGGTCCGATGGCTTGCGGCGCAACGTCGAAGCCCTTTTCGCCGCCGCCTTGCGCGAGGTCTATCTGAAGGGCGCCCGCCCGCCGCTGTGATCGTCCACGGGCAGTTGGCCGTCGTATCATGGACGCCGGACTGACGCGTGCGGCCCCCGACCCCCGGCCCGGCCACGGCGCCGGTCCTCCCGGGAGGCCGTCGCAATGACGCAGGCGCACACGCAGGCTCCGCAAACTCCTCGCCCCTGGCACCAGCTCTCCGTCGACGAGACGCTGGACGCGCAGGTGACCAGCCCGTCGGGCCTGACGCAGGACCAGATCCGGCGCAGACAGGAAGCCCACGGCCTGAATGCCCTGCCCCCACCCGCCCGCCGCAGCGCCTGGCTGCGCTTTCTGGGCCACTTCAACGACGTACTGATTTACATCCTGCTGGCCGCGGCCGTGGTGACGGCGTTGATGGCCCATTGGCTGGACACGATCGTCATCCTGGCCGTGGCCGTCATCAACGCGGTCATCGGCTACGTGCAGGAAAGCCGCGCCGAACGCTCGCTGGACGGCATCCGCAACATGCTGTCGAACCACGCCCGCGTGGTGCGCGACGGCCAGAAGGAAGAGATCGACGCCCGCGACCTGGTGCCGGGCGACATCGTGATCCTGCGGCCCGGCGACAAGATCCCGGCCGACGTGCGGCTCTTTGACACCCACAACTTCCGCGTCGAAGAATCGATGCTGACCGGCGAGTCCACCGTCGTCGAGAAGCACGATGCGCCGCTGCCCGGCGAGGCGCCGCTGGGCGACCGCCTGAACCTGGGCTTCTCGGGCACGAACGTCAGCGCGGGCAACGCGCGCGGCATCGTCGTGGCCACCGGCAGCGACACCGAGATCGGCCACATCAACCGGATGATGAGCAACGTGCGGACGCTGCAGACGCCGCTGCTGCGGCAGATGCAGCTGCTGGGCAAGCGCATCTTCCAGGTGGTGCTGGTGATGGTGGCGGCGCTGTTCGTGCTGGGCCGCTACGTGCTGGACATGCCCCTGCCCGACCTGCTGTTGTCGCTGATCAGCATCGCGGTGGCCTCGGTGCCCGAAGGGCTGCCGGCCATCATCTCGATCATCCTGTCGCTGGGCGTGCAGCGCATGGCGCGCAATCGCGCCATCATCCGCAAGCTGCCCACCGTGGAAACGCTGGGCGCGATGACGGTGATCTGCTCGGACAAGACCGGCACGCTGACCATGAACGAAATGACCGCCAAGAATGTGCTGCTGGCGCAAGGCGTCTATCGCGTGTCGGGCGACAACTACCGCCCGGTCGGCGAGGTCACCCGCGAGTCCGACGGCATGCCGGTGGACTGGAGCCAGGAGGACGCGCTGACGCGCTTCGTGCGCGCGGCGGCCATTTGCAACGACAGCCAGCTGCACGAAGACGGCGACGGGCAGTGGCGCATCGTGGGCGGGCCCACCGAAGGCGCGATGATGGTGCTGGCCGCCAAGGCGGGCCAGGGCCTGGATGGCGTGGCCAAACATGGCAAGGTGCCGTTCGACTCGGGCTACAAATACATGGCGCGCCGGTGCGACGACCACGGCCAGAACGTCATCTACGTCACCGGCGCGCCCGACGTGCTGTTTCAGCTGTGCGCGCAGGAACAGGGCGAAGACGGACCGCAGCCGTTGCGGCTGGACTACTGGGAAAGCGGGCTGCAGGCCTTTGCGCACGAGGGCCTGCGCACGTTGGCCGCCGCCTACAAGCGCGGCGCCGCCGGCGCCACGGCGCTGGACCATCCGGATTTCCAGACCGGCCTGATACTGCTGGGCGTGGCCGGCATCATGGATCCGCCCCGGCCCGAAGCCATCGAGGCCATCGCGCAGTGCAATCAGGCCGGCATCCGCGTGAAGATGATCACCGGCGACCATCCGGAAACCGCGCTGGCCATCGGGACGATGCTGGGCATGACGCACGTCAGCGAGGCGGTGACCGGCGCGCAGCTGGAGCAGACCAGCGACGAAGCGCTGGCTGCGCTGGCGCGCGACCACGACATCTTTGCCCGCACCAGTCCCGAGCACAAGCTGCGCCTGGTGCGCGCGTTGCAGGCGATGGGCGAAGTGGTCGGCATGACGGGCGACGGCGTCAACGACGCCCCCGCGCTCAAGCAGGCGGACGTGGGCGTGGCCATGGGCATCAAGGGCACCGAGGTCACCAAGGAAGCCGCCGACATGGTGCTGGCGGACGACAACTTCGCCTCGATTGCCTACGCGGTGCGCGAAGGGCGCCGCGTCTACGACAACCTGAGAAAGACCATCCTCTTCATCCTGCCGACCAATCTGGCGCAAGGGCTGCTCGTCATCGCGGCGCTGCTGGCGGGCGCGCAGGCGCCGCTGACGCCGCTGCAGATCCTGTGGATGAACATGGCCACCTCCATCACGCTGGCCTTTGGCCTGGCGTTCGAACCGGCCGAGCCCGGGGTGATGCAGCGCGCGCCGCGCGATCCGGCCAAATCCATCCTGGACGCCTTCGCCATCTGGCGCATCGCCTTCGTGGGGCTGCTGTTCATGGCGTCGGCCTTCGTCATTGAAAAGAGCCTGATCGCCGCCGGCCGCGATCCGGACTTCATCCGCACGGTCATCCTGCAGACGCTGGTGACGGCGCAATGGACCTACCTGTTCAACTGCCGTCTGCAGGACCGCTTTCCGCTTACGCCCAGCATGTTCCGCAACAAGGCGCTGTGGCTGGTGACGATCATGCTGGGCGTGCTGCAAGGCGCGCTGATCTACCTGCCCGTGATGAACCGCGTCTTTGGCACCGTGCCGCTGCCGCCGGAGTACTGGACGCTGACGCTGGTGGCCGCCGGCATCCTGTTCTGCGTGGTCGAGGCCGAGAAGCTGGTGCTGCGCATGTGGCGGGCGCGGCGCGACCGCGTGGCGCTGGCGCAGCGCCCGGCGGGGTGAGGCGCCGGCCCACGAAAATGCCAACAAATGTAAAGCCCGCGGCCGCAAGGCCGTGTGCGCTCCTATACTTGCGCCCGCCAAGTTTCACGCAGGAGGGCACGCAGCGTGTTCACCATCTCGCCAATCCTTGCGAGCCGCCGCGCGCTTACCGCCGTGGGCATCGCCGCGCTGACCGCGCTTTCCGGCTGCAGCTCGATGCTGGGCGAAGGCACGGGCGCCGCGGCCGGTATCGCCGGCACGGCCATCGCCAATAAAGTCACGGACAACGCTACCGTCGCCACCGGCATCGGCCTGGGCGTGCAGGCCGGCGCCAAGGCCGCGCTGGCCTATGCGCAGCGCCAGACCCGCGGCGAAGAACAGGACGCCATCGCCAAGGCCGCCGGCCCGCTCGCGGTGGGCAAGGTCGCCAGTTGGAACGTCAAGCACAAGCTGCCCATCGAAGACGACGCGCGGGGCCAGGTCACAGTCAGCCGGCTGATCGGCGGCGGCGATCTCCAATGCAAGGAAGTGGTGTTCTCGGTGGACACCCCCGCCGACAAGCCCGGCGCGGATCCCGAGCGCGAGTTCTACGTCACGACCGTCTGCCGCGACGGCGAACACTGGCGCTGGGCCAGCGCCGAGCCGGCGACCGCCCGCTGGGGTTCGCTCCAGTGACGCGCGCGCTTGGGATGCTGGCGCTGGCCGCCAGCCTCGCGCTCGCGGGCTGCCAGAGTTCGTCCATCGGTCCGGCCACGGGCGCCGTGGTCGGCACGCTGAGCGGCGCGGCCACGGCCAATCCCGTCGCCGGCTTCGCCATCGGCGTTTCGGTGCAAGCCGCGGTCGACGCCACGGTGAAGTACGTATTGCGCGAGTGGAAGAACGACCAGCAGAACGTGATGGCCAACGCGGTGGGCGCGCTGCCCCTGGGCGAAGTCCGGCAATGGCAGGTCAAGCGCACGCTGCCGGTGGGCAACGAGCGCGGCAGCATCCAGGCGGTGCGCGACATCAAAACGCCGCTGGCGCATTGCCGCGAGGTGCTGTTCACGGTCGAGGTCGAAGGCGCCGCTCCGGCCTACGCCAGCACGATCTGCCAGCGCCCGGACGGCCAATGGAAGTGGGCCGCTGCCGAGCCCTCGGTGGCGCGCTGGAACGGGCTGCAATAGCCCGCTTGATCGCGGCGCAAGCGGCGGGCGATACTGGCCGGAATCTCCCGCGTCATCGCCGCCCACGTTCGCCCATGCCCGCAGGCCAATTCCTCATGCAACGCAGCGCCATCGCCGGCGTGCAGGCCGTTTCCGCCTGCAGCGGGCACGCGTTTGCGCGCCACACGCACGAGCAGTTCGGCATCGGCGTGATGCGCGCGGGCGCGCAGGTGTCGCACAGCGGGCGCGGCCAGGTCCAAGCCGGACCGGGCTACGTCATCACGGTCAATCCGGGCGAGGTGCACGATGGCGCGCCCCTGGGCGGCGGGGCCCGCGCCTGGCAGATGCTGTATCTGGACTCCGACGTGGTCCACGCCTGCAGCCAGGAGATCGCGGGCGCCTCGCGCTACGAATTCGAGCACCCCGCCCGCGAACAGCCGGCGCTCGCGCGCGCGGTTCTGGCGCTGTATGCGCAGGGGACTTCCGGCGCGCCGGCGCTGGCGTGCGAGGCGCTGCTGCTGCGCGTGCTGGCGCAGGCCGGCGGGCCGCGCGGGGCGCCCGAGTCTGCGTCCGGCCGGGAAGGCGTGCCCGCGTCCTTGCGCCATGCGCTGTCGCTGATCGACGACGATCCGGCCGCCGCCCTGTCGCTGGCCGACCTGGCTGGCGTCGCGGGGCTCTCACGCTACCAGGTGCTGCGCGCCTTCACGCGCGCGACGGGACTGACCCCGCATGCCTACCAGACGCAGCGCCGCCTGCTGCTGGTGCGCCGCCTGATCCGGCAGGGCCTGGCCCTGGCCGATGCGGCCGCGCTGGGCGGATTTGCCGACCAGAGCCACATGACGCGCACCTTCGCCCGCGCCTATGGCGTGTCGCCGCGCCGGTATGCCTTGGCGGCCGCCTGACCCTGCAATTTCGTTCAAGACCGACGCCGTCCCGCCCGCTTACGCTGCGCTTTTCCACAAGGGAGAAGACGCGCGATGGCGATCAGCAAGCAACGGCTCGGGTATCTCTATCTGGCGGGGGCCATGGTGCTGGTGGGCAGCACCGTGACCGCCAGCAAGATCATTGGCGCTGGCCTGCCGCCCTTCACCGCGACCGCGCTGCGCTTTGCCATCGCGCTGCCGTGCTTCGCGCTGCTGATGGCCGCGTCGGGCGCGCGCATGCCCCGGCTGGACCGCCGCGACTGGCTGCTGCTGACCTTGCAGGCCGTGGCGGGCAGCGTGGGGTACACGACGCTGCTCATCGCGGGATTGCAGCGCACATCGGCGGTGGACGGCGGGGTCATCCTGGGGACGCTGCCGCTTGTCACCGCCGCGATTGCCGTGCTGCTCTTGGGCGAGCGGCCGGGCAAGGCGGCCTTGGCGGCGATCGGCCTGGCGGCATTCGGCGTGTGGTTGATGTCGGGCCATGCGGCCGGACCCGGCAAGGCAGGATCGCTGGCGGGTAATGCGCTGATCCTAGGCGCCGTGGCCTGCGAGGGGCTCTTCATCCTGTTGAACAAGCGCCTGCGCACGCCCGTTGCGCCGCTGGCGCTGTCGACGCTGATGGCGGCGTTTGGTCTCGTATTCTCGGCCGCGGCCAGCCTTGCGGAGGCGCCCTGGACGCTGACATTCACGCAGGACGCGGTGGCGGCGGTGGCGTACTACGCGCTTGTGCCCACGGTGGGCGGCTTTCTGCTCTGGTATGCCGGGGCAGCGCGCGTGCCCGGATCGGAAGCGGCGCTGTTCACCGCGCTGGCGCCGGTATCCGCCGTGCTGCTGGCCGCCGGCGTGCTGAAAGAGCCGCTGTCGGCCGCGCAGATCGCCGGCATGGGCTGCGTGCTGGGCGCGGTCGTGATGCTGGGCGGCACGCGGCGGGCGGCTGCTACCCCCGACTGAAGGCCAGCGCGAACTCGTCGGAAAAGATGTCGGCCAGCGCGTGCCGCAGGGCCGCGGCGCGCTCGGCGCCGTAGGCGGCCTCGAAACGGTTCTGCGCGTCTTTCCACAGGCGGCGCGACTCGGCCAGCTTGGCGCGGCCGGTCTCGGTCAGTTCGACCCGGCGGCTGCGGCCGTCCAGCGGGTCGCGCATCATGCGCACGTAGCCGTCGCGCTGCAGGGGCTTGAGATTGTGAGCCAGCGCGGACCGGTCCAGCACCATTGCGCGGGCCAGATCCGTCATCGAGGGCGAACCTGCGCGCGCGATGTGCACCAGGATCGAATGCTGCGACACCTTCAGCCCGCAGGGCGCCAGCACCGTGTCGTACAACTGGGACACGCGGCGCGTCGCCTTGCGCAACGCCGCGCCGTTGCAGATGAGCGGATCCGGAGGAACGGCGGGGCCAGGGAGCGGGGCGTCGGACATGGCGAGCGGCTAAGGAAGGTGTGCGGGCAAGGACATAACGCTAACGCCGGGGCAGGCCCCGCGTCCAGCGCGATATTGACAGATATTGGCATATGCACGTAAATTTTGCCGACCCCTTTTACCGGCCCGTCCCATGACCGCGACCGTTCCGCCTCGCCCCGCCAATGCGCGCTTGCAGGCCATGCTGCACGCCCCCATCGCGCCCACGCTCGCGCGGCTGGCGTGGCCCAACATCCTGATGATGCTGGCGCAGTCGTCCACCGGCCTGATCGAAACCTGGTTTCTCGCGCGGCTGGGCACGCCGGTGCTGGCGGGCGTGGCGCTGGTCGTGCCGGTCCTGATGCTGATGCAGAACATGTCGCAGGGCGCGATGGGCGGCGGCATATCCGCGGCGGTGGCGCGGGCGCTGGGCGGCGGCCGGCAGCAAGAGGCGGATCAGCTCGTGCTGCACGCGGTCGTGCTCAACGCCTTGCTGGGGGTCCTGTTCTGCGTGCTGCTGCTGGCCTTCGGTCCGGCGCTATACCGGGCGCTGGGCGCCGAGGGCGCGGCCCTCGACGCGGCGCTGGCCTATTCCAACGTCATCTTTGGCGGCATCGTGCTGATGTGGCTGATGAACGCCTTCGCCAGCGCCATCCGGGGCACCGGCAACATGCTGGTGCCGGGCGCGGTCATTTGCGGCGGCGCGCTGCTGCTGATTCCCCTGTCGCCGTGCCTCATTTTTGGCTGGGGCCCCTTCCCCGCGCTGGGCGTGGCCGGCGGCGGCTGGGCGCTGGTGACCTACTACGCGGTGGGCGCGCTCATCCTGGGCGCGTACTGCGCCAGCGGCCGCAACGCGGCGCGGCTCGTGGCCAGCCGGCTGCACGTGACGCTGATGCGCAACATCCTCAGCGTGGGTGCGCTGGCCACCATCAACCCGCTGCTGACCAACGCGCTGGTGGCCCTGACCGCCGCATTGGTGGGCGCCTACGCGGGCGAGGCGGCCGTCGCGGGTTTCGGGGTGGCGGTCCGGCTTGAATACCTGCTGATGCCGATTGCATTCGGCCTGGGCGCCCCCATGGTCGCGATGGTGGGCTCCAACATCGGCGCCGGGCAGCCCGAGCGCGCCATGCGCATCGCCTTGACCGGCGGGGCGATGGCCTTCGTGCTGGCCGAGGCGATCGGGCTGGCCGCGGCGTGCTTTCCAGAGGCATGGCTGCGTCTCTTTGGCGCGCAGGATCACATGCTGCAGGCGGGCGCCGACTACTTGCGCACGGTGGGCCCGGTGTACGGGTTCTTTGCGCTCGGCTTTTCGCTGTACTTCGCGTCGCAGGGCGCGGGACGGCTGAAGTGGCCGTTGACCGCGGGATTCCTGCGGCTGCTCATCGGCATCGGGGCGGGCGGCATTGCGCTGCACCTGACCGGGTCGCTGACCGTGTTCTTCGTGATTGCGGCCGTGGCAATGTGCGTCTACGGCCTGGTCATTCTGGCCGCCGTCGCGTCGGGGTCCTGGTTCGGCCCCGGGCACCTGCCGGGGCGCCGGCTGTTCGCGCGGTGATGCCTGCCGGCGCATTTTCCGGCGCATCGCGCAACGCATACGCCACCAGCTCGTCCGCGTAAGCAGGCAGATCGTCGCGCACGCACAGCACCAGGTCGCGCGCGGCCCAGGGATCGGCCAGCGCCACCCGGCTCACGCCCGCCGCGCGGCCATAACGCAGCGCCGCCGCCCGCGGCACGACGGCCACGCCCACGCCCTGGCCCACCATCCGGCACACGGCGTCAAAGCTGCGCAGCCGCACGCGATAGGACAGGGGCCTGCCGCTGCGGCGCGCATGATGCGCAATGTGTTCCTGCAGCGCGCTGCCCTGCACCAGCCCCACGAAGTCATGCCCGGCCACGTCCTGCAACAGCACCTGCGGCTGCGCCGCCAGCGGATGGCCGCGCGGCACGATCAGCGTCAGCGGATCGTGCCGGAATATGCGCGTGCGCAAGCCATGCAGATCGGCCGAGTCCGCCAGCACCCCGATGTCGCACGCGCCCGCCCGCAGCGCGTCGGCGATCTCGTGGCTGAGGCGCTCTTCCAGGTCGACGGAAATATGCGGGTGGTCCTTGAGGAACGCGCCGAGCACGGGCGGCAGGTATTCACTGAGCGCCGTGGTGTTGCACAGCACGCGCACGTGCCCCTTCAGGCCAGCCCCATAGTGGTCGAGTTCGCCGCGCATGCGGTCGATCTGACCCAGCACCAGCCGGGCATGGTGGACCAGCGTGCGCCCGGCGGGTGTGACCTGCACGCCGCGCGGCTCGCGCACCAGCAGCGGCACGCCCAGCGCGTCTTCCATCCCGCGGATGCGCTCGCTGGCCGAGGCCAGCGTCATGTGCGAACGCGCCGCGCCCGCCGTGATGGAGCCGGTTTCGTGCACATTCAGAAATAGGCGAAGGTCGGTCAGGTCGAAACGCATGGAAAAAAGCGTAGCACGCGAGCCTCAGGCGCATCCATAGCCTGGGTAAGCCAGATCCCGATAGGCGTAGCGGGACGCGATCGGCAGAATGCGTTCATCCCCTTTCAGAACAGGCGCAAAACATGAACCTCGCACCCTTGCGCATCCGCGCCGCGCGCTGGACGGGCGCGGCCGCGATCGCACTCGCGCTGCCGGCCTCAGGCGTGGCCGAAGCGAACAACGGCCTTGGCGGCGCCATCACGCCCGCCCAACAATACGCGCTGGCGCTGGAAGCGCAGACCCAGGGCGATCATGCCGCGATGCTGGCGTGGCTGCGCGCCGCGGCGCGCGGGGACCACGCGCCCGCGCAACGGATGCTGGGCGTCGTCCTGATCGCAGGCCCGGCGTTATATGGTCCATCGCTGCCCGCCGATCTGTGCGAAGGACGCGCGTGGCTGCTGCGCGCCGCCCGCCAGCAAGAAGGCCCGTCGCAGGATGTGGCCTATGCCTTGTTCGGCCGCCCCAAGGATGCGCTGACCGCGCACTGCGAGCCCGCATGAATCTCTTGGACCCGGTTTTGCTGGCCGCCGTTGTCGCGGTGTTCGTCCTGGCGGGCGTGATCAAGGGCGTGGTCGGCCTGGGCCTGCCCACGATTTCGATGGCGTTGTTGGCGCTGGTGATGGCGCCCGCGCAGGCGGCGGCGCTGCTCATCGTGCCGTCGCTCATCACCAACCTGTGGCAGGCGAGGCCGTGGGTCACGCTGCGGGCGGTGCTTCGCCGGATCGCGGGCATGCAGGCGGGCATCTGCGCCGGGACGGTGGCGGGCGCGCTGTGGCTGGGTCCGCCTTCGGGCGAGTGGGCGGGCATCTGCCTGGGATTGGCGCTGGTGGCCTATGCCGGGTGGGGACTGTTTGGCACGCCGCCCACCGTGCAGCCCCGTCACGAACCCTGGCTGGGCATCGCCACCGGCGCCGTCACTGGCGTCATCACGGCGGCCACGGGCGTCTTCGTCATTCCCGCCGTGCCGTATCTGCAGGCGCTGAACCTGGAAAAAAACGCGCTCATCCAGGCCATGGGAATTTCGTTCACGGTGTCGACCGTGGCGCTTGCTGCGGGGCTGTGGCTCAACGGCGGCTACACGGCCGGCGCGGCAAGCGCGTCCCTTCTGATGCTGCTGCCCGCGCTGGCCGGCATGGCCTTGGGGCAGCGCTTGCGCAACCGGATGTCCGCGCGCACCTTCAAGCTGTGCTTCATGGTCAGCCTGGCGCTGCTGGGCGCCTATCAGGCCGGACGCGGCCTGCTGGGCCTCTAGGCGGCAAGCCGACGTGCGTCGGCAACACCGATCGACACCGACATCTCGCGCCAGCGCGCCAGCTCCTGCTGCACCGACTGGATCTTGCTGCGCGCCTGGTCGAAGGAATCGCGGCCCAGGAACAGATGCAGCGGCGCGTATTGCGCCTGCGCGGCATCGATCAGCGCTTGCGCCGCCTTGGCCGGGTCGCCGCTCTGATCCCAACCCTGCGCGCCGCGCGCGGCCAGTTCCGGCGATGCCTCGGATTCACTGGCGCGCATCGCCCCCGGATAGACGAGCGAAACGCGGATGCCGAGCGGGGCGGCTTCGGCGGCCAAGGATTCGGTCAGCCCGCTGACGGCGAACTTGGCGGCGCTGTAGGCGCCCCATTCCGTCGTGCGCCCGTCGAAGCCCAGGATGGACGAAATGTTGAACACATGCCCGCCGCGCTGCGCGCGCAGGCGCGGCATCACGGCGCGGATGACGTTCAGCACCCCGAACACGTGGGTATCGAACGTGCTGCGCAACTGCGCGTCGGTCAACCTGTCGAGCGCGCCCTGCACCCCTTGCCCGGCGCCATTCACCACCACGTCGATGCCGCCGAACGCGGCGACGGCGGCATCGACCGCGCGCCGCGCCGCGCGCTCGTCGGCCAGGTTGACCGTCAGCGGCAGGAACCGGCCTTCCAGCTTGGCGCCCACCGCCTCCAGCAACGCATCGCCATCACCTGAGGTGGCGGCCACCTTGTGTCCCTGGTCCAGCAGCATTTTGACCAGGGTGACGCCCAGGCCGGCCGATACGTCCGTCACCAACCAGATTTTTTCGGTATTCATGCGATTCCCTTCCCTTGCTTGCGGCGGCCGGCAAGATGCCGTGCCGCCCGGCCGATGCCGCCGCCCTTGGCAAAACCACCGCCGGCGCAGCCCTGGACAGGATAGTAAGAATCGCCCGCGCGGGCGTACAGGCAGGATCTTGCGCGAAACCTGCCTATTTCTACGGCAATGCGTTATGGCGGATAATCCGTCTGTTTGCCGCCGCCTTGCGCGGCGGATCATCACGGGGGCAACCGCCCCCGCTGCTTTCGGAGTCAGCTATGTATCGCGGCATTGAGGCGATCGAACACTTCATGGAATCCATCGGCCTGACCTGGCGGCCCGGCCAAGCCGAACGCGCCGAACTGCGCGTCAGCTACCGCATCGGCAACACCCGCCCGCTGGGCATCGACCGCACGCTGGTGGAATTCCACTGCGATGCGAAGCGCGCAAAGGTGTGGGTGCCGGAGTTCTCGCGCACCAGTTTTCACCAGTGGTTCGAAGTGCCTTACCAGGAATTCGAGTTCACGCCGGGCGGCTCCATGCTGAAGATCAAGGCCGCCGCCCGCGGCAACGCGCCGCCCTACAGCGTGGGCATCAAGCCGCTGGCCTGATCGCCCCGCCCCGAACGCCGCTCATAGCTGCTTGTACATGATCGTCGTTCCATCCACCTTGTCCGGGTCGAGCGGATCGCGCGCAAAGCCTGGAATCACCCCCACAGTCTGGTAGCCCAGCGACGCATACAGCGGCTCGGCCGAGTCGCCCGTGCGCGTGTCCAGCGTGAGCAGGCTGCGATGCAGCCGCCGCGCCATGTCCTCGACCTCGCCCATCAACCGCCGCGCAATGCCCTGGCGCCGGAAATCCGGATGCACCAGCAGCTTGCGCACCTCGGCGCGGTGCGGCTGATTCGGCGGCGTGTCCACATCCAGCTGCACGGAACCGGCCACCCGCCCGTCCACCCGCGCCACCCACAACTTGACCGCGCCGCTTTCCACGGCCGGCAGCACCTTGCGGCGCCAGAACGCCTGCGCGTCGTCATGGCTGTACGGCAGCACGAAGCTGACGCTGGCGCCGCCCTTCACGCACGCGTGCAGCAAGGTGGCGAGGTCGGACACGGCGGCTGCGGCGGCGTCGGCCGGCAGCAGCGTCAACTCAAGATTTGAAGGCGTCATGGGGGCTCAGACAATGAATAGCAGGTAGCGGGCGCCGCGATGCGGCGGGGTGACGAAGGTGCTGGCGCCGAATAGCTGGTAGCGCAGACAGTCGCCCGGCAGCAGGCGGTGCGCCTGCCCGTCCACCGTGACGGACAGCTCGCCGTCCAGCATCAGCAGATGGTGTTCAAGACCGGGCCGGGGGGATTGCTCGTAATGGATGCGGGCATCGGCAGCCAATTCGCAAGCCAGCACCTCGCCGGCCAGGCGTTGCGAGGGCGGCGACACGGAACGGCGCGTAAAGCCCACGCTGTCGTCCACCCACACGGACTGCGCGGCTTCCGGCACGCAGGCGGCAAAGTCGTCCTCGACCATCAGCATGAGGCGCGACATGGTCATGCCATGGGCGGCGCACAGCTTGCCGAGCACGCTGGCGGTGGGACTGACCTCGCCATTCTCCAGCCGGGACAGCGTGGCGCGGCTGATGCCGGCCCGGCCGGCCAGATCGTCCAGGGACCAGCCGCGTTCCTGGCGCAGCGTTTTGAGCCGCGCGGCAAGACGAAGATCCAGCCCGGCGTCGGCGGAAGCGTTTATGTTTTCCATATTTGGGAATTTATTCCGTATATGAAAAACCGTCGACTGCGTGGTTTCCCCAATGCGCGATTCGTTCGGCCGCCGGACACTACGGAGGACCCGCGCAGGATTCGGCACAATAGCGGTCATGCAACTGGGCAAACTCCTCTACATGACCATCCTTTGCGCGTTGACCTCCGGTTGTTCCCTTCCCTCGCTCGACAAGCGCAGCGTGTCGCAGGCGCTTCCCGAAGATCAGGCCCAGACCACGCCGCTGGGACAGGCGATTGCGCCGCTGGCCGCCGCGCATCCCGGCAAATCGGGCATCCATGCCCTTGCCAACCCGCTGGACGCGTTCGCCGCCCGCATGATGCTGGCGCGCGCGGCCGAGCGCAGCCTGGACGTGCAGTACTACATCTGGCACGACGACATGACGGGCATCATGCTGTTCGAGGCGCTGCACGAGGCCGCCGATCGCGGCGTGCGCGTGCGCCTGCTGCTGGACGACAACGGCACCGCGGGGCTGGACCGGACGCTGTCCGCCCTGGATGGGCATCCGAACATCGAAGTCCGCCTCTATAACCCGTTTGCGGTGCGCTGGCCCAAGCCGCTCGGCTACCTGACCGACTTCAACCGGTTGAACCGCCGGATGCACAACAAGTCGTTCACCGCCGACAACCAGGTCACCATCGTCGGCGGCCGCAACATCGGCGACGAATACTTTGGCGCCACCGACGGCGTCGTGTTCACGGACATGGACGTGCTGGCCATTGGGGAAACGGTCAGCGACGTGTCGGCCGATTTCGACCGCTACTGGTGCAGCGATTCCGCTTATCCCGTGGAAGGCCTGGTCAAGAAGGCGGCCTCCAACGAACTGGAGGAGCTGGAGGCCGATGCTGCCACGGTCGAGCGATCGCCGCAGGCCGCGGCCTATGCCCAGGCCATGCGCGACCTGCCGTTCATCCGCCAGTTGCTCAGGGGCGAGCTGCCCCTGGAATGGTCGACGACACGCATGGTCAGCGACGATCCCCGCAAAACGCTGGGCACCGCGCCGCCCGAGGCGATGCTGCCGCACCAGCTGCACGACATCGTGGGCGTGCCGGCCAAGGATCTGCTGCTGGTGTCGCCCTACTTCGTGCCCACCGCCGCCGGCACGCGCGCGTTCGCCAAGATGGCGCGCAACGGCGTGAGGGTGCGGGTGCTGACCAACGCCCTGGAAGCCACCGACGTGGCGGTGGTGCATTCCGGCTACGCCAAACGCCGCAAGGATCTGCTGGCCGCCGGCGTCGAGATCTACGAAATGAAGGGCGCGTCGCACGGCGTCGAACGCAACCGAAGCATGGGCCCCTTCGGCAGTTCGGGCTCCAGCCTGCACGCCAAGACCTTTGCCGTGGACGGTGAACGCGTCTTCGTGGGATCGTTCAATTTCGACCCGCGTTCGGCGCGGCTGAACACCGAGCTGGGCTTTGTGATCGACAGCCCCGCATTGGCCCGCGGCATCGAGAACGCATTCGACACGGAGCTGCCCCGCACCGCCTACCGCGTCCGGCTGGACGACATGGGCAAGCTCTATTGGCTGGAGGAACGCGACGGCCAGACGGTGCGGCACGACCGCGAGCCGGGCGCCACCCTGCTGCAACGCGCGACCGTGTGGTTTGCATCGATGCTGCCGCTGGAACCGCTGCTCTAGGCGCCCGCAACAAGCGGAGTGGCCTGCGCACGCGCAAGGCGTAGACTGGACGCAGCGATACTCCCTTTTTTTCCGATCATGACCCTGACGCCCGCCGACGCCTTGCTCGCGCAGCAAGACTGGACCCGCGCCGCCGCAGACCTCGACGCGCACGGTAATGCCATCCTGCCCGCCCTGCTGACGCCCGCGCAATGCAATGTGCTGTCCAATGCGTACGACCAGGACGACCGCTACCGCAGCCGCGTCGTGATGGCGCGCCACGGATTCGGACGCGGCGAATACAAGTATTTCCGCTACCCCTTGCCCGGCCCGATTGCCCGGCTGCGCGGCGCGCTGTATGCCCGGCTGGCGCCCATCGCCAACCGCTGGAACCGCCAGATGGGCATCAACGTGCAGTACCCGGCAGACCACGCCGGCTTTCTGGCGCGGTGCCACGCGGCCGGACAGCGCCGGCCGACGCCGCTGATCCTGCGGTACGGGCCGGGCGACTACAACTGCCTGCATCAGGACCTGTACGGCGAACACGTCTTTCCGTTGCAGGTCGCGCTCTTGCTGTCGGCGCCCGGCGTGGACTTCACGGGCGGAGAATTCGTCATGACCGAGACCAGCAGCCGCGAGCAGCGCGCCGACGTGCTGCCCTTGCAGCAAGGCGATGCGCTGATCTTCACGGTGAACCAGCGACCCGTCGCGGGCGTGCGCGGCTGGCGCAAGGCGGCCATGCGCCACGGCGTGAGCGAACTGCGCTCGGGCCGGCGCCACACACTGGGCATCATCTTTCACGACGCGGTGTGACATGACCTCGACCCTGGACCTATTCGGCGGCGACGATCCCGCCCAGCACGGCCGCGTGGCGCTGGGTGCGCAATCGGTGGTGTTGCGCGGGTTTGCGCTACCCGCCGTGGACGCGCTGCTGGCCGGCGTGGACGACGTGATCGCGCAGGCCCCATTTCGCCACATGGAGACGCCCGGCGGCTACACGATGTCGGTGGCGCTGACCAATTGCGGCGAGCTGGGTTGGACGACGGATGCCCGCGGTTACCGCTATAGCCGCATCGACCCCGTGTCCGGCCAACCCTGGCCGGCGATGCCGCGGGCCTTCAGGCAGCTGGCCGAAGACGCGGCGCGGGAAGCCGGCTTTGCGGACTTCGCGCCGGATGCGTGCCTGGTCAACCGTTACGCGCCCGGCTCGCGCCTGTCGCTGCATCAGGACCGCAACGAACGCGATTACGGCGCGCCCATTGTCTCCGTGTCGCTCGGCATGCCGGCGATGTTTCTGTTCGGCGGCGACGACCGCGCGGACCGGGCCGCGCGGGTGCCGCTGTTTCATGGCGACGTCGTCGTGTGGGGCGGCGTGGACCGCCTGCGGTTTCACGGCGTAATGCCGCTGAAAGACCTGCCGCATCCGCGGCTGGGCAGCCAGCGCATCAACTTCACGATCCGCAAGGCGGGTTAGGCGCGCGGCGGCCATGGCGTGGCCGCACGCCTTGCGGCGACGCGGCAGGACGCGCATGCTGGCCGTCCGATGCCCGCAACATGAGGGTTCACCATGTCTGGCGGCGGCTGCGCGGCGGCCCTACTATGGCGCACCCTCTGGTCCAACCCGTCGGACACCCATGCGTACCCGCACCGCCATCGCCCTCATCTGCACCCTGACCTGCGCGCCCGTTCTGGCGGCCACACCGCCCGACATCATCGAGAACTCGCTGGGCATGACGTTCGTGCGCGTGCCGGCGGGCACGTTCCAGATGGGCAGCGACGAAGACCCACGCACGCTGGCCGCCGCCTATCCGCAGTATCCGCCGGAGCGCCACGCCCAGCTCTTTGACGAAGCGCCGGTGCACACCGTCCGCATCACGCGGCCGTTCTACCTGGAACGCACCGAAGTCACGGTGGGCCAGTTCCGCCGGTTCATCGAAGCGTCCGGCTACGTGCCGGAGTCCGAGGCCGACGGCACGGGCGGCTATGGCTACAACGCCGCCTACGACCCGGAAACGTCTGCCTCGGGCGACGCCTTCGAAGGCCGCGACCGCCGGTATTCGTGGCGCAATCCCGGATTCGCGCAGGGCGACGATCACCCGGTCGTGAACATCAGCTGGAACGACGCCACCGCGCTGGCGCAGTGGCTGACGAAGACGGAGGGCCGCGTTTACCGCCTGCCCACCGAGGCCGAATGGGAATACGCCTGCCGCGCGGGCACGCGCACCCGCTACCAGAACGGCGACGACCCGGCCGCGATGCCGGACGTGGGCAACGGCTTCGATGCCGACGCCAGCCCGCTGTGGCCGAAATGGCAGGCCTTCGCCTCGCCACGCCACGACGGCAACACCTTCACCGCGCCCGTCGCCAGCTACGCGCCCAATGCATTCGGCCTGTACGACATGCACGGCAACGCCTGGGAATGGGTGGCGGACTGGTACGGCGAGGACTACTACGCCAAGTCCCCCACGGACGACCCGCAGGGCCCGGACACCGGCAACGTGCGCGTGCGGCGCGGCGGCTCCTGGCACACCTGGGCGCTGTACACGCGCGCGTCGTACCGCAACTGGAACACGCAGGAAACGCGCTATCCCCTGGTCGGCGTGCGCCTCGTGCGCGAAGCCCACGCCGCCGACTGAAGAAAAAGACTGTCTGGTGGGTTAGCATGGCCGCACGATCCATTTGAAGAGAATCCTGACATGCACACGCTGGGCCGTCTCGTCCTGCTTGTAAACGACTACGACACCGCCATCGCCTTCTACCGGGACAAGCTCGGGATGGAGGTGTCTGTCGACATGCCTGTCGGCCAGCAGCGCTATGTGCACCTGCGCCTGCACGATCAGCCTTCGGTAGGCGTGTGGCTGCTGCAGGCCCAGACGCAGGCGCAGCGCGATCGCGTGGGCGACCAGACGGGTGGCCAGCCGGTGGGCGTGTTCTACACGGACGACGTGCTGCGCGATCATGCCCACTTTGCGGCCAAGGGCGTGCGCTTTACCCGCGAGCCCGTGCACGAGGAAACCGCCGCCTACGCGCACTTCATCGACCTGTACGGCAACGAGTTCGTGCTGGTGCAGTTGAAGCAGCCGGCCTGAACCATCTGACGCGCCGCCACGTGCAGGCCTACGGCATGGCGCCCGACCGCTGGCGGCGGATGCTGCACGCCTGAGGCGCGGCGCCGGCAGGAACCCGGCAGACCTGCTCGATCGTACAAGACGAGATGCCCGGCCCCGCCGTATCGTGGGGTTCTCCCATCCCGAGGCAACGCCATGTCCGCTCCCGCCCCCATCAATCTGGCCGCCAAACTGGCCCTCATCCACGACCACTGGATGCCCAAGGTCATCGCCGAGATGAACGACTACCAGTTCAAGCTCGTCAAGCTGAAGGGCGACTTCGTCTGGCACGCGCACGCCGACACGGACGAGACGTTCATCGTCATCGCCGGCCGGCTGCGGATCGCGCTGCGGGACGGCGAGATCGACCTGGGTCCTGGCGAAATGACGGTGATTCCCAAGGGCGTCGAGCACAAGCCCTGTGCGCCGGAAGAGGTGCAGCTCATGCTGATCGAGCCGCGCGGCGTTGCGAACACGGGCGACGCGGGCGGTGAGCGCCGCGCCCCCAACGACGTATGGATCTGAACGCGGAGCTTTGCTAACGTGACGCCTCAACAGGAGGAAACCATGTCCAAAGTCATGCTGGTCACCGGCGGCAGCCGCGGCATCGGCGCCGCCATCGCGAAACTGGCCGCCCGCCGCGGCTACGCGGTCGGCGTCAACTACCACGCCAATGCTGATGCGGCGCAAGCCGTGGTGGACGAGGTCGCGCGCGGCGGCGGCAAGGCGGTTGCCATCCCGGCAGATGTGGCCGACCAAGATCAGGTGGTGCGCATGTTCCGCACGCTGGACGAGCGCCTGGGCCGCATCGACGCGCTGGTCAACAACGCCGGCATCCTGGAAAAGCAGATGCGCGTCGAAGACATGGACGCCGCCCGGCTGCACCGGGTGCTGTCCACCAACGTGGTCGGGGCATTCCTGTGCGCGCGCGAAGCGGTGCGGCGGATGTCGCCGCGCCACGGCGGCCAGGGCGGCGCCATCGTCAACGTGTCCTCGGCCGCGGCCCGTCTGGGTTCGCCCAACGAATACGTGGACTACGCCGCGTCCAAGGGCGCGATGGACACGCTGACCATCGGCCTGTCCAAGGAAGTTGCACCCGAAGGCATCCGTGTGAATGGCGTGCGCCCGGGCACGATCTACACCGAGATGCACGCCAGCGGCGGCGAACCGGGCCGCGTGGACCGCCTGAAAAGTGTCATTCCGCTGCGCCGCGGCGGCACGGTGGAAGAAGTGGCCGGGGCGGTGATGTGGCTGTTTTCGGACGAGGCGGGCTATACCAGCGGATCGTTCATCGAGGTGTCGGGCGGCAGCTAGCGCGCCGCCCGGCAAGCTTGTGCCGGGCCGCATCCGGCATCCGGCCACGCCTGCAATGCGGGACGGCTACTTGTCGTCCGTGGAAATCACAGGCTTTGCCTGCTTTTCAGAAATCCGCGCTTCGACGCGGCGCAGCACGGCCAGCACGAAAAGCGCCATCAAGGTGCTGACGACAGCCGTGGCCTCGCGTCCCATGCCCGCGGCCACGCCGATGGCGGCGGTCATCCAGATGCTGGCCGACGTCGTCAGCCCGTGGATTTCGCGCTCGGCGCCCAGCTTGATGATGGCGCCCGCCCCCAGAAAGCCGATGCCCGCGATCACGCCTTGCAGCACGCGGCTCAGGTCGCCGACGTCCATGCCGCCCTGCAACGGCACCAGCACGAAAATGGCCGCGCCCAGCGCGACCAGCATATGTGTGCGCAACCCGGCCGCCTTGCCGCTGCGTTCCCGTTCGTAACCCAGCAGGCCGCCCAACAGAACGGCCATGCTTAAGCGCAGCACGATGCGCGTTGCCTCTGCCACATCGGGAATATCGGCAAATTCAGTGCGCACGGCAGTCCAGATTTCCAGCCAGATTTGCGACATCGACGCGTCCTTGGATCCGAGGAGAAACCGAGCATAGCAGGCGGCGGGCAGTCCGCCACGCCGGGAAGCGCGCGTGCGGCGCGGCCGTTGCGTATCAGGCGGCGGCCTGCCAGCCCGCCAGCAGCGCCGGCAGCGCGCGCATGTCGGTAAAGACGTGCGCCACGCCCACGCTGCGCAGCGCCTGTGCGCCGCTGTGGCCGGGTTCGCCCGGGCTGTAACCGAACACGGTGGCGCCGGCGGCCACGCCCGCCGTCGCGCCGGTGACGGTGTCTTCCACGATCGCGCAACGCGTCGGATCCACGCCAAGCGCCTGCGCGGCCGCCAGGTACACATCCGGGAAGGGCTTGCTGCGCGGCATTTCGTGGCCGCTGAAGACGCGGCCCTCGAAGCAGTCTGCAATCCCGACCTTGACCAGTTGCAGCTCGACCTTGCGCCGGTCGGCCCCCGAGGCCACGGCAATGCGTCCGCTCAGCGCCTCGTGCAGCGCGCGCACGGCATGCGGCGCGCCGGGAATCTCGAGCAGGTCGCGGTCCAGCGCGTCGTTGCGGCGCTGGCGGAACTGGTCGAACCACGCTGGCGTGATCGTGGCGCCGGTACGCGCCTGGATCAGCGGCAGTTCGTCCTTGACCGCCTTGCCCGTGAAGATCTCCATCGTCTCGGCGTGCGTGATGCCCCAGCCCAGCTCATTGAGCATCTCGGTCAGCACGCGGCTGGTGATGGGTTCGGAATCGACCAGCACGCCGTCGCAGTCGAACAGCACGGCGTCAAAGGGAAAATCAGTCATTGGGGGCAGCGAAGGGAGTGTCCATGAAGCGGGTAAGCATACTGCACGGCCACTGCCTCCCCGGGTGGCCGGGCCGCCACGCAGCAAGCGGCGGAGTGCCCGGGCGGGCGGGAGTGGC
The DNA here is from genome assembly GCF_020541125.1 of Achromobacter sp. 77. Lineage (NCBI taxonomy): Bacteria > Pseudomonadati > Pseudomonadota > Betaproteobacteria > Burkholderiales > Alcaligenaceae > Achromobacter > Achromobacter sp. 77. The sequence goes on from NZ_CP059848.1 coordinate 4,587,709, forward strand.
TAAGCTGTCGTTTCGACCACCAACTGACCATGACCATGCCCGCCTCCCGGCCGCTCGGCCACTACGACTGGACTTGCGTTGTCCAGGACCTGACCGCGCAGGGCTGGACGATGCTGCCCGGGCTTTACGCGCCGGACGACGCGCGCGCGCTGGCTCACGCTTTGCCGCAGTCCGGCCCCCTGCCCGACCCGTTGCCCGCGCCGCTTGCCCGCCTGCGCGCCGGCCTCTACGACCGCCTGCTTCCCATCGCGCGCGCGTGGGCGGCCGCGCTGGACCGGGACGCCTCGTATCCCGACGCGCTGGCCGCCTACACGCAAATGAACCGCCAGGCGGGCCAATCGCGCAGCCTATCCGCCCTCCAGCGCCTGCCAACGGACGGCTACCAGCCACTGCTGCAGCACGCCGACGGAACCTGCGTATTTCCGCTGCGGCTGATCGTCCTGCTGTCCGAACCCGGTGTTGACCACACGGGCGGCGAACTGGTCATGACCGAGCAGCGCCCTCGGATGCAGTCACGTCCCCTGGTGCTGCCGATGGGATTGGGCGACGCGGCGGTGATCGCAACGTCGCACCGGCCCGTGCAGGGCGCGCAGGGCATCTACCGCGTCACGGCGCGCCAGGCGATCAGCCGCGTGCGCAATGGCGAACACGTCAGCCTGAATCTGATGCTGCACGAGGCGCCGTAGCCGCACACCACGCAGCGGCCCGGCGCGTGCGCCGATCAATTCTCGGCCGTGATGTTGCCGTCGGCCACGACCTTGGCAAACACCGCTGTCTGCGCCTTGATGAATGCCCGGAATGCATCCTGGCTCATGGGCTGCACTTCGCCGCCCAACTCGCGGATGCTGGCCACGAATTTCTCATCCTTCAGCGCGCGGCCGATGGCGGCTGCCAGCTTTTGCTGCACCTGCGGCGGCGTGCCCGCCGGCACAAACACGCCAAACCAGTTTTCCAGCGCGTAGTCCTTGAGCGGCGCGTACTCGGCCAGCGCTGGAATGTCCGGCGCAAACGACGCGCGCTTGGCCGACGTCACGGCCAGCGGCTTGACCTTGCCGCTCTTGATGAAGGGCAAGGCGCCCGCCAGGCTGACGAAGGTGAGGTCCACGCTGCCCGCGGCCACGTCCACCAATTGCGCCGCGGCGCCCTTGTACGGCACGTGAACCATCTTGATGCCCGCCAGCGACTGCAGCAGCTCGCCGTTCAGGTGCTGCGGATTGCCCACGCCGCTGGTCGCATACGTCAGCTTGTCGGGATGCGCGCGGCCATAGGCGACCAGCTGCTCGACCGAGGCGACCGGCAGCTTGGGATTGGCGACCAGCACGTTCGGCACACGCGCGATCAGCGCGACGGGCGCCAGGTCTTTTTCGGGCTGGTACTGCATCTTGGTCTTGAAGACGAGGGGATTGATGGCGGTCTCGCCGGCCGACCCCAACAGTAGCGTGGCGCCGTCCGGCGCGGCGCGCACGACCGCCGCCGCGCCCAGCATGCCGCTGGCGCCGGGCTTGTTCTCCACGACGACGCCCTGCGGCAGTTCGCTGCGCAGCCGCTCGGCCAGCAGACGGCCCATGCCGTCCACGCCGCCGCCCGCCGCAAAGGGGACGATCAAGGTGATCGGCCGGTTCGCCGGCAGGTCGGCGGCGTGCAAGGGGGATGAGGCGGCGAACGCCAGGGCCGCGGCAGCGGCCAGGATGCGAATAGGGGGCATGGTTTTGTCTCCGATGGGGCCAGCGTCATTGCGCGGCCGGGTTTTTCCTTAATTGCATTTTATGCAGTCAATATGCAAAACTGGCAGCTATGGAAAACACCAATGCCCCGCTGCGCCGCACGCACTTCACCCTGGACGGCACCCGGTACACCTGCCCGGACCTGCCGGCCGAGTTCGGCGCGGACTATTTCCGGTTGCCGGTGGTGCTGCGCCTGCTGCTGGAAAACGCGCTGCGCAACATGCAGGGCGCCGAGCGCGACGCCGCCGTGGCCGCCCTGTTCGGCTGGCTGGCGCACGGCACCAGCGACGCCGAGATCGCCTTCCAACCCGGCCGCGTCCTGATGCACGACACGACCAGCACCCCCGCGCTGGTCGACATTGCCGCAATGCGCGATGCGCTGGCTGAGGCCGGCGTCGATCCGGCGGTCCTGAACCCCGTGCTGCCGGTTGACGTGTCGGTCGACCACTCGCTGGCCGTCGAGGCCTATGCGCGCGCCGACGCGGCGCAATGCAACCTTGACCTTGAATTGCGCCGCAACGCCGAGCGCTACCGCTTCCTGCGCTGGGCCTCCAAGGCGCTGACGAATGTGCGCATCCACCCGCCGGGCACCGGCATCATGCACACCATCAACCTGGAGCAGCTGGCCACGGTGGTCTGCCAGCAACCCGGCCCCGACGGCATCGCGCTGTATCCCGACATGATGATCGGCACCGACAGCCACACGCCGATGATCAACGGCATCGGCGTGCTGGGCTGGGGCGTGGGCGGACTGGAGGCGCAGACGGTCATGTTCGGCATGCCGACGATGCTGCGCATTCCCGATGTGATCGGCGTGCGGCTGACCGGTGCGCTACAGCCGGGCGTGACCGCCACCGATCTGGCGCTGACCGTCACGCAGCGCCTGCGCGCCATCCACGTCTCCGGCGAATTCGTCGAATTCTTCGGACCGGGCGTGGCCACGCTGCCCGCCGGCAGCCGCTGCGTCGTCGCCAACATGGCACCCGAGTACGGCGCCACCACGGGCTACTTTCCGATCGACGGGGAAACGCTGGCCTACCTGCGCCAGACGGGCCGCGACGAGGCGCAGATCGCCCGCATCGAGGCCTACGCGCGATGCACCGGCATCGCGCTGGATGCGAACGCCGAGCCGCGCTATACCCGCGTGGTCGACCTTGCGCTGGACGCCGTGCAGATGCACGTGGCGGGCCCCAAGCGCCCGCAGGACCTGCACCCGTACGGCCGGACCCGCGCCATGCTTGCCGCGCTGGATTTCAAGCCCCGCACGCAAGCGGACCTGCCCCGACACGCCATCGCCATCGCCGCGATCACCAGTTGCACCAACACATCCGATCCGCGCCTGCTGACCGCCGCCGGCCTCTTGGCCCGCAAGGCGCGCCAGGCCGGCTTGCGGCCGCCGGCGTGGGTCAAGACCTCGCTCGGTCCGGGCTCGCCGGCCGCCGCCGATTATCTGGCACGCGCGGGTCTCCTGGACGACCTGGCCGCCGTGGGTTTTGACATCGTCGGCTACGGCTGCACCACCTGCATCGGCAACTCGGGCCCGCTGCCGGCCGTGGTGCGCGATGCCCTGGCCGACGGCGCGATCCACCCCGTCGCGGTGCTGTCCGGCAACCGCAATTTCACGGGGCGGATTCATCCCGACCTGGACCTGGGCTTTCTGATGTCGCCGCCGCTGGTCATCGCGTTCGCGCTGGCGGGCGACGCGGAACGGGACCTGAGCCGCGACCCCGTCCAGGTGACGCCCGACGGCCGCGCGGTGCATCTGGCGGACCTGTGGCCGACGGAAGCGGAGATCGATGCGGCCCTGGCCGCGGGGCAGCGTCCCGGGGACTATCGCGCGGCCTTCAAGATCGCCAGCGCGAATCCCGCCTGGCAGGCCCTGCAATCGCCTGCATCGGCGCGGTTTCCGTGGGACCCTGCCTCGACCGCGCTGCGCCGGCCGCCGTTTGCCAGCACCGAGGGGGGCAGCCAGCTTGGGCGCTACACCGCGTATCCGCTGCTGGTAGTGGGCGACGACGTCACGACCGACCATCTGTCGCCCGCCAGCGCGATCCCGCCCGACAGCCTGATCGCCGACTTCCTGGTCGAACGCGGCGACGACCGCAATGACCTGAATGTGTTCGCCTCCCGCCGCGGCAATTGGGAAGTCATGATGCGCGCCGCGTTTTACAGCAAGAGCCTGACGAATCTGCTCTGTCCGCCGGCGCCCGTGGGCCACACCCTGCATGCGCCCAGCGGCAGACTGGAACCCATCTGGGAGGCCGCCGCACATTACGCCGAGGCCTCACAGCCGGTGGTGCTGGTGGCGGGCGCGCGCTTCGGCACGGGCTCGTCGCGCGACTGGGCGGCCAAGGGCCAGCGCCTGCTCGGCATCCGTGCGGTGCTGGCCGTCAGCTTTGAACGCATCCACCGGTCCAACCTGATCGGCATGGGCATCCTGCCGCTGCGCCTGCCGGACGGCGTAACGCCCGGCACCCTGCGGCTGGAACCGGGCGACCGGATCGACATCGATGCCGACGCCGCCGCGCTGACGCCCCGCGCCGCCATCCCGGTGCGCATTCTGCGCGCACAGGGCGGGACCGAACCGCTGACCGCCATCGCCGCTGTCGAAACGCGGCTGGAGATCCGCCTGTTGCAGTTGGGCGGCGTCATTCCCGCTATCCTGTCGGACACCCTGTCATCGGCCGTCCGCCACCCATGAGCGCGCAAACCAATACCGTCACGAAAATCCTGGACCTGATCCGGGAAGACCGCCTGCTGGAGGGCGCGCACCTGCGCGCGCAACAAATCGCCGACCGCCTGCGGCTGTCGCGGTCGCCGGTCAACGATGCGCTGGGCATCCTGGCGCAGCACGGCGTCGTGGCGCGCAAGCCCAACCGCGGGTATTTCCTGTTGCGCGACTTCGACGCGACGGGCGACGCCCCCGCGGACATCACGCCCCCGTCGGCGGACGACATCGTCACGCAGACGTACTTCGCGCTGGCCGACGAACTGCTGCGCGGCGAATTGCCCATGCAGTGCAGCGAAGCGCTGCTGCGCACGCGCTACGCGCTTACGCAGGCGCAGACCCAGGCGCTGCTGGCCCGCATCTCGCAGGAGGGCTGGGCGCAGCGCCGGCCGGGCTACGGGTGGGAATTCTCTTCCATGATGACCACGCCCGACAGCCTGCTGCAGTCTTACCGGCTGCGCCTGGCGCTGGAGCCGGCGGCGCTGCGCGAACCGGGCTTTCACATCGACAAATCCGTGCTGGCGCGCTGCCGCGCCGCCGAACTGCACCTGCTTGAGGGCGGGATTGCCACCGACACCGCCGATCAGCTGCATGATCGCGGCGTGCGATTCCACGAGTCGCTGGTGGAAGCCTCGGGCAATCCGTTCTTCATCGACACGATCAAACGCGTCAACCGCGTGCGCCGCCTGCTGTCGTACCGCTCGATGCAGGACCGCAGCCGCTACAAGCAGCATTGCGATCAGCACCTGGCCATCCTGGACCTGCTGGAACGCGAGCGCAACGACGAAGCGGCCGACGCGCTGGCCGCCCATCTGCGCAGCACGCTCGACAACCTGGCCCGCATCAGCGGCATCCTGACTTCGTAGGCCGCGCGGGGCGCGGCCGCTTTCAACTGGCAGAAAAGAGGCTCGCGCCATGCATGTCTACATCGGCTCCCGGACCACCCGGGAACGCAACGCCCGCGGCGAGGGCATCAGCGTGTACGACTACGCGCCCGGCGCGGGAACGCTGACGCTCAAACAGGTCGTGGGCGGGTTGCACAACCCGTCGTATCTGTTGCCGCACCCCACCCTTGCCGTGCTCTACACCGTGCATGGCGACAGCAGCGAGGTCAGCGCCCTGCGCCGCGATCCGCGCGATGGCACGCTGACGCCGTGGCACACGCAAGGATGCGAAGGCCGCAATCCCGTGCATCTGGCGTTGGGACCCTCGGGCCGCTACCTGATGGTGTCCAACCACCTGACGGGCACGCTGGCGGTGCTGCCGGTGGCGGCGGACGGCGCGTTGCAGGCCGTGGCGCAGACCGTGCCGCTGGCCGGCGAGCCGGGCCCGCACCGCAAGGAACAGCCGTTTTCCAAGCCGCATTTCAACGTGCTGGACCCCTCGGGCCGGTATGTCGCGGTGCCGGACAAGGGACTGGACAGGGTCTTTCTGTATGCGGCCGACGCGCGCGGCCTGGCCGCGCAGCCCGCCAGCGCCGTCGCCACGCGCGAGGGCGCGGGGCCGCGCCACGCCGTCTTTCATCCTTCCGGCCAATGGCTGTATGTCGTCAACGAACTGGACAACACCGTCACCGCGTACGCCGTGCAGGAAGGGGTCTTGCTACCCTTTCAAGTGCTGCCCACCCTGCCCGACACCTACACCGGCAACAGCCGCGCCGCCGGCATCGCGCTCGGCGCGGGCGGCCTGCATCTGTATGCGTCGAACCGGGGCGGCGACAGCATCGCGGTGTTCAGCGTGGATCCGGCCAGCGGACGGCTCGCACCGGTGCAGCACGCCCGCACCCACGGCCGCACGCCGCGCTTTTTCACACTGTCGCCCGATGGCCGGTTTCTCTTCGCGCTGAACGAAGACAGCGACACGCTGCAGCGCTTTCGCGTCGATCCGGCGCGCGGGACGCTGACGCATGACGACTACGCGCTGCCCGTTGGCAGCCCGGTATGCATGGTGTTCGCTGGCCCCTAGAAGTCCATCGACGCCGACAGCATCACGGTGCGCGGCACGCCTTGCGAGATCGTGCCGTACGACGCCACGCCGGACCAGTACGCGCGGTTGAACACGTTGACCACATTGGCGCGCAGCGTGACGTCCCGGCCCTGCACCTTCAGGGCATAGCGCGCGCCCAGGTCGAACGTCGTCCACGACGGCACGGACTGCGTGTTGGCCTGGTTGATGTATTCGCGGCCGGTATAGACCATGCCGCCCGTCAAGGTCAGCCCGGTCACCCACGGCGTATCCCACTCGGCGCCCAGATTGACCGCGACGGTCGGCACGCCCACCGGCCGGTTGCCCAGCGTGGCCGCGCTGCTGGTGCGCGTCAGCTCGGCATCCAGCAGCGTCACGCCGCCCAAGAGGCGCAGGCCGCGCAACGGCTCGCCGGACACATTCAGCTCCAGCCCGCGGTTGCGCTGCTCGCTGTCGGCGGCATACACCCCGTTCGTAAGCTGCCCGCTGGGCTTGGTGATCTCGAAGGCGCTCAGCGTCACCATCGCGCTGTCCAGCTCCACCTTGACGCCCACTTCCTTCTGCTTGGCCTTGTAGGGCTTGAAGACCTCTCCCGCATTGATGGCGGTGGCGGGCGCCACGTCGCCCTTGCTCAGGCCTTCGATGTAGTTGGCGTAAAGCGATACGTTGTGCCAGGGCTTGATGACCAGGCCCGCCAGCGGCGTGGTCGCGCTTTCGTCGTAGCTGACGGTGCGCACGCCCGTGGCGCCATTGAAGTTGCGTGACTCGATGCGCTGGTGGCGCAGGCCCAGCGTCAGTTGCGCGCGCTCGTCCAGGATGCTGAGCGTGTCGGCCAGCGCCAGCCCGGACAGATCGGACGAGGACACCTTGGGCACGTTGGCCGGTGCGGGAATATGCTGCTCGGGACGGGTGATCGGACGGTAGATGTTGGACGTGAGCGGCGTGCCGTTCACGCTGGCCTGGCTGTTGCGGTCGCTGTACAGGCTGCCCATGAAGCTGACGGCGTGGCGCACCGGCCCCGTGTCCAGTTTGGCGCGCAGCCCGGCGTTGTAGGTGCTGCGGTCGACCTGGAAGCGGAAGTTGTTGGGCGTCACCACCGTGTCGCCGGCCTCGTTCACGATGGTGGGCGTCTGGTCCGACAGGCGCGAGACCGCGGTGTCCGAACCGCCCGCGTCCGCAAAGACGGTCAGCCGGTCGCTGATGTCGTACTCCACGCGCAAGAGCGCCGACTGGCCGTCGGACTTCCACCATCCCCACGGCTGCGTGGCATTGCGGCGGCCGTCCGCCGCGCGGGGCACGGCAATCCCGGGCGCCACCAGGAACGGCCGCGTCGGGGCGTCGATCTTCTCGTGCTGCGTCAGCAGGTCCAGCGAGGCGCGCAGCCGTTCGCCCTGGTAATCCAGCGACAGCGCGCCGATGGCCGTGCGCGAGGACATGTTGTCCAGCGGCGTATCGCCCTGCCGTTGCATGCCGTTGACCCGCACGCCCCACTCGCCAGCGTCGCCAAACCGGCGGCTCAGGTCGACCCGGGCGCCGAACTGCGAGTCGCCGACGTAATCGGCCGACACGCGGGTCAGGTCCTCGGGCAGCGCGCGTTTGGGCACCATGTTGATCACACCGCCCACGCCGCTGTTTGGCGACATGCCGTACAGCAGCGCCGCGGGCCCTTTCAGCACTTCCACCCGTTCGATGTAGTCGGTGAAGACGTGGTAGTTGGGCGCCACGCCGTAGACGCCGTCGAAGGCGATTTCACCGAGGTTGCCTTCCCCGATTGGAAAGCCGCGGATGTAGAACGAGTCGGTCACGCCGCCGATCTGGCCGGTAAAGCGCACCGACGGTTCGACGGTCAGCGCATCGGCCAGCGTCACGGCCTGACGGTTCGCCAGCAATTCCGACGTATAGCTGGTGACATTGAACGGCGTATCCATCACGTCGCGATTGCCCAGAAGGCCCAGACGCGCCCCGCGCGCCACCTGGCCGCCCGCAAATTCGGCGGGCAGCGCGGACGGGCTCACGCCTGTCCCGGCCACGGTCACCGCGGGCAGCACGGTGGTCTCTCCGGCGGCCACCGGCAGCTTGCGCAGCGAGTACGCGCCGCCGCCTTGTTCCGCCAGCGCATAGCCCGACCCCGACAGCAGGCGGGCGAACCCTTCGCGCACGGTGTACGCGCCCTGCAAGCCCTCGCTATGCTGGCCCGCCACCAGGGCGGGATCGAACGACAGCGGCACCCCCGCGGTGGCGGCAAACTGCGCCAGCACGTCGCCCAGCGGTCCGGCCGCGATGGCGTAGGACTTGCGCGCGGCGGCAGCGGCGGGCTCGGCCGCGTGTGCCGGCGCCAGCGTTCCCGTGGCCGCAATCAGCGCCAGCCCAAGGCCGGCGGCCCGGACAAGCGACGCCGCTGGCGACAGAACAGCAAGGCCGCGCGGCAGGCGGGGCGGACGGGAGAGTCGGGAAACCATCAAGCGATCCTTCGTGGGTATGGGGTGGCGCGCATGTCGCGGCGGTTCACCCGGTACACCGGACGAAGCGGAAAAAAGTGTCAGCCGATCGGCAATTAATGTGTAACGGCAGCGCGCGGCGCGACCGTGATCCACCACGGCGTCACTTGGCTCACCCGCACCGGCAGCGTCTTTTCCAGCAGGCGCAGGCTGGCGTCGATGTCGTTCAACGGGAACGCCCCCGACACCCGAAGCCCCGCCACCGCAGGATCGCAACGCAGCACGCCGTGGCGGTAGCGGCCCAGCTCGGCCACCAGATCGGCCAGCCGCCAGTTGCGCGCGGCCAGCATCCCGTCCGCCCACGATGCCGCCAGCGGATCGGCGGAGACGGGCGCGGCGGCCCCCTCGGCGGAAAAGATGGTCTGTTCGCCCGCGGCCAGCACCAACGGGTTTGCGCCTTCCCGGGCAGGCCGGACCTCGACCGCGCCCTCGTACACCGCCACGCGGACGCGGGCGCCCTCGTCGCGCACCATGAAGCGCGTTCCCAGCGCACGCAGCACGCCCTGGGTCGTCTGCACAAGGAAGGGGCGCCGCACGGGCGCGGGATCCTGCCCCGTGGTCAGCAGGATTTCTCCCGCGCGCAGCCACAGCACGCGTTGGGCAGGGGTGTAGTCGACGTCCACGGCGCTGGCCGTGTTCAGCACCAGCTGCGTGCCGTCGGCCAGCGCGATGCGGCGCTGCTCGCCCGTGGCCGTGCGCAGGTCCGCGCGCCATTCGCGCCAGGGCAGTTCGCGCGCGCCCATCCAGGCCGCCGGTCCCAGCACCAGCAACCCGGCCAGCGCCCGCACGGCCTGCCGGCGCCCGGCGCGGTGCGCCTGGCGCAACGTCTGCCCGCCGATGTGCGGCGGGACCTGGCCGAAGCTGCGCAACATCGTCTCGGCGCGTTGCCACGCGGCTTCGTGATCGGCGCTGCGCGCCCGCCAACGGTCCAGCGCCGCGCTATCCGCCGCCGACAGCGTCTCGGACTGCACGCGCACCAGCCAGCCGGCCGCCTCTTTAAGGATGGCGGGGTCGATGACCGCGTTCATGCCGCATCCGCCTGATAGGCGATCAGGCAGGCGGCGAAAGCAGCCTGCATATGGCGCTTTACGGTCGAGAGCGACACGCGAAGCTGCCGGGCGATCTCGTCATAGCGCATGCCGTCGAACTGCGACAGCAGGAAGACCTCGCGAGTGCGGGACGGCAGCGCATGCAGGGCGGCGTCGATGGCGTGCAATGTCTCCAGGATGAGTGCGCGCGCCTCCGGCGAGGGGGCTTCTGCAGGCGGCACTTGCGCGACCGCGGCCAGGTAGGCGTCTTCGACCGACCGGCGGCGCCAATGGTCCGCCACCAGGCCCTTGGCGATGTGGGCCAGCAGCGCGCGCGGCTCGGCGCCGGGGTCTTCCCGGCGCCGGCCGGCCATCAGCCGCACGAACGTGTCGTGCGCCAGATCGGCGGCATCGAAGGAACTGCCCAGCTTCTTGCGCAGCCATGCCGAGAGCCAGCCGTGGTGTTCGCGATAGAGCTTCGTGACGTTGTCGGCGGATGGGATTAGCGGCGCAGGCAAGGCGCACCTCGGCTTTCATGCAAATAGGAATTGTTTTTATTCTATACGAGCCGTCCGCACCCGCGCGTGCTTCGGGTCGGTGAGATAGAATCGGACACCTTCCCGCCACAGCCACGAGTGCCATGCCGAACGCCCCGTCCATGCCTCAGTTCCTTGCCAGCGGCGGGCAAATGGGCGCCCGGGTCGCCAGCCATGACTGGTCGGCCACCCCGCTCGGCCCCCTCTCCACCTGGTCCGCTTCCCTGCGCATTGCCGCGGGCATGGTGCTGTCTTCCCGGTTCCCGTCCTGTCTGGTGTGGGGGCCGGACCTGATCTCCATCTACAACGACGCCTTCGTGCCCATCCTGGGCGCCAAGCCCGACGCATTGGGCCGCCCGTTCAGTGATGTCTGGCGCGAAGCCTGGTTCCAGATCGGCCCCATCGCCGAACGCGCCTTTGCCGGCGAGGCCACCTTCATCGAGGACTATCCCGTCGAGCTCGCGCGGTACGGCCGCCTGGAGTTGGCGCACTTCACGTTCTGCTATAGCCCGGTCCACGACGAACACGGCAAGGTCGTCGGCATGATCGACACCGTCATCGAGACCACCGCGCGGGTCGAGGCCGAAAAGGCCCAGGCCGATGCGCTGCGCCTGACGGAAAAGGCCCTGCGGCAGAGCCAGAAAATGGAAGCCATCGGCCAGATGACCGGCGGCGTCGCGCACGACTTCAACAACCTGCTGACGGGGATTTCGGGCAGCCTGGAACTGCTTTCGCAACGTCTTGCGCGCGGCCTCACCGACGACCTCGACCGCCACATCGCCGTGGCAAAAAGCGGCGCCGAAAAGGCGGCCGTCCTGACGCGGCGCCTGCTGACCTTCTCGCGCACCCACCCGCTCGAGCGCACGGTGGTGGACATCAATGGAGTCATCGCCGGCATGGAAGCGTTGATCGCGCGCAGCGCCGGATCAGCCGTCACGCTGGAAATGGACTGCGCGCCCCGGTTGTGGCCCGTCTGGGTCGACTCGCACCAGCTCGAGAACGCCCTTCTGAACCTGTGCCTGAACGCGCGCGACGCCCTCGACGCGTGCGGCGTCTTGCGCATCGAAACGCGCAACGTCACGCTGGACGCGCAAGCCGCAAGCGACCGTGGCCTGCAGGCCGGCGATCACGTGCTGCTGCGCGTCTCCGACACGGGCTGCGGCATGACGGCGGAAACCGTGCAGCGCATGTTCGAACCCTTCTACACGACCAAGCCGGCCGACCGCGGCACGGGCCTGGGCCTGTCGCTGGTGCACGATTTCGTCCGGCAATCGGGCGGGCACGTGCAGGTGCGTTCCCAACCGGGCCAGGGTACCGACATCGACCTGTTCTTCCCGCGCCACGGCGGCGCCGAGATCGACATGGCCTCGGCCGTCGCGGCGGCGGCCCAGCCGCCCCGCGTCCTGCAAGGCGGCACGGTCCTGTTGGCCGAGGACGACCCCGCGGTACGCGAAGTCACGGCCGAAGTGCTCAGGGAAATGGGCTACGACGTGATCGAGGCCACCGATGGCGCCAGCGCGCTGCGGCAACTGACCGCCCTGCCGCGGATCGATCTGCTGGTCTGCGACCTGGCGCTGCCGGGCGGCGTGAACGGCCGGCGCGTGGCGGAAACCGGCCGCGCGATGCGGCCCGGCATGAAGGTGCTGTTCATCACCGGCTACGGCGAAAGCGCCGAAGGCGCCAATGTTCCGGCCAGCGACGCGCCGGTGCTGCTCAAACCCTTCATGCTCGATGACCTGTCGAGCCAGGTGCATGCGTTGATGCGCTGACGGGGCGGCGCTCAGGGGTGCCGGCCCCGCGTCGTGCGGATCCAGAACAGACCGGCCGCCGACAACAGCATGGCGCACAGCAGATACGCAAAGCAGATCAGCAGGCCGAAGAAATAGTAGCGGTCATAAACGCTGGCCGCCCACCATGCCGTGCCGCCATAAATGGCCATCACGATGAACGGCAGCCACAGCACAAGGATGCCTGCGCGGCGCCAGCCCGGCGTGTTCAGGCGGGGAAACCTGCCGGCCTTTGCGCGCAGCACCAGGGCCAGCGCCGACAGCGCCGGCAACAGGAAGGCCAGCACCGCCAGCACCAGCAGGCCGGCATCCAGGAACGTGGCAACAAACTCGCGCAAAATCAGCTCCTTGCACGACGCGCATCGGTGGCGCCGTCCAGGACGGTTATACACGAGCCGCCGCGCGCATCCTTACAGCCTTGGCGCGTAGCGCACCGTCAGCATCACGTTGCGCGGCTCGCCGTAATAGTTGTTGCTGGACAGTGTGTTGTAGGAAGGCACGTAATACTTCTTGTCGAACACGTTGTTCACGTTCAGGCCGAAGCTCAGTTCCGGCGTGGCCTGGTAACCCACGCGCGCATTCCAGATTGTGAATCCCGCCAGCTTGAACGCACGGTCCGAACTGATCGTGGCGGTCTGCGTATTTACGCCGGCGCCCACGCTCAGGCGGTTCAACGCGCCCGGCAGCCTGTAATTGGCCCACAGTCGCAGCATGTGCTTGGGCGTCCAGGTGCTGAAGACCTTGCCCTGGTTGTCCGGATCTTCCAGGAACTTCGTGGTGTTGTAGGCATAGCCCGCATACAGTTCCAGCCCCTTGACCACCTCGCCGGAAATCTCGGCTTCCACGCCCTGGCTGCGGACCTTGCCGGCCGCGCGCGAGCAGTACCAGCCATTGCAGGCAAATCCGGCGTCGTAATCGTTGACGGCGCGGTTCTTGTGGTCGTAGCGGAACAGCGCAAGCAGGGCGTTGACCCGGCCGTCCGCCAGTTCGCCCTTGACGCCGACCTCGTAGTTGTTGCCCTCGATCGGCTTGAGCAGGCTGCCCGATACGGTGCGCTGGGTCTGGGGCTCGAACACCGTGGTGTAGCTGCCGTAGACCGACCAGTTGTCGGTCAGCGAATACACGATCCCGGCGTAGGGAATGAAACGGCCAGACGTGGAGGATGTCGTCGTGTCGCCGCCCCCGCTGTAGCTGTAATCGAACCAGCCGACGCGACCGCCGCCGATCAGCGCCAGGGATTGGGTGGGCTTGACGCGCCACGTGCCATAGACGCCCTTCTGCCGGATGTCGTAGGCGCTGCGCGAATCGTAGCCGCTGGCCTGGGCGATGGAGTCCATGTCCTGCCATGGACGGTGGTGATCAAGATCGAAGATATTGCCGCCGCTCTCCCAGGCACGGGTGAACCGGTCATTCGTCGTGAGCTTGGAATAGTTGGCGCCAACCACCACCTCCTGCGCCATGCCCCAAGCGTCGAAGTCGCCCGCCACCGACATGTCCATCCCGCGCTGGCGGCTTTTGAAATCCACGCCGAAGTTGCCGTAGTTCAGACCGCTGCCGTCGCGCTGTACGGCCCCGGCAACGCGCTGGTGCACGGTCGTGTTGTCTTCGTCCATCGCCACGCCGGCAACCCTGAAACGCCACGATGCGTTCAAGCGATGCGTGACGTCGGCATTGAAGATGGTCTGGTCGTTGGTGGCGCGGTTCCAGGTCGAGCCGGTGAACGTCGAGCGCGGCAGATCGATGCTGCCACCGTCTTCGAACCGCGGATAACCGACGAACATCGGCCGCGACCGGCTGTACCGGTTGCTCACGCCAAGGCCTACCGTCGTCGCCTCGGTAACGTCGAAATCCAGCGCGGCATACAGGTTGCGCGTCTTGTCCCACACGTAATCGATGTACGAATGGCTGCGATCCTCGTCCAGCACGACCCGCCCGCGCAGCGTGCCCGATTCATTGAGCGGGCCGCCTGCATCCAGCGTCAAGCCATAGTGATCCCACGACCCGGCCTTGCCCGTCACGACCACCGACGGCTCCGCGCCACCCCGCTTGCGCACCAGGTTGATCGCGCCGCCCGGGCTGCCCGCGCCTTGCAACAGGCCGGCTGCGCCGCGCAGGATTTCCACGCGGTCATAGAACACCAGCGAGTCCTGCTCCCAGTTGCCCAGGCTGTAGCTGTTGCGCAGCAGGGACACGCCATCGTATTGCAAGAGGTCGACGGGAAAACCTCGGGAATTGATCGCGACGCCGGCGCCCACGCCCTGCACGCCCACCATGCCCGCCGTGTTGTTGACGGCGTCGGGCAGGCTGGTCATGTCCTGGTCGTCCATCCGCTGGCGCGTCAGCACGGTGATGGATTGCGGAATGTCTTTCAGCGCCTGCGCCGTCTTGCCGATGGTGACCGCTGGCGACGTATACGAACCCGTCCCGTCCGTCGTGGTGTTGTAGGTGCCCGTCACCATCACGGGCGCCAGTGTCGCGGTCGTCTCGGCGGGCGCCTGCCGCAGGCGGTATCCGCCCTCGGCGCGGGCCACCGCCTGCAGTCCCGTGCCCGCCAGCAGGCGTTCCAACGCGGCCTGCACGCCATACGTGCCCGTCAGACCCCGCGTCATGGCGCCGGCCGTCAGACCGGGATCGGACGCCACCATCACGCCCGCCTGCACGCCAAACGTGCCGAGCGCCGCGCTCAGCGGACCGGCGGGAATGCTGAACGCCACCGTGCGCTGCGCCGGGGCCTGGGTCTGGGCGTGCACCGGCGCTGGCGCCAACACGGCCGCCGCAACCCAGGGCGCGAGACGGCGCAATGCGATGCTCAGCGCCGTGCGCCGCAGGGATGGACGGACAAGGGCCGCGGCGCTCGCGGCGCGGACAGGACGAGGTGACATGAAAGGGTTCCCAGGCTCATGAAGGATCGGCGCAGCCTCAAGACACGGGCTGCTTTTCCTACATGAAGCGCGAGATCGGGATATCCGCCGTTGCGGTTACAAAAAAGCCCGCTGCCACCGGGAATCGCCCTGCAACGAGGCGGCTCACGTCCGGCTCACCGTCACCCAGTAGCGGGTGTAGCGGCGCACCCGCACCGGAAGGATTTCCTCAAGCATGGCCAGCACCTTGTCGGTGTCAGCCAGCGGGAACGCGCCCACCACACGCAGCCCGGCCGCCTCGCCGGTGCAATGCAGCAGGCCCGGCCGGTAGCGTCCGAGTTCATTCAGGAATTCCGATAAGGGCATTTCATTCGCGATCAGCATGCCGTCAAGCCAAGCGGACGCGCCCGGTTCCAGCGTCCGCGCCGCAAAGCCGCCGTCCACGGTGAATTCCGCCTGTTCGCCCGCCCGGACGCGCCGCGGCGCCGCGTCCGGCGCCAAGCCGCGCACGTCCACCGCGCCTTGCAGCACCGCCACCCGCATGCGGCCCATTTCCAGATCGCGCACCACAAAGCGTGTGCCCACCGGCGTCAGCACGCCGCCGCGCGTGCGTACGCGGAACGGCCGGCCATTCGCGTCCGGCGCAGTTTCGATCAGGATCTCGCCTTGCAGCAGCACCAGTTCGCGTTGGCTGGCGGTATAGCGCAGGTCGACCGCAGTGCCTGCGTTCAACTGCACCTGCGTGCCGTCGGGCAGCGTCACCGACCGGCGTTCACCGGTGCCGGTGCGCAGGTCCGCGGACAACTGGCGGATCGTTTCACGCTCGCTGATGGCCCAGCCGCCCAGGCCCATGCCAACGGCCGCCACCATCAGGCGAATCGCCGTGCGACGCGATTGGATCAGCGGCGCCTGCGCCAGGGTGCGCGACGCCACCGACGGCCCGGCCTGCGCCACGCCCGCCGCCACGTCGCGCGTCAATGCGCCAAGCCGCTGCCAAGCCAGCTCGTGGGCGGGCGCCGCCCGACGCCATTGCTCGAAGCGATCCCGGTCTGCGGCGCTGACATCTTCGCGCAGACGCGCCCACCAGTCCGCCGTTTGCCGGATCACCTTGGGGTCGATGGCGCCCGCCTCGGGTGCGTGCGGCCGCAGCAGCTTGGCGTTGTCCATGGAACCGGGACTCAGCCGTACACGGCCGTGTAGCAGTGCACCAGCGCGCGCGCCAGCGACTTCTGCACGGCGTTGGGCGTCAGGCCCAGGGCCTTGCCGATCTCGGCATAGGAAAGGCCGTCGATCTGCGCCATCAGGAAGATCCGGCGGCTGGTCATGGGCAGGGTGTCCAGCAGTTCGCAAACCTCGGCAAGCGCCTCCAGAATCAGGGCGCGGGCCTCGACCGAAGGCTCGACCGCCACGGGCTGCAGCGCCAGCGTCTCGGCATAGGCGGCCTCCAGCGCGGCGCGGCGTGCCCGGCCGATCAGCAGACGCGTGGCGATGGTGCGCAGATAGGCGCGCGGCTCATTGAGCGGTTCGCGGACATTGGCGCAGATCAGTCGTTCGAACGTGTCGTGAGCCAGGTCGGCCGCGTCCGACGCATTGCCCAGCTTGCGTTGCAACACGCCACGCAGCCACTGGTGATGGGCTTGGTAAACGGACTGCACCTCTGCATGAGAGGCAAACGAGGAGGATGGCATGACGGTGCGGCCCGGCGTCACCGCCTGAGAGCAAAGACAAGATGAAAATGATTCGCAATTATAAGTGCGGTTTTCGTCTTTGCAAGGCGTGGCCCGCCGGCAGCCGTCTGGCCGCGCAGCCTAGTAATCCATCGGCACGTGGCTCTGCGCGGCGCGGATCTCCTGCAGATGCCGTTCGGCCTCCTGGCGCTCGACGGCGGGGGGCAAGGCGCGCCAGCTCACCAGGTTGCCCGGTGTCTTCACGGGCATCCACCCCAATACGCTGTACAGCGAAATCGCGGTGCCGCCCGTGTCCAGCCGCGTCTCGTAATAACCCTGACGATCCGGCACGGTATCGCCGGGCGTCCAATCCAACTGAGACATCCAGGTCTCCTCCTGGTGAAGCGTGTGCGCTAGGCGCCGCCGTCTACGAAAGAGCGGCGTTCCTCCGATCGTATAGCGTCCGGCCAGACTTGTCCCCGGTCAAAAAGCCGGGACAACGCATTATTGACAGAGGGGAATCCCTAGGCCGACCGCATTTTTTTGGATTGCTAAAGCCCGATTTCAGGCGCTAGCATGCGGCAACGGATTTTTACCCGCCGGACGGACACGGGCCGCCCGCTCCCCCTGCGCCCCTACGACGGCAATGCCGAAATCGATCTTCCCGCAGTACCCGAGGGATCGGCTGGCCGCTTTGGCAAGCGCCAATTCCCTGCGCGCCATCCGCGAAGGCCTGCTTTGGGCCATGCCCTGCCTGCTGGTGTCCGCGCTGTTCCTGGTGCTGTCCGTCTGCGCCCGGCTGCTGGGCCTGCCGGGCGGCATTGCCGATGCCCTGGCCGACCTGCACGGCGCGCTGTCCGCCGTCATGCCGCTCCTGGCCGGCACGGCCATCGGCTACATGCTGTCGATCCGCCACCGGCTGCCGCACCTGCCCACCGCGTTGCTGTGCCTGTGCCTCGTTGTCATCGCCGAACGCCTGCTGGCGCCCTACCCCCGCGCGGCGTCCACGCTCACGCTGTTCATCGCGATCGTGATCCCGATCGCGGCCGTGCCGCTGATGGCCTGGCTGCACCGGCGCCGCTGGACGCAGCTTGCGCCGGACGGACTTATCGGCGAGAACGTGCGCGACTCGCTGAACATGATCGTCCCCGGCCTGCTGACCGCCGGCCTGGTGATGGCGGCGTTGTCTGCCGCGCTCTCGATCCCGGCGGTGGCGCAGGTCGACATCCCGCTCAGCATGGCGTCTCTGGACAGTCCGTACAGCGCCGGCGCGATCGTGGCCGCGTTGAATTCGATGTTCTGGTTTTTCGGCATCCACGGCGCGCACGCCATGGCGCCGATCATGGACGTGCTGGACCAGGCCACGCGGCTCAACGCCACCAGCGTCGCCGCCGGCTACGAAGGTGCTATGCGCTGAACGGCACGCTGCTGGGCGCCTTCGTCTTCATTGGCGGCTCGGGTGCGACGTTGTCGCTGGTGGTGGCGATCCTGCTGTTCTCGCGCAGCGATTCGCTGCGGGTACTGGCGCTGCCAAGCATCCCGTATCGCTCCTGAACATCAACGAGATCCTGCTGTTCGGCGCCACGCTGACCTCGCCGGCTTACCTGGACAGGTTGATCAAGGTGCTGGACCAGACGCGGGGCCAGGTCTCGGTGGAGGGGCGCACTGGTGATGAGCGGCCTCTTGCGGTTCTGCGAGGCATTGAACCTGCAGATCATTGTCGAGGGCGTGGAAACCGATGGTCAGTTGTCCGCGTTGGCGTCCAGCGCGGAGATCATCGTGCAGGGCTGGTACTACAGCAAGGCGGTGTCCGGCGAGCATGTCGTGGACTTCGCGCGCCGGCGGCAGGAAGGGCCTGCCCTGCCGGCGAACCTGCCCGAAGCAAAGGCTATTTGATGCCGATGAACGGCAGCGCCGCGCCCGGCACCTGGGTGGACGGCAGCACGCCATCCCACTTTTCCACGGCGTTCAGGCTGACGAGGTTGGTGTTGGCGGCCAGTGCCTCGGCCTTGGCGCGGATCGAGGCTGCCTCGGCTTCGCCGCGCATGCGGATGCCGTCGGCTTCCGCGGTGAACTGCTGACGGCGCGCGTCGGCTTCGGCCTTGGCCTTGACCACCTGGATCTCGGCGGTGATCATCGCCGTTTCCTTTTGCTGGCGCGTGGTTTCGATCTGCACCTGGGCCAGCATGCGCTGTTCGATCGAATGCTCGTAGGCCTGCGAGAACCCCACTTCCTCGATCTGAACGCCCACCACCTGGACCGGCGCACCTTCCATCGTCTTGAGGACGGCGTTGTTCACATCCAGGCCGAGCTTCTGGCGCTCCTGGATGGCGCGCACGGCCGTGTACTGGCCGAACACATTCTTCACCGCGTCCGGCGTCTTGCGCTCGAGCACGCGCATCTGCAGATTGGCGATGGTGCCGTATTCGGAATAAAGCTCTGCGACGTGCTCGGCCGGCACGCGGTAGGTCACCGACACGCGCAGCGTGGCCGGCTGCTGGTCATAGCTGTAGGCCTCGAGCTTTTCAAACACGAAAGTGTGGTCGCGCACGGACACCGTCATCACGTTGTCGATGAACGGCGTCTTGAAATCCAGGCCGGGTTCGGCCACGCGCACCAGCTTGCCGTTGCGCAGCACCACGCCGCGCTCGCCCTGATCCACCTGGAACCACGAGCCGAACGCGATGAACAGGATCAGCAGAAAGATGAGCGCGGTGCCAATGGCGAATGTCAGTTTGCGCGGCTTGACCGCGCCGATCGTCTTGACCATCTGGATATCTGTCGGCTTCATCTTCACTTCCAATCCCTGTCTGTTCTTTTGCGTTTACGGTCCGAGAGCACCGCTGCGATGCCGCGCGCGAGCAGATAGGCGATGACCGCCGCCCCCACCAAGATCAGGAAATACCGCATCGAGCGTCCCCCCCGGGAAAGAAGGACGGGATTCTAGCCCGCAACGGGCGCGCTGCCGCAGGCGGGTGTCAACGTAATGTGGCGATACGTTTCCGAACGTTTCACGCAGCGGAATTTCGGCTGATTTACGCCCCGTACCAGCGCAATCCCAAGCGGGACAGCGGATCGGGATAGTCCCAGAACGCGTGGTCCAGCGTCTCCATCTCTTCCTGCTCCGCCTCGGTCATCGCCCCGTAGATATCGTTGAGCTGCACCACCTCGGGCGAGGCCTCGAAACGGTCGATCAGCGCGCGCATGCGCGAGAGCACGTCCAGCATGTGCACGGCCCCGATCTTGCGCAGCGCCTGCAAGGCCAGCTGGCAGGTCTCGTCGCCCCAGTTGCACAGAAACTGCATGAAGCCGCCATTGTTGATGTCGGCCTCCATCCGCCACAGCGCAACCAGTTCCTGGTCGGTGGGCGACAAGCGGTCAAGCTTCCATCCGGCTGCCTGCAACGCCGCCATGGCCTGCTCGTATCGCAGGTCCCACAGCAGATCGTGCACGTTGAGCATGCCCTGCGGCACCGGCGCGGCCAGCGCGGGCCACACGACGCCGTGCCCGTCATCCACCAGTTGCCACGCCTGCCGCGCCTCGGGCGTGGCCTCATGCAGGCGGATATGCCGCCGGATCGGCTCGCTGACCTCGCGGCCGTCTGCAAGCGTCAACAGCACGTGCGTATCGGTCAACGTCAGGGCAGTGATGCGGTAGTCGGGAGTCGGCATTGCAAGGGTCCGGCATGACAGGAAAGCGCAAGACCCTACCGGATCGGCGCGGCGCTGTCGAGGCGCGCCCGTTGCCGGGGCGCATCGCGCCGCATCCTGTTACGGCTCCCTGTTCACCCATCTGCTACGTTAAACAGGACCGCGCCGGGGTCCCATCCGGCGCGCTTGTCGGAGACCGACCATGCCCCGCCCTTCCGAGTCCGCTCCCCTCATCGGAGTGGTCCCGCCGTACATGCTGGACCGGCTTGCGCAGCACACCGATGCGCGCGTCAGCATGCCTGCCGTCAAGACGATGATCATCGATCAGCAGCAGCGCAGCCTGCGCGAGATGGCGGGACAGCCGCCTCGCGCAACGCTCGCGCCGGCGCGCCAGGTGGCGCCGGCGGGCACGCCCGACCGCGCCGTGCACGACGCCGGCAACGGCACCACACTGCCCGGAAAGCTGGTTCGCGCCGAAGGCGCACGACCCAGCGGCGACCCCGCGGTGGACGAGGCCTACGCGCATCTGGGCTCGACCTACAAGCTTTTCTGGAATGTGTACAAGCGGCACTCCATCGACGCGCATGGCCTGCCGCTGATCGGCACGGTGCATTACGGCGAGGACTACGAAAACGCCTTCTGGAACGGCGCGCAGATGGTGTTCGGCGATGGCGACGGCGAGATCTTCAACCGCTTCACCGTCGCGGTCGACATCATCGGCCACGAGCTCACCCATGGCGTGATCGACACCGAGGCCGCCCTCCTCTACCAAGGCCAGCCCGGTGCGCTGAACGAATCGCTGTGCGACGTGTTCGGCGCGCTGGTCAAGCAGTATTCGCTGGGGCAGACGGCCCGGGAGGCGGACTGGCTGGTCGGCCAGGGTCTCTTCACGGAAAACGTGCAAGCGCGCGCGCTGCGCTCGATGGCCGAGCCGGGCACCGCGTACGACGATCCGGTGCTGGGCACGGACCCCCAGCCCGCGCACATGCGGGACTACGTCGATACGCCGCGCGACAACGGCGGCGTGCACATCAACTCGGGGATTCCGAACCGCGCGTTCTATCTGGCCGCCACGGCGCTGGACGGCAATGCGTGGAACGGCGCGGGGCACGTCTGGTACGACACGCTGTGCGACAAGCGCCTGCGCCACGATGCCGCGTTCAAGGATTTTGCGGGCCTGACGCTGCTGGTCGCCGGCGAGAAACACGGAGCGGACGTGCGCCGCGCCATCGACGAGGCCTGGAAGGCCGTAGGCGTGCTGCCATGATCGAACTGCCGCCCCTCGACCTTGCCCAGCTCGTGCGCCTCAGCCGCGAGGGCGGCCTGGCATACCTGCCCGGCCTTGCCCAGCCGCGCCGTATCGACATGGCCACCTGCCCGCCTGGCGTGCGGCAGGAGGTCTGCGACGCGATCCTGCATGCCGCCCCGAAAGCCATGCCCGGCAGCGCCGGCGCGGGCGGCGATCAGCGCTACTTCCACGTGGAAGTGGAATTCGAAGGCGCGGATACCGCGCGGGTCACTTTTGACGTGCCGGAGGCCGATGCGCCGGAAACGCTGGTGCGTCTTTGGAAGCGCCCGCCCGGCCAATCTGAATAGCGCGCCCCGCATACAGCCCGGTCACCGCCATGACGGCGCACAACGCCGCGCACACGCCCAACGCGGCGCCCCACCCGCCCAGCTTGTCATGCAAGCCGCCAACCAGCGCGGGGCCGGTCGCGGCGAACAGGTAGCCGGCACATTGCGCCATGCCCGACAGCGCCGCGGCCTGCTGCGCATGGCTGGCGCGCAGTCCCACGAACGCCAGGCCCAAGATGATGCCCGCGCCGGTGCCCAGGCCCAGCAGCGCGATCCACAACGCGCCCCACGTGGGCGCCGCGATCAGGCCCGCGAACGCGACGCACGACGCGCCTGCCGCGCAGAACGCCGCGACCCGCTGGTCCCTCAACCGGCGCAGTAGCGGCGCCATGAACAATGCGGGCGCCGCGGACGCGAGCTGCATGAATCCATGCAGCGATCCGGCGCGTTCGGCCGAGTAACCCGCGTCGCGCAAAATGGCGGGCAACCAGCTCACGGCCACATAGAACACGAAAGAATTGATGCCCAGGAACACGGTGACCTGCCAGGCCAGCGGCGAACGCCACAGGCGCACGCCGTGCGGCGCGTGGGCGGTGGTCGCGGCGGGCGGCGTGTGGCCCGCAAGCTGGGGCAGCCACAACAAGAGGCTGATCAACGGCAGCGCCAGCATGCACAGCGTCGAAAACCGCCAGCCGCCCAGGGGCAGATTGGCAAGCGGAATCGCAACGGCCGAGGCCAGTCCCGCCGCAAGACCCATCGTCAGCACGTAGGCCGACGTCAGCCCCGCCAGGCGCTGCGGGAAGTCGCGCTTCAACAGGCTGGGCAGCAGCACGTTGCCCAACGCGATGCCCGCCCCGATGATGGCCGTGCCCGCGTACAGCCCCACCGCCGCGCCCATCGTGCGGATCACGATACCCCCCGCGACGAGCAGCATCGCCGCAAAGAGCGTGCGCTCCAGGCCAAACCGGCGCGCAAGCCCCGCGGCGAACAGCGACACCCCCGCGAAGGCCAGCAGCGGCAGCGTGATGAGCATGCCGGCCGCCGCGGACGACAGGTCCAGCTCGGCGCGGATCAGGCCAATCAGCGGCGGCACGCCGGTGAACGGCGCGCGCAGGGCCATCGCAATGCAGAGAATGCCCAGGATCAGCAGCGCCGGGCGGCTGGGTGGCGTCGAAGGACGGGATACGTGCATGGTCACTCGGGCGTCGGCAAAGGGAAACGGAAAGGCCACCAGCTTACGCGCCGCGCGCCTTACCGAATTTCGAGATAATGACAACCTTTCCCGCAATTCGGCCACATTCCCCCTTTGCAGCGCCGACGCCCATGCGCACGCCCGACACGCCGCCCGCCCCCTTCGATCCCGATTCCGCCACGCAATGGGCGTTCGCCATGCCCGTGCATGCGGCCGAGCAGGACAACGAATCGCCGACGCACCGGCATCACATGGGCCAGCTTGTCCTGGCGCTGCGCGGCGGCGTCACCTGCTCGGTGCCGCAAGGCCTGTGGATGGTGCCGCCGCAGTGTGCGGTCTGGATCCCCGGCGGCGTGCCGCACAGCAACCGGGTCACGGCCAATGGCCGCGTCTGCTTCCTGTTCGTGCCGGCCGACGCGCCGCGCCTGCCCACGGCATGCTGCACGCTGGCCATCACCCCGCTGGTGCGCGAACTGGTCGTGCACCTGGCCAACCTGGCGCCTGCCGACGCGGCGGCGCCCGCCAACCGCAGACTGGCCGACGTGCTGATGGACCAGCTATCGCAGATGCCCACCGAGCACCTGCACCTGCCCATCTCGGATCATCCGCGCCTGCGCGAAATCGCCGGCGCGTTGAACGCGGATCCGGCGGACCGCAGCACCGTCGCACAGTGGGGCAAGCGCGTCGCCATGAGCGAACGCACGCTGGCACGGCTGGTGCAGCAGGAGGTCGGCATGAGCTTCGGCCGCTGGCGCCAGCAGCTGCACATCATCCTGGCGCTGCAACGGCTGTCGGCGGGCGTGTCGGTGCAGCGCACGGCCGAAGACCTGGGCTACGAGTCGGTCAGCGCCTTCATCACGATGTTCAAGAAGACGCTGGGCAAGACGCCCGCGCGTTACTTCGCGGACAAGAGCGACCCGCAGGCCACGCCGCCATGAACGCGCGCGCGGGCTACGCCTGTCTGGAACCGGCCACGATGAACAGGCGGGGAAATGGCAGCAGCACGGTGCCGTCGGCCAGCGCCGGATAGGCCTGCTCGATCAACGACTGATAGCGCGCCAGGAAACTGGCCTGCTCGGCGGCATCCAGCTTGTCCAGATAGGGCCGCAAGGCCGTCCCCTTGAACCACTCGACCACGGCGGCGGCGCCCGCGAGCGGATGGTGGTAGGTCGTGCGCCACACGTCCAGCGTGCCGCAATGCGGCTTGAGAAGTTCGTAATACCAGGCCGCGCTGTGACGCGGCGGATGCTTGACGCCGCCCGTCTTGGCCGCCCAGGGCGCCTCGCCCGCCACCTGCCTGGCCAGACGATGCGCGGGTTCTTCCAGGTTGTCGGGCGTTTGCACCGCCAGGCTGCCGCCGGGGGCCAGCTTGGCCACCAGCGCGGGGTACAGCGTCTCGTGGTCGGGCACCCATTGCAGCGCGGCGTTGGCAAGGATCACGTCGTAACGCTGCGGCGGATTCCACGTGGCGATGTCGGCCAGTTCGAACGACAGCGCCGGCAAGCGCTTGCGCGCCGCATCGATCATGTCCTGCGAGCTGTCCATGCCCGAGATCTCGGCGTCCGGATAGCGGCTGGCCAGCACTTCGGTGGAATTTCCCGGCCCGCAGCCCAGGTCCACGGCGCGCTTGACGAGCAGATTGGGCAGGGCCGCCACCAGGTCCCGCACCGGGCGGGTACGCTCGTTTTCAAAGGCGGAATACTGCTTGGCGGACCAGCTGTTCATGATCGTTCCTTGCGTGGCGATGGGGGTAGCGCCGACTGTACGCCTCGCCTTTTCCGCTGACAAATTCATCGTGGCGTCGCTTGCCATATCGGCTGCATATGGACTGCACAAAAAGGCCGCCATAAAAAAGCCCGCCGGTTGTCGCCGGCGGGCGGTTGGAAGGCGGGACGCCAGGATTACTGCGGCTTCAGTTCATCCGAGCGGGTTTTCCACAGCGAGAACAGCACGCCGCCAAGGATCAGGCTGAAGGTCACGCCCAGCGAAATCGCGGGAGGCACCTTGCCGATGAAACCGACCAGGAAGATCTTCGTGCCGATGAACACCAGGACCAGAGCCAGCGCGTACTTCAGGTAATGGAAGCGGTGGATCATCGCCGCCAGGGCAAAGTACAGCGCACGCAGGCCCAGGATCGCGAAGATGTTGCTCGTGTACACGATGAACGGGTCGGTCGTGATGGCGAAGATCGCGGGCACCGAGTCCACGGCAAACACCAGGTCGACAAACTCGATCAGCACCAGCGCCAGCAGCAGCGGCGTCGCGTAACGCACCTTCTTGGACGTGGCCGGGTCAACCTCGGTCACCATGAACGCGTTGCCGCGCAGGTCGTCCGTGACTCGCATGTGACGCTTCAGGAACTTCAGGATCGGATTCGTGGCGATGTCAGGCGTCTGGTCCGCGATCATCCACATCTTGATGCCCGTGAACACCAGGAACGCGCCGAACAGATACAGCAGCCAGCCGAAGTTGCTGACCAGCGCGGCACCCAGGCCGATCATGGTGGCGCGCAGCACGATCACGCCCAGGATGCCCCAGAACAACACCCGGTGCTGATACTGGCGCGGGATCGCAAAGAAGCTGAAGATCAGCGCGATCACGAACACATTGTCCATGGACAGCGATTTTTCGATCATGAAGCCCGTGTAGTAGGCCATGCCGCTTTCCGCGCCCATGTTCCACCAGACCCAGCCGCCGAACAGCACGGCCGCGGTGATGTAGCCGGCAGACAGCAACAGGCTTTCGCGCACGCCGATCTCGCGGTCTTCCTTGTGCAGCACGCCCAGGTCAAAGGCCAGGAGGCTGACGACGATACCGATGAAGAGCAGCCAGCTCCAGGTTGGAGTGCCAAGGAAATCGGCGTTGAAGAAGGTGATCAAAGTGTCCATGATTGCCCCGCTAGATTCGAAGGTGCCCATGATCCCGCTGTGCCTGGAATGGAGAAATCAGCCTGAAAGTGAGTTAAGGTTCGAAAAAACCGAAGTGAGCCGACATCCATGCTGAACTACCGCCACCTGTATTACTTCTGGATGGTTGCCAAGGAGGGCGGGTTTTCCCGCGCCGCCGAGCGCCTGGACATGGCCATCCAGACGATCAGCGCCCAGGTCCGGGAACTGGAAAAAAACCTGGGCCATCAGTTGCTAAAGCCAGCCGGGCGTGGCGTGGCGCTGACCGACGCCGGCCAGGCGGCGTTCGCCCGCGCCGAGGAAATCTTCCAGATCGGGCAAGTGCTGCCGCAGGAAGTGCGCGCGGCCGCCACCAAGCCCGTCGTGCGGCTGTCGGTGGGCCTGTCGGACGGCATCTCCAAGCTGGCGGCCCACGCCTTGCTGGGCCCCGTGCTGCACACGCCCGATCTGCACCTGACCTGCCATGAAGGCGAAGTAGAGGAGCTGCTGGGCGAGCTGGCGCGGCATCACCTGGATCTGGTGCTGGCCGGCCAGGGCGCCCCCGCCAACCCCAACCTGCGGCTGACCAGCGACCGCCTGGTGTCCTCGCCCGTGGACTGGTACGGCCCCGCCAAGCTGGTGCGCAAGTCGGACACGCTGGATTTTCCGCGCTGCCTGGAGCGGCTGCCGGTGCTGCTGCCCACGGGTCACTCGGTGCTGCGACAGACGCTGGACCGCTGGTTTGCCGAACAGAACGTGTATCCGAACGTGGTGGGCGAATTCGAGGACAGCGCGCTCATGTCGGTATTCGCGGCCCGGGGCCTGGGCGTGTTTCCCCTGAGCCGCCTGGGCGGGGACGACGTCGCGCTGTTGCGCGGTCTGCGGCCGCTGGCGCGCTGCGAGGACGTGCACGAGGAAATCCACGCCATCCGCAACCGCCGCGGCCAGCACCATCCCCTGGTCCGTGAGATCCTCTCCCAGGCCAAAACTTCGGTTTTATCTTAATGTTTGTCACATCCACTCTGGTTTTTCGGAAATAGAATCCCCGCTATCGTGGCGGTTCTTTTTGAGTCATCGGAGTACCACATCAATGAAGAAAATCATCTGGCTCGCTTTTGCCGTCCTCGCGGCGCTCTGGACCGGGCTGGTGGCGCTGACCCTGCAACTGACCGACTGGGTGCTGGCCACCATTGCCACGACACAGGTGCCCGGCACCGCCGTCGACACCTCGCAATGGGTTGCGCCGGCCTGGGCGGCCCCCTGGGTGGATCCGGCATGGCTGGAATCGCTGCAGGGCGGCCTGGTCTGGGCCGCGCAGGGTCTTAACCAGGTGCTGCCCTTCGCAGGCAGCCTCGGCACGCTGATCTCCGTGCTCGGCTGGATCTTCTGGGGCTTCATCATGGCCGGCCTGCTGGTGGTTGCCCTGATCTTGCACTGGCTGGCTGGCAAGCGCGAGCAGCAGGCCCCGGGGCGGCAAGTGGTGTAAAAAGGGGGCAGGCAACGCGCCGCCCGGTACGCTGCCCTTACCCGGAGCGTGCCGTGCTGTCTCGATCTACCCGCTGCCTGACCCTGCCGTTTTCGGCGCTGCTGGCCTGCGCCGGCGCGGCGTCCGCCCAGGCAGCGTCTCCCCACGGCGTGGCGGTCTGCACCGTGACGGGAACATCGGGGCAGTACAGCGTGCGGGTGCGCAACACCAGCGACAGGACGCTCTCGCACGCCGACGTGGTGGGCGTGCACCTGGATGCCGCCGGCCAGGGCGGCGCGCAGGTCACCGTCAACCTGCAGGACGTGCCGCCCGGCAAATACAAGACCGCCGTGCTGGCGCGCCCTGGCGAATCCGCGGCGCTGGTCAGCATCGCCACCTACCAGACCATCGACGGCGTCGACACCCCCCAACAGGAACTCTACGCAGGCAAGGTCGCCCACGTCGCGCATGGCTCGGCCCTGCAATACACGTTGGCGCCGCTGGCCTTGCGCGGCTGGACGGTGGCCTATGGCACGGCGCAGAGTCCCAAGCTGGAACCCGGCAGCGCCGTGCTGCTGATCTATCCCGCCCGCACGGGCAAGAAACGCGACGTCACGCGACCCGACGCCGGGCGCGCGCCGGCGGACGTGGTGCCGCTTGCGCCCTGCCCCGCCGTTCGCGGGAACTAACCGCGGTCCTTGACCGCGATCACGTGCCGCTCAAGAGGTCGCGCTCGTTCAGGAGCGCATAGACGATCTCGGGCCGGTTGTCGAAACCGCGCCGAATCGCAGCGGGCAGCGACGCCCGCGTCTTGCGGCACAGGCCGGGCAATTCTTCCAATTGAATCGAGATGCCGCGCGAGGTCCGCACCTCGTTTTCGCTGGGTGTGATGTGGATCACGATGCCAAGCTGGGCCTGGATGCGGCCTTGCATGGCCCGCAGGTCGTCCAGGCTGGTGATGTTTTCCAGCCGCGCGACCAGGCGTTTTTCTTCTTCCCGGGTCAGCCGCAGGACGCGCAGGTCGGAAGCCGGATTGGCCAGCAACCGGTCCCGGTCGCACACACAGGCGCCGGGAGGGCATTCTTGGCGGATGGGAAACGGCAGGTTCATGGGGACGGTGCGCCAGCCACGACGGCGCGGGACGGTATCTTCCGGATTCTAACCAGGATGAACGACCGCCCGCCCACGCGCACTGCTCGTTTACCCGCAAGCGCGGGCCGCACCCGCCCCTTTTCCTCTACCAGTAATAGTTCATGCTCAGCATCGCCTCGCGCTCCATGCCGCGGAACGTGTAGGTGTAGTAACGCTTGTCGAATACGTTGTTCACGTTCAGGGCGATGCGGTAGCGCGGCGTTTCATAGGCGATGGCAACGTCGGCCAGCGTGAAGGCCGGGTTGTATTGCGTGGTGCCGTCCGCCGCGGTGTTCAGCGGCGCCTTGCCGCGATAGCGCAACCCGCCACCCAGCATCAGGCCCTGAACCTGCTGCGGCCGGTAATCCAGCCACAGGCTTGCCGTCTGACGCGCGGTCTGCGTGAGTTGGCGGCCCACGTCCTGCAGGCGGTTGCTCTTGGTCGTGCGTGGGTCGATGTAGGCGTAGCCGGCCATCACGCTGAGTTCACGCGAGAGCGGAAACTTGGCCTCCAGTTCGACGCCGGTGGAACGCACCTCGCCCGTCTGCACGCTGAATCGCGGATGGTCCGGATCCTGCGTTGTCACATTGGTCTGGCGGATGTCGAAGACGGCTGCGGTCAACAGCGCATCCGTGCCGGGCGGCTGGTACTTCACGCCGACTTCATACTGCTTGCCCTCGCGCGGCTTGAACGCCGTGCCGTCGAACTGCTTGCCCGTGATCGGATCGAACGCCGTCGAATAGCTGACGTACGGCGCCACCCCGTTGTCAAAGAGATAGAGCAGGCCCACGCTGCCGGTGGTGGCCGAGTCGCTGATACGCGGTTGCGTGATGCTGGTCTGGGTAGTGCGCACGAAGTCGCGGCGCAGGCTCACGTTGCCGACCCAATTGTTCCACTTGAGCTGGTTCAGCGTGTAGATGCCGGTCTGCTTCAGGTCCGTGCGCGACGGGTCCAGCTCGGGATAATCGATGTTCTGGCCATAGACCGGCGCATAGATGTCCAGGTTGGGCACGTCCCAGCCAAAGCCCAGCGCATCGTTCTCCTTGTAGCGCAGGTAGTCCACGCCCAGCGCAAAGGTGTGCTGCAGGCCGCCCCACTTGAAGTCGCGAGACGCGCGGCTGTCCACGGCGAAAGTCTTGCCGTTGGTGCGTTGGGCGAGGCTGCCGCGCGTGACCGTGCGCCGGTCATCCAGCAGGTCCATCGCGTAGATGTGCCGGTAGTCGATGTCGATCTCGGAATAGCGCAGGTTCTGGCGCAGACGCCAGCCGTTGTCCGTGTCGTGCTCGAAGGCGTAGCCGATGGACTTCGTGTCGCGGTCGAAGCGGTCGAAATCCGGATCACCCGCGGTGCGGCTGAGCGGCAGGTCGCCGATCTCCGGATAGGTATACAGATTGGGCCACCAGCTCTTGGGCGTCGCACGCTCCTTGGAGTATGTGCCCAGCAGGGTCACCCGGGTCTGGTTCGTGATGTTCCACAGGATCGAGGGCGCCACGGATATCCGGTCGTCGCGCGAACCGTCCGTGCGGCCGTCGCTGTCGCGGCCCAGCACGTTCAGGCGATACAGCACCTTTCCTTCGCCGTCGAAAGCACCACCCAGGTCTGCCGTGAGCTGACGGCGGTTGTACGTGCCGTAGCTGGCGCCGACGCTGTTGACGTGATCCGCGGAGGGCCGCTTGGAGACCACGTTGATGACACCGCCCGGCCGCCCCTGGCCGAACAGCACCGACGCGGGCCCCTTCAGCACTTCGATGCTGTCGAGCTCTTCGATGTTGTCGTTCCAGGACGCATAGGTGCCGGTCGACAGCTGCTTCAAGCCATCCTTGAAATAGGCGCTGCCGTCGCTGAAGCCGCGAATGACGGCGCCCGTCATCCGCGCATCGCTCGAGCCCGACACCTCCGTCTGCACGCCGGGCGTGTAGGCCAGCGCGCTTTCCAGGTTGCGCGGCGCCTGCACCTTCAACTGCTCCTGCGTCACGATCGACACCGAACGCGGCGTCTCGATCAGCGGCACGTCCAGCTTGCCGCTCTGGCTGGACAGGGCGACGTAGCTGTCCGCCGTTCCCACCGCCACGCCATGCACCGTCACCGGCTCGAGCTGCGCGGAGCCGCCGGACGGCGCGGTCAGGGATACATTGCGGCCATCCCGCTGGAAGGCAATGCCGGTGCCCGCGAGCAACCGGCGCAGCGCCTCGTCCGGCGTCAACTGTCCCGCTACCGCCGGCGCGGTGCGGCCACGCACGGTCTCGGGCAGATAGAAGATCACCAGCGACGCCTGCTCGCCCAACTGCAGCAGGGCATCGCCCAGCGGCTGCGCCGTGATGCTGATCTGCACCGGCGCGGTCTGCGCCACCGCATCGTTGGGCATGGCGCCCCACGCCAGTGCCAGGGAAATCGCCAGCGCGCCGCCCGCGCCGTGCGCACCGCGCCTTGCGGCCTTACGCGCCGCTGCGCGCTGCTTAACTTGCTTGTCCATCATCAGAAGAAAATTCCGGTACAACTGCCCGCGCTGTGAGCGCCCGACACCCTTGGCCAAAGGTTGCTTCCAGGGTCGATCGGCATCTCGCGTACGACCCCTTTCATCGGATAGACGCCGCAAGCCGGAAAAAACCGGAATGATTCTCGATAGAATATTTGAAACAAAATAATTCTGAACACCGACGATCGCCCCTTCGCTTCCGAAAGCGGGAGTGGCCAGCAGCGGCGCTAGCGCGGCGCCAGGACTGCGCCGCCCCCGGCCGGATACAGCACGATCACCGGGGCGATGTGAGGCAGCACGTCCAGCACCGATTCGGGCTCGTCGATAGGCAGGGTGCCAGCCACGCGCAGTTGCGCAAGCTTGCGGTCGTCGATCCGCAACGGATTGCGCAGGTAGCGGTTCAGCTCCGCCACCACCTGTGCCAGCGGCGTATCGCGGAACACGAGCCGGCCGCGCTGCCAGGCCGTGATCGCCGCCACGTTTTCCTGGTGCGGCGCTTCCAGGGGCCCGCCGGGCGCGTAGCGCGCGGCGTAGCCTGCCGTCAGGTGGCGTGTGGTCCTGTTCCACCATGCGCCAGCGGAGAACGCCACGCTGCCCTCGTCCACCGCCAGCGCCACGGCATCGCCCTCGCGCCGCACATTGAAACGCGTACCCGTCACCCGCACCTGTGCCGCCCCTGCATTCACCGTAAAGGGCCGCGCCGCGTCCGGACTGACCGTGAACAACGCCTCGCCCGCCAGCAGTTCGACCTCGCGCCGGTCCGCGTACAGCGCGACCCGCAATTGCGTGTCGGTGTTCAGCTCCACGAGGGAGCCATCGGGCAAGGCCACGCGCTTGCGCTCGCCCCGCGCGGTCGCCAGCGATTGCGAGAAATCGGGCGACGGCGACCACAGCCGCGGGGCAATCACACCGGCAGCAAGCGTCAAGGCACAGGCCGCCGACAGCCCCACGGCGAACCTGCGGCGGCCTGGCCGGGCGGGCGCCTCGTCGGACCGCGCCAGGATCTCGCGCATCTCGTCTTGCGGCAGGCTATCCGCGACACGCCACACGGCCTGCATCGCGCGGTACTGGCGCGCGTGTTCCGGGTCCGCCGCCAGCCACGCGTCGAACGCGCGACGTTCTGCCCCATCCAGCGTGCCCAGTCGCTCGCGCGCGAACCAGTGCGCCGCCTGGTCGCGCGGCGTCGCAGGCGTGCGGGAGGCGTCCACGCGGGAATCAGTGCGGGGCATGATCTTGCAACCGGTCATGGATATGGGTCAGCGCGCGCTTCATGTGTTTTTCGACCATGCTCTGCGTCAACCCGAGTTTCTCGGCGATTTCGGCCTGGGTGTAGCCTTCGAGCTTGTTCCATAGGAACACCTGCTGGCATTTGAGGGGCAGCTCGGCCAGCGCCGACTTTAGCGCATCGGCAAGCTGCGCCGCGCGTATCGAGGACTCCGGATCCGCCTGGACGGGATGCTCGGCATCCGACAATGCATCCAGGCTCAGCACCTCGCGCCGCGACTGTCGGCGGAACTCGCCATTCAGACGGTTCTGGCTGGCGCCATAAAGGTAGGCCTTCGGGTCCAGCACGGCGGATTCGCCATTGCGCAGCATATTGGCCACGACGTCCTGCGCGGCATCCTCCGCGTCGTGCCGGCTCGTGCTGCGCCGGGTCCACGTCCCGATCAGCTCGCGGTAATGCGCGAGCCAACCTTTTTCGGAGGGCGGTGGACGGGACATGGAGAGCAGCAGAAAATCGCAGGCGGAAAGGGTCGCATTATCAATCATGATTCTCATTACGACAAACGAGACCTCGACGCCCTTTGCCGTAAGCTCCTGCCCTCGCCTTCCCTCCGGCATACGCCATGACATTTTCGATCTACCGATTTGCGACTCGCGCCGTGATGATTCTGGCCGCGCTGGTGCTGCTGGCGGCCTTTGCCCTGGCCGCGACTGGCCTGGTGACCGGCGCACGCCACGCGGACGTGGCCGTCGTGCTGGGCAACAAGGTCGAACCCGGCGGCCAGCCCTCGCCGCGCCTGGCCGCGCGGCTGGACCGCGCCTACGACTGCTATGCCGCCTCGCAATGCCGCATTCTGTTCGTCAGCGGCGGCGTGGATCCGGCCGGCACGGACGAAGCCGCCGCCATGCGCGACTACCTGCTGGCGCGCGGCGTGCCCGCGGACCAGATCGTCGTCGACAGTGCGGGGGTGGACGCGTGGGCCACCGCCCGTCACGCCAGCGCCTACATGCGCGAACACGGCTACACACGGGCCCTGGCCGTGACGCAGTATTTCCATGTGCCGCGCACGATGCTCGCGCTCAAGCGCCAGGGCGTGGCCGATGTCGGCGGCTCCTATCCGGCATTTTTCGAAATGCGCGACCTCTATTCCGTTTTCCGTGAACTGCCCGCCGTGGCGCTGTATATTTTCCGGCCGCTATAAGGGCGAACCATCAGGGCGCATCCGCCCGCCTGATCCATCCAGGACTTCCCATCGTGCTGATCTTCCACAACCCCGTTCACAACAAACACAGCGGCCGCCACGAAATGTTCCGCGGCAAACTGGTGCCCTGCCATGAAACGCCGGCAAGGCTGGCGTTCGTGCTGGACGCGCTGCGCCAGCGCGGCATCGGCGAACTGCGCGTGCCCGGCAGCCCGGACATGGATCTCATCAAACGGGTGCACACGCCGAGTTATGTGGACTTTCTGGCAAGCGCCTGGAACGAATGGCTGGCGCTGGATCCGGCCAATGCCGATATCGACGTGCTGCCGTCGATCTGGCCGGTGCGCGGATTTCGCCACGACATCGAGCCCACCAATTTCGCGGCGCGCGTGGGCCTGTTCTCGTTCGATAGCGGCTGTCCGCTGACGGCCGGCACGTGGGAAGCGGCCACCGCGGGCGCCGCCTGCGCCATCGACGCCGCGCGCGCCGTATCCCAGGGCCAGGGCCTGCGCGCGGCAATGGCGTTGACCCGGCCGCCCGGCCATCACGCCGGTCCGGACTTCTTTGGCGGCTATTGCTTCCTGAACAACGCGGCCCTGGCGGCGCAGGCGCTGCGCGACGCGGGCGCACAGCGCGTGGCCGTGCTGGACGTGGATTATCACCATGGCAACGGCACGCAAAGCATCTTCTACAACCGTGGCGACGTGCTCACCGTGTCGGTCCACGGCGATCCGACCACCGAGTATCCGTTCTATCTGGGCTATGCAGACGAGCGCGGCGAAGGCGCGGGCCAGGGCTGCAACCTGAACCTGCCGCTGCCCGCCGGCAGCGACTTCGCGGCCTGGACGGCCGCCTTGCAGCAGGGGATAGACGCCGTGCGCGCGTTCAAGGCCGACGCGCTGGTCGTCGCGCTGGGCGTGGACACCTACGAAGGCGATCCGATTTCGAAGTTCAAATTGAAGAGCGCCGACTATCTGCAGGTCGGTCAGATGCTGGCTGGGCTGGGGCTGCCCGTGGTGTTCACGATGGAGGGCGGCTATGCGGTCGCGGACGTGGGCATCAACGTGGCGAATGTGCTGGAAGGGTATCTGGGCTGAACCGTCTGGAAGGTCTGAAAGGTGTCTGACACCCTATGCACACCGCGGCAAACCCGAGACCGTCTCCCCAGGGTGTCAGACACCGCTGCGAAACCGCAGCACCCATTCAATCGCGCGTCTCAAGCACCTTGTTGATCCGCAGCGCCAGCAGCGTGCACGCCACGCCCGACAGCAGGTACACGCTGACCGCCACCAGCCCGAATCGCGCGGACAGGCCCAGTGCCACCACCGGCGCGAACGCCGCGCCGACCAGCCATGCCATGTCGGACGTCAGCGCCGCGCCGGTATAGCGGAACCGGCGCGTGAAGTTGGCGGTGACCGTGCCCGACGCCTGGCCGTAGGACAGTCCCAGCAACGCGAAGCCGATCAGAATGAACGCGTCCTGCGCCTTCGGGCCACCGCCCAGCAGCCAGGGCGACACCACCGCAAACACGCCGATCAGCATGGCCAGCAGCCCCAGCGTCGTGCGCCGGCCGATGCGGTCGGCCAGCCATCCGGAGGCGATCGTGCCCAGGATGCCGATCACCGATCCAATGATCTGCACGATCAGCACATCCGAAATCTGTTGCGTGCCGCTGACAGCGATCCACGACAGCGGAAAAACGGTGACGAGGTGAAACAGCGCATAGCTGGCCAGCGCGGCGAAGGCGCCGATGAAGAGGTTGTAGCCTTGCTGGCTGACGATCTCGCGGATGCTGATGGGTTCGAGTTCGCCTTCTTCAAGCAGCTGCGTGTATTCCTCGGTCACGACCAGCCGCAGCCGCGCAAACAGCGCCACCACGTTGATGGCAAACGCCACGAAGAACGGATAGCGCCAGCCCCACTCCAGAAAGTCCGACTGCGTGAGCGTCACGTGCAGATAAAGAAAAAGCGCGCTGGCCACCATGAAGCCGACTGGCGCGCCCAGCTGTCCCATCATCGAATACCAGCCGCGGCGATTGGGCGGCGCATTCAGCGCCAGCAGCGATGGCAGGCCGTCCCACGATCCGCCGAACGCCAGCCCCTGCAGGCAGCGGAACACGGCAAGCAAGGTGATCGCATGCACGCCGATGGATTCATAGCCCGGCAGAAACGCCATGCCCACGGTCGCCGTGCCCAATACGAACAAGGCAACGGTCAGCTTGGTGGCGCGGCCCCAACGGCGCTGAATCGCCATCGACACGGCCGTGCCGATGGGACGCATGATGAAGGCAAAGGAGAAGATGACGAAGGCCCAGAGCGTGCCTTCCAGCGGGGCTTCGAAGGGAAAGAACACCTTCGGAAAAACCAGAACGCAGGCGATGCCGAATACGAAGAAATCGAAGTATTCCGAGGCGCGTCCCACCACCACGCCCACGGCGATCTCACCAGGCGCCACCTTGGCGTGGCTGGTCCCGCCGCTGATCGCCCCAGGTCCGGAAACGGGAGAGGGATGACCAGGATATTGCGTGGTGGTCGACATGGATTCGCTCGCAAAAAAAGGATCTGAATACGCCTTGTCTACGATCTTGCAACACACCTGCATGACAGTACGCGCATCATGCCGCGCGCCGCAAGCCTTACGGCCCAGGACGCCTCCGCATGCGCGGCCGTGCATACTTTTGCTCTTTTTACCCTAGATTTTTCGCGGCTTCCAGCGTAGTGTTTCGTTTACTTCGCACGGTTACGTTTCGGGGTATGACTATGTCGTCCTTCGCAAGGCTTCGCGGATTGATCCTGTTTGCCGCCCTGCCGCTGCTCGCCGGGTGCAATGCGGTCTTGCTCTCGCCGTCGGGCGACGTGGCCGTGCAACAACGCAACCTGATCATCATCTCCACCGGCCTGATGCTCATCATCATCGTGCCGGTGATCATCCTGACCTTGCTGTTCGCATGGCGCTATCGCGCCAGCAACAAGGACGCCGCCTACGATCCCGACTGGAACCACTCCACCATGCTGGAGCTTCTGATCTGGGCTGCGCCGCTGCTCATCATCATCGCGCTCGGCGCACTCACGTGGGTCAGCACCCACCAGCTCGATCCCTACCGCCCGCTGGCGCGCCTGTCCGAAGGCCGCGAGGTGCCGCCCAACACCAAGCCGCTGGTGGTCGAAGTGGTCGCGCTGGACTGGAAGTGGCTGTTCCTCTATCCCGAGCAAGGCGTGGCGGCGGTAAACGAAATGGCCGCGCCGGTGGATCGTCCCATCCAGTTCAAGATCACCTCGTCATCGGTGATGAATTCATTCTTCGTGCCCGCGTTGGCCGGCCAGATCTACGCGATGCCCGGCATGCAGACTACGCTGCACGCCGTCATCAATCACCCCGGCGAATACGAGGGCCTGTCCGCCAACTACAGCGGCTCGGGGTTTTCCGGCATGCGCTTTCGCTTCCATGGCCTGGACCAGAAAGGCTTTGACGACTGGGTCGGGCAGGCGCGTAAGTCGCAAGCCACACTGGACCGCGCGGCGTACCTGAAACTTGAACAACCCAGCGAGCGCAACCCGGTGCAGCTTTACGCCACCGTTGCGCCGGGCCTGTTCGACGCCATCGTGAACCGCTGCGTCGAGCCCAACCGCATGTGCATGCGCGACGCGATGGCCATCGACGCCCAAGGCGGCGCCGGCATTCCGGGCGCGCACAACCTCACTACCCTGGATCCTCAGACGCGCGAGCGCCTGGGGCTCACCGAAATGCCGCCGCGCAAGTACGTGGGCGCCATGTGCACGGCCTCCGAAGGTCTGGTGCTGTAGCGCGGCAGGTTTTTCGGCACGGCACGTGCGCCATGTAAACGCGGTCTTTTTGCTGGAATCGAGATGCCTGATCAACCTGACCTCACCAAGCTGATCTTCGGCCGTCTGACCTGGGACGCCATTCCTTACCACGAGCCCATCCTGCTGGTCACATTCTTCGTGGTGGCGATCGTCGGCATCGTCGTGCTGGGCTCCGTCACTTACTACAAGAAGTGGGGCTACCTGTGGCACGAATGGTTCACCAGCATCGACCACAAGAAGATCGGCATCATGTACGTGATCCTGGGCATCGTGATGCTGCTGCGGGGCTTTGCCGACGCCATCATGATGCGGGCGCAGCAGGCCGTGGCCTTTGGCGATTCCACCGGCTACCTGCCGCCGCACCATTACGACCAGATCTTCACGGCGCACGGCGTCATCATGATCTTCTTCGTGGCGATGCCGCTGGTCACGGGGTTGATGAACTACATCGTGCCGCTGCAGATCGGTGCGCGCGACGTCGCGTTTCCGTTCCTGAACAACTTCAGCTTCTGGATGACCGCCGGCGGCGTGATCCTGGTGATGATGTCGCTGTTCGTCGGGGAATTTGCCCGCACCGGCTGGCTGGCGTATCCGCCGTTATCCGGCATCCTGCACAGTCCGGATGTCGGGGTCGATTACTACATATGGGCCTTGCAGATAGCGGGGGTGGGCACATTGCTATCCGGGGTGAACTTGCTGGTCACCATCGTGAAGATGCGCGCGCCCGGCATGAAGATGATGCGCATGCCCATCTTCACGTGGACGGCGCTGTGCACCAACGTGCTGATCGTGGCGGCCTTTCCGGTGTTGACGGCAGTGCTGGCCCTGCTGTCCATGGACCGCTATGTCGGCACCAATTTCTTCACGGCGGACTTTGGCGGCAACGCCATGATGTACGTGAACCTGATCTGGATCTGGGGCCACCCCGAGGTCTACATCCTGATCCTGCCGGCGTTCGGCATCTTCTCCGAGGTGGTGTCCACCTATTGCCGCAAACGCCTCTTCGGCTATGCATCCATGGTGTACGCCACGGTCGTGATCACCGTGCTGTCGTACCTGGTGTGGCTGCACCACTTCTTCACCATGGGGTCCGGCGCCAGCGTGAACTCGTTCTTCGGGATCACGACAATGATCATCTCGATCCCGACCGGCGCCAAGATCTTCAACTGGCTGTTCACCATGTATCGCGGGCGCATCCGGTTCGAAGTACCGATGCTGTGGACGCTCGGGTTCATGGTCACCTTCGTGATCGGCGGCATGACGGGCGTGCTGCTGGCCGTGCCGCCCGCCGACTTTGCGCTGCACAACAGCCTGTTCCTGATTGCGCACTTTCACAACGTGATCATCGGCGGCGTGCTGTTCGGACTGATGGCCGGCATCACCTACTGGTTCCCCAAGGCGTTCGGCTACAAGCTCGATCCGTTCTGGGGCAAATGCTCGTTCTGGTTCTGGCTGGTGGGCTTTTACGTGGCCTTCATGCCGCTTTACGTGCTGGGCCTGATGGGCGTGACACGCCGCGTGAACCACTTCGAGGACATGTCGCTGCAGATCTGGTTCCAGATCGCGGCCTTTGGCGCGCTGCTGATCGCATGCGGCATCGCCAGCTTCATCATCCAGCTCGTGGTCAGCTACCGCCGCCGCGACCAGTTGCGCGACACCACCGGCGATCCGTGGGATGGCCGCACGCTCGAATGGTCCACGTCGTCGCCCCCGCCCGTGTACAACTTTGCGTTCACGCCACGCGTGCATGACCTGGACGCCTGGTGGCAGATGAAGCAGCACGGCTACCAGCGTCCGCAGCAGGGCTTCATTCCGATTCACATGCCGAAGAACACGTGGGCGGGCATCGTGCTGGCCGGGATCAGCGTGGTGCTGGGCTTTGCGCTGATCTGGCACATGTGGCCGCTGGTGGTGCTGGCGTTTGCCGCGCTGATCCTGGTGTCGATCATCCATACCTTCAACTACAAGCGCGACTACTACGTGCCGGCCGAACAGGTCGTCGCCACGGAAGACGCCCGCACAAGGCTGCTAGCGCAACATGTCTGATACCCTCGCCCACCCCATGCCCGGCGGCGCCGCGCCGGCCCAGGAACCGGTCTTCTACGTTCCTGGCGAACACCATCCCAAGAACGGCACGCTGCTCGGATTCTGGATCTACCTGATGAGCGACTGCCTCATCTTCGCGTGCCTGTTCGCGGTCTACGGCGTGCTGGGCCGCAGCTTCGCGGCCGGGCCGTCCGGCGCGGACCTGTTCGACCTGCCGCTGGTGGCGGTGAACACGACGCTGCTGCTGCTGTCGTCCATTACGTACGGCTTTGCCATGCTGGAAATGCGGCGCAACCGCATCGGCGCCACGCAATTGTGGCTGGCGGTCACCGGCATCCTGGGCCTGGGCTTTTTGTCGCTGGAAATCTACGAATTCTGGCACCTGATCCACCAGGGCGCGGGCCCGCAGCGCAGCGCCTTCCTGTCGGCCTTCTTTACGCTGGTCGGCACGCACGGGCTGCACGTCACCTTCGGCATCGTGTGGCTGGTGACACTGATGCTGCAGGTCCGCCTGCACGGCCTGATCCCGGAAAACCGCCGCCGCCTGATGTGCCTGTCGATGTTCTGGCACTTCCTGGACCTGATCTGGGTGGGCGTGTTCACCTTTGTGTACCTGATGGGAGTGCTGCCATGACGTCGCACATGGATAACCTGGCTGACACCGGCCACGGCGGCCATCACGGCCACGATCATCACGATGGCCACCATGACGATGACGACGCCGCCGCCCACGGCACCTTCAAGAGCTACATGACCGGCTTCGTGCTGGCGGCCATCCTGACGGCGATCCCGTTCTGGCTGGTGATGGACCGGGTCATCGACAGCTCGCGCGTCACCGGCCTGGTGATCCTGGCGTTCGCCGTCGTGCAGATCGTGGTGCACATCGTCTACTTCCTGCACATGGACACCAAGTCCGAAAGCGGCTGGAACATGTTGGCGTTAATATTCACGCTGGTGCTGGTCGTGATCACGCTCAGCGGATCCATCTGGATCATGTATCACTTGAACTCCAACATGATGCCCATGTCCCCGCATGACATGCGCAAGATGCCCTGATGGCAGCAGTCAAAGACATTTCTTCACGCGACACCTCCCGACATCCGCGCAGCAAGGCAACCCTGGTCATCCTGGGGTTGCTGGCTGTCGCCCTCTTTGCCGGGCTTTGCGCCCTGGGCACCTGGCAGGTGCACCGGCTGGCCTGGAAGCGCGCCTTGATCGCGCAGGTGGATCAGCGGGCCCACGCGCCCGCCACGCCCGGCCCCGGCAAAAGCGAATGGGCGCAATTGACCCAGGACAACGCGGAATACCGCCACGTCACCGCCGCCGGCACGTACCACTTCGACAAGCAGACGCTGGTGCAGGCCGCGACCGAACTGGGCAGCGGCTATTGGGTCATGACGCCGCTGCAATTGGCGGACGGCGGCACCGTGCTGGTCAACCGCGGCTTCGTGCTGCCGGCTTGGCGCAAGGACCCGGCCAATGCCGCCCAGCCCGCCGCCCCGGGCCAGGTGACGGGCCTGCTGCGCATGGGCGAGCCGGCCAGCGGCTTTCTGCGCAACAACGACCCGGCCGCGAACCTCTGGTATTCGCGCGATCTGCCCGGCATCGCGGCGGCGCGCGGGTTGACCGACGTGGCGCCCTACTTCATCGATGCGGATGCGGCGTCCAGCCCCGGCAAGGATCCCGCGCGGGAACCGGTGGGCGGCCTGACGATGCTCAACTTTCCGAACAACCATCTGACGTACGCCATCACCTGGTATGCGCTGGCGCTGATGGTGATCGTGGGCGTGGTGATCTTCGTGCGCGAGGAAAAGCGCGCGCGCCGGCCGGGCTGATCCGCCGGCACGCAAACACAACGGCGCCCCCAAGGCGCCGTTATTGTTTCCAAGACGGTGTCAGACACCCGGCGCAGATGGTCGTCAACTTGGGGGAACGGAGCAGTGGGTGTCTGACACCTTATCTGCCGCTTGGTGCCTGCCTCGACTGCAAGGTGTCTTGCAAGGTGTCTGACACCCGTCAGCAACGACCGTCAAGTTGAGCAGGCACCACATGGGTGTCTGACACCTTGCCCCACGAAGACCGGTATCGCCAACAACAACGGCGCCCGCTTGGGGCGCCGTTGTCGTTTGATCTCCCGTGCAACCGCCGGCGGGATCAGCAGGCCGGCCAGCGGATGCTGCCCGCCTCGGGGCACACCCACGATCCCTGCAGCCGCGCCCGGATCTGGGCCAAGCTTTGTTCGACCAGCAGCTCGCCGTCGCGGAACACCGGCACCAGCGCCCCGCCCGCCGCCTGCTCGGGCGTCTGCTGATCGTGCAGCACGTAGCCGCTTGGCGTCTCTTCCACGCGCAGCAGTCCCTTGGCGGACTTCTTCACGCCGGAGTCGGTGACCGGGTCCTTGACCAGTTCCTGCGGTTCGCCGTTGACTTCGGCGTATGTGGCCTTCAGCGCCCAGCCGAAGGTGTCGCGCGTCAGGTACTGATAGGTGTATGACCCGATGCCCAGCACCACGTTGCCCGAGGCAAAGCCCTTGCGCTCCAGCCGCACCAGGATGTCGCGCGCCCGGGTTAGCGTGATGGAGTCGCCGTAGATCAGGCCGACGTGCGGATCCAGCAGCTTGTAGCCGCGCTCGGTCTCTACCCCGCCAAAGGTGTCCCACAGGCATTGCACGGCGCCCTTCACCTCGGCGGCGCGAAGGGCTTGCCGCGCGCTGGCGTCTTCACCCAGCAGCCAGTAGTTGCCGGTGGCCGCATCGCGCACGGCCTCAAAGCCCGCGGCTTGCGCCGCTTGCAAGGCAGCGCGGTCGTCTACGCCCGGCACATCGGTGCAGAAGTAGCCGGTCAGGATCTTCACGGGATCGCCCGAGTCCGGGCGGAACACGACCTTGGCGTTGCCCAGCGCATCCGGCTCGCGGCTCATGATCTCGGACTTGAGTGCCGCGGCAAAATCCGTGACCACCTGCCAGAAGTCCCAGGTGTCCGACACCACGGACACGATGCCCGCCGGATAGACCTGCTTGACCAGGCGGCGGATGGTCTCGATCTCGCCTTCCTTGCTGCCCAGGCACATCACGGAGTGTTCGGTCGCCGGCACCGAGCCGCCGATGAGTTCCCGATCCGAATCCGCGAGGTAAAGGTCTTCGAGGTAATCGATGGCCGGGATCGTGTCAGTGCCGGTGAAGGACAACAGGTGGCCCGCGCCGCACTTGCGCGCGTCGTACAAGCCGGCCATGCCGCGCATCGAGAAGTCATGGCCCTGCCAGTCCACGAACGCCATCGGGCTGCCGGTCAGCTGCGCGAAGTAGGTCAGCAGCTTGCGGTATTCGAAGGCGATGGTGGCGACCGTGGACGGCTTCCAGGATTCGCAGCTGAACAGAGTTTCGATGTAGGTCACCAGCCAGGCGAATTCCGGCTGGGTGTTGATGAAGGTGACGGGCGGCACGCGGATGTCCACGCGGGCGCCTTCGGGGACCGAGCGGATTTCCAGCGGCAGGTAGCCCAGGTCGTGCAGCGCCTGCAGGTGGTCCACCGTGACCGCGCCCTTGCCCAGCGCGTTGTCCACGCGGCGCTGGTACTGGCGCACCGCCGTCGCGGCCGGCTTGCCGAAGAACTCGCGGTTGAAAAGCCCGATCAGGATTTCCTTGATGAAGCCCTGCAGGCCGAACCAGACGATCTTCTCGTCGAACAGTTCGGGCAGCACCGGCGCCAGGCGCGCGGAACGCGGCGTGAAGTTGGCAAGGATCTTGTTGGTGCCCTTGGGGTACTGGAAAGGGTGGCCGGTCTTGTAGAAATCCGCCTGCAGAAAGGGATTCAGGCCGTTCTTGAGCGCGGGGGCCAGGGTGTCGGGGGCATTCATGGCGTTTTCCTTCTTGGCTGCTTAGTTGACCAGGACGGCTGCGGCGGCGCCCGGCACAGGGGCGTCTTCGGTGCGAGTCCAGTCGTAGGCGGTGAAAATCTCGGCGTAGTTGGCCTTCAGTTCGGTCAGACCCTTGCTGAAGATGCCGTGCGTGACATACAGGTAAAGCGGCTGGCGGGTCTTGCCGCGCAGGGCGGCGGCCAGTTCCAGGAACGTGCGTCCGCCGTCGCAGATGTCGTCGACCACCAGCACCGGCTGGGCCGGGATATCGTCGGGCACGCGGGTTTCAGTAATGCGGCCGGTCTGCGGATCGCGGACCTTTTCCGCGTAGCGCACATCCGCCACGCCCAGCGCCTTGGCCAGCGCCTGCACCCGCTTGCGGGCGCCGGCGTCCGGCGCCATCAGCGTGACGCCTTGCGCAAAGGCCGGGGCGGCCAGCGCCTTTTTCAGGAAGGCGGCGGCATCGACGACCCGAACCCGCGCGAGCAGCGCCGGCGTGACGTCGCTGTGGGGTTCGACGATGGTGACGGTGGCGTACTGCTGGTCGTTGATCAGCTTGCAGAACACCGCGGCGCCCAGCGCCTCGCCCGGGTTGCACACGCGGTCCTGGCGGGCATACGGCACATAAGGCATGTCCAGGTGCACCGGCACGGCAGGATTCAGGCGGCGCAGGGCATCGGTCAACAGCAACAACTGCATCACGTCGTCGGCCGACTTCAACAAGGCATGGATGCGAAATTCGCGGGCGGCGTCCGCCTGCTCGCGCAGCCCGGCCGGAATGGTGACCTGCATTTCGCCGCCTGGAAACCGGAACGCTGCCGGCGTATCGGTCAGGCGTTGTCCTTCAATGACCGCAGTAATGGTGAACATGATCGTCCCTTAGTGGCATTTCAAAACTAAGTGACGCCAGTATAAGCCTACTTATTGTCGTTGTGCAACTATCTTTGCGTTTGAATGGGCGCGCTCATGCATCACCCGACGCTGCGGTCGAAAAACGTGAAGTCCTTCAGCCGGTACAGGCGCGCCGGCCGCTGCGCGCCGCCGACCTGCTCGTCGGTGGCCTCCAGCGCGCCCCACGCTTCCATCTTGCGGCGGAAATTGGACTTCTCGAGCCGGGTCTGCAGGATCGCCTCGTAGGTGTGCTGCAGCTGAGTCAGCGTGAAGCGCTTGGGCAACAGGAAGAACGGCAGCGTGGAATAGGTGGA
Source organism: Achromobacter sp. 77 (assembly GCF_020541125.1). Lineage (NCBI taxonomy): Bacteria > Pseudomonadati > Pseudomonadota > Betaproteobacteria > Burkholderiales > Alcaligenaceae > Achromobacter > Achromobacter sp. 77. The sequence continues at coordinate 4,632,233 of NZ_CP059848.1, forward strand.
CTTGCTGCGCAGGCGGTCCACGGCCGCCCGGACGATGGCGGCGTGGTCGAACGCCAGCGGCGGCAGCGCGTCCACGCTGACAAAGCGGAACTCGGCGCGCGTGGCGGCGGCCAGTTCGGCGGCGGGCACCAGGGCCACGTAGGCCACCGACAGCGACCATTGCCGGGGGTCTCGATCCATGCCCGAAAACACCTGCAGCTGCTCAAGGTAGCGCGGCTCGAAACCGGTCTTTTCCCGCAACACGCGCCGGATGCTGTCTTCGGTGGACGCGTCCTCGTCGGCGTGCACCACGCCGCCAGGCAGCGCCATCGCGCCCTGGAAGGGCTCGCGGTCGCGCTGGTGCAGCGCGACTTCCAGGCCGGATTCGCGCAGGGTGAGAAGGACGGCGTCGACGGTGACGAGCGGCTGGGGAAATTCCAAGACGAGGGTTCCAAGATTCGGGTTTTGGGCAAGATGCCACTATGACGGATCCAGGTCAATCCGGCCCCGATCCGCCTGCGCAGGTTTCGGGCGCGTGCGCCACTAGAACAACTTCGAATTTTGGCAAAAATTGACGGCGGATAACGACAATTAACGCATTGTTCTACACTATGCCCCGAGGAACACCGCCGGGTTGATGCTTGGCGCCGTGTTCCTTTTGCTTTTTCTTCAACTGCAACACAGGAGTTTTCCGGATGAAAAAGACGCTGCTCGCCGCGGCAATGCTGGCCTCTTTCGCAGGCGTTGCCCAGGCAGAACCGTCAGTCACCCTCTACGGTGTCATCGACACCGGCCTCGGCTACAACAAGATCAAGGGCGATGGCTACAGTGGTTCCAAAGTCGGCATGATCAACGGCATCCAGGCCGGCTCCCGCTGGGGCCTGCGCGGATCCGAAGATCTGGGCGACGGCCTGCGCGCCGTCTTCAAGCTGGAAAGCGGCTTTGACTCCGCCAACGGCAGCCGCGGCCAGTCGGGCCGCCTGTTCGGCCGCCAAGCCACCATCGGCCTGGCCAACGACGCCTGGGGCTCGCTCGAATTCGGCCGCCAGGCCACCGTCGGCTCCAACTACCTGGCCGACATCGATCCCTTCTACACCAGCTACACCCAGTCCAACCTGGGCCTGGGGTTCAGCGCGGCCAACACCATGCGCTGGGACAACATGGTCATGTACCGCACCCCGTCGGTGAACGGCTTTGAATTCGCCGTGGGCTACTCGTTCAGCGTGGACGACACCACGACGGACCAGACCGGCTTCAAGACCGCCGACAACACCCGCGGCATCACGACCGGCCTGCGCTACGTGCAAGGTCCGCTGAACGTGACGCTGACGTATGACCAGCTGAACGGTTCCAACCGCGGCACCATCGACAACGGCGCCACCCCGCGCCAGTACGCCATCGGCGCGTCGTACGACCTGGAAGTCGTCAAGCTGGCCGCCGCTTACGGCCGCACCACGGACGGCTGGTTCGTTGGCCAGGACCTGCCGGCCGGTACGCCGTTCAGCGATGAATTCGGCATCAACCGCTTCGTGGACGGTTTCAAGGCCAATTCCTACATGCTGGGCGCAACGATCCCCGTCAGCGCAGCAGGCAGCCTGTTCACGTCGTGGCAGCACGTGGCCCCGTCCAACGACAAGCTGACGGGCGGCGACGCCAACATGAACGTCTACAGCGTGGGCTACACCTACGACCTGTCCAAGCGCACCAACCTGTACGCCTATGGTTCGTACGGCACGGACTACGCGTTCATCGACGGCGTCAAGAGCACCGCCGCCGGCGTGGGCATCCGCCACCAGTTCTAAGCGTGTGCCGGGCCGGTCCGCCTGCGCGGCGCCGGCCCACCCCGCCGCCCGGGCCGCTACCGCGCCCGGGCGCGCTCCAGCATCTGGACGATCTCTGTCTGCCCGCGCTGGCGGGCGTGCTGCAACGGCGTGCGGCCGTCCTTGTCCGGCAGATTCACGTCCGCGCCCCCCTCTATCAGCAGCGCCACGATGGCCTGATGGCGTGGTCCCCCGTCACTCAGGATGATGGCTTCCAGCAGCCCGGTCCAACCCAACCGGTTGACATGGTTCGGATCCACCCCGGCCTGAAGCAGACGTTTGACGACCTCGACATGGCCCCGCTCGCAGGCAGGTATCAGCGCCGTGCCGCCGTAGCGGTTGGTGCTTTTCAGGTCCGCGCCGTGCGTCAGCGTCAGTTCCAGGATCTCGCGATACCCCTGCGCGCCCGCCAATAGATAGGCGCTGTCCTGCATGCCGTTCTTGGCGTTCACGTCCGCGCCAGCCTGGATCAGCGCCGCCGCGGCCGCTTCGTGGTTGCCCTGCGTGGCGCGCAGGAGCGGCGTGTTGCCCTGCCCGTCCCGCGCCTCGAGCGGCGCGCCTGCGGCCAGCAATTGGCGCACACGCGCCGTGTCGCCCTTGCCGGACGCCTCCAGCAGTTGCGCGCCCCGGTCGTCCGCCGCCGCACCGAAGCCGATTGCACTGAGCGTCAGCGCGAAGCAGATGCGCCAGAAGTTGATATAAGCCATTGCCGGCAGCCTCCCTGGTTTTTCCGGTATCGCGCCACGGTCCTGCGCCGGGCGCGCTGCCATTATCTCCCTGCTGCGGGCCGTGCAAGCTATGCTCGGTCAGATTCATGGTGACGTGCAATGCGCAGGAAACACGCGTCCGGCATGATCGGCCTCCCTCACTGATCGCAGCCCCCCACGAACTGTCATGCCTTCTCGTTCCCCTTCCGCGTTCTCGCCCGTATTCCGTCCGCAAACGCGCCTTGCCCGCGCGCTGGCCCTGGCGTTGCTGCCGCTGGCCCTGGCCGCCTGCAATGGCGGCGGCGACGATGACGATGACGCCGTCCAGCCGCCTGTCGCCGAAACCCCGGCGCCGCCGCAGACGCCCGCCCCGGAACCGCAACCTGAGACGCCCCCGCGCAATACGGCCTACCTGCAGACCAAGCCGGGCGACGTGATCCAGGTCCGCATCGAGGAACTGCACCCCACCCAGGCCGCGATCGGCTATGACCAGATCTATTACAAGCTGGGCCGCTGGCAGGGCGATTTTGACCGCGCCACCTGGGCGGCCGATCCGGTGCTGCAGCTGGATTACCTGAACCGCACAGTCGGCAAGAAGTTCGACGATTACTGCGAAGACGTGGGCGGCGCCGAGCGCGCGCAGAAGTTCCAGAGCATCGCCGAGGCCCGCGCCGCCCGCCTGGACCAGCCCGACACGTTCGCCTGCCTGGACGCGCCCGGCACGAACACGGCCAACCTGAAGACGGTGGTGGTGGGCTGGGACGGCAACCTGTACCTGACCGACGGCCACCATACGTTCTCGTCGCTGCGCGAGATCTTTGACGGCGGCCCCAAGCTGCCGGTGTGGGTGAAGGTCGACGCCAACTACAGCGACCTGACGACCGCGGCCGCCTTCTGGCAACGCCTGGTGGACGAGCGCCGCGCGTGGCTGCGCGACGGGCAGAATCAGCCCATCACCGTCGACCAGCTGCCCACGCGCCTGGGGCTGTCCCATGCGCAGGAACCCGGCGGCATGCAGGAAGACCGCTATCGCTCGCTGGTGTACTTCACCCGCGACATCGCCTACAGCAACGGCAACCTGCCCGAGTTCGCGGAATTCCTGTGGGGCGACTGGCTGCGCCGGCAGGCCGCGGCGGGCCAACTGCCCGGGTTGGATCAGTACAAGATGCAGGCGCCGGCCACGCCCGCCGAGATCCTGGCGGTCAGCACGCTGAACAAGGACATCCTGCCGACCGGCGCCAGCGACAGCTACGCCGCCGCCGTGCGCGATGCCTCGTTGAAGATGAGCGCGTTGAACGACACGGATATCGTGTTCGAGGACCGCGATGCCGCCAGCCTGGGCCGCATCGTGCTGGCGCCCAACGCGGCCAGCGGCTCGCCCACCAAGACCGCGCGCGACACCTTGGAAGAACTGCCGCGCAACGACGTCAAGACGTCAGACCGCACGCCGCGCGGCGCGGGCAAGCTGTGGTTCGCGGTGAATTACCGCACCTGCGGCAAGCCGGCGGCGGGCACCTGCTGGGGATGGTGATGTGAAAAAGGCCCGCGCAGGCGGGCCTTTTCGCATTGGGCCGTCAGGACCTCAGAGCACTTCCTTCGTATTTTCGGCCTTGGCTAGCTGCTGCATTGCCAGGGACACCTTCTGGGCGACTTCCAGGCGTTCGGCGGCAGACATGGCGTCGTACTCTTCCTTGGAAATGCCCAGGCTTGCCAAGGCCGCGTAGAACATCTTGTCCTCGATCGACATCGCGGCGTAGTCCATGAACTCCTGCTCGGCCTGCGACGGCGCGGATTGCGCCGCACCCGAGACGCCACGGCCCATGGCCGAACGGTTGCGCTCGGTGGCGTCGGCGAACGCCGCGCGAAAGCCCTCGCCGGCAGTGGCGTTGGCGTTGCGGGCGGACGCGGGTTGGCCGGCGCCGGCATTGATACCCAGGAAATTCACGCTACTCATGGAGGCTCCAAAGGGAATGGCGGTCAGGGTGCCAACATACTCGCCGGACGCCGCCCCGGAAGGCCCGGTCAGGCGCCCGAACGGCCCGCTTCTCGCGGGATTGCCGCGCGACCATTTTCAGCGTCCTTCGAGTATCTTGTGCCTCTTGCAAACCTTTCAGAGATCCCTCTCATGAGCATCGACCCCTCCGCCGCCAGCCAGCCTGCTGCCGCCGCACCCACCGCGGACGCCTTCCTGCAGTTCCTGGTCAACCTGGTCAACAACGGCAGCCAGATCGAAAGCATTGGCGTGACCTTGCAGATGGGCGGCATGCTGGTGTCCGGCTCGATCGTTTCGGGCGCCGAGTACTTCGACACCTTCGCCGCCAGCTTTTCGGGCTCGCTGGCGTCGATGGACGATGACACGCGCCAGACCGTGCACGCTTCGCTGGCCGAGCTGGGCGATGTGTTCCGCCTGCCGCAGCCCGTCGACCCGCTGCCCAACTACATCCACCTGGCCGACGCGCTGTTCTTCACCGCTGACGGCACGCCCATTGCTGGACAGCCGACCCTGTGGCGCGGCCGCACCAGCGCCGTGGACGGATTCATCCTGGGACGCATGCAGTCCGACGCGTCGGCCTGATCCGCATGACGCAAACCGTACCGCCACCGATCGAGAGCCAGGACATCGACCGCAAGGCGATGCAGGCCCTGATCGAGGCTGCCCCGGGCGTCCCGCTGTCATTCGTGGATTGCGACTTCCAGGAGGCGGACTTTTCGCGCCTGGACCTGCGCGGCTTTCAATTCAGCGGCTGCGCGATCGCCGGCGCCTCCTTCCAAGGTGCAGACCTGACCGACACGCAATGGCTGCGCTGCCGGGGCGGGTCGGCCAATTTCGCCTCGGCCGACGCCAGCGAGGCCTCCTTCCAGAACTGCGACCTGAACAATGCCAACTGGCGCCGTGCGCGGCTGGCCAGCGCGCGCTTGCGGGCATGCAAGCTCACGGGTTCGGATTTCGATGGCATCGCGTGCCTGGGGTGGTCGCTCGAGGAATGCCTGCTGGTCGGCGCCCTGCTGCGCGGCGTGTCGTTTCGCAAGTGCAACCTGCTCCAGCTCGATTTCTCGGACGCGGACCTATCGGGCAGCGATTTCCGCGAGACGGTCTTTCACGGCGGCAGCCTGCGCAACGCCACCCTGAAAAACGTTCACTTCGAAGGCGCGGACCTGCGCGAGGCCGATCTGGGCGGTCTGGATCTGACGGCCGCCGCGCGGCTGGCGGGCGCCACCATCTCCAAGACCCAGGCGGCGGCGCTGCTGGCTGAACTGCGGATCAGCGTGGTCTGACGCCTTTCCGGTGCTCCGCGCGCTTGCGCGGGCGCGGGCCGGCGTTGCGGCGCGTTGATTCAGCCGGGTCGCCGGAAGCGCGCCCGAGCCGCCTCGATCTGCCCGTGGCAGACGCAGCCGCTCATGTGCTCGTTCACCATCCCGACGGCCTGCATGAAGGCGTGGATGGTGGTTGGCCCGACGAACGTCCAGCCGCGCCGCTTCAACGCGCGCGAGAGTTCGATCGACGCCTCGGATGTGGGATTGTTGTCCCAGTAGTGCCGGTCCACGGCCGCCGGACGCGTCTGCGGCTGCGGCTCGTGCGACCATAGCCAGCCGGCGAGCGACCCGGTTTCATCGGCCAGTTCGCGCGCGCGCTGCGCGTTGTTGATGGCCGACACGATCTTGGCGCGGTTGCGCACGATGGCGGCATTGCCCATCAGGCGCTCCACGTCGCGCTCGGTATAGCGCGCCACGCGTTCCATGTCGAAATCGTCGAACGCCTCGCGGAACGCATCGCGCTTGCGCAGGATGGTGATCCACGCCATGCCGGCCTGAAAGCCTTCCAGGCAGATCTTTTCGAACAGCCGCCGGTCGTCCGCCACGGGCCGGCCCCATTCATGATCGTGATAGTCCGGCATGGACAGCTGCCAGAAGCAGCGCGGCACGCCGTGCTCGTCGACGATCAGGCCAGGGTCGGGGCTACCGGCGTCCGGGGTGCCGGCGTCCGGCTTGAGCGGATCCCCGCCAGTCTGCCTGGCAGCGCTCATGGCTTGCGGGGTACCGGGCAGCTGGTGTCGCCTTCCTCGCACGCGAGGTACGCGCGCAATTCCTTGGTGCGGGCCTGCGTGAGCTTGTCCAGGCACTGGCTCAGCACCATCGGATACGCGCTGCCGCCCGTAACGCCTGCTGACGAAAACGCGCATTCGGCATCGCGAAAGAAGAGCCACGCCTTCTGCGCGGCCTGCAATTGCGTCAAGGCAGCCTTGCTGTCTTTCAGACGCTCGGTCACTTCCTTGTACGCGGCGTTCAAGTCGGCGTCGGACTTGCGATAGGCCTGGTCCGCGCACAGGTTCATGTCGGTCTGGGTCGAGGCCTGGTCACACTTGAGCACTTGGGCCTGCGCCCCCGCTGCAAGCAGGAGCGCTGCGGCGGCAAACACGATACGCATGGGAGTTCCTCCTGTATCCGGTGGGTGGTGGGTGTGGGTGATTGCCGTTAGGTCGGCAAATGCCTGGGGGAAAGTGTCGCACGGATGCCGGCCCGGCGCAGCGCCGCCGCTCGTCGCCTAAGATAGGGCCCATGAAGATCCAATTGCTTTCCGATTTGCATCTTGAAACCGATCCCACCTTCGTGGCACAACCTTCGCCCGGGGCCGACCTGCTGGTGCTGGCCGGCGACATCGGTTCGTATCGCCAGGGCTCACGGCTGGAGCGGGACGATTTCGGCCTGGGCGACTATTCGCCCCGCCAAGGTTGGCCCACGCCTGTTCTCTTCGTGCCGGGCAACCACGAATACGACAACGTGGATTTCGACGAGACGCATGAGCGCCTGCGCGACCTGTGCGAGACCCTGGGCATCCAATGGCTGGAACGGGAGACCACGGTGATCGGCGGCGTGCGGTTCGTGGGCACGACGCTGTGGACGGACTTTGACGCGCTTGCCGCGCCGGACGACGCGCTGGGGGAAGTCCTGAAAAAACGCGCCAAGGCTTTCCGGGCTGCGGATTTCTATCTGGAAAAGGCCGAAATGCGCCGCCACGGCGCCCCCTTCATGGCCGAACAGATGCGTGAGCAGGGCCTGGCCTGCCAACAATGGCTGGACACCGCGTTGCGCGTGCCCTTTGACGGCACGACGGTCGCGATCACGCACTTTGCGCCCACCCTGGCCAGCGCCGATCCGCGCTACGGGGTCACGCCGGGGACAGCGGGATTTTGCAACGCGCTGGATGGGTTGCTGCCGCTGGCCGACGTGTGGATACACGGACATCTGCACTGTCCGCAGGACTACGTGAAGGACGGCTGCCGGGTGATTGCGAATCCGCTGGGGTATGCAAAGAAGGGGGAACAGGACGGCTTCGCGCCGGGAAAGTTGTGGGAAATGCCGGCCTATCGCCGGCCGTGATCGGCAACCTTGCAGGGCTCACTTGGCGACGTGAAGCGCGCGAAATACGCGTGCCTTGTCTGGGCGCTGAACCGTGCTTGCGCATCGATGCACACATCGACGCGACTGAACTTGCCGTGGATTTGCTGACTTTTGAGATGGACGGATGGCGTGCTTACATCGATCCATGAATTTGGCGACGCGAACATCGCGGTCGGAAAGATGATTGACTCGCCGGGATGCATGATCTCCCGTCTGATGCGATCGTTGTCATTGAAGAAAACCAGCACCGGCGCTTCGGCGTCTTGCGCGTAGTGAACGACAACAGGAGGCGCCAGAAAACCCCAAAGGATAAGACTCGCGCATAGCGTTGCCAATAAAGCACACAGGGCGGCACATAGCTTCAGAAGAACGCGCCCCGGGTAACCGGCGCTAATCGCCTTCATCTACCCGGACTACCGTTGTCGTTCGGTTCGTGCGCCGTAGGCTCGCAGGGTTCGCTTGGCTCGCTAAACCGCGCAAAAAAGCCATGTCGAATGGTGGTTCGTTGTACCTTCGCACCCGGACCCACGTACACATCCACTCGGCTGAACGGGCCGTTTACTTCCACATAATCCCCGCTTTCCGCTGGCAAGCTGACCGAGGTCCAGTAGTCGGAAGCGTGATGCCAATCGGTGTAATACATCGCCGACTCACCGGGGTGTAGCGTTCTTCTAGCGAGGTACACGTCGGTATCGTAGACATAGCCTATCGGGGAACCTCCCGCAGCCGAATAGTGAATAACCACGACCGGTCGGCAGAAATACCAAAACAGCGTCAGCGCGCAAAGCAATCCTGCCACCGTGGCGCAGCCGATCTGGATGTAGGACGAAAACCCCTCCATCACCGTGCCGCCATGGGTGGTCTTGTCGCCTACACGAATGATCGGGCGCCCTGTCATCATGGCTCCTGGCAATTGCTGATGCATCGGAGTTTGAGCGCCGAAGAAAGCGGCTTGAATCAGATAAACACGAAAATGGCCTGACGCATTGGCATCCCTTCATGCAAAGCAAAAAGCCCACCGCTTTCGCAAGTGAGCTTTTGCACGTAGACCGCTGCGGACATCAATAGCGTCCGATCAGGGCATTGAGTTCTTTCTGCCCTGCACGCCTTGCTCGCCTTGCTCGTTCAAGGCGCCGGATTCGGATGCCGCGCGTGGATCTGATTGATCGCGTCCAGCACGTCCGCCGGCAAGGTCACGTCGACGCTGTCGATGTTTTCCTTGAGCTGTTCCAGCGACGTCGCGCCGATCAGGTTGCTGGTGACGAAGGGGCGCTGGTTGACCCAGGCGAGCGCCAGGTGCGTCGGCGAGATGCCGTGTGCGCGGGCCAGTTCCACGTATTCGCGCGTGGCGGCTTCGGCCTGGGGGTTGCTGTAGCGGGTGAAGCGCGAGAAGACCGTCAGGCGGGCGCCGGCCGGCTTGGCGCCGTCCAGGTACTTGCCGCAGAGCATGCCCATCGCCAGCGGCGAATACGCAAGCAGGCCCACGCCTTCGTGGTGCGTGAATTCCGACAGGCCGATCTCGAACACTCGGTTCAGCAGGCTGTAGGCGTTCTGGATCGAGGCGATGCGCGGCAGGTTCTGGTTTTCGGCGTGGCGCAGGAACTGGCTGACGCCCCACGGCGTTTCGTTGGAAACGCCCACGTGACGCACCTTGCCGGCGCGCACGAAGTCCTGCAGCACGGACAGGGTTTCCTCGATCGGCACGGTGTGCTCGTCTTCGACCCACGGGTAGTTCAGCTGGCCGAACGTGGCCGTGGTGCGGTCGGGCCAATGGAGCTGATACAGGTCCAGGTAGTCCGTCTGCAGCCGCTTCAGGCTGGCGTCCAGCGCCTCGGTCAGGTTCTTGCGGTCCAGGAAGGTCTTGCCGTCGCGGATGTGGCCGGGACGCTTGGGGTCGCGCACGGGGCCGGCGACCTTGCTGGCCAGCACGATGTCTTTGCGGCGGCCCGTCTTGGCCAGCCACGTGCCGATGTAGGTTTCAGTCAGGCCCTGCGTTTCGGGCTTGGGCGGCACCGGGTACATTTCGGCCACGTCGACCAGGTTGACGCCGCGCTCCAGCGCGTAGTCCAGTTGTTCGTGCGCCTGCGCTTCAGTGTTCTGCTCGCCCCAGGTCATGGTGCCCAGCCCGATCAGGCTGACGTCCAGGTCGGTACGGCCGAGTTTGCGGTATTTCAAGTTCTGCTCCGTGCGGGGTCTTCAAGTTGGGAAGCGACACCTTACTCCAAGATGTTGGCATTTCGCTGACGGGCGGGGCGTCAGGGCCACGCCCGATTGCCGCCGCCGCGCAATCGGCTTACGCTGATGCGCACATCCAAACCGGGGGAAGACGGCATGCTGCGGGAAGTTGACGAAGTCATCATCTTTTTCGTCGTGCTCATCATTTTCCTGGCCGTCATCGAGCTTGCCTACCGGCTCGGCCGCCGGCTGCGCAAGCCGGCCGACGAGGCCGCCAAGACGCACATCACCGCGCTGCAGACCGCGCTGCTCGGCCTGTTGGCGTTGCTGCTGGGGTTTACGTTCGCCATGTCGGTCACGCGTTTCGAGACGCGCAAGAACCTGGTGCTGGAAGAGGCCAACGCCATCGGCAACGCCTATTGGCGATCGCAGCTCATTCCCGCCGAACACCGGCCTGCGGTGGCCAAGATGCTGCATGAATACGCCTCGGCGTCGCTGGACTACCACCTGGCCGATCAGGATTCGCCGCGCTTTGCCGCCGCCAACGCCACCGCGCGCCGCATCGAACGCCAGATCCGGGCGGCGGTCGCGGCCCGGGCAGAGAACCCGCCGACCATCTCCACCATCATGTTCATCCAGGCCATCAACGACATGGCGCAGATCAACGAGAAGCGGCGCGTTGCGCTGGAAAACCACGTGCCGGAGCCGGTGTACTACCTGCTCTTCATCGTAGCCGCCGGTTCGATGGCCTACATCGCCTACGGCACCGGACTGTACGGACGGCGGCGGCCCGTGTCGACCGGCATGTTCGCCGCGCTGATCGCGCTGGTGCTGACCTTCATCCTGGACATCGACCAGCCGAGCGGCGGCTTGATCGAGGTGGGCCAGGAAAGCATGGAGCGCATGCGGGACACGCTGGCCGACGAAATGCGGCAGCAGCCCTAGCCGCGTTCAGGGCCGGTCGATGACCGCCATGTTTCCTCAATCGAAGAAAGGCCGCAGAAACTGCGCCGTGACGCCGGCGTTGCCGCGGCTGACCGCCTGCGGCGTGCCGGCTGCCACGATCGCGCCGCCTGCCTCGCCGGCGCCGGGTCCGACGTCCAGCATCCAGTCGCTGCCCGCCACCACGCGCAGGTCGTGTTCCACCACGACCACGGTGTTGCCGGCGTCGACCAGGCCGTGCAATTGCGTCATCAGTTTGTCCACATCCGCCGCGTGCAGGCCCGTGGTGGGCTCGTCCAGGACGTACAGCGTGTTGCCGCGCTGGCTGCGTTGCAGCTCGGTCGCCAGCTTGATGCGCTGCGCCTCGCCACCGGACAGTTCCGTGGCGGGCTGGCCCAGGCGCAGATAGCCCAGGCCGATTTCGGAGAGCAGCGTCAGGGGACGCGCCACGACGGCTTCGTCCTTGAAGAACGCGCGTGCCTCGTCCACGGTCATGTCCAGCACCTGCGCGATGTTGCGGCCATTCCATTCGACTTCGAGCGTCTTGGCGTTGTAGCGGCTGCCGTGGCACGTGGGGCACGGCGCATACACGCTGGGCATGAACAGCAATTCGACGTGGACGAAGCCTTCGCCCTCGCAGGTCTCGCAGCGCCCTTGCGCGACGTTGAAGGAAAAGCGGCCGGCGCCGTAGCGCCGCGACCGGGCGGCCTTGGTGCCGGCAAACAGCTTGCGCACGTGGTCAAAGAGGCCGGTATACGTGGCGAGGTTGGACCGCGGCGTGCGGCCGATGGGCTTCTGGTCCACATTGACCAGCCGCTTGATGGCTTGCGCGCCGGCATGGAGGCGGCCCGTCGTGCGCGGCAGGTTGCCGGGCTGTGGCAGGTCGCTGTCGGGTTCCTCGGCGGGCAGCGCCTGGCCCAGATGTTCACCCACCAGTTCGACCAGCGCCTGGCTGACCAGACTGGATTTTCCCGACCCGGACACGCCCGTCACCGCCGTGAATGCCCCCAGCGGAAAGCGCGCGTCCACGCCATGCAGGTTGTTGCGGTGAATGCCGCGCAGCTCAAGCCACCCGGTGGGCTCGCGCGGCGTGCGCCGGCTGGCGGGCCGGGCATCGAACAGATATTTGGCCGTGACCGATTCCTTGACCTTGCGCAGGCCGTCTGGCGGACCGCTGTACAGCACCTGCCCGCCATGCTGGCCTGCGCCGGGTCCCACGTCCACCAGCCAATCGGCGCGGCGCAGCGTGTCCAGGTCGTGCTCCACGACGAAGAGCGTGTTGCCGCCCGCCTTGAGCTGGTCCAGCGCGCGGTGCAGCGCCTGGCCGTCCGCAGGGTGCAGGCCCGCCGAGGGCTCGTCCAGCACGTACACCACGCCAAAGAGGTTGGAGCGGATCTGCGTGGCCAGCCGCAAGCGCTGCAATTCGCCGGGCGACAGCGTCGGCGTGGACCGGTCCATCGCCAGATAGCCCAGGCCCAGCGCCTGCAGCGTGCCAATGCGCTCGACCAGGTCGTGCGCGATGCGCTGCGCGGCAATGCGTTTCTCGGGCGATGCGTCCGGCGTACGGCGCACGTCGCTGCTGCCCGCATGCGACAGCCCGCCCGCCGCCACGCGGCGCGCGTTGGCGCGCACCCCGGCGGCCTTGCTGCGGGTCGTGCCCGCCGTCCCGGCCTGTTCTTCGAAGCGCCCTTCAGCGGCGGGCGTCAGGATCTCGGCGATGCGGGCCAGCGGCAGTTGCGACAGGCTGCCGATGTCCAGGCCCGCAAAGGTCACGGACAACGCCTCGCGCTTGAGACGCCGGCCGCCGCATTCCGGGCAGGGCGCGCCGGTCATGAAGCGGGCCACGCGCTTTTTCATCATGGCGCTTTGCGTGGTGGCGAACGTGTGCATGACGTACCGGCGCGCGCCGGTGTAGGTGCCCATGTAGCTGGGCTCGGCCTTGCGGCGCAGCGCGGCGCGCGTCTCGGCGGGCGTGAAGCCGGCGTAGACGGGCACGGTGGGCTGCTCGTCGGTGTACAGGATCCAGTCGCGATCCTTCTTGGGCAGGTCGCGCCACGGCTTGTCCACGTCGTAGCCCAACGTCACCAGGATGTCGCGCAGGTTCTGGCCATGCCAGGCGGGCGGCCACGAGGCAATGGCCCGCTCGCGAATGGACAGCGACGGGTCCGGCACCATGGACGCCTCGGTCACGTCGTACACATACCCCAGGCCGTGGCAATGCGGGCAGGCGCCCTGCGGCGTGTTCGGGGAAAAGTCCTCGGCATACAGCATGGGCTGGCGCGCGGGATACGTGCCGGCACGCGAGTACAGCATGCGCAGCATGCTCGACAGGGTCGTCACGCTGCCCACCGTGGAGCGCACGTTGGGCGTGCCGCGCTGCTGTTGCAGAGCCACTGCGGGCGGCAGGCCGTCGATGGCGTCGACGTCGGGCACGCCCACCTGATCGATCAGGCGGCGGGCATAGGGCGACAGCGATTCCAGGTAGCGGCGCTGCGCTTCGGCATACAGGGTGCCGAACGCGAGCGAGGATTTGCCCGACCCGGACACGCCGGCGAACACGACGAGCGCGTCGCGCGGGATGCTGACGTCGACGTTCTTCAGATTGTGTTCCCGCGCGCCTCGCACGCGGATGCAGGCATCGGGGCCCGGCTTCGAAGGTGTCTTGCGCTGGCTCATGGCCCAAATAGTAATAGACCGAAAGGCGATTGACGCCGGCAACGCGCTGCTTTAATTTCGCATCACGCGAATGGGCACGAGCGGCGCAACAGGCCGCCCTTGCCGGGCTACCGGCTCGTTCGGCGGGACCGCGCTGCTTCCGACTGCCGGGCAGGCTGCATCCCATGCGGCAGGACACGAGGACCCCATTTCCAAGGGCAAATCATGGTGATCCCGATAACCGTCCTGGTCGTGGGCGCGGGCCCGGCCGGCCTCTTGACCGCCGCCGAACTGCAGCGCCGCGGCGTCGACTGCCTGCTGATCGATGCGCACGAACGTCCGCTGGACTGGGACCGCGCCACCGTCGTACATCCGCGTTCCCTGGAAATCCTGGATACGCTGGGCATCGTCGATCCCCTGCTGGCCGCGGGCGTGAAACAGCGGCGCGCCCGCATTCATGCAAACGGCAGCGAGCTGGGCGTGATCGACCTGGAACTTGCTGGCAGCCGCTATCCCTTCAACATCGGCATCTCGGAAGAAGTCACCGAAACCGTGCTGGCCGACCATCTGGAGCGGCTGGGCGGCAAGGTCACGCGCGCCACGAAGCTGGTGGGATTGCAGGAACGGGAAGACGGCGTGCTGGCCACGGTGGAGCGCGGCGGCAAGCTGTCGCAGGTGCTGGCGCAATGGGTCGTTGGATGCGACGGGCATCACAGCACCGTGCGGATGCTGACCGGCATCGCGCAGGACGGCCACGACATCAACCAGCCTTGGGCCGTGTTCGACGCCGCCATCCGAGACTGGCCAGAGGCCTTCGAGGCAAATTACGCCTACCTGGACGAGATTCCCGTCATTCTGACCGCCCTGCCGGGCGAGCGTTGGCGCGTCTACCTGCGGCCCAGCTCGGCAGAATCGGACCTGGTCGCGGACGCGCTGTCGACGCTACGGCGCTACCTGCCCGGCGCGCAATTTGACGACGTCTCGCACCCGGCGCGCTTCGAATGCCACACCAAGGTCGCGCGCGCGTTCCGCTCGGGCCGCGTGCTGCTGGCGGGCGACGCCGCGCACACGTGCAGCCCGGCGCAGGGGCACGGCATGAACACCGGCCTGCAGGATGCCTTCAACCTGGGCTGGAAGCTGGCGCTGGTGTGCCAGGGACATTGTTCGCCCGCGCTGCTGGACAGCTATCACGCGGAACGGCGGCCGGTGGCGGACATGGTGATGGCGTCGGGCGATGCGGCCGAGAGCGCGCAGATGACGCATGGCCAGCAGGCGCGGCGCGCGCGCGACGGGGCTATCCGCGCTGCCTTCGGCAACCCCGAGGCGCGGCATCGCGAGGCCGTGTCGGAAGCCGAACTGGATATCGACTACGCCGGATCACCGATCGTCATGGGAGACCGGCACGAGGCCATCTGGCCGGGACAGCGGCTGCCGGACCACATCGACGTGCGGTATTCCACTGGCGGATTGGGCAAGCTGCATGACTACGCCAAGCGGCGCGGCCACACGGTCCTCCTGATTGGCGGACCCGGCACGGCGCAGCAAGCGCTGTCGGACCTGCGCCGCGACCTGCAGGCGCTGTCGGACGGGCACATCATCGAGGTGGTCGTGGCCCTGACCGCCAGCCAGGCGGTTACGGAGGTGGACGCTTACCTGGATCCCGCCGCGGCGGACCGCCTGGGCGTGGCCGACATGGTGCTGCTGGCGGTGCGGGCAGATGGGCATGTCGGCCTGCGCGCCGACGCGCGCCACGCCGAGACGCTGTCGGCTTACATCGAACGGCTGCGGGCCTGATGGGAAAGCCCATCGCGACCTAGGGAAATCCCCAGCAAAATGCTTGTCGATCCGGGTGTTGGCGGTTCGTCGTAGTCATGCACCCACCCTCACTTCAAGGCGGACTACACCATGACTACCGGAACCGTACGACACCTTCGCGTCCTGCGCACAACCCCCGAACGCGTCTATCGCGCCTTCATCGAGCCCGATGCGATAGCCAAGTGGCTTCCGCCCTATGGCTACACCTGCTCGGTCCAGGAACTGGACGCGCGCGTGGGCGGCCGCCACAGGATGGCGTTCCACAACTTTGCCACCGGCCACGAAGAGCCGTTCGGCGGTGAGTACCTGGAGCTGGTTCCGGGCGAGAAGATCCGCTACACGGACCGCTTCAACGATCCCAACCTGCCGGGCGAGATGACCACCACCGTCACCCTGCGGCAAGTGTCGTGCGGCACGGAACTGGTCATCGTGCAGGAAGGCATACCCGAGGTCATCCCGACCGAGATGTGCTACCTGGGCTGGCAGGAGTCGCTGCTGCAACTGGCGCAGCTGGTCGAGTCCGATGCGCCCGACGGCCCCGTGCGCGACTGACGCCGCCGCAGCGGGCGGCGTCGACTCCGATACGTTTGTTCATGTTTTGACACCATCAGGTCGCGCGTAACGGTGCGACTGCCTACAAAATGTGGCGCGCCCCCGGAGGGCGTTGCGCGGGGCCGTAACATACGGCCCCGCGCGCATCCCACAAGAAGGAAGAATCGTGTCAAAAGTGCTTGCCCTGCTGCTTTGCGCCGCCCTGCCCGCCGCGGCAATGGCCGCCCCCGATACCGAGCCCTTGAAGCTCAACGCGGACAACAAGCTGTACTGCAACGCCCAGACCGACTGGTGCGTGGGCATCAAAACGGATGGCGCATTCGGCGAAAACGGTCCCTTTGCCACCAGCAGGACCCTGCGTGCCGACTACCGGTTCTGGGATTCGCCCGACATCCCGGACTTCAAGGATTTCACCGTGTGGCCGGAACTGATCCGGCTAAGCGAAGAACGGGCGCTGGTGGGCGTGGTCGGTCCGGCCGAGCCGGACTTCGAGGCGTCCACGCCGTTCTCAGGCGGCGGCTTCTCGCGCCGCGACCTGTATCTGTACGACGTCAACCTGGGCGAACAGACCGGCGCCAGCCTGGTGCTCGTCATGCCGTACACGGCCGACGCGTCGATCCGCGCGTGCTTCAACGAGGCCGACCCGCAAAAGCGGGCCGGCCAGTGCAGCGACATCTACGAGTTCAAGGCGTCGCTGAAGGCCGTGCCGGGCAAGGAACTGCCCGATCTGCAGGTCAAGACGCAGGCGACGCGCTCGCCGGCGGGCGCCAGCCGCTACGAGGACTCCAGCACGCGCCCCGCGCTGACCCAGGCCCAGCTTGCGCCGCAGACCGACAGCCAGTGCAGCTACACCGTGACCTACGCGTGGCAACCGGGCACATCGTCCTACGAGCCGTCCAAGCCGCTGCCTGACTGCACGGAATTCCTGTCCGCCGACCCGACCGCGAAAAAATAGTCGCGCTTACTCGGCATACCCCGGATTGCGCCGGTCCAGCCGGCGCAGCAGGCCCGGCCACGCAAGTTGGGCCTTGCGGGCACGGTCGGCGGGCGACTCCACCGCCGCGCGCGCCAGGATGTCGGCC
This sequence comes from Achromobacter sp. 77, assembly GCF_020541125.1. Taxonomy (NCBI): domain Bacteria; kingdom Pseudomonadati; phylum Pseudomonadota; class Betaproteobacteria; order Burkholderiales; family Alcaligenaceae; genus Achromobacter; species Achromobacter sp. 77. The sequence goes on from NZ_CP059848.1 coordinate 4,649,360, forward strand.
GGAATGTGGGTCAGTTCGCCGCCCGCCTGCGCGCGCACCTGCACCATGCAGGCCGCTTCCAGGCGGTGCATGGCCTGAAAGGCTTCCGCCATGCTCTGCCCGACGGTCAAGAGGCCGTGATTGCGCAGGATGAGGTAGTTGTTGGCGCCCAGGTCGCGCACCAGGCGCGGCTGCTCGTCGGGGTTGAGCGCCAGGCCCTCGTAGTCGTGATAGCTGAGCGAGCGCAGCACGATGAACGCGAATTGCGACAGCGGCAACAGGCCGGCCTTCTGCGCCGACACGGCCACCCCGTTGATCGAATGCGTGTGCAGCACGCACATCGCGTCCTTGCGGGCCGCATGGATACAGCTATGGATGGTGAAGCCCGCGGGGTTGATGTCGTATTCGGACTCCATCACCTTGTTGCCGTGCAGGTCGATCTTGACCAGGCTGGACGCGGTGATTTCATCGAACATCATGCCGTAGGGATTGATGAGGAAATGCTCCGTGCCCGGCACCTTGGCCGTGATGTGCGTGAAGATCAGATCGTCCCACCCGAAAAGCGCCACCAGCCGGTAAAGCGCCGCCAGATCCTTGCGGACCTGCCATTCCGTTTCGCCGACCTGTTCGCGCACGCTGGCGCCCTGCTTGCCTGCCGTATCCATCCTGTCTCCGTATTGTTGGTGTCTGCCCGAGGCCACTGCCCCGGGATCCGTCATGCACTGTATTCCTTTTCGCGCGCAACGCGCAGCGGGGCGCCGGACACGCGTCCGTCTGGTGAAACAGCCCCGGACCCATTAACCTGTGAGCCACGCCCCAGGAGACGTCGAGCATGCTGCCTGCACTTTACGGTCATCCCTTTTCCTCGTACACCCAGAAGGTGCTTGTCGCGCTGTACGAAAACGCGACGCCCTTCGAATTTCGCGGCATCGGGCCGGACTCGCCCCAGCATGGCGCCGACTGGCTGCAGCGCTGGCCGCTACGCAAGTTTCCGCTGCTGGTGGACGGCGGCCGCAACATCGCCGAATCCAGCATCATCATCGAATACCTGCAGCTCGCCCACCCCGGGCCGGTCCGGCTGATTCCCGACGACCCGATGGCCGCGCTGGACGTGCGCTTTCTGGACCGCTACTTCGACCTGCACGTCATGTTCTGGATGCAGCACGCGGTCAACGGCGCGCTGACCGGCGACCCCGCCAAGCGCGACGAGGCGCTGGCGCTGACCGCGCAGAAGCTGGAACCGGCGTACGCCTGGATCGACGCGCTCCTGGCCACGCGCACGTGGGCGGCGGGCAGCGACTTCACCCTGGCGGACTGCGCGGCGGCGCCCGCGCTCTTCTACGCCGACTGGACGTATCCGATCGCCGATGCCTATCCGCACCTGCGGGCCTACCGCGCCCGGCTGCTGGCGCGGCCGTCATTCGCGCGGGCGGTCGATGAAGCGCGGCCGTACCGCCCGCTGTTTCCGCTGGGCGCGCCCGACCGCGATTGAAAACGCCGCGCCCCCCGCGGCAACATGCGAGAATCCCCGCCATTCCCTCCCCGATGAGGACGCACCGTGCAGCAGACCTTGCATCGACACCTGCCTTCCTTCTTCCGGTCGCACCTGGAATCCCTCTCCGGCGTCGGCCTCATGCTCGGCACGTTGTTCTTCGCCGCGGCGCTGACGCCCACCCTCATTCCCCGAACGCACGTCACCCAGGGCGTCCTGGCGGGCGCCTGCCTTGCGGCCGGGTATGGCCTGGGCGTGCTGTGGCATTGGCTGTGGACCTACCTGGAACTGCCCTCGCCCCGCGGCCGTGCCGCGTGGGTCATCAATGCCGTCATCGGCCTCTTGTGCGTGGCGGTGGCGATCGTGTTTCTTGGCCGCGCCGCCGAATGGCAGAACACCATCCGCGCGCTGATGCAGATGGAGCCCGTGACCAGCGCCCATCCCATCAAGGTCAGCCTGATCGCCCTGGCCACGTTTGCCGTGCTGCTGGCGCTGGCGCGGCTGTTCAAGCTCATCGCCCGCTATCTTTCCCGGCAGGTGCGGCGCGTCGTGCCGCGGCGCGTGGCCAACGTGACGGGCGCGCTCATCGCCATCCTGATCTTCTGGCTGCTGGCGACCGACGTGTTCTTCCGCGGCGCGCTGCACGTGCTGGACGCCTCGTTCCGCGAGTTCGACGCGCTGCTCGAGCCCGAACGCCCGCAGCCCACCGCGGACCTGAAGACGGGCGGCCCCGCCTCGTTGATCCGCTGGAACGAACTGGGCCGCGCCGGCCGCGAATACATCGCCTCCGGCCCCACCGCCAGTGAAATCCAGACGCAGTCGGGACGCGAGGCGCTGGAGCCCATCCGCGTCTACGTCGGCCTGCGCGGCGCGGCAACCCCACAGGCGCGCGCGCAGCTCGCGCTGGACGAGATGAAGCGGGTGGGCGCCTTTGACCGCTCGGTGCTGGTCGTGATCACGCCCACGGGCACGGGGTGGGTCGACCCCGCGGCCGCGGACTCGCTGGAATACCTGCTGAACGGCGACGTGGCCAGCGTGGCCATGCAGTATTCGTACCTGTCCAGCCCGCTGTCGCTGCTGGCGCAACCCGAATATGGCGCGGAAGCCGCGCGCGCCCTGTTCCAGGCGGTGTATGGCTACTGGACCACGCTGCCCAAGGACCGGCGGCCGCGTCTGTACCTGCACGGCCTGAGCCTGGGCGCGAAGAATTCCGCGGGGTCGGCCGAACTGTTCGAGATGATCGGCGACCCGATCCAGGGCGCGCTCTGGAGCGGCCCGCCCTTTGAAAGCCGCGTCTGGCGCACCATCACCGATGCCCGCAATCCCGGCTCGCCCGCCTGGTTGCCCGAACTGCGCGATGGCGCCTTCGTGCGCTTCATGAACCAGAACGGTTCGCCGGTGCCGGCTGACGCGCCGTGGGGGCCGATGCGCGTCGTCTACCTGCAATACGCGAGCGACCCGGTCACATTCTTCGACTATCGCGACCTGTATCGTCCGCCCGCGTGGATGAACGCGCCGATGGGCCCGGACGTGTCGCCGGAACTGCGCTGGTATCCCGTGGTGACCATGCTGCAGCTTGCGCTGGACATGGCGGTGGGCACCGCGACGCCGATGGGGTATGGACACGTCTACGCGCCGCAGCATTATGTCGACGCCTGGGTCGCGGTGACCGGCGTGTCCGGCTGGACGCCCGACGCACTCGAAGGCCTGAAGGCCTATCTGCTGGAGCGCGCGCAGGCGGCAATGGAAGACGAAGACGGCGACGAAGGCGCCTACGAGGGACGCGGAGGCTAGGCGCGGCAGGCGCGGCTCATGAATCACCCCATGCAGGATCGATTGACGTCGTTCTTCTTTTCGCGCGATGACGCCTTGCGCAGCCGCAGCGTCAGCGCGCGCCTGCTGGCCGCGAACCTGGACGTGCCCGCGCCGCCCGCGCGCCTGACGGCCGATTGGGACCGCGAGATCCGGACCCGGCTGGCGCTGGAGCCGGGCGACGTCGAGCAGATGCCGCTGTCGCGCACCCGCGCCCGCTGGCCGGAGTTCGGCCTTTGCGTGCAGGCCATGCGCGACTGGACGCGCGCGCTGGGATTGGGCGACGTCCTGGCGGCCAGCGACATGGCGCTCATGGCCTGCCGCGGCGCGCGCTATCACCACGACGGCAGCCAATACGGCGGCGCCGCGTTCTGCAATCTGTTCCTGTCCGACGACAAGGGCCTGGACGTGCATTTTCCCGGCACCGGGCACCGCATCCCGCTTACGCGCGGCGTCGCCATCGTCTTCGACACCTGCCAGCCCCACGCCGTCATCGCCCGCCACGCCAGCGGCTACGACGAAGCGGACTTCCCGGATGCGCGGGATCTGTCGCAACTCTTTCTGACCTGGGAACTGCCCATCGAAGACCCGGCGGTGGCGCAGGCGCTGGGGATCGCCTTCGATATCGAGCCGGCAATGGCGTCGCGGCTGGACGAAGAAGCGGTGTGGGCGGGCGGCCGCCGCGTCAGCGTGGACCCCGAGCGCGGCCATTGGCAACCCGCGGCGCGGGCCCCCTGACCCGTCGGGTATATTGACCGGCCCACGTCTCAGGGTCTCCACGCAGATGTCCTTTCCCTTTGCACGCACGCGTCCGTTCCGGTTTGGCGTCCTGATGCTGGCCATGCTGTGGCAGGCAAGCAATGCCGGCGCCGCCGAGCGCACCGTCTATACCGGCACGCTGCAAGGCGTGGGCGACATCGTGATGGAGCTGGACAGCGCCACGGCCGGCAACGCACTCACGGGCCGCTACTTCTATCCCAAACATGGCGTGGACATCCCGCTGAAAGGCAGCGAAGCCGCGCTGCAAGAGCCCATGACCATGGCTGCCGCCTCGGCGCCCGGCGCGCTGCCGGCCGCCACCTGGCAAGGCAAGCGTGACGCGCAGGGCTATCACGGCGTGTGGATCGACACGCGCACGGGCAAGCAGCGCCCCTTCACGCTGCAGCGGGTCGCGCAATACGACGCCGGGGCGTTGGCACGCGATGGCAGCATCGGCTTTGACGAAGACATCGACGCGGCCCGCGTCCCCTACGACACGCTCAAGCTTGCCGGTCACGCCGTGCCCGTGGGCGCCGACGTGGGCAGCGCCACCGTGGCATATCGCATGTGGCGCGACCCGCGCACCCAGTTCAGCTATCCGCGGCTGTCGCGCCATCCGGACGCGCAGGTCATGGCGCGCGTCAATCACCTGCTCGAGCAACGCCATTGGCGCATGAGCCACGCGGCCTTGGCCTGCAAGGCCTCGGCCTACACCAGCGGCAATCCGTCGGCCGGCACACTGGCCAACTACGAGGAAGAAGTCGTGGCCGTGCCCTGGCTGTCCCGCGCCATGATGACGGTGACCGAATCCGGCAGCCTGGATTGCGGCGGCGCGCATCCGAACAACCACTTCGACCCCTACACGTTCGACCTGCTGCGCGGCGAAACCCTGGATTGGAACCGCGTGTTCGATGCCTACCAGCCGGGCAGCCGCGAGCCTCGCCCCGCGCTGACGACGCTGGTGGGCCAGGTGCAGAAAACCCTCGCCGCGCGCGACGAGGCCGGACTGACCGAGGACCGTTCCAAGGAAGGCTGCTGGGACCTGTGGCCGGCCTACCTTGCGTTGGGCGCGACGACCCCCGGCGCGCTCAGCCTGTCGGTATCCGGCGTGGGACATGCGTCGGGCGTGTGCCTGGGGACGCTGGCGCAGGTGCCTTTTGGCGACCTCGCGCCGTACCTGAAGCCGGGCGGCGAGGCGTATCTGGTGCAGGACTGAGCGAGACGCTCAGCGCCTGAATCCGCCGCCGCCCCTGAATCCGCCAAACCCGCCGCCAAAGCTGCGGCCCTCCATCCCGCGCCCCTGCCATCCGCCTTCGCCACGGCCTTGCCAGCCGCCCGCGGATTCGCCCATGCGGTTCTGCCAGCCGCCGTTCATGCCGCCCGCCGGCTGCGTCGAATAATCGCGCGCCTGGCGCTGCGCGTTCAGGTAGTTGGACTGCGTGTTCGGCTGGACCGGCTGCCAGCCCGAGGACGTGTGCTGCTGCCAGCCGTTGTCGTTGTGTTCGTACACGTTGCCGTTGTGGTCCGCATACACGTTGCCGTTGTTCCACGCCATGCCGCTGCCGGTGTCGCGGTTGTAGGTGGCGCCGCGCCGGTCGACGCTGTCCGCGCCCTGTCCCGCCGTGCCGGTCGCGCCGGCGGCGGAATACGTGGTGCGGCCGGTATCGGCATTGGTGCGCACGTTCTGCCGGCCCGCGGCCCATTGGCCGTCGTCGTTCTCGACCGCGCCTGCCCGGCCCGCGCCCGAGGCGCCGGTGACCGGGTCGGTGTAGGCGCCCCGGCGGCCCGCCGCGGCATTGCCCGTGTATTCGTTGTAGGCCGCGCCGCGCGTGCCTTCGAAGGCGGCGCCGGTTTGCGGGTTGTAGCCTTCCGCGTGCGCACCCTGCCATTCGGTGCCCGTCCAGCCATTCCACCCGGCCGCGTGGGTGACCGTGCCGGAACCGCCCCACGCGCCGTAGACGTCCACCTTGTTCACGTCGACGCCGCCCCAATAGGGCGCGCCGTAATACGGGCCCCAGTAAGGCGCCGCCCCGCCCCAGGCTTCGGCCGCGGCAAACCCGAAGGCAAAGCCCGCCGCGGAATCGAAGGCGGCGTTGTAGCCATAGCTGGGCGGATAGCCGACCCAGGTGTTTTGCACAATCGTGGGCGGGTAGGAATAGCCCGTGCCGTAGACAACCGTGCCGTCGGGCGCGACGACCACGCCCATGTAGCCCGGCGAATAGCCGAACACCACGCTCTGCGGCGTCGAGCCATAGACCTGCACGTAGGTCACGTAATGCAACGGCGAAGTGGCGGGAATGGCGTAGATGGCCGCGGGCACATGGTCGGCCACGCGCCACGGTCCGGTGGGCGAATCCGACACGAACCACACCGCATGCGACAACGCGTAGTAACGGCCTTCGGCCTGGATGACCGGCACCTGCGAATTGGCCGCGTAATGCAGCGTGGTGCCCTCGATGGGCCGCAGCACCGGCGCGCCGCCGGCGTATTCGACCTGCAGCCGGGCAGCGCTGCGCGACACGGTTGCGGTCTGCGGAATGGTCGACGCGATGACGGCTTCGCGGGCCTGCGGCGTACCGGGCACCGACACCAGCACCCCGCCCTGCGGATCGCGCGCCGGGATGCGCGCGAAGTCGCGCGGCAGGTCCTTGCCGGGCACATACGACCACGGTCCTTCCAGCCGGGGGCCGCGGAACCAGCGGCCCGACACAAGCAGGTAATAGCGGTTGTCGCCCGGATTCATGAACACGGCGTGGTCGGCATTGGTGACCGACAGCAGCGAGGTCCCGGGCACCGGCCGCAACTCGGCCTGGCCGATCGTGATCAGAAGCTCCGCCGGCACCGTGGACACTTCGATATCGGGCGCGCGATGCGGCGCCTTGCCGTCATGCGGCATCAAGGGGTCCGCCGCAGGGCCGCGCCGCGCGGCGTCGGCGGCGGCCAGCAGCGCGGGCGACGGCTGCGCCACGGTGCGCCAGGGCCCGTTGATGTCGCCCGCGTCATACCAGTGGCCTGCCGCCTGCAGGTACAGACGTCCGGCGTTGTCGCCCAAGATCAGGGCGCGCGTGTTGACGACCCGGCGCCAGCCCGGCGTGCCGGGCAGCGCCGTCCACGCGGGCGGGCCATCGACCAGCACCAGGATCGCCGGGACCGTGCGGTAGATGATGCGCGGCGGCGTGTTGTTCACGGGCACCGTCTTGGTAGCCGGGTTGTTCTGCGACAGCGCATAGCTCAGCTGCAACCCGTCCAGCGGCGTCACCACGCCATTGGGCGGAATGCGGGCCTCCAGCTCGCCGCGCAGCCGCGCGGCCTCTTGGGGCGCCGTTGGCACCTGCACGCGTTCGATGCGGATGTCCGACAGGCGCACCAGCCCCGCGGGCTTGTTCACGTCGGCGCGCGCGGAGAACTCCGCCACGCCGTAGGTCGGGTTGCCCTTGGCCGGCCCCACGGCGACGGCCATGCGGCCGGTCAGGCGGTCGGCGGTCCAGGTGTCGATTTGCGGCTGGTAGAGCTCGACCCGCGCGCCGTCCGGCGCGGTAAAACTGCGCGGCCATTGAAGCGCGCGCGCGGCGGAAGAATCGGGTTGGGGTTGGCCGGCGCCAGGCTGCGCGGCGGCGGACTGGAACGCGCCCGGCGGGGTCGCGGCCGAGGCGCCGGACTGGCCCGGACTTTGCGGCTGCGCGGCGGCGCCGAAGGCCAGCGTCGTGCCTGCCGCCACGCCCAGCATCAGGCGTGCGATGCGCCGGCGGCGGCCGGTAGCGCGGGACGCGGCGGGCAAGCGGAAAAACCAGGCATGCAGGTGCAGCAATCGGGACACGCAATGCATATCACGCTCCTTGAGGTTCGGACCGCCTGCACAGCCGGCCGGGGTGTCCCGCTGCGCAAATGAGCAAGCGAGAAAGCGAGTGCCGCCGCTTCGGGTTATACGCCAGCGGGCCCCGGCATTCAATTGCCGGAAGACCCGAGCTGACCACACCCTGAATAAGAAACAGATCGTTAATGCCGTTAAAAAGCTATTGATCGCATCAGGCAGAAATTCTATAACTCGTTCCTACCAGGGCTTGCTGCTTTTGCCCGATTGCCTTTCCGCTGCAATCCAACTAGAGCGGCGCAACGCCCGCCAACCCGCGCAAGCCTCGCGCGAATCGCCAGCCCTTTCTTGCCCCTCTCCCGGGCGCGCTGGCGGCTCTCTAAGCCTCTCCTGCGGCAAGGACGTCCCGTCCGGACAGCCGCGTGAAGGAGCAGCTCATGGCCCTTACCCTGTCCCATCCCGGGGTTTACATCCAGGAAATCCCCAGCGGCGTTCGCACGATTGCCGGGGTCGCCACCTCGGTCGCCGCCTTCCTGGGCGCGGCCCCGCGCGGTCCCGTCAACAAGGCGGTCCGGATATTCAGCTTCTCCGACTATGAGCGCGCCTTTGGCGGGCTTGCCGACGATTCCGAGCTTGGTTATGCGGTGCGCCAGTTCTTCGTGAACGGCGGCACGGATGCCTGGGTCGTGCGGGTGGTCAAGGAAGCGTCGCCCGCGCAGCGCGTGCTGCGCAGCGCCACGGCGGTGGACGTGCTGACCGTGCGGGCGCTGGACCCCGGCGTGTCCGGCAACAGCATCCAGGTGCGGGTGGACTACGCCACCGCCGTGCCGTCCAGCACCTTCAACATCCAGTTCATCCGCGGCAGCGACGGGCGGGCGGAAAGCTACGCCAACGTCTCCCTGAACGCCAAGGATCCGCGTTATCTGCTGGATCTGGTGCAGGGCGTGTCGCAGCTGGTCAGGCTGGAGCGGATGCTGTCGCAGGGCGCGCTGGACGCGCTGCCGGCGGGCACCAGCGTCAGCGGCTCGCTGGGCGACGTGCAGACGCTGCTGGACGCGACGCACACCGATTTCCGCGTGGCCGTGAACGGGCTGGAGCCCGTCGGCGTCAGCATCGCGCTGCCCGGCGACATTGCCGGCGGCACGGCGACGCAGCGCCTGACCGCACTGGCCGCCGCAATCCAGGCCAAGGTGCGGGCGCAGGCGATGGGCCGCCCGGCGCTGGCCAATTTCACGGCGGCGCGCAGCGGCAACACCCTTGTCATGACGTCCGGCGCGGGCGGCGAAAACGCCAGCGTGCGCGTGCTGCCCGGGGCGCGCAACAACGCCGCGGGCGTGCTGATGCTGGGATCGCTGGCGGGCGGCGTCGAGACCGACGGCGCAGCCATCATCCGTCCCGCGCCCACCCCCGACGCGGCCACGCTGACCAGCGACACGTTCGGCGCGACCGATCTGGACGCGCTGCCCGACGCCACCCACACCAGCCTGCGCATCACCCTGGATGGCCTGGGCCCGGAACTCGTGAGCGTGGGCGACGCCGCCGCCGCGGGCGGCTCGCTGGCCGCCAAGCTGGAAGACGTGGCGGCGCGATTGCAGGCCGCCGTGCGCGCGCTGCGCCCGGGCACGCCCGCCTTCCGCGACTTCACGGCGCGGGTGCAGGGCAGCACGCTGGTGCTGGCCAGCGGCTCGCGCGGCATGGGCTCCACCATCGCGGTGGCAGCGGCGCCGGCCAACGATCTGGCGGCGTCGCTGCACCTGCTGGCGGGTGCCGTCGCCTCGCCACCGCCAGTCGACGCGCTGCTGGAAGGCGGCACCGAAACGCCTTACGGGCCGGACGACGTCTATGCCGCGTTCGTCGGCAGCCGCGCGCTGCGCCAGGGGATATATGCGCTGGAAGACGCCGACATCTTCAATCTGCTTTGCCTGCCCGCCATCACGCACGGCGGCGTCCTGGCCGATGCCGCGTCGTACTGCGAAGAGCGGCGCGCCTTCATGATCGTGGACGCGCCGCCCACGGCCACCGACCCCGCCTCGATGGTGGCGGTGGCCAATGGCACCGCCCTGCCCAAGTCCGATCACGCGGCCGTCTACTACCCGTGGACGTACGTGTCCGATCCGCTCAAGAACGGCAAGCCGCGCCTGGCGCCGCCCTGCGGCACCGTTGCCGGCCTGTATGCGCGCACGGACGGCAACCGGGGCGTATGGAAGGCCCCCGCGGGCACCGACGCCAACCTGACCGGCGTCGTCTCGCTGGCCACGACGCTGACCGATGGCGAGAACGGCAGCCTGAATCCGCTGGGGGTCAACTGCCTGCGCACGTTCCCGGTGTACGGCGCGGTCTGCTGGGGCGCGCGCACGCTGCGCGGCGCCGACCAGCTCACCTCCGAATACAAGTACGTGCCCGTGCGGCGCCTGGCTCTGTACCTGGAGGAATCGCTCTACCGGGGCACGCAGTGGGTGGTGTTCGAACCCAACGATGAGCCGCTGTGGGCGCAGATCCGCCTGAACATCGGCGCGTTCATGAACACGTTGTTCCGCCAGGGCGCCTTTCAGGGCAGTTCGCCGCGCGAGGCCTATCTGGTCAAGTGCGACCGGGAAACCACCACGCAGGACGACATCAATCGCGGCGTGGTCAACATCCTTGTGGGGTTCGCGCCGCTCAAGCCCGCCGAGTTCGTCGTCATCAGCATCCAGCAACTGGCCGGCCAGATACAGGCTTGAGCCCGGCGTGCGGCGGCGCCGCTTGCGGCCCGCAACGCCCGCCGACCAGGGTTACCAGGAGATTGCCATGGCGCAGTTCACCGTCAATCCGCAGCGCTTCGACCCGTACAAGAATTTCAAATTCCGGGTGAAGTGGGATGGCCGCTATGTGGCCGGCATCAGCAAGGTGTCGGCGCTCAAGCGCACCACCGAAGTGGTCGAGCACCGCGAAGGCGGCGACCCGTCCAGCGGGCGCAAGTCCCCCGGCCGCAGCAAGTACGAGGCGGTGACGCTGGAGCGCGGCGTCACGCACGACCGCGAGTTCGAGCAGTGGGCCAACAAGGTGTGGAACTTTGGCTCGGGGCTGGGCAGCGAGGTGTCGCTGAAGAACTTTCGCAAGGACATCATCATCGAGGTCTACAACGAAGCCGGGCAACTGGTGCTGGCCTACAAGGTGTTCCGCTGCTGGGTGTCGGAATATCAGGCCATCCCGGATCTGGACGCCAACGCCAACGCCGTCGCGATTCAGACCATCAAGCTGGAAAACGAAGGATGGGAGCGCGACTACGAAGTTGCCGAGCCGTCCGAACCAAGCTTTGTCGAGCCGGCTTGATGGAGCGCCGCGATGAACGCCCTGATCGAATCGCAGATTCTTGCGCTGTGGGAGGCAGGCCGTGACCGCCACCCGATAGATCGGGGCCTGCGCGCGCTGGCCGTGGCGATGCCCGGCGAGGAGGTGGCGTCACGGCCGGTCGGATGGCGGACGCTGGCATTGCTGCGCCTGCGGCGCGCGACATTCGGCGCACGGCTGCCGGCCTGCGCCGATTGCCCGGCGTGCGGCGCGGCGATGGCGTTTGACCTGGATCTGGCCGCCCTGATCGAGACCCTGCCCGCGCCGCCGGAGCGCGGGTCCGCCGAGCCCATGTTCGACGCGCACGGCGCCGCCTGGCGTCTGCCCAGCAGCCGGGACCAGGCGCACGCGGCGATGGCCGCCGACAGCGAAGCCGCGCTCGCCCTGTTGCTGCGCGCGTGCCGCGTCGGTGCACCACCCGAGGCCAGTCTGCCGCAAGGCGCGGCGCTGGAAGACATCGAAGCGCGCATGGAGGCGCTGGACCCCGCCGCCAACATCGCGCTGTCATTGCGCTGCGCCGACTGCGCGCACGCCTGGACGGCGGCGTTGGATGCCGACACCTGCCTGTGGGACGACATCAGCCTGTGCGCGCGCGGCCTGTTGCGGGACGTGCATCGCCTGGCGCGCGCCTACGGCTGGACCGAGCCGCAGGTGCTGGCGCTGGGCCCGGCCCGGCGCGCCGCCTACCTGGCGATGGCTGACAGCGAGGCCATGCCATGAGCGGATTCCTGCGCCAGCTGGCCAGCCGCAGCCTGGGCACCGCCCCGCGTCTGCGCAGCGCGCCTTCGCCGCTGGCTGCGGCGCTGCATGGCGTCGTGCCGCGGGATCCGTTGCGCGCCGACGCGCAGGATCAGGACGGTCACCTTGCCGGGCACGATTCGGCCGCGCAGGCCGGCAGGGGCTTGGCGGACACCGGGAACCGTCTGGGGCAGCGGTTTTCACAAGGGGCGGCCTTCGGCGCATACCCACATGCCGACGAGGCGGCGGACGTGCATGCACGCGCCTCCGGACGCGAAGCGGCGATGCCGCAGGGGCACTTCATTGCGAACGCGCCAGTGACGCATGCCGGTATGCGAACGTCCGGCGCGCCGCAGCGCACGGACGCGGCGCCCCCGCCATTACGCAGCCCGCTCCTGCCCGATCCGGGCGATCAGGATTCAATCTCCCTTGAGGCGCAGCGGCCCGTTTCCGCAAGCGTGGCGCCGCCCGCTGACGCCGTGTCCGCAACACCGGTGGTGGCCGCGCAGGCGGTCACCAATGCCGCCCACGCATCGAACGCCCACGCATCGGCCGCCCCCAATGCGGCCGCCGCACAATCGCCGCCCTTCCCTGCCGCACGGCGCGACGCCGCATCACCAGCGTCTCGTCCCGCCGCGCAATCGTCCGCGCCCGACGTGCACATCACGATCGACCGCCTTGAGGTCGCGCCCCCGCCGCCCCCGCGCGCGGCGGCGGCCCCGCGATCGTCCGCGCTCTCATTGCGCGACTACCTGGCCGCGCGGCGCGCGGGGCTGCCATGAGCAACGCGTTGGCCATCGCGGCGGTCACGGCCGTCATCAAGGACCTGCTCGACTCGGGCATGATCGACCACGCCGTGACGGACACGCTGGGCGCGGGCGTCAAGGTGTCCGCGCTGGCCCCCGACGCCGTGTCGCTGGACAACCAGGAAGACCCGCAGCTGAACCTGTTCCTGCATCAGGTCACGCCCAACGCCGCGTGGCGCAATGCGGCGCTGCCATCGCGCGATGCCGCCGGCGATCGCATCGCCAATCCGCCGCTGGCCCTGGATCTGCACTATCTGCTGACGGCCTATGGCCGCGCCGAGCTGCAGGCCGAAGTGCTGCTGGGCTACGCGCTGCAACTGCTGCACGAGTCGGCCGTGCTGCCGCGCGAGGCCGTGCGCCGCGCGCTGGATCCGGACGTGGTCGACGGCGCCATCCTGCCCACGGTGTACCAGAGCCTGCGCGGCGCGGACCTGGCCAGCCAGATCGAACTGTTGAAGATCACGCCTGCGGCGCTGGGCGCCGAAGAGATGTCGCGCCTGTGGTCCGCGCTACAGGCCCACTACCGGCCGACCGCGGCGTTCCAGGTGTCGGTGGTGCTGATCGAATCGCGCCGGCCCGCGCGCGGCGCCCTGCCCGTGCTGACCCGCGGCGAGGCCATCCCCGGCTCGCCGCGCGACCGGGGCGTGCTGGTCTTTCCCGGCCTGACGCCGCCGCTGCCCACGCTCTTGTCCGTGCAACCGGCGGGCAGGCAACCGGTTGCCGTGCCCGGCGGATCCGTGACGCTCGTGGGGCATCATCTGGACGGCCTGGCGCGGCGGGTGACGCTGCGCCATTCCACGCTGGACGCCGAGCGCGACGTGCCCGTCGAGGCCGGCACGGATACCTGGCTGCGGCTGACGATGCCGGCAGACCTGCCTGTCGGCCTGTACCGCGTGCATGCCCACGTGCAGGCCGCCGATACCGGCCTGCCGCGCGACAGCAATCAGCTTGCACTGGTGCTGGCGCCCGAACCCGTGCTGCCGCCGGCCTCGGCCACGCGCAACGGCGGCACGGTACGCATGACGCTGGGCATCGCGCCCCCGCTCTTGCCCGGCCAGGCCGCCAGCCTGCTGTTGGGAGACCGGGAACTGCCCGCCGAACCCGCCGCCGCGCCCGCCAGCGCGCTCATCTTCGAATGGCGTGACGCGCCGCCAGCAGGTACGCGCTTTCTGGCGCGACTGCGGGTGGACGGCATCGAAAGCCCGCTGGTGGACCGCGAGTCGGTCCCCGTCCGCTACCTTGACCGCCGGATCGAGCTGCCATGAACGCGCGCGCGCCCACCGGCTGGACCGAAGCCAACCAGCAATTGCTGGCCGCGGAGTTCACGCGGCTGCGCACTCGGCTGCGCAAGCCCGGCAGCCGGCCGCCCCGGCACGGCGCGCAACAGCTGGCCCAGGCGCGCGCCGCCATGGACGGCGACGCCGCCATCGACCAGCTGACGGCCATCTTCGGCCTGTCGGCGTTCGAGCGCGACCTGCTGCTGTTGTGCGCTGGCATCGAGATGGACGCGGTGCTGGCGGACCTTTGCGCCCACGCCAACGGCCGCAGCGGCGGCCAGCGCCACGCCAGCTTCGCGCTGGCGCTGGCCGAGCTTGAAGGCGCGCACTGGAGCGCGCTGTCGCCGCAACGCCCGCTGCGCCGCTGGCGTCTGCTGGACGTGGACGACACCGCCGACTTGAGCACGGCGCGGTTGCGCATCGACGAACGCGTGCTGCACTACCTGGCCGGGTTGAACGAACCCGACGCGCGCCTTCGCCCGCTGTTGCGTCCGGCGCTGCCCCTGCCCCACGCCGCGCCCGCGCACGCGGAGGCGTCGGAGCAAATCGCCGCGCAGGTGGCCGCCGCGCAAGGCAAGCCCTTGCCGGTGTTCGTGCTGGAAGGCGACGATGCCGGTGCGCACGAGGACGTGGCGGCGCGCGCCGCGCATGCCGCCGGGCTGGCGTGCCTGGCGCTGGCCGCCGAAGACGTGCCGGCGGACGCGGCCGAGCGCAACGCCATGCTGACGCTCTGGCAGCGCGAGGCCGTGCTGCTGGGCGCCGGCCTGTATGTCGATGCGTCCGACGGCTTGCCGCCCGCGGCGCGGCATATGGTGGAACAGGCCGGCGGCCTGTGCCTTGTGGGAGTGCGCGAGCCGGTCGCCTTGCGGGCGGCGTCGCGTCACTACCCCGTGACCCGGCCGCAGGAGGCGGACCGCCGAACCTTGTGGCGGCAGGCATTGGGTCCGCAGGCAGCCGCGCGTGCGGGCCAGGCGGTGGACCATGCCGCCAGCCAGTTTGGACTGGACTCGCGCACCTTGCAGCTCACCGCCGCGGCGCTCGCCCCCGCGCTGCTGGCGGACGGCGCCGATCCGGCCGCCGTGCTGTGGCAGGGTTGTGCGCAGGCCAGCCGCCGCCGGCTGGACGGGTTGGCGCAGCGCCTGACGCCCGCAGCAGGCTGGAACGACCTGGTGCTGCCCGAGCCGCAGTTGGCGGTATTGCGCCAGATCGCGGCGCATCTGCGCCAGCGCTACCGCGTTCATCAGGATTGGGGATTTGCCGCCGCGCAGTCGCGCGGCCTGGGCGTTGCCACCCTCTTTACCGGCGAAAGCGGCACCGGCAAGACCATGGCCGCCGAGGCGCTGGCGCGCGAGACGGGGCTGGACCTGTACCGCATCGACCTGTCCGCCGTCGTCAGCAAGTACATCGGCGAAACCGAAAAGAACCTGCGGCGCCTGTTCGAGGCCGCCGAGGACGGCGGCGCGATTTTGCTCTTTGACGAAGCCGACGCGCTGTTCGGCAAGCGGTCGGAGGTCAAGGACAGCCATGACCGCTACGCCAACATCGAGATCAGCTACCTGCTGCAACGCATGGAGTCCTACCGCGGCCTGGCGGTGCTGACCACCAACCTGAAGTCCAACCTGGACAGCGCATTCCTGCGGCGGCTCCGCTTTGTCGTGCAGTTTCCGTTTCCCGACCAGGACCAGCGCGCGCGCATCTGGCGCGGCGTGTTCCCGGCCGCCACGCCCACCCGCGACCTCGATCCGCGCCAGCTGGCGCGGCTGAACCTGACGGGCGGCAGCATCCGCAACGTCGCGCTGAACGCGGCCTTCCTGGCCGCCGACGCCGGCTCCGATGTCACCATGGCTCACGTGCTGCAAGCCGCGCACGCCGAAGCCGCCAAACGCGAACGGCCCCTGGCCGACGCTGAAACAAGGGGATGGCCATGAAATCCGCAATCCATCTGCATATCCGCGCGCTCAGCCTGCCCAGCCACGATGCCGCCCAGCGCAATGCGTTCGTGGCCGCGCTGGTGCACGAACTGGTGCGGCGCGCCGCACAGCACAACGGCGCCGCCGCCGATGGCAGCGCCGATCAGGTACGCACCATGGCGGACGGACCGCAGCCTGCGCAGACCGGCGCGCAAGCGGGGCGCGCCATCGCCGACACGTTCCACCTCAAGCATTGAGCCTGACCATGCGCACGGCTTTGTTCACGCCGCAACCTGACACCGCGCCGCCGCGCTCGCGCCTGGTGCTGCGCCGCTGCGCCTGCGGGTGCGGCGGCAAGAACGGCGGCAAGTCCGGCTGCGCGGCCTTGCCGCTGGGCGGGCGCGCGAAGACGGCGGTGCCCGATCAGGTCGAGGGCGTGCTGCGCAGCCCCGGCGAGCCGCTGGCCGCCGCCGACCGCGCGGAATTCGAGCAGCGCTACGGCCACGACTTCAGCCGCGTGCGCATCCACGCCGACGCCCGGGCCGCGGACTCGGCGCGCGCGCTGCATGCGCAGGCCTACACCGTCGGCCCGCACGTCGCCTTCGGCGCCGGACGCTATGCTCCGCGCACGCGGCAGGGCCGCGAACTGCTGGCGCATGAACTGGCGCACGTGGTGCAGCAGCAGGCGCGCTACCGCCCCGGGCTGCCGCTGGAACTGGGCGCGGCCGACTCGCCGCTTGAAGCGCAGGCCGACCGCGCGGCGCACAGCCTGTCCCAGCCCATCGCCGCGCCAGGACTGGCGCAAACCGTGCAGCGCGCCGGCATGGGCGACCTGCGCGTGGCCGAGGCCGAAGCACGCAAATGCCCCGGCACGCACACCATGCCGGACGACGTGTACGACGCGGTCAACGACGCCTGGTCCAAGTCCGGGCACGGCGGCGACACCGTGCAGGAGCACGGCGGCCGCATCGTGTCCGACAAGGACGGCAAGCGCGTCATCCGCACGGGCTCGGGCGGCGGCGGCAGCATCAGCCTGCCCGCCGAGAAAAAAGGTGATTACACCCTCGGCACGTACCACACGCATCCCTACAGCAGCGCCGAAGGATCCAAGCTGGGCGTGGCGTTCTCCGGCGCGGACGTGGCCAACTTCATGGCCGGCAACCAGGGCTGGGTCAAGTACATCGGGGCGGGTAGCTGCCACTACGCGCTGAATGTCCAGGATTACGAGGCCGTGTACGACTGCCGCAAGCGCAATGTCGACTTCAAGACGCGCTGGAACGACGCCTTTGCCGCCGCCACCGGCACGTTCCAGGCCAAGGTCGAGACCGCCGTGCGGGCATCGGTGGACGGCTGCGGCGTCTGCTTTTACCGCGCCTGCCGGCCCGACGCCGCCAGCGCGGTCCCCAAGAACATGAGCCTCATCTAGGAGCCGTCATGCAAGACTGGATTGGCAAGACCGTGGGAGAGGTGCTCGACCTGTGCCAGACGCGCTATGCCGACGTCACCATGGTCGACGAGCCGCCGGGCAAGCTGCGCGCCGTCGAGATCGATTGCGTGGCGCGCGTGCCGGTATCGCGCTTCGTGCTGGAGTTCGACTACCGCCCGGATCTGTTCAGCGCGGCGCGCAACTGGCCCGAATCGCTGGTGGGCGCGCAGCGCATCACCGCGGTGCGCAACGCCGCCGAGCCGCAGGCCTACCCATGAGCGGACCGCTTTCGCCCCGCCTGCTGCGCGGCGGCATCATCCTGATCGATCCGTCCAGCGGGGCGGTGCAGCGCGTGATTTCGCTGCAGTACAACCCCGAGACGCTGACGCGATCGCTGCAGCCGCAAAGCGTGGACGACGGCGGCGCGGCGGGCGAGCCGCTGCGGCTCAAAGGGCCGCCGGCCGAGACGATCCGGCTGGACGCCGAGCTGGACGCGACCGACCAGCTGGAGTTTCCGGACGAACACCGCGACGCGCGCGACACCGGCATCCACGCGCAGCTGGCGGCGCTGGAGACCATCGTCTATCCGGACAGCGCCGCGCTCATCCGCAACAACCAGATCGCGAATCTGGGCACGCTGGAGATCGCGCCCACGGTCGCGCCGCTGAGTCTCTTCGTCTGGAGCCGCGAACGCGTGGTGCCCGTGCGCGTGACCGATTTCTCGATCACCGAAGAGGCCTTCGACGCGCGCCTGAACCCGATCCGCGCCAAAGTCTCGCTGGGCCTGCGCGTGCTGCATGTCGGCGACCTGGGCTTCGGCGACAAGGGGGGCCATCTGTACCTGGTGTATCAGCAGCGCAAGGAGCGGCTGGCCGCGCTGGCAGGGCTGGGCGACCTGGGCTCCGTCGGACTGGAGTCCCTGCCATGAGCGTCGAGCGCTTTCCCGCCAACAGCCGCTATCAGGGCGTGCCCACGGCTGAAATGCCGGGGCCCGACGGCCGGCCGCTCGTCTACCTGCGCCGCCGCTTCCTGCCGGACCCGGCGGCGCTTACCGCGGTCGGCGAGGTGGCCGTTGCCCCCGGCGACCGGCTGGACCGGCTGGCCGCGGCGGCGCTGGGCGATCCGCTGCAGTTCTGGCGTCTGGCGGACGGCAACGACGCGCCGCGCCCGGCCGCGCTGGAGACGCCCGGCCGCAGCCTGCGCGTGACGCTGCCCGCCGCGCTGGGCGCGCCGTTCAATGGTCAATTCGGAGGCGGCGATGCTTAGCGGCGTGCACCTGACGCTGCTGGTGGGGCCCGGCCTGCCCGTGCCCGCGCCGCGGCCCATCATGGACGGCCTGGAGCGCGTCGAGGTGTCGTCGTCGGCCGACGGCCCGGGGGGCTTTCAGCTGTCGTTCACCGTCAGCAACCGCTCGCCGCTGCATACGCTGCTGGTGATCGCGGGCGGTCAGGTGCCGTGGCTGCGGGTCATCCTGATCGCCACGCTGAACGGACTGCCCACCGTGCTGATGGACGGGCTGGTCACGCGCCAGGAAATCACCGACGGCAACGCGCCCGGCCAATCGCGCCTGACCGTCACGGGCGAGGACCTGACGGTGGCGATGGACAAGCAGGACATGAGCGGCCTGCCCTACCCGGCGATGCCGCCACCCGCGCGTGTCGCAGCCATCATCGGCCGCTACGCGCTGTACGGCATGCTGCCGCTCGTCGTGCCGTCGCCGTTCACCGATGTGCCGATCCCGGTCGAACGCATCCCCCTGCATGAAGGCACGGACCTGGCCTACGTGCGGCAGCTGGCCGCGGAAGTCGGCCACGTGTTCTACATCGAACCCGGGCCGCTGCCCGGCGCCAACGTGGCGTACTGGGGCCCCGAAATCCGGCTGGGGCCGGTGCAGCCGGCGCTCAACCTGGGCATGGACGTGCACAGCAATGTCGAGTCGCTGTCGTTCTCGGTGAACCAGTCGGACGCCGCGCTGCCCGTCATCTTCATCCAGAACCCCCTGACCAAGTTTCCGATTCCCCTGCCCGTGCCCGACATCAGCCTGGCCAGCCCGCCGCTGGGTCTTTTGCCGCCGCTGGCCAAGGGGCTGACGCTGCTCAAGGACACGGCCAAGCTGTCGCCGGCCGCCGCGCTGGGACGCGGCCTGGCCATGGCCGCCGGCACCACCGCCGACGCGGTCACCGCCGATGGATCGCTGAACGTGCTGCGCTACGGCCACGTGCTCAAGTCGCGCCAGCTTGTAGGCGTGCGCGGCGCGGGCGTGGCGTTCGACGGCCTGTACTACGTCAAGCGGGTGGACAGCACGCTCAAGGCGGGCGAGTTCCGCCAGCAATTCTCGCTGGCCCGCAATGGCCTGATCTCGACCCTGCCTCTGGTGCCGCCATGACAGACCCCCAACGCCACTACGGCAAATTCCGCGGCGTGGTGATCAACAACGTCGATCCGATGCAGATGGGCCGCATCCAGGTGCAGGTGCCCGACGTGCTGGGCCTGGGCGTCTCAAGCTGGGCCATGCCCTGCGTGCCGTTCGCCGGCCAGCAGAGCGGCGTCTTCGTGGTGCCGCAGGTCAGTTCGGGCGTGTGGGTGGAGTTCGAGCAGGGCAAGCCCGACTACCCGATCTGGGTCGGCGGATTCTGGGGATCGGCGGCCGAAGTGCCCGCGCTGGCGCTGGCGGGCCTGCCGGTGTCGCCCAGCATCGTGCTGCAGACGGGTGGACAGAACACGCTGATGATTTCCGACCTGCCCGGCCCCACGGGCGGCATCCTGCTCAAGACCAAGACCGGCGCGATGATCTCGATCAGCGACGTGGGCATCACGCTGTCCAACGGCCAGGGCGCGACCGTGATGCTTGCCGGTCCGGCCGTCAACATCAACCAGGGCGCCCTGACGGTGACCTGACTTTGAATCACAGGAGGCGCAGCCATGCCCGGACCCTTGCTGCATCTAGGCGCCACCGTGCAGTGTTCGCACGGCGGCCAGGCCGTTCCCCTGTCGCCCAACCCGCGCGTGCTGTTGTCGGGCCAGCCGGCCGTGACCATCCTGTCGACGTATTCGATCGCGGGATGCGCCTTTCCGCCCCCGCCCTCGGGCAATGGCCCCTGCGTCACCGGCATGTGGTTAAGCGGCGCGACACGTGTGCTGATCGGCGGACAGCCGGCCGCGCTGCAGGCCGGCGCGTCGATCTGCACGCCCACCGGCACGCCCATGCTGGCGCTGCAGGCGCAGGCGCGCGTCGTGGGCATGTAAGGCGCACCGCCATGGCCATCCTGCGCTTTCCGTTCGAGCCCGACGAGCGCGGCCGCAGCCGCGATGCCGATGACGCCGAGCACGTGCGCGACATGATCGAACAGGTGCTGTTCACGGTGCCCGGCGAACGCGTCAACCGGCCGGACTTCGGCTGCGGTCTGCTGCAACTGGTGTTCGCGCCCAACAGCGACACGCTGGCCGCCGCCGTGCAGATGAGCGTGCAGGGTGCGCTGCAGCAGTGGCTGGGCGAGCGCATCGCGGTGGAGTCCGTCAACGTCGCGCATCGCGATGCCACCCTGCAGGTGGACGTGCAGTACGTGCTGCGCCAGGGCCAGCAACGGCGGCTGGCGCGCTTTACCCGGGACGTGCCATGAACCGCCAGTTCCGCAGCGCCAACCCCCGCCGCCTGCAACTGCTGCGCGCCCAGCAGCCGCCCGGCGACAACGGCATCGCCTTCGTCGAGATCGATGCGGCCGACCAGCGCACGCTGCGCGTGGTGTGCGTGCATCCGGTGTCCGGCATCGGCCGCGCCCACGTGCGCATCGAAGGCGGCACGCGCATCCGCGGCATTGCGCTGGCTGCTGACCCGGTGCTGTCGGGCAATGAGATCCGGCTGAGCGTGGACAAGGCCGGCGACTTCTCGTGGTACACGCTGGCGCTGGTGAACCCCGCCGATCCCGACGCGCCCGCGCCGGGCTTTGACCTGTGCCTGTCCACCATCGAGATCAACTTCAAGGCCGGATGCCCGTCGGAATTCGACTGCGCCGATGCGCGCGCGTGCGATGCGCCCGCGCCGTCCGAGCCGCTGCTCGATTACCTGGCCAAGGACTACGAAAGCTTCCGGCGGCTGATGCTGGACCGCCTGTCGCAAAGCATGCCCGACTTCACCGAGCGCAATCCCGCGGATTTCACCGTGGCGCTGGTGGAAACGCTGGCCTATGCCGCCGACCACCTGTCGTACGCGCAGGACGCCGCCGCCACCGAGGCGTACCTGGACACCGCGCGCCGCCGAACCTCATTGCGCCGTCATGCGCGCCTCTTGGACTATCCCTTGCATGACGGCTGCAACGCGCGGGTCTTCGTCACTGTCCAAGCCCACGCGGCGGGCGAAGGCAAGGTCATCCCTGCCGGCACGCCGCTATTGACCAGTTCCCCGGAAGCCGCGCTTGCGGCTCCCGTGCGCCGCCGCGACGCGCTGGACGGGCTGCCCGCGCCCGGCATCGAAGTATTCGAGACGCTGCACGACCTGCTGTTGCACACCGCGCACAGCCGCATCTTTCTGCATGACTTCGCCGACCCGGCGTACTGCCTGCCGCGCGGCCAGACGCAGGCGGCGCTGGTGAACGATCCGCCGCTGGCGCTTGCGCCCGGCGACGTGCTGGTGTTCGAAGAGACGATAGACCCGTTGACGGGCCGCAAGGCCGATGCGGACCGCACGCATCGCCACGCCGTGCGCCTGACCGAAACGCGCACCGGCCGCGACGACCTGACCGGCACCGACCTGCTGCTGATCGCCTGGCATCCGGACGATGCGCTGCCGTTCCCGCTGTGCGTGAGCCAGGAGTTCGACGAGGGCGGCGCGCTGGTCAAGCGCGCGGTATCGGTGGCGCGCGGCAACGTGGTCCTCGCCGATCACGGCATGCAGCGCGATTGGACGCCGTTGCTGCCGGATACCGCGACGGCGCGCGATGCGTTTGCCGCGCGGCCCTATCGGCCGCGCCTGCCAGACGCCGGCCTCGCCTGCGCCGAGCCCTACCGGCATGCGCTTGCCGTGGCGGGGCCGCTGCCCGCCAGCGCGGCGCTGGCCCAGGACCCGCGCCGCGCGCTGCCCAGCGGCATGTCGCTGCAGGCAGACGACGCCGATCAGCCCGGCGACGTGCCTGCGTCGGCCAGCCCGCCGTGGTCGCCCCAGCGCAGCCTGCTGGCCAGCGCGCGCGACGCGCGCGAATTCGTCGTCGAGATGGAACACGACGGCGCGGCGTGGCTGCGCTTTGGCGACAACCGCTATGGCGCCGCGCCCGCGCCCGGCGAACGCCTGCTGGCGCGTTATCGGCTGGGCGGCGGTCCGCAAGGCAACGTGGGCGCGGAAGCCATCGGCGCGCTGGTCACCGACGATCCGGACCTGATGCTGGGCGTGGCGCGCGTGCGCAATCCCCTGCCCGCGCAGGGCGGCGCGGCGCCGGAGCCGGCCGATGCGATCAAGCTCAACGCGCCCGAGGCCTTCCGGGTGCAGGAGCGCGCGGTCACCGCCGACGACTATGCGCGGCTGGCGCAGCGCCATCCGCAGGTGCAGCGCGCGGCGGCCCGCCTGCGTTGGACGGGCAGCTGGCACACCGTCTTCCTGACCGTGGACCGGCGCGGCGGGCTGGCCGTCGATGCGCCGTTTCGCGCCGCGCTGCGCGCCTTCATGGAACGCTTCCGGCTGGCCGGCCAGGACCTGGAGTTTTCGGACCCGGTGCATGTGCCGCTGGACATCCTGGTGCGCGTCTGCGCCGCGCCCGGCCACTTCGCCGCGGACGTCAAGGCGGCGCTGCGCGACGCCTTCTCCGCGGGCCTGGACCGCGCGGGCCGGCCGGGCTTCTTTCATCCCGACCGCTACACCTTCGGCACGCCGCTGGCGCTGTCGGCGCTGATGCGCGCCGTCATGGCCGTGCCGGGCGTGGCGTCGGCGCGGGCAGAACGCTTTCAGCGCTGGGGCCGCGACCCGGCGGGCGAACTGGACACTGGCCGTCTGATGGCCGCGCCGCTGGAAGTGCTGCGCGCCGACGGCGATCCGAACTTCCCGGAGAACGGCCGCATCGACTTCCTCGTGGAGGGCGGATCATGACGACTCGCGACGACTGCGGCTGCTGCGCCGGGCAGCCCGCGCTCACGCCGTCGGACCTGGCCAATCCGCCCGGCCAGTCCGCCTTGCGCCTGCGCATCGGCACACACGGCCGCTTTCTTGCCAGCCTGACGGCGGACCTGGCGCGCTCGCCGGCCCTGGCGGCGCTGACGACGCGCGATCGCGATGACCCCGTCATTGCCCTGTTCGACGCCTGGGCGGCGGTGCTGGACGTGCTGGCGTTCTATCAGGAACGGATCGGCAACGAGGGCTACCTGCGGACCGCGACCGAGCGCCGGTCGGTGCAGTCGCTGGCGCGGGCCATCGGCTACGAACTGCGGCCAGGCGTGGCGGCGACGACGTGGCTGGCGTTCTCGCTGGAAACCGCGCCGGGCGCGCCCCCGCGCGCCCGCATCGAGCCCTGGACGCGCGCGCAAAGCGTGCCCGCGCAGGACGAACGCGCGCAGACCTTCGAAACCCTGCAGGCCGTCGAGGCGCGCGCCGCCTGGAACGCGCTGGAACTGGCGTGGCTGGAACCGGCGCCCCCCCGCTTTGGCGCGCGCACGCTGTGCCTGGCCGGCGCGGCCACGCGCCTGAAGGCCGGCGACGCCGTGCTCGTCGTCGGCGACGAGCGCGCGCGCGATGCGGGCAACGAGAATTGGGACTTCCGCCGCCTGACACAGGTCCGCGAATACGTGCCCGGTCCCGGTGAAGACGGCGCGCCCGCCTATACGCTGATCTCGCTGGAGCGGGGCCTGGGCAGCGCCGCGCCGCACGTGCAGCCCGCCGCGCGCAACCCGCGCTGCTTCGCGCTGCGCACGCAGGCCCGCCTGTTCGGCTACAACGCGCCCGATTGGCGCGCCATGCCTGCCACGCTACGCGCGGCTTACCTGGGCATGGCCGACGACGCCAAGCCGTCATTCAGCCAGTTTCCGCAGTGGCCGGGCTATACGCTGGCCGAGGTGTCCGATCCGCCCGGCGCCAGCGGCCCCGGCGCCGGGCTGTACGGTGAGTATTACCGTGGCCGCACCTTCAGCCAGCGCGTGATGACCCGCACCGATCCGCAGCTGGATTTTCATTGGGCCGCGGGCGGCCCCGGCGACGGCGTGCCCGCGGACAACTTCTGCGTGCGCTGGACGGGCTGGGTGCGCGCCCCGGACAGCGGCAGCTACACCTTTCACGTCACGGCCGACGATGGCGTGCGGCTGTGGGTGGACGGCAACCTGCTCATCGACCAGTGGCGCGAACAATCTCCCACCGAATACAGCGCCAGCGCGCGGCTCGCGGCGGGGCGCAAGCACGACATCCGCATCGAATACTACGAGGCGGGCGGCGACGCCACGTTTGTGCTGGCGTGGTCCGGACCGGGCCTGGCGCGCCAGACGATTCCCGCGGCCAGCCTGTACCCGGGCGACGTGCACGGCGTGCACCTGGACGCCTCCTATCCCAAATGGGTGGCCGGCGGCTGGACCGTGCTGTCGATGCCGGGCTATGAAGAGCTGTACCGCATTGCCGACGCGGGCCCCGACGCGCGCACGGGCTTTGCGCTGGCGGGACCGACCACGCGCCTCACGCTGCGGGGCGAGCGCGTGCGCGAGCAGTTCAACGACGCCCTGCGCGAGACCACGGCCTACGGCGAATCCGACCCGCTGGACTGGGGCGTGCGTCCGGCCTCGGGGCTGACGCAAGGCCACACGCTGGTGCTGGCGTCGTATGAGCCCGACCTGCCGCAAGACCGCATGCTGGCGGTGTCGGGCCTGATCCTGACCGAGACCGATGCCGTCAACGTTGCGCCGCGCGAGCGGCTGCTGCGCGGCGACGCCGTGGCCAACGTGCGCGTGGCGCGTGACCGCGCAAGCGCCGACCTGGAATTCGAGGATGGCGCGCGCGCCACCGTCACGCTGGCCGACGCCAGCGACATCGTGCGCATCCAACGCAACGACAGCGCTGGCGGCCGCACGACGCTCGTGCTGGACGCCGACCTGGCGCACGCCTATCTGCCCGCCACGGTGCGCATCAACGCAAACGTCGCGCCTGCCAGCCACGGCGACAGCCGGCAGATGCGCATCCAGCCGGAGGTGCTGGGCAGCGGCGCCGGCAACCGCGCCTTCCAGCGCTTCACGCTGCAGCAAAAGCCGTTGACGTTCGTGCCCGCGCCCACCGCCAGCGGCGCGGCGAGCAGCCTGGAGGTCCGCGTGGACGGCCTGCTGTGGGACGAGGCGCCGCGCATCACCGCGCTGGCGCCGGACGACCGCGCGTATCTGCTGCGGGTGGACGACAGCGGCGGGGCCACCGTGCAGTTCGGCGACGGCCTGCATGGCGCGCGTCTGCCGTCCGGA
Organism: Achromobacter sp. 77; assembly: GCF_020541125.1. Lineage (NCBI taxonomy): Bacteria > Pseudomonadati > Pseudomonadota > Betaproteobacteria > Burkholderiales > Alcaligenaceae > Achromobacter > Achromobacter sp. 77. The sequence goes on from NZ_CP059848.1 coordinate 4,675,109, forward strand.
TCGGGCAACGTCCAGGCGCGTTATCGCGTGGGCCTGGGCCGCGAAGGCAATGTCGCGCGCGGCCAGCTGAGCGTGCTGCTCACGCGCGCGCCCGGCGTCAAGGCGGTCGTCAATCCCGCGCCCGCGACCGGCGGCGTGGACCCCGAAGCGGGCGACGCCGCCCGCCGCAATGCGCCGCTGCGGGTGCGCACGCTGGACCGCATCGTGTCGCTGCGCGACTTCGAGGATTTCGCCGCCGCCTTTACCGGCATCGGCAAGGCGCAGGCGGTATGGCAGTGGGACGGCGAGCAACGGCTCGTGCACCTGACCGTCGCGGGCGAAGATGGCGCCGCGCTGGATCCGGCCGGCGCGTTGTATCGCAACCTGCTCGCGGCCATCGACGCGGCGCGCCCGCCCTACCAGCCGCTGAAGGTGGCGCCGTGCCGCTACCTGGACTTCGGCCTGCGGGCGGGCCTGGGCATCGATCCGCGTTTTGAAGCGGCGACCGTGTTGGTCGCCGCCCGCGCGCGCGTCCTGGACGCCTTCGGCTTTGCCGCGCGGGCGTTCGGCCAGCCGGTGCACGGCGCCGAGGTGCTTGCCGTCTTGCAGGACGTGCCGGGCGTCGCGTGGGTCGATCTGGACGCACTGGTGCTCAACGCCGGCCTGGACGGCGCGGGCGCGCGGCGCAGCAACGGTCCGGACGCCCTGCTACCGGCGCGCACCGCGCGTTGGCAACAGGGCGCCCTGCAGCCTGCCGAGCTGCTGCGCCCGGATCCCGCCGCCATCGACTTGTCGGAGCGCACATGAACACCCGCCTGGATGCCGACGCCCTGATGGCCCTCCTGCCGGCGTTCTACCGCGAACGCGACGCCGCCGCCGGCGGGCCGCTGCGTGCGCTGCTGGACGTGCTGGCGCGCCAGGGCGCGCTGGTGGATGCCGACGTGGACCGGCTCTACGACAACTGGTTCATCGAAACCTGCGAGGACTGGGTGGTGCCTTATCTGGGCGACCTGCTCGGCGTGCGCGCGCTGTATCCCGTGGGCGCCGCCTTTTCGCCGCGGGCGCTGGTGGCCAACACGCTGCGGCTGCGCCGCCGCAAAGGCACGGCGCTGGTGCTGGAAGAATTGGCGGCAAACGCCACCGGCTGGCCAAGCCGTGTGTCCGAGTGCTTCGAGCGCGTGGCCACCACGCAGCACGTCAATCACCCGCGCGCGCACGCGCTGCGCACGCCCGACCTGCGCGATTCGCGCGCCATGGAACGTGTCGACGGCCCCTTCGGCGCCGAGCTGCACACCGCGCACGTGCGCGCGCTGCCGGCCGGACGCTACAACTTGCCCAACGTCGCGCTCTACCTGTGGCGGCTGCAGTCGTACACCGTGCAGCGCGGCGATGCGGCGCGCGCCACGACGCACGACGGCTTCTACACCATCGACCCGCTCGGCCGCGACCAGCCCCTTTTCAACCGCCCGCGCACCGAGACCGACATCGACCACCTGGCCGAGCCGATCAACGTGCCCGAACCGCTGTCCTGGCGCGATCTGCATGCGGAACTGCAAGCGCGCCGCCAGGCCCTGACCGATGGCGACGCGCCCCCGCAAGGCTGGTTTGCCGACAGCGCCGCCGGCCCCGTCGTGCAGGTGTGGCTGGACGGCCAGCCGGTTCCCGCCGAGCATCTGGTGATCTGCAATCTTGCGCCCATTCCCGGCGTCGCACCCGAAGCATGGCGCCGGCCCGACGCCGCCCTGCTGTTCAAGGCGCGCAAGCCCGGGCGGCCGGACCGCAGCTTTCCCGGCGCGGGCGGCGTGCTGGTGGGCCTGGATCCGCACCGCGGTCGGCTGGCCCTGCCGCCGGGCGTCACCGCGCAATCGGTGCAGGTGCGCTATGCCTACGGCTTTCCCGGCGACATCGGCGCGGGCCCCTACGCCCGCAGCACGGCCGACGGCGATGACGCGGGTAATGACGCCGATGGGGCGTTCGACAACGCGTTCGACACCCTCCTGCGCGTGCCCTCGGCGGCAACGCCCACGCTGACGGCGGCGCTGGCCGCGGTGCTGGCGGGCCAGCGGGTGCGCATCGTGATCGACCACGACGGCACCGAGACCCTGGCCCCCGATCTCGTGCTGCCCGACACGCGGTTATCGATCGAGGCCGCGCCGCTGCGCCGTCCCGTGCTGCAAGGCGATTGGCGCGTGCGCGGCAACGCCAGCACCCGCATCCGGTTCGACGGGCTGCTTCTGGATGGCTGCTTGCGGCTGGAAGGCGCGCTGCGCGCCGTTGCGCTGCGCCACTGCACGCTGGTGCCGGCGCGCGGCGGCGTGCGTCACACGGGCGCCGCGCCCGAACTGGAACTGCGGTTGACGCGCTGCATCTGCGGGCCCGTGCGCTGCGCGTCGCCGCTTGCGTCGGTGGAGATCGACGCAAGCCTCATCGACGCGCAAGGCAGCGCCGCGGCCGCGGTCGACGTGGACGACAGCGCCCTGCGCATCCTGGCCAGCACGCTGTTCGGGCGCGTGGCCGCCGGACGGCTGGACGCGTCCAACACGTTGTTCGGCGGCACGCTTGCCATCAACCGCCGGCAACAGGGCTGCGTGCGCTATTGCCACGTGCCCATGCCGTCCGTCACGCCGCGCCGCTACCGCTGCCAGCCCGATCTGGCCATGCAAGACCTGACCGGCGCGGCCGCCAAGCGGGCGGCCGCGCGTGTCGCCCCGTCGTTCACCGCCACCACGTTCGGCTCACCGTCGTATGGCCAACTGGCCCGCAGTTGCGCGGCCGAGATCCGCGAGGGCGCGGACAACGGCGCCGAGATGGGCGCCTGGAATTTCCTGCTGCAGGCCCAGCGCGAAGCCAATCTGCGGCAGGCGCTGGACGAGTATCTGCGCTTCGGCCTCGAAGCGGGATTGATCCCTGTGAACTGAGCCCTCTGTCTTCGGGAACAACATCATGAAAGCCGATCTCAGCCGCCTCACCTTCGACCCCGCCCGGCGCTACCGGGCCGTCCGCATGCAGCAGGGCCGCGTGCAGATGGATTCGGACTGGAATGAGCAGCAGGACATCCTGAACCGGCGCATCGAAACCGAAACGGCGGACACCATCGGCCCCGTGGGCGTGCCGCTGGCCGCGGCCGGCTTCGCGCTGGCGCCTGCCGGCAAGGACCTGTCGCTGTCAGCAGGCCGCCTGTATCTGGACGGCCTGCTTTGCGAGAACCCACAGCCCGCCACCGTGGCCAAGCAGCCCGACATGCCCCCGACGGCATCGCCCGTGCTGCCCGCCGGCGCGTCCGCCCTGCCGCTGCCGCCGCCCGCGCTGACACCCGCCGACATCGACGGCATCGTCGTGTTCGGCTCGGGCGGCCAGGCCGCCCCGCCGCCCGAAGGCCTGTACCTGGCCTATCTGGAAGCGTGGCAGCGCCACCTGTGCACGCTGGACCTGCCAGCCGGCGACACCAGCATGCGCGAAGTCGCGCTGGGCGGCCCCGACACCGCCACCCGCGAAAAGACGGTCTGGCAGGTCAAGCTGATGCAGGTGGGCGCGCCGGACGCCGCCCTGACCTGCCTGTCCGCGCTGCCCGCGTGGGACGCCCTGACCGCCGCGCCCGATGCGCGCATGGCGGCGCGCGCCGAGGCCAGCGTGCCGCCCAAGACGCCGTGCCAACTGCCACCCGACGCCGGCTACCGCCTGCTGGAAAACCATCTGTACCGTATCGAGATCCACCAGGACGGCGCGGGCGCGGGCGCGGGCGCGGGCAAGGCGCGCTACAAGTGGTCCCGCGAAAACGGCAGCATCCTGTCGCGCGTCGTGCGCTGGCTGGACGATCCCGTGGCCAACGAGTTCGAAGTCGCCAGCATCGGCCGCGACGACGTACTGGCCATCACCGCGGGCTGCTGGGTGGAGTTTCTGGACGACACGCACGAATTGCTGGGACAGCCGGGGCCGCTGGCGCAGGTCGTGCGCACCGACGGCAACACGGTCACGATCGATCCGGCCAGCCTGATCGGCCATGCGCTGGACGCCGCCCGCTTTCCGGCCAACCCGCGCGTGCGCCGCTGGGACGGCGTTGCGGAAATCACGCCCGCGCCCATCAACAGCGCCAACGCGGGCTGGGTGGAACTGGAACAGGACGGCATTGAGATCAAGTTTTCGCCCGGACGCCTGCGCGTGGGCGACTATTGGCTCATTCCCGCGCGCACCGCCACCGCGTCGATCGAATGGCCGCAACTGCCCGACGGCAAGCCCGCCTTCAACGCGCCCGCGGGCGTGCTGCGCGCGTTCGCACGATTGGCGCTGCTGCGCTGGCAGGCCGGCGCGTGGACCGCCGTCAGCGACTGCCGCCCGCTCTTTCCCGCGTTGACGGAACTGACGCAGCTTTACTACGCGGGCGGCGACGGCCAGAGCGTCAAGCCCAACCCCGCGATGACGCCGGACGTGGTGGCGTTGCCGTCGGAACTGCGCGCGGGCGTGGCCAATGGCAGCCTGCCGGTGGCGGGCGCCGTCGTGCGCTTTACCGTGGACGCTGGCCGGCTGCCGAATGGCGCCGCCACCCAGGACGTGACGACGGGCGCCGACGGCATCGCGTCGATTGCCTGGTCGCTTGCGTGCGACGCCGCCCGTCCCGTGCAACGCGCCACCGCGCAATTGCTGCGGGCGGGCCAACCCGCGCCCGACCCCTATCTGCCGCTGCGCTACACCGCCACCCTCGCCCTCGCCGCCGAGGTCGCCTACGACCCGAGCCGCTGCGCGGACCTGCTCGCGGAACAGGCCTATTCGGTGCAGGAGGCGCTGGACGCGCTGTGCCGGCGCACGCACGGCGGCGGCTGCTGCCTGACCGTCGGCCCGGCGGGCGATTTCCCGACACTGGACAAGGCGCTGCGCACGCTCATCGGCCAGGACCGCATCGACATCTGCCTGTGCCTGACGCCGGGCGAGCACAAGCTGGACGACGACCTCATCATCAAGGGGCCGCGTGTGCGCCTGATGCTGCATGGCTGCGGACCGGCCAGCCGGCTGATGCTGGACGAGCGCCTCTTCAGCCTGGATGGCTTTGCCAGCGTGTCCGTGGCCGACCTCGCGATCGCGCGCCGCGGACAGCCGGGCGCCATCGCCTTCAACCAATGCGCCGACCTGCGGCTATCGCGCGTCGATTGCACGGGTCCGGCTGGTCCCGGCAACAGCCTGGTGCGGGTCGACGGCAGCCGGCGCGTGCACATCGAGGCGTGCCGCCTGTATGCCGCCGGCCGCGGCGCCGCCGAACGGCTTGACCAGCTCTTTACCCGCGCGCCGACGCTGGCCGCGCTGAAGCGGGCGCTGGCGCCCGATGCGCTGCTGGACGATGACGACAATCGCGCCGCCCTGGCGCTGTCGCGCCAACCCATGGACGCGCGCAAGGCAATGACCGCCGAGATCGCGGCCTTGCTACGCGCGGGCACGGCCGGCAATGCGTTGACGGTGACCCCGCGCGTCCAGGCGGCGCTGACCACGCTGGCCACGCAGGTCGGCCGCGAGACGCCGGTGGCCAAGCGCCTGCGCCCGGCCATCGCCGCGCTGGCCGCCGCACTGCTGGCCGATTCGCAGTCGTGCGCGCTGGCGCTGCTGGATAACGACGCGGACACGACCGTGCGCGACAACCGCCTGCGCGGCGGCATTGCGCTCTTTGCGGAATCAGGGGATTTTCCGGAATTGACGACGGACCAATTGAAGCTGCTGGGCGGCGGCATCCGCACCGGCAAGATGGTGCCGGAAGGCGACGGCACGCTGACCCTGCAAAGCAATCACCTGCCCAGCATGCGGCTGGGCGCCGAGGCCGCGCGCGCCATGCTCACCATCATCCAGACCGGCGGCGAGTTTGCCGCGTGGCGCTGCCTGCGCGCCGCCGACAACGCGCTGGAGGCCTACAGCCACTTTCCGGCGTTCGACGCGGCAGTGACGGGCAACAACCTCCTGACCAACGGCGACGCGGGCGCGCTTATCGCCACGCAGGCCAAGGTGATCGGCAACTTCGCCCACAACGATTTCCGGTTGTTCGTGTCAGGCGCCAATCCGGAAAGCCTGGCGAACGGCGGGTTGAACGTGGTGACGGTGTGAGCGTGGACGGCGGCGTCGTCACCACTGCATCGAGGCGCCGACCCCGGCCGTGGGCCCGCCCGAGGCAATGCCCACGCCGGCCTTGACCTTGACGCGGTCATTGACGCGCGCCGACGCGCCGACCGCGACGGCCTGGTAGCCGCGATACGTGGCCGCGCCGATGCCGAGCGCGAACCGCTTGCCGGGGTCGACTTCCGGCACCATGGTCAGCGCCGTCGTGGCGGCGATGCCCGAGTAAGCATTGCGCGCCACTTCGTCAATGGCGCGGTTGGTCTGGTCGATGCGGTTGTCCAGCCGGGCCAGGCCTTCGCGGTTGCGCTGCACGCCGGTGTCCAGCGAACCCAGCGCGTCGCCGACGTTGTAATACGTCTGACCGTCAAGCTGATACGACGGACCGGTAACGGCGCCGGTGGCAGCATCGATATGCGCGCCGCCACCCAGGCTGGCCACGACGGGATTGAGTTGTCCCACATTCACGGCATCGGTGACTTGCGTACCCGCGGCGACGTGGGTGACCTGCCGTTCGGCGCCTTGCGCCCCCATGGACACCGTGTTTGCGCGGTCGGCCACCGAGCCCGCGCCCAGCGCGACGCTATTTGCCGCGGTGGCCGAGGCGTTGGCGCCGATTGCCACGCCGTTGGACGCGGTGACGGTGGCGTTGGCGCCGACCGCTGCGCCCAATGTGCCCGCGCCGACCACGGCGTCGTCGCTGCCATCGTTGGCGCCATCCGCCCGCACGTAGGCGTTGGCGGCATTGAGCTGACCGACCTGTTGGGAAATTGCGTAGAGCTGGCTGCCGTTCACGGCGTCGGTGCTGGTTGCCGAGATGACGCCATTGGCCACGCCCGTGACGGTGCGCGAGCCGTCCGTGCCAGCCATGTCGATCACAGTGCCGCCCTTGCTGGCGGCCACGGTGATGGCGCCGCTGACCGGGTCCTGCCGGACCAGGCCGACCTCGCCGTTGTTGAGGCTGGTGGTCAGCGTGTTCAGCGTGGCCGTGTTCTGCGCGACCGCTGTGCCCAACGTCGTGATGGTCGCGCTATTGGACTGCACCTGCAGATTGGTCGCGTAAAGCTGCGAGCCATTCACGGCGTCAAGGCTGGTGGACGACAACACGCCGGCGCCCACCTGGGTGATCCGGTTTCCGTTCATGTTGACGGTGTTCAGCATGGAGATGCCGTTCTCGCCCTTCAATTCCAGGGTGCCATCGTCGTACCCGGTAATCCTGGCCGTCGATCCGGCGAAGCCTGCCCCGGTGCCGAGGGTATGACTGTTGTTCAGGGAGAACGCCTCGCCGAGATTGCTACAGAACAGGCTGGTTGCGGGGCTTTGATGCGCATTTACGGTGATCCCGGCCGCGGTGACGGGATTGCATAGCTGCAACTCCCCATCCGCGCGGACGGCCGGCGCCCAAACCAGGCTGACGGTGCCGGCCAGCAGTAGCGCTACCGCAGATAGGGTGAGACGCCTGCCGCTTCTGTGGCAGCGTCGACGGTGCAAACGGGCGGCGTGCTGCACGCCCCCCAGAATGATGTGGGTTTCTTTGAAGGCGATGGAGAGATCGAGGTTCATGGCGTATATCCCGCGCAATCGCGCAGTCGTTATGAAATATTCAACGCAAGGAAATCCGCCTAACCCATTGAGAGATAAGCGAATTTTCTTTCAATCTACCGACCCGCCGAAACCCGAACCATCGAAGTTTTCTTATATTGAGATACAGCATTACGACAAATATCAATAATCCCCAAAGCCGTCGCATTCCCATATACGGAATGCAGATAGCGCCGCGTCAGGGCGCCGCAACAACCCGACATGCAAATGACAGGTTCGGCCCTCTACAATGCCGCTGTTGCATCGCAGCATTCCGCCATTCCTCTTCTGTAGTCTCCATGTCCCATACCGTTTCCGCGCAGCACCGGCCCGCCCTGGTGCTGCTGGCGCTTGCCATTGGCAGTTTCGCGATCGGCACCACCGAATTCGCGACGATGAGCCTGCTTCCGTATTTCTCGCAGTCGCTGGGCATCGATGCCCCCACCGCCGGCCATGTGATCAGCGCCTACGCGCTGGGCGTGGTGGTCGGTGCGCCGATCCTTGCGGTGCTGGGCGCGCGCATGCCGCGCCGCCGGTTGCTGATCGCCCTGATGGGCCTCTTTGCCATCGGCAACGGCCTGAGCGCCATCGCGCCCAACTATCACTGGATGCTGGTCTTCCGCTTTCTGAGCGGCCTGCCGCACGGCGCCTACTTCGGCATCGCCTCCCTGGTGGCCAGTTCCATGGTGCCGGCCAACCGCCGCACCGTGGCCGTGGGCCGCGTGTTCCTGGGCCTGACGGTGGCCACCATCATCGGCGTGCCGATGGCCAACTGGCTGGGCCAGGTCATCGGCTGGCGCTGGAGCTTCGGCCTGGTGTCGCTGCTGGCGGTGCTGACCATGCTGAGCGTGCGCGCCTACGCCCCGGACACGGCCGCCGATCCGCACGCCAGCCCGCTGCGCGAACTGAGCGCGCTGGGCCGCGGCCAGGTCTGGATCACGCTGGCGATTGGCGCCGTCGGATTCGGCGGTCTGTTTTCCATCTACACCTACCTCGCGGACACGCTGACCGCCGTCACCCAGGTGTCGCCCGCGACCGTGCCGCTGGTGCTGAGCGCCTTCGGCGTCGGCCTGACCGTGGGCAACATGGTGGTGCCGGTCTTCGCCGATCGCGCCGTCATGCGCACGGCCGGCCTGCTGCTCTTGTGGTCGGCCGTGGTGCTGGCCCTCTTTCCGCTGATGGCCCACAACGTCTGGCTGATCACGCTGAACGTGTTCCTGGTGGGGGTGGGCGGCGCGCTGGGCACCGTGCTTCAGACACGCCTGATGGACGTCTCGGGCGACGCCCAGGGGCTGGCCGCCGCGCTCAACCATTCGGCCTTCAACACGGCGAACGCGCTGGGCCCGTTCCTGGGCGGCCTTGCCATCGCGGCCGGGTTCGGCTGGACCTCCACCGGCTGGGTGGGCAGCCTGCTTGCCATCGCCAGCATGCCGCTGTGGCTATGGGCCGTGATGCTGGAACGCCGGGCGCGCACTGCGCGCGCGAACAAGCTGGTCGTCAGCACCGAATCGGCCCGCTGAACACGTCCCCCATTTCACGGAAGGTGTCTGACACCCAACGAGAACGACGTCATCCTGCAATGTCGTCTCAAGGGTGTCAGACACCTTCCTAAAACGTCCCCCATTTGGCCTGTCACAAATCGTCGGCCCCGCGCCACACCGGGCAAGCGCCTATTGCAGCCCGCGTTCACGTCGCAGCTATACTTTCCGCACTCTTTACCACCTCAAGACGCGCTGCACCTCCAACCTGCAGCGCTTTTTTTATGCTCGCTTTGACTGCCTTGCTGCGCCCGCTGTGCCAAGCGCTTTGCTGCCTGGCCGCAGCCCTCTTTTCCGCCCAGGCCTGGGCCGCTCCCCCGACGCTGGCCCAGTGCCACGGGATCAAGGACCTGGCGTTCGTCGCCCATCTGGATGACGACCTGCTTTTCATGAACCCGGACGTCGCCTCCAACATCGAGGCGGGCGGCTGCGTGCGCGTCGTCTACCTGACCGCCAGCGACGCGGGCGAAGGCGAAGGCTACATGCTGGGCCGCGAGCGCGGCGTGCGCGCCGCCTACGCCTACATGGCGCGCGAACCCGACGCCTGGAAGGAAGACACCGGCATCGTCGCGGGCCGCCAGATCGCGCGCTTCACGCTGCAGGGCAATCCGCGCGTGCAGCTCTGGCACATGCGGCTGAAAGACCCGTGGCTGGGCAAGGGCTGGGGCAGCCTGACGCCGCTGAGCCGCACCGAATCCGAACCCGGCCAGAACGTGGACACGCTGGGACCGCACGCCGAGGTCTATACCCGCGAACAACTCGTCGACACGCTGGCCGAGATGATCCGCCAGTACGGCCCCACCACGGTGCGCCACCTGGACGACACGATCAGCGTGCCCTACACCCAGCTGTGCTGGCGCTGCGCCGGCCACGGCCACCCCGACCACATCGCCAGCGCGCGGCTCGCCCGCGAAGCCATGGTGCGCGCGCCCGGCAACTACGCCGAGACGGGATACATCGATTACCCCAGCCAGGAACGCGCCACCAATCTTGCCGACGCGGAAATCGCCAGCAAGTCCGTGATTTTTCAGCACTACGCCTGGAACGACTACCACTATTGCGCCGGCCCCACCGGCTGCAAGGAACCGGCCGGCCCCGCCGCCGCGTGGGTCCAGCGCGCCTACTACGTGTCGCGTCAGGACGTCGCGCCGCAGGTGTACCCGGACGGGCGCGGCGGACTTGTCGTGTTCGCCGCAGGCGAAACCAATGCCGCCGTCAACAGCTGGGATTCGGCCGAAAAGCGCTGGCACACGCTGGGCGGACGCACCACCGGCCCCGTGGTCTCGTTTGCCCATGCCGACGGCACCGCCGGCCTGATGGCGCGCGATCCGCTGGGCGGCGTATGGGCCAACAAACAGCGCCATGACGGCACGTGGCAGGGCTGGCAGGCGCTGGGCGGTTTGCGGGTCACGCAGATCCCGGCGGTGGCGCCCCGTGGCGAAGCCGCCGCCGTCGCGCTGGGTTATGACGGACTGCTGCACTGGATCAGCCCGTCCGGCATCGACGGCAGCTGGAGCACGTGGCAGGCGCTCCCGCCGCTAGAGGGCGTCACAGGTTCGCCGGCCGCCGCCCGCGGCGCCGACGGGCGCTATGTCGTCTTCGCCGTTGCCGCCAAGGGCGAGCTTTTCTATACCCGCCAGCTGCCTGCCGCCAAGGGCCACCGGTCGGAATGGCAAGGCTGGCGCCGCGTGACCGCACCGCAAGCCGCGGGCGGCCTGGCTGCCATCCGCAACCACGAAAACAGGGTCGAGCTTTATTTCCGGCAGCGCGCCAACAACCACCTGACCAAACTGGTGGAAGCGGGCGACACCACCGACCTGGACATGGACTGGAGCGCGCCGGCGGACCTGGGCGTGCCCTTCATCGGCCGACCGGCCATTCAGGCCGACACCGCCGGCAACATCGTGCTTGCCATCCTGGAGCGCTCCGGGGGACACCTCTGGCTGCTCGAACACGGCAAGCTCGCCAAGATGGATGCCGAAGCGGCATCGCCGCCCGCCATCAGCCTCATCGACGGCGCGCTGTACGTTGTCGCCCGCGCCGCCGGCGCGCCGCAGCGCTACGAGGTGCTCTCGCGCCGCGGCGGCACGTGGTCCGCCAGCCTGACGCTGGACGGCGTGCCCGCCACCGGCGGCGGCCCGTTCGCGTCCGTGGCGGCGCGGCCGGCCGATCTGCCCAACCTGGGCGCGGCCAGCGCCGGCAAGGCCGTGGTTGTGCGCCCGTCCGCGTCGGAACCGGATGCGCTGACGGTCGAGCGCATGCCCGCGCAGACCTCACGCGTGGCCACGCCAACCCGCGTGCAGTGACAAGGCGGGCGCGCCGCGCAGGCACGCCGCTTGCTGCCCTCCGGGCGTTACAACCCGGAGGATCCAACCATGTCAGACGACCTGAGCAAGCGCGGCCCGCAGGACCGATCCCGGATCAACGTGAACGAGGCGCATGAGCTGCGCTATTGGACCCAGGCGCTTGGCGTCACCGAGGCCCAACTGCGCGACGCGGTCAAGGCCGTGGGACCGTCGGCTACCGCGGTGCGCGAACATCTCGGTAAATAGCCGGTGCCGGGGCCCGTGCGCGGGCCCCGGCAAGCCGTGATTGCCCCGCGCGGCATCCGGCCAGATGCCGCGCGGGCCATTGCCGCTCAAGCGGCCATCTTTCCGCACATGTCGGCGCATTCTCGGCACGTGCGCGCACAGTCGGCCATGCCGTCCATGCCTTCGCAACTGGCCGCGCAGTCATCGCAAATTGCGGCGCAGGCGCCGCAAACCACCTTGTGGTTTTCAACGCCCACCAGCATCGCGTGCGCGGCGGTGCGGCATATCTCGCTGCACCCCATCATCAGCCTGAAATGGTGAGGCTCGACGTGCTCGCCGCCGGCCTCCAGGCAATGGCTCATGGCGGTCTTCACACACATGCGATAACAGGCCAGGCAGCTATCGATGCAGCGTTCCATATCGTTCATTTCGGCAGTCATGTCGGCTCCTTGCGTGGTGGCAATGCTTGCGGGTCAGCACACGGCGTTCCCACAAGGGCGCACATCCAGGGGGCCGGCAGCGTTCCCGCCATTACCCAGCCTTCCGTTGCGATTTGCGCGCCAGGAACGGCGCCATGTAGCGGCGCGGCTCATCGGTAGTGAACGCCTCGCCGAAGGCGTCCACGCTGCGGTCCAGACCGGCCTGGATCGAGGACTCGGTCCAATAGCGCAGCAAGGCCTTCTGCGAGCGCACCGCGGCTGGCCCGCTTGCCGCGATCGGCGCCACGGTGCGTTCGACCAGCGCGTCCAGCTCGCCGGCCTGGCACAGGAATTCCAGAAAGCCCCAATCCCGCGCCTGCGCGGCGTCCACCGTTTCGCCGGTGAGCAGCAGCCAGTTGGTCGGACCCTGACCGATGAGCGCGGGCAGCAGCACCGCATGGATGACCGACGGAATGCCGACGCGCACCTCGGGCATGCCGAACACGCCATCCGCCGAACCCAGGCGGATGTCGCAGGCGGCCGCCAGCTCCATGCCGGCGCCCAGACAGAATCCCGGCAACCGTGCGATGGTCGGCACCGGGATATCCGCCACGGCGTCGCACAGGTCGCGCAGCCGCGTGATGAACGCGCGCGCCCCCTGCGGGTCCAGCTCGGCCATCTCCTGGATGTCGGCCCCGCCCACGAAGGCCCGGTCACCCGTGCCGCGGATGACCACCGCGCGCGCGTCGTCCTGCGCCGCGATCCAGCGCGCGGCCTCGGTCAGGCCAAGCGTCACGGCCGAGGCCAGGATGTTCAGGCTCTTGGCGTCGTGGATCTGCAGGGTGTAGACGCCGCGCGAATCGCGGGTCACGCGGGCGTGGGGGAACGTGGGGATGGGCGCAGTCATGAAGTCTCCGGCTAGAAATGTTTGCCGTCGATGCTGCCGGCGGCTTTGGATGACAATAAACCTCTCGTACACTTGCCGCATGCTACGACTCGACAATCTCAGCAAGCGCTACGGCGACCATATCGTGTTCCAGGGCCTCTCGCACGCCTTCGCGCCGGGCTGCGTGGCGCTCTGCGAAGAAGACAGCACCGGAAAATCCAGCCTGCTCGGCATCATTGCCGGCGCGCTCGCGCCCGATAGCGGCGACGTCCTTATCGACGGCCACTCGCTGCGCGACGCGCCGCTTGCGGCGCAGTCCCGACTGGCCTATGTGCCGGACAACTGCATGGCATTTCCCGAGCAGACGGGCCGCGGCCTGCTGCAACAGGTGGCGGCAGCCAGGCACGTTGCGCTGGACGACGCCGTGCTGGACCTGGCCCATCGGCTGGGATTGGCGCCGCATCTGGACAAGCGTTTCGAGCAGATGTCCACGGGCACGCGGCGCAAGGTCTACCTGACGGCCGCCGCGCTGGGCGACCCGGCGGTTGTCGTGGCCGACGGTCCCAGCAACGGGCTGGATGCCCAGGCGCGCGGCGTGCTGGCCGACGTCTTCAAAACCTGGGCGCAGACGCGCGTCGTGCTGTTCGCCAGCCATGACCCCGATCTGGTGCAGGCGTGCGGCGCCCGCACGGTCAACGTGGCCGACCTGCGCTGAGCAACCGGCTGCCCGGCGCAGCGGTCAAAAGCGGATGGTCACCCCCGCAATGGGCCCCTGCAGGACCACGTCGTATTTGAAGCCGTTGCGCTCGTAGTCCACGCCCATCGCCCGGTAGCCCACCGTCGCCGACACCGATTTGTTGAAGCTGTAGCCCACGCCAAGACCGAGGTCCCAGTCCGCCTGCGCGCCCCCGGCGCCGATCATGCCCCAGCCCGTCAGATAGGCCTTGGGATGAAAGTTGTAGGTGCCTCGCACGCCTACCATGGCGTCCACCCACGTGGCGCTTTCGCTGTGCTTGCGGCCGTCCGTGAATCTGCCCTTGAAGGTGACGTCCGAATCCACCGACCAGACGCGCAGGCCGCCCACCACGTCCAGACTGTGCTCCGACCGGTCGAGCACCGAGTAGCCCGCGCCGATCAGGCCGGTGAACGATTCGTTCTTCACGTCCACACTGCTGGCCAGGATTCCCCTGGGGGTGTCGCCTTGCGCACCGACCTTCACGTACAGCAGATCGCCAAAGATGCTGTATCTGCCCTTGCGTGCATCGCCCATCAGCATGGCGGCAAAATCCAGGTTGTCCAGGATCTTGTCGAAGCTTGCATTGATGTCCACCGTCGGCAGGCGGCGATGCGTGACGGTGCCCGACAGCGCCGGCGCCCACAGATACGGCGAGACCGAGAATTGCCAGTCGTCCGAAACCGCGGCGGCCGAGGCGGGCGCCACGGGGGTTTCGGCCGCGAGGGCGGCCCCTAGCGGGAACGCCGCGCATGTCAGGCAGACAGTGATGTGCTTTTTCATCGCGAGATCCCAAAGGCCCGAAGGCATGTTCCATGGAAGTCGCCGCGCTCCGGTCAAGCGCGGCGCGCGTTGCGACGCCGTGACCGCGTCAGCTCACCCGCCGCACCGGCGGCACCGTCCACGACCCGTTGATGATCGACGGGTCGCTTTCGTTGGGCCAATACAGGCGCATCATCAGGATGAATCGGCCCTTGGGCGCGGGCAGCCAGTTCGATTCCAGCTCGGGGCCCGGCGATTCGTTCTGGATCAACAGATCGATCGTGCCGTCGGGTTTTCGCTTGAGCGGCTGGCGTTCGCTGATGGAGTAGCGATTCAGCGGGTTATCGACAAAGAAGTAGTTCTGGTCATACATGGTCAATGACCAGAACCCCGACACGGGCGGCGTCAGGCCTTTCTTGAACGTCAGCACGTACTTCTCGGACCCGTTGTATTCGCGCAGGATCGCCCCGTTGGACGACCGCAACGAGGTCGGGTAGATGGCGTCCTGCGGCCGGTTCGCACCCAGCCCGATGGCGGTGACCAAGGCCCGTTGCAGGTAGTTGGTGCCGTAGATCCCCGTCTTGGTCGTGAAACCCCAGCCGTCGATATGCTGGATGTCGCCATCGGTGGACCGGAAATGCGCCATGATCCGCGCGAAGCCGGTATGCGGCACCCGCTTGGCAAAATCGTCAGGCAACTTGGACTTGTCGAAATCCTGCCCAGGCACGATGCCGATGGTGGCCATTTTTTCCACCATGGGCGCGTCCGCCGCGGTCGGCGGATTGCGCTTGAGCAACTGCGCAAACAGCGCGAAGTACTCGCTGGCATCCATGTTATTGACCTGATCGCGCACCGGCGTCTTCATGTCGATGGCCGGATCCACCTTGCCCTGCGGCGCTGTCCACGCCTTGCCCCAGCCGCTCAGCGGCGCGATCTTCACCTGGTCCTGCAGCTTGTGCACTTCTGCATAGTCCTCCGGCGTGCCCGTGCAATAGATGCGGCCCAGCAGCCAGACGATGCTCGTGGGCGACTTGTATTGCTTCATGCCCTGCGGCACGGCGCCTTCCCAGCCCGGCCCCGTCACGACGAAGGTCTGCGCGCCGGTGCCCGTCGTGCGCTTGCCCGGCACGTCGAACACGGTTGTCCATCCATCCAGCAGCGGAAACAGCGCGTAGCGGCCGTTCATGTCAGGCAGGCTGATGACCCAGGGCTCGTCTCCGACATCGAAAAAGGCGGTGGTGTACAGGGTGTCGGCGTTCGGCGCCGTCACGTCGCGGAACTTGGCGTCCGGATACTCGCGCAGCTTGATGAGCTGGCCCATCGGGGCGCGCGTGCCTTTAGGTTCGGCGACGTTGGTGATCACCCGGCGGGTCATCTCCATGGTCACCAGCGGGTAGGCGTAGATGTAGGCTTCGGTGGCCAGGACGAAACGGTCGTCGGCTTCCGGCAGGTTTGCCACCAGCCCTTCGGAGGCGGCTGCCGAGGCCCGGAACGCCGGTCCCAGCGATCCTGCAGCCAGCAGGGCCAATCCCCCTGCGTTCAGTTTGCGGCGAGTTAGCTTCATTGTTATCGCTCCAATGGATGGGTCTGACGAAGTTCACTTCGGGGACTTCCAACAAGCACGACGATGTTCTTCAAGCTACTGCGCATTCGGTGTCGATGTGGCGGGGCACGCTCCACAGATCAGGGTCAGGGAAACCACGGCAAACGGCGGGCAGCGTGCCGCCGAAGGGCGGAGCTGCCTTTGTGCGCATGGCCAAGGGAAAGCACGGGTGCGCGAGCGCGCAGCCGTGGGGAAGGCGGGGTGGACGTCCAAGAATGGGCTCCCTGAAGAAATCAGAGCAAACGCACCACTGAAGGAACTGGGCTACGGACCATCCATTCGACCGGCTCGCGCGAGGACGAAGCGGTTTCGGTCAATCTATGCGCAGTTTTTTAGCGGCTCAAGTAGCCGGAATGACTACGACCATCCGCCATTGGTCGCAATCCGCTGCCCTACTTGCCCTTGCCGATCGACAGGGGCACGCCCCACACCGGATCCTGCATGCCCTGCTTGCCCAGGGGCGTGATCTGCATCGGCTTGAGCTTGGACAGCAATTCGCGCTGCGCGTCGGTCAGGTTCGTGCGCTGCGCGAAGTACTTCTGCGCAAAATCCATCGGCGCCGGCCACGTGTAGACCGTGAAGTCTTCCAGCGGGCACTCGATCATCTTCGGGTCCACCGCGCGGCAGGCGGACTGCTTGAACTGGTAGCTGGGCGTCTTCATGTGCATGCGCTGGCTCAGCACCAGATCCCCGCCCTTGAGCGTGAAGCTGGCCAGCGCCAGCTTGGGCAGCACGCGCGACTGCACCTTGATGGCCGGGATGTCGCGCGACGCGGTGTCTTCGTAGTAACCGGCGCGCGATCCCGGCGTGGTTTCGGTGACCTGCTGCTCGCCCCAGGCGACGCAGGCGCCCGACCCGCGATGCACGGCCGTGCACACCTTCTGCGTGCTGGTCCGCGAGCCCGTGGTGCCTTCGTGCCAGTTCGTTTCCTTGTAGAACTCGCGGTACAGCTCGGGCGACAGGTACGCGGTGCCGTTGGCGCCCCGGCCCGACCCTTCCGCGCCGGGGCGCGCGCCGATCTGATTCAGCGTGGCATTGAGCTTGTAATCGTCTCCACCTGTCAGCAGGTACTTGCCCGGCGGCAGGATGTGGACTTCAAAGGCCTTGAACAGGTAGGTCGTGTCCTTGTCCCGCTGCAGCGAGTTGTTCTGGAACTTGCGGCCGAAGGTGATGCGCGGGTCCGGTTCGAACATCCAGACGGTGTTGCCGGTCCAGGTCGTCATCAGCATGGCGTCCTTCAGCGAGGCGTGCGGCATCAGATCCGCGACCAGCACCACGGCCATGTTCGCCTTCATCGCCTCGCCGATCAGGTCGACCAGCTTGCCGTATCGCGGATCGTCCGCCGTGCCCTCGCCGTTGGACGACGGAATGGTGACGCAGCCCGACAGGGTCAGGGCAAGCGTCAGGGCAGACAGGGCAAGGCGCGGGCGCGGCAGGGACATGGGATCGATCCTTGGGGTCGGTAAGACGGCAATGTGCGCGCATCCTACCGGCTTGGGAACGATTCGCAACATCCGGTTTGGCCGCTGAAACAGTTGGTGGCAGCCCACGTGACGCAGAACCGCGCCGACAACGCGCATTCCGGGTAAACCAGCCGTAATGGGTTGTTTCGAATGTTTCGCGTTGGGACCCGCCGACGCTGCCCAGCCCCCCGCCTTGTCCGCCAGTAACTTCGCCGTTATGCCCGGCTCAAGGCCCGCGGCAGATCCGTGCCGTAATCGTCGTGGGCGTAAACCATCGCCGGCAAGGGCGACACGGCGCGGCCTGCCTGGTCCCATAGCGTTTCGACCCAATCGGCCGCCACGTCGGCAATCGCGTCCTGCACGCAGAACGCCGGCTCAGTGGAAAACAGGGGCAGCGGCGGCTCCAGTCCTGCTTCTCCGTGCACCACGTCAAAGAGATCGCGGTAGCCCTCGATGGCTTTGTTAAGCACATACAGATCCGGCCCTTCCAGACCGATCACCACCGAAAATGTCCCTTCGCCGCCCTGGTCCGGAAAGATGCCGAACTGAATCTCGCGCGCCTTCTCGGGCAATCGCGCGAACATGCCGGCCAGCGTGTGCAGCGCGGCTGCCGTGTGCGCGTCCAGCGCGCGGCGCAGCGCGTCCTGATAGTCGTGTTTCGTCATCGCGCCAGCATAGCGCATGGCGGCACGGCATCACGCGTCGACGGGCATCCCGTCCAGCAACTTGTCCAGCGTCACCGGATAGTTCCGCACGCGCACGCCGGTCGCGTTGTACACCGCGTTGGCGATGGCTGCCGCCACGCCGCACAGGCCCAGCTCGCCAACGCCCTTGGCCTTCATCGGCGACGACACCGGATCGTCCTCGTCCAGGAAGATGACCTCTTGACGCGGAATGTCGGCATGAACGGGAACCTCGTAGCTTGCCAGGTCGTGGTTGACGAAATAACCCAGGCGATGGTCGACGGCCAGTTCCTCCATCAACGCCGCGCCCACGCCCATGGTCATGGCGCCGATGACCTGGCTGCGCGCGGTCTTGGGATTGAGGATGCGGCCCGCGGCACAGACCGCCAGCATGCGCCGCACGCGGGTTTCGCCGGTGGCGGCGTCCACGGCCACTTCCACGAAGTGCGCGCCGAAGGTGGACTGCTGGAATTTCTTGTCTAGGTCGCCGAACTCGATCGCGTCTTCCGCGACGAGCTCGCCGCCCGACGCCGCGCGCACCAGGGGCGCCGAGCGCCCGCCGGCATCGGTGACCATCCCGTCGGCAAACACCGCGCCCGCCGCATCGAATCCCAACTGTTCAACGACCCGCGCGCGCAACTTCTCGCACGCCGCGTAGACGCCGGCCGTGGAACTGTTCGCGCCCCATTGGCCGCCCGAGCCCGCCGACACGGGAAAGGACGAATCGCCCAGGCGCACGACCACGCGCGACAGCGGCACGCCCAGCATTTCGGCCGCCGTCTGCGCAATGATGGTGTAGCTGCCGGTGCCGATGTCGGTCATGTCGGTCTCGACGATCACGCGGCCCGTCGCGTCCAGCCGCACGCGCGCGGCCGACTTGGTCACCAGGTTGTTGCGAAAGGCGCTGGCCACGCCCAGCCCGATCAGCCACTGCCCTTCCCGCCGCGCACCGGGCTTGGGACCCCGCTTGTCCCAGCCGAAGTGGCGGGCGCCGGTCTGCAGGCATTCGACAAAACGCCGGCGCGAGAACGGCCGCGACGGATCGGTGGGATCGACCTGGGTGTCGTTCACCACGCGGAACTGCACGGGATCCATGTCCAGCGCCTCTGCCATCTCGTCGATGGCGATCTCCAGGGCCATCATGCCCGGCGCCTCGCCGGGCGCACGCATCGCGTTGCCTTCGGGCAGGTCCAGCGTCATCAGGTTCAGCGCGGTGTGCTGGTTGGCGCCGGCATACAGCAGCTTGGTCTGCTGCACGGCCTCTTCCGGCTGGCCGTCCGGCAGGTCGCCGGACCAGCTTTCGTGCGAAATCGCCGTCAGCTTGCCGTCCCGCCCCGCGCCCAGCCGGATGCGCTGGATCGTGGCGGGCCGGTGCGTAGTGTTGTTGATCACCAGCGGACGCGGCAACGCCACCTTGACCGGCCTGCCCGCCTCGCGCGCGGCCAGCGCGGCCAGCAAGGCGTCCGAGCGCACGAAAAGCTTGCCGCCGAAACCGCCGCCGATGTAGGGCGACACCAGGCGCACGTTTTCCTTGGGGATACCCAGCGTGCGCGCCACGTCCGACCGCCCCCACGCGATCATCTGGTTGGACGTCCACAGCGTAAGCTTGTCGCCCTTCCAGACGGCGAGCGACGCGTGCGGCTCCATCATGGCGTGCGACTGATCTGGCGTGGTGTAGGTGGTGTCGATCTTGACGGGCGCTTCTGCAAACGCGGCATCGAAGTCGCCCGTGTCCGTCTTGGGAATGTGCTTGCCCGCAGCGCCGTTGTCCCGCAATGCCGCCAGGTCGTACGCGCCCGGCGCCCGCGCATACTGCACGCGAATGAGCTTGGCGGCCGCGCGCGCCTCCTCGAACGTGTTGGCCACCACCACCGCAATGGCCTGGTGATAGTGCTGGATTTCCGGGCCGCCCAGCAGCGTGGCCGTGTTCATCTTGCCCTTGCCCAGCTTGCCGGCGTTCTGCGCGGTCACGATGGCCAGGACACCCGGCGCGCGGCGCGCAAGATCGGTGTCCATGGCGGTGATGGCGCCCTTGGCAATGGCCGCTCCCACCACGTAGCCGACCGCCGCGTTCGGCGCGATGTCGTGATGCTCGTAGGCATACGGGGCCTGGCCGCTCGTCTTGAGCGGCCCGTCGATGCGATCGACGGGCTGGCCCACGATCTTGAGCTGGTCGATGGGATTCTGTGTCGCGGGAGTCTCGAATTTCATGGCCTTACGTCCTCGCTTGCGTCAAGACGGCGCCCAGCGCGCGCCGCGCCAGGGTCAGCTTGAAGGCGTTGTCTGGCGTGGGCGCGGCGCCCGCCAGCAGCGCATCGGTCACGCGCGCCGCGCCATCCGGCATCTGCGCTTCCGCCGCCGCATCGCGCCACGGTTCAGGCGCCACGCCGCCCAGCGCCACGCGCCCGGCGCCATCGTTCTGCACCACGGCGGCCACCGACACCAGCGCAAACGCATACGACGCGCGGTCGCGCACCTTGCGGTAGAAGTGCTTGCCGCCCAGGGGCTTGGGCAGCACCACCGCAGTGATCAGTTCGCCCGCGTCCAGATGGGTTTCGATGTGCGGCGTGTCGCCGGGAAGCCGGTAGAAGTCGGCAATGGGAATGACCCGCCGCGTTGCATCCGGGCGCACCGTCTCGACCTTCGCGTCCAGAACGCGCATCGCCACCGCCATGTCGCTGGGATGCGTGGCGATGCAGGCCTGGCTGCCTCCGATAACGGCCAGTTGCCGCGTCACGCCGCCGATTGCGGAACAGCCGCTGCCGGGCACGCGTTTGTTGCAGGGCTGATTGGTGTCGTAGAAATAGGGGCAGCGGGTGCGTTGCAGCAGATTGCCGGCGGTCGTGGCGCGATTGCGGATCTGTCCCGAGGCGCCTGCCAGCAGGGCGCGCGCCAGCACCTCGTAATCGCGGCGCACGGTCTCGTGGGCCGCCAGGTCCGCATTACGCACCATCGCGCCAATGCGCAGACCGCCGTCGCCGGCCGGTTCGATCCGGTCCAGGTCCAGGCCGTTGACGTCGATCAGATGCGAAGGCGTTTCCACCTCGATCTTCATCAGGTCCAGCAGATTGGTGCCGCCGGCGATGAACCGGGCGCGCGGCTCGCGCGCGGCGCTGGCGGCCGCTTCGGCGTCGGTCCGGGGACGCTCGTACGTGAAGGCTCTCATGCCTTGCCCTCCGCGACGTCTTCGATGGCATCCAGGATGTTGGCGTAGGCGCCGCAGCGGCAGATGTTGCCGCTCATGCGCTCGCGGATTTCCTCGGGTGACAGCAGCGGGCGTTCGTTCAGCGATCCGGTCACGTGGCTGGGCATGCCGCGCGCGGCCTCGTCCAGCATGCCTACGGCCGAGCAGATCTGCCCCGGCGTACAGTAGCCGCACTGGTAACCGTCATGTTTGACGAACGCAGCCTGCAGCGGATGCAGCGCGCCCGGCGTGCCCAGCCCCTCGATGGTGGTGATCTGCTGGCCATCGTGCATGACGGCCAGCGTCAGACAGGAATTGATCCGCTTGCCGTCCAGCAGCACCGTACAGGCGCCGCATTGCCCGTGATCGCAGCCCTTCTTGGTGCCGGTCATGTGCAGGTGCTCGCGCAGCGCGTCCAGCAGGCTCGTGCGCAGGTCCAACGCCAATTCGTGGGTGTTGCCGTTCACGGTCAGCGTGACGGTGGACTTCAGGCTTTGCGGCGGCGCGGTGTTCTGGGCAGCGGACATGGCAGGCGTTCCGAGTGCGGTGGCGGACGCGGCGCCCGCCTTAAGCAGGTTGCGCCGCGACATATTGATATCAGTGGGATTTTCCAAGGTTGGAACTCCTGTAAGCGTCCGGCGGGCCGAAGCCCGGACATCCAGGGCGGGTTCCCAGCAAGCGGTGTGCCTGGCCGCGAGCCGCGGGCGTAACGATGCGCACGACCGCGTGCATGGCCCCCTGGAATTCCCGATAAGATCGTCGTCAACAATCGATGATAGCGACGGCAATCGCCCGGCCGCCACGCCAACCTGACAAGAAAATGTTCGATCTCGAAACCAATCCGGACAACGCGGCGTCCCCGCGCTGCCTGGGCATCCTGCTTGCTGCCGGGCGCGGCCGGCGCTATGCCGGCGCCGCCGGGGGCCAGGACAAATTGCTTGCGCCCCTTGCGGACGGCGTGCCCGTGGTGGCCGCCGCCGCGGCGACGCTGCGCGCGGCCACCACGCGCGTCGTGGCGATCACTCGCGCGGATAACGACCGCGTCGCCGCGCTACTGGCGCAGGCCGGATGCGAGGTCGTGACGATAGATCCGCGCGCCGACGGCATGGGCGACAGCCTGGCTGCCGCCGCGCGTCACGTCATGCAGACCGCCGGCGCGGACATCCACGCCTGCCTCGTCGCCCTGGGCGACATGCCGTGGATCCGCCCGGACACCTGCCAGCGGGTCGCGCAGGCGGCGCTTCTGCATCCGATCGTGGCGCCGGCCTGGCGTGGCCAGCGCGGCCATCCGGTCGCCTTTCAGCGGTCCATCTGGCCGGCGCTGGCGGCGCTGTCTGGCGATGTGGGCGCGCGTGCCGTGCTGGCGCGTCATGGCGTGACCGAACTCGCGGTCGACGACGCGGGCGTGTGCGCGGATGTGGATACGCCGGACGACCTGGCGGCCGCGCGGCGGGACAGCCAATAAACCGGAAATCAGGCCGGCGTCGCGTTGCCGACGCGCTGGCCGATCACCGGCGCCCCGGCCGGCTCCGCATGACGCGGCAGGGCCACCCGGAAACTCGTCACGTCGTCGCGCGAGTCCACGCTGATGCACCCGCCATGAGAGGCCACGATCTGTTGCGCAATGAACAGGCCCAGGCCCAGGCCGTGATGACCGCCGGGGCGGCGCGCGCCGCTGCGGAACGGGTTGAACAGGTGCGGGAGCAGCTCGGGCGGAATGGTGCCGCCATTGGATACCGTCACGACAACCTCGCACGGGGCCTCGCCATTGACCTCGACGCGAACCGGCGCGGTCTTGCTGCCATGATGCAAAGCGTTGCCGACCAGGTTGGCGATGACCTGAGAGATGCGCGCGCCGTCCCATGACCCCGCCGCATCGCCGCGGCTAAGCGACTCCACGTGGCGCTCGGGAAAGCCCGTGCGCACCTCGTCCAGCGTGCGCTCGACCAGCGCATCCATGCGCAGGGCTTCCGGCAACAGCGCAAGCCCGCCCGCCTGGCGGATGCGCGTCACATCGAGCAGGTCTTCGATCAGGCACGACATGCGCTCGCTGCTTTGCAGCATGCGCCGCGCCAGGCTTGCGACGCGCTCGTCGTCGCCGCGGCGCTGCAGCACGGTGGCGCCCATGATGATGGCCTGCAGCGGCGTACGCAGGTCGTGGCTCAGCACCGCCATGAACATTTCGTTCACCCGCAGCGCCTCGGTGCGTTCTTCCAGCTGCTGCGCCAGCGCACGCTTGCGCTCGTGCAGTTCGAAGAACACGTTCGCCTTGCTGCGCAGCATGTACGGGTCCACCGGCTTGTACAGGAAGTCCACCGCGCCGCTCTCGTAGCCGCGAAACTGCCAGTTCTGCTCGCGCGAGCCGGCGGTGATGAAGATCAGCGGAATGTGGCGCGTGCGCTCGCTGCCCCGGATCAGTTCGGCCAGCTCGAAGCCGTTCATGTCGGGCATCTGCACGTCCAGCAACGCCAGCGCGACGTCGCCGTGGCGCAGCAGCAGTTCAAGCGCCTGCGGGCCGGATTGGGCCTTCAGCACTTCGACACGGTCGCTGGCCAGCAGCGCCTCGAGCGCAATCAGATTTTCCGGAATGTCGTCGACCAGCAGGCATTTGATGCGGTCGTCGTGGGAAGGGGCTGATGTCGGGATCATGGTGTCAATGCGGTAGGGTTTCAGGGCAGCCGCCTCGTGGGCAACTGCGCGAAAACAGCGGCAATCTCGTCGGGCGTCAGGGCCCGCGCCGCCGGAACCAGCGCCAGCGCGGCGTCCGGCATGGTGCGCACGGGGGCCGACTCGGGCGACTGCACCAGCGTGCGGCCGCCGGCAGCCTGGATGGCGGCCAGGCCTTCGGCGCCGTCCTCGTTGGCGCCCGACAGCAGCACGCCCAGCAGCCGATCGCCATAACAATCGGCCGCTGATTGGAAAAGCACGTCAATGGACGGGCGCGAAAAATTCACCGGCGGGTCGATCGACAGCGCCAGGCGCGGCCCCCGATCCACCAGCAGGTGGTAGCCGGGTGGCGCGAAATACACATTGCCGGGCTGTATCGGCTGCTGGTCCTGGGCTTCCAGCACGGTCAACGCGCAGCGGTAGCCAAAAATTTCCGGCAGCAGGCTGCGCCGGTCGCACGGCAGATGCAGCACCACGACCACACCGGCGCGCAGGCCGGCCGGAAGCGCCGGCAGCAAGACATTCAAGGCGTCGATCGCGCCCGAGGACCCGCCGATGACGATCGCATCCCAGGCGGCTGCGGCCTGCGCATCGGCACGAGGGTCCGGTGCGCGCGCGGTCACAGGTCAGCCTTCTTGCGGTAGATGCGGTCCACCAGCACGAAGTCGTCAAAACCGTCGGCCTGCGCCGAGAACCGGACCGATTCCCGGGACCCCAGTCCCAGGAATCCGCGATGCACCAGCGCATCGTGGAACAGTCCCAGCGCCCGGTTCTGCAGGTCGCGCTCGAAGTAGATGAGCACGTTGCGGCACGACACCAGATGCACTTCGGCGAACACGCTGTCCGTGGACAGGCTGTGGTCGGAGAACACCATGTGTTCGCGCAGCGACTTGTCGAACACCACCCGGCCATAGCGCGCCGTGTAGTAGTCGGACAGCGAGCTGCGTCCGCCGGACTGGGCGTGGTTGGCCGTGAAGGCCGCCGCCCGGTCCAGGTCGAAGACGCCCTGCTCGGCCGCGCGAAGCGCGTGCGGATTGATATCGGTGGCATAGATCAGCGACCGGTCCAGCAGGCCTTCCTCGTGCAGCAGGATGGCCAGCGAATAGACCTCTTCGCCGGTGCTGCACCCGGCCACCCACACCTTGATCGACGGATAGGTGCGAAGAATGGGCACGACCTCGCGGCGCAGCGCCAGGAAGTAGCTGGGGTCGCGGAACATGTCGCTGACCTGCACCGTCAGGTATTGCAGAAGGCCAGTGAAAACGGACGGATCGTGCAGCACGCGGTCCTGCAGTTGCGACAGCGTCTTGCAATCGAACTCGCCCAGCGCGGTGCGCAGGCGCCGTTTCAGCGAGGCCTGCGCATACTCGCGAAAGTCATAGTGATACCGGTGATAGATGGCATCGAGCAGCAGCCGCTGCTCGATGTCTTCGATGTGCGCCTTGTTCTGTGTCGGCATGGGCGTGATCGCTGTGTCCTGGTCGGGTCCGGCTTACTTGCGCATCCAGACGCGCACCAGCGACAAGAGGCGCTCGACATCCAGCGGCTTGGAGATGTAGTCGTTGGCGCCCGCGGCCAGGCATTTCTCCTGGTCGTCCTTCATGGCCTTGGCCGTCAGGGCGATGATGGGCAACCGCCGCCACTCGGGCCGCGCGCGGATCTCGCGCATGGCCGTGTAGCCGTCCATCTCCGGCATCATGATGTCCATCAGCACCAGGTCGACCGCGCGGTGGCCGTTCACGCCGGCGCGGCCCAGCGCATCCAGCGCCTCGCGTCCGTTGCGCGCGATCTCCACGTGCAGGCCGGTCGGTTCCAGGATGCTGGACAGCGCGAACACGTTGCGCACGTCGTCTTCCACCACCAGCACGGTGCGGCCTTCCAGCGTGGTATCGCGGCTGCGCGCCAGCTCCAGCATCTGGCGCTGCTGCGGCGGCAGCTCGGCTTCCACCTGGTGCAGGAACAGCGTCACTTCGTCCAGCAGGCGCTCGGGCGAGCGCGCGTCCTTGATGATGATCGACTTGGAGAAGCGGCGCAGCTGCTGTTCTTCGTCGCGCGACAGCGCGCGGCCGGTATACACGATCACCGGCGGGAACGACACGCTGTCCTGCTCGGCCATTTCGCGCAGAAGTTCGTAACCGCTCATGTCGGGCAGGTTCAGGTCCATCACCACGCAGTCGTAGGTGGTGTCGCGCAGCAGCGTCAGCGCATCGCCGGCGGTGGCGGCCAGCACGATCTCGACGTCGTCGCGCGCCAGCAGTTCGCGCACGCTGTCGCGTTGGCGGTCATCGTCCTCGACGACCAGCACGCGCCGCACGTTCTGCGTGAACTTGGCTTCCAGCCGGTGCAGCGCGTGCACCAGTTCCTCGCGCTTGACCGGCTTGAGCGCGTAGCCCACCGCGCCGCGGACCAGCGCTTCCTGCGCGTAGTCCGCCACCGACACGATGTGGACCGGGATGTGCCGGGTGGCCGGATTGCGCTTGAGCTGGTCCAGCACGCCCAGACCGGAAAAGTCGGGCAGGTTCACGTCCAGCACGATCGCGTCGGGCCGCCGCTGGGACGCCAGCGCCAGGCCATCCGTCGCGGTATGCGCGGTCAGGCAGCCAAAGCCCATCTCGTGCGCCAGATCGGACAGAATGCCGGCAAAGCGCTCGTCGTCCTCGATGACGAGGATGGTGCGGGCATACGCTGGCGCGGGTTCCGGTTCGGCGGACTCAGCCGGCGCTTGCGGGTCGGCCTGAGTGGTGGCGGGAACGGCGGGCGTGGCCGGGACCGGTCGCGCCGGGATCGCGGGCATCGCGGGCGCATCGGTCCGATCCTTGGCGGCCGGCGCGGGCGAAATGACCAGCAGGTTCATCGGCACCAGCAGCGTGAACACGCTGCCCTGCCCGGGGGTGCTGGTCAGCGACAGCGTGCCGCCCAGCAGCTTGGCCAGGTCGCGCGAAATCGACAGGCCCAATCCCGTGCCGCCGTGCTTGCGGTGCGTGCTGCCGTCGGCCTGGCGGAACGCCTCGAAAATCAGTTCGTGCTGTTCGGCGGGCACGCCGATGCCGGTATCGTGCACCGCAAAGGACACCATCCTGCCCGGCGCCCGCGCCACGCGCAGCGCCACGAATCCCTTGTCGGTGAACTTGATGGCGTTGGACAGCAGGTTTTTCAGCACCTGCCCCAGGCGCTGCGGATCCGTGCGCAGGGTGTCGGGCACGTCGCGCGCGATATCCAGCTCCAGCGTCAGCCCCTTCTCTTGGGCCAGCGGCTGCAAAGGCTCCAAGAGGCGCTGGAGGGCCGGGGCAACCGCCACCTCTTCGACCTCCACCGTCGCCTGGCCGGCTTCGATCTTGGCCAGATCCAGGATGTCGTTGATGAGCGCCAGCAGGTCGCGTCCCGCCGCGTGAATGGTCTGGGCGTACTTCACCTGGTCGGCAGACAGGTTGCCCGTCTTGTTGTCGGACAGCAGCTTGGCCAGGATCAGCGTCGAATTCAGCGGCGTGCGCAGCTCGTGGCTCATGTTGGCCAGGAACTCGCTCTTGTACTGGCTGGCCTGCGTCAACAGGCGCGCCTTGTCCGTCAGCGCGCTTTGCACACGCAGAAGCTGTTCGGTCTGGGATTCCAGATTGAGGTTGGTCTGCTCAAGCTCGGTCTGCTGCAATTCCATGCGCGCCTGCGATTCCTGCAGGATGCGGCTTTGCTGCTCCAGCTCTTCGTTGCTCACGCGCAGCTCTTCCTGCTGGGTCTGCAACTCTTCGGACTGGCGCTGCGTCTCGGCCAGCAGCGCTTCCAGGCGCGAACGGTCCATGCCCGCGCGGATCGCCGACGCCAGCATTTCCGACGCGCCTTCGAGCAGGCTGCGCTCGCTCTCGCTAACCGAATGATTGAAGCCCAGCTCGATCACGGCATACACGCGCTCGTACTGCATGGCCGGCGCCACCACCAGTTCGGTCGGCGTCGAGCGGCCCGTGGCCGACGACACTTCCAGATGGCCGGCAGGGACGTTGCGCACGTGCAGCAGCTTGCGCGAGGTGGCCGACTGGCCGGCCAGGCCCTGCGCCAGCGGGATCTTTTGCGGCAGCCGCTCGGGCGGCAGCGCATAGCCGCCAAAAAGCTCCAGATCGTCACCATTGACGACATACCCCGCGCCGACGCTGGCATGCAGGTACTCGGCCAGATAATCCAGCGCCCGCCTGCCGATTTCATCCAGGCGCAGGTCGCCCCGCAACCGCATGCTGAGGCCGGACAGGCCCGTCGTCACCCACGCCTGCCGCGCCTTGATGCGGTATTCGCGGATGGTCATGCCGGCCGAGGCCAGGATCAGGGCCAGAAGCACCATCGCGCCGCCCCACGAATAGTAGGTCGACGTCGTCGAGGCCTGGTTCCACGCATTGCGCTCGCGCTGGATCTGATCCATCTGCAGTGCGTAGAGCTCGCCGACCAGATCGCGCAGCCGGTCCATGGCGTCCTTGCCCGAATCGGTCCGCACCACCGCCATCGCGCCCTCGGCGTCGCCCGCCTTGCGCATTTCGATGGTGTTGTTCAGTTCGCTCAGCTTTTGCTGCGTGATGCCGGCGATGTCATTGGCGATCCGGCGCTGCGCGGTATTGTCATTCGCGGTGTCCTTCACGACCGACAGCCGCTGCTCGATCAGCGGCACGGAGCGCACGTAGGGTTCCAGATAAGACGGGTCGCCCGTCAGCAGATACCCCCGCTGCCCGATCTCGGCGTCTTTCAAGGCGGAATTGAACAGGCTGAGCTGGCGCAGCGACTCGGTGGCGCGATCCATGGCCTGGACGGCCCGCGCCCGGGTGTCCGCAGACCGGACGTTGACGAAGGCGATGACCAGCGTGGCCACCGCCGCCAGGACGAATCCGGCCATCAGCGTGCGAGGAAAGGCAAGGCGGCTGGCGGGCTGCGGCGTTTTCAGCATGAGGTCCATTTACCAATTCAGGGAAAGCGCGCGAATCGCGCAATGCGAGGGTCCGAAGGATTATGCGGATGGAAAAAGACCATAGAAATCCTTCGAACTGTGGAACTATACAGGCACCTGAGGCGTGATGGTTGCGTATGGATACAACTACGACACCCTATCCGCCCGGGCATGCCCTAGGATTTCGCCTGCACGCACTGCCCCCCCTACTGGCGGCTGCCGCCTAGCCCGGCATGCCCCGGCCCTGCCCGCGTGACCGCGCGGCCAGCCGATGGCGCAGACAACCGAATTCCCAGCCGTCCGCGGCACTGACAATCATGAAGAAAATCCTTTTGGTGGACGACCAACCCACGTTGGTCGCCCTGATGAGCGAGTTCCTGAGCAGCGAAGGCTATGACGTCACGACGCATACCGACGGACTCACCGCGCTGCAGCAGATGATTGCGCTGCGCCCCGACCTCGTCATCACCGATCTGTCCATGCCCGGCATGGATGGCGGCGCCCTCCTGACCGCCATGCGGGAAAACGCCTACCTGCACGATACGCCCGTGCTGGTCCTGAGCGGCCGCCCCGAACATGAAATGCTGGAAGCCTGCGGCGAACGCGCGGTCCTGATGCGCAAGCCGGCCAACCCGGATGAAGTGCTGAAGGCGGTGCGCCGCCTGACGCAGGCGGCGCAGCCGCCCTCGCCGGCGCGCGGAGGTTCGGGCCGGCTGACGGCCTCTTTCAGCCGCTTGGGCGCCGCCAGCCTGGAGCGGCTCGTTCAGGCGGCATGACGCCGCCTGACCGGCGTCCTCACCCCACGTGCCCGCCCGCCACGTACATCACCTGACCCGTGATATACGACGCCTCGGGCGCCGCCAGAAAGCAGATCGCCGCGGCAACCTCTTCGATGCTGCCCATGCGGTGCATGGGCGTGCCGGCCAGACAATCCGTATACATTTCCCGCTGCCAGATGCGGTCCTGCTCCGAAGGGGCTTCGGTGTTGCGCGGGATGGCGCGCACGCCGTTGTCCAGAGCGCCCGGCGCCACGCCGTTCACGCGCACCCCGGATTCGGCCAGTTCCAGCGCCA
Source organism: Achromobacter sp. 77 (assembly GCF_020541125.1). Taxonomy (NCBI): domain Bacteria; kingdom Pseudomonadati; phylum Pseudomonadota; class Betaproteobacteria; order Burkholderiales; family Alcaligenaceae; genus Achromobacter; species Achromobacter sp. 77. Next base: position 4,705,219 of record NZ_CP059848.1, read on the forward strand.
TGCAGACGGTGGCGGCGTGCACGCCGCCCTTGGACGCGGAATACGGCACGCGGTAAATGCCACGGGTGGCGTTTGAGCCCACGTTCACAATGGCGCCCCGGCCCTGTTTGCGCATCACCGGGATCACCTCGCGGCACGACCACAGCGTGGGCCAGAGCGACCGGGTTACCTCTCGTTGCATCTCATCCGGCGTGTATTCCCAGAAGGGCTTCATCCAGATCGTGCCGCCCACGTTGTGCACCGACACGTCGATCCGGCCATGCAAGTCCATCGTGTACTGCACCATCCGCTGCGCGCCCGCATGGGTTTCCAGATCAGCGTCGATGAACGACGCCTGCCCGCCGGCGTCGCGGATCTCGCGGGCCACGGTCTCGCCCAGTTCGGCGGCGCGATCGACCAGGACGACCGTGGCGCCTTCGGCCGCCAGCCGTTTGGCGGTGGCGCGTCCCACGCCCTGGGCGGCGCCCGTGACCAGCGCGATCTGATTGTCAAATCGATTCATGCGGAGTCCCCCTCAATGCGCGCGCGACAACTCGCCCGGCGCGGGCTGTGACGACCGGTTGTCCACGGCCAGCACGGCCAGCAGCGCGCCCGCCAGCGGAATGGCCAGCACCATGAAAAAGCCCGACGGTCCGAACCAGCCCAGGAACGTGCCGCCGATGGCCGAGCCGATGATGGCGCCGGCGCGGCCGATGCCGATGGACCAGCCCGTCGCGGTGGCGCGCAGCGCAGTCGGATACGCGCCGATGACCAGATAGTTCAGCGCCAACTGCTGGCCGCCGATGCCCAGGCCGGCCGCGCCAATCAGGATGAACACCAGCGTCCAGTCCGTGCCCGCGTAGCCCAGCCCCAGCGCCACCGCAATGCCCAGCGCGAACATCGCGATCAGCAGCGACCGCGTCGACACGCGCGGCATCAGGTAGGACAGCGGAAAGGCGCACACGATGAACACGAGGTTCACGGTGAACGTGCCCATCGGCGCCTGGTCTGCCGGCAAGCCCGCCGCCTTGAGCACCGTGGGCAGCCACGACAGCAGCATGAACCACGCCACCCAGTTCAGCAGGTACACCGACCAGATCGCCAGCGTCTTGCGGGCGTAGCCATCGGCAAAGAGCGCCTTGACGCTGGCGCGGATCGTCGCGTCTTCCGGCACCGTGAAGCGCGTGCCGGCCGGCAGCGGCTGGCGCGAGATCTTTGCCAGGACGCGGGCGACATATCCCTGGCCCGCCGCGTCGCCGCGCATGGCCTTGAATTGCAGCGACTCGGGCAGCAGCACGACCAGCGCCCCAAGCAGCAGCAGCGGCGCCACGCCGCCCACGATGAAGATGCCCTCCCAACCGATCACCGGCAGCATGCGCGCGGCCAACAGGCCGCCCAGCATGGCGCCCGCGGGCAGGCCCAGCAGCACGCCCGTGATCACCGAACCACGATGGCGTGCCGGCGCGTATTCGGCCGCCAGCGCCAGCACGATCGGCGTGCAGCCGCCCATGCCCAACCCGGCAATGAATCGAAGCGCCAGGATGTGCCACGTTTGCGTGGCGCCCGCCGTCGCAAGCGTCGCCAGCCCGAACACCGCCACGCCAATCAGCGCCGCGGGACGGCGGCCGATCCGGTCGCCCACCAGGCCCAGCGTCATGGCGCCCACCGTCATGCCGACGATGCCCGCCGTGAGGATCGGCGCCAGTTCGCCGGGCTGCAGCTTGAATGCCGCCAGGATCGCCGGCCCGGTGAACGCCATTGCCTGCGTGTCAAAGCCATCGAACAGCGCGATCAGAAAGCACAAGGCAAGGACGCGCCATTGAAAGGCACCCAACCGTTCCTGATCGATCAGGCTCGGAATGGAGAGGGTTGAGGCCATGAGAGTCTCCCCGGGCTCCGCGCGGAGCCCGTTATCGGTATGAGGTATGGGGTGGTGGCGGCATCGCGTCACGGCGATGCCTGCCGGGATCAGGCCTGGGCGGACGCGCGCAGGCGATTGACGATCTGGTTGTCCTTGCCTTGCACAAGGCCCGTGAGCACGACGTCGAAGACGATTTCCTTGTACGCGTCTGCCTTCAGGCCCAGTTCGGCGCCGCCGGTCTTGTCGGTCACCGGCGGGATCAACGCTTCGCGGGTGGCGTAAGCGAAATCGTCCCAGATGAGGGGGTCGCCCTCGATATTGAATTGCGTCGTCAGCTTGCGGTGCTGATCCGCGCTGACAAAAAGGTGCACGTGCGCCGGGCGGTTGCCGTGGCGGCCCAGCGCGTCCAGCAGCTGCTGGGTGGCGCCCTGGGGCGGACAGCCATAGCCGACCGGCATCAGGGTGCGGAACTCATACTTGCCGTCCGGGCCGGTACGCACCGCGCCGCGCAGGTTGAAGTCGGTCTGCGCGCCCGTCGGATCGAAGTGCGAGTAAAAGCCGTTGGAATTGGCATGCCAGCACTCGACGACCGCATTGGCCAGCGGCTCGCCGCGGGTATCGCGCACGATGCCGCGGATCACCAGCGGACCGGCGTTGGCATCCGGATCGGCATCGATGCGCGACACGCCATCGCGCACCGGCGCGCCGGCCACGTAGAGCGGGCCCTCGATGGTGCGCGGCGTGCCGCCATCCAGGCCGGCCAGCTTGTCTTCGTGGTCCATGCGCACGTCCAGGTACTTCTCCAGGCCCAGTCCGGCGGCCAGCAGCGCGGCTTCGCCATCGCGGCCCAACTAATTCAAGTAATTGACGCCCGCCCACACTTCATCGGGCGTGATGTCCAGATCGTCGATGGCCTTGAAAAGGTCGCTCAACAGGCGGTTCAGAATCTGCTTGAAACGCGGGTTGCCTTCGGTGCCATCCAGATTGGTCGCGGCCTTCAGCAGGTCCTGCACTTCCTTCGTGTTGAATACGTCGAGGCTCATGTCTGTCTCCAGTGGGTTATCTGTTTGTTTGGTGTGTTCAGTGTTTCTTGTTCGTGACCTTGACCAGTCCCTCGCGCGTGAAGCGCTTGACGCGGTCGTCGTCCAGCGTGATGCCCAGACCCGGGCCGGCGGGCACGGTCAGCTCGAAGTCGCTGTAGTCCAGCGGCTGCGTCAGGATTTCCTCGGTGATCAGCAAGGGGCCGAAGAGCTCCGTGCCCCACTGCAGTTGGGCAAAGCTCGCAAACAGCTGCGCCGACGCCACCGTGCTGACCGCGCCTTCCAGCATCGTGCCGCCGTAGAGTTCGATGCCCGCCGCGTCGGCAATCGCCGCCACGCGCTGCGCCGCAAAAAGGCCGCCGTTCTGCTCGATCTTGATCGCGAAGACATCGGCGCCGTGCTGGCGCGCGATCTCGAACGCGGTGTCCGGGCCTTGCAGGACCTCGTCGGCCATCAGCGCCACCGGGAACCGGCGCACCAGCCGCGCCAGCGCCGCGGCGCTGGCCACCGGCTGCTCCACCAGTTCGCAACCCGCCTGCGCCAATGCCGGAATCGCCCAGGCCGCCTGTGTTTCGCTCCACGCCATGTTCACGTCGACCCGCACCGAACCGCGGTCGCCCAGCGCGCGCTTGATGGCGGCCACGTGCTCGATATCCGTCTTCGGATCGCGCGCGCCGATCTTCAGCTTGAAGATGCGGTGACGGCGCTCTTGCAGCATCTGTTCGGCTTCCGCAATGTCCCGCGTGGTGTCGCCGGACGCCAGCGTCCAGGCCACGGGCAGTCGGTCCCGGCGGCGGCCGCCCAGCAGTTCGCTGACCGGCACGCCCAGGCGCTTGCCCTGCGCATCCAGCAGCGCGGTCTCCAGCGCGCTCTTGGCAAAGTGATTGACCTTGACGAGCTTGCCCAGGTGCGCCATCAGCGCCTGGATGCGCGTGGCGTCCTGGCCGATCATGGCGGGCGCGAAGTACGCGTCGATCGACAGCTTCATGGCCTCGGGGCTTTCCGGGCCGTACGCCATGCCGGCGATGGTGGTGCCTTCGCCAATGCCCATCACGCCGTCGCTGCAGAACACCTTCACCAGCATCATCGTCTGGCCATACATCGTGGCCACCGACAGTTTGTGCGGGCGGATGGTGGGAAGGTCGACGAGAGAGGTTTCTATGCGTTCGATGAAGGCTGCAGGCATGGACGGCGGTGTAGAAGAGGTGGTCACACGGCGTTTATAAGAGCCGGCGACTCTGCGCGTCCAATACTTTGAAAATCCGAATTGATACCTTCAAGGCATAAATAAAAAGCCCCGTCTCAGGAGAACGGGGCCGGATACCGATACTTTTCGGGTTATATCGGGCTGGAAGCAGTCTTCTCCCCCGCCCCCGGGCAAGATCAATTCGCCGTGATCTTGCCCACTTCGATCACCTTCTTCCACCGGGCAAACTCGTCCGCCTGGAACTTGGTGAATTCTGCCGGCGTGTTGCCGACGATCTCAAAGCCCAGTTCCAGCAAACGCGGTTTGACCGACGGGTCGTTCAGCGCCTCGACGATGCCGCCGCGCAGCTTGTCGCGAACGTCGGCGGGCATGTTCTTGGGACCGGCAAACGCCTGCCACGACGTCACGGTCACGCCCTTCAGGCCCAACTCTTCCATGGTCGGCACATCCGGCAGCAGGGGCGAACGCTTCGCGCTCGTGACCGCCAGGGCGCGCAGCTTGCCCGACTGGATGTGCGTGAGGCTGGTGTTGATGTTGCTGAAGCTGGCGTCGACCTGGCCGCCCAGCAGGTCCACGATGGCGGGCGCGCCGCCCTTGTACGGCACGTGCGTGGCCTGCGTGCCGGTCTCTTGCCAGAACAGTTCGGCAGTCAGGTGGTCCGAAGTGCCGTTGCCCGCCGAGGCGAACGTCATGCGGCCCGGGTTGGCCTTCAGGTACGCCAGCACGCCCTTCAGGTCGCGGAACTGCGAGTTGGCGTTGACCACCAGCACGTTGGGCGCCTGCACGGCCACCGTAATGTATTCAAAATCCTTGAGCGCGTCGTAGCCAGGATCCTTGACCAGATGCGGGCCGATCACGAAGGGCCCAAGCGACGACACCAGGATCGTGTAGCCGTCGGGCGCGGCGCGCGTGGCCTGTCCCGCGCCCAGCGTGCCGCCCGCGCCGGGCTTGTTCTCGATCACGAAGGTGGCGCCAAACTTTTCCTGCAGCTTGGGCGCCACCGTGCGGGCGATGAGGTCCGTCGAACCGCCTGGCGGGAACGGCACGATCATCGTGACGGGCTTGGCCGGCCAATTCTGCGCCTGGGCCGACGCCGTGACGGCCAGACCAAGTGCGAGCGTGGTGAACCATTTTTTCATGCGAGTCTCCTCTGGGATGGCGTCTGTCGCGCCGGTGGTGTTGCATGCGTCCCGCCGCAAGGCCCGCGGCGGGAACAGGAAATGGATCAGATCCGCTTGCCGACCTCGACACTTTCACGCGTCCAGGCGCGCGCCTGATCGCTGAGCGAGATGCCCAGGCCCGGCCGGTTGGGCACCAGCATGCGGCCGTCCCGGATCTCCAGCCGCTCGTTGAAAAGCGGCTCCAGCCAGTCGAAGTGCTCGACCCACGGTTCGGTCGGGTAGATGGCGGCCAGGTGCACGTGCAGCTCCATCGCGAAGTGCGGCGCCAGCATCGCGCCGGCCTGCTCGGCCTGCGAAAGAATCTTCAGGAACGGCGTGATGCCGCCCACGCGCGGGGCGTCGGGCTGCACGTAGTCGGCGGCGCGGTGGCGGATCAGCTCGCTGTGCTCGGCCGCGCTGGTCAGCATTTCGCCGGTGGCGATCGGCGTGTCGAACTGGGCGGCCAGCGCGGCGTGGCCTTCGTGGTCGTAGGCGTCCAGCGGCTCTTCGATCCACACCAGGTCGAATTGTTCAAAGATGCGGCACATGCGCTGGGCCGTCGGCCGGTCCCATTGCTGGTTGGCATCGACCATCAGCGGCACGTCGTCGCCCAGGTGCTTGCGCACGGCTTCGACGCGGCGGATATCGAGCTGGCGGTCGGGCTGACCGACCTTCAACTTGATGCCGCCAATGCCGCGCTCGCGCGACGCGCTGGCGTTCACAAGCAGTTGTTCAAGCGGCGTGTGCAGAAATCCGCCCGACGTGTTGTAGCAAGCGACCGAGTCGCGATAGGCGCCCAGCAGCTTGGCAAGCGGCAGCTTGGCGCGCCGGGCCTTCAGGTCGTAAAGCGCCACGTCAAACGCCGCGATGGCCTGCGTGGACAGGCCGCTGCGGCCCACGGACGCACCGGCCCAGCACAGCTTGGTCCAGAGCCGGCCGATATCGCTGGGGTCTTCGCCGATCAGGACGGGCGCGATCTCCTTGGCATGGGCAAACTGGCCCGGGCCGCCGGCGCGCTTGGAATAGCTGAGCCCGATGCCTTCGTCGCCGTTTTCGGTCTGCACTTCGACGAACAGCATCGCGACCTCGGTCATCGGCTTTTGGCGGCCGGTCAGCACTTTCGCGTCGCTGATCGGGGTGGCCAGCGGCAGATAGCAGGACGAGATGCGCATCCAGGCGATGCGGTCGGCGGGGATCGGGGCGGTCATGGGAGTCTCCAGGTGTCTTGAATGGGCATTGCGGGCAGCAGGCGCCGGGATGTCCAAGCCAATGGACAACGTTGTCATTCGCGGCCAAATAAAAAGCGCCGGGATGCGGAGCCTTGCTGGCGGCGATGAGAACGTGGCAGCTGGCGGTCATGATAACGTTGTCCAAAATTCAGGGCAAGCCGCGCCGCGATCCGTACATACCCGTACTATCCTTCCATCCCATGAAGCCCAAGTCCATCACCCTGCATGACGTCGCCCGCGCCGCTGGCGTGTCGCTCATCACCGCATCGCGCGCGCTCGGCAACCCGGGGCGCGTTTCCGAGGCCACCATCGCGAAAGTCCAGCAGGCCGTGACGGAAACGGGGTACATCCCGAACTTGCTGGCCGGCGGGCTGAAGTCGCGGCGCAGCCACACCGTCGCGGCGCTGGTCCCGATCATCTCGGTGCCGCAGTTCCTGCCCACCATCGAAGCCTTGACCGCCGAGCTCGACCGCGACGGCTACCAGCTCATCCTGGGTCAGATGGGCTATGACCGCGGCCGCGAAGAAGCCCTGCTCAATGCCATGGCGGGACGCCGGGTCGACGGCGTCGTCGTCGCCGGCCTGCTGAGCGACATACCGGCCGCGCACCGCCTGCGCGAAATCGGCATCCCCGTCGTCGAAACCTGGGACCTGACCGCGCACCCGCTCGACATGCTGGTGGGTTTTTCGCACCGGCGGGTGGGTAACGCCGTGGCCGAATTCTTCCTGTCCAAGGGATGGCGCAACGTGGGGCTGGCAACCGGCGACGACCAGCGCGCCGCCGTGCGCCGCGCGGGCTTTCTGGAAACCTTGGGCCACGACGTGCCCACGGCCGTGGTGCCGGCGCCCAGCAATGTGGCGTCCGGCCGGCGCGCCGCCGCCGAACTGTTCGACAAGGCGCCCGGCCTGCAGGCCATTTTCTGTAGCGCCGACGCGCTTGCCGAGGGCGTGCTGACCGAAGCGCGCGTGCGCGGCCTGCGCGTGCCGCAGGACCTGGCGGTCTGCGGGTTCGGCGGCGCCGACTTCGCCGCGCACCTGGCGCCGTCGCTGACCACCGTGCAGGTCGACGGCGCGAACATAGGCGCGCAGGCCGCGCGCATCCTGATGGCGCGCTGCCGCGGCGAGAGCACGCAGGAACGCATCGTCGACGTGGGTTTCCAGATCGTCGAACGCGAGTCGACGGGCGGCTGTGCCACAACGCAGCCAGGTGTCTGACACCCGTTGAGACGCAGCCACTAGCTGACGATCATCTCCGAAGGGTGTCAGACACCTGGCTGGGCACCTGGCCGCGGCAGGCGGTTGTCATGCCGCGCCGCCGGTAGGAGAATTCCGCCGAGCCGCGCGCGTCCGACAGCGCGCCCCCGATGCGCCTTGCCGCCTCAAGAGGATCCGCCCGTGAAGGATGATGTTGGCCAATACCAGACTCACCCCGTCACCCTGCTCCAGCCGGACCCGTCATCGCAATGGGTCTACCACTGCGCAATGAGCCTGCTCAAGCTGCCCGCGGACGATGCGATCTCCGAGCAGCTTGCCTACATGGGTGAAACCTCGGACATCGACCGGTCCTGGATGATCGAGTACCGCCCGGACATGCTGCGGCTGCGCAATACGCATGAATGGTGCCGTGGCCAGACCGCCCCTTTCGTCGCCGAGCTGCAGGATGTGCCCACCACGCTGATCGCCTGGCTGCACCGCTTCATGGTCAAGGGCCAGGCAGTCGCCATCCACGACGTCAACGACCTGCCCCGCACCGCGCGCACCATCCAGGCCGAGTTCCAGCGCCAGGGCAACAAGAGCGTGCTGAGCGTACCGGTCTGCCATGACGGCAAGCTGCAAGGCATCATCGGCTTTGACACCACGTTGCGCCACCGGCACTGGTCCGCCGCCGAGGTCGGCGCCCTGTACCAATGCGCGAACCTCATTGGTCAGGCCAAGTACGGCAGCGGCCGCACCCGTGCGCCGCTGGGCAACCCTGCCGCGTCAGTGGTGTACCTGAGCATGCGCGGCGTGGTCCGCGGCGTGCAGCCGGAGGCCATCGTGGGCGTGCGCTCGGCCGGCAATTACAGCGAAATCTGGCTCGAGGACGGCTCGATGGTGCTGGACTCGCGCGCGCTCGGCGTCTGGTCGACGCTGCTGCCCGAGCAGACATTCTTCCGGGTGCACCGCACCGCCATTGCGAACGCGTTGCATGTCATGGACGTGGACCGCAGAAGCGTCGACAAGTGGCAGATCCGGATGCGGGCCGTGGACGACGCCTGGCCCGTGTCCCGCGCCTATCGCAAGCCGCTGCGCGAACGCATGGGCCTTTGAGCCCGGGTTTGCCGGTCGCGGCGCCGCCCAATATGCCATTCATCACGCGGGAATGTTGTTTCGTCCTGGCGCAGATGGCTGCGCAGGCGGATTTTGGGATCATCGCGGCAGGCGGATGGGACACCCCCAGCCGCGCCACTCCGAGAGAACCGCATGCTGACGTCCCGCCTTCTGCCGCGCATCTCCCTTCTTGCCTTGAGCGCCGCCTGCGCACTGGGCGCGGGCCCGGCCCGGGCAACCGACCTTGCCCTGCAGGATGCCGTTTCCATGGCCGGCATGCAGCTCTACCTGAACGCCGGCGCGCCCGCCCTGATCATCGCGGCGGTGCGCGGCAACGACGTCGTTGTGCAGGGCTATGGCGAGACCGCGCCCGGCAGCGGCGTCGAACCCGACGGCCAGTCCATCTTCCGCATCGCGTCGGTGTCCAAGGTGTTTGCCGGCGATGTGCTTGCGTCGTTGGCGGCCAAGGGCAAGCTCAAGCTGACCGATCCGCTTGCGAAGTACGCACCCGAGCATGCCAAGGTCGACGCCAACGGCCGGCCGATCACGCTGCTGGACCTGGCGACGCATTCGGCCGGCCTGCCACGCGAATTGCCCGATCCCGACGCCAAGCCCTCCGACAACCCGTTCAACGCCTTCGACCGCGCCTATTACTGGAAGTGGATGGGCACCCACAAGCCGGCCTATGCGCCGGCCACCACCACGCTGTACTCCAATCTGGGCTATGGCCTGTTGGGCGACGCGCTGGCCAAGGCGGGCGGCGCGGACTACTCAACCGTGCTCGCCAACGAGGTCTTCAAGCCCGCCGGCATGACCGACGCCACCAACGTGCTGACCGAGGCGCAGAAAAAACGCCTGATGACCGGTCTGGATCCCTTCGACAAGCCGGATCCCAATGCCGTTGCGCCAGACATCATGTACGCCAGCGCGGGGATCTATGCCACGGCGGACGACATGGTGCGCTGGATGCGTTGGCATCTGGATGGCGCCCGGCAAGCCCGCGAGGCCGCGCTCCTGGCCCACACGATGTGGCTGCCGTACGACGGGCTGAAGTCCGTCGTGGGCACGGAAGTCACGGATGGCGACGGCATGGGGCTGGGCTGGGTGGTGACCCTGCCGCGCAACGGCACGCCGTTTCTGCTGGGCAAGAGCGGCGGCATCGGCGGCTTCATGTCCTACGCGGTCCTGTCGCCCAACCGCGACCTGGGCGTGTTCGTCGTCGCCAGCCGGGTGAACTTCGGGATGTTCAACCACGTCCATGCGCAGGTGCGCGAACTGGCGGCCGAGCTGGGCCGGTGATGCGGCGCCTCTGTGCGCCGCGCCTGGCCGCGGCGGCGCTGCTGCTGGCATTGGCCGCGCAGGGCGCGTGGGCGCAGCAGGCGCGAGACATATTCAAGACCGAAATTTTCCTTACGCCCTACAGCGACCTGTCGGGCGGCGACGACTCGTATCCGCGCCTGAACGGCAGATTTCTGCTGATGACGGGCTACACGGGCTTTTTTGGCGTGCGGGACGACAACGGCCAGCTGCCTCGCTCGCACTGGAGCAGCGTGCAACCGACGGCCGAGGCGGCGCTGGTGCTGCAACTGACGCGGGCGTTCTCGGTCCGGACCAAGGCAACCTTCAACTCGTCCACCCACGACATCAAGGACAATGCCTTTTCCGATCTGGGCGTGAATCTGGACAACCTTTTCGCCGCCTACACCGCCGACAACTACGCGCTGTACGGCGGCAAGATGGACCTGGGATTTGGCGACGCCTGGCACGTCGTGGACGGCCTGTATTCGGGATTCAACGAGAACTCGGAATTCCGCGGCTCGATCGGTGTGGGCGGACGCTACACCCTGGACACCGCGGGCCGCGGCGCGCACTCGGTCGCCGTCATCCTGTTCAAGCGCGACAACACCGCCATGAACCGCCGGTTCAGCCTGGACGGCGGCCTGCTCGGGCCCGATGAACCGCCCCTGTTCAGCGACCAGCTCAGGTCATTCGTCGTGTCGTACGACTTTCGCGATCTGCCCGGATTGCCGGGCGTCTCGGGCGGGGTGGACGCCGGCCGGCTGCACCTGGATCCGGACCAGGGAAAAAGCGCCAACACGGTATCGGCCCGCCTGAGCTACGACACGCCGCTGGGCAACGCATGGCACCTGAACTGGTTCAACGAAGTCACCTACTCCAGCGCCTTTCGCGGCGCGCCGGTCGCCAACGGCAATGGCGTAACCTCAGTGTCGTTGTCTCGTGACCGCTGGCAGGTTACCGCGACAGCCGCCGCGCGCAAGCTGACCGGCGGCGGCCAGACACTGGCGCGGCATGGCTTGCTGGACGGCACGGATTGGGGAGTATCGGGCGCAGTCACCTACGTCACGCCCTTGGGTTTGATCGTGCAGGTTGGGCTGACGCATCAGCGTGACCAGGCCCTGCGCATCAACCAGGGCGTTTTCCGCATTGCTTACCAGGCAGGATTCTGAGGCCGACATGAACAACACCATCACGCGCATCACCGCAGCGATCGTTCTGGCCCTGGGCGGCGCCATGCCGGCCGGGTCGCAGCCGGTGCCGATTACCCGCGCCGACTACCCGCCGGCGGACGCGGTCGCCATCCCGGCCGGCAGCCGCGAACGCGCCGTGCGGGACTTGCCCGGCATCGTCACGGACATCATGAAACGCAGCCAGGTGCCGGGCCTTGCAGTGGCCGTCGTCATCGACGGCAAGACCGTGCTGGCGCAAGGCTACGGCACGCGCGAAGCCGGCAAGGAAGCGCCGGTGGATGCCAACACCGTGTTCCAGATCGCGTCCATCTCCAAGTCGTTGTCGGCAACCGTCGCGGCCATCGAAATCACGCGGGGCAAGGTGGCGTGGGACGACCCCGTGTCGCGTCACCTGCCTGGCTTTGCGCTCAGCAACGCCTATGTGTCCGAACACGCCACCATCGGCGACTTCTTCGCGCACCGCACCGGGCTGCCGGGCACGGCGGGAGACGATCTGGAAGACCTGGGCTTTTCCCGCAACGACGTCATCGCGCGCCTGCGCCTCGTGCCGCTCACCCCCTTTCGCACGTCGTACCACTACGCCAACTTCAGCACCACGATAGGCGCCGAGGCCGTGGCCAAGGCAGCGGGACGACCCTGGGAGCAGCTTGCCGACGAACAGCTGTTCAAGCCGCTGGGCATGGCTTCGACGAGTTACCGCCATGCAGCCTTCGAGGCCCATGTCAATCGCGCCTTGCTGCATGCCTACCAGAACGGCCGCTTCGTGCAGGCGGGCCAGCGCAACGCCGATGCCCAGGCGCCCGCGGGCGGCGTGTCCTCGACGGTGGTGGATCTGGCGCAGTGGCTGAAGCTGCTGCTGGCCAACGGGCAGCACCAGGGCAAGCCGCTGGCCGCCCCCGGCGCGTTGCTGCCAGCGCTGTCGCCTCAGGCCTTCAGTGCGCGCGCGCCCGATCTGGGTGCGCGTTCCGGCTTTTATGGCTATGGATTCAACGTCAACACGGAAACGGGCGGACGGCCGTCGATGGGACATTCCGGCGCATTCCTGGTGGGCACGGGAACGACGTTTCGCATCGTGCCTTCCGCCGGCATCGGCATCGTCGTGCTGACCAATGGCGCGCCGGTGGGCGCGGCCGAAGCCGTCGCGGCCACATTCATCGACACCGCGCTGTACGGCCAGCCGAGCCGCGACTGGTTTGCGGCGTACCACGGCGCCATGAAGGTGCTGTTCGAGCCGCAGGCCGATCTGACCGGGAAAGCCGCCCCCGCCAAGCCCGCCGCGGCCAAAGCCTTGCCGCAATACGCCGGCACGTTCGACAACCCCTATTACGGCCCCGCCCGAATCGAGGAGGCGCAAGGCGCGCTGACGCTGGTGCTGGGTCCCAAGGACATGCGCTTTCCCGTGAGCCACTGGGACGGCGACACGTTCGCCTTTTCACCGGCCGGCGAAGCCGAAATGATCGGCTCGCGCGCATCGATTGTCTTCAAGATGGACCAGGGCCGGGCCCAGGGCTTTGACATCCAGTACTACGATGGCGCCGGATTGGGGCGCTGGGTCCGCAAGTAAAGCGGGTGGGCGCGGGTCGAATGTCGACATTCCCCGGATCGCGTTCCCCCATTCCCGCCAACACACGCTTCGGGCTAAAGTGCCCGTTCATCGGAATCCACGAAGGATCGAGCATGGCCGACGACAGCACGCTTCTCAACGACAACGCGGTGTACAGGACTTTGCTGGAATCGACCAAGGCGATTCCCTGGAAGATCGATTGGGCCACCATGAAGTTCGCCTACATCGGCCCCCAGATCGAAGCGTTGCTGGGCTGGCGCGCCGACAGCTGGGTCAGCGTCGAGGACTGGGCCATGCGCATGCACCCCGAGGATCGCGAGTACGTGGTGAACTTCTGCGTCTCGCAGTCCCAGGCCGGCATCGACCACGAGGCCGACTACCGGGCGCTGACTCGCGACAACGGGTACGTCTGGATCCGCGACGTGGTTCACGTCGTGCGCACGGAAAGCGGCGAGCCCGAGGCCTTGATCGGCTTCATGTTCGACATCACCGAACGCAAGAAGACCGAGGAAAAGCTGCTGAGCCTGCAGAAAGAGCTGGAGGTGCTGTCCTTCAAGGATGGCTTGACCAACATCGCCAACCGCCGGCGCTTCGACAGCAGTTTCGAACTGGAATGGGAGCGTGCGCGCAGCGAGGGCCAGCCCCTGTCGGTACTGCTCTTCGACGTCGATTTCTTCAAGCAATACAACGACCTGTATGGCCACACGCAGGGCGACAAGTGCCTGATCGAAATCGCCGAGACGTTGAGCCTGGCGCTGGACGGGCCGCGCGACCTGGTTGCGCGCTACGGCGGAGAGGAATTCGTGGTGCTGCTGCCCGAGGCCGACGCCGAGGTCGCCCGCAAAGTCGCCGAACGCTGCCAGCGCCAGCTTCAGAAAAAGGCCATCGTCCACGCGCTGTCGCCGCACGGCAGGCGCGTCACGGTCAGCGCCGGCGCGGGCACGGTGTCGCCGGCCGGCCCGGTGACGGCGGCCGACTTCATCAAGGGCGTGGATCAGGCGCTGTACCTGGCCAAGAACAACGGGCGCAACCGCGTGGAGCATGTGCAGGTGGGCCAATAGCGCCAATCCGCCTTTTTCACCCGTAGTTCCCCGTATTGCAGTGCAGCAAAACGTGCTGTAGTGGCCGGGTGGAGGGCGCATTCCGCGCCCCCGTCGCGTGCCCATCATGTCCAAACTCAGAAATCTCTCTCTCCGGAGCAGCCTGACTGCACTGGTGCTTTTTTTCATCTTGATGCTGGTGGCCGTCGGCGCCATCGCCATGCAGCAGCTCTGGAGCATCAGCCAGAAGCAGCGCGCCATGTACACGGAAACCGTCATGCCGCTGCGCGTCGTCGTCGACGCCGCCCGCCAAGGCGCCACGCACTTCCGGCGCATGTACGTCTACATCTGGAACACCGATCCGCAAGCCCGGCAGAACGAACTGCGCCTGAACGACGATTCCGAGAAATCGGTGCTGCAAGCGCGTGACCGCCTACAGCAGGAGCAGGACCCTGCCCTGCGCGCCCTGGGCGGCAAGCTGGCCGACACCTGGACCCGCTACAAGGCGGCCGTGAACGACGTGAAGGGACTGGCCGACCGCAACGATCCGACCGCGATGACCGTGCTGCACAAGGACTCGGCCGAACTGCACGTGGCCGCGCGCAATATCCTGATGGAAGCGGCCAAGCGCCAGGAAGAGCTGGCCCGCCTGGATACCGAAGACGCCGCCGCGGCAGTCGAACGCACGTTCTGGACGCTGACCGCGCTCATCGTGCTGTGCGCGCTGATCGGCAGCATCCTGGGCCTGGGCCTCGTGCGTTCCGTCATGCGCCGCCTGGGCGGCGAACCCGCCTACGCGGCCCAGATCGCGCAGGAAGTCGCAAAGGGCAACCTCGCCGTGCGCGTGCAGCGCCGCGACGGCGACCAGACCAGCGTGCTCGCCAACATGGACGCCATGCGCGCCAACCTGGCGCAACTGGTCAGCCAGGTGCGCCAGTCCAGCGAATCGATCGCCACGGGCGCCACCCAGATCTCCACCGGCAATACCGATCTCAGCCAGCGCACCGAAGAGCAGGCCGCCAACGTCGAAGAGACCGCCGCCTCGATGGAAGAAATGAACGCGGCGGTCAAGCAGAACCTGGAGTCCGTGCAGATGGCCGCCAGCCTGGCCGGCTCGGCCAGCGAAGCCGCCGCGCGCGGCGGCCAAGTAGTCGGCAACGTGGTCAGCACCATGGACGCCATCTCCGCCAGTTCGCGCAAGATCGTCGACATCATCGCCGTCATCGATTCCATCGCGTTCCAGACCAACATCCTCGCGCTGAACGCGGCCGTCGAAGCCGCCCGCGCCGGCGAACAGGGCCGCGGCTTTGCCGTCGTGGCCAGCGAAGTGCGTGCACTGGCCCAGCGCAGCGCCAGCGCCGCCAAGGAAATCAAGCAACTGATCGGCGACAGCGTCGGCAACGTCGAAGCCGGTTCCAACCTGGTGGGCGAGGCGGGCAGCACGATGAACGACATCGTCACCCAGGTGCGCCGCGTGGCCGATCTGATTGCCGAAATCGGCGCCGCCGCGCATGAGCAGGGACAAGGCATCTCGCAGGTGGGCGACGCCATCAACCAGCTAGACCAGACCACGCAGCAGAACGCGTCGCTGGTGGAAGAATCCGCCGCGGCCGCGCACAGCCTGAACGCCCAGGCCGCGACGCTGGTGAAGCTGGTCAGCGTGTTCCGCCTGGCCGAAGACGAAGCGCCGCGCCCCGTGGCGCACGCGCAGATTGCGCAGGCGCGCCCCGCTCAGGCGCACATTGTTCAGGCGCGCGAGACGCAGCCCGAGCCAGCTGCGCCGCCGCCTGCCAAGCCGCAACGCGCGCTGGCCAAGCCCAGCGCGTCGCGCCCGGCGGCGGCCGGCAAACCGGCGTCGCCCCGCCGCGCCGAGGCGAAGCCTGCCGCGCAGCCTAAAGCGCCGCTGCGCGTGCCGGGCGATCGCAAGCCTGCGCAGTCGAATGACGATTGGGAGAGTTTCTGATCGGAAGGCTTTGACTTGCCGCGCAGTTCAGGCCCAAGTCGCCCACCAATCATCGGACACATCGGGCTTGCCATCCTTCTGGGTGTCAGGCCCGATGTGCGTTTTGGCCCCCTTGCAGCGCATCGTCGGTAGTGAGGTTCTGCGAGAAAGCAGCAATGCAGTTACTATTGGCAACACTTAGTCTTACGAGCGCGCCGCGTTTCGAGCTTGCTCCCCGTTCCATCGGCGGCGCCATTCCCGGCAGCGCCTCGCCTTAATGAAGATCCGTGCAGACCGATACCATTTTTCGATTCTGGCGTGCCATCGAAGCGTGCATTCCCCAAAAAATCGACAAAGTCGATCGCTTCCACAAGACTGCGCCCGTCTACAAAATTCCCTCGACCGTCGCGCAGTTCCCATGGGCTCTCCCTGCTCATTTGGCCAGATTCATCCGCCGCGAGCATATGTGGCGCTACACATTGCAGTGCGGGCTGTATGACATCAGCAAGCTATGCAAAAAGATCGAGGACAAGATCGGCGCGCATGAAGATGTCTTCAGCGAAGGCCGCCCCGCCGGCGAAGGCCGCCTCTTCGACCTGAGCTTCGACGAGGAGGGCTACCCGCTTGCTCAGAGCTTCACCTTGTCGCTTGCGTGTTGGTCCGCCGGACAGATCCTGCATTACCGGGACGGCATCGCCGTGCTGGAAAGCGGCGGTGAAACCGATTCCAGCACTCTGCCTCCCGCCGAAGAAGGCACCCCGACTCCCCAGACGGGATTTCACGCATTCGACGCACTCAGCGGCCGGCTCACACAATGGCTCATTAACGAAGCGGACCGGTTGCACCAGGAAAAAACACCGCCAGGACACTCCTGGTTCGACGCGTTCACATTGAGGGTCGCGGACTATTGCGTGTTCCCCCTGGAATTGATCCAGACGGCTTACGTCGCGAAGTGCAGTCAGATCAAGCGCCCCAAAAAGGAAGAAAACCCGAACTCTCCCGACCATACCGTCATCCAAAGCGACGGTTTGCTAAACAGTTTCTTCGTGGACGACCTCAAGGCACTTTCCGACGCGTGGGAACAAGGACGCTATGGAGCGGGCCTGCGCGAGTACATCGGCACCGGCCTGCGCGCGCAGAATGCCAGGATCGATGTCCGCAGCAAGGACGGCGTGCAAGCTGCATTTGACGCGCTGAGTCCGGACCGCATGCCGGAAGGTAGCTGGCCTTCAGAATTTCCGCTCGCATTCAGCCAACAATTGGCGGTCAACGAGTTATGGCAAAAACTTGGCGATTCCGGAATCTTCGCGGTCAATGGACCACCGGGGACCGGAAAGACGACGCTGCTGCGCGACGTAGTGGCTGCCGTAGTCACCGCCCGCGCGGCAAAGCTGGTGGCGGCGGGCGACAAGGCATTTGGCGTTAAGCAGACAGCTAAGCTCGGCGGCGCCTACGTCAGCCACTACACCCTGCACCCATCGTTGTGTGGCCACGCCATCGTGGTCGCTTCGGCCAACAATGGCGCCGTGGAGAATATTTCTTTGGAGTTGCCCGGCATCAGCGCGGTGCCCCAAAGCGTCGCCAAGACCTTATCTACTCCCGCATTGACCCGCCCGGACCACTACTCCATGCTGGCCACGACCGTGCTGGGCAAGCCCGCGTGGGGACTGCTCGCAGCCCGGCTGGGCTCGAAAGGCAACCGTTCGGAATTCCTGTCTGCGTTCTGGTGGAAAAAGCCGTCGGAGCCCACAGAGAGATCGCCACGCCTGAACGCCGATGAGATCCCTTTCGCCTATGGTGACGAAGGGCTGCGCTATCACCTGGAGCGCATCAAAAACAAAGCCCGCGCGCCCGTTCTGAACTGGGAAGCGGCGGTTGAGCGCTTTCGATCCGCGCAGCGTGAGGAAGGCCGGTTGCGGCAGGCATTGATTGACGCCAACGCATTGCGCCCGAAAGCGGACTCCCTTCAAGCGCTCGCCACGCAACTGGCGGAATCCGCAAGCCGTGGTATCGAGGGACTGGAACCAATCCGGCGCGAGCAGGAGATCATCGCACAAGCGCAATCCGGCAAGCAGCAGGAGCTCGATGAGCTCGCCGGCAATCTTGAGGCCGCCAACCGAAACCTCGAACGGCATGATGCCGCCAAACCGGGATTTCTGATTTGGCTGTCCACTTTGGGCCGAGCGCACCGGCAGTGGTGGAACCAGCGCCTGGTCCTCGCGGACATTCACGTCAAAGCGGAGACTGCCCACGCGCGAGCCAATGGCGACCTGCGCAGCCTCAACGCCAAACACAAGGCGGCTGACGCTCGCATCAGCAAAGTTGAAAGCGAGGTAGCACATGCTCGACACATGCACGCCCCAGCGCTATCGGACGCCGAACAGGCGCAGCGCCAGCTGGAACAGGCGCAGCAAACGCTCGGCAGCGCCTGGCCCATGTATCACGCGGAAGATGCCGTCCGCGAACTCTCCTCGCCATGGGCGACGTCCGATTGGAGACAAGCGCGCCAGGAATTGTTTCTCGCGGCGTTGGCGGTCCATCGGGCGTTCATTGAACGTCATCCAACCGAAATGCTCGCCAATTTAGGGCTGGCTGCGGACTGGCTGACGGGCAAGAACATGCCCGAAGCAATGGCGCAGCAGGCCCTGGACAGTCTGTGCCTTGTAGTACCCGTGCTTTCGACAACGTTCGCATCCCTGCCGCGCATGTTCAAGCAGGTATCCAGCGAAGCCATCGGCTGGCTCCTGATTGACGAAGCCGGCCAGGCAATGCCCCAGCAGGCGGCCGGTGCAATCTGGCGCGCGCGCCGAACGGTGGTTGTAGGGGATCCCAACCAGCTTGAACCTGTACTGGCGCTACCCACAGGGCTGCAAGGCGCGCTCGCCAAGCACTTCGGCGTGGGAAAACCCTGGTGGCCCGGCGACACCTCTGCTCAGCGCCTAGCCGATCAGACCATGACCATGGGCACCTGGCTGCCCGATGAGGCCATGGAGAAAATCTGGGTTGGTTCTCCCTTGCGCGTCCACCGACGCTGCGATGACCCCATGTTCTCGATCAGCAACCAGATCGCCTACGATGGCCTGATGGTCCAGGGGAAGGCGGTCACGCAGAAATCCTACCCAGCGTGTCACTGGATCGATGTGCGGTCGGATACGAGTAATGGCCATTGGGTTCCAAACGAAGGAACGGCGGCACGCGATCTGGTGAACCGGTTAACCGAGCAGGAGGGCGTTCCCGCGGAGGATATTTACCTTATTTCCCCCTTCAAGGACTGCGCAAAGGAACTTTTCGGCCTGGCCAAGCAATTCGGACTCAGTACCAAGAGAACTGGCACCATCCACACGACCCAAGGCAAGGAAGCCGACGTCGTCATCCTGGTTCTGGGTGGCAACCCGCAGAACCACGGCGCCAAGGACTGGGCCGCGCAAAAGCCGAATCTGCTCAACGTGGCAGTCAGCCGAGCGAAAAGCCGCCTTTACGTCATTGGCGACCGGCAAGCCTGGAGTCAAAGGCGGAACTTCTCGGTGCTTGCGGCAAAGATTCCGGACCTTTCTTGCACGTCGGCAGCAGAGAACGGGGCGACATCGCCACCGCCCGCACGCCCTCGCTTCAGCTTCAGACTCGCATCGCGGTAGCGTAGTTTTCAAACGTCACCGCCCTCTTGCCCCTGCTCGAAAGCACGACCGTGCCGTCTGACCCAGTGCACGAATCTCAAGGCTGGCCGGGACGCACGCCCAGCGCGCGCATCCACGGCATGTCCGGCAGACCCTGGATGGGCGCCCCGCCCGGCATCGGAAAGCCCACGGGATTGAGCGCGGCGTCTTGCAGCACCCGGGCCCATTCGCGCGGGTCGATCGGTTCGCCCATGCGCGCGCGCACGTCCAGCAAGTCCAGGGCCGCGCGCCGGTGTCCCGCCTCGGCCGCGTCGCGGAACAGGCGTTCGGCCACGGCGTAGTTCTTGGGCACGCCGCGGCCCATGCCGGTCAGTTCGCCCAGGTAGGTCTGCGCGGGTGCGAAGCCCTGGTCGGCGGCGCGCTGGTACCAGCGGGCGGCGACGGGGTAGTTCTGTTGCACGTGCTCGCCGTTCTCGGCGATCAGGCCCAAGGTGGTCATGGCGACCACGTCGCCCGCCTTGGCGCGCGCCTGCAGCGACGCGAGCCGGGGTTCATCCACGTACTGGGCGCCCCGCTCGATCTCGTATTCCCATGCGCTCATGCGCGCCTTGATCAGGTCGCGGCCCAGAGTGGGCGACGGGCCGCGGCCCTGCGCGGTCTGGCCGCCGGATCCGCCGGGCGTCGCGGGCGTCTGCCCGTCCGCCAGCGTCGTGAAGGTCACCGTGCCAACCAGGCTGCTGGCGTAGTGCGGAATCTGCCGGTAAGCGGTGGCCACCTGCACGTCGGCGGTCAACTGCTTGAAGAAGGTTTCCACGGGCGCCGTGGCGGGCAGCGCGCGCAGGCCCTGCGCAAAGTAGTACGCATAAGGGCTGTGACGCGGCCCTTGATTGCCGAAGCCGTCCTCGGCGGTCGCCCCGGGCTGCGTCGAAAACGCGATCAGCTCGCCGCCCGCGGGCACGGCATGCACCAGCCCGGCGGCAGGCGTGCCGCGCGTCAGGTTGGTGCGGCAAGCGTCCAGCACCATCAGGCGGGCGCGCACGTTGGCGCGCCGCAGCGCCTGCGAAACGCGCCTCAGGCTTAGCGAACTTTGCTGCGCCGTGCGGATGCGCACGTCGCCCAGCGGCAACGGCAGATCCACGCCAAACAGATAGTTCACGTCGTCAACGGCGACAGCGTGTCCGGCGAAGTACATCAGCGCCAGATCCCCGCCTGCGGCGCGATCGGCGAATTCGTCGACGGCGGCTTCCATCTGCGCGGTGGTCAGATCCGTGAGCAGCGTCACATCGATGCTTCGCTGGCGCAGCGCCTCGGCGATCAGGCGCGCGTCGTTGACCGGGTTGACGAGCGCGTTGGCCGGCACGGCGTAGCGGGCGTTGCCGATCACCAGCGCGTAACGGCGCCGGGCAGCCGTGGAATTGGACGCCGCCTCGCGGTCCGCCTGGGAGGCCGCATTGGATTCGGCGTTGGACGCCGCCGCGCTGGCGGCGGGGCCGTCATCCGGCGCCGGCGCGGGCGTGGCGGGCGGGTTCGACGGCGCGGCGGACGGCGGCGGGTCGTCGTCCACCATGTTCCGATTGTTCAGCCCTCTGGCGTTGCTGCCGGCCGCCCACACGGCGGTCGCCGGTCCGCCGCTCAGGGCGACGCCAAGCAACGCCGTCAGCAGACGCCGCCGCGTGAGGGGGTGTGCGCGCGAAATGGGTGCGCTGGCACGGGCGGGTGGGTCGATGCGCTTCATGAGGGTTCGCGAACGGGGTTTCAAAGGGGGGCTTCAAGGGGCGGGGCAGGCGCCGGCCGGCGCTGCCGTGGCGGACAGCGCGCCCAGCGCCGCCGCGGCATCTCGCAGCGACGACTCGCGCGTGGCGGCCAGGACGTAACGGCCATCGGCGTCGGGGCCGTCGACGATGGACACGGCGTACTGGGACAGGGTGTTGCGCAGTTGCCGGGCGGTCAACCCGTCGGGCAGGTCCACCACCAGGCGCGGGCACGAGGCGCCCCCGCGCGTCAGCACCGCATCGGGCGCCGCGCCGCCAGCGTCCGGACCGACGGGCGCCCGTTGCGCCACCATGACGGACAGCACGATCGCCAGCGCCCAGCCCAATGTCATCAAGGGGCTGGCGGGCGTGGGCCACAGCCACTGCCACAGCCGGCGCGCGCGGGAGGCTGGCGCGTTCCGCGGACGCTGCTGCGCTAGCGCGCGCAGAAAGGCGGCATCGCGCTCGGCCTGCCCGATCTCGTTGTGCGCCAGCTGGCGGGCTTGTGCCAGGTTGCGCCACGCCTCAAGCTCTGCCCGCAGCGCGGGATCGCGCGCGAGGTCCGCTTCGAAGGACCGGCGGGCATCCGGATCCATGTCGCCCGACAGATAGGCCAGCACTCGGTCTTCGGGCATCATCAGTCCATTCCTTTACGCGTGCAGTCGGTCACCAGCTTGCGCGCGGCGTGCAGGCGGCTCTTCACGGTGGGCACGTGCAGGTCCTGCTGCCGCGCGATCTGTTCCATCGGCATGTCGTCCAGATACAGGAACATGGTGGTACGCAGCGTGTCGCTGAGTTTGTTGATGCAATCGCGCATGCGCTTGATGATCGACAGATGCTCGTAGGCGCGCGCCGGGTCGTTGAACTCGGAAGGATCGGCCACGTGCCGCGCATCGCCGAGCGCCGCGTCCTCCCCTTCCTCATTGCCCTGCGGGCCAGTCCAGTGCACTTCGTGCCGCGTGCGGCGATGGATCTGAATCAATTCATGCAGCGATCCGCGGTACAGGTAGCCGCCCAGCTTGCTGACCGCCAGCTCGTGCGCCGTCCATCCGCCCTCGGGCTGGCCGTGCAACAGGGCTTCGTCCTTGAAGGAGCGCGTCTGCAGGAACTTCATGAGCGCGTTATTGAACGCATCCACCACGCCTTCCGGCGGTGCATTGAAGAACTTCCTGCGCAGCTTCAGCGTGATGTGCTGCTCGGCCTTGTTGCGAAACGCCAGCGCGTAGCGCGGGTCGGCGTGCAGGATGCGCAGCAGCGCGTCGACGTTATTGATGACGTAACGCTTGGAATCGAGCGTATTCATGATTCGGATTCTGGGAGCTGCGGCACCTTAGCCGCGCAGGGGCGGAAAATCAAGCGCGGCGGCGCATCGCGGCGATGCCGCGGACGGTAAAGGCGATGGCGATGGCCGCGCACAGATAGAAGCCGAATCCGAACGACAGGCTGTTCCACAGGTTGGACGCCATGTCGCCCGCCAGGCTGCGGCTGGCGCGCGAACTGCCCATGAAGCCCGCGAACTGGCGCGTCGCGTCCATGACTTCCCGCACTTGCGAAACCACGCCCGCCAGCGCAATGGCCCACAACGCCAGCGGCGCGAAATAGCCCAGGCGCGCCGCGCGATGTTCCAGGAGCGACGGCAGCAGCGGCCCCGCGACGGCCAGCAGCCACAACACGGCATACACGCCCGCGCCCGCACCCTGCCCGGCGATTGCGCCCTGCAGGCTGGCGCCGTTCTGCAGGCGAAGCATGTCGTAGAAGCTCAGGCTGGCGGCCGATCCCATCATGCGCACGGTAATGACGGCAAAGAGCGTTGTGCCCAGCAGGAACAGCAGTGCGCCCGCCGCGTCGCCGCGGTTGACGCGCCGCGCCGCGATCGCCGTCCAACGCGCCGCATGGGTCCTGGCCTGCGCCAATACGTCTTGTGCTTTGTCCTGCATGGTCTTTCCTTGTGAGGGTGAGGCGCGAAGGCCGGTACTTGTCGCTACGCGCGGCCGAACAGAAGGTTCGATTTTTTTTCGGGTCTTATTTGGCGATTGCCATTTCGGGTTCCGGTTTATGCTTCGCCCCAACTTTTTTCGAACCTTTTCCGAATCGGCGCGTAGCCATGGTCAAGGGCTCGCCTTTTCAGCCCCGCCTGCTGGAACGCAAACCGCCACTTCCGCCTGCCGATATTTCCCACCATCAAGAACGGAGCCTTCAAACATGTCCACCCCTACCCCGCTGTCCGCCCTGTACCAGACCCTCGTGCAAGAAGAACTGGGCCTGGTCGCCAGCCAGGACGATCAAGGCGACGTGGTCTTCAAGCATCCCGATCTGGGCATCATGTACTTCAGCTTGAGCGATGCAGACCCCGAGTTCCTGCGCCTGGTCTACCCCAGCTTCGTGCAGGCCGACGAACTGGACCTGACGCGCGACCAGTTCCTGGAGGTCATCAACGTCGTGAACAACCGCTGCAAGGCCATCAAACTGACGCTGGCGCCCGAAAGCGCCGACCGCCCCGCACGCGTGTCGGCATCGGTGGAGAGCTTCGTGGCCGCCCCCGACACCCTCCCCGACCTCGCCCTGCTGCGCGGCATCGCGGCGCGCTGCGTGTCGGCCGTGCGCCATGGCGTGCACGAACTGGTCAAACTGTCGATGGAGTTCAAGCAGGCCGCCAACTGACGCGCGCCCGCGCCGCGCAATTGAAACAAGTCTGGCCCCACGTTGTAACTTTGCGATACATTGCAGGGCTTTGACGAAAATGGCGCCCAAGAGGCGCCAATTTTTTCTGCCTCCAACATGATGTCGATGCGCCTGACCGATTCCCGTTCGTTGCTCCTTCGCCTTGCGGCCAGCTTGCTGCTCCTGGCAGGCTTGTCCGCCTGCGCCGTCAAGACCAATTCGCGGGGCAACCTCGTGTACGGCGTGGACACCGCTGCCCTGTTCGGCACCGAGATCGGCCAGTTTCCCTTGCAGGATGGCGGGCTGGGCACCTTGCGGCGCGAAGGCAAGAACTTCTCGGTCAAGCTGTCGGGCAACCAGCGCGTGGTGCCGATCAACAACGTGGAATCGGCGCGCATCGCGCGCACCGAGAACGTCGGCTCGCGCACGGTGGTCGTGATCGAGACGCAGCGCCGCAACTGCGATTACCGCTACAGCGTGCTGGCCATCGAAGGGTCCGACGTGCTGTCGTGGGACGTGGGCAATTGCCGCGACCGGCCGGTCGTGCTGGTCCAGGATGACCGCAGCGCCCTGACTTTCGACTTCCCCAAGGGCTCGTCGATCGAACGCTTCGTCTACACGCAGGACGGCCGCATGCGCCGCGGCAACGTGAAGGCGGTGGCCGGATTGAATCCGCGCGCCAAGCCATTCGCCGACGAATCGCTGTATCCGCCCGGGTACATGGATTCGATCCGGCTGCATGGCGTCTATCCGCCGCCCGCCGCGCCGGCCGCCCGGCCGGGCAAGGCGGCAAAGCCCGCCAGCGGCAACCGGCCGAACCGGCGCACCGCCCCCGACGCTCCCGCAGCGGTGCAAACCCAGACGGCCAGCGGCGCGGCCAGCGCAGGCCGCGTCGTGCCACCGCCCCCGCAACGCGTGCCGGCGGGCGACACGCCCGCGCCGGCACGCTCGGGCACGGCATCGCGCACGCCCGCGAAGCTGGACCTGCCCGACGAGGAAATCACCTCGACCCGCCTGGATCTGAGGGATTGAACGTGCGCCAAGCCCAGATTCGCCAGATCCTCTTCCTGATCGTCCTGACGGTCATCTACCTGAGTTTTGAACTCGGCTTCAACGCCCGGCTGCTCGATGTGGTGGGCAGCCGCGCGACACCGCACGACATCGAGGAACTGGAATTCTTCGGCCGCACCCTGTCCGGCATCGCCGCGGCGCTGGTCGTGCTGCAACTGATGCTGGCGCGGCGGCTTGCCACCGGCGGCCGGCCGTCGTACCTAAAGATTGCCATTGCCTGCGTGGTGACGGCGCTGGTCGTCTTCAGCGCCATCAAGATGATGGTGAACGTGCTGGTCGACTCGCGCGACGGCGAGTTCCGCCGCGTTGCCACCAACGCCGGACTGCTGCAACGATCGCTCGTGCAGGGCGACCTGCATCTGGATGGGCTGGTCGACGATGGCGTCTACGCGCGCCCCGAAGGCAAGGCGTTCCTGGCAGTGTTCCAGGTGCTGCTGTCCAACATCGACAACCTGGACGACAAGGTCGAACCCAAGAAGCGGCAGGTCATCCGCACCGACCTGCAACGCCAGATGAAGACCTTCACCTTCGATGACCGCGAAGTCCGCATGACGGCGCCGGGCATTCGGGGGTATCACCAGGTCTACACCAGCGTGATGCAGTCCGTGGCCGAGCGCTGGAAGAGGTACGCGGGCGTGCCGGTGGCATCGGACATCGGCCTTGCGCGCGAACAGGACCGCGCCTGGGGCGATTACCGCCGCAACCTGTCGCGCCGCGGCTGGACCCCGGAAAGCGTGCCCGCCCGCTATCAAGGCCGCGTGGTGCAGGACGTGCGAAAGCGCATTCCCGTGCCTGCGGGCTGGCAGCCGCACGACCGCGCCACCTTCAACGAAGCCGTCGCGCAGCAATACTGGAAAACGATGCGCAGCCGCACGGTGCACGTCGAAGGCGACGCCATCCCGCCGGGGCTGTCGTACGAAGATTTCGTGGCGCGGCCCGGCGTGCAGAAGCTGCTGCGCCAGACCTTGATGGTGCCGGCCACCATGAACGTCGCGCCCAACTACACCGACGCCGCCGGCTTCAAGCGGCTGTACGACGGCATGCTGGACCGCGCGGTGGACGAAGCCCTGCCGCGCTTTTCCGCAAGCAGCGCGGATTTTTCGCGCGGCGGCCAGCATTATCAGCTGGGCCAAGACGCCGCGCGCGCGGCCATCGTGCCGCCGGTCGCGCTGCTGTTTTCATTGCTGGGCGCAGTGGGCCACTTCGGCAAGCTGCTGTACCTGATCGTCAAGCTCATCGTCTGGCTGCGCACGCCCGCCGGCCAGCAGCCGGGACGCACCGCGACGCGGGCCGCGGGCCTGGCGCTGGTCCTGACGCTGGCCTGCGTCTGGACCGCGTTTTCGTTCATGCAGAACGGCGTCACGCAAAGCGACCTCTTCCAGCAGATGTCGCGCGTGGAAGGCGGCCGCGATGACGAATCGATCGGCCAGGCGCTGCGCCGCCGCGTGCTGGCCAACGTGGCGCACGTGATCGTGGTGGGGCAGGCCTACACCTACCCCTTCAACGAGGCCGTGCGCACCTACGTGCTGGGCGGCTTCCGGTTTGGGTATCACGGCAATGCGGGCTGATCGCCTGATGGCCGGGCACCGTCAATAGGCGGGCGGCTTTGCCTCGCGCCCGGCAGAGGCGGCCTGCGCCAGCGCGCGGGTGATGATGCTGGTCGACACGTTGGCAAAATAGCGCGCGCCCATTGCCCCGTACTTTTCCTCGTCCTGCGGCGTCAGCGCGATGATCCCCGAGCACTTGCCGGCCCCGGCGATGGCGCGCAGCCCGGCCTCGATGGCGCGTTGCACGGGTTCGGCATTCCAGTCGCTGCCGTGGCCCATCGCGTGCGCCAGATCGTTGGGCCCGATGAACACCGCATCCACGCCGTCCACCGCCGCAATCTCGCCCGCCGCCGCAATGGCCTCGGGCGTTTCGATCATGGCGATAAAGCCGATGCCGTCATTGCTGCGCTGCGTGTGACCTGCGCCGCCGAACGCCCCGTAACCCGCCGCGCGCGTACTGAAGGCGCTGCCGCGGCGGCCCACCGGCGGATAGTGGATCATGCCGGCCAGACGCCGCGCCTGCTCGGCGGTCTCCACCATGGGCACCTGCACGGCGCTTGCGCCCATGTCCAGGATGCGCGGCAAGTCGTGCTCAAAGCAGCGCACGATCGGCACGATGCCTGTAGCCCGTGCGGCGCGCATCATGTGTTCGGTCATGCCGAAATCGGCACTGCCGTGCTCGTTGTCCAGGATGATGAAGTCAAAGCCGGCATACGCGCACATCTCGACGATGGCCGGGCTGGGCAGTCCGTTGAACAGGCCACGCAGCGGCTTGCCACTGCGCAGCATTTCCGGCAGGCGGCCGTCCAGCGGGAAGCGGGGGTCGGTCATGCAAGTCTCCTGTGTCGGGGCGGGGTCAGTCAGCCTGAATGCCGGCGTCCTTGATCACCTTGCCCCATTTTTCTATTTCGCTGCGTTGGAAGTTCGAGAATTCTGCCGAACCGCGGCCGTCGGGCGCAACGCCCAACGTCAGCAGCTTGGCGCGCACGTCTGGGCTGTTGACGATAGCCGCGATCTCGCGGCCCAGGCGGTCCACGACCGGCGCGGGCGTTCCCGCCGGCGCGAAGATGCCCTGCCACGACTGCATCGCGAAGCCGGGCACGCCCAGCTCGGCGAGCGGCTTGACGCCGGGCAGATCCGCCAACGGGGCCGCGCTGGTCACGCCCAAGACCTTGACGCGCTTGGCATCGATCATAGGCCGCGCGGCCGCGACGGTTTCGAACACCATGTCGATCTGTCCGCCGATCAGATCCACCATTGCCTGCGATCCCCCCTTGTAGACGATCTGGCGCAGGCGCGTGCCGGAAATGGACTGGAAGAGCTGGCCCGACAGATGCTGCGACGTGCCTGCGCCGGCCGTGCCGTAGGTCAGGCCGTCCGGATCGGCGCGCGCGGCGTCGATCACCTGCTGCACCGTATTGAACGGGCTGTCGGCGCGCACCACCAGCGCATTGCTGACCATGCCCACCAACCCGACCGGCGTGAAGTCCTTGACCGGGTCGTACCCCAGCGACTTGATGAAAAACGGATTGACGGCGTGCGTGGTGATGGTGCCGCCGACCAGCGTATAGCCGTCCGGCTCGGCGCGGGCCACCAATTGCGTGCCCACGATGCCGGAGACGCCCGGCTTGTTCTCGACGATGACCGACTGCCCCAGGCGGGCGCTCAGTTGCTCGGCCATCAGGCGGGCCACGCCGTCGGATACGCCACCCGGCGAGAACGGCACGATGTACCGGATGTTCTTGGTGGGCCAGGCGGGCGCGCCGCCTTGGGCGTGCGCCATGCCGGCGGTCAGCCCGATCGCCGCGATGGCGGTCAGGGTACGGACGAAAATGCTGCGCATGCGTTTGTCTCCTGGAGTCGATGAGCGCGGTCTGCGCGCGCTTTTTTTGGGTAGTGCCGGAAAAAAGAAAATAAACGTGTGTCAGGGTCCCGCCCGGACCGTCGCGCGTTCGACAAGGCCGCAGGGCACGACGATGTCGCGCGGCCGCAGCTCGGCCTGCATCTGTTCGCGCAGCAGGTCGACGGTGGCGTCCACCATGGGTTCGACCTGCTGACGCACGGTAGTCAGGCGATACGCGCCCCACGCGGCCTGCGGGACGTCGTCAAACCCCACAACGGCCACGTCCTCGGGCACGCGCAGGCCCAGTTCCTGACGCAGCACGTCCAGCGCCGCAATCGCCATGTGATCGTTGCCGGCAAACAGCGCGTCCGGCGGATCGGCGGCAAACATCTGCCGCACGGCGGCCTGCGCCAGATCGAAGTCGTAGTGGCCCACGTCGCGGCAAGCGACGTCGTGGCCGAGTTCCCGCAAGGCGTCGCGGTAACCGCGTTCGCGCTCGATGCTGGTGGACGAATCCTCCAGCCCCGCCAGAAAGCCGAAGCGACGGTAGCCGCGTTCGACCAGCAGGCGCGCCACCAGTTGGCCGCCTGCGTAGTTGTCGGACGTGACCGAGCTGCTGGCGTGGCGCGCCAGCCCGCCCAGGATGGAGACGCGATTGAACTGCACCACGGGCACCCCAACCTCGGCGCAACTACGCGCCACATTGGGCGACAGCATTGCGGAAGCCATCACGATGCCGTCCACCTGGTACTGCAGAATCTCCGCCAATACGCCATCGGCCGCCTCGTCCACCTCGGCGATGAACATCAGCACGTGGTAACCCTCTTTCTGCAGCTTCTGCGACAGCCGTTCGATGACCAGCGGATAGAACTGGTTTTCCAGGTAGCTCATCACCAGCGCCACGATGCGGCTGCGGCGCGTGATGAGGCTGCGGGCCAGCGCGTTGGGCCGGTAACCCAGTTTCTGTGCCGCCGCCAGCACCTTGCGCCGCGTTTCCTCGGACACGCTGGCGCCCGGCGTGAAAGTGCGGCTGACGGCCGACTGCGACACCTGCGCCAGATCCGCCACGTCTTGCGCACGGGGCGCGGTCCTCATGCCGCGGTCCATCCTGCATCCAGCATCAGCGCGCTGCCCGTCATCAAGCTGGAGGCATCGCTGGCCAGGAACACGATCGCGCCCATCACCTCGTCCAGGCGGCCGACGCGGCCCAGCGCGTTGCGCGCGCAAACCCAGTCCCGAAACCCGGGCTGCTCCAGCATGCCCGCCGTCATGGGCGTTTCGATGAACGTCGGGCACACGGTGTTCACGCGAATGTTGGCGGCGCCCAGCTCCCAAGCCAGCGCGCGCGTCATGCCTTCCAGCGCATGCTTGCTGGCGCAATACAGCGTGCGCCGGGGGCTGCCCACGTGCCCCATCTGCGAGGACACATTGATGATCGATCCGGCACGGCCTTCCGTCAGCAGGCGGCGCGACACGGCCCGGCTGGTGTAGAAGGCCGCCTTCACGTTCAGGTCCAGCACGGCGTCGATGTCCTCGTCGGACTGATCGATGAGCGGTTTGGGACGATTCATCCCGGCGTTGTTGACCAGGATGTCAAAGGGCTCGCCGTGCGCGACCGCCTGATCCACGGCCGCGGCGTCCGTCACGTCCAGCACCAGCGGCGCACAGCCGATGCCTTCGGCCCGCAAGGCTTCGCACACTTGCGCCAGTTCCGGCTCGCGCCGGGCTGCCACCGTGACGTGCGCGCCCGCCCGGCCAAGCGCGGCGGCCGCCGCCAGTCCGATGCCGCCGCTGCCGCCCGTCACCAGGGCGCGGCGTCCGTCCACCCGGAAGTCCGGTCCTTTGGGCAGCGTAATCATGCCTGCGCCTCCACCGGCTGATACCACGGCAGGTCAGGACGATTGCCATGGCGCCGCACGCGAATGTTGGCCTGTTCGCCGTGGCCGGCAAAGTTCTCCATGTGGCACAGGCGCGAGCAGTATTCGCCCATCGTCACGCTGGCGGCGTCCGTCAGCACGCGCTGGTAGGTGCAGGTCTTGAGAAACTTGCCCACCCACAGCCCGCCCGTGTAGCGGGCGTTGCGGTTGGTCGGCAGCGTGTGGTTGGTGCCGATCACCTTGTCGCCGAAGCTGACGTTGGTGCGCGGCCCCAGGAACAGCGCGCCGTAGTTCGTCATCCGGTTCAGGAAGTAATCCGGGTCGCGCGTCATGACCTGCACGTGCTCGAACGCCAGGTCGTCGGCCACCTGGAGCATTTCCTCAAGCGTGTCGCAGACGATGACCTCGCCACAATCGGCCCAGGCCTTGGCCGCAATCTCGGCCGTGGGCAGGATGGTCAGCTGGCGCTCGACCTCGGCCAACGTGTCACGGGCCAACTGTTCGCTGTTCGTCAGCAGCACGGCCGGCGACGTCGGACCGTGTTCAGCCTGACCCAGCAGGTCGACCGCGCACAATTCGCCATCCACGCTGTCATCGGCGATGACCAGCGTTTCGGTGGGGCCGGCAAACAGGTCGATGCCGACCCGGCCATACAACTGCCGCTTGGCTTCGGCCACGAACATGTTGCCGGGCCCCACCAGCATGTCCACAGGCGCCACGCTGGGGGTTCCCACCGCCATTGCCACGACGGCCTGCACGCCGCCCAGCACCAGGATCTCGTCCGCGCCCGCCATGTCCATGGCGGTCACGATGGCGGGATGCGGCTTGCCCTGATAGGGCGGCGCCGTGGACACGATGCGCTTGACCCCTGCGACCTTGGCGGTCAGGACGCTCATGTGCGCCGAGGCCAGCAGTGGATACTTGCCGCCCGGGATGTAGCAGCCCACCGCATTCATCGGCACGTGCTTGTGGCCCAGGACCACGCCGGGATAGGTCTCCACTTCCACGTCGCGCATCGAATCGCGCTGGATCTGCGCAAAGTTGCGCACCTGGCGCTGCGCAAAGGCGATGTCCTCGATCTCGCGCGACGACAACTGCTTGCGCGCTGCCTCGATCTCGGCGCGTGACAGACGAAAGTCAGCCGGATCCCAGTTGTCGAATTTGCGGCTGTAATCCCGCACGGCTTCGTCGCCCCGGGTTTCGATGTCGCGGATGATGTCTTCGACGGTGGCGCGCACCTTGGCGTCGTCCTCGGTCTTGACGGCGGCGGTCCGGCCGCGCTTCAGATAACGGATCATGGTCTCGGGTCCTGCAAGGGTGGAAAGTTCTTCGATGGAGGGCACTTTCAAATCCTTGCATACGTATGCAAATAGGGAGAAACCCGGACCTTTCGATACACTCACGGGATTCCGCACCGATGACCGCCGCGCCGTCCGGCGCACCCACGCTCCCCTCATGTCGCATTCCGAATCGTTCAATCTGAAGCAGATCGCCGTGCCGGCGTTCGGTCCGTCGCTGCTTTACGGCATCAGCAACGGCGCGATCCTTCCCGTCATCGCGCTCACCGCGCGGGAGCAAGGCGCGTCCTTCGCGGCCGCCGGCCTCATCGCCGCCCTGATCGGCGTCGGCTCGCTGCTCTCGAACATTCCGTCGGCGCTCATCACCGAGCGATTCGGCGAAAAACGCGCCATGGCCGGCGCCGCGCTGCTCAGCGTGGCCGGACTGCTGCTGGTCATTGGCGTGCCGCATCTCTGGGTGCTGGCGCTGGCCATGCTGATGCAGGGATGTGCGCAATCGGTGTTCCAGCTGGCGCGGCAGAGCTACATGATCGAGGTCGTGCCGCTGGCCTACCGCGCGCGCGCTCTGTCCACGCTGGGCGGCACGACGCGGATCGGCACCTTCATCGGCCCCTTCGCGGGCGCGGCGCTGATCCACTTTCTGGGCCTGGATGGCGCGTACTGGATCGCCGTCTGCGCGATGCTCGGCGCGGGATTCATCGCCATCAAGGCGCCGGACATCGAACCCGTTCACGTCAAGGCGGCTGGCAAGCCGCGCGCCCGCATCGGCGAGGTCGCGCGCGATCATCGCAGCGTGTACGCCACGCTGGGCGTGGGCGTGATGCTGATCAGCGCCCTGCGGGCATCGCGCCAAGTGGTGATACCGCTTTGGGCGGACCACCTCGGCCTGGACGCCACCACCACGTCCCTCGTCTACGGGCTGGTTGCCGCGGTAGATATGTCGGTGTTCTATCCCGCGGGCAAGGTAATGGACCAGCGCGGCCGCCTTTGGGTGGCGCTGCCGTGCACGCTGCTGATGGGACTGAGCCTGATGGCGATCCCGCTGACCAGCGGCGTGACGAGCTTCATCCTGGTGTCGCTGCTGCTGGGCTTTGGCAACGGCATCGGCTCGGGCATCGTGATGACGCTGGGCGCCGATGCCGCCCCGCCGGGCGCGCGCACGCAATTTTTGGGCATCTGGCGCTTCATGGCCGATCTGGGTGCAAGCGGCGGGCCGGTGGCGTTGTCGGCGCTGACGGCGTTGTTGTCGCTGGGCGGCGCGTCGTTTGGCGTGGGAACGTTGGGGCTGGTGGCCGCCGGGGTGTTCTGGCGGTGGTTGCCGCGTCGCGCGTCGCCATAACGAGCCGCGGCAAGCGGCATTGACGCACTGCGTCATCGCAAACCGCTGAATCTACCGCGTCGCGGCAACCCCGCAGCGCCACGCGACGCCCCTCGGGCCGCCCGAAATAAGTTCAAAAAATATCAACCAAATCTGTATTGCTTCAGGGATTCGCAAGTTCCAGAATTCTGTTCATGGGCGCAGCATGCCGCTTGAGGACAGAAAATGGATACGAAGCACTCCGCGAACCCGAAGCAACTGACGGTTCGCATTTCGCGAGGCACGGAGGACGGCAAGTTCTCCACCTACCTGGTCCCGTGGCGTGACAACCAGACCGTCCTGGACGTGGTGACGGAAGTCCAGCGAACGCAAGAGCCCGGCCTCTCGTACCGCTACGCCTGTCGCGTTGGCGTGTGCGGATCCTGTGCGATGACCGTCAACGGCACGCCGCGCTGGACATGCCGCACGCATGTGAGCCGCGTCGAGGAAGCCGGCGTGATCGTCATCGAGCCCTTGCGCAACATGCCGCGGATCAAGGACCTGGTCGTCGACATGCGCGAGTTCTTTCAAAAGTGGGCACGCGCCGGAAATACCTTTGTCGGCACGGCCACGCGCGACGATCCGCCGGCACAGGTGTTGCCGCAAAGCAAGCAGCGCAAGCTGGCCGACGCGGCCATCGAATGCATCAACTGCGGCGTCTGCTACGCCGCCTGCGACGTGGTTTCCTGGGACAAGGACTACCTGGGTCCCGCGGCGCTGAACCGCGCGTGGACGCTCTACAACGACGAACGGCACGCCGATCCCAAGGACGTCCTGCGCAAGGCCACCTCCGGCAGCGGCTGCAATTCCTGTCACACGCAGGGCAGCTGCATGAAGCACTGTCCGGTCAGCCTGAGCCCGACCGGCAGCATTGCCGGGCTGAAACGCAGCGCCATCTTCAGCCTGCTCAAGGGAGACTGACATGGAGGCCCGTCTGTTCGCGCTCCAGCGCCTTACGGCGATGGTGATGGCGCCCTTCGTCCTGGTGCATGTCGGCCTGGTGATCTATGCGGTCCGCGGTGGCCTGACCGCTGGCGAAATCCTCTCGCGCACCGACGGGAACTGGCTGTGGATCGTCTTCTACGGCCTGTTCGTGGTCAGCGTATCGGTCCACGTCCCCATCGGCTTGCGCAACATCCTGATCGAGTGGCTCAAGCTTGGCCGGCCGGCCGCCTCCGTCGTCGGCCTGGCGTTCGGCGCAATGCTGCTCGTCCTGGGCATGCGCGCGGTCGCCGCGGTGGGAGGGCTGGCGTGATGAGGTCCGCACGCAATCACCGCGCGTACTGGGCCTTCCTGGGACATCGCCTTTCCGGCCTGGCGCTGGCGCTGTTCGTTCCCGTGCACTTCTACGTGCTGGCAATGGCGCTGGACGAAGCCAGGCTGGACGCCTTCCTGAAGCTGGCGGAAATGCCGTGGATGAAAGCCGGCGAATGGGGGCTGGTCCTGCTGCTGACGCTTCACATGTTCTTCGGCCTGCGCCTGCTTGCGCTGGAACTTCTGCCGTGGCGCTCTCCGCGCGACGCGCGCGTTGCCTGGATCGGATGGGGATTTGCGATCTCGATGGCCACCGGACTGGCGTTCATCGCCGGAGTGATCTGACATGCGTATCGACAACCACAAGACGGACATTCTGGTGCTGGGCACCGGCGGGGCCGGCCTCTTTGCCGCGTTGCACGCGAAAAAGGCAAACCCCTCGCTGAAGGTGACGGTGACTGTGAAAGGCCTGCTTGGCAAATGCGGCTGTACCCGCATGGTTCAGGGCGGCTACAACGTCGCGCTGGCCGCGGGTGACTCGGTCGAGCGCCACTTCATGGACACGATCGAGGGCGGCAAGTGGCTGCCGCGCCAGGATCTGGCGTGGCGGCTGGTGGAAGGCGCGGTCGAACGCGTGCGGGAACTCGAAAACGAGATCGGCTGCTTCTTCGACCGCAATCCCGATGGATCGCTGCATTCCAAGGCGTTTGCCGGCCAGAGCTTTGACCGGACCGTGCACAAGGCGGACCTGACCGGCATCGAGATCATCAACCGGCTGATGGAGCAGGTACGCGCGCTGGATGTGGAAGAACTTGAAGAGCACCGCGCCATCGAGCTCATTCCGGCCGCCGACGGGTCGGGCATCTCGGGCGTGCTCTTCATCGACATGCGGGCGGGCACCTATCGCTTCGTGCAGGCCAAGGCCGTCCTCCTGGCCACCGGCGCCGGCCCGACCATGTATCGCTACCACACGCCGTCCGGCGACAAGACCTGCGACGGCCTGGCCATGGCATTGCGCTATGGCCTGAAGCTCAGGGACATGGAGATGGTGCAGTTTCATCCCACCGGCCTGCTGGGCGGACCGGATACGCGGATGACCGGCACGGTGCTGGAAGAAGGCCTGCGCGGCGCCGGCGGCTATCTGCTCAACGGCGAAGGCGAACGCTTCATGACGAACTACGACAAGCGCGGCGAACGCGCCACGCGCGACGTGGTCAGCCGCGGCATCTACGCCGAAATGCGGGCGGGACGCACCGGCCCGATGGGCGGCGTCTACATCCAGATGAGCCATCTGGGTCCGGAGAAAGTCGCCAAGACCTTTCCCGGCATGGTCAATCGGTGCAAAGACTGCGGATTCGACCTGGCCGGTGGCAAGGTCGAAGTGGTGCCGACCGCGCACTACCTGATGGGCGGCGTTGAATTCAATGTGGATGGCTCGACCGCCTCGCCGGGCCTGTATGCCGCGGGCGAAGACTGCGGCGGCGTGCACGGCGCGAACCGGCTGGGCGGAAACGGCGTCGCCAATTCCACGGTTTTCGGGGGCATCGCGGGCGATGCGATGGCCGCCTATGTCGCCCGCGAAGGCCACTGCCGCGATCCGGACCAGCAGGTCATCGCGCGCGGTGTCGAACGCGCCGAGTTCCCGTTTTCGCGGCGCGCCGGACGCATCCATGAACTGCGCGATGCGCTGTCGCAGACGATGTGGGACGACGTGGGCGTGCTGCGCAATCGGGATGCCATGGAACATGGCCTTGACGCCATTGCCGCCCACCGCGCCGCCCTGCGCGATATCGGCGTGGCGGACGGCGACCGGCGCTTCAACCTGACCTGGCACGACTGGCTCAACCTTGAAAGCCTGGTCGACATCTCAAAGGTCATCACCGTGTCGGCGCTGGCGCGTGAAAACAGCCGCGGCGCGCACTATCGCGAAGACTTCTCCGAACCCGGCGACCTGCACACCAGCTGCTACACGCGCGTCAGCGCGCGGGACGGCGACGTGAAGCTGGAGATGGTGCCGGTTTCCTTTGACATCGTGAAGCCCGGCGAATCGCTGATCGAAGGCGAAGCAGGCAACCCCCAAAGCTGAAGGCAACCCACCATGAGAATTCCCGTTCAAAAGATTGAACAAGCCGCGCTGGAAATCATGCGCCGCGCTGCAATCGAGATCCCCAAGGACTACAAGGAAGGCATCCAGGCGCTCCAGAAAAAGGAAACCGGCAAGCTGCCGCGATTCGTCATCCACGCCATGATGGACAACTGGGAAGCCGCCGACCAGGACCGGCGCCCGATGTGCGCCGATACCGGCCTGCCGCGGTATTACGTCAAGGTCGGCAACGAGGCATCCGTGGACGCCGGGTTCGTGGCCGTGGAGCGCGCGCTGCGCCACGCCACGGCCGAAGGCACCGTCACCATTCCGCTGCGGCCGAACCGCGTGCATCCGCTCTGGCGCACCGACCACAACAACAACGTCGGCATCAACGCGCCGGAGATCGAATGGTCGTTCGAACCGGACGCCGACTGGATCGAGATCACCACCGTGCACAAGGGCGGGCTTTTCGGCACCGACTACCGCATGCTGTTTCCGGGCGACGGCATAGACGGCATCAAGCGCTTCGTGCTCGATACCCTGATCGCATTCGGCAAGCGCGGGCTGGCGTGCCAGCCCGCCATCGTCGGCATCGGTCTGGGCGGCTCCAAGGACACGTGCATGCAGCTCGGCAAGCAGGCGGCCTGTCTGCGCACAGTGGGCGACCGCAATCCCGATCCCAAGGTGGCCGAACTGGAGCTTGAACTGATGAAGCTCGGCAACTCGATCGGCATGGGCGCGATGGGCTTCGTCGGCACCGGCATGGTGGTCGACTGCCACATCGAATGCGGCTACACGCACACCGGCGGCATGCCCATCAGCCTGCATACGTTCTGTCTGTCTTCGCGCCGCGCCACCGCGCGAATTCACGCCAACGGAGAGATCCAGTACCGCACGGATCCCCAATGGTTCACGCCCTACATGCGCCGGGAGACGGTCGAATGGTAAACAACGACGACGACATCAAGGTCTTTCACCTGGACCTGCCCGCCAAGACGGAAGACATCGCCAAGCTTGAACTGGGATCGGCCGTGTACTTGAATGGCTTGGTGTACACGGCTCGCGAGGGCGTCTACAAGAAGGTGCTGGACGAGGGCCTGCCGCTGCCGGTGGATCTGCGGTCCGTCAGCAACGTCAACTTCCACTGCTCGCCCGCCGCCGCACCCGACGGCCACGGCGGCTACAACGTGGGCGCGGTCACCGCCACCGCATCGTTCCGATTCTCCAAATGGATTCCCCGGTGGCTCAGCGAGACGGGGTGCCGCATTCTGATCGGCAAGGGCGGCATGCCCGCCGATGACTACAAGCAGGTACTGGCGCCGGGCGGCGCCATCTACCTGACCACGGTCGGCTACGGCACGGGTGCGCTGCTGGGACGGGGCATCAAGCAGGTTCGCGAGGTGCATTGGCTGGATGAGCTGGGCATCGCGCAGGCCATGTGGCTGTTTGAAGTCAAGGACTTCGGGCCTTTCATCGTCGAAAGCGACCTGGACGGGAACTCGCTTTTCGCGCAGCACGCGGAAACGATCAACGCCGGCATCGAAAAGCTCTATGCCGGGTTGAAGCCGCCCGCGTTGCACCGCTACGGTGAGACCGACGACCGCAAGGACGAAGTGATGTAGGCGCCGCCTTGCCGCGCCCCCAATCGGATTCCATTCAAAGAGACTGCGATGATCATCGACTTTCGGCTTCGGCCGCCCGTGGGCGGCTTCCTGAACACGCTGATGTACTCAGCGGGAGAACGGCGCGACGGCTTCACGCGGACGGTGGGATTCGAACCCTCCAAGGCGGCCCAGCAACAGTCGATGGACCTGCTGCTGCAAGAGATGGTGGCAGCCCGGATCGATCGCGGCGTGGTGGTGGGCAGGCTGGCCGGCGTGCTGGGCAGCGTGTCCAACGACGACGTGCGCGGCATTGTGGCCGCACACCCGGACCGGTTCATCGGCGCGGCCTCGATCGACCCCACCGACCGGCGCAAGGCCTGCCAGACCATCGATCAGGCCATCGAAGACGGTTTTCGGCTCATCAACATCGAACCGGGCTCGTATCCGGTGCCCATGCACGCGGACGACCGGCGTCTTTATCCCATCTATGGCCATTGCGAAGACGTCGGCGTGCCCGTGATCATGATGGTGGGCGGCACCGCGGGACCCGATTTGAGCTATTCCGATCCCATTCGGACCGATCGCGTCCTGACGGATTTCCCCAACCTCAATGTCGTGGTCGCCCACGGCGGCTGGCCCTGGGTCAACGAAATCCTGCACCTGGGCTTCCGCCGGCCGAATCTGTGGCTGTCGCCCGACATGTACTTTTCGCGCATGCCCGGCTGGGAGGAATACGTGAAGGCGGCCGACAGCTTTCTGTCCGACCGGATGCTGTACGCCAGCTCGTTTCCCTTCTGTCCCGTGCAAGGGTACAAAGAGTGGTTTGAGCGCTTGCCGATCCGTGAGGAAAACCTAAAGAAGGTCATGGGAGGCAACGCCCGGCGCCTGCTCGGGATGTAGCGCCGAACCCCGCGCGTTTCGCAACGCGCCCCTACCAGGACGACTCTTGCATGGACATCCGGACCCTCTACACGCTGATAGCGATCGCAGACCACGGCAGCTTCGCCGAGGCCGGCAACACGATCGGCCTGTCGTTGTCTGCCGTCAGCATGCAGGTCCGCGCCCTGGAGGATGAATTGGGCATCACGATCTTCGACCGCAGCCGCCGCCCGCCGATCCTGACCGACACGGGCCTTGCACTGGTCCACCGCGCGCGCGACCTGATCACGCACTGGGAGAGCATGAGCGCCTCGCTCAAGAAGGGAACGTCGGCCGGCCTGCTCAAGCTGGGCAGTGTGCACACCTGTGTGTCGGGTGTGCTGCCGCTGGCCCTGCGGCACCTGCAAAAGCAGGGGCATGGGCTGGAGGTTCACGTCACCACCGGGCTGACGCATGACCTGGAGCGAGCCATCTACCACCGCCAGCTCGATGTCGCCATCGTGACCGAGCCAGATGCGCCGCGCTCCGGCCTGGACTTCCTGCCTTTCGTCGAGGAAGAGCTTGTCGTCATCGCGCACCGGTCGGTGCAGGGCGCCAGCGACCAGGAAATCCTGGAGCAGACCCCGTATGTGCGATTCAACCGCTCTGCCCGCGTCGGCCATCTGGTGCAGGAAGAAATGGTGCGCAGGCGCATCACGGTGCGGTCGACCATGGAAATCGACAACCTGGAAGGCGTCATTGCGATGGTGGCCAATGGCCTTGGCGCGTCGGTGGTGCCGGCCAGGCGCGGCCGCAACGAGTTCCCGGCGGGAATCCGGGTCACGCCGTTCGGCTCTCCGACCATCAAGCGCCGTCTGGGCATCCTGGCGCCCCAGGAGAATCCCCGATCGCATCTTTCGCAGTTGCTGCTCGACGCGTTGAAGTCCGTCTGCGCCAGCCAGACCCGATGACGACGCGAGGCGCATCCCTATTCCTGATCCGCAGTACGTAGCTCAGCAGTCCAGCAGTGCGTAACCCAGCAGTCCAGTAGTCCGCCAACAATCACCGCGACGCCCCAAAAAAAATCGAGCCGGCTGGCCCGAGGGACAGTTGCTGCCTGGCAAAACCCGCCCTTCCCGCAGATCGGCGGGCCGCGCCTACCGCGATCGAAGGAGACAACACCGTGAAAGACGAACATCAACTTCTGTATGCACGCCGCCGTCTGATCAAGGCCATGGGATATGGGCTGGCGCTGTCGCCCTGGCTGGCAGCGCCCGCGCGCGCGAACTGGCCATCGGACAAGGCCATCCGCATGGTCATCCCGTTCTCGGCGGGCGGCGCCACCGATTTGCTGGGGCGCGCGCTCGCCTCCGAAATGGCCAAGGGCCTGAACCAGACCATCGTCGTCGAGAACCGCGCGGGCGCCGGTGGCAGCGTGGGCGCGCAGGCCGTGGCCGGGTCACCCGCGGACGGCTATACGCTGTTGCTCGCTTCGGGAAGCATGTTCACCGTCAATCAGTTCATCTACAGCAAGCTGCCCTACTCGCTCAACGACTTCAGCCTCATCGCCAAGGTCGCCAGCGGACCGATGGTCATCACCGTCAATGCCGAACTGCCTGTCAAGAACACGCGGGAACTCATCGCCTACGCCAAGGCGCGGCCGGGCAAGCTCAGCTTTTCGTCCGCAGGGGTCGGCAGCCAGACGCATATGGCCGGCGAAGCCTTCACGGACGCGGCCGGCATTGAACTCATGCATGTCCCGTACAAGGGGGAAGGCCCGGGCTACACGGACCTGATGGCAGGCGTCATCCAGGTGGCTGTCGGCAACATCAATGCAATCGCGCCGCTGCTCAAGGGCGGCCGCCTGCGCGCGCTTTCCGTCACGGGCAAGGAACGCGCGGCCTTGCTGCCCGGCGTGCCGACCACCGCCGAGGACGGCGTGCCCGGCTTCGAGTTCACCGGCTGGTTTGCGCTGATGGCGCCTGCCGGCACGCCGCAAGCCGCGATA
This sequence comes from Achromobacter sp. 77, assembly GCF_020541125.1. Classification (NCBI taxonomy): domain Bacteria; kingdom Pseudomonadati; phylum Pseudomonadota; class Betaproteobacteria; order Burkholderiales; family Alcaligenaceae; genus Achromobacter; species Achromobacter sp. 77. The sequence goes on from NZ_CP059848.1 coordinate 4,745,868, forward strand.
GACCGGCTGCTTGCAGTGGCCAACCAGGCTGTTGAGCAACCGGGCTTGAAGCGGTACCTTCAAGACCAGGGCATGGCCCCCACCATCGTGCCTGGCGCGGCGCTGCAAAAGGAGATTGCCGCGGAGTCCGCCAAATGGCAGGCTCTGGTGCAAAAGAAAGGCATCACCGCCAGCTGACCCACCGCAAGGCTTCATCGCGCGCCAGCCTTACTTCGCCCATCGAGGTGCTGTTTCCCCCCATGCCCACCGAATCGCTTGCGTTCGTCATCCCCGTCATCTTCGTCGCCTATACGGTCTTCGGGATGACGGGATTCGGCGCGGCCATGGTCGCCGTGCCCGTGCTGGTCCAATTCATTCCCCTGCAACTGGCCGTGCCGCTGGTCGTGCTGTTTGACCTGACCTGCACGGCCCTGGTCGGCGGCAGAAACTGGAGACGCGTCAGCCTGGCCGAATTCAAGCGTCTGCTGCCCTGGATGCTGCTGGGCATCGCGCTGGGGGTCACGCTGCTGCGCGACGCCGGGGCCCGCTGGCCCCTGATCCTTCTGGGCGCGTTCGTGCTGGTCGTGTGCATCCAGGGCCTGCGAGGCGCCCGGGGCGGCCCCAAGCCGCCGCTCAAGCCCATCTGGGCATTTCCGTTCGGGGTGTTCGGCGGCGTCTTCAGCGCGCTGTTCGGCACCGGCGGCCCCATTTACACGATCTACCTCTCGCGACGCCTGGACGCGCTGGAGCAATTCCGGGCAACCATTTCGGTCGTGATCCTGCTGAGCGGGGTCGTGCGGGCGGCAGCGTTCGGGGCCGCGGGCATGTACTCCAATCCGGACATCCTGCGCGCCGCCGCGGTGCTCCTGCCCGTTGCGCTCATCGGCCTGTACGCCGGCTCGCGCTTCAGAACGCGCGTCTCTCCCGAACTGCTGAAGCGATCCATCTTCGTGCTGCTTGCGATCGCGGGCGCCGGTGCGATCTACCGCGGGTGGATGTCGCCCGCATGAGCGGCATGGCGCCGCGCGGGCTGGCGACCCGCGGCGCGGGCAGGCGGCCGCGTGCCCGCCGCCCGCCGCCACGGTCACTTCGCCGTCGGCATCGCGAATTCGGCGCCCTTGCCGATGCTCTCCGGCCAGCGCTGCATGATCGACTTCTGGCGGGTGTAGAAGCGCACGCCTTCTTCGCCGTAGGCATGCATGTCGCCAAAGAGGCTGCGCTTCCAGCCGCCAAAGCCGTGCCAGGCCATCGGGACCGGAATGGGCACATTGATGCCCACCATGCCGACCTCGATGCGCCGGCCGAATTCGCGCGCCACGTTGCCGTCCCGCGTAAAGCACGCGACGCCATTGCCGAACTCATGCGCGTTGATGAGATCCACGGCTTCCTTCAGGTCCTTGACCCGCACGCAGCCCAGGACCGGACCGAAGATTTCTTCCTTGTAGATGCGCATGTCGGGCGTGACGTGGTCGAACAACGTGCCGCCCATCCAGAAGCCGTCGCCGCACCCCTCGCCTGCCTGCGTGCCGTTGAAGCCTCGGCCATCGACCAGCAGCTTCGCGCCCTCCGCCTCTCCCAGCGCGATGTAGCCGCTGATGCGCTCGTGCGCGGCGCGGGTCACGATCGCACCCATTTCGGCGGCAGGGTTCTCGCCGTCCAGCACCTTCAAGGCCTTCGTGCGCTCGATCAGCCTGGGCAGCAGGCGGTCGGCCACGTCGCCCACCAGCACGGCCACGCTGATCGCCATGCACCGCTCGCCCGCCGATCCGTAGCCGGCGCCGATCAGGGCATCCACGGCCTGGTCGATATCGGCATCGGGCATCACCACCATATGGTTCTTCGCGCCGCCCAGCGCCTGCACGCGCTTGCCCAGGCGGGCGCCGGTCTCATAGATGTAGTTGGCGATCGGCGTGGATCCCACAAAACTCACCGCCTTCACGCCGGGATGCGTCAGCAGCGCATCCACGGCGACCTTGTCGCCCTGCACCACGTTGAACACGCCATCGGGCAGACCTGCCTCGCGCAGCAGTTCGGCGATGTGCAGCGACGGACTGGGATCCGTCGGGCTGGGCTTGAGCACGAACGTGTTGCCCGCGGCGATCGCCACCGGAAACATCCACATCGGCACCATCACCGGAAAATTGAAAGGCGTGATGCCGGCCACGACGCCCAGCGGCTGGCGCAACGTCCAGTTGTCGATGCCGGTGGAAACCTGTTCGGTATGCGCGCCCTTGAGCAGTTGCGGAATGCCACAGGCGAACTCCACAATGTCGATGCCGCGCGCGACTTCGCCTTGCGCATCGCTGAACACCTTGCCATGCTCGGCGGTAATCAGGCGAGCGAGCTCGTCGCGGTGGCGGTTCAGCAGTTCAAGAAATCTGAACAACACGCGCGCACGGCGGATCGGCGGCGTGTCGGCCCATGCCGGGAAAGCGGCCTGCGCGCTGGCTACCGCGCGCTGCACCTCGTCGGGCGTGGCCAGCGTGACGTGACGGGTGACGGCGCCCGTGGCCGGATTGAAGATGGGCTGGCGCGCGCCTGTCCCATCGACGCGGCTTCCGGCGATAAAGTGTCCGGCGATGGATTCGCCGGCGCTGCGTGGGGTTGCATGCATGGTGTTCTCCTGTGCTCAAGCGTGAAGTGCGGGTGCTGGCACTATGTCGTGCCGCCCGTCGCGCGTCGAGACCAGAAGGCTGGAATCAGTGTTTGCGGTTCTGAACAATGGAAATTGGCATGACAAAGACAAGACGCCTGGAAGACCTGTGGTCGCACATTCACTGCCTGGGCGTGCTGGCCGACACCGGAAGCTTCACGGCCGCCGCGCGCCGGCTGCAGATCAGCAAGGCGTCGGTCAGCCAGCGCATCGTGGAACTGGAGCAGGCGGCCGGCGTTCCCCTCGTGCGGCGAACCACGCGCAGTGTCAGCCTGACCGAGGCGGGGGCAAGCCTGGTCGACCACACCGCGTCGGCCTACCAGCGCATCGAAGCGGGATTCTCCGCGGTCCGCGACTTGTCCGACGGCCCGCGCGGCGTGTTGTCCGTGACGGCACCCGTCGCCTTGGGGCGCCAGGTCATCGCGCCGCTGATACCCGGTTTCCTTGCGCGCTTTCCGGACGTCCGGATTCAGCTTGAACTGAGCGACCACCTGGCTTCCCTGGCCACCGAGGGATTCGACCTGGCGATCCGGCATGTCGCCGGCGTGCCCGACACCCATGTCGCCTCGTTGATCTGCGAGACGCGCTCGGTGCTCGTCGCCACGCCGCAGTATCTGTCGGCGCACGGCACGCCGCGCACGCCCACGGATCTGGAGGGCCACAATTGCCTGCACTACCTGCGTCGCAGCGGCGGCGCGACCTGGTCGTTCGAATCGCTTGATGGGGACAAGCGCGTCGCCGTGCCGGTGCGCGGCAGCTTCACGGCCAACAACAGTGAAGTCCTGCGCGAGGCGGCAGCCGGCTCGGTCGGCATCGCGCTGCTTCCGGATTTCAGCGCGGGCCAGGCGCTGCAGCGCGGCACACTGGTCGAGGTCCTGCCAGGATGGCGCGTCGTCGGCGACTATGCCGAACGGCTCTATGCAGTCAGGCCCTACACGCCGCGCGTGCCCCTGACCGTGACCTCGTTCGTCCAGTATCTGCGCCAGGCGATTCCGGCCGCCGAAGGCCTGGCGGCCGGCATCGCCCCGCATGCCCACGGCTAATTGACCTGCAACCCCGCCTTGGCCACCAGCTCGGCATAAATGGTGGCGCCCTGATCGACGTACTTTGCCGTATCGGCGGGCGACAACACATGCGGAATGCCGCCGAAGTTGGCGTTGCCTTCGATCCACTTCGGGTCCTTCGAGATCTGCTGAAGCGCGGAGGCCCACTTGTCCACCGCTTCGGCGCTCATGCCCGGCGGCCCGAACAGACCGCTCCAGCCGATGACGGCCTCGAGCTGCGGCAGATTCGATTCGCGTGCGGTCGGAATGTCCGGAAACTGCGCAAGGCGTTCCGGCGTCGTCGTCAGCAAGGCGCGCAACTTTCCACCCGCAAGAATTCCGGTCATCGAGCTCAAGTTGTTGCAGGCGAAGTCCACATCGCGGCTCAGCACCGCCATGGCCACCTCGCTGCCGCCCTTGTACGGGACGCTGACGGCCGCGTCGGGCTTCAGTCCCAGACTGCTGAGCAGCAGTTGCGGGGCAAGGTTCTGCACGGTCGCGGGGCCGGAATGGCTGTAGTTCAGCTTGCCGGGCCTGGCCTTCAATGCCTGGGACAGATCGCCGATGGTCCGGTAGGTGCTATCCGGATGCACCACACAGACCACGGGGTTCAGCTCCAGCAGCCCGATGAACGTGAAATCCTTCGAGGTGTAGGGCGTTGTCTTGGGCTGCAACGCGGGCAGGAGGACCTGGGAACCAATGCGTCCCATCAGCAGCGTGTACCCGTCGGGCGCTGCATTCTTGACCGCGGCCGATCCGATCGCGCCGTTGGCCCCGGCCTTGTTGACCACGACCACTGGCTGCCCAAGAACGCCTTGCGCGGCGGCGGACAGATTGCGGGCCGCCATGTCGGCGTCGCCGCCCACGCTGAAAGGCACGATGAGCTGGATCGGTTTGGCAGGGTAAGCCTGGGCAGCGGCCAGGCCGGGACAGGTGAGAAGCAGGCAAAACGCGGCGCGAGCGGACCCGCCCGGGCGGATGCCGGTGAGGCTGATCATGGGATGTCTCCTGGTCGTTCTACGGGACGAAACCGGACTGCGGCAACGCTCGATGCCTTGAGCTCAATGACCGGTCGTGGACTGCATTGATGCTGCGTGGAAAACCGGCGCGGCCTCGCCCGCGAGAGACACGTTGATGCAGGCTGGCAGGCCGCTGGCGGCGGCCTGGCGCAAGGCGGTGGTCAGGCCTGCGGCGTCGTGCGCCGCAAACCCCGCGCCGCCCAGCGCCGAGGCGACATCGTGGTAGCGAGCCGCCGGAGAAAGCTCGCACCCGATCAGCCGCTGCGGGCCGTAGGTGCGCATTTGAATCAGGTGCTCGGCGTTCCAGCGCAAGTCGTTGCCGATCACCGCCGTGATCGCCGCGCCTTCGCGCACCGCCGTGTCCAGCTCCATCAGGTGGAACCCGGCGGTGCCGTCGCCCATCATGACGACCACCGTGGCGCCGGGCCGTGCGATCTTTGCGGCGATCGCATAGCAGACCCCTGCGCCGATCGCCCCGGACATGCCGTTGATGATGCGGACCGGCGCCTGGCAGAAGGCTTGCGCCCATTGGCCAAACTCGCCGCCGTCGCAGATCAGGATCGGATCGGGCGCGGACGCCAGAAACGCCTGCACGGTCTCGCACAGCGCGCGCGGATCCAATGCGCCCTGCGCCGGTGCGGACGGCGTCTTCACCGTCCGGCTTTGCAGCGCTTCATCGACCTGGGCGCGCCACGCAAGGCGTTCGGCCGAGGGTTGCGCCGCCGCCACCGCCGCCAGTGCCGCCGACGGGTCGGCCTGCAATGCCAGGACCAGACGCGCGCCAAGCAGCCGGCCCGCGCGTTCCAGCATCGCGGGGTCGGGGTCGATGACCGCGACGCGGGCCGCTTCTCCAAGCGCGCCGGTGCTGCCGAATCCCAGCGTGAAGTCCAGGCACTTTCCCGCCAGAACGATCAGGTCGGCGCTTGGGATGATGCCGGCCAAGGCCCCCAGCGACGGATCTTTCAGCCCGCGGGGGCTTTCCATCGGGATGATGCGCAGCCCCAGCGCGGCTTCGGCTGCCGCGCGCGCGGAACGTCCTTGCGGCCGCGCGCTCGCCGGGCCGGCCAGCACCAGCGGACGCTGCGCCGAATGCAACAGGTCTGCCAGTTGGTTCACGCTGGAAGTATCCACCGAGGCAACCGGCGGCTGAACGGCTGGCGCGTCGGGAAGGTCCGCCATGCCCGACTCGGCGGTCAGCAGGTCAAAGGGCAACGCCAGGTGGACGGGGCCGCGACGCGGCGCAAGCGCCTGCGAGATCGCCGCTTCAAGCGCAGGGCAAAGCTCTGCCGCGGACCGCGGGCGGACCGACAACTTGGTCAGCGGACGGGTGATGGAGACCTGGTCCAGTTCCTGGAACGCGCCAGAGCCATCTTCCGACACCGAAGAGTCGCCCGAGATGAGCAGCACCGGGCTTTCCGCCTGCGAGGCCGAATAAAGCGGCGCGAGTCCGTTGGTCAGGCCCGGCGCGGCGGTGATCAACGCCACGCCGAGTTCGCCGGTGATCTGCGACCACGCATCGGCCATGAAGACCGCGGCCGCTTCGTGCCGGACGTGGATGATGCGGATGCCTGCGTCGATACAGGCATCGTATAGCGGCATGATCTGGTTGCCGGAGAGGCTGAAAATGGTATTGACGCCCCGCCGACGCAGCGAGCGAATGATCAACTCAGAACCAAGCACGTTTGTCTCCCCCGAGGTTGCGCTTGGCTGTGCCCTGCAACCTTTTATTGATCCGACATGTTTCTTTGACGCATTTGCGGCTCAGTGTATCGGGTAACAGCGGCGTTTAGGTTGATGTTTTTTGAACCAAGGATCACGCCCGCCGACGCGTGGCGGCATGCCCTCACACGCTGAAAGCGGATCCCTCTATACAGATCGGCGCGCCTGGTGTTTCATACCGTCTTGGCGATCCATGACATTGCGCGGCCGTCGCGCGGCACTCTTCGAAGGCGACACCATGGCAAAAAGACACCTTGGCGCGGCACTTGGCCTCATGACCTGGATGATGACGATGACCCCCAGTTTTGCCGGTTCCATTGGTTACCTGGGGCCCGCGGGCTCCTGGACCCATCAGGCGTGCCTGGACCTGTTCGGGCCCAACGCGCTTGTCCCGCTCACGCGCGACGAACTCTTTTCTGGCTACGCATCGGGCAAGCTGACCCAGGCGTGCGTCCCCGTGACGACGTCGGTCGTTGGCGTCACGCCCTATCTGGACGCCGTGCTGGATCTGCCCGATGCCGTGGTGGTCGGCGAATACCCCAAGATGCTGGGCTACAGCCTGCTGGCGCGTCCCGGCGCGACGCTGCAAGACATCAAGGAAGTGTTCGCTCACCCGGTGGCATTCGAGGAAGTGAAACCCTGGCTGGACCGGGAAATGCCCACGGTGAAGCGCACCGAGTCTGCAAGTGGCGGCGCCGCGGCCAAGACCGTTGCGGAAAGCGCCACCCTCGACAAGGCCTCGTTCGGTCCGAAGGTGGGCGCCAGCGTGTATTCGCTGAGCGCGCTGGTCGATGGGATCGAGGAAGGACCGCACAATGTGACGCGCTGGTGGGTGCTGGGCCGCGACCTGCCCGCGCCCACGGGACATGACAAGACCTCGCTGGTGCTCTCGACTGCGGACGACAACCTGAATGATGCACTGCGCGCCCTCGTGCAGGCCAACGTTGCCGTGCTGACGATCTATGAGCGTCCCAGCAAAAAGACGCTGGACACGCATCGGTATCTCGTCGAGGTCGCGGGCCATGCCGCGCAGGAACCCCTGGCCGGGCTTTTGAAGGCGCATCCCGAATTCCGGTTGCTGGGTTCCTATCCGCGCAAGTGAGCGGCGGTTGATTCCCCATGCGGTGTTGCGCGCGCGCCGCGCCCCGCCACCTAACAACTCTAATTAATAGTATTTCTTATTCGCATTCGGTAGACTGCAGGGCATCTTGCAATCTCCCGACTCCCTATCCCTCCCCGCAGTCGAGCAGCTTTATCGCCATCACCATGGGTGGCTGCAAGGCTGGCTCCATCGCAAGCTGGGCGACAGCGGCGACGCGGCCGATCTGGCGCAGGACACGTTCGTTCGGCTGATGGCCGCGCGCCGTCCGCCCGTGCTGCGCGAAGAGCCGCGCGCGCTGATCACGCATATTGCCAAGGGGCTGCTGGTTGACCATTGGCGCCGCCGCGCCGTGCAACAGGCCTACCTGGACGCCATCGCGCACCTGCCTGAGCCGCAGGTACCGTCTCCGGAAACGGGACTCATGATCGTGCAGACGCTGGTGGCGATCGACGCCATGCTGCAGCGCCTGCCCGCGGCCACGCGCGACATGTTCCTGCTGGCGCAACTGGACGGTCTGACGCTGCAAGAGATCTCCGAGCAGACCGGCAAGCCCGTGATCACGGTGCGCCGCCATCTGCGCAAGGCCCTGATGGCCTGCATGACGGCCGCCGCATGAGCGCGCCGGGCGATCTATTGCTGGAGGAAGCGGCCGACTGGGTCATCCGGCTGCGCTACGAGACCTCCGACGCGGCCACGCGGCGGGCATTCGAGCGGTGGCTGGCCCAAGGCGAGGCCCACGCGAAGGCCTGGGCCCGCGCCGAGCAGGTGCTGGGCGTGTTCGAAGACGTACCCTCCTCCATCGGACATCGCGTGCTGCGCGCCACCCGCAAGCGCCAGAGCCGCCGAACCGTGCTGCGCGCGGCGCTGGGGCTGGGCGTGCTCGCCCCGGCCGGCTGGATGGCGTGGCGCGAGGCGCCCGCCTGGCGCGCCGACCTGCGCACCGCGGCGGGCGAGCAACTGACACGTCTGCTCGACGATGGCACGCAGCTGGTGTTGAACAGCGGCAGCGCCGTCGACCTGCGCTACGGCGCGGGCGAACGCCGTCTGGTCCTGGTGGCCGGGGAAGTGCTGGTGACGACCGGCCATGAATCGCAGGCCGCGTACCGGCCCTTCGTGGTGCAAACCCCGCAGGGCGAGGTAGAGGCGCTGGGCACACGATTCTCGGTGCGTCTGACCCACGACCGCACCGAGGTCATGGTGTTCGAGCACGCCGTGCTGGCGCGCCCCGCCAGCGGCACGCCCCTGCGCATCGACGCCGGGCAACGCAGCAGCTTCACGCTTGGCCAGGCCGGCGTGCTGACGCCGGTGGACGACAGCGCGGCGCTCTGGGCGCAAGGGATGCTGGTCGTGCGCGACCAGCGCCTGGCCGACGTGGTGGCCGAACTGGCGCGCCATCGCCCGGGCTTTCTGCGCTGCGCGCCCGAGGTCGCCGACCTGCGGGTCTCCGGCGCGCTATCGCTTCGAGATACCGACGCAGCCCTGCAGGCGCTGGCCGAACGCCTGCCCATCGACGTGCAACGGGTCACCCGCTACTGGGTATCGGTCGGTCCCGCCGGCGCTTGAGCCCCCGCCGGGAAAAATATTTTGCGTCGAGGTGATCACTTTTTCGATGTCGTGCGGAGTAGGAAGTAAGACCGCATCAAGGGGATGCGGGCGCTTCTTGCTTGACGATGTAAGGATGAAAGAGTGATGGCACGTGTACGCGCAGCGCGGGACAGAGGATCCCGCAAGGCAATGATCTGGACGGCGCTCTGGTGCGCGGCAGCGGCAAGCGCGTCGGCGGGCGCACAATCCGCAGCCCCGGCTGGCACGGCGCCGTCCTCGCAGATGCGCTCCGTCGCGATTGGCGCGGGCCCGCTCGACAACGTGCTGGCGCGTTTCGCCGCCGCAGCTGGCGTGCAGATCGTCTACGACCCCTCCTGGCTCGCTGGCCGCCAAAGCCCCGGCATTTCCGGCGAGATGACCGTGCAGCAAGGGTTCGACCGTCTGCTCGCGGGCACCGGCTACCGCGCCCAGCCCAGCGCGGCCGGTACTTACTCCCTGCAGGCCGTCCAGCAAGGCGCGGTCACCCAACTGGCGCCCGTCACCGTGACCGGAACGGCAGAACGCGCCACCAGCGAAGGCACGAACTCGTACACCAGCAATGCGGTCACGCTGGGCAAGGGCGTGCAAACGCTCAAGGAGATCCCGCAGTCCGTGTCGGTCGTGACGCGCCAGCGGCTTGACGACCAGAACCTGAACAGCCTGTCTGACGCAATGCGCAACGTGACGGGCATCACGGTCGAAACGCTCTCCAGCGGCGGCAACATGTCCGGCTTCATCTCACGCGGCTACACGCTCGACTCGATCCAGGTCGATGGCATGCGCGCCCCCGCCGGGGCAGGCAACCTGTCGGCGGGTTTCGACCTCGCCATCTACGACCGCATTGAAGTGCTGCGCGGCCCGTCCGGCCTTTACCAGGGCACGGGCGAACCGGGCGGCAGCGTGAACCTGGTGCGCAAGCGTCCGCTACAGGAATTCGCATTCGGCGCGCAAGCCAGTGTGGGGTCGTGGGACTACTACCGGGCCGTGGCCGACCTGAGCACACCCTTCGATAGCGAAGACAAGGTCCGCGGGCGCTTCATCGCGGCCTACGAGGATCGCGGCTCCTTCGTGGACCGGGTGAGTTCCGAGCGGCCCACGCTGTACGGAATCATCGAGGCCGATCTAACGCCAAGCACCACGCTGGCGGCCGGCCTCACGCATCAGCGCTCCCGCATCAAGCCCGCGTTCGGCCTGCCCGCCTACGCCGATGGCTCGCTGCTCGACGTGCGCCGCGGCACCAATCTCAGCGCGGAATGGAACCGCATCGAAGAAGAGACCGCCGAGATTTTTGCCGACCTCTCGCATCGCCTGGACGGCGGCGGCGCCGTGAACGCAAGCGTGTTCCATCGCGACACCGACACTCCCACCCGCCTGACCACCTGGCCCAACCGCGCCGTCGATCCGCTTACCGGCGACACCAACCTCATCGCCTGGTCGTACCGCAACCACTGGAAGACCACCGGCGCGGACGCGCACGTGAATCTGCCCTTTGAAGCCTTCGGCCGCGAGCACAGCCTGCTCATGGGCGCCGACTACAGCTACACGCGCAAGCAGTTCAACTACGGCGGCGGCACGATCTTCCCGACCAACGTGTACGACCCCGTCATCAACATGCCGCTGCCGGAGATGGAACAGGTCAACGGCAACGACGGACGCACCCGCGAATTCGGCCTGTACACGCGCGCGAACATCCAGGCAACCGACCACCTGAAGGTCATCGCGGGCGCGCGCCTGTCCTGGTGGAAGAACGACGCGCGCAACGATAACCAGTACTTCGGCGACTTCAGCCAGACAACGACCCGCATATCCGCGCGCACATCGCCCTACGCCGGGCTGGTGTACGAGCTGACGCCGCAGCTGTCCGCCTACGCAAGCTACACCAGCATCTTCCAGCCCCAAACCGAGATCGATGCGCAAGGCAACACGCTGTCGCCACGCGTGGGCCGCCAGATCGAAACCGGCCTGAAGGGCGCGTTCATGGACGGCGCGCTCAACGCGCATGCCGCGCTGTTCCAGATCGTGGACCGCAACCGCGCGATGAGCGACCTGAACAATCCCATGTACTCCGTCGCTGCGGGCAAGGTGCGCAGCCAGGGTTTCGAAACCGAAGTCAGCGGCTTGCTGCTGCCGAACTGGGACATCGTGGCCGGCTACGCCTACACGCAGACCAAGTACCTGGAAGCGGCCCAAGCCCAGCAGGGACTGTCGTACAGCACCATCACCCCGCGCCACGCCATCAATCTCTGGACCCGTTACCGCTTCACGCAGCCGGCCCTGGAAGGTTTCAGCGTGGGCACTGGCGTGCGCTGGAACAGCGGCAACTATCTGCAAAGCGGCAACGTGCGTTGGGAACAGGGCAGCTACGCGCTCGTCTCGGCACAGATCGGCTACCGCTACAACCGGCACCTGGAAGGTACGCTCACGGTCGATAACCTGTTCGACCGCAAGTACTACGAAAAGCTGGGCGGCGCCTCCCGGCAAAACTACTATGGGCAACCGCGCAGCGTGATGCTGACCCTGCGCTATCAGTATTGATTCAGCGCGCTTCCTTCAGCAGCGTCCGGACTTCCTCCCGCCTGCCCTCGTCAGCCACTTCGCGGCCGGGGCGGGGCGGCGCCTTCAGCGCCTTTTCCAGGTAAGGAATCGCTTCGGACTTGCGGTTCCGGTACACCAGGTAATCCGCATAGAAGTAGTTCGGATCGATGCCGTCCGGGTTGATGGTCAACGCCTGCTGCAGCAAGGCCTCGGCGCGCTTGTTGTCGCCGAATCCCACCGGCCAGCCGGGCACCTTGTAATACAGCACGCCCAGGCTGTTCAGTGCGGACCCGTCCAGCGCCTTGCTGTCGATCTGGATGGCGGTTTCGTACTCGGCCTTGGCCTGTTTCGCCAGGCTGAGCGCCCCCATGCCGCCCTTGGCGCCTGCCCACGAGCTCAGGATGATGCCTTCCCAGATATGCGGTTCGGCTTTGTTGGCGTAACGCTGCGTCAGGTCGTGGGCCTGCTTGGACAGTGCCTCGAAGCGCTTGGCGCGATCGTTGGGCGGGGTCTTGTACTGAACTTCCGCCCAGCCGTTTTGCAGCTCGCGGATACCCTGGTCCATGTCGGCGGGTGCCGCGAGGGTAAAGGTGGAAAACAAACACGCCACGCCCGCCAGCAAGCCGGCGGCCGCATTGCGCAGGCCGATATTCTGATTCATGACTAGGCTCCAGTAGGAAATTTCAACGACATCAAGGCGCGGCGATGCTTCGCAAACGCGCCGTCCAACCATTCAGGGCAAAGACCATTGACCCGTGCCGCGACGGATTCGATTCCGCCCGCGAAGCGTTGGCGCGATTCGCTTTGCAGCATGCGCGATACCGCCTCTGCGATTTCTTCCGGGCTATCGCTGGCCGAATCGGTTTCTTTGTTGAACGCCAGCACTTCGGGCGAGTTGAACGGCGTGTCGATGGCCCGGGGCGCGTAGTACTGCACCCGGACGGACGAGTCGGCCAGTTCGCGGCGCAAGGCTTCGGAGTACATCCGAAGCGCGGCCTTGCTTGCCGCATAGGCCGAGAACCCCGGCACGCCCAGACTTCCCAGCGTCGATCCGATGTTCAGCACCTGTGCGTGCGGCTGCGCCAGCAACAGCGGCAGCATGCCGGCGGTCAGCATCATGGGCGCGACGACATTCGTGTCCATGAGCTGGCGCAGCGCTTCGGTCTGCAGGGACTGCGCCGGCCCAAATGCGGCCAGCGCCGCATTGTTGATGAGCACGTTGGCATTGCGGGCGCCGGCGGCATCGATGACCGCGTTGCGGCCGGCGTCGGTGGTCACGTCCACCACCAGCGCGTCCACACGCGACCGGTCGCGCGCCCCGGCGCTCAGCGACTGCGCCAGCGCCAGCAAGGGCGCTTCGCTGCGGCCGACCAGCAGCAGGCTCGCGCCTTCGTCGAATAGCCGGCGCGCAATCGCGCTTCCGAGGCCGCCCGCAGCGCCCGTCAACACGACGGAGGCATCGCGCGGGCTCATGCGCCCTGTCCTTGCGAAGACGAGCGCGGCAGGGAACGGAAGATCGCCCCATAAAGCCCGTAGAACATGTTGGCGGCATGGACCACGGCGGCGCGGTCGGCGTCGTCGTCCAGGCGGTTGACCAGATCGGCGAAATGCGCGGTGTGCTCCTGGTCCAGCGTGCCGTGGGACCGCAGATAGCTGAAGGCGCTTGGCGGCAGCGCCAGCGCGCGCTGGATCTGGTCCGCGGCGTTCAAGGCCAGCGTGACGCTGGTGCCCTCCAGCACGTGCACCATGCCGAAGAATCCCACCGGATTCTTGCGCGCGATGGTGTCGTAGGCGTAGGCCACCATGATTTCGGTGGCCGGCCCGGGTCCGGCGCGGCGAACTTCGTCCGCATCGTGTCCCAACGCACGCAGGTCATTGAGGATCCAGGCATCGTGGCCGGTCTCCTCCTCGATGTATTCATCGATCGCGGGCAGCATCCATGCCAGGCGTGCCGGCAAGCGCGCGCGGCACGCGTGCATCAGCGGCACGGTGTGGCTGACGTGGTGATAGGCCTCGCGCAGAAACGCCGCATAGGCGGGCCGCGCAACCTGGCCGCGCAGGCAATCCTGGATGATGGGCGTGGCCACCAGGGACTCCCGGGCCTCGCGCGTCTGTTCAAGCAACTGTTCGAAAAAGGTCATGATGGGTCTACATCGATAGGTGAGCGGTAACCCGCGGAAAAGAGATCGGCATGCAATTGGGCAACGGCCTGCCGGCGCGGACGCCCATTCACCGTCGCCAGGCCGCTGGTGGCAGAAAACCCGGCCCGCGCGCGCATCCAGGATCCGATCCGGGCATAGTCCGGCAGCCCCTGGTTGACCTGGTCGACGCACGCTTGAATGGCGCTATCGCTCGGATTGCCCAGCGGCCAGATCACGGCGCCCAGCGCTGCCTGGCCTTCGCCCAACACGACGCAGTGGGCGATGACGGGCTGGTTCGCCAGGCGCAGCTCGACCCATTCGGGCGACACATTGCGTCCGTATCCGGTAATCAGCACATTCTTCTTTCGACCGCGGATATGCAGGAATCCGGCATCGTCGATGCGGCCCAGGTCGCCTGTCGGCAACCATGTCGAGGGCATCGCGGGCTGCCCCAGATAGCCCAGCGCCAGCGCGCCGGCCACCTCGATTTCACCGTCGGCAGCGACGCGCACGCGCGCATGCGGCAAGGGGCGGCCCGCCGATCCGGGACAGTCCGCGCCGGGCAGGTTCAGGGTCTGCACCGAGCAGGCCTCCGACAGCCCGTAGCCTTCATAGGCGGGTATCCCCTGCGCGCGGGCGCTTTCCAGCAGGTCGCTTCCCACCGCCGCCCCGCCCACCGCGACGAAACGCAGCGTGCCGGGGCCGGCGAGGCCAGCCGCCCGCAGCCAGCCCGCATAAGCGCGCAACATCTGCGGCAGCACGATGACGCTTTGCGCGCGGCCCGCCACGAGGGCTTGGTGAAACACGGCCGGATCGAAGCGCGACGATCCCTGAAGCCCGATGTCCTTCAAGGGGTTGACGCAGATCGCCGCACCCTCGATCAGGGGCGCGTAGACGCCCGCAATGTTCTCCAGCAGCACGGGCAGGGGCAGCGCCGTGAAATGGCGCGCAATGCCTAGCGGCCGCGTGGCGGCCGCAAGCCCCCCCGCCACCGCGAGCATCTGGTCCGCGCCCAGGCACACGCCCTTCGGGCTGCCGGTCGACCCGGACGTAAAGGTGATCTTCGCGGTTCCAGCGGGCAACGGCACCTTGGCGAAAGCGCGCCGGAAAAGCGCCGACTGGCCCTGCGCTTGCGTGGCGATCTCGAACCCGAAGGCTTGCAGCATGGGCTGCAGAGACGCAGGCCCGACGACGGCGTTCACGCCCGCGGCATCCAGGGTCTCGCGCCACTGGCCAGGCGTGAAGAACAGTGGCAGGGGCACGTGCACCACGCCTGCTTGAAGACAGGCCAGATCCCGCACGATCCATTCAAGACCGTTGTCCATCAGCGAGGCCACGACCGTCGCCCCGCGCGCCGCGAGGGCGTCGGCAAGCGAGTCCACGCGGGCGAGCAGCGCCGCGTAGTCCAATCCCTCTGACGGGGTCTGGACCGCAACGGCACGCGCGCGGGCAGGTTCCCTCAACAGCGAGAAAAAGTGGGACACGTTCATACGTCCAACTCCGGAAGGCGGCCAAGAATGGCATTGAGCCGCCCCGCGAACACCGTCGGCGCATGCGCGTAGTAATTGCCCCAGTCCTTGCGCTCGGCTTCGTTCAGGTGGTCCGAGGTGGCCGCCGAGATCGGCTGATGCGCCAACCCCATTCTCTGGAACAGATGGTGCAGTTCGATGGTGAGCGTGCTGACCGCCCAATCAAAACCCTCGGCGTGCAGATGCCGTGCCAGAAGCGGCACCAGCAACCTGCCGCCGCCGGGACGCACGGCGGCGAACTGCCCGGCTTCAACGATGAGACTGCGCGCAACAGGCGCGCCTTGATCGCGCACGTATTGCTCGATGGGCGCGGACAGGTAGCGTTCCAGAAAAAGCGGATCGCTCGCGCTGCGATAGCCCGCCGCCGCCAGGATCTCGCCGTCGCGCTGCACGCTGACCAGCGTGGGCAGCCACTCGGTCAGCCGGGCGCCGAAGCGCTGTTGATAACGTTGGTGAATGTAGGACTCGATCCGCGCGCGCATCGGATCCTCGATGGGATGGATGTGCAGCGTGGCGGGCATGGGCCGAGGCCGCGCGGCCATCGCCGTCCAGGCGGACGGGGCGAAACATTTGTTGTGGGGCATGCGGTATTCCATGCTTAGGAATTGATTTTCCCGATACGATGGAGCGCAGCTTAGGCATGGAACCTTAATGAGAAATTAACCACCCGGGCGGTGTTAACCTCAGTCCTGCACGGCGAAAAGACGATAAATGAGAATTCTCATCATTGAAGACGACCCGCTCATTGGCGATGGTCTTAAATCCGGCTTACGGCTTCTGGGCTATGCGGTCGACTGGTTCTCCAGCAGCCGCGAAGGCGATCAGGCGATCAGCGTCGTGCATTACGACGCCGTGGTCCTCGATCTGGGCCTGCCCGGCGAAGACGGCGTATCCCTGCTGGGCCGCTGGCGCCGCGAAGGGCGCACCGTGCCGGTTGTCATCCTGACGGCGCGCGAAGCGGTCTCAAGCCGCATCGCGGGCCTGGATGCCGGCGCGGACGATTACCTCATCAAGCCCATCACCCTGGATGAACTGGCGGCGCGGTTGCGCGCGGTGACGCGGCGCGTGGCCGGCAAGCCCGAGCCCGTCTGGCGTCATGGCGATCTCGACTACCACCCCGCCCTGCATGAAGTGCACTGGAAAGGCCAGAAGGTGGACCTCACGACACGCGAAGCGCTGCTGCTGGAACTGTTCCTGACGCATCCGAATCGCGTGCTGACGCGCGACTTCATCCGCGACAAGCTCTACGACTGGGAAGCCGAACTCGAAAGCAATGCGCTGGAGGTGTTCGTGCATCATCTGCGCAAGAAGATCCATCCGAAGATCGTGCGCACCGTGCGGGGCTCGGGCTACGCGCTGGGCCAGGTGGAAGTCGACTCATGACGTTGCAACGACGCCTGATCATTGCCGTGCTGCTGGCGGCGCCAGTCGCGTGGCTCATCACCATCGCCGGCACGTACTGGCGGGCCGCCCACGAGATCAACGAGCTCTACGACACCGACATGGTGCGCCTGGCGCAGCAGACCATCGCCATATCCGCGCTGATCCCGCCTTCCGCCCAGACGCAGCCGGCGCGCGCGCAACTGCCCGCGTCGGACAGCGCCGGCGATGCGGGCCTTGGCGATCTGTCGGTGGCCATATGGCGCGGATCGCAAGCCCCCCTGGTGCTCGACCCCGAAGCCCTGCAGTTTCCTCGCAACGAGGACCGCGAAGGGTTTGCGGAAAGCATCGTCAACGGCGAACGCTGGCGCCTCTTTTACCTGGACGATCCCTCGGGCCAGACGCGGGTCGGCGTGGGACAGCGCATCGGAGAACGCGACGACCTCGTGATCGCCTACGTGGCCGGGCAGATCCTGCCGTGGCTGTTGGGCCTGCCGGTGCTGATCGCACTGCTGATCTACGCGGTGCGCCAGGCGATGGCCCCCGTGCGCAGGCTGTCGTCCGACCTGGAACGGCGCAGCCCGGACGACGCCAAGCCCTTGCCGCTGTCCGGCGTGCCGGGCGAGCTCAAGCCGCTGATAACGTCCATGAATGGCCTGCTTGCGCGGGTCGGTACGCTGATCGAACAAGAGCGCCGGCTGACCGCGGATGCGGCGCACGAGCTGCGCACGCCGCTGGCTGCCGTGCGGGCGCAGTGGGACGTGATGCGGCGCACGCAAGACCCGCAGGCGCTGCAACAGGCGCAGACCAGCGTGACGCGCGGGATGGAGCGGCTGGACCGGCTGGTCTCGCAGCTGCTGACGATGGCGCGATTGGACAATGCCAATCACACGGACTTCGGCGGCGCTGTCGACTGGGGCGGCGTGGCCGAGCAGGCCGTCAGCGACTGCCTCTGGATCGCCAACCGGCGGGACGTGGACATCGCGGTGGAATGGCCCGCGCCGGGCGTGCTGCCGCTGCCCATGGCCGGCGATGCCGACGCGCTGGTCATCATGCTGAAAAACATCCTGGACAACGCCATCCGGTACGGCCCGCGCCATGGCCGGGTGCGTCTGGCGTTCTCGCCCTCGCAAATATCGGTCGACGACCAGGGGCCGGGCGTTGCGCCCGAGGTGCTGCCGCGGCTGGGCGACCGGTTCCTTCGCGCCGCCGGCAACGAGGAAGCCGGCAGCGGCCTGGGCGTCTCCATCGCCCGCCGCATCGCCCATGCGCACGGCATGCGCATCGCATTCGCCATGCGCGATGCGCAAAGCGATTTCGGCCCGGGCCTGCGGGTGACGATACGCCGCGGCGCGTAGATGGCAAGCCCGCGCGAAGGCACTAGAATCTGCGCTTCACGTTTCCCTTCAGGCCGGCCCGGACGGCGGCCGCTGGTCTCATCATGACCTCCACGCCCGCACCGCCACCGCCAACGACAGGCACGCAGCTTTCCCTGCGCGAAGCCCTGCAACAGGCCCACGCCCATTGGAACGCCGGACAGGCGGTCCAGGCAGAGGTTCTCTGCCGCCGCATTCTGGCCGCATCGCCAGGACAGGCCGATGCCTCCCACCTGCTGGGCCTGATCGCGCACGCGCACGGCCAGCCCGCGCTGGCGCTCGACCTGCTGCGGCACGCTTGCCGGACCGACGCCGCGCCGGCGGTCTACTTCGGCAACCTGGCTGAAATCTGCCGGCAGCAAGGCCTGCTCGCTGAAGGCGAGGCCGCCGCGCGCCATGCCACGCAACGAGAGCCCGGGCTGGTCATGGCGTGGAACAACCTGGGAATCATCCTGCAGGAATCCGGGCGCCACGCCGACAGCGTCGAGTGTCTTGAACGGGTGGCGCAACTTCAGCCGCACAGCCCCGAAGCCCTCAACAATCTCGGCAACGCGTACACGGGCGTGAATCGCCTGGACGAAGCGCGTCAGCATTACGTCCGGGCGCTCGCATTGCGCGGCGACTACGCCGAGGCGCACAGCAACCTCGCTTTCGTGCTGCGCGAACTGGGCGATTACGAGGCCGCGGCAAACGCCGGGCAGCGCGCCATCGAATGCAACCCGCGCCTGGCGAACGCGTACATCAATCTGGCGGAAATCGAAGCGGCGCGGTCGCAGCCCGCACAAGCGCTGCAATGGACCGAAGCGCTGCTGGCCTTCGCGCCCAGCCACCCGCAGGCGCTTGAACTGCGCACGCGCTTGCGGACGGCATGCGGCTCGCAGGCTGGAACAGCCGAAGCGCAAGACTCGGAAGACTTGGCACGCCGCGTCCGCGATCTGCTGACTGAGCGACAGAACGCCGAAGCCGAGCGGCTACTGCGCGAGAACATGGACCCGCGCGGCGCTCCCGCCGTACTTTGGCGCCTTCTCGGTCTGGCAGTGAAATTTCAAGGGCGCGTTCAGGAAGCCGCTGACATTCAGGCCATGCTCGCCACAGCCATGCCCGGCAACCTGTCCGCCCGATTCGATCTGGCCGAAACGCGCTTGCTGCAAGGGGATTTCGAGCGCGGCTGGACGGAATACCGTTGGCGCTACAGCCTTTCCCATACCGCGGCGATGGACCGCAAGGTGCAGCGGCCGCGCTGGGACGGCAGCCGCATCGATGGCCAGACGCTGCTCATTCATGACGAGCAGGGGTACGGCGACACGCTGCAATTCATGCGGCTGATCGGCGCGGCCCGGAGCCGCAGCGGCGCGCGTGTCGTGCTGGAAGTCCATCCCGACCTGCTGTCTTTCGCCCGGCGCCTCGTCGGCCCGGACGCCTTCCCGCGCGGACAGATCCCCCCGCCGTTCGACCAGCACTGCGAACTGATGTCCCTGCCCATGGCGATCGGCCTGCGCATGGCCGACCTGCCGGGCCAGGTCGGCTACCTGTCGGCCGATGCGGCCCGCGTCGAGAAATGGCGCAAGCGGCTGGCCGGCTTGCCACGGCCGTGGGTGGCGCTGGCCTGGGCAGGCAGGCCCACGCATTCGAACGACGCCAACCGGTCTCTTGCCTTGGCGGACATGGCGCCCCTGGCCGTGCCCGGCATCACGTACCTGGCCATCCAGAAAGGCCCCGCCGCGGCCCAGGCCGCCACGGCCCCGCCCGGCATGAACATCGTGCCGCTGGATGCCGAGATCGCCGACTTCGAGGACACCGCCGCAATCCTGTCCCTGGCCGACCTGCTCGTCTCGGTCGATTCGTCTCCCGTGCATCTGGCCGGCGCATTGAATCGGCCCGCCTGGGTGCTGCTGCCTTTCCTGCCCGACTGGCGCTGGCTGTTGCAGCGGTCCGACTCCCCCTGGTATCCGTCGCTGCAATTGTTTCGCCAGCCCGCGCCGGGCGATTGGAAGCCGGTCATGCACGACGTGGGCCAGGCGCTGGAAAGCCGGTTTCACCGCGGCCAGGCCTGAACATGCGGGCGCAACCGGCGCGCAAGCCGGCACGCCCCCAGTGTCAACCGGAAAAAGGCCTGAATTTCGGCATTATTGCGGCCTTTGAGACCGCGCCATCGCCAGTAATGTGCGGGGTGAGATAGTACGCCCCAGCAAAAGGCCGCCTGTCTAGCCTCATACCCTGGCACCGGCCGCGCGGATAGTCCATAGCTCCAACGGTTGCCGCACATTCCAACCGACATCGCCCCAGGCGGGAGCTTGCCTTGAAGCTGAAACACCGAAAAAAACGTACCCCCTCTTTTCCCGCGGCATCCGCGCGAGCCGGCTCGAGGCCGGCGCTTGCCCGGTCGACGCAGATTCTGCCGGTTGTTTCCCTGGTGGCCGCCAGCCTGCTTCCCGGCATGGTCCAGGCAGCGGCGTGCCTCACATTTGGGAACAACACGACGCTCTTCGGCTCCACCGACTGCATCGAATGGACGGGCGGTAACTTTTTGGTCACCGGGACCGGCACGCTCTCCGGCGCCGACATCGGTCTGCACGCCTCCGGCACCATTTCCGGCCGCACGCTGACGAACCTCGGCACCATCGTTGGCACACTGGCGGGCATGCAGAACGACGCCGTTCTGGCTCAGGTGCAAAACGCTGGCCTGATCTGGTCCACCGGAACGGGCGTCACCGTGGCCGGCATCCTGAATACGGGGTCTGGAAGCATCACCAGCGTGGTCAACAACACGGGCGGCTCCATCGCCGGCGCACGCGCCGGGATCTTCAATGAGGGCAGCATCGCCACGATCAGCAATGCCGGGATGATCAGCAGCAACAGTTCCTTCGGCGGCACGATTGCAGCCATCTGGAACGACGGCGGAACGATCACCAACCTGACCAACACCGGCACCTTGCAAAGCGCCAAGATCGGCAGTTTCCTCACGGGGTTCGGTGTGGTCACCGAAAATGGCGCCATCGAAACGCTGCAAAACGAGGGGACCATCGTCGGCCAGCTAGGCATCCTGGCTCAGGACAACGCCCGGTTAGGCACGCTCACGAATTCCGGGACCCTCTCTGGCGACATCGCAGGCATCTTCATGGATGCCAGCACGGCCGGCACCATCACCAACACGGGCCTGATCGTGGGTGCGCCCAGCAGCGCCATGGGCGGGTCGTTCGATGCCGGCATTTACCTGTCCCGCGCCAGCAGCGTAAGCCTGCTCGCCAATAGCGGCACCATCACCGGCCGGAATGCGGCGATCCAGCTCGATAGCAACAGCTATATCAGCACGATCACCAACAGCGGCCTCATCGCGGGCGACCTGACCTCCGCCAGCGTCATCCCCCTTTCCATCGCAGGCGGCAGCGGCAACGTCTTCGGCACCCTTACCGGCGCGAGCGGCGGCCTGGGCGTGGCCGACAAAGGCCTCATCAAGGTGACGGGCGCAAACCTGGTGTTTTCGGGCGGAAACCTGCTGCTGAACAATGACATCGCTGCGGTGGGCCGTTCCGTCCTCAACTATGGCGCGACCCTTCAGGTCAACAACCCCATCACCATCACAGGCAACTATTCGCAGACCGGCGGCGGACTGGCCTTCAATGTCGTTGACACCAGCAGCTATGGCTACCTGGACGTGAACGGCTCGGCGGCCATCAGCAGCGCGGCGATCAGCCTGGGCGGCACGGGGTTGGCCAATGGCCAGTCCTACACGGTCGTGCGCGCAACCGGTTCCGGCACCTATGCCAACAACACGGCCTTCGTTTCCACCAACAACGGCCTGCTCGCCCAACTGAGCAACGTGAACGGCGCGCTGACCGTGACCATCGCGCCCGATGCCCAGACCCACTATTGGGACGGCGCCAACACCGTGGCCGACGGCACAATTGCCGGTGGCTCCGGCACCTGGACGGCCAACGGCAAGAACTGGACCTCGACCGACGGCACCGCCAACGGCAAGCTCGATCAGACCGACGTGCGACCCGTGTTTGGCGGCGCGGCGGGCACCGTGACGGTCGACGCCAGCCACGGCGCAATCGCCGTGAACGGCATGCAGTTCTCCACCGATGGCTACCGCGTCACCGGCGACGCCATCGGGCTGGCGGCGGCCACCTCGGCCATCGAGGTCGATGCCAACACCACCGCCATCATCGATTCCACGCTGAACGGCAGCGGCGCGCTTGCCAAGACAGGCAGCGGCATGCTGATCCTGAACGGCGTGAACACCTACTCGGGCGGCACCTCGGTGTCCGCGGGCACGTTTGAGATCGGCGATGCCGCGCATCCCACCGCCAGCATCCTGGGCGACGTGGCCGTCGGCAGCGCCGGCACGCTGCGCGGGCACGGCTCCATTGGCGGCAATGTGACCAACGACGGCGTCGTGCGTCCGGGCGGCTCCATCGGCACGCTGACGATCCTGGGCAATTACACGCAGTCCCCGACCGGCACGCTGTTCATCGACGTCAGCCCAACGGCTGCTTCGCAACTGAAGGTGAGCGGCACCGCCACCCTGGCCGGCACCCTGAACGTGCTGTACGGCCCGGGCACCTACAGCGCGACATCCTTCCGCATCGTCGATGCGACCAGCGTCACCGGCCGTTTCGCGTCCGTGACCAGCAACGCGCCGGCCGAACTGGCGCAAAGCGTGCAGAACCTGGCCGACGGCAGCACCCTCACGCTGGCCGCCAGCGGCACGGATAACGGCGGCGGCACAGATACGGGCGGCGGCACGGATAACGGCGGCGGCACCGACACCGGTGGCGGCACGGACACGGGCGGCGGGACGGTCGTCATTGCCCCCACCAACGCCACGATCTTCGGCGCGGCCGCCTCGGCCGCCATCCGCGAAGGCCAGCGCGTGAACGACACGCTGCTCGCGCGCCTGGGTCAGGATTGCGCGGACGCCGCGACGCCCGCCAATTGCGCGCGTCCCGGCCGCCAGGCCTGGGCCCAGATCGTCTCCAACAGCGTCAACGTGCGCGGCAACGACGACGCGCCCAGCTACAAGGATCGCCATTACGGCTTTCTGGCCGGGCTGGATCAGCAGGTTGGCGCCTGGACGCTGGGCGTCGCGGGCGGCTACAGCCACGTCGATGTGACCGAAGATGAGGCCAGCGGCAAGATCGACACCCTGCGCATCGCCGGCTACGGCAGCCGCCGCGTGGGGGCCGTGACGCTCGCCGCGACGGTCGGCGCCGCCTACGACTTCCTCAAGACGAGCCGGTCCTTCCCCGGCCCGGGCAAGGCCCGCGGCGACACCGACGCCCAGGAAATCACGGCCGGCCTGCAAGCCAGCCTGCCGCTGGCCGCCGGCCCGCTCACGATCACGCCGCGTCTCGGGCTGCGCTATCTGTACCTGCACACCGAACGCTTCAGCGAAACGGGCTCCACCAGCCAGAACCTGGATGTCGGCTCGCAGGACTTCAACAGCCTGCAACCCTATGCGCAACTCGTCGTGGGCCTGCCCTTCAGCATGAAGTCGGACAAGCCCGCCGTCGTCGAGGCCCGCGTCGGCTACGCCTACGAAACCCTGGACAGCAACCGCGCATTCCACGCCACGGCGACCGACGGCACCGGCTTCACGCTGCCCGGCGTGTCGCCCTCGCGCGGCATGTTCTCTGCCGGCATGGGTCTCACGATGCCCGTCAGCAAGGGCATGGATCTGACGGCCAGCTACGACCGGCTGTTCGACACGGGCAACGTGTCGGGACAAACGTTCCAGCTGCAGGCGACGTACCGGTTCTAAAGCGCAGTAAATAAAAATAGGCCCACGCCATGGCGTGGGCCTATTTTTTTGGATCAACGCACGCCACGTGGCGTTCTGCCCGGAATTTTCCAGCGTCAGAACGCACCCGGCGTTGGCGCAGGCCTCAGAACGGCACCATGACCTTCAACGTGCCGCTATGGCTGCGCACGTTCTCGGAAAACTGGCCGTCGTACTGAAGCCGGAAGTCGACCCCCCCGGCGCGCATGACGTGCAGCCCCGCCCCCACCTTGCCCACCACATCGTCGATCGGCAGCGACGTATCGAACGATCCGGTGCCGGCCGGCGCCCCGCGCAGGCGTGAGGTGGTCGTCCAATCGTCCTTGGACAGGAACGACACGCCGGCGTACACGAACGGCCGCAGCATCGCGCCATTGGACAGCTTGGCGCGTCCGCCGAACTCGATCATGGGCGACAGGCCCAGGATGAACTGGTCGCTGCCGTCCACCGACAAGGCCAGCGGGTTCGCGCCCGATTCCTTGTAGCCCGGCATGCGGGTATAGCTCGCGTCGAAGTCCAGGTACGGCTTCACGTACACGCTCTCGAAGGCGAAGGTGCGGGCGGCGCGCAAACGTACATTAAAGCCATAGACGTCGGGGCGGCTGGTCAAGGTGTCCTGGTATCCCGCGATGTCGATGTTGCGGTCCATGCGATAACCGCCATAGCCGCCGCCGACCGCGGCCGAGAACACCCACGGCCCTTCCTGGCGCTTGACGACCATGCCGGCGTAGCCGCTGTCGCCATCGCCGCGCACGCTGCCGTCGTTGGCGCGCACCTTGCTGCTTTCGTAGGCCACCGAGCCGCCGACGAACCAGCCCGGACTGACTTCGCGCTGCCCGCCAATCTGGTAGGTCACCGTGTCGTAGTCAAAGCCAGCCGTGCCTTTGCTGCCGTCCTGGCTGGTCGCGCGGCCCGTGACCTGGCCCCAGTAGCAGTTCTGCTCGCCCGAGAAGGCATCGACCCCGGTGAACGTGGGGCAGGACATCATCGCGCCCGTGAAATGCCCCAGGTTTGCGGCCGATTGCGCCGCCGGCGCGCTCGTCACGCCCGGCGACAGGCTGGACACGCGGTCGCGATACGTGCCCGCCCCCTGGCGCGAAGCCTGGTCCAGCTGCCCGAAAAGCGGCGCCAGGGCGGAATTGCCGCCTGCATCCCAGATACGCTGAAGCTGATCGGCGACCTGGCGCTGGTTGGCCTTCAGTTGCATCGACGGCGCATTGAAGTCGGCGCCCGCCACGCGGATGCGCGTGGACTGGCCGACCTGGCGCGTGGCGTAATCGAAGACCGGACTGTCGACGGCGCCCACGCTGCCTTGCGAATCGCCCTGCACCGTCAGAACCGTCAGCTCGCGGTTCGGCATCAGCGTCGCGGCCAGCACGTCGACATTGCCATTCAGGTCGCCATTGCCTTGCACCACCATCTGCGAGGCGCGCATCTGGTCGAAGTCCACGTCGGCGCGAAGGACGCCGCTGGCGGACTGCCTAAAATTGCCGCTGACGGTCAGGGTCTGGAACTGGCCCGGCGAGCCGATCACGACCAGCCCCGAGTTGATGACGTTGGCCTGGTACGCAGTGGCCGCGTTGGCCACGCCGCCCGACTGCACGTAGTAGTTGCAAGCATTGGTGGAATCGCCGTTGCCGCAATAGACGTTGCCGGAGATGGTGCCGTAATCGTTGATGGTGAGGAAAGACCCCGCCGCCGTGGTCGAATCGCCGTTGAACGTCAATGCGGTGCTGGACAGCGCGCTGAGCGAACCGCCTGCGTTGACGTTGACCACGTTGTCCCGGCCGCTCAGTATCCACACGCCTTTGCCGGAGTTGGAGCCGCCCGACACGCTGCCGTTGATGTTGACCGTGACGCCCTGCTCGCTTTGTCCGCCCTGGCTTTGCGCCATGATGCCCGTCGCATCCGAACCCGTCACGCTGAGCGTTCCGCTCTGGTTCACGGTGACGCTGCCGGCATTGCCCGTGGCGCTGCTGACCGACCCGGCAAAGCCGGCCTGCGGCCCGCCAGCCAGCCCGCCGCCCCCGCCGATCGACTGCGCAATGATGCCGTAGGCGTTGGCGCCCGCGGTCGTCAGATTGCCGTCAAAGGAAACCGTCACGTTGCCGGCGGTGCCCGAACTGAACGCGGTCGGCAGGAATCCGGCCGGGTTGGTGGTGATCAGCTTGGTGGTGTCGCCCAGGATGCCCCCGCCGTCCGCGATGGACTGCGCCACGATCCCGTGCGCGCCCGCGCCATGCGTGGCCAGCGTGTAGCGCAGATCCACGTTCACGGCGCTTGCATTGGCGTTCCCGCCGCCCAGCACCGTCGTGCCGACGCCGGTCGCCGTGCCGGACGTCACGATGCCGCCGCCCCCGCCGATCGATTGCGCGATGACGCCGATGGCCCGATCGCCATGGGTGTTCAGGTTCAGGCCGGTGGACAGATTGACCGTGCCGCCCGCGCCGGCCACGCCCGCGCCGCCCGCGTGCAGGTTGAATCGCTGGCTGCCGGGATTCGCGGCCGATGCCGTGCTGCCCGCCATCGCAATGCCGCCGCCCCCGCCGATGGACTGCGCCACCAGGCCGTAGGCGCTGTCGCCGGTGGTCTGGATGGCCGCGTAGCTGCCGCTCGTGACCGCGATGCTGCCGCCCGCGCCACCGCTGCCGCCGGTCGCGCCGGCCCGCAGCGAGCCGTTTGCCAGCGGCGATCCCGTGGCGCCCATGCCGCCGCCGCCGCCGATGGACTGCAAGACGATGCCCATCGCGCCATAGCCGGCCGTGTTGAAGCTGTTGGTCCCGTTGCCGTTCAGGAAGGCGACGATGCTGTTGCCCGCCCCGCCGCTTCCGCCCGAGCCGCCCACCGAAATCGACACGTTGGACGACGAAATGCTGGACGAGGCGGTCGATGCGCCCCCCGCGCCGCCGCCGCCGCCAATGGATTGCAGGACGGCTGCGTCCGCGTAATCCCCGTACGTGTTCGTGGACGCCCCGATGCTCGCGGCATTGGACGTCGTTCCGATCGCGCCGCCATTGCCGCCTGCGCCGCCATTGCCGCCCACGGAGACGTTGAACTGGTAGGTCGTGCCGGAGTCGTCCAGCGCGTCGGAGGAATTGTTCTGGCTGCTGCCGCCGACCGCGCCGCCGAGCCCGCCCGAACCGCCGATGCTCTGCACCAGCAGCCCGTCGGCATCGGCGCCATAGGTGGTGACATTGCCATCACTGTTCAGGTTGATGGCGCCGCCATAGCCCCCGCCGGTGCCGCCGCGGCCAACCGACACGGTGGCCCTGACGTCGGTCGTGCTGTCCTCGCTTTCGCTGTTGACGGCCAGCCCGACCTGGCCGCCTTGCGACGCCCCGCCGCCGCCGCCGATGGACTGCACCAGCACGGCGCGCGCGCCATCGCCGTGCGTGATGATGGTGCTGGCCGGATTGACGGTCAGCGACGCCGTGCCGCCCTGTCCGCCCGATCCGCCGATCCCGCCCACGTTGGCCGTGATCGACACGTTGGCATCCACATTGGGGCTGCGTCCCGTGGCGGAACCCACGCCGCCCGCCCCGCCGCCGCCGCCAATGCTTTGCAGCACCAGCGCATTTGCCGAGTCTCCCCACGTGGTGATGGAACTGCCCGCCAGGCTGAGCGTGGCGTTGCCGCCGTAGCTGCCCGATCCGCCGCTGCCCCCCACCGACGACTGAACCGTGCCGCCGACGGAATCGCCGGTGCCGACTACCGTCGAGAGGGCCGATGCGCTGCCGCCCAGCCCGCCGCCGCCGCCGATCGATTGCACCAGGACGCCTTGCGAATTGGGCCCATACGTGGTCAGGGTGGAATTGTTGATGGCCGACGACGCGGTGCCGCCCGCGCCGCCCGAGGCCCCGGACCCTCCCATGGCAAACGTGACCGCGACGCCAAAGGACGCGTCCTCGTCTGGCACCGCGATCGCCAGGGCCTTGGCGACGGACGCGCCGCCCGCCCCGCCGCCGCCGCCAATCGACTGCACGACCACGCCGTGCGCATCGCCGTTGGTGGTGCCCGACGAACCGGTCGTCAAGGTGGCGTTGGACACGTTGCCCGCGGCGCTGCCGCCCGCACCGCCGTTGCCGCCGGTGCCGCCCACCGCGACGGACATGGCAAAGCCCACGCCGGCGTCGTAGGAAGAGGCTGCCCCGCCGGTTCCCCCGCCGCCGCCGATGGACTGAGACACGATGCCGTACGCATGGTCGCCGCCCGTGGTCAAGGTGTAGCCGTTCAGGCCGACAGTGGACGAGCCGCCGTTGCCGCCACCGCCCCCCTGCCCGCCGATCACGGCAACCCCGCTTGCCGCGCCACCATCCCCGCCGCCGCCGCCGATGGACTGGCCCAGCATGCCGATGGCCGACGTCCCGCCCGTGGTCAGCGTGCCGGACTGGTTGATCGTGACCGTGCCGCCGGAGACCGCCGTGCCGCCCGCCCCGCCCAATGCAACGATGCCGCTGCTGACGCCCGCCGTGCCGCCGCCGCCGCCGATGGCTTGCGCCGATATGCCGTGCGAGGACTGCCCGGTGGTCGTGATCGAGGACTGGCTGTTGATGGAAACCGAGCCGCTGGCCCCGCCAATCCCCGCATCCGCGCCAGCATTGCCGAACAGTTCGAAGTTGGACGTGGTCGTGCCGCCAATGCCGCCCATCGACTGGCCGAGGATGCCGATGGAATAGTTGTTGGAAGTCTGGATGGAGCCGCCGGTAGTCGTCACCGTCACCGCGCCGCCGGCTCCGCCGCTGCCGGCGTTTTCGGGCGTGAAGTCGATGATGCCGCTGCTGGTCTCCACCCCCCCGCCCGCGCCGCCCAGGCTGCTGGCCGAGATGCCGGTGGACTGCACGCCATTGGTGCGGATGGTGGCATTGCCGCTCAGGGTGACGTTCACCGTGCCGCCGTTGCCGCCGGCCGCCCCGTTGCTGTCCTCGCGTCCCGCGCCGCCATTGCCGCCCTGCGTGATCACGTTGACGCCCGGCAGGTAATCGCCCGAGGTCGTGACCGACGACCCGCTGTTCAGGGTGACCGTGGTGGTCGTATTGCCGTTGCCGCCGCCGTATCCGCCGATTTCGCCGCTGGTGTTGGTGATCGTCTGCGGACCCATGCCGCCATTGCCGCCCAGCCCGATCACGACGATCCCGCCGGACACCTTCGACAGGCTCGCGGGCTGCACGGTCGAGGTGCTGGACACGGACACCTGACCCGAGTTCACCACCGTCATCGCGCCAAACTGGCCGCCGGTGCCGCCGTTGTCGCTGCCGTCCTCGGACGTCGTGCCGTTGCCGCCCTGGCTCAGGACATACAGGCCGCGCACGCTGCTCAGGGCCGTCCCGCTGACGTTCACCGTCACGGAGCCCGTATTGGTGATGATCGTCGGATTCGAGTAATTGACCGCGCCGCCGCTGGAACCGCTGCCGTTGTCCAGCCCGCCACTGCCGCTGATGGACTCCGCGCCGATGCCCCATGCATAGCGCGACGTGGAACCGGTGACCGACACGGCCCCGGTATTCGAGATATTGACGATATTGCTTCCGCCGCCATTGCCGCCGACCTGGTCGCCCGTCGCCGCATTGTCCTGGTTTCCGCCCGTCGCGCCGATGCTGGCGCCATAGAGGCCCACGCCGCCATAGGGCAGGTTCAAGACGCTGACGTTGCCGCTATTGGTGATGGTGACGGCAGAGCCATCGCCCCCCTGGCCCCCGTTGCCCCCGCCAATCACCGTCTCGTTGGCATTGGCGCCAATACCCCCGACCGACACGCCGTAGATCCCGAACTGCGCGCCCGAATCCGTCCAAATGCCAGGACCGCTGCCTTGGGTGCTGGAGGTCGGCGCGTTCTGAACGGTGATCGTCCCGCCGTTGTTGTTGATGGTGATGGTGCCGCCGTTACCGCCGTTCGTCGCATTGTTGCTGGTGTCGCTGGACCCCATGCCGCCGGTCAGGCGAACGAAGATGCCGCCCTGCGGGACGCTCGGCTGCAGCACGGCGCCGTTGTTGACCACCGTGTAGTTGCCGCCATAGCCGCCGATGTTGTCGCCCGTGCCGGCGCTGGCAGTGTTGACGACACTGACCTGCGCCCCCGACCCGCCCTGGCTGGACGAAATGGTGCAGGTGGTGGAATTGGAAGGATTGGTGTCGACCGAAGGACAACTCAATGCCGCGACGGCGGGCTGCGACATGACGAGCCCCACGGCAGTGACGGAAAGCATCTCGCGCCAGTCCGGGGGACGTGGCAGCGAACGGCGTGGTTGCAGTGCCCCAACAACAGTGCCCCTGGCTCGCAAAGGTCGCTTTGCGGTCGGCTTTCCCATCGTCTTCCCCTCGGCGCGGACCGTAACAACGGGCCGCATAAGTTTTCTGATTTATTCTGCTCCGGACGTTTTTTACCAGTGACGCTTGCCTTTGCACAGCGATGTTGCACTTCAGTCCGCCCGCCTGTTGCCCCGCCGCCATGCGATCGTCGCGCACCGGTCTGCATGGAATTGCCTCAAGAATTCGGCTTAATTCCGCGAATGACGACCGGCGGCCCGGTGATGTAGTCCGACCGCCTCATGCGAATGCCGGCTCCGGGCCGGCCGGCTAATGGGCGCGCAAGAGGGAAAGCAACGATGAACCGCAAACGGGGTATGCGCGGTTCGAATATCAGTTCTGAAGGCCGGGATCATTCGATCCCGGAAAAGAACGCACATTGCCCCGGATACCCGGGGCGGGCATCGCATGCCTTCAGGCAACCAGGCTTGCCGCCCGGAAAGCGAGCCGCGACCGACATGCTGAACCCGTACGTCGGCGTCGTGACGTCGAATCGGCTTTCGCACACCTTCTTCGTGCTGTAGGCAAACGTCATGCCCTCGCGCCGGCCGTTGACGGCGAACGACACCTGAAAGCTGTTCATGCTGCGCCACCCGGACCGGGGCAAGACCACGAAACGGTAGTGCGTTGCGTCCTGGCGTTCGCCGAAGATCTTCAATTGCGCGGATGTCGTGCGGGTGGCGGGCGACGGATACGGCACGGCCAGCAATGTGCGCGGATCGCCGACCACGCCCAGGTCGAAGCCCACCCCCTTTTGATAGAAGGGGACGTCGAGGCTGGGGTACCCGGCATATTCCACCCGCCTGTCCGTCGATCCGTACTCGATGGTCCGCGGGGCGTAGTCCGGTGCCCGTGCAAACGCCACGTCCAAGGTCAGCACCACGTCAGACGGGTTGGCCTCTTCAGCGCGCACATGCTTTTCATAGACATCCGCAGTGCTTGCGCAGCCGGTCAGCGCGGCAGCGCACGACAGCGCCAGCCAGCGCATGCAATGCGTTGCGAAGACAGCGTGCATCTCAGGGCTCCTCGCGGGGTTGCACGTCAAGCGCGACGGGCTTGAGCTTCTGCCCGATGAATTGCCAGCTGTCGCCCAGCTTTTGCCACCGGAAATTCCGGTTGATCCATTCCGCCTTCAAGTTGGCGTAAAGCCGGCGCTGGTCGATCCGCTTGCCTTCGTCCAGGGCCTTGCGCGCGCGTGCGGCGCTCTCGTCCCAAGCCGCCTTGAAGGCTTCGCCTTGCATTGCCTTGGTGAACGGGA
Source organism: Achromobacter sp. 77 (assembly GCF_020541125.1). Lineage (NCBI taxonomy): Bacteria > Pseudomonadati > Pseudomonadota > Betaproteobacteria > Burkholderiales > Alcaligenaceae > Achromobacter > Achromobacter sp. 77. The sequence goes on from NZ_CP059848.1 coordinate 4,777,270, forward strand.
TGGTGGCATAGGGACCCTCGTCTGCCACACTCAGCCGGATCTCGTTGTCCAGCAGCACGGCGCCGTGACGATTGTCCGGCGATACCGATACCAGCAACGGGCTGGCGCGCGGGGCTTCTCCGGTGCGCAGGTGCTCGAACCACAGCACCTGCCCCGTCGTCGTCACCAGCGCGCGCGAGCCCGCCGTGAACAGCAGCAGGTCCTGACGCCCGGGTTGCGCCAATCCCATGTCCGGGTCACGCACATCGATGACGGGACTCAACACCCGCGCGAGCGGCGTGTCGTTCTGCACGGCGATCAGGATGGTGCCCACGCCCATGAAATCATTGGAGACTGCCAGCAGCATCGGCTGCCCGCCTTGGGTGGGCCCCAACGCGCTGACGTGGATGAACTGGTAGGCGTTCAAAGGCCGGTAAGGCTTGCCGCGGTACGTGATCCGGTAGAGGCCGGACGCCGGCTCGCCTTCCCGAGCAAAGGCCCCGCCAAGCGGCTGGCTGCCTTTCGCGGCCTGCGGCGCATGTGCTGCCAGCTGCGCCTGTAGGGGAGACGTCATCAACAGGGCCAGCCCCACTGCGACGCTTGCGCACATCCACGCGCGATGGCAATTCGGCTGTACGGTTTTCTTCGGAGACTGCAAAACGTCCTTGGCGGCGCGAGCCGAATGAATTGGGATTCCGCATTCTACGAAACCCGACACCGCATCCAAAGCCCCAAGAATTGTTTCCTTTTTTTCCGAACGGCAAGCTTAGGTCCAAACCGCCGCAAATATAATTTCCAGGACTCAAATTCAGCGGAGGTTTGCCATGCGCCATGCAGAAGCCGGTCGTCGTTTTACCCACCCGTTGCGGCGCGTCGCGCCGTGGGTGGCGTTGGGACTTTTGGGCTTGACGCTGTATGGCTGTGCCGCGACGACACCGCCCAAAGGCGTGACGCCCGTCGGCGCCTTCGACGTGCATCGTTATGAAGGCCGCTGGTTCGAAATCGCGCGGCTGGACCACCGTTTCGAACGCGGCATGACGGACGTCACCGCGCACTACACGCTTCAGGATGACGGCACCGTGCGCGTCGTGAACCGCGGATTCGACCCGGCCAAGGGGTCGAATGGCGATTGGCGTTCGGCAGAGGGGCTGGCCCGCTTCACGGGGGATCCGTCCGTGGCATCGCTGAAGGTGTCGTTCTTCGGCCCCTTCTATGGCGGCTACCATGTGGCCGCATTGGATCCGGATTATCGCTGGGCCCTGGTGGTGGGCCCGGATCGCAGCTATGCGTGGATCCTCGCGCGCGACAAGACACTGAATGCGCAGACGCGCGACGACATCCTGAGCCGCGCCAAGGCGTTGGGCCTGGACACCGACGCGTTCATCTGGGTCAGCCAGGACCGCGAACAGCCGCCGCTGGAACCGGCTTCCTGATGCCGCGTCGCGCGCCATGACATCCAAGAGCGCTGGCGCGCACACCCTGCGCTTGATTCTCGGCGACCAGCTGAACCCGCTGCACAGCTGGTTCGCCCGGACCGACCCGGACGTGGTGTATGTGCTGATGGAAGTGCGTCAAGAGACGGACTACGTGCTGCACCACGCGCAAAAAATCCTGGCGATATTCGCCGCCATGCGCGATTTCGCGCGCCATCTGCGCCAGGCGGGACATCGCGTCAGGTATGTAGCGATCGACAACCCCAGCAACCGGCAGGACATCACCCAGAATCTGACTGCGCTGATGGCGCACTACGGCGCCCGCGAACTGGGCTACCAGCAACCCGACGAATGGCGGGTCAGCCAAGTCCTTGGCGCCTGGACTGCCACGCAGGCATTCTCCGTGCAGCAGACCGACAGCGAGCATTTCCATACGACGCGTGACGAAGTGGCCACGTTCTTCGGCCCCCGCAAGAGCTGGCTCATGGAGACGTTCTACCGCCATATGCGCCGGCGTCACGGCGTATTGATGGATGCCTCTGGCGAGCCAGTGGGCGGGCGATGGAACTTTGATCACGACAACCGCAAGCCCTGGCCCGGCACCCCGCCGCTGCCGCCCGACGTCCGGCCGGTGCACGACCATCGCGCGCTGTGGGAAACGGTGCAGCAGGCAGGCGTGCAGAGCTTTGGAAATCCGCAGGCCGATCAGTTCCGCTGGCCGCTGAATCGCGCGCAGGCGCTTGCATGGCTGGACCATTTCATCCAGCACACGCTGCCCAACTTCGGGGCCTACGAAGACGCCATGAGCGCGGGCAATCCGCGCCTGTTTCACTCGCAGTTGTCGTTCGCCCTGAACACCAAGATGCTGCACCCCGGCGAGCTGGTGCGTCAGGCGCAGGCCGCCTACGAAACGGGACACGCTCCCTTGGCGGCCGTTGAAGGCTTCATCCGGCAGATTCTGGGATGGCGCGAGTATGTTCGTGGCGTGTATTGGGCGCACATGCCGGGGTACGAGACGCGCAACGCGTTGGGGCACACGCGCCCGCTGCCGGCCTGGTTCTGGACCGGGCAGACCCGCATGCGCTGCATGAGCGACGCCATCGGCAATTCGCTGGAGAACGCCTACGCGCACCATATCCAGCGCCTGATGGTCATCGGCAACTTCGCGCTGTTGGCCGGCCTGGACCCTGCCGAGGTGCACCGTTGGTATCTGGGCGTCTACATCGACGCGTTCGGATGGGTCGAGCTGCCCAACACGGTGGGGATGAGCCAGTTTGCCGACGGGGGCTTGCTGGGCACCAAACCCTATGTCAGCAGCGCGTCGTACATCGACCGGATGAGCGACTACTGCCACGCGTGTCCGTACGACAAGAAGCAGAAGACGGGCGAACGCGCCTGTCCGTTCAACGCCCTGTACTGGGATTTTTTTGCTCGCCACAAATCGCAGCTTGAGGACAACCGGCGCCTTGCCATGGTGTACCGGCGATGGCAGGACCTTCCCGAGGAGGCGCAGGCCGCGTTGCGTGAGCAGGCGGCGCTGACGTTGACGCGCCTGGAAGGCCTGTAAGACTCGCTTAACGCCAGAGCGCGAATCATTCCGGCGGCATTCATCCTGCGTTAAGGTCGGGCCGCTATGCTGGGCGCCCAAATACCCCATCGCAAACACCAAGCATCGGAGCTGTACCCATGACACCCCTTCGGCCCGCGCCCGACGCCCCCGAAGATAACGAACACACGCCGGCAGAGCGCGCTGCCGCCGCCTCCCGCAGCACATGGGTCAGCGTGGGCGTCAATGTGGCGCTTGCGACCGCCCAGATCATCCTGGGCATATTCTCGAAATCCCAGGGGTTGATCGCCGACGGCATCCACTCCTTGTCCGATCTGGTCGCAGACTTCATCGTGCTGCTTGCCAACCGGCATAGCCAGAAGGAAGCCGATGCCGGTCATCACTATGGGCATTACCGCTACGAGACCGCGGCGTCGTTCGCGCTGGGCATCTTGCTGCTGCTCGTGGGCGGCGGCATGCTCTGGGCGGCGATCAGCAAGCTGGAGCAGCCCGGCGCGATCCCGCAGGTGCATGGCATTGCCCTCTGGGTCGTGGGCGCCGCCCTGGTCGCCAAGGAAATCCTGTTCCGCTACATGCTCGCTGTGGCCAAGCGCGTGAAGTCCAGCATGCTGGTGGCCAATGCCTGGCACGCGCGCTCGGATGCCGCTTCCTCGTTGGTGGTCGGCATCGGCATCGTCGGCAACCTGCTCGGCTACCCGATCCTGGATCCCGTGGCCGCCGCCATCGTGGGGTTCATGGTGGCAAGAATGGGCTGGAATTTTGGGTGGGATGCCCTGCACGATCTGATGGACCGTGCGGCCGACGAAGACGAAACCGCAGCCATACGCCGGACCTTGCTGGATACCGCCGGCGTTCAAGGCGTGCATGACCTGCGGACCCGAAAAATGGGCGACATGATCCTGGCCGATGCCCACCTGGAAATCGACGCGGCGTTGACCGTGGACGAAGGCCACAAGATCGCGGTCGAGGCCCGCCACCGGGTCATGCAGCGGCACCGTGTATTGAACCTGATGACCCACGTCGACCCCTGGCGGCGCACCGGCGCGCCGGCAAGTTCCGATCAAGGTGCGTCCGGCATCACGCCCGCTATTCAGCAGCAGTCCTGAAAATAAGGAAACCTCATGGCAATCAAGAACACCGATACACAGTTTGGCGGCCTCGTCATTGCGCTGCACTGGCTCATGCTCATCGTGCTGGCGCTGGTCTACGCCTGTATGGAACTGCGCGGCCTGGCCACGAAAGGCACCGATCTCTACAACAACGTCAAGGCGCTGCATTTCTCGCTGGGGCTGTGCGTGATCGGGCTGGTTGCCTTGCGGCTGGCCATCCGCGTGGCCGCTGGCGCCGCGCCTGCCGTCCGGCCGCCGATGCCGCGTTGGCAGGACGTGCTCGCGCGGCTGATGCACTACGCCCTGTATGCGTTCATGATCGCCACCCCCATTCTTGGGTGGCTGACGCTTAGCGCGGGCGGTAAAACCATTCCGTTCTTTGGCCTTGAGGTGCCCGCCTTGGTGGGCGCGGACAAGGCGCTGGCAAGCCAGCTGAAGGAACTGCATGAATTCTTGGCGACGGCCGGCTACTTTCTGGTGGGCATGCACGCCGCCGCGGCGCTGTTCCACCACTACATCCTGCAGGACAATACCCTGGCGCGCATGCTGCCGGGACGTCGCTGACGCTTCTCGTCTCGCGCAAGGCGAACCGCTGAACCTGCGCTAGCCCCTAGGGAAATCCCGGGGCTAGCCTGGACTTTGCCCTTCCCCTAGAATTTGCCCTGCCTTCACGCATTGAAGGCCGGCTCGGCAAGTTCCAAAGGCGCAACTGCCCGCAAGGCCGCTCAGTTTTTCTCGTCGACAACGGCGTCGACATCCTGCCGGGTTCTCGGCATACCCACACACCTACACACGTCTACGCGACTTTCGGCGTCGGCCTCTGCTCGTCCCTGCACTTTGCGCCGGGCGCCAGACCGTGCGCGCCGCAAGCGCTCAAGGGGCCATCAACATGAGCATGAACCGCCGCCAGTTCCTCTCGTCCACCGCTGCCACCGCCGCCTCCGCTACCCTGTTGGGGCTGACGGGCTCGCGCGCCTTTGCGGCCGGCGAGGAAAAAATCAACGTCGCCGCCATCTACGATCTGTCGGGGGGCCTGGACATCTACGGCAAGCCGGTGATGGACGCGCTGCGATTCGCGGCCGAGGAAATCAACGCCAAGGGCGGCCTGCTGGACAAGCAGATCAACTTCATCGCCTATGACGCGCAATCGAACATGCAGCTGTATGCGCAGTTCGCGCAGCAGGCCGCGCTGCGCGACAAGGCCGCCGTGGTCCACGCCGGCATCACGTCGGCCTCGCGCGAGGTCGTGCGCCCGGTGCTCAACCGCTATCGCACCCTGTATTTCTACAACAACCAGTACGAAGGCGGCGTCTGCGACCGCAACTACTTCGCGGCCGGCGTGACGCCTGCGCAGACCGTGCAAAAGCTCGCCCCCTACGCCGTCAAGAACTGGGGCAAGAAGGTGTACATCGTGGCCGCCGACTACAACTACGGCCAGATCGTGTCCAACTGGGTGCGCAAGTACGCGGCCGACGTGGGCGGCAAGACCGTCGCGACGGAATTCTTCCCGCTGGATGTGACCGATTTTGGCGCCGCCATTTCCAAGATCCAGGCAGCCTCGCCCGATTTCATCTGGTCGGGTCTTGTGGGCGGCGCGCACATGTCGTTCTACCGGCAATGGAAGGCCACCGGCATGACGGGCAAGATCCCGCTGGCCTCGACCACCTTTGCCGGCGGCAATGAACACATCGTGCTGTCGCCCGAGGAATGCAACGGCTTCCTGGTCTGCCAGAACTACCTGCAAGAGCTGCCCGGCGCGGCCAACGCCGACTTCGTCAAGCGCTTCCATGCCCGCTACGGCGCCGACTATCCCTACATCACCGAACTGGCCATGGGCGCCTATCAGGGCTTCATGCTGTGGGCCGAAGGCGTGCGCAAGGCCGGCTCGCTGGACCGCATGAAGGTCATCGAAGCGCTGGAATCCGGCATCGCCATCGATGCGCCGAGCGGCCGTGTGTCGCTGGACCCCGCCACTCACCACTGCACGCTGGACGTGCACATCGCCGAAGTGCGCGACCGCAAGCTCAACCTGGTCGAGAGCTTCCCGCAGCAGCAGCCCGGCGATACCGCGGCCGTCTGCGACCTGATCAAGAACCCGGCGGACAACCGTCAATACGCCATCAAGTTCTGAGCGTTCCATGGATCTCGTTGCCATTTATGCCATCGATATCCTGGGTGCGATCGCCATCCTGGCGCTGTTGAGCGTCGGGTTGGCGGTGGTGTTCGGGATGATGAAGATCATCAACCTCGCCCACGGCGAGTTCATGATGCTGGGCGGCTACGTCGCCATCCTTGCCACCAACCAGTGGGGCGTGCCGATCTGGATCTCCATGCTGGTGCTCGCGCCCTTGATCGTCGGCATCTTCGGCGTGCTGGTCGAACACCTGCTGGTGCGCCATCTGTACGGCCGCATGATCGACACCATGCTGGCGACCTGGGGACTGTCGCTGGCCGTCATCGGCCTGGCCACCATGGTCTTTGGCAACACCACGGTCGGCATTTCCTCGCCCCTGGGCGGCATCACGGTCGGCGCGCGCCAGGCAAGCGGCTACACGCTCTTTCTGATTGCGCTGGCCACCGGCGTCATGGTGGCGCTGTGGTGCCTGTTGCGCTTTACCGACTTCGGCCTGCGCGCCCGCGCCTGCATGCAGAACGCCGCGATGGCCAATGCGCTGGGCATGAACCCCAATGGCGTCTACAAGATGACCTTCGGTCTGGGCGCCGCCCTGTCCGGTCTGGCGGGCGCCGTGCTCGCCCCGCTGACCGGCGTCATCCCGACCATTGGCGCGGCCTATATCGCCAAGGCCTTCATCACCGTCATCAGCGGCGGCAGCGCCGTCATCGCCGGCACGGTGAGCGCATCGGGATTCTTCGGCGCCATCAGCCAGGGCGTGACCTTTCTTGCCACGCCCGTTTACGGCCAGGTGGCCTTGCTGCTGGCCGCCATCGTGCTGATCCGTCTGCTGCCGCAAGGCATCACCGGCCGATTCTTCAAGCGAGCGATCTGATGCGTGTACCTGTGATTTCTCTGGCGCTGGGCGCCGCGGCCGTCGCCGCGGCGATCCTGTTGCCCACCGTCGTCGACATGTTCAGCCTCTTGTCCATGACGGTCTACCTCGTCATGGCGTTGCTGGCCCTGAGCCTGGCGTTCGTCTGGGGGCACGGCGGCATCCTGTGCTTCGGGCAGGCCGCCTTCTTTGGCCTGGGCGCCTACGCCTGGGCGATCGGCGCCTTCAACTTCGGCGCAGGTCTGGCCGCGATGGCCGTGGCGGTCGCCGTGCCGGCGGCCTTTGCCGCCCTGCTGGGCTACTTCATGTTCTACGGCAAGATCAGCGACGTCTATCTGGGCGTCATCACGCTGGCCGTGACCTTGATCCTGTTCAACCTGATGAATTCGACCTCGGGCGACAGCTATCGCATCGGCGAGGCGCTGCTGGGCGGATTCAATGGCATTCCGTCCATCCCGCCGCTGACGCTGCCGGGCGCGGCCGACCCCCTGTCGCCCGAAGGCACGTTCACGCTGGCCGCGCTGATTCTGATCGCGGCGTACTTCGGCCTGCGCGCCGTCATGGCCTCGCGCTTTGGCCGCGTGGTAGCCGCCGTCCGTGAAAACGAGCAGCGCGCGCTGCTGCTGGGCTACAACGCCAGCCTGTACAAGCTGGCCGCGTTTACGCTGGGCGGCGCGCTGGCGGGCCTTGCCGGCATGCTCTACGCCAACTGGGGCGCCTTCGTCAGCCCCGGCGTCTTCGGGCTGTCGCAGTCGGCGCAGATCATCATCTGGGTGATCGTCGGCGGCCGGGGCACGCTGATCGGCCCCATCATCGCCTGCGTGGCGCTGCAAGCCATGGTCACGCAACTGGGCGCGCAGCACACCGTCGACACCGGGCTGGTGCTGGGCGTCATCCTGATTCTCTTCGTTCTGTTGATCCCGCGCGGCCTGGCCCCGACGGTGCTCGACGCGTGCCGCCGCGTGGTGCGGCCGGCCAAGGAGCAAGCATGAGCACGCTGCTGTTGGAAACCCAGGGCCTGGGCGTGAGCTTCGGTGGCGTGCACGCTGTCAGGGAGGTCGATTTCCGGCTGGAACGCGGTGAAGTGCGCTGCCTGATCGGCCCCAACGGCGCCGGCAAAAGCACGTTCTTCAAGATGCTGTCGGGCCAGTTGCAGCCCAGCCGCGGCGAGATCCGCTTCAAGGGACGCCCCCTGCGCGGGCTGGCCACGCACGAAGTGGCGCGTTTGGGCATCGGCATCAAGACCCAGGTGCCCAGCGTCTTCGAAGGGCTGGACGTGCGCGAGAACCTGCGCCTGGCCGCGGCGCGGCGCGCGCAGGGCGTGCCGGACGAGATTGCCGCCGAGGTGCTGGGGGAAATCGGCCTGGACGCGGTGGCCGGCACGCCGGTCAACGCGCTGGCCCACGGCCAACGGCAATGGGTCGAGCTTGGCATGATCCTGGCGTCGCGGCCCGAGCTGGTGCTGCTGGACGAGCCGGCAGCCGGCATGACGCACCAGGAGGTGCGCAAGACCGCCGACCTGATCGGCGCCATCAACCGCCACAGCACCGTGGTCGTGGTCGAGCACGACATGGCCTTTATCCGGCTGATCGCCGGCCGCATCACGGTCTTCAACCAGGGCGAAGTGCTGGCCGAAGGCAGCTTCGACGACATCATGGCGCATGCCGAAGTGCGTGCCGCCTATCTGGGCAAGCAAGGAGAGACACATGCTCCAGGCGCGTGACCTGAAGGCCGGGTACGGCCGCATCCCGGTGCTGCATGGCGTGAGCTTCAGCATGGCCGCCGGGGAATTCACCGGCATTCTGGGCCGCAACGGCATGGGCAAGACCACGTTGTTGCGCACATTGATGGGCGAGCTTGCCCTGACCGGCGGCGACCTGACGCTGGCCGACCGGAAGATCGGCGCGCTTGCCCCGCATGCGCGCGCCCGCCAGGGCCTGGGCTTCGTGCCGCAAGGCCGGCAGATCTTCCCGGCGCTGAGCGTGGCCGAAAACCTGCGCATGGGCTGCGTGAAGAACCTGCGCGGCGCCGATGCCATGATCGCCTCGGTGTTGAAGGTCTTTCCGCGTCTGCAACGTCTGCTCGATCGTCCCGGCGGCAGCCTGTCGGGCGGCGAACAGCAATTGCTGGCGCTGGCCCGCTGCCTGTGCGGCGAACCCAGGCTGATGCTGCTGGACGAACCCACCGAAGGCATCCAGCCGTCGATCTGCGATGAGATCGTCGAGGCCTTGCAGACACTCCGCGCCTCGCATGGCATCGCGATCCTGCTGGTCGAACAGGACATCGACTTCCTGTGCGCGTTGTCCGACCGCATTCTGGTGCTGGAAAAAGGCGAGCTGATCGCCGACGTTCCCACCGCCACCACCACTGCCCAAGAGATCGCCCGGCGTTACGGCGGTCTGCAATCCTGATACGGAATCCAAGATGTCCCTTCCCCGTCCCACCCTGGAAGCGCTGGACCAGGCCGCGCGCCGCATCGGCCTGAATCTGGACGATGCCACGCTGCGCGCCTACGGCAGCATTCTGGAGGCCACGTTTGCCGACTATGACCAGGTCGATGCGCTGATCGATCAGCCGCCGGTGGTGCGTTATCCGCGCACGCCCGGCGTGCAGCCCGAAGACAACCCGCTGAACGCCTGGTATGTGCGCACCGAGATCGACGGCCGCCCCGGCGGTCCGCTGGCGGGCAAGCGCGTGGTGCTCAAGGACAACGTCTGCCTGGCCGGCGTGCCCATGATGAACGGCTCGGCCACGCTGCGCGGCTACGTGCCCGATCAGGACGCCACCGTCGCCACGCGCATTCTGGATGCCGGCGGCCGCATTGTCGGCAAGGCCCATTGCGAGTATTTCTGCGTTTCCGGCAGCAGCCATACCAATGCCGCGGGCCCGGTGCGCAACCCGCGCAATCCCGAGCACTCGGCCGGCGGCTCGTCCTCGGGCGCGGCGGCCCTCGTCGGCGCCGGCGAGGCGGACATGGCCATCGGCACGGACCAGGGCGGGTCGGTGCGCATTCCGGCGGCCTACTCCGGCATCTACGGCATGAAGCCCACCCACGGCCTCATTCCCTATACCGGCATCATGCCCATCGAAATGACGCTGGACCACGCCGGCATCATGACGGCCAATGTGGCCGACAACGCCTTGCTGCTGGACGCCATCGCCGGCGCCGACGGACTGGACCCGCGCCAGCAATGCCTTCCCGCCGCGCGCCCGTCCTACCGGGACGCGTTGGACATGCCGCTCAAGGGGTTGCGCGTTGGCGTCGTGCCCGAGGGCTTTGGCTGGGCAAACAGTGAAAGCGAGGTCGACGAAGCGGTGCGCAAGGCGGCCCGGGAGATGGCCGCGCTGGGCGCCGACGTCATCGAGCTGCCGGTACCCCTGCACCGCAAGGGCCATGCCATCTGGACGCCGATCGCGGTCGAGGGCACCACCCAGCAGATGAAGGCCTTCAATTACGGCACCAACTGGAAGGGCCTGTATGTGACCGGCCTGATGCAGGCGCAACGCCATTGGCGCGACCACGCCGACGAGTTCCCGCACGACGTCAAGACCTGCCTGCTGGCCGGCGAATACTTCTACGCGCGCTACGGCGGCCAGTACTATGGCAAGGCGCAAAACCTCGCGCGCCGCCTGCGCCAGGCCTATGATCAGGCTTTGGACCGGGTCGACCTGCTGTTGATGCCGACCGTGCCCATGCGCGCGCCCCGTCTCATCGATGCCGGCGCGGCCCCGGACCTCTTCGTGACCCGCGCCCTTGAAATGAACGCCAACACCGCGCCCTTCGACGTCACCGGCCATCCGGCCATCTCCGTGCCCTGCGCCCTGCGCGACGGCCTGCCCGTCGGCATGATGCTGGTGGGCCGCCATTTCGACGAAACGACGCTGTATCGCGCCGCCCATGCTTTCGAGCAATCGCTCGACTGGACATCGCTGTGACCGCCACCACCGGCCATCGGGTCGGCCTGCTGTTCTCGCACGAGAGCCTGACTGCGGCCACCGAGATCACCCAGGAAAACGCCACGCTGCTGGCCATCGACGAGGTCAATGCCGCGGGCGGCATCGGCGGCGTGCCGCTGGTTCCTGTCAGCGCGCGCGTGGGCGCCCAGCCGGCCGACTATCGCCAAGCCGCCGAATGGCTCTGCGACCGCGAGCGCGTGCCGCTGATCTTCGGCACCCACATGTCCAGCACCCGCAAGGCCGTGCTGCCGGTCGTCGAAAGCCGCCGCGCGCTGCTGTTCTACGCCACGCTCTACGAGGGTTTCGAGTACTCGCCCTATTGCTTCTACGGCGGCTCGGTGCCCAACCAGAACTCGGTGCAGCTGGCCAGTTACGTGATCCGCCACTTCGGCAACCGCGTGCTCTTCATTGGTGGCCAGTACGTTTACCCGCGCGAGTCGAACCGCATCATGCGCGAGCTCTACGAGCAGGCGGGCGGCGAAGTGGTCGACGAGGTCTACCTGCCGCTGAACGCGCCCCAGGAGGACCTGGCCGATGTGCTGAAGCGCGCCGTGGCGTTGCGTCCGGACGCCATCTACTCGACCATGGTCGGCCGGGACATCGTCAAGCTGTACCGCGCCTACCGCGAGCTGGGCCTGGACCCGGCGCGCATGCCCATCGTCAGCCTGGCCACCAACGAGACCGACGTGGCGGCGCTTACCGCTGAAGAGGCAGAAGGCCACATCACGGCCGCGCCCTACTTCGCGTCCCTGAACACCGCGCCCAGCCGCCGGTTCGCCCAGGCCTACCATGCGCGCTTCGGCGAAGACAGCCCGATCACGGCAGGCGCCGAAGCCGCCTATTCCCAGGTCCATCTCGTGGCCGACGCCGCGCGCCGCGCGGGCGGTCTGGCCGTGCCCGACCTGGTGCAGGCCCTGGACGGCGCCCAGTTCGAAGCGCCCCAAGGCCTGGTCACCATCGATGGCGATACGCAGCACACCTCGCTCTGGCCGCGCATCGCGCGCCTCGATGCGCAACGCCAGTTCAAGATCATCTACGCCGCGCGGGCCGCGGTGCGGCCGGTGCCGTACCTCGTGGACCACGCGCTCGACCCCGAGGCCCTGGCGCTACCGTGACCGCCTCTCTGACCCGGCCCGGCCGCAGCACCACGGCGCTGCGCGAACTGAACGGCCTGCGCGTGCTGGTCCTGCACCCGCAGGATGCCGAATCGCGTCTGTTGATGTCGCATCTGAAACGCATCGGCTGCGTGCCGACCCAGCAATGGCCGCTGCCCGATACGCTCTGCACCGATACCGACGTGGTCGTTCTGCCCATCGAAGAAGACTATCGCGATGCCATCCAGACGCTGGCCGACAGCCTGAACGCGCTGAGCCCGCCACTGGTCGGCATCGTCGAGTACGAAAACCCCGCCACGTTGCAACTGGTGCTGCATAGCGGCTGCACCGGCGTCATCGAGCGGCCGATCCGCCCTTTTGGACTGCTGACCCAGCTGCTGCTGGCGCGCACCGCGTGGCGCCAGCAGGCCGCCACGATGGCTCACATGCGCAAGCTGGAAGGGCGTTACGCCGCGGTCAGCAAGGTCGCCACTGCCAAGACGCTGCTGATCGCGCGCGAAGGCATCACCGAAAACGAGGCGCACCGCCGAATCCAGGGGCGCGCCATGGCCACGCGATCGTCGCTCGAAGACGTGGCGCAAACCATCATCAACGAATTCTCCTGATCCCATGTCCGCCTTTTCATTTCAGACCGTCCCCCACATTCTTGTCGAACCGGGCCTGGCTCGCCGCCTGGGCGCCCTGCTGCGCGAGCGCCATGCCGGCGCGCGCGCGGTGCTCGTCACCGACAACTTTCTGAACCGCAGCGGCGCGCTGCAACCGGCGCTGGACAGCCTGGCCGCCAGCGGCTGGCAGACGCTGGTGATCGACGATGTGGTCGCCGACCCGCCCGAAGCCGTGGTGCAGGCGGCCGCGGAACGCGCCCGCGCATTCGACGCCGACGTGGTGATCGGCTTTGGCGGCGGTTCGTCCATGGACGTGGCCAAGCTGGTGGCGTTGTTGTGCAAGAGCGATCAGCCGCTGGCCGCCATGTACGGCGTCAACCAGGTGCAAGGCCAGCGCTTGCCGCTGATTCAGGTGCCGACAACGGCCGGCACAGGCTCGGAAGTCACGCCGATCTCGATCGTGACCACGGGCGCCACCACCAAAAGCGGCGTGGTCGCGACGCAGCTCTATGCCGACGCGGCCTTTCTGGATGCCGAACTGACGGTCGGCCTGCCGCCCGCCGCTACGGCCGCCACCGGCGTGGACGCGATGGTGCACGCCATCGAGGCCTACACCAGCAAACGCCTGAAGAATCCGCTGTCCGATCATCTGGCCATCCTGGCGTTGAAGCTGCTGTCCGCCAACCTGATCACCGTTTGCCGCGACGGCGCCAATCTGCAGGCGCGTTCGGACATGCTGCTGGGCGCGATGCTGGCCGGCCAGGCATTCGCCAATGCGCCCGTGGGTGGCGTGCACGCGCTGGCCTACCCCATCGGCGGCATATTCCATGTGCCGCATGGCCTGTCGAACGCGCTGGTGCTTCCTGCCGTGCTGCACTTCAATGCGCAGGCCGCGGCACCTCTCTACGCCGAGCTGGGGCAGGCGGTGGGCTTGCCGCAGGCCGCGGATGACGCCAGCGGCGCGGCCGCCTTCATCGCCTTCCTGGAAGACCTGATCCGCCAGGCCGAGTTGCCGAAGGGGCTGCGCGCCGTGGGTATCTCGGAAGCCGACCTGCCCACGCTGGCAAGCGCCGCCATGGCGCAGCAGCGCCTGCTGATGAACAACCCGCTACCCATCGATGAGGCGCAGGCGCTGGACATCTACCGCGCCGCCTACTGAGCGGCCTGCCGCGCGGCCCTCGGCGTCATTTCAGCGCCTGGATGATCACGAGCGCAAGCCACATGCCGAGCAGGCCGCCGGCCAGCCAGCGCCACCGGCCCATGCGCCGCCACGCGGCTGCCCACGCAGACGGCTCGCGGGAATGCGGTGCGCCCGCAGGCGCACCGCGGCGCTTGAGCGCGGTGCGCGCCGACTCGGCGATGCGGATACCGTAGAGATACGCACCGGTCAGGGATAGCGTGGTCAACAAGATTCCGAAAAAGCACCACAACGCCCGCACCGGCCAGCCGCCGAACGTGCCGAAATGGAGGGGGTCGGCCGCCTCGCCGATGCGCTGGTGAACATTCATGTCCTGCCCGTCGTTGCGTCCCAGGATGGCGCCCGAGGCGATCTCCACGCCAATGACGTTGGCGCGCTCGCGCAACAGCCATCCGTTTGCCTGCCCTTCCAACAGCAGCGCCTTTCCATTGGGGCTCGGCCGCACGCTGGAGATCTTCAGATCGGGCCACGCCGCCTGCGCCGCGGCGATTGCCCGGTCCACATCCTGGGCGGCCAGCGGCGCGTGCGTGGCCGCGCCCTTGAGCTGCACGATCGTTGGCGGAAGCGGCGCCTTCGCCCCCAGTGACTCAACCAGATACCAAAAGGCGGTCACGCCGATGAGCAGCATGAACCCGAGGCTCCAGACGCCCGCCAGGCGATGCACGTCGCCCCACGTCAGCCGCGGTTTGCCCTTGCGTGGCCAGGCCAGGAATCCGCGCCACCAACGCTTGTAGATGTAGAGGCTGCTGACCAGCATCAACAAAAGCGGGATCGACAGAAGGGCGACCAATGGCACGCCATATTTCGGGGGCAGCATGAGGTTGCGATGCGTGTCCCGCAGCCATCGCTGCGCGCTCCACCACGACGACTGCCCCGTCACTTGCGCGGTATGCGGATTCACCCACACCCGCAGCAATTCACCATTGTCCTGACGCATCAGCGCTTCGGCGGCAAAGCGCTCGCCGTGCGGCGCGGCCAGGCTGCGCAGGCGCAAGCCGGGGTGCGCCCGCTCCGCAGCCGCGAGCATTTCTCCCCAACTGGCCTGGCGGTCCTGGGGTGTCACGCGCATGGCGGGTTCGATCAGCCAATCGACCTCGGTCGCCACCACCGCCAGCGTCCCCGTACAGAAAATGAAGCTGAGCAGGATGCACAACTTCATGCCAATCCAGCTATGCAGATCGAACCAAAGCCTGCGGGCGGACGAACGCGTCTTGGCTGCGACGAGCGTGCCAGCGGAAGATTCAAGCGAAGACGGCATGAGACATGAACGTGATGTAAAGCGACACAAGGACGAAATTTTCGGGCGCATTGCCGCGCCCAACGCGCATTGTAGTGCTTATAATTAATCGTTGTTATTCTCATTCGCAAAGCACGTCGATCATCGATCACGCGTGCCGCCGCGCATGCATACCCACCGCTTCTCCCGCGCCCGCCGTCCTTCCATGTCCTTGAATTCCTATTCGGCACTGGCCGCCGCCATCGTGCTGGCCGCCCCCTTTGCCGCTGTCGCTCAGACTGACGATTCCCCCGTGCAACTGCCCGCCGTGCGCGTCACCGGCGACGATGACGCCGGCCAGGACGGACTCTTCAACCCGGTCGCGCCGCCAGCCGTCAACAAGTCGTCCGTTCCCCTGTCCAAGACCCCGCAGTCGATCACCGTCGTGCCGCGAGCGGTTCTGGACGCGCAGCAGTCGCAGACCCTGGCCGACGCGCTGCATAACGTGCCCGGTGTGGTCGCCAATCAGTTTGGCCGCCGCGGCTGGGACGATCTCATCATCCGCGGGCAGGTCGCCTCCGATTCCCTGTTCCTGGACGGGCTGCGCACGGCGGCAAGCAACCGTGTCGCCGAACAGCTGTTCGGTGTGGAACAAGTGGAAGTGCTGAAGGGGCCGGCCTCGCTGCTTTACGGTCAGGTCCTTCCCGGGGGCCTGGTCAACATGGTCAGCAAGCGCCCGCGCGCCGAAACCTTCGCCGAAGCGGCCACCACACTGGGCAGCCACGACTTCCGGCAGGCCACCCTGGACATGGGCACCCCGCTGTCGGACAACGGCAAGGCGGCATTTCGCGTCAATGCCCTGGCCATGAATTCGAATGACGAAACCGACCACGTGTGGTTCAAAAATCGGTTCATCGCCCCTTCGCTGTCGCTGGATCTGGGGCCGCGCACGGATTTCACCATCCTGACCAGCTACCAGGAACGTCAGTACATCCGCCAGCAGGGACTGCCAATCGTCGGGACGGTGCAGTCCAACCCCAATGGCGCCATCCCGCGTGACCGCTTCACCGGCGAGCCCGGCCAGGACCCCTATCGCGGCTACCAGAGCCGCGTGGGCTACGCGCTGACGCACCGCTTCGACAATGGCTGGACGGTCAACCAGAACGCGCGTTGGCAATCGTTCACGCTCAATGGCCAACTGGTCGCCAATGGCTTGCTGCGCGCCGACAATCGGACGCTGCGGCGCACCGCCACGGACCAGCACTGGGACGGCGACACGATCACGCTGGACACCAACGCGCAGCGCAGATTCGATACGGGATTCGGCGCCCACGACATCACGGTCGGCATGGATTACCTGCGCACGCGCGAGAACAGCCTGTCGTACAACTGCTCGGTGCGGGACCTGGACGTCTACCAACCGGTTTACGGCAGCCCCATCAACTGCCCGGCCAATCCGCGCACCGACAGCAGCACCACCGTGCGCGCGATCGGCGTGTATGCGCGCGATCAGATCGCGCTGGGCGAGCGGTGGAACGCGGTGTTCGGCCTGCGCCATGACACCGCCAGCACCTATTCGACCGACCATCTCACGCAAGCCCGCGAGGACAGCAGCGATAACGCCATCACCGGGTCGGGCGCGCTGATGTACGAGATTGCGCCCGGCGTGCGCCCCTATATCAGCTACGCCACGTCGTTCTATCCCAACAGCGGCACCAACGTCGACGGCAACACCTTCAAGCCCGAAAGCGGCAGGCAATGGGAAGCCGGCGTGAAGATCGATCTTGACGACGGCGCCACCAGCATCACGGTGGCCGCGTTCGACCTGGAGCGGCGCAACGTCCTGCAGGCGGACCCGGTGAATGACGGCTACAGCATCGCAGTCGGCAAACAGCGCACGCGCGGCGCGGAACTGGGATGGGCGTCGGACCTGGGCAATGGCCTGAGCCTCATGGGCGGCTATGCCTATCTATCGGCCGTGGTCGTGGACGACGGCGGCCAAGTGCCCTCCACCAACAACACCCGGCTCAACAGCGTGCCGCGGCACAGCTTCAACGTGACGGCGCGCTATCGGATGCAGGGCAACCTGGCCGGCTGGGAGCTGACGGGCGGCCTTCGCGCAGAAGGAAGCCGCTATACCTACGGCTACGACATTCCCGGATATCTGGTGGCCGATGCAGGCGTGGCCTATGACGCGGGGCGTTGGCGGGCGGCCCTGACGATGAACAACCTGTTCGACAAACAGTATTACGCGGGCGGCGTGCGCAACGCCGTCGCGCTGGGGAATGGACGCACCACGTTGGTCAGCCTGGCCTTGCGCTACTGACGCGACGCCCCTACCGGCAAGGGAACGACCGCGCCAGCGCCTCGCCCACCAGCGGCCCGGCGTTCCCATTCACCCGGCTATCTGGCAGTGCAGTCAGATAGCTGTGCACCCGGTCTTTCAATTCATGCGGCAGGACGCCGGTTCGGGTGCACCAGACCGTACCCTGCGTCTGATCGGCAATCCCGGTCACATAGGCCTGCGCATAGGCCGAAGAAAATTGGCGTGCCAGCGAGGCATCGCGAATCTCCGAGGGCATTTTTCCTTCCATGGCGGCGATCAGATCGGCGCCGGAAAAATGCCAGGTACGGACATCCTGCGCCTGGACGGTCACGCAGGAAAACAGCATGAAGATCGATGCCACGCGTTTCATTGTTCGACGTTCCTCTTTGAACCGGACTTCAGAATCTGACCGGAGAATAGCGTAGTCGCCACCAATCGGCCCAAAGCGGTCTGCTCGGCCTACCGCATGTGGCAGGTATCAACATACCGCGTTCCTCATAGACTCCCCGTTCAAGTCCGGCCTGCGGCCGGGCGCCTCTTGAATGCGGAGCCACTCATGACAGCACCTCGGGCGGGTCTCAGACCCGCCGACTTCCTATCCCCCACCGTCGCAGCCCTGATCTCGGTCCTGGTGAACTACGGCGGCACCTTCGTCCTGGTGTTCCAGGCGGCCGAGCTGGCCCGGTTGTCGCCGGCGCAAACCACCTCCTGGGTATGGGCGGTTTCCGTCGGGGTGGGCGTGACCGGCGCGCTGCTGAGCTGGCGGTACAAGGCGCCGATCATCACGGCATGGTCCACGCCTGGCGTCGCGTTCCTGGCAACCGTCATGCCTTTCACGCCTTATGGCGAAGTCATCGGCGCGTACATGCTTTCGGCGCTGGGCTTCATCGCGCTGGGGCTGTCGGGCGCTTTTGATAAGCTTGTGCGCAGGATCCCGGGCGGCATTGCCGCCGGCCTGCTGGCGGGCATCCTGCTGCAGTTCGGCGTCAATGCCTTCGGCGGCGCCAGCGCCGACCCCCTGCTGGTGATCGTGCTGGTGATCTCCTACGCGCTGCTCAAGCGCTTTACCTCGCGCTTTGCCGTGGTCGGCATCCTGGCCATCGGCCTGGGACTACTCATCGCGCAAGGCCGCATCGACTTCTCGGCCGTCCATCTGCGCCTGGCGGCGCCCGTGTTCGAAATGCCCAGCTTCTCGTTGCAGGCCTTGCTGGGCGTTGCGCTACCCCTTTTCATCATCACACTGACTGGCCAATACATGCCCGGCATGCTGGTGCTGCGCAACGACGGCTACCGGACCAGCGCGAATCCGATCCTGACCGTGACGGGGCTGGGGTCGCTCGTCATGGCGCCCTTTGGCGCGCACGCGTTCAATGTCGCGGCCATCACCGCCGCCATCTGCACCGGCAAGGACGCCCATGAGGATCCCGCCAAGCGATACGTCGCGGGTCTGGCCTGCGGCGTGTTCTACATCCTGGTGGGCACATTCGGCGTCACATTGGCGACGCTGTTCATGGTGCTGCCCAAGGCCTTCATCACCACGCTGGCCGGGCTTGCGCTGCTTGGCGCAATCGGCGGCAGCCTGGCCAACGCCATGGCCGACGCACGCACCCGGGAAACGGCGCTCATCACCTTCCTGGCCACCGCCGCGAACGTGACCCTGCTGGGCGTGGGCGGCGCATTCTGGGGGCTGGTGGCCGGCCTGACCGCACACCTGCTGATGCATGGCGGCCGGGCCTTCATGCTTCCCCGTGAAGGCCAATCAGGCGCATGACAACGCGTTCGACAGACGCAGAACCGCTTCCTCAATCTCGTAGGCCGTCAGCGACGCATAGCCCAACAGCCAGCCCGGCTGCTTGAACTCGCCCGCATACAGGCGGCTCAGCCCGGGCAGGCGCAGACCGGCGCGCTCTGCCAGACGGAGGGTCTTTTCCTCGGTCCAGCCTGGCTGAAGCAGGCATGGAATCTGCAAGCCGCCCGGCGGACGCACGGCCTGCACGACGCCGTCCAGCCGTTTTACCAGCGACGCCAGCAGCACCTCGCGTCGTCCCGCGTACAGCTTGCGCATCGCCCGCACGTGCGTGTGGTAATGACCGTCTTCCATGAAGCGGGCCAGCGTCAGCTGCAGTATCTGCGGCGTGTGTCCGTCCATGATGCTGCGCGCCCGTGAAAAGGCGTCGACCAGTTCCAGCGGCAGCGCCATGTATCCCATCCTGAGGCCGGGATACAGCGTCTTGCTGAACGTGCCCAGGTACAGGGTGCGTTGATGCCGGTCCAGGCCCTGCACGCAAGCGGTTGGCAACCCGTCGTAATGGAATTCGCTGTCGTAGTCGTCCTCGATGATCCACTTGCCATGGCTTGCGGCCCAACCGATCAGCGCCAGCCTGCGTTCCAGCGACAACGTCACACCGGTCGGATACTGGTGCGACGGCGTCACGTACACGCAACTGGCGCCGCTGCGGTCCGCGTGCAACAGATCCGTGCGTATGCCCTGCGCATCGACGTCGATGGGTACGATCCGCGTCTCCGCGGCTTCGAACGCCTTGCGGGCGCCGAAGTAGCCGGGATTCTCCATCAGGATGGGCGTGTCCGCGTCCGCCAGCAGTTGCGCGCACAGATAGAGGGCTTGCCGGGTGCTGCTCAGCACCAGCACCTGCTCGGGCAACACCTTGGCGCCGCGCTCCAGGTTCAGGTAGGCCGCGATCGCGCGGCGCAGCGGTTCGGCGCCCTGCGGGTCGCCATGCAGCAGCACGTGGGCGCGGTTGTCCTTCATGACCTGGCGCTGCAGGCGCTCCCAGACGCCGGTGGGAAACGTGCGCGTCTCGGGCAGTCCGGTGGCGAACGCCTTGATGACCTGCTGGTCGGAAACGCCGCCGCTCTCCAGGATCGCCCGCCCGCGCCGGCTCAGGCCTGTGCCGGGCTGCACGGCGCCCGGCTGGCGCGCAAGCGTTGCCCGCTTGCGCGTCGCGCCCCGCAGCTCGATGCCCACCGTCTCGGACACATAGCTGCCCGAGCCCTCGCGGCGGACGATGTAGCCGTCGCGGTGCAGTTGCACATAGGCGTTTTCGACGGTGTCGCGCGACACGCCCAGCGACTTGGCCAGGCCGCGCGTCGCGGGCAGCTTGACCCCCGGGCCCAGCGCGCCGTCCAGGATCAGCGCCCGCAGCGCCCGTTGGATGCGCTGATGCAGGTCCAATCGCTGGAGCGCCGCCTCGCTCATCCGAATCTTGAGCGTGTCCAGCTGGAATGTCGTTGCCATGAGGTCGCGTAACGGCCTGCCGCCGCCCTCAGCCCCGCTTGCCGAACAGCAGGGCCAGGCCGAACACCGCGCCAAGCCCGCCCACCACCGCCAGCGAAATCGACGGTTCGCGCAGGTTCAGGGCCATGATGGCCGAGCCCGCGCCCAAGGCCGTGATCACGCCGCCCACCAGACGCCCGCCCATCGATCCGTAGAAATGCGTGCGGCGCGCGGCCGCCGTGCCCGCCGGCTGCCGCGCCTGCCACGCCGCCAGCGCCGCTTCAAATTCGCGCAGCAGCCTTTCGCGGCTGGGCAAGTCCGCCGGGCTGACCAGCAGCGTGGGCAGGCCGGGACGGACCAGTTTCAGGTAGTCGTCCGTGCCCCAACTGCTCAGGTCGGCAAAGGGGATGGGCGACCGGCGTGAAAACTCCAGGCCATCCGGCGTCACCCTGACGGCGTTGCGCGTGGGAAAGCCCTTGAATGCCACCAGCGGCGGCACCAGCAGGCCCAGCACGGCCAGCGCCGCGCCCAACCCGATCGGCCCCCGGTTCAGCACCACCAGCATGAAGCTGCCCGCCGCCAGCACGAACGCCAGCGGCACCGACAACTGATGCCATCGCGTGTACACCGCCGCCTGGATCCCTTCACTGCTTTTCATGCTTGCCGCCCATGCTGGTCTGTCGTTTGCGAAATCATCCGGCAAATTGCCGGGTCAATTGCTTGCTTTTATCAGATTGGAGCCGTTGCCGCCCATCGGCACCGAGCGGATGTCGGGCATGCGGTCCGGATCGGGCCAGTATTCGATCTTGATGATCGCTTCCTGGAAGATGTCGTCATCGACCAGCACTTCGGTGCGCAGCACCGCGCAGCCATTGCTGACGTTGAACTTCACGACCTCTTCCCACGGTTTGCTCGTGAACTCGATGGGTTGGCTCCGGTCCTTGCGTATCCAGCGCCACGCATCGGCCCACCCCGGGCGCGAGGCCATGTTGTCCACGTACTTGTCCATGCGGTCGGCCCACGTTTCCGGCTTGGGCCGGCCTTGCACAAGCTGCGCATTGGAGGGACCGCGCGGCTGCAATTCGGGGTCATTCGAACGCATCGACCCCTTGCTGGACACCACGGCGCTCACGCCCTCGCCCACCAGCTTCAGGCTGTAGGCGTAGTCGCTGTGCTCGGTATAACCGGGCATCACCACCTCCAGCACCAGCCGGTCGCGGCCAAAAATTTCGCCTTGCCACAGGCCCTTCCAGTCCAGCGTCACGCGCACGCCGAACACCGCGCGGTTGAACTCGTAAAGTTCCTCTTCGCGGTTCTCGTACAGCGGGCGGTCCTCCACGTTTTCAAACGCCGCCGAGCGCATGCAGCATCGGGTGAACCAGATCTCCAGTTCGCTGTCCTTGGCGCTATCGCCCCAGAACTTGAAGTACAGGCCGGCCGCAAGCAGGCACAGGCCCAGCACGATCCAGCCCCAGACCGGAATCCCCAGCAGCACCGTGCCGCCGCTGGTCAATCCGACCATCGCGCTGCCAAACCCGCCAGCCCCCGCCACCACGCCGGCCGCGCTGAATGCGCCGCCCAGGCTGACCAGCGCCGTCGCCACGCCGGTCAGGCCGGACAACAACAGGAACATCGAGGACGTCGCATACGCGCCGCCGGCCTCGTAGTTCTTGACGTCGTACTGGTCCACGGCGCTGAGCGCGTTGTTGGCGCCATCCACAAACGTGGCCGCCGCCGCGAACACCGCGCCCGCCGTGCGCACAGTGGCCAGACGCATGTTCAGGGTCAGGTTCATCGAATACGCGGTATTCGTGCCCACACGCGCGCCGATCGCGCCCGCCGTGGCTTCGATCGCCACGCTGCCCACGCCCAGCACGCCGGACGTGATGCCGAACCAGGCCTTGCGCGCCGCCTTCGCATCGCCGATGGCGTCGGCCTTGTTCAAGTCCGACACAGACGTGTACAGGGCCACCAGCGTCAACACGCCTGTCGCGCTCGCGTTCTGGCCGTCCCGTGTCTTGGCCCACTTGACCAGCCCGGCCAGCGGCGACATCGTGGGCGCCGGCAAGGCCAGCACCCTGGGCGGCGAAGGCAGGGACAACTGCGGCGAGGCCGCGGGGCGAGAAGGCGGCGGCGCGTTGGCGGCCGCGTTCAACTGCGCATCGACCTCCTCGGGAATGATGTAGTTGATGGTCAGCGGGGTGGAGCGTTCGGCCTGCGTGCCGATCCAGCCGGACTGCATGTGCTTGTTCGCGTAGATCCCGCCTCCGCCACCGACCGTGACCGACGTCAGATTCGGCTCCCAGACGATCTGGTGCATGTCCGCGATCATTCGCGGCAGCGTCGTCGTATGCGTGCGCACCGCCACCACGATGTTCATGCGCGCCGACACGGACAACGTGACGCGCGCCGCCACCCGTTCGGCGATGGGGTCGCCCGACAGGGTCAGGCGCAGAAGCTGCGTGGCCATGAAGCGGCCAATCGCCGAGCCCGCCGCCCGCATGGGCGGCAGCTTGCCGTCGGCCGCCCGCAACTTGATCCAATCGTTGTAGCTCTTGACCATCTTGCGCAGGTTGGACACCTGCTTGGAGATCACCTTGCCTTTGCCCTCCCGGTTCAGGAAGGCCAGCAAGTCGCCATCGTTGCCCGCCAGCGACCGCCATATCGCCTCGTACGTGCCGTCGACCATGTCCTCGTCTTTCAGCGAGTCGTCGATGGCCTTGTGCTCGCTGGCCACCGCGCCCGCGCCATCGACGCACATCGCCATGTCGTCTTCCAGGCGCTCGCCGGCGGCGGCGTCCTTGGGCGAATACGCCTTGCACGCCAGCCAGAACGTATCTCGGCCATACCACCAGGCCCAGTCCTTGCCCGCACCCTCGATCTTGTCGCGCATGCGGGCAATGGCCGCCTTGTTTTCGCTGAGCGTCCTGGTGACCTTGCCGGTATCGATGCGCTCGCGCAAGCGCTGGCGTTCGTCGCTGGACGAGTCCATCTGCTTTTCCAGCCCGTCGATGATCTGCGCCACCGCCACTTCGCGCAGCCGGGTCGGCTCCAGATGATGCTCGGCCAGCTCGCCCATGCACTTGTTGCGCCACGTGGAAATGTCGGCCAGCACGCCCACCGGATCGCGCAGCGCCAGCGCCACGCCGCCCTTGGGGGTCATCTGCCGCATCTTGCCGGCCATCGCCGCGGCCTGCCCGCCAAACAGGCTGACGCCGGGGGTCAGCGTGTTGGAAAACAAGGTCGCCGCGCCGGCGGCGTCCCGGAACTCGATCGAATGCTTGGCCAGATTGGCGCCATCTTCCGCCACGCGAAAGCCCGTTTCGGGCTTGGGGTAGCCCCCCGCCCAGACAGCCTTGGCGTCCAGCTCCACCATGACCTTCTTGCGCCAGCGATCATTGCGCGTCAGCTCGCGGCGGATATCCTGCGTCCACCACACGCGCGAATAGCCGACCCACACGCTGCGCGACGCGTTTGCGGGCGCCTCGACGTTGATCAACGCCGATTCCAGGCCGTGGCCTTCGCGCGTGCACGTGAACGTCGGTTGCTCGGACGGACGGTTGTCGTCGTCAACCGGCACTTCCTTCATCTGCCCCGTTGCCGTGGCCGCGAACGCGCGCCAGCCGTAGCTGCGGCGCGGATCCCAAAGGTACACGTAGCCAGCCGTGATGGCGCGCAGCATGTAGGCGCCCTGGCGCATGGTCTCGTAGTACAGCTCGGGATCCGTGTACACGCCGTCGGGCAAATCGTTCTTGCCGCCCGGCACGTACGCAATTCGCATCGGCAGGATGGGCAGCCCCGGCCGGCCGCAGAACTTGCCCTTGCAGGGCAACGCGTCGTAGTCAGTCGTCATGCTTGCAGATCCTCCCGCGCCTGCGCCTCTTGCGCAAACCGCTGCCAATCCTCGTCGTCCATGTCCTGCGAGGCGCCGCGCAGGCGGCCGCCTTCTTCTTGCACCTCGCGCAGCAAGGCCGCAAACGACGGCGCACGTTCCAGCGGCGCGTCCAGGCGCACTCGCCAGGCGGCGAACAGCGCCGCGTCCTCATCGTCGTCAATCCCGCACTCCGCGGCCGCGTCCAGCGCTCGGCGAACCGCGTCCAGCACGGACGGCCCCACGCACAGGCCTTTCGCATTCAAGCGCTGCAGCACCGCGTTGATACGCCCCAGCCGCGCAAGGCGCGGCCAGTCAGGCGTCACGGTCTGCATCGGACCCGGCACATCCGGCAGCACCTGCCAGCGCGCAAAGCCGTCCACCGTCATCCACGTGACGCCCGGTATCCATGAGGCGGGCGCCGTGCCCGCGTACAGCTCGCTCTGGTATTGCGTGGTGCGCGGGTCCCAGAATCGCAGGATGCGCACGCGCGCCTGCGCGTCGCGCAAACGGGCGCGCAGCGCCAGCCGCTGCGCCACTTCGGCCAGCGGCAGGTCGGTGGCCAGCCACGCCGCCATCGACCGAGGCCGCTTGGCGGCGGGCGCGGGACGCAAGGCTTCGTCCACCGCCACGCGGAGGCTGGCGTTGATCAGCCGCTCATGGCGGATCTCGTCCGGCACCTCTGCCAGATACAGCGGCGGCGCGGCCGCACCCTGCGAGATCAGCTCGACCTCGCGCCGCGCCAATCCCGCAGCCGCGATGTCGTCGGCCAGCGGATCGGCCAACGTGGAATCGCACAAGAGCAGCACGCGCCGGCTGGCGCGGCCGTCCAGCACGGCCCGCAAGCCCGCGATGGCGCGTTCGACACAGTCCTCGGCGCGCGGCGGCTCCCAACGTGCTTGAGACGCTTGCGCCAGGCGGGGCGTTGACGATGCCATCATGCCGCCAATGCGCCGCTGCCGGCCGCGTCTTCGAGCGCCGCGGCGCAGCCTTCCATATCGCCCTGCGGCGGTTGCGCCGGGCCGGTACCGCTTTGCGGTCCCACCCAGTTGTGCACACCCGCCTTCAATTCCACCTTGCCGGGCGCATGCAATTGAATCCCGCCGCCCTCGATCCGCATGTACGCGCCGGCCGCCGTGGCCAGCACCTTTTTCGATGCGTTCACGTCCACCGCGCCTTGGGCCGAGGCCAGCGTCACCGACTTCTCGGCGGCCAGGCGCATGCGCGCCTTCTGGCTTTGCATCCGCAACTGCCCGCCTGCCGCGTGCAACCGGATCCCTTTCTCCGGCACGGCCCGGCCGTCGCCGCCCAAGCCTTTGGTGAACAAGACCACGCCCTGCGCCACGCACAGAGACAGGTGCGCGCCCGCGGCCCAGTTCACATCCGGCGCCACTTGGCACAAGGTGGCGCCCGCCACGGCAAACGCATTTTTCGGCGTGTACTGGCCAATGCCCTTCGGGGCGCTGACCTGGATGTGCGGCAGGCTGTACGCCGGCACCTGCACGTCTTCCTCGGCGCGGGTGCCTTCGATGATCTTGCGCACGGCGTCCAGTTCATCCAGCGGACGCGTCTTGTCGCCGTCACCGTCCAGCTTCGCTTCCTGGCGCGCCGCCGTGGCCGACAGCGCTTTGGCCTGCTCGATGGCCTTTTCCATCTGCTGGATGGCCGGCTCGCTATCGAGCAGGCCGCCTGTCGCGCCTTCGCGCTTGTCCGCGCTGATCAGCAGGCCCTCGCCCGCGCGCAACGCCACGGCCTCGCTGGTCGCCAGTTCCGCGCCATGTCCCAGGTCCGACAGACGCTCGTTGTCGCGCTGCTGCTTCAGGTGGCCCAGGTTCAGCCGCGCCTCCGCCTGCGTGGTCGATGCCGTCAGGCGGGACTGTCCCGGCGTGTCGTCCTGCACCAACTGGTTGTAGCCGCCCATGCCCTGCCCGCTATCGGCCAGCGCCTGTGTCTTGAAGCCCGACATCACCACGTTGTGCGCGTGCCCGGCCTCGCTGCCCGCGAACCAGGCCGGCGCGTTGCCGGTGGCCTTGGCCGCGCCGGCCTGCACCTGGTTGTTGGCGGCGTTCTCGCTGCCCGCGCCGTTATACAGCGCGCCCACCACCACCGGCCGGTCGATGTCGCCGTGCATGAACTGCACCAGCACCTCCTGTCCCAGGCGGGGCACGAAGTGACCGCCCCAGTCCGATCCCGCCACCGGTTCGGCCACGCGCACCCACGTGCCCAGCGCGTCGCTGGCCGGCGCGTTGTCTTCGCCCGCGGGATGATCCTGGCGATTGCTGGACGCGCTGCCGCGCTGCCAATGGAATTGGATCTTGATGCGGTGGTCGCGGTCCGTATGGACCGGATCGTTCGCCCCGACCACCAGCGCCGTCTGCGCGCCGTGCACGGTGGGACGGGGATGCAGGCGTGCGCCGTGGCCATCCACCGTGCTGGGGCGGTACTCCAGCGTGGCGGCAATCGCCTCGAAGCGGTTGCGATAGAAATCCGCTCCGGCGTCTTCGGCGTTGCGCGGGCCCTGGTTTTCCCCTGCCGCGCCCAGGGCGTCGGCCACCGCGCGGCCCAGGCTTTCATCGAAATTGTTGCGGGCCTCGTGCGCGATGCGCAGCACCACAAATTCGGCGCCCGCCCCCTGCGACGGCCCGAAATGCCCCGTCAGCGTAAAACGCTGCCCCGGCGCCAGCGTGCGCACGGTGCCCTCGCCTTCCTGCAACGACTGGCGCACCCGCTGCGCGGCCAACGCGTTGTGCGCAAGCCGCTCGCCCTGGGCGCCGTCTTCGAACAGATACTGACCCGGGTAGTCCGAATCCGCCAGTTCCACGGCGTTGGCCAGTTTGTCCTCGACCTGCGCGCTGACCCGCCGCGCCTGCATCGCGCGGTAATCCCACGTGGCCAGCCGCACGGCGTTGGTGCGCCACGCGCGGCGCTGGCGCCACGCCTGGATGGTGTCTTCGGTTTCGGTCGCGTCCGCGCGCTGGAATTTGATGCTGTCCTGCGGCCCGCCCTTGAATGCGCCGTTGTGGTCGGCAATAACCACGGTATGGCCGCCTGGCGCGCCGTCACCGGCTTCGTGCTCGACCCAATAGAAGAGCCCCTCTTCGGCCAGCAGCCGCTCGACAAAGGCGAAGTCGGTCTCGCGGTACTGAATCGTCAGGCTCCGCTTGGCGTAAGCGTCCCGGTCCTTCACCTCCCAGCGCCACTGCGCCGCCACCGCGCCCTGCCCGTTGTAGTCGCCGAACACGCTGTCCACGATGTCGATCACCGACAAGTCCTGGAAGGCGAAGCTGTCGCGGCGCTGGCGCAGCAGCGCCAGCCACGGCTCGACGCGCAGCCGGTAGCGCGCGAAGCCGCCATTGGCCCCTTCAAAGCGCGCCTCCGTCACCAGGCCGCACCACACGCGGTGCGCGTCGCGGCCCAAGGCCGTTTGCAGCTTTACCTGCGCCGGCTGGCCGATCAGCGACTTCAACGGCACATGCGCATCGTCCGACAGCGCATCGACCATCAGCGCAAAGCCGCCATCGCTCAGTTGCTCGGTGCCCTGAAGACGCTCGGCCAGCAGCTTGTCCGGCCCCAGCGGCGTGCACAGGTCGAGCAGGCGGTCGGCCTGCGTGAAGCCCGCGCCCAACGGGCTGGCGGCGGCAAGTGTCTGAGCCATGTTGGCGTAACCTCTCTGTCTTGAATCAGCTCATGCGGAAGCGGAATTCGCCGTTCTTGCCCGCACTGACACGGATCTTGGCGATCGCCTCTCCTTGCGCCATGCGGCTGAGGACCTGTCCGGCAATCTCGGGCAGCAGCGTTCCATTGAGGATGTGATCGACATTGCGCGCCCCCGTGTCCACTTCGGTGCAGCGGGCCAGCACCGCCTCGACCAGCGCCTCATCCCATTCGAACACCGCGCGGTGCGTGGCCGCCACGCGGCGTGCGATGCGGCCCAGCTTCAGTTCGATGATGTGCGCCAGCGCGTCATCGTCCACGGGGAAAAAAGGAATGGTCTTCATGCGGCCCAGGAAGGCCGGCTTGAAGGCCTTGTACAACTGCGGCATCAACAGCTCGGACAAGGCGTCCGGCGTCGGGCGCTCCGCGGCCGGCTTGTTCAGGCATGCCTGCATGATGGCGCTGGAGCCGACGTTCGACGTCAGGATGATAAGCGTGTTGCGGAAGTCGATCTCGCGCCCCTCCGCGTCGTCCATCACCCCCTTGTCAAAGACCTGGAAGAACAGCTCCAGCACATCGGGGTGGGCCTTTTCGATTTCATCCAGCAACACCACGCTATAGGGCTGGCGGCGCACCGCCTCGGTCAGCACGCCGCCTTCGCCGTAGCCCACATAGCCCGGCGGCGAACCCTTCAGGCCCGAAATGCTGTGGGCCTCCTGGTACTCGCTCATGTTGATCGTGACGAGCTTGCGCTCGCCGCCGTACAGAATGTCGGCCAGCGCCAGCGCGGTCTCGGTCTTGCCCACGCCCGACGGGCCCACGAACAGGAACACGCCCTTGGGCTTGTCCGGGTCTTCCAGCCCGGCGCGCGCCGTGCGAACGCGCTGCGCGATGGCCTCCAGCGCGTGGTCCTGCCCGATCACGCGTTCGGCCAGCAGCGGCTGCAATTGCAGCACCGTGCGAATCTCGTCGTTGACCATGCGGCCCAGCGGAATCCCGGTCCATGCCGAGATGATCTCGGCCACGATCTGCGCGTCCACGCAGGCCGGCACCAAGGGCTGTTCGCCTTGCAACGCCCGCAGCTCGTCCATCAAGCCCGCCAGACGCTGCTGCGCGGGGGTCAGCGGCACCGCTTGCGCGGCCTTGCGGCGCGACGAGGACGGCGGCGGCGGCGCCTTCTCCGCGGACGCCTCAGCGGCCGCTTCCTGCGGCGCGGCTTCCAGCTCCGCACGCAAGGCGTGTATCCGCGCCACCAGGTCCATTTCCGCCGCGTGGCGCGACTCGGCATCGGCCAAGGTCTGCGTGACCGCCGCGATCTCGTCGCGCAATTCATCCAGGCACGCGTGCGACGCGCCCGTGGCGGCTTCGCGCTGCAACGCCGCCTGTTCGGCGCCAAGGCGCGTCAGGCGATGCCGCGCATCATCGATCAAGGCCGGCGTGGCGCTGCGGCCCAACGCCACGCGCGCGCATGCCGTATCCAGCACACTGACCGCCTTGTCGGGCAGTTGGCGGCCGGTGATGTAGCGATGCGACAGTCTGGCCGCCGCGCTGATCGCCTCGTCCAGGATGCGCACACCGAAATGGCGCTCCATCAGCGGCGCCATGCCGCGCAACATCGATGCGGCCAGCGTCTCGTCCGGTTCCTCCACCTTGATCACCTGGAAGCGGCGCGCCAGCGCGGCGTCCTTCTCGAAGAACTTCTTGTATTCGCTCCAGGTTGTGGCGGCGATGGTGCGCAGTTCACCGCGCGCCAGGGCCGGCTTGAGCAGGTTGGCCGCGTCGTTCTGCCCCGCCTGCCCGCCCGCGCCGATCATGGTGTGGGCTTCATCGATGAACAGGATGATGGGCGACGGACTCTTCTTGACCTCGTCGATGACGTTCTTCAAGCGGTTTTCGAACTCGCCCTTGACGCTGGCGCCCGCCTGCAGCAGACCCATGTCCAGCGTGCGCAGCGTCACCTCGGCCAGCGCAGGCGGCACGTCGCCCGACACAATCCGCAGCGCCAACCCCTCGACCACCGCCGTCTTGCCCACGCCCGCCTCGCCGGTCAGGATGGGGTTGTTCTGCCGCCGCCGCGTCAGGATGTCGATCATCTGGCGGATTTCGGCGTCCCGTCCGATCACCGGGTCGATCTTGCCCTCGCGGGCGCGTTCGGTCAGGTTCGTGGTGTATTGGTCCAGGGCCGGGGTCGCCGACAGCGCGGGCGCCGGTTGGCCAGCGTCGCCCTGCGGCCCCGCGCCATCGGCAAAACCCACGGCTTGCCCGGCCTCTTCCGAACCGGCCGTCAAGGCGGCAAAGTCATGCTTTAACGCATCCAGCCGGAACGACTCGAACAGCGTCGAGCCGCGCCGCGCCAATTGCGCCAGATCGGGCTCGGTCAGCAGGGCCAGCAACAGGTGGCCGGACCGGATGCGCGTCGTCTGGGTATCAAGCGACGCAATCAGCCACGCATGTTCAAACAGCTTGGGCAGATGCGGTGAAAACACCGGCGTGCGCGTATTGCCGTTCTTGAAGCGGCCGATCTCCGCATTCAGGTCCGCCTCCAACGCGTCGGTCTTGATGTGGCAACGCTGCGCGATGACGCTCACGTCGCTGGCCGGCTTTTCCAGCAAGGCCAGAAACAGATGCTCCAGATCCACTTCGTAGTGGCCTTGCGCCATGCACAGGCTGGCGGCGCGTTCGGCGGCCTGGCGGCAGGTCTGGTTGAGCTTTCCGATCAAGGTCTTCAGCGGTGTGGCCATAAGTGTCTGAGGGTGATGGGGTCAATGAATGGTGTGCAGTTCGTAACTGGCGTCGTCGCGGTCTTGCCGGGCGGGCTCGGTGCACAGGAACGAATTCCAGCCCAGGCGCACCTCGGCGCCTGCGCCCAACTGGCTGGGGGTGACGCTCTCGCGCGCCAGCACCAGCCGCACCTCGTATTCGAACGTCATCCCGCCGAACATCGTCAGCAGTTTCTCCAGCGCCTGCGCGCGCTCGCCGCCCGGCAGGAAGTCGGTGAACGCCTGGCCCGACAAGGGGCCGATCCAGAGCCGGATGCGCAGGTCGCGCTGCCAGATGCGGTCGCCAGCAAGCGCCGACACGCCCAGCACGGCGCCAGGATGCCCAAGCTGCGTGCGGTTCTGCGGCGGGACGTCATACCAGCGGCCGACGAACTGTTCCACGCGCAGCGGCACGCCAAAGTAATCCTGCAGCACGCGCTGCAGGTACGGCGCCGACACCGGACGCTGACGCGCCGCCGCCGCGTAGTGCGCGATCGATTCGTCATGGACGCGGCCCGCGCCGTTGTGCAGGCGGTCCCGCAGCGCCGGATGGCCGATGCCGCCCAAGGCCAGCAAGAGCGGCAGGTAATGATGGTCCGGTTCGGTTTCGTGCCGCA
Organism: Achromobacter sp. 77; assembly: GCF_020541125.1. Taxonomy (NCBI): domain Bacteria; kingdom Pseudomonadati; phylum Pseudomonadota; class Betaproteobacteria; order Burkholderiales; family Alcaligenaceae; genus Achromobacter; species Achromobacter sp. 77. Next base: position 4,808,919 of record NZ_CP059848.1, read on the forward strand.
GCGGCATGCGGTATTTCTTCCACGCCGCGTAGAACAGTGCCGCCGCCCGGTTCGAAAAGATGTCGAAGAACGCTCGGGCGCCCCGGTCGCGCCGCAGGCTTTCGCGGTTGGCCAACATTTCCGAGTAATGCAGCGGCAATGCGCCCTGCCCGCCCAAGAGGCCAAAGAAAGCGGGCGTCACGTCCACGCGGCCCAGCCGGCCTTCGGCCACGGCGGCCTGCCGCGCGGCCTCGTCCGCCAGCACTTCGCCGTTCTTGTCGTACGCCACTGCATCCACGATCTCGCTGGGCGGAAAGCCCAGGCCCGGCGCATTGGGAAAGCGCAGGTGCACCGGCACCGGATGACGCGTCGCACCGCGCTCCTGCCGCGCAAAGCATTGCTCCAGCAGGCGCACCGCCTGGAAAAACTTGAAGCGCTGCGGCTCGGCCAGCAGCGCGTCCATCACGCTAGGATGGCGTCGCCGTTGCAAGGGGGGCATCGTAGAAGTTCCTCCGCGCCGCGGCGCGACAACACAACCAACTGCACGAAACTGTTCGCGTGCACATACAGGCCGAAGAAGCGATTGATGACCGCCACGAACGTGTGCAGGCTGGTGCCCACGAAGTGGTCTTCATTGACGGTCAGCCGGATTTCGATGCCGCGCACGAAGGTGGCGAACGGTTCGCCCGGCATCCAGTGCGTGGCGGGCTTGTAGTCCAGTCCCACCAGCCCTTCGATCTGGCGCGCGGCCACGGCCGAGCCGGACAGGTCGTACAGGCGCAGCGTTTCCTTGAGCGCCGGCAGACCGCTTTGCACCAGGGACAGATGGTTCAACGCCAGATGCGAAATCAGGCGCCAATGCGCTGCGCGGCCCTGCGGGAACCGGTGCGAATGCGTCGGGCGGCGCAGCATGCGGATCGTGCGCGCCACCGAACCGCCTTCCAGGAACAGGTCGCCGCCCGCCTGCCCCACCGCAATCTGCGACGGCAAGTCCCGATTGGTGCAGGTCAGATCCAGGCTCAGCGTTTCGGTCTGCGGCACCGACGGGTCGAAGTCGATATCGACGATCGAAATCTCCGTCTCATAGCCCGGACTGCGCTGCGCCATCGACGCATCGCGCCGCATCGTCCAGTAGTGGCCCGCCTTGTCGGGCGATTCGCCATGGTGCAGCGAATAGAACGGCCTGAATTCCACGACCGCATCGCCCTGCGCGTTCTGACGCACCTGGCGCACGCGGTCGATCGAATAGACCTCGTAGCCATAGGCCCGCCGCGCATCCGCCACCACCGGGTACGACGCCGACGCATGCGTGACGCGGATGGGATCCGCGCGCTGCGAAAACAGGTTGGACACCGGCGTGCAGCCGAGCCGCAGATTGTCGGCGGACGTCGATTCCAGCAGCCGCGCGGTATTGGAATCCGCGCGCAGGCCGCTGACCGGCAGGTGCAGCGTGAACTGGCGCACCGTGCCCAGATAGGGGCGCAGCGCGGCCAGGTCGATGTCCACGAAGTTGAATTTTTCCGAGAACACGAAGTACTCGGCCAGCAGGCGATACGCCGGGTGCGAACTGGCCGGAAAGTCGATCAGCGCATCTTCTTCCGCCAGGCCCACCTGCCCGACCGGAATGGCGGGCAGACGATCCCAGCGTCCCGGTTGCAGCTCCACGTAGGCCGCGGCGGCGCGCAGGAACAGCGCGTCGCGCAATGCCGCCACGAATGACGGTTCACCGTGCAGGTACACCCGAAGCCGGTCCACGCCCAGGGCCCCGAAATGCTGGTTCTCGCCCTGGCAACCCAGAGTGACGGAAAAACGTCCGGTCACGCCGGCCGGCAGCTTGGCCGTGGCGGGCGCATTGGCGCTGGACTCAAAGCCCGCGCGCAACACTTCGACCGGCGCCAGCGTGACGTCATAAGTGGTGCGAAAGCGGCACGACACGCCCCGGACCGGGTGCGACTTCAGTTCCGTGCCGCGCGCAATCCGGACCGGCGCGGTCAGTTGCGCGCCCGCGCCCCCAAGGTCGAACTGCGCGATGCTGCAAGAGGGAAAAGGCCGCAGGTAATGCGGGTACATCACCTCGAACAACGCTTCGGTGAATTCAGGGTAGTCGTCGTCCAGCTTCTTGTTGATGCGGGCGCTCAACAAGGCGAACGACTCGATCATGCGTTCAACGTGCGGATCTTCGCAGGTCTCGCCCGACAGGCCGAGCCGCGCGGCGATCTTCGGGTAGCGTTCGGCGAAGTCGCGCGACGACGTGCGCAGAAAGCCCAGTTCGCGCTCGTAATAAGGCAGCAATTCTTCCATTGTTGTCTTTCCTTCCAGCGCGCCAATGCACCTGCGTTACGAATGGGGCCTCAGACCGTGGCCGGGCTCTTGGCCCAGCCCTTGGTCACGGAGTACTGCAGCGTCGAGGGCTGCAACGTGGCGTCGAAGGTGACGGGCTCGTGGGCGGGTCCCACGTCCAGCATCGCCGTGATCGCGAAATACAGCACCGAGGTCGCGCGGTTGTCCACCTGGAGCATCACCCGCACGTGCGTCAGGCGAGGCTCGTGGCGCGCGATCGCCTGCTCCAGCGAGCGGCAGATGAATTCGCGGTCATAGTGGCTGGCAAGACTCAATCCGGAAAAGTCCGACAGGCCGTATGTCAGCACCGACCGCTGGCAGTTGGGGAAGCGCCGCAAGTCTTCCTCGGTGAACACCATGCGGGTGTTCAGCAAGGCCTCGATGTCGCGCGCCACCGTTTCCTTCATCTCTTCGATCGACAGGCGGCGCAGCGCATAGGGCGATTGGCCCTCCGCCTCGAACAGCTTGTCGAACAGACTCGGTTCGAATCCTTTCATCGGGGCCTGATCAATCCGGAGACAGCAAAAAAATGGACAGCGGCCCGGCTCGGGCCGCGGTCTCTTGGCAACCTGGCAGCGATCAGACCGAGTAGGTCTTGTCGTTCTTGGTCAGGCTCCAGGCGCCCTGGGCGTTGCCGCCCTGGTTGCCGCCGACCTTCTGCTGCGTGTACTTCCACTGCACGGCGGCGTACTTCAGCGAGAACGACTCGTGCGGCAGGCCTTCGGCAACCACTTCCGGCGCCACGCGCGCAATGATCACGTACTTGAGCTTGATTTCCAGGTACTTGACCCGATTGCCCTCACCGTCCGCGCGCAGAAAATCGATGGTGACTTCATCGAACGTCGTGCCGCCGGACGCGTGCTGATACAGCAGCGGGCTGACCACGTCCAGATCCTTGGTGAAGACCATTTCGCCGTGTTCGGTGCGCTCGGCGGTATGGCCGCCCGAGGTCGACGCCGTGGCCGAACGCGGCTGGATGATTTCATGGCGCCACGAGCTGACTTCGATCCAATCCGGGTGGTCCTTGTCTTGCGATTCGCCCTTGAGCGCCGGATTGCCGAACTTGACGTAGATGTCCTTCATTGTTGATAACCTCTTTCAATGGATGAGTGGTCAGTGCAATGACGATCAGGATTTCTGAGCCTGAGCCGGCAGTTCGGCAACCAGGCGCAACGAGATCGAGAGTTCGTCAAGCTGGAAATGCGGCCGCAAAAACGCCACGGCGCGGAAGACGCCCGGACGTCCCGGGACCTCGGCCACCTGCACCGAAGCTTCGCGCAGCGGAAACTGCGCTTTTTGTTCCTGCGTCGCGTTGTCGTCCAGCAGCACGTACTGCGACACCCAGCGATTCAGGAAACTCTCAACGGACTGCGCCGACGCGAAGCTGCCGATCTTGTCGCGCATCATCGCCTTCAGGTAATGCGCCACGCGCGACACCGAGAAGATGTACTGCAGCTGCGCCGACAACACCGCATTGGCGTTGGCGCTGTCCGTGTTGTATTTCTTGGCCTTCTGCACCGACTGTGCACCGAAGAAGGCCGCGTAGTCCGAATTCTTGCAATGCACCAGCGGGATCAGGCCCTGATCGCTCAGTTCCTTTTCCCGGCGGTCCGTGATGGCGATTTCGGTCGGGCACTTGAGCGCGATTTCGCCGTCGTCCGTCTTGAACGTGTGCGTCGGCAGGTTCTCGACCAGACCGCCGCCTTCCACGCCGCGGATCGCGGCGCACCAGCCAAAGTCGGCAAACGCGGCCGTCAGGCGGGCGCCGAACGCCCACGCCGCGTTGCACCACAGGTACTTCGAATGGTCGGTGCCGTCCACGTCCTCAACGAAGTTGAAACCTTCGACCGTGGTGCCTTCCACCGGATCGTAGGGAAGGCGGCCCAGGAAGCGCGGCATGGTCAGGCCCACATAGCGGGAGTCTTCCGAATCGCGGAAGCTGCGCCACTTGGTGTATTCCACGGTGTCGAACACCTTGGCCAGGTCGCGCGGGCGGCCCAGGTCGGCAAAGCTGTCCAGACCCAGCAGTTCGGGCGAGGCCGAGGCGATGAAGGGCGCGTGCGAAGCCGCGGCCACGTGCGACATCTGCTCGATGAAGTACATGTCCTCGGGCTGGCGCGTGATCTCGAAGTTGCCCAGCAGCGCGCCGAACGGCGCGCCGCCAAACGTGCCGAACTCTTCTTCGTAGACCTTCTTGAACATCAGGCTCTGGTCGAAGTCGATGGCGGTCTGGAAGTCGCGAACCAGGTCACGCTTGGTGGTGTTCAACACCTTGATCTTCAGCATCGGGCTGGTGTCGGTCTCCTGGCACAGGTAGTGCAGGCCGCGCCACGTGCTCTCCAGGTTCTGGAATTCCGGCGCGTGCATCACCTCGCTCAGTTGCGCGGAGATCAGGCGGTCCAGCTCGGCCACGCGCGCATCCAGCATCGCGGAAAGATTGTCGGACACCACCACGGTGCCCTTCATGACTTCACGCACCAGCTCACCGATGATGTCTTTGGCGCGATCGTGCTCGGCGGTCGACTTGGCGACCCGGCTCTGCTCGACGATCTGGTCCAGCAGGCCGCCTTGCGCGTCGGCCGGGGCGGCAGCGGCGTTCTGTGCAGTGGCGGAATTACTCATTGCGGCCTCCCTTGTCGGTCTCGCTGGTCAACTGTTGCAGCTTCTCGGTGCTGGACAACACTTCGCCCAGCAGGTCTTCCAGCTTGTCGTTGCCCGCCAGCTTGTTGCGCAGGTCCGCCAGCTTGGTGCGTATGTCGAGCAATTCGCGAAGCGGATCCACCTGCTGGACCACGGCTTCCGGGCGGAAATCCTCGATCGAACGGAACTTCAGGTCCACGCCGAACGTGCCGCCTTCCTCGGTCAGCGCATTCTTGACGCGGTACGCGGCGCGCGGCTCCAACCCACGCATCACGTCGTCGAAGTTGTCGACGTCGATGTTGACGAACTTGCGGTCCTTCAGACGCGGCAGCTCGGCTTCGGATTGCGCCGAAAAGTCCCCCACCACGCCCACGACGAAGGGAAGCTCCTTCTGTTCGATGGCGTCGCCCTTCTCCACGTCATACGTGAGCTGAACGCGCGGCGGACGGACTTTCTGCAATCGTTTCTGAACGCTTTCTTTCTTGGCCATGGATGGCTCCGTGCAAAGGATCGTGGCGGTCGGTCAGGCGCGCCGGGCTAGCCAGCGCTGCCTGGGCGAATCACTTGGTAAGCAGGTCGCCGAACGGGTTCGGCGCGCGGTTGGGCTGCTGGGCGGGCTGGGTTGCGGCGGGCGACGCATGGGACGCGGCCCCCGGCGCGGCGCTGGGAGTCACCTTGGGTGCGGCAGGCGTCGATGCGGCAGGTGCGGCACCCGTCGGTGCAACGCCCGTCGGGGCGGCGCTGGAAGGCGACGCACTCGCCGGGGCGGGGTCGGCCTTGCGCGGCGGCTGACGCGGACGCGGCGGCGGGCGGCGGCCTTCCGGGAACAGCACATCCTGCCCCAGCGTCTCGCGCATTGCCGCGGCCAGGGCCACGGCGTCTGCGCGCGCATTGCCTGCCAGCAACGCATCGGCGCGCAGGTCCGCCAGCGACTGCATGGCCACACGCAGGCCGCCGACGGCGCGCACGCTCTTGGCCACGAAATCATCCGGGTCGCGGCTCAGCGCCTCGTCGGCCGCGACGATGGCTTGACCATATTTCTGTTCGTCGAAACGAATCTTCGCGATGTAGGACCACGGCAATCCCTTGGACGGATTGCGGACCGCAATCTCCTCGAATTGCGCGACGGCCTGGTCGGCGCTCTTTTGCTCAAGCGCCTTTTCCGCTTCGGCCATGGATTGTTTGTATTCGGATTCCGACTGCGGTTTTACCGACGCGCAGCCGGCCATAACGGCAACGACACCTGCGAGAACGACGAGGCGGGGAAAGCGCATTTTTAAGCACCTAGCGGGGTTGTAACTAGGGGCCGTATTTCAACAACCTTTTGTTAGCCCAGCGCTACAGCAAGTGTCTTCATGTTACTTGCGTCGAAATTGCGCCTAACGTGCTGCGATCTGTATTGCTTCACACACTTCCGGTATAAAGGGCCATGTCCAAACATATCCATTTATCACGCTTCTTCGCAGTCGCGGCTTGCTCGCTTGCAAGCACCGTCATTACTGGATGTGCGGCCGTATCAGCCATCGGCGCGGTGGCCGGCTTGACCGGAAATGCGATGGAGATGGCGGGCCTGAAAAAGCCCGAAAACGCGCCTGTCGAGGTGAATTTGACGATCCATGCCGGAGAAAATTTGAATGCCAGCAGCGGACAGTCGATGGCTGTAGTTACAAAAATATACTACCTGAAGAATCCTGAGCAATTCCAACGTGCGCCGCTCACGCAATTGATAGACACTGCTGCCGAGAAAGCCACGCTCGGGGAATCCGTGCTGGGAATACGTGAGCTGACGCTCACACCCGGCCAACGGTTCGAAGCCGTCGAAAAGGTCCCCAAGCAAGCCGATTACATCGCGATCGCCGGGTTGTTCTACGCGCCCGCGCCGATGCGTTGGAAGTATGTATTCAAGGTCGACGACGTGGAAGACAGTGGGATTGTGCTGGGCGCGCACGCGTGTGCGCTCACCGTCGCCACTGGCAAACCCACGTTGCCGGCGGGCCTGCCAGCCTACGACCCGGCACGCCTTTCCGGCGTGCAGTGTCCCGGTTGACGCGCATTGCGCGGAGGCCCGCCTTCTATATGAAGACATGGAAAGACAAGCAAAGGGAGCGCCAACTTGAGTCACTCAGCCAAAGTCCTTTGGGGCGAAGGGTTGTTTCTGCGGCCGCAACATTTTCAGCGGCAGGATGCCTATCACGAAGACCGGCTGGCCGAGATGGCCCGCGCCTTGCATCCCTATGCGTGGGGCCTGCGCGCCGCGCGCTTCGATGCATCGGCATTGGCCAACGGCATGTTGCGCGCCACAGAAATGAGCGCGGTGTTTCCGGACGGTGAACTCTATAACGCCCCCCACGGCGATGAACTGCCGCCGCCGGTTGCACTGACCGCGCTGGATGGCGTCACCGAAGCGGTCTTTTATCTGGCCATCCATCCGCTCAAGGCGATTGGCGGCAATTACCGCGATGGCCAGTCGGCAGCCAGCTTCGATTCACGCTACACGCACAACAATGCGCCGGCCCCCGACCTGTACACGGGCGCCACCACGGCTGAGCTGGCGTTCCTGCGCAAAGACGTGCGCCTGATCTCGGAATTTGAACCGCGCGACGCGCTGCTGGCCATTCCGGTGGCGCGCGTGCGCCGCACCGCCAGCGCGGGCTATGAGCTGGACACCACCTTCGTTGCGCCGAGCCTGTCGTTGACGGCCTCTGGCGCCCTGCATGAACAGCTGCGCCGACTGCTGGACGCGCTGCAGGCCAAGGTGAATGCGCTGTATGGCTTTCACCGCGAACCCAGCAAGAACATCATCGAGTTCCGCTCGGGCGACGTCGCCTCGTTCTGGCTGCTGCACACGGCCAACGAGGCCTACGCCACGCTGTCGCATCTGTTTCACCACCCGCAGCTCCACCCGGAACGCCTATTCCAGGAACTGGCGCGGCTGGCGGGCGCGCTGATGACGTTCTCCAAGCTGCATACGCTGGCCGACCTGCCCGTCTACCGGCATGACGCGCCCGGCCCGGCGTTCGCCCGCATGGACGAAATCCTGCGCGACCTGCTGGAAACGGTGATCTCCACACGCTACTTCTCCATCGTGCTGGAAGAGTTGCGGCCGTCGTTCCACATGGGCAGGCTGGATTCGGAAAAGCTCGACGAAACCACGTCGCTGTATCTGGCCGTGCAGGCCGCGATGCCTGCCTCGGAACTCTCCGAAAGCGTGCCCATGCGCTTCAAGGTGGGCGCGCCGGAAGACGTAGACAAGCTGGTGCTGTCGGCCATGCCCGGCGTGCCGCTGGCCTACACGCCGCAGGTGCCGCCGGCGGTGCCCGTCAAGCCCGGGGCGGTGTATTTCGCGCTACAGGCGCGGGGTTCGCTCTATGACCGCATGCTGCAAGCGCGCAGCATCGCCATCTACGCGCCCGCCGGCATCCCTGAGCTCAAGCTGGATTTGATTGCAGTCACCCGCTGACAGGACACGTACTTCCATGACCGCAGACGCTCCCTCCCTGATGCCCGGCGCCACGCTGCCGCCCCGGGCCGCCGAGTTCCACGCCAGCCGTCCGGCCAGGTCCTTGCTGGACTTGCTGTATGACGGTTTCCTGATGCTTTTCCTGCTCAAGAGCGGACAGGAGCCCACCGACGCCGCGGCGTTCTCGGCGCGGGTGCAGCAGTTTCTGGCGGACTACGAACGCGCCGCCAAGAAAATGGATATTCCCGCGGAAGACGTGTATGCCACCAAGTATGCATTCTGCGCCGCGGTGGACGAGACCGTGCTGAATTCGCAGTTCGCCATTCGCGATGCGTGGATGCTGCAACCCCTGCAGCTCACCTTGTTCGGCGAACAGCTGGCTGGCGAGAATTTCTTTGCCCGGCTGGAAGACCTGCGCGCCCAAGGCGCGCCGCGCCTGCAATCGCTTGAGATCTATTACATGTGCCTGTTGCTCGGCTTTCAGGGCAAGTACCTGATCGAGGGCCAGGAAAAACTCGGCTATCTGACTGCGCGGCTGGGCGACGAGATCGCGCTGCTGCGCGGCAAGCGCACCGGTTTCGCGCCGCACTGGCCGCTGCCCGACAAGGTGGCGCACACGCTGAAACGCGACGTGCCGCTGTGGTCGATCATGGCTGTCTTTGCGCTGCTCGGCCTGCTGGCGTTTCTGGGGATGCGCCACTTCCTGAACACCGAGATGCAGACGGCGATGGCGCCGTACCACGACATCGTCAAGCTGGGTCCGCGCGCCGCGCACCTGACGATTTCGCTGCCATAGCGTCCGGGCCGGCTCCCGGCCCTGCTTTCACCCGCCCCCTCCCGGCGCGTGCCCCGCGCCCCGGCTCTGCCGACCGACATTCGCCACGTCCTATGAACGCCTTGCCTTCGAACGCCCCGGCCTACTCGTCATTGAACATCGCCACGCTGTCGCAGCAGGCGCGCCTGCTGCGCCTGGACACCCCGCTGAACGCCGAGCTCGTGGTCGAACACCTGAACCTGCGCGAAGGCGTGTCGCGCCTGTTCTCGCTGACGCTGGACTGCCTGGCGGCCAGCGCCGAAGTGGACGTGGGCGCGTTGCTGGGCAAGGAGATCAGCGTCAGCCTGCTGCAGGCCGATGGCGCGATGCGGCGGTGGCACGCGGTGGTGGAAGGGGTGGACGCGCTGGGCGCCGACGGCGGGCTGGCGCGTTTCCGCCTGCATGCCGCGCCGTGGATGGCCGCGCTGGCGTTGCGGCGCGACAGCTTCATCTACCAGGACCTGTCGGTGCAGGACATCGTCAGCGAGGTGTTTTCGGATTATCCCCAGGCCGCGTTCGCCTTTGAATTGAGCCAGGCGCTGGAGCCGCTTGCCGTCTGCACGCAGTATCGAGAGTCGGACCTGGCGTTCGTCGAACGCATCCTGACCGAGGCGGGGTTGAGCTATCGCTTCGAACACCAACAGGACGACGGCCAGTCCGCCAGCGGCGGCGCGCGCCACCGCGTGGTGATCTTCGACGCCGACGCCGCGCGTCCGCAGGACCCGGCCTCGCCCTTGCGCTTTCACCGTAGCGACGCGACCGAAACAAGCGACAGCATCACCCGGTTTGCCGCCCGGCAGGCCGTGCGGCCCAACCGCGTGGCGCGCGCCGCCTGGAACGAGCGCACGCTGAACGCGCACGCCGCGCAGAGCCAGTCGCAGGTGCAGGTGAAATCCCTGCCCGTCCTTGAAGACTACGACTACGCCGGCCATGGCCGCTATGGCGATGACGACGCGGCCGAGCAGAGCGCGGCGCGGGCGCTGCGCGCCCATGAATCCGAGGTGGTGCGCTTTGAGGGCGCGGGCACCGCCCGCTCGCTGGCGGCAGGGCACGTGTTCGCGCTGAGCCAGCACGCACGCTACGCCGAAGGCGGCGGCGGACAGGCCGCCGACGAACTGGGCGGCAACCGTTACGTGGTGCTGGACGTGACGCACGAAGCCACGAACAATCTGGGCAGCCAGGCCGCGCAGGTGTTGAACACCCCGGACATGGAGCGCGGCACATATCGCAATGTCTTCGTTGCGCAGCCCGACGCGGCAGCGTTGGTGCCCGCGTGGCGCGCGCGCCCCACGGCGCCGGAAAGCCTGGCTGCCGTGGTCGTCAGCGCGGCCGATGCGCCCATCACCGCCGACCGCGATCTGCGCGTCAAGGTGCAGTTTCCGTGGCAGCGCGGCGAAAAGCCGCTGCCGGGCGGCCTGCCGCATCGCACGCATGGCGATGCCAGCGGCAATGCGCCCGGCGATGACCGCTCGGGCACGTGGCTGCGCGTGGCCAGCGCGCAGGCGGGCCCAAACTGGGGCGCGCATCACCTGCCGCGCGCCGGCACCGAAGTCATCGTTGAATTCATCGACGGCGATATCAACCAGCCCGTTGTCGCGGGGCAGCTCTACAACGATGCGGATCTGCCGCCCTGGTCCGCCGGCGAAGACGGCGACGCCAATCACGCCGGCGTGTTGAGCGGGTGGCACAGCCAGGGCCTGGATGGCGCGGGCCGCAACCAATGGCTGTTCGACGACACCAAGGGCAAACTGCGCACACGGCTGGCCAGCTCCACCGCGGCCACGCAACTTGGGCTGGGCTATCTGGTGGAACAGGATCTGGATGACGCCAGCCGCGGCCAATGGCGCGGCACCGGCTTTGAACTGCGCTCGGATGCGTGGACGGTCGTGCGTTCCGGTCAGGGCATGCTGTTGTCGGCCACCGCGCGGGAACAAGGCAAGTCGACGCAAGCCGATGCAGAGGAAGCCTTGCTGCTGCTGCGCGGCGCGCAGGACGCGTCGCGCCGGTTGAACGACAGCGCGGGCCAGCACAAGGCGCGCCCGCTGGCGGCGTCCGAAGGCTACGAAGACCTGCTCAAGGCGCTGGACCCCAAGCTGGAAGGCCGCTACGCCGCCCAGGTGAACGGGCAGGCCGCGGGCAAGGCCGCCGACGGGAAACGCACCGGCGAGGCCGCCGTCGAGCGCATCAACGGCCCGCATCTGCTGATCGATTCGCCGAACTCGCTGAACCTGGCCACGCCGGCCAGCGCCGTGTTGCACGCGGGCGAACACCTGCACGCCACGGCGCAATCCGATGCGCATGTGGCCGCCACGCAAACCTATGCGGCGGTGTCGGCACGGTCGGCCAGCGTGTTCGCGCAGCAAGGGGCGATACGCGCGGTGTCGGCACACGCGCCCGTGTCGCTGCACGCCCACACCGACATTCTGGAAGCCCTGGCAGGGCAAGACATCACCGTCACGTCATCGGCAGAAGGCATCGAGATCCTGGGCCAGCAGCGCGTCACCTTGCAGGCAGCGGGCGGCAGCGTCATCCTCGACGGCGCCGATATCGTCTTCAAGGGACCGGGGCTGTTTTCGGTCAAGGGCGCCACGCATAACTTCGTCGGCCCCGGCAGCGATGCCGCCGCGCTGCCGGCGCTGCCCAGCACCACGGTCGACGACCCGCTGATCGTCAGCGCAGAGCTTATCCACAAGGACGGCGCCCTGGCCTCGGCCGCCAAAAAAGCCGGAACCAGCCTGATGGCCGGTTTTGGCGGCGCGGGCGCGGCGGGTGCTGACGGGGGCCTGGGCGGATTGGGCGACCTGGCGCCCAGCGGCTTGGGCGACCTGGGCAAGACGGCCGCCGGCGCGGCGGCCAAGCTCTCGCAATTTGCCGGCCAGGCCAACACATTGGCCGGGCTCGCGAAAAATCCCATGAGCGCGTTGTCGCAGGCGCCGGGCTTGCTCGGCGGCATGGGTTCGACGCCCTCCGCCGTGGGAGGCTTGCTGAACACGGCCAAGAACACGATGGGCATGGTGTCGCAGGCGCAAGCCATGATCGCCAACCCGATGTCCGCGCTGCCCGCCGCCTCCGGCATGCTGGCGTCCGTCGCGCCCGGCGCGGGCGGCATGATCGACGGCGCGACGGCAGCCGTTGGCACGGTCTCCAAGGCCGCTGAATGGGTCAAGGACCCCACCGCCGCCCTGCCCGCCGCGACCGACATGCTGGCCTCGGCCGCGCCCGAAGGCGCGTCCAAGATGATCACGAGCGCCGCGTCGATCGCGGGACTGGGCAAGGGTGCAGAGGTAGGTTCGGGCGCAGGGCTTGCCGCCGACGGCGGACTGACGGGCGCGGCCGCGACGCCGTCCTTCGCGCCGACGGGGACCGGCGCTGCGCAATCGGCGGCAGCAGGATCGGCGCCAGCGTCGGCATCAAGCCCGACCACCGTGGCGAGTTCGTCGCCAGCAGCCGACCCGGCAGGCGCCGGTGCATCGGCTACTGCAGGGGCATCGGCAACGGCTAGTGCGTCGGCTACTGCAGGGGCCTCGGCAGGTGCATCGGGAACGGCAGGCGCGTCGGCAACGGCAGGCGCATCGACGCAGGCCACGGCTTCCGCGACCACGGCACCACCGCCATCCGCGGCCCCCTCCGCCGTTTCAGGAACTCCGGCGTCCGCGTCGGCACAGGCCTCGTCACCGGCCTCGCAAACGGTCTCGCAATCGGCCTCGGAAACGGCGTCGGGATCGAGATCGGCCGCGACTTCGGAATCTGCCACGACGCCCACCGCGCAGGCCACGGCGGCCGCAACGCTTCCGTCTTCGGCGGCCACCGCCGCCGCGGCGCCCGCGGCATCGCCCGCAGGCGCCATGGCTGACAACAGTGCGAATCCGGCCAACGGCACCCTGCAAGCGCCGTCCGCATCCGACGCCGCAACACAAACGCCCACGCTTGCCACGGCAGCGGCCGGCAGCAGCGCCGCGTCTGCAATTCCTTCCCAAGCAAGCACCAGCGCCGGCGTGGGAACTAGCTCTGGCGCGGGCGCGGGCATCGCTTCAGTCGCTGGTGCGGGTGTCGCATCGGGCTCAGCCCTGGCAGGCACAAGCATCGCGTCCAATGCGTCGCTCGCCAGTGCGGACACCGGCGTCGCCTCCGGCATGCTCCTGGCAGATGCGAACCCGGGCATTGCATCCAGCACGTCCTTCACAAGCGCGGACGCAGGTATTGCCTCCGGCACGTCCCTTGCAAACGCGGACGCCAGCATTGGCTCCGCCACTTCCCTCGCAAGCGCGGACGCCGGTATAACCCCCGCCGCGTCCCTTGCAAACACAGACGCCGGTATTACCTCCGCCGCGTTCCCCGCAAACACAGACGCCGGGGCACCTGCCGCCGCGTCCGTCGCAAACACAGACGCCGGTGTTGCCTCCGCCGTGTCCTCCGCACGCGCGGACGACCTTCTGGCATCTGGCGCTGCGGCCGCTGGCGCGGATGCGAACATCGCCTCGCCGGCATCTGTTGCTGGCGCGGACGCTGGCGTTGCGTCTGCCATCGCCACCTCAAGCTCCGGCACGGTCGTCCCGTCCATCGCGTCGGCTGCTGGCGGCGCCGCCGCTTTTGCTGCTGGCGCAACGGGAGTCGGCATCCCGGCCACGGGCGCGCTGGCTGCCTCGTTGGCGGGCCGCAGCAGTTCGGCGTCCGCAGCGATGACCATCGCGACCCAATCGGGATCGGGGTCGGAGTCGGGATCGGGGTCCGGATCGGCGTTTGACTCGCAAGCGTCCAAGGCAGGCGAGCCCGCTTTCGGCTCGTCCTCATCAGACACGTCCACGTCCGCTACGCAATCCGACGCTGCCGCCCGCTCGCATCTGTCCGCCAGCTCAGGCACGGAAGCGCCCGGCCGCATCGAGGCGGACGCCAGGACGGCGCCGGGCTCGACCCACGATGCAGCGCCGTCCGCGTCCATGGCCGCGCCGAGCCAAGCCCGTCAGACAGAGGGATCGGGAGCCGCCATCGGCCTGCTCGCCGCCATCGCCGGAACCGTCACTGCGACGACGTCGCGTCGTACGCACGCCCAGGACGGCGATGACGACACGCAGCACGCGCATGACGGCGACGACGCCACCCAGCACGCCAATGACGGCGAAGACACCACGCAGCACGCGCAGGTCGACCCGACACGTATCGGCGCCGCCGCCGCGGGATTGGCGCCCGCGTTCACGCAAGGATCGACAGTGCTGCAACCGGGCGCGTCGCCTGACGCGCATCGCTCGACCGGCCCAGCCCCGCATCTCGATCACACGGCGGAACGGGACGAGCAGACCACCCACGCGGAACACACCGCTCGCGACGCGCGCGACTGGCTTGCGCGCGGCACGTCCGCCCACCGCGTAGGCGGCAGCGACATAGCGTCCGGCGTACACGCAAGCCAGCGGGCCGATGCCCCCTTGGCCACCGGCACGGCCGCTGCGCGCGGGTCGATGAACGCCTCCGCTCATGACGCGGCTGACGCCGCGCAGCAGGACGACACGACCAAGGGGCGCAGCCCGGCTGCGAATGCCGCGCTGCTCGCGTCCATTGCGGCGGGCGCGGGCAGTCTGTTGGGCGCCACCTCTGCCGCGGCCAGCAGCGTCACGCAAGCGGCGTCCGGCTCGACCGCCGCGCCGGGCAGTCTGCCCGATGCTTTGGCGTTGCCGACTGGCGCGCCATCCGTTGCGGCGCCGAGCGTGCCGGTCGCGTCCGACGCGGCGATAAGCAGGTTGCCGGTCTCCTCCGGCGCCACGGACCCGGGCGCTACGCTGGCCGGCGCGCCGTCGCTGCCCGAATCGGCCGGCGTTTTCACCACGCCGCCCTTGTCTGGCGCGGCGCCGCAAACGCCCGGCTTCGTGCCTGCGTCCGGCGAGAGCCTGCCTCAGGGAACCGGGCTGCCCGGTGCGACCGGGGACGGCACTTTCGGGCTTCCTAACATCGAAGCTTCTCCCAGCCCATCCGTTGCCGTCGGCGCGGCGGGCGCGGGAGCGGCAGTTGACGCGGCCGCGACAAGCGGCGCCGCGACCTCGACCCTTCCCGCAGCCACGGGCGGCATCGCCAGCGCGGGTCCGCTCGCAGGAACAGACGCGGTTGCAGGTTCCGCGGGGGCTTCTCCCCGTTTGGCAACTGCCGACGTCAGCGAAGGCACGGCGGCAGGCGCCGGAATAGACACAGGCTCAGCAGATGCAGGTGTTGGCGCAGGTGCTGTTGCTGGTATAGCAGGTACAAGTGCCGACGCAGGTACAGTTGCTGGTGCGGCAGGTACAGGTGCCGATGCAGGTGCAGTTGCTGGTGCAGCAGGTACGGGCGCCGGTGCAGGTTCTGGCACAGGTGCTGGAGCTGGAGCTGGTACAGCAGGTGCGGGCGTAGGCCCGGCAGACGCAGGCGCAGGGGCAACCCCCGGCGCCGACGCGACCGCAAGTTCAACGAACGCCTCGGCGGCCTCCGCTCCCATTGGCGCGAATGGCGCGGCCGCGCCGGTCGGTTCCGCAGCGGCCAATGGCAGTGCACCGGCAACCGTCACAACGCAAACTACCGGCGCGCCCTCCCCGGCGGACGTCTCTTCGACGCAACCCGCCGAGACCACCGCCCCCATCGCTGGCGGCGGCGCCGGCCCAACGCCTCCCCTCGCCGCCGGCAACACCACCAGCGCAACGCCGCCCTTGGCAAGCGCCAGCACCGGCGCCGGTGCCACGGGCGCGATGCCTCCCATCGCAACGGCCGGCGCCGCAAGCGCCACGCCGCCCTTTGCGCCGGCCGGAACCACAGCCCCTGCCGCCCCGCCGGACACCGTGCTCGGCGCCGAGACCGCGCGCGCGGCGGGCATGGCCGACAGCACACCGGCAACCCGCGCGACGGACCTGTCAGCCGCAGGCGGTGCAGCCGGTGCAGCCGGCGCTGCCGCGGGCGGAGGTGGCGGCGCCGGGGCGTCCGGCATTGCCGCCGTGGCTGGCGGAGGCACCCTGGCGGCCATCGCGCAACAGGCCAGCACCGCCTCCAGCGTGCTATCTAGCGCCAGCACGCTCGCCAGCGGCGGCGTCAGCGCCAACGTTGGCGCAGCCATCGTGCCCGTCATGACGCAAGCGCTGAACGCGGCGGGCGACCGCGCCGCCGCGCTGAGTTCAGCCGTGGACACGCTGTTCTCGCTGCCCGACGTGAAGCAGGCCAACATTCCCGCCGTGGCCGGCGCCATTCTCAGCATGCCGGGCCTGTCGTCCTCGTCGGTGCCGGGCGTCATTGGCGCCATCCTGCAATCGCCCACGCTCGCCACCGAAACGCTGCCCAAGGTGGCCGAGGTGTTGATGAAGATCCCGGGCGTGGCGGATTCGCCGCTGCCGCAGATCGCGCGGGACGTGCTGGACACGATCGGACTGGGCCCGGTCGCCCGCACGCAGGGCACCAATCTGCCTGGCGGCCTGCCCGGCCCGTCCGGCTCCGGACGTGTGGTGCCCAGCGTCTCCACGTATCGCGGCCGCCAGGATGGCGCGCGCCTGCAATACGTCAACCTGGAACGCGCGGACGAACGCTGGAACGACGGCAACGCGTTGACCACCACCGAGCGGCAGACCCGCCGCCCGCGGATCCACGTGGAGTTCAACCGTCCGGGCGCGCACCGCTTCACCATCACCGTCAAGGCCGACGCCGGCAACATCGCCTACTCCAGCCGCGAGCGCGGCCGCCGCGCCAGCTACCAGGAGCCGCACGCCAACCCGCGCAGCTACGTCACGGACGCCGACGGCACCCGCATCGTCGATGACATCGACCTGCCCGCCGCCGGCCGCAACGTCTATCTGTTCGAGGTGCGCGACGAACGCGGCCAGCTCATCAAGACGGAGCGCGTCGAAACCGCGCGCCGCCTGTATATCCAGGAAGTGATGTGCATGAGCGCCCGCCCGGCGAACCATCTGGCCGACGTGACGCCGGTCACCGCGGAATTCGCGCTGCACGGCATCGACATGATCCAGCTGCCGCGCCTGCAATTCCGCGGCCGCTCGGCGGTGGATGCGGCGGACAACGTCGACGCGCAGCAGGCCATCATGGACGCCGTGCGCCGCGTATACGCCACCTCGCCTGGCAAGCAGCGCGAGCCTTACACGCTGGTGGTGTGCCACGTCGACCGGCTGGCCGCGCCCGGCACCAGCGGCGACATGCGCCTGCCCGTGCCCGCCGGCCCGGGCGGACGCGTGATGACGGTGCCCATCGTCAACGACGACCGAACCCTTGCCAGCCTCTGGTACGAGTTCGACGACAGCGACGACTGGCTCGTCCACGCCCGGTACCTCTACACCGACGCGTCGGGCGCGGAACGTTCGATTCCCATTCCGCGCCATTTGATGACGCCGCTGCGCGAAAGCTCCGGCGCCGTCTTCTCCGTGAAAGTCGACCTGACCCAGATTTCGTCCACGCCCCTGAACGGCGTGCTGAACATCCAGTTCAACACGGTCGCCGCCAGCTATGCTGGCCTGGCCATCACCGGCACCAACCTGCTGTTCGTGTCCACGCTGGATCCCTACGTCCCTAACTCGCAGGCGTACCTGACGGAAACGCTGGCCCACGAAATGGGCCACCTGCTCGGCATGGTGCCCAGCGGCCCCGATTGGCCCGGCCTGCGCAACGAAGACTCCTCGGCCGACGATTCCAAGCTGGATCCGCCGCAGTACTTCTACTACAACATGGGAGGACACTGCTACTTTGGCCTGCCCAACCGGAACGGCCAGTACAGCGATGAGATCGGGCAGTGCGTGATGTACGGCATCACCTGCGCCAACATCCACTTCTGCCCAAGTTGCAGCAAGGCCGTGCGCAAGGTGGACTGCTCGGAAGGCTGGACCTCATTCTGACGACGCGCCCCGGATCACCTTCGCCCTCTGAAACGACATCGACATGCCCATCATGACTACCGACTGGATCGAGCCCGCCTCCTTTGCCTCGGTGCCCACGCACTCGCAGCAGGAACACGCCTGCATGCCGCCGCTGCAAGGCTACGACGCGCAGATGCGCATCGCCGCGCCCTCGCGCGTAAGGATCCGCGACGGCAGCACTCTGACGATTCCGGTCTGCGCACGCGGCATCCTGCCCGTCATCGACAATCCGCAACTGCCGCGCTTCGTGGCGAAGGATACGCGCACCGGCAAGGTCTACCGCGGCGTCGCGTTCAACTACGTGCGTCCCAAGCTGCCCAATGTCTCGGTGGACCCGCGGGAAGGCGGCCCCCGCCCCCCGAAGATCGCCCTGCCGCCGGGCATGACCGTGGAAACGCGCTTCACCACCGACATGGCCGGCGTGCTGCACTTGCCGGCCACGCCGGCCACGTATGAGGTCTACATCGAGGCCGAGGACGTGAAGTCGAACACGGTGACCATCGAGGTCGAAGAAGGCCAGAAGTAAAACTCGGCCAGAAGTAAAACCCGGCCTGGGAAAGCGCCGGCCGGCAGAAGATCCGGCCGCCTAAGGAACGGGCCGGTCAAATGAAGACGGCCCTGCTCTGCAGGGCCGTCTTTCCATCAACAACAAGCCGCCGCTCAGGGCCGTGCGGGCGTCATCTGCCGGATGTTCTGCTCGTTGCGCGCCGCCATCGCCTCCACCTTCTCAGCGTTGCGCATATCCTTGGCGCGCTGTTCCATCTCGGCCTTCGCGTCGGTCTTGGCGAACACATCCTTGTCGCGCACGCGGAAGTACATGCGGGTGCTGGCCAGCAGATGGTCTGGCCAGCTGCTCAGCATCGCGTCGTGCACCAGCCAGTCGAACAGCGTCATCACCTTGGGCGGCAATTGCGTCTTGCCGTCGCGCGCATCGCGCCAGGCGGTCAGCAGACGCCGCTGCATGGCGCGATCGGCCTTCATGTCGGCAAAGGGGTCCGGCAGCTTCTGAACGTAATCGGGGTCGCCCGGCTTTCTGCCGAAGCGCATGTTTTCCCTGACGACCGCCTCCTGATCCCACCTTTCCATGGCCCGAAGCTGTTCGGGCTGGTTGCGTTCCATGTCCTGCCGCCGCTGCTCCGTCGCCGCATCCTGGCGCTCGGCTTCTTCCAGCCCCTTGTACTCTTCTTCCAGGCGCTCCCACAGCGGCAGGAAGCGCTGCGGCGGCGCTTCGCCCCGGCTGGCATTGGCCCGTTCGCGGCGCTCATTGGCCAGCGCCTCCAGTTCGCGCGCGCGCGCCGTCGTCTCGGGCTTGGCAAGCTCCTCCCGCGGCAGCATGCTCAATCGCCTGCGCTCTTCGATGAGCTCCTGCTCCGGGGTGAAGAAGTCCCGGTCCTTGATCCACGCCTCCGCGGGATCCGACATCCCGGCGCGAAACACGGGGTCCTGATAACGCACCGCCAGCCACCGCAGGAAAACTTCCATGTGCGGTGCGAAATCGCAGCCGGGTTCGTATTTGACGATCTCGCGGTAGGCATCGACCAGTTCCTGGACGTGATAGGTCTGTCCTTCGTCTTCGATCGAGCCGGCCAGGCTCAGCATCCGGTACAGCACCTGATCCCGGGACGCAATGCTCTCCATGCTATACATCGCAGCGCCGTGCGCGAGCGCCAGATTCATCATCTCGCGCAATGGAACCCGGGATAGCGACGCGCGAGTGCCCAGCGATCCCATTGGGGCCACGCCGGTCACGTCACCGCTTGAGCCCGGATAGAGATACTGCAGGCCACGCGTCTTTTCCAGGGAGTCCAGCCGCTGATTGCGGCGCAATTCATGCGCCGCGGCGAAATGCACGGCCTTCTCCACGGCTGCGGGTATGGTCAGCGTGCGGTCCTTGTGCGTCTGTTTGATCAGGTCCGTGAAGGGAATTAACTCAAGGAACCAGTTTTCTTCCATGATGGAAGCGACACTGTCAAACAGTCCCAGGAATCGAATGACAATCTTCGCGTCCGGCGCACCGTCTTTTCCGATGATGGCCAGGTCGGTGTCGTGGCGGCGCTTGTACTTCTTGACGATATCGTTGACGAATTGCTTGGCAATGACCCCGCCACGATCCGCGCCAAAAACGCAGATCTCGATACGCACGACCTTTTCCGTGCCCGCGTTTGCCTTCTGATAGGCTTCCTCGAACTGACGCCTGGCCGCATCCAGGCGCGTGTCAACACCGGTTCCCATCAATTCGGCGACGGCGGCATTGTCCCGCACGACCGGCACGCCCTCCAGCAATGTGGCTTTGGCAGCGTTCTTTCCCGCCGTCCAGGCAACCTTCAACGGATTCTTCTTGAAATCCGACCAGAAGCCGCGCACGGTGGCCTGTGCGCGATTGCGGATTCGCTCGGGATCCAGGGCATTCCAGATTCTTACCGTCTTCTCGGGAAGCGACTGGACATCTTTGACGACGTCTTTGTATGCCTTCACCATGGGGTGGAAGGACCCATCCTTGATGGATTGCTGGACAGCCTTCTTTGCGCGCCCTGTGGCATCCACATCCGGAACTTCATCAAGACGCGTGATGTTCTTTGCCGCGTCCTGCGCGCTGGAGATCGCCTTGTCGGCCACTTTTCCTCCAGCAATCGTCAGCGCGCGGACAACGACGTCAGCCTTTGCGCTCTCGTTCAGCTCGACGCCAAGGCCCGAGTAGTAGAACGGAAACCAGTGCTGCTTGTTCGGCCTGTTTTCGTCGTCTTCGCTGAAGTGGGCCATCCACAGCCTGCTCACATTCGACAGGAACGTCGGATTCTCCTTATCGATATCCTTGTTCCGCCCGAAGCCATCGAAAAAGAAGCCCATGCGCAAAGTGATACCGCACTCGGTGCAGGAATCCTTGGGATAGGCGGCCTCATTAGCCGCCATGGCCTTCAAGACTGAAGCGGGCGTTCTGTCGACTTCAGGAATTTGATCACTGGACATTCTTCTCTCCAGGAGGCGTGCCGGACGCCTTGATCTGTGCAATCTTTTCGCTCGGCAGGGCAAACACGGCACGGCCAAAATCACCCGGCTTGCGATTCGGATCTTTCAAGAGTTTCGCGATCTCGGCCTGCTTGTCAAAATCCGAGGCCACGACAAAGTAGAGATACATGTAGCCGCGCATGTCCTCGGCCTCTTCAATGCGATACCGCGTCCAGGCCTGCCGGGTGACCTTTGCGAGAACATGCTTCAACTGGGTCGCGTTTTCGTAGCCGGTCAACTCGGCGCCGTACTTCCCGTACAGCCATCGCGTGGTTTCCACGATTGGAATTCTGACTTGACCGGTCAGATTGCGACTCAGCGCCAGCTCCATATGCTCGTCAGGATAGATATGCAATTCCAGATAAAGCGAGCCATCTCCGTCGGGTGCCTTGGTGGCGGGAAAATGCACCTTTGTTTCCTTCCTGAACAACAGATCGTCGAACTTGTCGTCGAACAGATGTTTGCGAAGCAACTCGGGGTCCCCCCCGCTCCACTTCACCGTAAAGTCAGTCCCCTTGAATGTGTAGCAGCAGGAAACCCGTCCCTCGCCTCCGCCCGGCACCAACGTACTTGAACTGACCACGTTGCCCGATGCGTCACTCAGCCTAACCGGCTCCAGATTCCAGGGCGTGTAGTTGTACGCGATGAAGCTGACACCCTGGTACGTGGGTTCGCCATTGCACCCCGCCAACAGACCCAGCCACAGCAGTACCCCGATCAAGCCCTTACGCATTCCTTGCTCCCGAGTTGTCCCACGCCATTCCCACTTCTGACATTCTTTTCTCCACGCGATGCACCAGCCGCGTTCAACTGCGCAATCCTTTCTGTCGACAACGACATCACCGCGTTGCCAAATGCGCCAGGCGTTCGGGCCGGGTCCGCCAAGAGGGCCGCAATCTGCGCGTCCCTGTCGAAATCCGAGGCCACGACGAAATAGAGATACATGTACGCGCGCAAGTCCTTCGCGTCTTCAAGCCGATAAGACATCCACGCCTGTTTGGTGACCTTGGCAACGTCGTTGGTCAGATGGTCCGCGCTCTTGTATCTCACAAGCTCGTCACGGCATTTCCCGTACAACCAGCGAGCGGTATCGACGATTGGAATTCTGACTTGCCCTTTCAACTCGCGGCTCAAGGCAAGTTCCATGTGCTCATCCGGATAAATGTGTAACTCCAGAATCAGCGTTCCATCCCCTTCGGGCACTTTCGTGGCCGGGAAGTGCACCGACGTTTCCTTCTTGAAAAGCACCTCGTCGAACTTGCCGTCAAACAGGTGTTTGCGAAGCAGGTCGGGGTCGCCTCCGCTCCATTTCACCTCGAATTCCGTACCGGAAAACGTATAGCAGCAAGAGATGCTTCCCTCGCCGCCGCCCGATGGGAGCGTGCTGGAACTTGCCACGCGACCTGATGCATCGCTGATGCGGACGGGCTCAAGGTTCCACGGGGTGTAGTTGTATGTGACAAAGCTCACCCCCCGATAAATCGGTTCGGCGTTACACCCGCTCAACAGGCCAAGCCAAAGCAGCATGCCGACCAATGCTTTACGCATCGCCGCCATCCCGGCCCGCCCGATGCCGCGCCTGCACCGCATCCCACACCGCATCCGGCACGCCTTCCAGCGCTTTCGACAGCCCGCCTTCTGCGCTTGCCCGATACGCACGCAGCCCGTCGGCGATCGCCGGATGCTCATCGAAGCGCGGCGAGATCGCCACGCCCCACGCGACATAGTCGAACGTGTCCTTATCTCCTGCCACGCCGTGAGCACGCGCGCGATCCAATTGCGCCTGCACGCGCGGCACCAGGGCGTCCTGATCGGGGTTGCCGGGCAGCAGGTTCGGATAAAGCCGGCGCAACTGCACCGCCAGCTTGTCGGGGTAGTCCAGATCGAACAGCATCTGGTGCTGTTCGGGCGTGAAGCGTTCGATGCCGTCAGTCCGCGCGGCGGGTAGCCGGCCCGTGCCAGCCAGCTCGCCCTGCGAACCATCTCGCAGCGCATAACGCAGCGTGATCAAGGGCGCCGCGAAACGCGCGCGCTGCTCGGGAGTCCAGACCTGGACCACGCGCGCGAGGATGCGGCTGTCGTACCAATGCAGGAAGAATTCGCTGGCATCCGGCAAGGCGTAGTCGCAGAACGCGCCGAAGTGCGCGATCAGCTTCTCCAGCGGCACCGCCGACGCGAAGCTCATCATCGCGTAGCAGCCTGCGGCGCGCTCGTGCAGCGCTTCCAGCACGCGCACCAGCACGGTGCTGAAATCCCCGTGACGCGGCCCGCGCAGCACGCCTTGCGAGGCGCCGTCCACCTCAATCAGCAGCGGCGCCACGTCGCCGTATATGTCCAGCCCGGTCTGCGCCCACACCGAGCCGAAACTCAGGTCTTCGGTCGCGGTCAGCCGAGCCAACAGATCCGGATGGCCGCGGAAGTCGACGATCACATACGCGCGCGCGGCCTCTCCATACGGGCCGCGGTGATGGGGCAATTCGGCGAATGTGGACAGCAACGCGTCCTGCCAGGAATAGTGCATCGCCGTCATGCCTTGTCGGTGATGGACTGCACGCTCTCCAGGGCGTCCAGGATGCAGGTCTTGCAGACGGTGAACTGGGGGAGCGGATACGGCATCTGCGTCGGGCCGGCAAATTGCTTGTTGCCGGTCTTGACGTCGATACGGCCCGGGGCGGTGACGGTGATGTTGCCGCCTTCGATCACGATGCTGGCGCCCGCCGCGTTGGCGATGCGGATTCGCGTGGGCGACGCGTACTCGATGCCCGCGTTGGCGCTCACCATGCGCAGATCCTGCTGCGCCTGCACCGTCAGCACATCGTGCTGCGACAGCACCTCGACATCGCCCGTGCCTGCAATCAGATCCAGGCCCGATTCCGTCCCCCCCTGCTGCACCCCGGCCACGATGCCCAGCGCCTGCCCGGTATGCACGCGCAACGACCCGATGACGGCCAGGTTGTGGTCCTGTCCGGAAGACCAATGCACCAGTTCGCCCGCTGCCACCTGCAGGTTGCGTCCGGCCGCCTGCGTCAGGCCAGCCCGGCCCGCCATCAGCACCAGCGGGTCCGTCAGGTGGGGCACCTTGCCGTTCACCACGTCGGTATGTTTGGCCGAGGCGTCGCCCGCCGCGCCGCCCAGCGCCTCGCCGGCCACGGTGCCGGACACGGCGTGCGTCATGGCGGCCAGCGGCGCGCGTTCGCCATCCAGGCGGCTGGCGCCTTCGGACGTCGTGCCGCGCGCGGACGCCAGCCGCACGCCCTGGTGGGCGCCGACCACGCCATCGAACGACTGCGCCATGATGTCGGCCTGCCCGGCCAGCGTCAAAGGCGCCGCGGCCTCGCCCGCCGGCTCGCTGCCGCCCGCGTTATAGGTCGTGAGCAACACGCCGCCTGCGCCGCGCACCGCGCCGAACGCATCGGTGCGCAGCTCTGCGCCCACGCCGCGCACGTTGCCGCGATAGTTGCCGCTTTGATGGATCAAGTGGCCCAGGTTCAACTCCGTGGCGGCCTGCGTCGTCTTGATCTGCATGCGCAGTTGGCCATCGCTGTCGTCGAACACGATCTGGTTGTAGCCGTCGCCGCCGAATTCCTTGCTCTTGAAGCCGCTCAGCGCGGCCGCGTTGCGATGCTGTTCGTCGCCACCGGCCGCGCCATGCCAGGCAGGCGCATTGCCGCTGGCCAGGTTGGCCTGCGCACTGGGCTTGCCGTCCAAGGCGGCGGCGTACACGTCGGTGTTCATCGGTTCGCCGGCCCTGCCGCCGGGCGTGGAGGGAATGCCGCCCTCGCCGCGTCCGTTGTACAGCGCGCCCACCACCAGGGGCTGGTCGATGTCTTCATCCAGAAACCGCACCAGCACTTCCTGGCCGACGCGCGGCACGAAGCTCATGCCCATCCCCGCGCCTGCCTGGCGCTGCGCCACGCGCGCCCATCGGCTTTTTGCCAGGCCCGCGCCTTCGGCCTGCCAATGAAAGCGCACGCGGACATCGCCACGTGCATTGCGGTAGATCTCGTCCTCGCCGCGGGCCTCGGTGGAACCTTCAGCGTCGGTGACGATGGCTGTGTGCACGCCCACCACCGACGGCGCGCCCGCCAGCCGTGCGCCGCGCCCCGCAGCGAAGGCGGCGCGCCAGGGCCGGTCGCAACGCACGGCGCGAAACCGGTTTGCATAGCCCACGTCGTGCGCGCGCGCCAGCACGGCGGCATCGGGCTGCGCCTGGCCAAGGAAGGCGTCGCTGCGCGCAGGCGCATCCCCGTCCGCGGCGTGCGCGGCGGTCTCGTCGTCAAAGCGCAGAAAATCATCCAGCGCGCCCCGCATTGCCGCCATGCCGGCATCGGCCTGGCCAGGCAGATTGTTCACGCCCACCTGCTCCAGCAGATCCAGCGCGAAGACCGGTTCAAAACCCGCCTCACCGGACGGACCCAATGGCGACATGTCTTGCAGCGTGAACCGCGTTCCCGACCGGAAGGTGCGCACATTGCCGCGCCCCACGAACGTTTCCGCGCTTGCCTGCACCGCCTGCATCATCAGCGTGGCCTGAAACTGCGCATGCGCCTGATTCAGCAAGGCGCCGTGGCCCAGCGGCTCGAACCATTCCAGCCCGGCGCTCTCGTCATCGGACCCGCTGGCCGGGCCCGCCAGAGCCTGCCCCGAAATGGCATGCTTGCCGCTGCCGTGCCATCCCAGCACGGTGACGCGTTCCACGCCGCGGCGTTGCCGCCGCGCAAACACCTGCACGCCGTCCTGCGATTCGGTGGCGTGCGCGCGCTGAAAGCGCACGCCCACGCCGGCGGACTGCGCGTCCTCGGCCAGCGTGCGGCTGTCGGCAAAGATCAGCACCGCGTGGCGCGCAGGCGCACTGTCGTCTTCGACGGTGGTCCAGCCCAGGCCGGACTCGGCCAACAGCCGCGACAGAAAGTCGTAATCGGTTTCGCGATACTGCGTGGTGTAGGGGCGCGCGGGCAGATCGGCCAGATGCGTCTCGACCTCGGCGGACACCTTGTACGTGTAGCCCGGGTAGGTATCCAGCACGTGCCGCACGATGTCCAATACGGGCTGGCTTTCATAGATGCGGCTTTCGCGCCGCTGCGTCGCCAGCCACAACCACGGCGCCAAGGTCAGGCGATACCGCGCCATGCCCGGATTGCCGCCCAGCATCTCGGCCTCGCGCACGACGCCGCTGCGCCCGGTTTCGGTGCCGTCCGCACACGTGGTCCACAAGGTGGCCGGGCGCGAGATCATGTCGTTCAGGTCCAGCCCGGCATCTTCGGCCAGCGCCACCACGCGCATCTGACCAATCGTCGACAGCACCTCGCGCGCGGCCCAGCCTTCCACCTGCAAGGACGACATCGCCCCTTCGCCGTCCAGCCGGAAAAGGCGGGTCTCGGCGCTGAAACTGCCGCTGCTTGCGTTGACAGCCATGGAACAAAAACCTCTTGGAAGACGTTGACGACACTCGCCCGCTCCGGGCGATGCGAATTCAGGGTTCGACGTTGGCTTGCGGCGTGGGGCATTCCGGGGCCGTGCCCCACTGCCCCGCGCACACGCGCAGGCGGCATTGCTCGCCTTCGATGAAACTGAGTTTGCGGCACGCCTTCAGCCGGTCGGCCAGCGGCGAGCCGGGCATCTCGCGGATGAATACGCCGTCGGACTTGTAGACGCGCGTGCCCGGCGGAGACGCGGGCGGCAGCCCGTAGCTCATCAACGCCGAGAGCAAGGCGGCGTCGGTATCCGACTGCTTGGCGGCAGTGCGCGGCGTGTTGCTGGCGGGCTTGGCCGCTTGCGGCGCGCCAGACTGGCGCGCGCGTTGCTGTTCGGCTGCCTGACGCGTGGGTCCAGGCGCAGGCGCGGCCGCGGGCGGCGGCGTCATGGCCAGCACGGACAGCGGATTGGTGGGTTCGCCCAGCGGGTCCGGATCGCCCCGGCCGATGTTCGCATCGCGCGCGGGCGGCGCTTCGTCAACGATGGCGGCAACCGCCGGCGGCGTGTCCAACGCAGCGGGTAGCGACGTCTCTGCCGCGGAGGCCGCGCCAGACGCTTGCGGCGGCGCGGAGACTGGGCGCTCGGCCGACGCCACGGCGGGCGCCGGCGCTTGCGCCATCATGGGCGCCGCGCCCTCTTCATGAATGAACCAGGTGACGCCGCCAGCCAGCAAGGCCAGCAACAGCGCCAGCGCCAGCCACCGCCCCGCGCGGCGGCGCGGCGGCGCAAGATGTTTGACCTCGGCTTGCGGTACGCGCCCCTCTAGCGCCGCCAGAATGCGCGCCGATTCGATCTCGCGTGACGAGGACGCCGTGGCGCTGAGCAAACTCGGCGCGGTCTTCGTAGGGCGAGATTCTTGTTTGTCTTCTGCCATGCGGATTCCCGTGTCAGCAGGAGGCGTGTGCAGCCCCCCTGTAACCAAGCCCGCCGAGAATACCCGATCGATCCGTTTCGATCATCGCTCCTTGTTACGATTCCTAAGGGTCGGACGCTACTTGCAACGCCCGAGCACTTGCCTCGTGCGCGAATAGAACAAAAGATTACGCCTTCACATGAGGGACCTATTTTGTTGCTGCTACTGCCCCTGTATTTTTTACTGGCGGTGGGCGTCTCCGCTCTCCTTTTTTTTCCCGCGTTGCGCCACGGCGCAGCCCGGGGTCTGCGCGCCTGCGTACAAGGCGTGGCGCGGGGTGCGACGCGTGGCGCGACCCACGCGGGCGGGGCAGTTGGCGGGACGGCGGGCGTGCTGCGCAGCGGCATGAACGCGTCGAAGGATTGGGTCGGAAGGTACCGCTGGCAAGTTGCAATCGGGCTGACAGTTGTAATGCTTCCGTCACTTTTTGCTTTCTTCATGCGACACAATCACACATTCGTTTACAGCACCCAAACGGCCGGTCCGGACCGCCGGATACAGGCTTTGCTGGAGGGCGAAAGGCTGGCTCCGCCGGCCCCGCTGCCCCCCGACGCATTCACCACCCGCGAAGTGGAATTGGTGCGTCCGAAGCTGGGCGGCGCAAGCCGGAACTGGGATCTGCTGGACGCGGATTTCCGCCAGCGCCTGCTCTTGGCGTATCGCATCATGCGTGAACAGCATGGGTACGAAATGGCGCTGATCGAGGGCTATCGCAGCCCCGAGCGGCAGGAAGAGCTGGCGGGCATGGGCACGCACGTGACGAACGCGGGCGCGTTCCAGAGCTATCACCAATATGGCCTGGCCGCCGACAGCGCATTCTTCCGCGACGGCAAGATCGTCATCTCTGAAAAAGACCCCTGGGCCATGCGCGGCTATGAACTCTTTGGCGAAACCGCCGAACTGGTCGGCCTGACGTGGGGCGGCCGCTGGAAGATGATGGACTTCGGCCACGTCGAGCTGCGCCGTCCCGGGGTCATGCAACGCGCTCGCGAGGGCGCCAAGTGATGGCCCGCGTCGTCAAGAAAGGCCTGTTGGTCCTGATGCTGTTCGCCGTGGTGTGGCTGGCCGTCATCATCTGGTGGCAGGAATCCCGCACGCTGCCGACCGGCGTGGACATCGGGCTGTATCTCTTCGCGTTGCCCCTGGCGATGCTGGCGGCCCTGTGGCTCGGGGCGCGCGCGGTGCGAGCCGCACGCGCGCCCAAGCCTGCCGCGGACGCCGCCACGCCGGCGGCGCAATCGCCGGCGCACGCGCCCGCGCAACTTGTCCAATTGCGCGTGGCCGCCGTGGCGGCGCGTGCCGCCGCCGGCGACGACACCGCCGCCATCGCCGAGGCGCTGGCGGCGCAGAAGCGTCCCGAGCTGGATGCCGAACTGAAAACGCCGCAGGGCTATCCCATCTTCGCCGCGCGCGTGCCGGGCGTGAACGACCTTGCGCTGTACACCGCCGCCCGCGAACGCGGCGCGCCGCCCGAGGCGACGGGCACGGCAACCCTGCGCGTGACGTCCCTGCTGGCCGACGTCGCCCGCACGCTCACCAACGAGGCGCATCGCCACGTCACCGCGCTGGATGTGCCCGCCCGTGATGAGGACTGGCCCCTGCTGCGCCTGGAGCTCGTCCTGCCGGCCGATTGGCCGGACGCGGCGCGTGAACGCGCGTGCCAGGAGATTCAGGCCGCGGCCGGCGTCTGGCCTGATAGCCGCATCAGCGTCGCGCAACACCAGGCGCGCGACACCATGGCAGCCGACGGCCTGCTGCGCGACCTGGCGGCGGCCCCGCACGACGCGCAAACGCCCGAGCCCTGGCGCATCGTGCTGGCTGGCGACGGCTATATCGATCCCGAGCAAGTGGCAATGTGGGATGGCATGTCGACACTGCTCACCCCCGCCAATCCGCAAGGCCGTGTGCCGGGCGAAGCGGCCGCCGGCCTGCTGCTGGGCCCGGCCGGCACCGACGCCCCACTGCGCGTGGCCCTGTCGCCCGTGCTGCACCGCCAGAAGCCGGCCGACGCGCGCGGCGCGCAGGCCGAAGCCCCGCTGGCGGATACCGTGCAAGACCTGCTGCAACGCGCGGACGTCGCACCCGACAGCCTCATCCACGTCATCAGCGATGCCGACCACCGGGGCAGCCGCCCGCTCGAACCGATCAACATCGCGTCACAACTTTTCAGTCACCTGGACGCGGCCAAGGATTGCCAGTCGGTTGGCGTTGCCTGTGGACATACCGGCGTGGCCGCCTCCCTGCTGACGTTGGCCGTGGCCGGGCAAGCCTGCATGCAGTATGCCCAGCCGGTACTGACCCTTACCCTGCAAGACCCCGTATTGCGCTCGGCGGCACTGGTTACCCAGCCCGCCGCCAGCGCTACCGCCTGACCCCATAACAACAGCGAAAACCATGCGTAGCCCATCAGGATTGTTTTCTCGATTTTCCAGCGCCATGAGCGACTTCCGCTACTGGAGCGCTCGCGTGTTCGCCAACCCGCGCACCTTCATGGCCATTGGCCTGATTGCGCTGATCGTGTTCCTGTTCCTGTTTGCCGACACCATGCAGATCGCGATGGTGTGGGCCGGGGCCTTGCTGGGCGTGCTGCTGTTTCTGTGGTTGTGCACCTACCTGTGGCGCCGCCGCAAGGCGCGGCGCGCCAACCAGAAGCTGGGCGACATGCTGGAACAGCAGGTGCAGACGGGCGCGGCCGCCAGCCCCGCCGCCAACCGCAATGAGATCGAGGCGCTGCGCACGCGGCTGACGCAAGCCGTGCGCACCATCAAGACATCGAAGATCGGCCAGACCTCCGGCAACGAAGCGCTGTATGAGCTGCCCTGGTACATCGTCATCGGCAACCCTGCCGCCGGCAAGAGCAGCGCCGTGATCAATTCCGGCTTGCAGTTCCCCTTTGCAGACAAGAACGGCGCAGCGGTGCGCGGCGTGGGCGGCACGCGCAACTGCGATTGGTTCTTCACCACGGAAGGCATCCTGCTGGACACCGCGGGCCGCTACTCGGTGCACGAAGAAGACCGCAACGAATGGATGAGCTTTCTGGATCTGCTCAAGCGCCATCGTCCCAAGGCGCCCATCAACGGCATCATCGTGGCCGCCAGCATCAGTGAACTGACGGATGCCGGCCCCGAGTTCGCGATCAACCTGGCCAAGAATCTGCGCCAGCGCGTTCAGGAACTGACCGACCGGCTGGAAGTGTTTGCCCCGGTGTATGTGATCTTCACCAAGGCCGACCTGATCGCCGGCTTTTCGGAGTTCTTTGCCGACGCGGATGCGCGCGAGCGCGATCGAGTCTGGGGCGCGACGTTGCCCTATGGCGCCGATGAAAGCCGCGACGTCCTGACGCTGTTCGACGAGCGCTTCGACGAACTATACGAGGGGCTCAAGGAAATGGGCACGGCGCAGATGTCGCTGCGCCGCAGCGCCGCCCTGCCCCCGGGCCTGCTGACGTTCCCGCTGGAATTCGCGGGCATCAAGCCGGCGCTGCGCACGTTTCTGTCGACGTTGTTCGAGACCAATCCGTTTCAGTACAAGCCCGTGTTCCGCGGCTTTTACTTCACCAGCGCGCTGCAGGAAGGCGCATCGCGCAGCACATCCACCGACAAGCTGGCCGAACGCTTCACGCTGCGCCCGGCCAACCGCGAGCCCGCGCGCGGCGTCAATTCGCACAACGGCTTCTTCCTGCGCGACCTGTTCTCCAACGTGATCTTTGCGGACAAGAAGCTGGTGCGCCAGCACGCCAGTCCGAACAAGGTCCGCATGCGTTACCTGACCTTCTTCGGGTTGGTGCTGGCGCTGGGGCTGGTGCTGGGCGGATGGAGCTGGTCTTACCTGGGCAACCGGCAACTGGCCACCAACGTGCAGGCCGACCTGGACAAGGTCGTGCGCCTGCAGAGCGAGCGCACGGACCTGCAAAGCCGCCTGGAAGCGATGGAGATCCTGCAGGACCGCATCGAACAGCTGGACCGCTATTCTGCCAGCCGGCCGCTGTCGCTGGGCCTGGGGCTGTATCAAGGCGATGTGCTCAAGCAGCGCCTGCTTGCCGAGTACTACAACGGCCTGCGTCAATTCATGCTGGCGCCCGTCAAGGCCAGCCTGGAGGACTATCTGGGACGCGTGGACGTATCGCAGGCGGCCGCTTCCGGCGAGCGCCCCGCCACCGCACCCGCGCAAGCGCAAACCGTGCGCGCGAACGCGGGCGACACGCTGTTCCAGGACGCCTCGCCCACCAACGTCGACGACGCCTACAACGCGCTCAAGACGTACCTGATGATGGCCAACCGCGAACACGTGGACCCGACGCACCTGTCGGATCAGATCACGCGTTTCTGGCGCGGCTGGCTGGAAACCAACCGGGGCGCGATGCCGCGCGACCAGCTCATCCGCAGCGCCGAACGGCTGATCTCGTTCTACGTTGCGCGCGCGGCCGACAGCGACTGGCCGCAGATCGAAACCAACCTGGCCATGGTCGAGCGCACGCGCGGCAACCTGCGCAGCGTGATGCAGGGCATGCCGGCGCGCGAACGCGCCTACGCCACGCTCAAGGCGCGCGCCGCCACCCGCTTCCCCGCGATGACGGTGGCGCGCATCATGGGCGAGGCCGACGCCGCCGTGGTCGCGGGCAGCTACGCGGTGCCGGGCACCTTCACGCGGGAAGCCTGGGAACAATACATTGAACCGGCCATCGGCGAAGCCGCCCGCAAGGAAGTCCAGACCAGCGATTGGGTGCTGGGCGTGAACGCGCGCGACGACCTCACGCTGGAAGGCAGCCCCGAGCAGATCCAGAAAAGCCTGGCCACGATGTACAAGACGGAATACGCGCAAGAGTGGCAGAAGATGCTGCGCGGCGTCACGATCAAGCCTTTCTCAAGCTTCGATCAGGCGGTGCAAGGCATGAACCGCCTTGGCGATCCGCAGAACTCACCGCTGGTCAAGCTCATCAACACGACGTACGAGCAGACCTCCTGGGACAACCCGTCGCTGATCAACACCGGCCTTTCGCAGGCGCAGACCGGCGTGGTCGCGTGGTTCAAGCGAGTGATCCTGCGCCAGGGCCAGCCCAAGCCCACGGAAGTCGCGCCGGGTGGCGAACAGATGCCGATGGGACCGGTGGGCCGCGAGTTCTCCGACGTGGCGCGACTGGTTGTCACGCGCGACAACCAGTCGCTGCTGGGCAACTACATGAATGCGCTGTCCAAGATCCGCACGCGCTTTAACCTCATCAACAACCAGGGCGATCCGGGCCCCGGCGCGCTGCTCCTGATGCGCCAGACGCTGGAAGGCAAGGATTCGGAACTGGCCGATGCGCTGAAGCTGGTGGATGAGCAGATGCTGGCGGGATTGACGCCCGCGCAGCGCGAGACGCTCCGTCCGCTGCTGGTGCGCCCGCTGATCCAGGGTTACGCCGTCGCGATGCAACCTGCCCAGACCGAGCTGAACAAGGTCTGGAACGCGCAGGTGTACCAGCCCTTCACACAGACGCTGGCCGACAAGTATCCGTTCTCGACCAAGGCCGGCATCGAGGCCAGCGGTGAAGAAATCGGGCAGATCTTCGGCCCGCAGGGCAGCATCGCCAAGTACGTCAACGAGACGTTGGGTCCGCTGACCGTGCGTCGCGGCGACATCCTGACTGCGCGCACCTGGGGCGACATGGGCATCGAGCTGCAACCGTCCTTCACGGCGAACTTTGCCCAGTGGGTGGCGCCGCTGTCCGGCGGCGCAGCCGGATCGGGCGCGGCAAGCCAGCCGCAGACGCTGTTCCAGATCCAGCCCAGGCCCGCCGGCGGCGTGACCGAATACACCATCGAGATCGATGGCCAGCAACTGCGCTACCGCAACACGCCGGCGCAATGGGTGAACTTCGTATGGCCCAACGCGCAGGGCGCGCCGGGCGCGCGCATCACGGCCACCGCCTTTGACGGCACCGTGGTGGAAGTGGTCAACGAACCCGGCCGCTTCGGCCTGGAACGCCTGATCTCGGGTGCGCAGCGCAAGCCCAACCCGGACGGCAGCTTCGAGATGAGCTGGAGCAAATCCAACATCACCGTGCCCGTCCGTCTGCGCATCATCAGCAACGCGCAAGCCGCCAGCGCCGGCGGCGCCGAGCCCGGCAGCCAGGGCCTGCGCAACCTGCGCCTGCCCGCCACGGTGGCCGGCACGTCCCCTCAACCCTCCGTCGCCCCGACGCCTGCCGGAGCGCAGCAATGAGCAATCCGCAGTCTCCCATGTTCCGTACGGCTTACTTTGGCAAGATTCCGTCCCGGGGTGATTTCGTCAAGAACACCTCGCACCCGCAGCTGATGGCGACGCTGGATGCGTGGGTGGCCAACACCATGGAGGTGCTGGCGCAGGACCCGCACTGGAAGACGCTGTACGACGAAGCGCAGCCCGTTCCCTTCGCCGTGCTGGGCTCGCGCGGCAAGCTGGCCATCGCCGGCCATCTGCAGCCCAGCCGCGACCAATCGGGCCGGCGCTTTCCGTTCATTACCGCCACGTCGGTGGAAGTGACCCGTCCGCTGGACTTCATCGCGCGCAGCCCGCTCGCCTTCAGCCGCATGTGGAATCGCATGGGCACGGCGGCGGCGCAGCTCATGCATGACGGCGACCCCGCGCCCGCGCTGCAAACGCTGAACGACCTGGAAGGCGAGATCCGCACCGCCGCCGACGACGGTTTCGATGCCTTCATCGACCTTCAGACGATCGAACGCGTCGAGGCCATGCTGCGCGGCAACGGACACGCGGCCAGCATGCACGACATCGTCCTGGCGCTGGGCATCCTGCTCACGCCCGTGATGTCCAGCGGCTCATCGCAACTGGACACCGGGCTTGCGCTGCCGCTGCCGGACGATCCGCTCTACATCAATCTGGTCGCCAGCTACTGGATGACCTTGATCGCGCCATTCCTGACACGCGCCGATTTCGAGATCGCCATTTTTATCGGGCGCATCGCCGGCAAGCATCGGCTGGTGGTGGGCTTTCGCGGCGCCTCGCCGCGCACGCTGGCAACGCTGCTATCCACCCCGCAGGCGCTGTCGCAGCATTACATCGTGCTGGAAGACGCGCCGTGGGTGCGCGATCACGTCAGCGCCAGCCACGGGCTGGCCAAGCTGGCGAGCTATCTGGATCAACCGCGGCTCTCCTTGCGCCAGGCGCTGGAGACGTTCCGCGAAGTTTTCATCGGAGCCTAGGACATGCGTACGCTTACTCTGGTCCTGGCCGCCTCGCTGGCATTCTCGGCCCACGCCCAGGACGCCGCCACGGTCGTGCCCGCCAACGTCATTCCCCAACCCGGCCAGGTGGTGGCCAGCGGCGCGGTGCCCGACGAGGCCACCAAGGCCGATGTGCTGGCGCGGCTGCAAAAGGTCTATGGCGTGGGCAACGTCATCGACCGCATCGACGTGGGCGGCGTGGTGGCCCCCCCGAACTGGTCCCAACACGTGGGCAAGCTGCTGGACAGCCCGCTCAAGCAGATCAACCGCGGCCAGCTGGAAATCGACGGCACGCAGATCCGCCTGCGGGGCGAAGTCGACAACGAAGCCTCGCGCCAACAGATCGCCAGCAACTTTGCCACGTCGCTGAACCCGACGTACAAGATCGTCAACGGCTTGCGCGTGTCGGCCGGCAAGGATGAGCAGGATGTGCTGGACAACCTGTTGACCAACCGCGTGGTGGAGTTTGAGACCGGCAGCACCCGCTTGACGATGCGCGGCCGGGAATTGCTGGATCGCGTGGCCGACACCGTGCCCAAGCTGCGCGCCGACAAGATCCAGATCATCGGCCACACCGACAGCTCCGGCAGCCGCAGCACCAACCTGGCGCTCAGCCAGGCGCGTGCAGACGCGGTTCGGGACTATCTGGTGGACAAGGGGTTGCCGGCGTCGCGCTTCGAAGCGATGGGAGCGGGCCCGGATCAGCCGGTGGCCACCAACGCCACGGCGGAAGGCCGCGCCAAGAACCGGCGTATCGAGTTCCGGGCGGCGCGGTAGTCAGGGGTGGCGGCGGCGGCCGCTCAGTTGCCGTCGCCCGCCTTCTTGATGCCCAGCAACTCTTCCAGGCCCGACAGCGTCTCGTCGTTCTTGACCACCGTGCGCAGCCACAGGTGCAACGACATCTCGCCCCAGCTTGCCGCCTTGTCGGCCAGGTAGGCCACCGGGCTGTGCGGCTCGGTGCGGCGGAAGAACTCGGCCACGTCCCGCAACTGCGCCAGCGCCTGTTCGCGGGTCTGGATGGGCCCGCGGGCGGTGGCGGGCGGTACGGCGTGCAGCGGTGCAGCGGCTCCCGGCACCGCGGCGCCCGGCGCAGCGGCGCCATCGAAGTGATCGGCGGCAGTCAATGTGGGCTCCACGCGAACAGGGGCGGCGGGCACGGCCGGCGCCGGTGCGGCGGCAAGGTCCGTACGGACCAGAAGGCCCGCATCGCGCGCAAAACGGTGCACCAGTTCGGTCACGTTGCGCAGCGCCTCGCGCACCCGGGAGAACGCCGGGCTTTCGTCGCCCAGTTGCGCATCCAGGGTGCGTTCCAGTTGATCCAGCGCCTGCGCGCAGCCTTGCAGCTGCGCGTCCAGCTCCGAATAGAAAGACGGCGGCGTGTCGCGCCGCGCGGCATCGAAGCGGTCCAGCGTGAGCTTGCCGCGTGTCAGTTCGTGGGCGTTGTCGGGCGTGCGCTTGACCGCATTGGCCAATTGGCTTGCCGCCTCCCATAGCACCGCGCCATAGCGGGCGCCGTCGGCTTGCGTCAGCGGAATCTCGCCGATCAATTGCTGCGACCGCGACAACAGCCACGCCAGATTGCCCACGCGCTGCTGCACATCGCCATCTTCGGGCACCGGGTGCAGCCCGTCCCAATAGTTGCGGCACAGGCCGTCGATCAGCAGGTAGCCGTCGCGCAGCCCCGCGAAGCCGCGGGTCTGGGCCCAGGATTCGGCAAGCCACGATGCGATGCGGATGTCTTTGCTGCGGTCGCGCAGCACGGTGGTGCAGATGCGCGTCACCTCCGGCCAATCGGCTTCTTTCAGGTCGATGACCCAGTCGCCTTGGTCGAGTTGAGGGTCGTCATGCCGGCGCGCCTCGCGTATCGCGTCGAACTCGGGCGAGAACACCAGGTCCACGCCGCAAGGCGCGTCGCCGGGAATGGGTTGCAACAGGGCGTTGATGTCGGTCATAGGCGTCAGGGCTGTTGTAGGCGCAAATCATGCCACATCCGCTTACGTGTAACGTTCAAAGATGACACGTCCTATTACAAGGCGCATCACGATGCTTCGTTATGATTTGCCCTCATCCCCAAGGAGCATTCATGACGTCGAAGACCATTCGTATGTTGCCCGACGGACACTTCATCGCCGGCACGCCGCGCCGCGCGCCCGATGGATCGTACGTGGGCGGCGAAGGCCCCATCACCCGCGCGCCCGACGGCACCTATGTGGCCGGCAAGCCTCAACGCGCGCCCGACGGCAGCTACAAGGGCGGCGGCGGGCCGGTGCGCATGGCGCCGGACGGCACCTTCGTGGCCGGCCCCGCCCGCCTCGCGCCGGATGGCACGTATCTATAAACCTGACTCTCGCGCACCATGTCCCAACGTTCCGTCATCCGCAAGGGCGATAAAACCTCGCACGGCGGCGTCGTCGTCACCGGCGACGAAACCGTCGTGATCTTTGGCCAACCGATGGCGCGGGTCGGCGACCGCGTCACCTGCCCCAAATGCGGCGACAACCACACCATCGTGGAAGGCGTGCAGAACGTCGGCTCCGACCGCCTGACTGCCCTGGAAGGCATGCGCACGTCCTGCGGCGCCACGCTCATCGCCAGCCAGAGTTTCTATCAGCTGGAGTACGGTTGACCCCGCGCAGGACGCCTCACCGGTCGCAGCGCTGCGGCACCTTGCGCGGCGCTTCCGTATAGCCCAGCGCCGTCACCCTGCGCAGCAGGTCGGCGTATACCGCGTCGTCCAGGCACGGCACCCTGGCCATGATCCAGACGTAGTCGCGCTTGGAGCGGCCAATGATGGTGGTCTGGTATGACTCGTCCAGATAGGCGATCACGTACTCGGCCTTGATGGGCCAGATGAACTGCATGCCCCACACCGCGTTGCCGGTGCCGGGCCGCACCGTCGCCACGGGGTGCATGGTGTCGATGGGCGCATCGAAGCTGCCATCGCGATAGCGGAAATCCGTCTGCACCCGGCCGTCGGGCAACAGCCGGTAGCTTTCCACGGCGTCATAGGCGTTGCGCTCGGGCCAGCTGGGAATGTGCGCGATCACATACCAGTCGCCCATGAAACGGTCCAGGTCCACTTGCGCCACCGGCGGCATGGGCGGCGGCGACGCGCAGCCGGCCAAGAGGGCCGTCACGCCGATAAACAGAGTTCGCAACATGATCGTTTCTCCTCAGGGCCGCGTGTATCGATAGTGCGCGACGCCCCATTGCTGTCCGTCGTCGTAGCCGAAGAGTTCGGCGCATGCCATCCAGAACATGCGCCAGCGCTGATGCCACAAGCCGGCCAGGGGTGCGCCGTAAGCCTGCGCCAACGCCGCCCGCGCGGGTTCCGCTCGGGTGTCCTGGTTGGCCAGCCAGTGATTGGCGGTGCGGGCGTAATGCGTGCCGTCGAGAAACCAGCGTTCCTCAAGCGTCAGGTCTTGCTGGAAATGCAGCAGCGTATGGGCCGACGGCATGATGCCGCCCGTGAAGAAGTGCCGCCCCATCCAGTTGCTGGCCCCGTCGGTCTCGAACGGATAGGCGCGCTCGCGGTGCGCGAAGATGTGCACGAAGAGCTTGCCGCCGGGCCGAAGCCACTGCGCGATGCGCGCCAGCAGGTCCTGGTAGTTGCGCATGTGCTCGAACATTTCCACCGAGACGCACCGGTCGAAGGCGGCGCCGGGCAGTGACAGAACATTGACGTCACAGGTCACCACGCGCACGTGCGTCCAGCCGCGCGCGCGGCATTGCGCCTCGATGTGCTGGCGTTGCGTGGCCGAGTTCGACACCGCGGTGATGCGCGCGTTGGGATACTGTTCGGCCATCCACAGCGTCAACGAGCCCCAGCCGCAACCCAGCTCCAGGATGTCCTGGCCGTCGGCCAGCCCGGCGCGCTCGCCATACAGGCGCAGCATCGCGTCTTCGGCCTGGTCCAGCGTTTCGCGGCCCGTCGGGTAATAGCAACTCGAATACTTCATGCGCGCGCCCAGGCACAGCTGGAAGAACGCAGTGGGCAACTCATAGTGCTGCGCGTTGGCGGCGTCGGTATGGATGGCCACGGCGCTGGCGCGCAGGCTGGCGATCAGCTGGCGGTCGCGTTCGGTCCAGGCCTCGATGCCGCCGGCGTATTCCTGCGCCAGGCGCTCGGCGCACAGGCGCCGCATGCCCAGGCGCAGGAGCGCATCGGGCAGCAGGCCGCGCTCGGCCAGGCCAAGCAGGCCGGGCGCCGGACGGTCGGAGGCCAAGGGAGAGTCGTTCAGGATGGCGGTCGTCATGGCATGCCTCGTCAGCGTTTCGGAAACCAGGGAAAGAACGCCGGCGTGCGGCGTTGATAGTCGCGATAGTCGTCGCCGCGCGTGCGCAGCGCCTGTTGCTCGGTGAACGGAATGCCGCTGATCCAGCGCAGGAACACAAACATCAGCACCGGTCCCAGCCACGACAGCCATGCCAGCGGAGAACCCCACGCCAGGGCGACGTAGCCGAACCAATGGCACCACTCGAAGAAGTAGTTCGGATGCCGCGAGTAGCGCCACAGGCCCCGCCTGCAAGTGTTGCCGCGATTCGCGGGGTTATCGCGGAAGCGGTCGAGCTGGCGGTCGGCGATCACCTCGCCCGACAGCGCGGCCAGCCAGATCAGCAGCCCCAGCGCCACGGGCCAGCCCTGCGCGGGACTGACGCCCACCGCCAGGAACGGCAGGCAGAACAGCATCACCAGCCCGGCCTGGAACATGAAGAGCCCAAAGAACTTGCCCTGATGGCCGTCCCAGTGTTCGCGCAGCGCGCGGTAGCGGCCGTCTTCGCCTTCGCGCACGCGGCGCCACAGGTGCCACGCCAGCCGCAGCGACCACACGCCCGCCATCACGGCAAGGGCCAGCCTCGCGGCACCGCTGCCCGCGCCGGTGGCCGCGATGAGCCAGGCCGAAGCGCCCATGCCCAGCGCCCACACCACGTCCACGATGCCCGCATTGGCATGGCGGCGCTGCCAGCCCCAAGCCAGCGCCATGGCGGCGATCATGACGATCGCGATGGTGGACCATTGTTGCCAGATCGTCATGATGCCTCCCGGGTCCATCGCCTCGCCCCTGCCGTCAGCGCGGGCAACGCCAACGCCCAGCCCGCCGCCAGCGCGACGGTGGC
The DNA here is from genome assembly GCF_020541125.1 of Achromobacter sp. 77. NCBI lineage: Bacteria > Pseudomonadati > Pseudomonadota > Betaproteobacteria > Burkholderiales > Alcaligenaceae > Achromobacter > Achromobacter sp. 77. The sequence continues at coordinate 4,848,733 of NZ_CP059848.1, forward strand.
GCGCCAGGCGGGCGGTTCAAAATGCACTGATTGCCAGCCGCGGGCAGCGCCCCAATAGGCGAGCGGCGCGCCCACCGCGCCGAACACGCAGGCCAGCCACGGCCGGGAACGCAGGTAAACGAGCGAGTGGTTCAGCGTCAGCGCAAAGGCGGCCCACAACGCCAGGATCCACAGCGGCGCGGGCCAGGCGTCGGCCGCGTAACGCGCCCATCCCAACGCGGACAGCGTGCCCTCCAGCACCAGGCCGCACAGCACGGCAGCGGCCGCCAGTCTGAAGTCGGCACGCGCCGTCGCCGAGACCGCCAGTTGCGCCGCGACGAACACCATGGCAGCAGCCACGCCCGGCCAGGCCAACCCGCGGCCGGCGCCGATGACGGCGCTGAACCAGACGAGCTGGTAGCCGATCAGGTTGGCCCAGAAACGCATCATGCTTCCTCCCGCAACCAGCGCTCGCCATCGGGGCGCGCCTGCGGATGCGTCAGCAGCAGGTGCGCGACGCCGATGGAGCGCTCGCGAAAACCGCCTTCGCAGTACGCCAGGTAGAACTCCCACAAGCGGCAAAAGCGCGCATCGAAACCTTGCGCCCGCACCTCGGGCTGCCGCGCCAGGAAGCGCTCGCGCCAGGCTTGCAGCGTGCGCGCGTACGACAGGCCGAAGTCCTCCAGGTGCACCAGCGCCAGGTCGCAGGCGCGGGTCTTGGCGCGCAGCATCGCCTCGATGGACGGAATGAAGCTGCCCGGAAAGATGTGGCGCTTGATGAAATCCACCGAGGCCAGCGCCTGCTCGTAGCGGTGGTCTTCGATGGTGATGGCCTGGATCAGCGCGCGGCCATGCGGACTGAGCAGGCTGGCGACCTTGGCGAAATACGCTTCCAGGAAATTGGCGCCGACAGCCTCGATCATTTCCACCGACACCACCTTGTCGTACTGGCCCTGCAGGTCGCGATAGTCCCGCAGCACGACGCTGACGCGGTCCTGCAGCCCGGCTGCCCGCACCCGCTCGACCGCCAGGTCATGCTGCTCGCGCGACAGTGTGGCGGTGGTGACATGGCAGCCGTAGTGGCGCGCGGCGTGGATGGCCAGGCCGCCCCAGCCGCTGCCAATCTCGACCACGCGGTCCGACGGCTGCAACGCCAGCTTGCGGCAGATTGCGTCCAGCTTGCGATGGGACGCCGCCTCCAGCGTGTCGTCGCCGTCGGCCCACAGTGCCGACGAATACATCAGGTCGCCGGAAAGAAACAGCGAGAAAAACGGATTGCCCAGGTCGTAATGCGCGGCGATGTTGCGGCGGCTGCCCTCGCGGGTGTTGGCATTGCGCGCATGCCAGCGCCGCAACGCCCAGCCGGCCAGCCGCGCCAGTCCCGATTCCATGGCGTCCAGCGTGTCGCGGTTGCGCACCAGCAGCCGCACCAGCCCGACCAGGTCGTCGCAGCGCCACAGGCCATCGCCGTAGGCCTCGCCCGCGCCGACGCTGCCTTGCGCGGCCACCAGCCGGTAGAACCCCAGGTCGCTGACGGTCAGGCGCACCAGCGGCTCGCCGCGGCCCAGCGTGGCGCTGCCCAGGCAGTCCTCGATCAGCAGTTGGCCGTGGTCCAGCGCCGCCAGGCTGGCGAACAGGCGCTGACGCAACAGGCGGTCGAGCGCCGTCGCGGGGCGGCTGGCCGCGATCGAGGCATGTTCCGAGGACGTCATGGGTTTCATTGCGGTTCTCCGTTGGGCGTGCGGGGATGGTCGTAGACGGGATTGCGCTTGAGCCACAGGCGCAGCGCCTGCCAATGGATCGCGCCGACGACTTGCAGCGTCATCAGCGGATAGCGCCACAGCACGCGCGCCAGCGCCACGCCGTCCAACGCGCGGCGTTGCAGGCTCAGGTGCGCGTCGAACTGCGCCACGCCTTCCCGGCTGACCTGCATATGCACACGCAGGTCGTCGGCGGGCAGGTTGAAGCGCCAGTCGTAGGCGCAGTCCATGGGCATGAAGGGCGACACGTGAAAGCGCTTGTCAAAGCGCCAGGCCAGCGCCCCGCCCTCGCGCTCGGCGGCGGCGGCGGGCAGCACCACGCAATGACGCTGCTTCCAAGGGGTATTGGTGATCTCCGCCACGATTGCCGCCAGCGTGCGGCCGTCGGCTTCAAAGCAGTAATAAAAGCTCACGGGGTTGAAGACGTAGCCGGCATAGCGCGGATGCGCGAGCAGCCGGATGGGCCCGGCCGGCACGTCGCCCAACTGCGTGCGCAGGCGCTGCCGCACCGCCTGCGCCAGCGGCAGGCCCTCGGCGGCGTCCAGATAATCGGCCCGGCGCCACTGCGCCAGGTTGGGCCGCTCCACCGACCATAGCCAGCGGTCCTGAAACACCTGGCCGATTTCGTCCAGGTCCAGGTATAGCTGCGCCATGCGGTAGCCAAAGCCGTGCGCATGCGGGTGGTGGCGCCGGTGGGTCACCCGGCCTTCGTAGACGGCGCTTTGCAGGTTCATGCTGCCTCCCGCGCCCAGACCCCCGGCTGTTCCTGGATGCCGCGCACCACGTCCAGCGCGCTCGCCACCCCGTCTTCGTGAAAGCCCCATCCCCAATAGGCGCCCGCATACCAGCTGCGCCGCTGTCCCGAGATCTCGGCGCGGCGCGCCTGCGCGGCCACCGATTCGTGGGTGTAGACAGGGTGGTGATAACGCATGCGCGCCAGCACCGCCGCGGGATCGATCGCATCGCTGCGGTTCAGCGTCACGATGAAGGGCCGCGGCGACGTGATGCCCTGCAGCAGATTCATGCAGTAGCTGACCGAACAAGGCGCCTCGGGGTCGGCCGGCACGTAAGCGTTCCAGGCGGCCCACGCCTTGCGCTGGCGCGGCAAGAGGCGCGCGTCGGTGTGCAGCACCACGTCGTTGTCCTGGTAGGTGATGGCGCCCAGAACCTCGCGTTCCTGCGGCGTCGGGTCGGCCAGCAGCGACAGCGCCTGGTCGCTGTGGCAGGCGAAGATCACTTCGTCGTGATGTTCCAGGCCCTCGCGCGTCGCCACCTGCACGCCGCCCGGCAGACGCCTGACGGCGCGCACGGCGCAGTTCAGCCGCTCGCGCACCGTCCACCGCTGTCGCATCGCGTCGATATAGCATCGCGACCCGCCCTGCACCACACGCCATTGCGGACGGCCGCTGATGCGCAGCATCTGGTGGTTGGCCATGAACCGCACCAGGTAGCGCGCCGGGAACTCCAGGATGCGCGAGGCTGGCGACGACCACAGCGCCGAGGCCATCGGAATCAGGTGATCGGTGCGAAAGGCGTCGCCATAGCGGTGCTGCGCCAGGTATTCGCCCAGCGTGGGGCCTGGCTCCGGCGCGCGCAGCAGCGCGGGCGACTCCCGGTAAAAGCGCATCAGGTCGCGCACCATGCCCAGGAAGCGTGGGGATACCAGGTTGCGCCGCTGGCAGAACAGCGTGTCCAGCGAGGTGGCGTTGTAGGCCAGGTCATTGGCCTCCTTGTGCACCGAAAAGCTCATGGTGGTGGGCTGCGACGTCACGCCCAGTTCCGTCAGCAATGCCGTGAAATGCGGGTAATTGAGCGGGTTGTGGACGATGAATCCGCTATCAACCGCGTACTGTTGCCCGTCCTGTTCGACCGTGTGCGTATGCGTGTGCCCGCCCAGGTAGTCGTTGGCCTCGTACAGCGTGACCTCGTGATCGCGGCCCAGCTTCCAGGCGCAGACCAGTCCCGAGATGCCCGAACCGATGATGGCGATGCGCATGTTCACTCCTTGGCGGCGGCCAGCGCCCAGGCCGGTACGCCCTTCAAATCCCAGATGAGGCCGGCGGCGGCCAGCAGGCGCAGGCCGTACCAGGTGATGTCGATCTCGCGGGCGCGAAAGCCCTGGCGCGCCGAGCCCGGATAAAAGTGATGGTTGTTGTGCCAACCCTCGCCGAACGTCAGCAGCGCAAGCCAGGCGTTATTGCGGCTGTCGTCGGCGGTGTCGTAGCGCCGCCTGCCGTACCGGTGCGCCAGCGAATTGATGGTGACGGTGGCGTGAAACAGCGCCACGGTGGAAATGAAAAAGCCCCACACCAGCATCTGCGGCCCGTCGGTGCCCAGGCCCGGCGCCACGCGCGCCAGCAGCGCGCCCAGCCCGTAGCACCCCAACGCCAGCGCCAGCGGCACCGCCGCGTCGAAGCGGTCGAGCCAGCGCAGTTCGGGGTAGCTGCGCAGGTCGGGCACCCGCGCCATGTCGGTGGCGAAGGCGCGGCGGGTCAGGAACCAGCCCATGTGGCTCCACCAGAAACCATGGCGGCGCGGCGAATGCAGGTCCTGCGCATCGTCGGCATGACGATGGTGATGACGATGATGGGCCGCCCACCACAACGGTCCACGCTGCGCGCACGAGGCCCCCAGCACGGCGAAGACCAATTGCATGCCCCGCGAGGTGCGGAACGTGCGATGCGAGAAGTAGCGGTGGTAGAAGCCGGTCAGGGCGAACATGCGCACGGCATACAACGCCGCCGCAAGCGCCAGCGCGGCTGGGGACACGCCGGTCCACAGCACGCCCAGGCAGCCGGCGTGCAACAAGGCGAAAGGCAAGGCGCGGGTCCAGTCGATGCGATCGGGGTCGCCGCCCGGCGCATCCTGCGCCTGCGTATCGACCCAGCGTCGTATCGAAGCGGTCCAGCCGGTAAGAACGGAGCGCATCATGCTGTCCTGTGGGAAACGTATGGGCATATACGGTCCCGGCGCTGCGTCGGATGCGTAGGTGAAAACCCTTACGCGCAGCGCGCATCAGCAACACGCTGACGCCATCGGACAGGAGGGCGCGCCGGCACTTCGCGGCCAAATGCGCCCCGGCAAGCGGTGCGGCCCGCTTTGGATACCGCTCAGATCTTGAGCACGTCGCCCTTCATGATGACCGGTCCGGTGGGCTTGCCCGACGGCGAGCCGCCCGGCGGCTCCAGGGTGATGGCCAGCGTCTGCACCCCTTCCAGCCCTTGCGCGCGCGGCAGCGCCGTCTGGCCATCGGGCGCCACGACCCCGACGGATATCGGCGCTTGCCCCGGGGGAATCACCCAGAGCTCCAGCGCCTTGCCGTCGGCGCGCGAGGCCAGATCCTGCAGGGCATGCACATGCAGGCCGCCGCGCTCGTCGGCGCGCACCACCAGCATCGCTTGCGCCTCGGGGCTTTGCAGCACCGCCATCAATTGGGTGCGCGCGGCGCGGTCGACCTGCATCGGGTAGACCACCACGCCGGCCACCAGCATGGCCGCCAGCGCGCCGCTAAGCACGCGCCAGAACGTCAGGCCCTGCCAGCCGTGGCTGCCGCCGGGTTTCAGGCGCGCTTCGATGGCGCGCCACACGCGGCGCGGGGGAACCCGCGGCGGCAGCGACCATAACAGCGGATAGATATCGTTTTCCCAGTCGCGCACCTGGCGGCGCAGGTTGGCGTCGGCGGCCATCAGGCCCTCGAAACGGCGGCGCGCGCCACCGCGCATGGCGCCGGCCACGTAGTCGGCGGCAAGCCGCTCGCGCAGTTGAGGATTGCTGTAGTTCATGACAGGCACCTCTTGAGCCGGTCCATGCCGCGCCGCACCCAGCTCTTGATCGTGCCCAGCGGCGCCTGGAGGCGCCGGGCGATCTCGCTGTGGCTGAGGTCGTCGAAAAAGGACAGCGCGATGGCGGTGCGTTGCTGCCCCTCGAGCTGTTTCAGGCAGTCCGCCAGGCGCTGGCCGTCCTGATCGCGTTGCAGCCGCTCGAACGGGCCGGGCGCGTCATCGGCCCAGGCCTGCGTCAACGCGCCGTCGGCGTCGGGGCGTTCCAGGTCCGGCCTGCGTAGCAGGTCGATGCAGCGGTTGCGCACGATGCGCGTCATCCAGGTCATGACTTGGCTCTGCTCCGAGGAATAGCGGGCGGCATTGCGCCAGATATTGATGAAGCTGTCCTGGAGGACTTCTTCCGCCCAGTCGCTTCGCCGCAATATACGTACGGCAAGCGCAAACAGATGCGGGGAGGTCTGACGATAGAGTTCCGCCAGCGCGGACTCCTGGCCGCGGGCGCACTCCTGTATCAAAGCCTGCAGACGTAGCGGGTCGGGCATGGCGGCTATCCGGGGTCACTGGCAATCAGGCCGCGCGGCGGTATACGGCGCTCGGGGGACGGATGTCTTGCAGCGGATGATACAGGCAAGTCCGGGGCGCGGGCGTGGTGGACACCGGCCCGCCGCAACGGCGCATGTGGCCCCTCAATCGAACACGTCGATCAGGATATCGGCGACCACGGCGGTTGCAACCGCGACCAGGACGAGATCCGATCCGGCCACCCTCCACTCATACCCGGGATAGGCGGGGAGCCGGGCCAACATCGGACCGGGGACCATTTTCTTCGCAATTCCGGGAGGCAGCGGTTTGCCACGGGCGAGGTTCTTGCGGACACCCGGCGGCAGCTGACCGTAGCCCGACAGGCCATACTCCTGCGCGTACGATCTGGCGGTGGAGACGGTGATGCCCGCATAACGCAGCGTGACGCTGGCATCGTTGGACTTGGAAGGCGCATCTCCGTGACCGGCGTTGCCCTTTCCGGAAGCATTTCCGTTGCTGCCCTGTCCGCGTCCCTTGCTCTGCCCTTGCCCCTGGCCAGCGTTATCGGGTTTGCCCTTTCCCTCTGGCGGCGCCGCCAATGCGCTGGCCGCGATAAACACACATGAGATGCCTGCAAGCAAGGTTTTTTTGGCATTACCCGCCATGGCTGGCTCCCCTCAATCGAAAGTTGGTGACCGATTCTAAGTCGGTTCAAGTCCAGGAGAGGTAACGGAACCTTGAAGGGCGAAGGCGCACGTCACCGCGCCCGTGACCGCACATAGGCCATCGGGCTGCATTGCATTTCAGACCTGAACGCAAAGATGAACGAGGACGTAGAGCCATAGCCAAGTTCCAATGCGGTCCGCGTCACATCAAGACCGTTTTCCAATAGCTCGATGGCTCTGAACAACTTCAGCCGGCGACGCCAATCACGCAGCGTGAGACCGGTTTCCGCAAAGAACTTGCGGGCCAGTGCCCGGCCCGACATCCCCAGATCCCGCCCCCAGTCGTCCGGGCTTCTGGGGTCGGCCGGCTGGTTGTACAAGGTCTCGCAAAGGGTCAGTAAGGGGGGGCTGGTCGGCCATGCCAGGATCAATGAAATCGGGCTCGCACGACAGAGCTGGTCGAGCACCAGTCTGTAGATCCGGCCGAAATACCCATCCGCGTCCGATTTGCCTTGAAGCGTCGCCGCCTCGACGACAAGCGCCTTCAAAAGGGCGGATACGCCAAACACCGCCACGCCGCCCTCGGAAAGCGTCCCACCAGGGTGATCGGCAAGCCAAAGACTGCGGTATTCGGCGCCAAGAAAGGACCCCACGCTATGCACGGTTCCAGACGGAATCCACGCAGCCTGATTCGGAGAAATGGCGAAAGAATGCCCGTCTGCCGTCACCATGAGGACACCGGATACCGCGTAGACCACCTGGTTCCATTCATGCGTATGCGCGGCGAAATAATTCCGCGCGCCGATGGACTGCACCCTCATGGTCATTGGCAAAGGCGGCAGGACATCTGGCGGCGCGGTAATGGCTTCCCACGGCACGAGCGCTTTCATATGTCGCCGATTCTATATAACTTGGCAGGCTGTCGATAGATCGCCTTCGTAACTTTGAGTTGTAATGCCACCTCAACGTAACGCCATTGATCATAATGACAAAAAATAGCGCCGCTTCCGCGCATGACCGCCCCGCTGTTCTGCCCGAAGGTGTTCAACAAGGCAACATCTGGCGACTGACCGCCGCCCAAGCCCTGGCGGGCGCGAATTCGGTGGTCGTCTATGCAACGGGCTCCATCGTCGGCAATACGCTTGCCCCGACGCCCATGCTCGCGACGCTGCCGATTTCCATCTTTGTGGTGGGCATGGCGACATGCACGCTGCCCATGGGCGCCGTTGCCAGGCGCCACGGCCGGCGCGCGGCCTTTCTGCTGGGCACCGGCGCTGGCGTGCTCACCGGCCTGCTGGCGATACTGGCGGTCATGATCGGAAGCTTCTGGCTGTTCAGCCTGGCTACGTTCTTCGGCGGTGTCTATGCTGCGGTCGTCCTGTCGTTCCGCTTCGCCGCCGCGGACGGCGTGGAGCCCAAGCGACGGGCGCGCGCGCTATCCCTGGTCATGGCGGGCGGCGTCGCGGCCGGGATCGTCGGGCCACAGCTCGTCAACGGCACGATGAACCTGTGGCCGCCGCACATGTTTGCCGCCACCTTTCTGGCGCAAGCAGCGGTTGCAGCGATTTCCGCGTTCATTCTTATCGGTGTCAGGTTGCCCGCCCCCACTGCCGCGGAGGTCGCAGGCGGGCGGCCGCTTTCCGAGATTGCGCTGCAGCCGCGCTTCATCGCCGCAGTGATCGCCGGTGCCGTCTCCTACATGCTCATGAACTTCCTCATGACGGCCGCACCGCTGGCAATGCACATCTGCGGCCACTCGCAGGAGTCCGCCAATCTGGGACTGCAGTGGCATGTCATTGCCATGTACGCGCCAAGTTTTTTCACCGGCAGACTGATATCGCGCTTTGGTGCGGGACGGGTCGCGACCATGGGCCTGATGTTGATTGGGGTCGCGGCCGCGGTGGGCCTGGGCGGTATCGATGTCGCGCACTTCTGGTGGTCACTGGTCCTGCTCGGCGTGGGATGGAACTTCGGGTTTCTGGGCGCGTCCGCGCTGGTGCTGGAATGCCATCGGCCCGAGGAGAGAACGCGTGTCCAGTCCCTGAACGACTTCATCGTCTTCGGCTTGATGGCGATCGGATCGTTCTCGTCCGGGGGCCTGCTGTCGGCGTTCGGCTGGAACACCGTGCTGTGGGTGTCATTCGTTCCGCTGGCGCTGTCCGTCGCCGCCCTTGGCGTTGCCATGCGTAGAAAGCGCGCTGAAATGAGCCGAAGCGGGGCTTGAGCCATTCAGCGCGGCCTCCCCGATATCAAGGCGTGCCGTTACTATCCTTCTTTTCGCCGGTCTGACCTGCAAGGGCTGCCGGCGTCTTGCGTCCCACCTCTACCCTTCGATCCCCCTTATGGCGCCACGCGTTGCAATCATCGAGACCATGGACGACACGCAGCTTGGGCTGCTGTTGAGCGCGCTGCAAAGCGCCCATGCCGAAATCACCTGGTTCCGCGCGCACCGCGATGGGCTGGGCGACATCTGCCTGGACGACTTCGATGCGTTGATCGTGCCGGGCGGCTGGCCAAGCGCGCGAGACGACGAACTCCATCCCTACCTGCCCAAACTGGCGGCGCTGATGCGCAAGTTTGGCGATGCTGGCAAATCCGTGCTGGGCATCTGCCTCGGGGCGCAGGTGCTGGCCCGCGCTTACGGGGCCGACAACCTGCTCGGGGTGGCCCGGGAGTTCTCCTGGACGCCGCTTACCGTGACGGAAGATGGGCGCCAGGACCCGTTGTTTGCCGAGTTGCAGCCGGGTTTCGTCAGCTTTCAATGGCATGTGGACACCTACACGCTGCCGGATTCCGCCGCGCTGCTTGCCGAGAGCCGCCTGGTCAAGAATCAATGCTTTCGCGTGGGCCGCGCCGCGTACGGCATGCAGTTTCACTTCGAAGCCAGCGGCGATGTGGTGCAGCGCTGGACCAGCAGCAACAAGGAACGCGTCGATCGCATCGCGCCCGGCTGGCTTGAATCCCAGGCCGATGCCGACCGCGCCCTGCACGCGGACGACGCCGATGCGGCGGGCGCGAGGATCGCACGCGCCTTCGTCCAGACGATTCAGCGTCCTGACAACCTGCGCTGATCCGGACCCCACAGCGACCAAGGGCCACCATGCGGCGAGAACTCCAGACTTTCATGGCCGTTGTGCGTTACGGCACATTCGCCAATGCGGCGGCTCACATCGGTCTGACGCAGTCCGCCGTCAGCGCGCAGATCCAGCGCCTGGAAGAAGAACTGGGCTATCCGCTCTTTGACCGCACGGGACGTTCGGCAAACCTCAATAGCAATGGCCGCGAAGCCTTGGCCATTGCCGAAGAGGTGATGTCCGTCTACGCCAAGTTCGGCAAGAACGTAAGCAGCCCCAAGACCGGCCTGATCCGGGTCGGCTCCATCGCGTCGGCGCAAACAACGTTTTTGACCGATGCCCTGACCGAGTTCTGGAGCATCAACCCCGGCTATCGCATCCGGCTGGTCCCGGGCCTGTCGCTGAACCTGCTGGGACAGGTCGACTCGGGCGAAGTGGACATTGCGGTGATGATCAAGCCCCCCTTCGCCCTGCCCGCCGACTTGCGCTGGCGCGTGCTGTTCAGCGAGCCGTTCGTGCTGCTGGCTCCCCGCAAGCACGGGCAGCGCGAGTGGCTCGATCTGCTGGAAAACGAGCCCTTCATTCGGTACGACCGGGGTTCCTTCGGCGGCAGACTCGTCGATCAGTTCCTGCGGCATTCGCGCATCACGCCCAAGGAAGCGATTGAACTGGATGAACTGCAGGCCATCGCGCAACTCGTGCGCAAGGGCGTGGGCGTTGCGCTGCTTCCGCTAAGCAAAGCGCTATCGCTGCCACGGGGAGTCGTCGTCAAGACATTGGGCGACGCCACCTTCTTTCGCGAGATCGGACTGGTTGAACGTCCTTCCGACATCCGCCAGCCCGTGGCCGCGCTGCTCGCGCAACGCATCGTGGAAGCGGCCGAACGATTCAGCCGCTGAAGGCGCAGGTGCATCTGCGCTGAGGTGGCGGAGTTGAATCCGGACACCAAACGCTGCAAACTCTTGTGACAGCTTTGAATGACTTTGTAGCCTGTTGGGAAATCGAAGGGAATATCATCCGTCCCCTTCACAACCACCCCCCGACAGGAAACAAAGATGTTTATGCCGCGCCCCCTGCGCATCTCCGCAGTTCTGATCTTCACGGTGGCGCTCGCCGCGTGCGGCGACGATAGCGCCAAACAGGAAGCGAAGGCGCCCGAGGTGGCCACCGCTCAGGCAGAGATCATCAAGTACAACCTGTACGTCGATACCGCGAACAGCATCTCCACGACGTTCGCGCAGGCGCTGGACCGCTACGAGACCCATGCCGTCCCGGCCCTCAAGAGCGGCAAGCCGCTCAAGGACTTTGTCATCAGCAACGACACGGCAATTCTGCGCACCAAGGAAAAACTCGACCGCGCGCTGGCGATGCCGACGCCCATCGCCGAGATCGACGCACCGGCCAAGGCGTTCTCGGACGCGCTGGGCAAGCTGGCGCCGCTGAGCACCGAACTGCAAAACTATTCGGCAGCCAAGACCTTCCTGTCGGACAACGGCGCACTGGCCCGCGAGAAAAGCCCGGCCTATGTCGCCGCGCTGACGGACGTCGCAAAAGCCGAAAACAATTTCTACCGCGGCATCTCGATCAAGGACACCGCCAACACCAAGGAAGCCTTCGAAAAGGCCAAGAAAGACACGGTCGCCTACTACCGCGCCGGCATGGTGTATTACGGCAAGGCCACGATGGACAAGGCCTCGGGCGTGTTCGACGGCCAGGGACTGGGCGCCGACCAGGAAGCGTTCAAGCAGCAGCTGGACAAGATGAACGAAATGGCGCTGGGCTTTGACAAGAAAACGCGCGAAGCCGACCCCAAGGGCTGCAGCGGCATGATGATGAACGTCAACAGCTTCCTCGCCTCCGGCCGCCAGATTCTTGAGCACACCAACAACGGCCGTTACAAGGAAGACGCCGCCCGCACCGGCGCGTTCAAGATGATGCGCCCGACGATCGAAAACGACGCCAACAGCCTGCGCCAGGATTTCAACAACCTGATTGCGGACTTGAATACCGGGCGCTGCTGATCGCCATTGCCGAGAGCAGATCCAGTCCCATGTGAAGACCCGGCATCGCGCCGGGTTCGCACAAGCTGAGCGGTGACCCGTCGAAAGTCTCCGTGTCCCGCTCAGTCGACGATACGTCCCGGGTTCAACGTGTCATTGGGGTCCAGCGCATGCTTTAAGCGCCTCAGCAATGCGATTTCGCCGTCGCTGCGCGTATACCCCAGAAACGGCTTTTTCAAGAACCCAATGCCATGCTCGGCACTGATCGTTCCCTGCCGGCCGCGCAACGCGCCATACACGATTTCCTCAACGCCCAGCCATTCGCTTTGGGCGTGCGGCCCCGTCAGGATATGAATGTTGTTGTCGCCCAGGTGCCCCATGAACAAATGCGCTGCATCCGGATATCGCTGCTTCAGCGCGGCCTCGACCTCGGCCACATATCCCGCCATCTCGGCCCAGGGCAAGCCGCAGTCGAAGTTCACCGTTGGTTTGAGCGCCGTCAGCAATTCCGGAATGCATTCCCGCAACCGCCAGAATTTCTGCGCGTCGGACAGACTGCTCGCCACCGCGCAATCACTGATCGTGCCAGCTTCGAGCGCCTGTTCCAGTGCGCTTTCCAGCGCGGCTTGCGGATCCATGCCGGCCAGTCCACTGGCCTGTATCAGCACATTCCAAGGCGCATCGCCGGTCAACGGCAGCGCTACGCCCGCCAAACCGCTGGCGTGCCGCAAAAATTCTGCCGACATGAATTCATAAGCGGTCAGTTGCGGACCGAGCGTCTTTTTCAATTGACGCAGCAGCAATGCCATGGATGGCGTGTCCGGCACCTGCACCAACGCCGTGGCCGGCGCACCGGGATCGGGCTGTAATCGCAACGTCAGTCGCGTAATCACGCCCAGCGTGCCTTCGGACCCGATGAACAAGAACCGCAAATCCAGGCCGGAACTGTTCTTGACCAGACGCGTCAGCGATGTCACCACAGACCCATCGGGCAGCACCGCTTCCAGTCCCAAAACGGAATCTCGCATCGTGCCATAGCGCACGACCTGCGAGCCGCCCGCGTTCGTCGCCGCGTTGCCACCCACCTGACAACTGCCGCGCGCACCCAGGTCCACCGGGAAAAACCAGCCGGCCTCAGCGGCTGCTTCCTGCACCTGCTGCAAGGTGGCGCCGGCCTGCACCTGCATGACTCCCTCAACCGCGTCGATGGATTCAATGCGGTTCATGCGCTCCATGTTGATGACCACGTCGCCATCGGCCGGCACCGCGCCGCCCGCCAGACCGGTCAGGCCGCCCTGGATCGTTATCTTCAGGCCTTGCTGATCGGCATGTCGAACCAGGGCGGCCACTTCATCCGTGGTCACGGGCCTGTGCACCACACGAGGCACGCCCCGCGTCAGGCCACTCCAGTCCTTGAGGTAACGGTCCTCGACGTTCATGCTGCCCTCTGCGCCTTGGGTGCGGGCGTTGCCCCGCTTGCGCCCATCGTCGAGGCCACATCCACGCCACCGAGGCGTTCAATCATCGCAGCCTGGTCTGCCTTGGCCTGCCGGTCCACGTCTTCCGGATCACAGATCGCGTAGAGCGCGGCCTTCATGTCCGCCAGCACGTCGGAATAAGCCGGGTCGCCTGCCAGATCGTGCAGTTCCCCGGGATCCGAGTCCAGGTTGAACAGTTCAGGCTCGAAGCGCACGTAGTGGTGATACTTCCAAGGCCCCTTTCGCAACATGAATCCCGCAGTGTTGCTGCCTGCCGCGTGATATTCGCTCAGGATGGCGCGGCGCTTGTCCGCCGGTTGCGCCGCTATGGCGAACAGTGACTTCCCTGGCCGTGACCCCATGTGCTGCAACGGGTCCACACCCACCGCCTGCAATAGCGTCGGATACAGGTCGAGCAGATCCACCGGCGTCTCGCAAATCGTGGACGTCACGTCCGGGCCGGCCAATATCATGGGAATTCCCACACTCTCCTGGTACAGCGTGGACTTTCCCCACAAACCACGGGCTCCAACATTGTCGCCATGGTCCGATGTGTAGACCACGTGCGTGGAATCCGCCAACCCCAGCGTGGCCAGTTCATCGACGATGCGACCAACGTTGCTGTCCAGGAAACTGCACAACCCGTAATACGCCAGGAAAGCATTCACGCGCTCGTCCTCGTCCTGGAAGGTCTCTTCGCTGCGCTCGAACGCCGCATAGGCCTGCACCCACGGGTGACGTTCGTAGCCATTTTTTGGATGCAACTTGGCCTCAGGAATCTGGCGCGCGTCGTACAAGCTGAAGAACTCCTGCGGCGCGATCAAAGGGAAGTGCGGCGCAACCAGTCCCACGTACAACACGAAGGGCTGGCCGCGTTCAGCCGCCGCGCGTAGCCATTGCAACGTGCGCCCCGTGACCGAGCGATCGTAGGACGTATAAGGCGATTCGCCCATGCCAATGCGGTCGCCAAGCATGCGCTTGCGCCCCGCAACGGGCAAGTAAGGATCGCGAATGGACGCCCACACCATGCCGTGCCCGCCGACGACATGCATGGGAATATGCTCCGCGTCGAACCCAACGGGATCCTCTTCATTGCGGTAGTGCAGCTTGCCTATGCTCTCGACGTTGATGCCGCGCTGCTGCAACACATGGCCCCAACCTTGCGGATCGCCCACATATGGCATCGCGTTGTCCCAGTGGCGGGTCTGGTGCACCCGATGGCCGGTCGCAAACGCGGCGCGTGCCGGAACGCAGATTGGACTGGGCGTGTAAGCGTTGGGAAACCGCGCGCCGCGCGCCGCCAGGGCGTCCAGGTTTGGAGTCTTGATGAATGGATGCCCGGAACACCCCATGAATGCGGGATTGTGTTCATCGGACATGATGACGACGACGTTCTTGCCTTTCATTACGTTTCCTTGATAGAGGCCGGCCGGGCCTGCGCCGCCTCAAGCCTCGGGGCGGTAGCCGCTGTCCTTGACAACGCGGTCCCAAAACGCATCTTCGCGTTCCAGCTGCTGTTTCAGGGCCGCGGGCGCAGTCACTTTTGGTTCGAAGAATTGCTGTTGCATGACCTTTTGGAACGCTGGCGAGCCCACCGCGTCGGCCGTGGCTTGCGCCAGGATTTGCGCCTGGCTGCCGGCCATGCCTTTGTTTCCCACCAACATGAAGTATTCGGCAACCGTCAGAGAGGGATATCCCGCGGATGCGAACGTGGGCACGTCCGGCAGCGCGGACGAGGGCGCGGCCCCCGTTGTGGCGAGGATCCGGATCTTGCCCGACTTATGCATGGGAATCAGGTTTGGCAGCGTCGTGATCAGTGCGGGCAAGGTTCCGCCCACCGTGTCGGCGAGCGCTGGCGCGCCACCCTTATAAGGGATGGGAACCAACGGAATCTTGCTCGCGTTCGCCAGCATGATGCCCAGAAAATGCATGACCGTGCCCGCGCCGGGCGTACCGTAAACAGCCATGCGCGGGTCCTTCTGGGCCAGGCTCAAATATTCCTGAATCGTTCTGGCCGGACTATTGGCGCCCACGGCGAATGCGAAATCGAATCGGCTGGCCGTTCCCAGCGGCGTGAAATCCGCCTGCGTGTAATTCAATTCCTTGAAAAGGTGCGGATACAGGGTCAGGTTGGTGGACGGCGTAAACAGCAGGGAGTTGCCGTCAGCGCCCGAGTTCAACAGCGAATCGACCGCAATACGTCCGCCCGCCCCCCCCTTGTTCTCGACGATGGTGGTGTGGCCGGATGCACGCATGCCTTCGGCCAACGCACGCGCCACGAGATCGGCCGCTCCGCCCGGCGCAAAGCCGACCAGCATACGTATGGGGGGATTGGCGAGCGCCCGCCTGATCGGCGCCACGCTACAGCACGCGGCAGCGCTCAAGGCGCCCAGGAATTGTCTGCGTCGGACTTGCATGCTTGTCTCCGTATCGGCGTCTCTGTTGGCGCCATTCTGGAGGTAGCGTACGGCTGCGCCAGACGTGAAGACAAATATTATTTATCTGCGCTTTATATAAGTTTTTTCATATATGAATTTTCCGCGCAGCACGCCGCGTTGCACCAAGGTGCGCAGCACGACTTCCAGTGCCTGCTCCACGGCCAGCACCGCGCTGCCAGCCGCGCTTTGCGCCACGCGCACAATGGATTGCGTCCGCGTTATGGGAGGCCGCACCAGACGCCGTTCTCCCATGGCCTGGGCGGCCACCCCCAATTCCAGACCTGCGCTGTCGGGCAGAATGGCGAAAGCCACTCCCCCCCGCACGAGCGCAAAATTCAATTCAGGATCATTGATTTCGTACTTCACGTTCAGCGGGCAGTCCAGATCGACTGCCGTGCGTTCAATCAGCCGACGCAGATCGTGGTCGCGGTCCGGCGCCACCAGCGGTCGCGACCCGATCGCGGAAAATGCGATCGTCTTTCCGGGCCGATCGAACAGCGCTTCCAGGCCGAATAGCGAAAACCCTTCCTCGTAGACCGGTTTGCAATACAAGCCGGGCAGTTCGAACGCATTTGGCATAAGCGCGACATCCAGTTGCCTGGTCTGCAGCGCTGCGCGCACCTGGCTGGAAAGCGCCGATGACAGCAATAGCCGTATGTCGGGATACTCCTGTTCCACGTGCCGTATCAAGGGCGCGGCCACCGCCTGCGCCAACGACCGCGCCAGGCATACGCGCACCGGTCCCCGTGGACTCTCGGCCGCGCCCAATACGTCCGTCTTCAGCGATTCGAGCTGATCCAGGATGGATGCTGCCCGTTGCTGCAACCGCTTGCCCTCCGCCGTCAGCGTGACACCCTTGGCATGCCGCTCGAACAACACTACGCCCAATTCCGCTTCCAGCACGGCAACGTGCTGGCTAAGCGCGGGTTGCGCGATACGCAGCGCGCCCGACGCCAGCGACAGACTGCCGCTACGGGCAATTTCCAGGAAATAACGGAGCTGGCGTGGAGTCATGATTCAAGTTTCTTGAAGGGTCGGCGTGCTGCCCGAACTTTGAACGGCGTCGAGGGAAAGTGCAAGGCCGCGGCAGTGGTCGGTTTTCAGCGGTGGGGCTGTCGCGCAGTCCGATCCGGATGCAAAGCCCCAAGCCCGCCGTAAAAAATTTCCGCCGCCCTGCATCCAATCGCGTCTCTCGCGTGTAGTACCTGCAACGGCGCACATTCCGTGCGCCGTATCCGCAAATTCCTTTTGCGCAGGAGACCGCTCATGACGACTCGCCCCACCCCCGCCACCGGCCTTTTCACCGCCGCCCTGCTGGCTGCTTGCGGCATGCTGCAAGCCCCGGCCATGGCCGCCTCGCAAGACGCCCTGCCCGCCAGCGTCCAGGTGCCCGCCGGCCACAAAGTGGCCTGGGAAACCGTGGGCACCGGCGAAATTACCTACGAATGCCGCGCCAAGGCCGACGCCAAGGATCAAATGGAATGGGTGTTCGCCGGTCCGAAGGCGGTCCTGAAAGACCGCCAAGGCAAGCAGGTCGGCACCTATTACGGCCCGCCCGCCACCTGGGAGGCCGCGGACGGCTCCAAGCTGACCGGCACGCAGGTCGCCGTGGCGCCGGCCGGCGCGGGCAATTTGCCCTATCAACTGGTCAAGGCCAATCCCGCCATGGGCGCCGGCGCCATGACTGGCGTCGCTTACATCCAGCGCACGGCGCTCAAGGGCGGCGTGGCGCCTCAGAAGCCTTGCACCCAGGCCGGCCAACGCAGCCAGGTGTCGTACCAGGCCGACTACATCTTCTGGAAGGCGAACTGACACCAGGCGGGCCAAGGCGGCGGGAGTCCGGTAACATGTGCCCGGACCCGCCGCCGCTGCCGGGGCTTGCCAGCCCGGTCCGTGCCCCTCACCCCCCGCCCCCGCGCGCATGCCAAACCGACCTGTTCCGGATTTCGATTACGAAGCAGCCCTCGAGCAGTGCGCCGCAGGGCGCCGCTCGGCGCTGGAAGCCCTGTACCGCCACGAAGGCCCGCGGCTGCTGGGCGTCGCCCAGCGCATCGTTCGTGACCGCGCCCGCGCTGAAGACATCGTGCACGATGCCTTCGTCAATATCTGGAACCGGGCCGGCAGCTTCGACGCCACCCGCGGCTCGGCGCGTGGCTGGCTTTACAGCGTGGCGCGCAACCTGGCGCTGAACGCCGTGCGAGACGGCCGCCATGAAACCGCCGTCGACGACGACACCGCCGCCGCGCTGGATGCACGCGAAGCGATCGACGCCTGGCACGACACACGCGAGGCCTTCGACTGGCGCGACAGCGCCGGCCGCATCGGCCCCTGCCTGGAACAACTGGAACCCGTGCGCCGCAACTGTGTGCTGCACGCCTACGTGGACGGCCTGTCGCACAGCGAAATCGCCCAGCGCCTGGGCGCGCCGCTGGGCACCGTCAAAGCCTGGATCAAACGCAGCCTGAAAGCGCTGAAGGAATGCCTGGCATGAGCGCCCCGACAGTCCCCCCCGAAAACCTGGACGAACTGGCCGGCGAGTACGTGCTTGGCACCTTGTCCGGCGCACGCCGTCAGGAAGTCAACGCCCGCCTGCCGCACGATGCCGACCTGCGCGCCGCCGTCGACCGTTGGGAAGCGCGCCTGCTGCCGCTGACCAGCCTGACCGAGCCGATCGAGCCCTCGCCCGGCCTGTGGCCACGCATTGCCAAAACGCTGGACCGCCAGCACGCGGCCCGGCAAGCCGGCCAGCCCACGCGCCCGGGCTGGTGGGATAGCCTCTTCTTCTGGCGCGGCGCAGCCGCCAGCGGCCTGGCCGCCGCATTGGTCCTGGCCGGCACGCTGGCGCTACGGCCAGCGCAAACGCCAGGTCCCGTGCAGTACATGGTGGTGCTGGTAGCGCCCCAATCGCAGACGCCAGGCTGGGTGGTGCAGGCCAGCGCGGGTCAGCGCGAGGTGCAACTGGTGCCGATTGCGGCCATGCAGGTGCCGGCCGATCGCGCGCTGGAATTCTGGACCAAGGCGGACGGCTGGGCCGGCCCGGTGTCGCTGGGCCTGATCAAACCCGGCGAGCCTGTCCGCATCCCCCTGGACAAGCTGCCCCCGCTGGAGGCTAACCAGTTGTTTGAACTGACGCTGGAACCGCCTAATGGCTCGCCCACCGGCAAGCCGACCGGTCCGATCCAGTTCATCGGACGGGCGGTGAAGGTGATGTAGCCAAGGGGTCCTAGTCGATCTTGGCGCCAGAGTGCGCCACGATCGGCGCCCATTTGATCCGGGCCTCCTGGATCCGGCTGCCGAACTCAGCGGGCGTGGACGTAAGCGGCGTGGCGCCAATGTTCAGGATTTTCTCTATCGTCGCCGGCTCCTGGGAGATCTCGGTGATGGCCTTGGAGAGCGTGGCCAACGTCTGCGCCGGCAGGCCTTTGGGCGCCGCCACGCCAAACCACACTTCCACGTCATAGCCGGGCACCCCCGCCTCGGCCATGGTCGGCACGTCCGGCAGCAAGGGTGAGCGCTTGGCGCTGGTCACGGCCAACGCTCGCAGGCTGCCGGCCTTCACGTGCGGCAACGAGCCGGGCAGATTGTCAAACATCAACTGGATCTGATCGGCCAACAAGTCCGCCATCGCGGGGCCGCTTCCTTTGTACGGCACATGCGTGAAGGACGTGCCGGTCATCGACTGGAACAACTCTCCCGACAGATGGTTGGTCGTACCGTTGCCAGCCGAGCCCATGTTCAGACTGGCCGGCTTGCTCTTGGCGTAGGCCGCAAGTTCTTCCACTGTCTTGGCCTGCACCTTGGGATTGACGACCAGGATGTTGGGCACACTGGCAAATTGCGCGATCGGCGTGAAGTCCTTCTCCGGGTCGAACGGCAGCTTCTTGTAGAGGGAAGGATTGATCCCCAACGTGCCCTCGGTGGCGAACAACAGCGTGTACCCGTCGGCGGGCGCTTTGGCGACGAGGTCCGTGCCAATGTTGCCGCCCGCGCCCGGACGGTTGTCGGCCACCACTTGCTGGCCAAGCTTCTCCGACAGGCGCGCCGCCAGCACGCGGCCCAGGTTGTCGGTGCTGCCGCCCACGGCGAATGGAATGATCAGCCGAATCGGCTTTGTCGGATAGGCATCCGCAATCGCAGCAGAAGAAAATGCCAGCGCCGAGGCGGCGGCAATCGTGATGGCAAGCTTCATGGTGGAACCCCTTGTGTAATAAGAATAGGAAAGCCGTGATCCCGACTCGGCCTTAGTCCAGCGGTGCCATCGCCAGCACCGCGATCTCTTTCTTCAACGTGGACCTTGCCGCGGCAATCGCCTCGCGCCGGGATGCCGCCAGGGACCGGGAGCCAGCCAGCGCGCGGCGCAGGTCTTCAATGCGCTTCGACACTTGCGCAGGCGCGGGGCCGCCATAGGCGGAACGGGCCTGCACGCTCGCCTGCGGATCCAGACAACGTTGAACGGTTGCCGCATCAAGATGGATGTCGCGTCCCGTCTGTTCCGACGCCGCGGCGTTCACCATCTCGACGGTAATCTCATCGGCACACAGCTTGGCTTCAATGGCTTGGTACACCACGGCGCCCACCGCGTGATGCGCTTCCCGGAACGACAGCCCCGATTCACGCACCAGCGCATCCGCCAGATCGGTCGCCGTGGAAAAGTCGGTCTTCGCTCTGCGCAGCATGGTCTGTTCGACGGGCTCTGCGGCGTCCAGCACCAGCCGGAAAAGCGCCAGGCAGCGAACGCACTCGTCGGCCGATTCCCAGAAGCTGCGCATGCTCTCCCTGTTGCCATCGCCGCTATGCGTGAAGTGCGTGCCCTTCACGGCGGTCATCGACGCGGTGAACAGGGCGATCAGGTGGCTGGTTTTGCCTTTCAGATACTCGACCACCACCGGGTTCTTCTTCTGCGGCATGATGCTGGACGTGCCGGCCACGCGATCCGGAAAATTGATGAGCCCGAACTCAGGGGTGGCCCACACATAGAAGTCCTGCGCGATTCTTCCCCAGGTCAACGAGGCGATGGTCATCGCCGACATCAGTTCCCAGGCAAAGTCCCGCGACGCCACGGCATCCAATGAGTTGTCGACGCAGCGGTAAAAGCCCAGCAGACGCGCGGTCTCTTCGCGCTGGATGGGAAACGTCGTTCCCGCCAGCGCGCCAGCGCCCAACGGGCAGGCATCGATATGCGCCAACGCCTGTTCGATGCGGGCCGCATCGCGGGCGAGGGCATCGGCCGCGGCGGCCAAATAGTGGCCGTAGGTGATGGGTTGCGCGGATTGCAGATGGGTGTAGCCGGGCATGACCACGCCGGCATACTGCTCGGCGCGGGATATCGCGACCTCTCGCACGGCATTGAGCGCGTCAAGCACGTTCAAGCCCGCGTCGCGCGCTCGCAACCGGTCATGCGTGGCAAGGATGTCATTGCGGCTGCGCGCCACATGCAGGCGGCCGCCCACTTCCGATCCCGCCAGGCCCATGAGGTGGGCTTCATAATTGAAGTACGCATCCTCCCGCTGCGGGTCCAGCGGCACCGCAGCGGCGCCATCGCGCTCCATTCGCTGCAGCGCGCGGGCCAGGCTGATGGCCGGCTCTCGCGGCATCAGGCCCGCGCGCAACAGCATCAGCAGATGCGCTTGATTGATAACCGAGAGGTAATCAAAGCCACTACCGAACTCGCGATTCAACCGCGGCAGATATATGTGGTCGCAGACTTCCTGCGCGGTGGCTTGCTGCAATCTGCGACTGACCTTCGATTCCATGATCTTCCTGCTCCTGTTGCCCGTGCAAGGCGCCCGATCCGATGTATGGCTGGAGTATGAAAATCGACCGACATTACGTCAAATGACAGTATTCGGCTTACGCATGCAGTTTTGATATGCTGCGACTCACATACGGGGGATTCACGAATGAAGTTCAAGCACATCGAGACGTTTCGCGTGGTGATGCTGACGCGTTCCATGACGCTGGCTGCGGGTGAGCTCCACACCTCGCAGTCCAATATCAGCCGGGTCATCGGGCAACTGGAAACCGCTACCGGATTTCGATTGTTTGAACGCCGGCCGGGCGGACTGATTCCCACGCCGGAAGCCGAAGCGTTCTACCGGGAAGTGCAACGCGCATTTCTTGGCATGGATGCGTTGGCCGATGCTGCGCGTCTGATTCGGCAAGTGGGCCCCGGCACGCTGCGTATCGGCGCCGTGCCTTCCATCGCCATGAGCGTCATGCCGGAAGTGATGCGCAAGTTCCGGCAACACTACCCCGACGTGCCGGTCTCGATTCACACGGGCGACTCGCCCACCGTCGCCAAGTGGACCGCAACGCGCTATTGCGACGTGGGCCTGGTCTCATATCTGGCCGATACGCCCGGGGTCGCCGTGAATCTCTGGGCGGAGGATGAAGGGGTGTGCATCGTTCCCAATGGGCATCGCCTCGCGCGCAAGCGACGGGTAAATGCCGGCGACCTTGATGATGAA
This sequence comes from Achromobacter sp. 77, assembly GCF_020541125.1. Lineage (NCBI taxonomy): Bacteria > Pseudomonadati > Pseudomonadota > Betaproteobacteria > Burkholderiales > Alcaligenaceae > Achromobacter > Achromobacter sp. 77. The sequence continues at coordinate 4,870,898 of NZ_CP059848.1, forward strand.
CCGTTTGTCTCGCTGACCCAGGGCGACGGCACGCGTGCCGCGATCGATGCCGCATTTGCGCCCGATCGCCGCAAGCTCATCCTGGATACGCCCTACGCGGCCACGATCTGTCGCATGGTGGCGATGGGGCTTGGGGTAAGCGTGGTCAATCCGCTTGTGATGCGGACCTTGAAGATTCCCGGCGTCACCAGCTTGCCGTTTTCGCCGACGATCGTGTTCTCGCGCTATATCCTTGCCGCGCAGCAACAGGCCGAGTCAAGTTTGACGGCGGCATTTCTGGGGTGCCTGCGCGAGGAGTAATGCGACGAACGCCAATCACGCCGGCATCTTGCCGTTGCGCGAAGCCGTCGCATCCTTTGCGGCGATCTGCAGCGGCTCCGGCAATGCCTTGAGGCTTTCCCTGAAAAAGCGTCGTTGGCCGGGACCCAACCCTTGGACGATGTGCGCCAGCCGCTCCACCGCCGCAAACACCTCACGACTCAGCCCCTTGCTGTGCGTGCGAAACCACACAAATTCAAGCAGCAGGTTGGCCACCTGATGAGCCCCATAGAAAACCCGGCCCGCATCATTTTCCTCAAGCGTAAACGCCGCGACATTCGACCAGTCCGCGTAGCCCTTGGCACGCGAAAAGGCGGCTTCAAACGGCTTGACCGCCTCCAGCATTTTTTCTACCGGAAGGGGCGATTGCGATTGAAAGCGCTTTACGTCCCCGCTCCTGTCGTCGCAACCGCCACGCGCGATGCGGAGCACGAATACCGTATTCCAGGCAGAACTGCCGCCCACGCCGAAGCGGTCGCATATCCATTCCGACAGCCCCAGCCAGCGTAGCGACGTTCCTTGTACCGAATGAACGTCCTGGTCGTTGATGACAGCCAGCAATCGCTGCTGCCAGAACAGCCACAACGTCCATCCGATGTTTGCCGCCACATCCTGGGCAGCCTCGACAGAGTCCGCCTCGTAAGCGGCCTGCAGCGCTTGCGACAAGGCGCTAATCGCTTTCTCCGCCTCGTTCATTCTGAGGACTCGATCCGCGCTTTTGTCTTCAAGCGCGCTGCCTTTGTGCAGCAGCGCACGCAGATTCAGATACTCAAATCGTACGCGGGGGTTATAGCGAATGACCGGCGCCAGAAACTGGTCTGCCGCCAGACGGTCCAGCCCGGCATGGGATTGCCGGATATCCCCGCGCGCATAGCTATTCCAGGCTGTGGCAACCGACGCCATTGCCGACAAGGTCGGCATGGATGGACCGACGGCCTCCGACTGGAGAATTTTTCCCAGCCGGTTTAACGCGGCCTCGCTACGCCTTACGTTACCGTGACGACGCCATGCCAGACTCTCTTTCAGTATGGCCAACGCTCGTTGAAAGTCGTCCAGCGCCGTACGATCGGCGGCCCGATAACTCGCCGCCCAATTCATGCCCGTTGTCGCCATGCCATCTCGGGCCAGCCGCATGGCCTGGGTCAGGTGATTCCAGTAATCCCCCTCCTGGGTCACGTATTGCAGCAGATCTGCGCGCGGGGGCACCTGCCCACTCAGTCCGAGAAAGTTCGCCACGAGGTCCAGGCTTGCCGGCGCCGCACCATGACGGCACAGCACCCTATCTGCCTGCGCTTGCGTCATCCAGAATGGTCCCTGGCTGCGCCGTGACGCATTGAGCAGCGCAGGCGGCAGGTCAATGGCGCTTCCCCACCCCACCTCCACGCCCCACGCCGCGAAATCCCGAAATGCGCGGGAAACAAACATGCGCAAGTTGGCGTTCCCCGGGTATCGGGCCTGCAATGACGACCCGGGCACAGCCCCCTCACCCGTCTGCTGCGCGTACCAGACCCTTAGCAGCAGCCAAACCGACTGATACCGCGCAGGCTTGCCGTCCACAAGCAGTGGACGGTCCAAATCGATTTGGATGTTCTGAGTCATGCCGCCATGTTACAGGCGTTACGGCACCTTGATTGGCGCTCATGGACCCCACGCATATTCTGGCGGCCGCATGCATCCCGCATGACAATCACGGAGATAACATGAATTCGAAATTTCGTCGGTTTGCCAAAGCCGCCTTTCCGCTGCTGATGACGTTGCTCGCGTCCGCCGGCGCGCACGCCGAATTACCGCAGGTCGATATCGGCGCGAGATTCCGTGAGGAACAAGTTGAGGGCACGTTCGTCCTGCTTGACGGACAGACCGGCGCATTTCAGCGCTACGACGAGGCCAGGGCCGACAAGCGGTATCTGCCCGCATCCACCTACAAGATTCCCAACTCGCTTATCGCGCTGGAAGCAGGCGTCGCGAAAGGCAAGGACTTCGAAATCAAGTGGGACAGCAAGCGCAACCCTCGCCAGCCATGGTGGCCGGCGGCATGGGCGCAAAACCATACGCTTGAATCGGCGCTTCAAAACTCCGCCGTCTGGTATTACCAGGAAATCGCCAGACGCATCGGCGCCGAACGAATGCAGGCTTATGTCGACCGGTTCAACTACGGAAATCGAGACATTTCTGGTGGTATAGACAAATTCTGGCTAACCGGTGGGCTCAGAATCTCCGCAAACGAGCAGGTGGAATTCCTGCGCCGGTTCTATGTCAATCAATTCGGCCTGTCCGAGCGGACCGTGCAGATGACCAAAGACATCCTTGTCCTGGAAGAGACGCCTGACTACCGTTTGAGCGGCAAGACGGGTTGGGCCGGACTTGGCGAACCTGGTGCGCAGCAGACGGGATGGCTGGTGGGCTACCTGGAGCGCGAGGGCAAGGTTTTCTATTTCGCGCTTAACGTGGACGTCAAGAAGAAACAGGATGCCGCTGCGCGCATGAAGATCGTGCGCGCGGTGTTTGGGGATCTGGGGTTGATGGGCACTGTCGCTCCCAAGTGATCGGCGCAGTCCGCCGAATCTGAGAGGTCTGGCGTCTCCAGACAGCGAGCATCGGACACGGCTCACCAGTTTTCCCTTCAGAGGTGGCTTCGAGTCCACCGGGCCGGATGCGGACGTTAATCAACGGCCGCAATCGGCCAGTTTCAGCCGTTCGACATAGCCATCCAGATCGTCGACAATTAGCCACTTCCGATTGCATACAAGATTAATTAATGGGCAGCTTCTTGAGTGACCTCTATGGGTGCCATGCGGCACACGGTATGGTCAGCGGCCAAGTGCCCGAAACGAAGATCCCCATCAGCGGCTAGTTAATCGAACCATGGAAAAGCCTTTAGCGTCGACGATTACCTCGCCTATTTGGCGGATGGGCTAGTACAAAATTTTAATAGAGCCGGCGCCGCGACAACTCCGCCGCCGCAGCAGCACCCCAGACTATTGCGGGAAAAGCCCGGTTGTAGCCGGGTGTACTTAGTTTAGATGTGAGGAAATGCATGCAGGAGGGTTGGTACGGCGACGACTACCTAGTCTTTTTTTCCCTCGACCAAGCGCAGGCTTTCGCAAAAACTTGCGAGCTTGATTCGACTTTGCCCGGCTTTTCGCTTGTAGGGTTGCGCGGATGGCAGGATTTCATTGTCAGAGACTTGTCGGGGACCACATTTACGATTCCTACTGTCCCGCTTGATGCCGAGTATCTCTCCCGATTCGAACCGCCTGCCATTCAGGAACTTGAGTCGGACCCCGGCCTTGGCGGGAAGGTACGGTGGTTCATAAAGCCGCTAGTTTTCGGGGGAGATCCGCAAGCCGACGACAATGTGACCTGGCTTTCTCACCCGCAGCATATTGAACTAGTGCGTTGGTGGAATGACCAATACCGCGCGGCGAAGTTGGAGTTAATTGACAGGTAGTGTACTGGGGCAGACCCGCGTGCCGACTGATTGCCTTTTTATTTGGCGCTAGCCCATTTCGGGAGCGTGTCAGAAGCAGCTGACTAAGAATGACCGATTTCACCACGCTGTAGGCTCAGGCTTACGCGGATTGCAGGGCTGCAATGGGTCGAGGCTGTGTGGAAACGCTTTTCGTCCTGCCAGCTACAGCGCAATAGCCTGGTCCGCATCACCTTGGGCGGTCTTCACTTCGATTTGTCGAAGCGGGGCTCACTCAAGGCCGTTTGGGCGGCCCGGATAGGGCCTGAGGTGCGTTATGGGCCACATGAAGGGCTCAGCCGCCCATCGCCAGCACCGCTTTCATGGTCTGCTGGTAGCCCAGGATTTGCATGACCCGCTTGAGGTTATAGGCCAGTACATTCAAGCTCATTTCCGTGCTCACATTGCCCAAGCGACGAGTCAGGAAGTGCGTATAGCCCATCCAATGCTTGAACGTGCCGAACACATGTTCCACCGTGCGCCGCCGCACCTTCATCGCATCTGGCATTCGGTCTAGACGGCGCTGCGCCGCCTCAAGCACGGGCTCATGCTCCCATCGACTGATGCGCCGATACGCGCTAGGTGTGCATCGCTCCTTCATCGCGCATTGTGGGCAGGCACTGCTCCAGTAGCGCCGCAATTGAAGACCATTCTCCTCCCGCGTAAACCGGTGGATGGCGCGCTGGCCCGCAGGGCACTGGTACTCATCGTCCTTCGCGATGTAGATGAAGTCCGAACGGTCGAAGCGGCCTTCGGCCTTGGCATTGGAAGTCGTGGGTTTGGGCAAGATCGCATCAATACCTGTCTCTGCACATGCCTTGATCTGAGGCGCGCTGTAGTAGCCGCGATCGGCAATCGCACGCAGTCGCTTCTTGCCCATCGCCTCCCGCGCGGCTTGTGTCATCGATGCCAATGAGTCCCTGTCATGTCCTCGGTTCGTCACTTCGTGCGCGACGATCAGATGGTGCTTGGCTTCGACAACCATCTGCACGTTATAGCCGACCATCCCCGAGCCCCGGCCGCTGGTGGCCATCGAGCGGGCATCCGGGTCGGTCACCGACAACTGACCGTCTGGACTGTCTTTGAGCCTCTCCTTGACGTCATCCAGCGTGCGCATTTGTTTGCGCAGACTTTCGATCTTGTCATTGAGCCGATTGGTCCTGGCCTCGATCTCGACAGGTTGCGTCCGGTCCGCTGTGTCGAGCGCCGCCAGATAGCGGTGGATACTCTCCTCAATCTGCTGCTGACGTTTGTCTATCTTGGCAGCCGTGAAGTTCTTGTCGCGCATGTTGACTGCCTTGAACTTGCTTCCATCAACGGCAACCAGGGCTTGGCTGAATAGCTTGAGATCTCGGCATACGGCAACAAACCGCCGGCAAACGTTGCGAATGCCCGAGCCATTGTCACGGCGAAAATCGGCGATGGTCTTGAAGTCTGGTGCCAGACGGCCGACCAGCCACATCAGTTCGACGTTGCGTTGGCACTCTCGCTCGAGTCGACGACTGGACTGGACCCGATTTAAGTAGCCGTAGATGTAGATCTTCAGCAGCACGGCCGGGTGATACGACGGGCGGCCGGTAGCTGCTGGCGCCGCCTTCTCAAATCCGAGCAATGCCAGGTTGAGCTCGTCGACGAATGCGTCGATTATGCGCACCGGGTTGTCGTCGGCGATGAAGTCATCCAGGCATTCCGGGATCAACGCTACCTGCTGCCGGTCCTGACCTTCGATGAATCGGGGCATGTCGACTCCCGGGATCGAGATACCAAACTCTATCTAGATCACCGTAGCGGCGTCAAAGAGTTTTCACACAGCCTCGGTCGAAAGCTGCCGGATCGCACCGATGGCCGCCTTGCGGATTCGAAGGCGCGGCCCCGCCGTGCGTCCAAAGCAATGGCCGCCTAGTGCGGCCTTTTGCTTTGGCGGATGTTGCAGGGTCAGTGAACGTCGGCAGCCCCTCATCGCCCACCACGAAAGACCGCTCCCCAGCAACGAACGGAATCTTACATGACCGATGCCACAAGGGTGCTCTGGCATCAACGCTGTCGTATTGCGGCGGCAATGAGTTTCGCCACTTGTCCATTCGCCTTGCCCGGCTGGTGCCGGGAAGTCAGGGGGCTGGCTACTTCGCTAGCGTCCCCATCGCCTGCCGGACAAACGCCAGCGTCGCGTCGTCCGCCCATGTGCCAGCGGTCAAGTCGGGCTCTGTCATCAGTGCCTGCCGGAACTTGGCGTGGGTGGCCGGGTTCTTGCCCGCATACGAACTGAACAGTTCCAACCACTGCCGCGCCAGCGCCCGGCCGGTTTCCGAGTCGGGTGCCGCGCCCGCATCAATAGCGTTCCGGACCTCTGCGATTAACGGTGGCCACTCCGAGATCCTGTCGCAGTAATGCTCGCGCATGAACCGTGCTTCGTCCGGCGTCAGATATTTTTCGTAGATAAGCAGCTTGCTTTCCGAGAAGGCGCGCAGCACATAATCGCGCATGGCTTTGGAAATGCCGACGTGCGTCTGCATGTCGGGCTCCTGCTCGTGCATTTGGTTCAGCTTCACCAACAAGCGCGGATCGCCGTTGGTATCGCGCAGCAGCAGTTCCATCCAGCGATGGGCAAGTTGGCGCGGTTTAGCCTCCTCGGGCGCCACGCCCTGCTCCATTAGCTGCTCCACTTCGTGGACCAACGCAAGCCAGTCCGGGTCGCCGTCCGGCCCACGGGTGTATAGGGGCAAACGCGCCAGTTCTTCTCGCGAAAAATATTTATCATACATAGTCATCATCTCCAAAGCTTTCAGCCAATCGGCCAGCTCAGGCTCCGTGCCGTCCGCCAGCTGCTCGTGCAGTTGCGCCAAGCGTTCGCGCAGGTGCGCGGCCTGCTGTATCTGGCGGTCCAGCATGGCAAGCTGCCGGGAGATCACGTCCGCCAAGCGCGCGCCGGGCTGGTCCAGGTAAGCGCCAATTTCCGCCAACGCCAATCCGAAACGACTCAATGCCTGGATCTGATGCAGGCGGGCAATCTCGTCGCGACCGTACAGGCGATAGCCGTTTTCGGCGCGCGCTGAAGGCGTCAACAAACCGATCGTAAGCACCCCTGTCAAGTAGACACTGGCTGATAGACGATCGGAGCAAGGGTTAACCGAGGCATGAATTGCACCGGCGGTAGGCCACCCAGCGATTCGTGTGGGCGGTATTCGTTGTAATCGACCAGCCATCGGTCGGTAATTGCTTGAACCTGCTCGAGGTTGGCGAACAGATGTGCATTAAGAACTTCGGTGCGATAAGTGCGATTGAACCGCTCGATAAAGGCGTTTTGATTCGGCTTTCCCGGTTGGATATAGCGGATCGAAATGCCTTGGGCTGCGGCCCACTCGGTAAAGGCGTCGGAGATCATCTCCGGGCCGTTGTCCAGGCGTATTGCGTCGGGAAGCCCATAGCAATCGATCAAGCGGCTCAATACGCGAATCAGGCGCGCCGAAGGAATGGACACGCCTATCTCGATGGCTAGGCATTCCCGATTGGCTTCGTCGATCACGTTCAGCGTTCTGAATCGTCGGCCGCAATAGAGCGCGTCATGCATGAAGTCCAGCGCCCAACAGCGGTTGGGCTCCGTGGCCAGGTCCAGCGGCTGCCGAGGCCGTTCCGGTAGCCGCTTCTTGCAGCGCCGAGGCAAGTTCAAGCCCATGTCGCAGTACACCCGATGAACGCGCTTCTTATTCCAGCAACGGCCGTCGAGCCGCAGTCGGGAAAAGCATTTCCAAAATCCCCAGCGGCCATGCCGGCTAACAATGGCATTGAGCGCATCAATGACTGACGCATCTCGTTCAGATGCGGGCATTGGCCTCTTGTAGTACGCCGCCCGCGATAGGCCGGCAATCTGACAAGCGCGCGTGATTGAAAGCTTGGCTTGCACCAACTGTTCCACCACCTCGCGCCTGGCCGACGGCGTCAGGATTTTCGGTTTAGGACGTCCTTGATCGCCGCATTCTCCAGCGCCAAGTCAGCAAACATGCGCTTGAGCTTGGCGTTCTCAGCCTCCAGCTCGCGCAGTCGTTGCAACTCGGACACTTGAACACCCGAGTACTTGCTCTTCCACAGGTAGTACGTAGCGTTGCTGATGCCGTGTTTGCGGCATAGTTCGGCGACCGGCATGCCGGCTTCGCCCTCCTTCAACACGGCAACGATCTGGCTCTCTGTAAATCTGCTTTTCTTCAAGGGAGTCTCCGACTCATGGAGGCTCCGAAATTCTACCGGCTGGTGCCTACCTGAAAGGGGAGCTTACGCGATCGCGTGGTAGTGGTGAAGCGTGCGGACGGTCAGCCCGGTACGCTTTGCCAGTTCTCCTACGGTCAGTTGCATGTTTCCTCCTTCGAATACGCAGGCCAAACTTTGGGCCATCACGTTACGTGAGGGTCAAGCGGTGCTGCAAGTCCTGTGGGCGGTCAGGGTTTAATTGGATGTCGGCCGCCGCAGCAGGCCGGAGGTGGCACACGTAGGTCGACCGCGCAACGGTACCGGGCTATGTCACGGCCGCCCGACCGTTTCGGGTCGTCATCGGCCGGTCGACAAGGACAGTTCTCGGCCAGGAGGAGACAGGGGTCACCGTTTTTGCTGAAGCTGATCCCTATACTGTGGATGACCTACCCAACACTTCCCTAAAGAGAACAAGCAGTCATGGGAATCTTGACATTAATTTCAATCGTTTCAGGTTTTGCATCAGCCTCGGCTTGGATCTACGCGAGCCAGGTAAAGGTATCTCGCGAGCGTGCTATACGGCAGCGCCGTCTGGCGGCGGAAAAAAAGGGAACGAATCCGGACCTTTCTGGCGTGACATTCGATGGATGGGAAGTGCGGGAGACTTTGGCAGCACAATCAAAGTGGAACTCTATCGGCGCAGTGCTGGCAGCAACAGCGGCGCTTTGCCAAGCAGCAGGTCAGGCGCTCGATTAGCCGTGGCTCGACCAAATGCCAACTCTCCGCGGCTCAGTTTAATTTGAACATCTACGATGCAATCCGAATTCAAGCGTCTGTTGACGAAGTTCGAGCTGAGCCGAAAAGCTCTGTGAGAAGTTCTTGAACCAGGCTTTACGGCCTGTCTAGGGTCGAAAGCAGTCAGAGGAAAGAGCTACCTTGGCCGAAGGACGCCATGTCAAATATCGGCAGTCACCGGCCAGTTCCAACGGCAGTGGCTTGGCTGAATCTAGAGAGCATCCAGAATTACCCTACCTCTTACCGTCCCCGCAATTCCGCCCTCACCGCCACGCACTCCTTCCACTCCCCCTCAACGTATCGGAAAAAACGTCCCCCCCAAGGTCCCATTCACCCCGCAATAAGGCGGACCAGATGAACCCGCACCCGGCGGCAGTTCCTCAACGGTCAACCTGTCACCCTGCCGTTGCAGGTTCAGCACCCACCCCTTGGTGTCGACGCTCTTGACCCGCAGCCGTTCGCCCTTGGCCTTGCCAGTGGCTTCCACGTTGCACGACCAGCGCCCGTCGTGCGGTTGTGCGGCCGAACCTTCATACAAGATATCGCCGTCGGGCTTCTTCCAGAGTGTGATCTCGCCGGAGAGGTTGCGCCATCTGCCGGTGAAGCCCTTGCGGTCGGCCAAGTCGAGCGACGCGAGGAACGCGTCCCGGTACTTCAGGCGGCTTGCCAGTTCCTCGATGGGTTTGTCTTTGTCGAAAGGCTTCTCGAAGGCGTCGTCGCGCACTTTGGTGAAGTACCGCTGGTCGCGCAACAAGGCCTCGGCCGTGATGGCGTCCAGAGATTTGCGCGCTTCGTTGTAGCGCTTGGCGATGCTTGCATCGAGCGCTGCGAGTTTCGGGTTCGCGCAGATGGCTTTTTCTGCGCCGGTGCGCGCCTGGGCGCAGTCGAATGAAGGCGATGCGTCCGGCGCCGCCATGGCGGACATGGAAAATGCGCACAGCACGGCGGCGGCGCAGGCGGCTGGGAAAGTATTTTTGGTCGGCATGGTGCCGCTGATGATAGCGAGAATTCGTGCGCCGCATGGGCCAAGGACACCAAGCGCACACCAATCAGGCAAGCCCCAGCAGCCTTTCGGTTTCTCTGGCCAACGCAACCAGCCGGGGGCCGATATCAGCCGCGCGCTCCCGGTAAGGGCCGTCCTGCGTGGGCACCCCGCAATTGAAGACATATAACAACGATTGATACGGCCGCCCCAGCGGCGCCGCAAATCCGTAGGCGTCCGGCCGCCATTCCTGGTTGTTGCCGCAGAAACCCTTGCGTTCCAGATCGCGGCGCGCCGCGGCCAGATTGGGAAAATGCGCCGCGTAATGCCTTGGGTCGGCCACGCGCAGCTGGTTCAGCACGACGGCGCGTTCCTCGTCCGGCACCCGCGCCAGCCATGCCTTGCCGGCGGCGCTGGACAGCAGCGGCAGCGACGCGCCGATGTCGGGCCGCGTCTGCAGCGCCTCATTGGAGCGGGCCGTTTCCACGTACACCATCTGCAAGCGGTCTCGCACAACCAGTGACACCGCGCCGCGCGCGTGGTCGGCAAGTTGCTTCATCAACGGCCGGGCCAGCTGCCGGATCTGCATGCTGGCGAGCAAGGGGTAACTCAACGCCAGCACCGACGCGCCCAGGCGGTAGCGTGCCGGCTCGCCCTCGCGCTGCAGAAACCCCAGTTCCACCAGCGTGTGCGTCAGACGCGCCACCGCGCTGCGCGACAGGCCGGTTTGCTGCGCGAAGTCCTTGTTGGCCAGCACGGGCCTGTCGGCACGGAAACACGTGAGGATGTCGATCCCGCGCGCCAGCGTGGTGGTCAGTTCGCGGTCCGGATCACGCGTCATTGCGCTGCTCCAGCATTTTCTCCACCCGCTTGACCAGCGTCACCAGGCGCGGCGCAATGCGGCCGCGCAGGTCGCCGGGCCGCAGCCGCGTCACCGGCACCCCGCAATTGAAGACCAGCGTCTGGCCATCCACGCGCGTGCGCATGGGCACCGCGACGGCATGCACGTCCGAGTGCCAATCCCCCTGTCCCACGCAATACCCGTGTTCGGCGTAATCACGTTGCGCCTCTGCCAGATCCGGCGCGTGGCGCCGCCAGATGGCGGGATCGTGCCGCCGTAACGCCGCCAGCACGGGTTCGGCCTCGCCGGGCGGCGCCTGCGCCAGCCAGGCCCGCCCCATCGCCGAAGGCAGCAGCGGCAGCAAGGCGCCGATGTCCGGTCGGAACGACACGGCATCGTGGCCGCGGCAGGTCTCCACGTAGACCATGCTCAAGCCGTGGTGCATGCCCAGCGAAGCGGACCCGCCCGCCGCATCGGCCAGACGCTTCATCAAGGGGCGCGCCAATTGACGCACCTTGATGCTGGCCAGAAGCGGATAGCTCAGCGAGAGCACCGCCGTGCCAAGGCGGTAGCGCCGCAGCCCCGCGTCGTAGCGCAACAGGCCGCGCTGCATCAGCGTCGTCGTCAGGCGGGAAATCGTGGCCTTGGACAGGCCGGTGCGGTCCGAGAGTTCACGGTTGCTGAGTGCGGGCTCGCCATGCCGGAACGCCTGCAGCACCGACAGGCCGTGCGCCAGCGTGGTGGCGAAGGCGGGGTCGGCATGGTGTTCACCGGGGCGAGCGGTCATGGGCGGGATCCTGGTGCGGCGCGCTCGGGATGCGCACCGCGTATCCGCAGATGATAGAGCAGCCAGCCTGCGCCCCCCTTTTCATACCGTTCAAGATATCGAAACACTTGTCTCAAATCCGGCGGCCTTTTGCTAGCCTGATTCGAACAAGACGCGGCACGCATCAGCGCCCACGATAAAACGGAGACTCGCCATGATCAGGGACCCCGAAGGTTTCCCGCAATTTCTCGATTCACTGCGCCGCTACGTGCGCGATCAGCTCGCGCCCCGCGAGGCCGAGATCGCCCGTTTGGATGAGGTGCCGCAGGATCTGGTCGAGAGCATGGCCGAACAGGGGATGTTCGGCTATTCCATTCCGCAGGAGTATGGCGGAGCGGGCATGACGACCGAAGAGCTGATCCTGGCGGCGATGGAGTTGTCCCAGTGTTCCGTGGCGCTGCGCGCCCGCGTCGGCACCAACACCGGCATCGGGTCCGAGGCGCTGGTCGCCGACGGCACCCCGGCGCAGAAGGCGCACTACCTGCCGCTGCTGGCGGCGGGCGAACTGACCGGGTGCTTTGCCCTGACGGAGCCGCAGGCAGGCTCCGACGCCACCGCGCTGCGGACCACCGCCGTGCGCCACGGCGACCATTACGTCTTGAACGGCGAGAAGTGCTTCATCACGAACGCGCCGCTAGCTGGCCTGTTCACCGTCATGGCGCGCACCGATCCCGACGCGCCCGGCGCCAAGGGCATCACGGCATTCATCGTGGAGCGCGGCACGCCAGGCCTGACCACCGGCCAGCCTTACGACAAGATGGGCCAGGCCGGGTCCCCCGTGTCGGCCGTGCATTTCCAGGACTGCCGGGTGCCGGCGGCCAACATCATCGGCGGCCAGGAAGGCCTGGGTTTCAAGACCGCGATGAAGGTGCTGAACAAGCAACGCATCCATCTGGCGGCCCTGTGCATCGGTCCCGCCATCCGCATGCTGGACGACACGCTGCGCTTTGTGGCCGAACGCCAGCAGTTCGGCAAGCCCCTGATGGACTTCCAGCTCATCCAGGCCATGCTGGCGGACTGCCAGACCGAGATCCAGGCCGCCCGCGCGCTGGTGCTGCAAACCGCCCGGGAACGCGACGCGGGCGTGGACGTGACGTTGAACGCCTCGATCTGCAAGTACTTCGCCTCTGAAATGTGCGGCCGCGTGGCCGACCGCTGCGTGCAGATGCACGGCGGCTATGGCTACATCGCCGATTACGGCATCGAGCGCTTCTACCGCGACGTGCGCTTGTTCCGCCTGTACGAGGGCACCAGCCAGATCCATCAATTGACCATCGCCCGCCACACGCTGACCCAGGCGGGCTACACGCCCGGCCGCTAGGGCACCCAGGGACCACGGCCACCAGAAGCCGCCGGCCCGCCAAACCAAAGGAGACTCCCATCATGCTGCACAAGCACCTGCCCAAATGGATCGGCGCGCTGGCCGCCGCCCTCGCCTGCGCGGCGTTGCCGCCACAAGCCGCGGCCGCCTACCCCGACAAGCCCATCCGCCTGATCGTGCCGTTCGCCCCCGGCGGCTCGACCGACATCCTGGGCCGCCTGCTGGCCGAGGCCCTGCACCCCATCCTGGGTCAGCCCGTCATCGTCGAAAACAAGCCGGGTGCGGGCGGCAACATCGGCGGCGACTTCGTGGCGCGCGCGGCCCCCGACGGCTATACGCTGCTGCTGGCCGCCGCCGGGCCCACCGTCGTCAATCCCAGCCTGTACGCCAACATGCCGTTCAATCCGGCCAAGGATCTGGCGCCCATCACCTGCCTGGAACGCGAGCACAACCTGATGGTGGTGACAAAGTCGATGCCGGTGAAGACGCTGCAGGAGTTCCTGCAATACGCCCGCGCCAACCCGGGCAAGCTGTCGTTCGGCTCGCCGGGCAATGGCTCTCCCGCGCAACTGGCCGGAGAGCTGCTAAAGCAGCAGACAGGCATCCAGGCCGAGCATGTGCCGTACAAGGGCAGCGGTCCCGCCATCACCGACCTCGTGGCCGGGCACATCGATTTCATGTTCGACAACATGCCCGCCCTCTTGCCCCAGGTGAAGGCGGGCGGCCTGCGCGCGCTGGCCGTGCCCAGCGACCAGCGCGCCACCGCCGCGCCCGACATTCCCACCTTTGACGAGGCCGGCCAGAAGGGCTTCGTGGTGATGGCCTGGAAAGGGTTGATGGCCCCCGCCGGCACCGACCCGGCGGTGATCGAGCGCGTGCATGCGGCGGTGGTCAAGGCGCTGCAGGATCCGCAATTGCGGGCCCGCTTCCAGGAGCTGGGGGCCGAGCCCCTGGCCAGCACACCGGCCGAGTTCGCCAAGCAGATCGCCGACGAAACCGCCTGGTGGGCCAAGCTGGTGAAGTCCACAGGCACCCGCATCCAATAGGCCGACGCCAGGAGACCGCCATGCAACCCTGCTTTCGAACGTTGCGCGCGCTATGCGCCGCCGTCCTGCTGAGCGCGACGGGCGCCGCCCAGGCGGGCGCCTATCCGGATAAACCAGTGCGGCTGATCGTGCCCTACGCCGCCGGCGGCGGCACCGACACCGCCGCGCGAATGATCGCGCGCAAACTGGCGCCCCTGATCGGGCAGCCGGTGGTGGTTGAAAACAAACCTGGCGGCGCCACGCAGATCGGAACCGCCTACGTGGCCAGCGCGCAGCCGGACGGCTACACGCTGCTGATGGGCACGGCCAATCTTGCGACCAACAGCGTGCTGTATGCCAAGCTGCCCTATGACGTGACCAAGGATCTGACGCCGGTGATCGGGGCCACGGATGTGCCCGTGTACCTGCTGCTGCCGGCGGCCAGCCCGCTGCGGACATTGGAAGACATCAAGCGTGCCGCCACCGCGCAGCAGGGCCTGACCTACGCCACCGCCGGCACGGGCAGCATCCCGCATCTGGCCGGCGAGCAGTTCGCGCACGAGACGGGCATTGCGCTGCGCCACATTCCGTACAAGGGCAGCAGCGAGGCCGCCACCGCGCTGGTCGGCGGGCAGGTTCAGATGAGCTTTGACAACCTGCCCCCGGTATATGCCCAGGTCAAGGCGCAGCGGCTGCGGCCCATTGCCATCGCGGCGCAAAAACGCAACCCCGATCTGCCCGACGTGCCCACGCTGGCCGAGCTGGGCGTGCCGCTGTCGGCCTCGTCGTGGTGGGGCGTGATGGCGCCTGCCGGCACGCCGAAGGACGTGATCGGCCAGCTCAACCGTCAGATCAACGCCGTGTTGGCCGACCCCGAAGTGCGCAGCTATTTCACCGGCCTTGGCATGCAGCCTACCGGCGGCACGCCCGAAGCGTTCGGGCAGCACATCGCCGACGAAACCCGCAGATGGCGCGCCGTCGTCAAGCAGGCGGGCGTCAAAATCGAGGAATAAACCATGCCGGATACGCAAGATCGCTACGCGGGCGATGCCCTGCCGGACCTGTGCGCACGGGTGCGCCGCTTCGTTGACGAGGTCGCGATACCTGCCGAGTCCCCGGCCATCGCGCGCGACGTGGCCGCACTCGACCGTTGTGTCGCCCAATTGCGCGCAAGGGCAAAAGAGGCCGGTCTGTACGCGCCCCAGTTGCCCGCGCAGTGGGGCGGGCTCGGGCTGGGCTGGCGCGCACTGGCCGAGGTGCTGGAAGAAGCCGGGAGAAGCTTTCTGGGCCCCGCGGCGTTGAACTGCGCCGCGCCCGACCAGCCCAACATGCTGACGCTGCTACGTCTGGGCAACGCTGCCCAGCAGGAGCGCTTTCTGGCGCCGCTGGTGCGGGGAGAGCAGCGGGCCTGCTTCGCCATGACCGAACCGGCGCCGGGCGCCGGCTCCGACCCGTCCATGCTGCGCACGCGGGCCGAGCGGCGCGGTTCACGCTGGGTGCTGAACGGCCACAAGCAGTTCATCAGCGGCGGCGTGGGCGCGGACTTTGCCCTGGTGCTGGCACGCGGCGAGACCGGTGCCACCTTGTTCCTGGTGCCTGCCGACACCCCGGGTTACCGGGTGGTGCGCGACATCGGCATGGTCACGGGCTACCAGATCGGCGGACATGCCGAGATCCTGCTGCAGGACTGCGAGGTAGGCGACGACGCCGTGCTGGGTGAACCGGGCCAGGGCCTGGCCCATGCGCAACTCAGGCTGGAGCCCGCACGCCTTTCCCACTGCATGCGATACATCGGCCGCGCCCGCCGCGCACTGGAGACGGCGCAGGCCTATGTCGCGCAGCGCGAGTCCTTCGGTGCGCGTCTTGCGGACCTGCAGCAGGTGCAGGCGATGATCGCGGACTCGCACATCGACCTGCATGCCAGCCGCCTCATGACGCTGGATTGCGCGGCCCGCATGGACGCGGGCCTGCCGGTAAAGCAGCACAGCGCCATGACCAAGGTTTTCGTGTCCGACGCCGTGAACCGCGTGGCCGATCGCGCCGTGCAAATGATGGGCGCCTTGGGTCTGTCCGACGACACGCCCGTGTCGATGATCTGGCAGGAGATGCGCCCTTTCCGCATCTATGACGGCGCCAACGAACTGCACCGCGCCACGCTGGCGCGCCGGCTGATGGCGCAAGCCTGAGCCTCAATGGAGACGACGATGGACAATCCCCGATTCCAGGCCTGGCGCCTGCACGCCGGCGCGGCGGGCGAGCCGCCGCAGGGCCGATTCGAGACGCTGACCGCCGACCAGTTGTCCGCGGGCGACACGCTCATCAAGGTGGCCTATGCTGGCCTGAACTACAAGGATGCGCTGGCGCAGGCCGGACGCGGCGGCATCGTGCGCGACTACCCCCGCATCGGCGGCATCGACCTGTCCGGCACCGTGGTGCATTCCGCCGACCCCGCGCTTTCGCCGGGCCAGGAGGTCGTCGTGCACGGCTTCGGCATCGGCGTGGATTGCGACGGCGGCTATGCGGAGTTTGCGCGGGTGCGCCATGACTGGGTGCTGCCGCTGCCCGCGGGCATCGGCCTGCGCGACGCGGCCGTGCTGGGCGCAGCCGGCTACACCGCCGCGCTGTCGCTGCACTGGATGGAACACTGCGGACTGACGCCTGCGCGCGGCGACGTGCTGGTCACCGGCGCCACGGGCGGCGTGGCCAGCGTCGCGATCGACATCCTGAGCCAGCGCGGCTACCGCGTCTGCGCCATGACCGGCAAGCCGGACGCCGGGGACTATTTGCGCGCGCTCGGCGCCCACGAAGTGATTGCCCCGCCCGATCTGTCGGCCGGCATCAAGCCGCTGATGAGCGCGCGCTGGGCGGGCGTGATCGACTCCGTGGGCGGCGCGCCGCTGGCCCACGCGCTGGCCAGCGTGAAACCGGACGGCGTTGCCGCGGCCTTCGGCAACGCGGGCGGCGCGGAGCTGCCCACGTCGGTCATCCCCTTCATCCTTCGCGGCATCAAGCTGCTGGGCATCAACGCCAACAGCCCCATGCCGTTGCGGCGCGAGGTCTGGAACAAGCTTGCCGGTGAATACCGCCCCGCGCACCTGGACTTGATCGCACGCGTCATCGAACCCCGCGAGCTGCCGCAAGCGCTTGCCGCCCTGCTCGAACGCGGCAGCACCGGCCGCAGTGTCGTCCGCTACTCCTGAACGCCGATATCCATGAACCCGTCTGCTCTCCCCTCCCTGTCCCGCCTCTTCGATCCGCAAGGGATTGCCATCGTCGGCGCCTCGGCCACGCCCGGCAAGATCGGCGCGATGCCCGTCAGCCTGCTGTTGCAGCACGGCTACGGCGGCCGCATCGTCCCCGTGAATCCGCGCGCGGACACCATCGCTGGCCTGCCTGCCGTGCCCGGCCTGGACGCGCTCGACGCGGGCATCGACCTGGCCATTCTGGCGGTGCCCGCAGCCCACGCCGCGCAGGCGCTTGAACGCGCCCGCCCGGGCCAGGTAGGCGCGGCTGTGGTGTTTACCTCCGGCTTTTCCGAAACCGGCGCGCAGGGCGCGGCCGAACAGGACCGGCTATGCGCCATCGCGCGCGAGCGCGGCATCCGCCTGCTGGGACCGAATTGCCTGGGCTTCATGAATGTGCGGCGCAACGTCTACGCGACGTTCTCGCCCGCGCCCGCCAACGGCATCGTCGCCGCCGGCGGCATTGGCATGGTGACGCAAAGCGGCGCGTTCGGCGCCTACGCCTACAGCATGGCGCGCGAGCGCGGCCTAGGCCTGTCGCACTGGATCAGCACCGGCAACGAGGCCGACATCGACGTTGCCGACTGCATCGAATGGCTGGCCGGCGATACGCACACCCGCGTCATCATGGCCTACATGGAAGGCTGCCGCGACGGCGCCAAGCTACGCCACGCGCTGTCCGCGGCGCGCGCTGCCGGCAAGCCCGTGGTCGTGACCAAGATCGGCCGCACCCAGGCCGGCGCGCAGGCCGCGGCCTCGCACACCGCGGCACTTGCCGGCGACGACGCCGTGTACGACGCGCTGTTCCGCCAGTACGGCGCCCTGCGCGCGCGCACCATCGAGGAATTCTTCAACCTGGGCTATGCGCTGGACACCTGGAAGCACCCGCCGCAAGGCCGCCGCCTGGGCATCTTCACCATTTCCGGCGGCGTGGGCGCGCTGATGGCCGACGACGCCGCCGACAGCGGACTGACGCTGCCCGAACCGGCCGCGGACGCGCAGGCCAGGCTGCTGGAACGCGTGCCGTTTGCCAGCGGCCGCAATCCCGTCGACGTCACCGGCCAGGCCGTCTCCGAACCCGGGCTGCTGCTGGCCACCGCCGACGACATGCTGGCCGATGGCCGCTACGATGCCCTGGCTGTCTTCCTGGCCGCCGCGGGCTCGTCCGAAGCGCTGTGGCCCACCTTCGAAGCCTTCGCGCGGCAGATGCAGGCGCGCCATCCCGACGTGCCGCTTGCAATTAGCGCCCTGTTCCCGCCTGCGCGGCGGCGCGAACTGGAGCGTCTGGGCTGCCTGGTCTTCCCGGATCCCAGCGCCGCCGTCCGCACGATCGCCGCGGTGGCCGCCATGGCATCCCATTCCGGCCGCGGAACGACGCAAGCGGATCCCGCCCCGGACACGACTAACCGTGCGCCGCTGCGCGAAACCTATACCGAAATCCAGGCCATGGAACTGCTGCGCGACGCCGGCATGCCGGCTTCCCCGAGCACGCTGGCGGTTGATGCCGACGCGGCCGTGCGCGCCGCCGGCGACCTTCGCGCGGCGGGCCAGGACATTCCTGTCGTCCTAAAAGTGGTCTCGCCAGATATCACGCACAAAAGCGACGTGGGCGGCGTCAAGCTCAACATCCGGGGCGAAGACGCGGTGCGACAGGCTTATGCGGACATCATGGCCGCGGTAAGCCAGCATCGCCCCGACGCCCGCGTCGAGGGGGTGCTCGTCGCGCCCATGGCGCCCAAGGGTGTGGAATGCATCGCTGGCGTGCATTGCGACCCCGTGTTCGGGCCCGTGGTCATGTTCGGACTGGGCGGCGTTTTCGTCGAGGTGCTGAAAGATGTCAGTTTCCGGCTGGCGCCCTTTGGCCGCGATGAGGCCCTGGACATGATTCGCGAGATCAAGGGATACGCGCTGCTGCAGGGCGCGCGCGGGGCGCCCCCGTGCGATGTGGATGCCCTGGCCGACGCGCTGGCCACCCTATCCCGGTTCGCGCATGCGAGAGCGGGGGATTTCAGCTCGGTCGAGATCAATCCCTTGCTGGCGCTGCCCGAGGGACAGGGCGCGGTGGCGCTGGACGCGGTGGTGATTCGGAAAGGCCAGCCCGCATGATGCGCTGAGCACTGGGGCCAGTTCCGTCTACTGCTCCTTCAGCCCCAACGATTTCACCAACGGCGCGAACAGTTTCTTTTCTTCCTGCACGCGCGCGGCATAGTCGGCCACGCTCAGCGGTATTGCCTCGGCGCCCGCATCCAGAAAGCGCTTCTGGATCTCCGGCCGCGCCAGCACCTTGTTGATCTCGGCGTTCATGCGTTCGACCACATCATCGCGGGTACCCGCGGCCGCATACACGCCGAACAGGCTGTCCGCGAACACGCCGTCAATGCCGGCCTCGGTAAAGGTGCGGATGTCTGGCGCCACGGCCGCGCGTTGCCGGCTTGCCAATGCCAGCACCTTCAATTTGCCCGCCTGCACCATGGGAAAGACCGTGGCGGGACCAAACGCGAAATCGATCTGGCCCGCAGCCAGGTCTTGTATCGCCGGCGCCACGCCGCGATACGGCGCATGGGTGGCCTGCATGCCCGTGGCCTGCTTGAGCAGCTCGCCAGCCAGATGCGGCGTTGTGCCGTTGCCGGCCGACCCGTAATTCAAAGGATCGGGCCGCTTGCGCGCGTATTCCACGAACTCTTCGAGCGTATTGACGCCGAGCGAGGACCGGACAAACAGGAACAACTGGCTGTTGGCCAGCAGGGCAACCGGCCGCAAGTCCCGCTGCGAGTCGAACGGCATGTTGGCGAACATCAGCGGGTTGACCGATTCGGTTGTCGACGGATTGAGCAGGAAGGTATGGTTGTCGCGGCCATTGCGAACCACCTCGGCCCCCGCCAGATTGCCGCCCGCACCGCCACGATTCTCCACGATGACGGTCTGCTTCAAGGCCTCGGCCAAGTGCGGCTGCACGGTGCGGGCCAGCACGTCGACCAGCCCGCCGGGCGCCAGCCCCACGACCAGACGAACGGGCTTGGTGGGCCACGCCGCAGACGATGTTTGTGCATGGCTGCCCGTTGTCCAACCCGCCAACGCCAGCATCATCACGGCCAGACAACGTCTACGCAGCAGCATGCAATTCTCCTTAAGGGGGGCTCTACCCCGCGATCATGCGCCCGGTGCGTCACGCGCCGCACCACGGTGAACCGCCCTGATTGCGCATCGCGGCGGCGGCCCCGCATGTGCCGCTCATTCTTCACAAAAGTTTAAGCATAAAGAATCCCGGATAACCCTAGCTTGCCGGCGGCAGGCCAGGCTTCCCTATTCGGTGGTCTGTGACAGTTCGTGCTCCAGCCCGGACTCCAGCTGCCGCGCCACGCGCCCCAGTCCCCGGTTCAGGGGCCATACGATGGAAAGGTCAAGACCGCCTTCCACATCGACGGGTACGACGTTCAACCCATGTCGACGCGCGTACAGGCCGCTCATGCTATCGAGGATGGCCACGCCCAGGCCGCGTTCCGCGAAGGCGCAGGCGGCCGAGTACTGATTCACCTCGATCACGGGCAGAAAGGGCAACCGCTCCTGCTCGAACTGCCGCGCCGTAAGCGCCCCCACCTGCAAGTGGCGACTGAGCGAGATATAGGGGATGTCCGCCAGATCGGACAAGGCGAGACGACGGCGGTCCGCCAGCGCGTGGCCGGCCGGCATCACGGCCTGCAGGGTCAACCGCGCCAGCGTGCGCTGACCCACGTTCGGCAGCGCGGCCGAGCCGATCACGATGCCGATATCGATACGCTGATCGGCCGCCAGCCCCGCCACGCCCAGCGTCATGTCCGTACGCACGCTGACGCGCACACCGGGCTCGCGGGCTTGCAACCACGCCATCGCACCGGGCAGGATGCTCGCGCCCACGGCCGCCACCGCCCCCACGTCCAGCCTTGCCTGCGCCCCGCCCCGCATGCTGGCCGCCACCCGTTCGGCGTTGTCCATCGCAGCAAGCGCATGAACGATCTCCGGCAGCAACATGCGGGCCTCGGCGGTCAGTGCCAGCCGGCGTTTCTCGCGGCTGAACAGCGCAAAGCCCAACTTGTCTTCCAGCGACTTCAGCATCGCGCTGGCCGCGGGCTGCGACATCCCGGTGGCCGCAGCCGCCAACGTGACGGAACCGGTTCGCCCCACCGCTTCAAACAGCGCCATCTCGCGTTTATTCATGCAACCCCCGTTGTTCATACATATTCATGTATGAAATGACTAAATATATATATTTGACTATATCAATCCGCCTACCGGACACTGGCTCCACATCACAACAGCCGGCGCCGCTTCGATGCGGCACACGGCAATACCGCGAGGAGACAACGATGCAGACGAGACCTGGCGCTCACCCCCGCAGGCTGCTGGCCAGATTGCTTGCACCGCTGCTTGGCAGCGCGCTGCTGGCTTTCGTGGCCCCCGCCCTGTCCGACACCCCGGCCGGGGGCACGATCCGGATCGTCGTCGGCGCCCCGCCGGGTGGCGCGCCCGACACCGTGGCCCGCATCGTGGCGCAGCACATGCAGGTGGGTGGCCGTGCCGTGATGGTCGAAAACAAGAACGGCGCCGCCTCCATGATCGCGGCCGCCTATGTGGCCCGCGCGCGGCCCGATGGCAACACCCTCTTGCTCGCCAGCCAGACGACGGTCGCGGTCGCGCCGACGCTGCAGAACGTGACGACGTTCGACCCCATGAAGGATTTCACCGGCGTAGCGTTGGTGGGCAGCGCGCCGCAGGTGCTGCTGGCCGGGCCGAAACTGCGCGCCAACTCCGTCCAGGAACTCATCGCGCAGGCCAAGGCCGCGCCGGGCGAGATCGATTTCTGCTCGGGCGGCATCGGCACCTCGCCTTACATGGCGGCCGTGCTGTTTGCCCAGACCGCGGGAATCGAACTGCACAGCATCCCGTTTGCCGGCGAACAAGCCTGCATCACTGAAATGCTGGCAGGCCGCCTGCCGTTCATGTTCGCCAATGCCTCGACGGCCCTGCCCTACATGAAGGACCAGCGCCTGCGCGCCCTGGCCGTGACGAGCACCGCGCGCGTCAGCTTCGCGCCGCAGTTACCTACAACGGCCGAAGCGGGCCTCAAGGACTACGAGGTCGCGACCTGGCTTGGCCTGCTTGCCCCCGCCGCCACGCCGCCCGACGTCGTCAACGCCCTGAACGCAGAAGTGCGCCGCGTGCTGCGCCTGCCGGATGTGCGCGAGAAGCTGCAGGCGCAGGGCTATGCGCTGTCGGACGACAGCCCGGCGGCGTTCACCCGCTACTACCAGGCCGATCGCGACAAATGGGTGCGGCTGATCCAGACCGCCGGTATCAAGCAGAACCCCTGAGCGCCGACGTTTGAATGCGTTTCCCGACCCTGAACCTTTTCGAGCATCCCATGAGCCGTACCCAGCCCGCCGCTTCTTCCGACGACCCGCGCACCGTGTTGGGCGTCCATCACAGCCCTGTCGCCGGCAACATCCCGCCCGGCGCCTGCGATTGCCACGTGCATATCTTCGGCCCCTTCGACCGCTATCCGCTTGCCGAAAACCGCGTGTTCATGCCGGGCCTCGCCTCGACCGACGATCTGCTGGCGCTGCACGCGGCGCTTCGGGTTGACCGGGCAGTGGTTGTGCAGGCCAGCCCGCAAGGCACCGACAACCGCTGCATGACAGATGCCCTTGCCACCCTGAATGCGGCAGGCCATGCCTCGCGCGGGGTGGCGGTACTGGCGCCCGATATCTCGCGCGAGGGCCTGCGCGCGCTGCATGCGGCGGGCGTAAGAGGCGCGCGCGTCAACCTGCAATCGTTCGGCCAGCAGGATCCGGCCATCGCCCGCGATGCGCTGACGCGCACCGCCGAGCAAGTCGCCGACCTGGGTTGGCATGTGCAGATCTACACCACGCTGCCGGTGGTTGCCGCGCTGGCGCCCGCGCTGCGCGACTGCCCCGTGCCGATCGTGATCGATCACTTCGCATTGGCGAGCGCCGTCGCCGGCACGGGCCAGCCCGGCTTCGATGCGCTGCTGGAGACGGTGGCAACGGGCAATGTGTACGTAAAGCTCTCCGCGCCGTATCGCCTTACGGTCTGGCAGGACGGCCGCCCGCCCATCCAGGCGCGCGAGATCGCACGCGCCCTGATCGATACGCGGCTCGACCGCATGCTGTGGGGCACCGACTGGCCGCATTCGGGAGCGTGGCCGGGTGTGGCGCGCACGCGGGATCGCAGCGAACCGCTGCATCCCATCGACGATGGCGAACAACTGTCGGCGTTTTGCGCGTGGGTGAGCGAAAAGGAGAAGCAGGCGATCCTGGTGGATAACGCGGCGCGGGTTTATGACTTTTAGCGCGTCGGAATACCGAATGCCCGGTACTCCGGGCCGCGTCACAGCACTACCTATTTCTCTCCGTGACTACGGAACATCCCTTGAAATTGAAACGTGCAGAGTCTTCCAGCAAGTTGAGATAGGGGCTCAGAGGATTTTCGGGAAAGGCTCGCGCATACGTAATCGATATGGGCCCCCAATAGACCTCCCTCCGGGCCTCGCATCTGAACTCTCGAATCGAGATATCACCCGCGTCATCAGCCGTCGCAGCAGTCACCTTCTTGTACATGAATCTTTGGCCGGAAAACGTACTGCTTCCCGGCATTAGCCCCTCGGCTTGAGTGACTCGCCATCTCCAATTGCGAAAAGGCTCGTAGCTGATGCGATAAGGAGACCCATGAACGGATTCACTGCTCGCATTGGATAGGTGGATGTGCATTCGTGCAGGCCAGAATATATTCAGCAGAATGACGGAGAGCACCACTGCGCCCCAACCGAGCCACTTCTTGCCGCCAAGCAACATGATGAGCCAGCCTGCTAGCGCCAACTGGATTCCAAATCAGTTCAGCCACGGCGGAATCTCGTTATCGCTCCACGGCCGGTATGTGACGTTGTAAAAACCAGCCAGATTGGCAACGACGGTGAGCAAAGCGCCGACGACAGCAAGGCGACTTGTCAACCGGACAGTTTTAATACTGGGTGCAAACATCACGATAATTTCATCCTCCGGGTTTGAGCTTCCGTTGCAGTAGTTGCCAGTGCACATCGGAGAACGCCAACTCACATCCGATAAAGCCAACGCGCCTGCCACATCCGCGATGCGGCGATACGATATAGAGATCGATTGCACATTCGAATCAGACAGGTTCGAAAGTCGTTATCAAGCAGGAGCGCAGGTATCGGCGAGGCTCCAGATTGCTAAGCGGAGCGGCCGGGGTTTCACGCGGGACATGATTCCACCCTGTTTGTCCGCATCCGATCACATCTCCCCGAGGCGTCGCTCTCACCAGGATGCCGAGCCCCTGTTCTCCCCGAAGATGTAACAGCGCCCCTCCCCCCCTTGAACCTCCAAACATCATCCCTATAATTAGCACTCGACACCGGTGAGTGCTAACACCTCCCGGGGCAAACCGACCATTCACTTACTTTTAGTTAACAGGAGTTCCTCATGGCCTTGCGTCCCCTGGGCGATCGCGTGATCGTCAAACGCCTCGAAAACGAGCGCAAGACTGCCTCGGGCATCGTCATCCCGGACAGCGCCGCTGAAAAGCCCGACCAGGGTGAAGTCGTGGCCGTCGGCCCCGGCAAGAAGACCGAAGACGGCAAGATCCTGCCGGTTGACCTGAAGGCTGGTGACAAGGTTCTGTTCGGCAAGTACGCCGGCCAGTCCGTGAAGGTTGATGGCGAAGAACTGCTCGTCATCCGCGAGGACGAAATCCTCGCCGTGGTCCAGTAAACCCTGCCTCAAACGAATTTTCGAAGGAAGCTAAGACATGGCTGCCAAGCAAGTATTGTTCGGTGATGACGCCCGTGTGCGCATCGTCCGTGGCGTGAACGTTCTCGCCAACGCTGTCAAGACCACCCTGGGCCCCAAGGGTCGCAACGTCGTGCTGGAGCGCTCGTTCGGCGCCCCGACCGTGACCAAGGACGGTGTGTCCGTCGCCAAGGAAATCGAACTGAAGGACAAGTTCGAAAACATCGGCGCCCAACTCGTCAAGGACGTCGCATCCAAGACCTCCGACAACGCCGGTGACGGCACCACGACCGCCACCGTGCTGGCCCAGGCCATCGTTCAGGAAGGCCTGAAGTACGTTGCCGCCGGTTTCAACCCCATCGACCTGAAGCGCGGCATCGACAAGGCTGTCGCCGCTGCCGTCGCCGAACTGCAAAAGCAATCCAAGCCGGTCACGACCAGCAAGGAAATCGCCCAAGTCGGTTCCATCTCGGCCAACAGCGATTCCTCCATCGGCCAGATCATCGCTGACGCGATGGACAAGGTTGGCAAGGAAGGCGTCATCACCGTCGAAGACGGCAAGTCGCTGGAAAACGAGCTGGACGTCGTCGAAGGCATGCAATTCGACCGCGGCTACCTGTCGCCCTACTTCATCAACAACCCGGACAAGCAAGTCGCCGTCCTGGAAGACCCGTATGTCCTGATCTTCGACAAGAAGATCAGCAACATCCGCGACCTGCTGCCCGTGCTGGAACAAGTCGCCAAGTCGAGCCGTCCCCTGCTGATCATCGCGGAAGACGTCGAAGGCGAAGCGCTGGCCACCCTGGTTGTGAACAACATCCGTGGCATCCTGAAGACCACCGCCGTCAAGGCGCCTGGCTTCGGCGACCGCCGCAAGGCCATGCTGGAAGACATCGCCATCCTGACGGGCGGCACGGTGATCTCCGAAGAAACCGGCATGTCGCTGGAAAAGGCCACGCTGGCTGAGCTGGGCCAAGCCAAGCGCATCGAAGTGGGCAAGGAAAACACCACGGTCATCGACGGCGCTGGCGACAGCAAGTCCATCGAAGCCCGCGTCAAGCAAGTGCGCGTGCAGATCGAAGAAGCCACGTCCGACTACGACCGTGAAAAGCTGCAAGAACGCGTGGCCAAGCTGGCCGGCGGCGTTGCCGTGATTCGCGTTGGCGCTGCCACCGAAGTCGAAATGAAGGAAAAGAAGGCTCGCGTCGAAGACGCCCTGCACGCCACCCGCGCTGCAGTGGAAGAAGGCGTTGTGGCTGGTGGCGGCGTTGCGCTGCTGCGCGCCAAGCAAGCCATCGCTGACCTGAAGGGCGACACGCCTGACCAGAACGCCGGCATCAAGCTGATCCTGCGCGCTGTGGAAGAGCCCCTGCGCACCATCGTCACGAACGCCGGCGAAGAAGCCAGCGTCGTGGTCAGCAACGTGCTGAACGGCAAGGGCAATTACGGCTACAACGCCGCGACCGGCGAGTACACCGACCTGGTCGAGCAAGGCGTGCTGGATCCCACCAAGGTGACCCGCACCGCCCTGCAAAACGCTGCCTCCGTCGCCAGCCTGCTGCTGACGGCCGAAGCCGCCGTTGTTGAACTGGCTGAAGACAAGCCCGCTGCTCCGGCCATGCCCGGCGGCATGGGCGGCATGGGCGGCATGGACTTCTAAGTCCCGCTGTTCTTGCAAGGCCTCCCCGGCTTCGGCCGGGGAATGCAGTATCCAAAAACCCCCGGTCCTTCGCCCCGGGGGTTTTTCTTTTGTCCGGCCGGATATCTTTGCGTGTTGTTTCAGCGGCGCCGGATTTCCCGGGGTTGGCAAACTTTTGCCAACAATCTGCCCGTATCTGGGGCTTGCATGCGTCCCTACAATGAAGGTTCGTCTCACCGAGAACCTGCCCATGCGACTGCCCCGAACCGTGCTGCGTATCCTGCGCCCCTCCCAGATCGGCGGCCTGCTGGTGGACTCGGCCAAGCAGTGGTCCAGTCATCGCGCGTCCAGCAAGGGCGCGGCGCTGGCGCTGTACATGGTGTTTTCGTTGGCGCCGATGCTGCTGCTGGTGATCGCGGTGGCGGGCGCCTTCTTCGGGGAAGAAGCGGTTCGCTCCGAGCTGTTTGCGCAATTGCGCGACCTGATCGGTGATCGCGGGGCCGAGGTGATCCAGACCGTGCTGGCCAGCGCCCACGAATCGGGCAGCGGCTGGGTGGCGGCGCTGGTGTCGATCTGCGTGCTGATTTTCAGCGCGACCACGGCCTTTGCCGAGCTGCAGGCCAGCCTGGACGAATTGTGGGACGTGAAGGCCAACCAGAAGAGCGGCCTGCATGGACTGGTGCGCAGCCGACTGCTGTCGTTCGGACTGGTGCTGGTGCTGGCGCTGTTCCTGCTGGTGTCGCTGACCGTCAACGCGGCGCTCGCGGCGGCCAGGGGCATCTATGGCTCGCTATGGGCCAACTCGACGTTCTCGATCATGGCGGAATGGGCGTCCAATCTGTTTTCGTTTTCGGTGGTGGCGGCACTATTCGCGGTGATCTTCAAGCTGCTGCCCAGCGCCAAGATCTCGTGGCAGGACGTGATCCCCGGGGCCATCGTGACGGCCGGGCTGTTCCTGCTGGGCAAATGGGGGATCGGGCTGTACCTGAGCCGCGGCGCGGCGGTGTCGGCCTATGGCGCGGCCGGGTCGCTGATCGCGCTGTTGCTGTGGATCTGGTATTCGGCGCAGATCTTCTTCTTTGGCGCGGTCTTCACGCGCCAGTTTGCGCTGCGCTTTGGCAAGGTGGAGCGGCCGCGCACGCCGTCCGCCGAACCGCCGGTTCAATCGCCCGCGCAATCGCCCACGCACACGCCCACGCAATCGCCCACGCAATCGCCCACGCAGCCGCCCGCCCAATCGCCCGTGCAGACGCCCCCGACCGACGCCTGACCTTCGGGCTTCACGCCTGCCGCGTCTGATGCAAGGGCGGCAGTGCTGCGCCAAGCCGGTCGCTCCAGACCTGCATCTCGTGCCAAAGCGCCGGCGGCACGGGCAAGCCGAGGCGTTGGCGTTCCGCTTCGTGCGTGGCCTCCGGGTCGCCAGGCATGCGAGGCTTGCCGGGCGCTTCCGATAGCTCCATCGCCATTCCCGCCACCACCGACGCCAGGGCCGCGCCCCCCGCGAAGCGCGCCGGATCGATGACGATGAAGAAAGCGCCCAGTTCGCGCGGCCGGTCCAAGGCGTCGTACATGGGCGAGATGTGCGGGCCGTGAGGGTTGCCGTTCAGCGGTCCGCACAGCAGCTCGATCATCATTGCCAGGCCATAGCCCTTGTAGCCGTATTCCTCGCCGCCCAGCGGACGCAGGGCGCGCGCAGCCTGCGCATCGGTGGAGTCGTCGCCCCGCCCGTCCAGCGCCACGCCCGGCGGCAGCACCGCGCCGTCGCGCCGCGCGTTCATGACGCGGTTCCACGGAATGGCGGTTGTCGCCATGTCCAGGCAGAGCGGCTGTCCGCCCGCACGCGGAAAGGCGAGCGAGATGGGATTGGTGCCGAAAAAGGGCTCGTGGCCGCCGAAGGGTGCGGCGATGGAATCGGAATGCGTGAAGGCGATGCCGATGAGACCCTGCCGGGCCGCCGCGCGGCTGTACAGGCCGATCGCCCCGCAGTGAGACGAGTCGCTGACGCCCACCGCCGCCACCCCAGCCTCGCGCGCCAGGTCGATTGCCAGCGCGTTGGCCCGATGGGCCACCACGATGCCCTGCCCCCGGCCGCCATGCACCTGGGCGGCTCCCGGCCCCGTCCGATCGACGCGTATGTCCGGCCGGGCCAGAATCGACCCATGCGACACGCGGTTCAGGTAATGCGGCAGGCGCGCGATGCCGTGCGAATCGATGCCCCACAGGCTGGTCTGCGCCAGGCTTTGCGCCAGGCAGCGCGCGTCATCGGCCGGAAAATCCTGCGCCAGCAGGCACGCCGTGGCCCAGCGTTCCCAGTCGATGGCGGTCACGCGGCGGTCGGCGTTCATGTCCTGTCTCCTAGGTGGCCGCCTGCACGGCATGGATCACACCGTGCTCGCGCAGCGCTTCCAGATGCTTGGTCAGGGCGCCCACGAACTCGGCCGAATTGCCCAGGTCGCCGAACACCGGTTTGAAACGCGCCAGCACCGTCGCGCGCCGCTGCGCCGCCTGCGACGGCATGGCGGCATGCGCGGCCACCTCGGCACGCGCCAACAGGCGGTCAAGGCGCGCGGCAATGGGGTCCTGGATGGGGTAGGCGCTGCCCTGCTCGTCCTCGCCGCGCAGGTAGTTCAGCCATGCGGCAACCGCCAGGCACAGACGATCGATGCCGTGGCCGGCACGCAGCCGGTCGCGGATGGTGTCCAGCAGGCGCTGGGGCAGCTTCTGCGATCCGTCCATGGCGATCTGCGACAGCGGATGCGGCAGCGCCGGGTTGGAGATCCGTTCCAGAAACCGCAGACGGTATTCCACCAGCCCCGTGTCGGGAATGCCGCGCAGGGTCGGGGCGATCTCTTCGCGCATCATGGCGTCGACGAACGCCCGCAGGGCGGGCGTGTTGGCGGCATCGGCCACCGTATGCAGTCCCAGCGTCGCGCCCAGGTAGGCCAGCGCCGAATGCGGCCCGCTGACCATGCGCAGCTTCAGACGCTCGTAGGGCGCCGCATTGCGCACGAAGGTGGCGCCTCCGTACGCGTCCCAGGCAGGGCGGCCGGCGGCGAACCGGTCTTCGATCACCCAGTTCAGATAGGGCTCGCCCAGCACGGGCCAGGCATCCTCGACGCCCAGGCGTTCGGCGATCCGCCGGCGGTCCTGGTCTTCGGTGGCCGGCACGATGCGGTCGACCATGGAATTCGGAAACGTGCAGTGGCGGTCGATCCAGTCGGCTAAGGTCACGTCGACGCGCAGCGCAAAGGCCAGCACCAGGCTGCGCAGCGTGTCGCCGTTGCCGCGCAGGTTGTCGCACGACAACAGCGTGATCGGCGGCAGGTCGCGTTCGCGGCGCAGCGCCAGGCCGTAGACCAGGATGCCGATGGTGCTGCGGGGCCGGATGGGGTTTTCCAGATCGTGCACGATGTCCGGATCGTCCCAGCGCAAATGCCCCGTGGCCGGTTCGTGGCTGTAGCCCTTTTCCGTCACGGTCAGGCTGACGATGCGGGTCTGCGGATACGCGATGCGTTCGAGAACGGCGTTGGGGTCTTCCTCGGCCACCATCACGCGCAGCACGGATCCCACGATACGCAGGTGTTCGCGGTCCTGGCCGTCCGGACCGGCGTCGCGCACGGCCAGCGTGTACAGCCCGTCCTGGGGCGTGAGCGCATCGCGGGTGGCGGGGTGGCGCAGCGAGACGCCCAGAATGCCCCAGGTGAGGTCGCCGCTGGCTTGCATGGCCTGATCGGTGACAAACGCCTGATGCGCCCGATGAAAGGCGCCCAGCCCAAGATGGACGATGCCCGGCGTCAGCCGGCTACGGTCGTAGCTGGGCTTTTCAACGTCGGCGGGCAGACGTGGCAATGACTCCGAATTCAAACGTTCAAGCATGGGTGCGCTATGCCTAAAAGGGGAGACGCCAGGGTATAGCATGCCCCGAGCCGTCTTCGCTACATCACCGCGCCCAGTTGCCAGGGTACGAATTCATTTTGTCCGTAGCCGTGCGTCTCGCTGCGGGTGCGCCGGCCCGACGCCGTTTGCAGCATGAGCTGGAAAATTCGCTCGCCCATCTGCGCCACGCTTTGCGCGCCGTCGACGACCTCGCCGCAATTGATGTCGATATCGTCGGACTGGCGCTGCCACAGCGCCGTGTTGGTGGACAGCTTGAGCGACGGCGCGGGCGCGCAGCCATATGCGGACCCGCGGCCGGTCGTAAAGCAGATCAGATTGGCGCCCCCGGCCACCTGCCCGGTGGCCGAGACCGGGTCGTAGCCCGGGGTGTCCATGAAGACCAGCCCGCGCGTATGCACGGGCTCGGCGTACTCGTAGACGTCGGTGAGATTGGTCGTGCCGCTCTTGGCGATGGCGCCCAGCGATTTTTCCAGGATGGTGGTCAGCCCGCCCGCCTTGTTGCCGGCCGAGGGGTTGTTGTCCATCTCGGCATCGTTGCGGGCGCAGTAGTCTTCCCACCAGCGCACCCGCGCCAGCAGCTTGTCCGCCACGGCGGGCGATTGCGCGCGGCGCGTCAGCAGGTGCTCGCCGCCGTAGATTTCCGGCGTCTCGGACAGGATGGCCGTGCCGCCGTGGCGCACCAGCAGGTCCACCGCGGCGCCCAGCGCCGGATTGGCGCTAATGCCGGAATAGCCGTCCGACCCGCCGCATTGCAACCCCACGGTCAGGTGGCTGGCGGGCACGGGCTGGCGCTGGACGCGGTTGGCCTGGTCCAGCATGCGCTCGACCAGTTCGATGCCGCGCGCCACCGTCTTACGCGTGCCGCCGGTGTCCTGGATGTTGAAGGTGTGCAGCATGCCGCTTTCGCGCAGATGCTCCTGCTCCATCAGCCCCCCGATCTGGTTGGTCTCGCAACCCAGCCCCACAACCATCAGCCCGCCGAAGTTGGCATGCCGGGCGTAACCGCCCAGCGTGCGCCGCAGCACGCGCAGTGGTTCGCCGTCGCTGCCGGTGGCGCAGCCCGCGCCATGCGTCAGCGCCACGACGCCGTCCACGTTTGGACAGGCGGCCAGGGCCTCGGGCCGGATGTCGCGGCGGAAGTGATCGGCGATGGCGCGCGCCACCGTGGCCGAACAGTTCACGCTGGTCAGGATGCCGATGTAGTTGCGCGTGGCGATGCGGCCGTCGGCGCGCACGATGCCGTCGAACATGGCCGGCGCCCCCACGTAGTCGGTGGGCCGCGCATCTTGCCCCACGGCATAGTCGCGCTCGAAATCCGAGAACTCCAGATTCTGGGTATGAACGTGCTGGCCGGACGCAATGTCCTGCCGCGCCACGCCAATGATCTGGTTGTAGCGGCGCACTGGCTCGCCGGCCGCGATGGCGCGCACCGCCACCTTGTGGCCCGGCGGCACCAGTCCCACGATGGTCACCCCCTCGCCTTCCAGCCTCGTGCCGCTGACAAGCTGGCGTCTGGCGATCACCACGTTGTCCGCCGGGTGGATGCGGATGACTGCCGTATCGGTCTGCGACATGAGAACTCCGGAATACAAGGGGGCCTTGCGGATCAGCCGTCGATCAGGGCGGGATCCCAGGCATGGACGCGCTGGCGCTGTTCGCCCAGGCCCGCGATGCCCAGTTTCATTTCGTCGCCCGCCTTCAGATAAACGGGCGACGGCTTCTGGCCCATGCCCACGCCGGGCGGCGTGCCGGTGCTGATGAGGTCCCCCGGGTACAGCGTCATGAAGCGGCTGACGTACGACACCAACTGCGCCACGCCGAACACCATCGTCCGGGTTCTGCCGTTCTGGTAGCGCTTGCCGTTGACCTCAAGCCACATCTCCAGGTCCTGCGGATTGGGGACTTCGTCGGCCGTGACCAGCCAAGGACCGATGGGGCCGAAGGTATCGCAGCCCTTGCCCTTGTCCCACGTGCCGCCGCGTTCGATCTGGTATTCGCGCTCGGACACGTCGTTCACCACGCAGTAACCGGCCACGTGCTTCATGGCGTCGGCCTCGCTGACATAGCGGGCCTTCTCGCCGATCACCACGCCCAGTTCGACTTCCCAGTCGGTCTTGACCGATTCCTGCGGCAGCACGACCGGATCGTTGCAGCCCACCACGGCCGACGTCGTCTTCATGAAGACGACCGGTTCGGCCGGCACGGGCAGTCCGGACTCGGCGGCGTGGTCGGCGTAATTCAGGCCGATGCAGATGAACTTGCCCATGCCGCGCCACGGCGGCGCCACGCGGCCGGGCTGCGCAACAAGCGGCAGCGACGCCGGATCCAGCGCGCGCAACTGCGCCAGCTTGGCGGGCACGAGCGACTCGGCGGTAATGTCGGAAATGACGGACGACAGGTCGCGGACCTGGCCCTCTGCGTCAATCAAGGCGGGCTTTTCCGAGCCCTTGGCGCCATAGCGCATCAGTTTCATAGCGGTTTCCTGGTTGCTGGAAAAGAAGAATTCAATTGGACCAGCCGCCGTCGATCACCTGCGCGGTGCCGGTGGTGAAGGCGGATTCGTCGCTGGCAAGATACACCGCCAGCGCGGCGATCTCTTCGGCGCGGCCGATCCGGCCCATTGGCTGGCGCGCAGTGAAGGCGGCTTCGACCGCCGCGACGGACTGGCCGCTGGCCAGCGCCTGCGCGTCGATGCGCTGGCGCAGGGACGGCGACTCCACCGTGCCGGGGCAGATCGCGTTGCAGCGGATGCCCTGCCCCACGTAGTCGGCGGCGACCGCCTTGGTCAGGCCGATGACGGCCGCCTTGGTGGCGCCGTAGGCGCAGCGGTTGGGCGCGCCCTTGATGCTGCCCGCCACGGACGCCATATTGACGATGGACCCCGCGCCGCGCGCCAGCATGGCCGGCAGGCAGGCACGGATCAGCAGGTACATGGATCGCACGTTCAGGTTGAACGAGAAATCCCAGGCGTCCTCGTCGCAATCCAGGATGGTGCCCGCGTGCACGAAGCCCGCGCCGTTAAACAGCACGTCGACCCCGCCCGCATCCTGGGCCAGCGCGCGCACGGCGCGGGCGTCGGTCACGTCCAGCACATGCGTGCGGCAGCCGGACAGCGATTCCAGCGCGGCGCCGTTCAGGTCCACGGCCAGCACATCGGCGCCCTCGTGCGCGTAGGCCAGGGCCACGGCGCGGCCAATGCCCTGCCCTGCGGCGGTGACGATGGCGGTCTTGCCTTGCAGTCTTGCTGACATGGGCGTGCGTCCTTATTTGCCGGTCATGCCCATTACGGTGGGCAGCCACAGGGTGATCGAAGGAATGTAGGTGATGGCGATCAGCGCCACGAACAGCGGCACGAGCCACGGCAGGATGGCCATCGTGGTGCGCTCGACCGACAGCTTGGCCACCCGCGCCAGCACGAAGAGCACCATGCCCATTGGCGGATGCAGAAGGCCGATCATCAGGTTCAGCGTCATGATGAGCCCGAAATGGATCGGGTCGATGCCCAGCTTCAGCACGATGGGCAGCAGGATGGGCACGAGGATGGTGATGGCCGCGATGGTGTCGATGAAGCAGCCGACGATCAGGATCAGCACGTTCGCCATCAGCAGGAACACCCACTTGTTCTGCGTCACGCTCAGGATGGCGTCGGTGAGCGCCTGCGCGGCCTGCGTCGTGGTCAGCAGCCAGGCGAACACCGAAGCAGCCGTCACGATGAACAGGACGGACGCGGTGGTCTCGATGGTGTCGAACGACGCCTTGGCCAGCGTGCGCAACGTCATGGAGCGATAGCGCACCAGTCCCAAAAAGAGCGCCCAGATCACGGCCGCCACCGCGGCTTCCGTGGGCG
This sequence comes from Achromobacter sp. 77, assembly GCF_020541125.1. Lineage (NCBI taxonomy): Bacteria > Pseudomonadati > Pseudomonadota > Betaproteobacteria > Burkholderiales > Alcaligenaceae > Achromobacter > Achromobacter sp. 77. The sequence continues at coordinate 4,905,081 of NZ_CP059848.1, forward strand.
TGAACCAGCCCAGCGTCATGCCGCCGATCAGGATCACCGGCGCCATCAGCGCCATCACGGCCGAAAAGTTGAACTTCCAGTCCAGCAGCAGCAAGGCCGCGAACGAGATGCCGGTGGCGACGTTGGGCGACACGCCCGCCAGCGTCATCAGCCAGATCGACATCGGAAACGCCAGCACGATCAGCACTTCGAGCCCCGCGCCGCCCAGCCGTTTCCAGTTGAAGGCAACGTCGCCGCCCCAGTTGTTGCGGCGCGCGTAGTACGCCACGGTAAGCATCATCAGGATGGTCAGCACCAGGCCGGGAATCAGGCCCGCCAGGAACAGCGAACCGATCGATACGTTGGCCATCATGCCGTAGATGACGAACGGCAGCGACGGCGGAATGATGGGGCCCAGCGTGGCCGATGCGGCCGTCACCCCGACCGCGAACTCGGTCTGGTAGCCGTGGTCCTTCATGGCCTTGATCTCGATGGTGCCCAGGCCCGCGGCGTCGGCGATGGCGGTGCCGGACATGCCGGCAAACACCACCGAGCCGATGATGTTCACCTGCCCCAACCCGCCGCGCATCCAGCCCACCAGCGCGACGGCGAAGTTGTAGATGCGGCCCGTGATGCCCGCGATGTTCATCAGGTTGCCGGCCAGGATGAAGAACGGCACGGCCAGCAGCGGAAACGACTCGACGCCCGCAATCATGCGCTGCGCGATCACGACGTCCGGCACGCTGCCGGAAATCAGGATGAACAGCAGGGACGCGCCCGCCATCGAGACCGCCACCGGCAGTCCCATGATCATCAACAGCAGAAAGGTTCCAATCAGGGTGCCCATGTTCGCTCCTGGCAAAGGCACTGCGGATTCGGGGGGGTCAGTCCAGCGCTTCAGTCCAGCGACTCATAGGCCGCGGGGTTCTCCAGGATGGAGTAGCCCTGCCGCCAGTTCTGCACGGACACCTGCAGAGACCGCAAGAACATCATGACGAAGCCCGCCAGCGCCACCCAATAGACGTACGCCTTGTTCCAGAACAGCGTCGTCATGGGCTCGTCGCCCACCAGGACGATGTAGCGGTAGGTCAGCCACACGGCGTAGCCGAAGAACGCCGTGCGCAGGATGTCGATCAGCGTGGACAGCACGCGGCCGGCGGGCTTGGGCAGGTAGCGGTACAGGAAGTCGACCTGGATATGGCGGCACGCGCGCACGCACATCGCGGATCCCAAGAACACCACGCCGATCAGGCAGTACACCGCCAGCTCCTCGGTCCAGGCGTACGAGTCGTTCAGCACGTAGCGGGAAAAGAACTGCAGGAACACCAGCAGCGCCATTACCCAGAACATGGCCAGGCAGATCCAGTCTTCCGGCTGGTAGCCGGCCAGGCTGACCACGTGATGATCGGCCTCCTCGAAGCTCTGGACGATCTCGTCCACCGAGGAAACGTGATGGGCGCCGGGCGGCTTGTCCGGCGGATGGCTGACGGCCGCCATCGGCGCGGCCTTCGCGTTGGAGTGCATGGAATCTCCCCTCGTGCGGGATCGGTGTGGCGATCAGATCGGGCGCGGCGGACCGGCGTGGCAGCCCGCCGCGCCGGCGTTCACTTCACCGCCTGGATCTTTTCCCAGTCCGACTTCTCGTAGCCGTATTGCTTGAACGGCACCTTCTCCAGCACCGTGTTGCGGAAGTCCTCGATGTTGACCTCGGCCACCGTCAGGCCACGCTGTTTGAAGACGTCGACCATCTTCTTCTCGGACGCGGCCACTTCGGCCGACGCCTTTTCCGCGGCCTGCTGCGCGACCTCGGCGAAGATCTTCTTGTCCTCGTCCGACAGGCTCTTCCAGAGCTTGCCGGAGATCACCGTGTTCAGGTGATCGACGATGTGGCCGGTGAGGATGATGTTCTTCTGCACCTCGTAGAACTTCTTGGCCTCGATGGTGGTCAGCGGGTTTTCCTGGGCCTCGACCGTGCCGTTCTGCAAGGCCAGATAGACCTCGGCAAAGGCAATGGGCGCGGTGTTGGCGCCACAGGCGCGCGGCATGGCCAGATACGCGGCCACGTCCGGCACGCGAATCTTCAGGCCCTTCATCTCGCTGCACTTGGTGAACGGCTTGTTGGACGTCGTCTGGCGCGTGCCGTAGTAGGTGGTCGCGACGATGTGGTTGCCGCTCTTTTCGTCGTAGCCCTGCGTGAGCTCCTTGTAGATGTCGCTCTTGGTGTAGGCGATCAGGTGCTCGGGGCTGCGGAAGGTGTAGGGATAGTACGTGACCCCGATGCGCGGAAAGCTCTTGGCCGCGAAGCTGGACCCGGAGATGATCATGTCGACCGTGCCGAGCGTCAGCCCCTGGTTGATGTCGTTTTCCTTGCCCAGTTGCGAGGCCGGATAGACGTCGATGTGATAGCGGCCGTTGGTGCGCTTCTCGATCTCCTGCGCGGCCCACACCGACGAGGTATGGAACGGTTCGGACGTCTCGTAGACGTGCGCCCACTTCAGTTTGGTCTGCGCCAGCGCGGAGCCGCTGACGGCGATCGCGACGGCGGCAAAGAGCACTTTGATGGCGTTGCCTGGCTTCATGTTGTCTCCTCTCTTTGAGGTGGCGGGCTCGGCGGCCTCGCGTCATGTTTTACATATGGAGTTCACCTACTGGAGCTGCACCTACCAACTGCGACTGCGAGTTGCCGCCGGCGCCCCCGGGGGGGACCGACGGCCTGTTGCTATTCAGCGCGCAAGGCGTCGGCCGCACCGGGCCAGCTGGCCATCAGGCGGTCGTACGAGCAGGAAAGATGTTCACGCATGGCGGCCCGCGCGCCCTGTTCGTCACCGGCCGCGATGGCGTCGATGACGCGGCGGTGTTCGGTGATGGCGACGGCCCAGCTGTCGGAATTTTCGAAGTAATCGCCCAGCTTCACGGAGAGCGGGTTGTGGCGTTCGTCAAAGAGTTCGCCCACCACCCGCACCAGCACGGCGTTGTTGGCCATTTCCGCCACACGCAGATGGAACAGCCGGTCGCCGCGGATGGGCACGCTGCCGGCCCGCGCCTCGTCTTCCATCGCATCGACGGCTTCGCGCAGGCCTTCCACCAACGCGGGCACGGGATTGAGCGCCGCCTGCGCGGCCAGCTCGCTCTCGATGGTGCGGCGGGCGCGGATGGTTTCAAGCGGGCTTTCGGCGGTCAGGCTGGCGCGCGGCGCGCCGCCCGGGCTTTGCACGTACACGCCCGACCCCATGCGCACTTCCACCCAGCCTTCGACCTCCAGCGCGATCAGCGCTTCCCGCACCGACGGCCGGGACACGCCCAGCTTCAGCGCTAGGTCGCGCTCGGGCGGCAGGCGCGCGCCGGCCGGAAATTCGCCGGCCTCGATCAGCAGACGAAGCTGATCGGCGATCTGGCGATACAGGCGGCGAGGTTCAATGGTCTGAATCGGCATATAGGTAAAGTGGCCTTACCAATTGACCAGAATCCTGCGCCTCCCGACGCTGGGTCACAATTAGGGTTTGCCCATCCGCGTGCGATGTGCCACGCGGGCAACCCTTATCTGTTAAAAAGCCGCCACCACGGCTTTCATCCGATTCCATGACCCACGATCCGCAACACTCGCCCTTCAAGAGCACCGGCGGCGCGCGCCGTATCCTCAATGCGCTGCGCTATTCCTGGCAGGGCCTGAAGGCGGCCGTCCAATACGAGGCGGCCTTCCGCCAGGAACTGGCGCTGGCCGTGCTGATGATTCCAGCAGCATTCTTTCTGGGCCGCACCACGGTCGAGGTGTTCTTCCTGGTGGGCGTGGTGGTCATGGTGCTGGCGGCAGAACTGCTCAATTCCGCCATCGAAGCGCTTGCCGATGCGTTGTCGGTCGAACGCCACCCCCTCTTGGGACGGGCCAAGGATCTGGGCAGCGCGGCGGTGATGCTGCTGCTGATATTTGCCGGAACGGTCTGGGTGGGCGTGGCCATCAGCCGTTTCGTCATGCACTGATACGGGTTCGCACCGCGACGGGGATGCGACTCTATTTATACTGGGAGCCATGATGCCTCAATCGACGTCAGCACCCTCGAAGCGCATCGTCATCGTCGGCGGTGGCGCAGGCGGCCTTGAACTGGCCGCCAAACTGGGCCGGATCCACGGCCGCCAATACATCACCCTGGTCGACAGCCGCCCTTTTCACATCTGGAAGCCTTCGCTGCATGAAGCGGCGGCGGGCACGCTGGATATTCACCAGGAAGGCCTGTCCTACCTGATGCTGGCCCACATGGACGGCTTCTCGTTCGCCCAGGGGCGGCTCGAAAGCGTCGACCGCGAACGCCGTCTCATCACCGTGGACGCCGTCAATGACGCGCAGGGCCAGGAAGTCCTGCCCCGCCGCGAACTGGCGTACGACACGCTGGTGCTGGCGCTGGGCAGCACCTCCAACTTCTTCAACACGCCGGGCGCGGCTGAACATGCGGTCACGCTGGACACCACCGAAAACGCCGAGCAATTTCGCCTGACCATGCTCAAGGCCATGGCGCTGGTGGATCAGGCCAAGGTGCGCAACCCGTCCGCGCGGCTGGATCTGGTGATCGTGGGCGGCGGCGCCACCGGCGTCGAACTGGCGGTCGAACTGACCGAAGCCAGCCACGTCGTCAGCGCCTATGGCCTGCCGAACTTCCGCGCCGACCGCGACCTGGCGATCACGCTGGTCGAAGGCGCCCCGCGCATCCTGTCCGCGCTGCCCGAGAAGATCTCGGTGGCGGCGACCAAGCGCCTGACCGAACTGGGCATCCGCGTCGAGACCTCATGCCGTGTGTCCGAAGTGACGGACAACACCGTGCGCACCGCCGACGGCCGCGAGTTTCCCGCGCAGTTGTGCATGTGGGCCGCCGGCATCAAGGGCCCGGCGCTCTTGGCCGACCTGGGATTGCCGCTGAACAAGCTGGGGCAGATCGAAGTCAACGAGCGGCTCGAAACGCCCGATCCGCACATCCTGGCGCTGGGCGACTGCTGCGCGGCGCCGTGGCGTGACGGCCGCACCGTGCCCGCCCGCGCCCAGGCCGCGCACCAGCAGGCCGATTACCTGACCAAGAAGCTGACGGCCAGGCTGCGCAACAACCCCGAGCCCACCGAGCCCTACGTCTACCAGGACCACGGATCGCTGGTGTCGCTGGGCCAGGACGCCGGGGTGGGCAGCCTGATGGGCAAGCTTGCCGGACGGGGACTGTTCGTAAGCGGTACACTGGCGCGCCTGATGTACATGAGCCTGCACCTGATGCACCACCGCGCGGTGCTGGGCGCCTCGCGTACCGTCTCCCTCGCCCTGGCTCGCCTGCTCATGCGGCGCACGCGCCCGCGGGTCAAACTGCACTGAATCCCATGAATTTCCTGCAAAAACTCGAACACGCCTGGACCACCAGCAACTCGCTCCTGCAAGTCGGGCTGGATCCCGACCCGCAGCGCTTCCCGCGCGAATTGCAGGACAAGCCGGACGCCATCTTCCAGTTCTGCCGCGACATCGTCGACGCCACCGCGCCGTACGCCTGCAGCTTCAAGCCGCAGATCGCGTACTTCGCTGCGCACCGCGCCGAAGACCAGCTGGAAGCGCTGTGCCAGCACATCCGCGACAAGCACCCCGACCTGCCCATCGTGCTGGACGCCAAGCGCGGCGACATCGGCTCCACCGCCGAAAACTACGCCCGCGAAGCCTACGAGCGCTACCAGGCCCACGCCCTCACCGTCAGCCCGTACATGGGCCTGGACTCGGTCGAGCCCTACCTGGCGTGGCGCGACCGCGGCGTGATCGTCCTGTGCCGCACCTCCAACCCGGGCGGCTCGGACCTGCAATTCCTGAAGATGGACAACGGCGAGCCGCTGTACCTGCATGTGGCAGGGCTGGTGGCGGACAAATGGAATGCCAATGGCCAGTGCGGCCTGGTGGTAGGCGCCACGTTCCCCAACGAACTGGCCGCGGTGCGCCAGCGCATCGGCGACGCCCTGCCCCTGCTGGTGCCGGGCATCGGCGCCCAGGGCGGCGACATCACCGCCACGGTCAACGCCGGCGCCAACGCGGCGCGCAACGGCATGATGATCAACTCGTCGCGCGCCATCATCTACGCCAGCGGCGGCGACGACTGGCGCCAAGCCGCCGCCGAGGCCGCCAAGGGCCTGCGCGACGCGATCAACGCGGTGCGCTGACGCCACATTGCGCAAAAGCCGCTGCACCGTGCGCAAACGCGCGGTGCAGCGGCTTTTTTCATTTCAACGCCCGCACGTTCAGCGCGGGCGTTTCGCGTCGGGATTCATCGCCGGTTGATCGGCGCCCCCGCGAATTCCAGCACGGCCCGCAGCGCGAACTCCACCGCCGCCTGGCGCACCTGCCCCCGGTCGCCCTGGAACACGTGCGTCACCGCGCGGCTGCTGATGCCGTCGCCCACCCGCATGGCAAAGCCAAAGCACACCATGCCCACCGGCTTGCCGGGCGTGGCGCCGCCCGGTCCGGCGATGCCGGTGGTCGACATGGCCACGTGCGCATTGGGCACGGCAAGCAGCACCCCGTTTGCCATTTCCAGCGCCACGGGCTCGCTGACGGCGCCAAAGTGATGCAGCGTTTCGGGCGACACCTCCAGTTCGGTAACCTTGGCGTCGTTGCTGTAAGTGACGAAGCCGCGCTCGAACCATTCGCTGGAACCGGCCACCGCGGTGACGGCGCCTGCCAACAGGCCGCCCGTGCAGGATTCGGCGGTGCCAAGCATCCACCCCTGCTGGCGCAGCACATCGCCCAGCCGCTCGGACAGGCCGAGGATCGTCGCTTCCGACAACTGCGCGGCCGTCATGTTGGTCCGCGCGCCTTCATGCTGATCGTTCATCCCAAGACTCCTGTGCGGGCCACCAACGCCATTACCAGCAAGGCATAGCCGGCGGCCACGATATCGTCCCACATGACTCCGAATCCGCCCTTGATATGGGCGTCGAAGAACTTGATGGGTGGCGGCTTGACGATGTCGAATGTGCGGAACAGCACGAACGCCAGCGCCTGAGCGACCCAGCCGGCCGGCGTAAGCCACAGCACCAGCCAGAACGCCACCATCTCGTCCCAGACCATTCCGACATGATCCGGCTGCTGGAGTTCTCGGCCGACGCGATGGCAGGCCCAGCATCCGTACAGAAATGCCACCGCCAGGAACACGCCGATGGCCAGGTCCGACGCCGCAGGCGCCGCCGCCACCCAGATGGCCCAAGCAAGCAGCGTGCCCCACGTGCCCGAGGCCGGACGGATCAGTCCGCTGCCAAAGCCAAACGCAATCAGCCGGCCCGGATCGCGGCAGACCCAGGAAAGCGCCGGATACGCGGCGCGGCGGCGGTCGCGCATGGAGGTGGAGTGCTTATCAGCGGAAGACATGGGGGAAGGGTCTGCAAAAAAGGAAGCCGCGGATCAGTCCGCGGGGAAGTGATCGAAGCCGGCGGGCAGGTCGGCTAGCGCCTGCCCGTGCGAGTCGAGAACCGCGATGCCCGGCTGCGGCAGGATCTCGCCCACCCGGGTCACGCGGGCGCCGGCCCTGCGGGCTGCCGCCAGGACGGGGTCGCGCCGGGACGGCGGCGCGGTGAAACACAGTTGATAGACATCTCCCCCGCCCAGCAGCGCGCGTTGCAGCGGCGCCGCGTCCAGGCCCGCCAGCGCGGGCGCCATCGGCAGGTCCGCGAACCGCAGGCAGGCGCCGACGCGGCTGGCGGCCAGGATGTGGCCCAGGTCCTGCACCAGGCCGTCGGAAAGATCGATGGCTGCATTCGCGATGCCGCGCAGCGCCGTGCCCAGCCCCACTTGCGGCTCGGGCCATTCCAACGCGCCTCGCGTGGCGGCCAGCAGTGCGGCATCAGCCGGATATTGCCCGTCGAGCAGCCGGTAGGCCACGTCGGCCGCCCCCAGGTCGCCGGACACCCAGATATCGTCGCCGCTTCGCGCGCCATCGCGGCGCAGCGCCTGGCCGGGGGGCACCGAGCCAAACACGGTCACGCTAATCGCCAGGTCGTGCGCGCTGCGCGTGGTGTCGCCGCCGACTAGCGGGCAGCCGTGCGCTGCGGCCAGCGCGTGAAACCCTTCGGCAAACGCCGCCAGCCAAGGCTCGTCCAGGCGCGGCAACGCCAACCCGAGCACGCAGCCGATCGGGCGCGCGCCCATGGCCGCGAGGTCGGACAGATTCACTGCCAGCGCCTTGTGGCCCAGCGATTTCGGGTCTACGTCGGGAAAGAAATGCCGGCCTTCCAGCAGCAAGTCCGTGCTGGTGGCCACCTGCTCACCGGGAGGAACAGGAAAGAGCGCGCAGTCGTCGCCAACGCCCAAGAGGCCGGCAGGCGCGGCACGCGTGAAATAGCGCGCAATCAGATCAAATTCGGACGCCACCGCGCCTCCACTATGCGGCGTTCAAGAATCGCCGTCGCACTCTAACGGGTGCCACGCGGCGGGGCCGCGATCCGGGCTCCGCCGGTCCGCAGCGGCGCTCCCCTTGAAGGGGAAGCGCGAAGCGCTGCGGGGGGCTCGCTATCGCCGTTGCTGCGCCGCGGCCTGGACCTCGTGCGCGCGGACATCGGCAGCCAGCTTGTCGAGCACGCCGTTGACGAACTTGAAGCCATCGGTGCCGCCGAACGACTTGGCCAGTTCCACGGCTTCGTTGATGGCGACCTTGTACGGCACTTCGACGTGATGGATCAGCTCGAAGCTGCCGATCAGCAGGATGCCGTGCTCAACCGGCGACAACTCGGCCAGCGGACGGTCGACGTAGGGCGTGAAGCGTTCGCGCAGCGCGGGCGCTTCGCGCAGCACGCCGTGCAGCAAGGTCTTGAACCACTGCGCATCGGCCTCGGAAAAGTCCTCGGTGTCGCGCAGATGGGCGTCGATCTCGCCGGCGTCCTGCGTGCCTTCGCCGCCGCGCAGCAGCCACGCGTACACGCCTTGCAGCGCGAATTCGCGCGCACGGCGGCGCGCGCTGCGCGCATTGGCGCGGGCCTGCGCCGCGCTATCAGCGCTGGTCGTCGTCTTCTTCGTCGTCAAAATCTTCGTCCTCGTCGTCTTCGTCTTCGTCTTCGTCTTCTTCCTCGGGTTCCAGCGCTGCCACCAGGTTGGCCATTTCAACGGCCACCTGGGCGCAATCGCGACCCTTGCCGGCAGCGCGGGCTTGCGCCTGCTCGTCGGTGTCGACGGTCAGCACGCCGTTCGCGACGGGGATGCCGGTTTCGAGGGAGATGCGGGTGATTGCCGTGGCCATTTCATTGCTGACCACTTCAAAGTGATAGGTTTCGCCGCGGATGACCGCGCCCAGCGCGATCAAGGCGTCGAATTCAAACGTTTCGGCCATGTGGGACAGGGCCACGCCCAGTTCCAGCGCGCCGGGCACGGTGGCGACCATCACGTCGCGCTCGTCCACGCCCAGTTCGGCCAGTTCCTTCAGGCACGCTTCGAGTTCGGCCTGGCCGACTTCTTCGTTGAAGCGGGCGCGTACGATGCCGATGTGCAGCCCTTCGCCGTTCAGGTCGGGGGTAAGGATGTAAGGGTTCATGTGTCGGCCTTCAGTGTGTTGCGGGAGTGTTCTGCGGGTCGCAATCGTAACCCGTAATGGTGAGCGAGAAGCCCGCCATGCTGGGCATCTTGCGCGGCCGGGCCAGGAGCCTCATTTGACCCACGTTCAGGTCGCGCAGAATCTGGGCGCCGATCCCGTAAGTGCGCAGGCCGAAGCGGTCGGCGTTGGCGGAATTGGCCTGGGCCTTCGGGTCGTTCCAGCCTGCAATCTGGCCAAACAGGTGTTCCGTGGAAGACTGGCAGTTCATCAGCACCAGCACGCCGGCCGGGGCGGCGGCGATGGCCTCGAGCGCCTGGGCCACGCCCCAGCTGTGCGGACTTGCGCCGGTATCCAGCACATCCAGCACGGACGCGGGCTCGTGCACGCGCACCAGCGTCTCGGCGTCGGGAGTCACATTACCATGCACCAGCGCCAAGTGGGCGGAGCCGGTGGCGGCGTCTTCGTAGGCTACGGCCTCGAACGTGCCCCAGGCCGTCTGCATGGTGCGCTTGCCCACGCGCTTGACGATGGACTCGTGCTCGCTGCGGTATTGGATCAGGTCGGCGATGGTGCCGATCTTCAGGCCGTGCTGGCGCGCGAATTCGACGAGGTCCGGCAGGCGGGCCATGGTGCCGTCGGGCTTGAGGATTTCGCAGATCACGGCGGCAGGCGTCAGGCCCGCCATGGCGGTCAGGTCGCAGCCGGCCTCGGTGTGGCCGGCGCGCACCAGCACGCCGCCGGGCACGGCGCGCACGGGAAAGATGTGGCCGGGCTGGACCAGATCGGCCGGCTTGGCGTCGCGCGCCACCGCCACCTGGATGGTGCGGGCGCGGTCGGCGGCCGAGATGCCGGTCTCGACGCCCACGGCGGCTTCGATCGATTGCGTGAAATTGGTGCCATAACGCGTGCCGTTGCGGGCGGCCATCATGGGCAGCTCGAGCTGGCGGCAGCGTTCTTCGGTCAGGGTCAGGCACACCAGGCCGCGGCCGTGGGTGACCATGAAGTTGATGGCTTCGGGCGTGACGAATTCGGCGGCCATGACGAGGTCGCCCTCGTTTTCGCGGTCTTCTTCGTCAACCAGGATGACGATGCGGCCGGCGCGCAGCTCGGCGATGATCTCGGCAACCGAAGCGATGCCGAAGGATTCCGGCTCGGAGCCGGGCAGGGAGGACAACTGGACGGACATGGCGTGACGCGTAAACCAGGCGGGAAAGCCCGGATTTTAACGCCCCTGCGGGCCGAACCCCTATTAGTGTCTGGACGGCCCGTCCGGATGGGGCCGTCCGGTTAAACTTTCGCCCGGAGATCCCCCCAGAAAAACGAAGGAAAAACCTCATGCAAGCCCTTGCGGCCATGCCTTTGAACGTCGCGGCAGCCGTCCGCGTCGTCCTGACCGACATCGACGACACGCTGACCACCGAAGGCCGCCTGCCGGCCGACGCGTACGCCGCGCTTGAACGCCTGGAACAGGCCGGCATCCAGGTCGTGCCCATCACCGGCCGTCCGGCCGGCTGGTGCGACCACATCGCGCGCATGTGGCCCGTGCGCGCCGTGGTCGGCGAGAACGGCGCGTTCTACTACGCCTACGACCGCAAGGCCCGCCGCATGACCACGCATTATTGGACCGACGCAGCCTCGCGCCAGGAAAGCCGCAAGCGGCTGGACGCCATCCGCGACCGCGTCCTGGCCGAGGTGCCCGGCAGCGCCGTCGCGAGCGACCAGGACTATCGCGTGGCCGACCTGGCCATCGATTTCTGCGAAGACGTCCCCGCCCTGCCCGACGCCGCCATCAGCCGCATCGTCCAGATCTTCCAGGACGCGGGCGCGCAGGCCAAGGTCAGCTCCATCCACGTCAATGGCTGGTTCGGCGACTACGACAAGCTCACGATGACACGCACCATGTTCCAGCGCGAGTTCGGCCAGGACGTGGCGGGCGCGCTGGACAGCACACTGTTCATTGGCGATTCGCCCAACGACGAGCCGATGTTCGCCTACTTCCCGATCTCGGTCGGCGTGGCCAACATCCAGGCCCAGTTGCATCGCCTGACGCACCGCCCCGCCTTCGTGGCCGCCTTCCATGGCGGCGGCGGTTTCGTCGAAATGGCCGACCGGCTGCTTGCCGCGCGCCAGCCCTCCAAAGTCCAGCCGGCCTGAGGTCAGCACATCGTGGCAACTTCCAAGACCGCGGCGCCCACCAATGACGGCCGCCGCAGCATCCAGTCCATCGAAGTGGGTGTGCCGCTGCTTGCCGCCCTGGTCGACGCCGGCAAGCCCCTGACCCTGCGCGACCTCGCGGCGGGCGCGGGCATGACCTCCGCCAAGGCCCATCCTTATCTCGTCAGCTTCATCCGCGTGGGACTGGTGCAGCAAGACGCCACCACTGGCCAGTACGAACTGGGCCCCTTCGCCCTGCAGATGGGGCTGGTCAGTCTGCAGCGTCTGGACCCCGTGCGGGTGGCCATGCCCGAGATCGCCAAGCTGCAATCCGAGATCGGCCACACGCTGGGCATCGCGGTGCTGGGCTCGCACGGCCCCACCATGATCCACATGACCGAAGCCAGCTACCCGGTCCACGTGAACATGCGCAAGGGCACGGTGATGTCCATGCTGCACACCGCCACCGGGTTGGTGTTCGCGGCGTGGCTGCCCCCGAAGGTCAGCGAACACTACATCGCGCGCGAGGAAGGCGACACCGCCGTCATCGCCAGCGTGCCGCCCCCGCGCAAGGCCTCGCGCGCCAACATCGACGCGCAATTGGCGGACATTCGCGTGCACGGCATGGCCCGCGCGCTGGGCAATCCGCTGCCGGGCGTGGACGCGCTGTCCGTGCCGGTCTTCGACAACACGGGCAGCATCGTGCTGGCGCTGACCAGCCTGGGCCCCACGGGCCTGTTCGACGTGTCGTGGGACGGCGCGATCGCGCGGCCGTTGCTGGCCTGCGCGCAGGAAATCTCCCGCAAATTGGGCTTCCGCGGCTGAGCGCGCTTTCGCGCAAAAACGAAAACAAAGCGAACAAAACGAACAAAAGACGAAAAGAAAGGCAGGGACTTTCCCGAGTGTGCCGTCCCCGGTTGTGTGTTTGAATTCAGCAAACATTCAATTAATACCCATACGAGGAGACACACGATGCAAGCCTTGCGTCTTATGCAGGCGGCCGCCCTGGCCGCATTCGCTTTTGGAGCGTCCGCCGCCCAGGCCGCCGACACCTGCTCCAACCGCGGCGACCTGGACCAGATGTACTGCGACTCGAACAAGGACCTGGTGGCCGACACGCCGACCGATCCGTCCAAGCTCAAGACGCCTTCCACGCTGGTGTTCACGTACACGCCCGTGGAAGACCCGGCCGTGTACGAAGACATCTTCAAGCCCTTCACCAAGCACCTGTCCGAGTGCACGGGCAAGCGCGTCGTGTTCTATCAAGTGCAGAGCAATGCGGCTGAAATCGAAGCCATGCGCTCGGGCCGCCTGCACGTCGGCGGCTTCTCGACCGGCCCCACCGCCTTCGCCGTGAACATCGCGGGCGCCGTGCCGTTCGCGGTCAAGGGCTACGCCGACGGCTTCCAGGGCTACAACCTGATCGTCATCGTCAAGAAGGACAGCCCCTACCAGAAGCTGACCGACCTGAAGGGCAAGAAGCTCGCGCACACCGCCCCCTCGTCGAACTCCGGCCACATGGCGCCCGTTGCCCTGTTCCCCAAGGAAGGCCTGACGCCCGACAAGGACTACAAGGTCATCTTCTCGGGCAAGCACGACCAATCGGTCATGGGCGTGAACTCCGGCGACTACGACGCCGCGGCCGTCGCGTCCGACGTCTTCAAGCGCATGGTCGAACGCGGCCAGGTCAAGGAAGCCGATTTCCGCATCATCTACACCAGCGAGAAATTCCCGACCTCGTCGTTCGCCTACGCGCACGACCTGGAGCCGAAGTTCCGCGACCAGATGCTCAAGTGCTTCTACGACTACCGCTTCCCGCCGGAGATGTCCAAGGCCTTTGACAACGCTGACCGCTTCTATCCGGTGACCTACCAGAAGGACTGGGCCATCGTCCGCCAGGTCGCCGAGTCCGGTGGCGAAAGCTTCAACCGCGCGGCCTACGACCGCGAATCCGCCAAGAGCAAGAAGTAATCCAGCATGACGACGTCGCTACGCATTTCCGGCCTGGTCAAGGAATACCGGGCCGGCCGGCCGGTACTGAACGGCATCGACCTGCAGATCGCCGGACAGGGGCTCACCGCCATCATCGGGCCGTCGGGCACCGGTAAAAGCACGCTCCTGCGCTGCATCAACCGGCTGATCGAACCCACCAAGGGCGAGATCATCCTGCAGTCCGAAGACGGCACCGTCGATCTGGCGCAAGTGCGCGGCGCGTCGCTGCGCCGCGCGCGCCGCCGCATCGGCATGGTGTTCCAGGAATACAACCTGGTAGAACGCCTGACGGTGATGGAAAACCTGCTGACCGGCCGGCTGGGCTATACCTCGGCCATGAAGGCCTGGATGCGCCGCTTCGAGCCCGAGGATATCGAGCACGCCTACAAGCTGCTCGATACCGTGGGCCTTGCCGGGTTTGCCGACCAGCGCGCCGATGCGCTGTCGGGCGGCCAGCGCCAACGCGTGGGCATCGCCCGCGCGCTGATGCAGCGCCCGCAGGTGCTGCTGGCCGACGAACCGACGTCGTCGCTCGACCCCAAGACCTCCGTCGAGATCATGGAGCTGCTGTCCGCGCAGGGCAGCGCCACGGGCATCCCCGTCATCGTCAACATCCACGACGTCGAACTGGCCCGCCGCTATGCCACGCGCATCGTCGGCATGTCGGGCGGCCACGTGGTCTATGACGGCAACGGACAGGGCCTGGACGCCACCATGCTCAAGACCATCTACGGAGGCGAGTCTTGGCTGGAATGACGCAACCCCGGGGCGCCATCCGCCCCTTCGCCATGTCCGGGCGCGCCAAGCTGGGCTTGCTGCTGCTGGTGCTGTACACGGTCTATGCGGCCGCGCAGCTCGACTTCAGCTGGTCGCGTTTCGAGGCCGGCATGGGGCACGCCTCGACGTTCCTCGCGCGCATGTTCCCGCCCAATTTCGAGAAGCCCGCCACCTTGTGGAAGGGCATCGCGGAAAGTCTTGAAATCGCGGTCCTGGCGTCGATGCTGGGCATCTTTCTTGCCCTGCCCGTCGGCCTTTTGGGCGCGCGCAACCTGATGCCCGCGTGGATCTCGTGGCCCGCGCGGTCGATCGTCGCGTTGTGCCGTGCACTGCACCCGGTCATCGTCGCCATCCTGTTCGTCAAGGCCGTGGGCTTTGGCGCACTGGCAGGCATCCTGGCGCTGACCGTCGCGTCCATCGGCTTCATCGGCAAGCTCTTCACCGAGGCTATCGAGGAAATCTCGCTCAAGCAGGTCGAGGCCGTGCGCGCCACCGGCGCGTCGTTCTCCAACGTCATCGTCTTTGGCGTGCTGCCGCAGGTGTTCGCCCGCTTCATCGGCTTTGCCACCTACCAATTCGACTCCAACCTGCGCAACTCCACCATGGTGGGGATCGTGGGCGCGGGCGGCGTGGGCGGCACGTTGTTCTCGGCCTTCCAGCGCTTCGATTACGACTTCGTCAGCGCGATCCTGCTGACCCTGATCGCGATCATCATGCTGGGCGAAATCCTGGCTGGCTTCGTGCGGGCGGTGTTCCTGGACAACCTGGGTTTCGACCGCATCCTGCAAAGCCGCTTTGCCGGCGCGCGGGGCCTTGGCACCAGCAAGCCGGCAGCGGCGCGCAAGGCGGAGGTGGACGAATGAACGCCCACGTTTCCCCCTTGAATCCCGCTGGCCAGCCGCGTGTCTGGCAACGCTACAGCATGGGCCAGCGCCTGCTGCGCTTTGCGCTGTACCTGCTGCTGGTGGCAGCCGTCGTGCAAGCGATCCGCGGCGTGGAGATCATTCCGGAGTTCCTGTATGACGCGCCGGAGCAGATGGCCGATCTCTTTCGCCGGATGTGGCCGATCGACTGGGCCTACTACCCGGATGGCGTGCACGCGGCGCTGATCGAAACGCTGCACATCGCCACGCTTGGCACCATCCTGTCGGTGTTCATGGCCGTGCCGGTGGGCCTGCTGGCGGCCAACAACCTCACGCCCAGCAAGACCATCAACATGCTGGCCCGCCTGATCCTGGTGTCCAGCCGGTCGGTCAATTCGCTGGTCTGGGCGCTGCTGTTCATCGCCATCTTCGGACCGGGCGCGCTGGCCGGCACGTTGGCCATCGCCTTCCGCTCGATCGGCTTTGTCGGCAAGCTGGTCGGCGAAGCCATCGAAGAAGCGCAGCGCGGGCCCATCGAAGCCGTCACGGCCACCGGCGCCAGCAAGGCATCGGTGATCTGGTACGCCTACTGGCCGCAGATCCGCCCGGCGTTCTGGTCCATCGTGCTGCTGCGCTGGGACATCAACGTGCGCGAATCCGCGGTGCTGGGCCTGGTTGGCGCCGGCGGCATCGGCATGGCGCTGGACACCGCGCTGAACCTGTTCCAGTGGGACCGCGTTGCCCTGGTGCTGGCCGCCATCTTCGTGGTCGTCGTCCTGGCCGAAGTCATCATCACGCAGGCGCGCAAACGCATCCTGTAGCCCGCTTTACGCTTGTCGGTTTCCCCTGACAGCGCTCCTTCGCCGCCCCCTGTGGGGCGGCGTTTTCTATGGACGGTTCCTTTCTGTTCGCAAGCAACGCAAAAGCGCGTCAGCGTCCTTGATCCGCCGCCTTGTTTTTGCGGCGCGATCACGTCTATCCTCCATGTGAACAAAATATGACCGGTCATCAAATCGCACCCGCGCCTTGATTAAGATCTCGGCTTTTGCCGTTGGACACCCGCTGCCATGTCGGAACAGGAATTGAAACTGCACGTGCCCACGGCTTCGCGCCAGGCCGTGTTGCGTGAAGTCAAGCAGCGCGAGGCCACGCGCCTTCGCCTGCATGCCATGTATTTCGACACGCCAGAGCGTGAGCTTGCGCGGGCGCGCATCGCCATCCGGCTGCGCCAGGAAGGGCCCGACTGGGTGCAGACGCTGAAGATGCCCGGCGCCGACGCGATCTCGCGCATCGAGATGAACCATCCGCGCCCCGGTCCCGTGCTCGACCTGTCGGTCTATGCCGGCACCGAAGTCGAAGGCCCGCTATCCGCCATCAAAGGCGAACTGGGCCTGCGTTACGAAACCGACGTGCAGCGCCTCTTGCGCAAGATCCGCACGCGTCACGGCACAGTGGAGCTGGCCTACGACACCGGCATCCTGCGCGCGGGCGCGCTGGAGCTGCCGATCTCCGAACTGGAATTCGAACTGGTGTCGGGACGCCCCGCCGCCATCTTCGCCGCCGCGCGCGGCTGGCAGCAGCGGCATGCGCTGATCCTGGATCCGCGCAGCAAGTCAGAACGCGGCGACGCCCTGGCCCAGCTTGCGCAGCGCCTGGCCGAGGTGGACGCCGCCGCCGGCGAAGATCACGAAGCGCGGCGTGCGCAGGCCATCGCCCAGTTCTGGGCGCCACGCGGCGCCGCCGCCGTCAAGCTGCGCAATGACATGACGCCGTCCCAGGCCATGGGCGCGATCGCGGCCGAATGCCTGGACCAGATCTGCCGCAATGCCGCGGTGCTGGCCGAAGTCGACACCGAAGGCGTGTACCGCGCGGGTAATTCCGAACACGTGCATCAATTGCGCGTGGGCGTGCGCCGGCTGCGGTCGGCCTGGAAGCTGTTCGATGGCTGGATCGCGCCGGTGCCCGGTTCCCTGCTGCAAGGCGTGCGCACCCACTTTGCGGCGTTCGGCGCCAACCGCGACCAGGACGTGCTGAACGAAACCGTCGCCCCCGCGCTGCTGCGCGCCGGCATGCCCGTGATCCCGATGGAAGCCGCGCCGCCCGAGGCGGACGCGCAGACCATTGCGGGCGGCCAGCCGTTTCAGGCCTGGCTGCTGGAACTGCTGGAATGGTCGCTCGACGTGCCGGCGGTCCAGCCGGACGCGGATGGCCAGACCATCGCCAACGGCACGCCCAGCGACGCCGCGCCCGAACCCGCCATCCGGCTGGAAGGCGGCGTGGCCGGTCCCGTCGTCAAGCCCACCATCATCCCGATGCTGACGCCGGAGCCGCAGCCGCAGCGTCTGCACAAGCTCCTGGCCCGCCGCCTGCACCGTTGGCACGGCAAGGTGGCCGACCAAGGCACGCACTTCGCCTCGCTGGACATCCCCACCCGCCACGAACTGCGCAAGCGCGGCAAACGCCTGCGCTACGGCCTGTCTTTCGCCGAATCGCTGCTGCCCGCCAGCAAGCTGCGCGGCTATCGCAAGCTGCTGTCCCGCGTGCAGGACGTGTTGGGCGAGATCAATGATCTGGCGATGGCCAAGGACTACTACCAGTCGTGTACGGCATCGCATCCGCAGGCGTGGTTTGCGCTGGGCTGGATCAGCGCGCGCCTGGACGAACTGGTCATCGAGGCGCAGCAAGCCTTCGATGATCTGGCGCGCAGCAAGCCATTCTGGAAGTGACACGTATCGTGCGCCGGCCGTGTGGCGGGCGCGCAAACGACTGCGGGACGGCGCTTGCGCGTCGTCCCGCCAGGGGCCTTCAGAGGGGCGTTTCAGCCCGCCGAATGAACGGCTTCAATCCGCCAGCAATGCCGCCGCGAACTCGTCCGCCACGAAGGGCTGCAGGTCTTCCAGGCTTTCGCCCACGCCAATCCAATACACCGGCACCGGACGCACGCCCTGGCTGCCGGCAGCAACGGCCGCCAGCGTGCCGCCCTTGGCCGTGCCGTCCAGCTTGGTCACGACCAGACCGGTCAGGTTGATGGCAGCGTCAAACGCGCGGATCTGCGCCAGCGCATTCTGCCCCGTGTTGCCATCCACCACCAGCAGCACCTCATGCGGCGCGGACGCATCCGCCTTGCCGATGACGCGGCGGATCTTCTTCAGTTCTTCCATCAGGTGCAGCTGCGTGGGCAGGCGGCCGGCGGTATCCACCATCACCACGCCCATGCCGCGTGCGCGGCCGGCGTTGACCGAGTCGAACGCCACCGCGGCCGGATCGCCGCCGTCCTGCGAAATCACGCTGACGTTGTTGCGGCTGCCCCATTCCACCAGTTGCTCGCGCGCGGCGGCACGGAAGGTGTCGCCGGCGGCCAGCAGCACGCTGGCGCCCTGGCGCTGGAACGTATGCGCCAGCTTGCCGATGGAAGTCGTCTTGCCCGCGCCGTTCACGCCGGCAATCATCACCACCAGCGGTTGCGTGCGCTTCAGGTCAAACGCGCGCTCCAGTGGGCGCAGGTGATCGGCCAGCAACTGGCGCAGGGCCGTCTTCACCTTGGCCGGGTCCTCGATGCGTTCCTTCTTGACGCGCGCGCGCAGCGCGGTCAGGAGCTTCTCGGTGGCCTCAAGGCCCGCATCGGCCATAATGAGGGCCGATTCGAGTTCCTCGAACAGGTTCTCGTCGACCTTAACGCCGACGAAGATGCCGCCAATGCTCTGACCGGTGCGCGACAAGCCCTGCTTCAGGCGCGACAGCCACGAGGCCTTCTTGGGCGCCTCGGCGGGTGCGGGTTCCGGGACGGGTGCGGGGGCTGCGACAGGGGCAGGCGTGGATACTGGCGCAGGCGCTGATACCGGCGCAGGCGCCGGGACCACGGGTGCAGGCGTGGGCGCGATGACGGGTGCGGGCGGCTGCGGTGCGCGGAATGGCTCAACCGCTGGCGCGGCGGAAGCAGCTGCTGCAGGCGCGGCGACCGGCGCGGAAGCCGGCGCGGTGCGCGTGAGGGACGGCGCGGCCGGTGCCGAGGACGGCGCAGGCTGCGCGGGCGTCGCCACTGGGGCAGGCGCGGATGAGACGGACGGCGCTGGCGTAGGCGTAGGCGCAGGCACAGCCGGAACCGGCGGCGCCGCGGGCGGGGTCACCGGCGGGGTTACCTCCGGGGTCACAGGCCGGGTCACAGGCGCCGTCACAGGCGCGCTGACCGGCGCCGCTGGTTCCGGCTGAAGCGCCGGCGAAGACGACGCCGGCGACGGGCTGGACGGGGCAGAAGACGGCTCCGCGGGCGCGACTGGCGCGTCGGCAACCTCCGGCGGCGACGCGGGCTGAGCCGGCGTGGCGGGCGGAGGGGATTTTTTCTTGAAGAAGCGGCTAAACATGGGTAACAAGTATATTCGTATCGTCGGGGGCCAATACAGGCGCACCCCCATCGCCGTGCCCGACGTGGAGACGCTGCGTCCCACGCCCGACCGGGTCCGCGAGACGCTGTTCAACTGGCTTACGCACCTGTGGGGCGGCGAGTTCGCCGACAAGCAGGTGCTGGATCTTTTTGCCGGCAGCGGCGCCCTGGGCTTCGAGGCGGCCTCGCGCGGCGTGGCGCATGTGCAGATGGTCGAGCGGGACAAGACCGCCGCGTCCGCGCTGCGGACACTGCGCGACAAGCTCAAAGCCGACATGATACGCATCCATGTGGGCGATGCGATGCAGGTCGCCGAACGGATGGATGCATCGCGGTTCGACCTCATCCTGCTGGATCCGCCCTTTGGACAGGGCTGGCTGCCGCGCCTGTGGCCGATCCTGCCGGGCATTTTGACCGATCACGGGCTAGTCTATGTCGAGGCGGAATCCGCCATCGAAGCCCCCGAAGGATTCCAGATTCTCAGGCAGGACAAGGCCGGCGCGGTCCACTTCCATCTTTTGGAATTTGCTGCGATGCGCAAATCGATCAATAATCCGGCTTCGGAGGATGGTGTAGACCACTAATAACGGTACGGAGCTCGCATGATCATCGCTGTTTATCCCGGCACTTTCGACCCGCTGACCAGGGGCCACGAGGACCTGGTTCGCCGTGCAGCCACGCTTTTCGACAAAGTCGTGGTGGGAATCGCCATTAGCCGCAACAAGAAGCCCTTCTTCAGCATCGACGAGCGCGTGGACATCGCGCGCGAAGTGCTGGGGCACTATCCCAACGTGGAAGTGCAAAGCTTCGGCGGCCTGTTGAAGGACTTTGTTCGCGAACAGAATGGGCGCGTCATCGTGCGCGGGCTGCGCGCCGTGTCCGACTTCGAATACGAATTCCAGATGGCCGGCATGAACCGCCATCTGCTGCCCGACGTCGAGACTCTGTTCATGACGCCGTCCGACCAGTACCAGTTCATCTCGGGCACCATCGTCCGTGAAATCGCGCAACTGGGCGGCGACGTCAGCAAGTTCGTGTTTCCCTCCGTCGAGCGCTGGCTCCAGGAAAAGGCCAAGGAACGCCGCGAACAGTCCTGGCCGGGCTGAGGCGCCCCGCCTGCACCATCCCCAAAGGGGCGCGAAGGCGCCCTTTTCGCGCTTTCCGGGCCCCGGCCGCCCGGCGCTACAATGGCCGGGCCCCTCGCCTTTCCGTAGCCCATCATGGCCCTGACCATCACCGAAGAATGTATCAATTGCGACGTTTGCGAGCCCCAGTGCCCGAACGAAGCGATTTCCATGGGCGAGGACTACTACGTCATCGACCCCGACCGGTGCACGGAATGCGTCGGCCACCACGACGAGCCTCAGTGCAAGGTGGTCTGTCCGGTGGAATGCATCGAGCTGCACCCGCAATGGAATGAAGGCCAGGAGCAGCTCATGGCCAAGTATCGACGCCTGACCGGTGCCGCATGAGCGACACGGCGCCGCCAAGCATCAACCTTTCCCCCTCCCCACACCACGCCCGACGCGACCTCTCCGCGTCCGCGGTCGCTGCGGGGCTGGTCGCCGTCCTGGTCAGTTTCGGCGGCACCGCCGTGCTGATGGTGCAGGCGGGCCATGCAGCCGGCCTGGACGCGGCGCGCATCGGCTCATGGATCGGCTCGCTGAGCCTCGTCCTGGGCCTGGGCGGCGCGTTCTACAGCCTGCGCACGGGACTGCCCGTGGTCATGGCGTGGTCCACGCCCGGCGCGGCGCTGCTGGTCACCGCGCTGGCCGGCGTTCCCTTCAATGAAGCCGTGGGCGCCTTCGTGCTGGCGGCCGGCCTGACGCTCGCGTGCGGGCTGTTCGGCTGGATCGATCCCATCCTGCGCCGCATTCCCGGCGAGGTCGCCGCCGCCATGCTGGCTGGCGTGCTGCTCAATTTCGGCATGGGCATCTTCAGCAACATCAACAAGCAGCCTGCGCTGGTGCTGGCCATGTGCGCCGCCTACCTGTTGTGCCGCCGCTGGGCGCCGCGCTACGCCGTGCTGGTGGTGATGGCGGTGGCAGTGGCCATGGCCGCCGCGATGGGCCTCATGCAGGTCGACCAGCTTGACTGGCGTCTGACCGAATTCGTCTGGACCACGCCCGCCTTCAGCGCGCAGGCAGCGGTCAGCCTGGGCATTCCCCTCTTTGTCGTCGCCATGGCCTCGCAAAACCTGCCGGGCCTGGCCATTCTGCAGGCCGCCGGCTACCGGCCGCCGGCCTCGCGCCTCGTGGCCGCCACGGGCCTGCTGGGCCTCCTGGCCGCCCCCTTCGGCGCGCACAGCGTCACCATGGGCGCGATCAGCGCGGCCATCTGCACGGGGCCCGAAGCGCATCCCGATCCGGGCAAGCGCTACATTGCCGCCGCCACCTACGGCGTCAGCTACGTCGCGCTCAGCATCGTTGCGGGCGCGGTCGCCGTCTTCTTCCAGGCGCTACCTGCCGCCCTGCTGGCAGCGTTGGCCGGCCTGGCGCTGCTGGGCACCATCATGGGCGGCATGGCCGCTGCCATGGCCAACCCGCAACGACGCGAGGCCGCGCTCATCACGCTGCTGGCGACGGCCTCGGGATTCAGTTTCTGGGGAATTGGTTCGGCCTTCTGGGGCCTGGCGGCGGGCCTCGTGGCCCACACCGCCTTCGAGTACAAGCGCACCCGCGTGGGCGCTTGAAAACCGGCGCTGGCCGCCTTCAGGCCGGCCAGGCGGACACGGGTGTGTCCGGGTGGACTTTCATGATGCGGCAAGGCACCTGCACGAAGTTCGAAATCCAGGCCGCGGCCAGCTCGCCTTCGTCGACGACGTCGATGGTCTGCTCGCCCACCAGCATGCTGTAGCGCACGCTGTCGTCGTCTTCGATCACGTCCAGCGGAATATCCATGCGCAGCATGCCCGGCGCCTTCAGCACCAGGTAGCCCAGGCGCAGTTCCACCGACACGTCGGCCAGCTTGGGGCACAGCGCGCGGTTCAGCCATTGCCCGGAATCATTGGCGACCAGCCACTGGCGATGGTAGGCGGCGGCCTGCGCCTGCGTCGTCACGCCGCATTCGGCGATGGGCTGGAATTGGTCGTCGCTCATTTGCCCAACAGTCCCTTCAAGGCCTTGTCCACCGCGGCGCCGCTCTTGCCCTTGCCGGAGACCGCTTCCTTGAGCTTGTTCTCCAGGCTGCGCTTCAGGATGCCGCCGATGGCGTCCTTCCAGAGCAGCGTGTACGAAGGGTTGTCGAACGGACCCTTGAAATGGACGGGAATGGTCACGTCCTTCAGGTCGATCAGTTCCTTGCCGTCGGGATTGGCCGCCGGGTTGATGACACGCGCGCGCGCCACCAGATCCAGCTCGCTCTTGACGAAGTCGATGGTGGCCGGATCGCCCTGCGTGACGCGCAGCAGCGGCGACACGAAGCTCAGGCGCTTGACCGTTGCCACGCCCTTGGCGATGGCCAGGTCCGCATCCATTTCAGAGAACTGCGTCTGCTTGCTGGTGTCGGCAGCCACGGTCTCGTTCTGCGCGTCCGGCGAGAACCGGGCCTTCAGGTCGCGCAGCGTCTGCGTCAGGTCGATGCCCTTGACCGCGCCATCGCGCAGGCGCACTTGCAACGCGCCCGCCAGCCCGCTCTTCATGGCATAGACGTTGGCGCCCCCGGTTTTCAGGTCCAGCATCAGATTGCCCGTGCCGCTCAGCACGTTCCGTTTGGCCAGGTCCATCAGCAGCGGCTCGATGGCGATATCGGCCAGCGTCATCTTGGTCGCGATCTGATTGCCCTGCGCCGCGTCCACCGACAGGGCGCCGGCCAGCTTGCCGCCGTAAAGCCCTGCCGCGAGGTTGGAGATGTCGAGCTTGCCCTTGTCCAGCTTGACCGCCGCCGACACTTCGTCGGCCTTCAGGCCGCGCACGACCAGCTTGCCCACTTTCAGCGTGCCGTTCACGCTGGGACCCACCAGCGCGGACAGGTTGATCGTGTCGTCAGGGGGCGCTGCCGGTGCGGGCGCCGGCGCGGGCTTGCTGTCGTCTTTCTTGCCGTCCGTGGGCGGCTTGGGCGGCGCGGCCAAGACCGGCGGCACCAGCTTGTCCAGGTCCAGCGTGTCCACGGCCAGCGCAAACTTCATCTGCGGCGTGTCGGACAGTTTGGTGATGTCGGCGCTCAGGTCGAACTTGCCGCCTTCCAGCACCGCGTTGATCTTGCTGGTGGCCTGGTCCTTGAGCAGGTCCACCGTCAGGCTGCCGATCACAGGGATCTGGAGGCTGCCCTTGGGCAGGCCCGGATCGGTGATGTTCACGTCGCCACGCAGCGCCGACATGGCGCCGCTGCGCATCAAGAGATTCAGG
Source organism: Achromobacter sp. 77 (assembly GCF_020541125.1). NCBI lineage: Bacteria > Pseudomonadati > Pseudomonadota > Betaproteobacteria > Burkholderiales > Alcaligenaceae > Achromobacter > Achromobacter sp. 77. The sequence goes on from NZ_CP059848.1 coordinate 4,929,100, forward strand.
CTGAGCGGCGACGCAAAATTCAGCTTCACCACCCGTTCGCCCTTCTTGGACGTGCTGTCCAGCTTGGCTTCCTTGATGTCCAGTTCGCCGGCATTGCCGCTGATGCCGTTCAGGCCGAAGCTGGCGTCCAGGCCGCTGATGCGCACGCGGCCGGTCAGGGCCTCGCCGGTGGCGGACGCGGGCGAGATATTGAGCGCCGGCGCATCGACCGCCAGTTCAAACGGACCATCGGCCACGCCGCCCTTGGCGCGCACGGCCAGTTTTTCGATCTGGAGCTGGCTCTTGTGCGGGTCGATCGCCAGTTTGGGAATTGCCACGCTGGCTTCCACATTGGTCGCCTTGGCCGAAGGTTCGGTCACGTCGCCCTGGAACAGGAGTTCCAGCCCAGCCACGTCCAGCGCGGACTTCTGCCCATTGAAGGCCAGGTTGCCGCGCATCACGAGGCTCTTGGCCTCCGCGCCGGGCAACTTGCCGTCCATGCGCAAATCAAGCTTTTGCGCGGCATAGCGCTTGGCCGAGGGGTCCAGCGTCAGCAACGCCTGGCCGGTCAGGTTGGCGTCGACGCGCGGATAGCCGCCTTCGACTCGGGCCGACATCCGCACATCGAAAGGCTGGTTGAACGTGACGCGGCCGGTATTGGCGTTGATACGGGTCACCGCGACCGCCATGCCGGTGATTGCGTCCTGCATCTGCACTTCGCCGTCCTTCAGATCCAGGCCGGCAATGTCGATCTGCATGTTGTTGCGCGGCGTCGGCACGGGGCCGCCGGTAATCGCCTGCGCGGCGGTCTGGGCCGCGCCCACCAGGGCCTCGGCCGGATTGCCGGGGGCATCGGTGACAGGCGGCGTGCCGCCCACCAGATTGCTGAAATTGAACTGGCCCTGCTTGTCGCGCACCACGCGCGCCTTCAGGCCGCTGATGGCAACGTGGTCCACGACGAAGCTGTTGGACAGCAGCGGCCAGACGGCCACAGCCAGCCGCGTGCTTTCGATGGAGGCAAAAGTGTCCGTGCTATTGGGTTCGGACAGGGACACGCCCTGGACCGACAGGCCGATCCGCGGAAAGAGCGAAAGCTCGATCTCGCCGTCGATCGTCAACGTGCGCTGATAGCGTTCCTGGACAAGCTCTTCCAGCTTGTACTTGTACGCGTTGGGGTCGAATGTCAGCAAGAAGATGGCCAGGCCGACGACGGCCACGACAACCAACACTACCAGGCCTATCAAAATGCGCTTGAACCACGTTTTCATTGCTGCCCCGTCGGTACCTCGACTGGAAATCCTTGATGCCGACCACCGCGCCAAGCGCGGAGGAAGGTGCGTTGCCGGCGCAAGTCCGCCGGCCTATTGAACTGTCTGCATTCCAGGGCTTGCCACCAAGGGCTTGCCTTTCAGGACGTGTCCTCGCGCCTGCCGAGCCTGCGGCATGGGCGCCAAAGGAAGGTGCTACCGAGGAAGGCCTGCTGAAGACGCCGGTAACCCAGCGTGCAGATAACCGCTATCGTAACAAATCAGGCCGGTCAGCGGGATCGGCCAAGCTGACGGCTTCCTGTCGGACGGATTGTAGGACTAGAATGTTTGATCGATCAATTATTGATGCGTCCAACAATGACCGCCCCCGCCCCCACTTCCCCACACTCGCCCGGCCAGATCCTGCCCTTCCGGCAAACCCTGCTGGCCATGCTGGGCATGTGCTTCGTGATGATGCTGGTCGCCATCGACCAGACCGTGGTGGGCACCGCGCTGCCCACCATTGTGGCGGAGCTGCGGGGCTTCGAACTCTACGCATGGGTCGCGACGTCGTACCTCCTCACCTCCGTCATCACCGTGCCCATCTTCGGCAGGCTGGGCGACTACTACGGACGCAAACCCTTCGTCGTGGCCGCCATCGTGCTGTTCACGCTGGCCTCGGTCCTGTGCGGCGCGGCTGACACGATGCTCGAACTGGTGCTGGCGCGGGCACTGCAAGGCATCGGCGGCGGCATGCTGGTCGGCACGGCCTTCGCCTGTATCCCGGATCTCTTCCCCGATCCCCACGTGCGCCTGCGCTGGCAGGTAATGCTCAGCGCCGCCTTCGGCATCGCCAACGCCGTCGGCCCCACGCTAGGCGGCGCCCTGACGGAACATTACGGCTGGCGCTCCGTCTTCTACGTCAACCTGCCCATCGGCATCCTGGGCCTGTGGTTCGTTGCCCGCTTCCTGCCGCACCTGCGCAACCAAAGCCCCGGCAAGGTCCGGCTGGATTGGCAGGGCGCGCTGCTGATTGCCGTGGCGCTGGGCGCCCTGCAACTGCTCGTCGAGCTCCTGCCCAAGGACGGCTTCACGCCCTCACTCATGCTGCTGGGCGCCGGCAGCATCGCCGCCTTCGCCGCCCTGATCTGGTGGGAGCGCCGCTGCCCCCATCCCCTTCTGCCCCTGGACATGTTCCGCAACCGCGGCTTGGCCACGCTCTTCACCCTGGCCTTGCTGGTCGGCGTGACCATGTATTCCCTGCTGTTCTACGCCCCCCTGCTCCTACAGGGCGGCTTCGGACTGTCGCCCCAGCAGGCGGGCCTGCTCATCACGCCTATGGTGGTCTTTATCACCGTCGGCAGCATCGTCAATGGCCGCATCATCACCCGCATCCGCAACCCCAACCGCATGCTGTACGCTGGCTTCATCCTCATGGCGTTCTCGTGCCTGGGCATCGTCACCACCCACAACTACACCTCGCACCTCTTGATTGCCGGCTACATGCTGATGGCCGGCCTGGGCATGGGCTTCATCATGCCCAACCTCACCGTCTTCGCCCAGCAGACCGCCGGCCGCAGCCACCTGGGCATCGCCACGGCGCTGCTGCAATCCCTGCGCATGATCGGCGGCATGCTGGGCACCGCGGTTGTCGGCACGATGGTCAGCCACAGCTACTTCAACGGCGTGGAATCCACGCTGCGCGGCGCGTCCGCCCAATGGCTTCCCAAACTCAACGACCCGCAGATGCTGGTCAACCCTGCGGCCCAAACCGAGTTCCTGGCACAATTGGCTCATCAAGGCCAGGACGGAACGTCGCTCATCGAAATCGCGCGCATCGCGCTGGTGGGCGCCATCCACGAAGGGCAACTCATCGCCCTCGCCGTCGCCGTCTTCGCAATCTGGTGCGTGCGGCGCGTACCCCTGGTGCAACTGGTCCGGCCATCCAAACCGGAGCCCGCCGGCGTCGGAGAGTAGCTTTTGCCCAAACAACAACAAGGCCTGCAAGTCATCCAGCACATGGGCCAAACCTACCGCGTGATGCAAAGCGCCTTCAGCATCAAGGTCGGCCACGCTTTGCCGCGGTGGCGGATATTGCTGGCGCTGCATGAGAACGGGCAGTGCTCGCAGAAGCATCTGGCGGAACGTTGCCGGCTGGATCCGGCATCATTGACGCGGCAGTTGCAGGCGATGCAAAAGCTGGGATGGATTTCGCGGGCGGTGGATGCCGACGACAACCGGCTGACGAATGCGACGCTGACGGCTGAAGGGCAGGCGGTGGTGAATGAGGCGCTGCCGAAGCGGGCGCAGTTTTTTGAGGAGTCGCTGAAGGGGTTGTCCGCGGCGGATGTGGATACGCTGAATCGGGTGTTGAGCGTGTTGGAAGAGAATTTTGTAAGGGCAGCGGGGGATCGGGGCGGTTAAGACCCGCGAGTCGCCCCTCACCCACGGCGCTTTCCCACGCGCGACGAATTCACAGGGGCCCGCCCCGGCCGCAATTTCCAGCGGTGCGCATTGGCCAGCAACTGTGCCTGAACGTTCGGCGGATAGTCAGCGACGGTAGTGAAAGCGGGCGCCGGCTTTCCCGGCTGGCCTGCCTCACGAATCACGCGCGGCCAACGTGGACGCCAGCACAGAAGCAAAGAAGCCCAATGCGCTAAGCCAACAATGACGAAGGCTGGAGAGATCAGCACACAACCCAACCACGTCAACGGGCCGCTATTGCGCAGAAACGGACCTAGCGCCTCGAACTGCGCCGTGAAGGCTGGCCAGGGCAAAGGCAGCTGCGAGCTGATGCGCGGCTTCTCGACAGCTTGCAGACCGCCCTCGTCCATGTACCGGCGGATGAATTCCCATTCGGACTGCAGGTCGGAAAGACGGCTGCTTTGCCTTCCGATGAACACGATGGTCGGAAACGGCAAGTCCGTGCTATCTCCGGGGTACCAACCCATCACCAGCCTCAATCCGGGTATTTCCTCAGTATGCACACCCTCCCAAGGCAAAACCAGAATCCCCCCGCAGCTCGGCGGCCGATGAAGAAAAACTTGACGGGTGATCCGGTTGAAGCGGATCAGAAGGTGCCGTGATGTGAGCATTTCAAGGCGCGTGAAGCGAAATGCATACTTGAAGTACAGCCATAGCGCTCCCCCCATCATGCCGGTCAATAGCACAAAAAAGAACAGATCCCCGATATAGATTTCTCTGCTATATACGATGCCAGAACCGGATATGACTGCCCACATAATTCGCCCGGCAGTATCAATCCACACGCCAACCGCGAAGTACACGAAGATTAAGGTGACTAGCGATATCAATCCTCGCTTATCTTCCAATCCGCCGCAGCGCATTTCGAGGTACGTGTCATTGCATGTGTAGATGGGTCCCTGCGATTTGGCGCATGCGAATCGCTTCGCAGCTTGGCGCGCACGATCTTCTATTACGCTGTCCTCGTAGGCGGGCTGCACTATGGGTATCGGCGAACTTCCATGCTCTTCCAAGTTCTTCTTCAGCCACGTATCCGACTTCAAACATCCCAACCAGGCAATCCATTCGGCGACGTACATCAAATGATCTCCGTAAGGGCTCCGTACAGCGCCCCCAATTCCTTTTCCACGTCAGCGAATGACGCTTCTGTCTTGAACTTCGGCGCGCGATAAATGGTCCGCTTGCACCATCCTCAAGCGCATCGATGTCAAAAATCGCAATAACTACCGATACAGCGGCTGTGATCAACGTTCCGCGCAGCACTCGCCTTAAGTAGTACATCCGCCTGGCCCAATTTATCCATCTCCTCGTACACGCTATTGGCCTTGTCAAAGAGCCCCGTTAGCGTCTTCGCCATATCCAAGTCGGGTGTTCGAGAGTGTTCGAGGAACAATTTGCATGGGCGGTGGGTGATCGCAGCAGGTTGGAGCCGCGAGTCGCCCTCACCCACGGCGCTTTCCCACGCGCGGCGAATTCGCCGGTGCGCGCCCCGGCCGCAACTTCCAGCGGTGCGCATTGGCCAGCAACTGTGCCTGAACGTTCGGCGGATAGTCAGCGACGGTAGTAAAAGCGGGCGCCGGCTTTCCCGGCTGGCCTGCCTCACGAATCACGCGCGGCCAACGTGGACGCCAGCACAGAAGCAAAGAAGCCCAATGCGCTAAGCCAACAATGACGAAGGCGGGAGAGATCAGCACGCAACCCAACCACGTCAACGGGCCGCTATTGCGCAGAAACGGACCTAGCGCCTCGAACTGCGCCGTGAAGGCTGGCCAGGGCAAAGGAAGCGGCGAGCTGATGCGCGGCTTCTCGACAGCTTGCACACCGCCTTCGTCCATGTACCGGCGGATGAATTCCCATTCGGACTGTAGGTCGGACAGACGGCTGCTTTGCCTTCCGATGAACGCGATGGTCGGAAAAGGCAAGTCCGTGCTATCTCCTGGGTACCAACCCATCACCAGCCTCAATCCAGGTATTTCCTCTGTATGCACACCCTCCCAAGGCAAAACCAGAATCCCCCCGCAGCTCGCCGGCCGATGAAGAAAAACTTGACGGGTGATCCGGTTGAAGCGGATAAGGATGTGCCGAGAGGTCAACGCTTCAAGGCGGGTTAACTGGAGAGCGTACTTACAGTAGAGCCAAAGAAGGATGGCGGTACCCAGCGTCGTTAGCAACGAGAAAAGGATAGCGCCAAAGCTCCACGTGGCACTCGGCTCGCCTCCTCCAAACAAGAACCATAAAACGGGCGCATCGAAGTCAACCCAAGTCCCAATGAGAAAGCACAGGAAAATCAATGAGCAAAGCGTTAGAAGGCCGCGCTTGTCTTCCATGCCACCACATCGCATTTCGAGGAATATGTCGTTACACGCATAGACCGGCCCCATTGTTGATGCGCGCTGGAAACGCTTTGCGGCCTGCCGTGCACGATCCTCTGCAACGCTATCCTCGTATGCGGGCTGGACGGTCGGGTACACCTGATTTCCATCCTCTTTCAGGTTCTTCTTGAACCATGCATCAGATTTGACGCAGCTGAGCCAAGCGATCCATTCAGCGACGTACATCAGACCACCTCCGAAAGAGCGCCAAACAACGCGCCCAGCTCAGTCGATGCATCATCAAACCCTTTCTCGTTTCTATATTTAGGTCCGCGGTAGAGCGTTTGCTTACACCATTTTTTTAGCGCATCATCATCGAAGATTGCGATAGCCACGGTAATTGCGATGGTCAATAACGTCCCTCGGAGCAACACCCGTCTCAAGAAGAGGACTACGGCCTTTCGCGCGAACAGCGCCGACATTCGAGCGAAGACGTTATAAAAAAAATCAAATCTAGTTCTCGCCGCGCGCTCGGCCATAAGCTTAATCATGGGTCTAGCTGCTGCAATCGCCAAACTGAACTGACTGGCCGCCATCGCCATACCTACCAATGCACGGAGCCGGTAAGCACGCGCTAGGACCTGCATGCCATCCGCCTCGGCTTTAGCTCCGTCGCTCCAGTCGTAGACTGCGAGCACAGATCCTCCGGCCGTCGCCAACGCCCCACCCCACAGCCGCAACCTCCCCAAGAACACCGTGGCCCCCACCCCGGTCGTGCTTCCGGGATTGAAGTGCCTCAACACCAGCTCCGTCCCGCAGGCCAGCATTTCGATCCCCGCCGCGCCGGCGGTCAGCACGGCGGCCGCCAGCTCGGCTCTCTGCCTGTCGTCCTGAGGCAGGCTGTGCATTCTTAATCCAAGCAGTCCGGCCTCAAGCAAGAGCAGCCACCCGCTGGCCCTTACCTTGTAGAACTCGCTGGAGCGCGCATCCACCAGCTCCGTCGCGAAGGCGAATTGGACGTTCTGCTTGATCTGGCTTCGCATGACAGTCCGGTCCGCGCTGTGGCCGATGGCCTGCAGGTCCTCTAGCCTGAGGTTGACGGCGCGCTCGCCGATGCTGGCGGCGAGCCAGCTGCGGGTGGCCCTGTGGACGAACCATTCGTTGCCTTGCGAGGCGTGGCGCAAGGTCTGACGGCCCAGGCTGGCGTACCAGGCCAGGACTCCACCTGACAGTCCCGCCTTGTTCGATTTGTCCAGCGCTTCGTACACGCTATTGGCCTTGTCAAAGAGCTGCGCTAGCGTCTTCGCCATTTCGAGGCCCGTGCGCGTGTACTGGTAAATGGTTTCGCCGGCAGCGAGCGCCGGCTCGGATTTCGCGGATTCGCGGATGCGGTCCATTTCCGCCAGGATGGCATCCTGATTCAGTCCAAAGCTTCGCAGCGCGAGGTTCTTGCGGTCTCGCACCCCACCCTGCCACCACTCTTGGATGACGTTGGCACTGCTTTCGCATCCTTCCGCACCGAAGACGCACAGTCCTGTCTGACCCGCAAACCGCCAACCGCTGGCAAGATCGGCGTCGTCATAGACGTCCAACCCATCCAGTAATTGCTCGCTCTGCAACCAGACTTCGTATGGCAGTGCCCAACGCGCCGCTTCCTGTTCCACAATTCGACACTGGGTCTCGAAACCCACGAGCGCCTGTTTCATGGCGTAGATTTGCAACGCCGCTTTCGGGTCCGGCGGAGTGACGTACTTGCTTTCGAAGCGGGCGCGGTATTCGCCGCTGTCCAGTTTGGCTTGCACCCGCGCCCTTATCGTGGCTTCATAGTTGCGCACGTGCTCCTGGGCTGCCGCTTCCCAGCGCTTCTGCTGCGCCTCGTCGAGGATCCAGTTGCGCCCCCGCGCCATCTCGGGATTGAACACCTTGTCCCGTTCGATCTCGATGTAATGCTGCGCCTCCAAGGCAGCAGACCTTTCTTCAAACTGATTCCGAACATCGCCGAACGCCTGCGCCACCAGAATCTTGCGTTCGTTGCTGATGCCATTATTGGCCCCACCCCTGTTCAAGTAGTCCTTCAGCGTCTCGACGGCCTCGTTTCGCCAGGCGTTGAGTTGCTGAGTAATGCCGATGGGGTCGCGCAGCACGATAGCGGCGCCGCGGGCTCGGGTGACCGTCGGCCTCAAATCCGACGCGACCAATTGCGGGGCGTGGTGATAATCCGGGTCGGAATAGAGCTGATCGGCAAGTGTGGGCGCCAGGCGGGTATGGGCCGCTGCGATGCTCTCGGCAATGCCATTGTTCGTGGAAGACATGTCGAGCACGTCGGGAGCAAACGAGCAGCTGCTGGCGATTTCCTTGATGTCGAATGCCTGCAGCTTGTTGCGCAACGAATCGGTATCGCGCAACTTGTCGAGCATGCGCTCGGTAAGCACGTCCGGAGTGAACAGCAGGCGCGCTTCCTGGATGTCTTCCGGGGCCTTGAATAGAATGGTCCAGCCGCCATATCCAAGCAGGCGGCACGGTTCGGGCGCGTACTGCGAATCTGGCGAGTAAGGCCAGAATGGGGAGAACACCCCTGTCCCTGTCGCTCGCCACGCGCTTTCGCAATTCCATTTTCCGAAGCGCTTGATGAACGCGTACAGGTAACCCTGGCGCATGGCGCGCACGGCGTAGCGGACGCCTTTGGCTTGCAACGCGGGCAACCCCAGGCCGAGATTGCGAGGCAGATCCGGCGCCAGCGCGGCAAGCGCTTCCGGATCTTCGCTGGTCACCACGGCATAGCGCAGCGGAAGAATGGCAACTTCGGACTTGCAGTCGACGCACGGGCTGGGCGCTTCGTCCCGTCGAGTACTGCGCGCGACGTCGACTGCCTGCGATAGCAGCGCTTCCAATGACACCTGACTCATGACTGCACGTCCTTAACGCCTGCCCGAGCCAGAGCGGCGAGCGATTCGTTCAACGTCTCGGCACCCGTCGCGGCGCGATCCAGCGCGTTCTGCCATCGACGGTCCAGCACGCGTTGACTCCAGGAACGATTCATACCGACGATCACGTAGGTCGTAAGATCTTCGTGGCGCGTCAGCCCTGACCGGCGTCCAGCGTTGAGTTGCGCCTCGACCTGAGCAAGCCTGACGCCGCCACAAGCGCTATCGAAAACGTGAGGCAATTGCGCTTCCAGGGTGTGCAGCAGGCGGTGAGGGAGGGGGTCGGATTCCAACACTTGCCACAGAGCGGTGCTCAGGTGCAGCGGCTGCGCAGGCGACGAGCCATCGCTTTGACCTCTGCCACGGATCCGGCGCCACAACGAGGACGCTTGCGTCGCGTCCTGGAACCACCAGGACAGGACCGGACCAAAAAACCGGGACACCCATTCGCGGTCGGCATGCGCATACAGAAGCGGCGTGATCGCCGGATCGTAGTAGCGCAGCAAATATTGCTGATTCGACTCGCCGATGGCGTAAGTTGCTCCGCTAAAGTGCAACGCAAGCTCCTGCGGCGGAACAACGCTTGAGATCCAGGAATTCACGTACGCGGCGCAGCGGGCTCCGACTTTCGCCAGCACGGTTTCATACTGCGCAGGCCCAAATCCGTTTGCGCCAATAAGCATCGGGCCCAACGGCTTCAGTGCATCCAGCTGCGGATCCATGAGTAATGGATGAGCATCACCCGCGATATGCTCGGCGATTTCTTGCCGCTGGTCTTCCGGCACCAATGCCATGTCTATCAATGCCATGAGGTGGCACGACCGTGAACCCTCGCCGTCATGGATCTCTTGGTTCAGCGCCCTGATCAAGTCGCGGGAGATCATGCGCCCATCCTCATCAATGCCTTGCGTTCCCGGGCGGCCTTCAACCAACAGCTGACGCAAATCGGCTCACCCTGTTCGGGCGCGCTAGCCAATGAGAGGAAGGCGCCATCTCCGTTTGCTTGCTGGCTTATGGGAGCTTTGAGATGTATTGCCACGCCGCTGAGCGTGATGCCAGACCGGTTGATATGCAACGACCCGCCCGGCCCCTCCAGCACAATTTCATCCTCCACCTGAACCTTGTAGACCTTGGTCAGGTTCCGGATTTCCTGGCCCGCCTGCAGATGCGCATGCCCTTCGATGCGCTGCTCCAGGTGCCCTCCGATTTCCGTCCAGTGATTCGCGGCGGTCTTGTCGCGCCGGTGGTTGCCAACCTCTTCGATGCGGTCTTTGACGATAGAGATGGTGTGGTCACGTCCCACGGCAAGCGAGGCGTCCTGGCCGATGTCATGGCGCCGGTCACGCGCGATGGTGACCCGCTCGTCGTTGCCGACGGTCTCCGTGCGGTCGTGGCCGATGACGATGGCTTCATCGTTCTCGACCCGCTCCCTGCGGTCGTGTCCGACAAACGTGCTCTCGTCGTTGTTGACGTGGATACTCTGGTCCTTCTGCGCGTGGAGGTAGATCTCCTCTTGTCCCGCCTCATCCTCGAAGCGCATTTCATTGAAACCGTCTCCCTTGTGGGTCTGGCTCTTGATGGTCATGCGCGTTTTGTGCGCCGGAAGATCGTACGGCGGCAACTGGTGTGCGTTGTAGCTCCTTCCCGTGATGACCGGCTGATCCGGATCGCCATCGAAGTTGCTGACGATGACCTCCTGCCCGATGCGGGGGATGGCGATGTGGCCCCACAGAGCGCCGGCCACGTTCTGCGACACGCGTATCCAGCAGGAACTGTGTTCGTCCAGCTTGCCTTCCCTGTCCCAGGGAAACTGCACTTTCACGCGTCCGTAGTTGTCGCAGTAGATCTCCTCGCCAGGCGGCCCCACCACTGTCGCTTGTTGAGGGCCATCGATGCGCGGCTTGGGCAGCGGTTCCGCGCGCCACTCGACATCGTCGGGTACCAGAGTGGCAGTGCAGTGGTAGTGAGTGCCTTGCTCGGCGTCTGCGCTGTCTTCAGCCTGGCTTGTGTACTGCTTGCCGTGGTGCGCCAGGCGGATCGGCCGCCAACCGCGATTCATGTCCTCGCGCGGGTGGCCCACGAGGTCGAAGGAAACGCCTGGCGTCAGTCGCGCATCATCGCCTTGGGCGACCGCCACGCAAGCCCCGCCCCGCAGGCCGCGCAGGCGGTCTCGGGTGAACTGCACCCCCGAGATGTTCTTGTAGCGTCCCGGGTAGTCGTAACGTTCATAGTCGAGCGACTGGTTTGCCCCTTTTTCCACTGCTCGTTCGGTGTGTTGGTCGTAGTGCGGGTTCTTGAAGTCGTAATCACGCTGGGCATGACGCGCCGTGCGTACCTGTTCCGTGTACAGAAAACTGTGAAGCGCGGGCGTTGGGCGGTCTCCGCCGGGCATGGGGTTGTATTCGACGGGCGGGCCGTCGGCTCTGCCGAATACCCATAGACGGTCGCAGTGGATCAGGCGGTGGCCATCAGCGGCGTGCATGAAACCGTAGAAAAATCCTTCTTCGCGCATGATGCGTTCGACAAAGGTGTAATCACTGTCGCCTGCCTGGACGCAGTACTCCCGCGGAAGATGGGATTCGGTGCTCCATTGCTCGTAAGCTTGCGTGATGCGGTGTTTGCCGAGGACGGCTTTGGCAATGTCGGGAACAGCAAGCGCCTGGAATATGCGCCAGTCTGAAGCGAGTTTCAGACGCGCCAGGCGAGGTTCCACTGTGGCGCGATAGCGCGTCCGCCTAAAGCCGGTGTCACCTTGCTGAAACGAAGACACCAGCCCATGGACAAGCCTGACGGCACGTCCGCCCGCCCAGATCGTGAACAAGGCGGGCTGGTCCAGTATCCCGCCAAAGTCGACTTCGGCACTCGCGCAGCTCAGGTCCACCTCGAGCAGAAAGGTCTCGGACAGCGCTTCAACTAGACGAAACTCGATGACATCGAACGCGTCGGCACCAGCAGTAAACGTAAAACGCAGATCAGATTGGACGGGCACGGGGCGCTCCTGCGGCTACGGCTCGCACCAACCACTTGGGTGCAGACCGAGATGGGTTCTACGTCCACGGCACAGGGACCGGAAGTGGACATAACACACCGTCAGGATCGTGCCCGTCGCGTCGACAGGCGTATATAGGAAGCTTCTTATTTGCGACCTGATCGCGCCGCGGAAAAAAAATGAGCCCACGAAGTGGGCTCATTGATGGCGCAAGTTGGCACGCGTTGCATCGCGCGCCCCAGCATGCTGGGCTACCGCCGAAGCCTGCGCGGGTCTCGCGGGTAAATCACACGTTAAACAAGAAATTCATCACATCGCCATCCTGCACGATGTATTCCTTGCCTTCCGCGCGCATCTTCCCCGCTTCCTTCGCGCCCTGCTCGCCCTTGTACGTGATGTAGTCCTCGTACGAGATCGTTTGCGCGCGGATGAAGCCGCGTTCGAAGTCGGTGTGGATGACGCCGGCGGCCTGGGGCGCGGTAGCGCCGATGGGCACGGTCCAGGCGCGCACTTCCTTCACGCCGGCGGTGAAGTAGGTTTGCAGGCCCAGCAGCTTGAAGGCGGCGCGGATCAGGCGGTTCAGGCCCGGTTCTTCCATGCCCATGTCCTTCAGGAAGGCTTCGCGGTCGGCGTCGTCGAGGTCGACGATTTCGGATTCGATGGCGGCGCAAATCGCGACGACGGGCGCGTTGCGGGCGGCGGCGAATTCGGTCAGGCGGTCGAGCAGCGGGTTGTTGGTGAAGCCGTCGTCAGCGACGTTGCCCACATACATCGCGCGCTTGGCGGTGATGAAGCAGAGCTGGGCGATGTCGGCCTTTTCTTCGGTCGTCAGGTCCAGCGAGCGGATAGGCTTGGCTTCGTTGAGCTGGGCGACGCACTTTTCCAGCACGGCCACGAGGCGTTGCGATTCCTTGTCGCCCGAACGTGCGGTCTTCTGGTGGCGTTGCAGCGCCTTTTCGGCGGTCTGCAGGTCGGCCAGGGCCAGTTCGGTTTCGATGACTTCGATGTCGGCGATCGGGTCGACCTTGCCGGCGACGTGGATCACGTTGGGATCTTCGAAGCAGCGCACGACGTTGACGATGGCGTCGGTTTCGCGGATGTGCGAGAGGAACTGGTTGCCCAGGCCTTCGCCCTTGCTCGCGCCGGCGACCAGGCCCGCGATGTCGACGAATTCGACGGTGGCGGACAGGATGCGTTCGGGCTTGACGATTTCGGCCAGCTTCTGCAGGCGCGGATCCGGCACTTCGACGACGCCGACGTTGGGCTCGATGGTGCAGAACGGATAGTTCTCGGCGGCGATGCCGGCGCGGGTCAGAGCGTTGAAGAGTGTCGATTTGCCAACGTTGGGCAGGCCGACGATGCCGCATTGCAGAGCCATGGGAATCCTGTGTAAGTACGGTATTGAGCGTTAACGGCGTAGTTTACCCCGGCGGGGTGAAACGACGCCTTCCTGGCGGACGTGATGCGGCCCCGACGACGCCGCCGGCGAAACGCCGCCGACATGGCTGCCGGGCATACGCCCTTGCCTTCAGACCGTGCGCCCCAGCCCGAGGCCTTAACCGGCCGCGGCCGGCGCGTAGCGCATGACCAGCCAGATCATCAGGATGGGGCCGGCGTTGAACACGGAATGCAGCAGGATTGCAGCGCCGATGCCGCGGCGCACGCGCATCCAGCCCAGCACGAGGCCGGTCAGCCATTGCGGCAGCACCAGCAGCGGCAGCAGCCAGTACGGCGTCTTGTTGTAGACAAAGTTGGTCAGATGCACCGCGGCGAACGTCAGCGCGACCAGATGGAACACGACGCCGAAGTGCTGCAGGTAATACCTGCGCCAGTTGGTGTCCCAGCCTTTGAGCGGCTCAGGACGTGCGCGCAGCCCCCACACCGCCAGCAAAATGAACGCGGCCAGCAGCAGCCCCGTCCAGAGCTTGGGGCCCCACAGCACGACCGGCACCAGCGCAGGTATCAACCACAAGGCCTGGCGCGGCCGGCGCAGTCCGTAGCGGAACAGCATTTCCTCGACCAGCGGCGCCCACAGCACTGCGGTCAGCCAGGGAATGTTGTGCGGATCGAGCCGATGCGTCACGCCGCCCAGCCCGGCGGCGGCCACGGCCACGGGGCCCAGCGCGAAGAGGTTGATCGCCCACAGCACGGCGGCCCAGGCCAGAAGGCGCCCCGGCCCGATGCCCGGCCACCAGTCGGCGGCGAGCCCGCTGCCGCAGGCGCGGCACGGCAGCCGCGACACCGGATGCGGATGGCGGATGAAGCGCCAGAAGTCGGCGATCTCGCTGCGAAAGCGCAGCTTCCGGGTGGACGGGCCTGGTTTCATCAGGACTCGTTGCCGCTATGCAGCTGGCGGGTGGCCAGCGCGAAGTCGCCTGCCAGCATGGCGGGCACGACGGCGCGGCAGCGGTCGATGACGGCTTCGATTTCCTTTTGTTCCTCGCGGCGTGGGGGGTGCAGCACGAAGTCGGCGACCTGTTGGGCCAGGCCCAGCGTGCGTGGATGGCCGATGCCGATGCGAAGGCGCCAGAAGTTGGGGCTGCCCAGCGCGGCCTGGATGTCCTTCAGGCCGTTGTGACCGGCGTGGCCGCCGCCCTGCTTGAGCTTGACCTGTCCGGGCATGAGGTCCAGTTCGTCGTGCAGCACCAGCACTTCTTCCGGCGTCAGCTTGTAAAAGCGGGCCAGCGCGCCGACCGCCTGGCCGGAACGGTTCATGTAGGTGGTGGGCTTGAGCAGCAGGATGTTGTCCGCGCCCTGGCGTGATTTGGCCACCATGCCGAAAAAAGACTTCTCGAGCGCAAAAGAAGTGCGCAGATCGTCCGCCAGATGGTCGGCCAGCCAGAAGCCGGCGTTGTGCCGGGTGGTTTCGTAGTCGGGACCTGGATTACCCAGTCCCACGATGAGGCGTATGGGAGTAGACATGATGGGGGTGTTTAAACCAAAAAACCCTGCGCATGCAAATGCACACGCAGGGTTTCGGGCGTAAGCCGCAGGAAAGCCGCAAGGGCTTTCCGGCAGGACTTAGGCGGCCGGAGCAGCTTCTTCGGCTTCGTCGGCAGCGGCAGCGCCACCCTTGGTGACCGCGGCGGCCAGCAGGGGGTTGTCTTCACCGCCGTGGGGGACGTAGGTCACGCCCATGGGCAGCTTGATGTCGGCCAGGTGGATCGAACCGCCGGCCAGCACGTCAGCCAGGTTGACTTCGATGAACTGGGGCAGCGCCGACGGCAGGCAGGTGATTTCCAGTTCGGTCGTCACGTGGCTGATGATCGCACCGCTCAGCTTCACGGCCGGCGAGATTTCAGCGTTCACGAAGTGCAGCGGCACCTTGGTGCGCAGGGCTTGGTTGGCGTCGACGCGCTGGAAGTCCACGTGCAGGACTTGCGGCTTGTAGGCGTGCCATTGAACCGAACGCAGCAGAACTTGCTCATCCTTGGCGCCTTCGAGCTGCATTTGCAGGATCGATGCGTGGAATTCTTCCTTGCGCAGCGCGTGGTAGATCTCGTTGTGGTCGAGTTCGATGTTCAGGGGGGCAGCCGTACCACCATAAACAATGGCGGGAACGCGGCCCGCGCGGCGCAGGCGGCGGCTCGCACTCGAACCCTGGACGCTACGCGCAGTGGCGGTAAATTTCATGGATAACTCCGAAACAATAAAGGTGAAGAGACTTCACCGGTTGAAATCACGGCGCGCAAAGGGCGCGCCGTGCTTGTTTGCACCTTGCCGCGACCAGCAAGACGCAAATAACTGGAAATTCGGGCTGTGATCCGATCGACGCGAACGCGTCAATCGACAAACAGCGAGCTGACCGATTCGGCGTTGGAAATACGCAGGATGGTCTCGCCCAGCAGCGCGGCGCACGACAGCTGGCGGATCTTGCTGCTGGCTTGGCCTTGCTCGGAGAGCGGAATGGTGTCGGTGACGACGAGTTCGTCGAGTTCCGACGCTTCGATGCGGTCGATGGCGCCGCCCGACAGCACGGGGTGCGTGCAATAGGCGTAAACGGCGCCGGCGCCGCGGTCTTTCAGGGCCTGGGCCGCCTTGCACAGCGTGCCGGCGGTGTCGACCATGTCGTCCATGATGATGCAGGTGCGGCCGTCGACTTCACCGATGATGTTCATCACTTCCGACACGTTGGCGCGCGGACGGCGCTTGTCGATGATGGCCAGATCGGCTTCGAGCTGCTTGGCCAGTGCACGGGCGCGAACCACGCCGCCGATGTCCGGAGACACCACGACCAGGTTCGAGAAATTGCGGCGCCAGATGTCGCCCAGCAGGATCGGACCGGCGTAGATGTTGTCCACGGGAATGTCGAAGAAACCCTGGATCTGGTCGGCGTGCAGGTCCATGGTCAGGACGCGGTCAACGCCAGCGACCTGCAGCATGTTGGCCACGACCTTGGCCGAGATGGCCACACGCGCCGAACGCGGACGGCGGTCCTGGCGGGCATAGCCGAAGTAGGGAATCGCGGCGGTGATGCGGCCGGCCGACGCGCGGCGCAGGGCATCGACCATCACCATGATTTCCATCAGGTTGTCGTTGGTGGGCGCACAGGTGGGCTGCAGGACGAAGACGTCCTTGCCGCGCACATTCTCGTTGATCTCGACCATCACCTCGCCGTCCGAAAAACGACCGACGGTCATCTTTCCCAGGGACATATCGAGGTGGTTGACTACGTCCACGGCCAGCCGAGTGTTGGCGGTGCCCGTGAAAATCATGAAGCTATCGTTTGCCATGATGGATGATGCGATGGTCGTTTGAGACACTAACGAGTGATGCGGGGTGGTACCTGCGGGTGAGACCTAGTGCAGCACAATCAACTTGCACCAGCGAATCCGGAAAATAAAAAAGCTGCTGAACCCGGGCCAGTGTCTTACAGGCGTGTTCAACAGCTTTTTTATGTATTCGGTTGGCTGGGGAGGAAGGATTCGAACCTTCGCATGCCGGAATCAAAATCCGGTGCCTTAACCAGCTTGGCGACTCCCCAACTATCTTGCAATCCAATTCCGCAACGGATGTTCAGCTAATCCAGTACATGCCTGCACTAACCGAAACCGTGGATGCGTTTGGCTGAATGTTTTATCAGCGCCGCGCATTATAGCGGTTATTTCTTGTTCTGCCAAAACGGCCTGCGATGTTTCGGAAAATTCGGCGAATAAACATGCGCCTGATCCCGACATGCGAACAGGGAAACCCCGTTCAGCAAGCCACCGCGATGCCCCAAGTACTTCAGGATAAAGACGGTAGACCACCGGCTCCAAATCATTTCTTCCGTAAAGCGCGCATCCTTTGGCAAATTCACCGCTGGCAAATTTACCGCTGGATTCGCTAGGCAAAAATGTTTGCGAAGCAAGAAAGTCCGCTATTGTGATGTAAGAAGAATCCCTTGTCAAATCGGGCGCGGAAAAAATGCCAACAGTCGGCACGCTGGCATCCGGTTGCGCCACCAGATAGGCGCGGTCGGGCAGCGTCACGGCCGTGAGATCTTCGCCAATTCCCTGCGCGAATGCCGACTGACCGAAGACGAAGACGGGCACGTCCGCGCCCAGCGGCAGCGCCAGCGCCATGAGTTCCTGACGCGACAGTCCCGTGTTCCACAACCGGTTCAATGCGATCAGGACTGATGCAGCATCGCTGGAGCCGCCGCCCAGGCCGCCGCCTTGCGGGATGCGTTTTTCAAGGCTGATCTGCGCGCCCTGGCGCGTGCCCGTCGCCTTTTGCAGCGCGCGCGCGGCGCGCACGGTGAGGTCCTCATCTTCCGCGACGCCCGGCAGGTCGGTGGCGCGGCTGATGATGCCATCGGCGCGCACCTCGAAGTGCAGCGTGTCGCACAGATCGATGAAGCGGAACACGGTCTGCAGCAGGTGATAGCCGTCGGCGCGGCGGCCCACGACGTGCAGAAAGAGATTCAGCTTGGCGGGAGCGGGAACGTCGTAGAGAGTCACGAAAGACAACCGGTGCGAAAGGATTCCGTCATTCTAGCGAGACGGGCCGGCGCGCCAGGAAAACTGGCGGGCCGGCCCGTGCGCCGAACGCGTGCGGACACGCGCTGATGGCGGAACTGCGAGGTGACGTTACGCGAGTTGCGGCGTCATGCTGGCGCCCAGCCTGGCTGCGGGCGCGTCGATGACCTGACCGTCGGGCAGCTTGAAGACCGACACGGCGCCGGCCAGCTGGCGAGCCTGCTCTTCCAGCGCGCCGGCCGCGGCGGCCGCCTCTTCGACGAGCGCGGCGTTTTGCTGCGTCACGCTATCCATCTGCGACACGGCGCGGTTGACCTGGTCGATGCCGGTGGCCTGCTCTTCGGAAGCGGCCGAGATCTCGGCCATCAAGCTGGTCACGCGCTGCACGGACTCGACGATCTCGCGCATCGTGGCGCCTGCGTTTTCAACCTGCTCCGATCCCACCCCGACCTTCTGCGCGGAGTCCTCGATGAGCTGCTTGATTTCCTTGGCGGCCGCGGCGCTGCGTTGCGCCAGCGTGCGCACTTCGCTGGCGACGACGGCAAAGCCCTTGCCCTGCTCGCCCGCGCGTGCGGCTTCCACCGCCGCGTTGAGCGCCAGGATATTGGTCTGGAATGCGATGCCATCGATCACGCCCACGATGTCGGCGATGCGCGACGAGCTGCCCGAAATGGCGCGCATCGTTTCGACCACGCTGGAGACAGCTTGCCCGCCGCGCTGCGCGACGGCCTCGGACGCGGCGACCATGCGGTTGGCTTCACGCGCGGTGTCGGCGTTCTGCTTCACGGTGGTGGCCAGCTCTTCCATGCTGGCCGCGGTTTCCTCGAGCGAGGCGGCCTGCTCTTCGGTGCGGCTGGAAAGATCGGTGTTGCCCGAGGAGATCTCGCGCGCGCCGACGTTGATTTCGTCGACGCCGCGGCGCACGGCCGACACGGTGCGCACCAGGCTGTCCTGCATGCCCTTGAGCGCACTGAGCAGCGCGCCGATTTCGTTTTTGCCGAAGTCGGCGACGCGGCGCGTCAGGTCGCCTTCGGCGATGCGGCGAAAGACCTCGCCGGCCTCGACCAGCGGACGCACGATCATGCGGCGGATCAGCACGTGGGCGCCCACGGCCACCAGCAGGCCCAGCGCCAGAATACCGGCGAGCAGCCCGGTGAAGAGCGAGTTGAACATGGAGATTTCGTCCATGACCGCCTGGCCGGTGGCCTCGGCGCGCTGGATGAACGCATCGCGCTCACTCACCAGGCGCTCTTGCACCGACTGCGTGCCTTGCTTGAAGTAGGCCTCCATGTCGCCCGCTTCAAGGACGCGGCCCACGTTCTGCAGGTTGGTGCTGAGCTTGGTGTAGGCGTCGATGATGGCGGCCGATTCCGCTTTTTCCTCGGCGGTCAGGCCGCTGGAAAAGCCCTGGAAGGCGCGGTCGGCCGACACGATGCGCTGGCGCGCCGCGACGAGCGAAGTCTTGTCGTCGGTGTTGCCTTGCGCGACGCGGGTGGCGTAGCGGCTGAGGTCGGTACGGGCCGCGACCAGCGACAGCGAAGCGGCGTTCACCGCGTTGACCTGCTGCTGCGACAGGCGATAGAGCTGCGCGACATCCTGGTTGGTTTGGCGCAGGGCGGCAAAGCCCATTGCGCCGATCACCAGCTGGAAGGTGAAAAAGATCGCGATGATTCCCAATAGCACCGTCGCGATGCGGGTGTTCCTGAACATGGCCATTCTCCAAAAGGGTGGGCGGCAGACTCGCGTCGACCCCGATTGCTGCTGCGCGTAAGTACCTCGCGCTAAGGCAGGGAGAATTATTCAGTCAAGGCAATATATTTCAAGCGGTAACACGCCCCGTTTTGCGGCGCTTATTCGCTTGATTGGAAATCCGGGGGTGTGATAGGGGTTAACCCGTATTCAGTGACGCTGGATGCGCCGTGCGGCCATGAGGCCGCACGGGATCACGATTGATTGACGACCAGCCGAACGAGGATCCGGCGGCCCGGCTCCAGACGCTCCAGGACGAGAAGCTGGGGCCCTTTTTCGTCGTAGCGGGAGAGGTTGGCGCGCCAGCCGCCCTGCTCGAAGGCGATGGGGCGGCCCAATTCGTCGCGCTTGACGTCAGAGGCCTGCGGATCTGCCGCCAGCTTGCCGCGCAGCCAGTCGCGCAAGCCCGACACGGGCATGCTGCTGCCCAGGGCGTCCTCGGCGAGCGCATCGGGGTTGTCGGCGACAAGGCGGGTGCCGTCGGCCTTGGTGAGGCTGGCAGCGCCGGGGCGGCCTTCCACGCGGGCTTCGGTCGATCCCAGCGGGTTGGTCAGGTCCAGCACATAGCGGCGCCCATCGTCGGACCACGAGAAGCCGCCCTGCACGGCATTCTGCTTGCCGCCTTCTTCGTTGACGGTGATGGCAAAGCGGCCAATGCGCGAGAACGCGTCGTCGCCGGCCCCTTCAATGGGCTTGGGCAAGGACGTGCAGGCGGCAAGCGTGAAGGCAAGCAGCGCCAGCGCCACCCAGCGCAGGCCGGACGCCGCGCCGCGAAATCCTGCAAAGACTGCCGTCACAGATTGACCCCCAGACGCTTCACGACGTCCTGGACCGTCTTGTTCTTGGGATCCTTCTGCAAGGCGGCGCGCAGCAGGTCCGTGGCCTGATCGCGCTTGCCCTGCGCCCAAAGCACCTCGGCCAGATGGGCCGCGATGTCGGCTTCGGGACGCACACTGTAGGCGCGGCGCAGGTAGTCCGCCGCCGCAATGGTGTCGCCCATGCGGAACTTGACCCAGCCCATGCTATCGAGGATGAACGGATCGTTGGGCGAGAGCTCCAGTGCCTGCGTGATGAGATCGAGGGCTTCGGGCAGGCGCTGGTTGTGGTCGGCCAGCGTGTAGCCCAGCGCGTTGTACGCGTGGGCATGGTCCGGATCCAGGGCGATGACCTGGCGCAGCATGCGCTCCAGGTCGGCCAGACGGTTCTGGCGTTCGTACAGCATCGCCAGTTCGTATTTGATCTCGACCGTGTCCGGCAGCGCCTGGTCCGCGGCTTCCAGGGCAGCGACCGCCTGACCGATGCGGTCGGCATCGCGCAGGATCTGCGCCTTGGTCAGCGAGCCCAGGGCGCGTTCTTCTTCGTCCTGCGGGCCGGCCGAGTCGATCATGGCCAGCGCCTCGTCCACGCGGCCGCTCTTGGCGCGCAGCGCGGCCTGGCGCATGCGCACGGAATAGCGCAGCGTGGGGTCGTCGATACGGCCGAGTTCGGCGATGGCTTCGTCGTAGCGGCCCTGGTCTTCGGCGATGCGCGCGAGCAGCACGTGCGCATCGGCGGCAGCCGCCCCGGCGTCAGTGGCGCCGGGCACCGTGGCCCGCTGGCGCTGGTTCTGGACGTCCAGATACTGCTGCAGCAGGGTCTTGGCCTGCGCGAGTTGTCCGGACTTGTAGGCCAATTGGGCCTGCATGAAGAGCAGGTCGAAATCCTCGGGCGAGCGGCGCGACATGGCCTGCAGCTCGGCCAGGGCGGCGTCGTAGTCGCCGCTGTCGGCCAGTTGGCCGGCCAGCATCAGGCGGACCTTGCGCGCGCCGGGATTGCGGTTGATGAAGGCGCGGGCCTCGGTCTGCGCGCGCTTGGGATCGACTTTGGAGCCGTACTCCAGCACGCGCTGGGCGGCGCCTTCGGATTTGGGGTCGGCGGCCAGCGCGGCGCGCGATTCCTGGGCAGCGCGCTCGTAGTCGCCGGCGGCGGAAGCCACGTCGGCCAGCGCAAGGTGCGCGGCGGGCAGCTTGCGCACGCTGTCGCTCAGGGATTCGTCCAGGATGCGCAGCGCAAGGCGGCGGTCGTTCAGGCGGCTGAGCACGGCAAGCGCCTGGCCGATGGCGGCCGGCTTGTCGCGCGAGGAATCGATGCGTTTGCGCAGCGCTTGGGCCAGGCCCTTGGTCTGGCCATTGGCGGCGGCCAGCGCCAGTTCGGTGGAGCTGGCTTCGATGTCGTTGGGGGCCAGACGGGCCCAGACGCGGGCGGCATCCAGCGCTCCGGGCAGATTGCCCCCGGCAAGCTGGAACTCGAGGCCGCGGCGGGCAAGGCGGGGATCGCCGGTGTCGCGGGCCAGACCGACCATGGTGGTGGCGGCGGTGCCGTACATGCCCCGTTGGGCGGCGATCTCGGAAGCCAGTACGCGGTAGAAGATATCGCCGGTCAGCGACACGTAAGGCAATTGACCTGGGCGCAGGCGGATGACTTCGGTTTCAGGCTGGCGGTTCTGGGGAGCCATCCGTGGACCCGTCGCGTCACGCGTCCGGCCGTCGGCGGCCTGGGCCGGCGGGGCCATGATTGCTGCCAGCGCAAGCCCCAACGCGGCGATCCCGATATTCATTTGTTTAAAAGACGACTTCACGCGGCCCGTCCGGTTGATGGCACAATCTTCGTACACGCAATTGATGATCTTACACTGGCTCATGCCGGAACTGCCTGAAGTCGAAACCACGCGCCGAGGAATCGACGCCATCATCACCGGCCAGACGCTATCGCGACTGGTCGTTCACGAACCCCGCATGCGTTGGCCCATCCCGCCGGAGCTGCCGTCCCTGATCGGCGGACGCACCGTGCTGGAATGCGCGCGGCGCGGCAAGTACCTGCTCCTGCGCTTCGAACATGGCACCCAGATCGTGCATCTGGGCATGTCGGGCTCCCTGCGCAGCGTGGCGCCCGGTGAATTCCTGCGCAAGCACGACCATGTCGAATGGATCTTCGATGGCGCGGTCCTGCGCCTGCACGATCCGCGCCGATTCGGCGCCGTGCTGTGGCACGACGACGCCGACGGCCCCCTCGAAGCCCACCCGCTGCTGGCCAAGCTGGGCATCGAACCCTTCGACCCGCGCTTTGACGGCGCCTGGCTGCACCGGCACTTCAAGAACCACGGCGCCGCCGTCAAGCAGGTGCTGCTGGCCGGCATGGCGGTCGTGGGGGTGGGCAACATCTATGCGTCGGAAAGCCTCTTTCGCGCGCGCATCAACCCGAAGACGCCGGCCAACAAGCTGTCGCTGGCCCGTTGCGAGCGCCTGGCCGACATGGTGCGGGCCACGCTGGCCGACGCCCTCACCTCCGGCGGCAGCACCCTGCGCGACTACGTGGGCGCCAGCGGCGAACCGGGCGCCTACTTCGAGATTCACGCGGCCGTGTACGAGCGCGAAGGGCTGCCCTGCCGGGTCTGCGGCACGCCGATCCGCCGCTTTGTCCAGGGCCAGCGCGCGACTTACTACTGCCCAAAATGCCAACGGAACTGATGGGCGACGTGACGACGCGCATGGCGAAATCGCCGTTACAACCCGGGAATTCGTTTATAGCAAACGTATTGCACGAAAACTAACGCGGGACTATATTTCCTTCCACACACCCTATTCCTAGAAAAGTGGAAGGAGCCTCCATGAGCAAGCAATTCGCCTCGCACGCGGACCTGGACGACAAGGTCGTCTCGTTCGAAAAGCTGTCCGACAACGCCTATGCCTACACGGCCGAAGGCGACCCCAACACGGGCGTGATCATCGGCGACGAGGCCGTCATGGTGATCGACACCCAAGCCACGCCGGTGATGGCCGAAGACGTGATCCGCCGCATCCGCGAGGTGACGGACAAGCCCATCAAGTACATCCTGCTGTCGCACTATCACGCCGTGCGCGTGTTCGGCGCCTCGGCCTACAACGCCCAGGAAATCCTGGCCAGCCGCGATACCTACGACCTGATCGCCGAACGCGGCGAGCAGGACAAGGCCAGCGAGATCGGCCGTTTTCCGCGCCTGTTCCGCAACGCCGAGTCGATTCCGCCGGGCCTGGTCTGGCCGACCATGACGTTCAAGGGCGAGATGACGGTCAACCTGGGCAACCTGGAAGTCAAGCTGCTGCAGGTCGGCCGCGGCCACACCAAGGGCGACACCATTGCCTGGCTGCCCGAACAGAAGATCCTGTTCGCCGGCGACCTGGTCGAATACCAGTCCACGCCCTACTGCGGCGACGCCTACTTCCGCGATTGGCCCACCACGCTGGACGCGCTGGCGGGCTTTGAAGCCGAAAAGATGGTCCCGGGCCGCGGCCCCGCCCTCAAGAACGCCACCGAAGTGCGCCAGGGCCTAGCCGGCACGCGCGCCTTCCTGACGGACCTGTACGGCGCCGTGAACCGCGGCGTGGCCGAAGGCAAGGACCTGAAGACGATCTACCGCGAGGTCTACGACTTCATGAAGCCGCGCTACAGCGACTGGGTGATCTTCGACCACTGCATGCCGTTCGACGTGTCGCGCGCCTACGACGAAGCCACGGGCTACACGCACCCGCGCATCTGGACCGACAAGCGCGACCTGGAAATGTGGGCGCAGCTGGAAGGCTGATCCCCCCACCCTGCCTCGACAAGCAAGAACCGGACACGCGCGACCCCTTGCGGCGCAGCGTGTCCGCATAACTAGAAAATGACCCACACAGGAGACAACCGTGGGAGACATCGACTTTCAGGCGATGGAGTTCGCCTATGAAAAGCACGCGGACCAGACGGCGGCCAACCTGGCGCGCCATCAGGTCGTGGTGGTGGGCGCCGGCCCCGTTGGCCTGACCACGGCGCTGGACCTGGCGCGTCAAGGCGTGCACGTGGTGGTGCTGGACGACGACTACCGGCTGTCCACCGGATCGCGCGCCATCTGCTTTTCCAAGCGCACGCTGGAAATCTGGGACCGCCTGGGCGTGGGCCAGCGCATGATCGACAAGGGCGTGTCGTGGAACGTGGGTAAGGTGTTTTTCCGCGAGCAGGAAGTGTGGCGTTTTGACCTGCTGCCCGAGCCCGGCCACCGGCGTCCGGCGTTCATCAACCTGCAGCAGTACTACGCCGAAGGCTATCTGTACGAAGCGGCCCGCCAGCAGCCCAACATCGAGCTGCGCTGGAAGAACAAGGTCGCCGGCGTCATGCAAGGCGACGATGGCGTGACGCTGACCGTGGAAACGCCGGAAGGCCCGTACTCGCTGCATGCCGATTGGCTGATCGCCTGCGACGGCGCGCGCTCGCCCGTGCGCAAGCTCATCGGCCAGGAAAGCCACGGCCGCATCTTCCGCGACCGGTTCCTGATTGCCGACGTCAAGATGACGGCGGATTTCCCGTCCGAGCGCTGGTTCTGGTTCGACCCGCCCTTTCACCCCAACCAATCGGTGCTGCTGCACCGGCAGCCCGACAATGTCTGGCGCATCGACTTCCAGCTGGGCTGGAATGCGGACCCCGTCGAAGCCGTCAAGCCGGAGAACGTGCTGCCCCGCATCCGGGCGCTGCTCGGGCCGGACGCGCAGTTCGACCTGGAATGGGTCAGCGTCTACACCTTTGCGTGCGAGCGCATGGACAAGTTCCGCCACGGCCGTATCGTCTTCGCGGGCGACGCCGCGCATCGCGTGTCGCCGTTCGGCGCGCGCGGCGCCAACAGCGGCGTGCAGGACGCCGAGAACCTGGCCTGGAAGCTCAAGCTGGTGCTGGCGGGGCTTGCGCCCGACACGCTGATCGACAGCTACAGCGCCGAACGCGAGTTCGCCGCCGACGAGAACATCCTGAACTCGTCGCGCGCCACCGACTTCATCACGCCCAAGAGCGAGATCAGCCGCAGCTTCCGCAATGCGGTGCTCAACCTGGCAAAGGACCATCCGTTCGCGCGGTCGCTGGTGAATAGCGGCCGCCTGTCGCTGCCGGCCACCTATGCCGGATCGCCGCTGAACACGCCGGACGCCGACGCCTTCACCGGCCGCATGGTGCCGGGCGCGGTGGCGCTGGATGCGCCGGTGCAAAGGCAAGGCGAACCGGGCTGGTGGTTGTCGCAGCTGGATGGCGAGTTCGTGCTGGCGGTGTTCTGCGGCGCTGCGCTGCCCGCCCGCGAAACGCTGGCGGCGTTGCAGGCGCTGCGCATGGCGCCGGTGCCCGTCAAGGCCGTACTGGTGGCCGATGCGCAGTGCGACGTGGCCGCGCTGCCCGCCGAGGTGGCCGTGGTGCGGGACAGCGACGGCTGCCTGGCCAAACGCTACGACGCGCAGGCGGGCACCGCCTACCTGATCCGCCCCGATCAGCACATCGCCGCGCGCTGGCGCGCCTTCGAATCCGACGCCGTCGCCGCCGCCGTTCATCGCGCGACAGGCCGCGCGTGATTTCAGAGGTTATCCCCATGCTTATCACCGACACCAATCTCGCCGCGCCGGACGACTTCTACGAAGCGCTGATCGACGCCCACCGCGACCTGTCCAACGAGCAGAGCCAGGAGCTGAATGCGGCGCTGATCCTGCTCTTGGCGAACCACCTGGGCGATATGGCCCTGCTGAAGGAAGCCTTGCATCACGCACGCGCTTCCGTGACGCAGCCGGCCTGAGAGGCCGGCCCCGCCATCACGGCGCGGCGCCACGCGGGCCGCTAGGAACCGACCGCGAAGGTGTTGACGATCAGGGCGCGCAGCCACTGATTGCCGCCGTCGCGGTCCACCCGGCGCTGCCAGTACATGTTGGTTTGCAGCGCCGGCACCTTGAGCGGCGGCGTCATGAAGCGCAAGCCAAACGGCGCAGCGGCGCTGGCCGCCAGCTTTTCCGGCACGGTCGCCAAGAGGTCGGTGGCGCTGACGATGTAGGGCACCGCGGAAAAATGCGGCACGCTGAAATGCTCGGCCAGATCCACCCCCGCCCGCTCCATCGACTGGTTGACCTGCCCATAGGGCGCCGCGCGCGACACGATGAGGTGACGCTCTGCGCGAAACGCCTTGATCCCCATGCCCGCATGCGCGGTGGGATGCGCCTGGCGAAAGAGCGTGGCGTAGCCCTGGCGAAACAGCATCCGCTGCAACGTGCCCGCCCCCATTTCATCGAACGCCCCGATCGCCAGGTCCACCCGGCCCGACTCCATCTCGCGCGGCAGGTCGGGGCCCAGCACGCGCACGGAGTCGATCCGGACCTGGGGCGCCTTCTGGACACAGACCTCCATGAGGCGCGGCATGAAGTGGATTTCGCCGACATCCGTCATGGCCACGCGAAAGCGCCGGTTGCTGGTGGCCGCATCGAACACATCCTGGTCCTGCAACGCCTGCGACAGCAGGCCTAGCGCTTCGCTGACGGGCCCAGCCAGCCGCTGGGCCCGAGGCGTGGGCAGCATGCCCTGCGCCGTGCGCACAAAGAGTTCGTCGCCGAACGCCGTGCGCAGGCGCCGCAGGGCATTGCTGACCGCCGGCTGCGACAGATCCATGCGCCGCGCCACCGCCGACAGGTTGCGGTCTTCGAGCAGGTGTTGAAACAGCAGCAACAGGTTCAAATCCACGTCGCGCAACTCGGCCATTTGGCCTCCCTACTATTCACAAAATTTATAGTCGCTATTTTTGCATTCCCGTAGCCGCAACAGGGATTTTTTCCGACAATGGCACATCGGCTGGGGCAACGCCCGCGCCGGCCACCACACCAAGCCGCGCGGCCAAGCACCGCGCCCGCCGCCCCAGGAGGATTCCATGGAACTGCAATACCAGACCGGCTTCGGCAACGATTGCGCCACCGAGGCCTTGCCCGGCGCCCTGCCCATCGGCCGCAATTCGCCGCAGCAATGTCCCTACGGCCTGTACGCCGAGCAGCTGTCCGGCACGGCCTTCACCGCGCCCCGCGCCGAGAACCGCCGCTCGTGGCTGTACCGGATCCGTCCGGGCGCGCAGCACAAGCCTTTTGAAGCCTTCGACGGCGCCACCGGCTGGCTGAGCACGTTCGGCCACCGCCCGGTCACGCCGAACCAGCTGCGCTGGAGCCCGATGCCGATTCCGGACGCGCCCACGGATTTCCTGGAAGGCGTGAAGACGTGGGGCGGCAATGGCGGCCCCGACGAACAGGGCGGCGTGGGCATCCATCTGTACGCGGCCAACCGCTCGATGCAGGGCCGTTACTTCTACAACGCCGACGGCGAACTGCTGCTGGTGCCGCAAGAGGGCCGGCTGCGCCTGGCCACCGAACTGGGGCTGATCGACCTGGAACCGCTGGAAATTGCCGTCATTCCGCGCGGCGTGCGGTTCCGCGTGGAGCTGCTGGACGGCACGGCGCGCGGCTACATGCTCGAGAACTTTGGCGCGGCGCTGCGTCTGCCGGAACTGGGCCCGATCGGCTCGAACTGTCTGGCCAATGCGCGCGACTTCAAGACGCCCGTGGCTTGGTACGAAGACGTGGACGGCGACTTTGAACTGATCGCCAAGTTCACGGGCGGCTTCTGGCGCGCCTCGATCGACCACTCGCCGCTGAACGTGGTGGCCTGGCATGGCACGCACGCCCCCTACAAATACGACCTGCGCAACTTCAACACCGTCGGTTCGATCAGCTTCGACCATCCGGATCCGTCAATCTTCACGGTGCTGACGGCGCCGTCGGACACCCCGGGCACGGCCAACATGGACTTCGCGATCTTCCCGCCGCGCATCCTGGCCATGGAGAACACGTTCCGTCCGCCCTGGTTCCACCGCAACATCGCCAGCGAATTCATGGGCCTGATCCAGGGCGTGTACGACGCCAAGGCCGATGGCTTCGCGCCGGGCGGCGCCAGCCTGCACAACTGCATGAGCGGCCACGGCCCCGATGCCGAGACGTTCGAGAAGGCCTCGCATGCGGACACCAGCAAGGCGCATTACATCCGCGACACGATGGCGTTCATGTTCGAGACCCGCCGCGTGATCCGCCCGACGGAGCAGGCGCTGGCGTCGGTAGAATTGCAGGGCGATTACTACCGGTGCTGGCAGGGCATCGCAAAGCACTTCGATCCCAAGAAGGCGTGACGCGACCGCGTCAGCCTTCGTTGCCGGCGGCGATGCGCGAAGAGCGCATCGCCGTTTGGCGTTTCATGCATCCGGCGCGCGGCAGGCCCGTGCGCCCGGCCGGCTCCCATAACCACACTGACCGAGACACGCAGCCATGACCACCATCAACGAAACCCACGACCCGTCCTTGAAGAGCTGGGTCGCCAGCGCCAATTCGGACACGTCGGATTTCCCCGTGCAGAACCTGCCCTACGGCGCTTTCCGCCGCAAGGGCACGCAAGAATCCTTCCGGCCCGGCGTGGCCATCGGCGACCAGATCCTGGACCTGGCCGCGCTGGCCGGCAAGCAGCCGTTCGAAGGCCTGGCCGCTGAAGCCCTGGCCGCCTGCGCCACCGACAGCCTGAATGCGTTGATGGCCCTGGGCCAATCGCACTGGAGCGCGCTGCGCCTGGCCCTGTCGCGCGCGCTGCGCGAAGGCGCCGCCCTGCGCGCCACCGTGGAGCCGCTGCTGGTCGCGCAAGCGGACGCCGAATACACCACGCCCGCCCGCATCGGCGACTACACCGACTTCTATATCTCGGTGCATCACGCCACCGCCGTGGGCAAGCAGTTCCGCCCCGACAATCCCCTGCTGCCGAACTACAAGTGGGTGCCCATCGGCTATCACGGCCGCGCCTCCAGCATCGGCGTGAATCAGAAATTCCCGCGTCCCGTCGGCCAGACCCGCCCCGCCAACGAAGGCGAAACGCCGCAGTTCGGCCCCTGCGCGCGCCTGGACTACGAACTGGAACTGGGGATTTTCGTGGGCACGGGCAACGCCCAGGGTGAACGCATCGAACTGGCCGATGCCGATTCGCACGTGTTCGGCCTGTGCATCCTGAACGACTGGTCGGCGCGCGACATCCAGGCTTGGGAATACCAGCCGCTCGGCCCCTTCCTGTCCAAGAACTTCGCGTCGACGATCTCGCCGTGGATCGTCACGATGGAAGCGCTGGAGCCGTTCCGCACGCAATGGAACCGCGGCGCGGGCGAACCCCAGCCGATGCCGTACCTGTCGTCGGACGCCAACCGCGCCAAGGGCGCCTATGACGTGCAGATGCAAGTGCTGATGACCACCGAGCAATCCCGCGCCGCAAGCACGCCGCCGGTGCAGCTGTCCAGCAGCAACTTCCGCGATGCGTACTGGAACGTGGCCCAGCTCATCACGCATCACACGGTCAACGGCTGCAATCTGCAACCGGGCGACATGCTGGGCACCGGCACGCTGTCCGGCCCGCGCCCGGCGGAAGCAGGTTCGCTGCTGGAATTGAGCAATGGCGGCAAGGCGCCAATCGAACTGCCGTGGGGCGAGAAGCGCACGTTCCTGCAGGACGGCGACCAGATCATCATCCGCGCCGAATGCGTGAAGGCGGGTTATCCGCGCATCGGCTTCGGGGAATGCTCGGGCGTCGTGCTGCCCGCGCGCATCTAAGCCTGCGCCCGCCGCAAACCCGCTAGCTAGAGGAAGGGTTTGCGGCGGCCGGCGATCCGGGGGCCGGCCGTCCGGCGGCAGGCGATCCTGGCCGCGCGACCAGCGCCTCGATCTCGTCGTCCTTGGCCTGCCACTGCTGGCCGAGCCATTGGTGGAACGTGGTGCGAAATGCCTTGTCGCGCGAGTAATCGGCTTCGCAGAAAGCCGGCGGCACCGGCAACTGCCGCATGCGCACCACCACCCGGCCTGCGCGTCCGCAGGCAAAGTCCCAGAAGCTGGGCACGCCGTCCGGATAGGCAATGGTTGCGTCGATCATCGAACGGAAGCGCGCGCCCATCGCATTCAACGACACCGCCAGCCCTCCCGCCTTGGGCTTGAGCAGATGCCGGTACGGGGAACCCTGCGCCGCGCGCTTGGCTGGGCTGAAACGCGTGCCTTCGGCAAATACCATCACACTGGTGGGCACCAGCGAAAACTTGGCGCAGGCGCGGCGCGCGGCTTCCTGGTCCTGGCGCCCCAGATCCGGGTTCTTGCGCAGGGCCGCCTTGCCGTGCCGCTTCATGAAGGGAAAGTCCAGCGCCCACCACGCCAGTCCGATGACCGGAACGTAGATGAGCTGCTGCTTGAGGAAGAACTTGAGCAGCGGGATGCGCCGGTTAAGCGCGTACTGCAGCACGAAGATGTCGACCCACGACTGATGGTTGCAATTGACCAGATACCAGTCCGCATAGCGCAGGCCCTGATTGCCCTGAATATCCCAGGCTTGGGGCTGGATGCGCATGAACCAGCCCGTATTGCACGATACCCACGCCGTGGCGATGCCGTTGAGAATGGGATCGATGCGCCGCCTGACCGCGGCAAACGGCAACGCCAGCTTCAGCAGCGAGACCGGGAACAGCAGCAGGCACCAGAACAGCGTGTTGATGGCCAGCCAGAGGGTGCTGAGCACGCCGGTTATCCACGCCAGCCGGCCGCGTGGCACGGGGATGGCCAGGCGGCGCCGCGATTGCGGCGCCGCGGGTTGGGCGTGCGAAAGCGCCGGGGATGCGGCGCGGGAGGCTCCCGTGGAGGGGTTCGGCGTTGTCATGGCCGCCAGTGTGCTATCGGCCCGCGGAATGAGGCTTGAGTAGGATCAAGGCAGGCGGTACTTCTCTTCGCGGTATGCCCAGCTTGCCCACAGCGCGTGCGCCAGCGCCTCCTCGGTCAAGGCCGGGTCCGCAGGCTCGACCGGCGCGTACGTTTCATCCTGCCCCACCGGCGCCGCCTTGTAGCTGAACTGCCGGGGCGCCTTGGCGGGCTCCAGCACCAGCAGCTGATCGCCCTTCAGATAACCGAAGTTGTCCGCGTACTGCATCATCGCGCGGTCGGGATCGCGCTGCGTCAGGTCCACGCCCAGCATGGGGTTCACGTTGTCCAGGCCGATCAACGACAGCAGCGTCGGGGCCATGTCGATCTGGCTGACCAGGCGATCGTCCTGCCGCGGCGAAATGCCCGCGCCCAGGATCAGCGCGGGAATCTGAAAATGCCGCACCGGCACGGGAATGGACCCGTACACGCGCGAATCGTGGTCGGCAATGACAAGGAAGACCGTGTTGTCCCAATACGGGGCCTTGCGCGCCTTCTCAAAGAACTGGCCCAGCGCCCAGTCTGCATAGCGCACCGTGTTGTCCACCGTGGCCGGATCGCCCACGGGCTGGATGCGCCCGGACGGATATTCCCAGGGCGAATGGTTGGTCACCGAGAACGCCAGCGTGAACACCGGCTTGTCGCCATCGGCGCGCAGCAGGCGGTCGACCTGATTGAACATGTCTTCGTCCGAAGCGCCCCACGATCCTTCGAACACGGGGTCGACGAACTTGGGCCGGTCCACGATCTCGTCAAAGCCGTTGCCCAGGAAGAAGGCGCGCATGTTGTCGAAGTGGGACTCGCCGCCGTACACGAAGCGCGAGTGATAGCCATGCTTGCCCAGCAACTGCGCCAGCGTGAAAAAGCCTGTCTGCGAACGCGGCAGCTTGACCACGGCGTCGGCCACGCTGGGCAAAAACCCCGCCGTCACGGCTTCGATGCCGCGCACCGAGCGCGTGCCGGTGGCGTAGGCGCGGTGGAACATCCAGCCTTCCTTGCCCAACCGGTCGATGTTCGGGGTGAGGTCGCGCCCGCCCAGGCTGCCGACGTATTGCGCGCCCAGGCTTTCCTGCAGGATGATCACCACGTTCAGCGGCTTGTCCCGCCGCACGGTCGCCTTCTGTTCATGCAGGCTGGGCAGCTTGGGGTCCATGGGCGCGCCGGTCATGCCGGCCTTCTCGCGCACGATGGCGTTCATCTCGTCCACGGCCATCTTGGGATACATCGCGGCCGACGAGCGCTCGTCCCGCATGCGGTACGCCGCATCGAACACGCTGTAGAGCGAATTGAGCGCCAGCGCGTTCACCATGGCGTCCGAGCTGAACGCCACCTTGGCCGGATTGATGGGGCGGTGTTCCAGCGTGCCGCGCGCGCCCAGGAACACCAGCGCCAGGATCACGAAGGACGCGATGGGCCGCTTCCACCACGCCATGAAGGAATCGCGCGAGCGCGTCGGGAAGAACTTGATCGCCAGCCACGCCGCAAGGACCAGCACCACGAACGCGGCAAGCAGCACGCCCTTGTAGCCCTGCCACAGCATCGAGCCCACTTCCTTCGGATTGAGCAGGTAGATGAAGTAGAGGCGGTTGGGCCGCGTGTCGTATTCGGCGATGAACTGCGGGGTCGATACCTCCAGCAGCACATACAGCATCCACCAGACGCGGAACCACCAGGCGGTGATGCGCACGGCAAGCGGCCGGTGACCGAACCACGGCGAAAACACCGCCGGCAGCGCGATCACCATCGACAAGAGGCACACGTCGATGCGCAGTCCGCCAAAGAGAAGCGGGCCGAGGCCTCCGGCCGCTTCGACGCGGTCCCACATCCAGAAGGCCAGCCCCAAACGCGACAACGTCAGGAGCGCCAGGACGGCAATGATGAATCGAAGAGTCAGGCGACGCATGCCAGCCCCTCGCGCGCGTGGGGCAATGCCTGCCCCCATGAAGAATGCGTACTGCCGTGTGTGCCGCGCAAAACCATGCCGTTTCGATGATCAAAAAAATAACCGCGCCAAGAGTAACGCGGTTTTGGATTTATCGACGGCCGCCCGTGCTGTTCAAACGTTGTACGACATCACACTTGCCGCACCAAGGCCACGATCGCGCTACTGCGCCCGGCGCAGGCGCTCGCGGCTGTTGCTCAGGTGCGTGCGCATGGCCGCGCGCGCGGCTTCGGGGTCCTGTCGCGTGATCGCGCTGTAGATATCTTCGTGCTCGAGATTCACGCGCGCCAGATACGCTGCGCGGTCTTCGTGGGCAAACTTGGCCGAGTTGATGCGGGTGCGGGGAATGATGGCGGACCCCAGATGCGCCATGAGGTCCGCGAAGTAGCGATTGTCGGTGGACTGGGCCACCAGCAGATGGAACTGGAAATCCGGCGTGATGGTGTCGCCGCCGCTGTCCAGCGCCAGCTTGAAGGCATCGAGCGCCCGCCGCATCGCCTGCAACTGGTCTTCGCTGCGGCGGATGGCCGCCAGGCCCGCGGCCTCACTTTCCAGGCAGATACGCAGTTCCAGCAGGACCAGCACGTCGCGCACGGTGGCGATGTCAGCCGGGTCCACGCGGAAATCGCCGCCCCCGCTCGGTTCCAGCGCATACGTGCCCACACCGTGATGCGTTTCAACAAGGCCCGAGGCCTGCAACCGCGACAGCGCCTCGCGCACGACCGTGCGGCTGACGCCGAACTGACGCATGATGGCCGATTCGGTGGGAAGCTTGTCGCCGGGACGGATTTCGCCGCTGCGGATGCGTTCGGAAATGTTCTCGACCAGGCCTTGCGCCAGGTTGCGGGGACGACGCTGCGGCAGGACAGGGGTATCGACAGGAGCGTTCATCAGGGATTATCCGAAGACGGTTGCGCAGCGCTTGACGCTGGAAAATGGCGATCATTATACTTCGCGACAGTTGTACGATAACGTACCAGACAAGTCCACTCCACCGCGCCATTCACAGAGCGTTGCGTCATGAGCCGAGCTGTCAACAACATGCCTGCATCTTCCCGGTGTCATCGTTTGTTATTGACCGGCGCCGCCGGCAACCTGGGTCTGGTTCTGCGTCCCCGATTGAAAGCCCATGCGGACATCCTGCGCGTGTCGGACGTGGCCGCCATGGCGCCGGCGCAGCCCGGCGAGGAAGTCGTGCCCTGCAACCTGGCCGACGCCGCCGCCGTGTCGGAACTGGTGCGCGGCGTGGACGCCATCGTGCATCTGGGCGGTGTCTCGGTGGAGCGCCCGTTCGAGGAAATCCTTCCCGCCAACATCCAGGGCGTCTACAACGTCTACGAAGCCGCCCGCCTGCATGGCGTGCAGCGCGTGGTGTTCGCCAGTTCCAACCACGTCATCGGCTTCTACGAGCAGGGCCAGACGCTGGACGCGGACGTGCCCCTGCGGCCCGACGGCTATTACGGCCTGAGCAAGGCCTATGGCGAAAACCTCTCCCGCTTCTATTACGACCGCTACGGCATCCAGACCGTGTGCCTGCGCATCGGCTCGTCGTTTCCCGAACCCAAGGACCGGCGCATGCTGGTCACCTGGCTCAGCCATGACGACCTGACCGACCTCGTCGTCCGCGCGCTGTTCACGCCGGACGTCGGCCACCTCATTGTGTATGGCGCATCGGCCAACCGCGACAGCTGGTGGGACAACAGCGGCGCGGCGGTGCTGGGCTTTGCGCCCAAGGATTCGTCGGAACCCTTCCGCGCGAAGGTCGAAGCGCAGCCCGCGCTGGCCGCGGACGACCCCGCCGCGCGGTATCAGGGCGGCGCCTTCGTCAAGGCCGGCCCCTTCCGTTTCCCGAACGCCTGAAGCCTCCCATGTCCACCACCGCCGAACGTCTGGGAACTGTGTTGTGCGGCGTCGGAGAAAGCCCAATCTGGCGCCGGGCCGACCAGGCGTTCTACTGGACCGACATTCCCGGCAAGACCCTTTGGCGCTGGACGCCGGAGACCGGCGCATTCGCGCAGTGGGCGCTGCCGCAGATGGCGGGCAGCATCGCCATGCGGGGGGACGGCTGGCTGCTGGCGTTGGAAGATGGTTTTTATGCTTGCGACGCACTGCGTGAAGGCCAGGCCTGCGCTGCGCGCCCGCTCGCATCCGTTGCCCATGCCGCGCCCGGCATGCGGTTCAACGACGGCCGCTGCGACCGGCAAGGCCGGTTTCTGGCCGGCACCATGGTCATGGACATGGCCCTGGCCTCGCCCGCCGGCGCGCTGTACCGGCATGACGCGCGCGGCGTGACCGTCCTGCTCGACGGCCTGATCGTGCCCAATGGACTGGCGTTCAGCCCGCAGGGCCGGACGATGTACCTGTCCGATTCGCACCCCTCGCGCGCCACCGTGTGGGCGTTCGACTACGACACCGAGACGGGTGTGCCGGCCAACCGCCGCGTCTTCATTGACGCCCTGCCCGCCGGCCGTCCCGACGGCGCCGCGGTGGACGCGGCGGGCTGCTACTGGATTTGCGGCAACGACGCCGGCAAGGTGTATCGCTACACCCCCGACGGCCGGCTGGACCGCACCCTGGACGTGCCCGCCGCCAAGGTCGCCATGTGCGCCTTCGGCGGCTCCCGCATGGACACGCTTTTCGTGACGTCGATCCGCCCGGGCAATGCCGCACCCGGCGCGATGGACGGCGCCGTGTTCGCCCTGCACCCCGGCGTGCAGGGTCTGGAGGAAACCGCCAGCGCCGGTTAGCACCCGACGGGCGCGCCCCTTTGCGCCCACCCCGAGCAGGTCAGTGCATATCAAAGAGCTTCGGGGCCGTCCCGGCCCTCAACGAAACGCCGTACCCCATCCGGAGGTAGACATGCTGCACCCTCACCTGAGCCGCGCCGTTCTGGCCGCGGCCGCCTTGCTGACGCTGATTCCCGCCACTCACGCCGCCGAGCTGCGCTCCGCGGACATCCATCCCGACGACTACCCCACTGTGCAGGCCGTGCGCCACTTCGGCGATCTGGTCAAGCAACGGACCAACGGCCGCATCACCGTGAAGGTGTTCTCTGGCGGCGCGCTTGGCAACGAAGACGATTCGATCGAACAGGTGAAACTGGGCGCGCTGGCCATGGCCCGCGTGTCGAGCGCGGCGATGCACAACATCTGCCAGACCACCCGCGTGCCGTCGCTGCCGTTCCTGTTCCGTTCCAAGGAGCATCTGCACAAGGTGCTGGACAGCGAGATCGGCGATCAGATCCTGCGCTCGTGCGAGGGAGCCGGCTTCGTGGGCCTGGCCTGGTACGACAGCGGTTCGCGCTCGATGTACACGACCAAGAAGCCGATCAAGACGCTGGCCGACGCCAAGGGCCTGAAGATCCGCGTGCAGCAGTCGGACCTGTCCGTGGCGATGGTCGAGGCGATGGGCGGCAACGCCACGCCGATGCCGATGGGCGAGGTGTACACGTCGCTCAAGACCGGGCTGGTCGATGCGGCCGAGAACAACTTCCCCAGCTACGAAAGCGCGCATCACTACGAGGTCGCCAAGTTCTATTCGCTGACCGAGCACACGATGACGCCCGAGATCCTGATCTTCTCCAAGCGCCAGTGGGACAAGCTGCCGCCCGACGACCAGAAGATCCTGCGCGAAGCGGCGCGCGAATCGGTGCCTTACATGCGCAAGCTGTGGGACGAGCGCGAGCAGAAGTCGCGCGCGGTGGTCGAGAAGGCGGGCTCGCAGATCTCGCAGGTCGACAAACCCTCGTTCCAGGGCGCGATGAAGCCGGTGTACGAACGCTTCGTCACCACGCCTGAAATGAAGGACCTGGTCGCCAAGATCCAGGCCGTGCAGTGAGGACATCATGTTGGCCACACCCACGAATGAACCAGATGTCGCCGCGGGGGGCCGGGAAGAAGCCCTGGCTGCCCCGCTGGATGCCTACTCCCGCGCCTGCGCCCGATTGGCGCGGATCTGCATGTGGACGAGCGTATTCGGGCTGATCTGCCTGATTGTCGCCGTCTCGCTGCAGATCTTCGGCCGCCACGTGCTGAACAGCACGCCGACCTGGGCGGAAAGCCTGGCGCTCCTGCTGGTGCTGTACGTCACCATGCTGGGCGCGGCGGTTGGCGTGCGCGACGCCGGGCACATCGGCTTCGAGTCCCTGCTCGACGCCCTGCCCGCCGCCGGGCAACGGCGGCTGCGCATCTTCATCCATCTGCTCGTCCTGCTGTTCGGCGTGCTGATGGCCTGGAACTGCGGCGTGCTGGCCGAGTCCGTCGCGGCCTACAAGATTCCCAACCTGGGCATCTCCAACGCATGGAAGTACGTTCCTGCAACCCTGTCGGGCACCTTGATCGCGCTCTTTTCCGTCGAGCACATCATCGCGATCCTGCGCAACCAGAAGGTGGTACCGGCATGGCGCTGACACTGCTGTCCTTCACCTTCATGGGGTTCCTCGTGATCGGCGTGCCGGTGGCCTTCGCCATCGGGCTGTCGTCCATCACGGCCATCATGTATGAAGACCTGCCGCTGGCAGTGGCCTTCCAGCAGATGACCTCGGGCATGAACGCGTTTTCGTTCCTGGCCATCCCCTTCTTCATCTTCACCGGCGAACTGATGCTGTACGGCGGCATTGCCGACCGCATCGTGGCGTTCGCCAAATCGCTGGTAGGGCATGTGCGCGGCGGCCTGGGCATGTCCAACGTGGTGGCCTGCACGCTGTTCGGCGGGGTGTCGGGATCGCCCGTGGCGGACGTGTCGGCGATGGGGTCGGTGATGATCCCGATGATGAAGCGCGAGGGTTATCACGCCGACTACGCGGTAAACGTCACCACCCACGCGGCGCTGGTGGGCGCGCTGATGCCGACCAGCCACAACATCATCATCTACACGTTGGCCGCGGGCGGCAAGGTGTCCATCGCGGCGCTGATCGCGGCAGGCGTCGTGCCCGCCCTGATCCTGACCGCGTGCAACCTTGCGGCCGCCTACTTCGTGGCGCGCAGCCGGGGCTATCCGGCAGGCACCTTCCCGGGCTGGCACATCGTGTTCCGCTCGCCGGTGGCCGCGGCGCCGGGGCTGTTCGTGGTGGTGCTGATCATCGCGGGCATCCTGAGCGGCGTCTTCACCGCGACGGAATCCGCGGCGGTGGCGGTGCTGTATGCGCTGGCGCTGACGATCTTCGTCTACCGCTCGCTGACGTGGGATCAGTTCGTCCGCGCGGCCAGCAAGGCGGTGAAGACCACGGGCGTGGTGCTGCTGCTGATCGGCATCTCCGCCACGTTCGGCTACCTGATCAGCTTCTATGGCGTGGCCGAAAAGACCGGGCAGCTGATGGCGTCGATTTCGACGGAGCCGTGGGCCATCTTCCTGATGGTCAACATCATCCTGTTCGTGCTGGGCACGTTCCTGGACATGGCCGCCACCATCCTGATCTGCACGCCGATCTTCCTGCCGATCTGCATGCAATACGGCATGGGGCCCGTGCAGTTCGGGATGGTGCTGCTGCTGAATTGCGCGCTGGGGCTGAACACGCCGCCGGTGGGCACCACGCAGTTCGTGGGATGCGCCATCGGCGGGGTATCGGTGGGAACGGTGATGCGCACCATCTGGCCGTTCTACGGCGCGTTGCTGGCCGCGCTGGCGCTGGTGACCTACGTGCCGGCGTTCTCGCTGTGGCTGCCGGGCGTGCTGCTCAACTGACGCGCGGCGCGCGGGACGGGCCGTGCGCGGTCCGTCCCACGATCACCGGATAGAAGAAGATGGCGGCCAGCAGCCACATCAGGGCGGCGGACCACAGCGTCTGGCTGAGAAAATGCGCGCCCTGCAGGATGCGCACGACGGAAAAGCCCACGCCCGCCACCACCCCGATCGCCAGCCCGCTCCAGCGCCACGCAGGCCGGCCCAGCGCCCATCCCGCGAAGTACAGGCTGAGCAGCGCGTAGCCTGCGCCCGCATGGCCGCTGGGCAAGGCGCCGCCGGCGCGCGCACGCGCCCAGGTCCACCAGTGCACCGGATACGGCGTGTAGCCGCCCAGCGTCTCCAGATCGTAGGGACGCGGCAGCGTCGTGTGATGCTTGAGCTGATTGATGAGCACTTGCCCGGTCAGGCATGATGCCGCCACGGCGATCGCCGCGCCACGCCAGCGGCGCCATGCCGGGATGCGGTAGCTGGCGGCCGCGATGCCGGCCGCGGCCAGGCCCACGCCGATCGGCAGGGCGAGCACGATGCGGTGCCCCAGCAACTCCAGCCACCGGCTGCCGTGCAGCGGAAAATCGTCGATCACCGGATCAAAGAGCGCACGCGCGATGTACATGTCCAGCCCCGACTCCTTGGCCCACCACGCCAGGCAGGCAAGCAGCAGCGTCACGGCCCCGACATGGGTGAGCAGGTAAAAGGCTCTCGTCGGCGCGTGCGGCGCCGGCAGTAATGGGGACGGCATGATCGGGATTTTCCGGACGATTCGGGCCAGCGCACTTTACGCGGCCGACAGTCGAAAATTCGTCAAATTCGCGTGGTAGGCGCTGCCATCTCGGCCTGCCGGAATCGCAACAGGAAGCGGGTGCCGCGCGCAGGCCCCTCTTGCGAGGACTCGACCGTGAGCGACCAGCCCTGCATGTCGCATACGCGCTTGGCGATCGCCAGTCCCAACCCGCGCGCCGCCTCGTGGCTGCCCGCCGCGCCCGAATCGCGCATGCGGCCGCTGAAATACCGGCGGAACAGGAATGGCAGGTCGCTGGCGGCGATGCCCTTGCCGTCGTCGCGCAGTTCCAGCCCGCCCTGCGCATCCAGCGACGCGGTCAGCGTGGCCGGCGCGGCGTGCTCGATGGCGTTGCGCACGAGGTTGCGCAGGACGGTCAGCAGGGCGTAGCGGTCCAGCGACAGCACCTGGCTGGCCGGAATCTGGTTATCGAAGCGCAGGTCTGCCAGCTCGGCTTGGGCGGCGTAGCCGCGCCAGGCGTCCTCCATGCAGGCGGCAATGTCGACGGGCTCCGGCTCGCGCAACTGGTCGCGCGCCATCGCGCGCGCGCTTTCCAGGCTGACGATCACGTGGTCCACGTTGTCGACCACGCGCGTCAGGCGTTGCTGCTGGTCCGGCGTCAGCGCCTGCGTCAGCAGCATGAGTTCGCTGTCGGACCGGATCGCGGCCAGCGGCGTACGCACTTCGTGGCTGAGATTGCCGGCAAATTCCCGTTCGCGGGCGATCGACCGGTCGACCTGGCCCTGCACGCGGTTGAAGGCTTCGATGAGCCGCCCGGCCTCGTCGTCGCGCGTGACCGCCATGTCGGGCGACCCGGGCGCCCAGGTCGACAGCCGGTCCGTCAGGTCCAGCAGCGGCCCGACCGCCACTGCCGCCACGCGGCGCGACAGCGCATAGGCCAACACCACGCACAGCGCGCCCACGCCCAGCACGATCAGGCCGAAGTCGTGCACCCGCTCTTCGTTGTCGGTGGCGTCGTACAGCAGATACACCTTGCCGCGGTCAGTTTCGGCCACCATCACGTGCCACGTGTACGCGCCCGGTTCGATGAGGTGCAGTCCGTTTTCCAGCGAGAGCAGTTCGGGCGGCATGCCGACGGGCGGCTGGCCGTCCACGCTGAGCCACGCGCGCATGGACCCGCCCAGTTCACGCGGGCCGCGACGCGGCAGGAACTCGTCGCTGCTGCGTGCATGCTGGACCAGACGATCCATTTCGGTGTTGAGGATGTCGTTGACCAGATCGTCCTCCATCTGGTCGAACGTCAGGTAGGCCAGCAGCGCGAGGGCCGTGACAAACAGCGCCACCGCGCCCGTCAGCGCCCAGACGACGCGCTGGGTCAAAGTGCCGGAGGCGGCGCGGCTCATGATGCGACGCCGGGCAAAGCCAGGCGCCAGCCCGTGCCGTGCACGGTCTCGATGCCGTCAAAGCCCGCGTCGGCCAGCGC
This sequence comes from Achromobacter sp. 77, assembly GCF_020541125.1. NCBI lineage: Bacteria > Pseudomonadati > Pseudomonadota > Betaproteobacteria > Burkholderiales > Alcaligenaceae > Achromobacter > Achromobacter sp. 77. The sequence goes on from NZ_CP059848.1 coordinate 4,970,181, forward strand.
GCGGCGCAAGAGGTGCACCTGGCTGCGCAGCGCATCGGACGAGGGCGGCTCGTTGCCCCACAACACGGATTCGAGTTCCTCGCGCGTGACCACGCGGCCCGGATCGCGCAGCAGCACTTCGATGATGAGACTTGCCTTGCGGGTCAGATGGACCGGCACGCCGCTGACCGACACGACACGGCTGCGCGCGTCGAACTGAAGCGGGCCGAACGTGCGCTCGGCGTCCACCGTCGACCCTTTGGCGCGCTGGATCAGCGCCAGCAGCCGGGCCTCGACCTCGAGCAGCGCGAACGGCTTGGTCAGGTAGTCGTCGGCGCCGTGCGAAAAGCCCGCCAGCTTGTCTTCGAGACTGTCGCGCGCGGTCAGCATCAGCACCGGCACGGCCAGCCGCCGTTCCGTGCGCATGGCGTGCAGCACGGCGTTGCCGTCCATGCCTGGCAGGCCGATGTCCAGCAGCACGGCGTCAAACCGTTGCGCCTGCAATTGCTGCAAGGCGGCGGGTCCGCTGTAGGCCACGTCGGGAAGAAAGCCGCGCGCCTCCAGGAAGCTGTAAAGATTGCCGGCGATGATGTGGTCGTCCTCGACGATCAGCACCCGGTGATTCGCGCCCGCTGCGGGAGGGGTTGCCATGTTCTGCGATCCTGGCCGCGTTACGTGGAAAGCACCTTGCCGGGGTTCATGAGCCCCTGCGGATCCAGCGCGCGCTTGATCCGGCGCATCAGCGCAAGTTCCACGGGGTTCTTGTAGCGCGGCAGCTCGTCGCGCTTGAGCTGGCCCACGCCGTGTTCGGCGCTGATGGAACCCTTGTGCGCGTGCACGCTGTCATGCACCACGCCGTAGATCTCGCCCTGCAACGCCAGCAGCTCGGCTTCGCTCTGCCCCGGCGCATGCGCCACGTTGTAGTGCAGGTTGCCGTCGCCCAGATGGCCGAAGATCACATGGCGCACGCCCGGAAAGCGCGCCTGCAGCAAGGCGTTGGTCTTGTGCACGAATCCGGCGATGGACGAGATGGGAATGGAGACGTCATGCTTGACCGACTTGCCAAGCTCCGCTTCGGCCAGCGGGATGCTTTCGCGCAGGTGCCACAGCGCCTTGCTCTGCGAGACGTTCGCGGCGATGGCCGCGTCGTTCACCAGGCCCGCCTCGATGGCCTCGCCCAGCACGGCCTCGAAACGCTCGCGGGCGTGGGTTTCGCTCTCGCTGTCGGACAGCTCCAGCAGCGCGAACCACGGCGAGGCCGCCGATTCGCCTTCGAAGGGCAGGCGCTGCTGCGGAAAGAGGCGCACCACGCCTTGCAGGCAGGCGCCGCTCATGAGTTCGAAACCGGTCAGCGAGGCGCCGAACCCCGCGCGGGCGCGCGACAGCACTTCCACGGCGTTATCGATGCTGTCCAGCGTCAGCAGCGCCGTGCAGGACGCGACCGGGCGCGGGTACAGCTTGAGGGTGGCGGCGGTGATGATGCCCAGCGTGCCTTCGCTGCCGATGTACAGGTCGCGAAGGTCGTAGCCGGTGTTGTCCTTGCGCAGACCGCGCAGGCCGTCCCAGATCTCGCCTTCGGCGGTCACGACCTCCAGGCCCAGCGTGAGGTCGCGCGTGTTGCCATAGCGCAGCACCTGCGTGCCGCCGGCGTTGGTGGCCAGGTTGCCGCCGATGGTGCAGCTGCCTTCGGCCGCCAGGCTCAGCGGGAACAGGCGGTTCGCGGCCGCCGCGGCCTCTTGCACGGCCTGCAGGATGCACCCGGCCTCCACGGTGATGGTGTCGTTGTCGGTGTCCAGCGCGCGCACGGCGGTGAGCCGGGCGGTGGACAGGACGATCGCAGTGCCGGAATCGTCCGGCGTGGCGCCGCCGCACAGGCCCGTGTTGCCGCCTTGCGGCACCACCGGCACGCCATGCTGGGCGCACAGCTTGATGGCGGCCGCCACGTCGGCGGTAGAGCCGGGGCGGATCACCGCCAGCGCCGCGCCGCGATAGCGGCGGCGCCAATCCAGCACATAGGAATCCGCGTCCGCGCCCGTCAGCACGTGGGAGTCGCCCAGGAGGGCCTGTAGATCGCTCAGCAATGTCATGGATACCGCACTTGAAGTCGGCCCGGCCGCTGGGGCCGGGCGCAGTTCATCGGATGTGCGGACTATTGTAGGGGCTGGACGGCGCCCGCCGAAGCCCCGCTTGGCCGGGCGGTCAGCCGACCGCCTGATCCAGCCGGGTGCCCGTCATGCCCGAGCAGAAGGCGCGGGAGGCAATGCGCTCCATCAGGAAGGCGCGGTCCACGCCGGCAGGGCCGGGCAGTTCGGACAAGGCGCGATAGGCGCGGCGCAGGACCTCGCCGCGGGTGGCGCCGCAGACCATCAAATGGGTGCACGGCAGGCGGCGGTCGCCGCAGCCGTCGATGCGCACTTCCAGCACGTGCGGCGCAATGGGATCGTGTTCGGCAAGCGGCATGTCGTGCCCGCGGGCCTGCGTCTGGGCGTCGATGACGCGGAAGACGCCGCTGCGGTCGTCCAGCGAAAACGACACGGTGCCGGCGGCCTGCCAGCCGCGGTCGCGCGCCACGCTGGCGGCCACCGTGCGCAACGCGCTTTCGATCGAGGCCGCCAGATGCGGCGCGGGGCACTCCGCGATGAGGACGCGCGCGTCGCGCCAGACGCTGCGTTCCCAGGCGCGGCCGGTGGCCAATTCGCCTGTCGCGGCGGCAGACACGTGGATATCAAGCCGGCGCTCGCGGCCCGCGGCCGGGCCGGCAAAGTCCGTGGGCGGTCCCCGCCTGCTTGTGGCGCCGCCCGATGACATGACTGTGGATACTTTGGCGCCCATGGCCCCTCCTGGTCTTTCTGCTTGCCCGGCAAGCGTATCACCTTCGGATGACGAGCAACTTTTGTGCCATGCGCGGCAGCCCGGGAGCGGGCCTTTGCGCCCGCCGCCGTGCACCGCAAACAGGCGGCGGCGCGCCGGGCGCCGCACCACGGCGGGGCAGGCCGCACCGGGTAAATGCCCTACTCCGCCCGAAGGATGAAGCCCCCCGCGCCGATGGGGGATAATCCAACTTTGACCCCTGCCATAGCGGCTTGGATGTACGGGTTTACCATTACCCGGCAGCCGCCGCGCTGTCCCCCTCAACAAGGAACCGTCGTGGGCAACAATACACAATTTCCGGCCTCTGTTTTCAAGGCATATGACATTCGCGGCACCGTGCCGGACCTGATCGACGCAACCTTTGCCCGTTCGCTCGGCGTGGCGCTTGCCGCCCGCGCCCGCGAGCAGGGCGTGCAGGCGCTGGTGGTCGGGCGCGACGGCCGCCTCAGCAGCGACATGCTGTCGCTGGCCCTGCAGGAAGGCATGCTGGAAGGCGGCGTCGACACGCTGGACATTGGCATGGTGCCCACGCCGCTCGTCTACTTTGCCGCGAACATCATGCAGACCGGCTCGGGCGTGGCCATTACCGGCAGCCACAATCCCCCCAAGTACAACGGATTCAAGATGATGATGGGCGGCCGCGCGCTGTTTGGCGACGACGTCCAGCAGTTGGCGCAGACCATGAACGGGCAAGCCCCGGCCCCCGCCCCTGAACCCGGCACGCGCCGCCAGCTCGATCTGGCGCAGACCTACATCGCGCGCGTGGCCTCGGGCGTCAAACTGGCGCGTCCCATGAAGATCGCCATCGATTGCGGCAACGGCGTGGCCGGCGCAGTGGCGCCGCAGCTCTTTCGCGCGCTGGGCTGCGAGGTCGACGAACTGTTCTGCGACGTGGACGGCAACTTTCCCAACCATCACCCCGATCCGGCCGAACCCAAGAACCTGCAGGACCTGATCAAGCACGTCGCCGAGACCGATTGCGAACTCGGCCTGGCCTTCGACGGCGATGGCGACCGCCTGGGCGTGGTCACCAAATCCGGCCAGATCATCTGGCCCGACCGCCAGCTCGTCCTCTTTGCCCGCGACGTGCTCGAGCGCAATCCCGGCGCGACCATCATCTATGACGTCAAGTGCAGCCGCCACGTGGGCCTGTCGGTCGAGGCCGCCGGCGGCGCCGCGCTGATGTGGAAGACGGGCCATTCGCTGGTCAAGGCCAAGCTGGCCGAAACCGGCGCGCCGCTGGCCGGCGAAATGAGCGGCCACATCTTCTTCAAGGAACGCTGGTACGGGTTTGACGACGGTCTGTACACCGGCGCGCGCCTGCTCGAAATCGTGTCGCGCTCCGCCGACGCCTGCGCCCCGCTGGAGGCGCTGCCGCAAGACGTGTCCACGCCCGAGCTCAAGCTGGAAATGGAAGAAGGCCAGCCGTTCACGCTGGTCAAGTCCTTGCAGGAGCAAGGCCAGTTTCCCGACGCCAAGCGCGTGATCACGATCGACGGCGTGCGTGCCGAGTACGCCGACGGCTTCGGTCTGGCGCGGCCGTCCAACACCACGCCGGTCGTCGTGCTGCGGTTCGAGGCGCAAAGCGAAGCGGCCCTCGCGCGCATCCAGGCCGACTTCCGCCGCGAACTGGGCAAACTCGCCCCGAACGCCACTCTGCCATTCTGATCCGCTCATGTCGTTAGCCAACAGCCCCGCGTGGCAGCAGTTCACCGCCGCAACACGCACGGCATCCCGGGATGGCCAGAAGCTGCGCGTCATCAATGCGCCCGGGCTGCGCCTGGACCTGAGCGCACAGGCGCAATCGCCCGAACTGCTGGCCGCCTCGCGGGCGCTGCTGGCGCAGCAGGACTTCGATACCTGGCGCGCGCGCCTGTTCGATGGCGGTCAGGCCAATTGGACGGAAGGACGCGCCGCCTGGCACACCGCCTTGCGCGCGGCCGAGCCGCCCGCAATGGTGGCCAAGGCGGTGCTTGCCGAGCGCGAACGCTTGCGCGAATTCGTGCGCGCCGCCGACGCGGCCGGCCGCTACAGCGGCGTGCTGCATCTGGGCATTGGCGGCAGCGATTGGGGACCGCGCCTGGTCACCCGCGCGCTGCGCCACGAGGGCGCGCGCCGCGACGTGCGCTTTGCGTCCAACGTGGACTCGCATTCGGTTGCCGAAGCGATGAGCCACCTGGATCCGCACAACACGCTGGTCATCGTTGCCTCCAAGTCGTTCACCACCACCGAGCCGCTGGCCAACGCCGAGGTCGCGATGAACTGGCTGCGCGAAGCCGGCGTCGCCGATCCGATCAAACAGGTCGTGGCGATCACCTGCAACGTCGAGGCGGCGCTCAACCTGGGCATCCTGCCCGACCACATCTTCCAGATCTGGGACTGGGTCGGCGGGCGCTATTCGCTGTGGTCCGCGATCGGCCTGCCGGTCGCGCTGGCGTTCGGCAACGACACCTTCGACCGGCTGCTGGCGGGCGCGGCGGCCATGGACGACCATTTCCGCAATGCGCCGCCGGACGAGAACGCGCCCGTGCAGCTGGCGCTGGCCGGCGTGGCCAACCGCAGCGTGCTGGGCTATGACTCGCTGGTGATCGCGCCCTACGATTCGCGGTTGCATCACATCGTGCCGTGGGCCCAGCAGCTTGAAATGGAATCGCTGGGCAAGGTCGCGACGGCCGACGGCAGTCCGGCCGGCGTGCCGACCGGTCCCGCGGTGTGGGGGATGCCGGGCACGGATTGCCAGCACACGTTCTTCCAGTGGCTGCATCAGGATGCGGCCGGCGCGCCGGTGGACTTCATCCTGTGCGAACAGCCGGACCATGCGTACGCCCGGCACCACGAATTGCTGGTCGCCAACTGCCTGGCGCAGCGTTCGGCGCTTTTGCGCGGTAAGACCTTTGAAGAAGCCCTGGCGGAAACCTCCGCCACGGAACGCGATCCGGCACGCGCGCGCCTGCTGGCGCAACACCGCGTGCACCCGGGCGGACGGCCGTCGTCGCTGATCGTGCTGCCGCGCCTGGAAGCCTATACGCTGGGCGCGCTGCTGGCCCTGTACGAGCACAAGGTGTTCACGCAAGGCGTGATCTGGGGCATCAACCCCTTCGATCAGTGGGGCGTGGAGTTTGGCAAGGTATTGGCCAAGAACATCATGCGCGAGCTGGACGCGCCCCAGCCCAGCCAGCAGGACCCGTCCACGCGCTTCTGGATCGACGCGATCAGGCGCTAAGCGCGTCGTACAGCGCGACGTGAATGCGCGCGACCTGGTTGATGTCGAACTCGCGCTCGGCGAGCGCCCGGCCCGCCGCGCCCATCGCCTGGCGCAATGCCGCGTCCTTGGCCAGGCGGGCAATGGCGTCGGCCAGGGCCGCCGCGTCGCGCACCGGCACCAGGAGGCCGGTGACGTTGGGCTCGATCGCGTCACGGCAGCCCGGCACGTCGGTCGTCACGACCGCGCGTCCGCAGGCGGCGGCCTCGATCAACGATTTCGGCAGGCCTTCGCGGTAGGACGGCAGCACCGCGATGTGCGCGGCTGCATACAGCGCCGCCACATCCGATCGCTCGCCCAGCGCCTGCACGCAGCCGTCCTGCTGCCACGCGTCGACATCGGCCTGCGTGGCGGAAGCCGGGTTGCCGGCGTCCAGGCCGCCCACCAGTTGCATCGTCACCGGCACGCCACGTTCGCGCAGCAGCCTTGCCGCCTGCACGAACTCCTGCACGCCCTTGTCGCGCAGCAGGCGCGCCACCATCGTGACGACCACGGGCGGCGCAGGCGGCTCGGGCGTGGGACGGAACGCGTCAAGGTCCACCCCCGCGCCGCGGATGATGACTACCTGCTCATCGCGTACCGCGCCCAGCGACTTGAGCAGGTCGCGGTCGTTGGCGTTCTGGAAGATCACCCGGCTGTTCGGATGGCCCAGCGCGATGCGATACAGGCGCGCCACCACCGCGCGCACCAGCCGCATCTTCAGCGAATTGGACAGGAAGACAAATCCCAATCCGGAAATCGCCGCCACCATGCCCGGCACACGCGCCAGCCGCGCGGCGATGCCACCGTACAGCACGGGCTTGATGGTGACCAGGTGCACCACGTCGGGCCGCAGCCGGCGGAACAGGCGGACCAACGCCAGCAACGTGCCCAGTTCCTGCAGCGGGCGCTTGCCGCTGCGCGTCATGGGAATGGCGTGATGGGTCATGCCCAGCGCCTGGATGTCGGCCACGGCGGGGCCGTCCATCGTCGCGACGTGGACGTCGTAGCCCGCCTTCTGCGCGGCCAACGCGACCGGCACGCGGTGCGACATGAAGAACGCCGGGTTGTTGACGACAAACAGCAGGCAGCGTCCGGCGCTCATGCTTGGACTCCTGAAATGCGGCGCCAGACGGCGATATAGCTTTGCACCATGCGTGCAAGATCGAAATGTTCCAGGACGCGCGCGCGTGCGGCTTCGCCCGCGCGCTCGCGGCCCCGCGCGGCCACGTCGCACAGCGCGGACTCGATGCCGCGGGCCAGGGCTTCGGCCTGCTCGGGCGGCACCACCACGCCGGTATCGCCGACGATGTAGGCGGCGTCGCCCACGTCCGTCACCACGCAGTACACGCCGCACGCCATGGCCTCGGCCACCACGTTGGGAAAGCCCTCGGCGCAGCTGGACAGCACGTGCAGGTCCAGGCCGTTCATGACGGCCGGCACGTCGTCGCTGGGGCCATTGAGCACCACGCGGTCGCGCAGATCCAGTTTGTCGAGCAAGGCGCCAAGCTGCGCGTTGCCGTCGGTCATGTCGCGCCCGATCAGCACGCAGCGCAGCCCCGCGTCGCGGCCATCGCGCACCAGCGCGGCCACGGCGCGCAGCAGGTTGGCGTGGTCCTTGAGCGGATCCCAGCGCGCCACGCAGCCGATCACGGGCACGTCCTCGGACAGTCCCCATGCGGCGCGCACGCGCGAGCGCGCCTGCGGATCCGGCGCGTAGCGCGACAGGTCGTAGCCGTTGGCGATCACGACCATGCGGTCGCGGCGGTAGCCCTTGTCAGCGTGGCGCTGCGCGGCATTCTGCGCCGCGCACACGATCGCGCGCGGCACGCTGCCCGACAGCATGGCGCATGCGCGCAGCACCAGCCGCGCCGAGCGGCTGCTCCGTTCAAGGTGTGCCCCGGAATTGCGGATGCCCCAGGCGATGGCGCGCACGCCCGCCAGGCGGGCGGCCAGGCCGCCGATCAGGTCGGCGTGGTACATCCAGGTCTGCACGGCATCCGGGCGGGTCGAGGCGATCAGACGGCGAAGCGCCAGAAAACCGCCCAGGCTGACGCGCCCGCGTTTCATGCCCAGCGTGTGGACCGCGACGCCCGCCGCGCGCAGGCGCTCGCCATACAGGCCTTCATCGGTCAGCGAGACGACCGTGTGCTCGACGTCCGCCTGCGGCCAGGTCGTCAGGCGGAACAGCACGGATTCCGCGCCCCCCTGCCCCAGCCCGGTGATGACATGCAGAATGCGCAGCGGCCGGGTGCTCATCGCCCCTCCCGCACCGCTTCGAACAGTTCATCCCATTCGGTCAGCACGCTGGCAAGCGCGTAGCGCTGGCGCACGGCCGCGGCGGCGCGCGCGCCCAGTTGCTCGCGCAGGGACGCATCGCTCATCAGGCGATGCAAGGCATCGGTCATTGCGACCCGGTCGCCCGCCGGCACCAGCAGCGCATCCTGGCCGTCGCGCGTCATCTCGCGCGGACCGCTGGGACAATCGAACGCCGCGCACGGCAGCCCCAGCGACATGGCTTCCAGCAACACATTGGGAAAGCCCTCGACGAGCGAACTGAGCACGAAAGCCTGGCCGCGCGCCAGTTCTTCCCATGGCGCTTCCGTGCGGCCGGGCAGGCTGACACGCGACTGCAGGCGCAGGCGCGCCACCTGCTGTTCAAGCGCGCCGCGCTCGGGGCCTTCGCCCCAGATGCGCAGGTTCCAGTCCGGAAACTCCGGCGCAAGCTGCGCGAAGATGTCGATCAGCAGATTGAATTGCTTGTCGGGCACCAGCCGTCCCATCGCGATCAGCTCGCGCGGGCCAGCATCCTGGCGCTGCTGCACCAGCGGCGCATCCAGCAGTGGCGCGGGCAGCGGATTGGGAATGACGGCCAGACGCCGGATGCCGGGCACCTGACGCGCGAAAGGACCCGCGGTGTCTTCCGCCTGCACGGTCACCATGTCGGCGCGCGGATACAGCACGCGGCGCAGCTTGCGCCAGACAGAGCCCGTGGTGGTCTCGGCAACCGGATTGGTGCGCTCGCAGACGATGAGCGGCACATTCAGGCCGCGCGTGGCCAGGATGGCGGCCACGTTGACGTTGGTGAGAAAGGACACGACCACGTCAGGCCGGGAATCGCGGATGTGCTTGCGCAGGACCAGCAATCGCTTGAACGCCGCCATTGCGCCCGTCGCCCGGGTGCCGGCCAGATCCGCCAGCCACGCGAGCTGGACCTTGTCCGACAGGGGATAGAAGCAGGTGCCCTTGGATGAGTAGGTGGGCGTCAGGATGACGGTGTCTCCGCGCTCGGACCATGCGTTGACCAGGGTCGCCGCGACGCGTTCCGCGCCGCCGGCGTGCATGGAGCTGACCAGCATCAGTATTTTCATTCCTCAACGGTCCTCAATCGGTCCCCCTTGATCCATCCCCGCCCGGTAGCGGTCCAGCCAGGCCTGCATCATCAGCACGCCCCACAGATGGCTGTCCCAATTGCGATGCCCCGACGAGTGCTCGCGCCATTTGCGCAGGATGGGCTCGGGTTCGAACCAGCCTTCCTGGCGCAGGCGCGACGGATTCAGCAGCGCGTCGGCCCATTCCCGCAAGGGACCGCGCAACCACGCGGCCAGCGGCACGGCAAAGCCGCGCTTGGGGCGGTCGACCAGCGCCTGCGGCACGTGGCGGTGCAGGACCTGCCGCAACAGCCACTTGCCCGTGTTGCCGCGCACCTTGTATTGGTGCGGCAGGCTCCAGGCGAATTCATAGACGCGGTGGTCGATGAGGGGCACGCGGGTTTCCAGGCTGACGGCCATCGCCGCGCGGTCCACCTTGACCAGGATGTCGTCGGGCAGGTAGGTCACCGTGTCCAGCTTCATCATCGATTCGAAGAACGACCCCTGCATGGCGCGTTCGAACACCGACTCGGGTTCCACGCCGCCCTTGACCACACGGGCGGGGTCTGACCAATACGACACGAACAGGCGGTAGAACTCGCCTTGCGTGTCCGCGCGCAGCAGTTCGCCCAGCTTGCCGACCTTGCCGCGCCAGGCGCCGCGGCCGGGCAGATGCGTGGAGGCGCTGAGCATCGCGCCGGCCGGCTTACGCAGCAGGCTGGGCACGCGTTCGAACTGGCGCCACCAGTTGTCCACCCGGAAATAACGCGAATAGCCGCCGAAGAGTTCGTCGCCGCCGTCGCCGGACAACGCCACCGTGACGTGCTGGCGCGCCATGCGCGTGACGAGCGACGTCGGGATCTGCGACGAGTCGGCAAAGGGTTCGTCATACATGTCGGCCAGCGTGGGCACGACCGCCAACGCGTCGTCCGCGGTGACGTAGAGTTCGGTGTGGTCGGTGCCCAGGTGCGTGGCCACGGCCTTCGCGTGCTGCGCCTCGTCGTAGCCCTTCTCGTGAAAGCCGATGGCAAAGGTGCGCACCGGTTGCGAGCTCTGCGCCTGCATCAACGCCACGATGGTGGACGAATCGATGCCGCCGGACAGGAAGGCGCCCAGGCTCACGTCGGACAGCATCTGTCCGCCCACGGCCTTGGACAGCACGCGTTCCAGCGCGTCGGTGGCTTGCGCGTCCGAATCGAACGACAGGCGGTGCTGCGCGGCCGTGTCCGCGGCCTCGCGCGCCGACCAGTACACGCGCGGCTCCGGCATGCGGCGGCTGCGGGTGTCGTCCGCCGAGAACTCGACCCAGGTGCCGGGCGGCAGCTTGGCGATGCCTTCGTAGATCGACTGCGGCGCGGGGATGTAGTTGTGCCGCATGAACGATGCGAGCGCGTTGCGGTTCAGGTTGCGCCCGAACCCCGGAATCGGCATCAGGCCCTTGAGCTCCGAGGCGAACACCAGTTCGGCATTGGAGTAGCCGTAGTAGAGCGGCTTTTCGCCCATGCGATCGCGCGCCAGGACGAGCTTGCGCGCGGCCTTGTCCCACAGCGCAATGGCGAACATGCCGACCGCGGCCTGCAACGTGGCTTCGATGCCCAGCGCGGAAAAGCCCGCGAGCAGGGTCTCGGTGTCCGAATGGCCGCGCCAGGCCGGCGCCCGCGCCGAGTCCTCGAGCTGCTTGCGGATGTCCAGATGGTTGTAGACCTCGCCGTTGAACACCATCACGTAGCGCCCGCACGCGGACGTCATCGGCTGATGGCCGGCTTCGGTCAGGTCCAGGATCGCCAGGCGCACGTGCGCCAGCGCGACGCCGGCGTCAGTATCTTCCCAGAACCCATTGCTGTCGGGCCCACGGTGGCGGATGCGCCGGCAGCTGTCCGCCAGCACCTGATCCTTGTTCCCCAGGGGGCCCCAAATTCCGACTATTCCACACATGATGAGATTCTCGTGGTCACCGTAGCAACGGCGCGCGCGGGGCCCTAGCGGCCCTTCGCCCGCACGCCGTCAAAAAGTTCCTGCCATTTCCGCAGCACGCGCACGGCCGAGAATCGGTCGCGCACGTCGGTGGCCGCCTGCGCCAGGCGCGCGCGGCCATTGTCATCGCCCATGACCACGCCAAGCGCCTCGCACAGCGCGGGCACGTCGCCGTTGGGCCGCACCAGCACGCCATCGATGCCGTGGCGGATGATCTCGCGCGGACCCGTGTCGCAATCGAACGAGACCGCCGCCAGACCGCTTGCCATGGACTCGAGCAACGTGTTTGACAGCCCTTCGAAGCGCGAGGTCAGCACGTAAAGATCGGCGCTGTCGTACCAGTCGCCGACATTGCCGGCACGTCCCGGCATCGAGATGCGCGATTCGAGCCCGGCCTCGCGCACCTGCGCTTCCAACGCCTGGCGTTCGCTGCCCTCGCCCAGAATAACCAGATCCCAGCCGGGATGCGACGGCGCCAGTTGCGCGAACGCCTGGATCAGCAAGTCGAAACCCTTGTCGCCGTGCAGCCGCCCGACCGCCAGGAGCCGCTTGCGGCCATCCCGGGGAGCCGGCTGCAACAGCGGTTCGGCGCGCGGCAGCGGGAAGTGTACCGGGTTGGGAATGACTGCCAGCCGCGAGCCCGGCACATGCTGTTCCAGCCACTGCGCGGTGCCGCGGGTCAGCGCGACCACGCGCGCGGCGCGCGGATAGGTCAGCCGGCGCAGCCGCTGCCAGAAGCCCGACAACGTCTGGGACGGCGGATGGGTGTGTTCGGTTGCAATGACCTGGCAGTTCAGCCCCGCAGAGGCCAGCACGGCCAGCACCGACGCCGTGGTCATCATGCCCAGCACGATGTCGGGCCGGAACGACTTGATCACGCGGCGCAGCGCGCGCACGCGCTGCAGGTTGCTGAGAATGCCGCGCAGGCCGCCGCCCTCGCCCGCCGTGTGCAGGACCTCGCGGCGCACCTTGGGATGCAGCGCATACACATCGCCGTCGGCGCTGGCCTGCGTGACCACCATGACCTCGCTGCCCTCGGACGCCCAATGGGCGCTCAGGTCGGCGGCGACGCGCTCAGCGCCCCCGCCGTGCAGGGAATGGATGAACAGCAACACGCGCGCCGGACGGGCGGGGTCGGCTACGGACATTCAATCGGCCTCCTTGGGTTCGGCCTTGCGCATCGCCACGGCCAGGTAGCAGGCAAAGGACAGCACATACATGAGGCTGGTGGCCAGCATGATGCCAGCCGCGCCCATGCGGGGCGCGAGCACGGTGTTCAGCACGGCCTTCAGCGCAAAATTGGCGACCGCGATGGCGGCCATGATGCGGTAGCGGTTCTGGCTGGCCAGGAGTTGCACCAGGATCAGCACGCCGAAGTAGAACGGCAGCTGCAGCAAGCCCCAGCGCAGCACGTGCGCGACGGCTTCGGTGTTTTCGGCGGTAAAGGCGCCGCGCTGGAACAGCACCGACACGCCCCAGGGCGCCAAAACCCAGCCCAGCGCCACGGCGCCGGCGCCGGCGCCCACCATCAGCAACGACCATTTGAGCGCCATGCTGCGCGCGCGGGCCGTGTCGCCGCGCGCCTGCACGTCGGCCAGCACGGGAAGCGCGGCGCGGCCCACGGACACGGCCCCGATGCCCAGCAACAGGGACAGCAGCCGGCTGGCATAGCCGAGCGTGGCGTTGGCATTGGCGCCCAGGTTGGCGGCCGCGTACTGGTCCAGCGGACCCACAAAGCTCATGGCGACCTGGCCGATCAGCATCACGCCGGCCGCGCCCATCAGTTCAGGCCAATGCGGCGACTTCAGTGTCAGCAACGGCGCGCCCCAGAAGCCGCCGTCGGCGCGCGCGGCCAGCCAGGCCAGCCAGACGGTCTGGATGGCATAGCCGACCAGCGTGCCCCACAGCAGCGGTCCCACGCCCTCGGCGCTGGCGGCCAGCATGACCCAGGCCAGCGTTGCCACGGCGGGCACGCTGTCCAGCAGCGTGTTGACGTGGCGTTCCTGCGCGCGCAGCCGTGCGGCGCTGATGCCGGCGATCAGCAGCAACGCCGCCACGGGGGCAAAGGCGATCAGCAGGTCGCCCGTCATGGCGCGCACTTGCGCCGACAGGCCCTGCCCCAGCCAATCCACCACATACGGCCAGGCAAACCACGTCAACAGGGCCAGTGCGACGCCGGCGGCGGCGACCCAGCCCTGAAGTTCGCGAATGAAGAGCGCTTTCTCGGCCCCGCCGGTGCGCGCCAGGCGCACCAGCACCGGGATCAGCACCACCGACAGCACGCCCACGATCGTGACGGGCAGCCAGGTGCCCATGGTCATCGTGAACTGGTAGGCGTCTACGGCGTCGCTGACGCCGTAGCGGTACGCCACCGCCATCTCCTTGATGGCGCCGGCAGCCTTGCCCAGCAGCAGAAACACCGCCACCCGGAACGCGCCTTTGAAGATGCGCTGATGATCCGGGTGGATGTTGCCGAGTTTTCGGACGAGTGCTTTCAACGCAGGAACTGCGTGTACCAGGGCATGGCGACTTCCAGGCCTTGCAGCACCGTATGCGTGGGCGCATAGCCCAGCAGGCGGCCGGCCTTGCCGATGTCGGCCTGCGAGTGGCGCACATCGCCCGCGCGGAAGTCAGCGTAGACCGGCTGCTTGGTGTAGTTCACGCCCTGATTGCCCAGGGCCTGCACCAGGAAGCTGAACAGCTGGTTCAACGTGCTGCGGCCGCTGACGGCCACGTTGTAGACCTGGTTGCGAGCCTCGGGCGCGGCCAGCGCGCCCAGGATGTTTGCCTGCACCGCGTTTTCCACAAAGCAGAAGTCCCGGCTGGTCTCGCCGTCGCCATTGATGGTGACGTCCTTGCCCTGGATCATCGCGGCGGTCCACTTCGGGATCACGGCGGCGTAGGCGCCGTCCGGATCCTGCCGCTTGCCGAACACGTTGAAGTAACGCAGACCCACCGTCTCGAAGCCGTAGGAGCGCGCGAAGACGTCGGCATAGAGCTCGTTGACGTACTTGGTCACGGCGTACGGCGACAGCGGCTTGCCGATGTTTTCCTCGACCTTGGGCAGCGCCGGATGGTCGCCGTAAGTGGAGCTGGACGCCGCATAGACGAACGACTTCACCTTGGCGTCGCGCGCCGCGACCAGCATGTTCAGGAAACCGCCGATGTTGACTTCGTTGGTCGTGATGGGGTCATTGAGCGAGCGCGGCACCGAGCCCAGCGCGGCCTGGTGCAGCACATAGTCCACGCCTTCGGCCGCGCGGCGGCAAGCGTCCAAGTCACGGATGTCGCCCTCGATGAAGGTGAAGCGCGCCCACTGCTGCGGCGAAACCGAAGCCTGGACTTCGTCCAGATTGCGCTGGTGGCCGGTCGCGAAGTTGTCCAGGCCGGTCACGGTCTGGTCAAGCTTGAGCAAGGTTTCCAGCAGGTTCGAGCCGATGAAGCCGGCGCAGCCGGTCACCAGCCACTTGCGCGGCGCGGCGGACAGTTCCTGGGTGACAGTCTCGAATCGTGTGGTCATGGCGAAACCCTTTACAGACGCAGGTCGGATTCAGCGGGCGACAGCACGTACTTCAGGTCGTACAGGATGTGTTGCGGCTTGCCGAGCTTGCGGATGCCTTCGGCGCCCATGTCCTTGAACTGATTGTGCGCCACGGCGAGGATCACGGCGTCGTACTTGCCTTCCTCGGGCTTGGCCACCGGCGTCAGGCCGTATTCGTGCATGGCTTCGTCGGCGTCCACCCACGGATCGTAGATGTCCACGTCGACGTTGTAGTCGCCCAGTTCACGGACGATGTCCACGATGCGCGTGTTGCGCAGATCGGGGCAGTTTTCCTTGAAGGCCAGGCCCATCACCAGCACGCGGGCACCCTGCACGTGAATGCGGCGCTTGGTCATGCACTTGACCAGCTGCGACACCACGTAGCTGCCCATGGAGTCGTTCAGGCGGCGGCCCGCCAGGATGATCTCGGGGTGGTAGCCGATGGACTGCGCCTTGTGCGTCAGGTAGTACGGGTCCACGCCAATGCAGTGGCCGCCCACCAGGCCCGGACGGAACGGCAGGAAGTTCCACTTGGTGCCGGCGGCCTGCAGCACGGCTTCGGTGTCGATGCCCATCTTGTTGAAGATCAGGGCCAGTTCGTTGATGAGCGCGATGTTCACGTCGCGCTGGGTGTTCTCGATCACCTTGGCGGCTTCGGCCACGCGGATGCTGGACGCCTTGTGCGTGCCGGCGGTGATGATTTCCTTGTAGAGCTTGTCGACCAGGTCGGCGACTTCCGGGGTCGAGCCCGAGGTGACCTTCTTGATCGTGCTGACGCGGTGTTCCTTGTCGCCCGGGTTGATGCGCTCGGGGCTGTAGCCGGCGAAGAAGTCCTCGTTGAACTTCAGGCCCGACACGCGCTCCAGCACCGGCACGCAGTCTTCCTCGGTCGCGCCGGGATAGACGGTGGATTCATAGATGACGATGTCGCCGCGCTTGAGCACCGCGCCGATGGTTTCGCTGGCCTTGACCAGCGGGGTCAGGTCCGGCTGCTTGTATTCGTCGATGGGGGTGGGCACGGTCACGATGAACACGTTGGCCTCGCCCAGTTCGGCGCGATCGGCGGTGTAGCTCAGCTGCTTGGCCTCGGCCAGCTCGGCGTCGCTGACTTCCAGCGTGTGGTCGTGGCCCGCCTTCAGCGCGTCGATGCGGCGCGTATTGATGTCAAAGCCAATGACCGGGCGCTTCTTGCCGAATTCCACGGCCAGGGGCAGACCGACGTAGCCAAGGCCGACGACAGCGAGTTTCACATCCTGGATTCGCAACATAACTCTCCCTTCACCGTAGAACGTTTACGGCATTTTAAAGATGGTCTGGTGATGGATACCGAGCCCCCGGCGGCTATCGCCGGGGCACTCAAACTAATCGGTGGTTCGCAGCACGGACGGCAGCAAGAGCCACCCCGGGCGGCGCCAGGAGACCAGGCGCGCGTACAGCCAGATATAGACGCTGGCAAAGACAACCAGGCTGGCGCTCAGGGCCCAGGCGTTGTCCCACCAGATCGTGGCTGGCACCAGCCCGATCAGCGCCAGGACCCACATGTACGGGGACGCCAGCGCATTGCAAAGCGCGGGGACGGCGTGGCGCCGGCCGCGGCTGAAGGTGACCCGGACCAGCCGGCGGAACACGAGCTGGTGCAAGTGCAGCGCGTCGGGCTGATCCACCGGCACGCCGCGCTTGAAGCGGCGGCGCCAGATCGAGAAACCGGTTTCGAAGACGGGGTAGAACAGGACCGCCAGCGCGTAGAACGGCGACACGGACGGGTTGCGCACCACCAGCAGCACGGCCAGTTCGGCCAGCATGAAGCCCAGGAAGTACGCGCCGCCATCGCCCAGGAAGACCCGGCCAAACGGGAAGTTCCACACGAGAAAGCCCAGGGTGGCCGACGCCAGCGCCGCGGCGACCAGGAAGATCGGCACATCGCCGACCTGCAGGGCAACCAGGCTGATCGACACCGCCATCAGCGTGGCGACCATGCCGGCCAGGCCGTTCATGCCGTCCACGATATTCAAGGCATGGGTACAGCCGCCCACCGCGAACATGGTGAACAGCAGCGAAACAGGCCAGAACGAAAGCACGTAATCCACAGGGGCCATGCCGACACGGCTGACGCCGCCCAGCAGCCACCATGCAATGGCCGCGGATAGAAAAGCGGCCAGCAAACGCTTGCTGGCGCCGATGTCCTTGGTGATGTCTTCAAGCAGGCCGGCCACGAAAACGGGCAACGCCGCGACGAACAGCGCGGGCCACAGCCAGGTAAGGGTCATGTTGCTGGGTCCGAGGACCAGCAGGCCAGCCAGCGTACCGGCAAGCACCGCCAGACCGCCGACGCGGGGCGTCGCGCGGGAATGATTGGCTTGGGGCTTGTTGAGGTCGCTATCGCCGGTAAACGCGCCATGCCAGCGCTCGGACGCCACGATGAGTCCCCCCACCATGAACGCGACCACGCATATGTACAGCCAGGTCACTGGATCACCTCTGGTTGGTCTATCGAGACAGGCCCGCCATTATCGGAGGCAGGTGTAACGCCCATATATGGGAGGGATAAAGAAGTGCAATTCCGCGGCACAGAACGTAACGCGCGCAGGCGGGCAATCCGTCCGCCGCGCATGTGACTGGAACCCGCTGGCGCGCGAGCGCCCGGCAGTACTGGTTTCATGTGGGAGATTGTAGAGCGTTCCGCCTCTGGGCACGCGAATTATCCGAGGGAAAACGCGGGGGCCTGACGGCCCGCGCGCAACCTCGCGACCCACGGAAAATGCCGCGATCGCTTACAAATAGGGACGCAACGATTCGGGACAAAAAAAAGCCCGAGATCGTGAGATCTCGGGCTAAATCCACCAAAGGAGGAGGGTGGAGGAGACAACCGTGGCATGCTGGGAGCTGGCTTTCTGCTCGCTACGCTTCCGGGGTTTTCACCGCGCCGTCTGCGTTTCAACATCCGATGTGTGAATAGTACCTACGTTTTTTGTGCGTTGCAAGATTTTTTTTGATCTATTTTTGAGGGCCTGGGACGCGTTGCTTTTTTGCTGCAAATTTTTCGCGACCCTCTCGCAAAGCCGCGCCAATCAACGACCTTGCCCAAAACCGGGTTTTTGCGAAACGGGTTTACCCCTTGCGGAATAACCCTGAATCATCGCGGGTAATCCCACCCTGGCCACCGCACCAAAATGGTGCCTCAGGCACCATGAGGCGGCGGAATTTGCGCATTGCAACATTTTTTGCAGGCGCGGTTTCAGATCCAGTAGGCGGTGGTCGTCATGACCTTGGACATGGCGCGCATGGCCATTTTCACGGGCGCGGGCAACGGAACGCCCCCTGCCTGCTCGGCGCTGGCGCGGTGCTGGGCCTCGTCGTCCATCATCTTCTGGACGATCTGGCGCGAGCGCTCATCGTGCACCGGCAAGGTGCGCAGGTGTTCGTCCAGATGGGCCTCGACCTGCTTTTCGGTTTCGGCCATGAAGCCCAGATTGCGGGGCACGCCCGCCACGCTGGCCATCACGCCCAAGGCAAACGAGCCCGCGTACCAGACGGGATTGAGCAAGCTGGGCCGGCTGCCCAGTTCGTTCAGGCGCGCGTTGCACCAGACCAGATGGTCGACTTCCTCGGCGGCGGCGTTCAGCAGCAGCGCGCGCGGCGCGGGCTCTTTGCAGACCGACGCCTGGCCGCGGTAGAGCGCCTGCGCGCAGACCTCGCCGACATGGTTGACCCGCATGAGCCCGGCGGCGTGGCGTTTTTCTTGTGCCGAGAGCGTCTGCGGCGATTCCTCCGCGGTGGCGGGATAGGCCCGGCCGGCGCTGGCGTTGCCGGACAGCACACGCAACGCCCGGTCGGTCTCGGCCAGCAGGGCATCCAGGGGACCGTGGCGGCGGCGCAGGGAAACGGGACCGGATTGGGACAACGTGGTGGACATGGCATCTCCTGGCAAATCGGACACCCCGCACCCCTGATGCGAGGCGGGGTTCTCATGCCCGGGATTGTACGCAACGGGTATCATCAGCCATTGACTGCGCTCAAGCTCAAGGACTCACCAACATGGAATGCACGATCGACTGGGGCGGCCCAAGCGGCATGCTCTTTACCGCCAGCACGGGTAGCGGCCACGTGGCCGTGATGGACGGCGCCGTGGACGGCGGCGGCCACAACCTGGCGCCCCGCCCCATGGAAATGCTGCTGGCGGGCACGGGCGGCTGCACCGCCTACGATGTGGTGCTGATCCTCAAGCGCGGCCGCCACGCGGTCACCGGTTGCAGCGTCAAGCTGCAGGCCGAGCGCGCCGACACCGACCCCAAGGTCTTTACCCGCATTCATTTCGCCTTCACCGTTACCGGCCGCAATCTGCCGCGCGCGGCCGTCGAGCGCGCCGTGCAGCTTTCCCACGAAAAGTACTGCTCGGCCTCGGCCATGCTGGAAAAGACGGCCGCCATGACATTTTCCGTCGACATCGTCGACACGCAGGAAGCCGCCGCCACCGCCTGACCCGCCTCGCGCGGCCGTGGTGTAATTCGGCATTCACTATA
This sequence comes from Achromobacter sp. 77, assembly GCF_020541125.1. Taxonomy (NCBI): domain Bacteria; kingdom Pseudomonadati; phylum Pseudomonadota; class Betaproteobacteria; order Burkholderiales; family Alcaligenaceae; genus Achromobacter; species Achromobacter sp. 77. The sequence continues at coordinate 4,989,678 of NZ_CP059848.1, forward strand.
TATAGGCGCCGCCGCGACGCGTTCGTGGCGGCGCGCTTGCTTCCCGGACCGGGACAGCAGGCACAAGGATCGCCATGAAACAATACCTGGACCTCGTTCAATCCATCCTCGATACCGGCTCGTGGCAGGAAAACCGGACCGGCATCCGCACCCTCAGCATGCCGGGCGCCTCGCTGCGCTTTGACCTGCAGCAGGGCTTTCCCGCCGTCACCACCAAAAAGTTGGCGTTCAAGTCGGCCATTGGCGAAATGGTGGGTTTTCTGCGCGCCTCGCGCAGCGCGGCGGAATTCCGCGATTTGGGCTGCAAGGTCTGGGACCAGAATGCCAACGAGAACGCCCAGTGGCTGGCGAACCCCTATCGCGAAGGCCCGGACGACCTGGGGCCCGTGTACGGCGTGCAGTGGCGCCAATGGCCGGCCTACAAGATGCTGGATGCCAACCGTCCCGCGCAGATCGAGGACGCGTTGTCGCGCGGCTACGCCAAGGTGGCCGACCTGGTTCAGGACGGCGAGCCGAAGGTGCTGCTGTACAAGGCGGTCGACCAATTGCGGCAATGCCTGGACACCATCCACGAACGCCCGGGCGACCGGCGGATCCTGTTCCATGGCTGGAACTGGGCGCAGATCGAGGAAATGGCGCTGCCCCCCTGTCACCTGCTCTATCAGTTCCTGCCCAACGCGACGACCCGCGAGATCTCGCTGTGCCTGTACATCCGCTCCAACGATGTGGGCCTGGGCACGCCGTTCAATCTGACCGAAGGCGCGGCGCTGCTGCACCTGGTCGGCCGCCTGACCGGCTATACCCCGCGCTGGTTCACCTATTTCATCGGCGATGCGCACATCTACGAGAACCACCTGCCGATGCTGCGCGAGCAACTGACGCGAACGCCATATGAGTCGCCCCGCCTCGTGCTGTCGGACCGCATTCCCGACTTCGCCGTGACCGGCCGCTACGAGCCCGAGTGGCTCGAGAAGGTCGAACCTGGCGATTTCTCATTGTCGGGCTACACGCACCACGCGCCCCTTACGGCCGCAATGGCCGTCTGACCCCGGCGCCGGCCTGGCCCGGCGCCCGCCTTTCAGGGCTGATCCGCAACCCGCCGGACGACCGTCCGGCGCCCCATTCCTTGCACGTCCCGCAGCAGGTGAAGATTGGTGAGCTTCTGGAAGCGTGATTTCGGTATAACCCATCCCTTAGCCTCGGACGCGCGTCCAGCATGCCGCGCGCCCCGTCGCTATCGACCGGCCCTCGCGGCGCGCCATGCCGAACGCCCGAACCGCGCCGACCGCTGGCGTTGCCCCGCCCAATCCCCCATCCCTATAAAGAGAGTGTGAGAATCGCCAGCGACGAGAGCAGGATCCTCCTTGCGACCGTAATGCAACTGTTGACTACCAATTGAATTGAAAATCGTGCCCCGCGCCGCCGCCGCATGCGCTTAGGACAGGACCCCACAAATGCTCGTTGGAACTTATAACCCTTCGCTCGTCCTCGTATCCTTAGGGGTCGCCATCCTGGCGTCGTATACGGCGCTGGGCATGGCCAACCGCGTGAAGGCGTCGAGCGGCCTGCCTGCCGCGAAGTTCTGGCTGGCGGGTGGCGCGTTCGCGATGGGCATCGGGATCTGGTCCATGCATTTCGTGGGCATGCTGGCCTTCAGCCTGCCCATCCCGATGGGGTACGACCTGCCGCTGACCGTGCTGTCGCTCGCCATCGCGATCGCCTGCTCGGCCTTCGCGCTGTGGATGGTGTGCAAGGACGAGCTGCCGTGGCGCAGGCTGGCGGCCGGCGCGCTGCTGATGGGATCGGGCATCGCGGCGATGCACTACGTCGGCATGGCGGCCATGCGCATGTCGCCCGGCATCGATTACGACCCGACATGGTTCGCGCTGTCCGTGGTGATTGCCGTTGCCGCATCGGGCGCGGCCTTGTGGATCACCTACCGTCTTCGGCAGGACGGGCCGCGCGTGGCGCTGTCGCGCCCGGCGGCCGCGGGTGTCATGGGGCTGGCGATCGTCGGCATGCACTACACGGGCATGGAAGCCGCGGGGTTCCCGGCCGGCAGCATCTGCATGGCGGCCGACGCCGGCATCTCGGCCGGCTGGCTGGCCATCGCCGTGACCGCGGTCACGCTAAGCGTGCTGGCCATCGCCCTGGTCGTGGCCGTGCTGGACAACCGCCTTGAGGCGCGCACGTCCGCCCTGGCCTCGTCCCTGGCCGAAGCCAATGAAGAACTGGTGCAACTGGCGCTGCACGACACCCTGACCAAACTGCCCAACCGCATCCTGCTCGAAGACCGGATGGAACAGGCCATCGAAAGCGCGACCCGCCGCCGCGGCCATTTCGCGGTGCTGTTCTTCGACCTGGACGGGTTCAAGGCCGTCAACGACGCCTACGGCCACCATACCGGCGACGCGCTGCTGATCGATCTGGCGCAGCGCATCCGCCAGGCGCTGCGCACGCAGGACACCGTCGCCCGGCTGGGCGGCGACGAGTTCATCGTGCTGAGCGAAGTCATTGAACCGACCGACGCGGCCAACGTGGCGGACCGGCTGATCGAGGCCATCGGCCGTCCGGTCACGGTGTACGGCCACGACGTGCTGGTGACCTCCAGCGTGGGCATCGCGGTCTTCCCGAACGATGGCGAGGACACCCACTCCTTGCTGACCAATGCCGACGCGGCGATGTACCACGCCAAGCGGCTGGGCGGCACCGGCTACAGCTTCTTCGAGCCGTCCATGAACGCGGACGCGCACGAGCAGATCGAGCTGCTGCACGACCTGCGCCTGGCGCAGGAGCGCGGCCAGTTCGTCCTGCACTACCAGCCCAAGTACGAGGCGCCGGCCGGCCCGATCATGGGCGCCGAGGCGCTGCTGCGCTGGAACCATCCCACGCGCGGTCTGGTGGGCCCGGACCAGTTCATCCCGACGGCGGAAAAGACCGGCCTCATCCTCTCCATCGGCGAATGGGTCATCAACGAGGCCTGCCGCCAGATGCGCGAGTGGATCGATGTCGGCCAGGGGCACTGGACCATCGCCGTGAACATCTCGGCGCTGCAGTTCTCGCATTCGAGCCTGGTGGAAACGGTGCGGTCGGCGCTGGCGCGCCATGGCGTGCCGCCTGCCTGCCTGACCATCGAAGTGACCGAATCGACCGCCATGCGCGACGCCGAGACGAGCCTGACGGTGCTCAAGCGCCTGTCCGAACTGGGCGTCACGATCTCCATCGACGACTTCGGCACGGGTTACTCCAGCCTGCTCTACCTGAAGCGGCTGCCGGCGACCGAGCTGAAGATCGATCGGGGCTTCGTGAACCAGCTGGACAACGACAATGAAGATGCGGCCGTCGTGTCCGCCATCATCGCGCTGGCGCAGCAGCTGAACCTGCGCATCGTGGCCGAAGGCGTCGAGACCGCCGCGCAGCAGAAATTCCTGACCGGGCTGGGCTGCGACTCGCTGCAGGGCTTCCTGCTGGGCAAGCCCATGCCGGCCACCGAGTTCCTGGAACACGCGGAAAACTGACGGGGCCAGCGCCGCAATTTGCTACGCTTACGGCATTCTTCCGGCCAAATTCTTACCCGTTCAAAGCACGCATGCCCGCCAGCCTTACCCTGATCGTCGCCTATTCCACCAACCGCGCCATCGGCCGCGACAACGCCCTGCCCTGGAAACTGCCGGGCGACCTGGCGCATTTCAAGCGCAGCACGCTGGGCCATCCGATCATCATGGGCCGCAAGACGTGGGATTCGCTGGGCCGTCCCCTGCCCGGCCGCAGCAACATCGTCATCAGCCGCAATCCCGATTTCAGTGCCGCCGGCGCCATCCTTGCGCCCACCCTTGAGGCGGCGGTGGCCGCGTGCGGCGACATCGACGAAGCCTTCGTGATCGGCGGCGCGCAGATCTACGCGCAGGCCCTGCCGCTGGCCAAGCGCGTTCTGGCCACTGAAGTCCATGCCGACGTCGAGGGCGATGCGTTCTTCCCGCTGCTGCCCTCGTTCCAATGGAAGGAAACGGCGCGCGAACCGCAGCCCGCCGAAAACGGCTACGACTACGACTTCGTCACGTACGAACGCGCCTGAAGACTTCCCCCCTAGGCCGCGCCCGCATTGCGCATGAAGCGCCACAGCGCGGGCGCTGCCGAATACGCCACGTTAAAGCGCACCCACGCCGTGTCGGCCTCGTCCGCTTCGAAGTAGGAGCCGGGCGCCAGCCAGATGCCGTCCTTGAGCGCCAGTTCCGCCAGACCATTGGCGCCGCGTTCGCGCCACTGCCCCGCCACCTTTGCCCACAGGAACAGGCCGCCCTGCGGCCTGCCATGGATTTCAAAGCCGTGCTGACGCATCTGCTCGGCCACTTCCGTATGCGCCTCGGCCAGCCGCTCGCGGGTACGCGCAATATGCGCGCGGTAGCGGCCCTCCCGGATGACCTGGTGCACGATGCGCTCCATGATCTCGGGCGTGGTCAGGCCCACCGCCATTTTGGTGCGGGCGATGTCGCGCACCAGATCGCGGTGCGCCACCACATAGCCCACACGCACGGACGGACTGATGACCTTTGAGTAGCCGCCCAGGTAAACGACCCTGCGCGCGCCGTCCAGCGCCGCCAGCATGGGCGTGACACCCGGCGCCAGCTCGCGCGAGATGTCGTCTTCCACCACCCACAGCCCGTGCCGCTCGGCCGCTTGCAGGATGCGGAACGCATTGGCCATGGTGATGCTGGCGCCCGACGGATTCTGCAGCGCGGTGTTGATGAAGAGCGCGCGCGGCCGGTGCTGCGCCGCCACCTGCTCAAGGGCGTCGCAGTCCAGGCCGTCGGCCGTCCTGGGCACCGCGATGACGCGCAGGCCGGCCAGGCGCAGCATCTGCAAGAGATTGGCGTAGGCCGGCTGCTCGACGATCACCGTGTCGCCCGGCCGCAGCAGCGTGCGGATCACCGTGTCCAGCCCATGGGTCACGCCCTGCGTCAGCAGCACCTGCGACGCCTCGACTTCCATGCCCTGCGCGCTCAGGCTGGCCGCGATGGTCTCGCGCAGCGGCGCGTAGCCATAGGGATGCCCGTAATTGGCGATCCGCATCGCGGGCACCCGCCCCATGTGGCGCAGCGCCACGTGCAGGCCTTCTTCGTTCAGCCATTCGCCGGGGAGCCAGCCGCATCCCGATTTGATGGGGATGGAGTGGTCGGCAAAGATGTCCGACAGCAGCCACCCCGCATTCAGGCGCGGCGGCTCCCAGGACAGCGGTTCGGCGCGGCGCGTGGGCGCGTCGGGCGATGCCACCCGGTAGCCCGCGCCGGGCCGCGCAGCCAGCCAGCCCTGCGACACCAGCCGGCTGTAGGCGCTGGCCACGGTGAAGGTGCTGACGCCGTACTGGCGCGCGAACTCCCGGACCGAGGGTAGGGACATACCCGGACGCAGGGTCTGCGCCTCGACGGCGCGCAGGATCGCCGCGACCAGCTGTTCGACGAGGGTGGGCGCGGCCCCGCGGCCGCGGACGGGTTGAAAGTCGATCACGAGCAAACTGTACAGTTGTGGTGCTGCCAACTATACAGTTAGCGGCAAATGCGCGGATCGTATATTTTCATTCCCGGCGGGACGTTCCAGAATCGTCCGAATCCCGCTGGCCGCGCGCGTGTTGCGGCGGCCACGGTTGTCCCTCTTCTGGAGTCACCATGAACGCCCCCGCCCAGTTGCCCGACCTGTCCCATCTCTGGATGCCCTTCACTGCCAACAAGCAGTTCAAGGCCCAGCCGCGCATGCTGGCAAAGGCCAAAGGCATGTATTACACGTCCACCGACGGCCGGCAGATCCTGGACGGCACGGCCGGACTGTGGTGCGTCAATGCCGGGCACGGCCGCGAGGAAATCGTCGAGGCCATCGCCCGCCAGGCCGGCGTCATGGACTACGCGCCGGGCTTCCAGCTGGGCCACCCGCTCGCCTTCGAGGCCGCCACCGCGGTGGCGGGCCTGATGCCGCAGGGCCTGGACCGCGTCTTCTTCACCAATTCCGGCTCCGAATCCGTCGACACCACGCTCAAGATCGCCCTGGCCTATCACCGCGCGCGCGGCGAAGGCCAGCGCACGCGCCTCATCGGCCGTGAACGCGGCTATCACGGCGTGGGCTTTGGCGGCATCTCGGTGGGCGGCATCTCGGCCAACCGCAAGACGTTCTCCGGTGCGCTGCTGCCCGCCGTGGACCACCTGCCCCACACCCATAATCTTGAGCAGAACGCCTACTCGAAGGGCCAACCCGCGTGGGGCGCGCACCTGGCCGAAGAACTTGAGCGCATCATCGCCCTGCACGACGCCTCGACCATCGCCGCCGTGATCGTCGAGCCGATGGCCGGCTCCACGGGCGTGCTGATTCCGCCCAAGGGCTATCTGGAAAAGCTGCGCGAAATTACCGCCAAGCACGGCATCCTGCTGATTTTCGATGAGGTCATCACCGCCTACGGCCGCCTGGGCGCCGCCACGGCATCCGAATTCTTCGGCGTGACCCCCGACATCATCGCCATGGCCAAGGGCGTCAGCAACGCGGCCGTGCCGGCCGGCGCGGTCGCCGTCAAACGCGAGGTGCACGACGCCATCGTCAACGGCCCGGCGGGCGGCATCGAGTTCTTCCACGGCTACACGTATTCGGCGCACCCGCTGGCGGCCGCCGCCATTCTGGCCACGCTGGACATCTACCGCCGCGAAGACCTGTTCGGCCGCGCCCGCAAGCTGTCGGGCGCATTCCAGGAAGCCGCGCACAGCCTGAAGGGCGCGCCCAACGTCATCGACGTGCGCAACCTGGGCCTGGTGTCCGGCATCGAACTGGCGCCGCGCGCAGGCGCCCCGGGCGCACGCGCCGCCGAAGTCTTCCAGCGCTGCTTCGACAGCGGCCTGATGGTGCGCTACACCGGCGACATCATCGCCGTCTCGCCCCCGCTGATCATCGACGAGGCCCAGATCGGCCAGATCTTCGAACAGATCGGCAAGATCCTGAAAGAGGTTGCCTGAGTTGCCATCCTGTCGCGCGCCCGTGGCGGCGCGCCATCCGCACACGGGCGGCCGCCGGCCGCCCCGCTGCATTTTCTGACGTATTCCCGCATCGAGCCTTGCACCCATGAAGAAGATTCCGCATTTCATCAACGGCCAGCCCTACGACGGCGGCAGCAGCCGCTACGCCGACGGCTTCAACCCGGCCACCGGCGAGATCGCCTCGTCCATCCCGCTGGCATCGAACGACGACGTGGCGATGGCCGTGGCCGCCGCCAAGGCCGCCTTTCCCGCCTGGTCGGAAACCCCGGCGCTCAAGCGCGCCCGTATCCTCTTCAACTTCAAGGCGCTGCTGGATCAGCACCAAGATGAACTGGCCGAACTCATCACCCGCGAACACGGCAAGGTGTTCTCGGACGCCAAGGGCGAAGTGATGCGCGGCATCGAGATCGTCGAGTTCGCCTGCGGCATTCCTCAACTGCTCAAGGGCCAGTACTCCGACCAGATCGGCGGCGGCATCGACAACTGGAGCATGCGCCAGGCGCTGGGCGTGGTGGCCGGCGTCACGCCGTTCAACTTCCCGATGATGGTGCCGTGCTGGATGTTCCCGGTGGCCATCGCCTGCGGCAACACGTTCGTGCTCAAGCCGTCCGAGCGCGATCCGTCCGCGTCCGTGCGCCTGGCCGAACTGCTTACCGAAGCGGGCCTGCCGCCCGGCGTCTTCAACGTGGTCCACGGCGACAAGCAGGCGGTCGACGCGCTGATCGCGCATCCCGACGTGGAAGCCCTGTCCTTTGTCGGCTCCACGCCGATCGCCGAATACATCTACGCCGAAGGCACCAAGCGCGGCAAGCGCGTGCAGGCCCTGGGCGGCGCCAAGAACCACCTGGTGGTCATGCCCGACGCGGACCTGGATCAGGTGACCGACGCACTGATGGGCGCGGCCTATGGTTCCGCGGGCGAGCGCTGCATGGCCATTTCGGTGGCCGTGGCGGTGGGCGACGTGGCCGACAAGGTGGTCGAACGCCTGACGCCGCGCGTCAAGGCGCTGGTGGTCAAGGACGGGATGCAATCGGACGCCGAGATGGGTCCGCTGGTCACCGCGCAGCATCGCAAGAAGGTGATGGGCTACATCGAGGACGGCATCGCCTGCGGCGCCGACCTGGTGGTGGACGGCCGCGACCTCACGGTGCCGGGCAACGAAAAGGGCTTCTTCCTGGGCGGCACGCTGTTCGACAACGTCAAGCCCGCCATGAACATCTACCGCGAAGAGATTTTCGGGCCGGTGCTGTGCATCGTGCGCGTGCCGGACTTCGCCAGCGCGGTGGACCTCATCAATGCGCACGAGTTCGGCAACGGCGTGGCCTGCTTCACGTCCGACGGCGGCGTGGCGCGCGCGTTCGCGCGGCAGATCAAGGTCGGGATGGTGGGCATCAACGTGCCGATCCCCGTGCCCATGGCGTGGCATTCGTTTGGCGGCTGGAAGCGTTCGCTGTTCGGCGACCACCATGCGTATGGCGAGGAAGGCATCCGCTTTTACTCGCGCTACAAGAGCGTGATGCAGCGCTGGCCCGACAGCATCGCCAAGGGCGCCGAATTCACGATGCCTGTGGCGAAGTGACGCCCCCCCCCGAGGCGCGGAGCGCCTCCCCCCAGGGGGCGTCGCAGCGGACCGGCGGAGCCCGGATCCGCGCGACCCCGCTTTGGCAGGGATTGCCGGACTTGGGGCGCGTTGTTCTTGCCTTGGGGTTAAGGGGCGTCGCTTGAAGCACTGACACTGCGCGGCGCCTCGCCGCGCCTTCCGAATATCTGTACGACAGGGGGAAACCTGATGCGCATCGGGATCGGCGGCTTTCAGCATGAGACCAATACGTTCGCGCCGTCGCGCGCGGCGTGGGAGGATTTTGCGGACAAGGGTGGGGGGTGGCCGAAGCTGGTCAGTGGCCCTGCAATGTTCGAAGCGGTGGCGGGGGCCAATATTCCGGTGGCGGGATTTATCGAGGCGATGGGCGAGCATGCGTTGATACCCACGACGTGGGCGGCGGCCAGTCCCTCCGGGCATGTGACCCGGGATGCGTTCGAGCGCATCAGCGCGATGATTCTGCAAGGGTTGTCGCAGGCGATGCCGCTGGACGGCGTGTATCTGGACCTGCACGGCGCGATGGTCACCGAGCATCTGGACGACGGCGAAGGCGAACTGCTCAAGCGCGTGCGTGAACTGGTCGGCCCCAATGTGCCCATCGTCGCCAGCCTGGACCTGCACGCCAACGTGACGCGCGCGATGGTGCGCCATGCCGATGCGCTGGTCTGCTATCGCACCTATCCCCATATCGACATGGCCGAGACCGGCCAGCGCGCCGCAAACCTGCTGGCGCAGCGGCTGGGCGGCATGCCGCGTCATTACGTGGCGCTGCGCAGCCTGCCCTTCCTGATTCCGCTGTGCTGGCAGTCCACCGACATCGAGCCGGCCCGCAGCCTGTACCAGCTGCTGGGCGATCTGGAGGCGCGCGGCGCGGCCAGCAGCATCTCCTTTGCGACCGGGTTCCCGGCCGCGGACTTTCCCGAATGCGCGCCCACGGTCTGGGCCTACGGCATGACGCAAGCCGAAGCCGATGCCGCCGCCGACGAGATGGCGCGCGCGGTCGAGAATGCGGAACAGGACTTCGGCGGCAAGCTCTACACGCCGGACGAAGCCGTGCAGGAAGCGTTGCAGCTGGCGCGCGATGCGTCCAAGCCCGTGGTCATTGCCGATGCGCAGGACAACCCGGGCGCGGGCGGCAGTTCCGACACCACCGGCGTGCTGCGCGCGCTCATCCGCCACGATGCGCGCGATACGGCGATCGGTCTGATTGTGGACCCGGCCGCCGCGCTGGCCGCGCACCGCGCCGGCGCTGGAAATACCATTCGGATTGCACTGGGTGGACATTCGGGTATTCCCCACGACGAACCTCTGGACACCGAGTTCATCGTCGAGAAAACTTCCGATGGACGCTTCGATACGCATGGTGCGTTCTATCGCGGCTTTCACATGGATCTGGGCCCCAGCGCGTGCCTGCGCATCGGCGGCGTACGCATCATCCTGGCCTCCAACAAGGTGCAGATGGCCGACCAGGAGATGTTCCGCTTTGCCGGCGTGGAACCCACGCGCACCGCGATCCTGGTGGTCAAGAGTTCGGCGCACTTTCGCGCCGATTTCACCCCGATCGCGCACACGATCCTGGTGTGCGCGGCGCCCGGTTCCATGCTGATGGATGCGGCAAAACAACCATGGACACGGTTGCGTCCCGGCATCAGAATGGCGCCTTGCGGGCCGGTGTTCGACGGCCGGTCTGCAGCGACAGCCTGACCCTCGCGCGCCGCTTCATCGCGACGCGTCAACGACGTAGCGGCCCATGCGCCGCTCACAACGCTTCAAGGGGAAATACATGCTCAAGTTTGTACGAGCGGCCGCGCTGGCCGGCGTCACTCTCGCGATGGCTCACGGCGCCTACGCCGAGACCGTCATCAAGACGGTGATGCACTCGCCACTGCGCCTGACCGATCCGCACGCCACCACCGCCTACATCACGACGTGGCACGGCTACATGATCTACGACACCTTGCTGGCCACCGACGCCGACAACAAGGTGCAGCCGCAGATGCTTGAGAAGTGGGAAGTCTCGCCCGACGGCAAGACCTACACCATGACGCTGCGCCCGGGTCAAAAATGGCATGACGGCCAGCCGGTGACCGCCGAGGACTGCGTGGCGTCGATCAAGCGCTGGGCCGCCGGCGACGGCATGGGCCGCACGCTGCTCAAGTTCACCGACAAGATCGAAGTCATCGACGACAAGAGCTTTCGCATCGTCATGAAGGAACCCACGGACCTGGCGCTGCGCGCCCTGTCCAAGCCCACCGGCACCGCGCCGTTCATGATGCCCAAGCGCATCGCCGAACAAGCCATCGGCAAGCCCATCACCGACATGACGGGCTCCGGCCCGTTCAAGGTCGCCGAGTTCAAGCCGGGCGTGAAGACCGTCTACGTCAAGAACACCGACTACGTGCCGCGCAAGGAGCCCGTCAGCGGCCTGGCCGGCGGCAAGGTCGTGCACGTGGACAAGGTCGAGTGGGACGTGATGCCCGACGCCCTGACCACCGCCAACGCGCTGCTGGGCGGCGAGATCGATTTCGTCGAGCAGTTCCCGTATGACCTCTTGCCGATGATCGAAGGCAACCCGGACCTGAAGGAAGAGTCGCTCAGCCCGGTCGGCTACTTCACGATGTACCGCTTCAACTTCAAGTACCCGCCCTTCAACAACAAGAAGATCCGCCAGGCCGCCATGTACGCGATCGGCCAGGAAGACGTGATGAAGGCGCTGGTCGGCAATCCCAAGTACTGGAAGACCTGCGCCTCGCTGTGGGGCTGCGGCACGCCGCTGGAAAGCGATATCGGCAAGGACATGATCGTCCCGTCGAACATCGAGAAGGCCAAGGCGCTGCTCAAGGAAGCGGGTTACGACAACACGCCCATCCTGGTCATGCACGCCACTGATGTTGGCACGCTGTCGGCGCAACCGGTCGTGATGGCCGCGGCGCTGCGCAAGGCGGGCTTCAACGTCAACCTGGCGGCGATGGACTGGCAAAGCGTGGCCACGCGCCGCGCCTCCAAGGCCGCACCGGCCGAAGGCGGCTGGAACATCCACAACACCAACTGGTACGCCACCGACGTGATGGACCCGGTGCGCTCCGCCCCCGCGGCCGCCAACGGCGACAACGCGTGGTTCGGCTGGCCCGACTTCCCGCAGATCGAAGAACTGCGCACGAAGATGGCGCTGACCTCGGACCCGGCGGAACAAAAGAAGATCTCCGAGGAAGTGCAGCGCATCGGCATCGACGAAGGCCTGTACGTGCCGCTGGGCCAGATGTCCGTGCCCACCGTCTACTCGACCAAGCTGTCGGGCCTGGTGCACGCGCCGGTCTTCGCGTTCTGGAACGTCAAAAAGGCCCCTTGATGGGCTCCGGGCCTGCGCGCCGCAGCAAGCAGTCCGCGCAGGCCTAATTGGTACAGGGGGAAATACATGCTGGCATTTGTCTCACGCCGGCTCCTCGCGACCATCCCAGTCCTGGTGATGGTCGCGGTGGTGGTCTTTGCGATATTGCGTTTCAGCCCCGGAGATCCGGCCATCATCATGGCGGGCGACGGCGCCACGCCCGAACGTATCGTTCAGATACGGCAGACGATGGGCCTGGACCAGCCGGTGATCAAGCAGTTCTTCATCTGGGGCGGCAAGCTCCTGCAGGGTGACCTGGGCACCTCACTGATGTCCGGCGTGCCGGTCACCAAGCTCATCGCGCAGCGCCTTGAACCGTCGCTCAGCCTGGCCGTGCTCACGCTGGTGTTCACGCTGCTCGTCGCCATTCCGCTTGGCGTGCTGGCGGCATGGCGCCAGGGCAAGCTGCTGGACCGCGCCGTCATGGGCTTCTCGGTGCTGGGATTTTCCGTGCCGGTGTTCGTGACCGGCTACCTGCTGATCTGGGCCTTCGCCATCAAGCTGGGCTGGTTCAACGTACAGGGCTATGTGCCCCTGGAAAAGGGATTCTGGCCGTTCCTGCACCGGCTCATCCTGCCTTCGCTGGCGCTCTCCACGGTCTACGTGGCGCTGATCGCGCGCATCACGCGCACCAGCGTCATCGAGGTCATGGGCGAGGACTTCATCCGCACGGCACGCTCCAAGGGACTGGGCGAAACGGGCGTGCTGCTGGGCCATGCGCTGCGTAACGCGGCCGTGCCCATCGCCACCGTCGTGGGCGTGGGCATCGCGCTCCTGATCAGCGGTGTCGTCGTCACCGAGTCGGTGTTCAACATCCCGGGCCTCGGCCGGCTGGTGGTCGAAGCCGTGCTGGCGCGCGACTACCCCGTCATCCAGGGCCTGACGCTTTTCTTCGCGTTCGTCTACGTGTTCATCAATCTTGTTGTCGATTGCGCCTATACGGTGTTCGACCCGCGGATCAGGTACTGACACCATGAGCATGCAAACGCCAACCGACGCCGCCGCACAGGCGGCCGCCGACCTCCCCGGAGGCGGCACCCCGCACATCACCGCCTGGCGGCAGATCCGCCAGGGGCTCAAGAGCTGGCCCGTCATGCTCGCGCTGGTGGTGCTGGCGGCGATCGTCTTCGTCGCCGTGTTCGCGCCGCTCCTGGGCACGGTCGATCCCACCCTCCTCAATCCGGGCGCGCGCCTGAAGCAGCCCTTCACCGACTATCTGCTGGGCACGGACGCGTTCGGCCGCGACGTGTGGTCGCGCGTCGCCTACGGCGCGCGCATCTCGCTGATCGCGGGGCTGGGCGCCGCCGTGGTCAGCGTGGTCATCGGACTGGTCATCGGCGTCATCGCCGGCTGGTTCCGGTCGCTGGACGGTCCGATCATGCGCACCATGGACGCCATCATGGCGATCCCCGGCATTCTGCTGGCGATCGCGCTGGTGTCGGTCACGGGCGCCAGCATCACGACCGTGCTCGTGGCCATCACCATCCCGGAAATCCCGCGGGTGGTGCGCCTGGTGCGCGGCCAGATCCTCAGCGTGCGCGGCGAGCCCTACGTCGAGGCCGCGCTGGCGCTGGGCACGCCGCTGCCGCTGCTCTTGTGGCGGCACATGGTGCCCAGCACGATCGCGCCGCTGACGGTGCAGGGCACCTACGTCTTTGCGTCCGCCATGCTGACCGAGGCCATCCTGAGCTTCCTGGGCGCGGGCATCCCGCCCGAGATCGCGTCCTGGGGCAACATCATGTCCGAAGGCCGCATGTACTTCCGCATGCTGCCCGGCCTGATCCTGTTCCCCGGACTGTTCCTGTCGCTGACCGTGCTCAGCGTGAACATCCTGGGCGACGCCTTGCGCGACGCGCTGGACCCGAAAATGGTGCGCAGGATCTGATGCCGATGAACTATTCCCCCAATCCCCCCGCGGGCGATACCTCGTCCGCCATCCTGGCCATCCGCAACCTGTCGGTCGAAGTCGCCGGCGCGGGTAACCGCGTCGTGCGCAACCTGAGCCTGGACGTGCATGCCGGCGAAACGGTGTGCGTGGTCGGCGAGTCCGGTTCGGGCAAGTCCGTCACGTCGCTGGCCGTCATGGGCCTCTTGCCGCAAGGCATCCTGGGCATCAGCGCGGGCTCGATCCGCGTCGAAGGCGAGGACGTGGCCACGGCCACGCAGCGCCGGCTGCGCGAGCTGCGGGCCACCCGCATGGCGATGGTCTTTCAGGAACCCATGACCGCGCTGAACCCCGTGCACACGGTGGGCAAGCAGGTCGACGAGGTGCTACGCCTGCACCGCAAGAACATGTCGGCGGCCGAACGCCGCGCCAAGGTGCTGGACATGTTCCAGTCCGTGCACCTGCCCGACATCGAACGCATCTACGACGCCTATCCGCACCAGCTTTCGGGCGGGCAGCGCCAGCGCATCGTCATTGCGATGGCGCTGATCCTGGAACCCAAGCTGCTGATTGCCGACGAGCCCACCACGGCGCTGGACGTCACCACGCAAAAGCAGATCCTCGCGCTCATCAAGGAGCTGCAGGTCAAGCACCGGACGGCAGTGCTGTTCATCACGCACGACTTCGGCGTGGTGGCCGAGATCGCGGACCGCATCGTGGTCATGAACCGCGGCGACCTGATCGAAAGCGGCTCGCGCCACGAGATCCTGGCCGAGCCCAAGCAGTCTTACACGCGCCGGCTGGTGTCCTCGGTGCCCAGCCTGGTGCCCTCGCGCCGCGAACCGCCCGGCGGCACGCCGGTGCTGCACGTCAAGGGCCTGGGCCGCACTTATGGCGCCAAGGGCTCGCTGTTCTCGCGTAAGGCGGCGCAGCACGTCATTGCCGCCACCGACGTCAACCTGACTTTGCGCAAGGGCGAGATCCTGGGCATCGTCGGCGAATCGGGGTCGGGAAAGTCGACGGTCGCGCGCTGCATCGTGCGGCTCATCGAGCCTACCGCCGGCCACATGATGATGGGCGGCGAGGACCTCAGCACGTTGTCCGGATCGGCGCTGCGTCCCGTGCGCCGCCGCATCCAGATCGTGTTCCAGGACCCGTACCGGTCGCTCAACCCGCGCCGCACGGTCGGCGAATCCATCATCGAAGGCCTGCTGAATTTCGGCGTGCCGCGCGACGAGGCGCTAAAGCGCGCCAGCGAAACCCTCAGCGTGGTGGGGCTGAGCCCCGACGCGATGCGGCGCTATCCCCATCAGTTCTCCGGCGGCCAGCGCCAGCGCATCTGCATCGCGCGCGCCCTGGTCATGGACCCGGAGATTCTGGTGGCCGACGAAGCCGTCTCGGCGCTGGACGTGTCGGTGCAGGCCCAGGTGCTGGAGCTGCTGGAACAGGTGCGCGAGCGCACCGGCGTGGGCGTGCTGTTCATCACGCACGACCTGCGCGTCGCCGCGCAGATCTGCGACACCATCATGGTGATGCAGCGCGGGCAGGTGGTGGAAACCGGCTCGGCCGAGACCGTGCTGACAGAACCCCGCCACCCGTACACCCGCGCTTTGATCGATGCCGCCCCGGGGCGCGACTGGGACTTCCGCAACTTCCGGCCGATCGCGCCTGGCCTCTTGCCTGTCGCTCCCCCCGCCGCCTCCCCGGCCGCCTGACGCCTTTTTCGCATCACTGGAACCGAGATGCCGCAACCGCATGAAATGTCCGCCCAGGAACTCCTGCAGGCGTATCGCAGCAAGAACCTGTCGCCCGTCGAGGCCACGCGTGCCGTGCTCGACCACATCGAGCGCTGGGAGCCCCGGCTGCACGCGACCTATGCGCTGGATCCGGAAGGCGCGCTGGCCATGGCCCGTGCCTCGGAAGCCCGCTGGATGAAGGGCGAGCCGCAGTCCTGCGGCGGGTTTTCGCTCGATGGCGTGCCCGCCACCATCAAGGAAAACATCGCCACCTGCGGCGTGCCCGTGCCGCTGGGCACCGCGGCCACCGACCTCACCCCGGCGGCGGCCGACGCCCCGCCGGCGGCGCGCATGCGCGAGGCGGGCGCCGTCCTGCTGGGCAAGACCACCATGCCCGACTACGGCATGCTGTCCTCCGGCCTGTCGAGCTTTCATGAACTGACGCGCAACCCCTGGGACCTGACCAAGAATCCGGGCGGCTCCAGCGCGGGCGCCGGGGCGGCGGCCGCCGCCGGTTATGGTCCCCTGCATATCGGCACCGACATCGGCGGCTCGGTGCGCCTGCCCGCCGCCTGGTGCGGCATCGCCACGCTCAAGCCCAGCCTGGGCCGCATTCCCATCGATCCGCCCTTCATGGGCCGCTGCGCCGGCCCCATGACGCGCACCATCACCGACACGGCCCTGATGATGGGCGTGCTGTCGCAGCCGGACGCCCGCGACCACATGAGCCTGCCCTTCCAGGAGATCGACTGGTTGAACCTGGACCAGGACGTGCGCGGCCTGCGCATCGGCCTCTTGCTGGACGCGGGCTGCGGACTGCCGCTGGATCCGGAAACCCGCGATGCGGTCGAAGCCGCCGCGCGCGCCTTCGAAGCGGCGGGCGCCATCGTCACGCCCATGCAACCCTGGATGACGCCCGGCATGCTGGACGGCGTGGACCGCTTCTGGCGCACCCGTTCGGCCATCGACCTGGCCGCGCTGCCCGAGGAACGCCGCGCGAAGATCCTGCCCTTCATCCGCGCCTGGGCCGAAAGCGGCGGCGGCCACAGCGGCGAAGACGTGTTTCGCAGCTACTACGAAACGCTCAACGTGCGGGCGCGCACGGTCGCCGCCTGCGCGCCGTTCGATTACGTGCTGTCGCCGGTGGCGCCGGTGGTGGCCTACAACGCCGAGTGGCCCTCGCCCACCAACGAGGTCGCCACCACGATGCACCACATCGGGTTCACGCTGCCCTTCAACATGAGCGAACAGCCCGCGGCATCGGTCAATTGCGGCTACACGAAGGCGGGCCTGCCCATCGGCCTGCAGATCGCCGGCGCGCGCTTTGACGACCTGGGCGTGCTGCGCGTGGCGCGCGCGTGGGAACGGATGCGTCCCGCGCAGCGACCCTGGCCGCAGCCGGTGTCGGCCCACTGACTTTCCACGGCAACCCACAGGAACATCCCATGCGTTGGCTTTTGGCAATGATCAAGCACGAGACGAACACGTTTTCGCCCGTGCCCACCCCCCTTGAGCGCTTCTTTCGCGGCAGCCCCGAAATCCTGGCCGGCGAGCGCGCCATCAAGGCCTACGAGAACACCGACAGTGGCCTGGGCGGCTACATCGAGGTCGCCCGCCGCGAAGGCGCGGAAATGGTCGTGCCGGTCGCGGCCGAGTCCTGGCCCAGCGGTCCCGCCAGCGCGCAGACGCATGAGCGCCTGTGCACGCTGATCCTGGACGAGGTCAAGCGCGGCGGTTTCGACGCCATCCTGCTGGACCTGCACGGCGCGATGGTCGCCGACGGCGTCGAGGATGCCGAGGGCGACCTGCTGCGCCGCCTGCGCGAGATCGATCCCACGACGCCCGTCGCCGTGACGCTGGACATGCACGCCAACATCTACGACGACATCGTGCGCAACGCCACGGTGATCAGCGGCTTTCATACGTATCCGCACGTGGACATCCGCGATGCGGGCGTGCGCGCGGCGAACGTCATCGTCCGCACGCTCAAGGGCGAGATCAAGCCGGTGATGACCTGGGCCAACAAGCCCATGCTGCCGCACATCATGTGCCAGGGCACGCATGCCGCGCCCAACAAGCCGCTGCAGGAGCGGTGCAAGGAACTGGAGGCCGGCGGCGTGCTGGCGGCCTCGGTTTTCGTGGGCTTTCCCCACGCGGACATCCGCGAGGCGGGCCTGAGCGCCGTCGTCTGTACCGACGGCAACCTGGCCGAAGCCGAACAGCATCGCGACGAATTGCTGGACCGCGCGTGGCGCGGCCGCGCCGACTGGGTGTTCCATTCCGAGCCGCTGGCGCCCACCATCGCGCGCGCCAAGGCCATCGAACAGGGCCCGGTCGTGCTGCTGGACCACTACGACAACACGGGCTCGGGCGGCACGATGGACACGACGGCGGTGCTGGCCGAGGTCCTGCGCCAGGAACTGGACAACGTCGTCTTCTACGCCATCTGCGATCCGCAGGCCGCGCGCGAAGCCGCCGCTGCGGGCGTGGGCAACACCATCACGCTCAAGCTGGGCGGCAAGCTGCCCATGCCGGCCATCAAGCAGCCCAGTGAACCGCTGGAGGTCACCGGCCGCGTCAAGCTGGTGTTCGACGGCGTCTACCTGAACCGGGGCCCCATGTATCGCGGCGTGCGCAACGACACGGGGCTGACGGTGGTCATCGACACCGGCCGGGTGGAGATCGTGGTGGTGTCCCGCCACCAGGAGCCCTTCGACATCAACTGCCTGCTGTCGGCTGGCATCGATCCGCTGCAAAAGCGGTATGTGGTGCTCAAGAGCCGCATCCACTGGCGCGCGGGATTCTCGGACATGGCCACCGAGATCATCGAATGCACCGGCGTGGGCGTCACGACCTCCGACTATGCCCAGCTTGATTTCAAGCACGTTCGGCGACCGATCTATCCGCTGGACCCCATCTGAATCCAGGCACTTTGTCGACAAAAAAGCCGGCGCACCCGCGCCGGCTTTCATTTTGAAATCTTCGGTAACTGCGCGCCTGCTTGGCGGGACACGTGTCTCGGTATACTCCGCCGCGGGCCTGACAGGCCGATGAACACGCGTATCCAGGAACGGTTCCGCTCGCGCGGACGCGAGTGGCGCAGTTGGCCGCCGCTGCCGGATATGACTCGACAATCAACGATATAAGCAGAGCGATGAAAAAGAGCGTAGCGATCACCCTGGGCGTGGTCATAGTGGGAGCGGGAAGCTGGGTCGGCGCCACGTGGTACACCGGCAAGCGCATCGAAGAAGACGCGCAGCGTTACCTGGCGCAAGCCAACGAGAAGCTGGCCAAGGTCACCCCCCTGTTCGGTCTGCGCATCGACCAGCTCAAGTACGAGCGCGGCCTGTTCTCCACGCAGGCGCGCTATGGCGTGTCGTTCATCAAGAACGACAAGGGCCTGGACGACCTGCCCGGCGGCATGATCGAGTTCGACGCGAACGTCGAGCACGGCCCCTTCCCCAAGAGCGCCCTGGCGCGCGGCGCCATTGCGCCCAAGCTGGCGTTCATCCACACCGAGATCGCCAAGACGGACAACATCAAGCCCGTCTTCGAACTGACCAAGGACGTGTCCCCGCTGATGAGCGACGCGATCGTCAGCTATAGCGGCAATGCGGTGACGACCGCCGCGGTCGCTCCCGTTACCGTCACGCACGACGGCAACGCGCTCGACTTCAGCGGCATGCGCATCGAAGGCACCTTCGACCGCGCCACCCAGGCGGTCACCGCGCACGGCGTGATGGACAAGCTGGCCGTCGACGGCACCAAGAGCAGCGACCCGGTGAAGATGACCGTGGCGGGCCTGACCATGGACGTCGACAGCCGCATGGGCAAGTTCGGCATTTCCATGGGCAATTCGGACCTGAAGATCAAGCGCGTGGACGTCCTGCGCCCCACCGACGACATGAAGGTGGCGCTGGACAACTTCAGCTATGGCGTGAAGCTGTCCGAGGACGACAAGGCGATCAACGTGCAGGCCGCCTATCAGACGGGCGACCTTACCGTGAACGACGTCGTGCTGGGCAACGGCCAGGCCGTGGTGAAGCTTGCCCGCCTGGACGGCCAGGCCGTCAAGCAATTGTCGGACACCTACAACCAGCTCATGCGCCAGTACATGCTGGGCGCCAGCGACGAAGGCCTGAAGGACGAACAGTTCGACGTCCTGCTGGACAACGCCGGCAAGCTGCTGGCGGGCAATCCGTCGTTCAGCATCGATCCGCTGAGCTGGAAAACGGCCAAGGGCGAAAGCAAGCTGACGTTCACGCTTGAAATGGCCAACCCGGCCAACGCCAAGGACCTGACCCCGCAGGAAATCGCGGTGCAGGCGATTAAGAAGATCGACGCCTCGCTGGTGATCTCCAAGCCGATGGTGCAGGACCTGATGGTGCAGTACGCCATGAAGAAGGAAGGCCTGACCGCCGAGAAGGCCGCGGCCGACGCCGACGAGAGCATCCGCCAGATGGCCGGCATGGCCGAAATGATGAACGTCGGCAAGAACGACGGCGACAACATCGTCGGCAAGTTCACGTTCGCCGATGGCATGGGCGACCTGAACGGCCAGAAGATCCCCGCCGATGAACTGTTCAGCGGCCTGCTGGGCGCCACCGGCATGAACGGCATGGACGACGACGATGAGCTGTCGGGCATCGGCATGGATTCCGACGAGGAATCCACCGCCGCCGCACCGGTGGCGGGCGTCATGCAGGACTTCAACCTGGAAGACGTCGCCAACATGCTGGACGACATGGGCTACACCGTCACCCGCACCGATGGCACCGACGGCCCCGTGCTGGTCCTGAACCCGGGCACCACCGGCGCCACGGATCTGCGCCTGGAGTTCCTGTGCAACGACTTCACGGAAAAGTGCCTGGACCTCGTGGCAACCGCCACGTATGCCACCAAGAAGCCGATGTCGCTCAAGGCGATCAACGCCTGGAACCAGGAATACCGCTGGAGCCGCGCCTACCTGGATGACAAGAACCAGGCCGTGCTGCAGATGGACATGAACGCCGAAGGCGGGCTGGGCAAGGACAACCTGCAAATCCTGCTCAACACCTTCATCAGCATCGCCGAAGACTTCGGCGCAGCGGCGAAAGCGCCCGCGAAGTAATGCGCGGCCGGCCTGACGCCGGCCCCAGACAAAAGCCCCCGCCTGTGAAGGACGGGGGCTTTTTTCATCCTGCTGCCAAAAACTATGCGTACGCTTCGATCGGCAGGCAGGCGCAGACCAGGTTGCGATCGCCGTAGGCGTTGTCGACACGTGCGACCGGCGGCCAGTACTTGCCGTCGCGCAGCGTTGCCACCGGGTAGGCGGCCTGCTGGCGCGGGTAGTCGTGCAGCCATTCCTCGGCCAGCAGCATCTGGGCGGTGTGCGGCGCGTTCTTCAGGACGTTGTCGTCACGGTCGCGTTCGCCGCGTTCGACCTGCGCGATCTCTTCGCGGATGGCGATCATCGCGTCGATGAAGCGGTCCAGTTCGGCCACGCCTTCGGATTCGGTCGGCTCGACCATCAGCGTGCCGGCCACCGGGAAGCTCATCGTGGGCGCATGGAAGCCGTAATCCATCAGGCGCTTGGCGATGTCTTCGGCGCTGATGCCGCTGGTTTCCTTGAGCGGGCGCACGTCCAGGATGCACTCGTGCGCCACGCGGCCGTTGCGGCCCGCGTACAGGACCGGGTAGTGGTCGCGCAGGCGGGTGGCAATGTAGTTGGCGTTCAGGATGGCGACTTCGGTGGCGCGGCGCAGACCGTCCGCGCCCATCAGCGCGATGTACACGAACGGGATCGGCAGGATGCCGGCCGAGCCGAACGGAGCGGCCGAGACCGGGCCGACCTTGGCGTCGCCGGGCAGCTTGCCCTGTTCGTTCACGACGCCCGGCAGGTAGGGCGCCAGGTGCGCGCGCACCGCCACGGGGCCCACGCCGGGGCCGCCGCCGCCGTGCGGAATGCAGAACGTCTTGTGCAGGTTCAGGTGGGACACATCCGAGCCGAACTTGCCGGGCTTGGCCACGCCGACCATTGCGTTCATGTTGGCGCCGTCCAGGTAAACCTGGCCGCCGGCCTGATGCACCAGATCGCAGATTTCGGTCACGGCTTCTTCGAACACGCCGTGCGTGGACGGGTACGTGATCATCAGCGCGGCCAGCTTGTCGCCGACCTGCGCGATCTTGGCGCGCAGGTCCGTGAGGTCGACATTGCCATTGGCGTCCGAGGCCACCACCACCACATCCATGCCGGCCAGTTGCGCCGAGGCGGGGTTGGTGCCGTGCGCCGACGACGGGATCAGGCAGATGTTGCGCTGGTGCTGGCCGTTGGCCTGGTGGTAACCGCGAATGGCGAGCAGGCCCGCGTATTCGCCCTGCGCGCCCGAGTTGGGCTGCAGGCTGATGTTGTCGTAGCCGGTGATTTCGCACAGCGCGGCCGACAGGCGGTCGATCAGTTCGACGTAACCCTGGCTTTGCGAGGCGGGCGCGAACGGGTGGATCAGCGCGAATTCGGGCCAGGTGATGGGGATCATCTCGGCCGTGGCGTTCAGCTTCATGGTGCACGAACCCAGCGGGATCATCGTGCGGTCCAGGGCCAGGTCCTTGTCGGCCAGCTTGCGCAGATAGCGCAGCATGTCGGTTTCGGACTGGACGCTGGAGAAGATGGGGTGCGTCAGGATGGCGCTTTCGCGGGCCACCGCGGCGGGGATGCCACTGGGGGCTGCGGCGTCGAGCGCGTCGATGTCGAGTTCGACGTCATCACGCTCCAGGCCGGCGGCGAATACGTTGACCAGCGCCTGCAGGTCGGCCACGGTCACGGTTTCGTCCAACGAAACCGCAAGGCGCGCGCCGTCGACGCGGCGCAGGTTGATGTGGGCGCAGTCGGCGGCCGTCAGGATGGCAGGCGTTGCGGCGCCGGTTTCCAGCAGCAGCGTGTCGAAGAAGGTGTCGTTGACGACCTTGATGTCCAGCTTGATGAGTTCGGCGCGCAGGATCGCGGTGGCGCGCTGCACGCGCTCGGCGATGCGGCGGATGCCGGCGGGACCGTGCCACACGGCGTACATGCCGGCCATCACGGCCAGCAGCACCTGCGCCGTGCAGATGTTGGAGGTGGCCTTCTCGCGGCGGATGTGCTGTTCGCGCGTCTGCAGCGCCAGGCGCAGCGCGGGGTTGCCCTGCGCGTCCTTGGACACGCCGACCAGGCGGCCGGCCATGTTGCGCTTGAAGGCGTCCTTGCAGGCCATGAAGCCCGCGTGCGGGCCGCCAAAGCCGAACGGCACGCCAAAGCGCTGGGCCGAACCGACGGCGATGTCGGCACCCCACTCGCCCGGGGCGGCCAGCACGGCCAGCGCCAGCAGGTCCGTCGCGCACGCCACCACGGCGCCTTGCGCGTGGGCGGCTTCGGCCAGCTTGCGGTAGTCGGACACGGCGCCCGTGCTGTGCGGGTATTGCAGCAGCACGCCAAAGCACTCGGGCAGGCCTTCGGCTTCGTCGCCGATGCGGATCTCGATGTCCAGGCCTTCGGCGCGCGTGCGCACGACTTCGATGGTCTGCGGATGCACGTGGCGCGAGATGAAGAACACCGGGCTCTTGGACTTGGCGCTGCGGCGCGCGAGCGTCATCGCTTCGGCGGCGGCCGTGCTTTCGTCCAGCAGCGAGGCGTTGGAGATGTCCAGGCCGGTCAGGTCGGCGACCATGGTCTGGTAGTTCAGCAGGGCCTCCAGGCGGCCCTGCGAGATCTCGGGCTGGTACGGCGTGTAGGCCGTGTACCAGGCGGGATTTTCAAGAATGTTGCGCAACACCACGTTGGGCGTCTGCGTGCCGTAGTACCCCTGCCCGATGTAGCTGCGGTAGACCTTGTTGCGGCCCGCGACCTGCTTCAGTTCGGCCAGCACGTCGGCTTCGCTGCGCGAGGCGGGCAGCGCCAGCGGCGCCTGGCTGCGGATCTTGGGAGGCACGACTTCTTCGATCAGGGCGTCCAGGCTGTCGCTGCCGATCACGGCAAGCATGGCGGCCTGGTCGGCGTCGGAGGGGCCGATGTGGCGGGGAATGAAGTCGGTATGGGTGTCTAGGGCGCGCGACATGGGGAGATCTCGGGGTAGCGGGTGTCGTCCTGGGGACGGACGGTATTGCGTCTGGCGAGGGCGGCGGCGCCAAGTCGGCCCGCCCCCTCGCATGCGGCATCAGCCGTTGGCGACGGCTTCGTAGCCGGCGGCGTCCAGCAGCTTGTCGGCGTCGGCCGCGTTGTCCGGCTTGATCTTGAAGATCCAGGCGGTGAAGGCCGATTCGTTGATCAGGTTGGGGTTGCTTTCCAGCTCTTCGTTGAAGGCAACGATTTCGCCGGACACGGGCGCGTAGATGTCCGAGGCGGCCTTGACCGACTCGACCACGCCGGCGGTTTCGCCCGCGTTCAGCTTCGCGCCGACGTTCACGTCGCCGACGAAGACCAGATCGCCCAGCTGATCCTGGGCGGTGTCGGTGATGCCGACGACGAACACGTCGCCCTCGGCTTTGACCCATTCATGGGACTCGGTGTACTTGCGATCGGTGGGCAGACTCATGGGAACTCCTGAGGGAATGCGGGTAGATGAATGGTGTTGCGCGCCTCGCGCGGGCGGCCGTCGCCCAGTCCGGGGCGGCGCACGCGCGAAGCTTCGAGTTTACGAGTGTTCGACGGCTTTGCCGTTACGCACGAAGGGCAGCTTGCACGCCACGGCGGGCACCCACTTGCCGCGGATATCGACCTCGACCGTATCGCCCGGCGCCACGCCTTGCGGCAGGCGGGCAAAGCCGATCGACACGCCCAGCGTGGGCGACATGGTGCCGCTGGTGAGTTCGCCCATGCCTTGCGGCGTGCGCACGGCCATGTGCGCGCGCATGACGCCGCGGTCCTTGAGCTTCAAGCCGATGAACGTGGCGGGCGTGGCGAATTGCTCGAGCGCATCGCGGCCGATGAAGCGGCGCTCGGCGTTCTTGAGGGACACGGTCCAGGTCAGGCCGGCCTGGCCGGGCTGGGTCAGTTCGTCCATGTCCTGGCCGTACAGGTTCATGCCGGCTTCCAGGCGCAGCGTGTCGCGCGCGCCCAGGCCTGCCGGACGCACGCCCTGGGCGGTCAGGTCGCGCCAGAGCTGGACCACGTCGGCGGCGGGCAGGACGATTTCAAAGCCGTCCTCGCCGGTGTAGCCCGTGCGGGCGACCAGCGTGTCGTCGCCCAGGCGGGCGGCGACGAAGGGAGTCAGCGGTTCGGTGGCGGCTTGCCAGGACGGGCGGGCCGCCCAGACCTTGGCGCGGGCGTTGGGGCCCTGCACGGCCACCATGGCCAGATCGCGGCGCGGCGTGATGGCGACGTCGAACGCGCCGGCCTGCTTGACGCGCTGCATCCAGGCCACGTCCTTGTCGGCCGTGCCGGCGTTGACCACCACACGCCATTCGTCAGCGGCGAAGAAATAGATGATGAGGTCGTCGATGACGCCGCCCTGCGGGTTCAGCATGCAGCTGTAGAGCGCCTTGCCCGGCACGGTCAGCTTGGACACGTCGTTGGCGACCAGGCGCTGCAGGAAGGCGAACGCGTCCGGACCCTTCACGTCGACGTTGAGCATGTGCGAGACGTCGAACATGCCGGCGTCCTGGCGCACCGCGTGATGCTCTTCAAGCTGCGAGCCATAGGCAAGCGGCATGTCCCAGCCGCCGAAATCGACCATGCGGGCGCCGGCGGCGATGTGTTCTTCGGCCAGCGGGGTGCGTTTGAGGGGTGCGGACATGCGGGGAACTCCGGGACGGCGTGATGCCAGGGTTACGGAATGCCGCTGATTGCGGGCGGATAGCGCCCGCGCAACGGCTGAATCTTCCGCCCCTCTGTCCTTTTGCCTGAGAGTTGCCCCGCGTGGCGGGTTTGCACCTTCGGCGCCTGGGCTGCTCGCCATGTCCCTGTTTCAGGGGCGGCGCCAGGTCTCTCCAGAGTACTGTTTTGCCGCATCCGCATGGCCGTGAGGCAACAAATGCGGGACGGGGCAAGCCTGCGCGGTATCGGTTACCTGAGCGATTCTGGGCGAATTGCGCCTTCGGCGGCGGCCGGGCTTGATGCCTTCGGCCACTCTCTCCCGCAGCATGCGTGACAGCGCCGAAAGCATACAACGAAAGCCCAGGGTAAGCCTAGGCCTGTCGCGCGCGGGGCGGCGCTAGCCCAGGGCCGTGTCCAGCAGCATCATCAGGACGAAACCCAGCATCAACCCGCAGGTGGCGTAGACCTCGTGCCCCTTGCGGTGCGATTCCGGGATGATCTCGTGGCTGATGACGAACAGCATGGCCCCCGCGGCAAAGCCCAGCCCCCACGGCAGCAGCGGCGCCGACCACCCGACGACCGCGGCGCCCAGCACCGCGCCCACGGGCTCGATCAGCCCGGACAGCATGCCCAGCGCCACCGCGAAGGTCCGCTTGTAGCCGGCGGCCAGCAAGGCGACCGCCACCACCAGTCCTTCGGGGATGTCCTGGATGGCGATGCCGGTGGCCAGCGCCGTGCCGCGCACCGGGTCGCCCGCGGCATAGCCCACGCCGATCGCCAGCCCCTCGGGCAGGTTGTGCAGCATGATCGCGAACACGAACAGCCAGGTGCGGCGCAGACGGTGCGCCTCCATCCCTTCCCTGCCCTTGATGAAATGCTCGTGCGGCAGCGTCCGGTCCATGAGCAGCAGCACGCCTGCGCCCAGCAGGATCGCGGCGCCCACGGTCAGGCCCGCGCCCCACGGGCCGTAACCCAGGTCCTCGCCCGCGGCGATGCCCGGCGCCACCAGCGAAAACGCGCTGGCGGCAAGCATGACGCCGGCGCCAAAGCCGAACATGCTGTCCTGCGCCTTTTGCGGAATGGTGCGGGCAAAGAGAATCGGCAACGTGCCGAGCGCGGTGGCGCCGGCCGCGACAAGCCCGCCAAGCAGCGCGTCCGCCACGTGCGGCGCCCGCACGTCCAGGTAAACCCAGAGCTGGTACAGGGCCAGGCAGGACACCATCACAGCCAGCGTCCAGACGCTGATGCTGGTGGCTGCCGGCCGTACGCGATGACGGCTGAAGGTATTCATAGGCGGCTGCGCTCCTTCGTGAAGATGCGCTCAGCCCCGTGCTGCGGCGTAGCGGCGCGAGACCTCGGGCCAGTTCACCACGTTGTAGAAAGCGCCGATGTATTCCGGCCGGCGGTTCTGGTACTTCAGATAATAAGCGTGTTCCCAGACATCCAGCCCCAGGATGGGCGTGTTGCCGTCCATCAGCGGGCTGTCCTGGTTGGCGCTGCTTTCGACCACCAGCTTGCCCGCGGGCGTCACGCTCAGCCAGGCCCAACCGCTGCCAAAGCGCGTCAGGGCCGCCTTGGTGAAGGCTTCCTTGAAGGCGGGCAGTCCGCCCAGGTCGGCGTCGATGGCCGCGGCCAGCGCGCCGTCCGGCTCGCCGCCGCCCTGCGGCGACATGACGGACCAGAAAAGGCTGTGGTTGGCGTGGCCGCCGCCGTGGTTGCGCACCGCGCCGCGCACGGCTTCGGGCAATTCCTTGATGCGGGCGACCAGCGCCTCGACCGGCTCGTCCGTGTTGATGCCGGCGCCTTCCAGCGCGGCGTTCAGGCCGTTGACGTACGTCTGGTGATGCTTGGTGTAGTGGATCTCCATCGTCATCGCGTCGATATGGGGTTCCAGCGCGTCATAGGCGTACGGCAAGGGGGGAAGGGTGTAGGCCATGCGAGTCTCCGGCTGATCCGTCCCGGGCGGGACGAGCTTGATAAAGATCAAAACATAAATGATATGTATTTTTATTTGATATCACAATGCCGGATTGGCGATGCGTGCCGCAGCGGTGTCCGCAGCAGCGGAATGCGCGTCGCAGATTGGCGCTAACCGCGCCGCGAAATCAAAGCGCCTGTCCGCAGGCCACGCCGGACGCCCACGCCCATTGGAAGTTGTAGCCACCCAGCCAGCCGGTAACGTCCACGGCTTCGCCGATGAAGTACAGACCGGGAACCGACTTGGCCTGCATCGACTTCTGATCGAGGCCGCGCGTGTCCACGCCGCCGCGCATGACTTCGGCCTTCTTGTAGCCCGCCGTGCCGCTGGGCACGAGCGTCCACTGATGAATATCCTGCGCCAGTGCGCGCAGCGTCTTGTCGGGCGCGTCGGCCAGGCGCAGGGCCGCCAGGCCGGGCTTGCCGCCCTGCTCGGCCAGGTGCAACCAGCGATCGGCCAGCCGCTTGGGCCACAACCCCCCCAGCACCGTGTGCAACTGCTGGCGGTTGCCGGACTTGGAGGCCAGCAGTTCCTGCGCCAGGTCACGCCCCGACGCCAGGTCGATCACGATGGGTTCGCCCGGCTTCCAGTAGCTGGAGATCTGCAGGATCGCCGGACCGGACAGCCCCCGGTGCGTGAACAACAGGTCTTCCAGGAACTCGCCGCGCGCCTTGCCCTGCCCGGTTTGCAGGTTCACTTCCAGCGCGACGCCAGACAGTTCCGACAGCGGCTGCCACTGCACGGGGTCGAAGGTCAGCGGGACGAGCGCCGGGCGCGGCTCAACGACCTTCAGGCCGAACTGGCGGGCGATCTTCAGCCCGAAATCCGTTGCGCCCAACTGGGGAATCGCCATGCCGCCGGTCGCAATGACCAGCTTGGCGGCCCGGATGACACCCTGGCTGGTGCGCAGTTCGAAGCCGGCCTCGCCCTGCGCGATCTCGGCCACCGAGCAACCCATGCGCCATTGGACATTGCCCGCGCCGCACTCGGCGCGCAGCATGTCGATGATGTTTTCGCTGGAGTCATCGCAGAACAACTGGCCGCGATGTTTTTCGTGCCAGGCGATGCGGTGGCGCTTGATGAGCGCCAGGAAGTCCTGCGGCGTGTAGGCCGACAGCGCCGAACGGCAGAAATGCGGGTTTTCCGACAGGAAATTGGCGGGGCCGGCGCCGATGTTCGTGAAGTTGCAGCGCCCGCCGCCGGAGATGCGGATCTTCTCGGCCAGGCGCTGCGCGTGGTCGACCAGCACCACGCGCAGGCCGCGTTGACCAGCGACCGCCGCGCACATCATGCCCGCGGCGCCCGCGCCAAGCACTGCAACATCGAACATCAAGATTTCCGGCCCGCCCGTGCTTACTCTTCGATCAGGCAGTCAACGTAGTAACGCTTTTCGCCGTCCGGACCCACTTCGTCGGCCAGGCCGTGGATGTAGGTTTCGAAACCGGGGAAGCGTTCGTTGAACTCGCGCGCGAACTGCAGGTACTGCACGATGGTGCGGTTGAAGCGTTCGCCCGGGATCAGCAGCGGAATGCCCGGGGGGTACGGCGTCAGCAGCACGCCCGTCACGCGGCCTTCCAGCTTGTCGATGTCGACGCGCTCGACCTCGCGGTGCGCCATGCGGGCAAACGCGTCCGACGGCTTGAGCGCAGGCACCATGTCGCTCAGGTACATCTCGGTCGTCAGGCGGGCCACGTCGCGCTCGCGGTAGGCTTCGTGGATCTGCTGGCAGAGGTCACGCAGGCCCATGCGCTCATAGCGGCGATGGTCACGGCAGAACTCCGGCAGGATGCGCCACAGCGGCTGGTTGCGGTCGTAGTCGTCCTTGAACTGCTGCAACGCGGTCAACAGCGTGTTCCAGCGGCCCTTGGTGATGCCGATGGTGAACAGGATGAAGAACGAATACAGGCCGGTCTTTTCAACCACCACGCCATGCTCGGTCAGGTACTTGGAGACCAGCGCCGCGGGAATGCCGGTTTCACCGAAGCTGCCCGACATGTCCAGCCCCGGCGTGATGACCGTGGCCTTGATCGGGTCCAGCATGTTGAAGCCTTCGGCCATTTCGCCGAAGCCGTGCCAGTGATCGTTGGCTTCCAGGATCCATTCGTCGCGGTTGCCGATGCCTTCGGACACCAGGCGGTTCGGGCCCCAGACCTTGAACCACCAGTCGTTCTTGCCGAACTCGGATTCCACCTTGCGCATGGCGCGGCGGAAGTCCAGGGCTTCGCGGATGCTTTCCTCGACCAGCGCGGTGCCGCCCGGCGGCTCCATCATGGCGGCGGCCACGTCGCAGGACGCGATGATCGCGTACTGGGGTGAGGTGGACGTGTGCATCAGGTACGCCTCGTTGAAGACGTTGCGGTCCAGCTTGCGGGTCTCGGACTCCTGCACGATGATCTGCGAGGCCTGCGAAATGCCGGCCAGCAGCTTGTGCGTGGAGTGCGTGGCAAACACCATGGCGTCCTGGCTGCGCGGGCGATCCTGGCCGATGGCGTGCATGTCCTGGTAGAACTCGTGGAACGACGCGTGCGGCAGCCAGGCTTCGTCAAAGTGCAGCGTGTCGACGTAGCTGCCGAGCTGCTGCTTGATCATTTCGACGTTGTAGATGACGCCGTCGTACGTGCTCTGCGTCAGCGTCAGGATGCGCGGGTTCTTGTTGACC
The DNA here is from genome assembly GCF_020541125.1 of Achromobacter sp. 77. Lineage (NCBI taxonomy): Bacteria > Pseudomonadati > Pseudomonadota > Betaproteobacteria > Burkholderiales > Alcaligenaceae > Achromobacter > Achromobacter sp. 77. Next base: position 5,019,697 of record NZ_CP059848.1, read on the forward strand.
GCTTCGCGCGCGAAGGGGTTGGCTTCGATCTTCTTGCGGATGTTGTCCGGGTGGAACTCTTCCAGCGGGATCGGGCCGATGATGCCCAGGTGGTTGCGCGTGGGGCGCAGGAACACGGGGATCGCGCCCGTCATCGTGATGGCGTGCAGGATCGACTTGTGACAGTTGCGGTCCACCACCACGACGTCGCCGGCAGCAACGTTGGCGTGCCACACGACCTTGTTCGAGGTCGACGTACCGTTGGTCACGAAGAAACAGTGGTCCGCGTGGAAGATGCGCGCGGCATTCAGTTCGGACTCGGCCACCGGGCCGGTGTGGTCCAGCAGCTGGCCCAGTTCGTCCACGGCGTTGCAGACGTCGGCGCGCAGCATGTTTTCGCCAAAGAACTGGTGGAACATCCGGCCGACCGGGCTCTTCAGGAACGCCACCCCGCCCGAGTGCCCCGGGCAGTGCCACGAATAGGAACCGTCCTGCGCGTACTTCACCAGCTCGCGGAAGAACGGCGGCGGCAGGCTGTCGACGTAGCTTCGGGCCTCGCGGATGATGTGGCGCGCCACGAACTCGGGCGTGTCCTCGAACATGTGGATGAAGCCGTGCAGCTCGCGCAGGATGTCGTTCGGAATGTGTTCCGACGTGCGGGTTTCGCCGTACAGGTAGATGGGAATGTCCGCGTTGCGAAAGCGCAGTTCGCCGATGAAGGCGCGCAGGTTCTTGATCGCGCTGGCCACGTCCTCGGGCGAGTCCACGTCGAACTCTTCATCGTCGATCGACAGGATGAAGGCGCTGGCGCGGCTTTGCTGCTGCGCGAACGAACTCAGGTCGCCGTAACTGGTCACCCCGATCACCTCGACGCCCTCGGCCTCGATTGCTGCGGACAAGGCACGGATACCCAAACCGGACGCGTTCTCGGAACGGTAGTCCTCGTCGATGATGAAGATGGGGAAGCGGAATTTCATGCAGGCGCTCCTGGGGGCATGGCGAATCGGACGCGTATCGCGGCGCGAATGTACTGCGAGTAAAAAACCGTCCGAAGTCAGACGGCGCGAGCACCCGCCGGCGGCGGGAATTGCGGAATTGTAGGGCTGTTTTTCTTACAGCCCTAAGGGAAATCCCCAGAAGCGCCGGATCGGCCTATCGGATGGTCCGGGCTTCGCCCATTTGCAGGGCTGTCATGAACATTTCAAAGTAGGCGGGGATAGCCTCGGCGGCCCCGTAGCGGATGCGCCGTTCGACCTTGGCGATGGCGCCAAAGCAGACTTCCGAGCCCGGTTCTCCGCAGACGAGAACCACCGGATCTTCGTCGTCGCAGACCTCGTACAGTCCGCCGTGCGCACGGCGGCCGACTTCGTAGAGATAGGCGGCGGCGCCGACGGTTTGCATGGGGGTCAGAGGCAGCGTGCCCAGATGGGCGGCCTCCAGCGCGTCGTCCAGCGCATGGACGCTGGACGGGGAGTAGTCCAGCACGGCGCCGGTGGAACCGGCTGCCTCTACAAAGTCCTGCGCGGCACCCGCGACACGTGCCACGAACTCTTCCTGCACCTCATGGCGCGTCGCATCCTGGTTTGTCTTGAGGAAACCGAACATCAGTGGCTCCTTGTTCAAAACCGCAAGCGGCGATGGGGCCATTATAGGCAAGCCCGTCCTCCTATACTGCCCAAACGTTCCCTATTCCCAACACTTTGATTCCGCCATGAACGCCCCTGCCGTCCGCCGCCTGACCGCCCCCGATGCCGCCGCCCTGCGGCAATTGCGTCTGAACGCGCTGGTCGAAACGCCCGAGTCCTTCGGATCGAGTTACGAAGAGGAACACACGCTGACATTGGCGGACATCCGCGCGTGGATCTCGCCGGCCGACGACGGCGCCATGTATGGCGTGTTCCTGGGGGACACGCTGGCCGGCATCGTGGGCGTCAGCCGCCAGCGCAAGCTGAAGCTGCGCCACAAGGCGCACATCTGGAGCATGTACGTGGCGCCCGCTCATCGCGGACAAGGGCTCGGCCGCCTGCTCATGCGCGCGGCGATCGACCACGCGGCAACCATGCGCGGCATCCGGCAGGTGCAGCTGAGCGTGACCGCCAACAACACCGCGGCGTCCGGGCTGTACGCCAGCCTGGGGTTCACGGTGTACGGCCACGAACCCGAAGCGCTTTGCGTGAACGGACAGCTCTACGATGAAACGCTGATGGCGATGCCGTTGTCGGACGGCTGACCCGGCGGGTCAGCCCGCGCCTGCCCGGCGCCGCGCGCCGAACGCGCATACCTGATTGCGCCCGCCGTCCTTGGCCTTGTAGAGCGCCTGGTCGGCCGCCTTGATGACGGCGTCGGGCGCGCGCAGGGCATCGCTGCGCTCGGCCACGCCGATGCTGACCGTGACGCGCAGGGGCCGGGCGCCGCGCCCTCCCCGTCCGCCACGCCGGCGCTGGCCGATCTGGTCCGCCTTGGGACGGGCCGGCTTGTCGCGCAGGCGCATCTGGTAGGCCTCGATGGCGCGCCGGACCGTTTCCAGATGCGGCATGGCTTCGGCCGCGGTCTTGCCGGGAAACACCAGCGTGAATTCCTCTCCGCCGTAACGATAGGCTTGGCCGCCGCCCGGCACGCGCCGCAGCTGCGAAGCCACCATGCGCAGCACCTGGTCGCCCACGTCGTGGCCGTGCGTGTCGTTGAACGCCTTGAAATGGTCGACGTCGGCCATCGCCAGCGTGTAGACGCGGCCCATGCGCTGCAGCCGTTCGTTCAGCGCGCGTCGGCCCGGCAGGCCGGTGAGCTCGTCGCGAAACGCCATGTGAAAGCCTTCATGCGCCAGCGAGATGCACAGGGACGTCAGCGCCGCGGCGGACATGAGAGCCAGTTCGAGCGGCTGGGCCGCCCCGCGGGGCAGCGCCCACGCCATGCAGACAAAGCCCAGCCACTGCCCCGCCTGCTGCGGACGTCCATAGCGCAAAAGCAACAGCGTCAACGTCAGGCCGGTGGCCAGCAGCGCAATCAGCGCCTCGGCCGGCACGCCCATGCGCGCCAGCGTGCCCTGCAGCGCAATGGTGCTGAACAGCTCGTCCACGCCGTCCTTGCCGGCCAGCGCGATGATCGCCGCGCCCGCGGCCATCAGGCCGACGCGCAGCGCCACGTCGATCAGCATGCTGGACCGTTCGGACCACATGGCGTTGATGGTGTAGACGAGCGACCACCAGGCCAGCACAGGCCCCATCGCCCACGGCGCGTCCCGAACCAGCGTGGGCCATGCCGCCGTGACGGCCAGCACGCACAGCATCAGCGCCATCGTTTGAGAGCGCTGATACATCAGGCAGATCGCCGAGCCGATCAGCGCCATCACCCACGGCACGAACGGCACGATCAGGCTCAACGCCGGCGGCCATTCCCGCCAGAACAGCAGTCCGATCGCGGCGGCCACCGGCAACGCGGGATAGAACAACAGGGGCAGCCAGGGGATGTGGGGGTAACGCACGGATTGGGCCTTGCTAACGCTTGCAGAAATGACGTCGCCAAATCGGCAAACACATGTAATCTTTTTACGGACGCGGCGGGAGGTTCTTTAGCGCAGGCCGCGTAACGACGCGGCGCTCCACCATCACAAGGCCTCCATGAGAATCCTGGTCAATATCGATGTTCCTGATCTCGAACACGCCATCGGCTTTTATCAGGCCGCCTTCGGTTTGACGCTGAACCGCCGGCTGGGTGCAACGGGCGCCGAACTGCTGGGTGCCGACGCCCCCATCTACCTGCTCGAGAAAGCCGCAGGCACACCGGCGGCCGGCGCAGTGCGCCAGCCGCGCGACTATGCTCGGCACTGGACGCCCGTGCATCTGGACGTGGTGGTGGACGACGTGGACAGCGCGGTCGCCCGCGCGGTGGCTGCCGGCGCGCGCCTGGAGGATCCGCCCGCCACGCACGCCTGGGGCCGCATCGCGCATCTGGCGGACCCTTACGGCCACGGCATCTGCATCCTGCAATTCCTGGGGCGCGGCTACGGCGAACTGGCCAGCGAAGCGCGGGCCGGCGCCGCGCCGCTGCGCTTTACGCCCGCAACGCAGGCGGATTTCGAGGCGCTGCTGGCCTTGCGGATCGACGCCATGCGCGACAGCCTGGAGCGGCTGGGCCGCTTCGATCCGGACCGTGCCCGTGAGCGGCTGCGCGGCACCTTCCGCCCCGAGTGCACCTGGCACATCGAGGCAGACGGCGATCGCATCGGGTTTTATTGCCTGCGCCCGGACGGCGAAGGGTTGCGGCTGGATCATCTGTACGTGCATCCCTGTGCGCAAGGACGAGGCGTGGGCGGCCAGGTGCTGCGCCGGATCTTGCGGGACGCCGACCGCAACCGCCAGGCAGTGACCCTGAGCGCGTTGCGGGGCAGCGATTCAAACCGCTTCTATCGCCGGCACGGCTTCGTGCAGACCGGCGAAGGAGAATGGGACATCGAATACCTGCGGCCGCCGGCCGCAGGCTGAGGGATCAGGTGCGCGGCAGCGTGACGCCGCGCTGGCCCTGATACTTGCCGCCACGATCGCGGTACGAAGTCTCGCAGACCTCGTCGCTTTCCAGGAACAGCATCTGCGCGCAGCCTTCGCCGGCGTAGATCTTGGCGGGCAGCGGCGTCGTGTTGGAGAACTCGAGCGTGACGTGGCCTTCCCATTCGGGTTCCAGCGGCGTCACGTTGACGATGATGCCGCAGCGCGCGTAGGTGCTCTTGCCCAGGCAGACCGTCAGGACGCTGCGCGGAATGCGGAAGTATTCCACCGTGCGCGCCAGCGCGAACGAGTTGGGCGGAATGATGCAGACGTCGCCCTTGAAATCCACAAACGAGCCTTCGTCGAAATTCTTGGGATCGACGATCGTGGAATTGATGTTGGTGAAGATCTTGAATTCGTCGGCGCAGCGCACGTCGTAGCCGTAGCTGCTGGTGCCGTAGCTGACGATACGCCCGCCATTGGCCGTACGGACCTGACCCGGTTCGAAGGGTTCGATCATGCCGGCTTCGGCCTGGCGGCGGATCCAGCGGTCGCTTTTGATGCTCATGGTGGGTGTGGTGCTAGGGATTTGAATGGGCGTCATTTTATCCCGACCGCGCCGGCCGCCTTGATTTGAGGCGGGACAGGCTTGTCCCGCCTCAAGCTTGGGCGTCTGCTCAATTGCCGAACAGGGTGCGATAGACCAGCGAAATCCCGTTGACCGAGCCGCCCTTCAAATCCAGGGACAGACCACGCGCCAGCCGGTAACTTGCCCGGCCCACGGTGTCGCTGCCCGAGAGCGCCTGCTCGACGCTCAGCGTGATGCCATTGGCGAAGTTCTTGCTGGCCACCAGGAATTGCGTGGACAGATCGCTGCCGATATCGCGGTTCACGTTGCCGGCCACCGTGCGGTCGGGCAGGATGCTGCCCGAGCTGCCCATGTTGCCGGTGCGCACGGCCACGTCGTCCAGGCCGAACTGCTTGTAGAACGGCTGCCCGCCGCCCAGCAACGCCGTGCCGATCGACACGAGCAGGGCCGCGTCGCCGCCGCTTTCGTCCGGCCCCCGCCCCAGTAGCAGCCACGACAGCTTTTCGACGTCGCTGACTTCGGGATAGGACACCAGGTCGATGCGCGGCCGCTGGGCCGTGCCCACCACCCGCACGCCGGCCTCGACCAGTTCGCCCGTGCGCAGGGCCTCGATGTCCAGGATGGGATTGTCCAGCCGGCCCTGGAAGGTCAGCGTGCCGCGGCTCAGGCGTAGCCGCTGGCCATAGGCCTCGATGCCGCCGCCGCGCGTGCGCAACTGGCCCCAGCCCGTCAGCCGGCCGTCATTCAGGCGGATCTGGATGGAGCCGAGCAGACCGGCGTCCAGCCCCATGCCGGTGATGTAGAAGCGCGGCCCCATGTCGAACTTCAGGTCCATGCTGGTCTGCAGGGGCGTGGACACCTTGCCGGGTTCGTCGCCCGCGCGGATCACGCGCACGTCATCGTCCAGCGTTGGCACGCCCTGCAGGATTTCCAGGCTGAACCAGCCGGCATCGGCGCTCAGGTCGCCCACGATTTCCAGGCGCGGCATGGCCGCCCGCACGTCGACCGTGCCGGACACCATGGCGTAGCGGTCCGAGCGCTGCAATGCCGGGAAGCGGAACAGCGTCAGCCGGATGGTGCCGCCGCCGTCCATGATGTTCCAGTCGCCCTTGGCTTCCGCGTATCCGCCCTTCGCGCCCGGGTTCGTGGTGATCCATTCCTTGGTGCGCCATTCGGCCGGCATGACGCGCAGCGACGCCGGAAAGCGCAGGTTGTCCAGGATCAGCCGCTGGCCGTCCAGACGCGCGGACAGCGTGCCGTCGATCAGCCGCACGCCGTCGTCGATGCGGACCAGCCGCAGCTTGTCGCCCCGGATGGTGCCCGTCGCGCCCCATTGGCCCGCCAGCGTGCCCTGCACGTCGATGTTGGCCTTGAGCGTGCCGCCGACCTCCATGGCGTCGCCCACGAAGAGGCCCACCCAGGCGAGGTCAGCGATATCCGCGTTCAGCCGCGCCCGCAGCGGCTGGCGCGTATCCAGCGCCATGCCGCCTTGGGCGTCCACCAGCAATACCGCCGTGCCGGTGCCGTTGATCGAGCCCATCTTGTCCGTCGACAGATCCAGGCGGGCATCCAGCCGGCTGGCGTTGGCCGACGTGGGCGTGGCGGTCACGTCGACGACCAGCGTCTTCACTCCCAAGGGGATGGGCGGGTCGCCCGGAATCAGCAGATCGCCCGTACGGCGCGCGATCCGGGCGCGGCCCGCCAGGCGCCCGTCAAATTTCAGATCCCACAGCAGGTCGAGCGCAATGCGGCGCTGGCCGTCGGGCACCATCGCGTTCACGCGGCCGGCATTGCGGCCCAGCTTGGCCGCGGCTTCCGGGTCGAATGCGCCGATCACCTGGCGCGCCACGGTCGCGGTGATGACCAGATTGTCGGACTGCCCGGCGGTTTCCCAGCGCTTGCCGCCGCCGCGCGAACCCTGATGCGCCACGGTGAGGCGCTCCTTGCCCGGCAGGACGAGGCTCAGCGCGGTCTGGCCCACCTGCCATTGCCACTGCGGCGCCACCGCCGCAGGCAGGAAGGACAACGTGACCGGCCGGTCCACCGAGACGGCGAACCCGGCGGTATCCGCGCCCAGCCGCGAGAACGTGCCGCGCCAGCCCACCAGCGCCGCATCCGGCTGGCCCGCAGGTCCCCTGCCCCAGCCGCCGTTGAAGGTCAGGTTGGCCTGCGCGCGCGATTGCCCGATGATGCCGGGCCGGGGCCGGGGCGGCGTGTAGCTGGCGGTGATCTCGCCGCGGTGCGCGGCCACCGTGCCGTCGATGCGGGCGCGCACCTCCGCGCCGCCCGGCACATCCGGCCAGAAGGCGTCCAGCTGCGGGGCCTGGGCGTCCAGCGTGATCGCGCCGTTTGCCGCGCCCAATTCGCCCGTCGCGCGCACGCGGTTGCGGCCCAGCCGCAAATCCACGTCCAGGTCGTGGATCCGCAGGCCGGCCAGCGGGTCTACCGACGGATCCGTCGCGGCGCCGCGGGCAGGCGCCGGCGGGGCGTCTGTCGCCGCGGCATTGGTCGCAGCAGGGGCCGCCGCGTTATCGGCCGCCGCAGGAGCGGCTGCCGCAGCGCCGGCTGCGGAAGCACCGGCTGGCGCAGCACCGGCTGCCGCAGCGACGTCCACCTGCGCCTTCAGATTCCCGCTCAGCGCTTGCCGGTTCCAGCGGCTGCCTTCTTCAAACCGCAGATTGACGGCGGCATGGCGCAGCTCGCTCAGGTTCTCGATATCGGCCTGTACATCGGCGCGTACGGTAAGCAGCGCCGGCGGTATGGCAGGGCCCGTCCAGGGCGCAAGATCGAGCCGCTGCGCGTCCAGCGAGCCGACGATCCGGTTGCGCCCCGGCGCGTCGCCCGCCTGCAGGTCGAACTGCGCGGCCAGCGTGGACTTGTCCGGCAGTTGCGCGCGCGCCCGGGCGCTGCGCAGCACCAGCGCCGTGCGCGGCGCCAGATCGGCCACCACATCCAGCACCAAATTCGAACCCGTGCCGTCCACCTTCGCCTGAATGCCGTCGAGCGATCCAGCGGCGTCGGCGCGCAGCACGACAAGGCACGTGGGCGCGGGCGGGCCCATCGCCGGCGCCGCGGGCTCGGTTTTGTCCTTGTTGCTCTTGTCGCCTTGCGCAGCGTCGGCAGGGGCCTTGGCCGCCGCTGCCGGCTTGACGGCAGTTGCGCCCTTCGCGCCCTTGCCCCCCGCCTCCGCCGCACGCGCGCCTGCGCGCTTCGCGCCGTTCTGGGCCTTGGGCGCTTCCACCTTTTTCACCGGTTCGCTGGCCTTGGCGCCGGGCTGCGCCTGCCCGGCCACCGGCCCGAACACGCCGCTCAACCGGTCGGCCTGGCACAAGGGGGAATCGGGGCCCGCGCCGCGCGCCGTCACGTCCAGGCGCGCCGCGAACGGCCACGGGTCGGCCAGGTCCTGCAATTGCGCCTGGCCCGTCACGTCGGCCTCGCCCACTTCGTGTCCGACCCGCAAGCTGGCGATACGCAACTGCGCGCCTTGCTGGCCCGCGGCGAACGTGGCGTTCAGGTCGTTCAAGGTGACGGGCAGCGGCTGGCCATCCTGAGTGAACTGGAAATCGCCCAACGCCAGCCGGTCCACGGCGATGGTCACCGGCAGCTTGGGCAGGGTGAAGGGTTCGCCGTTGTCTTCGGCAGGCGGCGCCTCGGACGAGGACACCATGTCCACGCGCACCGAACTGGCCGACAGATTGCGCACGTGCAGCAGCCGGTCGCCCAGGGCGCGCCAATGCACGGCCAGGTCCAGATCATGGATATCGACGTGCGTGCCGCCGGCCGTCAGCGTCAGCTGGCCCACGGTCACTCCGCGCAGGAGCGAGCCATTTACGTCCAGCGCCTGGCCGTCCAGCTGCTGCGCGGCCGTCGTCAGCAAGAGGCGCGTGCCGTTCTGCGAGGCCACGAGCCAGAAGATGAATCCGGCCGCCAATGCGGCCAGCATGGCAAGCCCGGGCAGCCACCACACCAGCACATGGCGCAGGAATTTACGCACGAACTTCAAAACGCGATCCCCAACGAGAAATGCAGGCGCAGGTCGCGTTCGCGCTGGCCGTAGGCCACGTCCAGGAACAACGGGCCGGCCGGCGTGCGCACGCGCGCGCCGACGCCGTAGCCCACGGACATCTTCATGTCGCCGAACGATTCGGCGGCATCGCCCGCATCCACGAACACGCCCATGCCCCAGCGCTCGTCAAAATAGTGGTCGTATTCAATGCTGCCCACCAGCAGCGTGGGCGCGCCCACCACGGCGTTGTCGCGGTGCACGCCAATGCTCTGATAACGGTAGCCGCGGATGGTGCGCGCCCCGCCCGTCCGGAAGCCAAAGTCGTCCGGGACCTGCACGTCGCCGTTGGACCACACGCGGCCGACTTCGCCGCGGATCGTCAGCACGTCCAGCTTGCCGATCGGCCACCACTTCTGGCCGCGCAGCCGCAGGCGCGTGTAGGGCTCGCCCGTATCCAGCGTAATACCCACGCCGCCACCCACGGCGATCAGGTTGCCTTCGCGCGGATCGTATTTGTTGTCCACGTCGCGCCGCAGCCATTCGGCCGTGGTGGTCACGGTGGGCAGCGTGTAGCTGTCGCCGCCGTCGATCTTGACGTGGTCCTGCGCCAGCAGCACGCCGTAGCGCGTTTCGTATTCGACCCGGCTGTCGCCCGCGCCCTTGCGCTCCTGCGTTCGCGTGGCGCCCAGCGCGTAGCGGGTCACCTCCAGCCCCTGGATGTCGGAGCGGTCCGCCAGGATCCCGAACGAATCGCGGTAGCCGCGCTCGGACGGCGGCAGCAGGATATCCATGAAGGCGCGCTGGCGCAGCCGGTCCACGCCAAAACCGGTTTCCATCGTGACCGGCTGGCCGAACACGACGTTCTGACGATACAGGGACTCCACCCGCACGCCGGCCTCGTCGTCCACGCCGATCGACGCGGAAAAGCGCTTGGGCGGCGCCTCGACCACGCGCACCTGCACGGGCAGCGTGATTTCGCCGTCCGAATCGAACTGCGCGGGCGGCGGGGGCAGGCCGCCCGACACCGTGGGATCGCCCGCCGGCGCGGCTGCGGCGGCGTCTTCGGCGCCCGGCCCACGGGCACGGTCAGAGATCGGGTCCGTGGGCTGATCGGTCTGGCTGGGCGGCTCCTGCAGCGAAACGAACGCGCCGCGGAAGAAGGCGGTCGATTGCAGGTCCTGCTGCCACTGATCGAGCCGGTTCTGGTCGAACGCGGCCCCCACGTTGTAGCGGACGTAGCGATCGATCAGCGTTTCAGGCACCCGCTTCAAGCCCTGCGTGTTGAGTTCGCCCATGCGCACCTGCGGGCCGCTGTCGATGGTGACGTGCAGATGCGCGACCGCGTTGTCGGCGTCGATGTCGGCGCGCGAGGACGTCATTCGCGCCAGCAGGAAATCGCGCGTGGAAATCTCGTCCAGCAGCGTGGCCTTGGCGCGGTTCCAGTCGCTATTGATGAAGGGCTGCCCTTTGCGCAAGCTCCAGTCGTCGCGCAGCCGCTGCACGCGCTGCGCGTATTCGGGACGCGTGATGCGGCCCGTGAACGCCAGGTTCACGGATTCGACGGTCGTGCGCTTGCCGGGCACGATGGCGATGTCCCAGGTTTCGCCGCCGATATCGGTGCCGGCCTCGAGCGTGACCTTGGGCGAAAAATAGCCCTGGGTGGCCAGCGCCGCCAGCGTCGCATCGCGCGCGCGCCGGCGCAGGCGGTTGATTTCACCGCCGTCCTGGTCTTCGGCCAGCCGCGCAATCGCATCGACCGCCTGGGTGATCGCCTGCAGCGCGGCCGGGGGCACACCCCCCGGGTCCACAATGACTTCGGGGCGCTTGGCCAACGCCTCGCCCGCCAGCATGCACAGTCCTGCCAAAAAGGCGCGGGCAGCCCACCGCATGCTTCAGGTCGGTTGTTGGACGACGATGGAAGGAAACTTTCCGGCCATGTCGCGCGGAAGCGCCGCAACGCCCGCGGCCAGCTTTCGAGCGATCGCGCGGTACAGCGACGCGGCCTCGCTGCCGGCGTCGGACACCACCGTCGGCGTGCCGGCGTCGGTCTGCTCGCGAATCGCAAGCGTCAGCGGCAGGCTGCCCAGCCACGGCGTCTGATATTGCTCAGCCATGCGCTGGCCCCCGCCTTCACCGAAGATGTGCTCGGCGTGGCCGCACTGCGAGCAGATATGAATGGCCATGTTCTCGACCACGCCCAGAATCGGCACTTCGACCTTCTGGAACATCTTCAGGCCCTTGCGCGCGTCCAGCAGCGCCACGTCCTGCGGCGTGGTGACGATGACCGCGCCCACGACCGGCACCTTCTGCGCCAGCGTCAGGGCCACGTCGCCCGTGCCGGGCGGCATGTCGACGATCAGGTAATCCAGATCGCGCCAGTTGGTCTGGCGCAGCAGTTGCTCCAGCGCTTGCGTGACCATCGGACCGCGCCAGATGGCGGGGGAATCGGCGTCGATCAGGAAACCGATGGAGTTGGCCTGCAGGCCGTGACCGGTCAGGGGCTCCATGCTCTTGTTGTCCAGGCTTTCGGGACGCCCGGAGATGCCCAGCATCGTCGGCACGCTGGGGCCGTAGATATCGGCGTCCAGCAGGCCGACCTTTGCGCCCTCGGCCGCCAGGGCCAGCGCCAGGTTCACGGCGGTGGTGCTCTTGCCCACGCCGCCCTTGCCGGATGCGACCGCAATAATGTTGCGCACGTTGGGCAGCGGCTTCAGGCCCTTCTGCACCGCGTGGGCGGCTACCTTCCAGGTGACGGTGACCTGCGCATCGGGCGCGCCGGCTTGCGCCAGCGCGCGCACGGCGATGTCGCGGACCTGTTCGCGGACGGCGTCGGCGGGATATCCCAGCTCCAGCGTCAACGCGACACGGCCGCCAGCCAGTTGAATGTCACGATCTTTTACAGAAACGCCCAGATCCAAACCGGTATTCGGGTCTTGCGCGGCGCGCAGTGCGGCGCGGATGTTTTCTATCGTTATACTCATGTCACTATGGTTCCGTAGGCAGCGCGGCGTCTGCGGGCCGCCATCCCCTAAAGGATAGCGGATACACGGGAACCTTTCGCTGCGTTTTGCATCCGACATTCATGACCAACACACTTATCCGCTTCTTTCGTGCCGTCCTATTCGCCGCCCTGGCCTTGATCGGCATGGCGATGGCGCTGGTGTTCATGCTTTCCACGGCATTCGCCGTGGCGATCCTTTATGTGGTCGCCAAGGTGCGCGGCAAGCCCTTCGGCGTTCGCGCCTATTGGAGCCAGCGCCAAGGCGCCCGCCCTGGACCCTTCCAGTCCGCCACCGCTCCGTTTGCCACGCAACCGCGTGGCGACGTGATCGACGTCGAGGCCCGCGAAATCCGCTGACGGCGGTTTTCCACTGGCTTGCGCGTCATTGCGCGCAAGCTGGCCGTTTCGTGTTGCGCAAGGTCGCACCAGACGCCACGGCCACTCTTCCCTCAACCCGCCTGATTCGCATTGATGCGATGGGCGGGTTGTGTGCTTTCCGGGCCCCGCCGCGGGCAGGCCTGCGCGCTTGCCCTAAAATGGCCGCCAAATCCCTTTTCCCCTCAACCTCAGTCGACAACCATGTCTCGCACCCTCTTTGTCACCACTGCGCTGCCCTACGCCAACGGATCCTTCCACATCGGCCACATCATGGAGTACATCCAGGCCGATATCTGGGTTCGTTCGATGCGAATGGCGGGCCACACGGTGCATTTTGTGGGCGCGGACGATGCGCACGGCGCGCCGATCATGCTGAAGGCCGAAAAGGAAGGCATCACGCCGCAGGCGCTGGTTGCGCGCTACGCGGCCGAGCGCCCCCAATATCTGAACGGCTTTCACATCCGGTTTGACCACTGGCACTCGACCGACTCGGCGGAAAACGTCGCGCTGTCGCAGGACATCTACCGCGCCCTGAAAGCCCAGGACCTGATCGAAACGCGCTCCGTCGAGCAGTTCTACGATCCGGTCAAGGGCATGTTCCTGGCCGACCGCTACATCAAGGGCGAATGCCCCAAGTGCCACGCCAAGGACCAGTACGGCGACTCCTGCGAGGTCTGCGGCGCGGTCTACGCGCCCACCGAACTGATCAACCCGTACTCGGCCCTGACGGGCGCCACGCCCGTCCTGAAGTCGTCCGACCATTTCTTCTTCAAGCTGTCCGATCCGCGCTGCGTCGAATTCCTGCAGCAGTGGACCACGGGCGCGAACCGGCACGGCGGCAAGCATCTGCAGCCCGAAATGCTGGCGAAGACGCGCGAGTGGCTGGGTGGCGAAGACGGCGAGGCCAAGCTGGGCGACTGGGATATTTCCCGCGATGCGCCCTACTTCGGCATCGAAATCCCCGACGCGCCGGGCAAGTATTTCTACGTCTGGCTGGACGCGCCGGTGGGCTACCTGGCATCGCTCAAGTCGTATTGCGCGGTCAAGGGCATGGACTTCGACGCCCTGCTCGACCCCAACGGCGACACCGAACAGGTTCACTTCATCGGCAAGGACATCGTGTACTTCCACGCGCTGTTCTGGCCCGCCATGCTGAAGTTCGCCGGCCGCAAGACGCCGGACGCCGTCAACGTGCACGGCTTCATCACTGTCAGCGGCGAAAAGATGTCCAAGAGCCGCGGCACCGGTATTTCGCCGCTGCGCTACCTGGAACTCGGCATGAATGCCGAATGGATGCGCTACTACATCGCCGCCAAGCTGAACGCGCGCGTCGAAGACGTGGACTTCAATCCCGAGGACTTCATCGCGCGGGTGAACAGCGACCTGGTCGGCAAGTACGTCAACATCGCCAGCCGCGCCGCCAGCTTCATCACCAAGCACTTTGACGGCGTGCTGGGTTATTCGGGCGACACGGCCGCGCTGTCCGCCGAATACGCCGAGCAGGCCGAGTCGATCCGCGCCGCGTTCGAGGCTCGCGAATACAACCGCGCCATCCGCGAGATCATGGCCTACGCCGACCGCATCAACCAGGCGTTCGACACGGCGCAGCCGTGGGTGCTGGCCAAGGGTCTGGCCACGGCCGAAGACGCGCAGAAGGCCGCGCTGCAGGACATCTGCTCGCGCTCGCTGGCCGGCTTCAAGGCCCTGTCGGTGATGCTGGCCCCCGTGCTGCCCCAGCTCGCCGAACGCGTTGCGCTGGAATTGTTTGGCGCGCAGGCGCCGTTCACGTGGGCCGATGCCGCGGTGCTGCCGCAGCGCGTCGCGCCGTTCAAGCATCTGATGCAGCGTGTCGAGCCGCAGATGCTGGAAGACCTGTTCGAGCCGCCCGCCGCGCCCGTCGTGGTGCCCGGCGGCGAGCCGGTGGCCGAGACTATCTCCATCGACGACTTCGCGCGCGTCGACCTGCGCATCGCGCAGATCGTCAATTGCGAACACGTCGAAGGCTCGACCAAGCTGTTGCGCCTGACGCTGGACGTGGGCGAAGGCCGCCACCGCAACGTGTTCTCGGGCATCAAGTCGGCCTACAAGCCCGAAGACCTGATTGGCAAGCTGACCGTCATGGTCGCCAACCTGGCCCCGCGCAAGATGAAGTTCGGCGTGTCCGAAGGCATGGTGCTGGCTGCCAGCCATGCGGATGAAGCCGTGGACGCCGGCATCTACGTGCTGGAACCGTTCCCCGGCGCGAAGCCCGGCATGCGCGTGCGCTAAGCGGTGCCCCCCATGCAAAGAGCCCGCAAATGCGGGCTCTTTTTCCTTGCAGCGCCGGATCGGATCAGGCGTTGCTGGGCGCCAGCGCCGGATCCAGCGAGATGCGCTCGTCGAAAACGAAGCACTTGCCTTCGTAGCCGGGTCCGCCCGTTTCCTCGAAATACTTGAGAATGCCGCCGTCGAGCTGGTAGACGTTTTCGATACCGGCCTCGTTCATGAAGATGGCGGCCTTTTCGCAGCGGATGCCGCCCGTGCAGAAACTGACGACGGTCTTGCCCTCGAGCTGGGCGCGGTTCGCCTGCACCGCCGCAGGAAACTGCGTGAATCGGTCGATGCGCCAGTCGATGGCGTTCTTGAACGTGCCCTCGTCTACCTCGAAGGCGTTGCGCGTGTCCAGCATGACCACGGGACGGCCCTCGTCGTCCACGCCGGCCTCCAGCCAGCGCGCCAGCGTGTGGGCGTCGACACCGGGCGCGCGGCCCGCCGCCGGACGGATGGCGGGGTGGTTCATGCGGATGATCTCGCGCTTGATCTTGACCAGCAGCTTGCGGAACGGAACGTCGGTGCTGTGGCTGAACTTGACCTCCAGGTCCGCGAAGCGCGGATCGGCACGCAGACCCCGCAAAAAGGCGTCGATGCCGTTGGCCGCCCCCGCGAGGAACAGGTTGATGCCTTCCTCGGCCAGCAGGATCGTTCCCTTGAGCCCGGCGGCGGCGGCCTCGGCGAGCAAGCGTGCGCGAAGGTCGGGCAGGTCATCCAGCGAAACGAATTTGTAAGCGGCGATATTGACGACGGCAGTCATGGCAAAGCAGTGAAGATGGGCGATGAAGACCGTAATAGTAATCGCTGGGCGGCGCACGCCTTCCCGGCCGCTGCCCGGCCGCAGCACTCAAGGGCTGACGATCTGCTGCTCCACGACAGCGTCCAGCACCCAGCGCAGCGGGGACGCCCCCATCGGCGGATTCGGATCCTCGATTTCCACCACCCGCAGGCGATACCGCACCCCGGGCTGGAAGTTGAATCCGGTGATCTCGCCATGCCAGACCTGCCAGGGTTGCGATGCGCTGTCGCGGACCTGATAGCACAGGGCGCGGCCAGCGCCGGTCTGGCAAGGCACGCGCTCGGCGTTCACGTAGACCAGTTTGGCGGCGCCCAGCTGGCCACCCGCGACGGGATCCACGCGCCGTCCGAAATCCAGCGTGTCGCCGGTGCTGAGCTTCCACGTCATGCGCTGCGGGTTATTGGTGTTGTCGAACGACGTGGCGGTGATGCGGGTGAGCGCCGCCAGATACGCGTGCTCGATCTGCATGACGTTTGGGGCGCAGACCATCCGGGTGGATACGGGATCGGCGCGCACGATCAACAGTCCGTTGGCAATGGTGTAGGGAGCGTTGTAGGTATTGCAGCCGGCAAAACCCATGAGGCGCGGCGAGCCCTGGTCATGGATGAACGCGGCCGTGATGGGGCGTTGCGATGCCGAAGGATGCGGCACGGGGCGCAGCGCGCCCCCAGGCAGCGTCCAGCGCGCCAGCTCCCAGTTCGTCTGCACCAGAACGTCGGATGCCGAGGCCGGCTGGAACCGTGGATCCTGGCCATCGGCCGCGCGCATCGGCGGCGACGAGCAGGCCACGAGACTCGCGCACAGCAGGCCGGGCGCCAGTCGGCGCAGAAAAGTTGGGTTGCGCATGCAGGTTCTCGAATCGCGCCTGGGCGTCGGGTCAGGGTGTCGGCGGATCCTGGCGGCGCTCGAACTCCAGCACGTCGCCGCCACGCAGATTGAACGTCAGGTGGCGCGGCGCGCCACCGCTATCCAGCGTGAACGTGTCGATGGCACGCAGCGCGCGCAGGTAATCGGCTTCCAGCTTCGCGCGCTCGGCGGGCACGCACGCCATGCGCGTGGAGGCAGGCGCGTCGATGACGAGCTTGTTGCGCTCGAGCTTGTACGTGCCGGTGTAACGGTTGCAGCCGGAGAATCCGTTGACCTGGTACTGCTTGCCCTGCGCGAGAAAGGTCAGGCGAATGGGTTCGCCGTTGTCGCCGTGCGGAATGTCGCGCAGCGCGCCGCCGGGCTGCGCCCAGCGGACCAGTTCCCAACTCGTCTGCGCCAGCGAATCCTTGCTGGTGGCGGCGCTGGCGGCTGCGGCGCCTTCAGGGCGCGCACCGCCGGTGCCGGCGCAACCGGCCAACGCCGCGGTAAGCAGCGCGAGGCAGAGCAATCTGCCGTGCGGGGACAGGAGGGTGGGCATGGACGGGACTCCAATGGTTCGTACCGTCGTACTGTAACCGGCCTCGCCCAGAGACGCGATTTTCTCCGTCCGACAGCGGTATCCAAAAGATGCACGATTGAGCCGGAGGTTCTAACGCTGATGATCTCCGGTTCTGCATCGAATGCCGCATGGCGGGGGGTCAGGCCGACGCGCAGAATCGATGACAGTTGATGACTCCGGCCTAAAAAGTAATACAGGGAAAGAGGAGCGGAGCCCGCGACGACCGCATGCGCAGTGTCCGGCCATCGGGCCTGAGAACAATATCCACCGGGGAGATGCGCGATGGGCTTTTTGAGAACCTTACTGGCACTGTCAGTGGTGCTGGACCATCTGGGTGGCGGCTACGCCGACCAGTTGGTCGGCGGCAGGCTTGCCGTGCAGCTCTTCTATGTCATCTCCGGCTTCCTGATCTCGTACGTGCTGACGGCCACGGACCACTACCAGGGCGCCACCGGCAAATTCTACGCAAACCGCTTCCTGCGGCTTTTCCCCATCTACCTGTCGGTGGCGGCGTTGACGCTCACGGCCCACATCGTGAGCGGCGGCTCGTTCTTCCGCATCTACGAAGCCCTGCCCTTCAGCGCCGAAGTCTTCCTGTTCCTGTCGAACCTTTTCATCTTCGGCCAGGACTGGCTGATGTTCTTCGGCATCCGCGACTCGGCCCTGGCCTTCACGGGCAGCTTCGCGAATAGCGACGTGCCGCTGTACAAGGGCCTGCTGGTGCCGCAGGCCTGGACGCTGGGCGTCGAAATGAGTTTCTACCTGGTGGCCCCGTTCATCCTGCGGTCGCCGCGCAAGCTGCTGGCGTTGCTGGCGGCATCGCTCGCCCTGCGCGCCATCCTGATCTGGACCGGGGTCGGGCGTTCCGATCCCTGGACCTACCGGTTCTTCCCCACCGAGCTGGCGCTGTTCCTGATCGGCTCGCTGTCGCACCAGGTGGTGTTGCCGCGAATGAAGGCGTGGACACAGCGCGTCAAGCGCCTGCCCGAGCTGGGCACGGGCATCCTGTTCCTCTACGTCGTGGCACATTTCTCGATCGGCATCAATCCGACCGTGCGCGATGGCCTGGCTGTCCTGCTGTTTGCGGCGCTGCTGCCGCTGGCGTTCCTGTTCCAGTCGCGCCACCGGCTGGACAAGGCAATCGGCGAGTTGAGCTATCCGCTCTACATCTGTCACATGCTGGTGATCATGGCGTTCAGCTGGCTGATGCACGACGTGCAGGAACACCAGCCAATGCTGTTTGCGGCCATGTCGATCACGGGTTGCATCGGATTCTCGGCGGTCTTGAACTACCTGATCGCGGATCCGGTGGAGCGCCTGCGCAGCCGTCTACGTGCCGATCCGGCGGGCGGCACCGCGCCCGCGGACGCCTCGCGGCGCCCGCAAGCGCCCGCGCAGCCGATAGGGACTATTCACCGCGTGCCTTGATGTAGGCGCTGAGCACCAGCTCGATCTGCCGCTTTTCCTGCTGGCTGAGGCGGGCGTAGGCCGAATACGAGATCGTCTCGAAGGGCCAGGCGGCGGGGTTGGGGGTCTCGGCGGCGGAACCGGCTGCAGTGTGTCCGTGCGGTGTGTCCACCATGGGGCCTTCGCCGGTACTTAGCCACAAGGGATTGACGCGCAGCGCGCGCGTCAGCTTGATGAGCGCATCGCTGGAAGGCTGCTGGCGCTGCCCGCTTTCGTAGTTGCCGATGGCGCTTTGCGACAGGTTGCTTGCGACCGCCAAGTCTTTTTGAGTCCATCCCTGAAGCATTCTTGCGTTGCGCAGACGATGGCTAAACGTGTCCAATCGATCAACCCGAGACATTAATTGTTTGGTTTTATTTGATTAAAGCATTTCAGCTCCGCGGCCAAATAAACGGATTAGGCCCCTATTTCCGGGCTAATCCATAAATCGCCGTGAGGCCCCCCTGGCCCCGCGTACAAGCTGCTGCGTACGCGCCCCTTCCGATGCAAGCCGCCCTTAAAAAATTCATATATTTCATCGGCTTGCAATACTTCACCAGTCGTCGCGCCGGCCCCACGAGCCGGCCGGCGACAAGCGCAGTGAGCAAAAAAGACGCATGAGTTTATGAGCGCGGCCGCTGGCGGAAGAGAAAATAATGTATCGGTAATACATAATACTTTTCTGATGCAAATTGGGGATCAAACGCCGTTTCAATGGCTGCAGGCGAATTCCTCCCCGGACGGACTGTTACTGTCCGAAACCATAGAAACGTATCTTCACAAAAAAACACGCCCGTGTTTAAATGAAACACAGGCGTGCCTCCCATGAGGACTCGCGCCCACAACGGCCGGCAACGGCATGGCATGAGCCAGGCGTCCGGCATTTTCCTGGCGCCCACGGCCTGCCCGCGCCGCCTCATTGGAAGCATCAATGAACAACACGCTGGATGTCATTTTTCTTGGCAGCGACGACGCCAGGCATGCCAGACTGGTCGAGTCCCTGTCCCATCTGGGATTCAACGTCCGCCGCTGCCCCGATCTGGTGGACGTCTACGACAGATTTTCCCGCCGGCCCAGCCCGCTGGTGGTCCTGGAAGCGCCGCTTCCCGATGTGCACAACGCCGCCGTGCGCCTGCGCGCGATCGACCGCAGCCTGGGCATCGTGGCCATCGCTCCATTCCTCGACGCCGAAAGCCGCATCCGCACGCTGTTGTGCGGGGCGGACGCGTGTCTGCCGCCGGATGTCACGGGCCTGGAACTCGCAGCCGTCCTGCAGGCGCTGGTGCGTCGCGCGGTCGGGCTGGATGGTCTGGAGACGGGCGCGGATCCGCACCCGGCCGAGGAATCGGCCCAGGAAGGCTGGCGGCTGGCGAACAAGGGGTGGACCCTCATCAGTCCCAAGGGCAGGACGCTGGGGCTGACGACGGGGGAACG
The DNA here is from genome assembly GCF_020541125.1 of Achromobacter sp. 77. Classification (NCBI taxonomy): domain Bacteria; kingdom Pseudomonadati; phylum Pseudomonadota; class Betaproteobacteria; order Burkholderiales; family Alcaligenaceae; genus Achromobacter; species Achromobacter sp. 77. Next base: position 5,039,546 of record NZ_CP059848.1, read on the forward strand.
CGACTTCCTGTCCAGACTGGTCAACGCGCCGGACCGCAAGGTCAGCCGCGACGCATTTCTTGCCGATGGGGCAGACGAAGCCGACAGCGGCATCACGCGCCGGCGCTTCGTGGATGTGATGATCAGCCGATTGCGGCGCAAGGCCGCGGCCAACCAGATGACGCTGCCGATCCGCGCGGTGCACGGATGGGGCTACATGTTTGCGGCCGACATCACGCTGGATCTGGAATACCGGGTCACGGCGCCGACCCCGCGCGCCGACGGGCGAGACGCCTGGCGCAGCGAAGAAGCGGACGCGAACGCGTCCGTGTAACCGAAACAGCGGACGCGCCACGCGTGGCTGCAAGGGTGGCCCGGCACGAATCGCCGGGCGAAAAAAACGCGGCGCTGCCCCCGAAGGGTAAGACGCCGCGCTAAAACAACACGTGAACCCGGAGTCATCGGCCGGCACCGATGCCTTCTACCTGGATCACGCGATTCCAACATTCGTGCCTCATACTACTCACGCACGGTCCAACCGTGGCCCGCGCCGGGTCTCTAGTCCCTGCACTGGCTGCAACGTGATCAACGCCTGGCAATTCGTCCACCCTGACTGCTGGTAGGCTTTACTGCCATATCGGCGGTGTTCCTTCCGGATAGCCGCCTGATGAGGAAAGTTTATGACCTCGGACGCGTTTGCAGTAATTCTTTGTTGATAGTCTTCCATACCATATTGATATAGGAAGCTTGTGCCCTCGATGCCCCTGCCCCAGCCTCCCCTGCGCCATCGGCTCCGTAAGATATTGGCGTTCTTCCCGCCGAACTGGTGCCTCGCCTTCCTGGTGGCGCTGGACGGATACGCCTTCATGCACCCGGTGCTGCGCGAAGTCCGCGCACGCGAATATTCGTTCTGGCTTGCGCTGGACAACTGGCACGAGATCATGCGCGTGGTCGGGTTGCTGGAGATTCCGCGGCTGGTGCTTGGCGTGGGCCTGCAGGTGATTGCGCTGGGCCTGATCCTGAAAGCGCGCATTGCGTGGGCGTTCTCGCTGGTGCTGCTGATCGGCATCGGCACCTTCGCCATCCTGGGTGATGGCGGCCGCGCGGGGCTGGGTATCTACACCTTGGTGCTGGTGATCGCGCTGGTGGCCTACTGGCGCCGTTTCGACCGCGCCAGCGTGACGGCCGGGTCGCTCTTCGCCCTGGTGAGCGTGCTGTCGCTGATGATCTACGCCGTGTTCGGCACGCTATACCTGGGCAACGAATTCAATCCGCCCATCCTGGATGCGGGCACCGCGCTCTACTTTTCGATCGTCTCGATGTCCACGGTGGGCTATGGCGACATCACGCCGCACAGCGGCACGGCGCGGCTGTTCACCGCGTCGATTATCATCCTCGGCATCACCGTCTTCGCAACCTCCGTCAGCGCGATCGCCGGCCCGGTGATCGGCGGCAACCTGAAACGGCTCGTCAAAGGCAGGTTTTCCTCGGCCATGAGAAAGAACCACATCATCATCGCCGGCGCCACGCCCCTCGCGTTAAGCGTCTACCAGGGCCTTCGCAGCCGCAACGAAGAAGTCACCGTCATCGTCCCGACCGGCGTGGCGCACGACTACCCCGCCGCCACCGACCTGATCGAAGGCGACCCCTCGAGCGTGGACGTGCTGCACGTGGCGGGCGTGGCGCGGGCGCGCTATGTGCTGGCGCTGCGCGACGACGACGCCGAGAATGCGTTCATCGTGCTGGCCGCCAAGGAAGCAACCGGCGCGGACGGCGCCAAGACCGTGGCACTGGTCAACACCAGCAAGCACCTCGAAAAGATCCGCCGGGTGCAGCCCGACCTGGTGTTCTCGGTGCAACTGCTGGGCGCGGAATTGCTGACCCGCGCGATCAACGGCGAGCCCATGGACAGCCAGGCCATCACCGACCTGTTCTTCGCCAAGCCTTCAACCGACGCCAAGCCCGCTTGAACGCAGCTGCGGCTCGCCCAGCGGCGCGTGCCGCGCATACCACGCCACGAATTGATCCGACGGCATGGGCCGCGCAAACAGGTAACCCTGGATGAACGCCACGCCGCGGCCGCTGAGATAGCGGAACTGCAGGTCGGTTTCGACGCCTTCGGCCAGTACCGCCAGACCCAGCCGATGCGCGAGCGTGATGATGACGTCCAGCACCGGCGCGTCTTCGCCCGTGGGTTCGATGGCATGCACGAACCCCTTGTCGATCTTCAGGTAATCCACCGGAAACCGCTGCAGATACGACAGCGAACAATGGCCGGTGCCAAAATCGTCGATGGCCACGCGCACGCCCTGCGCGCGCAAGGCCTCGATATTGCGCCGGGCCTGCCCGTCGTCGGTGACCAGACTGCGTTCAGTGATCTCCAGCACCAGGGTCGGTTCACGCTGGGCGATGTTGGCGGCAAAGCGCTCGATGTCGCCGGTGAATTCGGGGCAGGACAAATGCGCGGCGGCAATGTTCACGCCCACATGAAAGCCGGGCGGCGTGTCCCAGTCGCGCATGTCCCGCTCGATCAGCGCGAACAGATGGCGCGTCAGCGGGACGATCATGCCATTGGTTTCGGCGGCGGCGATGAAAACGTCGGGCCGCACGGCGCCCACGCCCGGCCGCTCCCAGCGCAACAAGGCCTCGACCCCGCTGCACTGGCCCACCGCATGGCCGTAAACCGGCTGGTAATGCACCCGGAATTCGTCGGCAACGATGGCGCGGCGCAACTGTTCCTTGAAGGACTGGCGGTTGACCTGTTGGCGGAACGCCGCCACGGCCAGGCCGAGGCCAAGCAGCGCCGCGGCGGGCAGGTAGGTCATCAGCAGTTGCTGCCACGCCTGCACGACCGCTTCGGCCGGCGCGCTGACACTGAGGGTGACCGGCGCGCGGCCGTCGGGGTTCGTCGTCTCGGTGTAGATCACTTCGCGGGGCGCGCCCGCTGCCCCCTTGCGATCGTTGTGGATGGGCATGCCACCCTCTCCCACCTGCACGTCGATCTGGTAATCGCGCAGATTGGATAGCGCGTTCAGCAGATCCTGCACGTACCGGCCGTCGACCACCACGACCGCGCTGTGGCCTTCGACCCCGGGCCGGCCCAACAGAACGGCGGGACGTTCCGGCGCCAGCGGCGTTCCGGCCACCGTGATGAGCCAGCGGTCCGGGGACCCGCCCACCGACCATCTGCGAAATTCCGACACGGCGTAATCGACCTTGCCGACCGCCGACGAGCAATACATGCGCTCGCCGCGGACCAGTACCAGGGACCGGACATACGGGTTCAGCGAACCCCAGCGTTGCAGATCGGGCAGTGCCTCGTCGCAGGACAGGGCGGTCAGCGGCGCCACGCGGTCCAGAAGTTCCCAGGACTGCGTCAGCATGAGTTGCGTCTGGACTTGAACGATGCGCGCGGCCGACTCGGCGTCATGGCGCTGTTCTTTCTGGGCATGCCACCAGGTCCAGGCCAAGCAGGCGATCACCGGCAGCACCAGCGCCAGGGCCACGGGCAGATAACGCCACGACGGTACGCGTTCCATCAGGCCTGATGTCGGCAAGGGGTCTCCGCGGCAGTAAAGGGGCCATTAGTGCGGGTGCATCGATGCGATGGGACACCATGCGCGGCGCGGCGTCAAGAACTGCGTGCAGCCCGCCGCTGCCTGGCCGCCGGGGCCAACAGTTCGACGATCATCCTCACGTGAGCCTCGCGGCGCGCCGCGAGGCCGAGTTCGTCGTCCGGCCCCAGCAGCGCGGCCATGACCACGGTGTGCACCACCGGCGCCAGCAGCAGCCAGGGTTCGCGCAGCGCAACGCTGTCGCGGCACAGCCCCCGCCGGCGGGCCAGCGCCAGCAGACGGCCCAGGTCGGCAAGATGCGCCTCGGCGGTTTCGTGGCGCCAGCGCGCCGCCAGATGCGGCACCCTGCCGCTTTCGGCAAGCAGCAGCCGCAGCGTGCTGATCATGGCGGGATTGGCGAGGCTTTCGTGCAGATGATCGGCAATGCGCTCGGCCAATGCCTGCACCGAGGTGGCGCTGTCGACAATGGCCGGGATATCGAGGGGCGCGGGCGCGAGGTGGCGTTCGAGCAGCGCCTCGAAGATGGCTTCCTTGCTTGCGAAATGCGCGTACAGCCCGCCCTTGGACACGCCGGCGCGCAACGCGATGTCGTCCATGCGCGTGCCCGAGTAGCCCGCCCGCGAGAATTCCCGCAGCGCGGCGTCCAGGATCTGGCCGATCCGTACCGGCGGCGGCAGGCGAGTGCGCGGCCTGTCCATGTCTGATTGCTCCAGGGTCACGATGCGCCCATTACATACCGACCAGTCAGTCGCTAAATTGATTCGCGTCAAGGAATTTTGCGGCCGGATGGGCACAATAGGCACACGCCCTGGCGCCGGAACCGTCCGTGCCGCAAGGCCAAAAGCCTGCCGCGCGCGAGACGCTTCCGCCCCCCGAGCCGGAGACCCGCCGCATGACAGCAACCGCGTTTTCCGCTTCGATACCTCCTCGTCTAGCCGCCGCCGCCCTGACGCTGCTGATGGCCGCCGGCTGCACCTCGCTCGCGCCCGAATACCAACGCCCTGCCTTGCCGGTGCCGCAGGCATATCCCCGCGACAGCCAGCCGCCAGCCGGACAGCTGGACGCCGCCCAGCCCGCGGCGGCCCCCGCGTCCATCGCCGCGCCCGCCGCCGCCCGCATCGCCTGGCAGTCCTATTTTCCCGACCCCGCGCTGCAAGGCCTGATCGCCACCGCGCTGGAAAACAGCCGCGACCTGCGCGCGGCGTTGCTGCGGGTCGAGGAAGCGCAGGCGCTGTACGGCATCCAACGGTCCGACCAGTTCCCCACCGTGGGCGTGCAGGCGCAAGGCTCGCGGGCGCGCGTGCCGGGCGACCTGAATGTGACGGGCCAGCCGCAGGTTTCCAGCCAGTATCAGGTGGGCCTGGGCATGGCGACCTGGGAACTGGATTTCTGGGGACGGGTGCGCAGCCTCAGCGATGCGGCGCTGGAAAACTATCTATCGACGCAGGCGGCAGCGCAGGCGGCCACGCTGAGCCTCATCGCCCAGGTGGCGGACGGCTACCTGCGGCTGCGCGAACTGGACGAACGCCTGGAGCTCACCCGCGAGACCATCGACTCGCGCGCGGAATCGCTGCGCATCTTTCGCCGCCGCTTCGAGGAAGGCGCCATCTCGAAGCTGGACCTGACGCAGGTCGAGACGCTGTGGCAGCAGGCCAAGGCATTGGGCACAGAACTGGAACGTTCGCGCGCCGCACAGGCGCACACCCTGGAATTGCTGGTGGGTGCGCCGCTGGATCTGCCCGCCGGTCCGGCGCGGCTCAATGACGAGGCGGTGATGCGCGACCTGCCGGCGGGGCTGCCGTCCGACCTGCTGACCGACCGGCCCGACATCCTGGCCGCGGAGCATCGGCTAAAGGCCGCCAACGCCAACATCGGCGCGGCCCGCGCCGCCTTTCTGCCCAGCATTACGCTGACCGGGGCCTTCGGCACCGCCAGCGCCGAACTGGACGGACTGTTCGCGGGGGGAAGCCGCGCCTGGAATTTCGCGCCCAGCATCAACCTGCCGATCTTCGATGCCGGCCGCCGGCAGTCCACGTTGGACCTGACCGAAGCGCGCCGGGATCTGGCCGTCGCCAGCTACGAACAAACCATACAAAGCGCATTCAGGGACGTGTCCGACGCGCTGGCGTCGCGCCGCTGGCTGGCCGAACAGGTGGACGTGCTGCGCGCCACCGTGGCGGCGCAGGCCGAGCGTACCCGCCTGGCGCAGTTGCGCTACGACTATGGCGCCTCTCCGTACCTGGAAGTGCTCGACGCCAAGCGCGATTTGCTGGCCGCGCAGCAGCAGCTGGTGGAAACGCGCCGCGCGCTCCTGTCCAGCCGCATCGGCCTGTACGCCGCGCTGGGCGGCGGGTCGCTGGCGCCTGAAGCGCCTGACGCCGGCACGGCCCAACGCTGACGGGCCCGACGCTGAAAAGCCCAAAGATCAAGGACACGCCGACATGCCTCTACCCAAACGAAAACTGGTCTTGCTGATTGCCCTTGTGGTTGCCGCAGCCGCTGGCTACTACGGCTGGCGCATGTTGGCGGACACCGGGCCGGGGCCTGGCTTTGTCAGCGGCAACGGCCGGATCGAAGCCACCGAGATCGACCTGGCCACCAAGCTCGCGGGCCGCGTGCAGGAAGTGCTGGTCACGGAGGGCGACTTCGTCGCGGCGGGCCAGCCGCTGGCGCGCATGCAGATCGACACGCTGCAGGCGCAGCGCGAGGAAGCGCGGGCGCAGCATCAGCAGGCGGTCAATGGCGCGGCCAGCGCGGCGGCGCAGGTGGCGCAGCGCGAGAGCGACAAGCGGGCCGCCGAAGCCGTCGTGGTGCAGCGGGAAAGCGAGCTGGACGCGGCGCGCCGGCGCCTGGCCCGCTCGGAAACGCTGTCCAAGGAAGGCGCCTCGTCGATCCAGGAACTGGACGATGACCGCGCCCGGGTGCGCAGCATGCAGGCGGCGGTGAACGCGGCCCGTGCCCAAGTCACGGCGGCCGCCGCGGCCATCGACGCCGCGCGCGCCGCGCAGGTCGGCGCCCAATCGGCGATTGCGGCCGCGCAGGCCACGGTTGCGCGCATCGATGCCGACATCGCCGACAGCGAGCTACGGGCCCCGCGCGCCGGCCGCGTGCAGTACCGCGTGGCGCAGCCGGGCGAAGTGCTGGGCGCGGGCGGCAAGGTGCTGAACATGGTCGACCTGGCCGACGTCTACATGACGTTCTTCCTGCCCGAGCAGGCCGCGGGCCGCGTCGCGCTGGGCCAGGACGTTCGCATCATCCTGGATGCCGCGCCGGAATACGTCATCCCCGCCACGGTCTCGTTCGTGGCCAGCACCGCGCAATTCACGCCCAAGACCGTCGAGACCGCCAGCGAACGCCAGAAGCTGATGTTCCGCGTCAAGGCGCAGATCAGCCCCGACCTGCTGCGCCGCCACCTGACGCAGGTCAAGACAGGGCTGCCCGGCGTGGCGTGGCTGAAACTGGACCCGGATGCCCAATGGCCCGGCTATCTTGACGTCAAGGTGCCCTGATGTCCCCGGCCGTCCCGCCCGTCGCCTCGCTGTCCGATGTCGGCCTGCGCTATGGCAAGACCCAGGCGCTGGACGGCATCACGCTGGATATTCCCGCCGGACGCATGGTGGGACTGATCGGCCCGGACGGCGTGGGCAAGTCCAGCCTGCTCGCGCTGGTGGCGGGCGCGCGGGCCGTGCAGCAGGGCAAGGTCATGGTGCTGGGCGGCGACATGGCCAGCCGAAGGCACCGCGAGACCGTCTGCCCGCGCATCGCCTACATGCCGCAGGGCTTGGGCAAGAATCTCTACCCCACCTTGTCCGTGGAAGAAAACCTGCAGTTCTTTGGCCGTCTGTTCGGCCATGACGCGGCCGAGCGCCGCCGCCGCATCGACAGCCTGACCCGCAGCACCGGCCTGTCGGCCTTCTTGTCCCGGCCCGCGGGCAAGCTGTCCGGGGGCATGAAGCAGAAGCTGGGGCTGTGCTGCGCGCTGATCCATGATCCGGACCTGCTCATCCTGGACGAGCCCACGACCGGCGTGGACCCGCTGGCGCGCGCGCAGTTCTGGGATCTGATCAACGAGATTCGCGCGCAGCGGCGCGGCATGAGCGTGATCGTGGCGACCGCCTACATGGACGAGGCGCAGCGTTTCGATTGGCTGATCGCCATGGACGACGGCCGCGTGCTGGCCACCGGCACGCCCGCCGAATTGCAGGACCGCACCGGCGCGCAGACGCTGGAAGCGGCCTTCATTGCGCTGCTGCCCGAGCAAAAGCGGCGCGGCCACAAACCCGTCGAGATCGTGCCGCTGGCCCTGGACGAGGACGCCGGCATCGCCATCGAGGCGCGCGACCTGACCATGCGCTTTGGCGACTTCGTGGCCGTGGACCACGTCAACTTCCGCATCCGGCGCGGCGAGATCTTCGGGTTCCTGGGCTCGAACGGCTGCGGCAAGTCGACCACCATGAAGATGCTGACGGGCCTCTTGCCCGCCAGCGAAGGCCAGGCCTTTTTATTCGGGCAGGAGGTCGATCCGCGCAACATCGACACGCGCCGGCGCGTGGGCTACATGTCGCAGGCCTTTTCGCTGTACGGCGAACTGACCGTGCGACAGAACCTGGTGCTGCACGCGCGGCTGTTCCACGTGCCGGAGGCCGACATCCCCGCGCGCGTCCAGGAGATGGTTACGCGCTTCGGGCTGGACGGCGTGCTGGACGCGCTGCCGCAGAACCTGCCCATGGGCGTGCGCCAGCGGCTTTCGCTTGCCGTGGCCATGGTGCACAAGCCCGAGCTGCTCATCCTGGACGAGCCAACGTCGGGGGTGGATCCGGTCGCGCGCGACGGATTCTGGAACCTGCTGATCGAACTGGCCCGCAAGGATCACGTCACGATCTTCATCTCGACGCACTTCATGAACGAGGCCCAGCGATGCGACCGCATTTCGCTGATGCACGCGGGCAAGGTGCTGGTCAGCGCCGCACCCGACGAAATCATTCGCTTGCGCGGCGCAAGCTCGCTGGAAGCCGCCTTCATTGCCTACCTGATCGATGCAGGCGCCGGCAATGCGGCCGACACGGGCGCGGCGCCGCCCATCGAGGACGCCGCCCCGCCCGCCCACCCGGGCCGGCGCGGGTTCAGCCTGCATCGCGCGTTCAGCTACATGTGGCGCGAATCGCTGGAACTGCAGCGCGACCCCGTGCGCGCCACGCTGGCGCTGCTGGGCTCGCTCTTGCTGATGTTCGTGATGGGCTACGGCATCAGCCTGGACGTCGAGGACCTGCGCTATGCGGTCATGGACCGCGACCAGACGGGCCTGAGCCAGAACTACAGCCTGAATCTGTCGGGGTCCCGCTACTTCATCGAACATCCGCCCATTGCCGATTACGCGGACCTGGACGCGCGCATGCGCAGCGGCGAGCTGTCGCTGGCCATCGAGATTCCGCAGGGCTTCGCGCGCGACATTGAGCGCGGCAAGCCCGTGCAGATCGGCGTCTGGATCGACGGGGCCATGCCGCAACGGGCCGAGACCATTCGCGGCTATGTGCTGGGCATGCACCAGGGCTGGCTGGCGCAGCAGGCGCGCGAGCGGCTGGGCGCCAGCGCGCAGCTTCCCGTCAGCGTGGAGACGCGGTTTCGCTACAACCCCGATGTGCGCAGCCTGCCCGCCATGGTGCCTGCCGTCATTCCGCTGCTGCTGCTGATGATGCCGGCCATGCTGACGGCGCTGGCCGTGGTGCGCGAAAAGGAATTGGGCTCGATCACCAATCTTTACGTCACGCCGGTGACGCGGCTGGAATTCCTGCTGGGCAAGCAGGCGCCGTATGTCGCGCTGGCGATGCTGAACTTCCTGCTGATGGCCCTGCTTGCTGTGACGCTATTCGGCGTGCCCATCAAGGGCAGCTTCGGCACGCTATTGCTCGCCGCGCTGATCTACAACGTGGTGGCCACCGCCATTGGCCTGTTGGCCTCCACGTTCACGCGCAGCCAGATCGCCGCGCTGTTCTTCACGATGATCGGCACCCTGGTTCCGGCCGTGCAGTTTGCCGGGCTGCTCAACCCGGTGTCCTCGCTGGAGGGCGCGGGCCGGCTGATCGGACAGGTCTATCCCGCCACCCATATGCTCATCATCAGCCGCGGCGTGTTCAGCAAGGCGCTGGGGCTGCATGATCTTTACGCCTCGTTCTGGCCGCTGCTGATCTCCATTCCCATCATCCTGGGTGCGTCGGCGCTGCTGTTGAAAAAGCAGGAGACCTGACATGCGGCACCTGGCGAACATCTACCGCCTTGGCGTGAAAGAGCTCTGGAGCCTGGCGCGCGACCCGATGATGCTGGTGCTGATCGTCGTGTCGTTCACGTTGATGATCTACACGGCGGCCACCGCCGTGCCCGAAACGCTGCACAACGCGCCCATCGCCGTCGTGGACGAAGACCAGTCGCCGCTGTCCGCGCGCATCGTCTCGGCCTTCTATCCGCCGCATTTCACGCCGCCGCAGCTTGTGACCCCGGCGCAGGCGGACGCCAACATGGACGCGGGCCGCCAAACGTTTACCGTCAACATCCCGCCCAACTTCCAGCGCGACGTGTTGGCCGGCCGGCCGGCGCAGATCCAGCTGAATGTCGACGCCACCCGGATGAGCCAGGCGTTCACGGGCAGCAGCTACATCCAGCAGATCATCACCGACGAGATCAACGAATTCGTCAGGCGCTATCGCGCGCCCACCGAGCTGCCCGTCGAACTGGCGGTGCGCATGCGATTCAACCCGAACCTCACCCAATCGTGGTTCGGCGCGCTGATGGAGATCATCAATAACGTCACGATGCTGTCCATCATCCTGACCGGCGCCGCGTTGATACGCGAGCGCGAACACGGGACCATCGAGCACCTGCTGGTCATGCCCGTCACGCCCACCGAAATCATGGTCGCGAAGGTCTGGTCGATGGGGCTGGTCGTACTGGCGTCCGCTGGGCTATCGTTGACGTTCGTGGTGCGGGGCCTGCTGCACGTGCCGATCGAAGGATCGGTCGCGCTGTTTCTGGCCGGCGTGGCGCTGCACCTGTTCGCCACGACCTCGATGGGCATTTTCATGGCTACGCTTGCACGCAGCATGCCGCAATTCGGCATGCTGCTCGTACTAGTGCTGTTGCCCCTGCAGATGCTGTCCGGGGGCACCACGCCGCGCGAAAGCATGCCGGCGTTCGTGCAGAACATCATGCTGGCCGCCCCCACGACGCATTTCGTGGAACTGGGCCAAGCCATCCTCTATCGCGGCGCGGGCATCAGCGTCGTATGGCAACCCTTCCTGGCGCTGGCGCTGATCGGCGCCGTCCTGTTTGCGTTATCCCTGGCGCGTTTTCGCAAGACCCTCAGCCAGATGGCATGAGGCCCGTGTGTATTCGTTTCCCCTTACCACTTTCATAAAAGGACGGATGATGAAGAAAGCAAATGCCTCCCTGCCCGATGGCCTGACCGGCGCCAACGTCGCCTTCTGCCAGCGCCTGGCCCAGCTTGCGCAGGAAAGCCAGCAGCGCTGGCTCGAAATGGGCCAGCGGCTGGCCAGCGACAGCTCCGGCCAGTATCTCGCCGCCTTTTCCCCCATGCCCCCCACCGCCAACTGGCAGGACGCCATGCCCGCCATGGGCGAACTCGCGCGCAAGCGCTGGCAGACCCAGCTGGAAGCCAGCCAGGCCCTCACCCATGCAGCGCTGCAGGAGCAGGCCACCTTGGCGGCCGGCGTGGGCGAAGCGATGTGCGAATGGTTCAAGCAGGCCAACGGCGCGGCTGCCGACAATTCACCGCTCGCGCAGATGTGGTCCGTAATGACCAAGCAGATGGCGGCCGCCTGCGCCGCCATGCAGGACGCCAACCAGCAAGGAGGCCGCCATGACCTCTAAGCGCACGGCGCTCATCACGGGCGGGACCGGCTGCCTGGGTCGCGCCATCGCCGTGGCGCTGCACGACGCGGGCCACGACGTCATCGTCACCTACCATTCCAGCGAGGCCGCCACGCGCGACTGGATCAAGGAAGAAGCGGCGAAAGGCCGAACCTTTTCCTCGTACAAGGTGGATGTGGCGGACTTCGACGCCTGCCAGGCGCTGGCCCGCCGGCTCGAAGAGGACGGCCGCCAGATCGACATCCTGGTGAACAACGCGGGCATCACGCGCGACGCGAGCCTGCGCAAGATGAGCGCGCAGGATTGGGCGGACGTCATGCACAGCAACCTGGATTCCATGTTCAACATGACCCAGCCGCTGTGCGGTCCGATGGCGGATCGGGGCTGGGGCCGCATCGTCAACATCTCGTCGGTCAACGGCAGCAAGGGCGCGTTCGGGCAGACCAACTACGCGGCGTCGAAGGCGGGCATTCATGGGTTCACGAAGTCGCTGGCGCTGGAAATGGCCCGCAAGGGCGTGACGGTGAACACGGTGTCGCCCGGCTATCTGGCCACGCGGATGGTGCAGGCCGTGCCGCCGGAAGTCATGCAGGAAAAGATCCTGCCGCAGATCCCGGTGGGGCGGCTGGGCGAACCCGATGAAATCGCCGCGCTCGTCGCGTTCATCTGCAGCGATGTGGCCGGCTTCATGACGGGCAGCAACGTGGCCATGAATGGCGGCCAGCATATGTATTGATGCGCGTTGATGCGCCGCGATGCCGAACGATCCCTGACCGCGATGTCCCCGCCTGCGGCATCGCGCACGGCGCGCTGAGCCGGACGCGGCCTCCGGGGGCACTGCGCTGCTTTTTTTGTATCGACGATTGCCTGCCTCCCACCCAGGCACAGCATGCTTGCCCATGAAAATGCGTGCTTCCTGCACCGCGGCACGCAAACTGATCCGCTTTTTTCCGCACTCTCTGAATCTGTACTGTTCGCCGCGTAAGGCCTAACTTGGCGGGGTAGTTCAAACACCCGTCAGCGCCCGCCGCCTCGTGGCGATCCGTCCGTGCTGCCGATGAAAGTCAGGAATACCGTCATGGACAGCGACGCGCTATTGCTCGCACGAATACAGTTCGGCTTCACCATCTCGTTTCACATCGTCTTTCCCGCCATCACCATTGGGCTGGCCAGCTACCTGGCCGTGCTAGAGGGATTCTGGCTTCGGACCGGCAAGACGGTCTACCGGGACCTTTATCACTTCTGGACCAAGATCTTCGCTGTCAATTTCGGCATGGGGGTCGTGTCGGGCCTGGTCATGGCCTATCAGTTCGGCACCAACTGGAGCTTTTTCTCCGACTTCGCGGGCAGCGTCACCGGGCCACTGCTGGCGTACGAGGTGCTGACCGCCTTCTTCCTGGAAGCCGGCTTTCTGGGTGTGATGCTGTTCGGCTGGTCGCGCGTGGGGCCGGGGCTGCACTTTTTCTCGACCATCATGGTGGCGCTGGGCACGCTGGTGTCCGCGACCTGGATTCTTGCCTCCAACAGCTGGATGCAAACGCCGGCCGGATACGAGATCCTGGACGGGCGCGTGGTGCCTACCGACTGGCTGGCCGTGATCTTCAACCCGTCATTTCCCTACCGCCTGGCGCACATGGGCATTGCGGCGTTCCTGGCCACCGCGCTGATGGTTGGGGCGTCCGGCGCCTGGCACCTGCTGCGCGGGGACCGCAGCCCGGCCGTGAAGAAGATGTTTGCGATGGCAATGGGCATGCTGCTGCTGGTGGCGCCGCTGCAGGCCGTGGTGGGCGACTTTCATGGCTTGAACACGCTCAAGCACCAACCCGCCAAGATCGCCGCCATCGAAGGTCATTGGGAGAACGAGCCCGGCGCGGGCGTGCCGCTGACGCTCTTCGGCATCCCCGACATGGCGCGCGAGGAAACGCGCCATGCGCTGAACATCCCGCGGCTGGGCAGCCTGATCCTCACGCACAGTTGGGACGGCCAGTTTCCGGGCCTGAAGTCCTATCCGCCCGAAGACCGCCCCAATTCCACGGTGGTGTTCTGGTCGTTCCGCATCATGGTGGGCCTGGGCTTGCTGATGATCGGCCTGGCGGTGTGGGCGCTATGGGCGCGCTGGCGCCGCCGCCTGTACGAAGCGCGCTGGCTGCATCGCTTCGCCTTGTGGATGGGGCCTTCGGGGATCGTCGCCATGCTGGCCGGCTGGTATGTCACAGAGATCGGCCGCCAGCCCTGGATCGTGTATGGCGTCATGCGCACCGCCGAAGCCGCCACGCCGCATGGACTGGGCGAGCTGACGCTGACGCTGGCGCTGTTTGTGGTCGTCTACCTGTTCGTGTTTGGCGCGGGCGTCTCGTACATGCTGCGCCTCATCCGCCTGGGCCCCACTCCCGCGCCTGGCCACGCGCCGTTGTCCGGCGGACCCGGCGAGCCGCGCCAGCCTTCGCGGCCGCTGTCGGCGGCCTCTACCCTCGCGGGCGCCTCGCCCGCGCAACCCAAGCATTCCGGAGCCTGACGCCATGGGTGTGGATCTTGCATTGATATGGGCCGTCGTCATTCTGTTCGGCGTGATGATGTACGTCATCATGGATGGCTTCGACCTGGGCATCGGCATCCTCTTTCCGCTGGTGACCGACCCGGAGGAACGCGACGCGATGGTCAACACCGTCGCCCCCGTCTGGGACGGCAACGAGACCTGGCTGGTACTGGGCGGGGCGGGCCTGATGGCGGCGTTTCCGCTGGCCTACTCGGTGATCCTCAGCGCGCTGCACCTGCCGCTGGTGTTCATGCTGCTGGGCCTGATTTTCCGCGGCGTGGCTTTCGAGTTCCGCTTCAAGGCCGACGCGCATCACCGCCCGCTGTGGGACAGGGCCTTCGTCCTGGGCTCGGTGTGCGCCACGTTCTTCCAGGGCGTCACGCTGGGCGCGTATATCGAAGGCATTCCGGTGGTGGGGCGCGCGTACAGCGGCGGCCCGTGGGATTGGATCAGCCCGTTCTCTGTCTTTACCGGCGCCGGCCTGGTGGCGGCGTACGCGCTCCTGGGGTGCACCTGGCTCATCATGAAGACCGACGGCCGCCTGCATCGCCACATGTGCCGCCTGGCGCGGCCGCTGACGCTGGCGCTGCTGGCGGTCATCGCCGTGCTGAGCGCGTGGACGCCGTTGGCGCAGCCGATCATCGCGCAGCGCTGGTTCAGCCTGCCCAATATGTTCTGGTTCTTCCCGGTGCCGTTGCTGGTGGCCGCCGCGAGCTTCGAACTGATGCGCCGCGTCAAAGGCGCCCCAGCGGCCGGCCCGTTCGTGCTGTCGTTGGCGCTGGTGTTTCTGGGCTACACCGGCCTGGGCATCAGCATCTGGCCGGCCATCATTCCGCCGGGCGTGTCCATCTGGGCGGCGTCGGCGCCGCCGCAGAGCCTGGGTTTCGCGTTGGTCGGCGCCCTGGCGATCATTCCGATTATTCTGATGTACACCGCCTGGTCGTATTACGTGTTTCGCGGCAAGGTGCGCACTGGCGAGGCCTTTCACTGATGAACGCATCCCCCTCTTCCTCGTGGCGCTCGCGCCTGCTGTGGCTGGCGATGATCTGGGCGTGCAGCGTCGCGGCGCTGGGCGCGGCAGCCGGCGCACTGCGGCTTGTCATGCGCGCGATCGGCATGTCCGCCTGAACCCGCCTCACGCATCCGGATGCCGCCATGAAGCGCTATGAACGCCTGACCGAAGAAATCACCGCCTCGATCCTGTCCGGCCTGCTGCAGGTGGGCGACCGCCTGCCTTCGGTGCGGCAGACCAGCGCCAGCCGCGGCGTCAGTCCGTCCACCGTGTTCAAGGCGTACTACCTGCTGGAAGCGCGCGGCCTCATTCGCGCGCGCGACCGGTCGGGCTATTACGTGCAGCGCGCGCCGCGCGCCGTGTTGCCCGAGCTGGACAGCGTGTCCAGCGCCAGCGCGGGCCGCCATCCGGTGGACGTCAGCGACAACGTGCTTCGCGTGCTGAACGCCACGCTGCGCCGCGACATGCTGCCGTTTGGGTCGGCGTTTCCCAGTCCGTCCTTGCTGCCGTACAGCCGGCTGGCACGCTTCATGGCGGCGACGGTGCAGAAGCTGGATCCGTGGGGGTCCATCGATGACCTGAGCCCCGGCGACGCGGCGCTGCGGCGCGCCATCGCGCTGCGCTACCTGGCCGACGGCCTGACCGTGCCCGTGGACGAGATCATCGTCACGAACGGCGCGCTGGACGCGCTGAACCTGAGCCTGGCGGCGGTGACCCGCCCCGGCGATGCCGTGATCGTGGAGTCCCCCACCTTCTATGCCGCGTTGCAATCGCTGGAACGCAACGGCCTGCATGCCATCGAGGTGGCGACGCATCCGCGCGTGGGCATCGATCTGGACGCCCTGGAAAACGCCATCCTGCAGCACCGCCCGCGCGCCTGCTGGCTGATGACGACGTTCCAGAATCCGCTGGGCAGCCTGATGCCCGACGAGAAAAAGGAAGCGCTGGTCAAACTGTTGACGCGCCATGACGTGGCGCTGATCGAAGACGATGTGTACGGCGAACTCTATTTCGGCGAGTCCCGCCCGCGGCCCGCGAAGGCCTTCGACACCGAAGGCATCGTGATGCACTGCGCGTCGTTTTCGAAGACCCTGGCGCCGGGGTACCGCGTCGGCTGGGTGGCGGGGGGACGTTACACGCGCCAGATCATGCGCAACAAGCTGACCACCAGCCTTGCCACCCCCGCCCCCACGCAAGCGGCCATTGCGGCCTATCTGGAAAAAGGCGGTTTCGATCGCCACCTGCGGCAGTTCCGGCAGGCGCTGGCGCTGCAGCAGGGCGAACTGCTGCAAGCGGTGGCGCGCTACTTTCCGAAGGGCACGCGCGCCACGCGGCCGGCCGGCGGCTACTTCGTCTGGGTGGAATTGCCCGCGCACATCGACACGCTGAAGGTGCACCGCGCCGCGCTGGACCAGGGCATCAGCATTGCGCCGGGGCCGCTGTTTTCCGCGACGGGCGGGTTCGGCAACTTCCTGCGCCTGAATCACGGCCATCCGTGGAACGACGGCATGGAGCAAGGGATGGCGACCTTGGGCAAACTACTGGCCGGCTGACGGCGGGCGTTCTTTCAGCGATGCGGCGCCTTGCGCTGCGCCTGCATCTGCGCCCGCAACGAGATCGCGTCCGGCCGCATGGGCAGCGCCAGCCGGCCCTGACGGTCGATGGCGCCCCATTCTCCGCCCTTCACGACGCTGTGTTCGCCGTCGCGCGTGCGCTCGATGCGACAGCCCTTGCAGACCGCGGCCAGGCCGCCCTCGAAGCGGTCGACCCAATCGTAGGGCGTGGCCAGCACGCGGTTGAGCTGCTTGTCGTAGTAGGCCATGCCGCCGGCCCAAGGACCGCGGGTGAGGCCTTCCTCGAAGTCGTCGGCGCTGTTGTCGAACGTGACCACGGCCACGGCGCGTCCGTCGGGCCGCACCCAGTGCCACGAGCCGTTGGCCGTGGCGGGCGACAGGCCATCGTCGCCGAAATCCATGCGCGCCAGCACGGCGGGCCGGAACTCGACGCTGTCCTTCGTGGCGCGGGCACAGTGCTCGACGTGTTCCAGCGAGCCTTGCGCCTGCCTGTCCGCAAAGAAGCACGCGAGGTCGTATTCAACGGCGTGGCCCGAGGTGAGAGCCAGCGAGGTCAGCAGGGCGGCGATCAGCATGCGGGGCATCCTAGCATGGCGCCCGCGTGCCGATCGGCATGCTCGTCGTCGGGAAAAAAGCGGCCCGCGGGGACCGCCCTGCCGGTCAGTTGGCCGTGGCGCCCGAATCCTTGACCGCCTTGGCCCAGGCCGCCATCTCGGTCTGGATGAATTTGCCGAATTCCGCCGTGTTCACGCCGGAGGCGCGCGCGCCCTCTTCCAGCAGACGCTGCTTGACCTCGGGCGCCGCCAGCGCGCCGGTCAGCGCCTGGTTCAGCCGCGCCACCACCGCGTCCGGCGTGCCGGCCGGCGCGACGATGCCGTGCCAGGACACCGCCTGGAAGCCGGGCAGGCCGGACTCGGCCATCGTCGGCACGTCCGGCATCGCGGACGAGCGCTCCGGCGAGGTCACGGCCAGGGCACGCAGCGATCCTGCCTTTACGTGCGGCAGCACGCCCGGAATGGTGGTGAACATGAAATCGATCTGGCCGCCGATGAGATCGGTGATGGCGGGGCTGCCGCCCTTGTAGGGCACGTGCGTGAACTGGAGCTTGGCTTCGCTCTTGAACATCTCGCCCGCCAGATGCCCCGGCGTGCCGGCGCCTGCCGAGCCCATGTTGGTCTTGTCGCCTTGCGACCGGATGAAGGCGATGAGTTCCTGCACGTTGCCGGCCTTGACGTTGGGGCCGACGACCAGCACGTTGGGCACGGTGGCCAGCAGCGTGACGGGCGTGAAGTCCTTGACCGCGTCGTAGGAAATGCGCGAATAGAGCGACGGGTTGATGCCGTGCGTGCTGGCGGTGGCCAGCAGCAGCGTATAGCCGTCCGGCGCGGACGAGGCCACCTGCTTGGCGGCGATGGTGCCGTTGGCGCCGCCCTTGTTGTCGATCACGATGGTCTGGCCCAGCGTCTTGGCGGCTTCGGCAGCGACGGTGCGCGCCAGAATGTCGGACGTGCCGCCGGCCGAATGGGGCACGACCAGCGTGATCGGCTTGGCGGGATAGGTTTGCGCCATCGCCGCAGGCAGGGCGGGCGTCAGACAGGCGGCCAGCGCGCAGCGCGCCAGCAAACGAGTGCGGAACATTGATGTCTCCAGGGTTGTGGCCGGCTGCGGCGCCTCGTGCGGGCACCGTCAAGCTGGCGATAAGGCCGGTCCGGTCAGTCCGAACCGAGCTGCAGCTTGTTGGGCTGGCGTTTCTCGATGGACCACTTCAAGAGCGCGGCCGAGCGATAGATGCCATGCGCGAACTTGCCGTAGGGCAAGGTCAGAAACAACGCCATCACGACGCCCAGGTGGACCGCCAGCAGCAGCGCCATTGCGCTGCCATCGCGGCCGGCCAAGAGAGCCAGGCCCGTCGCGCTGGTCAAAAACAGCAGCACGATGAAGCCACGGTCCATCGGCTTTTGCGCCGCGTCACCTTGCAGCGGATGGCGCTTGACGTTCAGCCACAGCAACCCGGCCGGCCCGATCAGAAGGCCAATGCCGCCCGCGGTGCCCAGCAGCACGGGCGCGCTCAGGATCGGATACGGCGCCTGCTGGCCCAGCAGATAGTGGTACAGCGTGGCGACACAGGTGGCCGCAAAGCACAGCATGAAACCGTAGAACGTGAAATGGTGGAACCGCCGGCGCCACAGCGTGAAGGCATCATCGGCGTTGTTGCAGCCCTTGCCGTGGCCGCCGTCCAGGTAGCGCAACCGCAGCGCGTCGTGCGCCGCCTCGGCCACCGCCGCACCGGAGGCCGCCCCCGGGCTGACGTTGCGCCAGAAGCGGGTCACCCCCACCGCCAGCGCCAGCATCGAAAAGCCGAACACCACGCCGAACATCAGCGCCAGCGTGTTGTGCGGAAAGACGGCGTAGAAATTGCCGGCCATCGGTTCATGGAAGAGGCCACCCGCCATCACCACCGCCACCACCAGGAACAGCGCCAGGCCAGCGGCCGTGGCCAGCGACAGCGCCAGGCCATTGCGCTTGTACAGCGTGCCCAGCGCGGCGGGCCACGCGTAATCGGTGTACGTCTGCATCCGCACCTTGGCCATGGCCTGCGGCACGTTGACGGCGAATTCGTGCGGCGGCGCGTACTGGCACGCGTGCAGACAGGCGCCGCAGTTGTGGCACAGGTTGGCCAGGTAGTTCAGGTCCGCCTTGCCGAATTCCAGGCGGCGGGTCATGGCGGGAAACACCGCACAGAAGCCTTCGCAGTAGCGGCAGGCGTTGCAGATCTGCATGACGCGCGCCACTTCGGTTTCGTCGCCGGTCAGCGTTTCGGTCAGCGGCTTGGCGCCCCGGGCATGAAAGCGCACCGGCTGCTCGGCCGGGGCCGCGGGCTGGGCAGGCGTTGAACCCGTCTGACTGCTGGAAAAGGACTGCGCCTCGCGGGCCAGGGCTTCAAGCTGCTTCATGGTGTGCTCCCGCATGTTTCTGGCTGAGCGCCGCCGCCGCGGCGCGGGTGCCGGCAATGCGGCCAAATGCCGTGCCGATGGACATGCCCACCCCGGCGGTATAGCCCTTGCCCAGCACGTTGCCGGCCATCATTTCGCCGGCGACAAAGAGGTTGTCGCTGGGCGTGTCGTTGAACCGGACCGCGGCGGTGTCGTCCACCTTCAGGCCCAGGTACGTAAAGGTGATGCCGGGACGCAGCGCATAGCCGTAGAACGGCGCGGTGTCGATCGGCCGCGCCCAGTGCGTCTTGGCGGGCGTCACACCTTCGGTATGGCAATCGTCCAGCGCCGTGTGGTCGAACTTGCCCACGCGGCAGGCGGCGTTGTAGTCGCCGATGGTCTTGGCGAAGGTGGCCGGATCCAGGCCCAGCTTTTCGGCCAGTTCGGGCAGCGTGTCGGCTTTCACGCCCGGAAACACGGGCGGCATGAAGCGGCCGATCGCCTTGGCGTCGATGATGGAATAGGCGATCTGGCCGGGCTGCATGGCGGTCAGGCGGCCCCAGATCGCGTAGCGCTTGGGCCAGAAGTCCTCGCCTTCGTCGTAGAAGCGCTCGGCGTCGCGGTTGACGACCACACCCAGCGACACGCAATCGATGCGCGTGCAGATGCCGCCGTCGTACAGCGGCGCGCGGGCGTCGATCGCCACGCAGTGCGATTGCGAAGGATCGCCGATGCCGTCGGCGCCGGCGTCCAGCATGAACTTGAGCAGCACGCCCATGTTGAAGCGCGTGCCGCGGATCAGGAAGTTGTCGGCCGGCCACTCGCCGCGCTCGTTCTGGCCCCAGGCCTCGCGCAGCCATTCGCGGTTGGACTCGAAGCCGCCCGCGGCCAGCACACAGGCACGGGCCTCGATGCGTTCGGCGCCGATGCGCGCGGCCACGAAACGGCCATTGTCCAGCTCCAGCGAATCGACCGGCGCGTTGTAGCGGACCTGTACGCCCAGCGCTTCGGCGCTGCGGTAATAGGCATTGACCAGCGCCTTACCGCCGCCCATGAAGAACGCATTGGTGCGGGCCACGTGCAGCGCGCCCGACAGCGGCGGCTGGAAGTTCACGCCGTGGCGGCGCATCCAGTCGCGGCAGGTGGAGGATTCGCGGATGACCAGCCGCGCCAGGTGTTCGTTGGTCTGCCCGCCCGTCACCTTGAGCAGGTCCTGCCAGTATTCTTCTTCGGGATACGCGTCGATCAGCACGTCCTGCGGCGCATCGTGCATGCAGCGCAGGTTGCGCGTGTGCTGCGAGTTTCCGCCCCGCCATTCCTTTGGCGCCGCTTCCAGCAGCAGCACGCTGGCGCCGGCTTCGCGCGCCATCAGGGCCGCGCACAGCGCCGCATTGCCCCCACCAATAACCAAGACGTCAACCATGCCATCTTCCCCAGTTCAAGGGGCAGACTCTACGCAGCGGCGCGACGCTGCGATATCAGGCGGGCGTCAACGGGTGTTCACGATTCGTGAAGAGTCACCACCGCCCATTTGCCCTCCCGCGCCAGGGTGCGGGAGACATCGGCCATGACCAGGCGGGCGGCCAGCGCCGCGGGCGACAGTTCCTCGTCCGACAGGCTGGCGAGCAGGTTGGAGCGAAACAGGTGGGCATCGTCAATACGGGCCATCTGCAACTGGCCGGGTGCGATGCGCGCGGTGGCCGAGCTGGGCTGGATCGTGGCCGCCCCGCCCTGCCGCACCACGTCCATGAGCAGCGACAGGCCGTCGACCTCGGCCACCACCCGGGGCGTGCGCCCCAATTGCTGGAACGCGTTGTTGACCAGCGCCCGCAGGCCGTGGCGGCCGCTGGGCAGCACCAGCGGCAGTTCGGCAATTGCCTCCAGCCGCGTCGTGTCACCAAACGGCACGCCGGGCATGTCGGGCCGGGCGAACAGGAACAGGGGTTCGTCCAGCAGCGGCATCACGCTCCAGCGGCGCGCGGATTCGGCGTGGAACACGATGGCCAGGTCCAGCAGGCGGCCGTTGAGCATGTCGGTCAGATGCCCGGACAGCGCCTCGACCAGATGCAGCCGGATATCGGGGTAGCGCTCGTTCATAGCCTGCAGGAACGGCGCCCCCAGCACCGCGGCCGTGGTGGACGGCAGGCCGACGCTGACGTGGCCCGCCAGCCGCGCCTGCTGGGCGGCCTGGACGGCGTCGTCGGCGTGGCGCAGGGCCAGTTGCGCCTGCCGGAAGAACGCCAGCCCCGCGTCCGTGGGGACGACGCCGCTGGCGCTGCGCTGCAAGAGGCGCGTGGACAGCTCGCCTTCAAGGCGGCTGATCTGCTGGCTGAGCGCCGAGGTGACCATGCCGATCGACATGGCCGCCCGGCCGATGCTGCCTGCCTCGACCACCCGCACAAAGTAACGAAGCTGGCGCAGTTCCATGGGTCAGCCCGGGATGGTCAGTCCCTTGGCGACCGCCGGGCGCGCAACGAAGGCGTCCAGCACGCGCGCGACGTTCTTGAACGACGAAAAGCCGACGAGATCGCCGGCGTCGTAAAACCCCACCAGGTTGCGCACCCAGGGAAAGATTGCGATATCGGCGATGGTGTACTGGTCGCCCATCACCCAGTCGCGCCCTTGCAGGCGCTGGTCCAGCACCGTCAGCAGGCGCTTGGACTCGTCGACGTAACGGTCACGCGGCCGCTTGTCCTCGTAGTCCTTGCCCGCGAACCGATGGAAAAAGCCCAGCTGGCCGAACATCGGTCCGATGCCGCCCATCTGGAACATCACCCATTGCAGCGTTTCAAAGCGTCCGGCCGCGTCGGCCGGAATGAACTGGCCGGCCTTGCTGGCCAGGTAAACCAGGATCGCGCCGGACTCGAACAGGCCCAGCGGCTTGCCGTCCGGCCCGTTCGGGTCGAGGATGGCCGGAATCTTGTTGTTCGGGCTGAGCGACAGGAACTCGGGCGTGAACTGATCCTTGGTATCGAAGGCGACACGGTGGACCTCGTAGGGCAGACCCGTCTCTTCCAGCATGATCGACGCCTTCACGCCGTTGGGCGTCGGCAGCGAATAAAGCTGGATGCGGTCGGGGTGCTGTGCGGGCCACTTCTTGGTGATGGCAAAGTCGTCTAGGGAGGACATGCGGGGTTTCTCCGGGGCAGGCGGGGTTGGGTGACGACAATCCTAGCGCAAAACCCGGTGCAATCCCCACCGCAGCGCGGTTGCCGCCGCCGCAATGGGCAGCACCATGGGCCATTGCGCCAGGAACAGCTCGCGTGTCGCCTCGCCGGGCGCCCAAGTGTTGCCAAACACCTGTGGCGACGGCGGCGCCAGATACAGGGCAACGAGGGCCGCGGCAAAGGTCGCCAGCAGGCGCCAGGTGGTGGATCGCCGCAGCCGGGCCGGGCGCTCGGCCAGGATCAGCACGATGACGCCCGCCAGCCCGGCCAGGACGGCCTCGGCGTAGAAGTCGCGCACACCGTACAGGTAAGGCGCGACGGGGACGACCCAGCCATAGGCGCCGGTCGTCAGCACGGACGTCAGGCAAGCGCCGAACAGCGCGGCGGCGAAGGACAGGAGAAGCAGGTCGAGAGTTCGCGCTAGGAGTTTGGGCATGAGCGGATGGCGGCAAAGGCGTGGCGGGAGGATGCCATACGTTTCTGCCGAGCGCCGGGCGGGGCGTGAAACAGGTTTGTGATGCACAATCCGCCTCGCGCCCGCAAGGCGGCGCCCTGCCCCGCAGGTCACCCCATACCGCCGTGGCGCCCGCCGCGCCCGGCGCCACTGGCAGTCTCCATGAAGCACCCGCAGCAACGTTCCGGACAACCCGCCACTTTCCATCGCCGCCTCATCCCGGCCCGCGCAGATTGGCGCATGGGGGCCGCGGCGTCATGCCTGGCCGCCGCAGCGTGGCTGACCGGTCCGGCCGCGCACGCCGCGGGCCAGGATGCCGCGCAAGCGGTATCCGGCACCCCGGCGGCGCCTGCGGCTGACACCCTGCGCACCACGCGCAGCCTGACGCTGACCCTGTGGGATGGCAAGCGCGCCGCCCCCGCGCCCCACACGCCGTACCGCGCCTTCGTCACCGGCAAGGACGACGCCATCCTCGATACGCCTTCCGGCGACGGCATCCTGCACGGCATCACGGATGGCGAGGGACGCACGGCGCCGATCCGGACGACGCTGCCGCACGCGGAGGACGACTTCACCCTTATCCGCCGCATCGGGGATGGCCCGTGGGGCCACTTCTTTCAGCTGCACAGCAGCGGCTCCCCGGAGCCCTTGCCCGGCTGGCCGTACATCATGACCATGCGCCAGCGCTGGGGCGAAGCCTGGGTGGACCTGGGCTACACCAACCGCCAGGGCGCGACGGCCTACTTCAGCCACGACGTGCCGGCCGGTGCGATCTCGCTGCACATCGACGCGCAAGTCACGCGCGACGGGCCGTGCTTTGCCGAGCTGGACGCCGTCAACCGCGCGTTCGCCCGGAACGACGCCGAGGGCGCCCGCGCCCTGATCGACGGCATGCGCTGCACCCGCAGCGCCGACCAGAAGCTGGACCTGGCGCGGCTGCTGCTGGCCGCCGGCCAGCCCAGCCTGGCGCGCCATTGGCTGCTGCAGGCACGCCAGCGGCCATTTCCGGACATGTTCAAGCCCGTCGACCCGGGCGAGCGGCGCAAGCGGCTGGACGTGGCGCGGCTGCTGGGCATGCCGGATCTGGTGCTGCAGGAGTCGAACGTCCTGCAGGACAGTGCGGCCGGCAAACGCGGGGCGCGTGCCACCGGCGCGGTGGACCTGGCGAACAACACGGCCTATTACCTGGCGGATTTCCCGGACTACCTGCCGCAAGCCGAGGAGCAGGCCCGCCGCTCGCTCGACCGCGTCGGCCCGCGTCCGTACAACCAGGGCACGCTGGGGTGGATTTTGGCCCTGCGCGGGCAGACCGCCGATGGCCTGCGCCTGATGCACACGGCGTACCGCGACCTGCCGCGCGACGAGGAGATGGTGGCCGACTACGGCCTTGCGCTGTGGCGTAGCGGGCAACGGGACCAGGCCACGCGGCTGTGGGACGAGGCGCAGCGCGAATGCGTGTGGGGCGTGCGCATGCACACCGCCTTGCGGGAGGCGGGATACCCGCACCCGTACTTCCTGCCCGCGGATTCCGATGCGGTGAACGACTATCGCGCACGCTGCGCGAAACCGCGGATCAAGGCGAAGACGGCAGGCCTATAATCCTGCCCATACGCTGCGAGTAACGCGCCTGCTGAGGGGCAGCCGCAGGAGACCTTTATGAAATCCTTCCCGACGCGCCTGCTTTCTCTCGTTGCCGCCGCACTGCTCCTTGCCGGCTGCGGCACTGGCCCCGGCGGACCGCCCCACCCCGGCGCGGTCAATCCCTACAGCACCGGCGGCTTCCGTGACGCGGGGCCAAACTATCCCGATACCGGCCGCTGACGCCGCCGCACCCGCCCGGCGTGCAGGACACCCTGCCGCCGCTGTGACGGCCCGAACCGCATAACAGCTTTGCGCCCGCGGGCCCCTCCCGCGGCGCCCGCCAACTCCTAGACTGCCTGCACATACCGCAGTCAAGGAGAAGGCTTTGCAGCCGCTGTTATCGAATCTCAAAGTGCTGGACCTGAGCCGCATCCTGGCCGGTCCGTGGGCCAGCCAGATCCTGGCCGACCTGGGCGCTGACGTCATCAAGGTCGAGCGGCCAGGCCAGGGCGACGACACGCGCACCTGGGGCCCGCCGTTCCTGAAGGATGAAGACGGCCAGGACACCCGGGACGGCGCCTATTTCATTGCCACCAACCGCGGCAAGCGCTCCATCACGCTGGACCTGCAGACGCCCGAGGGCCAGGCGCTGGTCAAGGACCTGTGCCGCGACGCGGACGTGGTGCTGGAGAACTACAAGGTCGGCACGCTGGCGCGCATGGGGCTGGACTATGAGTCGCTGTCCAAGATCAATCCGCGCCTGGTGTACTGCTCGGTCACCGGCTTCGGCCAGACCGGACCGCGCGCCGCCGAACCCGCCTACGACTTCCTGATCCAGGCAATGGGCGGCCTGATGAGCGTCACGGGCGAACGCGACGACCGCCCCGGCGGCGGTCCCCAGAAGGTGGGCGTGCCGATCGTGGACCTGACCACCGGCGTGTACGCCGCGCTGGGCATCGTGGCCGCGCTGTTGCGCCGCGCGCAGACTGGCAAGGGCGAGTACATCGACGTCGCCATGCTGGACGTGCAGGTGGGCCTGCTGGCCAACCAGGCGATGAACTTCCTGCTGGGCAACAAGGTGCCGCGCCGCACGGGCACCGCGCACCCGAACATCCAGCCGCAACGCACGTTTGCCTGCGCCGACGGCGACATCGTCATCGTGGTGGGCAACGACGGGCAGTTCGCCACGCTGTGCGAGATGCTGGGCAAGCCCGAACTGGCGCACGACCCGCGCTACATCACCAACAGTCAGCGCGTGCGCAATCAGGACACGCTGGATCCCGTGCTGGACGCCATCTTTGCTACCCAGCCGCGCGCCCATTGGCTGGCCGCGCTGAAAAAAGCGGGCGTGCCGGCGGGGTCGATCAATACCGTGCCCGAGGTCTTCGAAGACCCGCAGGTCGTGCACCGCGGCATGCTGCGCCGCCTGCCGCATCCGGCCGCCGGCTCGGTGCCGCAGGTGATGAACCCGCTGCGATTCGGCAGCTCGGCGCTGCGCGCCGATGCCGCGCCGCCGCTGCTGGGCCAGCACACCGCCGACGTGCTGGCCGAGCTGGGCCTGTCCGCCGAGCAGATCCAGGACTATCGCGACCGCAAGATCATCTGAACAACAAAGGAGAGAGACATGAGCATGCCGGAGAACCTGGCCGGGCCGTACACGGCGCTGGACGTCGCGATCACCGACGGCGTTGCCACCATCCTGCTGTCCAACCCGCCCGTCAACGCGCTCAGCACCGAGATGATGAACGAGCTGTCCTGGGTGCTGGACCGCATTTCGGAAACGCCTGAGGTGCGCGCAGTGGTGCTGTCGGGCCAGGGCAAGACGTTCTGCGCGGGCGCCGACCTGAAGAACCGCGCGGCCACCATCAAGGGGCCGGGCGACCTGCCGCAACACTCGCGCCGCACGCGGGAATGCTTTCATGCGATCCGCGAGTGCGCCAAGCCGGTGGTGGGCGCGATCAACGGCGCGGCACTGGGCGCGGGCCTGGCCATCGTGGCCTCGTGCGACATCCTGATCGCCGCCTCCACCGCGGTCGTGGGCCTGCCGGAAATCAACGTCGGGCTGCTGGGCGGCGGCCGCCACGGCATGCGGCTCTTTGGCCATTCGCGTCTGCGCCGCATGATGCTGACGGGTCTGCGCGTCGACGGCGACGAACTCTACCGGCTGGGCATCGTCGAGGCCAGCGTCCCCGCCGAGGCACTGATGGACCGCGCAATGGAACTGGCGCGCGAGCTGGCCAGCAAGAGCCCGCTGGCGTCCGTGCTGGCCAAGCAGACGCTCAACGCCATCGAAGACATGAGCCTGCGCGACGGCTACCGCTACGAACAGGACATGACGGCGGCCATCGCCAAGACCGAGGACGCGCAGGAGGCGCGCCGCGCCTTCCTGGAAAAGCGCGCGCCGGTGTTCCAGGGCAAATAACGGGAGCAGCCATGACCAGTGCATTGGAAGGCGTGAAGGTCCTGGACCTGAGCCGCGTGTTTTCCGGGCCGTGGGCCGCGCAGATGCTGGCCGACTTCGGCGCCGAGGTCATCAAGGTGGAGCGCCCCGGACGCGGCGACGACGTGCGGCACCAGGGCTATCCCATGCCGGACCGCGACGGCAAGCCCAGCCGGGAGACCTCTTCGTTCGTCGCGATGAACCGCGGCAAGAAATCCGTGACGCTCGATATCTCGCGCCCCGAAGGCCAGGCGCTGGTGCGCCAGCTTGCGCAGAAGGCCGACATCGTCATCGAGAACTTCAAGGCGGGCGACCTGAAGCGCTACGGGCTGGACTATGCTTCGCTGTCGGAAGTGAATCCGCGGCTGGTGTATTGCTCGATCACCGGCTTCGGCCAGACCGGGCCCTACAGCCATCTGCCGGGCTACGATCCGATCTTTCAGTCCATGAGCGGCCTGATGAGCGTGACCGGCGTGCCGGACGGCGAGCCCGGGGCGGGACCGGTCAAGGCGGGCTATTCCGTGTCGGACCTGACCGCGGGTTTTTATGCGGTGGCGGCCATTCTTGCCGCGCTGCGGCACCGCGACCAGATCTCCGGCGTGGGCCAGCACATCGACCTGGCGCTGCTGGACGCGCAGATCGCGGCCATCTCGCACATCGGCATGAACTACCTGGCCAGCGGCCAGCTGCCCGCCCGCATGGGATCGGCCTCGCAGATCACCGCGCCGTTCCGCGCCTTCGAGTGCCGCGATGGGCACCTGATGGTGGCGGTGGGCAACGACTCGCAGTTCCGCAGCTTCTGCAACGTGATCGGCCTGCCCGACCTGGCCGCCGATCCGCGCTTTGACACCAACCCCAAGCGCGCCGCGGCGCAGGCCGATCTGTCCCGCCAGATCGAGCCGGCGATGCTGACGCGCACGGTGGCGGACTGGAACCAGGCGCTGGCAGCCGCCAATGTGCCCTGCGGGCCGATCTACACCATGGATCAGGTGTTCGAGGATCCGCAGGTGCGGCATCGCCAAGTGCTGGGCAGCGTGACGCATCCGGCGCTGGGCAGCATGCCGGTTGTGCGCAATCCCATTCATTTTTCCGGCACGCCCATCGCACTGGGATTGCCGCCCCCCATGCTGGGCGAGCACACGGCCGACGTCCTGCGCGCAGAGCTGGGCCTGACCGACGCGGCGATCGCGCAGCTGCACGCCGAGGGCATCGTATGAGCGCCGCCGACCACGAACTGATCGAGGAAATCCGCGACAGCGCGCGCGACTTTCTGCAGCGCCGCGACCAGCGGCAACGCAAGCGCCGCACCCCGGGCGGCGACCGCGCGTACTGGCAGGAAATAGCCGCCGTCGGCTGGCTGGGCATGAGCGTGCCCGAAGCGCTGGGCGGTCTGGGACTGGGCTGGCACGCCATGGCCGCCGTGCTGGAGGAAGCGGGCCGCGCCCAATTGCCCGAGCCCCTCGTCGGGGCGGGCGTGCTCAGCACGGCGCTGTTGGCGCGCATCACCCCGGCGGGCGATGCCGCCATTCGGGACGCGATGCTGCAAGCCTTGTGCGCCGGTGAAAAAGTGGTGGGCCTCGCCTGGCAGGAAACCGAAGGGCAGCTTGAGGCCGGCGAATCCGCCGGGGCGTTCGGCGTCACGTTCACCGCGCGCGAAGGCGCCTATGTGCTGAACGGCGAAAAGCGCCACGTCGTCCCCGGCGCGGACGTGGACGGCTGGCTTGTCACGGCCGATGGCGAAACCGGGTCTGCGCTCTTCCATCTGCCCGCCGGCACGCCCGGCGTCACGGTGCAGACGCACGAACGCGCGGACGGCTCGCCGGCCTGCCATCTGACGATCGAGTCCGCGGTGGTTGGCGGCGAGGCGCTGCTGGCGCGCGAGGGCGTGCTGGACGCGGTTGACGAGGCGCTGGACTACGGCCGCCTGATGCAGTCCGCGGAACTCGTGGGCATCGCGCGGCAGGTGCTGGCCGATTCGGTGGCCTACCTGAACACGCGCAAGCAGTTCGGCCAGACGCTCTCGTCGTTCCAGGCGCTGCAGCACCGTCTGGTGGACGCGACCCTGCAGGTCGAGCTGGCGTCCAACAGCCTGCTGGACGCGCTGAACGCCATTGCCGCGGCGCCGGGCGACGTCAAGGCGCGCAAGGCGGCGGCCAGCCGGGTAAAGGCCCGCGCCGCACGCGCCGGCGTCGACGCGGCGCGGCTGGCCATCCAGCTGCATGGCGCCATCGGCTACACCGACGAATGCGACGTCAGCCTGTATTTCCGCAGCGCCCTGCACCTGGCCGCCTGGCTGGGCAACGCCACGGCGCATCGCCAGCGTTATGGCGTGCTGGCGGCCGACCCGGCACCGGAGACGGACGATACGGCTGAGGAAGCCGCCGACGGCAACGACGCCACCGAGTTCCCGCGCGACGCAGACTGGAACGCCATGCCGGAAGCGGCGTTCCGCAAGCTGCTGCGCCGGTTCTTTCGCGCGCATTACCCCGATCATCTGCGGCACGTGCCGTGGCGGCTGCATTGGGACGAGATCAAGGCGTGGTACTTCACCTTGTCGCGGCAAGGGTGGATTGCGCCGTCGTGGCCGCGCGAGCATGGCGGCATGGCGCTGTCGCCCGCCCGGCAGATCGCGTTTATCGAAGAAGCCGAACGCTACGGCGTGGCGCGCGCGCCGGACCAGGGCCTGGTCATGCTGGGCCCCATCCTCATCCGCTACGGCACCGACGCGCAGCGCGCGCGGTTTCTGCCGGGCATCCTGTCCGGCGAGGCGGTGTGGGCGCAGGGCTACTCCGAACCGGACGCCGGATCGGACCTGGCCTCGCTGCGCTGCGAGGCGGTGATCGACGGCGACGAGCTGGTGGTCACCGGCCAGAAGACCTGGTCCACGCTGGCGCAGGACGCGACGCACATGTTCATGCTGGTGCGCACCGACAAGACCGTGAAGAAACAGGCCGGCATCAGCTTCCTGCTGGTGGACCTGAATAGTCCGGGCGTCAGCCGCCGGCCGATCCGCACGCTGTCGGGCCACGAGGAGTTCTGCGAGGTCTTCTTCGACCAGGTCCGCGTGCCGCGCGGCAATGTGGTCGGCGAACTGAACGCGGGCTGGGGCATCGCCAAGGCGCTGCTGGGGTTTGAGCGCCTGTTCAGCGGCAGCCCCAAGCACGCCAGCCACGCCCTGCAGCAGATCTTCAGCCTGGCGCGCCAGCGCGGCCTGCTGGCCGATCCGGCGTTCACCGACCGGCTGGCCGAGTTGCGGCTGGACAGCGCCGACCTGACCGCGATGTACCGCGTGTTTGCGGACATGGCCAAGGCCGGCCGCCCGCTGCCGCCGGAACTGTCGCTGCTCAAGATCTGGGCCACCGAGACGCACGAGCGGCTGGGCGCCCTGCTGATCCAGATCGCCGAGGAATACGGCGGCGCGGCGATGCGCCTGGGCTATGGCAATGGCGGCGTGCAGGCGCTGGCGCCCTACGTCAATGCGCTCGCGGCCACCATCTTCAGCGGCACCAACGAGATCCAGCGCAACATCTACGCCAAACAGGTTCTGGGCCTGCAAGGCGCCTGACAATGACAACGCGCCGGCCCGAGCCGGCGCAACCGGAGAGAGACACATGAAAAAAGCAACCGTACTGGCGGTGGCGGCAATGATCCTGGGCGGCGCCGCCGCGCCCGCCGCCCACGCGGCCCAACCGTGGCCAAGCCAGCCGATCCGGCTGATCGTGCCCTACCCGCCCGGCGGCTCGGTGGACAACCTGGCGCGCCTGCTTGCGCCGTCGCTGGGCGAGCGCCTGGGCCAGACCATCGTGATCGAGAACAAGGCCGGCGCCAGCGGCACCATCGGCGTGGACGCCACCGTGCGCGCCACGCCCGACGGCAACACGTTCGGCTTTGGCGTGCCGGGCGCCATCACCGGACTGCCCCACGTCATGAAGGTGCCGTACGACGTGTCCAAGATCCAGTACGTGTCGCTGGTCGCGCGCATTCCGCAGGTCATCATGGTCAACCCGTCGTTGCCGGATACCACCCTGGCCGCCTTTGTCGACAGCGCCAAAAAGCACCCCGGCAAATACAACTACGGCTCGGCCGGCAATGTCACCACCCCGCACCTGGGCGGCGAACTGCTCAAGCAGCAGACCGGCATCGACATCATGCACGTGCCCTACAAAGGCGCCGCGCCCGCGGTGACCGCGCTGCTGTCCAACGAGGTGCAGATGTTCCCCGGCGATGCCTCGGCCGCGCTGGGCTTCATCAAGGCGGGCAAGCTGCGCGCGCTGGCCGTGGCCAGCCCGGAACGCTTCGAGGGCCTGCCCGACGTACCCACCACCAAGGAGGCCGGCTTTCCCGGCATCATCGTGGAATCCAACTACGGCGTCATCGCGCCCACCGGCACGCCCAAGGACATCGTCGACAAGATGTCCGACGCGATTGCAAAATCCCTGGCCGACCCGGTCCTGCGGCAGAAGATGATCGACCAGGGCGCCATCCCCCTCGCGACCACGCCCGACGCCTACCGCACGCTGATGGAGACAGAATCGAAGAAGTGGGGCGAGGTCATCAAGCGCGGCAAGCTGGGCCTGCAATAACGCCATGCCCCTGCGCTTTTGCCGTACGCTTATGCCGACTCCCACGACTGCCGACCTGCGCCATCGACCATGCCATCAGCAAAAGCCACGGGCCTGAGCCTGGACCTGACCGCCGACCTTCATAAATGGCGGGCCTTCCTGGCCATCGCGGAACTGGGCAGCATCACGCGCGCGGCGCTGTACCTGGACCAGGACCAGTCGGTGCTGAGCCGCCGCATCAATGCGCTCGAGCGCGAGTGCAATGCGCGGCTCTTCAACCGCACCGGGCGCGGCGTGAACCTGTCGGAAGTGGGCGAGCGCCTGTTCCCGCTGGTGCAAACGCTGCTGGGCGACGCCGAACGGCTTGAACTGGAACTGAACGGCGAGGCCCGCGAACCTGCCGGCGAGGTCACGCTGGGCCTGTTGCCATCGACCGCGCACCCGCTTATCCGCCGGCTGTTTTCGCGGCTGCGCCAGCAGTTTCCCAAGGTGCATCTGAAGATTCTGGAAGGCTCCAGCGGCCAGATCGAGGAATGGCTGACCGACAGCCGCGTGGACATCGCCATCCTGTACCGCTACGGCGACAAATGCCCGCCCGGCGAGCAGGCGTTGGCGTCCGTGGACTCTTACCTGGTCGGCGCGGCGGGCGACGCGCGCACGCACGCCGGCGAGGTCACCTTCGATCAACTGGACGGACTGCCGTTCATCCTGCCCGGCGCGCCCAATGGCCTGCGCAACGCGCTGGACGGCCTGGCGCGGGCGCGCAAGATCACCATCGCGCCCCTGATCGAGGCCGACTCGCTTCCGCTCATGAAGTCCATCGTCGAACACGAGAAGATGTACACCGTGCTGCCGCTGCACGCCGTCTGGCAGGAAGTGCAGGAGGGACGCCTGAGCATCGCCGCGCTGCGCGATCCCACGATGAGCCGCATCATCTCGATGGCGTTCTCGCGCTCGAAGGGTCCCGGACGCACGGTCACGGAAGTTGCCACGCAGATCGAGGCGCTGGTGCGCGAGATCGGCGGCGAAGGCGTCTGGCACGCCAGCCCGTAAGCGGCGTCCACCAGTGGGTTCAGGGTGCGGGTTCAGCGCGGGGGCTCAGCGCGCCCCCGCTTGTATTTATGCAAAGCCGTACAGACGCTCGGGGTTGTCCACCCAGACCTGCCTGCGCAGCGCGTCATTACCCAGCCAATCGTGCGCCAGGTCCACCAGCGCGTCGGCCGACGGCGCCGCCGCCCCCATGCGCACGAAGGGCCAGTCCGATCCCCACAGCACCTGATCCGGATTGGCGGCAGTGAAGGCATCGTGGATGAAGCGCGCGTTTTCATAATCGGGCGCGGCCCCCACCCGGCACACCGTCAGCTTCATCCAGATCCTGCCGTCGGCCAGCAGCCCGCGCAGCAGCTGGAACACCGGATCGGCCTCGCCCCGCGCCGGGACCAGGCTGCCCAGGTGGTCGATGACCAGCGGCAAGTCCAGCTTTGCCAGCTCGGGCAGATGGCGCAAATAGGTATCGCACGGCGCCCACAGCTGCGCGTGCAGGCCAAACTGCTTCATACGCGGCGCAAGCGCCGCGACCTGATCGAATCCCACGCTGCCGGGAAACAGGTTTCCCGCGGGGTCGCGCGCCTCGACGAAGCGCAGGCCGCGCACGCCGCCGTCATGCAAGGCTTGCAGCTGTGCGTCCGTGACGGACGGATCCGCCACCGCGATCCCGCGCAGGCGGCCTGCGCCTTCGCGCAGCGAGTCCAGCAAGGCATCCGGGTTCGTGCCATAGGGCGCCGGCTGCACCAGCACCCCGCGCGATGCGCCCAGCGTGTCCAGCATGCGCAGATAGCGCGACGCCGGCGCGTCCGGCGCGGCGTAGGACGAGGGATGCTGCAGGGGAAAACGGTCGTAGGGACCAAAGACATGGCAATGCGTGTCGCACGCGCCCGCCGGCAGGGCGTGGCGCGGCGTCACCGGCATGCGGGGCGTTTCCACGCTGTCCGGCACATAGGCGCGGGCCTGCCCGCCTGCGGCGGGATTTGCGGCGGCGCTCATGGCTGGCTCCCGGTCAGGGGCGCAAGCCGGCTCAGCACCGGCGCGCCCGCTTGGCGCGGCGTATCCAGCGGCGGCGGCGCGTCGTCGGGCATCGGGATCTCGTGCGCGTTCAGCGTCATGGACACCATCGTGTAGTAGCCGATCACGGCGGTCAGTTCCACCACGCCCACGGCGTCCCACCGCGCGACGGCCTGCGCATACAGGTCGGGGGCGACCTGACCGGTCTCCTGGATCTGCCGCGCAAACTCGTAGACCACCGCGTCGTCGGCGTTGTCGAACACGGGCGTTTCGCGGGCCTGGATCGCGTCCAGCACGGCGTCCGAGATACCGGCGGCGCGCGCCGCCTGCGCATGGATGTGCCATTCGATCTGGCTGTTCCAGCGGCGCGCCGTCACCACAATGGCCAGTTCGCTGACGCGCGGCGCCAGGCTGGTGCCAAAGCGCAGCAACGCGCCCAGCGCCTGCCAGCGCTCGGCCAGTTCCGGGCTGTGCAGCGCGGCGCGCAAGGGGCCGACAAGGCGTCCGCGCGGACCGGAGACGATCTTCTCGTACACGCGCTTCTGGTCGTCGGTCATGGTGTCTGGCGTGGGCAGCGGGATACGGCTCATCTTCGTCCTCTCGTTACGGGGTTTCGTCGGGCTGCGTGCGCATCACGGACGGGCGCGCGGCAAACCGCGCGTGCCAGGCCGCCAGCGCCGGGTGGCCGTCGCGCCAGGCGATATCCGGGAAACGATAGTCCATGTACGACAGCGCGCAGCCGATGGCGATCAGGCCCAGGTCGAAGCGGCTTGCCTGCAGCGCGGGCGCTTCGGCCTCCAGCGCGGACAGCACCGCCCGGGTCTTGAGCGCAAAGGCGTCCAGCCACGCGGGCGTCTGCCGCGCCTGGGGCTTGTTGCGTTCCTGGCGGAACAGCAGCAGCGCGTCCAGAAAGCCATCGCCCAGCGCCTGGCGGCGTTCGGCGGTCAGGCGCGCCTGCGGGTCGGCCGGCAACAGGCCGCAGCCCGTCAGCGCGTCCAGGTAGGCGCAGATCACGCGCGAGTCGTACAGCGGCTGGCCATCGTCCAGCACCAGCGTCGGCAACTTGATGAGCGGATTGTCGGGCACCAGGTCCAGGTTGGGCTTGTCCATCGCGACCGGCGTGCGCACGAGCGTCACGCGGTCCTCGATGCCGGCCTCGTGAATGACGATCATCACCTTGCGCACGAAGGGCGATCGCGGCGACCAATGCAGTTTCATCGACAGGCTCCAAAAGGGTTCAAGGTCTTCTCGGGCATTCAATGCCCCTGCGCGGGCCGCACGGCGGGATCGTTGGCCGCGTCGGGCGTGCGCATCTGAAAGAGATCGCTGGTGTGCGCGTACCAGCCCGCGCCGTGCATGCGGCCCAGAAGGCGCAGCGCGGGCGTGTCCACGTAGAATTTTTCGGCGTTGAGCAAGGCGTCGTCGCGCAGGTACAGCGCCACCACGCGCGCCAGTACGATCACGCGCTGCGGCGCCGCATCCAGCACCTGCCAGACCTCGCACTCCAGCGCCGCGGGACTTTGCGCGATGCGCGGCGGCGCCACGATCAGGGACGGCTCAGTGGACAGGCCGGCGCGCACCAGTTCATCGATGCCGGCGTCGTAGTCCAGGCTGGTGTGGTTCATCTGCTCGACCAGCTCCGCCGACACCAGGTTGATCACGAACTGCCCGGTCTGCAGGATGTTGCGCGAGGTGTCCTTCAACTGGCCGCCGCGCGGGCCGATGCCCAGCGCGACGATGGGCGGATCGCTGCTGACCACGTTAAAGAACGAGAACGGCGCGGCGTTGCGCGCGCCTTGCGGCGACTGGCTGACCACCCAGGCGATGGGCCGCGGCACGACCACGCTGGAAAGCAGCTTGAAGGCGTCGGCCGAGGCCAGTTTGCTGAAATCGAAGTTCATGGCGCGGGAGGGTTGATCGTCATTTGGCCAGCAGCCCCAGCGTGCCGAGCAGCCGCTGCATGTCTGCGCGGTCCTTGCGGACATAAGCGCCGGCGTCCTGGGGCGACAACGCCATCAACGATATCGCCTGATCCTGCATCACGCGGCGGTAGTCGGGATCGTCGTTCACGCGCCGGACGGTATCGCTCAGCGTCTGCACGATGTCCGGGGGGGTGCCCGCGGGCGCAGCCAGGCTGTACCACGTAGCGGCCTGCGCGCCCGGCACTCCGGCCTCATCCAGCGTCGGCACATCGGGCAGCAGCGGCGAGCGCTCGCTGGCCGCGTACGCCAGCGGCACCAGCCGGCCCTGGCGGATGAACGGCAGGCTGGCCGACAGGTTCAGCATGGCCAGGTCGATCTGTCCGCCCACGGCGTCATTGATCGCCGGCGACGCGCCCGCATAGGGAATGTGATTGAGCTGCACGTGCGCGGCCTGCTGGAACAGTTCGGCGCCCAGGTGCGTGGCGCCGCCCACGCCGGCCGAGCCATAACTGAGCTTGCCGGGTTCGGCCTTGGCGCGGGCGATCAGCGCCTGCACCGTCTTGATGCCGCGCGACGGGTTGACGACCAGCATGATGGGCTGCACCGCCACCACCGAACAGAATTCGAACGCCTGGATGCCGTCGTACGTGGTCTTCTGCATCAGCGGCGTCACCACGTGGCCGGCCGAGGTGCCGAGCAGCAGCGTGTAGCCGTCAGGCTTGGCGCGGGCCACGAAGCCCGTGCCGATGGACGCGCCCCCGCCCGGCTTGTTCTCGACCACGACGGGCTGGCCCAGCCGCTTTTCCAGGGCGCGCGCCAGGCTGCGCGCCACCACGTCGGCCGGACCGCCGGCGGCGTAAGGATTGATGAGCGTGATGGGGTGGTCGGGATAAGCCGCCGCGGCCGGCGCGGACAGCGAGACGACGGACAGCGCGGCCGCCGCCGTCAGCAGGATTCGAAGCATCGAGGGCATGGCAGGTCCTTGCGTGAAAGCGGTGATGGCGAGACGGGCTGGCGCTCAGTCGGCGCGTGCGCCGGAGGCCTCGATGATCCGCGCCCATTTCTGCGTATCGGCGCGGATGCGTTCGGCAAACGCCTCGGGCGTGCTGTAGGTTGTCTGGATGCCGTATCCGGCCATGCGCTCGACCATCTGCGGCGCCAGCATCACGCTTTTGATGTCCGCATTCAGCCGGTCGATGATCGGGCGCGGCGTGCCCGCGGGCGCCAGCACGCCTGACCACAAGCTGACTTCGAAGGATTCGAAGCCCGGCGACTCCGAGATGGCGGGCACGTCGGGCAACGCCGCCAGACGCTGGCGGCTGGTCACGCCCAACGCCTTGACCTTGCCCTGCTTGACCTGTTCGACAAAGTTGGACGAGGTGTCGATCATCATCGAGATGCGTCCGGCCATGAAGTCGTTGATCGCCCCAGACGTGCCCTTGTACGGGATGTGGCGGATATCCACGCCAGCCGTGGACTTGAACATCTCGCCCGACAGATGGCTGGTGGTGCCGCTGCCCGAGGAACTGAAGGTCAGCTCGCCCGGCTTTTTGCGGGCCAGCTCCGCAAGCTCCGCGACCGAGTTCACCTGCAGCGCCGGGTTCACCACAAGCAAGTTTGCGGTCAGGTTGGTCATCGCGATCGGCGCAAAGCTCTTCTGCGGGTCGTAGCGCAGCTTGGCGTACAGCGTGGGGTTGATCGTCAGCACACCCATGGTCGAGTACAGCAAGGTGTAGCCGTCCGGCGCGGCGTTGGCCACCGCCTCGGCGCCAATCGCACCGCCGGCGCCGCCCCGGTTCTCCACCACGACGGATTGGCCCAGTTTTTCGCCCAGCCCCTGCGCCAGGGCGCGGGCCATCAGGTCGGTGGCCCCGCCCGCCGGAAACGGAACGACCAGCCGCACGGGCCGGTCGGGATAGGTGGACGCGGCACCCGCCGCGGAAATCAGCCCCATGCCAAGGCAAAGCCCGGCCGCGGTCAGCGCACTTGCGATTTTCATGCTGTCTCCAAACTTCGTTCTTGTGTTTGCAGCATGGTAGGCGCCGGACCGGGCCGGGGCTATGCGCGGGATCGCATATCTGGTTTGCGCGGGGTCTGGCCCCGGCTCAGCCGGGTTGGGCCAGCAGCCGCTGGATCTCGGCCTCGGTTTCCTTGTACCGGCCCTCGCCGAAGTGGGTGTAGACCACCTTGCCTTGCTTGTCGATCAGGTAGGCCGCGGGCCAGTACTGGTTGCGATAGGCGGTCCAGGTGGCGTAGCGGTTGTCCTGCGCCACCGGATAGGTGATGCCGAAGCGTTGCAGCGCCTTTTCGACATTGGGCGTGGATCGCTCGAACGGAAACTCCGGCGTGTGCACGCCCACGACGACCAGGCCCTGGTCCTTGTACTTCTGGTGCCAGCTCGTGACGTACGGCAGCGTGCGGATGCAGTTGATGCAGGTGTACGTCCAGAAATCCACCAGCACGACCTTGCCGCGCAGCGATTCCATGGTCAGCGGCTCGCTGTTGAGCCATTTTTCGATTCCCGTGAATTCCGGGGCCTGCGCCGGCGCGGCCTGCGCGGCGCCTTGCATAAGAGAGGCGGCAATCAGCGCGCCCAGGGCTATCTTCTTGAACATGGCAAACATGGCGAACTCCTTGAAGGTCAGGCGAAAAGGTTGGTGATCCAGGCGTAGGCCAGGACGTCGTACTGGAAGTAGATGGCGATGGCGGTCAGGACCAGCAGCACGCCGAAGCCTTGCTGCAACCGGTGCGTGTAGCGCGACAGGCCACGCACGCGGGTGGCGATGGCCTGCCCGCCGTAGGCGATCACCAGCATGGGCACGCCCGCGCCGATGGCGAACACCAGCAGCAACGTGCTGGACTGCACCAGATCCTGCGCCTTGGCCGCCAGCACCAGAATGGAAGCCAGCACGGGGCCTGCGCACGGCGTCCATACGGCGCCCAGGGACAGGCCCAGCACGAAGCCGCCTGCATTGCCGCTGCCCGTGCCGCCCGCCGCGGACAGGCGCT
The DNA here is from genome assembly GCF_020541125.1 of Achromobacter sp. 77. Taxonomy (NCBI): domain Bacteria; kingdom Pseudomonadati; phylum Pseudomonadota; class Betaproteobacteria; order Burkholderiales; family Alcaligenaceae; genus Achromobacter; species Achromobacter sp. 77. The sequence goes on from NZ_CP059848.1 coordinate 5,078,232, forward strand.
GGAGCGGGCCGCCGATGCGGGCGATCAGGCGGTCGTAAGGGCCGGGCCAGATCCGCGCCAGACCGAACAGCGCCAACAGGACGATCGAGGTCGAGCGCACGGCCTCGTGCACGTGTTCATTCAGGTTGGAAATCAGGCTGAGCGCGATGCCCAGGCCCGCAAAGGCCAGCACGAAGCCGGACACGACAAACAAGGGACGCAGGCGGCCGGACCGTTCCAGCGAGGTGCCCAGCAGCACGGGCAACAGAGGCAGCACGCAGGGCGACGCAATGGTCAGCATGCCGGCAAGCAACGCGATGGGAGTATTGATGAGGTCCATGGGGGTCGTCCTTGGGAAAGTGACCCCATTGCACCCGCCGCACGTATCCGGCTTGTGCCGGATCGGCGGATTTTTTCAAGCGCGTGTATCCGCCGCCCGGGCGTATACAGTACGACACACTCCGCGAGCGGCCCGGCGCTATAACCCGTTCACACCCCGCACCGGAGCCCCTCATGAAACGCCTGCTTGCCGTCCTGCTGCTGCTCTTTGGCGGCTTTACCGCCGAGGCCGCCAAGCCCTTCCAATGCCAGCTCATTTCCAACAGCCGTCCGCGCCGCGATCCCCTGCCCCCGGGCGAACGCTAGGCCGATAGAATTCCTGAACCCCTCGGCGCGCAGCGCGCGCCGCCCTCACCCACCAAGAAGGCATCCGCAAATGGACCACACAGACCACGTCATGATCGTGGACGACGATCGGGAGATTCGCGAACTGGCCGGCGGCTTTCTGCGCAAGAACGGCCTGACGGTCACGCTGGCGGCCGACGGGCGGCAGATGCGGTCGCTGCTGGACAGCCTGACGGTCGACCTGATCGTGCTGGACATCATGATGCCCGGCGACGACGGCCTGGTGCTGTGCCGCGAACTGCGCAGCGGCAAGCACCGCCGCATTCCGATCCTGATGCTGACGGCGCGCAGCGACGACATGGACCGCGTGCTGGGTCTGGAGATGGGCGCGGACGACTACCTGGTCAAGCCCTTCGTGGCGCGCGAGCTTCTGGCGCGCATCAAGGCCATCCTGCGCCGCACCCGGATGCTGCCGCCCAACTTCCAGGTGACCGAGCCGAGCCGCGAGATCGCCTTCGGCGACTGGCGGCTGGACACCACGGCGCGCCATCTGCTGGACACCGACGGCACCATCGTGGCGCTCAGCGGCGCGGAATACCGGCTGCTGCGCGTCTTCCTGGACCACCCCCAGCGCGTGCTGAACCGCGACCAGCTGCTTAACCTGACGCAGGGCCGCGACGCCGACTTCTTCGGGCGCTCGATCGACCTCCTGGTCAGCCGCCTGCGCCAGCGCCTGCGTGAAGACGCCCGCGAACCCCGGTACATCAAGACCGTGCGCAGCGAAGGCTACGTGTTTTCCGCCGCGGTCGAGGTCTCGGAAGGCGAACCGTGACCGGCACGTCCGCGCGCCGGCACGCCTGGCCCCGCACGCTTGTCGTGCGGCTGTTCCTGATCTTTGTCGCGGGGCTTGTCCTGGCCTACGGGCTGTCGTTCGCCTCGCTGTTCTACGAGCGCTACAGCGCCACCCGCAACATGATGCTGGGCGACCTGGAGCGCGACGTCGCCATCGCCATGGACATCCTGGACCGCCTGCCCGCCGCCGAGCGCCCGGCGTGGCTGCCGCGCCTGTCCAGCAACAACCGTGAGTACCTGCTGGGCGACGGCAAGGCCGACCAGCCGCTCTCCCTGGATGCCGCGCGCACCGCCGCCCAGTCGATCGAGGCCGCGCTCGGCCCCGCGCGCCCCGTCACCGTGCGCGCGATGGCGGACGACCCCCGCCACATCCAGGCGCGGGTCGTGCTGACCGACGGACAGCCCGCCATCCTGGATATCGAGCTGTCGCGGATGCAACCGGCGCCGTGGCTCTTCGGCGTGCTGGCCGTGCAACTGCTGCTGCTGGCCGGCTGCGCCTGGCTGGCGGTGCGTCTGGCCGTGCGGCCGCTGACGCGCCTGGCGCGCGCCGCCGAGGAACTGGACCCCGACCAGAAAAGCCCGCTGCTCGACGAGGCCGGCCCCGCCGAGGTTGCCCACGCTGCCGTCGCCTTCAACGCCATGCAGGACCGCATCGCGGCGCATCTGGCCGAACGCATGCAGATGCTGGGCGCCATCTCGCACGACCTGCAGACGCCCATCACCCGCATGAAACTGCGCACCGAATTCATGGACCCGTCCGCCGACCGCGACAAGCTGGCGCAGGACCTGAACGAAGTCGAGCGGCTGGTGCGCGAAGGCATCGACTACGCCCGCAGCGCGCACGGCAAGGCCGAGCAGCCTGCCCGCATCGATCTGAACGCTTTTTTGGATAGCCTGGTCTGCGATTACCAGGACACGGGCAAGGCCGTGACGCTTCTGAGCGACTCCGTCCCGCCCTTGATGACGCGCCCGCATGCGCTGCGGCGCATCCTGGGCAATCTCATCGACAATGCGCTCAAGTTCGCGGGCGCGGCCGAGGTGCGCGTGGCCGCGCGGGACGACGCCACCCTGTCCATCCTTGTGCTGGATCGCGGCCCGGGCATCCCGGCGGCGGAACTGGACGCCGTGCTGCAACCCTTTTACCGCCTGGAAAGCTCCCGCAACCGGGACACGGGCGGCACCGGGCTGGGGCTGGCCATCGCGCACCAGTTGGCGCAGGCGCTTGGCGGCTCGCTGATCCTGTCGAACCGCGATGGCGGCGGCCTGTCGGCCGAAGTGCGCATCGCGCCGCTGCCTTCCAAGGATTGACGGTCAGGCGTCGCGCAGCGCGCCCGATTGCAGCAGCGGCTTCAGGATGCCGGCGGTGTACAGCCGCGCCAGATTCACCAGAAAGTCCGTGAAATCCGTCTTCGCCGTGTGATCGGCGCTGTCGGAAATCACGCGCATCACGGCAAACGGCACGCCGAACTCGTGGCACACCTGCGCCATCGCCGCGCCTTCCATCTCCAGACACAGGGCATCTGGCAGACGCTCGCGCAGCGTGTGCGCCAGGTCGTTGTCGTTCACGAAAATGTCGCCCGTCGCAATCAGACCATGATGGACGCGCGGCGTGGCGCTTGCGGCCGGCAGGCCACCCTTTCCCGCAAAGTCGCGTGCGCTGTCCAGCAGTAGCGCGCTCAGCGCGGCATCCGTATCGAAGCGTTCGCGTCCTAACAGCGGGATTTCATGGCGGCCGAACAAGGGACGTGCGTCCATGTCGTGCTGCATCAAAGCGTCGGCCACGACCACGTCGCCCACGCGCACCTGCGGATGCAGGCCGCCCGCCAGGCCCGTGAAGAGCACGCGCGTCACGCCAAATTCCTGGATGACGATGGACGCCGTCGCCGCCGCGGCCACCTTGCCGATGCGGCTGAGCGCGATGACGCACGGCGTGCCCCACAGCGTGCCCACCTGAAAATCGCGCATGGCGATGCGGCGCGTTTGCGCGCCGGGGTCCATGGCCGCCAGCAGGTCGGCGATCTCTTCGTGCAGCGCGCCCAGAATGGCGAGACGTCCCATGTGTGGTGTTTCCGTGATCGTTGCGTTGCGCGGCCCGTGCCGCCAGCGCGCAACATACTCCAATGGCGCCTTGCCCGCCAATGACGGGGCTTTGTATCGCAGCGTGTCGGCGCGTTGCCTGGATACGCGGTGACGCGAGCCAGCCCTGCCGGCGAAACATGACCGATACAGCCGCTTGATGCAATGCAGGCTCCCAACCCCAAGGATGCGGCCACGCCGCGCCCCCTTTTTCGGAGTCATCATGGCAAAGCCCCTTGAGCAGATCCTCTACACCGCCCACACCCACACCACCGCCGGCCGCGAAGGCGCCGGACGCAGCAGCGACGGCGCGCTGGACGTGACGCTCAGCACGCCCGGGTCCGGCAAACCCGGCACCAATCCCGAGCAGCTCTTCGGCGTGGGCTATTCCGCCTGCTTCATGGGCGCCATCAAGCGCGCCGGCGCCACCCACGGCATCACCGTGCCGCGCGACATCGCCATCGACGCCAGCGTGTCGCTGGGCAAAGTCGACAATGGCGCCCATTTCGCGCTAGGCGTCACGCTGGCCGTCTCGTTGCCGGGGCTGTCTGGCGAACAGAAGCAATTGCTTGTGGAATCCGCGCATCAGCTTTGCCCATATTCGCGCGCGATTCGCGGCAACATCGACGTGCAGTTCCAGATCGTCTGACCCGGTTTCAAGTGCCCTGGATAGGCGGCCTGCGGGCCGCTTTTTTGCATTGATCGGATACCAACCTTTCCCGTATTGGATTGCTACTGATGCGGTAGTGACGGCGTACTCCAGCAATCGGCGAATCGGCGGTTTTCCCGTGCAATTCAGGATGACGCCCGCCTCGGGCTAGGCAAAAAGGTGGTGTACGGACATGCAGCAGGGAAACCCCGCGCCCTGCTGCGATCGCCGCGCATGCTAGCTTGCCTCACGCAGGCGTTGTCCCGGCCAGCGGCATAGGTATCGCAAGCCTTTATCTGTGTGTGGGGAGACGATCATGGTCAAGAAGAACCTCGCCGTTTTCTTCGACGGCACGTGGAACGAACCCAACGACCGCACCAACGTCTACGAGCTCTACAAGGCCGCGCCCGAGACCAGCACGCAGGAAACGCTCTACATCGAGGGCGTGGGCACGCAAGGCCAGGGTCTGTGGGCAGCCATCGACAAATTCATGGGTGGCGCGTTCGGCGCAGGTCTGTCGGCCAACATCCGGCAGGGCTACCGCTGGCTCTGCCAGCGTCACCAGCCCGGCGACCGCATCTTCCTTTTCGGCTTCAGCCGCGGCGCCTACTCCGCGCGCAGCCTCGCGGGCATGGTGCGCAAATGCGGCCTGCTCAATGAAGCCTCCGAGGCCAACGTGTCCGAGGCCTACGCGCTGTATCGCGACGACTGCACCCCGTCATCCCTGGAAGCCGCCGCCTTCCGCGACCGCTTCTCGCGCGACACCGACCTGCACTTCGTCGGCGTCTGGGACACCGTCGGCAGCCTGGGCATCCCCGTGGGCGGCATCTCGTTTCCCGGCTTTTCCAGCTTCTACAACTTTCACGACACGGAACTCAGCAACCACGTCCTGAACGCGTACCACGCCATCGCCACCAACGAATACCGCGAGCCGTACTTCCCGACGCTCTGGACCCGCCGCGCGGGCTCGCCGCCACGCCCCGCAAACCTGCCCGTCGAGCAACGCTGGTTCATCGGCGCGCATTCCGACGTGGGTGGCGGATATCAGGATGGAAGCCTGCAGACGCTACCGGCGTCGTGGCTACAGGAAAAGGCGCGGCAGGCGGGGTTGGAGGCGGGGACGGTGCAGCGGATCTCGACGGATTACGAACAGTGCGAACCGCATGATTCGTATAAGGAATTCACGGAGAAGGTGCCGATTCCGGTGAAACGGCGGCCGCGGGTGTGGGATAAGGAAACGGTCCTGAATCTGACGATCGATGATCGGCTGGTCCGGCGGTTCGAGCGCAATCAGGCGTTTCTGAAGGAGTATCCGGATTTCCGGGATGCGTTGGGGAAGTTGGAGGTGGGGAGGTAAATTTTCGCCACGAAATACGAGGGGTGATCAGGCAGCCTCGTGCAGGCGCATTTCCACACGCAGCCCGGCGGCCGCCGCCATGTCGACCAAGGCATCTAGTCCAAACAGGTTGATCTTGCCGCGCATCAGGTCCGACACACGGGGCTGCGTTACTCCAAATAGGCGGGCGGCCTGGGCCTGGCTCATCCCCGACTGCGCCAGGTGACTTGTCAAAGCCATCATTAGCGCGGAACGCAACTTCATGTTTTCCGCTTCCGTCGGCGTGCTTTCGATGGCGTCCCACACGCTGTCGTATCGTTGCTTGCTCACGGTTTTAGCTCCTTCATCGAACACTGTCGCAAGGCGCGATTGGAGTGTCGATGAGGATTGGTCTGAATCTGTGGGGCTTCTGCGCAGGATCACCCCGCCACGTACCCCAACGCCACACTGGCCGCCAGCGCCTCGCGCTTTACCGCGGCCACCACCGCCCCGCTCTCGGAAACGTCAAAACCGCCGGTCGCGCCCAGCGCCGTCAATACCGCGCAGACCCGGCCGGTATGGTCATACAGCGGCGCCGAGACGGCGCTGATGCCGCGCAGGTTCGTGTCCTTCACCGTGGCGCACCCCAACGTCCGCACGTCTCGACGCAAGACGCCGATGGGATCGTCGCGATCCAGCAGCGCTCGCTGCTCGGCAGGCGCGCTGGCCAATTCAGCCTCAGCCAGCGCCCGCACGGGCGCCTCGTCCAGCAAACCAAGAAACGCGCGTCCCGTCGCCGACCACAGCAACGACAGCACCGACCCCACGCGTACGTTCACGGTGACCGGCAGGCCGGGTTCCTCAAACCGCACGATGGTGGGACCTTTGTTGCCCATGACGGCGATGAAGCACGTGACGGCCAGGCTTTCGCGCAGGCGAACGAGCGCGGGTTCGCCGATGCGTAGCGGGTCGGCCTGGCGCATGGCGGCTACCCCTACATAAAGCGCTTCGAGGCCCAGGTGATATTGCTGCGTCGCCACTTCCTGGTCGACCAGGCCCTCGGCGACGAGGCTCATGAGGTAGCGGTGCACCTTGGCGGGGCTTTCGCCGACGTGGGTGGCCAGCGCGGTGAGGCTGGCGCGGCCGCCTAGGCGGGCAAGCCCTTTCAGGACGGACATGCCGGTTTCCGCGGCCTGGACCCGCTGCCGCCGTTCGCGAGGCCGGACGGCCGGGGCTTCGGCGGATTCAAGATCAGACGCGAGGTCGGATTCGGGCGGCAAGGCGGCTTTGCTCATTGGAAATACGGCTCCGTAACAGAGGGCTCGCCGGCAACCGAGGGACCGAAAGCCTGGAGCGGCACTAAGGTTAACCCTTCTTCAAAAATTACGCATTGCGTATATGCTTTACGCAAATAAGGAATGCACTTTTGACATTCCACAACGAGGAGACTTGTCCATGCGCAGTGTTAAACACCACATCCTGGCCGGCCTGATGGCCCTGCCCCTCTTGGCTTGTGCCAGCGCGTCCGCGCAGCAGGCGGCTGCCGATTACCCGTCCAAGCCCGTGCGCTGGATCGTGCCGTATGCCGCCGGCGGCGGGTCGGACTTCCTGGCGCGCAGCATCGGGCAAGGCTTGACCGGACGCCTGGGCCAGCCGGTGGTGATCGAGAACAAGCCGGGCGGCAACACGGCAATTGCGGCGTCGGAAACGGCGCGCGCCCCGGCCGATGGCTACACGATGTTGTCCGCCGACAACGGCACGCTGGTGTTCAACCCCGCCCTCTACAAGAAGCTGTCGTATGACCCGGCGAAGGATCTGGCGCCGGTCACGCTGATGGGGCGGTTCCCGATGATCCTGGTGGTCGGCCCGGCCATGAAGGTCAACTCGGCCAAGGAATTCCTGGCCGAAGCCAAGGGACGCAAGGAAGGCCTGGATTACGCCTCGGCCGGCGCCGGCAGCCCGCACCACCTGGCGATGGAATTGCTGAAGGTCGAGGCGGGCCTGACGATGACCCACGTGCCGTACCGTGGCGCCTCGCCAGCCCTGGCGGATGTCGCCGGCGGTCAGGTGCCCGCGATGATGGTGGACCTGGCCGCGGGCGCCGGCTTCATCAACGGCGGCAAGGTCAAGGCGCTGGCGGTCGCCAATCCGACGCGGCTGCCGCAATTGCCCGACGTGCCGACGTTCGCCGAGATCGGCCTGAAGAACGTGGAAGCCGCCGCGCAGGTCGGCGTGGTGGTGCCGGCCGCCACCCCCAAGCCGGTGATCGACGCCCTGAACAAGCAGGTGGTCGCGACCATCAATGACCCGGCCACGCGCCAGCGCCTGGTGGAGTTCGGCATCGAGCCGATCGGCAACACGCCCGCGCAATACGCCGAGATGCTGACGGCCGAACGCGCCCGCTGGCAGAAGCTGATCAAAGATCTGGGCATCACGCTGGATTGAGCATTACGTGGGGATGCGCGTCATGCCGGCCTGAGCATCACGCTCGACCGCATCACGTTGAACCCCGCATCACCGGCCCGCCGCATTCACAGCCGCAACCATGTGCCGCACCCCGCGGCGGGCCCGCAAGACGAACACACGGAACGACCTCATGAACCAAGCATCCGCCACGCCGCGCCCCTCGGGCTGTCCCATCGATCACGCTGCGCTGTCCGCCGAGCAAAGCCCGACGGGCTGTCCGGTCAGCGCGCGCGCCGCCGCGTTCGATCCCTTTGGCGATGGCTATCAGCAGGACCCGCCCGAATACGTGCGCTGGGCGCGTGAGCAGGAGCCGGTGTTCTACAGTCCGCAATTGGGCTATTGGGTCGTGACGCGCTACGACGACATCAAGGCGATCTTCCGCGACAACATCACGTTCAGCCCGTCGATCGCGCTGGAGAAGATCACGCCGACGGGGCCGGAGGCCAACGCGGTGCTCGCGTCGTATGGCTATGCCATGAACCGCACGCTGGTAAACGAGGACGAGCCCGCACACATGCCGCGCCGCCGCGTGCTGATGGATCCGTTCACGCCTGAAGAATTGAAGCATCACGAACCCATGGTGCGCCGTCTGACGCGCGAATACGTGGACCGCTTCATCGACGACGGCCGCGCCGACCTCGTCGACCAGATGCTGTGGGAAGTGCCGCTGACCGTGGCGCTGCACTTTCTGGGCGTGCCCGAAGAAGACATGGACCTGCTGCGGCAATATTCCATCGCGCACACGGTGAACACCTGGGGCCGCCCCAAGCCCGAGGAGCAGGTCACCGTTGCGCATGCGGTCGGCAACTTCTGGCAGCTGGCCGGCAAGATCCTGGACAAGATGCGGCAGGACCCGTCGGGCCCCGGCTGGATGCAATACGGCTTGCGCAAGCAGCAGACGCATCCGGAGGTGGTCACCGATTCGTACCTGCATTCGATGATGATGGCCGGCATCGTGGCGGCGCACGAGACCACGGCCAACGCGTCGGCCAATGCCATCAAGCTGCTGTTGCAGCATCCGCAGGCCTGGCGCGAGATCTGCGAGGATCCGAACCTGATCCCCAATGCGGTCGAGGAATGCCTTCGTCACAACGGATCGGTCGCCGCGTGGCGCCGCCTGGCCACGCGCGACGTCGAGATCGCGGGCGTGGCGATTCCCGCCGGCTCCAAGCTGCTGATCGTGACCTCGTCGGCCAACCATGACGAAGGCCAATTCGAAGACGCCGACCTCTTTGACATCCGCCGAGAAAACGCCAGCGATCAGCTCACGTTCGGTTATGGCTCGCACCAGTGCATGGGCAAGAACCTGGCGCGCATGGAGATGCAGATCTTTCTGGAAGAACTGACGCGCCGGCTGCCGCATCTGAAGCTGGCGGAGCAGTCCTTCACCTATGTGCCCAACACCTCCTTCCGCGGGCCGGAACACCTGTGGGTGGAATGGGATCCGGCGCAGAACCCGGAGCGCGCGAACCCATCCCTGCTGGAAAGCAGGCATCCCGTGCGCATCGGCGAGCCTTCATCGCACGCCATCACACGGCCCGTCGTGGTGCAAAGCGCAGAGCTGGCCGCGGACGGCATCCTGCGGCTGCGGCTGGTGTCGCCCGACGGCAAGCCGCTGCCCCGATGGTCGCCCGGCTCGCATATCGACGTGGAATGCGGCGACACCGGCCTGTCGCGCCAGTACTCGCTGTGCGGTGACCCGGCCGAGACCGGCGTGTTTGAAATTGCCGTGCTGCGCGAGGCGGATGGCCGTGGCGGCTCGGCGTGGATGCACGCGAACGCCACGCCCGGCGCGCGCCTGCGCATCCGTGGCCCGCGCAATCACTTCCGAATGGACGAGTCGGCTTCCAAGCTCATCCTGATCGCGGGCGGCATCGGCATCACGCCCATCAGCGCGATGGCGCGGCGTGCGCGTGAGCTGGGGCTGGACTATGAATTGCATTACAGCGGACGCTCGCGCCGGTGCATGGCGCTGGCGGACGAACTGGCGGCGCTGCACGGCGACCGGCTGCACCTGCACGTCAAGGACGAAGGAAGCCGCGCCGATTATGCGGCCCTGCTTGCCGAACCGCGCCCCGGTACGCAGGTGTATGCGTGCGGTCCGCAGGGCCTGCTGGACGCGCTGGCGGGATGCTGCGCGGCGTGGCCGGAAGATGCGCTGCGGGTGGAGCACTTCCATTCCACGCTTGGGACGTTGGATCCGTCGAAGGAACAGGCGTTTGAAGCGGTGCTGAAGGATTCGGGCATCGTCATCACCGTGCCCGCGGACCAGACGCTGCTGACGGCGCTGCGCGGCGCCAACATCGATGTGCAGAGCGACTGCGAGGAAGGGTTGTGCGGGTCGTGCGAGGTGCGCGTGCTGGAAGGCGACATCGACCACCGCGACGTCGTGCTGACGCGGGCGGAACGCGAGGCGAATAACAAGATGATGGCGTGCTGCTCGCGGTCTTGCGGGGGGAAGAAGGTGGTGTTGGAGCTGTAAAAAAAACGCCCCGGCGCTCACGCCGGGGCCATCCCTGCACTACACACGCTGCTGCTTGCTCAGTCCATCCCGATCAGTTCGGGAACACCTTGATCTGGTCGCTTTTCAACACCTCAGGCGTCAGGCTCTTTTCGATCCACGCCATCGACGTATCCGTCACCCCGGGCGTCACCAGCTCAGCCGGCACGATGGTGATGTCGGACAGGACCTTGAACGGGTACTTGTCGCTCTTCTTGGTCACGCCGAACAACTGCGCTTCCAAAGCCTGGCCGTCGGCGCGGTGCATCTTCACTTCGCGGCCGTAGCCCTTGAAGGTCACGTCGTGCATGGCGGCGGCGACCTGTTCAGGCGTGGGCCAGTTGCCGCCGTTGTCCTTGATGGCCTTTTCGTAGCCGGCCTTCAGGCCGTAGATGCCTTGCACCATGTGATAGACCGAGTAGATCGGATAGGCGCCGGTCTTGTCGTGGAATTTCTTCACGAAGGCCTGGTGCTTAGGATCGTCCTTGGTTTCCGGATGCAGGAAGTAGTGATCGCCGCGGGCGCCGACCAGGACGCCTTCGGGCAGGGCATTGCCCAGGCGTTCCAGCGAGCTTTCGGCCAGCGACAGCACGAAGGTGGAGTTCTTGAACAGGTTGCGTTGCGAGGCCTGGCGCACGAAGTTGTCCAGGTCGCCGCCCCACGATGTGGAGACGATGACATCCGGGCGCAGCGCCTGCAGGCGACTGATTTCGGTGGAGAAGTCGGCGGCGCCGAACTTGGGGAACATCTCGGCGACGACCTTGACGTCGGGCTTGAACTTCTTGAGCGCGGCCAGGAAGATGTCGCGCGAATCGCGGCCCCAGGCGTAGTCCTGGTTCACGATGGCGATGGTCTTGAAGTCGGGCTTGACCTTCATCAGGTACAGCACCTGCGCGACCATTTCGGTGGTGGCGTTGGCCTGCGTACGCACGACGTACTTGTACTTCTTGCCTTCCAGCGCCTTCTCGGTGCCGCAGTCCCACAGCACGTTCAGCACCTTCAGGTCCTCGGCCACGGGCGCGACGATGTTGCAGTGGCCGCTGGAAATGGCCGACAGCATCACGCGCGTGCCGCCTTCGGCCAGACGGCGGTATTCGGACAAGAGCTTTTCGCCGCCGCCGCCTTCGTCGATGTAGCTGGGCACGATCTTGACGCCGTCGATGCCGCCGCCGGCGTTGATCTCTTCGATCAGGATGTCGGCCGCATCGCGCGCCGGCACGCCGAATACGGACGCCGAGCCCGACAGGAAGGTCGAGATGCCGACGTTCAGTTCCTTGGGCTTGTCGGCGGCGATGGCCAGCGTGGTCAGGCCCGACAGCAGGGTGGCGCCCAGCAAGGCCGCCAGTCTTGAGGTCTTCATGGTGTTGTCTCCAGTGTTGTTGATCGGGTCTGTGCCCTTAAAAAACGATGGCGTCGCGCAGGCTGCCGCCGGTGGCGAGGTGATCGAACCCCTCGTTGATCTGGTCCAGCGAAAACGATTGCCCCATCATCCTGTCGACCGGCAGGCGGCCGGCCTTGTACAGGTCGATGTAGCGGCTGATGTCGATGGCGGGCACGCCCGAGCCCAGGTAGCTGCCCCGGATCTCGCGCTCTTCGCCCACCATCTGCGACAGCGACAGCGGAAAGCTGAACTTGGGATTGGGCAGGCCGGAGGTGACCGTCGCCCCGCCGCGGCGCGTGAGCTTGTAGGCGGTTTCGAAGGCCGGCACGGCGCCGGCCATGTCAAAGCCGAAGTCCACACGGCCGCCGGCCAGATCCACGAGGTCGTCGTCGGTCTTGATCTGTTTTGGGTTGACGAGGTGCGTGGCGCCCAGTTCTTTCGCCAGCGCCAGCTTCTCGTCGCTGAGGTCGATGGCGACCACCCGGCGCGCGCCGGCGGCCACCGCAGCCAGCAGTGCGCTCAGGCCCACGCCGCCCAGCCCGACGATGGCAGCCGTGTCGCCCATCTTGATCCGTGCGCGGTTGATGACGGCCCCGGCGCCGGTCAGCACGGCGCAACCGAACAGCGCGGCCTCGCGGTGGCTGAGTTCCACATTCACCTTGACGCACGAGCGCCGCGACACCACGGCGTATTCCGCAAAGCAGGACACGCCGGTGTGATGGTTGATGTATTCGCCGCCGATGTGCAGCCGGCGCTCGCCGCCCAGCAGCGTTCCTTTCGTGTTGGCCACGGCGCCGGGTTCGCACAGCGCGGGCCGGCCTTCCATGCAGGGGTTGCAGCAGCCGCAGCTGGGCACGAACACCATGGCGACGTGATCGCCGGCCTTCAGGTCCGTGACGCCGGCGCCGGTCTCGACGACTTCGCCCGACGATTCATGGCCCAGCACGATCGGCACGCCGCGCGGGCGGTCGCCGTTGATGACGGACAGGTCCGAATGGCACAGCCCTGCCGCACGGATTCTGACCAGCACCTCGCCAACGCCCGGCGGGTCCAGCTCGATGTCCGCAATGGTCAGGGGCCGGGACTGCGCGTACGGTCCTTCGACCCCCACTTGCCGCAATAACGCCGCTTTGATTTTCATGCGTCTTCATCCACAGAAGTGATCCGGACCGCGGGCGGTCGCGGCATCCGGCGTGCCGGCGCGAGCGGAGTCTTGCGACCCCGGCAAGCCGGCGCCCAACCCTACACCGTGCGCCCGCCGTCGACAGGGAACTCCACGCCGGTGATGAACTCGGCGGCGTCGCTGGCCAGGAACAGCGCGGCCGCGGCCACGTCGGACGGCTGGCAGAAGCGGCCGAGCGGAATGGTCGACACGAACTTGGCGCGGTTCTCGGGCGTGTCGGGCAGGCCCATGAAGAGTTCGAACATGCCGGTCACGCCCATGACCGGGCAGATGGCGTTGACGCGGATGCCTTCGCCGCCCAGCTCCACGGCCATCGACTTGGACAGCACGTTGACCGCGCCTTTGGACGCGTTGTACCAGCTGAGTCCGGGGCGCGGACGGATGCCGGCCGTCGAGCCGATGTTCAGGATCACGCCGCGCTTTTGCTTGCGCATGACAGGCACGACGGCCTGCGCCATGTGGTAGATCGACTTGACGTTGATGTCGAACATGCGATCGAAGGTGGCCTCGTCCACGTCCAGCATCGGCTGGTTCTTGTGGGTGATGGCGGCGTTGTTGACCACGATGTCCACAGTACCGAATTTGTCGAGCGCGGCGCGCACCACGTTGTCGATGTCGGCGCGGCTGGACACGTCGGCCTTCACGGCCAGCGCGGCGTCGCCGATATCAAAGGCCACGCGGTCGGCGGCCTCTTTATTGATGTCGGCGATCACGACCTTGGCGCCTTCCTTGGCGTACAGCTTGACGATGCCTTCGCCGAAACCGTTGCCCCCGCCCGTGACGATCGCAACCTTGCCTTGCAACTGGCTCATTTTCTGTCTCCGTATTGTGCGCGGCGATCACTCGCCATAGAACTGAATCAGGGTCTTGGTCGTGCTCATTTCTTCCAGCGCGATGAAGCCTTTCTCGCGGCCATGGCCGCTTTTCTTCACGCCGCCGAAGGGCAGCTCCACGCCGCCACCGGCGCCAAACCCGTTGATGTAGACCTGGCCGCACTTGATGCCGCGCGCCACGCGCTGCTGGCGCCCGCCGTTTTCGGTCCAGACCGCGCCCAACAGGCCGTAGTCCGTCGCGTTGGCCAGGCGGATGGCCTCGGCCTCGTCCGCGAAGGGCAACGCAACCAGCACGGGCCCGAAGATCTCTTGCGTGAGCAGGTCGCTGTCGTGATTGGCAGCGGCAAAGAGCGTGGGTTTGACGAAGAAGCCGCCTTTGGGCACGCCGTCCGCGATGCCGCCCTCGGCAGCCACTTTCAAGCCGTCGGACAGCCCTTTGGCGATGTAGCGGTTGACGCGCTCGTATTGCGCCTTGTTGACGACCGGTCCGCAGGTCAGGTCCATGTCCGGCGTGCCGGCGCGCACCTTGGAAAATTCCTCGCCCAGCGCCTTCATGAAGTCCGCGTAGATGCCCTTTTGCACCAGCAGGCGGCTGCCCGCCGTGCAGGTCTGGCCGGTGTTGTGGACGATGCCCTTGACGATGGCCGGAATGGCGAGCTTGTAGTTGGCGTCGTCAAACACGATGTGCGCCGACTTGCCGCCCAGTTCCAGCACGCACTTGACCGCATTCAGGGCGGCCGCCTGCTGGACCAGCACGCCGACTTCGTTGGAGCCGGTGAAGGTGATGAAATTGATGCCGGGATGGCGCGACAGCGCGGCGCCGGCTTCTTCGCCCAGGCCCGTCACGATGTTCAGCGCACCCGGCGGAAAGCCGACTTCCAGGGCCAGTTCGGCCACGCGGATGATCGACAGGCAGGCGTCCTCGGCGGGTTTGACCACCGCGGCGTTGCCCATGGCAAGCGCCGGCGCCACGCTGCGCCCGAACATCTGCGCGGGGTAGTTCCACGGAATGATGTGGGCGGTAACGCCCAGCGGCTCGCGGATGAGCTGCACCGAATAGTCTTTCTGGAACGGGATGGTCTGGCCGTGGACCTTGTCGGCCGCGCCGCCGTAGAACTCGAAGTAGCGGGCCAGTACCGTGATGTCGCCGCGCGCGGTGGACATGGGCTTGCCGGTGTCGCGCGACTCCAGCTGCGCCAGCTCTTCGTGGTGCGCCAGCACGATCTCGCCCAGGCGCATCAGCAGGCGGCCGCGCTCCAGCGCGGTCATGTCGCCCCACGCGCCTTCCAGCGCATCGCGCGCGGCCTGCACTGCCGCGTTCACGTCGGCCTGCTGACCGCGCGGGATGGTGGTGAAGACCTCGCCGTCTACGGGGGAAACGACCTCGATCGTGCGCCCGTCCTGGGCATCGACCTGGCGGCCGCCGATAATCATCTGCGTCATGGAAATGTCTCCGTGGGGTATCAGTTCAGCGTGATCGAGCCGCGCTCGATCGTCCATATCTGGTCGGGGATGTCGCCCAGCAGCTTCACGTTGGATTCCGTGATGACCACGCACAGGTCGGGCTGCATTTCCTTCAGGCGGCCCAGCGCCTCGGTGTAGTCGCGCGCCAGCTTGGGCGCGAGCCCCTGAAAGGGCTCGTCCAGCATCAAGAGCCGGGTGCCGACCATGACGGCGCGCGCCAGCGCCACCATCTTGCCCTGCCCGCCCGACAGCGCGGAGCCCGAGCGCTTGAGCATCGGTTCCAGCTGCGGCACCACCTTCAGCACCGTGTCCATGCGGGCCTGGATCTCGGCCTTGGACTGGCCCTGCACCTCGCACGGCAGATGCAGGTTTTCCTCGACCGTCATGGTCGGGAAGATGACACGGTCCTCGGGCGCGTAGCCCACCTTCATGGCGGCGCGTTTGTGCCCGGGCAGCGACGTCAGGTCGGTGCCGTCGAACGCGATCTTGCCGGAACGAATGCGCGTCAGGCCCATGATGGTGCGCAGGAGCGTGGTCTTGCCCGCGCCGTTGCGGCCCACGATGCCGATGGTGCGGGACGCTTCAAAGTTGGCGCTGACGTCGCGCAGGATGCGATTGCCCGCCAGGTCGACGTTGATGGCCGATAGGTTCAACATGGTTCAGGCCCCCAGCACTTCGCTTCTGATCTGCGGATTGTTCAAGACGTCCTCGGGCGAGCCGTCCGCGGCCACCTTGCCCGCGATCCAGGCCGCCACGCGGGTGGCGTAGCGCGACACGATGTCCACGTCGTGCTCGACGAACCAGCTGGTGACGCGGCGCTCGTCCAGCGCGTGCATGACGGTTTCCATCAGCGCGAACTTGTCTTCCGATGCAACGCCGCTGGTGGGTTCGTCCATGATCAGCAACTTGGGCTGCAACGCCAGCGCCATCGCCACGTCCAGCAGCTTGCGCTTGCCTTCGGGCAGCTCGATGCAGGCTTCGTCGGCATCGGGCAAGAGGCCCACCAAGTCCAGCGTCGCGTCCACCTCGCGGGCGTCGATGGTGCTTTCCAGCGACCGGAACCAGCTCAGTTCCTTGTTGCGCCGGGCGGCCGCGATCTGCACGCACTGACGCACGGTGTGTTCGGTAAAAAGCTGCGGAAGCTGGAACGAGCGCCCCATGCCCAGCCGCACGATCTTGCGCGGGGCCATCGCCGTGACGTCCTTGCCGTCGAAATAGACCTTGCCCTTCGATGGCGTGAGGTAGCCGGTGCAGATGTTGATGAAGGTCGTCTTGCCCGCGCCGTTCTGGCCGATCACGGCCAGCCGTTCGCCTTCGTGCAGTTCGAAGTTGATGTTGTCGGCGGCCACCACGCCGCCGAAGGCCAGATAGAGGTCGGTGGTTTGAATGAGCGGTTTCATCGTCAGTTCCTTGCCGCGGCCTGCAGGGGCGCCTGCGCGCGGCGCTGGGCGCGTTCCCGCGACCG
Source organism: Achromobacter sp. 77 (assembly GCF_020541125.1). NCBI lineage: Bacteria > Pseudomonadati > Pseudomonadota > Betaproteobacteria > Burkholderiales > Alcaligenaceae > Achromobacter > Achromobacter sp. 77. The sequence goes on from NZ_CP059848.1 coordinate 5,095,019, forward strand.
GATGCGCTTGGTGATCTGGCCGACGAAGCCGGTGGGGAACATGAAGATGACCAGGATCAGCGTCAGGCCCAGCAGGAATTGCCACAGGCCGGGGAAGTAGGCGGCGGACACGAGCTTGACGGTTTCGAAGCCCACCGCGCCCAGGAACGCGCCGGCGGCATGGCCCGCGCCGCCCAGGATGGTGATGAAGACGAACTCGCCGGAACGTAGCCACGAGCCGATTTCCGGCGTGACCAGCCCCTGCATCAGCGCCAGGATCGCGCCCGAGAAACCGACCACCACGGCAGACAGCAGGTAGCCCTTCCACATAATGAAGTAGGCGGAAAAGCCCAGGTATTCGATGCGGGTTTCGTTGGTCTTGATGGCCGACAGCGCCTGGCCGCTGCCCGAGCGGAAGTAACGCTGCACCCACCAGGCCAGCACCAGCGACAGGACCAGCGTCAGCACCAGCAACGCGCGTTCGAAGGATTCGCGCTCCATCACGATGCCGGCCAAGGTCGGGCGCACGATGCGCATGCCGTCCGAGCCGCCGGTCAGCGTGTAGAGCTTGCCCAGAAGCGCGAACAGCACCATGCTGAGCGCCAGGTTCAACATGCCGAAGAAGATGCCGCGGTAACGCACGACGAACAGGCCGATGACGACGGCGGCGACAAAGCTGGCGACGACGCCGGCCAGGATCAGGACGAGCGCGTCCAGCCCGGGCATGGCTTTGGCCAGGAACGCCACCGTATACGCCGAGATGCAGGCAAACATGGCGTGGCCGAACGAGATCTGGCCGGCGCGCGCCATCACCGACACGCCCAGCGCCGCGATGGCGTAGGTCAGGCCGATGACGATGGGCGTGATGGTCCAGGAATAGGTGTAGCCAAGAAACAGCGTGAACAGCGCGGCCAGCACGCTCAGGACAGGGACTTTCATCAGATCGTCCTCGCTTGGGCAACGGTGAACAGGCCGTGCGGTCGGATGATCAGCACCAGCACCATGATGATGTAGGGCACGGCGACTTCCAGTTCCGGCGCCGCGTACACGGCGATGGCGCGGATGATGCCGATGAGCAGCGCGGCGATCAGCGCGCCGGTGATCTGGCCGAGGCCCGCGGTAGCGACCACGGCAAAGGACAGCACGGTCATGTCGGTGCCCGCCCCCGGCACCAGCGAGGTGGTGGGCGAGGCCAGCGCGCCGCCCAGCGCGCCCAGGATGGTCGCGATCACGAAGGTGACGTAGCCGATCTTCTTGGCGTTGATGCCGAGCGACGTGGCGACTTCGCGGTTGTGCGTGGTGGCCACCGTCTGCTTGCCCAGCTTGGTGTGACGCAGGAAGAATTCCAGGCACACGTAGGCCAGCAGCGCCGTGACCGGCACGACCACAAGCTGGTAGGTGGTATAGGTGATGTCGCCGATCTCGATGTTGCCCAGGCGGTTGACGACTTCGCTGGCGCTATAGGGCTGCGCGCCCCACAGCATGCGCTGGATGTCTTCCAGCATCAGGAAGGCGCCGAAGGTGAGCAGCAGCTTGAGAATGGGGTCGTAGTTCTGTGCGCGGCGGATCAGGACGAATTCCATGATGCTGCCAAGCAGTAGCCCGATGGCGATGGCGGCCACGAACAAGGCCGCGAACAGGAGGATGGGCGAGTCGGTCTTGGGCGCCAGGAACATGACGAGGCTGGCCGCGGCATAGCCGCCAAAGGCGTAGAACGCGCCGTGCGCGACGTTCAGGATGCCCATCACCCCGAACACCAGGGTTAACCCCATCGATACCAGGAACAGCAGACTGGCGTATGCCACGCCATCCACCAAGGCGAGAGGCAATAGATCCAAGGTCAAGCGTCTTCTCCCAATACGCTGAGCACGGCGGCGGCGATTTCAACATGCCACGCGCGGCGTGCGGGCTTGCGCCCGGGCGCGCCCGGCGCGCCCTTGTCTCGTTATCAACCTTTCCGTGCTGATTGGCGCACAGCGCCAGCCGCCGGGAGGCCCTTTTATTGCAGGCTGGAGGCCCGCCCCGCTACGGCGTGGGCACGTCCGCCTGTGTATGTGTGCGAAGTATAGGTAGGGGTGAATCGGCCTGCTATTTATCTTTGTGCAAGGCGGGTTTAACAAGCGATGGAGTGGGTGTGGATTGCCCCAACGCCGCCAGCGGCGCCCGTGTTTGATAGTCCGGGATAATCCGGATCTGCGCCTCGTCCGGCAGGCGTACATAACGGCCTAGTCCATCCGGCGCAAGCGCGCCGACGTCCAGCTGTGCAAGCCTCGCGCCCGCGGCATCGCGCACATCGATGCGCAACTGCGGCGGTGTAAGCCCATACGTTTCGCCGTCCTCGGGCGTGAGCGTGCGGTCGCTGCGCGCCTGCGAAAACAGCGCCACAAAGCCCGCCGCATCAAAGCCTGCCGCCGTGCCCTCCGGGGATGCGACCCAGCCCTGCGCCTGCCGTGTCAGGCGGACCGAGCCTCCCGGACCGTCCAGGGTGACCAGCGCGGCCTTGTCGGCCTCCCATGCGTAGAGCCTGGCAGGCTTGCCGCTGTCGTCATGCAGATGGGTATGGCCGTGATGATGCGCCGGGGCATGCGCGGCTTCTTGCCATTGCCATGCCGACAGGGCGATGCCGGCCGCGAGCAGCCCGGGCCACAGCAGGCGCCCGGCCTTCAACGGCGCCTCCACCACAGCAGCAGTCCCGTCAGCAGCGCAAGCAGCGGCAGGGCCACCGTGCTGGTCCAGAACACGGCGCGCATCTGGCGGTTGGTCAGTTCCACGCGGCGGTTCTCGTAATGGCGGGGCCGGATCGTCAGCAGCGCGTCGTCACCCGCCAGCAGCGTGACGGCGTTGGTGAACAGGGCGCCATTGCCCAGCGTGGCGAAATGCCGGTTGATGGCGAAGTCGCTGTCGCCCGCCACCAGCAGCGTGGGATGGGCCGCGCCTTCCGCGCTGGCGGCCTGCGCGTTGCGCGTGGCCAGCGCCATCAGCGTGTAGCGCGAGGCAGGCTGCCCCGGGGGATGCGCTGCGGCTGACGTCTGCGCCAGCGGCGTGACCACCACGCCTGGCGGCAAGGCGTCTGCCGCCGGCTCAAGTCCCGCCGCGCCGGGAAAGAAGCTGAGCGGCAGGCCGCGCGTCATCTTGTGGCGCGTGTAGTCGCTGACCGCGGGACTGCCGGGATCGTTGCGGTAGTGGCTGCCCGGATCGGCCAGCGCGCCCGGCGCGAGCGAGATGCCGAAGTCCGCCAGCAGGCCGTCCAACCCGTGCCGCGTGTCGGGTTCCAGCAGCAACAGCGTCTTGCCGCCCGCGCCGGTCCAGCGGCGCAGCGCTTGCGCATCGTCGTCGCCGAACGGCGTGCGCGGACCGGCCGCCACCAGCACGGCGCAGCCCGGCAAGGCTTGCGCCAGGCTGCCCGCGCCCACCGCGCGCGTGGAAAACCCCAGCGTCTGCAGGGCGTTGCGCGCCATCGCCATGCCGTGCTGTTCGTGCACCTCGACGCGCGCCACCAGGTTTTCGTCGCTGCTGTGATCTTCCAGGTCGTCCAGCGACGTCAGGCTGTCGAGCGTCGCCTCGCGGTGGCCCTGCGTGAAGCAGACCGTCTGCGCCCCATTCTGGCTGATGCGGATGAGCGCATTGGTGAAGTCCGTTTCGGTGCCGCCGTTGATCGTGGTGCGCCGCGCGCCCGAGGCCAGCACCGCACTGCCCGCGAACTGGATGCCGGCGGCGCGCGCCTCGGCGGGCCGCAGCGCGGGGTCCACGCCGCGCACGCGGATCAGCGGATTCTGGCGCTCGTACTGCCGCAGGAGTTCCAACGCGTCGACCATGCTCTTGTTGCGCAGGTCGTAAAACCATGTCACCTCGACAGGCTGACGGATCTGCCGCGCGACCTCAAGGCTTTCCGGGGCCAGGCTGTAGACCCGCTGCGCGGTCAGGTCGATGCGTCCCAGATTGCGCGACGCCCACAAGTTCAGCGCCAGCAGCAGCGCGGCCACGGCCAGCACCGGCAGCCACAGCGACAACCGCCGCCCGGCACGGCGCAGGGCGGGGGTCATCGCAGCCTCCAGCGCTTCAGGTTGACCGAGGCCACCATCAGGGCCAGCACGGTGACGCTGGCCAGGGTCACCGTGGCCGGCCCGGGCAGCACGCCCCGGATGAAGTCCACATGCTGGGCCGACAGCGACAACGCTTGAAAGAACGGCGACAGCGCCGGAAACGCGTCCAGCGCGGCGGGATAGTCGATGAACCACAACAGCACCAGGATGCCCCACGTGGCGCTGGCGGCCACGATCTGGTTCGAGCAGGCGCTGGACACGGCAATGCCGATCGCCAGGAACAGCGCGCCGTACAGGAACACGCCGATGTAGCCGCCCACGATGGGGCCGTAATCCGGCTCGCCGTACCAGGCCAGCGGCAACACCGCCGACATGGTGCCCGCCAGCATCAGCGCCAGCATGGTCAGCCCCGCCGCATACTTGGCCGCCACCAGCGTGAAGTCCGACAGCGGCAGCGTCAGCAGCAATTCCAGCGTGCCCTGCCGCGCCTCTTCCGCGAAGGCGCGCATGCTGACCAGCGGCATCACCAGCATCAGCAGGATGGTCATGTTGTGAAACGCCGTCACCATCTGCCCGGTGCTCACAAAGAACAGGTTGAAGCTGAACAGATAGCCCGACAGAGCCCAGAACACCGCCACCACGGCCAGCGCCACGGGCGAACCGAAGTCGGTGCGCAGTTCCTTGCGGTACAAGGCCGCGAAACCCTTCATGCGCGTCTCCGTAATGGGGGATCGTTGGGCGCCAGCGCCGCCAGCAGGCGGGCCTCGACCGCTTCCTGCGCGGGTAGCACGGCGCGCAGTTCCGCGTGCGCCAGCGCGGTGCGCATGACTGCGTCGCAGGCAGCGGCGTTGGTGGTCGCGTTGGAAGTCGCGCTTGCTCCCGGCGGGTCCCACGTAACCCGCCACTTGCTGGCGCCGGCATCCAGCGGCGTGATGTCCACCGCCTTCACGCCCGGGCACGCGCACAACGCTGCGTGCAAGGCGGCATGCCCGGCCGCGGGCAGGGACAGCTGCATTTGCAGCGCCGCCTGCGATTCGCCCAGCGGCTGGTCCTGGACCAGCCGGCCCTGCCGCAGGATCGCGATGCGCGAACACAGCGCCTCGACTTCCTGCATCAAATGGCTGCTGAACACCACCGCGCGGCCTTCGGCGCAGCGCCGGATCATGGCGCGGGCTTCCACGATCTGCACGGGATCCAGGCCGTTGGTGGCTTCGTCCAGCAGCAGCACCGGCGGGTCGTTCAGCACGGCCTGCGCCAGCCCCACGCGCTGGCGCTGCCCCTTGGACAGCCGCCCGATCACCGAGCGCGCCACGCCTTGCAGGTCAAAGCCGTCGATGGCGCGTTCGATGGCCTGGCGGCGCGCGCGGGCGCCGCCCTGCACCTTCACGCCGGCGCCGAACTCCAGATACTGGGTGACCGTCAGCGCGTCATAAAGGGGCGCGCGCTCGGGCAGATAGCCGATGTCGGCGTTGCCGCGTCCCGGCACGGGCTCGCGGCCCCGGATGGCGATGCGCCCGCTGTCGGGCGTGTAAAAACCCGCCATCAGGCGCAGCGTGGTGGTCTTGCCGCTGCCGTTCGGTCCCAGAAGGCCCAGGATTTCCCCGGGCCTGACGGACAGGCTCAGGGATTCCAGGACCTGACGGGACCCGAACGACTTGCTGACCTGATGCAAGGCGACGGCGGGCTCCATGGGGGGCCTTCAGTCGAAGACTTTGGTCTTGGCGTTCTGCGCGTGCTGCGCCGCGTCGTGGCTGTACCAGAGTTGGCCCTGGCGCGCGTCGCGGATCTGCTTGAGCCGGTCGATGGCCTGCATGGACGCGGCCGTGTTCCAGGTGATGCCGGGAATGACGCCGGCCTCGTTTTCACCCGTGTAGATGGCGTCCGCGGCCAGCAGCACCGTGCCGGTCTTGGGCAGCTTGACCTGCAGCGACTGGTGGCCCTGCGTGTGGCCCTTGGTGTCCAGCAATACGATGGTGCCGTCGCCGAACAGGTCGAAGTCGCCCTCCACCTGGATGAAGTCGTAGTCGCGCGTGGTGTCGAAGTCTTTCATGACATAGGCGGCGCGCTGGAATTTTTCTGGCCACCAGGCGGCGCGCAGCTCGGCCTTCTGCACGACGTGCTTGGCCTTGGGGAACATCTTGATGTTGCCGGCGTGGTCCAGATGGAAGTGCGAGTACACGACGTACTTGACGTCGCTGACGTCAAAGCCGGCGGCCTTGAGCTGGCGGTCGATGACCTCGTCGCGGCCCTGGATGGAATTGAAGGCGCCGCACAGCCCCTGCCCCCAGTAATTGGCGCAGTTGCCATCGGCCGTGGCCTGGTTCATGCCGGTGTCGAACAGCACCAGGCCGCGCGGGTGCTGGATCACATAGGCCGGCACCGGAATCTTGATCTTGGTGCCCACGTCCACCATGGCGGTCATGAAGCCCTTGTCCAGCTCGATCTTGCCCACCGACAGCTGCATCAGCTTCACGTCCACCGGCGGCGCGTCGGCGGCGTGTGCCCATCCGCCCGCCATGACCGCCACCGCCCCAACCATTGCCTTCCAGCTCTTGCGCATTGTTGTCTCCTCGGACCAACAGGGGAAGCCGCAGCCTGGACGGCGCGGCCGATCAGCAAGCTCCCGGTGTGTCCCGGGTTGACATCGTCGACAGGTGTTTTCCGTGCGAAGGCGCCTTGCGGCGGGGCCACGAGCAGCGCGTGGCCGGAAACGGCATCTGGCGGCCGTTTTCTCTGTTGCGCACTCTGACGCAGCCCGGATTGGCTGCCAATTAAGGATTTGTGAAGCTGGGCTTCGCGGCGGGCGAAGTGGGGGGGAACCCTAGTACCGCGCCTGCAGCTCGGCAAACGACACCAGCTCGCCGGCCAGCGCGCTGGCCATGACGGTGGGCGGACTGGCCAGCCAGACGCTGCCGGGGCCCGAGCGGCCGGGGAAATTCCGGTTGATGGCGCTGATCGTGACCTGCGAGTCGTCGGTGGATGACCCCGGTCCGCAGTTGGCGCACGCGCCGCAGGACGGCTGCAGGATGCGCGCGCCCACGGCGGCAAAGGTTTTGTCGTAGCCCCGCGCCACGCAGTAGTCGCGCACGGCCGTGGTGCCGTATTGCAGATAAAGCGTCACGCCGTCCGGCAGCCGCACGCCGCGCGCCACCGCCCACGCCAGCACCTGATGGTAGTAATCGAAATCCTCGCGCTTGCCGGCCGTGCAGGAGCCGCCATACGCGATGTCGATGCGCGGGCGCGCCGTCAGGCTGGACAGCGGCACGCCATTGCCCGGATCGCCCGGCGCGGCCACCAGGGGCGACAGCGCCGCGCAGTCCACGCGCAGGGTGGCCGCGTAGACCGCGCCCGGGTCGCTGCGCATCCACGGCGCGATGCCGGCATCCACGCCGCGGCGTTCACGCAGGAAGCGGGCGGTCTCGGCATCGGGCGCGACGATGCCCGTCAGGCCGCCCAGTTCGGCGGTCATGTTGGTCAGCGTGGCGCGTTCGTCGATGGACAGGGCCGCGACGGCCTGGCCGGCAAACTCGAACACCTTGCCCACGCCCGCGCCCGCCCGGATCTCGGGCAGCGCCAAAAGATGCAGCACGATGTCCTTGGCCGTGACGCCGGCCGGCAGCGCGCCGTCCAGCTCGACGCGCAGGGACGCGGGCAGCGTCAGCCGCACCGCGCCGGTGATGAACGCGTTGGCCATGTCGGTGGTTCCCACGCCGAAGGCCACGCAGCCCAGCGCGCCGCTGTGCGGCGTGTGCGAGTCGGTGCCCACGACGACCTGCCCCGGCAGCACGTAGTGTTCGGCCATCATGGCGTGCGAGATGCCCGCCACGTTGACGCCGGTGTCGCGCGCCGCCTCGGCTTCGGTCAGCGTCCGGTGCTGGCGCAGGCCGTAGGCGTCGGCGAAGTCGCGCTGCGCCTGGCACATGGCGCGCACGTTGGGCACGATGCCGGCGCGCACATGATTGGGGCTTTCCTCGACGTAGGACGTGTGGTCCTCGAACACCACGATGCGATCCGGATCCACCAAACGCAGGGGCCGGCCAAACCGCGCATGCAGCATATGGGCCGCCATGCCGGTGTAGTACTCATGGATGAAGCGCCAGTCCGCGCGCAGGAAGACGCCGTCGCCTTGCCGGGGGTCGGCGGCGGTCGCGGGCGTTCGCAGCAGATGGCGCAGGATGATCTTTTCAAACAGGGTGCGCGGCGGCCCGACGTCCGGCGCGGCGGGATCGGCCGCGGGATGCCCGGCAACCGGGCCGGCCGCCTCCGACACATCGCGCAACTGCGCCTGGCCGAATGCCAGCAGACCGCCCGCCTTGACGATGGCCGCAGCCAGCGCGTCGCGACCAGTCACGATCTCGTCGACCGTGATGCATTCGCCCGCCTGCAGGCGCGCCACCAGCCCCATGTCGGTGCTGGTGTAGAGCCCGATGTTGTCGGCGTTCTGGCGGTAGATGCGTTCAAAGCTCTCGGCGATCACCAGCCGCACGCAGGCGGACTTTTCGGCCATCGGGCTGTGCTCGCGCGACGAGCCCTTGCCATACCGCTTGCCCGCGACCACGACGTTGATGCCTGACTGCCGGATCGCGTCGATGCCGATGGGCTGGGAGTCGCCCGCCCGAAATCCCGTGTACGGATACCGGCCCAGTTTCTCGTCGAAGTGCGTCAGGATCGGCACCGGCGTGATTTCGTCGGTGGAAATGTCGTCGCGCAGCGGAGCAGCCTCGGGCAGGGTCAGCGCCGCGCCGCCCAGTTGCGCGGCCACCCGGATGGGGTCCTGCGTCAGAAACAGCAGGCGGGCCGGGGCGTCGAGTACAGATACGGCAGTCATGGCAATCCGGTCATTCGATGGTGACGCCCGCCGCCTTGACGAGCGTCTGGCTCTTGGTGATCTCGGCGGCCAGCGTCTGCGCCGCCTGCTCCGACGTGGTGCCCTGCGCCACAAAGCCCTGAGGTGACAGCGCCTTGAGCACCGCCGGCTGCTGCATGGTCTTGCGCGTGGCGGCTTGCAGCTTCTGCACGACATCGGCGGGCAGCCCCGCCGGCCCGATCAGCGAGATCCAGGCATCGTACGAATAGCCCTTCACGCCGGCCTCGTCCAGCGTGGGCACGTTGGGCAGGACGGCCAGGCGCTCGGGCGTGCTGACGGCGAGCGCGCGCAGCTTGCCCGCCTGCACCTGCGCCAGCACGGACGGGGTGGCCAGGAACGCGACCTGGATCTGTCCCGACATGACGTCGGTGATCAGCGCGTTGCCGCCCTTGTACGGGATGTGCATCATGTCCACGCCCGCCTTGGACTTGAGCAGCTCGCCGGCCAGATGCAGCACGCTGCCCGTGCCGGACGAGCGGTAGTTGATCTTGCCGGGCTGTTCCTTTGCGGCCTTGAGCAGGTCGCCCATCGTCCTATACGGCGAGTTCTCGGCCACCACGACCACCAGCGGCGTCGTGCCGATGACGGAAATCGGCGTGATGTCCTTGACCGTGTCGTAGGGCAGGCTCTTGTACAGGCTGGGATTGATGGCGTGGTTGGACGACACGATGCCCAGGGTGTAGCCGTCGGGCTTGGCCGACACCAGCTGGCGCGTGCCCGGAATGCCGGCCGCGCCGGCCAGGTTCTCCACGATCATGGGCTGGGCCAGTGTTTTGCCCAGGTTCTCGGCCACGACGCGCGCCACCACGTCGGCCGTGGAGCCGGGCGACGTGGGCACGATCAGACGGATGGGATAGTCGGGGTATCCGGCGGCCGACGCGGCAGGCGCCGCGCCAAGGACGCCAAGCGCAAGCGCACAGCTCGCGAGCAATCTGGTGGGGGTCATGATGTCTCCGTATGGGACGCAGCGGGGTCTGGATGCCCCGTACCGGCGATGAACGCGCCTTGACTATACGAAGGCCGCCGGCAACGGCGAAGTGTCATCTCGGCAGCCCCGCCATCGCGAATGGCGAGGGCGGATTCCGACGGCGGGTTCCGACGGCGGGTTCCGACGGTGCGGCCCGTCAGCCCTGCTGCGACAGAAACCGGACCAGCTTCCCGGCGGTGGCCGACAGCTGCGCCTGGTTGGGAAACACGATGCAAAGCTGGCGCCGGGCCCAATCGTCCGACAGGGGACGCACCACCACGTCCAACGCCTGCAGGTAGAGCTCGGCCACCTGCTGGGGCATCACGGCAATGCCCAGGCCCGCGTGCGTCATGCGGCACAGCGCATCCAGGCTGGCCACCCGGATCTTCACCGATAGCGTCTTGCCCAGTTCGGCGGCCCGCGCCGCCAGCAGCTGCGTCAATGCGCTGTTCTCGCGCAGGCCGACAAAGGTCTCGTCGGCGATGTCCTGCAGGCTGAGCTGCCGCGCCGCCGCCTTGGGGTGCCCGGACGGCAGCATCACCGCCAGCCGGTCGCGGCGGTAATCCAGCTGTTCCAGCCCGTCCGCGCCAGCGATCCGGTTGCAGATGCCGAAGTCCGCCGCGCGGTCTCGCACCATGCGCAGCACGTCGGGGCTGTGCTGCTCTTCCAGGTCGATATCCACGTCGGGAAACAGGCGCTGAAACGCCGCCACGTCCTCGGGCAGGAACTGCACGATGGCCGACAGGTTGGCCACCACGCGCACGTGCCCTTTCACGCCTTCATAAAAGCGCGACAGCTCCGCCCCCATCGCCTCGACATCGCCGATGATCTGGCGCGCGTGGCGCAGGACGGTCTGTCCGGCGGGCGTCACCGAGACGCCGCGCGTATGGCGCGCGATGAGCGGCAGGCCGATCAGCGCTTCCATGTCCGCAATGCGGCGGCTGACGGCGGACGGCGCGATGAATTCGCGCTCGGCCGCCCGCGCGATGCTGTTCTCCTGGCACACCGCCACAAAAAGGCGCAGTGAGGTCAGGTCGAGTTTGCGTAGGATGCTTTCCATGGCGGATCGGACGAGAGCGGCGGGGACGGCCCCCGCATCGACCGGGGGATCGTACACCACGCCCCTCGCGGTATGGGACGGGAGGTCCCGCCGCGTAAACGGAGGCCATCCGCGCCGCCGGCGCCCGGCGTCGCGCTCAGGCCGCCAGCCGGTCCGCGCCGCCGCCGCGATACCGCTCCCACAGCCCGGCCTGCCGGACGCGAGCCTGCTCGACGCTCTTTTCCTTCACATGCCCATACCCCCGGATCGCATCCGGCACGTTGGCCAGTTCCAGCGCCACATCGCGATTGCCGGCGTCCAGCGTGCGGGCAAATTCGTCCGCCAGCGCCAGATAGTCAGCCGCGAGCTGGCGTTCCATGCGGCGCTCGGCCGTTCTGCCGAACACGTCCAGCCACGTGCCGCGCACGCGCTTCAAGGGCGCAAGCAGCCGGAATGCCGATTCCATCCAGGCGCCGTACGCGCGCTTCTGCAGCCGCCCGCGCGCATCGCGGCGCGCCAGGATGGGCGGCGCAAGGTAGTAACGCAGCGTGTAGTCGCGGCCCGGCTCGCCCTCGAACTGCGCGCGCAGCCGGTCCTTGAATGCCGGATCGGCATGCAGCCGCGCCACCTCGTATTCGTCCTTGTACGTCATGAGCTTGGCAAGATTGCGCGCCACCGCGCGCGTCACGTCCTGCCGCTTGTCGCCCAGCGCGGCTTCACGCACGCGTACGGACTCTACCGCCGTCAGGAAGCGACGCGCATAGGCCTCGTCCTGATAATCACGCACGTGCGCCGCCAGGCGCTTGACCAGCGCGTCCAGCGATTCCGGCATGGCCACCACCCGCTCGGCCGCCGCGGGGCGCAGCGCGTCCACGCCGCGATGCGCGGCCTGGCGGCCCAGTTCGAAGGCGGCCAGATTCTTGTCCACCGACACGCCGTTGATCTGGATCGCGCGGCGCAAGCTGTCCAGCGACAGCGGCAGTCCGCCCTTTTGCCACGCGTATCCCAACAGCAGCGGATTGGCGTAGATGCTGTCGCCCAGCATGGCCTCGGCCAGCGGGCCGGCCTCCAGGAAGTCGCAATTGCCGCCCGTGCTTTGTGTCAGCGCGGCCTGCGCCTGCGCCCCCGGGAAACGCCACGTGGGCTGCGACAGAAACGCGGCCGTCGGCGCGGCGCTGCTGTTGACCACCGCACGGCCATGATCGGGCCGCAGGCGCGACAGCACCTCGGGCGACGCCGACACCAGGGCATCGCAGCCAATCACAAGGTCGGCCTCGCCCAGCGCGACGCGCGTGGCGTGCAGGTCCTCGGGCCGGTTGGCCAGCTGCACGTGGCTGAGCACCGCCCCGCCCTTTTGCGCCAGCCCGGCCATGTCCAGCACGGTCACGCCCTTGCCTTCGATGTGCGCGGCCGCGCCGATCAGCGCGCCCACCGTCACCACGCCCGTGCCGCCAACGCCGGCCACGACCACGCGATACGCCGCGCCCGGTGCAATCAGAGCCTGGCCGGGCAGCGGGACCTCAGCCAGCGACGGCGCGCCGCCTTGCTTGCCGGGCTTGCGCGGCGTGGCGCCTTCGGCCGTCACGAAGCTGGGACAAAATCCCTCCACGCACGAAAAATCCTTGTTGCACGACGACTGGTTGATGCGCCGCTTCGTGCCCAGTGGCGTATCCAGCGGTTCCACCGACAGGCAGTTCGACTGCACCGAGCAATCGCCGCAGCCTTCGCAGACCGCTTCGTTGATGAAGGCGCGCCGGGGCGGATCGGGATACTCGCCGCGCTTTCTGCGGCGGCGCTTCTCGGTCGCGCAGGTCTGGTCGTAGATCAGCACGGTGGCGCCATCGATTTCGCGCAGCGTGCGTTGCACGTCGTCCAGCGCCTTGCGGTGGTGCACCTCCACCCCCGCGGGCAAGGCCTGCGCGCCCGTGTACTTGTCGGGCTCGTCCGTGACGACCACCGTCTTGACGACGCCTTCGGCCAGCATCTGCGCCGCGATCTGCGGCACGGTCAGGATGCCGTCCACCGGCTGCCCGCCGGTCATGGCGACGGCGTCGTTGTAGAGGATCTTGTAGGTGATGCGCGCGCGCGCCGCGATGGCCGCGCGAATGGCGAGCAGGCCCGAATGAAAATACGTGCCGTCGCCCAAATTGGCAAAGATATGGCGCTCGGACGTGAAGTCCTTCTGGCCCAGCCACGCCACGCCCTCGCCGCCCATCTGGCTGAAGGTGTCGGTATTGCGGTCCATCCACATCGCCATGTAATGGCAGCCGATGCCCGCGACCGCGCGCGATCCTTCCGGCACGCGCGTGGAGGTGTTGTGCGGACAGCCCGAACAGAACCAGGGCTTGCGCTCTTCGACCAGCGTGGGGCGGCTGGCCTCGCGCTCTTTCGCGTCGATGACGGCCAGGCGCGCCGCAATGCGCGCGCGCAACGCGTCGGACAGGTTGGCTTTTTCGAGGCGGGCGGCAATGGCGCGGGCGATCAGCGCGGGCGACAGCTCATACCGCGCCGGCAGCAGCCAGCCGCCGCGCGGCGTGGACCATTCGCCGCCGCCGTTCTCGCGCTCGTCGAACTTGCCAAAGACGCGCGGCCGCACGTCGTCGCGCCAGTTGTACAGCTCTTCCTTGAGCGCGTATTCCAGGATCTGGCGCTTTTCCTCGACGACCAGGATCTCCTTCAGACCCGTGGCGAATTCGCGCGCGTCCTGCGCGTCCAGCGGCCAGATGCAGCCCACCTTCAGCACGCGGATGCCCGCCTGCGCACAGGCCGCGTCGTCCAGCCCCAGGTCGTTCAGCGCCTGGCGCACGTCCAGATACGCCTTGCCGGCCGTCATGATGCCGAAGTGCGCGTTAGGCGAGTCCAGCACCACGCGGTTCAGCTTGTTGGCGCGCACATAGGCCAGCGCCGCATACCATTTGTGGTCCAGCAGCCGCGCCTCCTGCGCCAGCGGCGAGTCCGGCCAGCGAATGTTCAGCCCGCCTGGCGGCAGGCTGTCTTCGGGCAGCACGATCCGCACGCGTGACGGGTCAACGTCCACCGAGGCGCTGGACTCCACCACGTCCGTCACGCATTTCATCGCCACCCACAGACCCGTGTGGCGGCTCATGGCCCAGCCATGCAGGCCGTAATCCAGATACTCCTGCACGTTGGACGGGTACAGCACCGGAATGCCGCTGGCGATCAGCACATGTTCGGACTGGTGCGCCACTGACGAGGACTTGGCGGCGTGGTCGTCGCCCGCCAGCATCAGCACCCCGCCATGCGCGGACGTGCCGGCCGAGTTGGCGTGCTTGAGCACGTCCACCGACCGGTCCACCCCCGGCCCCTTGCCGTACCACATGCCAAACACGCCATCGCGCTGCGCGCCGGGAAACAGATTGAGCTGCTGCGATCCCCAGACGGCGGTCGCGGCCAGATCCTCGTTCAGGCCGGGCTGGAACACGACATCGTTGTCTTTCAAATGACGCTTGGCCTTCCAGAGCGCCTGGTCCAGGCCGCCCAGCGGCGATCCCCGGTAGCCCGACACATAGCCGGCGGTGTTCAGGCCGGCCGCCTGGTCGCGCTGCTTTTGCATCAGGGGCAGGCGCACCAACGCCTGCGTGCCGCTCAGGTAGACGCGGCCGGTGGGCTGCGCGTATTTGTCGTCCAGCGACAGGCCATGGGTGTCGGCCACGCCAGGGGGTAGAGGGGCGTTCATGGGGGTTGTCTCCTGCAATCTGCGGTGCGGGCATTTACGTGTTTTCCGCAGTGTAGGAACGCGAGGAGCCATCGTATATTCATATATTCGACTAGCTGGTATGTGAAAAACACATGGCTAATGACGTCACCCTTCGCCAACTTCGGTACTTTGCCGCCGCCGCCCGCACAGGGCGGTTTTCCATGGCGGCGGCCGACGAACACGTGTCCCAATCGGCGGTCACCAACGCCGTGCTGGCGCTGGAGGCACAACTGGGCGTGCGCCTGTTCGACCGCCATGCGCACGGCGTGACGTTGACGCCCGAGGGCCACAACTTCCACCAGCGCGCCCGCGACGTGCTCGACTCCCTGGACGACGCGCTGCGCGAGCCCGGGTTTCAGCGGTATGCGCTGCGCGGCTCGGTGCGGATCGCGGCGTCCTACACGGTGCTGGGGTACTTTCTGCCCGACCTGCTGGCGCGGTTCCGGCGGCGCTATCCGGACGTCGTGCTGGACCTGGTGGATCTGGACCGCCCGCAGATCGAACAGGCCGTGGCAAGCGGCGACGTGGAGCTGGGCGTGGCGTTGCTGTCCAACGTGGACAAGCGCGAGCGCTTCGGCCACCACGTGCTGGTGCGGTCGCGGCGCCAGCTCTGGACCGCGGCCGGGCATCCGCTGACGCAGGCGGCGGCGCCCGCGCTCGCCGACATCGCGCGCTATCCCTACATCCTGCTGGAAATGGACGAGGGCGAACGATCCACGCTGGGTTATTGGCGCGGTCACGGCCTGCAGCCCGACATCGCCTTTCGCACACGGTCAATGGAGGCGCTGCGCGGCCTGGTCGCGCATGGCTTTGGCGTCACGATGCTGTCGGACATGGTTTACCGGCCCTGGTCGCTGGAGGGACGCAAAATCGAAGCCGTGCCCATCACCGACGCCGTGCCGCCCATGGAGGCCGGCCTGCTGTGGCATCCGCGCGCGGCCATGGCCAAGCCGGCCGAGGCCTTCCGGCAGTTCATGATTTATGCGTGCGGCGGATGACGCCAGCCGGCGCCGCAGGCTGACCGGCCCTACACCAGCACCGCACCCTTGCGCCGCGTGAACTGCGCCAGCGACCGCAGTGCCAGCGCGTGCATGGCGGCGACCGACGGCAGCAACGTCTCGTCCTTGCGCGTCAGCACACCGACGATGCGTTCGACCACGGGTTCGGCCAGCGGCACAAACGCCAGCCCGCTGCCGGCCGCGGGCCGCGCCAGCACCGGCAGCACCGTCACGCCCAGGCCGCCCACCACGCTGGCCAATAGCGAAGCCCGGTTGGATACCACGATCGCCGGGTCGTCGATGCCGCTGCCCAATTGACGGTTCTTCAGCGTTTCAAAGGTGGCGTTGCCGATCAGCCGCTCATCGGCCAGCGCCGCCCAGGACACCGGGCCGCGCCGCCGCGCAAGCGGGTGGCTTTTCTTGCAGACCAGCCCGAAGGCGTCCCGCGCCACGGGTGTGAATGCCACCTCGTCCGTGCGCGGGGCCTGCCCGGCCACGCCCACCTGCACCTCGCCTGCCAGCACCAGCCGGTGCACTTCGGGCGAGGTTTCGTCCAACGCGCGGATCCGCACGTCAGGATGGGTACGCGCAAAGCGCGCGAGCAGCCGCGGCAGCCACTCGTCGGCCAGCGACGGCATGACGGCCATCGCCACCGGCCCCTGGCTGCCCGTGCCGAACTGCCGCGCCGCGTCCAGCACCCGGTCATGCGTGGCCAGCAATTCGCGAAACAGCGGCGCCACCGCCTGGCCCAACGCCGTCAGCTGGGCGCGCTTGCCGGGTTCAAAGAGCGGCGCGCCCAGCTGTTGCTCCAGGTCCTGCATGGCGGCCGACACCGCCGCCTGCGACCGGAACGTGCCCTGCGCGGCGACGCGAAAACTGCCGTGGTCGGCGGCCAGCAGGAACTGGCGCAGGTGCTGAATCTTCAGGGAAGTAGGCATGGGAAAAGCCGCCTTGAATTCGGATTTTCTGAAATTAGCTCACGTTAATTTGGATTGTCAAAATCGCACGCAGCGTCGAACAATGGGTTCGTCATTCATCCCCACGATTTCGGAGCAAGTGCATGTCGCTGCAAGTGCGCAAGGTAGTCAGTTACGTCGAGAAAACCCTCATTGAAGGCGGCCGCGCGGCCGAGCGTCCGCTGGTGATGATCGTGGCTGCCGCCGTGATCCGCAATCCGTGGGCTGGCCTGCCGTTTCAGGAGGACCTGCGGCCCGGCATCCTGGAAGCCGCGCCGCCATTGGGCGAACTGCTGGTCGGCGAGATCCTGCGCCAGGCCGGTTCGGCGGACAACATCGAGGCCTACGGCAAGGCCGCCGTCGTCGGCACCGCGGGCGAAGTCGAACATGCGTCCGCGCTGATCCACACGCTGCGTTTCGGCAACTTCTACCGCAACGCAGTGGGCGGCACCAGCTATCTCAGCTTCACCAACATGCGCGGCGGACCGGGCTGCGTTATCTCCGTGCCGCTGATGCACAAGCTGGACGAAGGCCTGCGCTCGCACTACCTGACGGTGCAGACCACCATCAACGACGCGCCGGCGCCCGACGAGATCGTGATCGCGCTGGGCGCGGCCACCTCGGGCCGTCCGCATCACCGCATCGGCAATCGCTATTCAGACATGAAGGAACTGGAGCAGGAAGCACAGGAGGCGCGCGCAAAATGACCATGCAACGGCGGCGCACCGGCCGCGGCGAACCTCTGGTCCTCTTGCACGGCGTCGGCCTGGACCACACGCTGTGGGACGACCTGGCTCCCTTGCTTGAGCCGGACTTCGACGTGCTGCGATATGACCTGCTGGGCCACGGCGCCGCGCCCGCGCTGCGCGGCCCGGCGGACATCCAGGACTTCATCGCGCAACTGGATGCCGAACTGGACCGCGCGGGCTGGCAACACGCGACCGTGCTGGGCTATTCCATGGGCGGCCTGATCGCGGGCGCCTACGCGGCGGCCCGCCCCGAACGCGTCAGCCGGCTGGTGCTGCTGAACACGGTGTTCCGGCGCACGGACGAAGAAGCCGCCGCCGTGCGCGCCCGGCTGGATGCCGCGGCCACGCAAGACCCCGAAGCTGCCGCCAAGGTGTCGCTGACGCGTTGGTTCACGCCGGCCTTTCAAGCCGCGCACCCCGCGCGCGTGGCGCAGATCGAACAGCGCCTGCTCGGCAACGACCGCCAGAGCTTTCTGTCCGCGTACGCGCTGTTCGCGTTGGGCGACCCGCTGCTGGCGCAGGCCGCGCCAGACATTGCCTGCCCCGTGCTGGTCATGACCGGCGAGCATGACGTCGGCTCCAACCCGCGGATGACGCGAGACCTGGCGCGCGCCCTGCCCCGCGCCTGCGCCCGCGTCGCCCCCGGCCAGCGTCATATGCTGCCGGTGGAGGAACCGGGCACGGTGGCCGCCGCGCTTCGCAGCTTCGTGTCGGCGCCTCCGGTGGTGGCCAATCCCGCGCAGACGTCCTCGACGCAGGCGCATGCCGCAAAGGCCTAGCCGACGCCATCGCCACACTGATTTCCCCCGAACCCTGACATCGTCCGCCGACAGAGACGATGCGCGACAACCCCGCCACGACGCGGGGACGGAGACAAGACACATGGACCGCAGAACCCTCATCAAGACCCTGGCGGCAATGTCGCTGGCCCCGCTGGGCGCCGCCGCCCCGCGGCTGGCCGCCGCGCGCGAAGCGCCCCTGCGCGTGATCGTGCCGTTCCCGCCGGGCGGCGGCACCGACGTGCTAGGCCGCGTCATCGCCGCCTCGCTGGAAGGCGCGATGGATCGTCCCGTGGTCGTGGAAAACAAACCCGGCGCCAGCGGCATGCTGGGCGCGGACTACACGGCCAATGGCGCGAAAGACGGCAGCATGCTGCTGTTTGCCGGCCTGGTGCCGTCGGTGCGCTACTACGCCCGCCCGCCCGAAGACGTGCTCAAGCAGCTGACGCCCGTCTGCCCCATTGCGCGCTCGCCCTACATGGTGGCGGTCAATAGCGACCTGCCCGCCAAGACGCTGGCCGAACTGGTCGCGCAGGCGCGGCGCGAGCCCAAGGCGCTGACCTTTGGCACGCCCGGCAACGCCACGCCCCAGCACCTGGCCACCGAACTGCTGCAAGCCGCCTGCGGCATCGAGATGCTGCACGTGCCATATCGCGGCACCGGCCCGATGATGACCGACCTGCTGGGCGGCCAGATCCAGGTCGTGGTGGCCACGGTGGCCGCGGTCGAACCGTATCTGAAGAGCGGCCGCCTGCGCGTGCTGGCCGTGACCAGTCCGCAGCGCCTGCCGAAATATCCGGATATTCCCACCGTGGCCGAAAGCGGCTTTGCGGGATTTTCGGCGCAGATCCAATTCGGCACGTACTGCGCGGCGGGCACGCCCGAGGCCACCATCGCGGCGCTGAACCAGGGCATCAACCGCGCCCTGAAAACCGAATCCGTCCACACCAAGCTGGCCGAACAGGGGTTTGAGCCCACGGGCGGCACGCCGGCGCAACTGCAAGAAGCGCTGCTGGCGGAAATCCGGGACGTGGCCGGATTGGTGAAGGCGGGCAAGGTGCGGGTCGACCTCTGAGGTGATGGCCGCCTGGGCAGGCGGCCCTGAACCGGCCGGGCCCGCGCCCTGCCCGGCGCCCACTCCCCGGGACCGGGGGGCCGCTTGCACCCGCGCCCTTGCCGGGAGTAAATTGTTGACAATTCAGCGCGTCAATCGCGCTTTCTTCCGAAAATACCCCCTTTAACGGAACGAATTGTCAACACCATGAGCAAAGTGCTCACCTTGGCGGGCGCGCAGGCGGCCGATGGCGCCCCCGCTGGCGAACCCATCGGCGAAACCCTGTCGGACCACATCTTCCGCAAGATCCAGTCGGCCATCGTCAAGGGCGAGATCGCCCCGGGCAGCAAGATCTCCGAGCCCGAGCTGGCGCGCATCCACGGCGTCAGCCGCGGCCCGCTGCGCGAGGCCCTGCACCGGCTGGAGGGCCAGAAGCTGCTGGTGCGCGTGCCGCACGCCGGCGCGCGCGTCGTGTCCCTGTCGATCCAGGAATTGATCGAACTCTACGAAATCCGTGAATCGCTGGAAGGCACCGCCTGCCGCCTGGCCGCCGAACGCATGCCGCCGTCGGAAATCGACGAGCTGCGCGGCGTGCTGGAAGCGCACGAACGCGACGAAGCCTTCCAGGCCGGCCTGGGCTATTACCAGCAGGAAGGGGATTACGATTTCCACTACCGCATCGTCAAGGGCAGCGGCAACCAGATGCTGTTTCGCATGCTGTGCGACGAGCTTTATCAGCTGGCGCGCATGTACCGCATCCAGTATTCGACGACGCCCAATCGCCCGCGGCAGGCCTACGCCGAGCACCACCGCATTCTGGACGCCATCGCCGACGGCGACGGCGAGCTGGCCGAACTCCTGATGCGCCGGCACATCCGCGCATCCCGCATCAACATCGAACAACAGATCGCGCAAAGCACCCAACAGCGCACGGAGGCATGATGAACAAGTCGTACCGCAAGAACCTGCCCGGCACCCGCCTGGACTACTTCGACGCCCGCGCGGCCGTGGAGGCCATTGCGCCCGGCGCGTATGACGGCCTGCCCTACACGTCCCGCGTCCTGGCCGAAAACCTGGTGCGCCGCTGCGATCCCGCGCTCTTGACCGACGCGCTCAAGCAGCTGATCGAACGCCGCCGCGATCTGGACTTTCCGTGGTTTCCGGCGCGCGTGGTCTGTCATGACATCCTGGGCCAGACCGCGCTGGTGGACCTGGCGGGCCTGCGCGACGCCATTGCCGACAAGGGCGGCGACCCGGCCAAGGTCAATCCCGTGGTGCCGGTGCAGCTGATCGTGGACCACTCGCTGGCCGTCGAATACGACGGCAACGACCCGGACGCCTTTGCCAAGAACCGCGCGGTCGAAGACCGCCGCAACGAAGACCGCTTCCATTTCATCGACTGGACCAAGCAGGCCTTCGAAAACATCGAAGTCGTGCCGCCGGGCAACGGCATCATGCACCAGATCAACCTGGAGCGGATGTCGCCCGTCATCTACACGCAGGACGGCGTGGCCTTCCCCGACACGCTGGTCGGCACCGACAGCCACACGCCGCACGTGGACGCACTGGGCGTCATCGCCATCGGCGTGGGCGGCCTGGAAGCTGAAAACGTCATGCTGGGCCGCGCGTCGTGGATGCGCCTGCCCGACATCGTCGGCGTCGAACTGTCCGGCCGCGCGCAGCCCGGCATCACCGCCACCGACATCGTGCTGACGCTGACCGAATTCCTGCGCAAGGAAAAGGTGGTGGGCGCCTATCTTGAGTTCTACGGCGAAGGCGCCTCCAGCCTGACGCTGGGCGACCGCGCCACCATCTCGAACATGGCGCCCGAATACGGCGCCACCGCGGCGATGTTCTCCATCGACCAGCAGACCATCGACTACCTGCGCCTGACCGGCCGCGAGGACGAGCAGATCGCGCTGGTGGAAAACTACGCCAAGACCGCCGGCCTGTGGTCCGACAGCCTGAAGACCGCGCAGTACGAGCGCGTGCTGCGCTTTGACCTGTCTACCGTCGTGCGCACGCTGGCCGGCCCGTCCAACCCGCACCGCCGCCTGCCGGTGTCCGACCTGGCCGAGCGCGGCATCGCCGGCGTGGTCGAGAACCAGCCCGGCCTGATGCCCGACGGCGCCGTCATCATCGCCGCCATCACCAGCTGCACCAACACCAGCAACCCGCGCAACGTGATCGCCGCGGGCCTCTTGGCGCGCAACGCCAACCGCGCGGGCCTGGCGCGCAAACCCTGGGTCAAGAGCTCGCTGGCGCCCGGCTCCAAGGCCGTCCAGCTTTATCTGGAAGAAGCCGGCCTCACGCACGAACTGGAACAACTGGGCTTTGGCGTCGTGGCGTTTGCCTGTACCACGTGCAACGGCATGTCAGGCGCGCTGGACCCGAAGATCCAGCAGGAAATCATCGACCGCGACCTCTATGCCACCGCCGTGCTGTCCGGCAACCGCAACTTCGATGGCCGCATCCACCCGTACGCCAAGCAGGCCTTCCTGGCCTCGCCGCCGCTGGTCGTGGCCTATGCGATTGCCGGCACCATCCGTTTCGACATCGAACGCGACGTGCTGGGCGTGGCCGCCGATGGCCGCGAGATCCGTCTGAAGGACATCTGGCCCAGCGACGAAGAAATCGACGCGATGGTCAAGTCGGCGGTCAAGCCCGAGCAGTTCCGCAAGGTCTACGCTCCCATGTTCGGCATCAAGGACGACCGCCAGACCGCCGTCAGCCCGCTGTACGACTGGCGTCCGCAAAGCACGTATATCCGCCGTCCGCCGTACTGGGAAGGCGCGCTGGCCGGCGAACGCACGCTGCGCGGCATGCTGCCGCTGGCCGTGCTGGGCGACAACATCACCACCGACCACCTGTCGCCGTCCAACGCCATCCTGATGGACAGCGCCGCGGGCGAATACCTGCACAAGATGGGTCTGCCCGAAGAGGACTTCAACTCGTACGCCACGCACCGCGGCGACCACCTGACCGCGCAGCGCGCCACCTTCGCCAACCCGAAGCTCTTCAACGAAATGGTGAAGAACGCCGACGGCACCGTGAAGCAAGGCTCGCTGGCGCGCGTGGAGCCGGAAGGCCAGGTCATGCGCATGTGGGAAGCCATCGAGACCTACATGGACCGCAAGCAGCCGCTCATCATCGTGGCCGGCGCCGATTACGGCCAGGGCTCGTCGCGGGACTGGGCCGCCAAGGGCGTGCGCCTGGCCGGCGTGGAAGCCATCGTGGCCGAAGGCTTCGAGCGCATCCACCGCACCAACCTCATCGGCATGGGCGTGCTGCCGCTGGAATTCAAGCCGGGCGTGAACCGCAAGACGCTGGCGCTGGACGGCACCGAAAGTTACGACGTCATTGGCGAGCGCAAGCCGCGCGCCGACCTGACGCTGGTCATCCACCGCCGCAACGGCAGCACCGAACAGGTGCCCGTGACCTGCCGGCTGGACACCGCCGAAGAAGTGTCCATCTACGAAGCCGGCGGCGTGCTGCAGCGCTTTGCCCAGGATTTCCTGGAAGCCGCTTCCGCGTCGGACGCCGGCAAGCTGGCCTGACCCGCGCCGTAAAGACCGGCGGGCGGTTGCATCGCCCGCCGCCCTACTCCGATACTTCAGGATCGTTTCATGTCACATGCTCCCCAAACCAAGATCGCCGCCACCTACATGCGCGGCGGCACCAGCAAAGGCGTGTTCTTCAAGCTGGACGACCTGCCCGAATCGGCCCGCGTGCCGGGCGCGGCGCGCGACGCGCTGCTGCTGCGCGTGATCGGCAGCCCCGACCCCTACGGCAAGCAGATCGACGGCATGGGCGCGGCCACCTCCAGCACCAGCAAGACCGTCATCGTCGCCAAAAGCACGCGCCCCGGCCATGACGTGGATTACCTGTTCGGCCAGGTCTCCATCGACCAGCCCTTCGTGGACTGGAGCGGCAACTGCGGCAACCTGTCCGCGGCGGTCGGGCCCTTTGCCATCACCAACGGTCTGGTCGACGCCGCCCGCATCCCGCAGGACGGGATTGCCATCGTGCGCATCTGGCAGGCCAACATCCAGAAGACCATCGTCGCGCACGTGCCCATCACCGGCGGCGCGGTGCAGGAAACCGGCGATTTCGAACTGGACGGCGTGACCTTCCCGGCCGCCGAAGTGCGCCTGGAATTCATGGACCCGGCCGAGGAAGGCGATGGCGGCTCCATGTTCCCCACGGGCAACCTGGTGGACAACCTGGAAGTCCCGGGCGTGGGCACGTTCAAGGCAACGATGATCAACTCTGGCATTCCCACCATCTTCCTGGAAGCCGACGCGCTGGGCTACAGCGGCACGGAACTGCAGGACGCCATCAACGGCGATGCCGCCGCGCTGGCGCGCTTCGAGACCATCCGCGCGCACGGCGCCGTTCGCATGGGACTGATCAAGGACATCGCCGAGGCGGCCAGCCGCCAGCACACGCCCAAGGTGGCCTTTGTTGCCTCCCCGAAGGAATACGTGTCCTCCAGCGGCAAGAAGATCGGCACGGGCGACATCGACGTGCTGGTGCGCGCCCTGTCGATGGGCAAGCTGCACCACGCCATGATGGGCACCGCGTCCGTGGCCATCGCCACCGCAGCCGCGGTGCCCGGCACGCTGGTGAACCTGGCGGCGGGCGGCGGCGAGCGCGACAACGTCTGCTTCGGCCACCCGTCGGGCACGCTGCGTGTCGGCGCGCAGGCGCAACTGGTCGATGGCGAATGGAAAGTGACCAAGGCCATCATGAGCCGCAGCGCGCGGGTGCTGATGGAAGGTCGGGTGCACGTGCCGCGCGAGGGGTTCTGACCCCGCTTTCTTCGTGTTTGAAGCGCAAACGGGGCAGATTCTGCCCCGTTTTCTTTTGGTGCTGAAAGCCTCGGGTTCTGGCGCGGTCCCCTAAAGTCGTCCCCTGCATCTGCCGTTAGCGGGTTGCGGCCGGGGGTTTCCTGGCCGACTTGCAACCCGCCGGCCTTCCCCGCCGGCGTATCCAGTACACGAGCATGAAGATAACGTCGCTGCGCAACCGCATTTTGCTTATTACCTGTTTTACGGTGGTGGGAGCCCTCACGCTTTCTGGCCTCATCACCTACCAGATCGTGCGCGACAACATGATGTCCACCATCGCCGCCACGTTGGACGCCGTGGCCTCGGGCAACGCCAGCGCCATCGAGCGCTGGTCGGCTGACAAGGCGCAGGCGGTCGACGCCACCGCGAAAGTGGTCGAAAAGGGCGATCCCCGCGGCCTGACCCAGCTGATGGGCCAGACCAATGGCTTTCCCATCACCACCATCGGCTGGTCGGACAAGACCTTCTTTTCCACCACCAAGACCGCGGCGGATTACGATCCGACCGCCCGGCCCTGGTACAAGAGCGCCGTCGCCGCCGGCAAGCTGACGGTCACCAAGCCTTATGGCGATTCCTCCACCGGCGTGCTGTACGTCGCATTCACCGCGCCGATGATCCGCAACGGCCAGACGGCGGGCGTGCTGAGCGGCGCGGTGCCGCTCGATGGCGTGAAGGACATCATCAAGGCCATCCACCCCACGCCATCCAGCAGCGCCTTCGTGGTGGCGACCGACGGCCAGGTGATTTCGCACCTGAACGACAAGCTGGCGCTCAAGCCGTCGACCGACATTTCCCCGGCATTGACGGCCGATGTCGTGGCATCTCTGGCCCGCGACGGCGCCGCCCCCGCCGACATCATGCTGGATGGCGCGCAAAAGCTGCTGAAGGCGCGCCGCGTTCCCGGCACCGACTGGTATCTGGTCGTAGCGCTGGACAAGGCCGAAGCCACGGTCGGCCTGACGCAGGTGCTGCACGCAACCCTGATCTCGCTGGTCGTCCTGACGCTGATCGCCGTGACCATCGCCAGCGTGATCACGTCGCGGGCGTTCAAGCGCCTGTCCGCCGTGCGCGACGCCATGGACACCATCGGCTCGGGCGACGGCGACATGACGCACCGCCTGGCCGTGGTCGGCCACGACGAGGTCGCGCAGATCTCGGCCTCGTTCAACGCGTTCGTGGAAAAGATCACCCACGTCATGCGCGAAGTGCGCAGCGGCGTGCATTCGATGAGCGCCGCCACGCGGGAGATCGACATGGGCAACCGTGATCTCTCGCAGCGCACGGAAACGTCGGCCGCCTCGCTCGAGGAAACCTCTTCGGCGCTGACCGAACTGGCGTCCAGCGTGCGCCAGACCGAGGAAACCGCCGAGCACGCGACGCGCCTGGCCGACGAAGCCAGCGCTGTCGCCGCCCGCGGCGGCCAGGTGGTCAACGACGCGGTCAGCACGATGGACGAGATCTCGAAGTCGTCGCAGCGCATTACCGAGATCATTCGCGTGATCGACGGCATCGCGTTCCAGACCAACATCCTGGCGCTGAACGCGGCGGTCGAAGCCGCCCGCGCGGGCGAACAAGGCCGCGGCTTCGCGGTGGTGGCCGGCGAAGTGCGCACGCTGGCGCAGCGCAGCGCCGCGTCCGCGCAGGAGATCAAGACGCTGATCGAGGCGTCCGTCCAGAACGTCAAGAGCGGCACGCAGCGCGTGCAGGCCGCGGGTTCGACCATGACCGAGATCGTCGACGGCATCAACCGCGTGCAGCGGATGGTGAGCGAGATCCACGGCGCGATGGCCGAACAGAGCACGGGATTGGGTCAGATCGACCGCTCGGTCGCCGACATGGACCAGGCCACGCAGCAGAATGCCGCGCTGGTCGAGCAGTCCACGGCGGCATCCGGCATGCTGAGCGACCAGGCGCGCGTGCTGGCCGATGCGGTGGCGCGGTTCAAGCTGCGCGAGGAAGAATCGGCGGGTTCGGCCAGGCTGATCGCGCTGCCCGCCTGATCGCGGGCGGGCTTGGCGGGGTCCGGGGCGGGGTTTACTTCGCCGCGGGATCGCCCGCCGCGGGAACGCCCGCCGCGGGAACGCCCGCCGCGGGAACGCCCGCCGCGGGAGCGCCCGCCGCCGCTGTCCCCACCTGCTTGAGCACGGCAACGGCCGTCGCAACGACCTGGCCGTCCGTGCTCAGCTCTCCTTGCATGAACACCAGCGAGGACGTCGCCCGCGCCACGCGGCCGCGCACTTCCAGAAATTGCCCCTCGCGCGCCGCCGCCAGAAAATGCGTGTCCAGCTGCACGGTCACGCAGGCGCGCCGGCCCAGCGCTTCCCACGCGATCGCGCTGATGCCGTGATCCAGCAACGCCGTCAGCAATCCGCCATGCACCACGCCAGCCGGATTCAGATGATCGGCGGTGGCCAGGAGGCCATACGCCCAGCCCTCGTCCTCCTTGCGCACCCACAACGGCCCGATCAGGCCCGCAAAGCCCGCAAGCCCTCTTTTGCGCCACCCTTGCGGCACGGGCGGTTCGACATCCGGTTGCGTGGTCATGCGCTCAGCTCCTGGCGGCCATCAGTTGCGACAACGCGCGCGACTCGTCCTGGAGCGCGCGCGCCAGCGATTCGACGCGCGCCGCGTCAAGCTGTTCGGCCAATCCCGCGGCCACCAGCGCATGCGTCAGGCGCTGGTGGCTGTCGAAGACGGGCACCGCGATCACGACGACGCCGTTGATGTAGTTGTTGCGGTCCACGCTGTAGCCTTGTCGGCGCACCGCGTCCACGTCGGCTTTCCAGGCCGAAAACTCGGGCGCCTGATCCCAGCGCAAGGCCTTGAAGCGCCGCTCCAGTTCCTTTTCCGACAAATCCGCAAAGGCCGCGACGAGCCGGCCGGTTGCGCTGATCAGCGCGGGAAAGCGGCTGCCCACGTCCACGTGCAGCCGGAACGGCGCATTGGACCGCGACAACGCCAGCACGACCATGTGATCGCTGCCTGACACCTCGACGCCGATCGCGGTGACGCTGGCCGCGTTGGCGATCCGGTCCAGCACGGGTTGGGCCAGCGCGGGAAACGGATTGCTCTCGATCACGCTGCGCGCCAGCGTCAGCATGCCCACACCCAGGCTGTAGCGCTTGGCGCCGGGATCGACCTTGACCAGGCCTTCTTCCACCAGGACGCGAAGAATGTGCAGGCAGGTGCTGGTCACCATGCCCAATTCCTGCGAGATGGCCTTGAGCGTCATGGGCTCGCCGCCCCGCCCGAGCAGGCGCAGGATCGCAATCGATCGCGTCACGGCCGGAACGGGCCGCACGCGCGGGCCGGCGGCGGCAGGGTCCGGGGTACTGGTTTCACTCATCGGCTTCTCCGTTTTTTATTGCGGCAAGCATACCGTGCGGCGACCACGTCGCGGGTCCGCCCCAACGCATCATAATTGTATATATACAATTAATGAACTCCATTGACAATTTATTTGGCGGCGCGCATAGTGAGTTCCACAGGTTGCCGACCCACACAGGTACGACGAAATGACCAAGCTGACCGATACCCTTTCCTATGCGGACGCCCAGGCGCTTTGCGCCCCCGACAAGCTCTGGGAGCTTTTCGACGGCAACCGCGAGCACATGAACATCGCGCACGAATGCATCGATCGGCACGCGGACAAGGCCGAGCCGGCGATCATCCTGGTGCGTGCGGCGGGCGGGGACGAAACCTACTCGTTCCGCCAGATCGCCGAGCAATCCTCGCGTTTTGCGCACTACCTGACCGAACAGGGCATCCGCCCCGGCGACCGCGTGGCCGTCATGCTGGAACCGTCGCTGCCGTTCTACGTGGCCATGTTCGGCGCCATGAAGATGGGCGCGATCGCCGTGCCGCTGTTCACGCTGTTCGGCCCCGACGGCATCCGGCTGCGCGTGCAGGACTGCCAGCCGCGCATGCTGGTGACCAACGCGGAAAAAGCGCCGCTGGCCGCGGGCGGCGAGGACATGCGCGTCGTCATCGCCGACGAGGCGTTTCTCGGCACGCTGGCCGCCTATCCGTCGCACTACGAATGCCGCACGCGCGCCGACGATCTGGCCATCTTCCAGTACACGTCCGGCACGACCCGCGAGCTGCCCGACGCCGTCAAGCACACGCACCGCGCCCTGGTGACGCTGATGCTGGCCGCGCTGTACGGCACCGGCATCCGCCCCGGCGACCGCTACATGTGCCCGTCGTCGCCCGCCTGGGGACATGGGCTGTGGCACGGCACGCTGGCGCCGCTGGCCCTGGGCGTAACCATCGGCGCGTATGCCGGCAAGTTCAACGCCGAGCGCCTGCTGCAGGCCTTGCAGGAACACCGCTTCAACAACATATCGGCTGCCGCCACCCATTACCGGATGATGCGCAACAGCGGCGCGGCCGGGCGCTACCGCTATCACCTGGACAAGGTGTCCTTCACCGGCGAACCCATCGACAGCGAGACCGCCGCCTTCGTGGAAGCGACCTTCGGCCGGCCGGTCTGCAGCATGTACGGCACGACCGAGATCGGGGTGTGCCTGGTCAATTACCCCGGCGCGCCGGACTTCACCGTCAAGGCCGGCTCGCTGGGCAAGCCCGTGCCGGGATTGCGCGTCGAGGTCCAGGACGCCAACGGCCAGCCCTGCGCGCCCGGCGAAACCGGCGAGCTCAAGCTCTGGCGCCGCGACGCATGGGTCGCCACCAAGGACCTGGGCCGCGTGGACGAAGACGGCTACTTCTGGCACGGCGGCCGCGCCGACGACGTCATCATCTCGGCCGGCTGGACCATGAGCGCCGTCGAGATCGAAGACGCCATCCTCAAGCACCGCGACGTGGCCGAGGCCGCCGCCATCGGCGTGCCCGACCCGCTGCGCGGCCAGGTCGTCAAGGCCTTCGTGGTGTCGGCGCGCCAGGGCGACGACACCTTCGTGGAAGAAATCCAGGACGCCGTGCGCAGCCGCCTCGCGCAGCACGAGTATCCGCGCCAGGTGGTGTTCGTGGCCGAACTGCCCAAGACGCCCGCCGGAAAGATCCATCGCAAGAAATTGCGGGAGCAAGAGCTTGCGACCGCCCACACCACGCCCGCCGGGGCCGCCCACGCCTAGGGCAGTCCGGCACAGGCCATCTTCAAAACCAGGAGACATCATGCTGACCCAGACCAAGACCGAACGCAGCTTTCCCAAGATCACCGAACGCGGGCTGGACGAGCTGCGCGAACGCATCGGCGTGAAGATCGGCGCCACCGCCGAACCGTGGTGCTACGAGGCCACGCGCGACAACATCCGCCACTACGCCCACGGCATCGGCGATGACAACCCCCTGTGGTCGGACCCGGAATACGCGGCCAAGACCCAGCACGGCGGCATCATCGCGCTGCCCAGCTTTCTCTTTGCCACCAGCCGCATCGTGTCGGGGTACGTGGGCGGGCTGCCCGGCGTGCACGCCATGTGGTCGGGCGCGGACTGGACCTGGCACAAGACCGTCAAGCGCAACGACACCATCTCCACCGAAGCGCACCTGAAGAACCTGATCGAGCACCAGACCCGCTTTGCCGGCCGCGCCGTGCAGCAGATCTATCACGTGGACTTCTTCAACCAGGACGGCGACAAGGTCGCCGAGGCCGACAGCTGGTGCTTTCGCACCGAACGCGACCACGCGCGCGAACAGGGCAGCAAGTACGCGGAAGTCCGCGCACGCGAGCCGCGCCGCTACAGCCCCGAGGAAATCAAGGAAGCCTACAAGCTCTACGCCCAGGAAGAAGTCCGCGGCGCCACGCCGCGCTACTGGGAAGACGTGAAGGAAGGCGACGAACTGCCCGTGATGTTCAAGGGCCCGATGACGGTGACCGGCTTCATCGCCTTCGCGCAAGGCTGGGGCGGCCTGTACATCCGCGCCAACAAGCTGGCGTGGCAGCTCATCGACGCGCATCCGGGCGTGGGGATCACCAACCGCTTCGGCATTCCCGACGTGCCCGAGCGCGTCCACTGGGAAGAAGACTTCGCGCTGGAAGTCGGCGCGCCCGGCGCCTACGACTACGGTCCCGAGCGCAACTCGTGGCTGACCCATCACCTCACCAACTGGATGGGCGACGCGGGGTTCCTGCGCAAGTCCACGTGCAAGATCCGCCGCCACAATCCCGAGGGCGACATGCTGTTCTTCAAGGGCAAGGTCGTGCGCAAGTACGTCGAAGACGGCCGGCACCTGGTGGAAATCGAACAGGAAGCGCGCAACCAGGACGACGAGCTGTCCGTACTGGGCTCCGGTGTGGTCGAATTGCCTACCCGCGCCTGACCGGCGGCAACCCCCAGACGAGGTGGGCGATGTCTGATTCATCGGAACAAGCTGCACCCAGCCCCGCGCCGCGCGCGCGGGGCGCGTTGGACGGCCTGCGCGTCATCGACCTGTCGCGCGTCCTGGCCGGCCCGCTGTGCTCGCAAATGCTGGCGGACCAGGGCGCAGACGTCATCAAGATCGAGCCGCCCGGCGGCGACGAGACCCGCAGCCTGGGGCCGCCAGTCAACGAAGCGGGCGATGCGGCCTACTTCACCGCCGTCAATCGCGGCAAACGGGCCATCGGGCTGGACCTGTCCCGGCCCGCCGGCCGCGACGTGCTGTTTGCGCTGCTGGCCGATGCCGATGTCCTGATCGAAAACTTCATCCCCGGCACGATGGCCAAATGGGGGCTGGACTACGAGGCGGACCTCAAACCCCGCTTTCCCCAGCTGATCTACTGCGCCATCACGGGCTTTGGCGACGACGGCCCGCTGGGCGGCCTGCCCGGCTACGACGCCGTGCTGCAGGCCATGTGCGGCCTGATGAGCATCAACGGCGAACCGGCCAGCGGCCCGACCCGCATCGGCGTACCCATCGTCGACCACCTGACCGGCTACACCGCGCAGTCCGGCATCCTGCTGGCGCTCTACCACCGGGCGCGCACCGGCCTGGGCCAGCGGGTCGAGGTCACGCTGTTCGACACCGCGCTCAGCCTGCTGGTGCCGCACGCCGCCAACTGGATGCACACGCAGCAAACGCCCGGCCTCTTGGGCAGCGCGCATCCCAACATTGCGCCGTACGACCGCTATGCCTGCCGCGATGGCGAGATCTTCCTGGGCGTGGTGAACGACCGCCAATTCCGCCGCTTCTGCGACTACGCCGGCCTGACGGCATTGCCCGACGACCCGCGCTTTGCCACCAACCGGTCGAGGCTGGCGCACCGCGACGCCTTGCGCGACGCCATCGAACACGCGCTGGCGACGCGTTCACGGGACGCGCTATGCGCCGAGCTGATGCAGCTGGGCGTACCGGCGGGCCCGGTCAACAGCGTGCCCGAAGCCTTTGCGCAGGCGCACACCGCGCATCGCGGCATGCGCGTGGATCGCGATGGCTATCACGGCATCGGTCCGGCAGTCCGGCTGTCGCAGGCGCCCGCGCGCGTCAAGCGCCCGCCGCCCGCCTATGCGCAACACACCGTCGAGGTCCTGCGGGAGGCCGGCTTCGACGACTCACAAATCGCGGCGTTGCAGGAACAGGGCATCCTGCCGCGATGGCCGCCTCCCAAGCCCTAGCCGCACCCGCATGCAGCACACCATAAAAAACGAGGAGACCACCATGAAGACCATACGCCTCATCGCCGCGCTCGCGGCGCCGCTGCTGTTCGCGCAACCTGCCTGGGCCGCCGACAGCTATCCCTCCAAACCCGTCAAGATCATCGTCCCCTACCAGGCCGGCCAAGGCACCGACGTCGCCGCCCGCTACCTGGCCGAATACCTGGCCCGTGACCTGGGCCAGCCGTTCATCGTGGAAAACCGCCCGGGCGCTGGCGGCAACATCGGCGCCTCCGAGGTCGCGCGCGCCGCCCCGGACGGCTACACGCTGCTGATGGGCACCAACGGCACGCATGTGCTGAACCAGTACATGTACGCGTCCACTAACTTTGACCCGGAGAAAGACTTCACGCCGGTCATGCTGGTCAGCTCGTTTCCCATGGTGCTGCTGACCACGCCGTCCTCGCCCTACGCCAGCCTGGCCGACCTGCGCAACGCGTCCAAGGCCAAGCCCGACAGCGTCAACGTGGGCATGCCCAGCACCACCGCGCGCCTCGTCTACGAACTGCTCAAGCAGCAGGGCGTCAACAGCATCCGGGGCATTCCCTACAAGGGTTCGGCCACCGCCACCACCGATCTGATGGGCGGTCAGGTGCAGCTCGGCATCGACACCGTCAGCGCCGCGCGCTCGTTCATCACCAGCGGCAAGTTGCGTCCGCTGGCGGTGACCTCGTTGAAGGAGTCGGCCCTGCTGCCCGGCGTGCCTTCCGTGGCGGCGCAGGGGCTGGACGGCTTTCAGGTGATCGCCTGGAACGGCCTGTATGCGCCCAAGGGCACGCCGCCCGCGGCCGTGAAGCGGCTGAACGACGACCTGACCAAGATCCTGGCGCGTCCGGAAGTCCGGCAGAAGCTGCTGGACCTGGGCCACGAACCGGGCGGCGGCACGCCCGACGAACTGGCGGCCTTCGCCCGCAGCGAACGGCTGAAGTGGCAGCCGCTGATCGTGCAGGCGGGCTTGAAGGCGGAATGATGCGCTGACGGCCGGCGGCGGGCGGCCCTGTCCGGACTGCGTTACGGCTGGACGGCGGCAAGCCGCTTGCTGCTTGCCGCGACGGCGGCCATCGCCAGCCCGCACAGCACGGCGGCCAAGACAAACGTCGCGCGCAGCCCGGCCGCCAGCGCGGCGGGCGGCGCATCGGCCAATGACGCGGCCCCGGCGCCCGCGGCGAACACCGCGCCCATTGCCGAGGCGCCCGTGATCAGGCCCAGGTTGCGCGAAAGATTCAGCATGCCCGACACGGCGCCGCGCTCGCTGCCGCCTGCGGCCGCCATCACCGCCGTGTTGTTGGCTGCCTGGAACAGCGCGTACCCCGCCGTCATCGCGGCAAGCGCCGCGACGTAACCCGTCACGCCGAATGCCAGCGCGGCGGCCGGCAGCGCGGCGCAGGCGCCGCCCACCGCGCCCAGCGAAAGCAACGTCATCGGCCGGCTGCCGAAGCGATCCACGCAGCGGCCCGCCGGCACGCCGGCCAGCGCCGCCACCAGCGGACCGCAGGACATCGCCAGCCCGACCTGCACGGCGCTCAACCCCAATGCTCCCGACAGATAGAACGGCCCCACCACCAAGGTCGCCATCATCACCGTGGCGACCAGCGCATTGGCCGCAAAGCCGCCCGCCAGCAATGGGTTGCCGATCATGGCCGGCCGCACCAGCGGCTGCGCCGTTCGCGCCTGCGCCCACATGAACAGGCCTGCGCCGCCCGCCGCCGCAGTCAGCAGAATGACATTGAGCCCCCCAAAACTGCCACGCCCAAGCGTCATGGACAGCGCATAGGCGGCCAGCGTCAGCGCCAGCAGCACGCTGCCCGGCCAGTCGAAGCGAACCGGTTGATGCGCGGCACGCTGCGCATCGCGAGGCAGGTGCCGCCAGGCCAGCCAGAACGCCAGCAGCCCCAGCGGCAGATTCACCAGGAAGATCGCCCGCCAACCCACCCCGGCGATCAGGGCGCCGCCCAGCGTCGGCCCGAGCGCGGTGCCGGCCGCCGACATCGTGCCCAGCAGACCCATGGCGCTGCCGGCCCGCCCCTTCGGCGCCGCCTCGCCCGCAAAGGCCATGGCGAGCGTCATCAACACGGCCGCGCCCATGCCCTGCGCGGCGCGCGCGGCCACCAGCGTCCACAGGCCGGGCGCCACCCCGCACAACACCGACGCGGCGGTAAACCACGCCAGCCCGGCCAGCATCAGTCGCCGCCGGCCGATCAGGTCGCCCAGCCGCCCGGCGCTGACGACCGCAATCGTGATGGCCAGCAGATAAGCCAGCACGACCCACTGCACCGACTGGAAGGGCGCGCCGAATGCCTGCGTGAATACCGGCAGGCCGACATTGGCGATGCTGGTGCCCAGCGAAGACAGCAGCATCGCCAGCGACAGGCAGCCCAGTAGCGCCAGACGGGGCTGGGATGGCGAGGGATCGGAAATCGGCATGATGGCGTCCTGAATGAAAGAGACAGGACACCAGCGTAGGCCGCAATATCACCTGGCGGAAGGCGCAGCATTTGCAGCTAATACCTGCACGCGGCGCCATGCCAAATGTCAGCGCGCCGGCCGCCGGCGTGCTACGTTTGCCGCATGTCCACGCCCGACCTGAACCTTCTCATCACCCTGGACGCGCTGCTCGCGGAAGGCAGCGTGGCCGGCGCCGCCCGCCGGTTGCGCCTGAGTCCCTCCGCCATGAGCCGCGCGCTGGCGCGGCTGCGCGACGTCACGGGCGATCCGCTGCTGGTGCGCGCCGGGCGCGGATTGGTGCCCACGCCCCGTGCGCTGGCGCTGCGCGAGCAGGTCGGCGGGCTCGTCCGGGACGCGCAGGCCGTGCTGCGCCCCACCGAAACGCTGGATCCCGCGGCCCTTGTGCGCACCTTCACCCTGCGCGTCACCGACGGCTTCGTGGAGAACTTCGGCGCGCGCCTATTGGCCCGCATCGACACGCAAGCGCCGGGCGTGCGGCTGCGCTTCCTGCAGAAACTGGACAAGGACAGCGCGCCGCTGCGCGACGGCGCCGTGGACCTGGAGACCGGCGTGGTGGGCCAGTCAGCCAGTCCCGAGTTGCGCACGCGCGCGCTTTTCCAGGATCGTTTTATCGGGGTCATGCGCGCGGGCCATCCGCTGGCCCGCGGCAACGTCACGCTGACGCGCTACGTGAACGCCCGCCACATTCTGGTGTCGCGCCGCGGGCGCGAATCCGGCCCGATCGACGAGGCGCTTTCGCAAGCCGGCCGCGCGCGGCAGGTCGCCACGATTGCCAGCGGTTTTTCCACGGCGCTTGCGCTAGTGCGCGACACCGATCTGATCGCCACGGTGCCGGACAGGCACACTGCCGCGCTACGCGCGGGCATGCGCAGCTTTGCGTTGCCCTTCTCGATGACGCCCTTCACGGTGTCGATGTTGTGGCACCCCAGGATGGACGGGGATGCCGCCCATCGCTGGCTGCGCGGCTGCGTGCTGCAGGCCTGCGGGGGAGACGGGGCCGCCTAGGTGGAGCCGCCTAGGGTGACGGCCCCAGGCGCGTTTCACCCGCCGCTACGGCTTCGGTGCGCTGGCCACCAGCGCGTCGAACTGCTTGTCCAGTTCCGCCAGCGAATCGCGGATGTGCGCGCGGCGCGCCTTGATCCACTTGTCCTGCGAAGCCAACTGCTCGCGCGCCTCCTGGATCATGCGGTCCATCTCCTTGGGCTGCGGGCCGCCGCTGGTGGCGCGGTTCTTCACGATGGCCACGGGATCCAGCGTCGCGCGGAACTCGGCTTCGCTCATCGGCAGGTCCGTGCCGTACTTGGAATCCTTCATGGCGTCCGCATAGATGCGGCGCGCCTGTTCGTACGGAAAATCCAGCGGCTTGATGTTGTTGGCCTTGGCGTACGACACCACCTCGGACGCAAAATGATGGCCCGCGCGGAATGGCAGCTTGTATTTGTGCATCAGCACGTCCGCCAGTTCCTGCGAGGCCGTCCAGTCGCTGTTCAGCTCTTCCAGCGCGCGGTCCGGGCTGATGACCATCGCCTTGAGCACGCGGTCCCAGCGCTTGAGCGCAGAGATCGCGCTGTCGACCATCGCGGAATTCTGCTTCACGTCCTTGGGATCGCTCATGCCCGGCGTGATGTTGTGCGTCTGCAGCACGGGTCCCATCGCCAGCGTCACCGCGGTGGAGGCGTCGCTGCGCGTGTCGTTGAGCAGGCCCGGATTGCGCTTTTGCGGCATGGCGCTGGACACGTAGGTATTGCCGCCGCCTTCCTGCAGCAGGATCCACGGACGCGACTGCGCATACTGCGTCATCACGTCTTCGACGAAATTGCCGGTACGCAGCGCGATGCTGGTGACGATGGACGCGACCTCGACCGGCTGGTCCATGGACGAGATCTGCGAGGCGTCGTAGGCGTTGTCGACCAGCGCCTCGAAGCCCAGGTATTGCGCCATGCGCTTGCGGTCCAGCGGCCAGCTCGTGCCGTTCAGCACGGTTGTGCCCATGGGCGAGCGGTCGATGCGCACGTAGGCCTCGCGGATGCGCTGCGCATCGCGCGCCAGGCCTGCCGCCTGACCCAGCAGGTAGTGTCCGTAACTGTTGGGCTGCGCGGCCACGCCATTGGTGTAGTTGGGAACGATGGTGCCCGCATGCTTGGCGGCCAGCTCGACCAGCGTGGTCGACGTCGCGTTCAACTGGTCGGCCAGTTCCAGCAGCTTGTCGCGCAGGATCGCGCTGCGATAGGTGGCGTGCATGTCCTGGCTGGAACGGCCCGCGTGCAGCAGGGTCACATCCTCGCCCGCGGCCTTGATCAGCAGAGGCTCGAAGGTGATGACCGTGGCGGGCCGCTTCGCACCGGGCTGATTGCCGTCGCTGATGACCCTGGCCACGCCGGCGGCAATCCGCGGCGCCATGGACTTGTCGAGCAGGCCTTCGTCGGTATTGATCACCGCGGTGGCCTTGTTGATTTCTCCCAACCAGAAGAAGGGGTCGCGGGGCGGATTTTGCTGCGCGGCGGCGGCGTTCGCGGCCAGCGATAGCACCAGGGCGGCGCCCAGGGTCGGAAGCATCTGTCTCATGGCGTTCTCGTTATAGGGGTGGCCAGACAGTGTATCGAAGCGCGATGCCGCCGGACACCCGGTATTGCACCGAGGCGCGGGCGCCTGACACCTTGCTGGGCGAAGACGGGCCCCGCACGAAAAAAGGCCGGCCTCCAAGAGGCCGGCCTTCGCATCCGATCAGAATCGAATCGCCTTAGAAGCGCCAGCTCACGTTGACCGTGCCGGTGTTCTGGCGGTTGCCGTCGCCGAACTGGCCCGAGTACGCCAGACCCAGCGTGGCGTTCTTGCTCATCGCCAGATCCACGCCCACTTCCATGACCGCCGCGTCACGCGCCAGCGGGTTGCCCGCGACGGTGAACGGCTGGCTGCCGTCGAACGACATCGTGGCTTCCGGGTTGAGGTCGCCGTAAGCATGGCGCCAGCCCAGCATGCCGCGCAGGCGGCCCGCGTTGTCCTTCACGTCGAACGTCGTCTGTGCGCGCAGGCCCAGCGTGGTGGTGCCCACGTTGTTCGTGCTGCGCTTGCCGCTCAGCGCGGCGTCACCGCCCGATTCCGAGAAGCCGCGGGTGCGCAGGTCGCTGAAGTCCGCGCCAAAGAACGGCTCAAGCGTGACGCGGTCGTTCAGCGGGATGGCGTAGCCCACGTCGGTGAAGACCTGGCCCGTGCTGGCGCTGTAGTCGGCCTTCAGCTCCTGGTACTGGCCCGCCGCGTTGATGTTGCGCTTGCTGTCGATGTCGTGCCACGTGTAGGCCACGCCAGCCGTGAAGTTGATCTTGCCCGAGCCGGCTTCGAACGACTTGCCGCCGTATAGGATCGCGCTGTAGCTGTTCACGTCGGACTTGGCCGAGCGGTCGTCCACCGTGATGCGGCTATCGGTGTAACCGAACGCGCCACCCAGACGCCAGCCGTTGCCCACGCCATGATCGCCACCGACGAAGATGCCGACGTCGCGTTCACGGGACTTGGCGACGTCGCCGTTGCCGTCCATCGTGCGCCAGTTGCCGAAGGCCTGCGCCCACAGCGGCTGCGCGTTCGAGCGCGGCAGCATGGAGGCATCGCCACGGCCGACCTGCGCCGTGGGGGGGCCGGCCACGAAACCGGCATTCATGTTGGCGCGCAGCTGTGCCGTGGGCAGGCTGGCGACGTTGTTGCTGACGTTCTGCATCGCCGACACGCTGCTGCCGAACGATTCGCCGGACAGGTCGGCAAACACGCCGGCCGGGGCGCCGTTGGGCAGGTTCAGGACCCGCGTGTACAGCGAGCTGGTCGTGGGCAGGCTTTGCAACGCGTTCGCGGCCGCACGCTGGTTGCCGGTCACGGCCAGGTCGGCGAATTCGATCGGGCGGGTGCCGCCGTTGCCGATGGGCGTGGGGGCCGGTTGGGTCGGCGTGGGAGCCGGCTCGGTCGGCGTGGGGGCCGGTTCGGTCGGCGTGGGAGTCGGCTCGGTCGGCGTGGGCGCCGGTTCGGTCGGCGTGGGAGTCGGCTCGGTCGGCTTGGGATCCGGGTCGGTCGGCACTTGCTTCTTGTCGAGCGTCAGCACGACCTGGTTGCCTTGATGGCTGAGCGACGGTTGCAGGAAGGCCATGTCGCTGGTCGCGCTGTCGAAGTGGCCGTTCAGGGTGTTGGCCGACAGGATGGTGTAGGCCGTCGATTCGGCGTACGTGCCGCCCGAACCCACGTGCACCACGGAGCCCGCCAGATTGGCCGTGCCGGTGACCTTGACGCGGTCGCTCTTGCCCTCGGCGGTGGCGTCGACGCGATAGGTCGAGCCCGGCTTGAAGGTCAGGTCGCCATTCACCGTGATGGTGCCGATCGGCGACGGCGGGGTGACGACGACCGGCGACATCGACATCATGAAGATGTGGTTCGACTGCGCCGCGGCGTTGGGCGACAGGGTCGAACCCGACTCCAAGGTCGTCGGGCCGACTTCGCCGGAACCCGCCAGCGTGCCCTTCACGTTCACCAGGCCCTTCATGGTGTTGCCGTTCAGCGTCAGCGTCGCGGCCGGCGCGACGTTGATCTGGCCGACGCTGATCTTGGAGGTTGCCCCGAAGTCGCCATTGATGTTCATGATGGCGTCGGGGCCCACGACGCCGCCCGTAATGGTGCCGCCGGTGATGTCCAGGGTGGACGTGCCAAGCATCACGTCGCCGGCGATCGTGCCGCCGTTGACGATCGTCATGGGCGCGGTGGCGCCGGCGACGTCAAGTGCAATGCCATCCATCTTGGCATTGATGACGCCGTTGTTGACGATGCCGCCGGCGACCGTGCCGTCCGAGACAACGATGCCCGCGTCGATGCTTCCGTTGTTGATGATCTTGCCCAGGACCGTGCCCGAGGTGATCACTTCGATACCGACGCCCGAACTGTACTCGCCCGAAATCCGATATTCGTTGATGATGTCGCCCTTGACCATGGCGCCGGCCGAGATGCTGATGCCGGCGCGATTGCTGGTCAGTTGCCGGGCGGCCTGGTTGATGATCGAGCCGTTGACGGTCGATCCCTGCACCTTGATGCCGCCATTGGGGCTGAAGCGCATCGGCCACATCAAGCCATCGTTCACGACGTCGCCGTCCACGATCGTGCCGCCGACCAGGCTGATCGAGGTGTAATCCCCAACGTTGACAACGGTGGGCGCATTACCCGCATGGAGGATGTAGTCGGTGGGCTGTGCAAGCGCCGACGGGGCGGAAAACGGCAGGCTCAGGCTAAGCAAAGCGGCGAGGCGAGTAAGCGGAAAGCGGCGAGACATTTTGTAGTGACCATGTAAATTTCGTGTCTGAAATGTACCGATCATTGCAAAACGGAATCTGAGCGAATCTGAGCAACTTGTAATAGCTGCAGCCGTTTCCCATGGAATAGGCGCAAATAGGCCCAAAAGACGGCGCTTTTCCCCCATTTGAACCGTGGGCGGCGCACGAAGGCTGGCGCGGAATGGATGCATTTACGCAACAATTGCCGCGCACTTCGCAATAGCCGCAGCGGTGCCGCCTTCAGTCGGCTCGCGGGAGAGGCAACGTAATGCAAAAGCGCACGGGCTCGACGCCCCCGGCCGCTTCCAGTGCCACCGACCCACCCAGCCGGGCTGCAATGGAACTGACCAGATAGAGCCCCAGCCCCGCCCCGGGATGCCGGGTGGCATTCTGCCCCCGATAGTATTTCTGGAACAGCCGTTCTTGCTCTCCGGCCGGAATGGCGCTGCCGGGATTGGAAACCGCAATGCGCAGCTGGTCCCCGTCCTCGCGCACCGACACGCTGACCGTCCCGCCCTCGGCGCAATGCCGGTCGGCATTGGCCAGCAGGTTGCGCAGCGCGATCCGCAGCAGGCCCGCGTCGCAGTCGAGCGTCCGGGTCTGCGTTTCGTAGGCGCACTGCACCCTGCCCGGCGGATACTCGCCTGCCAGATCCTGCAGCAGCGCGGGCAGGTCGCACCGGGTCAAGCGCAGTTCGGCGCGCGGCTCGCGCATGCGGTCATCGGTCAGGTATTCGTCCACCAGCGCCAACAGGCGCATGGCCGCATCGCGAATGTTGGCGCAGCGCGCCAGGCTTTTTTCCAGCGGCGCGGCAAGGTTGCGGCCCAATTGCTGGGCCGACGTCGTGATGATCGCCAGCGGGGTGCGGAACTCGTGCGACACCATCGCCACGAATTCGCGCTGCTCGGTGAACATCTGCCGTTCCTTTTCCAGCGAGGTGCGCAGTTCGCCTTCCAGCGCGACCCGGCGTTCGATCTCGCCCTGCATTTCTGCCGTGCGCAGGGCCACTTCGCGCTCCAGCCAATGACTGTGCTGGCGCGCCAGATCGGCCGCCAGATTGGCCTGCTGCAATTCCCGGACGCGGCGCCGGCGCTCGTAGCGTCCCACGATGAACAGGCTGAGCAGCAGCATGTGCAGCATCGTGCCCAGCGTGGACACGTACTCGGTGAAGGCGTTGACCGGGAACACCCCCAGGTTGCGCAGGAAGGCGATCAGCACGCCCACGTAGAACACGCCAAACGCCAACGCGAAAAAGCGCGCCGGCCGCCAGCCCCGCTTGAGCAGGTACGCGCCCAGGACGATGAACGCGATGATCACCAGCAGCCCCAGCGTCTGGATAGGCAGCATGCCGGCGCCATAATGCCCCGTCACGATCAGCGCCGAGCACACGGCGGCAATGCCCCAGAACAGCCAGTACAGGCCGCGCACGGCTCGCGGATATAGCGCTTCCAGATTCAACTGGCGGAACGCGACGCGCAGCGCCACCGGCAGGCTGACGGCAATGCCCACGCCAAGCAGGCGGTCGCTCCAGGCCACGGGCAAGCCCGTCAACTGCTGCACCAACCCCAGCGACAGCACCTCGTTGAAGACGCAATTGCCGATGTAGGCCAGGAACAGGCCGCTCATGGGCGCGCGCGTCACCAGCCAGAACGCGGCGTGCGCGCAGATCAGGAGCAGGTAAAAGCCGAAGTACAGCCCGAACAGCAAGCCTTCTCGCCGCGACTGGTTGTCGAACGCCAGCCGCTGCCAGACTTCGAGCCGCGTCGCCAGCGCGTTCTTGCTTTGAAGCCGCACCAGGATGACGTAGGCGCCGGGTTTCGACGGATTGAACTGGATCACGGGGCTGCGATAGTCCACCGGCCACTTGCGCCGCGCCAGATCCTCGCCGCTGCGCCCCAGCATCGTCCAGCCGCCGGCGTGGCCCACATAGATGCG
The DNA here is from genome assembly GCF_020541125.1 of Achromobacter sp. 77. Taxonomy (NCBI): domain Bacteria; kingdom Pseudomonadati; phylum Pseudomonadota; class Betaproteobacteria; order Burkholderiales; family Alcaligenaceae; genus Achromobacter; species Achromobacter sp. 77. The sequence continues at coordinate 5,136,311 of NZ_CP059848.1, forward strand.
CACGTCGTCCAGCAGCGAATTGCTCAGGCGCAGCATCCAGCCGCCGTGCATGACCTTGTCCACCTGCACGGGCAGGCGCAGCCAGATCGTCGCGGGCGTGAACCCCGCGCTCAGGCTGCCCGGCAGCGCCGTCCAGCCGTCCGCGGCGGCCGCGTGCGCGACATCAAGCCCGCCATCGGGATCGATCAGCCGCTCAAGATGGCCGCTTGCATCCTGCACGCGCTCCTGGCCATCCAGGCGCAGCGGCTCGGCGCGCGCCGGCCCGGCCGCGGCCACAAGACCCGCGAAGAGGCAGGCCAGCAGCGCCAGCCACAGCGTGGCCCTGGAGTAACATTCCCGTTTCATCAATCGCAATTTACGCAGCATTCCCGTGCAACCCGGCAGATTACACCAGCCCTTCACGCTGCATTCCGCGGGCGCGCCATGCCCGACGTGATCCTGCTCGAAGACGAACCCGTGCTGCGCCAGGAGCTCGGCGAGTTCCTCGAAGAGTTGGGATACGCGCCCTCGTGCGTGTCCAGCCTGCAGGAATTCGACCAGCGCTTCGATCCCGGCCGCCACCATCTTGCCGTCATCGACATCGGCCTGCCGGACGGTTGCGGCCTGGACCTGATCCAGCGGCTGCGCCAGCAAGGCCAGCAGGTCGGCATCGTGGTTTTCAGCGCGCGCCAGACCGGTCGCGACCGGATTTCCGGGCTGGGCATGGGCGCCGATCACTACCTGGGCAAGGGCTGCGACCTGGACGAACTGGCCGCCACCCTCGCCGCGCTGGTGCGCCGCCTGGGACTGCCCCAGCCGGGCCAGGATCAGCCGCTTCCCAGCTGGCTGCTGGAAATCGGCCCGCGTCGCCTGCACATCCCCGGCGCCGAGGCCATGCCGCTGTCGCAGCAGGACCTGACCGTGCTGCATGTCCTCATGAGCCAACCCGGCGAAAACATCAGCCGCCGCCAGATCATCGAGGCGCTGGGCGCCGACTATCTGGAATACGACCAACGCCGGCTGGACACGCAAATGCGCCGGTTGCGCCGCCGCGTCGAAGCCCTGAGCGGGCAGACGCTGCCGGTCAAGACGCTGCGCAGCAGCGGCTACTGCTTTTATCAGTCAGCGCAGGTCAAGGGCTGATGCCTACAGCGGTACGGGTTCGCCCCTGACGCGAATCTGCGCGACGGTGTGGTCGCCACGCTGGTCGAGCGAGAACTCATACCGGCCGGGATACCGCAGCGCTAGCCGCCGGCACAGGTTGCCCAGTCCGCCATTGCTTTCCACGCGGTCGAAGGGCGCTTGCAATTCCCCCGGATTATTGACCTCGATGACGAGCGCATCTGCCTGCAGGCGCGTGCGGATGTAGATCGTGAAGCGGTCATGATCGCCGCGCATGCCGTGCTTGATGGCGTTTTCGGCAAGTCCTTGCAGTGTCATGTGCGGGATGGGGATCTTCAGCGTGGCCGGGTCGATCTGGCAGCGGCATTCCAGCTTTCGTTCGAAGCGCAGCGCCTGGATGCGAATGTAGGCCTGCGCGGCCTCGATGTCTTCTTCCAGCCGGCACAGGCCGCGTCCGCGCCGGTCAAGTGAATAGCGCAGGTACTCGGCCAGCCGCCGCGTCATCTCCTCGGCCACCGCGGGCCGCTCGGCAATTTCCGCGACGATGGTGTTGAGCGAGTTGAAGAGAAAGTGCGGCTCGACCTGCAATTGCAAGTGTTCCAGTTCCAGCTTCAGCGACCGGGTCTCGGCCTTCATCTTCTGCATGCGTTCGGTGCGCGCGGCCAATTCCGCGGACACGCCGAAGTAGATCAGCGTCCAGATGGACAGGATGCCCATGTAGTAGATGAACCCCAGCCAGTACTGGTTGCCGGGAATGTCGCGGATGCCTGCAAGAAACAGATGATTGATGGCATAGGCAATCGACGCCAGCAGGCCGGACGCCGCCAAACACAGCACCACGGCGCACGCCAGCACCAGGACGGGTTGCCGGGGCCGGGCCAGCAAGCGACCGTGCCAAAGCGCCGCCACGCTGGTCAGGCCGAATGCAAGCGGTTCCAAAGCGACCGTCAACCAGAACGCCGCGACCGCATTGCCGAAGACAGCGAGACGAATGAAGTACCCGACGATGGCCAGGAAGATCCACCCCACCACCTGGGCGCGCCAGAAACCCGGCGCGGACTCTCCCTGGCTCAGTTCCCGTCCGATCGTTGTCGTCGTCATGGATGCGCCGCCTGATTTATACCCGCGGATTGGACCGAAAAGAATACACTCCCCCTACCCTGCTGCCCGAGAAAACCATGCTCCGTGTGCTGATCATCGACGATGAAGCCCCGGCGCGGCGCTATCTGCGCCGGCTGCTCGAAGCCGCCCCCGCCGTGCACGTCGCGGGCGAGGCGGACTCGCTCGACCTGGCGCGCAGGTTGATCAGCGAGCACAGCCCCGACGCGCTCTTTCTGGATATCGAACTGGCCAGCGGCACCGGCTTCGATCTTCTGGAAGGCCAGGACAACGCCGCATCCGTGGTGTTCGTGACGGCGCATGACGGCTACGCCGCGCGCGCCTTTGACGTCGAGGCGGTGGACTATCTGCTCAAGCCCGTGTCGCCGGAACGCCTGACGCAGACGCTGGCGCGTCTGCGCCCCCGCGCCAAGGGCCACCTCGCCATGCGGACCCGCACGGGCACGCGGCTCATCAAGGTGCAGGACCTGACGTTGGCGCAGGCGCAGGGCGATTACGTGCGGCTCTGCAGCGGCGTTCACGGCAACGAGCTGATCCACATCACGCTCAAGCGCCTGAAGGAGCAACTGCCCTTTCCGCCGTTCTTCGCGGTGTCCCGCTCCGTCATCATCAATCTCGAACATGTGTCGCATCTTGAGCAGCGGACCGGCGCGCAGACCGAAGTGCACTTGAACAACGGCGTCGAACCCATCGCGCTGGGCCGTGTCGCATCGCTACGCCTGCGCCGGGCGCTGGCCTGACCGCGCCCGCGCCCCGCGGTGGTCAGAACGGCATCGACACCTTCAGCGCCGCACTGTTGCTGCGCACGTGCTGCGAGAACTGGCCGTCGTATTGCAGCCGGAAGTCCACGGCGCCCGCCTTGATGACCTGGATGCCCGCCCCGACCCGCCCCACGACGTCGTCGATGGGCAGCGTGGTGTCGAACGCCCCCATGCCGGCCGGTGCGCCACGCAATCGTGCGCTGGCGGTCCAGTCATCCTGCGACAGGATCGATGCCCCCGCATAGACAAAGGGCCGCAGCGTCGCGCCGTTGTCCAGTTCGGCGCGGCCGCCGACCTCGATCATCGGCGACACGCCCATGATGAACTTGTCGCTGCCGTCCACCGACAGCGCAAGCGCGTTGTCGCCGGATTCGGTATAGCCCGGCATGCGGGTGTAGCTGAAGTCCAGGTCGACGTACGGCTTGACGTACATGCGCTGGGTCGCGAACGTCCGCGCGGCGCGCAGCCGTGCGTGGATTCCGTAGACATCGGGCCGGCTGGACAGGGTGTCCTGGTAACCCGCGATGCCGATGTTGCGATCCATGCGGTAGCCGCCATAGCCGCCGCCCAAGGCCGCCGACAACACCCAGGCCCCGGTTTCTCGCTTGACCACCACGCCCGCATAGCCACTGTCGCCGTTGCCGCTGACGCTGCCATCCCCGGCGCGCACGCGGCTGTTCTCGTAGGCGAAGGATCCGCCGACGAACCAGCCCGGGCTGACCTGGCGTTGGCCGCCGATCTGATAGGTCACCGTGTCGTAATCGAACCCCGACGTGCCGCGGCTGCCGTCCTGATTGGTGGCGCGGCCGCTGACCTGCCCCCAGGCGCAATCCTGTTCACCGGTCAGCGCATCGGCGCCGGTGAACGCGGGGCAGGACATCATCGCGCTCGTGAACTGGCCCAGGTTCGCGGCGGACTGCGCCGCGGGCGCCAGCGTCACGCCGGGTGACAGGCTGGAAACGCTGTCGCGATACGCGTCCGGGCTTTGGCGCGAAGCCAGATCCAGTTGCGCGAAGAGCGGCGCCAGCGCGGCATTGCCCCCGGCGTCCCAGATGCGCCGCAGATTGCCAGCCACCTCGCGCTGGTTCGATTTCAGGCCCATAGCAGCCGCGTCGAAGTCCGCCGACGCGACGCGGATGCGGGTCTGCGGCCCCGCTTGGCGGGTCTCGTAGTCGAACACCGGGCTGTCCACCGCCGATACGGCGCCCTGCGTGTCGCCCTGCACGGTCAGCACGGTCAGCTCCCGGCCGGGCAGCAACGCTTGCGGCAGCACGTCGATGCCGCCGGCCAGATCGGCGTCGCCTTGCACGACCATGTGCGAGGACTTCAACGCGTCAAAGTCGACGTCAGCGCGCAACACGCCGCTAGCCGATTGGGTCAGGCTGCCGCTGACTGTCAGGGTCTGAAACTGGCCCGGCCGTCCGATCACGATGCGCCCGTCGTTGCGCACTTGGGCGTCGTAGGCGGTGGCATCGGTAGCCAGCGCTCCCGTTTGATTGTGAAGCGAGCAGGCCGGCGCCAGGTTCGCGCTCTTGCACTGGATGTTGCCGGACAGCGTGCCGTAATTGTTGATGTCCAGGATGGAACCCGCGGTCGTGTAATCCCGGCCGTCATAACGAACGGCAACTCCCGACAGCGCGCTGATCGAACCGCCCGCGTTCACCGTCAGGTGGTTCAGGATGCCCGAACTGATCCACACGCCACTCCCCGTGCCCGAGCCGCCTTGCACGTCGCCGTTGACCACGACATCGGAGGTCCCCGGATAGACGGCTGCGTCGCTCTGCGCAAATATGCCGGCCGCGCCCGCGCCGGACGCTTGCAGCGTGCCCCACTGCGTGACCGAGACCACGCTGGCGTTGCCGCCCACCAGCGTGGACCCCGCGAAGCCGCCCTGCGCGCCGCCCGCCAATCCGCCGCCCCCGCCAATGGACTGCGCCACGATGCCATGCGCATTGGCGCCGGTGACAAGCAGATTGCCGTTGAACGACACGCCGACCGCATGGCCGTTGCCCGACTCGGCCGTGTTCGGGATCGATGGCCGCGCGAAGCCCGCGGGATTGAACTGGATGGGTTGGGACACGTCGCCCACGATGCCGCCCCCGCCACCGATCGACTGCGCGACGATCCCGTGCGCGCCCGCGCCACGGGTCGTCAGGCTGCCGCTCAGGTCCAGCACCACTTGCTGGCCGTCATCGGCGTAGCCGGCGCCGCGCAGGCTGCCCAGCGCAATCGTGCCGCTGGCGCTCGCCCCCTGCGCGGTGGCGATGCCCCCGCCCGCGCCGATGGACTGCGCCACGACCCCGATCGCCCGGTCGCCATGAGTGTTCAGATCCATGCCGGTGGACACGTAAACCAGACCACCGTCGCCGACGCCCGAGGTGTTGCCCGCGGTCAGGTCAAATTGCTGGCTGCCGGCCCGGGCCGCCGAGCTGGTACTGCCCGCCATCGCGATGCCGCCACCGCCCCCGATCGACTGCGCAACCAGACCGTACGCGCTGTCGCCGCGCGTCTCGATGTTGGCCCAGCTGCCGCGCGTCACCGTCACGGCCCCGCCGCGTCCGTTCGTGCCGCCCAGCGTCATCTGTCCACGCGCGGCGGGCGAGCCGGAGCCCGCCGTGCCGCCGCCACCGCCGATCGACTGAAGCACGATGCCGGCTGCGCCGTAGCCCGCGGTGTTGAAATTATTGCCGCCGTTGTCATTGAGCCAGGCGGTAATGCCGCCGCCATCGCCACCATTGCCGCCGCGCCCGCCGACCGCCAGGGTCACGTTGGACGTGGACACGCTTGAAGACACGGCGGACGCGCCGCCCGCGCCGCCGCCCCCGCCAATGGATTGCAGCACCACGGCATCGGCGTAGTCGCCGTAGGTCTGCGTGGACGCGCCCAGGATGGCTGGCGTCTGCGCGCTTCCGATGGCCCCGCCCGCGCCGCCCGCCCCGCCGCTGCCGCCCACATAGACGTCGAACCGGTACGTCGTGCCCGCATCGTCCACGGGCGCCAGCGTCGATGACGTGCCGCTGTCGCCGCCCACCGCGCCGCCCAGGCCGCCCGAACCGCCGATGCTCTGCGCGAGCAGGCCATCCGCGTCGGCGCCCCGGGTGACGACGATGCCGTCGCTGTTCAGGGTAATCAACCCGCCGTTGCCGCCTGCGCCACCGCCGCGTCCCACCTCGACCGAACCGCCGACATCCGTGCTGCTGTCCTCTTCCGACGCCTGCACCTGCAGGCCGACCTGGCCGCCCTGCGAAGCGCCGCCCCCGCCCCCGATGGACTGCACCAGTGCGCCGCGCGCACCGTCGCCTTGAGAGTTGATCGAACTGGCCGCGTCGACGGAGAGGCTGGCCACGCCCCCGTCGCCACCCGACCCGCCGACACCGCCCAATGCGATCGACAGCGACACGTTGGCATCGGTGTTGGCGCTGCGCCCCGTCGCCGAGCCCACGCCCCCCGCGCCGCCGCCGCCTCCCACGCTCTGGACCAGGATCGCGTTCGCGGAATCGCCTGTCGTCGCGATGCGGCTTGCCTGCATGGAGAGCGATGCCGCGCCACCCGCATTGCCGCCGCCGCCGCTTCCCCCCAGGGCAGACTGCAGCGATCCGCCGACCGATTCGCCGGTGCCGATCACCGTCGACGTGGCCGACGCGCTTCCGCCGACACCGCCGCCCCCGCCGATGGACTGCACGATCACACCCTGTGCGTTCGCGCCCTGCGTGTTGATGACCGCATTGCCCAGCGTCGCTGCGGCCGTCGAGCCGACACCGCCGTTGCCGCCGGCGCCGCCCATCGCAAAACTGACCGCCACGCCAAACGAAGCTTGCGGATTGGGCACGGCGATCGTCATGGCCTGCGCCACCGACGCGCCGCCGGCCCCGCCGCCCCCACCGATGGACTGCACGATCACGCCGTGCGCGTCGCTCGACCCTGTCGCGACTGTGGCGTTGGACACGTTGACCGTGGCCGTCCCGCCCAAACCGCCGCCGCCGCCCGTGCCGCCGACCGCGACCGCCATGGAAAACCCCGGCCCCGTATCGTAGGCCGACGCCGCCCCGCCCGTGCCGCCGCCGCCGCCGATGGACTGGGCCACGATGCCGTAGCCATGGTCGCCGCTGGTCTGGACCGAGAAGCCCTCCAGGCTGGCGATCGCATACCCGCCCGCGCCCCCACCCCCGGCCGTCCCGCCGATGACCGCCACGCCGTTGGCCGCCCCGCCGTCTCCGCCGCCGCCGCCGATGGACTGGGCGAGGATGCCGATGGCAGCCGAGCCGCTGGCGCTGACGATGCCGTTCTGGCTGACGCTGACCGAGCCCCCGTCCACCGCGGAGCCGCCGCCCCCGCCCAACGCGACGAGACCCGCGCTGGGTCCCGCCGTACCGCCGCCCCCGCCGATGGCCTGCGCGACGATGCCGTGTGACGACGTGCCGAATGTCGAGATGGTTGCCAAGCTGTCGATCTGGACAGAACCGCTCGCTCCGCCGTTGCCGGCATCTGCGCCCGCGTTGCCGAACATTTCGAAGTTGCCCGACGTGGCGCCGCCGATGCCCCCCATCGATTGGGCCAGCATGCCGATTGAATAGTCGCCCTGCGTCCGGATCATGCCGCCGGCAACGCTCTCCTGCGCATCACCGGCGTCGATGATGACTCGCCCGCCCGCGCCGCCCACGCCCGCGTTTTCACCCTGGAAATCGACCAGCCCGCTGCTCTGGTGCAGGCCGCCACCCGCCCCGCCACTGCTGCGCACCACGACGCCATGCGACTGCAGCCCCGACGTGGACACACTGGCGCTGCCGTTCAGCGTGACCTGCGCGGTGCCGCCATTGCCGCCATTGCCACCATTGCTGCCGCCGACGCCGACACCGCCGTTGCCGCCCTGGCTGATCACGCTGACGCCCGGCAGGTAATCGCCGCTGGTGGAAAGCGACGAGCCGTCGTTCAGGACGGCGGTGACCAGCCCGGTGCTCGTGCCACCCACGCCCCCGATCTCGTTGCCGGTCTCGAACACGGTGTTCGGGCCGCCGCCGCCATCGCCGCCCAGTCCGACCACCACGACGCCGCCGGACAACGACGACAGCGAGGTCGGCGCCTGCACGGCATTGCTGGTCACGGATACTTGTCCGAAGTTCACCGCGCCCACAATGCCGAAACCGCCGCCCGCGCCGCCCTTGTCGGTGCCGTCGTTGGAGGCGAACCCGGCATTGCCCTGGCTTATGGCGTACAGTCCGCGCACACCGCCGGTCAGCAGATTGCTGGTTGCTCCGCCCGGCGTCTCGACCTGGACCTGCACTTTCCCGAAATTCGCGATCTGCGTGACGCCACCGGGATCGGCCCCGCCCCCCGTGCCGCCCCAGCCGTTGTCGTCGCCTCCCGCGCCGCCGATCGATTCCGCGCCAATGCCCCACGCGTAGCGGCCCGCATTGGCGGAGGACACCGTGACCGAACCGTGGTTGACGATGTTGACGACGTCGCTGTTGCCCCCGTTGCCGCCGACCTGGTCGCTGCCGGCATCGCTCATCTGATTACCACCCGCGCCGCCGATGCTGGCCCCGTAGATGCCCACACCGCCAAAAGGCAGATTCTGCACCGTCACCTGCCCATTGTTGGTGATGCTGACCGCCGATCCGTTGCCGCCGGCGCCGCCGTTGCCCCCGCCCACAACCGTGTCCGGCGGCGTGCCGCCCGTGCCGCCCACGGAGGCGCCGTAGATGCCGAATTGCGCGCTGGCGTCGTTCCAGATGCCGGGCGTGGTGTCTTGCGCGCTCTCCACCGGCGAGCCATTGGCGTCGACCGATGCGTTGTTGGTGAGGGTGATCAGGCCGCCCCACCCGCCGAGCGTGCCCGTGTTGTCGCCATCCGGTGAACCGGTGCCGCCTTTCAGACGGACAAAGAGGGGCGCCTGCTGGGGCGTGGGGCCGAGGTAGCCGTTGTTGACCACGATGTAATTGCCGCCATAGCCGCCGTTGCCGCTGCCGACGCCCGGAGCGGCCGTGTAGTCGATGGTCAGACTACCGCTGTCTGCGGCGCCGACGGTGCAGGTCGTGGGTGTTGTCGACGATGTGGGCTGCGGGCAGCTGACGTCGGCAAACGCGGGCTGGCCCAGCAGCAGCCCCGCCTGGCCCAACAGGATCGCAACACCCGTGCGCGCGGGAGATTTGGTGATCGGCGTGCTCATCTCTCATCCTTGGCAGGCAGCCCGCGGGCCGCATCGAAGACGTGTCGATTTTTATCCGGATGCAGATGAAAGGCCGCCTTTTTTCGACGAAACGTCGTTTTAGGTCGGCAAAGCGGACGACGACCCTTATGACGAGAATAAATGTTTCAGTTGCGTGAGCGAAGCAAGTAACCAGACATCTCGCCTTCACCCTTCGCGCCGCCGCAACGGGACCCAAGCAAGGGACTCCGCTGCGAACGACGCGCGCTCGATTTGACGCCGGCCAGCCCGCGCGCCTCAGAATTCCGTGCTGACGGACAACAGCACCGTCAGCGGCGCGCCGACCGTCAGGCCCTCGCGCGCCGCCGACTGCCAGTAGTTCTTGTTCAGCACGTTCTCGACCATCGCGCGGATGACCACGGGCTTGCCGTTGGCGTTGAAGGCATAACGCGCGCCCACGTCGAAACGCGTCCAGCCCGGGATCTCCTGCGTGTTGGCGACGTCGACGATCTGCGAGCTGGTGCGCAGCATCCGCGCCGTCAGCGTGAGGCCCGGCACGAACGGCGTGTCCCATTCGGCCGACGCGTTGAACTGCAGGCGCGGCACGGCGGGCGCGCGGTTGCCGTCGTTCACGCCGCCTTCCGTGCGCGTCAGGCGCGCATCCGTGTAGGCCACGCCGCCCAGCAGCCGCACGCCGCGGGCCGGCTCGCCCTGCACCAGGAATTCCAGGCCGCGATTGCGCTGCTTGCCGTCGGACACGTAGCGCAGGGAAGCCGGATCCAGGTAGCTGCTGGGGCGCTCGATCTGGAACGCGCTGAGGGTGGTTTCGAACTGGCCGAAGTCGTACTTGGCGCCCACTTCGAACTGCTTGGAGATTTCCGGCGCAAACACTTCGCCGGCGTTGACGGCCCCTTGGGGCGCGGTCCCGCCCTGGCTCAGCCCTTCGATATAGTTGCCGTACAGCGACAGGCGCTCGGTGGGCTTGACGGTCAGCGCAAACGCCGGCGTGACGGCGGACTCGTTGTAGTTCGACGTCTGGCGGCCGCTCATCGCGTCAAAGTTGGTGGACTCCACGCGCTGGTGCCGCACGCCCGCGATGAACTGCACGCGGTCGTCGGCCAGGGAAATCGTATCGGCCAGCGCAATGCTGTACAGCCGCGAATCGCTGACACGAGGCAGATCCGACGGACGCGCGATGTTCGGTTTGGCAAGGTCCACGGGGTTGTAGATGTTGGAGAACACCGTGCTGGACCGGATCCGCGCCGCCGAATAGTCGATGTCCAGCACGCTGGCGCTCAGCGCCGGCTCGTGCTTGAGCGGGCCGGTCTGCACGCGGCCGCGCACGCCGACCTCGCCCGTCTTGCTGATCAGCGACTCGTTCAGGCGGGCCGGCACCGCGCCGATGTCGCCCGCTTCGTTCAGCATGAGCCAGCTGGTCTGCATACTTTCAAAATCATGCTTGCGCGCGCCCACCGCGCCATAGACGGTCCAATCGGGCGAGACGTCGTACTCGGCGCGCAGCGCGCCCGACCATTCCTTGGTTTTCCAGTAGGTCCACGACGGAAAGAAATTGCGGCGCGCGTCCGGCGCCCGGCCGATATCGACGCCCGAAGGCGGCGGGAACAGGAGGCCGCTGCGCGCATCGGTGGTACGGTTCTGGTAGTTGATGTCGCCTTCCAGGCGCAGGCGCTCGCCCTGGTAGTCCAGGCCCAGCGCCACCGCGCCCAGGTCTTCCTTGGACCCGTCCATCGGCAGGTCGCCGCCGCTGCCCGCCACGTTCAGGCGCACGCCCCACTCCTGGCTCTCGCCATAGCGGCGCGACAGGTCGGCGTGCGCGCCGAACTGGCTGTCGCTGATGTAGGACACGGTAAAGCGGTTCAGCGGATCGGCGCCGGCGCGCTTGGGCACGAGGTTGATGGAACCGCCCACCGACCCATACGGCGCCATGCCGTTCAGCAGCGCGTTGGGGCCGCGCAGCACTTCCACCCGCTCCACGCCGATCAGCGAGCTCGAATTGCGCGGCGACACGCCGTACAAGCCGTTGAACGACACGTCGTAGTTGAACAGCGTGAAGCCGCGGATGTTGAACTCGTCGCGTCCCGCGCCGCGCGAATACGTATTGCGAACGGTCGGGTCGTTGACCAGCACGTCGCCGATGTTCTGCGCCTGCTGGTCCTCGATCAGCTTGGCGGTGTACTGCGTTGCGCTGAACGGCGTGCTCATGTCGTCGCGGTCGCCCAAGAGGCCCAGGCGCCCGCCCCGCGCCACCTGGCCGCCGGCGTAGACGGGCGGCAGGCCGCTGTACAGGCTTGAGGCCGTCACGGTCACCGGTTCCAGCGTCGTGGCCTGCGCGGTGGGCAAGAGGCTCAGCCGGTACTGGTTCGGCGCCTCGCGCGTGGCGCGCAGTCCCGTCCCGGCCAGCGCCCGGTCCAGGGCCTCGTGGCTGGTGTAGCGGCCCCGCACGCCGTTGCTCTGGCGGTCGGCCACCAGCGACGGCTGGGCGGCCAACAGAATGCCGGATTCATTCGCCAGCCGCGTCAGCACCTGGTTCAGCGGCGCGGGCGCAATGTCGAAGGTGAAGAGATCGGCCACGCCTGCCGCGGCGGGCGCCGCCTGCGCGTGGGCGGGCGGGCCCCAGACGGCGGCCATGGCCATCGCCAGGGCCAGCGGCAAGCCCCAGGACGGGATTCGCCCGCGGCGGCGGGCCAGGGCGCGCGCGCGGGTCACGGGGAAGGCCGCGGCGGGGCAGGAATGACGGTGGAACATGACGGGACCAGTGCTCTCGTGCGTAGGGTTCGGGAAGTCAGAGCGGCGCGCCGGCCCCGCGGATGGCAGGGCGCGAGCGTCTCTTACTCTCCTTATTCGAACGAGCCGGCAAAACCCGGAACCGTTTCGCGGATCTTTTTTTCAGGCCCGCGCTTCGAGGCTGATCCACCAGGGCATCGTGCGGCGCACCTGGACGGGCAGCACCGAGGCCAGCATGTTCAGCGCGCGATCCGTTTCGCGGATGGGATAGCTGCCAAAGACGTGCAGGCCGGCAACGTCAGGCGCCACGGCCAGGTGGCCGAAGTGATACCGGCGCAATTCGGCCACCACGTCGGCCAGCGGCGTGTCGTCGGCCACCAGCACGCCCCGCGCCCAGGCCTCGCGCGCCGGATCCGCGGTCACGAACGCGTCCAGCGCGTTCGCGGTGAATCTTGCCTGCTGCCCCGCCGCCACGATGCCGCTGGCGCGGCTGGCCGCCGTGTCGATCCGGACGGCCCCTTCATGCACGGCGACCACCACGCCATCGTCCTCGCCGCGCACCGTGAAACGCGTGCCCAGCGCCTGCAGCCGCCCCTGGGCGGTGTCGACCACAAAGGGACGCAGGGGATCCTTGGCGGTATCGATCAACAGTTCGCCGGCGACCAGCTGCAACCGGCGCAGCGTGGCGCCATAGTCGGCATCGAATGCACTGAGCGCCTTCAACCAGACCTGGGTGCCGTCCTCAAGGGCGATCTGCCGGGTTTCGCCCAGTCCCGCCCGATGGTCCGCGCCCCAGGTCGAGGCGACAAGCGGCAGCGGCGTCTGCCGCCACGCCGTCCATCCCAGCCCCGCCATGCCCAGCGCGCCCGCCATTCCCAACAGCAGTTGCCGGCGCGCGCGCGGACGGGCCGCCGCGGCTTGCCCGAAGGCCGTCACCGCGGCATCCCGGTCCGGACTGGATTGCAGGGGCGAAAAGCGGCGGCCGATGCGTTCGACGTAACCCCAGGCTTCACGGTGTTCTGCCGCGCGGTCGATCCATTGCTGCCATTGCTGGCGTTCGGCGGCAGACGCATCGCCCGACCGCAGCAGCGCATACCATTCGGCGGCCTGCTCCATCGCGCGATGGGAGGGCTCGCGCGCTTGCGCGGCGGTCATGGGGCCGCCACCTGCGGCGTGCCCGCCGGCTCGCCCGCCATCCCCGCCGCCAGCCGCGCTTCCAGTTTCATGCAGTTCAGCATGGCCTGCGCGACATACTTGCGGACCATGCGCGAGGACACGCCCAGCACGTCGGCCACTTCCTGGTCGGTCATCTCGCACGCCACCGCCATCACGAAGGCGTGGGCAGTCTTGGGCGGCAGTCCGCGCAACATGGCGTCGATCTCGCCTAGCGCCTGCAGCACCATGGCCTGGTCTTCGGCCGAAGACACCGTGGGTTCCGGCTGCGCCGCCAGTGCGTCCAGCCAGGCTTGCTCCAGGTCGCGGCGGCGCCACAGGTCGATGCACATGCCGTTGGCCATCCGGCGCAGATAGGTCCTGGCATGCCGGGCGTTGTCGAACTTGCACGGGCGCGTCAAAAGGCGCACGAACGCGTCGTGCGCCAGGTCGGCGGCATCGGCCGCATTGCCCAGGCGCCAGTTCACCCAGGCCAGCAGCCAGCCGTGATGATTGCCGTACAGGCTTTCGAAGTCCTGGGATGCCCCTTCCGATCCGCTCACGATCCCGCCCGCGACACCCTTCGCATTGACAATAATGCGAACGGTTATCAGTTAACAAAGCGCAGATTATGGACCGGGGCGGCGGGATTTGGCAACGGGTCCGCGGCCCTGCGCCGCACCGCCTGACGGTTGCGTCAAAGCGCGAACTCCGGGCGGATGCCGCTTTTCAGTGGCAGCCCCATGATTTCGCGCGCCTCGGCGGGCGTGGCGGGCTCCATGTCCATGTCGCGGATGATGCGCACGATGCGCTCGGTCAGCTGCACATTGGTGGCCAGCTCGCCGTGCCGGTAGTACAGGTTGTCTTCCAGCCCGACGCGCGCGTGGCCGCCCAGCAGCAGCGCGCTGATGTTGGCCTCCAGTTGCGACGGCCCGATACCGCTTACGCAGAAGACGCTGTTCTTGGGCAGCAGGTCCACCATCATCTGCAGATGCCGCGGCGAAAACGGCATGGCGTTCTGGAAGTTGCGATGCACATTCATGACCAGGTTGATGAAGTGCGGGCCTTCGTCCAGGTCTTCGTTGATGAGCGTGGTCACGTCCTGCAGGATATGCGTGGGGCTGAACACCTCCCACTCGGGCTTGATGCCGCGCGCCTTCATGCCGGCCGCCAGCTCGCGCCCCTTGCTGAGCGGCGTGTTCATCAGGTATTCGCGGTCCCCGAACGCCAGGTTCAGCGTGGTGGCGTCCAGCGTGCACATCTCGGCGCCCGCATCCATGCCCTTCAACCGCTCCTCCCACAGGATCTCCCACGTGCCGGGCGACGTCTCGGCCACCATGTCGCCGTGCACGCCGCCGCCGGTGGAGTTGTTCAGGACGATGTCGCACCGCTCCCGGATAAGCTGGTTCATCTTCCGGTACACGCCGGCATCGCACGTCGCCAGGTCATCCGCGCGCCGCGCATGCAGCGCCACGACGCTTGCCCCGGCGTTGTAGCAGCGATAGACATCCTCCGCGATCTCCGCGGGCTGCGTCGGCAGGTGCGGATTCTGGCTCTTCAAGGCCATGCCCCCCGTCGGGGCGATGGTCACGATCACTTTGCGTTTGGCCATGCTGTTCTCCTAGGATTTCCACAGCGCGCAGCGGCTTTCTGACTGTTTCGTGAAGGCCTCGTTGCCGTCGATGGCCTGCACCACCGTGAAGTAATCCCAAGGCGCTTTCGACTGGTCCGGGCGCTTGACCTGCAGCAGGTACATGTCGTGCACGACGCGGCCATCGGGACGCACGACCCCGTCCTTGATGTAGATGTCGTTCAGCTTGTTTTCGCGCAGGTAAGCCAGCACCTTGTCCGCGTCGTCCGTGCCGCTTGCCTTGACCGCGCGCAGGTACTGCAACGCCGCCGAATAGTCGGCCGCCTGCAAGGACGACGGCATGGCCTGGCGGCGCTCGAAGAACTTGCGAGCCCAGGCGCGCGTTTCGTCCGACGCGTTCCAGTACCAGCTGTCGGTCAGATACATGCCCTGCGCGGCCGGCAGGCCCATGGCGTGGATATCGTTGATGAACATGATCATGCCCGCCAGCTTCATGGTCTTGGTGATGCCGAACTCGTTCGCGGCCTTGATCGAATTGGTCGCGTCCGCGCCGGCATTGGCCAGCGCCAGAATCTCAGCCTTGCTGCTTTGCGCCTGCAAAAGGAACGACGAAAAATCGCTGGCGGCCAGCGGATGCTTCACACTGCCCACGACCTTGCCGCCGCCCGCCTCGACGACCTTGGTGGTGTCGGCCTGCAGCGCGTGTCCGAAGGCGTAGTCGGCCGTCAGAAAGTACCAGCGCTTGCCGCCCGTCTTGACCACCGCCGCGCCCGTACCGCGCGCCTGCGCGACAGTGTCGTACGCGTAGTTCAGCGTGTAGGGTGTGCACTGCTCGTTCGTCAGCGCGGGCGCGCCGGCGCCCACCACGATGATGGGTTTCTTCTTGTCGGCCGCCACCTTGGACATGGCCAGCGCCGTGCTGGAATTGGTGCCGCCGATCAGCATGTCCAGACCGCGCTGGTCGAACCATTCGCGCGCCTTGGCCGAGGCCACGTCGGCCTTGTTCTGGTGGTCTGCCGTCAACAATTCGATCTTCTTGCCGTCGATCTGGCCGCCCATCTCCTCGATCGCCATCTTGATGGCTTCCGCGCCGCCGGGGCCGTCAGGGCCCGAGTAGACGCCGGACATGTCGGTAATGAATCCGATGCGGATCACGTCGTCCGACATTTGCGCCTGCGCGGCCGTGGCGGGCAGCAGCGTGGCGGACAGGGCGCCGGCGATGGCGGTGGCGGACAGCAGGCGTGGCATTGACAACATACCGGTCTCCTCTTATGGTTTTTGGCCCGTAGGCGTCAAACATTCTGCGGTCCGGCTGCCCTTGCGGACAGTCATCACGTTGACAAAGAATCCTAGGGTTTACCTGGGCCGCATCCCACCTCCAGACAGGGAACGACCATGCGCGAACCGCCTGCCCTGGCGGGCAACGACGTGTCGAACGCAAGCCGCCGGCCGGCGCGCAGCGCGGTCGACAAGATGCTCGACGTGGTGCCCTGGTACAAGGGCCTGCCGGAACTCGAGCGCGACGTGGTGCGCGCCGAACTGCGCACGGTGTCCCTGGCGGCCGGCGAATACCTGTTTCGCGCGGGATCGCGGTCGCCCGGCTGGTATGGCGTGGTCGAAGGGCTGGTGAAGTGGTCGTCACCCGGCACCGACGGCCGCACGCTGTCGCTGGCCGGCTTCAGCACGGGCAGCTGGTTCGGCGAAGCCACCATGATCCGCCGCGAGCGCTTCGAATACGAAGTCGTTGCCCTGCGGCCCAGCCGTATCGTGATCCTGCCGCGCGACACCTGCGAACGCCTCTGGAACAACAACATCGAATTCACCAAGGCGCTGATGACGCACCTGGCGCAGCGGGTCAACTGGCTGATGGGCTGCTACACGGGCAACGTGCTGCTCGACGTCGACACCACCGTCGCGCGCGCCGTCGCCGCGCAGCTGGACGCCGAGGTCCATTCGGGAACGCAGGGCCGGCTGCGGATCTCGCAGGAAGAAATCGCCGGCCTGTGCGGCGTCTCGCGCCAACGCTGCAACGCCGCGCTGACCCGGCTGGCGCGCGAGGGTGTCCTGCAAACGCATTACGGCGGATTGACGGTGCTGGACAAGGAGGCGCTGTACCGGTGCGCAAAGATCAGCCGCGATCCGGCATAATGCCGGTCACGCGCGCCGCCGCCGCAAGAAGACGATGCCGCCGCAAGCCGCAATATTGCTGGCTTCGCAGAACAGTTCTGCAGATCGATGGGGTAATCGCCCGGTCCGATAAAAATTATCATCGGCTATGAGACAACCCCAGGCCGGACACTGATTCCGGCCGACCCAGCCGCCAGCGTCAAAACAGAAGAACCGGCCCGCGGAAGGCACGGTCCCGCATGGCGGCGGGAACCTGGAGAGAGACAGATGCGCAAGCTCACCCGCCGCGGCTTCATCGCGGCCGGCACCCTCATGATGTTCGCCCGTCCGTTGCGGGCCGCGGCCAAGCCCGTGACCCTGATCGTGCCCTATGCAGCGGGCGGCCCCAACGACAATTTCGCGCGCCTGCTGGCCGAAGGCATGGGCGCCGAACTGGGCATCAACTTCATCGTCGAGAACAAGCCCGGCGCCAACGGCATCATCGGCGCCTCGCAGGTTGCGCGCGCGCCCGCCGACGGCAGCATGCTGCTCATGGGCGGTTCCGGCCCCCTATCCCTGAACATCCTGCTGCGCCCAAGTCTGAACTACAGCTTCGACAGCTTCAAATCCGTCGCCATGATGTTCGACGGTCCGCTTACGATCACCGTCCCCGCGAAGATGGGCGTCAATTCCCTGGCGGAACTGGTCGCCTATGCAAAACGCGAGAACCGCGCGCTTACCTACGGCTCGCTGGGCCCGGGCAGCGTCACCGACCTGTACGGCCTGATCATGTCCAAGACCCTGGGCATCCCGCTGACCGCCGTGCCTTACAAAAGCACGCCCACCAGCCTGATCGACCTCATCACAGGGCGCAACGATCTTTCCTACATGACGCCCATCGCCCTGGCCGACCACCAGAAGGCCGGCGCGGTGAAGATCCTGGCGCTGACCACCGACCAGCGCGATCCGGCGCTGCCGGAAGTGCCCTGCGTGACGGAACTGGGTTATCCCCAGCTCAAGGCCAGCTACTGGACCGCGCTGCATGCGCCCAAGGGCACCCCGGACGCGATCGTGCAGGCCTATTCGGCCGCCGCCATCAAGACCGTCCAATCCGAAAGCTTCCGCAAGCTGCTCGTGGCCAACGGCCAGACCGAGAAAGCCGGCGGCCCGCAGGCGCTGGAAGCCCAGCTGGAAGCCGACCGCCAGTACTGGGGCAAGGTCATCAAGGAAAACGGCATCGTCCTCGATTGAACCTGCGGGCGCTGGCGCAGCGCCCGCGCATCTTTTCCGCCATGCAAAAGCCCGCCAGATGGCGGGCTTGTCGTTCACGCAAATGCGGTCATCCGGTCACTGCAGCTGCGCTGGCGCAATGCCGTGCGTGGCGGACTTGAAGTTGATCACCGGACGCGCCTCGCGGCAGGCCGTCCTGCGAATCTTGCCCACGATGAGATCGTGCGTGCCCAGCTTCTCGGTGCAGACGATGTCGCATTCGATGCTGGCCAGCGCATCGGGCAGCACCGGCGCGCCATGTTCGTTCATCACCCATCCACCCTGGGCGAACCGCGCCTTGCCCTGAGGATTCTTCATGAAGGCCTCGATCACCTCGCCGTGGCCTTCTCCCAGGATGTTGGCGACGAAACGGCCGTTGCGCAGCAGCGGCGCGTGCGCCGACGCGGTCTGCTGCACAAAGAACCCGACCATCGGCGGGTCGGCCGAGATCGACGTCAGGCTGGAGACGATCATGCCCGCCATGTCGTCGCCGTCACCCGTGCTGACGGCGCTGATGCCGGCCGGCAGCGACCGCATCGCCGCCTTGAAGTCATCCACCGACACCACCTCGTCGCATTCGTTGACCACCATGTGCGCGCGGATGTCGCCGCGTTCGTCGACCCATCCGTGCCGCGCCGCGTAGTCCACCATCTTCGAGAAGCTGGCTTCCCAGGCCGGATCGCCCGCGTGCTGCGACAGGAAGCGCAGCACTGACGGCGACAGCCGCACGTGCCGCTCGTCCTCGCGCCGGCCGATGCGGGCGATCGCGCGTTCCAGCCGATCCGCGGGCTGCGGGTCCGCCAAAATATCCAGACGGCCGAAATCGGCCGCGTCGCGCAGCGCAATGGCGCCGGCATTGCTCAGGTAGATACGCATGCTGCCCTCCTTCAGGCAAGGACGGTCGTGCTGCCGACTTCCTTGCGGATCGCGGGAATGATCTTGTCGCCCCAGAGTTCGATCTGCTTGAGCATCGTCTTCTGGTCGAAATCGCCAAGCTGCGTTTGCAGCGCAATGTGCTTCGGACGCAGGATGCTGATCTCTTCGAGCATCTTGTCTATGACCTCGTTGACCGAACCCACCGGCAGGTTCTTGCGCAATTGCTCGAACGTCGGGTCCGTTTCCGAAGGCACTTCCTTGACCATGTAGCCGTCGTCGCTCTGCGCGCGGCGGAACTTCAAGCTTTCGGAAATGCGGCGCTGAAAGCGAGCGCAGTCCAGATAAGCGTCGATTTCCGCATTGTTGTCCGACGCATAGCCACAGCGCAGAAAGCCGAACTTCACGTCGCGGTCCAGGTCCTTGCCGTTGTCCTCGGCCACCTTCTCCAGCCGCCCGCGCAGTTCCGCGATGGCGTCGTTGCCCTTGAGCAGCGCCGTCACGAACAGATTGTGGTTCTCGCGCACGCCGCGGCCAAGCGTCACCGGGTTGCCCGACGTGATCCACAGCGGCGGCATCGGATCCTGCACGCAGCGCACCGCGATCGAGCTCGGCGGAATCTTCAGGAACTTGCCGTCATGCTCGAAGATCTTTTGCGTCAGGCCCTTGGGGATGACGTCCAGGAACTCATTGAAGATCGCACCCGACTCCTCGATCTGGACGCCGAAGCGCTCGAATTCGAATTGCTGGTAGCCCGACCCGACGCCCAGGTCCAGCCGCCCGTTGGACACCGTGTCCACGAAGCCGACTTCCGCCAGAAAGCGCGCGGGGTGATACAGCGGCAGGATACACACTGCCGTGCCCAGGCGGATCCGGCGGGTCTTGGCCGCGGCATGGGCCACCGTCATCAGCGGCGACGGCGACAGGGAATAGTTGTTGAAGTGATGCTCGGCGTACCACGCCGTGTTGAATCCGGCTTGCTCGGCCGCCACCGTCTGCTCGATGGAGTTGTTGATGACTTGCGCGGAGGACTGGTGGTAACCTCGTTGCTGCGCCAGAATGAATACGCCGAATTCCATTGTGTCTCCTCATTGATGCTTGAATCCTTGAGGAAATTCTAGAGGCCGGTAGTCATGGGCTGGAATACAAGAAAAGCGGCGTTCTGTGCTGCATAAAGTGGAGGAATGATGGACAGACTGCGCGCCATGGAGCTCTTTCTGTCGATCTCGAAGTCCGAGAGCTTCTCGGAAACCGCGCGCCAGTTCGGCATCTCTGCCACCTCGGTGTCGCGCATGATCACCGACTTCGAAAGCGAGCTCAACGTCAAGCTGCTGCTGCGGTCCACGCGGCAGGTCGTGCTGACCGAAGCGGGCCAGGAATACGCGCGCCAGCTCGAACCCATCCTCTGGAACATCAACGAGGCGCATCGCAACATCACCGAGATCCGCGCCGCGCCCAAAGGCGTGCTGCGCGTGCATTCGCGCATGATGTTCGGTCTGGGCGTACTGCCGCAGCTGGTCGCGGCCTTTCGCGAGGCCTACCCCGAGATCCACATCGAACTCGTGCTGTCGGAAGCCAAGACGGATCTGCGGCGCAACAACTTCGACATCGATTTCCGCATCTCGCCGCCCGTCGAGGCCGGCCTGAAGCGGCGCATCCTGTTCAAGAGCGAACGCTATCTCGTCGCTTCGCCCGCGTATCTGGCCGATCGCAAGCCGCCCGAGACGCCGGCCGACATCGCCCAGAATGCGTGCCTGGCGTACCTGCTTCCTGGCGACCAGTACCTCTGGCGCTTCAAGCAGGGCGAGGTCATCGATGAAGTGCCGATCCAGCCAAGGCACGTCACCAACAATGGCGTGGCGTTGCTGGAGCTGGCCAGGCTGGGGGAAGGAATCGCGCTGCTGGACGACTACACCGTGCACCACGACATCGCGCGCGGCTCGCTGGTGCGGCTGTGTCCGGACTACCGCGTCACCAACACCACCTTCGAAGAAGGCATGTACGCCACCATCCTGGACACGGCCATGATCCCCGTGAAGATCCGGCTGTTCCTGGACTTTGTCGCCTCGCACGTGTCGGGCGCCGAGCTGCGATTCGCCGCGTACGGCAAGCCGGCGGCTGACGCCTGACCCGGCGGTAAGCGTCAGGCGCCGGGCCGGATCGCGCAGCGCGGGCGCGGCGCGCCTGCGTAACCCGCGCCCCGGATGCGCAGCAGCGCGCCGTCCAGGGGGCCATTGGCCGACAGGCGTCCGCTGTCGCTGATGGACGTGACGTAGAGGTCGGTCAGGTCGTCCCCGCCAAAGCACAGCGACGCCGGGTGGGCGACCGGCACGTCGATGCGCCGGTCCAGTTTGCCGTCGCGGTCGAACCGGACGACGGCGCCCGCATGCACCAGCGCCGTCCACAGCCCGCCGTCCCGATCAAAGCAGCAACCGTCCGGCGCCGATCCAAGCGCGTCCGTGTCGGCAAACACCTCGCGGCCCGATAAGCCTGCCTGCGCATCCATGCGATACCGGTAGATGGTGCGCGCCGCGCTGTCGCACACATGAAGGTGCGTGCCGTCCGGATGCAGGGCCGGACCGTTGACCACGCCGATCCCCTGCGCGATCCGGGCAAGCGTGCCGCGCGTGTCCAGGCGATACAGTCCGCCCAGCGGCGCCTCGCCGGCCTCGCGGTAGATGTGCATGGTGCCCGCGACAAAGCTGCCGTCCGGCAGGGGCGTGCCGTCATTGAGCCGCAGGTTGGGGTGGCTGACGCCGATATCGGCCAGCGTTCGCAGGCTGCCGTCCGCCGGCCGGAACAGCGCAAACGATTCCTTCAATGCCACGACCAGCTCGTCCTCGCCGTTGAAGGCAAATGACCCGAGCGGCGCGGGCAGCTGCCAGCTTTGCACGCGGCCCGAGTCCGGCGTCACAGCCAGGATCAGCCCCTTGCGGCAATCGGCCATCCACAGCTGCCCGCCCGCCGCGTCCCACACCGGGCATTCGCCCAATGCCGCACGCAGCGTTCCGATACGTTCGATCTGCATCTGCCTCCCTCTCTCCAACACGCGCGCTGGCGATGATTTTTCCCCATGGTATCGGCTGCGGGGAGCCCGGAATATGCGCCATTCCTGCAGAACACAACCACCGTTTTTGCCGTAGATCGGGCCCAGGCCCCTTCCTAAAATCAAAAAAAGTTCAGTGCCGGCAGGCGTGGACAGCAGACAAGACCGGTCATCAGACCCCGAGGAGACTTACGATGCAGCATGCCCACGGCGCCCGGCGCCCCGCTATGTGTTTCCAATCGAGCGAGGTGCGGGCATGAGCGACACCCCCGTCAAGTTCGAAGTCAATGAAGGCGTGGCGCTGGTCACGCTGAACAACGCGCCGGTCAATGCGCTCAACCGCGCCATGCGCCGCCGCATCGTGGCGATCTTCGACGAGATCTCCGAGCGCGACGACATCCGCTGCGCGGTGCTGACCGGCAGCGGCACGGTCTTTTGCGCCGGCGCCGACCTGAAGGACCGCCCCAACGCCGACATCGCCGGCGACTTTCTTGAACACAACCGCATCACCCGCGAAACCGGCAACGCCATCAAGGAATGCGCCAAGCCGGTCATCGCCGCCGTCAACGGCGCGGCGCTTGGTGCAGGGCTGGGCCTCATGGCCGCCTGCGACATCATGTATGCGTCCGAGAACGCCACCTTCGGCATGCCCGAAATCAACGTCGGCCTGGCCGGCGGCGCGTCCATGCTGCGCACGCTTTTCGGTCGTTCGACATTGCGCCGCATGTTCTTCACCGGCCAGCGCCTGACCGCGCACGACCTGCTTCGCCGCAACGTGCTGGAAGACGTGCTGCCCGCCGACCAGCTTCTGCCCGCCGCCCTGGCGCTGGCGCACGAAATCGCCGGCAAGGCACCGCTGGCCGTGCTGTATGCAAAGCGCGCCGCGAACATGGTCGACCTCATGCCGCAGCGCGACGCCTACCGCTTCGAGCAGGACTTCACCATGGCGCTGGCCAAAACGGAAGACGCGCGCGAAGCCCGCATGGCATTCCTGGAAAAGCGCCAGCCGCAGTTCAAGGGACGTTGAGCATGGATACGCAGCATCAACGCCCCGGCGCGGGGCTGGCGCCCTTTTTCCAGGCCGCGGGCATCGCCGTCATCGGTGCCTCGGACGACATCACCAAGATCGGCGGCCGTCCCGTCCACATGCTGATCAAGCACGGTTACCGCGGCGCGGTGTACCCCATCAATCCCAAGGGCGGAACCATCCAGGGGCTGCCGGCGTACGCCAGCGTGACGCAGACACCCACGGCGCCCGACCTGGCGATTCTGGCCGTGCCCGCCGCCGCCACGCCCGCCGCGCTGCGCGACTGCGCGGCGCGGGGCGTGAAGGCCGCCATCGTGCTGTCGGCCGGCTTCACGGAGGCCGGCCCCGAAGGCGCCGCGCTGCAGGCCGAACTGGTGGCCATCGCCCGCGAACACGGCATGCGGATCCTGGGCCCCAACTGCCTGGGCACGGTCAATGTGGCCGAGCGCCTGATCGGTTCCTTCTCGATCGCGCTGGAAGAGAACATGCCGCCCGTCGGTCACGTGGGCATCGTGTCGCAGTCGGGCAACGTGGGCAGCCACACCATGCAAAGCGTCGCCCGCCGCGGCATGGGCGTCAGCCGCTTCATCGCGACCGGCAACGAGGCAGATGTGGATGCCGCCGACGGCATCGCCGCGCTGGCCGAAGACGCGGACACGCGCATCATCCTGTGCTGCATGGAGACCTGCCGCGACGCCGGCAAGCTCATCGGCGCGCTGCGCCTGGCGCGCGAGCGCGCCAAGCCCGTCATCATCCTCAAGATTGGTTCCACGGAAAAAGGCCAGGCCGCCGCCGCCTCGCACACCGGCGCCCTCACCGGATCGGACGCCGTGATCGACGCGGTCTTTCGCCGCCACGGCGTGCTGCGCGTGCGCTCGGTCGAAGCGCTGATCGACATCGGCCACGCCGCCTCGCTGCTCATGCCCCGCCGCCTGCCGGCCAACGATGCGGTGACGCTCGTGGCGGCGTCCGGCGGCTTCGGCATCATGATGGCCGACGCGATGAGCGACGCAGGCCTGTCCCTGCCCCCGCTCGCGCCCGACACGCAGCGGCGCATCCGGGAAGCCGTGCCCACCGCCAGCACCGGCAATCCGGTGGATGCGTCCGCCCAGATGTCCGCCCGTCCGGACATCCTGCTCAAGATGCTGACCGCCCTGCTGGAGGACCCGTCGGCCAGTTCCGTCGCGCTGTTCATGTCGCTGTCGCTCTACAACGCGCGGCTGCGCGGCATCTACCTGCAAGCGCTGGCCGAGGTGCGCGCCAGCCACCCGGACCGCCTCCTGATGGTCATCAGCCAGGGGCCGGCCGACGCCGTCGAGCAGATCAACGCGCTGGGCATTCCGGTGTTCTCCAGCATCGACGCGGCCGCCACGGGGCTGGCCGGGCTGGTGCAGCTGGGCCGCCTGCGCAATTGCATTCCGGACGGCACGCCGCTGCCCGCTTCGGAACCCGTCGACCCAGCCGTGTTCCGCAACGAATTCCACGCCAAGCAGGCGTTGGGCAAAGCCGGCATCGATGTGCCGCGCGAGATCATCGCCCGCGATGCCGACGAGGCCGTGCGCGCGGCCGGCGCCATCGGCTATCCCGTGGTGCTGAAGATCGCCTCCGAAGACGTCGCGCACAAGACCGAAGCCGGCGGCGTGCTGCTCGACCTGGCCGATGCCGGCGCCGTGCGTCAGGGCTACGCGCAAATCCTGGCCAACGTGGCGCGGCACGCGCCGGCCGCGCGCATCGACGGCGTGCTGGTCGCGCCGATGGTCGCGGGCGACACCGAACTGATCGCCGGGGTATCGCAGGATCCGGTCTTCGGTCCCATCGTGATGGTGGGCATGGGCGGCATCTACGCCGAGGTGTTGAAGGACGTCGCCGTGCAGGCCGCGCCCGTCAGCGAGGCCGAAGCCGCCGAGATGATCCGGTCGCTCAAGATGTTTCCCATTCTGGATGGCGCACGCGGGCGGCCCAAGGCCGACATCGCCGCCGCCGCGCGCAGCGTGGCGCGCCTGTCCGAATTCGCGTACCGCCACCGCGCGGACGTGTCCGAAATAGACATGAACCCCATTCTGGTGCGGCCGCAGGGCCAAGGCGTCGTCGTCCTGGACGCGCTGATGATTCCGCGCGCCGCCCCCGCCCACTGAGGACAGCCATGCAATTCGAACAACACGCCGCAGTCCCCGACCCTGCCGCGGGCCCCGAGGTCTACCGCCAGCACGCGCGCACCTGGCTGCGCGCCAACCTGCCCGGCTTCATGCGCGCCGACAGCCTGGACTGGCGCGCCCCCTCGCTCGCCGAAAGCAGCGCCTGGGAGGCCGCGATGTACCAGGCGGGGCTTGCCGGGATGACGTGGCCCAAGGCCTACGGCGGCCACGGCCTGACGCTGCGCGAGCATCTGGCCGTGAACAAGGAGATTGGCGCACTGCCCATGCCCGAGAGCGTCAGTTCCATCGGCAAGGAACTGGCCGGTCCCATCATCATGGCCGTGGGCACCGAACAGCAGAAGCAGGACTTCCTGCCCGCGATCCTGGCGATGCGCCAGTACTGGTGCCAGGGGTTTTCGGAGCCGGACGCGGGGTCGGACCTGGCCCGCCTGCGCACCAAGGCCGAACAGCAGGGCGACACGTGGCGCATCAATGGCCAGAAAATCTGGACCAGCGGCGCGGCCAAGGCGCACTACTGCCTGCTGCTGACGCGCACCGGCACCGTGGCCGACAAGCATCGCGGCCTGCTGATGTTCGCGGTCCCGATGGACACGCCGGGCATCCGCGTCGTCCCCATCAAATCCATCGACGGCAAGGAATCCTTTGCCGAGGTGTTCTTCGATGACGTGGTGGTGCCGGACAGCGCACGCCTGGGCGCCCCGGACGAAGGCTGGAACGCCGCCATCCGGGTGCTGTCCATCGAGCGCGCCACCAATCGCATGTACCGCCCTTGGCGCTTCGAATGCGAACTGCGCCAGCTCATCGCCGCCTGCAAATCCGATGCGCAACTGGCCCCCGCGCTTGACGACGGCTACGTGCAGCGCCGCGTCGGCGACCTGGTTTGCGAGATCGACGGCTTGAAGGGCCTGGTCGAACTGACCGTGGCGCGCATGCTGCGTGGCGAGACCATCGGCGCGCGCGGTTCGCTCACCAAACTGTATTGGTCGGAATGCCATCAGGCGTTCGCCGGTCTGGCGCTGTCGCTGCTGTCGCAAGTGGGGCCGCATTCAAGCGCCCTGGCGCGCCGCGCCCAGAAGGCCTTCACCACCGCCTACCTGTTCTCGCGCGCCGAGACGATCTACGCCGGCACCACCGAAGTGCAGCTCGACGTCATCGCCCAGCGCGTCATGAATCTGCCCAAGGACCTGACATGAGCCACGAAGAACTGCGTCCCGAGGAGTTCGCGCAGGCCGCCGACGCCGCGATCACCGATGCCCTGACCCGCCAGGATCCCCGCGCCATGGCGCAGGTGCTGGCGCAGGCGGGGCTGTGCGGGGTCATGGCCGCCGAAGACGACGGCGGACTGGGCCTCCCGCTCGAATTTGCGCTGCCGATCGCGCATGCGGCCGGCCGTCTGCGTCTGCCCTTGCCGCTTTCCGAACAGATCCTGCTTGCGGGCGCGCTGGCCGGCACGCCGCAGGCAGCGGCCCTGGCCGCCGGCGAACGCCTGGCCGGCATCGCCTGGCATGGCAGCCTGCAGGCCGGTCACGCGCGACTGGATCAGGGCCCCGCCGACTGGGTGCTGGTGGCCGACGGCGCGGGCGCGGCCCTTGTCGATGCCACGGCATTGCCGCGCGACGACCAGGCAGCGCTGGATCCCGATCATCCGCAAACCTGGATCGCGCTCGCGGACGCGCAGGTGCTTGCGCGGCTGGACGAAGCCGCATGGGCCGCGCTGCGCCGCCAGGCGCACCTGCTGCTGGCCGAGTTCGCCAACGGCGCTGCCGAAGGCGCGCTGCAAGCGGCGGCCGATTACATGGCCACCCGCGTGCAGTTCGGCCGCCCGCTGTCGGCCAAGCAGGCCGTGCGCCACTTGCTGGCCCGCATGCGGCTGCTGCAGGACGTCTCCAGCGCCGCGATACGACGGGCTGCGCACGCCGACGAATACGGCGCGCCGCGCGACACGCAGCCCGCGCTGGCTGGCGCGCTTGCCAACGCGGCCTTCGTCATCGAAAAAGCCATCCACCTGCACGGCGGCATGGGCTTCACGTGGGAACTGCCCCTGCATCGCGCGCTGCGCGCGGTGCGCAAGCTGGACGCCGCGTTTGCAGGGCTGTCGCGCGGCGCCGGCCACGCCTTCATTCAATCGGTATAGGAAGCAACCATGGCACAAGATCTCGCCGGGCGCGTCGCGCTCGTCACTGGCGCGGGCGCCGGCATCGGCAGGGCCACCGCGCGCCTGCTCGCCGCGCGCGGCGCCACGGTCGGCGTCAACGACCTCAAGCAGGAACTGGTGGATGACGCCGTGGCCGGCATCGTGGCCGAAGGCGGCAAGGCCTTTCCCGTGGTGCAGAACGTCGCCACGCGCGAAGGCATCGGCGCAGCCGTGCGGCAGGCCGCCGAGCACGGCGCGCGGCTGGATATCCTGGTCAACAACGCCGCCTGGGTGCGCTACCAGAGCGTGCCCGACATTCAGCCCGACACGCTGGAGCGCATGCTGGACATCGGCTTCAAGGCTGTCATCTGGGGCATTCAGGCGGCGGCCGAGGTCATGGACCCCGAGCGCGGCGGCGCCATCGTCAACGTCGCATCCACCGCCGCGCTCAAGTCCGCACCCAATTCCATCGTGTATTCGGGCATCAAGTCCGGCGTGCTGGGCGTGACGCGCGCGGCGGCCGCCGAACTCGGTGCGCGCCGGATCCGGGTCAACGCCGTCTGCCCGTCGGCGATCCCCACGGAAGGCACGCAGCGCAACCGCAACGCCGAACGCGACGCGCGCCGCGTCGCCAGCACGCCGCTGGGCCGCCTGGGCACGGTGGAGGACATCGCCGAGGCCATCGTGTTTCTTGCCAGCGACGAGGCCCGCTTCATCACGGCGCAGGCGCTGGTGGTGGACGGCGGCATCACGTTCACGACCCTTTGATGGACACCGTCCTGCTCACGGGCGCGGCCAGCGGCATTGGCCGGGCGGCGGCTCGCCGGCTCGCGGCCGCGGGCCATCGCTGCGTCCTGGTCGATCGCAATGCGCCGGCGCTGCAGGCCTTGCGTGCCGAGCTGCCCGCGCCCGCCGATGGAGATCATCTGGCGCGCGTCACCGATCTGACCGACGCGTCGCAGATTACCGCCCTGGCGGACGGCATGCCGCGCCTGGATGCGCTCATCAACAACGCCGGGATGACCGACAGCAGCAATACACCCACCGTCGACCAGGCGGCGGGCGACTGGCAACGGCTGCTCGACCTGAACCTGCGCGCGCCAGCCCGTCTGGTGAGCGCGCTGCGCAGCCGCCTCGTCCCCGGCGCGCGCGTGGTCAACGTGGCCTCCGGCGCGGGGCTGCGCGCCATCCCGTGGCGCGGCGGCTACAGCCCCAGCAAGGCCGGACTGATCGCACAGAGCCGTGCGCTGGCCCAGTCCGATCCGGGCCTCCGCGTCACCGTGCTCTGCCCCGGTTACGTGCAGACGGAACTGGTCGCTGGCCTGATCGCCTCGGGCCGCCTGGACCCCGAACGCGCCGTGGCCAAGATCCCGCTGGGCCGGTTGGCCGACCCTGACGAGATCGCATGCGCCCTCGCCTTCCTTTCCAGCACGCACGCGGCCCCGCTTGCCGGCGGACTTATGTGCGTGGATGGCGGTTCGTCGGTGTACGGCGGAAGCCAGACCTATGCCCCTGCCGCCGGACACGGGCGCGTTCCGGCGGATGCGCCCCTATCCCTTACCGTTCGCGGCGACTGGCCGCCGCTGCCCGGTGAATCCGCTGGCGACGGCTACGCCGCGGTGCTGGACGCAACGGTGCTGGCCAGCGCACCGGGGCAAAGGCTGGAAGCAGCATTGCAGGCCGCGCAGCGCTTCACCGCTGACGGCCCCGCCAGCCTGACGCTTTTGCTGCCCGATGACGACGGCCTGGATTGGGAACACGCCGGCGATCACGCGGCCGCGCGCATGCTGATCGCCTCGCTGGCCTGCGAATGGGGACCGGCGGCGCGCCGCATCAATGCCGTGCAGATCGCGCAAGGCACGTCGCCCGAGGCGCTGGCGCCCCTGCTGCGCTTTGTGGCCGGCGCGCAGGCCCAATATCTGACGGGGCAAGTGCTATGCAGTCGCTGACCGGCCTGGACGAGATCAAGGCCCGCTTCATCGCCGCGCGCGGCTACTGGCGCCCCTGGACGGACGCGATGCTGCACGCCAACCCGGGCTTTCTGGCGCACTACGCCGAGTACGCGGGACACCCGGCCAAGACGGGACCGCTGGCACCCCGCATGGTCGAGCTGATCTACGTAGCGCTCGACGCGTCGGCGACGCACCTGTTCGAAGCGGGCCTGACCACCCATCTGCGCATGGCGCGCGAGGCCGGCGCCAGCGATGCCGACGTGTTCGACGTGCTGCACCTGGTCACGATGCAGGGCCTGAGCGCGGTGCTGCACGCCGCCGACCTGCTGCACGAGGCCGCGCCCCAACCGGCGCTGAATCCGGGCGATGCCCTGCGCGCCCGCATCGCCGCGTTGTGGCCGGAACAGGCGGGCAGCCTGCTGCGGCTGGCGGAGATGGACCCGGGCTATGTCGCTGTCCTGCTCGACTTTCTGGACCAGGGCGCGCCTGCCGGTGGATTGACCCGCGCGGAGCGCTTGCTCGTGCGGGTCGCCCTGCACGCCTGCTTCACGCAGGGCGACATGGACACCACGCGTGCGTTGATCAACGAGGGATTGGCGCAAGGGGTGACGCGCCAGGCCCTGTTGCAGGCCATCCAGTTGGGCGCGCATCTGGCCGTCCACGGCGCGGCGCTGGGCGCCACCGTCCATGCGCGGCTGAAGGATTCAGGCGCTTCGGGTTAGGTCCGCAAGGGACGCCGTCAGAGGCCAAGCCGTTCCGGCACCGACCAGCCCGCCCGCGCCTCGATGACCTCGCCAGCCGCCAGGCACAGGTCTTCGCGGAACCGCCCGGCCACCAACTGCACGCCGACAGGCACACCGTGCGCCAACCCCACCGGCACCGACAGCCCCGGCAGTCCCAGAATCGCCGTCGAGATCAACGGACTCTGCGCCTGCAGGATGTCCGCCATCACGTCGGCGCCCTGCTGATCCCGATCCACCGGGAAAGGCAGCGCGAACGACACCGGCATCAGCAGGACGGGATAGCGTTCAAAGAAGCGGCCCCATTCGCGCAGGATCGTCGTGCGCATCGCCATGGCTTGAACGAAGCCGTCCTTGTCCCGGCGCGGCGTGTGCGCCAGCATGCTTTGGTACGCGTTCTGGATGGCGCGATCGCCCGCGCGTTCGATCTCGCGCTGCATGGACCCGGCGGCTTCGTTCATCAGCACGTCCAGCCACAGCGCGGCCGCGGCGTCGAACTGCGGCGGCTCGGCGACCTCGACGATGTAGCCCGCGTCCTGCAACCAGCCGGCGGCACGTTGCAGCGCGTCGGCCACGGCGGCGTCGGCCTTGTGCTGCGCGGTGCCCGCGAACAGCGCGACGCGACCGTTGCCTGGCAAATCGGGAAACGCCAGCGGCGCAGGCACCCACCAAGGATCGCGCGCGTCGCCACCCGACATCGCCGCCAGTCCCAAGCGCAGATCGGCGACGGTACGCGCCAAAGGCCCTTGCGTGGCCGCCATCTGCGATGCCACCGGGCGCTCCGAGCGCTGCGTGGCGTTGTAGCCCGGCACCCGCCCCTGCGAGGGCCGCAGCCCTGCAACGCCGCAGCAATACGCGGGATAGCGGATAGAGCCGCCCTGATCGCTGCCATGCGCAAGCGGCCCGACGCCCAGCGCCGCCGCCACCGCCGCGCCGCCGCTGGAGCCGCCCGGCGTGCGCGCCACATCAAACGGATTGACGGTGCGGCCGTGCAGATCGTTGTCGCTGAACCAGCGCCACGAAAATGCCGGAACATTCGTGCGTCCGATGGCGATCGCGCCCGCGCGCAGCCAGTTGTCGACCGCCGGATTGTTCTCCTGCGCGATGAGGTCCCGATAGGCCGTCACGCCGTTGGTCGTGGCGGTGCCAGCCAGATCCGCGTTGGCCTTGATCGTGACCGGCACGCCATGCAGCGCGCCCAATGCCTGCTTGCCGCGCACCGCCGCGTCGGCGGCATCCGCGGCGCGCAGCGCCTGTTCCGCATACGTCTCCGTCAGCGGATTGAAGGCGGCGTTGACCGCGTCGGCGCGGTCCAGGCAGCTTTGCACGGCTTCGCGGCTGGATACTTCGCCGTCGCGGATGGCGCGGGCCAGGTCGAGCGCGTTCCAGCGCCAGAGTGCGTTCGTCATGTTGTCTCCCTATTCTGATAACCCTGTTCTGCGCGGACCGCGCCGGCGCACGCGCGCTGCAAGACCCGGTCCGCGCCGCCCGTTCAGTCCGCCGACGCGCCGGACTGCTTGACCATCGCCGCCCAGCGCGGAATCTCCGCAGCGATGAGGCTGGCGAACTGCTCGGGCGTGGACGGCGTGGCATCGACCGACAGGGTCTCGTTCTGCTTCTGCACCGCGGGGTCCTGCAACGCCTTGGCAATGGCGCCGTTCAGCTTGGCGATCACCGGCGCCGGGGTGCCCGCCGGCGTCACGATGCCGCCCCACGACACGACCTCAAATCCCTTCAAGCCCGATTCGTCCAGCGTCGGCACATCCGGCAGCACCGGCACGCGCGTCAGGCTGGTGGCGCCCAGCACCTTGACCTGGCCCGCGCGGATGAAAGGCAGCACGCCCGCCACGTTGTCGATCATCACGTCAAGCTGTCCGCCGGCCAGATCCACCACGGCCTGCTGGCCGCTCTTGTACGGCACGTGCAGCATGGTGGCGCCGGTCTCGCTCTTGAGCATCTCTCCCGCCAGATGCGCGCTGGATCCGACGCCCAGCGATCCCACGCTGACCTTGCCCGGATGCTGCTTCGCGTACGCGGCCAGCTCCTGCACATTGCTGGCCGGCAGGCCGTTTCGCGCGATCAGCACCAGCGCATTGCTGATGGCCAGGCTGACCGGCGCCAGGCTGCGTTGCGGGTCGTAGGGCAGCTTGGCGTACATGCTCTTGTTGATCGCCAGCGTGACGATATTGCCGAAGCCGATGGTGTAGCCATCGGGCGCGGCCGACGCCAGCGCCTGCGTGCCGACAATGCCGCCCGCGCCACCCCGGTTCTCCACGATGACCGGTTGCCCCAGTTCGCGGCCCAGCGCGTCGGCGATCGGGCGCAGCACCACATCCGGGCCCGACCCCGCGGCATACGGGACGATGAGCTTGATCGGCCGCTGCGGCCAGTCGGCGCGGGCGGCGCTGGCGCCGGTGGCGGCCACGAGGACCAGAAACAAGGAAACGGCACGGCGGGCAAAGATCGGCATGGCATTCTCCTGAAGCGCTTTTCGGGCCAGGCCATCGGTCTTTCCGGGCCTGATCGACGATCAGCTTAGGGATGGTCCGCGCTGCGTGTAAGGCTATATTTTTGTTAAGGTGACCACCCCAGGTTGTCAGGGGCAGATCGCCGTGAAAGACCATCAATTGCGCGCGTGGCTGAAAGTGGCCGAACTGCGCAGCATCCGCGCCGCCGCGCGCAGCCTGCACCTGAGCCAGGCCGCCGTGACCAAGGCCATCAAGGAACTCGAAACCGAACTGGACGCGCCGCTCCTGACGCGCAGCCCCAAGGGCATCGCCGTCACGGAATGCGGCGAGTACCTCACGGTTCGGGCTCGCCTGGCGCAGGCGCAACTCGCGCTGGCCCGCCAGGACATTCGCCAACTGCTCAGCGGCGCGCAGGCGCGCGTGGCGGTCGGCGTCACGCCCATGGTGATGATGAGCGTGCTGCCCGACGTGCTGGCCGAGTTCCGCGCAAGCATGCCGGCCGCCAAGGTCAAGGTTTCCGAGGGATTGCTCCCCGCGGTGCTGCCCGCGCTGCGCAACGGCGCGCTGGATTTCGCGCTGGCCTCGCGCATGAACGACGGCGCCGGCGGGCAGGAATTCGACTTCGAGGAACTGCGGCCGCTGGAATTCATGATCGCGTGCCGCAAGGGCCATCCGCTGGCGCGCGCACGGCGGTGGGACGACATCCGCGGCTGCGAATGGCTGCTCAACGTATCGCCCGGCAGCCACACCGAAGCCTTTCTGCGAGGGCTGCGCGCGCACCGTCTGCCCGAACCCCAGCGGGTCATCGAGTGCGACACCTTCGGTGTCATGTGGAACCTGATGACCCGCAGCGACGCGCTCATCCTCTGCCCGTCCGGCATGCTGGACATCAAGCCCTACGGCGACGAGGCCCGGCGCATCCGCGCCGACGTGCCCATGCCCGTGGCCAGCATCGGCATCATGACGCTGCAGGGCACGCCGCTGTCGCTGGCGGCGGCCACCATGGCGGACCTGTTCCGGCGTCACGTGTCGCGCGCGCCGCTGGGCGGATAACGCGGCCAAGCATCTATTTTCAGGGGCCGGATTGTCGGTCGATTTTTTGTATGCAAAAATATACAAAAAACGCATCGAGACAGCCTTGCCCATTCCCAAGAGCAATTCGCAGGCCTTCGCGGCCTACAACGAGATCAAGCGCCGCATCCTGGCCGGCATGTTCACGCCCAGCCACCGGCTACGCGAAGTGGAAGTCGCCGACCAGCTCGACATGGGCCGCACCCCCGTGCGCGAAGCGCTCAAGCGCATTCAGGACGAAGGCCTCATCACGCACGAGCCCGGCCGCGGATTGGTCGTCACCACGATGGACCAGCAGGAAGTCGGCGAGCTCTACTCCATGCGCGAAGTGCTGGAGGGCGCGGCCGCCGCCTTCGCCGCGCGCCATGCCACGGACGCCGAAGTCGCCAACATGCAGGCCATCCTGGACGAAGGCGACGGCGGCGACCCCGTCGCTCAGAACCTGCGCTTTCACCAGGCCATCTACAGCGCCGCGCACAACCGCTACCTGATCCGCTCGCTGCATTCGCTGACCGAGACCACCTACCTGCTGGGACGCAGCACGCTCAGTTCATCGGAGCGGGCCGGCCGCTCCAACCAGGAACACCAGGCCATCGTCGACGCCATCCGCGCCCGCGATGTTCAAGGCGCGCAAGACGCCGCGCAGCACCACATTCACCAGGCCCTGCTGGAACGCCTAAAGATGCTGCGCCAGGGTTAAGCGCGGCCATCGATCGGAGACAAGTCGATGAAGCAGTTCAACGTATCCCCGCAGCGGCTGCTGGCGGGGCTGGCCCTTCTGTTGCCTGCGCTTTGCGCGCCGGTGGCAGCGTCCGCCGATTCCTACCCCAGCCGTCCCATCACGTTGGTGGTGCCGTTTGCGGCGGGCGGCGGCACCGACAGCATTGCGCGCGACATGGCGCGCACGCTGGCCGACAAGCTGGGCCAGTCCGTGGTCGTGGAAAACCGCGGCGGCGGTGGCGGCTCCATCGGCGCCGCGCTGGTCGCCAATGCGCGGCCGGACGGCTACACGCTGCTTTTTGCGACGTCCACGTTCGTCACCAACGCTGCCGCTGGCATCAGCACCACGTATGACGTGCGCAAGTCCTTCGCGCCCATCGCGATGCTGGGCCGCGGCCCGCTCTTCGTGGTGACGGCCAAGGATCTGAAGCTGACCTCCATCGACGACCTGCGCCAGCTCGCGGGCAAGCCGGGCGCCGACCTGAACTTCTGCTCGGCGGGCAACGGCAGCATCAACCATCTGGCCGGCGAACTGTTCAAGCAGAAGACCAACGCCGCCATGACGCACGTGCCCTACAAGGGCAGCGGCCCGGCCACCGTCGATCTGCTGGCCGGACGCGTTCAGGTGTTTTTCGCCACCGTGCCCACCATCCTGTCGCAAGTGCGCGACCAGCGCGTGGACCTGCTGGCCGTCACGGGCAAAACGCGCTCGCCGCTGTTCCCCGACACGCCCACCGTGGCCGAGGCAGGCGTTGCCGACTTCGACATCACGACGTGGTGGGGTGTGCTAGCGCCGGCCGGCACGCCGCCCGAGGTCGTCGGCAAGCTGAACCAGGCCATCAACGACGCGGCCGCCGACAAGCTGGTCGCCGACCGCCTGAAGCACGAAGGCGCCCAGGCCATCAGCGGATCGCCCGGCGACTTCGGCAAGGCCCTGGCCGCCGAACTGGAGATGTGGCAAGGCGTGGTCAAGAAGTCCGGCATGAAGCTGGACTGACCGGCCCGCCGCACGCACAACAAGGAGACACCATGCAGCAGCCCCAACATCCCCTGAACCCCGCGCGCCGCCGCCTGCTGCAAGGCGCGGCGGCCGGCGTGGCGCTGACCCTTGCCGGCGCGGCGCGAGCCGCGGATGCCTATCCCGCCAAGCCCGTGACGATCATCGTGCCCTATGCCCCCGGCGGGCAGGGCGACGTCTTCGCCCGCATCCTCACCGAACGCCTGGGCACGGAATTCAAGCAGACCTTCATCGTCGAGAACCGCCCCGGCGCGTCGGGCGCGGTCGGATCGCGCATCGTGCTGCGCGCGCCCGCCGACGGCTACACCCTGCTGCTGGGCCAGACCGGCGAGATCGCCGTCAACCCGTACGCCATGAAGTCGCTGGGCTATGACCCGCTGCGCGAGTTCGCGCCGGTGATCCTGGTGGGGGATTCGCCCCTGGTTCTGGTCGTGCCGGAAAAGTCGCCGCATGCGGACCTGGCCGCGCTGATCGCGGCCGCCCGCGCCAAGCCGGACGCCATTGCCTACGCATCGTCGGGCACCGCCACGCCGGGCCATCTGGCCGCCGCCGCGCTGGCGCTGGGCACGCAAACACGCATGATCCACGCGCCGTACAAGGGCGCCGGCCAGGCCATGTCGGACCTGCTCGGCGGGCATGTCGACTGCTTCTTCTCCAGCGCCTCGGCCGCCATGCCGCACATCAACAGCGGCCGTCTGCGGGCGCTGGCGGTATCCTCGCGGGAGCGCCTGGGCATCCTGCCCAAGGTGCCCACCATCAGCGAGGCCGCCGTGCCGGACTTCCAATTCAGCTTGTGGGGCGGCGTCTTCGCGCCCGCGCAGACGCCCCCCGCGGTGGTCGAGCAGCTCAATGCGAAGCTCAATGCCATCCTGGCCGAACCCGAGATCAAGTCGCGGCTCGAAGGCGACGGCGCGGCCGTGCGGCCGAACACCTCGCAGGAATTCACGGCCTTCGTGCGCAGCGAAGCCGCCAAGTATCAGAACCTGGTGCAAGCCACCGGGGTCCAGGTCGAATAAGCCCGGCCGAACCATCCACAGGAAAACGCTCCATGAAAATCGTTGTACTCCCCGGCGACGGCATCGGCCCCGAAACCATGGCGGTCGCTGTCGACGTGCTTGAAGCCGCATCGAGCCGCTTCGGCCTGAACCTGCAGTTCGACCACGACATCGCGG
The DNA here is from genome assembly GCF_020541125.1 of Achromobacter sp. 77. Classification (NCBI taxonomy): domain Bacteria; kingdom Pseudomonadati; phylum Pseudomonadota; class Betaproteobacteria; order Burkholderiales; family Alcaligenaceae; genus Achromobacter; species Achromobacter sp. 77. The sequence continues at coordinate 5,172,677 of NZ_CP059848.1, forward strand.
GCCACGACAGCCTGAAGCAGCACGGCGCCACCGTCACGCCCGCCCTCCTTGAAAAGGTCAAGGCGGCCGACGGCCTGATGCTGGGCCCCATGGCCACCTATGACTTCAAGGACGAAGCGCGCGGCGAAATCAATCCGTCGATGTACTTTCGCAAGAAGCTGGACCTGCACGCCAACATCCGTCCCGCGCGGACCTATCCCGGCATGCAGGCGCGCCTGGGCGAATTCGATCTGGTGGTGGTGCGCGAGAACACCGAAGGCTTCTACGCCGACCGCAACGTCGAGTCCGGCGGCAGCGAGATGCTGATCACGCCCGACGTCGTCGTGTCCCTGCGCCGCATCACCCGCCAGTGCTGCGAGCGCATCGCGCGCACGGCGTTCGAGCTGGCCATGACGCGCAACAAGCACGTCACGATGGTGCACAAGGCCAACGTGCTCAAGCTGGGCGACGGCATGTTCCTGGAGATGTGCCGCCAGGTCGCGCAGGAATTCCCGGAAGTCCGCGTGGACGACGTGATCGTCGACGCCATGATGGCGCATGTGGTGCGCGCGCCTCAGCGCTACGACGTCATCGTCACCACCAACATGTTCGGCGACATCCTGTCCGACCTGACCGCCGAACTGTCGGGCAGCCTGGGCCTGGGCGGCTCGCTGAACGCCGGCCGCGACTACGCGATGGGACAGGCGGCGCACGGCTCGGCCCCCGACATCGCTGGCCAGAACATCGCCAACCCGATCTCGCTGATCCTGTCGGGCGCGATGCTCCTGAACTGGCACGGCCAAAAGACCGGCAACCAGGCCTTCCTGCAGGCCGCCGCCGCCATCGAGACCACCATCGCGGACACCATCCTTGCGCAGGAATGCACGCGCGACGTGGGCGGCAAGCTGGGCACGCGCGAAGCCGGTGCGGCCTTCGTCGCGCGCCTGCAGGCGGGCTGACCATGACGGCGCCGCAGCTTGCCGCAGGCGCCTGCGATTGCCACGTGCACGTCGTGGCGCCGCAGGCCGATTACCCCATGCTGGCGGACCGGCCCTACACGCCCGGCCCCGCGTCCGCGGATGCGCTGCGCGCGCATCTGCAACGCCTGGGCCTGGCCCATGCCGTGATCGTGCAGCCCAGCATCTACGGCGCCGACAACCGCCTGCTGGTGGACAGCCTGCTGGCGCTGGACGGCGCGGCACGGGGGGTGGCCGTCGTGGATGATGACGTGGCGGACGCTGAACTCTCGCGCCTGCACGACGCCGGCGTGCGCGGCCTGCGCGTCAACCTCGAAAGCACGGGCGCCAGCGACGCCGCCACCGTCAGCCGCGCGCTGTCGGCCTGGGCCGGCCGCCTTGCGGGGCAAGGCTGGCACCTGCAGGTCTACGCTTCGCTCGACGCCATCGCCGCCGCGGCCCCCGCGCTGGCCCGGCTGCCAGTGCCGGTGGTGCTAGACCACTTCGCGATGATTCCGGCAGCGCTGCCGCTGGACGATCCGCGCGTGCGGCAGGTGCTGGCACTCGTCGGTGACGGCGCCGCGTACGTCAAGCTGTCCGCGTCGTACCGCATCAGCGCCAACCCCGATGACCCCGAAGCGGCCACGCGCGTCACTGCGCTGGCCCGCGCCTTCATCGCTTGCAACCCCGAACGCGCCCTGTGGGCCAGCGACTGGCCGCACACCAACCGCGAACCCGGCAAAGGGCCCACCGAAGTCAGCGCCTATCGCGACGTTCCGCCCGAACGCCTGCTGCGCGAAATCGCGGCCTGGCTGCCCGACGCGGCGTTGCGCCGCCAGGTGCTGGCGGCCAATCCCGCGGCGCTGTATGGTTTCTAGTCCTTAGCGCAGCGGAGTCCGCCGCATGAACCTATCGCTACGCCACATGAAGGCCTTCACGGCCCTGGCGGCATTGCGCAGTTTCACGCGCGCGGCCGAGCACTGTTGTCTGACGCAGAGCGCGTTCAGCGCCCTCATTTCCAACCTGGAAAGCGACCTCGGCGTGAAGCTTTTCTCGCGCAGCACACGCAACGTCGAGCTGACCGCCGAGGGCGAGGCCTTTCAGAACATCGTCGCGCACCTGCTGCCTGAAACAGAGCGCGCCCTGGCCGAAATGCGCGACCACGTCGAGCGGCGCAAGGGCCGCGTCGCGCTTGCCGCGCTGCCGTCGATTTCGTCGGGCATCCTGCCCGGGCTGATCGCCCGCTTCGGCGACGACTACCCCGGCATCAGCGTGCAGGTGCAGGACGTGGCCAGCACCGTGTGCATCGACATGGTTCGCAACCGCCAGGTGGATTTCGCGCTGTGCGCGGCTGTCTATCCCAGCACCGACCTCGACATCGAGGTGCTGGCGCGCGACACCTTCCACTTCATCTGTCCCGCCAGCCACCCGCTGGCGGCCCGCCGCCGCCTGTCGGTGCAGGACGTGCTGGACTATCCCATCATCGGCTTCGAGAGCAACAGCAGCATCCGCCAGCACCTGGACGCCGCCATCTATCCCCGGCAGTGGTTGCGTTCGCACCAGGTCAACAGCCTGTCGACGGCGGCCGGGTTCATCGCGGCCGGCCTGGGCGTCACCATTGCGCCAACCCTGGCGCTATTTCAGTTTCGGCTGGCCGGACTGAAGGCCGTGCCGCTGTCCCTGCCGATCAACGAACGCGACATCTGCCTGGCGCGGCGGCGCGACGCCACCGACTCGCTGGCTGCGCAGGCTTTCCTCGCCCTGCTGCGAGAACACCTGCAGCCCTCCGTCCAGGCGCTGGCCCGCACGCTGGACTGACGCTTTCGCCTGCGATGCCAGACGGGCGGGCGCCTTGCCACCGGCGCACCCCGCCCGCATTGACGCGCGCGCTTTTCGCCGCGCTCGCATTTATCGATTTCTTCGATTTTCTTATCAAAATTATCCATTCATCGACTGAGACGCGCTGTCTATCATGGGGTCACAACAGCAGAACAATTCAAGGAGACAACCCCATGAAGCGCCTCGCCCGTGTTCTCGCTGGCGGCTGCCTGTCCGCCGCCTTCGCCTGCGCCGCCCCGCTGGCATTTGCCGATACCTACCCCGCCAAACCCGTGCGCCTGATGGTTGGCATGGCGCCCGGCGGATCCAACGACACGGTCGCCCGCATGGTGGCGGCCGAATTGTCCAAGACGTGGCCGCAGCCCATGATCGTCGAGAACAAGCCGGGCGCGAACAGCACCATCGCCACCGGTGAACTGAAGCGCTCGCCCGCCGACGGCTACACGTTGATGCTGGTGATCTCCTCGCACGTGACCAACACGCTGCTCTACCCCAACCTCACCTACACGCTCACGGATTTCGCGCCGGTCTCGCTGATCGCCGACACCCCGTTCGTGCTGGTCGCCAATCCCAAGTTCGAGCCCAACACCACCAAAGACCTGATCACGCTGGCCAAGAAGAAAGAGCGCGGCATCGACTTCGGCACGCCAGGCCAGGGCTCCACGCAGCACATCTCGCTGGAGCTGCTGGACCAGATGGCCGGCATCCGCATGAACCACATTCCCTACAAGGGCGGCGCGCCCGCGCAGACCGACGTGATCGGCGGGCTGATTCCGCTGATCTTTGCCACGCCCACGCAGAGCCTGCCCTTCATCAAGCAGAACAAGCTCAAGGCGCTGGCCGTGACGTCAAAGGAGCGCCTGCCGCAACTGCCCGACGTGCCGACGCTGGCCGAATCCGGCGTGCCCGGTTACGAGGCCAACGTGTGGTTCGGCATCATCGCGCCCGCCGGCACGCCGCCGCAGGTCGTCGAATTCCTGCACAAGGAGATCTCGCGCGTGGTCAGCCAGCCTGCCATGCAGGCGCGCCTGGACGAAATGGGCCTGAAGCCGCTGGATGAATCGCCCGCGCAGTTCCAGCAATTGATCGACAGCGAAAAAGTGAAGTGGGCTGGCGTCATCAAGCAAAGCAACCTCAAGTTCGACTGATCCCAATCCAAACCGGAGCATCCCTGCATATGCCTACCATCGAATCCGTCTCAGTCTGCATCGCCCGCGTGCCGCTCGCGAATCCGGTGACGTTCTCCACGCGCCAGGTCAAGGCGCGCGAATACTGCCTGGTGCGTATCCGCTCGACCGACGGCCACGAGGGCCTGGGATACTGCTACGCCGTCAACAGCGCGGGACGCCTGCTGTCCGTGGCGGTGACCGACCTGCTGGCGCCGCGGCTGGTGGGCCAGGAGTCCCTGCGGGTCGAAGGTCTGTGGACCGAGCTGTACCAGGAGGCGCTGCTGCTGGGCCGCGCCGGCGGCGTGATGCGCGCGCTGTCCGCCATCGACACGGCGCTGTGGGACCTGAATGCCCGCAGCGCCGGCGTGCCGCTCTTCCAGTACCTGGGCGCCACGGTGAAGGACCGCGTGCCGGCCTACGCCAGCGGCGGGTACTACCAGCCGGGCAAGACACCGGACAAGCTGGCTGCCGAAATGGCGCAACACGTCAAAGAAGGCTTTCGCGCCGTCAAGATGAAGGTCGGCCTGGAAAGCGTGGCCGGCGAGCGCAAGCGCATCGCTGCCGTGCGCGAGGCCATCGGCGACGACGTGCGCCTGATGCTGGACGCCAACAATGCATGGCGCGACCTGCCCACGGCGCTGGAATACATGCGCGCGTTCGAGCCCTATCACCCCTTCTGGATCGAAGAACCCTTCTCGCCCGACGACATCGACAACCACGTGCGGCTGGCGCGCGCCACGCCGGTCACTGTCGCCACCGGCGAGGTCGAAGCTGGCCGCTGGCGCTTCAAGGACCTGATCGCCAGCGGCGCCACCACCATCCTGCAGACCGACGCGACCGTGTGCGGCGGCATCACCGAATGGCGCCGAATCGCGGCCACGGCGGACAGCCACGGCATCACCGTCGCGCCGCACGCGTGGCACGACGTGCACATCCACCTGGCCGCCAGCGCGCCCAACGCGACCTACGTGGAATGGATGCCGGACGATCACATCGTCAACTTCCGCCGCCTCATCGACCGCCAGCTGCAGGCCGAAGACGGCAACCTGCTGGTGCCCACCGAGCCCGGTCTTGCCTTCCGGTTCGACGACGACGCGATCGCCGAATATGGCGTCGTCTATCCCGGCGAACGCGACCGGTGGCAGGTCGTCCGTTGAACACGGCCGCCCCCGCGCTGGGCCTGCTGTTGTCGGCCAAGGTCGATACCGCGCACGGCCCGCGCCTGGACAGCCTGGCCCAAGCGGGCGGCGTGCGCCTGCAGCGCCATCGTGTCGAAGCCGCGGACCCCGGACACATCGACGTGGCCTTCTTTTCGCGGGACCTGTACGAAGGCAGCTCGCTGCGCAAGCCCGGGCCGCAATCCGATGCATTCTTCCGTGTGGCGGACGCCGCGCCCAACCTGCGCTGGCTGCACGTGTGCTCATCCGGCCAGGACTTGCCTCAGTACGCACCCACGTTGGCGCGCGGCATCCCTGTCACCGCGTCAACCGGCGTCACCGCCGCCCCCATTGCCCAGACGGCGGTGGCCGCCATCCTGGCGCAGTCACGCGGCTTCGACCGGTGGCTCGCGTCGCAGGCGCAGCGCGCATGGCAACCCTTGACGGGCGACGCGCGGCCCCGCGACCTCGCGTCGATGCGCGTGGTGGTGCTGGGCGCAGGCGCGATCGGGCAGGAGATCGGGCGTTTGTGCTCGGCGCTTGGCCTGTCCACCACGGCTGTGCGCCGCCGCGCCGAACCAACGCCAGGCTTTGACACCGTCATCGGTCTGGATCAACTGGACGACGTCCTGCCGCATTGCGATTGGCTGGTGCTGGCGCTGCCCCTGAACGCATCGACCGCTGGCATCGTCGGCGGCCGCCAGCTCGCGCGGCTGCCGCGCGGCGCCCGCATCGTGAACGTCGCCCGGGGCGAGCTGGTCGACCAAGCCGCGCTGACGCACGCGCTGGCCACCGGACACCTGGCGGGTGCGTACCTCGACACCTTCACCGAAGAGCCGCTGCCCGCGGCGTCGCCCCTCTGGTCGCTACCCTCGGTGTGGATCAGCCCCCACAACAGCGCGGCGTCGCTCGGCCACGAGGACCGCGTCGTCGACGGCTTTGCGGATCGGTTCCGGCACTGGCTGGCGGCTCACGCGGCGGCGCTGGGCACTGCGCGCCGCTAACCCGTCTTCCGGGTTCCTTCCGCGTCGATCCCGCCCTTCCCCGCCGGCCAATCGACCCGGCGTTCACCTCGCGCCGCCTAATCCCTCTCCGCATTTCCCGGCGTTTGCCGAATGCGCTTAAATATCGTTTTGCGCCGGGGCCTGCTCCCCCAGGCCCGCCGCGGCCGTGCGCGCCACGCCAGCGCCTCATCGAAAGCCCCATCCAGATTCCGGAGTCTCTGCCTTGTTCCGCAGATTTGAAAGCCAGCTCAACCCCTTCCCTTCCGAGAACGTGCCCCCGCCGCCCACGGGATTCTTCGCGTTCCTGTGGTTCTGCACCCACGGCTCGCGCCGCTACATCGCCGCACTGGCGATCCTGAGCGCGGCCGTCTCCATCTACGAAGCATGGCTCTTCGCCTTCCTGGGCCAGGTCGTCGACATGCTGACCGCCTGGAACGCCGGCGAGCCCGCGTCGGCGCACGAACAGCGCGTTCTGTGGGGCATCGCCATCGTGCTGTGCGCCAGCGTCGGCGTCGTCGCGTTGCGCACGCTGGTTCAGCATCAGGTCCTGGCCATCAATCTTCCGCTGCGCCTGCGCTGGGACTTTCACCGCATGATGCTGCGGCAAAGCCTGTCGTTCTTCTCCGATGAATTTGCCGGCCGTGTCACCACCAAGGTGATGCAGACCGCGCTGGCCGTGCGCGAAGTGCTGCTGACTTTCTGCGAAATCGTGCTCGGCATCGCCGTCTACTTCATCACCATCGTCGCACTGGCCGGCGGGTTCGACTGGCGGCTCATGCTGCCCTTCATCGGCTGGATGGCGCTTTACGGGCTGGCCATGATGTATTTCGTGCCGCGCCTGGGCAAGGTCGGCAAGGAACAGGCGCATGCCCGCTCGTCCATGACCGGCCGCGTCACCGACGCCTACACCAACATCACCACCGTCAAGCTCTTCTCGCACACCAACCGCGAGGCCCGCTTCGCGCGCGCCGCCATGGAGGACTTCAAGGAAACCGGTTACCGGCAGATGCGCCTGGTCAGCCAGTTCGAGATCGTCAACCAGGCGCTGGTGTCGGCGCTGATCCTGGGCGCCGGCGGTTACGCGCTGTGGCTCTGGCATGGCAGCGAAATCGGCACCGGCGCCGTCGCCGCCGTCACTGCCATGGCGCTGCGCGTGAACGGCATGTCGCACTGGATCATGTGGCAGATGACCTCGCTTTTCGAGAACATCGGCACCGTGCAGGACGGCATCGCCACCCTGACCCACGCACCCAAAGTCCAGGACGCGCCCAACGCGGCCACCCTGCGCGTCACGCGCGGCCAAGTTCAGTTCGACGACGTCTACTTCAACTACAACAATGAGCGCCAGGTCCTGGACGGCCTCACGCTCACCGTGCGCCCCGGCGAAAAGATCGGCCTGGTGGGCCGTTCGGGCGCGGGCAAATCCACGCTCATCAACCTGCTGCTGCGCTTCTACGATGTCGAACGCGGCCACATCCGTATCGACGGCCAAGACATCTCGCAGGTCACGCAGGACAGCCTGCGCAGCGCCATCGGCATGGTCACTCAGGACACGTCCCTGCTGCACCGGTCCATCTGCGACAACATCGCCTACGGCCGCCCCGACGCCAGCCGCGAAGAGATCCGCGCCGCCGCGGCCCGTGCGCAAGCCGACGAATTCATCGAGCAGCTCAGCGATTCGCATGGCAATTCCGGCTACGACACACTCGTCGGCGAGCGTGGCGTCAAGCTCTCCGGCGGACAACGTCAGCGCATCGCGATCGCCCGCGTCATGCTCAAGAACGCACCCATCCTGCTGCTGGACGAAGCCACCAGCGCGCTCGACTCGGAAGTGGAAGCCGCCATCCAGGAGAGCCTGGACGAAGTCATGCAAGGCAAGACCGTCATCGCGATCGCGCACCGGCTATCGACGATTGCCGCCATGGACCGGCTTATCGTGATGGATCAAGGGCGCATCATCGAACAGGGCAGCCACGCGGAACTGCTGGCGATGAACGGGGTGTACGCGCGCTTGTGGCGTCATCAAAGCGGCGGTTTTCTGGCGGAAGAACCCAGCGAACCCAGCCAGCAGCCGTGACCGGAGAAGTTTCGTTGCACTTTATTAGGGACGCAATAAAGGTCCGCTCGGATAATCCTCGCGCCATTCGATAAGGATCTTTATGTTGAAGTTGAAAGCTGCCCTCCTCATCTCCGCGCTCGGCGCCGCCGCCGTTCTGCCCGCGCACGCGGCCTCACAGCGCTCCGTCGATGCCCGCGAATTCGACGTTGCCGGCGTCAAGACCGGGATGGACTTTGACGAAGCGCTCGCCGCCGCCGCCAAGAATTTTCATGTGGGCAAGAAAGACATCCGGATCGGCTACGCGAGGAACAACCCCGTCACGAACTCCAAGATGCCGATGAATTTCAGCTACGAGAAGGACGGCATCAACTTCATCGTCCACTTCGAACCGCGCGTGCCCGTCGACCAGCAACGCCCGCTCGCGGTGTCGCAGATCCGCTATGAACTGCCCTGGACCCCGGCCAACAAGGAAGCGATGGGCAAGGCGGCGCTGGAGAAGTACGGCCGCCAGTCCAACTATCCCAACGACCTGAATATGGAGTGGTGCGCCAAGCCCAGCTCGAATCCCGGCATGGGCTGCTCGAACGACATGACGCAGGCGGTATTGAAATACAGCGGCGTCAGCATCCAGATGGTTGACCCGGCATGGACGAATGCACGGATCGAGTTTGTGCAGCGTAGCCAGTCGAGAAAGCCCAGCTTCTGATGCGCCGCGGCAAGCGGCAGGACCGCCTGCCGCTACAGCAGCGTCACCGCGGCGGCCGCCCCGGCAATGGCCATCAGCCAGGCCCAGCGCCGTCCCGGAAAAATGGCCTGAAGCAGGCTGCCCCGCGCCAAACGTGCGACGTGATTGTCAATCCCGCGCTGGCACAACGCTTCCATCTCCGCCAGGGCCTGGCGACGCGTCGCGTTGCGGTCGCAAGTACCCTCGGTCACGGCCGACTCGAACATCTCGTCCAGATCCAGTTCGGACAGGATGCCCTCGGCCGCCAGCCAGACCAGGGCGCCGCCCAGCGTCATGAAGGGCGCCTGCGGCAGCGCTTGCAGCCTAAGCAGCGCCGCCGCGTGGTGGTCAGCGCGAATGACGCCGTCGACGCGCAGGCGCTCAAGCAGCGGGAGGGGAGCCTGCGTCATGCCGGCATGCCAAACAAAAGGAACGCACGCTGGCGCAACATGGATTGAGCACTCCCCAGTAACGAAGTCGATGGCGGGTCCCTTGCGGCAAAAAAACCGGCTCGGATTCCCCTCATGACGGCGAAGACAAGGAACGCTTCGCCATCGTTTTTCGACGTCGTTTTACCAGCCGCTGTCGGCCCTTAGTGCCCTTCCTTGGCTGTCCATTGATCGAGGGCAGGACAGACCTCAATTGCGTGAAACGAACCGCATATTCGAAATGGATCGATGGAAAGTTTCCGGCAACTACCCACGCGCCAGGTAATGCAGAATGCCCCGGCAGCCTGGCTCAATCCCCAAGCCGCGCGGGAAGTTGCGCCAAGAGCCAATCAATGAACACGCGCAGCCGGTGGGTGACATGGCGATTGTGCGGATACACCACATGAAAGGGATACGGCTGGGGCCGCCACGGTTTCAGGATCTCGACGAGCGCGCCACGCTTCAACGCGGGGCCCGCCGCATAGGTAAAGGTCTGCACAATGCCCAAGCCCGCCAGCGCCGCCGCCAGATGCGCGTTGCTTTCGTTTACGCCCACGCGGTGTTCGACCTTGATCTCCGTTTTCACGCCGTCGCGTTCAAAGCGGAATGGAAATGCCCGGCCGTTCTGCGGCGACAGGTAGCTGACCAGTTTGTGGCCGTTCTTCAACTCATCCGGATATGCCGGCGTGCCGAATTGCTTTAGGTATCCCGGCGTGGCGCACGTGATCAGGTCCGCCTTGCCGATCTGCCGGGCCACCAGCGATGAGTCGTCAAGCGGACCGCCCCGGATCACGCAATCCACGTTGTCGCTGATCAGATTGACCGCGCGATCCGACACGCCAAGATCGATCCTGATGTCGGGATAACGCGCCAGGAAATCCGGGATCGCGGGGATCAGCACATCGCGCGCCGTGGATCCGCCCACATCGATGCGCAGATGGCCTTTGGGCTTTCCTTGCACCGCCTTGAAGCCGCCGTCGATGTCTTCCAGGTCGCGCGCGATGCGCAGCGTCTTCTCGTAGTACTCGCGGCCTTCCGGTGTGACCGTCACGCGCCGGGTCGTGCGTTGCAACAGGCGCACGCCAAGGTGCGCCTCCAGGTCCTGGACCATCTTGCTTAGCGTGGCGTTCGGCATGTCCAGCGAATCTGCCGCCCGCGTGAAGCTGCCCGCCTCCACCACGCGGGCAAAGCCGCGAATCGCCGTCAATTGGTCCATGCCGCAGTCTCATCAAGCGCGCCGATTATCCATAAATATGAATAGTTCTTTCAATCTTACCGGGTTTATTCATTATCCAGGCGGCCCTACAGTACCTCCATGCCCAGTCATTACCGGCCTCTCAGCGGAATTCGCCGCACCGGCACATGACGGTCAACCTTCACTTTCAAAAACATGGAGCGCATCATGAACAACCAACTGAACGGCAAAATCGCCCTCGTCACCGGCGGCACCACGGGTATCGGCCTGGCAACCGCCCAGGAACTGGCCGCGCAAGGCGCGCGGGTCTTCATCACCGGACGCCGCCAGGCGGAACTTGACGCCGCCGTGGCCAGCATTGGCGGCGCGGCGACGGGCATTCGCGCCGACGCGTCGGTGCTGAGCGAACTGGACACGGTCTACGCCCAGATCGCCGAAAGCGCCGGCCGGCTCGACATTCTGTTCGCCAACGCCGGCGGCGGCGACATGATGCCACTGGGCGCCATCACCGAAGAACACTTCGACCGCATATTCGGCACCAACGTGCGCGGCACCTTGTTCACCGTGCAAAAGGCGCTGCCGCTGCTGGTCGACGGCGCGTCGGTGATCCTCACGGCCTCGACCGTTTCGATCCAGGGAACGGCGAACTTCAGCGTCTACAGCGCCAGCAAGGCCGCCGTGCGCAACTTTGCGCGTTCGTGGGCACTGGATCTCAAGGACCGCGGCATCCGCGTGAACGTCGTCAGCCCCGGCCCTGTCCGCACGCCGGGACTGGGCGGCCTGGTCCCGGACGAGGCGCGCCAAGGCCTGTTCGATCATCTGGCCGCGCAGGTGCCGCTTGGCCGTCTGGGCGAGCCGCAAGAGATCGGCAAGGCGGTTGCGTTTCTGGCTTCCGACGCGGCCAGCTTCGTCAATGGCGTCGAGCTGTTTGTGGATGGCGGCATGGCGCAGGTGTGAGCGACTTCGCGCGCAGCCGCGCGTTCTACCAGAGCGCGCTGGCGGCCTTGGGCTATGTGCCACGCAAGACGTTCGAGACCGACATGGGCTTTGGCGCCGGCGACCCCGCCGATGCCGACAACCCGGGCGGCGAGTTCTGGATCCATGAAGGTACGCCCTGCACCCCGCGGGTGCATGTGGCCTTCCGCGCCCGCAGCCGGGACGACGTCGACGCCTTCCACCGCGCCGCCTTGGCCGCCGGCGGCCGGGACAACGGCCCGCCGGGATTGCGGCCCCACTACCACCCCAACTATTACGGCGCCTTCATCCTGGATCCCGACGGCTACAACGTCGAGGCCGTGTGCCACCGCCCCGCCTGACCGCACAGCGCGTGGGAACCCCTCAGCGCACGCCAACGCGGACATCCGCAAGCGCGGCATTGAATCGATGCAGGGAATGAAATGCCGACGCGGCAGAATCGAAGGATTCGCGTCGCGGGGATGGGAGTTTGCTGGGGATTGATGGAGCGGGTGAAGGGAATCGAACCCTCGTATGAAGCTTGGGAAGCTGCCGTTCTACCATTGAACTACACCCGCTCGGGTGTCGTGCCGCGGCCGTGGGCCGGGCAGAGCCGCGATTATAGCGCGGCTTTTTTTCGGGCGGGGCGGCGGCAAACCGCCCCGTTCCGGTCAATCGCTACGATAAATCGCGACGATCACCCGCAGCGATCAATTCGCCGTGATGTTGGCCGCCTTGACTACCTTGCCCCAGCGGTCCAGTTCGGTCTGCGTGTAGGCGCCCAGTTCCTTCGGACCCATGAACGTCGCCTCGGCGCCCTGCTCGGCCGCCTTCTTGCGGAACTCGTCGGTCTTCATGATCTTCTGGATCTCGCCGGCGATCTTGTCCACGACCGGCGCGGGCGTGTCCTTGGGCGCATACATGGCGAACCACGACGAGACGATCAGGTCGGGGTAGCCGGCTTCGGCGGCCGTGGGCACGTCGGGCAGCGACGGCAGGCGGGCGTTGCCCGTGACCGCCAGCGCGCGCAGCTTGCCCGCGGCGATCTGGCCCAGGAGCGGCGGCGGCGTGGTGATGGTCATGTCTACGGCGCCGCCCAAGAGATCGTTCAGCGCGGGACCCGTGCCCTTGTAGGGAATGTGCGTGATCTGCGTGCCGGCCATCTGGTTGAGCAGCTCCGTGGCGACCTGCTGCAGCGAGCCGTTGCCCGACGACGCATAGTTCAGCTTGCCCGGGTTGGCCTTGGCGTAAGCGACCAGTTCCTTCAGGGACTTGATGGGCAGGTCCGGACGCACGACCACGACCTGCGGCGCCGACAGCACGTTGGCGACGGGCGAGAAATCCTTGATGGGATCCCAGCCGGCGGCGGGCGTCACGTGCGGGGTGATGACCTGAAAGCCCGAGTATTGCAGCAGCAGCGTGTAGCCGTCCGGCTTGGCGCGGGCCACGGCCTGCGCGGCGATGCCGCCCGAAGCGCCGGGCTTGTTCTCGACGACGACGCTCTGGCCCAGTGCCGCGCCCAAGGGCTGGGCGATCAGGCGGGCGGCGATGTCGGTGGTGCCGCCAGGCGCGGCGGACACGATCAGCGTAACGGGGCGATTCGGAAAATCGGCCTGCGCGCTGGCGGCGCCGGCGGCAAAGGTCAGGGCAAAGGCGGCGCTGGCGCGCAGGGCGGTGGGCAGGCGGAAAGAGGCCATGCGTTGTCTCCTGGGTATTGTTATCTGTGGGTGGTGTCAGGTACTGCAGGTACTGCTGAAAAACGGCCGATCAATCAGGCGCCGGCCGGAAACCGTTCCGCCAGCCACGCCGGCGGCGCATGCAGGGCCAGCCTGGGGCCCGCCTGCAACAGCGCGTTGGACAGATCCCGCTGAACCAGGCCCGGCAGATTGCGGACAATGGCCAGCAGCGGTTCCAGCGACACGCCGGTCTGCACGCCCATGCACGCGAACATGTGGACCAATTCTTCGGTATTGACGTTGCCGCTGGCACCCGGCGCATAAGGACATCCGCCCAGGCCGCCCGCCGCCGCGTCAAAGCGGGTGATGCCGGTCTGCCAGGCCGCGATGGCGTTGGCGAGCGCCATGCCGCGCGTGTTGTGCAAGTGAACGGTCAGCGGCGTGGCCGGCAGGCGGGCGGCAGCCTGTTCGCACAGCGCCCCCACTTGCGTCGGAAACGCCATGCCCGTCGTGTCGCACAGCGTGATGCCGGCAGCGCCCGCATCGACCAGCCGCGCGGCCAGGTCCAGCACCACGTCCGCAGGCACGTCGCCATCGAAAGGACAGCCGAAGGCGGTCGACAAGGACACGTTGCAAGGCGCGCCGGCGTTCGCCGCGGCAGCCAGCACCTGCGACAGCTCGGCAAACGACTGGTCACGCGTCATGCGCAGGTTGGCGCGGTTATGCGTCTCGCTGCACGACATGACCAGGTTCATTTCGTCGGTGCCGGCTTCCAGCGCGCGCTCCAGCCCGCGCACGTTGGGCACCAGCGCGGTGTAGATCACGCCGGGACGGCGGCGGATGCGGCGCATGACGTCGACGGCGTCGGCCAGGGCGGGAATGGCCTTGGGCGACGTGAAGCTGGTGACCTCGATGCGTGCGAAGCCGCAATCGGACAGCGCGTCCACGAAGGCGACCTTGTCGTCGGTGGACACCAGGGTCTTTTCGATCTGCAGGCCGTCGCGCGGGCCGACCTCGTTGATCTCGATGCGGTCGGGTCCGTAGTTCATGCAATCACTCCCTTGGCGCGCAGCGCGGCGCGCTGTGCTTCGGTCAGGCCAGCGGACGCCAGCACCGCGTCGGTGTGTTCGCCCAGCGTCGGCGCGCGTTCGCGCACTGCGCCGGGGTTGGACGACAGATACGGGAAGACCGCGGGCATCTCGACCTGCACGCCCGCGGCCGATTCCATCGACGTGATGGCGTTGCGGGCGCGGTAGTGCGGGTCCTTGGCAATATCGGCCACGGAATAGATGCGGCCGGCCGGCACGCCCGCTTCCAGCATCGCGGCCAGCACGTCGTCGATCTGGCGTTGCTGCGTCCACGCACCGATGGCGGCGTCGATCTCGTCCACGCGGCGCGCCCGTCCGTCGTTGTGCGCCAGCGCCGGATCCTGCCCCAGGTCGTCACGGCCGATGCGTGCCATCAAGCGCGTGTAGATGGCGTCGCCATTGCCGGCGATGAGCACATAGCCGTCCTGGCAGGGATAGGCATTGGAGGGCGCGATGCCGGGCAGCGACGCGCCGGCAGGCTCGCGGACCGCGCCGAACACCGAATACTCGGGCAGCAGGCTCTCGCTGAGATTGAAAAGGCTTTCATACAGCGCGGTGTCGATCACCTGCCCCACACCGCCCCGCGCATCGCGCTGGTACAGCGCCAGCATCACGCCCAGCGCGCCGTGCAGGCCGGCGATGGTGTCGCCCAGCGACAATCCGGCGCGCACCGGCGCGCGGCCCGGCTCGCCGTTCAGGTAGCGCAGGCCCGCCATGGCTTCGCCAATCGCGGCAAAGCCCGGTTCGCGCGCCTTCGGGCCGGTCTGGCCGTAGCCCGAGATGCGCAACATGATGAGGCGCGGATTCAGTTCGTGCAGCGCCTCCCACGACAGGCCCCACTTTTCCAGCGTGCCGGGGCGGAAATTCTCGATCAGCACGTCGGCCTCGCGCGCCAGCAGGCGCACGATGTCCTGGCCTTCCTGCTGGCGCAGGTCCACGCAGACCGACTGCTTGTTGCGCGACTGCGCCTCCCACCACACCGACGTGCCCTCGTGCAGAAGGCGCCATTTGCGCAGCGGATCGCCCTGGCCCGGCGGCTCGATCTTGATGACCTGCGCGCCAAAGTCGGCCAGGGTCTTGGCCGCAAAAGGCCCTGCGATGAGTTGTCCCAGTTCCAGCACACGAATGCCGGCAAGAATCTGCCCTGCCATATCGCCTCCCAGGCGCGTCCTACGGTAATGATGGGCGGCAGTGTGCGCGCAAAACGTCAGGATGCGGAATGGACAATCGGGGAAAGGGGCATTCCCGGAACGAGAAACCCCGGGCTAACCCTCAGCGCTCGCCGCGCAGATGGGCCAGCAGCAGCCGCGCGGCCACGGTGAGCGTGTCGGCGTCGCGCACGCCCAGCAGCAGCCAGCGGCGCGCCCATTCGTCGGTCAGCGGAATCAGGCGGATCGGCATGGACCGCGCGTGCGGCTCGGCGGCAATGCGCGGCAGGATGCCCACGCCGCGCGTGGCCGCCACCATGCGGCAGATGGCGTCAAAGCTGCGCACCTGAATGCGCAGCCGCATCGCCCGGCCCATTCGGCCGCTTTCCTCGGACAGGCGCGTGGCCAGCGATGTCGCGGGCGGCAGGCCCACGTAGTCGTAGGCCAGCGTGTCCGCGAAGGCGACCTGCGGTTCGGCCGCGAGCGGGTGGCGTTGCGGCACGATCAGCACCAGTTCGTCCAGGCGGTACGGGAAGGTGGCCAGGCCATCTGCCGGCGTGCGATCGGCAAACACGCCGATGTCCGCGCGGTTCTCCAGCACGGCGGTGACGATGTCGATACTGTTCTGCTCTTCCAGGTCGATCCGCACTGCGGGGTGCTCGTCCATGAAGGCGGCCAGGTCCTCGGGCAGGAACTGCGTCAGCGACGAGGTGTTGGCGGCGATCCGCACCTGCCCGCGCACCCCTTGCGCGAAGTCCGACAGCGCGCCGGCCATCTGTTCCACTTCCTGCAGCACGCGCAGCGCGTGCGCGAGGCACGTCTGGCCGGCGTCGGTCAGTTCCACGCCGGCGGCATTGCGGTACAGCAGGGGCGACCCCAGCGCCGCTTCCAGGTCGGAGATCCGCTTGCTGGCCGCGCCCACCGCCAGATGCGACTGGCGCGCGCCGGCCGAGATGCTTCCCTGGCGAGCCACGGAGACAAACAGGGCGAGCGTGACGAGGTCGATCCGGGCAACGTTCATGAAAAAGGACTACAGCACAGGGAAACCGGGCTGAAACTATAGCCGCAGGTAAGCGGGATAAATGTGTCCCTATTTTAGTCCTTCTGACCGGCTCCGCGCGGGCAAGCCTGCCACTACAATCCCGCCTATGAATACGAATACCCCCACGAACACCCCCGCCAGCCCCCCTGCAGACACCGCCGCAGACGCGTCCGCCAAGCCCGCCGTGAGCCCTGCCGCCGCGCCCGCCGCTGCGCCCGCCGCCGTCTCGGCCGAAACGCAGGCGGCGCTGGCCAGCGCCGCCTATGCGCCCAACAGCCCCGGCGCCACCCACATCCGCAGCTTCGTGCACCGTCGCGGCCACATCACGCAGGGCCAGCTCGCCGCGCTGGAGCGCCTGATGGGCCAATGGTCCATTCCCTACGCCCCCCGCCGCCTGGATCCGGCCGCCGCCTTCGGACGGCAGGCCCCGACGGTGCTGGAGATCGGCTTCGGCATGGGCGAGACCACCGAAAAGATCGCCCTCGCCCGGCCTGACGACAACTTCCTGGGCGTGGAAGTCTTCAACGCCGGCGTCGGTTCGCTGCTGCGCCGCATCGAAGACTCCAGCATCCAGAACCTGCGCATCATCCAGCACGACGCCGTGGAGGTCGTGCGCGACATGATCGCCCCGGATTCCCTGGCCGGCGTGCACATCTACTTCCCGGACCCCTGGCCCAAGAAGCGCCATCACAAGCGCCGCCTGATCCAGCCCGCGTTCATCTCGCTGCTCGCCAGCCGCATCGCTCCCGGCGGCTACATCCACTGCGCCACCGACTGGGAAGATTACGCGGTGCAGATGCTGGAAGTGCTGAGCGGCGAGCCGCTCTTGAAGAACACCGCGGACGGTTACGCGCCGCGCCCCGACTACCGCCCCCTCACCAAATTCGAGACACGCGGCCTGCGCCTGGGCCACGGCGTCTGGGACCTGATCTTCAAGCGAGCCGCCTGATGCTCTATCCGCCGATCGAACCCTACCGTCAAGGCATGCTGGACACCGGAGACGGACACCAGATCTATTGGGAAATGTGCGGCAACCCCAACGGCAAGCCCGCCGTCTTCCTGCATGGCGGGCCCGGCAGCGGCTGCTCGCCGGTGCACCGGCAGTTGTTCGATCCGCAACGCTACAACGTGCTGCTCTTTGATCAGCGCGGTTGCGGCCGTTCGCATCCCCACGCCAGCCTGGACAACAACACCACGTGGCATCTGGTCGCCGACATCGAGCGCCTGCGCGAAGAAGTCATGGGCGCGGACAAGTGGCTGGTGTTTGGCGGCTCGTGGGGGTCGACGCTGGCGCTGGCGTATTCCGAGACGCACCCGGCGCGCACCAGCGAGCTGGTGCTGCGCGGCATCTTCGGGCTGCGGCGCGCCGAGATCCAGTGGTTCTACCAGGAAGGCGCATCGTGGCTGTTTCCCGACCGCTGGGAAGGGTACCTGGCGCCGATCCCCGAAGCCGAGCGCGGCGACCTGGTCGCGGCGTACCACAAGCGCCTGACGGGCAGCGACCCCGCCGAGCAACTGCGTGCCGCCAAGGCCTGGAGCAAATGGGAAGACAGCACCATCACGCTGCTGCCCAGCCCGCGCCACCAGCAAAGCCATGCCGCCGACCGCGCGGCGCTGGCTTTTGCGCGCATCGAGAACCACTATTTCTTCAACGCCGGCTTCATGGAAGAAGGCCAGCTGATCCGCGACGCGCACAAGCTGCGCGGCATCCCGGGCACCATCGTGCAAGGCCGCTACGACGTGTGCACGCCCGCGCGCACCGCGTGGGACCTGCATCGCGCGTGGCCCGAGGCGCACTTTCATCTGGTGCCCGATGCCGGCCATGCCTTCGACGAACCCGGCACGCTGGCGCGCCTGATCGCCGCCACCGACGACTACGCCAAACAGTGAGGACCCCTGTCATGCACATCACCCTGAACGGAGACGCCCGCGAGTTCCCGCTGGACACGACGGTGAACGAACTGCTCGACACGCTGGGCTATGCCGGCAAGCGCGTGGCCGTCGAACGCAACGGCGAAATCGTGCCAAAGAGCCAGCACGCGCAGACGACGTTGTCCGACGGCGACCAGATCGAAATCGTCGTGGCGGTGGGCGGCGGCTGACCGCTATGTTTGCAGCGCTTCGGCGCCGCATCGCACGTCACCTTGAAGGCCGCTGACACACAGCGGCCTTTTTGCATGCCGCCCCGCGCATGAGGCGGCGTACATCCGCGGATACCAACGTCCTGCGAAGGTGCCAGCATTGTTGCGTAGTCTGGCAAGAGGCTAGCAACCTGTTACACCGCGCCCTCTCGTCGTACGGCAAATGTGCGAGTCATAATCGTTTCTGTCGCGCCGCCCTGCCCCCGGCAGGCGCCTTTGGAGCACGCAGGTTTTCTCACCGCAACATCGATAAAAGGAAACACTATGGGTCTGCTCAATTTCATCAAGGACGTTGGAGAAAAGCTCTTCGGCGCCAGCGAGGCCAAGGCCGCGACGGCGGAAGAATTGAAGAAAGAGCTCGATAAGCACGGCCTGAACGCGGATGGCCTGCAAATCACGGTGGACGGCGACAAGGTCACGGTCGCCGGTCAGGCGTTGAGCACGGAAGAGGCCGAGAAGATTTCGCTGGCGCTGGGCAACACCGTGGGCGTGGCCGCGGTGGACAACCAGTTGCAGGTCAAGCAGGCCACGCCGGAAGCCAAGATGTACACCGTGCAAAAGGGCGACAACCTGTGGAAGATCGCCGAAGCGCAATACGGCAAGGGCCAGGGCGCCAAGAACACGCTGATCTTCGAAGCCAACAAGCCCATGCTCACCAGCCCCGACAAGATCTACCCGGGCCAGGTGCTGCGCATCCCGCCGCTGTCGTAAGCGGCCCGCATTCCGACAATCCGGGGGACACCCATGCGTTCCCCGGCTTGTGTCGCGGCGCGGCGCCCCCTGCCCGCCGCGATTGCTTGGCCAGACGCAACGTCTGGCCATTTTTTTACTTCATTCCAAAACGGCCCAAGCCCTTCATGCCGCCCATGGCGCGCATCATCTTGGCCATGCCGCCCTTTTTCATCTGCTTCATCATGCCCTGCATCTGCTCGAACTGAGCCAGCAGGCGGTTGACCTCTTGGACCGGCACGCCGGAGCCGGCCGCGATGCGGCGCTTGCGCGAGGCCTTGATGAGTTCGGGCTTGGCGCGTTCGGCGGCCGTCATGGAATTCAGGATGCCTTCGGTGCGGCGAAGCTGCTTTTCAGCCTGGCCGCCCTGCAACTGGCCCGCAGCCTGCTGGAACTGGGCGGGCAGCTTTTCAAGCAGCGAGCCCATGTCGCCCAGCTTTTTCACCTGGCCGAGCTGGTCGCGGAAGTCGTTCAGGTCGAACTTGTTGCCCGACTTGATCTTGGACGCAAGCTTCTGCGCCTCGGCGATGTCGATGTTCTTCTGCGCCTGTTCAACCAGCGAGACGATGTCGCCCATGCCCAGCACGCGCTGCGCCATGCGGTCCGGATAGAAGGGCTCCAGGCCATCCAGCTTTTCCGACACGCCGACGAACTTGAGCGGCTTGCCCGTCACGTGGCGCACCGACAGGGCCGCACCGCCGCGGGCATCGCCGTCCAGCTTGGTCAGGACGACGCCGGTCAGCGGCAGCGCTTCGGCAAAGGCGCGCGCGGTGTTGACCGCGTCCTGGCCCTGCATCGCGTCCACCACGAACAGCGTTTCCACCGGCTTGACCAGGTCATGCAGCGCGCGGATTTCGCGCATCATGGCCTCGTCGATACCCAGACGGCCGGCCGTATCCAGGATCAGCACGTCGTAATGATGGCGGCGGGCGTGATCCACGGCGCCGCGCGCGATGTCTTCGGGCTTCTGGCTGGGGTCGGAAGGCAGGAAATCCACGCCGACCTGCGCGGCCACGCTCTTCAACTGGTCGATAGCGGCCGGACGATAGACGTCGGCGGACACCACCAGCACTTTTTTCTTGCCGGTCTTGCGGCCGTGCTGGGTATGCTGGCCCTCGGTGAGCCAGCGCGCCAGCTTACCGGTGGTGGTGGTCTTGCCGGCGCCCTGCAAGCCCGCCATCAGGATCACGGCTGGCGGCTGGACGGCGAGCGACAGTTCGTTGGCGTCGGCGCCCAGGTCGCCGCCCATGAGGGCGGTCAGTTCCTTGTGGACGACGCCGACCAGCGCTTGGCCCGGGCTGAGGCTGCCGGCGACTTCTTCGCCCAGCGCCTTTTCCTTCACCCGCGCGACAAAGTCGCGAACGACCGGCAGCGCGACGTCGGCTTCCAGGAGCGCCATGCGCACTTCGCGCAGCATCTCCTGCGTGTTGGCCTCGGTAAGGCGGGCTTCCCCGCGCAGCGTCTTGACGACACGCGACAGGCGTTGAGTTAGGTTATCGAGCATGAGAGGCGTTTCCGCTTAAACTAGTCGATTGAACGGTGGCCGCAGGCGCGGATTCTGCGCTTTCGGGTGACGTGCACCCCAAAGGCCCCATCCAGACAACGGTTTCTATGTCACTAGGCATTGTATTTCACACGGCGGCTGCCTTGGCGTACGCAGTGCTCGGGGGGTCGCTCTGGATCCGCCTGGCCGGCGCCAAGGAAGTGGAACAGACCGGCAAAATTGCCCGTCTGTGCCTGCTGGGCGCCCTGGTTCTCCATGGAATCGGGCTGCAACAATCGATGCTGGGCGCCCAGCATCTGTTCATCGGATGGGCGCTTGCCCTGTCCGCCGCCGTCTGGCTGGGCATGGTGGTGTTCTGGGTGGAAAGCCTGCTCGTGCGCATCGACGGCCTGCAGTTGCTGCTACTGCCCGCCGCCGCCATCGCCAGCGGCCTGGCCGCCATCTTCCCGAAAGGGCAATTCGTGCCGCATGCCAACGACGCCTGGCTGCGCGTGCACCTCCTGATCGCCCTGGCGGCCTACGGGCTCATCACCATCGCGGCCCTGCACGCCATGATGATGGCTCTCCTGGACCGCCACCTGCACCGGCCCCTGGACGCGCCGGCCGAACGCAGCATCATCGGGCGCGTGCTCGATTCCCAACCGCCGCTGCTGGTGCAGGAGCAACTGCTTTTCCGCATCATCTGGATCGGGTTCGTCGTACTGACGCTGGCGGTGGGCTCGGGCTCGATCGCCTCCATGAAGCTGACCGGCAAGATCCTGCCGTTCGACCACAAGACCGTTTTCACACTGCTGTCCTGGCTGACCTTCGGGGTCTTGCTGGCCGGGCGGCACATCTGGGGCTGGCGCGGCCGCGTCGCCCTGCGCTGGACCCTGACGGGTTTCGGGTTTTTGATTCTGGCCTACACCGGCAGCCGGTTCGTGCTGGAAATGATTCTGCATCGAGGCTGACGTGGGCAAGATGCTTTTCTGGATCGTTCTGATCATCCTGGTCCTGTTGGTTGCCCGCGTCGCCGGCCGCATGGCCGCGCAGCGGCAGGCCGGCCCGAAGAAAAAGGCGCAGGCCGACGCAGCACCGCCCACCCTGGAATCCATGGTGCGCTGCGCCCATTGCGGCATCCATCTGCCCCGCTCCGAGGCCTTGCTGCAAAACGGCCAGACCTGGTGCAGCGCCGACCACGCGCGCCTGGGTCCGGCCAAGCGCTGAGCCCCCTTTCGAGCGGGCGGGCCAAGTGGCCGGATAGGGCAATCGGCGGGCCCACGGCATAATGGGCGCCGGAATCCTCACTCGCTCCCTCCCTATGCCTTTGCTCCTGGATCGACATGGCTGGCTGGCGCCGGC
This sequence comes from Achromobacter sp. 77, assembly GCF_020541125.1. Taxonomy (NCBI): domain Bacteria; kingdom Pseudomonadati; phylum Pseudomonadota; class Betaproteobacteria; order Burkholderiales; family Alcaligenaceae; genus Achromobacter; species Achromobacter sp. 77. The sequence goes on from NZ_CP059848.1 coordinate 5,194,810, forward strand.
TCCGGGCGTTTCCCTCTTGCGCTCGCCCAACTGCGACACGCGCCCCGCGGGCGCGCAGGTCTCGCTGCTGGTCCTGCACAACATCAGCCTGCCGCCGGGCAAGTTCGGCGGCCCCGAAGTCGCGGGCCTGTTCCTGAACTCGCTCGACTACGGCTCGCATCCCTGGCTGGAACGCCTGCGCGGGCTGCGCGTGTCCGCGCACTTTTTCATTCGCCGCGACGGCGGCATCATGCAATTCGTCTCCACGGACCGGCGCGCCTGGCACGCCGGCGTGTCGCGCTTTGCGGGACGCGAGCGCTGCAACGATTTTTCCCTCGGCATCGAACTGGAAGGCACGGACACGCTGCCCTACACTGACGAGCAGTACGCGTCGCTGCGCAAGCTGACCCACACGCTGCGTTCGCGCTATCCCCTGGTGGCCGCCCAGGGACACGAACATATCGCCCCGGGGCGCAAGACCGACCCCGGGCCGGCATTCGACTGGACGCGCTTCGGGCGCGACAGCGGCTTTGCGCGGCGGCACCTGCCGCCGGCCTGACCCTTGAAAGGATTGGCTATGTTGAAGATCTGGGGACGCCTGACATCCGTCAACGTTCAAAAAGTAATGCTGGCCGTACGCGAGCTGGCGCTCCCGCACACCTTTGTCCAGGCAGGCGGCCCCTACGGCGTGGTCGACACCGACGATTACGCGGCAAAGCTCAATCCCAATCGCCTGGTGCCGGTCATCGACGACGGCGGCTTCATCCTTTGGGAATCCAATGCCATCGTGCGCTACCTGGCGGCACGCTACGGCGTGGGCACGCTGTGGCCCGAGGATGTCTGCCTGCGCGCCGACGCGGACCGCTGGATGGACTGGCAGGCGACCGAATGGCAGCCGGCCATGGTGCCGGCATTTCTGGGCCTGATCCGCACGCCCGAAGACAAGCGCGACAAGTCCGCCATCGAGAAATCCGTCCAGCGCTCGAACGCGCGCGCCCTGATCCTGGACCAGGCCCTGCAGGGCCGCGAGTTCATCGTGGGCCGTCATCTCACGATGGGCGACATCGCGCTGGTCGCGGCCGCCCATCGATGGCTCGCCATGCCAATTGAGCGGCCCGATACGCCCGCGCTATCGGCGTGGTACCGGCGGGTCATGATGCGCCCGGCCCCGCAAGGCGTGCTGACCTTGCCGCTGGCGTAATCGCGCAGGCTACTCCACCCAGGGCGTCTGGGCCCAGATCTGCCGCAGGCGCGCATCGTCGCCCTTCAGGCGCTCCTGCCACTGCGGCCCGTCCACGTAGTCCATTTCCGTGAACTGCTGCTTCATCTGGGTCTGGAACGCCGGATTGGCCGCCACCTTGCCCAGCGCCTGCCGCAGTTTTTCCGACACGTCGGCGGGCAGGCCCTTGGGTCCGACGATGCCGCGTTCCGAGGCAAACACCAGGTTCACGCCCAATTCCTTGAACGTGGGCACATCCGGGCCCAGCGGCGACCGCTTTTCGCTGGCCTGCGCCAACACCCGCATATTCTTGCCGTTGTAGGGCATGACCTCGCCCAGATTCAGGCCGCCAATGACGGTATGCCCCCCCAGCACCGAGCTGCGCAACGGTCCCGCGCCGTTGTACGGAACGTGATTGAGCTTGGTGCCCGTCTGCGCCTGGAACAACACCAGCGCCAGATGATCGTCGGTGCCCACGCCCGTCGATCCATAACTCACCGCATCCGGCCGTTCCTTGGCGGCGGCGATCAACGCCTGCAAGGTCTTGTACGGGCTGTCGCTGGCCACGCTGAACGCGCTGGGATCACGGACCAGGTTGGCCAGGTACGTGAAGTCATCGCCGGTGAAGCCCGCCTGACGCTCGATCGGCAGCGACACCAGCCCCGGCATGTTTGTCATCGCCAGCGTGTAGCCGTCCGGCTTGGCGCGCGCCACGTAGGACAGGGCGATCGCGCTGGACGCGCCCGGCTTGTTCTGGACAACGACGGTCGTGCCCAGTTCCTTTTCCAGGAAGACGGCCAAGGCACGGGCCGTCAGGTCGGTGCCGCCACCGGGCGCAAACCCGACCACCAGTTCGATGGGCCGGTCGGGCCAGGCCCATGCCGGCAAAGCGGCGCAAAGGCCGGCAACGGACAGCGCGGCGCGCGCGAGGGTCTTGCTCATCAGCAACATTTTCTTGTCTCCAGTTGTTATGTCATTGGGCCGGAAGGCCGTCATTGAAATGGTGCGCGCCGTCGTGGCGCGCTACGCCAAGACGCGATCTGCCGAGGCAGACAGCACCTTGCCGGGATTCATCAGCCCTTGCGGGTCCAGGGCATGCTTGATGCGCCGCATCAGGTCCAGTTCCACCGAACTCTTGTATCGCTCCAGGTCGAGCACCCTGCGTTGGCCGATTCCCTGCTCGGCGCTGATAGACCCGCCGGCCTCGTGCACGCGGTCGTGGACGAGCCGCTGGATCGCCGATTCCGGCACGCCCTGCGGCGGCAGCAGGTTGTAATGCAGATTGCCGTCGCCCAGATGGCCGAACACGCGCATGCTCACGCCGGGAAACGCCGTGGCCAAGGCATGGTCGGTGGCCCGCACAAAGGCAGGGATGCGTGAGGCGGGCAGCGAGATGTCATGTTTGACACACGCGCTGGCCTTGGCCAGCGCCAGGGTGATGCTCTCGCGCAGGTGCCAGAATGCGGCGCTTTGCGCGCCGGACACCGACACTGCCGCATCCAGCGCCTCGCCGGCCTCCAGCGCGGCCGCCAGCACGGCCTCCAGCCGCGTCTGCGCGTGCGTTTCGTCCTCGCTGTCCGATAGCTCCAGCAGCGCGCACCATGCGTCCGCCGGCAGATCGGCAAATGGCAGGCGCTGCTGCGGGAAAGCCTGGACCACGTCACGCAGGCACGCCGCCGACATCACTTCAAATGCAGTCAGTCCGGCGCCAAAGCCCGCGCGGGCGCGTTGCAGCAATTGCAGGGCCTGCTCAAGGCTGGCGACCGCGATCAACGCGGTTCGCTGCGCGACCGGCAGCGGAAACACCTTGAACACCGCCGCGGTGATGATGCCCAACGTGCCCTCGCTGCCGATGTACAGATCGCGCAAGTCGTAGCCCGTGTTGTCCTTGCGAAGGCCGCGCAGGCCGTGCCAGATCTCGCCCTGCGGGGTGACGACTTCCAGTCCCAGCGCAAGCTCGCGCGCGTTCCCGTAACGCAGCACCTGCGTGCCGCCCGCGTTGGTGGCCAGATTGCCGCCAATGGTGCAGCTTCCTTGCGCCCCCAGCGATAGCGGGAAGAGCCGGCCCGCCTGGCGCGCAGACGCCTGCACCGACTGCAGCACACAACCCGCTTCGACCGTGATGGTGTCGTTGTCCAGATCCAGGGCACGCACCCGGTTCATGCGCGCCAGCGACAGCACCACGGCAGAACCGCTGACGTCCGGCGTGGCGGCTGCCACCTGTCCGGTATTACCGCCTTGCGGGACGATCGGGACCCCGGCTGCCGCGCACAGACGCACGACTTGCGCGACTTCGCCGGTATCGCCCGGCCGCAACACCGCCATGGCCCGGCCCGTCACGGCCTGGCGCCAATCGGTCAAATAGGGCTGGGCATCCGCGCCCGTCAGCACGTTCGCCTCGCCCAGGCAGGCCGTCAACGCCGCCCGCAGCGCAGCCGGGGTCATGCCTGCATCTCCCGGTCGGCGATCGGCGTGAGCAGCGCGCCGCTGCGCAGAAACGCTGCGACATTATCGAAGACCAGATCCGCCATCGCGGCCCGCGTCTCGTGCGTGGCGCTGCCCGCATGCGGCATCAGGGAAACCTGGTCCAGATCGGCAAAATCGGCGGCATCGGTGGGCTCCTGCTCCAGCACATCCAGGCCGGCGCCGCCCAGTTCGCCCGAGCGCAACGCCGCCAGCGCCGCCGCCTGGTCCACGACGCTGCCGCGCGCGATGTTGACCAGAATCCCTCGCGGGCCCAGCGCGCGAATGACGGGCGCATCGACCAGATGCCGCGTGGCGGCCCCGCCCACGCAGGCCACCACCAGAAAGTCGGCCCACGCGGCCAGGCCCACCAGGGATGCTTCGTAGGGGTATGGCGACTGCGGCCTGGGGCTTCGATTGTGATAGCGCACCTGCATGTCGAAGCCCGCGCCCCGGCGGGCGATCGCCTCACCGATGCGGCCAAGTCCCAGGATGCCGAGCCGCTTGCCCGATACGCGGGTCGCAACCGGAAATTGCCCAATGGCGCGCCACTGGCCCGTCTTCACGTAGCGGTCGCCCACGGCGGTACGCCGGGCCGCCGAAAGCATCAGCGCCCACGCCAGATCGGCGACGCAGTCGTCCAGCACGTCGGGGGTGACGCTGATCCCGATGCGCCGGTTGGCGGCGGCGCGCAGGTCCAGGGTGTCGTAACCCACCCCCCAGCTGCACACGGCCTGCAGATTCGGCAACGCGTCGAACATCGGCTGCGTGAATCCATGCCGGACAGACGTCACCGCGACCCGCGGCCTCGCCAATTCGTCGCCAAACGCCGCCAGGCCCAGCGGCTCCCGCCAGGCCTGCAGGACACGGTAATGGGCGGCCAGACGCGCATCGAACGCGGCGCCCAGCGATGCGACCTGCACCACCTCGTAGCGGGCAGTCACGCACGGCCTCCGGCGCTGGCGGGAATGTAGTTGGCCGCGGCGGCGGCCTCAGCAAATGACAGGCCGTCCCGAATGCCGCGCTCCACCCGCTCATCCACCTCCAGCGCGTGCTTTGCCGCCGCCAGCACATCCTGCAACCGCGCGCGCGGCACGACGACGAGCCCGGTGTCGTCGCCAACGACGAGATCGCCCTCGGCGACCTGCACGCCGCCGATGGTGACGGGATCGCCCATGGCCTGCAGGCGCAGGCGTGTCTTGCCGGTCAACGGGGTGACATGGCGGCTTGCCAGCCACAGTCCGGTCGCACGGATTTCATCGACGTCGCGGCAGGCGCCATCGATGACGACAGCGGTTGCCTGGCGCCGCGAGGCGGCCAACGAGGCAATGCCGCCAAAGGTGGAAATGCAGGTCCCCCCGGCGTCCACCATCAGCACGCGCCCGGGACCTGTGGCGGCCACCAGGCGTCCCACCGCGAAATCGGCGCGGTCGAAATCTCCCAGGCCGCCCCAGACGTGGCGCGCGGTGGCGGCAAAGCCAGCGATACGGCCTTACCCGCCCCGGCGCTCAATGCCCTGCACCACGCCGGCAATGCCCAGCGTATCCATCGCATCGGCCCAGGTGCTGGTGCCGATGGCGGCGCAGCGCGCCAGCAGTTCTTGATCGTTGTCGCTCATTCAGTAGGTTCTCCCGTCGGTATCGACCGTGCAGCCGCTCAGTCGATCTGTGCGCCGGAGAGCTTGACGCCCTCGGCCCACCGCTTGGCCTCGTCGTTGATGAAGGCCTGGAATTGCTGGGGCGAGCTGTTGTTCACATCGCCGCCCATCTCCTGCAGTCTCTTGGTCATTTCAGGCGTGGCCACGACGCGGGCGACATCCTGGTAGATCTTCTCGCGCAGGGCGTCCGGCATGCTGGCCGGCGCGAAAAGGCCAAACCAGGTCGCGGCTTCGAAGTTCTTCATGCCCGCCTCGGCCATCGTCGGGACCTGCGCGATGGCCTCGACACGGCGCGGATGCGCCAACGCGATGGCATTGAGCTTGCCCGACTGGATATGGGGCAACGCGGCCGACAACGTGACGAAGGCCATCTGCACCTGTCCGCCTATCAGGTCGGTCAGCATCGGCGCATCGCCGCGGTACGGCACATGGACCAGCTTGATGCCCGTCCTGGCCTTGAACAGTTCGCCCGTCAGGTGCTGCGGCGTGCCGTTGCCGGTGGACGCCAGGCTCAACCCCTGCGGCGCGGCCTTGCCGTACTTGATCAGATCGTCCAGGGTCTTGACCGGCAGCGAGGGCGAGGTCACGAGCACCAGCGGAATCGTGGACGTGAGCGTCAGCGGCGCGAAATCCTTCAAGGGATCGTAGTTGAGCTTCTTGTACAGGCTGGCGCTGATGGTGTGGGCGGCCGTCGTCATGTAGAGCGTGTAGCCGTCGCCGGGCGAACGCGCCACCTGCTCGGCGGCCACCGTGGTGCCCGCGCCTGGCCGGTTGTTGACGATGACCTGCTGCCCCCATGCGGCCGGCAGCTTCTCCGCGATCAGGCGCGCGATGACGTCCGTGGCGCCGCCGGCTGGATACGGCACCACCAGTGTCACGGGCTTGTCGGGATAGCCCGCCGCCTGCGCCGCAGCCCCACCCAACGCCAGCCCCATGCCGATGGCCACGCCGGCAATGCAATGTCGCAACTTCATTGTCCTGTCTCCTGTGGATGTCGTTATCGTGACTACTGAAGTACGTACTGCCCGCCCCGGCGCTCTATGGCGCCGTGAGCGCATTCCTCCTTACGGCGTCTGCACGGCCTCCTGCGCCTCCCGCCAGGCCAGCAGCCGGTTCACGCCCTCCGCCATGCCGACCCGGGGTTGCCAGCCGATATGCTGGCCGGCCAGGTCATGCGGGATGTGGAAGGCGCCGCCCGACGTCAGGCGCACCGTGCCGGGCGGATCCGGCTTGATTTCGGGCTGCAGGTCGCTCTTGCAGTAGTCCAGCACCAGCCGCACCAGTTCGCCGGTGGTGATGGGCGCCGGCCCCGACACATTCACGGCGACATCGGTGGCGGCGCTTTCAAAGGCGGCCACGTTGGCGCGCGCCACGTCCGAGACGTGCACGAAATGCTTGGTGTCCGTGCCGTCGCCCGGCAGCACGGGCCGCTCGCCCTTGCGCACGCGGTCGTAGGTTTCCATGATGTACAGGGAATTGGCGGCGCGGTAATGCTGCCGTTCGCCGTAGACCGTGGAGTAGCGCAGCACCACGTAGTCCAGCCCGGCCTTCTGGTAGTACTGGCGGCATAGCTGCTCGCCCATGATCTTGGACGCGCCATACAGGATGGCCGCGGGAGGCGCGCCCACCGAATGGAAGGGGCCGTTCTCGACCAGCGCGCCAGCAATGCCGGTGCCATAGCCATACACGGCATTGGACGACGCGAAGACGATCTTCTTCACCTTGTTGGCGCGGCAGGCCTCCAGCATGTTCTGCGCGCCCCGGATGTTCACGTCCACGGCCTGCCAGGGCGTCTGGGCAAAACCCAGCGTCATGTAGGCGGCAAGGTGCAGCACGCCGTCCACGCCCTCGGTGGCGGTCAGCAGATCGGGCAGGCGCATCAGGTCGCCGCGCACCACTTTCACGCGGGGGTTGTCCTGCAGATGCGCGATCGCCTCTGGCGTGCCGAACGCGAAGTTATCCAGCAGAATGACCTCCTTGACGCCGGCCGCCAGCAGCGCGTCGGCCGTGTGGGATCCCACCAGGCTGGCCGCGCCGGCAATCAGGATGCGCGCGTCGGCCAGGGACAGCGCCGCGCCTTGTTTCTTTTCAGTCGTCATGTTTGTTCAAAGTCCCATCGGTTTGTCGTGCATGCCCCAGTACAGGCTCTTGACCTGGCTGTAGAGGCGCAGGCCGTGCAGGCCCTTCTCGCGCCCGATGCCGCTGGCCTTGAAGCCGCCGAACGGGGTCGCGATATGCGATTGCTTGTAGGTGTTGATCCAGATGGAGCCGGCCTCGATCTCACGCGCCACGCGCCAGGCGCGGGCGTAGTCGCCGGTCCACATGCCCGCGGCCAGGCCGAAGGCGGTGTCGTTGGCCTGCTGGACCACATCGTCCTCGTCCGCGAACGGCAGCGCCACCAGCACCGGTCCAAAGATTTCTTCCTGGCACACGCGGGCGCCGTTGCCCAGCCCATCGATCACGGTCGGCAGGTAGAACCATCCGTTGGCCAGTTCGGCCTGCGTGGGCGCCGCGCCGCCGACCAGGACTTTCCCACCCTCGGCACGGCCGATGTCCACATAGCCCGCCACCTTGTCCCGATGCGCGCGAGAGACCAGCGGCCCCATCTGCGTGGATGAATCGTCGGGCAGGCCGACGCGGACCTGCCGCGTGCGCTCCACCAGCGCCTGCATGAAACGCCCATATATGGACTTCTGCACGAACAGACGCGACCCCGCCACGCAGCTCTGGCCGGCCGAACCGAAAATGCCCGACACCACGCCTGCCACCGCGCGATCCAGGTCGGCATCGTCAAACACGATATGCGGTGACTTGCCGCCCAGTTCCAGTCCGACCGGAATCAGGCGCTGGCCCGCAATGCCGCCAATGGCGCGGCCGGTTTCGGTACCCCCGGTGAACGACACCATGCGCACGCCGGGATGCTTGACCAGCGCCGCGCCCACATCTTCGCCATGGCCGGGCAGGACGGTCAGCAGACCTTCCGGCAGCCCCGCCTCGGCGCAGATGCGGGCCAGTTCCAGCGCCAATTGCGGCGTTTCCTCGGACGGCTTGATCAGCACCGCGTTGCCCGCGGCCAGCGCGGGCGCGGCCTTCTGCGCTTCGTTCATGATCGGCGAGTTCCAGGGCGTGATGGCCGCGATCACGCCAAAGGGCTCGGCCAAGGCCATGGAGAAGTATTCCCCGCGCGGCGACGTCATCTCGTTCTGCCACGTCTCGCACACGGCGGCGTAATAGCGGAAATGCCCGGCCGCGCTGTCGACCATGTTCAGGCATTCCTTGTAGGGCTTGCCGCTGTCCAGCATCTGCAGGCGCGCCAACGGCTCGCGCTCGGCGGACAGGCGGCGCCCGATTTCGTACAGCGTGGCGGCGCGCTGGTCGGGACGCAGCTTGCGCCAGGGCTTGTTTTGATAAGCGTCCCAGGCGACGGCAACAGCGGTGTCAACGTCCTGCGGCAGCGCGCGCGTGACGATGCCGGCGATGCTACCGTCGGCCGGGTTGATGGAGGTGATGACGGCGTCGCCGTCTTGGCTCTGGCGCCAGTTGGCGCCCAGCCGGAAGGGCTTGTGGCTCGATGCGTCCATAACGTCTATGAATCCGGAGGGCTTCGGTAGACGTCATCATCGTCCGGTCAATTATTAGACACAAATAGATATTTCTTCACTATTATTAGCCGATGGCTATCAATATCAAATACCGGCCGCTCAAGGCCTTTTTGCTCGCGGTGGACACCGGCTCCTTCACCCACGCGGCCAATCACCTCGGCGTGACGCAACCTTCGTTCACCGCCCTGATCCAGGACCTTGAAGAAGTGCTCGGCCTGCGGTTGTTCGAACGCACCACGCGCAGCATCAGCCTGACCTCGGCCGGGCAGGACTTTTATGCTCGCGTGCAGCGGCCCATTGCCGACCTCGAAGAGGCCTACCGCAGCCTGGCGGATCTGGCTGCCGTGCGGCGCGGCAATGTGGCGTTGGGCGCCCTGCCCTCGGCCGCTCTGACACTTCTGCCCGCCGCCACCGGCACGCTGCGCCAGGCGCATCCGGCGCTGAAGGTGCGTGTGGTCGAGGCCCACAACGACGAACTGGTTGCCCTCTTGCGCACCAACCAGATCGAGTTCGCCGTGGCCGCGCAGGCCGAGCCGGCGTCCGACCTGACGTTCACCCCCTTGGGCGAGGACTGCTTTTGCGCCGTCTTTCCCGCAGGCCACCCGCTGGGCGAGGCGCCAGGGATGCTGCACTGGCGCGACGTGCTGCGCTACGACCTGATCCTGCTCTCGCAGGGGTCCCATGCGCGCCAGCAATTCGACCGCGCCGTGCGCGATGAGGTCGGGGCGCCGACCACCGCGCTGCGCTACGACGTCACGCACATGGGCACGGCGGCCGGCATGGTGCGCCAGGGACTCGGCGTCAGTGTGCTGCCGCGGCTGGCGCTGCCAGAGCTGAACCTGTCCGGCCTTCTCTGCACGCCCCTCTGCGACGCGTCGGCGCGCCGCTATATCGGCGTGCTGCATCGCCGCGACCGCACGCTGTCGCCGGCCGCGCAGGCGCTGGTCGAGCAACTGGAGACGGCGATGGCCCACATCCAGCAGCGACTGTTGCCATTGCCCCCGATCACCGCCGACGCCTGAAAGAACTCGACAACTGCGCCACGATCCGTGACGGCTGACCGACAAATTGCAACATTCGCGGGGCGGGATCCATGTAAATATTTAAAGCCGTCGTCAGGCGCACACCGCGGCGACACAGGCCAAACGCCTCCATCCATGCATCGTTCCCGCCAGATGACTGATGCGTTGGGGGCACCAGGAAGGAGACTTGCTTGACTTGCCCGCCGCCAGAATTCGCAAGCCACACTGCGCTGCATGAAGCGCAACGCCAGATCCTGCTTTCATCGGCGTCCGGCACGCCGGCCAAGGCATGCCTGGAGGCGCTTACCGATGCCGTCGGCCGCTTGCTTCCCGACGCACGCGCCTGCGTCATTCTGGCCGGCGCGGGCCGCACCACCGTGGACGACGGATACTCTTCGCAATTGCCTGCCGAGTTCGCCGCGGGCCTGCGCGGACAATCGATCGATCAGGCGCTCTTCGCGCCGGGCCTTGCCGCGCGGTGTGACCAGCCAACGGGATGCCTCGATATCGAGGACGCGGCGATGTGGGCAGCGCCGTGGCAATCCCTTTGCGCGCAACATGGTATCCGGGCCTGCCACGCCCAGCCCGCACAGGCTGCCGATGGTGCGCCCGTCGGCTGGTTTCTATTGTTTCTGCCTCAGGCTGCTGCGTTGAGCACCTGGGAGCAGCGTGTCGCGGAGTTCGGCGCGTTGGCCGCCAGCATCGTGGTCGAACGGGACCGCGCGGCCGCGCATCTTCGGCATGAAGTCCACGCCCTGGCCAGACTGCAGGCGCTGAGCGCCGAACTCGTTGGCCCCGGGGAATTCGAACCGCTTCTGAAAAAAATCCTCGCCGCCGCTGCCGACATTTCCGGCACCGAGAAAGGCAACATCCAGATCTACGACCCCGCCAAGAACACGCTGCGCATTGCCGTGCACCAGGGCCTGAGTGCACGCCTGGTCGAGCATTTCGCGGAAGACGGCTGGGTCGCAAGCTGCGCCGAGGCTGCCCAGAACCTGGAACGGCTGGTTGTGCCCGACGTGGAACTGCTGACAGACCTGCAAGGCACCGAGGGGCTCGAGATCGTCATGGAGGACAACATCCGGTCGATCCAATGCACACCGCTGCTCAGCCGCAGCGGCCAGCTGCTCGGCATGCTCAACAACCATTACACGTGGCCCGGCGGCCCCATCCCGGAGGCCCTGCGCTACATCGATCTGCTCGCGCGGCAGGCCGCCGAACTGCTCGAACGTCATATCGCGGAATCGGAACTGGCGCGTGAACGGCGGCACAAGGACGAATTCCTGGCGGTGCTGGCGCATGAGTTGCGCAATCCGCTTGCCGCCCTGCGCAACATGCTCGAAGTGCTCAAGCGCGCCGAGCGCGATCCCGCCATGACGGCACGCGCCCGCGAAGTCATGGACCGCCAGTTGCGCCAACTGGTCAGGCTGGTCGACGACCTGCTCGACGTCAACCGCATCAACCGCGGCAAGCTCGAGCTTCGCCTCACCGCCCTCACGCTGGACTCGGTCCTGCAGCACGCCATCGAGGCTTGCCGCCCCGCCTTGGAACAACACGGGCACCGGCTGAGGCTGGTGCAGCCCGACGCGCAGATCACGCTGCAGGGCGACGCCGAGCGCCTGACGCAAGTCTTCGGCAACCTGCTCTCGAACGCGGCCAAATACACGCCACCCGGCGGCGACATCGAGCTCTTCGTCGACCCGGGCCAGGACAGCGTCGACGTCACGGTCCGCGACAACGGCTCGGGCATTCCACCCGACCAGCTCGACCGGATCTTCGAGATGTTCACGCAGGTCGACCGGACACTCGAACGCGCGCAGGGCGGCCTGGGCATTGGCCTCATGCTCGTCAAGCGCCTGGTGCAAATGCATGGCGGCACGGTGCATGCCCATAGCGAAGGCCAAGGCAAAGGCAGCACATTCGTCGTCCGGCTGCCTGTCACCGGCATCCAGGCAGCCGCACCCGAGCAATCCGCCAGCGCGCTGTCGCCCATCGCGCGCAAGGTGCTGGTGGTCGACGACAACCGCGACGCGGTCGAATCCATGGTCGCCGTGCTTGCCCTGGAAGGCCACGACGTCACTGCCGCTTACGACGGCGAAGAAGCCATTGCCCTTGGCAACCAGGTCCGTCCGCAGGTGATCCTCATGGACATCGGCATGCCCGGCATGACAGGCCACGAGGCCTGCCGCCACATGCGAACCCTCGACTGGGGCGAGCACGCAACGATTCTTGCGCTAAGCGGTTGGGGCCAGGAAGAGGACCGCCGGGAGTCGATGGAAGCCGGCTTCGATGCGCATCTGGTCAAGCCGGTGGATATGGACGTGCTGCTGGAGATGCTGTCTACGATCGAGCGGCGGGGTGGTCGGGGATAGGGGCAAGCGTAGCAATCCGCGCTTCAGCGGTGAGCAGACTGCAATATTCCTCCTTGACGGTTTTCAAGGCGTTCACCGGCCGACGCCCGGCGCACGCGCGCCTGCAAATTTCGAATATTTCCTAAGTCGAAAAATCTGCCTTCGTCAGATACTTGCCGCCAATGCCTGGCAGCCGGCGGACCACGCACATACAAGCCTCGGTCGATCGCGCAGCCAAGGATTCACTCGCGGTGTCTGCGGCCCACACTGCGCCGCACGCTCCTCGACGACACGTATATGGTGTCGATGCTGCACACCTTTTGCTTCGTGTTTGTGGCAGCTGGTGTCATCTCGAATGTGAGAGCTTGGCCTCTGGTCTTCCCGTACCTCTTGTTCAGTTCGTTTTTCTTTTTGTCGATGGCCGCTTTGACTCGCCCGGGCGGCCGCATCCGGTTTAATCGCCAAGCGCAATTGGTGCAGACGGTAGATGGGGGCGGCAATGTGGTGTCCGTACCTTGGCGCGCTGTGCAACCTTTTTTCTGGCTAAGAATGCACGCCCGTGTCGGCCTCCGATTGGGATTCCCCCCACCTCCAGACAACAAGGCCAATATCTACGAGCAAGACGGCGTCTTGTGGCTTGACGGGCGCTTTGATGCCCTCGATGACATGCGTGTTCCATCCGCAGCGCTTCGCTTTGAATTCATCCGCCGGTACATGGAAGAAGGTCTCGATGCGATTCAGCCGACCGCGGATCTGCCTGCGTACAAGAAGCCCTCGGGCATGCCGCGAGATCCCTTCTTTTATTGGGTGGGATTCGGCCCGTTGATCGACCGGTGGGCAGCTCACCACGCCGCGAAATTCCAATGGCCCGACGAAGTGGAGCGGCTCTGCGCCGAAGGGGCAGACCTGTCTGCCTACGACACCACACCTGTCGCCTCAAACAAGTACATCTTCTATCGCTATGACCGTCGCGCCGGCGGGCTTTACTTGTGCGATCGCGATGGTGTCCGGCTGTCGTCGTTGTCCGGCGCAGACACGCCTGATTCCGATCAGCGCACACTCACAAATTCCCAGTAGCGCCTAAGCCGAGAAGCTCAACCTCACCAGCCACATTCCGCTGGCGCTTGGCACGACATACCGACTGGATCTATCGGCAATGCGCCTTCGGCGAGCCGGACATCCTCTACATGGTTATGAACTGATGGGCCGTAAAAGCAATTCTTCGCTCAGTTTTGAGGAAGGCATCAATCTATGGAAGAAGCGTGGCGACACCGCGGAGATGGAGCCCGTAAATTTGGCGATGTGGCCAGGCGATGCCCAATTCGGAAACGATATTAGTGATAGCTTTTTATTCAACGAGCGATTCATAGAAAGCCAGCTTCGTCAGGACGAGCTCCTCGATGACACGTATATGGTGTCGATGTGGCACACCTTTTGTTTCGTGTCGGTGGCAGCTTATATCATCACCAATGCCTCGCTATGGTATCTGGTCTTCCCGTACCTGTTGTTCAGTTCGTTTTTCTTTTTGTCGATGGCCGCATTGACTCGCCCGGGCGGCCGAATCCGGTTTAATCGTCAAGCGCAATTGGTGCAGACGGTCGATGGGAGCGGCAATGTGGTCTCCGTACCTTGGCGCGATGTGCAACCCTTTTTATGGCTAAGAATGCACGCCCGTGTCGGCCTCCGATTGGGATTCCCCCCGCCCCCCGACAACGAGGCCAAGATCTACGAGCAAGACGGCGTCTTGTGGCTTGACGGACGCTTTGATGCCCTTGATGACATGCGTGTTCCATCCGCAGCGCTTCGCTTCGAATTCATCCGCCGATACATGGAAGAAGGGCTCGAGGCGATTCAGCCGACCGCGGATCTGCCTGCGTACAAGAAGCCCTCGGGCATGCCGCGAGATCCCTTCTTTTATTGGGTGGGATTCGGCCCGTTGATCGACCGTTGGGCAGCTCACCACGCAGCCAGATTTCGATGGCCCGACGAGGTGGAACGACTTTGCGCCGAAGGGGCAGACCTCTCTGCCTACGACACTACACCCGTCGCGTCCAACAAGCACATCTTCTACCGCTATGATCGGCTCGCCGGCGGTTTTTACCTGTGCGATCAAGATGGTCTGCGGCTTCGTCCAAGATAGAACCTTCCCGCAAGCCGCTCCCCCCTCACCCCCGCTCCACCTTCCACCCCATCTCCGCCGAAATCCCCGCCGCCGCGCCCTGCACTACCGGCACCATTTCGCGCATGCGCTCCAGCGACATATAAGGCACGGTGCTCGACACGCTGATCGCGGCCACGATGCCGCTGGACGCATCGCGCACCGGCGCCGCCACGCAGCGGATCGAGGGCTCGTTGTCTTCCAGGTCGAACGCATAACCCTGCGACGCGTAGTCGCGCATGCGGTCGCGGAACGCCTCCCATCCCTGCTGCCCGCCCGGCGCGCGGGATGAAACGGGCGCGCCCACGCGATGCAGCGATTTCCATTGCGATTCGTCGGCGTCCAGCAACAGCGCCTTGCCGACGCCGGTTGCGGCAAGCGGCATGCGGTGGCCCACCCGCGAACGCATTTCCAATCCCTTCTTGCCCGGGATTTTTTCCAGATACAGCACGTCGTTGTTGTCGCGCACCGCCAGGTGGATCGTGTCGCCGGTCAGTTCGGCCAGGCTGTCCAGATAAGGGCGTGCCAGCGTCGCCAGCGGAAAAGCCTCGCGCGCCTGGAATCCCAGCTCGATCAGCTTTGGGCCCAGCACGTAGCCCACGCCCGGCAACGCGCGCAGGTAGCGCTCTTGCACCAGACAACTTGCCAGCCGGTGCGTGGTGCTGCGCGCCACGCCGATGCGCGCGCAGATCTCCTTCAGGTCGCGTGCGCCATCGGCCACGGCCTGCACCACGGCAAGGCCGCGCATCAGCGTCTGCGTGCCGGCGGGCGCGGCGGCATCGGGGTCCAGCGGGGCGGATGGCTCGGGGGGCAGTGTGGTGGCGGTCATGTTGCGAAGAAGGCGTTGCGGCGCGGCGGGACAGATCGGCAAGCATACCCGGCGCCGCGGCACGGATACGTGAGCAAAGCGGGAATCCAGGGTGCTTCGCCGGGCGAACAAGGCATGTCGCCTGTCCATACAAAGGCCACGTCAAAAGCACTTCAAATTCCCTGTATGTGGGATTTAATTCTATATTTTGAGATTTTTCAAGCGCTGGACTAGAATTTTTGCCATTCGTGCGCTGCGCGTCTCCCGCGCGCGCACGGCAGATTTCAGACAACAAGGTCCGCGCCCCCTCGCCCGGTCCCGCGCCCCCCGACGGCGCTGCGACGGCGCCCGATGCGCGGCCAGAGACGAGACAGACTCTGATGAATACCGGATCGCCCGCCCGTGCGGCTCTTATCGCGCTGGATTGGGGCACCTCTTCGCTGCGCGCCTACCGCCTGGATGCCACGGGCCGCACGCTCGATACGCGCCATCTGCCCTGGGGCATCATGCGCCTGCCGCAACCGCTGCAGGACGGCGCCGCCACCACCACGCTGTCCGGCTTCGAGCTGGCGTTTGAACAGGCCTGCGGCGACTGGCTGCGCGCCGAGCCCGCCCTGCCCGTCATCGCGTGCGGCATGGTCGGCAGCGCGCAGGGCTGGAAGGAAGCCGCTTACCTGGACGTGCCCGTCGACCTGGAACGCATCGGCACACTGTTGACGGTGGTGGAGCGCGCGGGCAGCACGCCCGTCCACATCGTTCCCGGGCTCATCCAGCGCCACGGCCTGCCCAACGTGATGCGCGGGGAAGAAACCCAGGTGTTCGGCGTGATGGCGGAAGAAGCCAACGTCAACGCCGACAGCGTGCTCATCGGGCTGCCCGGCACGCACTCCAAATGGGTCAACGCGCGCCGCGGCCGCGTCACCCACTTCGACACATTCATGACCGGCGAGGTCTACGCGGCGCTGCGCGGCCACACCATTCTGGGCCGCACGATGGCTGACGCCGCCACCCCTGACCTGGCTGCCTTCGAGCGCGCTGTCAAGATCGCCGGTGCGCCAGCGGGCCGCGCGGGCGTCATGTCCACCATCTTCAGCACGCGCGCGCTGGGCCTGACCGGCGAACTGGCGCCCGAATCGCAGGCGGACTATCTGTCGGGCCTCCTGATCGGCCATGAAGTCGCCGCGCTGGCCGAGATGTTGCGCCAGCAGGGCGAATTGCCCCGCATCGTGCTGTGCGGCGACCCCGCGCTGTGCAAGCGCTACACCCTGGCCATGCAGCACTACGGCCTGGGCGTGCCCGAACAGGCGCAGAACGCGACCGAACGCGGCCTGTGGCACCTGGCCATCTGCGCCGGCCTCGTCATCCCCTCTACTCCGATCCCCGCCTAGGAACCTTAGATGAACCATCCCGGTCTCCAAACCGCCATGGCCCACTGCGGCCTGATCGCCATCCTGCGCGGCATCACGCCCGCCGAAGCCGAGCCCGTCGGGCAGGCGCTGTACGACGCAGGTTTCCGCCTGATCGAAGTGCCGCTCAATTCGCCGGATCCGCTGGACAGCATCCGCGCCATGCGCGCCGCGCTGCCCACCGACTGCCTCATCGGCGCCGGCACCGTTCTCAATCCCGACGACTGCGCGCGCATCCAGCAAGCGGGCGGCGAACTCATCGTCATGCCCCACAGCGACCCGGCGGTGATCCGTCAGGCCAAGAAACTGGGCATGGCGTCCTGCCCCGGCGTCGCCACGCCCACCGAAGCCTTCGCGGCGCTGGCCGCCGGCGCCGACGTGCTGAAGATGTTCCCGGCCGAGCAGCTGGGCCCCGCCGTGCTCAAGGCCTGGCGCGCCGTCATGCGCCCGCCGATCGCCCTGGTTCCCGTGGGCGGCATCACGCCCGACAACCTTTCCAGTTACGCCCAGGCGGGCGCCAGCGGCTTCGGCCTGGGCTCCGCCTTGTACAAACCCGGCCTGTCGGCCGAAGCAACCGGCCAGAACGCGCGCGCTTTCGTCGCGGCCTGGCAACGCGCCTATCCTGCCCAGGAGACACAAGCATGAAGATCACCAAGCTCACCACCTACATCGTGCCGCCCCGGTGGTGCTTCCTGAAGATCGAGACGGACGAAGGCATCGTCGGCTGGGGTGAACCCGTCGTCGAAGGCCGCGCGCATTCGGTTGCGGCCGCCGTCGAGGAACTGTCGGACTACCTGATCGGCAAGGATCCCCGCAACATCGAAGACCACTGGACGGTCCTGTACCGCGGCGGCTTCTACCGCGGCGGCGCCATTCACATGAGCGCGCTGGCCGGCATCGACCAGGCGCTGTGGGACATCAAGGGCAAGCACCTTGGCGTACCCGTCTCGCAGCTTCTGGGCGGCAACGTGCGCGACCGCATCCGCGTGTACTCGTGGATCGGCGGCGACCGTCCCGCCGATACCGCGGCGGCCGCCAAGAGCGCCGTCGAACGCGGCTTCACCGCCGTCAAGATGAACGGAACCGAAGAACTGCAGTACATCGACTCGTTCGACAAGGTTGAGAAGTGCCTGGAGAACGTTGCCGCCGTGCGCGACGCCGTCGGCCCGAACGTGGGCATCGGCGTGGACTTCCACGGCCGCGTCCACAAGCCCATGGCCAAGGTGCTGATGAAGGAACTTGATCCGTTCAAGCTCATGTTCATCGAAGAGCCCGTGCTGAGCGAACACTACGAAGCGCTGAAGGAACTGGCGCCGCTGACGTCCACGCCCATCGCGCTGGGCGAGCGCCTGTTCTCGCGCTGGGACTTCAAGCGCGTGCTATCTGAAGGCTACGTCGACATCATCCAGCCCGACCCGTCGCACGCTGGCGGCATCACCGAGACCCGCAAGATCGCGGCAATGGCCGAAGCCTACGACGTCGCGCTGGCGCTGCATTGCCCGCTTGGTCCCATCGCGCTGGCCACGTGCCTGCAGATCGACGCCGGCTGCTACAACGCGTTCATCCAGGAACAGAGCCTGGGCATTCACTACAACGCCGCCAACGACCTGCTCGACTACGTCAGCAACCGCGAGGTCTTTGCCTACGAGGACGGCATGGTCGCGATCCCGCAAGGTCCCGGCCTGGGCATCGACGTGAACGAGGAATACGTCAAGGAACGCGCCGCAGTGGGTCACCGCTGGCGCAACCCCATCTGGCGTCACGCCGACGGCAGCTTCGCCGAATGGTAAGCCGATAAAAGAGAGAGGAGACACCATTGTCCACCGCCGCCCACACCGGCCTGCAGAGCGCCCAGCGCCCGACCCGCAGCCGCTACATCATCATGGTGATGCTGTTCATCACCGTCGTCATCAACTACCTGGACCGCAGCAACCTGTCCATCGCCGCACCCGCCCTCAAGGACGAGTTCGGCCTGGACACCTGGCATGAAGGCCTGATCCTGTCGGCCTTCGGCTGGACCTACGCCGCCATGCAGATCCCCGGCGGCTGGCTGGTGGACCGCGTGTCCCCACGCGTGCTGTACGCCGCCGCGCTGATCCTGTGGTCCGCGGCCACGTTCTTCATGGGCTTTGCCGGCAGCTTCGTCATCCTGTTCGTCCTGCGCCTGGCCGTGGGCGCGCTGGAGGCCCCGGCCTACCCCATCAACAACCGCGTCGTCACCACCTGGTTCCCGGAACGTGAACGCGCCACCGCCATCGGCTTCTACACGTCCGGCCAGTTCGTCGGCCTGGCGTTCCTGACGCCGGTGCTGGCCTGGCTGCAGCACCACTATGGCTGGCATATGGTCTTCGTCAGCACGGGCCTGCTGGGCATCATCTGGGGCGTGCTGTGGTTCATGATCTACCGCGAACCGCGCCAGTTCAAAGGCGCCAACGCGGCCGAGATCGAACTGATCCAGCAAGGCGGCGGCGTCGTCGACCTGGACACGCGCGTGCGCGAAAAGAAGGCCCCGTTCAACTGGAACGACCTGGGGTTGGTCATGAGCAAGCGCAAGCTGTGGGGCGTGTACCTCGGCCAGTTCTGCCTGACTTCCACGCTGTGGTTCTTCCTGACGTGGTTCCCCACGTACCTGGTCAAGTACCGCGGCATGGACTTCATCAAGTCCGGCTTCCTGGCGTCGGTGCCCTTTCTGGCCGCCTTCATCGGCGTGCTGTGCTCGGGCGTCCTGTCCGACTTCCTGATCCGCCGCGGCGCAACGGTCGGCATGGCGCGCAAGCTGCCCATCATCCTGGGCCTGTTGATCTCCACGTCCATGATCGGCGCGAACTTCACGGATTCCACGCCGTGGGTCATCTTCTTCCTGGCCGTCGCTTTCTTTGGCAACGGCCTGGCGTCGATCACGTGGTCGCTGGTATCGACGCTGGCCCCGGTGCGCCTCTTGGGGCTGACCGGCGGCGTGTTCAACTTCGTCGGCAACCTGTCGTCGATCTGCACGCCCATCGTGATTGGCTTGCTGGTGTCCAAGGACAGCTTTGCGCCGGCGATCGTGTATGTGTCGTCGCTGGCATTGCTGGGTGCGCTGTCGTATATCTTGCTGGTCGGTAAGGTGGAGCGGATCGAGGCTTGAGGACTTGGCCTGGGTTTGAATGCTGGCTTTGAATGAAGGGGCGTCCTGCGGGACGCCCTTTTTTCTTGTCGATCCCAATACGTCCTGTTTGGTCCTTCACCCAGACACAGACGACATCGACCCCTTCCGCGTGCTCGGCCGCCGGCGTGATGAATCCATCACGCACCTCCATTGCGCCGCTCCTTTCGTTCGCCGGATCATCCGTTAGCTCGCAGCCCCTTTGCGAGGAGATGAAGAGACACGGAGTCAGCGCCCCATACGGCTTGACTTTAATTCGTCAATAAACGAATATCCGCATGGTTGAAATCGAACATTACCTGGCGCCTGATGGGCATACGAATCCTTATCTCGATTGGCTGAACGGTCTGCGAGATAACCGCATCAAGGTCGCCGTCATACGGCGAGTTGCACGAATTGAACTCGGCAATTTCGGTGACCACCGCTTTTGCCGCGATGGCATCTGGGAGCTGCGCATCGACATGGGGCCCGGCTACCGCCTTTACCACACACTGGTGAGGCGCCGGGTCGTACTGCTTCTATGTGGCGGCGACAAAAGCACCCAATCGGCGGATCTTGCGTGCGCCGTCCGCTATCGCACAGACTGGGAACAAAGACCATGAAAAGCAGATCACACGACGAGGCGATGGCCGAGCTGTACCGCAATGATCCCGGACTGGCCGCGGACCTGATCAACAGCGTTCTGGAAGATGGGGATCAGGCAGAGCTGCTCATCGCGCTGCGTCAACTTACCCAGGCCTTCGGCGGCGTTCAAACCGTGGCATCCACGGCGCGATTGAACCCCACTCAGCTATATCGCACACTCTCCCCAAGTGGAAATCCCGGTCTTAGTAGCCTCACAGCCATCCTGAAGGCAATGGGATTGCGATTGGCCGTACAACCGTTGGAGCGGCGGCAACTCAACTAGCAGTGTCCGGCCATGGATAACCTCAGCAGCCCTGCATCGCCACCTTACGCCGGCGCACATTACCCGCGCGCTGCACCAGCACCAGCGCCAGGCCAGCCGTTGCAATCAGCGCACCGGCAATTGGCACCGCCGCGTAGCCCATGCCCGCCGAGATCACCGCGCCCCCGGCCGCCGCGCCCACCGCGTTGCCCAGGTTGAACGCGCCCACGTTCATTGACGAGGCCAGCCCCGGCGCATCCGTCGCGGCGCGCATCACGCCCATTTGCAGCGGCGGCACCACCGCGAACGTCGCGATGCCGAAGATCAAGAGCGAGATCGCCGCGCCGACCGGCGTCGAGGCCAACCACGGGAACGCCAGCAGGTCCGCAATCACCAGCACCAGGAAGAAAATCAACGTGCCATCGAGCGAGCGGTCGGCCATGCGCCCCCCCACGCCGTTGCCCAGCGTGAAGCCCAGACCGATCAGCACCAGCATGCCCGTCACGAAAGCCGGCGACGCGCCCGTGATCTCGGCCAGCGTCGGCGCGATGTATGTGTACAGCGTGAACATCGCCCCCGCGCCCAGCACCGTCGTCAGCAGGGCCAGCAACACGGCGGGGCTGCGCAGCACCGCCAGTTCATGACGCACGTTGGGACGACGCCCGGCCTCACCCGCAGGCAGCGCCAGCCACAGCGACAGCATTGCGATCAGGCCCAGCACCGCCGTCGCAAAGAACGACATCCGCCAACCGATCGTCTGCCCCAGCCACGTCGCGGCCGGCACCCCGCCCACGTTGGCGATGGTCAGCCCCATGAACATCGTCGCGACCGCGCTGGCCTGCTTGTGGCGCGGCACCACACTGGCGGCCACCAGCGAACCCAGGCCAAAGAACGCACCGTGGTTCAGGCTGGTCACCAGGCGGGCCAGCAACAGCGTCGTGTAGTTGGGCGACAGCGCCGACAGGATGTTGCCGATGGTGAAGATCGCCATCAGCAGGATCAGCGCCTTGCGCCGCGACCAGCGCGAGAACGCCAGCGTCATCAGCGGCGCGCCGATCATGACGCCGATGGCGTAGGCGCTGACCAGCATGCCCGCGCTGGGGATGGACACGTTCACCCCCTCGGCGATGACGGGCAACAGGCCCATGGGAGAAAACTCGGTCACGCCGATGCCAAACGCACCGACGGCAAGCGCCAACAACGGCGGGCCGGCCTTAACCGGCTGGGTTTCTTGGGGATTCATGCAAGTTCCTTGGGTTCGACGGCGCCGGCAGGACGTTCCTGGGGCGCGCCCGGCCTGAAATGGCCGGCGCATCGGATAGACAGGCGTGCAGTATGACCGCCGGATCCTTGCAGAAAAAGGCGTCTGGCGGGCAAACACTTTTGACTTCAGGTCATTAATCAGCGGATGTCGAACCCGGCACCTGGGCGCGCCGTCAGGGATGCAGTCCCCAGCGCTTTGCGTGCTTGCGCGTGTTGGTCGTGATCCATCGCGTCAGCCGCTCCAGAAGCGTCCGTTCTGTTCCCAACCGTGCTTCGTCCCACAAACGAGCCTTGACCTGGGCCAGCGCGTCCGGCAATGCTCCGAGAAGCGATTCCGCCACGGCGGCAACATAGCGCGGGTTAAATCCCAGATCGCTCGCCATGGCATCGAGTTGATCCTTGCCAACGGCGCCCGGTTTGTCCTTCCCGCCAATGGAAAACGCGAACCGCGCGCTCAACCCAGGGTAAATCGCCGTGCACATCAGGTCGTAGAACGGCGCAAGGACGTATTTCCCGTCGCCATCCAGAAGCACGGAGAGATTCTTTGCGTGGCTGTCGTTGTTGCCCACCATCAGGTTGAACAGAATCCACTGCAAAAATCGCTTTACGTCCGGACCACCGACACCCGTCGCCGCCAGCAACTTGCGGCAATCCAACAGCGTCGGACCGCCATCCGATTCGTACTTCACGTTCGAAGGCCTGCCCGCCAACTGGCACAGGTCCAGCTGATGCAGTCGCCGTAAACCGCCCAGTCCGTCCGGCATGCGGTCGTAACGCTGAATCAGACACGCGCGCGTTTCCGGTTGGTAAACTGCTCGCGCAACGCCCAACCCAAGTGCTGCCGCCAGTTGCATGACCAGCGCCTCGTTCAGGGCCGATGCCCACACCCCATCCAGTCCGCGGATATCCGGCTTGAGGATGTGAGTGGAGGGGGCCGCACCCTGCGGCAGTGCGGGCGAACCGTCAGGCATGACCGTCAGCAGAAGCTTGTCCTGCGCCCCCGCGAGCGAGATCCGCGTGCCTTCAACGTTCTCGGCCACCAGCGCCGGCACGCCCGTTTGCTGCAGACGCGCAGCGATTTCCGGCCAAGTCACGGGTCGATACTTGGCGGGCTGAGGAACTTCCCCCTGCGGCAAAATCGTCAAACCGCTCGCGGTGTCGCCGCCGACGCTGCGCAGCAATCCGAACACCGTCGTCGCATGCCGGCTGGCTTGCAGAAACTTGCGCACGTGGCCTTCGGGCAGCAGGTTCTCGAAGAAGGCGTGGACGGCTTCAGTGGATTGATCACCTTGCACAAGCGGTATCGACGGCGAGATTGGACGGGCGTCCGGGTGCGCGATCCACGCGTCGTCATACGCGAAGCGCAGGGGCTGCTCGTCGAACAGGCGCCCGACCTTCTGGCCATCCCGGTAGAGATCGAGCGCGTCTACGTTGCTCATGGCAGCCTCGCGCGCTTGGGTGCGATCTGCACCTCCAGCCCGAGCAGATCCAGCGCATCCAACACCTTCTGCAACTGCAGCGTCGGCTTGCCTCGCTCCAGGTCCACCACGAAGCGATTGCCGGTCCCGGACAGGCCAGCCAGATCCGCTTGCAGCAACCCCTGGGACCGCCGGACGGCTCTTACCAGTTCGCCCACTTCGGCCGAGGTTTGCACCGTCACGGGAAACGCGTCGACGTTCGAAGCCATCGCCACCTCCATTTTTACCGTTCGGGAATTTTAGCTAGGTTTGAGCGCATTTGGGTCTTGTTTTTCCCGATCGGGAAGTTTTTGCAAAATATTCAAAGAAAAACGCATTGATATTACCGATCGGGAATTTTTCAGCCTGTTTTGCACGCCTCGGCCACAAAAATTACCGATCGGGAAGCAAAGCCCCCTACAAACAAAAAGGGCGTCCTCCCGGACGCCCTACATTCACCCCAACGCGCTTACTTCAACAGCAACGCGTTCAAGCGCTTCACGAACGCCGCCGGGTCCGCAATCTGCGCGCCCTCGGCCAGCAGCGCCTGATCCAGCAGCAGACGCGCCCACTGATCGAACTCGCTGTCGTCAGCCGAACGGATACGCGCCAGCAGCGGGTGCTCGGGGTTGATCTCCAGCACCGGCTTCACGTTCGGCGCTTCCTGGCCCGCGGCCTTCAGCATGCGCAGCAGGTGCGGGCTGAGCTCGTTCTGGCCCACCACCACGCACGCCGGCGAATCCACCAGGCGCAGCGTCACGCGCACTTCCTTGACCTGGTCTTCCAGCGTCTTTTGCAGGCGCTCGACCAGCGGCTTGAAGTCCTCGGCCACTTCGGCCTGGTGCTTCTTTTCTTCCTCGTCGGCCAGTTCTGCCAGATCGAGGCCGCCCTTGGCCACCGACACCAACGACTTGCCGTCGAATTCACGCAGGTACGACAGCATCCATTCGTCAACGCGATCCGACAGCAGCAGGACCTCGATGCCCTTCTTGCGGAAGATTTCCAGATGCGGGCTGTTGCTGGCCGCGGCGAACGTGTCGGCCGTAACGTAGTAGATCTTGTCCTGGCCTT
This sequence comes from Achromobacter sp. 77, assembly GCF_020541125.1. Lineage (NCBI taxonomy): Bacteria > Pseudomonadati > Pseudomonadota > Betaproteobacteria > Burkholderiales > Alcaligenaceae > Achromobacter > Achromobacter sp. 77. The sequence goes on from NZ_CP059848.1 coordinate 5,219,297, forward strand.
CCTTCATGCGCGACACGTAGTCGGCAAACGACACCGTCTGCGCCTGATCGCCCGAGTTCGTCGACGCAAAACGCATCAGCTTGGCAATGCGCTCCAGGTTGGCCGCGTCTTCGCCCGCGCCTTCCTTCAGCACCTGGCCGAACTCCGACCAGAACGTTGCGTAGTCTTCCGGCTTGTTCTCGGCCAGGTCTTCCAGCAGCGACAGGATGCGCTTGGCCGAGCCCTCGCGGATGGCGCGCACGTCGCGGCTTTCCTGCAGGATTTCGCGCGACACGTTCAGCGGCAGGTCCGCCGAATCGATCACGCCGCGCACAAAGCGCAGGTACGACGGCAGCAGTTGATCGGCATCGTCCATGATGAAGACGCGCTTGACGTACAGCTTCACGCCGTGGCGGCCGTCGCGGTCCCACATGTCCATGGGCGCGTGCTTGGGCACGTACAGCAACTGCGTGTACTCGCTGCGGCCTTCGACGCGATTGTGCGTCCAGGCCAGCGGGTCGTCGTAGTCGTGCGAAACGGTCTTGTAGAACTCGCGGTACTGCTCTTCCGTCACGTCGGACTTGTTGCGGGCCCACAGCGCATTCGCCTGGTTCACCGTCTCCAGTTCGTCGGTCTTGACCTGCTCGCCCTTCTCTTGATCCCACTCTTCCTTGGCCATGCGGATCGGCAGCGAGATGTGGTCGGAGTAGCGGCGCAGGATCTCGCGCAGCTTCCAGCCGTTCAGCAGCTCGTCCTCGTCGGCGCGCAGGTGCAGCGTCACGTCCGTGCCGCGGCCGGCCTTTTCAGCGGCGGCAATCGTGAACTCGCCTTGGCCGTCCGATTCCCACTGGATCGCTTCCGTCGAACCGGCGCGGCGGCTCACCACCGTGACCTTGTCCGCCACGATGAACGACGAATAAAAGCCCACGCCGAACTGGCCGATGAGCTGCGCATCCTTCTGCTTGTCGCCGGTCAGCTGCGAGAAGAACTCGCGCGTGCCCGAGCGGGCGATCGTGCCCAGGTTGGCCACCGCCTCGTCGCGCGACAGGCCGATGCCATTGTCAGAAATCGTGATCGTGCGGGCGGCCTTGTCGTAGCTGACCGTGATGGCCAGTTCGCCGTTGCCTTCCAGCAATTCCGGCTGGTCGATGGCCTCGAAGCGCAGCTTGTCGCAGGCGTCCGACGCGTTCGACACCAGCTCGCGCAGGAAGATCTCCTTGTTGCTGTACAGCGAATGGATCATCAGATGAAGCAGCTGCTTCACCTCGGCCTGGAACCCCAGGGTTTCGGACGCGGAATTCGTGGCGGTTTGGCTCATAGTTCTACGTGGCTCGGAAAATAAATTAGGGACAAATATCCGGCGGCTAGGGCGATGCGCCTGCGCAGGCGCCGGGAAACCCTACTGATGTGGGGGCCAATGGGAACTTTTCAAGGCCGGGGTGGCGGCCCTGCAACCTGACAACCGGCTGGCCCCGGTAAAATCCCGCACTTTTCTTACCTCCCCCTCCCCGGCCGGCCCTCCCGCCATGCAACCCGCCTCCCTCTCCCAACCCGCCCCCCACGGTGTGCTCGACGACGCCGACGCCCCCCACGACCTGGTCTACGGCCCCGACGACCGCCCCGCGCCGCCCGTCGCCTTCGTCGCCGCCCTGCAGCACCTGTTGGCGATCCTAGTCCCCATCGTCACCCCCGGCCTGCTCATCTGCCAGGCGCTGGGCGTCAGCAGCCGCGACACCACCCTGATCGTTTCCATGTCGCTGGTCATCTCCGGCATCGCAACGTACGTCCAGTGCAAGCGCTTCGGGCCCCTGGGCGCCGGCCTGCTCATCGTGCAGGGCACCAGCTTCAACTTCGTGGGCCCGCTGATCGCCGGCGGCTCGGTCATGGTCAAGCAAGGCACGCCCATCGAAGCCGTCATGGCGGCCATCTTCGGCGTCGTCATCGCAGGCTCCTTCGTCGAAATGGGCATCAGCCGCATCCTGCCCTTCGTCAAACGCCTCATCACCCCGCTCGTCACCGGCATCGTCGTGCTGCTGATCGGCCTGACCCTCATCAAGGTCGGCCTCATCAGCATGGGCGGCGGCTTCGGCGCCATGGCCAACGGCACCTTCGCCAGCGCCGAGAACCTGACCCTGTCCGGCCTCGTCCTGGGCACCATCATCCTGCTCAACCGCGTCCCGGTCGTCTGGATCCGCAGCACCGCGCTGGTGCTGGCACTGGCCGTCGGCTACATCGCCGCCGCCTACATGGGCCGCCTGGACTTCACCGGCGCCCGCGAAGCCGCCCTCTTCCAGGTGCCGGTCCCCCTGCACTTCGGCCTGGGCTTCTCGTGGGCCTTGTTCGTGCCGATGCTGATCATCTACCTGGTCACGTCCCTGGAAGCCATCGGCGACGTCACCGCCACCAGCAAGGTATCGAAGCAGCCGGTTGAAGGCCCCCTGTGGATGCAACGCATCAAAGGCGGCGTCCTGGTCAACGGCGCGAATTCGCTACTGGCCGGCGTGTTCAACACGTTCCCCAGCTCGGTATTCGCGCAGAACAACGGCGTCATCCAGCTGACCGGCATCGCCAGCCGCCACGTCGGCGTGTGGATTGCCGGCATGCTGATCCTGCTGGGTCTGTTCCCGGTCGTGGCCGGCGTGCTGCAAGCCGTGCCCGAACCCGTCCTTGGCGGCGCTGCGATGGTGATGTTCGGCGCGGTGGCCGCGTCCGGGATCAATATCCTGGCGGGAATCCAGCTGGATCGCCGCGCGCTGCTCATCATCGCCGTGTCTTTGGCTCTGGGATTGGGGGTGTCGCAAGTGCCGGAAATCCTGTCGCACCTGCCGCACTCGGTGAAGAGCGTGCTGGAATCGGGCGTCGCCACCGGCGGGATCTGCGCGCTGGTGATGAACTGGTTCCTGCCTGAGAAGAAGTAAGGATCGATGGGTTGCGTGTCGGGGGTATGCTGCCCCCGGCCAGCCCCTGAACGGCAGGGCCGCCCGGCCCTCGCCTGACAAGATGCCAAAGACCGCATATAATCGCGGTCTTCGCATCTCCCGCAGCCGTCACCTGGACGCGCTCGCGACCCCCTAGCCCGGGTGGTGAAATTGGTAGACGCAGGGGACTCAAAATCCCCCGCCGCAAGGCGTGCCGGTTCGATTCCGGCCCCGGGCACCATCCCCAAATCTTCTGATGATTCAAGCCATTAGAAGATTTCGCAGTACAAGCCCCGCACCGGGGGATTTTCCTAAAATTGTGGTCAGGTACAGTTTCGGTACAGTGATGCGGCGCTAGCCTCATACGGAGTACTCATGGCTACGATCGTTAAGACTTCCTCGGGCACTTGGAAAGCCCTCATTCGCAAGACAGGCTGGCCGACCACGGCCAAGACGTTCCGCACCAAGCGGGACGCCGAAGACTGGGCGCGCCGTACCGAAGACGAAATGGTACGCGGCGTATACATCCAGCGAGCGCCGGCTGAGCGCATGACCGTCGAAGCGGCACTGACCCGCTACCTCAAGGAAGTCACTCCCACCAAGCGGGCCTCCACCCAAGCCGGCGAACACAAGAAGGCACAGGTCATCATCCGGCATCTTGGCAAATATTCGCTGGCCGCCCTGAACGCCGAGATCGTGGCGCAGTTCCGTGACATGCGACTGGCCGGCGACCCGGACAAGAATGGCAAGCTACGGCCTCGCAGTAACAACACGGTACGCTTGGAACTGGCACTGCTGGGCCACCTGTTCACCGTCGCGATCAAAGAATGGGGCATCGGCCTGCCCTTCAATCCCGTGTCCAACATTCGCCGCCCGGCCCCCGGCTCGGGCCGCAACCGGCGATTGACTCCCGAAGAACAGACCCGCCTGCTGCAAGCCGTCGATAAGCACTCGAACCCGATGTTCGGATGGATCGTCCGCATTGCCGTCCAGACCGGCATGCGGCTGTCTGAAATTGCGACGCTGCGTATTCGGCAAGTGGACATCGAGCGGCGCGTCGTGCGGCTGGAGCACACCAAGAACTCTTCGCCTCGTACCGTCCCGCTGACTGCCGAGGCAACGCGCGTGTTCACCGAGGCGCTTGCCAACCCAGTGCGTCCTGCTGAAACGGAATTGGTATTCTTCGGCGAACCCGGCCGGGATGGCATACGCCGCCCCTACCTCTTCGACAAAGCGTGGACCGATGCCAAGCGAGCAGCGGGCCTTGAAGACTTTCGCTTTCACGACCTGCGGCACGAGGCTGTCAGCCGGTTCGTGGAAGCCGGCTTGAGCGATCAGGAGGTATCGGCCATCAGCGGCCACAAGTCGATGCAGATGCTCAAGCGCTATACGCACCTGCGGGCCGAAGACCTGGTGCAGAAGCTGGACCGCCTCGCGGGTCGCGCGCCGTCCACTTCTAAACAACGGAGTGAGGCCGACTCCCAGACAGAGAACAACGCATAATCGCTCCATCGCGTTGCCATAATGAATAACCGATTGTCTTAACCTACGGAGGAAGCTAGTTTTGCATACCGCTATCAAGATCGTCGCTATCAGCAGCCTTGCCCTTACCCTTGCCGCGTGCGGCAGCGCCAAAGACGCCAACAAGAGCAACTTCAGCAAGGCCATACAGGCATACCTGGACACTCAAAAGGGTCTATGCGCTGCGATTCCTGCTAAGGGCTTGCCGTTCACCCTGGCGAATCAAGACATGCTGGGCGGTCAGAACAAGAAGCGCGCCGACGCGCTGGTCGATGCCGGGCTGCTGACGAAGCGAGACACCGAAGTCAAAGCCATGTTTGGCAACAAGATGGAGCCGGCCACCGAGTACCAAATCACTGACACCGGCAAGAAATTCCTCGTCGCCAATGGTGCCAATACGATGGCTGGACAAGATGCCTTCTGCACCGGCAAGTACACCGTTGTGGAAGTGAGCAACTTCACTGAACCCAGCGACATGATGGGCGTAAAGCTGTCGCAGGTGAACTACCGCTACAAGGTAGAAGGTGCAGATGACTGGGCCAAATCGGAAGGCATGCGTGCCAATTACAAGAACTTTGCGGAACAGACGCAGGGAGATATCCCGGGTAAGGCGGCTGTCATCCTGACCAACGATGGATGGATGCACGAGCGCCTGTTCAAGCGCGGATAACAACCCTGAACCACTCCAAAACGAAAGGGCCTTTCGCCTAAGCGTGAAGGGCCTTTTCTTTGGTTCTACGCCGGTCTGCGGGGTGGCTGGGGTTCACAGAACGACCCGAAGGAGTCTAATCGATGCAAATACGCAAAAGAGTTCTAAAAATCCTTGCGCTTTCTTATGGTCTCAGTGGAAAAGCAGCCCTAGCCCCGCCGAACTAGTTTGATCCGAGCATCATCATTTCATAGTGTGCCAACTGGCCGCTTTTCTCAAAAATCTGCTTGAAAATTTCCATATAGGTTTCAATGGAGGCTTGGTCGAAAGTGTAAAAAGCATCGTCGTGCGAGAAGTGCGAGCCGTCGTTGACCCAGGCGAATAGGGACCGGCACTTGGCTTTTTGCAGCCCATCGAACTGGTCGCAAATCTTGTCGAAGTCCATTCTTCCAAGAATCTTGAAGTAGTTCTCCAAGATGCGCCGCATGGTGTTCTGCACGGTCAACGGTGACTTCTGCGGACGGCGCAACTCCTCCCAAAGCAAATCGTATGAGGTCTTTATTGGATTTGATGCATGGCGCTCGACTGTGGTGCCGCTAGGTTCCTTCCGCACCGCCCAGTAGCTGCGCTCTCCGACCTTGGTGTCATCGCTTCTGTCAGAGGTATAGGTCACCTCCTTGTGGAAGTAGACATTATGGGTTAGCACGAAAATCTGCTTGATCCCGCCCACATTCTTTCGCACTGGCTCGAAGAGCGACTTAATTAGGCTACTGACGATGAACAAGACGTCGCTGTCCATACTCGATACTGGATCGTCGAATACCACCACGCGGTCGGCGGTCATGCCGCTCTCGCTCTCGCTGCCTTTGAGTAGATGGAAGAAGTAGAGGAAGGTGACGAACGAGCGCTCCCCCTCGCTCAGCGAGTCTTTGGCGTCGCTCCCATCGGCCCTCACCAGCTTGTAGAACGGGCCGTCGTCGGCCTTAGCGATGGTGAAGTTCCGAAACCCGAAGGAATTCAGCAAGCCGTTGATGCCCTCGATGGTCGGCTCGATGCTCGTCGCCGCCCTTTCCAACTCCTTGATCTCCTTCGCCTTAGCCGCCCTCAAAGCGACAGCCTCTTGAATTTGGCTCTCCAGCTTGACTATGGCCGCGTTGAGGCCGTTGCGCTTGCCCGTGTAAGCAGCCAACTCGGTTCTGAGCTCGACCTCCAAAATGTACTTCCAGACCTGCTTGGTCAAGTCCGCTCGCTCTTTGCTTATGTTCTTTGTGATCTCGTTGTGAGCTCTCACGGCCGCGTTGGCGTTCGCGATTAGCTTGGAGGCGGTGGCCAGCAGCTCGGACATTGGCTCGATGTGGACGGGCAGGCTCGGCTCCTTGGCCTTATTCACCAGCAACAGCGCGTTGGTTGCTAGGCGCGCCTCGATTGCGGAGCGCTCGGCCTCGAACGCCTCCATATCCATGAACCGAGAGCCGCCGTCCACAACCGCTTTCAACTTGACACGCAGGGCGTCAGCGTCCCGGGCGTATGCGCTTTGCAGATCGGCGATGGCCTTGGTGTGTTTCGCGAAAGACTCGTCAAAGTAGCTCGACAGGCTGGCCTCGAAACTCTCCTGCACTTTTTGTTGGCAGAACGGGCAAGTAGGCCTGCTCCGCTCGTAGAACCGCTGCCCCTGTTTGACCCAGTCGCTGTTGCCCAGCCGCTGGATCAACTCGGCGATGTCCACATCCTCCTTGCCAATCACCTTCTTTGCGAGTATCGGATTCGACTCATGGCTGACGATATCGGCAGAGCCTAGCTCTGGAATGGCCGTCTCAATGACGGGCGTTGCCCCAAACACCGTCTTCGCCTTGTCCCTGAGGTAGTCCAACGATTTCAACTCGGCGCTATTCGATACCAACTCTGTCAGAACGCGCTCCTTGAACCGCTCCGAGCTATTGCGTGCGCCGGTAAATGCGTCCCTGAAAGCTTCGTCATGCCTCTGTTTTTGCTCCCAGCACTTGTCCTTGATATGGCTCTCCAACTCGGCGAGCTCGCCTTTCTTTCCCGACTTCTGATCTTGTCCTTGCAGCGTGTTGGTCAATTGCTCAATGTTTCGGACAAAGCCATCGAGCTCAGTCTTCTTCGCCGCAATTGCATCGAGGTTGGCGATATCCTGCTCGCCTAAAGTAAAGATTCCCTTGAGTCGGGGGGCTGCATTGAAGTTGCGATCGACGAAGTCGCGGTTGTAGACCATCGGCTCTAAGCGAGTCCCTTTCTTCCACGCAATAGCGCAACTCGGATGATCCTCCGGACTGGCGATCACTCTTGTGATAGTGGTTTTGCCAGCACCATTAGTGCCGAAAATGAAATTGAATCGAGCGAGACGGTCGAGAACCTGTGGTGCGATGCCGTAGGTAGCAGTTTTCGAAATGCTCAATGATTCGATCATGGAACGCTAATTCCTTATTTCAAAAATAGTGCTGAACTATCTTAGCTGGCTTCTGTAATGAAATGTTATCTCGAGATGCCAATCGGAGAAATATAGGGAGTTCAAAAACCCAAATACCCGGCCCTATGACAAATGCGAAGGAGCGCTCTTGGCCGAACTCGGCCGTATGTCTTCCGGAACGAATCACCCTCGCCTACGCGCGACAGAGTGGCGCGCAAGGGCATCAGGTCCTCGGGCTGGCGGCTACGGTGCAGTCTCGAAAACGTCAGGCGAGAAGCCTTTTCCGGAAATCGGTGATGAACCTATTTTTTTCTATATCAGACACTGCTCTGAACTGCCCGTTTGCTGGGCCTTTAAAGGCTACGCGATGTATTCCAGAGGTGGCAGAATGAAATTAGCGCGGCCAGGACTTAAGCGTATGCAAGTCCAGCAACGTAAACCTCCCCCCATCCTGCCATCCACCTGTATCGATGTAGTAAACATTCCCAAGCTGCGCAGGCTTGCGTAGCGTCATATGCCCATGGACCACCGCACGGACATTGCGGACAGGCTGGGAATACTGCATTCGATAGCGGTCTACGGACCATAGGCAGGCATCCACATCCTCCGGACTGAAACTAGCGCCATGAATGGCCTGCCAATCGTCATAGGGAAAGTCGGCGTGAACCATACCGACCACGCCACTTGGCGTTTCCACCTCGATAGCCAGCGGCAAAGCGCTCAAGCAGGCCGCAATGCGTTCACGAACACCAGCAACGCAAGCATCCAACCATCCACCGCCGTGGACGCGATGATCAACGGCCGGAATCGGATTGCCCATCGCCCGTCGCCACGTCATCAGGTCGTGATTCCCACAGACTGCGTGAAACCACGGGCGCTCCAACCATTTCAGAACATCGGCCGATTCAGGGCCTCGGTCTACAAGGTCCCCTACGGAAAACAATCGGTCCTTTTCTGGCGAGAACCTTACGGCAGCCAGCGCGACCTCAAGCCGACCAAAATGACCGTGGATGTCACCCACCGCAAAATCACGGCCGCGGGCATTCAATTGAAAGCGCCGGACCCGGACATTACCGGACGTCATTCCAAGGTTCCATATAGCTCCCTAACGACTTGTCATGCATGCCCCATGATACTTGGCTCTTCACGACAGCGTGACACGTAATCCGCTGACCCTAGTGCCATCACTTCGAATGCGAAGCCAACAGCGTGAGCATGCTCACATCGTTGGTAATTTTCCACAAAATTTCTCCCTGTCCACCGACGCTTCAGACGCCGAAATCAGAGCACATCTCTGACCACGCCTAAGCCCATGATTTCTAGGTTTATTTTTCTTGATCGCTTCATCGCAAGAAAACCAATGTGCCATATCTTGGCATTTGGCGATGCCTAATCTTGGTTTTCATAGACACCGTATTTTGGTCTTTAAAATCAACGACTTAAGTTTGACAACCATGCCTTCACGGTAAAGACTGGCATTACCTACGGTGAACTTGTGAGGCATATGAATGACTACTGGAGAATATTTGTTGGGACGGTTTGGACCGTTGATGAGCATCGTTGACGTCGCCACCTTGCTAGGTCGATCTCCCGATGGCGTCCGCGTGGCGCTTTATACCGATACAGAATTTTCACGCAAGCTGAAACCAGCCATGCTGCGGGTCGGCCGCCGCGTTTATTTTCGGACGTTGCAGGTCACGGAAGCCCTGAATCTGGAACAGCCGGCAGACGATGAAATCACGCCCGCAGAGGCCGCTACGCGAGGGCCTCGCGCATGAGTCGACAAAGAACCATCAACGACCAGATATGGCGCTCAAATCGCCTGTCAGGCTGCACGGTCGAAGACCGCTATGCGCTGTTCTACTTCCTGACCTCGCCATTCAGCAATGTCATCGGCGCCTATGAAATCGTCATTCGCGTTGCAGCCTCAGAAATGGGCTGGGACCCTGATTCACAACTAATGCCAGTGATGCGTCGTCTCATCGATGCTGGCATCTTGGATTTTGACCCGCAGGCGAATTACATCTGGATCAAAGATTGGTGGGACCACAACTCCGCCAAGATGGCAGTGGCAACGACCCTTAGGAAAAAGACACTCGAGCAAATAGCGGCACTGCCCCAAGGCTGGCGTGACGCTTACGTGAATGACTTTATCGATCGACTGCCTACTGAGGATCCGCTGCGCAATACGGTAGCCAAAGCCCTTGGATACGGTCCATATAGGCTATCGACACCCTATGCGGGACCCGACGACGGCCGGACGTCCATTCCGGCCGAACCAAAAGACATCCATAGAAATCAATCAATTAGCAACGGGCATACCCCAGCGACAGCCTATCTGGAGGGTATGGGCAGGGGGCCGGGTAACACTACTACTAACACTAACCCTATCTATAACCCTACTACTACAACGAGAACCGACGACGGTCTTCAGTACCCTACCGCGCTGGTCCCCGCTGAGAAACTGTCGATCCAAAACTTGCTTACCGACGTCCAATCAGTTGATGCGCAAGCATTGCTTGACGAGCTGGACGGAGCCATCAAGACACCCGGAACCATCAGAAAGACAAAGGTCGCCTATTTCAAAGGAATCCTTGAACGCCACCGCACAGGGGGATTCGTGCCGTCTGCTGGCATCCCGATAGCAACCAGAAGGGAACGCCTGGCAGCGACCCAAGATATGTCGCGTGCTTCGGAATCAGCACCACTCAGCAAAGCTGAATCTCAAGCCCGGCTTCAAGAAATCAAAGCCCAACTGGAGCTGCACACGAGGATGCCGAAATGACGCGCAAGACCACACTCAGCATCCGCCTGGATGGTGATCTGAAGCAGCGTTGGCAGGCACTTTGTCTTCGACAAGGCAGCACGCCCAGCGACGGCCTGCGGCAGATCATTGTCCGCCTTCTCAACGGTTCGGCAACGGACACTTCGCCCACTCCATCAACACATGAGCAGCCCGACACTTCGCGTCGCCGCTTGGAACTCCGCCTGACTGAGACGGAATATGCCCGTATCGAAGCACTAGCCTTGCAGCAGGGCATGTCAGCCAATCGCTGGGTCATCCACTTGATACGGGCCAATCTCAGTGGCGAACCGCAGTTCGGCATGACAGAGCTACGGACGCTCGGCGAATCGAATTCGAGGTTGCTCGCCATCGGCCGCAACCTGAACCAGATCGCCCGACATATGAACGCGGGACGCGCACTGGAGACGGTGGTGACCGCTGAGCGTATCGACACACTGACCCGTCATATCAAAACCCACACCGCGCGGGTGGCAGACATCATGCGCGCCAACATTGACCGCTGGAGGCTGGAATGAGTCTGGTCATTGACGGAATTTTGAAGGACTGGGGCGAACGCATCTATACCAAGCCCGTCACCAGCCAAGGCGTAAAGCGCACGGTGACGCGATCACGCACTTCGCCACCCTCTAAGCCTCTGCTGCTGACCGGCAGCGCTCGAGTCCGTGACAAGTTGATGCTGACCACTGGCAAAGCGCCCGAAGTCATGGTGAAGATCTCCGGCGGCGGCAAAGGCATCGCGCAGGTGAAAGCGCACCTCGACTACATATCGCGCAACGGCCTGGTAGCGTTGGAGAACGAAGACGGTGAAATCATCCTTGGCCGTGAGGCAGTGCAGGACGTGCGCGACGAATGGAAAAGCGGCCAGTACGGGTTGCCTGATAACGGCTCGCGCCGCGAAACGTTCAATATCGTGCTGTCCATGCCACCCGGCACCGACCGCCGCGGAGTCAATGACGCTATCCGTGCATTCGCAAAAACGGAGTTCGGCGCCAACCACGCGTATGTCTTCGCCATCCATGACGATGAAGCCCATCCCCACGGCCACCTTTGCGTTAAGGCGCTGGGTCTCGACGGCAGCCGGCTCAACCCACGAAAAGCGGACCTGCAACGCTGGCGGGAGCGCTTCGCCGAGGCGCTGCGCGAACAAGGCATCGAAGCCAACGCGACGCCGCGTAGGGCACGGTCTAACACGCACACTACGGTCAAGCAGGCGACGCGACATGCCGCCAAGCGTGACAAGAGCACCAAAGCGGCCGAGCGGGAACAACGCGGACTTTCTGGCGTTTCACGTGCCATCAGGAATGGCTACGGGCACATTGCGAAAGCCTTGGCTGCTGGTGACATAGAGGACAAATCGCTTGCCCTGGAAATTGTCCGGTTCCTTGATCCCTCGAAGGACAAGGCGCTACAGGTCCCACAGCGTAGCCAGAGCAGCACAGAAGTGGCCAAGGACGCCCATCGACTGGATGGGACCAACCATCCAGACACTGGCGACCTGAGCCGTTGATTGATTGCGCAAGAAGGACCATAAGATGGCTTTACGCTACGACGCCCTGCAAGACTACTGCGATGATCCAGCGCGCACTGGTGACGTACAGGTCATTCTGTATGCGCACTACTGGAAGGGCTTTGCCTTGGCCGTGCAGGACGGCACTACAGAGCACCGCGTCATGGACGACAAGGGCCGACCGTACCGGTTCCGAACAGTAGAAATGGCCTTGGCGGAACTGGCGAACATCTCGTACCTGTCGGACCGCATCATCATTGACCGTCGCACGTGGTGGCCGTAATCGGGAAACTACTTTGCATTAACCGTAAGTACAATCAACTTCGGTTGTACCTTTAACCACAACGAACGTTGCACCGCCCCAAGGACGCCTAGCGTACCGGGCGCCGACCCGAAAAGAAGGGTTCCGACCGCCGAGAGTAGATCGGCCGCTTAGTCGCCCCAAGAACGCTTTGTCGTACTGGGCGCGGTCCCTGAACAGACCGACAGACCGGACAGCACGGTCCTACGTTCGCCCTCAACCTCTCAGGAGTGGCGAACATGAAGAAACTATCAGCCTCTTGCATTCTGGCCGTCGGCATTGCCGCGTCGTCGGCCGCCTTCGCACAAATCCCCGTGACAGATGGCGCCTCCATCGCCAAGAGCGTGGAAAACCAGATCGAAACGATGGCGAAGTGGAAGATGCAATACGACCAGATGGTCAGCCAGATTGATCAGATGAAGCAGCAATACGCTGCGGTCACTGGCGCGCGCGGCATGGGCGAACTGTTCAACAACGCGCAGCTGCGTGACTACCTGCCGCAAGACTGGCAAGGGGTCTATGACAGCGTGAAATCAGGCGGCTATGCCGGTCTGAGCGGGCGGGCTGAATCCATCTACAACGACAACAAGGCATATGACGCATGCGCCGGCTTTACCTCGAACGAGCAGCGCATGAACTGCGAAGCGCAGGCTGTCAAAGGCGCGCAAGACAAAGCGTTTGCGCTCGACGCCTACGATGCGGCGAAAAACCGCCTTAGCCAAATCGACCTGTTGATGCAGCAGATCAACCGGACACAGGACCCGAAAGCCATTGCCGAACTGCAGGGTCGAATCGCGGCCGAGCAGGCCATGATTCAGAACGAGCAGACCAAGCTACAGATGTACCAGATGGTCGCGGCAGCCGAAGATCGATTGCAGGAACAGCGGCAACGTGAAATCAACGCGAAAGTGCTGGCGAATCGTGAATACACGAAGCATCAGCCTTTCAAACTGTTGGATAAATAAGAGGAGACAAGCCCATGATTTCCTACATTCACGTCCCTGTTTTGGCAATTTGCTTTTTCACGCTCCTTTTCATGCGGCGGTGGTGGCAGTGCATTGACCGCCTTGGGTTCACGCGTGAAGTCGGCCGTCGCGCGCCTTCGCTTGTTCAAGGTGACATTCTGGCTGCAACGTTCGCCATCCTCCCCTTCCTGATCGCAGCGGTGGACTGGTCCGGGGTTGTCCTGCCCGGCCAATCAGTGCCGACGTCGTCATGGATGGCCGTCGTGCTCTCGCTGTCCTGCCTCGGTGGCTGCGTGTTCGTTCTGCGCGACTCGGGCGGGCGATTCGCAGGTAGCTGGGCGGGCACGCGTGAAAGCGCGCTGCGGACAGTTGCGGCGCTACGCATCATCGACGCGGCCGAGCTCGCCCATGCGCTAGGCGTATTGCAACAGCATGAGGGCCGAGACACCGGCGGCCGAACCATCGAAGTCAACGCACGGGAGATGCGGAAATGAAAAGGACCGTTCTCTCTCTATTTGTCGCGACAGCGCTCGCCGGCTGCGATCAGGCCACGACGGTCCAAACCGTGGATTGGTACAAAGCGCACGATGCCGAGCGCACTGCGATGGTTTCCAAGTGCCGGAATAACCCTGGCGAGTCGGACGCATCACCGAACTGCATAAATGCCATCACCGCCCAGAACCATCTAACGGTTGGGAAGCGCGGATACACAAAGCATGAGCCAATCAATGTGCTCGAAGGGGGCAAATAGTGGCTATTGAATCTAATATCTTTGAATGGATGGGCGAAAGCATCGACATGACGCTGAACGCGTTTGTTCAGGTGACGTCGGGCAATGTCATTTCCATGTTCACCGAAATCTTCATCTACGGTGGCATGCTGACGTTCGTGATGATGGGCTTCGCCATCATCTTCGGATACGTAGAAGCGCCGGCCTCAAACTTCATGAAGACTTGCGGGAAGTTCATTGTCATAGGCGGCTTGGCAATGAGCGCCCCGACATACCTATCGTGGGTTGTCGAGGCATTGCGCGGCCTGGAAACGGGCGTCGCTGACGCCTTCTCGGCATCCGGCAGCAGTACATCCGCAACCTCGGTTTATCAGGTGCTCGATAAGGCGGTGTCCGATGGTTTCCAGATCGGCGGCGATATGCTCGACAAGATGGGAAAACGGCGCTGGTATGAGATTGGCATGGTGTTTTGGGACCTGCTTAACGCCCTAATCATCTACGCCGCCACGCTCATCATTGCCATTCCGGCGGGGGCAATGGTGATCGTGGCCAAAATCATGCTCACTCTCATGCTTGGCATCGGTCCGTTCTTCATCGCCATGCTGATGTTCCCCGTCACCGCGAAATGGTTTGATAGCTGGTTTGGCCAAGTGATGACCTACATCATGCAAATCGCCTTGGTGACAACGGTTCTCGGCATGGGCATGAAGTTTTTCAGTGCACTTACGGCCAAAGTTTTGGCCGTCACCACTGACCATCCTATTGCCACAATGCTTGAAATCCTGATCGTCACGGGCGTCACCTTGTTCTTGCTGCAACGCGCATATGAGGCAGCATCGCACCTGGCCGGAGGCGTGTCCTCGGCGGGTATCACGCTTAGGCAAGTCAGCCAGGCCGCCGCATCCCCCGTTACTCAAGTTCTGAACCGTCAAACAACTCGCCGCGACATGCAAAGCGGCATGATGGTCACCGGGGGCCGGCTCAATCATCTCGCAGCAGGCAACACAATGTGGAACCCAGCGTACCGGCAACACGTCTTGCAGAACATGGGCAAAAACTGGGGGCCGGCTACAGGCGGCTCAGTCAAAGGCGAATAGCCTGCCATCTGTCCCTGCATTGGCCTCGCTTTCAGCGAGGCCCTTTCATTTCTAGCGGCGAAACTCCGCGCTTCGCTTGGGCAACCTCTTCGGTTGCATCCCGCGTCCGATCTTGCCGGACTGGCTGCCGGGGCAGGCCCGGCGGCTTCGCCTTGTCCCTACCCCTTGCCACAGGCTGCACGGCCTCCAGACGGGTCAAGGGTAAAGGCTGCGCCCGGTATCCTCACCCGTTCCCTACGCTCCGCTTCGGGCTGCGGCTTCCGGTCCCGCCCTTGACACCTCTTCCAGCCAAACGGCGTCAGTAGCGGTGCTATCAGGCGGATGACGGGTCAAGGGGTTGGTGCGGCCCGCAGCCCACAGGGCGAGGACACGGCCCCTTGACGCGGCAGGAGCGCCCCACGCTATGCCCGGGGGCAGGAGTTCCGGGCCAAGGGCCCGCAACCCCTGCTCCCGAGGCTCCCGCCGGCGAGGGTGGAGAGTCCAGAGAGGCAAAGCCTCTTTGGAAACTACGGCTAGTGCGCAGCCGATATTGGCGTCCATAGCAGGTAAAACAAGACAATTTCAGCGCACCACCTCTGTGGCTGCGCGTACTTAAACCAAATTACCCATACTTCTTGTAAGATCGAGTTACCTACGGCAAGGAGACACCATGGCTGGCAAGGGTAAATGCAGGCAACAGCCCCAAAAAACCATATCGGATATCGAACGCAGCCGCCGGCAATCGGCAGTTAACTATGCGCGGGCCTCCGTCGGTTTAGAAGGTTTCTCGCTCAGTGAAGCAGATGAGGCCCACGCTCAGCGTTTCGTTGATGGTCAGATAAGCCTGCAAGAGTTCGTGCAGCCGCGCGCTGACGCATTAGCACTCCCAAAGTCTTCGTCATGACGAAGAAATTTAGGATTTGGGGACTAGTGCAGGATAGGCTGTCGCCGGCTAACGTAGTACACACGCAACTGAAAACTAGGCTAAGGCTTGTTCTAGCTCCCTACTGTCTTTCAAAGCTACTCATTCAGCCCCCAGCCATTTCGAGAGTTTGTATTCATCAATTAAACGCCGCATCGAAATTTCTACCTAAAAAGGAGTAAACATGGCCACGCAAAGAAAAGCATGTGTTGTCTACACCGAGGGTTTGAAGGGAGCAGTTCCTACTGTTACCGAGGAACTTCAAAAAAAGGGATTTGATGTATGTGTGTCTGCTGCGGATCTAGAGATAGCAGAGGCAGCGCAAGCAGGAAATCTCGAAAACGTAAATGCCGAAGTAAAAGAATGCATTGCTAATGCAGAAATTTGCATCTTCTTGATTCCTCAAAAGACCCCAGAGAGCATAACTGGGGCGGCTGAGTGTGCAAGAGCATCAGGAGGAAAGATTATTGCTGTTGTGGAGGACGTCAAATCCATTCCTCAAATTTTTGACGAATTAGCCACAGCACTGGTGTGTGTTGGCAGCCCACAGCTACCTGAAGCGTTAGGCGGTGAAGAAATATGGGAAGCACCCAAGCAATCTCCCGAGGGACGCAAAATCGCCCGCGTCAAATGCCAATGAACGCCATGCCAAGAATTTATTCGTACAAACTGTCAAGGGACTTTGGGTTCGCGCCCAACCCGTTTCATGGCGTCTGCACACTTGCAACCTGCAAACCACAAATTAGGGAAGGAGCACAGGTCGGAGATTTAGTTTTTGGCTTTGGCAGTAAAGCGCTAAATCTCGAAGAAAGAATGATTTTCGCCATGCGAGTCACCGCGAAGCTAAGTTTTCAACAGTACTGGGATGATCCGCGCTTCTCAGTTAAAAAGGCAAGCTTTTCTTCAAGCAAAGCTGCTGCTTTTGGCGACAACATTTACCATCTTGATAGAGGCCAATGGATCCAAGAAGATTCGCATCACAGTCTTGAAGGCGGCGAATTAAATAAAGCCAACTTCGATAGAGATCTTGGCTCTGAAAATGTTCTTGTGAGTAATGACTTTGTGTACTGGGGAGCAGGGGCCCCCCCAATACCGGATCATCTCAGAGTCCTTGATGGGGACGACCTATATCCCAATGGAAGGTTTTTTCGTTCCAGATATTCAGAAGTATTTAGAAGTGAAGTAGCTCGTTGGTTTGCAAATCTTCCCGAAAGGGGAAACCTTGGCCGTCCAACCTGCTGGTAAATAGACCTCTACACAAATCTGCGTATTTTTGACAAGCCTACCCATCAGAACTTCCATTTCTAAAAATTTCTATCATCGTCAAGCCTAAAAAGAAAACCAATTTAAAGCCGAGCCATCTCTTAACCAGCCGGCACTGCTGATGCAAAACCTTTCTTATAAGAGAGATTTTTATGCCTAGGCTTTCTCCTCAGCCCGAACCACTGTCAATCACCGATTACGTGGCAAAGGCTTTTTCGACCAATCAATTCAAGCAAGACCAAGATGGTTTTCAAAAGATCATATTTGGCTATTTTGGTGAGATTGGTGGGCTTCTTTCTGCCATAAAAAAAACGGGGCGAGACAAACTTGCCTCCACCGAGGCGGAGCTAGCAGGTGAAGAACTAGGTGACGCACTTTGGTATTTAATAAACATCGCAAATTTTTTGAACATCGATGGAGATCAGGTAGGTGAACAATGCATCAAGATTCTGCGAGAAAGAGGCCAAGAGTCTTTGCAACAGGCAGTCAAGCCAGTAACTTTTCGGCATATAGATAGCCTACTTGAGATTCGTCGCACACCAGGATCGCTTGATAGGTCACTTCAGCTTGGTTGCCTTGCATACCAGGCAGGGTTGATGGCAAAAAATAAATTATCCGATTATCAAAAAATGCCTGATCCAACTCATATAGAACATGTGGGCATGCACCTCGCAGAACTTGCCATTGCATGCGCAAGTTTCAATTTGAGGCTAGAAGATGTTGCCAGGAATAATATAAAAAAAATAAAGAGCCGATGGCCGGGAGAAGAGAGAAGTTACCCAGCACCATTTGACGAAGGATTCGCGGAACACGAACGTTTCCCTCCAGAGATAAAAATAAGCTTCATCGAACGAGGCACCCGTGAAAGCGGCCATGTGGTTCAAAGTCTTAATGATGTTTTTATTGGTGATCGCCTAACCGATAACAGCAATGAACCTGATGACTACCGGTTTCACGACGTTTTTCATCTCGCTTATTTGGCGTTTTTGGGATGGTCTCCGGTCCTTCGTGGATTACTAAAAAGAAAGCGAAAATCCAATCCACGAGTTGATGAGAACGAGGATGGAGCCCGTGCAATGATTATTGAGGAAGGCATTGCTACGTGGATTTTCAATCACGCAAAAGAAAGGAGCTTTTATACTGGCGATAAAAGCCGAGGCTTGGATTATGCTCTGCTAAAGCAGATCAGCAGCATGGTACAAGGTTACGAAGTTGAAAAATGCCAGCTTTGGCAATGGGAACAGGCTATAATGGAGGGTTTCGACGTTTTTCGTCAGCTACAAGAGCATCGAGGGGGCGTCGTGACCGTGGATGTCCGCAACCATGTGATGACCTTCACCGCTCCTAACAAGGCTTGTTCTCCATGACTCCCACTGCCTTCGTGAATGCATTATCCGAACTTAAGCTGGATAACGTATTTAACCCCTATTCAGATGTTTGTGCTGTTCACGACCGAGCGGACGCTGCCTTCGCTCGCCGTCGCAACTTAAAGGGATATCTCAAAGCCGCAGTAAGTATGGGTGTAGACACCATATGGATGGGACGCGACCTCGGCTACCGTGGAGGCCGTCGTACTGGCTTGGCGCTTACGGACGAGTTCCATCTTCCTGAAATGACTCAGCGTTATCCAGGCACGAACTTCAAGCAGGCTACGCTCGGCCCTGCCGTGGCCGAGAGAACCGCCTCTGAAATTTGGTCGGTTCTTCGATCTCTAACTTTGCCACCACTCTTATGGAATGTTTTTCCCTTCCATCCACACGAACCAAATAATCCATTCTCCAATCGCAAGTTTACGGCCCGAGAGCTTTTGCTCGTTGATGACCTTAACGAAAAACTAATTAAGTGGCTCAATATCCGCAGGATAGTGGCTATCGGACAAGATGCATCGCAGTATTCAAGCCGCTTTGGGCTTGAAGTTATAACTATTCGTCACCCAAGCTATGGTGGCGTAACGGACTTTCGTAATGGAATGAGCGAGCTGTATGACATTCCTTGCCAATACTTCAAGTCTAAGAGGGATCAAGGCGTACTTTTCTAATTTTGTTAGGTCCTCCCCAAGACTAGTAGCCCCAACGAGTTCGCAATACGTGTATAGCCTCGCAGATGTACTGTGCCGAAATTTAGGTACAGTACAGGTACAGTGATCAGTTCTCACCAATTCAGCTAAAATACGCTAACCTACTGATTTGAAACTGGTTTTACCTATTTCAACCTACGCTAGAATTCGCCCCGTTTCCCTGTAGAAACACTGTAAATCACCGACTCAAAATCCCCCGCCGCAAGGCGTGCCGGTTCGATTCCGGCCCCGGGCACCACAGATTCCATGCGTGTGGCGCATTAAAGCGCTCATCGCTGCGCATTCTCCTTCGACACCTTGTTGTCCACGACGCTGGCCTGACCAAGCTGCTGGCCGAACTCCGCTTCCCGATCGTGTCAGCGTTCGAGAACCACGGCCGCATATCGCGTTCACCACCAAAACCCCATAAGACACACGTCGAACTCACACGCGTCCTTGCAGAGCGCGGCATGGACATTGGTGACGCAGGTCGTTCTTACCCGTCAAGAAAACGCCCCACAACATTCATCATTCCGTCACCCGCCCTCCCTAAGCTTCCCGCTTTTCCTCAAGGGCAGCAAAGATGGCGCACGACAAACAAGACGGCAAACCTCGGATTGCCAACAATCTTCCCGCACTACCCATTGCCGCGGACCCGCGCCGTCGCAGTCTGCTCAAGGCCGGGTTCGGCGCCACCCTCCTGCCCGTAGGGGGATCGCTGCTGCTGTCAGCCTGCTCCAGCGACGATGACGATGACCCCGCCGCGCCCGAGACCCCCGGCACGCAGCCGCAGCCCCAACCCGAACCGCAACCCCAACCCGTCAACATTTCCAGCTTCGCGGTCGCAGTACTGCCGGACACCCAGTTCTACTCCCGCTACGCCACCGATGCCGAAAACCAGCAGTTCATGCGCAAGTACGGCAGCGAGCCGTTCAAGGCGCAGACGCAGTGGGTGGCCGATCATTCCAAATCGCTGGGGATCCCCTTCCTGATCCATCTGGGCGACGTGGTCGATCAGCAAAGCAAGCCGGATCAGTGGAAGGTGGCCGGTGCGGCCATGAAGATTCTGGAAGACGCCAAGGTGCCGTACTCGATCCTGGCCGGCAATCACGACGTGATCCTGGATCGCGATTACGTCGACGCCAGCAGCCAGGCCAGCGCCACGGACGCGCAGCGCAATCTGGCCAATGAGCCCTATCTGCAGACCTTCAGCGCCGATCGCGCCTCGAAGCAGGCGACGTTTGGCGGGCGTGATCCGAGCGGGTTTCACGAGTACCACGTGTTCGAGGCCGAAGGCCAGAAGTTCATGGTGCTCTCGCTGTCGTGGCGCATTTCCGACGCGGCGCTGGCGTGGGCCAACCAGGTGATCCGCGCGAACCCGTCGTTGCCGGTGATCCTGGTGAACCACCAGTTGCTGAACATCGACAAGGATGGCGTCACGCCGCTGGAAGTGCCCTACGGGCTGATGCTGTGGGACAAGCTGATCCGCGACAACGATCAGATCTTCATGACGCTCAACGGCCATTATCACGGCGCGGCGCATCTGACCAAGACCAACGCGTTTGGCAATGCGGTTGAAGAAATGGTGGTGGACTACCAGATGGCCTATCAGGGCGGCAACGGCCTGATGCGCTTGTATGAATTCGACCTCAGCAACAACGAGATTCGGGTGCTGTCGTTCTCGCCGTGGGTGCCGCAAAAGCCCAAGGACACGCTCAATACGTTCGATCAGGCCATCCTGACCGGCGCGAACGAGCAGTTCACCATCAAGATGGACTTCGCCAAGCGGTTCGGCGGGTTCAACAAGGAATTCAAGGCCGCCACGCCCAGCCACACCGCGCTGATCGACCAGGCCCGCGCGTTGATCCTGGCCAACTACACGGACCCCGTCGCCGCAGAGCAAAAGCCTGCGGCCGATCCGGACGACTATCCGCAGGTGACGGGCACGCTGGCGCACTGGCGCTTCTTTGGCGGCGCCAATGGTCAGCCGGTGCCGGTGGGCGAGGTGATTGCGGACCGCACGGGGCTGAACCCGATGCGCCGCGCGCCGCTCAATATCGACGGCGTGGCCGGTGCGCAAGTGGGCGACGTGGTCTGGTCGGATGATCACCACTACCTGTCGGCGGCGCCGGGCTCGGTGCGGTTTCTGAACACCGACAAGAACACGGCCCGCATGAGCTACTTCACGACGGACGCCGCTGCCATCATCAACGGCCAAACCGCGCCCAATGGTTACACGGTGGAAGCCTTCATCAAGATCGACCGCGATTGGGTGGCGTCCAAGCATGCGTGGATGAACATCATGACGCGCGACGGCAAGCGCGGTGATCTGACAGGATTTACCGGGGGAGACCCGGAGTCGCCGCCGCTGCTGTTCGCAATTTCGAGCCTGCGCGAAATCCAATGGGAAGTCGTGCCCGATGTGTCGGGCACGCGCGGCGCCAAGGCCAACTGGTCTGGAGAGATCATTCCCGACAAGTGGATGCACGTGGCAGTGGTGAACGACGACACCACGCACGAAACCATTCTGTACGTGGAAGGCGCGCCGGTGCTGCGCAATACGTCGGACGCGCCGGGCCTGGCGACGCTGGCTGCCAATATGCCTTGGGTGATCGGCGCGGGTTCGTGGGATGGCGCGCGAGCCGATGGCTTCTTTGGCAGCGTGGGTGAAGTGCGTATTGTCGATCGGGCGCTCCAGCCGATCGACTGGCTGACCGCGCGTCGGCGTTGATCGGTGCACGCGCCGCGGTCGGCCCCTGCCGAGGCGCGTGAGTGCATGACTGCATGAGCGCGTTGGTTTTCAACGTCGGTTGCTCTCGGTTCCATTTGAGCACCGCGGAAAACGCCTACCCGTCTGGCTTGATATCAGGTGGTACTTAAACCCGCATCCGCTAACGCGCTGCGGGTTTTTCTTCGTCTGGGATAATCCACGAGCCCTCGACCGTCAGATCCGTCAGAAGCGCGAAACGACGCGACGGTAGACCGGTGTCGAAACCATGATCATGTCCGTCGAATCCCTACTCGTGACCATCGCGCATGGGATTCAGCAGCGTTTGAATACCTAAGCCCCTATGCCTCTGAAGACCTGGATTTCCCGCTTGCAGACCACGCCCTGCAGTTTGCTTGCCGCATTGGCCTTCTGCGTCTGCCTGCCCGCCAGTGCCACGCAGCCCCCGCCACCAGACGCCGTCCAGCCGCCAACCCTAGTATGGGGCGCCGTTCCCAGCGCGGATCTCTACCTGCTGGTGGCCAGCCCGCGTCTCAGCAAGCCCGAGCTGCAACAACTGGTGGCCGACAAGATCGGTCGTGGCATTGGCGATAACCAAACCATCAACCAGGTCTGGAGCAATGTGCCGGAACCCATCCAGCTGTGGCTTTCGATCGACCCCGCGCGGCTTCGGGAAGCCAAGCTGTCCACGGCTCAGGCATTGGAGGCGCTGGCTTCCAAACTGGGGATTTCCGCCCAGTCCGCCCAGGGCGTCCGCCCGCCCCACGCGTGGATCTATTCCGGCGCGACACGCGAGAAGTTCGAAGCCTGGAGCGATTCGCCCCCACGGCTCGCCGACGGCACCGTCGTCAACCCATCGGAATGGGCGACATTGGCATACCTGCAATCCCCGGAATCCTGGGAAGCCTGGAACAAGGTTGGGTTAAGCCTTACGGTGTCCGCAGAGGCACGCCGCGATTCGTTGGAGAACGTCGTCAGCGAACGGCTGAAAGCCCTAGCGTCCCATCTGCCCGATGACGTGTCGGTATTGATCCTGCCGGCGGGTCGCGGATTGAATGAAGCCGACGGGATATTCGTCACGGTCGAGCGCGACGAGTAGCCCCTCAACTGGTGCTCCTGCCTCCCCTGCGTGCGCGCAGACCAGGGGAGCAATCAAGCTGCCGCACCTTTACCGCTAGAATTCCGTCGCAGACAGGCTGGGCATCACGATCCGGCCAACCGACGGAAAGCTTTATTGGCGCAGGAGGTTCAATGGCAATCAAGGCCGTGGCATTCGACGTATTCGGAACCTTGGTCAACATCGATCGGCCAACCCGTCCGTTCCGCAAGCTGGTCCGCCTGCTGCACGAAGCGGGCCGCCCGCGCCAACGCGACGACGGCATTCGGGCGATGAGCAGTGCGATCGACCTGCGGCAGGCTGCCCGTTTGTTTGGCGGAATGATCAGCGAAGATGCGCTGAGCGCACTCGAAGCCGAGCTGCGAGCAGAGATTGAATCCATCACGTTGTTCCCGGACGCCGCGCCCACGTTGCTGGCACTGAAGGCGCGCGGCATCAAGGTGGCGCTGTGTTCCAACCTGGCGGCGCCGTACGGCCCGCCCGTCCTGGACTTGCTGCCGTTTCAGCCGGACTTTTGCGCTTGGTCGTACGAGGCCGGGGCAGTGAAGCCGCAGCCTGAGATCTATCAGTATCTGTGCGAGGGCATTGCTTGCCAGCCCGATGAAGTCCTGATGATCGGCGACACCATCGAGGCCGACATGATCGGGCCTCGGAAGTTCGGCATGCACGGGTATCACCTGGACCGGCACGCGGCAATATCGAATTCGGCAGAGTCCGTACGTTCGCTGAGCGATGTGCTTACGCTGATGGCCGCGCGCCATTGACGCCAGGCCGTCCGAATAAGAAGGCGGCCCTATCCGCCCCGGCGCCGCCAGGCCCACCAGACCGCCCCGATCGGCGCAAAGATCGCCAACCACGACACCCCGTCCCACACCCCATCGCCCAGCAGCGCCGACACCAGCCCCACCACCGAGGCCACGCCTAGCCAGATCGGCGCGCGGAACACCTCGCCCGCCGTTTGCAGGTTCTCGGTCCGCGCGCCGCGCGCATCAACGTTCTTGCTCATTGCGCTGCCCCTTGCCGATCACCCTGCCGCAGCGCGCCGGCGGTCTCAGCGGCATCGGGGGCCAACGGTTTCGAAGCCGTTGCCGCCTTGGGCTTGCGCAGCCATAGATACAGTCCGCTACCCAGCACCACGATTGCAAAGAGATCCAGCACCGCCCAAAGAATCTTGAGCGGCAGGCCGCCGTAATCCCCAAAGTGCAGCGGCTGCGAAAGGAACAGGGTCTTTACGTACCAGGGCATCTCTCGCGTGTCGGTCAGCTCGCCGTTAGTGGCGTCCACCAGCGCGGGCTTTAGCAGGCGCGAGGTCACGGGTGTGTTGCCCTTCATGAAGAACGTGTAGTGATGCGGGCTGGAAAACATCGTCCCCGGAAACGCGACGAGGCTCACCGCCATGTCCGGCACGGCGGCGCGTGCTGTGCGGATGGAAGCTTCCAGATGCGCGGGCTGCCTGACGGGCGGCAGGCCGCGGAACGGCGCGGTCATCTCCGCCATCTGGTCCATCTGCCAGAGGCTAAGCACGACTCGGTTCAGCGTATTGATGCTGCCCGTGATGCCAACAACCAGCAGCCACACCACGGTGACAATGCCCAGCAGGTTATGCCAGTCCAGCCATTTGACGCGGGTGCTGCGCTGGGTGCGCAGCGCGCCGAATTTCAGGCGGCGCATGAAGGGGTAATACAGCACCACACCGGACACGATCGCGACCACCATCAAGAGGCCCATCGCACCCAGGAACAGCATCCCTGGCAAGCCGGCGAACATGTCGGTATGCAGCTTGAGCATGACGTACATGAAGCCTTCGTCGGTGGCCGGTTCGTCCAGGACCTTGGCCGTGCGCGAGTCGATGACGACGGCATTGTTTTCCTCAGGCGGCGCGTCGACGGCGCTGGCCATGGAAACATACGTGATGTTGGGGTGCTCGTCCTGATCCCAGAACATATAGCGGATGACTTCGCCCGGGCGGCGCTCCAGCGCGGTCTGGGCGATCTGGTCCATGCTGGCGTTGGGCGTGCCGGCGGGCATGGGCGGCGCTTCGACGACGCCCGACAGGTGCTCGATCTCTTCGTGGAAGATCAGGGGTAGTCCGGTCAGGCACAGCAGCAGCATGAAGACCGTGCAGACCAGACTGCTCCACTTGTGTATCCAGGACCAGGCTTGCGTGGACATCTCAGCTTCCTTAGAAGGCGATGCTGGTCGAGAACGTGTAGGTGCGCGGCGAGCCCACGAACAGGTAGCCTGCCGTGGCGGTGCCCCAGTAGTTCCGGTTGAACAGGTTCTCGACGTTGAAGCGGAAGGTGACGGGCGTGCCGCTGATCTTGGTCTCGTAGCGCGCGCCGGCGTCAACGCGGGTCCAGCTTGGTACCGACAAGGTGTTGTCCGCGTTGGCATACGTCCTGTCGGTGTAGATGACGCGGCCCAACACCGTCAGACCCGGGACGAACGGGGTGTCCCACTCGGCGCCCAAGTTGAATTGCCAGTCGGGCACGCCAACGGCCTTGTTGCCCTGCAGGCCGGGGGTGGTGGCCTTGTTGATGACGGCGTCGATGTAGCTGATGCCGCCCAACAGGCGCACGCCCTTCGCGACTTCGCCGGCAAAGCTGGCTTCGACGCCGCGGTTGCGCTGTTCGCCGAATTCGCCAAAGGTGTTGCCCGAGATGCCGGAGCTGGGGCGTGTCAGCTCAAAGAGCGCGACAGTGGCCAGCATGTCGTCGTTCAGGTTGTACTTGACGCCCAGTTCCTTTTGCTTGGACTTGAACGGCGACAGGGTTTCGCCTGGATTGGTGATAGCCGCGCTGGTGGGCGCGGTGTCGCCTTGCGATAGGCCTTCGACGTAGCTGGCGTAGACCGACAGATCCGGCCGCACCTTGAAGACGACGCCGGCCAGCGGCGTGGTGGCGCTCTTGTCATAGCGCGGACCGCTGGGCTCACCGTTGGCGAAGTTGTAGTTCTGGCCCTGCACGTTCTGGCGGCGCGCGCCCAGCGTCAGTTGCAGCCGGTCGTCCATGAAACCCAGGGTGTCTGCCAGCGCGTAGCTGGTCAGCTTGGTGCTCTGGTAGCGGTTAAGCGGATTGCTGATGCCGGAGATGGACGGCGTGTCGAAGATGTTGCCGGCGTAGATATTGGAATTGCCCGGCGGGAAACCGGTGTAGAAACCCAGATCGGACTTCTGGTCCAGCAACGTGTAGCTGAAGGCGACCTTGTGGCTCACGGGGCCGGTCTTGAAGTTACTGCGCAGGCCGGCTTCGGTGGACTTGCTGTCCACCGTCATCCGTTGCCAGCCGCCGAAGAAGGAGTAATCGCCCTGCGTGTTCTGCAGCACGGGGTTGGCGGCAAAGGCGTCCCAGTCCAGCTTGCGCTGGCCGTAGCCTGCGTAGGCAGTCAGGTAGTCGGTGATGTCGTATTCGATCTTGAACACGCCGGCGGTATTGCGCCCGTCGCTCCAGCCCAGGCCAGGATACGGATTCTTGTTGCTAGGCGCCTCGGGAATCGAGGTCAGGTCCGCGCCAAGCTGAAACTGGCGCACGACGTTGTCGATGCGTTCCTTCTGCCAGATCAGGTCCAGGGAGGACCGCAGCTTTTCACCGCGATAGTCGAGCGCGACCGACCCCAGCGCTTCGCGTGTCGACTGGTCCTTGATTGGCGTGTCGCCGTCGCGCAGCATCCCGTTCACGCGGATGCCAAACGCGTTGTCGGGACCGAAGCGGCGTCCCACGTCGGCATGCACGCCAAAGACGGAGTCCGACATGACCGAGCCCGTGACCCGGGTGATGGGCTCATCGGTGGCGCGTTTGGGCACCAGATTGACGACGCCCCCCACGCTGCCGCCCGGCGTCATGCCGAAGAGCGCCGCCGACGGTCCCTTGATGATCTCCACGCGTTCCAGGGTCTCGACCGGTGCGCGCCAATAGGGCGTCAGGCCGAACATGCCGTTGAACGCGAAGTCTGCGGTCGGCACATTGAAGCCGCGGATGGTGAGGTCTTCGTTGATGTTGGACCGGGCACTGCTCATGCGCACGGACGGATCCATGGTGGCCACGTCGGCGACCGACCGGGCCTGCTCGTTCTCGATCGTCTGGGCGGTATAGCTGGTGACGCTGAACGGGGTGTCCATGACGGACGTGTTGCCCAGAATGCCCATGCGGGCGCCGCCGCCGATCAGACCGCCGGCGATTGGCGCGGGCGCCTCGCCCAGGGCAACGGGCGCGCTGGTCACCGTAACGGTGGGCAGGACGGTGATCGCGGCCGGCGCCTGCGTCTGCGCCGATACCGAGGCGGCGTAGAGCGCGGCGCTGCCCGCCAACGCCTGTTTCACCGCCAGGGCGACGCCCTTCTGCCTGCCTTGACGGCCATTCGATGCTTTACCCACAGCCCCACCCCATGCGTTCTTTTATATAAAACGCGCATGATAAGCATTCTTATTACATATCGCCACGGGGGTTTGTCTGGATGTGGTGCGGACGCATCAATGTCGCGAAATCCGGATCTCATCCGCCACCGCCAATCGCTTGATGTCCATACCAAAAGTTGTCCATACCAAAGCGCGGGGCACCGTCAAATAATGGCCGCATGACCGCTCAAAAGGCCTAATCCGCCGCCAGATCCCGCGGCTTGAAGCGCCTGGCAGCCCGCGCATCGGGCGGACTGCCGCGCGTTTCCCCTTCCTGCGGAGCGCCGAGGCCGATAGCCGGCGGGCTACCGCAGCACACGCCGGTGGCGCGGCGTCCAGCCCTGCCGCCTTCTCCGAGCCCCTCCCCGACATTTCTCTCCAGCCCCGATCCGCCCGCCGCCAACTGCCAGGTGCGCTCGCCGCAAGGCGCGCCCGCGGGCTGGGGCTGCCTTTGTCCGGCCAGACCGGCCATCCATCACAAGGAGCCATCGACAAACCATTTAGTGGCAATCACACGGTTCTAGCTAACGCTTACCCAATCAGTTGGAGGACATTGTCATGTCAGGAAAGAACAACAACACCCCACGGGTGGACAACCCGGGCGAAGAAGACCAAGGCGGGCCGGCCAACGGCAAGTCCGCTTCCGGGGCGCCCGAGAACCCGGACTCTGACGCCGCCGGACTCGAAGCGCTGGGCCAAGAGGCGGAACAACAAGCCGTATTTGCCGAAGCGGGCGTATCCAATGATCTGCTGGCGCTGCGGGACGCGATCGAGGCGCAGTTGCTGACCGCGTCCGGCGAATTCCGGACGCTTTCGGATGCTGGCTCTTCCGAAGGCATCGTCGGGGTCGGCATAGGATTGCCGGACCCCACCAATGTCACATTCGGACCGGGCGGGCCCGGTGAGCCCGTGCTGACGATCTTCACCGAAAGCGCCATGCCGCAGGAGGCGGTGCTTGGCCAGGTGGCGCAGGCGGCAGGTACACGCGCCCTATCGAGTGTGCCGGTGCAGCAGGTGCCGGTGGGCGTGGTGGATGCGTATTCGCATCGCGCGCGGCATCGGCCCGCGCCTGCCGGCGTGTCGGTCGGTCACGTCAACGTCACAGCGGGTACGCTCGGAAGCCGGGCGATCGGGCTGACGGCGCCGTGGACCAATCGCCATCTGATCCTCAGCAACAACCACGTGCTGGCAAACTCCAACGTCGCCAGCGTGAACGACAGCATCATCCAGCCGGGGACGGCGGACGGTGGCCGGCATCCGGGCGATCAGATTGCCGTGCTGGCACGCTGGGTTCCCATTGCATTTGGCGGCGCGGCGAATTTTGTGGACGCCGCATTCGGCTGGGCGTGGCACGAGCGCATCCGCGGTGATCAATATTATTTATCGGGGGGCAGCGCCGCGTATTACAAAACCGGCACGGCGCCGCTTGCCGCGTCGCTGGGGCTGATCGTCGGCAAAAGCGGCCGTACCACGGGTCTGACTCAGGGCCGCGTGACACAGATTGGCGTGTCGGTTAACGTCAATTATGGCGGCGGCCGCGTCGCGCTGTTCCGTAATCAGATTGCCATTCAGTCCGTCAACGCCAACCCGTTCTCCGCGGGCGGCGATTCCGGTTCGCTGATCTGGCACTGGGCATCCGGGGTGCGACCCGTCGCTTTGCTGTTTGCGGGCGGCGGCGGCACGACGTTTGCCAATCCGATTGCGTCCGTGCTGTCCGCACTGAACATCAGGCTATTGCCCTGATTGACGTTCCGGCCGCCCTGCCCAACCAGGGCGGCCGCTTATCAAGCCATATCCGAAGCACGAGGAGTTGGAGCCATGAGCGACACACGAAAACCCGGACCCGACTTCTCCGGCTCAGGCGCCGTCGAATACAACCCGGATCAAACGCAGCCGGCCGGCGCCGCTGGTCAGATACTTGCCAGCGAGGAAGCAAGGCTGCTTGCCACGCCGGGCGTCGTCTCGGTGGGCGTCACCACGGGGCGCCCCGGCGAAGAAGCGCTTGCCGTGGGCGTGACGGACGCCAACGTCGCGGCGCGCCTGCCCCGCGAAATCAATGGCGTCCCGTTGGTGATTACAGTGACAGGACCGGTGGACGCGCAAGGGCAGCGCTAACGCCCACCCGGTAAGCAGCGCCGGCGTTTCAGCCCCCCGGGGTGCGGTCCACGTACACCAGCCCCGCAGCCGCCAGCTTTTCGCGCATGTCGTAAATATCCAGCCCCAGTTCCCCGGCGGCCAGCCGCTTGCGCTTGTCTGCCTCGTTGCGCAGTCGCGCGTCGCACGCATCGGCCACTTGCGCCGCCCGCGCACGCGGCACGATGCACACGCCGTCATCGTCGGCGATGACGACATCCCCGGGTTGCACCAGCGCCCCCGCGCACACGACCGGCACATTCACCGATCCCGGCGTTGCCTTGACCGTGCCCTTGGCCGATACGCACTTGGACCACACGGGAAATTGCATGTCCTTCAACGCGGCGACATCGCGGCAGCCCGCGTCGATCACCAGCCCTTGCACACCGCGAGCGCGCATGGAGGTGGCCAGCAGCTCTCCGAACATGCCGTCTTCATTGGACGACGCGCAGGCCACCACGACGATATCCCCGGGCCGGCAAAGTTCGATGGCGACGTGCAGCATCCAGTTGTCGCCCGGCTGCGCCAGCACCGTGATCGCACTGCCCGCGATGGATGCGCCAGCGTAGATGGGCCGCAGCGTGGGCTGCAACAGGCCCGTGCGTTGCTGCGCTTCATGCGCAGTGGCGACGCCTGCCGACGCCAGGCGTGCGATGACCGAGCTGTCCGCCCGCTCGATGTTCCTGACCGCGAGGCTCATGCCAACTCTCCGGTGACCTGCGGGAACACGCGCTGGTAGCCCTCGGCGTATTTAATCTTCAGGTTCGAGTTGCGCGACGCCTGCACGCCGCGTTGCAGGGCGACACGGGTGTAGTACTCCCACAGGTGTTCCTGCGCGGCCATGGTCTCGAAGGCCCGGCGCTTCTGGTCCCAGACTTCGGAGATATCGAGCAGCACTTCGGGCTTCCACTCGCACTGTTCGGGCTGATGCGGCTCAAAGAGGAATACGGGCGGTGCGCCCAGCACCGCTTGCTTCGGATGATGCCCATGCGCCTGCGCGATCACGCGCGCTTCCTGCGCCACGTGCGTCGCCAGCGGGTGGTCGAAGTTGTACGGGTCCTTCTGCGAATGCGTCAGCACGAACTCCGGCTGCAATTCGCGGTAGACGTCCACCAGCTCGAACAGCGCTTCGTCCGACACGCGCAAAGGATAGTCGCCGCAGTCCATGAAGCGGATGTCGGCGCCCAGGATGCCGGCGGCCAGACGCGCCTCGTCACGGCGGTCGGCCTTGACCCGCTCCAGCGTCATGCCAGGCTGCTTCCACAGCTTGGCCGATTCGCCGCGTTCGCCAAACGACAGGCACACCACGGTGATTTTCCAGCCGCGCTTGGCGTACAGCGCGATGGCGCCACCCGCGCGCCAGACGAAGTCCGCGGAGTGCGCGCTGACAACCAGCGCGTTCTTTTGCCGTTCCATTTCAGTTCCTTTATGCAGTGTTTCGCCCGCGGACCGCGCCGCGGCCCCGGGCTGGCGCAAAGGCCATCAATCGGCCTTGATGCCCGCGTCCTTGATGACCTTGGTCCATTTGGTGGTTTCAGCCGCCACGAATTCGCCAAACTGCTTGTCCGTTCCGGGCGTGACCACCGCGCCCATCTCGGCAAAGCGCTTCTTCACGTCGGGGTCGTTCAGCGCGGATTGCAGCGCGGCGTTGAGCTTTGCGGTGACGTCGGGCGGAAGATCCTTGGGGCCGATGAGTCCCCACCACACGGTGGCCATCGCGCCCGGCAGGCCTTGCGACACCACGGTGGGCACATCGGGCAGCATGCTCGCCGGCTCGTCGTCCAGCACGGCCAGCGCGCGCAGCTTGCCCGCCTTGACGTGTGAGACGACTTCCAGCGGATTGATCGACATGAAGGAGATCCGCTGCCCCAACAGATCCGTCACAGCGGGCGATCCGCCCTTGTACGGCACGTGCAGCGCCTTCATGCCGCTCTCGCGCTTGAGCAGTTCGCTGGCCAGATGGCCCGAGCTGCCATTGCCGGCCGACGCGTAGGTCAGCTTGTCCGGGTGCGCGCGGCCGTAGTCGGTCAGATCCTTCAAGGTCTTGAACGACGATTCGACGGGCACCACCACCGCCAGCGGCGCGTAACCGATCGCGCCCACCGGCGTGAAGTCGCGCGCGGGGTCAAAGGTCAGCTTGGAGAACAGCGCGCCGTTGGCGGCCAGCGTGTTCGATGCGGTCAGCAGCGTGTAGCCGTCCGCCGGGGCGCGCGCCACCGCGTCCATGCCGATGTTCGTCGCCGCGCCGGGGCGGTTGTCGACGATGATCGTCTGCTTCAGCGCGTCGCCCATTTTCTGGCTGACCAGGCGGGTGACGATGTCGACCCCGCCACCCGCGGCGTAAGGCACCACGATGCGGATCGGCTTGTCGGGATAGGCGCCCTGGGCGGCTGCCGGCAGCGGCGCCAGCATCGCGGCCATCAGGGCGCTTACTGCTGCGGCGGCGGCAAAGGTGCGGCGGGACCGGGACGGCGCGTAAGCCTTCATGGTTGTCTCCTGTGTCGTTATGCGTGTTGGTATGGGCGCATGATGCGCGGAGTACACTCATACCGTCCAATACCGTTTTTCACGACGATCTATTTGTTTTCCAAATCGATATGGATTTTCGCCAACTGCGTTACTTCGTCGCCGTCGCCGAGGAACTGAGCTTCAGCCAGGCCGCGCGGCGGCTGCATGTCAGCCAGCCGCCGCTCAGCCTGCAGATCAAGGCGCTGGAAGAAGAGCTGGGGTCGCCGCTCTTGACGCGCACGAGCCGCAGCGTGGAACTGACGCAGGCGGGCGCGTTGTTCCTGGACCAGGCGCGCCGCGCGCTGGCGCACCTGGAACGCGCGGGCGAGGTCGTGCGGCAGTCCGCGTTGGGAGAAACCGGCGAGATCCGCGTGGCATTCACGGCGTCTGTGCCGATGTTCGACGCGTTTCCCCGCATCGTGCATGCCTTTCGCACGGATTTTCCGGGCGTGGGTGTGGACTTGAGCCACCAGTCGACCGGACAGCAACTGCGCGCACTGGCATCCAAGGACATCGACGTGGGCTTTCTGCGCCCGTCCATCCTGTTCGTGCCGCCGCCCAATATCGCGACGCTGCCGCTGTGGACCGACCGCCTCATGGCCGCCCTGCCCCAATCGCATCCGCTGGCGCGCCGCAACGCGCCGTTGTCGATGACCGACCTGGCGGACGAGTCCTTCATCCTGTTCCCGCGCGGGCTGGGCTGCGGCTTGTTCGACCACGTGGGCGTGCTGGCCAGCCGCGCGGGCTTTGCCCCGCAAGTGGGCCAGGAAGCGCGCGAAGGCGCGACCATCATCGGCCTGGTGGCGGCAGGAATGGGCATCTCGATCCTGCCCGACACCTACATGAAGACGGGCATTCCCGGCGTGGCCTATCGCGAGCTGGACACGCCGGATGCGCAAAGCCAGGTATTGCTGGCGTATCGTTCGGAGGATGGGTCCGCGCTGGTGCAGCGGTTCCGCGAAACCGCCCAGGCCGCGCAGTAAAGGAAGCGGCAGCCGCGTCCTTCGCCATGACCTTCCGCCTCTTCGCGCTCACGCTATTGGCTATGCTGGCCTTTGCCGGCAACTCGCTGCTTTGCCGGGTCGCGCTCAAGCAGACGGCCATTGATCCCA
Source organism: Achromobacter sp. 77 (assembly GCF_020541125.1). Classification (NCBI taxonomy): domain Bacteria; kingdom Pseudomonadati; phylum Pseudomonadota; class Betaproteobacteria; order Burkholderiales; family Alcaligenaceae; genus Achromobacter; species Achromobacter sp. 77. The sequence goes on from NZ_CP059848.1 coordinate 5,252,412, forward strand.
CCACCTTCTTCGCCATCCGCATCGTGTCGGGCGCGCTGATGCTGTGCCTGGTGCTGGCGCTTCGCCGGCAGACCGGGCGTGTCGAAGGCACGTGGGCGGGCGCGCTGGCGCTGGTGGGTTATGCGCTCGCCTTCTCGTATGCCTATACGCATGTGCCTGCGGGCACGGGTGCGCTGCTGCTCTTCGGGGCCATTCAAATCAGCATGATTCTGTATGGCCTCGTGGCCGGGGAACGGTTGGCGGCGATGCAATGGGCCGGCACGGCGCTGGCGGTTGCCGGACTCGTCGCGTTGATGTGGCCCAGCGCCAATGCGCCCCCGGTGTTTTACGGATTGCTGATGATCCTGTCCGGGGTGGCATGGAGCATCTATTCGCTGTTGGGCCGAGGCGCGAAGAACCCGGCCGCCGCGACGGCCGGAAATTTCATCCGGGCAGCGCCCGTCGCGGTGGCGCTGCTGCTTGCGCAATTGGCCGCCTCCCACGTTCGATTCGATACCGCCGGCGCGGCCTACGCAGTCGCCTCTGGCGCGGTGACCTCGGGCCTGGGCTACATCCTTTGGTACGCCGCGCTCAAGCAGTTGACCGTGACGCGCGCCGCCACCGTACAGCTCAGCGTGCCTGTGCTGGCAGCGCTGGGCGGGACGGTGTTCCTGGACGAACCGATGACCGCGTTGCTGATCGCGGCATCGGCCTTGGTGTTGACCGGCGTGTCGCTGGTGATCTTCAACAAGCGCGCGGCGTGAACCGCCGGGGTGCCTGACGTGGGAGCGCAGACAGCCCCGGCTGGCAAAGGCCGCCCGCACGGCGCGGCCTGCGCGGTTTGTGGTTACCAGCGATACCCAACATTCAGCATGCCGCCGTAGCCCCGCTGACCGCTGTTTCCAGCCTGGCCAAACAACTCTCCGCTTACCTGCCACGACTCGCGGACATTGCCTGCCACGCCGATTCGCAGTTCAGCGGCGTCCCGCATCGGCGTTGCGTGGAACGTCGATGCGCCCACGTTGGCTTTCGCGCTGCCCGAGTTATGCAGCCAATTGGCTTCGACATAAGGCCGCACCGGGAACGTGGCGGCGTCGTTGCCAAGCGGGTATGCGCGGACACCCACGCGCGAAGTGACTGAACTGGCGGGCGAGTTTTTCAGCGTCATGCTGGGCAGCACAGCGTCCTGGGCGTCGTATCGCGTGTAGGCCAGTTGGGCTTGCGGCACGACGACCATCTCACCTAACGCGGAATCGGCGGCGAAGGGCTTGAGCGCGTATCCCGCTTCCACCGACGCGGTCCAGGTGTTGGAGCGATAGCGGGCCGAGCCCAGTTCGCTATTGATTTCGTTGGAATAGCGGCCGAACTGCAACCACGAATCGGCGTATGCGCCCAAGCGGGTGGCATCGTCGGCGTAAGCGGTGGCATAGATGCCCACCGAATACCCAGTGACCTTGCCTCGGGCATCGGCACGCATCGCCATGCCGGTTCCCGGGTGGATGAGTTGGGAAGTGGCGTGCGTGCGCGCATCGCCCGCCCCGGCCATGACCCCTGCCTTGAGGACGCCTTGCTGACCCAGTCGCGTGCTCACGAGGTCGGCGCCCATCTGCAGCATGGCGGTGTCGGTGTCGATGCTGACGTGACCTTCGTTAAGCTTCATGCCGGTGTGCCGCGCGCCCTCAGTACGTGCCCACACCTGCCGGGACGCGCTGCCGGGCGCAGATTGACCTGCCGACATTTGCGCCACGGTCCGATCCGCCAGGCGATGCACGAACATCCGGGTCGCCGCGACCTGATTGCCGATATGCGCGCCGTTTTCCGGTGAGACGTTCTGCAGATATCCCGGCGGGGTAGAACCGGTTGAGCCACCGCCACTGCCGGGAGGCGTAGTCACACCACTGCCCGGTGGCGTTTCGGTGCCACTACCCGGAGGCGTCTCAGTACCGCTGCCGGGAGGCGTCTCAGTACCACTGCCGGGAGGCGTTTCGGTTCCACTGCCCGGAGGTGTTTCAATGCCACTTCCCGGCTGCGTCGTTGACGTCAGGTACCAATCGGACGCCACGCCGCCCGTGCCGCCCTGAACCAGGAAATAGTCGTAGCCATTTAGAGCCAGGCTAGTGGTTGAGGGCCGGAAGCCAGTCGAGTCCGCGTCCAGATAAAACGCATTGCCCGCAATCGTGGCCCCGTTGGTGGCCTGCACAAGCCGGATGCCTTGCGTGGTCAATGCGCCTGCGCCGCCGGCGTTCAAGACACGCAGCCCGGTGGTGCCCGTGACCGCGCCGCCGTCCACGACGAGCCGGTCGGTCAAGGACGTATCGTCGCCCAGCTGGGTATTCATGACCAAGGTGCCGCCGCCGATGTAGTCGGAGACGGTCAGCGTCTTGAATCCAGATTGCGCATCGGGAGACACGAACCGGACGACGCCCGCGTTCGTCAGGGTCTTGACGGCCGAATCGCCGCGCATGTTCCAGACGCTGCTGCCGTCTAACTTGACGCTGTCCACCGAACCCTGCCCCGCGCGCACCGCGCCGGTCCACGCAGTGCCGCTGGCCAGGCCAATGTCGACGCGGCCGCTGTCGGAAGTCAGCACGTCGCCCGTCATGAGCGCGTCTGTGGCGTTCAGGGTGACGCGTTGCGTCTGGTACGGTTGCCCGGGGACGATTCCCGCGTTGGGAGTCGCCTGCGTTCTAAGTAGGATGCCGCTGGCTTCGTCGCCGCCGGATCGGGTCATCACCGTGGCGTTCTGGACGGAGATGTCGTGATCTCCACCCCTGACGAGAAACCCCACGCCATCGTGGGTCTGAAGGTCGCTGCCGTTCGACAGCACGAGCGAGTTGGCGCCCTGCGGTTCGTAGCGCACGCTCTGCACGCCGTTTGCGTTTTGACCCGTCATGATGACTTGCGTTTCGCTCAGCGAAACAGCCGTGTCGCCGGCGCCGATGTTTCCAAGCAAGTGCGCGCCGGTCGCGTTTGTGGACTGGCCATTCAATTGGGAATTGACGGCGTCGATGTGCGCCCCGTCGGTGGCCTGGAGCGCTCTTCCCCCTGTGCCGGACACGTCCACCGTGACGCCGTCCAGCGAAACGTGGGCGCCGCGTTGGGCGGCGCTCGCCCCTACCGCATTGGTGGCTTCGGCCAGCACATGCGTGCCGACGGCGGCAATCGTCGATGGCGCCGTGTCATCCTCCGAAAACGCATACAGGCCGGCTTGTCCTGCACGCAGCGTGCCTCCTTGAACCTGAGCCGACCCGTTGACAGTGCGAATCCCGTACCGGCTGGCGTGAATATCCACGTCCTTCGCGTTGATCACATGGTTGGCCCGCCCGACGACACCGTCAGTGACGGCGACGGCCTCGCTACCGATCGTCACGTTATCGAGTGACGCGGTAGCTGTCGAGTTGCCCAACAAGTACACCCCAATGAAGACGCCGTTGGGCCCACCCAAGACCGTGTCGACGACGTTCAGGGTTGCACCGTCAGAGCCGGTAATGGCGCCCTCAATGACGCTTCCCGTCACGGTCGCCACGGAGTTGCCTGACACATGCAGAGACGAGGCAGCGCTCTGTACGATTCCTGTCTTGGTGTGGCTGTTGGTCATCGTGAAGTCAGCATCCTGCACCGAGATGAGCGCGGTCCTTGCCGTGCCCGATTCGTCCACGCTGGACACAATGACATCCGTTAGCTCGACGTGCCCGCCCGATTGCGCGCGCACCGCATAGCTTTCGATCTCATTGCGAGCAACGCTGGTGATCTCAAGATTCTTTGCGGTGATGTGCCCTCCGCTCGCATGCATCGTCGCTCCGAACCCGCCTGCCCCGGACACATTTGTGCCGTTCAGCTCGATGCGGCCGCCATCCACCGCCCGCACGGTGGTTGCCATCGACGAGAGCTGGGAGTTGGTGGCGCTCACCAGACTATTGACCTCGGACGCGGACAAAGCGGTGCCGTCTTGCGTCTGGACGGTACTGTCCGTGAGCAGGATCGTCCCGCCGCCCTGGGCGTGCGCGCCCCGGCCGTCGGCTTCTCCGATCAGCGAGACGCCACTTGCCTCGACGCTATTGCCCGATCCGTCGACGCGGATTGCCTCTCCGGTACTGACCGTGACATTCCAACCAGGGAACAACAACAACGACGTATTGCCCAGCGGGTCGTCGACAACGATGGGCGCGGTCGGCGCCGCCGACACCATCAAGGGAAAGGCCGGAATCGTTGCGGCGAGAATCGCCGCGACAACCGGGGAAAGAGGGAAATGCATTGCAAGCTCCGTAACCCGTGCGCGGCCTCGGAGATGCCGAAAGCCAGATGCCAGCCAAGTGCAGCAACGCCGAACCGCCACGAAAAAAAGCGACCATTCTCTTGACGTCGCGCAAGCTCGCACATCGAAAGACTTCTAAAGCTCGCTCCCCCTCTTGCAAAAACGCGGTGACACGCAACAATTCAGACCAGTTCCCGCAACAATGTGCAAAACCGTCGCCGTCCCTGTTTCCGGACGAAAAAAGGGCCGCGTCGAAAGCGGCCCGCAAACATCGTCCCGCACCGGGACGGATACTCACATTACGCAACTCACACGCTGTCCAACGCGGAACGGTCCACGCTAGCTGCCGCGGACGCCGCGTCCTGCATCGCTTCGATGAACACGGGCGCGCACAACCCAGCCACGACCGCCGCCAGATCCGGATCGATATCGTCATAGGCATGCCGCGCGGCCAGCATGTTCAGCGAGCCGATCACCCGCGCCGCGTGCCGCACCGGGATATTGAACGCCGACTGCAGCCCGCGCTCGATCAGCATCGGCGCTTCGGAGAAAACGGTGCGCACGTCGTCTTCGTTGCTGGCGACATACAGGCGCCCTTCTTCCAGCACCAACCGTGACCACGGGCCGTTGCCGGTGGCCTTGAAGCCGCCGAGCGGACTGATGGTGTCGTCCGACGTGTGCAGACGCTTCATCAGCTTGTGGTCCTGCAAGTACAGCAGCGCCGTAAACAGCTTGTGGCCGAAGCAGTCTTGCAGCAGGTTGGAGATCACGCCCCACTGCGCCTGCCGGTCGCCGGCCAGCGCCAGATCCCGGGCGTGGCCACCCAACGCGTGGAATGCGGAAGCCTTGGTCATGCGTTGATTTCCTCGAGCACGACGCCACGCGTGTTCTTGCCGTAGAACAGGATGCCCAGGCCGCCGACCAGCAGGATCGCGGTCATCATGGCAAACACGCCGGCAAAGCCCAGGACCGGATACGCCACGCCAACGATGGTGGGCGACGCAATGGAGCCGATGCGGGCAAAGGCGGAGGCCGCGCCCATGCCGGTCGCGCGGATCGACGTGGGATAGATTTCGGCGGTGTAGGTGTATTGACCGGCGATCACACCGTTCATGCCGAAGGACAGCAGCATGCTCAGCATGATGATCTGATGCTCGCCGCTAGCCAGCGCCAGGCCCAGCGCCGACAGGCACGACAGCAGCATGTACGCCAGGATCGTGTACTTGCGGCCGATCTTGTCGTTGAAGTACGCGGCCGAGAAGTAGCCCGGGATCTGCGACAGGTAGATCAGGATCGTGTACGAGAAGCTTTTGGTGATGGTGAAGCCGCGCTCGACGAGCAGGCTGGGGATCCACACCAGGAAGGCGTAGTAGCAGAACAGCACGGTGATCCAGAACACCCACACCAGCGCGGTGGTGCCCAGGTATTGCTTGGAGAACAGCGACGCCAGCTTGGCCATGGCGGTCTGCTGGTCTGCGGGCGAGGACGCAGCCTTGCGCGTGGCGACAGGCGTGGGCAGCGGGCGGCCGGTGCTTTGCTGCACTTCGGCTTCGATGGCTTCGCAGATGCGGTTGGCCTCGGAAGTCTGGCCGGTGTGCTCAAGCCAGCGGGGCGACTCGAACAGCGACTTGCGCCACCACAGCAGGAACACGACCGGCACCGAAGCGATGATCATGATGTAGCGCCAGCCGTCGTCGCTCATCGGCACGATGAAGTAGCCCAGCAGCGCCGACATCACGAAGCCGAACGAGAAGAAGCCCGCCAGCGCGCCGGTGAACCGGCCTCGGTACTTGCTGCTGACGAACTCGGCCAGGTACGGCGCGATGATGGCGCCTTCCGCGCCCATGCCGATGCCGGCGATCATGCGCAGGATGTAGAACTCGTGATAGTTGCGCGCAAAGGCGTTCACGAACGTGGCGACGCAAAACAGCAGCAGCGCCCACATCATGATCTTCTTGCGGCCGTAGCGGTCGCCCAGGATGCCGGAGAACAGCGCGCCGACCAGGAAGCCGACGTACGTGCTGCTGGCGATCCAGCCGATCTGGCCGGTGGTCAGGCCCCACTGCGTGCGCAGCGAGGGAATGATGAAGGCGATGATGCCGGCGTCCAGTGCTTCGAAGGCGAGCCCGAGGCCGCCGATCATCAGCAGCCGGAAATGAAAGCTGCTGAAGGGCAACCGCTCCAGGCGGTCGGATACGGAAAACATGATGGGGAAGTTCCGGAGATAAAAGGAAGGGGACCGTCAGCAGGCGTTCTTGTGCAGCAGGCCGCGGTTCATGATGAGCTTGATCGAATCGGGCTTGGTCAGCAGTTCGATGTCGTCCAGCGGATTGCCATCGATCAGCAGCAGATCGGCGTAGGCGCCTTCGCACACTTCGCCCAGGAGGCCTTCCTGGTTCAGGATCTCGGCGCCGATCAGCGTCGCCTGCTGGATGACCTTGGCATTGCCCAGCACGCGGCTGCGCAGCACCAGTTCGTCGGACTGCATGTAATGGGTCTCGCCCAGCAGGTCGCTGCCGTAGCCCATCTTCACGCCGACTTCGTCCAGGATCACCAGCGCGGTCAGGCCTTGCGTGCGCACGGTGGCGATCTTCTTGACCGAGTCCAGCGGCAGGCCGTAGCGCTCGCCGTCGTTGGCCAGGCCTTCGTAGGTGATCAGCGTGGGCACCATGTAGGCGCCATGTTCCTTCATGACCTCGGCGGCCTCGCGGTCGACGAGGTTGCCGTGCTCGATGGTGCGCACGCCGCAACGCACGGCGCGCGTGATGGCGCGCGGGGTGTAGGCGTGGGCCATCACGTAGGTGTTGGCGTTATTGGCCTCTTCGACGATGGCGATGAGCTCGGCCTCGGAGAAGCCCAGGTTCTGGATGGGGTCGTTGGGGGAGGCCACGCCGCCAGACGCCATGACCTTGATCTGCGTGGCGCCCTTCAGGATTTCCTCGCGCACGGCCAAGCGGCAGTTGTCCACGCCGTCGACCACACGCCCGATGTTGCCGATCTTGACCGAGCACGGGCACGGATCGAGTTCGTCGTTGCGCTGGCGGAAGTCGCCGTGGCCGCCGGTCTGGGACAAGGCCTTGCCTGAGCAGAACAGACGAGGGCCGTCGATGGTGCCGTCCAGCACCGCCTGCGCCAGCGCCCAGTCCGCGCCGCCCGCGTCGCGCACGGACGTGAAGCCGCGGTCCAGCATGCCCTGCATGATGGGCAGCGCGCGCAGCAGCGCCAGCGCGTTGGGCAGGGACGCGACGCGGCCCAGGTTGAACGACGACGCCACAACGTGCACGTGGCAGTCGATCATGCCGGGCATCAGGGTCATGCCCTTGGCGTCCACCACCTGCGCATCCGCGGCAGCCGGTTCATCGGCGCCAATGCGGGTGATCACGCCATCCTCGACCAGCACGGTCGCGGCGGCTTCAAGGGCCAAGGTTCGGGTATTGAGGATCCTGCAATTCTTGATGACAACCGGCTTCATAAATCGACCACGTAAACAGTTCAAAACGCCGGGAAATCACGGCATGCCGAACTCTACCGGTACAATTCGGGGGTCCGATACCGGGTCTCCCCCTATGCGTTCGACACAAATTTGAACAGCCTTATGAGCATTACTCATACCCCCCTATGAGACGTCGCTGCCCCACCCTTTCCGAGTTGAACGCATTCTCCGCGGCGGCCCGGCACTTGTCGTTTTCCAAGGCGGGCAAGGAACTGTTCGTCACGCAAAGCGCCATCAGCCGGCATATCGCCACGCTGGAAAGCTACCTGGGGCATGCGCTGTTCATCCGGGGCACCAATGGGCTGCAACTCACCCGCATGGGCGCCACCTATCTCAGCCTGATCCGGCCGGCCCTGCATACCCTGGAAAGCGCCACGTCACAGGTCATGGCGACGCAGCAGTCGGCAAAATCCCTGAACGTATCGGCCGCGCCCACCTTTGCGGCGCAATGGCTGTTTCCGCGCTTAAAGACGTTCCGCGAGGTCAACCCGGACATTTCCATCAATTTCGTGCGCTACAGCGTGGCGGATTACAAAAGCACCGAGCTCGATTTCGATGCGTCGATCCAATATGGGTATGGCGATTGGCACGATGGCGACGCCAAATACCTGACGGGCCGTGAAACCCGTCTGGTGTGCTCGCGGGAATATCTGGATCAGCACCCCATCGGCAGCCTCGAAGACATCAAGCAATGCACGCTGCTGCAGCACATCGAGATTCCGCTGTCCTGGGAATATTGGTTCTCGACCTACCTGGGCGATTATGACCGCGCACGGTTCGGCCCGGGCTTCAATCTGTTTTCGATGATTATCCAGGCCGCGTCTTCCGGCTTTGGCGTGGCGCTGATGCCGCATTGCCTGATCGAAAAGGAACTGGCCACCGGGCAACTAGTGGACATTTTCGACCGGACGTTCGAAAGCCCGCTTGGCTATTATCTTTGCGCGCCGAACTGGCGCAGCAACATGGAAAGCTACGAACGGCTGAGCCAGTGGCTGGCGCACGAGTGTTTTCATGGCGGGCACGGCGGCGACGCCGCCCTGCCCACTGACGTGCGGCCCGCGCCCGGAAAGCCGGCTGCTGGACGGATGGCGCCCGCGCAGCCCGGTGAATCCGACTGCCCGTATTGCGGGGCGGCAGCCTAATCATCTGGCGCCAACGCCCGCCCCCGCGCCTTACCCCAGCTTCGCGCAAGCGCGCTTGATGCGCGCGCAGCCCTCTTCCAACTGTTCCATCGACGCCGCGTACGAGATCCGGAAGAACGGCGACACCCCGTACGCCGCGCCTTGCAGCACCGCCAGGTTCTCCTCGTCCAGCAGGTACATGATGAAGTCTTCGTCGGTCTTCAGTTGCTTGCCCGCGGGCGTCGTCCTGCCCAGCAGCCCTTCGCACGACGGAAACACGTAGAACGCGCCTTCCGGCATGTGGCAGTCGATGCCGTCGATGCGGTTCAGGCTGGCCACGATCATGTCGCGGCGCGTCTGGAAGATGCGGGTGCGTTCGGCCATGAAATCCTGCGGGCCGGACAGCGCTTCCTGCGCGGCCGCCTGACTGATCGAAGACGGGTTGGACGTGCTCTGCGACTGCAGCTTGGTCATCGCCTTGATCAGGCCGGCCGGCGCCGCCCCGTAACCGATACGCCAGCCGGTCATCGCATAGGCCTTGGACACGCCGTTGATGGTGAGCGTGCGCGCCTTCAGGTCCGGCGCCACCTGCGCCAAGGTGGCGAACTGCCGGCCGTCGTACAGGATGTGTTCGTAGATATCGTCAGACATCAACCAGACATGCGGATGGCGCCGCAGGACGTCAGCCAACGCCAGCAGCTCTTCGCGCGAATAGGCCGCGCCGCTGGGGTTGTTGGGCCCATTCAGGATTACCCAGCGCGTGCGGGGCGTGATCGCCTTGTCCAGGTCGGCGGGCTGCAGCTTGAATCCCTGCGCGGGCGGGCAGGCCACGAAGACCGGCGTGCCGCCCGCCAGCAGCACGATGTCGGGATACGACACCCAGTACGGCGTGGGCACAATCACCTCGTCGCCCTCTTCAACGGTGGCTAGCAGCGCGTTGAAGATGATCTGCTTGCCGCCGTTGCCGACGATGATTTCGCTGGCGGCGTAGTCCAGGCCGTTGTCGCGCCGGAATTTCTCGCGGATCGCGGCCTTGAGCTCCGGCGTGCCGCCCACGTCGGTGTACTTGGTGCGCGATTGCGCCATCGCGCGCACGACCGCCTGCGTGACGTTGTCGGGCGTATCGAAGTCGGGCTCGCCGGCCGTCAGCGCGACGATATCGCGGCCGGTGGCGCGCAGTTCACGGGCCCGCTGGCCCGCCATCGAGCTGGGCGAGGGTTTGATGCGCTGGATGCGCGCGGCGGTCTGGATCATGGAAGGTCCTGGAATTGACGGGTTGCAAGCAGGTGGGGTGCGGGTGCAATCAGGCTGGCGTTACTGCCGCCACTGCCGCAGGTAATCAAGAAAGATCCGGTCCACGCGCGCCTCGTTGCCATCCGAGTGGCCTGCCGAATGCGGCGTGACGAATGCGTTGGGCAGCGTCCATAGCGGCGATTCGGCATCCAGCGGTTCGTGTTCGAACACGTCCAGGTACGCGCCTGCCAGCGTCTTTGCGCGCAGGGCGTCGATCAGATCGGCTTCAGCGACGATCTCGCCACGCGCCACGTTGACGAGCCGGGCGTGCGGCGCCATGGCGGCGAGCACACGCGCATCTACAAGCCCGCGTGTGCGATCGCTTAAAGGACAGGCCAACACCAGCCAGTCGGCGCGTCCGGCAATGCGTGCCAGATCCTCGAACGCGTAGGTTTCAAAGCCTTCGGCGGGCGGCGTGGCCGCGCTGCGCACGGCGATGACGTTCAGGCCCAACACCCGCAGATACCTGGCTAGCGTCTGGCCGATCGGCCCCCACCCCACGATCACGGCGGTCTGCCCGGCCAGGTCGCGGGGCAGCAATCCCCCGATCAGTGGTGTCCACGTGCGCGCCCGCTGCGCGTCGAACAGGCGGGGAAACTCGCGGGCCAGCGACAGGATCGCGGCCAGCGCCGTCTGCGCCACCACCTGCGCATTGGCCCCGGACGACGTCGTGACGCGCACGCCGCGCGCCTTCAGTTCGCCGAAGATCGGCCGGTCGGCGCCCGCCGAATGCACGTGCACCCAGGCCAGCTTCGGCGACCGGCGCAGCGTGACGTAAAACGCCTCCAGCGGTTCGAGGACGCGATGTTTGGTCGACAGGCCCGTCACGTCGCGCGAGATGAAGGCAACATCCACATCCGCCGGCTCATTGCCGTGCGCCTGGGCCGCAATGACGGGTTCGAAGGGGCGCCCGTCCAGGGCCTGGCTGATAGCGTCGCCGATCCGCTCTCGCGTCGATGCGGACATGAGGATGCGCAAGGATTGTGGTGTGCTCATGTGGGCAATACGCCTGCGGCGCTCATTTCAGTTCGCTCCCTGCTGCGTGCGGTGGAGACGGCGCGATGCGCCAGATCGAAGGAAATTCTAGAGCGCGGTTTTCTTCACTACAAATTGTTGGTTTTTGCTTATTATTCGGTTTCACCAATATATAAAACGGTGGGGAGCATGACGGCAAAACGCAGCATCACCCTGCGGCACTTTCGCAGCTTCGTCGCCGTGGCCAACACGGGTTCGTTCACCGTTGCCGCGTCGCAATTGTTCCTTACCCAGTCTTCGCTGACGGCGACGATCCAGCAGTTCGAAGACGCGGTAGGCGTCAAGCTGTTTGACCGCAGCACACGGCGCGTGGCGATGACGCCGGAGGCCGCGCGCTTCAAGGCCGAAGCCGAGCGCATCCTCAGCCAGTTCGACGGCGCCTTGAGCGACCTGGAAGCGTTGTCGCAAGGGCGTCAGGGGCATGTGCGGATCGCGGTGGTGGCGTCGGTCACCAACTACTTCCTGGGCGACGCCATCGCGGCGTTCCGCCAGGCCTATCCCAAGATCACGTTCTCGTTGCACGACGCCGGCTCGGAACAGGTGGAAAAGATGATCGCCAATGGCGACATCGATTTTGCGATTTCGACGTCGCACCACGGCTTTGACGAGCTGGTCTACACGCCGCTGTTCGAGGACCGCTACGGCGTGATCTGCGCGGCGTCCTATCCGTACGCGCAAGGCGCCAAGCCCTTGAAGTGGGCTGACCTGGACCCGGCGGAATATGTGGGGTTTACCGAGGACACGGGCATCGGGGCGTTCCTGCGCGCGCATGCCGGCAAGCCGGGTTTCTTTGAGCAGCAGCACGATGAAGTGTCGCGGACGTCGTCGCTACACGCCGTGCTGCGTGGCGGCGCGCGCTACTCGATTCTGCCGGCGCTGGCGGCAAGTTCCATCGCGCCGCCGCAGACGCGGGGGGCCGAACCGGGCACGTTCGTGTTTCGGGAATTGAGTTCGCCCCGGCTGTCGCGCGAGGTCTGTTTGATTACGCGGCGGCTGCGGTCGCTGTCAGCGAGTTCGGAGCTCTTCCTGCAGTACATGCGGGACGTGATCAACGAAAAGCCAGTGCCGGCGGGGGTGAAGGTGACCACCGGTGTCTGACACCCATGGCAGTCGGTCTGCATCTTGAACCGCTGCGGCAAGGGTGTCAGACAACTTTTCTGCAAGGGCGCCGGACACCCACGCCGGTGGCTACTGCACCGCGATCTTCGCTTCCTTCACCAGCTTGCCCCATTTGGCGCGTTCGGCTTCGATGTGCGCGGTGAAGTCCTGGGGCGAGCCGCCCGTGGCCTGCGCGCCCAGATCGGTGAGCTTCTTGCGCACGGTCTCGTCGGCCAGGATCGCGTTGACCTCCTTGTTGAGCCGGTCCACCACGGCCTGCGGCGTGCCGGCGGGTGCGACCACGCCGGTCCAGGACAGGGACTCGTATCCCTTCAGGCCCGCCTCGGTCAACGGCGGGATCCCCGGCAGCACCGACAGCGGCGTGGTGCTGGTGACGGCCAGCGCCTTGACCTTGCCGGATTGCGCCAGCGGCACCGCCGACGGGGCATTGTCGAAGATCATGTTGATCTGGCCGCCGACCAGGTCCACCAGCGCCTGGCCGCTGCCCTTGTACGGCACGTGCATCAGGTCCACGCCCGCCATGTTCTTGAACAATTCGCCCGACAGGTGCGTGGAGCTGCCCGCGCCCGAGGACGCAAAGGAATACTTGCCGGGGTTGGCCTTGGCCAGCTTGATCAGGTCGTCCACACTGGACACCGGCATGTCGTTGTTCACGATCAGCACGTTGCTGATGGAGGCGGTGTACGCCACCGGCTTCAGGTCGCGGTCGGCCTTGTAGCCTGGGTTGTTGTACAGGAACTCGTTGATGGCCAGGATGCCTGTCGTGCCAAAGAGCAGCGTCTGGCCATCGGGCGCGGACTTGGCCACCATGGCCGCGCCGATGTTGCCGCCCGCGCCCGAGCGGTTTTCAACCACTACGGGCTGCTTGAGCGCCACCGCCAGCCGCTCGGCCAGGAGCCGTCCGATCACGTCCGTCGACCCGCCGGGCGCGAAAGGCACGACCAGCGTGACCGGGCCCTTCGGATAGGCGGTTTGCGCACCCGAGGCCGTGGCCACGCAGGACAGTACGGCCAGGGCCGCGCCAGCCAGTTTCCACTTCTTCATTTTTTTCCCCTTGATTTTTGGGTTGCTGGTGAAGCAACCCTGCCGATCATAGGGAGCGCAATCGTGCGCCACAAATGAGAAATTCCAGTGGATTAATCGGTGCAATCAATATATTCGGGAATGCCCGGATGCTTAGCCGCGTTGCGGTCCGGCGCCGCGCAGCAGCTTGCCTGGCAGCTCGCCCGTGGCCTGGCCGCGTTCGAAGATCGGCAGGCCGTTGACCAGCGTGGCCGCGTAACCATCGGCACGCTGCACCAGCCGGCGCCCGCCGCCCGGCAGGTCAAACACCATTTCCGGGCAGTGGACCTTCAGCGCATCGGGATCGATGACATTGATGTCGGCCTTGTAGCCGGGCTGCAGCAGCCCACGATCGTGCAAGCCATACACCAGCGCGGTATCGCGGGTTTGCCGGCGCACCACGTGTTCCAGCGGCAACAGCGGGCCGCGGCGGCGATCTCGCGTCCAATGGCTGAGCATGAAGGTCGGCATGCTGACATCGCAGATGTAGCCGCAATGCGCGCCGCCGTCGGACAGGCTGTTCACGGTATTGGCGTGCTGCATCAACTGGTGCAGGTGATCCAGGTTTTCATAGGCGTAGTTAAAGGACGGGTAATAAAGAATCGCCCGGCCGTCGTTCTCCAGCATCAGGTCGTACACCAGCTCCAGCGGCGGGCGCCCGGTGCGCGCCGCCATGGCAGCCACGCTGTCTTCGGGCAGCGGTTCGTAGTCGGGATCCTGGCCCAGCCGGTAGATCTTGTGAAAGCTGCTGAATAGCGTTTCGGCCCGGCGGTCCAGCAGGCCGCGCTGCTCGCTCATGATTTTCTGACGGACCTGCGGATCGCGCAGCTGCGCGAGCTTTTCCGGCAGGGGCAGCGCGTGCAGCGCCTGATAGGTCGGATGGGCAATGAAGGGGTGCAGCGAGCTCTGCCAGGAGAACAGGATGCCGAGCGGCCGGCCGCTGATGCCAGCCATGAGCGGCACGCCCTCGTCGCGCGCCTTGTCCAGCGTGCGCACGATCTGCTTCCAGACATCTGGCGCGCCATCGGTCTGCTGAAGGTTGAACAGCACGGGCAGTCGATTGTGGCGGGCGAGCTGCTCCAGCCAGGGGATCTCGCCTTCCATCGCGGGATGGTTGGCCGTCATCTGGAACACGCCGTGGCCGACTTCACCCATGACCGATCCCAGCGCGCTGATCTCTTCGCCGGTGGCGAACGTGCCTGGCGGATACTTGCGCTCGTCGTACTTGTGCAGGAAGGTCCGCGACGTTGAAAAGCCGACCGCGCCCGCCTGCAAGGCGGCGCGCACGACCTCGCGCATGGCCAGCAGGTCCGCGGGCGAGGCCTCGTCGTGATGAATGGCGCGATCGCCCATCACGTACGCGCGCACCGCGCTGTGCGGAATCTGCGCGCCGATGTCCAGCGCCTTGGGCCGCCGGTCCAGCGCGTCCAGGTACTCGGGGAACGTCTCCCAGTCCCATTCGATGCCTTCCGACAGTACCGAGCCCGGAATGTCCTCGACGCCTTCCATCACCTTGATCAGCCATTCGCGCCGGTCGGGCTTGACCGGCGCAAAGCCCACGCCGCAGTTGCCCATGATGGCGGTGGTGACGCCATGCCATGTCGAGGGACTGAGATACGGGTCCCATGTCGCCTGGCCGTCGTAATGGGTATGGATGTCGACCCACCCCGGCGTCACCAGCGCACCCGCCGCGTCGATTTCTCGCCGCGCCGCGCCCGCCTTGCCGCCGGCCTGGACGATCCTGCCGCCGTCGATGGCCAGATCACCCACCCGGGCGCTGGCGCCCGAACCGTCCACCAGCGTGCCGCCGCGTATCACTACATCGTGCATCGTTGTCTCCCGGGGCCCGCGGGCCCGTCAGCCTTATTCCAATACCAGCCCGATCCGGCGGATCACGTCGCCCCACCGCGCGCTGTCGCGCTGCACGATGGCCGAAAATTCCTTGGGACCCGCGCCGCTGACCTCGTTGCCCTGCGACAGGATGGTCTGGGTGATTTCGGGGGTCTCCAGCGCGGCGCGAAACACCTGGGCGACGCGCTCGGCCAGTGCGGGCGGCATGTCGCCCGGACCGAAGATGCCTTGCCAGCCCACGATGTTCAGTCCCTCGATCCCCTGCTCTTCCAACGTGGGCAGCTCGGGCAGCACGCTCAAGCGCCGGTCCGTGGCCGGGCCCAGCAGCTTGACCTTGCCGGCGCGGGCGTTCTCGACCGCCGTGGCGGTGCCGTCGAAGTAAACCTGTACGTCGCCCGCCAAGAGTGCGCGGCTGGCGTCGGCGGTGCCTTTGTACGGGACGTGGACGATGTCGGTACCCGTTTTCATCTTGAGGATCTCGCCATTCAGGTGCGAGGTCGATCCGGCGCTGTACGAGGCGTAGTTGAGTTTTCCGGGGTTTGCCTTGGCGTAGGCGATCAGCTCGGCCGTCGTGGAGAACGGCGCGTTGTTGTTGGCGACCAGCACGGTGGCCGATCTGACCGCCTGCAACACCGGCGTGAAGTCCTTGACCGGGTCGTACGGCAGCTTTTTGTAGAGGTGCGGATTCTGCGTATGCGTGACCACGATGGTGTACAGCAGCGTATAGCCGTCCGGCTTGGCGCGCGCGACGTCCTGCGCGCCGATCATCGTGCCCGCGCCCGGCTTGTTGTCGATGATGATGGAAGCGCCCGTCTGCTGCGATACCTTGGCCGCCAGCATGCGCGCCAGCGAATCCGACCCCGACCCTGCCGGGAATGGCACGACCATGCGTATCGGCTTGCCCGCGGCGGGCCAGGCGTCGGGTTGCGGGGACGGCGCCGCGACGGCGGCCGTACAGGCCAGCATGCTCAGCGCGGCGGCCCAGCCCGCCAGATGGAAGATCGGCTTGCGGTTCATGTTGTCTCCTCCTGCGAGGTTGGCGTGTCGCGGGGCCGCGCAGCGCTCTGTGTCGTGTTTTCCCGGGTTCTTGCAGCGTTTTCACCGACCCGTGGTCAAGCTGTTTTAGTCTTGCAATTGACTCGAATCAATTGCATATTTGGCGCAATTCCGATGAGAAAAATACATGGGCCTGACGATTCGTTCGCTCCAGCACTTTTCCGTCCTTGCCGAAGAGCGGCACTTCTCACGGGCGGCCCAGCGGCTGCATCTGACGCAGTCGGCGCTGACGCGCAGCATCCAGTCCCTTGAAGAGACGCTGGGCCTGGTGCTGGTGGATCGCGCGTCGATCGGCGTGACGCCGACGCAGGCGGGAAAAATGGTTCTCGATCGTTCGCGCCGCATCCTGGGCGATGTCCTCGCCCTTCGGCGCGAGGCCGAATTGATGAGGGGCCACGACACGGGACGCGTGAGCTTCGGCGTCGGGGCCTTTCCGGCGGCGGGGTTTCTGTCGCCGCTGCTGGTCCGCCTGGCGCACGATCATCCCGGCCTGAGCGTGCATGTCGAGATCGAAAGCTGGCAGCGCCTGCTCGACAAGCTGTTGCAGGACAAGCTGGACTTTGCCGTGGCGGTGACGCACAGCCTGCCGCCGCCGGCCGACTTCATCGTGCGTGCGCTGCCGCCGCAGCACGGCGGCCTTTTCGTGCGGGCCGGGCATCCGCTGCAATCGGTGCGAAAACCCAAGCTGCGCGCCGCCTTGGCGCAATATCGCCTGGCCGCCACCGACCTGCCGCAGCGCGCGCGGGAGTATCTGGCCAAGCTGTATCAGGTGGCGGGCGTGGATGAACTGCCGATTGCGTTTGAATGCGACAGCGTCAGCGCGCTGCGCGACGTAGCCGTGGGAAGCGACGTGGTGCTGTTCTGCACGCGCGAGGCCATCGTCGCCGAACTGGCACAAGGAACGCTTGTGCCGTTGCCGCTGCCCTACCCGGCGTCAGGTCCGCTGACCTACAGCGTCATCCATCGCGCCCGGCGCAGCTTGTCGCCTACGGCGGAACGGATCATCACGTTGGTGCAGGCGTATCTGGCCGGCGAAGGGGGGGATGATGCGGCGCCGCCGCGCGGGCGGCGGCGAAGTGCCGGCGCGAAATCCGCCGCGAAGGGCTGACACCCGCGCCGCATCAAGACATTCAAGTCCCCGCGCCGGGTTCCTGTTCACGCCGCTCCGCTGCTTCCTGCGCGGCGACGTCTTCCAGCTTGACCTGACTGGTGCTGCCATGCGTGGCGGCGCATTGGGCGGGATTCTGGGTGCTTTTGACACACTCCGCGAATGCCAGCGCCGCGTCGACGGTCGCGAAGTGATACGAATGACCGTCGGCGAACGCGACCTTTCCTTCAACAGAACAATCCATGAGTGCCTCCAGGTTGCGCAAACGCCCATCCTATCCGAGCCGGCAGGGAAAATCGACCTCCGCGGCGTCCAGCCGGGGCAGGACGACGGTCAATTCACCCGCTGGGGAAGCACCGCGCGCATCCAGCGCGACAGCGTCGGGCGGATGCGTTGGCTGTGCAGCAGCACGGCGCCAAGCACGCCGATGAATGCCCCGAGCGCCGTGTCCACGAAGCGCGCCTCGATCACATCGACGGGATAGCCTTGCCCCAGATGCGGCGCCTCGGCCAGAAAGATGGTCAAGGGCGTGATCAGCGCCACCGCGCTGGCGTAATGGCGCACCACCAGCGTTTCGATGCCGAACGACAGCGCCATCATCACCACGCTCAGCGTCCACACGTTGAGCGGCAGGCTGAGCAGCGCCCATGCCACGCACAGGCCCACGGCGGTGCCCAGGATGCGGTGCATCTGCCGGCTCCACGCCGCGCGCAGGCTGGCGCCCTGGATGATCGCCAGGCAACTGACAGGCACCCAGTACGGCCGCTGCAGTTGCAGCAGTTCGGCCACCAGCAATGAGATGCCGACGAACAGCCCGATGATGACGGAGTCGTACACAACGAAATCGAACGTGGGCTTGGGCAATTCGACATGCGGCGGCGGCGGGGCCACGCGCGTCATGTGCAGCGAATACGCAAAGGCCACCAGGCAGGCGACCAGACAACCCAACGCCACCATGCCCACGCGCAATGGCACGTCTTCGATGGTGCCCGGCGTG
Source organism: Achromobacter sp. 77 (assembly GCF_020541125.1). Classification (NCBI taxonomy): domain Bacteria; kingdom Pseudomonadati; phylum Pseudomonadota; class Betaproteobacteria; order Burkholderiales; family Alcaligenaceae; genus Achromobacter; species Achromobacter sp. 77. The sequence continues at coordinate 5,270,781 of NZ_CP059848.1, forward strand.
TAGGCGGCGATCGCCGTGGCCATGATGAAAAACAGGCTGCCCGGCGGGCCCAGGCGATAGCAGCGGCACACCATGTTCACCACCATTGCGATCAGCGTCAGCGCCGCGATCGTGGCGGTCGGCCAGAACTGCGTCAGCGCGCCCAGCGCATAGCAGGCGACCATGCCGAAGGATGCCGCCAGCAGCATCATCATGCGGATCTGCAACGAGGCGTTGGGCAGGCTCAGGAACACCATCCCGCCCAGGCTGGACATCAGTCCGTAATCCATGCGCCCGAAATACGCGCCCACCATCAGCGGCAGACCCGACGACAGCGCGGCGGCCAGCGGCATTTCCCAGCGGCGGTCGCTGGCGTTGACCCGGGTCAACTCAGTCCAGGTGCCGTGCAACTGCGCCTTGACGAAGGCGAACGGGCGCCTGGGGCGGTCGTCTGGACCTGCGGGGTCGTCATGTCGATTCATAGGCTGGCGTGTCGGTGGGGCATTTTCCGGCCGCTGGCGGCCTGGAAGCAGGCGGCAGGCCGGGCATGCCCGATTCTATCCCCATCAAATTCCGCCTCCCGGATTTAACGGGAATTCCCTGATTCTCCCTCCCGGACCCACTGGTACTATGCGCCGCACTTCAGCCTTCGGCTGAACGATAAATATGCGCCACGCGGCGCGGAGACACCATGAAAGCACTCAAACTGGCTGCGGCAGGAACCGCCTTGTTCATTTCGTCCTGGACCGCCCACGCCGGCGCGACCTTCGAGGCGGTCAAGAGCAAGGGCTTTGTCCATTGCGGCGTATCCACGGGCGTCGCGGGCTTTTCCGTGAACGACAGCAAGGGCGGCTGGATCGGCCTTGACGTCGACCTGTGCCGCGCGCTGGCCATCGCCCTGTTCGGCGACGCGTCCAAGGCCAAGATCCAGGCGATCAGCGCGGTCCAGCGCTTTACCGCCCTGCAATCCGGCGAAGTCGACGTCCTGACCCGCAACACCACGCTCACCCTGACCCGCGACACGACGCTGGGCCTGATTGGCGTGGGCGTGAACTACTACGACAGCCAGGGCATCATGGTGAACAAGTCCCTGGGCGTGAAGAGCGCCAAGGAACTGGAAGGCGCCACCGTCTGCGTGCAGCCCGGCACCACCACCGAACTGAACCTCGCGGACTGGTTCCGCTCGCAGAACGTCAACTTCAAGCCGGTCGTCGTGGAGCGCCTGGACGAGATCATCCGCGCCTTCGCCGTGGGCCGCTGCGACGCCTTCACGGGCGACAAGTCGCAATTGGCCGCCGCGCGCAGCAACCTGGAGAACCCGGAAAAGTACGACATCCTGCCGGAGAACTTCTCCAAGGAACCGCTGGGCCCGATGGTTCGCCAGGGCGACGAGCAATGGTTCAACCTGGTCCGCTGGACCATGAACGCCATGCTGGAAGCCGAGGAATACGGCGTCACGTCCAAGAACGTGGACGAGATGCTGAAAAGCACCAACCCGAACATCCAGCGACTCTTGGGCGTGACGCCGGGCATGGGCAAGAACCTGGGCGTCGATGACAAGTGGGCCTACAACATCATCAAGACCGTCGGCAATTATGGCGAGAGCTTCGAGAAGAACCTGGGCCCGAACAGCCCGCTGAAACTCGAGCGCGGGCTGAATGCGTCGTACCGCAACGGCGGGCTGATGTACGGCTGGCCGGTGCGCTGATAACCGGGCCGCAAGGCCCAAAACGACTCCCCTAGGGTAAGCCGCAATTTGCGTGCTCTCGCGTGGCCCGTACCGTACGAGAAATATGTTTATCGTACAAAGTCCGGATCACATTTTTTGGAGCAGCACGTGAAGCAGTAGGTCTATAACCCAAGGGGAAGTCGTCATGAAACGTCGTAGTGCGTTGAAGCTGATGGGGGCCGCAGCCGGCCTGCACCTTACCGGCGCAAGCTGGGCACAGAGCGGGCCGTATCCGTCCCGCGTCATCAAGATCATCGTCTCTTCCACACCAGGCAGCGCCACCGACCTTGCAGGACGGCTGGTGGGCGACCTGCTCTACGCCAAGTACGGCCAGAGCGTGGTGATCGAAAACCGCGCCGGCGCCGGCGGGGTCATCGGCACGCAGGCGGCCGCTGCCTCACGGCCTGACGGCTACACCCTCACCACGGGGGGCCTGGGCCACAACGTGCTGCCGCCCGCCACGCTGCGCGGCCTGCCGATCGACATCCCCACCGCGCTTCTTCCCATCGCCCAGGTGGCCGAGTTCGTCAACGCTCTGGTCGTGCGCGTGGACCACCCCGCCAACACGGTGCCCGAACTGATCGAATACCTGCGCGCCACCAAGCGCAAGCCGCTGTATGGCAGCAACGGGGTCGGCAGTTCGTCGCAGATGACGGCCGAGCTCTTTGCCATGCGCACCGGATTGAAGTTCGACCACGTGCCGTACAAGGGCGCCAGCGAGGCGCTGGTCGGGACGGCCAATGGCGACCTGGATCTCTGTTTCATGAACCTGCCGCCCACGCTGCCGATGGTGGATGGCAAGCGCCTGAAGGCATTGGCCGTGACCAGCGCCTACCGCGCGCGCCAGCTGCCCAACGTGCCGACCATGCAGGAACAGGGCATGAAGGACTTCGACGTGACGAGCTGGCTGGGCATGTATGCGCCCGCGCAGGTTGATCCGGCGATCATTGCGCAGCTGTCCAACACCATCGTCACGGGACTGGCCGCGCCGGAATACCAAACCCGCATCATCAACGCCGGCTTCGAACCCAAGCTGCGCGACGCGGCGCAGTTCCAGGCGTTTTCAAAGGCGGAACTCAAGCGCTGGACCGAGGTCGCGCAGCAGGCGGGGATCGTGGTGGATTACGGCGGGAAATAGGATAAGGGGCCGCGAAGGCGGGGCTGCCTCGGCGACCCCACCTCGGCGGCCCCACCTTCGCGGCCCCACCTTGCGGGCCTTCGTTCATCGGCCCGTGGCTTTGCCTGGCGGACGCGTCAGGCGCGCGCCTGCCAGACCTCGGGGTTGACCATCGCCTGCGGCGTCTTTCCGCTCAGTGCATCCATCAGGTTGGCCACCGCCAAGTCGATCATCGCGCGCCGCGTTTCGTGCGTGGCGCTGCCCACATGGGCCTGCAGCACCACATTCGGCAAGGCGCACAGCGGGCTGTCGGCCGGCAGCGGTTCCTGCTCCATCACATCCAGCCCCGCACCCGCGATGGTGCCGGCGCGCAACGCGTCGATCAGCGCCGCCTCGTCGATGACCGGGCCGCGCGCCGTGTTGATCAGGTAGGCCGTTGGCTTCATCAAGCTCAGCTCGCGCTTGCCGATGGAATGGCGCGTTTCCGCGGACAGGGGGATGTGCACGCTCAGCACGTCAGACGACTTGAAGAGTTCGTCGCGCTCGACATAGGTCGCCAGGCCTTCGGCCTGCGGATCTTCGCGGCGGTTGTGATAGATGACCTTCATGTCGAAGGCCTGCGCCGCGCGGGCCACGACACGGCCGATGCGTCCCATGCCCAGCAGTCCCAGCGTCTTGCCGCGGATGTCGCGCGTCAGCGGAAAGGCGCCCTTGGTCCAGGCGCCGCTGCGCACGAAGGCGTCGCCCGCCACCAGGTTGCGCGACAGGCACAGCATCAGGCCGATCGTCACGTCGGCCACCGCGCCATCCAGCACGCCGGGCGTGTTGCAGATCAGCACCTTGCGCTGTGTGGCGGCCGCCAGATCGACGTTATCGAATCCCACGGCGAAGTTCGAGCTGACCTTCAGCGCGGGCAAGGCGTCCAGCAAGGCTTGATCGACCTTGGTGCGCACCGTGCAGACCATGCCTTCGATATTCGCGCGCGCATCCGCGTCCAGCACCTCGCCCGGATTCTGTCCGGTGGGCACTTCGACGATTTCGCAACGCTCGGCCAGCTGCTCGCGCAGATCGGGCGGCACGGGCGCGGACACGATGACTTTGGGTTTTTGATTCATGGGGGCTCCAGAGGGTTCAGGGTTCGATTGCTTCGACGTCGGTGGCAAACACCTGCTGCTCACCAGCGTCGACCAGCGCGGGTTCGGCCGGATTGTCCAGGTACCGGACAATCAGCCAGAAGCCGTCCTGCGGGTTCTCGACGATCTCGGCCAACGCGCCGCCCGCCATGCGCACGCGCACGCCGGGTTGCAAATCGACGAGGTTGATGGATTTGTTGTCGGCCATGCGGTTGCTCCTTGGGGTTCGGACGCGCTGGCTACAGCTCGAGCTGCGATGACGGCACGCGCACGCGGATGCCGTCCAGTTCGGGCGTCATGATGACCTGACAGGACAGACGGCTGGTCGGGCAGCGCTCGGGCACCACTTCAAGCAACGCTTCCTCGGCCATGCCGGGTGGCTCCAGCCGCGCGTGCCAATCGGCATCCACCTGCACGTGGCACGTACCGCAGATGGCGCCGCCGCCGCATTCGGCGACGATGCCTTCCAGGCCATCGCGCCGCGCGGCTTCCATCAGCGACCAATCATCGGGCACATCCAGCACCTGTTCGGCGCCATCGGGCAATTCAAATATCGCAACGGGCATGTTGTCTCCAGAAGGTTTGATCACGCCGTGGCCGCAGCCACTTCGGGCGCGCCGATGCGCGGCACGCCCTTGATGAACTCCACCGGGCTATCGACCGCTTCGATCGCGGCCAGGCGGCCGTGCTGATAGCGCTCGACCAGCCATCCCTTGGCCGTGGGCAGCAATACATCGCGGCACGGCGCAGCCGGATCGACCAGTCCGGCCATCTGCAGACGGCGGCCCTGTTGTTCGGACCAGAACGTGGGCGGGCGCGACGCGGGCGGCGCCTTGCCCGCGATGGCGGCGGCTGCCGTGCGCGCCTGCGCCAGCGCGTTCTGCACGCTTTCAATCCGGGCATAGCGCTGCAGCTCGCCCCGAAAGGCGCTGGCGCAGTCCCCGATGGCGTAGACGTCGGGCGCCGACGTCCGGCAGCATTCGTCCACGACCACGCCGTCCAGACAGATGAGTCCCGCCGCCTCGGCCAGCGCCGTCTCGGCCACCGCGCCAATCGACACCAGCACCAGGTCGGCATCGATGGCCTCGCCCGTCGCCAGATGCGCGCGCCATCCGGATGCCGTGCGCTCCCAGCGCTGAATCGCAGCGCCGTGGCGGATCTCGATGCCGGCCTCGCGGTGCAGGTCGCCCAGCCGCGTGGCCGTGGGCTCGGACACCTTGCCCGCCATCACGTTGCCGCCCTGCTCCAGCACCAGCACTTGCGCGCCCAGCTTGCGCGCCGAGCAGGCCGCTTCCAGTCCCAGATATCCGGCGCCGACCACCAGCAGCCGGATGCCCGGCCGCAGCGCCTCGCGCAGCCGGTGCGCGTCGTCCAGGCCGCGCACCGAGAACACCTGTTCGCCTGCCACGTCGGCAATGCCGCGCGCGCTGGCGCCCGTGGCAAGCACGCAATGCTCATACGCCACGACGCGGCCCGACGCCGTGCGCAGCGTGTGCGCCGCAGTATCGATGGCGGCCACCGGGTCGCCCGCCACCACAATTACGCGCGACTTTTCGTAAGCGCTGCCCGCGCGCAACGCGATGCGCTCGGCGCTGGTCGAACCGGTCAGCAGGGCCTTGGACAGCGGCGGCCGTTCGTAGGGTGCATGCGTTTCGGCGCCAAAGAGCGCCACGTCGCCTTCCACCCCCGCCGCGCGAAGGGCCCACGCACACTCCACGCCCGCATGTCCCGCACCGATGATGGCGGTGTGAACCCGCTGCAGGGCCGATGTCGTTTCCATGATGTTCAGGCTCCGAATTTCAGGGAGATGCTGGCCTTGGTGGCGACCTGCTTCCAGCGCGCAAGTTCGGCGCGGTTCAGTTCCGCAAACGCATCCGCTCCCGTGGGCCTGGGCTCAAAACCCGCGGCGCTCAAGGTTTCCACCGACTGAGGCAGCGCCATGCCTTCCTGCAACGCCGCGCTCAGCTTCTGCACCACCTCGGGCGGCATGCCAGCCGGTCCATACAGTCCAAGCCAGCTCGTCACATCGAAATCCGCCACACCTTGCTCGGCCATCGTCGGCACTTCCGGCAGCTGCTTGCTGCGATAGCTGCTGGTGACGGCGATCGGGCGAATCGACCCTTTGCGGATCAATCCCATCACCGGCGGCAGATTGCTGAAACTGAAGTCCAGGTTGCCGTTGACCACGTCCACCAGCATCTCGCCGCTGCCCTTGTAGGGCACGTGCAGCAGATTGGTGCCAGTGTGCTGCGCGAAGAACGCGGTGGTCAGGTGCACCGACGAACCGATGCCGTTGGAGCCGTAGTTCAGGCCATCCTTGCTACGTTTGCGCGCCGTAGCGATCAGGTCGTCGACGCTGCGTATCGGCGAGTCGGCCCGCACGATCAGCACGTTGATGAATTCGGCCATCTGCGCGATCGGCGTGAAGGCACGCGACGTATCGAGCGGCAGACCGGTCACCGTGGCCATCGGCAGCACCATGCCGCCCAGCCCATTGAGCAGCAGCGTGTAGCCGTCCGCCGGCGCGGAAGCCACCTGCTGGCTGCCGATCATGCCGTTCGCACCCGGCCGATTCTCCACCACCACGGGCTGACCAAACTTGCGCGTGAGGATTTCGCCCGCCAAACGCCCCGCCACGTCCGTGACGCCGCCTGGCGGATACGGCACGATCAGGCGGATCGGCTTGCTCGGATAAGCCGCGTCGGCGCCCCACGACATTCCCGTTGCCGACATCGCGGCCGCGCCGGCAATGGCCTTCAGTACAGTACGTCTTTGCATGCTGCAACTCCAGGTATGGGCGAGCGCGTCCTGTCGGCGGTCAGGCCCCGAGTGGAAGGAAAACCATCGAATGCCGGCAGAAGGGCCGGCTACGGCAACGGCGCTAGAAGAAGATCGTCAGCGCCTTCGATAAGAGTACGTTCTGGTCGAGGTGGATTTCGCGCGACAGAATGGTGAAACGCCCGTCGCGCCTGCGCAGCACGTCCTCGCGCTTGCCCACGAACAGGTTCACTTCGGACTGCAGGCGGTTCTGGTAGATCAGAAAGCGCGAACGCACCCGCACCAGGTCGCCGCCGCCGTCGTCCGGCGTCACGTCCAGCACGCGGATGTTGGTCACCAGATGCGATACGCGCGAGGCCGGTTCCTCGGCCCAATGAATTCCCGTCTTGATCTGCGCCACGCGCTGGCGCAGCGTGTCGATGCCTTCGTCGAACCACGCCGCGTCCTGCTTGCCGGAGTATTCCTGCGCCATCGCGTCGCGGCGCACGTTGCGCGTGAGCGGCATGCGATACGTGATGTCCTCGTCCAGCAGGCCCAGCCACTTGTCGAATTCCCGGTGGTCCAGCAGGTCGGCCTCAAAGTGCAGGAAGCGATGCGCCTCCCACCAGAGCAGCATGTCGTCCACGCTGTCGTCCTGCGCCACCGGCGGCGCGTTTTCCACGGTTGCGTTCATGCCGCCTCCTCCAGGCGCACCGCGCCCGCCATCAGCTGGTCCCATGACAGGCCGTTCATGAACTGCGCCCAGCGCCGGTAGTAGATGCGGGCGTTTTCCTCGGTGTATTCACCGTTGACCGCACAGCCCGGAATCTCGGGCACGTCTTGCCGGTGGCCCACGCCCATCTGGTAATTGAAGTACAGCTCGCGCGACATCGCGCCCATGCTGGCCTCGGTGGCGCCCGTCCAGTTCTCCATGTCGTCCGATTCCGTCATGCCGCCCGGGCCGGAGTAGCGCAGGAAATAATGGCGCGCCGCTTCCTTGACCGCTTCGGGCGCGTCCTTGTCCACCAGGTACATGCGCCACATCTCCATCTCGGTCGAACTGATCGGATGAAACACTGCCAGCGTGCGCGGCTGACGGCCGTGGAACGACATATTCGGGAAGATCGTGCCCACGCTGGTCTGCACGCGCATCGCCGAGCCCAACGTGCGCTCGCGGTGTTCGTGGATCTCGCGGTAGTACGCCTCGACTTCCGGATAACGCGCGTATTGCGACGCGTACGGTCCTTCCTCGTAGAACGGCAGCCGGCCCAGCAGCCCGTGGCCCAGTTCAGGAAAGCAGATTGCCGAGCGCGTGGCGGATGCATCGCGCCGCCCCTTGCCGCCGCCTGGGCCGATGCCCACGATGTCCACGGATCGGTGGCTGATGTCGTGGTACAGGTCCCCAATGAAATTCTCAGGCGCGAATTTCCAGTTGCACTTCACGCGCCACTTCTGCACGCCGCCGATCACCTCGGAGCCGCCCGGACTGCCGTTTCGATGGTCCAGCGCCGCGTCCAAGTACAGCCGCATGTTGCCGATGTAGTCCAGGAACGGCGGCGCGTTGGGATCCCACGTTGCCCAGATGGCGCCCTTGTAGTTCACCACCTGCGCCACCGTCTTCAGGCCCCACTGCTTCTTGTCCAGCTCGCCCTTGTAGTGCGTGGCGTGGCCGGGCACGCCGACCAGCTCGCCGGGGCGCTCCACCAGCTTGCCGTCGGTGGAAAAGCTCCAGCCGTGGTACGGACAGGTAAACGTCCGGTTGTTGCCATGGTCGTAGCGGCACAGCTTCATGCCGCGATGCGCACAGCTGTTCAACATGACCTGAATCTGCCCCTGCCGGTCGCGCGTCAGGATCACGGATTCCGTGCCCATGCGCGAAACAAAGTAGTCGTCCGGTTTGGGCACCAGGCTTTCGTGCCCCACGAACAGCCACGCGCGCGAGAAGATCTGCTTCAATTCCTGCTGGAAGATCTCTTCGTCCACGAAGATGGACCGGCTGACCAGTCCCTCGTCGGCGCGCACCAACTCATCGATCGTCTTCTGACCCATCACCACTTCCCCTTGGAGGATGCCCTTAGTGGGCGCCTACGGCTTGTCGGCCGTGGCCGCCGCTGTACGCAGACGTGCTTCCGTGTTGTCGACGTGCGTGCGCGCATGCTGCCGCGCAAGTTCCACGTCGCCCTTCTCGATGGCGGCAAACAGCGCCTCGTGCTCCTTCTGCGCCTGCGCCCCGCGCCCCGCGATCTTGGCCGACCGCGAGCGCGACACGCGCAGGTTCTTCTTGAGCAACACCGCCAGGAAATCGAAGAAATTCAGATAGTGTTCGTTGCGCGTCGCACGCGCCACGCAGCGGTGGAACTCCATGTCGGCGTCGACACCGACTGCCACGTCGCCGGACGCAATCGCGTCGGCCATCTTGCGCAGGGCCAGCCGCATGGCGGCCAGATCGTCCTCGTCACGCCTAGCCGCCGCCAACGGCGCGGCCTCGATCTCGAAGCCCCGGCGCAATTCCACGATGCGCAGCACCTGGTCCGCATCGCCAATATCCGCGGCCTGCATGCGCAACACCGACGGCCGCGCCGTCTGCATGACGGTCAGCCCGCGGCCCTGCTTGCTCTGCACGATGCCATCGCCCTTCAGGCGGGAAACCGCTTCGCGCAGCACCGTGCGCGAAACGCCAAGCCGGGTGGCGATGGTCTGCTCTGGGGGCAGCACCTCACCGACCTGGTAATCGCCGCTGGTGATCTCGTCCAGCAGCATCTCGGTCACACGATCCGTCAGATTGGGCTCCGACGTAAACGGCACGACCGCGTCTTTTTTCAACAGTACTCGGGAAGCTGAATCAGGCATAGGAAGTCTCGTCCGAAAACGTGCATCTCATTGCCAGCCCGCGTTGCCTCGGCTGTGGACACGCCCGGGGAGGGGTGTGTTGAAAATACGATAATCGTATAAGGATATGAGGGGGTATTAGGGGAAGTGCGGGGGTGTGCCCCCCTCGCGCTTACCGTCTGTGACCCGGGGCCGGATCACTCCCCGTTTATGATGCCGGGGTAGCGAGTTCACGCGAATGCGTTACTCTCCCCTCCCCAAATCAGTCTGCAAGGAGTTCCCTCATGGCACAAGCCTCCGCCCGTCACATCCTCGTTTCCACCGAAGCGAAGGCCAACGAACTCAAGACCGCCATCGAGAATGGCGCTGACTTCGCCCAGCTCGCCAAGGAAAACTCGAGCTGCCCGTCGAGCCGCGACGGTGGCAATCTGGGTACCTTCGGCCCGGGTCAGATGGTCAAGGAATTCGACACCGTCGTGTTCAGCGCCCCGGTCGGCCAAGTGCAAGGTCCGGTCAAGACCCAGTTCGGCTACCACCTGGTTGAAGTGACCAGCCGCAAGGACTAAGTCCTCGAAGCCGTTCGGTAAAAGCCGCCGCCAGGAGCGATCCTGGCGGCGGCTTTTTTTCGTGCTCCGGCTGCGTGAATGGCACGCTGCAGCGCAGCACCGGATTCCCTATCAATTGATAATTTCTGTTCAGGTGACAGGACCCGAAGCCCTGCGACAGAATGGCCCACACCCGGAGGAGACAGCCGGGGCCATAAAGATCCGTAGCGACATATTCACAGCGGCAACCTGCCGCGCGCCAGAGGCCCATGAAACAGTCCAGAAAGGTCATCATCACCTGCGCCATCACCGGTTCGGTCCATACGCCGTCGATGTCGCCTTACCTGCCCGTCACGCCTGAAGAGATCGCCCGGTCGGCGCTTGATGCCGCTCAGGCGGGTGCGGCGATCGTGCACCTGCATGCGCGACAGCCGGACACGGGGCAACCCACGCAGGATCCGGCGTTGTACGCGCAATTCCTGCCGCGTATCAAGGAAGCTTCGGACGTGGTGGTCAACATCACGACGGGCGGATCGCCGGTGCTCCCGATTGCCGAGCGCATGGCGCCGGCGTTGCAGTTCAAGCCCGAAGTGGCGTCGCTGAACATGGGGTCGATGAACTTCGGGATGTACGAGCTGCTGGAGCGGTTCAAGACGTTCACGCAGGCTTGGGAGCGGCCGTATCTGGAGGGCAGCAACGACCTGATCTTTCGCAACACGTTCAAGGATATCGAGCACATCCTGTCGTCGTGCGGCGATAACGGCACGCGCTTTGAGATCGAGTGCTACGACATCGGCCATCTTTATACCGCCGCGCATTTCGTGGACCGCAAGCTGCTCAAGCCGCCGTTTCTGATCCAGTCGGTGTTCGGCATCCGCGGCGGCATCGGCACGCACCCCGAGGACGTGATGATGATGAAGCGCACGGCTGACCGGCTGTTCGGCGACGACTACATCTGGTCGGTGCTGGCCGCCGGCCGCAAGCAGACGCCGCTTGCGACGATGGCGGCGACGATGGGTGGGAACGTTCGCGTAGGCCTGGAGGATTCATTGTGGGACGGGCCCGGCGAGCTGGCAAAGTCCAACGCGGATCAGGTGCACCGCATCCGCCGCATCCTGGAAGACCTGTCCTTGCAGATCGCCACGCCGGACGACGCGCGAGCGACGCTGCAACTGAAGGGACGCGGCCACGTCGCGTTCTGAATACATACACATCCACCCAGTGGGGAGACGAGACATGAAAAAGACGTTGCGCGCGACGGCATTGGCCGCGCTGTTGGGAATGGCAGGTGCGGCACAGGCCGATGACGGCGTGATCCGAATCGGGTTCATCACGGATATGTCCGGACTGTCCGCGGACGCCGACGGACCTGGCGGCGTCGAGGCGATCAAGATGGCGATCGCGGACCTGGGCGGCACGGTGGCTGGAAAGAAGGTGGAGGTATTGGTTGCGGATCACCAGAACCGGGCCGATATCGCGTCGTCCCGCGCGCGGGAATGGCTGGACCAGCGCGGGGTGAACATGCTGATTGCGGGCGCGAATTCGGCGGCGGCGTTGGCAATGGCGAAGGTGGCCGAGGAAAAGAAGACGCCGTTCTTCGTGGTGAGCGCGGGTGCTTCCGAACTGACGAACGCGCAATGCACGCCCTATACGGTGCACTACGTGTACGACACGGTGTCGCTGGCGCGCGGCACGGCGCGCGCCATGATGAAGGAAGGCAACAAGGACTGGTATTTCCTGACGGTGGACCACGCGTTCGGCCATGCGCTGGAGCGCGACGCATCCAAGGTGGTGCAGGCCGACGGCGGCAACGTCAAGGGCCGGGTGCGGCATCCGCTCAACACAGCGGACTTCTCGTCGTTCATCCTGCAGGCGCAGGCCTCCGGCGCGCAGGTGCTGGGCCTGGCCAATTCCGCCAGCGACACCAGCAATGCGGTCAAGGCCGCCAACGAATTTGGCCTGACGCCCAAGATGAAGATCGCCGGCCTGCTGGTGCTGATCACCGACGTGCACGCGCTGGGCCTGCCGGCGGCGCAGAATATGTATTTGACGACGGCATGGTACTGGGACCAGGACGACCCGTCGCGCAAGTGGGCGTCGCGCTTTGAGGCCGTGATGAAGAAGAAGCCGTCCATGCTGCAAGCCGGCGACTATTCCGCCGCGACGACATACCTGAAGGCGGTGGAAGCCACCAAGAGCACCGATGGCGACACCATCATGAAGTGGCTGAAGGCCAATCCCGTGAACGACTTCTTCGTCAAAGACGGCAAGATCCGCGCGGACGGGCTGATGGTGCACGATATGTTCCTGATGCAGGTGAAGACGCCTGCGGAATCCAAGGCGCCGTGGGACTACTACAAGCTTGTGGCGCGTGTGCCAGGCACCCAGGTGTACACGTCGCCCGAGGAATCGACCTGCCGCCTGATGAAGCCCTGACGCCATGAATCAATCCGGAAATCCCATGACGACCCCCGAGGCGCTCGCCGCCCTTCCTGTTGACCTGTCTGGAAAGCGCGTCATCGTGACCGCGGGCGCGTCCGGCATCGGCGCCGCGCTGGTCGACGCCTTTGCAGAACGCGGCGCCCGCGTTCACTTGTGCGATGTCGATGAACAGGCGCTGGCCAGTTGCCGTCACCCGTGGGCGCGCGCGGACGTGGGCAGCCGCGACGAGATCGACCGCTACATGCAGACCGCGCTATCGCATCTGGGCGGGCTGGACGTGCTGGTGAACAACGCCGGCATTGCCGGGCCCACGGCAGGCATCGCCGACATCACCGCGCAAGAGCTGGACGCGACGCTTGACATCAATCTGGCCTCGCAGTTCCACACCGTGCGCCATGCGTTGCCCGCCCTGCGCGCGTCGGGCGGCGGCAGCATCATCAACATCAGTTCGGTGGCGGGACGGATGGGCTTACCCATGCGCACGCCATATGCGGCCACCAAATGGGGCGTGGTGGGCCTGACGCGTTCGCTCGCGATGGAACTTGGGCCGCTCAACATCCGCGTCAATGCGCTACTGCCGGGGCTGGTGGCCGGACCGCGCATCGATCGGGTGATCGCCGCCCGCGCCAAGAACATGGGATTGTCGGTCGAAGAGCAGACACGGCTGGAGTTGTCGGGCGTCAGCCTGCGGCAGTTCGTGCGCGCCGCTGACATCGCAAACATGGCGCTGTTTCTCGCAAGCCCTTACGGGGCCATGGTCAGCGGCCAGGCGATCAGCATCGACGGCGATCTGCAATCGCTGCCGTGGCAGCCCCCGGCGCAATAAGCCCGGCGCAATTACCGCTATTGCAGCAACGCGATTGTCTCTGCATACACGCCCTGCCGCCGCGCCTGCGCCGTGGATCGCAGGGCGTCCAGCAGGCGCGCGGTCAGCTCGTTGTTGCGGGACTCGGTGCGGGTGATCAGCAGGAAATCGAACCACTGCCGGGAGGCGAGCGGCACGGCCACCAGATCCGGAAACGACGTCACGATGTCGGACGCGGACAGCGCGTTGACCAGGCTGATGCCCTTGACGGCGCGCACCGTGCCCGGCAGCAGCGACATATGCGCCTGCATGCCGGAGCGCAACAGCAACGAATCGGCGATGTCGCCCTGCGCCACGACATAGTCGGACCACAGCGGCTTGACGTAGGTGTCGGGCGGAATATCTAGCACCGTAATGGCGTCGCGCCCAGCCAGCGGATGTTCGCGATGCGCGATCGCCATGACGTCCGCGCGCAGGAACGGGGTGAACGTCAGCCGCGTACTGTCCCGGCCGACAGCGCCCAGACCGAAGTCGGCGCGCATGGTTTCCACGGCGCTGATGACCTGCATGGACGACTCGACGTCGATGGAGAACGGCCGCGTGCCGTTGATGTCCAGATAACGGCGCACCGCGTCGGGCGCGTAGCCCAGCGCCAGCGCGGGTGACGAGGCGATGCGCAGCCCGCGGCCGCCGAATTGTTCGATGCTGTGCAGGGCTTCGTCGATGCGCACCAGTTCGTCCAGCACGAACTTGGCTTCGCTGTAGAGATATTGCCCCGCTTCCGTCGGACGCAGTGTTTTGTGCGACCGGTCGAACAGTTGAACGCCCGTGGCGCTTTCCAGACGCGATATTGCGTGGCTGATGGCGGGCTGCGTCAGGTGCATGGCCAGCGCGGCCTGACGCGTCGAGCCGGTCATGACGACGGCGTAGAAGATTCGCAGGTCGTGGATGTTGAAGTTGCGCTTCATGCGGCGCGCCTATTGTGGCGTGGGTGGCGATTTGAGTTGCGGCTTCGGTGGCAAGGTCGGTGGCAACTTCGGCGCCGCCTTGGGTGCGTTCATGCCGCCAAACACAAACAGCCCCATCTGCGCCCCGGTCGCGCGCGCCAGATAGTCGTTCTTCAGCTTGTCCCGGTCGCCGAACAGCGCCCCGGCATCGGCGACCTGCGCCGCGCGGTTCTTGTCGATGTCGTTCTGGCCATCGTGCATGCCCTCTTGCAGCGCGCGGCGCAACGCGGGGTTGAGCGTGGCGGTGTCGTAGTCCTCGCCGGGGCGCAGGCCCAGGGTGGCCATGCGTTCGCGCAGCGCGGTCTCGGATTTGTGTGCGGGTGCGAACCGCAGCAGGAAGGCCAGTTCGTCATAGAACTCGAGCGACGAATACATCTGCGCGCGCGGGACCGGCGCTTTCCATTCCACCTTGACAGGGGCCGCGGGCGCGGCCCGGTTGCGGAACGCAGATAGCGGCTGCACCTTGAAGCGCGCCTGGATGCGCTTGGCGTTTTCCTGGTCGGCGGGATTGAACCGCTGCGTGCGCGCCACCAGCGTGGCAAGCTGCGTCTCTGACCGAATCACCTTGGTGATGCCCGGGGGCACCTTGCCTTTCCAGGAGGGACCCGCCACGAGAAAGACGCCACCGCCCAGGCCGCGTGAGCCCAGGTCGCCGATGTGGTGCATGTACAGGTCCATGACCTGCAACGAGGCGTCGCGCCGCTTTTCGACGCGGGGCACGATGACGACGACGGGTTCGGCGCGCAGGTCCAGGGCGGCGTAGGAATACAGATAGGCCGGGTCCAGGCCGGCCGCGGCGGCGGACGCGGTGCCGACCGGATTGATGCTGTTCACCGGCCCCTTGTATTGCGCCCCCTGTTTGTCCAGGCTGTAGGCATACATGGCCTGGTAGCTGGCGACCATGGGCGCGCCGTAAAGGTAGGATTCGCGCGCGATGCCACGCGCCTGTTGCGCAGTGAGGCTCTCGATGCCGACGGACTGCCCGGCGGCGGCGTCGTGCGACGGGACCGCACAGCCGGACAAAACGCCCGCCACGACGATGGCGGCAACCAGCCCCATGAACGGACGGCAGGCGGCGCGGCAAAATCCGGTGCTAATCTGGCGGTGGCGCATTCAGGGCTCCGACATGACGGGATGGCGCAGTCGCCCGAGGGCGGCGGCGGATTGCGCCAGGGCTCGAATTCCGGGGGATTCTGTCATATTTCCCCGGCGTATAGAAGTAACAATGCACCGCAACGGTGCGACAGGAAAGACACAGCAGCATGTCAACGCAAGACCCCAGCATGACCGGTCCGGACGGAGAGGCGTTCAACATTCGCGCGTCGTCGTACTTCGTGTTGCGGGCCGTGCACCGCTGCGCCGCTTGCAACACGCTGTCGCGCGTGACGGGGCTGGCCGTGCCGCCCGGCCACGACAGCACCGAGGGCGACCTGGAACTGGATGAGGACGACGCGAATAGCACGGGACTGGATCCGCTGGCGTTTCAGGACTGGCTGTTCGGACCCGCGCAATGGCAGTCGATGCCGGGTCCGGCCATGATCTCGTCGACACGGGCTCTTGCGCCCGACGTGGCGCAGACGCTGCGCTCGCTTGCGCCGACCTACCGTCAGAACGCCGCCCGGTCAGGGGAATGGTGCAATTTCTGCGAGCATTGCGACCACCCCATCTGGGATGGCGCGTTGTACCCGACGCCGGGGCAGGCCTTCTGTCCGCCCGATGCCGATGCCGCCGCGCACATATCGGCGCAACGGGTCGACGCGCCGTTCGCGGCATTTTTCGGCATGTGCTGGACGGACAGCTACCGCAACAAGTGGCCCTTGTTCACGCGCCTGGGCTTCGCGTGCAGCGAGGGGGATTGATTCTCGCGCCCTCGTGGCGCAATGTCAGGCGCTTTGCAGCAGATCCTGAGGCACTTCCAGTTGCCGTGCGGGGATGGCCGCGAAGGCACTTTCGGTGGTGCTGGCGTCCGTGGTCAGGTGCTGGATCAGGTCGACCGTGGTGGAGCGGCGGGTCAGCATCAGGCACGTGACCTCGTCGCCCGCCACGCGGGTGGCATGCCAGCAGCCCGGCCGCATGCACACGCCCTGCCCCTGCGCCACATGAAAGGCCGCTAGCGTGGCCAGGTCGGGCGAGCCGTCCGCGGCGCTGCGCGCCACGATCTGGATGATGCTGCCCGTCAGCGGGACGATCGCCTGCTGCGTCAGCAGGTGCTTTTCCAGGCTGGCGACTTCGACGGACTGGCTTCGGTAATTGACCCAAAGCACCTCGGCGTCGCCGCCCGCGCCCGTGTTGAATAGGTGCTCGTGCCAGAAGTCGGTGGCCGGGTTCGTAAAGAGCGGAACGCCGTTGCCGTCCGGCATGGGCTTGCCCAGCATCCACCCGTAGGCATTGAAGGCATCAGGCGAAAGATCGTGAACTTCAAGCTGCGAATTGCTCGTCATGCGGGACCCTGTGATGGCTTAGCGCCGCGTTTGGGGAATTCGGCGTCGTAGTCGAAATCGCCCCGCGCGATGGCCTCCAGGATGGCAACGCGCCGGTCGGCGGCGCGCTTGAGGTTGGCGGCGGTGGGCTTGACCCGGATACGCTCGACACAATGCCGGCCGTCATAGAAGAAGCCGATCTCGATGGACGATTCGGATGCGGGGCGCACCCCTTCGAATCCCGTGCTCATCGCGTGCTCTCCAAGTTGCCGATGGCAGACATGATAAACGCAACGATGTGACAGCCGGCGCTGACATACACTGCCCTGATCCCCCCCACCCGAGGACGCGCAACATGGCCATCGACCTGACGTCGCACTATGTGTATCTGGACGCCGCCGGCGCCGCCGCCACCGTGACGGGCGGCGACGCATTCTGGTCCCAATCTCCGGAAGACCTTGAGCAATACGGGCGCGGCTGGCTTGTGTCCGAGTACGAATTCGCGGCCGACTGGCCGCAATGGGAGATGCACCCCGGCGCCGACGAGATCGTGCGGCTGATGTCTGGGGCGGCCGAACTGCACCTGGAATGGCCCACCGGGATCCAGATCGTGAAAATGCTGGCCGGCGATGCGTACGTGATTCCGAAGGGCGCGTGGCACACCGTCAAGGTCATTGAGCCCTGTCGCATGCTGCACATCACCATGGGCGCGGGCACGCAGCACCGGCTGGCGTAACGCCGCGTCCCGTCTGCGCCTTGCCGGCCGCACCTGGCCGGCCGCACCTAACCAGCCGCGCCCACCGGCCGCGCGCGCTGGATCTCCCGGTCGTCGATCGGCCAGTGCAAGGCGGCCGACAGCACGCCCAGCGCCATCGCCCCCAGCCAGATCAGGTCATAAGAGCGGGTGGCTTCGAACACGACCCCGCCCAGCCACACGCCCAGAAACGAACCGACCTGATGGCCAAAGAACACGAAGCCGAAGAGCGTGGTGATGTAGCGCACGCCAAACACCTGCGAGATCAGGCCGTTGGTGAGCGGCACCGTGCCCAGCCACACAAAGCCTATGACCGCCGCGAACGCGTAGACCGACCACGTGGATAGCGGCACCAGGATGAAAAGCGCAATGGCCGCGGTCCGGATCAGGTAGATGCCCGCCAGCAGGTACTTGCGCCGGTGATGCGCGCCCAGGATGCCGCAGACATAGGTGCCCATGACATTGGTGAGCGCAATGATGGCCAGCGCGGCGACCGCGTCCGACGCGCGCAGGCCCTTGTCCATCAGGTAGGCGGGCAGGTGCGTGCCGATGAACGCCAGCTGGAAACCGCAGGCCAGGAATCCCAGGTTCAGCAGCCAGAAGCCGGGGCGCGTGAAGGCCTCGCGAAGGGCCTCGCGCAGCGACAGGTTTGCGTCGGGCGCGCCGGCATCGCGCAGACGGTTCGCCGGCTCGCGTAGCGGAAACGCCAACGGCAACAGGATAGTCAGCGCCACGGCAAAGGCCAGCAAGGCCGCCACCCAGCCCCAGCCCCCGATCAGCCATTGCGCTGCAGGCACCATCGTGAACTGTCCAAGTCCGCCGACGGCTCCAGCCACGCCCAGCGCCCAGCTTCTGCGTTCGGGCGGCACCAGGCGGCTGAGCGCGCCATAAATGGCCGCGAACGCCGTGCCCGACAGCGCGATGCCGATGCACACCCCTGCCGTCCACATGAAGCCCGCAGGCGTCGTGGCGTGTGCCATGCCGGCCAGGCCCACCGCATAAAAAACCAACCCGCCAGCGATCACCTTGGCCGAACCATAGCGGTCGGCAATCATGCCGGTGAAGGGCTGCACGATGCCCCAGGTCAGGTTCTGCACGGCCAGCGCGATGGCGAAGGTTTCGCGGCTCCAGCCGCGGTCCATGGTGACGGGCAGAAGAAACAGGCCCTGCACATGGCGCACGCCCAGGGCAAGGCCCATGACGACGCCACCGGCCAGCACCAGCAGCCACAGCTGCGATGCATCCAGGGAAGATTTTTGGGGGGTGGACATGGCGAACCTCTTGCAAGGAAACGTCGCCCCCGTTCAGGCGGGCATTGGCGCTATTACAGGGTCGCCAGACGCGAGGCTCAACCGATTATTTTTTGCCCGCTGCATGCGTGGAGGGAATGTCACGGCAACGCGCCAGACCGCGCTGATGACCGGGACGGCCGCCTGAATCGAACGGCTCGGCCAACCTTCAACGCGCACACAAAAAAAAGAAATTGCGCGATTTTTTTGAAAAATGGCCGGAATTACCGCAAAAATCGGCCCGAGGCTGCGACATGTTAACGCTTCGTTTTTGATGGTTACATCTCCCGATCCGTCCCCGGGCACCGCTGAGTACAGTGGCTGCCTTTCCCATCCTTCGGCAGGCATCGACACATGTGGCACGCCCGGTCCGGCAAGTTCGTTTCCGCGGTGGTCAACCGCGCCCGCAACCCATGACGGCGGCGCCCATCTTCAAGCCGCTGGCGCTTGCAGCGGCGCTGGCGGGGATCGCGCTCCTGGCGCCGGTCACTTCGCATGCGCAAACCAATTGGGCGCAGCAGTGCGCGTACAACAATTTCGGCGAAGGCGCGGGCACATCGTGCCACCAGCCATTCCAGGAAGGCCTGGCGGCCGTGCTGGTGGGTACCGCCGACCGCGATTCCGCTGCCTGGGGCTTTATCGACAAGCAAGGCGTCATGGCCATCGCGCCGGCGTATTCGGAAGCCCGCTCCTTCCAGAACGGGTTGGCCGCCGTCAGCCAGCAGGATCTCTGGGGTTACATCGACACCCGGGGACGCTGGGTCATCCCGCCGCGCTTTAGCGACGCGACCGGATTCAACGCGCAAGGCACGGCGCTGGCCGAAGAGGATGGACGGGATGTGCTGATCGACCGTCAGGGCAAGGTCGTGAAGACCTTTCCGCTGGGCACGCGCACCTCGGGCTTTGAGCCCGGCCAGAAGCTGGCGGCGATGGAAATTCCGACGCCGCCGCGTCTGGTGAATACCGTGACCGGCAAACCTGCCGCGCTGCCCGAAGGGGTGATGGCGCTGGCCGCGCCGACCAGCGGCCAACTGCCCGCGCAGACGCGCGATTCGCGTTACGGCGGCTGGTGGGGTCTGCTGGATCAGAACGGCACCTGGGCAATCAGCCCGCAAGTGCTGCGCTCGCTCGCGCCGCCGTTGCGCGATGGCGATGTGGTGGCCGTGAACCGCGAACGGGCATGGGAATTCGTGGATGTGCGCGGCGAGGCGCTGTCGGCCGAGCGTTACGAACGCGTGGAGCGGGTGGCGCCGGGCATATGGCTGGTGCGGGTCGCGGATGGCGGCACGTTGCTGCTGGATGGCAAGCTCCAACCCATGCACACCTTCGAAAGCGACTATGTGGGTGTGCGGGAGCAAGACGGCTGGCGCTTTGCCGCCGAGCCCGGAATGACGCTGCTGATCGATCCCGAGGGCCGGCTGCAGCTGATCCCCTTGCGCAGCGGCGAGGTCAAGATTCATCACGGGCGCGCGTGGGTCTATGGCGCGGCGCGGCGCCCGGCCGGCGTTGCCGACGCGGCTGGCGACGCGATGAGCGCGGAAGATCAAGCCCATGCCGCCGACGCGGCGGCTGCCGTGCAGGCGGCGTCCGAAGCGGAGACTGCGGCGGCTTTCCAGGACCCGCCGGTTGCCGCCGATGCCGCAACCGATATTGCCCAAGCGGCAACGGTGGCAGACGCGACGCCTACCGAGGCGACTCAAGCTGAGGCGGCGGCAGCCGCAGACGACGCCATGGCGGCCGACGCAATGCAAGCCGATACCGCGGCAGATGCCGCCATGGATGCGGCCACCGCCGCGGCAGACGCCGCACAAACGACCGCCAGCGCCAACGCAGACGAATCGCTTTACCAGGTCTACGGCCGGGACGGCCTTGGCATCCTCGACGAGGCCACCCTCGCGCAGCTGCGCGCCTACGACGTCAGCGAGTTTCACTACGCGCGCACGACCGCCCGCGATGCCGATGCCCCGCTGGCGCTCCTGCGTCCGCACGACTATGGCCAGCCGACCGGCATCCTCACGGCGGCGGGCAAGATCGTCACGAATCCGGATTGGGCAAACATCGACACGTACGACGTCACGCTGCCCCTCGTGGCGCGCACCAGGAATTACCAAGCCGGTGCGATCGGCGCGGACGGCGCGTGGGCCATCGAACCGCGCTACACCGAGATCCGCCCCTTCAAGGGCCCCTACACCTGGGCCCGCACGAAGGACATGCTGCGCGGCGACGCGCTTCTGATCGATGCCCGCGGGCAGGAAGTGTCCGTTCCCGCACACGTGCTGGAAGAGGCCTCTCGCCTTGACGGTGAACTGCTGCCCTACTACGCACGCAACGAAAACCGCCAGCGCCGCTCGGGCCTGTGGAACGTGCGCAAGGGTGCGCCCGCGCTCAAGCCGGTCTATGAGCAGATACAGGAGTTCGAGGACGACTGGGCCAAGGTCCAGGACAAGAACCGCTGGGGCGTGGTCAACCGCGAGGGCCAGTGGGTAGTGCCCGCCCGCTACGACGGCGCCTACGATCTGGAATACCTGGGCAACGGCCTGATGCTGGTCGAAGCGCCGGAGGGCAAGCGCAATCGCGGCGGCTTCACCGAACGCGCCTACCGCGTCATCAACCTGCGCACCGGCAAAACGAGTGAACCCGTGGTCGGCAAGCCGCAGAAGCTTGCCGATGGGCGCTTTCTCGGCGAATTGGCCGACGCAAGCGCTGTCCTGATCGATGCAGAGGGCGCCTCCATCCGCTTGTCGGAGGGCCGGCCCAACAACAAGCAGCAATTCGGCGACTGGCTTTACATCGACTTTGACGAACGCGAAGGCGCCATCGATGCGCGCGGCAACATGAAAGTGCCCGCGCAATACGGCGAATTCAATCCGTTCTTCACGCAGCCCGAAGGCCTGGCGCGCGCCAACATCGGCGCGGGCTATCGCCTGATCGACCAGACCGGCAAGACCCTGCTCGAGAAGTGGGGCGACGCCACGCCGCTGGCATCGATGCAGCGCGTCGTCGTCAATGACGACGAGAGCGGATCGAGCATTCTGGTGGACCTGCAAGGCCGCGAGGTCACCCGCCTGCCCGGCCGCTACGCCATCGACAGCGACAAGGCCAGCGAGGGCGTGGCGCCGTACAGCGACGGCGACAACAAGTACGGCTTCATCGACGCGAACGGCAAGCGCGTCGTGGGCGCGCACTTCAACCAGCTTGGCCGCATGAAGGACGGACTGGCGCGGGCGCGCCGCCTGGAGCGCACGGGCAAGCTGTACGGCTACATCGATCTGACCGGACGCTATGCGATTGCGCCGGCGTTCACGTGGGCCGGCGACTTTTCGGAAGGCCGCGCGCTGGTGCGGCGCAATCGGCTCATCGAGTACATCGATACCCAGGGCAAGACCACCGCGCTGTTCGGCGTGCTGTGCGACACGGTGGTGATCGTGGATGCCGAGGACCGGCAAAGCTGGCCGCCCCGGAAACTCACCTGCCCCGAGGCCGCCGGCATCTCGCCGCCGGCAGTCGACAACGCCAACGCAGAATGATCATGACGTCACGCGTGCTACGAACCACCCGCCTCGCCTGCGCATTGGCCGCGCTGGGCGCATCCCTGTCCGTTCAGGCGCAGACTGGCTACGTGCAGCCGGGCCACATCTATTGCCTGGGCGAATCCGATTACCCGGTCTATCCGGCTGCCGACGACATCTCCGCGCGCAACCCCTTCAGCAACGGCTGCATCCGGGATCTGCAGGACGGCCGCGCCGCGGTGCTGCTGCCGTCAGCCATCGAGAACATCGACCGAGTGCCGCGCGACAACTCGCTGCGCCGCCACGCATGGGGCTTTCTGGACCAGAACGGCCGCGTCGCGATCGAGCCGATCTTTGAGGAAGTGGGCGATTTCCGCCACGGACTTGCCGCCGTGCGGTGGCAAGGCAAGTGGGGCTACATCGACCGCAATGGCCGCATGGCGGTGCGCCCGCAGTACGACGCGGCGCAGGACTTTGTCGAGGTCGGGCTGGCGGCGGTGACGCTGGACGGCAAGCCGATGCTGATCGACCGCCAGGGCAATCCGGCGGGCGAGCCGTTCGACGAGGTGGTGCGTGCCGTGCGCCTGTTCGATGGCGTGCCCGCGCGGGCCACGGTTCAGTACAAGGAGGAATACCGGTCAACCAGCGGCGAACGCCGCTTCGGCGGAAACGGTGTCGTCATCACGCGGCCGCTGGGCGACAAGGGCCTGTACATCGCCACCAACGGCCAGGCCAAGTACGGCGTGGTGGACAAGGACTGGAACTGGGTCGTGGACCCGGTGTTCGACGACATCTCCTTGCAGGACGACGGCAACCTGGCCTCGGGCTACGGTCCGGACGGCTCCGTGCTGGTGACGGCGGACGGCAAGCTGATCGGCGCGGACCAGCAGTACGAAAGCATCCTGCCCGTGGGCAAGGCTTTCTACAGCGCGCAGTTGCCGCAGCGGGGCGGCTTTGCGGTGATGGACCGCACCGGCACGATCGTGGCCACACTGACAACTGAAGAAGGCCAGACGTCGCAGCGCCACGCCGACACCATTCTGTATCGGTCGGGCGACAACCTGATGGCGCTGGTGCCCGGCCACGCCGCGCCGGTCACGTTGGGCGCGGGCCTGTCGGCTGGCGACGAACTTGAGGGCTATGTCCTTTTCGTGGACGAATCCCGCCGCGCCGCCGGTTTGCTGACGCCGACCGGCGCGTGGCTGCACGGCGCCACGGCGCCCGCATGGCTGGCGGACGCCCGCCGCCTGCAGACGCGCGAAGGCAATCTGTGGCTATCCGACGAGCAAGGCGCCCTGCTCAATGTGGTGGACAAGGACGGCAAGGCGCTGCTCAAGCCCGAGACGGTAGCGGCGCTTCAGAACCAGCAACTCCAGCCGCTGCCGGCCGGCGTCTCGGGCGGTCCGCTGGGCGTGCTGGGTCAAAGCCACTGCAATTGCGACGACACACAGGTGGGCTTGCTGCTTGCCGATGGCAGCATGGTCACCGATCCGTCGTGGTCTGCCGTGACGCCGCTGGACGACACCGACCATGAGAACGCCGCAGCCCTGACAGCGGACCAGTTGCGCTACGCAGCCGAAACCGACGATGGCATGGTGCTGCTGGACGCACGCGGCAAGCGCATCGACCTGCCCGCGCAGCAGCACATCGGCATGTTCCGTCATGGCTACGCGCAGGTGTATGGCGACGGCGTGGTGCGCATGATCGACCGCGCGGGCAAGACGTTCGAGCTCCCCGAGAACTTCGATACGCAGGTCGTGGCGCCCGGCGTCGCGCGCTTTGTGCAAACGGCGGCCGACGGCGCGCCGTGGGGTCTGTACGATTTTGCGGCCGGCAAGCTGCTGGCCGCCCCCACGTTCCGTAGCATCGGCGAATTCCAGAATGGCCAGGCGATCGCATCGCTGGGCGCGGGCCGGGTCGGCGTCATCGACCTGCAAGGCAAGTGGGTCGTGCCGGCCAGCCACCACGGCGTGGAGCGCGTGAACGACACGCTATGGCGGGTGACGCAGCCCGGCAAGCAAGAAGACGAGTACGACCGTCCCGCCGCAGTGTTCAATACGCGCGGCCAGGCGCTGACCGCCTTCATGCGCGGATTGCAGGTGGGCGATTTTGGGGATGGCTCTGTCAGCGCGGGCAACAGCGAGCGCCGCTGGATCATCTCGCCGGACGGCTCGGACGCACTGGACATGAAGGATGCCGACTACCTGCGGCTGGGCGACTGGATGGAGATCCGCCGCGCCGACCGCGAAGGCTACCTGAACGGCAAGGGCGCCTGGCAGATCGCGCCGGCAGCCCGCACCGGCACCCTCTTCCAAGGCACGCCGGCGCGCGCGCTGACGTCCAACGCCAAGGGCACGCAGGTCATGGACGCCAACGGCAAGATCCTGGCCACCCTGCCCCGCGGCGAATGGACGTGGCCGCCACGCTCCGACCTGCTGATCCGCTATTACTCGGCCGACCGGGGCACCATGACGGACTACACGGACTTGTCCGGCAAGACCCGGTTGACGGTCGAAGGGTTTGGATCGGGGTTCTCGGAAGGCCGCGCCGTCACGCATCTGTCTGGCGGCGGCATGCGCTGGGTGGATGCCAAGGGCGTGCTGACGGGGCCGGCGTTCGACGCGCTGGGCACGCTGCGCGAAGGCCTGGCGCCGGCCGCCAGCGACCGTCGCTACGGCTATGTCGATAGCACGGGCACGTTCGCCATTCCGGCAGAGTACCGGGCCTTGTCCGGATTTGAGAACCAGCGCGCGGTGGTGTCCACGGAAGACGACTCGCGGATCATCGACAACGCCGGCAGCCTGGTCGCACAGGTCAAGATGCAATGCGGCATCCGCACCCTGTACGGCGCGGCCGGCCAGCGGCTGTGGCCGCTGCGCATGCCGCACGGCTGCAAACGTACCGAGGCGTCGCGCGCCTACTGAGCATCCAGCGCCAGATAGCGGCCGGTCTGCACGATTGCTTCGCGTTCCTTGAAGCTGGTCAGCCGGTCCGCCATTGCGCTGCTGTCGCCCGTCAGCCGGATCGCGCGAAGCGTCTCCTGCATCGCGTGGATCGCAGCGCGCTGCAGGTCCGACGGAATGATCGCCAGGCGGTAGCCCATCGCCGTCAGTTCCGGCAGCGGCACCAGCGGCGTCTTGCCGCCGTAGAACATGTTGATGAGCTTCAAGCCCGGCAACCGCTCGGCAATGGCGCGGATCTGCGCCAGCGTCTCGGGCGCCTCGACAAAGATCATGTCGGCGCCGGCCTTCAGGTACAGCTCGGCGCGGGCGATGGCCGCGTCAAACCCTTCGACCGCGATGGCGTCGGTGCGCGCGATGACCAGCGTGTCGGCGTCGGCGAGCGTCTGGCGCGCAATGTAGACCTTGCGGGCCATCTCGCCGGCATCGACCAGGCTCTTGTCGTCCAGGTGGCCGCAGCGCTTGGGAAAGGTCTGGTCCTCGATATGAAACGCCGCCACACCCGCGCGCTCCATCAGGCGCACCGTGCGCTCCACGTTGGCTGATCCGCCAAATCCGGTGTCCGCGTCCGCCACGACGGGCAGGTCGCTGGCGTCGACGATCTTTTCCACGCGGTCCATCACTTCGGTGAAGCTGAGCAGACCGATGTCCGGATAGCCGGCGGCACGCGCGATGGCGCCGCCGCTGGCGTAGACCGCCGAGAATCCGGCCGCGGCAACCAGGCGGGCCGACAGGCCGTCATAGGCGCCGGGCGCCACGACGATGTTTTCAGAGAGCTGCTGGCGCAACCGCGCGCCCGGGGAAAAGTGGGCAGTCATGGAGGGTTCCTTCAAAGCAAAGCGTCATACCCGCATGATCTGCGTCGGCCATTAGAATGTCCAATATATGGAATATTTCTAATCAGTATTTTCTGAGTATCAATATGGAACTGCGCCATCTTCGCTATTTCGTCGTCACTGCCGAGGCCCAGCATTTCACGAGGGCAGCCGAGTTGCTGGGCATGGCGCAGCCGCCGCTCAGCCAGCAGATCCGCCAGCTTGAACAGGAAGTGGACACGCCCCTTTTTGACCGCACGGGCCGCGGGGTGACGCTGAACGACGCCGGACGCGCGTTCCTGGCGTGCGCGCAGGACATCCTGCAACGCGCCGATGCGGCGGTGCGCACGGCCCAGCGCGCCGCGCGCGGCGAAGTGGGCGAATTGACGTTGGGGTTCACCGAGTCGGCATCTTTCAACGGCGTGGTGACCGAGCTGATCCGCCAGTACCGCGAGCGCTACCCGGAAGTTGAAATGACGCTGTCGCAGGGCGACAGCGAAACGCTGGTGGCGCAACTGCGCGACGGCGCGATCGACGCCGCGTTCGTGCGCCCGCCCTTTGCGCTGGACGGCGGGCTGACGTTCACGCAACTGGTGGAGGAACCACTGGTGGTCGCGATGCCGCTGGGCCATACGCTGGCGCGCCGCAAGCGGCTCGCGCCCGCCGACCTGCAGCAGGAGACCTTCATCCTGTACTCGCGCAAATCGGGCTACGGCCTGAGCGCAGACATCATGGCGGCGTGCCGGCAGCACGGGCTGAGCCCGCGCATCGGGCAACAGGCGCCGCAGTTGTCATCGGCCGTGAACCTGGTGGCGGCGGGGATGGGCGTGGCGATCGTGCCGGCCTCACTGCGCCCCCTGCGCCCGGATGGCGTGCTCTACCGGCCGTTAACGCTGGATTGGCCGCGCGCGGTGCTGGGCCTGGCCGTGCGCGATGCAACTGGTGCACGGGCCGCCAATCTGCTTGCGCTGGCGCGGGCTTGCCGCAAGCCCTAGCGCGTTTTGCTGGCCCGCACGCTCAATCGTCGTGCGATTCGTGCACGGCAATTGCGCCGCGCTTCCAGTAGCTGGCGGCGCGGATGCGGCTCTTGTCGATGCCGTGCTGGGCCACCATGATCTCGCGCACCGCCTTCGCGGTGGCCGATTCCGCCGCCACCCACACATAGCCTTCGCCCTGCGGCAACGCCAATTCGCGCGCGGCTTGCAGCAAGAGTGTGCTGTAGCCCGGCGCGGTCCCGTTGCGATGCAGCCAGCGCACCGAGGCCTTCGCGGCCGTTTGCAGCGGGATTTCATTCTCGGCCGCCGGCACTTCGATCAGCACCAGCGCCTGCGCCGAGGCGGGCAGTTCTTCCAGCCGGCGCGCGATGGCGGGCAGCGCGGTCTCGTCGCCGATCAGCACATGCCAGTCGAACGCGGTGGGCACCACAAACGAACCGCGTGGTCCGCCGATGCCCAGTTGCTGGCCGGGCGCGGCCTGTTCGGCCCAGGTCGAGGCGGGGCCGTCGCCGTGCAGCACGAATTCGATCTCCAGTTCCTGGCGCGCCGTATCGAACCGGCGCGGGGTGTAGTCGCGCGCAGCGGGCCGGGGCACGCCGTCGGGGAACTTGATGCCGTCCGGCCCGGCGGTGGGCAGCACGGGCGGTTGCGAGGGATCGGCGGGGAAAAAGATCTTCACGTGATCGTCGAAGGACGCGGACACGAAGTCCTGCAAGTCTTCGCCGGTGAACGTGACACGGGCCAGCAGCCCGGCGATGCGCTCGACGCGCGCCACGGTCAGCGTGCGCATCTTTAGGGTGTGGCGCACGCGCGCCACGGTGAGGTCGCTTTGATTCATGGGTACTCCAGTCAGTTGGGACGGGATCAGGCGCCAGACTTGCCGTTGATCTCGTCGGTCGCACGCGCCAGGATGCCGGCGATGCGTCGTTGTTCGGCGGGCGAGGCGTCGGTGCGATCCAGCAGCGCACGCTTGAGCGCCTGGCGCGCCTCAACGAATTCGGGCAGCCAGCCGGTGCGGGTGTCCTCGCCTTCGGGGCCGGTCTCGCGCGGCTGGCCGCTCCAGGCCTGGCGCATGTAGTCCATCTTGCGCGCCACGTGCTTGAGCTTGTTGAACATCAGCATCAGGCGCTCGCGGTTGGCGTCCAGGTGCGCCTTGCCGGGTTCCGCGAGGTGATAGCGCTTCTTGGCGCCTTCCTGTTCGACGGTGGCGTAGCCCAGTTCTTCCAGATAGGTGAGCGCGGGATACACCATGCCGGGGCTGGGGGTGTAGAAGCCGTTGCTGAGCGCGCCCAGCGCCTTGATGAGTTCGTAGCCGTGGCTGGGATTCTGCTCCAGCAGCCCGAGCAGCATCAGTTGCAAGTCGTCGCTGGACACCTTGCGGCTGCGGGTGAAGCCCCGGCCGTCGCCGCCGAAGCCGTCTGCGTCGCCGCGGCCGTGGGCGCCACCCGAGAACCAGTCGCCGCCCGCGCTGGCGTGACGCGGATGGTGATCATGATGACGGCCGCCGTGATGGTCGGGATGCGGGGCGTGGGGATGGGCGTTGCCGTGGCGGCCATGATGCTGACAATGGCCGCGATGGCCATGGGCGCGGCGTCCGCCGGCAGCGCGTTGGACGGCGGCGATGAACGAAAACGGGGACATGAATGCCTCTTACGATATGTCTTACGATAGCTCGTACGATATACCTGCCGCCGTGGAGGCGTCAATTCCGCCCTTCTTTTTTTCCGCCGCCGGCGGGCCGTCAGCGCGTCTTATCGCAGAGGCTCGCTGGGCGCGGTGGCATCCACCTGCACCCATCGGGCGAAGTCCGCCGCCTTGGGCTCGTGCGGCGCGGGCGCATAGACCACGAGCCGCAGGTGACGGATTTCGTCGACGCTCAAGGTGGCGTGCTCGAATGCGATGTCACCCAGTGATTCCACATGCAGCGTACGTAGGCCCATGCACGAACCATGCACGTCGTGTTCGCGCCACCAGGTCCGGAAATCGGGCGACACCCGTTCCAACTCATCGACCAGTTCCGCGATGTCGGGCACCCCGGCGGCGCTGGCGAAATCGCGCCGGAACGAGGACAGCATGCGCGGCGCCTGCGCCGTCCAGTCCACGAAGCGCTCGCGCATGGCGGGGTCCACGAACAGCATCCAGAGCAGATTGCGGCGGCCCGGCGCCTGCCCGGAAAAATTGAACACCTTGTCCGCGGCGGCGTTCCACACCACGACGTCCCAGCGCAGATTCAGGATGTACGCGGGGCGCGCGGGCAGGTCGTCCATCAGGCGGCGGACCTGCGCGGGCACCGTGCACCACGTGCGGCCCGTCTCGGCCGGCGGGCGCTGATGCGCCAGCAGGTAAAGGTGGCGGCGCTCGGCATCGTCCAGCCGCAACACGCGCGCCAGGTTTTCCAGAAACGCCGACGACACGCTGATGTTGCGGCCCTGTTCAAACCACGTGTACCAGGCCAGCCCGACGCCCGCGAGCGCCGCGACCTCCTCGCGCCGCAGCCCCGGCGTGCGGCGACGGCGGCCGGGCGGCAGCCCAAGGTCGGCGGGGGTCAGCCGCTCGCGGCGCAGCCGCAGGAATTCGGAAAGATCGGCGCGGGTGCGGTCCAGACGGTGCGCCGTAGCCGGTGCGGACGGGGTTGAAGGCAGGGATGCGGTCATGACGCTGTTGCAGGCAGTAATAGCATAAACAGCTAAATTGTATAAGGCTGAAGGTCCGACCAGAATAGCGCCGATCCTGACTTTCTGGCCTTTTCCATGTCGACCTCCTGCCTTCCCGCCACGCCCTCGCCCGCCCTCCCCCACACCGATTCCCCGCGCCTGGGCAATCTCGGCCTGGCCGTGCTGCTCTCCGGCGGATTCATCACGATCTTCGACCTCTTCGTCGTGAACGTGGCCATTCCCAGCATGCAAGCGACACTGTCGGCCAGCTTCGCGCAGATCAACTTCATCATCGCCGCCTACGAACTGGCGTACGGGGTGCTGCTGATCGCGGGCAGCCGGCTGGGCGACCGGCACGGCAGGCGGCGGCTGTTCATGCTGGGCATGGCGGGTTTCGCGTTGGCCTCCGCGTTGTGCGGCCTGGCGCCCACGCCGGACACGCTGATCGCCGCGCGCATTGTGCAAGGCGCCGCGGCGGCCCTGCTGTTTCCGCAGGCGTATGCGCTGATTCGCGTCAGCTTCGAGGGCCACGCGCGGCGGCGGGCGTTTGCGTGGCTGGGCATGACGCTGGGCCTTGCGGCCATCGCCGGGCAGGTGCTGGGCGGATGGATCGTCCATGCGGATCTGTTCGGCCTGGCCTGGCGCACCATCTTCCTCGTCAACCTGCCGCTGGGCCTCTTGGCTTGCTGGCTGGCGCGTCACATCCCTGAATCCGCCGAACCTTCCGGCGCGGCGATGGATTGGGCTGGGGCCGCCCTCGTGGGACTGGGATTGGCGTTGCTGCTGCTGGCGCTGATCGAGGGTCCGGCACGTCAATGGCCGGCCTGGACGCTCGCCTGCGGCGCGGCATCGGTGGCCGCGTTGACGGCATTCGTGCGGTTGCAACGCAGGATCGCCGCGCTTGGCGGCGCGCCGCTGGTGGACATGGCCTTGCTGACGCAGCCTCGCTTTGCGGCCGGGTGCCTTGTCGTGATGCTGGTGTTCTCCACCGCCAGCGCCATGTTTCTTTGCTATGCGCTGCTGGTGCAGACCGGTTTCGGCCGCGATGCGCTGACGGCCGGCCTGATCTTCGCGCCGGCCAGCGTCGGGTTCGTCGCCGGATCGATGGCCGCGCCACGGCTGGTTGCCCGGTATGGGACGCGGGCGATCGCGCTGGCCGCGCTGCTGTACGGCGGCGCGACGGCCGCCCTGATGCTGCACACGGAATTTGCGGGCGCCGATCTGAACCCTTGGACGCTCTTGCCCGCGCTGGTGTGGCTGGGCGCGGCCCAAGGCGCGGTCAACACGCCGCTAGTGAACCTGGCAATGGGACTGGTCCAGGACCGCCAGGCCGGCATGGCCGCCGGCGTGGTGTCGACCCTGCAGCAGGTGGGCGCGGCGCTTGGCGTATCGGCCGCGGGCATGCTGTATGGCGGTGCGCTGCAAGCCCATGCGGATGCGGGCGAGGCCGAACGCCATGCGCAGGCATTCGCGTCAGCCATGCAGTTCAACGTCGCGGCCATTCTTCTGGCGGCCGCGCTGTTGTGGCGGCTGGGCCGCCAGCGCTGACCGCGTTCGGACTTGCGGCGCGGCCGTGCCGGCGCGCTTACCCCGCGGACAATTCGCGGGCGCGCTGCTGCGCCTTGTGCACCGCCTGCGTGATGGCCTCGGCCACGCCGGCTTGCTGCATGTGCGACAGCGCGGCGTAGGTGGTGCCGCCCTTGGAAGTGACGCGCTCCCGCAATTCGGTGAGCGGCACGTCTTCGCTGGCGGCCAGCTCTGCCGCGCCGCGGAAGGCGGCGACCGCCAGCCGGCGGGCGTCGGCAGGCGTGAAGCCCAGCTCGACAGCGCCCTTCTCCAGCGCCGCCATGAAGTGAAACACGTAGCCGGGACCGCTGCCGGTCACCGCGGTGACGGCGTCGATCATGGCTTCGCTGTCGGTCCAGATGCGCTCACCCACGGCGGCGAAAAGCGCGTCGACCTGATCGCGCTCGGCCTGCCCGCAGGCCGGGGTGGCGTACAGGCCGGTCATGCCCAGCCCCACCTTCGCGGGCGTATTGGGCATCGCGCGCACGATGCGCGCGTGGCCGCCCAGCCAGTCCGACAGCGCGGCCAGTTCCACGCCCGCCGCGATGCTGACCACCGTGGCGTCGGCCGGCAGATGCTGACGGACCTGGCCACACGCCTCGCGCAGCACCTGCGGCTTGGTGGCCAGCACGCACAGGCCCGCGTCGCCGATGTCGCTGCTGACCTGCTCCAGGCACGGCAAGCCGCGCGCGACCAGCGCCTCGCGCGTGGGCGCGTAGGGCTCGATCACCAGAAAATCGGTCAGCGCCCGGCCCTGGCCGAGCAGCCCGTCGATGATGGCGGAGGCCATATTGCCGCCGCCGATGAAGACGATCTTTTCACGCATGTTGCTTCAGTTCCAAAGAGGGATTGCGGACCGGGCCGGCGTGGCTGCAATGCCGGCGCGCGGGATGGGGATTCGACAGTCTACGGGCATCGCGAGGCATCACGCCTTCGTCAGCGCCACGCCTGCCTGCGACGACGAACGCGTGCCCGGCAGCGGATGGCAGGACTCGGGGTGATAGGTGTGGACCACCGACAACTTCACGCGGTCGCTGCGGTTGCCCTGCGCGGCGTGCAAGGTGCGGCAGTGAAAGAACACGACGTCGCCCGCCTGCAGTTCCGGGCAGACGGCGCAAGCGATCCAATCGGCGTTCTGCGGCACGTCCTCGCGGAAGAACTTCTTGTCGTCGAATTGTTCCGGCGTATAAGCCGCCGTGTGCGAACCGGGAATGAACGACAGGCCGCCATTGGCGCGCGTCTCTGGCCCCAGGGCCAGCCAGCAGGACACCAGATCCGTGTCCGAGAACGACCAATATCGGATGTCCTGGTGCCAGCCGGTCAGGCTGCCATACGCGGGGTGCTTGGTCATCACGCAGTTGTGGTGCACCGTGGACAGCACGGGCGTCTCGTTGAAGTAGCGCTGCAGCCACTGCCCGATGCGCGGATTGGTCGCCCATTGCGCGAACAACGGGTCGCGCGCGTAGGCGTTGAGCAACCGGCGCACCGTCAAGCCGCCTTCGGCGGCGCGGGATGCCGGCGCGCCGGGGTAGCGCAGGTCGGCTTCGTATTCGATGGGTGCGACGTGATCGCGCAAATGGCGTTCGGCCAGCGCGCGCAGCGCGGCGACCGCTTCCGGGCTGGCGAACTGTCGCGCCACCACGAAGCCCTGCTCACGCAGCACGGCAATCTGATCATCAGGCAATAACCCGGACATCTCGATCCTCACAGCCCGCGTCGGAAAGCGGCGCGTCTGCGGGCGGGCAGGCGCGCACCGGCAAGGCGCCGGTCACGCGGGATGGCTAGATTACCAAAACGGCCTCAGCCCGCGGGGGTCTTCTCGGGATGGACGGCAGGCGCGCGGAGCCGGGCGGCGTCGCGCTCCTGGACTTCGTGGTGGACCCATTCGCGCCAGACGGCCACCAGCAGCGCCATCAGCACCGGGCCCACGAACAATCCCACGATGCCCATGGTCTTCACGCCGCCCACCAGGCCGAAGAAGGTCGGCAGGAACGGCAGCTTGACCGGGCCGCCCACCAGGCGCGGGCGCAGCGTCTTGTCGACGATGAACAATTCCACACTGCCCCAGACCATCAGCGCGATGCCCGCGACCACATGGCCCGAGCCCACGAGATACAGGGACACCAGCGTGAATGACAGCGGCGCGCCCCCGGGGATCAGGGCCATGAACCCGGTGACCACGCCCAGCAATACGGGCGACGGCACGCCCGCGACCCAATAGGCGATGCCCAGCACGACGCCTTCGCCCAGCGCGATCAGGCCCATGCCGGTGACGGTGGAATTGATGGTGGCCGGCACCACGCGCGAAAAGCGCTGCCAGCGCGCCGGCAGGATGCGTTCGCCCAGCACATCCAGCTGCGCGACCATGCGGATGCCGTCCTTGTAGACGAAGAACAGCGTGATCAGCATGAATAGGACCGTCAGCAGCAACTGGAAGACGTTGCCCGTGGCGGCCAGCGCCATGCGGTAGATATTGCCCAGGTGCTCGCCGCTGACCGCTTCGACCAGCGCGCCCAGCGCGTGGGGCTGGCCAATATAGGATTCCCAGTATTGCGCCAGGCGGTCGCCCACGACCGGCATCGAGGAAATCCACGCGGGCACGTCCACGCCATGCCGGTTGGCGGCGATGGCCCAGGCGACGAACGCGCTGGCTTCCTTGATGGCATAGGACAAGGCCAGCGACAACGGAACGATCAACACCACGACGACGACCAGCAGCGCCAGCGACGCGGCCACTGTTGTACGGCCGCCGCACCGGACGACGAGGCGTTGATACAAGGGCCAGCTGGCCAGGCCGATGATCAGCGCCGCCAGGGCCGGGACCAGGAATCCGCTAAGAAAGTAAACCCCCGCCAACAGCACAAGCAGCAACAGCCATCGGGCAATGAGGTAAGCGGGTAGAACAGGCTGCATAGCGCGAATCGACTGTAAGGGCGTTGTAGGCTTTGACTGTCGGACTATACAGACGTTTCATGCGATTCGAGGGACGTAAGGGCTGTATTTACTACGGGGTTTCCCGCGCTTAACGCACATGGCGGACCCGAGGGTCCGCCATGTCGTTGCGCCGGATGCGATGGCTTACAGCAGGTATTCGGCGGCTTCTTCGCGCGCGGTGCGGCGGCGCGGGGCCATGTCGGCCAGCGCCGGGATGGCCGGCACAGGCGGTTGCGCCGGCGCGGTCTGGCCCTGGTTGCGCTGGTACACGGCGCAGGAGGCGGCGGCCGGATCGGTCTCGTCGCGGCCGCTGAGCAGCGGGCATCCGGCAAACAGGTCGGCGACCCAATCGGTGAAGGCCCGCACCTTGGGCGACAACTGCCGGCTCTGCGGATACAGCACCGAAATGGCCGTGGAGCTGGGTTTCCACTGCGGCAGGATCTCGATCAGCTCGCCCGATTGCAGGTACGGCAGCGCCATGTATCGCGCGGTCTGGATCAGGCCGAAGCCTTTCAGGCCGCAATCCAGGTAGGCGCCCGCTTCGTTCACGGCCACCGTGCCCTTCATGTCCACTTCCTGGTGCTTGCCGTCCACCTTGAAGTCCCAGGCGCAATTGCGGCCGGTGCGGCTGGAAAAATAATGCACCGCGTGGTGATCGCGCAGTGATTCGATGGTTTGCGGCATGCCGTGGCGCGCCACATACGTGGGGGACGCGCAAGTCACGGTCTGCAGGGTGCCGATGCGGCGGGCGACCAGGCTGGAGTCTTCGAGGTCGCCGGCGCGGATCACGCAGTCCACGGCTTCCTGGACCATGTCGACCGGACGGTCGCCCAGGCCCAGCACCAGCTCGACGTCGGGGTATTTGTCGTGGAAATCACACAATGAGGGGATCAGGATCAGCCGGCCGATGCAGGTGGGCACGTCGATGCGCAGGCGGCCCTTCAGACGCAGGGCGGCTTCCTGGAAGCACGCCTCGGTTTCTTCGACGTCGGCCAGGATGCGCACGCAATGCTGGTAATAGCCCGCGCCGTCGGGCGTCAGGCCAATGCGGCGGGTGGTGCGGTTCAGCAGGCGCACGCCCAGGAGGCGTTCCAGATTCTGAATGATGGTGGTGACGGTGGTGCGCGGAAGCGATAGGCTGTCGGCCGCCCGGGTGAAGCTATTGGCGTCCACGACGCGCACAAACACCTGCATCGCCTGAAAGCGGTCCATGGCAAGGGTGTCCTTAGGCAAATAAGTCGGGGTGAACGGAGCATAACCCGATTTCGCGGCTGATTAGTCATTCTCCACGAACAGTGTTGCCGGGAAAGACAGGTTTATCCGCCCGGACAAAACACTCAGAATGCAAACCATCTTGAAGTGCCCTTGCCGCCCGGCGCAACAAAAGGGCATGTCAATCCTCAGATTCCGCACCGCAGCGGCCCGCCCTTACCCGGCGGCCACCGCCTCCAGATCAGCGACCCCGGTCGATGCTGCATTGCAGCATATCCATATGACCCTGGATTCTTAGGACTGGCATCCCCGCACCGCCGCCTTCTGTTTTCCCGCATTCCGGGCAAGCGCGCTTCCGCCTCTAAAGAACCACTCAAGGAAACACCATGGTTTCGCGTAAACGTATTGCTGTGCTCGTCGTATTTGCAGCCGTGCTGGCGGCCGGTGGCGGCTACGCCCTCACCCGCGGTCCCGCGGGCGGCAATGTCGCCATGGCGCAGGGCGCCCCGGCCGCGCCCCCGGTCGAGGTGGCCGAGGTGGTCAACAAGACCATCGTCGACTGGCAGCGCTATTCCGGCCGCCTGGAGGCCATCGACCGCGTGGATATCCGGCCGCTGGTGTCCGGCACGCTGACCGCCGTCCACTTCAAGGACGGCAGCATCGTCAAGAAGGGCGACGTGCTCTTCACCATCGACCCGCGCCCTTACGCGGCCGAGGTGGACCGCGCCGCCGCCGCGCTGACGGCCGCCAAGGCCCGGGCCGCCTACACGGCGTCCGAACTGGCCCGCGGCCAGCGCCTCTTGGCCGACAACGCCATCGCCCGCCGCGACTTCGAGGAAAAGCAGAACGCCGCCCGCGAAGCCGCCGCCAACCTGCAAGGCGCGCAGGCCGCGCTGGACTACGCCAAGCTGAACCTGGGCTACACCCGCATCGAGGCGCCCGTGGACGGCCGCGTGTCGCGCGCCGAGGTCACGGTAGGCAACGTAGTGGCCGCCGGCGCCGCGTCGGTGCCGCTGACCACGCTGGTGTCGGTGTCCAAGATGTACGCATCGTTCGACGTGGACGAACAAACGTTCCTGCGTTACGTGAACCCGGTGCGCAACGGCCGCGCCGGCGCGGTGCCGGTCGAACTGGGTCTGGCCAACGAAGACGGCTACTCGCGCACGGGCGCTGTGCAATCGGTGGACAACCGCCTGGATGCCACCTCCGGCACCATCCGCGTGCGCGCCGAGTTCGACAACGCCGACGGCACGCTGCTGCCCGGTCTGTACGCCCGCATCCGCCTGGGCGGCAGCGAGCCGCGCGCGGCCGTGCTGATCGACGAACGCGCCATCGGCACCGACCAAGACAAGCGCTTTGTGCTCGTGCTGGACGACAAGAACCACGCCGTCTACCGCCAAGTGAAGCTGGGCGCCAACCAGGAAGGCCTGCGCGTGGTGGATTCGGGCCTGGCCGCCGGCGAGCGCATCGTCGTCAACGGCCTGCAGCGCATCCGCCCCGGCGATGCCGTGACCCCGACCGTCGTCCCCATGGTTGCGGCCAAGCGTACCCCCGGCAACCCGGTCAAGACCGCCTCGGCACAGAACTGAGCCGACGCGTCGAACGAGAACGTTTATGAATATCTCGAAATTCTTCATCGACCGGCCGATCTTCGCCGGCGTCCTATCGATCCTGGTGCTGCTGGCGGGCCTGTTGGCCATGTTCCAGCTGCCCATCTCCGAATACCCGGAAGTCGTGCCGCCATCGGTGGTGGTGCGCGCGCAGTACCCGGGCGCCAACCCCAAGGTCATCGCCGAAACCGTCGCCTCGCCGCTGGAAGAATCCATCAACGGCGTGGAGAACATGCTGTACATGCAGTCGCAGGCCAACAGCGACGGCAACCTGACGCTGACGGTCAACTTCAAGCTGGGCGTGGACCCGGACAAGGCGCAGCAGCTGGTGCAGAACCGCGTGTCGCAGGCGCTGCCGCGCCTGCCGCCGGACGTGCAGCGCCTGGGCGTGACCACGGCCAAGAGCTCGCCCACGCTGACGCTGGTGGTCCACCTGATCTCGCCCAACGACCGCTACGACATCACGTACCTGCGCAACTACGCGATCCTGAACGTGAAGGACCGCCTGTCGCGCATCACGGGCGTGGGTGAAGTCACGGTGTGGGGCTCGGGCAACTACTCCATGCGCGTGTGGCTCGATCCGCAGAAGGTCGCCCAGCGCGGCATGACCGCGTCCGAAGTCGTCAACGCGATCCGCGAGCAGAACGTGCAGGTCGCGGCCGGCGTGATCGGCGCCTCGCCCACGCAGGGCGACGTGCCGCTGCAACTGAACGTGAACGCACGCGGCCGCCTGCAGACCGAAGACGAATTCCGCGACATCATCCTGAAGACCTCGCCGGACGGCGCGGTCACGCACCTGTCCGACGTGGCGCGGGTTGAACTGGACGCGCAGGAATACGGCCTGCGCTCGCTCTTGAACAACAAGCAGGCGGTGGGCATGGGCATCATGCAATCGCCGGGCGCCAACGCGCTGGACGTGTCCAGCCAGGTGCGCGCCGCCATGGCCGAACTGGCCCAGGATTTCCCGCCGGGCGTGGAATACCGCATCGAATACGACCCCACGCAGTTCGTGCGCTCCAGTATCGAGGCCGTCGTGCACACGCTGCTCGAAGCCATCGCGCTGGTCGTGCTGGTCGTGATCCTGTTCCTGCAGACCTGGCGCGCGTCCATCATTCCGCTGCTCGCGGTGCCCGTGTCCATCGTGGGGACGTTCGCGCTCTTGCTGATGTTCGGCTACTCCATCAACGCGCTGTCGCTGTTCGGCATGGTGCTGGCCATCGGGATCGTGGTGGACGACGCCATCGTGGTGGTCGAAAACGTCGAGCGCAACATC
Source organism: Achromobacter sp. 77 (assembly GCF_020541125.1). Classification (NCBI taxonomy): domain Bacteria; kingdom Pseudomonadati; phylum Pseudomonadota; class Betaproteobacteria; order Burkholderiales; family Alcaligenaceae; genus Achromobacter; species Achromobacter sp. 77. Next base: position 5,309,115 of record NZ_CP059848.1, read on the forward strand.
GCGGCGGGCTTGAGTCCGCGCGATGCGACCTATCGCGCCATGCGCGAGGTCAGCGGTCCCATCATCGCCATCGCGCTGACGCTGTGCGCCGTGTTCGTGCCCCTGGCCTTCATGACGGGCCTGACCGGCCAGTTCTACAAGCAGTTCGCCATGACCATCGCCATCTCGACGGTGATCTCGGCCTTCAACTCGCTGACCCTGTCGCCCGCCCTGTCGGCCCTGCTGCTCAAGAGCCACCACGACAAGCCCGACTGGCTGACCCGCGGCATGAATCGCGTCTTCGGCCGCTTCTTCAACTGGTTCAACAACATGTTCGGCCGCGCGTCCGAGTCCTACGGCACGGGCGTGGCCAGCGTCATCCGCCGCAAGGCCGGCGCAATGGGCGTCTATGCCGTGCTGGTCGCCGCGACCCTCGGCGTGTCGTACCTGGTGCCCGGCGGCTTCGTGCCCGCGCAGGACAAGCAGTACCTGATCGGCTTCACGCAGCTGCCCAACGGCGCCTCGCTGGATCGCACCGAAGACGTGATCCGCCGCATGAGCGACATCGCCCTGAAGGAACCCGGCGTGCAGTCGGCCATTGCCTTCCCGGGCCTGTCGATCAACGGCTTCACCAACAGCTCCAGCGCGGGCATCGTGTTCGTCACGCTCAAGCCGTTCGACGAACGCCGGGGCGCCGAACTGTCCGGCAACGCCATCGCGGCCTCGCTGAACCAGAAGTTCGCAGCCATCCAGGATTCGTTCATCGCCGTGTTCCCGCCGCCGCCCGTCATGGGCTTGGGCACGCTGGGTGGCTTCAAGCTCCAGCTGGAAGACCGCGCGGCGCTGGGCTACGCCGAACTGGACAAGGCCAAGCAGGCCTTCCTGGAAAAGGCGCGTCAGACGCCCGAACTGGGCCCCACGTTCTCCAGCTACGAGATCAACGTCCCGCAGCTTGACGTGGACCTGGACCGCGTCAAGGCCAAGCAGCTGGGCGTGCCGGTGACCGAAGTCTTCGACACCATGCAGATCTACCTGGGCTCCATGTATGTCAACGACTTCAACCGCTTTGGCCGCGTGTTCCAGGTGCGAGCGCAGGCAGACGCGCCGTTCCGCGCGCACGCCGACGACATCCTGCAACTGAAGACCCGCAATGCCGCCGGCGACATGGTGCCGCTGTCCTCGCTGGTCACGGTCAAGCAGACCTTCGGCCCGGAAATGGTCGTGCGCTACAACGGCTACACCGCCGCCGACATCAACGGCGGACCGGCCCCCGGCTTCTCGTCCGACCAGGCGCAGGCCGCGGCCGAACGCGTCGCCGCCGAAACCCTGCCGCGTGGCGTCAAGTTCGAATGGACCGACCTCACGTACCAGCAGATCCTGGCGGGCAACGCCGGCCTCTGGGTGTTCCCGATCAGCGTGCTGCTCGTGTTCCTGGTGCTGGCCGCGCTGTATGAAAGCCTGACTTTGCCGCTGGCCGTGATCCTGATCGTGCCGATGAGCATCCTGGCGGCGCTGACCGGCGTCTACCTGACCGGCAACGACAACAACATCTTCACGCAGATCGGCCTGATGGTGCTGGTGGGGCTGTCGGCAAAGAACGCGATTCTGATCGTGGAGTTCGCCCGAGAACTCGAGATGAACGGCCGCACGCCGCTCGAAGCCGCCATCGAGGCCAGCCGCCTGCGTCTGCGTCCCATCCTGATGACGTCCATCGCATTCATCATGGGCGTGGTGCCGCTGGTGCTGTCGTCGGGCGCCGGCTCCGAAATGCGCCACGCCATGGGTGTCGCCGTGTTCTTCGGCATGCTGGGCGTGACCCTGTTCGGCCTGTTCCTCACGCCGGTGTTCTATGTCCTGCTGCGTTCGCTGGGCGGCAAGAAGCTGCACTCGGCCGCGCCGCATGAAGCGCCGGTCTGCGTGCCGCACATCGACCCGAACGCGCCGCCCGCCCCGCAACACCACGCGTAGGCCGGCAAACCAGAGTAGCCAGCGCGTCCTGTCCAGTGGGATGGGACGCGCGCCAAAGAGAAACGTCATGATGATGAAAAGACTGACCCGAGGATCCGCCCTGCTCGCCCTGCTGCTGGTGCTGGCCGGCTGCGCGGTGGGTCCCACCTACGAGCGGCCCTCGGCCGACACGCCGGCGGCCTTCAAGGAAGCCGCCCTGCCCGCGTCCGAAGCCGGCACGTGGAAGCCCGCCGAGCCGTCCGAAGACGCGCTGCGCGGCGCCTGGTGGAAAGTGTTCGGCGACGAAGGCCTGAACCAGCTCGAAGAGGAAGCTCAGCGCGCCAACCAGGACCTGCAGGCCGCCGCGGCCCGGCTGACGCAAGCGCGCGCCCTGCAGCGTGAAGCGCGTTCCGGCTTCTTCCCCAGCCTGGACGCCGGCTTCGGCCCCAACCGCCAACGCCCGTCGGCCGTGTCTCAAGGCCTGCCCGACGGCACGTCCACATCGCCCGTCACCACGTGGCGCGCCCAAGGCACCGTATCCTACGAGGCCGACCTCTTCGGCCGCGTCGCATCGACCGTGGACGCCGCCACCGCCGACGCGCAGCAAAGCGAAGCGCTGTACCGCTCGGTGCTGCTGGCCCTGCAGGCCGACGTCGCCACCACCTACTTCCTGGTGCGCGAACAGGACGCCGAATCGCGTCTTTACCACCAGACCGTCAAGCTGCGCACGGATACGCTGCAACTCATCCAGCGCCGGTATGACGCCGGCGACATCAGTGAACTGGACCTCGCGCGCGCCAAGGCTGAACTCGCGTCGGCGCAATCCGAGGCCCTGGGCATCGACCGCCGCCGCGCCACCGCCGAACACGCGCTGGCCGTCCTGCTGGGCCGCGCCCCGTCGGAATTCACGATGCCGCCGCAGCCCATCGAACAGATCGCGCTGACCATCCCCGCCGGCCTGCCGTCCACGCTGCTCGAACGCCGCCCCGACATCGCCGCCGCCGAACGCGCCATGGCCGCCGCCAACGCCCGCGTCGGCGCCGCCAAGTCCGCGTTCTTCCCGCGCCTGGACATCACCGGCGCCTTCGGCTACGAGTCCTCGGAACTGGGCAACCTCTTCCAATGGTCCAGCCGCACGTTCCTGCTGGGCCCCCTGGTCGGCGCCGCCCTGTCCATGCCCATCTTCGACGGCGGCCGCCGCCAGGCCGGCCTGGACCGCGCCCGCGCCGTCTACGAGGAAGACGTCGCCGTCTACCGCCAGACCGTCCTGAACGCGTTCCGCGAGGTCGAAGACAACCTGGCCAACCTGCGCATTCTCGCTGACCAGACCAAGGCCCAGAACGCAGCCGTAGAAGCCGCCGCCCGCGCCGCAAAGCTCTCGCATACGCAGTACCGCGAAGGTTCCATCAGCTACCTCGACGTGATCGAAGCCGACCGCAGCGTCCTCCTGCAACAGCGCGTCGCGGTCCAATTGACCGGAGAACAGGCCCGCTCGACAGTGGGACTGATCCGCGCCATCGGCGGCGGCTGGGAGAATCCGGTGCCGCCGGAGAAGGTGGCTGCGAAGTAAAGACGGCGACAGGCTGATGTCTGGCACCCGCACATCAGCGCGCAGCGTCATAAACCCGACGCAAGACACCGCGTAAGGCCCACAAGGCCGCCCGCGCGGCCGCAGTGGGGCGGGCTCCGCAAGACGCTTCAAGCCCGACCCCGCGCTGGCAAGAACCCCAAGAACTCAACTCGCCCCAGCGCCCGTGAAGCCCAAACCATCGCAGCCCGGCGTGTCGGCGGCCTGGGCGCGCGGGGCGTGTAGATGCGCCCGAGGGAATCTGAAGGCAGTCGCCGAAGGCGACAACGAAGATGACGAAGGGGCAGTCCGGAGCGAAGGCTCCGGACCGCAATCGTGGCCCCGCGCGCCCAGGCCGCCGACGCGCCGGGCGTCAAAAGAAAAAGCCCCCCCGCAAACATCGCAGTCAACCCCACGCCCCATCACCCCCGGCGCGCCAAACACCGCAACGCCACCCGATACCCCACAAACACATAAAACCCGCCAGAATTCATCACCAGCCAAGCCCCCAACCCGCCAAGCACCGCCACCACCGGCCCCACCGCCCTGACGTCGCCCTGCGTCCAGGCGATGCCGCCAAGTGCCCCCACGACGATCAGACCTATCGACAGGCGCTTGAGCAGCACCACGCCCTGTACCCGCCCCGCCATCATCAGCACCATCCCGATCGACAGGCCCAGCGCAGTCCCCGCGCACACCGCGACCAGCGCGAACGCGGCCATCGCGGGGCCGACGAATCGCAGCAGCAGGCTTAGCAATTCAATGCCGACGCCCAGCCCGCCCGCCATCACCAGCACGGACAGCACCAGGGGCGACCACATGCCCGGTGGCGTGCGGCCCTCGTCCATGTGGGCCACGAAGCGGTGCATCGCCGCAGACGAGGAAGGGTCGTTGCCAGCCTCCAAAGCCGCTTCCAGCTTGCGGCACTGATCAATCAGGGCGTTCAGGCCGGAGGCGGGCTCGGGGGTCATAGCCGTGTCACGCCGGGTGCATGTTCGGCCACGGTGCTTCGCAGCGCGGCCATCGCCTCTTCCACGGCCACAGGCCGGAACGCATCCTCCCGCCAATACATCGCGACCGACCCGAACCCCGACAGCCGCACCGGAATGATGCGCATCGCCCGCATCTGCGAAAAGCGCAGCGCGGCGCGGTGCGACGCGACGCCGATCATGTCGCTGTTGTTGATGAGGGTCAGGTTGACGGTGACGGAATTGGATTCGATATGGTCGGGCGGCGGCGCCTGTCCGGCCGCGGCCAGCGCGGCGTCGACCGCGTTTCGGATGGGCGTGCCCTTGGGCCACAGGATCCAGCGGTAGGACAGCAGGTCCTGCCAGCTTGGCTGCTCCACTGCGAAGAGCGGATGGCGAGGCCGCGCCACCAGGTGGATGGGTTCCAGGTACAGCGCCTCGAAGCGGATCGCGGGATCATGGTGCTCCGGCGCCGACCGTCCCACGACGATATCCAGTTCCCCTTGCGCCAGTTGGGCCAGCAGACGATCGGTCGTTCCCTCGACCAGTTTCACGCGCGCCTGCGGCATGCGTTCCAGCAGCTTCATCACCGCCAGCGGCACGGTGTCGGACGCAGACGCGCCGGATGCGCCGATCACCACGCGCCCGCCGCCGCCCTCGCGCAGGGCCGCCATGTCCGCGCTGGCGCGATCCAGTTGCGACTCCACGCGCTGCGCGTGCGCGATCAGCACGTCGCCATGCGGCGTCGGGCGCAGGCCGCGCGCGTGACGCTCGAAGAGCGGCAAGCCAATATCGTCTTCCAGATCCTTCAGCCATTTCGACAGGCCCGGCTGCGTCGTATTGAGCATCGCGGCCGAGTGGCTGATGTTGCGGGTCTGGGCCAGGCTGAGCAGCATCTTCAGATTGCGCAGCCGCAAGCGATGGGTCCAGTCCATGCAGGCCCTTTTGATGGGAGGTTTGTCTCGTATGTATATGGTTATTGGTATGGATAATAAGATAATTTCATTTCAAACCACATAGCTCCTGCTCGCATAATCGTCTCCATATCAGGACCTGCCGCGAACTTACGCGGCGGCCGCCCGTAGAAGCCGGCACCAGCCGGACATACAGGAGACAACCATGCACGACGGTCATTGCGCCGGCGCGGACAGCGCCGCTTCGGACCGCGCCCGTTATTACGCGCGCATCGCCAAGAAACACATGGCCCCGCTGTGGGAATCGCTGCACAACCTGGTGCCGCGCCAACCCGCGCCGCGCTGCGTGCCCGCCCTCTGGAAGTACGACGACGTGCGCGACGACGTGATGGCGTCCGGATCGCTGATCACCGCGGAAGAAGCCGTGCGCCGCGTGCTGATCCTGGAAAACCCGGGCCTGCCCGGCCAGGCCAGCATCACGCAAAGCCTGTACGCGGGACTGCAGCTCATCCTGCCCGGCGAAATCGCGCCCAGCCACCGCCACACGCAATCGGCCCTGCGTTTCATCGTCGAGGGCCGCGGCGCGTACACCGCCGTCAACGGCGAGCGCACCACGATGCACCCCGGCGACTTCATCATTACGCCCTCGTGGACCTGGCACGACCACGGTAACGCCGAAACGGTGGAAGGCGGCGAGCCGGTGGTCTGGCTGGACGGCCTGGACATTCCGCTGCTGCGCTTCCTGGATGCCGGCTTTGCCGAGAACTATCCGTCCGCCACGCAGCCGGTCACGCGGCCCGAAGGCGACAGCATGGCGCGCTTTGGCCACAACATGGCGCCCGTGCGGCATCACGTTTCCAGCGGCACCTCGCCCATCTTCAACTACCCCTACGAACGCAGCCGCGAGGCGCTGGATGCGCTCTACCGGCACGGCGAGCTCGACCCGTGGGACGGCGTCAAGCTGCGCTACCTGAATCCGGCCACGGGCGGCTATCCCATGCCGACGATGGCCACCTTCATGCAGTTCCTGCCGGCAGGCTTTCAGGGCAAGACCACGCGCACGACCGACTCCACGGTGTACAGCGTGGTCGAGGGCCGAGGCACGGCGCGCATCGGCGACCAGGAGTTTCATTTTGGGCCGCGCGATGTGTTCGTCGCGCCCTCCTGGATGCCGGTGCAGCTTGCCGCGCTGGAAGACGCGACGCTCTTCAGCTATTCCGATCGGCCGGTGCAGGACGCGCTGGGCCTGTGGCGCGAAGAACGCGTCGACTGACGCCCGCGCACGGCCGCACGTGGCAGCACGTGGCAGAAGCTGGCCGCGAATACGGCCGAAATTCCAATTTCCCTCCGCCTTCAAAGGGTGACCCATGTCATTTGTGTTTGCTCCCGCCGCTCCCGTTGCCGTGCCCATTGCCGGCAGCCAGGACAGTTTTCCCGTGCGCCGCGTGTACTGCGTCGGCCGCAACTACGCCGCCCACGCGCGGGAAATGGGTTTTGACCCCGACCGCGAACCGCCGTTCTTCTTCTGCAAGCCGGCCGACGCCGTCGTGCCGGTCGCGCAAGGCAGCACCCTCTCTCTGCCCTATCCGCCCGAAACGTCCAACCTGCACTACGAGATCGAACTGGTCGCCGCCATCGGCAAGGGCGGCGCCAACATCAGTGTCGACGAGGCTCTGCAACATGTGTGGGGATACGCCGTCGGCCTGGACATGACGCGCCGCGATCTGCAGATGAAGATGCGCGAAGCCGGCCGCCCGTGGGAACTGGGCAAGGCGTTCGACCAGAGCGCGCCGATCGGCCCGTTGCATCCGGCCCAATCGGTCAGCGGCATCGAGCAGGCCGGCATCTGGCTGCAGGTCAACGGCGCAGACCGCCAGCGCAGCGACATCGGCAAGCTGATCTGGTCCATCGCGGAAACCATTGCGTATCTCTCGAAGTACTTCCGCCTGGAGGCCGGCGACCTGATCTACACCGGCACGCCCGAAGGCGTCGGCCCCGTGGTGCGCGGCGACAAAATGGTCGGCGGCGTGGACGGACTGGGCACGCTCAGCGTGCAGATGGCTTGAGGCCGGGAGACCCGCATGCAACTGCACAACTTCTTCAACAGCTCCACGTCCTACCGCGTGCGCATCGCGCTCGCGCTCAAGGGCCTGCCCTATGAATACCTGCCCGTGAACCTGCGCAAGCAGGAGCAGCGGGCGCCGGACTACGTGGCGCGCAACCCGTCGGCCGGCGTGCCGCTGCTGGTCGACGGCGACGTTGCGCTGTCGCAGTCGCTTGCCATCATCGACTACCTGGACGCCGCGCATCCCGAACCGCGCCTGATTCCCGCTGACCCGCTGGCGCGCGCCCGCGTGCTGGAGCTGTCGCACGCCATCTCGTGCGATATCCACCCGGTCAACAACATGCGCATCCTGCGCTACCTGCAGGAAGTGCTGGGCGCCAGCGAAGCGCAGAAGAACGCCTGGTACCACCACTGGATCCGCGAGGGTCTGACGGCGGTGGAAGCGCTGCTGGCGCGTCATGGACACGGCGCGTATTGCTTTGGCGACGCGCCCACGCTGGCGGACTGCTGCCTGGTGCCGCAGGTGGCCAACGCGCAGCGCATGGGCTGCGATCTGTCGCCCTACCCGCGCATTCTGCGCGTCGTCGAACACTGCAACGCGCAGCCGGCCTTCCAGCAGGCCGCGCCCGCGCAACAACCGGACTACACCAAGTGAGCATGCAAGAACCCGACACACAAGGCGCCCCTCTGCGCGAGTACACCGACCCGGCCTACCACCCGCTGTGCGCCACCCTGGCGGACGTGCGCGCCAATATCGACCGGCTGGACGATGAGATCGTGCGGCTGATCGCCGAGCGGGCGATGTACGTGAAGGATGCCGCGCGCTTCAAGCGCGACGCCTTTCAGGTGAGCGCGCCCGCGCGCCAGGCGCAGGTCTTCGAGAAGGCCCGGGCGCTGGCCCAGCGCCACAACCAGGGATTCACGAATCTGGAGCAGGTGGTGGACGCCACCTACCGCGCGATGGTGGCCGCCTTCATCGCCAATGAACAGACCTATTTCGACACCATGAAGAACGTGGGAGACACGCATGCTTGATTCTTCGACCTCGCAACCGGGCCGCTGCCTTGCACGCCGTTTTGCACGCCGTTTTACGACCCGTGCCGCGGCGTTTGGCCTGGCCTTGCTGGCGCCGTTGGCCGCCACCGCCGCCGACGCGTGGCCCACGCAGCCGCTCAAGGCCGTGGTGCCGTTCGGCCCGGGCTCCAGCCCCGACCAGGTCGCGCGCATCGTCAGCGAGAAGGCCAGCGCGATCCTGGGCCAGACCATCGTCGTCGAGAACAAGCCCGGCGCCAGCGGCAACATCGGCACGTTCGCCATCGCCAATGCCAAGCCAGACGGCTACACGTTCGGCGTGTCGATCACCGGTCCGCTGGTGAACAACACGCTGCTGTTCGACAAGCTGCCCTACGCGCCCGCCAAGGACCTGTCGCCGCTGACGTTGGCGGTGCACCAGCCCAATGTGCTGGTGGTGCCGTCCGCGGCCGGCATCGACAACATCGGCCAGCTGCTGGAGGCATTGAAGAAGAATCCGGACAAGTACAACTTCCCGTCGCCGGGCGCGGGCACGGTCTCGCATCTGGCTGTGGAGTTGCTGTTGCAGCAGATCGGTGCGCGCGCCACGCATGTGCCCTACCCGTCGTCGCCGGCGGCGCTGACCTCGCTGCTGTCGGGCGACACGCAGTTTGCCGCGCTGCCGCCCATAGCCGTGATGCCCATGGTCAAGGACGGCCGGCTCAAGGCACTGGCGGTGACCTCGTCCAAGCGCTCCGCCCTGCTGCCCGACATCCCGACGCTGGCCGAAGTCGGCGTGCAAGGGATCGAAGGCTCCGCGTGGATCGGCTTCGTGGTGTCGTCCAAGACGCCGGCGGACATGCAGAAGAAGCTGTCCGACGCGCTGATCCAGGCCATTCACGACCCGGAGGTCGCCAAGCGGCTGCAGGCGCAGTTCATGGACCCGGTCGGCGATACGCCCGCGCAGTTTCGCGGCTACATGGACGACGAGTTGAAGCGCTGGGAGCCGTTGATCAAGAAGCTGGGCATCAAGGGCCAGTAAGGACGTCGCGCGGCCCGGCCGCGCGCCGACAGCAACAAGCAAGGAGAGTCAGATGGTCATCACCGAACCCGCCCGCCAGGTGCCGCTTTATGGCGAGTACGAGGTCGTCGTCCTGGGCGGCGGCCCGGCCGGCGTGCTGGCGGCCGCCAGCGCCGCGCGCAATGGCGCCAGCGTGCTGCTGGTGGAGCGCTATGGATTCTTGGGCGGCATGGGCACCGCGGCCGGCGTGTCCAACTTCTGCGGCCTGCACGCCAACATCCATGGCGACATCCGGCAGGTGGTGCACGGCATGACCGACGACCTGCTCGACCGCATGCGCGCGATGGACGGGCTGAACGACCCGCATCTGATCCTGGGCAAGATCCACGCGCAGGCCTACGACATTTCGGCGTTCAAATGCGCTGCCGACGGCCTGGTGCAGGCCAGCGGTGCGCAGGTGTTGTTTCACGCGCTGGCCACCGGTGTCGCGCGTGACGACCAGGGCCGCGTGGACGCCCTGTTCCTGGAAACCAAGTCCGGCCGCTGCGCCGTGCGCGCAAAGATCTTCATCGACTGCTCGGGCGATGCCGATATCGCGCAATGGGGCGGCCTGCCGTTTGAAAAGGGCGATGCGCTCGGCCACATGCTGTATCCCACGCTGATGTTCAAGGTGGGCAATGTCGACGGCGCGCGGGCGCAGGAAGCCTGGAAGACCATTCCGGCGCTGATGGACGAGGCCACAGCCAGCGGCGAATTCACCTTTCCCCGCAAGGGCGCCATCGTGCGCCCGCAAAAGCACGATTACGAATGGCGCGTGAACGTCACGCAGCTGGCCAACGCCGACGGCAGCGCCGCGGACGGCACCAACGCGGATTCGCTGTCGGCAGGCGAACTGGAAGGCCGCCGGCAGATCATGAACTACCTGGCTTTCCTGCGCGCCAAGGTGCCAGGCTTCGAACAGGCCTATGTGCTGGACATCGCGCCGCAGCTTGGCATTCGCGAGACCCGCCGCATCGTCGGCGAGGCCGTGCTCAGCCAGGAAGACGTGCTGGGTTGCGCCGACTTTCCCGACAGCATCGGCGTCAATGGCTGGCCGCTGGAGATGCACACCGCCGGCGACGTCAAATGGGTCTGGCCGCCGATTCCGGAATCGCGCGGCTACAACCAGCTGCCCTTTCGCATGATGGTGCCCCGGCGCGGCCCGGGCGTGGCCGACAACGTGCTGGTGGCGGGCCGCTGCGCCTCCATGACGCACGAAGGCCAATCTGCCGCCCGCGTAAGCGGCAGCTGCTTTGTCATGGGCGAGGCGGCGGGCACGGCATCCGCGATGGCGTTGCGCGAGGGCATTGCGCCCGGCGACGTATCCATCCCCGCGCTGCAGGCGCAATTGAAAAAGCAGGGCGCCTTCCTGGGCGGCCAGGACTGATCCCGGGGGATTCCGACATGACGCAAAACCAGGCTGCAAAGGCCAAAACGCAAACCGTGATCGTCGTGGGCGGCGGCATCGGCGGCCTGGCCGCCGCGCTGGCGCTGACGCGGCAAGGCATCGCGGTTCAACTGCTGGAGCAGGCAGCGCATATCGGCGAGATCGGCGCCGGCATCCAGCTCGGGCCCAACGCGTTCGCGGCGCTCGACGCCCTGGGCGTGGGCCGCACGGCGCGCGAGCGAGCCGTCTTCACCGATCACATCATCATGATGGATGCCGTGGACGCCAAGGAGGTCGTGCGCATCGACACCGGCGAGGCGTTCCGCGCGCGGTTTGGCGGCCCTTACGCGGTCATCCATCGTGCCGACATTCATCTGTCGATCCTGGAGGCCGTGCAGCAGGACCCGCTGATCCAGTTCCGCACGTCCACGCAGATCGCCAGCATGTCGCAGGACGAACACGGCGTGGAGGTGGTGGACACGCAGGGCAACCGCTACCGCGCCGACGCCGTGGTGGGCGCGGATGGCGTGAAGTCCGTGATCCGCGAGCGCATGGTGGGTGACCCGGCGCGCGTAACGGGCCACGTCGTCTATCGCGCCGTGGTCGAACAGGACAACATGCCGCGAGAGCTGCGCATCAACGCGCCCGTGCTGTGGGCCGGTCCACACTGCCATCTGGTGCACTACCCCTTGCGCGGCGGCCAGCAATACAACCTGGTCGTCACCTTCCATAGCCGCGAGAAAGAGGAATGGGGCGTGCGCGAAGGCAGCAAGGACGAGGTGCTGTCCTACTTCCAGGGCATCCATCCGACACCGCACCAGATGCTGGACCGGCCGACCTCGTGGAAACGCTGGGCCACCGCCGATCGCGAACCCGTGGAGCAGTGGGGCCAGGGACGCGTCACGATCCTGGGCGACGCCGCCCACCCCATGACGCAATACATGGCCCAGGGCGCCTGCATGGCGCTGGAAGACGCCGTGACGCTGGGCGAGGCGATCCGGCACTGCGATCACGACCTGCCGGCCGCCTTCCGGCTGTACGAATCGGTGCGCATTCCGCGCAGCGCGCGCGTGGTGTGGTCCACGCGGGAGATGGGCAGGCTCTATCACGCGCGCGGCGTGGAGCGCACCGTGCGCAACATGCTGTGGACGGGCCGCAGCCAGTCCCAGTTCTACGACGCGTTGCAGTGGCTGTACGGGTGGAAAGTGGAGAACTGCCTGGCGGCCAAGCCGCCGCAATAACAACCGATAGCCAAACAGCAGGACAGGAAACAGCAGGGCAAGCGGTATCAACACAGCGCAGCACAACAAGCACGAGTGCAAGAAAAGCACCAGAGGAGACAACCATGCACAAAAGCACCATCCGCGGCGCCGCCGCCGTCATGCTGTCATTGGCCTCGTACGCGGCCAGCGCGCAGCCCAAACCGGTGGACATCGGTTTCATCGGCACCCTGTCCACGCCCGCCGGCTACATCGGCGAGGACGAGCGCGACGCCTTCATGCTGGCCGTCAAGGAAGGCGGCGGCAAGCTGGGCGGCGTGCCGGTCAACGTGCGCGTGGAAGATGACGCGCTCAAGCCCGCCAACGCCAAGCAGATCGCCGACAAGATGGTGCAGGGCGGCGTGCGCCTGTTCACCGGCATCAACTTCTCGAACGTGATGGCCGCCGTTGGCCCCACCGTGCTGAACGCGGGCGCCTTCTATGTCAGCCTGAACGCCGGCCCCTCCAACTACGCCGGCAAGGCCTGCAATCCCAACTACTTCGCCGTGGCGTTCCAGAACGACTCGTACGCCGACACCGCCGGCATGGCCGCCAACGAACTGGGCGCCAAGCGCGTCGTCATCATGGCCCCGAACTACCAGGCCGGGCGCGACGCCATTGCCGGATTCAAGCGCACCTACAAAGGCGAGATCGCCGACGAGATCTACACCAAGCTCGAACAGGCCGACTTCTCGGTGGAACTGGCGCGCATCCGCTCGCTCAACCCCGACGCCATCTTCCAGTTTCATCCGGGCGGCGCGGGCATCAACCTGACCAAGCAATTCGCCAATTCCGGGTTGGCCGACAAGATCAAGATGATCACGCCCATCTACTCTATGGATGACCGCATGCTGGCTGCCACCGGCACCGCCGGCAAGGGCTTTTACCTTAGCTCGCTGTGGAGCGCCGACCTGGACAACCCGCAAAGCAAGCACTTCGTCGACGCTTTCACCAAGGCCTACAACCGCCCGCCCACCGCGTACGCGGCCCAGGCCTACGACACCGCCAACCTGATCGGCTCCGCACTGAAAGCCGTGAATGGCGACATCAACGGCAAGCCCGACGACTTTCGCAACGCCCTGCGTCGCGCCGACTTTCCCAGCGTGCGGGGCAAGTTCAAGTTCGGCTCGAACCAGCACCCCATCCAGGACTGGTATCTGCTGCACATCGAAGCGGGTCCCGACGGCAAGCTCGTCTACAAGAATCTGAAGGTGCTGGCGCGCGACCACACCGACGTGCACGCGGCCGACTGCAAGATGCCATGACGCGGCACGGGCTGCGCGGCGCCGGGCTTGCCGGCGCCGCGCAGCCTCACTACACCGACGCTCCCAAGAAGGAGTCGCAATGCTGATGTTCCTGGAGCAGGTCCTGAACGGCCTGCAATACAGCGCCTTGCTGTTTCTGTTGTCGGCCGGATTGACGCTGGTGTTCGGCATCATGAACGTCATCAACCTGACGCACGGCTCTTTCTACATGGTGGGCGCGTTCTGCGCCGCCAGCGCGGCGGCGTCCACCGGGTCGTTCGCAGCTTCGCTGCTGGCCGCGCTGGCGGGCGCGGCGCTGTACGGCCTGGTGATCGAGCTGCTGGTCATCCGTCATCTGTACCGGCGTGATCACCTGGATCAGGTGCTGGCCACGCTGGGGCTGACGCTCTTCACGAATGAACTGGTCACCGTGCTGTTTGGCCGCAGCCCGCCGTTCATGGATATTCCTCCTTTCTTGTCCGGGTCTGTCGCGCTCCTGCCCGGCCTGAACTATCCCATCATGCGGCTGGCCTTCATTGGCGCCGGCGCGCTGGTCGCGCTGGGGTTGTGGCTGCTGATCTCGCGCACGCGGGTCGGCATGCTGGTGCGCGCGGGCGCCGACGACGGCGAAATGGTCGATGCGCTGGGCGTGAACATCCAGCGTCTGTTTACCCTGATCTTCACGCTGGGCGCGTTGCTCTGCGGCTTTGCCGGCGTCATGGCCGCGCCCCTGCTGGCCGTGGAGATCGGCATGGGCGAACGCATCCTCATCACCACCTTCGTCGTCATCGTGGTGGGCGGCGTGGGCTCCGTGCGCGGCGCGCTGGTGGGCTCGCTGATGATCGGCATGACCGACGCGCTGGGGCGCGCCTACATCCCCTTCTGGATGTCGCGCCTGCTGCCGCCTGAATTGTCGGACTCGGCCAGCTCCAGTCTCGTGTCCGCCAGCATCTACATCCTGATGGCCATCGTGCTGCTGTTCAAGCCGCGCGGACTGGTGCCGGCCCAGCGCTAGGAACGATATTCATGACCAGACAAATTCCATCGAGTCCTGCTGCAGTGGCGGTGTCTGACACCCGAGGAGGCGCCGTCTCCAAGCGTGACGGCGTATCAGGGGTGTCAGACACCTATTCGATCTGCACAGACACCTGCTCCACAGGCAGGCCGCGCCTCACCCGCAGCGTCATCGTCAACACCATCGGCCTGCTGCTCTTCGTGCTGGTGCCGGCCATCGCATCGGCCACCGGCGAGAGCTTTCTCGTCAACCTCATGACGCGCTTTCTCATCTACGCCATCGCCGCCGTCAGCCTGGACCTCATCCTGGGCTACGGCGCCATGGTCAGCTTCGGCCATGCCGCGTTCTTTGGCCTGGGCGGCTACGTCATCGGCATCGCCGCCTTCCACGTGAACCAGGGCGAGACGCTGTTCGGCTGGAGCGGCAGCAACGCCGCGCTGGTCATGTGGCCTCTGGCCGTTGCCGTCGCAGGCTTGCTGGGCCTGGTGGTGGGCTTTCTGTCGCTACGCACCTCGGGCGTGCAGTTCATCATGATCACGCTGGCGTTCGGACAGATGCTGTACTTCATCCTCGTCGGGCTCATGATCTACGGCGGCGACGACGGCCTGTCCATCGACGCGCGCAACACGCTGCCCGGCCTGAACCTGAACGATCCATCCACCTTCTACTACGTCTGCCTGGCGCTCATGACGGCCTGGATCATCCTGTGCCGGCGCATCGTCAACTCGCCCTTCGGCATGGCCCTGCAGAGCATCAAGCAGAACCCGCGCCGCAGCATCGGGCTGGGTCTCGCCCCGCTGCGCTACCGCCTCACTGCATTCGTGCTGTCGGCGGCCGGCACCGGACTGGCGGGCGCGCTGTGGGCCAACTACGCGCTCTTCGTCAGCCCCGACATGTCGGCCTGGCAGAAGTCGGGCGAACTGATGGCTATGGTCATCCTGGGCGGCATGGGCTCCATCTTCGGTCCCGTGCTCGGCGTGGCCGTTTACCTGGGCCTGGAACAGGTCGCCACCGGCTGGACCGAACACTGGATGTTGATCCTGGGCCCCGTGCTGGTCCTGGTCGTGCTCTTTGGCAAGCGCGGCGTATACGGCTGGCTGGCGGGAGGCAAGCAATGACGTCACACCCCAAACTGGAAATCCGTGGCCTGCAGAAATCCTTTGGCGCCGTGCACGCCACGCAGGACGTCAACCTGGCCGTGCGGCCCGGTGAACTGCACGCCCTCATCGGCCCCAACGGCGCGGGCAAGACCACCCTGCTGTCACAGATCAGCGGTGAGATCCTGCCCGACGCCGGCAGCATCTGGCTCGACGGCGGCGACATCACGCACATGCCCGCCCACAAGCGCCCTGCCGCCGGACTGGCCCGTTCCTTTCAGATCAGCCAGCTCTATCCCGACTTCACCGCCGAAGACAACGTCGCCATGGCCGTGCAGGCGCAAAGCCCCGGCGGCTTCAACCTCTGGCGCAACGCCCGGCGCATGGCGCGGCTGCGCGAGCCCGCGCGCGACGCCCTCGAACGCGTCGGTCTGGGCGACCGCGCCGGCGTGCACGTCTCGGCGCTGGCGCACGGCGAAAAGCGCCAGCTTGAACTGGCCATGGCACTGTCGCTGAATGCGTCCGTCCTGCTGCTGGACGAACCCATGGCCGGCATGGGCGCCGAGGAATCGCAGCGCATGACCGCCCTGCTCCAGACCCTGAAGGGCCGCTACGCCATCTTGCTGGTCGAACACGACATGGACGCCGTCTTCGCGCTGGCAGATCGCGTCACCGTGCTGGTCTACGGCAAGACGATCTTCACCGGCACGCCCGACGAGGTGCGCCGCCATCCCGACGTGCGCGCCGCCTACCTGGGCGAGGAAAACTGATGCTGCAAGTCAAACAACTGCAAGGCGGCTACGGTGCCAGCAAAGTGCTTTTCGGCGTCGACCTGGACATCGCGCCGCGCCAGGTCGTCTCCCTGATCGGCCGCAACGGCATGGGCAAGAGCACCACCGTCAAAACCCTCATGGGCATGCTGCCCGCACAGGGCGGCAGCATCCTGCTCGACGGCAAACCCATCAACGGCATGGCGCCCCACCGCATCGCCCAGCTGGGCATCGGCCTCGTCCCCGAAGGCCGCCGCGTATTCGGGTCGCTATCGGTCGAAGAAAACCTCATTGCCACCGCCCGCAACACCCGCGCCGGTTGGCACGTCGGCCGCGTCTTCGACCTCTTTCCGCGCCTGAAAGAGCGCCGCACCCAATCGGCCCGCACCCTCTCGGGCGGCGAACAACAGATGCTCGCCGTCGGCCGTGCCCTCCTCATCAACCCGCGCCTGCTCATCCTGGACGAAGCCACGGAAGGCCTCGCGCCGCTCATCCGCCAGGAAATCTGGAACTGCCTGCGCCGCTTGAAGGAAGAAGGCCAGACCATTCTCGTGATCGACAAGAACCTCAAGGAAATGGCCACCCTGGTCGACCGCCACCACGTCCTGGAAAAGGGCCGCGTCGTCTGGCAAGGCAGCCCCGCCGAGCTGGCCGCGCAACCCGAACTGGCGCACCGCTACCTGGGTGTGTAGCGCGCGCCGCTAGTCCTGCGACTCGCAAAAGCTCAACCGGTTACCAAACGGATCGATCACCGCCATCACGCGCCCCCACGGCGTTTTTTCCACACAAGGCCGCATGTAGGCGTACTGCTTCGCGCTGACCTCAGCGTGAAACGCATCCACGCCCTGCATCCGCACAAACACCGCCGACCCCGGCGTCGCATCGCCGTGATGCTCCGACAGGTGCAGCACCAGATCGTCCCGATGCACCTGCGCATACAGCGGAAAGCCCGCTTCGAAGCGATGCTCCCAGTCCCAGGTGAACCCCAGAAAATCCAGATAGAAATCGCGCGCCTTTTCAACGGAGAAAATGCGCAGAATCGGAATCGCGGCTTGCAGGTGCATGGCGGGTCCTTGGTAGCATGCGAAAAAGCCAGCATAGAACAGAAGCCCATTCATGCCCATTGCCACGCAAGACTCCTGGAAACACCTTCCCGCGCCGGCTCAACGTGAACCGCTGCATTTTCAGGGACGTTATACCGCCGACGAGTACGCCCGCTTGCAGCAGGGCGTGATTCCGCAGGAGATGGAAGACAAATGGTTCATCTACCTGCATGACGGCTGGTTGCGTTTGCATCGCAGCTGGACCGGAAACTGGATCTACGCGCTGCGGCTGGAGCAGGACGGCGATGCGTGGGCGGTGACGGATTCGTGGGTGAACCGTGATCCGGAGCAATACCGGTTGACCGATGCGGAATATGACCGAGCTTCGCTGCAAAGGATGTTGCAGTGGCTGATCAAGGGACCGGCGGTTTGAGGTAGGCGCATGGGCGTTTCGCGCCGTGCATAGGCTTGCGCTTCGATGGGTGTCAGACACGCGGGTCGCATATGCCCGGGCTCGGGGCAGCGTCTCTGAGGGTGTCAGACACCTGGCGCAACAGCGCGCAGCGTCATCGCCCCGACGCAAGACACTGCGTATGCCCCGCCAGGCCGCCCGCGCGGCCGACGCGGGGCGGGCAACGAAAGACGCTCCAAACCCAAAACACCGCCGGCAAGAACCTAAAGAACCCAATCCGCCCCAACGCCCGCCAAGCTGAATCCACCCGAGCCCGGCGTGGCGGCGGCCTGTGGTGCGCGGGGCGTGTAGATGCGCCCGAGGGAATCTGAAGGGAAGGCCGAAGGCCTGGACGAAGATGACGAAGGGGAAGTCCGGAGCGAAGGCTCCGGACCGCAATCGTAGCCCCGCGCGCCACAGGCCGGCGACGCGCCGGGCGTCACTAGAAAGCAAAGCTCCCGACCGGAAAGCATCCAGGCGTCGCCAGAAAGCAAAGCACCCGACCGGAAAGCACCCAGGCGTCACCAGAAAACAAAGCCCCCGACCGGAAAGCATCCACGCACCATCAGAAAACAAAACGCCCGCCAGGTGAGCATCCCGGCGGGCGGCAAAACTGCATCGCAACAGGCATCCCGTAAAAAAGATGCCCGTTGCCAGCGCCATCAATTCAAGCTAGCACCCGAGATCTTCACGATCTCCTGATACTTCGCCTTCTCGGCCTTCACAAAATCAGCAAACGCTTCAGGCGTCATCGGGCCCGCTTCGGAACCCATCGTCAGCAGACGCTGCTTCACATCCGCCTGCCCCATCGCCTCGGCATAGGCCTTGTTCAGCTTCGCCACCACCGGCGCCGGCGTTCCGCCCGTCGTGAACACCCCGAACCACGTGCCCAGGTCAAAACCCTTCACGCCCGATTCCTCGACGGTCGGCACGTCAGCCAGCAGCGACGAGCGCTTGGCCGTCGTCACCGCCAGCGCCTTCACCTTGCCGTCCTTGATCAGCGGCGCCGACGCCGCCAGATTGTCGAACATGAAGTCCGACTGGCCCGACAGCAGCGCCAACTGCGCCGGCGCCGCGCCCTGGTAGGGGATGTGCTCCACATTGATGCCGGCCCGCGCTTTCAGCAGCTCGCCCGACAGGTGGCCCGCGCTGCCATTGCCGCCCGAACCGTAATTCAGCTTGCCCGGATTCTTCTTCGCGTATTCGATCAAGTCCGCCAGCGTCTCGATCTTGTTTTTCTGCGCGAACTCCAGATTCATCACCAGCACGTTCGGCACCGCCGCCACGATCGTCACCGGCGCAAAATCCTTCACCGGGTCGTAAGGCAGGTTGGCGAACAGCCACGGATTGATCGCGTGCGTCGCCACCGCGCCCATCACCAGCGTGTAGCCGTCAGGCTGCGCCTTGGCCACCAGGTCCGCGCCGATATTGCCGCCCGCGCCCGAACGGTTCTCCACGATCACCGGCTGACCCAGCGAACCGCGCACCTTTTCGGCCAGCATGCGCGCCATCGTATCCAGCGGGCCGCCGGGCGGGTAAGGCACCACGAAACGGATCGGCTTGGTCGGGAAGTCAGCGGCCTGCGCCAGCGCCGGGGCGCCGAAAGGCAGGGTTGCGGCCAGCGCCACGGCGCCTTGCAACAGGGCGCGGCGCACGGCGCTGCGGGGGGTATTCGTCATGGTGTGTTCTCCTCACTCCGTAATCAATGGCGGTCAGTAGCATACCCCACGCACATGGCTGCCGTAACAAAGGGATACCTGGAATATCCCCCCGACTTCCCGGGTTTGCCGAACGCCACCCAAAGAAAAACCGCCCGAAGGCGGTTTGGCGGATCAGCGCGCGGTCAGTGCAGGATCTGGCTCAGGAAGAGCTTGGTCCGTTCGTTCTGCGGGTTGTCGAAGAACTCGTCCGGGGTGTTCTGTTCGATGATCTCGCCGCGGTCCATGAAGATCACGCGGTTCGCGACCTTGCGCGCAAAACCCATTTCGTGCGTCACGCAGATCATCGTCATGCCGCTTTCCTGGGCCAGGCTCACCATCACGTCCAGCACTTCCTTCACCATTTCCGGATCCAGCGCCGACGTCGGCTCATCGAACAGCATGATCTTGGGGTTCATGCACAGCGACCGCGCGATCGCCACGCGCTGCTGCTGGCCGCCCGACAGCTGGCCCGGAAACTTCTTGGCCTGCTCCGGAATGCGCACGCGCTCCAGGTACTTCATTGCGGTGGCTTCCGCTTCCGCGCGCGGCTTCTTGAGCACCCACATGGGTCCGAGCGTCAGGTTTTCCAGCACCGTCAGATGCGGGAAAAGATTGAAGTGCTGGAACACCATGCCAACGTCCTTGCGGATCGTCTCGATGTGCTTCAGATCATTGGTGAGCTCCGTGCCGTCCACGATGATGTGGCCCTTCTGGTGCTCTTCAAGGCGGTTGATGCAGCGGATCATCGTGGACTTGCCCGAACCCGAGGGTCCGCACACCACGATGCGCTCGCCTGGCGCCACGTCCAGGTTGATGTTGCGCAACACGTGGAACTGGCCGTACCACTTGTTCACGTCCTGCAAACGAATAATGGCATCCGACATGCCTGTACTCCCGTAAGTATCGCGGTGCGCGCCCGCCTGGCGGCGGACGCGCGGCAAATTGCTAGCGTGCGTGACCCGTTGCCAGGCGTTTTTCCAGCGCCTGGCTGTATTTGGACATGGAGAAGCAGAAGACGAAGTAGATCAGCGAAATGAACAGGTACGCTTCCACCCCGAATCCGCGCCATGCCGCATCGGACAAGGCTGCCTTGGCCGCCAGCGTCAGGTCGAAAATGCCGATGATCACCACCAGCGACGTGTCCTTGAACAGCGCGATGAAGATGCTGACCAGCGGCGGAATCACGATCTTGAGCGCCTGCGGCAGGATGATCTTGCGCATTTGCTGCCAGTAGTTCAGGCCCAGCGAATCCGCGCCTTCGTACTGTCCCTTCGGAATCGCCTGCAAACCGCCCCGCACCGTTTCCGCGATGTAGGCCGCGGCGAACATGATGATGGCGATCTGCGCGCGCAGCAGCTTGTCGATCGAAAAGCCTTCCGGCAGGAACAGCGGCAGCATCACCGACGACATGAACAGCAGGCTGATGAGCGGCACGCCGCGGATCAGCTCGATGTACACGACGCACAGCGCCTTGATCGCCGGCATCTTCGAGCGCCGGCCCAAGGCCAGCAGCACGCCGATCGGGAACGCGAAGGCGATGCCGAACGTGGACAGGATGAGCGTCAGCGGCAGGCCGCCCCAACGCGCGTTTTCCACGTAGGTCAGCCCGAACACGCCGCCCCACATCAAGAGCGCCACGGCCGTCAGGCCCACGGTCCAGATGACGGCAAGCTTCCAGTTCCAGAACCGGCGGATGCCGCTGCAGACGATCACGCCCACCAGGATGACGGTGGCGATCAGCGGCCGCCATTGTTCATCGTACGGATAGGTGCCGAACAGGATCAGCCGGTGCTTTTCGATGATGAACGCCCAGCAGGCGCCGCCCGAGGCACGGCACTCCTGTGCGTTGGACGCGGTGAAGTTGGCCTTGATGAAGGCCCATTCCACCAGCGCCGGCACCGCCATCAGCAAGAACCACGCGAGCAGCACCGTGATGAGGATGTTCAGCGGCGACGAGAACAGACGCGTCCTGAGCCACGCCCAGGCTCCGGTCTGGTTGCTGGGCGGCGGCAGGGCTTCGCTGGGGGTATGCGTAGTGCTGCTCATATCAACGCTCCACCAGCGCGATGCGCTTGTTGTACCAGTTCATGAAGATCGAGATCGACAGGCTGACCGTGAGGTACGCGCCCATGATGATGAGAATGCCCTCGATGGCCTGGCCTGTCTGGTTCAGTGTCGTGTTCACCACCGACACGATGTCGGGGTACCCGATGGCCACGGCCAGCGAGCTGTTCTTCGTCAGGTTCAGGTACTGGCTGGTCATCGGGGGGATGATCACGCGCAGCGCCTGCGGCAGGATCACCAGGCGCAGCACCTTCGAGCGCGGCAGGCCCAGCGAGCCCGCGGCTTCCCATTGGCCGTTATTGACCGCCTGGATGCCCGAGCGCACCACTTCGGCAATGAACGCCGATGTGTAGATCACCAGACCCGCCAGCAGCGCGGCGAATTCCGGCGACAGCGTCAGGCCACCCGAGAAGTTAAAGCCCTTGAGCTCAGGCATGTCCAGCGTCAGCGACGCGCCGCTGACCAGCCAGCCGATGAACGGCAGCCCGATCAAGAGACCAATGGCCCAGCGGCCCAGCGGGAACATGTGGCCGGTGGCCTCATGGCGCTTCTTGCCGTAGTGGCCCAGGATGATGATCGCGACGATCGCCAGTCCCAGCCCGGCCAGCATCCAGTCGAGCGAGTTGCCTTCCAGCGCCGGCACTTTCAGGCCGCGGTTGGAAATGAACACGCCCGGCAGCGGATTGTGCGCCTGGCGCGGACCCGGCATGTTCTCGGTGATCAGCGCATACCAGAAGAAGAGCTGCAGCAGCAGCGGCACGTTGCGCATCACCTCGACATACACAGAGGTGATCTTGGCCACGAGCCAGTTCTTGGACAGGCGGCCGATGCCGATGAGCGTGCCCAGGATGGTCGCCAGCACGATGCCAAGGACGGCGACGCGCAGCGTGTTGAGCAGGCCGATCACGATGGCTCGGCCGTAAGTGTCAGAGGGGGAATAGGCGATGGCGGTTTCGCCGATGGCAAAGCCCGCCTCGCGGTTCAGGAAGCCGAAGCCCGTGGCGATGTTGCGCACGGACAGGTTGTGGAGCGTGTTTGAAACCAGGAACCACACGGCCCAGGCTACCGCGGTCAGCGCAATTACCTGGTAGACCACGGAGCGCACGCCGGGATCATTCCAGTTCAGACGCCGTGGGGGTGCCGAAATCGGGGCGTTTTTGTTGGGAGTCATCATGATGAATCTACAGAAGTCGGACACCGGGTGGCAGGCCCGAAAAGCCGCGCCACCCACTTCTGCCGCCCGCCCGAAGGCGGGTTAGGGCCTGTCCAGAATACACGTCCTGTGCAGACAGGCCCTAGGCATGACGGAGAGCCGTGCTCCGCCATGCCAGGCAGCCGCGCGTCAGCGCACCGGCCAGCCGTACATCAAGCCACCTTGCTTGTACGAAGCGTTCAAGCCGCGCTCCAGCTTCATCGCGCTGTTCTTGCCCAGCGTGGCTTCGAAGCTTTCGCCGTAGTTACCCACGTTCTTGATGATGTTGTAGGCCCACTTGTCGTCCACGCCCAGGTTCTTGCCCATGCCCGGGGTCACGCCCAGGATGCGCTGGATGTTGGGGTTGGGGCTCTTGAGCATTTCGTCGACGTTGGCCTTGGTGATGCCGTATTCCTCGGCTTCCAGCATGGCGTTCAGCGACCAGCGCACGATGTTGAACCACTGCTCGTCGCCCTGGCGCACCATGGGGCCCAGCGGTTCCTTCGAGAAGTCTTCCGGCAGGATGACGAACTTGTCCGGATTCTCGAGCGTCGTGCGGGTCGAGGCGAGCTGCGACTTGTCGGTCGTGAACGCGTCGCAACGGCCGGCCGAGAAGGCGCGGATGATTTCGTCGTACTTGTCGATCACGACCGGCTTGAATTCGATCTTCTGGCTGCGGAACCAGTCGGCGAGGTTCAGTTCGGTGGTGGTGCCCGGCTGCACGCAGATGGTGGCGCCGTTCAGTTCCTTGGCGCTCTTGACGTTCAGGTCCTTGGAGACCATGACGCCCTGGCTGTCGTAGTAGTTCACGCCCACGCCGATCAGGCCCAGCGTCGTGTCACGGGTCAGCGTGACGGTGGTGTTGCGGGTCAGAACGTCGACTTCGCCGGATTGCAGCGCGGTGAAGCGTTGCTGGGTGTTCAAGGGCGTGAACTTGACCTTGGTCGCGTCGCCGAACATGGTCGAGGCGATGGCGCGGCACATGTCCACGTCGATACCCTTGTATTCGCCTTTGCTGTCAGCGATGGAGAACCCCGGGATGCCCGTCGAAACCCCACACTGGACAAACCCTTTCTTCTTGACGTTATCGAAGGTTGCGCCCGCATTGGCAGCCGAGGATGCAGCGAACAGGGCAGCGCCAATGGCAGCGAGTTTCAGTACTTTCATCGTGATCTCCGTGTGGGATGAAGCGAATCCAAAGCAAAGGCCGGGTTGGGCCCACGCATGGGGCGGATGGTAGCCTCCGAAAAGCACGCGGCGCATCCGGGAATTCCCTTGAAATATAGGGACACTGGATGAAATGAAACGCTGTTTTTGACTAAAAACAGGGACGCGCTTTCAGATTTACGAACATGTGTTTCAGCCGGCCGAATGATGCGCATAGGTTCCGGCCGCGCCAAGAGATGTAGGCCACCTTACTGTCCCCGAGTTACTATGGCGGCTTAATCTGACAGCCGCCATGATCGAATTCCAGCACGTATTCAAATCGTATGGTCGCGGCCGCAATATTCTGGCCGACATCAACTTCCGCGTGAGCGCGGGAGAGTTCGTTTTCGTATCGGGGCCATCCGGCGCCGGCAAGTCCACGCTGCTCAAGCTGATCGGCGGTCTTGAGCCCGCCAGCCGGGGGTCCATCCAGGTGAACGGGCAGCGGCTGGACAAGCTGCCGGCCCGCGCCCGGCCCTACCTGCGCCGCGCGGTCGGCGTCATCCTGCAGGACACGCACCTGCTGTTCGATCGAAGCGCGTTCGAAAACGTGATGCTGCCGCTGGCGGTCCAGGGTCACCCCTGGGATTCCGCCGCGTCGCGCGCGCGCGCCGCCCTGGACAAGGTCGGCCTGTCGGGCAAGGAAGACCTCAACCCCATCGAGCTTTCGGGCGGCGAACAGCAGCGCCTGGCCATCGCCCGGGCCATCGTCAACCGGCCCGCCATCCTGATTGCGGACGAACCCACCGCCAACCTCGACCACGACAACGCGCAACGCATCATGAACGTGTTCCGCGACTTCAACCGCGTCGGCGTCACCACGCTGATCGCCTCGCACGACCAGGAACTCATGGCGCGCTACGCCACCCGCACCCTGCGGATCGAGCCGGGCAAGTTTGCCGACTCCCACGGCCCCGCCACCCCCACGGACGGCATGGCCGCACAGGCAGCGGCGGCACGCGCGGCCCGCACCGAGCCAGGCTTCGGTCATCCGGGAGAGTCCGCATGAACGCCTGGCTGCGGCAACATCGCTACGCGCTGCTGGTCACGCTGCGCCGGCTGATCAAACAACCCTTCTCGTCGCTGGCCAACCTGCTGGTCATGGCGCTGGCGTTGGCGCTGCCGCTCTTGGGCAGCGCCATCCTGGTGTCGGTGCAACCCGTGGCGCGGGAAATGTCCGTCACGCCGGAGGTCACCGTCTTCATGCGTGTGGACGCCCCGGCGGGCGCCGCCGCGGACGTGGCCAAGCGCATCAAGGACGATTACCCGCAGGACGTGCGCGCCGTGCGCGTGGTGGGCCGCGAAAGCGCCTTGGCCGACCTGCGCGCCAACCCCGCCTGGCAGGAGGCGCTGGCCGTGCTGCCCGGCAATCCGCTGCCCGATGCGGTCGTCGTCACGCTGGCCGATGGCGACAACCTGGCCGGACGCGCCGACACGCTGGCGTCGGCCTGGAAGCAATGGAACCATGTGGACCTCGTCCAGCTGGACAGCGCCTGGGTCCAGCGGCTGGAAGCCATCCTGCGCTTCGCGCGGATCGGCCTGGGATTCCTGGCCGCGTGCGTGGCGGTCGTGGTGCTGGCCACCGTCTTTAACACGGTGCGCATGCAGGCGCTGTCGCAACGCGAGGAAATCGGCGTGGCGCGGCTGGTCGGCGCCACCGAATCGTTCGTGCGCCGGCCGTTCCTTTACTTGGGTGCGCTGTCCGGCGCCCTGGCTTCCTTGCTGGCCATCGGGGTCGCGGCGGTCGCGCTGTCGCCCCTGAACGAGGCCCTGCTGGGACTGGCCCGCAGCTACGGGGCGGAGTTCGCCCTGCACCTGCCGGGCGCGCCGGTCCTGATCGGCGCGGTCGTCGCCTCCGCCGCGCTCGGCGCACTGTCTGCCCGCTGGTCGGTCACGCGCAGCACCCGCTTCTGACCCCGCCGCGAGGGGCGGCCCGCCCCCTCGGGTCCTGCCGTCCGCGCCCGGCCCGCCGTCTGTGTCTTATCTGCCGGCGGGTCTAAAGGTCCGTTTGAAGCCCCTTCCTCCCCGTGATCCGGGGAAAGACCCCCAAATGCCCTGTGTACGATGACTGCCTGCCATCCGTGCGGGCCGTTTTGCGTGCGGGGAACAGGTACAAGTTCCAATAAACGACGCTTTGGTCGTATTTACACAGTTTTCTTCCAAGCGCTGCCGGGATATGCAAGAATAAAGCGACATTTTTGTACATTTTTTGTCACAATTACCGCTTCCGCTCGCATCTCAGTGTCTCAATCGCCGTTTTTGCCCAGATATCCGTCCCATGGCCGCTCTTGAAGCCCGCGCAACACGTCACTACTACGACAGCGCGTTCCAATCTCAGGCAGTGAAGGTGCTCCCCAACGAGTACTACGTCACCAACGAGAACATGATGATCTCGACCGTGCTGGGGTCCTGTGTGGCGGCGTGCATCCACGACCCGGTGACGGGCGTGGGCGGCATGAACCACTTCATGCTGCCCGAGGGCGACATGCAGTCCCCCGCGTCGGCCACCATGCGCTATGGCGCCTTTGCGATGGAAGTGCTGATCAACGAGCTGCTCAAGGCCGGCGCCTCGCGCGACCGCCTGGAAGCCAAGGTGTTCGGCGGCGGCGCGGTGCTGGCGGCCATGCAGCAGATGAACATCGGCGAGCGCAACGGCCAGTTCGTCCTGAACTACCTGAAGACCGAAGGCATCCCCGTCAAGGCGCAGGATCTGGGCGACGTGCACGCGCGCCGCATCAATTATTTCCCGCGCGACGGCCGGGTGATGGTGCGCAAGATGGCGCCGCACCACCAGCGCGCCGAAGAGATCATCGCCAAGCGCGAACAGGAAGCCGCGCAAAGCGCGGCGGCCAAGACCGCCACGCCGCAACGGGTCGAGCGCTTTGCGCGGCCGGGCGTCGAACGTTTCGACCGTCCAGGCGTTGAACGGCTGAACCGCCCCGGCGTCGAGCGTTTCGACCGACCTGCCGCCCGCCCCGGCGTGGAACGCTTTGACCGCCCTGCCCGGCCTGGCGTCGAGCGCTTTGACCGGCCCGCGCCGGCCGACGCCGCCCCCGCGCAAGCGACCCGACCCAGCGCGGCGCGTCCCGGCGTCGAGCGCTTTGATACCGGACTGACCCGGCGTCCCAAGCCGTAACCCGGCCGGCCCGCCGCGCAGGGCGGCAGCGTGCAATAGCGGTTGGGCGTCCTACAATCTGCGCATGTCCACCCTCCGCCTCTTCTACGCGCTATGGCCGTCCCCTTCGCTGGCGGCGTCCCTTGCCGGTTGGGCGGAGCAGGCCAGGCTGACATGCGGCGGACGCGCCATGCGCACCGAGACGCTGCATCTGACGCTGGCATTCCTGGGGCCGGTCGACAGCGCCCTGGCCGATGAACTGGCCGCCGCCACGCCCGGCCGCGGGCTCGCGCCGGGCGACGTGCCGCTGGAACGCTATGGGGTGTTCAGCCGCCAGCGCATCCTGTGGGCGGGCCCGTCCGAGACGCCTTTCGGCCTGCAGCAAGCCCACGACGATCTCTGGCGGTGGCTGTCCGGCTACGGGCTCACCCCGCCCACCCAGCCTTTTCGCCCGCACGTCACGCTGCTACGCAACATCACGCAGGCCGAGCCGCCCGACGACGCGCCCGCGCCGCTGGCCTGGCACTACGACCGCATGGTTTTGGTCGCGTCCGAGTCGCTGACCGGCGGCAGCCGGTACCGCATCGTGGCGCAATCCCGGCCGCTCGGCGGCTAGGGCACAATCGTACGGTTGCCAATTCCTGGGACCCCCATGATCATCCTGCTGGATCAAGACGGCGTACTGGCCGATTTTGAACACGCCTTCATCGACGCCTGGCGCGCGCGCCACCCTGACGTCGCGCCCGTGGCGTTCGAGAACCGCAAGTCCTTCTACATCCGCGAGGATTACGCCCCCGAACTACGCGGGATGGCCGAGGCCATCTACACGGCGCCGGGTTTCATCCGCAACCTGCCGCCGGTCCCGGGCGCGCTGGAGGCCTTCAAGGAGTTGCTGGCGCTGGGCATGGACGTGCGGATCTGCTCGTCGCCGCTGTCCCAGTTTGAAAACTGCGTCGCCGAGAAATACCTGTGGGTGGAAAAGAACCTGGGCCGCGAGGCCACCAACCGGCTGATCCTGACCAAGGACAAGACGCTGGTGCAGGGCCACCTGCTGATCGACGACAAGCCGCATATCGAAGGCGCCGCGCGGCCGCGCTGGAAGCACATTCTGTTCGATGCGCCCTATAACCGTGAGGTGACGGACCGCCCGCGCATCAACTGGCAGAACTGGCGCAACGTGCTGGCCGGCGAGCTCTATACGGCAGACGCCTGACTCCGGCCGAATCCTGTTCAGGCGTCATCGTTTGGGACTATCCTGTGGAGTCGTACGCCCCACCCGGGAGGAGCCCGCGCCATGAATCTGTACCGCCTGCTCAAGCAGCGAGAAGCCGACCACAAGCCTCTGCGAGTCGCATTGTTGGGCGCCGGAAAGTTCGGCGCCATGTTCATGAGCCAGGCCCCGCGCACGCCGGGCATCCGCCTGGTGGCGGTGGCGGACCTGGTGCCCGACCGGGCCCGCGCCGCGCTGACCCGTGTCGGCTGGCCGGCAGGCGCGCTCAACGCCAGCAGCATCAATGACGCCTACAAGAACGGCAAGGTCTATTTCTGCGACGACGCGCGCACCGTCATCGCCAGCCCCGACGTCGACATCGTCATCGACGCGACCGGCCACGCCTCGGCCGGCATCACCCACGTGCTCACCTGCTGCGAATACGGCAAGCACATCATCATGGTCAACGTGGAGGCCGACGCCCTGGCCGGCCCGCTGCTGGCGCGCCGCGCGCGCGAAGCGGGCATCGTCTATTCGCTGGCCTACGGCGATCAGCCCGCCCTGATCTGCGAAATGGTCGACTGGGCCCGCGCCAGCGGCTTCGAGGTCATGGCCGCGGGCAAGGGCACCAAGTATCTGCCCGAATTCCACACCTCCACCCCCGACACCGTCTGGCCGTACTACGGCTTCACCGCCGAAATGGTGGCGGCGGGCGACTTCAACGCGCAGATGTTCAACAGCTTTCTGGACGGCACCAAGAGCGCCATCGAGATGGCGGCCGTCTCCAATGCCACGGGTCTTTTGCCGTCGCCCTCGGGCCTGCACTTTCCGCCGTGCGGCGTGGATGATCTGGCGCGCGTGCTGCGTCCCCGCGAGGACGGCGGCATGCTGCATCATCGCGGCCAGGTCGAGGTGATCTCGTCGCTGGAACGCGACGGCCGGCCGGTGTTCCGGGATCTGCGCTGGGGCGTGTATGTCACGCTTGCAGCCGACAGCGACTACGTGCGGCGCTGCTTTCAGGAATATGGCCTGGTCACCGATCCCAGCGGCAACTTCACCGCCATGTACAAGCCCTACCACCTGATCGGCCTGGAACTGGGCATCAGCGTGGCCAGCGTGGGCCTGCGGCGCGAGCCCACCGGCGCACCCGCAGGCTGGCACGGCGACGTCGTGGCCACCGCCAAGCGCGACCTGCAGGCCGGCCAGATCCTGGACGGCGAAGGCGGCTACACGGTGTACGGGCGCCTGATGCCTGCCCCCGATTCGGTCGAGGAAGGCTATCTGCCGCTGGGCTTGTCGAACAAGGTCAAGCTGAAGAACCCCGTGCGCCAGTCGCAGGCGATCCGCTGGCGCGACGTTGAGTACGACGAACGCTCGACCGCGGTGCAGTTCCGCCGCGAGATGGAGCAGACCTTCGCGTAGGCGCGGCCCCGCGGTCACACGGGCGCGGGGCGCTCCGCCTGAAACAACCGCAGCCGGTCCGCCGCGTTGCGCAGGTGCTCTTCGGCGGCGCGGCCCGCGGCGTCGGAGTCGCCGGCTTCAATGGCGGCAAAGATCGCCTGATGCTCGCTCTGCACGGCGGCCATGCGCTCGGCATACCTGCGCGCCGTGTTGTGGCGCGCGCTGCGGATGACGCGGCGCACGTTGGCTTCCAGGTAGTCGTTCAGCGCCACCAGGTGCGGGTTGTGCGTGGCCTGCACGATGGCCTGGTGGAATTGATAGTCTTCCTCGTCGCCCAGCTTGTCGTTGATGAGCGCGTACTCCATGCCCACCAGCGCCTGCCGCATCTTCTTCAGGTCGGGCTCGGTGCGCCGCTGCGCCGCATAGCGCGCCGCCGTGACTTCGATCGACAGCATCAGTTCCAGGATGTGCTCCAGGTCCTGGTTGTCGCCCGGCGTGGGCGCGGCGATGCGAAATGCGTTCTTCTGGAAATTCGGGTCGACGAACACGCCGCTGCCCTGCTGCGACGTGACCAGCCCTTCGGACTTGAGGCGGGCCAGGGCCTCGCGCACGACCGCGCGGCTGACCGAGTGCATCTCGGTGAGCTGCTTTTCGGTCGGCAGGCGATCGCCGGGGGCCAGCACGCCTTGGCGTATCTGGTCGGCCAGGGCGTCCGCCACCGCCGCCGATAGCGAGCTGCGGGGCGCGGCGCGCGCCGGATCGGGTTCTTGACTTGGCTGCATGTGGATCGTTCGAACGTGAGGGCGGCGCGCGGGCGCGTCGGCCATGGTTATAGGAATGTCTCGCGTGGTGGTCCCGACAGGCTGGTTCGCGGCAGCGCCCTGGAAATTATAGGTTTGCCGGTTTTTTTCCCGGCGCGCCGCGTTCTGGCACTTTACGCGATATAGATCCCGCCATTGACCTGCATGACCTCGCCCGTCACGAAGGCGGCCAGCGGCGAACACAGGAACGCGATGGTCCCGGCGATTTCCTCGGCCGTGCCAAAGCGGCGCAGCGGCGTGCTTTCCAGCAGCTGCGCGCCCTTCTGCCCGATCAGGTCGTGCGTCATGGAGGTGGCGATGATGCCGGGCGCCACCGCGTTCACGCGGATCTGCGGGGCCAGCTCCAGCGCCAGGCTGCGGGTGAAGCTTTGCACCGCGCCCTTGGACGCGGCGTAGGCGGCGTGCGCGTAGCTGCCGCGCTGCGCAGCCAGCGACGTCAGGAGGACGATCGAACCGTCGTGGCGCAGATGGCGTTGGGCGGCGCGGCACACGTAGAACGTGCCGTCCAGGTTCACGCGCATCAGCGTGCGCCAGGACTCGTCGCTGGTGTCCTTGACGAGCTGCTCGGGGTAGATGCCCGCGCAGTGGACCAGATGGTCAAGCCCGCCAAAGTGCCGGGCCGCGGCCTCGAACACCCGTTCGCAATCGTGCGGCACCGACACGTCCAGCGCGTGCGTGTAGACGCGCTGCCCGCTGGGATCGAGCTCGGCCGCCACTTCCTGCAGCCGCGCGTTGTCGATGTCGGTCAGCACCAGCCGCGCGCCATGCGCGGCCATGAGGCGCGCCGTGGCCAAGCCGATGCCATTGCCCGCGCCGGTGATGGCGGCAACCTGCCCTTCGAACGAAATCATCCTGTCTCCTGAAGCTGTTTTTGGCGGCCCGCGTCGCGTTCGCGGCAGCGGCTCGAATTCAGATTGAACGCCTGAATCGGTTGCTTGACACGAGAAAAACGCTTGCCCTATGATTTATCGGACAACTTAATAAAGTTGCCTGACAACTTGTTCGCCAAAGCGTAAATCAACTGCCGCTTTCAGGCAAGTCAGTCAGAAAAACACGGCGTCACGCCGCATAAACAGGCAGGGGACAACCAGGTGAACTTCACCGGCAGCATGACCGCATCCGCGCCCTCGGCACGTCCGACGGCGCACTTTCAGACGCCCCGGCGGCTTCATGCCCTGCCCGGCCGGCGCCTCGCCCCGGCGCCCCGCGCGTCCGCGGCCGGCGCCATTGCCTCATCTTCGCGCCACATCGCCTGCCCGCCCTCGCGGCGCGCGGGCGATGCGGCGTTCGCACCTGCCTGACCCACGCAAATCAACACACTCCCGCTCCACGGAGGAGACACGCATGAAATTGGCTTTCACCACCGGTCTGCTGTGCCTGGCCGGACTCGCCGCCACCGCCCGCGCCGCACCCGTCAAGATCGGCCTGATCGAAACGCTGTCGGGCCCGCAGGCCTCGACCGGCCTGATGTTCCGCGCCGCCGTCAAATACGAGCTGGACCGCATCAACGCCGCTGGCGGCTGGAATGGCCAGCCGCTGGAGCTGGTGGAGTTCGACAACCAGGGTGGCCCCGTTGGCGCCTCGGACCGTTTCCGCGCCGCGGCCGCCGAGGGCGTGCAGGTGCTGGTGCAGGGGTCGTCCTCGGCCATTTCGGGCCAGCTCACCGAAGACGTGCGCAAGCACAACCTGCGCAACCCGGGCAAGGAGATCGTCTTCCTGAACGTGGGCGGCGAAGCGCTGGAGCTGACCGGCCAGAAGTGCCACTTCTACCACTTCCGCTTCACCACCAACGCCGACCTGCGCGTGAAGGCGCTGGCATCCGTCATGTCCGCCGACGGCACGCTGGGCAAGCGCGTGTACGCCATAAACCAGAACTACTCGTGGGGCCAGGACATGGAAGGCGCGACCGAGCGCTTTGCCAAGGAGTACGGCTACGAGGTCGTGGGCAAGACGCTGCACGAGGTCAACAAGATCCAGGACTTCGCGCCCTATGTCGCGCGCATCCGCTCGGCCACGCCCGACACCGTGGTCACCGGCAACTGGTCCAACGACCTGTTGCTGCTCATGAAGGCCACGCAGGCCGCCGGTCTGAAGGTGCGCTTTGCCACGGTGTTCCTGGACCAGGTCGGCAACCTGGCCAACGCCGGCGAGGTCGCGCTGGGCCATTACATCGCGCACCCGTACAACATCGAGGCCGCCGGCGAGGAAGGCGCGGCGTTCGCCGAGGACTACAAGTCCAAGACCGGCCACTACCCCAGCTACACCGAGCCGCAGACCGTGATCGGCGTGCGCTTCCTGGGCGAGGCCTTGAAGCAGGTCAAGCCGCAGGACGGCAAGCTGCCGGTGCCCGAACTGGCGCTGGCGCTGGAGAAGGTCACCTACAAATCGGCGCTGGGCGAATACACCATGCGCGCCGAAGACCATCAGGTGCAGTTGCCGATGGTGGTGTCCAAGGTGGGCAAGAACGCCAAGTACAAGGCCGATGGCACCGACATGGGCTTTGAACCCGTGAAGGTGCTGGCCGCGGCGGACGTGTCCGCGCCGGTGCAGGGCACCTGCAAGATGCAACGTCCGAAGTGATGCCCGCGCGGCGGGCTGTGCGCTGAACTGCGCGCAGCCCGCCGCCGGCACATGACAAGCGCACTCCCGGCGCGGGCCGGGCAAAAACAACGTGCGCAATCGATCGCGGGACGCCAGGCGTCCCGCGCAAGAATCCTGGAGCGGACATGGAATACTTTACCGTCTCGCTGTTGAACGGCGTGATCTACGGCCTGCTGCTATTCATGGTGTCGGCAGGCCTGACACTGATTTTCGGGATGATGGGTGTGCTGAACTTCGCGCACGCATCGTTCTACATGATCGGCGCGTATGCCGCCTACACCCTCACGCCCGTCATGGGCTTCTGGACGGCGCTGGTGCTGGCCACGATCATCGCGGGCGTGCTGGGCATGGGCGTCGAACGCTTCTTCCTGCGCCGCGTGCACAAGTTCGGCCACGCGCAGGAACTGCTGGTGACCTTCGGGCTGGCGTTCATCGTCGCCGAGCTGATCAAGCTGTTCTACGGCGACTTTCCCGTCGACTACCGCGTGCCGCCGTTCCTGAACTTCGCGGCATTCCGCGTGTTCGACGCGGACTATCCGTTCTACCGCCTGCTGATGGGCGGCGTGTCGCTGGCGATGTTCGCCGTGATCTACCTGCTCTTGTCGCGCACCCGCGTCGGCATCGTGGTGCGCTCGGCCATCTACCGGCCGCGCATGGCCGAGGCGCTGGGCCACAACGTGCCGCTGGTCTTCATGAGCGTGTTCGGCGTGGGCGCGGCGATGGCGGGCCTGGCCGGCGCGGTCGCGGGCGCCTTCTACACCACCAACCCGAACATGGCGCTGGAACTGGGCGTGTTGGTGTTCGTGGTGGTCGTGGTGGGCGGCCTGGGCTCGCTGGAAGGCGCGATGATCGCGTCGCTCCTGATCGGCCTGATCAGCTCGTTCTCGGTCGGCATCGACGCCAGCCTGGCGACGCTGTTTGGTCTGTTCGGCGCGCGTGAGTGGGCCGAAAGCGTGGGCGGGCTGATGACGGTGAAGATCTCCAGCCTGGCCGCAACGCTGCCGTTTCTCTTGATGCTGGTGGTGCTGCTGGTCAAGCCGTCGGGACTGAAGGGAGAGCAGGCATGAGCCATACCGCGACTTCCACCCGCCGCGCCACGGGCGCGCTGCTGTTGATCCTGTGCGTGGCCGCGCTGTGCGCGCTGCCGTGGCTGCTGCCTGCCGGCCAGCTCGTGGCGGCCGTGCAGATGCTGATCGCCGCGCTGTTCGCCTGCGCCTTCAACCTGCTGGCCGGCCAGGGCGGCATGCTGTCCTTTGGTCATGCCGCCTACTTTGGCGTTGGCACCTTCGCCACCATCCACGCGATGAATGCGCTGGGCGGCGCGGGCCTATTGCCCACGCCGCTGATGCCGCTGGTGGGCGGCGTGGCCGGGCTGCTGTTCGGCCTGGTCGCCGGCTGGTTCGCCACCATGCGATCGGGCGTGTATTTTTCGATGATCACGCTGGCGCTGGCCGAGCTGCTGCACGCGCTGGCGCCGCACCTGAAAAGCGTCTTCGGCGGCGAGGCCGGCGTGTCGGCGATGCGCATGCCGGCATGGGGCTTTACCTTCGGCTCGGACATCGAGGTGTACTACCTGGTGCTGGCGTGGGTGCTGGTGTCGCTGGCCGCGCTGTATGGCCTGACGCGCACGCCGCTGGGCCGGCTGACGCTGGGCCTGCGCGAAAACGCCAACCGTCTGCGCTACCTGGGCTATCGCCCGCATGCGCTCAAGACCATGGTGTTTGCGCTGTCGGCCATGTTTGCCGGCATCGCGGGCGGCTTGCAGGCGCTGAACATCGAAGCCGGCAACTACGTGCTGTTCGAGGTCAAGCTGTCCACCGACGCCGTGCTGTTTGCCTACATCGGCGGCGTCAATGCGTTCCTGGGTCCGGTGCTGGGCGCGTCCATCCTGACCTTCCTGTCGCAGACGCTGGCCGACATCACGCGGTCGTGGCTGTTGTACCAGGGCATTCTCTTCGTGCTGGTGATGCTGTTCGTGCCGGACGG
Source organism: Achromobacter sp. 77 (assembly GCF_020541125.1). Classification (NCBI taxonomy): domain Bacteria; kingdom Pseudomonadati; phylum Pseudomonadota; class Betaproteobacteria; order Burkholderiales; family Alcaligenaceae; genus Achromobacter; species Achromobacter sp. 77. Next base: position 5,344,188 of record NZ_CP059848.1, read on the forward strand.
CCTGGTCGGCCTGGTGCAGCGCGCGGCCAAGTCGCTGCGCGAGCGCGGGCTGGCCAACTGGCTGCCGCGCGCCGCGGTGTCTGTGGCCGGGGGGCTGCTGCTCACCGGCGCCACCGTCTTCACGGTGGAACTGCTGCAACGCATGTTCGCGCGCGATTACCGCGCCCTCCTCGCCATGAACCCCGAGGCCGGCTGGCCCGCCATCCCGCTGTTCGGCCAGGACTGGGCGCCGCTTGCGCTGTCGACCTGGCTGGTGCCGCTGGCATTGTTTGCCGCGGGCCTTGCCGCCTGCCGCTGGGCGCTGGCCCTGTGGCGCGACGCGGGCGAAGCCGCCCCCCTGCTGGAGCCCGCCCAATGAGCCACGAGATCCTGACCCTGACCGATGTGCGCAAATCCTTTGGTGAAGCGCAGATCATCCGCGGCGTGAACCTGGCGGTCGAAGCCGGCGAACGCCACGCCGTCATCGGCCCGAACGGCGCGGGCAAGTCCACGCTGTTTCACCTGATGTCGGGCTCGTTCGCGCCCACCTCGGGCGACATCAGCCTGCGCTCGCGCCCCATCGGCGGCCTGGCGCCCGAAGCCATCAACCGGCTCGGCCTGGCGCGTTCGTTTCAGATCACCAACGTGTTCCCGCGTCTGCCGGTGCGCGAAAACCTGCGCCTGGCGGTGCTGCGCATGCACGGCCTGGTCTACAACTTCTGGCGGCCCATCGCACGCAACCGCGCCGTCAACGAGGACGTGGACCGCCTGCTGGAGAAAGTGCGGCTGACGGCGCGCCAGAACACGGCGGCCGGCGACCTGAACTATTCCGAGCAGCGCTCGCTGGAAATCGGCATGACGCTGGCGTCGCGGCCCAAGGTGATCCTGCTGGACGAGCCCATGGCGGGCATGTCGCAGCACGAGGTCGACTACACGGTCGAACTCATCAAGGACGTGACGCGCGACTGCACCCTGCTGATCGTCGAGCACGACATGCAGGTGGTGTTCTCGCTGGCCGACCGCATCAGCGTGCTGGTCTATGGCGAGATCCTGGCCACCGGCACGCCCGCCGAGATCCGCGGCGACGCCCGCGTGCGCGAGGCCTACCTGGGAGAGGAAACGGTATGACGACGCAATCCCCTCTCTTGTCGCTGCAGGGCGTGCATGCCCACTACGGCAAGAGCCACATCCTGCACGGCATCGACCTGTCGATCGGGCGCGGCGAGGTCGTCAGCCTGCTGGGCCGCAACGGCGCGGGCCGCTCCACCACCATGAAAAGCATCATGGGCCTGGTGGACGTGACCGGCGGTCAGATCGCGATGGAAGGCCGCGACATCACCAACAAGCGTCCCTTCGAGATCGCCCGCGCGGGCCTGGCCTTCGTGCCCGAGGAGCGCGAGGTGTTCGCCAACCTGACGGTGGACGAGAACCTGCGCATGGGCGAGCAGCCCCGTCGCGACGATGCGCCGTACTGGACCGTGGCGCAGATGTTCGACTACTTCCCGCGCCTGAAGGAACGCAGCAATACCCGCGCGGGCAACCTGTCGGGCGGCGAGCAGCAGATGCTGACCATGTGCCGTTCGCTGCTGGGCAACCCCAAGGTCATCCTGATCGACGAGCCCACCGAAGGGCTGGCGCCCAAGATCGTCGAGGTGATTGCCGACGTCATCCGGGATATCCACAAGCAGGGCGTGTCCGTCGTGCTGGTCGAACAGAAACTGACGATCGCGCTGAAGGTGTCCACCCGCGTCAGCGTCATGGGCCACGGCCGCATCGTGTTCGAAGGACCGCCCGCGCAGCTGCATGAGCGCCAGGACGTCGTCCAGGAATGGCTGGCGGTCTGAGCCGCCTTACGTACTCACCTTACACAGGCACACATCGTGGACAACACCACTGAAGTCATTCATGCCGAGTTGCGCGGCAAGGCGGTCGTCATCACCGGCGGCGCGAAGGGCATCGGCTACAGCACGGCGCAGGCCTTTGCACGCCAGGGCGCGCGCGTCGCGCTGCTGGACATGGATGCCGGCGCGCTGGACGCCGCTGTCGCGGCCCTGGCCGCCGACGGCGCGCAGGCCATGGCGGTGCAGGCGTCCGTCACGGATGCCGACGCCGTCGAGCGCGCCTTTGCACAGGTTGCGGAAACCTGGGGCGGCATCGACGTGCTGGTCAACAACGCCGGCATCTCGGCCAACAAGCCCACGCTGGAAGTCACCGTGGACGAATGGCGCCGGGCCGTCGACATCAACCTGACGGGCGTCTTCCTGTGCGCGCAGGCCGCAGGCCGGCGCATGGTGCCCGCCGGCTCGGGCAGCATCATCAACCTGGCCTCCATGTACGGCGTGGTGGCGGCGCCCGACCGCGCCGCCTACTGCGCCACCAAAGGCGCGGTGGTGCTGCTGACCGAGACGCTGGCTGTCGAATGGGGCCCGGCGGGCGTGCGCGTCAACGCGCTGGCGCCCGGCTACGTCGAAACCGACCTGGTGCGCGACCTGGCCGCGCGCGGCCGGCTGGACCCCGAACGCCTCAAGCAACGCACGCCCCTGCGCCGCATGGCGCAGCCGGCCGAAATGGCCGACCTGGCGGTTTTCCTGGCCTCGCGCCAGGCCGCCTACATCACCGGACACACCCTGGTGGCAGACGGCGGCTGGAGCCGCTACAGCTACCTCTGATTGCCCCGACGCTTAAAAAAACACACTGGAGATTCATTCATGGCCACCTACCAACCGCTCGAGCCCCAGGCGCCCTGGCGGCAACTGACGGCCGAGGCCTCGGACTGGCAGCAGGCGGACCCCGCGCTGCTCGGCACGATGCTGACCCAACTGCACTGGATCCGCGCTTTCGAGGAAGCCGTGCTGGAACTGGCCGCCGAAGGCCTGGTGCACGGTCCCGCGCACTCGTCGGTCGGGCAGGAAGGCGGCGCCGTCGGCTCGGTGCTGGCCCTGGGCGCCGGCGACCAGATCAACGGCTCGCACCGCGGCCACCACCAGTTCCTGGCCAAAGCGCTGCAGCACGTGGCGCCGCAGGGACTGGACCCGCGCAACCCGCTCACGCCCGCCATCGACGAGGTCCTGCACAAGACGCTGGCCGAGATCATGGGGCTGGCAAACGGCTACTGCCGCGGCCGTGGGGGCAGCATGCACCTGCGCTGGCTGGAAGCGGGCGCGCTGGGCACTAACGCGATCGTCGGCGGCGGTGTGCCGCTGGCCGCCGGCGCGGGCTGGGCGCACAAGCACGCGGGCACGGATCGCGTGGCCGTGACGTACTTCGGCGACGGCGCGGTGAACATCGGCTCGGTGCTGGAAACGATGAACCTGACTGCCGCGTGGAAGACGCCGCTGTGCTTTTTCATCGAGAACAACCGCTACGCCGTGTCCACGACCGTGGAAGAGTCCACCGCCGAGCCGCGCCTGTCCGCGCGCGGCCTGGCCTTCAACATTCCCGCGTGGAAGGTCGACGGCATGGACCCGCTGGCCGTGCACCTGGCCATGTCGGAAGCCGTGGCGCACATGCGCGCGGGCAAGGGTCCCACCATCGTCGAGGTGGACGTCTACCGGTTCTTCCACCAGAACGGCCCCTTCCCCGGCAGCGCGTTTGGCTATCGCACCAAGGACGAAGAGGCGCAATGGCGCCTGCGCGATCCGCTGGACCGCATCGCGGCCGAGATGATCGGCCGCGAGCTGGTCACGCAGGCCGAGGTGGACGCGCTGCGCCAGCGCTGCAAGGACGTGATGAAGGAAGTGTCCGGCCGCCTGACCGAAGCGGCTGACGGCGGCAAGCGCCGCGTGCGCGCCGACCTGTGGCCCAGCCCGGATTTCCGCGACGTGGGCCTGCGCAGTGATGGCTCGGAACTGGCCGGCCTGCGCTACCAGGAGGCGGCGGACCACACCGGCGCCACCGTCACGCGCAAGTTCGTCGATGCGGTGGCCGACGTGCTGGACCGCCGCATGGAAACCGACCCCGGCGTCGTGGTGCTGGGCGAAGACGTGCACCGTCTGAAGGGCGGCACCAACGGCGCCACGCGCGGCCTGAAGGACAAATATCCGGACCGCGTGCTGGGCACGCCCATTTCCGAAAACGCCTTTGCCGGGCTGGGCGGCGGGCTGGCGATGGACGGCCGCTACAAGCCCGTCGTGGAATTCATGTACCCGGACTTCATGTGGGTCGCGGCCGACCAGATCTTCAACCAGATCGGCAAGGCGCGCCACATGTTCGGCGGCGACATCGACGTGCCCTTCGTGCTGCGCACCAAGGTCGCAATGGGCACGGGCTACGGCTCGCAGCATTCGATGGACCCGGCCGGCATCTTCGCCACCGCGCCCGGCTGGCGCATCGTCGCCCCATCCACGCCGCACGATTACGTGGGCCTGATGAACACGGCGCTGGCCTCCAAGGACCCGGTGCTGGTCATCGAGCACGTCGATCTGTACGCGTCTTCGGGCGAGGTTCCCGAGAATGACCTGGACTACGCCATTCCGTTCGGCCGCGCGCAAGTGCGGCGCGAGGGTAGCAAGGTCACCATCCTGACGTACCTGTCCATGGTCAGCCGCGCGCTGGCGGCGGCCGAAGCGGCCGGCGTGGATGCGGAAGTCATCGACCTGCGCACGCTGGACCGCGCCAGCCTGGACTGGGACACCATCGGCGCCAGCATCAAAAAGACCAACAACGTGCTGATCGTGGAACAAGGCGCGCGCGGCACGTCCTACGGCGCCATGCTGGCCGACGAGATCCAGCGCCGCTACTTCGACTGGCTGGACCAGCCGGTCAAGCGCGTCACGGGCGGCGAGGCCTCGCCCAGCATCTCCAAGGTGCTGGAGCGCGCGGCGTTCGCCGATACCGATGAAGTGGTGGCGGGCCTGGCTGACGTGCTGGCCGACCAGGGAGAACAGCCATGACGGCCCTGCACATGACCGTGCCGATGGAAGTCGGCATCTGCTGCGCGGACCTTGATGCGCTGGCCGCGTTCTACACCGATGTCATAGGCCTGACGCTGGTGAACCGTGTGACCGTGCCGGCCGGCAAGGCGCAGGCCACGGGGCTCACGCCGCACGGCTACGACGTGGCACGTCTGCAGACGCCTTATGGCGAGCGCATCAAGCTGCTGCAGCCGGCCGTGGCGCCCGAACCGGCCGTACGCGGCAAGGCCATTCTGGACCGCCAGGGCGCCGCCTACCTGACCTTCATCGTGCGCGACCTGCGCGGCGTGGTACGCGATCTGCAATCGAAGGGCGTGGTTTTTGACAGCGCGCCCGCGCCCATGGAAGTGCGGCCGGGCACGTGGCTCGCCTTCTTCCGCGACCCCGAAGGCAATGTGCTCGAACTCGTCGAATACGACGACCCCGCCGCGTACCGGCCCGACCTGGCCCGCGCCGCTGAATAGGAACAACATCGTGGCATACCTTATCAAGCTCCCCTCCGTTGCCGCTGACGCCTCCGGCGGCGTGCTGCACCAGTGGCTCAAGCAGGAAGGCGATCGCGTCGCCGTGGGCGAGGCGCTGGCGGAAGTCGAAACCGAAAAGGCCATCGTCGAGATCAACGCCGAACAGGCAGGCGTGCTGGGCCGCATCGTGGTGCAGGCCGGGCCGGCCTCGGTGCCGATCAACACCGTGATCGGCGTGCTGATCGCGGATGGCGAAGATGCGGCGGCGATCGATCGTGCGTTGGCTGAACACGGTGGTACGGCGGTGGCTGCCGGGCCGGCTGCTGGCGCGTCGGCAGATGGAGCGGCGGCTCCCGGAGCATCGGCTCCCGGAGCGTCGGCTGCCTCGGCATCCGCTGGCGCCGGCGCTGCGTCCGCCTCGCAGCAAGCCGGCAACGCGTCCGCATCCGCCGCGCAATCCCCAGCCGCATCCTCGGCTGCTCCCGTCCCCGGCGGCCGCCTCTTCGCCAGTCCCGTCGCCCGGCGCCTTGCCGCGCAATGGCACGTCGACCTGCTGGGCGTCACCGGCACCGGCCCGCATGGCCGCATCGTGCGGCGGGACGTTGAAGCCGCGCGCGACCGTGCGCCGGCCGCTGCCCCCGCTGCCGCGCCGCTGGCTGGCCGGCCGGCCGCGCGCCGCGTGCCGCACACCGGCATGCGCCGCGCCATCGCGCGCCGTCTCACCGAAAGCAAGCAGCACGTGCCGCACTTCTACCTGACGGTCGACTGCCGCATGGACGCGCTGCTGGCGCTGCGCGCGCAGGCCAATCACGGCGGCGCGGTCAAGCTGTCGGTCAACGACTTCATCGTGCGCGCCGCCGCGCTGGCGCTGCGCGAGGTGCCCGAGGTCAACGCGTCCTGGCACGACGATGACATCGAGTACCACGCCGGCGCCGACGTCTCGGTGGCGGTGGCCACTGACGGCGGCCTGGTGACGCCCATCGTGCGCGATGCCGACGTCAAGCCGCTGTCCGCCATCTCGGGCGAGATCGCCGAGCTGGCCGCGCGCGCCAAGGTCAACCGCTTGAAGCCCGACGAGTTCACGGGCGGCTCGCTGACGGTCAGCAACCTGGGCATGTACGGCATCAGCCAGTTCGCCGCCATCATCAACCCGCCGCAGGCCGCCATCCTGGCGGTGGGCGCGGCCGAACGCCGCCCGGTGATCGACGCCGAGGGTCAACTGGCCGCCGCCACCGTGATGACAGTGACGCTATCGGCCGACCATCGCGTCGTGGATGGCGCGGTCGGCGCACGCTGGCTCGCGGCCTTCCGCACCCTGATCGAAAACCCCGTGCGCATCCTGCTGTGAGCCCCGCCATGACGAAGACGAGTTTTGACCTGGTGGTGGTGGGCGGCGGCCCGGGCGGCTACGTGGCCGCGATCCGCGCCGCGCAGTTGGGCATGTCGGTCGCGCTGGTCGAGCGCGCCGAACTGGGCGGCATCTGCCTGAACTGGGGCTGCATTCCCACAAAAGCCCTGCTGCACAGCGCCACCGTGCTGCGCGCCTGCCGCGAGGCCGCGCATTACGGCGTGACGGGCGCGGGCGAGGCGCGTCCCGATCTGGCCGCCATGGTCGCCCGGTCGCGCAAGGTCGCCGGCCGGCTGGGCCAGGGTGTCGCGCACCTGATGAAGAAGAACGGGGTGACGGTGTTTGCCGCCAGCGCCCGGCTTGCCGGGTCCGGCAAGCTGGCGCTGGACAACGGCGCCACGCTGTCGGCCAAGCACATCATCCTGGCCACCGGCGCGCGCGCCCGCGAGTTGCCGGCGCTGCCCGTGGGCGAACGCATCTGGGCCTACCGGCAGGCACTGGTTGCCGACGCGATCCCGGCATCGCTGCTGGTGGTGGGCGCAGGCGCCATCGGCGCCGAGTTCGCCAGCTTCTATCGCGCGGTGGGCGCCGAGGTCACGCTGATCGACATGACGCCGGAAATCCTGCCTCAGGAAGACGCCGAGATTTCGCAGTTGGCGCGCAAGGCCTTCGAGAAGCAAGGCACCCGCGTCCTGACCCGCTGCGCGGTGACGGCCTCGACGACCACCGCCGACGGCGTCAAGGTCACGCTGGAGCACGACGGCAAAAAGATCGAACAGACGTTCGACCGAGTCATCGTCGCCGCCGGCATCGTCGGCAACGTCGAGAATCTTGGCCTGGAAAAGACCCGCGTCAAAGTCGAAAAGACGCACATCGTCACCGACGGCCTGTGCCGCACCGGCGAGCCGGGCGTCTACGCGATCGGCGACGTGGCCGGCGCGCCGTGGCTTGCCCACAAAGCCAGCCACGAAGCCGTGCTGTGCGTGGAAGCCATCGCCGGCCTGCCCGTGCACGCCATCGACCCGCTGCGCATACCCGCCTGCACCTATTCCTACCCGCAGGTCGCCAGCATCGGCATGACCGAAGCCCGAGCGCGCGAACACGCCACCCGTCACGGCGGCGACGTCCGCGTTGGAAAATTCACCTTCGCCGGCAACGGCAAGGCGATTGCGATGGGCGAGGACCAGGGGCTCGTCAAGACAGTCTTCGACGCCAAATCGGGCGAACTGCTGGGCGCGCACATCATCCACCCCGAGGCGTCCGAGCTGATCACGGGCTATGGCGTGGCCGCATCGTTGGAAGCCACCGAGGAAGACCTGATGCACACCGTGTTCGCGCATCCGACGCTATCGGAAACGCTGCACGAATCGGTGCTGGCGGCGTTTGGACGGGCATTGCACGCGTAGCCAATGTCGGTGTCAATGTCGGTGTCTGACACCCTCGTGAGACAGGCGACATGCCCAGAGCACGTCCGCAGGGTGTCAGACACCTGCGCGCATCAAATCCGGCCCGCGTAAAAGTCCAGGAAGCACGCAATGCGCCGAGATAGCTGCGTATTGCGGTGATACACCGCGTGCATCGGTTGCAGGTAATCGGTGTATTCGCTTTCCAGCACCTTCACCAGCCGCCCGGCCGCGATGTCTTCGCGCACGACGAAGTCCGACAGGCAGGCGATGCCAACGCCGCGTAGCGCCAGTTGCCGCTGCGTTTCGCCGCTGGAGGTCGCCAGCGTCGGCGTCGCCTGAAAGCTTGAACCGCCCGCATGGCGCAGCGGCCAGAGGTTCAGGCTTTCCGGCTGGGTGAAGCCCAGCAATTCGTGGTCCGCCAGATCCTCTACCGTGCGCGGCGCGCCACGGCGGGCGATGTAGTCGGGACTGGCCATCATCCAGCGCGGCGACGGCCGTAGCGCGCGGGCATGCAGCGTGGAATCGGTCAGCGGCCCCATGCGCAGCGCCACGTCGGTGCGATGCTCCATCAGGTCCACGATGCGGTCGTTGCTGGTCAATTCCAGCGATATCTCCGGATACGCGCGCCGGAACTCGGCGACATGCGGCACCACGCAATGCAGCATCACTGGCACCGACGCATCCACGCGCAATCGCCCGGCCGGCCGCTGGTGCACCATGCGCATGCACTCCTCGGCCTCTTCCAATGCGGCCACGATCTGGCGCGCCTTGGGCAGGAAATGCCGGCCTTCCTCGGTCAGCTCCATGCGGCGTGTGGTCCGGTTCAGCAGCGTGACGCCCAGGTCTTCTTCCAGCCGCTGCAGGCCGCGGCTGACGCCCGACGCCGTCTGGCCCAGCATTTCGGCCGCGGCGCTGAGGGAACCGGCGTCGACTACGCCGAGGAAGAGGCGCAAGGCTTCGGAGTTCAGGGACATTTATTGCGCTCCGGTGGGGGGGTCGCTGAATTTTATCGGCACGATCACCGCGTTCACTTGCGAATCGACACCGAATCCACGATTTACAGGCTGGAGACGGTATTTCCGGTTTACACATCAAAAGCTGTAAAGCCCGCAAACCTGCCCGCTTGACGTGTGCCCTTCGCCACAGCCACAGCCGCTCAGCACAAAAAAAGGCGGCGCCCGAAGCGCCGCCTTTCTCAGCAACCGGCCATCAACCGATCACCGCTTGCCTTTCAGCTTGAGCTGCGACAGATCGCGCACCGCGCCGCGATCGGCCGACGTGGCCAGCGCGGCGTAGGCCTGCAGCGCCTGCGACACCACGCGTTCGCGGCCCACCGGCTCCCAGCCGTCGGCGCGCGCGTCCATCGCGGCGCGGCGGCGGGCCAGTTCGTCATCGGAGACCGCCAGGTGGATCTTGCGGTTGGGGATGTCGATCTCGATCGTGTCGCCTTCTTCGACCAGGCCGATGGTCCCGCCTTCGGCCGCTTCCGGCGAGGCGTGGCCGATCACCAGACCGGACGAGCCGCCCGAGAAGCGGCCGTCGGTAAAGAGCGCGCAGGTCTTGCCCAGGCCCTTGGACTTCAGGTAGGACGTGGGATACAGCATTTCCTGCATGCCGGGGCCGCCCTTGGGACCTTCGTAGCGGATCACCACCACGTCGCCCGCGACGACCTTGTCGCCCAGGATGCCTTCAACGGCGTCGTCCTGGCTTTCGAAGACGCGCGCGCGGCCCGTGAAGACCCATTGCGACTCGTCCACGCCGGCCGTCTTTACGATGCAACCCTTTTCCGCCAGGTTGCCGTACAGCACGGCCAGGCCGCCGTCCTTGGAATAGGCGCTTTCCTTGCTGCGGATGCAGCCCGTCTTGCGGTCGGTGTCCAGCGTCAGGAACGTGGCGTCCTGGCTGAAGGCGACCGTGGTCGGGATGCCGCCGGGCGCCGCGCGGTAGAACTTTTTGGCTTCTTCGCTGGCGTTGCCGGCCACGTCCCATTGCTGGATGGCGTTGCCCAGCGTGCCGCTGTGCACGTTGCCGCAGGACAGGTCCAGCAGATCGGCGCGCGCCAGTTCACCCAGGATGCCCAGGATGCCGCCGGCGCGGTGCACGTCTTCGATGTGGTACTTGTCGGTAGCGGGCGCCGCCTTGCACAGGCACGGCACCTTGCGCGAGATGCGGTCGATATCGGCCATGGTGAAGTCCACGCCGGCTTCCTGCGCTGCGGCCAGCAAGTGCAGCACGGTGTTGGTCGAACCGCCCATCGCCACGTCCAGCGCCATCGCGTTCTGGAACGCGCTCTTGGTGGCGATGTTGCGCGGCAGGACGGATTCGTCTTCTTCGACGTAGTAGCGGCGGCACAGGTCAACGACCAGACGGCCGGCCTGTTCGAACAGCCCCTTGCGCCAGGCGTGCGTGGCGACGATGGTGCCGTTGCCCGGCAGCGCCAGGCCGATGGCTTCGGTCAGGCAGTTCATCGAGTTGGCGGTGAACATGCCGGAACAGGAGCCGCAGGTCGGGCAGGCGCTGCGTTCGACTTCGGCGACTTCCGCGTCCGACACGTTGGGATCGGCGGCCTTGATCATGGCGTCGACCAGGTCGATCTTGGCGATGACCTTGCCGTCGGTGGGCGACTTGACCTTGCCCGCTTCCATCGGGCCGCCGGACACGAACACGACCGGGATGTTCAGGCGCATCGCGGCCATCAGCATCCCCGGGGTGATCTTGTCGCAGTTCGAGATGCAGACCATGGCGTCGGCGCAGTGCGCGTTGACCATGTATTCCACCGAGTCCGCGATGAGTTCGCGCGACGGCAGCGAATACAGCATGCCGCCGTGACCCATGGCGATGCCGTCGTCCACGGCGATGGTGTTGAATTCTTTGGCGACGCCGCCGGCGGCTTCGATTTCCTTGGCCACCAGCGCGCCCAGGTCGCGCAGGTGCACGTGGCCGGGGACGAACTGCGTGAACGAGTTCACCACGGCGATGATCGGCTTGCCGAAGTCGCCGTCCTTCATGCCGGTGGCGCGCCACAAGGCGCGGGCGCCGGCCATGTTGCGGCCGTGGGTCGAAGTGCGGGAGCGGTAGTGCGGCATGATCTGTCTCAGGCTGTAGCTGTTAGCGTGGGCGGCAAAACGGTAAATAATACGCTGGTTCCGCCCCCGGCCGCCCCGCGGCCGTGCTGAAACGGACACGCGGCCGTCAGGCGGACGCCACGCTGCGCGCCGCAAAGGCGCTGGGCGACTCCCCCAGCGCCTTGCGGAACATGGCCGCGAACGCGCTGGGGCTTTCGTACCCCAGGTCCAGCGCCACATCCAATACCCGATCGCCCCGCGCCAGCCGCTCCATGGCCGCCAGCAGCCGCGCCTGCTGGCGCCAGCGGCCGAACGTCATGCCCGTATGCCGCAGAAAAAGCCGATGCACCGTCTTGGGATCCACCCCCAACGCCCGCGCCCAGTCGGCCGCCCCGTCCTGACGTTCCGGATGCCGCACGATGGCCCGGCAGATCCGGGCAAGGCGCGGCTCCGACGGCTGCGGCAGATGCAGCGGCAGCGCGGGTTCCTGGCGCAGCTCGTCCAGCAGCAGCATCATCAGCCGGCCGTCGCGCGTGTCCGGCGTCCAGTCCAGCGGCACCTGGGCAGCGGCCGCCATCAACTCGCGCAGCAAGGGCGACACCGACAACACGCAGCACTGCGCGGGCAGATGCGCCGCCGCGCCGGGTTCCACAAACACGGTGCGCATGCGCGGCTCGCCGCTCATGCGGATGCCGTGCGTCACCCACGCCGGCACCCACACGCCGCGCGTCGGCGGCACCACCCAGATACCCGCGTCCGTATCCACCACCATCACGCCCGAGATCGCATAGACCAGCTGTCCGCGCCGGTGGCGATGGCGCTTGACGCGATGCCCGTCCGGATAGTCCACGGCCAGCCCGGCCACCGGACGGCGCGACGATTCATAGGGATAAAGATCCAGTTCGGCCGGCGTGCGCGGCACGGAGGACGCCGTCATGGCGTATCCCCCCGCAGCGCCAGCAGCGCATCCTGAAGATGCCGCAGCCCGCGGCTGAGCGGCTTGTCGCGCCGCAGAACGATCGCCAGGTCTCGCGACAGGCGCGGTGTCAGCGAGCGTACCTCCAGCGCCTCGCGCCGGCCCGCGCCCGACACCGCCAAGCGGGGCAACACCGCGCAGCCCAGGCCCGCCCCCACGATCTCCTTCATCGCCTCCGTGCTGCCCAGTTCCATGATCGGCTTGGCCGCCACGCCCGCCGCCCCGAACCAGTCGTCCACCAGCCGCCGCGTACGCGCGCCCGGCTCGAACAGCACCAGCGGCATCCGCGCCAGCGCCTGCGGCGTCACCGCCTCGGGGATGGCGGCCGCATCGCGCGCCGGAAAGATCGCCACGAATTCGTCCTCCATCAACGGCGTCGCCTGGAACATGCGGCCCGGCGCGGGCAGCGTGATCAACACGATATCCAGCGTATTGGCCTCCAGCCCGCGCAGCATGTCCGCCGTGTTGCCTGTGCTGGCCACGACGTCCAGCGCCGGGAACCGCTGGCGCAGATCCGCCAGCACCGGCGGCAGCAGATAGGTGCACGCCGTCGCGCCCGTGCCCAGCCGAATCCGCCCCGACACCTGCGACGCATGGGCGCTCATCGCCTGCTCGGCCTGCGCAATCGCGCCGTCGATCACGCGAATGTGCGCCAGCAGCTCCCGCCCCGCCGCCGTCGGCCCCGCGCGCCGACCCACGCGCTCGACCAGCTTCAGGCCGAAGCGCCGCTCCAATTGACGGATCTGCAGGCTGACCGCCGGCTGCGTCACGCCCCCGCGCTCGGCGGCGGCGGAAAAACTGCCCAATTCGATCACCTGCGCAAACGTGCGCAGGTGGTCCAGATTCAAGCCGCGCATGACTCACACCAAAGTTTTGCTTATGAAAATCATAATAGACCAAAGCTTTATTAATGAAAGCGCTTGGCCCACACTGACGTTTTCATTGCCCATCTACGCGTCCACGCTTGCGGCTCCTTGCGCACCTGCTCGCCCCCTAAATTTCCGGCCATTTCCATGTCGCCCCATTCGCCCACCGTCCTCATCCGCGACAGCGCGGAAGCCGATCTGCCCGCCATCAAGACCATCTACGCGCACCACGTGCAGCACGGCACCGCCTCGTTCGAGCTCGACCCGCCCTCCATCGCCGAAATGCGCCAGCGCCGCGCCGGCGTCCTGGAAAAGGAAATGCCCTACCTCGTCGCCGAGATCAACGGCGAAGTCGTCGGCTACGCCTACGTCACGCCCTACCGCCCGCGCCCCGCGTACCGGCACACCGTCGAAGACTCCGTCTACGTCAAGGCCGGCCGCGCCGGACTGGGCATCGGCGGCAAGCTGCTCGCCGCCCTGATCGAACGCTGCACCGCCGCCGGCTGGCGCCAGATGCTGGCCGTCGTGGGCGACAGCCGCAACGCCGCCTCGCTGGCGCTGCACGCCAGCCAAGGCTTTCACCCCGTCGGCACCCTGCGCTCCGTCGGCCACAAGCACGGCGAATGGCGTGACACCGTCCTCATGCAGCGCAGCCTGGGCGACGGCGACACCACGCCCCCCGAACGCCCATGATCCGCCCCCGCGCCGTCATCTGCCTGGGGCTCACCCAGCTTGTCGGCTGGGGCGTCACCTTCTACCTCATCGGCGCCCTCGGCCCGGCCATGACCGCAGACCTGGGCTGGAACGCCGCCACCATCTACGGCGGCTTCTCCGCCGCCATCGTCGTCATGGCCCTGGTCTCGCCCGCCGCCGGCGCCGCCGTGGACCGATGGGGCGGCCACCGCGTCATGCCCGCCGGCGCCGTGCTGTCCGCGCTGGGCTGCGCCCTGCTCGCCATCACGCACGCCCACGCCCTCTACTTCGCGGCCTGGGCCACGCTGGGCGTCGGCATGCGCCTGTGCCTGTACGACGCCGCCTTCGCCGCCCTGGCCCGCGCCGCCGGCCCCGCCGCGCGCCGGCCCATGTCCCAGATCACCCTCTTCGGCGGCCTGGCATCCACCGTCATGTGGCCCGTCGGCCACTTTCTTGCCGAATGGCTGGGCTGGCGCGGCGCCGCCTGGTGCTACGCCGCCCTGGCGCTCGCCACCGTCCCCCTCTACCTGGCCCTGCCCCGCCGCCGCTACACCGCCACCCACACCGAACCCGGCAAGGCCGTCACCGCCCTGACCCGCACCGCCGCCGAACGCCGCCTGGCCGGCACCCTGTACGCCGTCATGGCGATGCTGACCAACTTCCTGGCCGCCGGCAACGCCGCCCACCTCTTCTCCCTGCTGACCGGCCTGGGCCTGACCACCGCCGCCGCCGTCAGCGTCGCCGCCCTATGGGGCATCGGCCAATTCGCCGCGCGCCTCGGCGACGTCCTCGTCGGGGCCCGCCTGCATCCCCTGACCCTCAACCTGGCGGTGGGCCTCGCCCTCCCCCTATGCTTCCTGCTCGCCCTCGTTCCCGGCGGCAACCTCTACACCACCGCCGCCTACACCCTCCTCTACGGCGCCTGCAACGGCCTCATGACCATCACCCGCGGCACCCTGCCGCTGGCGCTCTTCGACTTCCGAAGCTACGGCGCGCTGGTCGGAGCGTTGCTGATCCCCAGCTTTCTGCTGACCGCCGCCGCACCGGTTGCGTATGCGTATGTCATCGAGTGGCAAGGCGCGAAAGCAGCAATGATGGCGTCCGCAGCGCTGGCAGCCGTCATTGCTGCGGCAGCGCTGATGCTGAGATCGAGGTTTATCGGGCGGGTGAATGAAGCGGCAGTGACGGCGGCCGCCACACCTGCCGTTGTGCCGACGGCGCGGGATGGTGTTTGAGCGCTGCGTTCTTGGGACGGTGTCAGACACCCAGGAGGCGGAGGCGCTAGATGGGATGGCGTTTCTGCAGGGTGTCAGACACCTAATGCGTCTTTGGGCGGTAACAACACCAAAATGCCGACGGCCACCTTGAAGAACCCCAACAAACCGCAGCAACGCGCGAAGCGTCATCACCAAACGCAAGACACCGCGTAAGCCCCGCCAGGCCGCCCGCGCGGCCGTCGTGGGGCGGGCGCCGCAAGATGCGTCAACCCCGCACGACTGCAGGCAAGAACCTCAAGAACTCGATTCGCCCCAGCGCCCGCCAAGCTGAAACCACCAGAGCTCGGCGTGTCGTCGGCCTGGGGTGCGCGGGGCGTGTAGATGCGCCCGAGGGAATCTGAAGGAAGCGCCGAAGGCGCTGACGAAGATGACGAAGGGGGGGGCCGCCTAGGCCAGTCCGGAGCGAAGGCTCCGGACCGCAATCGTAGCCCCGCGCGCCCCAGGCCGACGACGCGCCGGGCGTCTCAAGAACCAGCTCCAGTCCGCCGAAACACCAAGCGTCTCAAGAACCAGCCCCAGGCCACGGCCGAGCTGACCAGCCACTCACCCCTCTGCCGCCGAAGCCACCACCCATTTCTCCCACCCGATCTTCCTCAACTTGCAAGCCGGACACTCCCCGCACCCATACCCCCAATCATGCCGAGCCCCCCGCTCCCCCAGATAGCACGTATGGCTTTCCTCGACGATCGTCTCCACCAACGCATCACCACCCAGCGCGTAAGCCAGCGCCCAGGTCTCAGATTTGTCGATCCACATCAGCGGCGTCTCGATCGTCACCCGTGACCCAAGTCCCAGCCCCAACGCCACCTGCTGCGCCTTGATCGTGTCGTCCCGGCAATCCGGATACCCCGAGAAATCCGTCTCGCACATCCCGCCCACCAGCACGTCCAGCTGACGCCGATACCCCAGCGCCGCCGCCAACGTCAGGAACAACAGATTGCGCCCCGGCACAAACGTATTCGGCAGCCCATTGGCCTGCATCTCGATCGCGCGGTCGCTCGTCATCGCCGTATCGCCCACCTGACCCAGCACCTTCAGGTCCAGCAGATGGTCCTCGCCCAACCGCGCCGCCCAGTCCGGAAAATTGGCCCGGATCTCACGCAGCACATTCAGCCGCGCAGACAGTTCGATGTGATGGCGCTGCCCGTAATCGAACGCCACCGTCTCCACATGCGCATAGCGGTCAAGCGCCCAGGCGAGGCAAGTGGTGGAATCCTGGCCGCCCGAAAACAGCACGAGCGCGCGACGTTGATGATTTTGCATAAAGGGGGCTTCTGGAATAACGAAGGGATACCTCGCACTTTAACCGAGCAAACCGCCTTCCCCGTAAGGAACGCTGCGTAAAATCGACCCATCATTTTCAAGGTTTGCCCGCAACGCCCGCTTCGACTTTTCCTCTTCCAACAGCCGTCAGACGGATCCCCGCACGATGAATGCCAAGCGCACGCAGTCCGATTCCGCAGAACCCTTGCGTCACGATATCCGGCTGTTAGGCCGGCTGTTAGGAGAAGTCATCGAAGAATGCGAAGGCAAGCGCGTCTTCGACACCATCGAGACCTTGCGCCGCACCGCCGTCAAATTCCGCCGCGAAGGCGACGACGCCGACAGCAAACTGCTCGAACAACGCGTCAAGCGCCTGCAAGGCAGCGACCCCAACTCCGTCGCACGCGCCTTCAGCTACTTTCTGCACCTGGCCAACATCGCCGAAGACCGCGACCAGAACCGCCGCCAGCGCGCCCGCGCCCTCACCGACGGCACGCCCGCGCGCGGCAGCCTGCGCGAAGCCATCCAGGTGCTTGGCGGCCAGGGCGTCGGCGTGGCGCGCATCCGCCGCCTGCTGGCCGAAGCCTGCGTCATGCCCGTCCTCACCGCGCACCCCACTGAAGTGCAGCGCAAAAGCACGCTCGACGTCCACCGCGAAATCGCCAGCGCGCTTGCGCAGCGCGATGCCCAGCTCACGCCCGACGAACTGGCCGAACTCGACACCGCATTGCTCGGCCGCGTCGCCACCCTGTGGCAGACCCGCATGCTGCGCTACACGCGCCTGACCGTCGCCGACGAAATCGAAAACGCGCTCTCGTACTACCGCAGCACCTTTTTGCAGGTCATCCCGCGCCTGTACGGTGACCTCTCCAAACTGCTCAACCGCGAATCCGCCAAACCCTTCGCCGCCCCGCCCCCGCCGCTCGAACCCTTCCTGCGCATGGGCAGCTGGATCGGCGGCGACCGCGACGGCAATCCCAACGTCGACGCCGCCACGCTCGAACGCGCTCTGCTGCGCCAGGCCACCGTCCTCTTTGAACACTACCTGCAGGAAGTCCACGCGCTGGGCGCCGAACTGTCCATCACCACCCTGCTCATCGCCGCAGACCCCGAACTGCTCGCGCTCGCCGAGCGCAGCGGCGACGACTCCCCGCACCGCCGCGACGAACCCTACCGGCGCGCCCTCGTCGGCGTCTACGCCCGGCTGGCCGCCACCGCGCTGCGCCTGACCGGCCAGAACCTTGCCCGCCGCAGCACTGTCGCCGCCCCCGCCTACGACGCGCCCCAGGAATTCGCCGCCGACCTCGCCGTCATCGCCGCATCCCTGGCCGCGCACCACGGCGCCCCCCTCGCCAAGCTGCGCCTCTCCGGCCTGCAGCAGGCCCTCGAAGTCTTCGGCTTTCACCTGGCCACCGTCGACCTGCGCCAGAGCTCCGACGTCCACGAAGCCGCGCTTGCCGAACTCTTCTCGCGCGCCGGCGCCACGCACAACGGCAAGCCCCTCGACTACCTGGCCCTGTCCGAAGACGAACGCGTCGAACTCCTGCGCGCCGAACTCGCCCAGGCGCGCCCGCTCGCGTCGCCCTGGATCGCCTACTCCGAAGACACCACCCGCGAGCTCGCCGTCCTGCGCGCCGCCGCCGCCGGCCGCGCGCGCTACGGCAAACAGGCCGTGCGCCAGACTATCGTCTCGCACACCGAAACGCTCAGCGACCTGCTCGAAGTCATGGTCCTGCAAAAAGAGGCCGGCCTCATCGCGCCCGCCGGACAGGACATCCTTCCCGAAGACGGCCTCATGGTCGTGCCGCTCTTTGAAACCATCCCCGACCTGCAACGCGGCGCCGACATCATGGCCGCCTGGCTCGACCTGCCCGAAATCCGCCAACGCGTGAAGCGCGCGCAAAACGGCGCGCAGGAAGTCATGCTGGGCTACTCCGACAGCAACAAGGACGGCGGCTTCCTGACCTCCAACTGGTCGCTCTACCAGGCCGAACGCGCGCTGGTCGATGTCTTCTCCAGCCGCAACGTCCGCCTGCGCCTCTTTCACGGCCGCGGCGGCTCCGTCGGCCGCGGCGGCGGTTCCAGCTTCGACGCCATCCTTGCCCAGCCGCCCGGCACCGTCGCCGGCCAGATCCGCCTCACCGAGCAAGGCGAAGTCATCCAAAGCAAGTACAAGGACGCCGAAGTCGGCCGCTGGCACCTTGAACTCCTCGTCGCCGCCACCCTCGAATCCAGCCTCGCCCCGCGCGCCGAAGCCACCAGCGCCGAAGACGCCCACATGGCCCACCACGGCCCCGCCATGTCCTTCATGTCCGACACCGCGCAACGCACTTACCGCGGCCTCGTCTACGACACCCCCGGCTTCGCCGAATACTTCTTCGCCGCCACGCCCATCAGCGAAATCGCCGGCCTGAACATCGGCTCGCGTCCCGCCTCCCGCAAAAAGGGCCAACGCATCGAAGACCTGCGCGCCATCCCCTGGGGCTTCTCCTGGGCCCAATGCCGCCTCATGCTCACCGGCTGGTACGGCATGGGTTCGGCCATCGAGGCCTACCTCGAAACCGGCGCCCCCGACGCCCCCCGCTCCCGCCGCGGCCGCCTCGCCCAACTACGCGAAATGGCCCGCGACTGGCCCGCCTTCCGCACCCTGCTCTCCAACATGGAAATGGTGCTGGCCAAATCCGACCTCGCCATCGCCGCCCGCTACGCCCAACTCGTCCCCCAGCGCGCCCTTCGCGAACGCATCTTCGGCGCCATCAGCGCCGAACACGGCCGCACGCTCGCCATGCTCAAACTGCTGACCCAACGCGAACTGCTCGCCGACAACCCCACGCTGCAAATCCTGCTGCGCGAACGCTTCGCGTATATCGACCCGCTGAACTATCTGCAGATCGACCTCATCCGCCGGCATCGCGCGGCGCAGAAAAAGCCCGCCGCAGAGGTCGACAAGCGCGTGCAGCGCGCGATCCATCTGACGATCAACGGGATCGCGGCGGGGCTGCGGAATTCGGGGTAGGTGTCGCCACCCATGAGCTCGGTAAATGCCACATTGCAGGTCGCGTGCGGCGCCGCCATGATCGCCACGGAAACGGCGGGCAGCGGCATGCCCGTCGTCTTCCTGCACGCCAACATCTGCGACCGGCGCATGTGGCGCGCGCAGTTAGAAGCGAGCGGGCCGGACTACCAAGCCATCGCGTATGACCGACGGGGCTTCGGCGAAACTCGGACGGAACCGCAGGACCACTCCGCCGTCGCAGACCTGATCGCCGTCATCGACGCCACTGTCGGTTCTACAACCGTGATCCTGGCCGGCTGCTCCCAGGGTGCCAACATCGCGCTGAATGCAACCTTGATGCACCCCGCCCGAGTGTGCGGCCTGATGCTGATTTCGCCCACCGTGAACGGCGCCCCGGCGCCCGTCTATTCGCCAGAGATCCTGGAACAGGTCGCGCGGCAGCGACAGGCGGAGTCGGCCGCAGATCGCGACCGGATCAACGAGAACAAGGCGGAGCTTTTTTTGGACGGGCCGTTGGCCGATCCTGGGCGCGTTACCGGCGAAACACGACGCTTGTTTTTGGAAATGAACGCGATTGCGCTGGCGGCGACGCCAATCGGAACCAATCGCGACGATATCGAGGCGTTCGCCCGGCTGGGAATGATCGATGTTCCTGCGTCGGTCATATGGGGGGAGTTGGACTTTCCTCATATTCAGGAGCGCGCCCACAAGGTGTCGCGACTGCTGCCTAATGCGCAGGGTCACGCGCTGGAAGGCGTGGCCCATCTTGCTGGGCTTGAGCAGCCTGACAAGGTGACCGCACTGATTAAGGATCTGGTCAAACGCTGCGCTTAAGGCAGGGGTGCAATTTGAATTGTCTAACCGGCATCGCGTTGCGGCCGGTGTCAGACACCCGGCAACACGATCCGCCGATTCAAACGACTGTGCGTAAGGGTGTCAGACACCTAAGAGCATCTGCATCTAGGCCGTCAGATACTAAGAAGTCCGCGCGAGCGCGAAGCGTCATCACGCCAACGCAAGACACAGCGTAAGCCCCGCCAGGCCGCCCGCGCGGCCGCCGCGGGGCGGGCACCGCAAGACGTTTCAAACCCGCACGACCGCAAGCAAGAACCTCAAGAACCCCACCCGCCCCAGCGCCCGCCAAGCTGAATCCACCCGAGCCCGGCGTGGCGGCGGCCTGGGGTGCGCGGGGCGTGTAGATGCGCCCGAGGGAAACCGAAGGGAGCCGAAGGCGGACGAGGTTGACGAAGGGGCAGTCCGGAGCGAAGGCTCCGGACCGCAATCGTAGCCCCGCGCGCCCCAGGCCGACGACGCGCCGGGCGCCAAAAGAACACTGCCTCAGACTCCTTGAAAACCATCATAGGCCTGCACACAAAACACTCCCCCATCCGCAAAGACAGCAGCCTGCGGACAGGACCAGCGCACGCCCCCCCTTCACAAGCCATCACCAAGCCAAGAGAACCCTCCGCCCATTCAACGCAGCCCCACGCACCACGCCACCGTCCACCCACCGAACACCCCCCATCCCCCATTTGTCCACCCCCAGCAACTTTTAGTACTATCCCCCACAGAAATTCTATACACGCACAAATGTTCGTATATAGAACACAAAGATTTTTCTGGCCAGCCGCGCACAGAAAGGCACCCTCGGACGAGACAGCGTTCCTCCTGGTCCCCGCGTGCCCGCGTGCAAGCAGCAGCCGCAAGCACCAAGCGAGCCATATGGACACTCCCCTCAGAAATCTCGCCGTCATCGGCGCAGGCGCCATGGGCAGCGGCATTGCCGCGCTGTTCGCCTCGAAGGGACTCAATGTCGTTTTGATCGATCCGGTCGACGGCGCCCTGGACCGAGCCCTCAAGACCATCGAACGGCAGTTGAACGTCTACGCGCCCGGCGAAGTCCAGCAGGTCATCCAGCGCATACGCATGGAGCAAGACCTCGAAGCTGCCGCCGCCAGCGACCTCGTCATCGAGGCCGTCCCGGAGAACCTGGACCTCAAGCGCGGCATCTTCGCCAAGCTAGACACCCTGTGCCCCGCGCACACGATCTTCGCCACCAACACCTCCGGCCTGTCCATCAACGCCATCGCCAGCGCCGTCCAGCGCCGCGACCGCTTCGTGGGCGCCCACTTCTTCACTCCCGCCGACGTCATCCCCCTCGTCGAGGTCGTCCGCAACGACGACACCTCCGAGGACACCGTTGCCAAAGTCATGGCCACCCTGCGCTTCGGCGGCAAACGCCCCGTGCTCGTGCGGCAGGACATCCCCGGCTTCATCGCCAACCGCATCCAGCATGCGCTTGCGCGCGAAGCCATCTCCCTGCTGGAAAAGGGCGTTGCCAGCGCCGAAGACATCGACGAAGTCGTCAAGTGGAGCCTCGGCATTCGCCTCGCCCTGTCCGGCCCACTGGAACAGCGCGACATGAACGGCATCGACGTTCATTACGCCATCGCCAGCTACCTCTACAAAGACCTCGAGAACCGCACCGAACCGTCCGACCTGCTCAAGAGCAAAGTCGACAGCGGCCACCTCGGCGCCAAGAGCGGCCAGGGCTTCTACACCTGGAGCCCCGAACGCCGAGAACGCGTCCTGCGCGAGAAAAGCGCCGCCCTTGGCGAACTGGCCGCCTGGCTGAACGGCAAGGCCGGCGGCTCCTGAGCCGTTCTCAAACATCCACAAAAAGCGCGGCGGCCACGACCGACCGCGCCTCGGGCCACGAGCCCTCCCACACAAAGAAAAGCAATCGTCCCGCGCGCCCGCATCGTCACCCGATGACGCGCGCCGCCGGACATCAGAGAACCGCCTTACGGAGTTGTTGGAGGCACCATGAATAAATTGGCTTCATTTTTCACCGAGCTGATGCGCAAGTATCTGCCCGATCCCTTTGTCTTTGCGATCGCGCTCACCTTGCTCACCGTGCTGCTGGCCATGGGCATCGAAGGCCAGAGCATCGGCGACGTCACCCGCGCCTGGGGCAAAGGCTTCTGGAGCCTCTTGGCCTTCACCACCCAGATGGCCGTCATCCTGGCCATGGGTTACGTGCTGGCCACCGCGCCGCTGACCGACCGGATGCTCAACCGCATCGTCAGCCACGTCCACAAGCCGCACACCGCCATCATCGTCGCCACCCTCGTCGGCGGCATCGGCAGCTACCTGAACTGGGGCTTTGGCCTGGTCATCGGCGGCATCGTCGCCAAGAAACTGGCCCTGAAGGTCAAGGGCGTGCACTACCCCCTGATCATCGCCGCCGCCTACAGCGGCTTCACCATGTACGGTCTTGGCCTGTCGGCCAGCATCCCCGTGCTCGTCGCCACGCCCGGCCACCCCACCGCCGCGCAGATGGGCACCATCCCCCTGTCCCAAACCATCTTCTCCGTGCCCATGCTGATCACCAGCCTGGTCATCATCATCACCCTGCCGCTGCTCAACGCCTGGCTGCACCCCAAGAAGGGTGAAGCCCTCGTCGAAGTCGATCCCAACATCGACCGCGACGCCAACGCGTCCAGCGCCGCCGAAGACATGCTCGAAAAGGGCACCCTCGCCTCCAAGCTCAACAACAGCCGCCTGCTCAGCCTGCTGATCGGCGCGCTCGGCGTGGCCTACGTCGTCTTTCACTTCATGGACGGCGGATCGCTGGACCTGAACCTCATCAACTTCATCATCCTGTTCCTCGGCATCATCCTGCTCGGCACCCCCGCCGCCTACGTCGCCAAGCTGACCGAAGGCATCAAGACCATTTCCGGGATCATCCTGCAGTACCCGTTCTACGCCGGCATCATGGCCATCATGGCCGCCTCGGGTCTGGTCACCTCGATCTCCAAGGTCTTTGTCGACGTCGCCACGCCTGAAACGCTGCCGTTCTGGGGCCTGATCAGCTCGTTCGTCATCAACTTCTTTGCGCCGTCCGCCGGCGGCCACTGGGTCATCCAGGGTCCGTTCATGATCGACGCCGCCAAGGAAATCGGCAGCGCGCTCAACCAGACCACCATGGCCGTCATGCTGGGCAACGCCTGGAACGACCTCGTGCAACCCTTCTGGATCCTGCCCGCGCTGGCCCTGTCCAAGCTGAAGCTGCGCGACGTGATGGGCTATACCGTCATCATGATGCTGTGGGTCGGCGTGATCCACATCACCGCAGTATTGGCATGGGGCTATCTGACGCATTGATCGGTCCCCCCTACGCGCTCACGCGCGCCCCCAGGGGCGACACCTGCAGACCGGCGGAGCCGGATCTGGCGGTGTCCCCGATCTGGGGCGGGACTAGGGCTATTGTCAGAGCCGTGTTTTTTTGAACCGAACGGGAATTGATATGACCAAACCCACCGCATATCTCGTCACCGGCGGCAGCGCCGGGATCGGCGCCGCCATCGTCCGCATGCTGCTCGATGCCGGCCACAAGGTCGTCAACATCGACTACAAACTGCCCGAGAATCCGCCAGCGGGTCTGGTCTCGTATCAGGCCGATCTGACCGATGAAGCGCGCACGCAGGAAGTCGCCCGCGAAGTCACCAGCGCGTTCAACATCGTCGGCCTCGTGAACAACGCCGGCGCCACGCGGCCCGGCACCGCCGACACCGCCACGCTGGCCGACCTGGACTACGTCGTTAATCTGCACCTGCGCACCGCGCTCATCCTGGTGCAGGCCGCGCTGCCCGCCATGCGCGAAGCCGGCTTCGGCCGCATCGTCAACATGTCCTCGCGCGCGGCGCTGGGCAAGCCGGATCGCGTCGTCTATTCGGCCACGAAGGCCGGACTGGTGGGCATGACCCGCACGCTGGCCATGGAACTGGGCGGCGACGGCATCACCGTCAACGCCATCGGCCCCGGCCCCATCGCCACCGACCTTTTCACCAAGAGCAATCCCGCGGGCGCGCCGCAGACCGAGCGCATCATTAACAGCATCGTCGTCAAGCGCCTGGGCACCCCCGAAGACGTCGCACGCGCCGCGATGTTCTTTTTGTCGCCCGACAACGGGTTCGTCACCGGCCAGATGCTGTATGTGTGCGGCGGCACGACGCTTGGCGTCGCACCCATCTGAACGCGGCCGCCATGTCCCTGCCGACCGACCTCACCATCCGCCCGCGCCGCCTAGCGGCGCAGCAGCGCGTGGTTGATCTGGTCGGCGGCGCGGCGCAGCGGCGGCAGAAAGGCCTCCAGCATCGCCTCGCGCGAAAACCGGTTGGCATGGCCGCTGACGTTCATCGCGGCGATCACGCGGCCGCTGCGGTCGATGATGGGCACCGCCACCGACTGCAGCCCGGGCTCCAGTTCCTGCGCCACGCACGCGTAGCCATCGGCGCGCACGCCGGCCAGCACGCGCTTGATCTCATCGATGTCCGTGACGGTGTGCGCGGTGTAGCGCTGGATCTGGCTCATCGCCAGCACGCGGTCCAGTTCGGCCGGCGGCAGGCCCGCCAACAGCACGCGGCCCATCGACGTCACCCAGGCCGGCAAGCGGCTGCCCACGGCCAGGTTGATCGTCATCACCTTATGGGTCGACAACCGCAGGATGTAGACGATGTCGGCGCCTTCCAGCACCGACACGGAACACGATTCGCGCGTCAGCTCGGCGACTTCTTCCATGTAGGGCAGCGCCAGGTTCCACAGCGGCGTGCCCGACAGATAGGCGTAACCGAGCTCCAGGATGCGCGGCGTCAGCGAGAACTTGCGGTCGTCGACGGTGACGTAGCCCAGATGTTCCAGCGTCAGCAGAATGCGGCGCGCGCCCGCGCGGGTCAGGCCCGTCACGGCCGCGACTTCGGACAGCGTCATCTGCGAACGGTCGGGGCCGAAGGCCCGGATCACCGACAGGCCGCGCGCGAAGGATTGCACGTAACTGTCGCTGGGTTGCTGGGGATCTTGCTCGGCCATCCGTCTGGTTCCAAGAGTAAAAGGCCCGCCGCCGGCGAGCCCTGCGTTGCCCCTTGCGGGCGACTCCGAACGATGGAGAGTGCGGCGTGCGGGCATGCCTTGACGCCTTCGCAGTCCCCATGAAACGATGTTCTTCAGAAGAACGAAAGTTCGAAAGAAGAACAAATTATGACACGCCACCTATGAGCGAACATCATGATCTCTAAGCTTGTTGCAAGCGCTGCCGCCGCCCTGGCGGACGTCCCCGATGGCGCCACCGTCATGATCGGCGGCTTTGGCACCGCCGGCCAGCCCATGGAACTGATCGACGCCCTGCTTGAACAGGGCGCCAAGGACCTGGTCATCATCAACAACAACGCCGGCAACGGCACCACCGGCCTCGCCGCGCTGCTGGGCGCCAACCGCGTGCGCAAGATCATCTGCTCGTTTCCGCGTCAGGCGGACTCGCAGATCTTCGACGGCCTGTACCGCAGCGGCAAGCTGGAACTGGAACTGGTGCCCCAAGGCAACCTGGCCGAGCGCATCCGCGCCGCCGGCGCCGGCATCGGCGCGTTCTTCACGCCCACCGGCTACGGCACGCCGCTGGCCGACGGCAAGGAAACCCGCGAAATCAACGGCCGCCAGTACGTGCTGGAGTACCCGCTGCACGCCGACTACGCGCTCATCAAGGCCGAACGCGGCGACCGCTGGGGCAACCTGGTCTACCGCAAGACCGCCCGCAACTTCGGCCCCATCATGGCCAGCGCCGCGCGCGTCGCCGTGGCCCAAGTGCGCGAAATCGTCGAACTGGGCGAGCTGGACCCCGAAACCGTCGTGACCCCCGGCATCTTCGTCAAGCGCGTCGTGCAGATCGCAGGCCAAGCGGCCGCCAAGGAGCAGCAATGAGCACCAAACTGACCCGCGACCAGATCGCCGCCCGCGTCGCGCAGGACATTCCCGAAGGCGCCTACGTGAACCTGGGCATTGGCCTGCCCACGCTCGTCGCCAACCACCTGCCGGCCGGCCGCGAAGTCATCCTGCACACCGAAAACGGCATGCTGGGCATGGGCCCGGCGCCCGCCAAGGGCGAGGAAGACTACGACCTCATCAACGCCGGCAAGCAGCCCGTCACCGAACTGCCCGGCTGCTCGTTCTTTCACCATGCCGATTCGTTCGCGATGATGCGCGGCGGCCATCTGGACATCTGCGTGCTGGGCGCCTTTCAGGTCTCGCAGCACGGCGACCTGGCCAATTGGCACACCGGCGCGCCCGACGCCATCCCCGCCGTGGGCGGCGCGATGGATCTGGCCATCGGCGCGAAGGACGTCTTCGTGATGATGGAACTGCAGACCCGCGAAGGCCAGAGCAAGCTGGTCGAGACCTGCACCTATCCGCTGACCGGCGTGCGCTGCGTATCGCGCGTGTACACCGACGTCGCGGTGTTCGACATCAACAAGGACGGCGTGACCGTCACCGACATCTTTGGCGACATGACCGCCGATGAGCTGCTGCGCCTGACCGGCCTGCCGCTCAAGTTTGCGAACTGAAGTCCCTTAATTGCCGATACGCCGCCCCGCCAGCCGGGGCGGCTTTATGGAGAGTCCATCATGTTGTTCATGGTTCAAATGCAAGTCAATCTGCCCGTCGACATGCCCGCCGACCGCGCCGACAAACTGAAGGCCGACGAAAAGGCCCTGGCGCAGCAGCTTCAGCGCGACGGCAAGTGGAAGAGCCTGTGGCGCGTTGTCGGCCGCTACGCCAACGTCAGCATCTTCGACGTCGAAAGCAACGACGAACTGCATACGCTGCTGTCGTCCCTGCCGCTCTTCCCGTACATGGATATCGAAGTCACCGCGCTGGCGCGCCATCCCTCGGCGATCTGACAGGAGCCTTGCATGCCCTACATCATCGAAACCTTCGACAAGCCCAACCACCAGGACATGCGCCAGCAGCACCGCGCCAAGCACCTGGAATACCTGGACGCCAACAAGCAGCTCCTGTTGGCGTGCGGCGCCAAGCTGCAGGATGACGGCAAGGATGCCGGCGGCGGCCTGTACATCGTCGACGTCGACACGCGCGAAGCCGCGCAGCAGTTCATCGATGCCGACCCGTTCGCGCAGGCCGACCTGTTCGAACGCGTGACCATCACCCGCTGGCGCAAAGCCTACGTCGACGGCGTCTGCCACCTGTAATCCCGCGCGGCCGCCGTCAACGACGCCCGGCCGCGGCTTTCCCGGAAGGAATCCCACATGTCTTATGCCGATCTCAGCCAGGCACGGCTGTTCTACGTCATCGATGGCCCCGCCGACGCGCCGGTGCTCGTGCTCTCCAATTCGCTGGGCACCTGCGCCGACATGTGGGCCCGCCAGATCCCCGAACTGACCCGCCACTTCCGCGTGCTGCGTTACGACACCCGCGGCCACGGCAAGTCCTCGGTCCCCGAAGGCGAGTACAGCTTCGAGCAACTGGGCAACGACGTCGCCGAACTGCTGGCGCACCTGGACATCAAGCGCGCGCACTTCTGCGGCCTGTCGATGGGCGGCCCGACCGGCCTGTGGCTGGCGCTGGCGCGCCCCGAACTCGTCGGCAAGCTGGTCCTGTGCAACACCGCCGCGCGCATAGGTTCGACAGAAGGCTGGAGCGCCCGCATCGCCGCCGTCGCTGAGCAGACGCTGGAAAAGATGGCCCCCACGCTGGTCGAGCGCTGGCTGACCGACGGCTACCGCGCCGCCGAACCCGGCCTCACGCAGGTACTGATCGACATGCTGCGCCGCACGCCGGACGCGGGCTACGCGGGCAACTGCGCCGCGCTGCGCGACGCCGACTTCCGCGAACAGGTGTCTTCGATCACCGCGCCCACACTCGTCATCAGCAGCACGCACGACCTGGCCGCCACGCCCGCGCAAGGCCAGGAACTGACCGCCGCCATTCCCGGCGCGCGCTATGTCGAACTGAACACCTCCCACATCTCGAGCTGGGAGCAACCGGAAGCCTTCACCCGCGTGGTCGTCGACTTCCTGACGGGGTGAGCCGCATGCAACGCTGGAAGCACCGGCCCGAAGGCTCCAACTGGGGGGACTTCGGGCCCGACGACCAACTCGGCCGCCTGAACCTCATCACCGAAGAGCAGGTTCTGAAGGGCGCGCGCGAGATCCGCGCCGGCAAGACCTTCTGCCTGTCCCTGCCGCTGGACCTGCCGGGCGGCAACGTGCTCAACCCGCGACGCCATCCGCCGCAGCTAAGCCCGACGAAGCTCAAGGACACGCCGTACCTGAACTTCCCGCTCAAGAACGTGAACCCGGACGCGCTCGATGTGCTGAGCGACGACCAGGTGCTGCTGTCCATGCAGTATTCGACGCAGTGGGACGCGCTGGCGCACGTGGGCGCGCTGTTTGACGCCGATGGCGACGGCACGCCGGAACTGCGCTACTACAACGGCTTTCAGGCCGGCGTTGACGTTGTGGGCCCCGCCGACGGTGACCACACCGGCTGCGGCTGCAACAGCGGCGGCCCGTCCGCCGCGCTGAAGCTGGGCGTCGAGAACCTGGCGCAAAAGGGGATGCAGGGCCGCGGGGTGCTGGTGGACCTGTTCCGCCATTACGGCCCGGGCCGCACGCTGATCGGCCACGCCGAACTGATGCACGTGCTGGACGCGGACGGCATTGCCGTGGAGCCCGGCGACATGCTGGTGCTGCGCACCGGCTACGCCGAAGCCGTGGTCGCCATGAACGGCGCCCCGGACCCCGAGGTGCTGCACACCTACGGCGCCGCGCTGGACGGCACCGACGACGCGCTGCTGCAATGGATCACCGACAGCGGCATCGCCGCCGTCTGCGCCGACAACTACGCGGTCGAGGCCTACCCCGCCCGCGAAAAGTCCGGCGCGCGTCCCATGCTGCCGCTGCATCACCACTGCCTGTTCAAGTTGGGCCTGCCGCTGGCCGAGCTTTGGTATTTGAAGGAGCTGGCGGATTTCCTGCATGCCAACGGCCGCCACCACTTCATGCTGACCGCGCCCCCGCTGCGCCTGCCGCATGCCATTGGATCGCCGGTCACGCCGATTGCCACGGCGTGACGCGCGTAGCGCCTCTGTCAGCGGGCCAAAGAAAACGCCAGACCTCGTCTGGCGTTTTTGCTTGCCGGGCGGTCAGCCCTTCAGGCAGGTGCTCATGAAAGTCTTGCGGGCCTCGCCCGTCAGCTTTTGCTCGCCGGCCTTGGCGTTGCAGTCCTTCATCTTCTGCTGCTGCGGCGTCAGTTGCTTGGCGGGCTCCTCGCCCTTCAGGCAGCTGCTCATGAAGGTCTTGCGGTCGTCGCCCTTCTTGCCCTCGGCGGCCTTGTTGCAGTCCGACATGCGCTGCTGCTGCGGCGTGGGCGTCTTGGCGGTTGAGGGCGCGGCGGGGGTCTGGGCCTGCGCGCCGGCAAAACATGCGGACAACAGGATGGCCGAGGCCAGCTGGGTGGTACGGGAAAGCATGAGTTCCTCCCTTGAGCGCCCCAAACGCATTGGCACGCGCGACGCGGGGCTGCACGGTCCGCCGGCCAAGGCGCCGGCCCGGTCATCATCGGACAATCCCGGCGCCTTCGCAACCTCCGCCGCAACCTGTTACCCATTCATCCATCTGACCCGTTGTATCCCCGGCCGGAAAGGAGTGAGATAGGCAAAACCCGCGCCGCGAGCCCCAGGAGACGCCCATGAAAAAAATCATCCTCGCCTCGATTGCCGTGCTGGCCTGCGCATCCGCCACCGCCGACGCGCAAAGCCTTGCCTACGGCGTCACCCTGGGCAACGTCCAGGCCGTGCGCGACAACACCCGCAACGTCTCGACCATCACCGGTTTTCTGGCCAACCAGTCCGAACGCCCCGTCAACAGCGTCCTTCTGACCTACGTCCTGTACGACGCCCAGAACCGCGAGGTTGGCCGGGTCAGCGAAGACATCGTGGGCCCTCTCGCCCCCGGCCAGATCAAGGTGGTCAAGGCCATCACGCCGCTTGAATTCGCCCGCGTGACCCCGCTGGACGTGGCGGCCCGCTAAGGCTGCCCAGGGCCTAGACCCGCCGAAAAAAACCCTTTTAATATCAGGGTTTAGACAGGTGGCTATCAGCCCAATTATGGGAAAATCCCGACTGCCGACTCGATAAAAGGGGCTTCCACACGAAGCCCCTTCGTGCGTATGCCGGCGCGCCAGCAAGCCTGGCCTCGATATTAGGAACTGAAGATCATGTTTCCCAAAAGACTCTCCGAAGGCTACCAATCCTTCCTTGACGGCCGCTTCCAGACGGAAAGCAGCCGCTACCAAAAGCTGGCCGAGATCGGCCAAAGCCCGGAAATCCTGATCATTGGCTGTTGCGACTCGCGCGTGTCGCCCGAAGCGATCTTCGACGCAGGCCCCGGTGAAATGTTTGTGGTGCGCAACGTGGCCAACCTCGTGCCGCCCTGTGATCCCGACTCGGAATCGTCGTACCACGGCACCAGCGCCGCCATCGAATTTGCGGTCAACGGCCTGAACGTCAAGCACATCGTCGTGCTGGGCCACGCCTCCTGCGGCGGCATCCGCTTCTTCTTCGACGACGCCACGCCGCTCAGCAAGAGCGATTTCATCGGCAAATGGATGTCGCAGATCGAACCTGTCGCCAAGGGCATGTCCCCGGAGACCGGCGATCGCCAGGCCAACCTCAAGCGTTTGGAACTGGCCACCGTCGCACACAGCCTGAACAACCTGATGACGTTCCCGTCGATCCGCCGCCGCGTCGAAAAGGGCGAACTGGAACTGCACGGCGCCTACTTTGGCGTGGCCACCGGCGTCCTGTTCCTGCGCGATCCGGAATCCGGCGAGTTCAAGCCCTGCCTGGAAACGGGCGTTACGGAATAAGGGGCGCGGGCCCTGCGCCCGCGCCACTGGCTTGCGACAGGCGCGCCGGGCCGTTCATACCCGGTACGCCTGCGCCAGCCGCTCGTAGTTGTTCTTCAGGATGATGCCCGCGTAGTACACGTGTTCGCGCATCAGATCCTCGGCCCGCGCGCCGTCGCGGGCGATGATGGCGCTCACGATCCGATGATGGTCATCGTGCGAGCGCAGGATGATCCCGTGGTCTTCCCACAGGATGATCCGGTCCGACGCATACGGAATCGCCTGCGCCTGCGTCGCAAACCGCTTCACCCACGGATTGCCCGCCGCCTCAAGAATGCCGTTGTGCAAGGTGATGTTGACCTGCTGGTACGGCAGATGGTCTTCCGGCAGCAACACGCCCTTGGCAAGGATCCGGTCGCCCTCGTCCAGGCAGTTCTTCAGCACCGCGACCGCGTCATTCGACAGGCCGCGCAGCGCCGCCTGCCGGCAGGCCAGGCCCTCCAGGGCGGCTCGCACTTCATACGCCGCCACAATCTCCCCGATGTCGTAAGCCCGCACGGTGTAGCCGCGCTTGGGCAAATGTTCGAGCAGGCCTTCGTTGCCCAACGTGGCGAGCGCCGCGCGTACCGGCGTGCGCGACACGCCCAGTTTTTCGGCCAGCGGGATTTCTTCCAGCCGGGCGCCAGGACTGAACTTGCCGTGCAGCACCCAGTCCCGCAGCGTATCGGTGACGTGTTGAGATAGCGTATCCATGCGGCAATTGTATACATGAAGAATACATGCGGCAGTGTGCTCCAGCCCTATCTCAGGGCTTTCCATAGTGCTTCTGTCGTAAATCAAACGTCGTTCAGGGTAAGCCCCTATACCTGCCCCAACGCCATGTATACATAATCGCAAAAAATCAGACTGGCGGCCGATCCAATCCCAAGGATGGACGACACGCCACGGAGGAGACAGCATGACCAATGTATCCAAGCCCGCCACGGCCGGCCCGGAGTCCCGCCTCGCCCTCGTAACCGGCGGCGGCGGCGGCATCGGCGCCACGATCTGCCGGGAACTCGCACAGGCCGGACTGCGCGTGGTGGTGTCGGACGTGGACAGCGACCGTGCGCGCCGGGTGGCCGACGAGCTGGGCGCGCCCCATGCCGCGCATGCCTTTGACGTCAGCGACGAAGCGGCCGTCGACAGCGCATTCGAGCAGATCGAAAGCCAGCACGGCCCCATCGCGGTGCTGGTCAGCGCGGCCGGACTGCTGCTGTTCCAGGAGAACGGCGAGCGGCCGCTCATCAAGGACACGTCGCTCGATATCTGGGAGCGCAGTTTTGCCGTGAATGCGCGCGGCGTGTTCCTGTGCGGACGCGCCTACCTGCGCCGGCGCGAAGCCAAGCCGCTGGCGCATGGCCGGGTCGTCACCTTCACGTCGGTCGCCGCGCAACTGGGCGGCTACCGTTCCAGCGCCTCTTATATCGCCGCCAAGTCGGCCGTGCTGGGCCTGACCAAGGCCATGGCGCGCGAAGCCGCCCATCTTGGCATCACGGTCAACGGCATCGCGCCCGGCTTGATCGACACCGACATGCTGCGCAGCACCGTCACCAGCAGCGGCGCGCTGGCCGCGGCTGCACAGGCCATCCCGCTGGGCCGCATCGGCACCGCCGAGGAAGTGGCCGCGGCCGTGCGGTTCCTTGCCTCGGAAGATGCGGGCTACATCACCGGCAGCGTCATCGACGTGAACGGCGGCTACCGCATGCAGTAAGACTTACCCGGCGGCACCGCCGTCAACGCATCAAAGCGTCATCCACCAAAGACGCGCATCCAAAAAAGAACGGGAGACCAAGCATGAACCAACGTAGTCGCTACGCGGCCGCCGCCGCGCTGTGCGCCCTGGCCTTTTCGGCCGCCGCGCAGGCGCAGCAGGAACCGGGGATCACGGACAAGACCATCAAGATCGGCGTCTTTGCGCCGCTGTCGGGCAGCGGCATGGCCTACGGCTTTGACGTGCTGAACGCCGCCAAGATGTGGTACGCCAAGGTCAACAAGGAAGGCGGCGTCAACGGCCGCCAGATCGAACTGGTCGTGGAAGACGACCGCTGCAACGCCAACGATCTGGTCGCCGCCGTGAAGAAGCTCAACGAGCAGGACAAGGTCTTCCTGCTGAACGGGGGGTCGTGCTCGGCGGCCGTCGTCGCGTCGCGCGAATACATCGAACGCGAAAAAGTGCCGCTGGTCATGCTGAATGCCTCGGGCGACGGCGCCCTCTACCCGCCCTCCAAGTACATCTACGGCGCCTTTTCGATTTCGCAGCACGCCGTCGGCGGCTCGATGGTGCAGTTCGCATCGGAACACCTGAAAGCCAAGAAGATTGGCTACATCAATCATGACGACGCGTACGGCGGCTGGAACCTGGAGGCGGCGCAGTCGCAGGCAAAACAGCTTGGCGACCCGGCGCTGCAGGTGCAGTCGGTCAATCCGAACATCACCGACGTGACCGCGCCCATGCTGAAGATCCGCTCGGGCAATCCCGATGTGCTGCTGCTGACGACCTACGCACGCCCCGCCGCCCTCATCATCAAGAAGGCGCACGAATTGGGCTGGAACAAGCCCATCGTGCTGGCGGTCAATGGCACGGCGGATCTCAAGCAGCTCGTGGAGAACGTGGGCAACAAGGATGCGTTCAAGAACGTGTACATCCAGGACGTGCTGGCCGATCTGCCGGGCGGGCCGAAACTGACGTGGGTGTATGACATGTACAAGCAGTCGTATCCCGACCTGGCGGCCAAGCCCGGGCATCCGCAGTCCTACATGCCTTACGGCATTCCGCCCGCCATGGCGGTCGTGAACGCGCTGAAGGCTGCCGGCCCGCAGCCCACGCGCGAGAAGGTGCTGCAGGCGCTGGAAACCATGAAGTTCGACTCGGGCGTCATGGCAGGCCCCATCGAGTTCGGCCCGGGCGACCGCGCCGCGCAGGAGGCCGCCATCTACATCAAGTTCGATGGGACGAACATGACGCTCGTGCCTGGCCCCTTCAAGAGCACCTGGCAATACCAGAAGTAAACCCGCGGCCCGTCAGGGGCCACGCCCGCGCGATGGCGCAGCATCGCGCGGGCCGCCGGAGAACATCATGAGCTTTGCCGATACCTGGTTGTTCCTGCAGCAGGGGGTGCTGTCGGGGCTGGTGACGGGCAGCGTATACGCGTTGCTGGCCGTTGCCGTCGTCATCATTTTCAAGACCACCGATGTGCCGAATTTCGCCCAGGGCGAGATCTTCATGGTGGGCGGCTACATTGCGCTGTTCCTCATCCTGGTGATGGGATGGCCTTATCTGGCGGTCATTCCGGTCACGCTGGCCGCGGTGGCCCTGCTATCGGGCCTGTTCCAGCGCGTCGTCATGGAACGGGTCATCGCGTCCAAGGGCGTGGGCGTGCAGATGGTCATCGCCACGCTGGGACTGGCGTACGCCCTGAAGGGGCTGGTGCGCACATCGGGCCTGGGCGATACCCCGCGCTCGCTGCCGCCGCTTGCGTCCACGGACGCCGTCATCATCGGCGACGCCGTGCTGACCCGGCTTGACCTGCTGATCTTCGCCGTCGCGGTGATCGTCATGCTGCTGCTGTTCGGGATGTTCGCCTACACGCGCGTTGGCCGGGCCATGCGCGCGGTGGGAATGAATCCGAAGGCAGCGCGGCTGACGGGCGTGAACCTCACCCGCATCCGCATGATGGTGTGGGCGCTGTCAGGGCTGATATCGGCCGTCGCGGCGCTGCTCATCACGCCCAAGATCCTCATCACCCCGGACATCGGCCACATCGCCATCCTGGCCTATGCCGCCGCCATCGTGGGCGGCATCACCAGCCTGCCCGGCGCGGTGATCGGGGGCTTTGTGATCGGCATTGCCGAGAACCTGGTGGGGCTGTTCATTTCGACCAATGCCATCGTGGTGGCGCCCTTCGTGGCCATCATGGTCGTGCTGCTGGTGCGCCCGCAAGGACTGCTGGGCGGCAAACTGCAGGTGAAGAAAGTATGAGCAACAAGATCGATCGCGTCCTGCTGGCGCTCATGGCCGTCGTGCTGGTGGCGCTGCCTTTCATGGCTAGCGGCTATGTCGTCTACGTCGTCAACCTGCTGATGGTGTTCGTCGTGCTGGCGTTGGGCCTGCACCTGGTCATCGGCGAAACCGGGCAGTTTGCGCTGTCGCACGCGGCCTTCTATGGCGTGGGCATCTACACCGCCGGGCTCATCAATAACCTGTGGCATCCGCCCTTCTTCATCTCCATTCTGGCGGGCGGGCTGCTGGCCGCGGCGCTGGGTTACGTGATCGGCGCGCTCGCGCTGCGCATGCGCGACATCTATCTGGCGCTGTCCACGTTCGCCTTCGGGGAAGCCATGCAGTGGGTGTTCCTGAACTGGCAGTCGGTCACCAACGGATCCAACGGATTCCGCATCTCGCCCGCCTCGCTCTTCGGGTACGAACTGGTGTCGGACATGAAGGCCTACCCCTTTGTCGTGCTGATTGCCGCGCTGCTGTTGTGGGCCACCGTGGCGTTGTCGCGCTCGCAACTGGGATCGGCCTTCCGGGCCGTGCGCGAGAGCGATGTCGCGGCGCAGGCGATGGGCGTGAACGTCAATGCCATCAAGCGAACCGCGTTCACCCTGTCGGCCGCCTACGCCGGCATCGCGGGCGGCATGTACACGCTCTTCGCGTCGTTCATCCATCCCGAAAGCCTGGGCTTTCAGACCACCATCCTGATCCTGACCATGGTCGTGGTGGGCGGCATCGGATCGGTACGCGGCGCCATCGCGGGGGCTTTGTCCTTCGGCCTCATCTCCGAACTGCTGCGCCAGGCGCTGTCGTTCCAGGAAATCATCTACGGCGTCATTCTGATGGGCTTCATGATGTTCGCGCCCAAGGGCCTGTTTGCGGGCCGTGCGGCGCGGCGCGCGCCCCCGCCGGCAGCGCCTTTGCCCGCGGCCTCGCGCGCGGCGGCCACCGCCTCCAAATCCCCGCAAAGGAGCGCAGCATGAGCACACATCCTTATCTGGACGTGCAGGGACTGACGGTGAAATTCGGCGGCCTGACGGCGATCAACGGGCTGTCCATGCAGGTGGAACGCGGCCGCATTCACGCGTTGATCGGTCCGAACGGCGCCGGCAAGTCGACGACGTTCAATTGCATATCGCGTTATTACCGCCCCACGAGCGGCAGCATCACCTTCGATGGCGCCGACATCACGGGCAAGAAGCCACACGAAATGGCGGCGCTGGGCGTGGCGCGCACATTCCAGAACCTGGAGCTCTTCGGCGCGCTCAGCGTGCGGGAGAACGCGCTGCTGGGGACGTACGCGCACGGCGCGAACAGCCCGCGCAAGCTGTTGCGCCCGGCGGCGGCCGAGGCCCGCGAGCGGGTGGAGCATCTGCTCGAGCGCGTCGGCCTCGCAGACTTCCTGGACACCCCCGCCTGCAGTCTGGACTTCGGACGCCAGAAGATGCTGGAGCTGGCGCGCGCGCTGGCCATTTCTCCGCGCCTGCTGTTGCTGGACGAACCGGCGGCGGGCCTGCGCAACCGCGAGATCGAGACGCTGGACCGCCTGTTGACCGAATTGTGCGAGCGGGACGGCATCACGGTATTGCTGGTGGAACACGTGATGCAACTGGTGATGTCCATATCGGATCGCATCACCGTCATGTCGTTTGGCGAAAAGATCGCCGAGGGCACGCCCGCCGAGGTGCGCAACAACCCCCGTGTCATCGAGGCCTATCTGGGCAAGGGAGCAGCTGGTGGCTGAGATTCTGCTGGAAGTCGATGCGGTGTCGGCCGCCTACGGCAACATCCGCGCATTGCAGGACGTGTCGCTGAAGGTGCCGCAAGGCGCCATCGTGGCGCTGCTGGGCGCCAATGGCGCGGGCAAGTCGACCACGTTGAACGTGATTTCGCGTCTGGTCTCGCCCACGGCGGGCAGCGTGCGTTTCGCGGGCGAACCCATCCACCGCCTGTCCGCCGATGCGGTCGTGGGACGCGGCATCGTGCAGGTGCCGGAAGGCCGCGAGATCTTCCGCGAGATGAGCGTGCGCGAAAACCTGGAAATGGGCGCCTACCTGCGCCGGGACCGCAACGCTGTCCGGCAGGACATGGACATGGTGTGCGACACCTTTCCGCGTCTGCGAGAACGCTTCGAACAAAAGGCCGCCACGCTTTCTGGCGGCGAGCAGCAGATGCTGGCGACCGGCCGCGCCATGATGGCGCGGCCACGCATGATCCTGTTGGACGAACCGTCCATGGGGTTGTCGCCGCTGGTGGTCGAGCAGATCTTCGACATCATCCTGCGGCTGAACCGCGAACAGGGCATCACGATTCTGCTGGTCGAACAGAACGTCAAACTCGCGCTGTCGGTGTCCAGTCACGCCTACATCCTGGAGAACGGCGAGATCGCGCTGGATGGGCAATCCGCCGCGCTCGCCAGCGACGAAGGCGTGCAGCGCGCCTATCTGGGCGCATAGGCGCCGCAAGGAAAAAGCCATGATCTCAATGCAAGACAAGCGCGTCCTGGTGACGGGCGCCGGGCGCGGCCTGGGCGCCGCCATCGCACAGGGCTTTGCCCGGCAAGGCGCCCGCGTGATCGTGACCGACGTGGACGCGGCCCTTGCCGCCGCGTCGGCGCAGGCCATCGTCGCGGCCGGCGGCCATGCCGCGCATGCCGAACTGGACGTGACCCATGAGCAGGCCGTGCGCGCCTTTGCCGCCGACTGCGCGGCGCGTCACGGTCCGCTGGATATCCTCGTCAACAACGCCGGCATTTCGGCGCGCGCGCCGTTCGACGATCCGCGCACCCCCGAGATCTGGGACCGCGTGATGCGGGTGAACCTGCAAGGCACGTTCAACGTCACGCATGCCTTCGTGGAACAGCTCAAGGCCTCGCGCGGCGCCATCGTCAACCTGTGTTCCATCGTGGCTTACGGCTGCGGCATTTCGACCGCGGGCTACGTGGTGTCCAAGGGCGGCGTGCGCTCGTTCACGGAAGTGCTGGCCCGCGACCTGGCGCCCCACGGCGTGCGGGTCAACGCGGTGGCGCCGGGCCTGATGGAAACCGAGATGACCGCCGGCCAGCGCGCCCAGGCCAGCGGCACCGACTGGTACATGGGGCGCGCCCCCATGGCGCGCGCGGGGCGCGCTGACGAGATCGTCGGCCCCATCCTGTTTCTGGCCTCGGACCTGGCCAGCTATGTCAATGGCGTGGTGCTGCCGGTGGACGGCGGCTATCTGGCTGTCTAAGGAGAAATCATGAGTCTGGGTACGGCGTTGGTCACGGGCGGCGCAAGCGGCATGGGCCTGGCGATCGTGGAGCGGCTGGCGCGGGATGGATTTCGCGTCGTGATGGCCGATCGCAACGGGGCGCTGGCGGAGAAGGAATCACGGGCGCTGGCCGACCGGGGACTGGATGTCAGCCACCGCGTCGTGGACCTGGCCGACGAAGCCGCCACGCGCGCGCTGGCGAGCGCATTGCCGCCGCTGGCCGCGCTGGTGAACAACGCTGGCCTCTTTGACGAGCGCACGTTCTTCGACGTGACGAGCGATGATTACCGGCGCGCCTTCGACGTGAACCTGCTGGCGGTCGCCACCCTGACCCAGGAAGCGGCGCGGACCATGCAGCCGGGCGCAAAGATCGTGAACATCGCGTCGCGCGCGTATCTGGGCGCGAAGAACCATCCGCATTACGTGGCCTCGAAGGCGGCGCTGGTTGGCTACACCCGCGCCAGCGCGATGGAACTGGCCGGACGCGGCATCCTGGTCAACGCCATTGCGCCCGGCCTCATCGATACGCCATTGCTGCGCAACCTGACGCCCGAGCGCATGGCCGCGCAACTGGCCTTGCAGCCGACCGGGCGCGCGGGGCGGCCTGAAGACATCGCCAATGCGGTGTCCTTCCTGGCCGCGCCGCACATGGACTTCATCACGGGGCAGGTCATCTTCGTGGACGGCGGCAAGTCGCTGGGCGGCTCGGGAGCGTAGGCGGCATGGACCAGATTGCATGGGACAAGGAAGTGGATGCGCTCGTCGTGGGTTCCGGCGCGGGCGGCATGGCCGCGGCGCTGACCGCGCACGAGGAAGGGCTGGACGTGCTGCTGGTCGAAAAGACCGACCGCATCGGCGGATCGACGGCGATCTCCGGCGGCGCGGTGTGGATCCCCCTGAACGCGCAGACTGAAGCGGCGGGCCATGCGGACAGCATGGACAGCGTCTGGACCTATCTGGACCAGACGGTGGGCGCGGCGGCCCCCGAACACATGAAGCGGGCCTATCTGGAGGCAGGCCCGCGCATGATGGATTACCTGGTGTCGCGCGGCCTCTTGCAGCTTGCCGCGCGCACCGCCTCGCCGGATTACTACCCTGACCGGCCCGGCGCCGCAATGGGCGGCCGCTCGCTCGACCCGGTCGAATTCGACGGCCGCAAGCTGGGCAGCCGCATGCGGCTCCTGCGCGACCCGCTCAAGGAATTCACCGTGCTCGGCGGCATGATGGTCAACATCACCGACGTGCGGCACCTGCTTGGCGCCACGCGTTCGTTCGCGGCCTGGCGCCACAGCATGAAGCTGGTGTTGCGTTACGCCTCGGACCGCGCGCGCGGGTATCACCGCGGCACGCGGCTGCTGCTGGGCAATGCGCTGGCGGCCCAGTTGTTTCATGGCCTGTTGACCCGCAACATCGACTTCTGGCTGCAAACGCCCGCGCTATCGCTGCACCGCGACGCCGCCGGGCGCGTGCTGGGCGCCGCCCTGTCGCGGGACGGCAAGACGGTCAACGTACGCGCACGCCGTGGCGTCGTGATGGCGACGGGCGGATTCCCGTGGGATCCGGAACGGCGCGCGCGAACCTACCCGCAGCCGACCGGCGGCTGGTCGATGTCCCCGCGCGGCAATACCGGCGATGGCATCCGGCTGTCGGAACAGGCCGGCGCGGCGTTCGGCAGCGGCCATGCCAGTCCGGCGTTCTGGGCGCCGGTCTCCGTGCTGGATACCGGCACCGGCACGCCGCTCAATTACCCGCATCTGGTCTGGGACCGCGCCAAGCCCGGCCTGATCGCCGTGAATGGCGCGGGCAACCGGTTCGTCAACGAATCGACCTCGTACCACGAGTTCGTGCAGGCCATGTACCGCAGCAACGAGACCGTGCCCAGCATCCCGGCGTTCCTGGTCTGCGACCAGCGGTTCATCGACACGTGGGGCCTTGGGCTGGCCCTGCCCGGCGGCCGGCCCCGCCAACACCTGATCGACCAGGGCTACCTTTTGCAGGCGTCCACGCTGGCGGCGCTGGCCGGCCGGCTCGGCGTACCCGCCGACGCGCTGCAGGCCACCGTCCAACGCTATAACCGGCACGCCGCGCAAGGAACCGATCCCGATTTCGGCAAGGGCAGCACGGCCTACAACCGCTATCTGGGCGATCCGCAGCACCAGCCGAATCCATGCCTCGCGCCGCTCGGCGATGGGCCTTATTACGCCGTCAAGGTGTACCCGGGCGACATCGGCACCGCCTGCGGCATTGCCGCCAACGCCCATGCGCAGGCGCTGGATGCCGCCGGCGCGCCGATCCCCGGCCTTTACGTTGCGGGCAACGACATGCAATCCGTGATGGGCGGCGCGTACCCCGCGCCGGGCATCACGCTCGGCCCCGCCTTGACCTTTGGCTGGGTGGCTGGACAGCGCCTGGCCCATGCGCAACACTGACGCCTCTCACCGACAGGGAACCCCATGAAAATCTTCTTCTCGCCCGCTTCGCCCTTTGTACGCAAGTGCATGGTCATCGCCCACGAACTCGGGCTGGCCGACCGGATTGAAAAGCTGCCCAGCGCCGCCGGTCCCGTCGCCCGCGACCAGACTATCATCCCGAGCAATCCGCTGGGCCAGGTGCCCACCTTCATCACCGATGAAGGCCAGGCGCTGTTCGACAGCCGCGTTGTCTGCGAGTATCTGAACGACCTGGGCGGCGGATCGTTTTTTCCTGCCGGCAAGGCCCGCTGGCCCGTGCTGACCGAGCAGGCAATGGCCGACGGCATGCTGGGCGCGGCGCTGCTGGCGCGCTACGAGACCGTGCTGCGTCCCGAGGCCTTGCGCTGGGATGGCTGGGTCGAGGGCCAGTTGGGCAAGGTGCGCGATGGCCTTGCGCTCATCGAGAAGAACGCCGCGGGCCTCGCAGGCCGCCTGGACATCGGCACCGTCACCATCGGCTGCGCGCTGGGTTACCTGGACTTCCGCTTCCCTGACCTGGACTGGCGCGCCTCGCACCCGGCCACGGCTTCCTGGTACGAGGATTTCAGCCAGCGCCCCTCGATGCAGGCCACCAAGCCCTGATCCGGCCGCCGGCGGTTTGCGCCGGTAAGTGCCACGGCATCAATGCGACGACACGAACGCGGCTTGCGCGAAGGCCGGTATGGCGAAGCCTTCGCGCATGCGCCGCGCCTCCGCCGCTGGCGTCAGGCCAAATAGGCGCTTGAACTCGCGGCTGAACTGGGACGGGCTCGTGTAGCCCACCGCCTGGCTCGCCGTCTCGGCCGTCAGGTCCTGCCGCACCATCAAGAGCCGCGCCTGGTGCAGGCGGGTCGATTTCACGTACTGCATCGGAGACGCCTGCGTCACCGCCTTGAAATGGCTGTGAAAGCTCGGGACGCTCATGCCCGCCTCATTCGCCAGCCTGGTGACATCCAGCGGCTGGGCATACTCCGCATGGATGAGACGCAGGGATTTGCCAATACGTCCAAACTGCCCACGCAGCGATAGCGCTTCCCGCATCGAACTGCCCTGCGGGCCGGTCAGCACGCGGAAATAGAGTTCGCGCAGCAGGCCCGCTCCCAGCACTGCGGCTTCCAACGGCTTGGCCATGGCCTCGATGAAGCGCAGCACCGATGCACGCATCGCTTCATCCATCGGGGTCGACATCATGCTTTGCGGCGCCTGCGCTGGCGCCGCATGCCCGGCGCCGTCGATCTGCGACGCCAACTCCGCCGCCAATGCAAAGTCCAGGTGCAGGTACAGCGCCAGCAGCGGCCGCTCGGGCGTGGCTTCAGTCTCCATGCTGAAAGGAACCGGGACGGAGACGGCCAGGTAGTGCTGCTCGTCATAGAGGTAAAGCCGATCGCCGAAATATCCGCGCTTACGGCCCTGGCACACGATCACGATCCCGGGGTCATACAGCACGGGCGTGCGCGCCAGCGCGCGGTTGGCGCGCAGCACGCGCACGCTGGGCAACGCCGTCAGGTTGTAGCCCTCATGGGGCGCCAAGCCGCGCAGCAGCTCGGCCATGCGGCTCTCGGCAAGAGCGGGGCCTGCCGCGCCGTCCACGGTCGGGGAAGTCGCGTTCATAGTTTTATGCAATATAAGTAGCGGAATACGGCTTATCCGCGCGTTTTTGCGAGACTACCATGCATTCTCCACTGACTTTGGAGCCGACTCCATGACCTCCCCCAAAACCCTGCTCATCACCGGCGTCAGCAGCGGCTTCGGCCGCGCATTGGCCGAGGAGGCCCTCGCCGCCGGCCATCGCGTGGTGGGAACCGTGCGCAGCGACCCCGCGCGGATCGCCTTCGAGGCCTTGTCCCCAGACGCAGCCATCGGGCGCGTCCTGGACGTCACCGACTTCGACGCCATCGACGGCGTCGTGGCCGATATCGAAGCCAGCGCCGGGGCCATCGATGTGCTGGTCAACAACGCGGGCTACGGTCACGAAGGCGTGATGGAAGAGTCGCCGCTGTCGGAAATGCGCCGCCAGTTCGACGTGAACGTCTTTGGCGCGGTCGCAATGATGAAAGCGGTCCTGCCCTTCATGCGCCAGCGCCGGCGCGGCCACATCCTGAACATCACGTCCATGGGCGGCCACATCACCATGCCGGGGATCGCGTACTACTGCGGCAGCAAGTTCGCGCTGGAGGGGATTTCCGAAGCCCTGGGCAAGGAAGTGCAGCCGCTGGGTATCGCCGTGACCGCCGTGGCGCCGGGATCGTTCCGCACTGACTGGGCGGGCCGATCCATGACACGTACCCCACGCGCGATTGCAGACTACGACGCCATCTTCGATCCCATCCGCAAGGCGCGCGAAGAGAAAAGCGGCCGACAGCTGGGGGACCCGCGCAAGGCGGCGCGCGCCATGCTGGCGGCCATCGCCGCCGATCATCCGCCCGCGCACCTGCTGCTGGGCAGCGATGCGCTCGGGTTGGTCCGGGGCAAGCTGGCCGCCTTGCAGGAGGAATTGGCGGCGTGGGAGACGGTTACGAAATCCACAGATGGATAAACCCCTGCGCAGAAGGCTTTGCTACAGTGAACTTGCATCTCCCCTGACAGACCAACCCAAAGGTCAATCACGACAAGGAGCGCCCGCATGGCCATTTCTGCGATCTCCGCCATCCCCCACGTCGCCGCGCCTTTTCCGGCGCGCGTATCGATGCTGGATGAGAACCGCCCCGCCGGGGAAGCCGAACGCGCCGCGCAGAACTTCGCGGCCCGCCAGGCGCAGCGCACCGCCCAGGCCCAGGCCGCCCGCGAAGCCCAGCGCCTGGAACGCGCCCAGGCCGACAAATTGGCCAGGGCCGAGCAAAACGCCCCGCGCGTCAGAGAAAACGCTGACCCCGCGGCCGCGCCCCTTGCTCTTGCCGCCCCCGCCCTCAACATCGATGAATTGCGCGACCTGTACGCGGACGCCCGCATGCGGCGCGCGGTCGAAGACTTTGCCGCGCGGCCCGACCCGGTGGCCCAACGCGCCCAGGCCGCGAACGACTGGGGCACCATCGAAGGCCTGGCGCCGCTGCAACCTTATCGTGTCGCCATGGGCAATCCGCAAGTCGAATTGCAGGCCGCGGCTGTCATGAAGGCAGCCAGTGCTGTCGTTCCGGCGGTGGCCAACATCGGCCCCACCGAGAACGTGACCGACAACGCGCGCTACCGGCCCGGCGCCGCGCCCTGATTCCCGCGCTGACCCAGGTGTCAGACACCCGAAAGATCCTGGCGCTGACCCAGGTGTCAGACACCCAAATGAGACACCCGTCAATTGGCGACGGCGTCTCGACGGGTGTCTGACACCGCCCCCAAAGCCCGCCCATGAAAAAAGCCGCCTGAAAAGGCGGCTTTATCATGGCGCGAAGACCGATCAGTGGAAGAATTCCGCGATCATCGTGGCGCCCATGAAGGTGCCGGCGTTGGCGGC
Source organism: Achromobacter sp. 77 (assembly GCF_020541125.1). NCBI lineage: Bacteria > Pseudomonadati > Pseudomonadota > Betaproteobacteria > Burkholderiales > Alcaligenaceae > Achromobacter > Achromobacter sp. 77. Next base: position 5,388,334 of record NZ_CP059848.1, read on the forward strand.
CAGCGACACCACCACGATCTTCCAGCCCAGCTTGCGGAAGGCGGGCAGGTCTTTCAGGATCGACAGGCCGGCCATGGCCAGGATGACCGTCGTGAACGGCAGGAAGTTGACCTTGCCGACCATTGCGATGATCTGGTCCGAGTACGGCAGCACGCCAGGGCAACCGGCCGTCATGGCGATCAGCGACAGCACGAACACCGCCGGCAGCTTGGGCACGACGCGCAGGATGAGGTCAGTAATGACGACCAGCAGCACGATGATGCCCATGCCGGGCAACGCGTCCGCGAACGGCACGTTGTAGCCCAGGCGGTTGCCCACCAACGCAAACAGGCCACAGATGACGTAGGCGGTCAGGCGGTCGCCAAAGCCCATCTTCGCGCCGTGCGCCGGCACGTCTTCCGACACGCTGTTGTCCACCACGGCCTCGCCCTTGGTGCGCGAGAAGCGGCCCAGCACGGGCTCCAGCTTTCCGTACAGGAAGATCGTCGTGGGCAGCGAGATGAAGAGGGTGAAGTACACGCCCACCACGGTGGTCAGCAGGTTGGCCGCGGCGGCCAGGGCAGCCACCTGATGCGCCATTTCGGGCGTCTGCTGCGAGGCGATCGCGCCCACGCCGGCGGCCATCATGCTGCCCGAGCCCACGCCTGCGCCCATGGCGAGCGAGCGCGGATCGAAGATGTTCAGGCTGGTGATGAAGCCGGCCATCAGCGCCACGAACAGCGCGCCGATCACGGTGCCGGTGATGTATTCGGCCATGACGCCGCGGCCTTCGGGCGAATTCATGCCGTAGCGCTCGCCGATGATCGCCAGGCTGGGCTCACGGCCCACCGAGAACGTGGCACCGATCGCTTCGCGCTTGATGCCCAGCAGCAGCGCCAGCGGCAGGCCGATGGCCATGGTGCCGAAAAAGTGGCCGAACTCCTGAAACACCAGCGCCCAGCCGGCCTCGCGCACCTGCGGCAAGGCGCCGCCGACCATCAGGCCCAGCTTGGCCAGGAACGGCAGCAACGCATATTGCAGGTAGCCGCTGATGCGGGTCTGCATGGCCTTGTCGATGCCGATGCCGGACGGCAGCCGCTGACCGAAAGCCGCCACGACCGCGCCGATGAAAATGGCCCACAGCATGGGTTGCAGGACGATCTTGCCGGGACCGACCGAGAAGGTCACGCTGCCGATCGCTTCGGAGATGACGACCACCAGCAGGATGGCGGCGAGCATGCGCACGCGCCCCGATAGCGGCATGGAAGGCAAGGCCAGGCTGGCGCTGGCATGTGACATTGTTTTTCCCCTGATGACGAACGGCGCGCAACGGGCGCGTCGGTTCGGACTGCGCAATTTTCGCTCTGCCCGTTGGCGGGCAACCATGACACCCGCCGCCGAGAAACGTTGCGTAAAATGCAACGAAATGCCTTTTCCTGGGAAATTTTTGCACGGGACGGCGTGCGTTAAGGGTAAACCCTTAATTGCCCGCGTGGAAAATCCGCCGCATTCCCGCCCGGAGCCGACGCCATGGATGAACAACTCGACGCCCGCCGCACGCACTACTTCATGCAGGTCATGAGCCGGGGCTCGGTGCGCGGCGCGGCCGAAGCGCTGGAAATGGATCCGTCCGCCGTCAGCCGCGCCATCGCCGCCCTGGAACGCGACTGCGGCATGGCGCTGTTCGAGCGTCGCGGCCGCGGGCTGGTGCCCACCGATGCCGGCCACATCCTTGCCCGCTACGTGAAGCGCCAGCAGGACATCCAGGAAAGCTTCTTTTCCGAGATCGACAGCCTGCGCAAGGCCGAGCGCGGCCACATCGATCTGGTGCTGGGCGAGGGCTTTGTCGAACTCATGTTCGACCGCGTCCTGCCGGGTTACTGGCGCAGCCACCCGGAAGTCACGCTGGATATCGACGTGGCTCGCACCTCCGAGATCGTGCAGCGCATCGTCGACGACCGCGCCTATATCGGGCTGGTGTTCCAGCCGCCCAATGACGCGCGGCTGCGCACGCATTATTCGCGGCCCGAACCGATACGCGCCATCGTGCGCCAGGATCATCCGCTGACCCGGCTGCGCCGCCCCCTGCTCTTGACCGACCTGGCCGACTACCCCGGCGCGTCCATGCAGGAAGGCTTCGGCGTGCGCCAGCACATCCAGGCCGCCGAGATCAGCGAGCAGGTGCGGCTGCACAACGTGCTGACCACCTCGTCCTTCAAGGCGCTGTGGCAATTCGCTGCCGCCGGCATCGGCTACGCGCTCACGCCCCCCATCGCCGTCACCGCCGACATGCAGGCACAGCGGCTGGCCAGCCTGCCGCTGGCCAATCCCATCCTGAATCAGGGCAGCCTGCACGTCCTGAGCCGCGCCGGCCGCCACATTTCGCCCGCCGCGCGCGAACTGCTGGACCACATCGTGCGCGGCATCGGCGCGCATGCCGCCGCGCCAACTGATACGGTCGGTTGAACCGGATCTGCCTCTGTCTGCGCCGCAGTCCAACGTCTACAGTGGACGGTCAAGAATCTGCCCGGAGGCGCATATGCTCAGTTTCCTGCGCACGGTCCGCTCCGTGCTGTGGGCCTTTTTCGGCGTGCGCCGGGACCGCGGCTACGACGCCGACATCGCCCACAACAAACCCGGCCCCCTCATCGCCACCGGCCTGCTGCTCGCGGCCTGCCTGGTGATCATTCTGGTGTTCGTGGCGCGGTGGGCGGTGAATGCGGCGTTGTAGCTGCGTCGCCAGCGAGCACCGGCCGGGCCAGGTGCAACTATCTATAGGCAACGACGGCGCCGCTGTACGGCATCGGTGCAGATGATTTCCCGCAAAGGCTAAAAACCCATCCTTTGCAAAAATACCCGTCACGCATGAACCATGCCCCTTCGGCAGCCGTACTTTGCAAAGGGCGTAGGGCCCGGTCTCCGCAAAAACAGCCGCCCCGCCGCCCGGCCGCCCGAAGGCGGGGCAGCCCCCTCGGGGGGCAGCTAGCGCGCGAAGCGCGCGCGGCGTGGGGGCCCCTCCCCGGGGCCTTATTTCTTTATTACCAGAATGACTTAGACGGTCTTTACGGCTGCCTGTTACGGTTATGAATCCCGTTTTTCCGGCGCCGTGCGCCCGCCCCGTCCCGGGGTTCAGACCGAGAAGATTTCAAGGGCAGTAGACATGTACGTGTATGACCCCGTCGATCAACAGCTTGTCGAGCAGCGTGTCGCGCAGTTTGCCGATCAGACGCGCCGCTTTCTCGACGGCCAGCTTACCGAGGACGATTTTCGCGTCCTGCGCCTGCAGAACGGCCTGTACATCCAGCGCCACGCTCCCATGCTGCGCGTGGCGATTCCGTATGGCCTGCTGGCATCGCGCCAATTGCGCACCCTGGCGCACATCGCGCGCAAATGGGACCGCGGCTACGGGCATTTCAGCACCCGTCAGAACATCCAGTTCAACTGGCCCAAGCTCGAAGACGTGCCGGACATCCTGGCGGAACTCGCCACGGTGCAGATGCACGCCATCCAGACCAGCGGCAACTGCATCCGCAACACCACCACGGATCACTTTGCCGGCGTCGCGCCGGACGAGCTCGTCGATCCGCTGATCTGGTGCGAGATCATCCGCCAGTGGTCCACGCTGCATCCGGAATTCGCCTTTTTGCCGCGCAAGTTCAAGATCGCGGTCAGCGGCGCCGTGGAAGACCGCGCCGCCGTGGGGGTGCACGACATCGGCCTGCAGGCGGTCGAACGCGACGGCAAGCTGGGTTTCCGCGTGTGGATCGGCGGCGGCCTGGGCCGCACGCCCATCGTCGGCAAGCTGATCAATCCGTTCGTCGAATGGCAGCACCTGCTGACCTATCTGCAAGCCGCGCTGCGCGTGTACAACCTGCATGGCCGCCGCGACAACAAGTACAAGGCGCGCATCAAGATCCTGGTCAAGGACCTGACGCCCGAGGTCTACGCGCAGCAGGTCGATGAAGAATGGCAGCGCATCAAGGGCGGCCCCGACACCATCACGCAGGAATTCGTGGACCGCATCAAGTCGCGCTTCGTCTGGCCGCAGCACGATGCCGCCGCCGCGGCGGACATCGACAACACCGCCGCGCTGGCCGCGGGCGACAAGCGTTTTGCGCGCTGGCTGCGCACCAACGTGCATGCGCACAAGGTCGCCGGCTACGCCGCGGTCACGGTGTCGCTCAAGCCCACCGGCGTGCCGCCGGGCGACATCACCGCGGACCAGATGGACGCCGTAGCCGACCTGGCCGACGACTTCGGTTATGGCGAACTGCGCGTGTCGCACGAACAGAACCTGATCCTGGCCGACGTGCGCCGTTCGCGTCTGCATGAGCTGTGGCAAAAGCTGGAGGCCCTGAACCTCGCCACGCCCAACGTCGGCCTGCTGACCAACATCATCGCCTGTCCGGGCGGAGACTTCTGCGCGCTGGCCAATGCCGTCTCCATTCCCGTGGCCGAAGCCATCCAGCGCCAGTTCGACGATCTGGACTATCTGTTCGAAATCGGCGAGCTGGACCTGAACATCTCGGGCTGCATCAACTCCTGCGGCCACCACCACGTCGGCCACATCGGCATCCTCGGCGTCGATAAGGCCGGCGAGGAGTGGTACCAGGTCACGGTGGGCGGCCGCCAGAACGGCGCTGCCAAGCCGCTGCCCGACCTTGAATCCACGCACGGCGGCGGCGCGGCCATTGGCCGCATCATCGGCCCGTCGTTCGCGCGCCATCAGGTGCCCGGCGTGGTCGACCGCCTGATCCGCACCTACCTGGGCCTGCGCGACAGCGAGGCCGAGCGCTTCATCGACGTGGTCGATCGCGTCGGCATCGACCCCTTCAAGCAGGACGTGTACGCGGACCCTGCCTTCGCCAAACCCACGCAGCACGCGGAGCCCGCCCATGTCTGAGATCTACGCCCACGACGCGCCCGGCCCGCACCTGATCCGCAACGGCAAGCTGGAGGCCGACACGTCGCGCCCCTTCGTGCCCGAACCGGAAGTGCCGGCCGAGGGCCAGGTGCCCGCCGACGAACCCGGCTGGATCGTCCCGCTGTCCGTCTGGAAGACATCGCGCGCCACCCTGCGCCGCCACAAGCATCCCGTGGCGGTATTGCTGGGCCCCGATGCCGACCTGACTGATCTGGCGGACGCCGACGGCGTGCTGCATCCGGAAGGCATCGCCTTCATCGCCGTGGACTTCCCGGTTTACACCGATGGCCGCGGCTACTCGCTGGCCCAATTGCTGCGCACGCGCTACCAGTGGCAAGGCGAGCTGCGCGCGGTGGGCGACGTGATGATCGACACCATCCACTACCAGGCGCGCGTGGGCTTTGACAGCTTTCTCGTCAAGCCCGGACACGATCCGCACAAGGCGCTGGCCGCCTTCAAGACGTTCACGGTGCACTACCAGAAGACGTACCGCGTCCCCACGCCCGCGGCCGCCTGAACGAACCGCCTGATCGAACCGCCTGAACGAGGCTACATAAACGAGGCTCCTGCGGCCTCAGTCCCCTTCGCCGGGCGCCGCCCCCAGCTGCATGCCGAACCCGCTCTGCGCCAGTTGCGCACGGATCAGATCGGCAATGCTGCGCTGGCGCGGCGCCTGCATCCGGCTGATCAGGCTGGATACGCTGACCGCCAGCCGCGGATACCCGCCGGCATCGCACAGCGCCACCCCCACGCCCAACACCCCCGGCACCGCCGCGTTGCCCACCACGGCCCAGCCGCGCCCGCGCGTGTTCTCGACCAGCCGCCGCATCTGCGCCACCGTCATGCCGCCATAAGCGCGTAGCGCCTGCTCGTTCTGCGCCACGACCTCGTCGGCTTCGGCAGCGGGCAATGCGCCGAGCAGCGCCAGACCCGCCGCGCCCACGCCCAGCGGCTGGCGATGCCCGACCGTCACGGCCAGCACCTGCACCGGATAGTTGCCGACCTCGCGGTGCAGGCAGAGCGAATCGTTCGCCGCCCGGCAGATGAGAAACGCCGAATCGCCGCTGACGTCGCTGATCTGGCGCAGCAACGGCCGCAGGCTGCGCACGGCCTGCGCGTGCGGATCGCCGGCCATCATCACGCCCAGTTCGGCGACGCGCCAGCGCGGCGCGCCCGATTCGCGCAGGGCATAGCCCTCTTCGACCAGCACATCCAGGTAGCGGTACACCGTGGACCGCTGCATGCCGGCGGCCCGCGCGATGTCCACCACGTGCATGCCGGCCGCGCCGGCCTGGCGCAACACGCCCAGCACCTTCAGCCCGCGCCGCAGGATGCGCGGACCGGAACCCTCGGAATCCGGTTTGTTCAATTTCTGGACACCTTGCGTTGATAGGGCCTCCATCAAAGCCGAATATGAAGGCGGACAGACGGAGATCTGTCCAATTATTAGACAAACAGGACGGAGACAACAATGAAGACATTCGGCAAGCGCTGGACCGCTGCGGCGGTGGCCTTGAGCGGCGCCCTCGTGGCCGCCGCCCCCGCCTGGGCGGCCAAACCCTATCCCGAACGCCCCATCACCCTCGTCGTCGGCTACGCCGCCGGCGGCGCCACCGACATCGTGGCGCGCCTGATGGCCAAATCGCTGTCCGAAGAGCTGGGCCAGACGGTCGTTGTCGAGAACAAGACCGGCGCCAACAGCAATATCGGCGCAGAAATCGTCTCGCGCGCCGCGCCCGACGGCTACACGCTGTACGTCGGGTCCATCGCCAACACCATCAACCGCACGCTGTACAGCCAGCTGAACTACGACTTCGTCAAAGGCTTCGAGCCGGTCGGCCTGCTGGCGACCATTCCGAACATCCTGGTGGTCAATCCCAAGCTGCCGATCAAGTCCGTGCAGGAATACATCGCGTATGCCAAGAAGAACCCCGGCAAGCTGACCTGCGCCTCGTCCGGCAGCGGATCGTCCATTCACCTGTCGTGCGAACTCTTCAAGATGAAGACCGGCACCGACATCCTGCACGTGCCCTATCGCGGCAGCGGCCCCGCGGTGGCGGACCTGCTGGGCGGCCAGGTGGATTCCATGTTCGACAACCTGCCCTCGTCCCTGCCCCACGTGCAGGCGGGCAAGCTGCGCGCCATTGGCGTGACGTCGCCCGAGCGCCTGCCCGCCACGCCCGATGTGCCCACACTGGCGGAATCCGGCCTGCCGGGCTTCGACGTGGAATCGTGGTTTGGACTGGTGGCGCCGGCCGGCACGCCCAAACCCGTCATCGACCGCCTGAATCAGGCGGTGAACAAGGCGCTGGCCAGCCCCGCCCTGCAGACCTCGTACAAGCAGGGCGGATTCTTCCCGCCGCAGCCGCCCAACACGCCGGAGACCTTTGCCAAGAAGATCGCCAGCGAAATCGACAAATGGGGTGCGGTCGTGAAAAGCGCCAACCTCAAGGCCAACTAGCGATCCAAGGAGCCAAGGTGTACCCGATTGATTTTTTCTTCCGCGCGGCCGAGCTGCATCCGGACCGCGTGGCGCTCGACGGTCCCGACGGGCAGGTCACCTACGCGCGGCTGGCGGCCGACACCCGCGCGCTGGCGGCCGCGCTGCAGGACCTGGACCCGGCGCCGCAGACGCGCGTGGCCATCTGCGCCGGCAACTCGGCGCGCCACATCCTGGCGCTGCTGGCGGTGCTGGCCAGCGGCAAGGTGTGGGTGCCGCTCAACTACCGCAGCACCGCGCCGGAGATCGGCCGCATCCTGGATGCCACCGAGCCGACCATCGTGATCGTGGACGGCGTGGGCGGGCCGCTTGTGCCCGTGGGCCCGGCGCGTCGCGTCGAACTGGAAGACGCGGCGGCAGACTTGACGCTGGATGGCCTGTTGGCCGGGTGCGCGGGCCGCGCGCCGCTGCGGCACGCGCTGCCCCGCGATGCCACCCAGGCCATCAAGTTCACGGGCGGCACCACCGGGCTGCCCAAGGGCGTGATGCAGCCGTATCACGCGTGGAACGCCGGCATCGTCAACCAGATCCTCAACTGGGGCCTCACCGCCGACGACCGCTATGTGGTGTCCGCGCCCATCACGCACGGCACGGGTACGTATCTGCTGCCAGTGCTGGCGCAAGGCGGCGCGCATCTGCTGCTGGATAGCGTGTCGCCCGCCACCATCACGGCGGCGTTTCGCGAGCGGGGCGGCACGCTGAGCTTCATGCCGCCCACGCTGATCTACATGCTGATGGCGCAGCCAGGCGTGTCGCGCGCGGACTTCCCGCGGCTGCGCAACCTGATCTACGGCGGTGCGCCCATGCCTGTCGAAAAAATCGAGCGTGTGCGCGCGTTCTTCGGTCCGGTGCTGGGCACGACCTACGGCCAGACCGAGGCCCCGCAGATCGTCACCGTCCTGCGTCCCGCCGACCTCGAAGCGCCTGAGAACCGCGCGTCGGTCGGCCGGGTCACGCCGCTGTCGGACGTGGCGATCATGGCGCCCGACGGCACGCTCTTGCCGCGCGGCGAGATCGGCGAAGTGGTGGTCCAGGGCGATCTGGTCATGACCGGCTACTGGCGGCTGCCCGAAAAGACGGCCGAGACCGTGGTCGACGGCTGGCTGCACACCGGCGACACCGGCCTCATCGATGCGCGCGGCTACCTGTTCCTGAAGGACCGGCTGCGCGACGTCATCATCACCGGCGGTTTCAATATCTACCCGGTGGACGTCGAGAACGCGCTGTCCGCGCATCCGGCCGTCTATGAGTGCTCGGTATTCGGCGTGCCCGACGACAAATGGGGCGAGGCGGTGCACGCGGCCGTTCAGCTTCAACCGGGCGCGCAAGCGAGCGACGATGAACTGAAGGCGCACGTGCGCACGCTGCTGGGCCCGGTGGCCACGCCCAAGCAGATCCATTTCCACGACAGCCTGCCGCGCTCGAGCGTGGGCAAGGTGCTGAAGAACGCGGTGCGCGACGCCGCAATGAAGGAGACGCCATGAACACGCCCGAAACCCGCCTGTGCGCCCATCACCTGACCGGCATGTCGTACCGCGACGTCGACCTGGTCGAAGACCTGATCGGCAAGAAGTCCTTCACCGAGGTGATGATCATGCAGATCCTGGGACGCGACGCGCGCCCGGTGGACATGCGCATCGTGGACGCCGTGCTGGTCACGCTGATGGAACACGGCATGACGCCCAGCGCGATCGCCACGCGCCTGATCTACATGAGCGCGCCCGAGAACCTGCAGGGCGCCGTGGCGTCCGGCCTGATGGCCGTGGGCAGCCAGTTCGTCGGCACCATGGAGAACTGCTCGCGCCTGCTGGATCGCATCCGGCAGGCCGCCGACGGCCCCGCCGAGGCGCTGGCGATTGCGCGCGAGCACCGCGCCTCGCGCAGCCCGCTGCCCGGCTTCGGGCATCACCTGCACAAGCCGGACGATCCGCGCGCGATCAAGCTGCTGGCGCTGGCCGAGGCGGAAAGCGAGCTGAGCGGCGAGTCCGTGCAGGCCCTGCGCTGGCTGGCCAGTGCCATCGACGAGACGTACGGCAAGCACATCACCATCAATGCGACGGGCGCCGTGGCCGCGCTGCTCAGCGAAATCGGCGTGCCCACGGACCTGATGCGCGGCTTTGCCGTCATCTCGCGCGCGGCGGGTCTGGTGTCGCACGTTGCCGAAGAGCAGCAAAGCCCTTCCGGGCGGTTTATCTGGGAAACCATCGACCACGCCATTCCGTACGTGGGCAAGGGCAAATCCCATCAGCAAGACGGCGGGCAATCATGACGGCGGCATCCGGCGGGCGCCTGGCCGGCAAGGTCGCGCTGGTAGCGGGCGCGGGCACGTCGGCGCCCGGCTGGAGCATCGGCAAGGCCAGTTGCGTGACGCTGGCGCGCCAGGGCGCGGCCGTCGTTGCGCTGGACGCCAACCTGACCGCTGCCGAAGAAGCGGCGCACGAAGTCGAATCGGCCGGCGGCAGCGCGCTGCCGGTGCAGGCCGACGTGGCCGGCCCCGCTGCGATGCAGGCCGCGGTGGATGCGGCGCTGGGCCGCTTCGGCCGCATCGACGTCCTGCAAGCCAACGCGGGTATCGGCAAGGTGGGCGGCCCCGAAGACATCTCGCTGCAAGACTGGGACCGCATCCAGCAGGTGAACGTGACCAGCCTGCTGATCGCGACACGGCTGGTGGTCCCGCTGATGCGCGCGCAAGGCGGCGGGGCCATCGTCGCGGTGTCGTCGATCGCGGGCATCCGGTACACCGGCTATCCGCATCTGGCCTACAGCGTCAGCAAGGCCGCCGTCATCCACTTCGCGCGCATGGCCGCGCAGCAATATGCCGCCGACCGCATCCGCGTGAACACGGTGATTCCCGGGCTGATCGACACCCCGCGCGTGGCCAGCAACGTCGCCAGGATGTTCGATGCCAACGACCTGGACGCCGCCCGCGCGGCGCGCGACAGGCAGGTGCCGATGGGCCGCATGGGCACGCCCTGGGAGGTCGCCAATGCGGTGGCCTTTCTGGCTTCCGACGATGCGTCTTACATCACCGGCACCGAACTGCTGGTCGATGGCGGCCTGACGGGTAAGTACGCCTGACGCGCCTACTCGGCCTTGATGTTGCCGCGCTGGATCACGCCCGTCCACTTGGCCACGTCCTCCTGGATGCGCTGCGCGAATTGCGCCGGTGTGCTGCCGACGGGCTGAAAGCCCATCCCCGTCAGCTTGTCCCGCAACGCGCCGCGTTGCACGGACTCGGCCAGCGTCTGCGACAGGCGCTCGATGATCGGCGCGGGCACGCCGGCCGGCGCAACCAGGCCGAACAACGGCGAGATGTCCACGCCCGGCAGGCCCGCTTCCGCAAAGGTGGGCACGTCGGGCAGCTGGCTCACGCGCTGCGGGCTGGTGACCGCCAGCGCCCGCAGCTTTCCGCCCTTGATGTGTTCAAGCATCGTGGGCACGGTGGCAAACCCGAACTGCACCTGGCCGCCCAGGAGGTCGGTGATCACAGTGCCGCCGCCGCGGTACGGCACGTGCAGCACGTCCACGCCCGCCTGCTGGCGCAGTTGCTCGCCGGCCAGATGCGGACCGCTGCCCACGCCCGCCGACCCGAACGACAACGTGCCCGGCTGCGCCTTGGCCAGCGCCACAAAGGACGCGATGTCCGTCGCCTTGACCGAGGGGTGCACCACCATGACGAAAGGCGCCGTCGCCATCAGCGAGATCGGCGCGAAGTCCTTGATGGCGTCATACGGTTGACGCTCGCCCAGCAGCGCGGGATTGATCGTGAACGTGGAGTCGACCATGCCGATGGTGTAGCCATCGGGCGCCGACACCGCAAGGGCGCGCGTGCCGATCGTGGTGCCACCGCCGCCACGGTTCTCCACGACGAAGGGCTGGCCCAGCGCCTCGGCAAACACCTGGCCCGCCATGCGGCCCAACGTGTCCGTGGCCGCGCCCGGCGGATACGGGATGGTCAGGCGGACCGCCTTGTCCGGATACTGCGCGGCGCGCGCCGCGAAAGACCACGGCAGCACGGCGGCGCCAGCAGCCAGGGCCGCGCCATTGATCAGGAACGCTCTGCGTGAGGGATGCATGGGGTTGTCTCCAGGTTCATATGCGGTGCGGCCTCTTGAGGGCCGGTTCGTATTTCGGTGTATCTTTCGTATCTGATGCGTGGGTGCGGATGCGTCTGCTTCAACTGCTGTAGCGGCCCTCGGCTAATTCCGCCTCCGGGTCCGCGCCCAATCCCGGCGCGTCCGGCACGTCGACCCAGCCGTCCTTGATGGGCACGCTGCGCCCGTAAGGCACATGCGCCAGTTCGACGTACAGGCGTTCCAGCGATACCTCGGCCTGCTGTGCGGCGATCAGGTGCAGGCTGGCAAGGTATCCGGGACCGAAGAACGCCACCTGCGGCGCGCACACGACGCGCGTGTCCGCGCACTTCTGCGCGATGCGCCACGCGGCGGTCAGGCCCAGCTTGATGACGCTGGGCTGCACGTACTGCGCCACTTCCGTGTCCACCACGCGTTCCAGGTCGGTCGCGCTGGCGGCGTTCTCGCCCACTGCCAGGGGAATGCCGCAGGCATCCTTCAAGCGGGCCAGCGCGCGGTCGTCTTCCGGCGGCCACAAGGGTTCCTCGATCCAGAACGGATCGTGCGGGCGCATCGCCTCGATGGCGGATTCGGCTTCGCCGGGCAGCCAGGCGCAGTTCGTGTCCACCATGATCGGCACGCCCGGCCCCGTGCTGCGGCGCACGGCAGCCAGCGCATCGGCCGTGCGCTCGTGCAGCTTGATCTCGGTAAAGCCTTCGTCCAGCGCGCGCGTGGTCACGGCGTCCAGGCGCTCGGCGTTGCCGTAGTACTGCAGCAACGACGCATACACGCGCACCCGTTCGCGGCGTTTGCCGCCCAGCAGTTCGTACAACGGCACGCCCGCGCGTTTGGCGCGCAGGTCCCACAGCGCGATGTCCAGCCCGGCCAGCGCGTGCACCACGGGGCCGGACCGCCCCAGGTTGTGCAGCGTGCGCTGCATGCCCGGCAGCAAGGTTTCGTCGTCCGCGTCCCGCCCGCAGGCCAGCGGGGCAATCAGCGTTTCAAAGATGGCGGGCAAGGCGCGCGGCTCCACGCAGTACGACTCGCCCCACGCCACCGTGCCGTCTTCCGTCTGCACGCGCACCAGCGCGCTGTCGAGCTTGTCGCGCGGCCGGCCGGCGAACAGCGGCGACGGGCTCCAGTGATGAAACGGCAGGCGCAAGGGAATGCAGGTGACGGAAACGATGGTGTTGGCGGGCATGGCGGCGCGGAGGTCGGGATGCAGAATGCGATGGGCTATTCTGGCGGCCGCCGGTTCATATGGTCAAATAGATGAATTGACTATTTCCATATGAATTTCATATGTTAAACCGGCGAGAACTCCTGCTGCTGCGCGCCATGTATCGGCACGACACCGTCACCGCCGCGGCGGCATCGGTCAACATGACGCAGCCCGCCGCCAGCGCACTTTTGCGCGACATGGAAACGCGGCTGGGCTTTGCGCTCTTCAGCCGCGAGAACCGGCGGCTGCACCTGACCAGCCAGGGCCGCGCGCTGATCCCGGAAGTCCTCAATGCGCTGGCCGGCATCGAGGCCGTGGACCGGCTGGCCATCGACATCCGCCAGGGCGCGCTGGCACGGCTGGATGTCGCTGCCGTCGCCATTGCGGCGTCCAGTCTGCTGCCGCCGGCCCTGGCCGGCGTGCGCCGCGCCCATCCGTCCGTGGCCGTGACCGTGCGCGCCGGCACCGCCCTGGAAATCATCGAGATGGCGGTGGACCATCGCATCGACCTGGGCATCATCATCGGTTCGCCGCCGGACATCGACCGCGTGTCCAGCCTGCGGCTGGCGCCCCTGGGGCTGCATGCCGTCATGCCGAAGGACCATCCGTGGGCAAGAAAGGCCACGTTGACGCTCGACGAAGTCGCCGAAGCCGGTCCGATCGTGCTGGCCCCCGCCCTGCCCGCCGGGCGCGCGACGCGTCAGGCGCTGGAGGCACGCGGCCTGCCCTATCGCCCCATCATCGAGGCCGCGCAATCATTGGCGGCGTGCGCGCTGGCCGCGCAAGGCCTGGGTGTGGCCATCGTGGAAAGCCTGGGCGCGCATTACGCCGAGCGGCAGGGCCTGGCCGCGCGGCGCCTCTTGGCGCTGGAAGACCCGGTGCTGGCGGTGGTGTGGTCGCGCGACCGCGCGATGAGCGCGCCGGCGCAGGTGCTGCAGGAAGGCTTGGCAAACGAGGCGCGCATGTGGCTGTCGCGCGGGGAGGCCGCGGCTGACAAACGCCAGACGGCGCGAGGCCGGACGCGCACGCGCCCGGCCGCATGAACCAGACGGGACGACTTACCAGGAGGTCGTGTAGGCGCCGGGGAACTGCTTGGCCACGAAAGCCTTCACTTCGTCGGACTGGTAGGCCTTGATGAAGCGCGCGATGCGCGGATCGTTCTTGTTGTCCTCGCGCGCGGCGATCACGACGGCCGCAAACGGCGCGTCCTTGCTCTCCAGCACCAACGCGTCCTTGGCGGGCGACAGGCCGGCGGGGATGGCGTAGGCGGAATTCACGGCGGCGGCATCCACGTCCTTGAGCGAGTGCGGCAGCTGCGCGGCCTCGATCTCGACGAACTTCAGGTTCTTGGGGTTCTCGGCGATGTCGAAGATCGACGCCGTCACCGTCACGCCGTCCTTCAGCTTGATCAGCTTGGCGGCCTGCAGCACCAGCAGCGCGCGGGCGCCGTTGGTCGGATCGTTCGGAATGGCCACCTTGCCGCCCTGCGGCAGATCGTCCAGCGACTTCACGCGTTTGGAATAGATGCCCATCTGCTGCACGACGGCCGTCGCCACCGGCACGAGCTTGTAGCCGCGCGCCTTGTTCTGCGATTCCAGGAAAGGCTTGTGCTGGTAGATGTTCACGTCCAGCTCCTTGGCGTCCAGCGCGGCATTGGGCTGGATGAAGTCGCTGAATTCGATCAGCTTGACCTTCAGGCCCTCCTTGGCGGCCACCTGCTGCACGACTTCACCGATCTGCGCGTGCGGGCCGACGGTGACGCCCACCTTCAACTCGGCGTCCTGCGCCATCGCCGAGGTGCCGGCAAAACCGATAAGGGTGGCAAGTACGGCCAGGGAATGACGAAGGCGCATGGGAGATCTCTAGAGGTAGTCGTAATGAGACCCCGGATTCTAGAGACGCCGCCTCAAAACCGGAAGCGATGAATATTCATATTGATATGTGGATTTCGATATAAACACCGCAATGACAGCGCCGGCGCATGCGGACACAATAGAGCCTGCTTTCATCAACCCACCCGCCTCCATGTCCACGACTACCGAACTCCATCCGCATGCGCGCGCGCTGCTGGCTGACCATTACGCCGCCGTCGACGCCGACCTTCCCGCCCTGCTCGACCTGCTGTTTGCGCGCAGCGCCGGCGAAGACTGGCACAAGGCCGGCACGTTCAAGCATCACCTGCTGGGCGTCTACCGCACGCTGGCGCTGTGGAACCAGCCGCGCGAGGTTCGTCTGCTGGGCCTGTTTCATAGCGTGTACGGCAACGAATACGTGGACCTCACGCTCTTTGACCGTGAACGCGAGCGCAACACGTTGCGCGATGTGCTCGGCGCCGAAGCCGAAGAATGGGTCAGCCTCTTTTGCGCCATGCCGCGCACGCGATTCGTGCAGGCCATCCTGCAGGGACAGGGCACGGGACCGGAAGGCCTGACGCTGGAAGGCGCCGACGGGCACGTGTTCACGTTCACGCCGCGCCAGGTCGCCGCATTCACGGTGGTGTCCGCCGCCGACATGGGCGAGCAATGGCATAGCTGGCAGGACGAGATCTTTGCCTGCTATCCGCAGCAGCAGCGCCGCGACTTGAAGACCAACTGGGCCTCGTCGCTGTGGCCCGGCCCGCTCAAGCCGCCGTCGAACATCCTGTCGATGCTGTCGCATCTGCTGGCGCCGCTGTCGCGCATGCCGCAGGACACCGGCATTCCGCTGCCGCCCGCCTTCGACAATTGCCGCGCCACGCTCAGCCCGCGCGACGAAGCTGCGGCCAGCGCGCTGTACTGGCAGGTCATCACGCGCATGCATCCCCTGACCGAAATGGACAGCGCCCGCCACATGCTGGAAGCCGCGGTGGAGCACAACCCGTGGGTCGGAGAACCGCGCCTGCTGCTGGCGCAACTGGCGTTGACGTCAGGAGATTTCGAGGCCGCGGAACAGCATGCTGCCGCCGGCCTGGCCGCGCTGCAGGCCTGGGGCACGGCGTGGGACAAGCGCATCGAATGGGCCGGATGGATGGCCTGGGCGCGCATCGAACTGCAGAACGCGCGCGCACGCAAATGGCCGGAAAACCTGGCGGCGTTGAACGGGCTGGGCTTGGTGGAGTAGCGCCGGCGGGGCTTGCCGGGATGGGACGGCGCGGGCGGCTTTTGCGCCCGCGTTCCTTTGCCAATGGGGTAGATAGCGCCTACGTGGCTTCCCCGCTTGGACAGGACGGGAGGCTAGCGCCTACGTGCCTTCCCAATGCGGCCCGGGCACGACGATGTCGAACAATTCCAGCACGCGCGCCACGGTGTGATCCACCATCTCTTCGATGGAAGCGGGCCGGTGATAGAACGCCGGCAGCGGCGGAAACACGATGCCGCCCATTTCGGTCACCGCCGTCATATTGCGCAGGTGAGCCAGATTGAACGGCGTCTCGCGCACCATCATCACGAGGCGGCGGCGCTCTTTCAGCGTGACGTCCGCGGCGCGGGTGATCAGGTTGTCGGACAGGCCGTGGGCCACGGCCGCCAGCGTGCGCATGGAGCACGGCACGATCACCATGCCCGCGGTCTGGAACGCGCCGCTGGCCAGCGTGGCGCCCACGTCGCGCACGCTGTGCACATGATCGGCCAGCGCATAGACGTCGTGGCGGCTGACATCGAGCTCATGCTTGATGTTCAGCACGCCCGAGGCGGACACCACCAGGTGCGTCTCGACGTCTTCGACGTTGCGCAGCGCCTGCAGCATGCGCACCGCGTAGAGCGCGCCGGTGGCGCCCGTGATGCCGACGACGAGCCGCCGCATGATGCGTCAGGCCGTGGCGCCGGATTGCTCCAGCAGCGTCTTCAGTTCGCCGGACTCGTTCATCTCATTCATGATGTCCGAGCCGCCGATGAACTCGCCGGACACGTACAGCTGCGGAATGGTGGGCCAGCTGGAGAACTCTTTGATGCCCTGGCGGACTTCGTCGTCCTCCAGCACATTGACCGTGACGAGCTTCTTCACGCCACAGCCTTTCAGGATCTGAATGGCCTTGCCGGAGAACCCGCATTGCGGGAACTGGGCGGTGCCCTTCATGAACAGCACGACGGGGTGCTGGGTAACGGTTTCACGGATGAATTCTTGAACGTCGCTCATGGTGGTCTCTTGGACTGGCAAAACGGAATTGCTCAATTATAGGTACACCCGGGAAAACCGCCCGATTACCCCGCCGCAGGGCCGGTATATCCGGGGCAAACGCAACAACACGTGTCGGGCCGGGCGAGCTGCGCGGGGTGTCAGACACCTGCGACCAGCAAACGCCCGCCCGAGATCCGTTCGATCCCCGCCAGATCCTGCCGGCTGTGCACGTCTGCAAACCCGGCCTGGCGCAGCATGCCGCGTACCTGCTCCGCCTGATCCCAGCCATGTTCCATCCAGAGCGAGCCGCCGGGCTTCAGGTGGGCGCGGGCGCCTTCGACAATGCGCGCCAGATCCTCCAGTCCGCCCGCGCCATCGGTCAGCGCGCCGCGCGGCTCGAAGCGCAGGTCGCCCTGGTCCAGATGCGGGTCGTCGCTGGCCACGTAGGGCGGATTGGAGACGATCAGGTCAAAGCCTTCGCCAGCCGGCACGGCCTCGTACCAGCTGCCTTCGACAAAGCGCACGGCAGCGGTCAACTCCCACGCGTTCGCGGCAGCCACGGCCAGCGCGGCCGCGCTGACGTCCGACGCCATCACGCGCGCGTCGCGCCGCGCCAGCGCGATCGACACCGCGATCGCGCCGCTGCCCGTGCCCAGATCCAGCACCATCGGCCCGGTAAGGCCATCAATGCACTCCAGCGCGGTTTCGACCAGCACTTCCGTGTCGGGCCGCGGAATCAGCACGTCGGGCGTCACCTGGAACCGGTGCCCCATGAACTCGCGATGGCCCAGCAGGTAGGCCATGGGTTCGCCCGCCAGCCGGCGCAGCGCCAGGGCCTCGTACGCCGCCGCCACCTCGGGCGCCAGCGCATCGGTGTCGTGCGCCAGCAGCCAGGCGCGCGGCTTGTCCAGCACGTGCTCCAGCAGCATGCGCACTTCCAGGCGCGGCAGGCGCGTGTCCAGCAGCAGGCTCTTGATCTGGGGCGCGGTCATCGCGTCGGCCTCAGATGTCGTCGCCCAGCGCGGCAAGCTGCTCGGCCTGGTGCTCGGCGATCAGCGCGCCGGTCAGTTCCTCGAGGTCGCCTTCCATGATCTGTTGCAGCTTGTACAGCGTCAGGTTGATGCGGTGATCGGTCACGCGGCCCTGCGGATAGTTGTAGGTGCGGATGCGCTCTGAGCGGTCGCCCGTGCCGATGAGGCTCTTGCGCTCGGCCGCTTCCTTGCTCTGGCGCTCGCGCTCTTCCTTGTCCTTCAGGCGCGCGGCCAGCACCTGCATGGCCTTGTCCTTGTTGCGGTGCTGCGAACGGTCGTCCTGGCATTCGACCACCAGCCCGGTCGGCAAGTGGGTAATGCGCACCGCCGAATCCGTCTTGTTGATGTGCTGGCCGCCCGCGCCGCTGGCGCGGAAGGTATCGATGCGCAGGTCGCTGGGATTGATGACGATCTCGGACATGGCGTCGGCTTCGGCCATGATGGCGACCGTGCAGGCCGACGTGTGGATGCGGCCCTGCGCCTCGGTGGCCGGCACGCGCTGCACGCGGTGCGCCCCCGATTCGAACTTCAGACGGCCATATGCGCCGTCGCCGTCGATGCGCGCGATCACTTCCTTGTAGCCGCCCAGCTCGGACGGGCTTTCGGACATCAGTTCCACGCGCCAGCCGCGCTGTTCCGCGTAGCGCGTGTACATGCGCAAGAGGTCGCCCGAGAACAGCGCGCTTTCGTCGCCCCCCGTGCCCGCGCGGATTTCCAGGAACACGCTGCGCCCGTCGTTGGGGTCACGCGGCAGAAGCAGCAGCTGCAGCGCCGCTTCCAGCGTTTCCAGCTTGCCGCGTCCGGTCTTGATCTCTTCTTCGGCCATCGCCTTCATGTCGGGCTCGGACAGCATCTCCTGCGCCGTCGCGATGTCTTCCTCGGTACGGGCGAACGCAGTGAAGGCTTCGACCACCGGCTCCAGTTCGGCGCGCTCGCGGGAAAGCTTGCGAAAGCGGTCCATGTCGGACGCGGTTTCCGGTTCGGCGAGCAAGGCATCGACCTCGATCAGGCGATGGCACAAATGCTCCAGCCGGCTGCGCATGGAAGATTTCATGAGGGGAAGACCCAAGGAGAAGACAGAAAAAGCGGGCGCCCACAAAGCGAACGCCCGCCATGAGGCGGGGCGTTGGGCAGAGCCGCTAACGACGGGAGTCGCGGCCGGGGAAGAGGCGCGGCATCCAGGCAAGCAGTTGCTTGCGGTCGTCGCCTTCGCTGCGGTTCAGCGCCGCGAGCGGGCCGTGCAGGTACTTTTGCGTCAGGCCGTGCGCCAGTTGTTCGAGCACGGCTTCGGGCGATTCGCCCCGCGCGAGCAGGCGGCGGGCGCGTTCCAGTTCGGCGGCGCGGACGTCTTCGGCGGCCTGGTGCAGGTCGCGGATGACGGGCACCACTTCGCGGGATTGCATCCAGTGCATGAAGCCCTGGACGCGGGTTTCGATGATGGCTTCGGCTTGCACCACCGCGGCGCGGCGGGCGTCGGTGCCGGTCTGCACCAGCCGGCCCAGATCGTCGACGGAATACAGGTACACGTCGTCCAGGCGCCCGACTTCGGGTTCGATGTCGCGCGGGACGGCCAGATCGATCATGACCATCGGGCGGTGACGGCGCAGGCGCGTGGCCCGTTCCACCATCCCCAGACCGAGGATGGGCAGGGAGCTTGCCGTACAGGAAACGACAACGTCGAATTCGGACAGCCGCTCGGTCAGGTCGGACAGCTTCATCGTGCTGGCCGAGAAGCGGTTGGCCAGCAGTTCGGCGCGTTCGGCCGTGCGGTTGGCGACCACCATGCTGCGCGGACGCTGCGCGGCAAAGTGCGTGGCGCACAATTCGATCATTTCGCCCGCGCCGATGAACAGCGTGCGGGCCTGGTCCAGATTGCCGAACACACGCTCGGCCAGGCGCACCGCGGCGGCGGCCATGGACACGGACTCGGCGCCGATGGCGGTCTGCGAACGGACTTCCTTGGCGACCGAGAAGGTGCGCTGGAACATCTGATGCAGCAGGGTGCCCAGGGAACCGGCTTCGCCGGCGGCACGCACCGCGTCCTTCATCTGGCCCACGATCTGGGTTTCGCCCAGCACCATGGAATCCAGGCCGCTCGCCACGCGGAAGGCGTGACGCACGGCGTCGTCTTGATGATGGCGATACAGGTGCGGGCGCAGCGTGCCGGCGTCCAAGCGGTTGTGTTCGGCCAGCCAGGCGGGCAACTGATCCGCCACGTGGCCGTCGGCCGCGCAGTAGATCTCGGTGCGATTACAGGTGGACAGGATGGCGGCTTCGCGGACAGAGCCGCCGAACGCCGAACGCAAGCCTTCGAGGGCGGGCTTGACCAGATCGACGGGCATGGACACGCGCTCGCGGACCGATACCGGCGCGGACGTGTGATTCAGACCGAAGGCAAGGACAGCTACCGACATGTGTGAGGGATGGCGGAAAGCCACCCGCGGCTAAGCGTTAAGAACTGCCACTATAAGAACAATGTGTCGCAGCCCGCTTGTCTCGCGTCAAAGGCGGGAAAGCATCCGGCTGTAACAACAAAACCGCTGACGATTATACTCCTGCGGGTTATCCCCAGGCCACTTCCGCCCCCGATAGCCGTCAGATGACGCCTTTTCGTGCCGTGAAGCCAACAGTCTACGGCGACGCGCGATCCGGGAAATCCGTGCGGTTCAGAAAAAAGTGGCACATCGCCGCCCCGGCTGGCACAAGTCAGAAAAATTGTGTATAGTTGCGGACTTCATTGGCCTGGTAGCTCAGTCGGTAGAGCAGAGGATTGAAAATCCTTGTGTCGGTGGTTCGATTCCGCCCCAGGCCACCAAAAGCATTCGGGACTTCGGTTCCCACGAAAAACCCAGCCCCCGCGCTGGGTTTTTTGTTGAGTTTTTTGGTGGCGGCGGCGTGTGCGCCTCCACCTGTCCCGACATTTTGTGTATAGTGGCGGGCTTCGTTGGCCTGGTAGCTCAGTCGGTAGAGCAGAGGATTGAAAATCCTTGTGTCGGTGGTTCGATTCCGCCCCAGGCCACCAAAAATTCAGATCTTCGCCATGCCGGGGATCGTATCCCCAGCTCGGGCTGCTGCTTGCCCGATAGCTAGCGGGCGAGAGTGCCACGCCGACATCGCGGTCGTGCACCGCGGCGTACAAATTCCATCGCATCTCCCCGTCTTCAACGCCCGCGAGGTCTCCGTGCGTAAATATCGATCGATTGCCCCTGTAAATGGCCGCTTGCGCCGGCTCAACCGTCGCCAGCGCAAGAAGTTGCACGTCGGTGAATTCCAAGACTGTCTTTTCGAAGTTCGCGGGTCGCTCGTTAGCGACATCGATGATGGCGATGCGCTGCTCGATGCGTTCATCGCGTGGATCGAAAGCTGCGATCTCTACTTTGCCGGTTACGTCGGTCGAGGCAGGATCGATGGCATGGTGCTCACTTCGGTGGGATCTCCAACTGAAGCACAGCGGCAATCTGTCGTCCGCTGGTTCAAGGAGCGCCCAGAAGTCGCCGAAGTCGAGGCGGGAGAATTCCGAGATGCCTTTTACGGCTATGAATAGGCATTAACCCACGCGTCGCTCGCAATCCAAAGGCAGCACACGCCGCGCCAAGCAAATAGACTGCTCGCTCGGTCGCCCCCCACACTAAGCCCCCCGGGTATCTAAGCTCCTCAGCATTTTCAGCCGTCCCATGATCAGGTCGGCACGCTCGGGCTCTGCGAGCAGGCCTGGAAGCACATTCGCAAAATCGGGATTTTCGATGAGTTTGTCGATGGCGGACCCCACGGCCTGGCGCAACGCGGCAGGCGAATCGGCAAGTTCAGCGGCCAGTTCTTCTCGACCGTCCACGATGTTCAATACATCTTCCAAGTCGTGGCTGTTCATGAAGTCGCCACCTCCCCGGCCAGCAAACGCCTCCAATTTTGTGGAGACAAACGCGACGGCGCTAATCAGCTTGATCGTCACCCCAGATTCCAGCTCCATGTCGCCAGCCGTCTCGACGGCGTAGGAATACCATCGATTGGAAAAGCCTAAGATCTCCGGCTGAACGGGCATGAGATCGAAAAGCACGCCGGATTCTTTGTGCACCCAGCGGCAAATGACATCACTGCTGACATCGCGCGCAAACCCACGCGCCGCAACGGCTTCTTCGAACCTATGAAAAGCGGCACGATTGGCCTCCAGCACGGCGTCCACGTCGCGCGTCGCGCGTACGGGGTCGGCCAAAGGGTCCGTGATCAGCAGGCCCGCCACAGCGCCCCCGACAAATACAACTTGTTCCCGCAATTCACCCAGCGCCCTGGCGATGCTGCGTAAATAGGGCAAGTTGGGGTCATCCATTCGCATCGAGGACTCCTGCATCGGCGTGCATCAGTTCGGTCTCCAAAAGCTGGGTAGCGAGGTCGCGCTCACGGGCTCTGCCTGTGCGCAAGGCATCCACCAACGCCAGCATGCGGTGCAAGGCCGGGTCCGCAAGCGCGGCCTGCGGCGCCGTGCGATACAGCGGCGAAAGCGTTGGTCCCTTGGCGGCGCCCGTGGGATGCGCCCAGACGGGGGCCTCCCCCGGCGCGGCGTTCAAGCGGCTGGCTAGTGGCTCGGTGCCGAAAGCAGTTGGAATGCCACGCTTGACCGGCCCCGGTATCGCTGGCCAGACATATCGCACGCCGTGGACGACAAACTCCAGAATATTCGCTCTTACCGGCCGCCATTTGCCGCGTGCCGGCGCCACCGCCAACCCTGCCGCGACAGCCCGCTTGACGCTTGCGTGAGCCTCCGAGGCGCTCATGTGCAGCGCCGAACCCAGCGCAGCGTAGGTCCAGTGCTGCGGCGGGTGGGCAGCAGCCTTGAGCAGTACCAGGAGGTCTTGAGGCTTCAGGTCCATGAGCATATTCGCTATTCGCGAATAGCGAATATCACCCATGAACCAGTTTTTTGCAACTGCTATATACGGCGCTCAGCGCCAGAGGCGGTTTCCAAATTGGAGCCTTCCGCACGCTTGCGAACAACCCTTCCCGCAACAGCCCTTCTGGCCCGCCGCATTTCGCGATATCGTGACATGCCGCCGTTTCGCAGTCGATCCCAAGTAACCGCACGTCCGTCCCCCACCACGGAGTCGCACCATGCGCGCCCGCGCACGAATCCTCTTCTGGCTGTCTGGCCTGGTCCTGGGATGGGCGCGCGTGGCGCTTGCGGCAGAAACGCCGCCGCCTGCCGCGCCGCCCGCCGCGATCCAGATGGCCGAGATTCCGCTGCGGGCGGACACGGATTTGCGGTACGCCGAGGGCGTGTTGCAGCGCGCGGCGACGGCGGATCCGCTGACCGCGTTGATGCCGCCGCTCGATGCCATCGCCAAGTCCGCCGATGAAAAGCTTTACGAATTCCAGCCGGCCCAGCTGCGCAACTTTCCCATCATGCGGCTTGAAAGCCTGGAGAGGCACTGGCTTTTCGACGTGCGGCGGCTGGCGCGCTGGCGGGCCGACATGCGGCAGGCGACGGCCTGGTACGCCAGCGACGCAGCCGAGCTGCTGCGCCGGCGCACGGCCTGGCAGGCGATCAAGGACGCGCCGGGCGCGGCGGGGCTGCCGGCGGCACTGGCCGACCGCGTCGACGTGGTGATCGCGCAGTTGCTGGCCGCCAGCCAGGCGCTGTCCGTGCCGCTGTCGCGCCAGGTCGAACTGGAACAGCGGGCCAATGCGATCGAGGAACAGATCAAGGCAGGCCAGCGCCAGGTGATGGAGGCGATCAGCTACGTCGACGCGCGGCTATTGCGGGTGGATTCCCCGCCGCTCTGGGCGTTGGACTGGTCCGGACGATCCGACCAGGACACCATGACCCTTCTGCGCCAAGGTCTGGACATCGAGGTTCGCTTCGCGCGCGACTACGGCGCCGCCGGCGCCAGCAATCAGCGCGCGCTGCACACGTTGCAACTGCTGCTGCTGCCGCTGCTGATCTGGCTGGCCAGAAAGAGCCGCAACGCCATCCGCACCGGTGTCATGAGCGAAACCGCCGCCGGTGTGCTCGGGCGGCCGATCTCCACGTGGGTCCTGCTGTCGATGATGGGCGTGCTGGCCCTGGAGCCGGACGCGCCGTTGATGGTGCAGCAGATCGCCCTGGTGCTGGCGGCGGTGCCGGTGCTGCGCCTGCTTCCGCCCGCCAGCCGCCGGCATCTGGACCATTGGCCGCGCGTCATTACCGTGCTCTTCCTTGCCGAGCGGCTGGGCTTCCTGTTCCTGGCCAACACCCTCTTCTATCGCCTGTCGACCGTGGCGGCGGCGGTGGCGGCCCTGACGGCCATTCTGTGGCTCCTGGCGCGCGGACGGCGCCAGACCTATCCGCCCGGCTCCGAGCGGCTGGTGCGCGCCTTGCGCGCCGTCGCCTGGTGCGCGGCGGGGCTGCTGTGCGTGTCGCTTGGCGCGAACCTCATCGGCAATGTGTCGCTGTCCGAGATGCTGACCAGCGGCATCATCGGCAGCGGCTACTTCGGGCTGGTGCTGTACGCGGGCGTGACCGTCATCATCACGCTGCTGCAGCTTCTGCTGGCCCGCCAGGGCATCTCGCGCTTCCGGCTTGCGCGCGAACACGCGCCGCCGCTGGTGCTGCTGCTGATCCGGCTTGTCAGCGCCGCCGCAGTCGTGGGCTGGGCGGTCTACACCATGGACCGCTTCCGCGTCCTGCGCGCCACCTACGCCTTCGTGACGCAGGTGCTGTCCTATACGCTGGAAGTCGGCGAGGTCTCGATCAGCCTGGGCAACATCCTGGTCTTCGCGATCTCGGTCGTGATTGCCTTCTGGGCCGCGCGCGCGGTGCGTCTTATCCTGCACGACGAGGTTCTGACCCGCATGTCGCTGCCGCGCGGCGTCGGCAACAGCATCGCCTCGCTGTCGTACTACCTGGTGCTGCTGCTGGGATTGGGCATCGCGCTGTCGGCCGCGGGTTTCCAGACCAGCCAGCTCACCATCGTGTTCGGCGCCTTGGGCGTGGGCATCGGCTTTGGCCTGCAGGGCGTGGTGAACAACTTCGTGTCAGGCCTGATCCTGATGTTCGAGCGGCCGATCCAGCCCGGCGATGTCGTGGAGATCGGCGGCACGTCGGGCCAGGTGCGGGATATCGGCATGCGCGCCACCCGCATCAAGACGTTCGACGGCGCCGACGTGATCGTCCCGAACGGCACGCTGCTGTCCGACAAGCTGACCAACTGGACGATGCTGGACCGCAGCCGCAGGATCGAGATCAGCATCGGGCTGGCCTACGGCACCGACCCGCGGCAGGTGCTCGCGCTGCTGGACGACGTCGCGCGGCAGACGCCGGGCGTCGTCACGGAGCCTGCGCCGATGGTGCTCTTCATGGGCTTTGGCGCCAGCACGCTGGATTTCAGCTTGCGCGCGTGGACCTACGACTTCGACCGGTGGATCGAGATCCGCAGCGACATGCTGGCGCGGATGTACGACACGCTGCGGGACGCGGGCATCCAGATCCCCTTTCCGCAGCGGGACTTGCACTTGCGCAGTGTTTCGGAAGAGGCTGGCCGTGCGATCTTCGCGGCCAGGCAACCCGGACCGGACGCCCCGTCTGCGGGCTGAAGCTGTACCTTAAGCGCCGGTCTCGGCGCCGGTTCACCCGCCGGCCATCACCGGCACCGTCAACCCGTTCTTGACCCGGCTCATCACCACCAGCGTCGAGAACCGCTTCACGTTCGGATTGCCCCAGAAGTAACGCTGCGCGAACACCTCGTATTCGGCCATGTCGCGCATGGTGAGCGTCAGCACGAAATCGACCTCGCCGGTCACCGACAGGCATTGCATGATTTCGGGCGCGTTCTGCATGGCGCGCTTGAACTGGTCGAGTTTGTCGGCGCGTTCGCTTTCCAATGACACCAGCACAACCATCGTGATGCCGCGGCCCACGGCGGCGGGGTCGACGACGGACACGTCCGCCGTCACCACCTTGGCTTCGCGCAGCCGCTTCATGCGGCGCAGGCACGATACCGGCGACAGGTTCACGCGTTGTGCGACGTCCTGGCTGGTGCGCTGGTTGTCTTCCTGCAGGCTTTGCAGGATCTGCAGGTCGAAATCGTCTAGTTCCATGAGGCGCTCGGAACGCGGGGAAATGGCGCCCAGGATGGCGCGGGGAGAGGCTATTCGAGGATTCTAATCGGGGCGGCGATGCAATCCCTCGCGATTTCGACGGGAAACTTCATTTCGGGTCCGCCGGACGCAGGAATTATTCAGGCCGCTTGCTTACACTGGGAGCCCTCCGCCCGCACATGCGGGATTTTTCACGCTGCACCCGCAATGCCCTCACTCCAGTTGTTCCTGCTGTTCCTGGCCGCCGATGCGGCCTTGAAGCTTACGCCCGGCCCCGACATGGCGCTTACGCTGTCGCGAGGCATGACGCAGGGATTCCGCCCCGCCTTCCATAGCGTGCTGGGCAACGTGGCGGCCGGGTTCATCCAGGTGCCCGCTGTGGTGCTGGGGCTGGCGTCGGTGCTGCGGACCTTTCCCACGCTGTTCGTCGGCATCAAGGCGGCGGGCGGCCTGTACCTGGGCTATCTGGGCATCAAGGCCATGATCCGGTGCGCGAACGCCGCCGAGGTGTCGCTGGCGGCCCGGCCCGGCGACGCGCGCGACGCCTTCTGGCAGGGCTTCATCACCAATCTGCTGAACCCGAAGGTGCTGCTTTTCATGATCGCCTTCCTGCCGCAGTTCACCTCGCCGGACAACGGACCGGTCTGGATCCAGATGCTGGTGCTGGGCGTCACGATGAAGGCGCTCAGCCTGCCCTACGGCAGCTGCTTTGCGTACGGCGCATCGCGCATCCGCGGCTGGGTCGGGCGCAACCCCTGGTTCCTGCGCATGCAGCAGGGGCTGCTGGGCGCAATCATGTTCGGGCTGGCGATCTACGTGCTGATTTCCACAGCGATGCATCCACAGCCCTGACCGCTCATTCGCCCGCCTGAACCGACGACGCCATTGCAAACCCTCAGCCTTCCATGACCGCCGCCACCTTGAACAACGGACACCCCAGCGCCACGTCCACGCTGCTGCCCACCCTGTCGCTGATTGGCGCCATGGCCTCCTTGTGCGTGGGCACGTCATTCGCCAAATCGCTGTTTCCCGAAGTGGGCGCGCAAGGCACCACCGCATATCGCATCGTCATCGGCGCCATCATCCTGCTGGCCTTCTGGCGGCCCTGGCGCTTTCCGCTCACGCGCCGCAACGCCGCAAAGATTGCCCTGTACGGCGTGACGCTGGCGTGCATGAACCTGCTGTTCTACATGGCGCTCAAGACCCTGCCGCTGGGCATTGCCATTGCCATCGAATTCACCGGGCCGCTCACGCTGGCCGTCGTGCTGTCGCGGCGCGCCATCGACTTCGTCTGGATCGCCTGCGCGCTGGCCGGCCTGATCCTGCTGATCCCCACCGGGCAATCCGTGCACGACCTCGATCCGCAAGGCATCGCGTACGCGCTGGGCGCGGCCGTGTGCTGGGCGCTGTACATCATCTTCGGCAAGATGGCCGGAAACGTGCATGGCGGACAGGCCACGTCGCTGGGCCTTCTGGCGGCCACGATGGTGGCCCTGCCGGTCGGCGCGGCGCACGCGGGCATGGCGCTGCTGGATCCCAAACTGATCCTGGCCGGCGTGGCCGTCGGGATCCTGTCCAGCGCCCTGCCTTACTCGCTGGAAATGGTGGCGCTGCGGCGGCTGCCGCAAAAGACCTTCGGCGTGCTGCTCAGCATGGAGCCGGCGATGGGCGCGCTGGCGGGGGTGGTGGTGCTCAACGAGCACCTGTCGCAGACGCAATGGCTGGCCATCTGCGGCATCATCATCGCGTCCGCCGGCTGCGCAGCCACGGCGCAGCGTAGCCGCAAGGCGCCGATCCCGGTGCCCGACTGAACGTTCCGGCGGCGCCCGCCCGCTCACTGGCCCGACAGCCCCTTGCTCCGGATGACCGCGCCCCAGCGCGCGTGCTCCTGGCGCGCGTAAGCCTCGAACGCCTGCGGCGTGCTGCCGGCCGGTTCCATGCCCTGCAAGGTAAGCTGCTTGACCACGTCCGGCGAGGCCAGGGCTTGCCGGATTGCGCGGCTAAGCGTCTCCACCACCGGCGCCGGCGTGCCGGCCGGGGCCACCACGCCCTGCCAGGCCGCCGCCTCGAAAGCCGGACC
The DNA here is from genome assembly GCF_020541125.1 of Achromobacter sp. 77. Lineage (NCBI taxonomy): Bacteria > Pseudomonadati > Pseudomonadota > Betaproteobacteria > Burkholderiales > Alcaligenaceae > Achromobacter > Achromobacter sp. 77. The sequence continues at coordinate 5,416,305 of NZ_CP059848.1, forward strand.
GCCCGCCTCGGCAAAGGTCGGCACGTTGGCCAGTTGCCCGGATCGGGCGGCGGACGGCACCGCGATGCCATGCAGCCTGCCCGCCTGGATCAGCGGCCGCGCGGCGGCCAGGTCCGCCATCATCAGCGGCACCACGCCAGCAGCAACGTCCTGAAGCGCCGGCGGCGTCCCCTTGTACGGCACGGCCGTGGCGCGTCCCCCGATCGTTTCCATGAACAATTCCATCGCCAGATGGTGCGGACTGCCCACGCCCAGCGAGGCGTAACTGCCCGGTTCCGTGCGCTTCAGATACGTCTTGACGTCGTCCAGCGTGCGCAGCCCGGAATCCGGGGCGGTCACCAGGACGATGGGCAGCGCCACCAGCGTGGACACCGGCGTGAAATCGGCCTGGGGATCGTAGGGCAAATCGCTGTAGAGCCATGGGTTGAGCGCCAGCGTGCTCATGCCGGCGGTCAGCACCGTGTAGCCATCTGGTTGCGCGCGGGCGGCCTCCTGCGCGGCGACGATGGTGGCCGCGCCGGGCCGGTTCTCGACCACCACCGGCTGGCCCAGCGTCTGGCCGACATGCCGGGCCACGATGCGCGTGGCCAGGTCGCTGCCGCCGCCAGCACTGAACGGCACCAGCCAGCGGATGGGGCGATCGGGATATCCGGCCGCCACCGACGCGGCTGGAATGGCCGCCGCCAGCGCGGCCGACAACAGCATGCGCAGCACGCCCTGAAACATGGAGCTCACTCCTTTTTGCACTTCGATTGGGGGCATTGCGCGGGATCAGGCGCGGGCGGCGTTCAGCCAACGCAGGCCTGCCGAGGTCGCGCCCGCGGGGCGGTACTCGCAGCCGATCCAGCCGCCGTACTGCAACTCACGCAGCACGCCGAAGATCCAGCCGTAATCGAGTTCGCCGCGGTCGGGCTCCTGGCGCAGCGGCACCCCGGCGATCTGCAGATGGCCGACCCGCCCGGTGGGCAGGTATTCGCGCAGCTTGGCGGTGACGTCGCCCTCGACGATCTGGCAGTGGTAGAGGTCCATCTGGACTTTCAGGTTGGGCGCGTCGACAGCCTGCACGACGGCGTGCGCCTCGTCCTGGCGGTTCAGGAAGTAGCCGGGGATGTCGCGCGTGTTGATCGGCTCGATCAGCAGTGTGACGCCGGCGGACCGGGCCTCGCGCGCAGCCCAGTCCAGATTGGCCAGATAGCAGTCCCGCATCTCATCGCGCGACGCGTCCGGCGGCGCCACGCCCGCCATCACGTGGACGTTGGAACAAGACAGCGCGGTGGCATAGCAGAGCGCCTGCTCGATGCCGGCCTGGAATTCTTCCTGCCTGCCCGGCAGCGCCGCCAGGCCGCGGTCGCCCTGCGCGGTGATGCCGGGCGGCGCATTGAACAGCACCTGCGCCACGCCGGCGGCATCCATGCGCTCGCGCACGAACGCGGCGGGCGCTTCATACGGAAACATGCATTCCACGCCCGCAAAGCCGTCTGCCGCTGCCGCCGCATAGCGGTCCAGGAACGCATGTTCCGGGTACATCATCGACAGATTGGCGGCGAATTTCAGCATGGCGGGCTCCTGGCGCGTGATGCCGCCGCGGGCGGCGGCATCCGCCGAAAATAGCACAGCCGGGCGCCGCCCCCAACCCGGTCAGTACGTCATGCGCACGCCCAGCAACACGCTGCGTCCGGGCAATGGCGCCACCGACGAGATGAACGACGCGTGGTTGTAGGCCAGCTTGTTCAACAGGTTGGTGCCGCGCAGGTAGACCTCGTAGCCCGTCGCGCCGTACTGGCCGCGATACGCGACGACCGCGTTGACCATGTTGTAGCCCGGGGTGGTGTCCTCGTACGCCGCAATGTCCTTCTGCGCGAATACGCGCGCGTATTCGACGCCGCCCGACCACTGCTGCCACTTGAAGTTGCCGCGCACGCCCGCGCGCCCCGCCGGAATGCGCGGCAGATTGCCGTCGCCGCCCGTCAGCCTGCCGCGCACGTAGTCGCCGAACACCGCCGCCGAGAAGACCGGCGTGAACTGGTGCCGCAGCTCGCCTTCCACGCCCGTGAATTCCGCATCCTGCTGCGTGTATTCGATCAGGCGGAAATCCTCAAAGCGATCCAGCGTATTGGCGTAGATGTAGTTCTTGACGCGGTTGTGGAACACGCTGGCCGAGAACGTCGTGTCGCCCGAATGCTTGCGCAGCGTCAAGTCGATGTTGTGCGACGTTTCGCGCGTCAGGTCCGGATTACCCAGTTCATACGTATTGGTGGCAAGGTGAACGCCGTCCGCATACAGTTCCTGCGCGTTGGGCAGGCGCTGCGAGCGCGACAGCGACAACGCCACCGAATACTGCGGCGCGAAGTCCCAGATCGCGGCGGCCGACAGCGACGTGCCCGACAGGCTGCTGCGCGGCGCGCCGCCCGACGGCGACACGCGCTGCCAGTCCTGACGCGCGCCCAGCTCGAACCGCCAGTCGTTCAACTGGTATTCCTCCAGCACGAAAATGCCGTTCGACCGCGTCTTGCTGGGCGGCAGGAACGCCTCTTCGCCTTCGGCGCTGAAATCGCTGTACGCATTCTGCAGACCGATCACGCCGCGCCACCCGGCGATAGGCTTGTGCTGCAGCTCCACCCGCATGTCGTAGCCCTTGTTCTTGAAGCGCGTGCCAACCTCGCCGCCTTCGATCTCGTCGTGCTGGTAGTCCGTCAGGCCGCCGCGAAAGCGGATCTTCTCGAAGCCGGCGAACGGATCCTGGTATTCCGCGCGCAGATCCACCCGGTTGCTGCGCAGCTTCACGTAGGGCACGCCGCCATGCTCGTGATCGTGGTCGTGGTCTTCCTCGCCCTCGTCGCCGTGGTCATGATCGTGGCCGCCGCAGTGCAGATGCGTGCCGTGCGGGTGGCACCCTTCGTACTCGTGGTTGTGGCCGGGCAGGCCGTATTCGCTTTGCAGATGCGTGAAGGCCACGCCCACATAGCCGCGCGGCGTGATCCACGACATGCCCACCGAGCCCTGCGTCGATTCGCTGTACGACCCTTCCAGCGTGCCGCCGGGCCAATCCGGCACGTCGTAGTCGCTGGTGCGGCGCTTCATGCCTTCGACGCGCACCGCGAACTGGCCTTCGCCCGCCGTGATGCCCACGGCACCGGCGCGCTCCTTTGTGCCGGTGGCGCCGCGCAGCTCGGCTTCGGCGGCGATGCCCTTCTCCGGCACCTCGGTGGGGATTTTCTTGTCCACCACGTTCACCACGCCGCCGATCGCGCCGCCGCCGTACAGCAGCGTGGCCGGCCCGCGCAGGACTTCGATGCGATCGGCCAAAAGGGGCTCGACCGTCACGGCATGGTCAGGAGAGATAGCCGAGGCGTCCATCACTTCGGACCCATCCGACAGCACCTTCACACGGGGCGCGGTCTGCCCACGGATCACCGGGCGGCTGGCGCCGCCGCCAAACGTGTCGCTGTTCACGCCCGGCAGGTTCTTGAGGGTCTCGCCCAGCGTCCCGTTGCGCTGCTCGATCAGCGCGTCCCCTTCCAGGACCGAGGCGGGCAGCGTGGTGCTGTTCAAGTCCAGCCCCAACGGGTTGGCGGACACGGTGATCGGCGCGACGGTCTGAGCGCGCGTCTCGCCCTCTGTCTGCGCCTGCGCCACGGGCGCCATCAGCATCAGCGAGCACACCAGCGGTTTCAACGGCGCCCGGCCATGTGAACGGCTGCGCAAGACCTTCACGCGCGCTTTCCCCAACCCCAGCTTCTTTCCTTTCATCTTCGCTCTCTCGGATGTTATATCATTACAAAACGCAGACGGATGATATAACATTTCATAACTGACGCAGCAGCTCCCCCAATGAAAAAGCGCGATTCCCATGCGGGAATCGCGCTTCGATGACGCGGACAACGATGAAACGGACAACCGGAAAGGCGGGAACGGCGCCCGCCCGTCGATCAGCCCGCCTTGAACTCCTTGTTCCAGAATTCGAGCATGTCCGCCTTCTTCTCGGTCAAGCCCTTCAGGTCGTAGGCGTGCAACAGCTTGACCTCGGCGTCCGAAAAACCCACCCGCTTCAACGCTTCCGGCAACTGCGCATTGGTCACGGTGGGCGCATAGCCCATCTTTTCGGCAAAGCCGATCTGCCCTTGCGGATCCAGCATGGCGTTCAGATAGGCCCAGGCCGCGTCCTTGTTGCGGCTGTTCTTGGCGACGGCCGCTTCAAACGACACCGGCACAGAGCCTTCCTTCGGGATGACAAAGCCCAGCGGCAGACCGCTGTCCTTCCATTGCAGCGCGCGAGCCTTCCACATGACGGCGATCGCGATTTCGCCGGACTTGAAGGCGGCGGCAACGGCTTCGTTGGACGGGTAGATGCGCGGCGCGTTGGGCTTGAGCTTGGCCAGAAAGCGCTTGCCGCCCTCGAAATCCTTGGTGTTGCCGTCCGCGCCCAGGCCCACGAAGACCGAGTTGTAGAGATAGAGAATGTCGGAAAAGCCGACCTGGCCCTTCCACTTCGGATCCAGCAGCACCTGCAGCGAATCCGGCGGGGTCGGGAATTTCTCGGTGTTGTAGACCAGGGTCATCGCGCTGAAGATGTGCGGAATCGAATACGGCGTCTTCAGCGTGTCGATGGCGTTGGCCAGGTTGGGCAGCTTCTTGGTGTCCAGCGGTTCCAACGTGCCCGAGCGCTCGGCGTCGTACATGTCGACTTCGCCCAGCAGCGCCACGTCCATGCTGCCGCGGCGCGAGTTCTTTTCGGCGCGCAGCTTGGTCACGCGCCCCACGGCGTTGCCCGTGTCGTAGACCACCTTCACGTCCTGCTTGGCGACGATGGGATTGATGATCTGCTGCAGCAGGTTCTGGTAATCGCCGCCCCAGGTGCCCACCACGATTTCCTTTTCGGCCGCATTGGCCATGCCGGGCAGCCAACCCAGGGCGGGCGCCAGGGCCAGGCCGGAGGCGGTCTTGATGAAGCCACGGCGATTCAGGTTTTTCTCTTGCATAACAACCTCGTATCGAAGGGAACTGACGACTTGCTACGATGCGCCGCGCGGCAGGCCAGTCTGGCGCGCGGCCTTGGGTTCAACAGGATTCAGACCAGCATTTGCACCGGCGCATCCGGCGAGGACGCGCGGATCTCGTCGGCCTCGATGTCGCGCGCGATCACGATGATCGCGTCGCGCGCATCGGGCTGCCGCGTCAGCCGCTGCGGCAGGCTGAACGTCGAGCCGACCGACTGGATCAGGATGGGTTCCTCGCAGTCCGTGACGCGCACCACCGCCTTCACGCGTAGCAGGCGGTCGCCGCACAGGCCGGCCAGGTTATCCAGCCACTCGGAAAAATCGGTCCAGCTGATGCCGCTTTGGGCGCGCGCCGCCATGACGCGGATGCGCGGATGCGCCGCGCCCTGCCCGCCTGCGGCAAGCACTCGCGCCGCCAGGCCGGCCAGGTCGGACGTGCCTTGCGACGGCGCGAACGCGGCCTGCACCGCGCGCCGGCGATCCGGTTCCGCGACGATCTCGGCAAGCGGATTCAACGCCTCGGCGCGCGCGGCGCGTTCGCCCAGCGCGCCGGGCACGGCGGGCAGCAGATCGGTCTTGGTCAATACGATGCGATGGGCCGCGCCAAACTGCGCCATCGCTTCGTCCATCTCGGCCAGCGCGTCGGGATCGCGTGCGCAGTCGTCGGTGCAGACCACCGTCAGCCGCAGGCCGCGGCTGGCCAATTCCGGATCCGCCAGCGACGCGATGATCGGGCCGGGCCGCGACAGGCCGCTGCACTCCAGGACGACGCGTTGCAACGGACCCTCGCCTTCAGGCCGGGGCGCATCCAGCAGCGCGCTCAGCGTGTAGACCAGATCGCTGCGCAACGAGCAGCAGACGCAGCCGTTGGCCATCAAGGTCATCGGCACGTTGTCGCTGTCGTTGGCCACGATCGCCCCATCCACGCCGACCTCGCCCGCCTCGTTGACGATCACGCCCGTATCGCGCGATTCCGGATCGCGCAGGTATTCCACCAGCAGCGTCGTCTTGCCGCTGCCCAGGAACCCGCACAACAGGAAAAGGTCGACGGCCATCAGGTCACGTCCTCGCCCGGGTCGCCCGAGTCGCAGGGCGACCCAGCCGGCGCGCCGCCGGTGGGCGGGCGCTCGCCGTCGGGATCGTCGGCCCAGCTGTCCCGCACCATGGCGCGCACGTCCGCCAGCAGCTCGGCGGTGTCGTACACCACGCCCGACTTGATGGTGGTCTGCAGGCAGCGCTTCCATTCGACCTTGGCGGTGTCGTCGTTCAGGCGCATGGCGCCGGTGCCGAACAGCAGCTTGAAGTCGGTGAGCGGATTCTGGTCGTGGATCAAGAGGTCGGCGCGCTTTTGCACGTCGATGGAGCCGGTGTCGTCATCGATGCCCAGCAGCGCCGCGCTGTGCGACGTGGCCGCGCGCAGCACCTCGATGGGATGAAAGCCCGCTTCCTGCAGCAGTTCCAGTTCGCGGATGAAGCCGAAGCCGTAGATCTGGTAGATGAAGCCCGAATCGCTGCCCGCGCAGACGCGTCCGCCCAGGTTCTTGTATTCGTTGATGAACTGCATCCACAGCCGGTAGTTCTGCTTCCATTCGATCTCATTGGTGGTGCTCCAGCGATACCAGTAGGCGCCGTGGCCGCCGCGCTGCGGCTGGAAGTAGCGCCACACCGCCTTCCACGTGTACTCGTCGTGCCAGTCCGCACGGCGCGCGCGCATCAGGTCGCGGTTGGCGTCGTAGATGTTGAAGGTGGGCACGAAGGTGTGACCGATTTCCAGGAACTCGTCCATGACCTGGCGCCACTTGGCCGAACCCGGCTGCGCGGCCTGCATGAAGGTCTGGCCCGCCACCGCGAAGCGGTAGTACTCGTCGCTGTAGTTGTAGTCCGTGGGAAACGACTGCACCACGCGGTCTTCGAACAGCGCCTCGGGCAGGCCGTAGTAATGTTCGGAGCTGGTCAGTCCCCAGCGCGCGGATTTCAGCGCATTCACGCGCGTCACCGCCATCTGGGCGTGATGGCAGCCCGAACGCAGGCCCACCTTGGCCGCCTCGTCCAGCGCTGCTTCCATGATGGCCGGCGGCGCGCCAAAGAACTTGATGCCGTCCGCGCCGCGCGCGGCCAGCTTGCGCACCCATTCGCGGCCCTGCTCCGGCGTGTGGATGGTCTTGACGCGATCGTTCACGGCGGGAAACACGGAATGCACGATCATGCGCGGCGCCGCGATCTGGTTGGCCGCGGACAGCTCGCGCTGCTCCATCGTCCAGCCCAGGCCGCCCATCGCGCCCATCTCGCGCACGGTGGTCACGCCATGCGCCAGCCACAGCTTGTAGATGTAGTCGGCGGGCGGCACGATGCCGCTCATCGCGTGATACGGCGTGCCGATGTGCGCGTGCGCGTCGACAAAGCCGGGCGTCACGAACTTGCCGTGGCAGTCGATCTCGTGATCGCCGGGGCCGGGACGGCGCTTGGGGTCGATGGCCTTGTGCGGCGTGCCCACGTTCACCAGCGCGGTGATGCGATCGTTCTCGATCACGATATCCACCGGGCCCCAGGGCGGCGCGCCGGTGCCGTCGATGATCGTGGCCCCGCGCAGGATCAGCCGCGGAAACGGCCCCAGGCCGCGATCGCGCGGCGCGGGCGCCGAGGGCGGATGCCACCCCTTGGCCGCGTTGACGTCGCGGGATTCCTCGCCAACTTCCGACTGCGAAAACGTGGGATCGCTCATGGCCCCTACACCCCCAGGTCGTTATGTTCGATGACGCCGCCCTTCATGATGAGGCCGATGTGCTCGCCCTGCCCCAAGAGGCACGACAGGTCGCGGTACGGATCGCCGTCCACCAGCAGGATGTCGGCCAGCGCCCCTTCCTGGATGCGGCCCAGCTGGCCGACCTGGTTCAGCACCTCGGCCGCCGTCGTGGTGGCGCACTGGATGACTTCCTGCGCGGACAGCACCTCGCGGCGGATGCGGAATTCGTCGCTTTGCAGGCGCTGTGACGGGCCCAGCAGGTCCGAGCCGTAACCGATCTTCACGCCCGCCTTCTTGTAGATCTCAAGTGAATGCAGGCCCGCGGTGCGCACCGTGGCGATCTTGGCCACGGAATCGGCCGGCAGACCGTAGTCGGCGCCTTCGTTGGCCAGGGCCTCGTAGGTCACCAGCGTCGGCACCACGAACGCGCCCTTCTCGGCCATGAAACGCGCCACGCGCTCGTCGACCAGGTTGCCGTGTTCGATGGTGCGCACGCCGTTGCGGATGGCGCGCTCGATGGCGTCGGCGGTATAGGAATGCGCCATCACGTACGTCTGGCGGCTGGCCGCCTCATCGACGATGACACGGATTTCCTCTTCCGAATAGCCAAAGGACGCAATGGGATCGGTGGGCGACGCCACGCCGCCCGAGGCCATCATCTTGATCTGGTCCGCGCCCATCTGCAGTTCCTGGCGCACGGCCTTGCGCACGTCGTCGATGCCGTCGGCCACGCGGCCGATGTCGCCCGCCCGGAAGCAGCAGCCGCAAAAGCTCATGGGACGCAGGTGGTCCGAACGCGGACGCGGATCGCCGTGGCCGCCCGTCTGGCTGATGGCGCGGCCCGAGATGAACAGCCGCGGTCCCTTGACCGTGCCTTCGTTGACGGCGCACTTCAGGCCCCAGCCCGCGCCGCCCGCGTCGCGCACGGTGGTAAAGCCCCGGCGCAGCATGGCCGCCATGATGGGCACCGCGCGCATCATCACCAGCGCGTCGGGCAGGACGCCCTGCGTGCTGAGATTCAGCTGCGTGGCCAGCACATGCACGTGCAGATCGATGAGGCCGGGCATCAGCGTGCGGCCGGCGGCGTCGATCACGCGCGCCGAGGACGCGGTGATCGGCTTGTCCGACACCTCCTTGATGACACCGTCCTCCACCAGGACGTGGTGCCCTTCCAGCAGCTCGGATTGCAGCGGATCGAGCAGGTTCGCATTCTTGAACAGCACAGCGGACATGAGAATTTCCTTCGGGGGATGTCTGGGTCAGGACGCCATGGTCTTGATGTAGCGCCGGTGGATCAGCCAGTTGGATATCAGTGCGATGACGAGCGTGCCGCAGACCAGGATGACCGCCAGCGCGGCGCCAAACGGCCAGTTCGAGGCCTTGGTGATCTGGTCATACAGCGCCGGCGCCATCATGGTCAGGCCCGAGCCGCCCAGCAGCACCGGCGTGGCGTAGGCGTTCATGCACAGGATGAACACCAGCATCGTGCCCGCCGCCACGCCCGGCGCGGCGATCGGCAAGACGATGCGGCGGAAGGTGGTGAAGAAGCTGGCGCCCACATTGCGCGCGGCCTCTTCCACGGACAGGTCCATGCCTTCCAGCACGCTTTGCAGCGTCAGGATCAGGTACGGCATGACGACTGCGGTGGTGCCGATGACGACGGCGGTCGGTGTGTACATCAGCGTCAGCGGCTTGTCGATGATGCCCAGGCCCTGCAGCACGGCGTTGACCACGCCGGCGTTGCCCAGCGCCACCATCCAGCCGGCCGCGCGCACCACGTTGCCCACCATCAGCGGAAACACCAGCAGGATCACGAACAGGCTCTTGTAGCGGCTTTGCGTGCGCGCCAGGAAGTACGCCACCGGAAAACCCAGCACCAGCGCCAGCACCGTGCACAGCGCCGCGATGCCCAGCGTGGTGAAGAAGATGTCGCGGTAGTAGGGGTCGCCGAAGAACTTGGCGTAGTTCTCGAACGTGAAGGCGGTCTGCATCATCTCGACCGGGTCGAAATGATTGAAGCTGTAGCGCGCCAGCTGAAGGATCGGGATCATGATGATCACCAGCACCACCAGCGAGGCCGGAAAGGCCAGCCCGGGGCCCAGCCATCGGCTGGGGCGCCCATCCTGCGTTGCGGTCGTCATGGCGCCTCCTATTGCGTGAAGGCGACGCAGTCGTCGGGCTCGAAGCACGCATAGACGCGCTCGCCGGCGGCTGGCGGCGCGCCGCGCGCGCCCGCATTGACGATCTGGCTGATCAGGCGGTCGCCGCCATCGAGCTGCACCCGCACCTCAAGCACCGACCCCAAATACAGCGACGACTCGATCACGCCCGGCAGCGCGTTGCCGCCGGAAGGCTGCGTCTGCAGGCGCACGCGCTCCGGCCGCACGCCCAGATGCGTGGCGTTGCCGCCGCCCGGCGCCGCGATGCGTTGGCCGGTCTTGGTCTCGAACTGATCGTCGGCCTGGCCGCGTCCCGTGAAGACGTTCATCTTGCCCAGGAAGTCCGCCACGAAGAGGTTGGCGGGCCGTTCGTACAGCGTGTCGGGCGCGCCCACCTGCTGCACGATGCCGTCGTGCATGATGGCCATGCGGTCCGCAATCGCCAACGCCTCTTCCTGGTCGTGCGTGACAAAGACGGTGGTCAGGCCCAGGCGCCGCTGCAACGCGCGGATTTCCTCGCGCACTTCCAGGCGCAGCTTGGCGTCCAGGTTGGACAGCGGTTCATCCAGCAGGAACACCTTGGGTTCGATCGCCAGCGCGCGCGCAATCGCCACGCGCTGCTGCTGGCCGCCGGACAACTGGCGCGGATAGCGGTCGCGCAGCTCAGTCATGCGCACCATGTCCAACACGCGCCGGATCTTCGCATCGCGGTCGGCCTTGGGCACCTTGTGCATTTCCAATCCGAACGCCACGTTCTCGGCCACCGTCATGTGCGGAAACAGCGCATAGCGCTGGAACACCATGCCGGTATCGCGCTTGTGCACCGGCAGCCGCGTGACGTCGGTTTCGCCAATGCGGATGCGCCCCGACGTCGGCGTGATGAAGCCGGCAATCATGCGCAGCGTCGTCGTCTTGCCGCAACCGCTGGGCCCCAGAAAGGTGACCAGCTCGCCTTCGGCAATCTCCAGGGAAAAATCCGACACCGCGACCGCCGCGCCGAACTGCTTGCGGATGTTTTCGATTGAGACCTTCGCCATTTCTTACACCACCTGACTGAGTTTCACGTAGCGGTCGGTCACAAGCATGATGATGCCCAACAGCAGGATTTGCACCGAGGCCACCGACGCGATGGTCGGGTCCAGGTTGAATTCGAGGTACTGCATGATCGCGATCGGCAGCGTCGTGCGCCCAGGGCCCACCAGCGACAGCGACAGCTCCAGGTTCTCGAACGACACGACAAAACTGAACAGCGCCGCGGCGACGATGGACGGCCGCAGCATGGGCAGCGTCACGCGCATGAATGCCTTGGGCGCGCTTGCGCCCAGGTTGCGAGCGGCTTCCTCGATAGAGCCGTCCAGCCCGGCCATGCCTGCGGTGACCAGACGCACGGTCCACGGAATGGTGAGGCACACGTGCGCAATGACGAGGCCCCCGAATGTGCCGACAAGATCCTGGTCCAGCACGTTTTCAGCGCGCAGGTAAAAGAGATAGACGGCCACGCCCGCGACGATGCCGGGAATCAGCAGCGGCGACAGCAGCAAGGTGTTGACGCCCTTGCTGCCTGCGAAGCGGTAGCGCGCAATCGCAACCGCCGCCAGCACGCCCATCGTCACGCCGATGAACGCAGCCACCAGCGACACTTGCAGGCTGAAGATGAAGCCGTTGGCGAACGCGGGATTTTCCCAGGCCTTGACGTACCAGGAGAGCGTATAGCCCGATGGCGGGAAATAGAGGATGGCGTCCTTGAAGAAGCTCAGCCAGACCACCAGCACGATGGGGCTAAGCATGAACGCATACATGAGAACCACGAAAACGCGGTGCAGCCACGTGGCCCACGGGATCACGCGCACAGGCTTGTCCCGCGAGACCGCGACGGCTGAATCCAAAGGAGGTGCATTATGCAAATCCGGTTCCTTTCAGCAACTGCCGGCTCGGTTTGAAACTCCTCCGAAAGACTCTGCGGTCCCTACGGTTAACCGAAGCATATCGACCGGTTGCTGCCCGGCTCAAGTAGGGATAACCCACGGCACGCCAAAACTCGCGGGTTATCCCTGCAGTAGCCCCGCCACGGGTGCAACCCGCTGCGAACGCTGGTCGCGGCAGGTGCAACCTGCGCTGAGGCGCGCAGCTACCGCGCCTCCGCCCTCGCTGCGCCGCCCGGGCCGCGCGTCAGGAATCGGCAGTGCGAAGCGCAGCCGATGGCGATGCAGCCGCCGCGCCGATCCATGCGGTCAGCGCCATCGACATCAGGGCTAGCAGCGACGGGTACAGCATGCTCAGGTTGCGCGCCTCGCCCTCGGCGGCGAACAGCAGAAAGAGCGGCACGTTGACCGCCAGCGCCATCAGCACGTGCACGCGAAACGGCGTGGGCAGCAGGCGCCAGCCGGTCGCGGCAACGCCCGCGATCATCAGCACCATTACCGCGCTCAAGCCCTTGGGCAGCGCGACGCCGTAGGTGCTTTCGGTACGGAACCAGTTGCCCGGATCGAGGAAGTAGAAGAAATTCGCGCCCGGCTGGAAGCTCACCGCGCCGCCGGGATTGCCCGCATAGCGCATGCGCAGCGCCAGATACACGCAGCCGCAGACGAACACCAGGGCCGCCACGACGCCTGCTGCCTTGATGCGCGGCAGGCTGCGCCGCAGAAACGGATACAGCGTCACCACGTAGAAGAAGAACGCCTCCTTGTTCCATGTCGCCATGGCCGCGACGACGGCCAGAAGGCCCAGCCGTCCCGCCGCACGCATGGGGCGCTCCACGGGAATGCGCCAGGCCAGCAGGATCGCGCACGCCATGAACAGCACTTCGAAGAAGTCGTAGAAGAAGCCGCCCTCGGTCAGGAAGAAGGGCAAGAGCAGCGCGATGACCATCGGCGCCGCGGTCGCCGCGGCCCCGCTGGCGCCTGCCGCAAGACACACCGACCGCATGGCGAACAGCGAGCCGAGCAGCGCCGCGAAGGTCAGGTAATAGACGAGGTGATAGCGCAGCGTCACGGGGGCCTGCATTGCTTCCGATTCCGGATAGCGCATCGCCAGCCCCGAGCGGCTGTTCACGCGGCGCGGCTCGGTCAGCCGTTCGGACAGACGCGCCACCGTCGCGGTCGGCAGCAAATCCTGGATGCCGTTGGCGATGGCCGGCGCAAATTGCCGGTACACATAGGGACGGTGGGCGGTGCCGTCCACCATGGCCGCCAGCGAATGCGGGCCATGCCCGTCGTTCAGCCGCCACTTCGTATAGAAACCGTTGAAGGCAGCCGCAGCCACCATCACATACAACATCGCCAGCAGAAAGCGGCGGTACACCACGCTATTGAAAAAACGGATCATCGGACTTCCGAGGCGGCCGGTTGGGAGACGCCCTGCGGGCCCAGCCATTTGGCCAGCGACAGCGCCAGCAGGCACAGCAGGGACGGATAGAGCATGCTCAGGTTGCGCATTTCGCCTGGCGAGCAGAACAACAGGAACAGCGGCAGGTTGATCGCCAGCGCCATCTGCGCGTGCCAGCGCAGGGGCTGGGGCAGGCGCGTCCAGCCGTGGAGGGCAATGCCGGCAAAGGCCAGCATGCTCACGATGCTGAAGCCGCGCGGCAAGAGGACGCCATAGGTGTTCTCGGTTCGCAGCCAGTTGCCGGGGTCCACGTAAAAGCGCAGGTTGTCCCACAGCTGGTAATCGACCGTCGAACCGGGGTTGCCCGCGTAGCGCAGGCGCAGCGCCAGATAGACGCAGCCGCTGACCAGCAGCAGCACGCCCACCACGCCTGCGGCGTGCATCCGCGGCAGGTTGCGCCGCAAGAGCGGATACAGCGCGGGCGTGAAAAAGAAGAAGGCTTCCTTGTTCCAGGTGGCCAGCCCGGCCAGCGCCACCAACGCGCACAGCCGCACCGGCGTCTGGCGCGATGCGCCCAGCGCCAGCAGCACGGCGCTCATGATGAACATCAGTTCGACGAAGTCATAGAAAAAGCCGCCCTCGGTCAGAAAGAACGGCACCACCATCGCAAGCAGCGCGGGCGCGATCGTGGCGGCCGCGGCGCCGGCCCCCGCACGCAACGCCACGCGGCGCATGACGAAAAGCGAGGTCAGCAGCGCGGCGAAGGTCAGGTAGTAGACCAGGTGATAGCGCAGGGTCACGGCCGGCATGAGGGCCTCGGACCCCGGATAGCGCATTGCCAGGCCCGAGCGGCTGTCCACCCGCCGGGGTTCGGCAAGGCGTTCGGACAGGCGCGCCACGGTGGACGCCGGCAGCAGCGACTGGATGCCATTGGCCAGCGCCGGCACGAACTGGCGATACACATAGGGGCGGTAGGCCGTGCCCTCGACCATCTGCGTCAGCCCGAGGGCCGCGTGGCCGTCGTTGAGCCGCCACTTCGTGTAGAAGCCGTTCATGACGGCCGCCGCCGCCACCACGTAGGCGCAGCAGAGCAGGAACCCGCGGTACCACGCGCCATTGAAGAAACGTTGCATGCCTGTGCCCGCCTATTTCGAAATCAGGAAGACGCCAATGGCGATGAACGCCGCGCCCGCCATCCGCAGGGCGGTGATGGTTTCCGTGCCGGACAACAGGCCGTAGGCAAAGACGCCAGCGATGGCAAAAGCCACCATCAACGGATAGGCCAGCGTCAGATCCAGCTGGCGCAGCGCCAGCGCATAAAAACCAAAACCCAGTCCGTACGCGCCGATGGCGCCCAGATAGGGCAGCGCCTGGCTCAGCAGGGACGGCGCGGCCGCTTGTGCGGCGCTGCTTCCCGCCGCCTTGAGCGCCACGCTGGCCGCCACGCTACAGGCCCCGCTGAGAATCAGCCAAAGATATGCCATGTCTACGTCCTTACAAGCAAAACCACCACGGCCACCCAGGCCAGCACCGCCAGGCGTATCTGGTTGTCGGCAAGCAGATCGCGGCCCGGCTCTTCGCCCGATCCGCCCTTGTACAGCAGGTACAGATAGCGAAATACGCCGAACGTGACGATGGGCAGCGTGATGATCAGATTCTGCGTCCCGTGCAGCGCGGCGGTGTCCGAGTCCACCGTGTAAAGGCCATACGCCAGCAGCGTCGTGCTGGCGGTAATGGCCACCAGAATGTCCAGCAGTTGCGGCGAATAATGCCGCAGCACGGTGCGCGTGCTGCCCTCCGACGCCGGCGCATCCAGAGGCGCCGAGGCAATCTCGGCGCGCCGCTTGGCAAAGCCCAGGAACAGGGTCAGCATGAAACTGCACAGCAGCATCCAGCGCGACGGGACGATGCCCACCGCGTAAGTGCCACAGGCCAGGCGGATCATGAAGCCGGATGCGATGCAGAACACATCGACCAGCACCTTGTGCTTCAGGCTCAACGTGTAGGCAATGTTCAGGGTCAGGTAACCGGCCACGGCCAGCGCCACCGGCCCCAATCCGCACGCAAGCGGCAGGCCCAGCGCCGCGCAGAACAGCACCGCGATCAGCGCGCGGGCGGCGGGCAGGCTCACCCGGCCGCTGGCGATGGCGCGCAGCCGTTTCTTGGGATGGGCCGCATCGGCGGCGCGGTCGTGATAGTCGTTCAGGACATACACCGCGCTGGAGGCCAGGCAAAACGCCACGAAACCCACACCCACCGCGAACACCAGCGCCGGGTCGGACCAGCCGTGGCTGAAGATCAGGCCGATCAGCACGAAGCCGTTCTTCAGCCACTGCTGCGGACGCAAGAGGGAAAGCCAGGCGGTCATGGCTTGACCGCCTGCCCGCGATACCACGCGTGGTGCGCCGCATCGATGAGCCACTGGTCGCCGCGGCTGTCGCCGTAGGCGTGCAGTTCGTATTGGTCCGTGCCGCCGAAGCGTTCGGTCAGGCGCCGCAGCTTTTCAGGCCCCCAGCAGTTGTAGCCGTCAAAGTCGCCGGTCAGGCGGCCCTCTGCGTCCACCGCCATGCGCGTGCAGATAAGGTCGTCGAACCCCAGGTATCGCGCCACTTCTTCCAGGTAGATATCGGGAGACGCGCTGATCAGCACGCAGCGGTCGCCGCGCTGCTGATGCCAGCGAAGACGGTCGATAAGCGCGGGCCGCAGCGGGATGGTGTGCACCCAGGCGCGGGCGACGTGGGCCAGCTGGGCGCGCGGACGTCCGCGGAGCGCGGCGCGGCACAGTGATCTTTTTGCGTCTTCGTTGCTGCGCAGGCGCATGGCAAAGGCCGCCAGCGCCGGGGCGGTTTGCAAGAGCGCCGTCAGAAAACGGACCCACGACAAGTGGGCCAGGAAGGGGACGAACGTGTCGCGCTGGGTGAGCGTGCCGTCAAAGTCGAAGGCCGCGATCACCCGCGTGGAATCGGGAAACTGCGTTTGTGTAGCCATACTGCTTTCGCGGCGGCGCCCGGTCAGGGCATGACGTCGCAAACTGTGCCGGAAAATGCGTTGGCGCCCAAGGCGCGAACGCGTAATGTCAGACGCAGGGCTGCGCGATGCAGTCCTGCGGTGAAGCCTATGCGTTTTATTTCAAATGTTGTGTGTTTGTAACACACTTGATGACAGTTCATCATAGCCTGCCCTCCGGGCGAGCAAGGCAAAAAGCACCGCGCGATTCCTGCCGTTTTTCGCGCGGCAAGGGCCTCAGGCCTGCTCTGCCTGCTTGAATGCGCCTTCCTCTTCCAGCACCTGGTTGGCCACCTTGAAAGCGTCCAGCCCCGCGGGAATGCCGCAATACACCGTGGCCTGCAAGAGAATCTCCTTGATCTCTTCGACCGTCACGCCGTTGTTCAGGGCGCCCTTGACGTGCAGCTTGATCTCGGCCGGACGGTTCAGCGCCGTCAGCATGGCCAGATTGAGCATGCTGCGCGTTTTCTTCTCCAGCCCGGGACGGCCCCATGTATAGCCCCAGCACCACTCCGTGGTGATGTTCTGGAACGCCATCATGAAGTCGTTGGCGCGCGCCAGCGATCCGTCGACATAATCGGCGCCGAGCACTTCGCGGCGCAGCGCCAGGCCTTGATCGAACAGCGCCTGGGTTTCTTTCTGGGTTTCTTTCTGGGTGTCTGCCATGGGTTCCTCCGGGATCGTGGCGGCGGGCATCGCCGGCCCGCCTGCCGGTTGTCATCCGGCCGATTGTGGGCGTGCCGCCTCCCGCCCGTCAAATGCGGCGCGGCGGCGCAAATCGATGCCTGGGCAGTGAACGCGGCGGGCGGGGCCTATAGCGAATAGCGGTAATCGCAATTCAACGTGGCCTGCAGCGGCGCGGGATAACCGCTGGCCGCCTTGCCGCCGGGACGCGGGCCCAGCAACTTGGCCTGGAACGTGCCCGCCATGTCGCCGTCCGCCGTCTTTTTCACGGCAACAGTGGACGGCAGCGCGTACAACGTCAGCGCCTGCCCGTCGGCCGGCGCGACCAGCGTGAAGACCGACTGCGAGAAATTGGCGACCACATATGCCGGCGCGTCGTCGGCCGTGAACGACAGCGTGGCCGCGGCGTACGTCAAGGTCAGGGCCAACGCATCGGACGATGGCGACGGAATATCGCCCTTGAGCGCCACCTTGCCGCTCTCGGATACGCACGACAGCGAAGCGGGCGCGGAACCGGCGTGGGCCGTGCCCGCCAGAAGTGCGATGGACAACAGGCAGGCCGCGCGTGCAATCATGGTCATTTCTCACTGTCCTCGGGCGCGGCCCAAGCCGGCAAAATTTCGTCAGGAATATATCAGACGGTCATCCCCGCCCGAGGCGATCCGTATAGGATGGAGCCGTCGTCCATCAGAAGGAGCGTTTCCATGCCGTCCCTGCGACATCCCATGCTGGCCACCGCGCTGGCCGCGGCGCTTGCCGCCGCCGCCCCCCTTGCCGCCCTCGCCGAATCCGTCACCCTGCAGGTCGAGCAGGCCACGCCCGGCGCCGATCCGCACACCAACGCCCGCATTGTCGACATCAAGCTCAAGCCGGACAGCAGCAAGGCGCTGGCGAACTTCACGCGCGAGCGCGTGGGCCAGCGCGTGCAGTTCCGCGCGAACGGCATTCTCCTGTCTTCGGCCACGCTGATGAGTCCGCTGGAAGGCGACAGCCTGCGCATCACCGCCGGCGAACACGGCTTTGCCGGCAAGTCGGCCGAAGAGATCGCGCAAGGCATCATGAAGGACGGCGCGCTGACGATGGACGACGAGAACAGATAGACGCGCCTGCCTTATCGGGTCCCGTGGCTGACGCCCGCGCATGCGGGGTCAGCCATTTGTTTTTGGCCACGCGCTTGCCGCGCGCCGCAATTTCAGAGCTCTGTCATTAACCTTTCATTTCGGACTTCTAGTATTGCTCGTCCCCATCGGGCATCAGACCCAAAGCCAGGAGTTCCAATGAGCAAGTCCATCTCCGACAAGACTGTCCGCAACCCCAGCCAGAGCACCCCGTTCAGCGAGATCCTCGAAAAGAACATGTCCCGCCGCATGGTGATGCGCGGCGGCATCGCCGCCGCGTTCGCGACGATGACCAGCCTGGGCCTGGCCGGCTGTAACGGCAGCGACGACGATGACGACGACGCCGGCAACGGCGGCCAGAATCCCGCGCCCGAAGTGCCCGGCGGCGAGCAGCCTGCCGCTCCGATCAAGCTCGGCTTCGAGTCCCTGCCCACCTCCATGACCGACGCCTGTGTCGTGCCGGCCGGCTACACCGCCCACGTGTTCGCGCCGTGGGGCACGCCGTTCAACGACAACGCCAATCCTTGGGACCGCAACGGCAACAACAGCTCGACGGACCTGCTCAACTCCACCGGCATGCACCACGACGGCATGCACTTCTTCCCGATCAACGGCAGCTCCACCGAAGGTCTGCTGGCGATCAACCACGAATACATCGACCAGGGCGCGCTGCACCCGAACGGCCCGACGAACGTCGCAGGCGTGCGTCCCATCGAGGAAATCCGCAAGGAGATCAACGCGCACGGCGTGGCGATCCTGCACGTGCGCCTGGAAAACGGCCGCTGGAACATCGTTCACAATTCGCGCTACAACCGCCGCTTCACGTCGGCCACGCCGATGAAACTGGCCGGCCCGGTCGGCGGCACGGACTGGGTCAAGACCCCGTACTCGCCCACCGGCACGATGGTGCGTGGCACCAACAACAACTGCGGCAACGGCTTCACCCCGTGGGGCACGTACATCACCGCTGAAGAAAACTGGGCCGCCTGCTTCGTGAACACCGGCACGCGACCCGCGCACCAGCTTCGCGTGGGCGTGCCGGATACCGCCGGCCGCTACCAATGGGAAACGGGCGCCAACGATCCGCTGGAAGTCCAGGGCGAGTTCGCGCGCTTTAACGTCACCGAGACCGGCGCCGACTTCACGCAGGATTGGCGCAACGAAGTCAACGGCTTCGGCTACCTGGTCGAGATCGATCCGTTCAACGAAAACAGCATCGCCACCAAGCGCACCGCGATGGGCCGCTTCGCGCACGAAGGCTGCGCCTACGCCATGCCCGAAGCCGGCAAGCCGCTCGCCTTCTACAGCGGCGACGATTCCCGTTTCGAGTACATCTACCGCTTCGTGTCGGAAGCCGTGTGGGATCCGAAGGATGCCGAGCGCACCGACCGCCTCGCCGTGGGCTCGAAGTACCTGGACAAGGGCACGCTGTACGTCGCGCGCTTTGACGCCGACGGCACGGGCCAATGGATCCCGCTCGTCGGCACGACCGTGGGCGCGGGCGGCCGCACGCTGGCCGACGAATTCGGCAGCCTGGAAAACATCATCATCAACACGCGCGGCGCAGCGGACTTCGTCGGCGCCACGCCGATGGACCGCCCGGAATGGACGGCCACGCACCCGACCAACGGCGACATCTACCTGACGCTG
Source organism: Achromobacter sp. 77 (assembly GCF_020541125.1). Taxonomy (NCBI): domain Bacteria; kingdom Pseudomonadati; phylum Pseudomonadota; class Betaproteobacteria; order Burkholderiales; family Alcaligenaceae; genus Achromobacter; species Achromobacter sp. 77. The sequence goes on from NZ_CP059848.1 coordinate 5,435,986, forward strand.
ACGAACAACACCAGCCGCAATGCCAGCCGCGGCACCAACCCGGCCAACCCGCGCCTGAACAACGTCAACGGCCACATCGTGCGCTGGCACGACGAGCCGGGCTCGACCAAGTTCAAGTGGGACATCTTCGTGTTCGGTTCGAACGCCGGCGCCGATGCCGACACCAACCGTTCCGGCCTGACCGCGCTGAACCAGCTTGCCAGCCCGGACGGCCTGGGGTTCGACCCGCGCGGCATCCTGTGGATCCAGACCGACAACGGCATCGACGGCGGCCGCAACAACGACGTGGCCCGCGCGACCAACGACCAGATGCTGGCCGTGATCCCCGGCGCCCTGGCCAACAGCACCGGCACGGGCCCGGCAATCAATGCGACCAACCAGGCCGACCTGCGCCGCTTCTTCATCGGACCGAACGAAGCCGAGGTGACCGGTTTTGCCTTCACGCCGGACTACACCAGCGTCTTCCTGAACATCCAGCATCCGGTGAACTGGCCGGCCTACGACACCGATGACGCCACCGTCGCCACCACGGGCGTCGTCCGCCCGCGTTCGTCCACGGTGGTGATCCGCCGTGCCGACGGCGGTCCGATCGGGGTGTGATGACGGCGCGACCGGGACGCCCCGGTCGCCCAAGCACTAAGGCCACCTTCGCAGGTGGCCTTTTTTTTATTGCTTTGCGCGCAAGGCGCCGGCTAGTGATCGGCTAAGCGGCGCACCGATCAAGCCCGGGTCGCTGCGGGGACTTGTCCAATACCGTCATGCAAGCCTGGAGCACACGCCCCGGCTCAATCGAATCGATATTCGAAAATCCCGCTTCTGGCACGACGTCGCGAGTGTACTCGCGGGCCCAGAACCATTCGGGGTTGGATTCGTTGAACACGCCCACATAGGGCACACAGAGGCCCTGCGCGATATGGGAGGGGCCGCAATCGTTGGAGACGATAAGGCGCGCGTGCTGCATCAGCGCGACCAGCTCGGCCACGGGCCGGCAGCTCTCAAGCCGGAAGTCCGCCCGCTGCAGGGCTTGCAGGCGTTCGCGCTCGGCCGCTTCAGCCGGCCCCAGCACAAACGTGAACGTCGCCCCGCCGCCCAGCCGCGCCTGCAGCAGATCGGCCAGCGCAACGTAATGCTCCACCGGCCACCGCTTGAACTTGCCTGCGCCACCGCCCGGGATGAAGACGATGTCGGCCGGTTGCACCTTGTCCGCGCAGGGCCGTGCGATTTCAAGGAAGCACTGGCGCGCGATGACTTCGGGGTCGTGGTGCTGCACCGTGGACAGCAGCCGCAGGTTTGCCAGCCCGATGTATTCGCGGATGTCCTTGACGTGCGAATGCGTCCAGACACAGTCGCCAAGGCGGCGGTTGCTGAAGCCCAGGCGCATCGGGGGACGGCGCAGCAGGTTGATTACGGCAAAGCGCTCGCTGGAATGATGCAGGGTCAACGACGCGCTGGCGCGCCGCGGAAGCGCCCGGACCTGATCGCCGAACGCGTCCGCGCGGACAAACTGGTCCACCCACGGCAGCTGCGTATAAAAGTCCTCGACGGCAAATCGGGACACAACGCGCACCTGCTTGTCCGGCCACAATTTCTTGACTTGATACAGCGCGGGATACGCCACTATCTGGTCGCCGTAGCGCGACTTGCTACGAACGAATACGACGACATCGGCCATGGCCACTCACTTGGTGAAATCTCGCGCGACATCCTGCTTTCTTGCAGAACCGCGCGCAATCGGAAAACTCTGAAATCAAGACCCTGGCCGATGACTTTCAGCCTGGCAACCCGCACCCGTGCGTGAGGCCGGCAGGGGCGTATCGCCCGATGTATTGCCCGCAAACTTGCGGATCTTCTCGGCCAGCTCGGGCGTCGCCTTCTCGTAGCCGTAACAATACGGCGGCGTGGGCGCCGACTCGGGGCGGTAATCCTGCAGCACCGGCTTCGCATCGCCCAGGTACAGGTTGTCTTTCAGACGCAGAAACGCCTTGAAGTCGCGAGTGTACCCGTGATCCTCCTTGCGCCTTTCATAGGCCCCGCGATCGGAGTCGCCATTTTCCAATGCGCTGCGCGCCGGCGCAATCGGGATATAGCGACAATAATTGACATTGATGCCTTCCACGGTGGGAAAGAACTCGGGTTCCACGCATTTGCGCTGGGCATCGTTGTTGAAGATGTTGCCTTCCACCAGCGCCTTGGCCTCCAGGCTGAAACTCATGCCGTAGAAGTCCCAGTTCTCTAGCAGGTTGTTGAACAGGTGGAAGGTGCCGAATTGCGCGCGCGGATTGCGCTGCACGGTGTTGAAGAAATAGTTGTGATGCAACGTTACACGTGCAATCGAATCGCGCTCGTAGTTCTGGAACAGGTTCTTGGACGTGATGTTGTTCAGCAGCATCACCTTGTTTGAATTGTGGAACTTGGTCCACGAGATCGTCACGTCGGTCGAGCCGTTCTTCACGTTCAACAGGCGATCCGACATCCGCGACAGATCCATGTGGTCAACCCACACGTCGCGGCTGTCGTTGGCCACGTTCACGGCCTGCGTGAGGCGGGTGAGCCGCCCGTCGATGGTCAGGTGCGTCAGGATGACGTTCTTCGCGCCATACACGCCCAGGCCATCGTCGATCAGGGCCACCCGCTTGCCGCGGCCATCGATGGTCGTGTTGGACGGAACCCGCAACTGCGACTTCAGGACAATGGTCATGTCCGAGGCAAAGCGTATCCACGTCGGCCCCTTGCGGGCCTGCGCCAGCGCTGCCCGCAGCGTGCCGGGGCCGGCGTCCTGGTCGGACGTCACTTCAATGAACTTGCCGCCCAGGCCGCCCGTCGCCTTGGCCCCATACCCTTCGCGCTGCGCCAGCAACGCCGAGACGAACGGACAGTGCTCGTCCGGCGCCTTGCACGGCTCGGCTGCTGCCGCAGTGCCGCCATGCAGGCCGGCCAGCGCCAGCAGCCCGATCATCATCGTCTTTTGAAGTCGCATCACAAATTGCTCCCTGTGCGTCACGCGGACGGATCCGCGGCCGTCACGTGACGCCAGATGCCGCCGCTCAGCCGCAGGTTTTCCGGCGGGCCGGCAAGGTGCTCGCGCAGCCGCTCGAAGTACGCCTTCTGCCAGCGCTGCGCGTAGGCGTCGGCCTCCTCGCCCGGATTGGCGGCCGGCAGCATTTCCAGCGTGTAGGCCACCTGACCGTTCTCCCAGCGCGGCGCGTAGAACACGGACGGCACGCCCATCCGGTGCGCCAGATGCGCCGCAAAGCCGGAATAGGTGACGTCCTGTCCTTCGAACGTCGTGCGCGGCGCGGCGGGATTGGCCGCGCCGTCGATCGCCAGGCACAGCACGAATCCCGAGTTGATCGCGCGCATGCAGGCCTTGGCGACCTGCGCTTCGGTCTGGTCGGCCGTCGAGATCAGCGCCTCGGCGTAGCTGCTGCGGGCGATGCTGGGCGCCGACGCCAGCCAGCGCGACGGGATGCCGACCAGTTCCAGGGCCATCAAGCCCGCATACATTGGACCGACGTGGGCAGTGGCGACCACGACACCGCGGCCGGCGGCAAGCAGCGGCGCAAAGAAGCGCTCGCCGGTGTCCAGCTCACCCAGCATGGCCATCGCCTCTTCGACGCGTTCCTCGCGGCATTCGAGCCAATCGAACAGCAGATGGTCGATCATGTGTCCCCAGCGCGCGCGGCGCTCCCACGTGGCGCGGTCGATGCTGGTGTCGCCGCGCATCGACCAGGCCCAGTCCAATCGCGCCTGCGGAATGGGTGCGGTGTCAAGCTGCGCTTCCATGCGCGCCAAGGCTTCCTGGAAGGTCTCCGGCAGCCGCGCGCCGCGCTTGGCCACGTATTGCTCGAACAGCGCCTCGGCCTCGTCCTTGCGCCCGGCCTGCGACAGCGCGCCAATGGCGGACCGCTGCCACAGCAGGTTGTCCGGCGACTTTTTCAGCAGGAACATCATCTGCTCGGCCGCCGCGTCGTACTGCAAGGTGTAGCGCAGCGCCCGGGCATACAGGCCACGCGTCTGTTCGAGATCGGGCGCCAATTCGATGGCGCGCGCCAATGGCGCCACGGAATCCTTGTAGCGTCCGGCGCGCAGCAGCGTTTCACCATGCAGCGTCAGCAGCCGCACGTCGTCGGGCGCGGCCTTCAGGCCTGCTTCAAAGTGCGCCAGCGCATGCGTCTTGCGATCTTCCTCGGTGCCGCGCCGCAGATGCGCCAGCCCCAGCGACGATCGCAGCGCCGCGCAGTCGTGGCCCGCGCGCAAGGCGGCGTCGCCAAGACGAATGGCCGCGGCGTTGCGGCGGTCCGTCAGCAACGCGCGCACCGCCATCGTGGCCACGCGCGCATTGGGCAGGTTGTCCGGGTCCAGCGCTGCCGCGATGCCCGCTGCCTCGGCCACATCGCCGTTGCGCACGAAGGCCATCAGCCACGAATACGCATCTTCCGGCGCGCTCTGGGCAAGCGCAAGGGTCGTGCGGGCGACTTCCGCCGCCTCCAGCACGCGCCCCGCCTGCACGCGCAGCTGGATGCGCGCGGCATGCAGCGACGCATTGCCGGGTTCGATGCCGGCGGCGGCGTCCGCCTGCGCAATGGCCTTGTCCCATTGCTCCAGGCGGGCGAGCAGACTGGCGAGCAGGCGCCTGTCGTCGGCCCGGTCGGGATACACGGCAATCAGCGTCTCCAGCGCCGCGACGGCGGGGGCCAGCTTGCCCTCCTTCACGTACGGCGACACCAGAAGGCGCCGGACCTCACGCCAGCCATCCTTCGCCGGCCGCAGCGCCGGCTCCAGCGCGGTCATGTCGCGCGCCGGGTCTGCCGAGGCGCGGATCTGTCCGATGACGTCACGCAGGCGCGCCGTGGCGTCCTTGGGTTCGGCGCCGGCTTGCGGCGGGGAGTTTCCAACGACCGTTTCAACCATGACGCAGCCCCCTCAACAAAGCCATCGCGACGCGGGCGATGAACATGAGCACAAATCCCAGCGCCAGGGCCTGCAACAGCAGAATGCCGGTGCGCGGGCTGCTGGGGCGGTCGGTCGGAACCGGCTGCGCGATGATGGACAGATACCGCTGCAGGCGCAGCGCGTCCGTCATCGCCTGCTGGTACGACTGCTGCGCCAGCGTCAGGTTGGAATCCGCAAACACCTGGGCATTACGCAGCGCCTCGTATTCCTTCAGTTGCTTGGCTTCCGTATTGCCGTCGCCGCTCAGGCGCTGGCGCACGGAAGCCAGCCGCTTTTTCAGCGCCGCCACCTGCATCTGCGCAGGCTTGAGCATGAAATGGTCCTTGTTATCCAGCGCCCGGATCTTGTCCAGGTTGATCTGCGCGGTGCTCAGCTCGCCTTCCAGCTGGCTGGACAGGTTGAGCAGCATCGACACTGTTGCGCTGGGATCGATGTTGCCGTGCTTGGTGCGCCAGGTCGTCAGCGCATCGCGCGCCGCCAACGCCTTTTCCTCGGCCAGCTTGACCGACTCCTCGCTCACCTTCAGCTTGTCGGCCACCCCCTTCTCGTTCATCGAGCTGACGAATTCCTCGGCCAGGCCGATCAGCGCCTTGGACAGCGTGGCCGCGTCTTCCGACGAGAACGCGCTGACGCGCAGCACATCGATCTGCTCCAGCGCGTTGAACGAGACGTGCACCGAGGCCTGATAGGCGCGGTACAGATCGTCCTCGCTGGCGTCCTCGGCCAGGCGGTTCAGCGGATCCAGTCCGTCGTTCATCAGGTAACGCCGCAGGCCGACCTTGCGGTCAAGCTGCTGCATGCTGTCGCGCGATTTCAGGAAGTCCGCGACGGCCCATCCGTCCACGAAGCCGCCCAGCATGCCGCCGGAGTTGCCCGTGGTCAGCAGGCTGGCCGCCGCGCCCCCGCCGCCCTGCTGGTTAGACGCCGACTGCACGAAAAAGCGCGACTCGGCTTCGTAGCGCGGCGTGGCGACGAAGGACAGGTAGATCAGCGCCAGCACCACCGGCACCAGGACGATCAGCGCGTTGACCCAGCGATGGCGCCGGCGCTCGCGCAGCGCCGATTGCCGCTCGCGGCGGCGGCGTTCGATCTCGGATCCGCCCTCAGAAGCCGAGCTGGCCTTCGTCGAAGCCGCCTCCGAGGACGTCGTCGCCTGTGCCGGAGTCGCTCCGAGATCGTCGCGGGGGATACCTGCGGAGGCACTGGTCGAGGTCGTCGTCGATGCTGAGCGCGCTTCGTTCATAGATCAAGCCTTTGAAGCAATAATCCGCCAACTGATTCTGGCGATAACTGGAAAAAATGAGTGTCCGGCCCACCAGCCGCTCTTCGAACAGAGCCAGCCAGAGCCGGGTGAAACGGCAAGGCTCGAAGGGAATGCTCCCTTCGATCACGTAGACATCGAACGCGGGCGCCAGCGCCAGCGCGAACGAGAACTCCTGCCGCACGTAGAGCGGCCAATGCTCCATGGGCTTGGCCAGCATCTTGGAATCGCTGATCAGGTCCGCGACCAGTTCGTACGTCGCGTCGGCATCGATCTCGTACATCTCGCTGACGAAATCGATCATGGCAAGGCCGCTGGCCTTGCCGCGGATGAAGCCCTGGCGGCCAATCGCCCAGGAGACGTTGCCGTCGTGCTTGACGAAACCCTGCCGCGGCGGCCGCAGGCAGCACAGCACGTCCACCAGCTGGCGGTGCATTTCCGGCGCGGGCGACAGCAAGGCATACCGCCCGGCCGGAATGTCGAGCGTGGCGTTGGCCAGCAGCGGCAGCCTGCTGCCGAAGGCATAGGGTTCGTCGGTTACGCCATTGAGATGAATCATTGGTCACCCTCACATCGGCTGGACATTGGGACGGGCAAGGCGCTCGGCCACCAGGGCGATCACCATCATGAACACCAGCGAGGTCAGGAAATAACCCAGGCTGGCGTCGTGCGACTCGTACGCCTGGAAGTACGCCGAGCGCAGCAACTGCATGCCGTGCGCCAGCGGCGACCACAGCAACCACGGCCGCAATTGCTCCGGAAACTGCTCCGACACGAAAAACACGGCCGCGAAGATCTGGAGAAAGCGCTCGATGATCGGCGCCAGCCGCAGGAAGAAATGCCAGAACGTCGCGATCGACCCGAACAGCACGCCCATCGCCGCGCCCGCCACGCCCATCAGCACGACAAACAGGATGAAGCCGGCCCAGCTCTTGGGCAGCGTGATGAGCCCGATCGCATGGCCCGCGGTGATCAGCACCCCGAACACCACGAGATACACCGATACATAGATCATGGCCTGCACCAGCGCGCACATCAGCGGGGTGACGCCCTGGAAGTTCAACAGGCCACGCGCCGAGACATAGGCCGTGCTGCTCCGAAACGCGATCTGGCGGAACATGATCCAGGTCGTCGCGCCCAGCAGCGAGAACGTCTGCACGTCCATGCCCAGGATGTAGTGCGTGCCCATCAGGATGTACAGCGACGAAATCAGCGTCAGCAGCACCACGGGACCCACCAGCGCCCACACCAGCGCGATGCGGCTCTCGCCGTGCATCACGCGCAGTTGATAGATGAACATCGCCATCAGCGTGCGGCCGATCGGCCGGTGGCCGGCCGTATCGTCCGAATGCCCTTCATGCAGGGTGCGCAGCCGGTCGCGCAGGATGGCCAGGTCGCCCGCCTCGCTTTGCGGGACCTCGATCTCCAGCGCGATGTCGTTGCGCGACGCATGGCGGCGCGCTTCGCGTGCTTCGTCCTGCTTGCGCCGCTCCACGCGCCGCGCATGGGCGGCGGCCAGCCGCTCGTCCTCGGCGATCAGCTTGGCCGGCATGTAGCCCAGCGCGAAGACGTCCACGCCCGCGCGGATGTCCTGCTCCAGGAGGCGCACGATGATGCGCAGGCGCCGCCGCGAAAAATCGGCCAGGGACTCGTCGACCGCGCTGCGCGCGATCTCGGCATCCAGCTCCGCCTGCACGGCCTCGTACACCGCCCGCCGCGCCGCCACGGAGTCGTGCGGCTCGCCCTGCAGGCGGGCCAATAGCGGCTTGAACAGCACGGCCGGCGGGGCCTTGGCCTCGAACAGCGCGGCCGGGTCCAGCCGCCAGTTGGCGACGCCAGACCCTACCGTGTAGTTGCTTTCCTTGCGGCGCGAGCGCCAGCCCTTGATCCGATCCTCGTTACTCATGGACGCTCATGGACGCGCTATTGGGCTACGCCGGTCGAACCGCCGCCCGAATCGCTGTCGATGGCTCGCGTGGCGCTGAAGCCGGCGCTCATCGTGACGCGGAAGGCCGACAACACCTTCTGCACCTGCGTGAACGGCGCGTCCGAGATATAGATCGCCTGTCCTTCATGCACCGTGAACTCGCGCGCCAGCGCCACCTGCTCCGGCCGCGTGAGGTCGAATTGGTACACGACGGGCAGCAGGTCCGGCTTGCCTTCGGCCCCCGCCCTCGCGGGCGTGAACAGGAACACCGACCGCGGGTCGGCCAGCTTGTCGTCCAGGCCGCGCGAATCGGCCAGCGCGTCCAGCACGCTGTAGTTGCGCTTGCTGATCTCGACCCGGCCCTGCTGGCCGGCCGCGCCCAGCACGGTCAGGAATTCCTTGGCATCGTAGGCGGTGATGACATCGCCCGAGCGCAGAAGAATGTCGTTGTTCTGATTGCGGTAGATGTCCGCCAGCCGCACCGAGGCGACCTGATTGTCGCGGCGCAGGCTGATGATGAGCTGCTCGGGATTGGTCTGCACCGGCGCGGCCTGCGCCAGCGCGCTGCTCAGGCGCTGGGCGGTCTGCGTGATGGGGTACATGCCGGGCTTGGTCAGGTTGCCCTGCACCGTCACCATCTGGCCGCGGGCGTCGGCCGCGCGCGTGACGCTGACGTCCGCGCCGACCACGAGCTTGCTCAGGCGCGCCACGATGGCGTCATGCAATTGGCCAAGCGTCATGCCCTCGGCGCGGAACTTGCCGATGATCGGGAACGAGACATGGCCCGAACGATCGATCTCCTGGTTGCCCAGGTCGCTGACGCCGGAGGGGTCCGTGGCAAACACGCCCAGCCCGCCGCGCTCCCAGACGCGCACGTTGATGCCGTCGCCCGGCACCAGCTTGTCGAATCCGGCTTGCGTCAGATCGCGGTAGCGAACAGGAAAATCGGCCACGTCGGGCACCCTGCTCTTTTGCGCCAGTTCACGCGACACGGGCATCACGATGACGTCCTTGTCATCGTGAGCACCGGTCATTTCGCTGAGCATCGGGCCGGACCGTGGGAGCTGGCAACCCGAGAGTGTCAGCGCTGCCAGAAGCAGCAGGGCAAGGGTCGCGTGTCGCCGCGATCCCAGGGCCGGGACGTTCATTTGCATAAGATCCTTCAGCGTCAACAACTTGAAAAAGAACAACTGCCGACTACGCCAGCATGCGGCGCTGGGGCGCCACGTCGATGCGCTCGTCGTTCTGGGACTCGGTCATGGCGGGCATGCAGATGCTCATGAACTTGGTCAGCATCGCATCCAGCGAGAACAGCTTCTGCGCCCGCTGGCGGCTGTGTGCCCGCAGGTCCGCATTGCTGCGCACCTGATCCACCATGTTCAAGACCTTCTTGTACGCCTCGTGCATGTCGGGGTGATCGACGTCGCTGAGCAGGTGACCCGTTTCGTCCTCGACGAAACACTCCTCTGCCCCGCCCGCCGGCGTGGAAATCACCGGCACGCCCAGCAGCTGCGCCTCGATCAGGACGTTCGGCAGGCCCTCGTAGCGCGACAGCAGCACGCTGGCGTCCATCTTCGAATACCAGAACCCCACGTGGTTCGACAGGCCCACCAGCAGCAGCCGGTCCAGGACGTCGTGTTCCTGCGCCAGCGCTTCGATGTTCTCGCGCAGGCGCCCGTCGCCCACCAGGAAGAAGCGCGCCTGTGGCCGCTCCTTCAGGTAAAGCGCCGCCAGCTTGATGAAGAGCTGCGGACGCTTGTCGGGTTCCAGGCGGAACACGCCGCCGATCGTTTCCGTGGCGTCCTGGGTGCGCGCCTGGAAGGCTTCCCACTTTTCCTTGTCGGCGTCCGACGCATCGGTCGCCAGGTCGGGCACGCCGTTGTACAGGATGTGAAAGCGCTCGAGCGGCAGGTCCAGCCACTCGGCATACGCTTCCGCGGCCTTGCGGCTGTTGCTGACGAACACCACGCCGGGCACCTGCGCCAGCGCCTGGTACAGCTCGGGATACTCTTCGCGGAACCGGTCCTTGCGGATGTTCGGCGGCAGGCCGCGAAACACCAGGTGGATCGTCGGCGTGCCGGCCAGAAGCGCGGCCAGGGCGCCGAACAGGCACGTGCCGTCCTGCCACAGGCTCACCACGTCGAACCGGTTCGCGCGCAGCACCGGCGCCAGCCGCGTCACGCCGTAGTGCACGGGCGGCGGCAGCTGCTCCAGCAGGCGGCCCAGGCTGCCTTCGGGCAGGGCCTGGTGCGCGACCGAGATCGCCGGCAGGCGGTTGATCTCCGTGACGGGAATCTGCGCCTTGATGAGCACCGGCAGGAAGAAATCATCCTGCTTCTTTGAAACGCCGGACGGCTCGGTGTGCTGCTTGACCAGCACCTCGACCTTCTTGGGGCGCATGAGGATGTCGGGCGGCTGCTGTTCCGGCGAAGCCGCCAGACGGGTCAGTTCGCCGGCCAGACGGGTCAGCTGGCGCTCGGCCCCGCCCGGTCCCAGGCTGCCGGTGACCAGCGCCACCGACACGGCCTTTTCCGGCGTGTTCTCGGCAAGCTTGCGATGGCGGAAATGCAGGATCGCGTGCTTCATCGAAATGATGCGCACGTCCTTGCCGGCCAAGGCCTCTTCGGACTCGAAACGCTGATAGAACGCGTAGTCGCTGGCCAGCCCTTCGGCCAGCTCGGCCGCCTTGCTGCCTGGCGTCAGGTGCTTGGCCACCGGTGCGATCGCCTCCCAGGCGTCCGCCAGAAGCCCGCGCTTGCGCAGGCGCTTGGCGAACTCCACCCGCATGTTGCGATCCGTGTGCTGCGAGATCAGGCTGCGGAACAGCGCGTCGGACTGCTCGTGCGCGCGGATGTCGCTCAGCAGCTTGGCCCGCGCGAACAGGCGGTCCGGATTCGTCGTGGACGCGGGCAGGTGACGGTCGACCAGCGCCATGGCGTCGTCCAGGTGCCGCTCCTTCACCAGCCGCGTCGCGCAATAGCGCACGATCTGCAGGTCATCCGGGCATTCCTCGAGCAGCGTCGTCCACTGCTCGGCCATGCCTTCGTTCAGGCCCGCCGATTCCTGCAGGCGAAGCAGCAGGAACCGGACCTTCGAGTCTTGCATGTGGCCGCGGGCAAGCTCCTTGGCCCGCGCCAGGTTTTCCTGAGCGACTTGAACCCGCACCGATGCCGCAACGATTTCCTCCAACTGCGCTTGAACTTGCTGAAGTTCGGACTTGGCGTCCGCTCGCTCGGTAATCAGTGGCGGATTCATGCTGCCTTTCTCCGGTTGATCTTTTCGATCCACGCGAGGCAGCGCTCGATGTAACTGTCGTATTGCGCCGGGTTCTCGGAACGCTCCTGCAGCGTCTTCCAGTACGGCAGGGCCTGTTCGAACCGGTGCAGACGCATCGCGCCCACTGCGGCCAGACGCAGGCCGATGGGATCGTCAGGCACGAGCGAGACGATACGTTCGCCCAGCGCCAGGCGTTCGGTCGTGCTGGACGAATCCAGGGCGCGCGCCTCGGCGTACAGATAGGCCAGGATGCGGCGCTTCTCGTGATCGACCTCCGGCATGCCGGGCCACGACTGGGCCACGCGATCCAGCAGCTTCCATGCGCCCTGATGATCGCCATTCGACAGAAGCTCGCGGGCGCCGCGGATGGCGCGCGGTCCCAACCGGCCCAACTGGCGCTCGGCTTCGTCCTTGGCGCTCTGGTCGGCGCCCGGATGGGCAAGCACGTCCTTGTAGGCGTCGATGGCTTCACCGAACCAGCCGCCATTGAAGGCCACGCGGGCAAAGTGCAGCTTCGTGCTGAACGGGGCGGACTCGCCGGCGGCGGCCACTTCCAGATGGCGCATGGCCGTCTTCTTGTCGCCCAGCGCGTCGGCGGCGCGGCCACGCATGGCGTGCAGCTCGGGGAAGTCCACGTTCGTGTCGATGGCCAGGTTGGTCAGGTCGATCACTTCCTTGTGGTTGCCCGCCACCAGCGCGGCCCGCGCGCCGAGGCGCATGGCGCGTTCGAATGCACGCTGCGCCCGTGCGCCGGTCAGCGCGTCGGGGTTGAGCAGACGGTGCGCGCAGATGCGTTCGGCCGCATCACGCAGGCGTCCTTCCTCCAGCGCGCGGTTGCCTTCTTCGGCCCACGTTGCCGATTGCGCCTGCAACCAGCCGCTGATGTCTTCCTGCTCGCTCTTGGCCAGGTTGCACGAGGCCGCCAGCGTCGCCGCGGCCACGATGCAACCGCGCCACGAGGCTTCCTTGACCAATTCCAGCGCGTCGCCCTCTTCCAGCTTGGGCTGCTCGTTCGCCAGATCGCGCAGCGCGTCGCGGTCGCCGGCCAGCAGCCGGTCGCGCCACAGGACCGCGAAGCCGCGACCGTAGCTGGGATTGGCCGCGCGGACTTCCTGGACCCAGCGAATCGCCGCTTCCATGTCGCCGCCCGTCTGCAACAGCGACAGTACGGTGTCGGCCGCTTCCAGCGACATGGCGTCGCCCGGCGCGCTGATGCGGAAAAGCTGCTTCCAGTTGCCCAGGCTTTCGTCGACATAGCCCAGGTGGCCCGCGGACACCGCCGCGATGCGCACGATTTCCGGCGTTTCGATTTCGTCGCCCAGCAGGCCGGCTGCCAGCGAGTACGCCACGTCGTAGCGGCCCAGCTTGAACTGGTTACGCATCAGGATCTGCTCGGCCTTGCTGCCCGAGGCCAGGGTGCCGTCGGCGCTGGTCAGAAGCGCCAGCGAACCTTCGTAGTCACCCAGCTCTTCCTGGATGCGCGCAAACAGCACCACGTGATCCGGCAGGCCCGGGTAGCGGCGCAGCACGTCGCGCACACGGCGCGAGGCTTCGCGCAGTTCGCCCGAGTCCCACAGCTTCTCGATGCGCTCGACGCTTTCCTCGGCGCCCAGCTTGGGCACGGCGGTCTGCGGGGTCGAGGAGCTCATGCGCGGCCGGATGAAATTCTTGAACCAGTCCGTGTACAGGCGCTCAGCGAAGACCGGCGTGTAGTGGGTCAGGTCCAGCCCGCCGTCTTCCATCGCCTCGGCCTGGCCGATCTTGTTCATGAGCGGCGTCGGGTCGTAGCACGGCACCCCGATACGCTGCGCCGCGGCGGTAATGGCGGCGATCAGCTGCTGGCGCTGTTCGATCGGCACGTTGTCCGGCGTGAGCGCATTCACGTGGGTGACGAACACGATCTTGTCGCGGCCCAGCAGCTCGACGAGCTGGCGCATCTCCTGCTCGATCTCCTCGTCCGTCTGGTCACGCTTGACGACGCGGGCGAGCAGGTCGCGGTCTTCCGCGCTCAGGCTCTTGAAGACTGGGTCCTGATCGAGTTGCGCGCGGCGTTCGGCCAGGCGGTCGGTGGCGGCCATGGACCAGAAGGCGCGGGTGCGCGTGCGGTCGGCGAAGAACTCGCTGAAATAGCGGCCCAGGTAATTGGACTGGATGGGATGGCCGTCAATGGTCAGCAGCTTGCGCGAGGACAGCTCGACCACGTACAGGTCGGCCGGCTTGTGCGTGCCGCGGCGAGCCTGCTCGCCATTGGACGGACGGAAGATCAGGCGCTGCACGTCGGCGGGGATGTCGCTTTGGCCGAACATGAAACGGGCCTGCTGGAGCGCTTCGGCGGCCGTGTGCACGAAACCGTAGTTGCGGCCGAGTTGAAGCTTGATCGGGTAGCGGCCCACGGCATCGCGCAGCGGCGTATGGATGCGGCAGGTTCCGATCGGAGCGATAGTGAAAGCAGTCATTCAGGGTCTCTCCTGTAGGTATGGATTACGCGCCTGAACTACAGAGTCCAGTACAAGAGGTCGGCCGGCAGCCGTTTGGGGTCCAGGACGGACTTCAAGTCGCACACCATGCCGCCGTTCTTGACGAGCTGCGGCAGGTCTTCCCAGATGGTTTCCATGGTTTCGCGGTGCGGCACCGCCAGGATCAGCACGTCCATGTCGCGGAACTGGTCGCGGCCGACAAGCTTGATGCCGTACTCGTGGTCCATCTGCTCCGGATCGACCATGGGGTCGCACGCCACCGGCGTGATGCCGTACTGGCCAAGCGCGTTGTAAAGATCGACGACCTTCGAGTTGCGGATGTCGGGCACGTTTTCCTTGAAGGTCATGCCCAGGATGCCGACGCGGGTGGAGGCGTTCAGGCGGCCGTTGCGCGCCAGCTGCTGCACCAGCCGCGAGGCCACATGCGCGGCCATGCCGTCGTTGATGCGGCGGCCGGACAGGATGACTTCGGGGTGGTAGCCCAATTCCTGGGCCTTGGACGTCAGGTAGTAGGGGTCCACGCCGATGCAGTGACCGCCCACCAGGCCGGGGGTGAACTTCAGGAAGTTCCACTTGGTGCCGGCCGCGGCCAGGACTTCCGACGTACGGATGCCGACCAGGCCGCAGATCTTGGACATCTCGTTCATGAGCGCGATGTTGATGTCGCGCTGCGTGTTCTCCAACACCTTGGCCGCCTCGGCCACCTTGATGGAGGATGCGCGGTGCACGCCGGCATCGATGATCTGCTCATACACGCCGGCAATGACTTCCAGCGATTGCTCGTCCTGGCCGGAAACGATCTTCACGATCTTCTCAAGCGGATGCTCGCGGTCGCCCGGGTTGATGCGCTCGGGGCTGTAGCCCAGCTTGAAGTCGACGCCGCAGCGCAGGCCAGACGCCTTTTCCAGCTCGGGACCGCAGATTTCCTCGGTGGCGCCGGGGTGGACGGTCGATTCGAAGACCACGATGCAGCCCGGACGAAGCACGGGGCCGAGCGATTGGCACGCACGGACCAGCAGGGAAAAGTCGGGGTTGTTCTTTTCGTCGACGGGCGTCGGGACGGCGACCACGAAAAAGTCGCAGCCTTCCAGTTCGGACAACTGGTCCGTGAACTGCATGGGGGAAGCAAGCAATACGTCGCGTTCGATCTCGCCGGTCCAGTCATCACCCTCTTTCAGCCGTGCGATTCTCCGCTTGTCCACGTCAAAACCGATGACATCAAAGCGCCTGGAAAATGCCACTGCCACGGGCAGGCCGACATATCCAAGGCCACACACTGCGATTCTCTTTACCACGGGGGACCTCACTGTTTTCGTCGTGTCGCAGACACTAGAAATCGACGCCCCAAAGCGAGTAAATCGACATAAGGCCGAAATACTGTTGCCGTATAGGGGCGGACGTATCGCTAAAAATGAATTTGGCTCGGTACCCCGTTAACGGACTGGGTAGCGAGCCTGGGCATCGTAGAGGGGTCGAACAGCAAACTTTTTTCTAAATATTTTTATTGCTGCGGAAATAAATCAGGACAACCCGTAATAAACCCGGGAAATCCCTAGAAAAATTACATTCATTACACAAACCGCAACATCGAATTTGCGAGCAATGTAATCAAATATGAAAAGACGTTTTTCTTGGTCCGTTTTAACGAAACTGAAAAATCATTATCCAGATCGGCTGCTTATTAGGTTATTGCGTGAGGCAATATAAAAATACGCACCAAACTGGGGATCAGCATGCACCCTATCAGCACGAGACATGCCTGGGTTTTCATCGCCCGGTAATAAATGGCCGGGGCTCGGATAATTCGTCAGGCGATTCGGAAAGTCTCGCTATACAAGGTTCTGACACCCAAGCGAAATGACTTCGGGCGAGACGCAGTGACTCAAGGGTGTCAGACACCGGCCGCTGTGAAATAGTTTTTGCATTTACCCGCGCAAATGCAAAAAAGCCGGCAACGCTTGCGCGATACCGGCTTTCAGCCAAAGGTGTCGGGAAACACCTTCATGAATTCTCGACCACATGAAGTGGTCGGGGCGAGAGGATTCGAACCTCCGACTCCTGCGTCCCGAACGCAGTACTCTACCAGGCTGAGCTACGCCCCGATCTTGACAACTTATTCAGCGATGCTCAGTACCGCCAAACATTACTTCACTTTCCTGGTGAACTTCCTGCCGATCTCGCCGCCGTTTTTGGCTAGCGATCTCTATTCACCGCGAAAGCGCAGAATTCTAACAGAGAATTTTGAAAAGGGGAAATGGGGTAGATCGAAAGGGCTTCGCGGGCCCGATCGGCCTCGGCCACGGCGGCCAGGCGGGCGTGTTCCAGCGCGTCGGTGGCCTGGATGGCGGCGGCCACGGCAGCGAAGTCGGCGTCGCCCGTCTTGATGGCGTCGCGGATCAGCTGCTGCTGCTCAGGCGTGCCCACTTCCATGACGCGGATCAGCGGCAGGGTCGGCTTGCCTTCGCGCAGGTCGTCGCCCACGTTCTTGCCCAGGGCGGCGGCGTCGCCGCTGTAGTCCAGCACGTCGTCGACCAGCTGGAACGCCGTGCCCACATGGCGGCCATAGGCGGCGGCGGCGGCTTCCTGCTCGGGCGTGGCGCCGGCCAGCACGGCGCCCACCTGGGCGGCGGCCTCGAACAGCTTGGCCGTCTTGTAGCGCACCACCTGCAGGTAGCGCTCTTGCGAGACGTCCGGGTCATGCACGTTCAGAAGCTGCAGCACCTCGCCCTCGGCGATCACGGTGGTGGCTTCGGATAGGATGCTCATGATGCGCATCGAGTCGGCCTCGACCATCATTTCGAAGGATCGCGAGTACAGGTAGTCGCCCACCAGCACGCTGGCCGCGTTGCCGAACACCGCGTTGGCGGTTTCGCGGCCGCGGCGCAGGTCGGATTCGTCGACGACATCATCGTGCAGCAGCGTGGCGGTGTGGATGAATTCCACCACCGCGGCCAGCAGCTGGTGATGGGTGCCTTCGTAGCCCAACGCGCGCGCCACCATCAGCACCATGGCCGGGCGCATGCGCTTGCCGCCCGCCCCAATGATGTAGTCGCCAATCGTGCGGATCAGAACCACTTCGGAATTCAGCCGCTCGCGGATAACCGCGTCGACGGCTTTCATATCGTCAGCAATGGGGGCAATGAGCGCGGGGAGATTCAAGACGTATCCGACAAGTGTGAAGCGAGCCGCGTAACGGCTCTTACCGCTGGGCCCGCCAGCGGTCGGCGGGGGATTCGACCACGGATTATACGGGGAGTGCGCGGGAAGTCCGGCCGCCCGCGGCCCGGGCCGCGCAGCCCGGCGCCAGGCGCCCCGCGCCGGTCGGATCAGCCGGTCGGATCAGCCGGTCGGATCCCCCGGCCGGATCAGCGCCCGCGCGCCAGCAGGCCGCGCGCCATCAGGTTCGCGTAGAGCGCGCGCACGCCGAACGTCCAGGGCGGGATTTCCGTGGCCAGCTGCACCTCGTTCACGAGCGCGCCCAGACGCTCCGAGGCAATGACCACCCGGTCACCCGCCACATGCGTGAACCCGGTGCCCGGCCCCTTGCGATCCTTGGTGGGCGAGAACATCGTGCCCAGGAACAGCATGAAGCCGTCTGGGTACTGATGGTGCGCGCCGTGAGTCTGGCGCACCAGGTCCAGCGGGTCGCGGCTGATCTCTTGCATGTGGCTGACGCCGTCCAGCGTGAAACCGTCGGGGCCTTCGATGTGCAGCGAGACATCGGCGCCCCGGACGCTGTCCATCGTGAATCCGCCATCGAACAGCCGGATGAACGGCCCGATGGCGCAGGAGCCGTTGTTGTCCTTGGCCTTGGTCAGGAGCAGCGCGCTGCGGCCTTCGATGTCGCGCAGGTTCACGTCGTTGCCCAGCGTGGCGCCGACCACTTCGCCCCGGCTGTCGACGGCCAGCACGATCTCGGGTTCGGGATTGTTCCACTGCGACTCGGGCAGCACGCCGATCCGCGCGCCAAAGCCCACCGAGGCCATGGGCGGCGTCTTGGAGAACACTTCGGCGTCGGGGCCAATGCCCACTTCCAGATACTGCGACCACTGGCCGCGCTCGAGCATTTCGGCTTTCAGGCGGATGGCCTCGGGCGATCCCGGGCGCAGCCGGGACAGATCGGAGCCGATCAGCGCCTGCATGCGCACGCGGATTTCCTCGGCGCGGCCGGCGTCGCCGCCCGCCTCTTCCTCAATCAGGCGCTCCAAGAGGCTGATGGCAAACGTGACGCCCGCCGCCTTCACCGGCTGCAGGTCGCAGGGCGCCAGCAGACGCGGCCCTTGCGCGCCTAGCAGCGTGGCATCCATGAGCGCGTGCGCGTCACCCAGGGATTCGCCCTTGGCCTGGCGCGCGAGCGACACGCGGTCGGGATGGTCCAGCAGGTCGGACACGGTCGGCGCCGTAGCGGTGATATCGACAACCTCTCCCCCACGCACCACGACCACGCTCGGGCCGCCGACGGGATCGGGCCGCCACACGCGGCCCACGAGCAAGGCGTCGGACAGATCGGCGGGCAGCAGGTTATGGGGGTTCATGGCGTCTCCTCGCGTTGGTGCCCTGCCGGCGGCGGGCTGGTGTTCTGTGCCGGCTGGCCCGGCATGGCGCAGCCAGTCTAGGAGACTTCATTTATCATGTCCAACATCTTGCATATCTGTCCAATATATTGGAATCATGGCCGCCGATTACGACGTTCCCGCCATCCGCCGCACCCACGACATCCTGCGCGTGCTGGCCGGCCGGCCCGCCCCGGTAAAGGCCGCGGAGCTGGCCCGCGCCTGCCAGATGCCCAAGAGCACGCTGTACCTGCTGCTGGACTGCCTTGAGCAACGCCGCTGGGTCGAGCGCCTGGACGGCGGCTATATCGTCGGACTGGAACTGATGGCGCTAGGCGCTGCGTACCTGCGCCACGACGGGCTTCAGACGGCCTTTCATCAGGCGGCCGGCGCCTTCGTGGCCCGCTGCAACGAGGTCGTGCAACTGGCCGCGCTCGATGGCTTTGATGTGGTCTACCTGGCCCGGGAGGACGCGCGCCGGCCCGTGCGCCTGGTGTCGGACCTGGGTCTGCGGCTGCCCGCACACGCGTGCGCGCTGGGCAAGGCCCTGCTGGCCAGCCTGCCGCCCGACGACCTGGCCGCCCGGCTGCCCGAGACCCTGCCCCGCGTCACCGACCGCACGATCGCCGATGCCGCCCACCTGCACCGCGAACTGGACGACGTGCGGCGCCACGGGCTGGCCCACGACCGGGAAGAAGTCGCCACCGGTCTCGAGTGCTTTGCGGCCTTTGTAGGCGTGACGCCGCTGGGCAAGCGGGTGGCGGTCAGCACGTCCATCCCCACCGACCGCTTGGACGACGCCCACCGGCAAGCCGCCACGGAAGGCATCCGCCGCGTGGCGCGCGACATTGCGCTGCGCGTGATTCCGGGCGCCTGAAGCCTGCACGCCACACCTAAGCCCTTAGCCTGCAACAGCTTTTTGACTTTCCAAAAGTCCCGGGCTAATATCTCGGATTCGGTCAGCAATGGCCGAATTACGTCGGTTGTTCGTGCACGCCGCCTGGCATCATCGCAAGTCCTGATTCAGCGGACTTTCGGCTAGTACAAGCGCTAGTACCAGCACTGGTACGGCAGGCCAGCACGGCATTCTTGCCCAGCAGGGCAGGCAGCACGAACGAACCCATTTACCTATTTAAGGAATACCCCATGTACGCGGTCGTAAAAACCGGTGGCAAGCAGTATCGCGTTGCCGCTGGCGAAAAACTCAAGATAGAACAGATACCGGCTGACATTGGGCAAGAAATCACCCTGGACCAAGTGCTGTCCGTGGGCGAAGGCGACCAACTGAAAGTTGGCACGCCCCTCGTCTCCGGCGCCGTGGTCAAGGCAACGGTTCTTGCGCAAGGCCGCCACGACAAGGTCAAGATCTTCAAGATGCGCCGTCGCAAGCACTATCAGAAGCGTCAGGGCCACCGTCAGAACTACACCGAAATCCGCATCGAAGCCATCACGGCTTAAGAAGCGACTCGGTACCACTTAGCAGGAGCTAAACATGGCACAGAAAAAGGGCGGCGGCTCTACGCGGAACGGACGCGACTCAGAATCGAAGCGTCTGGGCG
This sequence comes from Achromobacter sp. 77, assembly GCF_020541125.1. Taxonomy (NCBI): domain Bacteria; kingdom Pseudomonadati; phylum Pseudomonadota; class Betaproteobacteria; order Burkholderiales; family Alcaligenaceae; genus Achromobacter; species Achromobacter sp. 77. The sequence continues at coordinate 5,455,992 of NZ_CP059848.1, forward strand.
TCAAGGCATTCGGCGGCGAATTGATTCCCGCTGGTTCGATCATCGTGCGTCAGCGCGGTACTCGCTTCCACGCTGGCGTGAACGTCGGCATGGGCAAGGACCACACCCTGTTCGCGCTGGTCGACGGCAAGGTTCAATTCGGCTTCAAGGGCGCATTGAACAAGCAGACCGTTTCGATCGTCGCTGCCGAGTAATCGGTTGGCAAGCCCGCGGACTTCACGTCCGCGGTCGCATACGGTCTGGGACGCGGTCCGCCGCAGTTCCCGAACGGCAAAAGCCCTGTCGCGTGCGGCAGGGCTTTTTTGTTTGAAGGCAATTGGCGAGTAAGCTCTCTTTTGCCTCCCGGCGGCTCCCCGTGTGGACGCCCGCCCTCACCCACTACACGCGCATACACCATGAAATTCGTAGACGAAGCCACCATTGAAGTGGTCGCCGGCAAAGGCGGCAATGGCGTGGCGAGCTTTCGCCGCGAAAAATTCATTCCCCGTGGCGGCCCCGACGGCGGCGACGGCGGCCGTGGCGGCACCATCTACGCGGTGGCCGATCGCAACATCAACACGCTGATCGACTTCCGCTACGCACGCCTGCACCGCGCCAAGAACGGCGAAAACGGCCGCGGCTCGGACCAATACGGCGCAGCCGCCCCGGACATCACCCTGCGCGTGCCGGTGGGCACGATCATCCATGACGCCGAAACCGGCGAAGTCCTGTTCGACCTGAACAAGCACGAACAGAAGGTGGTGCTGGCCGCCGGCGGCCAGGGCGGCATGGGCAACATCCACTTCAAGTCCAGCGTGAACCGCGCGCCCAAGCAATGGACGCCCGGCAAGGAAGGCGAACACCGCTACCTGCGCATGGAACTGAAGGTGCTGGCCGACGTGGGCCTGCTGGGCCTGCCCAACGCCGGCAAGTCGACGCTGATCACCCGCATTTCCAATGCGAAGCCGAAGATCGCCGACTACCCCTTCACCACGCTGCACCCGAACCTGGGCGTCGTGCGCACGTCGCCGTCGCGCAGCTTTGTCGTGGCCGACATTCCGGGCCTGATCGAAGGCGCCTCCGAAGGCGCCGGCCTGGGCCACCTGTTCCTGCGCCACCTGGCGCGCACCCGCGTGCTGCTGCACCTGGTGGACGTGTCCACGCCGGATCCGGACGCCGATCCCGTCGAGCAGGCCGTCGCCGACGCGCGCGCCATCGTCGAGGAACTGCGCCGCTATGACGCCGACCTGGCCGCCAAGCCGCGCTGGCTGATCCTGAACAAGCTGGACATGGTGCCGGACCCCGAGGACACCAAGCGCCGCTTCCTCGAGCTCTACGGCTGGACCGGTCCGGTGTTCGGCATCTCGGGCCTGTCGGGCGAAGGCACGCAGGACCTGATCTACGCGCTGCAGGACTACCTGGACGCCGAGCGCGAAAAGGAACAGCTTGCGCAGGATCAGGCCGAAGGCACCTACGTGGCGCCGGACCCGCGCTTTGACGACACGCGCACCGACGCAGACAAGCCGGCCGCGCCGCGCGGCGGTAACGAATAAGCCATAATCGCAGTCCTTTCGATTACGCTTTTTTTCGCCGCAGCCGGCCGCCATCATGTCTGCTGAATCACCTGCCGTTTCCGTCGTCACCCACGCCCAGCGCATCGTCGCCAAAGTCGGCTCATCGCTGGTCACCAACGAAGGCCGAGGCCTGGACCGCGCCGCGGTCGCCCACTGGGCCGCGCAGATCGCCGCCCTGCACAAGCAGGGCAAGCAGATCGTGCTGGTGTCCAGCGGCGCCATCGCGGAAGGCATGGCGCGCCTTGGCTGGCGCAAGCGCCCGTCCGTCATGCACGAACTGCAGGCCGCGGCAGCCGTGGGCCAGATGGGACTGTGCCAGGCCTATGAGGCCGCCTTCGCCGAACACGGCCTGCGCACCGCGCAGATTTTGCTGACCCACGAAGACCTGGCCGACCGCCACCGTTACCTGAACGCGCGCAGCACGCTGTTTGCCCTGCTGCGTTTGGGTGTCGTGCCCATCGTGAACGAAAACGACACGGTCGTGACCGACGAAATCCGGCTGGGCGACAACGACACGCTGGGCGCGCTGGTCACCAACCTGATCGAAGCCGACACGCTGATCATCCTGACCGACCAACGCGGCCTGTACGACTCCGACCCGCGCAAGAATCCGCAAGCCAAGTTCATGTCGCACGCCCAGGCGGGCGACCCCGCGCTAGAAGCCATGGCGGGCGGCGCGGGCAGCGGCATCGGCACCGGCGGCATGCTGACCAAGGTGCTGGCCGCCAAGCGAGCGGCCCACAGCGGCGCGCATACCGTCATCGCCTCGGGCCGCGAACGCAATGTGCTGACGCGCCTGGCCCAGGGCGAGTGTATCGGCAGCGAACTGCAGGCGGTCGTGCCGGTGTGGTCGGCGCGCAAGCAGTGGCTGGCCGATCACCTGCGCCTGCGTGGCCGCGTGGTGCTGGACGACGGCGCCGTGCAGGCGCTGCTGCGCGAAGGCAAGAGCCTTCTGCCCATCGGCGTGACCGACGTGGAAGGCGAATTCGGCCGCGGCGACGTCGTGGCCTGCGTCGACAGCCAGGGCCATGAATGCGCCCGCGGGCTGATCAATTATTCGTCGGCCGACACGCGCCGCATCCTGCGCCAGCCTTCGTCGCAGATCGCGCGCATCCTGGGCAGCATGACCGAACCCGAGCTCATGCACCGGGACAATCTGGTCGTGCTGTAGGAAGGCGCGGCAGCAGGATATATCCCCACCCCCGCACCGCCAGCAACGGAAGATCGATATTGAACCGGCGCGCCTTGTTGCGCAGCCGGGACACGACCACGTCCACGCGCCTTGCGCTGTCCAGGGGATCGCGCGCTTGCGCCGGAAAGAAGCTCTCGCGATGAAGACAGTGGCCGGGCGCATTGAACAACCGGATGAGAACGGCGCGCTCGCGCAGGGTAAGCGGCAGGCGTTCGCCGCGAGGGCCCACCAGCATGCGGCCAAATGCCACGACGCGCCAGTCGCCCGGCCCGCACCGCGCGCGCCGGCACAGGCTGCGCAGCAGCGCGTCCCACTCCAGGAGCTCCATGTCCGCCGGCACGCAGGCGTCGACCCCTGCGTCCAGCGCCGCCGCGCGCTGCGCCGTGGTGGCGCCGCCGTCCTGCCACACCACCCGCGCGCCCGGCGCGGCTTGGCGCACGCGGTCAACAAGATCGGCCTTGCTGTCGCAAGGCCCTTGCACGACAAGCAGATCCGGCGCGTCAGCGGACACGTGTTCGAGCAGGGCGTCGACCGATGCAAAAACGCGCGTGTCCCAGTCGAATTGGCGCAGCGCACTGGCCAGCCGGCACCCCGCAACGTCCTCGGATCGCACGATAAATACGCTGCCCCGCTCCCACATGCGACCTTCCCTCTGTTATCACCCTAGTGTTATTTATATCCACCAACGTGACAGATCGGCAAGCTTCAATCGCCCTGTGAAAACATTCTCAGACCGACTGAAGCATGCGCGTCTTCTTCGTGGCCACACGCAGAAGGCGCTCGCCCGTCTGGTGCGCATCTCGCAAAGCGCGATCGGCAGCTACGAAAGTGGTCTGCGGCATTCAAGCCGATCCGCGCGCAAGCTGGCGCAGGTGCTGAAGATCGAAGTCGAATGGCTGGAGACCGGCAAGGGTCCCATGGAGCTTCCCCTGGACGCCTACGACCTGAGCAATACTTTGCCAGTATCAGGCGTTTCCGAATCGGCGCCGCGCCCCGGCGGCCGGCCCCGTCCGCTGGCGCCGTGGCCCTATCCCAACATTTCACCGTCGCAATTCGAATCGCTGACGCCCGACGAACGGGCAATGCTCGAAGCGTTAACCCAGACCTTCATCGAAACGACACTGCTTCGCCGCGGCATCAAGCCGCGCGGCCGCAAGATCGGCTGATCGCGGCCCCTGCCCGCGGCCCGCTGCATATCGGGCCACGCCGCGACCACGCTTCAAGATCAAGACACTGCGAGCCGCATCGGGCGGACCAATTTGTCCCGTTCTCGCGGACGCCTGGCGCGCACGTTGAATGCGCCTTCCAGGACAAAAATGCAGACGAAAAAAAACCGGCCACGTAAGCCGGTTTTTTTGCGCACCCCGAGATCAGGGCTTGGCAGCGGGTGCCGGCGCGGGTGCCGTTCCGCCTGCGGCGGGCACGGCATCGCCGCGGATGCGCGCGGCGATTTCAGAAGCCGCCTGGGCCGAGGGCACGCCAAAGGCCAGGACGCCACGATTCAGGGGCTCGCCGATGAGCGGCGCGGCAACCAGTTCCTGATCGATCACCAGGGCCAGCACGCTGCCGACGTTGGCGGTGCTGACGGCGGTCAGCTTGCGGGTGCCGGCTTCGGAAAAGCGCAGACCCACGAAGTTCTGGCCTTGGCGATCCACCAGCGCGGCGGCATCGGTCAAGTCGGCGCGCGTGAGCACGGGCGTTTCCTGCAGATAGAGCTTGCCGTCCGGCAGGTTCACTTCACGCAGGCCGGCGCCGGGTTCGCGCTTGGCCAGATAGAAATCCACGCGCGCGGCGGCCGCGGGCGTGGTCGATTGCTGGCCCGCCGGAGGCGTGGCCGTGGCGTCGGACGTCTTAGTCGGGGCCGTCTTGCAACCCGCTAGCGCCAATGTCACGACTACGAGGGCGGGCGCCAATGTGCGTAGGTTCAGTTGCATGCTCGATTCCTTCTTAAGTGGGCTGATGCCGGACGGTAAGACTCTAAGACTGTACACGCGGCGTGTGGAAAAAAGTGTACCGAACCTGCATGGCGGTGTCTGTCTAGACTGAATCCAAATGTAAAGCAGTAATACCAGCCTCGTTCAAATGCCCTATCCGCGCGCGTTGTGACGGTGCTCGCAGATTGTTCAATGCGCCGCGTCTGCTTGGCTCTATACTGCGCGTTCACGCAGGGGTACTCGTCCCGCCATCCACGGCGGCGACGTGTTGAGAGAGTCCCTTCGTACCAGTACGGATAATGCCGATGCTGGGAGCGTATTCCCGCCACGCGTCTTCGCACGTCCTGGGCGGGAGTCCATCCCGATCGGCTCCAACCACTCGCTTGGAGCTTTCCATGAACGCAAATCCCAAATTTTTGGCCGCGACCGCCGAAGTCGACGCTGCGGCCGTCGCACCGCTGCCCAAATCACGCCGCGTGTACGAAGTGGGCTCACGCCCGGACATCCGGGTCCCCTTCCGGGAGATCGAACAGGACGACACGCCGACGATGTTCGGCGGCGAAAAAAATCCGCCGCTGACGGTGTACGACTGTAGCGGTCCCTACACGGACCCGGACGTGAAGATCGACATCCGCCGCGGCCTGCCGGAACTGCGCCGCGCGTGGATCGAGGAACGCGGCGACACGGAGCTGCTGTCCGGCCCGACCAGCGACTACGGCAAGTCGCGCCTGACCGATCCCAAGCTGACAGCGATGCGCTTTGACCTGCAGCGCCCGCCGCGCCGCGCAAAGTCCGGCGCGAACGTTTCGCAGATGCACTACGCGCGCCGCGGCATCATCACGCCGGAAATGGAATACGTGGCGATCCGCGAAAGCCTGCGCCGCGAGCACTACCTGCAAACGTTGCGCGACAGCGGCCCCGACGGCGAAAAGATGGTCAAGCGCCTGCTGCGCCAGCACCCGGGCCAATCGTTCGGCGCGGCCATCCCCGCCGCCATCACGCCGGAGTTCGTGCGTGCCGAGGTCGCCCGCGGCCGCGCGATCATCCCCGCCAACATCAACCACCCGGAAGTGGAGCCGATGGCCATCGGCCGCAATTTCCTGGTGAAGATCAACGCGAACATCGGCAATTCCGCGGTCAGCTCGGGCATCGGCGAGGAAGTGGAAAAGATGACGTGGGCGATCCGCTGGGGCGGCGACACGGTGATGGACCTGTCGACCGGCAAGCACATCCACGAAACCCGCGAATGGATCATCCGCAACTCGCCGGTGCCGATCGGCACGGTGCCGATCTACCAGGCACTTGAAAAGGTGGACGGCAAGGCCGAGGACCTGACCTGGGAAATCTTCCGCGACACGCTGATCGAGCAAGCCGAGCAAGGCGTGGACTATTTCACGATCCACGCAGGGGTGCGCCTGCCGTTCATCCCGATGACCGCGGACCGCATGACGGGCATCGTGTCGCGCGGCGGCTCGATCATGGCCAAGTGGTGCCTGGCGCATCACAAGGAGAGTTTCCTGTACGAACGCTTCGAAGAGATCTGCGAAATCATGAAGGCGTACGACGTGAGCTTCTCGCTGGGCGACGGCCTGCGTCCGGGCTCGGGCTACGACGCAAACGACGAGGCGCAGTTCGCGGAACTGAAGACGCTGGGCGAGCTGACGCAGGTGGCGTGGAAGCACGACGTGCAGGTGATGATCGAAGGCCCGGGGCATGTGCCGATGCAGATGATCAAGGAAAACATGGAGCTGCAGCTGGAACACTGCCACGAGGCGCCGTTCTACACGCTGGGCCCGCTGACGACGGACATCGCCCCGGGCTACGACCACATTACGTCGGGCATCGGCGCGGCGCTGATCGGCTGGTATGGCACGGCGATGCTCTGCTACGTGACGCCGAAGGAACACCTGGGGCTGCCGAACAAGAAGGACGTGAAGGACGGCATCATCACGTACAAGATCGCGGCGCATGCGGCGGACCTGGCCAAGGGACATCCAGGCGCGGCGATCCGCGACAACGCACTATCGAAGGCGCGCTTCGAGTTCCGCTGGGACGATCAGTTCAATCTGGGTCTGGATCCGGATACGGCGAAGGAATTCCACGACGAGACGCTGCCTAAGGATTCGATGAAGGTGGCGCACTTCTGCTCGATGTGCGGCCCGCATTTCTGCAGCATGAAGATCACGCAGGATGTGCGGGATTATGCGGCGGCTCAGGGAGTCAGCGAGAAGGAAGCGCTGGCGAAGGGGATGCAGGAGAAGTCGGTGGAGTTTGTGCGGAAAGGGAGCGAGGTTTATCACCGGCAGTGATTTGTTGGCGGGGATTTAGGTTGATGGCGTGAAGGGGTTGCCGCTTGCGGCTTGCGGCTTGATGCTTGCGGCGGATCGGGTTCTTTAGACGCCCGGCGCGTCGTGGGCCTGGGGCGGACGGGGCTCCGATTGCGGTCCGGAGCCTTCGCTCCGGACTGCCCCGTCCTCAACCTCGTCCGCCTTCGGCTCCCTTCGGTTTCCGTCGGGCGCATCTAAACGCCCCGCCCGCCCCAGGCCCACGCCACACCGGGCTCTACGGTTGAACCTTTACGGGCGGCGGGGCGAGCCGGGTTCTTGGCGTTCTTGCACGCAGTCGTTCGGGAGAGAAACGTCTTGCGGTGCCCGCCCCCGGGCGGCCGCGCGGGCGGCCTTCGTGGGCTTACGCAGTGTCTTGCGTCGTCGCTATGACGCTTCGCGTGTGGCTGCTTCCTCTCAAGGTGTCTGACACCCTGGTGAGAGGCGCTTCATGCCGAATTCACCTCCCGAGGGTGTCAGACACCGGCAGCAGCAAACGCTCTCCCCAAGTTCCGGCACGACCGCCATTGATCGTCAATTGAACTCCGGTGCTCGATGGGCGGCGCGCGTAGAGGTGGGCAGGTTGTAGCTGGCCTTCGACGCGCGCCGCCCATCACCGCCCCTCCCCCGTCGGAGAGCACCATCAGCAAACCGCTCCCCGCCAGCGCGCAAGCGCACACCGCCACGACGTCCGACCGACCCGATGCCGATTGCCGCCGCCCGGGCGGCAGCAATTCGGCGGCCCCGCAGATCTCCTGCCCTGACCACAGGTCTTGAAGCGCCACATACCAAAGACCCTGGCAGCACGGCGTCGCGGGCACCGTGGGTGCGAGCGCCGTCGATGCGCCCGAGGGAATCTGAAGGGAGCCGAAGGCGGACGAAGATGACAACGGGGTAGTCCGGAGCGAAGGCTCCGGACCGCAATCGTGGGCGATCGTGCCCACGGTGACCGCGGCGTCGGGCGACCTACGAAGATCCGACGCAACTATGAAGATCTAAAGCAACTACGAAGATCCGCTGCAACTACAAAGATCTAAAGCAACCACGAAGATCTAACGCCACGACAAAGCTCCGTCCACCCCCGAAGATCCAAACCAACGCCTACAACAACTTCCCAGGATTCATAATCCCCGCAGGATCCATCACCTTCTTGATCTCCCGCATCAACCGTAACTCCACAGCATCCTTGCTATGCAGGAAATGCTCACGCTTGAGCTGTCCAATTCCGTGTTCAGCCGAAATACTCCCCCCGTACCGGTTCACTTCATCCAACACCGCATCCGTGATCGCCGCCCCATGCTCCGCGACCCAGTTGCGGTCTGCGCCTGCCGGGCGGGACAGGTTGTAGTGCAGGTTGCCGTCGCCGAAGTGGCCGAAGATGAACGGGCGGATGTCGGGGTACAGGGCGCGTACGCGCGCTTCGGCCGACTGCATGAAGTCGGGGATGCGCTCGATCGGCAGCGATACGTCGTGCTTCAGGTGGGGGCCGTCGGCGCGTTGGGCTTCGGAGATTTCCTCGCGCAGCTTCCACAGCGTCTGCAATTGGGCCAGTGACGCCGAGACCGCGGCGTCCAGGCACAGGCCGCGCTCAAGCGCCGTGCCGATGACGTTTTCGAGCAGCGTGTTGAGCGCGGCCTCGTCGGTGGTGTCGGCCAGTTCCACCAGCACGTAGGCCGGGTAGCGTTGTTCGAAGGGCTCCTGCACGCCCTCTGCGTGCGTCAGCACCAGGTCCAGGCAATCGCCGGTGAAGAATTCGAAGGCTTGCAGGCGTGCGCCGCATTGTTCGAACAGGATCTCGAACAGTTGCAGCGCCTGCGCCGGGGATTCGACGGCGGCCAGCACGACGGAGCGCACGTCGGTGCGCGGGTACAGGCGCAGCGCGACGGCGGTGATGATGCCGAGCGTGCCTTCCGACCCGATGAGCAGTTGCTTGAGGTCGTAGCCGGTGTTGTCCTTGCGCAGGGTGCGCAGGCCGTGAAAGATTTCGCCGGTGGGCAGCACCGCTTCCAGGCCCAGGACCAGTTCGCGGGCCATGCCGTAGCGCACCACGTTCACGCCGCCGGCATTGGTGGCGACGTTGCCACCGATCTGGCTGGAGTCTTCCGCAGCAAGGCTGAGCGGCAGCAGGCGGCCGGCGTCCTGGGCCGCGCGGCGCAGGTTGCCGAGAATGGCGCCGGCTTCTGCGACCATCGTGTTCGCGACGGTGTCGATGGCGCGCACTGCGTTCATGCGGTCCAGGCTGATGACGACGTTGTTGGCGCCGCCGTCGGGCGTGGCGCCGCCGCACAGGCCGGTGTTGCCGCCGCGCGGCACGACCGGCACGCCGGCTTCCTGGCACAGGGCGAGGCATGTGGCGACCTCGGCGGTCGTGCGCGGACGCACGACAGCTTGGGCCTGGCCGTTATACAGGCCGCGCCAGTCGGACAGCCACGGGGCGATGTCCGCCGGGTCGGTGAACACGGTATCGGGGCCCAAAGCCTGGACCAGCCGTTGAGAAAAGTCGGTTGCGCTCATGAGATGTGGGATGCAGCGGGAAAGAGAAGATCGAGTTGCAGGCGGCCGGCGGCTTGCTGCAGGTGGCGGATGGCGGCTTGGCGGGCGCGGTCCGGATCGCGCGCGCGGATGGCCTCGAACACGGCGACGTGTTCCTGGTGCACGGCGGCGGTCAGGCCTTCCTGCAGGAGGCTGTTTGACCGGGCGGTGCTGACGGCCAGGCGCAGCTGCAGGTTCAGGTATTGCAGCAGGTCCTGGTAGTAGCTGTTGTGCGTGGCCGTCGCGATGGCGACGTGAAAGGCGATGTCGTGTTCGACGCCCGCTTCGGGGTGGTCCAGATGGGCTTGAAGCGAGGCGAGGGCCGATGCCATGGCGTCCAGGTCCGACGCCGTGCTGCGAACCGCAGCCAGCGCGGCTGCGCCGCCTTCCAGTTCCATGCGCAGTTCGTAAACATTGGCGAGCTTGTCGCGGTCGACCGCAATGCCGGTGGACACCTGAAAGCCCTGTGCGCCCGTGCGCGAGACGACCGTGCTGCCCGACCCCTGCCGGCTTTGGATCAGGCCCTGCGCGCGCAGGCGTTCCGTGGCTTCGCGGATGACGGCGGCGCTGACGCCGTACTGTTCGGCCAGCACACGGCCGGACGGCAGCTTCGCGCCGACGGCATGGATGCCGTCGGCGATTTCGCTGGCGAGCTGGCGGGCGACCTGCTCGGTAAGGGTGAGGCTCTTGGTCAACATGAGCGGATTATAGGCCGATTTTTCAGGTTATCTGATAACTTTAATTGTTTCAGAGTGCCTGTCATGCGGCCCATATGCCGTGGTGGTGAAGCGCGGAAATCAGTGAACGGCGTCCAGATTTGGCGAGATTCGGCCCCGCACGGCCGCGGCGGGCGGGCGCCGTCGCTTCAAGCGGCGACCGACGCGCTTTGCAGGCCTTCGCTTTCGGCGATGACTTGGCCTTGGTCGACCACGCAGCAGCGGCCGCCCTGCGCCTTGGCCCGGTACAGCGCCGCGTCGGCGGAATCCAGCGCGCATTGCGGGGTGCGGTTGGGGCCCGACATGATCGAGATGCCGATGGACAGCCCCACGCAGACCCGATTGCCGTCGGCCAGCGTGATGGGCTGCGAGACGTCGCGCAGCAGATGCTCGCCCAGCCGCAGCGCGGCCGTGGCGTCGATGCCGGTGACCAGGACGATGAATTCGTCACCGCCGATTCTTGCGGCAACGTCGTCCACCCGCAGCATGGCCCGCATGCGCTCCGCGATGATCTTGAGCACCTGGTCGCCCCCGGCGTGTCCGTGGGTGTCATTGATCCGCTTGAAATCGTCCATGTCCATGTACAGCAGCGCGGCGGCGCTGTCATGGCCGCGCGCGCTGGAACACACACGCTCCAGCGCCGCCAGCAGGCCGGCGCGGTTGGCCAGGCCGGTCAGCGCGTCTTCGCTGGCGCGCCGGTCGCTGTCGCGTTCAGCCAGCATGGTGGACACCAGAATCCGGTTGAGCCGGTGCGAGGCGATGACCATGCTGATGAGATAAAACGGGATCTGGATGAAGACGATCGCCATCACCCATTCGCCCGTGAACAGGGCGCCCAGGCACATGGGGCCCAGGCTCAGGAAGATCATGGCGCCCACCAGCCGGGGTGCGCCGTAGTTGCGAAAGCAGATCCCGCCCGCCATGGCGCCGCACGACACGCCGGCCAGCGTCGCCGCCAGCCAGTCCCCATTCAGCAAGGTGACGAACACGCCATAGCCCACGCTGAACGCCCAGAGCAGCGCCAGCAGGATGTAGAGATCGGTATAGGTGTTGCCGCCCTTGGGGGCCGCCCGCAAGGCGGCGCGCAGAATCGTGACGCGCACCAGCGCGAGCACGATCTCCAGGATCAGCCACGAGACGTACAGCGGTTCGGGCCGGCGCCACGCGACGACGCCCGAGATCATCAGGGTATTGATGACCCCGCCGGCAAAAATGGGGAGCGTGCCGAACAGACTGGCAATGAGCGCCGCGCGGATGTCCGCAGGCGTGTCATGCCCGGAATGCGTCAGCCAACGCGTCAGCCGCCACTTGGGCAAGCTGAACTTCAGTCCTGTATCCACGCCGTCATATCCATGACCATCTACCCGAATTCAGTAGGCTGGCTGGCGTTATAGCAGGTATTTGAAACCTTTAGTATTGTCCTTGGGTGCAATACGGGCGGGCTTTACCCGTGCCCGCGGTGCCCGCAAACCGTGCATTCCGGGTCGCGCTGCACGTTGACGCTGCGCCATTGCATGGTGCGCACGTCCAGCCAGAGCAGGCGTCCGGACAGGCTTTCGCCCACCCCGGACAGCAGCTTCAGGGCTTCGGCGGCCTGCATGCTGCCGATGATGCCAACCACCGGCGCGAACACGCCCATGGTGGCGCAGTTGGCTTCCTCGACGTCGTCGGCTTCGGGAAACAGGCAGTGATAGCACGGTGCGTTGTCGTCGCGCAGGTCGTAGACGCTGACCTGGCCGTCAAAGCGGATCGCGGCGCCCGAAACCAGCGGCTTGCGATGCTGCACGCAGGCGCGATTGATGGCGTGACGGGTGGTGAAGTTGTCGGTGCAGTCCAGCACCAGGTCCGCCTGGGCGACCGCGTCGGACAGGGCCTGGTCCTTCAAGCGCTCGACCCGGGCATGAACGCGGGTCTGCGGATTGAAGGCGCCCAGCATGTCGCGGCCGGACTCGGCCTTGGGACGGCCGACGCTGGCGGTGGTGTGCAGGATCTGGCGTTGCAGATTGCTCAGTTCGACGACGTCGTCGTCGGCCAGCGTGATATCGCCCACGCCAGCGGTGGCCAGGTAGAGCGCGGCGGGCGAACCCAATCCGCCCGCCCCCACGATGAGCACACGCGCCGCCAGCAGTTTTTCCTGCCCTTCGATCCCGAGTTCGTCCAGCAGGATGTGGCGGGCGTAGCGCAGCAGTTGCTCGTCGTTCATTTGTCCTTGCTGGGCTCGACTCCGGTCGGCGTGATCTTCATGCGCTGGGGCGTCCCGCCGCCGGCCTTGGCGTCAGCCTTGGCCTGGGCGCGGGCCGAGCCCTTCTGCACCGGCTTGCCGGCCAGCAGGTTCAGCGCCTGCTGAAGCTGGAAGTCGTCCTTGCCGCCGAATTCAAACACCTTGGCCGGCAGTTCCACGTTGTCCTGGTCGGCGCTGGACTTGATCTCGTTGGTGGTCTGCTGGTTCGACAGGTGGCGTTGCAGGTCGGCTTCGCGCGGCAGGCGGAACAGGTCGCCGTCGGCCGTGTCGGCAACGACGTAGTCCGGTTCGATGCCGGTCGCCTGGATGGAGCGGCCGCTGGGCGTGAAGTAGCGCGACGTGGTGAGCTTGACCGCGGTGGATTCGGACAGCGGCAGGATCACCTGCACCGAGCCCTTGCCGAACGTGCGGTTGCCCAGCACCTTGGCGCGCTTGTGGTCCTGCAGCGCGCCGGCCACGATTTCGGACGCCGAGGCCGAGCCCACGTTCACCAGCACCACCATCGGGACCGTCTTGGTCCAGGCCGGCAGGCCGGACAGGTAGTTGCTTTCGCCGCGAGCATATTCCGAAGGCGTGGCCAGGTACTTGTGGCGGGCGTCCGGGGTGCGGCCGTCCGTGGACACGATGAGCGCATCGGGCGGCAGGAACGCGCCGGACACGCCGATGGCGCTGGTCAACAGGCCACCCGGGTCATTGCGCAGGTCCAGCACGAGGCCCTTGGGCGGTTCCTTCGCGCCCAGCTCCTTGAGCTGGCGGGCGAGATCGGCGCCGGTCTTTTCCTGGAACTGGGCGACGCGCACGTAGGCGATGCCGTTGTCCAGCATCTTGCTGCGCACGCTGCGCACCTTGATGATGTCGCGCACGATCTTCACGACGATCGGCTGCGGCCGGTCGGCGCGCATGATCGTCAGGGTGATGGGCGACTTGGGCGCGCCGCGCATGAGCTTGACCGCGTCGTTCAGGGTCATGCCCTTGGTGGGCGTGTCGTCGATCTTGATGATGAGGTCGCCAGCCATGACGCCCGCGCGGGCGGCGGGCGTGTCTTCGATGGGCGAGATGACCTTCACGAAGCCGTCTTCGGCGCCGACCTCGATGCCCAGGCCGCCGAACTCGCCTTGCGTCGCGGTCTGCATCTCGCGGAACGCGTCGGCATCCAGATAGGCGGAGTGGGGATCCAGGTTCGACACCATGCCGGAGATGGCATTGTCGATCAGGGTCTTGTCGTCGACGGCCTCGACGTAGTTGTTCTTGATGGCGGCAAACACATTGCTCAGTTGCCTGAGCTCGTCCAGAGGCAGGGGGCTGCCGCGCTGGGCGACCGCAGTCACGCCAACACTGAGCAACACGCCAGCCACCGCACCGATGGCAATCAGACCGAAACCGCGAAACTTACGAGTGCCCATGCACACTTCCCGAATTTTGTTTTCGCCGATGGGTTTGGTAATTTACCAACGGTATTTTTCCAACGACATTCAGACATTCATTTACCGACAGCATCTGCGCCGATCGCATCCCAGCAAACCGGTGCACGACCGGCCGACCTACATCTACTGCGCCAGCCATTGGGCCGGGTCCACTGGAGCGCCACGATGGCGAATTTCAAAGTATAGGCCGGATTCCACTTGGCCGCCGGTTGCGCCGACGGTTGCAATAGTATCGCCGCCAGCCACCGGATCGCCCACCCGTTTGAGCAGGCTCTGGTTGTAAGCATAGACGGTCAGGTACTGCTGGCCATGATCCACAATGATCAGGTTGCCAAAGCCGCGCAGCCAATCGGCGTAAACCACAGTACCGGGGGCCACCACCTTGACGGGCGTCCCTTCTGGCGCGCGCAGCACCACGCCCCGCCATACGCCCCCGTCCGGGCGATCCACCCCGAACCTGCCCTGCACCTGGCCGCGCACCGGCATGGTCAGCCCGTGCCGCAGACCACTGCCGCCGCCCACGGGCGGCGCCTTTGCGGTCTGCTGAGCCGATGCACTGCGCGTTGGAGTGGCGGGCTCGTCAATCGGTTCCGTCTTTTTGGGCGGTTCGGCAGGCTTTGTTTGCGCCGGCGTATCGGCAGGGCCGCCAATGCGGGTCTGGCGCTGCTCGGCGGGACGCAATCCGGCGGCATCCGGGTCGGCCACGGCCACCGGCCCCCGATTCTGGCGGGCGGCCGCCTCGACCTGTTCGCGCGCCTGGGCGGCCTCGCGGGCTTCGGTGTCGCGGCGGGCGCCGTCCTCGGCGACCTTGCGGTCGGCCTCGGCCTTGCGGCGGGCGTCCTGCGCGCGGCGTTCGGCCTCGGCGCGCTTCTTGGTTTCTTCGGCCACGCGGCGGGCTTCCTCGGCCGCACGCCGCGCCTCCTCGGCCCGGCGGACTTCCTCGGCGCGCTTGCGCGCCTCTTCCGCCTTGCGCGCTTCCTCGATCTGCTTGGCAATCGCCGCGTCCAGATCGGTGATGAGCCGCGACAGGCGCTGGTCGTCACGTCCGAGCTTGTTGGCCTCGGCGCGCTGGGCGGCGATCTGCCCTTCCAGCTGAGCCAGCAGGCTGGCGCGCTCTTTTTGCTGCGCGACCAGCGCGGTTTTCTGTTCGGAGGTCTCGGCGACCCCTTTTTCGATTTCGGCGCGGCGTTCATCCGCGCGGGCTTGCAACGCCGCCAGGCGGTCGATGTCGGCCCGCAAGGCCTTGACAGCGTCGGCCCGGGCGCGGGACACGTAGTCCAGATAGCCCAGATTGCGGCCCAGCACCTGGGGATCGTCGCCGGAGAGCAGCGCCGTCCAGGGCGACAGGCCGCTGGTGTATTGGGTGCGCAGCTGGTCGGCCAGTTCGACGCGGCGCTTGGCCAGCACGGCCTCCTGCGCGGCGATCTGCTTTTCCAGCGACGCAAGATCGGCCGTCGCCTTGCGGTTGGCCTCGGCCAGTTCCTTCAGGCGCAGGTTGATCCGGGAAATGGACGATTCCGACTGCTTGAGCGCGTCGGCCGCCTCTTTGCGGGCGGCCTCGCGGTCGTCGATTTCCTTTTGCAGGCTCTCGATGCGGTCGCGCAAGGCGGCCTGCTGTTTCTCGGCATCGGACTGACGCCCGGCAAGGTCGCTGGGCGCGGCGCGCGCAGGCAGCGTCCCACTGGCCAACATGACCGCCAACAACAACCCCGCCGTGCGACGCATAGAGATATCAGTCCTTCTTGGCCTTGCCCTGGGCTGCAACCGCAGCCATGGCCGCCTCGATCTCGGCGGCATCGCCCAGATAATAGTGGCGGATCGGGCGCAGGTCATCATCCAGTTCATAGACGAGCGGCTGGCCGGTCGGAATGTTCAGGTTGACGATGTCGTCGTCCGACACGTTGTCCAGATGCTTGATCAGGGCGCGCAGGCTGTTGCCGTGGGCGGCGATCAGCACCTGGCGGCCGGAACGGATGGCCGGCGCGATCGATTCATTCCAGAACGGCAGCACGCGGGCCACGGTGTCCTTCAGGCACTCGGTGGCGGGCAGCTGGTCGGCCGGAATCTTGGCGTAGCGGCTGTCGAAACGCGGGTGGCGTTCGTCGTCCAGGGACAACGGTTCCGGGGCGATGGCGTAAGCGCGGCGCCAGATCAGCACCTGCTCGTCGCCGTACTTGGCGGCCGTTTCGGACTTGTTCAGGCCTTGCAGGGCGCCGTAATGGCGCTCGTTCAGGCGCCAGTTCACGCCGACCGGGGTGTACATAGCGTCCATGGCGTCCAGCGCGATCCACAGGGTGCGGATGGCGCGCTTGAGCACGGAGGTGTAGGCCAGGTCGAAGGCGAAGCCTTCCTTCTTGAGCAGTTCGCCCGCCTTGCGGGCCTGTTCGCGGCCCGTGTCGGTCAGGTCGACGTCGGTCCAGCCGGTGAAACGGTTTTCAAGATTCCACTGGCTTTCACCGTGGCGCATCAGTACGAGTTTGTGCATGGTTTGGGGCGCCCGCAGCGCGGGTTAAAGTTGGAGGATGGTTAAGGAATGGGCTCATTTTATAATTGAGTGATTTTGCCCGTGATTCTGCCCCGGCGCACCGCGTCCATGTCCTGGACGCGATGCATCAGGGTTCGCCCCTACCCGGCTGGCCGGCGGACTTGCCGACATGCAAGCCGGCGTAGCGCCAGCCGACGTACTACAGGAAGCCTTCGTGGACCTTTTGCAATTCTTGCTCGATAAAAACAACATTTTCATTGTCGCCGTCGCCGTGGTGTCCGGCGTGATGCTGATCATTCCGGCCCTGCGCAAGGGCCGTACCGGATCTGCCATCAGCACGACTGAAGCCATCCAGATGGTCAACCAGCGCAATGCCGTGTGGGTCGACGTGCGCCCTGCCGAGCAATTCCAGGCCGGCCACATCGCCCAGGCACGAAACGTGCCGGCAGCCGACATCGAGCAGAAGGCCAGCTCGCTGCCCAAGAACAAGCCGCTCGTGGTGGTTTGCGACAATGGCCGCGATTCGGCCCGCGCCGCCGCCAAGCTGCGCGCTCAGGGCTTTACCGACGTCGTGCCGCTGGAAGGCGGCATGCGCGCCTGGTCCGCCGCCAGCCTGCCGGTCACCCAGAAGGGTTGAAGCGGGCGGACTCGCCCCCATCTACCTATTCTTGTACCCACAGGAGCGCCCTATGAACAAAGTCGTCATGTACAGCAAGGACTATTGCCCTTATTGCGCCCGCGCCAAGTCGCTGCTCGAGCAGCGCGGCGTGACCGACCTGGAAATCATCCAGATCGACCGGGAACCGTCCCAGCGCGATGTCATGATCGAACGCACCGGCCGGCGCACCGTCCCGCAGATCTTCATCGGCGATACCCATGTCGGCGGTTGCGACGACCTGATGGCCCTGGACCGCTCGGGTGGACTCACCCCCTTGCTGAACGGCTAATCGCCCCTTTTTGCCTCTCCCACCAACGGAAACACTCATGGCTGATCAAGACCAAAACTCCCAGCAAGAAGGCGGCAACGACGCGCCCTCGTTCAATCTGCAGCGCGTCTACCTGAAAGACCTCTCGCTGGAAATGCCTAACGCGCCTCACGTGTTCCTGGAGCAGGAAGCGCCCCAGGTCGAGGTGAGCATCACCGTGGGCGGTCAGCGCCTGGCCGAAACCGTGTTCGAAACCACGGTCACCGTCACCGTCACCACCCGCATCAACGACAAGGTCGTGTACCTGGTCGAAGGCACGCAAGCCGGCATCTTCGAAGCGGCCAACATCCCCGAAGAACAGCTTGATCCGCTGCTGGGCATTGTCTGCCCCACGATGCTCTACCCGTACCTGCGCGCCAACATCGCCGACGCGATCACCCGCACCTCGATGCCCCCGCTGCACCTGACCGAAGTCAACTTCCAGGCCCTGTACGAACAGCGCATCGCCGAACTGCAACAGCAGCAGGCTGGCGCCGCCAATGGTAGCGGTGGCGACTCGGGCATCATCCTGCCCCCCGGCGCGACCCGCCAGTAAGCACCCCGCGGCGCCCCATGAACCAACCCGCCGAGCCGCGCCTGCGCGTCGCCGTCCTGGGTGCGGGCAGTTGGGGCACCGCGCTGGCGGCGGCCGCCAGCCGCCGCCACCCCACCCAGCTCTGGGCGCGCGAAGCCGCGCAAGCGGCCGCCATGGCCGCCACCCACGAAAATGCCCGCTATCTGGCGGGCATTTCCCTGCCCAAGACGCTGCAGTTTTCCGCCGATCTGGACGCCACGCTGCGCACCTTGCAGGACGACGCCGCGCGCCCCCTGATCGTGCTGGGCGTGCCCGTCGCGGGTCTGATGTCCATCTGCGAGGCGCTGTCGCAGCGGCTGCCCGCCCTGGGCCTGCAGGACACCCCCATCGTCTGGACGTGCAAGGGCTTTGAAGCCGACACGGCCAGGCTGCCCCACGAAATCATGCGCGAGGCCCTGCCCGGCGCAACGGGCGGCGCCTTGTCAGGCCCCTCGTTCGCCCGCGAAGTCGCGCAAGGCCTGCCCGTCGCACTGACGGTCGCCAGCAGCAGCCCCGCGCTGCGCGAGGTCACGACCGCGGCGTTCCATGGCGCGGCGCTGCGGGTCTACGCCAGCACCGACCTGGTCGGCGTCGAGGTGGGCGGCGCGCTAAAGAACGTGATCGCGGTTGCCTGCGGCATCTGCGACGGCCTTGCGCTGGGCACCAATGCCCGCGCGGCCCTGATTACCCGCGGTCTGGCCGAAATGACCCGTTTTGGCGTCGCGCTGGGCGCGCAGGCCGAAACCTTCGCCGGGCTGACCGGCCTGGGCGATCTGGTGCTGACCGCCACGGGCGAGCTATCGCGCAACCGGCGCGTGGGCCTGGAGATCGGTGCCGGCCGCAAGCTGGCCGACATCCTGGCCAGCGGCATCACCGCCGAGGGCGTGCGCTGCGCCCGCGCCGCGCTGGAACGCGCCCGCGCCATCAATGTCGAATTGCCCATTACCGAAGCCGTGTGCGCCGTGCTGTTCGAAGGCGTGGCGCCCATGACGGCCGTCTCGGCCCTGCTGGCGCGGGACGCCCGTTACGAAGGGTCCGGCTCCGGCGAGGCCTTCGGCGCCGCCTAGACCGCGCCTCTGTCCATTCCGCTCCGACAACAACACACGACACCCACCCCGAGGAGACATCCTTCATGACGCAAACCCGCATGTTCCGGGTCGGCCCGCTGCTGCGTGGCCTTTGCCTGAGCCTGGCCGCCATCGTGCCCTTTGCCGCCCATGCCGACTGGCCTGAGCGCCCGATCCACATGGTGGTGCCCTTCCCGCCGGGCTCGTCTCCCGACATCCTGGCGCGCACGATTTCCGAGCCGCTTTCCCAGGCCCTGGGTCAGCCCATCGTCATCGACAACAAGCCGGGCGCGGGCGGCAACATCGGCACGCGCATGGTGGCGCAGGCCAAGCCCGACGGCTACACGCTGCTCTACACGATCAACGGCCCGCTGGTCACCGCCCCCACCCTGTACAAGAAGACGCTGGGCTACGACCCCCTGACCGATCTGGAGCCGGTGTCGCTGGTGGGCACCAGCCCCAACGTGCTGGTGGTGCCGGGCAGCCTGAAGGTCGACAACGTCCAGGACTTCGTCAAGCTGGTCAAAGGCCGCGGCAATTCGCTGAACTACGGGTCGGTCGGCCCGGGCAGCTCGGCCCACCTGGCCATGGAGATGTTCAAGGAAAGCGCGGGCGTGGACCTGGCGCACATTCCGTATTCCGGCTTTCCCCAGGTCATCACCGCCATCATCGGCGGCGACGTGCAGGCGGGCTTCATGGTGCCGGCGATCGCCGTGCCGCAGGCGCGCGACGGCAAGGTCAAGCTGCTGGCCGTGACCAGCCTGCAGCCCAGCGACGCCCTGCCCGGCGTGCCGACCATGGCCTCGCAAGGCTATCCGGATTTCGAGGCCATCTCGTGGAATGCGATCCTGGCGCCGGCCGGCACGCCCACGCCGATCGTCGAACGGCTCAATAGCGAACTGGCGCGCATCATCAATAGCGACGCCGTGCGCAAGCAGCTTGCGCTGCAATACTTCACGCCCGCCCCGTCCACCCCGGAAGCCCTGACCGCCCGCATCAAGAATGAAAAGGCGCGTTGGGACCAGGTGATCGACAAGCTCAAGCTGTCGCTGGACTGAGCTTCCCGGCCGAAGGCGGCGCTATGCGCCGCCTTCGTAGCCCTGCTGGCGCCAGGCTTCGAACACCGTGACCGCCACGGCATTCGACAGGTTCAGGCTGCGCTGGCCGGCGCGCATCGGCAGCCGCAGCCGCTGCTGGGGCGGAAACATCGCCTGGTGTTCGTCGGACAAGCCGGCGCTTTCGCGGCCAAACACGAACACATCCCCCGGCTTGAAACTGACGTCGGCCACGCTGCGCTGCGCGTGCGTGGTCAGCGCATAGATGCTGGACGCGGCCGCGCCGGTATCTTCCAGCGCCTCGCGCAGCGTGTCATGCACGCGCACGGGTTGCCACTCGTGATAGTCCAACCCGGCCCGCCGCATGCGGGCGTCATCCAGTTCAAACCCCAACGGCCGCACCAGATGCAGCTGCGCGCCGGTATTGGCGCACAGGCGAATGGCGTTGCCCGTGTTGGGCGGGATCTCCGGGCAGACAAGAATGACGTGGAACATGGCGCAGGGAAGATGAAAAGGCGTGCGGCCGGAAGCGGCCGCAGGCGTGATTGTCGCCGATTTGCCAGGATGGGCCGGCGCGCGGCGGGCCATCCCGGCGGCCGGGCCTGGACGCCGGCCGATGCGTTGACTGTCGCTTTGCATGCCGCTTTGGCCCCGACGTACGCCGGCAATCCGGCGTCATGGCGTGCGCGCGGCGACCAGCACCGTGACGCTGGCCGCGCCCGCCGCCATCAGGGCCTGCGCCGCGGCCCCAGCGGTGCTGCCGGTGGTCATCACGTCGTCCACCACCGCCACATGCCGGCCAAGAACGGTGCCGGAGCAGGTGAAAAGACCCGCGGCCCCGCGCTGCCTGGCGCGCCGGTCCAGCGTGGCCTGCCGGGCCGTCTCGCGCCGCCGCGCCAGGACAAGGCGAGGCGCGGGCAGCGACAGTTCGGCCGCCAGGCTGCGCGCGATCTCGGCCGCCGGGTTCATGCCGCGCTGGCGCAGCGACGCGCGGCTGGCCGGGATGGGGACCAGGAGCAGATCGGCAGGCCAGGCGCCCGCGCCCGGACTGGCTGCCCCGTCCGCCGCCTGCAGCGCCTGCGCCATCAACCGCGCCAGCACCGGCGCCATGCTGAGCCGCAGTTGCGTCTTGAGCATCAGGATCAGCGTGTCGCCGGGCGGCGCGTAGTCAAAGGCCGCGATGGTTTGGCTGAATGGGCGCGGCGCCGCCAGGCAGGCCGCGCACTGCTGCCCGCCGCCTTTGAGGCGAAGCGCGCACTGCGAGCATCTGGCAGACGCGCCCGGCGGCCCCGCCAGGATGTCGGCCTGGCAGCCGGCGCACAGCCGCGCCCCCGTGACCCGGGCGCCGCATAACGGGCAATCGCCGCCCATGCGCGACAGCAGCCGTCGCCCCATGTCCAGTAGGGGCAATCGGAGCCTGCGGCCGGGATGCGCAATAATGTGTGCCATCCCAGATCAAACCATGCTCCGCCCCGGGCGATCCCGCGGGCGCGACCGAAATGTCCCTGCCAGATACCGCAACGCCCCCCTCCCTGCCCCTCGTCAGCGCCGACGTGCCGCGCCAGTTCGCGCGCCGCGGCGACCTGGCTGACGCCCAATTCCTCTATGGCGAGGTGGCGCGCCGCATGCTCGGCCGGCTGCAGTACATCCGCGTGCAGCCGCAAGCCTTGCTGGACGCCGGCTGCGGCGCCGGCGACAACCTGCCGTTGCTGCGCGAGCGCTACCCGGATGCCGCCTATACCGGCCTGGACAACTGTGAGCCGCTGCTCGGCCAAGCGCGCAAGCGCCACGCGCCGGGCGGCCTGTCGGCCTGGATCGGCAAGCTGGCGCGCCGCGGCCCCGCCGCCCCCGCGTTCGTCAATGCGGATCTGGCAAACACGGGCCTGCCGCCCGAATCGCTGGAACTGGTGTGGTCGAACATGGCTATGCACTGGCACCGCGAACCGCACGCCGTGCTGGCCGAGTGGCGCCGCATCCTGAAAGTGGGCGGCCTGGCGATGTTTTCCTGTCTGGGCCCGGCCACCCTGCGCGAACTGCGTCAGGCGGTGGCCGACGCGGGCCTGCGCACCGCCACGCCGTCCTTCGTGGACATGCACGACTTCGGCGACCTGCTGGTGGAGAACGGCTTCGCGGATCCGGTCATGGACCAGGAAATCCTGACCCTGACCTATCGCAGCCCGGAAAAGCTGCTGCAGGACGTGCGCGCCCTGGGCGGAAACCCGGCCGAAGGCCGCCGCGGCGGGCTGGTGGGACGAGACTGGCGCGACCGCCTGTGCGCCGCGCTGGAAGCGCAGCGCAATGCCGATGGTCTTATCGTGCTGAGCATCGAGGTGGCGTACGGCCACGCGTGGCGCGCCGCCGCGCATCGGACCGTGGCGGGAGAAACCCGCCTGTCCGTCAGCGCGATCGGCGGCCGGCACCGCGGCGCCCCCTGACACGGGGGCCCCGCCGCTGGCTTCCTAGTGCAGCCGTTCGGGCACGATGACGCCGGGCTCGGACGCGGCCAGGCTCTGCATGGGCTCGGACGTCGCCCGGATCCGGCGGCGCAGCACCGCAGTGGGCTCCGCGGGCGGCGCGACGGGGGCCGCCGTGCCGCGCCAGGCATTGGACATGGCCTCCACCATCAGCGGCAGGTCGCGCAGGCGGTGATACTGGCTACGCAGCCAGCGGGCATCGTTGCCGGCACGCATGGCATCGTCGCGCAGGGCGGCGATCATGTCGCCGGTGCCCAGTTCCTCGGCCACCGGCATCAGACGCTGGAACAGCGCACGCAGATGGTCGATCAGGCGCACACGTTGCCCTTCCGGCGTCACGTAGCTGCCCTGCAGGCCAAAACGGCAGGCCTGGAAATGGTTGCTGCGGTAGGACAGCCACGCGTTGTCGCTGGGATCTTCCTCGCGCATCAGCAGCACCGCCAGCACCTGGGCAAACGCCGCCACCTGGCAGGCGCGTTCCACGGTCAGCGGCGTGTCGCAAACGCGGATCTCGACCGTGCCGTATTCGGGCTTGGGACGGATATCCCAGTACAGGTCCTTGATGCTTTCGGCCAGGCCGAAGGCGCGCAGTTGCGACAGATGGGCCTCGAACTGGTACCAGTCCTTGACCTCGGCGGGCATATGCCCGGCCAGCGGGAAGCTGTTGACCGCGTTCAGGCGCGAGCACGAGAACAGGGTATCCACCCCCTCGCAGTAGGGGGACGAAGCCGACAGCGCGATGAAATGCGGCACGTAGGGCGACAGGCGGCGCAAAAGCTTGATGGAATCGTCGCCGCTCTTCACGCCCAGATGGATGTGCTGGCCGAAAACCGTAAATTGACGCGCCAGGTAACCGTACATTTCGGCCAGGTACTGGAAGCGCGGGGTATCCGAGATGGAGCGTTCCTGCCAGCGCATGAAGGGATGGGCGCCGCCGCCCGCCACCGACACGCCCACCGCGTCGGCCGCTTCAACCAGAGCGTCGCGCATCTCGCGCATTTCGGCCAAAAGGCCCATGGGGTGCTCGTGCACCGAGGAGTTCAGTTCGATCATGGACCGCGTAATTTCGGGTTTGACGCGGTCGGCAATAGGATGGTTGGCCATCTGGGCCAACAGTTCGTCAGAGGCTGCAGCAAGGTCAAAACTGCGGGGGTCGATCAGTTGCAGCTCGAGTTCGATGCCCAGGGTGTTGGGGGCCGACGAAATGAACGGGATTTGTTCCATCTCGGACTCCTTTGAATGTTTGATGAGGGTATGCGCCGTTCGACCTTGAAGCCCGGCAACTTCCCGGGGGGCGCTAGACGGCGGCTTGTGAACGCATGATAGCCGCAGCTTTGTGGCAAAACGATTGAAAATCGTGACATTTGTGTGCAACATCGCGAATCATCCGGTTTTGCCCTCTGAAGAAAAGTAAGCAAGCGCTCACAGCATAGGATTGGCGCGGGTCGCCAGCGCGCCAGGCGCCGAAAGCCTGTATTGACGGGGATTCTGAGGGGGGATGGGATAACCCTGATTAGGGTTATCCCTTATCAAATTGACGCCGGACGGCGGCTATTTGCGCCAGAAGATCGGTGTGAACAGGACCAGCACGGTCAAGAGCTCCAGGCGGCCGATCAGCATGGCAAAGGTGCAGACCCAGATCTGGAAGTCCGACAGCACGGCGAACGAGCCCATCGGACCCACGGGCCCCAGCCCCGGCCCCGTGTTGTTCACGCTGGCAAACACCGCCGAGAACGCCGTGATGGGGTCCAGGCCCGAGAGCAGCAGCAGGCTGGTGAACACGGCGATCGACAGGCCGTAGAACAGCATGAAGGCCAGCACGGACGACATGGTCCGGGTCTCCACCGCCCTGCCGTTGATCCGGACGGGACTGACGGCATGCGGGTGCAGCATCGTCACCAGCTCGTTGCGGGCCTGCTTGATCAGCAGGATGGCGCGGATCATCTTGATCCCGCCCCCTGTCGACCCGGCCGAGGTCGCAAAACCCGACAGCAGCAGCATCGTCAGCGGCGCAAACAGCGGCCACTGCGCGAAGTCCGTGTTGGCATAGCCCGTGGTGGTGGCCATGGAGATGGTGTTGAACATCCCGTAGCGCAGCGCCTCCAGGGGATCCGTGTAGACGTCCTTGATGAACAGGTACACCGAGATGATCACCCCCACTCCCAGCACCACGACCAGGTACGGGATGGCCTCCGGGCAGCGCCAATAGGCGCGCGGGCTGCGCTGGCGGAAGGCGTTGAAGTGCGTCGCGAAGTTGATCCCGGCGATCAGCATGAACACCATCGCCACCATTTCGACCGCCACGGAGTCAAAGTGCGCGAAGCCGTCGTCCCAGGTGGAAAAGCCCCCCAGCCCCATGGTGGTGGCCATGTGGCACCAGGCCTCGAACCAGGACAGGCCGGCCAGCCGGTACGCCAGGAAACAGAGAATCGAAAACACGAAGTACACCGCGTACAGCGCCTTGGCCGTGCTGGCGATGCGCGGCGTCAGCCGCTCGTCCTTCATCGGACCCGGGGTTTCCGCCCGGACCACCTGGTGGCCGCCCACGCCCAGCAGGGGAAGAATGGCGACGGCCAGCACCAGGATGCCCATGCCGCCGATCCAGATCAGCGTGGCGCGCCACAGGTTGATCGACGGCGGCAAGGTGTCCAGGTTGGTCAGGACCGTGGCGCCCGTCGTGGTCAGCCCGGACATCGCCTCGAAATAGGCCCCGGTGAAGGACAAGGGCAGCCCCGCGCCATGGAAATACAGCAAGAGCGGAATGGCCGCCAGCAAGGGCAGGCCCGCCCACACCGCAGACACCAGCACGAAGCCGTCGCGCGCCCGCAATTCACTGCGGTTGCGCCGGGTCAGCGCGGCCAGGCCGCCGCCAATGCCCACCGAAATGAGAAACCCGTCCCGGAACGCGTCGCGCGCCCCGTCCGCCCCCACATAGGCGATGAACAGCGGGATCAGCATGGTGAGGGCGAACATCACCATGGTGAGGCCCAGGATGTACAGGGTGGCCAGAACGCGCTTCATGAAGGCTTATCCGGCCGCGCGCGGCCCACGCAAGGAGTGAGAGGGGCAGCGCATCAGAAGAAGGACGCCGAGACCTGGAACAGCTTTTCCACGCGCGGCATCTGCTGGCGCGAGGGTACGAAGACGATGACGTGATCGTCGGTTTCGATGACGGTATCGGCGTCGGGCAGGATGATTTCTTCGCCGCGCACCAGCGCGCCGATGCTGGCGCCCTTGGGCAGGCTGATCTTGCCCACCGCGCGGCCCACCACCTTGGACGTGGAGCGGTCGCCGTGGGCAATGGCCTCCAGGGCCTCCGCCACGCCCTGGCGCAGCCGGTGCACGGCGACCACGTCGCCGCGGCGCACATGGCGCAGCAGTTCGCTCATGGTGGCTTGCGACGGCGACACCGCGATGTCGATATGGCTGCCCTGCATCAGTTCGCCGTACGCCTGCCGGTTGATCAGCGCGATCACCTTGCGTGCGCCCAACCGCTTGGCCAGCAGCGATGACATGATGTTGTCCTCGTCGTCGCTGGTCAGCGCCAGCCAGGTGTCCATGTCCTCGATGTTTTCGCGCTCGAGCAGCGCCTCGTCGGTGCCGCTGCCGTGCAGGACCAGCACGCTATCCGGCAGCTGGGTCGCCAGGTACTCGCAGCGTTTGAGGTCGTGCTCGATGATGCGCACGCTGTACTTTTCTTCGGCGAGCTGGCGCGCGAGCCGCAGGCCGATATTGCCGCCGCCCGCGATCATCACGCGGCGCACGGCCCGCTCGGCGTCTCGCAGCTTGCGTACCGCGCGGCGGGCATGGTCGGAATCCACGACCAGCACGACTTCGTCGCCCGGCGCGATGACCGTGCCGCTGCCCGCGCGCAGGGGACGCCCGCCGCGCAGCACGTCGATCACGCGCGCCTTCACGTCCGGCCAGACGTCGCGCAGCTTGTCGACGGACGAATGCGCCATCGGGCTGCCATGCCCCACCCGGACCGTCACGACGCTGACGCGCCCTTCCGCAAATTCCACGACCTGCAAGGCCTCGGGAAATTCGATCAGGCTGTGCAGGTAAGTGGTGACGCTGCGTTCGGGGCTGATGAGCGCGTCGATGCAGAAGCCTTCTTCGCTCATGAGTTCGGGATGTTCGGGAAACTCGGCCGAACGGATGCGGGCGATGCGGCGGGGAATGTTGAAGAGCTGGCGCGCAATCTTGCACGCGACCATGTTGGCGGCGTCGGACGCCGCACAGGCGATGAAAAGATCGGTATCGGCGGCGCCTGCGTTTTCAAGCACCGACACCTGCGAGCCGTCTCCCAGGACGACACGCAGGTCAAAGTGTTCTTGCAGGTATTGCAGCTGGGCGGGGGCGGAATCGATGACCGTGATGTCGTTTTGCTCGGACACCAGGTTTTCCGCCACGCTGGTGCCTACGCGACCAGCGCCCATGATGAGGATCTTCATGTGCTGCGCTTGCGCGCGGACTCGATGCCCAATTGCTTGAGCTTGCGGTAGAGGTGGGTGCGTTCCAGCCCGGTGCGTTCGGACACGCGCGTCATGCTGTGGCTTTCCCTGACCAGGTGATATTCGAAGTAGATGCGCTCGAATTCGTCGCGCGCCTCGCGCAGCGGCTGGTCCAGCGAGATGCTGCCAAGCTGGCCGTTGGAGCTGGCCGGCGCATCGTTGACGGACACCGCAGCCAGCGCGGCCGGCGGGTCGAGTTCGTCTTCCAGCGCGACCACCGGGCTGGCAACGGCCGGATTGGCGGCGGCAGGCGCCGGATGCGGCACGCGACCCCGCGCCAGACCCGCGGCAACGGTCTTGAGCAGACGCTGCAGCGTGATGGGTTTTTCCAGGAAATCCATGGCGCCGATGCGCGTGGCTTCGACTGCCGTGTCGATGGTGGCGTGGCCGCTCATCATGATGACAGGCATATCCAGCAAGCCTTGCGAGCCCCACTCCTTGAGCAGGCTGACACCGTCGGTGTCCGGCATCCAGATGTCCAGCAACACCAGATCGGGACGCATGCGAAGACGGGCAGCGCGCGCT
This sequence comes from Achromobacter sp. 77, assembly GCF_020541125.1. Lineage (NCBI taxonomy): Bacteria > Pseudomonadati > Pseudomonadota > Betaproteobacteria > Burkholderiales > Alcaligenaceae > Achromobacter > Achromobacter sp. 77. The sequence continues at coordinate 5,483,568 of NZ_CP059848.1, forward strand.
TGCGCCGCGTTTTCGGCCAGCTCGACCGTGTGTCCCTCGTCGTAAAGGATTTCCGACAAAAGCTCGCGTATACCGACTTCGTCGTCAACCACCAGAATTCTGGCCATAAAGCATCCACCTATTGCGTAGCCGCATTATCCTTTTCTTGCGCGGTGGCGTCCATAGTATCGGACCCGGGCGCGAGCCGGGTCAACAGGATGGAAATCCGCGCCCCTCCTTCCTTGCGGTTGGCAAGGTCGATACGTCCGCCATGCTCTTCCACGATCTTGCGGACGATTGCCAATCCTAACCCAGTCCCGTGGGACTTTGTGGTTACGTAGGGCTCGAACGCGCGCTGCATGACCTGCGGCGGGAAGCCCGGACCGGTGTCGGCCACCGTGAAACGCAGCGCCTGATGCGCCACGCGATCGGGCTGTTCGCTGCGCATGAGCTGCGTCGTCACGCTGACGCGGCCCTGCCCGCCCAGTTCCGCGATCGCGTCGCGGGCATTCGACAGCAGGTTGTGGATCACCTGCCGAAGCTGGGTCGGATCGCCTTCGATGTCGGGCAGGCCTGCCGCCAGGCTCACGTCCAGATTCAGGGCCTTCTCCGTCAGGCGCGAGGACCCGCCCTCGGGCTCCCAGCCGTAGAGCGACAACACGTCCGCCACCAGCGCGTTGAAGTTGATGCGTTGCATGACGGCTGGCGGCGTGCGGGCGTATTCGCGGAAGTCGTCCACCATCTGCTTGAGCGACGCCACCTGGTTCACGATCGTGTTGGTCGAGCGCGCCACGATCTGGGCCTCGGCGGGCGGCAGCTTGCCTTCCAGCTTCATGGCAAGGCGCTCGGCCGAGAGCTGGATGGGGGTCAGCGGATTCTTGATTTCGTGGGCCAGACGGCGCGCCACCTCGCCCCACGCCACCGTCCGGTTGGCCGAGATCACTTCGGTGATGTCGTCGAACACCACCAGATAGCCGTTGCCGCGCCCGTCCACGCGCAGGTGCGTGCCCCGCGCCAGCAGCGTCAGCGGCTGCGATGCGGTCTCGCCTTCGACCGCGGCGGGCGCGATTTCGAACTGCTGCTGCCAGTGCTGGCGTTCGGAACCGACCGCCGCATGCGTGGAAAACGCCTGACGCACGATGTTCGCAAACTCCAGCATGCCGTCCGCCGTCTCCAGCGGGCGGCCGATCACCGAACGCAAGTCGGCGCCCAGGATGGTCTGGGCGCCCTGGTTGACCGTGGTGACGCGGAAGGATTCATCGAACACCAGCACGCCGGAGGACAGGTTCGACAGCACGCTTTCCAGGTAGACGTTGGAGCGCTCGAGCTGCTGGCGGTTGCTTTCGACCATGCGGCGCGCCTCGTCGAGCTGTCGCGTCATGGCGTTGAACGAGCGCGTAAGCTGGCCGACTTCGTCGCGTTCCGGGGGTTCGGGCAAGGGCCGGTAGTCGCCCACGCCCACCGCCTGCGTGCCGCCTGCCAGGCTCAGCAGCGGGCGCACCAGCCGCTTGGACAGGGACAGCGCCACCGCGATGGCGCCGAACGCCGCCAGCAGCAGGGCCAGCGTCAGCGTGATGCCGTAGAGCTTGCGCAGGCCCAGCCGCGACAGCGCCAGCTCCTGGTAATCGCGAAAGCCCTGCTGCACGAGGTTGGCGTTGTGCGCGATCTGCTCGGGCACCGGCTGCAGCAGCTGCAGCCAGCGGGGTTCGGACGCTGGCCCCAGCAGGTTGTCGTAGCGGTCCGGGCCGTTCAGCGGGATCACCACGCGCAGATGCAGGCCGCCCTCGGCGCCCGGCGTTACGGGATCGTCGGCTTCGGCCGCCGAGTAACCGCGCGCCAGCCGCAACTGGTTCATCACCGTGGACGGCGGCATTGCAGGCAGCAGTTGCCCGTACTGGCTGGTCGAAAACGCCACCATGCGGCCGCTGCCCGTGAACACCATGGCTTCCTGCACGCCGTTGGCCTCGCGCAGCCGGGTCAGCGCCAGCGTCACGCCGCTGTCGGTGCTGCGGTTCAGTTCGACCGCCATCGAGCGCGCCCGCGCGTCCAGGTCCGCCAGCAGCGAATCCAGCGCGGCGCGGCCCAGGTTCAGGCCGGCTTCCAGCGCCGTATCCACGCGCACGTTGAACCAGGATTCGATCGAGCGCGACATGAACTGCACCGACACGGTGTAGATGAGCGCGCCGGGCACCACGCCAATTAGGGCGAACGCCAGGGAAAATCGGGCGGTAAGCCGCGCGCCGAACTGCCGGCGCCGGATCTGCCGGGCCAGCCGCACCGTCAGCGCAACCACCCAGACAAAGAGCGCCAGCGCGAAAATGCCGTTCAGGACCAGCAGCGTGTCGTAGTAGCGCGCAAAGCGCGAGGCGTTTCCGGTGGACCAGGCCAGAAGGCCCAGCAGCGCCAGACCGCTCACGGCGCCTACCATCAGCGCCAGCCGAAGCAAAAGCCTCATGAGGGATCTTTCTCCTTGTCGCCCAACATGAACGAGAAGTCCATCCACGGCGTCGCCTGCGCCCACGAACTGCTGTTCAGGGCATTGACCTGGAACGGCCGCGGCAACAGCGACGTATCCAGCCTCAGGCGCAATTGCCCGTTGTATTCCGACCCCGCATCAAACTCGCTCGCCTCTGCCACCCGCCAATTGCGGATGTGCCGGATGGCGCTCATCGCGTCGTCCAGCGAGGCCACCGGAAAGGACAGCTCGCCCACGCCCGCCCGCCATTGCCGGGTCAGCGCGTTATAGACCACCCGCCAGGTGCGGGACGTGTCCACCAGCGACTTGTCGAACCAGTACCAGCGCTCGCGGGTGATGGTGAGGTCGGCCGTGAAATACAAGGCGACGCCGCGCTGGGCGGCGTCGCGCAACTGCTGATTCAGCTCGAATTCGATATCCGCGTCGATTTCCAGGTTGCCGTCCCGCACCACCGGATCCACCCGGGTGACGCGGGGTTCGGACGCATGCGCCAAGCCGCCCGGCGCGGTCAAAAGCACGGCAGATACCAGCAACAACCCAAGAAATACGCGCGAAATAATGGACATACGGCACCGGGACTACGTCATGCCCCTATTCTTCGGGATTCAGGACTGCTTGGCAAACAAGGCGTAGAAAAACCCGTCGTGTTGCGCCGCGGGTGTTGCATCGACCGCAACTGGCAGCAATTGGCCCGGTGCCTCCAGGCGGGTTGCGTCGGGGTGGCGCTGCAGAAACTCCAGGGCCTGGCGCGTGCCTTCGATCGGAAAGACCGAGCATGTCACATAGAGCAGGCGGCCGCCCGGCGCCACGGTGGACCAGAGCGCGTCCAGGATCCGGGTCTGCAGGCTGGCCGTGCGGCGCAGGTCGTTCTCGCGGCGCAGCCAGCGGATGTCGGGGTGACGCCGCACGATGCCCGACGCCGTGCAGGGCACGTCGGCCAGCACCGCGTCAAAGGGCTTGCCGTCCCACCAGGCATCCAGGTCGGCCGCATCGGCCGCCTTGAGCCGGACGTGACCGCCGCCCAATCCCAGCCGCGCCAGGTTCTGTTCCACGCGGGCAAGCCGGTCGGCATCGGCGTCCAGGGCAAGCAGGTCGATATCGGCCAGCTCCAGCAGATGCGCCGTCTTGCCGCCCGGCGCCGAGCACGCGTCCAGCACCCGCATGCCGTTCGCGGGCGCCAGCAATTCCGCGGCGAGCTGCGCGCCCGCGTCCTGCACCGACCACCAGCCCTCGGCAAAGCCGGGCAACTGCGTCACCGGTTTGGGCGTGGCGAGCACCACGCCCGACTGACCCACCGGCTCGGCCGCCAGGCCCGCATCGGCAAACGCCGCCAGCACCTGTTCGCGGGTGGCGCGCCGGCGGTTCACCCGCAGCGTCAGCGGGGCCGGCAGGTTGGAGGCGGCCAGGATGTCACGCCATTGCTTGGGATAGGCCACGGTCAGCTGCTTGACCCACCAGCCGGGATGATTGAATTGCGCCTCGGGGCTGTCGGCCACCGCGGCTTCAAGCGCGGCGCGTTCGCGCAGGAAGCGGCGCAGGCAGGCGTTGAGCATGCCCTTGTACGACGCCAGGGCGCGCGAGCCGGCGGCCGCGGTCACCGCCTGGTCGACGACCGTGTGCGGGGCGTAGACCGGCATGCCGGGCAAGGCCACGGCCGCATCGCCCTCTTCCTTGAGCAGCGTCAGCGACACCAGCAGCAGGGACTCGAACAGCACGCTGGGATAGCGCTGCACCATCTCGCGCCCGACCGCATCGGCCCAACCCAGGTAGCGCATCGCATGAAACGACACGGCCTGCGTCGCCGGACGCAGCGCGGCGTCCACGTCGGCCAGCGCCTCGGTGAGCGAACGGCCGTCGAGCACATCCTCCACCACTTCCGCGCTGGCAAGAAGGACTGAAGAGAGCGGAGGAGCCAGATTGGGGGAGTCGGAACGCGTGGACATGGGGCGAAATCAAAGAGTAAGACCGCTATGGTAGCCCGGACCTGGACGAGAGGGCGGCGGGCGCGGCACACTGGCTGCCTGCCCCGGAGCCCGATCATGACCCTTGCCACGCTGCTGCTGTTCGTCCTGGCCTCTGCCGTCGCCATCATCACGCCCGGTCCCACCGTGCTTCTCGCCCTGTCCAACGGCTCGCGCCACGGCGTGCGCGCCGCGTGCTGGGGCATGGGCGGCGCCGTGCTGGCGGATCTGGTCCTGATCGGCGCGGTGGCCTGCGGCCTGGGCGTGCTGCTGGCGGCCTCCGAGGTCGCCTTCCAGATCGTCAAATGGGCGGGCGCGGCGTATCTGGCGTGGCTGGGCGTCAAGCTCCTGCGTTCGGACGCGGCGCTGACCCTGCCGTCCGAGCGCCCCCGAGACGCCCGTCCGGACGGCCGGGCCCTTGGCATGCGCAGCTTCGTCGTGGCGCTGACCAACCCCAAGGCCCTGCTTTTCATGTCGGCCTTTCTGCCCCAGTTCATCAACCCCGCGGCGCCGCTGCCCGCCCAATACGCCATCCTGGCCGGGATCCTGGCACTGCTGAACGTGGCGACGATGCTGGCGTACGCCACCCTGGGCGCCCAGATGGTCCGCGCCTTCCAGGCGGGCGGCCTGCGGTCTGGCGGGGACGCTGGCGCTGTACCGGCGCGCTAGCACCTGAGGTGCGGCCCCGGGTCGCTAACCGCTTGCGCGTGAAAGCGTTTATGTTGTGCAAGAGAGCTGACGCAGAGCTTGCCTGCTAGCGGCAGTTCGAGCAACACGCAACGACAATCCCCTTATCGGTGCCGACATTGATGTCGATGCTCTAGTTAAGCAAGTGTTCGATGAACGGTCGGCCCGATACAGCGATTTTTTATCGACATTTGCAGTAGGTTTTCAGCAAACAGAACTGCAAATGCATAAATGGATCCTGTTCGCACTGTTAACCACGAGCACTGAACATCTGAAACAGGGGCTGAAGCATCGCGAAATCAAGACAATCTTGCGAGAAAAGCATCCCAGAGAGCGCGAGGTGAATTCGGGCAATATCACCGAGTCACTTCAGTCAACAGCCTCCCTGCAGGTGAAGCGCAATATTATGCCTATCATCGTTGACTATGACCAGTCCAGCAAGCCGCTCTATGTTGTAGACAAGGGCTTCTTAATCTGGCTCCACCACCAAGACGCGGAGCACCTCCTCGAGGAAATCGGTCTTACATTCAATTAACTCATACACCATTAATTTCTAACCACGAACTATCGCAGATTCTCCTTCTCGAGAACCGCGGTCAGCCTTGGAAGGGCTCGAGCCAAACTTGGAGATCTTTCGATGGCCCGGTCGATGCACCAGTGGTCCCGGACAAACTCGGCCAGACGCAAGTTGTACCCTAAGCCTACGAGCGCTTTAGACCCTCGAGGAGCAAGCATCTCCTCTCGTAGCTCCCGGCTTTTACCACTCGCAACTAGACCTAAAAGTATCCTTTTTGGATCCGTTGCATCATCTGGATGTCGCGGGAACTTCGCTTGATTAATTCTAGCGAATCTGGCGAAGCCAACGTCATCCGCAAGAATCCAAGCCTCAGCCTCTTTAACCGCCAGTCGTAACAAAAGGCGTTCACTTGCCTCGCGTGGCAACCAGGCATTTAGCTGAGTCACGACGCACGGGGCCTGATCGGCATCAGCGATCATCAAAACCGGCATGATTTTCTTCGCGACATTGTTCATGGATGCGATCCTCTTCTTAAACGGATCCGCACCGCCAGCAATTAATCGCTGTGAAATCGTCGTTCGGGTCCCTGTGTAGCGAACTAACGCCTCGCCCACCGAACAACATAGATCATCCTCGCCGACTACAAAAATAGTACCGCTCATAGGAACAGACCCAGTTGGTCGACTCCCACCGGGCGAGTTTTTGGCAAAAGTACATCTGCCGGAGAAAGCCCTTCCTGCATCAGCTTCAGCTCCGTAGCGTCTGCAATTCTAGCAAGCGTACCGTCAGGCGCAGGCTCTAGTAAGACGATAGCGCGGCCATCCAAAGGGTTTCCCAGGAGGGCTTCACTATGGGTAGTGATGATTACTTGTCTACCGAAAGCTTTCTGTTTACGAAGCACTCTATCGATCATCAGCGGAATATGAGCAACAATTGCGTCATTCAAAGATAGCTCGGGCTCCTCTAGCAGCAAGAGAGAATTGCTTTCTTGGAGCATCCACAGAAGGCCAAGCAGACGTAATGTGCCGTCAGAAAACTGATCTTCCCGCTGCCACGCCCCGTGCGTGCGCCAATGTTGATAGGAGGCCATGAGGTGGGGCAACCCAGTGATCTTGTCCTGTTCGAACTTGAGTTGATTGAACTGCGGCACCGCTTTCTCTAGCGACTGCTGAATTCTTCGTAATCTTGCATCCCGCGTTTTCTGTGGAGTTTTAGCGATCCGTTGTAAGAGCCCCTGCCCGAAAGGGTCGCCTTCCACAATTCGACTAGCGATCTCCGCGTGCTTCAATAACTGCGGAACAAGATGGAGATAAGTTGTCTCGCTGAAGAAATCCGCCACCTCTCGAAATGCCGTGTTCGAATTAATCTGTTCAATGGCAGTTTGGGTGCGCCGCAGCACATCCTTACCATCAGCTTTATCAGGTCGACTGAGTACAGGCTCCGATCGTCCCGCACGCCTTACAATTTCTCGCGTAACTAAAACGCGATGCAACCCCTTTCCTTCCGGCTTGAACGCCAGCGTGTATTCCCAAGTCGGGGCCGAATCCGCGTCTTCTGAAATTTCGACATGAATTTCAATTTCATTGTCGGTTCGGGCTTGTAAACAACGCAGTTTTTTCAGCCCTCCACGATCTTCAATGGCTTTCTGCAGCCCACCTCCTGCTGTTCTGCATACATCGCGGAGAAACCGGAATACATCTAGCAGATTTGATTTACCAGATGCATTCGCGCCTATCACGTACGTGCGGTTTCGAAGAGGGATATCAAGATTCTTGAAGTTTCGCCAGTTCTTTAACTTCAATCGCGTGATGAGCATGGGGGTTCCGAGATCAGGTGACAGCGAGATGGGCTGGGCCCGCCCCGCCTCTAACAAATTCAGTTTGCGGCCAGTTTACTGTCCGGAACCAAATTCCGGTATCGATCTATGCCGCAGCGAACTGGATTTGAGGCGAGGTGACCATCGCTCTATGCCGCCGCCTCGTGCCATTGACTTAAACTGCTACTCTAGTCCGGTGCGGCTTTCATAGACTTGCGATATCTCACGCCTCGGGTGTCTCGCCAATCGTTTGGAACGCGTAGAACTGCGACGGCTGCGCGGGGCCCGCAGACAGGCCTGCATAGTACTCGGCATGATGCCAAATCTTCCGCATCCACGGAAAATCGTACGACAACTGCTTTGTTGACCCTCGCAACCTCTGCAAAATCTGTGCTATCGACTGAACCAAGCGGTACCCTGCGCTGCTCCGGCAAGGTTGTTGCTAACCAGCGACTGAACGCGTGCTCAATGTCGGGGAAAGCGATGCCTCTCAGGGTGCTGTCGAAGAAATTGACCGTAGCACTGTTAAAGATGAGCGCTGTCCCACACGGAGCATCTAGAAGCGAGAGCAAGTTCCCCCCTTGCTTTCACTTCACTCACCTACGGCAATGCCGTATAATTCTGCGCTGCTCCGCTATCCCTATTGGTGCGGCAGCCGGCTGAATCCTGCCGGCGGGCATAACGCCGCACCGCCCCCTCCCAGTGATCGATTTATGAATAAGGCTGTTCCGCTTGCCCGGTCCGTCCGGTGGCAGGCGTCGCACATCAGCGAAGCGCGCAACCGCGTGGGCCTGCCGCAGGCCGATTTCGCGGCGTTGCTGGGCGTTAGCGTGCGTACCTTGCAGGATTGGGAACAAGGCCGGCGCAACCCTTCAGGCGCCGCGCAGACATTGCTGCGGGTTGCCATGCTGCATCCCGAAACGCTGCGCCACCTGTCCTCCGTGGACGCCCCGGCCTGGCCCTGACCCTTTGACGATTACCCCGCCGCACGCCCAATGCCCGTGCGCGAACCTACGGTGAATTAGATTGGAAGTTATTGAACATTCCCGCCCCGGCAAAGGCGCCGGCACTGCTCCCAGCAATGGCGCCGACGCGACGCTGGACGCCATCACGGCCGCCGCCCAAGAGGCCAACCCGGGGCGCGCGCCGCGCGTGGGATTCGTGTCGCTGGGCTGCCCCAAAGCCCTGGTCGACTCCGAACGCATCCTGACCCAGCTGCGCACCGAAGGCTACGAAATCACGCCGGAATACAACGGTGCCGACGTGGTCGTCGTGAACACCTGTGGCTTCATCGACAGCGCCAAGGCCGAGTCGCTGGAAGCCATCGGCGAAGCCCTTGCCGAGAACGGCAAGGTCATCGTGACCGGCTGTATGGGCGTCGAGGAATCGGTGATCCGCGACGTGCATCCCAGCGTGCTGTCGGTGACCGGTCCCCAGCAATATGAAGAGGTCGTGCGCGCCGTGCACGGCGTGGCGCCCCCGCGCACGGACCACAATCCCTACGTGGACCTGGTGCCGCCGCAGGGCGTGAAGCTCACGCCGCGCCACTATGCCTACCTGAAGATCTCCGAAGGCTGCAATCATCGCTGCAGCTTCTGCATCATCCCCTCGATGCGCGGCGACCTGGTCAGCCGTCCCGTCGGCGACGTGCTGAACGAAGCCGAGCGCCTGGTGAAGGCCGGAGTCAAAGAGCTGCTCGTGATCTCGCAGGACACCAGCGCCTACGGCGTGGACCTGAAATACCGCAGCGGTTTCTGGAACGGCCGCCCGGTCAAGACCCGCATGACCGAGCTCTGTATGGCCTTGTCCGAAATGGGCGTCTGGACGCGCCTGCATTATGTGTACCCGTACCCGCACGTCGATGAAGTGATTCCGCTGATGGCCGAGGGCAAGATTCTGCCCTATCTGGACATCCCGTTCCAGCACGCCAGTCCGCGCATCCTGAAGCTGATGAAGCGTCCGGCCTTCGAAGACAAGACGCTTGCGCGCATCAAGCGCTGGCGCGAAATCTGCCCGGACCTGACGATCCGCTCGACCTTCATCGTCGGCTTTCCCGGCGAAACCGAGGAAGACTTCCAATATCTGCTGGACTGGATGCAGGAAGCGCAGCTGGACCGCGTGGGCTGTTTCCAGTATTCGCCGGTTGAAGGCGCGCCGGCCAACCTGCTGGACGATCCGGTGCCGGACGACGTCAAGCAGGATCGCTGGGAGCGCTTCATGGCGCTGCAGCAGACCATCTCCGCCCAGCGCCTGGCGCTGAAGGTCGGCCGCGAGATCGATGTGCTGATCGACGAAGTTGACGAGGACGGCGCGGTGGGCCGCAGCGCGGGCGACGCGCCGGAAATCGACGGCTGTGTCTACGTCAGTTCGGACAAGCCCCTGCAGCCGGGCGACATGGTGCGCGTGCGCGTCACCGAGTCCGACGAGTACGACCTCTGGGCCGACGCGCTGTAATTGCAGCGCCTTCGGACAAACGCCGTCCGGCGCATCGCGCGCCGGACGGCGTTTTTCTTTGGGCGTGCAAGGGGCGGGATCCCGGCACCCCGCTGCCGCCCATCAATCCGCCCCGCGAACGGGGCGGCGCCCGATCAGGACTTGGCCAGGAAGTCCGACAGATCGTCGGCGTGTTCCTCTTCCACCGCCAGGATTTCCTCCAGCAGACGGCGCGTGGTGGAATCCTGTTCACCGATGTAATCGATCATCTGGCGATAGCTGTCGATGGCGATACGCTCGGCGATCAGGTTTTCCTTGATCATCTCTTCCAGCGAATTGCCTTCGACGTATTCGGAATGGCTGCGGTCCAGGATGCCCTTGGGCGACAGGTTCGGCTCGCCGCCCAGCTGCACGATTCGCTCGGCCAGCTTGTCGGCGTGATCCTGCTCCTGCGCAGCATGCTCGGCGAATTCGGCCGCGACCGGTTCCGCATTCAGGCCGCGGGCCATGAAGTAGTGGCGCTTGTAGCGCAGCACACAGACGATTTCCGTGGCCAGCGCTTCATTCAGCAGTTTCAGCACGGTTTCACGGTCTGCGCGATACGTGTCGGTGATGGCGCCGGATTCGATGTCCTTGCGCGCCTTGGCGCGAATCGCCTTCACGTCCATATCGAAGGGACGCTTGTTTTCCTGCGGGTTGCGGTTTGCTTGTTCCATATCGTTAGCTCCTCTAGTCCGTGAAAGCAGCACGACGCTGGACTTCCAGTCGTTTTCGCAATCTTCAGTCTACCGAGCGCGCCGGAACTTGCTGTGTCCAAACATTGCCCGCGTCTGCCCGCGGCGCTCGCCCAGGGTCTCGGGAGTCCTCCGGCAACCTTGCGTAAACTATCGGCTTCGCGAAAGGCCGCGTGACGCAATCTGTAACGCGGCCGGCAATTTCCCACCCGTTTTATGACTCTGAAGAATATCTGCGTGTATTGCGGCTCCAACCCGGGCACGCGCCCGGACTACGTCGAGCAGGCCCGCGTGCTGGCGCGCGAACTCGTCAAGCGCGACCTGGGCCTGGTGTATGGCGGATCCATCGTCGGGATCATGGGCGTGGTGGCCAACGAAGTGCTGGCCGGCGGCGGCCGCGTCATCGGCGTCATCCCCGAACTGCTTCTCAAGAAGGAACAGGCGCATCTGGGGCTGACCGAGCTGCACACGGTGCAAAACATGCACGAGCGCAAGGCGATGATGATGGAGAAGGCCGACGGCTTTGTCGCCCTGCCCGGCGGCGCCGGCACGCTGGAAGAATTCTTCGAAGTCTGGACCTGGGCGCAACTGAACATGCACCAGAAGCCCTGCGGATTGCTGAACGTGGCCGGGTACTACGATGCCCTGATGCAATTCATTGACCACTCCGTGGAAGAAGCATTCATCCGTCCCCAGCATCGCGACATGCTGGTGGTGGAAGAAGACCCTGCCTTGCTGCTGGATCGCTACGCCATCTACGAGCCGCCCAACGTCTCGAAGTGGTTCGATCCGATCCGAAAGCCCTGACCCCCACGCCAAAGACCTGAACGGAAGCCCCCGCAATGCCTACCGATTCGTTGTTCCCCGGTTGCACCGAGTCCGTATTGCGCGACTATTTTCACGCCAAGGACGAGAACCGCCCGCACTACATGGCCCGCGCCTTCGCGCCCGACGCCGTGCTGAAAATGGCCCTGCGCACGCAGGCCATCGCCTTTCCGCCTGAATCGCATGGCCTGGCCGCCATCACCGACACGCTGGTGCGCAAGTTCGGCCAGACCTACGACAACGTCTACACCTTCTACCTGTCGCGTCCCCCGGCGGACACACGTCTGCCGGATTACCACTGCGACTGGCTGGTCGGCATGACCGAAAAGGCGACCGGCAACGTGCGCGTGGGCTGTGGGCGATACGACTGGGAGTTCCAGCCCGACCCGTATCGCGCCAAGCGCCTGACCATCACGATCGAAACCATGGTGACCCTGCCCCCGGGCGATGCGTCCGCGGTGTTCGGCTGGCTGCTGGCCCTGGACTACCCCTGGAGCAGCGCAGCGCGCGTGGTCGCCGGCGCTCCGCCGCTTGAAGACCTGGCGCCGGTCGTGCACTATTTGCTTCACCCGCACGGCATGTAGGGATGCGCGACGACGCCTGTCAGCGTGGGAGAGGCGTCCCCGCCCAGCCTGCCGGCATTGGATTCAAGAATTGAAATACGACATTGCAGCCTTCGACTTCGACGGGACCCTGGCAGACACCATGCCGTGGTTCAACACCATTCTCAATACCGTCGCGGAGAAGTACAACTTCCGCAAGATCGATGCGTCCGAACGCGAAGCGCTTCGCAGCCGCGATGCGATGGAGATCCTGAAGTATCTGAACATCCCGCTATGGAAGCTGCCCGCGATCATGACGCACGTGCGCACGCTGATGCAGGAAATCGATCCCAGCGTGCAGCTGTTTGACGGCATCCCGCAAGCGTTGGCCCGCCTGAAGGCGAGCGGCCTGCGCCTGGCGGTGGTCAGCTCGAACTCCGTCGAGAACGTCAAGCGCGTGCTGGGCGAGGAAACCGCGGCGCTCTTTGACGACTACGAATGCGGCAGCGACCTGTTCGGCAAGGCCGCCAAGATCGACCGCCTGCTCAAGCAGCACGGCACGTCCCCCGAGCGGTTCCTGCTGGTGGGCGACGAAATGCGCGACATCGACGCGGCCCGCAAGGCGGGCGTGCGTGTCGGGTCGGTTGCCTGGGGCTACAACCATGTCGACGCCCTGCGCGGCCGCGGCCCCGACGAGCTGTTCCTGGCGGTTCAAGACCTTCCCAACGCACTGGCATAACGCCCAGACCCCATGCATACCGATCCCGCTCACCTGATTACCGACGCCGACGCCCTGCACGCGCTTTACGGTTCGCCCGGCGAAGCCTCCCTGAAAAAAGAGGTCGACCACGTGCATCCGCACTACCGCGCGTTCATCGAGGCCGCGCCGTTCGCGCTGCTGGCGACGGCGGGACCGGATGGGCTGGACGCCTCGCCGCGCGGCGACCCCGCCGGGTTTGTGGCGGTGGAAGATGAAAAGACGTTGCTCCTGCCCGACCGCCGCGGCAACAACCGCGTGGACAGCCTGCTCAACGTCATCGCCGATCCGCGCGTGGCCCTGCTGTTCCTCGTGCCGGGCGTGGGCGAAACGCTGCGGGTGAACGGCACGGCGCGCATCAGCGTCGACCCGGCGCTTCTGGCGCGCTTCGAGATGGACGGCAAGCTGCCCCGCTCCGTGCTGGTCATCGACGTGCAGAAGGTCTATTTCCAATGCTCGCGCGCCCTGCTGCGCTCGCGTCTCTGGGACCCGCAGACGCAGACCCCCCGCACCGCGCTGCCCAGCGTCGGCCGCATTCTGTCCGACCTGACCGCGGGCACGTTCGACGGCGTGACCTACGATCGCGAACTGCCCGCCCGCGTGGCCGGTTCGCTTTACTGATTCCGGAGCGCGGCCATGGCACGCAATGTCGAGATCAAGGCGCGGGTAGACAGCCTGGATGCCCTCGAACACCTGGCCGCGGCGCTATCGGGAAAAGAGCCGGTCTTCATCGACCAGGACGACACCTTCTTCACGTGCGCCAACGGCCGCCTGAAGCTGCGCGCCTTCGCGGACGGCTCGGGCGAGCTGATCTTCTATCGGCGCGCCGACGATAGCGGTCCCAAGGAAAGCTTCTACGTCATCTCCCCCACCGACGCGCCCGACACACTGCGCGAGGCCTTGTCGCACGCCTATGGCGTGATCGGCCGCGTCAGGAAACACCGCACGGTGTTCATGGCCGGGCGCACGCGCATCCACCTGGACCGCGTGCAGGGCCTGGGCGAATTCCTGGAGCTGGAAGTGGTGCTGCGCGACGACGAAAGCGTCGAAGCAGGCATGGAAGAGGCCCGAACGCTGATGGCCGGGCTGGGCGTCGCGCCCGAGCAGTTGCTGTCGGGCGCGTATCTGGATCTGCTGGCGGCGCGCGGCCAGGCGTGAGCCGCCTGGCGCAGCGCCGTCAGGCGGGCTGCCAGCCGCGCACGAACACATCCACCGGCTGGCGCTTGCCGCCCGCCTTTTGCAGTTCAAGCAGGCGCAGCACGCCCTGGCCAGTGGCGATGTCGATGCCCGCCGCATCGGCGCGCAGCACGCTGCCCGGCGCCGCCGTGGTGGTCTCGGCCAGCGCCTGGGCGCGCCAGACCTTCACGGCATCGGGCAGCCCCGGCAACCGGATGCTGGCGCCCGGGACGGGATTGAAAGCCCGCACGCGGCGCGCCAGCAATTGGGCGGGCTGACTGCAATCGAGCGCGGCTTCGGCCTTGTCCAGCTTGGCCGCGTAGGTCACGCCGTCTTCCGGCTGCTTGCGCGCGGTCAGGCCGCCATTAGCCAACGCATCCAGCGCCTGGACGATGGCTTCACCACCCGCCTGCGCCAACGCGTCGTGCAGCTGCGCGGCATTGGTCTCGTCCGAGATCGGCACGATGCGTTCGAGCAGCATGTCGCCCGTATCCAGGCCTTCGTCCATCTGCATGATGGTGACGCCGGTACGGGCATCGCCCGCCTCGATGGCGCGCTGGATGGGTGCGGCGCCGCGCCAGCGCGGCAAAAGGCTGGCGTGGATGTTCAGGCAGCCCAGACGCGGCAGATCCAGCACCCATTGCGGCAGGATCAATCCGTACGCGGCCACCACCATGACATCGGGCGCCACGTTTTCCAGCAACGCACGGGCCTCGGCGGCCTCGTCCGGATAGCGTCCATCCAGCCGCAGGCTGCGCGGCTGAGCCACGGCAATGCCGGCATCCAGCGCCGCCTGCTTGACCGGGCTGGGCGTGAGCTTCAGGCCCCGCCCCGCCGGCCGGTCCGGCTGCGTCATGACCAAGGGGATTTCGTGGCCCGCGGCCCGCAGGGCGTCGAACGCGATACGGGCAAATTCCGGGGTTCCGGCAAAGACGATACGCATGGACCGGCTCTCCGTCAGGCGCGCAGCGCTTCGCGCTCGGCTTTCTTGAGCTTGGTCTTGATGCGATTCTGCTTGAGGTTGGACAGGTACTCGACGAACACCTTGCCTTCCAGGTGATCGAGTTCGTGCTGCACGCAAACGGCCAGAAGACCGTCGGCCTCGAATTCGAACGGCTTGCCGTCGATGTCCAGCGCCTTGCAGCGGATGCGCGACGCGCGTTCCACTTCGTCATAGACGCCGGGAACGGACAGGCAGCCTTCTTCGTAGATCTTGTAGTCGTCGCTGCGCCAGGTGATCTCGGGGTTGATCAGCGTCAGCAGCGCATTGCTTTCCTCGGATACGTCGATCACGACGACGCGCTCATGCACGTCGACCTGGGTCGCGGCCAGGCCGACACCCGGCGCGTCGTACATGGTTTCGGCCATGTCGCGCACGAGTTGGCGGATGCGGTCGTCGACCTCGGCAACCGGCTTGGCCTTTTTGTGCAAGCGCGGATCCGGGTAGCGAAGGATGGGAAGTAAAGCCATTGAAGAGGGATCGCCAGTAGTGATGCTTGGTCGAGAGTTTAATTCATTAGAGTCTTGATTTCTAATAGTTTTCGGCTAATTCAGGGATTGCGGACATTGCTGCGGCACCGTTTTTGCAGGGGCTTTTCGCCATTTGCGCGGCCGCGCATATCTGTCCACCCCGGCCCTGATGGACGCGCGTGGCGCATGCGACACTCTCGAACCCCAGACGCCTTTTCCGCGCCCGTTTCATGCCCCTCACGCAATCGCCTGAAGAACTCGCCGCCTGGCTGCGGCTGTCCCTCGAACCCAACGTCGGTTCCGCGACCGCCTGCCAGCTGCTCGCCGCCCTTGGGCTGCCCGACCAGATCTACGCGCAGCGCGCGACCGCGCTCTCGCGGCACGTGCCGGAAGCGCTGGCGCGGCAATTGGCGGCGCCCATGCCGGCCGACATGGAAAAGCAGGTGCAGGCGGCGCTGGAATGGGTGCAGCAGCCCGGCCGTCACGTCCTCACGCTGGCCGATCCCGCCTATCCGCAAAGCCTGCTGACGATCGCCGACCCGCCCATCCTGCTGTACGTCGCCGGGGACCCCGCTTTTCTGCAGGGGCCGTCGCTGGCGGTCGTGGGCGCGCGCAATGCCACGCCCGGCGGCCAGGAAAATGCGCGCGCGTTTGCCCGGCATCTGGCGGGCAACGGCTGGCGCGTCGTCAGCGGCCTGGCGCTAGGCATCGACGCCGCCGCGCATGAAGGGGCGCTGGACGCCGGCCCGCAGGGCGCGGGCACCGTTGCGGTCATGGGAACGGGCATCGACCGCATCTACCCGGCCAGCCATCGCGACCTGGCGCACCGCATCGCCGCGCACGGTGCGCTGGTGTCGGAGCTGCCGCTGGGCACCGGCGCGCGCCCGCAGCATTTTCCCAAGCGCAACCGCATCGTGGCGGGCCTGGCGCGCGGCGTGCTGGTGGTGGAAGCGGCCAAGCAGAGCGGGTCGCTGATCACCGCGCGGCTAGCCGGAGAATGCGGACGCGAAGTCTTTGCCATCCCCGGCTCCATCCATTCGCCGTTGTCGCGCGGCTGCCATGCCTTGATCCGCCAGGGCGCCAAGCTGGTCGAAACCGCCATGGACATCACGGACGAGCTTGGCGGGGGCCCCACGCCGACGCCGCCCGCGCGCAGGCAGACACCGGCCCCGGCCCCCGCCCATCCCGTGCTCGACGCCCTGGGTTTCGACCCGCTGCATCTGGACGCGATCCAGGCGCGGTGCGGCCTGGAGACGGCCGACCTGCAGACGCATCTGGTCGAACTGGA
This sequence comes from Achromobacter sp. 77, assembly GCF_020541125.1. Classification (NCBI taxonomy): domain Bacteria; kingdom Pseudomonadati; phylum Pseudomonadota; class Betaproteobacteria; order Burkholderiales; family Alcaligenaceae; genus Achromobacter; species Achromobacter sp. 77. The sequence goes on from NZ_CP059848.1 coordinate 5,500,229, forward strand.
ATTGCAGGGCCGCATCGCCCGGCTGGACGATGGCCGCTACCAGCGTTTGCACTAGCACTGCAACGGGGCCGGATGCGATAGCGCTAATATGTTCGGCAGCGCCGCAGCCTTGTAGCACCGGCCTCCCAATACCGACACAGGAAGAGACATGGCATTGCCCTCCCGCGTGAAGATCGTCGAGGTATCGCCTCGCGACGGTCTGCAGAACGAAAAGGAATTCGTCCCCACCGACATCAAGGTGGAACTGGTCAACCGCCTGAGCGCCGCAGGCTTCCCCAATGTGGAAGCCGCGTCGTTCGTGTCGCCCAAATGGGTGCCGCAGATGGCCGACGGCGCCGACGTGATGGCGCGCATCGAACGCCGGCCCGGCACCATCTATTCGGTGCTGACGCCCAACATGAAGGGTTTTGAAGGGGCGCTGGCCGCCCGCGCGGACGAAATCGTGATCTTCGGCGCCGCCAGCGAGGCCTTTTCCCAAAAGAACATCAACTGCTCCATCGCCGAATCCATCGCGCGTTTCGAGCCCGTCGTGCAGGCGGCGCGCGAAGCCGGCATCCGCGTGCGCGGCAGCATCAGCTGCGCGCTGGGCTGTCCCTACCAGGGCGAAGTTCCCGTCGAGGCCGTGGTGGACGTGGCGCAGCGCTACCTGGCGATGCAGGTCGATGAGATCGACGTGGCCGACACCATCGGCGTGGGCAACCCCAAGCGTGTGCGCGAAGTGATGGCCGCCGTCACGCAGGTCGTGGACCCGGCGCGCGTGTCGGGCCATTTTCACGACACCTATGGCCAGGCGCTTGCCAACATCCTGGCAGCGTTGGAAACCAACATTTCCATCTTCCACACGTCGGTGGCCGGCCTGGGCGGCTGCCCCTACGCAAAGGGCGCCACCGGCAACGTCGCGACGGAAGACGTGCTGTACATGCTGCGCGGCCTGGACATCGACACGGGCGTGGACTTCGACGCCGTGGTCGACATCGGGCAATGGATGTCCGCGCATCTGAACCGCAAGGGCTCCAGCCGCGCCGGCAACGCCATCGCCGCCAAGCGCGCGGCCTGATCCCGCGCCGCACGCCCCCGTCCGCATGACCCGGCCCGCATGACCACCCCGACAGCCACCCGCGCGCCCGAAGACCTCGCGGCGCTGCTCCGCGCCATCGGCCCGTTGCCCCTGGCGGGCCAGGCCTGGCCGGACTGGGTGCGCATCCTGACCTGGGTGTTGCTTGCGGTGCTGGGCGTGCAGGTTGTCACCACCGCCATCCGCGCGCCCTCACAGCCCTTCGACACGCTGCTGGCAGTGGGCGTGGTGCTGTGCTTTGTGGCGCTGTTGTTTGTCTCGTGGCACATGCAGACGTCCATCACCACGATCGACGATCACGGGATCCGCCAGACATGGTTCACGCGGCGCGAAGTGGCCTGGGAAGACGTGCGCTTCGCGCGCTTCGTGCCAATGGTGTTTTCCAAGCGGCTCGTCGTCTTCACGCACCGCGGAAAGCCGGTGATTTTTCAGGGTGGCACGCGGGAACTGCGCGCGGCGTTTGTGAAAATCGGAGAGTTGTACAAGAGCGCCTGATCCCGTCCAAAGTCAGCCGGTGTCAGACACACAAGGCGCCTGACACGCAGGGGCTTTGAGACACACGGGATCAACGGATGGGCAACGCGTACATCAATCCGCCCTGCGTCCACTGCGCATTCAAGCCGCGCTTGATCTTGAGCGGGCTGCCCTCGCCCACGTTGCGCTCGAAGCTCTCGCCGTAGTTGCCCACCTGCTTGACGATGTTGTAGGCCCACTTTTCGTCCAGCCCCAGATTCGCGCCGCTACCGGGCGTCACGCCCAGGATGCGCTTGATGTTGGGATTGGCGCTCTTGGCCTGTTCGTCCACGTTCTTGGACGTGACGCCGTATTCCTCGGCTTCGATCATGGCCGACAACGACCAGCGCACGATATTCAGCCACGCGTCGTCGCCCTGCCGCACGAACGGGCCCAGCGGCTCCTTGGAGATGATCTCGGGCAGCACGACGTAGTCGTCGGGATTCTGCAACTTGGAGATGCGGATCGAGGCCAGGCCCGAGGCGTCGGTCGAGAACACGTCGCAGCGGCCCGAGGCAAACGCGTTGACAACCTCGTTGAAGGTCTCGATGACGACGGGCTTGTAGGTCACGTTGTTGGCGCGCGCCCAGTCGGCCAGGGTGTTCTCGTTGGACGTGCCGGTCTGCAGGCAGACCGTGGCGCCGTTGATTTCCTTGGCGCTTTTCACGCCCAGCGATTTGGGCACCAGAAAGCCCTGACCGTCGTAGAAATTGATGCCGGCATGAATGATGCCCAGCGCCGTGTCGCGTTGCTGCGTCACCGTGGTGTTGCGCGTCAGCACATCGACTTCGCCGGATTGCAGCGCGGTGAAGCGCTGCTGCGAATTGAGCGGCACCACCTTGATCTTGTTCGCATCGCCGAACACCGCGGCCGCGATGGCGCGGCACAGGTCCACGTCCAGGCCCTGCCATTTGCCTTGCGCATCGGGCGCGGAAAAGCCCGCAAAGCCCGTGGTCGTGCCGCATGCGACGGCGCCGCGCTGTTTCACGACGTCCAGTGTTGCGGCCTGCGCGCCCTGCACGGCTGCCATCAGAAGCGCCGCGCCCACCAACCCTTTTGCAATGTTCATGACAAGAATTCCTTTCTGCTACCGGGCGCGAAAGCGCGCCAAGGCAAGCAGCTTATAGACATGAAGCGCCCCCGCCAAATAACGGACGCTTATTTAGGTATGCCGCCGGCGCGTGCCGGCGGACCTGCGCAGAAAGGATAGCAACGCGGGGTGGGCGTGACGCTGCGCGCCGTCAAGCCGCCAGCGAAATCGACACCGGCTCGTTGGCCTGGCACGCGTCGAGCGCGCGGCCCAGGCGGACCATGCCCTGTGCGATCTGGGTTTCATTCATGGTGGCGAACGACATGCGCATGGCGAACAGATCCGCCTGCGCCGCGTCGGCGTAGAACGCCTTGCCGGGCACGTAGACGACTTCGTGCTCGATGGCGTACGGCAACAGGCGCGTCGCATCCACCTCGCCGGTCAGGCGTGCCCAGAAGAACATGCCGCCCTCGGGCTTGCTGAACGTGATGCGGCCATCCAGTTCGCGCGCCAGCGCGTCGGCCATGGCGGTGCAGCGCAAGCCGTAGGCGGCGCGGATGCGCGGCACGTGTTCGTCATAGCGGCCGTTGGCCAGATACTGGGCGACGACCTCCTGGATCCAGGCCGAGGACGCCATGTCGTCGGCGGCCTTCGCGGCGACGCAGCGGCGGCGGATTTCGGGCGGCGCGACCAGCCAGCCGATGCGCAGCGCAGGCGCCATGGTCTTGGACATGCTGGCCAGGTACACCGCCCAATGGCGGGCCTCGCCCTCGGCCAGCGCCGCGATGGGCGGCACGGCCTGCCCGGCAAAGCGCAGTTCGCTGTAAGGGTCGTCTTCGACGATCAGGAAACGGTGCTTGACCGCCAGCTCCAGCAGCCGCAGGCGGCGCGCGCGCGAAATGGTGGCGCCGCAGGGATTCGAAAACGAGGCAACCACGCAGACCATCTTGGGCTTCACGCGCGCGGCCAATTCGTCCAGCGCCTCCACGTCGATGCCATCCGGGCCCGAAGGCACGGTGTGGACCGTCGCCCCCGTGTAGCGCAAGGCCTGCACGGAGTTCGGGAAGGCCGGCGATTCGATGATGGCGTGGTCGCCAGGCTGCAGCATCACGCGGGTCAGGAGCGCCAGCGCCTGCTGCGAGCCGCCCGTCACGACCAGTTCCGTATCGGCATTGCAATGCAGGCCACGCGCCGCGGACAGGCGCGCCAGCTCATGCCGCAGGCTGGCCTGGCCGTCGATGTTGGAATACTGCAGGCAGGCGCCCAGCCGGGCCATGACCTGCGTGGACGCGATCGACAAGCCGTCGACGTCGAACAATTCCTGCGCCGGATATCCGCCAGCCAGCGAAATGGTGCCCGGACGCATGGCGTAGGGCATGAGCGATCGGATGGGCGAGGCGGGAGGGTTCAGGAACGGCGTGGCAAAGACGTATTCGGGCGCTGCACTGGACATGGCGGAAGGGCTGAGTAGGAGGGGGGATCGTGTCGCCCGAATGGGCGGCGCCGGACGGCATAGAACTTTGAAATATAAACAAATCTCCGCAAATTCTAAGCCTGCCCCTCTGACAGGGTCAACGCCAGCCTTGCCCGGTTATTGGTCCGCGCGCCGACAAGCGCCAAAACACGTCCTACACTATGGGACATCCTGTTTTCCCAGAGAGCTGCATGACCGCCGACGACACCATGGCCGGGCGCCTCGCCCGGATCCAGCAACGCATCCGAGAGGCCTGCGAACGGGCGGGCCGTCCTCCTGGCAGCGTGACCCTGCTGCCCGTCAGCAAAACCTTTGGCGAGGACGCCATCCGCGAAGCGATGGCGCTGGGCCTGACCCGCTTTGGCGAGAACAAGACCCAGGAGATCCGCCAGAAGGCCGAGGCGCTGGCAGGTTTGGGGCTGCAATGGGTGCTGATCGGGCACCTGCAGACCAACAAGGCCAAGGACGCCGCGCGCGATGCGTCGGAAGTCCAATCCCTGGACCGCGTGGAACTGGCCGATGCCCTGCACCGCCGCCTGCAGACTGCGGGCCGCACGCTGGACGTGCTGGTGCAGGTCAAGACCTCGTCCGAACCCAGCAAGTACGGGATGGCGCTCGAAGAGGTCGGCCCGTTCCTGCGCCGCATCGCCGCCGACTATCCCACGCTGCGCGTGCAGGGGCTGATGACATTGGCGGTCAACTCCCCCAATGCCGATGAAGTCCGTGCCTGCTTTCGCGCGCTGCGCGAGCTGCGCGATGGACTGGCAAAAGAGAACATCCCCGGCGTTTCGCTGGACCGTCTGTCGATGGGCATGAGCGGCGACTTCGAACTGGCCATCGAGGAGGGCTCGACCGAGGTCCGCATCGGCTCGGCCATCTTCGGCGCGCGAAGTTATCCGGATCCGCAATAAGACGGAGATGCGGGAGTTTGAGGGGGCCCAATGCACGGGCCCCTTTTTGCGCAGGCGCAAGGCATAATAGCCACGCAAAAAATATGCGGCGTAAGTTGACGTCGATCAACGACGCAAGCGCCGCGCTCACGATATCCCGCACGAGGAGACACTTCATGCACAAGCACGCAAAGCGCCTGCTGGCGCTTGCCGCCCTGTCGCTGGCCGCCACCGCGGCATCCGCCCAATCCTGGCCCACGCAACCGGTCCGCTGGATCGTTCCCTACCCCGCCGGCGGCGGTACCGACGTGGTGGCCCGCACCGTGGCCAGCAGCCTGGAAAAGACGCTGGGCCAGACCATCGTTGTCGAGAACCGTCCGGGCGCCGGCACCATCATCGGCGCCACGGCCATCGCCCAGGCCGAACCCAACGGCTATCTGGTGGGCACGGCGGACTCCGGCACGCTGGCCTTCAACTCGTCGCTCTACGCCAAGCTGTCCTACGACCCCGCCAAGTTCACCTACATCGGCGGCATCGCCAAGTTCCCGCTGCTGCTGGCCGTAAACGTCAATTCGCCGTACAAGACGGTCGAAGACGTACTCGCTGCCGCCAAGAAGGAACCGGGCAAGCTGACCTCGGCATCCGCCGGCGCGGGCTCGCCGCATCACCTGGCGCTGGAGCTCTTCAAGCAACGCACGGGCGCCAACGTGCTGCACGTTCCGTACAAGGGCGCGGCGCCCGCCATCCAGGATCTGTTGGGCGGCCAGGTGGACATGATGTTCATCGACCTGGGCTCGGGCCTGCCCAACGTCAAGGCCGGCAAGCTGCGCGTGCTGGCCGCCGCCACGCCCGAGCGCGTGACGGTGCTGCCGGATGTCCCGACGATGGCCGAACAGGGCGTGGCCAATTTCACGGCCTACGCCTGGCAAGGCCTGGTCGGCCCGGCCGGCCTGCCGGAAGCCGTCGTCAAGAAGCTGTCGACCGACCTGGACGCCACGCTCAAGTCGCCCGCGGTCTCGCAGAAGATGCTGGACATGGGCGTCATCCCCATGCCGATGTCGGCGCAGGACTTCAAGACGTATGCCGATCAGGAGCGCAGCGCCTGGGCCGACGTCATCAAGAAGGCGAACATCAAGCTGGAGTGATCGCTCCGGCGCCATCCGGCAAGGCAAAAAGCCGCGGTCATTCGACCGCGGCTTTTTCATGGGCCTGCTTGGAATGGTGTCAGACACCCGGCGCAGACAGTCCCCATTTGCCGTGGAGACTCGTCAGGTGCCCGATACGCGTGGGCCGCGCCAAACGGCGTCCCGACACCCGAATCACCCCGCTACGACAGGAATCTGCCGCGGCTGCGCCTCACGCACGCGCGGAATGCGCAGCGTCAGAAGGCCCTGCTTCAGGCTCGCGCTGATCTGCGCGCGGTCGAACTCCTGCCCCAGCCGGAACGCCCGGCGAAAGAGCGGCGCGCGCATTTCACCCAGCACCAGCCGCAGGTCGCTCGGCGTCTCGACCGAGGCCTCGCCCTCGATCTGCAGCACGTCGGCCTCGACGTTGATGCGCAGCCTTTCCTTGGACACGCCCGGCAGGTCCGCAAGCAGCGTAATGCCTTCCTTGTCCTCGTAGATGTCCACGGCCGGCACGGTCACCCCGCGTCCGTCGCGCTTTTCGGAGACGGCCGCTTCGGCGGGCACGGTCAGGTCTTTGCGTTCATTCATGATCGTTACTCCTATGCGGTTGCGTTGGCGGGTCACTGCACGGTCACGGTGCGCGGCTTGGCCGATTCCTTACGCTTGATCGAAATGGCCAGGCAGCCGTCCGTGTAACGCGCCTGCACATTGTCCGGATCGGCGTCGGCAGGCAGCTCGATAACGCGCGTGTAACGGCCCTGCGTACGCTCGCGCGCGTAGTAGCGGGCGCCTTCGGGCAGGTCCTGCGGCTTGCGCTCGCCGCTGATGGTCAACAGGCTTTTTTCGATCGACACGTTCAAGCCATCCGGATCCACACCGGGAATGAACGCAACGACTTCGATCGAATCGCCGGACACCCCGACGTTGACGGGCGGAAAGTACCCCTGGGGCGTGGCGCGCAAGGCGGCAGGCACCCCAGCGCCGCGCAGCACGCGGCCCATGTGTTCCTGAATGGCGTCAAAGGCCGACGCGAAGCCGCTGTCGTTGAACGGAAAGTTGCTCATGAAGGTCTCCTCGGATCAAAAAAGGGACCGATGCAGACGCGCCACAATCGCCACCACCGCGACCGCACGTCTGATCGCTTCAGTGCCAAGTATGGGAGCGGTTTTTGGAGTTTCAAGGGGGGAAAAAAGGGCTGGTGCCACTGCCTTCATTGCCCGGTTGCCTGCATTGCGCGGCGCAAAAAAAACCGCGGCCATCGCTGGCCGCGGTTCTCGATTGCGCAGGGCGCGGATTACACCAGGACCCGTTCGATCCCGCCCGCGTTGGCGCGGCGCACGTAGTCTTCCATCCAGCCTTCGCCCAGGATGTGACGCGCCATCTCGACCACGATGTAGTCGGCTTCCATGCCGGTGTCGCCCTCGTAGCGCGACAGGCCCTGCAGGCACGACGGGCACGACGTCAGGACCTTCACGTCGCCCGTGAAGCCGTCGCTGCGGATCGCGGCATCGCCCTTCTGCAGCTCTTCCTGCTTGCGAAAGCGCACCTGCGTGGAGATGTCGGGACGGCTGACGGCCAGCGTGCCCGACTCGCCGCAGCAGCGGTCGCTCTTGACCGCGCCATCGCCCACCAGCGCGCGCACGGTCTTCATGGGTTCCTGCAGCTTCATCGGCGTGTGGCAGGGGTCGTGGTACATGTAGCGCACGCCCTTGGCCCCTTCCAGCTTGATGCCCTTTTCCAGCAGGTATTCGTGGATGTCGATCAGCCGGCAGCCCGGGAAGATCTTTTCGAATTCATAGCCGGCAAGCTGGTCGTAACAGGTGCCGCAGCTGACCACCACGGTCTTGATGTCCAGGTAGTTCAGCGTGTTGGCGACGCGGTGGAACAGCACCCGGTTGTCGGTGATGATCTGCTCGGCCTTGTCGGTCATGCCGTTGCCGCGCTGGGGATAGCCGCAGCACAGGTAGCCGGGCGGCAGCACGGTCTGCACGCCGGCGTGCCACAGCATCGCCTGCGTGGCCAGGCCCACCTGCGAGAACAGGCGCTCGGAACCGCAGCCCGGGAAGTAGAACACCGCTTCCGTGTCGGCCGTGGTGGCCTTGGGGTCGCGGATGATCGGCACGTAGTTCGCGTCTTCGATGTCGAGCAATTTGCGCGCGGCCTGCTTGGGCAGCCCGCCCGGCATCTTCTTGTTCACGAAGTGCACCACCTGCTCGCGCAGCGGCGGCTTGCCCACTGTGGCGGGCGGCTTGGCCGTCTGCTTCTTGACCAGGCCCGAGAACAGGTCGTGCGCGGCGCGCTGCACCTTGTAGCCCACGCCCACCATCGCCTTGCGGGTGGCGTTGATGGTGGCCGGATCCTTGGCGTTCAGGAAGAACATGGCGCTGGCCGTGCCCGGGTTGAACGACTTGCGGCCCATGCGGCGCAGCACGGCGCGCATGTTCATCGACACGTCGCCGAAGTCGATGTCGACCGGACAGGGGTTGTAGCACTTGTGGCAGACGGTGCAGTGGTCGGCAACGTCTTCGAACTCTTCCCAGTGCTTCAGGCTGACGCCGCGGCGGGTCTGCTCTTCGTACAGGAAGGCTTCGACCAGCAGCGACGTGGCCAGGATCTTGTTGCGGGGCGAGTACAGCAGGTTCGCGCGCGGCACGTGCGTGGCGCACACCGGCTTGCACTTGCCGCAGCGCAGGCAGTCCTTGATCGATTCCGAAATGGCGCCGATGTCGCTCTGCTGCATGATCAGCGACTCGTGGCCCATCAGGTTGAAGCTGGGCGTCCAGGCGTGGCGCAGGTCCGCGCCGGGCATGAGCTTGCCGGCGTTGAAGTGGCCATTCGGGTCGACGCGGCGCTTGTAGTCCTGGAACGGGGCCAGCTCGGCCTCGGTCAGGAACTCGTACTTGGTCAGGCCGATGCCGTGTTCGCCGGAGATCACGCCGTCCAGGTCGCGGGCGATCTGCATGATGCGCTCGACGGCCGCGTGGGCCTCGCGCAGCATTTCGTAGTCGTCCGAGTTGACCGGGATGTTGGTGTGCACGTTGCCGTCGCCGGCGTGCATGTGCAGCGCGACGAACACGCGGCTCTTGAGCACCCGGGCGTGAATGGCGACGAGTTCGTCGACGATCTTCTTGTAGGCCGCGCCCGAGAACGCGCGCTGCAGGCCCGCCAGCACCTCGGTCTTCCAGGAGACGCGGATGGTGCGGTCCTGCACCACGTCAAAGACGCGTGCGCCGGGCTGTGCGGCCAGGCGTTGGGTCAACGTGGCGTGGAGTTCGCCAAGACCCAGTCCGTCCAGTTGCGGCAGCGCCTCGCCCAGCGGCAGGTCCAGGTTGTCCAGCAGCCACTGCCAGCGCTGGCGCGTGGCGGCGATCAGCTCGATGGCCTGGCGTGTGCGCTCGGCCAGCGCTTCGGCGCGGGTGGTTTCGATGTCGGCATCGTCGATCTTGCCCACCGGCAGCGGCGTGCAAAGATAGGCGTCAAGTTCCCCCAGCAGCTTGAGCTTGTTGCTCGTGGAGAGCTCAATGTTGATGCGTTCGATGTGGTCCGTGTATTCGCCCATGCGGGGCAGCGGGATCACGACGTCTTCGTTGATCTTGAAGGCGTTGGTGTGACGGGCGATCGCGGCGGTGCGCGAACGGTCCAGCCAGAATTTCTTGCGCGCCTCGGGGCTGACGGCCACAAAGCCTTCGCCGTGGCGCGTGTTGGCCAGGCGCACGACCTCGCTGGCGGCCGCGGCCACCGCGTCGTCGTCATCGCCGACGATGTCGCCGATCAGGACCATCTTGGGCAGCACGCCGCGCTTGCTCTTGGTGGCGTAGCCCACCGCACGCAGATAGCGTTCGTCCAGGTGCTCCAGGCCGGCCAGGATGGCGCCGCGCGCCTTGCCTTCGCCGTCCAGGTAACCCTTGACCTCGACGATCGACGGGATGGCGTCGCGCGCCTGCCCGAAGAACTCCATGCAGACGGTGCGCGTGTGGCGCGGCATGCGGTGCAGCACCCAGCGCGCCGACGTGATGAGACCGTCGCAGCCTTCTTTCTGAATGCCGGGCAGGCCCGCCAGGAACTTGTCCGTGACGTCCTTGCCCAGGCCTTCCTTGCGGAACACACGGCCCTGGATTTCCAGCGTCTCGGTCTTGAGCAGGCGTTCGCCGGGCTTGCCTTTGCCGTCGAACCACTTGAGCTCGAAGCGGGCCACTTCCACGTCATGGATCTTGCCCATGTTGTGGTCAAGGCGCGTGACTTCCAGCCAGTTGCCGTCCGGATCGACCATGCGCCACCAGGCCAGGTTGTCGAGCGCGGTGCCCCATAGCACGGCCTTCTTGCCGCCGGCGTTCATGGCGATGTTGCCGCCCACGCACGAGGCCTCGGCGGACGTCGGGTCCACGGCGAACACAAAGCCGGCCGCCTCGGCCGCTTCGGACACACGCTTGGTGACCACGCCGGCGCCGGCGTGGATGACCGCGACGGGTTCGGTGAGGCCGGGCAGGATACAGGACTCGACCTTGCCCAGCTTGTCGAATTTCTCGGTGTTGATGACCGCCGACTTCCAGGTCAGCGGAATGGCGCCGCCGGTGTACCCGGTGCCGCCGCCGCGCGGCACGATGGTCAGGCCCAGTTCGATACAGGCGGTGACCAGCGCGGCAATCTCGTCCTCGGTGTCGGGCGTGAGCACGACAAAGGGGTATTCCACGCGCCAGTCGGTCGCATCGGTAACGTGCGACACGCGCGACAGGCCGTCGAACTTGATGTTGTCGCGCGCCGTGATGCGGCCCAGCACCTTCTGGGCCTGCTTGCGCATCATGGCGGTCTGGTCGAACTCGCCTTCGAAGGCGGCAATGGCCGAACGCGCCCGGGCCAGCAGCCCGACCACCTTCTCGTCGCGATGCGGATCGTGGCCGGCTTCGGCGGGCGCGCCTGGTTCGCGGCGCTTGTCGATTTCGCCCAGGCGGTGATGCAAGGCCTCGATGAGCTGCTTGCGGCGCTTGGGATTGTCGAGCAGGTCATCCTGCAGGTAAGGGTTGCGGCGCACGACCCAGATATCGCCCAACACTTCGTAGAGCATCCGGGCGGAACGGCCCGTGCGGCGCTCGCCGCGCAGATCGCTCAGCAGGCTCCAGGCATCTTCGCCCAGCAACCGGCCCACGATTTCGCGGTCGGAAAACGACGTGTAGTTGTAGGGGATTTCGCGCAATCGCGCGGGTGCGGCGGGCGGCATCGCCCCGTTCAAGATGTGGCTGGCGAGTGGGGCGTTCATGGCGGCAAGAGGGGGCCCTTAAAAAAGTATTTTATGCCATTGTCCCGACCTGGCCCCGAATAACCCGGGCAAGCCGTGCAAAAGCGCATCGGGGACGACGCGTTTCGTCCCCGTTTAAGTGTGGCGTCAGCGCTAGATTTTGCCCGGGAAGAACCAGAGCAGGCCGGCAGTCATGAACAGATAGCGCATGAATTTGCCGATGGCCATGTAGAAGACGCAGGGCCAGAAGGACAGGCGCAACCAGCCCGCGACGGCGCACAGGGGGTCACCCACCGCGGGCAACCAGGACAGGAGCAGCGCCGGCGGCCCCATCCGATGCAGCCAATCGTGGGCACGCTCGTTCCAGCGTCCGCGCATCCGGCCGCCTTCGGTGGCCTTGGGATGCGGATGGGGGTGCTTTTCCTTCCAGCGCTCGACCGCTTTCTCGGCGCCCAGCCCCATCGCGTAGCTGATGGCCCCGCCCACGGTGTTGCCGGCCGTCGCCACCAGGACGGCGGGCCAGAACATGTCCGGCGATAGCTTGATATAGCCGAACACCGCCGGCTCGGAGCCCAGCGGCAGCAGGGTCGCGGACACGAGCGAGACGGTGAAGATGGCCGGCAGGCCCACCGAGGGCAGCGCCAGCACCCCCAAGAGCCAATGAACTGCGGATAAGAGACTTTCTTCCATGGTTGCGGCAGTGTAGCCGCGGGAAACCGGGAAGGCGACAGGCATTCCCTGCAATAATCCTGGCCAGTCCCCACTCTTGCCCTGTCGCGCGGTCCATGTCCACTGATTATCTGAAACGCATCCTGACTTCCAAGGTTTACGACGTTGCGGTCGAATCCCCGCTCGAGGCAGCGCCCCTGCTGTCGCAGCGGATGTCGAACACGATGTTGCTCAAGCGCGAGGATACCCAGGCGGTGTTCAGCTTCAAGCTGCGCGGCGCCTACAACAAGATGGCGAACCTGAGTCCGGCGGCCCGCAACCGCGGCGTCATCGCCGCCTCGGCCGGCAACCACGCGCAGGGCGTCGCGCTGGCGGCCAGCCGCCTGGGCTGCCGCGCCGTGATCGTCATGCCCACGACCAGCCCGCAGGTCAAGATCGATGCCGTGCGCCGCCTGGGCGGCGAGGTCGTGCTGGCCGGCGAGAGCTTTTCGGATGCCTACGCGCACGCGCAGGTGCTGGAAAAGAAAGAGAAGCTGACCTTCGTCCATCCCTTCGACGATCCCGACGTGATCGCCGGCCAGGGCACCGTCGGCATGGAAATCCTGCGCCAGCACCCGGGCCACATCGATGCGATCTTCGTAGCCATCGGCGGCGGCGGCCTCATTGCCGGGGTCGCGGCGTACATCAAGCAACTGCGCCCCGAGATCAAGATCATCGGCGTGCAGACCGAGGACTCCGACGCCATGCTGCGCAGCGTGCGCGCGGGCCGGCGCGTCCAGCTGAACGACGTCGGCCTGTTCTCGGACGGCACGGCGGTCAAGATGGTGGGCGCCGAGACCTTCAAGCTGGCGCGCAAGTACGTGGACGATTACGTGGTGGTCAACACCGATGCGATCTGCGCGGCCATCAAGGACGTCTTTCAGGACACGCGCAGCGTGCTGGAGCCGGCCGGCGCGATGGCGGTGGCAGGCGCCAAGCAGTATGCGGCCGAGCACAACCTGAAGAACAAGACGCTCGTCGCCATTGCATGCGGCGCGAACATGAACTTCGACCGGCTGCGCTTCGTGGCCGAACGCGCCGAGGTCGGCGAAATGCGCGAGGCCGTCTTCGCGGTCACCATGCCCGAGCAGCGCGGGAGCTTCCGCCGCTTCTGCGAACTGGTGGGCGAACGCAGCGTCACCGAATTCAACTACCGCATCTCGGACGCGGATCGCGCCCACGTGTTCGTCGGCATCCAGGTCTCGTCCGCCGCGGAACCCGACAAGATTGCCGCGAACTTCCGCCGGCACGGATTCGACACGCTGGATCTGACTCACGACGAAATGGCCAAGACCCACCTGCGCCACATGGTGGGCGGCCGCTCGGCGCTGGCGCGAAACGAATTGCTGTACCGCTTTGAATTTCCCGAGCGTCCGGGCGCACTGATGCGCTTTCTGAACGCGATGAATCCCGACTGGAACATCAGCCTGTTCCATTACCGCAACCAGGGCGCCGACTACGGCCGCATCCTGATCGGCATCCAGGTGCCGCCCGCGGACAAGAAGCTGTTCCGCAACTTCGTGGCGGAATTGGGTTATCCCCACTGGAACGAGACCGACAACCCGGCCTACAAGCTCTTCCTGTAGTTCCGGCGCCGCAATGCGAGAGGGCCTCCTTGCGGAGGCCCTTCCCTTCTGGGCGCAAGTCACGCCCGGCCGGACCCAATGTAGGGGGGGTTCGCTGTCACTCGGCGGTCCACGGAGAATGGCCCGCGCATTCAGCAAGGTCCGGCCGGACGCGCTGTTGCTTAGAAACGGTGACGCAGGCCGACGGCAACCGCCGTATCGGTGGCATCGTGCTGGAACGCGTAGTTGTCGCCATAAGAGGCGTACGCGTACAGGTTCGTGCGCTTGGTGAACTCGTAGGTATAGCCAAGGCTGTACACATTGAACGTTGCGTCGTCACCCGTCAGCTTGTCATTGCTGGCGGTGGCGCGCTGCCACGAGCCGAACACGGCGTGGCGGCCCAGCGGCACGGTGGCGCCGATCATGTACGAGTTGGCGCGGAAGCCGTCGGCCAGCTTGAACGAACCCAGCTTGTTCATGCCGTCGGGCGTGGTGCCCATGTTCTGGCCGATGAACCAGCCATCGCGGGTCTGGCCAAAGGCGGCGGCCAGCTTCACGACTTCAAAGTCGTACGAACCGCCGACGATGTATTCCTGAATGCGCGCCGCATCCTTGCCGCCGACGCGGTCGTTGGACGGGTTGAAGCGATCGTAGGCGGCGGCCAGGTTCAGCGGGCCGTTGACGTATTGCACGCCGGCGGTGATCACACGGTTGTTGTTGCCCGTCGCAAAGCCCTTCTGCGTCGAATCGGTAACGGTGTCGTCCGCACTGAACGCATAACCCAGGCCGACCTTCAGGCCGCCCAGGCTGGGGGTCTGATACAGGACCATGTTGTCCAGGCGCATCGTGTTGGCGCTGCCGAACGTGGTGCCCATGTTGGCGTTGTTGTAGCTGATCGAGAACGGGTCGATCGAGCCGAAGTACTTCGAGGCCAGGTTGGTCTGACGGCCGAATTCCAGACGGCCCCACGAATCGCTGTCCAGGCCAACGGTGGCCTGACGGCCGAACAGGCGGTTGCTCTGCAGCGAGTTGCCGTTCAGGGGACCGAAGCCGCCTTCCAGCGTGAACACCGCGCGCAGGCCGTCGCCCAGGTCTTCCGTGCCGCGCAGGCCGAAGCGCGAACCGCTGCTCACGCCCTGCACCGCACCGATGCGGCTCTGCGAGTCGCCCTTGAACTTCACTTTTTCGTAGCCAAGGCCAGCGTCGATCAAACCGTACAGCGTCACGGAATCGGCGGCCTGCGCGGCGCCGGCAAAGCCGGTCAGCAACGCGACGGCCAAAAACGTCTTCTTCATTTGAAACCCCAAAATGGCGAGATGAAAGGCGCACTGCTTGGCGCCGCAAGACCGCGGAACCTCGCATGCCGCTGCGTCCAATCGCGCGGCTGATGCACTGGAGGTAGTGTCCGGCTTGTAGCAGTTCGTAGTAACCCGGATTTCGACGAACTACTTTCCATGGTTGGGATAATGACGCGCCCCTGAAGGCGCGCGGCGTCACTTGGCGCCTGCTAACACCTTGATCTCAAATATGAATCATTGCTCGCATCGCGCTTTCACATCACCGGATCGGCCATGCGGCGCGCGTCCTGGCGGGAAACAGATGTAGCGGGAGCGGAACAGTTTTTGCAGCGTAAATGCCACACGGATTCATCCGCCGCACAAAAAGCAGGACGCAAAAAAACCCCTCGGCGTCACAAGGGGTTCTTTCGGTGACCTTCCGGGCGGCTGGATAGCCGGTTTTGAATCAGCGGCCCTTGGGCGGGTAATCCAGTTCGCCGAACGTGTATTCGCCGCGCGCCTTGGCATCGGCCAGTTCCTGGCGAACTTCCGCACGGGTCTTGCCGGCGGTCTGCGAGACGGCCTTGGGCGGATAGTCGAGTTCAGCGCTCGTCACCTGGCCGGCGGCCTTGGCGCTTTGCAGTTCCTGCTGAACCTGTTCGCGCGACAGGCTGGTGGTCTGGGGGGCAGCGGGCGGATAGTCCAGTTCGCCGAACGTGACGGTGCCCGCGGCCTTGGCGGCTTGCAGTTCCTGCTGGACTTGTTCACGCGTCTTGCCATCGGCGTGAGCGGCGGACATGCCAACCAGAGTTGCGGTAACCATGAGTGCGGTTGCTAGGGCTTTCATTGCGATGACTCCATCCTAAACGTTGCACATCGTCTTGCGCCAGGCTGGCGGGCTCGATATGACAATTTGATTGCTGGAACGAAGTATCTGGCGATTGGCGCTTAGTAAAAACCCTTAATTTGGGGAACATATTTGCACGGATGGGACAATTGCGTGCCGAATCCGGGTCATGGCTCTATGTGGAACGGGCCCGCAATGGTTGCGCAGGATGATGCCAAACCTCGCATTTGTTCAGTTTCCCGCAAGGTGGGTATCGCAATATGAAGCCCCCACGCGATGGAATTGTTGTTCAAAGTGGAGAAATAGACATTTCTACTGGCGGGACAATAATTCCATTTATCATACGAATCTGCCAGAAATGGAAACTTGAGTCTCGAGGACATTCATGGACATTCAGCTTAACGACATCGCGCTATTCGTCGAGGTCGCCAAGCGCAAGAACTTCAGCCACGCCGCCGAAGCCTTGAATATCCCGACCTCCACGCTCTCGCGCCGGGTCAGCGAACTGGAACGCAGCGTGGGCATGCGGCTGCTCAACCGCAGCACCCGCAAGATCGATCTGACCGAAGCCGGCGCCATCTACTTCGAACGTTGCCGCCATATCGTCGAAGAGGCGCGCATCGCGCACGACCAACTGCTGGACATGGCCGTGCAGCCCAAGGGCCGTCTGCGGATCTCGCTGCCGACCAGCCTGGCGCAATTGTTCCTGCCCGCCGTGATCCGCGAATTTCGCGAACAGCATCCGGATATCGAATGCGACTTCGATCTGAGCATGCGCCCGATCGATCCCATCAGTAATCCCTTCGACCTGATCCTGCGTTTCGGGCAGCAGCCCGATTCCAGCCTCATCTCGCGCAAGATCGTGCTGATGGCGCACCAGCTCTATGCGTCGCCCGAGTATCTGGCCCGCCACGGCGAACCGCGCGTGCCGGCGGACCTGACCCACCACGAATGCCTGCGCCCCACCATGCGCGAGGAATCGTCCTTCTGGATGCTCCATTCGGGCGACAAGGTCGAGCGCGTGCAGGTGTCTGGCCGCCTGTCGGCCAATAACGTGGGGATGCTGGGACGATTGGCCGGTCAGGGGTTGGGCATCACCCCGCTGCTGGTGTTCGACGCGATGGAGCGCGCCATCAAGCAAACGGGGTTGGTGCGCGTGCTGCCGGAGTGGAGCCTGACGCCCCTGCCCTTGTTTGCGCTGCTGCCCTCGCGCATGCTGCCGGCCAAGACCAAGGCTTTTCTGGATTTCATCCAGCCCCGCTTGTCTGACGCCTGAGGAAGGTGCGCAGGGCGGCCTCCTGCGAAGGAGGCGGCTGATGCCGTACCGCTACGGCGTCGTGTCTGCGCCGTACTGACAGACCGTGTAGAGCGGCGTGCCGGTGGCAGCCACCTTGGCGGACCCGCCCAGATCCGGCAAATCAATGATCGCGGCGGCTTCCACCACGTTGGCGCCCAGGCGCTGCAGCAGCTTGATGGCCGCGAGCATGGTGCCGCCCGTGGCGATCAGATCGTCCACCAGCAGGACACGCTGGCCCGTACGGACCGAATCCGTGTGCATCTCGACGGCCGCGTTGCCGTATTCGAGCGAGTATTCCTCTGCCACCGTGCGGTAAGGCAGCTTGCCCTTCTTGCGCACGGGCACGAAGCCCAGATTCAGTTCATAGGCCAGCACGCTGCCCACGATGAAGCCGCGCGCGTCCACACCCGCCACCAGATCCAGGCGCTGGCGCATGTAGCGATAGACGAAGAGATCGATCAGGACGCGGAACGCACGCGGATCCTGCAGCACCGGCGTGATATCGCGGAACGTGACACCGGGTTGGGGCCAGTCCGGAACGCTGCGGATGGTGCGCCGGATGAACTCGGCGTTGTCGGTCTGCATGGATACGGCCCTGAGTGAATTGAAGCAAGGCGAACTATAACCGCGCCGCCGCGCTTAAGCCAGGATTGCCGCATGCGATGACATGTCATGCAGTCGACCGTTGCGCAACACATGGCAACGGTGCACCGCGCCCTCGGGCAGGGCCGCGTGCGTGGCCAGCACCACGGTGCGTCCGCGCACCGCGTGTTCCAGGTCCGCAAAGAATGCCGCTTCGGCCGCGCCATCCAATCCCGCGGTCGGCTCGTCCAGCACGATGACCGCGGCGGGCGCCAGCAACGCCCGGGCCAGGCACAGGCGCCGCGCTTGCCCGGCCGACAGCTGCGAGCCGGTTTCGCCAGCCCAGGTGTCCAGGCCATCGGGCAGACCGCGCACGAAATCACCGAGTCTTGCTGCATCCAGCGCCTGCCAAAGCGCGCCATCGTCGGCGTCGGGATTGCCGATCAACAGGTTCGTGCGCAGCGTGCCCAGAAACAGGGGCGAATCCTGCGAAAGCAGGACGATCCGCCGGTGCCAGTCGGCCTGCGCACATTCGCGCGCATCGCACCCGCCGAAGCGGACCTGCCCTGCCTGCGGATCCTCAAGCCTTAGGATCAGATGCAGCAGCGTGGACTTCCCCGCGCCGCTTGGGCCCAGGATGGCCACGCGTTCGCCCGGTTCGATTCGCAGGTTGATGTCTTTCAGTACCCGCACGCCATCGCCGGCGGCGCGGGCCGGATAGGCGAAGCCGACACCATCCAGTTCCAGCGCGCCGCTGTGGGGCAAGGGGCGCGGCCCCGCCGGATCCTGCATGTCGGGTTCGCATTGCGTGACCTCGCGGATGCGCGCGGCGGCCGACATTGCCGATCCCATCCGGGATGCGCCCCGCATGATCGGACCGGCGACCTCGAAAATGCCGATGACGGCCAGCAGCAAGCCCGCCAGGACGGGGGCTTCGATCCGCCCCGCCTCATGCGCGGCAAGCCCAAACCACAACAGCGCCATCACCGCCACGCCCGCGGCCACCTGCAGGAACCATTGCCCGCGCACCGCCACCCGCGCCTGGCTGCGGCGCGCCTGGGCGCTGGCTTCGCACAGACGCTCGAAATGCGCCAGCGTCTCGGCCTGAGCATGCAGGGCCACCATGTCGGCGTGGCCGTAAACCGCATCCAGCGTGGCGGCGCGCAACCCCGCCGCGCTTTCCTGCGCGGCTGCGCCCGGCTTGCGCGCCGCGCGCAGCAGCCACAGGGGCACGATCACGCACGCCGTCAGCAGCGCCAGTGCAAAGACCAGCGCCGCCGCGGGAACCCATTGCCCCAGCACGGCGGTCAGCACCGCGCCGGCAACGACCGCGGTGGCCAGCGGCGCCAGCACAAACAGAAAGACCGTATCCAGCGCATCGACGTCGTTCGTCATGCGGGCGACCAGATCGCCGCTGCGATAACGCGCAAGCTGACGCGGCGTCAGCCGGATCAGCGCCGAAAACACCAAGGCGCGCAGATCCGCCAACAGGCGCAGCGTGGCGGCATGACCGACCACCCGGTCGGCATAGCGCGACACGATCCGCAGGAAGGACAGCCCCCGCACCAGCGCGGACGGCGCAAACAGGTTGAAGACGCTGCCGGCGCCGGCCAGGAACGCGCCCGTCAGGAACCAGCCCGACACGCCCAGCAGTCCCACGCCGGCGGCCACGGTCGCCAGCGCACAGAACAATGCGAGCAAAAGCCCGCCTTTGCGGCGTGCGTATAGCGGCAGGAGCAACAACAGATTCTTCATGCGTCTTCCACGGCGCCGGCGGCGATGCGCGCCACGCGCGGCAAGCGTGCGGCCACAGCGGGCGCGTGCGTCGCCAGCACCAAGGTGCGGCCAGCGGCAAATTGCAGAATCTCATCCAGCACGCGGGCCTGCGTCGCGTCGTCCAGGTGGGCGGTGGGTTCGTCCAGCAGGATAAGCCCCGGATCGCGCAGGAACAGGCGGGCCAGCGCCACGCGCTGCGCCTGCCCGCCGGACAAGCCGTGGCCGCGGCTGCCCAGCACGGTATCCAATCCTTGCGGCAAGTCCTGCGCGAATTCCAGCACGCAAGCGCGGCGCGCGGCATCCTCAACCTGCGCATCCGTGGCGCCGGGCCGGCCCAGCCGGATGTTGTCGGCGATCGATCCGGCCAGCAATTGCGGCCGCTGGCCGATCAGCGCCACACGCTGGCGCAAGGCGGTCTCGTCCCATTGCGCCAGCGGCAGGCCATCGATGCGAATATCGCCGTCGGCGGGCCGCAGGCGCGCGATGGCCTCGATCAGGGTGGACTTGCCGATACCGCTCGCGCCCATCAGCGCCATGTGCTCGCCGGGCGCGAGCACAAGCGCCGCATCGGCCAGCACCGCGTGGCCGCGTCCCGGCGCCTCGACCCGCAAGCCATCGATGGCAACCGCGGCGCCCTTGCCGGCATGCGCGGGCTTGCCGCCCAAAGCGGGCGCTGCTTCGGCCTCGGCTTGCGGCAGGCCATCGAACAGGACGGCGATTTGCGTGACGGCGGCCAGCGCCGTCGCGCGGTCGTGATAATGCGCGGCAAACTGGCGCAGCGGCGCGTAGACCTCGGGCGCCATCAACAGGCAGAACAGCCCGGCCTGCAGCGTCAGCGGCGACCAGCGCATGTCCAGAAATCCCAGGTAAGTCAGGCCGATGTAGACCGCAATGCCCGCCACGCCCAACGCGGCAAAGAATTCCAGTACGGCCGAGGACAGGAACGCGATGCGCAGCACCGACATCGTCCGCTGGCGCAGCGCATCGCTGGCGGCCACGACGGACTGGGCCTCGGCCTGCGCGCGCCCATACAGCTTCAGCGTGGACAGCCCACGCAACCGGTCCGCGAAAAACCCCGACAGCCGGGCGAACGCACGCAGGTGGCGGCGGCTGGCGCCTTGCGCGCCCCACCCCACCAGCGCCATGAAGAGCGGAATCAGCGGCGCCGTGATCAGCAGCACCAGGCCCGCGATCACATCGACGGGCAGCAGCACCACCGCGAACGCCACCGGCAGCATCGCGGCCGCAGCCATCGCGGGCAGATACTTCGCAAAGAATCCATCCAGCGCCTCGACCTGGTCGACCACCGCGCTCGCCAGTTCACCCGACGTTTTGCCGCGGCTCCAGTAAGGGCCTTTTTGCACCAGCCGCAGGAACAGCGACTGGCGAACGTGGCGCTTGATGCGCTCGGAGGCATCCGCGCCGGCGCGCTCGCCCGCCCAGGCGATGCAAGCGCGCAGCAGCATCAGCCCCGCAATACCGGCGATGCCGCCCAGCAGTTCGTGCCGCGGCGTGCCACCCACGATCGCCGCGTCCAGCACGCTGGCAAGAAGCCAGGCCTGCACGACGAGCAATGCGCCGCTGACCAGCGGCGCGGCGCCCGCCACGATCAGCGGATACCGCGCCGTTCTGGCCAGTCCCATCAGCCACCGCGACTGTTCGCGCGGCGGCTTCTGCAGGGACGCCGACGGGTCGTGCTCGAGGCTGCTTGCGCCGCCGCTCACTCGACGTCGCGGCTGGCGCGCGGGTCATGGGTCTGACCTTCGCGCAGCTCGAACCACATCGCATTGAGAATGGCGAATGCGCACGCCAGGCCAAGGCCGAGAATCCACGAGAAATACCACATGGACGGGGCTCCTTTATCAGTACGAGTTGGGCGTGTCGCCCACCGAATCATGGGTGACCTTGCCGCGCATGACGCGGTACACCCAGCCGGTGTAGACGGTCACGATCGGCAGGAAGATGGCCACGGCAATCACCATGATCCACAGCGTCAGGTGGCTGGACGAGCCGTCCCAGATGGTCAGGCCGGCCTTCGGATTGGTCGAGGACGGCATGATGAACGGAAAGAGCGAGAAGCCCACCGTCAGGATTACGCCGGCGATCGATGCCGAGGACGACAGGAATGCCAGCATGTTTGCGCGCACGGTCAGCAGCAGCGCAGCCAGCACCGCGCCGGCCACGCCCAGCGCGGGCGCGATCCACATCCACGGCCACTTCGCGTAATTGGCCATCCAGGCGCCGGTCTGCACCGACACGGTCTTGAGCATCGGATCGGACGGCGCGGACATATCGACCGCGCTGGTGATTGCATGGCCCGGCACGCCGCCCGCGACCCAGAAGCCGCCGGCCACGAACAGCGCGGCCGTCAGCACCGCACACAGACGGCCCCAGTTGCGAGCGCGCGAGGACACGGGATCATCCGTGCGCCAGGCCAGCAGCACCGCGCCGTGCATGGCCAGCATCACCACGCTCAGCACGCCTGCAAGCAGGGCGAACGGCATGAACAGCTGGAAGAAGTGCCCTTCGTAGATCGGGCGCAGCGTCACGGCATCGAACGTGAACGGCACGCCCAGGACGATGTTGCCCATCGCCACGCCGAACACCAGCGATGCCACCACGCCCGAGAAGCACAGCACGGCGTCCCAGCGATTGCGCCAGCGCGTACCTTCCATCTTGCTGCGGTACTTGAAGCCCACCGGCCGCAGGATCAGCGCCAGCAGGACCAGCATCATCGCCAGGTAAAAGCCCGAGAACGAGGCGGCATAGAGCAAGGGCCACGCGGCAAAGATGGCGCCGCCCGCGGTGATGAGCCAGACCTGATTGCCTTCCCAGACGGGTCCCACCACGTTGATGACGATGCGGCGCTCGGCGTCGGTCTTGGCGACCACCGGCAACAGCGCCGCCACGCCCAGGTCAAAGCCGTCCATGACGGCAAAGCCGATGAGCAAGGCGCCCAGCAGCACCCACCACACCACGCGCAGCGTGCCGTAGTCAAAAGGAATTAGGGTATCCATTTGCGTTTCTCCCCTCAGGCGCGCACGGCGGCGTGGACGGGATCGGCGGCGGCATCACCCGGCGCCGGCCCGTCGGATTTCGGTCCGGCCTTGATGGCATGCAGCATGACCTTCACGCCGATGATGAGCAGGATCGTGTACAGCACCAGGAAGATCGACAGGCTGATGACGAGGTCGGTCATGGTCAGGCCCGACGCCGCGTAGTACGTGGGCAGCACGCCTTCGATCACCCAGGGCTGGCGGCCGTACTCGGCGACGAACCAGCCGCTTTCGATGGCGACCCAGGGCAGCGGCAGGCTCCACAACGCCACCTTGAGCAGCGCCGGACGCTTGTCCAGACGGCCGCGCGAGGCAAGCCAGAACGCCACGCCGAAGAACAGGATGAGGTACATGCCCACCGCGACCATGATGCGGAACGCCCAGAAAAGCGGCGCCACGGTCGGCACGGTATCGATCGCGGCCTGCTTGATGTCCGCTTCGGTGACCTTGCTGATGTCGGGCTGATGGCGCTTGACGAGGAGCGCGTAACCCAAGTCCGGCCAGGTCCTGTCAAACACCATGCGCGCATCCACATCCTTCGGGTTCGCGCGGATCTTCTGCAGGGCCTCGTAGGCCACGATGCCGTCGCGGATGCGATTCTCGGCGCGCAGGATCAGGTCGTTGATGCCCAGCAGCGGCGTGGTCAGCGAACGCGTGCCGATGATGCCCATGACATAGGGAATCTCGATCGCGAAATCGTTGCGGCGCTCGGCCTGGTTCGGGATGGCGATCAGGTTGAAGGACGCGGGCGCGGGCTCGGTGTGCCACATGGACTCCATGGCCGCGATCTTCATCTTCTGGTGTTCGGTGGTGAGATAGCCGCTTTCATCGCCCAGCACGACCACCGACAACGCGCCGGCCAGGCCGAAGCTGGCAGCTACCGCCATCGAGCGCTTGGCCAGGTCGATATGACGGCCGCGCAGCAGATACCACGCGCTGATCGACATGACGAACATGGCGCCCGCCACGTAACCGGCGCTGACGGTATGCACGAACTTGGCTTGCGCGACCGGGTTGAAGATGACCGCGGCGAAGTCGGTCATTTCCATGCGCATCGTGTCCGGATTGAAGACCGCGCCGACCGGGTTCTGCATCCAGCCGTTGGCGATCAGGATCCACAGGGCCGAGAAGTTCGTGCCGAAGGCCACCAGCCAGGTCACGGCCAGGTGGCTGACCTTGGACATGCGGTTCCAGCCGAAGAAGAACAGGCCGACGAAGGTGGCTTCCAGGAAGAACGCCATCAGCCCTTCAAGCGCCAGCGGCGCGCCGAAGACGTCGCCCACGTAGTGGCTGTAGTAGGACCAGTTCATGCCGAACTGGAACTCCATCACCACGCCCGTGGCCACGCCCAGCGCGAAGTTGATGCCGAACAGCGTGCCCCAGAACATCGTCATCTTCTTCCAGATGGCGCGTCCGGTCATGACGTACACGCTTTCCATGATGGCCAGGATGAACGACAGGCCAAGCGTGAGCGGGACAAAGATGAAATGGTAGAGCGCAGTCGCGGCGAACTGGAACCGCGAGAGATTCACGACATCGAGATCAATCATGAGGCTGCTCCCAAGGCGTCGACGCGCTGCGGCAACCGGCATGGTTCCCAGGCCGTCTACCGCGCCATGTTAGGGGCGTTGCATACAACTTCATAGAGGTTTCCTGAAAAATCGAGGCGTGACGGGTCAGCCCTTGCCCCGCAATTTGCCGGCGAAACCCAACACCTTCTGAACCTTGGAACCAAGTTTCATGAGGCTTTGCAGGGTTTCGGGCGGCAGCCGTTGAACCTCATCGAACCACCCCGTGGATAGTTCGATGAGCTCCAGCATTTCGGTCATTCGTTGTTGCGCGTAAGCCTCGTCGGGCCCGGAGGGCGACTCCAGCAGCGTGTCACGCAGGAGCGTGAGGGTGGGGTCGACTTCGCGCTTGCGCTTCTCTTCCATGAGGATGCGGAAGATTTCCCAGACGTCCTTGGGGGTCTCGAAGTAGTCGCGGCGGTCGCCCACCTGATGCATCAGCTTGACCAGGCGCCAGGACTGCAGCTCTTTCAGCCCGAGGCTGACGTTCGAGCGCGAAAAGCCCAGGGCCTCGGCGATATCGTCGGCGTTCAACGGCTGCGGCGCGAGAAACAGCAGCGCGTAGATCTGGCCGACGGTGCGGTTCACGCCCCAACGGCTGCCCATTTCACCAAAGTGCAGGACAAATCGTTCGATCTGGGGGGAAAGCGCCATGAGGATCAGCCAGTAACACAGCGAAGGGCTGCACGACACATGCAGTTACTTCGATTTCAGAAATTTCTGAAATTATCGAACAAACGATGAGAAAGCGCAAACCACACTGCGCTCAGGGGCGAAGACGCAACCGGGCGCCATTCAGGGCGCGGGCAGGCCAAATTAGCCGCCGAACGTGACAGCCATACAACACAAATCGGGGAATAGCGCCAAGCAAAAACGCCACCGGCCGGTTGGCGGGTGGCGTTGATGGGAGGGAAAAAGCGGGGTAACGGCGGGCGCTACCCGGTCCGGGACAGGCCAGGGCGGACGATCAGTCGGCCTTGACGGTCACGGCGGCCGACACGCGCTTGGCCTTGGCGCGGGCGGCGGCAACGTCTTCCGCCACGGCCAGACCCACGCCCATGCGGCGCTTGACGAAGGATTCGGGCTTGCCGAAGAGGCGAATGTCCGTGCCGGGCTCGGCCAGCGCCTCGGCCACACCATGGAACGTCACCGCCCGGGCTTCCACGCCGCCATAAATGACGCTGCTGGCGCCCGGCTGGCGCAGGCTGGGGTCGACCGGCAGCCCCAGCAGCGCGCGCGCGTGCAGTTCGAACTCGTTCTGCACCTGGGTAATCATGGTGACCATGCCGGTGTCGTGCGGACGCGGGCTGACCTCGGAGAACCAGACCTGGTCGCCCGCCACGAAAAGCTCGACGCCGAAAATGCCCAGTCCGCCCAGCTCGGACGTGACGGCCAGCGCGATGTCGCGCGCACGCTGGAGCGCCGCCGGAGACATGGGGTGCGGTTGCCAGCTTTCGACGTAGTCACCGTCGACCTGCTTGTGGCCGATGGGTTCGCAGTAGCGGGTCTCGACCTGGCCGTCGGCCCCGCGGGCCCGTACGGTCAGAAGCGTGATTTCGTAATCGAAGCGGATGAACCCCTCGACGATGGCGCGGCCGCCCCCGACCCGTCCCCCTTCCTGGGCGTAGCGCCACGCGGAGGCCACGTCGTCGGCGCTCTTGATGACCGACTGGCCCTTGCCCGACGAGGACATGACCGGCTTGATGACGCAGGGATAGCCGATGCCGCCATCGATGGCCTGGCGCAGCTCGTCCTCGGTGTCGACAAAACGGTAGGGCGAGGTGGGCAGTCCCAGCGTCTCGGCCGCGAGGCGCCGGATGCCTTCGCGATTCATGGTGAGCTGTGCCGCGCGGGCCGTCGGGGTGACCCGCGCCACGCCGGCCGCTTCCAGTTCCACCAGCAAGCTGGTGGCAATGGCCTCGATTTCGGGGACAATAACGTCCGGTTGCTCCGCTTCGATGACCTGCCGCAAGGCCTGCGGGTCAGTCATCGACACCACATGCGCCCGGTGCGCCACCTGATGGCCCGGGGCGTCGGCATACCGATCCACCGCAATGACTTCGACGCCCAGGCGCTGCAGGGCGATGATGACCTCTTTGCCCAGTTCACCGGAACCCAGCAGCATGACGCGGGTGGCCAAGGGGGACAGTGGCGTGCCAAGGACGGGACTGGAAATGCTGGACATGGAGCGGGCCTGGAAGGAAAGTTTGAAAGCCGTTGAAAGACTCGCCAGCATGCCATACGCCCCTGCGCGGGGCAAACTAGCATACTGCGATTAAAATCCGCCCCATGAACGACCATCCCACCTCTTCGTCCGGCACCGCGCTGGCATCTGCGCGCAGAACGCTTCAGATTGAAAGCCAAGGGCTGCAAGACCTGTCCGCCCGGCTGGACGACAGCTTCACGCGTGTCGTTGACCTGCTGCTCGCCTGCCGCGGCCGGGTGGTCGTCAGCGGCATCGGAAAAACGGGACACATCGCCCGCAAGATCGCCGCGACGCTGGCCTCCACCGGCACGCCCGCCTTCTTCGTGCACGCAGCCGAGGCCGTCCACGGCGATCTGGGCATGATCACCCGCGACGACGTCCTCATCGCGATCTCCTATTCCGGCTCAGGCTCGGAATTGCTGACCATCCTGCCCGTCGTGCGCCGCATGGGCGCGGGGCTGGTTGCCATCACCGGCAACCCGCAATCCGAACTGGCCCGGCAGGCCGACATCCACCTGGATGCCAGCGTGGCCCAGGAAGCCTGCCCGATGAACCTGGCGCCCACCGCCAGCACGACCGCCGCCCTGGCGCTGGGCGACGCCCTGGCCGTCGCCTGCCTGGAGGCCCGCGGTTTCGGGCCGCAGGACTTTGCCCGCTCGCACCCGGGCGGCGCGCTGGGCCGCCGCCTGCTTACCCACGTGCGCGACGTCATGCGCCAGGGAGACGCCCTGCCCATCGTCATGGCGGGCACCCCGGTATCGCAGGCGCTGGAGGTCATGTCGGCCAAGGGCATGGGCATGACCGTCGTCACCGACGCGCAGCACCGCCCGCAGGGCATCTTCACCGACGGCGACCTGCGCCGTCTCATCGCGCGGCACGGCGATATCCGCAGCCTGACCGTCGAGGCGGGCATGACGCGCTCGCCGCGCAGCATCAATCCCGAGGCGCTGGCGGTCGAGGCCGCCCGGCAGATGGACGAACAACGGCTCAATCACATGCTGGTGTTGGACAATGACGGCGCGCTGGTCGGCGCATTGCACATGCACGATCTGATGGCCGCTAAAGTGGTATGACTATGAACCTTTCTGCTTCCCTGAATCACCCGGCCGAAGCGCTGGTGCTTGCCCGTATCCCCGCCATCGTGCGCGAACGCGCCGCGGCCGTGCGCCTGATGGTTTTCGACGTGGACGGCGTGCTGACCGACGGCAGCCTCTATTACGGCGAAGGCGGTGAACTGCAAAAGCGCTTCCACGCGCTGGACGGCCACGGGCTGCGGCTGCTGATGGAAGGCGGCCTGAAAGTGGCGCTGATCACCGGACGTTCCGGCCCCATCGTCGCCCGCCGCGCCGCGGAACTGGGCATCGCCGAAGTCATCCAGGGCGTGCGCGACAAGGGCAGCGCCTTGACCGAACTTGCGCAGCGCTGCGGTGTCCAACTGAATCAAACCGGCTACATGGGCGATGACATCATCGACCTGCCGGCCTTGCAGCGCGCCGGCTTTGCGGCCAGCGTGCCCAACGCTCCCGGCTACGTCAGCCAGGCGGCCCACTGGGTTTCCACCCTGCCCGGCGGAAGCGGGGCCGTACGCGAATGCTGCGATCTCCTCTTGGCCTCGCAAGGCCGCCTGGGCGCGTTCCTGGCATCGCCGGGCCTGCTCGGCCCCGGAGCCATCCAGTGATCGCCCCGTTAACGAATACGCCCTCGCGGCGCACCCGATGAAAGAACGTTTTCCCTCACTGATCGCGCTGTTCCTGCTGCTGGTGCTGGTCACCAGCTCGTGGTGGGCGGCCGATTACGCGCAGCGCGCCATCCAGGTGGACCCGCCGCGCCGCGTCACCCACGAAATGGACGCATGGTCGCGCGAATTCGTGATGCTGCGCACCGATCCCACGGGCAAGCCCATCAATCGCCTGGAAGGCGACTACATGGAGCACTTTCCCGACGACGATTCGTATCACGTCACCGCGCCGCGCGCGGTGGGCCAGCGCGAGACCAACCCGATCACGGTCGCGGTTTCAAAGACGGCCGTGATGGAACAGGGCGGCAAGCGGATCGTCATGCAGGGCGACGCCCATGTGCTGCGCCAGCCCGATGCCGAAAACGACATGCTGGACGTGCGCAGCCAGCAACTCATCATCCTGCCCGATGACGACGTGGTCTTCACCGACCTGCCCGCCACGGTCCTGAAGGGCCGTTCGCGCATGCAGGGCACGGGCATGCACTACAACAACAAGACTCGCCAATTGCAGGTGTCGGCGTCGACCGACGTGGAAATTGCCGGTTCGGAAGGCAGGCAGCAGCGCCGCACCGAAATTCCTGCCAACAAC
Source organism: Achromobacter sp. 77 (assembly GCF_020541125.1). NCBI lineage: Bacteria > Pseudomonadati > Pseudomonadota > Betaproteobacteria > Burkholderiales > Alcaligenaceae > Achromobacter > Achromobacter sp. 77. The sequence goes on from NZ_CP059848.1 coordinate 5,528,780, forward strand.
TCTAACCAGAAAAAACCATGACCGACCTTCGGACCCTCTTCGCCCCGACGACCCGCCTGATGGGCGCCGTGCTGTTGACGGCTTGCGCGTTTGCGCCGGCCCATGCCGCGGACCCGAAGGCGGCAACGCCCGCTGAGGAGCCCAGCACGCTGATTCTGTCGGACACGCTGCACTACGACGACGTGAAGAAACAAAGCGTGTTCACCGGCAACGTCAACATGACGCGCGGCCTGATGACGCTGACGTCCGACACGCTGCAGATGAACGAGGACGCGCAGGGCAACCAATACGGCACGGCCACCGCCAACAAGGGCAAGGTCGTCACCATCCGCCAGGAACGCCCCGAGAACTTCGAACTCATCGAAGGCAAGGGCCTGCGCGCCGAATACGACGGCACCAACAGCACGTTCGACCTGATCGGCCAGGCCATCGTGACCCGCTACGTCTGTGGGAAACCGTTCGATACCATTCGCGGCGAACGGGTACGCTACAACGAGAAGTCCGGCACGTACGAAGCGCAAGGCGGCCCGAATTCCGCCGCGGCCGGTGGGCGCGTGCGTTCCTTGGCCGAACCGCGCGCCAAGCTGGACGCCGCCGTCGCCGAATGCCGCAAGCAGCAGGCAGCCAAGAAAGGGCGCTGAAGCGCTTCCCATGCAACACCAATCGCAGCCACGATGAACCAACCTTCAGTGCCGACCCCCGTGACCTCCGCCCCTTCGGGCGTCAAGCAGGGCAGCCTGCGCGCAACCGGACTGCGCAAGACCTACAACGGCCGCACCGTGGTGCAGGATGTGTCCCTGTCCGTGGTCAGCGGCGAAGTCGTGGGCCTGCTGGGCCCCAACGGCGCCGGCAAGACCACCAGCTTCTACATGATCGTCGGCCTGGTGCCCGCGGACGCGGGCCGCATCGAAATCGACGGCGCCGTCATCACGGCGATGCCCATCCACAAGCGCGCGCGCATGGGCCTGTCGTACCTGCCGCAGGACGCTTCCGTGTTCCGCCGCCTGACGGTCGAACAGAACATCCGCGCCGTGCTGGAATTGCAGGTGGGTCCGGACGGCCGTCCGTTGTCGACGCCCAAGATCAACGAGCAGATGGAGTCGCTGCTCGAAGAACTGCAGATCGGCCACATCCGCAGCAACGCCGCAATTTCACTCTCGGGCGGCGAACGCCGCCGCGTCGAAATTGCGCGCGCGCTGGCGACCAGCCCGCGTTTCATCCTGCTGGACGAACCGTTTGCCGGCGTGGACCCGATCGCGGTCATCGAGATCCAGCGCATCGTGCGCTTCCTGAAGGGCCGCGGCATCGGCGTGCTGATCACCGACCATAACGTGCGCGAAACCCTGGGCATCTGCGACCGCGCCTACATCATCAGCGAAGGCAAGGTGCTGACCGACGGCCACCCCGAGGAAATCGTGGGCGACCCCGCCGTTCGCCGCGTGTACCTGGGCGAACACTTCCGGATGTAACCCCATGCTGAAAGACACCGTAACGCCTGGGAAAGAAGGGCCATACGCCCTAGGGGTTCAGCCATAAAATTGCCATGAACTTGCGGTAGGTCAGCTTGTTTTATCGGCCCGAGTCTATACACTAGTACTAAACGAACCTGCTTATTGAAGGAGAACGCCTAACGACTTCACCGCGCCTTTTGCGCACCTTTTTCCTCTTTTAGAAGGAGAGCACACTATGAACCTGAGCATCTGCGGTCGTCACCTCGACGTCACCCCGGCCATCCGGGAATATGTCATGAACAAACTGGCGCGAGTGCTGCGGCATTTCGATCACGTCATCGATACCCAGGTCATGCTCTCAGTAGAGCCCCTGCGGCATAGAGCCGAAATCACCATGCGACTGAGCGGCAAGGACATTCATTGTGAAGCAACCGATGAAAACCTCTATGCAGCCATCGACCTTCTTGCTGACAAAGTCGACCGTCAGGTCATCAAGCACAAGGACAAGGTAAGAAGTCATTCAGCAGAGTCCGTGAAGCGGCAAGCGGCGACCCTCTCGCCACCCCAGCAGTAACGCGCTTCATGACCGCTCACCTGAGCGACTAGCCGTACAGGGATCCCAGGATCCTGCCTAAGTCCCGGTGTCCCGCTAGACCTTGTGTCCAGCCGGGGCATCGGCAAAGTCCCCTCCCCCCTCGTGTTTCATCCCGCTGGCGCCCGCCGGCCGATTGGCGTTTTACTTGGCTTTTGCCGGACGTGCGCCGCGCCGTGATGATCGCCACCCCCCAGAATGCCCACAACGCGCCGCGATCAGACTATGCTGTCGCTCTTGTGCCCCGATCGCTTCCGGTCGTCCGAAACGTCCGGGGCGGTTGATTGTTGCAGTGCGTCATATAACCCTATAATGCCCTGATGAATCATTTGTCGCGCATCCTCCCCGCCGGCAACGTCGTGCTCGATATGCTCGCCACGAGCAAGAAACGTGCGTTCGAACAGGCCGGTCTGCTTTTTGAAAACAACAACGGCTTGGCACGCGCGCTCGTGTTCGACAGCCTTTTTGCCCGTGAGCGTCTGGGGTCAACCGCCCTCGGCCAGGGCGTGGCCGTGCCGCACGGCCGCGTGAAAGGTCTGGAACAAGCGCTGGCGGCATTCATCCGCCTTGCCCAGCCCATCACGTTCGACGCGCCCGACGGACAACCCGTGTCGATGCTGCTGTGCCTGCTGGTGCCTGAAACGGCTACGCAGCAGCACCTGGACATCCTGGCCGAACTCGCCCAGCTCATGTCCAACAAGGCATTGCGCGAGGCGCTGGCCACCGAGCCCGACCCGGCCATCGTGCACAGAATGCTCACGACCGGCCAACTCTGATCCCACGCGGAATCGCTGCCATGCTCACGGTGCAGGAACTCGTCGACGACAACGCCGACAAAATCCCTTTTAACTGGATCTCGGGCCAAGGCGCGGCGGACCGCGCGATTCCCGATGACGGCATGGCGGCCGCCGACCTGGTCGGCCACTTGAACCTGATCCACCCATCTCGCATCCAGGTGTTTGGCCAGGAAGAGCTGGCGTATTACACGCGCTTCGACCTGCGCCGCCGCATGCACCACATGGACGAGCTGCTGATCGGCGGCGTCCCTGCGATTCTGCTGGCCGATGGCCTGACGCCGCCGCAAGACCTCGTCGACCAATGCGACCAGCACCAGGTACCGCTGCTGTCCACGCCGGTCGCGGCCGCGCAACTGATCGACCTCTTGCGCATCTATCTGGGCAAGAAGCTGGCGCCCACCACCACGGTGCACGGCGTGTTCCTGGACGTGCTGGGACTGGGCGTGCTGATCACGGGCGAATCGGGTCTGGGCAAGAGCGAACTGGCGCTGGAACTGATCTCGCGCGGCCACGGCCTCGTGGCCGACGACGCAGTCGAGTTCTCGCGCACCGCGCCCAACATGATCGAAGGCCACTGTCCGCAATTGCTGCAGAACCTGCTGGAAGTCCGCGGCCTGGGCCTGCTCGACATCCGCACCATCTTTGGCGAAACCTCGGTGCGCCGCAAGATGCGGCTCAAGCTCATCGTGCACCTGGTGCGCGCCACCGCGCAGGACAAGTTCGAACGCCTGCCGCTGCAAGACATCACGCAGGACATGCTGGGTCTGCCCGTGCGCAAGGTGATGCTGCAGGTGGCCGCGGGCCGCAACCTGGCCGTGCTGGTCGAGGCGGCCGTGCGCAACACCATCCTGAAATTGCGCGGCATCGACACGCTGGGCGAATTCATGGAACGCCAGGCCATGGCGATCCTCCAAAGCAGCAAATGAGCCCGCGTCGTCGCCCTGCGGCATCGTGAGCCTCTACGAGACCCTGGCCGACGAGATCGCCACGTCGATCGCAAGCGGCGTGCTGCGCGCCGGCGACAAGCTGCCCTCCGTGCGCGACGCGTGTGCCGCGCGCGGCGTCAGCCCCTCGACGGTTTTCCAGGCCTACTACCTGCTTGAAGCACGCGGTCTCATCCGCGCGCAGCCGCGCTCGGGCTACTACGTCAACGCCCCCGCCGAATCGCTGCCGCCCGAACCCGGCGCCTCATGCCCCGACGGTGAATCGACCGAACTGGCGATCAGCGAACGAATCTTCGACATCCTGGGCTCGGTGCGCAATCGCGATGTCACCCCGCTGGGCTCGGCCTTCCCCTCGCCGCTGCTCTTTCCGCTGCCGCGCCTGGCGCAGGCGATGGCCACGCATCTGAAGCGCCAGGACCCGCGCGACACCGTTGAGGACCTGGCGCCCGGCAATCCGCGCCTGCGCCGGCAGATCGCGCTGCGCTACCTGATCGGCGGCATCAACCTGCCCGCCACCGACATCGTCGTCACGAATGGCGCGCTCGAAGCCCTGAATCTCTGCCTGCAGGCGGTCACGCAGCCGGGCGATACCGTCATGGTGGAAGCGCCGACGTTCTACGGCGCCTTGCAGGCGCTGGAACGCCTTGGGCTGAAAGCGCTGGAAGTGCCCACGCATCCGCGCACCGGCATCGACCTGGACGCGATGCAGGCGGCCATCCTGCGCCACGCGCCGCGCGCCTGCTGGCTGATGACGCAATTCCAGAATCCGCTGGGCTGCCTGATGCCCGACGACAACAAGCGCCGGCTCGTCGAACTGCTTGCCCGGCACGACATTCCGCTGATCGAAGACGACGTCTACGGCGAGCTTTACTTCGGCGCGACGCGGCCCGTTCCCGCCAAGGCCTACGACACGCGCGGGCTGGTGCTGCACTGCTCGTCGTTTTCGAAATGCCTTGCGCCCGGCTATCGCATTGGCTGGGCCAGCGCCGGGCGCTACGCCCAGCAGGTGCAACGGCTGAAACTGTCATCGACGCTGTCGGCGTCTGGCCCGGCGCAGGGCGCGATTGCCGAATACCTGGAACAGGGGGGTTACGACCGCCATCTGCGCCGGCTGCGGCAGACCTTGCAGGCGCAGCAGGAGCGCATGGCCGACGCCATCGCACAGGCTTTTCCCGCGGGCACGCGCGTGACGCGGCCGCAGGGCGGATTCTTTCTTTGGCTGGAACTGCCGGCCGCCGTGGATGCGCTGTCGCTGCACCGCCAGGCGCTGGCGCGCGGCATCAGCGTGGCGCCCGGCCCTATCTTCTCTGCCAGCGGCCAATTTGGCAGCGCGCTACGCCTGAACTACGGGCACCCGTGGGACGCAAGCACCGAAGCGGCGATCCGCACGCTGGGCGACCTGGCGCACGAGGCCTGCCGCGCGGCCACCGCCGGGCGCTAGTTCAACGTCGACGACGCCCGTGCGCGCTTGACCTCCAGGCCGCTCACCGCGCCTGCTTCGTTCCCCCAACTGTTGCGGATGTAGGTCACCAGCATCGAGATGTCGTTGTCGTTGAGCACCTGGCCGAACGGCGGCATGCCGTGCGGACGCGGGTTTGCGGCCGTGGCCGGGGCGTAGCCGCCGTCGAGCACCATGCGAATGGCGTTCACGGGCGATGGCGCGGTCACCGTGGGATTGCCGGCCAGCGCGGGCCATGCCGTGCCGCTGCCTTTGCCGTCGGCCTGGTGGCATTGCGCGCATTGCTGGCGGTAGAGCTTGCCGCCCAGCTCCATGGCTGCGGGCGCGGGGACGGCGGCACGCGCATCGGTCGCGGGCGGCGTGGCGGGCAACGACTTCAAATACGTGCCGATGGCAAGGGCGTCGTCGTCGGTCAGATGCTGGGTGCTGCCCAGCACGACTTCGGCCATCGGCCCGCTGACGGTCGAATGCGCCGAAATGCCGGTCTTGAGCAGCGCGGCGATGTCCTGCGCGGACCAGCGCCCCATGCCGGTCTGCATGTCGTTGGTGAGCGGCGGCGCGTACCAATCCAGCACTGGAATCACGCCCCCCGCCAGCGCGTCGCGGGTGCGCGTGGCGCCCAGGCTGTTGCGCGGCGTATGGCAGGCCGCGCAATGCCCCAGCCCCTCGACCAGATACCGGCCGCGATTCCATTGGACCGACTGACCGGGATCGGGCGCTTGCACGCCAGGCTTGAAGTACAGCGCGCGCCACGCCGCCAGCAGCGCGCGTCGGTCGTACGGGAAATTCATGTCGGGCGGACGGTTCGCCTGCCTGACGGGCGACACGCTGCGCAGATAGGCAAAGAGCGCGTCGGCGTCGCTGCGGTTGACCCGCGTGTACTCGGTGTACGGGAACGCCGGATACAGCAAGGTGCCGTCCTTCGATTTCCCGTTGTGCAACGCCTGCCAGAAGTCGTCGGCCGTCCATGCGCCGATGCCGGTCTCCGGATCGGGCGTGATGTTCGGCCCGTAGACCGTGCCGAACGGCGTGGGAATGGGCGTGCCGCCTGCAAACGTCTTGCCGCCCTGGCTGGTGTGGCACGCCATGCAGTTGCCGGCCAGCGCCAGATAGCGGCCGCGTTCGATCAGCGCCGCGCCCTCGGCTGCCGCGGCAGTGGGCCCGGTGCTGGCATCGTCACGCGTGCCCAGCCAATACAACCCGCCGACGGCCGCCACGGCCACCAGCAACAGGACACCCAGCACTCTTTTCATCAGCGTCATTCGCGGCCCCGTTCAGCGTTGCGCCTGGCTGCCGCATTCCGCGGGCAGCCGGACCGAATTCGCGGCATCAGGCACGTAGGGCTCGACGACAGGCTGCGACGACAGCCAGGCCGCCAGTGCGCCGATGTCGGCAGGCGTGAGTTTGTGGGAGATGTCGGCCATGCAGTCCGGCGCGGCGGCGCGGCGCAGGCCGTTCTTCCAGCTGCCGATCTGCGCGCCGATGTAATCGCGGGGCAGCCCCAGCAGGCCGGGAATCGCGGGCAGCATGCCCGAGAGCGCCGCGCCGTGACAGGACGCACAGGCCGGCAGGCCTCGCGCCGCGTCGCCATCGCGGGCGAGCTTGCGGCCAGCCTCGAGCGTGGCCGCGGACACGTCCGCGCGCACGGGCGCCGGATACGGCACATGCTGGTCGGCAAAATACGCGGCCATTTCGCGCAGGTAGTCGTCGGGCAGTCCCGCCAGCAGGTGCGTCATGGGCCGGTACTGCCGCCGTCCGTCGCGAAAATTAAGCAGCTGGTGGTAGAGATAGTCTTGCGGCTTGCCGGCCAGCCGCGGGTAGTAGCCATCGGCCCCCGCCCTGCCCTGCGCGCCATGACAAGCCGTACAGGCCGCCACGCGCGCCGCCATGGTGTCGGGCTGCAAGACCGGCGGGTCGGGCTGCTGCGCCAGCGCGGGCGCGGACATAAACACAACAGCCGCCGCGGCCAAGGCCCTTGGGATCGTCCAAAACCGCAGCAGTGAAACACTACAAGAGGAAATGAGGGCTAACATCTAGGTCGAATTCCAAACCCCGAATCGAGACGGCGGGGCGCGTAAAGTGGAACTGCGATGGAACTGCGGAGTTTGCGGCCCCTAGCTTACGTCAGGGCAAGCAGCAGGGAACAGAAGCAGTTCCTGAGTTTATGGCCATATCAGATGCTATCCCGCCGGCATCGTCCTGGAAAAGCGTGCCACAATCATGTCCATGTTGAAAGTCGTCCTCGTCACCGGCATTTCCGGCTCCGGCAAATCCGTCGCGCTGCGCATGCTCGAGGACGCAAGCTATACCTGCGTTGACAATCTTCCCGTCCGCTTCCTGACCGAGTTCATTGCCCAGGCGCGCGATGACGGCATGGAGCGCGTGGCGGTCGCCATCGACGTGCGCTCGCCGGGCGAGCTTGCCGAACTGCCCGATGTGGTCACCGCGTTGCGCGCCATGGGCACCAGCCTGCGGGTCGTATTCCTGGATGCCAACACGGCCACGCTGGTGCAGCGTTATTCCGAATCGCGCCGCCGCCATCCGCTGACCGACCGCCTACAGCGCGGCGGCACCGCGCCGTCGCTGACCGAGTGCATCGCCCTGGAAAGAGAACTGCTGGCGCCGCTGCGCGAGCAGGAACACGTCATCGACACCTCGGACCTGACGCCCGGCCAGCTTCGCGCCTGGATCCGCGACCTGATCAAGGCAGACCGCGCGCCGCTGGTGCTGACGTTCGAATCCTTCGCGTACAAGCGCGGCGTGCCCGGAGACGCGGACCTGGTGTTCGACGTGCGCTGCCTGCCCAATCCCCATTACGACCGCAATCTGCGCCCGCTGACGGGCCGCGACGAGCCCGTGGCCACGTGGCTCGCGGGATACGAGCAGGTGGGTCTGATGATCGACGACATCGCGGGCTTCCTGAAGCGCTGGCTGCCGCTGTACACGCAGGACACCCGCAACTACCTGACCGTGGCCATCGGCTGTACCGGCGGCCAGCACCGCTCGGTCTACGTGGTGGAACAGCTGGCGCTGCGCTTTGCCGATCACGACCCGCTCCTGGTGCGCCACCGCACGCAACTGCCCGACGAAACCGCATGACGCTTTCCCGCCCCCTACATCTCATTTCCGTGCTGCTGCTGGCGATCGCCGTGGCAGGCTGCTCGACCAGCGGCGGACGCAAGAAGGGTGGTTACTACAAGGACGACGGGCCGGATGCCAATCCGCCGTCGAACCTGGATCAGATTCCAGACGCCGTGCCCAAGCTGGAACCCTTCGCCAGCGGCGCGAACCGGCCCTACGTCGTGTTCGGTCAGCGCTACGTGCCGGACACGAGCGGACAGCCCTACAAAAAGCGCGGCATCGCGTCGTGGTACGGCAAGAAGTTCCATGGCAACTCCACGTCGATCGGCGAGACCTACGACATGTATGCCATGACGGCCGCGCACACGACGCTGCCGATTCCCAGCTATGCGCGGGTGACCAGCCTGGTCAACGGCAAGACGATCATCGTGCGGGTGAACGACCGCGGGCCCTTCCACAGCGACCGCATCATGGACCTGTCGTACGTGGCCGCCTACAAGCTGGGCATCATTGGCCCGGGTAGCGGCCAGGTGGTCGTGGAAGCGATCCAGGCCGACGAGATCCGCCGGCTGGCCTCGCAAGGCGCGCCCGCGGCCCCCGCGCCGGAGCCGGAATCGGCCACAGGCTCGACGCCAGTGATGGCGCCCGTGGCCGCCACGCCCGTGGCGCTGACGCCTGAGCCCCTGGCGCCTGCCGCGCCCAGCCCAGCACCGATGCGCCCGGCGTCCGGTGTGGCCAGCGGCAGCGTCTACCTGCAGGTGGGCGCGTTCAGCCAGCCCGCCAATGCGCAGTCGCTGGTCAGCCGCATCAACACGCAACTGGGCGCCGAAGGCGCGCCAGCGGCGACGGTGGAACAGACCAACAATCTTTACCGGGTGCGAATCGGTCCGTATCCGGATCGCCAGAGCGCGCTCAATGCCGTGCCGCTCGTGTCGGACCGCATCGGCATCCTGCCGACCATCGCGTCGCAATAACGCATCGCGGTAATTGGCCAAGCCGGCGGCCAAATCAGCGGCCAAATAAGTGGCCGGGCGCCGGGCTTGTCTACCAGGACAGCTCTGCCTGCCCGTCGCAGACCCGGCGGGCGCGCGCGCTGCGGCTGAGATAGCGATTGCCCTCGTGGGCCAGCAGCGCCTGCTTGCGGGGCAACCCGCCGCCAAAACCCGTCAGCGACGTGTCCGCGCCGATCACGCGGTGGCACGGAATGATGATGCTGATGGGGTTGCGGCCCACGGCGCCGCCCACCGCCTGCGCGCCCTTGGGCCGGTCCACGGCGCGGGCCAGCTCGCCGTAGCTGGTGAGCACGCCGAATTCCAGCGCGCAAAGCGCATGCCAGACCTGATGCTGAAACGTCGTTCCCACGGGGTCGAGCGTCACGTCGAACACGCGCCGCTCGCCGGCGAACCACTCGTCCAGTTCGCGCCGCGCCTGTTCCAGGAAGGGGTCGTTGCCGGACAGCGTCCAGCCTTCCGGCGACGGCAGCAGCGCCTGATCGGTGAACCAGGCGCCGCGCAATCCCTTGGGACTGGCGACCAGGCGCATCTCGCCCAGCGGCGTCGGCATATCGCGATAGGTCAGCCGCTCGTTCGGGTCGGCCGGTTTATTAGACACGAGCGTCGAATACGCCATGGATTATTCCTGCGTCTTCTTGCGCGCCAGGGCGCGGTTGTACAGGATGTCGCGAGGCTGGCCGGTCACCTTGGCGGCGACGCGCGCGGCATCGCGCACGGACAGCGATTCCAGCAAGGCGTCCAGCAGAACGTCGTGGGCTGGGTCCGCGTCCTCGTCCGCGGCCGCTTCGGGCTCGGCATGGACGATCAGCACGAATTCGCCCTGCTCGCGGTGCGGATCCGCGGCCAGCCAGGCGGACGCCTCGCTCAGCCGGAAAGTGCCGATCTCTTCGAAACGCTTGGTCAGCTCGCGCGCCACGGTCAGTTCGCGGTCAGGGCCGCACACCTCGAGCAGGTCGGCAAAGGTGGCCGCCAGCCGGTGCGGCGACTCGAACATCACGACGGGCGCGGGCAATGCGCACCACTGGCGCAGCCAGCGCTGGCGGGCCACCGCCTTCGGTGGCGCAAAGCCCGCGAAGGCGTAGGCGGGGTTCTCGTCCGTGGTGACGCCACTGCCCATCAGCGCGGCGATCACGGCGCTGGGGCCGGGCACCGGCACCACGGCATAGCCGGCCGCGCGCACCGCCCGGACCACCCGCGCGCCGGGGTCGCTAACCGCGGGCGCGCCGGCGTCGGACACCAGCGCCACGCGCTGGCCTTGCGCCAGGCGCTCGCAGATGGCCTGCGCCGCGGCTGCCTCGTTGTGGCGGTGCGCCGCCATGAGCGGCGTGCCCACGCCCCAGGCATCGAGCAGCGTGCGGCTGGCGCGCGTATCTTCGGCAGCGATCACGTCAGCCCGCTGCAGGGCGTGCCAGGCACGCAGGCCCAGGTCGCCCAGATTGCCGATGGGCGTGGCCACGACATACAGCGTCGAGGCGGGCCAATGCTGGCCGGCCACGCGTTCCGACACGCGGGACCAGGCATCGCCGGCAACGGGAGGTGAGACGTTTTGATTCATTGCAGCCTGCTGACTCGGAAAACCATGTCAGTGTAGCCGCCTATGCCCGCTGCCTTTGGAATCCATGACGGACGACACCCTGCGCCTGGCCTGCGAACTTGCCCTGGCCGCCCGCCGCCGCGCCGCCAAACGCCGGCGGCGCACCGGACGCACGCCGGCCGACCGTCCGCCCCCCCGCCGCTCGCCCACGCAGCGGCGCGGCGATCATCATGAAGCGGCCGCGCTGCGCCTGCTGCTGGCGCACGGCCTGACGCTGCTGGCGCGCAACCTGGCCTGCCGCGCCGGTGAAATCGATCTGGCCATGCGCGACGGCAACACGCTCGTCTTCGTGGAGGTCCGGGCGCGCGCCAATCGCCGGTTCGGCGGGGCCGCCGCCAGCATCGGCCGGGAAAAGCAGGCGCGGCTGGCGCGGGCGGCGGCGCTGTGGCTGCCCGAACTGGCCCGCCGCCACTGGCAAGGCACGCCCCCGCCCGCCCGTTTCGACGCGGTGGTTTTCGACGACGGCGAGCCGGCCTGGCTGCGCGGCGCTTTCTGGCTGCCCTGATCCGGCTGGCGCAGTCCGGCGCCGGCCCTGGGCGATCGTTGCGCGAGGACAGAACCGCGGCCCGGCCCCGTGAGATAATCGCGCCCATGGATATGACCTCTCGTATGACGTCGCACTTTCGCGACGCCATGGCCGCTCACGAACAAAGCATGAACGTCCTGGCCGAACCGCTGGCCGTGGCCGTGGACGTGCTGTTCGGCGCCCTGGCGAACAACGGCAAGATTCTGGCTTGCGGCAATGGCGGCTCGGCCGCCGACGCGCAACATTTCATCGCCGAGCTGGTGGGCCGCTTCGAACGCGAACGCCTGCCGCTCGCGGGCATCGCGCTCAATACCGACACCTCCATCCTCACGGCGGTGGGCAACGACTACGGCTTTGACGAAGTCTTTGAACGGCAGGTCAACGCCTTCGGGCAGGCCGGCGACGTGCTCGTGGCCATTTCCACCAGCGGCAATTCGCCCAACGTGGTCCGCGCCATGGAAGCCGCCAGCGCACGCGAAATGCACGTCCTGGCCTTGACCGGCAAGGGCGGCGGCGTCATGGGGGAACTCATTACCCCGATGGACGTCCATCTATGTGTTCCCAGCGATCGCACCATGCGCATCCAGGAAGTCCATATTCTGCTGCTGCACGCGCTGTGCGACGGCATCGACGCTCTTCTGCTTGGAGACACCGAATGATTCTTGACGTCAGACCCGCAGCCCGCCCGCTGATGCTTGCCGCCGCGCTGTCCACCGCGGCGCTTTCGCTGACGGCCTGCGCGCCTTTGATCGTGGGCGGCGCCGCCGCCACCACGGCGGTGGTCGTCACCGACCGCCGCACGTCCGGCGTCCAGCTCGAAGACCAGAACATGGCGTTCAAGGCGCAGAACCTGATCTCCCAGAAGCTGGGCGATACCGCACGCGTCAATGCCATGGCATATGGCGGCCACCTTCTGCTGACCGGCGACGTGCCCTCCGAAGAAGCCAAGAACCAGGCCACCACCATTGCCCAGGGCGTGGAAAACGTGAAGCAGGTCATCAACCAGCTCAATGTCGGCCCCATCGCCTCGTTTGGCCAGCGCTCCAACGACACCTGGCTGACCTCCAAGGTCAAAACCGCCCTGCTCAACACCAAGTACGTGCCCTCCGGCACCATCGCCGTCACGACTGACCGCGGCGTCGTCTACCTGATGGGCAAGGTCACCCAGGCCGAAGGCGACTACGCCGCCAACGCCACCGCCGACGTCGGTGGCGTGACCAAGGTGGTCAAGCTCTTTGAAACCATCAGCCGCGAAGAGGCGATCCGCCTGTCGGGAAGCGGCTCCAAACCCGCCACCACCGAAAGCAAGGCGCCCATCGAAAGCGGCACCGGTCCTGCCACCGACAACACTGCCGGCACCGGCGGCACGAGCGGCGGCGTCGAAGCAATGCCCATCAAATGAAAAAAGCCATCGTAGCGCTCGCAGTTCTCGTCGCAGTCGGCATCGGCGCGTGGTTCGCCATGCGCCCGGCCCAGACCGCCCCCGACGTTACCTTCACCACCCTGGAAGGCAAGACGTTCTCGATGCAGGACCTGCGCGGCAAGGTCGTGCTGGTCAAATTCTGGGCGACCAGCTGCGTCACGTGCGTCAAGCAAATGCCCGACACCATCTCCGCCTACAACGAGTATGCGGACAAAGGGTATGAGGCCATTGCGGTCGCCATGAATTACGACCCGCCCAACTTCGTGCTGAACTTCGCCGAGACCCGCAAGCTGCCGTTCCCCGTTGCGCTGGACACCAAGGGCGACATCGCGCGCGCCTTCGGCGACATCCGCCTGACGCCCACGGCGTTCCTCATCGACAAAGAGGGACGCATCATCAAGCGCTATCTGGGCGAATACGACAAGGCCGAATTCCACGCCACGGTGGAAAAGGCCCTGGCCGCCGGCTGATCCGCCCAAGCAAGCAGCTCCCAAACAAAACGCCGCCCGCAAAATAACGGGCGGCGTTTTGTTTGGGGGCATGCCGATGGGAGGGAGCGGGCGGCTCACGCCCCCCCTCCCGCGCCGTGCATCAGAAGGCGGGAACCACCGCGCCCTTGTACTTTTCCTGGATGAAGGTCTTGACCTCCGGCGAGTGCAGCGCGTCGACCAGCTTCTTGATGCCCGGGGCGTCCTTGTTGTCGCTGCGGGTCACCAGCACGTTGGCGTAGGGCGAATCGGCGCCTTCGATGAACAGGGCGTCCTTGGTCGGCACGAGGCCGGCTTCCAGCGCGTAGTTGGTGTTGATCAGCGCCAGGTCCACGTCGTCCAGCGCACGCGGCAGCATGGCCGCTTCCAGTTCGCGGAACTTCAGCTTCTTGGGGTTCTCGACAACATCCGCGGCCGTAGCCAGGATGTTGGCCGGATCCTTGAGCTTGATGACGCCCTGCTTTTGCAGCAGCACCAGTGCGCGGCCGCCATTGGACGGATCATTGGGGATGGCGACCGTGGCGCCGTCCTTCAGGTCCGACAGGCTCTTGATCTTCTTGGAGTAACCGCCGAAGGGCTCGACGTGGACCAGCGCCACCGGCACGAGGGTCGCCTTGCGGTCCTTGTTGAAGCTGTCCAGGTACGGCTTGTGCTGGAAGAAGTTGGCGTCCAGCTGCTTGTCCGCCAGTTGCAGGTTGGGCTGCACGTAGTCGCTGAACACCTTGATGTCGAGCTCCACGCCTTCCTTGGCCAGCTTGGGCTTGACCACTTCAAGGATCTCGGCGTGCGGAACCTGCGTGGCGCCGACGACCACCTTCTCGGCATGGGCCGCATTGGCGGCAACCAGAAGGACCGACGCCGCCAGGGCGGAACGGACGAAGTTCAAACGCATGTCTTGCCTCTTTTATGTATGAAAAACGGGGATAGATGTCCCCGCAGGTTCGGGCGAGCCCCCTTTTGCGGGGCCAGCCGTTGTGAAAACGCCCCCAATTTACCTGAATGCCGGTTATTTGTCGGGCATAAGGACATGGCTTTCCAGCATAAGAAACCTGAGGGGACTACAATCCGTCGTATGCTTGCGCTAGCCGCGTTCCAACCGCGTTCTTGTGCAGGCATTTTTTTAACGCCCGCTAACTTACCTGTTATTTATTTGCCGACTTAGCTGCCATGACCGACACCCCCGACCCTGCTGCCGTTTCGTCTCCCGCCGTCAAAGCCGCCGTGCTGTCCGAGGCTCTGCCGTATATCCGACGATTTCACGGCAAGACCATCGTGGTCAAGTACGGCGGGAACGCCATGACGGAAGAGCGATTGCAGCGCAGCTTCGCGCACGATGTCGTGCTGCTCAAGCTGGTGGGTCTGAACCCGGTGGTGGTCCACGGCGGTGGTCCGCAGATCGATGACGCCCTGCGCCGCATTGGCAAGCAAGGCACCTTCATCCAGGGCATGCGCGTCACCGACGCCGAGACCATGGAAGTCGTGGAATGGGTGCTGGGCGGCCAGGTCCAGCAGGACATCGTCATGATGATCAACGAGGTCGGCGGCAAGGCCGTGGGCCTGACCGGCAAGGACGGCGGCCTGATCCAGGCCCAGAAGAAACTGATGGCCAACAAGGACAACCCGTCCGAGCCCATCGACATCGGCTTCGTGGGCGACATCACCATGGTCGAACCGGCCGTCGTGAAGGCCCTGCAGGACGACCAGTTCATTCCCGTCATCTCGCCCATCGGCTATGGCGAAGACGGCACGGCGTACAACATCAATGCCGACGTGGTCGCCGGCAAGATGGCCGAAGTGCTGGGCGCCGAGAAGCTGCTGATGCTGACCAACACCCCCGGGGTGCTGGACAAGGGCGGCAAGCTGCTGCGCAGCCTGTCCGCCCAGACCATCGACGAGCTCTTTGCCGACGGCACGATCTCCGGCGGCATGCTGCCCAAGATCTCGTCCGCGCTGGACGCAGCCAAGAACGGCGTGAACTCGGTGCACATCGTCGACGGCCGCGTGCCGCACTGCCTGCTTCTTGAAATCCTGACCGACCAGGGCGTCGGCACGATGATCAGCTCGCACTGATGCAGCCCGATTTCGCAGCACTGCGCGCCGTGAGCCTCTCATGATGCAAGCACGTCGCCAGCTGCTGCGGCCCGCGGTCCGCATGCGCCGGTCGCGCGGGATCGCCACGGGCGCGCCCGAGCGCCTGTGGCTCTTCGACCTGGACAACACGCTTCACGACACCTCGCACGCCATCTTCTCCAAGATCGATCACGGCATGACGATGGCGGTGGCCGAGGCGCTCAACGTGGACGTGGATGCCGCCAACCTGGTGCGGTCGCAGTATTGGAAACGCTATGGCGCCACCATGATCGGCATGGTGCGGCACCACGGCGTCAATGCGCATGACTTCCTGCATCGCAGCCATGACTTCGACGTCGCGCCGCTGATGCGGTCGGAAAAGGCGCTCGCCGACAAGCTGCGCCGCCTGCCCGGCCGCAAGGTGCTGCTTACCAACGCGCCGCTGCACTATGCGCGCTCCGTCCTGTCGCACCTGGGCATCCTGCGCCAGTTCGACAGCCTGTGGGCCATCGAGCACATGCGGCTGCATGGCCAATACCGTCCCAAGCCTTCCGCGGCACTGCTGCGCTACGTGCTGGCGCGCGAAGGCGTTCCCGCCCACCGCGCCGTGCTCGTGGAGGACACGCTCGCCAACCTGCGGGGCGCCCGCGTGGCGGGCTTAAAGACGGTCCACGTCTACCACCCCGGCACGCCCTTCGGCCGCGGACGCTCGCACCGTCCGGCCTACGTCGACTTGCGGGTAAACTGCGTCAGTGATTTGCTGTTACGCCGACGCCCCCTGCGGGCCTGACGGCGCGCTCCACTCCCCCTCCACCCGTCATCCTGCGCGAAGCAGTCCCTTCCATGGCGAGCAAACCCGGCGAGCGCAAGACCCAGATTCTGCAGACTCTGGCCGAAATGCTGGAGCAGCCGCACGCGTCCCGCATCACCACGGCCGCGCTGGCCGCGCGCCTTGAGGTTTCCGAAGCCGCCCTCTACCGGCACTTCGCCAGCAAGGCGCAGATGTTCGAGGGGCTGATCGAATTCATCGAAACCAGCATCTTCACGCTGGTGAACCAGATCGCCACCGCCGAGCCCTACGGCGTGCCCCAGGCGCACAAGACCGTCGCCATGCTGCTGACCTTCTCGGAACGCAACAAGGGCATGACGCGAGTGCTGACCGGCGACGCGCTGGTCACCGAAGACAACCGGCTGCAGGAACGCATCAACCACATCAACGATCGCATCGAGGCGTCGCTAAAACAGTCGCTGCGCATCGCGATCACCGATGGCGGCCTGCCGCAGGAAGCCAATGTCGCCGCGCACGCCAGCCTGCTGACGCATCTGGTGCTGGGCCGCTGGCTGCGCTACGCGCAGAGCGGATGGCGCGTCACCCCCACGCTGCATCTGGACGAACAACTGCGCCTGGCCTTGGGCTGAACCGCCTACATTAGCGTCATTTCACGGAACAATGCGCGCGGCCCTTGCGGGGCAAAACGCATCCATCGTGACCCGATTGGTTCGTGTAAATGCAACACTCACTTGCTTGCCCCACGCAGGGGGCGACGAGCATAATGCCCGGGACAAGTTTTCCACAAGCGCTGTTCTCCGCTTGCTTGATGTTCATCAATACGGGTTTTCCTCAATGCCGTCACGATCATCCTGTAGCGTCGACACACCGATTTGATTGACCCCGTGCTCGCGGGCGGTGTTTCGTCAGTTTGACCTCAACCGGAGAAGGATATGGCCGCGGAAACCGCAGTCCCCGCCTCGCAAGCCCCCAAAAAAGCCAAAATACCAATCGGGCTCATCGCCGGCATCCTCGTGATGATCGGCGTTTTAATGATGCCCCTGCCCGCTGACCTGCCCGTTGCAGGACACCGCATGCTGGCTATCCTGGCGTTTGCCGTGGTCGTCTGGATCACTGAAGCCGTCTCCTACGAAGCCAGCGCCATCATGATCACGACGCTGATGGCCTTCCTGCTGGGCACCGCACCCACCATCAAGGATCCCAACGTTCTGTACGGCACGTCGGCCGCCATCAGCATGGCGCTCACCGGCTTCGCAAATTCGGCGCTGGCGCTGGTCACCGGCGCCTTGTTCATTGCCGCCGCCATGACCTTCACGGGGCTGGACCGCCGCATCGCGCTGGTCACGTTGTCCAAAGTGGGCACCAGCACGCGCCGCATCCTCATCGGATGTATCGCCGTGACGATCGTGCTGAGCCTGGTCGTGCCCAGCGCCACCGCGCGCAGCGCCGCCGTGGTTCCCATCATGATGGGCGTGATCGCGGCCTTCGGCGTGGACAAGCGCTCGAACATCGCCGCCGGCATCATGATCATCGTGGCCCAGGCCACCAGCATCTGGAACGTCGGCATCCAGACCGCCGCAGCGCAGAACCTGCTGACGGTCGGCTTCATGGAAAAGATGCTGGGCGAACGCGTGGCCTGGTCGGACTGGCTGATTGCCGGCGCCCCCTGGTCGCTCATCATGTCCGCCGTGCTGATCGTCATCGTGCTCAAGCTGCTGCCGCCTGAAAGCAACAGCATTGCCGGCGGCAAGGAAGCCGTCGAAAAGTCGCTGCTCGACCTCGGTCCCATGACCGGCGCACAAAAGCGCCTGATGGCTGTGTCCATCATGTTGCTGCTGTTCTGGTCGACCGAAGGCAAGCTGCACAAATTCGACACCACCTCGACCACCTACTTCGGCCTCGTGCTGCTGATGTTGCCGCGCTTTGGCGTGATGACATGGAAAGACGTGCAATCGCGCATCCCATGGGGCACGGTGATCGTGTTCGGCGTCGGCATCAGCTTGGGCACGGCGCTTTTGACGACGCAGGCCGGCCAATGGCTGGGCAACCAGGTGGTGCATCACACCGGCCTGGACCACCTTGGCCCGCTCGCCATCTTCGCCATCCTGGCCGCCTTCCTGATCGTGATCCACCTGGGCTTTGCCAGCGCCACGGCACTGACCTCGGCCATGCTGCCCATCCTGATCTCGGTGCTGGCAACGCTGCCGGGCGACTTCAGCCGCCTGGGCATGACGATGCTGCTGGGCTTCGTGGTCAGCTACGGTTTCATCCTGCCCATCAACGCACCGCAGAACATGGTGTGCCTGGGTACCGAAACCTTCAACGCCAAGCAGTTCGCCAAGGTCGGGATCATTGTGACCATCGTCGGCTACCTGCTGATGCTGCTGATGGGCATGACGTACTGGCGCTGGCTGGGCTGGCTGTAAGGAATCTTCATGAAGATCACGATTGCCCAAGCCAACGAATACGGCCGCCGGGTGCTGATGGCACAGGGCGTGCCCGAGGACATCGCCCGCGACGTGGCCGAACACCTGGTGGAATCCGACCGTGTCGGCTACACCAGCCACGGCCTGTCCATCCTGACCAACTACCGCCGCGTGTTGTCCGAGGGCCTGGCCCAACCCGACGGCCGGCCAGAACTCCTCAACGACCGCGGCGCCATGCTGGCCTACGACGGCCACCACGGACTGGGCCAGTACGTGGGCAAGGTCGTCATCGAAAAGGCGATCGAGCGCACACAGGAACACGGCCAGTGCATCCTGACCCTGCGCCACAGCCATCACCTTGGCCGCATGGGCCATTTTGGCGAAATGGTGGCGGCCAAGGGCCTGATCCTGCTGGCCTTCACCAACGTCATCAACCGCTCGCCCACCGTCGCCCCGTTCGGCGGCGCTCAGGCGTGCCTGACCACGAACCCGCTGTGCTTTGCCGGTCCCCTGCCCGGCGGCCGTCCGCCGTTCATCGTGGACATGGCCACCAGCTCGATCGCGGTGAACAAGGCGCGCGTGCTGGCGGCGAAGGGCGAACAGGCGCCGCCGGGGTCGCTGATCGATGCCGACGGCAACCCAACGACGGACCCGGGCGCGCTCTTCACCGACCCGCCCGGCGCACTGCTGCCATTCGGCGGCCACAAGGGTTACGCGCTGGGACTGGTGGCCGAACTGCTCGCCGGCGTGCTGTCCGGCGGCGGCACCATCCAACCGGAACATCCGCGCATCGGCGTGGCGACGAACAACATGTTCGCGCTGCTGCTGGATCCGCAGGTGGACTTCAATACGGATTGGCGGTCGATGGAAGTCGGCGCCTTCATCGACTACCTGCATGCGTGCAAGCCGCAACCCGGCGTGGAAGCGGTGCAGTATCCGGGGGAGTACGAGGCTCGCAATCGGGCGGTCAATGCGGATTCGGTGGAGTTTGACAGCCGGATTTGGGACGGGTTGACGAAGTTGGCCGTGGAGCTTGGGGTGCCTGAAGCGTTGCCTTGAGGAAGGTTTTGACACGGCGGCGTTGAAGCGGGGTCGGTGTTAGCGATGGCAGTTTCAATGGCGAAACGTTGAGGCTGGCATTCAGGCGGGTTCTTTTGACGCACGTCGTAGCGGGGGCTGGGGTGCGCGGGGCTACGATTGCGGTCCGGAGCCTTCGCTCCGGACTGCCCCTTCGTCAACCTCGTACGCCTTCGGCTCCCTTCGGTTTCCCTCGGGCGCATCTACACGCCCCGCGCACCCCAGCCCCCGCTACGACGTGCTCCAGTCGCTTCAGCTTTGCCGGCGGCGGGGCGAGTTGGGTTCTTTAGGTTCTTGCCCACGATGGGGGGAGAGAGAAAGATCTTGCGGTGCCCGCCCCCGGGCGGCCGCGCGGGCGGCCTTCGGGGGCTTACGCGGCGTCTTGCGTCGTGGTGATGACGCTTCGCGTGTAGCTGCGACGGCTCAAGATACCGTCTTGACCGTCAAGCGTTCAGGCGTAGTCGGGCCGATACGGTGTCCGAGTTTTAAGCACGCCGAAGCATAGATGCACCAGCTTTCTCATGGCCGCGCCTAGCGCGGCCATTTTGCTCTTTCCAGCTGCTAAGAGTCGCTCATAAAGCGCACCAACGTGTGGGTTGAAGCGCTTGCTGACGATAGCGGCCATGTAGAGGGTGGCACGTACCGTGCTGGGACCCGTTTTAGATAGCCGCGGCCGGCTGTTCAGACTGGTGCCGGACTGGCGTTGCACCGGCACCACCCCCAGCTAGGAGGCCAAGCCCTCGGCTGACTCGATGGGCCGGTTATGCATGATCGACAGGATCGAGTTCCCCGCTCGATCCCCGATGCCGGGGATGCTGGTCAGCAGTTCCCGATCCTCCTTCAGGTCCGGGTGGCGGTCGATGTGGTCATTGATCGCATGATCCAGGCGTTTGATCTCTTCACGCAGGAACGCGATCGTTTTGGCGATGGATCCCTCGACCAGCACGGGTGGATCACTGAACTGCGTCTTCTCCTGGCGATTGAGTTCGCGCTGCAGATCCTTGGCCAGCGCGTCGCGCCGAGCCAACAAGGCCCGTAGTTGACGGGCATGCAGCGGTGCGGGGCGCCACAGCCCAGGCTTGAGCGCCTGACCGTAGCGGGCCAGCACGTAGCTATCGATCCCATCAGTTTTGGAGCGCACCGCCAGCGCACCGGCGAAGTCGCGCACCTGGGCAGGGTTGACCAACGAGACACTGACTGAAGCGTCATGCAGGGCCGTGGCGGCCTGCTCGTGATATTGCCCTGTGGGCTCGAGCACGGCATTCAACTGCCCCGGCTCGGCTCCCTGCTTGGCGCACCAGTGCAGCAGCGTCTGCACGCCCGCTATCGAGTTGGGTACGACCTTGGTCTTGCGTTTGTTGGCATCGCTGCCAAGCAGCGCGCAATCCAGCTTCGCCTTAGAAACGTCAATTCCGAGAAAAAACATAAACCTAAGCTCCCTTGCCAATACCAAAGAAGCCCGCTGCGCCCACTTGCCTTGTACATACAGGGTCCAATGCCCTAGGCTACCGTCCAGTGTCCAGCCGGCTCAGAGGTGCGGAACCGAGGCGTAATCTGAACCACAAAGTCCAGGCTCTAGGTGTCTGAACACGCTCATCGGTCCGCTTGTAGCGATAGCTAATCACTACAGTGGCCAAGATACAAGGTGTCTGACACCCTGGTGAGATTTCCGTCATACCAAGTGCTTCTCCCTAGGGTGTCAGACACCGGCAGAAAGCCGACACTCATTGCGCTGTCCGAACCCAACTGCGAATCACGCCCGGCTCGCCATTAATCGTCACTTGAACCCCAGTGCCCGATGGGCGGCACGCGTACGGGTCGGCAAGTTGTGGCTGGCGGTCGACGCGCGCCGCCCATCACCGCCCCTCCCCTTGTTCGTGATGCCATCAGCACACAAACCTCCGCCAGCGCGAAGCGCACAACGCCACGACGTCCCACCGGCCCGATGCCGATTGCCGCCGCCCGGGCGGCAGCAATTCGGCAGCCCCGCAGATCCCCTTCCCCGACCACAGGTCTTACAGCGCCACATACCAAAGACCCTCGCAGCACGGCGACGCGGTCACCGTGGGTGCGAGCGCCGTCGATGCGCCCGAGGGAATCTGAAGGGAGCCGAAGGCGGACGAAGATGACGAAGGGGGGGGCCGCCTAGGCAAGTCCGGAGCGAAGGCTCCGGACCGCAATCGTGGGCGATCGTGCCCACGGTGACCGCGGCGTCGGGCGACCTACGAAGAACTCCGTAGCGCAAAGACTATCGCCCTACGAAGAACAACCATCAACATCAAGTCTTCACAGACCGATGCCGACTAATACTCATCATGATCCCAAACGCAATCCCCATCGTGAACAACGCCGTCCCCCCGTAGCTCATGAAGGGCAACGGCACCCCCACCACGGGCAGGATCCCCGTCACCATGCCCACGTTCACGAAGACATAGATGAACAGCATCATCGTCAGCGCGCCGGCCAGCAGGCGGCCGAATTGCGATGAGGCGCGGGACGCGATCGTCAAGCCGCGCGCCATCATCAGGCCGTACAGCACCAGGATTGCGATGCCGCCGTACAGGCCGAATTCCTCGGCGTACACCGCGAAGATGAAGTCGGTCGTGCGTTCGGGGATGAAGTCCAGGTGCGTCTGCGTCCCCTTCATGTAGCCCTTGCCGTAGACGCCGCCGGAGCCCACCGCGATCATCGATTGGATCGTATGAAATCCCTTGCCCAGCGGATCGGAGCTGGGATTGAGCAGCGTGCAGACCCGGTGCTTCTGGTAATCGTGCAGCACCACCCAGTCCACGTCGGGCTCGCAGAGCTGGTCTTCGTAGTAGACCAGCGTGCCGATGGCAATGATGCCAGCCAGCATGACCGGCACCAGCAGCTTGAACGAGAGGCCGGCGAAATAGATCACGAAAAAGCCCGCGCCGAACACCAGCAGCGCCGTGCCCAGGTCGGGCTGCAGCACGATCAGGCCGAAAGGCGCGGCCAGCATCGCGGCCGCGGCGAGGAAGTCGCGCACGCGGACTGCGCCTTCGTGGCGCTGGAAGTACCAGGCCAGCATCATCGGCACCGCGATCTTCATCATCTCGGACGGCTGGATGCGCGTCACGCCCAGGTTCAGCCAGCGGGTCGCGCCCTTGCTGGTCTCGCCGAAGAATTCGACGCCCAGCAGCAGCACCACCCCCACCACGTAGAACGGCAAAGCCAGCTTCATCAGCAGCTTCGGCGGAATCAGCGCCATCGTCCACATCGCGAAGAAGGCGATGATGAAATTGCGCGACTGTTCCGCAAAACGCCAGTCGGTGCCGCCGACGGCCGAGTGCATCACCGTCAGGCCCAGCGCCGCGAACATCATCAGGATCGCGAGCAGCGGCCAGTCGAAGGCCGTGAAGACGCGCAGCAGGATCAGGCCAAGACGCTTCATTGTTGGCGCACCAGGTCGGAGGCGATGTCGTCGACGGTCGCCATGGTGTCTGCGCGCTCGGGACGAACGATCTTGTCCTGGCGGTCCTTGGCCAGCCAGTAGTCGAAGACCTTGCGCGCGACGGGGGCCGCCACGCTGGCGCCCCAACCGGCGTTCTCGACGATCAGCGCCACGGCGATGCGCGGGTGCTCAAGCGGCGCGAAGCCCATGAACAGCGCGTGGTCGCGCAGACGCTCGTCGATGGCGCTGGCGCGGTAGTGGCCGCCGCGCAGGCTGAACACCTGCGCGGTGCCGGTCTTGCCGGCGGCCTGGTAGGGCGTGTTGGCGAACGCGCGCCGCGCCGTGCCGGCCCGCACCACGTCGGCCATGGCATTTTTGATGACGTCCACATTGGCCTGCTTGAGCGGAATGCGATAGTCGGGCGGCGACTCGGTCGGCTTGGCCACACCCGAGCGCGGATCGCGCACCGCGTGCACCAGGTGCGGACGGCGGTACAGCCCGTTGTTGGCCAGCGTGGAGGTGCCCTGCGCCAGCTGAAGCAGCGTGAACGCGTTGTAGCCCTGGCCCACCGCGACGGAAATGGTCTCGCCCGCGTACCAGCGCTGGCGTTCCTTGTCCTTGTAGGCCGCGCGCTTCCAGTCGGTGGACGGCAGCACGCCGCGCTTTTCGCCTTCCAGGTCGATGCCCGTGATCTGGCCAAACCCGAACTGCTTGGTGAAATCGTGCAGGGCGTTCACGCCGATTTCGGGGCCAAGCGAATAGAAATATGTGTCGGAGGACACGACGATGGCCTTGTGCATGTCCGTCATGCCATAGGCTGCGCCGCCGGCGTTGCGGAATTTCTGTCCGCCGAATTCGTAGTAGCCCGGGTCCGAGATACGGTCGGTCGCGCGGCGCTTGCCCAGTTCCAGGGCGGCCAGACCCACGAAGGGCTTGTAGGTGGAGCCGATGGGATAGGTGCCGTACAGGGGACGGTTGATCAGGGGATGGTCCGGCGATTCGTTCAGCATGCGCCAATTGTCGACATCGATGCCGTCCACAAAGAGGTTCGGATCGAATGACGGCTGCGACACGAAAGCCAGCACTTCGCCCGTGTCCGGATCGATGGCGACGAGCGCGCCGCGCTGGCCTTCGAACGCCTCTTCGGCCACCTTCTGCAGTCCCATGTCGATGGACAGCATGATGTCCGAGCCAGGCACCGGATCGATGCGGCGCAGCGTGCGCATGGGCCGACCACCCGCCGTCACCTCGACTTCTTCAAGGCCGGTGCGGCCGTGCAGTTGCTCTTCCCAGGTCTTTTCGATGCCCTTCTTGCCGATGACCTCGGTGCCGCGATAGTTGCCCAGTTGCCCGGCGCGGTCCAGTTCCTCGATGTCGTTGTCGGCGATGCGGCCGATGTAGCCCACCACGTGCGCAGCCGACACGCCCTGCGGGTACTCGCGCACCCAGCGGGCGCGCAGTTCCACGCCCGGAAATTGAAACGCGTGCGCGGCAAACCACGCGGCCTCGGTTTCGTTCAGGTTGTTGCGAAGCTGCAGACTGGCGTAGCGGCTGGACTCGGCGGCGCGGCGCTTGAAGCGGCGCTGGTCGGACGGGCTGATGTAGACGACTTCGGTCAGGCGCTCGAAGAGTTCGTTCATGTTGCCCGCGTGGGCCGGCACGACTTCGAGGGTGTAGGTGCGGTAGTTGCGGGCCAGGACCTCGCCGTTGCGGTCCAGGATCTCGCCGCGGCGCGGGGGAATCGGCACGACCGCGATGCGGTTGCGGTCGGCGCGTTCGGACAGGCCTTCGTAGCGGTCGACCTGCAGGTACCAGAACCGGCCCACCAGCACGCCAAAGCATACCAACGCGAAGGCGCCGCCCACCCACGCGCGCAGGCGGAAGCGCTGCTTCTGCTGCTGGCCGGTTTTCTTGAATTCAAACATGACGCGACGCCGCCGTCAGGCGGATGAGGATTCGGCGTCGTCGACACCACGTTGCGGCAGGTGCAGCACCCAGCCCGCCAGCGGCCACAGGGCAGCGGTCAACAGCACGCTGATGCCCCAGTCCCAGCCCGGCCATTTGCCGGCCAGCCACGCGTGGATGATCTGGGTGACAAAGCGCGCAATGAAGAACACAGGCAGCATGTGCATGGCCTGGCTCCAGAGGTCGAAGCGCTGCAGCCGGCGGTGCAGGACCACCGCGCCGTAGGCGACGAGCGTGTACGACAGCGCGTGCTCGCCCAAGAGGCCCGCGTCGTGCACGTCCATCAGCAGGCCGAAGAAGAAGGCCGTGAACAGGCCCACGCGGCGCGGCTCGTGCACGCACCAGAAAGCGATGATGAGCAGCAGCACGTCGGGCGCGCCCTGCCACAGGCGCCACGGCAGCAGCGACACCAGCCACGCGAGCAGCACGGTGCCCCAAACGAAGAAGGCATGCGCGGGCCCTGACAGCCTGTCGGGCTGCACGTTGCTGGGCGTGCCAAGGCGGCGCGGAGACTGCCCTGCGGCTTGTTGGTTAGTCCGATCCACCGGAATCGACCTCCTGACGGTTGGACTCGGCGCGATCCACATCCACTTGCAGAACCAGGAAGTGGCGATAGCGTTCGGGGTGGGCCAGGGGTTCACACACGGCGCGCGCGAAACCGGATGCGGTATCGCGTTCGACCGAGGTCACCTTGGCCACGGGCAGGCCGGCGGGAAAGAGGCCGCCGACGCCGCTGGTGACAATAGTATCGCCTTCCTTGATGTCGGCATTGGCCGCCAGGTAGCGCACTTCCATCTTGCCGGGGGAATTGCCGCCAAATGCAATCAGACGCAGTCCGTTGCGCAGCAATTGCACCGGGATGGAGACCTGTTCGTCGGTGACCAGGGCCGCCTCGGCGGTCATCGGCGTCACGCGGACGATCTGGCCGACCACGCCGCCTTCGTCGATGACGGGCATGCCGGGGGCAAGACCGGCCTTGCTGCCCTTGTTGAAGACCAGACGCTGGGTGAACGCGTTGGTGGGTTCGTACATGACTTCGACCACCACCGCGGACTGCGCCACGGTGTCGGTCACACCAAGCAGGCGGCGCAGCTGGGAGTTTTCGGCGGCGAGCTGGGCGGCGTGGGACGCGACCTGGGCAAGCTCGATGCGCTGGCGTTGCAGGGCCTCGTTTTCGCTGCGGATGAGATTGGCCGCGTTGACCCACTCATTGACTTGCTGGACGAGGTCGCGCGGCGCCATGACGGCGCGCTGGAAGGGATAAAGCGCCACGGCGATCGTCCGGCGCGCCGGCTCCAGCATGCGCCATTGTGAATCCATGACGATCAGGGCCAGGGCAAGGACGACCAGAACAACCAGCCGCACCTCTGCCGGTGGGCCGCGCCTGAATAGGGGGGGAGTCCCTTGTCGTTGCATGAATCTCAGCCCGGGCGCCCGCGTCCGAGGCCCCCGCAGCGGCCGGAGCCAGAAAAAAGCGGGGCTCCGGGCTGGCGGGCAATATTAGTCGTTGATGAAGATGGCGCCCAGTTTCTCAAGGTGTTCCAGCGCCTCGCCGCAACCGCGCACGACGCAGGTCAGGGGATCGTCGGCCACCACGACCGGCAGACCGGTTTCTTCTTGCAGCAGGCGGTCCAGGTCGCGCAGCAGCGCGCCGCCACCGGTCAGGGCGATGCCCTTGTCGGTGATGTCGGCGCCCAGCTCGGGCGGCGTCTGTTCGAGGGCGATCTTGACGGCGGACACGATCTGGTTGAGCGGATCGGTCAGCGATTCCAGGATCTCGTTGGACGAAACCGTGAAGCTGCGCGGCACGCCTTCGGCCAGGTTGCGGCCCTTGACTTCGATTTCGCGGACTTCGGAACCCGGGAACGCCGAGCCGATTTCCTTTTTGATCAGTTCGGCGGTGGGTTCGCCGATCAGCATGCCGTAGTTGCGGCGGATGTAGTTGACGATGGCCTCGTCGAACTTGTCGCCGCCGACGCGCACGGAACCCTTGTAGACCATGCCGCCCAGCGAGATGACGGCCACTTCGGTGGTGCCGCCGCCGATGTCGACGACCATCGAGCCGCTGGCGTCGGACACGGCCAGGCCGGCGCCGATGGCAGCGGCCATGGGTTCTTCGATCAGGAATACATGGGAGGCGCCGGCGCCGAGGGCCGATTCGCGGATGGCGCGGCGTTCAACCTGGGTGGAACCGCAGGGAACGCAGACGATGATCCGCGGGCTGGGCGCCAGCATGTTGCGGGGGTGCACCATGCGGATGAACTGCTTGAGCATCTGCTCGGTGACCGTGAAGTCGGCGATCACGCCGTCCTTCATGGGCCGAATGGCCTCGATGTTGCCGGGAACGCGGCCGAGCATCTGCTTGGCTTCGTGCCCGACGGCTTGAATGATCTTCTTGCCGTGGGGCCCGCCTTCATGACGGATTGCGACCACGGAAGGCTCATCGAGAACGATGCCCTTGCCGCGGACGTAAATCAGCGTATTGGCGGTACCGAGGTCAATCGCCATATCGCTGGAAAAATAACTGCGCAGGAATCCGAACATGGGAGCTCAGCTAAATTCTGGGGGGAATTGGGGTCAAGCCGCGGGGCGTTTGGCCCGTAAAACGACGGGTCCGCCTGTCATCACGGCGATTAAACCGTGAATCATAACTTATAATTTCCCCGGAAATAGCGCATAAATGCAGGCTATTCAAGCTTTGTAACGGGTTTGGCATGTGCATACTGCCCACTCCCGCCCCGCGGCCTTCGCTCACCGATTTTTGCAATTCCCCATGGCGCTCAACGACAAAGATGTGGCCCGCATTGCCCGGCTGGCCAGAATCGAACTGACCCCCGACCAGCGCTCCGTCGCGCAGGCCGAACTCAACGGCATCCTCCACTTGATCGAGCGGCTCCAGTCCGTCGATACGCAAGGGGTGGAACCTTTGGCCCATCCGCTGTCCGCCCACGAAGACATCGTATTGCGCCTGCGTGAAGACGCTGTGACCGAAGCCGGTTCGCAAGCCCGCCGCGAGAAACTGCTGGCCAATGCGCCGGATGCCCAGGACGGCCTGTTCCTGGTTCCCAAGGTCCTGGAATAAGTCATGACGAAACCTGCCCTGCACACCCAGTTCGAGGGGATCGCCGCCCTGCGCGCGGCCCTCGCCCAACGCGAAGTCAGTGCCGTCGACCTGGCGCAAAGCGCCTTGTCGGCCGCCGAAGCGGCCAGCGGCCTGAACAGCTTTTTACATATTGACGCCGAATTGACGCTGGCCCAGGCGCGCGCAGCCGACGCCGCGCTGGCGGCCGGTACCGCAGGACCGCTGGCGGGCATCCCGATCGCCCACAAGGACGCCTTCGTCACGCGCGGCTGGCGCACCACCGCGGGCAGCAAGATGCTCGAGGGTTACACCAGCCCGTTCGACGCCACCGTCGTGGAGCGCCTGCAAGCGGCCGGCGCGGTTTCGCTGGGCAAGCTGAACTGCGACGAATTCGCCATGGGCTCCGGCAACGAGAACTCCGCCTACGGCGCCGTGAAGAACCCGTGGGACCACGCTGCCGTGCCCGGCGGCTCGTCGGGCGGTTCTGCCGCCGCCGTGGCCGCCCGCCTGGTCGCTGCCGCCACCGGCACCGACACCGGCGGCTCGGTTCGCCAGCCCGCCGCCCTGTGCGGCGTGAGCGGCATCAAGCCCACCTATGGCACCGTGTCGCGTTACGGCATGGTGGCCTTCGGCTCCAGCCTGGACCAGGCCGGCCCGCTGGCCCCCAGCAGCCGCGACCTGCTCGAACTGCTGGACGTCATCAGCGGCTTTGACCCGCGCGACGCCACCAGCCTTGAAAAGTGCGACGGCGCCGTCAACGAGCCCGGCCGCGTGCGCCGCGACTTCGACGCCGCGCAAGGGCGTTTCGACGCCGCCGGCAGCCAGCCCCTGAAGGGCCTGCGCATCGGCGTGCCCGAGGAATATTTTGGCGCCGGCCTGGCGTCCGACGTCGCCGCTGCCGTGCAGGCCGCGCTTGAGCAGTTCGAGGCGCTGGGCGCCGTGCGCGTGCCGGTCTCGCTGCCGCGCACCGAACTGGCTATTCCGGCGTACTACGTGATCGCCCCCGCCGAAGCGTCCAGCAACCTGGCGCGCTACGACGGCGTGCGCTACGGCCACCGCGCCAAGCAGTACGGCGACCTGAACGAGATGATCAGCCGCTCGCGCGCCGAAGGTTTCGGCGACGAGGTCAAGCGCCGCATCCTGATCGGCACCTACGTGCTGTCCCACGGCTATTACGACGCCTACTACCTGCAGGCTCAGCGCCTGCGCCGCCTGATCGCGCAGGACTTCCAGCACGCCTTTGCGGACCAGTGCGACGTCATCATGGGACCGGTCACGCCCACGGTCGCCAAGAACATCGGCGACAACCGCGACGACCCGACCGCCGACTGGCTGGCCGACGTCTACACGCTGGGCGTCAGCCTGGCGGGCCTGCCCTCCATGTCGATCCCCTGCGGCTTCGGCGGCGAAAAACAAAATCGCCCCATCGGCCTGCAGATCATCGGCAACTACTTCGACGAAGGCCGCCTCCTGGCCATCGCCGACCGCTACCAACACGTGACGGACTGGCATCAGCGTGCCCCTGTCCAGCAAGGCTGAGAACATGAACTGGGAAATCGTCATCGGCCTGGAAACGCACACGCAGCTTTCCACGGACTCCAAGATCTTTTCGGGCAGCAGCACGCAATTCGGCGCCGCGCCCAACACGCAGGCCAATGAAGTCGACCTGGCCCTGCCGGGCAGCCTGCCGGTCATGAACCGCGGCGCCGCCGAACGCGCCATCCGCTTCGGTCTGGCCGTGGGCGCCAAGATCGCGCCGCGCTCGGTCTTTGCGCGCAAGAACTACTTCTACCCTGACCTGCCCAAGGGCTACCAGATCAGTCAGTACGAGCTGCCCGTGGTGGTGGGCGGTTCGCTGTCGTTCTTCGTGGGCGAAGAAGAAAAGACCGTCAACCTGACGCGCGCCCACCTGGAGGAAGACGCCGGCAAGTCCCTGCACGACGACTTCAGCCTGGCCAATGGCAGCCCCGCCAGCGGCATCGACCTGAACCGCGCCGGCACCCCGCTGCTGGAAATCGTGACCGAACCTGAAATGCGCTCGGCCGCCGAAGCCGTGGCCTATGCGCGCGCGCTGCACAGCCTGGTCGTGTGGCTGGGCATCTGCGATGGCAACATGCAGGAAGGCTCGTTCCGCTGCGACGCCAACGTGTCGGTGCGCCCGGTGGGCCAGAAGGAATTCGGCACCCGCACCGAGATCAAGAACGTCAACTCGTTCCGCTTCCTGGAACGCGCCATCACCTATGAAGCGCGCCGCCAGATCGAGCTGATCGAGGACGGCGGCACCGTCGTCCAGGAAACGCGTCTGTACGACGCCGACCGCGACGAAACGCGCAGCATGCGCAGCAAGGAAGACGCGCACGACTACCGCTATTTCCCCGATCCCGACCTGCCCACGCTGGTGATCTCCAGCGACTGGGTGGACGAGGTCCGCGCCGCCATGCCCGAACTGCCGGCCGCCCAGCGCGCCCGCTTTGAATCGGAATACGGCCTGCCCGCCTACGACGCGGCCCAGCTGACCGTCAGCCGCGACCTGGCCGCCTACTTTGAAGCCGTGGCGCACGCGCTGCCGGCCGGTCAGGCCAAGCTTGCGTCCAACTGGGTCATGGGCGAAGTCGCCGCGGTGCTCAACAAGGAAGAAAAGACCATCGCCGAATCGCCCGTCGCCGCGCCCGCGCTGGCGGCCCTGATCGGCCGCATCATCGACGGCACGATCTCCAACAAGATCGCCCGCGAGGTCTTTGGCGCCATGTGGGCCGGCGAGAACGGCGGCGACGCCGACGCCATCATCGAATCCCGCGGCCTGAAGCAGATCAGCGACACGGGCGCCATCGGCGCGATGATCGACGAGGTGCTGGCCGCCAACCCGGCCATCGTCGATGAGTACCGCGCTGGCAAACAAAAGGCGTTCAACTCCCTGGTCGGCCAGATCATGAAGGCCGCTCGCGGCAAGGCCAACCCGCAGCAGGTGAATGACTTGCTGAAGCAGAAGTTGGATAGTTGATCGCTTATTGCGAAATCAGACTAATCCGAAGCCGCGGCAGATTGCCGCGGCTTTTTCTTTGGCGAAGAATGGAGCGGTCAATGTCTGATGGGAAGACAACATGTCTCCGTACTTTGAAGTGCCCCTGGAACAACTGCCCCAGCGTGTGGATTCGCTCATTGAAGCCGCACACCAAGGAGCCCGCATCGTCGTCCTGCGCGACGGACAGCCCTACGCCCAGATCCGCCCCGTCAATCCCATGATGAGCGAAAACGCGCATTGGGCAGTGGAGTCGATAAAGACGTTTCCCGCCATCCAGCACGACAGCTATGAAAGCTGGTGGGCGGCGGTAAAGCCGGTGCACGAATGAAACTTGTCCTTGACGCCTCGGTTGCGCTCAACTGGCTGAGCCTGCCCAGCCAGCCCTTTCGAGAGGCAGCCTTTCGCATCCTGGAGGGGCTGGACGACTACGTCACGTATGTGCCAACGATCTGGCATCTGGAGGTCGCCCATGGCGCGATGCGCGCGGAGCGCTCTGGCATGGCCACCGCGAGCATGCTGACCAAATTCTCGGAGATCCTGAGCCGCGTGCCCTTCTCTGAAGAGCAACGCCCCACGCAGCTTTGGCTGGCCGCCAGCGTGTCCCTCGCCCGGAAACACAGCCTGACCGTTTACGACGCGTCCTATCTGGAACTGGCATTGGCAACCGGCGCCACGCTTGCGACCTTCGATCAGAAACTATGTGCCGCGGCGCAAACCTGCGGGCTTTCCGTACTTGGACCGCCCTCACTCCTGGCGGAACCGCTCGCGCAGTATGGCTTCCCGTACCAGTATGGCCCCCCTTACTTCACCCCGTACTTCGTCCGATACGCCAGCACGGCATCCCGGTTCTCGGCAAACGCCGCATCGTCTTGCAGCAAGGCCAGGATGTCAGTCAGCGAAGCAATCGCGACAACGGGGATGCCATAGGTCTTGGCCACGTCCTGCACGGCCGAGTGGGGCGACAAGGCGTCGTCCGGGCCCGCGCGCTCCATGCGGTCCATCGCGATCAGCACGGCGGCCGGCTCTGCGCCCGCGGCGCGGATGATCTCCACCGATTCGCGCACCGACGTGCCGGCAGTGATGACGTCGTCGATGATGACGACCTTGCCCTTGAGCGGCGCGCCGACCAGGGTGCCGCCTTCGCCATGGTCCTTGGCTTCCTTGCGGTTGTAGGCAAACGGCACGTCGCTGCGGCCCTGCATGTCAGGATGGCCGGCCAACGCCACGGCGGTGGCGGTGGACAGCGGGATGCCCTTGTACGCGGGGCCAAACAGCATGTCGAACTCGACGCCGGAATCCAGCAGCGCCTGTGCGTAGAACTGCGCCAGCTTGCCGACCGAGCGGCCATTGTTGAACAGGCCCGCGTTAAAGAAATAGGGGCTGATACGGCCCGACTTGACCTTGAAGCTGCCAAAGCGCAGAACGCCCTCGTTCAAGGCGAAGCGGACGAAATCCAGGGCGGTGACGGAGGACTGGGCGGCGGGCATGCAAGGGGTTCCGGTAGGTGGCAGACCCCGCATTTTATCCGCTGTCGGGGACTTTCCCGGACGGCGCCGCCGAGTCGGTTAAATTCCTGGCATTGTCCGCCCCCCTGCGGCCGCATTACAGGAGTTTCGCTTTGCTGCGCATCACGTCGATCAACCTCAATGGCATCCGGTCCGCCTTCAAGAAGGGCCTGCAACCGTGGATGGAAAAGCACGCCGCCGACGTGCTGTGCCTGCAGGAAATCAAGGTCTCCCACGAGGACCTGACCGGCGACCTGCGGCATCCGCCCGGCTATACCGGCCACTTTCATCACGCCGTGAAAAAGGGCTACAGCGGCGTGGGTATCTACCTGCGAGATGCTGCCGAGCGCGTGAACAACGGCTTTGATTGTGAAGAGTTCGACAACGAAGGCCGCATCATCCGCGCCGACTGGAAGGATCTGTCGATCATCAGCGCTTACCTGCCTTCCGGCTCCAGCGGCGACGAACGCCAGCAGGCGAAGTACCGCTTCCTGGACCGGTTCGGGCCGTGGATCGATGCCCTGATGCACGAGCACAAGACGACCGGCCGCGAATTCGTCATCTGCGGCGACTGGAACATCGCGCACAAGGAAATCGACCTGAAGAATTGGAAGGGCAACATGAAGAACTCGGGCTTCCTGCCCGAAGAGCGGGCCTGGCTCACGGACGTCTTCGACAAGCGCGGCTTTGTGGACGTGTTTCGCACCATTGATGACCGTCCGGACCAATACACCTGGTGGAGCAACCGCGGCCAGGCCTGGGCCAAGAACGTCGGGTGGCGCATTGACTACCAGATCGCCACGCCAGGCATCGCCGCCAAGGCGCGTAACGTCGCCATCTACAAGGACGAGCGCTTCTCGGATCACGCGCCGTTGACGATCGATTACGACACCACCTTGCGCGCGTGATTTTTCTCAATATTTAATTGGGGCCGCATCACGTGCGAGTCACGGGCCGCTGCGCCTGCAAGCGGCCTGACAATGACCTCGTGGCTTGGGGGCACGGGCAGCCGCCTCTATGACAGGGCAGGCATTTTAAACGGGGACATATTAATTTTCCCTGATATTTCAAGCATCACGCCCACACGCGCACCCTTGGTTTCCGCATCCCGAGACGCCCACCCGAAAATGCGTCCCCAATTTTTGCTTCGAAAAACCCGTTTGTTATCAACGTGATGGCGCGGTTTTTCGCTTTGCGCAGGGCAACATTTTGCCCCTACAATCGCCGCACCATACCGGTGCAGTCTTGCACCAAAACAAACTGATCGCGCCCCAATCTGGCGCAATTTCCGCACCTATTCGAAGCACCCCCGAGGAGATCATGGTGAAAGTGCAGAGTCTGGACGACTTTCTGCGTGGCGTCGCCGCGCGCGACCCGCAGCAACCCGAGTACATGCAAGCCGTCCAGGAGGTGATGCTCAGCTTGTGGCCTTTCGTCGAGAAGCATCCCCACTACGCTGAACACGCCCTGCTCGAACGCCTGGTCGAACCCGAGCGCGTCATCCAGTTCCGCGTCTGCTGGACCGATGACCAGGGCCGCGCCCAGGTCAACCGCGCCTTCCGCATCCAGCACAGCTCGGCGATCGGCCCGTTCAAGGGCGGCATGCGCTTTCACCCGTCCGTCAACCTGTCGATCCTGAAGTTCCTCGCCTTCGAACAGACCCTGAAAAACTCGCTGACCACGTTGCCCATGGGCGGCGGCAAGGGCGGCTCGGACTTCGATCCCAAGGGCAAGTCCGATGCCGAAGTCATGCGCTTTTGCCAGGCGCTGATGATCGAGCTGTACCGCCACCTGGGCCCGGACACCGACGTGCCGGCCGGCGACATCGGCGTGGGCGCGCGCGAAGTCGGCTTCATGGCAGGCATGATGAAAAAGCTGTCCAACTCGACGGCCAGCGTGTTCACCGGCAAGGGCCTGACCTTCGGCGGCAGCCTGATCCGTCCCGAGGCCACCGGCTACGGCACCGTGTACTTCGCCGAAGAAATGCTCAAGCGCGTGGGCAAGTCCTTCGACGGCATGCGCGTTTCCGTGTCGGGCTCGGGCAACGTGGCGCAATACGCCATCGAGAAGGCGATGGCCCTGGGCGCCCGCGTCATTACCGTCTCGGATTCGAACGGCACCGTCGTCGACGAGGCCGGCTTCAACCACGAGAAGCTCGTGGCGCTGATGCACATCAAGAACGATCTGCGCGGCCGCCTGGACACCTACGCGCGCCAATTCGGCCTGCAGTACGAGGCCGGCAAGCGCCCGTGGCATGTGCCCGTCGATGTCGCCCTGCCCTGCGCCACGCAAAACGAGCTGGAGCTGTCGGATGCGCAGACGCTCATCAAGAACGGCGTGCTGGCCGTCGCCGAAGGCGCGAACATGCCCGCCACGCTCGAAGCCGCCAAGGCCTTCGTTGCCGCCCGTGTGTTGTACGCGCCGGGCAAGGCCAGCAACGCCGGCGGCGTGGCCGTGTCGGGCCTGGAAATGGCGCAGAACTCGGCCCGCCTGTCGTGGACCCGCGAGGAAGTGGACGCCCGCCTGCACGCCATCATGCGCGACATCCACGAAAACTGCGTGCGTCACGGCCACTCCGAGCGCGAGTACGTGAATTACCTGGACGGCGCCAACATCGCCGGCTTCGTGAAGGTCGCGGACGCCATGCGCCAGCAAGGCTTGTATTGATCGCTGCCCGCTGACACTCGCCCGCAGCGGCGCAGGGACGCGGATCAAGCAAAAGGCCGACTCATTGCGAGTCGGCCTTGTTATTGGTGGCGGCGGCAAGGCCGCCGCCGCTTGGCAAGACTGTCGCGCCCCGGGGACGCGGGCTTGCCAGGATCAGTGCTTCATGCCGCCATGACCGTGGCTCATGCCGGGGTTGTGCGAGGCCGGCATGACCTTGAACTGCACCGCCACTTCGCCCGCCTTTTCGAACTTGAGCGTGGCGGGCACGGTGGCGCCGTCCTTGAACGGCGCCTTCAGCTTGATGAACATGACGTGGTAGCCGCCCGGGCTGAGCTTGACCTCGGTGTCGGCGGGCAGCGCGATGCCGCCTTCGACCTGACGCATCTTGGACACGCCGTTCTCGGTCTGCACGGTGTGCAGTTCCACGCGCTCGGCGGCATCCGACGACACGGACAGCAAGCGGTCCGGTGCCTTGGCGTCGTTGTCGATATCCATGTAGCCCGCACCGTTGGCCTGGCCCGGCGCGGAAGCGCGCACCCAGAGATCGTCGATTTCGACCTGGCCCACCTTGTAGTCCTTGGCCCACGCCGAACCGGCGGTGCACAGGCCAATCGCGGCAATGGCGGCAAACTTGCGGATGTTCATGCGTGTCCTCCTGAGACGTTAACGGCGCCTGACCAGGCTGCGGGCGGCTGACAGCACCGCGTCGGTCAAGGCTTCCATGGCCTCGGAGTTTACCCGCCAATGCTGCCAGTAGAGCGGCACGTCCTCCCACGCCCGGCCGCGTAGCAGGACGAGTTGACCGGCATCAAGGTGTTCCTGCACCAGCGGCAGCGGGTTCATGGTCCAACCCAACCCGCCCAGCGTCGCCTGCACGAATGCGCGCGTGGACGGCACCCACCAGACCGGCGGCTCCCACGGCGCGGGATCGGCGATCTTGTGCGCAAAGCGCGCCTGCAGGGCGTCCTTGCGGTTGAACACCAGCACGGGCGCCTGGGCCAGCGTCTGCGCATTGACCCCCGACGCGAAGTAGCGCTTGTGGAAGTCGGGCGTGCAGGTAGCCACGTAGCGCATGCTGCCCAGCGCATGGATACGGCAGCCCTGCACGGGATCGGCCAGGGTGGTCACGGCGCCCAGCACGGAGCCGTTGCGCAGCAGGGCGGCCGTGTGATCCTGGTCTTCGGACAGCATGTCGAGCGTGGCGCGGGTGCGCGCGGCGAACTGCAGGGCGGCGTCGACGAACCAGGTTTCCAGGCTGTCGTGATTGACGGCGATCGGGATGCTGGCGTGGGGGATGTCGTCATCGGCCACGCCCAGCCGGTTCAGCGCGTCGTGCTCGAGCAAGGCGGTCTGCTCGGCCAATTGGACCAGCACCTGGCCATCGGCCGTGGCGGCGGCGGGGACGGTGCGCTGGACCAGCAGCCGGCCCATGCGGTCTTCCAGGGCCTTGATCCGTTGCGACACCGCCGACGGCGTGACGCTGAGCGACAGCGCCGCGCGCTCGAAACTGCCTTCGCGCACCACCGCGGCCAGTGCGCGCAGGTTGCCGTGATCGATTCTCATGACATTAGCTATGCTTAATATAGTGAAGGAAAATTAGCTGTATTTCACATTCATGGCAAGGGAAAATCACACCATGCCGCCCGCTCCACGCGCCCGGCAACCCATCGAAACGCCGCCACAGGCGTTGCAGTCACCGGTTTCACAGGTATCCCTTCCATGTTTGCCACGTTGTCATCCCCCGCCTTCCTCACCGCCTGGGCCAGCGGCACGGCCACGGGCCTCGGCCTGTTCGCTGTCGTGGGCGCGCAAAGCGCGTTCATCCTGCGCCAGGGCCTCATGCGCGCGCACCTGCTCAGCGTCGTCGCCATCTGCGCGCTGATCGACCTGGTGTTCATCTTCGCGAGCGTGTCCGGTCTGCAGGCACTGACCGCGTGGTTCCCCTGGCTGACCACCGCCGTGCTGTGGTTCGGCGTGGCCTTCCTGACCTGGTACGCGGCGCAGTCCGCGCGCCGCGCCTGGACGGCCACGGGCGGCCTGGCCGCCGCCCGCGACGTGGTGCCGTCGCGCCGCGCCGCCATGCTGGGCGCGCTGGGCTTTTCGCTGCTCAATCCGCATTTCTGGCTGGACATGGTGGTGGTGGGCTCGCTGGCGCATGGCTTCGAAGACGCCCGCATGGCCTTCGCGGCCGGCGCCTTCACGGCCAGCCTGCTGTGGCTCGCCGTGCTGGGCATCGGGTCGCGCCTCTTCGCCCCGTTCTTTGCCAGCGCGACGGCCTGGCGGGTCCTGGACGGCGTCATCGCCGCAGTCATGGCCGGGTTGGCGGTCAGCCTGGCGGTCAAGGGCGTCTGAGGCTCGCAGGCCATCACTTTTATAATCGTCGCCTCACCACTTTCCGTCGGGCGCAGGGCCGGCCCGCCACCGCTCCATGCGCGGACCTTCCCCTTCCAAAGACGTGCGCCTGCCGCCGCTTGCCGCCATCCAGGCGTTCGAAGCCGCGGCCCGGCTGGGTTCTTTCGAGCGCGCCAGCGAAGAGCTCTTTGTCACTGCCAGCGCCATCGGCAAGCGTATTGCCTCGCTTGAGACGCTGCTGGACGTCACCCTGTTCATCCGCAGCAGCCGCGGCGCAACCTTGAGCGCGGCCGGACGCGAGTATCTGGAACAGGTGCGCACGGCGCTCGACCTGCTGTCGGACGCCTCGCTGCACAAGCGCAACGAACCCAAGCTTGAAACGCTGCGCGTGGTGTCCACGCCCACGTTCGCCCGGCAGGTGCTGATCCCCGCCTTGCCCGGCTTCACCGCCGCGCATCCCGACGTCGAACTGGAAATCATGCTGTCCATTCCCTACCTGGACATCATGCCGCCCAACGCCGACGTCTGGATCCGCTTTGGCAGCGGCAAGTATCCCGGCCTGAACGCCCACCCCCTCACGCACGATCCCGTGTTCGCCGTGTGCTCGCCTGGCTACCAGGCAGCGCGTGGCCCGTTCCTGCGGCCAGCGGACCTGGCGCGCGCGGACCTGCTGCGTTGTCCGATGGAACCGTGGCGTCCCTGGCTGGCGGCCGCCGGCCTGGACTGGCCCGAGCCGTCGCGCGGCGTGTGGCTGGTGGACCTGGGCATGATGCTCGCCGCCGCACGCGCGGGCCAGGGCGTGGCGCTGACGCGCCGGTCGCTGGCCGCCGAGTGGCTGGACGAAGGCAAGCTGGTCCGCCTGCTGGACGTGGAAATCCCCGGCGAGTCGCAGTACTACCTGTGCACCGAAACCACACGCGCACCTGGCGGCGCAGTCCAGGCGTTTTCCCTATGGCTGACAGAGGTCTGCCAGCGCGCAGCCCAATGGCCATGCGGGCCCGAGGCCGGTCAGGAATAAATTTCCACTTGATTGCGGAATGAATTTCCGCACGACGCCGCACCCTGATCGCTAGGATGCGGCCAGCACGTCTGCGCGCGCCCGGCGCACCGATGCGGCTGCTGGCCCGCCATCAGGCCAAAGACGTTCAGCAGTCTGAAAGGAACCTTGCAGCGGCACTAGGTATTTACGCGGAAAAGCGCCGCCGGGTCAGATTCGCGTAAGCGATTAAGCAGACAGTCACGACACGCAATAAAGGAGCGCGCCAACAAAACAACCCACGCCGACTGGCGCCGGCACACGGCTTTCCACGCAGTTCACCCAATTACAACGGAGACATCCATGGATTTTCGTTTGAAGCTGCTTGCAGGAACTCTTGCATTTGCCGTATCGGCCGCGTCCTACGCCGCCGACCCCATCAAGATCGGCGTGGCCGGCCCCTACACCGGCGGCTCGTCCTCCATGGGCGTCAGCATGCGCGACGGCGTGCGCCTGGCCATCGAAGAGATCAACAAGAATGGCGGCGTGCTGGGCCGCCAGCTCGTCGCCGTCGAACGCGATGACGAAGCCAAGAACGAGCGCGGCGTGCAGATCGCGCAGGAGCTGATCAACAAGGAACAGGTGACCGCCACCGTCGGCTACATCAACACGGGCGTGGCGCTGGCCTCCCAGCGCTTCTACCAGGACGCCAAGATCCCGGTGTTCAACAACGTGGCCACCGGCAGCGTGATCACGCATCAGTTCAAGGCGCCGGAATACCCCGACAACTACGTGTTCCGCAACGCGGCGCACGACAGCATCCAGGCCCCGATGATCGTCGAAGAAGCGATCACGCGCCGCGGCTTCAAGAAAGTGGCGATCCTGGCCGACTCCACCAACTACGGCCAGCTTGGCCGCGAGGACCTGGAGAAAGCGCTGGACGCCAAGGGCATCAAGCCCGTGG
The DNA here is from genome assembly GCF_020541125.1 of Achromobacter sp. 77. NCBI lineage: Bacteria > Pseudomonadati > Pseudomonadota > Betaproteobacteria > Burkholderiales > Alcaligenaceae > Achromobacter > Achromobacter sp. 77. The sequence continues at coordinate 5,568,459 of NZ_CP059848.1, forward strand.
CCGTCGAAAAGTTCAACATCAAGGACGTCGACATGACGGCCCAGCTGCTCAAGGCCAAGGCCGCGGGCGCCGAAGCCGTGCTGACCTACGGCATCGGCCCCGAGCTGGCGCAGATCGCCAACGGCATGACCAAGCTGGGCTGGAAGGTGCCGATCATCGGCAGCTGGACGCTGTCCATGGCCAACTACATCGACAACTCCGGCACCAATGGCGAAGGCGCACGCATGCCGCAGACCTTCATCCAGGACCCGGACACGCCCAAGCGCAAGGCGTTCATCGACGCCTACCTTGCCAAGTTCAAGCCCAAGAACAACCGCATCGACTCGCCGGTGTCGGCCGCGCAGGGCTATGACTCGATCTTCCTGCTGGCAGCCGCCATCAAGCAGGCGAACTCCACCGACGGTCCCAAGGTGCGCGAAGCGCTGGAAAACCTGCAGACCCCGGTCGAGGGCGTGGTGATGACCTACAACAAGCCCTTCACGCACGACAACCACGACGCGATCACCGCCAAGGAAGTGGTCATCGGCGAGGTCAAGGGCGGCCGGGTCGTCAAGGCCAACTAATCCCGACAAGCAGGAAGGCGGCGGCTGCCCGGCCGCCGCCGCCCGCGCCCCAAGCTCAGGGCGCGGGGCATGCAGCCGCCTGAAAACAGCGTTCTGCCCAAGGGGGTTGGGACGGAACACAGCGCCTCAAGACACACACCATGATTCTTCTACAGCTCATCTATAGTGGTATCGCGCTAGGCATGATCTACGCGGTCATTGCCTTTGGCTACCAGCTCACCTTCGCCACGTCCGGCACCTTGAACTTCGGCCAGGGCGAAGCCCTGATGCTGGGTGCGCTCGTCGGTCTGACGCTTGTCGGACTGGGCGTGAACTACTGGGTCATGATTCCCATCGTCTGCATCTTCGGCTTCGCGCAGGGCGCGCTGGTCGAGCGCGTGGGCGTGCGGCCCGCCATCAAGACGCGATCCGAATTCGGCTGGATCATGGCCACCATTGCGCTGGGCATCATCTTCAAGAACGTGGCCGAGAACATCTGGGGCCGTGACGACCTGCGCTTTCCCTCGCCGCTGCCCGAGGCGCCCATCCAGGTGCTGGGCGCGAACGTCTTGCCGATGGAGTTGCTGGTGGTGTTTGGCGCGCTGGGCATGATGATCCTGGTGGAAATCTTCAACCGCAAGTCGATCTACGGCAAGGCCTTCGTCGCCACGTCCAACGACCGCGACGCGGCCGGCCTGATGGGCATCAACACGGGCATGGTCATCACGTTCTCGTATGCGCTGTCGTCGCTGACCGCCGCGTTCGCCGGCGTGCTGGTCGCGCCGCTGACGCTGACTGGCGCCACGATGGGCGCGGTGCTCGGCCTGAAGGCGTTTGCCGTCGCGATCATTGGCGGCCTGTCCAGCGGGATGGGCGTCGTGGTGGGCGGGCTGATCCTGGGGATCGCCGAGACGACCACCGGTTTCTATCTATCAACGGGATACAAAGACGTGCCGGGATTGGTATTGCTGTTGCTCGTTCTGACCTTCAAGCCCGCCGGCCTGTTCGGCAAGACCGCGATCAAGAAGGTGTAAGCGATGAAACCCCTGCACCTTCTCCTATCCATCGTGGCCGTGGCCTGCCTGGCCGCCGTGCCGCTGGGCGTGACCAACACGTATTACCTGCACCTGATTGAAACCATCATGATCTATTCGATCCTGCTGTTCGGGCTCGATATCGTGGTGGGGTACACCGGCCAGGTGTCGCTGGGCCACGCGGGCCTGTTCGGCATCGGCTCGTATGTGGCCGGCGTGCTGGTCTTTCACCTGCAGATTCCGATCTGGTTGACCTTGCCTGCCGCCATCCTCATCGCCGCCGCTTTCGGCGCGGTGCTGGCCCTGCCGGCGCTGCGCGTCACGGGCCCCTATCTGGCGATGGTGACGCTGGCATTCGGCACGATCATCCAGATCCTGATCAACGAGATGACCTTCCTGACCGAAGGCCCGCTGGGCATCAAGATCTCCAAGCCGTCCATCGCGGGGCACGTACTGACCAAGGCCGAGTATTTCTGGCTGGTCGCCGCGCTGCTGGTGATCTCGCTGATCGTGGTGCACCGGATCCTGAAGTCGCACCTGGGCCGCTCGTTCGAAGCCCTGCGCGACAGCCCGATCGCCTCGGACTGCATGGGCGTGTCGGTGTACCGCCACAAGGTGATCGCCTTCGTCATCAGCGCCGGTTTTGCCGGGCTGGCGGGCGCGCTGTATTCGTATTCGGAACAGTACATCTCGCCGAACACGTACAACTTCGAGCTCACGATCCTGTTCCTGCTGGCCATCATCATGGGCGGACGCAAGAGCCGCACGGGCGCGCTGCTGGGCGCGTCGATCATCGTGCTGCTGCCCAAGATGCTGGACGACATCGGCACGTTCCGCCTGATCGCGCTGGCGGTGGCGATCCTGGTGACGGTAGGCAGCGCCGTGGCCATCTCGAAGGGCCGCACCGAGCCGCGCAAGGTGGCGGTGCCGGTGATCGGTACGATCGTGCTGGCTGTCTTCTCCTACTGGCTGGACGCCGTGACCGACTGGCGCCTGACCATCTTCGGCGCCATGATCCTGTTCGTCGTGTACTACCTGCCCGACGGCATCGTGGGCTTCGTGCGCAACCTGTTCTTCTCCACGCGCCGCGCTGCGCTGACGGTGAAGAAGGACCTGGTGAAGGAACAGGACGCCGTGCCCGACGCGGTCGCCGGCAAGGGCGAGACGCTGCTGGCGGCCAAGAGCGTGCTGATGCAGTTTGGCGGCCTGAAGGCGCTGAACCAGGTGGACCTGACCGTCAAGCGCGGCACGATCCACGGGCTGATCGGACCGAACGGTTCCGGCAAGAGCACGATGATGAACGTGCTGACCGGCATCTACGTGCCAACGGCCGGCGCGGTGGAGTTTTCCGGCAAGTCGCTTGTCGGCCTGCCCCCGGCCCACATCGCCGAGGCCGGCATCGCCCGCACGTTCCAGAACGTGCAGCTCTTTGGCGAGATGACCGCGCTGGAGAACGTGCTGGTGGGCCTGCACCACACCTTCACGACGGGCCTGGCGGCCATCGCGCTGCGCACGCCAAAATGGAAGACCGAGGAACAGGGCGCACGGGCGCGGGCCATGGCGCTGCTGGAGTTCGTGGGGCTGGAGTCGCTGGCCAACGAAGAAGCGCGCAACCTGCCGTACGGCAAGCAACGCCTGCTTGAGATCGCACGCGCGCTGGCGCTGGATCCGCAACTGCTGCTGCTGGACGAACCGGCGGCCGGCCTGACAGCGCCCGACATCGTGGAACTGCTGGCCATCATCCGCAAGGTGCGCGATCACGGCATCACGCTGATCCTCATCGAACACCACATGGATGTGGTGATGGGGGTGTGCGACACCGTGTCGGTGCTGGACTTCGGCCAGAAGATCGCCGAAGGGCTGCCGAATGAAGTGCAAAGCAACGCCAAGGTGATCGAGGCGTATCTGGGCGGCGCGCCCGCCTGACGCCAAGGGGACAACAAGATGCTATCGATCAAGAATCTGGAAGCAGGCTACGGGAAGGTGAAGGTGCTGCACGGCATCAGCATGGAGGTGCCCAAGGCAAAGGTGGTGACGCTGATCGGCTCGAACGGGGCCGGCAAGACGACGACGATGCGGGCATTGTCGGGGATGATCCGGCCGACGGCGGGCGAGATCACGCTGGGCAGCAAGCGCATCGACGGGCTGGAGTCGCATCGCATCGCGCGGCTGGGGCTGGCGCATTCGCCGGAGGGCCGGCGGGTGTTTCCGACGCTGTCGGTGACGGACAACCTGCTGCTGGGCGCCTTTCCTCGCCTGACGGGCAGCCGACCGAAGGGTGACGTGCAGGCGGATCTGGGGCGGGCGATGGATCTCTTCCCTCGGCTGAAGGAACGGCGCGATCAGCTGGCAGGCACGTTATCGGGCGGCGAGCAGCAGATGCTGGCGATGGCGCGTGCGGTGATGCTGAATCCCGAACTGGTGCTGCTGGACGAGCCGTCGATGGGACTGGCGCCGATCCTGGTGGAGGAAGTGTTCCGGATCATTGCGCGGCTCAAGGAAGAAGGCGTGACGATGCTGCTGGTGGAGCAGTTCGCGGCGGCGGCGTTGAATGTCGCGGATTATGGGTATGTGCTGGAGAATGGGCGGATTTCTGTGCATGGGAGTGCGGAGAAGCTGAAGCATGATCCGGCGGTGGTGGCGGCTTATTTGGGTGGGTCGCATTGAGGTTTTTTTGGGGTTTTTTTTAGGCTGGCGTTGAGGGGGGTTCTTTAGACGCCCGCCGCAGCGGGGGCCGAGGCGCGCGGGGCTACGATTGCGGTCCGGAGCCTTCGCTCCGGACTGCCCCTTCGTCAACCTCGTACGCCTTCCGGCTCCCTTCGGTTTCCCTCGGGCGCATCTACACGCCCCGCGCGCCTCGGCCCCCGCTGCGACGGGCTCTTGTAGATTCAGCTTTGCTGTCTGCGGGGCGAGTGGGGTTCTTTAGGTTCTTGCCCACGGTAGGGGGAGAGAGAAAGATCTTGCGGGGCCCGCCCGCGGCGGCCGCGCGGGCGGCCTTCGGGGGCTTACGCGCCGTCTTGCGTCGGAGCGATGACGCTTCGCGTGTGGCTGCTTCATGTCTAGGTGTCTGACACCCTGGAGAGATTCGCTTCACACCGAGGGCGTCTCCCGAGGGTGTCAGACACCGGCAGCGGCAGACGCTCTTGGCAGGTTCAGGCAGCCACGGCATTAATCGTCACTTGAACCGCGGTGCCCGATGGGCGGCGCGTACGGGTCGGCAAGTTGTAGCTGACCGTCGCCGCGCCGGGGAGTGTCAGTATTTTTGTGTTTGAGGCGTTAGAAGCCTGATAGTTGTTTCTATCAGGCTTATGGATGCTATCTCAGCGATACGGGTCGGTGAAGCGTTCTGCATAAATCACGGCGAACTGGTTCATAGCGGCCTTCCAGTCGTGCGTGGCGCTGCCCCAGGCTCCGGTGATGTTGCGCAAGACCAGCCACAGTAGCTTGGTGGCCGCTTCGTCGCTTGGGAAGTGACCTCGCGTTTTCACCGCGCGGCGCAGTTGGGCATTAATGCTCTCGATCGCATTGGTGGTGTAAATCACCTTGCGGATCGCCGGTGGGAACGTAAAGAACGGGATCACACGGTCCCAGGCCCGGCGCCATGCATCAGCGATCGGCGCGTAGCGTTGGCCCCAAGGGCCTTGCTCGAACTGCACGAGCGCGGCCAGCGCTGCCTCCACGGTCGCCGCCGTGTAGATCGGCCTTAGCGCCGCAGCCACCGTCCGGCGCTCCTTCCAGCTGGCGTATTCCAGGCTGGAGCGGATCAGGTGCACGATGCAAGTCTGCAGCGTCGTGGCCGGGAACACCGCGTTCAGCGCCTGCTCCATGCCTTTCAGACCGTCAGTGACAGCGATCAGGATGTCCTGCGTGCCGCGGGTCTTGAGCTCGTTGAACACCTTCATCCAGAACTTGGCGCCTTCGGTCTGCTCGATCCACAGGCCCAGGATGTCGCGCGTGCCGTCTGGCAACACCGCCAGCGCCAAGTAAACGGCCTTGTTGCGCACCACGCCGTCCTCGCGGATCTTGACCCGCAGCGCGTCGAAGAACACCACCGGATACATCGTCTCCAGAGGCCGCGTTTGCCAGGCCGTGACCTCGTCCATCACCGCGTCGGTCACCGAGCTGACGAACTCCGGCGAGACTTCCGTGCCGTACTGCTCGAGCAGAAACCCTTGGATCTCGCGCACCGTCATGCCGCGGGCGTACATGGCGATGATCTTGTCGTCGAACCCGGTAAAGCGGCGCTCGTGCTTGGGGATCAGGATCGGGGCGAAGCTGCCATCGCGGTCGCGTGGGATCTCCACCCGCAGCGGCCCGTCATCGGTCAGGACTGTCTTGGAACTCTTGCCGTTGCGTTGATTGGTGGCCTGCTCGGGGCGCTCGCCGCCCGCCGGATAGCCCAGGTGGTGGCCCAATTCCGCTCCCAGGGCCCGTTCGATCAGCGCCTTCTTGAACGCCATCGACAGGTCCTGCACCGCCTCGGCGGTCATAGGGCCTTTGACGAATTGATCAACCAACTCTGCGGGAATCGCCGGCAGTTCCCTCAGCGGCGTCTTTTTCTTGGTAGCCATACATGCTCCTTGAGCAACATGTTAGGCCCCAAACACAAAATTTATGACACTCCCCCGCGCCGCCCATCACCGCTCTCCCCCCTCTGACGAGCGTCATTCGAAAACTGATCTGCGCCCGCGCGCAAGCGCACCCCGCACCGACGACCCACGTCTCCGATGCCGATTGCCGCCGCCCGGGCGGCAGCAATTCGGCGGCCCCGCAAATCCCCTTCCCTGACCACAGGTCTTACAGCGCCCCAAACCAAAGACCCTCGCAGCACGGCGTCGCGGTCACCGTGGGTGCGAGCGCCGTCGATGCGCCCGAGGGAATCTGAAGGGAGCCGAAGGCGGACGAAGATGACAACGGGGTAGTCCGGAGCGAAGGCTCCGGACCGCAATCGTGGGCGATCGTGCCCACGGTGACCGCGGCGTCGGGCGACCTACGAAGCACCTCGTAGCAGCAAGATCAACAACCCACGAAGAACCGCCTGCCACAACACCAACGACCCAATAAACAGTCCCTCGCACAAAACAAGATGGGCCTCACAGGCAACCGACCAACTCGGTCATCCCCTGCAAGGCCCACGCTCACGTCACATCACCCTCAATGCAACGTCAACCTCAAACGATCGTCAGCGTCACGTCGATGTTGCCGCGCGTGGCGTTCGAGTACGGGCACACGATGTGTGCGGCTGCGACCAGCTTTTCGGCTTCGGCGCGGTCCAGGCCCGGCAGCGAGATCTTCAGTTCGACTTCGATGCCGAAACCGGTGGGGATCGCGCCGATGCCAACGGTGCCGTTCACGGACACGTCAGCCGGGATCGCGATCTTGTCGCGGTTGGCGACGAACTTCATGGCGCCCAGGAAGCAGGCCGAGTAGCCGACGGCGAACAGTTGTTCCGGGTTCGTGCCCGCGGCGCCGGCGCCGCCCAGTTCACGCGGCGTGGTCAGCTTGACGTCCAGGTTGCCGTCGTCGCTGACGCCACGGCCTTCGCGGCCTCCGGTGGCGGTGGCGTTGGCGCGGTAGAGGACTTTTTCGATCGACATGGTGTATTTCCTTTGAATGAAGTTTGTACTGCTTGCCTTGCGGGACCCTTCCCGTATTGGCGGTCAACGATGAACTTGCGACTTTCCTGAAATTTTAAATAGCGAACAACAATATCGTGCGCTACTTATAAAACCGGATGATGACAGGCATCACCCCCAACCTTAAAGACTTTCGACCAGCTTTTCCCGCAGCGCGTGAAGCGTCTTCGTCATGCCCTGCGCTTCGTCCAGCGAACACTGCGCCGCCGCACCGACCGCATGCGGCACCGCTTCGGCCTTTTCGCGCAGGTCGCGGCCCTGCTTGGTCAGGCTCACGATTACCTGGCGTTCGTCGTTCACGGCGCGCTTGCGCGTCACCAGTCCGGCGGCTTCCAGGCGCTTGAGCAGCGGCGTCAGCGTGGCGGAATCCAGGAACAGGCGATCGCCGATATCCGTCACCGTAATCTCGTCGCCTTCCCACAGCACCAGCATCACCAGGTATTGCGGATAGGTCAGATCCAGCCCGCGCAACAGCTTGCGGTACACCTTGTTCATCGCCAGCGAGGTCGAGTACAGGGCGAAGCACAGCTGGCTGTCCAGCAGCAGCGGGTTGAAAGCGCCTTTGGTCTTGTTTCTGGATTTCATGGCGCAATATTAAATAGCGCACGATTTATCGTCAACACTTTTTTTTTGCGCCTTGGCTTGCCCCGGCTTACGCCGCCTGCTCCGTTTCCGACGTGCCCCGATCCGACCCGTATTGCTTCAGGCCGTCCAGATCCAGCACGCGCACCGCGCCGTATTCGACATTCAGCAATCCCGCTTCCTCAAGCTTGCGCAGCGCCTGGTTGGCGCGCTGGCGCGAGACACGGGCCAGATAGCCGACTTCTTCCTGCGTAATCGTCAGGCGCATGCCCATGCCCGGATACAGCAAAGGGTTGAAGAGCTCGGCCAGGCAGCGGGCGACGCGCGCGTCGGGATCCAGCAGACGGTCGTACTCCGCCTTGCCGATGAACTGCGCCACGCGCTCGTTCAATTGGTGCAGCAGATAGCGGTTGAACGGAATACTGGTATCCAGCAACCAGTCGAACGTCGCGCCCGGCAGACGCGCCACCACCGAGTCGCGCAGCGCCACGATGTCGTATTTGCGGACTTCGCGCTTCAGGAGCGAACCTTCGCCGATCCAGCCGCCGGCGGGCACGCCCGTCAGCGATGCGACCTTGCCTTCCGAATTGCCCACCGACACCTTCACCAGTCCCGCAAGCACACCGATCCATGCCTGGGCGAGTTCGCCTTTGCGCTCTATGATCGATCCGGCAACGACTTGCTGCACGGAAAGGTCCCGCTCCACGCGCGCTTGCTGCTCTGCGTCGAGGACGCGGAACCAGGCGGCGGCGAGTTGCAGGGAGTCGGATAGCTGCATCGGGAATACCCTAAAAGGTCCTTGAATGTCGCGATGGTGACAGTTGGTAGCAACCCAACCTTATACCTTAACTCCTGCCGTAAATCTAAAACCAACTGGTCAAGCACGCCGCCGCAGCCGCTTCAACGCAGGCACCGCGCGCGATGCGCCCAAACCGGAGGAGACAACGTGGCACATTCATCGCCCGCATCTGCACAGATGCCGGCGGCGCCGGACACCTTTCCGGCGCTGCTGCTCGCGCATGCCAACGTTCGTGGGTCGCGGCCCGCGATACGAGAGAAAGACCTGGGGATCTGGCAAACCCTGACCTGGTCCGAAGTGGCGGAGCATGTCCGTCACGTCGCGCAGGGTCTCGCATCGCTTGGCATCCAACCCGGCATGCACGTGGCCGTCATCGGAGAGAATCGCCCGCGTCTGTACATGGCCATGATGGCCGCGCAGTCGCTCGGTGCGATTCCGGTTCCGCTCTATCAGGACGCCGTCGCGCAGGAAATGGTCTACGTGCTGCAGGATGCGGAGATCAGCGTCGCGATCGTCGAGGACCAGGAACAGGTCGACAAGATGATCGAGGTGCGCGAGCAATGCCCCGCGCTCAAGCACGTCGTCTTCGACGACCCGCGCGGTTTGCGTCACTACGCCGATCCCATGCTGCTGTCTTACGAGCAGTTGGAAGCGTTGGGAAGCGAATATGCGGCCAAGCACCCGGACTTCTATGCGCGCGCCGTGGCCGCCGTGCAGCCGCAGGACCCCGCGGCGATGTTCTACACATCCGGCACGACGGGCAAGCCCAAGGGCGTCGTGCTGACGCACCACGCGCTCATCGACCGCGCGCGCGCCGTGTCCGACATGGAAAAGCTGACCGACCAGGAAGACGTGCTGGCCTACCTGCCGCCCGCCTGGATCGGCCAGAACATGTTCTCGTACACGCAGCTGCTGGTCACGGGCTTCACGGTGAATCATCCCGAGTCGCCCGATACCGTGTCGATCGACATGCGCGACATCGGCCCCACCTATTACTTTGCGCCGCCGCGCGTGCTGGAAGGGCTGCTGACGCACGTGATGATCCGCATGGAAGACGCGGGATATCTCAAGCGCAAGCTGTTTGGCGCCTGCATGAAGCTGGCGCGCCGCGTCGGCACCAAGATCCTGGACGGCGAGTCCGTGAACGCCTGGGACCGCATGCGCTATGCATTGGGCAACGTGCTGATCTATGGCCCGCTGCGCAACGCCCTGGGCATGAGCCGCGTGCGCGTGGCCTACACGGCTGGCGAAGCGATTGGGCCGGACCTCTTTGTGTTCTACCGCTCCATCGGCATCAACCTCAAGCAGTTGTACGGGTCCACCGAGACCTCGGTGTTCGTCTGCGTGCAGCCCGACGGGCAGGTGCGCGACGACACCGTCGGACCGCCCGTGGCCGGCGTGGAAATCCGCGTGGCCGACAACGGCGAGATCCTGGTCAAGAGCCCGGGCCTGTTCAAGGAGTACTACCGCAATCCGGATGCCACGGCCGAGGCGCGCAGCGCCGACGGCTGGTTCCATACGGGCGATGCCGGTTACCTGGACACCGACGGACAGCTCAAGATCATCGACCGCGCCAAGGACGTGGGCAAGCTGGCCAACGGCAGCCTGTTCGCGCCCAAGTACATCGAGAACAAGCTCAAGTTCTTCCAGCACATCAAGGAAGCGGTGGCGTTTGGCGCGAACCGCGAGGATGTGTGCGCGTTCATCAACATCGACCTGGAAGCCGTGGGCAACTGGGCCGAGCGCCGCGGCCTGGCCTACGCCGGCTACACCGACCTGGCGGGCAAGGACGAGGTCTATCAGCTCATTGCCGAATGCGTGGAACAGGTTAATGCGGACCTGGCGACCGATCCAAAGCTGGCGGCCTCGCAGATCAGCCGCTTCCTGATCCTGCACAAGGAACTGGATCCCGATGACGACGAGCTGACCCGCACGCGCAAGGTGCGCCGCGCCTTCATCGCGCAGAAGTATGGCGTGCTGATCGAGGCGCTCTTTGGCGGCAAGCAGTCGCAGTTCATCGAGACCGAAGTGAAATTCGAAGACGGACGCACCGGCAAGATTTCGGCGGATCTGCGGATCTGCCCGGTCAAGACGTTTCCCGCCATCACCGCCCGAGCCGCGTAGAGATCATGAGCCATAACGACCGCGACCAGCGTATCGGCGATGTCATGCTGGACATGCAGAACATCTCCTTGTCCTTCGGCGGCGTCAAGGCGCTGACCGATATTTCCTTCAACGTGCGCGAGCACGAGATCCGCGCCATCATCGGGCCCAACGGCGCGGGCAAGAGCTCCATGCTCAACGTCATCAACGGCGTGTACACGCCGCAGCAAGGCGGCATTGAATTCCGCAACCAGCGATTCTCGCGCATGAACCCGCGCCGCGCCGCCGAGATGGGCATCGCGCGCACGTTCCAGAACCTGGCGCTGTTCAAGGGCATGAGCGTGCTGGACAACATCATGACGGGCCGCAACCTGCGCATGAAGAGCGGCCTGCTGGCGCAGGCGTTCCGCCTGGGGCCTGCCGAGCGCGAAGAGATCCAGCATCGCGAGTTCGTCGAAAACATCATCGACTTCCTGGAAATCCAGGCCTACCGCAAGACGCCGGTCGGCCGCCTGCCCTACGGGCTGCAGAAGCGCGTGGACCTTGGCCGCGCGCTGGCGATGGAGCCGCGCCTGTTGCTGCTGGACGAACCGATGGCCGGGATGAACATCGAGGAAAAGCAGGACATGAGCCGCTTCATCCTGGATGTGAACGATGAGTTCGGCACGACCATCGTGCTGATCGAACACGACATGGGCGTGGTCATGGACATCTCGGACCGCGTGGTCGTGCTGGACTACGGCAAGAAGATCGGCGACGGCAAGCCCGATGAAGTTCGGGCAAATGAAGACGTCATTCGCGCCTATCTCGGCGTGTCGCACTAAGCCGGACAACCCAAGGCGGAAAGACATGGGATTTTTTCTAGAGACCTTATTCGGCGGCCTGATGAGCGGCATGCTGTACGCGCTGATCGGCCTGGGCTTCGTGCTGATCTTCAAGGCGTCCGGCGTCTTCAACTTTGCGCAGGGCGCGATGGTGCTGGTGGCGGCGCTGTCGATGGCGCGCTTTTCGGAATGGCTGCCGCGCTGGCTGGGCTTTGACAACATGATCCTGGCCAACGTGCTGGCGTTCATTGTCAGCGCCATCGTGATGTTCCTGCTGGCCGTGGCGATCGAACGCTTCGTGCTGCGCCATCTGGTCAACCAGGAAGCCACCACGCTCCTGATGGCCACGCTGGGCATCAGCTATTTCCTGGACGGACTGGGCCAGATCACGTTCGGCAGCTCGGTGTACTCCATCAATGTCGGCATGCCCAAGGATCCGCTGTTGATCCTGGACTCGGTGTTCGAGGGGGGGCTGCTCATCAACCTGGAGGATCTGACCGCCGCGGTCATTGCGGCGCTGCTGGTGGCGGCGCTGGCGCTCTTCTTCCAGTACACCTCGACGGGCCGCGCGCTGCGCGCCGTGGCCGACGACCATCAGGCCGCGCAGTCGATCGGCATACCGTTGAACCGCATCTGGGTGATCGTGTGGAGCGTGGCGGGTCTGGTGGCGCTGGTGGCCGGGATCATCTGGGGATCGAAGTTCGGCGTGCAGTTCACGTTGTCCACCGCCGCGCTGCGCGCGTTGCCGGTGGTGATCCTGGGCGGTTTGACGTCGGTGCCGGGCGCCATTCTTGGCGGGCTCATCATCGGGGTGGGGGAAAAGCTGTCCGAGGTGTATCTGGGGTCGCTGGTGGGCGGCGGCATCGAAATCTGGTTCGCCTATGTGCTGGCGCTGGTGTTCCTGCTGTTCCGTCCGCAAGGGCTGTTCGGCGAGAAGATCATCGACCGCGTCTAAGCCTGCGTCACCGAGGATAAAACATGTTCTATCGCGAAAACGGCCAATTCAAGACCAGCTATCGCGCTGACCAGCAGATCTTCCCGATCCGCCAGGATCGCGTCTTCATCTGGCTGCTGATGGCGGTGGCGTTCATCGCCGTGCCGGCGATGGCCAGCGACTATCTGCTGCGCGCCATCCTGATTCCGTTCCTGATTCTGGCGCTGGCCGCCGTGGGCCTGAACATCCTGGTCGGCTACTGCGGCCAGATCTCGCTGGGAACAGGCGCCTTCATGGCGGTGGGCGCGTATGCGGCGTGGAACTTCGGCGTGCGCTTTCCCGGCATGCCGCTGGTGGCGCAGATTCTCTTGGGGGGCTGCTTCGCCACCCTTGTCGGCGTGATCTTCGGCATCCCCAGCCTGCGCATCCGTGGCCTGTACCTCGCGGTGGCGACACTGGCCGCGCAGTTCTTCGTGGACTGGGCGTTCCTGCGCATCCCCTTCTTCACCAACTATTCGTCCTCGGGCAGCGTGTCGGTGCCGCCGCTCACGGCCTTCGGGCTGCCGGTGCAGAGCGCCATGGAGAAGTACCTGTTCGTGCTGATCCTGGTCGTCATCTTCAGCCTGCTGGCCAAGAACCTGGTGCGCGGCGCCATCGGCCGCCAATGGATGGCGATCCGCGACATGGACGTCGCCGCTTCCGTCATCGGCATCCGGCCCATGTACGCCAAGCTGACGGCGTTTGCGGTCAGTTCGTTCATCGTCGGCGTGGCCGGCGCCTTGTGGGGCTACATCCACCTGGGTTCGTGGGAGCCGCTGGCGTTCGACCTGGGCCGCTCGTTCCAGCTGCTGTTCATGGTCATCATCGGCGGGCTGGGTTCGATCATCGGCAGCTTCTTTGGCGCCGCGTTCATCGTGCTGGTGCCCGTGGCGCTGTCCAACATCCCGCACATGCTGGGCCTGCCGCTGTCGGTGGACACCGCCGCCCACATCGAGCACATGGTGTTCGGCGCGCTGATCGTGTTCTTCCTGATCGCCGAGCCGCACGGCCTGGCGCGGCTGTGGAGCATCGGCAAGGAGAAGCTCAGGATCTGGCCGTTCCCGCACTGATCGTGTTTCGTTTTGATTTCCGTGGGTCCATCGCAGCACAACCGCGCTGGACCCCCGCCCCGAATACCCGGCTCAAGACCGGGCCAATCCCGGTGTCACAGGGTTGACCGACCCAAACACCACGCAGGAGGTAAATGGAGATGAAGCGTCTTAACCTGAAGTTGGCGGCAGCCTTGATGGCCGCAGCCGGCGCCGCAGGCGCCGTGGCCACGCCGGCAATGGCGGCCGAAGAGCAGTTCGTTCCGTTGCTGGTGTATCGCACGGGATCGTTCGCGCCGCTGGGCATTCCCTGGGCCGATGGCAAGCTGGATTACCTGAAGCTCGTGAACGAGCGCGATGGCGGCGTGAACGGCGTGAAGATCACGTACGAAGAATGCGAGACCGCCTACGCCACGGACCGCGGCGTGGAATGCTACGAGCGCCTGAAGGGCAAGGGCACCGGCGCATCGGGCTTCGACACGCAGTCCACCGGCATCACCTTCGCGGTCAGCGACAAGGCCATCGTCGACAAGGTGCCCGTGGAAACGATGGGCTACGGCCTGTCGCAATCGGTGGACGGCAGCGTGTTCGAGTGGAACTTCCCGCTCTTGGGCACGTACTGGACCGCCGCCGACGTGATGATCCAGGACATCGCCAAGAAAGAAGGCGGCATGGACAAGCTCAAGGGCAAGAAGATCGCCCTGGTCTATCACGACTCGCCGTACGGCAAGGAACCGATCCCGCTGCTGCAAAAGCGTGCGGCCAAGGAAGGCTTTGAATTGCTGCTGTATCCGGTGACGGCGCCGGGCGTGGAGCAGAAGTCCACCTGGCTGCAGATCCGCCAGGCGCGCCCGAACTACGTGCTGCTGTGGAGCGCGGGCATCATGACGCCCACCGCCATCCGCGAAGCGCAGGCCAGCGGCTATCCGCGCGACAAGATGTACGCGATCTGGTGGGCCGGCTCGGAAGGCGACGTCAAGGACCTGGGCGATGTCGCCAAGGGCTACAACGCCATCACCATCCACAACAGCGGCGCCGACAGCGACAAGGTCTACGACGATCTGAAGAAGTACGTCTACGACAAGGGCCAGGGCGCGGACAAGACCGGCAAGACCACGTTGGGCACCATCGCCCACACTCGCGGCATGATGATCTCGATGCTGCAGGTCGAAGCGATCCGCGCCGCGCAGGAGAAGTACGGCAAGGGCAAGGCGCTGACGCCGGAGCAGGTGCGATGGGGCTTCGAGAACCTGGACCTGACGCAGGAAAAGCTCGACAAGCTGGGCTTTGGCCAGATCATGCGTCCGGTCAAGACCTCGTGCGCCAACCACAAGGGCGACGACTGGGCCCGCATCGTGCAATGGGACGGTTCCAAGTTCAAGGTCGTTTCCGACTGGTATCAGGCCGACAAGACGATCCTGGACCCGATGGTCAAGGAATCGGCGGCCAAGTACGCCAAGGAAAAGAACATTACGCCCCGCAAGTGTGAGTGATGCCCCTGGAGCGCCCGCGGCGGCCATGCCGCGGGTGCGCAACGCATGTTGATATGACCCGGCGGCCGGCTTTCCGGCCGGCCGCCGCCACGCTGCAGGAATGTTTATGAACGACGCCAATATTGCCGCCGCAGGCGCCCCGCCGGTGCTGCTCGATGTGAACGGCATCGAGGTGATCTACAACCACGTGATCCTGGTGCTCAAGGGCGTGTCCCTGCAGGTGCCCGAAGGCAGGATCGTGGCGCTGCTGGGCGCGAACGGCGCGGGCAAGACCACCACGCTGCGCGCGATCTCCAATCTGCTCAAGGGCGAACGCGGCGACGTCACCAAGGGCAACATCCAGTACCGCGGCCAACGCATCGAAAAGCTGACGCCAGCCGAGCTGGTCAAGCGCGGCGTCGTGCAGGTGATGGAAGGCCGGCACTGCTTTGCCCACCTCACCATCGAGGAAAACCTGCTGACCGGCGCCTATACGCGCAGCATGAGTCGCGGCGACACCGCCGCCGCGCTGGAACGGGTCTACCAGTATTTCCCGCGCTTGAAGCAGCGCCGCACCAGCCAGTCCGGGTACACCTCGGGCGGCGAGCAGCAGATGACCGCGATCGGCCGCGCGCTGATGGCCAACCCGAACATGATCCTGCTGGATGAACCGTCGATGGGTCTCGCGCCGCAGATCGTCGAAGAAATCTTCGAGATCGTGCGCGACCTGAACCAGCGCGAGCGCGTGAGCTTTCTGTTGGCCGAGCAGAACACCAACATCGCCCTGCGCTACGCCGATTACGGCTACATCCTGGAGAACGGCCGCGTGATGATGGACGGCGCCGCGTCCGACCTGGCGCAGAACGAGGACGTGAAGGAGTTTTACCTGGGCATCTCCAGCGGCGAACGCAAGAGTTTCCGGGACAACAAGTTCTACCGCCGCCGCAAACGCTGGCTGGCCTGATTTCCGACGCGGGCAAGCCAGCGCTTGCCGCATGGCGCCGGCAACGGCGCCGCCAACCGGCACACGAGAAGGTGCGATTCCATGTCCGAGTTTTTCGATGACCTCGAAACCCGCGCGCCCGAGCAACGCGAGCGCGATCTGATGGCGGCCCTGCCTGGGGCGATTGCGCGGGCCATCGCGCGTGCGCCGGCCATCGCCGAGCAATTGCGCGGCGTGGACCCGGCCACGGTCACCTCGCGCGAGGCGCTGGCCCGGCTGCCGGTGCTGCGCAAGCACGAATTGCTTGAACGCCAGCAGCACAGCCGCGATGACGCCGTCCGGCCCGCTGGGCCCGCCAAGGCTTTCGGCGGCTTTTCCGCGATCGGCTGGGGCGAAGCGATGCGGGTGTTTGCCTCGCCCGGCCCGATCTACGAACCGGAAAGCGCGCGCTCGGATTACTGGCGCTTTGCGCGCGCCCTGTACGCGGCGGGCTTTCGCGCCGGCGAACTGGCCTACAACTGCTTTTCCTATCACTTCACGCCGGCCGGCTCGATGATGGAGACAGCCGCGCACGCGGTGGGCTGCACCGTATTCCCCGGCGGCACCGGGCAGACCGAACAGCAGGTGCGCGCGATTCAGGACCTGTCGCCCAGCGGCTACACCGGCACGCCCAGCTTCCTGAAGATCATCCTGGAAAAGTCCGATGAACTGGGCGTGAAGCTCGATTCGCTGCGCCGCGCGCTGGTTTCCGGAGAGGCCTTCCCGCCCTCGCTGCGCGACTGGCTGGCGGCACGCGGCATCGATGGCTACCAGGCGTACGGCAGCGCCGACCTGGGCATGATCGCTTTCGAGACGCCTGCGCGCGAGGGGCTGGTGGTGGGCGAGGACATCATCGTCGAAATCGTGCGTCCGGGCACCGGCGAGCCCGTGCGCGACGGGGAAGTCGGCGAGGTCGTGGTGACCACGCTGAACCCCGATTACCCGCTGGTGCGGTTCGGCACCGGCGATCTGTCGGCGGTGATGCCGGGCATTTCGCCGTGCGGGCGCACCAACACCCGCATCAAGGGCTGGATGGGGCGCGCCGACCAGACGACCAAGGTGCGCGGCATGTTCGTGCACCCCTCGCAGGTGGCCGACGTGGTCCGGCGGCATCCGGAAATCCTGCGGGCGCGGCTGGTCATCAGCGGCAGCACGGGCTCGGACCGCATGGTGCTCAAGGTGGAGTCGCGCGAGCAGAACGATGACCTGGCCAAGCGCATCGCCGATTCGGCGCGCGACGTGACCAAGCTGCGCGCCGATGTGCAATGGGTGGACGCAGGCGGCCTGCCGAACGACGGCAAGGTGATCGACGACATCCGCACGTACGAGTAAGGCGGCGGACGCGGGGTCAGGCCCCGCCGCGCCGGGCGCGTTCGATGATGGTGTGGATCGCCATCCCCGCAAGCATGGCGACCACAAAAATACCGGCCTCGCCGATGCCGGCCGCCGCGGCGACGACGGCGGGTCCGGGACAGAATCCCGCCACGCCCCAGCCCACGCCAAACGCCAGGCTGCCGCCGGCCAGACGCCAGTCCAGCTGCGTGGCCTGCGGCCAGCGCATGGGTTCGCCCGACAGGCTGGCGCGGCGGCGACGCAAGAGCGCAAATCCGATGCTGGCCACGACGACGGCGCCGCCCATCACGAAAGCCAGGGTGGGATTCCACAAGCCTGCCAGGTCCAGAAATCCCAACACGCGCGCGGGGTCGGCAAGTCCCGACACCAACAGGCCGAATCCGAAGACTAGCCCGGCGGCAAAAGCGTAGATCGCAGCCATGTCAGCCTCCCACCGCGTGGCGCAAGACGTAGACCGTCACGAATCCGGCCGCCATGAAGATCGCCGTGGCGACGAACGAACGGCGAGATCCGCGGGACAGGCCGCAGACGCCGTGGCCGCTGGTGCAGCCGGACCCGTATCGCGTGCCGATCCCGACGAGCAGGCCAGCCACGATCAGCCGGGGCGTGCTGGCATCGACCGTGATGGACGGCAAGGTGGCGAACAGCCGGTAAATCCACGGCGCGGCGCACAGTCCCAGCAGGAAGGCCACGCGCCAACCGTCGCCTCGCGTCGGGGTGAAAAGACCGCCCACGATGCCGCTGATGCCGGCAATGCGCCCGGCGCCAAGCATCAGCAAGACCGCGCCGGCGCCGATAAGGAAACCCCCCGCCGTACCGGCGATCGGCGTAAAGGCAGACCAGTCCACGTTCATTTGAGGGACTCCAGTGCGCGTCCGCAGTACAGGCTGGACAGGGTTTTCATCACCTGGCTGACCTCGAAACTGGCCATCTGGTAGTAGACGTACTTGCCTTCGCGCCGCGTGACGACGAGGCCTTCGTCGCGCAGCACGCCAAGCTGCTGCGAGAGCGTGGGCTGGCGGATCCCGGTCAGCGATTCCAGCTCGCCGACGTTGCGTTCATGGTGGACCAGCTGGCACAGGAGGAGCAAGCGGTCTTCGTTGGCCAGGGCCTTGAGCAGCGTGCAGGCCTGGGAGGCCGATTCACGCAGGGAGGAGACTTCACATTCGGTAAGCGGGGCATTCATGGCGGGGCGCTGACAGTGGAGGAAAAACGAGGCAACAGCGTCGTCATTATATTTCTGAATAAACTATTCGCAAATATTATTTTTTTACGTAAACTGTTCCGACGTGCCCGCCCTCCATTCCCGAGCCCCCATGAATCCGCACATCCAGGCCTTCTTTGATCCCGTCACGTCGACCATCACCTACGTCGTTCACGAGGCAGGGCCCGGCGGCGCCTGCGCCATCATCGATTCGGTGCTGGACTTCGACCCCAAGTCGGGCCGCACCAGCACCGCCAATGCGGACCGTGTGGCGGACTATGTCCGCGCGCGCGGCCTGCGGACGGTCTGGCTGCTGGAAACCCATGCCCACGCCGATCACCTGTCCGCCGCGCCTTATCTGCAGCGGCAGCTGGGCGGCGTCATCGCCATCGGCCAAAGCATCCGCAGCGTGCAGGGCGTGTTCAAGAAGATCCTGAACTTGGAGCCGGCCTTTCAGCTCGATGGATCGCAGTTCGGCCATCTGTTCGCCGACGGCGAGACCTTTCAGATTGGCGCGCTGACCGCCACGGCGGTGCACGTGCCGGGACACACGCCAGCCGACATGGCCTACCTGATCGGCGACGCAGCGTTTGTGGGCGACACGCTGTTCATGCCCGATGTCGGCACGGCTCGCTGCGATTTCCCGGGCGGCGATGCGCACCTGCTGTACCAGTCGATCCGGCGCCTCTTGCGCCTGCCCGACGACACGCGCCTCTTCATGTGTCACGACTATCCGCCCGAGGGCCGCGACGCCGCCTGGCAGACCACCGTGGCCGACCAGCGCCGCGGCAACATCCACGTGCGCGATGGCATCACCGAAGATGAATTCGTCGCCATGCGCACCCGGCGGGACGCGACACTGTCGATGCCCACACTGATCCTGCCCGCCATCCAGGTGAACATCCGCGCGGGACATTTCCCGCCGGCCGAGGACAACGGCGTGCGGTACCTGAAGATTCCCGTCAACGCGCTATGACACCTGGCTGCGGCGCACTTGCGCCGCACGGCCATATCCCGCAAGATCGCCCGATCGCAGCAATCCGATCCGACGCATCCATGTTCGCCGAAGCCGAAGCAGACCCTACCCTCTCCAAAGATGAATTCAAGGCGCTGGAAACGCGGCTGCGGGTCGGACTGCTGAATGCGCAGTACGAACGCCTGCGGCAGGCCGACAAGACGTTGCTGATCGTCGTGGCAGGGATCGACGGGGCCGGCAAGGGCGCCACCATCAACCTGCTGAACGAATGGATGGATCCGCGCCACATCCGCACGCTGGCCTATGGGCCGCGCGAGGGCGACGAACTGGATCGCCCGCCATTGTGGCGCTACTGGCGCGATCTGCCGCCCAAGGGCAGCACCGGCATCGTGTTCGGCTCCTGGTACACGCCGCTGGTCATCGAAGCCGTGCGCAAGAAGCCCAATGCAGACGCCATCGAGGCCCATGCCGCCGCCATCATGCGCTTTGAAACGATGCTGGCCTCGGAAGGCGTACAGATCGTCAAGCTGTGGTTCCACCTGTCGGCCAAGGCGCAAAAGGAACGGGCGCAGCGCCTGCTCGCCAGTCCCGAGACCGCGTGGCAGGTCAGCCCGGTCGACATGAAGGTCAACAAGCGTTTCGACCGCATCCGGTCGGGCGCGCACGTCGTGCTCAATCACACAGACTGCGGTCACGCGCCCTGGGTGGTGATCCCCAGCGCCGACGAGAACATGCGCACCGCGCGCACGGCCGAAGCGGTGCTGACGGCGCTGCGCCGGCGCGGCGTGCCGCGACTACCGCCCGCCTTCGTGGCGCATTCCAGCACGACGCGCATCGTCGACCGCCTGGGCAAGCTGGACTATGACGCCAAGGTCGAGAAGGAAGACTACGAATCCGAACTCGGCCTGCTGCAAGGCCGGCTGGCGCTCGCCGCCCGCTCCGACAAGTTCAAGGATCGCTCGCTGATCCTGGTGTTTGAAGGTCAGGATGCGGCCGGCAAGGGCGGCGCCATCCGCCGCGTCACGCACGCGCTGGACGCCCGGCAATTCGACATCACGCCCGTGTCCGCGCCCAGCTCGGAAGAATTGGCCCGTCCCTACCTGTGGCGGTTCTGGCGCCGCATTCCCCGCCATGGCCGGATCGCGCTCTTTGACCGCTCGTGGTATGGCCGCGTGCTGGTCGAGCGGGTCGAGAAGCTGATTCCCCCCGCCAAGTGGCGCCGGGCCTATGCAGAGATCAACGACTTCGAAGAACAGCTGGCGGCCAGCGGCGCGTTGGTGCTCAAGTTCTGGCTGGCGGTCACGCCCGACGAACAGCTTGCCCGCTTTCGCGAACGCGAAAAATCGCCGTTCAAGAATTTCAAGATCACGCCGGACGACTGGCGCAACCGGGACAAATGGCCCGAGTACGCGGCGGCGGCCAACGAGATGATGATGCGGACCGACGTGCCCCACGCGCCCTGGCATCTGGTGTCGGCCAACGACAAGCGTTACGCTCGGCTGCAAGTGCTGCGGCATATCGTCGAAGCCATGGAAAACCAACTCTGAATTCCGCCAGGAGGCTCCGCCCCATGAGTACCGCAGATATCCGTCCCATCGTTGCCGCTGACTTCGACGCATGGCTGCCGTTGTGGAAGGGCTACCAGGACTTCTACCGCGTCAGCATCGACGACGCCGTCACGCGCAACACGTGGGCGCGCTTTCTGGATCCGGCCGAGCCCATGCACGCGGCGCTGGCCTACGAAAGCGGCCGCGCGGTGGGCTTGGTGCACTGGATCTTCCACCGCTCCACCTGGACCGCGGGCGATTACTGCTATTTGCAGGATCTGTATGTGGACCAGGAGGCGCGCGGCACGGGCGCCGGGCGCAAGCTGATCGAACACGTCTACGCCGAAGCCGCCGCGGCCAATTGCGCCCGCGTCTACTGGCTGACGCACGAAACCAACGCAACCGCCATGCAGCTCTACGACCGCATTGCCGACCGGTCCGGCTTCATTCAGTACCGCAAGGTGATGACTTGAGCGCGCGCGATCCCAACTGTCCGCTCTGCCAGGAAGACGGCGGCACGCTCTTGTGGCGGGGACCGCACCTGCGCATCATCGAGGTCGAGGACCCCGACTATCCGGGGTTTACGCGGGTGATCTGGAACGCTCACCTGGCCGAGATGACCAGCCTGTCCACGCACGGGCGCGACCTGCTCATGCGGGCGGTGTATGTGGTCGAGGAGACGCAGCAGGCGATCCTGACGCCCGACAAGGTCAACCTGGCATCGCTTGGCAACATGGTGCCGCATCTGCATTGGCACGTGATCCCGCGTTGGCGCGGCGACCGGCATTTTCCGGATCCGATCTGGGCGGCGCCGCGCATCGCGCCGGGCGCCGAGCCCGATTCCTGGAAGCGCCGGCAAGAAGCAGTGTCAGCCCTGCTGCCGCGCTACCGCGACCGTCTGGTCGAAGCGATGAACGCGCTGCTGTGGCATTGAGCGGCCCAGCGCACTGAGCGTTCTACCGCACTGAGCTTTCTACCGCACTGACCGTTCTACGGCATCGAGCCGCTGGGCGCCGCGGGGGCCCGCCCCCGCCGTTCTCCCAGCCAGCGTGCGTAGGCCGCTTCGACCAGTTGCGCCGCGCGGTCGACGCTGAAAAGCCCCTGCCCCCGAATGAGCTCCCGGCCCGCCTCGCCCATGCGGCGGCGGCGCTCGGGGTCGGCCAGCAGGCTCTCCAGCGCGGCGGCCAACGCAGCGGGATCGCGCGGCGGCACGAGCAGGCCGGTCACGCCCGCCTGCATGGTTTCGGGAACGCCCCCCACGTCCGTGCCAATCACGGGCACGCCCATGGCGGCAGCTTCGACAAATGCCGTGCCGAAGGCTTCGCGATGGGTCGGCAAGGCGAACACGTCAAACGCCTGCAGCACGTTGCCGATGTCATGCCGCCGGCCCAGGAAGTGCACGCGGGACGCCAGGCCCAGCGCCTGAACCTGTCCCTTCAGGCGCTCGAACACCGGCATGCCGTCTCCGGCCAGCACCAGATGGGCTTGCGGAAACGCGGCCAGCACCCGCTGGAAAGCGTCGATCAGGTCGGCATGGCCCTTTTCCGTGCGCATGACGGCCACACAGCCCACGACCAGCGCATCGGCCGGCAGGCCGAGTTCCTGCCGCAGACTGCCCTTGCCGTCGCCTTCGGGCAACACAATCGGCGAATGGATGGTGGCGACGGCCTCGGGCGGCGCGCCGCCATCCAGCAATTGGCGTTGCACGTGCCGGCTCACGGCGATGACGCGGTGGGCCAGCCACGTGTAGGCGTACAGCGAGTTGATCGGCTTGGCCAGGTGGCGGGTGCGCACGATGAGCGGGGTGCGGGCAAGGCGCGCGCCCATTGCCGCGCGCACCGTGTCGCTGCGGCTGTGCGTGTTGACCACGTCGAAGCGGCCGCGCGCCGCCACGCGCCGCACGAACGCCACGCTGCGCACGAAATTGACGGCGCCGTCCATGTTCACGGTGTGCACGGTGAACCCGGCGTCGCGAAGCCGCTGCGCCAGTTCGGCGTGCGGCTGGCAGACCGCTTCCAGGTGATGGCCGCGCTCGCGCATGGCGACCATCTCCTTATAGATACAGAATTCCTGGCCGCCAAAGGCCGTGGCGGCTTCCGTATGCAGGATGCGCAAGGGGCCGCCCGTCCCGGCGTGGCTAGCGGGAAGATCGTCGGAATTCAGCATGGACGGAGCAGCGGGCTGCTGCAGGCGGTT
The DNA here is from genome assembly GCF_020541125.1 of Achromobacter sp. 77. NCBI lineage: Bacteria > Pseudomonadati > Pseudomonadota > Betaproteobacteria > Burkholderiales > Alcaligenaceae > Achromobacter > Achromobacter sp. 77. Next base: position 5,591,731 of record NZ_CP059848.1, read on the forward strand.
TGCGCAGGGGCCTGCCGATGCCGGCAAAGGGTGTCGGCGGTACCAGGCAAGGCAAGGAGGACGGGATGATGGCGTGGCGGCATGACGGCAAGGGGCGCCAGGCAGCCTGGCCAAGCCACGACTGTTGGGCGTGGGTTCAAAAAAAGGCCGACTGGGTCGGCCTCCAACGGATTTGTTACATAGAATTTAAGCGAATGTAAACCACAACTCCGCAGCCCGACAAGCCTCTCTGTCTCGCGGCGGGGACACAGCCCGCAGATGACGTGACTCCCGTGGCAATAGACCTCGATTTCAGGGAAGAAAGACGCAGGTTATATACATTCAGTTACCGTTCAGGTTCTTGCCGTGGCGGCTCAACGACGTGCGAGCTGACCGCGCGCGTGGCCTTGGCCGCTCGGCCCGTGAAGTAGACTGTCCGCACCCACGTCGCAGGAGCCGGCATGAAATCGTCCCGCATCATCGTGCAGCGCGTTTACGAAGGCACCGGTCCGCAAGGGCATTACCTTGCCCTCGTCGACCGCATGTGGCCTCGCGGCCTGCGCCGCGCGGACCTCGGCCTGGACGAATGGGCCCGCGACATCGCCCCCAGCGCTGAACTGTGCAAATGGTTCAGCCACGTCGAGGAACGCTGGGACGCATTCCGCGCCAAGTACCTGGCCGAACTGGCCACGCCCGAGCAGCAAGCGCGCATGGCCGCCTTGCTGGAGGCCGCGGGCGATCGCCCCCTGACCCTGCTGTACGGTGCGCGCAACACCGAACACAATCAGGCCGTGGTGCTGCGCGACGCGCTCCTGGAATTCGCCCGCCATCACCGCAAGCGCGCGGCCTGAATCTCCCCCCGCTGTCTTGGTACGCTTATGCCCCGCCGGCGCCGCGCATCCACGCGCGCGCGAGGCGACGCCTAAGAGGAATTCCATGTCTTTCAGCTCCGACGCCTGGACCCGCAACGCCGCGCTCTATGAAAAGACGCGCGACATGCCGTTCAACCGCGAACTGGCCAGCGGCCAGCTTGCCGAGGACGCGTTCAAGCACTACATGATCCAGGACGCGCACTATCTGGTCGCGTTTGGACGCGCGCTGGCCATTGCCGCCGCCAAGGCCGACGACGCAGACGGCGTCGTGCAGTTTGCCGAAGCCGCCAAGGGCGCCGTCGTGGCCGAACGCAGCCTGCATGCCAGTTTCATGCAGCAGTTCGGCATCGACGCGGCCACGTTCGAGGCCACGCCGCTGACGCCGGCGAGCCATCACTACACCAGCTTCCTCATCGCCACCGCCTGGAGCGCGCCCTATCCGGTCGCCCTGGCTGCCCTGCTTCCCTGCTTCTGGATCTACGCGGAGATCGGGCGCGACATCCACGCGCGCGCCGTTCGGCCCAATCCGTACGCCGCCTGGATCGACACCTACGCCGGCGATGACTTCCACGCGCTGGTCCGCGCGGTGATCGCCACCGTGGATCGGGCCGCCCAAACCGCCTCGCCGCAGACCGTGGAAGCGATGCACCAGGCCTACACGCGCGCCGCCCAACTGGAATGGATGTTCTGGGACTCGGCGCACCGGCAGGCCGGCTGGCCGGTCTGAACCGGCAGGCAGCACCGGTCGGGCTGACCGGTCGAATATGCCAAAATCGCGCCCATGCCGATCGACAACCGCCTTACACCCAACGCCCTGGCCACGCAGGCCGGGCAACTGCCTGCCGCCTGGCAGGCCGCCCTGTCCGCCGACCCGGCCGTGGCCGCAGCCCTTGCCGCCGCGACCAGCCATGTCGAAGCGCGCCTGGCGCAGGGCGCTGTGGTGTATCCCGCCACGCCCTTTCGCGCCCTGCAAGGCCTGGCGCCCTCGGACGTACGGGTCGTGATCCTGGGCCAGGACCCCTACCACGGCCCCGGCCAGGCGCAGGGGCTGGCGTTCTCGGTGCCGGACGACTGCAAGCGCCCCCCCAGCCTGCGCAACATCTTCAACGAGATTGCGCGCGACTATCCGGATGTGGGCGTTCCGGCGGGCAATGACCTCACCGCCTGGGCCGAGCAGGGCGTGCTGCTGCTGAACACGGCGCTCACCGTGGAAGACGGCCAGCCCGCCTCGCACGCCAAGCGCGGCTGGGAAACGGTGACCGATGCCCTCATCAAGCACGTCGCGCGCGATCCATCGCCCAAGGTGTTCATGCTGTGGGGCGCCCACGCCCAGGCCAAGCGGCTGTTGCTGCCGCCCGACAGCGGCCATCTGGTGCTGATGTCCAACCACCCCTCGCCGCTGTCCGCCCGGCGCCCCCCTGTGCCGTTCCTGGGCTGCGGTCATTTCCGGGCCACCAACGCGTGGCTGGAAAACCAAGGGAAAAACCCTATTGATTGGGGGCTGGACAAAAAAATAATTCCCTTGCAGGGTGAATTCAGGTTATGATCGCCGCACTGCACAAAACGAGTTCGGCATTTACCGCCTTGATTTAGCGGAATTTTTTGCAGTCCGCCGGGAAACCAACCCCCGGCCTCATGCCGAACTATCATCGATTCCTGACCCCTTTCCTTTCGCCCTGCGTTCCATCAGTACAAGAGAACGCGCCACGCGCATGGTTGATCCGGTCGGCACGATGCTCCATCAACCGTCGCCTGGATCCGGCCGCCTAATCCCCTGGCCCGACCAAGCACTGCGTCGCATTGATTGCGGCAAGGGAAAGTAATGTCTTTCGAAACCCTGGGTCTCGCGCCCGCCCTGTTGTCGGCCGTTCAAGAAGCTGGCTTCACCACCCCCACCACCGTTCAAGCCGCCGCCATTCCGCAAGCGCTGGCCGGCCATGACCTGATGGTGTCCTCGCAGACCGGCAGCGGCAAGACCGCGGCCTTCATGCTGCCCGCCCTGCACCGCATTGCCCAGATGCCCGCCAACAAGGGCGTCGGCGTGCAAGTGCTGGTGCTGACCCCGACCCGCGAACTGGCCCTGCAAGTCACGGAAGCCACCGCCACGTATGGCCGCAAGCTGGCCGACCTGCGCACCGCGACCGTCGTGGGCGGCATGCCCTACGGCGCGCAACTGAAGGCGCTGTCGCGCCGCGTCGACGTGCTGGTTGCCACCCCCGGCCGCCTGATCGATCACCTGCAATCGGGCCGCGTCAAGCTCAACACCGTGCACACCCTGGTCCTGGATGAAGCCGACCGCATGCTGGACATGGGCTTCATCGAAGATATCGAGACCATCATCGAGCGCCTGCCGCAAGAGCGCCAGACGCTGCTGTTCTCGGCCACCCTGGACGGCACCGTTGCCAAGCTGGCCGCGCGCATGATGCGCGAGCCGCAGCGCATCGAGATCGCCGGCGCCAAGGAAAAGCACACCAACATCACGCAAAGCCTGCTGTACGCGGACGACGCCAGCCACAAGATGCAGCTGCTGGACCACGTGCTGCGCGACGCCTCGCTGGATCAGGCCATCGTCTTCACGTCGACCAAGCGCGGCGCGGACGACCTGGCCGACCGCCTGGCCGACCAGGGCTTTGCCGCCGCCGCCCTGCACGGCGACATGAACCAGCGCCAGCGCACCCGCACGCTGTCGCAACTGCAACGCGGCCAGCTGCGCATCCTGGTGGCCACCGACGTGGCCGCCCGCGGCATAGACGTGCAAGGCATCAGCCACGCCGTCAACTTCGACCTGCCGATGCAGGCTGAAGACTACGTGCACCGCATCGGCCGTACGGGCCGCGCCGGCCGCAGCGGCCTGGCGTTCACGCTGGCCACGCATTCCGAGCGCCACAAGGTCCGCCGCATCGAGCACTACATCGGCCAGTCGATCACGCCTGAAGTGATCGCCGGTCTGGAACCCAAGCGCACCCCGCGTCCGTCCACCGGTGGCGGCGGTGGCAAGCCCTTTGGCAAGCCCTTCGGCAAGCGTCCCGGCGGCTTCGGCGGTTCGCGTCATGGGTCGGGCGGCTTTGCCGGCGCCCGCGACGGCGCCCGCGATGGCGCCCCGCGTGAAGGCCGTTCCTTCGGCGGCCCGCGTGGCGAGTTCAAGCCGCGCGACGGCGGCTACCAGGGCAACCGTTCCTTTGAAGACCGTCCGTTCGGCGACCGCCCGCAGCGTTCGTTTGGCGACCGTCCCAGCTTCGGCGATCGTCCGCAGCGCGAAGGCGGCTACCAGGGCAATCGCCCCTTCGGCGACCGTCCCCAGCGTGAAGGCGGCTTCCGTGGCGGCGACCGCGATTCGCGTCCCAGCTTTGGCGACCGCCCCAGCTACGGCGACCGTCCCCAGCGCGACGCCCGTCCGTTCAGCGAGCGCGGCCCCCGTGAAGGCGGTTTCCGCGGTGGCGATCGCGACGCGCGCCCCAGCTTTGGCGACCGTCCCAGCTTCGGCGACCGTCCCCAGCGCGAAGGCGGCTTCCGTGGCGGCGACCGTCCCGAAGGCGGCTTCCGTGGCAAGCCCTCGTTCGACAAGCGCCCCGGCGGCCCCGCCAAGCGTTTCACCAAGTCGACCGATCGCCGCGGCTAATCTGTCCGTCTGATCCGAAAAAAGCCCCGCAGCCATGCTGCGGGGCTTTTTTTTGGGAAAATGCCGGTTTGCCCCGTACCATCCGCCCATGCAACGCCCCGCCCCCGCCAATCTGCCTCCTCTCTCCCCCGCCGCACGCGAACACAGCGACGCCACGGCCGCCCACCTGCGCGCCGCCATCGCGGCGAGCGGCGGCTGGCTGCCGTTCGATCACTGGATGGCCGAGGCCCTGTACGCGCCGGGACTGGGCTATTACGCGGCGGGCAACGTCAAGCTGGCCGATGCCGACGACGGCGGCAAGACACCCGCCGGCGACTTCGTGACCGCGCCGCAGCTCACGCCACTGTTCTCGCGCACGCTGGCGCGCCAGGCGGCCGAGGTGCTGCGTCAGACGGACACGCGCGCCGTGCTGGAATTCGGGGCCGGCACCGGCGCGCTCGCCGAAGGCGTGCTGCGCGAACTGGACGCGTTGGGGCTGTCCGACACGCGCTATCTGATTCTGGAAGTGTCGGCGGACCTGCGCGCGCGCCAGGCCGAACGGCTGGCGCCCTTCGGCGACCGGGTGCAATGGCTGGACGCCCTGCCCCACGCGTTTTCCGGATGCGTGCTGGCCAACGAAGTGCTGGACGCAATGCCGGTTTCCCTTTTTGTCTGGAGCGACGCCGGCCAGGTGCTGGAACGCGGCGTGGCGGTGGATGCCGACGGCGGTTTCATCTGGGAAGATCGCCCCGCCCCGGCCACCCTCACGGCCGCCGTCGCGGCGCGCATGCCGGCGCTGCCGGGCTACGTGTCGGAAATCAATCTGCAGGGCGAGGCGTGGATCGCGGCGATGGGCAGCTGGCTGGAACACGGCGCGGCGCTGCTGGTGGACTATGGCTTTCCCCGCAGCGAGTACTACCACCCGCAGCGCGCGGGCGGCACGCTGATGTGCCACCTGCGGCACCACGCGCACGGCGACCCGTTCACCGCGCCGGGCCTGCAGGACATCACGGCGCACGTGGATTTCACCGCGATGGCGGACGCGGCGCTGGCGGCGGGAATGCAGGTGCTGGGCTACACGTCGCAGGCGCGCTTCCTGATGAACGCGGGCCTCATGGACCTGCTGGCCGGACTGGATCCGTCCGATGCGCAGGCCTACGCGCAGGCGGTGGCACCCGTGCAGAAGCTGCTGTCGGAGGCGGAGATGGGCGAGTTGTTCAAGGTGCTGGCCGTCGGCCGCGGCATGACATCGCCGTTGAGCGGGTTCTCGCGCGGCGACCGGCTGGGCAAGCTGTAGCGCGCAAGCCGGATCAGACTGCCTGCAAATCGGCCAGACGCGCCAGGCGCGCCTGGCGCACGCTTTCCTTGATGCGCGCCGGCTCGCCCGCGCAAGCCTTGGCGATGGCGCCCGCGTCCACGCCCCGCACCGCCGCCACCCGCGATTGCCACGCGGGAAGGTCCACCGCGCGCAACACGGCCGCGGCATCCAACAGTTCAAAAAAGCGTTCCGGCTTGCGCAAGGCATCGGCGCGCTCCATCAGCGCCAACTGCGCATCGGCCCTGCCCGGGCCATCCGGCATGCCATCCTGCGCACCCAATGCGTCGAGGACTTCAGGCAAGAGTCGCGCGTAGTCGTTGCATTCCGTGGGCACGCGCATCCGCCGTCCCAGCGCTTCGCGCTGGGGCGTCAAGCGGCACATCAGCGCGTAGCGGCTTGCCAGCGGCAAGCCCTGCCGCGCGGCGCGATCCAACTGCGCAGCCACTTCGTCCACGCCCTGCAATTCGGGCATCACGCGCGCCAGCGCGCCGGATTCGTTCAGCACGCCCAGCATGCGCGAAGGCGCCTGCGCCATCAGGCCGCGCGACAATTCCTTCCAGACGCGTTCAGCCACCAGCGCATCGGCCTCGCCGGCCTCGACCATGCGGCGGCACAGCGCCATCGTTTCCGGCGCAATGCTGAAATCGCCAAAGCGCGCGGCAAAGCGGGCGAGGCGCAGGATGCGTACGGGATCCTCTTCGAACGCATCGCCCACATGACGAAAGATCCGGGCGCGCAGGTCGTCCGCGCCGCCCAGCGGGTCCACGAGCCGGCCGTCTTCGTCCTGGGCAATGGCATTTACCGTCAGGTCGCGCCGGCGCAGGTCGTCCTCCAGCGTGACGTCCGCGCCCGTGTAGAAGGTGAAGCCCTTGTAGCCGCGCCCCGACTTGCGTTCGGTGCGCGCCAGGGCGTATTCCTCTTTGGTGCGGGGGTGCAGGAAGACGGGGAAATCGCCGCCGACGGGGATGAAGCCGCGGCCGGTCATGTCTTCAGGCGTGGCGCCCACCACGACCCAATCGTGATCGCCGTGCGGCAGGCCGAGCAGCGCATCTCGCACCGCGCCGCCAACGATATAGGCGCGCAGGCCTTCGGTCGCCGGATCGCGCGTCATGGCGCGGCGGCGGTTTCGGTGCCTGCCGGCACGACGTTGCCCAGGCGCTCCTTCAGCGATTGCGGCTGGCCGGTGAACATGGCCGCGTAATACGTGGCGTTGGACATCACGTTCTTGACGTAGATGCGGGTTTCGGTGAACGGAATGGTCTCGGCAAAGATGGCGCCTTCGACGGGATGCGTGAACGTCGAACGCCAATTACGCGGCCGGCCCGGACCTGCGTTGTAACCGGCGCTGGCCAGCATCTGCGAACCGTCCAGGCCGCGCAGCACGATGTTCAGGTAGTTGGTGCCAAGCTCGGTGTTGGTGTCGAAATCGTTGACGCTGGCCGGCGTGAAGTCGCTCATGCCGATCTTGCCGGCCACCCACTTGGCCGTGGCGGGCATGAGCTGCATCAGCCCCGAAGCGCCCACGTGCGAGCGCGCATCCATGATGAAGCGCGATTCCTGGCGGATCAGCCCGTACACCCAGGCCGGATCCAGCGCGATGGCATTGGCCTTGGCGGTGACGCGGCCCTCGAACGGCGCGATGAAGCGCTGGCTGAAGTCGAATTCCTTTTCAGTGCGGTCCGACGTGTTGACCACACGGTCGTAGATGTTCTCGGCGCGGGCCAGCTCGGCGGCGGCCAACAGCTGGCGGTCGCTCATGCCGCGCAGCGTGAAGTTCCACTCGGGCACGGCTTCGGCGCGCCAGCCCAGGCGGAACAGCAGCACGGCGCGTTGCAGGCCCGGATTGGCGCGGGCCTCGGCGATCTCGCGATCGCTGATGGGCGCGGGACGCGGCGGCACATTGATGCGGCGGCCCAGCTCTTCAGCGGCCAGCTGGCCGTAGAAATCAAAGCGGTCGGCGATGCTGGCGTAGGCGGCTTGCGCCTTGTCCTTATTGCCCGTCGCGGCCTGGCCGCGGGCCTTCCAGTACACCCAGACCGTCTCGGCCTGTTGCGAAGGCGGCATTTCGTCGATGGATTCGATGACCCACTTCCAGTCGATTTTCGGCTGGCGCAACGCGGCGCGCACCTTCCAGGCGGCGTTGTATTCGGTCATGCGGATATGGCCCGCCTCGCGGTACCAATCGTTCGCCCGGCTGTCCAGGCCCAGCGCGGCGGTCAGCGCGTACTGGCCGCGCACCCAGGCCAGGTTCGACTTGGACATCGACTTGGCCCATTCCCGGCGCAGGTAGGAGTCGGCGACGCTGACGTCCGAGCGCGCCAGGCGGGCCAGCGCGATCGTGACCAGTTCCTTTTCGTTGCGACCCACGGGCATGCGGTCCTGCCGCGTCAGCCACTTCATGGGGTCTTTCATGATGACGTCGTAGGTCTTCACGTCGCGCGGTTCGAACATGTACTGCACGAACTTGCGCGCATCGGTGGTCTTGTTGGCCTCGATGGCATCGCGCAGCTGCGGCTCGAGCTGCTCCCAGCCCAGGATGCCGTCGGCCACGAGCTGGTCGTACAGCGCCCAGCATGCGCTGCCGGGCGAGAACACGGCCATCGCCTGCGCGGCCGTGGCGCGCTGGCCGGTCATGTGCTTGCCGTCCAGGATGGCGCATTCGATCTGCGCGTTGCTGTTTTTCACGGGCGCCAGCTTGCGCACCGTTTCGAAGTCGCCGCTGCGGGCGGCGGCGAGCAGCCAGTCGCCGCGCAGGCGGTCGGCCAGGTAGGCGTCGCCATTGCTGTTGATGAACTGCTGCAGCGCCGCCACGGGCCGGCCCGAGGCGGGCGGCGTCCAGAGCTGATAGCGCAGCAGCCAGTATTCCGGATACATGCCCAGCGGGTCGCCCTTGGCCTGCGGCACCAGCGCGCCCAGCACCGACCACTGCTTGCGGCTCATGGCTTCGCGGGCGGCGACCACGGCGGCCAGCGCGGGCGTTTCCGCGGTCGGCGGCAGGCCTGCCAGCACCACGGGAGGCACGGCGATCATCGGCTGGGCCGCCTGCACGGCGGGCTGAGGCTGGGGATTGACGGCGGCGCTGCGCTGCTGCGCATCGACGGGCGCACAGGCAGCCGTGAAAAGCGCCACCAGCGGCAGCAAGCGGCGCAGCCCGGCGCGGGCGTCGGCGGCTTGCAACGAGGAATTCTGATACCGTGGGGGCTGCCGGGCGCCTGTCTCGCGACGCACCCGCATGCTGAGCATACGCATGTTCGTCTTCAGCATGTTTGCCTTCATATTCAACCCCCCGGTTACAGCCACCGCATGACTACGCAAAATACTCCAGAGGATACCGCAGTCCACCGCACGCGATTGCGGAAATTGCGCACCGAAATGCCTGAAGACCAGCGCAGCCGGGGCGCTTTGCTCATGCGCGCACGCCTTTTCACCTGGCTGAATGTGGCCCGCGACCAGGCCGTGCAGGCCGGCCATCCGGCACCCACCACTGTCGCCGCCTTCTGGCCCATGGCCGACGAACCCGATCTGCGCCCGCTCCTGACGCAATGGAGCGAGGCCGGCATGACGGTGGCGCTGCCGGTCGTGCGCGAGCGCAACGCGCCGCTCGCCTTTCTGCCCTGGACGCCCGAGGCCGAACTGCGCGCCGGCCCCTACGGCATCCAGGAACCCGTGGCCGGTCCGGAACTCTTGCCCGACGTGGTGCTGGTGCCCACGCTGGGTTACACCGAACTCGGCGACCGCCTGGGCTATGGCGGCGGCTATTACGACCGCACCCTGGCCGCCCTGCGCGACCGCGGCCACCCCTTCACCGCCATCGGCATCGCCTGGAGCTGCGGCGAGCTGGACCCGGGATATGTCCCCGCCGCGCACGACGTCCGGCTGGACGCGGTGCTGACGCAGGACGGCTGGGTGCCGCATGCGCCGCTGGAGCAAGGCGGCAAGAGCGGATCGGTGCTGCATTCCTATCGCATGAATTGACGCGTCCCCGCTGACGCACCAGTTTCGTCCGGCGTGACGCACCAGCTTGGTGCGCGCGCCCGGGCAGTGTTCCAGCCGCCTTCGCCCCCCTGGCGGCCTCCCGTCCCCGGATTACGCCGTCGTCCGCCCCGGGGATGGCATTTCCCCCGCCCGCAGCGCATATTGATGCCGTGTCGCCCCGTCTGCCGCCAAAGCTGGCATGCGGGTTGCTTGTACACCTTGACCGGCCGGCCACGGCCGGATGACGGCCGCGTGCAAGCGGCCGCAAGCATCTGCACGGAGGAGCCATGAAGGACCTACCCGCCCGTCCATCCGCCTTTGACGAAATGCGCGATGGCGAGAACCGCATCCGCTCCCATTACCAGGCATTCGAGCGCTGGCACAACGAGCAGTCGGACGAAGCCATGTCCGTGCGCCGGCTGGAGGCCGACCTGAGCTTTCGCCGCGTCGGCATCACATTCTCGGTCGCGGGCGACGCCGCCGGCACCGAGCGCCTGATCCCTTTCGACCTCATCCCGCGCATCATTCCCGCCGAGGAATGGCGCCACCTGGAAGCCGGCCTCAAACAGCGCGTGCGCGCACTGAACCTGTTCATCCGCGACATCTATCACGGCCACGACATCGTGCGCGCGGGCATCGTGCCGGCCGAGCAGGTCTTCCTGAACGCGCAGTACCGTCCGGAGATGCAGGACGTCGACGTGGCCGAGGACATCTACTGCCACATCGCCGGCGTGGACCTCGTGCGGGCGGGCGCCGGTGAATTCTATGTGCTGGAGGACAACCTGCGCGTGCCGTCGGGCGTGTCGTACATGCTGGAGAACCGCAAGATGTCGATGCGGCTCATGCCCGACGCGTTCGGCCGCATCAAGGTCGAACCCGTCGCGCACTACCCCGACCTGCTGCTGGACAACCTGCGCGAGGTCGCGCCGCACGGCGGCGACGACCCCACCGTGGTGGTGCTGACGCCGGGCATGTACAACTCCGCCTACTTCGAGCACGCCTTCCTGGCACAGCAGATGGGCGTGGAACTGGTGGAAGGCCAGGACCTGTTCGTCGAGCAGAACACCGTCTACATGCGCACCACGCGCGGGCCGCGCAAGGTCGACGTGATCTACCGCCGGCTGGACGACGATTTTCTCGATCCGCTGTCCTTTCGCGCCGATTCCGCGCTGGGCGTGCCGGGCCTCTTGTCGGTGTATCGCGCCGGCCGCGTCACGCTCGCCAACGCGATCGGCACCGGCATCGCCGACGACAAGTCCACGTATCTCTACGTGCCCGACATGATCCGCTTCTATCTGGGCGAGGAACCCATCCTGTCGAACGTGCCGACCTGGCGCTGCGGCCGGCCGGACGAGCTGTCGCACGTGCTGGCCAACATGCAGGACCTGGTCGTCAAGGAAGTGCATGGCGCGGGCGGATACGGGATGCTGGTGGGGCCGTCCGCCTCGCGCGCCGAGGTGGAATCGTTCCGGGACCGCGTGCGCGCCAATCCCGCCAACTACATCGCGCAGCCCACGCTGGCGCTGTCGACCACGCCCACGTACGTGGAATCGGGCGTCGCGCCGCGCCACGTGGATCTGCGGCCGTACGTGCTGTGCGGCAAGGAGATCCGCACCGTGCCGGGCGGCCTGTGCCGCGTGGCGCTGACCGAGGGCTCGCTGGTGGTCAACAGCAGCCAGGGCGGCGGCACGAAGGACACCTGGGTGCTGGAGGACTGATCATGCTGAGCCGAACCGCCGACAACCTGTTCTGGATGTGCCGCTACACCGAGCGCGCCGAAAACACCGCCCGCATGCTGGACGTGAACCTGCAGATGTCGCTGCTGCCGCAGGACACGCATACGCGCGAGGGCTCGTGGCTGGGCGTGCTGCGCATCTCCGAATTGCAGGGGCTGTATCAGAGCAAGTACGCGTCGATCTCGCCGCACGACGTGCTGGAATACATGGTGCGCGACCCAGAGAATTCCTCGTCGATCTATTCGTGCATGCGCGCCGCCCGCGAAAACGCGCGCGCCGTGCGCGGCAGCCTCACGACGGAAGTCTGGGAAACCTACAACACGACGTGGCTCGAACTGCTCAAGCACCTGCACACGGGGCTGCTGGAACGCAATCCGGGCGAATTCTTCGAGTGGGTCAAGTTCCGTTCGCACCTGGCGCGCGGCGTCACGATCGGCACCATGCTGGAAGACGAGGCGCTGTACTTCATGCGCATCGGCATGCACCTGGAGCGCGCCGACAACACCGCCCGCATGCTGGACGTGAAGTTCCATGAACGCAGCAGCGCGGGCGCGCAGGAGAGCCGCGCGGAACCGGCCAGCGCCGCGGCCGTGCAAAGCGAGTTCTACCGCTGGTCGGCGCTGCTCAGCTCCGTGTCCGGCCTGGAGATCTACCGCAAGGTGTACCGTGACGTCATTACCCCCGACCGCGTCGCCGAACTGCTGATCCTGCATGGCGACATGCCGCGGTCGCTGCTGGCCTCGATGCGGGCGGTGGCCGACGACCTGGCGCGCGTGGCGAACCAGCGCTCGACCGAGACCGAGCGGCGCGCGGGCATGTTGTGTGCTGAGCTGCAGTACGGCCGCGTCGAGGACATCCTGGCGAGCGGACTGCACCGGTACCTGGACCGGTTCCTGGACCGCATCAACGACCTGGGCAACCGGATCAGCCAGGACTTCCTGGTGCCGCTGTCGGCATAACACGGAGACAGCCATGAAGCAGATCATCACGCACGTCACGCATTACCGCTACACCGCGCCGGTCAACTACAGTATCCAGACCCTGCGCCTGACGCCGCGCGACGACGAACACCAGCGTGTTCTGCGCTGGAACATCGAGGCGCCGGGCGAGCTGGACAAGCAGGTCGACGCCTACGGCAACATCACGCACACGCTGACGTTGAACCAGCCGCACAGCGACATCGAGCTGCGCGTGTCCGGCCAGGTGCTGGTGGCGCCGCTGGTGCGCGGCGTGCTGGGCGGCGAGGACAGCCGGCTGCCGGTGCATGCCTACTGCGTGCAGACGCGGCTGACGCAGGCGGACGAGACGGTTCTTGCGTTCGCGCGCGCGGTGCTGCCAAACGGACTGTCGACCTCGGACGACATCCTGACGCTGGCGGGCGCCATCCACGGACGCGTGGCGTACGAGCCCGGTACTACAGACGTCACCACCGCCGCCAACCAGGTGCTGGCGTTGGGTCATGGCGTATGCCAGGACCACGCCCACCTGTTCCTTGCATGCGTGCGGGGCCTGAACGTGCCCGCGCGCTACGTCAGCGGCTACCTGTACACCACGGCCGAGCACGCGGCCAGCCACGCCTGGGCCGACGTCTGGCTGCCCGATGTGGGCTGGACCAGCGTGGACATCACCAACAGCCAGTTCGCCTCGGAATGCCATTGCCGCCTGGCGGTGGGCCGGGATTACGACTCCGCGTCGCCCGTGCGGGGCGTGCGCACCGGCGGCGGCGAGGAATCCATGGAAATCAGTGTCCAGGTCCAGGCCGGCGCGCAGCAGTAAGCCGTAACATCCGCCCCGCCCCGCCGCAATACAATGCGGGGTGGCTTTTCCCTCTTTCCGATCATGACCTACTGTGTAGCTGCCCGCCTGGACGCCGGCCTGGTGTTTCTTTCCGACTCCCGCACCAATGCCGGGGTCGACCAGATCAGTGTCTTTCGCAAGATGACCGTGTTCGAGCGGCCGGGCGAGCGCGTCATGGTCCTGATGACCTCCGGCAACCTGGCGGTCAGCCAGGCCGTGCTGAACGTGCTGACCCGCCAGCGCGAGGAAGGCGCCGACACGCTCTGGAACGCGCCCGACATGTTCACGGCCACGCGCCTGGTGGGCGCGGCGGTGCGCGAGGTCTATCACAGCGAGGCCGCCGCCCTGCACGAACAGGGTGTCGACTTCAACGTCAGCATGATCTTCGGCGGGCAGATCGGCATGGAGCAATGCCGCCTGTTCCAGGTGTATTCGGCCGGCAACTTCATCGAGGCGGGCCAGGAATGCCCGTACTTCCAGATCGGCGAGGCCAAGTACGGCAAGCCCATCCTGGACCGCGTGCTGCAACCGGACACCTCGCTGGACGAAGCCGCCAAGTGCGCCCTGATCTCGATGGATTCCACGCTGCGCTCGAATATCTCGGTGGGCCTGCCGCTGGACCTGCTGGTGTACGACGCCAATTCGCTGCGCGTCACGCACTTTGCCAGCATCGACGAGCACAACGAGTATTTCCGCATGATCCGTGGCACCTGGGGCGAACGCCTGCGCCAGGTCTTTGCCGAGATCCCCGATCCGCTGTGGACCAACCCCGACGCGCCGGGCTCGCTGGTGCCGCCATCGCGGGTGCACCAGCCCCTGCGCATGGAGCCGGCCGATGCGGCGCGCAGCGCCTATGTCACGCCGCAGGTGCTGGCCGAAGACCCGGGCAAGGACCAGCCCAACTGAGAGGGTTCCGGCGCCGCGCTGGGCGGCGCCCCCCCGCATCAGCGCCGCTCGAACTTCGGCGCGCGCTTTTCTTCGAATGCCTTGCGGCCTTCCTTGGCGTCGGCGGTGGCAAAGCAGATCGCCTGCAGATCGCGCTCGTATTCCACGGCCTTTTCCAGCGGCATCGACAACGCGGCGCGCAGATTGACGCGGGCCGTCTCGGCCGCAATGGGCGCGCGCGAGGCGATGGTGGCGGCAAGCGCCTGCGCGCGCTCGCGAAGCTGCTCCTGCGGCACCACCTCGCTCACCAACCCCCAGGCCAGCGCCTGCTCGGCGCGGATGGGATCGCCCGTCAGCACCATCAGGGCGGCATTGCTCGGGCCGATCGCATGGACGAGCTGCGCGGTCATGCCGCCGCCGCCAATCCATCCCAGCTTGATCTCGGGCGCGCCCAGGCGCGCGTTGTCGGAGGCGATGCGGATATCGCAGGCCAATGCCATTTCCAGGCCGCCGCCGAACGTATAGCCGTTGATCGCAGCCACCGTGGGCTTCTTCAACATGCGCACGCAGTCGCAGTAATCGAGGCGATTCCGAAAATCCCAGGGCGTGGCATAGCGGTCCAGCTCGGTAATGTCCGAGCCGGCGCAAAAGGCCTTGGGACCCGCGCCGGTCAGGATCACCGCGCGCACCTGCGCGTCGCTATTGCATTGCTCCACCGCCGCGATCAGCAGGTCGGCCATCTCGGGCGTCATCGCGTTGAGCTTCTCGGGACGGTTGAGTTCGATGATGGCGACATGGCCATCGATACTGAGATTGACGAGTGCGCTCACGTCGAAATCCTTATGCAGCGGGGTGCGGGGAGGCGGCGGCCAGGCTGGCCTTAAAGCGCTGGGTCAGGCCGCGCGCCAAGGTGTGGGAGGGTGCGCGGGCGGCAACGCCGTCGCGCAGAAACTGCGAGGCCTCGCCCTGGAAGGCGATGTAGCCGTCGTGCCGCGGCCGGATCGAGGCCGCTTCCAGTGTGCGGGCCGTGTTGGCATAGAAGTTGCCGCTGGCCGCGTTCACGTCTGCATCGTCCCAGCTGCCGCGATGGCTGGGCTGGCCTTCGTGCTGCGGGATGAAGCGGCTTTGGGTGTCGGCTGCCAGCAACCACAACAGGTGCGCGCGCAACGCCGGCCCCACGACGCAGCGCCGCGATATCGCAATGCCGGTCCCGCCCAGGATCGATCCGGGCCGGCCAGCGTCGGCCTGGGGCGCGTCGCGGAACGTGAGCGGCTTGGCGACCGCGGAGGTGGCGTAGTTCACGTAGCCGTAGACCAGCGGGCATAGCGTGATGTCGTCGCGCGCGCTCATGTGGCCCAGCAGCGCGATCGGGTTGTAAGCCAAGGCGTGCGCGGGCGTGCGCCGCGCCAGTTCGACAAGCACGTCGCATGCGTCGGCGAGCGTCGCCTCGTCGTGCCAGGCGCCGTGCGGCCGCAAGTCCGTATCGGGTGCAAGCGCGGCGGCAATCGACAGCAGCGACAGAAACGGATGCGGTCCGCCCCAGCTGAGCGCGACCGAGCCGCTGCGTTGCGACAGCGTCAGCACCTCATGCCAGGTGCGCGGCACGGGGCCGTCCAACCGGTCAGCGCGCGTGGCCATCACCTGCGTGGCAGCGTCCAGCGGCAGCGCCCATTGGCGACCGGCCATGCGGTAACTGTCGTACGACAGCCCGATGCTGTCGCGCGCGATCCGCGCCAGCTCGTCGGGCGCGAACACGGTGTCCAGCGCTTGCAGGCAATCGTGCGCCAGGGCTTCGCCAAGATGGGGGTGATCCAGCACCACCAGGTCATAGCGGGCGCAGAGTTCGGCAATGGGCGCCGACTCGAAACCCTCGAGCGATTGCTTGTCCCAGTGCACCAGCGGCGTGTGAGCGGTGGCCGCGTGCAGCGCGTTGTAGCCGCGCGGGTGATCCCAGGTCAGGCCGCGATAGGGCAACGCACGCTCGCTCATTCCGAGGCCCCTCGCAACACCGCGCCCGAGGCCGCATGCGCGGCGATCTCGTCGGCGCTGAAGCCGAAGTCGCGCAGCACTTCGTCGGTGTGCTGACCGGTAAGCGGCGCGCCGCGCACCACTTGGCTAGGGGTTTTCGAAAAGCGGATCGGAAAGCCTGGCGTCTTGATCCGGCCTTCGGTCGGATGCTCGTATTCGACGAACGTGCCGTTGTGCGCGATCTGCGGATCGTCGACCAGATCGGCGTAGCCATACACGGGGCTGCACCAGATGCCGGCGGCATCCAGCTTGGCGAACCAGTCGGCGGTCGAGGCGCGGGCCAACGTGTCGCGCACCAGCGCGTAGATCTCGTCGCGCTTTTCCCAGCCGTCGCGCTCGCCGGCGTAGTCCGCCAGGCGCGGTTCTTCGGTCACGCGCGCCAGCACCTTCATGTCGGGCATGGCCAGCGCCAGATAGCCGTCGCTGGTCGCAAAGGTGCCGTAGGGCGCGCGGATGTACACGTGGGCATGCGGCTCGGCACTGCGCACCTGCGGTTTGTGCCCCACCGTGTACACCGAGAGCTCCTGCATCTGGATCGTGGTGATGGCATCCAGCATGTTGACCTCGACCTTCTGGCCTTCGCCAGTGCGCTCTCGGTGCAGCAGCGCGGCCAGCACGCCTTCGAACGCGCAATACGCGGTGACGGCGTCGACCACATACTGGCCCGCCGCGCGCGGCGCCTCGCCGGCCCGGCCCGACGACAGCATCGCGCCCGACATCGCCTGCAGCAGCAGATCCTGTCCGGGACGCGTGGCATAGGGGCCGTCTTCGCCGAAACCCGACATCGATACATAAATCAGGCGCGGGTTCAGGGCCGACAAGGTCTCGTAGTCCACGCCTAGGCGGCCGGCGACACCCGGCCGGTAGTTCTGGATGAACACATCGGCCTGCGCCGCCAGCTTCTGGATGATCTCCTTGCCGCCGGCGCTCTTCAGGTCGATCGCGAGCGAACGCTTGTTGCGGTTCAGCGAAAGAAAGGACACGTTGATCTTGTTGCCCGTGATGCCGCCGGCGGGCGCGTGCCGCTGCCATTCGCCGGTGGGCGGCTCGATCTTGATCACGTCGGCGCCCAGGTCGCCCAGGCGCTGCGCCGCGAACGGCCCCGCCATGGCGATGGAACAGTCCAGAACCTTGTAGCCAGAAAGAATGCTCATTGCTTCTACCCTCTGCGTGGCGCCGATGCGCCTTTCAATGCATGACCCAGCCGCCGTCCACCGCCAGCGTCTGTCCGGAAATGAAACCCGCCTCGTCCGAGGCCAGGAACACGATGGCCGCGGCGATGTCGCCGGCGTGCCCGCGGCGCTTGACCGACTGGCGTTCAAGCACCATGCGGTTGTAGCCCTCGGGGTCGGGATGGATCTTCTCGGCGTCGGTTGGGAACGCGCCCGGCGAGATGGCGTTGACCGTGATGCCCCACTTGCCAAACTCGCGGGCGAAGGCGCGCGTGACGCCCACCATCGCGCCTTTGGACTGCACGTAGGGCAGCAGGTTTTCCCATCCACCCGACAGCGTGATCGACGAGATGTTGATCACGCGGCCCCATTGCTGCTCGCGCATGCCCGGCAGCGCCGCGCGCACGATCTGCACGGCCGCCTCCACGTTCACGCGGTGCACGCGCGCCAGCTCGGCATCGCTGTATTCCTCGAACGGGCGCGAGGGATAGATGGCCGCGTTGTTGATGACCACGTCGATCGTGCCCTCCCCGGTCAGCCGCTCAAGGTGTGCTTGCAGCGCGCTGGCGTCGGCAAGGTCGGCCTGCAGGATCTGAAGCTGCCCGGCAAGCTGCGCCGGCACGGTGCTGCGCAGGCGATCGATATGCCCGGCGTGGTTATCCAGCGCGATCACATGGGCGCCCGCTTGCAGCAGCGCGACCGTGGTGTCCACGCCAAAGCCGCCCGCCGCGCCTGTGTACAGAACACGGCGGCCTTGCAAGGAGAAGCGCGCGCTCATGAGCGCCCCGCGATGGGCGCAAAGCGACCCGACAACGGCGGATAGTCGGTCTCGGGCTGCTCCGCGATCGCGCGGATGCGTGCTTCGCAGGCTGCGATGTCGGCGGCCGAACCCAGCACGCTAAACGTGGTGTCGTAGCAGCGTTCCTCGCCATGCTCCAGCCAGATGAGCTCGTTGCGCTCGCGCGCCGCGCCCTGGCCCAGCACATGGTTGGTGGAGGGCTCGATGCCCATCGCGTACTGGCCCGATTGCAGGTTCTGCCATTGATACTGGCAGGGGAATTGATGTTTGTAGGTGCTGACCTGCATCCCGAGGCCCAGCGCATCGTTCACCAGGGCGACCGGCACGCTGCCGTCGGCCCCGGCCGCCATCTCGTGCTGCCACACCTGCTCATGAAAGCCCAGCTGCGGCGCCGGCATGCGGCGGTAGCCCACGCCCTGCTTGCGGTAGTCCTGCTCGTGCGCGGCCCACACCACATCGCGGATCGGCGCCAGATAGCGCGAGCCGGCGTCCAGCACCGGATAGCCCAGGTTGATGTGATAGCAGAGCATATGGGGCGTGCGGTAAAAGCCGCGATTCACCACACGGTCCGACAGCTTGATGTCGTTGGTGCCCACCTCGATCTCGATGCGGCGGTGCAGCTCCAGATGCTCGCCGAACACGGTGCCTTGGCTTACCACGCCTTCGGCCCACAGCACGCAGCGATCGCCGTCCCAGCGTTCGCCGTAGCCGGTCAGCCGCGCGGGAATGGTGCCGACGCGGCCATGGATGGATTGCTTGGCCGCCTTGCGGGGGCCATACACATAGTTATCGGCCGGCGCGTCGTACATGAACAGGATGTGATCCAGCCCGCAGGTGACCATGAGTCCCGAAAACGAGCGCATCCAGCCCAGCCCGCCCTCGCCTTCGTAGTCATGCAGTCCGGGATGGCGAAAGCCCGAGGGCGATTGCCATCCCATGGCAAAACCGCGGTATTCGCAATCGGCGATGTCCATCGCACGATCCACCAGCACCGTGAAACGCAGGCCCGTGCCGCTGCGGAACTCCAGCATGCGGATACCGCGCTCCAGCCCGTCGTCCAGCGTCATCAGGCGTACGCCGGCAAACTGCGCAAGCTGTCCGGTGCGCGCCTCTACGTCGCGGCGCGTCATCCAGGTTCCGTAAATATCAGGCATGAGTTCTCCCTGGCGGATGCGCGGGCGCGCGTCTGCCGGTGTCGGTGTCGGTGTTCAGAATCGTGTTCGAGCGGCGCGCCGCGGGCCTTGTTCGAGGATGGCTTCGCGGTGCGCCTGGTTTGCGTGCGGCGCCGGCCTACAGACCGTTCGCGCGCAGCCGCTCGTCGAGGAACTGCTTGGCGCGCGGCACGTCGTCTTCGGTCAGGTGTTCGATGATGATGGGAATGTTGGGGTGCTTCTTTGCCAGGCGCTGCAAGTACAGGTCGTAATTGAGCGCGCCCAGGCCCGGCGCCGGCAGCTCGATCTCGCCGACCCCCCGGAACGTATGGCTTTCGGCCGCGCCCTCGTCACCGATATCGCTGTGCTTTTCCGACTTGTCATCGCCCGAACGCTTCACGTCCTTGGCATGCGCGATGCAGATCTTGTCCGAGAGCGCGTCGAACACCTGATTGAGCGTGCGGTCCATCTGGTCGATGTTGTGCGCTTCGAAGTAGTTCGTCGGATCCATCAGAAGGCCCAGGCCCGGGTGATCCACCTCGGCAAACATGCGCAGCGTCTCCTCGACCGATCCCACCACGTTGTTCACGTAGGTCTCCAGCAGGAACACCGCGCCATGGTCATAGGCATGTTGCGACAGCTCGGCGATCACCGCGCGGCACTGGTCCCAGCCTTCCTCGGTCTTGTTCTTGGGGTGATGCACCCAGTCGCTTTCAGTGTCGAACGTGCCCGTTTCCGAGATCACGTAAGGCGAACCCAGCTGGCGCGCGTGCGTGAGGATCTCTTTGAGATAGCCGTTACGGCGCTGGCGCTCGGCGGGATCGGGATGAACGATGTTGGTATAGGCCGAGATGCAGGACACCGGCAGGTCATAGTTGCGGAACGTGTCGCGGATCTGCGTGCATTTCTGCGCGGTCAGCTTCCCCGGGCCGAGCTCCATGTCCTTGAAATGCAGGTCCAGCTGCACGGTGTTGAAGCCGTGCGAGCGGATCACCTTGGCGGTGCGCTCCAGCTCATAGGGAAAGTAGCCCGAGAAGATTCCGGTCTGGATCATGATGGTTGTCTCCGTCTGTTTTTCTGTCTGGTTATTCAACAGCCGGCAGCCGTACCGTGCGGCCTTCGGCGATGGACGTATACGCGGCCTCGACCAGCGCCATCGTGCGTACGTTGTCGGTCACGCTCAACGCAGGCTCGGTGCCGCTGGCCAGCGCGTACTGCAACTGCTCCATCACGCCAATGAAGGCATGCGGAAACCACATCGTGTCCCACGTGGGCGTCACCCATCGCCCGTCGGTATGGCCTTGGGCCGCGCGCGAGGCGTAGCTCAGGGTAGACGGCTCGCCGGTGGGCCAGCCGATGGTGCCGCGCGCCACGCCCTCGGTGCCTTCCACGCGCCAGCGGATGTGCTGGTCGTCAGGGTATCCCTCGGCCCGCGGGCCGGACCACACGTCTTCGAGCGACAGCGCCAGCAGGCCGTTGCCAAATCGCAGCGTGGTGCAGACCAGCCCATCCCGATGCGCGAACTCGGTGCGCGGGTCGGGGCGGGTGATGCTGGTGATCTCGGTGGGCTCGCCAAACAGGTAGCGCAGGGCATCGAGGTGATGAACGCTCATGTTCGAGAGCGTCAGCCGGTCATAGCCGCGCAAGAAATCCTGCCAGTGCGGGATCGCGTGCATGTCGATCTGCGCGAACACCGGCATGCCCAGCACGCCCTGGTCGAGCAGTTGCTTGAGCGTGCGCATCGACTGGTCGTAGCGCATGTTCTGGTTGACCGACAGGATCTTGCCGGCGGCGCGCGCCTCGTCGCGCAAGGCGCGGGCTTCCTCCAGCGAGAGGGCGAGGGGCTTTTGCGCCAGCACGCCGCGCACGTGCGGGGCGGCCAATGCGGCGCGAATCAGCGCGGGCTGCAGGTCGGGCGGATATGCGATGTCCACGATCTCGATCTGCGGATCGGCGATCAGGGCCAGGGGATCCTCGTGCACACGCGGGATGCCGTAGCGTTCGGCGACCGCGGCCGCTTTGCTGCGGGTACGCGACGCAATCGCCGCCACCGTGAAGCCGGCCTGCTGGTAGGCCGCCAGATGGCATTCGGCCATGATCATGCCGGCGCCGATGCAGCCGATGCGAAAGCGCCGTTCCCGGACGGGCGGGTCGGGCACCAAGGTAGGGTGCGACATGGTCTCCTCCTGCCGGCCTGGTGTGCCCTGTCGACTGCCTGGCACCCTGCCGTGCGGTGTTTGATGTATTGAGCCGCGATATTCACATCAAAACAATCATGGGTAAAGGCGGAAGGCCCTCATAGGGCGGCGGCGTTACCTTTTTGATCTCGAATGATTGCAAATGATGGCTTATGATGGCCGCGCCGCCATCGTCCTGATGGTGTCTTGAGAGCCCGATCCCGCATGCGCCCCACCATTTCCCTCATCGCCCGTGAAGCCGGCATGTCCACCGCCACCGTGGACCGGGTACTGAACGACCGCGACGGCGTGCGTGGCAAGACCCGCGACCGTGTGCTGGCGATCGCCAGTCGCCTGGGCTACTTCGTCCCGGGCGCCGAGGCCGCCAGTCAGGACGTCCGGGTCGATTTCGTCTTGCCCGCCGGCACCAACAGCTTCATGACCGCCTTAGGCCGGCACCTGCTCGAAGAAGCCGCCACCCGCCCCGATGTGCAGGCCCGCCTGCATCTGATCGAAGGGTTCGATGCCAACAAGCTCGCAAAGAAGCTTTACGAGCTGCGCGAACAGACGCAGGCCGTTGGCCTGGTCGGACTGGACCATCCCCAGGTGCGCGACGCCATCATGGCGCTGCGCGACAGCGGCGTGCACGTAAGCACCCTGGTGTCGGACATTCCGATCTCGGCGCGGCTGGGGTACGTGGGCATCGACAACCGCGCCGCGGGCCGCCTGGCCGCGCTGTTGCTGGGGCGATTTCTGCCGCAGCAGACCGAACGGAAGGTCGCCGTGTTCGTCGGGTCATTGGCCTATCGCGGCCACGAAGAACGCGAGATGGGCTTTCGGTCGCTGCTGAGCGAAGAGTTTCCGCACCTGCGCATCGCCCACATCCTAGAGATCGGCGACGACCGCGACCGCGCCTTTGCCGTCACGCAGGATCTGCTGCGCAAAGACCCGCCGCATGCGATCTACAACATTGGCGCCGGCAATCAAGGTATCGCGCGGGCGCTGAAGGAGGCGCGGCCGGCTGAGGCATGGGCGGCCGACGCGGGGCCTGACGCGGCCCGGCCTGACGCGGCCCGGCCGAGCAAGGCGTCCTCTGCGTCTCGCATCGTCTTCGTCGGTCACGACCTTACCGAGGCCACGCGCCGCCTGCTGCTCGATCGCACCATGGACGCCGTGATCGACCAGAACCCGCGCGTCGAGGCGCGCGAGATCGTCAAGCTGCTGGTGGCGGCCGTCAAGGGTGCGCCCGAACCCAGCTACCTGCCGCGGCTGCAGGTGATCTTTCGGGAAAACATCCCGGAGCCGTGATGGCCCGGCGCGGGCCCGGTCGGGAACCCATGCGTGCAGTTCGCACCGGCCCGGGCCCCAGGCAACAACCAGCCCATCCGAGGCGCTACACGCACGCTTTTTAGCGCTTCTGCGGGCAAGTCCACGTAAACCCTCCTTTCCGCGCGCCGAAGCCCGGCTTGCGAAACCGCGAATTCCCAACCTCGCCCTTGTCGCGCCACACTGCCGATGCCTGCCCGCCATGCGCGGCATCGCGGGCCAAAGACACTACAAGGAGCGAGACATGTCCCACCGATACGCGCGCGCGATCAAGCGCGCAGCCTGGCCCGTGCTGGCCCTGTCCTGCCTGGCTGTTGGCAACGCCAGCGCGCAGGGGGCCTACCCGAATCACCCGATTTCACTGGTCGTGCCGTTTGCCGCGGGCGGTCCCACCGACGTCGTGGCCCGCAGCCTGGGCGCCTCCATGGCCAAGACGCTGGGCCAGAGCGTCGTCATCGAAAACCGCACCGGCGCGGGCGGCACGCTGGCCTCGCAACACGTGGCACGCGCCGCGCCCGACGGCTACACCTTCCTGATCCACCACAACGGCATGGCCACGGCGCCCGCGTTGTACCGCAAGCTGTCGTTCAATCCGCTGACCGACTTCGCCTATGTCGGCCAGGTCGCCGACGTGCCCATGACCCTGCTGGGCCGCAAGGATCTGCCGGCTGACGGCATGGCCAACTTCATCAAGTACGCCAAGGAAAACGGCAACAAGATCAACCTGGCCAATGCCGGCCTGGGCGCCGTGTCGCAGCTGTGCGGCATGCTGCTGCAGGAGTCGCTGGGCGTGCAGTTCACGACCGTGCCCTACGCGGGCACCGCGCCCGCCATGACCGCGCTGCTGGGCGGCCAGGTGGACGTGTTGTGCGACCAGACCACGCAGACCATCCCGCAGATCAAGGCCGAACGCGTCAAGCTGTACGGCGTCACGACCCAGGAACGCATCAAGACGCTGCCCGACGCGCCCACCCTGCAAGAAGGCGGCCTGAAGGGTTTCGAGGTCAAGGTATGGCACGGTGTCTACGCGCCCAAGGGCACGCCGCCCGAGGCCATCAACAAGTTCAACGCCGCGCTGCGCGCCGCACTGAAGGATCCGGCTTTCACACAGAAGATGGCCGAGCTGGGCGCCGAAATCGTGCCCGAAGCCAAGCAGACGCCTGAGGGCCTGCAGACGTGGCTGAAGTCTGAAGTCGACAAGTGGGGCGGAGTGATTCGCAAGGCGGGCGTGTACGCGGATTGAGGCCTGCGGCGCCCGCTTGGGCGCCGCGATGATTCGGCGCACCCAGTGCGCCGACGAAAGCCATAAACAGCCCGATTTTTTTCCACCAAGAAAGCATTGGCGTAAATCGGGCCTTCTCTCAGCTCTGTTCAGCGTCGGTTGGGGGCAGGTTCCCACCCCATGATGAGCGTCGCGCCCGGCACAAGAACCCAGGCCAATGGCGCCCCTGCTTGCAGATGTTTTACGGTTGAATGCGGTCGCCGCTGACGCCAATGACTGGCGACTGGATTTCGTCGAATCCGCATAGCTGGTCAATGTCCGGGGGGAATGGCGTGTAGGGCACGTGGTATTGAAGAAAGGCCTCGACACTGTCCGGATACGCTTCTATCAACAGCAGAATTATCCAGAGCGGGATGGTGATAGGTGCTTTCAACATGCCATAGGGCTCGACCAACCTGCGGCGCAATTCGGCATACCACTTCCGGTATGGTTGAAGGGTTTCCTGTCTGCGGCTTAGGCGAGGAGGCAGCGGCGCGGGTTCTGGCAAGCCTTCAGGGCCTTGGGCCATAAAGGCATGAAGATAAGCCCAAAGCGCCTTGGCTGACCGGTCTCCGTCGAACAGGCCGAGGTTTCCGCATGCAACGCAAATCTCCGTCGGCGGGCTCATATCGCGGTCGACGCCAATTAAGTACAGCGGCTTTCGACTGGTGTAGCCGCCTGTGGAAATGATGGGGATATAGCCGGCCAAAGCCTCTATGTGGTCCCAATCGAGCGCGTGAAGGCGCTGCTGCGGCAGCGATACGAAGTACAGCTTCCGAGTATCGCGGTGAATTCGGATAAAAGCTCCCCGACTTCGATGCGTACCACTGGCAATGTAAAAAACAAAGGCAAGCCCGATCGAAACCGGGAGTCCTGATAGCATGATTAGGAATGTTTCCAAGTCCACCTTGGCGGGCCCCAGAGCAAGCAAGCTTGACGCAAAAGCAATGGCAGAAACCAGCGCAGACATTCCGATGTAGCCCGCAGTGCCGCTCCGAATGTAATTTGGGTATGTTTCGAGCTCGACACATTTTTCGTTGATCCGTCTTACCCCGTCGGGCTGAGGCTTGTGACTGGCGCAACTGCTGACACTTAGCGGTGTCGCGCCGAAACGCAGATTCTTTGGAAGGCGCTTGACTTCAAACGTCACTTTGGAGCCTCGACGGGTTCAAGCTTGGCTGAATCGATAGGGTCTGAGAACCATCCCCCAGACGAGAAGACGAGCGCTTTCGGAGCATCCGGTTGCCGTAGTGCGAGATTAGGTTGACGTTCGGAGTCAGGGAAATACAGATACTCCAACGCAACCTCTGCGTCCTCGACCATTTGAATCGACCAACCACATTCACTGCTGGTACTGCCCAGCGGTGTAACCAAGCATTCTCGGCGATAGTCAATCGGGTTGGAACCAGGCGCGTACGCGATTGGTCCGTCAACCCGGGAAAGCTCGGTGCCTCGCAAGGTAACGACCAATTTGGTCTGAAATTCTTCTCCAGTCAGGCGTTTTGTAGTCGGCAACTGGCAACTGATGCGAAGGGTGCCAACCGAGTACCCGTAGGACTTATTCCATTCTGGCGTCAGTCGTGGTCGGTAGCACAAGCCGTGGTAGGCATTCAATTCTTCCAGGTTCGTGTATTGACGACGATCCACGCCCCAGACGGAGTGTTTAAGCCAGATATCAATCGGTCCGTGTTTGGTGATTTCGGCGCCGAACGCGAAGCCAACAATTAGCACGAGCGAGATGCCTGCAACAATCGCCCAGCCCACAGGGTTAAGACCGAGCACTACGACTGCCCCTCCGCTAGTCAGCACCTTAGCTGCGGCTATTCCTCCCGCCCACGTCGCAACTGATAGAGCACCGCCGGCCAGCGCGGAGCCAATCAGCATGCTTCCCAGTTGTGGGTTGCTTTCATTAAATGCACTGATAGATTTAACGAGGTCCGCTACGGCTGAGAGTCCCGCTCCGCCAGCTCCGAAAACTGCGACACCTCGTTTTGCTGCAACGATTTTCATGCTGGTTGCGAAGGCGGCATTTCCACTAGATCCGGCATGTATCGCAACAGTCGTTGCGCCAATTTCGATTCCGGCTCCAACAAGCGCGCTCGCGGCGCCCAGCAGACGGTAAAAATTTGCTAAACGGTCAGTTCCGCGGCTGAATTCCCGCCAGGCATTGTTTAGCGACTTCAATGCAAGAACGCCCCCCCAACCCCGTAAGGACGTGTCCTCCGGGCGCTCTGAGTTTGTTAACTATGTTGAGGAAGGGGTTGTCGTCCATCCTGATAAGCCTGGGCGGCGGCAGTGCTGGCTTGTCCGTTGGCGCATCATCCAGTTCGCGATACGTGGTTTCACCTACCTTCACCCAGTCATAGACTGATGTCCTCTTGCCCGAATCTGCCTGACTGATCTTCGGGGACGGCATCTTCCACCCACGCAACCCGTCTTCGCCAAGCGTTTGATACCCTTGGAATTCATAAGCGGCTCGCTGCAGGTCGTCGATGCCGACGTCGTATCGGACGATGGTGACGCCCGCTCTGATCTCCATCACATGCCGCAGACGTGGAACCAGCACATCCGCCACCTTGGTTTCCGGCAGCGCCTGCAACAACCCGATTAGCGCGTTGGACGCTGTGGTCAGCTGGTGCTGTTCCAACACCTTGTCCACGACGCTGAAAAGATTCTTGGCAAGCTCGCCGGAACTGGCCTTCAAACGAGCAAGAAGCAGTTCACTGCCATTGGCCAGTGCGAGCCAATAAGGGCTTATGCCAACGGGCAGATTGATCAGGTCATTCAACACCTGTATGCCATCTTTCGCGTGCACCAGACCGCCAATGCACTGCAGAACGGCGTCCTCATAGTCATGGGCGTTGTGGATCACGCCGCGATCAAAGCAACGCAGCGCCTTGCCCAGCAACCGCGAGGGGTCGATAAGGCGAACCCACGCAACGGAATCCGCTACCGCTGCTGCGATAGTGCGGTCAAACGCTTCGATTTCCTTCGCGTAGACGTCGGGGAATGACATGGCGCCGCTGTAGTTCACCAAGTTTTGCTGCCGCGTGATCGTGTTGGCGACGTCTGGGTTTTTACCCGCCTCTTTCTTCATCGCCTCGAAGTAATTGCGGATGAGCGTTGCGCTCTGCAATTTGTGCGCGTTGCGTCCGGCGTATTCCGTCTTGCGGGTCACGGAATGGGTAATCCGATAATGAAGCTCGCTGGCGATCCCGATCGGATCCTGCAACGCAACCACCAGGGGCGTGAAGTCCTTGCGTGGCAGCAACGCGAGGTACATGTTGGCCAGAACGTTGTGGTGGTTGGGCGCCATTTCCGAGAACTGGATTTCGCTCCATCCAAAAGGCCGGGGCGCGCCATGTCCGGATGGCGAGACGAGTTCCGGTGCGGCCTCGCCCAGCAGCGTCGCGTCGAAGATGTGTTCTTGATACGCATTGCCCGCAGGCCTGCATTGCGTGCTCAATGCATCGCGAAGGCCGCCGTCATTGGTCTCGATGGCCCACAACGTGCGGTGGGACAGCAGCGTGTCGCTGACCAGGATGTGTACGGTTTCGGCAGTCTTTGCGTCCGGCGCGAAGAGATACGTCTGAGCACCCACCGTATCGGGCCGGCTGAGCCGGCCCGGCGTTGCATCGTCGTCGTCCGCATCACTCCACCAGATACGGGCGAAGCGGACGTCTTCGGTGACTTGGTAATGCTGCGTCCACATGCGCCCGTGCTCGAAGTAGAAGAGGTAGACGTAAGTGCCCGGACGCAAGGTGCGCAATCCGTACGCTTTGCCTGCCGTGAGTGCGGGATAGCCCTCGGTGTTCAGGCGGGGAAACACCTCCCTGTCCCACGCGTAATCGGCAATGCCATAGCGCAGCGGATACAGGGGCACACCGCGTTCGCAGGGCGGTGGGGAGATGGCCTTGCCGACGCGTTTTTCATTCGGGCGGATGGAGCCCAGTGCCTTTTTGTAGTTCACCGCTTTGTCGTCCACCTGATGGGGCTCCTTTACCGCGTCACAAGGGTCGAGAGCCGTGCTTCGGCGTCCACCAACCGCTGCTTTCCCGAAATGTGCCGGCTGGTCAGCATTTCGCGAAGCACGTTGTCTGTGGAGAAAGCCGCTTGCGGGTAGCGAAAGCGCAGATCGACGTAGCGGCGAACGTCGCGTTCCAGGGTGAATGCAAGTTGATCCGCCGCCTCGCGAACGAACAGGTCCGCGTGCCGCCACAAGGCCGGATCATTCTTGGGGTCGTTATACGCAGAGGTTTGTTGGCGGACACTACGCACGCAGTCGCGCATGACCCACGCGAGGCTGGCCTGGTCGAGTGAGATCTCGTCGGCTTTCGTCAAGGCGAGGGGCTCGTCCAGCGCAGGCATGGCTTGCCCCGATACCGGAGAGTCCGCAACCAGCCATTCGCCCTGATGCGGGTTGCCCGCGTACCAGATGAAGCGTTGGATGGGGCCGAACAGCCTGGCCAGGGCGTGCGCGTTCAAGCCTTCACAGAACTCTTCAAGCGCCCGCGCGCCGTTAAGGTTGAAGCTGATCGGAAGTCCGTCTGAACCCGTCAGTTGATGCAACTGTTGCAGATGGGCGACCAGGGTATCGTGATCGTCAGAGGCGAGCAGGATGATCCCGGTTTGCTGACGGAACCAATGGTCAAGGGCGTGCGTGAACAAGGCCTCGTCCAGGGGCACGAGCAGGGGACCATGGCGATAGCCTGGGTTGCGGTACTCCTGAGGCGTGTCGCGCCAGACCCACCGGTGCTCGAATGCCCTTGTGATTCGCAGAACGTCGCTTTCGAGTGTGTCGCTGCGGGCGCCGTCCAGAAAAATCCAGGGGCGGATACCGTGTTCCAGCGAGGTCCAATCCGGACATGGCAATGTACTTACCACCCGACGCGTCCATCTGGACGCCTTGGCCGTCAAATCAGTCGCCGCTCCCGCCATGTGAGTTTCACTCGTTGATTGAACGAAAAGTCGTTCAATCTAAGGCGGGGCCGCGCCCTTGGACATATGAATACTTCGAAACTGCTGAGGAGCAGGTCTGAGTTACCAGCAAGAAAAATCCCCACGCCGCGTAACGCTTCGTGGGGATCGATCTGACCAACTTATTGAGACCGGGGTAGACGCCGGCCCTTTGCCATAACCGTCAGCGGTAATTCCGCCGCCGCGCCGGCGACCGCTTACACCGTCAGTTCCTTCCAGATCGCCAGCGGCGCTTCGGAATGGTTCAGCGTGTAGAAATGCAGGCCGGGCGCGCCGTTGTCCAGCAGCGTCTGGCACAGCTCTGTCACGACGTCCACGCCGAAGGCGCGGATGGAGGCCTTGTCGTCGCCGAATTCGGCCAGGCGCAGGCGGATCCAGCGCGGGACTTCCGCGCCGCACATCTCCGAAAACCGCAGCAGCTGCGTGTGGTTCGTGATGGGCATGATGCCCGGCACGATCGGCACGTTCACGCCCTTGGCGCGGGCCCGGTCGACGAAGTCGAAATAGGCGTCGGCATTGAAGAAGTACTGCGTGATGGCGGCATCGGCGCCCGCCTTCACCTTGGTCACGAAATGGTCCAGGTCGGCCGAGGGATTGGCGGCCTGGGGGTGCATTTCGGGATAGGCGGCCACTTCGATGTGAAACCAGTCGCCGGTTTCCTCGCGGATGAACGACACCAGCTCGTTGGCGTAGCGCAGCTCGCCCGCGTCGCCGCCCATGCCCGACGGCAGGTCGCCGCGCAGGGCCACCACACGCCGCACGCCTTCGCGCTTGTAGGCCTGCAGGATGTCCCGCAGGTCCTGGCGCGAGGCGCCCACGCACGACAGGTGCGGCGCGGCGTCACAACCCAGGTTGCGCAGCGTGCGTACGGCGTCGGCGGTGCCGGCGCGCGTGGAGCCGCCCGCGCCGAACGTCACGCTGACGTACTTGGGCTGGATGGCCAGCATCTGCTTGGCCGCGCGCACCAGCCGCTCCTGGCCGGCCAGGTCGCGGGGAGGAAAGAATTCCAGACTGAAAGCAGGAGAAATCGATTCGGACATATCAGTATTTTTATGGCTAAGCGCCGCATTCGGCCAGTGTGACAGCGCGGGGTGCCGCGGATCCGGCTCCGCCGGTCCGCAGGCACGCCCCTGGGGGAAGCGCGCAGCGCTCGGGGGGGCCCTCTACGGGATCAGCTTGGTCAGGAGACCGGAAATGATGCTGTACAGGATCGCGCCACCCACGGCCCACCAGAACCCGTTGACCTGGAAGCCCTTGAGCACGGAGCCCACGAACCAGAACAGCAAGGCGTTGATGACGATGAGGAAAAGCCCGAGGGTAACGATCGTGATGGGCAGCGTCAGCAGCACCAGGACCGGCTTGACCAGCATGTTCACCAGGCCCAGCACCAGCGCGGCGATGAGCGCCGAACCGAAACTGGCCACCGTGATGCCGGGCAGCAGGTAGGCAACGGCCAGCAAGGCCACCGCGTTCAGGATCCAGACGAGTATCAGTGTCACCATGTTCGAACTCCTGTATTGACGCTCCGCGGACCCGTCGACGCCGGGCGAGGACGGGCGTGACCCGCAGATCGGAAAATCCGCGCCGACATGGCGCGGTATTTTCCTATTGTGCTACATCCATCAATAGCGGTAGTGATTGGGCTTGTAGGGGCCCTCGACCGGCACGCTGATGTAGTCGGCCTGATCCTGGCGCAGCGTCGTGAGCTTGACGCCCAGCTTCTTCAGGTGCAGGCGGGCGACCTTCTCGTCCAGGTGCTTGGGCAGCACGTAGACTTCGCCGGACTTGTAGGCTTCGTTGCGCGTGAACAGTTCGATCTGGGCGATCGTCTGGTTGGCGAACGAGGACGACATCACGAACGAGGGGTGGCCGGTGGCGCAGCCCAGGTTCACGAGACGGCCCTGCGCCAGCAGGATGATGCGCTTGCCGTCCGGGAAGATGACGTGGTCGACTTGGGGCTTGATTTCTTCCCACTTGCAGTCGGCCAGGGCAGCGACGTCGATTTCGTTGTCGAAGTGGCCGATGTTGCAGACGATGGCCTGGTCCTTCATGGCATTCATGTGCTCGCGGGTGATCACATGGTAGTTGCCGGTGGCGGTGACAAAGATGTCGCCGTGAGCGGCGGCTTCTTCCATCGTCACGACCTTGAAGCCTTCCATGGCGGCCTGCAGGGCGCAGATCGGGTCGATTTCGGTGACCCACACTTGCGCGCGCAGCGCTACCAGCGCCTGGGCGCAGCCCTTGCCCACGTCGCCGTAACCGGCCACAACCGCAATCTTGCCGGCGACCATGACGTCGGTGGCGCGCTTGATGCCGTCAACCAGCGATTCGCGGCAGCCGTACAGGTTGTCGAACTTGGACTTGGTGACCGAGTCGTTGACGTTGATGGCGGCAAACGCCAGCTCGCCCTTCTGCGACATCTGGTACAGGCGATGCACGCCGGTGGTGGTTTCTTCGGTCACGCCCTTGATCAGCGCCAGGCGGGTCGAGTACCACTTCGGATCGCGCTTGAGCGTTTCCTTGATGGCGGCGAACAGGATGCGCTCTTCGTCGCTGCCCGGGTTGGCCAGGACGGAGAGGTCCTTTTCGGCCTTGGTGCCCAGGTGCAGCATCAACGTGGCGTCGCCGCCATCGTCCAGGATCATGTTGGCGTTCTGGCCGTTGGGCCATTCGAAGATCTTGTGCGTGTACTGCCAGTACTCTTCCAGCGTCTCGCCCTTGACGGCGAAGACCGGCGTGCCGGACGCGGCGATGGCGGCGGCGGCGTGGTCCTGCGTGGAGAAGATGTTGCACGAGGCCCAACGCACTTCGGCGCCCAGCGCCACCAGCGTTTCGATCAGCACGCCGGTCTGGATGGTCATGTGCAGGCTGCCGGCGATGCGCGCGCCCTTGAGCGGCTGCGACGCGGCGAATTCCTCGCGGATGGCCATCAGGCCGGGCATTTCGGTTTCGGCGATGGCGAGTTCGCGGCGGCCCCAGCCGGCCAGCGACATGTCGGCGACGAGGTAGTCGGTAAAGGATTTATCAGTCACAGCGTTCATGGTGTGTAGGCTCCACGTAAATTACGAACGGCGCACGAGATGGCCGGACAACGCGAATACACCACGACAGTCGAGTGCTCGCCTTTCCCGCCATACGCGACAAAGGTGAGCGCCGTTGCTGTAGCGACGCGCAAGGCGCGGCGCTTGAACAAGGATTCCTGAGCCTGGCGAGCCGGGGTCCGCATGGGGTGGCCGCGCAAGGGGGCCACCTGGGGGACCGCAGGGTCGTCGCAACGCTCCTCAGGATTGCCGGGCATTGTACAAGGTTGGCGCCCAGAACGGCCAGCACATCCGGGCCGCGCGTCTGTATCAGGTTGTGGTGGCCCAGGCGTTGGCCGCCCCGCGCGAGTCCCCCTGCGTCAGCGGCACCAGTGCATCCAGCAGGTCCGCGGCGACCGAATCCCAGCTGCGGGTCAGCGCGTGTGCCCGCACGGCGTCGCGGTCCAGCGGCAGCGCGGCCAGGCAGGCGCGCTTCAGGTCGTCGTCCAGCCGGCCCGTGACGCCCTCCTGCACCACGGCAATGGGCGCCTCGCTGCGGAAGGCGGCAACCGGCGTGCCGCAGGCCATCGCCTCCAGCATGACAAGCCCGAAGGTATCGGTCAGGCTGGGAAACACGAAGACGTCGGCCGCCGCGTAATACCCCGGCAGCGCGCCGTCCTGCTGCATGCCCAGGAAGACGGCGTCCGGAAAGCGCTTTTTCAGGCGCGCCTCGTCGGGCCCCGCGCCCACCACCACCTTCGTGCCCGGCAGATCCAGGGACAGGAAGGCATCCAGGTTCTTTTCCTTGGCGACGCGGCCCACGCTCAGCCAGACGGGCCGGGGCAGATCCCGGAACGCCTGGCTGGACGCGGGCTGGAACTTGCGCGGATCCACCCCGCGCGACCAGACCCGCAGATTCGCCAGACCGCGCCGCACGAGGATGTCGCGCACCGTGGGCGTGGGCACCAGCACGCACTGCGACGGCCGGTGAAACCAGCGCAGGTAGCGCCACGGCAGCGCGGCGGGGATGCCCATGCGCGCCTGCAGGTAGTCCGGAAACATGGTGTGAAAGGACGTGGTGAAGCGCCAGCCGCGCCGCAGCGCCATGCGGCGGGCCGCCAGCCCCAGCGGGCCTTCCGTGGCGATGTGCAGCGCATCGGGAATGGTGTCGCCCAGCACGCGGCGCAATTGCCGGCCGGGCGTGAGGCATAGGCGCAGATCGGGTTCGGAAGGCGCGGGGATGGTTCGGCTGCCCTCGGGGCTCACCACGATCAGCTCGTGGCCCCATTCTCTGAGGATCTGCCGCATGGTCGTCCAGGTGCGGACGACGCCGTTGACTTGCGGATGCCAGGCATCCGTGACGAGAACGATGCGCATGATGGAGCCGGA
Organism: Achromobacter sp. 77; assembly: GCF_020541125.1. Lineage (NCBI taxonomy): Bacteria > Pseudomonadati > Pseudomonadota > Betaproteobacteria > Burkholderiales > Alcaligenaceae > Achromobacter > Achromobacter sp. 77. The sequence goes on from NZ_CP059848.1 coordinate 5,625,191, forward strand.
AGTGGGCAATGGCGCTATTGAGCCTACGCCATGTGACAAGCCCAAGACGGGGACAGGGACCCGGCCCTCAACGCCACGAAAGCGGTGTGGCGCCCCCGGCGCAGCGCGTCAGTTGTTGCGCCGCGGATACCCTTGCGAGCGGATGCGGATCCAGACTTCGCGCTTTTCGGCTTCCGACATGAACACCCAGTTGGCGACTTCCATGGCGGTGCGGCCGCAGCCGCGGCAGATGTCGTCAAACAGCGTGGAGCAGACGGCCACGCAAGGCGAATCCGAGGCCTTGAAGGCGCGTTGCGCGTCCTCGGCGTCGGGCAATTCGGAAAGATCGGCGAAGTAACGATTCATGGGGCGAAGGTTAACACCAGGGGTGCGTCCCTTTTTGGATATCCCTATCGCCTGCCAAGGCTTGGTTGACACGCGGACCCGCCCCGCCTGCCTCAGCGCCAACCGAAGAAATCGCCTGCCTCGGCCAGCACCGCGTCCGGCGATTCCTCCGCGAGGTAATGCGCGCCCGGCAGCGGCCCGCCCGTCACGTCGTCGGCGACCGCGCGCCACAGCGCCAGCACATCGAAGTTGCGGCCGACGGCCCCGCGCTCGCCCCACATCGCGCGCACCGGCATGCGCAGGCGCTCGCCGGCCGCGCGGCCCGCTTCGTCTTGCGCAAGATCGATCGTGGCCGAGGCGCGGTAGTCCTCGCAGATGCCCGTGGCCCACCCGGGCTGACGCGCGGCGCGCTCGTATTCCGCCATGGCCTCGTTGGAAAAGTGCGCCAGCCCGCCCGGCCGGCCGCCCATCACGGACCGCAGGTAGAAGACGGGGTCGTGTTCGATCATCGTTTCAGGCACGGGGGCCGGCTGGATCAGCCAGAACCAATGGAAATAGGCCTGCGCAAAGGCGCGCGTCGTGCCTTCGTACATATCCAGCGTGGGCGCGATGTCCAGCAGCATCATGCGGGCGACGGCCTCGGGATGGTCCAGCGCCAGCCGGTGCGCGACCCGCGCGCCGCGGTCATGGGCCAGGATCTCGAAGCGGTCATGACCCAGGCCGCGCATCAGCGCCACCATGTCCGCCGCCATGACCCGCTTGGAATGCTTGGCGTGATCGGCGCTGGCGGCGGGCTTGTCACTGTCGCCATAGCCGCGCAGGTCCGCGGCCACGCAGGTGCGATGACGCGTCAGCTCGGGCCAGACGCGGTGCCAGATGGCGTGGGTCTGCGGATGCCCGTGCAAGAGCAGCAGCGGCGGACCCGAGCCGTCGATGCGGGCGGCGATCTCCACACCGTTGGCGGCAAAACGCCGCACCGGCAGGTCGAAAAAGGCGGTCATCTGCGTTATCTCCTATCGTCGTGGCGCGACTGCCGCGTCAGGCGGCGTCCAGCCGATCCCGCACCTGGCGCGCCACGTCCTTCATCCACGGAAAGCGCGCCCAATGGCGGGCTTCGAAACGCGCGACCTCTGGCAACTGCTGCAGCGTCGCGCCCACCATGTCCTGCCCCTGCGCGAACATGTTGCGATGCCGCGCCGGCAGGTCAAAGCGGGCCTGCCAGCCATCGGCGGCGCGCACCTGGCCGGCGATCACGTCGATGCCGACGCGGTTGGATCCGGACGCCGGGGTATTGGACACCTTCGAGAGCAGCGCGTCGACCTCGGCGGGCGGCAGCGTCACCAAGAGCAAGCCGTTGTTGAGCGCGTTGAAATAGAAGATCTCGCCAAAGCTGGACGCGATCACCGCCCGGATGCCGAACTGCTGCAGGCCCCAGACGGCGTGTTCACGGCTGGAGCCGCAGCCGAAGTTGGGGCCCGCCACAAGAATGCTGGCGCCCGCATAGGCCGGCTGATTCAGCACGCAGTCCGGCCGCGGCGCGCCCTGTTCGTCAAAGCGCAGGTCGTACAGCAGGCCCTTGTCCAGCCCGGCCTTGTCGATGATGCGCAGAAACTGCTTGGGCATGATCTGGTCGGTGTCCAGATTGGAATACGGCAGCGGCGCGGCCACGCCTTCGATCATTGCAGTCATTTGGCGTCTCCCCATGCGCGCACGTCGACGATACGGCCGGCCAGCGCGGCGGCGGCGGCCATGGCGGGACTCATCAGGTGCGTGCGCCCTGCCCGCCCCTGACGTCCCTCGAAATTCCGGTTGGTGGTGGATGCGCAGCGCTCGCCCGGGCGCAGCACGTCGTCGTTCATCGCCAGGCACATCGAACAGCCGGGCTGGCGCCATTCGAAGCCCGCCGCGATCAGGTCGGCCGCCAGCCCCTCGGCTTCGGCCTGGGCGCGCACGGCGCCGGACCCCGGCACCACCATCGCGCGCACCCCCGCGGCCACCTTCCTGCCGCGCGCCAGACCCGCCACGACGCGCAGGTCCTCGATTCGGCCATTGGTACAGGAGCCGATGAACACCCGATCGATCGGCACGCCGGCGATCGGCTCGCCGGCGGCAAGGCCGATATAGTCCATCGCCTTCTCCAGCGCCAGCCGGGCCAGCGTGTCCGGCTCGTCGCGCGGATCGGGCACCGCGCCGTCGACGGCAATCGCCTGGTCCGGGCTCGTGCCCCACGTCACGAAGGGCGCAATGCGGCTCGCGTCGAACACGTGTTCCACATCGAAGTGCGCGCCGTCGTCCGAGCGCAGCGTGGCCCACCAGGCGCGCGCTTCGTCCAGCAATGCGCCGCGCAGCTGCGGCGCGTGCGCCGTGACGTAGGCGTCGGTGACGGCGTCCGGTGCGATCAGCGCGGCGCGCGCGCCGGCCTCGACCGTCATGTTGCACAAGGTCATGCGCGCTTCGGCGGACAGCGCGGCCACGGCCTCGCCGCAGAACTCCACGGCATGGCCGCGCGCGCCCTGCGCGCCGATGCGGTGCACGATGTAGATGACCAGATCCTTGGCCGACACATGCGCCGGCAGCGTGCCGTCGATCCGGATCCGCATGTTGCGCGCCACGCGGTACACCAGCGTCTGCGTCGCCAGAATGTGCTCGACTTCGCTCGTCCCGATGCCAAAGCCCAGGGCGCCCAGCGCGCCATACGTGGTGGTGTGGCTATCGCCGCACAGCACCACCATGCCGGGCAGGATCATGCCGTGTTCCGGCGCGATGACGTGCTCGATGCCCTGCAGCGGATCGGTGGTGTCAAAGAGCGCGATGCGCTGTTCGTCGCAATTGCGCTTCAGGTTCAGCGCCTGGCGCGACGAGGCGTCATCGGCGATCACGCGCAGCGCGGACGGCACGGGATGCGTGGGGATGATGTGGTCCACCACCGCCATCTGCTGACCCGGCCGCAACACGCCCCGGCCGCGCGCGGCCAGGCCGCTGAAGGCTTGCGGGCTGGTGTACTCGTTCATGATGTGCAGGTCGACGTAGAGCAGCACGTGCTCGCCGTCGATCCGGGCCACCTCATGGCTGGCCACCAGTTTGTCGTATAGCGTCATGCCGGGCATGTCTGTGCTTCCTTGCTTGAAGAATGCGCCCGCGGCGCGCGCGGGCGGGTAGTGCGCGTTAAACCTTGGAAGGCGATCAATTCGCCTCGATCCCGGCTTCCTTGACGATGCCGGACCAGCGCGTCATCTCCGCGGCCACCATCGCATCGGTCTTGTCCGGCGACGTGATCAGGGGTTCGAAGCCCTCTTTCTGCATGCGCTGCGTCAGCGCGGCCGATTTCAGCGCCTGGCCAAGCTTGGCGTTCAGCGTGTCGATGACCGGCTGCGGCGTCCCGGCCGGCGCGCTGATGACGAACCAGGTGTTGAATTCGTAGCCGGGCAGGCCGGACTCGGCGATGGTCGGCACGTCGGGCAGCAGCGGCGAACGCGCCGTGCCCGTCACCCCGAGCGCGCGCAGCTTCTTGCCATCGACCTGCGGCTTGGCCGCGGACAGCACCGGAAAGCTCATCTGCACCTGTCCGCTGATCGTGTCCAGCATGGCCGGACCGCCGCCCTTGTATGGCACGTGCATGATCTGCGTCTTGGAAACGGACTTGAACAACTCGGCCGCCATGTGGAACGTGCTGCCGGTGCCGGCCGAACCAAAGCTCAGGTCGTTGGCGGGACGGGCGCGCACATAGGCCAGCAGTTCGCTCACCGACTGCACGGGCAACGCGTTGGTGACCGTCAGCACATGCTGCGACGTGCCCACCGTGCCCACGGACCGCAAGTCCTTCGCGGTATCGAACGGCATGGTCTTGAAGAGCGCCGGATTGATGGCCAGCGACATGGTGTTGATGCCCAGCGTGTAGCCGTTGGGCTCGGCGCGCGCCACGGCCGTCATGCCGATGTTGCCGGACGCGCCGGCGCGGTTCTCAACGATCACGCTCTGCCCCAGTTCCTTGGCCCACGCGTCGGAGATCAGGCGGGCCGCGATGTCCACGCTGCCGCCCGGCGCGAACGGCACGATCAGCGTCACCGCACGCTCGGGAAAGGCGTTGCTGGCGGCGGCGGAATGGGCCCAACAGGATGCGGCAAGGGCGGCGCACAATGCGCCGGCCAATCTGGCTGTCTTCATTTTTCGGGTCTCCTCGGTTGGCCGCGTGGGTGCGGCTCTGTATCGGTGAACCCAGTGTATAGACCCAGTCGGTTCTTATAATTCGGAGAAAAAATAAAGCTTTGTTAAATCGGATTTATAAATAGCCATGGATGCGCTCTCTGATCTCGCCTTTTTCTCGCTCGTGGTCAAGCACGGCAACCTGTCCGCCACCGCCCGCGAACTGGGACTGACCCCGCCCGCGGTCAGCACGCGCCTGGCCAAGCTGGAGCAGCGCCTGGGGGTGCGCCTTTTGAACCGCACCACCCGCCGGGTCAGCGTGACGCAGGAAGGCGAGCTGTATCTTGCCGAGGGATCCCGCATCCTGGCCGACCTGCAGGCGCTGGAGCGATCGGTGTCCAGCGCGCGCGCCCAGCCCCAGGGGCTGCTGCGGCTGAACGCCACGTTCGGCTTCGGACGGGCCCACATCGTGCCGGCCGTCTCGGACTTTTGCCGGCAGTACCCCGAAGTGGAAGTGCAGATGCGGCTGACCGACAGGCCGCTGAACCTGATCGAGGAAGGCTTTGACGTGGCGGTGCGGTTCGGCGACCTGCCCGATGCGCGGCTGACGGCACGCCGGATCGCGTCCAACCGGCGCCTGCTGTGCGCATCGCCCCGCTACCTGGAGACGCATGGCGAGCCGCGCACGCCCGGCGACCTGCAGCGCCACCGCTGCATCGTCGTGCGCGAGAACGACGTGGCCTACGGCACCTGGCGGCTGGAATCGGGCGCCCGCGCGGAAACCGTGAAGGTGCGCGGGCCGGTCAGCTCGAACGACGGCCAGAGCGCATTGGAATGGGCGCTGGACGGCCACGGCATCGTCATGCGCTCCGAATGGGAAACGGCGGCACACCTGCGCGAAGGCCGGCTGCGCGAGGTCCTGACGGACTGGCACACCCCGCCCGCCGACATCCACGCCCTCTATCCGGAACGGCTGAACCTGCCGGCCAAGACGCTGGCCTTCGTCGACTTCCTGTCGCGGCGCTTTGCGCGCCGCGTGCGCGCGCCGGGCTCGGACGCCGCGGTGTGGTGAGCGCTCAGATCTCGTCGATGGGCGTGCGGGCGGCAGCGCCCGCGGGCGCGCTGTCCGCGTCGATGGCGTAGCGGTCGCGCGTGCGCACATAGAAGCTGGCGCCAAACCGCCCCACCGGAAAGTAGTCCTGCAGCCGCACGCGCCACGTTTCCGTGTCGATCAGCCCGTCACGCGCATGCAGCCAGCGGACCTGGCCGATGAAGATCTGGCGGCTGGCTGTCTCCAGGGTTTCAAAGAGCGTGCACTCGAACGCAACGGGGGCCTGCACGATGCGCGGCGGCGCCACGCGGTGGCTGGGCGCGGCGTCCAGGCCCGCATGCGCCAGTTCGCTGACATCGGACGGCAGGCGGTCGCCGCAGCGGTGCATCTTTTCCGCCATGGCCTCGTCGGTCAGGTGGACCACGAATTCCTTGTCCCGCGCGATGTTGACCGCCGTGTCCTTCAGGCCGCCGTCTTCCAGGCGGTTGATGCTGACCATCACGATGGGCGGGTCCTCGCCCAGCATGTTGAACATGCTGAACGGCGCGGCGTTGACCACGCCTGTCTCGGACAGCGTGGTGATCAGCGCGATCGGCCGGGGCACGATCAGGCTGGCCATCAGCTTGTAGCGCTGGTACTCGGTGATAGCGTCGAAGTCGATTTCCATATCAGGCCAGTCCCAGCATCTGGGCAAGGGTTTGCGCGGGCTGCGGGCGCTCCAGGCTGATGCGCCGCTCCAGGTCCGCAAGGTGGTTGTCGTTGATCCGCACGGCTTCAGCCACGTCGCCGCGCTCCAGCATGTCCACGATCAGCACGTGTTCACCGTGTTCGCAGGCGGCATTGCCCGGCGGCTCGTACAGCGCCACGATGAGCGAACAGCGCGACACCAGCTCGGCCAGGTAGCCGTGCAGGATGGTGTTGCCGGACAGTTCGCCCAGGCGGACGTGAAAGGCGCTGGCCTGCCGCGCCCAGGCCGGTTGCCCGGCGCGATGCAGCAGCGCGTGCTCGTCGCGCAGCTGCCGGCGCAGCGAGGCGTAGTCGGCGCGCGTGGCGCGGGCCGCGGCCAGCGGCAGCAGCGCGGCTTCCAGCGCGCGGCGCGCCTGGAAGATCTGGCGGGTGTCTTCAGGCGTGGGTTCGGCCACCACCGCGCCGCGGTTGTGATGCAGGTCCACCACATGCTCGTGCGCCAGCCGCTGCAACGCCTTGCGGGCCACCGACCGCGACACGCCGAACAGTTCGCAGATCGCGGCTTCGGGCAGCTTGGTGCCGGGCGTGAGCCGCTGGCTCATCACGCTTTCGTAGACCGCTTCGCAGATGCGGCGCTCCATGTCGGCGTCGGGCAGGACGTCATCGTCCGCGGCGGGCTTGGCGGACTTGGACCGCGCGGTGGCGGGACTGCGGGGTTTGGCGGCGCTTTTGGTGGACATGCGGGACTCGGGTCAACAAGGGAAACACATCAAGGTGGCGGGACAGCGCCTAGTCGATCACGCCCGGCGGCAGGCTGTCCACGTGCCGGCAGATCTCGCCCGGCGTGGTGAACCAGATCTCGCCCCGGTCGCGGGCGGCGGCCAGCGGCGCCAGCGCGCGCCGCAGGTGACGCAGCCGGTACGGCTGGCCGACGATGTACGGATGCAGCGCGATCCCCATGACCAGCGGCTGGCGGACCGCCTGCGCGCGCATTTCCTCGAACTGGTCAAGGATCATATCGGCAAAATCGCGCGCGTCCATCTTGCGGCCCATGATCATCGGAATGTCGTTGAGCTCCTGCGGATACGGAATCGCCCACAGGTCGCCCGCGCGGGTGCGCATGCGCATCGGCTGGTCGTCATGGCACCAGTTCAGCGTGTACCGGTAGCCCGCCTCGGCCAGCAGGTCGGGCGTCGCGTGGCTCTCGGAGATCCAGGGCGACAGCCAGCCAGCCGGCTCGCTGCCCGCATGCCGCAGGATGCGGTCGCGGCAATGCGCAAGCAGCGCGCGCTCCTCGGATTCGGGCAGCCCGCCCTGCCGGTGCGCGTTGCTGTACCCGTGGCCGATCAGCTCGTCGCCGCGCGCAAGAAAGGCATCCACCAGTTCCGGGCAGTGCTCGTACAGCGCGGTATTGATCAGCACGCCGGCCGGCAGGCGCAGTTCGTCGAACAGTTCCAGACAGCGCCAGGCCCCCACGCGGTTGCCGTATTCGCGCCAGGCGTAGTTCAGGACGTCCGGATGCGGAGACGGCGGGCCCAGCTCGGCGCCCAGCCCCTCTCCGAAGGCGAAGTGCTCGATGTTGAACCCCAGGTACACAGCCAGGCGCGCGCCGTTGGGCCACGAATAATCGGCGCGGCCGGCGATGCCGCGATACGGAAAGCGGCCGTGGCAGGCCAGGGGTTGCGGCGTCCACGGGGACTGATCGTCGCGCCCCGGTTTAGTGCTTTGAAGCGAGGATGGATTCATTTTGGTGCAAATCCTGAAGCATGATTGTGAACAAAATCGCTGCGGTTTTGGCGACAAAATCCTGGCATCGGTGTGCACAAACCCCGTCTGCGCCGCCCGCGCCCTGCGGCGGCGGGGCGAAGTCGGCATACGGCAGGCGGCGCGGAACAGGTGGCATGGATCTTGCATGAGGGAACGAAGCAGCACTTAACCCCATGCAAGATTCATTCCACTTTTTCAGGAGTGTCCCGATGACCCCGACCCGTCGTTCCTTCATGCGTCGCGCGACCGCCGCCGCCCTTTTCGCCGCGGGCCTGGCCACGCAGCCGGCGCTGGCCGCGGACCCGATCAAGATCGGCCTGATCACCGCGCTGTCCGGGGAGTCGGCGCGCGCGGGCGAAGCGCTCACGCGCGGCATGACGGTCGCCATCGACGAGATCAACGCGCGCGGCGGCCTTCTGGGCGGCCGCCAGGTCGTGCTGGTACGCCGCGACGACGAAGGCAATCCCGCCAAGGGCATGGCCGCCGCGCGCGAGCTGATCTACAAGGAAAAGGTTGCCGTGCTGTTTGGCGGCCTGGACACGCCGGTCTCCATGGCCATTGTGCCCATCGTGAACCAGGAAAAGGTGCCGTTCATGGGCCCGTGGGCCGCCGGCACCGCCATCACGCAGAACAAGGGCAACCCCAACTTCGTGTTCCGCGTGTCCGCGATGGACGAGATCGTCGACAGCGCGATGGTGCAGTACGCGCAAAAGACGTTCCAGAGCGCCAAGCCCGGCATGATCCTGGTGAACAACCCGTGGGGCGAGTCCAACGAAAAAGGCCTGAACGCCGCGCTGGCCGCGGCCAAGGTCACGCCCGCCGGCGTCGAGAAATTCCAGCCCAATGACCTGGACATCGTGCCGCAACTGAGCCGCTTGAAGGCCGCGGGCGCCGACACCCTGTTCCTCGTGGGCAACGTGGGCCCGTCGGCGCAGGTGGTGAAGTCGCTGGACCGCATGGGCTGGAAGGTGCCGGTCGTCTCGCACTGGGGCCCTGCCGGCGGCCGCTTCACGGAACTGGCCGGTCCCAATGCCAAGGACGTGCACTTCGTGCAGACCTACAGCTTCTTCGGCAAGCAGGGACCGGTGGGCGAGAAGGTGATGCAGGCGCTCAAGGCCAAGTATTCCGACATCAAGGGACCGCAGGACATCACGCCCGCCGTGGGCGTGGCCAACGCCTACGACGGCATGCAGCTAGCCGCGCTGGCCATCGCGCAGGCCGGTTCCACCGACGGCGACGCGGTGCGCCAGGGCTTCTACAAGATCGGCAAGTACGAAGGCCTGATCAAGACGTACGAGCAGCCCTTCACGCCGGCCACGCACGACGCGCTGCGCCAGGACGACTACGTCTGGACGCACTTCATCGACAACCGCATCCTGCCCGTCAAGGGCGCGCAGTAACGCGGCCGGACCACGCGGGAGACGCGCATGTTGTTGATGTCCGCCATCGTCAGCGGCCTGGGCCTGGGAAGCATGTACGGCCTGATGGCCCTGGGCTTTTACCTGACCTACGCCGTGTCCGGGACGGTGAATTTCGCCCAGGGCAGCTCCATGATGCTGGGCGCCGTGCTGACCTACACGTTCGCTCAGACGCTGGGCTGGCCGCTGGCCATCGCGCTGGTGTTCGCCCTGGCGCTGTGCGCGCTCTACGGCTTGGTCGTGGAACGGCTGGCGGTCAGGCCGTTTGCCAGCCGCGGCTCGAACGCGTGGCTTATGTCCACCGTGGCGCTGGGCATTGTGCTGGACAACGTGGTCATGTTCACGTTCGGCAAGGAGCCGCGCAGCCTGCCGTCGCCGCTGGCGCAAGCGCCGCTTGAAATCGGCGGGCTGGGGCTGGGCATCTACCCGCTGCAACTGCTGATTCCGGTGGTCGGACTGGCGTTGGCGGCGGCGCTGCACACCTTGTCGCGCCGTACCCGCTGGGGCGTGGCGCTGCTTGCCGTGGTGCAGAATCCGAACGCCGCGCGGCTCATGGGCATCCCCGTGCGCCACGCCATCATGGCCGCCTTCGCGGTATCCACGCTGTTCGCGGGCGTGGCCGGCGCGCTGGTCGCGCCGCTCTTTAACGTGACGGCGGACATGGGCACGCTGTTCGGGCTGAAGGCCTACGTGGTCGCCATCCTGGGCGGCATCACCAGCGCGTGGGGCGTGATGATCGCGGGCCTCCTGTTCGGCGTGGTCAAAGCGCTGATCACCGTGGCGCTGGGGTCGGGGTACACGCAGATCATCAGCTTCACGCTGGTGATCGTCATGTTGGCCGTGCTGCCCAATGGCCTGTTCGGGCGCGCCGATGTGAGGAAGGTCTGATGAACACGCAATCCGCAATGCGCTGGCTGCCGCCGGCGCTGTACGCCCTGCTGGCCGCGGTGGCCCTGATGCTGGCGGCCACCGTCAACGGCTACTACGTCTTCGTGCTGGGCAACGTGGCGCTGCTGGCGCTGGCCGGCATCGGCCTGAACGTGCTGTTGGGCCTGACCGGCCAGATGTCGTTCGGCCACGCGGGCTTTTACGCCATCGGCGCCTACACGGTCGCCATCCTGACCGGCCAGGCCGGGTGGAGCTTCTGGCTGGCGTGGCCGGCCGCCGCGCTGGTGTGCGCCGCGTTCGGCCTGCTGCTCGCGGTGCCGGCGCTGCGCGTGAAAGGCCCCTACCTGGCGATGATCACGATTGCCTTCGGCTTCATCGTGGAGCACGCGCTGATCGAGGGCGGCGCCCTCACCGGCGGCCAGAACGGCCTGATGGGCATCGTGCAGCCCGCCATCGGCAGCCTGGGCGGCGACCGCGGCGTGGCCATGCTGGCCATCGTGGCGGTGTTTGCCGCGCTGATCGGCTACGCGCTGCTGTCGCGCGGCACATGGGGCGCGGCCATGCGCGCGGTCAAGGACAGCGAGACGGCCAGCGAATCGATCGGCATCAATCCGCTGGCGGTCAAGGCGGTGGCCTTCATGGTGTCGGCCGCCGTGGTCGGGCTGGCCGGCGGCCTGTATGCGCCGCTGACCGGCATGATCACGCCGCACAACTTCAACTTCATGCAGTCCATCCTGTTCGTGCTGGCGGTGACGATCGGCGGCGCGGGCTCGCTGGCCGGACCGCTGCTCGGCGCGGTGGTGGTGGGCCTGCTGCCGGAAATGCTGTCCAGCCTGGAGGAATACCGCCTGCTATTCTTCGGCGCCTTCCTGCTGGTGGTGCTGTGGGCCGCGCCGGAAGGCGCCGCCGGACTGCTGGCGCGCTGGCGCCGGCGCGCGCAGACGCAGGGTCTGGCGCCCCGCCACGGCGCCATGCCCACGTCCGCGCGGTCGCGCCGCACGCTGCATGCCGACGCGCTCACCATGACCTTCGGCGGCGTGCGCGCGGTGCAGGCGGTGTCGTTCACCGTGCCGCCCGGCGCCGTGACCGCGCTGATCGGCCCCAACGGCGCGGGCAAGTCCACCGTCATCAACATGCTGAGCGGCTACTACCAGCCGACCAGCGGCAACGTGAAGCTGGGCGATGCGCCGCTGGCCGCGCTGGCGGCCCACCGCGTGGCGCGCAGCGGCATCGCCCGCACCTACCAGACCTCGCAGCTCTTTGACACGTTGAGCGTCGAGGACAACGTCGCGCTGGGCATGTTGCGCGGCCGCCTGGGCGGGCTGCTGGCCTCGCACCGATACCTGGCGGCCGACGTGCGCGAACGTGCGCGCGCCCTGCTCGCGTTCTGCGGCTACGAAGGCGCGCTGGACATTGCCGCGGCCGACCTGCCCCACGTGGACCGGCGGCTGGTGGAAATTGCGCGGGCACTGGCCACCGACGCTGACGTGCTGCTGATGGACGAGCCCGCGGCGGGCCTCTCGCGCGAGGACAAGACGCGGCTGGCCGGACTGCTGCGGCGCATCGCCGACGCGGGCGCGGGCGTGCTGCTGGTCGAGCACGACATGACGCTGGTGATGGGCGTGTCCGATCACATCGTGGCGATCGACGCCGGACGCGAACTGGCGCAGGGCAGCGTCGCCGAGATCCAGCAATCCCCCGAGGTGCGGCAAGCCTACCTGGGCGACGAGGCCGCGCGCCGTGCGCCGGCCGCTCGGCACAGGCCGGCGGGCGAGGCGCTGCCGCCCGAGGTGCTGGGCGTGGGCAACCTGACAACCGGCTACGGCGCCAACCCCGTGCTGCACGGGATCGATCTGCAGGTCAGGCAGGGCGAGATGGTGGCGCTGTTGGGCGCGAACGGCGCGGGCAAATCCACGCTGATGCGCACGCTGGCAGGGCTGCACCGGCCGGCGCAGGGCGGCATGCACCTGCAGGGCCAGGAACTGCACGGCCTGGCCGCGGACCGCATCGTCGCGCGCGGCCTGGTGCTGGTGCCCGAAGGCCGCCAGGTGTTTCCGGGGCTGAGCGTGCTGGACAACATCCGGCTGGGCGCCTTCCTGCATCCGGAGGACCGCGAGGCGCGCGTCGAGGAAATGCTGACGCGCTTTCCGCGCCTGCGCGAACGGCTGCACCAGCGCGCGGGACTGCTTTCCGGTGGCGAGCAGCAGATGCTGGCGATTGCGCGCGGCCTGATGGCCAAGCCCGTGATCCTGCTGCTGGACGAGCCGTCGCTGGGCTTGGCGCCCAAGATCATCGACGAGCTGTTCGAGGCGCTGGACCGGCTGCGCAAGGAATCGATGACGATCCTGCTGGTGGATCAGATGGCCGCGCTGGCGCTGTCGCTGGCCGACCGCGCGTACGTGCTGGAATCCGGCCGGGTTGCGGCGCACGGCGCTGCGGCCGACATCGCGCAGGACGGCGCGCTGGCCCGCGCGTACCTGGGCGCCTGACCGGCGGGGCGGCGGCAAGGCGGCTGCCCCGCCGGCCGCCGTCTCCCCGTCACGCCGCGTCCGGATCCAGCCGCGCCCCCGCGCGCACAATGCCGCAACGCTTGTGCGCGCGCATCACCACGCCCACATCGCTGTTCAGCACACCGTCCAGCTCGCCCAGCCGGCGCGTCACCACGTCCCACAGATGCAGGCTGTCGCGGCACAGCACATGCCAGAAGAGCTGCGAGGCGCCACTGGTGCCGAACAGGCAGCGCGTGTTGGGGTCCAGCGCCAGATGCGCGGCCAGCGCGTCGACCGCCTGCGGCCGCACCTGCACGGAAATCACCGCCTCTACCGGAAAGCCCACCAACGCCGGCTCGACTTCGACGCGAAAGCTCAGCGCGCGGCGCTCCACCAGGTTCTGCAGCAGGCGATGCGCGGTCGGTTCGCTGACGCCGGAACGCTCGGCCAATTCAGCCAGGCTGGCGCGCCCGTCGCGCATCAGGTGCGTCACCATGCGCTGTTCGGGATCCGTCAACGCCGCGGGCGGCGACAGCCGCGGCGCGTCCGCATCGCCGCAGGCCTGCGGCTGGATGCGCCACTGGCCCGCGCGCCGGAATGGCCGCAGCACCAGCCGCGCCTCCACGTGTTCGACCCCATCGATGGACGGCAGCACGCGGGTCACCACATCCGGCATGTCAGCCGCGTCGGCAAGCGTCAGCTCGGCCATCAGGTCGGCCGATCCGGCCAACGTCACGACGAGCTGGCTGATGTCCAGCCGCGCCAGACGCTCGGCCACGTCCGGCACGCGGCCCGAGCGGCAGCGCACCCACGCGTGCAGCACCACGCCGCGCCCGGTGGCCAGCGGATCCGGCTCCGCGATGACGCGCAGCGCGTCCGCGTCCATCAGGCGCTTGATGCGCCGCGCCACGGTTCGCTCTGCGATGCCGGTCGCCGCGCCCAGCTCCCGCCAGGAAGCGCGGGGCTGCGCCTGCAGCGCGACGAGACACGCGAGATCCGTCTCGTCCAACGCGCCGATTAGGGAATTACCCTTACTTGACGTGACCATATTCATTAATCTAACGTTCGCGCATTGATAAAAACACAAATTTTATTGGTCTATTTGACCAAAAAACAAAACCCACTTTGAGGACGTCATGAGCAGCACATCCGCAACCTTGCGTCAGGCGCAAGGGGCAAGCGCCCCGCCCGTTTCGCGCGGCCGCACGATTCTGGCCGGTAGTGTAGGCAATGCGGTGGAATGGTTCGATTGGACCATCTACGCGTCGTTCGCCATCTTCTTTTCCAGCCAGTTCTTTCCGCCGGGCAACGAAACCACCGCCCTGCTCGCGACGTTCGGCATCTTTGCGGTGGGCTTTTTCATGCGTCCCGTCGGCGGCTGGGTGCTGGGCATCTTCTCGGACCGCTATGGCCGCAAGGCCGCGCTGGGCCTGACGATCCTCATGATGGCGGGCGGCTCGCTCATCATCGCCATCACGCCCACCTACGCCACCATCGGCATCGCTGCTCCCCTGCTGCTGACCGCCGCGCGCCTGCTGCAAGGCCTGTCGCTGGGCGGAGAGTATGCCTCGGCCACGACCTTTCTGGCGGAAATGGCGCCGCCCAACAAGCGCGGCTTCTACTCCAGCTTCGTGTTCTTCAGCGCCGCGGTCGGCATCCTGGCCGCCTCGGCCGTGGGCTGGATCCTCACCACCGTTCTCACCAAGGCCGACATGGCCGAGTGGGGCTGGCGCATCCCGTTCATGCTGGGCGCGCTGGGCGGCCTGGCCGGCATGTGGATCCGCCGCGCCATCCCGGAAACCGAAGCGTTCTCGCACGCCAAGAAGGCCGGCGTTGAAAAGCAGCCGCTGCGCACGCTGCTGCGCGACCACCCGCACGAAGTGCTGCGCATCGTCGGCTTCTCGGTCCTGACCACGTTTGCGTTCTACATCTTCGTGGCCTACGTGCCCACCTATGCCATCCGGCAGGTTGGCGCCGATCCCAAGACCGCGTTTGCGGCCAACACCGTCGCGCTGATCGTGTTCATGCTGGTGCAGCCGCTGTTCGGCATGCTGTCCGACCGCATCGGCCGCAAGCCGCAGCTCATCTTCTTTGCCGCAGGCTACCTGATCTTCTTCTACCCGGTCATGACCACGCTCGGGCCGTCGTTCGGTTCGATCCTGGCGGTCGAGCTGTTCGGGCTGGTGCTGTACGCGATGTACACCGCGATTGCGCCCGCCATCATGTCCGAACAGTTTCCCACCAGCGTGCGCGCCGTCGGCATTGGCACGCCGTACAACCTGGTCGTCGCGCTGCTGGGCGGCACCACGCCCTACCTGCTGACCTGGCTGCAAAGCAAGGGCATGGAGCGCTGGTTCTTCTATTACGTGCTGGCTGGCGCCGTGATCACGCTGATCACCTTCATCCGCATGCCCGAGACGAAGGGCCAGGTCCTGAAATAGGCCGTCCTCTTCTCGCGCCCTTCCCACACATCGCTTTCCGGTCCCGCCGCGGACCGGAAGGCTTTTTCCTTTTCGATGAGACTTATGCCCGCCCAAGACATCGACCTGCATTTCCAGGATGCGCGCCAGCTTGCCCGCGCCATCCGCGAGCGCAAGCTGCGCTCGCGCGATCTCACCCTGCATTTCCTTGACCGGATCGAACGCGGCGCGGCGCTGGCGGCCTACAGCGTGGTCACGGCCGAGCGCGCGCTGGCGCAGGCCGACGCGGCGGACCGGCTGCTGGACGCCGGCATTTGCGCTGGGCCCCTGCATGGCGTGCCCGTCGCGCTCAAGGACAGCGTGCAGTGGGAAGGCACCGTCGTCAGCGGCGGCTCTCAGGCGCGCGCAGGCGTCGTCAGCACCGAGACCGCCGCCGCGGCACGCGGACTGGCGGCAGCGGGCATGGTGATTCTGGGCAAGACGCGCATGACGGAATTCGCGTTCGGGCTGTCGGGACAGAATCCGACGCAGGGCACCGCCCGCAATCCATGGGACGCCACCGTGGCGCGCGCGCCGGGCGGTTCGTCCAGCGGCGCGGGCGTGGCCGTGGCCGCGGGGCTGGCCCCCATCGCGCTGGGCGGCGACACGGGCGGCTCCGTGCGCGCGCCGGCGGCGCTGAACGGCGTGGTCGGCTACAAGCCGTCCTCCGGTCTCATCAGCCGGGCCGGCTGCCTGCCACTGTCGGAAACGCTGGACGTGCTGGGCCCGATTGCGCGCACCGTCGCCGACGCGCGTCTGCTTACGCAACTGCTGGCCGCGCCGGACGTCGATGACGCCGCCACGCTTGCGCTGCCCGCCACCTGCTTCACCAGCCTGCGGCACAGCGCCCCCCGCAAGCCGGGCGCCGTCGCCGTGCTGGCGCCGCAGTCCTGGCCCGCCCCGCTTACCGACGAGGCGCTGCAAGCGTGGCACGCGGCGCAGCATCGCCTGGCGCAGGCCGGCTATATGCCCACCGCCTGGCACCCGCCCGCGTCGCTGTCCTTTGCCCGCATGGCCGACGACAACTCGCTGGTGCTGGCCTACGAGGCCTATCGGCATTTCGGCGCGCTGGCCGAAGACCTGTCGCAACCGTTGTGGGACGTGGTGCGCGCGCGCATCGCCGCTGGCGGCCGGATCACGCAGGCCAGTTACGAGGCCGCGCTGTCGCGCCGCCAGGCCGACATGGCGGTCTTCGGGCAGGCCATGCAGGGCATCGACGCCCTGCTCATGCCCGCGATCGATCAGGCCGCGCAGGCGCTGGACGCGCAGGACACGCGCCACGCCGGCCTGGGCAAGCTGCTGCGCCCGGCCAACTTCCTGGGCGCGGCGGCGATAGCGCTGCCGTCAGGCCTGGACGCGCAGGGCTTGCCGAGCGCCGTGCAATTGCTGGCGCCCGCGGGCGCCGATGCCGCGCTGCTCGATTGCGCGGCGGCGCTTGAAGCGGTGCTGTCGCCCGTGCCGCGGCATCCGGACCTGTCGGCCTGGGGACTCTGAAAAAGAAAAAGCGCCCGATCGGATCGGGCGCTTTTTTTAACCGGGGTCGCGGTTCGCGTCAGGCGGACTTCTTCAGTTCCTGGACCTTGTCCGTGGCTTCCCACGAGAACTCGGGCTCGGCGCGGCCGAAGTGGCCGTAGGCGGCGGTCTTGGTGTAGATCGGGCGCAGCAGGTCCAGCATGTTCACGATGCCCTTCGGACGCAGGTCGAAGTGCTCGCGCACCAGCTTGGCGATCTGGTCGTCGGGAATGACGCCCGTGCCTTCCGTGTAGACGGTGATGTTGATGGGTTCGGCCACGCCGATGGCGTAGCTGACCTGCACCTGGCACTGGCGCGCCAGACCGGCGGCCACGATGTTCTTGGCCACGTAGCGGGCGGCGTAGGCGGCCGAACGGTCGACCTTGGACGGATCCTTGCCCGAGAACGCGCCGCCGCCGTGCGGGCAAGCGCCGCCATACGTGTCGACGATGATCTTGCGGCCGGTCAGGCCGCAATCGCCTTGCGGACCGCCAATGACGAAGCGGCCGGTCGGGTTGACCAGGAACTTGGTCTTGGGCGTGATCAGGCCTTCGGGGAAGCTGGGCTTGATGATGTCTTCGATGACCGCTTCGCGGATGGTCTCTTGCGAGACTTCCGGCGCATGCTGGGTCGACAGCACGACGGTGTCGACTTCGGCGGGACGGCCGTCGACGTAGCGGAACGTGACCTGCGACTTGGCGTCCGGGCGCAGCCAGCCAAGGCGGCCGTCCTTGCGCAGTTCGCTTTGGCGCTGCACCAGGCGGTGCGCGTACCAGATCGGGGCGGGCATCAGGTCGGGGGTTTCGTCGCAGGCGTAGCCGAACATCAGGCCTTGGTCGCCCGCGCCCTGGTTCAGGTAGTCTTCCGAGCTGCGGTCCACGCCCTGCGCGATGTCGGGCGACTGCTTGTCGTAGGCGACCAGCACCGCGCAACCCTTGTAGTCGATGCCGTACTCGGTGTTGTCATAGCCGATGCGGCGGATCGTGTCGCGCGCGACCTGGATATAGTCGACGTTGGCGGTGGTGGTGATTTCGCCAGCCAGCACGACCAAGCCGGTGTTGCACAGCGTTTCGGCTGCGACACGCGCGTTCGGATCTTGCGTGAAGATGGCGTCGAGGATCGAATCGGAGATCTGATCGGCAACCTTGTCGGGGTGCCCTTCGGAGACGGATTCGGAAGTAAAGAGAAAATCGTTGTTGGCCACAGATGCGTCCTTAGTGTCCGGTCTTGCCGGCGCATAGGTTCTCGAGGCGCGTTGCACCCCGGTCTGCATGACAATGCCAACTGGGCGCGACGCTTTAGCGGATTTGGCGTGGGCCGCGCTAAGCGCTTTGCCCTTGCCGTCGCCCCGCAAGTTGTCGGTTAACTCGGCGACTGGGCGCATTTTAAGCGAAAATGCCGTTCTTATGCTTGCAGCCGGGGTGTATCCATATGCCTCGATCAGCGGTATTACCCTGCCCGATTTCAACCTTTTGAAGCATGTTGCTGCCCCTGTTCCGACTTTTTGCCGCCCTGCCGCTCCCCGTCGCGCATGCGATCGGGCGGTTCGCGGGACGCGCCATCTACGCCTTGCCGGGCAAGTACCGGCGGCGCCTGCAGGCCAACGCGGCGCAGGCCGGCTACCCCGGCGCGGCATTCGCCCGGCGCGCAGCGGCCGAAGCCGGCGCGATGATCCTCGAAAATCCCCGCGTCTGGTTCCGCAACCAGGAAAGCCTGGCGCAGGTGGTCTCGGACGATGACGACGTCGTCGCCGCCGCCCGCGCCGAAAACCGGGGCATTCTCTTTCTGACCCCCCACCTGGGCTGCTTCGAGATCACCGCCCGCTATCTGGCCCGCCAGATGCCCATGACGGTGATGTTCCGCCCCCCGCGCAAGCAAGCGCTGGCGCCGCTGCTGGAAACGGCGCGCAACAGCTCGGCCGTCAATGCGGTGCCCGCCACCATGCAGGGCGTGCGCGAATTCGTGCGCGCGTTGCGCCGCGGCGAATCCGTCGGCATGCTGCCCGATCAGGCCCCCAGCGTGGGCGACGGCGTGTGGGTGCCCTTCTTCGGACGCCTGGCCTACACCATGACACTGCCCGGCAAGCTCGCGTCGCAGACCAATGTCCCCATCATCCTCACCGCCGGCGAACGCCTGCCCAAGGGCCGCGGCTGGCGCATCCACTACGTCAGGGTGCCCGAGCCGCTGCCGGCCGAGCCCGAGGCCCAGGCCGCGCTCATCAACGCCGCAATGGAAACGCTGATCCGCCGCTGCCCCGACCAGTACCTCTGGAGCTACAACCGCTACAAGACCCCGCGCGGCGCCAGCCCGGCGCCCGGCGCCGAACCGCCGCCCCCGGCCGCCTGAGCCTTTCCGCCGATCCCGCCGCCCGGTCTCATTCCGCATCCATGAACGATAAAAAAACGCGCACGCTGGTCTCCCTGCTGAAATGGTTCGGCCGTATCAAGCCGTCGACGCGCCTGCGCATCGGCGCCGTGCTGGGCTGGCTGGCGCCCCGGCTAGCCAAGTCGCGCGCGCGCATCGTGCGCCGCAACCTGGAACTGTGCTTTCCCGACCAGCCCGAGGCCGTGCGCGAACAATGGGTGGCCGACCACTTCCGGGCGCTGGCGCAGTCCATCGTCGACCGCGGCGTGCTCTGGTACGGCACGCCCGACGCCATCAAGGACATGGTCACGCAGACGGGCGCCGACCGCATCAATGCGCTGACCGCCGAAGGCCGCGCCGTTATCCTGCTTGCGCCGCACTTCATTGCGCTGGACGCGGCCGCCACCCGCCTCACCATGGAAGTGCCCAGCGCGGCCACCATGTACACGCCGCAAAGCGATCCGCACATCGACGCCGTCGTGGCCGCCGGGCGGGCGCGCTTCAATGAAGTGTTCCTCGTCAGCCGCAAGGACGGCGTGCGCGACCTCATCCGCCATCTGCGCGCGCCCCGCCCCGTCTACTACCTGCCCGACATGGACTTCGGCCGGCAGGGCTCGGTCTTCGTGCCGTTCTTCGGCGTGCCCGCCGCCACGCTGCTCGCCACGGCCCAGCTTGCCCAGAAATGGAACGCCGCGGTCCTGCCGATCGTTGGATTCTGGAATCCGGACACCGGCAAGTACCACGTCGACGTGCTGCCGCCGCTTGAAGACTTCCCCGGCAGCGACAGCCTGGAAGCGGCCACCGCCCGCCTGAACCGCGACCTCGAAAGCTGGGTGCGCCGCTGCCCCAGCCAGTATTACTGGGTCCACCGCCGCTTCAAGACGCGCCCCGAAGGCGAGCCCAAGCTGTACTGACCGCCGTCGCTCGCCGCGCCGCGAGAATGGGCGATAATCCGGTGATGAACTGGAACTTCACCAAAATGCACGGCGCGGGCAACGATTTCGTTGTGCTCGATGGCGTTCGCCAAATCATAGAGATGACGCCCGAGCGCGCGCGCGCGCTCGGCGACCGCCACTTCGGCATCGGCGCCGACCAGATCCTGCTGGTCGAACGCGCCACGCGGCCGGACGCCGACTTCCGCTATCGCATCTTCAATTCCGATGGCAGCGAGGTCGAACACTGCGGCAACGGCGCCCGCTGCTTCGTGCGCTTCGTGCACGAGCAAGGCCTGTCCGACCGCAACCCGCTGCGCGCGGAAATCGCCACGGGCATCCTGGTCCTGGACGAAGGCGACGACGAGCAGGTCACCGTGGAAATGGGCAGCACCCGTTTCGACCCGGCCGCTCTGCCCTTTGACACCGCTGGCCTGCCTTCGGCCACGCAGGGCCAGGACACCGTCTGGGAACTGGACCTGGACGCGCCCGCCGGCCTGCCGCGCGTGGTCGCCGTGTCGGCGGTTGCCATCTCCAATCCGCACGCCGTGCAGGTCGTCGAGAACGTCGACACCGCACCCGTCGCCGTGCTGGGTCCGCTGATCGAAACCCATCCGCGCTTTGCCCGCCGCGTCAACGCCGGCTTCATGCAGGTTGTTGACCGCCACAACATCCGCCTGCGCGTCTTCGAGCGCGGCGCCGGCGAAACGCTGGCCTGCGGCACGGGCGCCTGCGCCGCGGTCGCGGCCGGCATCCGCCGCGGCCTGCTCGATTCGCCCGTGCGCGTGCAAACGCGCGGCGGTGTGCTGACCGTCGCCTGGAACGGCGAACAACTGCGCATGACCGGCCCGGCCGAATCCGTCTTCACGGGCCAGGTCGACATCGACAAGCTCGTCTTCTCCATGGCGCTGAACCGATAACCCCTATGACCGATACCGCTTTCACCGCCCAGGACATCGCAGCCTTTCTGCAAGAAAACCCCGGTTTCTTCGACGAGCATGCCGACGTCTTCGCCACCCTGCAGGTGCCGCACCCGCATGGGTCGCGCGCCATCTCGCTGGGCGAACGCCAGATCCTCACGCTGCGCGAGCGCACCCGTGAACTGGAATGGCGCCTGAATGAACTGGTGCGCAACGCCTCCGCCAACGAGACCATCGGTTCGCACGTGGCCAAGTGGTGCTGCCGCCTGTTGTCCGAATGCGATCCGCAACTGGTGCCCGGCGAGATCGCGCTGGGCCTGGCCGAGCAATTCGAACTGAACCACGTGGCGCTGCGCCTGTGGAATCTGTCCGAATTGCCCAATCAAGGCTACGGCGAGCCCGTCTCCGAAGACGTGCGCACCTTCACCGACAGCCTGAAGACGCCTTATGTCGGCACCGACACTGCCTTCGAAGCCGTGACCTGGCTGGACGCCAAGCCCAAGTCGCTGGCGCTGGTGCCGCTGCGTCTGGAAGCAGACGGCGCGGCCGTGGGCCTCTTGGTGCTGGGCTCCGACGACCCCGAACGATTCACGCCCGAAATGGGCACGACGTTCCTGGAGTCGATCGCCCAGCTCGCGTCCGCCGCGCTGCATCGGCTGAATCCGGCCTCGCCCAAGGCGTAAGGCTGCAGGGGCGGACAAGGACAACGCGATGCGCGACACCGAGCCGAACGCCAATCAGCCCGCCCTGCCCGATCCGATGA
This sequence comes from Achromobacter sp. 77, assembly GCF_020541125.1. NCBI lineage: Bacteria > Pseudomonadati > Pseudomonadota > Betaproteobacteria > Burkholderiales > Alcaligenaceae > Achromobacter > Achromobacter sp. 77. The sequence goes on from NZ_CP059848.1 coordinate 5,646,908, forward strand.
GCGCCTGGCTGCGCCATCTGGAGACCAACCGCCGGTACTCGCCCCATACCTTGGATGGCTACCGGCGCGAACTGCACTTTTTGCGCGAACTCGCTGACAAGGCCGGTCTGCCGCTGGACAAGCTGGGCAACGGCCACATCCGCCAATTCGTGGCGCGCCTGCATGCGCAGGGCCGCGGCCCGCGCAGTCTGGCGCGCACGCTGGCGGCCTGGCGTGGCTTTTACCAATGGTGGGCGCCGGCCGCCGAGCTGGCTGGCAATCCCGTGGCGGGCGTGCGCGCGCCCAAGGCGCCCCGCGGCCTGCCCAAGGCGCTGTCGGTCGAGCAGACCCAGGCCCTGCTGGACAGCGCGCCGGCTCAGGTCGCCACCGAACCGGCCGCCCTGCGCGACCAGGCCATGTTCGAACTTCTGTATTCCAGCGGATTGCGCCTGTCGGAGCTGGTGGGATTGGACCTGCGCTACACGCGCACTGCCGACTACGAGTCGCGCGGCTGGCTGAATCCGGACGAAGCCGAGGTCGTGGTGCTGGGCAAGGGCGGCAAGCGCCGCTCGGTGCCGGTAGGCCAGCAGGCCATGGCCGCGCTGCGCAAGTGGATCGAGGTGCGTCCGCAGCTCGCGCCGCCCTCGCCGCTGCCCGAAGACGCTGCCGCGCTGTTTCTGGGCGCACGCGGACGCCGCATTTCGCCGCGCGTGGTGCAGTTGCAGCTCGCACGCATCGCGCAGACGGCCGGGGTGCCCACGCATGTGCATCCTCACGTCTTGCGCCACAGTTTTGCCAGCCACGTGTTGCAGTCCGCGCAGGACCTGCGCGCCGTGCAAGAAATGCTGGGCCACGCCAACATCTCGACCACGCAAATCTACACGCGGCTGGACTTCCAGCATCTGGCCAAGGCCTACGACCAGGCGCATCCGCGCGCCGGGCGCAAGTCCTGACACCGCGGCCACGCCGCGAGTTGCCCGTCATCGACCGCTAGCCGCCCGCGGCGACCATGCCGCCCAGCAGCATCACCCCCAGCAACAGCACGGCAGTCGCCGCCAACGCCTCGATGCCATAACGCAGCCATGCCGCGCCCGCGCTGGACATGCGGCTGCCCAGGCGCGTGGCGGCGCCCCCGGCCGCGACGGCCAGGCAGGCCAACGCCGCCACCGTCAGTCCCGTGCCCAATCCCATCGCCAGCGCCGACGCCACGCCCGCCATGAAAAAGCCCTGGGACAGCGCGAACACCAGCACGATCAACGCCCCGCTGCACGGCCGCAGGCCCACCGCCAGGATGGCAGACCCCGCGCGCCGCCAGTTCAGCGGACCGGCGACCTGCTCGGGCGCGGGCACATGCGCGTGTCCGCAACCGCAGTCGTGATCGTGGTGATGGTCGTTGGGTTCGTAGCCGTGGTGATGGGCGTGGGCCTCCGCGTTTGCATGTGCATGTGCGTGTCCGTGATGATGTGCGTGTCCCTGCGCGTCTGCCTGCCCACGCGCGCCGGCCCGCCGCAGCAGCGGTCTCACGGCCTTGATCCACACCAGCCACACGCCCAACAGCGTCACCAGCGCATACGAAGCCAGCTCCAGCCAGCGCGTGGCTTCGTTCATGGTGGCCGCGGTGGCGTTGAACACGACCGCCAGCACCGCCACCATCACGATCGCCACCAGCGCCTGGATCAGTGACGACGCCAAGGCCAGCAGCGCCCCGTTGCGCGCCGTCTGGCGGTTGGCCAGCACATAAGATGAGATCACCGCCTTGCCGTGGCCCGGTCCCAGCGCATGAAAGACGCCATAGGCAAAGGACAGGCCCATCAGGGCCCACGCCGCGCCGCCGTCCGCCTGCCAGGCGCGCACCGCGCCCGTCAGTTGCCGGTAGAAATGCGACTGCCAGACGGACACGCTGCCAAAGAAGCTGGACAGCCAGCCGGGCCCTGCCAGCCCGCCCCCGCTTTCGGGCACGCCGAACGGATGCGCGCCTTGCGCGGCGGCCGCCGAGATACCGCCCAGCATCAGCAGTAGGACAACGGCCAGCGCGCGCTGCGGCCGGCTTACGGGCATCGCACCTCGATGCGGTGCGTGAGCCCCTTGGTGATGGCAAAAAGTTCGTCCGGCAAGGCGTCCGGGTCGGCCGGGATCGCGGCCAGTTCCTGCATGGTTTTCCAATCCAGTTCCTTGGGCTTGCGATAGTCGGCCGTGCAGGCCGCGCCCTGCGGTCCGCCCAGCGACACCGCGCCCTTCTCGTCAAATGCGTAGGCCACGAAATAGGTGGGGTCGTAGATGTCCACTTGCGCGCCGCCCGCGCCCGGCGCGACGGGCTCGGCCAGCGGCAATGTGAAAGACAGCGTGAGCCGCGTGGTCTTGGGGTTCCAGTCGACGCGGGCGTCGCGCGGCGCGGCGAATGCCGCGCTCTTGCCGTTGACCGTGACCCGGGTGAAGTAGTGGGAGATCGGTTCGCCCAGCGCCTTCATCCAGTCCTGCGCCATGCCTTGCAGCGTCGCCGCGGGCAGGGATCCGTCCTTGCCCTTTTTCAGGCCCTGCGTCGCATAGGCGCCGAACATTTCGTCGAACCGCCACACCTGCCGCACGGCGGTGATGCGCTGCTCGGCATCGACATCGATCTGCGCGCGCGCGTCGATCCACATATGCGGGTGCGCGTTGGCAGCGCCCGCCGTCAGCAGCGCCGCCACGGCGCTCAGGGTTGCAAGGCCGCGGCAAGCTGGCGTGCGTTCCATTCAAACATTTCCAGATAGGTGGCGCCCGGCTGTCCGGGCTTGGACAGGGCATCGGAGTAGAGCGTACCACCCACCTTGGCGCCGGTCTCGCGGGCAATCTGCTGGACCAGTTTGGGACTGCTGATGTTCTCGACGAACACCGCCGGCACCTTGTCGCGCCGCACCTGCTCGATGATCGCGGCCACCTCGCGCGCCGACGGCTCGGCGTCCGTCGACACGCCCATCGCGGGGATGAACGTCACGCCATAGGCATCGCCGAAATAACCGAACGCGTCGTGCGAGGTCACAACCTTGCGCCGGTCGGTGCCAATGGCGTCGAAGCTTTTGCGCACGCTGGCGTCCAGCGCCTGCAGCTTGGCGATATACGTGTCGGCGCGTTGGCGGTAGGCCTGCGCGTGCGCGGGGTCCGCGGCCGCCAGGCCGTTGGCCACATTGCGCGCGTAGATCACGCCGTTGGCCAGGCTCTGCCACGCGTGCGGATCGGCGTCGCCGTGGTGATGATGATGGCCCGGCTCGTGATCGTGATCGTGGTCGTGGTCGTGGTCGTGGTCGTCCTTATGATCGCCCTTATGGTCGCCCTTGTGGTCGTCCTTATGCCCATGGTCATGCTCTTCGCCATGCCCCGCGAACTTGCGCGGCGCGACGCCCTGGGACGCCGTCACCGTCTGTCCCGCGAAGCCGGACGCCTTTGTCAGCTTGGGCAGCCAGGTCTCGAAATCCAGCCCGTTCACCACCAGCACGCGCGCCTCGGCCAGCTTTCTTGCATCACCCGGCGTGGGCTCGTAGCCGTGCGCGTCGCCGTCGGGGCCGACCAGCGTGGTCAGACTGATGTCGGCGCCGCCCACTTCCCGCACGATGTCGCCCAGGATGGAAAAGCTGGCCACCACCTTCAACGGCTCAGCCGCCTGTGCCGTGCCCAGGACGGCCGTCAGGCAGGCGCCCGCCAGGGCCAGCAGTGCGCGGCGGCGGGCCGGCAGAATCGAACGCATGGTCAATCTCCTTAGGAAGTCTCAGGCAGGTCGCGCGCGGCGCGTTGCCCGCAGCAGCCCGCCCTGCGGGCCGCCCACGATGGAAAACAGATAGCAGGCGCCGGCCGCCAGGATGATCGCGGGCGAGGCCGGCACGTCGAAGTGATAGGAGACCAGCAGCCCGGCCACGGAAGACGCCACGCCGATCGCCGCCGACAGCGGAATCTGCCGGGCCGCGCTGCGCACCCAGAACCGCGCCGCGGCGGCCGGCAGCATCATGATTCCCACCACCATCAGCGTGCCCAGCACCTGAAAGCCCGCCACCAGGTTCACGACCACCAGCACCAGAAAGCCCATGTGCACAAGGCCGCCCATGCCGCCGCTGGCGCGCAGGAACCCCGGGTCCAGGCATTCGGCGACCAGCAGCCGGTAGATTGCCGCCAGGACAAGCAAGGTCACGCTGGCCGTGGCCGTCACGAGCAGCAGCGCTGCGTCGTCCAGCCCCAGCACCGTGCCGAACAGCACGTGCAGCAGGTCCATGTTGGAGCCGCGCAGCGACACCAGCAGCACGCCCAGCCCGAGCGAGATCAGGTAGAAGGCGGCAAAGCTGGCGTCTTCGCGCAGCGGCGTCAGCCGGGCCACCAGCCCGGCCAGCAATGCCACGGCCAAACCGGTGGCGATGCCGCCCAGCATCATCGCGCCCAGCGACAGGCCCGCCATCAGAAAGCCCGCGGCCACGCCTGGCAGGATGGCGTGCGACATCGCGTCGCCCATCAGGCTCATGCGCCGCAATACGAGAAAAACGCCCAAGGGCGCCGCGCCCAGCGACAACGCGCAGGCGCCGGCCAACGCGCGCCGCATGAAGCCGTAGTCCAGGAACGGCGACACCAGCCACTGTGCAAGCGTCATGACCAGGCTCCCGCCTGCCGCTGCCGGGCAGCCTTCAGGTGGGCCTCGCTCAACGTCGCGGCAGTGTCGCCCCACGCCACCACCGAGCCCGACAGCAGCAGGCATTGCGGAAAGTGATCGCGCACCAGGTCCAGATCGTGCAGCACCGCGATCACGGTGCGGCCCTGTCCATGCAGGCCGCACAGCAGGGCCATCAGGTCCTCGGCCGTGTGGCTGTCCACGGCCGCGAAGGGCTCATCCAGTAGCAGCACCGGCGCGTCCTGCACCAGCATCCGCGCAAACAGGGCGCGCTGCATCTGCCCGCCCGACAGCGTGTCCACGCCCCGGTCCGCCGCATCGGCCAGGCCCACGGTTTCCAGCGCCTGCATGCAGCAATCCAGTTCCTCGCCGCCGAACCCGCGCCATCCGCCCACGCGTCGCCAGGCGCCCATAGCCACCAGGTCCAGGACCGTGGTGGGAAACGACCGGTCCAGTTCCGCCGCCTGCGGCAGCCACGCCAGCGCCGACCGCCCGGCGCCCTGGATGCGCACGCTGCCCGTCATCGGGCGCAGCACGCCCATGATTCCCTTGATGAGCGTGGACTTGCCCGCGCCGTTGGGGCCGACCACGGCCGTCATGCCGCCCGCCACGAAACTGCCCGACACCGAGCGCAGCGCGGGCCGCCCGTGCCAGCCGAATGAGGCGTCGGCCAGCTCGACGGTGATGGGCGCCGCCATCATCGCAGCCACCCCGCAAGCGTCCACCAGTCCAGCGCCCAGCCCGTCAACGCCCACAGCACGGCGGCGGCCACCGCGGCATACGCCATGCGGCGCCATGCGGAAACAAGAAATGCGGATCGGGCGGGCGCGCGCCGGCCGGGCGCGGCGCCGGACCGCGGGGGCAGGAGCGTGAAATGGGACATGGCAGGCAACAGCGGAAAACGGCAGCGGACAGGAACAGCGATAGTTTTATTATGTTATATCATAACTAAACCGAACGAGCCCGCCGGCCAGTTCCCGGACCCAGGGGTTTTCTGCTACCTTCCAGGCATCTCGCGCGCGCATCGCGCGCGCGCTTTCCATTCAGATAAAGCCCGCCATGTCCGCTCCGTCCCGTCCACCCCGCAACGACAGCGTAGGCGCTCAGCTCAGCGTCGCCGAAACGCTGTGCGCGCAGCGCGGACGCCGCCTGACCCCCATCCGCCGCAAGGTCCTTGAACTCCTGCTGCGCCATGGCCGCAGCCTGAAGGCCTACGAGCTGCTGGACGCGATGCGCGCCGTTCATCCCGGCGCCGCGCCACCCACGGTGTACCGTGCGCTGGACTTCCTGATGGACGAAGGCCTGATACACCGCCTGGACGCCGTCAACGCCTGGAGCGCCTGCCACGACGCCGGCGGCGCGCCGCACGACCTGCTCGTCGTCTGTACCGGTTGCGGCGCCGTCGCCGAAGTCTCCGACCCGGCCATGAGCCGGCAGCTGGCCGAACGCGTCGCGCAGACGGGTTATGCGCTGGCCACGCACGAAACCGAGATCCGCGCCCTGTGCCCGCAGTGCCAAAAGACGCAGCCGGCCGACGCGGGTCACCACCACCATCACCACTGACGGGGATCTTCCCCCTTTCGCTTCATCCGTTGGATGCGCCCGCCTGACCGGAACGTTTCAGCGCGGTTACCGCTTGCGCGCCCATGCGCTCTTGAAACCTCGCAAACCGCCCCAAAATAGGGGTATCGCCCCATACTTAACGGCGTACGGCTGCCATCTGGCGGCCACGGCCCCCCGGGTTGGCCCGGGGTTTGCCCCCTGCCCCCGACTGTGCTGTAATCCTGCGTCCGGCCGCTATCGGCGGCTGTCGCAGCCTGTGGCAGACATCTCCGGCAGGGACTGAAAACCCCGTCAGGCGCCGTGTTTCACGCCCCTGACATCACGCTAGCAGCTTCGCCATGAATACCCCGCGCAGTTTGGACAAAATGGTTCCCGTCACCATCCTCACCGGCTTCCTCGGTGCGGGCAAGACCACCCTGCTCAAACGCATCCTGACCGAATTCCATGGCCGCCGCGTCGCGGTCATCGAAAACGAATTCGGGCCGGAAAGCATCGACAACGACCTGCTCGTGCAGGACAGCGACGAAGAAATCATCGAACTGTCCAACGGGTGCGTCTGCTGCACGGTGCGCGGCGACCTGATGCGCACGCTGTCCGACCTTCGCGCCAAGCGCGAAGCCGGCGACCTGAATTTCGAACGCGTCATCCTCGAAACCACCGGCATGGCCAACCCCGGCCCCGTGTGCCAGACGTTTTTCATGGATGACGACATCGCCGAGTACTACCGCCTGGACGCGGTGGTCACGGTGGTCGATGCCAAGCACGGCATGGCCACGCTCGACGCACAACCCGAAGCCCAGAAGCAGGTCGGTTTCGCCGACCGCATCCTGATCTCGAAGAAAGACCTGGTCAACGAAGTCGACTACGAAGCGCTGCGCCACCGCCTGGTTCACATGAACCCGCGCGCGCCGATCACCGCCGTCAACTTCGGCGACGTCGACCTCAAGTCCATCATCGACATCAGCGGCTTCAACCTGAATTCCATTCTGGACATCGACCCGGAGTTCCTGGCCGATGAGCATCCGGACGCCGCGCACGCCCACGCCCACGGGCACGATCACGACCATGATCACGGCCACGGCCATGACCACGGTCACGATCATGACCACGACGGCGAATGCGGCGCGCACTGCAATCATGCCCATCATCACCACCCCAAGCACGACGACGAAATCGGCGCGTTCGTGTTCCGTTCCAACAAGCCGTTCGATCCCGCGCGCCTTGAGGAATTCCTGGGCGGCGTCGTGCAGGTCTATGGCCCCGACCTGATGCGCTACAAGGGCATCCTGTACATGAAGGGCATCAACCGCCGCATGTTGTTCCAGGGTGTGCACATGATGATGGGCGCCGAACCCGGCAAGCCGTGGACCGCGGCCGAAAAACCGTCCACCAAGATGGTGTTCATCGGACGTAAGCTGCCCCAGGAGATTTTTACCCGGGGCTTGGAGCAGTGCCTGGCGGGGTAATCCCCATTCCTGCGTGACGCGATGCGACGAAGGCAGTACTGTGAGGTACGGATAGCGTAGGCAACAAGTAACACGGACCGGGACGGACGCCCGCGCCAGGATCGATTCATAGTGGAGTGTTTACATGGCTACCAAGGCAGCAACCAAAAAATCAAGCAAGTCGACGAGCGATACGGCGATTGATCTGCCCAGCGAGAAGGAATTGCTGGCCATGCCCGAGTCCGACTACATGAACGACCGCCAATTGGCGTTCTTCAAGGAACGGCTCAAACAACTCGAGCAGGACATTCTGGCCAACGCCGGCGAGACCACCGAGCACCTGCGTGAAACGCAATTCGTGCCCGATCCCGCCGACCGCGCCACCATCGAGGAAGAGCACGCCCTGGAACTGCGTACCCGCGACCGCGAGCGCAAGCTGCTCAAGAAGGTGCAGCAATCCATCGCCCGCATCGACAGCGGCGAATACGGCTGGTGCGAAGAAACGGGCGAGCCCATCGGCATCCCGCGCCTGCTCGCCCGCCCCACGGCCACCCTGTCGCTCGAAGCGCAGGAACGCCGCGAGATGCGTCAAAAGCTGTACGGCGACTGACCCGTCCCGCATTCGCTCCGTCCCCTGAAAGGCCATGCCGGTTTCCGCGCATGGCCTTTTTTATCGTTCCCGGGGCGCATGAAGTCCCCAGACCTTGATATCCCCGCGCCTGCCCCCAGCTAACTTTTTCATAGGAAGGAACGCATGGAACAATTTCACGCCACCACCATCGTGTGTGTGCGCCGCGGCAACCGCGTCGCGCTGGGCGGCGATGGCCAGGTCACCCTGGGCAACATCGTCATCAAGGGCACTGCCCGCAAGATCCGCCGCCTCTATCACGACAAGATCCTCGCTGGCTTTGCCGGCGCCACCGCCGATGCGTTCACGCTGCAGGAACGCTTCGAGGCCAAGCTTGAAAAGCACCAGGGCAACCTGATGCGCGCCGCGGTCGAACTGACCCGCGACTGGCGCACCGACCGCGTCCTGCGCCGTCTGGAAGCCATGCTGATCGTGGCTGACGCCGAGCACACGCTGGTGCTCACCGGCAATGGCGACGTCCTGGAACCCGAGCACGGCCTGGCCGCCATCGGCTCCGGCGGCGCGTACGCCCAGTCGGCCGCCCTCGCGCTGCTGCGCAACACCGACCTGCCGCCCGAGACGATCATCAAGCAATCGCTCGAGATCGCCGGCGACCTGTGCATCTACACCAACCAGAACCACGTCATCGAAACGCTGGGCGACTGACGCCCGCCACGCGGCGCAGCCTGCGCCGCGGCGCCCTCCCAGCCCGCCCTAGCATCAAGGATCCGCCCTCATGTCCGCATCCAACATGACGCCCGGAGAGATCGTCTCCGAACTCGACAAGTACATCGTCGGCCAGAACCGCGCCAAACGCGCCGTCGCCGTGGCGCTGCGCAACCGCTGGCGCCGCCAGCAGGTCGCCGAGCCCCTGCGCCACGAAATCCATCCCAAGAACATCCTGATGATCGGCCCGACCGGCGTCGGCAAGACCGAGATCGCGCGCCGCCTGGCCAAGCTGGCCAACGCGCCGTTCATCAAGATCGAAGCCACCAAGTTCACCGAGGTTGGCTACGTGGGCCGCGACGTGGACACCATCATCCGCGACCTGACCGAATACTCCATCAAGCAGACCCGCGAGCTGGAAATGCGCCGCGTGCGCACCCAGGCCGAGGACGCCGCCGAAGACCGCATCCTGGACGCGCTGGTGCCTCCGCCCCGCGGCGCCTCGGGCGAACCGCAGCGCGGCGAAGACAACAGCGCCCGCCAGACCTTCAGGAAGCGTCTGCGCGAAGGGCTGATCGACGATCTTGAGATCGAAATCGAAGTCGCCCAGACCGTGCCGCAAATGGACGTCATGACGCCCCCGGGCATGGAAGAAATGGCCGAGCAGCTGCGCGGCATGTTCGCGGGCATGGCGCGCGACAAGAAAAAGCCCAAGAAGATGAAGGTGCGCGAAGCCTTCAAGCTCATCGTCGACGAAGAAGCCGCCAAGCGCGTCAACGAAGAAGACCTGCGCAGCGTGGCGATCACCAACGTCGAGCAGAACGGCATCGTCTTCCTGGACGAGATCGACAAGATTGCCGCCCGCCAGGAATCCGGCGGCGCCGATGTCTCGCGCCAGGGCGTGCAGCGCGACCTGCTGCCGCTGGTTGAAGGCACCACCGTCAACACGCGTTACGGCATGGTCCGCACCGATCACATCCTGTTCATCGCGTCGGGCGCCTTTCACCTGTCTCGCCCGTCGGACCTGATCCCCGAGCTGCAAGGCCGTTTCCCGATCCGCGTCGAACTCGAATCGCTCACCGCCGAAGACTTCGTGCGCATCCTGTCCGACACGGATGCGTCGCTGACCAAGCAGTACACGGCGCTGATGGCCACCGAGGACGTCGAGCTCGAATTCACCGACGAAGGCGTGCGCCGCCTGGCGGAGCTGGCCTTCGAGGTCAACGAAACCACCGAGAACATCGGCGCCCGCCGTCTGTACACGGTGATGGAAAAGCTGCTCGACGAGCTGTCCTTCGATGCGGCCTCCAGCCAGGACAGGCACGTCAGGATCGACGCCGCCTACGTCAACGCGCAGCTGGCCGAAGCCGCCAGCAGCCAGGACCTGGCGCGTTACGTGCTCTGATCCCGGCCCCGGCGCAACCGGACGCAAAAAAACCCCGCCGCAAGCGATTGCGGCGGGGTTTTTCATTAGGCCGGCGTCAGTTCGAGATCGCCGTCACCACGTACTTGCCGTCCTTGCGCGTGGCGGTAAAGCGCACCTTGTCGCCCGCCTTGATATTGGCCAGCAACGCCGGATCGGCCTGATAGACCAGCGACATCGCCGGCAGGTCCAGCGCCTTGATGGCATCGTGCTTGATCGTGACCTTGCCCGCAGCGGCGTCCACGCGCCGCACCTCGCCCGTGGCGTCGGCCTGCTGCGCAAACGCCAGGGGCGTGGCCAGCGAGACGACAGCCATTGCGGTGGCAACGGCCATGGGCGTTGTGTATTTGCGGTTAAAACCCATATGAAACCTCCCTATGCGGTCCGAGCGGGCAAGATGCCGAGGCGGTCTTGCCGCTTTTTACAGTGCTAGGATACTGCGCGAATGCAACAGTTCCGCTGCCAGTGCGCAACAATCCTGACGGTTGTTTGCTGACAGCCCCTGTTCGCGGCGGGCGCGCTTACCGTCGGACGCAAGCCGCTTACCTCTTTCACCACACGCTTCTCACCACACCGAATCACATCACCATGGCCAACCGCTTATCCGTCATTGCCACCCGCACCGGTGACGATGGCACCACTGGACTGGGGGACGGATCCCGGATCCCCAAGGACGCCCCCCGCATCGCCGCCCTGGGCGACGTGGACGAGCTGAACAGCGTCATCGGCCTGCTGCTGACCGAAGCCCTGCCCGAGGACGTGGCCGCTGACCTGCTCACCATCCAGCACGACCTCTTCGACATGGGCGCGGAGCTGTGCATCCCCGGCCACGTGGCGCTCAAGGACGAACAGGTTGCCCACCTGGATGCGCGCCTGGCGCATTACAACGCGGCGCTGCCGCCGCTGCGTGAATTCATCCTGCCCGGCGGTTCCCGGCCCGCGGCGCTGGCGCACATGGCCCGCACGGTGGCCCGGCGCGCCGAACGTGCCGTTGTGGCGCTGGCGGGCGTCGAGGCCGTCAACGCGCCGGTCAGGCAATACCTGAACCGGCTCTCGGACCTGATGTTCGTGCTGGCGCGCTACGTCAACCGGCATCTTGGTCAGCAGGACACCTTCTGGGCCGGCGCGCAGGCGCGCCGCTGACCTGTCCTCGCGCCTTCCGGAGCCCGCCCTCATGCCAAGCATCCTGTTATTGGGCAAGGACGGCCAGCTGGGCCGTGCGCTGCAGGCCGTCCTGCCGGCGGCGGGCGATCTGACGGCGCTGGGCCGGGATGCCCTGGACCTGCGCGACCAGGGGGCCATTACCGCGGTGCTGCACGCGCATCGCCCGGACATCATCGTCAACGCGGCCGCATGGACCGCGGTCGACCAGGCCGAGCGCGAACCCGAAGCAGCCGCCCAGGTGAACGCGGTGGCGGTGTCCACGCTGGCACGGCACGCCGCGGCCAGCGGCGCGCTGCTGGTTCACTACTCCACGGATTACGTCTTTGACGGCGCGCTTGCGCGGCCCTACACCGAAGCCGACGCGCCCAATCCCATCAATGTGTATGGCGCCACCAAACTGGCCGGAGAACGCGCCATTGCGGCAAGCGGTTGCCAGGCGCTGGTGCTGCGCTGCAGCTGGATCCATTCGCTGCACGGGCACAATTTCTTTCGCACGATCCTGAACCTGGCCCGCACGCGTGCATCGCTATATGTCGTGGCGGACCAGCACGGCACGCCGACGCCCGCTTCGCTGATCGCGCAAACCACGGTGCGCTGCATCGCCCTGCATCAGGCGCGGGCGCTGCCGTCGGGGCTTTATCACGTCGCGGCTGCAGGCGCCACAAGCTGGCATGCGTACGCGCAGTACCTTGTCGCGGGCGCCCGCAAGCGGGGCGTCAATCTAATGCTGAAACCTGAGCAGATTGCCGCCGTGGCGTCGGCGGACTATGCGGCAGACGCCGCGCGGCCGCGCAACTCACGGCTGGACACCACGGCCTTGGCGTTGGCAACCGGCTTTGCGCCGGCGGACTGGACCGCGTATGTAGATGAGAGCCTGGATGCGCTCGTGGCCTGCGGCGTGGAGAAGTTTTTTTCGCAGGCGTAGCGGGCGCGGCCACGCAAGGCCACGCCCATACCGATCAGACGATCAGTTCACGCCCGCTGCATGCGCCTGCTCGTCGGCGTGGTACGAAGACCGCACCATCGCGCCGACCGCCGCGTGCGAGAACCCCATCGCGTACGCTTCGCGCTCGAACATCGCGAACGTATCGGGGTGCACGTAGCGCAGCACCGGCAGGTGGTGTTCGGACGGCTGCAGGTACTGGCCGATCGTGATCATGTCCACGTTGTGCTCGCGCATGTCGCGCATCACCTGCAGGATTTCCTCGTCGGTCTCGCCCAGGCCCAGCATCAGGCCCGATTTGGTGGGCACTTCCGGATGCAGCTTCTTGAACTCGGCCAGCAACTTCAGCGAGTGCATGTAGTCCGAGCCCGGACGCGCCTGCTTGTACAGGCGCGGCACGGTTTCCAGGTTGTGGTTCATGACGTCCGGGGGACCGGCGTTCAGGATAGTCAGCGCGCGGTCCAGGCGGCCGCGGAAGTCGGGCACCAGCACCTCGATGCGGGTGGTGGGCGACAGTTCGCGGATATGCGTGATGCAGTCCACGAAGTGGCCCGCGCCCCCATCGCGCAGGTCGTCGCGGTCGACCGAGGTGATCACCACGTACGACAGCTTCATGGCGGCGATGGTGCGCGCCAGGTTTTCGGGTTCCTTGGTGTCCAGCGGATCGGGCCGGCCGTGGCCCACATCACAGAACGGGCAGCGGCGCGTGCACTTGTCGCCCATGATCATGAAGGTGGCGGTGCCCTTGCCGAAGCATTCGCCGATGTTCGGGCACGAGGCCTCTTCACAGACCGTGTGCAGGTTGTGCTCGCGCAGGATGCGCTTGATGTCGTAGAAGCGCGAACCGGGCGCGGCGGCCTTCACGCGGATCCATTCAGGCTTCTTCAAGCGCTCGGCCGGAATGATCTTGATGGGAATGCGCGCCGTCTTGGCCTGCGATTTCTGCTTTTGCGTCGGATCGTAGACCGCCTCGGCAGGCGCGGCGGCGGATTCGTTCGAGGGCACAGGAGACTCGGCGAGCGTGGACATGGGACACCTTCGTGACCGGCGCGCAAAGACGGCCGGGTCTGGGAGAAAACAGGCATTTTACCCCTCACGGCCCGATCCGCCGCGGGAACGTCCCGCGCCCCCGGGGACCGCCGGCCCTGGGTTATCGTCTGGCCTGACGCATTTCCTGCCTTTTGCCATGCCCTGCCTGCCCTCGCCCGCCCCGATTGCCGTGATTGCCGCCCGTCTGGATGCCGGCCCGACCGCCCGTGCCCTTCAGGCGTGCAGCGAGCGGCTGGCCCCCGCCGGCTACTACCTGGCGGCGGCGCCCTGGCACGACGCCGCGGCGCTGCCGCGGCTGGAGGCGCTGCGGCCAGCGGCCGCCCTCGTCGTCGGTCCCCTGGACAACGCCGCACTGCGCGCCACGCTCGCCGCGCTGGAGATTCCGGTCATCGAGACCTGGAGCGTTTCGCCTCAGATGCTGGACAGCGCGGTGGCGATCGACAACGCCGAGGCCGGCCGCATGGCGGCGCGGCACCTGGCCGAAAAGCGCCATTTGCGCGTTGCCTGCATCAGCGCCGACACGCCCTGGGAGCGCGCCCGGCGCGAGGGCTTCGTCGGCAGCGCCGCCGCGCTGGGCCTGGAACGGGTCGCCGACATCGTGCAGCCCGAGGTCCAGCACATGAACGACGGCCGCATGGCTTTTCTGCGCTTGCTGGCCACCAACACGATCTTCGATGCGGTGTTCTGCACGTCCGACCTGCTGGCGGCCGCCGCCGTGTCGGAAGCGCACAACCGCGACCTGCAGGTGCCGCAGGATCTGGCCGTGCTGGGGTTTTCGGATGACGGCAGCGCCGTGCAGTGGGTGCAGGGCCTGACCACGCTGGGAGTGGACGCCGCCGAATTGGGCCGGCGGGCCGGTCAGTTGCTGTTGGACCGGCTGGAGGGCGAGCGCGGCGCGGGCCAGCGCGACATGATCGATGTGGTGCTGGACCTGCGGCTCAGCACCTGATCCGCGTCAGTCCGCGACCTCGTACAGGGCGGGAAAGCCGCAGTCCTGCAGCATGCCGTTGGCTTCCTTCAGGAACGCGTGCGTGGCGGTTTCGGGAACGCGCACAAGCCACGCCACGGCATCTTCCTTGCGGCCCTGCAACAGCAGCATGCGGCCCAGGTGGAACATGCCCCGGAAATCGCCGCCCTCGGCGCAGCGCCGATAGCAGTCGAACGCGCGTTCCAGGTCTTGCGGGACTACGTCGCCTGCTTCGTGATAGCGGCCCACCACGCCAATCGACTTCACGTGACCGGCCTGCGCGGCCTGCTGGTAAAGCGCCAGCGCCGCCGCCTGATTCTGCGTGACGCCGCCGCGGCCCGTGCGCAGCATGTGCGCGTAGTTGTACATGCCCCAATCCAGGCCCGCGTCCGCCGCACGCCGGAACCAGTAGGCCGCGACCGTATCGTCGGCCGCCACGCCCCAGCCGTTTTCATAGCAGCGCCCCACCATGTTGATGGCCATGGGGTGATCGGCGTGCGCCGCGCGCTTGAACCACGACAGGCCCTCGGCGGGTTGGCGTTCGACGCCCACGCCGTCCAGCAGCATCTGCCCGTAGATCGTCTGCGCCTCGGTCAACCCCAGGTCGGCGGCGGCGCGGATCCAGGCGGCGTATTCCTCGGGCGGCCCGGATTCGCGCAGCCGGGCGAGCTGTTCGGGCGTGGTGGCGGCGACCTCGGCCGCGGTGTAGGTCTTCAATTCGTGTTCCTTCGGCGATGCCAGGCGAGCGCCAGGTTCTGCGCCAGCGCGTCGCCCGTCTCGGTGGGCGTGCGGCGCACGCCACAGGCCGCCATGTCGACGGTGCGCAAGCCTTCGTAGCCACAGGGGTTGATGCCCAGGAACGGCGCCAGGTCCATCTCGACGTTCAGCGACACGCCATGGTAGGCGCGGCCGTTGCGAATCTTGATGCCCAGCGCCGCGATCTTGGCCAGCTCACCGCCTTCGGGATGCGGCACATAGACGCCCGGCGCACCGGGCTTGCGACAGGCCCCGCCCACGCCCAACTGCGCGAGCGTGTCGATGACGGCCGATTCCAGCAGCGCCACGTATTCCTTGACGTACATGTCGGCGCGGCGCAGGTCAAAGAGCGCGTAGGCCATGACCTGCCCGGGGCCGTGATAGGTCACCTGACCGCCGCGGTCGCAATGCACGATGGGAATGTTGCCGGGGTTGAGCACGTGCTCCGGCCGGCCCGCCTGGCCCAGCGTATAGACCGGCGTGTGCTCGCACAGCCAGATTTCATCTGGCGTGCCGGCGTCGCGCTGACTGGTGTACGCCTGCATGTCCTGCCAGACCGGCAGGTAGTCCACCGGCCGCGCGAGCCACTTGATCACAGCGGTCTTGCCTTACAGGACTATGGACACCATGGGATGGCCATGCAGCGCCCGGTACAGCGCGTCGAGCTGCTCGCGCGAGGTCGCGCGCACGGTGAAGGTCAGGCCAAGATAGTTGCCGCCCTTGCTGGGCCGCATTTCGACGGTCGCGGCGTCGAATGCCGGATCGAACTGCAATACGACCTCGGTCAGCGTCTGCGCAAAGTCGGGATGGTGCTTGCCCATGACCTTGATGGGAAAGTCGCTGGGATATTCGATCAACGAATCTTCGGGCGGAATGTGCATGATGTGCCTAAAAAGAGTTGCCCCTGAATGTTCTTATATGGGGGCAAGCGGCGCGCCGGCAAGTGCCGGCGGGCGCCGCCGGCGCGGGCGGCCGACCCGCAGGTATCGCAAGCGGGCCGCCCCGCGCCGGGACTACAGCGCGGCGATGCGGGCATCATAACCCGCACGCAATTGCTCAAAAACAGGGCCGGGCTTGCCCGAACCGACCGGTTTTCCGTCCAGCGAAACGATGGCCAGCACTTCCTTGGTGGCAGACGACAGCATCAGCTCGTCGGCCTGCTCCACCTCGGCTTGCGAGATCCGGCGGGACTCGAACGGGATGCCGGCCTCGGCGGCCAGTTCACCCATCAGGCCGTAGCGGATGCCTTCGAGGATCAGATTGTTCTTGGGCGGGGCCAGCAGCTTTCCGCCGGACACGACCCAGATATTGGTGGACGCGCCTTCGGTCAGGTAGCCGTCGCGGAACTGCAGGACTTCGTCCACCTGCGCATCCACGGCCTGCTGCTTGGCCAGCACGTTGCCCAACAGGGACACGGACTTGATCTCGCAGTGCAGCCAGCGTTCGTCGGGGATGCTGATGGCGGACAGGCCCTGTGCGCGTTGCGCGGCCGTCGGCGGCGACCAGGCCGCGATCATGCCGAACACCGTGGGGGTGACGGCCGGCGACGGGAACGGATGGTCGCGCTTGGCCACGCCGCGCGTCACTTGCAGATAGACGATGCAGGTGTCCAGGTTGGAGCGGTCCAGCAACTGCTCGATCAGGTTGATCCACCCGCTGCGGTCGAACGGCTGCGCGATGCGCAAGGCGGCCAGGCTGCGGTCAAGACGGTCAAGGTGTTCGGCCATGCGGAACGCATTGCCCTGGTACACGGGGACGACTTCGTAAATGCCGTCGCCGAAAATGAAGCCGCGGTCCAGGACAGAGACCTTGGCCTCGTCCATGCGCAGGAATTCACCGTTGAGATACACCTGGCTTTCGCCCGGCACGCCCGGAATCATGAGGCACTCCTGAATTTGAAATGGAACAGGGACGAGCCGCGCGGCCCGCCCCCGAAGAATGCAAAACGGGCGCTTCGCGCACGAAACGCCCGCTGCTAGCTTACACCCGCGGCCCCGGCCGCGGTGCGCCGATTTACTGGAACCAGCGCTTGACGGTGTCGACCATGCGGCCGAAGAAGCCGGCGCGCTCGACGGCGTCCTGCACCACCAGCGGTTCCGTGCGCAGCACCTTGCCGTCCAGCGTGAACTGCAGCGTGCCGACCTGCTGACCCTTGGCCAGCGGCGCGATCAGCGGATCGGTGCGCTGGGCAACCGGCTTCAAGTCGCCGGCCTTGCCGCGCGGCACGGCGATGGACACCGGATTGGGCGGACCCAGCTTGACGTTTTCGGCGGTGCCTTCCCAGACGCGGGCGTCGATGCCGGGCTGGCTCTTGTCGAACAGCTTGACCGTGTCGAAGTTCTGGAAGCTCCAGTTCAGGAGCTTCAGGCTTTCTTCGGCGCGGGTCGCTTCGCTGTCGGTGCCCACCACGACCACCAGGATGCGGCGGTCGCCGCGCATGGCCGTGGAGACCAGGCAGTAGCCGGCCGAGTCGGTATGGCCGGTCTTCATGCCATCGACCGAGGGGTCGGCCCACAACAGGCGATTGCGGTTGGGCTGCGTGATCTTGTTGTAGGTGTAGCTCTTCTGCTTGTAGTAGTGGAAGAAGTCCGGGTGATCCGTGATGAGGTGCGCGGACAGCGTGGCCAGATCGCGCGTGGACGTCACGTGCTGGGGATCGGGCAGGCCCGTGGCGTTCATGAAGTGCGTGTTCTTCATGCCCAGGCGCTCGGCCTCCTGGTTCATCAGCGCGGCAAAGGCGGATTCGCTGCCGCCCACGGCTTCGGCCAGCGCCACGGAGGCGTCGTTGCCCGATTGCACGATCATGCCCTGGTTCAGTTCGTCCACCGTGACCGGCTTGCGCGGCTCGATGAACATGCGCGAGCCGCCCGTGCGCCACGCGTGCTCGGACACCGGCACGGTCTGCTCCAGCGTCAGGCGCTTTTCGTCCAGCGCGTTGAACACGACGTAGGCCGTCATGATCTTGGTGAGCGAGGCCGGCTCGACCTTCATGTCGGGGTTGGATGCGGCCAGCGTCTGGCCGCTGTTCACATCGATGACGATCCAGGCCTTGGCCGCGATGGTGGGAGCCGGGACGGCCGACACGTCGCCAACAGGCACTGCACCCGAGGGCGACGGCGCCGGGGCCGTCGCGGCCGGCGCGGCGGCGGGTGCAGCTGGCGCCTGCTGCGCCCACGCCGGCAGTGAGGCCGCCAGCATCGCTGACAACACGGCGCCCGAGATCAGGCGGCGGGTAAAGACAACGGGGGATTGAGCGGAGTGAGGCAATTTCTTCATCGGCAACGTGGGTCCAGGAATGACGCCCGCCGGCGCGGGGCAAGTGGCTGACAATTATAGGCAGTCGATCAGACCCATCCCGGCCGCGCAGGGTTCCCTGCGCGCCTAAAACATGCAACCTGATGCAACCTGTCGCGGCGGCAAGGTCCGTTTCAGTCCAGCGCGACCTTCAGGCGGGCCTGCACCAGCTGACGCAGCACGAGCAGCTTGCCATGGAAGAAATGCGAGGCGCCCGGCACCACCACGACCGGAATCGAGCGCGGCCGCGCCCAGTCCATGGCTTCGGACAACGGCACCACTTCGTCTTCTTCGCCATGCACCATCAGCGTGTCGTCGGGCACCTGCACTTCGTGCGATTGGAAGCGGTTGACCGCCGGCCCCATCAGCATCAGCGCCGACGGCAGAACGGCGTCGCCCTGCTCGGCCAGCGCGGCGTAGGTCTGCGCGGCGACCGCCGTGCCAAACGAGAATCCCGCCAGCACCCACGGCGCCTGCGCCAGCTCGGGGTGCAGTTCGCGCATCTGCGCCACGACGGCCAGCATGTCTTCGGTTTCGCCGACGGATTTGTCGAACACGCCTTCGGAGTGGCCGACACCGCGGAAGTTGGGACGCACCGCCACCAGGCCGTGCTGCACGCAGGCGCGCGACAAGGTCGTGACCACCTTGTTCTCGCGTGCGCCGCCCTGCAGCGGATGCGGATGCAGCACCAGCGCCCAGCCGCGCGGCGCGTCGGCGGGCCAGTCGATGGCGCAATCGATACGGCCGGCGGCGCCGACGAAAGCGTGGGTTTCAGTGCGTGCGGACATGGCGGGACTCAACGTGCGGAAAAAGGAACGATGTTAACCGCCCGGCCCGCGCGGCGAAATCCGGGTCAACCGTCAACGGCGCGCGCAAGCGCGAGCCAGAGCTCACTTTCCGCGCGCGGCGGCAGGCGGTCGCAGCGTCGCCGCCAGCCATTGCGCCAGCTGGTCGCTGGCCTCGTCGGTGGCCTGGCGCAGCGCGGCCACGCCGCCTGCGGCATCCTGCGTGGGCGCGGGCGCGGCCACCATGATGCGCTTCTGGTCCACGACCTCACGCCCGTTCAGCAACACGGCTTGCAACAGCAGGCGTCCCTGGCTCGACTGGCCGTCCTCGGTGAACACCTGCTCGAACTGCGCCAGCGACACCTGCAATTGCGGCGTCTGCAACGTGACGCGGTCGCCCAGCACCGCGCCCTGGCGCGACAGGCGATCGGTGATGCGCTGGCGCACCAGCTCGGCGGGCGACGCCGCCCAGCGATAGGTGGCGTACGACCGGGGCGCGGCGCTGTCGCCCACGCGCCAGATCATGCCGGTGTCGGACAGCCCCGGCGCGGCCTGGAACGACAGCGCGATCGGATCGCGCGCCGGCAACGCAGGCACGGGCCGCGCGTCCAGCCCCAGGTCGAACAACTGGGGCGGCGCGTCCACGCGGCCGATGCCGCAACCGGCCAGGGCCAGGGTCAGGATCAGAATGGCGCTGCGCATCTTCATGGGATCTATCTCCGGAATCCGGCAAAGCCGGGCTCGCCGGGTCCCGGCGCAATGGGCGCGGGACCGAACAGGAACGATTGCGGCGTGCTGTCCACACGGCGCAAGGTGGTGGTGGCGCCCCGTGCGGCCGTGCTGACATCGTTGGCCATGGTGGTGAAGGCCGGCAAGGTCTCGCCATCGAGCCGCGCGGCGGCCAGCGCGATGTCGTTCAGGCTGCGGGTCGCGACGGCCAGCGGGCCGTCGGGCGCGTTCAATCGCGCGAGCGACTGTCGGGCCTGCTGGGCCAGGTCGCCGATCTCGCGCGCGGCGCGGTCGGCCTGGCGCGAGGTGGTGTTCAAGGAATCCATCAGCGGACCGAGCTTGGCCAGCGTGGGCGCCAGATCACGGGTGGCGTCCTTCAGGGACTGCGAGATGTCGGTGGCATTCTGCAGGCTGGCCGTGAGGGCCTGCACGTTCTGTTCGCTCAGCACGCGCTTCAATTGCTCCGTCGCCACCTCGACGTTGGAAATCAGCTTGTCGCCGCGCTTTTCGATGCGGTCCAGAAAGCCCGGACGCAGCGGAATGGCGGCCGGATGCTCGGCCGTGGACGTCAGGCGCTTGAGCGATGAGCCGTCATCGCGCAGGTCCACGTTGGCCATGCCGGTCACGCCCTGCACGCCCAGTTCGGCCCAGGTCGATTCGGTGATCGGCGTGTTGGGGGCCACGCCAATCCGGATGCGCACCTGCCCCGGCTTGTCGGGATTGAGCGCCAGCGACTGCACGCGGCCCACGGGCACGCCCTGATAGCGCACGGCCGATTGCGGATTCAGGCCGGTGACGGCCGTGGCCGAAATGATTTCGTATGGCTGCAATTGCGTCCGGTCGCGGCCGATCCAGATGGCCGTCAGCGTCGCGGCAGCCAGCAGGACCAGCGTGAAGATACCGGCCATGAGCGCATGACTACGGTTTTCCATGGTGCATTCCCTTCGGTGCCAAATCTCCCAGCGCGCGCAAGCCGCGCTCGCCCAGGAAGAATGTATGAATGAACGGGTGATCGAACTTCAGGACTTCAGGCACCGTGTCGCAAATGATCACCCGTTTCTCGGCCAGCACGGCCACGCGCGTGGCCAGCGCCAGCAGCGTGTCCAGGTCGTGCGTCACCATGACGACGGTAAAGCCAAGCTGCCGGTGCAAACTGCGCACCAGGTCGACGAATTCGTCGGACCGCAGCGGATCGAGCCCCGCCGTGGGTTCGTCCAGGAACAGCAATTCCGGGTCCAGCGACAGCGCGCGCGCCAGCGCCACGCGCTTGACCATGCCGCCGGACAGGTCCGAGGGGCGCTTGTCCGCATCGCGCGACGACAGGCCCACCATCGCAAGCCGGCACATGACCACGTCGCGCACCAGGTCTTCGGGCACCGTGCGCAGTTCGCGCAGCGGCAGCGCCACGTTGTCGAACACCGACAGCGCCGAGAAAAGCGCGCCCGCCTGGAACAGCATGCCCCAGCGGTATGACAGGCGCCGGCGTTCGCCCGGAGACAGTTCCGAAAGCGTATGCCCCAGCACCTTCACGGTGCCCGCTGCCGGCACGTCCAGCCCGATGATCTGCCGCAGCAGCACCGTCTTGCCCGTGCCCGAGCCGCCCACCAGCACCAGGATTTCTCCCGGAAACACCGTCAGGTCCAGGTTCTCGTGCACCACGTGATCGCCGAAGGCCGTGCGAAGGCCGCGCACGGTGATGACCGGCTCGACGGTGACGCCCTCTTCGGTAAACAGCCGGTGTTGCGCGGCGCTATTCATCAGATGCCCACCGTGCTGAAGATGACCGCGTACACCGCATCCAGCAAAATCACGCCCGTGATCGACGTAACCACGGATGTCGTGGTACCGCGTCCCAGGCTTTCGGTGTTGGGCTGGATGCGCAGGCCGAAGTGGCAGGCAATGAGCGCGATCAGGATGCCGAAGGTCACGCCCTTGAGCATGCCGATCCAGTAATTGGTCAGCGAGATTGCATCGGGCAGCGATTGCAAAAACCACTGCGCGGACACGCCCAGCTGCGCCATCGCCGCCAGCATGCCGCCCAGGAGCGCCATGGCGCTGGTCCACAGCACCAGCAGCGGCATCGTGACCGCCAGCGCCACCACGCGCGGCAGGATGAGGCGCTGGCCGTGCGAAATGCCCATCACCAGCATCGCGTCCAGTTCCTGCGTCACGCGCATCACCCCGATCTGCGCCGTAATCGCGGATCCCGACCGGCCGGCCACGAGGATCGCCGCAAGCACCGGTCCCAGCTCTCGCACGATGGAGACCCCCAGGAGGCGCACGATGAAGCGGTCGGCGCCGAACATCTGTAGCTGCTGGGCCGACAGGTAAGACAGCACCACGCCGATCAGAAAGCCCACCAGCGCGGTGATGCCCAGCGCCTGCGCGCCGGTCCGGTACACCTGCGCGGAGATCTCGCGCCACGGGCCCAGCCAGGGCCGGCGCAGCATCGCGCCGACATCCAGCACGAGCTGGCCCAGCATGATGAGCAGCGCCTTGCCGTTTTCGGCGGCCTGCAGGACCGCGCCGCCGGTGGCGCGAACCCACGACCATGTCTCGGGCTTGGGCGCCGCCACGGGCGTCTCGCCCTTGTTCATCGCCAGCGTGTTGAAGACATCCTGCTGCCCGGCGCCCCAGCGCACGCGCTCGGGCAGCTTCTCGCCCCAGGCCTGCCAGATGATCAGCGCGCCGATGGTGTCCAGCCGATGGATGCTGTGCATGTCCCAACGGGCGCCGTCCTTGGCCGCCTGCGCGAGGGCCGCGCGCCTGCGTTCGACCTCGCCCGACTCGGCCAGCGCCAGGACGCTCCAATCGCCGCCCACGTGGCAAACCCCGCCTTCGTAGCGAAAAGGCGCGGCGGCGGTCGCAAGCAATGCGGAATGCGGCATGTCGTCGGGGTACCGATGCAAAATGTATCGCCAATCATAAACGCTGGGGCCCCGCAGCCGCGAGCGCGGCCCGCGTGCCCTACAATCGCGGCCATGCCCGCCCCCGTTTGCCCCATCGACCTGCCCGCCCCGGAAACGCTTGCCCGGACGCTCGCGGACCGCCTGCCCGCCTTCCAGGACATTGCCTGGACCCGCAGCACCGGATCGACCAATGCCGACCTGCTTGCGCGCGCGCGCTCGGGCGCCGGCGCGGGCAAGCCCTGGCTGCTGGGCACGCATCTGCAGGAGACCGGCCGGGGCCGCGCGGGCCGCCCGTGGCAGAACCGCTCGGGCTCCACGCTGATGTTCTCGTGCGCATTCGACGTGCACCTGCCGGCCACGCAACTGGCCGCGCTATCGCCGCTGGCCGGCGTGGCCGCTTGCGAAGCGCTGCGCACCGTCGCCGGGCCCGAGCCGCGCGGCCTGTGCATGAAATGGCCCAACGACGTCCAATGGCACGACGCCAAGCTGGCCGGCATCCTGGTGGAAACCACCCGCAATCCGGGCGGCCGCGACGCCGGATACACCGTGGTGATCGGCATGGGCGTGAACCTCATCGATGCGGCCGAGCTGTCGCTTGCCCTGGGCCGCGAGGTCGCGGACTGGACTCAGGTGCAGGCCGGCGCGGCGCACGCGGCTGCGGCCGCCGACCTGGTCTGCGCCAGCGCCACCGCATGGCACGAGGCGGTCCGCACGCTCGAACGGGAAGGCTTCGGCGGATTCCGGCAGCGTTTCGACCAGGTGGACGCCCTGGCGGGCCGCAAGGTGAACGTGCTGGACAAGGGCGCTATTCTTCTAAGCGGCACCGCCTGTGGCGTGGACGATCAAGGCCGCCTGCTGGTGCAAACGCCCGAGGGCGCCACACCGATCTCGGTCGGTGAAATTTCGATTCGACGCCAAGCATGATTATTCTCATCGACTCCGGCAACAGCCGACTCAAAGTGGGTTGGCTGGACGCCAGCAATCCGGACATGCCGCGCGAGCCCGCGGCCGTCGCCTTCGACGGCCTGGACCTGAACGCGCTGGATGACTGGCTGGCCGCCCTGCCGCGGCCGCCGCTGCGCGCGTTGGGCGTGAACGTCGCCGGCGCGGCCCGCGGCGACGCCATCGCGGACATCCTGAGCAAACACGGCTGCGCGGTCACCTGGTCGCTGTCGCAAGCAACGACGCTGGGTCTGGTCAACAGCTATCGCACCCCCACCCAGCTGGGCGCCGACCGCTGGGCATCGCTGCTAGGCGTGCTCTCGCGCCTGCCGGGCACGCATCCGCCTTTCGTGCTGGCCAGCTTCGGCACCGCCACCACCATCGACACCGTCGGACCGGACAACGTCTTCGCGGGCGGCCTGATCCTGCCGGGCCCGGCCATGATGCGCACCTCGCTTGCACACGGCACGGCCAACCTGCCCATCGCCAACGGCCAGGTCGTGCCCTACCCCACGGACACGCACGAGGCCATCGCCTCGGGCATTGCCGCGGCCCAGGCCGGCGCCGTCGTGCGCCAATGGCTGGCGGGCCGCCAGCGCTACGGCCAGACGCCGCAGATCTACGCGGCCGGCGGCGGCTGGCCCGAAGTACATCAAGAAATCGAACGCCTGCTGGCCGATGCGGGCGGCGCGTTTGGTGCGACGCCCGTTCCCGTCTACCTGGACCATCCCGTCCTGGACGGGCTGGCCGCCGTGGCGCGCGCCACGTTGAACACCTCTTTCTGACGAAGGTCCGGCATGCGCGTGCTCTTCATCCTGATCCTGCTTGCGAACCTGGGCGTCTTTGCGCTGGGACAGGGCTGGCTGGGCGCCCGGCCCGAGGACGAGGGCCGGGATGCGCGGCGGTTCAGCCAGGAATTGAACCCCGGCGCCGTGACGCTGACGCCGCGCAAAACGCCTTAACTAGCGCCCTGAAGAGCGCCCTGACGAACGCCCTGACGAACGCCTTACCGGCGCGCGGCCGGCTCGTCCAGCCAGGGCGCCAGCGCGGCCATCGTGCGCGCCGTCGCGCCGGCGTGCTGGTCGAACCAGGCCCTGGCCGCCTTGCTCGCCTGCCGCCTGCCGTCCGTATCGCTTAGCAGCGCCATCGCGGCGTCCACCGCTTGCGCCGGATCCGCCGCGCGGCGTGCCGCGCCGGCCTCGATGGCATCCTCGGCCGCCTGCTTGAAATTGAACGTATGCGGCCCGACGATCACGGGCACGCCCGCCGCGCAGGCTTCGATCAGGTTCTGGCCGCCCAGCGGCGCAAAGCTGCCCGCCACGATCGCCACATCCGACGCCGCGTAATAAAAAGCCATTTCGCCCAGCGTGTCGCCCACCAACACGGCCGTATCCGGCGACGCGGCCCCGCCCGCCGAGCGCCGTTCGAACGGCACTTTCGCGTTCGACAGCAGCCCCGCCGCTTCGTCAAACCGCTGCGGATGCCGCGGAATCAACAGAAAGAGGGGCGCGCCCGGTGCGGCCGCGTGGCGCTTGATTGCCGCGATGAACGGGGCGTCCTCGCCCTCGCGCGTGCTGGCCACGGCCACCACGGAACGTCCCAGTTGCGCACGCCAGGCGTGTCCTGCCTCGACCTGCGCGGCCGGCAGCACAAGGTCAAACTTGAGATTGCCGGTGATCTCGGCCGCAGGCGCCCCAGCCTGCGCCAGCCGGCCGGCATCTTCCGCCGTCTGCGCCAGTACTTTATCCAGACCCGCCAGCGCCTCGCGCATCACGCTGCCCATCCGGCGCGCCTGCCGTAGCGACGACGCGGAATAGCGCGCGCTGACGAGCGCCATGGGTACCTTGGCCTGCCGGGCCGCTGCCAGCAGATTCGGCCAGATCTCGCGCTCCATCAGCAGACCGCAGCGCGGACGGTGCGCCGCCATGAAGCGGCGGGTCGCGCCCGGAAAATCGTAGGGAAGCCAGGCTTGGCGCAGCTGTCCCTGGGCGATTGCGTCCTTGAAGAGGCGCTCGCCCTCGGCGCGGCCCGTCGCCGTCGTGTGCGTCAGCAACACAGGCAGGCCTTGCGCCAGCAACGCGTTCAAGAGCGGCAGCGCGGCCCGAGTCTCACCCAGGCTGACGGCATGCACCCAGACGGGGTTGTCCGGTGACTGCGAGGCGGGCTCGGGGCGGCCGAAACGCTCGGGAGAAAAGATTTCCCAGCGGCCGCCTGCGCGTTTGGCCCGGCGGGCCATCCACAGCCAGATCAGCGGCGCGAGGGTCCGCAGCGCCAGCGTGTAGACGCCGCGGTTCATGTCACTGCGCGGCGAGCGCCTGCTCGACCGAGGCCATGACGGCCTCACGCGACGGCGAGGCGCCGCGGTCGCCCAAGCTGGCGGTGTAGTTGGATCCGACCAGCGGGGTGCGTACCGGCGTGGATGCGCGGTAGATGCCGATCGTGGGACGGCCCAACGCGGCCGACAGGTGCGTGAGGCCGCTGTCCAGCCCCACCATCAGGCGCGCGCCGGCAAGCAGCTTGGCCACCGCGGTAAGGTCCATGCGGGGCATCACCTCGGCCCCTTCCATGCCGGCCACCAGCAGTTGGGCGCGTTCGGCTTCCTGTTCGTTGCCCGCCAGCAGCTTGAGCGTGCAGCCGGCCTCGCGCAGGCGGCGGAACACCACGCGCCAGTCCTCTTCGGGCCACAGCTTGTCGTCGCGGCTGGCCGACGGCATGATCACCGCATAACCGCGGTCCGTGTCCAGGTGGTGCAGCCGGGGCAGCTCGGCGGCGTTCAGGCCGCCGCTGCCCACTTCCACGACCGGCTCGGGGGCCTGCGTGGCCTGGCGCGCAAAGGATTGCAGCCCAAAATCCGGCAGGCCGGCGTGCTGGTAGCCGAACGTCAGGCCGGCCAGCTTGCGCTGGCGGATCACGGCGGGCTGCCAGAACTCGACGCGATGACGCACGTTGTAGAACAGCGAGGCCAGCGGTTCGCGCGCCGACCGCCAGTCCAGCCCGTGCTTGACGCCCTGCGTCTGGCGCACCAGCCAGGCCGATTTCAAGAGGGCCTGCATGTCCAGGACGATGTCGTACCGCACGGCGCGCAGGCGCTCGCGCAGCGCGCGGCGCTCGGCCCGCACCTGGGCGGACCACCACGACTTACGCCAGCGCCGGTGCGCGACCTTGATGACTTCGTTGACGGCGGGATGCCACGTCGGGATCTCGGCAAACGCTTCCTCGACGACCCAGTCGATCTGCGCGTCCGGCACATGCCGGGCGATATCCGTGATCGCCGGCAGCATGTGGACGAGGTCGCCCAGAGAAGACGTGCGGACAATGAGAATGCGAGTGGGCATCAAGAAGAATGCAATGGTTCAGGCCGTGTGCAAGCGTCGATCACGGTTGCTTGGACCAATTGAAAGGCAATGGAAAATCCCGCGAATTCCGGCAATTTACAACAAACCGCCGGATCCATGCGCGCCCGGTGCCTTGCCTAGGGTTCGAACTTTGATGGCCGATAGCCCAGGTCGCGCTGAGCGTCGTCATGCGCGAACACCAGGTCTTCATTCATGCGTTCGGCCATGCCGACCGACCAGTGCCTATAGCGCGGCACGAGGCGCACGCCGGCCAGCGCAAGCTTGAAGATGCCCAGCGGCACGGTCAGGATGCGCGGGCGCTTGCCCATCGCCGCGAACACCCGGGCCACCATCTGCCGGTATTGCAGGGTTTCGCCGCCCGACAGGTTGTACGCCTGATTGGCCGCCGCCGGCGCGGTAACGGCCGCAACGCTTGCCGCCGCGATATCGGCGGCCTTGACGGGCTGCCTCAGCCCGCGCGCGGCGCCAAACACCGGGAACATGCCGAACCGGCGGATGAAACGGGCAATTTCGGAAATGTTGCCGTCGTGCTCGCCCCCGTAGATCAGGGTCGGACGCAGGATCACGTACTCGACGCCGGCCGCTTCGGCCCAGGCGATCAGCGCGGCCTCGGCGTCGATCAGCTTGCGCGCCAGGGCCTGTTCGGATTCCACCGAAGACGACGTCTTCGTGAACCGGCTGGTCGAGGACAGGGCGACAATTCGCTTGGCCCCGCTGGCGCGCAGCGCGTCGAAATACTGCGGCAGGATCCAGATGGGCGCCAGCGACACCCATACCGGAATGTCTTGTTCGCCAAACACCGATTCCGGCTTGCCGCCGGCCTCGGGAAGCGCGCGCCACTGGACGCCATCGTCCGCGGACGCGGCGCGCCGGCGGGAATAGGCGATGGGCGCGAATGATTGGGCCTTCAGTTCGCTCAGCAGCGCGGCGCCCACCAGGCTGGTCGCGCCCAGCACGCCCACGCGACGCGTATCGGTGACGGCCATCATGACGATGCCTCCGTGCGCGCGGAAACGTCCGCCATCGCTCCGGACCCGGCCTCATGCGCCTTGGGCGTGTACTCCGGCACCCATCGCAACAACCCGGCGCGCACGACTTCGTCGCTGTAGGTCTTGCTGCTTTCGAGCCATTCGGTCAATTCACGCAGGAACGCCGGCGGCACGGGCCGCGAGCGGGCGATGCGCAACTTGGTATGCGGCGTCGGCCGCGTCTGTTCGCAATCGGCCAGCAATTCTTCATAGAGCTTTTCGCCCGGCCGCAACCCGGTGAACTCGATCCGGATCTGCTCTTCGTCGTACCCCGACAGGCGAATCATGTTGCGTGCCAAATCCACGATCTTGACCGGATACCCCATGTCCAGCACATGGATCTCGCCCCCGTCGCCCATGGCGGCCGCCTGCAGCACCAGCTGCGCGGCTTCGGGAATGGACATGAAATAGCGGGTGATGTCCGGATGCGTGACCGTGACCGGCCCGCCGTGCTGGATCTGCTGATGGAATTTCGGGATGACGCTGCCGGTGCTGCCCAGCACGTTGCCGAATCGGACGATGCCAAAGCGCGTCCCGCCCTTTTCGGCCTGGAAGGCCTCGCACACCATTTCGGCCAGGCGCTTGGTTGCGCCCATGACATTGGTGGGGTTGACCGCCTTGTCGGTGGAAATCAGGACGAAGCGTTCAGCCTTGTGCCGCTGCGCGCACTGGGCCACGACCAGCGTGCCGCCCACGTTGTTGCGCACCGCCTGCCACGCGTTGTCGACCTCCATCAGGGGGACATGCTTGTACGCGGCGGCGTGGAAGATCACCTGCGGCCGGTAGCGCGCAAAGATCTCGTCCATGCGGTCGGCGTCCTTCACGTCGCCCGCCAGCGTGATCAGGCTGACGCCCGGCCAATGCGTGGAAAACCATTGTTCGATCTTGTAGAGCGCGTATTCGCTCGTTTCGACCAGCACGACGCGCGCCGGCGCAAAGCGCACGAGCTGATGGCAAAGCTCGCTGCCGATCGACCCGCCGGCCCCGGTCACGAGCACGGTGGTGCCCCGCAACAGCGTGCTGACGTGGGCCGAGTCGATCTCCACCGGGTCGCGGCCCAGCAGATCCTCGATCTCGACAGGCCGCATCTGGCTGATGGCGACGCGCCCGCTCATCAGGTCGTCCACCTCGGGCAGCACAAAGACCTGCGCGCCCGAATGCACGGCCAACT
The DNA here is from genome assembly GCF_020541125.1 of Achromobacter sp. 77. Taxonomy (NCBI): domain Bacteria; kingdom Pseudomonadati; phylum Pseudomonadota; class Betaproteobacteria; order Burkholderiales; family Alcaligenaceae; genus Achromobacter; species Achromobacter sp. 77. Next base: position 5,676,333 of record NZ_CP059848.1, read on the forward strand.
CCGTCACGCGGCGCTTGACGTCGGCGGACGCGTCCGGCATGGCCAGGATGATGTGCCGCGCCTTGAACTCCTGCAACACGCTGGGCAGGCGATCCAGCGATCCCACGACGGGATAGCCGCCCAGCTCCCGGCCCCACTTCTTGGGGTTGTCGTCGACCAGCGCGACGACCTGCCAGTCCGGGCTGCGCTCAAGCTCGCGCACCAGCGAAGCGGCGCGCATGCCCGCCCCCACCAGCACCACGGGTTTGCCTTGGGCGATCAGGCCGCCGTACAGCCGGTGCTCCTTCCACATCCGCCACGCCGCCCGGCCGCCGCCCATGAACAGGAGCAGCAGCAGCGGGTACAGCAGGAACAGCGAGCGGGGAATCGAAAACGAGGGGGGAACCAGGTTGGCGACGATCAGCAGCGCGATCGCCGAGACCGCCACGGCCTTCAGGACGCGCTTCAGGTCGGGCAGGCTGGCGAAGAGCCATATGCCGCGATAAAGACCGGCCCAACGGCAAGCGATCGCGTGCACGATCAGCAGCAGCGGCAGGCCGAACAGCATCTGGTTGCCGTAACCCACCGGCCATTCGAAATTGAAGCGCAGTAGAAAGCCCCCCACCCAGGCGACGAGGGCCGCCAACAGGTCGAACAGAAACACCATGAGCGAACGAAAAGCGATGGGTAATGGCACGGTTTACGTCCAGCGACGTCCAGTTAAAGGATTGACGACAAATTCGGTCAAAACGAATCAATGGCTCAGCGCGGTTCCCGGGGGATACACCGTGTCCGCGGGAACGACCACGCCATAGCCCGCACAGCAGCCCGCCTGAAGCCAGGCGCCCGCGCCGACTCTCACGCCGCCGGCCAGATGCACGCCGGTGCCCAGGTGCGCATAGTTTTCCAGATGGGTATCGTGATCCGCGGTGCTGTGCGCGTTCAGGATGGACCCCGTGCCAATATGGGCGCTCGCCCCCACCATCGCCATCGCCAGGATGGCCGTACCTGCCTCGATGGTGGCGCTGGGACTGACGCAGGCCGCCGGATGAATCACCGTCGCCAGGGGCAAGCCCGCGGCTTCGATGGCCTTGACCCAGCCGGCGCGCAACGCGTTATTGCCGACCGCCGCAATCGCTTGGGCTTGATCGGCCGCCAAGCCGCTCAGGCCGCTCAAGCCCGCCAGATTGGACACGACCTTGCGGCCCGCGGTCTCCTGCAAGGCGGGCCAGCGGTCGTCCACAAACAGGATTTCCTGCCAATGGCCGCTGAGCTCGGCGGCCTCGGCCACCGCGCGTCCGTGCATGCCCGCCCCGATAATCACTAGCGATCTCGCCATCGTCTCTTGTTGTCCCTTTTTGTCACCCCAAACGAGCGGCATCTGCCGGAAACTCATGCCGCTCGTCATTGTGGGCGTTTGGTCTTCGTGGTCTCAATCCAAGACTCGAAATGAAAGTGTAGCAATACGGCCGCCACGCAAGCGGACCGGGAAAAACACATAACTGAGGTTGCCTCAGTGCCGTCTTATGACGCCTGCGGATGGTGACCGGGGTTCTCGGGCACGCCCGCCTTGCAGCCTATCGCAAGCGCCAGCAAAGGGCCATACGCCAAAGGCACGCCTGCCAGCGGCGAGAGCCAGCCGCGCGCCACGCAAAGCGCGATGGGGAACAGCCAGAACACATTCAACGCAATCACCGTCAGCAGGACCGGCTTGTGCGCGCCGAAGCGTCGCGTGGCGTGCTGGTACGCGTGCATGCGATGCGCCAGATAGACGCGCTCCCCGCGTCCCAGCCGTCGCAGCAGCGTCCAGGTTGCATCCACGGCAAAGACGCCCAGCAGGATCAGCCAGGCCCACAACAAGGCCGGTTGCTGCCACGCGCCGTGCAGCGCCAGGCCACCCAGGACGATTCCCAGAAAGCTGCTGCCGGCATCGCCCATGAAAATGCGCGCCGGCGGGAAATTCCACAACAGAAATCCCGCCACGGCCGCAGCCAGCAGCAGGGGCGCCACAATGGCGCCTTCATGGCCGGTCAGAACGTAGATCACGCTTGCCCCGACCGCCGCGCAGATCGCCTCCGAGGCAGCCAGGCCGTCGATGCCATCCATGAAGTTGTACAGGTTGAGCAGCCAGACCAGTGCAAAAACACCCAGCACGCTTGCCACGGCCGCCCAGAACGCGGACGCCTGGCCCAGCGCTTCCGCGGGCAGCCCGCCAAACCAGGCCATCAGCCAGGCCGCGCTGCCGAAATGCACCAGCAGCCGCCAGCGGACCGCGACATGGCCGCGGTCGTCCAGAAATCCGATGATGGCCACGGCCGTGCCCGCTCCGCCCAACGCCACCGCGGTCACCGCAGGCAGCAGGCCCAGCCAGACGAGCACCGGCAGGCCGAGCAGAAAGCTCAGCACAAAGGCCACGCCGCCGCCGCGCGGGGTGGTGACCACATGCGAACTGCGGCTGTTCGGGACGTCAAGCAGCCTGCGGCTGGCCAGGGCATACCGGCGCAGCGCGCCGGTAAGTACCCAGGCCAGACCCAAGGCCGCCGCCAGAATGCACCAGAAAATCACTGTAGGCATGATTCAGCAGTCAGGTGACGGTTCAGGATTTCGACCACACAGTCCGGTTCACATAATCCGTGTAGCTCAACACCACGCGCACGACCTGCTTGGAGACCGGTCCGCCTTCGTAGTCCTTGACCACGGGAATCACGCGCTCGCCGCGGCGATGCTGGCTGGTGACCACGCGAACCGCGTCAGCCACCCGCTCGGCCTTCAGGCCGCTCATGATCAACGTGCCCTCGTCCATGCCCTCGGGACGCTCGTGCGCATTGCGCACGGTGATGGCCGGCAGGTTCAGCAGCGACGCTTCTTCCGTGATCGTGCCGCTATCGGACAGCACGCAGAATGCGCCCATCTGCAGCTTGATGTAGTCAAGCAGGCCAAACGGCTTGACGAAGCGGATCAGCGGATGGTCCAGCGCGTCACCCAACGCCTCCAGGCGCTTGCGGGTGCGCGGGTGCGTCGACACGATGATCGGGTACTCGTACGTGTCGGCCAGGTGGCGCAGCGTGTCGAGCAGATCGCGCAGGTTCTGCGGCGTGTCCACGTTTTCTTCGCGGTGCACGCTGACCAGGAAGAACTTGTCTTCGGTCAGGCCCTCGCGCGCCAGCACGTCCGACTTCTGGATGTCGTCCATGTAGTACGCCAGCACTTCCTGCATGTGCGAGCCGGTCTTGATGATCGTCTCGGGACGGATGCCTTCGGCGATCAGGTAGCGGCGCGCATGCTCGGTCAGCACCATGTTGATGTCGCTCAGGTGGTCGAGCACCTTGCGGTTCAGCTCTTCGGGCACGCGCTGATCGAAACAGCGATTGCCCGCCTCCATGTGGAACACCGGAATCTTGCGGCGCTTGGCGGCGATCACCGCCAGGCAGGTGTTGGTGTCGCCGTACAGCAGCAGCGCGTCCGGCTTTTCCTGTTCGAAGATCTCGTCGGACTTGATGATGACGTCGCCGATCGTCTTGGCCGCGGTATCGCCCGCTGCGCCCAGAAAATAATCCGGCTTGCGAATCTGCAGGTCGTCGAAAAACACCTGATTCAGTTCGTAGTCGTAATTCTGGCCGGAATGCACCAGTACATGATCGACCTGCGCATCCAGTTCCGCGATGACGCGGCTCATCTTGATGAGTTCCGGACGCGTGCCGACCAGCGTCATGACCTTAAGCATCGATCTGCCCCCGGATGTATTCCAGATTCAACAGCAGCTTCTTCACACCTTCGACATCCAGTCGCTCCGTGTTGTGCGACGTGTAATCGTCCAACTCGGAAATCTCGGTTTCGCCTTCGACGAAATACTTCTTGTAGTTCAGGTCCCGGTTATCGGCGGGAATCCGGTAATAGCGGCCCATGTCTTCGGCCTTTGCCATTTCCTCGCGCGAAATCAGCGACTCGTACAGCTTTTCACCGTGCCGCGTGCCGATCACCTTGAGCGGGCTGTCACCGCCGATCAGTTCCTTGAGCGCAACCGCCAGGTCGGCGACGGTGGAAGCCGGCGCCTTCTGCACAAAGATGTCGCCTTGCTTGGCGTGCTCGAACGCATGCAGCACCAGGTCCACCGAATCCTCGAGCGACATCAGGAAGCGCGTCATGTTGGGATCGGTGACGGTAAGCGGTTCGCCCGTCTTCAGCTGGCTGATGAACAGCGGAATCACCGAGCCGCGCGAGGCCATCACGTTGCCGTAGCGCGTCGCGCAGATCACCGGACCGTTATTGACGGCGACGCGGGACTTGGCCACCACCAGCTTCTCGGCCATTGCCTTGGAGATGCCCATGGCGTTGATCGGGTACACCGCCTTGTCCGTGCTCAGCACGACCACACGCTGCACGCCCGCTGCAATCGCCGCGTTCAGGACGTTTTCCGTGCCGAGCACGTTGGTCTTGACCGCTTCCATGGGATAGAACTCGCAAGACGGCACCTGCTTGAGTGCCGCCGCGTGAAACACATAGTCCACGCCGATCATCGCCTGGGCGATGCTGTCGTAATCGCGCACGTCACCGATGTGGAACTTGACCTTGTCGTCGGCCAAGGCAATGCGCATGTCCTCTTGTTTTTTTTCGTCGCGGCTGAAGACGCGGATCTCTCGCACATCAGTGGAAAGGAAACGCTTGAGCACCGTATGTCCAAAGGACCCGGTGCCGCCGGTAATCATGAGAACTTTATTGTCGAACATAAATTAACCATTCAATCCGTTAGGGAACCAGGCGATGCGCGTGCATTTCACGAATCAATTCCGGCCACGAGGGAGGCACATAACCCGTCGCCTGCAAGAGGCGCGTGGCATCCAGTGACCGGTCGATCTTCAATTGATCATCTGCAATGATGTCGATGTCCTTGCCATACACCTGCGCCACGAGCTTCAGAAGCGAATACTTGTCGATCGGCGCAACGGCGCAGTGATACAGGCCGTGCAGCTCAGGATGGGGAATCACGAAGTCCTTCATCACCCGCGCAAGCTCGGTGGTCGGCAGGCCGGAAAACACGGCGTGCGTGAATCCCTTGACGGGGCCCGGTTGCGACAGGAACCAGTCCACCAGCGCCACATTGCTGCCCAATTCGTGACCGATGATCGACGTGCGCAGCGTGATGGCGTTGACGTCGGACGTCACCTCGCCAATGTACTTCGACTTGCCGTAAAGGTCCTCGGCATCGGAAGGGTCCGATTCCAGGTACATCCCTTTGCGACCATCGAACACGCAGTCGGTGCTGACGTGGATCAGGCGGGCCGACGCCAGCGCGCACAGGCGCGACAGCCGGTGCGGCAGCATGGCGTTCACCGGCAGCGCCGCCAAGGGATCCTTGGCATCGGCAAGCTGCTTGATCAAACCGACACAGTTGATGACCACGTCCGGCTTGACCCGGGCCATTACCGTCACGAGGGAATCATTATCCAGCACGTCGACGCCGGTCAGCAGATTATTGCGATGGCGCTCATCGAAATGGCGCAGGCCAGCCGCACCGCGCAGCGTCCCGTACGTCTCGAATGCCGGATCGTCGCTGAAGCGCGAAAAAACCGCGCTACCCAGCATGCCCGTTACCCCTAGAACCAAAATTTTCATGCTAAGCCTTCTCTTTCAATTCGAGTTTCTCAGAAAGAATACTCACTAATCGGTCGACCTGACGGGTTATCTCATAATGCTCAAGGTAGAACCGGCGGCCGGAGGCGGCAAGCGCCTCGCGCTCGCCCTCATTCATTGCGCGCAGGCGTTCTATGCAATCGGCCAGACCATCCGAATCCTCGGCGGCGCATACCAGCCCGGCGCCCGCATCACGAATGACCTCAGCGCCCGCCCCGTCCAGCGCGCCGATGATCGGACGGCCCGCGGCCAAATACGCCTGCACCTTGCTGGGAATCGTCTGCGCCAGGATCGCGTCCCTATTTAAAGTGACCAGCAATGCCCCCGCCCTGACAAAGATATGCGGCATCTGATCATTGGGAAAGCGCCCGGCAAGCACGACATTGGATAAGCCTTCTCGCTCCACCTCGTCGCGGATTCGCCCCAGCATGCTGCCGCTGCCCACCAGCACGATTCTGGAATTGTTGCGCCCTTTGAGCTTGCGCGCGGCGGCAAGGATTGTATGCAGCGATTGGGCAGTCCCAAGGTTACCTGCAAAGACGACGCAAAAATTATTCTCCAGCGTGGCCAGCAGGGAGGCCGGCAACGTGCAAGGCTTCAGTGGCGTTGCGCGGGGATCGGGACTTGAATTGGGGTAGTAGACGATCTTGCTGTCAGAGGCCAGACGTGCAACGGGCTCGCGGAATGCCTTGGACTGCACGAGCAGCAGCGATGCGGCCCCGTATATCGCGCGCACCATCATGCCCACGCCGGCAAGAATCGTGCGGTTTCGCACGAAGCCGGTCGCGCTCAGGCTTTCCGGCCAGAGGTCCTGGATCCAGATCGCCAGCGGCAGCTTCTTGCGCCATTTGAGGTAAATAGCGGGAATTACCGACGTGATCGGCGAAAATGCCACCGCCAGGACGACATCGAAATCCTTGTGCCCGACCGCCCGGTAACCATGGCGCAGCCCGTTGACGACAAACGACAGGTAATTGAGGACCAGATTCTTGCCGCCGCCCGCGCGCCGCGTGCGCAGCGGCACCCGATGAATCACGGTGCCGTCATCCCACTGCTCGTTCGTGCAACCCGCCTCGGTGTAGCCGTCGAAGATCTTGCCGTCCGGATAGTTGGGCTTGCCGGTCAGCACCTCGACCACATGTCCCTGCGCCGTCAACGCGCGCACGAAGTCGTTGATGAAGAACTGTTCCGGCCAAAAATACTGGCTGACGATCAGGATTCTCACGAGGCGCTCGCTCCCGAGGAGTCGCGGAGCCGGGCCCAGAACTGGGCAGGCGTATCGGGCGCCACAACGGGGCTAGGCACGGCGAGCTGGCGGCGCACCGCCCTTGCGATCGACGTGGCCGAGCCCGGATCGAACGTCTGGACGGGCACGCACACGTCGCGCACATAATCGAGCTCGGACGCCACGATCGGCAGGCCGGCATTGGCGGCCTCGATCAACGGCAGGCCAAACGATTCGCCGAACGACGGGAACACCAGCGCGCCCGCCTGCGCATACAGCGCCGCCACGCCTTCACGCGTCAGCTCGCCCTGGTTCTCGACCCGCAGCCCGTGGCGGTCTGCCACGGCCAGAAGTTCCTGCGCCAAGACTTTGTCCCGAGGGCCCAGGGTCAAAACGAGCGACGGACGCAAACCGTCCTCGGCCAGCAGCCGCCAAGCGTCGAGGAGGCGCCGATGATTCTTGTGCGCCACGCCGTCGGCCACATAGACAAAATCCCACTGGCGGGTCCGCTCTGGCTGCACTGCGGGATCGCCCACGGTGATGTCGGCCACGAAAGGCGCGATCCTGACGGGCGGCACGCGCTCGGCGGCACCAAGCCAATCCAGCACCTCGCGGCGCATGGTCGGCGTCTGAACCACGTATTCCGAAACCCGATGACGGAAACACCGCCCGATTGTCCGCTCGAAGATCAGGCGCAGCCGCGTGGGCAGCGGAAACTGCGACAGCCGCACCCCGCGCAGGTAATTGCGGTTCTGCAGGAACACGACGACGCGAGCGCGCGAAGGCAGCACCGGCGGCAGGCCATGAAAGCAGAAAAGAATGTCGTCGGGTCCCGCGGCCCGGCGCGCCGCGAATTCTCCCTTCAGGCGGGCCAGCGCGGTCGGCGCCACCCAATGCACGGCAGCGCCCTCGGGAATCTGCACCCGCGGTTCGTTGCGGGCATCCAGGAAAAGACGCAGCGGCGAACCGGCCGGCCAGGCGCCCAAAAGCGCCTGCAGCAGCACAAGGCCGCCGCCGGTATGCACGTTGGGTGCGTATAAGACGACTTCTACAGCCATTTTGATTAGTAGCTTATAGGCATGGATATGCGGGAACTGGCGTTGCCTGCGGGCAAGAAGCCAGCGTCAGAGCCCCTCCAGGATCTTGCCAAAGCGCTGCGCGATCCGATTGCCGCTGAATGTATCGCGGTAGGCCTGATTGCACCAATCGGTCCCGTCCTTGCGCAGCACGTGGTCCACGGCGCCCTCGACCGCCTTCTCGATATCCTCGACCTCGGACGGGCGGGCGTGCCAGCAGCCAAGGTGCTTCATTGCGTCCTCGGAACCGCCCGGCGGCGTCAGACCCACGATGGGCGTATCCGCACCGATGTAGTCGGACAGCTTGCTGGGCAGGAACAGGTTCTGGCGCACATTGGCTTCGATTAGCAGCAGAATGTCCGCGTCGTACATCTGCTCCAGCGATTCGACGAACGATACGTTGCCGACGGCGCGCACGGTGCCCTCCGGCAGGCTCATGGCGGCCTCGGTGGCAAGCATCTCGGGCGGCACCAGGCCGATCAGCTCGAGGCAGAGCACGCCGCGCAGGTCCGGCCGCCGCTGAAACAGGCGTCCCAGTGCCTGGAACAGCGGTTCGGGCGAGCGGCGGCCGTACAGCACGCCCACATAACGCATGATGATGCGATCGTTCCTTGCCTTCGGCCGCTGCGGGAAGAGGGCTTCATCGAAGGCATGGGGAATCACATCGGTGCGCCGGCGCACGGATTCGGGCTGCCCCTGCATCATCAGATCCAGGGAATATCGCGAGCTGTGCACGATGAAATCGGCTGCCGCCACCGCGCGCGGCTCGTGCCGGGCGTTCCACAGCTTGGTCAGCCGGCTGACCTCAAGCGGATTGCCCGCCCAGGGGTCGCTGAACTGTGCCAGCCACTTCACGTTGCGTCGCGCCTTCTTCACGCGCGTCATCACGGCGTTGACCGAATGAAACGGCGACCAGGTCATCACGGCATCGTACTGGCTGAGATCCATGTCCATGAGCTTGCTGTACGCGGATTCGCGCAGCACGGTCATCAGGTCCGGCACGCGATCGAGCTTGCGGATGGAGGATCGCACCAGGCTCATCAGGTTCTTCGCAGGCCGCAGCCGGTCGATCCGGCCGAACGTCTTCTCGGCGAACGGCAGCAGGCTGTGATCCAGCGGCAATTCCGCGCAGAAGGAGTCCGCGCACACGACGTCGACGTCGTATCCGGACCGGGCCAGCGCAGCCATGGGCTTGTAGACCGCTGCCGTCATCTGCACCTGCATGGGCGGGAAGGCGTAGCTGAACAGCAGAATCCTGCCCTTGCGCGCGTTCGGATGGTCCATGGTGGTCGAATCGTTATCCGGCAACACGGCTGGCTCCCGGAATCAGGCGAATCGCGGCCGCGATAACGCCGCAGATCAAAAACGTGCTGAGGGAAATCAACAGGATCACGAGCCCGGCAGGCAGGTGCTCCGTCGCAATGCGGATCGCGCTGCTGAAGCGAACATGCTCCAGCACCACCACATGCACGAAAAAGATGATGAAGGCGCGGTCGCTCAGCCATTTCGCAATCGCAGCGGACCGGGCCGACAGATCTACCGTCACGAACGCCAGAAACGCCGCGATCGACGCGATGACCACGTTAGGCGTGAAATAGACGTAGGCACGTTCGACCGGCACGCCGGCCTTTTCGCTGAAGCGCCACGTCAGATAGAACGTGATCCCCGAGCAAATGGCATAGACGGCAATGCACGCCCACCGCGGGATGGCCTTGCGGTCAACGCCGGCCAAGAGGCCGCCCAGGATGAACAACCCGCCATACCCAAGAAAGCTGGTGAGCTGCATGATCCGCAGGACCGGCAGCGGCCAATACTGCGGCACGCTGGTGACGGCGAACCAGATCACGAAGAAATAGACGCTCAGCGCCGGCCGGCTGCGCAGCACTTCGTAGATCGCCTGCAGGAAAGGCAGCAGGACATACAGCCCGACGATCATGTACACGAACCACAGGTGGTACATCACCGGCTCGGAAAACATCGCGAGCAGGCCCGCGCCGTAACTGCCCAGCGCACCGTTGCGGTACAGGAACGCGGCGCTCCAGAAGACCAGCGGGATGAACACCTTCAGCACCCGGCGCAGGATGTTGCCGGTCGAGACCACCTGCATTCCCGGGCGCAGCAGCATCGCGCCCGAAATCATCACGAACAGCGGCACCGCCACGCGCACGGCGGAATCCAACGCGTTGGCCGACAGCCAGTCGGGCAACGGACTCTTGCCGAAGGCGTAGAACGCCGCGCCGCAGGAGTGAATCAGGATCACGCCATAGATGGCCACCACCCGGCACAGGTCCGCCCAGGCCGCTCTCTGTTTGCCAGGCACCGCGTCGGACTTCGGATCCGCAATCCTGGTGGTCAACGTATCCGCCGTTGTCATTTTCCCGACTGCCTTCCGTGGATCACACGTTCGTAAACGTCCACCATACGCTCGGCCTGCAAGCGTATGTCATAGTGCTGCTCGGCCAGCTGGCGCGATCTTGCGCCTCGTGCCAGCCGCTCCTGCGGATCGCCGATCAGCCGCTCCATCGCCGCCGCCAGCGCGGCCGAATCGCGGGACGGCACCGCCAGCCCCGCTTCCGGCGTGAACACGACCTCGGGCAAGGCGGTCCCTTCGAAGCAGATGGTGGGCTTGCCGCAAGCCATCGCCTCGACCGCCATCAACCCAAACGAATCGGCCAGCGACGGCATGAGGAACAGGTCAGTCGCACTATAGACGTCCTGCATCACGCTATCGTCATTCGTCCAGCCTAGTTCGACGACCTGAAACCTGTCCTTGAACTTCTCGATCCGGCCCTTGTCGTTGAGCGTCAAGAGGCAGATGGGCACCTGCGTCTGCAAGCGGTCCAGCGCCTCGATCACATACTGCAGGCCCTTGAAGTCGTTGACCACGGACCGGAAGCACAGCACCAGCCGATGCGGCTCGATGCCCAGGCGGGCCTTGGCCGCTGCCTGGTCACCGGGTTTGAAGAAATCCAGGTCCAGGCCAAACGGCACCTTGTGAACGGGCACATCGTCCATCAGGGGCGACTGCCGGACCATGTTCTCCATCCAGCTCGAGGCCACCAGGATCTCGAAGTTCGAGCGCCGGTAGGCCATCCGCTTGAGCCGGAAGTTCAGCGCCGTCGTGTCGCGCTGGATCGCAAAATCGGTCTTCAGATCGGGGCACTGGCCGCAGCCCGTCTTCCATCGCTGGCACGAAAAAGGGTGAATGCAATGGCCGGTCATCGCCCACGGATCGTGCAGCGTCCACAGCGAGGGCTTCTCGGCGGTCATCGCCGGCAGCGACTGCATACTCAGAAAACCCGAATGGATGATGTGGTAGTGAACCAGGTCCGCTTCGCGGAACGCCTCCATGCGGCGCATGTGCATGCCGTTGGAATACAGCTGCGATTGCAGCGACAGCACTTTCTCGACGCCCCGCGTCAGCCGGTTGACCTTGCGCAGCAGCTTGCCGTGCAGGCTCACGACGCCTGCTTCCTGACGGTCCTGCTCCCACACGAAATGCTTGGAGGAAACACCAAGCGCCTCGAGATGAGGCTTCAGGGACAGCCCATTGAAGCGGCGTCCCGGCGACTGGTATCCGTTAACTTGCAAAACTCTCATCGTGTGCCCGCCAATCCTCTTATGTCGAACCAGGCCTGTTGCGAACGCTGACCATGTACGTTGTTCATGGTTTCCCCTCCGCCTGGCGCTACATGGGATTTCATTCACTCTTGTAATGGCGACAACGCAACCATGCGCTACTGTCGTCGCCCCAAAAACCGCGTAAGGCTCAGGCGGACCGTCCAAACAACGCCCGGAACGCACGCCGCCACCGGGAGCCGGCTTCCGCAAGCGCCCTGCTTTGATACTGTTCCAGCGTCGTGCGCATGGCAGCGATCTCCGCGGCCTGCGTCTGGATAACCGCCAGCTGGTTCGCGTCATGCGCCTTGGCGTCTTCGAGCAGCGCGCGCATGTGCCGGCCGTCGATGCGCACCACCAGCTTGGCGGACTTGACGTAGGTAACCCAAGGCGCGCCGATGCGGCCTTCAACGCCGCCGTTGATCCAGTGCTGCACGCTGGATTCCTGAGCGATGTATTTCTCGACGTGGTCATCGGTGATGCCGATGCTCTGCATCCGCAACGACTCACGCAACAGTTCCAGGATTTCCAGCGGCGTGCCTTCGGCGGGCTGGGCGCAGCTGGAAACGCTGGCCAGACTGCCGAACAGGCCACGCAGGATCACGTAGGACAGCGTCAGGTCCGATTCGAGCTTCCATTCCTTGTCGAAGAAGGCCAGCTCGCCGGGCGCGACTTCCATGCAGTTCAAGGGGGTCCAGTCGAACAGGGCGCCGGGCACCGACTTGTCCAGGGACAGCGACACCGCCGGGCCCAGATCCGCCTCGCGGCAGATCGCGTCGATCCAGGGCCGCGCCCAGTTGCACACGTCCATCGCCGACCAGCCCGGCGTGTTCAGCACTTTGACCAGGCCCAGCCACCAGAGATTGCCCTTCAGATACGGGCCATCGTCGATCGAATGGCTTACCGGCAACGCCGGCGCGGCTTCCTGCGTCACGCGGTCCCGCGCCGTGCGGACTTCGCCGCCGTCCAGGTAAAAGCGCTTCGCGGTGGCAAACGCCGGGTGGCGCTCGACGCTGTAGTGCCAGGCAAGATCCTGCGCTTCGCGCAGCGCGGCCACGGCCCGCTCCGACTTGCCGGCAATGATCAGAAACGAGTTCGCCAGGTCTTCGGCCAGGCCGTTTTCGTGGATCGAGGCCCAGGCCTGCTCCAGCGAGAAAGCCGGCACGATCCAGTCGGGCCGGGCGCGGTCGCGGCCGACCGTGCCGGTCAACAGCGGACGGGCGGCAAACTGGCCCTTCGGATCCAGCCCCTTCGAGGTCAGGAGCGACACCGGCATGTGATAGTCCGGCAGCGGGAAATACACTTCCTGCGCGCTCAGTCCGACGGAACCCAGGATGCCCTTGAGCTCATCCAGCCCGAAACGGATGATGGTCTCGGGCCCGTACTGCCCTTCCACGCCGTAGTAGGGCACGTCCACGTTCGGCTCGGGAAAGCCCGAGAAATACTTCAGGCCCAGCTTGTTCTGGATGGCGATGACCAGAACGCCGTCGTCATTGAGCTGGCGCGCGGCATTGGCCAGCAGGTCCAGCTCGGCGCGGTCGCCGCAATGGGAAAAAAGCCGGGCGTACTGCAATACGCCGATCATCGTCACGACGTCGAATTTCTTTTCGGCGTTGAAATCTTCGATGCGGTCGCAGACGACGGTGACATTGTTCAAGTCCGCCGTGCGCTGGCGCGTGATCGAGGCGCGGTGAGCCGAGGCCTCCAGGGCCACGACATCGCCGCCCAGCTCGCCCAAATACCGCGTGATGATGCCGCAGCCGGATCCCAGTTCCAGCACGCGGCCCCGGCACAGCTTCTCGAGCGGGCGCAGGATGTTGGCGCGCACGGGCGACAGGTGGCAGGCGGACCGCCAGTCCCAGATGGCGCCCACCAATTCGCGGGAAAACAGCGAGCGATCCTTCGCGTCGGCGATGATGCGCTCGATCTGCTGTTCGAAGTCGGCGCCATCGGTGTACGTGAATTCGGGAATACTGCCGTCCGTCTCCGGAAACAGCATTCCCTTGTGTTCTTTGTAATCCGTCGGAAGATTATGCATTTCAGTTCTCTATCCTGCCAGGCGTCGCCGATTACTCGGAAACGGCATCCAGCAAGATCCTGGGTTGAAATCCGATGTCGAAAAGGCCAGTGGCTGGACGCGGCTCGTCCGCCATCACGCGAAAAACAATCGCGTCGACAATACGATGATGCAATGAACCGTCTTCGCCCTGAGCGGCGAAGGTGCAAAAATACGTTGCTGGGTTCAGCGAGCATTCAAACTCGAATTCCAGGTCCAACGAGGTGCCGGCGGTAAAGTCGATGCCGTGTTCGTCCAGGATGGGGTGGGCGCAGCCCGCCAGATCGATACCCGACGTGGTGCGGATCAGCGCGTAGAACCGGACCGCCGGGCAATCCTCGGTGAACTGCACGCTGCACTTGAGCTTGTAGCGATGGCCGCGAAGAATGTGATTGACCTGCGCACCGCCCAATGTCTGAAGCATGGGCGCGGACAGCTTGGCGCCCACTTCGTCGTAGGACAGCGTATCCGGCACGAAGCTCGCATCGAAGAACGGCTCCAAGCCGCCCGACGGGACCGAATCGGCGGCAGCGGCCGGCTTGGCTTCGTCGGCCGCCGGCTCGGCCAGACTGGCCGCGCTCTCGCCCTCGGCGTCGATCCGGCGGATTTCCGCGATCAGCTCGACGGCTTTATCGCTGGTGGTGTTGCCGAGCTTCTGGCCAAAATAGACGGCCCGCTTCGGAATACCGGTGAACAGGCGTTCGCCTGCATTGAGCAGCACCGCGCGGTCGCACAGATTGATAATGGCCGCGCCCGAATGCGAAACAAACAGGATCGTGGCGCCGCGATTCTTGATCGCGTCGATTCGCGCAAAACATTTGCGCTGGAAGGGTTCGTCGCCAACAGCCAGCGCCTCATCAACGACGAGAATATCCGGATCCACGTTGATCGCCACAGCGAAAGCCAGGCGGGCATACATGCCGCTGGAATAATGTTTGACCGGCTGCTCGATAAACTGGCCAATATCGGCAAATGCCGCAATCTCATCAAAACGCGCCTCGATTTCGGGCTGACTCAAGCCCAAAACCATCGCATTTAGAAACACATTTTCGCGCCCGGTGAACTCGGGGTTGAATCCCGCGCCCAGTTCCAGCAGAGCGGCAACGCGGCCTTGCGTCTCCACGGTGCCCGAGGTCGGCATCAGCGTGCCGCAGATCATCTGCAGCAGGGTGGACTTGCCCGAGCCATTGCGGCCAATGATGCCCACGGTCTCGCCGCGGCCCACATTGAAGGACACGTCGCGCAATGCCCAGAACTCGCGGAAATAGTTGACCGGCGGCCGGCCAAGCATGCTGCGCAGACGGGGCGCGACAAACTGCTTCAGCCGGTCATGCGGCCGATCGTAGATCTGATAACACTTGCTCAGCCGATCTACGCGAATGACGTTGCCATCAGAGGACATCAGCGAACCCCTTGCGCGCTTTCTGGAACCACCAAAAACCTGCCCACGCAATCACCATGCTGATGGCCGCATAAATACCAAGCGCGCCCCAATTCGGCAATTCACCGTAAAGCAGCACTTTGCGGGATTCTTCAATAATCAAGGTAAGGGGATTGAGCATCACAACCATCTGCACCTTGGGCGGCAGATTTGAAATCGGATAGAACACGGGAGAGACGAACAGCAGCACCGACATCAACAGGCCGATCGTCTGGCCGATGTCGCGCACATAAACACCCGTTGCCGACAGGAACCAGGCAAATCCCATGGTCACCATCAGCAGGGGCATCAGCACGACCGGGAAAAATATCGCCGTCCAGCTGATGGAGCCGCTGAGCACCAATTGAGCAATCAAGAGCACGCACACGCTGATCGCCGCATGAAAGAGCGCGGCGCCCATCGCCACCCACGGAAAGATCTCCAGGGGAAAGACGACCTTTTTCACGTAGGTCACGTTGCTGTGGATGAGGCCCGGCGCGCGGCTGATGCACTCGGAAAACAGCCCGTGAACGATCAACCCGACGAACAGCACGACCGCGAAATTCGCGTGGCTGGCGTCCTGGCTGACGCCCCAGCGCGCCTTAAACACTACGGTAAAGAAAAACGTGTATACCGTCAGCATGAGCAGCGGCGTGAAAAAAGACCACGCCAGCCCGAAGATCGAGCCGCGATAGCGGCCCAGGACTTCCCGCTTGCACATTTGAACCGCGAGCTTTCGATTGCTCCAGATGCTGTCGAACATCGCAGCCGGAGATACACGCTGTGCCTGATGAGGATTCACACTACCTATCCCACTTGACCGTCCCGCTTCTTACGAAATCCGGGGCGGACATAAAGTTATTGGAAATAATTGCATTACTGACGCCGCCAAAACCCGGGAGCGGCCATTCAGAGGCTGATTCATCAGGAAAAAAGCGCCGTAATATGCTGCCGACCTATCGCTTTAAAGCCCGGGCGTCCAAATTACAACCAGCAAATTATTCGCAACATTGGTTTTGCAAATTATTCAAAATGAACGGACGAAACCTCAGGGCGCAAGGTGCGCATACTAAGTTTTAGTGCAACTGAACATCATAACATGCTGAAAACGCAGGCCGAAGCGGATTTTCCGACGGTATTACTCATTCAGATCTACAAACAATAGTACGTCTCACTATTACTGAGGCCTGGCAGTGCCGCCGTCTCGTGGCTATTTTCTCCAGACCGGTCCACAATGGATTCACAACACTGTTGGAACAGGGAGACAGCCATGCGCATTGCCGATGCCCAATGGATTCCTTCGACGCAGCACCAGACCTGGGATGCGCTGACCGACCCGCGAGTGTTACAGAAGTGCATTCCGGGGTGTGTGGAAGTCGCCATGCGCAGTCCGACCGAATACGCGGTCACGCTGCGCGCCAAGATCGCCGGTATCGACACCGACTACGACGGCGAGATCCTGCTCTCCGATGTCAACGCCCCGAACAGCTGCACGCTGGTGTTCGAAGGCAAGGGGCGAGCCGCCTGCCTGGCGATCGGCACGGCGCAGGTCAACCTGACCACCAAGGACGAGGGCACCCGCGTGGCCTACACCGTTGCCGGCATGGCAGGCGGCAAACTGGGCGAGTGCGGGGAAGGCGTGCTCCTGAAGGCCGCCGAGAAAATCGTCGAGAAGTTCTTCACTGCCTTCATTGACCACATGGCGGCCCAGCCGCGTCTGGCGCCCCCGCCACCGCCGCGCGAACCCGAACCGCGAGGGCTGTCCAATTCCCGCTGGTCCTGGATGCTGGTCGTATTGGTGATCGCCGTCTTCCTGGGATACCACACGTTTTACAAGTGATAACCCTAGGGTGCCGGTGATATCCTAGGCGGCATGACTCCGCCGCCGCCACCCGCTCAGCCAGCCACTGATCCCGCACGCTCAAGACGGGACTTGCTGATGGCGATGGCGGGGGTGTCGGCCACCGTGGTGCTTGCCGCCCTGGATTCCACCATCATCAGCACCACGCTGCCGCGCGTGGCCGAGGCCCTGAACGGCATGGCGCTGTACGCTTGGGTCGGCACGGGCTATCTGCTTGCCACGGCGGCTTCCATCCTGATCTTCGGCCGGCTGGGCGACATGTTCGGCCGCAAGCCCTTGATGCTGGTGTCGGTGCTCATCATCGCGCTTGGCTCCATTGCCTGTGGCCTGGCGCAGTCCATGACGCAGCTGATCGTGTTCCGCACCCTGCAGGGGGTGGGCGGCGGCATGATGATCGCCACCGCCTTCGCCGCGCCGGCGGACCTGTTTCCCGACGCCAAGCAGCGGGTCAGATGGATGGCGCTGGTGTCCGCCGCGTTCGCCATGGCCAGCGGCATCGGCCCCGTGCTGGGCGGCGCGGCCACGCAGGCCCTGGGATGGCGCGCCGCGTTCTTCATCTCGCCCATCGCGGCCGCGGGCGCGTTTTTCCTCCTGGCGCGTTATTTCCCGCGCATCCGGCCTATCCATGACGGCAGCCGCAAGATCGACTGGCTTGGCGCCATCCTGCTCGTGCTGGCCGTGGGCGCGCCGCTGGCCGCGCTGGAGCTTGCCTTTGCCAGCGGCGAACACGCGCACCCGATCCTCGGCCTGACGCTGGCGCTGGTCGGCGCCGCCGCCATCGCCATCCTGATTCCCACCGAGCGCCGCGTGAAGTCACCCATCTTCCCGCTGCGCGTGCTCTCAGGTCGCGAACCGCGCCTGCTGAACGTGGCGGCGATGATGGTCGGCGCGGTGATGTTCATCCTGATCTTCTACAGCCCGTTGCTGCTGCAACAGGTGCTGGGCTATACGCCCAGTCAGGCGGGACTGCTGCTGACGCCGCTGGTGGCCGCGATCTCGGTGGGCAGCATCATCAACGGCCGGATGTTTCCCAAGCAGACCGAACCGCAGCGCCTGATGGTGTTCGGCGGCGTCCTGCTGGCGGCCGGATCGCTGATGGTGGTGCTGATTTCGCCAGGCACGTCGGCGTGGTGGATTCTTGGCGCATTCTTCGTCAACGGCTGTGCACTGGGCTTTCTGCTGCCCAACCTGACGCTTTTCATGCAGATGCTCAGCGAACGGCGCGACGTGGGCGTCGCCTCGGCGCTGGTGCAGACGACGCGCGCCATCGGCAGCGCGCTGGGCACCGCCGTGGTCGGCATCCTGATTTCCCACAGCACGGTGCTCTCGGGCGTGCGCACCGGCCTGATCCTGTGTATTGTCCTGTCCCTCACGTGCGCAGTGCTGGCGCACCGGGTGAAGATGAGAAACCTGGTCACGAGCCGCAGCCACGGTTGATTCAGAGCTGAACATGCAACGCCGCGATCTGCAGGACCTGTTGATTCTAGCCGCCGTCTGGGGCGGCTCTTTTCTTTTCATGCGCGTCGCCGTGCCGGAGTTCGGACCGGTGGCGCTCATCGAACTGCGCGTGGGACTGGCCGCGCTCTTTCTCCTGCCCGCCGCGATCTGGCGCAACAAGCTGCCCTTGATCGCGCGCCGCTGGAAAGCCATTCTCGTGGTCGGCACCTTGAATGCCGCGCTGCCCTTCCTGCTTTACGCGTACGCCGCCCAGTCGTTGGGCGCGGGCTTTTTGTCCGTCGCCAACGCCGTGACGCCAGTGTGGGGCGCCGTGATCGGCTGGCTGTGGCTGAAAGACCGGTTGCCGTGGACGCGCTCGCTGGGACTGCTGATCGGTCTGTCCGGCATCGTGGTGCTGGTCTGGGACAAGCTCGACTTCCAATCCGGCGGCACGGGCTTTGCCGTGCTCGCCGCCGTCGCCGCGCCCGTCTTCTACGGCGTTGCCGCAAACTGGACGAAGCGGTTCCTGACAGGCGTGGACCCCTTGACCAGCGCAACGGGCAGCATGGTGTCGGCGGCATTGGTCCTGCTGCCCGCGGCCGTGGCCACCTGGCCGCAACAGCCGGTGTCCTGGGAGGCCTGGGGCGCGACGGTCCTGCTTGCCGTCGTGTGCACCGGCGCCGCGTACATCGTGTTCTTCCGGCTGATCGCCAACGTGGGCCCGACCGGCGCGGTCAGTGTCACGTTCCTGGTTCCCATCTTCGGGGTGGTCTGGGGCGCGTGGTTCCTGGACGAAGCCATCACCGCGCCCATCCTCGCGGGCGCGGGCATCATTCTTGTCGGCACCGCGCTGGCGTTGGGACTGGTCGGAATGAAGCGTCCCCGCTGAACGCCCGGTCAGGCCGGCGCCATCCGCGGCGCTTGCGCCAGGGCAAGACCTCGCCGGTCGTTGTCGGACAATATCGGCTCGGCCTGCACCGGCCAGGCAATCGCAATCGCCGGGTCATTCCACATCACGCATTGCTGATGCGCCGGCAGGTACGGCGCGGTCGTCTTGTAGACCACATTGGCGTATTCGGACAGCACCAGGAATCCGTGCGCAAAGCCTTCGGGCACCCAGAGCTGGCGCAGGTTCTCCGACGACAGAATCTCGCTCGTCCATTGGCCGAACGTGGGCGATCCTTCCCGCATATCGACCGCGACATCGAAGATCTCGCCTTCCGTGACGCGCACCAGCTTGCCCTGCGGTTGCAGCGTCTGATAATGCAGGCCGCGCAAGACATGGCGCCGCGAGTGCGACTGGTTGTCCTGCAGAAAGCGGACCGGCCGGCCGGCTGCCGCGTCAAAGACCGATTGCACATAGGTCTCGACGAAATAGCCGCGGTCGTCCTGGTGCATCACGGGATCGATGCGCAGGACCTCGGGCATGGACAAGGGCGTCACGCGCATCAATGAGGCAGCCGGGTAAGCAGGTTCATCAGGTACTGGCCATAGCCGCTTTTGACCAGCGGACGGGCCAGCGTTTCCAGTTGCGCCGCGTCGATCCAGCGCTTGCGGAATGCGATCTCTTCAGGGCATGCCACCTTCAAGCCTTGCCGGCGTTCAAGCGTCGCGATGAACTGCGATGCATCGAGCAGGCTATCGTGCGTGCCCGTATCCAGCCACGCATGCCCTCGTCCCATGATTTCGACGTTGAGCGCCCCGAGTTCCAGGTACGCCTGATTCACGTCGGTGATTTCCAGCTCGTTGCGTGCGGACGGACGGATCTGGCGCGCCAGGTCGATCACCCGATTGTCGTAGAAATACAGTCCGGTCACCGCGTAGTTCGATTTGGGCGACGCGGGCTTTTCCTCGATACGCAGCGCGTTGCCGTGCGCGTCGAACTCGACCACGCCGTAGCGTTGCGGATCCTGGACATGATAGGCAAAGATGGTGGCGCCCGCCTGACGCGCCATGGCGCCGGCAAGCAGCTGGTGAAAATCGTGCCCGTAGAAAAGGTTGTCGCCCAGCACCAGCGCGCAGGGCGCCTGCCCGATGAAGTCCGCCCCGATCAGAAACGCCTGCGCCAGGCCTTCGGGCGCCGGCTGCACCGCGTATTCCAGCGACAGGCCCCATTGCCCGCCGTCGCCCAGCAACTGCCGGAACCGCGGCAGGTCGTCGGGGGTGGAGATGATCAGGATCTCGCGTATGCCGGCCAGCATCAGCGTGGTCAGCGGGTAATAGATCATGGGCTTGTCGTAGACGGGCATGAGCTGCTTGCTGACCGCCAGCGTCGCGGGATGCAGCCGCGTGCCCGACCCGCCCGCCAGGATGATCCCCTTGCGCGCGCCCGTTGCCGTCATGGCGCATCTCCTTCGGCCGGGCGCGCGTGCCCTGCCCCATCACGCAGCCACTGCGGATGATCCAGATACCACCGGACGGTCTTTTCCAGGCCCGAGGCAAACGTTTCGGCGGGCTGCCAACCCAACGCCTGCCGCGCCTTGTGCGCATCGATGGCGTAGCGGCGATCGTGGCCGGGCCGGTCGGCGACCAGCGCGATCAGGTCGCGGTACGCCCTGCCATCGGGCCGCGGCCGCAAGACATCCAGCAAGGCGCACACCGCCTCGACGACCTGCAGCGTGGTGCGCTCGTTACCCGCGCCCAGGTTGTAGGTTTCGCCAGGCCGGCCGCGTTCCAGCACCTTGCGCAAGCCGTCGCAATGGTCGGCGACATACAGCCAGTCGCGCGCGTGCAGGCCATCTCCGTAGACGGGCAGTGGCTTGCCCGCCAGCGCGTGATGGATCATCAGGGGAATCAGCTTTTCGGGAAACTGCCGGGGGCCGAAATTGTTCGAACAGTGCGTCATGAGCACCGGCAGTCCGTAGGTCTGCGCCCACGCGCGCACCAGATGGTCCCCGCCCGCCTTGCTGGCGGCATAGGGATTGTTGGGCTGGTAGGGGCTGGTTTCGGTAAAGCCCGGATCGGACGGCGCCAGCGAGCCGTAGACCTCGTCCGTCGACACATGCAGGAACCGGAACGCATCGCGCGCGGCGCCGTCCAGTTCGCTCCAGAACGTGCGGGCGGCTTCCAGCAAACCGAACGTGCCGCCGACGTTGGTCCTGACGAAATTGCCAGCGCCCGCGATCGAACGGTCGACGTGGGTTTCGGCGGCAAAATTGATGATGGCGCGCGGACGATGCTGGCGCAGCACCTCGGTCACCCGATGCGTGTCGGCGATGTCCGCCACGACCAGCACATGGCGGGCGTCGTGCGCCAGGCTGTCCAGATTGGCGCGGTTGCCAGCGTAGGTCAGCTTGTCCAGATTGACGACCGTCTCATCGCCAAGCGCCAGCCAATCCAGCACGAAGTTGGATCCGATGAACCCGGCGCCTCCGGTGACGAGAATGCTCATTGCGTTGTGCCTGATCGGAGGGCAGGCCTCCAAAGCGGGTAGTTTACTGCCGCGCCGGGGTGCGCCCGTGCTCAGTATTTGTCCGACGTTCCCGTGAACGCCACGCCGATCCGCAAGAGCGCGTAGGACGCCGCGTCGATCCAACGCCGCACGAATCCCCGGCGCTGATAGTCCAGCGGCCGGATGAAGCGCCCGCCCTCGCGAATGGCGGTTTCCAGGCGTTCTTGCAGGTCCCACGCGAACGGCTGGCTGTCGACCACCACGTTGGCCTCGCGCGCCAGCAGCAGGCTGAAGGGGTCCAGGTTGGACGAGCCCACGGTGGCCACGTTGTCGATCACCGCGACCTTGGCGTGCAGGTAACCCGGCATGTACTCGTAGATCTCGATGCCGTCGCGCAGAAGCTTGTCGTACAGCGAACGCGTGGCGTGGTACTGCATCCGGTACTCGACCTTGCCCTGCAAAAGCAGACGCACCCGCACGCCGCGGGCCGCGGCCTTGGCCAGCGCGCGTCGAAAGCGCACGCCGGGAAAGAAATAGGCATTGGCGATCAGGATGTCGCGGCGCGCGCGCGAGATGCCGAACAGATAGGCGCGCTCGAACGTGCGCCGAAAGCGCAGGTTGTCGCGCAGCACCAGCGCGGCGCGCAGCATGCCGCCTGGCGGCGCGGGAACGTCGCGCGGCTTGAGCAGCTGCAGGCGATGCCAGTCGCGCGGATGGCGCCGCAGACGCGCCCAGTTCAGGCGCACCCACAACAGTTCCTGCGCGTGGGCCGCCTGCGTGACCAGCGGGCCTTCGACCTGCACGGCGAAATCGAACCGCGGTCCCGTCAGACCGTCGGTCGGATCCAGATCGTCGTAGTCGTCGATGACGTTGATGCCGCCGATGAACGCCATGCGGCCATCGATGATCGTGACCTTGCGATGCAGGCGCCGCAGGCGGCTGCGCGACGGCACGTACCGCGCAAACCAGCGCGGCTCAGGCCGGAAGATGCGGCACTGCGCGCCTGCATTGGTCAGCGCGACCCGCACGCGCT
This sequence comes from Achromobacter sp. 77, assembly GCF_020541125.1. Lineage (NCBI taxonomy): Bacteria > Pseudomonadati > Pseudomonadota > Betaproteobacteria > Burkholderiales > Alcaligenaceae > Achromobacter > Achromobacter sp. 77. Next base: position 5,699,060 of record NZ_CP059848.1, read on the forward strand.
CGCCATGCAAGGCGCTGCCAAACCCATCCAGCACCACGCGCACCTTCACGCCACGGCGCGCGGCCGCCGCCAGGCACTCCAGCACCTTCGCGCCGGTGCGGTCGATCATGAAGATGTAGGTTTCCAGATGCACGCTCACGGTGGCGGCATCGATCGCCGCGCACAGCGCGGGAAAGAAGTCGGCGCCATTCTGGAGCAGACGGATATCGTTGCCCGGCACCCATTCCAGCCTGTCCTGCTCGTCCTTCACGGGAGTTCCAGCTCCGCGAGCAAGGGGGAGTGATCGGACAGCTTGGCCCATTCGCGGCCGCGCAGCACGCGGGCGCTGCGCACCGCGAAGCCGCGCTGGTAGATGCGGTCCAGGCGGAACCAGGGAAACACCGCCGGGAACGTTCGCGGCGGCGGCGCGAGCAACGAACTTCCCCCCATGCCAAGCTGGTTGGTCCGCTCCATGACCGAGACGCCGCTATTGGGCAATCCGCGCAAGGCGTTGGACAACCGCTTGACCGAGTCGCGCAGGCGCGGCAGATCGCCGCCATGGCTGCGCGGGGCATGCGAGAACACTTCGTACAACCCGAGCTGCTGCACGAACATCGGCGCCAGCCTGTCGTTCCAGTCGTTGAAATCGCCGGCGATCAGGATGGGCTCGCCATCGGGCACCATGCGCTTGATGCGCTCGGTCAGCGCCAGGATCTGGCGGCTGCGGCTGCCGGCGAACAGGCCCAGATGCACCACGAAGCAATGCACGGCACGATCCCCGACCTCGACGCGCGCGTGCAGAAGTCCACGCTGCTCGAGACGGTGATCGGAAATGTCGAGATTTTCGTGGTCGATGATGGGATAGCGCGAGAGCAGCGCGTTGCCATGATCGGTGGCATGGCGCACGGCGTTGCGGCCGTAGGCCACATCCAGCCGCAAGGCCGCGGCAAGGGATTCGTGCTGCGCGTCGAGCAGCGACTTATGCTCGTTGCGGCCCTGGACTTCCTGCAGGAAGACCAGATCTGGGCGCAGGCCATACAGGCCCAGGCGAAGTTCATTCAGGGAGTCGCGCCGGCCTAGTGCCGAACGGCCCTTGTGTATGTTGTAGCTGACGACTCGGATGAGCGACATGGAAGCAATGGCGCCTTTCAAATCTTGGGAACTGCCGGCCGGGTCCCGGAAGGTCCTCTGGCCAGCCGCCGCCGTGGTTGGCGGCGTTAGCCAGATTACTCCATTTCAGCCGGGCAATCTCATCTTTGCCACGGCACCGGTGTCTGACACCCCCGCGAGAGGCCCTTCAATCCGAGAGCCCCGCACCTGGGTGTCAGACACCGCTTCCGAAGCGCCAAGGACGCTTCGGAAGTGGTTACGCCTTTTCGACGTTGCGCAGGCGGATGTGCAGCTCGCGCAGTTGCTTCTCGTCGACTTCCGAAGGCGCTTGCGTCAGCAGATCCTGGGCGCGCTGCGTCTTCGGGAAGGCGATCACGTCGCGGATCGATTCGGCGCCGGTCATCATGGTGACGATGCGGTCCAGGCCGAAGGCGATGCCGCCGTGCGGAGGCGCGCCGTACTGCAGCGCGTCCAGCAGGTAGCCGAACTTCTCGCGGGCTTCCTCGGCGCCGATCTTCAGCGCGCGGAACACCTTGCTCTGCACTTCCTCGCGGTGGATACGGACCGAGCCGCCACCGATTTCCCAGCCGTTCAGCACCATGTCGTAGGCCTTGGCGAACGCCTTGCTGGGATCGGATTCCAGGAAGTCTTCGTGGCCGTCCTTCGGGCTGGTGAACGGGTGGTGGGCGGCGGTGTAGCGGCCGTCTTCCTCGTCGTATTCGAACATCGGGAAGTCGACCACCCACAGCGGCTTCCAGCCGGCCGTGAACAGACCCGTCTTCTTGCCGAATTCGCTGTGGCCGATCTTCACGCGCAGCGCGCCGATGGCGTCGTTGACGACCTTCTCGCGGTCCGCGCCAAAGAAGATGATGTCGCCGTCCTGGGCGCCGGTGCGCTTGACCAGTTCAGCCAGCGCGGCGTCGTGCAGGTTCTTGACGATGGGCGATTGCAGGCCGTCGCGGCCCTTGGCCACGTCGTTGACCTTGATGTAGGCCAGGCCCTTGGCGCCGTAGATGCCGACGAACTGCGTGTAGGCGTCGATCTCGCTGCGCGACATCTCGGCACCGCCCGGCACGCGCAGGGCGACCACACGGCTGCCGGGCGCCGTGGCGGCGGCGGCAAACACCTTGAAGTCCACGTCGCGCATCACGTCGGTGATGTCGGTGAACTCGAGTTGCACGCGCAGATCGGGCTTGTCCGAGCCGTAGCGGCGCATCGCTTCGGTCCAGGGCATGATCGGGAACGGCGACGGCAGGTCGACGCCCTGCACCACCTTGAACACGTGGCGGATCAGGTTCTCGAAGATCTCGCGGATTTCGATCTCGTTCAGGAACGAGGTTTCGCAATCGATCTGGGTGAATTCCGGCTGACGGTCGGCACGCAGGTCTTCGTCGCGGAAGCACTTGGTGATCTGGTAGTAACGGTCAAAGCCCGACACCATCAGCATCTGCTTGAACAGCTGCGGCGACTGCGGCAATGCGAAGAAGTGGCCGGCGTTCACACGCGAGGGCACCAGGTAGTCGCGTGCGCCTTCGGGCGTGCTCTTGGCCAGCATCGGGGTTTCGATGTCGATGAAGCCCAGCTCGTCCAGGAACTTGCGGGTTTCGATGGACACGCGGTAGCGCAGCATCAGGTTGCGCTGCATCTGCGGGCGGCGCAGGTCCAGCACGCGGTGCGTGAGGCGGGTGGTTTCCGACAGGTTGTCGTCGTCCAGCTGGAACGGCGGGGTGACCGACGCGTTCAGGATCTCGACTTCCTTGCAGAGCACTTCGACTTCGCCGGAGGCCAGTTCGGCGTTGGCCGTGCCCGCCGGACGCTCGCGCACCAGGCCGGTGACGCGGATGCAGAATTCATTGCGCAGGCGCTCGGCGGTGGCGAAGGCGGCGTTGTCCGGATCGAACACGATCTGCGCCAGGCCCGCGCGGTCGCGCAGGTCGATGAAGATGACCCCGCCGTGGTCGCGGCGGCGGTTCACCCAGCCGTACAGGGTGACGGTCTGGCCGAGATGGTCACGGCAAACCTGGCCGGTGTAGCAGGTACGCATGCGGGATGACTCCGTTGTGTGCTTGGTGTTTAAGGGTTACGAATCGGCGCGGGGTGCGTCCTGCACGCCCGGCGCCGGAGAGAGCGCAGCCGGCCGGACCACGGGCGTTGCCGCCGGGGCCGGGGCGACTACGCCCATGGAAACGATGTACTTCAGGGCCGCGTCCACGCTCATCTGAAGGTCGATCACCTCGGCGCGAGGCACCATCAGGAAAAAGCCGGACGTGGGGTTGGGCGTCGTCGGCACATACACGCTGATGTGGTCGCCAGGCAGGCTGTCGGCCACTTCACCGCTGGGCGTGCCGGTGACAAAAGCGATGGTCCAGGCCCCCGCGCGCGGATACTGCACCAGCACCGCGCGGCGAAACGCCTGTCCGTTTGGGGCAAGCACGGTATCGCTGACCTGCTTGACCGAGTTGTAAATGGAGCGCACGAGCGGGATGCGGCCCAGCAGGCTTTCCCACTGGTCCACCATCGTGCGGCCGATCAGGTTGGCGGCGAACACGCCCGTCAGAAGCACTACCGCGATCACCAGGACGAAGCGGAAACCGGGAATGTCCAGGCCGAACAGCGATTCGGAGGACAGAAAGCCAGGCACGAACCCTTCCAGGGTGGCGACCAGCAGCCCCAGTACCCACACCGTGATGACCAGGGGAACCCAGATCAACAGCCCGGTGATGAAGTACTTCTTGATGACGCGCATTCGCATCGCGAGCGCTCTACGAGGCGGCGCTGCCGGCAGCAGGCGCCGCCGGAGCGGGCGTGGCTGCCGGCGCGGCGGCGGGTGCGGCGCTCTCAGCCGGGGCCGACGTGCCCGCGGGCGCTGCGCCCTGACTGCCGCCGCTGCCGTTGCCACGGAAGTCCGTGACGTACCAGCCGGAGCCCTTGAGCTGGAATCCAGCCGCGGTCACCTGCTTGGAAAACGTGCTTTGACCGCATTCGGGGCATTCCGAAAGCGGCGCGTCAGAGATCTTCTGCAAGACGTCTTTGGCATGGCCGCAGGCGCTGCACTTGTAGGCATAGATGGGCATCGAGGACTCCCAGGCGAAAAGCCGGGCATATCAAATTCGGCCTGCCGCCGCGCGCGGGCGCGGGGCGCGGCCGCTGGGCCAGGCTAGAAAAATACGGGAAAGTCTTGAATTTTAGCGGTTTTTCATAAAGCGTCGGAGTCCGGCCCAGCGTGCAGGCCCCGGGCCGCGCCCGGGGGGCAGACCGCCCGGGCAGGCGGGCGGCTCGCTACACGGGCAGCAGGAACATCAAGGCCGCCACCAGGGTCGGCCCCAGGGCGCACAGGAACAGGCGCCCGGACGAGATGCTGCCGTCCGGGAAATGGTTCTTCAGGATCGCGAATCCGGCCGGGTTCGGCGCATTGGCGATCACCGTCAGCCCGCCGCCCGTGACCGCGCCGGCCACCAGCATGTAACGCCAGGCCTCGCTGGTGCCCTCCACCAGCGAACCCAGATAGGTCAGCGCCGCGTTGTCGGTAATGGCCGTGAGCGCGGTCGCGCCCCAGAACAGGACGAAAGGCTCCAGCCCTCCCAAGAGGTCCTGCAACCACCATTTCTGCAGTCCGCCCAGCACCACGAGGCCGGCCAGGAAGAAGCCCACCATCAGGCCCTCCTTGATCATCAGGCGGTCCTGGTGGCGCTTGTAGGCCTCGGAGAACCCGATGAACATCATCAACAGGCCCAGGAAAATGGCCGGATGATGCGCAGTCAGCACGATGGCGATGAGGAACACCAGGTGCACCGCGATCACGATGGCCGGCACCGGCGCGCGCTTGCCCGCGCCATCCGGCGCATCGACGCCGCCGCGCGTGCCCACCGCGCCTTCCAGCAGCGCCTTGCGGCAGATGAACGTCAGCAGCCCCGCATTGAGGCAGACCGCCAGCGCCGCGCGCCAGCCGAAGTGCTGGAGCATGAACGCCGAATCCCAGCCGAACGTGCCCGCCACCATCAGGACGGGCGGCGCCGCGTAGGACGTCAGCACGCCGCCGATGGACACGTTCACGAACAGCACGCCAAGCGTCAGGTACTTGAAACCGGCCCGGCCGCTGCTGCGGAAGTAGGCGTCGCGCAGCAGGATCGCGGCCAGCGTCATCGCGGCCGGTTCGGTGATGAACGAGCCGCCCAGCGGCACCATGGCCATCACGACGAAGAAGGTGGACAGCTCGCGCGGCATCGGCAGGGCTCGCGCGACGATGCGCACCAGCAGCCCCACCAGCTCAAGAATCGGCCGGCTGGCCGCCACGACCATGATGACGAAGACGAACAGCGGCTCCGTGAAGTTGCGCGTGTCCATGTAGTCGATGGCGGTCGCCGGCCCGGCCAGCGCGGCCATGGTCACGATCAGCGCGAACGCCCAGACGCCGAAGACGGCCTCGACCTCGGAAAACAGATGCCAGAAGCCCGCGTGCGGCCCCCCACGATGCGCGAGCCGCGCGAAGAAGGGAACCGAGAAAGTATGGAGGACCGCCACGGCGAACAGGATGGTGGCGATGACCTCTAGCGTCTGAGGCATTTGCGGCATTTCCTAGGGTGCCGGGCGGCTACTGGCGCCGCCGGGCTTGTAAGACAAGCGTCGCAATATAGCCCAGCGCCCGGCCGGTGTAACGCCGGGTCAACACTGATCCCTGCCGCCTTTTCTATGCGATCGGGGCCGGCGGCTCGGCGCCCGCCTGCGCCGCCTTCATCTCCATCAGCAGGCTATGCAGCATTTCCGTGGACAGCCCGTGCAGCACCAGCCGGTAGCCCGCGCGCAGCGTGGACATCGGCACCAGCGGATGGTTGTTGTTGACCAGGATGAGGTGCTGCGGAGCCCCCAGCAGCTTGGCCGCATAGATACCCACGGTCTCGTCAAGCTGAAGCGAATTGGCCGCGCGCCAGAAATCGTTGTCGGTCAGCAAAAGCTGGTAAAGCGGCGTGAACAGCTCGATGGCGCTTTGCAGGTCCAGGAAGTTCAGCTTGCCCTGCGGCATGTCCTCCAGCCGGATCGGCGGATCGCGCAGCATCGAATAGTCCACCTTCTGCGGGGCATGCATCTCCACGCCCGCGTCGCGCAGCGCCTGGTTCAGCCGGATGACGAAGTTAAAGAGATTCAGGTCGTGCTTGACGAACAGGTCGTCCTTCAGATCGTCGATCGTCATCGGCTCAAGCGGCGTCGTGCTGATGGGCACCGGCGAGTTCGCGGCGATGAACGACAGCGCCTGCGCCCCCAGATGGAAGTGCCGCAAAATCAGCCAGTTCGCCTCGGGCGACACGAAGCGCTTCAAGCCCCAGGCCAGGATGCGGTGCAGCAGCCGCGAATGCGACCAGCGGCGCGGCAGGAACGTCTTGACGATCTGGATCAGGATGATGAAGGCGCGCGCGATCGGCCGCAGGAACGGCAGCAGGTATTGCCGCGACGCGCAGCTGGAATCCGTCAGCCACGCTTTCTTGACCTTGTCCGGCAGCGGCGTGCTGCGATCCAGGTAAAGGGCCAGCCAGGGGCTGGGGTCTGCCGGATCATGTTCCCGGGCAAGGAATTCGGGTTCCTTCTTCATGCCGCATCCGCCTCCATCACATGATGAAACTGCATCAGGTAAAGCGCCGCCGTGCGGCGCGCGGTGTCGACGATGCGCTGTTCGGCGCGCCCATCCTCGTCGCAATCGAGCGCCAGTTCCACCGCCGACAGCCACCGCGCCAGATGGTGTTCATCGTTGTGGCCGTGGTATTCCAGAAAGCGGAAGGCGTCGGGCGGCAATTTCAGGCTGGCCTTGAGCAGCGGCAAGAGCGCAGGCACGATGCGTTGCCCCGTGCCTTCGATGATGTAGATCGCGCCCAACAGGCCGATGGGATCGCGCGTGGCGGCCAGGCTGTGCAGATAGGCATTCAGCGCTTCGCCGCCCGGATTGCGGCGCAAGGCGTCGATGCTGTCCACCGCGCCGCCGGCGTTGCGATAGTCCTGGAACAGGATCTGGAAGTCGTTCTGCTCCTCGCCCGCGTGCATGTCGATCAGCGCGGCCAGCGGCGCGTATTGCTCGGTCAGCGACGCGGCGCCCTCGCGCATCCACTTGCTGCCTTCGCGCACCTGCGGAATCCAGTTCTCCATCCACGCCAGGTAGTCCGCGGTCTGGAACTGCCGGTTGCGCAGACGCCGGATCACCGGCGTGCGCCACACGCGCGAGCGGTAGTCGTGCCAGATCGCCGCCAGCTCGGTCAAGAGTTGTCCCAGGCCCTGCGGCGCCATGTCGGGGTCATGCGGCGGCGCGATCGCGTCGGCATCGGCGGACCCCGCATCCTCGCGCGCGGCCGCGGCGGGCGCACCGGCAGCCACTGCGGACGTTGCGTGCACCGCTTCGGCTTCCAGCAGCATGTAGGCCGCCATGAAACGTCCGGATTCGGGGATGTAGCAGAAGATCTGCTCGCCCGGTTTGACCTCCCGCGTTTCCAGGAACTCGGCCAGCATGATCATGATGGATGCCGCGCCCGTGTTGCCGCGCCACGCCAGGTTGCTGAACCAGCGCTCGCGCGGGATCACCAGCCCGGCCTTCTCCATCAGGTCTTCCACAACGGGAATGAATTTCTCGGACGAGTAATGGCACAGGAAATGATCGACCTGGTCCGGATCCACCCATCCGTCGCGCACCAGCTTGGCGTACTCGTGGATGCCGATGTCGAACAGATGCGGCAACAGGCGGATATCCTGGCGCAGCGACAGCGCACCGTCGGCTTCAGCCTCGTTCCACGAGGGGTAGTCCAGATGCCCCTTGCTCCGGTCGGCGGACAGCCCGAGCTGCATGCACACCGGATAGTCGCCCGAGAACGAGCGCTGATGCACCCACTTCAGGCGCAGCCGCACACCCTGCGAGGCGCCGGGCAGCGGGCGTCCGCTGTTGCCCAGCAATACCGCGCCGGCCCCGTCCGACAGCATCCAGCGCAGAAAGTGCGCGTCGAAGTCCGCGTCGTAGCCGCGCGCGGCAAAGCGCGAGCGCTTGAACAGGCGCGACGGAAATTCGCTGGCGACCGCCAGCGCGCTGGCATGCGCGCCCAGTTCGACGCCTTGCGCGGCCGCCTGGATCGCCGACACGCCGGCAGCGCAGATGCCATGCACCGACAGCGTTTCCATGGGCGGCGCGGCCAGCTCGCCCTGGATCATGTTGGAAAACCCCGGCATCAGCGCATCGCCCCCGGACGAACCGCTGGCCAGCATCGATATGGCCGACAGGTCGGTGTCGTGGCGCCGCAGGCAATCGCGGATGGCGTTGGCCGCCAGCTGCGCATTTGAAAACACGGTCGTGCCCTCGGGGTCGATGGCGTAATAGCGCTGCTTGATGCCGTTCTCGGCCAGGATGCGGGTCTTGATCCGGCTGGACATGCGGTTCAGCGGGGCGATGTAGTCATCCATGGCCTCGTTGGACACGGGCTCGCCAGGCATGAAATAACCGGCGCTCTCCAGGTAGACACGATGAAACGCAATGGGCATGACGGATCTCTGGTTGAAAAAGGGGGAGTGCGGCGCTAGCGGACGTGCTCGGGCGCCATGCAGGAACGGCTGCGAAACCTGGGGATGAAGGCGCCCAGCACGAACACGCGGAACATGTAGGGCGCGAGGCCGCGCTCATTCAATTCGGCGCGCACGCGGCCGCGGTAGTGCTCGCGATGCAGGCGGGTCAGTTCGGACCAGTGCGCGCGCGGATGTTCGTGGTGCGCAGTGTGCAGGCCGATGTTAAAGAGCAGCGGATTGACCAGCCCCTCGAAGTTGCGCGCGTAGTTCAGGCCCGCCACCTGCCGCGGCCCGCCGTCCGCGTGCGCGTGCTGCAGATAGTTGGTGGCCAGCAGCCAATGCAGGCCGTGAAGCTGCGGCACGATCACGAACACCAGCGCCTTGGCAGGATTCACGGCGATGAGGCCGGCCCACAGGCCCAGCCACGCGCCGTACTGCGCCATGCAATAGCGCCAGGCGCCTGGCCAGTGCCGGCGCAACCGGCCCAGCCACGCAAAGAACAACGGATACAGCACCCAGGCCGCCTGCACCGGATGGATGAGGTAGCCCCACAGATGGTTGGTATCGCCGCCAAACCGATAGGTGCGCGCCACGTCGCGCGCGCCGTGCTTGAAGCGGTGGTGATTGGCGACGTGGGCTGGGTAGAACACGAACGTCGGATGGCCCTGCAGCAACGTGATCCAGAAATCGGTGATGCGGTTGGCGCGACGGCCGCGCCACATCCTTAAGTGCGTGTGATTGTGATGGATGACGCCGATGCCCAGCGTCAGGAACAGCATCAGCGCGTAGGCCGGCCACCAGAACCCGTGGAACCACTGCCAGCCGGCAAGCAGGGGCAGCGCGGCCAGGTAGGCCAGGCTCTGCCAATCGCGCCGATTGCGCAGCGCGGGCAGCGTGCGCCGCGGGCCCAAGCTTGGCGCCACTATGCGGAGCCTCGCAGGCCCGCGCCGGATTCGCGCTGGCGGTGGGCCTGCAACTGGCGCTCGGCGGCGTCCGCCCCCAGCCGCGTGCGGAACAGGCGATCCATGAAGGTGAACTGGAAGCCGTAGTTGCCGTTGTAGCAGGCATGGTGCAGATGGTGCCGGCGGCTGGCGGCAAACCAGTGCGCGTACGAGACCTTGGGAAAGAAATCGTAGTTGGCGTGGCCGATGCAATTGAAGAACAGGCTGAACAGCGGCACCGACAGCAGCGACCAGAAGCTGAAATCATGCACCACCATCGGCAAGAGGATCACGTTGCCCAGCATCAGCGCCTCGATGGGATGAAAGCTGTAGGTCGAGAACGGCGTGGTCACGACCGAACGGTGGTGCGGCAGGTGAAAACGGCGCAGCAGCCGCGTATGCAGCAGCCGGTGGTTGATCCAGAAATGCACGTCGTTCCAGGCCACGAGCGCCAGGATTTCCAGCACGATCTGCTGCCAGCTCGCGTCCGGGTCCAGGCGCGCCCAACCCAGTTGCAAGAGGCCCCACGGGAAGATCATGCCGGTGCCGAACAGCAGGATCGACAGACCCGACTGCGCCAGTTCGCGCCCCAGTTGTCCCGGCGCCAGGGGCCGCGGGTCGAGCGGCCGGCCCAGGCCAAGGGCCGGCAGGATGTGCCGCGTCAGCAGCCAGGTGGCCGCGCCAAAGACCAGGTAGATGCCGCCGAAAAAGAGCAGCCCCGCCAGCATGACCTGCCAGGCGGACAAGGCTTCAAAAGCTTGGCCCATGAAGGTTTTGTTTCACCCCGAAGAATGGCCGCATCATAAGCAATCCGTCAGCTTCCCGGTAGGGCAAGTATTACCAATTGAATCCGGACGCCACAAAGCGCTCATGCCGCGCGCAGCGCCGGTCCTCCCGCCGGAAACCGCCGATCCAGCGCATCCACCGCGGCATCCAGCTGCGCCGCGAGCGCCGTGCTGGCCGGCAGCATGGGCAGGCGCAATTCGTTCGACAGCAGCCCCTGGCGGCCAAGTTGCGCCTTCAGCGGCCCCGGATTCGGCTCGCCGAACGCCAGCCGGATCACCGGCGCCAACGCATGAAACAGGGTCCTGGCTTCGTCAAGCCGCTGCGCCCGCACCGCGCGGTGCATGGCCACGAAAAGATCGGGACGCACGTGCGCGGCGGCAGCGATCATGCCCGTGGCCCCCAGGCACATTGCGGACAGCGACTGCAGGTCTTCGCCCGCCAGCACGTTCATCTGACCATCGGCAATCAGCGCCACCGTCTTTTCCAGGGATCCGCCGCAGTCCTTGATGGCGGCGATATTCGGGTGCGCCGCCAGCGCCAGCAGCGTGGACGTGTCCAGCGTGGTGCCGGTCCGGTACGGAATGTCGTAGAGCACCAGCGGAAACCGCGAGGCATCGGCCAGGCAGCGGAAGTAGGCGGCGGCGCCTTCCTGGCCCGCGCGCACGTAATACGGCGCGGGCGCCAGGATGCCGGCCAGCGGCCGCGTACCGAAGGCCGACAGCCGCTGCAGCACATGGCCCTGGTGATTGCCGGCCAGTCCCATCACGATGGGCAGCGGGCCGGCTTCGGCCAGCACCGCGTCCAGCACGGCGAGCTGCTCGGCATCGTCCAGGGCCGCCGCCTCGCCGGTGCTGCCGCACACGACCAGGCCGTCCACGCCCGCCGCCAGATAGTGACGCACGAGGCGGCGCAGGGCTCCGCCGTCGACATGGCCGCCCGAAAACGGCGTGACCAGGGGCACCCAGACACCCTGGAACAGAGATTGATTCGATTGCATGAGAACACTCCTTCGTATGGACCGTTGGGGGACCGTACAGAAGTGCTCGGGATATCAGTGGGGGTGCGCGCGGGTGCGCCAAAGCGCTGCCGGCAGGCCGCTGTTCCGTCGCCCATCTGACGGAACAGCATGCTCCGGTCAGATGAGCGGCTGTTTTTTGGATTTCAGGCCGGCGGCAGCCAGCACCACGCCAAGGGCGCGGAGGTGGCTAGCAGTCTGGTGGGCCTGATGAATCATGGATGAGCGGGACGCGATAGGCGGCGGATGCAGCAATCTACCGGGCGGGCGCGGCGGTGTCAACGACAGGCCTTTCCGGCCGAATCCGGTGGCCGCGGGACGGCAGTCAGCCGAGCGTCGCGAGGAACACCTGGCACAGCGCTTCCATGCCCTTGCGGTCGTCTTCGTCGAAGCGATCCGGCACGGGGCTGTCCACGTCCCACACGCCAATCAGTTCGCCCCGGTGCACCAGCGGCACCACGATTTCCGAACGCGAAGCCGCGTCGCAGGCGATGTGGCCGGGAAAGGCATGCACGTCCGGCACGAGCTGCGTCTGGCGCTGGCTGGCCGCCGCGCCGCACACGCCGCGATCAAGCGCAATGCGCACGCAGGCGGGCTTGCCCTGGAAGGGGCCCAGTACCAGTTCCGTGCCGTCGAAGAAATAAAACCCCGCCCAGTTCAGTTCGGGCAGGGCCTGGAACGCCAGCGCGCTCAGGTTCGCGGCGTTGGCGATGCGGTCGGGCTCGCCTTGCAGCAGCGCACGCGCCTGGACGGCCAGTTCGGCATACAGGGCGGCTTTGGACTCGGCGACGATGGGAGCGGCTTCGAACATGGAATGTAACTGTACAGGCGGTTATCGATGCAGGTGATTTTAGGGGTTCCCCCCGATAAAGGGGCCGGGCTGTTACCGTATGGGACAATACTTTGTTGTCAACCGTATCACCCGACCCACCCTTCTTGATCAAGAAGCACTCCATGGACAAGCCTATCGAACCTGCGTTTTCCTTTTCGGAACGCGCCCTGCAACTCACCAGCTCCGCCATCCGCGAGATTCTCAAGGTCACCGAGCGCCCCGAAGTCATTTCGTTCGCAGGCGGTCTGCCCGCGCCCGGCGGCTTTCCGGTAGAAGTGGTGCGTGCGGCATTCGACAAGGTCCTGTCCACCAACGGCCGCGCGGCCCTGCAATACGGCCCCACCGAAGGTTATGCGCCCCTGCGCAAGTGGGTCGCCGATGAACTGACCGCGTCAGGCGCCGACGTCGCCCCCGACCAGGTCCTCATCGTCTCCGGCTCGCAGCAGGCGCTGGATCTGCTGGGCAAGGTGCTCATCGACAAGGACAGCAAGGTGCTGGTCGAAGACCCCAGCTATCTGGGCGCGCTGCAATCGTTCAGCCTGTACCAGCCGAACTTCGTGCCGGTGCCCACCGACGAAGGCGGCCTGATCCCCGAAGCAATCACGCCCGAACTGGCCGCCGGCGCCCGCTTCCTGTACGCCCTGCCCAACTTCCAGAACCCGACGGGCCGCACGCTCAACCTGGAACGCCGCATCGCGCTGGTCAAGCGCGCCGCCGAACTGGGCCTGACCATCGTCGAGGACGATCCCTACGGCGAACTGCGTTACGCCGGCGAGCCGCAGCCCGGCCTGATCGCGCTTGCCAAGGAATACGGCGCGAACGTCGTCCGCCTGGGCACGTTCTCCAAGGTGCTGGCGCCGGGCCTGCGCCTGGGCTACATCGTTGGCGGCCGCGCCCTCATCAACAAGCTGGTGCAGGCCAAGCAGGCCACGGACCTGCACACGCCCACGCTGACCCAGATGGCCGTGTACGAGATCGTCAAGGACGGCTTCCTGGCCGAACACCTGCCGAACGTGCGCGAGATCTACCGCGCCCAGGGCAGCTGCATGCTGGACGCCATCCAGAAGGAATTCCCGTCCACCGTCACCTGGACCAAGCCGGAAGGCGGCATGTTCATCTGGCTGACGCTGCCCGAGCACATCGACAGCACCAAGCTGCTCGAAAAAGCCATCGCGCAGAACGTGGCCTTCGTGCCCGGCGCGCCGTTCTACAGCGGCGAAGGCAAGCGCAACACGCTGCGCCTCAGTTTCGCGACCGTGCCGGAAGACAAGATCCGCACCGGCATCGCCATCCTGGGCAAGCTGCTGAAGGCGGAATGACAACGTCCGCCGCCGCCCCCGCCGGGGCGGCGCGGATGCGTTGATCACCGATCGGCCGGGCGCAGCGCCCGGCCGTTGTTTTATGCTGTCGGCTTTCCCGACCTCTTTTGACCGAGACAGTGAGCGCTTCGCAACCTTCCCCCGCCGACCTCAGTGACATCGTCTTCACCGACTGGGTCGAACGCTGGCTTCCGAAGTCATGGCGTCCCTATGCCCGCCTGTGCCGCCTGGACCGCCCCATCGGCACCTGGCTGACCCTGCTGCCGGCGATCGCCGCGCTGGTCCAGGCCGCGGGCGGCCTGCCCGACTTCAAACGCCTCATCGTGTTCTCGCTGGGCGCGCTGCTCATGCGCGGCATCGGCTGCACCGTCAACGACATGTGCGACCGCAACTTCGACAAGCACGTCGAACGCACGCGCTTCCGTCCGCTGACCAGCGGCCAGCTGACGATGAAGAACGCCATCTGGTTCCTGCTCGGCCAGTTGCTGGTCTGCGGCTCGCTGCTCTTTTTCCTGAACGACATGAGCCGCTGGCTGGCCGTGGCGGTCCTACCCTTCGTCTTCATCTATCCGCTGTGCAAGCGCGTCACGTACTGGCCGCAGGTCGTGCTGGGCATCTGCTTTAACTGGGGCATGCTCATGGCCTGGTCGGACACGCAGAACCATGTGCCGCTTGCCGCCATCGCCATGTGGCTGGGCGCCGTGCTGTGGCAGGTGGGCTACGACAGCATCTACGCCTACGTGGACGTGCGCGACGATCGCAGCCTGGGCCTGCACTCGACCGCCATGCGCTTTGGCGACCAGGGCAAGCTCTGGATCGGCGGTTTCTACGTGGGCACGGTGCTGTTGTGGGCCTGGGGCGGGCATGCGATGGGCCTGTCGTGGGCGTATCAGGTGGGCATGATTGCCGTGGCGGCGCACCTCGCGTGGCAACTGAAAGTCTTCGACATTCAGCGCCCCGACCGTAACTTCATGCTCTTTCGCGCCAACCTGTGGCTGGGCGCGCTGCTTGTCGTGGCCGCGCTGGCGGGTGCGCTGATCCGCTGATTCCCGGCAAACGCCACGGCGCCCGGCCGTGGCGCTTGCCGCTTCGGCCCGCCTGTTTGCGGGATTGCCGCGCGCGGGCGATGATGGCCTTTCCGCCCACGTCACGGAGTCACCGCATGCCCGCATCGTTCAAATCCCTGACTGTCGCCGCCGCCGCGTGCGCCCTCTTTGCCGCATTGCCGGCGCAGGCCGCCACCGACTGCGCACCGCTGCGCGGCTGCGCGGCCAAGTTCTGCCACATCGAAAACGACATCGCCGCCGCGCAGGCGCAGAACAACACACGCCGCGAGGCGGGTCTGCGCAAGGCGCTGTCCGAGGCCAAGGCAAGCTGCACCGACAGCCGCCTGCAATCGCAGCGCGAGGCCGACGTGCGCGAGAAGCAATCCAAGGTCACTGAGCGCCAGCAAGAGCTGAAAGAGGCTAAGGCCAAGGGCAAGCAGGACAAGATCGACAAGGCCCAACGCAAACTCGACGAAGCGCAGGCCGAATACAACGACGCACTGGCCGATCTGAACCGCTGATCCGCCGCAGTCTGCTGGCCAGGGCGGCTTGCCGCGCTGGCCACCTCCTTCCGGCCGACTTCCGGCCATCTCCTTCTGGCCGACTTCTGGCCCCCTCCCCCTGTCTTCGCTGCACCCGCCAGCCCCCGGCGCGCTGCCGGAAATCTGACACGTCATCCCATGGAAATATCGCCACCCATGGCGCCAACATGGACAATCCATGTCGATTAGCCATGATTATGGAAAGATGTTTTCAAGGAATAAGGGTTTATCCCAGGGTTGTTTAGGCACAGAATGCCTCTCATCGGGACACAGCAAGCGAGCCCCAGGCAATCAGGTCTGAGGCTCGAATCCCAAGCTCACAAGACTCGGAGGTCTGCCATGAAAACCCTTGCTACCGCATTGATGTTGTGCATGTCCGTTCTGGCCGCCGGCGCCCAAGCCGCCGAAGCCGACCAAGCCACCACCCGCGCTCAGGTTCAAGCCGAGCTGCAACAAGCCAAGGTTTCGGGCCAATACACCTTCGGCGAAGAAGGCTACCCCGCCCCCATCGCCCAGCGCAGCAGCCTGACCTCGCAGCAAGTGCAAGCTGAACTGGCCCAGGCCAAGAATGCCGGCCAAGTCACCTTCGGCAACATGGACTACCCGCCCGTCGCGGCTTCGGCTTCCGCCTCGACGCTGACCCGCGCCCAAGTTGAATCGCAACTGGCGCAAGCCAAGACCGAAGGCCTGGTGACCTTCGGCAACATGGACTATCCCCCCCACCTGGGCAGCTGATCCACGGGCCGCGCCGGCCGTGAATCACAACCAGGCAGCCCTCTGGCCACAAGCCAGAGGGCTTTTTGTTTGACGTTTCGACAAATAGATAAGTCATAACGACGTTACTCAAAACCGATTCGACATTTTTGCTGCTACAAATCGACAGCACTCCCGCATAGGATTGAGGCCACTTCCCTTCCCTCTCATTGCAGGAGCAGCATCATGTCCACGCACACCAAACCCATCGTTCTGCTGGGCGCCGGAAAAATCGGTTTCGCGATCGCGCTGATGCTGGAACGCAGCGGCGATTATTCGGTTCTGGTCGCGGACCAGGACGCTGGCCGCCTCGCCGTGCTGGCTGAACTGGGCTGCGAAACGCGCCAGGTAAGCGACGATGCCGGCGTGGCCCGCTGCATCGAAGGCGCTTACGCCGTGGTCAATGCGCTGCCCTTTCATCGCGCAGTCGCGGTGGCTGGCCTATGTGCCAAGGCCGGCGTGCATTACTTCGACCTCACCGAAGACGTCGCCAGCACGCATGCGATCCAGGCGCTCGCCAACGAGGCGCGCGGCGTGCTCATGCCGCAATGCGGCTTGGCGCCCGGCTTCATCGGCATCGTCGGCAACGCGCTCGCGCGCCGCTTCGACACCCTGCTGGACCTGCGGATGCGGGTCGGCGCACTGCCGCGCTATCCCTCCAATAGCCTGCGCTACAACCTGACGTGGAGCACCGAGGGGCTCATCAATGAATACTGCAATCCGTGCGAGGCCATCGTCGACGGGCAACTGACCAGCGTGCCCGCATTGGAAGGCTACGAAACCTTTGCGCTGGACGGCGTCGAATACGAGGCCTTCAACACCTCCGGCGGCCTGGGCACCCTGCCCGCCACGCTGCTGGGCCGCGCCCGCAACGTCGACTACAAGTCGGTGCGCTATCCCGGTCATTGCAGCATCATGAAGCTACTGCTCAATGACCTGCGCCTGCGCGATCGCCGCGATCTGCTCAAGGACATCTTCGAGTCGGCCATCCCCACCACCGAGCAGGACGTGATCGTCATCCAGGCATCGGCCTCCGGCTATCGGCATGGCCGCCTGGAAGAAGAGTCGTATCCGATCCGCGTGTTCGGCGCCGAGGTGGACGGCCATCGGCTCAGCGCGATCCAGTTGTCCACCGCTGCCGGCATCTGCGCCGCGCTCGATCTGGTGGCGCACGGCGTGCTGGCGCAGCAGGGCTTTGTGGGACAAGAGGCCATTGGTCTGGACGCGCTGCTCACCAACCGCTTCGGCCGCATCTATGCGGGCAAGCCCCTGGCGCTGGCCGGCTGCGCGGTAGCCGACCGCTAACGGTCCCGGGGCCGCACGCGCGACCCGCACTTTCGTGCGTGCGGCGTTACGTCCAGCCTTCCAGGCGCAGCGTCGCACGCACCAGGCGCTGTTCCTCCTGCTCGATATCGGCCAAGCTCTGGCGCACGCTATCCACATGGTCGGCCGCCGCCTTGCGGGCCTGCTCGGGCTGGCGCCCGATCACGGCATTGAAGAGCCGCGTGTGCTGCCGGTCGATCTGCCGCTTTTCCGGTTCGCGGTGATACAGGTTGTTCACGCAGGCGAACACCGATCCCAACAGCAAATCAGTCAGCGACTGCAGCGTGTGCACCAGCACGGGATTGTGCGAGGCCTCGCAGATCGCCAGATGAAAGGCGTGATCCAGGTGCGCGTGCGTGGCAGTGTCGGTCGCGGCGCCCTGCGCGGACACCATCTCGTCATACCGGCGCCGGATCATGATGAAATCCGCCTCGGTCCCGCGAATGGCCGCCAGCCGCGCCGATTCGGCCTCCAGCAACGACCGCACTTCCAGCAGGTCATACAGCGTGCGCGGCTGCGAATTGAACAGATGCATCAGCGGGCCGGCGTCCACCTTCGAGATATGCGCGACGAACGAGCCCTTGCCTTGCGCGGTGTGGATGATCTCGCGCGCGCGCAGCAGCTTCAGGCCCTCACGCAGCGCCGTGCGCGACACGCCCAGTTTTTCGGTCAGGCGCCGCTCGGACGGCAGGGCCTGTCCCGCCTTGAGCACGCCATCCAGAATCAGGCGCTCTATCCGTTCGGCGACTTCATCGGCCACCTGACGGGGCTTTTCTTCGATTTCCGCGTGCATGCAATCTCCGCACCAGTGGTATGACCATGCGCGGTCGACGCTTGAGCGGCTCGGCCTTGCCTAGGTAAGTGGCTGATATCAAACCACAAAAATCGTCGCTTCGCCTGACGCTCGCGTCACAAACTGGTATGACCAGCTGGTTTTCGTATGGACATCGGCGCGGGCGCGGACGATGATGTCAGCACCCCTCACCCGGCGCGGGGCGCCGGTCTGCCTTACTTATCGCCAGAGATCCGCATGACTCAACGCATCCAGCACCACGGCCTGCAAGTGGCGGCCAATCTCAGTCAATTCATCGAACAGGAAGCGCTGCCCGGCTCCGGCCTGGATGTCGACGGCTTCTGGCAAGGCTTTGCAGCCCTCGTGCACGATCTGGCACCGAAGAACCGTGCCTTGCTCGCCGAGCGCGACCGCCTGCAGGCCGAGCTCGACGCCTGGCATCGCGCCCATCCTGGCCCCATCACGGACCCGGCCGCCTACCGCAAGTTCCTTGAAGGCATCGGCTATCTGCTGCCGCAACCGGCCGCCGTGCGCGCCACCACCGACAACGTGGACACCGAAATCTCGCAGCAGGCCGGCCCGCAGCTCGTCGTGCCGATGTCCAATCCCCGTTATGCGCTGAACGCGGCCAACGCGCGCTGGGGCAGCCTGTACGACGCCCTGTACGGCACCGACGCCATCCCCGCCACGCCCGGCGACACGGGCCGCGGCTACAACCCGGAACGCGGCGCGGCCGTCATCGCGCGCGCACGCAGCTTTCTGGACACCGCCGCACCGCTGGCGCAGGGCTCGCACGCCGATGCCAAAGGCTACACGGTCGAAGGCGGTGAGCTGCGGGTGGCGCTTGCCACCGGCGCAACCGGCCTCAAGTCCGGCGCGCAATTCGTCGGCTACCAGGGCGATGCGTCCGCCCCCTCGGCCATCCTGCTCAAGAACAACGGCCTGCATTTCGAGATCCAGATCGACCGCGCCAGTACCATTGGCAGCACCGACGCGGCGGGCGTTAAGGACGTGGTGGTCGAAGCGGCGCTGACCACCATCATGGACTGCGAAGACTCGGTCGCGGCGGTCGACGCCGACGACAAGGTCCAGATCTATCGCAACTGGCTCGGCCTGATGAAGGGCGACCTGACCGAGGACGTCACCAAGGGCGGCAAGACCTTCACCCGCAAGCTCAACGCGGACCGCAACTACACGCGGCCGGACGGTTCGGCGCTGACGCTGCATGGCCGCTCGCTTATGTTCGTGCGCAACGTGGGCCATCTGATGACCAACCCGGCCGTGCTGGACCGCGACGGCCAGGAGATCCCCGAAGGCATTCTGGACGCCGTCGTCACCAGCCTGGCCGCGCTTCAGGACCGCCAGAAGAAGCTCAATTCGCGCACGGGCTCGGTCTACATCGTCAAGCCCAAGATGCACGGCCCCGCCGAAGCCGCGTTCGCCAGCGAGCTCTTCGACCGCGTCGAAGACTTGATCCGCGTGCCGCGCAACACCCTGAAAATGGGCATCATGGACGAAGAGCGCCGCACCAGCGTCAACCTGAAGGCCTGCATCGAAGCCGCTGCCTCGCGCGTCGCGTTCATCAACACGGGCTTTCTGGACCGCACCGGCGACGAAATGCACTCGGGCATGGAAGCCGGCCCCATGCTGCGCAAGGGCGACATGAAGTCCAGCGCATGGATCACCGCCTACGAACGCAACAACGTGCTGGTAGGGCTGGACGCCGGCCTGCGCGGCCGCGCCCAGATCGGCAAGGGCATGTGGGCCATGCCCGACCTGATGGCCGCCATGCTCGAACAGAAGATCGCGCATCCCAAGGCGGGCGCCAATACCGCCTGGGTGCCCTCGCCCACGGCCGCCACGCTGCACGCGCTGCATTACCACCAGATCGACGTGCAGGCGGTCCAGCAGGAACTCGAACGCACCCAGCTCGACAGCGTGCGCGACGAGCTTCTGAATGGCCTGCTCACCGTGCCGGTCGGCGATCCTTCCAAATGGTCCGCCGCCGACATCCAGCAAGAGCTGGACAACAACGTGCAAGGCATTCTCGGCTATGTGGTGCGCTGGATCGACCAGGGCGTGGGCTGCTCGAAGGTGCCCGACATCCACAACGTGGGGCTGATGGAAGACCGCGCCACGTTGCGCATCTCCAGCCAGCACATCGCCAACTGGCTGCGCCACGGCATCACGAACCGCGATCAGGTCATGGAGACCTTCAAGCGCATGGCCAAGATCGTCGACGGGCAGAACGCGGGCGATCCGCTCTACCAGCCGATGGCAGGCAACTTTGACACCTCGCTGGCGTTCAAGGCCGCGTGCGCGCTGGTGTTCGAAGGGCTGACGCAGCCCAACGGCTACACCGAGCCGCTGCTGCACAAGTACCGCTTGGAGTACAAGGCCGCGCGCGCCTGATCCAGGCTGTGCAAGCGTGACCACGCCGGACGGCATTGCCGTCCGGCTTTTTTTTTCGGCTGACACTGCCCGCCAAGGCGATCGCGCAAGCCGGATCTCACGCTAGCATCCGCCCCGAATTAAAGGCAGCGACCTTTTCGCACGATCGTGCTAAATTCGCGCCATGACAGCAAAAACTGAGAAAAGCGAACTCACCTTCGCGGCGATCGTGAACACGGCGCTCGACATGGCCGCCGCGCAAGGCATGGAAAGCCTTTCGCTGGGCCAGGTCGCCAAACGGCTCGGCATCAGCAAGAGCGGCGTGTTCTCGCGCGTCGGCTCGCTGGAAGCCCTCCAGCAGGCGGTGCTCGATGAATACGACCGGCGCTTCGTCGAAGCTGTCTTCACGCCGGCCATGGCGTATCCGCGCGGTTTGCCGCGCCTGAATGCCCTGGTTTCGCTGTGGATCGACCGTGCCAGCAATGTCGAGACGCTTACCGGCTGCATCTACGTGGCCGGCGCATTTGAATACGACGACGTCGACTCCCCGCTACGCTCGGTGCTGGAACACAACCTGAAGCGCTGGCGCGCCGCCATGGTGCGCACGGTGAACCAGGCGCTGGAGGCCGGCCATCTGCGTCCCGACACCGATCCGCAGCAGCTGGTGTTCGAGGTCTACAGCCTGATGATCGGTTTGATGCACGACGCCCGCTTCCTTCGCGACCCCAAGGCGCACGAGCGCGTGAAGGCGGGGTACGAACGCCTTATCTCCACATATCGCAGCTTCAAGTACATCGAGTAGTCCCACCTTGCCGGCTCCGTTCCGGCATTTACTTTCGCTAAATTTCGCACGACCGTGCGAATATTGACAGGAGCAGTCCATGTGGATTCTCATTCCGATAGGCGCATTAGGCGTATCCTCCGTCCTTTGGCGCCAGTGGCGCGCGCTGCTGCGCCAATTGCCCGACCGCGCCGACCATCTCGTGCTGTTCTGAGTCCGGGCGCCCGGCCTTACCGTCCGGTTTTCACCCCGCCCCACACACCATGACGCGCTCTATTCACCTGCTGATCGTCGACCCGCAAAACGATTTTTGCGACCTGCCCGATTCGTATCGGCCCACCGATCCCCTGACCGGTTCGGCGGTCGAGCCCGCGCTGCCCATCGCAGGCGCGCATGCAGACATGCAGCGGCTGGCGCGCTTCATCGACGCCACCGCTCACGCGCTCTCGTCGATCACGGTCACGCTCGATTCGCATCACCGGCTGGACATCGCGCACCCCACCTTCTGGCGCGCGGGCAATGGCGACCCGGTGCCCCCCTTTACGCCGATCACCGCCGCGCAGTTGCGCGCGGGAGAATTCGTGCCCCGGCATGACGACGACGTGCCCCGCACCCTGAACTACCTGGACGAACTCGAAGCGCGCGGCCGTTACACCCTGATGGCCTGGCCGGTGCATTGCGAAATCGGCACCTGGGGCCATAACGTACATGCCGACGTGCGAGCCGCCTATGGCCGCTGGGAGGAAGACCGGCAGTTCATCGTGCGCAAGGTGCCCAAGGGCGCCAACCCCTGGACGGAACACTACAGCGCACTGATGGCCGAAGTTCCGGACGCCGACGACCCGCGCAGCCAGCTCAACCGCGGCTTGCTGGATTCGCTGGACCGCGCGGATCTGATTCTTGTGGCGGGCGAAGCGGGCAGCCACTGCGTGAAGGCCACCGTCGAGCACCTGGCCGAACATCTGCCCGGCGGCAACCTGTCGCGCATCGTGCTGCTGACCGACTGCATGAGCCCGGTCGCGGGTTTTGCCAACGCGCAGGCCGGTTTTCTGCATCGCATGCGGGATCTTGGCGTGCAGCAACGCACCAGTACCGACATGGCACGCGCGTTGGCGTAGAACCGCTGCTACGAGACCCGCGGGCCCAATGACAACGGCCGCCTGCAAGCGCAAGGCGGCCGTGAATCAGTGAAAGGCGGGTGCCGAAGCACAACGTTCAGGCTGCGCGTCCCGCCGTCTTGCCTTCGCATTCGACGTAAAGCGCGCTGATCGCTTCGCACAGGGCCGGGGGCTGCTGAAACAGTCGCGACACCAGCAGGCAGCCCTGGATCGTCGCGAACACGGCGCGCCCCGCGGCTTCGGGCGTTCCGGAAAACTTCAAGGTGCCCTGCGCCGCGCCTTCGGCCAGCACGCGGGCCAACCACGCTTCGTGCGCGCGGAAAAATCCCTGCAACGCGCCGCGGACCCGCTCGGACAGGCTCATCACGTCAGCGGCCAGCATGCCGCCCAGACAGAGTTCACCGGAACCGCACGCGGCCGATTCCATCATCGAGAGGTATTTCTCAAGCTGCGCCTGCGCCGGCAGCGTGGTATCGATTCCACGCACCGCGCCAAGTGCGCGCGTGCTGTAGGCTTCGACGGCTTCGTAAAGCAGGTCGTCCTTGCCCGGAAAGTAGTAGTGGATGCTGGACGTCTTCACGCCCACATGCTCAGCCAGGTCGCGGTAGCTGAAGCCGTTGCATCCGCGCATGCGGATCAGCTTCTCGGCATGCGCCAGAAGCAATTCGCGAGTGGTGTTGGAAGTCGGGGTATCCATGGCTGCATATTACCTACTAATAGGTCGGCTCGTCATTGGGACGGTCCCTGATCGGTATTGCCGAGAGGGCCGCTCAAGCCGCCGACAGTGCCAGCGAACCCCGGCCGGGAATGATCCCGTTCCCGGGGTCCGCTTCGATTGCCATCTGCTTCAGCCTTGCACGGGCGGGTAGTCCAGTTCGCCGCCGTCGGTCAGGCCTTGGGCGCGGGCGGCGGCCAGTTCCTGCTTCACTTGGGCACGGGTCTTGTCGCCGGCGTGCGCATACGCGGTGGCGGCGTAGCCTTCTTCGCCCGACACCAGTTCACCGTTGGCGCGTGCGGCGGCCAGTTCTTGCTGCACCTGAGCGCGGGTCACCGTACTTTGCGTGTTCAAGGCGGGCGGGTAGTCCAGTTCGCCAGCTTGAGCGGCGCCGATGAAGGAGGCGGACAGGATCAGGGCGGATACGAGGGTCTTCATGAGAATGCTCCAGTCAATGTGAGTTGCTATATCGAAGTTGCGTTGGTGCTATCTAGTTGTAGATAGATAAGAGGCCGGAAAAAATCAGCCTTGAACGGGCGGGTAATCCAGTTCGCCACCATCAGTCAGGCCTTGGGCGCGGGCGGCAGCCAGTTCCTGCTTCACTTGGGCGCGGGTCTTGTCGCTAGCGAAAGCGATCGGGGCGGCGGCGTAGCCTTCTTCACCAAACGCCAGTTCGCCGTTGGCACGGGCGGCGGCCAGTTCTTGCTGCACTTGAGCGCGGGTCACGGTGCTTTGGGTGTTCAGTTCGGGCGGGTAGTCCAGTTCGCCGGCTTGGGCGGCGCCGATGAAGGAAGCGGACAGGATCAGGGCGGATACGAGGGTCTTCATGAGAATGCTCCAGTCAATGTGAGTTGCTGCGTCGAAGTTGGGTTACGGCTATCTAGTTATAGATAGATAAGCGGTCGAAAAAATATCAGCCTTGAACGGGCGGGTAGTCCAGTTCGCCGCTATCGGTCAGGCCTTGGGCGCGGGCGGCAGCCAGTTCTTGCTTCACTTGGGCGCGGGTCTTGTCACCGGCGAAAGCGATCGGGGCGGCGGCGTAGCCTTCTTCACCAAACGCCAGTGCGCCGTTGGCACGGGCAGCGGCCAGTTCTTGCTGGACTTGAGCGCGGGTCACCGTGCTGTGCGTGTCCAGGGCAGGCGGGTAGTCCAGTTCGCCGGCTTGGGCGGCGCCGATGAACGAAGCGGAAAGAATCAGGGCGGATACGAGGGTCTTCATGGTCAATCTCCGAGATAAGTTAAAGTGTGCGTTTCAGTTAGCTATCTACTTGTAGGTAGATGTCGAGCGAAATAAAAAAGCGGTCCTACTGTATTTCTGGGTTCGGCGCCGGGCGGTTTTGTTGGGTGCGCTGCGTCGATGGATGAATCTTACCTACTACTAGGTAGACAGCGCAAGCGGTTTAAGTGAAACAATTTATTTCGTGGGGCGGATTGGCAACACAGCCTGTAGGGGCCCGGCGGCACGCGCAACGCTGCGCCGGGCGGTCCGGCGACTCAGCCAACGGAGCCGCCCCACCCTGCGTCACGCCGACAGTGCGCGCATGACGGCATACAGATCGGACTTGCCCTCGAAGCCGATGCCAGGCAGATCGGGCATCGTCACATGGCCAGCTTCCACCTTCACGCCATCTGGAAACCCGCCGAACGGCTGGAACAGATCCGGATAACTTTCGTTGCCGCCAAGCCCCAGGCCCGCCGCGATGTTCAACGACATCTGGTGCCCGCCATGCGGCACGCACCGGCTGGCAGACCAGCCGTGCTGACGAAGCATCGCCAATGTGCGCAGATACTCCACCAGCCCGTAACTGAGCGCGCAATCGAACTGCAGATAGTCGCGGTCCGCGCGCATGCCGCCGTAGCGGATCAGGTTGCGGGCATCCTGCATCGAAAAGAGGTTTTCGCCCGTCGCCATGGGCTTGTCGTAGTAGTTGCGCAACGTCGCCTGAAGCTCGAAGTCCAGGGGGTCGCCGGCCTCCTCGTACCAGAAGAGATCGTACTGGGACAGCGCCTTGGCGTATGCAATCGCCGTATCCAGATCGAACCGCCCGTTCGCGTCGACAGCCAGCTTCTGGCCATCCTGCAGCACGCTCAGCACCGAGTCGATCCGGCGCAGGTCTTCGTCCAGCGATGCACCGCCGATCTTCTTTTTCACGACGGTATAACCGCGGTCGAGATAGCTGCGCATTTCGTCCTTGAGCGCGGCGAGGTCTTGACCCGGGTGGTAGTAGCCGCCTGCCGCATACACGAACACCCGACGGTCGGGCTGGCCATTGCCATAGCGTTCGGCCAGCAATTGGAAAAGCGGCTTGCCTTCGATCTTCGCCACCGCGTCCCACACGGCCATGTCGATCGTGCCGATCGCCACCGATCGCTCGCCGTGGCCGCCGGGCTTCTCGTTCTTGAACATCGCATCCCAGACCTTGTGCGGATCCAGGTTGCGCCCCGTGGCATCCGTGAGCGAATCCGGGTCCGCCTCCAGCACGCGCGGGATGAAGCGCTCGCGCATCAGCTTGCCCTGGCCATAGCGGCCGTTGGAGTTGAACCCGTAACCGACCACCGGCTTGCCGTCGCGGATCACGTCGGTGATCACCGCGACCAGGCTTAGCGTCATCTTGCTGAAATCGATGTAGGCGTTGCGGATAGGTGAACTGATGGGCAGGGTCTGCTCGCGGATATCGACGATTCTCATGGCTAGTCTCCAGTTGGGGCGCATCGTGAATCGATAGATTAGTGGCGCATCCCTGCCCTAGAATTCACCCAAGTTCATTTGATTATTAACTTCCAGTGAAAGCGGACCTTGCCTCAGAGCTGCAATTCTTTGTGCTGATCGCGCGGCTGGGCAGCCTGTCCGCAGCGGCGCGGCAACTGGACCTGACGCCTCCTGCGGCCACCAAGCGGCTCGCGCTGATGGAAAAGCGCCTCGGGGTGCGGCTGGTCAACCGCACGACGCGCAGCATCAGTCTGACCAATGAAGGCGAAACCTATCTGGCCTATGCCGCTCGGATCCTTGCCGACCTGCGGGAAATGGAGGACGTGGTGTCGAGCAGCAGCGCGCAACCGCGCGGCCTTATCCGGGTCAATGCCACGCTGGGTTTCGGCCGCACGACCATCGCGCCGCTGGTCTCGGACTTTGCAAGGCGCTATCCGCAGGTCCAGGTCGAACTGGAGGTGACCGACCGTCCCATCGACCTGGTGGAAGGCGGCTTCGACCTGGCCATCCGCTTCGGCGAACTCCCCGACAAGCGTCTTGCCGCGCGGCGCATCATGACCAATCGCCGCTTTCTTTGCGCCTCGCCTCACTACCTGAAGGCGCACGGCACGCCGGCCACCCTTGCCGACCTCGCCCATCACCAATGCATTCTTCATCGGCAAAACGACGAAGCGCACGGCGTCTGGCGCTTCACGCATCAAGACAGCGTGGAAGTGGTGAAGGTCGAAGGTGGGCTTTCCAGCAACGACGGTGACATCGTTCTGGGCTGGGCGCTGGATGGCCACGGCATCCTGATCCGGTCGGAATGGGATCTGGCCAAATACCTGGAAAGCGGTCGGCTGCGGGTGGTGTTGCCCGATTTCGCGCTGCCGTCGGCCGACCTGTTCGTCTACTATCCGCAGCGCCGCAATCAGACGGCCCGCGCGCGCGCCTTCATTGATTTTCTGGTGCAGGCCTTTCTCCCGGCCGGCGAACAACCGACGCCGGCCCCCGGGAAAAAGTAGCCGCCGCCACCAGCAGCGTCTGGCGGGTCAGCGCTTGACCGCCTTGTCCCAACTCCAATGACGGCCCGCCATGTGCGCCCTGAGCACCGCCGGCGTCTGAGCCACCGTATCGATGGCCCCGGTATATTCCCGCCCGCCGGCAACCGTGGGACGCAATGCCCGGCGCAGGAGCCTGACGAGCCGCTGGCGGCGATAACGCCTTTTCTCGAAAGCCACTTTCTTGAGGAAATCGGACCGTGGCATGCCGACGATGCCTGCGGCCAGCGGAATCGCCTGCTCAATCTCAGAAGCGTACTCGCCGTGCAACGCCTGGCACACGGCGATCAACCGCGCGAAATTGAATCGCGACACCTCGGCCGGGGATATCTTTGCGATGGTTTCCAGCGCCGCATGTGCCCAGACGGTTTCAACGGAAAAAAAGCGCGGCACCCCTTCCGTCCAACCGGCGCTTACGAACGCCTTGGTTTGCGACTCGACGCCCAGCTTTCCCTTGTGCTGGTTCATGGCGCTGCGGCCCGTATTGCTGCCGCCCGATGCGCCGGGAATGGTCAAGGGATAGTCGATCTCCACGAACCGGCCACCGCACAGCGCCAAGCCGATCGCGCCGGACACGTCGGGGCTGGATCCATGGAAAAAGGCGCCAGACAGCGTCCTCATTTTTTCGAGCAGGCTGCGCCGCACGATCCCGTGGTAGATCTTGGGAAGGCCGTCCGTGCCCTGGGCGGCATTCAACAAGGCTGCGGACAGGCTGTCGGCAGACTCGCGAACAACCACGGGGCCGATCCGGCTCGGCAGATACAACCTGCCGGCGTGCCCCGCGCCAAAAATCTTGGACCTGAAATCCGGCCACACGTAATTCGACATGACCTTCGGCGCGATAACGTCGATCTGATTTTCCTTGGCCCACCGCGCCGCCAGCAACGCGTCTTCCGTGATGGTGTCGTCGTCGCCGATCAGGCAGACAAACTCTCCGGAGGCGGCGCCGATCACATTATTGTGATTCCCGGTCATATCCAGCTTTTCTGCGGGCCGCAAATATTTGAAGCGGGGATCATCGCAGGGCGGATTATCACCTTGGCGAACCAACTCTTCGAGCAGTCCGTCTGTACTGGTGTCACTGACAACCAGTTCCAGGCTGCGATCCCCGATGGCCAGTATGGAGCGAACCGCATGAATCGCATACTTGGAGCGATTGTGCGTGGGAATCACAACGGATAGCAATATTTCCATTTTCTGAATAACTTATCGCAATTATCATCAGTCTTCCCGAGCCGGCGGGGAGGGCGTGTGTCAGTGCCAGAATCAACATGAATACAAGCAACACTTCGAATGCTGCCGAACCCACCAGGGGCTCGAACAGGGAAAACACCAGCAGTACAACAAAAACCACGCGCAGATAGCGGAACCACGGCGACGTCTGCTCTGCCCGGACCAAGTGCCTATAGATTAGCCGCAAGTACCATCCATACAATACGGCCCCGAATAGTCCGTAATTCAGAAGCAGCTGGAGGATGGAGTTATGCGTCCCCCAGACGTCCTCGATGCCCGGGTTAGCCTCGATGAACGTCCTGAATGTATTGGGGCCAATGCCAAACCAAGGGTGCTGAAGCCAAAGGTCGAAGCTGAACGCCCACAGCAACAGCCGATTTACCGCGGAGCTCAGTTCGCTGGCAAACGGCCCGCCATAGTCACGAAGCTGGTTTTGACCATCAATCGAAAAAAATAGAATCGCCAACGCGAACCCGACCACTGGCGCGACCCATACGAGCCACAGCAGCCGCTTCCTGTCCATCAGTAGCGCAACGAGGTACAACGCCAATATGATGGCACCGCCGCGGGACATCGTGCACAAAATGGCGATCGCAAAAAGCCACCGCAGCACGCGCATTCTAGCCGACGCAAGTGCAAACAAAAATACGAGAAAGGCGGCAAGATAATTCGACCTGCCAAGCGGCGTCGCGATGAACAACTTACGCGCATAATAATCGCCCGGACTATACGCAGCGATGTAGAACAGCACGATGACGGCGAGTGCCAGCACGACGCCTCCGGCCAGCATCATGCGCACGATCCAATCCTGCTTGATGTACTGATGAAACTGCGCGTAAAAGATCAACGTGCAAATTGCATAGATCATCGGCAAGGCACCGGCGGCCGCCCGCATATATGCGCCCTCGGGCGTCATCGCCACGCCAACCGCCCCAAAAAATACCGTTCCCGCCAGCAATATGGCGGGCGTGGGAAGCACAATCCGGGGAAGCGCAATTGCGGTGAGCAGCAGCGGAAGGACAATGAATAATCCCATCGGGACGGTCATCGTGCTTACGCCAACGGGCACCTGTATATCGCCGACAAACAACAGAAAGAATGGAAGCAGGATGACAAACAACGCAAGCCGCGTGTCGAAACGGTAAGGCAACGCCATATCCTGAGTCATGCCCTGCTCCCACGGCCGAAACGCGCGCTGCCGCGCACAGCAATCAATAGCACCAACGCGACAATCGCAACCAGCCAGGCGGCACGGACGGATGGACTGGGCACGAGCGCTCCCACAAACCCCACTACGGCCAGGCCCGAAACCGAAAGCAGTCGAAGCTTCGCACTGGTGAACATCGACCGGTTCAGCACGAGCTTGACGCCCCAGAACATCAAAACGGCGTCAACCGCGACACGGAGAAACCACGCAATGGCGGCTCCCGTCAGACCATAATTTCGCGAGAGAAGAAGCAGCGCTCCCAGAAATAGCGGCACCTCGATCAGATGAAATATGGCTGTCAAATGCGATTTTCCGGCGCCTTGGATGACGGTAAAGGGAATTTGAGCAATACAGGTAATGAACATGCCCGCCGAGAATATCTGCAGCAACACATAGCTTTGCGACGCAAAGGACTCGCCCACCCACAACGTCAAAAGTTCTTTGGCAAAAATCGCGATGGCCACCGTAATCGGCAACAGGGTCAGGAAAATCCAGCCCACTGCCTTGTTTATCAACGGCATTACCGCTTTGTCCTGCCGGGCAATCTGCGCCGCCAAGGCCGGGAACAACACGGCCGTCAAGGCGCCCGGCAGGATCGACAATTTGGTGATCAACTCTTGCGGCGTAACATAATAAGCAACGGCCGCCGACGAGATAACAGCGCCCACAATGAACCGATCAGCGTAACTCATGACGGGGCTGACGATATTGCTGATTGTCATCCACCCCCCTGAACTGCATAGCGGCCGAATCAGAGACTTGTCGAATTTGAAGGGCCCCACATCGTCCGGCAGGTAGCGCTTCGCGTACCACGCATGCAATGCGCACGTCACCACGCGCCCACCGGCCAGAACCATCGTTATCACGTCCAGCCGCGGCGGGCCATAAAGCACCACGGCCAGGGGCCCCAAAAAGGTCAACAGGCCCATCGGCAGCCTGATCAGATTGATGACCGCGAATGCGTGCCTGGCCTCCAGAATCCCTCGAAAGCCCGCGGTCAACACGACAGCGGGCATGGCCAGCGCCATGATCCAGATGGCATTGAGCACTTCCGCCTGGTCAGGCACGGCGCTGATGAATCCCAGCCCCCAGGGGCCCACCGCAGCCATCAATGCGCCCGCAACGATGCTGAAAAGCGCGATCACTGCGATGGCGGTAACCACCAGGGCGCCCACGCGCCGCCGCTCCTTGCCTTCGAGCATCACCGCAAGATGCTGCGTCAACGCACGGCCGAGTCCCAGGTCAAACAGGCTCAAGTAGCTGACGACTGCCCAGATCAGCGTCAGCAACCCGAACCGTGCATCCCCCAACTCGCGGATGAGAACCGGAATGCTGAATACTGCGGTGAGTAGCGGAAGCCCCAGGCCGAGCAGGTTGTAAACGGAATGTCGGATTAATTTCACGGATAGACCAAAGGAAGTTTCCGTAACATAAAGGATGCTCTAGGGCTGACATTCGGAGCCCTTCCAGGCAATCTTCATTGCTACGAACCCACAAGCCGTCAAGGATGCCGCAGGCGCCGCGTCAAGACGTCAACTGCTACTTTAAGAGTACAAAACGCGTCTTGCCTCGAATAACCAAAAAGATGAAGCCGCACAAAATCCCCAGCAACATCGCGGGAGGCAGCAGATTTCTCAGTCTTGGAAATACCGGCTGCACAAGGATTTCGGCCTGGGCGACATCCGCCGAATAGTGCCCTGCCAAAGCAATGCGATCATCCAACTCGTCTATGGATCGGCGCAAAATTCCGATCATCAGTTCGCTCTGGGAAATTTCGGCTCTTAATTGCGGAGCAAGCCAGAGCGACACATCAGGATCACCCCGCACAACGTAGTTGTACTTGCGGCCCAAGCTCTCAAATTTTCTTCCCTCCGCCGCGACCTCGCCATCATATTTATTACGTAAGTCAATCAGCGCTTCCAGGCGCGCGTCCATCACCTCGTCGTGAGACGCGCGTATCTGCTTTCCAATTGCGCTGAGATAGGCCTGGAGTTGGTAGTGCGAATATCCCAGGTAATCCACTCTAAGCATTTGGCTGCCGGGAATCGGCCTTACAGTCAGCGACTCACGAAAGAGTTTGGCGTCGCGTGATGCGCCGTCAGCCTGGCCGGGCGATGCAGCATTTGCCGACGACACCACCGCGTCAACGAATTCGTGGCTTTTCATCCACTCCGAGGTCAGCGAGACCTGTTCCAGCAATTCGGGTTTTAGCTCATGCCCTGCTCTGACATCACCGACGCGGACGATAAGAATCGCCGGCCACTTCTTCGGCACGACAAAATAAGCCGCAATGCCGCACGCTATACCAAACACCGCAGCGATTGCCAGTGCTTTCCAGTTGCAGAATAAACGCCGCCAAAAAATGTCCCGTTGATAATCGCCAAGCGGCGTCGCCGGCGCGTCAGCGCCGTTATCCCGAGCCGCAGCGTTCATCAAGTTATTGTCGCCCACTATCGATGTTCCTTTTTCGCAGCATTTTAGGCCAGTGACGGACCATTTTTTCAGAACAATCGGTTGACCGCCGAAGAGGCTATCAGAGAGTCACGCGCTGGGCAAGCGGCATGGACGTTTCAAACGCACGGAAAACCCGGGCTCGCTTAAATCAATGGGTTGAATCAAACTCAGATTTTCATATTGTTACCAATACCAACGAACCTTTGCGATAATTGCCAAAAAAATGCTTGGAGAGGCTTGCGCATTTCATCGGCAATTCAGTTGTTACCGGCCGATTTCACTTTCGCGGAACAATTTCCAACCGCGAAACAAAAAAGCGCCTTCTAGGAGGCGCATCTCGTGAGTTATACACACCGGTTGCCGGGTAAATGACAAGTACAGCAACGCGTGCAAATGCTGTCATTTCGCAGGCAGCAGATCCCGATGCTGCGACAACAGGGCCAGCAAGCCGCCCGGGATATTGACCAGGAACATGCCCAGGCGAAACGTCAGATAGATGGTCGCAAACGGACCAACCATCCCGGACAATTCCTCGACCACTTTCGCAAACGCCACCTCGCCAACACCCAGTCCGCCAGGAGAGATGGGGATTGCGGAAAACAAATT
Source organism: Achromobacter sp. 77 (assembly GCF_020541125.1). Taxonomy (NCBI): domain Bacteria; kingdom Pseudomonadati; phylum Pseudomonadota; class Betaproteobacteria; order Burkholderiales; family Alcaligenaceae; genus Achromobacter; species Achromobacter sp. 77. The sequence continues at coordinate 5,731,281 of NZ_CP059848.1, forward strand.
GCCAAACACGCCAGCCACTGCCGCGACCAACGGGTCCGGGCTAAATGGAAAGATCTTTGCTATGAGGACGATGCTAAGCGCAACCAAAGCACTGGCCGCGACCGATATCACCGCACAGAATACCAACTCAAGCCATTTCGTCTTGTACACGCTGGCATTCTGGCGGAGTATGCGCGCATACTCGACCAACCGGGCAGGCAAGAACCGGCCCAGATTGAAAAACCTGGCTGCCCCGAATGCAATCAGCGTCGCGATGCCGGCTGCACAAGCTGCAATGAAGATCCATTCAATGCCTTCAATGTAGGAAGCCGCCTTTGCTCCTTTATCCGAAGACATGACGAGATACACACTGAGCAGACAGGCTGCACCTAACAACCCGAAAAGGGAAAACACGCGATCCGACACAATGGACAGCGTGGCGGCGCCGCGCCCCTGCCCCTTCTTCATGCCTTTGAAAACATACATGGCCCGCACTACGTCACCGCCGGCGGCACCAGGCATGTAAATCGAAAAAAAGCCGCTCATCAGTTGAATGCGCAATATCGCGGGCAGCTCGACGGGAAAGCCCGCAATACGAAGGAGCAGCCACCATCGAAACCCGCCCGCAATGATGCCGATGAACATCAGGATAAGCGCCGGCGCGAAATAGGCGGGCTCGGTGAAAGCCAGGATCAACGCCTCGCCGTCAATGTAGTCACCCTTGAACAGGGCAACCACGAGCAGGGCGCCAAATGCAATCTTCAGCGCGTTGACTATCCAGCGTCTCGGATTATTCATGATCTGACCCCATCTATCTCGCTTTTACCTGAGATGGGAACGCCACGACCGCGCAAAAAGCGGTCCAGCCGTTTGCGGAATGCGAATATCAGAAGCAGCAACGCAAGACTCGCCGTGCTCAGGTACAACGCAAATGAAAGGGTCTTTGGACGATACTCCAATTCAACGCGAAAGTCCCCCGAGGGCACCGCTACCCCTCGGAATATCCCATTGACTCGCAATACTGGCGCTGGCTGCCCGTTGACCTTGGCACTCCAATTCGGATGCCAGTTGTCGGTCAACACCGCAATGCCCGGTTCTGCGGCCCGGCCAGACAGGACGACTTCAGCGTTCCTGTATCGGGCGATCTCAACCGGAGCGGCCAAGGCCCGATAGTCTTTATCCAATGTGAGGTCTTCGCTCTGACCCGATCCAGCTCGGGGAACGACGAAAGCCCTCGGCATGACCGTCGGATTCTCGAAAATTATCGTGCCTGGATAGTCAAAGACGAGACGCAACCCGTGGTCCAGAAACGCCTTTTTGTAGTTCAAATACGATGAAGGCATGACGAAATACTTGATCCCCAGCAAATCGATCGCTGACCAATCAATCTTCATCTTCTCCGGCGCGTCCTGCAGGCTGAACAGACTGGGGAATGGCCCTCTTTTTATGCGCGCGCTATAGCCAAACTGTTGTGACGGATCCATATCGAACGCGGCATAAAAGTAATCCCGAAAGTACGGCAAATTTCCTTCGTTCGTTGAACTCACTTCCTGGATTCCGAATGCCGAGCCCAGATCCGGATATAACCCCGTGGTGCCAAAGTTCGCCGTTCGGTAATTCCCGGCATTCTTCATCAGGAACGCAATGGCGTCCGTTGGATTCTCAAAAAAGTCATTACGCTCGTAACGAATCATCTTTGAAGAAACCAGCAACTCTGCGAACATCGCGGCCACAAAAACCACCGCGAGCGTCTTGAGCGCCCATCCGGCCTTGGCAAATCGAGCAACCGACAGTCCAACGATCAGGCCGACCAACAGCAATCCCGTGCCCAACAGGGCTTTCTTCTTGAACTCAAGATTGGGCTCGCCCAGTCCATAGACGTGCCATAGATAAATGGCGCCTGCGATTGCGACGCCCAGGACGGCAAGTGCGGGCAACAAGCGGGACTGTCCGGCGCGAATGTTGTCCAGACCGAGCCCTACGAGCACGATCAACGGCACGACAACCGACATCCACCAATATTGATTGCCGATGCTTCCGATAATGGGCAGCGCAGCGACTATCGGACGCAGGATGGGGAGGCCATATATGTTCCCCAGGAAAAATAGAACGGCCGCAGAACAAACCCACGCGACCAATCGAAATTTGCCTTTTTGCCTATAGATGGCGCAAGCCGCGAGGACGGCGGCGACCAATCCGAAATGGTAAACCGTATTGACATATACCTGCTTGATGACAGTAGCCGGTTCGCGCAGGTTATAAGATTCGTAGAACAGCGAGGGGGAGAACAGAGCGAGAATTCCAGCGGGGAAAACTGCTGGAAAATAAACGCGAGCGACATAGTTCTTCAACATGGCGGTGCTCTCCAGGTTTTCGATCACCGGAAGATAAATCACCGCGAGGATTGAAAACGCCACGACACCTGCCAGTGCCTGGAGTCCTACCGTGTAGGCCGCTGCTTTGAATGAAATCTCGCGACTTGCCACGCGATGTGCCAGATACGCCAGAACAACGACATACACGCCGATGATGCTCACGATGGTCGTCGGCGCGAACGTGCAACTCAACACCAACGCGAAGGTGAGACACAGTCCGATGAACCGGAGCGCACCAGGAGACCTTGAGTGCATCAGCACCGCGTATAGACAGATCGGGATGAACGGATAGCTCTGCGCCACGTTCGATCCCAGGTTGGCGACGGCGTACCCATTCAACAGGAAAAAAACCGCGGCGCCGATCGCCGCGGTCTTGGACAACCCGAAAACCCGGGTCATCGTCAGGATAAGGAAATAGACGCCAAGCACGAAGTAGATCAAGGCGCTCACGTTATAGCTCAAGCTTGAACCGCCCGTCAGGGCGGTCACAATCGTGGGCACGGAGAACTTCATATCCACAAGGCTTTCCGGGCCCAGTGCACCGCCGGCAGCGTAGGGATTCCAATAAGGCGAATCGCCGGTTTCGATCACCCGGCGCATGAATTCGACCATGGGTTCCGATTGGAATACTGCGCCTCCCGTATCGTTATAAGGCCCCCACCACTGGACGTGTTCCGGTGTTGGATAAAATGGACGCAATTCCTTGCCGCCATAATATGTAGCCGCCATATGATCCGTCATACGAAGGCTTGCGCCTTCAAAGATCACATCGGGAAACACCGCTACCACGAGCGCAAGCGCAATGGCGGTGCAAACCAGATACTGGCGCACCGCCCATTTTTTAAGGAAGGACATTGATATGGGAAAGCCGGAGTTCTAGTTTTGCGTCGCGATCAAAACCAGTATGCGATTTTGTATCGGTGCAAGAAGGAGCGCAGCAGGCAATACGAGAACCCGATGCCTTCCTTTCGGAAAATGAATTTGGACACGCCTCTTGCACGCACGCCCTGTGCGCCAGGAATATATTTGACCTGCCCGCCCGTCAGGATCGCCTTGAAAGTGATCTCAGGGCTGATACTGAACCGGTTTTGGCTCAAGCCCATGCCAAGAAGCTCGCGGCGGCGGAACATCTTGAAAGCGTACGTCGAGTCCGGAATGTACTGGCCGAGCGCGATGCGCACGCCAATTCTGAAAAAGAACTGAAAGAACTTGTACTTGAAGGGGATGGTCGAGTCATCGCCTTTTTCCAGGTATCGCGAGCACTGGGCCAGTACAGCGCCCTTTTCCATCTCGTCGTAAAGCTTCGGAATCAGATCGATCGGATCGACGGCATCCGCGGAGACAAAGATGCCGTAACGGCCCACGCCGTGAGCGGCTCCGTAGCGAACGACGGCGCCGTATCCGCGCCGTTGCAATTCGCGACGCACCACGCGCACGGGAATCACGTTCCTGTTTTCCGCCGCCCACTGCGTGGCACGCTCATAGGTGGCATCGTCGCTTTGATCGTCGACGACAACGATTTCGCTCGTGAACTTCTGATTTGCGACCGCCTGTTTGACGTTATCCAGAATATCCACGATATTTTCCTCTTCATTGAGGCAGGGGATAACGATCGTCAGGTCAAGGGGGTCAACGCTGGAACTCAAGATTTTTCTCGCAGAAGGGTTGTTGGCCGCCCCCGACCTCCAGGCAAGCCTGGCAATTCGAATTTTGATGATTGAAAATTGCCGCAACAATTATACTTACATCCCTCGGTCTAGCCGATCTTGAATTGAAAGCCCAGATGGGGGAGTTGCTCCACCCATTGCCATCCGTTTTTCCTGGCCTCAGCCCGCCCGAAGCGGCCCTTTCCCTCGCGCAGGGCGGTTTCCGGATCGGAGCCCGCAAAGCCATCGGGCAGCCCACCTGCTCATTCGTCAAGGCCTGCGGTTGCGCGGCGCCATTGAAGCCCGCAACAAAAAGCCCACCAGGACGGTGGGCTTTCAGTGCAATGCTGGGCAATGCTGGTGATCAGAACGGAATATCGTCGTCCATGTCCGCCAGATTGGCGCCGCTGCTGGCCGGGGCCGCTGCGGGAGCCGCCGGGCGCTGCTGGGGCGCGGGGCGCTGCGCCGGGGCGGCGCGTTGCTGGCGCGGGGCGTCGTCGTAGCCGCCACCGCCACCGTAGCTGCCGCCACCGCCGCCGCCGTCTTCGCGGCCGCCCAGCATTTGCATCTGGTCAGCGACGATTTCGGTGCTGTAGCGGTCGGCGCCGGTGTCCTTGTCTTGCCACTTGCGCGTCTTGAGGCGGCCTTCGATGTAGACCGAGCGGCCTTTCTTCAGGTATTCGCCGGCGATTTCAGCCAGGCGGTTGTACATGACGACGCGGTGCCATTCGGTTTCTTCGCGCTTTTCGCCGCTGGCCTTGTCCTTCCAGGACGAGGTCGTGGCGATCGACATGTTGCAGATTGCCGCCCCGTCGGGGCTGTAGCGGACTTCCGGGTCGCGACCCAGATTGCCCACGAGTATGACTTTGTTAACCGATGCCATGCCGATGTCCCTCTGTTGTTGACAGCCTGCGATTCGCGTTGCCGCGAGCGCGCCGGCAACAACATAAAAAAGCGATGTTGAAGACCGGCTTCATGAAAGTCGCCGGTCAGCGAAGCGATGACCGGCGATTGCTCAGGTGAAGCCTGTGTTGATGCGTATTATCGACGAAAGCGCTCGCCGCGCCAAACGGGTTCGGTGACAAATCGATCACCGCTGGCAAACCATTTCGGCGCTGTTGGACGCCGTTTGCGACCAGATCGGCGACTTTCCTCACGCTGCGGGAAAGTCCCAGCGATCACGCCAGGGGCCGCAGCGCCCAGGTGACCGCCAGCCAGATCGCCGACAGCACCGCCGCGGCCACGAACACCGCGCTGGCGCCCGAATGCGCGGCCAGCCATCCGCCCAGGGCTCCGCCCGCAAACAGCCCCGCCGCCTGCGCCGTGTTGTAAAAGCCCAGCGCCAGCCCCTTGTAGGCCGCCGGCGCCACGCGCGACACGAGCGAGGGCTGCAAGGCCTCCAGCACGTTGAAGGCGACGAAAAAGCCGGTCAGGGCGATGGCCAGCGTGTAGAAGCCGTGACTGGCGGCCGGCAGCAGCGCGCACACCAGCACCAGCCCGGCCACCGACGCCCGCAGCGCGCCGCGGTGCGCGCGCCGCTTTTCCGCCACGAACACCACCGGCACCATCAGAACGAAAGACACCAGGATGACCGGCAGGTAGACCTTCCAGAGGTCGCGCGCGTCCAGCCCGCCGACCTTGGCCAGCAGTGCCGGCACCACGACAAAGAGCGACACCTGGATCAGATGCAGCACGAAGACGCCGAAATTCAGCCGGAGCAGGTCGCGATGGGTCAGGACCTCGCGCGGCCTGGCCGCCTGCATGGTGCGGGCCTGCGTGCGAGGCACCACCGGCACCACCCAGCGCGCCACGGCCAGGCAGACGACGCCCAGGCAGGCGATCGTCCAGAACAATCCCGACAGCCCCCACCAGCCCACCAGCACGGGCGAAAGCACCAGCGATACGGCGAACGACAGGCCGATCGATCCGCCCACCATCGCCATGGCGCGCGTGCGCACCTCGTCGCGGGTGGCGTCAGCCAGCCAGGCGGTGACGGCCGCGGAAATGGCCCCTGCCCCCTGAATGGCGCGGCCGATCGTGATCCAGAACACATCGGTCGCCTGCGCACAGACGACGCTGCCGATGACGAATAGCAGCAGCCCGAAAAGCACCACGGGGCGGCGCCCCCAACGGTCGGACGCGAGGCCAAAGGGAATCTGCATGAAAGCCTGGGTCAGCCCGTACATGCCCAGGGCGAGGCCGACGCGGGCGGGATCGTCGCCGCCCGGCATGCCGCTTGCGGCCACTGCAAAGACCGGCAGCAACAGGAACAGTCCCAGCATCCGCGCGGCAAACAGGCCGGCCAAGGCCACGCTGGCGCGGCGCTCGGAAGGGGTCAATTTCAGTTTGGTGTCTGCCGGCATGCGGAAATTTCAACGATGACTAGGGCGGCGCGCATGCATCTGACGTCATACGCTCACGGTCTGATTCTGGCGGTGCGGCGCCGGCCCCGGTTCCGTCCCACCAGATGGCGGACCTTGAACGCGAGGGGATTCGGCGCGCTATAGTACCAAGTTGGCCTTTGAAACCGCTTAAATGCGCCCAAAGGGTGCGCGGGATCAAAGGCGTCTTCGACGCAACTGGACGTTACCCATACAGACGTGAGCATACGCATCCGGGGTGCCCGCACCCACAATCTCAAGAACGTCTCGCTGGACCTGCCGCGCCACAAACTGGTGGTGGTCACAGGTCTGTCCGGGTCCGGCAAATCCTCGCTGGCGTTCGACACGCTGTACGCGGAGGGCCAACGGCGCTATGTGGAAAGTCTTTCCGCCTACGCCCGCCAGTTCCTGCAACTGATGGACAAGCCTGACGTGGATCTCATCGAGGGGCTGTCGCCGGCCATCTCGATCGAGCAGAAGGCCGCGGGACACAATCCCCGCTCCACGGTCGGCACCATCACCGAGATCCACGACTACCTGCGCCTGCTCTACGCGCGGGTGGGCACGCCCTACTGCCCCGATCACGGCCTGCCGCTGCAGGCCCAGAGCGTCAGCCAGATGGTCGACGCGGTGCTGGGCTGGACGCCCGAGACGCGGCTGGCCGTGCTGGCCCCCATCGCGCGCGGCAAGAAGGGCAGCTTCGAGGACGAATGCGCCAGCCTGCAGGCGCAGGGCTATGTGCGCCTGCGCGTCGACGGCCAGATGATGGAAATCGACGGCATGGCGCCGCTGAAAAAGACTGAGAAGCACGACATCGACGTCGTCATCGACCGCCTGCGCATCCGGCCCGAGAGCAAGCAGCGCCTGGCCGAGAGCTTCGAAACCGCCCTGCAGCTTGCCGAAGGCCGCGCCCTGGCGCTGGACATGGACAACGAGCGCGAGCAGGTCTTCTCCAGCCGCTACGCCTGCCCGGTGTGCAGCCACAGCCTGCCCGAGCTGGAGCCACGCCTGTTCAGTTTCAACAATCCGATGGGCGCCTGCCCCAGCTGCGACGGCATCGGCCAGGTGGGCTTCTTCGATCCGAAGCGGGTCGTCGCCTTTCCCGAACTGAGCCTGGCCGCCGGCGCGATCCGCGGCTGGGATCGCCGCAATGCGTTCACGCACTCGCTGCTGACCAGCCTGGCCGCCCATTACGAATTCGACATCGAGGCGCCCTTCGAGGAGCTGCCCGAGGCGCTGCGCGACAAGGTCCTGTACGGGTCCGGCGAAGAAGAGATCTCGTTCCTGTACCTGAACGAAAAAGGCCGCAGCACCGTCAAGCGCCATACGTTCGAAGGCGTCATCCCGAACCTGGAGCGCCGGTGGCGCGAAACGGACTCGGCGACGGTGCGCGAGGAACTGGGCAAGTACCGCAACATCAAGACCTGCCCCGACTGCGCGGGCTCGCGGCTGCGCCCCGAAGCGCGCAACGTGCTCATCGGGCACGACCCGCGCGGCGGCGAGCGCCACGGCCAGGCCATCTATGAAGTCGAGTCCATGCCGCTGTCCAGCTGCCTGGACTGGTTCCGCAACCTGAACCTGACCGGCGCCAAGCAGGAGATCGCGCAGCGCATCGTGCGCGAGATCGAGGCGCGGCTCAGCTTCCTGAACAACGTGGGCCTGAACTATCTGTCGCTGGACCGCAGCGCGGACACGATCTCCGGCGGCGAAGCGCAGCGCATTCGTCTGGCCAGCCAGATCGGTTCGGGCCTGACGGGCGTGATGTACGTGCTGGACGAGCCCTCCATCGGCCTGCACCAGCGCGACAACGACCGCCTGATCGGCACGCTGCAACATCTGCGCGATCTGGGCAACAGCGTCATCGTCGTCGAGCACGACGAGGACATGATCCGCATGGCCGACTGGGTGGTGGACATGGGACCGGGCGCCGGCGAGCACGGCGGCGAAGTCGTCGCCCAGGGCGACCCCGAGACCGTGCAGCGCGATCCCAATTCGCTGACGGGCCAGTACCTGAGCGGCGCGCGCGCCATCGCCATTCCGAAGCGCCGCCCCGTCGACGACGAACTGCCATGGTTGACGCTGACCGGCGCCACCGGCAACAACCTCAAGAACGTCGAACTGCGTGTGCCGGCTGGCCGTCTCGTGTGCGTGACGGGCGTGTCCGGTTCGGGCAAATCCACGCTCATCAACGACACGCTGGCCGTGGCCGTATCGCGCCAGCTGCACCACGCGCAGAGCGAGCCCGCCCCCTACGTGTCGATGCAGGGGCTGGAGAACTTCGACAAGATCATCAGCGTCGATCAGAGCCCCATCGGGCGCACGCCGCGCAGCAACCCGGCCACCTATACGGGTCTGTTCACGCCCATCCGCGAGCTTTTTGCGGGTGTGCCGGAAGCGCGCACGCGCGGCTACGATCCGGGCCGTTTCAGCTTCAACGTGAAGGGCGGCCGGTGCGAAGCCTGCCAGGGCGACGGCGTGGTCAAGGTCGAGATGCATTTCCTGCCGGACATGTACGTGCCTTGCGACGTCTGCCACGGCAAGCGCTACAACCGCGAGACGCTCGAAATCCGCTACCGCGGCCGCAACATCAGTGAAGTGCTGGACCTCACCGTGGAGCAGGCGCTTGAGTACTTCGAATCGGTGCCCGCCATCGCGCGCAAGCTGCACACGCTCATCGACGTGGGCCTGTCGTATATCCGCCTGGGGCAAAGCGCGACCACGCTGTCCGGCGGTGAAGCGCAGCGCGTGAAGCTGTCGCAAGAACTGTCGCGCCGCAGCACCGGCCGCACGCTGTACATCCTGGACGAACCGACCACGGGCCTGCACTTTCGCGACATCGAGCTACTGCTGCAGGTGCTCAATCAATTGGTGGACGCCGGCAATACCGTGCTCATCATCGAGCACAACCTGGACGTCATCAAGACCGCGGATTGGCTGGTCGACATGGGCCCCGAGGGCGGTGACGGCGGCGGCCGTGTCGTGGCGCAAGGCACGCCGGAGACGGTCGCGGCGGCCGAGGCCAGCCACACCGGCCAGTACCTGGGCAAGCTGCTGCGCCGCAAGCCGGCCGACTGAACCTTCCCTATCTGCATAGGAAACGCCAGCATGTACACCCTCATCATCGGCAACAAGAACTACTCTTCCTGGTCCATGCGTCCGTGGATCGCCCTGCGCGCCGCCGGCATCGCATTCACGGAGCAGAAGGTCGGCCTGTTCACCGAGGCGTTTTCAGCGCGGGTGGCGCAGGTGTCGCCCGCGGGCCTCGTGCCTGTGCTGCTGGACGGCGACTTTGCCGTGTGGGATTCGCTGGCCATCTGCGAGTACGCCGCCGAGCGCCACCCCGAGGCCGCCTTGTGGCCCCAGGACGCCAAGGCACGCGCGCGGGCGCGTTCGCTGGCCGCGCAGATGCACAGCGGTTTTGGCGCACTGCGCCAGGCCATGCCGATGAACGTCGAAGCCCACTTGCCGGGCATCGAATTTCCGGAAGCGGCGCGCACGGACGTGGCGCGCGTGCAGGCCATCTGGCAGGAAACGCGTGCGCAGTTCGGCCAGGGCGGCCCCTTCCTGTTTGGCGCGTTTTCGATTGCCGACGCGTTCTTCGCGCCGGTGGTCTCGCGCTTCACAACCTACGGCATTGCGGCCGCAGGCCCCGTGCGCGAGTACATGGATGCCGTGCTGGCGCTGCCCGTCATGCAGGAGTGGACGCGCGACGCGCTGGCCGAAGCCACCTTCGTCGAAGCGGACGAGCCCTATCGCAAGCACCGCTGAAGACCGGCTTGCCCGCGGCGCGGCTACGCCATGTCGAACAGCCGCTTGTGTTCGCGGATGGCGTAGCGGTCGGTCATGCCGGCGATGTAGTCGGCGATGGCGCGCGCCTGTTCGTTGAACTGCTCGCGGCGGTAATCGGGCGGCAAGAGGCGCGGATCGTCCAGAAAGGCCGCAAACAGCTCGCGCACGATGCGGCGCGCCTTGCTCGTCATGCGCAGCACGCGGTAGTGCCGGTACAGGTTGTCGAACAGGAATTTCTTCAGCGTGTCCGCTTCGCGGCGGATATCGTCGGAGAAACCCGCCAGCGGTGGCGAGCGCCGCACATCGTCCGCGCTGGCCGGCGCCGCGTCGCGGATGCGCGCCAGCGACGTGCGGGTCAGATCGACGATCAGCGTGTTGATCATTCGGCGTATCGTTTCGGCCACCGCGCGCCGCGGCGCCAGCCCGGGATAGCGGTCCAGCACATACGCATGGTGGCGCTCGAAAATCGACACGTCCTTCAACTGATCCAGCGTGATCAACCCCGAGCGCAAACCGTCGTCGACGTCGTGGTTGTTGTACGCGATCTCGTCGGCCAGATTGGCAAGCTGCGCCTCCAGCGACGGCTGCGTGCGGTTCAGGAACCGTTCGCCGACCTCCCCCAGCATCCGTGCATGGGCAACCGAGCAATGCTTGAGGATGCCCTCGCGCGTCTCGAAGCACAGGTTCAGGCCGTTGAAGTCGGCATAGCGCTCTTCAAGCTCGTCCACCACGCGCAGGCTTTGCAGGTTGTGCTCAAAGCCGCCCGCCTGCGGCGCCAGTTCGCGCATGCAGGCATTGAGCTCGTCCTGCCCGGCGTGGCCGAACGGCGTGTGGCCCAGGTCATGCGCCAGCGAGATGGCTTCGGTCAGGTCTTCGGACAGCCCCATGCTGCGCGCCAGCGTGCGCGCAATCTGGGCCACTTCCAGGCTGTGCGTCAGGCGCGTGCGAAAGAGGTCGCCTTCATGGTTGACGAAGACCTGCGTCTTGTATTCCAGCCGCCGGAAGGCGCTGGAATGCACGATGCGATCGCGGTCGCGCTGGAACTCCGTGCGGTTTTCCGGCGGCGGCTCGGCGTGGGTCCGGCCGCGCGATCGGGACGGGTGAGAAGCATAGGAAGCCAGTTCATTCATCTGCAACACCGTCCATCACTGCGTTTACTGGGTGGTTCGGGCCAGCACGGCGCGCACCGCATCGTCCGGCGCCGGCCGCATCACGGCCTCGCCGATGCGCGGCATGAGCACGTAGCGGATCGAGCCCCCTTCTGTTTTCTTGTCCACCTGCATCAGGTCCAGCCAGCGGTCCGCACCCAGGTCGGGCGCGACGACCGGGCACCCGACAGCCTGCACCAGCGCACGCACACGCGCCACGTCGGCCCGATCGAAGCCCGCCACATCGGCCGACAGCTCGGCTGCCTGCACCATGCCGCAACCCACTGCCTCGCCGTGCAGCCAGGCGCCGTAGCCCAGACCCGACTCGATGGCGTGGCCAAATGTGTGGCCCAGGTTCAGGATGGCGCGCAACCCGGATTCGCGCTCGTCCTTGCCCACCACCTGCGCCTTCAGTTCGCACGAGCGGCGGATCGCGTAGGCCACGGCGTCGCCGTCCAGGGCACGCAGCTTCTGCGCGTTGTCCTCGCACCAGCGCCAGAACGCCGGATCCAGGATGAGGCCGTACTTGATGACTTCGGCCAGGCCGGCCGAGACCTCGCGCGCGGGCAAGGTGTTCAGCACATCGGTGTCGATTTCCACCGCGATCGGCTGATAGAACGCGCCGATCATGTTCTTGCCCAGCGGGTGGTTCACGGCGGTCTTGCCGCCCACCGACGAGTCCACCTGCGCCAGCAGCGTCGTGGGCACCTGCAGGAAGCGCACGCCGCGCATGTAGACGGCCGCGGCGAAGCCGGTCATGTCGCCGATGACGCCGCCGCCCAGCGCAACCAGCACGCACCGGCGGTCCAGGCGGTTGCCGAGCAGCGCGTCGAAGATCAGATTAAGAGACTGCCAGTCTTTGTAGGCTTCGCCGTCAGGCAGTTCGATGCGCAGCACGCGCTTGCCCGTGCGCGCCAGCGCCGCTTCGGCGCGCTCGCCGTACAGGGCCGCCACCGTGGGGTTGGTGACCACGGCGATCGCGGTCGCGTCCGCGGGAATGCACTGATCCAGGGAGTCCAGGCGGCCAGGTCCGATGTGGATCGGATAGCTTCCGCCCGGGGTGTCGACGTCAACAACGTTCATATGCGCTTCTCGAAAGCTTGTAATTGCGGCAGCAGCGCCTTGACCAGGGTGTGGATGGGCATGGACCCCGTTTCCACCACCAGGTCGGCCACTTCCTTGTATAGCGGCTCGCGCCGGGTCATCAGGTCGCGCAGCGTGCCGCGCGGATCGGCGGTGGCCAACAGGGGCCGGTTACGGTCGCGGCAGGTCCGGCGGAACAATTCATCCACGCTGGCCCTCAGATAGACGACAATCCCGCGCTGACGCAAGAGCTCCCGGTTTTCGGGGGCCAGAATGGCGCCGCCGCCGGTGGCAAGAATTATGTTGCGCCGTTGGGTACACTCTTCCAAGGCGGCGGACTCTCGGCGACGAAAACCGGCTTCGCCCTCGATTTCGAAGATTACCGGCACCCGTACGCCGCAACGCGCCTCGAGCTCATGATCCAGATCCATAAAGTCGCGCCCCAGCGCACGCGCCAGGCTACGGCCTATGGTTGTCTTGCCCGCGCCCATCATTCCGACCAAGAATACCGGCAGGTCGTGCGGCAACGACACGGTCTTGCCCGTGCACTCGACGGCGCAGGGCTGGCTTTCAGGCGCTGCGTCGGCGCGCGCCGGGTCCGGGGCTGCCTCCGGACATGAGTTAGCGGCAAAGTTCATGGCGGCATTATCACATTTGCCGCAGTTGCCCGCGCACCACACTGACCTATTTTGTTACAGAAACCGATCCCCCGCGATAAGGCGGGACCGGAGATACCCGTAAAATCGCCGCGATGAGCAAGCCCCAGAATTCCTCCAAGAAAGACAAGCCCGCCAGCAGCGGCTCCCCGATACTGCGGTTCTTCGTAAAAACCGGCATTCTTTTCGCCGGCCTGTTCCTGTGCGGTGTGTTGCTCGCGGGCATGGCGCTGGCGCTCGCGTGGCCCAACCTGCCCGACCTGAACGCCATGACGGACTACCGGCCGCGGGTGCCGCTGCGCGTGTACACCGCAGACCGCGTCCTGATCGGCGAGTTCGGCGAAGAACGCCGCAACGTGCTGCGCTTTAACGAAATCCCGGACGTCATGAAGTCCGCGGTGCTGGCGGCCGAGGACGACCGCTTCTACCAGCACGGCGGCATCGACTGGATGGGCGTGGTGCGCGCCGGCCTGACCAACCTGATCAGCATGTCCAAGACGCAGGGCGCCAGCACGATCACGATGCAGGTCGCGCGTAACTTCTACCTGTCGTCCGAAAAGACCTATTCGCGCAAGTTCTACGAACTGCTGCTGACATTCAAGATTGAATCCGAGCTCACCAAGGACCAGATCCTCGAGCTCTACATGAACCAGATCTACCTGGGCCACCGTGCCTACGGCTTTGCGGCCGCCTCGCGCACGTACTTCGGCAAGCCGCTGTCGGAAGTCACGCCGGCCGAAGCCGCCATGCTGGCCGGCATTCCGAAGGCGCCCTCGCGCTTCAATCCCATCGCCAACCGCCCCCGCGCCGAACTGCGCCAGCGCTACGTGCTGGGCCGCATGCATTCGCTGGGCTACCTGACCGAACCGGAATACAAGCAGGCGATGGCGCAGCCCATCGTCATGAAGTCCGCGGAAGGCACGCCGGCCGGCGGCTATTCCATCCATGGCGAGTACGTGGCTGAGCTGGCGCGCCAGCTGCTCTACAACGTGTACCAGGACAACGTCTATTCGCGCGGCATCAACATCTACACGACCGTGCAGTCCAAGGACCAGGAAGCCGCCTACCGCGCCGTGCGCGAAGGCGTGCTGGAATACACACGCCGCGCGCCCTATCCCGGTCCGGAAGAACAGCTCGACCTGCCCCCGGGCACCGAGAACAACCCCGCCGCGCTGGACGAATTCCTGGATGGCGTGTTCGACAAGTTCTCCGACAGCGGCGACCTGCTGACCGCAGTGGTGCTGTCGGCCAGCCCCACCGAAGTGAAGCTGGCGCGCAGCTCGCGTGAAATCATCACCGTCACGGACAAGAAGGTGCTGGGCGTGGTGGCCCGCGCGCTGAACGACAAGGCCAAGCCTGAACAGCGCATCAAGCGCGGTTCCGTGGTCTACATCCGCAAGTTCGGCGACAACTGGGAAATCATCAACATGCCTTCGGTGCAGGCGGCCTTCGTGGCGTTGTCGCCGCAGGACGGCGCCATCCGCGCCATGGTCGGCGGCTTTGATTTCTACCGCGGCAACTTCAACCGTGTGACGCAGGCATGGCGCCAGCCGGGCTCGAACATCAAGCCCTTCATCTACGCCGCCTCGCTGGAACGCGGCCTGACGCCGGGCACGCAGATCTCGGACCAGCCGTTCGAGCTGACCGCCGCGCAAACCGGCTCCAAGGCCTGGAACCCCAAGAACTACGGCAACCAGTACGAGCCCATGCTGACGCTGCGTCAGGGCCTGTACAAGTCCAAGAACATGGTGTCGATCCGCATCCTGCAGGCCATCGGTCCGCAGTACGCGCAGGACTACCTCACCCGCTTCGGCTTTGACAAGGCGCGCCAGCCGGCCGTGCTGCCGCTGGCGCTGGGCGCCGGCTCGGTCACGCCGCTGCAGCTGGCAGGCGCCTTCTCGGTGTTCGCCAATGGCGGCTACCGCGTCACGCCCTACCTGATCGACCGCGTCACCGACAGCAGCGGCAAGGTCATCATGCAGTCCAAGCCGGTTGTCGCTGGCGACGCCGCAGCCCGCGCCATCGACCCGCGCACCGCCTGGGTCATGGACGACATCCTGCGCGGCGTCACCACGTACGGCACCGCGGCGCGTGCGCGTGCATTGCTCAAGCGCGGCGACATCGCCGGCAAGACGGGCACGACCAACGAATCCGTGGACGCCTGGTTCTCGGGCTATACGCCCACGCTGGCCGCGACCGCCTGGCTGGGCTTTGACCAGCCCAAGTCGCTGGGTTCGCGTGAAACCGGCGGCGGCGTGGCCATGCCGATCTGGGTGGATTACATGCAGAGCGTGCTCAAGGGCGTGCCGGAAGAAAAGCAGCGCCCGCGTCCGGACGGCCTGCTCGTGGAAAACGGCGAGTTCTACTTCTCCGAGTTCCCGCCGGGACAAGCAGTGGCCCGTTTGGGACTGCCGGAAGCCGACACGCTGGGTGAATTCCTGAACGGCCTCACCAGCGGCTCCGGCGAAGACACCCGGATCAAGGTCGCGCCGGGCGTGGGCACGCAGACCGCCACGCCCTGGTCGCAGAAGATTCCCTTCTGATGCAGAAAGGCCGGCCCATCGGGCCGGCCTTTTTTTACAGCCGGATCGTCACGGGGACGCCGGCGGCAGCCGAGCAGATCTGGGACAGGGCGTCCGGCAACTGCGGTCCGCCCCGGGTATCGTTCCAGTGCTGGCCATCGTAGCGGTAGTGAAAGCCGCCGCTGCGCGCGGCGACCCACAGCTCCTGCATGGCAGCCTGGCTGTTCACCACGACGTGGGTGTTGTCCTCGAAAACCATGGTCAGCACATTGCCGCTGCGGCTGGTTTCCACATCGACGTCGAGCGAAGCCGCCCAGTCATCGGCCTGGCTTTCGATGCTGTCCAGCACCTGGTCGATCAACGCAAGAAATTCGGTTTCGGTCATAATCGAGCCTGCAAGAATTACGGAGTTCCCAGTGTTCCAATTGGCATACAGCCGCATGGCTCTTCGCATTGTAGCCACGCTCCTGGCGACCGGCATGGTAGCGGCCTGCGGGTACAAGGGGCCGCTCTTCATGCCGCCGCCCCCTGAAGGCAAGGCGCCGGCCCGCACGCAGCAAACGCCGCCGCCTGCGCAAATCCCTCCGGCCCCGTCCCTCCCATGACGCCCCCGTTCCCCACCCCGCCAGAATTGGCCGGCCATCCCTACTTCCAGTACCGCAATAATGCGTTGTACGCCGAGGATGTGCCGCTTGACCATCTGGCCGAACGGTTGGGAACGCCCCTTTACGTCTACTCCCGCGCGGCGCTGAAAGCCGCGTGGCAATCCTATTGCAGCGCCATCGGCCAGCGTCCGGTATTAGTCTGCTACGGCATGAAGGCCAATTCCAACCTGGCGGTGCTGGGCGAATTCGCCCGGTTGGGCGCCGGCTTTGACATCGTGTCGGGCGGTGAACTGCATCGCGCGCTCGCTGCGGGTGCGGACGCATCGCGAATCGTGTTCTCAGGCGTGGGCAAGCAGGCCTGGGAAATGCGCGACGCCCTCCTCGCCGGCGTGAAGTGCTTCAACGTCGAATCGGTGGACGAACTGCATCGCCTGTCGGACGTCGCGGCAAACATGGGCCTGCGCGCCCCGGTGTCGCTACGCGTGAATCCGGACGTGGACGCCCGCACACACCCTTATATCTCGACCGGCCTGAAAGAAAACAAGTTCGGCATCGCCATCGGGCAGGCGCTGGCTGCCTACCGCACCGCGCAGTCGCTGCCCGGCCTGCGTATCGTCGGCGTGGACTGCCATATCGGCTCGCAGCTGACCGATATCAGTCCCTACTTCGACGCGCTGGAAAAGCTGCTGGACCTGATCGAAAGCCTGGAACAGGCGGGCATCCGCATCGAACACCTGGACCTGGGCGGCGGACTGGGCATCCGCTACCAGGACGAAACGCCCCCATCGCCACGCGCCCTGCTGGACCGCGTCTTCGAGCGGCTGAACGCGCGCGGCCAGGGGCATCTGCATCTGGTCCTGGAACCGGGACGCTCGCTCGTCGGCAATGCCGGCATGCTGCTCACCACCGTCCAATACATCAAGCACGCCGAAGCCCGCAATTTCGCCATCGTCGACGCGGCCATGAACGACCTGCTGCGCCCGGCGCTCTACGAGGCCTTTCACGGCGTGCAGCCGCTGCATCCGCGCGCCGGCGACACCGCCGAATACGACATCGTCGGCCCCGTCTGCGAAAGCGCCGACTGGCTGGCAAAGCAGCGCCTGCTGGCCATCCGCCAAGGCGACGTGCTGGCGGTGGAATCGGCCGGCGCCTACGGCATGACCATGGCCAGCAACTACAACTCGCGCGGCCGCCCGGCCGAAGTGATGGTCGACGGCGATAAGTACTATGTCGTGCGCCAGCGCGAAACGCTGGCCGATCAGCTCCGCGGCGAATCGCTGCTTCCCTGAATCGGCGCGCCGCAAAACACAAAGGCCCCTGCATGCAGGGGCCTTTTTTGTACACCGCGCTGGCGCGGTCTTAGAGCTGGCCGTACGAGTGCAGGCCCGACAGGAACATGTTCACGCCCAGGAAGGCAAAGCCCGTGATCAGCAGGCCCAACAGCGCCCAGTAGGCCGCCATGGCGCCACGCAGGCCCTTGATGAGGCGCATGTGCAGCCATGCCGCGTAGTTCAGCCAGACGATCAGCGCCCAGGTTTCCTTGGGGTCCCACTGCCAATACGCGCCCCACGCATCGGCCGCCCACAGCGCACCCAGGATGGTGGCGACGGTAAAGAAGGCAAACCCGATCGCGATGGCGCGATACATGATGTCGTCCAGCACTTCCAGCGACGGCAGCGCGTCCGCAATACGGCGGCGGCCCAGCAGGATGGCGCCCACGATCACGGCGCCCACGCCGAAGTACAACATCCAGGTCGCGGAAAGCCCATCGGTGCGAAACACCATGGGCTCGGCGCACAGCAACACGCCCAGGATGAACAGCGGCGCAAGCTTGGCCCACGAGGTCGTGTGGCCATGCTGCTTGACTAGGTATGCGAAGCCCACCATCGCCGCCAGCGAGAACGTGCCGTAGCCGATGAAGTTGGCCGGCACGTGCAGTTTCATCCACCAGCTCTTGAGCGCAGGCACCAGCGGCTGGATCTGTCCCGCGTCGCGCGTGAACGAATACCAAAGCAGGAACACGACGGCCGAGGTCACCACCAGCATCACGAAGCCGCCGAGCGCGCGCGTGGCGTACTTGCGTTCGTAGTACAGGTAGAAGAGCGCGGTGATGAGCGAAAACAGGACGAAGACTTCGTACAGGTTGCTGACCGGGATATGGCCCAGGTCCGGTCCCATCAGATGGCCCTCGCGCCAGCGCACGAGCAGGCCCGTGACGCCCGCGAACACCGCGCCCCAACTCAGCGCCGTGCCCAGCCAGGCGGCGGTCGGGCTGAACAGGCCGATCCAGTAGCACACCATCGACAGCGCAAACAGCGCGCTCATCCACAGGATCGCGGACTGCGAGGAAAACAGGTACTTCAGGAAGAACACCTGCTCGGCGCGAGCCAGATCGTTGCCGTACAGCATCAGCGCGAAGCCCGCGGAGATCGCACAGGCGATCATCAAACGGCGCAGCGGACGCCACAGCCAGCCCAGCCAGGCCACCGCCGGCACCGTGCCGCACAGGATGATCTTCTCGTAATAGTCCATCGCGTGCCCGTAGCGGGTCAGCGCGAAACCAGCCCCCACTGCCAGCAGCAGAAAGAAGACGATGTCAGTCCAGTCGGGCTTTCCGCGTTGCGCGCGGCTGTCGCCGGTTTCGGACAAGGCGTCCTGCCAAAGCGATTCAGGCGACGGGGGTGGCGTGGTGGTCGTGGTGGACATAAATAACCTTAAGACCCTTTTTTCTGGCGCAGCAGCGCCTGCTTGAAGCGTTCGAACTCTTGATTGAAGTCAAGTGTACGCTTCTGTGACGTCATGGCCGCCAGGACGCTGCTGCCGCCGCCTTGCGGTTTGACCCAGATCCAGACGCGGCGGTCACGGATATAGAACATCGAAAACACGCCCAGGACCAGCAACAGACTGCCCAGATAGACGGTGTTCTTGCCCGGCGTGCGGCTGACCTGGAAGACGCTGGCCTGCACGTGATTGAAGTCGGCCAGCGACAGGAACACGGGTGCGGGATAGACGGTCAGGTCCGACAGCGCGGCCACGGCCAGGCGCGACCACACTGCCGCGCGCTCGCCTTCCGGACCATCGACGGCCACCGGTTGCTGACCGGCGCGTTCGCGCGCGATGGCGCGCAATTCGTTCATGCTGGCGCCGATCAGGCGGATCACGACATCGGCGGCGCGCTCCAGATCGGCGGCGGGGGTATTGGCTTGCAGGAACGCCGCGACGGCCTGCAGGCCGCCGGCGGCAAAGGTGTCCAGCGCACGTTCGGCCGCGGTTTCCAGCGGCTGGCGATCGGCGCCCGATGGGCTGTTGCGCTCGGCAAAACGGCGGGCCGCTTCCTTGCGCGCGGCCGGATCGGCCAGCGTGGCGCGCAGACGCATGAATTCGGCGATGGAGCTGTCGTCGTCGGCCGGGATGCGCAGATAGCGGAAGGGCTCGCCGGCATTGTTGCGCACGCCGGCCAGGAAGACGGCCGCGCCGTCCAGTTCGACGGGCAGCATGTAGTTCTGGAACTCATGCGCCTGACCCGCATCGTCGATCAGCTTGTATTCGACGCTAGGCCCCACGTTGCGCAGATTTTCGTTCTTCTTGCCGGCCGCGCTGCCCGCGACCGAGGCCACGTGTTCGGCAAAGCTCTGGTCGGCGCCCTTGGGGTCGCCGCGGGTCAGGTCTTCGACGTTGATCGGACGCATGGCCGTGACCTCGATGCCCATGCTGCGCGGGCCCTTGGCCGTTTGCGCCGTCAGCTCGCTGGTCTTGCCCACCGTACCGTCGACCGAGAACGTCGTGTCGTTGACGCCCACCAGCGGGTACCCCTTGAGCACGACTGTACTGCCGCCGTCGTCAAAGCTCGACTGATACACCGTCATGCCCTTGAAGCGCAGCGGCTCGTTCACTTCGATGGTCGAATCGAAGGTCTTGCCCGTGTCCGGATCCGTGACCTCGACTTCGCTGGCAAAGCGGCTGGGCATGCCGGTGGAGTAGTAGTCGACGATGAACTTCTTGAGCTTGAGCGTGAAAGGCATGGGCTGCACCAGCGCGCCATCGCCCACCATCACGACCGCCGTGCTGGCCTGCCCGCCCTCGGGCACCAGGACGCTTGCGCGAAAGCTCGGGTTGTTGACCGACAGGCGCCCGCTTTCAGGCACCTCGGAAATCAGCATGTTTTCGACAATGGGTTGCTTGCCGCCGAACATGACCTGCAGGCGCACCGGCAGTTCGCTGTCGAGCAGGCCGCCGATACAGATGATGACCATGGCGGCGTGGGCGAACACATAGCCCAGCCGGTTGGCGCTGCCCTTCTTGGCGGCCAGCAGAACGCCATCCTGGGCCTCGCGCACGCGCACCGCGTAACCCATGCGGCCCAGCAGCGCCTTCAGGCCGGTCACCGTCTGCGGCACGCCGGTGGGCTCGGTGGTCTCTACGCGATGCGGAAAGGCGCGCAGGCTGCCTTCGCGCACGTGCTCGCGGAACGAACGCGCGTCGCGAAGCATCTTGGGGGCATTTCGGATCAGACACACCGAGGTCGATACGACCAGAAAGCCCATGATCAGCAGGAACCACCAGCTGTTGTAGACGTGCCAGATGGAGAACTTGTCAAAGACCTCGAACCAGAACGGCCCGAACTGGTCGATGTAATTGTTGGACGATCGGTTCTGCTGCAGCACCGTACCCACCAGGCTGGCCACGCAGATGAACATCAGCAGGCTGACGGCAAAACGCATCGAACCCAGAAGTTCAAAGAGATCGCCTGGCAGGCTGCGCAGAGAGGGGCGGGAGTGGGTTCGGGTCGAATTCATGAAAAAAGGGGGGCCGCGCTATCGGCTACCCCCCTCATAGACAGTGCGAGTCGGAACGAGGTTCCGGCGCGCGCAAGTTGCATCAACGCGGACCGGCCGCGCACGTTGCGGCCAATTGCTTACCGAAGGCCAGCCGCGTAGTCCGACACCGCCTTGATGTCGGCATCCGACATGCGGTCCGCGATGGCGTGCATGACGTCGTTCTTGCGGTCGCCGCTGCGGAAAAGCTTCAGCTGCTCTTCGATATATACGGGGAACTGCCCCGACAAACGGGGGTACTGGCCAGGGATGCCCGCGCCATTGGCAGAATGGCACGCCGCGCAAGCCGGGACGTTGCGGTCAGGCAAACCGCCACGCCAGATCTTTTGACCTAGCTCAACCAAGTTCTCGTGGCCGGCGGTGGCGGGTTCCTTCAGGGGCTGCTGGGCCAGATACAGCGCAATGTTCTGCATGTCTGCCGGCGTCAGGTTCTGCACCATGGCGGTCATGGGGCTGGGATTGCCGTCGGGGCCATTGCGCACGGGGGTCTTGGCGCCTTCCTTCACCTTGAAGTCGGCAAGCTGCTTGGCCAGGTACTCGTGCGGCTGCGCGGCAAGGTTCGGGTTCACCGGAATGGTGCTGTTACCCGCCGCGCCGTGACAGGAAGCACAGGCAATGATGCCGCGTGACGCGTCGCCCTGGTCAAACAGCTGACCACCCTTGGCGGCGTCTGGTTTGGCCGGGCCCGCGGCGCCATTGGCGGCGAAACTCGTAGCAGAGAAGGCGGAGGCGCCGAGCAACAGCCCGCTCGCAACCAACATCCGGGACAGCACACGCTTCATGAAGACCTCGACGATCACATCGATCAAGGCGCAAAAAGGCGCCCACGCCTGCCCGCACTTGCAGTAAACCGTATCGAACCTGTTTTGCTTGTCCTGCTTTGCGATCTTGCTGCGGTGCTGCATCCATCGGCCCAAGAAGGGCTACAAAACGTCTGGATGGCAGCTAAACAGTAAGCAAAAAAGACGGCTCCGCACACGCGGACCACTGTAGCAAACGCCGGATTATACAATAGGGCTCGAAACCAACCGTATCGAAAGCCATCCGTGTCCCTCCTACATCGCGCCTCCTTCCTCACCTCCGCGGCTCGCCTCGACCAGTTGCCGCCCGCCGGCGCTCCCGAGGTCTGCTTCGTTGGCCGCTCCAACGCCGGCAAATCCACGGCCATCAACGTGCTGTGCAACCAGCGCCGTCTTGCGTTCTCCAGCAAGACGCCGGGCCGCACGCGCCTGATCAACATGTTCAGCCTGCCTGACCCGCTGGACCCGGAAGCCCACATCGGCTATCTGGTCGACCTGCCCGGCTACGGCTATGCGTCCGTGGCCCGCAACGAAAAGGAAAAGTGGGCAGACATCCTGGGCGGCTATCTGCGCGACCGTGAATCGCTGGTCGGCATCGTGCTGCTCATCGACATCCGCCGCGGCGTGACCGAACTGGACCGGCGCCTGGCGAACTTCATCGCGCCCACCGGCCGCCCGGTGCTGGCCCTGCTGACCAAGGCCGACAAGCTGCCGTACGGCCAGCGCATGCGCACCGTCTTCTCGGTCCGCAAGGACCTCGCCGACATCGGCGCGCTGCATACGGTCCCCTTCTCGGCGCCCGAGCGCATCGGGCTCGAAGAGGCCGGCGCTCACATCGAAAATTGGATTTCCCCGAAGGTCGTACCATGAACCCGCAGATCATCACCCCTGAGTTTCCGGTTTCCCGCCCCCGCCGCCTGCGTCGCGACGACTTCACCCGCCGTCTGGTGCGCGAGAACGCCCTGACGGTCAATGACCTGATCTACCCGGTCTTCGTGGCCGAAGGCTCTGGCCTGCGCCAGCCGGTGGCGTCCCTGCCCGGCGTGGTCCGCTATTCGCTGGACACCCTGCTGCCCGTGGCCGAGGAATGCGTGGCGCTGGGCATTCCGGTGCTGTCGCTGTTTCCCGCCATCGACCCGGCGCTCAAGACCCCGGACGGCATCGAAGCCACCAATCCCGACGGCCTCATCCCGCGCGTGGTCCGCGAACTGAAGTCGCGTTTCCCGGAACTGGGCGTGCTGTGCGATGTGGCGCTGGACCCGTACACCAGCCACGGCCAGGACGGCGTCATCGACGCGGACGGCTATGTCGTCAACGAGCCCACCGTCGAAATCCTGGTCAAGCAGGCGCTCACGCAGGCCGAAGCCGGCGTGGACATGGTCGCCCCTAGCGACATGATGGACGGCCGCATCGGCGCGGTGCGCCGCGCGCTCGAGGCCAATGGCCACATCCACACGCGCATCATGGCCTATTCGGCCAAGTACGCCAGCGCGTTCTACGGTCCGTTCCGCGACGCCGTGGGCTCGGCCACCAACCTGGGCAAGTCCAACAAGATGGCGTACCAGATGGATCCGGGCAACCTCGACGAGGCGCTGCGCGAAGTGGCTGGCGACCTGCAGGAAGGCGCCGACATGGTCATGGTCAAGCCGGGCATGCCGTATCTGGACGTGCTGCGCCGGGTCAAGGATACGTTCCGCGTACCGACCTTCGCCTACCAGGTGAGCGGCGAATACGCCATGATCAAGGCCGCCGCCGCCAATGGCTGGCTCGACCACGACAAGGTCATGATGGAGGCGCTGCTCGCCTTCAAGCGCGCCGGCGCCGACGGCATCCTGACGTACTTCGCCATCGAAGCGGCAAAACTGCTGAAAAGACAGCGTTAAAGCCGGCGGGCGCGGCGGACTGCCGTCTGCGCCCTTTCCCCGCTTTGCCGGCCTGCGCGCCGGCAACCCCCATCGAATCAGGCCTTTGCAGCGGCAGCGCGTGCCGGTTGTGCGCCGCGGCGCAGGCCCAGCCACGTTCCGCCCAGCACACACCCCAGTCCGACGACATGGGTCAGGGTGACGTGCTCGTCAAGGAACAGGGCCGCGAACAGCAGCCCGAAAATCGGCAACCAATTCACGAACAGCGCGGCGCGGCTGATCCCCAGCCGCGCGATGCCCGCGTTCCAGACGATGTTGCTGACACCCGAGGCGATCACCGCCGAAAACATCAGCACGGCCCAGGGCCACCATGCCATCTGCCACGTGCCCGCCTGGTACGAAGACGGCGTCAGCGCGGCATGCCCGACCAGCATCAATCCGCCGGCCAGATACATGTACCAAAGCATGCCCAGCGGATCCATCATCCGCGACATCCGCTGAATCACCAGGCCGCCAAACACAAAGACGAGCACGGCCACGAACACCACCGCGTCGCCCCAGCCCGTCAGTCCGAGTTGCGCGCCGCTGCCCACCACCACCATGCCCACACCCAACAGGCCCAGCAGCGCGCCGGCGATGCGGGTGGTCGTGAGCTTCTCGCGGTAGAAGATGGCGGCCAGGAAGGCGGACAGCAACGGGCTGGTGGCCATGATCAGCGTGCCGTTGGCTGCCGATGAAAAGCGCAGTCCCGACACCAGTGCCACCTGGTGCGCGTACACCACCAGGAACCCGGCCAGCGCCACCCAGCCCAACTGCGCGCCACCCAGCTTCGGGATGCGGCCGCGGCGCGCCTTGATGATGAGTGTGACGGTGACAAACGCAATGACGATCCGAACGGCGGCCAGCGCCTGGATGTCCATGTGCTGCGTCAGATACTTGATGGAGACGATGTTCAGGCCCCAGGTGGCCATGACGAACATCAATTGAAGATAGATCAGACCATGCCGGTCCTGACTTGCATCAACGGTGGGGGACGTCACGGCGTCAGCCTGGAGGGAGATGGATGCGCCGCGCGGGCGGCGAAGCGATCATGGTATATCGCCCCTTCCCTCGATTCAATGCGCGGCGGGCCGCGTTGCGCGCATCAGACGATGGCGCACTGCCTGCTTGTCCGCCGCGCCCTCAGCGGACCAGGACGCGGTCCAGCGACTCGGTGAAGCGCTTGGCGTCCTGGAATCCCACGACGCGAGCTTCCGCGATCTCCTTGCCGCCGGGCTCGAAGAACATGATGCCCGGCGGGCCGAACAGTCGAAATCGCTTGAGCAGCGCACGGTCGTCGGCATTGTTCGCCGTGACGTCGGCCTGCACCAGCACCATTCCAGCCATGCGCTGCGCAACCCCCGCATCGGTAAAGGTGAATCGCTCCATCTCGCGGCACGACACGCACCAGTCCGCATAGAAGTCCAGCATCACCGGCCGGGTGCTCTGCGCCAGCACCGCGTCCAGTTCGGCGTTGCTGCGAACCCGGGTGAACTGGACCTCGCCCGCCGCGGCCCCGCCGGCTGCCGGCGCTTCACCGCGCGCGGCCAGGTGCGAGAGCGGCTGCAGGACGTCGCGGCCCCCGCTGGCGGCCCCCACGAGCCACGCCGCGGCCGCCAGGGCGAGCAGCAGGCCCAGTCCCTTGCCAAACATGCGACCGGCGCCTGCGCCCGGCGGCAGGGCATCAAAGGCGCGCAGCATCACGGCCGACACGACGGCCAGGAATGCCCAGCCCGTCATCTGCACCCACGTCGGCACGACGGGGATGAGCATCCACCACGCCGTCGCCAGCAACAGCATGCCGAACAGCCGCTTGACGCCGTCCATCCAGGGACCGGCCTTGGGCAGCAATGCCGAAGACGACGCGCCAACAATCAACAGCGGCACGCCCATGCCCCACGCCATCGCAAAGAGCGCCGATCCGCCCAAGACCACGTCGCCCGTTTGCGAGATGTACAGCAAGGCGCCAGCAAGCGGAGCTGCAACGCAGGGCCCGACGATCAGGGCCGACAGCGCGCCCATCACCAGCGCCCCGGTATATCGCCCGCCCGGCATGCGCGAGGACCGGTCCGACAGCATGGCCTGGATGCCGGAAGGCATCTGGAACGTGAACACGTCGAACATGGCCAGCGCCAGCACGGCCAGCAGGATGGCGAAAAGCGACAGGATCCACGGCGTCTGCAGCCAGGCGGCAAGCCCCGCGCCGCTAAGCCCGGCCGCCACGCCCAGCGCGGTGTACACGACCGACATGCCCAGCACGTACGTCGCGGCCAGCGCCAGACCGCGACTGCGGCTCGGCCGGTGGTGCTGCGCCCCGCCCAGCACGATCGACGACAGGATGGGAATCATGGGCAGCACACATGGCGTGAAAGCCAGCAGCAGGCCCAGCACCAAAAAGACGCCCGCTGTCTTGATCCAGCCCAGACCGCCCAAGGCATCGGCCAGGCCCGTGTCGCCCGCGTTCACCAACGCGGACAATCCGCCGGCAGATGCCGGCGCCGCAGACGCGGCCCCGCCAATGCCCGTGCCCGCCACCGCATAACCACCGGCCACGGGCGTGAGTTTGACGGTGCTGTCCATCGGCGGATAGCATAGCCCGGCATCCGCGCAGCCTTGGCCCGTCAACGTCAGCGTGAAGGGCTGTCCTCCCGCGCCAACGGGAACGCGGATCGTCAGGTCCTTGTGAAAGACCTCCATGTCTTTTTCGAAGGTCGGGTCGTATTTGACTTCACCCTTGGGATAGACGGCTTGCCCGAGCGTGGTGGCGTCGGCCGGGGTGATCGCAATCCCGAAGCGCTCGCGGTACATGTAATAGCCGGGCGCCACGCGATAGTGCAATTCAAGCGTATCCGGCGACGCCATTTGCGCGCTGAACACAAAGGCCTTTTCCGGCTCGAGGAATTCAGTTTCCGCCCGCGCGGCGGTCTGCCATCCCAGCAGCAGAAGCATCACTGCCAGCAACGCCAGGCATCGCCTCAGGATGGAGGGGGTCACGCTGCCGGCGCGCCCGCGCGCGCCAACCGTACCGGCAAGTTGCAACATCAGTTTCTCTTGTTCTGCGTAATGGCCGTCTGCTCGCGCACCCAGTCCAGGTATGGCGCCGCGCCGCCGATGACTGGCAGCACGATGATCTCGGGAACGTCGTAGGGGTGCATCTGCGACAGGGCCTGTACGACGGCGGCATGCCGCGCGTAGGTCGTCTTGATGTGGATGGGAATTTCCTCCGTCCCTTCGACCTCTCCGTTCCACAGGTAGATGGACAACCCCGGCGCGCCAAGGTTCACGCAGGCCGCCAGCCCGTCCTCGACGAGCACGTGCGCGATACGCTTGGCCAGAAGCAGATCCGGCGCATTGCTGATGACCAGCACGACGTCGTCATCGCGCAACATGGAACCTCCTTGGGATACCCGCGTGGAATGTAACTCGAGGTATTTTATCGATATTGCGGCCAACTCCCCGGCGCTGCCGGTCACGCGGCCGCCGCGCCATCCCTTTTCACGCCGAGGCAAGCATGTCCGACAACTGCCTGTTCTGCCGCATCGCCCGTCACGAGATCCCCGCGCACGTCGTCCACGAAGACGACCGCCTCCTGGCCTTCCTGGATATCCACCCCGTGCGCGCCGGACACACGCTCATCATCCCCAAGCAGCACTATCCCTACTACGAGGACATGCCGGCCGACCTGGCGGCCAGCATCGTCAACCTGGGTCAGCGGCTGGGGCGCCAGATGAAGCGCCTGTACGACGTTGAGCGCGTGGGTTTTGCCTTTACGGGGATCCACGTTGCGCACGCGCATGCGCACGTCATCCCGATGCACCACCCGCAGGACGTGACATCCACGCAATACATCGAGCAGCAGGATCTGACTTTCAAGATGCCGCCTCAGTCGCCGCCGGAAGCGCTGGCGGCCACGGCCGCGCAATTGCGCGGGCAACTGCGCGGCGGCCCCGAACGTGGAGAATGAGCGCGGCAAATGCGCGCAGTAAGCGAAGGCGGCAAATGTAGGCGAAAAAAACAAGGGCGGGTCCGAAGACCCGCCCTTGTCGCTTATCTAGCTGCCGAAATTACTCGGCGCTGTCCTCAGCGGCTTCATCGACTTCCGGACGGTCAACCAGTTCCATGAAAGCCATGGGAGCGTTGTCGCCTTGACGGAAGCCCATCTTCAGCACGCGGGTGTAGCCGCCGTTACGGGCCGCGTAGCGCGGGCCGATTTCGGCAAACAGCTTCACAACCGCATCGCGATCGCGCAGACGGGCAAAGGCCAGACGCTTGTTCGCGAGGGTGGGCTCCTTGCCCAGCGTGATCAGGGGTTCGATGACGCGGCGCAATTCTTTCGCCTTCGGCAGCGTGGTCTTGATTGCTTCGTGAGTGATCAGCGAAACAGCCATGTTGCGGAACATGGCAAGACGGTGACTGCTGGTGCGGTTGAGCTTACGCAAGCCATTACCGTGACGCATGATAAGTTTCCTTTGAATCTAAAGACGGCGTTTCCGCCATCGGGTTGCCGGCTCTTCTATCAGCCTGCAATCAGGCTGCGGTCCGGTAGAAAACGGGGCATTTTACGACGATTTCGCAAATCGCCCGGCAACTAAGGCCGGGCGCTGCGGGAGACGCCCCTTCGCAGGGGCGGCACCCTTTCAAGACTTAGGGACGCTCCAGGCCCAGGGGCGGCCAGTTCTCGAGCTTCATGCCGAGAGTCAGGCCACGTGCAGCCAGCACTTCCTTGATCTCGTTGAGCGACTTGCGACCCAGGTTCGGGGTCTTGAGCAGCTCGTTTTCGGTACGCTGGATCAGGTCGCCGATGTAGTAGATGTTTTCGGCCTTCAGGCAGTTGGCCGAACGCACCGTCAGCTCCAGGTCGTCGACCGGGCGCAGCAGCACCGGATCGATCTGCGGCGTGCCGCGGACCGGGGCTTCGTACGAATCGCCGGCGCCTTCCAGGGCGGCGAACACCGAGATCTGGTCCATCAGGATGCGGGCCGATTGGCGCACCGCTTCCTCGGGCGAGATCACGCCGTTGGTTTCGATGTCCAGAACCAGCTTGTCCAAGTCGGTGCGTTGTTCCACGCGGGCGCTTTCAACGGCGTAGCTCACGCGGCGAACCGGGCTGAACGAGGCGTCCAGAACGATGCGGCCGATGGTGTGCGTGCGGTCTTCCGACAGCGCGCGCACGTTGCCCGGCACATAGCCGCGGCCTTTCTCGACCTTGATCTGCATTTCCAGCTTGCCCGCTTCCGTCAGGTTGCAGATGGCATGGCCGGGGTTGATGATCTCGACGTCGTGCGGCAGCTCGATGTCGCTGGCCAGCACGGTGCCGGCGCCGGACTTGCGCAGAACCAGCGTCACTTCGTCGCGGTTGTGCAGCTTGAAGACCACGCCCTTCAGGTTCAGCAGGATGTCGACGACATCTTCGCGAACGCCCGGGATGGTCGAGTATTCGTGCACCACACCGGTCATCTGGACTTCGGTCGGCGCGTAGCCGGTCATCGAAGACAACAGGATGCGGCGCAGGGCGTTGCCCAGCGTGTGACCGTAGCCACGCTCGAACGGCTCCATCACGATCTTGGCATGGTGCGTGCCGACCGGTTCGACTTCAATGGAGCGCGGCTTCAGGAAACCTTGAGTGGACATGTACTGAATTCCTTTTCAATACCCTCGGCTCGTTACACCGATAAGGCTGATGGACAGGGTGAGACGGTAAAGCTTGAAACACGGGCTGCGAAAAGCCGCCCGATACTTACCGCAAAGCCCGCTCCACCAAAACGGCGAAAGCGGGCTGCTGCGGGACGTGCAAACGGGTCGACCGGGTCGCGGGACCAGCTTGCCAGCACCTTGCGAAGGAGGTGCCGGCAGGCGTGATTAACGCGAGTACAGTTCGACGACCATCGATTCGTTGATGTCGCGAGCGACGTCAGCGCGATCGGGAGCCGACTTGAACGTGCCGGTCAGCTTGGCCGCGTCGACTTCCACCCACTGGGGGATGCCGATGCTGGTGGCCAGGTCGAGCGATTCCTTGATACGGCCTTGCTTCTTGGCCTTTTCACGAACCGAGATGACGTCGCCAGCCTTGACCAGCATCGAAGCGATGTCAGCCGTGTGGCCGTTCAGTTCGATGGCGCGGTGGCTCACCAGCTGGCGAGCTTCGGCGCGCGTCGAGCCGAAGCCCATGCGGTAGACGACGTTGTCCAGGCGCGATTCCAGCAGCTGGATCAGCGTTTCGCCGGTGTTGCCACGGCGACGCTCGGCTTCAGCGAAGTACTTGCGGAATTGCTTTTCCAGCACGCCGTACATACGCTTGAGCTTTTGCTTTTCGCGCAGCTGCAGGCCGTAGTCGGAAGTGCGGGCACCCGAAGTGCGGCCGTGTTGGCCAGGCTTGGAATCCAGCTTGCACTTGGAATCCAGCGAGCGGCGGGCGCTCTTCAGGAACAGGTCAGTACCCTCGCGGCGCGAGAGCTTGCATTTGGGTCCAATATAACGTGCCATGTGGATTCCCTTTAGATACGACGACGCTTCGGCGGACGGCAGCCGTTGTGCGGAACGGGCGTGATGTCGGCGATGGACGAGATCTTGATGCCCAGCGCGTTCAGTGCGCGAACCGACGACTCGCGGCCAGGACCGGGGCCCTTGATGCGGACTTCCAGCGTCTTGATGCCGTACTCGAGCGCAACGCGGCCGGCCGTTTCAGCGGCAACCTGCGCGGCAAACGGGGTCGACTTACGCGAACCCTTGAAGCCAGCACCGCCCGACGTGGCCCACGACAGCGCGTTGCCCTGACGGTCGGTGATGGTGATGATGGTGTTGTTGAACGAAGCGTGAACGTGCGCGATGCCGTCCGAGACGTTCTTCTTGACCTTTTTGCGCACGCGCGAAGCGCCGCTGGTGGAAGCTTTCGCCATAATCCTGTTCCTCGATTATTTCTTCAGGGACGCAGCAGCACGACGCGGGCCCTTGCGGGTCCGGGCGTTGGTGCGAGTGCGCTGGCCGCGCACGGGCAAACCGCGCTTGTGACGCATACCGCGGTAGGTTCCCAGGTCGATCAAACGCTTGATCGAGAGCTGTACTTCACGACGCAGGTCGCCTTCAACCGTGAACAAACCAACATGTTCGCGGACGCGTTCCAATTCAGCGTCGCTCAGATCCTTGACCTTTTTGTCAAAGGGTACGTTTGCCGCTTCGCAAATCTTGCGAGCGCGCGTACGACCGATGCCAAAAATGGCGGTCAGGCCGATCTCGGCGTGCTGTTGCGGCGGAATGTTAATGCCAGCAATACGGGCCATGACTGTTCCTTGAATAAATCCGTTGCGTAGTCGCTAACCCGAGTTAGCCTTGACGCTGCTTGTGACGCGGGTCGGTGCAGATAACGCGCACCACGCCGTGACGTTTGATAACTTTGCAGTTGCGGCAGATCCGCTTAACCGATGCCATTACTTTCATGGTTGACTCCTAATTTTCCGTAATCCGGTTTCGCTCACTTGGAGCGGAAAACAATCCTGGCTCGCGTCAGATCATAGGGCGTGAGCTCCACTGTGACCTTGTCACCCGGCAGGATCCGGATGTAATGCATACGCATCTTGCCGGAAATATGGCCCAACACCACGTGGCCGTTTTCGAGCTTGACGCGAAATGTCGCGTTCGGGAGGTTCTCAAGAACCTCACCTTGCATCTGAATGACGTCGTCCTTGGACATTCTTTTGCTTACCGCATCGGCAAACCCGCGCCCTTGAAGTTGGCCTTCTTGAGCAACGAGTCGTACTGGTGAGACATCATGTAGGCCTGAACCTGCGCCATGAAATCCATCGTCACCACCACAATGATCAACAGAGACGTACCACCGAAGTAGAAAGGAACGTTCCAGCGCATCACCAAGAATTCCGGCAACAGGCACACCAACGTGATGTAGATGGCACCTGCGAGCGTCAAACGCATCAGGATCTTGTCGATGTAGCGCGCCGTTTGCTCGCCCGGACGGATGCCCGGAACAAACGCACCACTCTTCTTCAGGTTGTCCGCCGTTTCGCGGCTGTTGAAAACCAGAGCCGTGTAGAAAAAGCAGAAGAAAATAATCGCGACCGAGTACAGCGTGATGTAGAGCGGTTGACGAGGCGACAGGGCCGCAGCCAGGTCGCTAAGCCAGCGCATGTTCTCGCTGCTGGAGAACCAGCTCGTGATCGTGGCCGGGAACAGAATGATCGACGACGCGAAGATCGGCGGAATCACCCCTGCCATGTTCAGCTTCAGCGGCAGATGCGAGCTCTGACCACCGTAGACCTTATTGCCGACCTGACGCTTGGCGTAGTTCACCGTGATCTTGCGCTGTCCGCGTTCCACGAACACCACAAAAGCGGTAACCAGCACCACCAGAGCCACGATGAACAGCGCCGAAAGCACAGACATCGCGTTGGTGCGGACCAGGTCCAGCAGTGCAGCCAGCGCCGCGGGCAGACCCGCAACGATACCTGCGAAGATCAGGATGGAGATCCCGTTGCCCAGACCGCGCTCCGTGATTTGCTCACCCAGCCACATGACGAACATGGTGCCGGTGACCAAGGTCACGACGGTCGTGAAGCGGAACAGCATGCCCGGATCGATCACCAGTCCCTGTTGGGACTCCAACGCCACCGAAATGCCCACTGCTTGCACCAGCGCCAGCACGACCGTGCCGTAGCGGGTGTATTGGGTAATCTTCCGACGACCGGATTCGCCCTCTTTCTTGAGCGCTTCCAGCGACGGCACCACCACCGACATCAACTGCATGATGATGGATGCCGAAATGTACGGCATGATCCCCAGGGCAAAAATCGAGAAACGCGAGAGCGCCCCGCCCGAGAACATGTTGAACAGGCCCAGGATCCCGCCCTGGTTCTGACGGAACAAGTCCGCCAGCGCGTCCGGGTTGATACCCGGAACCGGGATGTGTGTACCCAAACGGTAAACCACCAGGGCGAGCACCAGGAACACCAGACGGCGCTTCAAATCGCCGTATCGTGCTCCGGATTTGCCCAATGCCTGCGCGTTAGCCACTCGTCACCTCTGATCAAGCAAGCGAGCCGCCCGCGGCTTCGATGGCGGCGCGAGCGCCGGCCGTCGCGGTAATGCCCTTGAGCACGACCTTGCGCGAGAGTTCACCAGACTTGATGACCTTGGCGTAACGAACCGCCTGGCCAATCACGCCGGCCGCCTTCAGCGCTTGCACATCGATTTCGTCGATGGGCAGGGCTTCGAGGTCCGACAAGAGAACTTGTGCATACAGGTGTTGACCCAGCGGGGTGAAACCACGCTTGGGCAGGCGACGTTGCAGCGGCATTTGACCGCCTTCGAAGCCAACCTTGTGGAAACCGCCCGAGCGCGACTTCTGACCCTTGTGGCCACGGCCGGCGGTCTTACCCAGACCCGAACCGATGCCACGGCCGACGCGGCGCTTGGCGTGCTTGCTGCCCTCGGCGGGCTTCAGCGTATTAAGTTGCATATCCGACATGGTGATTCCTTAGGCTTCCGAGACGGAAACGAGATAATCCACCTTACGGATCATCCCACGCACCTCGGGCGTATCGACCAGCACGCGGCTGCTGTTGATGCGACCCAAGCCCAAACCGCGAACCGTATCACGGTGCGATTGCTTGGTACCGATCACCGAGCGCACGAGGGTCACTTTGATCTGCTTCTGAGCCATGATTTACCCCAGGATTTCTTCGACCGTCTTGCCGCGCTTGGCAGCAACATCGGCCGGGGTCAGGGAGGCGCGCAGGCCGTTCAACGTGGCGCGAACCATGTTGTAGGGGTTGCTCGAGCCCAAGCTCTTGGCAACCACGTTACGCACACCCATCACTTCGAAAATAGCGCGCATCGGGCCGCCGGCGATAACGCCAGTACCTTCAGCAGCGGGCGAAATCAGCACGGTAGCGGCGCCATGCTTGCCAACCACGGTGTGGTGCAGCGTGCCGTTCTTCAGAGCGACCTTGAACATGCCGCGACGGGCTTGTTCCATGGCCTTCTGAACGGACACCGGCACTTCACGCGCCTTGCCCTTACCCATGCCGATGCGGCCATCGCCATCGCCAACCACGGTCAGCGCGGCAAAGCTCATGGTGCGACCACCCTTGACCACTTTGCTCACGCGGTTGACCGCGATCATCTTTTCGCGGAGGCCGTCATCGTTCTCTTTTTCCGCGGCGTTCTTGCCTTGTACTTTAGCCATTTGACAGATCCTCGCTTAGAACTTCAGGCCGGCTTCACGCGCGGCATCGGCCAGCGCCTTGACGCGGCCATGGTAACGAAAGCCCGAGCGATCGAAAGCGACCAGTTCGATACCGGCAGCCTTGGCCTTTTCGGCCACGCGCTTGCCAACCAGCGTCGCAGCGGCTTTGTTGCCACCCTGACCGGTTTGGCCGGCCAGTTGCGCACGCACTTCGGCTTCCACCGTCGAGGCGCTGACCAGAACGCGATCGCCTTCCGGCGAAATGATGTTGGCGTAGATGTGCTGGTTCGAGCGGAAAATCGAGAGGCGATGAACGCGCAGCTCGTTGATCTTCCGGCGAGTCGGAACCGCACGACGCAAACGGGAAACTTTTTTGTCCATGATTCGTCCTTGCGTGCGCCGTTATTTCTTCTTGGTTTCTTTGATGACGACGCGTTCGTCCGAGTAACGCACGCCCTTGCCCTTGTAGGGTTCGGGTTCGCGGTACGCGCGGATTTCAGCGGCCACCTGACCGACGACTTGCTTGTTGGAGCCCTTGATGACGATTTCCGTCTGGGTGGGGCATTCGGCCTTGATGCCGGCCGGCAACTGATGCAAAACGTCGTGCGAGAAACCGAGCTGCAGCTTAACGGCGTCGCCTTGAATCGAGGCGCGGTAACCCACGCCAACCAGATTCAGCTTGCGCTCGAATCCCTTGCTCACACCGTTGACCATGTTGGCCACCAGCGCGCGCACGGTGCCCGACATGGCATTGGCGTGACGGGAATCGTTGGCGGCGACAAACGTGAGCTTGCCACCGTCCAGCGAAATCGTGACGTCGCCAGTCAGGGGTTGGGTCAAGGAGCCCAGCGGGCCCTTGACGGTGATCTGATCCTGCTTGACGTCAGCTTCGACGCCCTTGGGCAGTTCGACCGGATACTTAGCGATACGTGACATTCGAATTTCTCCTTAGGCCACGTAGCACAGCACTTCGCCGCCGACGCCGTTGGCGCGAGCCTTACGGTCGGTCATGACGCCGCGCGAGGTCGAAACGATAGCCACGCCCAGGCCGTTCATGACCTGAGGAATGCTGGTACGGCCCTTGTAGATACGCAGACCAGGACGCGAGACGCGTTCGATGCGCTCGATGACCGGACGGCCAGCGTAGTACTTCAGGGTGATCTCGAGCTCAGGCTTGGCCTGGGTGCCCTTGATTTCAAAGCTGTCGATGTAGCCTTCGTCCTTCAGCACAGCGGCAATAGCCGCCTTCAGCTTCGAGGAGGGCATGCTCACCGTAACTTTGTCCACTTGCTGCGCATTGCGAATGCGGGTCAGCATATCGGCGATGGGATCGCTCATGCTCATATTGTTTCTCCTACCAGCTGGCCTTGGTGATGCCGGGGATTTCACCCTTCATCGCCATTTCACGCAGTTTGTGGCGCGTCAGACCGAACTTGCGGAACACACCGCGAGGACGACCGGTGACCACGCAACGGTTGCGTTGACGCGTCGGGTTGGCATTGCGCGGCAGCTGTTGCAGCTTGAGCCGAGCTTGGTAACGTTCTTCGTCGGTCTTCGACTGGTCGTCGATGATCGCCTTCAACTCAGCGCGCTTGGCAGCGAACTTGTCAGCCAGCTTGGCGCGCTTGATGTCGCGATTGATGAGGGAAAGTTTAGCCACGTCATCAGCCCCTTAGTTACGGAACGGGAAGCTGAAGGCCGTCAACAGCGCCTTGGCTTCTTCGTCGGTCTTCGCGGAGGTGGTGATGCTGATGTTCAGCCCACGCAGCGCGTCGATCTTGTCGTACTCGATTTCGGGGAAAATGATTTGCTCTTTCACCCCGATGTTGTAGTTGCCACGGCCGTCGAACGCACGACCCGAGATACCGCGGAAGTCGCGCACGCGAGGCAGCGCAACCGCCACCAGGCGATCCAGGAATTCGTACATGCGTTGACCACGCAGCGTGACCATGCAACCAATCGGGTAGTTTTCGCGGATCTTGAAACCGGCGATAGCCTTCTTGGTCTTCGTCACGACAGGCTTTTGGCCGGCGATCTTGGTCAGATCCGACACAGCGTGTTCAATGACTTTCTTGTCGGAGACCGCTTCCGAGACACCCATGTTCAGGGTGATCTTGGTGATGCGCGGCACTTCCATGACGCTCTTGTAGCCAAACTTGGCCTGCAGGTCGCCAGCGACCTTGCTCTTGTAGAAATCTTGCAAACGAGACATGTCTATCGCCCCTTACGCCTTGGCGCCGACAACGGCACCATTGGAACGGAACACGCGGACCTTGCGACCTTCGACTTCTTGAACGCCCACGCGGTCGCCACGACCGGTTGCGGGGTTGAAGAGCGCCACATTCGAGATGTGGATCGGCATGGTCTTTTCGACAATCCCGCCCGGGTTGTTAGCCATCGGGTTGGCTTTCACGTGCTTCTTGGCAACATTGACGCCTTCGACCAGGACGTGGTCGGCGCCAACGCGGGCCAGCACGGTACCGCGACGCTTCTTGTCGCGGCCGGTCAGGACGATGACTTCGTCGCCTTTACGAATGTTGTTCATCGTAGGGCTCCTTACAGCACTTCCGGGGCCAGCGACACGATCTTCATGAACTTCTCGGTACGCAGTTCACGCGTAACGGGTCCGAAGATGCGGGTGCCGATAGGCTCCAGCTTGGCGTTGAGCAACACGGCGGCATTGCCACCGAAACGAATCAGCGAACCGTCTTTACGGCGCACGCCCTTGGCGGTACGAACCACCACGGCATTGTAAATTTCGCCTTTCTTGACGCGTCCGCGCGGAGCCGCATCTTTGACGCTCACCTTGATGATGTCGCCGATACCGGCATAACGGCGCTTGGAGCCACCGAGCACCTTAATGCACATGACATGACGCGCACCAGTGTTATCGGCCACGTCCAGCGTGGTCTGCATTTGGATCATGATTTTTCCTGTTCCAACTTAACTGGAAATACGGTTTTCCCAACAAGGGAACACTGCAATTCCTGCCAGTTTTGGTCCCGTCAGGTCAGCCGCCCTGCTTTTATGTCGGCAAGTCCGTAACTACTTGGACCAGCAACCGGTTGGCAACGCAACGACCCTGGGTTGAAATCCTGCGGGTATTCCCCCCGACGCGCTCATCTAGCCTTCGGCTTCGATGAATCGACAATCTGGGAAAGCTGATAATTCTAACGTGGTTAATTTTTGAGCGCAAGCACTTTGTTGGGATTGCGCACAAAAGACCACGCCCCCTGTCAAGGGGGTCGGTTTGGCGGGCCATCCGCCCCTATTTCTGGCGGTAGTAGCCCTTCTCCCAGGCGTCATGATTTGCCTTGCCGCGACGGATTTCATCCGTGAACGGCGCAGCCATGAGCACCAGGCGATTCAACCATTTTACAGGAGCGCGGCAAGGACGCTCGAAGTCCACGAAAAGCACCGCCCGCAGGCCGTCGGTGTCGTTGTGCACCTGATGGGGATACAGGTCGTCGAAGACGACAGCCTGGCCTTCGCGCCAGCTATAGCGTTCGCCGCCCACCTCGATCCAGCATTGCTCGGGCGGCTCGGGGACGACCAGGCCCAGGTGCAGGCGCAACACGCCGTTGTACGGCCCCGTGTGCAGCGGAATGCGCTTGCCGGCCTCGAGGATGGAGAAGAAGGCGGTGCGGATGCCCGGAATGTCCTGTAGCGCGCGGGCAGTATCCGGGCAGCGCGCAAGATTGCGTTCGGAGCGCAGGCCGTAGCCCATGAAGACGAAGGTCTTCCATTGGTCGTCGGACGTGATCATGCCCACGTCCGGTGAAATCTGATGGAAGGCAGGCAAGGCCTGGCG
Source organism: Achromobacter sp. 77 (assembly GCF_020541125.1). NCBI lineage: Bacteria > Pseudomonadati > Pseudomonadota > Betaproteobacteria > Burkholderiales > Alcaligenaceae > Achromobacter > Achromobacter sp. 77. The sequence goes on from NZ_CP059848.1 coordinate 5,769,007, forward strand.
GTCGGCCAAGAGGCCGGTCAGTTCGGCGCGGATGGCGGGCGCCCGCGCTTCGAGGGCGGCAATCCAGGGGAACAGGCTGTTCTGGAATATGGGTTTGTCGCCCACCAGCGAGGCCTGCGCGATGCGCTGGCGCAGCCAGTCGATGAAACCGAAAAACACCCGGGAGTACAGGCTGGGGTGGGTGGCCGGGCGCGCATCGACGGGTTGCACCATAGGTAGACGAAAAGACAGCCGAAGATTCCCTATTTTTGCCTCTGGCGATGCGCGCGCGCAAGCGTGCGATGAGCCCAATGGCCCCAAGCTCACATCGGGGATTGGCTCCTTTTGACCGGGACAAGCTGGTTTAGACTGCCGTGGGCAGCAGCAGCCGCTGCTCCTTTCCGCTACCCATTCCTATTTCGCAAGGAACGACAGGCATGTATGAACAGTTGGCGCTGTATATCGACGGCGAATTCGTCGCCGGCGAGGGCAGGCGCACCCAGGACGTCATCAACCCGGCCACGCTCGAGGTGCTCGGCCAGCTGCCCCACGCCACGCAAGCGGATCTGGATCGCGCCCTTGCCGCCGCCCAGCGCGCTTTCGAATCGTGGAAGAAATCCTCGCCCATGGACCGCTCGGCGATCCTGCGCAAGGTCGCCACGCTGTCGCGAGAGCGCGCCCAGGAGATCGGCCGCAACATGACGCTGGATCAGGGCAAGCCGCTGGCCGAAGCCGTGGGCGAAGTCACCTCCTGCGCCGAACACGCCGATTGGCACGCCGAGGAATGCCGGCGCATCTACGGCCGCGTTATCCAGCCGCGCAATCCCGACGTCCGCCAGATCGTGGTGCGCGAGCCCATCGGCGTCTGCGCCGCCTTCACGCCCTGGAACTTCCCGTACAACCAGGCCATCCGCAAGATCGCCGCCGCCATCGGCGCCGGCTGCACGGTCGTGCTCAAGGGGCCCGAGGATTCGCCCAGCGCGGTCATGGCCATTGCGCGCATGTTCCACGACGCCGGTCTGCCCAAGGGCTGCCTGAACATCGTCTGGGGCGAGCCCGCCATGATCTCGGACTACCTGATCCGTTCGCCGATCGTGCGCAAGGTGTCGTTCACGGGCTCCGTGCCGGTGGGCAAGCAGCTTGCGGCGCTGGCCGGCGCGCACATGAAGCGCGTCACCATGGAACTGGGCGGCCATTCGCCCGTGCTCGTGTTCGACGACGCGGACATCGACCGCGCGGCCGAGATGCTGGCCAAGTTCAAGGTGCGCAACGCCGGCCAGGTCTGCGTGTCGCCCACCCGCTTCTATGTGCAGGACGGTGCGTACGAGCAGTTCCTTGCACGGTTCTCGGAAGTGCTCAAGAACATCAAGGTGGGCGACGGCCTGGAAGCCGGCACCGAGATGGGGCCGCTCGCCCATGAGCGCCGCGTGCCCGCCATGAGCGCCTTCATCGACGACGCCAAGAAGCACGGCGCGAAGGTGGTGGTCGGCGGCGGTCCGCTGGATCGCAAGGGTTTCTTCTTTGCGCCCACCGTGGTCACGGACCTGCCCGACAACGCCATGCTGATGACCGAGGAGCCCTTCGGTCCGGTCGCACCCGTGGTTCGTTTTAGCGACACCGATGAGGTGCTGCGCCGCGCCAACAGCCTGCCGTTTGGCCTGTCTTCGTATGTGTTCACGAACTCGCTGAAGACCGCGACCAAGGTCTCCAACGGCCTGGAAGCCGGCATGGTCAACATCAACCACTTCGGCAGCGCGCTGGCCGAGACGCCCTTCGGCGGCATCAAGGACAGCGGCATCGGCAGCGAAGGCGGCACGGAAACCTTCGAAGGCTACCTGGTCACGAAGTTCATCACGCACGTCTGATCCTGCGACTGCCGCATCGCAAAGCCCCGCACCTGATGTGCGGGGCTTTTTTTTGCCTGTCGCGTGACGCGGACCGGTTCGGCATTCATGACGCTGTCATGCGGGTCAGTGAGCATTGGGCCCGCTTACAAGTCGCTGACCCAAAAAACCGACCCAGGCAGCTGACCTGCGGCTGCCGGCCCGGCATGACCAACACCCCTGCCCGAACGCCGCCGCACCGAACTATCCAGGATATCCAAGCCCGATGACGCTTCGCCCTTACCGCCCCGTCCGCGCCGCAGCCTCGCTGCTGCTCGTTGCCCTACTCGCCGCATGCGGCGGCGACAAGGACGACGACAACACAACGCCGCCCGTTGCCGAGACGCCGCCCCCGACCGAAACGCCCACGCAGCCGCCCGCCCCCGTGCAGGTTGCATTCATGCCCGATATCCACTTCCATGACGTCTACGCGGACTTCAAGGATGGCTCGTTCCCCGGCATTCCGAACTCGAAGGCCGGCGACAACGCGACCATTCGCACGATGTACGCGCAACTGACGTCCACGCGTCTGTTCAACGAGAACTACTTTGCGTTCCTGGCCGCGCTGGACGATGCCGCAAAGCGCGGCGTGAAGTACATCGCGCTGCCGGGCGACTTCTCGGACGACGGCCAGCCTGTGCACATGCGCGGCCTGGTCAAGATCATGGATGACTATTCGAAGAAGCACGGCATCCAGTTCTTCGCCGCACCGGGCAACCACGATCCCAACCGCCCCTTCAACCAGCCGGCCGGCAAGAGCGACTATCTTGGCCTGGATCCCGTGACGGGCGCGATCGGTTTCTCGCAACCGATCTACAGCCGCGGCGCCAATGTGTGCAACACGGCCTACAGCGGCGACTGGACGCGGATCGGCAATACGTACTGCACCGAGGAAGTGCTGCACATGGGCTACTCGGGCATCACGGCCGCGCTCGAGCAGCACGGCTTCATGCCCCAGCCGCAGAACGTGTACTACGAGACGCCTTACAGCACCTACAAGTACGAAGACTACGACTACGCGACCGCGGCGGCGCAAGCCAACTGGATCAACCGCCAGTACGAGATCTGTGCCGAAGGCACGGGCGGCCCGAACAAGCCGCAGAACTACACGCTTTGCAAGATGGTGCCCGACACGTCCTACGTGGTCGAACCCGTCAAGGGCGTGTGGCTGGTGGGCCTGGACGCCAACGTCTATGTGCCCACGGGCCCGGGCGCCAACGACTTCACCGGTTCGGGCGACCAGGGCTACAACAAGATGCTGACCCACAAGGCCCACGTCATCAAATGGCTGGCCGACGTGGTCGCGCGCGGCAAGGCGCAGGGCAAGCAGGTCATCGCCTTCAGCCACTTCCCGATGTCCGAGTTCTTCAATGGCGCGTCCGATGACATCGAGGCGCTGCTGGGCGCCAACAAGATGCAGATGATCCGCCGACCCGCGGAGAACACCACCCGCGCGCTGGCCGAGACAGGCTTGAAGGTGCACGTGGGCGGCCACATGCACTTCAATGACATGGCCTTGCGCAACTACGGCGGCGAACACGCGCTCTTCAACATCCAGGCGCCCTCCATGGCGGCCTACGTGCCCGCGTACAAACTCATGACGCTGCAGAGCGCCGACGAGATCGAAGTGCAGACCATCCGTCTGGACGAGGTGCCGCGCTTTGATGAACTGTTCGACCTCTACCGCGCCGAGAACGCCTACACCGTGCCGCCGCGGTGGGACGTGTCGATCCTGGACGCCAAGGACTACGGCGACTTCACGTATCGCTACATGAGCGAGCTGGTGCGCCTGCGTCTGCTCAACGACGACTGGCGCTGCGAAATGCGCGAACTGGTCAAGAGCCCGTTGACGGGCGCAGACCTGCTGGCGTTGTCCCAGTTGCAGACGACGGTGACACTGAAGGAACTGGCAAACACCGGCAACCAGAACAACCTGACGCCCGCGTTTTTCGCGTGCCTGTCTGATGGCGGCGGCAGTGGCGCGAGCAATGCGGCCTATGCCGCGGATGCGGCCAACGCCCAGACGCGCGCACAAGCCCTGGCCCAGGCCAACGGCATGCAGCTGTCGGACTTCGCGCAGTGGACGGCGCTGGAAATGGCAGGCGACTTCGTGCGCCTTGCCAATGCGGGCGACCTGGCGTTCACGGATATTCCGGCGCAGCGCGCCAGCCAATACAAACTGCTGGCCCAGGCGCTTAACCAGACCAACGCCGCCGTGCAGATGAACGGCAACAACGTCAGCAACGCCAATACGCCGGCCGATCTGTTCAAGGCGCGCTTCAAGCCGTTGATGGCGATCATGCTGAAGCTGGCAAACGGCGCGCCGTCCGAGCACATCCGCCTGGACCTGACCACCAACAGCATCGTCAACCTGTCCAACCAGCCTTCGCCGTTCTAAGCGGGTTTCACCTGCCCTGAAAGGCCAACGGCCCGCAGATCCCGGGGCGTCACGCCAAAGCGCTGCTTGAACAGCCGGCTGAAATGCGAAGGGTGGGAAAATCCCACCTGATACGCCAGCTCGGCGATGCCGCGATGACGATGCCGCGCGTCCAGGAGCAATTCGCGGCACCGGTCCAGCCGCTGCTCGAAGATGAATGACTCCACGGACAGTCCGCCCGCGCGCAGGATGCGGTGCAGATAGGCGACGGAAACGCCGCAGCCCTGCGCCACCCGCGAGGGCGACAGATCAGGATCGGCGAGGTGCTGGCGGATGTAAGCCAGCACTCGCGCGCGATGCGCCACCGTGACGCTGCTGTCCGCCTCCGACACCTGCCCGTGTCCGGGCTGCACCAGAAAGAGCACGATGAGATCGATCAACCGCTCGCCCAGTTCGGCCGCTTCGGTATCGGACCAGCCTTCCATGCCCTTGAACAGATGATCCATGTAGCCGGCCAGGAGCGCACCGCGCGGCGATCCGTCGTCGGTGCGCAGCTTGTAGAAGGCGCCGATGCGCGAATCCCGCTGCGACAGCGCGCTACGGGGAAACGAGACGCTCAGGCTTCGATAGCCCGTCGCGCCGTTGGCGGTGGCCTGGTAGGGCAGGCTCTGGTTCATCAGGTACACGCAACCCGGTTCCACCTGGAATTCCCGGCCCTGCTGACGCACCGCCAGCGGACCGGCCAGCGGCAGGCCAAACGTGTAGAACTCCTGGTCCAGCCGCGACACATTGCCTGCGGTGCGTTCCAACCGCTGGCCCTGGTAATGCAGGTCGTTGAATTGCAGGCTGGCGCGGCGCGCGTAGCGGACGTGGCCCGCAAACTGACCGGCTTTGCCGCCGTGCACCTCGAACGGCCCGAAGGCATCGGCCAGCGCGGCGCGCCACTGATCGCGCCGGTCGGCGCCGGCGCTGGCCGAAATGGCGAATTCCGTATCTGGCATGGCACGTCTCCTGGTGCACGGGCGCGCAAATTGATCTTGCGTCTACATATTGTTGACTCACCCTGCTGTGGGGTGGACGGCGCATTGTGGGCGCGCGTGTCGCAAGTCTATATTCAGCCCGATAAGCACACAACCTGGCCAACCCGGGAGGAGACCCATGGACGAGGCAGGGACGGCAGGCACGCCCCCCAAGCTGGCTTCGCGCTATCTGCGCTGCGCGGGACGCGAGCTGCACTACACCGAATGGGGCCATGCCGATGCGCCCCCCATCATCATGTGGCATGGCCTGGCCCGCACGGGCCGCGACTTCGACGAACTGGCGCGGGCCCTTGCCGGCGACTACCGCGTTATCTGTCCCGATGCGATCGGTCGAGGCCTGTCGCAATGGAGTCCCGATCCGGTGGCCGAATACCGGCTCGACTTCTACGCCACGCTGGCGCGCGCATTGGTGGACAGTCTGTCGCTCACGCATGTGCGCTGGGTGGGAACCTCCATGGGCGGCGCCACGGGCATGCACGCTGCGGCAACCACGTTGCGCGATCGCATTTCGCACCTGGTCGTCAACGACATCGGACCGGAACTGCCACAGCCAGCCATCGAGCGCATCCTGGCGTATGCCGGCAACCCGCCCGCCTTCGACACGGTGACGGAACTGGAAGCCTGGCTGCGCGCCGCCTACAAGCCCTACGGCTGGCAAAGCGACGAACAATGGCGCCGCATGACCGAGACCTCCGTGCGCCGTCTGCCCGATGGCAAGGTCACCGCCCACTACGACCCGGCCATCGTCGGCCAATTCAGCCATCATCCCCATGACTACGACCGGTGGGCGGGATACGACACGCTGCGCATGCCAACCCTGCTACTGCGCGGCGCCGATTCGGACCTGCTGCTGCCGGAAGTCGCACACGCCATGACGCAGCGTGGTCCCCGCGCGCACCGCATCGACTTTCCCGGCTGCGGTCACGCCCCCGCCCTGAATGTGGCATCCCAGATAGACCCCATCCGCCAATTCCTTGCCGCACCGGACGACACGGCCACGCGCGCCCACTGATACCAGGAGATTTCCATGAAACGCATTCTGCTCGCCGCAATGGCCAGCCTGTGCATGAGTTCCGCGCTGGCGGCAAAGGACTTCGTTGTCGCACATGTCTATGACAAGACCGGCCCGCTGGAGGCCTATGCCAAGCAGACGCAGAACGGGCTGATGCTGGGACTCGAGTACGCCACGCAGGGCACCATGACGGTGGCCGGGCGCAAGATCCGCGTCATCGAGAAGGACAACCAGGGCAAGCCCGACGTCGCCCGCGCGCAGCTGGCGTCCGCCTATGCCGACGACAACGCCGACATCGCCGTGGGTCCCACGTCGTCAGGCGTGGCGCTGGCCATGCTGCCCATCGCCGAAGAGTACGAAAAGATCCTGCTCGTGGAGCCGGCGGTGGCGGACTCGATCACCGGCGAAAAATGGAACAAGTACATCTTCCGCACCGGCCGCAATTCCTCGCAGGACGCCATCGCGAACGCCGTGGCATTCGACCAGGAAGGCACGTCGATCGCGATGCTGGCTCAGGACTACGCCTTTGGCCGTGACGGTGTGAAGGCATTCAAGGGCGCGCTCAAGAATGCCAAGATCGTGCACGAGGAATACCTGCCCGCCAACGCGACGGACTTCACCGCCGGCGCGCAGCGGCTGTTCGATGCGCTCAAGGACAAGCCCGGCCGCAAGATCATCTTCATCCTGTGGGCCGGCGCCGGCAACCCGTTCAAGATCGCCGATCTGGATCCCAAGCGTTACGGCATCGAGATCGCGACGGGCGGCAACACGCTGACGGCCATGACGCCGCTCAAGTCGCTGGCGGGCATGGAAGGCGCCACCTATTACTACTACGGCATCCCCAAGAACCCGGTCAACGACTGGCTGGTGGCCGAGCACCAGAAACGATTCGGCCAGCCGCCCGACTTCTTCACGGCCGGCGGCATGGCATCGGGCATCGCCATCGTTGCCGCCTTGAACAAGACGGGCGGCAAATCGGACACCGACACGCTGATCAAGGCGATGGAGGGCATGAGCTTTGACACGCCCAAGGGCAAGATGACCTTCCGGCCGGAAGATCACCAGGCCATGCAATCGATGTACCACTTCCGGATCAAGAACGACCCGTCGGTGCCGTGGGCGGTGCAGGACCTGGTCAAGGAAATCACGCCGGACCAGATGGCCGTTCCCATCCAGAACAAGCGCTGATGCCTCGCACTCATGCTTGAGACCCAATCGCTAACGGTGCGGTTCGGCGGCCACGTGGCGGTCAACGATGTCAGCTGCGCCTACGCGCCCGGCACCTTGACCGCCATCGTCGGCCCGAACGGCGCTGGCAAGACGACGTACTTCAACCTGATCTCGGGCCAGCTACGCGCCAGCGCCGGAACCGTGGCATTGAACGGACGAGACCTGACCACGCTGTCGGCCCCGGCGCGCATGCACGCAGGGCTGGGACGCGCGTTTCAGCTCACACAGCTCTTCCCCCGGCTGAGCGTTCACGAGAACGTGCGGCTGGCGCTGCAGTCGCGGCAGCAGGGCATGGGGTGGCGCCACATCCGGTTCTGGCGCACATGGCGCGACGATCGCGGCCTCATGGACCGCGCCGACACGCTGCTCGAGCGAACGCGGCTCGCGGCGCGCCGCGACCAGCCCGCCGCCGACCTGCCGCATGGCGATCAGCGCAAGCTTGAAATCGCCATGCTTATCGCACTGGAACCGGCGGTGTTCATGTTCGACGAACCCACCGCCGGCATGAGCGTGGATGATGTGCCCATCGTGCTGGACCTCATCCGCGAACTGAAGGCTGACGCGTCCAAGACCATCCTGCTCGTCGAGCACAAGATGGACGTCGTGCGCGAACTGGCCGACCGGATCGTCGTGCTGCACAACGGCCGGCTGATGGCCGATGGCGATCCGGCCACCGTGATCGCATCGCCGATCGTGCAGCAGGCCTACCTCGGCATCAGCGCGCCGGAGGCATCATGACTGTGCAGCCGCTTCTGGAACTGAAGGACGTCCATACGCACATCGGCGCGTATCACATCCTGCACGGCGTAAACCTGTCGGTGCCGGCGTCTGCCGTGACGATGCTGCTCGGGCGCAATGGCGCCGGCAAGACAACGACGCTGCGCACCATCATGGGGCTGTGGCGCGCGACGCAAGGCCAGGTCTGCCTGGACGGCACACCAATCGGCGGTCCTGGCACGCGCACCTCTCCGCCCGACATGGCGCGCATGGGCATGGCGTACGTGCCCGAGAACATGGGCATTTTCGGCGACCTGTCCGTGAAGGAGAACATCCTTCTGGCCGCGCGCATGGCCAGGAATGCCGCGCAACTGGACACCGCGCGGCTGGAATGGATCTTCGGGTTCTTCCCCGCGCTCAAGAAGTTCTGGCTGCATCCCGCCGGCAAGCTGTCGGGCGGGCAAAAGCAGATGCTGGCAATGGCGCGCGCGATCATCGAACCGCGGCGCCTGCTGCTGGTCGACGAACCCAGCAAGGGCCTGGCGCCGGCCATCATCCAGAACATGATCGACGCGTTCATCGAACTCAAGCAGTCCAGCACCACCATCCTGCTGGTCGAACAGAACTTCAACTTCGCCCGCCGCGTTGGCGACTTCGCGGCGATCATGGACAACGGCCAGGTCGTGCACGCGGGCACGATGGGCGAATTGGCCGAGGACGAGGCGCTGCAGACGCGCCTCTTGGGCCTGTCATTGGGAAGCCATCAATGAGCACGCTGGACATCGAAGCTCCCCTGCCCCGCGCGCGCGCCGATCTCATGCCCGTGCTGCTGGTGCTTGCGCTGGCTGCGGTCGCGCTGCCGCTGGTCGGGTCGTTTTCCACCTGGGTGACGCTCACCTTCGCCGGCCTGGCGATGGGCATGATCATCTTCATCGTGGCGTCGGGCATGACGCTCGTCTTCGGGCTGATGGACGTGCTGAACTTCGGGCATGGCCTGTTCATCGCGATCGGCGCCTACATGGCGGCCACCGTGCTGGGTTCCATGGCGGATTGGACGCAGTCGGGCAGCCTGTGGACCAATCTGGCCGCGGTGCTGCCAGCCATGATCGTGGGCATGCTGGTGGCGGGCGCGGTCGGCCTTGCCTTCGAGCGCGTGATCGTGCGCCCGGTTTACGGTCAGCACCTCAAGCAGATCCTCATCACCATGGGCGGCATGATCATCGGCGAAGAGATCATCAAGATGATGTGGGGACCGCAGGCGATCACGCTGCCCTTGCCGGAGTCGTTGCGTGGCGCATTTCTGCTGGGCGACGCCGCCATCGAGAAATACCGCGTCGTTGCGCTGGCGGTGGGCCTCATCGTGCTGGGCGGCATGCTGTTGGTGCTTAACCGCACCAAGCTTGGCCTGCTGATCCGCGCCGGCGTCGAGGACCGCGAAATGGTCGAAAGCCTGGGCTACCGGATCCGGCATCTGTTTGTCGGCGTGTTCGTCGCCGGGTCGATGCTGGCCGGCCTGGGCGGCGTGCTGTGGGGGATGTATCAGCAGTCGATCGTGCCGCAGCTGGGCGCACAGGTGAACGTGCTGATCTTCATCGTCATCATGATCGGCGGCCTGGGTTCCACCGTGGGTTGCCTGATCGGCGCGTTGCTGGTCGGGTTGATGGCCAACTACACCGGCTTTTTGATGCCCAAGGCCGCCCTGTTCTCGAACATCGCGCTGATGGTCGCCATTTTGTTGTGGCGACCGCAAGGCGTGTATCCCGTCACCAACCGCTAGGAGCCGCCGACATGTCGTTTCGTCTGCTTTCCGGCGATCCTCCGCGCAGCGCGATCCTGGCGCTGCTGCTTGTCGCAATCGTGGCCGCGCTGGCCGCGGCTCCCTTCCTGTTCCCCGGCCCCAAGGCGTTGGCGGTCGCGGCAAAGGTCCTGGTCTTCATCGTGCTGGTTGCGAGCTACGACCTGTTATTGGGTTACACCGGCATCGTCAGCTTCGCGCACACCATGTTCTTCGGCATCGGCGCCTACGGCGTGGCGATTGCCAGCATCCGCATGGAACCGGGATGGACCGCGGTGCTTGCCGGCACCGCCGCCGGCCTGGCGGTGTCGCTCGCCTTTGCGTTGGTGATCGGTCTGGCCAGCCTGCGCGTGCGCGCCATCTTTTACGCGATGATCACACTGGCTGTTGCCGCGGCGTTTCAAACGCTGGTATCGCAGCTATCCGAACTGACGGGCGGCGAGGACGGCTTGAACTTCAAGGTCCCGCAGATGCTGCGGCCCGCGTTTCGCCCGTTGTCCGAGCCCCTGTTCGGCGTCACCGTGGACGGGCGGGTCATCACCTACTACCTGATTGCAGCGGTCTGCGTGGTGCTGTTCCTGATGTTGCTGCGCATCGTGAACTCGCCCTTTGGCCGCGTGCTGCAAGCCATCCGCGAAAACCCCTTTCGCGCCGAGGCGATCGGCTATCGCACCGTGCTCTACCGCAGCCTCTCGAACCTGCTTGCGGCCGCGTTCGCGACGCTGGCCGGCGCGCTGTACGCGCTCTGGCTGCGCTACAACGGCCCTGATACGACGCTGTCGTTCGAGATCATGCTCAACATCCTGCTGATGGTGGTGATTGGCGGGATGGGCACGATGTACGGCGCGGTGGTCGGCGCCACCCTGTTCGTGTTCGCCCAGAGCTACCTGCAGGACGGCCTGCACGCCGTGCACGAGGTCGTCTCCGGCATCCCGCCGCTGGCGCTTTTGTTCGAGCCGGATCGCTGGCTGCTGTGGCTTGGGATTCTGTTCGTGCTGTCCGTGTACTACTTTCCGACCGGTGTCGCCGGACGGCTCAGGGAGCTTGCAAGACGCACGTAGCGCACAGGCGATCGCGCGCTTGCGGCATGACTTACTTGCGGTACCCCGGCGCTTGACCTTGACCCAGGCCCAGGCTATTTGCCGCCCTGCCTCAGCGCATCGGCCTCCCGTCTCAGTCCGTCGACGCGCCGCTGCATGTCGTCGACGCTGCGCCGGGTCTCGCTGCGCTGCTGATCCAGTTGCGAACCAGAAGGCGCGGGCAGCAACTGCGGCACATTCATGGGACGCCCGGAAGTCAGGGGAATCATCGCGGGCGGATGGGAATCCGCGCCCGGCGGCGGCGCGTTCAGCACGCGTTCCAGAACCTTGAGCTGGTCGCGCTGCGCCTGCAGCGCGCGTTCCTGATCCAGCAAGGCCCGCTCATCAGGGTCATCGGTGCCAAAGATGGCAGCATGGTCGCGGGATCTGCCGTCCAGTTCCACCCGAGGGTCCGGTCCGGCGTTCAGCAGCTGCTGGCCGAGCGTCGTGGCGTCCGTCGGGGATGGCGACGGCTTCGGAGACGGAGCCGGCGGCGGCAGGTCGGCCTGCACGGGCGCGGCGCGCTCCTGCGCCATCGCCGCGCCGGCGGTCATGACCATCCAGCACAGGGCCGCACCGGCAAGCCGGGCTGATTTGCTGACGCTGAGCATGCTTACTTTCAGGTTTCCCAAGTGCGAGACAAAAAAAAACGGCAAGGGTTTTGGCCCTTGCCGTTTTATATCAGAACGGCGAACCGTTCCGAGGTGCAGCTTTCACTTAGATGATACGTGCGGCTTCAACCAGACGCACCACGCGCCACGACTTCGAGCGCGAGATGGGACGGCCTTCAGCGATTTCAACCGTATCGCCTTCGTTGTACTGGTTCGATTCATCGTGCGCCTTGTACTTCGCGGAACGCATGATGATCTTGCCGAAGATGGGGTGCTTGACGCGGCGCTCAACCAGAACGACGACAGTCTTGTCCATCTTGTTGCTGACGACCTTGCCAACCAGCGTGCGCTGGCGCTTGGCCACTTGGGTGTTTTGAGTTTCGCTCATCTTTATTTCCCTGCCTTCTCGGTCAGCAAGGTGCGGACGCGAGCGATGTCGCGGCGCACGTTGCGCAGCTGGCTGGTGTTGGCCAGTTGCTGCGTGGCTTTCTGCATGCGCAGACCGAATTGTGCCTTCAGCAGGCTTTCGAGCTCTTTGCCGAGCTCGGCGGCGTCTTTCGAACGGAGTTCGCTAGCTTTCATGTTAGTACTCCTTAAGCACCGATATGACGCGCGACGAACGTGGTCGAAATCGGCAGCTTGGCAGCGGCCAGGCGGAAAGCTTCACGCGCGAGCTCTTCGCTAACCCCTTCCATTTCGTAGAGCACCTTGCCGGGCTGGATTTCAGCAACCCAGTACTCCGGGTTGCCCTTACCGTTACCCATACGGACTTCGGCAGGCTTCTGCGAGATGGGCTTATCCGGGAAAATGCGAATCCAGATACGGCCGCCACGCTTGATATGACGATTGATGGCGCGACGAGCAGCTTCGATCTGACGAGCGGTCAGACGGCCACGGCCGGTAGCCTTCAGGCCGAACTCGCCGAACGACACGTGGGTACCACGGGTCGCCAGACCGGTGTTGCGGCCCTTCTGCTCTTTGCGATACTTTCTGCGGGAGGGTTGCAGCATGGTTATTCTCCTTCAGGCGCCGGAGCAGCATCCGCCTTGCGGGGAGCGCGGCCACGACCACCCGGACGACCGGTGCGAGCACCGTCCGGACGATCGCCACGCGGAGCGCGGCGCGGACGACGTTCTTCTTCACGCGGGGCTGCGGTTTCCGGCGGCAATTCGCCGTTAGCCAGCATGTCGCCCTTGTAGACCCAGACCTTGATGCCGATCACGCCGTACGTGGTGTGGGCTTCGGAGGTGCCGTAGTCGATGTTGGCCTTGAGGGTGTGCAGCGGCACACGGCCTTCGCGATACCACTCGGTGCGAGCAATTTCGATACCGTTCAGACGGCCCGAGCTCATGATCTTGATGCCTTGGGCACCCAGACGCATGGCGTTCTGCATCGCGCGCTTCATGGCGCGGCGGAACATGATGCGCTTCTCGAGCTGTTGCGAGATCGAGTCGGCGATCAGTTGAGCATCGGTTTCCGGCTTGCGGATTTCTTCGATGTTGACGTGCACGGGCACGCCCATCAGACGCTGCAGATCAGCCTTCAGGCTTTCGATGTCTTCGCCGCGCTTGCCGATCACCACGCCCGGACGAGCCGAGTAGACGGTGATGCGGGCATTCTTGGCGGGACGCTCGATGATCACGCGACCAACGGAGGCGCTCTTGAGCTTCTTCTTCAGGTACTCGCGAACGCGAATGTCTTCGGCCAGCATCGAGCCGAAGGCCTTGTCGTCGGCGAACCAACGCGAGGACCAATTACGGGTGACCGCGAGACGGAACCCAGTGGGGTGAATTTTCTGACCCATCGTGACTCCTTAAGCTCCGACCTTGACCGTGATGTGGCAGGTCTGCTTCTCGATACGGTTGCCGCGGCCCTTGGCGCGAGCGGAGAAGCGCTTCATCGACTGAGCCTTGTCCACAAAAATCGTGGTGACTTTCAGTTCGTCGATGTCGGCGCCGTCGTTGTGCTCGGCGTTGGCGATGGCGGACTCGACAGCCTTCTTCAGGATGACGGCAGCCTTCTTCGGCGAGAAGGTGAGGATTTCCAGGGCACGGCCGACCTTCTGGCCACGGATCAGGTCCGCAACCAAACGGGTCTTCTGTGCGGAGATGTGAACCCCACGGATAATGGCAGTAGTTTCCATCGCTTACCTCTTCGCCTTCTTGTCCGCGGCGTGACCCTTGAACGTACGGGTCAGCGCGAACTCGCCCAGCTTGTGACCGACCATGTTCTCGTTGATGTACACGGGAACATGCTGCTTGCCGTTGTGCACAGCGATCGTCAGACCGATGAACTCGGGCAGGATCGTGGAACGACGCGACCAGGTCTTGATCGGCTTCTTGTCTTTGCCCGCGACGGCCGTGTCCACCTTTTTGATCAGGTGAGCATCGACAAACGGGCCTTTCTTGATCGAACGTGACATAGTGTTCGCCTCTTACTTGCGCTTGCGCCGTTGGACGATCATATTGTTCGTCCGCTTGTTGCGACGGGTCTTGTAACCCTTCGACGGAGTGCCCCACGGGCTGACCGGCTCGCGTGCTTCACCGGTACGGCCTTCACCGCCACCGTGCGGGTGATCCACCGGGTTCATGGCAACGCCACGAACGGTCGGGCGGATACCGCGCCAACGCATTGCACCGGCCTTGCCGATTTGGCGCAGGCTGTGTTCTTCGTTACCGACTTCACCGATGGTGGCGCGGCATTCGATGTGCACACGGCGGACTTCACCCGAGCGCAGACGCACCTGAGCGTAGATGCCTTCGCGAGCCAGCAGGACGGCGGAAGCGCCGGCCGAGCGGACCATCTGGGCACCCTTGCCGGGGAGCATTTCGACGCAGTGGATCGTCGTACCGACCGGGATATTGCGGATCGGCAGCGTGTTGCCAGCGCGGATCGGAGCATCGGTGCCCGACAGCACGGTTGCACCGACTTCCAGGCCACGGGGAGCGATGATGTAACGACGTTCGCCGTCGGCGTAGCACAACAGAGCGATGTGCGCCGTACGGTTGGGGTCATATTCCAGACGCTCGACCTTTGCCGGGATGCCGTCCTTATCGCGACGGAAGTCGACGATACGGTAGTGCTGCTTGTGACCACCGCCACGATGACGGATCGTGATGTGACCGTTGTTGTTACGGCCAGAACCACGGGTCTTCTTTTCGAGCAGCGGCGCGTAGGGCTCACCCTTGTGCAGGTTCGGGCTGACAACCTTCACCATGCCACGGCGGCCAGCCGAAGTCGGCTTAACTTTTACGAGGGCCATTTACTTCACCTCCGCAAAGTCGATTTCCTGGCCGTCCTTGAGCGAGACGTAGGCCTTGCGCTCATTGCGGCGGCGGCCAACGAATCGGCCAAAGCGCTTGACTTTGCCCTTACGGTTGAGGACCTGCACGGACTCGACCTGCACCTTGAAGAGCAGTTCGACGGCAGCCTTGATTTCCGGCTTGGTAGCGTCAGCCACGACACGGAAAGCGACTTGCTGATTCTTCTCAGCGACGAACGTGGCCTTTTCGGTCACGATCGGAGCCAGAATGACTTGCATCAAGCGTTCAGCGTTCATCCCAGCATCTCCTCGAGTTGAGCGATGGCCGGCTTGGTGATCAGCACTTTCTTGTAGTGGACCAGCGACAACGGATCGGCATAACGGGGCTCGACAACGGCAACGTGCGGCAGGTTGCGGGTGGCGAGGTAAACATTTTCATCGACGCTGTCGGTGATGATCAGGACCGAGTCCAGACCCAGGCTCTTCAGCTTTGCAGCGGCTGCCTTGGTCTTGGGCGATTCCAGATCAAACGATTCAACGACGGCGATGCGGTCTTCGCGAGCGAGCTGCGACAGGATCGAACGGATCCCGGCGCGGTACATCTTCTTGTTGACCTTCTGGCTGAAGTTCTCTTCGGGCGAGTTCGGGAAAGTCCGACCACCGCCACGCCACAGCGGCGACGAAGTCATACCGGCGCGAGCGCGGCCGGTACCCTTTTGACGCCAGGGCTTCTTGGTGGAGTGCTTGACTTCCGTACGGTCCTTCTGAGCACGATTGCCGGAGCGCGCGTTGGCTTGGAAAGCCACGACGATCTGGTGAATCAGCGCTTCGTTGAAGTCACGGCCGAAGATCGTGTCGGGCGCGCTGAACGTAGCAGCGGCCTGACCTTGGTCGTTCAGGAGCTTGAGATCCATTTACTTACGCTCCCTTCTTGGCCGGGGCCTTGATGGCCGGGCGCACAACGATGTCGGCGCCAGCGTGGCCGGGGACAGCGCCCTTGACCAGCAGCAGGCCGCGCTCAACGTCAACGCGAACGACGTCGAGGTTTTGAACGGTGCGGGTGACGTCACCCAGGTGACCAGCCATGCGCTTACCCGGGAAAATACGACCCGGATCCTGAGCTTGACCAATCGAGCCGGGAACGCGGTGCGAACGGGAGTTACCGTGCGACGCGCGCTGCGAACCGAAGTTGTGACGCTTGATGGTACCGGCAAAGCCCTTACCAATGGTCGTGCCCGTGACGTCGACCTGTTGGCCGGCTTCGAACACGGATTCCACGGCGATCACGGAACCGGCCGAAAATTCAGCGGCGCGAGCGGGATCAAGGCGGAATTCTTTGAGGATGCTACCGGCTTCAGCGCCGGCTTTGGCGTAGTGGCCCGTTTGCGGCTGAGCCACACGCGAGGCACGACGAGTGCCATAAGCCACCTGGATAGCGGCGTAGCCGTCGGTTTCCAGCGACTTAACTTGGGTCACGCGGTTGTTGGACACGTCCAGCACGGTCACCGGGATGGATTCACCTTCCTCGGTAAAAATGCGGGTCATGCCGACCTTGCGACCCACCAGCCCCAGCCGGTGAGCGGCGGGCGTGGGTGTCGAATTCGACATCGTTTTCTCCATTCCCGACTGCGATTGGTCGGGGCTAATCAGGCAAAAGGTAACGGCCTTTGCCCTACGACTATGTTCAACCTGGACTTGGCGCGCCGTCCTCGAACTGCAGGGCGGTTTTCGCTTTATCCATAGTTAGACTTGCCACAAAATGGCAAGCTTCGCATATTAGCATGTTTTTTCTAAGCGGCACAAGCACTTAGCGGATTCAAGGCATGCCGCGGTGGGCATTTTTGCGACGGTTTGCGTGCCCGGATCCGCGCGCAGGTACGCGCACGGCCTGGTGGCCCACATTCCACGAGAGTGAGCGCCTGCTCACTTGGACCTCAGGAGCCGCAAAACAAAATGGCCGCATTCCCGAGGGAGTGCGGCCATTTTTGACGTACCTGCCGGCGAAGGTAGCAGGTCCGCAGCGTCTTACTGCAACGCGATTTCGACGTCGACGCCGGCCGGCAGGTCCAGACGCATCAGGGCGTCAACGGTCTTGTCGGTGGGATCAACGATGTCCATCAGGCGCTGATGGGTACGGATTTCGAACTGGTCACGCGACGTCTTGTTGACGTGCGGCGAACGCAGGACGTCATAGCGACGGATACGCGTGGGCAGCGGCACCGGACCGCGGACGACAGCGCCCGTGCGCTTGGCGGTGTCGACGATTTCGGCGGCCGATTGATCGATCAGCTTGTAATCGAAGGCTTTCAAGCGGATGCGGATCTTTTGGTTTTTCATGGCGTTTCCTAAAGAACGAGATGCGAGGGCGGGATCACGCCCTCGCTGGTTGGGTGCTGCTTAGTAGATCCGAATTACTTCAGGATCTTGGCGACGACGCCGGCGCCGACGGTACGACCGCCTTCACGGATGGCGAAACGCAGACCTTCTTCCATGGCGATCGGGGCCAGCAGCTTGACGGTCATCGTCACGTTGTCGCCCGGCAGAACCATTTCCTTGTCGGCCGGCAGGTCGATCGTGCCCGTCACGTCCGTCGTGCGGAAGTAGAACTGGGGACGATAGCCGTTGAAGAACGGGGTGTGGCGGCCGCCTTCTTCCTTGGACAGGATGTACACCTCGGACGTGAAGTCCGTGTGCGGGGTGATCGAGCCCGGCTTGGCCAGAACTTGGCCGCGCTGGACGTCTTCACGCTTGGTGCCGCGCAGCAGGATGCCCACGTTGTCGCCAGCTTGACCTTGGTCCAGCAGCTTGCGGAACATTTCCACGCCCGTGCAGGTCGTCTTGACCGTCGGAACGATACCGACGATTTCGATTTCTTCGCCGACCTTGATGATGCCGCGTTCGATACGGCCGGTCACCACGGTGCCGCGACCCGAGATCGAGAACACGTCTTCAACCGGCATCAGGAACGCGCCGTCGATGGCACGCTCAGGCGTCGGGATGTACGAATCCAGCGCGGCAGCCAGGGCCAGGATGGCCTGTTCGCCCAGTTCGCCCTTGTCGCCTTCCAGCGCCAGCTTGGCCGAACCCTTGACGATCGGGGTGTCGTCGCCCGGGAAGTCGTACTTGGACAGCAGTTCGCGAACTTCCATTTCCACCAGCTCGAGCAGCTCGGCGTCGTCAACCATGTCAGCCTTGTTCAGGAAGACGATGATGTACGGCACGCCAACCTGGCGGCTCAGCAGGATGTGCTCGCGCGTTTGCGGCATGGGGCCGTCAGCGGCCGACACGACCAGGATCGCGCCGTCCATCTGGGCAGCGCCCGTGATCATGTTCTTGACGTAGTCGGCGTGGCCCGGGCAGTCAACGTGCGCGTAGTGACGCGTTTCCGTTTCGTACTCGACGTGAGCCGTGTTGATGGTAATGCCGCGTGCCTTTTCTTCAGGAGCTGCATCGATCTGGTCGTAGCCCTTGGCTTCGCCGCCGAACTTGGTCGACAGAACGGTCGTGATCGCCGCCGTCAACGTCGTTTTGCCGTGGTCAACGTGACCAATCGTACCCACGTTCACGTGCGGCTTGGTACGTTCAAACTTGCCTTTTGCCATGATCTCTATCCTTTGACTTTCAAGGAAACTTGATATCTGCCGGGGCCGTCCGGTTGGACGGACCCGGCAAGGGTTATTTACTTGGCCCGAGCGGCGATGACTTCGTCAGCGACGTTCTTGGGGGCCTCGGAGTAATGCTTGAATTCCATCGTGTACGTGGCACGGCCTTGCGTCAGCGAACGCAGGTTCGTGGCGTAACCGAACATCTCGGCCAGGGGCACTTCGGCCTTGATGGTCTTGCCACCGCCGACCATGTCATCCATGCCTTGGACCATGCCGCGACGCGAGGACAGATCGCCCATCACGGTGCCAGCGTAGTCTTCCGGCGTTTCGACTTCGACGGCCATCATCGGTTCCAGCAGCACGGGGCTAGCCTTGCGCATGCCTTCCTTGAATGCCATCGAACCGGCCATCTTGAACGCGTTTTCGTTCGAGTCCACATCGTGGTACGAACCGAAGAACAGGGTGACCTTGACGTCCACGACCGGGTAGCCGGCCAGGATGCCCGAAGGCAGCGTTTCCTGGATGCCCTTGTCCACCGCGGGGATGTATTCGCGAGGAACCACACCGCCCTTGATGGCGTCGACGAATTCGTAGCCACCGCCAGGAGCGAGGGGCTCGACCTTCAGGACCACGTGACCGTACTGGCCGCGACCGCCCGACTGCTTGACGAACTTGCCTTCGACTTCTTCGCAGACCTTGCGGATCGTTTCGCGGTAGGCCACCTGCGGCTTGCCGACGTTGGCTTCCACGCCGAATTCGCGCTTCATGCGGTCGACCAGAATTTCCAGGTGCAGCTCGCCCATGCCGGAAATGATGGTTTGGCCGGATTCTTCGTCGCTGCGCACGCGGAACGACGGATCTTCCTGAGCCAGACGCGACAGCGCCAGACCCATCTTTTCCTGGTCAGCCTTCGACTTCGGCTCGACGGCCTGCGAAATCACGGGCTCCGGGAAAATCATGCGTTCGAGCAGGATGTGGGAGTCGATGTCGCACAGCGTTTCGCCGGTGGTCACGTCCTTCAGGCCGACCACGGCGGCGATGTCGCCCGCCAACACTTCCTTGATTTCTTCGCGGTTGTTCGCGTGCATCTGCAGAATGCGGCCGATACGTTCCTTCTTGCCCTTGATGGGGTTGTAGACCGTATCGCCCGACTTCAGGACGCCCGAGTACACACGCACGAAGGTCAATTGACCCACGAACGGATCGCTCATCAGCTTGAATGCCAGGGCCGAGAACTTCTCGGAGTCGTCGGCATTGCGCTGGATGGCGTTGCCATCGTCGTCCTGACCGTCGACCGGGGGAATGTCCACGGGCGAAGGCAGGTAGTCGATGACCGCGTCCAGCATGCGCTGCACGCCCTTGTTCTTGAAGGCGGTGCCGCACAGCATCGGCTGGATTTCGCCAGCGATGGTGCGTTGACGGATGGCCAGGTTGATTTCGGCTTCTTCCAAGGAACCCGTTTCCAGGTACTTGTTCATCAGCTCTTCCGACGACTCGGCAGCAGCCTCAACCAGCTTTTCGCGCCATTCGTTCGCCAGACCTTCCAGCTCGGCCGGAACGTCCTTGTAGTCGAACTTGGTGCCTTGGCTGGCTTCGTCCCAAATGATCGCCTTCATCTTGACCAGGTCGACCACGCCTTGGAACGTGTCTTCGGCGCCGATGGGAATGACGATCGGCACGGGATTGGCGCGCAGGCGGTTCTTCAGCTGGTCATAGACCTTGAAGAAGTTGGCGCCGGTGCGGTCCATCTTGTTGACGAAGGCCAGACGCGGCACGCCGTACTTGTTGGCTTGACGCCACACGGTTTCGGACTGGGGCTGAACACCGCCCACCGCGCAGTAGACCATGCAAGCACCGTCCAGGACGCGCATGGAACGTTCCACCTCGATGGTGAAGTCCACGTGTCCCGGGGTGTCGATGATGTTGATGCGGTGCTCGGGGTAGTTGCCGGCCATGCCACGCCAAAACGCCGTCGTAGCAGCCGACGTAATGGTGATGCCACGCTCTTGCTCCTGCTCCATCCAGTCCATGGTGGCTGCGCCATCATGCACTTCGCCAATCTTGTGATTGACGCCGGTGTAAAACAGGATACGTTCGGTCGTGGTGGTCTTCCCTGCATCGATGTGCGCAGAGATACCAATGTTGCGATAGCGCTCGATCGGGGTTTTGCGGGCCATGGTGGATTAATCCTTAAATTACCAGCGGAAATGGCTGAAGGCCTTGTTGGCCTCTGCCATCTTGTGCGTGTCTTCGCGCTTCTTCATCGCGGCGCCACGACCTTCGGAGGCGTCGATCAGTTCGCCAGCAAGACGCAGATCCATCGACTTCTCGCCACGCTTCTTGGCGGCTTCACGGAGCCAACGCATAGCCAGGGCCAGGCGGCGCACGGGGCGCACTTCAACCGGCACTTGGTAGTTGGCACCGCCAACGCGGCGGCTCTTCACTTCGACGATCGGCTTGATGTTGTTGATCGCCAGGCTGAACACCTCGATCGGCTCCTTGCCGGTCTTGGTGGCGACTTGCTCGAGGGCGCCGTAAACGATGCGCTCGGCGACGGCCTTCTTGCCGTCCAGCATGACGACGTTCATGAACTTGGCGAGCTCGACGCTGCCGAACTTGGGATCGGGCAGAATCTCGCGCTTGGGTACTTCGCGACGACGGGGCATTGTTGCTTCCTTGTGTCTGTTCAGTTGAACCGTGTTTCATTACACGGCCATGGCCGCCCATTGGGACGACCCCTTACGTGCCGCGCACCTTCCCATCATCTGGATGGCGCGGTCGCACTTCCCGGGTGACGGACTTCCGTCACGTGGGGGTACTGCTGACTTGTAATTAAGCCTTCTTCGGGCGCTTGGCGCCGTACTTCGAGCGGGCTTGCTTACGGTCCTTGACGCCTTGCAGGTCAAGGGAACCGCGCACGATGTGGTAACGCACACCGGGCAAGTCCTTCACACGGCCGCCACGCACCAGAACCACCGAGTGCTCTTGCAGGTTGTGGCCTTCACCGCCGATGTACGAAATGACTTCGTAACCGTTGGTCAGACGCACTTTGGCAACCTTACGCAGAGCGGAGTTCGGCTTCTTGGGGGTGGTGGTGTACACGCGGGTGCACACGCCGCGGCGTTGCGGGCAGTTTTCGAGCGCGGGGCTCTTGCTTTTGATGATGCTGACTTCGCGCGGCTTGCGCACGAGTTGGCTAATGGTAGGCATGACCTTTGAAATCCCTTTTACGTACCACTGGTAAGTACTTACGTACTCGTCTCCTGGAGCGGGTGAGCTTTCGGAGAAGGCAGTTCGCGCAAAACCGCCTCAAACGTTCAAATACGTAAAAGAGCGGGCTTGCCAACAAACCATGACAAACGCACAAAATCGGGGGCAGCCAGAAAAACAGTTACTACTAGCTGGAGCAAGGACAAAAGGCTCGTGACGCACCTTCGACCATGACCCTGAACTGTCTGCCTGAGCGTGCTGATTTTGCGCGCGAAATAAAGCAGTAAGCCCTTTAGCATAACTGAGATGAAGGGATACTGTCAAAGTTTTTTGTAAGTGTCGCCAAGCCGCGCGTTGCCGGCAAAAGCCGGGCAATTGGCGGCGGCTGACGAAAAATGGGGCCATGTAAGGGACAAACCCAGCATACAAACGCGGCGGAAAGACCTGGCGGCCAACGCCGGCTTGATACCACGGTGCTCGCGGCGCGGCCTGCGAGCAATCCCTGCCCCACGTTCTGGATTGGAGGAGTGTACCCCCTTGCGCGCTCAGCGATCAGTAAATAGATAGCCGCTGCCGTAGACGGTGCGGATCGGCAACACCACGCCTGCTTGCTCGGCCTTGCGCCGCAATCGGCTGACGATGACGTCGATGCTGCGCGCGCTGCTGGCGCGCGCTCCGCCCCCTTCCGCCTGCAGTTCGCTGCCCAGCACGTCGCGGCCCACGGCCTTGCCGGCCACGTTCAGCAAGGCCCGCACGATAAGACGTTCGTTGGCAGACAGGGATAGCGTCACGCCAGTCGGCGCCACCAGCGTCCACCCCTGGTCGCGCAGCTCCCATCGGCCGCTGCCCGTCTCGTGCGCGTCGGCCGGCTCAGCGGTGGCGGGCAGCCGGCGCGCAAGGGCGAGAAGGATGCAGACGAGTTCGCGCGGATCCTGGGGGTCTGGCAGACACGCATCGGCGCCGCTCTGAAGACAGCGCAGGCGGTTATCCACGGACATGTTCTTGCCGACGACCACGATGCCTAGCGGCGCGGAGCCATGCAAGCGGGCGACAAGGGCATAGCCGATGTCACCGGATGCGCCGATATCCAGGACCACGGCGTCGAAGTGCCCGCCGCTGAGCAGGCCAAACAATTCCAGCGTAGTGGAGCAGCCGCGGGCCGAGATGCCGGCCTGCAGCAGCGTGGATACGGACGAACCACGTACGGCTTCGTCCGGAGACATCACAAGTATGCGCAATTGATTCATATCTGTCCCGATCTGCGTTCCCTCCCCTTGCACCGCCTGCTGTGTCGCGGCTGGTGACATCGTTGGAACAGTGTGGCGCTCGATAACGCAACAACTCCAGTCAAGATTCGTCAACTTTGCAATGTTTGACAGTTCTTGCCATAACGTAGCCGCGGGAGGGTTTTCCCGAGTTATCATTCGTTTACATAAATCCGCCCCCTTCGTTTTGCTAGGTCGCCACACGCGCGCCTGCGCAGCCAACTTTCGCGAGAACTCGTCTAATGAAAATCGCGTCGCTGGAAGACGACCTGGATCAGGCTCGGCGCATCCAGCAGGTTCTGACCGCCGCCGGTTATGCTTGCACCAGTTATCACCAAAGCCGCGATCTGCTCGCGGCCTTGCGTACCGAAGCGTTCGACCTGGTGCTGCTGGACTGGCACCTGCCCGATATCGACGGCGACGACGTGGTCCGCTGGTTGCGCACCCATATCGGCGCGCGCATCCCTGTGATTTTCCTGACCAACCGATCGGCCGAAGATGACCTGGTCGAGGGCCTGCGCGCGGGCGCGGACGACTACATCGTCAAACCGATGCGTCCCCTGGAACTGCTGGCCCGGGTCGCGGCTTTGCTGCGCCGCAGCCAGATCGCCGAGCCCGTGGACCAGACCATCGAAGTCGCGCGATACCGTGTCGATCCCGCCGCACGCGTCATTACGCTGGACGACGTGGCCATTACGCTGGCGCCGAAGGAATTCGAACTGGCGCTGCTGTTCTTTCGCAACATTGGGCGGCTGATGTCGCGCGATGTGCTGGCCGAGTGCGTCTGGAACCGGGAAATCCCCGCCACCTCGCGCACGCTGGACACCCACCTGTCGAACATCCGGCAAAAGCTCCAGCTTCGTCCGCAGCACGGTGTGCGGCTGACCTCCTCTTATGCACTTGGCTACCGGCTTGAACTGGTCAGCCCGACCGACGACGGCCAGACCCTTTCGCTGTAGCTGCGTTGCCCGACTCCCTGGAGAATCGTTTGCCATGAGCCGCTTCCGCGCGCTTTGTTTGCTTGTCCTGGTTTCCTGCATCACGCTCACCGCCCCCGCGCGCAGTCAGCCGGCGGGCGCACTGGGCGACGACTTCATCCACCGGGTCCGTCCCGGCGATACGCTGATCGATTTGGCCTCGCGGTACACGCGCAGCCCGACCAACTGGAACCGGCTGCAGACGCTGAACAAGATCGTCACGCCCGAAACGCTGCCCATCGGGTTGGAGCTGCATATTCCGCTGGCCATGATTCCAGTGCGCGACGCGCAGGCGCAGGTGGTGCACGTGAGCGGCCGCGCAGTCCTGAATGGCAAGCCCGTGCAACCCGGCGCGCCCGTGAGCGAAGGCAGCACGCTGGAGACCGCCCCCGACGGCTTCGTCACGCTGCAACTTGCCGACGGATCCCGCCTCACGCTGCCGTCCAGCGGCGCCGTGGACCTTACCCGCCTACGGCAGTTCGAAGGCACCGCGCTGACGGATTCGGTGATCAACGTGCGCCGCGGCAGCGTGGAATCCAGCGTCGCGCCCGCGGGTCAGGGCGTGGGCCGTTTCGAGATCCGCACGCCGGTTGCGGTGACGGGTGTGCGCGGAACGCGCTTTCGCGTGCAGCGCAGCGCGCAGGGCGTGCATAGCGAAGTTTTGCAAGGCAGTGTGCGCCTGCAGGCGCAGGCGCCCGGCGACGCGCCCGCCAAACCGGTCGCGGTGGCGCAAGGGTTCGGCGCCGCGGTGGGCGCCGACGGCGCCATGTCGGGCGTACGTCCACTGCTGGCTGCGCCGCAATTGGGCGAGCCGGTTCGCGCAGGCGGCACGTGGTCGATCCCCTTCGCTCCCGTCGAAGGCGCGCAAAGCTATCTGGTGCGCGTCTCGCACGATGCCGAAGGCCTGCTGCCCGTTTCTTCCGCCAGCTTTCCGACCCCCGACATCCGCTTTTCCGCCCCCGGCCCCGGCACGTTCTACGTATCGGTGCGCGCCGTCGATGCCATCGGCCTTCACGGAACGGATTCGGTCCAGTCGTTCGAGGGCGCCAACATGCTGATGACGTCGTACGGGCTTGGCGTGGCGAGCGGCTCCGGCGGCCTTGTGACGCTGACCGCGTACTGAGGCAACCGCCATGCCCGACGCCGCCGACTCGCTCGACCGGTCCTGGCGGTCCGGCCTGTGGCTGACATTGGCGCTGGCGGCGTTGGCGGCGTTTCTTGGCGCGTTCAACGGCCTGGGCCGTCTGGACCAGGTCTTCTATGACCGCGCGGTCATGCTGACGGGCAGGCCCGCCGACCCGGATATCCTGATCGTGGCGATCGACGACGCCAGCATCGACGCGCTGGGCCGCTGGCCGTGGCGGCGCGCCATCCACGCCGCCCTGCTCGACCGGCTGACCGGCGCGCGCGCCGTGGGATTGGATCTCATCTTTGCGGAACCCGACAAGATCAATGCCGACGACGATGCAATCTTTGCAGACAGCATCCGTCGCAATGGGCATACCGTGCTGCCGGTGGTACTGGACCGCCTGAAGAACCCGACGGCCATCGGATTGCCCATTGCGGAACTGGCGCAAGCGTCCGCTTCCACAGGCTTCATCAATGCGGTCATCGACCCGGACGGCGTCGTGCGCGAAGCCGCCCTCACCGCGCAGTTTGCCGGAGACCGCCGCAACCACCTGGCCATCTCGATGCTGGAAGTTGGCGGCCAAGCCGGCGAGGCGCAACGTCTGCTCAAGCGCGCCGATGCCGACGGCCGCATCCTGATTCCGTATGCGGGTCCTCCCGGCCATGTGCGGACGGTGTCGTACCTTTCGGTGCTGCGCGGCGACCTGCGGCCGGAAGACCTGCGCGGCAAGTATGTGCTCGTGGGTGCGTGGGCCACCGGCCTGGGCGACGATTACCCGACGCCGGTGTCGCACGACGCCAGCGGCATATCGGGCGTGGAGATCGTCGCTAACGTCCTGCAGGCCGCGCGCGACGACATCGCATTCCAGCGGCCGCGGGCTGCGTGGAGCGCGCTGTTCGCGGCGTTGCCGGTGTTGCTGGCCTGCCTGGCCTTGTGGCGTCTGGCGCCCAAGAAGGCGCTGCTCGTCACCCTTGCGCTGCTTGCCGTCATCCCCGCGGCCGCGTGGCTGTTGCTGGCCCACGCCTATCTGTGGTTCGCACCCACCGCGGCGCTGGCGGGCGTGGCGCTGTGCTATCCGCTCTGGAGCTGGCGTAACCAGGAAGCCGCGCTGCGCTATATGGACACGGAGCTGCAGCGTTTGCAGCGCGAGTACCCGCCGATCCTGAACGAAGCCCGCGTGCAGCTTGCCAATCCCGGCGCCTCGCTGGAGAGCCGGGTGGGAGAACTTCGGCGCGCGCTGGCGCGGGTCCGCAACCTGCGGCGGTTCCTGGCTGATGGGCTCGACGGCATGCCCGATGCGACGCTGGTGTTCGACCAGGAAGGCCGCGTGCGATTTCGCAACCAGGCCGCCATCATGTTCTTCCAGCAGCTGGGCATTCGTCCGCCGCGCATCGGCCGGCCGGCGGCGCATCTGCTTGAACACACCCTTGCCGACGACGCTGCGCGGGTGCGCGTGGCCGACGCGCTGAGCGGCCGTCACCCGGCCGATGCGGCTTCGCCCTGGAGCGCGGACCTGGAAGTGCGCGACCGGGCAGGCCGCGACCTGATCCTGAAATGCGCCCCCATCCACACGGCCGAGGGCCAGTTCGCGGGCACGGTGGCCACGCTGACCGACATTTCCAACATCCGTCAGGCCGAGCGGCAGCGCGAAGAGACGTTGCGCTTCATCTCGCATGACATGCGCGCGCCGCAAAGCTCGATCCTCGCATTGGTGGAACTGGCGCAGGAAGGCGGGCAGCAGGAAGTTCGGCACGACACGCTCGCGCGCATTGCGCTGCTGGCCAACCGCACGCTCAGGCTGGTCGACGACTTCGTGCATCTGACCCGCGCCGAATCGATGCCGATCAGCACCATCGAACTGGATCTGGGCGGGTTGCTGCAGGACGCCGTCGACGATCTCTGGCCGTCCGCCAGCAAGCGCGGCATCGCATTGGAAGCCAGCACGCCGCTACCGGTCGCCTACACGCGCGGCGAGCAGACGCTGCTGATGCGCGCGCTGTGCAATCTGGTCGACAACGCCATCAAATACAGCGCGAGCGGCACGCGTGTCGATTGCAGCATCGATGAGCAGCACGGCTTCTGGTGCGTGCGCATCAAGGACCAGGGTCAGGGCATCGCGGCGCAGGACGTGGCCCGGCTGTTCGAGCCCTTCGCCCGTGTCGGCGCCGACAATCGCGACGACGTTGGCGGTGCGGGGCTGGGACTGGCATTCGTGCATACCGTGGCCGGACGGCACGGCGGGCGAATCGAAGTGCAGAGCGAGCTCGGCGCAGGCTCCGAATTCATCCTGCACCTGCCAAAGGTGTAGGTCGCGATCCTATTGGAAGGTGTGCGAGATGACCGCGGGCTTGCCCGGCCTGACCTCGAGCGTCATGCGAAAGGGCGGCAGGTCTGCGTTGCGCACGACCACCTGATACTTGCCCGGAATCAGCTTGAGCTCCTTGACGG
Organism: Achromobacter sp. 77; assembly: GCF_020541125.1. Lineage (NCBI taxonomy): Bacteria > Pseudomonadati > Pseudomonadota > Betaproteobacteria > Burkholderiales > Alcaligenaceae > Achromobacter > Achromobacter sp. 77. Next base: position 5,796,626 of record NZ_CP059848.1, read on the forward strand.
GCGGACTGATTCCCCGCGCCACGCCGTTGATCCAGACTTCGCCCCAGGGGCGGATGTCCACCCGCACGGTGACCGGCACCGGCTTGGGCTTGGGCGCCTCTTCGGCAACCGAAGCTGCCGGCGCGGTTTCCTGCGCCGTGGGCGCGGGCGGCGGCTCGGCGGCACTTGGCGAATCCGCCTGCGTGCGCGCAGACGGCGAACCCGGGCCGGCGGCCGGGCCAGTTGCGGTTGCTTGGCCCCCAGCGGCGGCGCCGGCCGTCAAGGGCGGCAGGTCGGCGGGCGCTTGCGATACCGCCGGCGCGGGTTTTGGCGTGGGTGTGGGCGTGGGCGCGGACACTGGCGCGGCAGGCTGCGGCAAGGGATGCACGACGGGCGGATTAGGCTGTACGACTTCCGAGCGGGTAATCAGCGCATTGGGACTGCCCTTGCCCCAATGGAACCACGCATAGATGCCCGCGCCGATCAGCGCGAGGATCAGCAGCCAGAACAGCAGCGGACCGCGCCGGCGGGCGGGCTCGCGCCGTTGCGCGAAACCGGCCACGGGAGGCGGCTTGGCCGTCTCGACCGATTCGTCTTCCGGCTCGGCCGGTTCGTCGTAGGCGGCCACGCCGAGCAGGCTGGCCAGCTCCGCCAACGACTGCGGGCGCGCCCTGGTGTCCATCGCCAGGCCGGCATCGATGACCCGCAGGAAGTCCTGTCCGTACTTGGGCAGTCCCATGTCGGCCAGCGCTTCGTATTCGTCGTGGGCACGGCGCTCGGGCGCCGGCGGCGGCCGGCTGCCAATCACGAGCGCGTACGCCACGGCGCACAAGGAATAGATGTCGGTCCATGGTCCGCGCGGCCATTCCACAGAATCCGTGTACAGCTCGAACGGCGCGAAGCCCGCTGCCGGCGTCCTGCTGGCCCGGCGCGAGCGCGCCACCACCAGTTCGGGCAGCAGATGCGCCCGCGCGCCTTCATCCATGCCCACGGTTTCGAGCGAGATGTCGCCGCAGATTTCCCCTTGCGCATGCAAAGCGATAAGCGAAGGCAGAAGGTCGGACAGGAGCCGCTTGATGCGCGATTCCGGCACCCCGCCCGCCGCGCTGGCAGCAATGGCGCTCAATGGGCGAAGCGCCAACGGCGCAGCGCCTGAAAAGGGGCCACGCGGCGTCAACAAGCCGGCGGGTGTAGACATCATCGAAGCTGCGCAGACGCGCCAATAACAGGTTCAGGGGCTATTTAGGCGGAATATTATCCAATCCGCAACGGCAGGACATTGCCGAAAATGTCCGAGCGCATCAGGCTGTGGCACGATAGCGTACCGCGTCACCATCCTACATCTTTGGAAGCCATGAAAATTCGCATCCTGAGCAGTCTGCTTGGCGTATCGGCCCTGTTGGCCGGTTGCACGGGCATCTCCAAATTGCAACCCGAGAGCCCTCCAACGGCCGAAGCCCTGGCCGAGCTGCAGCAGGTGCGCGACCAGTACAGCGCCGGGCGCTACGGCGAAGTCATCCGCGGCGTCGCCCGTTCCGACACCCTGGCCACCTCATCCAAAGCGGTACGCATCGAGGCCTACAAGCTTCAGGCGTTCAGCTACTGCGTCACGCAATATACGCAGCTCTGCGAGGACAGCTTCGCGCGCATCCTGGTTCTGGATCCGGCCTTCGAACTGGCGCCCAACGAAGCTGGCCATCCCGTCTGGGGGCCGGCCTTCCAGCGCGCCCGCGCCCAGACGGCCAAGTAGTCCTGCCGCACCCTTTCTCTCGCAAGTAAAAAGGCCGCTGATTTTCATCAGCGGCCTTTGTATTCTCAGGCTTGCCCGCGAACCTCGCGGGGCAAGCCTGCCGGAGACTTCCGCTTATTCGGCGGAATCCTCGGTACCCACGTCGGAAGCAGGCGTCTCGGCGTCCGAGCCCACCGTGACCGGCGCGTCCTCGAACGGGTTGGCCTGCTGGCGGGCGGCTTCGCGTTCCGCGGCCTCCAGCAGTTCCTTGTCGCGGCGTGCGTGGTGGTAAGCCAGGCCGGTACCCGCCGGGATGAGGCGGCCGACGATGACGTTTTCCTTCAAGCCGCGCAGGTCGTCGCGCTTGCCCATGATGGCAGCTTCGGTCAGGACCCGGGTGGTTTCCTGGAACGAGGCGGCCGAGATGAACGAGTCGGTCGACAGCGAGGCCTTCGTGATACCCAGCAGCACGTTGTCGTACGTGGCCGGACGCAGGTCGGCAGCCGTGACGCGGTCGTTCTCGTTCAGCAGCTCGGAGCGCTCGACCTGCTCGCCCGGGATGAACTCGGTATCGCCCGCATCGACGATGTTCACACGGCGCAGCATCTGACGAACAATCACTTCGATGTGCTTGTCGTTGATCTTCACGCCCTGCAGACGGTAAACGTCCTGCACTTCGTCGACGATGTACGTCGCCAGCTTCTCGATGCCTTGCAGGCGCAGGATGTCGTGGGGATCGGCCGGGCCGTCCACGATCATTTCGCCCTTGTTCACCACCTGGCCGTCGTGCACCAGAACCTGCTTTTCCTTCGGAATCAGGAACTCGTGGCTCACGCCTTCCAGGTCGGTGATGACCAGACGCTGCTTGCCCTTGGTGTCCTTGCCGAACGAAACCGTACCGGTGACGTCGGCGAGCATGCCGGCGTCCTTCGGCGAACGGGCTTCGAACAGTTCGGCCACACGCGGCAGACCGCCGGTAATGTCGCGGGTCTTTTGCGATTCTTGCGGAATACGCGCCAGAACTTCACCCACGGCAACCTGCTGGCCGTCGCGCACCGTGATCAGCGCGCCCACCGGGAACGAGATGTTCACCGAGTGATCGGTGCCGGCGATCTTGACGTCTTCGCCGTTCTCGTTGACCAGCTTGATCTGCGGACGCATGACGATCTTGCCGCCACGGGTCTTGGGCGTGATGACGACGAGCGTCGACAGGCCGGTGACTTCGTCCACCTGCTTGGCAACGGTCACGCCTTCTTCGATGTTCTCGAAGCGGACGGCGCCGCCGTATTCCGACACGATCGGACGGGTCAGCGGATCCCACGTCGCCAGGCGCGCGCCGGCCTTCACGGCCTCGCCATCGCCCACCAGCACGGTCGCGCCGTACGGGATCTTGTGGCGTTCGCGTTCGCGGCCGTTGTCGTCGAAGATCGCCAGTTCGCCCGAGCGCGAGATCGCGACACGTTCGCCCTTGGCGTTCGTGACGTAACGCATCGTGCTGGCAAAGCCGACCGTACCGGTCGACTTCGTTTCCACCGCGCTGGCCAGCGCCGAACGCGACGCCGCACCACCGATGTGGAACGTACGCATCGTGAGCTGCGTGCCCGGTTCACCGATGGACTGAGCCGCGATGACGCCGACGGCTTCGCCCTGGTTGACGGACGAACCGCGGCCCAGGTCACGGCCATAGCAATGCGCGCACAGACCATGACGCGTTTCGCAGGTCAGCGGCGTGCGGACCTTGACTTCGTCCACGCCGATGCGGTCGATGGTATCGACCAGGTCTTCGTCCAGCAGGGTGCCGGCGACGATGGCCGTTTCCTGCGTGTCCGGATTGACGATGTCCACGGCAGCCACGCGGCCCAGGATACGGTCGCGCAACGGTTCGATGACTTCACCGCCTTCGACCAGGGCCTTCATGTTGTAGCCCTGCGAAGTGCCGCAGTCGTCTTCCGTAATGACCAGATCCTGCGTCACGTCGACCAGACGGCGGGTCAGGTAACCCGAGTTCGCGGTCTTCAGTGCCGTGTCGGCCAGACCCTTACGCGCACCGTGAGTGGAGATGAAGTACTGGAGTACGTTCAGGCCTTCACGGAAGTTCGCGGTAATGGGCGTTTCGATAATCGAGCCGTCCGGCTTGGCCATCAGGCCGCGCATGCCGGCGAGCTGGCGGATCTGGGCGGCCGAACCGCGGGCGCCCGAGTCAGCCATCATGTAGATGGAGTTGAACGATTCCTGGCGCACTTCCTCGCCGTGACGGTTGGTCACGGGCTCGGTGGCCAGTTGTTCCATCATCGCCTTGCCGACCTTGTCGCCAGCCTTGCCCCAGATGTCCACAACGTTGTTGTAGCGCTCTTGGGACGTGACCAGACCCGACGAGTACTGCTTGTCGATTTCCTTCACTTCGCGGCTGGCTTCGGCCAGGATGCCTTCCTTGGCGGTCGGGATCAGCATGTCGCCCATGGCGATCGAGATACCGCCGCGCGTGGCCAGGCGGAAGCCCGACTGCATCAGCTTGTCGGCGAAGATCACCGTGTCGCGCAGGCCGCAGCGGCGGAACGACTGGTTGATCAGACGCGAGATTTCCTTCTTCTTCAGCGCCTTGTTCAGGACGGTGAAGGGCAGGCCCTTGGGCAGGATCTCGGACAGCAGCGCGCGGCCGACCGTCGTCTCGTGACGGCGGATGACCGGTTGCCATTCGCCGTTCTCGTCGCGCTCGTGTTCCTTCAGGCGCACGGTGATACGGCTTTGCAGCTCGACTTCGTTGTTGTCGTAGGCGCGCTGGACTTCAGCGACGTCCATGAAGAAGATGCCTTCGCCACGGCCGTTGATGCGCTCGCGAGTCGTGTAGTACAGACCCAGCACGATGTCCTGCGACGGCACGATCGACGGTTCGCCGTTGGCGGGGAACAGCACGTTGTTCGAGGCCAGCATCAGCGTACGCGCTTCCAGCTGGGCTTCCAGCGACAGCGGCACGTGAACAGCCATCTGGTCACCGTCGAAGTCGGCGTTGAACGCCGCGCAAACCAGCGGGTGCAGCTGGATCGCCTTGCCTTCGATCAGCACCGGCTCGAACGCCTGGATGCCCAGACGGTGCAGCGTCGGCGCACGGTTCAGCATGACCGGGTGTTCGCGGATGACTTCTTCCAGGATGTCCCAGACCACCGGTTCCTGGCTTTCGACCAGTTTCTTGGCAGCCTTGATGGTCGTGGCCAGGCCCATCATCTCCAGACGATTGAAGATGAACGGCTTGAACAGTTCCAGGGCCATCAGCTTGGGCAGGCCGCACTGATGCAGCTTGAGCTGCGGACCCACCACGATGACCGAACGGCCCGAGTAGTCGACGCGCTTGCCCAGAAGGTTCTGACGGAAACGACCGCTCTTGCCCTTGATCATGTCGGCCAGCGACTTCAACTGGCGCTTGTTGGCGCCCGTCATGGCCTTGCCACGGCGGCCGTTGTCCAGCAGCGAGTCGACAGCTTCCTGCAGCATGCGCTTTTCGTTGCGCAGGATGATCTCAGGCGCCTTGAGCTCCAAGAGACGCTTCAGGCGGTTGTTGCGGTTGATGACGCGGCGGTACAGGTCGTTCAGGTCGGAGGTCGCGAAGCGGCCGCCGTCCAGCGGCACCAGCGGACGCAGGTCCGGCGGCAGCACGGGCAGCACTTCCATGACCATCCACTCGGCCTTGATGCCGGACTTCTGGAAGCCTTCCAGCACCTTCAGGCGCTTGGAGATCTTCTTGATCTTGGCTTCCGAGCTGGTGGCCTTCAGTTCGCCGCGCAGCGTTTCCACTTCGCGATCGATGTCGATGGTGCGCAGCAGTTCACGCACGGCTTCAGCGCCCATCAGGGCACGGAAGTCGTCGCCGTATTCCTCGGTCTTGGCCAGGAAATCGTCGTCCGACATGATCTGGCCGCGCTTGAGCGGCGTCATGCCGGGTTCGATCACGCACCAGGCTTCGAAGTACAGCACGCGTTCGATGTCGCGCAGGGTCATGTCGAGCACCATGCCCAGACGCGACGGCAGGCTCTTCAGGAACCAGATGTGCGCGACGGGGCTGGCCAACTCGATGTGGCCCATGCGTTCACGGCGAACCTTGGCGACGGTGACTTCAACGCCGCACTTTTCGCAGATCACGCCACGGTGCTTCAGGCGCTTGTACTTGCCGCACAGGCACTCGTAGTCCTTGATCGGGCCAAAGATCTTGGAGCAGAACAGACCGTCACGCTCAGGCTTGAACGTGCGGTAGTTGATGGTCTCGGGCTTGCGAACTTCGCCGTAGGACCACGAACGGATCTTCTCGGGCGAGGCGATGCCGATCTTGATGGCATCGAACTGCTCGTCTTGCGAGACTTGCTTAAAGAGGTCGAGTAGCGCTTTCATTAGTTACGCTCCAAATCCATGTCCAGGGCCAACGAGCGGATTTCCTTGACCAGAACGTTGAACGATTCCGGCATGCCGGCATCGATCACGTGGTCGCCCTTGACGATGTTCTCGTAAACCTTGGTACGACCGTTGATGTCGTCCGACTTCACCGTCAGCATTTCCTGCAGGGTGTAGGCGGCGCCGTATGCTTCCAGCGCCCACACTTCCATTTCCCCGAAACGCTGGCCGCCGAACTGCGCCTTGCCGCCCAGCGGCTGCTGCGTGACCAGCGAGTACGGGCCGGTGGAACGGGCGTGCATCTTGTCGTCGACCAAGTGGTGCAGCTTCAGGTAGTGCATGTAGCCGACAGTCACGGGGCGTTCGAACTGCTCGCCCGTGCGGCCGTCGAACAGCCATGCCTGCGTACGCGAAGGCGTCAGCGCCATGCGTTCGGCGACGTCGTCCGGATAGGCCAGTTCCAGCATCTTGGTGATTTCCTCTTCGGTGGCGCCGTCGAAGACGGGCGTCGCGAACGGCACGCCGTTCTTGAGGTTCTGGGCCATTTCCATGACTTCGTCATCGGTCAGCTCGTCGATGCGCGCGCCGGTGCCGGTCGTGTTGTAGACCTTGTCCAGGTAGGCGCGGACGTTCTTGACCTGCGCCGTGCGCTCGTCACGCAGCATGTCGGCGATGCGATGGCCAACACCCTTGGCAGCCCAGCCCAAGTGAACTTCCAGCACCTGGCCGACGTTCATCCGCGAGGGCACGCCCAGCGGGTTCAGAACGATGTCGGCCGGCGTGCCGTCAGCCATGTGGGGCATGTCTTCCACCGGGGTGATGCGCGACACGACGCCCTTGTTGCCGTGACGGCCTGCCATCTTGTCGCCAGGCTGCAGACGACGCTTCACGGCCAGGTAGACCTTGATCATCTTCAGCACGCCCGGGGGCAGCTCGTCGCCCTGCGTCAGCTTCTTGCGCTTCTCTTCGAAGGCCAGATCGAACTGGTGACGCTTCTGCTCGAGCGATTCCTTGGCCTGTTCCAGCACGACGGCGTGCGGCTCGTCGGCCAGACGGATGTCGAACCACTGCCAGCGATCCAGATCGGCCAGGTAGGCCTTGGTGATCGTCGCGCCCTTGGCCAGCTTGCGCGGGCCGCCGTTGACGGTCTTGTTGATCAGCATCTTCTCGATACGATCGAACTGGTCGTTTTCAACGATGCGCAGCTGGTCGTTCAGGTCCTGGCGATAGCGGCGCAGTTCATCGTCGATGATGGACTGGGCGCGCTTGTCGCGCACGATGCCTTCACGCGTGAACACCTGCACGTCGATCACGGTGCCGGTCATGCCCGAGGGCACGCGCAGCGAGGTGTCCTTAACGTCGGACGCCTTTTCACCGAAGATGGCGCGCAGCAGCTTTTCTTCCGGCGTCAGCTGGGTTTCGCCCTTGGGCGTGACCTTGCCGACCAGCACGTCGTCGGCGCTGACTTCGGCGCCGATGTAGGTGATGCCGGAATCGTCCAGACGGTTCAACTGCGTTTCAGCCAGGTTGCTGATGTCGCGGGTGATTTCTTCCGGTCCGAGCTTCGTATCGCGGGCGACAACGGTCAGTTCCTCGATGTGCACCGAGGTGTAGCGGTCATCCGCCACGACCTTTTCGGAGATCAGGATCGAGTCTTCGAAGTTGTAGCCGTTCCAGGGCATGAACGCGATCAGCATGTTCTGACCCAGGGCGAGTTCGCCCAGGTCGGTCGATGCGCCGTCAGCCAGCACGTCGCCCTTGGCAACGCGGTCGCCACGCTTGACGATCGGACGCTGGTTGATGTTCGTGTTCTGGTTGGAACGCGTGTACTTGATCAGGTTGTAGATGTCGACGCCCACTTCGCCGGCGACGTTTTCTTCGTCGTTCACGCGAATCACGACGCGCTCGGCGTCGACGTGGTCGACCAGACCGCCACGCAGCGCCTGCACGGTGGTGCCCGAGTCAACGGCCACGGTGCGCTCGATACCCGTACCCACGACCGGCTTTTCCGGACGCAGGCAAGGCACGGCCTGGCGTTGCATGTTGGCGCCCATCAGTGCGCGGTTCGCGTCGTCGTGTTCCAGGAACGGAATCAGCGAGGCAGCAACCGACACGATCTGCGACGGGGCAACGTCCATGTAGTGCACGTTGGCCGGGGCGGTCAGCATCGTTTCGCCAGCTTCACGGCAAGCGACCAGGTCGTCCACGAAACGGCCTTCTTCGTCGAGCGCGGCGTTGGCCTGCGCGATGACGTAGTGGCTTTCTTCGATGGCCGACAGGTAATCGATCTGCTCGCTGACGCGGCCGTCGATGATCTTGCGGTAAGGCGTTTCCAGGAAACCGTACTCGTTCAAGCGAGCGTACAGCGCCATGGAGTTGATCAGACCGATGTTCGGGCCTTCCGGCGTTTCGATCGGGCAGACACGGCCGTAGTGGGTCGGGTGCACGTCGCGGACTTCAAAGCCGGCGCGCTCGCGGGTCAGACCGCCCGGGCCCAGTGCGGAAACACGACGCTTGTGCGTGATTTCCGACAGCGGGTTGGTCTGGTCCATGAACTGCGAGAGCTGGCTCGAACCGAAGAACTCCTTGATGGCAGCCGAGATCGGCTTGGAGTTGATCAGGTCGTGCGGCATCAGGTTTTCGGTCTCGGCCTGGCCCAGACGTTCCTTGACGGCGCGCTCGACGCGCACGAGGCCCGCGCGGAACTGGTTTTCGGCCAGTTCGCCCACGCAACGCACGCGGCGGTTGCCCAAGTGATCGATGTCGTCGATCTGGCCACGGCCGTTACGCAGCTCAACCAGCACCTTGATGGTTTCAAGGATGTCTTCGTTGGTCAGCGTCATCGGGCCGGTGATGTCCTCACCACGGCCCAGACGGCTGTTGACCTTCATGCGGCCGACGCGCGACAGGTCGTACGTCTCTTCGCTGTAGAACAGACGCTGGAACAGCGCTTCCACCGCTTCTTCGGTGGGCGGCTCGCCAGGACGCATCATGCGGTAGATGGCAACGCGCGCGGCCATCTGGTCGGCGGTTTCATCGGTGCGCAGCGTTTGCGAGATGTACGGACCGCGGTCCAGATCGTTCGTGTAGAGCGCCTGGAACTCGTGCACGTTGGCGGCGCGCAGGGCGCCGAGCACGCTTTCCGTGATTTCGTCGTTGGCGTTGGCGATGACTTCGCCGGTATCTTCGTCAACGATGTTCTTGGCCAGCACACGGCCGTACAGGAAATCTTCCGGCACGGAGATGCGCTGGATGCCGCCGGCAGCCAGGTCGCGCAGGTGCTTGGCGTTGATGCGCTTGTCCTTCTCGACGATCACCTTGCCCGAACGGTCGGCGATGTCGAAACGGGCCATTTCGCCCTTCCAACGCTCAGGCACGAATTCCATCATCGCGCCTTCGCTCTTCAGTTCGAAGTTGTCGAAGTCGAAGAAGTTGGCCAGGATGGTTTCCGGCGTCATGCCGATGGCCTTGCACAGGATCGTGACAGGCATCTTGCGGCGGCGGTCGACGCGGAAGAACAGGACGTCCTTCGGGTCGAATTCAAAGTCCAGCCACGAGCCGCGGTAAGGAATCACGCGGGCCGAGAACAGGAGCTTGCCGGAGCTGTGCGTCTTGCCGCGGTCGTGTTCGAAGAACACGCCAGGCGAGCGGTGCAGCTGCGAAACGATGACACGCTCCGTGCCGTTGATGACGAAGGAACCCGTGCCCGTCATGAGCGGAATTTCGCCCATGTAGACTTCCTGTTCCTTCACTTCCTTCACGGTGGGCTTGCTGACTTCGCGGTCAAGCAGCACCAGGCGGACCTTGGCTCGCAGGGGCGAGGCATAGGTCAGGCCACGTTGCTGACATTCCTTGACATCGAACACCGGTTCGCCGAGCACATAGCTCACGAACTCCAAGCGCGCCATACCGTTGTGACTAACGATCGGGAAAATCGACGAAAACGCCGCCTGCAAACCGTCGGCTACGCGTTCGGACGGGGCGGTATCCGCCTGCAGGAAAGTTAGGTAGGATTGAAGCTGTGTCGCCAAAAGGAAAGGAACGTTTTGAACGTCTTCACGCTTGGCGAAGCTTTTGCGGATGCGCTTTTTTTCGGTGTACGAGTAAGGCATGAGCACTCCGACTCGAGGTTGCATGGGCCGTCAACCACGGCCCCAGGTGATACGACTCCAGGAAACCCCACTGAATGGGCATACCCCCAGTAGGGGTTTCCTGGAAACGCAAAAGCCCGGGGACTGCAAACTGTGCTGTCCCCGGGCAGTTGACGCAGGTCTTACTTGACTTCGACCTTGGCGCCAGCTTCTTCCAGCTTCTTCTTGGCGGCTTCGGCGTCAGCCTTGGCCACAGCTTCCTTGACGGGCTTCGGAGCGCCGTCGACCAGGTCCTTGGCTTCCTTCAGACCCAGACCGGTCAGCTCGCGCACGGCCTTGATGACGCTGACCTTGTTCGCGCCGGCTTCTTGCAGGACGACGGTGAACTCGGTTTGCTCTTCAGCAGCGGCAGCAGCGCCACCAGCGGCGGGAGCAGCGACAGCGACGGCAGCGGCAGCAGCCGACACGCCGAACTTCTCTTCCATTTCCTTGATCAGCTCGGACAGCTCGAGCACGGTCATGCCAGCGATGGCGTCAAGGATTTCAGCTTTGTTAAGTGCCATTTTTCAGAACTCCAAATATTTTGGTAATGCCAGGGTTTGGGTGTCGCTTCGTCGTTCAGCGAATTCCGGACAACAGGGCGATTAGGCCGCTGCCTTCTGGTCGCGCACGGCAGCGAGGCCACGGGCGAACTTGGTCGGAACTTCGTTGAGCGTACGCACGAATTGCGCGATGGGGGCTTGCATGGTGCCAAGCAGTTTCGACAGCAACTCTTCGCGCGAGGGCATGGTGGCCAGGGCCTTCACGCCTTCTTGGTTCAGCAAGTTGTTGGGCAGAGCGCCCGCCTTGATGACCAGCTTATCGTTGCTCTTCGCGAAACCAGCAATGACCTTGGCCGCCGCTACCGGATCAGTGCTGATGCCATAGATCAGCGGACCGGTCAGTTGCTCAGCCAACGGCTCGAAAGCCGTGCCAGCAACAGCACGACGGGCCAGCGAGTTCTTCAGAACACGCAGATACACGCCCGATTCACGCGCAGTTTTGCGCAGTACGGTGACAGAGGCGACGTCCAGACCACGGTACTCAGCGATAACAATCGATTGGGCCTTGGCGACTTCCGCCGAGACTTCCTCGATTACCACCGCTTTCTCTTGACGATTGAGACTCACGGTTTGAACACTCCATCAAAAGACGCCTGGGGCCGGAGCCTTGCGCGTCAACCGAATGCGGCGCCTGGACGAGTTCTTCGGGTAAAGAATTCTTCCTGGGGACGCCGTCTACGCTGGATCCGGACTAGGTGAGCTCCGGGATTAAGCGGGGCAGCGGCGATGCTGCCTTCCTTGCGGAAGGTAGATTCCTTCCACTGCCCTGCTCCAGCGGTCTTTGACAGCAACATCCGGAGGGGTCCGGATGCAGCCCAAAGTACGTTTACTGCTGTTGGCTTAGTTGGAAGCCGACAGCGAGGCAATTTCCACACGCGCTCCGCCGCCCATCGTGGACGAAACGGCGAGCTTGCGCAGGTAAATGCCCTTGGCAGCTGCGGGACGAGCCTTTTGCAGGGCGTCGACCAGAGCGGCCAGGTTGGTTTGCAGCTGTTCCACGCCGAACGACGCGCGGCCGATCGTTGCGTGGATGATGCCGGCCTTGTCGGTACGGTACTGAACCTGACCGGCCTTGGCGTTCTTCACAGCGGTTGCGACGTCGGGGGTCACGGTGCCGACCTTCGGGTTCGGCATCAGGCCGCGCGGGCCCAGGATCTGACCCAGGGCGCCGACGACACGCATCGTGTCGGGCGAGGCGATGACAACGTCAAAGTCCATTTGACCGGCCTTGATGCTGTCGGCCAGGTCGTCCAGACCAACGATGTCGGCGCCAGCGGCCTTGGCGGCTTCAGCCTTGTCGCCTTGGGCGAACACGGCGACGCGGACCGACTTGCCGGTGCCGGCGGGCAGCACGACCGAACCGCGGACCAGTTGGTCCGACTTCTTCGGGTCGATGCCGAGCTGCACGGCCACGTCAATGGATTCATTGAACTTGGCGACGGCGGTTTCCTTGACCAGGGTCAGGGCTTCAGCGACCGGGTACAGCTTGGTGCGGTCGATCTTTTGTGCAATAGCGGCGGCGCGCTTGGACAACTTAGCCATGATTAGATCCCCTCAACCGTGATGCCCATGCTGCGGGCGCTGCCAGCGATCGTGCGCACTGCGGCTTCCAGATCGGCGGCGGTCAGGTCGGGACCCTTGGCCTTGGCGATTTCTTCAGCTTGCGCGCGGGTCAGCGTGCCGACCTTGTCGGTATGCGGCTTGGGCGAACCCTTTTGCACGCCGGCGGCCTTCTTGATGAGGACCGTCGCGGGCGGGGTCTTCATGATGAAGGTGAAGCTCTTGTCCGCGAAGGCGGTGATCACCACCGGAATCGGCAGACCAGGCTCCATGCCTTGGGTCTTGGCGTTGAACGCCTTGCAGAATTCCATGATGTTCAAACCACGCTGACCCAGGGCCGGGCCAATCGGGGGGGAGGGGTTAGCCTTACCAGCCGGTACTTGCAGCTTGATAAAGCCGACGATCTTCTTCGCCATGCTTTGCTCCTTGCGGGTGATATCGCCCTGGCCGATAAGGACAGGGCTCCCCGGGGGTTAGATTCAGGTCTTTTCGACCTGGCTGAAATCGAGCTCGACGGGCGTGGCGCGACCAAAAATGGTGACGGACACACGCACCTTGCTCTTTTCGTAGTTGACTTCTTCGACGTTGCCGTTGAAGTCCGCAAACGGACCTTCCTTGACCCGAACCATCTCGCCCACTTCGAACAGGATCTTGGGGCGGGGTTTCTCGACGCCCTCTTCCATCTGGGAGAGGATCTTTTCGACTTCCTTTTCGGAAATCGGGGTCGGACGATTGCCCGAGCCGCCCAAAAAGCCGGTGACTCGGTTGGTGTTCTTGACCAGGTGCCACGTTTCGTCGGTCAGGTCCATTTCAACCAGGACATAACCGGGGAAAATGCGGCGCTCGGTGATCGACTTCTGACCACCCTTGACCTCGACGACTTCTTCGGAGGGCACAAGGATGCGGCCAAAAGACGTTTGCAGGCCCGCGCGCTCAATGCGCTCATTCAGGGCCTTGTGTACGCTTTTTTCCATGCCGGAGTACACATGGACGACATACCAACGCTTACTCATTTGCCGTCCTTATTTCCAGCCCAGCAGCAGGCCGTAGAGAATCCATTCGATGCCCTTGTCGAGCACCCACATGAAAATGCCCATGACGGCCACGAAGGCAAAAACGATACCCGTCATCTGGGTCGTTTCCTTGCGGGTGGGCCATGCGACACGCTTGACTTCGTTGTAGGACTCGCTGGCAAAGCTCAGGGTACGGCGACCGGGTTCGCTGAACCAGGCGATCGCGGCTGCGATCACGAGGCCGCCGACGAACACACCGATCCGAGCGGGCATCGGCTGCGCGCTAAGCACGGAGAACCCGACGATGCCAGCAATAACGACGAGAACCGCCAGCCCGAGCTTGACCCGGTCGGCGGTACTGGTTACGGTTTCTACGCTGGTATTAGACATATTGCGACGCGAGCCGCCGTGAATGCGTAACTCGCGATGATCTCCCGCGGGTTTATCCTGGCGGTGGCAGGGGCAGTAGGAATCGAACCTACAACCTTCGGTTTTGGAGACCGACGCTCTGCCAATTGAGCTATGCCCCTAAACACATCAAAATCTTGTTCCGCCTGCATCGGCTCGCGGAACCATACATAGTACTACTTTTACAGCAAAGATGGATAGAGGGGCATGAATGCCCACCCTACCCATCCGGGTATTGCTTACTTCAGGATCTTGGCGACGACGCCGGCGCCGACGGTACGACCGCCTTCACGGATGGCGAAACGCAGACCTTCTTCCATGGCGATCGGGGCCAGCAGCTTGACGGTCATCGTCACGTTGTCGCCCGGCAGAACCATTTCCTTGTCGGCCGGCAGGTCGATCGTGCCCGTCACGTCCGTCGTGCGGAAGTAGAACTGGGGACGATAGCCGTTGAAGAACGGGGTGTGGCGGCCGCCTTCTTCCTTGGACAGGATGTACACCTCGGACGTGAAGTCCGTGTGCGGGGTGATCGAGCCCGGCTTGGCCAGAACTTGGCCGCGCTGGACGTCTTCACGCTTGGTGCCGCGCAGCAGGATGCCCACGTTGTCGCCAGCTTGACCTTGGTCCAGCAGCTTGCGGAACATTTCCACGCCCGTGCAGGTCGTCTTGACCGTCGGAACGATACCGACGATTTCGATTTCTTCGCCGACCTTGATGATGCCGCGTTCGATACGGCCGGTCACCACGGTGCCGCGACCCGAGATCGAGAACACGTCTTCAACCGGCATCAGGAACGCGCCGTCGATGGCACGCTCAGGCGTCGGGATGTACGAATCCAGCGCGGCAGCCAGGGCCAGGATGGCCTGTTCGCCCAGTTCGCCCTTGTCGCCTTCCAGCGCCAGCTTGGCCGAACCCTTGACGATCGGGGTGTCGTCGCCCGGGAAGTCGTACTTGGACAGCAGTTCGCGAACTTCCATTTCCACCAGCTCGAGCAGCTCGGCGTCGTCAACCATGTCAGCCTTGTTCAGGAAGACGATGATGTACGGCACGCCAACCTGGCGGCTCAGCAGGATGTGCTCGCGCGTTTGCGGCATGGGGCCGTCAGCGGCCGACACGACCAGGATCGCGCCGTCCATCTGGGCAGCGCCCGTGATCATGTTCTTGACGTAGTCGGCGTGGCCCGGGCAGTCAACGTGCGCGTAGTGACGCGTTTCCGTTTCGTACTCGACGTGAGCCGTGTTGATGGTAATGCCGCGTGCCTTTTCTTCAGGAGCTGCATCGATCTGGTCGTAGCCCTTGGCTTCGCCGCCGAACTTGGTCGACAGAACGGTCGTGATCGCCGCCGTCAACGTCGTTTTGCCGTGGTCAACGTGACCAATCGTACCCACGTTCACGTGCGGCTTGGTACGTTCAAACTTGCCTTTTGCCATGGCTGACTCCTGACCTGGATTGCGCTTCTGACTGAAGAAAAGAATTTGGAATTTGTGGTGCCCATGGCGCGGATCGAACGCGCGACCTCTCCCTTACCAAGGGAGTGCTCTACCACTGAGCCACATGGGCATTTAAAAATCTTGGAGCGGGTGAAGGGAATCGAACCCTCGTCGTAAGCTTGGAAGGCTTCTGCTCTACCATTGAGCTACACCCGCGGCAAACCCTTTCACCTTCTCTCATCCCAACCCTTCGAAATGAAGGCCGGAGGATCCTTGCCACCTTCTTTGCGAAGGCTGCGCAAGGCCACCGGGCCTTACATTGCAAATCCAGGCCAACCGCGCCTGGATTTAGGTATGGGTCTCTGGTGGAGGAGGTTGGATTCGAACCAACGTAGGCGCAAGGCCAACAGATTTACAGTCTGCCCCCTTTAACCACTCGGGCACCCCTCCAGCGGAGAACTTGAGATTATGAACACTTTCAAATCCGCTGTCAAACCATTCGGACGAAAAATTCATAATTTCAGTTCCACCTCCGCCGCGTTTCCGCGCAGAGGGGGCGAAGCTTACAGGTTTCCGCGAATTGCTGCACGAAAAAGCTGAGAATATTTTTCGGCGGAGAAATCGACGGGGTTCGTGCCGGCGGAAGGATCCTGGCTGGCCATGCGCCCCACCCGCTCGGCCTGGCCGTCATCCAGGCCGATCTCGGCGAGCGTATGCGGGATACCCACGGCCTCGCGCAGCGCCAGCACCCAGTCGAGCACCGCGCCCGGACTTTGCCGCGGCAACCCGAGATAACGCGCAAGCGCTTCAAGCCGGGGCGCCACCGCTTCTTCGTTGGCCTTGAGCACGTAGGGCATCAAGATCGCGTTGAGCAGGCCGTGATGCGCGTCATAGAGCGCGCCGAGCGGATGCGCCAGCGCGTGCATGGCGCCCAGGCCGCGCTGGAAGGCGGTGGCGCCCATGCACGATGCCGTCAGCATCTGCTGGCGCGCCTGCAGATCGGCGCCATCGGCCACCGCCTGCGGCAGATACGCCTTGATAAGGCGCATGCCCTCCAGCGCAATGCCAGCCGCCATGGGATGAAAGAACGGCGAACAGTAGGCTTCCAGGTTGTGCGACAGCGCGTCCATGCCCGTGGCCGCCGTGATCTTGGACGGCAGGCCCACGGTGAGCTCGGCGTCCAGGATCACGATGGATGGCAGCATGCGGGCGTGAAAGATGATGCGCTTGATGTGCGCGGCCTCGTCGGTGATGACGGATGCGCGCCCGACTTCGGAGCCGGTGCCTGCGGTGGTGGGTACGGCCACGACGGGCGCCATGCCGGCGGCATTGACGCGCAGGTAGTTGTCGCCGATGTCTTCGAAGTCCCACAGCGGCCGGCTCTGCCCCGCCATCAATGCGATGGCCTTCGCTGCATCAAGCGCAGAACCGCCGCCGAACGCAATGACACCGTCATGACGACCGCGCTTGAACGCCGCCACGCCGTCGTCGACGTTGCGCCCGGTGGGATTGCCCTTGATGTCGTGAAAGACCGCGCAATCGACGCCATCATCGTGGCACATGCCCACGGCATCGCGGACCATGGGCAACGCGGCCAGTCCGGGATCGGTCACGAGCAAAGGCCGGGACATGCCCAGCTCACGGCAGCACGCGGGCAATTCCTTGATGCGTCCGGGACCCACCTTGATGGCGGTGGGATAGTTCCAGTTGACGTGGGGGACGGTCATGATTCGGTTCCTGGTGACGCCGCCTTCAGAGGCTACGCAAATGGAAGGATTTGGCCTGGGTGAGCGGTTCGTAGCCGAGCTTGGACAAGGACACGCCGCGGCCCGACTCCTTGACGCCCGTCCACGCGAGCGCCGGGTCGAGGTAGTCGCATCGATTCATGAAAAACGTGCCCGCGCGCACCTGCCTGCCGATACGCAATGCGGTCGCTTCGTCCTGTGTGAAGACGGCAGCCGTCAATCCGTACGGACTGTCGTTCATCAGCGCGATGGCCTGTTCGTCGCTGTCGACCGGCATGATGCCGGCAACCGGACCGAAACACTCCTCGCTCATGATGCGCATGCGGTGGTCGACCTGCGTCAGCAACGCGGGCGCGACATAACACGAGCTTTCGCTCGCTTTAAGTGAGCTTTCGCTCGCTTTTTTGAAATGCGAGTTATCGATCACGTTTACAGCGCCGGCGCCGACGGCTTGCGCGATCACTTCCCGGATCTCGGCCGCAGCGCGGGCGCGCACGACAGGGCCAAGCGTCGTGTCCAGCTGCAACGGATTGCCCAGCACGTAGCGCTGCGTTAACGCAGCGGCGCGCTCGACGAAGGCGTCGTGCACGCCACGCGCCACGTAGATGCGCTGAATGCCGCAACACGACTGGCCCGCGTTGAAGAACGCGCCATCGACGAGCGTCTCTGCCGCGGCGTCCAAATTGGCGTCCTCGCGCACGTAGGCTGGGTCGTTGCCGCCCAGTTCCAGTCCGACGCCGATAAAGCGGCCCACCGCGCTTTCCTCGACGATGCGCCCTCCCCGGACCGAGCCCGTGAAGGACACATAGCCGATCTCCGGCGCGCGGATCAGCCGTTGCGTGATGTCGTGGCTGGCGTGCAGGTATTGAAAAACGCCTCTTGGCGCCCCCGCGTCTCGGAATGCGCGATCGATGAGCTCGGCGCACAGCGGCGTCTGGTCTGAATGCTTGAGAATGACGGTGTTGCCCGCCATCAGTGCGGGCACGATGCTGTTCACCGCGGTCAGCAGCGGATAGTTCCACGGTGCGATGGTGAGCGCCACGCCGATGGGCTCGCGGCTGATGAAGCGCGTAAAGCCTGGCTGCGCGGGCGCGGCAATGGGCGCGAGGGCATCGTCGGCGATGGCGATCATGTGGCGCGCGCGGGCGGCGAAGCCGTCGACTTCGCCGGGTGCGTCGCGCAGCGGACGGCCCATCTGAATGGTGATCGCGCGCGCGATCTCGTCCTTGGCCGCCGCGACATGGTCCACGGCAGCCGCCACGATGCGCCCCCGCGCCTGGATGCCGAGCGCATGCCACGCCGGCTGCGCGCCCTGCGCGTTGGCCAGCGCCTGCGAGATCTGCGCTTCGCTGGCGTAGGCGCGGCGCACGACCGGGCGTCCGTCGATGGGGCTGATGGTGATGAGTTCGTGGGTCATGGCTACCCTGATGGCAATGGACGGGTTCAGATAATTTCGAAGTAGCGCGCAAGCTCCCAGTCGGTCACATGACGCCGGAACTGCCGCTCTTCCCATTCGCGCGTCGCGGCGTAGTGCTCGACGAATGCGTCGCCGAACAGCAGCCGCGCGGCGTCGGAGCCGCGAAGACGCTGCGCGGCTTCCCACAAGGTCGTGGGCAGATGCAGATGCGCGGGAAACTCCTGCGTATAGGCATTGCCCTGCACCATGGGCTCGGGCGACAGCCCTTGCTCGATGCCGTACAACCCGGAGGCGAGCGCCGCGGCCAGCGCCAGATAGGGATTGGCGTCGGCCGATCCGATGCGCACTTCGACACGCTGCGATTTGTCGCTGCCCGGGATGAGGCGCAGTGCCGTCGTCCTGTTTTCCATCCCCCACGTGGCGTCCAGCGGCGCCCAATAGCCGGGCACCAGGCGCGAATAGCTGTTGATGGTTTGCGCGTACAAGGCCATGAATTCGGGAAGGTACCGCTGCACGCCCGCCATGAAGGCGGCCTGCAGGTTGCCGACGCCATGTGGCTGCGACTCGTCGTAGAAGGCCGAACGCCCCGTCTTGCGGTCGCGCAGAGACAGGTGAATATGGCCGCTTTGACCGGGGTGGTCGTGCGACCATTTCGCCATGAAGGTAGCCATCAGGCCGTTCTGTTGCGCAAGCGCCTTGGCGAACGTCTTGAACAGAAACGCCTTGTCGCCGGCCGCGGCCGCATGGTCCACGGCAAGCGCGGCCTCCAGCACGCCCGGCCCGGTCTCGGTGTGCAGGCCTTCGATGGGCATGTCCATGCGCTCGCACATGTCGAGCAGCTTGCGATAGAAGTCGCCCTCGACCGTGCTGCGCAGAACCGAATACCCGAAATTGCCCGGCGTCCAGTTCTCCATGTTGCGGTAGTGCTTGGCGCGCACGGAGTGCGGCGTCTCGCGGAACATGAAGAATTCGTACTCCAGCGCGGCATAGGCATCGAATCCCATGTCCGCCGCGCGATCGATCACGCGGTGCAGCAGGCGGCGCGGACAGATGGCGGCGGCATCGCCCTCGAATTCCGCCAGGAATAGCAGCATGTCTTCGCCGCCGGGGCCTTGTTCCAGCGTAAGACGGCGCGCGCTTTGCGGCACGATGCGCATTTTTGCGTCGGGGTATGCGGTGTGCCAGCCGGTGTACCGGGTGTTGTCGTAGAGCTGATCGTCCAGGTCCCACCCCAGCACCACGTCGCAGAACGCGAGCCCGGAACGCAGCGCGCCCAGGAATTTGTCGCGCCTCAGGTACTTGCCCAGCATGACGCCGTCCACATCGGACAGGCCGATCTTGATATGCGAGAGCGGGCTGGCCTGCACCAGCCGCTCTGCGTCTTCCACCGTTGCTACCCCTAGTGCATGCATGCTCGTTCACCTTATGGCTGAAGCGTTGCGTGGAACTGCGGGCGGGCGGCGCGCCGGTCAGGCCATGGCCGCCCCCAGCACCTGCATCGCCTGGCGATGCAGCGCAGGCGTGGCGGCCGCGATCACGCGGCCCTTTGAAGCGAAACCGAGCGGCTGCCCTGCCCAATCCGTCATGACGCCGCCAGCGCCTTCGATCACGGGCGCAAGGGCAAGGTAATCGTAGGGTTGCAGCCCCGCCTCCACGACGAGGTCGACGTGACCGCTGGCGAGAAGCCCATAGCTATAGCAGTCGCCGCCATAGCGGCGCATGCGTGTCTTGGCTGCCAAGTGGTCGAAAGCGGCCAGCTCGGCGCCCGTGAAGATGTCGGGCGCGGTGGCATACAGGATGGCGCTGTCGAGGTCGGTGCATGCGCGCGTCGCGCACGGCTCGCCGTTCAATTGCGATGGCGCGTGCGCCACGCCGATCCAGCGTTCGTCGAGCATGGGAATGTCGATCAGCCCCAACACCGGCCTGCCGCGGTGCAGCAGCGCAAGCAGCGTGCCCCACAGCGGATTGCCCGAGATGAAGGCGCGGGTGCCGTCGATGGGGTCGAGCGACCACACGAATTCGGCATCGGCATGAGAGGCGCCGAATTCTTCGCCGAATATGCCGTGTCCGGGATGATGCGCGGCGATGGCTTCGCGCAGCGCCGCCTCGACCTGCCTGTCTGCCTGCGTGACGGGACTGTCATCGGCCTTGGTGTCGACATCAAGCGGATGCCGGAACCACTTGCGCGACAGGGGCCGGGCGCGATCCGCCAGCGACTGCGCGAACGCGGCATACGCCGCGAGCTGCGGCGACGACAAGGCCGAGGAAGTCTGCATCGATGCCCTCCAGGAGGGGCGCGCGGAGGATCAGTGCGCCGACGGAACGCCTGCACGCAGGCGTTTCCAGTCTAGACACCTTGCTCCGCGTTGGCAAACATGCCGTTCAATCGAGCGACACGCCCGCCGTCTTCACCATGTCGGCCCAATACGTGGTGTCCTGCTGCAGCCGGCTCTTGAAGGCCGCGGGCGCGCTGCCCACGGGTTGGCTGCCGCCGCTGTTGATCTTGGCGATCACGGCGGGCGACTTCATGGCCTGCTCCACGGCCTGGGCCAGATAAGCGATGCGCTCGGGCGGCGTTCCCGCGGGCGCGAACAAGCCATACCAGTCATCCGCGGTGATGCCTTCCAGACCGGCCTGCTTCAACGTGGGCGCGCGCTTGAAGATACCCACGCCATCGCCGTGACTCATCGCGAGGATCTGCAGTTTGCCGGCCGCCACCATGGGTTCGGCCGATGCCGGCGAAGTGATCAGCATGTCGACGGTGCCGCCCAGCAGGTCCGTGACCGCCGGCGCCGCGCCGCGGTACGGCACATGCACCAGCTTGACGTTGGCCTTCTGGGAAACCAGCGCGCCCATCAGATGGCTCATCGTGCCGTTGCCCGGCGTCGCGTAGGTGATGACCCCAGGCTGCTTGCGTGCGGCCGCAAGATAATCGTCCAGCGTCTTGTACGGGCCGTCCGCGCGCGAGACGAGCACCAGCGGCGCCGAGGTGATCTGCGAAATGGGCACGAAGTCCTTCAGCGGATCGAAGCCCACGTTCTTGTACAGGCGCGGATTGACGGCCATGACGCTGGTCTGCGACATCACGAGGGTGTAGCCGTCAGGCTTGGCGCGGGACACCTGCGCCGTGCCGACGTTGCCGCCCGCCCCCGAGCGGTTTTCGACAACCACGCTTTGACCCGTGATGGCGCCCAGCTCCTGCGCGATCAAGCGTGCGACGCCGTCGTTGCCGCCGCCCGGCGGGAACGGCGAGACAACGGTGATGGCCTGCTTCGGATAGTCCGCCAGCGGCGCCGGCGTCTGGGCATGGGCGGCGAACCCCCACGCGAGGGCTGCCGCTGCCACCGCGGCCGTCTTGCAAGCTTGCAATGCGTGATGCTTCATCTGGATTTCCCCTTGAGATGGCGGCCGGATACTCGGCCGTCCTTTGCATTCCGGTTCTCCATGAACCGTCCGCACCCCGGCGGCGATTGCCGCCGGGGCGTCCTGATCAGGTTGAAGCGGGTGGCGCCGCGCAAACGCGCGGCGGCGGTGTCAGCTGGCCGGGAACCGGTACGCGGCGCGTTCCCGGTCGTCGATCTGCTTGACGAGATTGGTTTCCCAGGCGAGGTACTGCCGCGCGGCGGCCTTGTTCCCGTCGTGGCGGTCGTGCACGAAAAACAGGTAGTCGATGCAATCGCTGTCGGGCGGATCGGCAGGCGTCGTCTCCAGCGAAATGCCTTGAGCGGACCAGCTGTTCGGCGTGCCCGTATTGGCCTTGACGTCATCGATGCCCAAGGCAGCCAGATCGCGTGCCGCCCACGCCGCCAATGCGGCGTCTTCGGCCAGCAGCACGACAGGACGCGCGGGATCGAGCGCCAGACGATGCAGCCGCGGACGGATGGACCAGCGGGCGCCGGCCACGTGGCTCGCGCGGTACCGCATGCTGGGCCGAATGTCGACAATCTGGGCGCCCTGCTTCAGCACATCGGCCAAGGCCGCATCGGACAGCAGAGCAAGCGCAGGCGCCTCGGGCAGTGCCGGAGCGTGGGCCAGGACGGCGCCCGTGCCTTCTTCGAGCGTGCAGGCGTCCCATCCCATCTGCCGAAGCCAGCTGGCGACGACCGGCGCGCGCACGCCTTCGCCATCGAACACGACGATGCGGGCGCCGCGCACGGCGATGTACTGGTCCGTCGCCTGAATGAGTTGCCCGCCAGGCGCATGCTGCGCGCCGGGCAACGATCCCTTCGCGAACTCTTCGGCGCTGCGCACATCGCACAGGAACGTGGTGCGCTGCGGGTCGCGCAGCCAGTCCTGCACCTGCCCGGCTTTGGCCGACGGCACGCCGTGACGCTGGGCGAGCTGCGCGGAACGCTGCGCCAGCGCCGGCACGTCTTCAGGCGTGACGTCATCCGGATACCGGCGGCGCGCGCCATGCTCGAGCTGCAGGTCTTCCAGGTACCAGCCCTGCGTGCCGTTCTCCAGGGCGTAGACCGGATTGGGCACACCCAGGTTGATGAGCGTCTGCGCGCCGATGATGCTGCGCGTGCGGCCCGCGCAGTTGACCACGATGGTGGTGTCCGGCCGCGCGGCCAGCGTGTGGGCGCGCAGCGCCAGTTCGCCATTGGGGCAGCAGATGCCGCCGGGAATGCTCATCTTCTGGTATTCGGCGAAGGGCCGGCCGTCTAGCACGATAAGGTCGTCGCCCCGACGCTGGCGTTCGGCCAGTTCGCGGGCGCCGATGCGCGGGGTGTGGAAAACCTCTTCGGCGAGTTCGCCAAACGTTTTGCTGGGAACGTTCACGCCTGCGAATGCGGCATAACCGTCGCGCTGCCATTGCGCGATGCCGCCGGCCAGGCGGTGCACATCCGTGTAGCCCAGGACGCCAAGGGCGCGCGCGGCGCGGGCCGCGGTGTCGTCCTCGCCCCCCTCGTCGTAGACCACGACGCGCACGCCGCGGCGAGGCGCGAGGCGGACGATGTCGACTTCAAGGCGGCTGTACGGGACCGGCGCGGCGTAGAACAGATGCGACTCGCCATACTGGCCATGCTCGCGCACGTCCAGAAGCGCAATCTCGCGGCCGTCGTGCAACCACTGCTTGAGCGTGTGCGAATCGACGTCGGCGAAGGTGGGGTCGTTATACGGCTGCATCATGAGATTCGGAGGGAACGGATGGGTTGAGTCAGTGCGGCCAGGCCGCGGTCAAGGTCGGCGATCAGGTCGTCAGGATCTTCCAGGCCGATGTGCAGGCGCAGCATGGGGCCGCGCGCTTCAAGGCCGGGCAACGAGCGCGCGGCCTGCAAGTTCACCGGAATAACCAGGCTTTCAAAGCCGCCCCACGAGGCGCCGATGCCGAAAAGCTGCAGGCTGTCGATGAAGCGTTCGGCGTCGGCCTCGGTATAGGCGTCAGACAGTTCCAGCGTCAGCAGGCCGTTGGCGCCGCTGCAATCGCGCTGCCAGATTGCATGGGAGGGATCGCCAGGCAGCGCAGGATTCAAAACGCGCGCAACTTCCGGACGCGCCTTGAGCCACTGGGAGATCCGGAGCGCGCTGCGGGCGTGCTGCGCCATGCGCAAGGGCAGCGTGCGCATGCCGCGCAATACCAGGAAGGCGTCGTCGGCGCCGACCGTCTGGCCGAAATCGATGGTTGCGCGTTCCAGCGCCCGCCATGCGCGCTCGTTCGTGACGGCGGCGCCCATCATCACGTCGGCATGGCCGCCCAGATACTTGGTCGCGGCCAGGATGGAGATGTCGGCGCCCAATTCGAGCGGTTTTTGCACCAGACCGGACGCCCACGTGTTGTCCACAGCCAGCCAGCAATCGTGTTTTCTCGCGGTTGTGGATAACTCGGTGAGGTCCGGCATTTCGTAGGTCAGCGACCCCGGCGACTCCGCGTAGATCATGCGGGTATTGGGCCGGATCAGCGCCTCGATGCCAGCGGCATCCGGCCGGTAGTACGTGAATTCGATCCCCAGGCGCGTCAGGTGTTCGGCGCAGAACCGGCGCACCGGCTCATACACGGCGTCTGTCACTAGCACATGATCGCCGGCGCGCAGATAGGCAAGCAGCACGGTGGCGATTGCGGCCTGGCCCGTGGGATAAAGCTTGGCGCGATAGCCCGCTTCCAGTTCGACGAGCGCGTCTTCCAGGGCGTGCGTGCTGTCGGTGCCCCGCGCGCCATAGGAGGGCAGACGCTCCTGTTCGCGGCGCGCCCGCGTGTCGCGCCACGCTTCTACGCTCTCAAAGACATACGTGCTGGCGCGCGTGACCGGCGTGTTGACCCAGCCTTGATGAGGACGTCCTGCGCGCAGCAGGCGCGTTGCGGACCGGAAGGGCTTGCTCATGATCAGCGCCGCGTCTGCACGCCGATCGGCATGATCTTGCAGGTGCCGGTCTCCAGGTCGAAGCCCAGGCGTTGGTCCAGCGTTTCCAGCGCGCGTCCGTACATGTGCAGATGGCGGATGACGCTGTCGCCCTGGATTTCCACCGCGTGGATATCGTCGGGCATCAGCGCGATGCCGGTGCCGGGGCCCACCACCACGGTATCGATCTGCGCCAGCTTGCCGACGCCCGGCTGCGAACCGTCGTCCAGGCGGTCGTACACATAGTTGTATTCGACGCCCTCGACCGCCGCGATACACGCCCAGGTGGTGTGGTTGTGCGGCACGATCTTCTTGCCCGGGCGCATGACGTTCAGGTACAGCGCATAGCTCTTGTCGGCGTCTTCGGCGATCAGATAGCGGGCCTGGCGTTCGTCGCCCTCGGGCGGCGGGTAGCGGTCGGCGCCCCACCATGCAGTATTGCCGGCCAACGCCACCAGCTCGTCCAGGACGAGCTGAAGGCTGTCGCGGTTCAGACCCTTATTTCCTACAGTTTTTTTAATATTTTCGACCGCGCTGTCGATGCCGGCCTGTTGGGGATGTGCGGTGCTCACGTCGTTGTTCCCTCTTGTTTCATGAGTTATTGCACTTACTGTATCGCCGGGTGTGAATGCCAACAATTTAAATTGCTTGAACATTCCATTAGGACTGCTAATGTGTCGGGTTATCCCTGAACCCATTTCCCGTTGAACGGATGCGCAATCTAGACCTGGACCTGCTTCGCACGCTGACGGCCATCGCGCAGCATGAAACGTTTTCCGAGGCCGCCAACCGGCTGCACAAGACGCAGTCCGCCATCACGCAGCAGATGCAGCGGCTCGAGGCGATGATCGGTTTGCCGCTGTTTGAAAAGCAAGGCCGCAACAAGGTGCTGTCCTCGCATGGCCGGCGGCTGGTCGAATACGCCCGGCACATGCTGGCCATCAACGATGAAGCGCTGCGGGCGTTGCAGGACGGGCCGCTGGAAGGCGATCTGCGGCTGGGTGCGCCCCTGGACGTGGCGGACACGATCCTGCCCACCCTGCTCACGCACATCGCACGCGTGGCGCCCCGCGTGAAGCTGGAGATCCGGGTCGATCGCAGTCCTTTCCTGATGGATGCCCTGCGCGCGGGCGAGATCGACCTGACGATCTCCACGCGCTTTGACCAGGACTTCGAGGGCGTGGCGTTGCGCACGTCGCCGACGGTCTGGCTGGCATCCGCCGATTACATGCACGATTCCCATGCGCCCGTGCCGCTTGTGCTGGCGGACGAACCCAGCATCTTTCGCCGCCTGGCGCTCAATGCGCTGGAGCAGGCGCAGGTGCGCTGGCACACGAACTACGTGGCGCCAAATCTGGTGGGGATCAAGGCCGCGCTGCGCGCGGGCCTGGGCGTGACGGCGCGCAGCGTGGAACTGCTGGGGCCGGAGATGCGGGTGCTGGGAGAAAAGGAAGGGCTGCCGCCCCTGCCGGACGTGACCTACTTCCTGTGGATAAGGCGTGATCTCATCAATCCGCTGACGCGGCAGGTGTACGACATGCTGCGGACCAACCTGGGTCTTGCGCAGCAAGGCGCGGCGACGGAGCCGCCGCCCACGGTTCAATAACGGTCGAACACCTGCTGCAACGCATCCGGATCGCGAGTGATCGTCAGCGCGAGCATCAAAAGGATGCGCGCCTTCTGCGGATTCAGGTCCCGCGCGGCGACAAAGCCCAAGCTGGCATCGTCGACTTCGACATCGCGCGCCACGAAACCGCTGCCCGTGCGGCTGGACCGAACAACGGCCACGCCGTCGTCGGCTGCACGCCGCAGGCCTTCGATGGCCAGGTCGGTGGCGTTGCCGTCGCCCACGCCCGCCAGCACGATGCCGTCGGCGGCGCTGGCCAGGAAATCGATCACGTCGGCCTGCAGGTTGGCATACGCATAGACGATGTCCACACGCGGCCAGCCAGCCTTTTCCAACAATGCGAGTGAAAACTCGCTTTGTGCGCCACAGGTGGTGGCATTGCGCGAGTAAAAGCAAGGCACGCCGCCGTGCATGACGCCGGCGCGGCCGCGATTGGGCGATGCAAACGCGCACAGGCCGGCGCTGGCGATCTTCTGGATCTCGCGGGCGTAATGGATGTCTTCGTTCATGACGACGAGCGGGCCGCGGCCCCGCGCATCGGGATGGCGCGCCAGCGCCACCGCGTTGTACAGATTGGCCGGACCTTCCGCGCCCAGCGCCGTGGCCGGGCGCATGGCGCCAACCAGCACGACGGCCTTGTCATGACGGTTCACCAGGCTGAGGAAATACGCGGTTTCCTCGAGCGTGTCCGTCCCGTGGGTAATCACGATGCCTGCCACCGAGGCGTCCTGGCAAAGCGTGTCCACGCGCTGCGCCAGCGCGCGCCAGACGCCGTGCGTCATGTTCTGGCTGCCGACGTTGGCTACCTGCTCGGCGCGGATCTCTGCGATGCCGGCCAGCTGCGGCACCGCCGCGAGCAGGTCATTCACGGAAAAGGTGCCCGACTTGTAGCCGGCGGACGTGGCGTCAGCCTGGGCCCCCGCAATCGTGCCCCCCGTCGCCAGCACCGCGATGACGGGCAATGCGTTTTCAGGCATCCACCGCTCCGGAAAGGCCCTGGCGCTCGAGGAGCGAATTCAGGTGCTCCCAGCCGTGGAAGTCGATGACGATCTGACCCTTTTCCTTGGCGCCCACTTTCAGCGCCACGCGCGTGCCCAGATGATCGGACAGCGCTTCTTCCAGACGCGTCAGGTCACGCGACACGCCGTTGGTCTTTTTCTTGGGCGACGCCGAGGCTTCGGCTTCCTTGGCCGTCTTGGCAACGAGCTTTTCGGCCTCGCGCACCGACAGACGGCGCGCGATGATGAGATTGGCAAGCTGGATCTGCGTGGCCGCATCGACGGCGAGCAGCGCGCGGGCGTGGCCCATGTCGACGTCGCCGGCCAGCAGCATGGTCTGCACGGGCGCGGCCAGGTTCAAGAGGCGCAGCAAGTTGCTGGTGGCGGACCGTGAACGGCCGATGGCCTGCGCGGCCTGTTCGTGCGTCAGGCCGAACTCATCGAGCAGACGGCGCACGCCGTGCGCTTCTTCGAGCGGATTCAGGTCTTCGCGCTGGATGTTTTCGATGAGTGCCATGACGGCGGCGTTTTCATCGGCGACTTCGCGCACCAGGACCGGCACTTCTTTCAGGCCGGCAAGCTGCGCGGCGCGAAAGCGGCGTTCGCCAGCAATGATTTCGTAGTGGCCGGGCGCATCGCCCAACGCACGCACGAGTATCGGCTGCATGATCCCTTGCGTGCGAATCGATTCGGCCAGCTCGCCCAGGGCCCCCTCGTCCATGCGCGTGCGCGGCTGGTACTTGCCGGCGCGCATCTTCGAAATGGGCAGGGTGGACGGCGGACCCTCGGGCTTGGCGACAGCCTTGCCGATGTTGTCGATTGCGGGCGCATCGGCGCCCAGCAAGGCGTCCAGTCCGCGACCCAATCCCTTGGGTTTCTTGGTGGCCATAATTAAATCCTCTTTCCTTCTGTCTTTGTATCCTGAGCGCTGGGCTCAGGCGTCCGCCTGCTCGGCGGGCAGGCGGTACCAATACGCGTAACAGTCTTTGAATCCGTAGCGGTCATACAGGGTCCGCGCGGCGACGTTTTCCGGCTCGACCTGCAGATAGGCCGTCCTGGCGCCGTCGGCAGCCCCTTCGCCCAGCAAATGCTCCACCAGGACAGCGGCGTAACCTTTGCGCCGATGTCCCGGGTGGGTAACGATGTCGAACAGGCCGAGCAGGTCGCCTTCACGCACGGCCATCCCCGCAGCGACCATCTGCCCTGCCGCGTCGGTGGCGAGCACCGGCTGCTTATCCACAGCCAGACCGGCAAGGCGCGCGTGGTGTTCGGCGATGTGCGCAGCCGATGAGCCGCGCAGCGCCCCGACCGCCGCCGCAAAGCGCTCGGCATCGACCATGCTGAAATGCAGATCGCTCCTGACGCTTGCGCGGGGAGCGAGCGGCGTGCTCATGACGCGAGTCTCACCGGTGTAGAGATAACCGCGGGCCTCCAGCTCGGCGTCGAGCGAAAAATCGGGGCCGATGGAGGTGATGCGCAGCACCATGGGCAAACCCTGGCGCGCATACAACGATGAACAATACGCCAGCCGCTCATCCAAAGGACGTGTGGATAACCCCAGCACATTGACGCTTCGGACCCGCTTGGCCGGCGATTGGGCAAAACGCACGAGCCAGCCATCATAGATCACCTGCGCGCCCACGGCGGTGGCATTGAGCGCCGCGTCTTCCAGCCGCACGCGCAGCGCATCGCGCACGTCGGCGGGCGGCGTGGAGACGGTTGGCTGTGGCGGAAAAAAGAGCGCGGCGTCAGGCATCGGGGACGGCTAGTTCAGGTCTTTCCTGACGCGTTCGATCATTTCGGCGCCGAACGAGATGTATGCCTGCGCGCCGCGTGACGCGCGGTCATACACAACACCCGGCATGCCGTAACTGGGTGCTTCGGCCAGGCGCACGTTGCGCGGCACGACGGTCTTGAAGACCTTGTCGCCGAAGTGCGATTCCAGCTGCGCGGACACCTGCTGTTGCAGCGTCATGCGCGGATCGAACATGACGCGCAGCAAACCGATGACGCGCAGGTCGTCGTTGATGTTGCGATGCACGCGCTTGATGGTGTTGACGAGGTCCGACAGGCCTTCGAGCGCGAAATATTCGCACTGCATGGGAATGATGACGCCATGCGCGGCTGCCAGGCCGTTCAAGGTAAGCAGGGACAGCGTGGGCGGGCAGTCGATGAGCACGAAGTCGTACTGGGTCGCAACAGTGTCGATGGCGGCCTTCAGTTGGCGCTCGCGCTGTTCCATCTGCACCAGATCGATTTCGGCGCCGGACAGTTCGCGGTTGGCCGGCAGCACGTCGTAACCACCGGACTCGGACTTCACGCGCGCCTGCTCGATGGAGGTCTCGCCGATCAGCACCTGGTACAGATTGGACTCCAGCGAGTTCTTGTCGATGCCGCTGCCCATCGTGGCGTTGCCCTGCGGGTCCAGATCCACCAGCAGCACGCGCTGATTGTGCGTGGCAAGACCCGCCGCCAAGTTGATGGCGGTCGTCGTCTTGCCCACGCCGCCCTTCTGATTGGCAATGCAGAAAACGCGGGCGGATGTGCTGGGGGGTATGTTCTTCATAGGGTTCCTTGACTGCGGCGCATCCAGATCAGGCAGCGTTCTGCTTGCAGCTCCGGCACCTGGA
This sequence comes from Achromobacter sp. 77, assembly GCF_020541125.1. Lineage (NCBI taxonomy): Bacteria > Pseudomonadati > Pseudomonadota > Betaproteobacteria > Burkholderiales > Alcaligenaceae > Achromobacter > Achromobacter sp. 77. Next base: position 5,826,576 of record NZ_CP059848.1, read on the forward strand.
GCGGCTGAATATGGTCGACTTGCCATTCCCCGCGCGCGTGCAGCGCCTGGATTTCTTCTTCGGGGACCTTGCCCTTCATGGCGACGAGGGTACCATTCTTGGCTACATGGCGACCCGCGAGTTGCGCAAAATCATCCAATGATGCAAACGCTCGCGAGGTGACGATGTCGCACTCGGCGGGATCCAGCGTTTCAATGCGCGCGTGCCGCGATTGCAGGTTGGGTAAACCCAGCGCGCCGCTCATCTGGCGCACGAACGCGGTCTTCTTTTCGACGGCATCGACGCACGTCACGGACCAATGGGGCTGCATGATCGCCAGGACGACGCCAGGCAGGCCGCCGCCCGATCCGACGTCGAACACCTTGGCTGGCGCGTCGGGCGCGGCCAGCGCCTCGCTGAAGGGCTTTACGGCCGCAAGACTGTCGAACAGGTGCTGCACGAGCATCTGCTGCGGATCGCGAATGGCGGTCAGGTTGTACGTGCGATTCCAGCGCTGCATCTGCGCCAGGTAATTGAGCAGTTTGGCGACGGCGCCATCGTCGGGGCGCAGGCCAAGCTGCTCGCATGCACGAGTGAGTCGGCCGGCCATGTCGATGCCGGCCTGATTGGCGGGCGCGCTCATGCCGCTTGCTTGCGCGAGCCGTAATGCAGGCGCTTCAGATGAATGAGCAGGAGCGAGATGGCAGCTGGCGTGACGCCGGAAATGCGCGCGGCCTGGCCGATCGTTTCCGGACGATGCGTCTTGAGCTTCTGACGCACTTCAAAGGACAGGCTGGTCACGGCGTCGTAATCCACGTCCGCCGGAATCGGCTGTTGTTCATGGGCGATGTGCTTTTGCACTTCGTCCTGCTGGCGCGCGATGTAGCCGGCGTACTTGACCTGGATCTCGACCTGCTCCGACAACACGTCGTCTTCAACGACCCCCGGGCCGGCGAGCAACGAGCCATCGGCGTTTTGGGCGCCCATCAAGGCTTCGTAGGACACGTTCGGCCGTTTCAGCAGGTCAGCGAGTGAGTACTCACGTTCAATTGCCTTGCCCAGCAGCGGTTCGGCGACCTCGGCCGGCAGCAGGCGCGGATTCACCCATGACGACTTCAAGCGTTCGACCTCGGCCGCCACCGCATCGCGCTTACGGTTGAAGGTATCCCAACGTGCATTGTCGACAATTCCGAGCTGCCGGCCGATTTCGGTCAGACGCAGATCGGCATTGTCTTCGCGCAGGCTAAGTCGGTATTCGGCACGCGAGGTGAACATGCGATAGGGCTCGGTCACGCCACGAGTGACCAGGTCATCGACCAGCACGCCCAGGTAAGCCTCATCGCGGCGCGGGGTCCACTGTTCGCGTTCCTGCGCTTTCAGGGCCGCATTCACGCCAGCCAGCAATCCCTGCGCGGCGGCTTCTTCGTAGCCGGTGGTGCCGTTGATCTGGCCGGCAAAGTACAGACCTTCGATGGCCTTGGTCTCGAGCGTGCTCTTGAGTCCACGTGGATCGAAGTAGTCGTACTCGATGGCGTAGCCGGGCCGCATGATGTGCGCATTTTCCAGCCCGGGCAGCGAGTGGATCAGATCCAGCTGCACGTCGAACGGCAAGCTGGTGGAGACGCCGTTGGGATACACCTCGTGCGTGTCCAGCCCTTCCGGTTCAAGAAAGACCTGGTGGGACTGCTTGTCGGCGAACCGGTGGATCTTGTCTTCGATGGACGGGCAATACCGCGGACCCACCCCTTCGATGACGCCGCTGTACATCGGCGAGCGATCCAGACCGCCGCGAATGATGTCGTGCGTGCGCGCGTTGGTGTGGGTGATCCAGCACGGCAACTGGCGGGGATGCATGGCCACGTTGCCCATGTACGAAAACACAGGAATCGGGTCCAGGTCGCCGGGCTGCTCTTCCAGGATGGCGTAGTTGATGGTGCGCCCGTCAATGCGAGGAGGCGTACCGGTCTTGAGGCGGCCTTGGGGAAGCTTCAGTTCCTTCAGGCGCTGACCCAGCGAAATAGCCGGCGGGTCGCCAGCGCGTCCGCCCGAATAGTTCTGCAGGCCAACGTGGATCAGACCGTTCAGGAATGTGCCGGCGGTCAGCACCACCGTCTTGGCCCGGAACTTCAGGCCAACCTGCGTCACCGCGCCGACGACGCGATCGCCCTCCACCATCAGGTCCTCAACCGCCTGTTGAAACAGCCACAAGTTCGGCTGGTTCTCGAGGCGGCCGCGGATGGCCTTGCGATACAGCACACGATCTGCCTGCGCGCGCGTGGCACGGACAGCCGGCCCCTTCGAGCCGTTCAGGATGCGGAACTGGATGCCAGACTCATCCGTGGCCAATGCCATGGCCCCGCCGAGGGCGTCCACCTCTTTGACGAGGTGGCCCTTGCCAATTCCGCCGATGGACGGATTGCAAGACATTTGGCCAAGGGTCTCGATGTTGTGCGTGAGCAGCAGCGTCTGCGCACCAGTACGGGCTGCAGCCAGCGCCGCTTCGGTGCCGGCGTGGCCGCCACCGACGACGATGACATCGAATTCGCGGGGATAGTCCATGATGGGGGGAAGGTAAAGAAGAGAGCGTTCGGCGCTCATTATAGAGGCAGGGGTTGCATGTTTCACGTGAAACATTTTCGGGGAGTGTGTTTTGCGCCAATGGGCCTTTGTCGGGTAGTCCGAGAACTCGTGGGCGGCGGGCAGACGGGTCTGAAAGTATCGGCATCTGCCGGTGTCATGGGCTGATGTTCCACGTGAAACATCCCCGTCGCTTGTCGACTGAGTACGCCGCAGCACGGCTCTTGCGTTGTTTCACGTGGAACATTCATTTATTTGGGGACTTGGTGGCTCGCGTAGATGGCCAGATGCATCGGCGCGAGGGCTGAAGTCCGTACCTATAGCGCCTGCTCCGCTTTCCGGCAGGTGAAGTGCGGGCCTGGTGGTCGAGGCAGAAGGCGAGTGTTGGAAGAACTGGGGCGATGGGCATCGGAGTGTTTCACGTGGAACATTACGCGGGGCATCATCGACTCGCCAGCGAGCCACGATTCGTCCAGCGTTGGACCCTACGGCTGGCTCCCTACTTATCTCCCCTCGCCCACCGTCAGCATCGTGCGCTTAGGACGTGTAGCCAGATTGAGACCCCTCAAAGGCGCGCGGGGCCGCATCCTTTACACCACACGATGACGTCACGCTTTAGACAGCAGAGACTGCCGTCAGCTATGTAGAGCTCAGGTAAGTCCGCCAGCCGCCCCTGCGTTCGGACTTGAGGCAATCATTCCTCACTTCACCGTGCGCCTATTCGGGCTGCGGACCAACGGGTGTTTCACGTGAAACAAGCGCTTAGCTCCGGGCGGTTGCCGATGGGGTAAATCGCTAAGTGGCAGCCGTACGGGCCAATCGGTGCGCCATGGAGAGGTGAGATGGGTGCCGCGATATACCTCGAGTACCGAAGTCCAGAAACGCCTTCACCAGTTGAAGCCCGATGCGCACCAGTGTTGTTCAACACCATCCAGTGTTTCACGTGAAACACTGGTCACGAGGAGCGTCGTGGTTAACGTCGATGTACTCGATGCTAGCTAGCCTTCGAATGTTTGAACCAGCCTGCAATCGTCCCAACTAGTTCTCGGTGTTCTGTCGGTGATAGAGATGGCTGCGGTATTCAACGACGCTCGCGCCCACTCCCAGCACGGCCAAAGCAACGTGGACGTCGCTTCTTTGGGCACAAACCGCCCCCCTCCCAACAACCGGAAGTCGTGGTCTCGAAAGTCTGCCGAATCTATCGTCATTCGTACCCCCAAAAGACGCCGATGTTTCACGTGGAACATCCAAGACAAAGATTCCGCGGCTGGCCGGCAGCTATGTTCCACGTGAAACACCCAAAGCAGCCGGCGTCTATCCCGCCGCAACATCTCACTTTCCGCGGGAGGGCCCACATCAATAAGCAACGCATGGACCTGCAGCGCGTGACCCAGGAAAAGTAAGAAAGCAGAAAAATATCGATTTATTCCACCCTACCCTACCCCTAGCCTGAGAAAACGAACTTTTCGGATCACAGCGGTTGGACAAAACCTCAGCGGATGATTCGAAAGCCGCATTAAAGTTCCCGGGGTAGCCAACCAGGCAGCCGGATGCGGCAAGCGAAACGGTTCTCACATTCCGTTCCGACGGCCGGCAGCATGAAACGCAAACACAGGTTGATGCCAAGCGAACGTCACGCGGGAACCATGAAGCATGCGTTCCCAGCTTAAAACGTAGGGCTTATCCACAGACAACGGTTAACCGCAGCGCACTATGAAAAGGTTCGAATTGCTCAACGCCAGACTCGGGTTACGCACATTCTTATCAACAGGCCGGCAAGGGTTCAAGCCAATACACGCCATGCATTGAAGACCCGTGCGTTATCAACAACAGCACAAGCCACCGGAACGCCCACCTTCAGCGGGTTCTCGCAACACCAGCAGACACGGCTGGCTTCAACGGCTGTCTTATCCACAGCACCAGCAGCACGTTCTTCTGACGTCGGCCTCATACCAACCGCTCGTTGATGGGCATGCTCATGCCAGCGCGGACTGCGGCTACGCTGATCAAAATCGGCGGCGTACATCGGCATGTTGCTGCCGGCCGCCTTGAGCAAACTCGCCGCGCAGATTACTGGGGGGCACGTTATTCACAAAATTATCCCCACCCCAGAAATCCACTGAAACGCACATGCCCAGGGCATCGATCTTCATTGACCCGACAATCATCTTGCTCGGTCTCTGCCACCGGCGCCATCATCCATATGGCCGAGACGACAACACTTCATGTGAAACGCTGTGGAAAAGTCGGCGGAAGAAGTTCTATGAGCAATTCTCCGCGCGACTAGTGCGCGCAGGCATCGTTGGGATAATCCAGTGCCCGGCTCTTGCCCGACCCTCTTGAATCAGCAATGCAACGTGGCGCGCCAGCCGCTTGACGAAGTTCGTCCTGCTCACGCCAGGCATCGGGATAACTCCGCAATTTCCGTTCCCTGACCCTAAGCCTTTCGGCGATATCCCCACTTCTATCCACAGGCGCAGACCGCCAATTTGGACTCCAGAAGGCGTAATTCTGTGCATAACCGGGATGGGGATATCTTTGTGAACAACAGACAGAATTCAGGCCCGGACGCGCCAACTACAACCCGAAAAGCGCGCCTCTCAGCGCAAGAAAGAGCCGGCATGCCAGCGGAAAATAATGCGCAAATCCCCGAGTTTCCCTATGAGAACGCGGATTAAACCCTCTATCCAGCGCTCGGACGCAGGCAAACTGATTATTCACGGGAAACCCAATCGGGTCGCCGTTATTGATGCAGATATCTGTGCAAAACCGGATTGACCCTGACCTGAATGCTTCATTACTGAGCACCAAAATCAACGGCACCGGAAATAATTATCCACAGAGTTATCCAGTGCTCGAGAATATGTTAGTAAACACTAACGTCGCGTGTTTTTAATGGGCAGGACCAGACAGCCGGGCGCCGCAAAACGGAAGGCCAAATGAAACAACGCCCCAGACCGGGAGGTCTTGGGGCGTTGTAGCCAGGCCGGGCCTGGCGGACGGGAAATTGGGATTTCCCGATTTAGAGCGGGCGAATGTCGGCCGCTTGAGGTCCTTTCGGACCATCCTTAACTTCGTATTCGACTTCCTGGCCTTCGTTCAGGCTGCGATAGCCGCGACCCTGGATGGCGGAAAAGTGTGCGAACACATCGGTGCCGCCCACGTCCGGCGTGATGAAACCGAAACCCTTGTCAGCGTTGAACCACTTGACTTTGCCCTTCTGAGCCATTTTCTCTAGCGTCCTGTAATTAAATCGAAATGCAATGAATCAAGGACGCCGTGCGAACTGAACGATCGGTGCAAAACCAGTGTTCCCGCTTGTCGCCAGAGCGGCAGACCGAGTCCGCGCGCTGCTTGAATCAACTGCGGAATCAGCATACTCATCCGGCATTACCGAGTCATATAGTTGTTTACCCCAATGTCGCTTTTTTTTCACTGGAACGGCAATACCGCCTGGCGGAATTAGCCTTGCCGACGCGCCAGAATCGCGTAAATGGGACCGGTCACGATCACCACGAAAACCATGCGCGTGACGTGAAAAGCGGTCACCACCGGAACGCCCAATTGCAGCACTTTGGCGGTGATGGCCATCTCTGCAATGCCGCCGGGTGTCGTGCCCAGAATCAGCGTGGGAATTGGTGCGGCGGACCATAGCGAAAGCAAGGCGCCCACGCCAAATGCAAGCGCCAGCGCAAGGATCGTGAAGCCCGCCACCGCCGCCATGAATCGCGGTGCGGCACGAAAGAAGTCGGGGCGATAACGATCGCCCAGCGACCAGCCGATAAGGAGTTGCCCCGCCCTGGGCACAAAGTCCGGCAACGCGGATAGCTCTATGCTCGACGCGGTGAGAATCATGGCGACAAGCATGGGCCCCAGCACCCAGGGATTGGGCAGCCGAAATTTCGTGAAGGCAGCGCCACCCACGATGGTCAGGGCCACCAGTGCCGCAAGCCCCAGCGCATGCACATCGCGCGGCCCCGGCACGGTCGGATCCAGCCCCGCCACGCCCCACCACTGAAAGATGAAAGGCACGGTGACCACCACCAGCAAGACGCGCACGCTGTGCGCGGTGGCCACGCGATCGATCCTCGCGCCGTGACGCTCGGCCAGGTTGGCCATTTCGCTTGCACCGCCGATGGCCGATGAAAACCACGCGGTCTTGAAGTCCACATCGGTATAACGACGCAGAATCGCGGTGCCCAGAAATGCGAGCGCCAGCGCAAACAACATGCCGGCAATGATGGGGCCGGCGTTGCTGCCGATATGCCCGATAACCTGCGGCGTGAAGTACAGCCCCAGCGAGGCGCCGATGACCCACTGGCCCGCATTGCGAGCTGGCCTCGGGCACGCCGTTCGCAATCCGGCGATCCGGGTAGCCGCGGTCAATAGCAGCGCGCCCAACATCCACGGAAGCGGCATGTGCGCCCACACCGCCAACAACGCGCCGATCAGCGCAATACAAAATCCGGCCAGCACTCGGGCCATCCTGTTCTGAACCACAATCCCGTCCGCATTGGAACTCTTGAAAATGGAATTATGAGTTAGTGGGATACTTACGAGAAATTTCCTCGGCTACCCGTGTTCACTTCGCGTCCAACATGATCCGCTCCAAACTCCCCGACGTCGGCACCACCATCTTCACCGTGATGAGCCGCCTGGCCATCGAGCACAAGGCCATCAACCTGGGCCAGGGCTTTCCTGACTTCGATCCGGACCCTGCGCTCTGCGCGCTTGTCACCAAGGCCATGGCCGACGGGCACAACCAGTACCCGTACATGCCTGGCGTCGCGCCGCTGCGCGAGGCCATCGCGGCCAAGACGCGGGAACTGTATGGACACGCCTACGATCCCGAAACCGAGATCACCGTGACCAGCGGCGCAACTGAAGCGCTGATGGCTACCGTGCTGGCGGCTGTGGGCAGCGGCGACGAAGTCGTGGTGATCGAACCTTGTTATGACTCGTATCTGCCGGCGATTCGCCTGGCCGGCGGCACCGCGGTTCCCGTGCCGTTGCGCGCGCCCACCGAAGCCGATCCGTACTACCGCATCGACTGGCAGCGCGTGCGCGACGCCATCACGTCCAAGACCCGTCTGTTGATGCTGAACTTTCCGCACAATCCCACAGGTGCGGTGCTGGACGACAGCGACCTGGATGCGCTGGAAGCCATCGTCCGCGACACGGGTGTGCTGCTGGTGTCGGACGAGGTTTACGAACACATTGTGTTCGACGGCAAGCCGCATGCCAGCGTGGCGCGGCGCCCCCTGCTTGCCGAACATGCGTTCGTGATCTCTTCGTTTGGCAAGACGTATCACACCACCGGATGGAAGATCGGTTATTGCTGCGCGCCGCGGCACCTGAGCGCCGAACTGCGCAAGGTGCATCAGTTCATGGTGTTCACCGTGCCCTCGCCCATGCAGTTTGCGCTGGCCGAGTTCATGCGCGATCCCAAGCCCTACCTCGATCTGCCGGCGTTCTACCAAGCCAAGCGCGACCGTCTTTCGCAAGGCCTGGCCAAGACGCGCTTCCGGCCGCTGCCCAGCCCCGGCACGTTCTTCCTGCTGGCTGACTACAGCCAGATCTCGAAGCAGAACGAAGCCGACTTCGCGCGCGACCTGACCGTCAATCATGGCGTGACCGTGATTCCCGTGTCGGCGTTCTACCGCCACCCCGATGCGCCCGAATCCAATCATCGGATCGTGCGCTTCTGCTTTGCCAAGAAGGACACGACGCTGGATGCGGCCCTGGAGCGCTTGAAGCAGGTCTGACATTCAATATATGAGCAAAAGCTCATATATGAACGGGCGCGCCACCTTGTGCGGCACGCCTGAAAAAAAGGGGCGCCGAAAGGCGCCCCTCAACGTTTGCCGGCCTGGATTTGAGCCGGTGTGCGCACCGTCAGGGTTGCATCACCGCGCCATCAGACCGGCCCAGCGGCAACCTTTCTTGCGGCCCGCACACGACGCAGGACCTGCGGCACGATCACGACCGCCGCCGCGCCCGTCCACAGCGCAATCGAGACCGGGCTGGCGAACAGCACACCCACGTCGCCATCCGTCATCGACAAGGCGCGGCGCAGGTTCTGCTCCATCATGTTGCCCAGCACGACGCCCAGCACCAGCGGCGCCATCGGCACGCCGAACTTACGCAGGAAGTACCCAAGCGTGCCAATGCCCGCCACCAGCAGCAGATCAAACGTGCCGGCGTTGATTGCATACACGCCGATGTAGCTGATGCACAGAATGCCCGGCACCATCAGCCAACCCGGCACCGACAGCACTTTGGAGAACAAGCGGACCAGCGGCACATTCATCACGAAAAGCAATACGTTCGCCACGAACAGCGAGGCGATCAGGCCCCACACCAATTCAGGCTTGGTGTCGAACAGCACCGGACCCGGCGTGATGTTGTAGAGCGTCAGCGCCCCCATCATCACGGCAGTGGTGCCAGAGCCGGGCACGCCCAGCGTCAGCATCGGCACGAACGAGCCGATGGCCGAGGACGTCGCGGCCGCTTCCGGCGCGACCAGGCCGCGCATGTCGCCCTTGCCAAATTTGGCATCGGGATCCTTGGCCTCGATGATGCGCTTTTCCTGCGAATAGGCGACGGCCGCGGCCACGCTGGCGCCAGCGCCAGGCAGCACGCCCACGCCGAAGCCGACCAGCGCGCTGCGCACGACGCTCCACCACGTGAATGCCATCTCTTTCAGGTTGAACAGCTTGCGCCCGCTGGGCTTGACCTCGACGCTGTGGCCGGCCACTACCTTTTCAAGCATTTCCAGCATCTCGCTGACCGCGAACAGCGCAATCACCACCACGACGAAATCGATGCCGTCGGCCAAGTGGACGGACTCGAAGGTATAGCGATACACGCCCGAGTTCGCGTCCACGCCCACCACGGAAATGGACAGGCCGATCATCGCCGCCAGCACGCCCTTGACCGGTTGCTTGCCAAGCAGGCTGGTCAGGCAGCAGAACGCGAAAATCATCAGCACGAAGTATTCGGCGGGGCCAAACGCGAGCGCCCATTTCGCCAGCATCGGCGCAAGCAGGATGATGCCCACTACCGACACGATCGCCCCAAAGAAAGCCGACCACGCGGAAAGCGTCAACGCCACGTTGGCCAAACCCTGCCGCGCCAGCGGGTAGCCGTCCAGCGTCGTCATAATGGCGCTGGCTTCGCCCGGCACGTTCAGCAGGATCGCCGTGATACGGCCGCCATACTCGGCGCCCACATACACCGCGGCAAGCAGGATCAGCGCCGTTTCCGGCGGCAGATTCATGGCGAAGGCGATGGGGATCAGCATGGCCACGCCGTTGACCGGCCCCAGCCCTGGCAGCACGCCCACCATGGTTCCGATGAAGGAGCCGATGGCGGCGACCAGCAGGTTCGTCAGGGAAAAGGCGACGCCAAAGCCTATCGACAGATGATCGAGAATGCCGCTCATATCAGGTTCTCCAGCAGTCCGCCGGGCAGGACGACGTCCAGCACCTTGTCGAACAGCACGAAAAAGAAAAGACTCATCACCACACCGCCGATCGCGCACTTGATCCAGCTGCCGCCAAAGAGGCGTCCCACGAAGATCGTCATGAGCGAGGTTGCGATCACGAAGCCCAGCCACTGGAAGAGAAAGGCATAGGCGGTCGCGAACACGACCATCAGCGCGATGCGTCCATTGGCGCCGGCGGAATTGTGCTCGACCGCATGGCCGCCCTTGTAGACGAGGCGCAACCCGCACAGGCCGATGATCAGCGCCACAAGCAGGGGAAAGGCGCGCGGGCCGACGGGTTCGTAGGCGAAGGGCGCCTCGATGCTCCAGCCGGCAGCCGTCATGAAGACGGCCAGCGCCAGGGCGGCAATGCCCAGGATTCGATCATTCATGGTCCAGGTTTCCGTTCAAGTCGGATTGCGCGGCGCAGCGGGCCCTGCCGCCGCCCAAGGCGGGCGGCAGGTGTGCCCCTTGCGGGCGCGGTCGGGAATCAGCCTGGCGGCTGGCTTACTTTTTGATCAGGCCAAAGGTGTCGGCGAGTTCGCCGTACTGCTTGACCTGGTTCTTCACGTAGGCGTCCAGTTCGGGGCCGGTCTTGTTGAAGGGAAACAGACCCTGCTGCTGGCGCAGCTTCTCGAACTCGGGCGCGGCCGTGGTCTTGTTGAATGCGTCGACCCAGAACTGGTAGTCGCTGTCGGACACCTTGGGACCGACGTAGAAGCCGCGGATGATGGGCCAGACGATGTCGTAGCCCTGTTCCTTGGCGGTGGGTACCGAGCCCAGCTTGCCCGGCAGGCGCTGGTCGTTGAAGACGGCCAGCACGCGGATGGGGGCGCCCCCCTCAAGCATGGTGAAGGCTTCGGCGGCGTCGCCCATGTAGGCCTGGATATGACCGCCGCGCAGCGCCGTCACGGCCTCGCCGCCGCCTTCGAACGCGACAAAGCGCATCTTCTTGAAGTCCACGCCCGCCGCCTTGGCAGTCAGCGCCGCCTTCATCCAGTCCTGACTGCCCACGGTGCCGCCCGCGCCCAGCACGATCTTGGTCGGGTCCTGCTTGAAGGCTTCCATCAGGCCCTTCAGGTCGGTGTACGGCGAGTCGTTGCGGACAACGGCCACGCCATAGTCGGTGCCGATCGCGGCCAGCCAGCGCACGTCGTTGACGTTGTAGTTGCCGAACTTGCCCTGCGCCAGATTGAGCAGCGAGCCGCCGGAGAACGCGACGATGGTGCCCGGCTCGTTCGGATGCTGGGCGACGATGTTGTTGTACGCCACCGCGCCGATGCCCCCGGGCATGTAGACGATGCGCATCGCGCTCTTGAGCGCGCCGCTCTGCTTCAAGCCTTCGGTGGCCAGCCGGCACGTCAGATCGAATCCGCCGCCGGGCTGCGCCGGGGCGATACATTCCGGACGGCGGGGCTCGTCGGCGGCATGCGCCGCGCCGAGGGACAGGGTGATGGCGCCGAGCGCCGCCAGGGCTGCGATGCGCAGCTTCAGACTCGTCTGCATTCTTGCGTCTCCAGGATTTATAGGTCTAGGTATTGCTGGCAGCGGCGCGGCGGCGGTCGATCGCATCCCACGGCTCCAGTGGACGCCACCGTACAAAATCGAACCTTTCCATAACCTTTCAATTCCGGCCGATTTCGTGACGCGGCGCAGCATCCGGGCCCTTTTCCAGGGAAAACACCAACGCCGCCCGCAATCCCGGCTGCCCATTCCGGTTCTCCAGCACGAGACGCGCCCCCAGGATTTCGGCAATCGTGCCCACGATCGCCAGGCCCAGGCCAGCGCCGGAGGTGTTCTTGCCCGCCGCGCCCCGCCGGAACCGCACGCAGGCCCGGGCAATGTCCTCGTCCGACATGCCGGGACCGTCGTCTTCCACGGCAAGGCGGGCCTGGCTGGCGTCCGCGTCGATCCGGACTGTGACCACGCCGCCCGCGGCCGCATACCGGATGGCGTTGTCCACCAGGTTGCTGACCGCCTCGCGCAACAGCCACTCGGCCCCGCTGACCACGACAGGCCTGCGGTCGGCTTCCAGCCCGATGTCCAGTTGCCGGGCGCGGGCATTGGGTAATTGGGTGCGGATCACCGCGTCCGCCAGCTCAACCAGGTCCACCTGTTCGGGTGCCGAACCGCCTTCGGCCAGCGAGGCGTCTTTAGCGCGCGCCAGGGCGAGCATCTGGTTGGTGGTGCGTACGGCCCTGTCCAACCCCTCTTGCATCGCCAGAAGGGCTGTACGGACCTCCTGGGGGTCTGTTTCGCGCAGGGCATAGGCCATCTGGGTCCGCAAAACCGACAAAGGCGTGCGCAACTGATGCGATGCGTCGTCCAGGAACTGCGCCTGCACCCTCCCCAAGGCCGCAAAACGGGCCATGTGGAGATTTATGGCCGCCACCAGGGGTAGGACCTCACCTGGCATCTCGGACGCGATGACGGGGCTTAAATCGTCTGCAGACCGGCCTTTGACTTCCTGACGCAGACGCTCCAGGGGACGCAAAGCCATGAAAACGCCTAAAACGATCACCAGGACGCTGATGAGGATCACGGCAAGGTCCCGCTCCACCGAGCGCACCAAAACCTTGTGAAGGAACGCCTCGCGGCTTTCCAGGCCCTCTGCGACCTGCACGATGACCCGCCCGCCCTGGTTGGCGTACAGCGGCGGATCCATGGGCCGCGCCAGCGCCGCCACCCGGACGGGCTGCCCCTGGTAGGTTGCATAAAAAAACCGCGGCTCGCCCGACACGAGGGGCTGGTCCGGCAGGGGCAGCCCGGGATGGCCGATTTCGGCCAGCCCGTCTTCGGTCGCCACCCGGTAGAACACGCTGCCATTGGCCGTCAGCTCGAAAAATTCAAGCATCAGGTAGGGCTGCTCCATGGCTAATCCACCGCTGGCTGTGGATATGTTGTGGTCGATCGCGCGCAGCGCGCCGGCAAGAGACCGGTCATAGGCAATGTCGACCTGGTTGCGCAACTGGTGGTTGGACAGCCAGAGCGCGCCCATCATCACGAACACCAGGGTCGGAATCAGCCACCAGAGCAGTTGCGTCTTGAGGGTCCGGGCGCGTTTTTTTGCTGAAAAATCAACGCCGTTTTGCGGACTTCTAGTTGTCAACAAGGTTCTCCAGGCAATACCCCATGCCGCGCATGGTCACGATTTGCACACCGGTATCCGCCAATTTCTTGCGCAACCGGTGAACCAGAACCTCGATGGCTTCCAGGTTGACGTCCGCATCGTCGGTGAGGATGCGGTCAAGGATCTGCTGTTTGTTGATGGGTTCACCGCTTTTCTGGATCAACACCCGCAGTACCGCGTGTTCACGTGGGGATAACTGCAAAGGCTGTCCGCTGACGGTGAATTTTTGCGCGGAAGTTTCAAAAACCAGGTTTCCCAGCGTCAGGCGGGGATGTTCGCGGCCGCGGCTGCGGCGAATCAGGGCAATCAGGCGCGCCTCCAACTCTTCCACAACAAAGGGTTTCGGCAGGAAATCGTCCGCGCCTTCGTGAAGTGTTCCGATCCGCTCGGCCAAGGAATCGCGCGCGGTCAAGACCAGCACCGGCGTACGGTCGTCCCGCGCGCGAATCTTCGCCAGCAAAGCATGGCCATCCATGCCGGGAAGTCCCAGATCCAGGATCACCGCATCGAAATCTTCCATGGCCAGCCTTCTTTCGGCGACCAGTCCGTCATCAGCCCACTCCACGACGAAGCCGGCATGTCTGGCCAGGCTTCTGGACAGCCAGCGGGCAAGTTCAGCTTCATCTTCGATCAAGAGGATACGCATGGACGCAGTCCGGGGGGCGGTGGATGGGCGGAATGGGAAAGCATGTTTGGCTTTTCCTTTTTTTTTCTTTATATAAAGACTAATGATTAATAAGGGCTGTGGATAACTACCTTAACCTTGAAAACCTCTTTGCTTTCATTGCCTTGCGTCCGTTTTTGCCTGTGCAAGAACTCTGTGTGGGAAAAAAGCTGAAGTTGGACAAGATTTTGGACCTCGTCCGAAACCCCTGCTTGTTCAACTTGCCTCCACAACATGTGCACAACAGCGCTACTTAGGAGTTATCCACAGGCCTCTTCTGGCAACCGAGCCTTGAAAAGGGCCCTTTTACCCCGGAAAACCGCCCTTCGCCTACCCTGATTTTTGCCCTTGCAGCGCCTCAAAACGGGCCGCTAAGCGACGTTCGGAATCGGGGATTCGAGGGGAGACGCGTACGGACCGCTGACGGTGAACTGAACAAAAAGTGAGCAGAATCCGCCGTAGAATCCGGCCATGGATAGCGACTTGAAACTGCGTCGACCGGCCTGGGCCAGACGGTTGAGACGCGGACTTTTGGCAGAAAATCTGGCCTTGACGTTGTGTGCGGCCGCGTTGGTTGGCGCGCTGGGTGCGCTGTCAACGGTGGTGTTTCGCGAACTGCTGGGCTGGATGCAATTGTTGGTGGGAGGCGGCGAGGTTCCCCATGGCATGGTGTCGCTGGCGCGGGGACTGGATCCCTGGCAGCGGTTTCTGATGCCAGCGGCCGGGGGCGCGATCGCCGGCCTGATCCTGCAGGCGGCCACCCGATGGCTGCCCCGGCGCGGGGCCGCCGACTATATGGAAGCCATTTCCATCGGACGTGGCGTCATCGGCTTTCGCCAGACGGTCGCGCGCAGCCTGTCCTCCATTTTTTCGATCGGTTCCGGCGCATCCATTGGCCGCGAGGGGCCGATGGTGCAACTGGCAGCTATGTGCGCCTCGTTGACGGGCCGCTATCTGGTGCTGCCGCCCCGCCATCTCAGGCTGCTGGTGGCCTGCGGCGCCACCGCAGGCATCACCGCGGCGTACAACGCGCCGATCGCGGGCGCGGTGTTCATTTCCGAAATCGTGTACGGCGTGATTTCAACGGCGACGCTGGTGCCGCTGGCCGTCGCTTCTGTTGTCGCCAACATCGTGACGCGGCAGGTGCTGCACTACGACGCGGTCTTTCAGATGCCGCATTTCGAGTTTGTGTCCGGCTGGGAAGTGATCAATTACCTGGGACTTGGCCTCATCGCCGGCCTGGCCGCA
Source organism: Achromobacter sp. 77 (assembly GCF_020541125.1). Classification (NCBI taxonomy): domain Bacteria; kingdom Pseudomonadati; phylum Pseudomonadota; class Betaproteobacteria; order Burkholderiales; family Alcaligenaceae; genus Achromobacter; species Achromobacter sp. 77. The sequence goes on from NZ_CP059848.1 coordinate 5,841,660, forward strand.
CCCCAATTCCTGCGGTTCCTGGACTTGTCCCGCGCGGCGTTTCGCCGGTTGCCGTTTCCGATCTGGGCCAGGATGGCGGCAGGCGGGCTGGTTGTCGGCGCGCTGTCCGTGATCGATCCCGCGGTGTGGGGCAACGGCTACAGCGTGGTGAACAGCATGCTGCATACGGATTGGGCATGGCAGGCGGTGGCGGCCCTGCTGCTGCTCAAGACGCTGGCCACGGCGGCCAGCGTCGGGTCCGGCGCCCTGGGCGGCGTCTTCACGCCGACCTTGTTCGTGGGGGCGGCGCTGGGCGCGTTGTACGGGACTGCGCTGCAGGGCCTGTTTCCGGCCGGCAGCCTGTCGGCCGTGTCCAGTTATGCGGTCGTGGGAATGGGGGCGCTGTTGGCCGCCACCACGCATGCGCCGCTGATGTCGATCTTGATGATCTTCGAGATGACGCTGAGCTATGAAGTCATGTTGCCGCTAATGCTGGCGTGCATGACGGGATACGTGATTGCGCAGCGCATCCGGCCGGCGTCCGTCTATGCGAAATCGCTGGCGAACAACCGGATTTCCGCTCACCTGATGGCAAAAAAGGGTAGACCGATAAATTACGAGTAAAAGCTCATATATTCGGTTTGTCCGTTCTTGTGCGGCGGAGAGCGCTGCAAAAACACCCTATATAAGGGGTCTTTGCATGAAAACGCGGTTCAGCCCGATCTCCGTGGCGCGGTGCGTTTCCGCATAGCCGCGCCGCGTGTAGATGGCGATGTTCTCGGTCATCGCTTCCTGCGTGTAAAGCCGAATCCGTGAAAAACCGGCGCGGCGCGCGGTGTCTTCGGCCCATTGCAGCAGTGTCCGGCCGTGCCCTTTTCCTTGCGTGGTTGGCGACACGGCGATGTTGTCCAGCAGCATGCACCCGTCGTCGGGTTCTGGAATCAGCACGATGAGGCCTTCGATGCCAGCGTCCGATTCCAGCACATGAACCACGCCTTGCGCGACGCGCGCCGGATAGTCGTCCAGCATGGGGCCGGGCGTGGCGCCGTTGCGTGCGATGTAGGGGGAGTAAGCCTCGCGGACGATGAGCTCGATGCGGGCGACATCGGCGGGTGTCGCGGCGCGGATACGAAAGGGGGTGGGATTCGTATTCATGACGACGCGCTTCCGGTTATTTTCCCGATGCAAAAGCGATAGGTGCAATCTGACCGGTCGAATCTAGCACGGAGTTCATCTCCGGTGCCGTTCGAGATTCAAGATCCATATCCGCAGGCCACTGGACTCTGGGAGCCAGGCGCAAGGCGATGTTGTAGGGAGCGACGTCGTTGGCGTCACGCGGTTCGGCGTGATCGGGGTCGAGGCCGTTGATGCCGTTCTGTATATAGGCGCACACATACGCCCAGAAGTTGGAGGTGTTGGCAGCGTCGGTGTTTAAGTGAAAGCGCGTCACGACGTTGTTGGTGCCCGGTTCCACCACCGCGATGGAGACGCCTTCTTTGATGATGAGCCCGCCGCCAGGCGTCGCGCCACGGACTTTCCACTTCTCTGCGCGCAGATCGTCCCAGTCATAACTCGCCGTCGTCACGTACCCGCGCTCGAAGGGGTTCCACCAGACTGAATGGAAGTCATAGACGTAGACCTTGCGACGTAGGCGATTGAAGCGAAGCGGGAGATCGCGGGGTGGGGACACCTCGGCACGGTAGATAACAAACGCTGTCCAGAGGCCGATGGAAATTGACCCGACAAGCATCAGAAAAATTCCGGCCATAAGTGCACTAACACCCGTAGTGGCGAACGAATATATATCCTTTGCGGCCATTACGAAGAGATCTAAAAGAACCCATGCGACTACCGGTAAAAAGAAAAAGCAAACACCGCGCAAACTCGACGTGTTCCGAGCGAACTCGACATACGTCTCATCCATATGCGTCGGTGCCTGCCACAGCAGCATTGGGGGCTCGTCAAGCGGGTCATTGGGGCCGGGCAGATCGCGTTGCCAACCGAGGCAGGGGCGATTCAGTTGAGGTTTCGCCAACAGAGTTCCTAAGAAATGTCGATGGCGGCGAAGTGGGAGTTCGCCAATCGAATGTACCGGGGCTGTGGAGCTGCAGTGGCGGGGTGGCGAGCGGGCCCTTCCGGCAAGCGAATCCAGTCCTAGGCCTCGACCTTAATGGTGCTGTTCGTGATTCAAGATCCATATCCGCGGGCCACTGGACCTTCGGCGCCAGGCGCAAGGCGATGTTGTAGGGAGCGACGTCGTTGGCATCACGTGGTTCGGCGTGATCGGGATCGAGCCCTTTAATGCCGTTTTGCATGTAGGCGCACACGTATGCCCAGAAGTTGGAGGTGTTCGCAGCGTCGGTGTTCAATTGGAAGCGCGCCACGACGTTGTTCGTGCCGGGTTTCACCACCGCGATGGAGACGCCTTCTTTGATGATGAGCCCGCCGCCAGGCGTCGCGCCACGGACTTTCCATTTCTCCGCGCGCAAGTTGTCCCAGTCGTAACTCGCTTTAGTTACGCATCCGCGGTCAAACGGGTTCCACCAGGTTGAATGGAAGTCATAGACGTAGGCTTTGCGGCGTAGACGGTTGAAGCGAAGCGGGAGATTGCGGGGTGGGGACACCTCGGAACGGTAGATAACACAAGCCACCCAGGCGTTGACGGTAAGTGTGCTTACATGCAGCAGAAAAATACCTGCGACTTCAAGCATGCCCCTCCCTGCCGCCGCACTTGCTGAAAAAATATCCCATACCGCGAAAAGTAGAAGCAGGACGCACATCAATCCGAGCATTAGTGAAAGGAAAAAGCAGACACCCCGGATACTCGACGTATTTCGAGCGAACTCGACATATGTCTCATCCATATGCGTCGGTGCCTGCCATAGCAGCATGGGGGGCTCTTTGATAGGTGCATTAGGGCCAGGCAGATCGCGTTGCCAGCCGGCGCAGGATGGGTTCAGTTGAGGTCTTGCCATCAGAGGACCTCCGTAATTTCGATGGCAGCAAAGCCTAAGCTGTCGCTCTTATCCGGCCAGAACGCCACGACAAATGTTGCCGACTTGATCTTGTTGATGGGATCCAGCCAATATCGACCGCTAAGAGTGGGCTGCGAAGATGTCGGTTTCGTCTCGCCGGCCAGTGTGTAATCGGGACTACCCAAGGCGGAAACCTGTGTGGTGTGGGTTGTATCGTTGACTTGTCCAGATGTCATGACGTGGGAAGACAAATTGGGAGCACGTTTGCCGTCTTGAGCAAGGCCAAAGCGCTCGGTGGTGAGCGTGAAGCGGTAGCGTGACTGTTCGGCATCGAATCCCGGCAGGGTTGCGCCGTAAACGAGCATCTGAGATCTCTCAACTGGTCCGTGGTTCTTGAGTACTTCGACGTCTTCGCTGTAGAGTTCATCGGTCGATCTCGCTCGATATTCATAAGAAAAACGGAGGTCGACCTCCATGCCGAGCACCGCTGCATTGAGTGCAGCAATTGCGACGTCCAAGTCTTCCGGATCCCGCCAGCGGTTGTTCGCGCCTGTTCGGCCGAAGTAGCAGCGCTGAGCCCACTTTTCCATGGCGTCAGATTCGAGGCTTTTCGCAATTTTCGATATCGCGAAGGCGGCGAGTCCGATAACTATGCCGACACCCAACCCCCCTAACAGAGACAGGGATCGCACAGATCCCCAAAAAATCACAAATGCCCCAGTAATTGACAAGCCACCGGAGAATATGTGGTAAGGGGTAACATTTACGTCACCAGCTTTTGCTACGCGCAAAGCAGCACTAAAACTCGTACTAGCATCCGCAATCCCTGCCAAAGCCGAAATCGCTCCCCCCACCATCACCATCTTCGACCCCAACCCGACAACGCGCGTGAGGACAGGAGTTTTCTCCGCACCCCAGCGCAGCACGAACCCTCGGGCAGCCTCCGCCGGAACCTTGATCGCCAAACCCGCGGCTTCAACACTCGCTCCCATGAAGCCCAGCGCCACGCTATAAAACGCCGCCACAGCCTCCGGATGCCGCGCGCCGACTTTCGCATCCAGGTCAGCTAACGTGCTTTTCAAGCTGTCCTGCAGAAAATACAGGCCGATGAAAGACAAGCCGCCATCCACACTACCGACGGCCAGGCTCTTCAAGCTCGCAAAGGTGCTGCCGGCGACACGACGCGCCCCCGCCGCGCCAACTTGCAGGCCCTCGAGCACCGCGGCGGCAGCGGGTTCCAGATTCTTCAGGCCGGCGTTGACCTGGCGTAGCGCAAACTTGGCTTCTCTGTTGATCTCTTGCCCAAGCGCGCCTGCAGCCTGCCTGATGTCTTGCGCGCCCTCCTTGGCTTCGCGGCTGAAATCCAGGATGCGCTTCTTGACCTCTTCTGCAGTTCCATGCGCCCATAGCGTGACGTCGATGAGCACATTGCGGACATTGGCATTCGGGATGGTGATCAGACTGCCCAGCAACATCGCACGTGCCCTTTTGCCAGCGGCCTTTTGGGCGGAGTTGGCGTGCTCGCGAATCTCGCTCGACAGCAGCTCGAAGCACTCCCCCACCGTGAGCTGGATGGTGACCTGGGTGAACCTGGCCTTACCGTACAGCCAGGCGGCGCCGGACTGGAGGTTGTCTAAAGCCGCCTTGGCGCCGATGCTCAGGGTGCTTTCGAGGCGATTACTCGCATCGTGAATGGCCGCCAACAACTGATCGGCAGATTCAACAACGAGCGTCCGGCGCCAATCGCTTCCCTCCTTGCTCGTGGCGACCATTTTTATCGCGTCATAGTATTTCTTGCCTGCCTCCGAGGGCATCGCGTCCGAGAACAAGGGTTCGAACGCCTGCTGCAAGTCGGTGTATTGCCCATTGAGCGCGATGTAGGCCGGACTACCTGCGTCGGACAGCAGGTCTTTCCATGCCTTGCTGCTAGGCCCCAACGCTTGCGGCGTGGGCTTTTCGCCGGGTTGGCTCTCGTCCGCCGGCGTGGTCTGCTGTGGCGGGGCATCCGTGATGCCGCCCGCGAGACAAGCCGCGGTGGTGCTCAGGCGGCATTGCTGCGAACGCGCATCGGCGTCCGCATAGTCCAAAGCCATGATCCGGCGCCAACTGGCGCCAGCCACCAGGTCGGCCCAGTCGGTTGCATAAGCGTCGATCTGCTTTTGAAAGCTGTCGTCTTCCTTGTCATACGCATCCTGAAAAGTCTTTCGCCCTGCAGGGCCGGTTTCCCAGTAACGATCTTCTAGCCGGGCCATGCGACGCCCGGTCTCGCGATTGACCACGCCAGCACGTTGTTGTGCGGGGTCGTGGAATACGGGCGGGACGCCGGATTCGCTGGACGTCCAGTAGTCGCTAGGTGGCGGCGGAGGCGGGTGTGCAGCCTCTACTTGCTGGGCGATGTAAGCTTTGATTCCGAGCAGGCACTGCGAGGTGAGGTAGGCATACCGCCGTGTTGGCTCTTCACGCCACCGCTGGCGCATCGTGTTGACAGAAAGACGCAGGCTGTTGAGCTCTGCAGCCATGCCCACCGGATCGGGCAGGATGAGTCCTGCAACCCCCTTCGCAAGCCCATGCTGCTTTTCGAGCATGCGCAGTTGCGCATGCATGGCTTCAAGGCGGGCATGGCGGGGATGCCAGTCATGAACGCTACCGAAGTCGTGCGTGCCGATGGCGTACTCGGCGACATGCTGGGCAAGATCATCACCGTGCTCAAGGGCAAGCGCCTGGTTGCCACCTGTCGGATCCTGCTTGAGCGTGATCAGATTGATTACCCTGAACCGCTGCCGATAATCAGCGGGCAGTGCCTTTCCATCAGCGTGCTTGCCGGTGCGGTAGGCATCGAGTGTCGCCTTCGGCCAAGGGTCTTGTGAAAACGCGATCCAGGCCTGCTTGTGCGCTGCGGTGTCGATGTTGATGAATGCCGAGCGCAGATCGTGTCCGGCGTCCAGGCAAGCTTTGGCTAGGGGCTCGGGCGCCGCCCGTGGCATGGAGAATGGATTGAACTGGCGCAGATAGCCTTCCGGGGTGACCTGATAGGCATGCCAGATTTCTTTGTCCAGCAGCACATAGACATACCCCTGCCGCAATACACGCAATGCGGTCTGAATGGATTCGTGACTGAGTGCGCCATGTTGCTTGAGTCCGCCTGTGACCGGCATGATGGCAGGCCGTAGCGGCAGGATCGGTAAGCCGGTACGTTCACACGCGCTGCACGTGCCGGTGGGATTGGGCGCCGCCTGGCGCCGGGCCTGGGTCAGGGTCTTGCTGATGCTCATGTGTAGTTCGCGGCGGGAGGTAATGACGCAACGATGCGCTGCCACGCAAAGTCGTCGTAGTTGTCAAAACGCGCTTGCAATGTGGACTGCCCTGCGACGGCGGCTTGGATGTCGTCCTGTATTTCTGGATGCCGTGGCAGATGGGGATGAATGAAGACGCGATGCATGCACAGGTCGATGATGTCGGCGCTCAGGCGCAAGCGTGAGTTCTGTGCGTCACGGATCATTCGGAAAGCGTGCACGGCGGCCTGGGGCGGAAGAATCGTGGGGCCACGCCAGCGCATTGGCGCATACGTCACGGGGAATCGGAGCGCGGCGCGCCAGACATCCAGGAAATCGCTGACGAGCGGTGCAAGTTGCAGTGCCTGTCGAACGAGTGGAGGGGCATCCGAGCCGGCTTCGGTGGGGGAGCCGCGAAGTAAGGTGAAGGCGCCCCAGCTGGTCGGGCAAAGCCAACGTTTGACGGGCCACAGCAGAGCAGGAAAGGCGTGTTCCATTGATGCCGCGAGCAGTTCGAGCCGCAACGGCTCGAACCACGGCGTCATGCGTTTTCCAGCTATAGGCACGACGACATCCAGGCAGCGCGCAGTCAAGTGATCGGCGAGCGCAGCGAGGGATTGATCACTGGTCAGCCATCCGCACACATAGCGCTTTTTATAGCTGGCATCATCACGCGCGGAACGTTCGGCGGCTGCGAGCAGAGAAATGTCCGCGGCACCTTCTGGCGCGGCCAGCTGTATAAGCGCCGGGCACGCGTCGGGCGTATGGGCAAGGTCTGGCCGGATGACGCGTGCGATCGCCTGTTCGCCCAACGCGTGGGTTAGCGACTGAATGCTAAGGGCATCTTGTGGCTCGCACGGCGCGAGCGGGTCCAGCAAGAGGTAAAGATAGTCGCTGGGGGCGCGTTCGAGACGGGCAAACGCTTGTACGACGCTCTGCATCATCTGGCGCGCTCCAGACAATCAGAAAGTGCGCCTTCCAGAACCTCGCAGCCCAAAGCCAGTTCATTTCCGCCGCCGCCCCCCTGCATCTTGAGCGGACCTTTAACCTGGATGGAGATAGCGTCAAGGGTTATGCCGGTGCTATCTATTCGAATGGTTCCACCCGGCCCTTTAATGATGAGCGCTTCTCCAGCATGCAGAGAGTAGTCCCTTGTCCGACGGCGGATGGCCTGGCCCGCCCGCAGTTCCGCTCGCCCCTCCACGCTCTGCTCCTGGTGCCCGCCAATACTCACCCAGTGATTGGCCGCAGTCTCGTCGCGGCGGTTGTTGCCCACTTCCTCGGTGCGGTCCTTGCCGGTGTAGATGGTGTGATTACGTCCCACCGTCAAGAAGTCGTCCCGCCCAATGTCGTGCCGCCGATCCTGGCCGATGTTCACCTGTTCGTCATTGCCCACGGTCTCCCTGCGGTCGTGGCCAATGGTGATGGTTTCGTCGTTCTCGACCTGCTCGCTGCGGTCGTGACCCACGAACGTCGACTCGTCGTGGTTGACGTGGATGTTCTGGTCCCTCTGCGCGTGGACGTAGATTTCTTCCTGATCCATCTCGTCCTCAAAGCGCAGTTCGTTGTATCCCTCGCCTTTGTGGGTCTTGGTCTTGATGGTCATCCGCGTCTTGTGGCGCGGCAGCTCGTAAGGCGGCAATTGCAGGCGGTTGTAAACCCGGCCGGTGATCACGGGCTGGTCGGGATCGCCGTCGAAGTACGAGACGATGACCTCTTGTCCGATGCGTGGAATGGCCATGTGGCCCCACGTGGCGCCAGCGATGTTCTGGGATACGCGTATCCAGCAGGAGCTGTGTTCGTCCTCCTTGCCGAGACGGTCCCAGGGGAACTGGACCTTCACGCGGCCGTATTCGTCGGTGTAGATCTCTCATTGGGTGGGCCGACCACTACGGCGTTCTGCGGTCCGTCGATGCGGGGCCGGGGCAATGGCTCTGCGCGCCACTCGGCGTCGTCCGGTACCAATTCAGCCTCGTAGTGGTATCGAGTCCCAGACGCGGAATCGGCGCATTCCTCGGCCTGGCTCGTGTGTTGGATGCCGCGGTGGACGATGCGGACCGGGCGCCATCCGCGATTCATGTCCTCGCGTGGGTGCCCGGCCAGCGTGAAGGAGATGCCAGGCTGCAAGCGCGGGTCATCGCCTTCGACCAAGGCGATGCGCGCGTCGCGCCGATGCCCGCGCAGGCGATTCTCGGTGAAGGGCTTGCCGGCCTCGTCGAACTTGGCCCGGGCGGGGTAGTCGTAACGCTCGTAGCGGCGGCCTTGATGGTCCAGGTCGCGCCCATCGCGGCTGTGCTGGTGGGTATAGCGCGGATGGTGAAAGGTGTAGTCGCGCTGCGTCTGGCGCGCGGTGCGAACGTTCTCGGTATAGGTGAAGCGACGCAACGCAGGGTGCGGCTGATCGCCGCCGGGCGTGGGGTTGTACTGCACCGGCGCGTCGCCGACGCGGCCGTGAATGAAGAGGCGATCGCTGTGGACAAGTTGATGTCCTTCGGCGCCATGACGGAAGGAATAGAAAAAGCCTTCCTCACGCATGATGCGTTCGACAAAGTCGTAGTCCGTATCGCCGGCTTGCACGCAGTACTCGCGGGACTGGTGCTCGGTGGTGCTGCGCTGCTCGTAGTCCTGGGTGAGGCCATGCGCCTTGAGCACGGCCTCGGCAATCTGTGGAACGGTCAGCGCCTGGAAGATCCGCCAGTCAGAACTGAGCGCGAGGCGTGCCAGACGCGGTTCGACGACAGCCGAATAGCGCGTGCGCCGAAAGCCGGTTTCGCCCTGGACGAATGAAGACACCGCGCCGTGCACGTACCGGACAGGCGTGTCGCCGTGCCAGATGGTAAGCAGCGCAGCGCGGTCCAGCACCGCGCCGAAATCGATGGCGGGATTGGCGCTGGCCAGTTCCGCTTGCAGCACGAAAGGCTCGGACAAGCCTTCCTGGAGCGAGAACTCGACGACCTCGAAGGACTCTTCGCCAATGGCGAACGTGAAGCGCAGGTCGGATTGGGTAGGCATGGCGGGCTTCCGGTTGGGACAGACCGCTCGGGTCGTCCTTGGTGCCAAGGGGCACCACCGGTTGTAAAAGCCGCCGATATTTCGTGTAAATCAGAAGAGTCTTATTAATTAAGAGAATCGATGTGCGCAAGCATGTTGCGGGTGAAGACCTGACTACTTCCCGATGCAAAAACTGGAAAAAATCTCCCCCAGCAAATCGTCGCTGGTGAACTTGCCGGTAATGCTGGACAAACTATCGTGCGCCAGCCGCAGTTCCTCGGCAAACAGGTCCAGCACCCGGTCATCCTGACTGGCATGCGCGGCGGCCAGTTCCAGATGTTCGGCAGCCTCCTGCAATGCATGCAGATGCCGTTCTCGCGCGAGCCAGGGCGACTCGGCGCCAGGGTTCCAGCCTGCGATTTGCAGCAGTTCGGCGCGAAGCGCGTCTAGCCCCGCGCCGCGTTTGGCCGAGATGCCTAGTTCGCCGGGACCGGGGACGAAAGGCTCGGGCAGCAGGTCGACCTTGTTGAATACTTTCAGCACCGGCGTGCGGGCGGGCAGGCGCGCGGTGATCTGCGCGTCGAGTTCGTCGCCCGGCTGGGTGGCATCCTGCAAATGGAGGATGACGTCGGCGCGTTCGATTTCCTGCCAGGTGCGCGCGATGCCGATGCTTTCGACAGTGTCTTCGGTTTCGCGCAGGCCGGCTGTGTCGACAATATGCAGCGGCACGCCATCAATATGGATTTCCTGCACCACTTTGTCGCGCGTGGTGCCGGCAATGGGGGTGACGATGGCGATGTCGTCGCCCGCCAGCGCGTTGAGCAGGCTGGACTTGCCCACGTTGGGCTGGCCGGCCAACACCACATGCAGGCCTTCTCGCAGGATGACGCCCTGGCGTGCTTGCACGATCAGCGCGGACAGGTCGCCGGCCAACGCGTCCAGGGTGGGACGCGCCTGATACTTTTCCAGGAAGTCGATCTCTTCTTCGGGAAAATCCAGCGTCGCTTCGACCAGCATGCGCAGGTGAATGATGCGGTCGGACAGGTCGTTGACGCGCGCCGAGAATTCGCCAGACAGCGACGCCATGGCGCCGCGCGCGGCCGCGACCGACGAGGCTTCGATCAGGTCGGCCACCGCTTCGGCCTGCGCCAGATCCATGCGGTCGTTCAGGAAGGCGCGGCGTGTGAATTCGCCGGGTTCGGCCAGTCGCACGCCCAGGTCGCGGCCGGCGGCAAGGCAGCTGTCCAGCACGCGGCGCAGCACGGCCGGGCCGCCGTGGCCTTGCAGTTCCAGCACGTCTTCGCCGGTGTAGGAATGCGGCGCGCGAAAGTAGATGGCGATGCCTTCGTCCAGCAGTTCGCCTTCGACAGTCTTGAAGGGAAGATAGTGCGCATGGCGGGGCGTGAGATCGCGCTGAAACAGGCGCCGCACCAATTCGGACAGGTCCGCACCAGAAATGCGCACGACGCCGATGCCGCCTCTTCCGGGAGCGGTGGCAATGGCGGCAATGGGGGCGTAAGCGGACATATCGGGGCAGATGACAAGGCGAAACAATAGGGGAATATAACTGTTGCGCGGCGCGTTGTTTGCTGGTTAATGTGGCCCCGAGGTTCAAAACCCGAAACAACTCTGGGAGATCACGATGGCGTCTCGGTTTTCGCGTGTCTTGGCCTGCGGCGCAGCCGCGGTGGTGATGGCCTGTGGCACATTCAGTGCGGCCATGGCCCGCGATCTGGTGATAGGACTGAAGACCGAGCCGTCTTCGATGGATCCGCAATACCACGCGTTGACGCCCAACACGCAGATCTCCCAAACCATTTTCGATACGCTTGTCGCCACCGACGCGCAGCTCAAGCCTCAGCCGTCGCTGGCGGAATCCTGGACGGTCGATGGCAAGGTCTGGACCTTCAAGCTGCGCCCGAACGTGAAGTTCTCCGATGGCACGCCGTTCACCGCCGAGGACGTCGTCTTCACGTACGACCGCGTGCCGAAGGTGCCCAACAGTCCCTCACCGTTCACGCTGTATCTGGGATCTGTCGCCAAGACCGAAGCGGTCGATCCGATGACGATCCGCATCACCACCAAGGACGTCGCGCCCAATCTGCTGGTCAATCTGGCGCAGCTGCCCATCATGTCGAAAAAAGCCGCGTCGGGTCCCGCCGCGGAAGGCAAGACCACGACCGAATTGAACAGCGGCGACGGGCTGATCGGGACCGGACCCTACAAGTTCGTGTCCTGGAAGCGCGGCGCGGAATTTGTGCTGGCCCGCAACGACAACTATTGGGGCAAGAAACCCGAATGGGATCGCGTAGTCTATCGTCCGATCAGTAACGCCGCCGCGCGCGTGGCCGCGCTGCTGGCGGGCGACGTGGACATGATCGAAGATCCTCCCACCGACGACCTGCCCAAGCTCAAGTCCGACAAGAAGCTCTTTGTCGAGGAAACGCCGTCGGTGCGCGTGGTGTACGTGGCGCTGGACCAGTACGCGGAGCCCTCGCCCGGCGTGCAGGGCACCGACAAGAATCCGATGAAGGACAAGCGCGTGCGCGAGGCCTTGTCGCTGGCGATCAATCGCGATGCGCTGGTCGAGCGCGTGATGGGCGGCGTCGCCCTGCCCGCGGGCAACCTGCTGCCGTATCCGATGTTCGGCGCCAGCAAGGAACATTCGAAGGCCCCCAAGGCCGATGTCGAAAAGGCCAAGGCGCTGCTCAAGGAAGCGGGTTATCCCAACGGGTTTTCGATCACGCTGGGTTCGCCGTCCGGCCGCTATGTCAACGATTCGAAGGTGGCGCAGGCCATTGCATCGATGTGGACGCGCATTGGCGTGAAGACCAGCGTGGATGCGATGGCGCCCCCGGTGTTCTTCAAGAACCGCGACAGCTACTCGTTCTCGGCTTACCTGGCGGGCTGGTCGGTGACCAGCGGTGAAATGTCGAACGCACTGACATCGCTGCTGATGACGCGCAATCCGGAAGCGGGCCAGGGCACGACGAACCGCAGCCGCTACTCCAACCCCAAGATGGATGAACTGGTGAAGCAGGCTTCGTCCACGATGGATGACGCCAAGCGCGCGGAGCTGCTGTCCACGGCAAGCAATATCGCCATGGATGATTTCGCGATGCTGCCCGTGCATTTCGAGCTGTCGGTCTGGGCGATGAAGAACGACATCCGCTATCAAGGCCGTCCGGACCAGGTCACCTTGGCACAGAACGCTACGCTGAAGAAGTAAGCGCGCCGGGCGATATCTCGTGCTTGCAACCATTGTCAGAAGGCTGCTGCAGACCATCGTCGTCATGCTTGTCATGTCGGCGTTGGTCTTTGCCGGCATTTACATGGTCGGCGATCCGGTCTCGATGTTGGCCAGTCCGGAAGCGACCGAGGCGCAGCGCGCCGCGATCAGTGCATCGCTGGGGTTGGACCAGCCCTTGTGGCGGCAGTACCTGATTTTCATGAGCCAGGCCGTGCGCGGCGATTTCGGGAACAGTTTCCTGACCGGCGAGCCGGCCATGCACCTGATCCTGGAGCGCATGCCGGCGACGGTCGAGCTGGCCTGTGTGGCCATGCTGCTGTCGGTGCTGATCGGCGTGCCGCTCGGCATCCTGGCGGGTTTGAAACCCGCGGCGGTGGGGTCGCGCGCGATCATGACGGGCTCCGTGCTGGGATTTTCGCTGCCCAATTTTTGGGTGGGCCTGATGCTCATCATGGTGTTTGCGGTGATGCTGGGCTGGGTGCCGGCCGGCGGCCGCGGCGACACCGTCAGCATCGGCTCGCTGCAACTGAGCGTGCTGACGCTGGACGGCTGGCTGAGCCTGGCCCTGCCCGCCGCGACCATCGCGTTTGCCAAGTGCGCGATGATCATCCGCGTGACACGGGCCGCCACGCGCGAGGCGCTGCCCATGGACTACATCAAGTTCGCGCGCGCCAAGGGCCTGTCTGAAAAGCGCGTCCTGGGCGTGCATCTGCTCAAGAACATCCTGATTCCCGTGGTGACGGTGGCCGGCCTGGAGTTCGGTCAGGTGATGGCATTTGCCGTCGTGACGGAGACCGTGTTTTCGTGGCCAGGCATGGGCAAGCTGCTGATCGATTCCATCATCAACCTGGATCGGCCGGTGGTGGTGGCGTATCTGCTGCTGATCGTTTTCTTCCTGGTCATGTTGAATCTGGTGGTGGACATCATCTACACGGTGCTGGACCCCCGCGTACGCCTGGATAGCCGCCGATGATGAATACGCCCGCCACCGCTGCCTCGCCCCCGGCGCCCACGAAAGAGCAGTCGCCCTGGCGCCGTTTCGTGTCGGACTTCTTTGCCAGCAAGCTGGCTACGCTGGGTCTGGTGATGCTGGTCGTGATCGTGGGGGCGGCGCTGCTGGCGCCGTGGATCGCGCCGCAGAATCCCTATGATCTGGCCAGCCTGGACATCATGGATTCGAAGCTCAAGCCGGGCAGCGAAAGCGGGGATGGTTCGATGCGGCATTGGCTGGGCACCGACGGCCAGGCGCGCGACCTTTTTTCCGCCATTCTTTACGGCATGCGCACGAGCCTGATGGTGGCGACCGTGTCGGTGCTGGCCGCCTTTGGCATCGGCGCCACCGTGGGGCTGATTGCCGCGTACTTTGGCGGACGCATCGACGCCCTGCTGATGCGGGTTGTGGATATCCAGTTGTCGTTCCCGGCGATCCTGGTGGCGCTGATGCTGCTGGCCATTCTGGGCAAGGGTGTGGATAAGGTGATCATCGCGCTCATCGTCGTGCAATGGGCGTATTTTGCGCGGGCCGCGCGTGGCGCGGCGCTGGTCGAGCGCGGCAAGGAATACGTGGAGGCGGCGCGGTGCATGTCGCTGTCGTGGTCGCGCGTGTTGTTCCGGCACGTGCTGCCGAACTGCATGCCGCCGCTCATCGTGATCGCCACGATCGACCTCGCGCACGCGATTGCGCTGGAGGCAACGTTGTCGTTCCTGGGCGTGGGCGTGCCGGTCACCGAGCCGTCGCTGGGCATGCTGATCTACAACGGCTTCGAGTACCTGCTTTCCGGCCAGTACTGGATTTCGTTCTTTCCCGGCATTGCGCTGGCGCTGGCCATCATCGCCATCAACCTGGTGGGCGACCACCTGCGCGATGTGCTCAACCCGCGGCACGCAAATTGAGGACGGGGGCGATGCAGACGAACGCCGCGCAGCGATCCGTGCCGGGCCCGGCCCCTGTGCTTGAGGTGCATGGCCTGAAGACGCATTTCTTCACGCGCAATGGCGTGGTCAAGGCCGTGGATGGCGTGGACCTGACGCTGGCCGAAGGAGAGATCCTGGGGCTGGTGGGCGAGTCCGGATCGGGCAAGAGCATCACGGGCTTTTCGTTGATGGGCCTGCTGGATGAGCCCGGGCGCATCGTCGACGGTGATCTTAGGCTGAACGGCGAGGACCTGCGCGCGGCCACGCCTGCGCGATGGCGTCAGTTGCGGGGACAGGAGATCGCGATGATCTTCCAGGATCCGATGATGACGCTCAATCCGGTGCTGCGGGTGGACACGCAGATGATCGAGGCGGTGCAGGCTCATGCCAAGGTCTCGCGCGAAGCGGCGCGAAAGCGCGCGCTGCAGACGCTGGCGATGGTAGGCATTCCCTCTCCGGAAGAGCGCCTGCGCACGTATCCGCATCAGCTGTCCGGCGGCATGCGCCAGCGGGTGGCGATCGCCATTGCGCTTCTGAATTCGCCGCGCCTCATCATTGCGGACGAGCCCACGACCGCGCTGGACGTCACGATACAAGGGCAGATCCTGTTCGAAGTGCAGAAGCTCTGCCGCGAAACGGGCACGGGCCTCATCTGGATCACGCATGACCTGGCCGTGGTGGCGGGCCTGGCCGACCGTGTGTCGGTGATGTATGCGGGCCGTGTCGTGGAAACGGGCAGCACCGAGGCGGTCATCAGCCATCCGATGCATCCGTATACGCACGGGTTGATCGCGTCGATTCCGACGCCGGCGTCGCGGGGCAAGCCGCTGGTGCCGATTCCCGGCATGACGCCGTCGCTCTTGAACCTGCCGCAGGGCTGTGCATTCCGGGGGCGCTGTCCGCGCGCGACGGACGCGTGTCTTACCGAACCGCCGCCTGTCGAAGTCCGCCCGGCGCAATGGGTGCGCTGCTGGCATGCCGGAGCGCCGGATACGTTATGACCGAAGCTGCAATCAACCCCACGCCGATCCTCGCGCTGAACGAAGTCGAACTGCGCTTCGTGCAACCGGTGGATCTGGCCGGCCGCATTGCCAACCTGCTGGGTGCGGGCCTGAAGACGCAGGTGGTGCATGCCGTGGCGGGCGTCGACCTGGCGGTCAAACCCGGCGAAGTGATCGGCATCGTTGGCGAATCGGGCTGTGGAAAATCCACATTGGGCCGCATCGTGTCGGGCATCCTGCCGCCCACTGCGGGCCAGGTGCGCTATCAGGGCAGGCCCGTGCATACCATGAAGGGCGCGGAGCGGCGCGCGTACGAGCTGGGTGTGCAGATGATCTTTCAGGATCCGTACGCGTCCCTGAATCCGCGCATGCGGGTGCGCGACATCATCGGCGAAGCGCCGACGGCGCACGGCCTGATTGCCTCGCGCGACACGCTGGAGTACGTGGCCGGGCTGATGCGTCAGGTGGGACTTGATCCGAGCTTTGCACAGCGTTATCCCCATCAGTTCTCGGGCGGCCAGCGCCAGCGCATCGGCATTGCACGGGCGCTGGCGCTCAAGCCTTCGGTGATCGTCTGCGACGAGGCCGTGGCTGCGCTGGATGTGTCGATCCAGGCGCAGGTGCTGAACCTGTTCGAACAGCTGCGCGCGGACCTGGACCTGACGTATCTGTTCATCAGCCACAATCTCAGCGTCGTGAGCCACATTTCGGACCGCGTGGCGATCATGTATCTGGGACGCATCGTCGAACTGGCCGATACCGATACGGTCTTCGCGCGCGCCAACCATCCTTACACGCAGGCGCTGCTCAAGGAGCTGCCCACGCTGACGCCCGGGCGACGGGCGTATCAACCCATTCGCGGCGAGCTGCCCTCGCCGCTGGATCCGCCTTCCGGTTGCGCGTTTCACCCCAGATGTCCCCACGCGATGCCGCGCTGCAAAACGGAACGCCCGCTCCTGCGGGAAATCGCGCCGGGGCAGTTAAGCGCCTGCCATTTGAATGATGGCGCCTGACCTGCGCCGAAAAAGGGCTGGACGGGGGGCGCGCGGCGGCGCGAGAATTCCCGCACCAGCAAGCCTTTTGCGCATGCGTCATCCATCCACCCAGACAGCTTATCCACAGCCATGAAAACCATTGCCGAAATCGAACGCGTACACGGGGACCTGACTGCGCTGAGGCGCGATATCCATGCCCATCCCGAACTGGCGTTTCAGGAAACGCGCACTTCCAACCTGGTGGCCGAGCGCCTGCGCGGCTGGGGACTGGAAGTCCACACGGGGCTGGGGAAAACCGGGGTGGTGGGCATTCTGCGCGCCGGCAGCGGCGGCAAGACCATCGGCCTGCGCGCCGACATGGATGCGCTGCCGATGCCGGAGCACAACCGGTTTGCCCACAAGTCCACGATCAGCGGGCGCATGCATGGCTGTGGCCACGATGGGCACACGACGATGCTGCTGGGCGCCGCGCAGTATCTGTCGACGCATCGCAATTTTGATGGCACGGTGGTGTTCATCTTCCAGCCGGCCGAGGAAGGCGGCAACGCCGGCGCGCGCGCCATGATGCAGGACGGGCTGTTCGACAAGTTTCCCTGCGATGCGGTCTTCGGCATTCACAACATGCCCGGCATGCCGGTGAATCAGTTCGGGTTCCGGTCCGGCCCCACGATGGCCTCCAGCAACCGCTGGGACATCGTCATCAAGGGTGTCGGCGGCCACGCCGCACAGCCGCATTCGTCGGTCGACCCCATCATCGTGGCCGCCGACATGGTGCATGCGCTGCAGACGGTCATTTCGCGCAGCAAGAATCCGCTGGAGCAGGCGGTGCTGTCGATCACGCAGATCCACGCAGGCGATGCCTACAACGTGATTCCCGGCGAAGCCGTGCTGCGCGGCACGGTGCGCACATATTCGGTGGACACGCTGGACAAGATCGAAGCCGACATGCGGCGCATCGCGACCACCTTGCCGCAGGTGTATGGCGGCACGGGCGAGCTGGATTTCGTGCGCGCGTATCCGCCGCTGGTGAACTGGGAAAAGGAAACCGCCTTCGCGGCGAAGGTCGCCGAAGACGCCTTTGGCGCGGAGAACGTGCTGCGCGACATGCCGCCGTTCATGGGGGCGGAAGACTTTTCGTTCTTCCTGGAATCCGTGCCGGGCTCGTATTTGTTCCTGGGCAATGGCGACGGCGACCACCGCATGGAAACCTATCACGGCATGGGTCCGTGCCAGCTTCACAATCCCAACTACGACTTCAACGACGCGTTGCTGCCGGTGGGCGCGACGTACTGGGTGAAGCTGGTCGAAGCATTCTTGCCGGCCCGGTAACGACCGATCCGCTATTTGTTTATATGCGGTTGGTCATGAAGCCGCGGGGCGCCCCCGCGGCTTTTTGCTATATGACGTAAAGCTTTGATCAAACGCCGATAACTTCGTTTGAGATGGATGGCGGCGTTTTCATAATCGGTCGTTCCTGCCATGCCGATAAGGCGAACCGGAGCGACCGATGTCCCAGAGCAATGCCTTGCGGCGCGAAGCGCACGCCGCCTCCCAACCTGACACGCAAACGTTTGACGTGCGCCCCCTGCCCGGTCCGTTGGGCGCGGAGGTCATCGGCCTGGACCTGTCGCGTGAACTGGCAGCTGCCGATTTTGCCCGTGTGCACAAGGCGCACCTGGACCATCACCTGCTGGTGTTTCGCGACCAGCGCATCACGCCGCAGCAGCACATCGATTTCAGCCGCCGCTTCGGCCGCCTGATGATCCATGTGCTGCACCAATTCCATCTGCCCGGCCATCCGGAGATCCTGACGGTCTCGAACATTGTGGAAGACGGCAAGCCCATCGGTCTGGGCGACGCGGGCAAATACTGGCATTCGGATATCTCGTACAAGGAACTGCCCAGCCTGGGTTCGCTGCTGCACGCACAGGAACTGCCTGCCGAAGGCGGAGACACCTTGTTCGCGAACATGCACCTGGCCTACGACACGCTGCCGCAGGCGCTCAAGAACGCCATCGACGGCAAGCGCGGCGTGCATTCCTATCTGGCGCAATACGGCCAACTGCAGAAGGAAGGCAACTGGCGCCCGAATCTGAGTGCAGCGCAGATTGCGCAGGTGCAGGAGGTGGTGCATCCCGTGGTGCGCACGCACCCCGAGAACGGCCGGCGCGCGCTGTTTGTGAGCGAAGGCTTCACGACCCGGATCGAGGGCCTGCCGGACGACGAAAGCCGCGCGCTGCTGAACGAGTTGTTTATCCACAGCGTGCGTCCAGAGCATATCTACCGCCATCAGTGGCAGCCGCATGACCTGGTGTTCTGGGACAACCGGTCGCTGATCCACCTGGCCGGCGGCACGCCCGATCACCTGCGCCGCAAGCTCTACCGCACGACGATCGAGGGCGATGCGCCCTTCTGACGCCGCGCTCGTGACCTCACACCACTTATCCACAAGGAACGCCATGCGTTTGACCTCCACGCTACGGGATCGACTGGTCCAGACCGCCACGGGCGCCGGCCTGGCGCTGATGCTCGCCGTGCTGGCGCTGGCTTCGCCCACGCCCGCCCAGGCCGAAGGACGCATCCGGATTGCCGAGCAATACGGCATCGTCTATCTGCTGCTGAACGTCGCACGGGACCAGCAGCTGATCGAAAAGCACGGCAAGGCCGAAGGTGTGGATATCTCGGTCGAATGGGCCAAGCTGTCCGGCGGCGCGGCCGTCAACGATGCGCTGCTGTCCGGGGCTGTGGATATCGCGGGGGCGGGTGTGGGCCCGCTGCTGACGATCTGGGATCGCACGCACGGCAAGCAGAACGTGAAGGGCGTGGCGTCGCTGGGCAACTTCCCGTACTACCTGGTGACCAACAATCCCAACGTGAAGACGATTGCCGACTTCACGGACAAGGATCGCATCGCCGTGCCGGCGGTCGGGGTGTCGGTGCAGTCGCGCGTGTTGCAACTGGCATCGGCCAAGCTGTGGGGCGATGCGCAGTACAACAAGCTGGACAAGATCTCGGTGGCGCTGCCGCACCCGGACGCGGCGGCCGCCATCATCGCCGGCGGCACGGAAATTACGGGCCATTTTGGCAACCCGCCCTTCCAGGAGCAGGAACTGGCCGAAAACCCGAAGGCGCGCATCGTGCTCAATTCGTACGACGTGCTGGGCGGACCCAGTTCGTCCACCGTGCTCTTTGCCACCGAGAAATTCCGCCGCGAGAATCCCAAGACCTACAAGGCCTTTCAGGAAGCCTTGAAAGAGGCGGCCAGTTTTGCGGCGGCCCATCCGGAACAGGCGGCGGACATCTATCTGCGGGTCACGGGCGCCAAGCAGGACCGCGACTTCCTCATCAAGGTCATCAAGAATCCCGACGTGCAGTTCAAGCTGGCGCCGCAGAACACCTACGCGCTGGCGCAGTTCATGCACAAGGTCGGCGCGATCAAACATGCGCCGGCAAGCTGGCGCGACTACTTCTTCGACGATCCCGTCACGGCGCAGGGAAGCTGACATGGCCGTGAGCCGCGCCACCCCTGTGGATAACGTTGATCGGCCCTCGCCTTTGCTGGCTGTGGATAAGGTGTCGATCGAATATAAGACGCGCGAGCGGCGCGTGCGGGCGACGCATCAGGTCAGCTTCGACGTGCATGGCGCCGAGCGATTCATCCTGTTGGGGCCGTCCGGCTGCGGGAAATCGACGCTGCTCAAGGCGATCGCCGGATTCATCGAACCGACCGAGGGACGGATCGCGATCGACGGCAAGACGGTTCAGGGGCCGGGCCCGGACCGCATCGTGGTGTTCCAGGAGTTCGACCAGCTACCGCCGTGGAAGACGCTGCGCCAGAACGTGGCGTTTCCGCTGGTGGCGTCGCGCAAGCTCAATCGGCGCGAGGCCGACGAACGGGCGATGCACTACCTGGACAAGGTCGGGCTGGCGGCGTTTGCGGATGCTTATCCCCATACGCTTTCTGGCGGCATGAAGCAGCGCGTGGCCATTGCGCGGGCGCTGGCCATGCAGCCGCGCGTGCTGCTGATGGATGAGCCGTTTGCCGCGCTGGATGCGCTGACGCGGCGGCGCATGCAGGAGGAACTGATGGCGCTGTGGGACGACGTGCGGTTCACGCTGCTGTTTGTCACCCATTCCATCGAAGAGGCGCTGGTGCTGGGCAGCCGCATTCTGTTGCTGTCCCCGCATCCGGGCCGTGTGCGCGCCGAACTGAATGCGCACAGCTTTGACCTGCACAGCCAGGGATCGGCCGCTTTTCAATCGGCGTCGCGCCGCATTCACGACCTGTTGTTCGATACCCCGCCGTTGGCTCAGGCCGAGCGCGCGGCGGCATGAAAGGAGCGCGCATGAGCATCAGCCATGCCGGATCGGCGTTTATCCGCCCCGAAGTGGAATACGACCTGCCGCCCCTGCCCCCGCAGGCCGCCGAGACGCCGCTGCCCTGGCACGAACGACTGTGGCAGCATGCCGCCCTGCGCAAGGGCGTGATCCTTGCCCTGTTGGCGGTGGTGTGGGAACTGGCGGCGCGCTACACCGACAACGACCTGCTGTTGCCCGGCGCCTGGCAGACCGCCCAGGCCTTTGTCGAGGGCGTGACCAGCGGTGAGCTGCTGGCGCGCGCCGGTCAGTCGATGCGCGTGCTGGTGCAGGGCTACCTGGCGGGTGTCGTGCTGGCCTTTGTGCTGACGACGCTGGCGGTGTCCACGCGGTTCGGCCGCGATCTGCTGTCCACACTGACCGCGATGTTCAATCCCCTGCCGGCGATCGCCCTGTTGCCGCTGGCGTTGCTGTGGTTCGGGTTGGGCGAAGGCAGCCTGGTGTTCGTGCTGATTCACTCGGTGCTATGGGCGTTGGCGCTGAACATGTATGCGGGCTTTCTGGGAGTGTCTGACACCCTGCGGATGGCGGGGCGCAATTACGGGCTGACCGGGTTGCGCTATGTGCTGCAGATTCTGGTGCCGGCCGCGCTGCCCGCCATTCTGGCCGGGTTGAAGATTGGTTGGGCGTTTGCGTGGCGCACGCTGATCGCCGCCGAACTGGTGTTTGGCGCGTCCAGCGGCAAGGGCGGATTGGGCTGGTACATCTTTCAGAACCGCAACGAGTTATACACAGACCGGGTGTTCGCAGGCCTGGCCGCGGTGGTCATCATTGGGCTGCTTGTGGAAAACCTGGCGTTCGATACGCTGGAACGGCTGACGGTTCGGCGTTGGGGGATGCAGCGGTGATTGTTGCAGTGATCGAGCGATCAGAATGAAAAAGGGGGCGGCCATGATGCCGCCCCTTTTTTTCATGGTTGGCGCGTAACGTTTACAGCTTCAGCCCCAGCGCCTTGGCCACGCCTTCGGCATAGGCCGGGTCGGCCTTCTTGAAGTGATCCAGCTGGCGGCGCTGGATGACTTCGGGCACGCCCGCCATGTGGCGGCCGATGTTGCCAAAGAGCTGCTCCTGCTGCGCCGGCGTCATCAGGCGGAACAACGCGCCCGGCTGCGAGTAGTAGTCGTCGTCGACCCGATGGTTCCAGCGGGCCGCGGCCTGGCCGTCCAGCGCCAGCGGCGGTTCGGCCGCGGACGGGGTTTCCTTCCACTCGCCCGCGCTGTTGGGCTCGTAGTTGATGGTGGCCCCGGCGTTGCCGTCCACGCGGCCCGCGCCGTCGCGATGGAAGCTGTGGAACGGGCACTTGGGCGCGTTCACCGGGATCTGGTGATGGTTGATGCCCAGGCGATAGCGGTGCGTGTCGCCATACGAGAACAGGCGGCCCTGCAGCATCTTGTCTGGCGAGAAGCCGATGCCCGGCACCACGTTGGCCGGCGTGAACGCGGCCTGCTCGACCTCGGCAAAGTAGTTTTCGGGGTTGCGGTTCAGTTCCAGCACGCCGACTTCGATCAGCGGATAGTCGCCATGCGGCCAGACCTTGGTCAGGTCGAAGGGGTTGATGTGATACGTCGCCGCTTCGGCCTCGGGCATGATCTGCACCTTCAGCGTCCACTTCGGGAAGTTGCCCTCTTCGATGTTCTGGAACAGGTCGCGCTGCGAGCTTTCGCGGTCATGGGCGACGACCTGCGCGGCTTCCTCGTCCGTCAGACAGGCGATGCCCTGCTGCGACTTGAAGTGGAACTTCACGTAGAAGCGCTCGTTGTTGGCGTTGATGAAGCTGAACGTATGCGAGCCGAAGCCGTGCTGCTGGCGCAGGTTGGCGGGGATGCCGCGATCGCTCATCAGCGTGGTGACCTGATGCAGCGATTCGGGGTTGAGCGACCAGAAATCCCAGGCGGCCGTGGCGTTGCGCAGGTTGGTCTTCGGATCGCGCTTCTGGGTGTGGATAAAGTCGGGGAACTTCAGGGGGTCGCGGATGAAGAAGACCGGCGTGTTGTTGCCCACCAGGTCCCAGTTGCCTTCCTCGGTGTAGAACTTGATCGCAAATCCGCGCACGTCGCGTTCGGCGTCGGCGGCGCCGCGTTCGCCGGCGACCGTCGAAAAGCGCAGAAAGAGCGGCGTCTGCTTGCCGACCTGGGAAAAGATCTTGGCGCGGGTGTAGCGGCTGATGTCGTGGGTGACGGTAAAGGTGCCGTAGGCGCCGGAGCCCTTGGCATGGACGACGCGCTCGGGGATGCGTTCGCGGTCGAAGTGGGCAAGTTTTTCAATGAGCCAGAAATCTTCCAGCAGGGCTGGACCGCGCGGGCCGGCGGTCAAGGTGTTGTTGTTGTCCGGCACTGGGGCGCCCGAGGCGGTGGTCAAAGGCTTCTTGTCGGTCATGGCACACTCCCTAAGTCATTCCTGGATGTCGCGGATCCGCCTTGCGGGCCGCGCGCGTTGCAGCAAAAACTCCGGCGGGCAGGACGCCGGAGGGCAAATTCAGAGCCATCATAGGTGCCAGGATTCGCTGTGTGAAGTTGATTGATCCTGCTTTGGCGATAAGTAATACCTATGTATATGCCTCATGGGCATGGAAAGTGCTGAACGTGCCTTCCGCGTTTCAATCGCAACGGGCGAAAAAAAACCGGCCTCGAAAGGCCGGTTTCTTGTTTCTGAAGGGCGATCAGCGATTGGCCGCCACTTCCGATTTCTTCTGGATGGCGCGGGTGATCGACCACTGCTGCGCAATCGACAGGATGTTGTTGACGCACCAGTACAGCACCAGGCCGGCCGGGAAGAAGAACATCATCCCGCCGAACACCAGCGGCATGATCATCATGACCTTGGCCTGGATGGGATCCGGCGGCGTCGGGTTCAGTTTGATCTGCAGGAACATGGTCGCCATCATGATGGCGGGCAGAATGAAGAACGGATCGCGGACGGACAGGTCGTGCACCCACAGGATCCACGGCGCGCCGCGCATTTCCACGCTGGCCAGCAGCACCCAGTACAGCGAGATGAACACCGGAATCTGAACCACCATCGGCAAGCAGCCGCCCAGCGGGTTGATCTTTTCGGTGCGGTACATCTCCATCATGGCCGCATTGAGCTTCTGCTTGTCGTCGCCGTACTTTTCCTTCAGGGCCTGCAGGCGCGGAGCCACCTGCTTCATGCGGGCCATCGAGCGGTAGCTGGCGGCGGCCAGCGGGTAGAACACGGCCTTGATCAGCACGGTCAGCGCGACGATCGTCCAGCCCCAGTTGCCCAGGATGGAGTGCAGCCAGGTCATCAGGGTGAAGAGCGGCTTGGCAATAATGGTCAGCCAGCCGTAGTCGACGACCAGTTCCAGGCCCGGGGCCAGCGCGGCCATGGCCTTCTGGTCTTGCGGACCGACCCACAGGTGCGAGTCGACACGTGCGGCGGCGCCCGGGGCGATCTCGCCGACGGCTTCGATGCTGCGGCCGGCGTACAGGTTGGGCTGGACTTCGAGCAGTTCGTTCGTGCGCGGCTTGCCTTGCGGGGGCACCCAGGCCGTGGCGAAGTAGTGCTGGACCACGGCGATCCAGCCGTTGTCCGCCTGCTTGATGTAGCTGGCCTTCTTCTTCTGGATGTCGCTGAACGTGCTCTTCTGGAACTTGTCCTGTTCCGAGTAGACGGCAAAGCCCGTGAACGTGTGATAGAAGCTGGACGTATCGGCCGGATCGTTGCCGTCGCGCTCGATCTGCAGATACAGGGACGGGGCCACGGGGGCGGCGCCGACGTTGGCCAGGTCATGGCGCACGTCGATGTCGTAGCGGCCGCGATGCAGGGTGAACGTCTTGGTGACCTTTACGCCGCCGGATTCGCCTTCGAACGTGACGACCAGGTTGTCGCCGGTCAGTTCGCGTTCTTGCGAGACCAGGCGGAACGGCGTCTGGTGCGTGGGGAAGCTCTGGCCGCTGGGTGCGCCGACCACGCCGGTCTGCACCACGTAGTTCAGACCCGCCGAGCGGTCCAGAAGCACGGTGGGCTTGTCGGGCTGGCCGGTGGCCGGATACTTCAGCAGCTCGGCGCGCACCAGCTGGGCGCCCATCGTGTCGAAGGTCAGGCGCAGCACGTCGGTGGTGATGACGACTTCTTCGGAACGCGTGGGGACGGGAGTAGCGGCGCCAGGCACCGTGGAGGCCGGTGCGGCGGTCGCGGTCGGCGCGCTGGGCACGGACGGCGTCGCATTGTTGGCGGCAGCCGGAGACTCGGTCGTGCTGGCCGCGGGCGGGGCCCCGAACAGCGACGGCTTGCCGTTATGGATTTGCCAGTTGTTCCAAAGGAGCAACAGCGAAAAGGAAAAAATCATCCAGAGGACGGTTCGTCGGATATCCATGGTGCCTACTGAAGTGAATACGGGCCAGCAAAGCCCGCCAGTTTAGCGTCAATCGTGCTCGATGCGGTGGCTGTGGGAGCAGCACCGGGCGTCGTTGGTTCCCTCGGCCGGCGGAACCGGATCCAGCCCGCCGGGTGACCAGGGATGGCACCGGCCTATGCGCCGGACCGCCATCCAGAAGCCGCGCCATGCACCGTGGCGCTCGATCGCTTCGATCGCGTACGCCGAGCAGGTCGGAGTAAAACGGCACTGCCTGCCGATCCAGGGACTCAGGAAAAACCTGTAGAACCGGATCGGGGCAATGAGTAGAGCCTTGATCATCGCGCGATGCGCTCAAAGTGAGCGTCCACTTCGGCTCTGGCGGCGCGTTTCAGCGCCGTGAGCGTGGCGGGAGCGACCTTGCTGTGCAGGCGCACGACGTAATCTTTCGCCGGCAGCGCCAGGCGCCGATGGCGGAACGCTTCGCGGATAACCCGCTTCAAGGCGTTGCGCGTGGTGGCGTGGGCGGCAAACCGCTTGGCGATGACGAGTCCCAGGCGCGCACAGGCGTCCTGGCCGGGAGGCAGATCATTGGGAGCCGCGCTCACAATGAAGAATGCCCCTCGGGCAAGACGCCGGCCTTTGAGGGCGGCGGCAAACTCGGAGGGGCGATGCAGCCGCGCCTCCGGAGGAAGCGTGGAGCGCGGCATGGACTGCGGGTCAGGCGGTTGCGCGGAACCGGGACAGGATTGCGAGAGGTCTTGCAATATGGTCGGTCCGTGCGAAAGTCAGATTCCGGAAAACCGGAAAACTGGACTTAGACGGCCAGACGCTTGCGGCCCTTGGCGCGACGGGCGCTCAGGATCGCGCGGCCAGCGCGGGTTTTCATGCGCACGCGAAAGCCATGGGTGCGCTTGCGGCGGGTAACGGAAGGTTGGTAGGTGCGTTTCATGGACGATCCACAAAAAGAACAAAGTCAGAAGGGACCTGCCCGGAGGGTTCCACGTCGCGCTAAGCAGAAGCGGGTATCTAGGAGCATTTTTGCAACGGGTTTCGCAACCGGTGCGAAAAACGACTCTAAGACGGGGCTCTGTACCGAGAATTTCATCTCGGGCGACCTATTCAGCAAAGCTAAAAACCGGACAAATTGCTCTTGTAGGAGCGTGTCCGGCCAGCTTTCTGCGAAACCTTCTGACAGACAGAATTCGGAAAAGCCCACCATTTCAGCAAGTTTTCCCTGTCTTGTCAAACAGTTAAGGGGGCGCCATGTAGACGCTTATGGCCCTCCCTGTGGATAACCCCAGCCCAGGCAAGGTAGAATCGAGGTTTGAGTAAGAGCGAC